>NZ_JADWYI010000001.1 GCF_016904885.1 Archangium primigenium
GGCCGCGGGGCTACTCGGCCTTGCGCGGCGCGCGCACCGGCTCCACCACGCGGTGCACCGGGAAGAGCTCGCCCACGGTGAGCTGCTCGTCGAGGAAGCGCCAGCGGCAGAAGCCGTCGTCCGAGTGCGGCTCGAGCAGGTACACCGCGAGCGTGCCGGCGCGCTGCGCGGTGGGCACGAGCAGCGTGTCCGCGGGGAACTCGCGCGTGGAGCGCTCGGGGGCCACGGTGAGCACCGTCTCGAAGCGCACGGGCTTGGGCTTCTGGCTCAGCGGCACCTCGGCCTGGCCGGGCGGGGGCACGTTGGCGGCCACGTCCGGGCTGAACGTCTCCTCGCGCCGCGCCACCCGGTAGCTGTCCACGGTGAAGCGCCGGGCGGCGGAAAGGCGCTCGAAGCGGATGCCGTGCCCCTCCAGCCGGGCGGCCAGGGACGCCGGCACGAGGTAGCCCGCGGGCGTGCTCACCGCCTGCGTGGGCACGAAGGTGCGGTGGTGCGGCACGCGGTAGCTCTTCGCGCGTTTGCCCGGGTAGCGCCGCGCGGTGATGCTCGCCTCGTCGAAGGACTGGAGCACCGCCTCGTCCCCGGGCCTGGCGTGGGCCGGGTACTCGAACACGAGCTTGCCCTCCGCGTCGCGCGTGGCCACGCCGTAGTTGATGCCCACGAGCGTGGACACGTCGGGCGTCTCGCCGCGCGCCACGATGCGGGCCTCCTCGGCGGAGGTGATGGCCAGGTACGAGCCCGCGTTCTTCGCCGCGTCCCGCAGCAGCTCCAAGAGCCACGCGCGCATCACCGCGCAGCGGCGCGGGAAGTCCAGGTAGCTGTAGGTCTCCAAGAGCACGTCGATGCGCCCGAGCAGGCCGCGGTAGTGGCTGCCGAAGCGCGGCAGCGCCGGGTAGGTGTGCCAGCCCGAGCGCGGCTCGCCCTCCTCCTTGTAGTTGCCGTACCAGAAGCTCTCGAAGCCGTGGCGCTTGCTCACCGCCTGGGCCACGCGCTCGAGCAGGACGCGGTTGAAGTGGCGCAGCTCCTGGAACAGGGGCTCGTTGGAGTGCGAGGTGTCGTAGGTGAGATCGAAGGCGTGGATGCTGCCGTCGGTGGTGTGGCAGTCGATGAAGACATGGGGCCACCAGCGCTGGTGCAGCGCCGCGAGGGCACGCGTCTCGGGCGCCTCCTGCTTCATGTTGTCGCGGTTGAGGTTCCACCCCTCGCCCGTGTAGCGCGTGCCCACGCCGCCCTCGGGGTTCACCTGGCCCTCGAGGTTCTTCAGGTCGAGCTCGCGGTTGTTCGGGCTGATGCGGTCGTTGCCGTCGGGGTTGAAGTTGGGCACCAGCACCAGGCACAGCTTGTCGAGCAGCTTCGCGCCCAGCTTGGTGAGGGTGAGATCGCGCGCGAGCGCGAGCACGGACTCCTTGCCCTCCACCTCGCCGGCGTGGATGTTGGCCTCCACCATGACGATGACCTTCTTCTGCTTGCGCGCCAGCTCCGGCGTGAAGCAGTTGCGGTCACTCACCACGAGCGCGGCGAGGGGCTGGCCCTCACCGCTCTGGCCGAAGTCCACCCGCCGGGCGAGCTTCGTGCGGGCGCACAGGGCATCGACGAAGGCCAGCACGTCGGTGCTGCGCGAGGTCTGCGTGTACTGAGAGGCTTCGGCGCGGGTGAGCGGCTCGGTCATGACGCGGCATCCGAGCCGCCCCACCCCCACACCGTCAAGTCCTCACTCGCCCTGGGTCGCGGCCGCCTTGGGCGGGGGCATGGGGAAGAGGGTCTTGTCGATGCCCACCTGGAGCTGCTCGGGCTTGAGCGCGCCCCCGGCGGCCTCGGGCGAGGCGTCGTACCAGCGGCCAAAGCCCTGCACGAGCTCGTCGCGGGAGATGCGGCCGTCCTTGTTCGTGTCCAGCGCGGGGACGATCATCGGGCCGAAGAACAGGCCCGGGCCCATGGGGGCGTGCTTGATGACCATGCCGGACTCCTTGCCCGCGAGCTGCGCGGTGATGGAGCGCCCGCGCGCCTCGATGAACGGCTTGATGGGCCGCACCTGCTCGTTGCCGAACGGCGTCTGCGGCGGCGCCGCGCCGTCCGCGCCCGCCTTCTGGCCCATCGCCTTGAACTTCTCGGCGGCCTCCTCCGAGCCGGGCGTGCGCAGGGGCAGCTGGTCCACGCGCTCGCCGGCCACCAGCTTCTCGAAGCGCGCGAGCTTCTCCTCGGACTCGTCCTTCACCGCGGGCCGGATGGCCGCGGCGGTCTCGTCCACCAGCGCCTTGACGCGCTCGGGCTTGAAGGGGCCCTTCTGCAGCTCCGCGAGCCGCGCGCGGTAGAGCTTCTGGAACGCCGGGGTCTGGAACAGCCGCGAGAAGAAGCGCTTCTCGCCCTGCCAGGGCTTGGCGATGCTCAGCTCCTCCATGAGCTTGTTGGTGAACATGTTGAGCTGGCCGAAGGAGTGGTCCAGGTCCCACGGGATGATGGAGAACTTCTGCGTGCGCGAATCCAGGTGCACGTAGAAGTTGTGGCCCAGGGCCAGGGGGCTGTCCATGGTGGACAGGGACACGGTGGCCGCCATGTAGCGGGCGAAGCCGTCCAGGTCGATGTACTGGTTGATCTTCGCGGCGAAGTCCTTGTCGCTCGCCTGGTTCACCCACTTGCTGAAGGCGATGAGGCGCGCGCGCTGCTTCTCGGTCACCTTGCCCTTGGGGTAGTAGACCTTCTCGTAGGCGGCCCAGTCATCGCCCAGGTCCGCGAACAGGTCGGGCAGCACGGGCTTGAAGAGCGCGCCGGCCTCGTCGCGGTAGTGCATCCGCTCGAAGACCGAGTCGATGTTCTCCACCACCGAGTACAGGCCCACGTAGTGCTTCGTGTACACGCCGGGCACGGTGATGGACACCCGCGCGTACGTCGTGCGCGGCGCCACCACGCCCGCCTCCCGGTAGAGCCGGTGCGAGAGCACCTCGTTCATCCAGCTCGTGTCCGTGACGTTGCTGTGGAAGTTGATCTTCTCGAGCCCCCCCAACCGCGCGTCCTGGGACAGGCCCTCCAGGTCCACCTTGAGCGAGCGCTTGAGGTCCTTGTGCGACTGCATGTACGAGAAGTTGCCCTTGTAGCGCAGCTCCACGTTCTTGAACGTCTGGCCCTCGAACTCCAGGTCCGCGTGCGTGGTCTCGAACTGCACGCCCATCATCGAGGCCATGTCGTCCGCGCGCGTCTCCTCCTCGCCCTCCTTGGGGCGCATGGACTTGAGCTCGAACAGATCATTGAGCCCGTCGCGCAGGTTCTGCGGCGACAGCGCGCCCTGCTTCTCCTCGTCCCAGAGCGCGAACCAGCGCTCGGCCAGCGCCTGGAGCTCCGCCTTGGACAGGGTGCCGGACTTGTCGCTGTCCGCGTCGGCCACGATCCGGCCCGACAGCATCCGCCCCGGCGTGAAGTGGCGCAGCATCTCCTTGGGGTCGCGCAGCGTCTTGGGCTCCAGCCCCGCCCACTGCTCGGGCGTGAAGCGCAGGTGCGCGTTCCACGGCGTCGTCCGCGCGAACAACTGCTCCGCCGTCAGCGGCGCGGCGGGCGCCTTCTCCTCGGCCAGGGCCATCGAGGCGGTCAATCCCCCACCCAGCATCGCCAACACCACCGCATTCCGTTTCGCGCTCATTCGTGCACTCCCCGCGTGTGCGAGCCCATCCGGCCCGTGAAATGTCACAACTGCGTCACAGGGCGAATACCGCTCTCCGCCTGGAGGGTCAACGAGGCGCGGCACGCCGGGTCGCCACGACCCGCAGGCCGTGGCGGGGACGCAGGGTCACCAGGGCCTGGGGCTCCACGGGGTGGCCGGGCACGGGCTGGAAGTGGTAGCGCCGCGCGAGCATCGCCAGCACCAGCTGGCCCTGGAGCAGCGCCAGCCCGCTGCCCACGCACATGCGCTGGCCGCCCCCGAAGGGCAGCCAGGCGAAGCGGGGACGCGTGGCGGCGCGCTCGGGCAGGAAGCGGTCCGGGTCGAACACCTCGGGCCGCTCCCAGAAGGCCGGGTGGCGGTGGATGACGTAGGGCAGGAAGACGACGATGGTGCCTGCGGGCAGGGGGTAGCCCCCGAGCACGTCGTCCGCCAGCGCCACGCGGCTGATGAGCCAGGCGGGCGGGTAGAGCCGCATGGACTCGTCGAGCACGCGGGACGTGTAGCCCAGGGTGGGCAGCTCCCGCAGCGTGGGCGTGCGCTCGCCGAGCACACGGGACAGCTCCGTGACCAGCCGCGCCTCGGCCTCGGGGTGCTGGCCGAGCAGGTGGAAGGTCCAACCGAGCGCGTTGGCGGTGGTCTCGTGCCCGGCGAGCACGAGCGTCATCACCTCGTCGCGCAACTGCCGATCGCTCATGCCCTCGCCGGTGTCCGCGTCGCGCGCCTCCATCAGCAGATCGAGCAGGTCCGCGCTCGGGTGCTCGCTCTGGTGGCGCGCGTCGATGATGCCGAAGACGATGCGATCCAACACCCGGATGGCGCGGCGCAGGCGCACATGGCCGGGCAAGGGCAGCGCCGCGGGCAGCGGCACCACGGCGAGCACCTGCCGGTTGATCTCCTCCAGCACGGTGGTGACCGCCCGCGCCACCTCGCGCGCGGCCCCGCTCAGGTCCGCGCCGAACAGCACCCGGCCGGTGATGGCCAGCACCAGGCCCATCAACTCGGCCGACAGGTCGAAGGGCTCGCCCCGCGCGGCGAGCGCGTCCCAGTGCGGCAGCGCGTCCTCGACCAGGCCGGTGATGTCCCGCGCCATGCCCGCCAGGCGCTCCTTGTGGAAGGCGGGCTGGGCGAGCCGCCGCTGGCGCCGCCAGAACCCGCCCTCGCTCAAGAGCAGGCCCTCGCCGAGCACGGGCCGCAGCCGCTGCATCAGCGCGGTCTTCTGGTAGTTCTGCGCGTTGTCCACCAGCACCCGCTTCACGTCGTCCGGGTGGCTGATCTGGTGCATCAGGAAGGGGCCCATCGGGTAGCGGACCACATCGCCATACCGCTCGCGGCCCCGGAGGAAGAGGCCCAGGGGGTCCGAGCGGCGCTCGGGGAGGTTTCCGAGGAGCCAGTGGCCCTGGGGCCCGGGCGGGAGGCGGCGTGCGGGGTCTCGTGTCGTGCGCAAGGCGGTGTCTTCCCAGGACATTCCAAAAACGGCGAGCGGGGGGCGTCCCCTGCCCCAGCGTAGCGGGTCCCGCTAAGGTGTCGCGCGTGAGCCCGCCCCGCTTCGTTCCAGGATTCGACGCCCCCGACCGCCCCCGCGACGCGGCCCTGCTGTTCGCCGTGCGCGGCTTCGAGCTGCTCGTCACCGAGGGCACGACGGGCCTCGCGCTCGTGCCCACCGCTGCCCGGCTGCCCGACCTGGCCGCCCAGGCACAGTACCTCGGCACGCTCGACGGCCAGGACTGCTACGTCACCGCCCTGCCCAAGGAGAGCGCGGCCCCCGAGGGCCTGCGCTTCATGCCCGCGCGCGACCTCTACCCCGTGGTGGACGAGGTGCTCTTCGGCCTGGGCGGCCGGGCGCTCGCCATCGCCGAGTGGGACGTGCAGCACCGCTTCTGTGGCCGCTGCGGCCAGCCCACCTCGGTGACCCCGGGCGAGCGGGCGCGCCGCTGCACCGTGTGCCGCACCCCCTTCTACCCGCGCATCTCCCCGGCGGTCATCATGCTCATCACCCGGGGGGACCGGATGCTGCTGGCGCGCAACGCGCGCTTCCCCGGGGCCTTCTTCAGCGCCCTGGCGGGCTTCGTGGACGTGGGCGAGTCCCTGGAGGAGACGGTGGCGCGCGAGGTGAAGGAAGAAGTCGGGCTGGAGATCCAGACCCCGCGCTACTTCGGCAGCCAGCCGTGGCCCTATGGGCGCTCGCTGATGGTGGGCTTCACCGCGGAGTACGCGAGCGGGGACATCCAGGTGGACGGCGAGGAGATCGCCGAGGCGGCCTGGTTCGGGGTGGACGAGCTGCCCCGGATTCCGCCCCCCCTGAGCATCGCGCGGCGCCTCATCGACGGCTTCGTGGCCCAGGTGAAGGCCCGGACGCCTCCGCGCTGAGTCCGCTCCCCTGGAGGGCGGGCGGCCCTCGGGGCTCCGCTCGGCCCTTGCATCGTCCGCCCGAGTGGGGTTGAAGCGAGGCTTCCCCCGGACTCGCGCCCATGCCCCTCGCCCGCCCCCAGATCGAGCCCCGTCGTAGTCCCACCGCTGACTCGGTGGTGGTCAAGGAGATCTACCTGTCGGTGCAGGGCGAGTCGACCCACGCGGGACTGCTCTGCTCCTTCATCCGGCTCACCGGCTGCCACCTGCGCTGCAGCTATTGCGACAGCGAGTTCGCCTTCCACGGCGGCGCGCGGCGCAAGAACGCGGACGTGGTGGCCGAGGTGAAGGCGCTCGGGGCCCGGCGCGTGGAGGTGACCGGTGGCGAGCCCCTGCTCCAGCCCGGCGTCTACCCGCTCATGGAGGCGCTGCTGGCCGAGGGAATGACGGTGCTGCTGGAGACGAGCGGCGCCATCGACGTGCGGCTGGTGCCCCCGGCGGTGCACAAGATCGTGGACATGAAGACGCCCTCCTCGGGCGAGAGCGATCGCAACGACTACCGCAACCTCACCTCGATGAACGCCAACGACGAGCTCAAGTTCGTCATCGGCGGCCGCGAGGACTACGAGTGGAGTCGGCGGCTCATCATCGAGCACGGGCTGCTCGACAAGCCCTACGAGCTGCTGTTCTCCACGGTGTACGGCAAGCTGTCCACGAAGGACCTGGCCGAGTGGGTGATCGCCGACCGGCTGCCGGTGCGCTTCCAGTTGCAGATGCACAAGTACATCTGGGCGCCGGACGAGCGCGGCGTGTGAGGCGCGCGGGCTAGCGGCCGAACAGGCCGAGCACGAGCCGCGCCACGAGCAGGCCCTGGACGAGCACGAAGCCGAGGTTGGCCGCCGCGAGCCCCCGGGTGAGCCGCGCGAGGACGCGGGCCCAGGAGGGCAGCGCGCCGTGCACGAGCCGCTGGAGCTCGCGCGCGCCGACGGGCCACCCCACGCCGAACGCGAGGAGCTGGAGCACGGGCAGGCGCCGCAGCAGGGGCAGGACGATGGTGCCGTGGCCCGGCTCCACGCGCGCCTCGAAGGGCAGCAGCAGGAGCAGCGGCGCGGCCACCAGGGCGATGCACTGCAGGCCGAGCGCCCCGGTGAGGGACCAGGAGGGCGTGCCCTCGCGCCGCACGAGGGCGAGGCAGTCCGGACACAGGGCGGCGTCCCCGAGCAGCTCCGTGCAGTCGCCACACAGGAAGGTGCCGCAGCGCGCGCAGGTGGCGACCGCCATGCGGCGATGCGCGGGGCAGTGGGCGGCGTCCACGGCGGGCGGGGGCTCAGAAGCCGGAGGACGTCGCGCGCACCATCCCCTGCTCCAGGCCGTGGGCCCCCAGACCGAGGAACACGGCGGTGAGCACGGTGCCGCCGAAGAAGCCCGCGAGGATGAGGTTCTTGCGCGGGTGCTCGAACTGGCTGAACGCGTACACGAGCGGGTAGAAGGGCACGAGCAGCACCATCATCCCCGTGCCCAGACTGCGCCGGAAGGCGTGGACGAGGAGGAACAGGGCGCACACGAAGGTGATGACGCCGAACACGGCGGCGAGCGGAAGGAGCGGCACGGGATGGGAGATAACACGTGGCCGGGCGCGTGCTAAAGCTCGCTCCCACGACTCCTGCCCGAGGACCCGGACGATGGCCACCCTGAAGACACTGCTGACCTTCCTCCTGGCGGGCGCCTTCCTGGGGCTGGCCTCGGCGTCGTGGCTGGGGCCCAAGTGGCTCGAGTGGGACAACACGCCCCGCTTCCAGGCGACCCAGATGATGTGCGACCTGCCCAAGATCATCCGGGACGTGAGCGCGCAGCTGCTCAGCTATCAGATCACGGGCACGCTGGTGGGCGCGGGCGTCATGCTGGTGCTGGGCATCGTGTACGTGGTGGCGCGCGCGAAGAAGCAGCGGCGCGCGGCCCAGCCCCCCGTGGCGCCGCCCCCGGCCAGCCCCGCGGCCTGAACAGCGCCAGCGCGCCTCTCCCCCGCCTCGCCAACCATGCGCCTCTTGCTCGCACTCGCCGCCATGGTCTGGCTGGGTCCAGCCTGTGCGACCGATCCCCACAGGACAGGCGGCGTCGGTCCTCGCGGAAATTGGAACCGTTGGAACCCGGGCGCCCCCACTCGATTCCATCAGTCCTGTGGCGCGGCATGTGGTGCTCCGGTCAGTGCGAGCACTGGAGAGGTTCTCGTGCCGGCCACGGTCCGTGTCGCTCCAGCCGCCGAGAAACTCGTTCAGGTCGCCGAGGCGCTCCAAGGACTGCTCACCGTGAGCAGGTTTCTCGACGGGTCCCAGAAAAAGGCCGTCGAGACCATCCTCGTGACCTGTGTGCGAGAAGCCAACACGCAGGTGGACAATGAACTCTTCGGCCAGGGGCGCTCCCTCCCAGATTCCGAGTGCGGAAAGGAGCCCATCGCCAAGGAGAAACGCGCCCCGACCTGGCGGAGACACCTGGGAAAGCTCAAGCACGAGGCCGCCTTCGCCTGCATCCAGCAGCGGCTCTCCGCGCGGTTCCCCGACAACTTCTCCATCGAACCCCGGCTCCGGCGTGACGGCATCACCCAGGACGTGATGCTCACCGATCGGTGGGGAGGTTCACTGCAACCCGACATTGTCGTCCACTTCGCACGCAACGCCACCCGGATTCAGTGCATCTACGACCTCAAGTTTCCTTGCGGCTACGAGGTCGGCACCAATCCCTGGACCCCCGCGGTCGTCTCTCAGATGAACGCCTATGGGCGCCTGGGAGGAGAATGTCCCCCCGCCCTCGTCACGCCTCAACTGGCCATCCTCCGCCAATCTCGTACGCCATGACGCCGCTCCGCCCCCGCATCCGGCTCTCGGGACCCGTCCCCTATACGTCGTGGACACCCGAATCGGGAGAGTCAGTGGAGTACTGGGACCGACTCCTCGTGCGGGACATCGTGCGCATGGTCTTCTTCGTGCCGCACGACCACTTCGACATCGCCGTGGGTGTGACCCACGCGCTCGACAGCTATGTGCGCGCGGTCAATGACTGCCCGGATGCGCTGGTCCAGTACACCTGCTGCGATTGGGAGCCCGCCCCGCTCAATGACAGGGGATGTGAACTCATCCGGGCCACGTTGAACCCACGCGTGCGCCACTTCGCGGAGGACTACATGGGGCAGGAGGTCTCCGCTGACGTGAAGGATGGCGCGGAGCCTTTTTTCGGGCTCTATGGCAAGCAAGACAGCGGATTCAGTTTCGAGTACCACGCACGGACTCCCTGGCGGGAGGAGCCAGTCGAAGCAGTGAGCGTCCTGCGCGCGACCCTCCCTACGGAGTACCTCGACGAGCGCGGCGCCAGCGCCGTGAGTGAACTGGCAATCGCGCTGGCTTCACGCCTGCCCTTGGCGTCCGGACATGCAGGGCTGGCCCTGGAGGTTGCCCCTCCCCAGCTCGAACGGCTCGACGTCCTGCGTCCGCTTCTCTCACGTCATCCCGGCTTCGACGTACGCGATGCCGGCATTCTCGACGAGGTGGGCTTTCGGATCGATGGCGTCCACTGGATGAACTTCCTGGGCCCTCCGGTACTCACGGAACTCGGCGGTGCCGCGGGTCTGCGCGCCCGACTTCGTCCCACCCTGGGCCTTCAAGCACTCGGGGACAACCACGCCCTCGTGACGCTGGGTCCAGAACCCGACGCGGGAGACCTGCTTCGTGGCGAGACCCTGACGTCCTACCGCGAGTTCGCGCATGTGCTGGAACCGTGGTTGGAGCCCTTCGCCTGGGGCCATCTCGACACACAGGGCAAGGCAGCCGACGCGGTGGCGTGGCGGACCTGGTGGCATCGGTTCCGCAGGTGACCGTTGCCCGCGGCCTGAAGTCTCACACCGCCGGCAGGTCCACGATGAAGCGCGCGCCGCCCTCGGCGCGGTTCTCCGCGTGCAGCGTGCCGCCGAAGGACTCCACGTACTCGCGCGAGAGCGCCAGCCCCAGCCCCGTGCCCTTCTCCGGCGCCTTCGTGGTGAAGAACGTGGTGAACAGCTTCCCCAGGTGCTCGTCCCGGATACCCGGGCCGTTGTCCTCCACCAAGAGGCGCACCCGCTCGGCCGCCACCTCCACCTTCAACATCACCCGCCCATCCCGCACCTTGCCGTCCTCGATGGCGTCCGCCGCGTTGAGCAGGAGGTTGAGCAGCACCTGCCCCAGCCGCCGCGGCTCGGCCTGCGCCGCCGGCGTGCCCGGCACCTCCACCGCCAGCTTCACCAGTGACTTGAGCCGCACGCTCGCCAGCCGCACGCTCGCGTCGATGACGGGCGCCAGCTCGCACCGGCCCACAGGCGCCACCACGTCCTCCGCCCGCGACAGCACCGTCAGGTCCTTCACGATCTGATGGATGCGCTCCACGCCCTGCATCGTCTCGCTGAGCGCCTCGGAGAACTCCACGTCGTCCCCGCCCTCCGTCTTCTGCCGCCACTCCTCCAGGAGGTAGCGCAGGTTGGCCTGCACGTAGGCCAGGGGGTTGCGCACCTCGTGCGCCACGCCCGCCGCCAGCCGCCCCACCTGCGCGAGCCGCTCGGCCCTCAACGCCCGCTCCTGCGAGGCGCGCAGGGCCTGCGTCGCCTCGCGCTCGACCTCGCGCGAGCGCGCCCACGCCAGGCGCAGCCGCTGCTGGTACCGGCTGAGCATCATCCCCATCGTTCCGGAGGACACCAGCATCAATCCCCACGCGGCCACCTTCGACCACGGCGCGCCCTCGGCGAGCAGCACCGCGCTGGCGCCCACCACGGGCAGGCCGATGCGCAGCGCCGCTTCCCACGGGCGCTTCCAGGGCAGCATCAGCGCGAACAGCGGCAGCACGCACAGGCTCGCGAACACCGGGTTGGCCGAGCCTCCCAGCCGCGAGCAGATGAGCGGCAGGAACACGTTGGGCAACACCACGCCCACGATGAAGCGCACCCGCTCACGACCCAGGCCCGGCACTACCGTCGCGGCCCAGGCCACGCCCAGCATCACCCCGGCCCACAGTCCCCGCAGCATCAAGGTGTCCCAGGTCCAGTGCATCACCGACAGCACGTCCAGCCCCCAGAACAGCAGCGAGCGCATCGCCAACACGCGCAGGATCCGACCTTCCTCCGGCGCCAGCGCGTCCCGGTCCTGCTGTCCCATGACCATCCCGTCTCACACGATTCCACGGGGAATCGGGGGTTACGGGACTCAACTTGACACACTTCGGGGTCAGGCGGAACCCAGCCCGGGTCAGGGTCGCACCCGCGCCACGAGTCTCAGTTTCTCCGCGCGCGGCAGTCGCTTGAGAGCGGCCTCGCGGCGCAGAGCGGCCCCTCGATCGGCTGCCTGCTCACTCCACACCAACGTCACGGGCAGACGGGCCCGGGTGTACGCGGCGCCCCGGCCGCGGTTGTGGGTGGCCACGCGGCGCTCGAGATCATTGGTGGCACCGGTGTAGAGGCTGCCGTCGCGGCAGCGCAGCATGTAGACAGTCCAGGAAACCGACACGGCGCCCCGCAGGATAGCCCAAGCGCTTCCCACCCGGTCGCCGCGATTTCCCACCCGCGCCCTCCCGGGCGCTCACCCCGCCACGGGGCTGAGCGCCGGCACGGGGTAGAGCGCCGGCCGGAGCGAGCGCTCGCACGCGGCCATCACCAGCGACACCGGCAACAGCGGATCCATCGCCCACGCCGCCAGCACGTGCGACCGGCTGAGCAGCCCGAGCAGACGGCCCTTCTCCCCCACCACGGGCAGCAGCGGCACCCCGTGGCGCTCCATCATCCCCAGGGCCCTCAGCAGGGTGTCCGTGGGCAGCAGGGTGACCTCTTCCGACGACAATTTTTCCGCAACATTCGGCTTTTGCCGCATCTCCGAGCCTCCCGGCTTGAACGGGTGGGATGCTCTGCAACCACCTTGCCGACCTGTGGGACGAGTTGATTTTGAACAAAGCGGTCCTTGGGCCCGGCGCGTTAGACTCCCGGCGTGACGAACCGAAACGGTCAGCGACTCACGCGCATGGCGGACCTCTTCTCGCGAACGGTGAACCGCGAGGGCGCCGGCCTGCTCACCCTGCCCTTCAAGCCGGACGAGCTGTACCGGGTGCCCACGGACGATGGGGCGGCGGTGGCGCTCGGGCGCTACCATCCCCGAGGAGAACGGCGCCACGCCGAGCCGGTGATCCTCTGCCATGGCCTGGGCGTCAACCGCTTCCACATGGACTTCGATGAGCGCTACAGCCTGGCGCGCTATCTGGCCCGGGCGGGCTTCGAGACGTGGGTGATGGAGCTGCGCGGCCGGGGCCTGTCCGGGCCCTGTCACGAGAACACCTTCGACGATCAGGCCGAGTACGACGTGCGCGCCGCGTTGCGCACCGTGGTCTCCACGGGAGCCAAGGAAGTGCTCTGGGTGGGGCATTCCAAGGGTGGGTTGACCCTGTACGGGCACCTGGCCCGCAACCCCCAGGCGCCCGTACGGGCCGCGGTGGCGCTGGGCAGTCCGTTCACCTTCGCGGTGCAGCCGGGCTTGAAGATTTTCATCCAGCGCGTCGAGCCGCTCCTGCGGCTCAAGGCCATCCCCGCGCGCCGCATCACCGGCATCGCCCTGTTCGGCGCGCCCCCGGGGCCGCTCACCCGCTACATGATGCTCGCGGAGAACATGGAGCTGGACGTGGTGCGCCGCGCCCTGGCCAACCTGCCCTCGGACATCTCCGGGGGCGTGGCGCGCCAGTTCGCCCAGTGGATCGCCCAGGACTCCTTCTGCATGGTGGATGGCACCTGCTACCGCAAGCCCCTGGCGGGGGTGAAGCTGCCCGTGCTGCTCGTGGCGGGAAGCAAGGACCTGCTCGCTCCCCCGCTCGCCGTGGCGCGGGCCCAGGAGTACCTGGGGGGTCCGGTGAAGCTCGTGGTGGCGGGACAGGCGCACGGCTTCGCCGCGGACTACGGCCACGCGGACCTGATGCTCGGCCGGCGGGCGCCGGACGAAATCTTCCCCCTGGTGGAGGCGTTCCTGTCGAGTCACGCGACCCGGGCCTGAGCCGCCCCGCCGCCCCGTTGTCCGCGCGGTGTCCCCGTGCTACCCACGACGTCCCGCGCCCGCCATGCCCTCCGCCCTCCGCCTCGTCCCCCTCGCCGTGCTCGCCCTCGTGGGCTGTGAGCGCGGCGCGCTTCCGGGCCAGGCCGTGGTGGATTTCCGCCACACCCGCGCCCCCGGGGGCACCCCCGTGGCCTCGTGGACGGGGGATCGGGTGACGGCCGAGGAGCTGCGCCGGCTGCTCGAGGAGATGAGCCCCGCCCTGCGCGAGCGCTACCAGACGCTGGAGCAGAAGCGCGAGTACGTGGAGGGCCTGGTGCGCTACGAGCTCTTGGTGCGCGAGGCGCTCGCGCGCGGGCTCCAGGACGACCCGGACGTGGTGGCGGGCACCAAGCGCGCGCTCGTGTCGCGGCTGATGCGCGACGAGCTGGAGGGCGCCGCCCAGCGCGTGTCCGAGGAGGACGTGGCGGCCGCCTACGCGCGCCAGCGCGAGGACTACGTGCGGCCCGAGCAGGTGCGGCTCTCGCACATCTTCCTCGCGGCCCCCCGCGCGGACGCGGCCCGGGTGGCCGCCGCGCGCCGGGAGGCCGAGGCCCTGCGCGCCCAGGCCCGGGCGCTGCCCGCGCGGGACTTCGCCGCCTTCGGACGGCTCGCGCGCGCGCACAGCCAGGAGCCGCGCACCCAACCCCTGGATGGGGACCTGCGCTTTCGCTCCCTGGAGGTGCTCGCCCAGGACCTCGGGCCCGAGGTGGCCGACGCCGCGCGCGCGCTCGTGGCCGAGGGCGTGGGCGCCCTGAGCGGCGTGGTGCAGACGGACGCCGGGCTGCACGTGCTGCGGCTCACCGGACACCAGCCCGCGCTCGACCAGTCCCTCGCGGACGTGCGCGAGCGGATCGCCGGTCGGCTCGCCCAGGAGCGGCGCTCGCGCGCCTGGGAGGAGCTGCTCGCCGGGCTCGCCACCCGCGCGGACGTCACCCTGGACACGGCGGCGCTCGCGCGCGTGCACGTGGACGCGCTCACCCCTCCCCGGGCCCCCACCCTGCCCGCGCCGGGCTCCCTGCCCGCGCCCCCCTCGCCCCCGTCGGAAACGCCATGACCCTCCCCCGGAGACCGCCCATGCGCCTGGTGTCCCCCCGCCTCGCCGCCCCGCTGCTGCTCGCCCTGGGGCTCGCCGGCTGCGCCCCCAAGGACAAGCAGGAGCCCGACGCCCAGGTGGTGGCCACCGTGAACGGCGAGGCCATCTCCCGCGCCGACTTCGAGCAGGAGCTGGAGCGCGAGTTCATCGCCTCGAGCAACGAGTCCGGCCAGCCCTCCCCCGAGGAGGTGGAGCCCTACAAGCGCGCCCTGCTCGACACGCTCGTCGCGCGGCTGGTGCTCCTGCAGGAGGCGCGCGCCCACAACGTCACCGTCACCCCGGACGAGGTGGACCGGGGCGTGCTCCGGCTGTCGAGCGACTACCCCTCGGGCAACTTCAACGACGTGCTCGCCGAGGGCCAGCTGTCCATGGCCCAGCTCAAGGCGAACGAGGCCGCGCGCCTCACCATCGAGAAGCTCTTCGCCACCCAGGTCTACCCGCGCGTGGGCGTGACGGAGGAGGAGCTGCGCGCGGACTACGCCGCGCACGAGGCCGACTACACCACCCCCGAGCGCGTGCGCGCCGCGCAGATCGTCGTCAAGGGCATGGACGAGGCCCGGCGGGTGCAGGCCCAGCTGCGCTCGGGCAAGAAGTTCGCGGACCTCGCGCGCAAGTACTCCCTGAGCGCGGATGCGCGCGTGGGCGGGGACCTGGGCTTCTTCCCCCGGGGCCAGATGCCGCCCGCCTTCGACGCCGTCGTCTTCACGCTGCAGCCCGGCCAGGTGTCCGACGTGGTGGAGACGGAGTACGGCTACCACCTGTTCCGCGTGCTGGAGAAGAAGCCGGGCCGCAAGCTGGAGTTCACCGAAGTGCGCGACCAGGTGGAGGCGCGGCTGCTGGCGCGCGGGCGCGCCGAGGCCCAGGCGAAGTATGAACAGGACTTGCGCGGCAAGGCCCAGGTGTGGGTGAACGAGGCCACGCTGCAGGCCATCCGCGGACGGCCCGTCACCCACACGGCGGCGAAGCCTTGAAGGAGAGACGCATCATGAAGAAGTGGCTCGGGACGAGGTGGCTGGGAGCGGTCGGCGTGGCGGTGCTGCTCGGGCAGGCCGCCCCGGCGCGCGCGGAGCTGGTGGACCGGGTGGCCGCGGTCGTCAACCGCGACATCATCACCCTGTCCGAGGTGGAGAAGCGCGCCGCGCCGGAGCTCGCGCGCGTGGGCCGCGACGCCGAGGCGCGCGAGCGCATCCTCAAGCAGGCCCTGGACACGCTCATCGGCGAGAAGCTCATGGAGGAGCAGATCCAGGAGCTGGGCCTGGCGGTGACGGACTCCGAGCTGGAGGCGGCCGTCTCGGACGTGAAGCGGCAGAACAACATCACCGACGAGGCCCAGTTCGACCGGCTCCTGTCCGGCGAGGGCTTCAGCGTGGCGGCCTACAAGGAGTTTTTGCGCAAGCAGATGTCGCGCATGAAGCTCGTGCAGATGAAGGTGAGCACCAAGGTGAAGGTGTCCGAGGAGGACCTCAAGGCCGCCTACACCCAGTACAACAAGCTGGAGTCCGAGGACGCCGAGGTGCACGCGCGGCACATCCTCGTGCAGGTGGACGCCAAGGCGACGCCCGCCCAGGTGGAGACGGCGCACAAGAAGGCGCTCGTGCTCGCCCAGGAGGCGCGCCAGCCGGGCGTGGACTTCGCGGAGCTGGCCAAGGCCAAGAGCGAGGGCCCGAGCGCCTCGGACGGCGGGGATTTGGGCTTCTTCCGGCGCGGGGTGATGGTGCCCGCCTTCGAGCGCGTGGCCTTCGCGCTCCAGGAGGGCGAGGTGAGCGAGCCGGTGCGCACCCAGTTCGGCTGGCACGTGCTCAAGGTGGAGGAGAAGCGCGCGGTGAACGTGGCGCCCTTCGAGCAGGTGAAGGCCGAGCTGGAGTCGCGGCTCAAGCTGCAGAAGACGGAGAAGTACGTCGAGCAGTACGTGCAGGAGCTGCGGCAGAAGGCCTCCGTGGAGACGAAGATCTGAGGGCGCGCCCCGTCGTCGGCATCTCCCTGGGCGACGTGTCGGGCATCGGTCCCGAGGTGACGGTGGCCGCCCTGGCCCGGCCCGCGGTGCGCCGGGCCCTGGTGCCGGTGGTGTTCGGGGACGGGCCCACGCTCGAGCGCTTTCCCGCCCTCGCCCGTTGGGCCCGCACGACGCCGGACGCGCTCGCGCGGCCCGAGGGCCCCACGGTGTGCGTGGTGAGCCAGCTCGCGGAGAAGGATCGCGAGCCCGGTCGGCCCACGCGCCGGGGCGGCCAGGCCCAGTACGCCTACGTCCAGGCGGCCATCGCCGCGGCGCGCGCCGGCCACGTGGACGCGCTGTGCACCGCGCCGGTGTCCAAGGAGCAGATCTCCCGCGCGGGCATCCCCTTCATGGGCCACACGGAGGTGCTCGCGGAGGCGTTCGGCCGCGAGGTGCTCATGCTCATGGACGGGCCGCGCGTGCGCGTGGCGCTCGCCACCAACCACGTGCCCCTGGTGGAGGTGTCCCGCCTGCTCACCGTGGAGCGGCTCGTGGCCCAGCTCCAGCTGCTCTCGCGCGGCATCGCCCCGCTGGTGAAGGCCGAGGGCCGCGCGCCGCGCCTGGGCGTGTTGAGCTTCAACCCCCACGCGGGCGAGGGCGGCCTGCTCGGCCGCGAGGAGGTGGAGGTCATCACCCCCGCCATCCGCCGCGCGCGTCGGCTGCGCGTGGACGCGCACGGGCCGCTCGCCGCGGACGGGCTCTTCGCCCGGGTGAAGGACTTCCCCTACGACGCGGTGCTGGCCATGTACCACGACCAGGGCCTCATCCCCGCCAAGGCGCTGGACTTCGAGCGCACGGTGAACGTCACGCTCGGCCTGCCCGTGCCGCGCACCTCGCCGGACCACGGCACCGCCTACGGCCTCGCGGGCAAGGGCGAGGCGAGCTGCGTGCCCATGATGGAGGCCCTGCTCAAGGCCGCCCGGCTCGCCGCCCGCTAGTACACCAGCGGAAAGCGGATGGGCTCCGTCCCCGGCACGCGGTGCTTGGGGAAGGTCAACGAGCGCATCAGGTCCTGCAGGCAGAAGGCCAGCGGCGTGCCCCGCACCTCCTTGTCCTCCACCTGCACGTGGGTGACGCTCCCGCTCGGGCGGATGTTCAGGCGCAACATCACGCGCTGCGCCTCGCTGCCCGCGGCCCGCTTGGGCGCGTAGCGCAGCACGCACGCGAGCAGGCTGTCGCGCTGGGCGCTCACCACCTGGAGGATGTCCAAGCGGCTCAGCGTCTCCTGCGTGCGCGGGCCCGGCTCGGGCGGCACGTAGGCGGTGCGCGGGGTCGGCGGACGCGCGGCCCGGGTCCGGGAGGACGCCTCCGCGTCGAAGCCCAGCTCCCGCTCGAAGGCCTTGTCCAACAGCGCCTCGTACTCGGCGCTGTTCACGGAGAAGGCGGGCCGCACGGCCGACTTGGGGCAGCGCGCCGTGCACGTCTCCGACGCGAGCACCACCCGGCCCCCCGCCTGGCCCCACCACCCGCCGCGCCACACCGAGGCGCGCACCTCGTCCAGCCCCTCCGCCGTCGCCGGGCCCGGCACGAACCGGGGCGGCCGCGCGGCCGGCGGGAAGACGAACTCCACCCGGGACGGCGGCGCGTCCTCGGGCCACGCCAGCACCGCGCGCAGCAGCGACTCCGCGCGCGCGGGCAGCGAGGGCGCGGGCACCCACACCAGCAGCGCGCTCAGCGTCAGGCCCAGCAGCACCGGCCCCATGAGCGCCGCGGCCAGCAACAGGACGCCACGCCGCGAGCGCCCCACCGCCTCCAGCTTCAAGGTGGGCCGCGCATCCGCCGCGTCCCGCCACCCCGGAGCCGCCGCCACCCGGCGCACCCGCGCCTTCATCTCGCGCATCTGCCGCAGCCAGGCCTCCTCCTCGGAGGCGAGCGAGGGCAGCGGCGGGAAGGTGTTGCCCCGCGCCCTCGCCGCGCCCGCGGGCACCGGCGCCGACGGCGCGGCCGGCCCCCGCGCCCCGGACAGCTCCGGCACCAGACACACCGGCTTCCAATACGGCCACTCGCCGCACCAGACGAGCGAGTGCGCGTCCAGCCCTCCGTGCCGCCACAGCTCGCGCAGCTGCCCCAGGCTCAGCGGCCCGTGCGGTCGCGCATCCCGCCCGCGGTACCAGTACCCGCCCTCGACCGTGGACGCCGGCGCGCTCGCCCGCGTCGACACGACAGACCCTTCCCCAACCCCCACCCGATGACCGTCCACCCAGCCCCCCCAGCCCCTGCCGTCCCGACACCCGAAACAGCGCGTGTGCCGACAACGTAGCGAGACACGCCACCCCCACCAGCGCTCTCGCCTCGCGGGGCGAGCCGTCTCCATCCGTTTCTCAACGCCACTCGGACTGGAAAGTTCCAGGCGTGACGGACACGGCGCCCGCCGGTGAACAGCGCGGGGGGAACGGTGTCCTCAGGGCTCTTCCAGGGCCGGGCCCCGGAGGTGTGCGACAAGTTCCACACCATCCTTCATGGGATCAATCCCTCCCACCTCGGAGGCGGTGGGTCCCCCCAACCAGCGGACACTCACGCGACCCTCGGGGCACAGGCCCATGCACCCGGTGAGGCTCACCGCCACCGAGTTCGTGGGGGAATGAGGCCCGAGCGTCTCGCGCAGTCGGCGCGGCAGGTCCACGCTTCCGGCGCGCGGAGGCAGTCGCATCAGGCAGCGGTGGCAGACCTGCAGCCAGGGTTCACGGCCCTTGCTCACAGGCGCCCCCAGCGGGCGGCCGAGCAGGGGCGCCCCCAGTGCCTCCAGCGCTCGGATGTGCATCCTTCACCGCGGGTAGCGGACAGAACAGGGGCCTCGTGCATGAAGGGGAGCGAGACGGATCGGGACGAAGCCAAGGGAAGGGTTCCGCGGTTTTCCAGTGGAACGCCCCACCTGGATGAAATCCTCCACGGAGGGTGGCTCCGGGGCGGGACGTACATCCTGTCGGGACCGCCAGGCACGGGCAAGACCACCCTGGCCAGTCAGATGTGCTTCGCCGCCGCGGACCGGGGGGACAACGCCCTCTACGTCACGCTGCTGGCCGAGACGCACTCGCGCATGATGCTGCACCTGCGTTCCCTGTCGTTCTTCCGGCCCGAGCACGTGGGCAGCCGGGTCGTCTATCTCAGCGGCACGGCGACGCTCAAGGAGAAGGGCCTGCCGGGCATGCTGGAGCTGCTCACGCGCACGGTGCGCGAGAAGAAGAGCCGACTGCTCGTCATCGACGGCTCGTCGCTCCTGCGCGAGCGCGCGGAGACGCCCCTGGCGCTGCGCGAGTTCCTCCAGGGGCTGTCCGTGCTGGGCGGGCTGGTGGACTGCACCACCCTCCTGCTGAGCACGGACGAGCACAAGTCCATGGACATCGAGTCCGCCATGGTCGACGGCATCCTGGCGCTGAGCGCGGACCTCATGGGCCTCAAGGCCATCCGGGGCGTGGAGGTGCTCAAGTTCCGGGGCAGCAACAACATCCCCGGCCGCCACACCTTCCTCATCGACGACCAGGGGGTGAGCATCTACCCGCACTGGGAGGCGGTCTACCGCCGCACCCCGGAGGTCATCCCGGACGCGGACCGGCGCGTGCCCTTCGGGGTCCCCACCGTGGACGCCATGTGTCACGGGGGCCTCGTCTCCTACTCCTCCACCCTGCTGTTGGGCAGTCCGGGCAGTGGCAAGACGCTGCTCGGCCTGCACTTCCTCGCGGAGGGCTGTGCCCGGGGCGAGAAGGGGCTGTACTTCGGCTTCGCGGAGAGCGGCGAGACGCTCATGCGCAAGATGACCAAGGTGGGCCGCGACATCACCACCGAGGTCGAGCGCGGGCTCATCCGCCTGGAGGTGCGCGCGCCGGTGGAGACCCTGCCGGACGCCATGGCCCAGGAGCTCATCGGGATGATCGACACGCACCACTACACGCGCGTCTTCATCGACGGCCTGGAGCCCTTCGCCAAGGAAGCCATCGATCCCGAGCGCACCACGCGCTTCATCTCCGCGCTCATCAACGCCATGCGCGACCGCCACGTGACGATGATCCTCACCGAGCAGACCAACACGCTCTTCGGGCCGGATCTGCACTCCCCCATCCGCGGGGCGGAGGCCATCCTCGACAACCTCATCTTCCTGCGCTTCGTGGAACTCAATGGCCGGCTCAGACGGCTCCTGTCGGTGCTGAAGATGCGCGACAGCGAGAACGATCCGTTCCTGCGCGAGTTCGTCATCTCCAACACGGGACTGAGCGCGCGCGAGACCTACGCCACGCTGGATGGGATGCTCACGGGCCTGCCCCGCCACCGCGCCCAGGCCCCGCTTCCCAAACGCACGGTCTCCCGGACGAAGAAGAAGAAGGTACCGGAGCGCCGCGCTCGCAAATCGGCGGCACGCAAATGAGCCATATCCTCATCGTCGAGGACGAAGAGGTCCTCGCCGACTCGCTCCGGGACATCCTCACCAGCGAGGGCCACGAAGTGCGCGTGGCCCGCACGGGATTCGAGGCGCTCGAGCAGCTGGCCCAGCGGGCGCCGGACGTGCTCGTGCTGGACGTGATGCTGCCCGGGGTGGACGGCACCAAGGTGCTCGACCAGTTGCGCGGCAGCGCGCCCCACACCCGCGTCGTCATCGAGACCTCGTGCAGCCGCGAGGCCTTGAAGGGCCGTCCCGTGGAGGCCTACCTGCGCAAGCCCTTCTCCCTGGACGATCTGCTCAGCGCGATCGCGGGCGCGCTGCAACCGGTGTCGAGCCCGGCGGGCTGAGCCCTCCGGGGAGCGTGGAATGGGCCTGTCCCGTCAGCATGCGAACGGGCGGCGGGCCCACGGACCGGGCCCGGTCCACGGATGACGGTCACGAGGACAGGGCCCATTCTTCCAGAGGACAAGGAGGGCACCGCGATGCGCGATCCCATGGACAAGCTGCACCAGCGTGAACGGGACCAGGAGCGACTGCGGCTCAAGGAGCAGGAGGCGCGGGATCTGGAAGTGGAGGCCGCCCGAGGCGATCGTCCCCTGGAGGGCTACGCCGGTGGACACACCACCTGGTCCAGTCAGCAGGACGACGAGGCGGCCGCGGAGGTCTTCGGAGACGACGAGGAAGAGGCGGCGGCGGCGCGACGCGAGCCCTGAGGCTCGCGCGAGCGATAAAAGGAGCGCGTCCAGCACGGGCATCCCACGACGCCACCCCATCCCACCAGTACGACCCCCGTCACGCACCGGACACCCACTGCCTGTCCGTGCCAGCCACGCACCTCTAAGCTAGGGGGGCGCGGCACGGATGCCAGGGGCGGGGTCCGGGCCCGGCGGCCCGGCGAACGGGAAGGCGGGGGCTCAGTCCTCGAGCTGCGACTCGAAGACGAGTTCGCCGCGCAGGTTGAGCACCAGGCCCGTGCCCAGCTCGCCTTCCTCGTCATCGCGGCCCACGTCCAGGATGTGCTCGTCCTCGTCCCACTGGCCCGAGTAGTACTCGCCGCCCGCGGACATCCACGCGCGGTCCTCGGTGACGAGCGTCTCCACGGTGTCGCCCTGGTCGCTGGTGAGCCGGTAGAGCGTCCACTCCTCCACGCCGTCTTCCTTCATCTGCGCGAGCAGCTCGGTGAGCTCCTCGTCCTGGGGCGCGCCCTGGGGCTGGGCGGGGGCGTCCTTCCACTGGCGCGTGTCCGCCGCCGGCTTCTGCCCGTTCCACCCCTTGACCAGCGCGTGCAGGGCCTTCTCCGCCGTGTCGCTCAGCGACTTCATGCTCGCGGGCAGACCGACCTCCTGCAACGCCAGCACCGCGGTCTCCAGCTGGATGGCCTTGAAGGCCCACTCGTTCATCGCCGACTTCAGCATCGCCATCTCCTCGGGGACCCGTGCGGCCCGCCCGCCATGCCACGGACTGCCCGGGCCCGGCGCGCGGCTGCCTATCACGTTCCCGTGACAGGTGGGGCCTTCCCGTTGGCGTCCGGGCCGCTAGACTCGCGCGCCTTTCATCGCCTCCCCGCCTCCTCCCACCTTCATGAGGACCGTCCCCTGAACAGAGCCTTGTGTCTCGGCCTGCTGCTCGTCTGTCTTCCCGCGCTCGCCCAGTCCGAAGAGACGGCCGAGGCCGCCGACGCCGCGCTCCCCGATGGACTCGCCGCGCTCAAGGCCCGGGGCGAGCTGCTCTGGGGCGCCGACTCCCAGGGCGGCGCGCCCTACGTCTTCCAGGATCCCATGGACCCCAACCGTCTGGTGGGCTTCGAGGTGGACCTGGCGGACGCACTCGCCGCGAAGCTGGGCGTGCGCGCGCGCATGGTGCGGGGGCCCTATGACTCGCTGCTCGAGTTGCTCGCGCGCGGCGACTTCGACGTGGTGCTCAACGGCATCGAGGTGGCCGAGGAGAAGAAGCGCGTGTGCCTGCTCACGCGGCCCTACTACGCCGCGGCCGAGCGGCTCACCGTGCGCCGGGGCGACAAGAACGCCCCCCATGCCCTGGGCGAGCTCAAGGGCCGGCCCGTGGGCACGCTGCCCGGCACCCTGGCCGAGCGCGTGCTGCGGCGCGAGGGCGCCGACGTGAAGACGTACGACGGCGGCCAGGACGACATCTACGCGGACCTGAAGCTGGGGCGCACGGACGCGGTGCTCCTGGACGACCCCATCACCCAGTACTACGGCGCCATCGAGCCGGAGCTGGAAGTGGTGCCGGGCACCTTCGGCCACGTGGACTACGCGGTGGCGGTGCGGCTCGGGGACGAGCCCCTGCGCGAGGCCCTGAATCAAGCGCTCGAGGCGCTGGCGCGCGAGGGCGAGCTGCGCCGCATCTACGAGCGCTGGGGGCTGTGGAACGCGCCCACCGCGGAGCTGCTGGGCGACCCGGACCCGGTGCCCCACGGCGTGCCCGAGGCCTGGGAGTCGTGGCGGGCGGCGGTGGGCAAGATTCCGCCCTTCCTCGATCGCGTGCGCGACCGCTACCCGGCCACGCTCGGGGTGTTCGCGCGCGGGGCGGTGATGACGCTGGTGGTGTCGCTCCTGTCCATGGCGCTGGCCATCGCGGTGGGCCTGGCGCTGGCGGTGGCGCGTGTCTTCGGGCCGCCCGCGCTGCGCTGGCCCGCCATGGCCTTCATCGAGGCGGTGCGCGGCACGCCCCTGCTCGTGCAGCTCACGCTCGTGTACTTCGGCCTGCCGCAGCTCGGGCTGAAGCTCGCGCCGCTGGCCGCGGGCGTGCTGACGCTCGGCATCAACTACGCGGCGGCCGAGGCGGAGAACTACCGCGCGGGCCTGTCCGGCGTGCCCGCCGCCCAGTACGAGGCGGCCAAGGTGCTCGGCCTGTCGCGCTGGCAGACGCTGCGCCACATCGTCTTCCCCCAGGCGCTGCGCATCTCGCTGCCGCCCATGACCAACGACTTCATCGCCCTGCTCAAGGACAGCTCGCTCGTGTCCATGGTGACGCTCACCGAGCTCACGCGCACCTATCTCAACCTGGCCAATTCCATGCGCGACCACCTGGGCCTGGGGCTCGTGGTGGCCGCGCTCTACCTGCTGCTGGGCCTGCCCTTCGCGCACCTGGCGCGCACGGTGGAGGCGCGGCTCGGGCAACACCTCAAGGGGGTGCCGCGATGATCCGCGTCGAGAACCTGTCCAAGCGCTTTCCCGGCGCCGCCACGCCCACCCTGGACGACGTGTCCTTCACCCTGGAGACGGGCCAGCTCGCGGCGGTGCTCGGCTCGAGCGGCGCGGGCAAGTCCACGCTCCTGCGCTGCGTGGTGGGCCTGGAGAAGCCCGATGGGGGGCAGTTGCACCTGGGCGGGCGCGCCGGGCTCGTCTTCCAGTCCTTCGAGCTCTTCCCCCACCTGACCGCCCTGGGCAACTGCGTGCTCGCGCAGCGGCTCGTCGCGGGCCGCTCGCGCGCCGAGGCCGAGGCCCGGGCGCGCCAGCTGCTCGGGGACCTGGGGCTCGGGGACAAGCTGGAGGCCTATCCGGAGCGCCTGTCCGGCGGCCAGCGCCAGCGCGTGGCCATCGCGCGCGCGCTCGCCATGGACCCCGCCGTGCTGCTCTACGACGAGCCCACGAGCGCGCTCGACCCGTCCCTGCGCCGCGAGGTGGCCGAGACGCTGCGCCGCGTGAGCGCCCTGGGCATGACCCAGCTCGTGGTCACCCACGACGTGCGGCTCGCACGCGCCTCGGACGTGGTGATGGTGTTGGATCACGGCCGCGTCGTGGAGCGAGGCCCCCCCCGCGAGGTGCTGGACGCGCCCCGGCACGAGGCCACGCGCCGGCTCGTCGCGCAGGAGCAGGGCTGAGCTCCGGCCGTCAGCAGTCCAGGACCGGGTCGTACCGGGGGGCCAGCAGCGCGGGCAGGACCTGCTCGGTCACGTCCTTGCCGCCGGTGAGGTTGGTGCGCACGCACCGCGGCGTGTAGATGATGCCCCAGGGCACGCCCCACCAGCCGAAGAACAAGGACAGCATGGTGTAGCCCAGGCTCAGGCCCAGCGTCCCCTGGCCGGCACGCACGAAGTACACGTCCGACCAACGCCGCTTCGTGGTCAGGAAGAACGACACGCAGTATTCGAAGACGACGAATCTTCCACCGCGATCGAGCTCTTCCTGGACCTGCACAGGCGACAGGCCTTCAATGCCGAGGATGCCAGCCATTTCGAGTTCCCCCAAGACTGCGCGGCGGTCAGGAACCGCCACGAACTGAAGGCAGCCTACCTGGGGCAATGGCCGATGCACAGATACGCCGAGCGAGAAGTTCTCATTCTCACGACAAGCAAATATCGCCCTGACGCCGCGCATGGAATGCACCGGGCGGGTCTCATGAGCGGCGCCGCATGCGCCACGTCTTCCGTTGGGACCTGCACGTGTTGCCTCCGGCGCAACACCCCCCCGCGAGGCCTTCCCCGAGGAGCGGGCGGGGAGGCACGGTCCGGCGCGTGTCCCCTGCCCTCCTCACCGGCCCTGCTTAACGTGATGTCTCGGGAGGCAGGGAATGACCACGAAAAAGACCGACACGAAGAAGGACGCCATCGCGCACCTCGGCGAGCTCATCCAGGACATCAAGGTCACGATGATGACCACCGTCGAGGCGGATGGTTCCATCCGCAGTCGTCCCATGTGGACGCACAATGAGAACTTCAACGGTGAATTGTGGTTCTTCACGAATGAATCGGCCCCCAAGTGCGACGAGGTCCGGGACGATCATCACGTGAACCTCGCCTACTCGGATGCCAGCCGGGACCGCTATGTGTCCGTGAGTGGAATGGCGCGCATCGTGCGCGACCGGCAGAAGATCCACGCGCTGTGGGATCCCTCGCTCAAGGCCTGGTTCCCCAAGGGCGTGGACGACCCGGACATCGCCCTCATTTGTGTCTCGGTGGACAAGGCCGAGTACTGGGATACGCCCAACAAGCACATGGTGCAGCTCGTCGGCTTCGTGAAGAGCGTGCTCACGGGTGAAAAATACACGCCGGGTGATCATCAGAAGATCGATCTCGGCCAGGGCTCCGGCGCCGCGCACTGACAGCCGGACTGGATTCCTCTCATGAGGAATACCAAGACGTGAGAAGACCCCCCTCAGGGAGTCTCAATGTCTGGCACTGGATGTCTGGCGGCGGCGACTGACGTGTCAATGACAGGGCCCTGGTCGACAGGGCCCTGGTCGACAGGGCAAGGCAGGCCTGGACCCAAGGACAAGCACGGGCCGTGAAGGCGGGGAAGGGTCCCGCGTTCACGGCCCGTGTCGCGTGCGGGCCCCGCACGGCCGGAGGACCCAGGAGGGCGGGTGACACCGACTTCTCCCATCGGGTAGGCGGAGCCTCCCCGACGCGGCGGCCTCAGCGGGTGAGCGCGGTGGCGATGACGTTGAGGACCTTGAGCTGCGCGGGGGAGAGGTTGCGCAGGGAGCGCGCGAGCCGCCGCAGATCCGGGGAGCGCTCCTCGCGCGCCGGCAGCGAGTCCACCCAGGCGGTGACCTCGGTGTGGCTCAGGCTCAGGAGCGTGTCCGAGGGAATCTTGAGCGCGATGCTCAGGCGGCGCAGCGTGGGGACGCTGGGCATCATGCCGCCGCGCTCGATGCGTCCGTAGACGCCCGGCGCCAGGCCCACCTTGCCGGCCGCCTCCGCCTGAGTGAGCCCCGCGCGCAGCCGAGCGGCCCGCGCCGCGGCCCCCAGGGCCAGGGCCAACTTGTCATCCATGCGCTGCTGAGAGGGAGGGGGAGGAGTCCGTTTCGGTGCCATGGTGCCTGACGTCCTAAGAGACGTTGGAGGACATTACCCGAGAGGCCAACCCGCGCCTAGGGACTTGCGGCATCTCTTTCTCCTCCGGGCGACCCCCCTGGGCCGCTTTCGGGCGCATGACCCCGGGCGTCACCCCAGGGGTGCCTGGACGGGTGGCAGGGGAAGCGGGGGAGCGGGCCCTTCATGCAGCAACGACCCCGCCGGTCCCAGCTTTGGTTCAGCAGGACACCACTCCAAAAAATCCAAACAGGAGCAGCGCCATGACCATGAAGAACACGACCCGACTCGCCCTGGTGGGAATGCTCGCGGGAGCCCTGAGCCTGGGGGGCACCGCCCTGGCGCAGTCCACCAGCGCCACCGGCAGCGTGCAGAGCACCCCACCGGGTGGCAGCGCCGGCCAGGCGGGGCAGCTGGGCACGGGCTCCGGCACCAGCCAGGGCACGGGGACCGACAGCCTCCAGAACGGTCAGGCCCTTCCGCCCGCCACGGACTCGCTGGGCACGCCGGGCACGGGCGGCTCGGGCACGGGCGACCTGCCCCAGGCGGGTGACGCCCTCGACCCCTCCCGCGGCACGGGCAGCAACACCACCCTGAGCCCGGGCACCACCGAGCCGGGGACCACGGAACAGGGCACCACCGGGCAAGGCACGACCCAGCCCGCGCCCCTGACGCCGGACTCCAACTGGGGCGGCACGGGCGGCTCCGGCTCCGGCTCCGACCTGGGCACGGGCTCGGGCACCCAGGACGACAGCATGGTCACCCCGGGCCAGGGCACCATCGAGACCACCCCGCCCAGCCGACAGTCGGACCTGAACTCGAACCAGGCCGGCCAGGTCAACCCGGGCACCACGCCCGACACCACGCGCTAGCTAGCGCACCTCGGCCCGGGCCCCGGCCTTCCCCCGACGCTCCTTCGGAGCCGGGGGGGCCGCGGGGGCCTCCATCGGCTGGGTGAGCCGCAGGATGAGGGCGCGCCGCCGCTCCGCCAGGTCCAACTGGCGCTCGAGCAGGGCGCGCTCCCCGCGGCGCCGCGTGTCCCCCCGCGTCTCGGCGGCGGCGGGCAGCGTCTGGAGCCGCTCGCGCAGCCGCGTCACCTCCTCGTCCAGCAACACGGGTTGGATGCGGGAGCGCTCCTGGCGCTCGCGCAGCGCCACGGAGTGGTTGTTGTCGATCCACACCGGCACGAGCGCCGAGCCCGCCAGCGTCACGGGCTGTCCGGGTCCGGCGCGCTCGAGCGACAGGCGCAGGAGCAGCGAGTCGCGCTTGCGGCCTCGCGCCTCGGCCCCCTTGCCGTGCACGTAGTGCCAGTCCTGGTTGGCCAGGAGGTTGCCCAGCGAGAACGCCACGAGCGTGTCGCGTCCGGCCGGGGTGCGGTAGGACTCCACGGGCTGGAGCACGTGCGGGTGGTGGCCGATGACGGCGAGCGCGCCCGCGTCCAGCAGCGCCCGCGCGAGCGCGCGATCCTCCGGGCGCGGGGCATGGACGTACTCCACCCCCCAATGCACGCTGACGATGAGCGCGTCACACCGCCGGGCCGCGGCGCGCACCAGCTCCGCGGCGGCCTCGGGCGTCAGCGCCTGGGGATCCTTCTTGCGCGAATAGGGCACGAACGCCACCTGGGGCGCCACGTCCCACGCGGCCGGGTTGTGCGCGCCGTTGAGCCAGCGGGTGAGGGACAGGAAGCCCACGCGGATGCCGTGCGACTCCAGGACGAGGGGCTCCCACGCGGCGGCCTCGGTGGGCGCCGAGCCCACGTATTTGAGGCCCGCGCGCTCCAGGTTCGCCCAGGTGAGGGGGATGCCCGCGCGGCGCTGATCGAAGGCGTGGTTGTTGGCCACCGTCACCAGGTCCACGCCCGCGGCCACCAGGGCGCGCGGCAGGGCGGGCGGCGCGTCGAAGATGAGCGAGGCGGTGGGGGCGCGCGGGTCGCCGCTCACGGGCGTCTCCAGGTTCACCACGGCCACATCCGCGGCCCGCAGCACGGGGGCGATGGGCTCCAGCACGAAGTCCCACCCCTCCAGGGTCCCCGCGCCCGCGCGCGCCCGGGCGGCCTCCTTCACCCCGTCATGGGGGATGACATCGCCGCCGAACACCAACTCCACGCGCGAGGCGGCGGGCGCGGCACACACCAGGGAGGCGACGAGGAAGACCGGAACCATCACCCGGCGCACGTTAACCGAGCCCCGCTCAGGTGCCCACGGGCTCCTCGGCGCGCGGGGGGAGCGCGCCATCGCCTGGCAGCCACACCGTGAAGGTGGTGCCGGAGCCCTCGGACGAGTGCACGTCCACCCGCCCGCCGTGCGCCCGGACCACGTGCTGCACGATGAACAGGCCCAGCCCCACGCTGCGCGCGGCGATGTCCGGCCCCTGGACCCCGCGCTGCAGCGCCTGGAAGAGCCGGGGCAACAGGTCGGCGGGGATGGGGGGCCCGTCGTTGTGGACCTCCAGCACGCACCCCGCCCCCTGCGCGCGCGAGCGCACGCGCACGGGCGTCTCGGGCGGGCTGTAGCGCAGGGCGTTGATGACCAGGTTCTGCACCACCTGATGCAGCCGGGCCTCGTCCCAGCGGCCCCGGCCCTCCCCCACCCGCTCGAAGTCGATGTGGCGGTCCGGGAAGGCCATCTGCACCTCCTCCAGCGTCTGGCCGATGGTGTCGTGGAAGTTCATGGGCGCGCGGCTGATGGGAATGCCTCCGCCGAGCCGCGCCTGGGTGAAGTCCAGGAGGTCGCGGATGAGCCGGATGGCGCGGTCCGCGCTGGAGATGATGCGCGCGGCGTTCTTCGTGGCGCGCTCGCCCAGATCGTCGCGCCGCAGCAGGGCCTGGGCGGACAGGAGGATGGCGTTGATGGGGTTGCGCAGGTCGTGGCTGACGATGCCGATGAGCTGCTGCTCGATCTCCGACCGGCCCGCGGCCTCCTGCTCCTGGCGCTTGCGCTCGGAGATGTCCCGCGAGACGGTGGCCAGGCCCACGGGCTCGCCCGTCTGGGCGTCGTTGAGCACGAAGACGGAGTAATGGATGGGCAGCGTCGCGCCCGTGCCGAAGTGGCGGAAGCGGAACTCCCCTTCCCAGCGGCCCTGGGCGTGCACCGTGGGGAGGATCCGCTCGCGCACGAAGGCCCGATCCGACTCCGGGAAGAAGTCGAACACCGGCAGCCCCGGCACGGCGTCCGGAGACAGGCCCACCAGCCGCCGTCCCGCGTCGTTGACGTAGAGCACGTGGCCCTCGAGGTCCGCCATGCCGATGAACTCCGAGGACTGCTCCACCACGGCCGCCAGCTTCCCGCGCTCGCGCTCGGCCAGGCGCGCCGCCTCCCGCGCGCGCGCGGCGGCGATGTTGCCCTCCACGCGGGCGAGCAGTTCCCGGGCCGAGAAGGGCTTGGCCAGGTAGTCGTTGGCGCCCTGTCGCAGGCCCTCGACGGTGGACTCCTCGCCCGCCCGGGCCGACAGGAGGATGATGGGCACCTCGCGCGTACGGGGCGACTCGCGCAGGCGCCGCACGAGCCCGTACCCGTCCAGGCCCGGCATCATCACGTCGCTGAGCACCAGGTCCGGCACCCGGTGCGCGAGGGCCTCCAGGGCCGCGAGGCCGTCGGACGCCGTCTCCACCGTGTAGCGCCCCTCCAGCAGGCGGCGCACGTACACGCGCATGTCCGCGTTGTCGTCCACCAGCAGCACGTGTCCGTCCCGCGCCGGCTCCGCCAGGGGCCCGGGCAACAGCGGAAGCACGGGCACCTCCCGCGCCGTCGCCGGGGGCGGCGCGTCCAGCCAGCCCACCGCGTCGTTGAGGAAGGCCGCGGCGCTGTCCCCCAGCGCGGAGGGCGTGGGCTCGCGCGCGCGCTGCTCCACGGGCAGGTGCCCCTCGCCCCGGGGCACGGACACGGTGAAGGTCGAGCCCTGACCCACCTGGCTCTCCGCCTGGATGCTCCCGCCGTGCAACCGCACCAGCTCCTGCACCAGGGACAGTCCGATGCCACTGCCCTCGAAGCTGCGGCCCCGCGCGCCCTGCACCCGGTGGAAGCGCTCGAAGACGCGCGGCAGCTCCGCCTCGGGGATGCCCACGCCCGTGTCGGACACGCGCAGCTCCACGTCCGCCTCCCGCTCGCGCAGGCTCACGCGCACCTCGCCCTCGAAGGTGAACTTGAAGGCGTTGGACAGCAGGTTGAGGACGATCTTCTCCCACATCTCCCGGTCCACCCACGGCCACTCCTGCAAGGGCGGGCAGTCCACGACGAAGCGCAGGCCCGCGCGCTCCAGGGTCGAGCGGAAGGTGCTGGCCAGCCCCTCGGTGAGCGCGGCCAGGTCCGTGGGCGCGTAGGCCGCCTGGGCCCGGCCCGCCTCGATGCGCGAGAAGTCCAGGAGCGAGTTGACGAGCTTGAGCAGCCGCAGGCCATTGCGGTGGATGGTGTCCAGGCGCTCGCGCTGCTGGGGGCCGAGCGGCTCGTGCGGGTCCTCCAGCGCGTCACGCGAGGGGCCCAAGAGCAGGGCCAGCGGCGTGCGGAACTCGTGGCTGATGTTGTTGAAGAAGGTCGTCTTGGCGCGATCCAACTGGGCGAGCGCCTCGACCCGGGCCCGCTCCTCCTCGCGGGCCCGCGCGCCGGACAGGGACGTGGACACGGTGCGCGCCGCGAGCCGCAGGAAGTCCTCGTAGGACGCGTCGAACGCGCGGCGTGGACTGAGGCCCGTCACCAGCACGCCACTGGCCCGCGCGTGGCCCGACAACATCAGGGGCTGCAGCCACACCGACGAGGCGCCCTCGGGCCAGGGTCCCCCGGGCAGCGGCCCGAGCGCCGCGGGCACCTCCGGCCCCCGCAGCAGCCGCGCCGCGCCCTCGCGCAACACCGCCCCCAGGGGCCAGGTGTCCCCCGCCTCGTCTCCGAGCACCAGCCGCGCGGGCGCCACCGCGCCGCCCACCTCCACGCCACTCGAGCCCGCCAGGCGCGCCGTGCCCTCCGGCTCCACGAGGTACAGCAGGGCGAAGGGGATGTCGTTCGGGCTCGAGGCCAGCACCCGCGAGGCCTCCCGGCAGGCGTCGTGCACCGTGGCCTGCTCGCCCGAGAAGGCGCTCAGGTCCCGGATGACGCGCAGGCGCCGCTCGTTGATGATCTGCTCCGTCGTCTCCGTGAGGGCCGCGAAGATGCCGCCCACGCCCCCGGACTCGTCGCGGATGGGCGAGTGGCTGTAGGAGAAGTAGCACTCCTCCAGGTAGCCGTTGCGGTCGAGCAGCATCAGCAGGTTCTCGACGCGCACCGGCTCGCCGGTGGCGCGGATGCGCTCCCAGGTGGGCCCGAGCACGTCGGTCCACACCTCGGGCCAGGTCTCCGCCGCGGCCTGCCCCAGCGCGGCCGGGTGCTTCGTCGCGCCGGAGATGGGCCGGTACGCGTCGTTGTACATCTGCACGTACTGGGGACCCCAGGCGAGGTAGAGCGGATAGTTGGAGGCGAGCACGATGCCCACCGTCGTGCGCAGGGACTGGGGCCAGTCCTCCACCGGGCCCACGGGCGTCCGGGCCCAGTCCACCTGGCGCAACAGCTCGCCGCAGGCGCCACCGCCCACGAGCACCTCGTCCACCGCACTGCGTTGACTCACGCGATCACTCCGCCTGCGCGTCCCGGATGGACGGGGAGGCCATGCGCCCCAGCTTGCCGCCCGGTGTAAAAATTCGTTCGGGTTTCATGAGGGCACGTCGCCCGGAAAACAACCCCCCGGGCCCACGGAACCATGCAGGGCGTCCGACATGACTTGAGCGGCCAGTCCACCGGATGCCAGACTGCCTGCTCCATTTCCATGCGCTTGCACGCCGCACAAGCCCTGTTGGACGACTGCTTCCAGGGCGTGGAAGAAGGTGCGCCGCGCATGTTCGAGCCCGGGGAACCGCGCTTCACGGAGCGCACGAGCGCGGTGTGGCTGGAGTACCGCTGGTACGTCCAGGACCGGGGACTGGCCGAGGTCTTCGTGAAGTGGCGCCGGGTGGAGCCGAGCGCCTGCGCCCGCGAGGAGGTGTCGGTGCTGCGCCTGCACCTGCTGGGGCACGCCGCCGGGCTCGTCGCGAGTGCCCAGCGGGTGCTCGCCGCCGGGGAGCCCTCGCCGGGACGGCTGTTGGAGCTGCTGGGCGCGGACGGGGTGCGGCGCGAGTGCAGCGCGGCGGGCCCCACCGGCATCACGCTCGAGCACTGGCCGCCCCCCACGCCCCAGCCGCTGCTGCCCGAGGCCACCTTCCAGGGGCTCGCCGCAGTGCTGGCGGATGCCGGGGCCTCGTTCGAGGAGCGCCACGAGGCGGTGGACCGGCTGTGCCGCGAGCGCAGTCCCCGGGTGGTGGCCACCCTGCTGCGCGCGCTCGAGGTGGGCCCCTCGCTGTCGGCCCTGCGGCGCCTGTCCGAGTGGGGCGAGACGGACGCCCTGCCGTACGTGGACCAGGCGCTCGCCCACGTGGCGCCCGACAACCCCGGGGACCTCTGGACGCTCACGGCCCTGCGCCGACGATTCGAGGCGTGGGGCCGCGTGTCCCGGGTTATCTAGGGCGCATGCGAATCCTGCACACCATGCTGCGCGTGGGCGACCTCGACAAGTCGCTCGACTTCTACACCCGCGTCCTCGGAATGCAGCTCTTGCGGCGCCGGGACTACCCGGACGGCAAGTTCACGCTCGCCTTCGTGGGCTACGGCCCCGAGGACACCCACCCCGCGCTGGAGCTGACCCACAACTGGGACACCTCCCAGTACACGCTGGGCAACGCCTACGGCCACATCGCCCTGGGGGTGACGGACATCCGCGCGAAGTGCGAGGCCATCCGCCAGGCCGGCGGCAAGGTGGTGCGCGAGCCGGGCCCCATGAAGCACGGCACCACCGTCATCGCCTTCGTGGAGGATCCGGACGGCTACAAGGTGGAGCTCATCGAGCAGACCACCCAGAAGGACTGAGCCCCCCACAGGACCCTCGGGACCCGCGGGGCCCTCGGGGCCCTCAGGGCACGCGCTGCTCGAGCGTGTCCCAGCGGTCGCTCACCCACTGGCGCAGGTAGGCCACCTCCTCGGCGTGGGTGGTGAAGTCGGTGCGATCCCCCCAGCGCTCGAACTCGAGGTACTGCTTGCGCCAGCGGGCCTCGTCGCGCGGCCCCACCTGGCGCAGCTCCTCGGCGTAGCCGTCGATGAGCGCGAGCACCTCCGCCTTGCTCCAGGCGCCGCGCAGCAGGGCCTGGTAGCGCGCGCGCAGGGGCGTGGCGATGCGCGGGTCCGCGAGCAGCCGCGAGAAGATGAGGTTGTCGCTCGAGAAGTCCGGGCGGCCCGTGGCCCCGATGCGGCGCGTGTCCCAGAGCTGGCCGAAGCTCGCGTCCAGGTCCCAGGGGATGAAGCGCCAGGGGGCGCGCGTGGCCGGGTCGTAATAGTGGTAGGCGTTCTTGGCGGCCGAGTCCGTGCCGAGGATGGCGGTATTGAAGATCCACCAGTCCTCGTAGTCGGCCGTGTGGAGCCACTCGGCGCGGCGCGCGAAGAAGGTGTCCGTGTCCGCCTGGGCGATGGACTGGGTGAGCGCGCTGATGGTGTTGTAGGCGCCCGCCTGGCCGTCCTTGGGCGTGCCCTCCTTTTTCTCGTAGCCCTGGGCGAGGGAGGACTTGGCCGCGCCCGCCTTGGTGCTCGCCGAGAAGTTGGCGTCCGCGTCCACCGCCTTGAACAGATCCCCATCCTTGGACAGGCCATGGCGGCCCATGAGGTCGTCGTCCACGTGGTCCGCCACGGTGAACAGGCCCCAGAAGCGGCCATTCACATACATGACGGCGCTGTAGGTTTGAATCTGGACGTGGTCCGGGGACATGCGGTTCCACAGGTCGAACGCGAGCCGGGGCCGCAGGTAGGAATTGTCATTGAAGGGCGAGATGAGCACCAGCCGCTGCATGTCGCGGAAGGCACCGCCCGCCTTCTCCGGCTCGGTGAAGCGGTCGCCCTTGGGGAACTTGAACGTGTAGTTGCGCTTGGGGAAGACGCTGGACGTGGCGCCGCGGTACTTGGCCTCCAGCGTGTAGCGGTGGCCCCGGTAGACGAGCTGCACGGGCCGGTAGCCCCCCGCGGTGAGCGTGCCCTCGAAGGACAGGTGGAAGACGGGCAGCCCGTACTCCTCGGTGTACGTCTCCGGCCGCAGGAGCGTCTGCACGCCGCCGGGGTTGCTCAGCTGCACGGCCACGCCCACGCGCAGCTCCCCCGTCTCGCCCGTGCTCTTCTCGGTGATGGGCAGACGCCAGACGTCCGCCTGTCCCCGCGTCGTCGTCCACGTGAGCGTGCCCGTGGCCTCGTCGAAGGAGGCGCCCGAGGGCAGCGAGGCCACCGAGAAGCGCAGGTCCGGGGACGTGTAGCCCGTGCCACAGCGCACGGTGGCGGTGACCGACTCACCCTCCTGCAACCAGTAGGCGCGTGTGCCCGTGGGCGCGCAGCGCGCGGGCCGGGGCGGCTGCGGGGACGGCTCTCCCGGCGCCGACTCGCCCGGAGCCGGGGGGGCTTGCGTCCCGTCCTCTCCGGGGCCCGGCGTGGGAGGTGTGCCCGAGGCGGGCTCCTCCACGTCCACGGAGGGCACCGAGGCCTCGGGACCGGCCGTGGGACCACACCCCACGAGTCCCCAGCACACCCCACCGACCAACGCCCACCCCTTCAGCGCGCCCCCGCCCCTCATGGACCCCTCCCCATTCCGAGCGAGAGGAATAAGCACGCGCTCCCGAAGCCGCAGACGCGTTCAGGACGCTTCCACGCTCCGGGAGCAGGCGGGCGGACGAGCCCTGGACTACTCCAGCTGGAAGGCGCCCTGGGCCAGGAGCATCAGCTCCACGCTGGTGTTGGCCTTGGAGCCGAAGGCGGAGGAGAGCACGGTGGCCTGGGCGCGCACGGCCGTCGTGTACGTCTGGTAGGCCGCCGCCGTCTGGGAGGCCAGCAGCGCCACGTCCACGGACGAGGCCGTCACCGCGGCCTTCACCGCCGCGTCCAGGGCGGTGTCCAGCGTGGCGGCCGCCTGGGCCGTGACCGCGAGCGAGCCCTGGAGCGCGAGCTGGTTGGCCAGGGTGAGGTCCAGATAGTTGCCCAGCAGGGATGACTGGAGGCTGGCGCCGCCGGAGAGGTTGGCCTGGAAGGTGGTGAAGGCCTGGGCGCTCGCCGAGGCGCTGGTGGCCGCGCGCGCGTCCGCGACGAGCTTCACCGAGGCCGTGGCGCCCTGCTGCTTCACGTCCTCGGCCGCGCCGGCCGCGGCGAGCGTGGCGTCCAGCGCCGCGCCCGAGGCCCGCGCCTCCAGCACCGCCGATTGGCGCAGCGCCGCGTCCAGCAGGGGCGCCGCGTCCGCCGACAGGCGCACGTCCAGCGTGGCCCGGAACGAGGCGCTCGCCGCGCGCTCGCTGTCCGCCTGCTTCTGCGCGCTGGCGCCCGCCTTCTCCGCCGCGGCGCGCAGGTCCGCGTAGAACGTCTCGTACGCCGCCTGGGCGTCCGCGCCCGCGTCCAGCGACGCGTTGAGCGCCGCGATCGCCGACAACTCCGCCTGGAAGAGGGCCGACTGGCTCGTCTGCACACCGGCGCGGCCATACACCTCCACCTCGGTGCGCTGCGCGGCGCGCACGCCGTCGGCCAGCGCCTTCACGCGCGCCTCCAGGGCCGCGCCCGACGCGGAGCCCTGCGACGCGGCCTCCGCCATGCGCGCGTTGATGCGCTCGCGCACGTCCACCATGTTCACCGTCTCCGAGGCCGCCGTGTCCGCCCGCGCGCGCAGGTAGACGCTGGCCTCCAGCGAGCTCTCCGAGTCCATGGGCGGCGCGGTGCTCGTCTCGCCCTGGGCCGCGGCCTCCAGCAGCGACGAGGCCAGCACCTTGCCGGACGCGTCCAGCGCCTGGATGACGAACTGCCCGCCGGCATCCGCCAGGTCCAGCGTGTAGCGGCCCTGGGCGTCCACCGTGCCCTCGGCGCGCGTGCTCAGCGAGCCATCCGCGGCCACGGCGCTCACGCGCACCGTGGCGGTGGCCGCCAGCGTGCCCGCGCCACCCGTCTGCGCCGCGCGCACCACCGACTGGGGCTGGGTGCCCTGCCCGTTGGTGACCCGACCCGTCACCCGCGACGAGCCCGCCATCTCCTCGCCTCCACAGGCCGTGGCCAGCCCCAGCAGGCCCACCGTGGTCCACACCGCGCGCAGCGTCGTCTTGTTCGTCTTCAAAGTGGAATCCTCACGCAACAGGTGCCGCGTCCGGCCATCCGGCCCGGGTTCCCGGACGAGCACTCGCCCTCCATTGGTGTCCGAGGTTTTTTTTGGATCCCCTCGCGCCATTTATTTATTTCTCATACCCTCGCCTGGCTGCCTGGCTGTGTATGGAATTCCAGGAAGCCAAACCCAGACAGGCGGTGAAGGCGTTGCGCGGCCCATCCATTGCGGATGCCGCACTCCGAGAGCACCTTGAGGCCATGCTCTCCTCGCTGCTGTTGGGGTTGCTCATGGCCGCGCCCTTGACCCTGCAAGGACCTGGACGACCCGCCCAGGTGCACACGCTGGACGACGCCCGGTGGAACCACCGGGTGCTGCTGGTGTTTCCGAGCGAGGACCGTCACGCCTGGGCCGAGCAGCAGCGGCTCGTGGACGAGGCCCGGGACGCGCTGGAGTCACGCGACATCCTGGTGGTGATGGTGGGCGACACCCAGGCGCCCGTGCGCCTGCCGGACGCGGCGGCGGCGCGGGCGCGCTGGAAGGTGGGCGCGCACGAGGGCGCCGCGGTGCTGGTGGGCAAGGATGGGGGCGAGAAGTGGCGCGCTCCGCTGCCCGCCCCGCTCGCGCCCGTGTTCTCCCTCGTCGACCGCATGCCCATGCGGCAAGAGGAGCTGCGCGAGCAGTCGCTCAAGCCATGAGCGGCCCGAGGTCCTCGCCCAACGACAGGTGCCGGCGCGCCACGCTCGCCAGCGCGTCGATGGACACCGGCTTGCGCACGAACTCCGAGGCCCCCGCTTCCGTCGCGCGCGCCTCCAGGTCCGGCGCCTTGGCGCCGCTGAGCAGCACGACGGGCACGTCCCGCACCTGGGCATGCTCGCTCGAGCGCACGCGGCGCACGAACTCCAGGCCGTCCATGCCGCCCGGCATGTTCACGTCCGCGATCACCAGGTCCACCGACCGCGTCTCCAGCAGCCGCAAGCCCTGCTCCGCGCGATCCGCCTCCAGGAAGTCCAGCTTGAGCTTCATCAGGTACACCCGGAGGATGTGGCGGATGGTGTTGCTGTCCTCCACGAGTAGCACGGTGCGTTTCACGGACAACCCCTTCGCGCGGATGCGAGCATTCCAGCCCCGGGCGCTCGAACTCCCCTAGTCGCATTCTCCCGCAAAGTCGGAAGCGACGGGAAACGAACACTCCCGTTGGAGCAAAATCCAAGCATACGGCATGCGCCCGGGACCCACATGGCACCGGCGGTCACTCGATTTTCACCGAGCGACCGCCCCATCCTACCGCGCGGGCATGACGTCTCAGGAGGCGCGGTAGCGGGCCTGGAAGCGGCTCGCGCCCGGCTCACGCCGGATGCCCGAGGGCGCGTTGGCGCTCAGGTGCTCGAGCACCTTGAACACCGTCTCCACCTCGTCCGGGGTGCCCAGCGCCTGGGCGAGCTCCTCGGCGGAGTGGGCCCGGGACGGCTCGGCGCGCAGCCGCTCCACCACTTGGCGCTGCACCTGGAGCACCACGCCCGCGGCCTTCTTGCCCGCCTCCACGCCCGGCTGGTGGTAGGCGTTGATGTTCACCAGCGTGGCGTACAGGCCCACGGCGCGCTCGTACAGGGCGATGAGCGCCCCGAGCGTGCGCGCGCTCACGTCCGGCACGGTGAGGGTCATCGACTCGCGGCCCTTCTCGAACAGCGCGCGCCGCGTGCCCAGCAGGAAGCCGAAGAGGTAGTCGCCGCTGGTGATGTCCGGCTCCACCTGGAAGCCCTCGCCCTCGCGGTCCTTGAGCACCTCCACGAAGGTGGCGAAGAAGTTGTTCACCCCCTCGCGCAGCTGCTGCACGTAGGCGTGCTGATCCGTGGAGCCCTTGTTGCCGTAGACGGCGATGCCCTGGTTGACCACCGCGCCCGCCAGGTCCTTCTCCTTGCCCAGCGACTCCATGACGAGCTGCTGGAGGTACTTGGACAACAGGAGCAGTCGGTCCTTGTAGGGCAGGATGACCATGTCCTTCTGGCCCTTGCCGCCCCCGGCGTGGAACCACATGAGCGCGAGCAGCGCCGCGGGGTTCTTCACCGCGTCCCGCACGCGCGTGGCCCCGTCCATGTCCCGCGCGCCCGCGAGCAGCCCGTCCGTGTCCAGGCCCTGCAGCCGCGCCGGCAAGAGGCCCACCGCCGACAGCACCGACGTGCGCCCGCCGACCCAGTCCCACATGGGGAAGATGCGCAGCCACTGGCCCTGCTTCGCCGTGCGATCCAGCTCGCTGCCCTCCCCGGTGACGGCCACCGCGTGGGCGCCGAAGGCGAGGCCCCGGCGGGTGTAGGCGCGCTCGGCCTCCACCATGCCGTTGCGCGTCTCCTTGGTGCCGCCCGACTTGCTGATGACCACGGTGAGCGTCTGGGCGAGCGCGTCGCCCAGCGTGGCGAGCGCCCGGTCGATGCCGTCCGGGTCCGTGTTGTCCAGGAACGTCACGCGCAGTTTGTCCCCGGGGCCCCCGAGCGCGTCCGCCACGAGCTGGGGCCCGAGCGCCGAGCCCCCGATGCCCACCAGCAGCACGTGGGTGAAGCGCGCGGCCGTGGGCGGCTTCACCCGGCCCGCGTGCACGTCCGCCGCGAAGGCGTTCACCGCGGCGACGGTGTCTTGAATCTCCTTCGTCAGCGCGGGCTCGGGCGCGAGCTCCGGGGCGCGCAACCAGTAGTGCCCCACCCGGCGCTGCTCATCCGGGTTGGCGATGCCGCCCTTCTCCAGGGCCTCCATGGCGTCGAACGCCCGGGCGAGCGGCGCGGCCATGCGCTCGAGGAAGTCGTCGGCGAAGTTCATTCGCGACACGTCCAACGTCAAGCCGACCGATTCCACCGCGCACAGATATTTCTGGTAGCGCTCCCACAACCGACGCTCGCTCATCTCGACTCCCCGGAAAGGCGGGCCCGAGGTCCGGGCCTGACGGACGTGTCCTAGCGCTCCGCTCGCGCCCAGAAAACCGTTTTGATGCGAGGGGCGACCACCTCCAGACACCCGGCACGTCCCGGCCGCCTGCTTGAAACCACGTCCCCCGGGCCCTCATGATCCCCCCCTCATGAGCCAACCCTGGATGCTGGAGACGCCCGCGCCGCCCGCGGACACGCGGATTCCCTATGGGGACATCACCCACCAGTTCGGCGACCTGCGCCTGCCGCGCGGGGAGGGGCCGCACCCGGTGGTGGTGATGATCCACGGGGGCTTCTGGCGCGCGCGCTATGACCTGGAGCACGTGGGCCACCTGTGCGCGGACCTCACGCGCCGGGGCTACGCCACCTGGAGCCTGGAGTACCGGCGGGTGGGCCACCCGGAGGGCGGCTGGACGGGCACCTTCGAGGACGTGGCCCGGGGCACGGACTACCTGCGCACGCTCGCGCGCCACTACCCGTTGGATCTCAAGCGCGTGGTGCTCATGGGACACTCGGCGGGCGGCCACCTGGCGCTGTGGCTCGCGGGCCGGGGCCGGCTCGAGGCCGGCGAGCCCCTGCACACCCCGACGCCGCTCGTGCCGCGCGGGGTGGTGTCGCTGGCGGGCGTGGTGGACCTGGCGCGCGCCCACACGCTGAACCTGGGCAACGGCATCGTCGAGTCCTTCCTCGGAGGCACCCCCGCCCAGGTGCCCGAGCGCTACCGGCTCGGCTCCCCCGCGGCGCTGCTGCCGCTGGGCGTCAAGCAGGTGCTCGTGCACGGGGTGAAGGACGACATCGTCCCCGTGGCGCTCAGCGAGGCCTACCAGGCGCGCGCCACGGCGCTCGGGGACACCGCGCGGCTCGTGCGGCTGGAGAACGCCGAGCACTTCGCGGTCATCGACCCGCGCGCCGCCGAGTGGGCCCAGGTGGTGGAGGCCGTGGGCTCGCTCCTGTAGGCGCGGGCCGCCCGACGCCCGGTCAGCTCCGGGCGTGGCGCTCGAGCACGCCCACGAAGCGGTGGACGTCCTCGAAGCTGTTGTAGAGCGGCGCGGGCGCGGCGCGGATGACGTCCGGGGAGCGGAAGTCGCAGTGGATGCCCTCGGAGCGCAGCGTCTCCAGCATGCGCTGGGGCTCCTTGCTGAAGCGCAGGGACAGGTGGGCGCCGCGCTGGGCGGGATTCCTCGGCGTGAGGCTGTGCACGAAGCCGGGCGGGAGCCGATCCAGCAGGAACTCCAGGTAGCCCGTGAGCTTCACGCTCTTGTCGCGCAGGGCGGGCATGGTGGCGCGCTCGAACTGCTCCAGCGAGGCGCGCAGCGCGGCGAGCTGGAGGATGGGCGGATTGGACAGCACCCAGCCCTCGGCGCCCGGGGTGGGCTCGTAGTCGGGCTTCATGAGGAAGCGCGTGCGCTTGTCATTGCCCCACCACCCGGCGAAGCGGTGCAGGGTGGGATCGTTCGCATGGCGCTCGTGCACGAAGGCCCCCGCGAGCGCGCCCGGGCCCGCGTTGAGGTACTTGTAGGTGCACCACACCGCGAAGTCCGGCCCGTCGTCGTGCAGGGACAGCGCGAGGTTGCCCGCGGCGTGCGCCAGGTCGAAGCCCACGCGGCAGCCCTGGGCGTGCGCGGCGCGGGTGATGGCCGCCATGTCGAACGCCTGGCCGCTCAGGTAGTTCACGTTGCCAAAGAGCACCAGGGCGATCTCCTGGCCGTGCCGCTCGATGGTCTCGAGGATGTCCTCGGGGCGCAGCACGCTCTCGCCCTCGCGCGGGGCGAGCGCGATCACCGTCCGGGCCGGGTCATACCCGTGGTGGCGCACCTGAGAGGCCACCGCGTACTGGTCCGAGGGAAAGGCGCTCGCCTCCATGAGGATCTTCGAGCGCTCGGGGGTGGGCCGGTAGAAGGACACCATCATCAGGTGGAGGTTCACCGAGAGGGTGTTCATCACCACGACCTCGGCGGGGCGGGCGCCCATGATGCGCGCCATCTGCTCGCCGAGCCCCACGTGGTACTCCATCCACGGGCGCTCGCCCCGGAAGTGCCCGTCCACGCCCAGGGTGGCCCAGGACTCCATGGCCTCCAGGACGTACTGCTTCGCCTTGCGCGGCTGGAGGCCCAGGGAGTTGCCCAGCAGGTAGAGCTCCGGCTGGTCTCCGTGGAGGGGGAAGAGGAACTCCTCGCGGAAGCCGCGCAGGGGGTCCTCCGCGTCCATCTTCCGGACGAACGCCTCGCCGGCCTCGTACCGCGTCACCGCACCGCTCATCGCACGCATCTCCTCGCCCAGGGGCCTGGACGCCCCGAGGCGATCGAATAGCACGGGCCTGGACGTCCGACATCCAGGCCCGCCGGCCACTGTCTCCTCATGCCCAGACACCACCCAGCGCAACGCCAGACAGGACCTAGCGGCGCGGCGCGCGGTTTTTATCGAAAATGGCGAAAAGGATGACGACGAACGCCAGGAGCCGCACGCAGTACGCGACGAAGCGCGTGCCCGGGTCGAGCAGCAGCAGCCGCTGCAGGGCGATGAGCCAGAAGGCCCCGGCGAAGAACGCGAAGAACCGGTCCTGGGACTTCTTCCAGTAGCGCAGGAAGAACAGCCCCGCCACCCAGCTCAGGGCGAACAGGCCGCCGGACAGGAACAGCTTCATTCGGACTCCCAGACGAGACCGAACACCAACAGCCCGGTGGACACCAACGCCACCGCCTCGCGCACCGGCATCTCGGTCCAACCCGGGGACAACACGGGCGCGAACACCAGGAGCAGGTTGTTCACCGCGTAGCCCGCGAAGCACAGCCCGCTCCACAACAGCAGCCGCACCCGACTGGCCATGTACCCGCGCAGGAGCAGCGCCGCGCACGCGATGCTCGCCACCGCGCACAGCAAGTAGATGGCCTCAGTCACGCTCCCCGCCTTTCCAGAAGCGGAAGGCGTTGGCGAAGGTGCTGATCTTGTCGGTGGGCTTGGAGAAGATGAGGTTGATGACGGTCACCCGGCGCTCAGCATACGCCGAGACCAGCCCCCGCACCGCCTCGTCCCGCTCCGCGTCCTCGGGGGCGTACCGGTAGTCGCGTCCCCCGTTCTCCGCCCGCACCACATGCGTGTCCCGGGCCAGATCCACCAGGCGCTCACCCGCGGACAGCTCCGAGATGCGCAGCTCGCGGCTCGCCTCGTCCGCGCTCCAGGTGCGCTCGGGATGACGGAACAGCAGCAGGAGGATCTCCAACTGCTCCACCGACTCGATGTGCTCGGCGATGAAGCGCCGGACCCCCTCGGGGAGCTCACTGCCGTGCAAACGTCATCCCCTACTCCGTCCGTCGTGTGGCCCGCCCCTCTCAGGACGGGTGTTCGTGATGCGGCTCCTCGCGCCTCAGGGGCAGGCGGACGTGGAAGGTACTCCCCGCGCCCTCGACCCCGGGGGACTCGGCCCAGATCCGCCCCCCATGCTGGGCGATGATGCCCTGGGAGATGGTCAGCCCCAAGCCCAGGCCACCGTATCGCGCGCCGTGCGCCTGTCCAAAACGTTCAAAGATGAGCGCCAGCTTTTCCGCCGGGATGCCCACGCCCTCGTCCCGCACCCTCAGTGCGAGCTCGTCCGCCTCCGTCCAAACCCTCATCTCCACCGCCCCGCCATGGGGCGAGTAGCGCACGGCGTTGGACACGAGGTTGGTCACGACCTGCTCGATGCGCCCGGGGTCTCCGCTCATGGGAAGGCATTCGGGGACGTCCAGGCGCAGGCGATGTTGAGCGGTGAGCGATTGGAGCCGCTCGAAGGAGGTGCGCAGGAGCGGCACCAGGTCGAACTGCTCGACCTCCAGCGAGAGCCGGCCGGTGACGAGCCGGCTCACGTCCAAGAGGTCCCCCACCAGCTTCGTCATCCGGTCCACCTGGCGGCTCAGGCCATCGAGCGCCCGGCGGGGCCCGGGCTCCAGGATGGCGCCGTACTGCCGCTGGGCGAGCTGCACCTGCATCTTCGCGGCGGCCAGGGGCGTGCGCAGCTCGTGCGTGGCGGCGGCGAGGAACGCGTCCTTGGCCTCGCTCGCGCGCTTGGGGTCGTCGATGTCCGTGGCGGTGATGATCCACCCGGTGACGCGGCCCTGGCCATCGCGCTCGGCCACGGCGCGGCCCAGGAACCAACGGAAGGCCCCATCGGACTGGCGGGACATGCGGAACTGGACCTCGAAGGGCGTGCCGGTGCGCACCGACTCGCCCCACGCGGCGTGCACGTCCTCCTGGTCCTCGGGGTGCACGGCGCACGAGCGCCAGAGGTTCTCCACCTCGTGCGCGGGCCGGCCGGACAGCTCCACCCAGGCGCGGTTGCCCCAGGACAGCCGCCCCTCGGGCGAGGCGACGAAGACACACAGGGGCATGGCGTCGGCGAGCAGGCGGTAGCGGTGGGCGCTCTCGCGCTCCAGGGCCTCGCGCTCGCGCCGGCGCAGGAGCGCCTCCTGGCGCTTGAGCTGCTGCTCCTTGAGGAACAGCTCCACGAAGACGGACACCTTCGAGCGGAGGATCTCCGGCGCGAAGGGCTTGAGCACGTAGTCCACCGCGCCCTGGGCATAGCCCTGGAAGACGTGCGCGGCGTCGCGGTTGTGCGCGGTGAGGAAGACGATGGGGATGAAGCGCGAGCGCTCGCGCTCCTTGATGAGCCGCGCCGCCTCGAAGCCATCCATGCCGGGCATCTGCACGTCCAGGAGGATGAGGGCGAAGTCCTCGCGCAAGAGCCGGAGCAGGGCCTCCGCGCCCGAGTGGGCCTTGACCACCTCGCCCAGGTCATCGAGCGTGGCCTCCAGGGCGAGCAGGTTGGGGGCATGGTCATCGACGACGAGGATGCGCGCGCGCGGCAAGTCCGCGCGCACCTCCCGCTGAGCATGTCCGTCCGCCATCCAGGTCGTCTCCATCATCGCGGCCCTCCCGAGGGTGTCACCCAGTGGCACAGCAGCTCCAGCAGACGGTCGGTGTCGACGGGCTTGGACAGGTAGTCGGATGCCCCCGCCTCCAGACACTTCTCGCGATCGTCCTTGAGGGCCCGCGCGGTGATGGCGATGACGGGCAGCGAGGCCCACCGGGGATCCGCGCGAATGGCGCGCGCGGTCTGGTAGCCGTCCATCTCCGGCATCATCACGTCCAGCAGGACCACCTCCAGCTCCGGGGTTTTCTCCAGGAGCTCCATGGCGGCCCGGCCGTCCTGGGCGAACGTGACGTGCATGCCATGGTTCTCCAGAACACTGGTGAGCGCGAAGATGTTGCGGGCGTCATCGTCCACCAGCAGCACGTGGTGTCCGGCGAGCGCCTGGGTCCGTGCCCGCCACCGCTCCTCCACGGACGGGCCCTCGTGCGCGCCCGTCGTGGGAGCGGGCGCGGTGGGCGGGTGCAGCAGGGCCAGGAAGCTGGTCTCCGCCTCGGACAGGGGCTCGCTCGCCCGCTCGGGGCCGGCGTAGCGGCAGGGCAGGAAGAGGGTGAAGGTGCTGCCCGCGTCCCGGGCGCTCTTCACGCGGATCTCCCCGCCCAACAGCCGCGCCAGCTCCCGGCTGATGGACAGCCCCAGGCCCGTGCCGCCGTACTTGCGGCTCGTGGTGCCATCGGCCTGCTGGAAGGCCTCGAAGATGAGCTTCTGCTTGTCCTCGGGGATGCCGATGCCGGTGTCGATGACGGCGAAGGCCAGCACCTGATCGGCCTCCACCAGCTCCGGGGCGGAGAGGCGATCCTCCGTGTCCGCGCGACGCACGCGCAGCGTCACCTGGCCCTCGCTGGTGAACTTGAAGGCGTTGGACAAGAGGTTCTTGAGGATCTGCTGCAGGCGCTTGGGGTCGGTGTAGAGCGTGGCGGGCACCTCGGGGCTGACCTCGGTGACCAGGGCCAGGTGCTTCTGCTCGGCCACGGCGCTGAAGGTGCGGCGGGCGAAGTCCACCAGCTCCATGAGCGCCACGTCCTGGGGCTCCACCTGCATCTTGCCGGCCTCCACCTTGGCCAGGTCGAGGATCTCGTTGATGAGGCTGAGCAGATCACCCCCCGAGGAGTAGATGGTCTCCGCGTACTCCACCTGCTTGTGGGCGAGCCGGCCGTCGGGGTTGTCCGCGAGCAGCTTGGCGAGCACGAGCATGCTGTTGAGGGGCGTGCGCAGCTCGTGGCTCATGTTGGCGAGGAACTCGCTCTTGTACTTGGAGATGAGCGAGAGCTGCTCGGCCTTCTCCTCCAGCGAGGAGCGCGCCTGCTCCACCTCGCGGTTCTTCTCCTCCACCTTGATGTTCTGCTGCTCGAGCAGCTTGGCCTTCTCCTCCAGTTCCAGCGCCTGGGCCTCCAGGGCGGAGTTGGAGCGGCGCAACTCCTGCTGCTGCAGGGTGAGTTCGCGCGACTGGCTTTGCAGCTCGTTGGCGAGGCTCTGCGATTGGCGCAAGAGCTCCTCGGTGCGCATGTTGGCCATGATCATGTTGAGCACCACGCCGATGCTCTCGGTGAGCTGGTCCAGGAAGATCTGATGGATGGTGCTGAAGGGGTGGAAGGAGGCCAGCTCGATGACGGCCTTCACCGCGCCCTCGAAGAGCACGGGCAGGACGATGATGTTCAGGGGGCTCGCCTCGCCCAGACCCGAGGCGATGCGGATGTAGTCGTGGGGCACGTCCGTGAGCAGGAGCGTCTTCTTCTCCAGGGCGCACTGGCCCACGAGGCTCTCGCCCAGGCGGAAGCGGTTGGCCACCGTGCGGCGCTCGCGGTAGGCGTAGCTGGAGGTGAGCTTGGCCACGGGGGCGCCGTCCTCCACGTCCATGAGGAAGAAGGCGCCGTGGTGCGCGGACACCAGGGGCGTGAGCTCGGACATGATGAGCCGGGACACGGCCTCCAGGTTCTTCTGGCCCTGCATCATCCCGGAGAACTTGGCCAGGTTCGTCTTGAGCCAGTCCTGCTCGGTGTTCTTCTGGGTCGTCTCCTTCAGGTTGACGATCATCTGGTTGATGTTGTCCTTGAGGGAGGCCACCTCCCCCTGGGCATCCACCGAGATGGAGCGCGTGAGGTCCCCCTTGGTCACCGCGGTGGCCACTTCCGAGATGGCGCGCACCTGGGTGGTGAGGTTGCCGGCGAGCTGGTTCACGTTGTCGGTGAGCTGGCGCCACGCCCCGCGCGCGCCGGGCACCTTGGCCTGGCCCCCGAGCTTGCCCTCGCGGCCCACCTCGCGCGCCACGCTGGACACCTGCTGGGCGAAGGTGCCGAGCGTGTCCGTCATGCCGTTGATGGTGTCGGCGAGCGCGGCCACCTCGCCCTTGGCGTCCACCACCAGCTTCTGGGTGAGGTCGCCGTTGGCCACCGCCGTCACCACCCGCACGATGCCGCGCACCTGGGTGGTGAGGTTGCGCGCCATGAGGTTCACGTTGTCCGTGAGATCCTTCCACGTGCCGGCGACCCCGGGCACCCGGGCCTGGCCTCCGAGCTTGCCCTCCGTGCCCACCTCGCGCGCCACGCGTGTCACCTCGCTGGCGAACGCGTTGAGCTGGTCCACCATGGTGTTGATGGTGTCCTTGAGCTCGAGGATCTCGCCCTTGGCGTCCACGGTGATCTTCTTGGACAGGTCGCCGTTGGCCACCGCGGTGGTCACCTTGGCGATGTTGCGCACCTGGTTGGTGAGGTTGCTCGCCATGGAGTTCACGCTGTCGGTGAGGTCCTCCCAGACGCCGCTCACGCCCTGCACCTCGGCTTGACCGCCGAGCTTGCCCTCGGTGCCCACTTCCTTCGCCACGCGCGTCACCTCGGCGGCGAAGGAGCGCAGCTGGTCCACCATGGTGTTGATGGTGTCCTTGAGCTCGAGGATCTCCCCCTTCACGTCCACGGTGATCTTGCGCGACAGGTCCCCGTTGGCCACGGCCGTGGTGACGAGCGCGATGTTGCGCACCTGGCTGGTGAGGTTGCTCGCCATGGAGTTCACGTTGTCCGTGAGGTCCTTCCACGTCCCGCTCACGCCCGGCACGTCCGCCTGGGCGCCGAGCTTGCCCTCCACGCCCACCGTCTTGGCGACGCTCGTCACCTGGTCGGCGAAGATGCCCAGCGTCTTGGTCATGCTGTTGAGCGTGTCGGCGAGCGCGGCCACCTCGCCCTTGGCGTCCACCACCAGCTTCTGGGTGAGGTCGCCGTTGGCCACCGCCGTCACCACCTTCACGATGCCGCGCACCTGGGTGGTGAGGTTGGTCGCCATGAGGTTCACGTTGTCGGTGAGGTCCTTCCACACGCCCGACACGCCCGGCACATGGGCCTGGCCCCCGAGCTTGCCCTCGGTGCCCACTTCCTTCGCCACACGCGTCACCTCGCCCGCGAACGAGCGGAGCTGATCCACCATGGTGTTGACGGTGTTCTTGAGCTCCAGCACCTCGCCGCGCGCGTCCACGGTGATCTTCCGCGACAGGTCGCCGCGCGCCACGGACGTGGTGACCTCGGCGATGTTGCGCACCTGGGCGGTGAGGTTGTTGGCGAGCTGGTTCACGCTGTCGGTGAGGTCCTTCCACACGCCCGACACGCCCGGCACCCGGGCCTGGCCGCCCAGCTTGCCCTCGGTACTCACCTCGCGCGCCACGCGTGTCACCTCGGCCGAGAAGGAACCGAGCTGATCCACCATGGCGTTCACCGTGGTGCCGATGCGCCAGAACTCGCCCTTCATGGGCTGGCCCGGCTGGTCGAGCGCCATCTTCTGGGTGAGGTCGCCCCGGGCCACGGCGTCCAGCACCCGCGCCACCTCCGTGGTGGGCTGCACCAGGGAGGCGATGAGCGCGTTGAGGGCGCCGATGCCGCTCGCCCAGCCCCCGCCCACCAGGCCCAGGGACGCCCGCTCGTCCATCCGCCCCTCGCGGCCCACCACCTGCTCCATGCGCACCAGCTCGTCGCGCATGCGCTGGTGCATGCCCACCAGGCCGTTGAAGGCGTGCGCCACCTCCTCCATCGCCACCGGACAGTTCTCGGGAGACAGGCGCGCGGAGAAATCCCCCGCCTTGGCGGCCCTCAAGGCCTCCAAGAGGTCATCCAGGGCACGGACGGTGGAGACGCGGCGGACCCGGACACTGCGTCCGGCGGACGTGGCGGCGCGCACCTTCTTTCCAGACGAGGGACGCGTGGAGGGACGGGACCGGGGCTTCACGGTGGCTCCTGGGCCGAAGGTTGGCGTTATCCCAACCTCGCAACGCGCCCGGGTTCCTCCCCACCCAGGTGCCCCCATCCACCATGGTGAGCGCCTGGCTGGACGCCCGCACTACGAGCCGTCGGCCAGGAACTTCGCGCGCAGGGCCGGGCCGGGAATCGGACAGGCCTCGTACTTGCCGATGAGCCGGTAGCGGTTGCGCGCCACGCGGTCGTAGAACCAGTCCCCGAGCGGCCGGGGCACGAGCCCCATCACCCAGCCCAGGGCCTTCCAGCCACCGCCCAGTTCCCGCAGAACCGCGCGCACGGCGGCGTACTTCCACAGGAGCCGCTCGTCGGGGGTGTCGCGCCCGATGAGCAGGTACACCCCGTCCAGCGCCGCCGCGTCCTTGCCGTAGCGCGCCAGGGTCTCGTGGGCCCGGGGGCTCTGCAGGGCGGCGAAGCGGAAGGTGTCGTGCCGGTCGCGCGCGTGGATGAAGTGCACCGAGTGGTCACACATCACACAAACGCCATCGAAGAACAGCTCGTGCTTCGGTGCGGGCATGCGCGCTCCCTCGAAGGATCCGGGCCACCCATGAGATAACAGGCCAGGAGGCCTCCCGCACTCGACCATGACCGGGGGCGCCCCAGGGAGGGTGAGTGGCGATGATTCAGCCCATCAGGGAAGCACTGACGGCGGAGGACTTCGCGGCGTATGGCCAGGTGGTGGAGGTGCCCGACACGGGCGGGCGCCTCATCAACAATGGGACGGCCTGGCGCTACGACGACGTGGCGGAGTTGGCGCTGGACCGCGACGGGGGCCGGCCCCTGCTCAGCCTCTTCCGGGTGCAGCCCGCGCGCTTCCCACTGCGCTGCACGCAGTTGGAGCGCCACCCCACGTCCAGCCAGCTCTTCCTGCCGCTCGGGGAGCGGCCCTTCCTCGTGGTGGTGGCCCTGGGCCGGGACGCGCCGGACCCCGCCACGCTGCGCGTCTTCGTCACCAACGGCCACCAGGGCGTCAACTACGCGCCGGGCACCTGGCACCACCCCACGCTCGCCCTGGAGGTGGAGACGGACTTCCTCGTGCTCGGGCGCGCGGACACGCGCCCCGGGGACAACTGCGACGAGCTGCCCTTCGAGGGCGACATGGTCTTCGAGCTGACCTGACGGCCCTGGAGGGCTCGCTGGCGCCTACCGGGGCGAGAGCGTGAGGGACGTCTCGGACAGCGCGCGGCCCTGGGCGTCCCGGAAGCGCGCCTGGACCTTCAGGGGCCCCGAGAGCCAGCCGCCCTGGACCGGGGTGCTGTGCGGCAGGGGCACGTCCACCCCGGGGGCGAGCGGCGCCCCGTCGCCCTCGGTGGAGAAGAAGCGCAGGGGCTCGCCCGCGGGGCCCGGGGCCTCCACCGTGAGCCGCGCCGCCTCGGGCGCCGTGTAGCTGAACTGCACTGCGTCGCCCTCGCCGCACACGAGCGCGCCGCCCGGGCCCGCCTCCCCGAGCACCCGGCCCTCCGGCCCCACGCAGAAGGCACGCAGGCCCCAGGCGCCCGTGGCCGGGCCTCCCCGCGCGCCCCACTCGGACTCCGGCGCGCGCATCCGGGGCACCACCACCACGAGCGCCACCGCGGCCACCGCCAGCCCCGCCAACGACGGCAGGACGAAGGAGGGCAGCGTGAAGCGGGCCCGCGCGGGCGGACGGGCCGCCTGGGGCGCCTGGGCCAGCCGCGCGAACAGCTCCTTCTCCAGGAGCGCCTGGCGGTTCTCCGGGAGGGCACGTCCCTCCAGGGCGGAGTCCACCCGGCTCATCCGCTCGTACACCTCGCGGCACGCGGCGCACCCGGCCACGTGCTCGCGCAGCCGCGCGTAGCCCTCGGGGTCCAGGCTGCCCTCGAAGAGCGCCCGCAGGGCCTGCTTCGCCTGTCGGTCCGTGCACTGGGTCATGACTGGCCTCGTCGCTTGAGGAAACTCCACCCCTTGAGCTCGATGTCCTCGAGGTACCCCTTGGACTGGAGGAACTCGAGCAGCCGGGTCTTGAGCCCCAGCTCCCGGCGCCGCACCTGGATGCGCGTCATCCCCAGCCGCTCCGCCGCCCCCTCCTGCGCCAGGCCCTCCTCGCCAAAGCGCAGCTCGAAGAGCCGGCGCTCCTCCGTGCTCAACCCATCCTTGAAGTCCGACAACAGCCCCTCCACCTCTTGGTCCTCCAATATCCGCGCCGACTCCAGCCCCTCCGCCACCGCCTCCCCACCCACCTCCTCGAAGGGCTCCAGCCCCACCGCCACCTCGCGCTGCCGCGCCTGCTCCAGGAGCACGTTGCGGGCGATCCCCACCAGGAAGTGCTGATAGGGGCGCACCCCGTCGTAGGCCTGCCGGGTCCTCGGCTCGAACGCCCGGGCGAAGGTCTCCAGGACCGTGTTCTCCACCTCCAGCGCGCCCTGGAAGGAGGTGCTGCCCCGGGCCCGCCAGACCATGCCCCTGAGCATCCGGGCCAGGCCCTCCGCATGCGCCCGGTACACCCGCCCCATCGTCGCCGGGTCGCCTTCCCGAAAGGCCTGCAATGTCCGTGTGTCCCACTCCATCACCTCGGCCACTTAGCGTGCCCAGCCTCCGACGTCATCCATCCCCTCTCCCTCCAGTTGTCGGGGCCCGGAGGGGTTGGATCCCACGCCGTGAGAAAAACCGTGTCTCGGTCGCCCAGAGGACAGAGGGGCGACCTGAGACGGGAGGGGCGGCAATCGACGGGGCGACCCTTGCCCCGCCCCTCGGCTCCCAGGGACACTTGTTGTCTCCTATGCAACTGCTCCGAAGCGCCCTGGTGGTGGCCGGCTGCGCGGTGTTCCTCGGGAGTGCGTCCGCGGGTGCCGCGCCCGAGCGGCCCGCCTACGCCCTCATCGTCGCCAACAACGTGGGGCTGGAGCCCCAGCAGGCCCCCCTGCGCTACGCGGACGACGACGGGGCGCGGTACTACGAATTGCTCGCGCCGCGCGTGAAGGAAGCCGTGCTGCTCACGGTGCTGGACGCCGACACCCAGGCGCTGCACCCGGGGCTGGCCGGCCGCACCACGCCGCCCACCCGCGCCGCGCTCCAGGAGGCGCTCGGCCGACTCAACACGCGCATGGCGGAGGACAAGGCCCGGGGCGCCCAGCCGGTGCTCTATTTCGTCTTCACCGGCCACGGCAAACGCGGGGCCGCGGGCGAGGGCGCGGTGAGCCTGCTGGATGGGGCCTTCACCCGGACGGACCTCTATACCCAGGTGCTCGCGCCCAGCACCGCCAGCCGCGTGCACCTCATCGTGGACGCGTGCGACTCGTACTTCTTCGTCAACTCGCGCGGCGCCCTGCCCACCGGCCCCGCGCAGTTGAGCGCGGTGCGCGACACGCTCGCCGCGCGCGAGCTCTCGCGCTACCCGCACGTGGGCGCCGTGCTGTCCACCACGCGCGAGCAGGAGAGCCACGAGTGGAGCGCCATCCGCTCGGGCGTCTTCAGCCACCAGGTGCTCTCGGCGCTCGCGGGCGCCGCGGACGTCAACGCGGACGGGCGCGTGGAGTATTCGGAGCTGCAGGCCTTCATCGCCGCGGCCAACCAGGGCGTGGACGACGTGCGCGGCCGGCTGGACGTGTCCATCCAACCGCCGGAGATGGACCGCACCCTGCCGCTGGTGGACTTGAAGGAGCGCTCGCGCCTGGGCTTCCTCCTGCTGCCGCCGGGGCTGGAGGGCCGGCTGTGGGTGGAGGACGCGCGGGGCCTGCGCGTGGCGGAGCTGCACAAGGAGCGCGAGCGCCCGGTGGTGCTGGGGCTGCCCCCGAGCGAGCGCTACTTCCTGCGCACCCAGGGGCGCGAGGCCCCCTTCCGCTTCGCCCGGGAGGGGGCGGTGGTGGACGCGGGCGGCCTGGGCTGGCGCGACAACGCCTTCGCCGCGCGGGGCGCCGTGGAGGACGCCTTCCGCGAGCGGCTCTTCTCCGTGCCCTTCGGCCCGCGCTTCTACCAGGGCTACATGGCCAGCATCGGGCAGACGCCCGTGGCGGCCGAGCTGGAGCCGGACCTCTCGCCATGAGCCCGTTCGCGCTCGCGCTCGCCCTGACGCTCACGCAGGCGCCCTGCCAGGGCGAGCGGGTGGTGCTCTTGCCCCTGCAACCCGTGGCGCTGTCGGCGGCGGAGGCGCGCGGGGTGGAGGAGCGCGTGCGCCGGGCGATGGACACCCTGCCGGGCGTGTGTCTGGAGCCGCGCGCGGAGACGGTGGCGCGGCTGCGCGCGCGGGGCGGTCGGCTCGCGGGCTGCTCGGACGCGGCGTGCCGGGGCGCGCAGGTGGCGGCGCTCGGCGCCCGGCGGCTGGTGCGCGGCTCGGCGCTGGGCGTGGGGGGCTCGCACGCGGCGGCGCTCACCCTGGTGGACCGCGAGGGCCACGAGACCCAGGCCACGCTGGAGCTCGCGTCCGAGGGCACGGCCCCGGCGGACGGCGAGCGGCTGCGCGCGGCCTTCGCGGCGGTGTGGAGCCCGGGCGAGGGCCCCGGCACCGCGCGCGCCCGGGGCCCCTGGCCCACGGTGCTCTGGGCGGCGGGGGGCGTGGCGCTCGCGGCGGGCGTGGGCTTCGGGCTCGCGTCGCGCGGTGGCCAGTCCGCCCTGTCCACCGGGGCCGCGGGCTGCGCGGGCGAGGGCGCCGTCTTCCGCGACTGCGTCACCCAACGGCTGCAGCGCGGGCGGCTCCAGGCGCGCACCGCCAACGCCCTGTGGGGCGCGGGGGCGCTGCTGGGCGTGGGGGGAACCGTGCTCTTCGTCTGGGAGCTGCCATGAGGCGCGTCGCGTGGGGGGGGATGGGCGGGGTGTTCGCGCTGGGCGCGTGTGTCTTCGCGCCGGACTTCTCGCGCTACCCCTCGTGTGACACGGCGGGCGCGTGCCCGTCGGGCTTCACCTGCCTCGTGCCCGAGGGGCTGTGCCTGCCGGACTGCGGCGAGCGCGGCCCCTGCGCGCCGCTCGAGGAGACGCCCGCGCCCCCGGACGCGGGCCCGGGGGCACCGGACGCGGGCACTCCGGACGCGGGCACTCCGGACGCGGGGCAGCCGGAGCGACCCCCGTCGCTGGAGCTCGTGGCGACGCTTCCGCCCGACGGCGTGGAGCGGGAGGGCTTCACCTTCGCCTTCCAGGCGCGAGGCGGCACGCCCCCCCTGACGTTCTCCCTCGCGGGCGACGCGCCGCCGGGCCTGGGGCTCGACGCCCAGGGCACGCTCTCGGGCACCCCCACCACGCCGGGCGAGTACACCTTCACGCTCGAGGCACGGGATGCCGCCGCCGAGCCCCAGCGCGTGAGCCAATCGGTCACCGTGCGCATCCACCCCGAGCTGCGGCTGGCCGGGCCCCTCATCCTCGCGGACTTCCCGCGCGGCGGGGTCTACGCGGAGCGGGTCCTGGCGCTCGGCGGACGGCCGCCCTACACCTTCACGCTGCCCGCGGGCAATCCCCTGCCCTCGGGGCTCGCGCTCTATGAGGAGGGCGCCGTGCGAGGCACCTCCAACTCCGCGGGCGCCTCGTCCTTCGAGGTGCGGGTGACGGACTCCGCCCGGCCGCCGCGCATCACCTCGGGCAGCCTGCAGCTCACCGCCAGCTCCTGCGCCACGCCGCCCTGCATGCGCACGCGCACCCTGCCCGACGCGCGCGTGGGCGACGCGTACACCTACGCGCTCCAGGCCACCACCGGCACGAGTTCGCCCACCTGGTCCGTCACGGTCGGCGCGCCGCCCCCGGGCCTCCAGCTCACCTCGGACGGCGTGCTCTCCGGCACCCCCCTCCAGTCGGGCCGCTTCGAGGCCACCTACTGTGTCTCGGAATGGCTCGGCACGGTGCTCGGCACCCGGAGCGTGACGCTGAGCCTCAAGGTGCTTTGAGCTCCGGACTCCGCGTGCGGGAAACCCTCGGGGAAATCTTTATTTAATCGGTTTTGATCCAGCCCTCCGGTCCTTTTCCAATAACAGATGAAGGCGCGAGGGAGTCGGAACCCCCTCCGGACCCCGCCCTTCCTACCCGGAGAAGACCATGACCCCCCGTTCCCTCAAGAGCATCCTCATTGGCGCCGCCCTCGTTGCTTCCGCCGCTCCTGGTCTGGCGCTGGCGGGCACCACCTGCGTGTATGTGATTGGCCAGGCCGGGGGCAAGACGGTCACCACGCCGGCCATCCCCATCGTGGTCCCGGCGAGCGAGGCCCTGACGGAGCCGGTGCGCGTGCACCTGGACGAGACGGCGCAGAACATCATCGGCTACTCGCTGGCCATCCCGGGCCTGGACGCGGGCACCGAGGGCACGCCGCTCTTCTCCATCCCGGAGATCAACCAGGTCATCCCGGGCTTCAGCGTCAACATCCCGCTCATCGACCTGACGCGCTACCGCTGCGTGGATGCCTCGGGCGTGACCGTGCCGGCCATCCCCTACTACATCCCCGGCTCGGCCTTCAGCGTGCCCGGCGGCTTCGTGGACGTGGGCGCCGTCTTCTTCAACCTCACGGGCCGCGAGTTCACCGTGCCGGGCAAGCTGCTCACCTTCGACGGCAAGCAGGTCATCATCCCCACCCAGAGCGGCAGCACCTCGAGCACCCCGGTGTCCACGCCGGACTCGAGCGTCACCCTCAACCTCGACAACGCCTCCTACTCCATCAGCTACCTGAAGCCCGTGAAGTAGTCTGGAGTTGAACAGCGCTGAAATCTTTTGAGCGGCCGAGATCCCATCCCGGCCGCTCGCGACAACAGCCAGCAGTCCAGCGAGAAGCCCGCGGCGTCCCGGCCGCGGGCTTTCGCGTTCCCGGGAGTCCACCCTTGAAGAGCCTCCAGACGTTGGGCCTCACCCTCACCGCCGCCCTGCTCGCGGGCTGCGGCAGCGCCGATCCCCTCCCCGCCTCCCCGGCCGCGTCCACGCCCGCCGCGCTCCAGGACGGCGCGTCGGCTGCCATCGTGGGCCCGAGCGCCGCGGGCCAGAGCGCGTGCGCGCAGGCCTACGCGACGCCCGAGGCCCAGGCGGCGCTCACCCAGGCGGTGATGGACCCGAGCCTCACGCCCGACGGCGGCCTCAAGACGCTCATCCTCTCCTTCAATACCCAGCAGGCGGTGGCCCCGGCGCTCAAGCTGCTGGGCAATCCGCTCGGGCTCAACCTGGGCAAGGGCAGTCTCGGCGCCCTGCGCACCCTGCCCATGGTGGTCATCAAGGCGCCGGTGACGCCGACGTTCCTCGCGCTCGTGCGCACCACGCTGCAGCCGCTCGGCCTCTTGTCCATCTACCAGGACCGGCCGCTGCACTCCTTCCTGGACGAGAGCGTGCGCTACATCCAGGCGGACACGGCGCGCACCACCTTCGACGTGACGGGCAAGGGCGTGGGCGTGGGCGTCATCGACTCGGGCGTGGACGGCACGCACGGGGACTTCCCCACCCTGGTGAAGAACGTGAAGGTGGTGGCCTCGCCCTTGGAGCAGGGCGTGGGCGGAGCGCTCTACCTGGACGTGCCCAACAGCGACCTGACGAGCGGCCACGGCACGCACTGCGCGAGCACCATCGCCGGCTCGGGCGCGCGCTCGGGCGGCAAGTACCAGGGCGTGGCGCCCGGGGCGAGCCTGCTCGCGGTGGGCGCGGGCGACGCCATCAGCATCCTCTTCGCGCTGCAGGGCTTCGACTACCTCACCCACCCGGACATCCGCGAGACGTACAACCTGCGCGTCATCTCCAACTCCTGGGGCACGAGCGGCAGCCACTTCGCGCCGTTCGATCCGGTGAGCATCGCCACCAGGCGCGCGTATGACCAGGGCATCGTCGTGGCGTTCGCCGCGGGCAACGACGGCCCGGGCGCCGACACGCTCAACCCCTACAGCGCCTCGCCGTGCGCCCTGTCCGTGGCGGCCGGCGCCGCCAAGGACACCACCGGCGCGAAGAACCCGCTCCTGTCCAAGGGCGTGCCGGGCGCGCTCGCGGACTTCTCCAGCCGCGGCATCCCGGGCGATGCGCTGCACCACCCGGACGTGACGCTGCCGGGCGTGGCCATCGTCGCCGCGCGCGCCACCACGGCCACCATCGCCCACCCCTACACGGGCCTGGACGGCCTGCACCCCGAGCCCTTCTACGCGGCGCTGGATGGCACCTCCATGGCCACCCCGCACGCGGCGGGCGTGGCGGCGCTCATCCTCGAGGCCAACCCCACGCTCAACCTGGACGGCGTGCTGCTGGCCATGACGAGCACGGCCCGGCCCATCCACGCGCCGGGCAAGAGTGAGCCGCTGGCCGAGTGGGAGGCGGGCGCGGGCTACGTGGACGCCTACGCCGCGGTGCGCGCGGCCACGCGGCTGGGCGGCGGCCGCACCACCACCACCACCACGGCGCTGCCCGGCTGGACGGGCCACGTGGACCTGGCGGTGAAGGTGCCGGTGGCGGACGTCACCCTGGCCGAGGCCGAGCACACGCACAGCTTCACCGTGCCCGCGGGCAGCAGCGCCCTGCGGCTGGCCACCACCTGGGGCAACCCCGCGTATGACCTGGACCTCTCCGTGTACGACCCCAGCGGCAAGCTGGTGGGCACGAGCGCCAACGGCACGTCCGTGGCCGAGTCGGTGAGCATCCCCTCGCCCCGCGCGGGCGTGTGGAAGGCCGTGCTCAAGGGCTTCCTCAACGCGCCCACGGACTACACGGGCACGGCCGAGGTGGACACGGTCGTCGCGCGCTAATCATTCACGGCCTTCTCGCGGCACCTCCGCCCACGGCGCCGGGCTCTTGCCCCTCCGGCGCCGTGGGCTTCTTCGTGCCCGGCCGCCTCCCCCGCGAGCGACGGGCGGCGGATGGGCGTCCCCCGGGGGTGGGGTATAGTGCGCGACCATGTTCCTGAAGACGCGTCACTCGGTGGGGCTCACCCTGCTGTTCTGCTATCTCGTGGCCTGGCTGGACCGCATGGCCATCAACATGACCCTGCCGTACATGGCGCAGGAGTTCGGGCTCGGACCGGAGAAGCTCGGCTGGGTGCTCAGCGCCTTCTTCCTGGGCTACGCGCTGTCGCAGGTGCCCGGCGGGCTCATGGCGGACCGGGTCGGTCCCCGGCGCGTCATCCTCGTGGCGCTCGTCTGGTGGTCCTTCTTCACCGCGGCCACGGGCCTGGTGGGGGGCCTCGTGAGCCTGCTCGCGGTGCGCTTCCTCTTCGGCCTGGGTGAGGGCGTGTTCCCCGCCGCGGTGTGGAAGGTCATCGGCCAGTTCTTCTCCAAGAAGGACCGCGGCACCGCCAACGCCATCATCCTGTCCTCGGTGGCGCTCGGGCCCGCCATCTCCATGATGCTGCTGGCGCAGATGCTGCCGGAGCTCGGCTGGCGCAAGAGCTTCCTCGTGCTCGGCGCCGCGGGGGCCCTGTGCGTGCTGGCCGCGTGGTGGAGCGTGGCGGACGCACCCGAGAAGCACCCGCGCATGGCGCGCGAGGAGCTGGAGCAGTTCGAGCGCGACACCCGCTCGGAGGCGGCCAACGCCGAGCAGACGCTCGAGCGCGGCAGCTTCGGGGACCTCCTGCGCTCGCCGGCCATCTGGGTGCTCTTCTTCGTGGCGCTCATCTACAACCTGACCATGTACGGCTGGCTCAACTGGCTGCCCAAGTACCTCATGGAGGTCAAGGGCCTGAGCCTGAGCAAGACGGGGGTGCTCGGCTCGCTGCCCTTCCTGTTCGGCGGCGTGGGCTGCATGCTCGCCGGCTACGTGTCGGACCGGTGGTTCCGCGGTCGGCGCAAGTGGCTGGTGCTGGGCTGCCAGGCGGTGGGCGGCGTGTGCCTCTACCTCTTCACCCGCATCGAGGACCCGGTGCAGTACATGGTGGCCCAGTGCCTCGCGGGCTTCCTCCTGTTCATGGCCGCGGGCGCCATCTGGGCCCTGCCGATGATCCTCGTGCCCACGCGGCTGATGGGGGCCGGCTCGGGCTTCATCAACACGGGCGGACAGATTGGCGGCTTCCTCACCAACATCCTCATCGGCTACGTCATCAAGTGGAGCGACAACAACGCCGCCGCGGGCTTCCAGGTGATGCTGGGCGCGCTGGTGGTGGCCGCGGTGCTCGTGGGCGTGGGCATCCGCGAGCGCCCCGCCGCGCCGCCGGCCCCCTCGCCCGGCCCGCTGTCGCCCGCGGGGGGTGGGGCATGAAGACGACGTCCCCGCCGCCGCTCGCGCCCATGCCCCCGGGCCACTGGCTGCTCGGCCACCTGCGCGAGCGCGAGACGGATCCCCTGGGCCTGTTCCTGCGCGGCCGCGCGCAGTTGGGTGACGTGGTGCGCTTTCGCATGGGGCCGGTGTACGTGGAGACGCTCGCGCACCCGGACCACGTCAAGCACGTGCTCGCCGACGCGAGCGCCCGCTACACCAAGGGCGAGATCTTCGCCAAGACGCGCCCGCTCGTGGGCAATGGCCTGCTCACCGCCGAGGGCGACTTCTGGAAGCGCCAGCGCCGGCTGTCCCAGCCCGCCTTCCACAAGGATCGGCTCGCCGCGCTCGCGGGGGTGATGACCCAGGCGGCCCAGGAGACACTCGCGGGCTGGGAGGCCCCGGTGGCCGCGGGCCAGGCGGTGCCGGTGTTCACCGAGATGATGCGGCTGACGCTCACCGTGGTGGTGCGGGCGCTGTTCGGCGCGGACGTGGGCCAGGAGAGCCTGCGCATCGGCGAGGCCTTCACCCAGGCGCTCGAGGTGACCGACCGGCGCATCATCTCGCCCCTGCCCTACCTGCCGTGGCTCTACCGGCTGCCCACGCGCGACAACCGCCTCTTCCAGCGGGCCATGGACACGCTGCACGCCTCCGTGGACGGGCTCATCGCCCAGCGCCGCGCCCAGGCCCAGAAGAGCGGCGAGGGGCCGGGCACGGATCTGCTCGGCATGCTCATGTCGGCGTGTGACGCGGACACGGGCGATGCCTTCGACGACCTGCAACTGCGCGACGAGGTGATGACGCTCTTGCTCGCGGGCCACGAGACCACGGCCACGTCGCTCGCGTGGACGTTCCACCTGCTGGAGCAGAACCCCGAGCAGGAGGCGCTGCTGCACGAGGAGGTGGACACGGTGCTCGGCGGGCGCGTGCCCACGCTCGAGGACCTGCCGCGGCTGCGCTACACGGGGTGCGTCTTCGAGGAGGCCATGCGGCTCTACCCGCCCATCTGGGCCCTGCCGCGCACGCCCCACGAGGACGACGAGGTGGGGGGCTACCGCATCCCCAAGGGCGACATCGTGCTGCTGGTGCCCTACGTCACCCACCGCCACCCGGACTTCTGGCCGGATCCCGAGCGCTTCGATCCCACGCGCTTCTTCCCGGAGACGAGCCGACAGCGGCCCCGGTGGGCCTACCTGCCGTTCGGCGGTGGCCAGCGCCAGTGCATCGGCAACAACTTCGCGATGATGGAGGCGCAGCTCATCCTCGCCCTGGTGACCCAGCGCTTCCGGCTGCGCGGCGTGCCCGGGGTGCCCGTGGTGCCCGAGCCCCTGCTCACCCTGCGGCCCAAGGGGACGCTGCCCATGCACGTGCACCGGCGGGAGCCCACCCAGGCCGCGCGCGCCTCGTCCGCCTGACACAGGGGGCCGCCCGGAACGGACGTCCGTGCCGCTCCGGGCCCCGGGCTCACGGCGTGCCGCCACCGCAATCCAGGCTGCAGCTGTCCGCCGTGAAGTCCGGACCGGGACGCTCGCCGGGGTCGCACTTGCCATCCCCGCAGTACTTCACGTCCGCGGGGCGGATGCGCGTGGTGATGGGCAGGTACGTCCTGCCGTTGTACGTGCACGACGTGTAGTAGCTCCCGCCGGGCGCCAGCGTGCAGTACTTCTCGCACTGGCCCACGCGCTTGATCTCCAGGCAGGCCGGGTGGCTCACCCTGGCGTCGTTGCCCAGCAGGCCACACGGGCGCAGCGTGCTCTGGGTGGGGTCCAGCGAGCCGCGGTCATTGCCCGCCAGGAGCACCGGGTTGGGCGAGTGCTGCGAGCTGAAGATGTTGCCGAAGAAGCACGACTCCTGCTGCGGGTAGGCCTGGAGCTCCTCGGAGGAGAAGTCGATGCTGTCGCCCGAGGCGTTGACGCCCAGCACGGAGATGGGCACGTGCAGCCCATAGTTGTTCACGTGCGCCAGCAGGCACGCGGAGATGACCTGCTCCTCGGGCTCCGTGGCCGACTTGCCACTGGCCCAGTTGGGCGCCAGGCCCAGGGAGCCCACCCACGTGTGGACCCGGCCGGTGTCCGGGTTGCGGAAGACGTGCGTCTGGCCCGCGGGCGCCGCGCACCGCACCATGTAGCTCATCAGCGCATCGTGTCCCGTGACGTTGCCGTTGAACCAGTCGGCGAACGCCACCGACCCGAGCCCGTTGAGCGACAAACCATTGAGCGACAAGCCATTGAGCGACAGGCCGTTGAGCGACAGCCCGTTGTCCTCCTGCTGCGCCTGGCGCTGCAAGGCCGGCGTCATCACCTCGTCCAGGGAGGACTCCAGCGAGGGATCCACGCCACACCCCACCGCACCGCTCAAAGACAGCAACGACATCAGACTCCACACCACCATGTTTGACCCCGCCCCACGCCCGGACATCTCGCTCCACAGACCCTTGAATGACGTGAAACCCATGGCGCTACCTCCGGCTCTCGGCCACCTGGGTCTCACCAGGGCCGTGAAACCAGAATGCGGATGCACGGTCTTCCCTGCATCCACGGAAACTCCAGAAAAGCCTTGGCGGTGGAAGGCCAGACATCCCACGCGTGGGGCGTTGGACGTTCCCGAGGGAGCGCGTTGAGTGTTGAACGCGCTGTTCACACCCCCACACGTCTCCCGACAGGACATGTCTGGAGTTAGGGGAAAGTGGTTGTCAGGAATGCGGCCACCCGAGACGGTGTCAGACAGGGCGCGCGGCGCGCTCACATGCCTCGTGGGGAGCGTCACGGGACGGGCGCGCGCGAATAGCGAGACGCATGCCGATGCCACACACCGCGACCCGTTCACCCAGAAAGCACTCATCCCACCCACCCCTCGCCCACCGCGCGCTCCAGGTAGGCATGCGGCCTGGCGAACGCCAGGGGCGGGCGTGGAAAACCTCCCGCCGCCCGATACAGACAGTGAGAGGAATACCTCCGGGAGTATGCGTGTCCTGTCTGCGATAGGGGCCGTTGCAATGCCTGTGCACGCCGGGTCCGCGCGCGCTCACGCCCGGCGCGACGAGAATGTTGATTCTCCGACTTGCGGAATCCGCCGCGCCCCCCCACCTTGGCGGCTTCGATGCGGTCCCCCGGAAAGGCCTCGGGCGCACCCCCGCGCCCGCCGCATCGACAGGGAGAGCAGGTCGTGAGTGAGCAGGAGCGGGTGTTCGTCGGCGGAGGCGAGCTGGGGGCGCTCATGCGCGCCCTGGACTGGCGAGAGACCGCGCTGGGGCCCGTCGAGCACTGGCCCGCGGCCCTGCGCATCGGGGTGAGCACCCTGCTCGCCTCGCCGCAGCCCATGGGGCTCTACTGGGGGCCGGAGCTCATCCACCTCTATAACGACGCCTACCGCCCCCTCATCGGGGACAAGCACCCCGCCCTCGGACGGCCCTCGCGCGAGGTCTTCCAGGAGTTCTGGGACCTGGTCGGCCCCATGCTCGCCCGCGTGCGCGAGACGATGCACGCATGCTCGGTGGAGAACCAGCGCGTGCTGCTCGACCGGCGCGGCTTCCTGGAGGAGTGCTTCTACACCTGGTCCTATGTTCCCACGCGGGACGAGCGGGGGGACTTCGCGGGCATCGTCGTCACCGGAGGGGAGACGACGCGCCAGGTGCTCGGCGAGCGGCGCTTCACCGCCATCCGCGAGCTGTCCATCCACACCGCGCGCGACACCACCCCGGACGCCGTCTTCCAGTCGGTGGAGCGGGCGCTCGCCCCCCACGGCCCCACGGACCTGCCCTTCGTGCTGCTCTACCGCGTGGAGCAGGAGCGGGCGGCGCTGCGCGTGTGCACGGGGCTCGGGCGGGGAGACGCCCAGGCCCCCGCGCACGTCGCCCTCGCGGACCCGGCGCCGGTCTGGCCCCTGGCGGAAGTACTCGCCTCGGGCCAGGAGCGGCTCGTGGAGGCGCCGCCGGGACGGGCGGCGGGGCCGGAGGGCGCCACCCGCGCCCTGCTCCTGCCGCTGAGCCTGGGCGGCGAGGCGGGGCGCGAGACCGGGGTGCTCTTCACCGCGGTGCTCGTGGTGGGCCTCAGCCCCCGGCTGCCCCTGGACGCGTCCTACCGGGACTTCCTGAGCCTGCTCGCCCGGCAGGTGGCGGCGGACGTGGCGCGCGCCCGGGCCTCGCAGGAGGAGCGGCTGCGGCTGGAGCGGCTCGCGGAGCTGGATCGCGCCAAGACGGCCTTCTTCAGCAACATCAGCCACGAGTTCCGCACCCCGCTCACGCTGATGCTGGGCCCCGTGGAGGACGCGCTCGCCGATCCCGACACGCCGCTGCCACTCGTGCACCGCGAGCGCCTGGCGCTCGTGCACCGCAACGGCCTGCGGCTCTTCAAGCTCGTCAACAGCCTGCTCGGCTTCGCGCGGATGGAGGCGGGCCGGGCCACGCTCCACCCCCAGGCCACGGACCTCGCCGCCTTCACCGCGGAGCTGGTGAGCCACTTCGAGTCGGCCTTCCAGCGCGCGGGGCTCACCCTGGGCACGCACCTGCCGCCGCTCACCGGGCCCGTCTGGGTGGATCCCGCGGCCTGGGAGACGATCGTCTTCAACCTGCTGTCCAACGCGCTCAAGTACACCCTCGAGGGCGGCGTCACGGTGCGCCTCGTCCAGGAGGGCGCCGAGGCCGTGCTCACCGTGCGCGACACCGGCGCGGGCATCCCCCCGAGCGCCCTGTCCCGCGTCTTCGAGCGCTTCCAGCGGGTGGAGGGCACGCGCGCGCGCAGCGACGAGGGCAGCGGCATTGGCCTGTTCCTCGTGCACGAGCTGACGCGGCTGCAGGGCGGGAGCGTCACCGCGAGCAGCGGCGAGGGCCTGGGCACCACCTTCACCGTGCGCCTGCCGTTCGGCACCGCCCCCCAGACACAGGAGCAGCGGGAGGCGGGCCGGGACGCCGCCCCGGTGGCCCCGGCCGTCACGCCCTACCTGGAGGAGATCCAGGGCTGGCTCGCCCCGACGCCCCCGCTCCCGCCGCCCGCCGGGTCCACGCCCCGGGCCCGGGTACTGGTGGTGGACGACAACGCGGACATGCGCGCCTACCTCGCTGGCATCCTCCGGGCCTCCTTCGAGGTGAGCCTCGCGGAGGACGGCGCGCGGGCGCTGGAGGTGGCGCGCCAAGAGCCCCCCGCGCTCATCCTCTCGGACGTGATGATGCCGCGGCTGGGCGGCTTCGGCCTCTTGCGCGCGGTGCGCGCCACGCCCGAGCTGCAGGCCGTGCCCTTCCTCCTCTTGTCCGCGCGCGCGGGCGAGGAGGCCTCGGTGGAGGGCCTGGAGGCCGGGGCGGACGACTACATGGTCAAGCCCTTCGGCGCGCGCGAGCTGCTGGCGCGGGTGCGCGCCCACCTGGACCTGGCGCGGCTGCGGCGCGAGGTGAGCCTGGCCGAGGGCCGCGAGGCCACCCTGCGCGAGGCCGTGCACGCCCGGGACGACTTCCTGTCCGTGGCGAGCCACGAGCTCAAGACGCCCCTGGCCGCGCTGCGCCTGCAGCTCGAGACGCTCGAGCGCATGCTGCCCGCGGAGGTGCGCGTCCACGCGGGCGAGCGCATCTTCTCGGTGCGCCGGCAGATCCAACGGCTCGCGAGCCTCATCGAGACGATGCTGGACGTGTCGCTGGTGGCCTCGGGGCGGCTGCGCATCAAACGCCAGCCGGTGGACCTGGCGGTGCTCGTGGCGGACAGCGTGGCGCAGGTGCGCGAGGAGATGGCGCGGCACGACTGCGCGCTCACCTTCGAGTCGGAGGCGAGCCTGCCCGGGGAGCTGGACGCGCTGCGCGTGGGCCAGCTCGTGCAGAACCTCCTGTCCAACGCGGCCCGCTACGGCACGGGTCGGCCCGTGCTGGTGCGCCTGGGCCGCATGGACGGCCGGGCCCGCCTGGAGGTGGTGGACCACGGCATCGGCGTGAAGCCCGAGGATCGCGAGCGCATCTTCCACCGCTTCGAGCGCGCGGTGTCCGTGCGCCACTACGGAGGGCTCGGGCTCGGGCTGTGGGTGTCACGGCAGGTGGTGGAGGCCCACGGCGGCAGCATCACCGTGTCCGACACGCCCGGCGGCGGCGCCACCCTCACCGTGGAGCTGCCCCTGCACACCGCGGAGGCGTGAGGGGCGGCGTCCCCGTCGCGGCTCAGCGCGTGCCGAAGAGCCGGTCGCCCGCGTCGCCCAGGCCCGGGATGATGTAGCCGTGCTCGTCGAGCTTCTCGTCCACCGCGGCGGTGATGACGTGCACGTCCGGGTGGTGCTCGCGCAGGTTGGCCAGGCCCTCGGGACAGGCCAACAGGCACATGAAGCGCAGGCTGCCCGGCTTGCTCTTCTTGATGCGGTTGAGCGCCGCCACCGCCGAGTTGCCCGTGGCGAGCATGGGGTCGCACACGATGACGTCGCGGTCCGCCAGCTGGTTGGGCACCTTGTAGTAGTACTCCACCGCCAGGAGCGTCTTGGGGTCGCGGTACAGGCCGATGTGGCCGATGCGCGCGCTGGGCACCAGCTGCAGCATGCCGTCGAGGATGCCCTGGCCGGCGCGCAGGATGCCCACCAGCACCAGCTTCTTGCCCTCGAGCACCGGGGCGTCCATGCGCGCCAGCGGCGTCTCGATGGACTCGTCGGTGAGCTTGAGGTCGCGCGTCGCCTCGTAGCCGAGCAGCAGGGAGATCTCCTGCAGGAGCGCGCGGAACTCGGCCGTGCTCGTGTCCTTGCGCCGCATCTGCGTCAGCTTGTGCTTCACCAGTGGATGGTCCACCACGGTGCAGTTGTCCGCGTACTTCATGTCACCCTCCCAGTCCTGTCGTGGTTGAAAAACGTCGGGGTTGAAACTCAGAACACCGTGCCGTCGCTGTCGATCCGGATGGGCGGGGGGCCCCCGGAACGCTTCTGCGCGGCGATCTTCCGCCCCGCGCTCCAGGTGCCGCCTTGCAGCACCTTGGCCAGGGGCAATTGCGCGGACGTCATGCCCAGACGCTCGCGCACGCGCTTGCCCAGCTCGTCCAGGAGCGCCACCGTGAGCGCGCGCCACTCGACGATGGGCTCCTCGCCCGGCGTGAACACGTCCTGGAGCAGCCGCGCCTCGCGGGGCACGAGCAGCCCGGTGTCCACGAGCAGCCCGCCGTTGCGGTACTCGGGCAGCCCGGTGAGCGCGTCCAGCGCCGTCACCGTGATGCCACCTTCCTCCAGGGGCTCGAGCAGCGAGTACGTGAGCCACTGCGACAACTTGTGGAAGGGCACGAGCGAGTCCGGATGGTCCGTGGCGCCCAGCGCCGAGTGCGGCCACACGTCTCCCAGGTTCACCCCGTCCAGGGTGATGCGCCCCGGCCAGATGGGCCCCAGCGACTCGAGCACCTGGCCGAGCACCTCCGTGGCCGTCACCTGGCGGCCCGCGCCGCCCAGCAGGTCATAGAGCGCGCCCGGGCGCGGCAGCACGCGCCCGAGGCCGTGCAGCAGCTCCAGTCGGCCCTCCAGGCCCGCGAGCGGGTTCGTCGCCGTGACCTGGAAGCCCTCGGCGAGCGCGTCGCGGCTCAGGCGCCGCAGGCCCTCGGCGTCCGCCTGGAGCGGCCGCGCGGGGTCCGAGGAGAACGCGCCCGCGAGGAACATGTGGAAGCTGGCCACGGCCAGGCCCTCGGAGCGCGCGAAGGTGCCGCCGCTGCCCGGCTCCACGTACTTCCAGGAGGGGCCGCTGCCCGCGTCCAGGAGCACGCTGGTGATGACCAGGTCCAGCTTGGCGCGGGCGCGCTCGGCGGGGGTGAGCCCCGCGAGCCGCGAGTCCAGGAGGGCGTTGCGCTGGACACCGCCCACGTCGAAGTGGCCCCAGCGGCTGTGCACCGGGATGTCGAGCGTGGGGTAGGCCTCGCGCGTGACGTCCAGCACGAAGTCCGCCACGCCCGGCAGCCGGGCCATGTCCACGCGGAAGTGGGCCAGCCGGTCGGCGAGCCCCAGCTCCAGGAGCGCATGGCAGCGCTCGCGGATGGCGCGCGGGCTGCGCAGATGGGTGACCGTGGGCGAGGTGGGAACGGTGTCAGGCATCCAGCGCCCTGCCCTTCACGTCCTGCAATTCCGTCTCGGAGGCCACCTTGCCGGTGGTGAAGTAGCCGGCGGCCTTCTTGGCCTCCATCTCCACCTTGGCGTCCGCGGGGACGAGCTCCTCCGGGATGGGCACGCGCTCGAGGATCTCGATGCCCGACTTCACGATGGCGTCGTGCTTCATGTCGCTCATGGACACGAAGCGGTGGATGCGGGTGATGCCCATCCAGTGCAGCGCGTCCGGCATCAGCTCCTGGAAGCGCATGTCCTGCACGCCCGCCACGCACTCGGTGCGGTGGAAGTAGGTGGCCGCCGAGTCGCCGCCCTCCTGGCGCTTTCTCGCGTTGTACACGAGGAACTTGGTCACCTCGCCGAGCGCCCGGCCCTCCTTGCGCGAGTAGACGATGACGCCCGCGCCGCCCTCCTGCGCCGTCTGGATGCACACCTCGATGCCGTGGGTGAGGTAGGGCCGACAGGTGCAGATGTCGCTGCCGAACACGTCCGAGCCGTTGCACTCGTCATGCACGCGCACGGCCAGCGGGATGTCCGGGTTGGAGATGGTGTCCATGTCCCCGAAGAAATAGACCGTCTGGCCACCGATGGGCGGCAGGAAGACGTCCAGGTCCGAGCGGGTGATGAGCTCGGGGAACATGCCGCCCGTCTGCTCGAAGAGGCCGCGGCGCAGCGCCGCCTCGGTGAGGCCGAAGCGCCGGGCGATGCCGGGCAGGTACCACACGGGCTCGAGCGCCGCCTTCACCACCGTCACGTCCCCGTTGGCGCAGAGGATCTTCCCGTCCGGCTTGAGCCGGCCCGCGGTGATGGCGTCGCGCAGCTCGGGCATGTTGATGTGCGCCCGGGTGATGGCGATGGAGGGCCGGATGTCCAGGCCCTGCTTGAGGTAGGTGCCGAACACCTGCGGGGCCACCGCGCCCCACGGATCCAGGGACACGATGCGGTCCGGGTTCCCCCAGGCCTTGTGGGGGCCGATCTGCACGGCGGGCGCGGTGTTGGTGAGGTCCGCGCGATGGTCCTGGGTGAGCTGGCCCGCGGCCACGGCCACGGCGCGGTAGATGGCGTAGGAGCCCGAGTGCGTGCCCACCACGTTGCGGTGCGCGGGCTCGGTGAGCGTGGCCACCACGGGGCCGCGCAGCATGGGGTCGGACTCGCCCCAACGGATGGGGAGCACCTGGGCGTCGCTGTCCGGGTGCGAGGTGAGACGAATGGCGTTGGTGTTCTTCTTGTCGGGCATGACGCCCTCCTTGCGAATGCTCGGGAAGTCTTGGGGGGAAGGGGAGAAGCGGGGGGAAGCGGCGCGGCGGGGTCAGCTCATCCAGCTGCCGTCGGTGCGGCCGCCCCACTTGCGGGTGACCTTCTTGAGGTCCGTCCAGAAGCCCAGGCTCGCCACGCCGGTGATGTCCCCGTGGCCGAACTTGGACTCCCCCACCCCACCGAAGGAGAAGGGCTCGCGGGGCACGGGCACGCCCACGTTGACGCCCACCATGCCCACGCGCGCGCCCTCCACCACCGCCTGCGCCACGGCGCCGTTGGTGGTGAAGATGGAGGCGGCGTTGCCGTAGGGCGAGGCGTTCTCCACCTCCAGCGCGGCCGACAGCGTGGGCACGCGCACGATGGCCAGCACCGGGCCGAACAGCTCGCGCTGCGCGGCCTCCATGTCCGGCCGCACGCCGTCGATCACCGTGGGCCCGAGCCAGTGGCCATTCGCCCAGCGCTCGCCCGCGGGCGTCTTGCCCCGGCCATCCAGCACCACCCGCGCCCCGGCCCGCTCCGCCGCGGCGATGGCCGTCTCCAGGCGCGTGAGGCTCGCCCGATCGATGAGCGCGCCCATGCCGGGGCCGCACTCCAGGCGGCCCGCGCGCTCGAGCACCTGGTCGAGGATGGGCTGCACGTCCCCCACCGCGAGCAGCACGCTGGCGGCCATGCAGCGCTGGCCCGCGCACCCGGTGAAGGAGTCCACCACGGACTGGGCGGTGAGGCCCGGCTCGGCGTCCGGCACGACGATGAGGTGGTTCTTCGCGCCCCCGAGCGCCAGCACGCGCTTGCCCCGCGCGCTGCCCTCGGCGTACACGCGCCGCGCCACCGCGGACGAGCCCACGAAGCCCACCGCGCGCACCTCCGGGTGGGCGAGAATCGCCTCCACCGCCTCGCGCCCGCCGTGCACCACGGAGAAGACGCCGGGCGGCACCCCCGCCTCCTGGAGCAGCTCCCCCAGGGCACACGCCGTGAGCGGCACCTTCTCCGAGGGCTTGAGGATGAAGGCGTTGCCCACCGTGAGCGCGGTGGGGATCATCCACAGGGGCACCATGGCGGGGAAGTTGAACGGGGTGATGCCGGCCACCACGCCCAGGGGCTCGCGGCGGAACTCGCAGCTCACGCCCCGGCTCACCTCCAGCGCGCCGCCGGTGTCCAGGTTCTGCAGGGACAGGGCGAAGTCACACACCTCCATGCCCTTGAGCAGACCCGCGCGCGCCTCTGCCACCGTCTTGCCGGCCTCGCTCGCGGCCAGGTTCGCCAGCCGATCCAGGTGCTGCTCGAGCAGCGCCCGGAAGCGCGCCATGATGGCGGTGCGCTCGCGCAGGGACACCGCGCGCCAGCCCACGCTCGCCACGCGCGCGGCCTCCACCGCCTGGGCCACACCGGCCTCGGAGGTCATCGGCACCCGGCCGATGACGCCGCCGGTGTAGGGGCTGCGCACCTCGAGCAGCGGCGCGCCGGGCGGCAAGAGCCACTCGCCTCCCACGAGGTTGCGGCAGGTGATGGGGCTCTCGGGCAATTGAACGAAGGACACGCACTTCCCCCACGGAGAATGGACGGCGACGTCGGTGAAAGCCTAGCAGGTGGGCCGGACAAACCCGCAATCCGGGGGCACCGCGGGGCAAGAGAAGACGGTATGCTACCCGACACCCTCCTGGCATGGCGGGAGGCGTCAAAGTCGGGTGGGCCGCTCCCTCCCTCAGTCACCGGGCGCGCGCGCGCGTGGGGGCGCGGGAGCGTGTCACCAGCGCACGGGCAGCGACTCGAAGCCCCGCGCGTGCAGGCCCTGGCTCTTGAGCCGCGAGCAGCGCTCCTCGTCCAGCCGGGCCTGGGGCAGCTCCTCCAGCATCCCCTCGAGCAGCGCCCGGAGCGTGTGCTTCACCAGCCCCGCGTCCAGCCGGTGGTGCATCCCGAAGCCCAGGCTCAGGTGCTTCTGCAGGAAGGGGTCCCGATCGATGAGGAACTGGTCGGGATCCGGGAACACGCTGGCGTCGCGGTTGGCCGCGGAGATGCACAGCATCACCCCATCGCCCTCGCGCACGGTGCGCCCGCGCAGGCTGAACGTCTGGCGCGCGGTGCGGTGCAGCACGGGCACCGCGGGGCTCAGCCGCAGCATCTCCTCCAGCGCGCCCGTCATGAGCGCGGGCTGCGCGCGCAGCGCCGGGGCCCGGTCGGGCTGGGACAGCAATTCGTGCAAGCCATTGCCGAGCTGATCCGCGAAGGACGCCAGGCCCGAGACGAGCAGCAGCGCGACGGTGGCCACGCGCGGCTCGGGGTTGGGGGTGCCCGGCACGTGGGCGCGCAGCATGTGGCTGAGCAGGTCCGCCCCGGGGGACTGGCGCCGCGCGGCGAGCAGCGGCCCGAGATAGTCGAGGAACTCGCGGGTGGCGAGCAGGGCGCGGCGGGCCAGGGCGCCCGCGTCGAGCCCCGTCACGGGCGACTGGACCTCGGCGATGGCGCGCGTCCAGGCCAGGAAGCCCTCCCGGTGGGGGGCGGGCAGGTCCATCAACTCGGCGAGCACGAGCCCCGGCAGCACCCCCGTCACCGCCCGCACCGCGTCCATGCGTCCCTGGCCGCGCACCCGCGAGAGCAGCAACCCCACCTGGCGCCGCAGGGCGGGCCGGAAGGACTCGAGCGCCTCGGGCGAGAAGCCGGGCGCGGCCTGCCGCCGCAGCGCCATCCACTCCCGGCTGCCCTCCGCGCGCCCCGAGGCGCCCTTGCGGAAGGCCTGGAGCAGCTCCTCGCCCGGCCCCTGCAACGGCGCCTCGTGGAAGTCCACGCGCGCGGCCCCCAGCCGCTCATCCCGCAGGCCGTCCCGCACGTCCGCGTGGCTCAGGAAGACCCAGGCCCCCAGCGCGTCCGACCAGCGAGGCCCCTCGTCCGCGCCCCCCTCCGCCTGGGCACCCGTCGTCTCCGCGGAGAGACCCATCGGGAAGCCGGGAACGGCGAGGGAGAGCTTGCGGGCGGCGCTCGACATGGCGGTCCTCTTTTCTCGGGCTGCGAAAATTTAGAAAGATTGCTTGCTATTCCGGATGTTCTCGGATTCTGCGTTCCACCTTTGCAGACCTCGGGCCAGCGGCGCGGCGGCGTCGGACACGCACCCCCGCTGCAAAAGACGGCGTGGGGCTGGAAAGCAGCCCCCCAAAAGTGCCGGGTGATGGACCTTTGTCGCCGCCATCCTGAACCGCGGGCGGAGTACGCCACGACCCAGGGGGTCCCCTTGAACCACCTCGGTCCCCCTCGGACGAAGGACATGTCGGGTAGCGCGCAGCACCGTGGGTGTCCTGTCCGGCTTGCGGTGAGGCGGCCGGGTGCGCAGGGCGGGTGTCATGGGGCCCCGGAGTGCCAGAACCAGGGGGTGGGCGCGGGAGGTCCCGCGCGACCCGGCCCCCGGAGGACCCCTGACAGTGCGCGGGGGGACAGGACGTGGGGGGTGGGAGCCTGGGGGGAAGGGTGTCAGGGGGGGCGGGCATCATGGACGCCGCCGCTGGCTCCCCTGGGCTGGCCGTCCCGTGCGCCCATGCCCCACTACCGCCTGACCGATGACGATGCCGTCGACTGGCTCCGCTCCCTGCCCGCGGGCTCGGCGGATCTGGTCATCACGGATCCCGCCTACGAATCGCTTGAGAAGCACCGGGCGGTGGGCACCACCACGCGGCTCAAGCAGGGCAAGGGCTCGAGCAACCCCTGGTTCCCCATCTTCCCCAACACGCGCTTCCCGGCGCTCTTCCAGGCGCTGTGGCGGGTGCTCAAGCGCGACGCGCACCTCTATCTGTTCTGTGACGCGGAGACGATGTTCGTGGCCCGGCCGGTGGCGGAGGCCGCGGGCTTCCGCTTCTGGAAGCCGCTCATCTGGGACAAGCAGCACATCGGCATGGGCTACCACTACCGGGCGCGCTACGAGTGCATCCTCTTCTTCGAGAAGGGCCGGCGGCGGCTGAGCGACCTGGGGGTGGCGGACGTGCTGAGCGTGCCGCGGGTGCACCGGGGCTACCCCACGGAGAAGCCCGTGGCGCTCAGCGAGGTACTCATCCGCCAGAGCAGCGCGCCGGGGGACACGGTGGTGGACCCCTTCATGGGCTCGGGCTCGGTGGGGGTGGCGGCGGCGCGGCTGGGCCGGGACTTCCTCGGCACGGACATCCACCCGCGGGCGCGCGCGCTCACCGAGGAGCGCCTGCGGCTGGCGGGCGCCCTGCCCCAGCTGCCCCAGACCCGGAGCGATGACGACCTGCTCCGGGCCCTGGGCGGCTAGCGGGGCACGCCGGGGCGGCGCCCGACGAGCGACAGCAGCACGGCGAAGAGCTCCGCGGGCTCCACGGGCTTGGGCACGTGGCTGTTGAAGCCGGCCAGCAGCACGCGCGTGCGATCCTCCGCCCGGGCGAAGGCGGTGAGGGCCACGGCGGGCAGCCGGCCCCCGGCGCTCGCGGGCAGCGCGCGCACGCCCTGGATGAGCGCGTAGCCGTCCTCGCCGGGCATACCGATGTCGGACACGAGCAGGTCCGGCGTCACGCGCCGCAGCAGTTCCAGACCCTCGCGCGCGGAGGCCGCCACGTGGACGCTCGCCCCGCGGGAGGTGAGCAGCGTGCGCAAGAGCTCGCGCGTGTCCTCCTCGTCCTCCACCACGAGGATGCGCAGGCCCTCGAGCGAGGGCGCGCCGGTGTCCGGCGGCGGGGGCACGGGCGCGGGGGTGACGGCGCCCTGGGACGGGCCGCTCCGCCGGGACAGGGTGGCCAGGGGCAGCCGCACCCAGAAGCACGCGCCCTGGCCCAGGCCCGCGCTCTCCACGCCCACCGTGCCCCCGTGCATCTCCACCAGGTGGCGCACGATGGACAGGCCCAGGCCGAGCCCGCCAAAGCGCCGCGTGCTGCCGCCCTCCGCCTGGCGGAAGCGCTCGAAGACGTGGGGGAGGAAGTCCGGGGAGATGCCCTGGCCGGTGTCCTGGACGAAGAGCGTGAGGGTGGTGTCGTCACGCTCCAGCCACACCTCCACGGCGCCCTCGGGCGGGGTGAACTTCACGGCGTTGGACAAGAGGTTCCACACCACCTGCTGCAGCCGGTGCGGATCGCCCATCACCCGTCCGCTGGCGTCCAGCGCGCAGCGGATTCGCAGGGCGCGCGCCTGGGCCGCCGGCCGCACCGTCTCGAGCGCCTGCTCCACCACGACCGACAGGTCCACGCGCTCCTGATCCAGCTTGAGGTTGCCCGCCATGATGCGGCTCACGTCGAGCAGGTCCTCGATGAGCTGGGCCTGGGCCCGGGCGTTGCGCTCCACCGTCTCCAGGGCGCGCGCGCTCTTGTCCGCGGGCAGGCCGCCCGCGCGCAAGAGGCCCACCCAGCCGAGCATGGCCGTGAGCGGCGTGCGCAGCTCGTGGCTCACCGTGGCGAGGAACTCGTCCTTGAGGCGGTTGGCCTCCTCGGCGGTGGTGCGCGCGGCCTTCTCGCGCTCGAACAGGCGCGCCGTCTCCTCCTGGGCGCGCAGGCGCTCCACGCCCAGGGCGATGCTGTCCGCGGCGTGCCGCAGCACCTCGGCGGTGCCCGCGAGCGGCTCGCCCCGGGACACCACCGCCACCACGCCCACGCACCGGTCGCCCGCCAGCAGCGGATGGCCCAGGAAGCGCTCCGCCCCGGACAGCGACGCCACGAGCGGCTCGCGCGAGCGCGCCACCCGCTCCACCCACTCCACGTCCAGCGCCCCCTCGCTCCGCGGCCCCGCGCTGGCCCCGGGCACGGGCACCTGGGCGCCCTCCTCCAGGAGCCACACCCGGGCGAGCGGCACCTCGAGGAAGCGCACCAGGGCCTCGGCGCACCGCGCGAGCATGTCCGCCCGGTCCCGTCCGCGCGTGAGGGCCAGGCCCACGCTGGCCATCAGGCCGCTGAAGCGCGCCTGGCGCGCGAGCACCTCCTGAGCCTCCTGGTGCGCGGAGATGTCCTGCATGGCGCCCACCATGCGCACCGGCCGGCCCGCGGCGTCGAGCGCCACCTGGCCCCGGTCCACCACGGGCGTGTAGCTCCCGTCCCGGCACCGGAAGCGGTAGCGCGCGCCCCAGCGCGGCCCGCCGTCGGCGACCACGGCCCGGAGCTCGCGCACCACGCGCTCGCGATCCTCGGGGTGGATGCGCTCGAACCACCAGGCGGTGTCCGCCCCGACGTCCTCCACCCCGTAGCCGTAGGTGGCGCGCAAGGCGTCGTTCCAGGTGACGCGCTGGGTGAGCAAGTCCCAGTCCCAGATGGCGTCCGAGGTGGCGAGCGTGGCCAGGCGGTAGCGCTCCTCGGACTGGCGCAGGGCGCGCTCGGCCCGGGCGCGCTCGGCGGCGCCGTGGGCCTCGCGCAGGGCGCGCTCGATGCAGGGCACCAGGCGCTCGAGCCGGTCCTTGAGCACGTAGTCGGTGGCGCCGCGCTTGAGCAGCTCGATGGCGGTGTCCTCGCCCAGCGCGCCGGAGACGAAGAGAAAGGGCGTCTCCGGGTGGGACGCGCGCGCGGTGGCGAGCGCCTCGCCGCCGCCGAAGCCCGGCACGTGGTAGTCGCAGAGGATGACGTCGAAGGGCCGCCCCGCGAGCGCCGAGGTGAAGTCCTCCCGGGTGTCCACCCGCTCGAGCGCCACGCGCAGGCCCCCGTCCTCCAGGCATGCCTGGAGCAGCTCGGCGTCCAGGGCACTGTCTTCCAAGAGCAGCGCGGAGAGCACCCGCTCCGTCCCGCTCATCCGCCGCCCTTGCGCACCGTGCCCGGAGGCGGCTGGTTGAGGATGGCCCAGAACAGGCCCAGCTCCCGCAGCGCCGAGGAGAAGGCGTCGAAGCCCACGGGCTTGACCACGTACGCGTTGACGCCCAGGGAGTAGGCGCGCGCGAGGTCCGGCTCCTCGCGCGAGGACGTGAGCATCACCACGGGAATCTGCCGCAGGTCCGGGTCGCCCTTGAGCTGGGCGAGCACCTCGAGCCCGTTGAGCTTGGGCAGCTTCAGGTCCAGGAGCACCACCGCGGGGTGGCCCGGGACGCGCTCGCCATGCGTGCCCCGGCGGTAGAGGTAGTCGAGGGCCTGCTGCCCATCGGTCACCACGTCCACCTCGTTGGCGAGGTGGGTCTCCTCGAGCGCGGCCAGGGTGAGCTGCACGTCGTTGTCACTGTCCTCGACGAGGAGGATTCGCTTGAGTTCACTCATGGCTGGGAGCCCTCTGGCGCGAGCGCCCGGGGAAGGGTGAAGTGGAAGCTGGCGCCCTGGTCCACCGCGCCCTCGGCCCAGACGCGGCCGCCATGGCGGGTGATGATGCGCCGCACGTTGGCCAGGCCGATGCCCGTGCCCTCGAACTGCTCGGTGGTGTGCAGCCGCTGGAAGACGCCGAAGAGCTTGTCCACGTACTGCATCTCGAAGCCCACGCCGTTGTCGCGCACGTGCACCCGCACCTCGTCGGCGCCCTGCTCGGCGGAGATGTCGATGTGGGCCTCGGCGCGCGGCCGGGTGTACTTCACCGCGTTGGCCAGGAGGTTGCGCAGCGCCATGCGCAGGAGCGCCGCGTCCGCGTACACGGCGGGCAGGGACGCCACGCGCCAGTGGATGCGCCGCCCCTCGGCGTCCGGCCCCAGGTCCGAGCGCACCTCGTCCACCAGCCGGCCCAGGTCCACCCGGCCGCGCTTGAGCTCCGCGCGGCCCAGGCGGCTGAAGGCGAGCAGGTCATCCACGAGCTGGCCGCCGCGCTGCGCCGCCTCCGCGATGGTGCGCAGGTGGCGCTGGGACTTGTCGTCCAGGGAGCCCCGGCTGCTCTTGGCCAACAGCTCCGCGAAGCCGAGGATGTGCCGCAGGGGCGCGCGCAGGTCGTGGCTCACCGAGTAGCTGAAGCTCTCCAGCTCGCGGTTGGACTCCAGGAGCTGGGCGGTGCGCTCGACGACCTTGCGCTCCAGCTCGGCGTCCAGCTCCGCGCGCAGCCGATGGATTTCCAGGCGCGCCCCCACCCGCGCCAGCAGCTCGCGCGCGGAGAAGGGCTTGACGAGGTAGTCGTCCGCGCCCGCGTTCATGCCCTCCACGTGGGACTCCTCGCCCGCGCGCGCCGACAACAGGATGACGGGGATGAGCCGCGTGCCCGGGTCCTCCTTGAGCGCGCGCAAGAGCCCGAAGCCATCCAGCCGGGGCATCATCACGTCCGAGAGCACGAGCTCCGGAGGCTCGCGGTGCACGGCCTCCAGCGCCGCCTGGCCATCGGCCACCGCCTCCACGCGCCACGTGGCGCCGAGCAGTCGGGTGACGTACTCGCGCATGTCCGCGTTGTCGTCCGCGAGCACGATGCGCGCGCCCGCGGTGGGGTGCACGCGGGACGGGGTGGCCGCCGCGGCGGCGGACGGGGCCGACGCCGGGGTGGACGCCGGAGCCGCCCTTGGCGTGTCCCCTGGAGCGTCCACCCAGCGCATCGCCTCCTCCACGTAGGCCCGGGAGCCCGAGGCGCCGCGCGGACGGGGCGCGCCCAGCCGCTCGGCGGGCAGGTGCGCGTGGCCCCGCGGCAGCGTCAGGAAGAAGGTGGTGCCCTCGCCCGGCTGGCTCTCGGCGCGCACCGTGCCGCCGTGCAGCGCCACCAACTCGCGCACCAGGGCCAGCCCGATGCCGCTGCCCTCGTGGGTGCGCGAGCGCGAGCCGTGCACGCGGTGGAAGCGGTCGAAGATGCGCGGCAGCTCGTCCGGGGGGATGCCCGTGCCGGTGTCGCGCACGCCCAGCTCCACGTGGGTGGCGTCCACCGCGCGCAGCGTGACGGCGATCTCCCCCACGAAGGTGAACTTGAGCGCGTTGGACAGCAGGTTGAGGACGATCTTCTCCCACATGTCCGCGTCCACGTAGACGGGCTCGGGCAGGGGCTCGCACTCCACGCGCAGCCGCAGCCCCGCGCGCTCCACCGCGGAGCGGAACGTGCTGGCCAGCTCGCGCGTGAGCACGGCCAGGTCCGTGGGCACGAAGGCCGCCTCGACCCGCCCCGCCTCCAGGCGGCTGAAGTCCAGCAGCGCGTTGACGAGCTTGAGCAGGCGCAGGGCGTTGCGGTGCACGGTCTCCAGCGACTCCCCGGTGAGCGCGGGCTCGGGGGCCGCGAGCGCGTCCTCGGTGGGGCCGAGCATGAGCGTGAGGGGCGTGCGGAACTCGTGGCTCACGTTGGAGAAGAAGGCCGTCTTGGAGCGGTCCAGCTCGGCGAGCGCCTCGGCGCGCCGACGCTCCACCTCGAAGGACTCGGCGATGGACAGCACCCGGGCCACCTGGGCCGCGGCCCGCTCGGCGAACTGCACGTAGCCCTCGTCCACCGCCCGGCGTGGACTGAGCCCCAGGCACAGGAAGCCCGAGGCCCGCTCCCCCGAGCCCACCAGGATGGGCACCACCAGCGCCGCGTGGGCGGGCTCCGGCCACGGGCCCCCCGGGGGCTCGAAGCCCCAGCGCTCGCGCAGGGCCGACACCCGCACCACCCCGCCCGTCGCGCGGGCCTCCGCGAGCGGCCAGGGCGCCTGGGCCCCCGGCTCCAGCGACACGCGGGCGGCCAGGGCGGGGCTCTCCGGGGGCAGCCCCGCCGAGGCGGTGAGCCGCGCCTCCCGCCCCGCCTCGTCCACGAGGTAGAAGGCGCAGAAGGGCACGTCCAGCGTCGCCGAGCCCAGGGTGTGGGCCGCCAGCAGACACACCTCCTGGGGCGTGCGCGCCGGGGCCGTGCGCTCCGCCAGCTCGCGCAGCACCTGGGTGCGCCGCTCGTTGAGGACGCGGTAGGTGGTCTCCATCACCGCGTTGAAGATGCCCTCCACCCGGCCCCCCGCCCCGCGGATGGGGCTCAGGGTGTAGTTGAAGTAGCACTCCTCCGTGTACCCATGGCGGCGCATGAGCAGGAGGAAGTCCTCCTTGTAGGTGACCTCGCCCACCTCCAGCACCCGGGCGAACTGCTGGCCCACGCTGTCCCAGATCTCCGGCCACACCTCCGCGCCGGCACGCCCCAGGGCCCACGGGTGCTTGCCTCCGGCGATGGGGGCATAGCCCTCGTTGTAGATCATCACCAGGTCCGGCCCCCAGTAGAGGGCGATGGGAAAGCCGGACCCCAGACAGATGCTGACGGCGGCGCGCAGACTCGCGGACCAGGTGCTCACGGGCCCCAGGCGCGACTGGGACCAATCGACGGAGCGCAGCAGCGCACCCACCGCGCCGCCCCCCATCAGCACCCCTTCCACGTCCTCGGAAGGAGCGGGAGGAGCGGCGCTCGTCGGCTTCGTCATGAAGGATTCCTCACGGAGGGACCCTAACGTGGAACGGGCGGAATCCGGTGGAGGGATCTCGCCCTCCGCCCCCCGCCGGGCCGGTTCCCTTCATGTCCCGTGAAAAGTTTCCACCCCCCGACCCCTCACTGCCCGTCGCTGGACGCGCCCGCGAGGAGGACCGGAGGCCTCAGGTGCTCGCGACGAGCGTCGCGGGACGCACCCGGCGTGCGCGGCGCTCCTGCCGGCGGGCGTGCTGCCGCGACACCATGCCGTAGGTGATGCGGTAGCCCAGCCACGCGACGGGCACGCCCAGCAGCACGGCGCCCACGATGAGGCTCGTCACCACCGAGAGCGCCTCGGGACCGGACAGCGCGGCCAGATCCAACCCCCCCGCGTCACGCGCCGTGGCGGAGGGGGACGCGGGCAGCAGCCAGCGCGCGAACGGACGGCCCACGACGTAGCACAGGCCGTAGAGCGGCGCGGCGGTGAGCGGATTGGTGAGCCACACGCCCGCGGCGGCGGCGACCCGAGACAGGTGCAGGTGGGCGAGCCGCCGCAGCACCTCGGCGAGCAGCAGCGCCAGCGGCAATTGCAGACCCAGCACGGGCAGCAGCGCGACGAACAACCCGAGCGCCATGCCCCCGGCGATCTCCGACGGGGCGCCCGCGCCCCGCATCAGCCGCACCCGAACCCGGCGCAGCTTCCTCTTCACGTGCTTCCACCACGACAACACGGTCCACCACTTTTCTTCGCGTCGGGCGGCGCCGACGCTGGCGTCACATTAACGCGGCGCCCGGGATTTCGCAGGCCCCCTTCACGGGCGCCTGGCAGTGGCGCTTCCAGCGACGAGGGCTCCTAGTTCTTGGAGGACGAAGCACCCGGCGACGCACGGACGAGCGTCAACTCGGCGATCTCCGGCGAGGGCCCCAGGCGCAGCGGCGGGCCCCAGTAGCCGGTGCCCCGGTGGGTGTAGACGCGCACCCCGGCCACGGTGGCCAGTCCCTGGATGACGGGCTGCTGCAGCTTCACGAAGGCCATGAAGGGAAAGAGCTGGCCGCCATGGGTGTGACCGGACAGCTGCAGATCCACGCCCAGGCCGCCCGCGCGCAGGGCCACGCGGGGCTGGTGCGCGAGCAGCAGCCGGGGAACCCCCTCGGGTGCCCCCGCGAGCGCCACGTCCGGCCGGCAGGCGTGCTCCGCGTCCATGCGCCCGCCCTCCAGGTCCGGCACGCCCGCCACCGTGAGCCGCGCCCCGCCACGCTCCACCACCCGGTGGCTGTTGTGCAGCACGGTGAGCCCCAGCCGGGCCACCTCGGCGCTCCAGGCCGCGCCCCCGTGGTAGTACTCGTGGTTGCCGGTGACGTAGTAGACGCCCAGCGGGGCCTCGAGGTCCGCGAGCGGCGCCACCTCGTCGCGCAGCCGCGCGACACTCCCGTCCACCAGGTCCCCCGTCACCGCCACCAGGTCCGGCTGCAGCGCGTTGACCTGCGCCACCACCCGCCGCATGAAGCGCCGGTCCAGGGTGGGGCCAATGTGGATGTCGGACAACTGCACCACCCGCAGGCCGCTCAGCCCCTCGCCCAGGCCCACCACGGGCACCGTCACCCGCTCCACCCGGGCCGGGGCGCGCGCCGTGCGAAAGGCGATGGCGAGCGCCGGCACCACCACGCCCACCACCGCCAGCGCCTCGAGCCGGGCCCAGGCCACCCCCTCGGGCGCCGTGCCGGTCAGGTGCCACACCCACCCCACGACGTCCCCCGCGGCCGTGGCCACGAGCAGCAGGCCGAACGCGCCCATCCAGAGCATGCCGCCCCAGTGCAGCACCTGCTCGACCCAGGAGGAGCGCATGCGCGTGGACGCCATGGCCGCCGGCAGGGAGAAGAAGCCCAGGGCCAGGGCCGTCCAGCCGAGGGCCCCCCAGGGCGCGGGCAGCGCGGGGGCCGCGATGAGCCGCAGTCCGAGGTACACGTGCAACCCCGCCACGAGGCCCAGCATGACCAGCAGCATCAGCAGCATCGTCCCGGGGACCGGGGGGGCCTGGGTGCGCGCGGCGGGAGAGGGGGATGAGGCCTGCACGGCGGGGCTCCTCGCGCGGCGGGGCGCGGCGATGGCGGGGTGGACGCGGGGACATAACAGCCCCCGCGAGTGCTCGCCCGCTCTCCGGAGTCTCCGCCGCACGCCAGGCGTCCGGCCGAATGCGCGGACACCGCCACCCCCTCGCCTTATCTTTCCTCACATGACGCCATCCAATGTGAAGCGAACCGTCCGTCGGGCCCTCACGCTGGCGGCCGTGCTCGCGCTGGGGACGGCCACCGCGAAGGACGAGGAGCGGCCCTACCTCTTCCTGCGCACGCCGCAGAACGCCTTCACCGTGCAGGTGACGGGCAAGGACATCACCAGCGCCGACTTCCAGCTGTCCCATGACGGCAAGAGCCTGCGCGGCCGGGCGTTCGACCAGGTGGTCTTCCTGTCGCTCGGCGAGGACACGGTGGGCGGGACCGTGGGCAGTCAGCTCGCCCGGCTCCGTCTCCAGGACAAGGACGGCACCACGCAGGTGAAGGGCAACTTCATGGGCAGCCTCGTGGACTTCAGCGTGGGTCCCCAGGGGCTCACCGGGGTGCTCGGCCGGTGCGGCTACGAGTTGAAGGCCCACGCGAACGGGCTCTACGAGGGCTCGCGCAGCTGCGGCGGCATCCCCCAGCGGCCCGTCCTCCTCAGCATCCCGGAGAACCTCACCCAGCAGGGCACGCCCCTGACGGTGGCGACGCTGGCGATGCTCTTGGGCAACGTCTAGCCCGGCGGAGTGGCCGCGTGTGCCCGGAGGAAGGTGTCCAGGTGATCCTCCAGGAAGCGCTCCACGTCCAGGGGCCGGCTGCTCGCCCCGGACAGTTGCACCTGGTGCAGGAGCCCCAGGACCACGGGGCTCACCAGCTCCAGCGCGGCGTGGCGCACGTCACAGCGGCGCAGCTCGCCCTCCGCGATATGGCGTGACAGCCGTGCCTCGGCGGCCTGGAGCGTGGGCTCCAACAACTCCTGGAGGTACACCGGCCCCAGCGTGGCGTGGCCCACCCCCGCGGTGAGCCCGAAGGCGTGCACCTCCCCCACGGCGCCCTCGCGCCAGCCCTTGGCGAAGGCGCGCAGGAACCACTGGAGGGACTCGCGCACCGGCCCGCGCGCCCCGGTGGCCACGGACAGCAGGTGGGGCAGCCCCCGGCGGTGCATGTCCGCCATCATCTCGGCCATGAGCGCCTCGCGCGAGCCGAAGTAGTGGCGCAGCGTGGCCACGCTCACCCCCGCCACCTCGGCGAGCTCCCGGAAGCTCGCCTGCGCCCCATCCCGCGCGAGCAGCCGCTGCCGCACGGCCGTCAGGAGCCGTTCGCGCTCCTGGGCGTAGTCCGCGTTGCGACTTCCCTTCACCCGGGCCATGCCCGCTGGATAGCCCGGATGAATGAGGAAATCCAACGATCGGACCAGGCCCCCTCCCCGCCCGGACACGGTTGACTTGAAATTGAATAGACCACGTTGGATATTCTATGGGGACTTGGTCCCCGGCGGGAGGAACACGATGCGCGACGGCTTCACCCAGGAGGGTTTCGCGGAGGTCTGGACACCCGTGGCCATGTCGCGGGAGGTGGGGCGGGCGCCGTATGGGCTGACGCTGGCGGGCGAGCGCCTGGTGCTGTTCCGCGATGCGAAGGGCACGCTCGCGGCGCTGAGGGACCAGTGCCCGCACCGGGGCGTGAAGCTGTCACTCGGCAAGGTGGGCGCGGACGGGTGCCTGGAGTGTCCCTTCCACGGGTGGCGCTTCGCCGCGGACGGCCAGTGCGCGCACATCCCGCTCAACCCCATGCCCGAGGAGAAGCGGCAGCGCTTCGCGGCCACGGCGTTCCCGGTGCGCGAGCGCGGAGGCCTCGTGTGGCTGTACACGCGTCCGGGCGCCGAGGCCCCCGACGAGCCCCATGTCCCCGAGGCCCTGGAGAAACCCGGGGTGCACGTGTGGCTGTACGCGGAGACGTGGAACGCGCACTGGACGCGGGCCATGGAGAACATGCTCGACTCGCCGCACCTGCCCTTCGTGCACCGGCGCACCATCGGTGGCGCCCTGCGCCGGCGGATGAAGCCGGACTCGCGCATGGACGTGGAGGTGGAGCCCACGCCCACGGGCTTCCGCACGTACGCGAGCCTGGATGGGGAGAAGCCCCAGGGCTTCCTCGACTGGCTGCGGCCCAACGGCATGCGGCTGAACATCCCCATTCCCGGGCGGCTCATGCAGTTGCACATGTGGTGCGTGCCGGTGGACGCGACGCACGTGCGGATGATGCTCGCGAGCGCGCGGGACTTCGTGCGCACGCAGCCCCTGGCGGCGCTGGTGGACCGCTACAACACCCGCATCCTGCGCGAGGACAAGGCGGTGGTGGAGTCGAGCCAGCCCCTGGAGGCGCCCCCCGTGTCCGAGGAGCGCAGCGTGGCAACGGATCGGGCCACCCTCGCCTTCCGCCGCTGGTACCTGGAGAGGAAGAAGCACGGCGGCGACGTGGCGGCCGAGGCGGCGCCCTCGCTCGCCAGCTAGCGGGCCTTGGACGACGTCAGCGAGGCGAGGGCGGCGCGGTTCCAGGGTTGGAAGAAGGGCTCGCGCAGGAGCCTGGCGAGCGAGGCCTTGTCCACGCACAGCAGTTGCAGGGCGTCGTTCCACTCGCCGAGCACGGCGATGGCGCGCACGTCGGCGGCGGCGCGGTAGAGGTCATTGAGGTTGTGCACGAAGGCGGCGAGGTCCTCCACCTCCCAGCGCTCGGACACGTCGCCAGCGAGGATGTGCAATTCCAGGACGGGGCGCTCGCGCACGTCGAGCAGCTTGAAGCGCCGGGCGGCGCCGCCCATGGCGAGGGTGAGCGGGCCCACGAGTTCGTCGGCGCGCACGCCGAAGGACGCGGTGAGGCCGCCCACGAGCAGGCCCGCGTCGGCGAGCCGGAGCAGCGCGAGGTGGGGGAGGTCCTCGGGGCGCAAGCGCTCGCGCGCGTCCTCGGAGTCCTTGAGGAGGCGCAGCCGGGCGAGCGAGTCCAGGAGGGAAGCCATGACACGCGCGAGTCTATCTCGCGCCCGCGCGCCCGCTACGTGGGCCCGTTCTGACCATTCCGAGCTCCGCGCGATGGGGCCGCGCGATTCAACGCCACGTACTCAGACACGAAATCGAGGAACTTGCGCGCGGCCTGTTCATGATCGCCCTGGCAGTCCCGCAGGTATTTGACGTGCCAGCCCTCCTCGGGAAGCTCATGTTTGATGTCCCGGAGCCAGTCCAGGAAGTCCATCCAATCCTCGTCCTGACCGGCGTTGAAGCGGGCGTTGAATTGACTGTTGGCGGCCCAGCCATTGGTGAACACGAAGAGCGACTCGACCGTCTCCGCGCCCGTCGTGAACCAGAGCCCACGGCCCAGGCTCAATTGATGCCGCACGTAACAAAGCGCATCGAGGAGTCCGACCCTGCGCCCTTCCCACTCCGCGGGAAGGGGTTCCTGCCTGACGACGATCTTCTCGTTCATGGCTCGCTCACCGCCTCATAGGCGATCCGGCTCGTCGGGTGCACGACCAGTCGGTTCATGTATTCCTGGAGGGGTAGACCCACCAGACCCGTATAGGCATCGACGATCCGCCCCTCCCATTGCACGGCGACATGCCGACCCGTCACCGCGAGTTGGTGGGTGCGAATCCGCTCACCATTCGCCAGCTCATCGAAGCCGAGCAGCTTGTAACGACCTTCGACTGTCAACCGGAGGTAGGTCGGCTTCTCGCCCAATTGGCGCAAACCCTCATGAATGAGTCTGGCGGTGCTGACGCACTCGCCCGCGCGTCGGCTCGCCGCAGTGAAGGCATTCTGGAAGGACACCAACCATGCCGGCACCCGTCCGATGTCTCGAAGCAGCAGGTACTGGTCGACGACGCACGACATGTCGCCCAGACGAAGACAGGCTTTCAGCCGTGCCCGGATGGAGTCGTCGCCCAGAGACGGAGGCGACGAGAGAACGAGGGAGGACACACCCGGAAGGGGTGAAGCGCTCACCCACAACGCCAGCAGCAGTGACGAAAAGCGCATGCATGACTCCGAAACGACCGAGGGTGCCGGGAGCCGTCAGACCGGCCCACCTGGCACCCTCGAGTCCTGCTGCCCCGACAAGGGCGAGGCGCTACACGTTGAAGCGGAAGTGCATGCAGTCGCCGTCCTGCACCACGTACTCCTTGCCTTCCACGCGCAAGAGGCCCTTCTCCTTCACCGCCGACTCGCTGCCCAGCTTGATGAGGTCTTCCCAGCGCATGACCTCGGCCTTGATGAAGCCGCGCTCGAAGTCCGAGTGGATGACGCCCGCCGCCTGCGGGGCCTTGTCACCCTTGTGGATGGTCCACGCCCGGCACTCCTGCTCGCCCACGGTGAAGTACGTCTGCAGGCCCAGGAGCTTGTAGCCCTCGCGCACCACCTTGCTCAGGCCCGGCTCGGTGAGCCCCGCGCTCTCCAGGAAGCCCGGACGCTCCTCCTCGGGTAGCTGCTGGATCTCCGACTCCATGGCCGCGGCGAGCACCACCACGCCCGCGCCTTCCTTGGCGGCCATGTCGCGCACCTGCTGCACGAACGGGTCCCCGTCCTCCTTGCCGATCTGCTTCTCGCCGATGTTGGCCACGTACAGCACGGGCTTGTCGGTGAGCAGGAACAGGTCGCGGATGACGGCGCGCTCGTCGTCGGTGAGCTTCTGCGCGCGCACCGTGGTGCCCGCGTCCAGGGCCGCCTTGATGCGGTCGAGCAGGGCCACCTCGGCCTTCGCGTCCTCGGCGGCCTTGCCGCCCACCTTGGTGTTCTTCGAGGTGCGGTCGCGGCGCTTCTCCACGGTCTCCATGTCCTTGAGACACAGCTCCGTGTCCACCACGTCCCGGTCGCGCACCGGGTTCACGCCGCCCTCCACGTGGGTGACGTTGTCGTCCTCGAAGCAGCGCAGCACGTGCAGCACCGCGTCCACCTGGCGGATGTTGGCGAGGAACTGGTTGCCCAGGCCCTCGCCCTTGGAGGCGCCGCGCACGAGGCCGGCGATGTCCACGAACTCCAGGGACGTGGGGATCTTCTTGAGGGGCTTCACCAGGGCGGTCAGCTTGTCGAGCCGCTCGTCCGGCACCGGCACCACGCCCACGTTCGGCTCAATGGTGCAGAAGGGGTAGTTGGCCGCCTGGGCCCCCGCCGCAGAGACCGCGTTGAACAGGGTGGACTTGCCCACGTTGGGCAGACCGACGATGCCGATGGAAAGCGCCATGGTGCGGTTCCTCTAATCTCGAATTACGAGCGGCGCTCGGCGCCGGCCTTGACGGGCAGGTCACGCACGAACTGCTCGGCCAGGGCGCGGTGCTTGGTGTCGTCCAGACGCTCGCTGAGCAGCTTGCCGGCCACTTCCACGGCCAGGTCCACGGTCATGGCCTTCACCTGGGCGATGGCCTTGGCCTTCTGCTCCTCGATCTCGCGCTGGGCGGACGCCTTGAACTCGTCGGCCTCCTTGCGGCTCTTGGCCATGAGCTCCTCGCGGAACTTCTCCACTTCCTGCTGGTTGCGGCGCAAGAGCTCCTGGGCCTCGCGGCGGGCCTCGGCGATGGCCGTCTTCTGCTCGGCGAGCAGCTTCTCGGCCTCGACGCGCTCACGCTTGGCGGCCTCGATGGAGCTGGTGATCTGCTTCTCGCGCTCCTCGACCACGGCGAGGATGGGGCCCCACGCCTTCCAGCGCAGGACGAAGGCCACGAGGAGGAAGGTGACGAGGGTCCAGAAGATGAGGCCCGGGCGGACCTCCACGATGCTGGCGGCGAGAACGTTGGGCAGGAGCATGGCGGCCTTGGGGTGCGACGGCGTCAGGTGACAGCGGGTTCCACGGGGACTGCGGGGCGGGCGCCCCCCGCCACGGAAGCGGGCGGGCGCCGACCGGACTGCGTGAAGCCAGCCTCAGGCCTTGGTGGCCAGGAGGATGCAGACCACGAGCGCGAACAGCGTGGCGCCTTCGATGAGGGCCGCGGCGATGATCATCGTGGTGCGGATGTCGCCGGCGGCGGCGGGCTGACGGCCCGTGGCGTCCATGGCGGCGGCGGCCAGCTTGCCGATGCCGAGACCGGCACCGATGATGGAGAGGCCAGCGCCGATACCGGCGGCGAGGAAGGCGAGCGCGAGGTTGCTGAGCATGGGAGTTCCGTCTTCTTTCTTCGGGGGGAGGACCCACTTGTGGGGGGGTCGCGTGTTGGCCCTTTGGGACGACCTCCGGCGGCCTTTCGAACCGCCGGGTACCTACACAAATCGCTGACTCAGTGGTGCGCGCGGCCGTGGTCGTGGCTGTGCGCCGGGTCGGCGTGGTGGTCATCGTGGTGGTGGGCCATGGCCACCCCCATGCCGATGAACAGCGCCGAGAGCATGGTGAAGACGTACGCCTGCACAAAGGCCACGAACAGCTCCAGCAGGTAGATGCCCATGGCGAAGGGCACGCTGACGAGCGCCACGGCGGGGTTGCGCAGCATGAAGATGAGGCCGAGCAGGAAGAAGATGACGATGTGGCCCGCCAGCATGTTGGCGAACAGACGCATCGTGAGGGCGAAGGGCTTGGTGAACAGGCCCAGGATTTCCACCGGAACCATGATGGGCCAGAGCCAGGGGGCCACGCCGCCGGTCAGGTGCCCCAGGTAGCCGCCCAGGCCCGCGGCGCGGATGCCGGCCACCTGGGTGAGGATGAACGTGCAGAGCGCCAGCGACAGCGTGACGGCGATGTTCGCGGTGGCCGTGGCCATCCAGGGAAACAGGCCCAGCAGGTTCATGAAGAGGATGAAGAAGAACGCGGTGAGCAGGTAGGGCGTGTAGCGCGGGCCCTCCTCCTTGCCAATGTTCTTGATGGCCAGCTCGTCGCGCACGAACAGCACGAGCATCTCGAAGAGGTTGGCCGCCGTGCCCCGGGGCACGAGCTTGGACTTGTCGCGGTTGCTGAACATGAGCAGCGAGCCCACGAGCAGGAGCGCCGCCAGCCACATCATCACCGTGTGCTTGGAGATGGACAGGTCCAGGCACCCCTCGCCCCAGCCGGGCACCACCTTGCCGTGGCCACCGGCCACCTCGCGCGGCTCGCACGAGGCGCCCGCGCGGATGGGGATGCCGAACTGGGGCAGGTGCACGACCGCGTGGTCGTTGCTGCCGGGAATCTCGATCTCGTACTCGGGCGAGTCCGTGACGTGGTGGAGGATGTAGCCCGCCACGTCCTGCTCCTGCTGCTCCAGGGCGGTGGCGCCATCGCCGTGCCCATCGTCGGCGAACGCCACGCTCGCCATCAGCCCGACGAGAAGACCCATTGCCTTGCGCATCACTCGCCTCCGCGCGCCGCATGCCGCGACGCGGCCATCACATAGCCCAGTTCAACCGACTGAAGAACGAGGTAGGTGCCGAAGAACCCCGCGACGAACGCCAGCGCGTCCAGGTCCCGCCGCACCACCCACATCAAACCCAGCGCCACGCCCACCGCCCGCATCCCGAACACCAGCGCCACGACCTTGAGCGCGCCATTCAGGTCCCGCCGCACCGCCCGTCGTTTGAGCCCCAACCCCACCGCCCCCGTCACCACCGCCAGCGCCACCGCGCTCAGCGCCACCGCGCGCGACGCCTCGGTGTCCGGCAGCCACGCCGCCAGGCCCAGCGCCACCCCCGACCCCACCGCCGCCAGCCCCGCGTACGTGCGGAACGTGCCCTCGCCGCCCGCGCTCACCGCCGCCCCTTCCGCCCCAACCGGCTCATCTCCCGGAGAAACCCGTAGAACCCCGCGGAGATCCCCGCCACGCTCAACCCCACCAGCAACCAGGGCGTCGTCCCCAACCGCTTGTCGAGGAAGTAGCCGCCCAGCGCGCCCACCACCGCCCCACCCACCAGCTTCCACACCGCCGAGATGTACGGCTCGGCCGCGCGCATCTGCTGGGCCGTCTCCGACAACTCACGGCCCTTGTCGTCTTCCCCGGGCTCCTTGTCCGCCATCGCCTCGACCAGCCTCGGGAAACCACGGGTTCGCCCCGCCCACCCCACCCCACCGTCCTGACACGCGGGCGCCGCTTAGCACTGAACGCGCGCACCGCGCAACACGCACGCTCGAGCCCCCCCCGCGCCAGTAGGACGGCAAATGTCTCGCCCAAGCGCAAGGCCCGAGACTTCCCTCCGCTCCCTGGGAGTGGCATCGTCTGTGGGTGATGACGCGCGAGACGGCCCGGGGGGGCCCGTACCAGCATCTCGACGGCCTGCCCTTCGCCCTGGCCGTGATCCGCGACAGCCGCATCGTCCATGCCAACCCGGCCCTGCTCACGCTGTTGGGCGTGGAGCCCGCGGAGGTGCTGGGCACGCCCCTCGTCCACCTCCTGGAGGGACGCGAGCCCCAGGCCCTCCCCCAGGAGACGGTGTGGCGGACCCCTCGGGGCGCGCTGCCCGTGGAATTGACCCTCTCGGAGTCCGGGGGGGACCTCTATGTCCTGGTGCGCGATGCGTCCGGGCGCGTGTGCCAGCGCCAGTTGCTCCAGCGGCTGGCGGCCCTGGGCGCCTCGCTCATCCGCCTGCACTCCGAGGACGCGGTGCTCCGCCACGCCTTCCAGGGGCTCGCCGAGCTGCGGATTCCCCACGGCTATCTGGTGCCCGAGGGGGAGCGGGTGCGGCTGGCGCACGTGGACGTGGGGGGCGGGGCCGCGCCCCTCGTCGCGCCCTCCGGCGACTGGTGCGACCTGCTGCGCGACGCCTGGCGCGAGGGGCTCGCCTATCAGGAATTGCCGTCGGGCGATGGGGGGGTGCTCGGACCGGACTGGGCCGCCCTGGCGGGCCCCCCGACCCGGGGCGGGGGCGTGCCACGCGCCCTGTGCCTGCGCATCGAGACGGACGGTGCGCCCCGGGCCCTGCTCGCGCTCCGCTCGGAGCGGGTGGGCGAGGATGACCTGGCCCCGTGGCGCATGTTCGCCGCCCAGGTGTCCGCCGCGCTCGACGCCGCGCGCACCATTGGCACCCTGTGGCGGCGCAACACCGCCCTCAGCTCGCTCAACCGCCTGGCCGCGGCGGCCGCCACCGCGCTCAAGCCCCAGGACCTCTTCGAGCCCGGAGGGCGGGAGGTGGCCTCGCTCATGGGCAGCCGCACGGTCATCCTGCTCTTGCGCGCCGAGGGCGCCGACGCCCTGGAGCTCGCCTGGCACCAGGGCGTGAGCCCCGGGGCGGAGCACCGCTTCCAGCGCATCGCCCACGCGGGCAGCATGTCCGCGCGGGTGATGGAGGAGGGCGTGCCCCGGGTGGTGGACGTGGCGGAGTTCGCCGATCCGGTCCGCTCGTTCCTGCGCGCGTCGGGCCAGGTCTGCGTGGTGCTCGTGCCCCTGCAGGTGCGCTCCCACATGGTGGGCACCATCGCCCTGGCCTTCGACGCGCCGCGGGTGCTGACCGACCTGGAGCGCGAGACGCTGCAGGCCATGGGGGCGCACTTCGCCGCCACCATCGAAACCCACCGGCTGCTGCGCGAGCTGCGCGAGCGCGCCGAGGAGCTCACGCGCCTGCACTCGGAGCTCGCGGACACCCAGCGGCAGCTCGTGGAGCGCGAGCGCCTGGCGGCCCTCGGCGAGCTGTCCGCGGTGGTGGCCCACGAGGTGCGCAACCCCCTGGGCGCCATCTTCAACGCCCTGGCCACCCTGCGCCGCTTCCAGGAGCCCGCCAGCCCCGCGCTCACCCTGGTGGGCATCCTCTCGGAGGAGGCGCACCGGCTCAACCGGCTGGTGGATGATCTGCTCGACTTCGCCCGGCCCTCCAGCCCCCAGCCCCAGCCCGTGCCCCTGCCGCCCCTGCTGGAGGAGGCCGTGAACACGGCCACGGTGGGACAACCCGGCCTCCGGGTGGAGTGGGCGCTCGAGCCCGACGTGCCCCCCCTGCCCGTGGACGCGCGGATGATGCGGCAGGTCTTCCTCAACCTCGCGCTCAACGCCGTGCAGGCCATGCCCCAGGGCGGCACGCTGCGCATCCACGCCCGGCGCTGCCAGGGTCAGCCCGGCGCCACGGTGGAATTCACCGACACCGGCCCCGGTGTCCCCCCGGGCCTGCACGAGCGGCTCTTCGAGCCCTTCTTCACCACCAAGGCCACGGGCACCGGCCTGGGGCTCGCCATCGTCCGGCGCACCCTGCGCGCCCACGGGGGCAACATCTCCATCGAGTCACCCCCCGCCGGCGGCGCCACCTTCCGCGTGCAGTTGCCGCTCGAGCTCCCCTCCATGCCCTCCCGCCCGCCCCCCAGGTAGACGCGTCCGCCGGACTCCGTTGGCCGGGAGTCAATTGCCGCGTCTTGTCAAGACATTCCAGGGACGGTCGCTGGTTTTCGGCGGGAGGGCCGGGTAGAAGAAAGAAGCCCTCCCAGGTCTTCCGGACTGTCCGGTGTGAACGGCGCGCGTCCGCGCCGCCCGGGAAAGAAGGAGCGCACCACCCCGGGCGCGGGGCGATCGAGTCCCACGCCCACCCTGAAAGGTGTCGGGATGCGTCATCTGCTCGCAGGGACTGTCGCTGTGTCCGCGCTGGTATGGGCGGGAAACGCCGCCGCCGCCGAGGGGTGTGGGTCGACCTCCGCGGGCTGGAATGCCCCCAATGGCGCGGTGGTGTTCAACCGGGGGCTCGGCCCCATCCGCCCGGTGATGGATGCGATTGGCGAGTACCGCACCCACTCCATGCTCTCGCACGGGCCCGGCGGCAGCATGACCCACGCCACCCTGGCCACGCCCACCCAGACGGACTGGCCGGGCGTGTGCACCAAGCCCATCAATGGCAATCACTTGCAGTACGGCTACCCGGGCCTGCAGCAGGTCAACCAGGGCGGCGCCTACAGCTCCCTCTATTCGGAGGGCGGCGTCGAGTGGACGGGCTGGCAGCAGGGCAACCCCACCCAGGCGGCGCTGATCGGCGACTCCATCTGGTACAACCACCCCTTCGTCACGGATCGCTCGCGCGCCGACTACGGGCAGACCCTGGATCGGCCCCTGTGGCACAGCATGCGGGTCAACTACTCGCTCTTCCAGTACCGTGACCTGGAGAGCGTGCACCACATGCCCGGGGACGCGGCGAACAACGGCATGGTGTGCTCCACCTTCCTCGCCTACGCGCACAACTACGCGGGCCGGGGCTACGTGTCGCCCTACACCTACTCGCACGCGCAGATCGCCAACGCCTCCAACGCGCTCTACGCGGGCGTCTACAACCAGTGCAAGGCCTCGCTCGGCTGGTTCATCAACGCGGCGCTCACCGTGGCCTGCCCCTTCTACAACGTGTGCGGCAACGCCGGAAACCAGGTGGCCAACTGCATGTCCACCAACTCGTGCAACAACTCCAGTGACTCGCCCTGGAAGAGCGTGCGCGACAACCCCTCCACCACCGCCACCTCCATCAGCCCGGACCGCATCGGCGGCTGGGGCGTGCACTCCATGCACAACACCGTCTGGGGGCCGGACTTCTCGCACCAGCTCCAATGGAACTCGGGTGGCAACGTCTACGGCTGCTGGCAGTGATCCAGGGACCGCCCGTGACGACGCCCGCCTCGACGACGCCTCCCGCTGACTCCCGCCGCCGTCGCCGGGCCTGGCTGCTGCCGCCGCTGCTCGGCGCGGTCGCGGCCTGGCTCTTCTTCCGCTCCGACGCCCCCGCCGAGGGCCCCGCGCCCCAGGCGCTCGCCCAGGCCGCGCCGCCCCGCGAGGGCGCGCCCGCGACCCTCTCGGCCCCGCCCCCGCCGGGCACCGCGAGCGAGGCCCCGCCCGACACGCCCCGGGCCGCCGAGCCCATCGTGGACGAGGTGCGCGTGGAGAAGCCGGAGGTGTGCTCGGGCGAGGACAACCTCATCACCGTGCGCGCCCACACGCCGGACGGCAACGACGCGTACCTGCACTACACGGTGGGCGACGGCACCGGCCAGCGCATCCCCGTGCGCGTGTGGCGCAACGACGCGGATGGCTCCTACGAGCTGCCGCGCGTCACCGTGTTCACCCGCGACAACGTGTCCGTCACCGTGCCCGTGCCCGCCTACCGGGTGAAGGACTGCGAGCCCGAGCGGCTCGTGCACGTGATGTCGCGGCGGCAGTCCAACACCGACGCGGACTTCGAGTTCCTCGCCCAGGTGGTGGACAAGCCCGTGGCGCCCGGCCAGCCCCGGCCCCCGCCCTTCGTGCCCGTGCGCTACGTGTGGACGTTCGACGACGCGGCGACCCAGACGACCTCCGGGCCCCTGGTGTCGCACACGCTCGCGAGCGGCGCGGGCACCACGAGCCTGTACGACCAGCACCTGGTGCGCGTGGACGTGTACGACGCCGCGGGCCGCAAGGAGACGGGCCGCAGCTCGCTGCAACTGCTCAACACGTCCTTCGAGAACTTCGCCCAGAAGGGCATCGTCACCCTGCTGGCGCAGGGCACGCCGCGCTTCCCCGTGCTCGACGCGGACGGCGTGGTGCGGCAGACCTTCCGCCTCACCCACCACTTCCAGGGCCCGGTGCGCCTCACCCGCGTGAGCGCCATCCGCGCCTTCCAGGGCACCGAGCACGGTCCGCCTCCGCCCGAGCAAGTGGACCCGGCGAGCCTGCCCGTGGGCGAGGTGCCCCCCGGCCAGGGCGTCGAGGTGAAGATCGCCTTCGACACCCGCGCCGAGCCGGACGTGTTCGCCATCACCTACGCGCTGGAGGGCCAGAGCGCCGACGGCCACCCCGCCCGGGGCACCTTCTCCGTCATGCGGCCACCGCCCCGCCCCACCCGGGACAACAGCACCGCGGTGCTCGAGCCCGTGCTGCTCGCGAAGATCAAGCGCGCGCGCGAGCTGTTGCACCAGGAGTTCGTCACCGACGAGGACATCTTCCGGCTGGAGCGCGAGGGCCGCCTCCAGGACCTGAAGGTCGAGCCGGCCCCGCCCGCGCCCACCGGCGCCCCGCCGCGCAACCCCGCCCGCTGACCGCCCGCTCCCCCATGGCGCGCGCTCCGGGAACGCGCCATGCTCCGCGACCAGGAGGCGGTTGATGACCTTGTTCGATGCCGTTCGCGCCGGAGACCTCGAACGCCTGGAGGCGCTGCTCGCGGGCGGCGCCGATCCCAATCCCTTCGACGCCGAGGGCCGCACCCCGCTGGCCCTCGCCGCCGAGCAGGGAGAGGAAGCGCTCGTGAATGCCCTGCTCGCCCGGGGCGCGGACCCTGGTCTGCCCGACCGCCTGGGCGAGGTGCCCCTGCTCAAGGCGGCGGCGCATGGCCACGGCCGGGTCGCCGCCCTGCTCTACCCTCGCGCCTCGCGGGACGAGCAGGAGATGGCGCGCGCCCTGCTCCAGGTGGGAACGGATTTCTTCACCCAGTCCCGCGCCGCGCCCACCGCGGCCCCCGGCCTGGGCCACCGCCTCGCCACGGCGGGCGCCTACGTGGCGGGAAAGCTGGGCGGCAGCACCGAGCGGCTCGAGCGGATGCAGCGCGCGGAGAAGAACAACAAGAAGTCCTGACCCCAGGCGTCCAGCCGCGTCCCCGGAGGCCCTCCCCGCCTCCGGGTCGATGCGCGACGCCCGCGTGTGGGACGGGAGCGAGGAAGGAAGCGCTCCAGAACGGTCCAACGGTCCGCCACTCCACACATCTCCACCCCGGTGGCGCCCTCCTTGCACCACCACCCCTGCCCAAAAAGGCGGGAAGTCGCAATTTGCGGCACTTCGCCTGCCTTGGCGCTTGAAGGCCAAAGACACACATTTGGGGAGCCTCACCCCACCCATGGGGACAGGGGAGAAGAAAGGAAGGAGAGCGACCATGCAAGGGAGCCCAACGAGTCTGTGGACGCCAGGGGACGCGCTCGCTTCCGAGAAGGAGACGTCCGAGGCGACTTCTTTTCCCTCCCTGGCGCATTTCATTCAGCGCCTGCGGCAGGCGCATGCGGTGGGCGGCGTGGCGGCACTGGCCCAGGTGATGCGGCGGGGGCGGCTGGAGGCGCGCCACGTGGAGCCCTACGCGCTCAAGCCCACGGGCCGCTACACGCGCACGCTCGTCTACCGGGACGAGGATCTGGAGATCATCGTCATGGGCTGGGGCCGGGGCTCGTGCTCGCCCATCCACGGCCATGACGGTCAGGACTGCGTGCTGAGTGTCATCGCCGGCGAGCTGGAGGTCAGCGACTACCGGCTCGTGGCGGGCGGGCGGGCGCCCGGTCCCGCCGTCATCGAGCACGAGGGGGCGCCCTACCGCCTGCCCCCGGGCACGGTGGCCCACAACACCGTGGACCAGGAACTCCACGCGGTGCGCCCCGCCGGGCGCGGCACCGCCATCTCGCTGCATGTCTATTCACGGCCCATCGACACGTGTCTCTCCTATGACCTTCAGAACTCGCGCTGTGAAACCCGCGTCCTCCGCTACGACCGCGTCATGACGCCCACGCCTCCCGCCGCCGAGCCGACGCGTCCCTCCACGGCCTCCCGTCCGGCGCCCCGGCGCTTCGGGCGCTTCTGGCGCACGCTCTTCCGGAGCATGCGGCGGGTGAAGGAGACGGTGAAGGAGACGCTCGTGCCCGCGCGCGTGGACGAGCAGTCGGCGAAGATCGCCGTCAAGCGCATGGAGCACCGCTACGCCAACAAGGTCGTGGCGCTCCAGGACGTCAACCTCAACATCCGCTCGGGGGAGTTCGTCTGTCTCTTGGGCCCGTCCGGGTGTGGCAAGTCCACGCTGCTCTACGCGCTGGCCGGCCACATCCACCCCACCGGCGGCCACGTGCGCCTGGACGGGCGGGAGATCCAAGGACCCGGTCCGGACCGGCTGCTCATGTTCCAGGAGGCGGCGCTCTACCCCTGGCTCTCCGTGCGGCAGAACCTGGAGTTCGTGCTCGCCGCGCGGGGGCTGTCGCGCAAGGAGCGCGCCGAGCGGACCCGCCGCTTCCTGCACTACGTGCACCTGGACGGCTTCGAGGACGTCATGCCCCACGAGCTGTCGGGCGGCATGAAGATGCGCACGGCGCTCGCCCGGGCCCTGGCGGTGGACTCGCAGGTGCTGCTCATGGACGAGCCCTTCGGCTCCTTGGATGCCCAGACGCGCCAGCACATGCACGAGCTCCTGCAGCGCATCTGGCTGGAGACCCACAAGACCATCGTGTTCGTCACCCACGACGTCACCGAGGCCCTGGTGCTGGCCAACCGCGTGGTGGTGATGGCGCCCCGGCCCGGCCGCATCCTGCGCGACTTCGAGGTCCGGCTGCCCATGCCGCGCGGGCCGGATGACATGGAACTGGTGGGCCTGGCGCGGCAGATCCGCACCATGCTCCACGAGAGTGAGTCCCTCGAGGGGTCCGGCACACCGGGCGAGGACGGAGCACATGACGAAGGCATGGCACCTGGGTCAGAAGCTGTTGGTGCTCGTGGGCCTGCTGGGCGCCTGGGCACTGTTCGCGCGATTCGGCCCCTGGCCCCATCACCTGTTTCCGGGACCGAGGGTGGTCGCTGAGAGCCTCTGGGGGATGATGCGCGACGGGCGGCTGGGGGAGGCGCTCCTCCTGTCGCTGCGCCGGCTGGCCCAGGGCTATGGCCTGTCGGTGTTCATCGGCGTGCCCCTGGGGCTCGCCATGGGCCGCGCGGCGGTGCTGCGCCGCGCGCTGCGCCCCATCGTGGTGGGACTGCAGGCCCTGCCCTCCATCTGCTGGCTGCCCCTGGCGCTCCTGTGGTTCGGCCTCACCGAGACGTCCATCATCTTCGTGGTGGTGATGGGCTCGGTGCTCGCCATCGCCATCGCGGTGGAGGACGGGGTGATGGGGGTGGACCCGCTGCTCTTGCGCATGTCGGCCACCTACGGCGTGCGCGGCCCCCGGCTGTTCTACGGGGTGCTCTTGCCCGCGGCCCTGCCCGGCATCGTCACCGGCCTCAAGCTCGGGTGGAGCTTCGCCTGGCGCGCGCTCATGGCGGGCGAGCTGCTGTACGTGTCCGGCGGCCTCGGCCAGCTGCTCACCATGGGCCGGGAGCTCATGGAGATTCCCCAGGTGATGGCGGTGATGGTGTGCATCATCGCCGTGGGCACCTTCATCGATCGCGTCCTGTTTCAGACGGTGGAGCTGCGGATCCGCCGACGCTGGGGCCTGGCGACGGGCTGAGCGTGCTCTGGTGGCGGGGGAGTGGAGGGACGGGTCATGCGCGCTGGATTGTTGGGAGTGGGCCTCGCGGTGCTGTGTGGGTTGGTGGTCGGCTGCAAGAAGGAGCCGGCCGGGGGCGAGGCGGGGGCGCTGCGGCTGGGCTTCTTCCCCAACATCACCCATGCCCAGGCGCTGGTGGGCCACGACTCGGGGGACTTCACGCGGGCCGTGCCCGGCCTCACGACGAAGATGTTCAACGCGGGCCCCGCCGCCATGGAGGCGCTCACCGCGGGCTCGCTCGACGCGACGTACGTGGGCACGGGCCCCGCCATCAACACCTTCCTCAAGGCGGGCAAGCAGCTGCGCATCATCGCCGCCGCGGTGGACTCGGGCGCGGTGCTGGTGACCAAGACGGCGCGCTCGCCCGCGGAGCTCAAGGGCAAGACGCTCGCCACGCCCCAGCTCGGCAACACCCAGGACATCGCCCTGCGCCACTGGCTCGGACAGCAGGGCCTCAAGCCCGGCCAGGACGTCACCGTCACGCCCTTGAGCAACCCGGACATCCTCGGCCTGTTCCTCAACGGCAAGCTCGAGGGCGCGTGGGTGCCCGAGCCCTGGGGCGCGCGCATGGTGGCCGAGGGGGGCGGCCACATCCTCGTGGACGAGCGGGACCTCTGGCCCCAGCGCCGCTTCCACACCACCGTGCTCGTCACCACGCGCGAGGCCCTGGAGAAGCAGCGCGAGCCCCTCAAGAAGCTCCTGCGCGTGCACGTGGCCCTCACCCGCGAGTGGCAGCAGCACCCCGACACCTTCGTGCCCCGCGTCAACGCCGCCTTCGCCAAGACGGCCGGCCGCCCCATCGCCAACGCCGTGCTCCACGATGCCTTCTCGCGCCTGGAGCCCGCCCTCCAGGTGATGCCCGAGCAGCTCAAGCAGGCCGCGGACCACGCACGCCAGCTCGGCTTCATCTCCAGCTCCGACCTGTCGGGCCTCGTGGACACCAGCCTGCTCAACGAGGTGCTGCGCGAAGACCCCGCGCCCTGAATCCATACATGTGGGTCCAGGTCCTCCCAGGAAAATGAGGAAGTCCCGAGCGAAGGCCCCACCGGCTCGGTTAGAATGGCGGGCGGTTCAGCCCCTGCCCTCATGATTCCTTCGCGCACCGTCACCTTCGACGACAGCCTGCACCCCCTGCTCCTCATCCGCTACGACGGGCGGGCCTCGAATGCCCACCTGTCCGAAGCGCTCGCGCAGCGCAGCCGCTACCTCGCGCGCGGCGAGCGGCACGTGCTCGTGCACGACATGCGCCGGGCGAGCGTCACGTGTTCCTCCGAGCAGCGGCGCATGCAGACGGACTGGCTCCGGGCCCATGACGCCCAGTTGCGCGCGTGCATGATGGGCGTCGTCTTCGTCACCGACTCGGCGGCGCTGCGGCTGCTGTTGAGCATCATGCACCACGTGCAGCCCATGCCCATGCCCCACGTGCTGCTGCCCACCCTGGCCGACGCGGTGGACTGGAGCACGGACCAGCTGCGGCACTTCGGCTTCACGATCGACGCCGAGGCGGCGCTCGCCCACTTCGATGAGCCCCCCGCGCGACGCATCGCGTGACATGCTGGGCGCATGACGACTGAACAACCGCGCGTCCTCCTGGTGGGCGCGGGGGCCGTGGGACAGGTCTTCGGCCATTACCTGCAGGCGGCCGGCTGCGCCGTGACCTTCTTCGTGAAGCCGAAGTACGCCGCCGAGGCCCAGAAGGGCTTCGCGCTGTACGAATTGACGATCCGCGAGCGCGCGCCCGCCCCCCGCCCCCTGAGCGGCGTGGGCGTGCTCACCTCCGAGCGCGAGGTCCAGAAGACGCGCTGGGACCAGGTCTGGCTGTGCATGTCCTCCACCGCCCTGCGCGCGGGGGACTGGGTGAAGAAGCTCGCGGCGAGCACCGGCGACGCCACCTGGGTGATGCTCCAGCCCGCCCTCGACGATCGCGAGTGGCTGTCGCAGTGGGTGCCGCCCGAGCGACTGCTCACCGGGATGATTCCCTTCCTCGCCTTCCAGGCGCCCCTGACGCCCGGGGACGCGCTGGCCGGGCCGGGCACGGCGTTCTGGATGCCGCCCCTCACCAAGGGCCTCCTGAGCGGCACCCGTGAGCGGCTCTGGCCCGTGCTCTCCGCGCTGCGCGCCGGGGGCTACCCGGCCCAGGAGGACCCCGACGTGACGCGCGCCGTGTCCGTGCCCAGCGCGGTGCTCTGCGCCCTGATGCTCGGACTGGAGACCCAGGGGTGGAGCTTCGAGCGCCTGCTCCAGCCCGAGCCCCTGGCGCGCACCCTGGGCGCCGCGCGGGAGGCGGCGCGGATCGCCGAGTGGGCTACCGGGGCGTCCTCCGCCTCCGTCCAGGCCCTGCTCAAGCCCTTCGTGCTCAAGTCCGCGCTGGCCGTGGCCACCCGCCTGGCCCCGGTGGACCTGGAGGCCTTCTTCCGGGCCCACTTCACCAAGGTGAACGATCAGACCCGCTTGATGGCGCGCACCTACATCGACATGGGCCGCGGCGCGAACCTGGACACGCGCCAGCTCCAGGCCTTGCTCCCCCAGGACGCCCCCCGCGCCCCACGGTGAGCCCGGCCGTCAGTGCCGGTCATACAGGAAGTCACGCGCCGGGGCCTCGCGCCGGGAGAACAACGCGTAGAACGAGGGCAGGCCGTGCTCCTCGCCCTCGACGATGCGCTTGAACACCTTGCCCACCGGGTTGCAGTAGCGCTCGGGGCCCAGTCGGATCAGCAGGGGGAAGCCCGTCACCCCCTCCATGGACGTGCCCTCGGTCCGACACCACCCGGCCCCGGCGTGCCGCACGAACACCTCGCCCACGTAGCACCCGATGGCGAAGAGCACCTCGGCCACCTGCTCGGCCGGCACCCCCTCGTGCCGCAGCCGCCCGAGCAGCGCGTCCAGGGGCAGCAGGCTCTCCACGGAGTAGTCCAGCTCCAGGTCGTGCAGGAGCAGGGCCGCGCAGACGCACAGGGCGGCGTGTTTGGGCGCGGCTTCGGGCGTGGGGGGGTATTTGAGCCTCAATTGCATGGGCCGGAACTCCTGCGTGGGGGGAGGACGGAACGATGACACGCCCCCGCCACCGTCGCGACCGCCCCCCGGTACGAGACCCGGGGGTCCTCCGGGGTGGGCTCCCCCGAGGACACCACCCGGCCGCCCGCCCTCCCGCCCGCCCGGAATCTCCCCCCGGGCCCGGATGATTCTCTTTCGTTCCCCCCGTCTTTTGGGCGAGTGTGGGCCCTCTAGAGGAGACCCGTTTCCATATGGCCGAGACCGAGACCAAGCCCGTCCACTTCATCCGTCAGATCATCGCGGAGGACAACCAGTCCGGAAAGTTCGGCGGAAGTGTGCGCACCCGCTTTCCTCCCGAGCCCAACGGCTACCTGCACATCGGACATGCCAAGAGCATCCACCTCAATTACGGCATGGCGGTGGAGCACGGCGGCCAGTTCCACATGCGCTTCGACGACACCAACCCGTCGAAGGAAGAGCAGGAGTACGTCGACTCCATCCTCCGGGACGTGAAGTGGGTGGGCGCGGACTGGGGCGATCGGCTCTTCTTCGCCTCGGACTACTTCGAGCAGATGTACGCCTACGCCGAGCAGCTCATCCAGAAGGGCAAGGCGTTCGTGTGCGACCTGAACGCCGAGCAGATGCGCGAGCACCGCGGCACGCTCACCGAGCCCGGCCGCGACAGCCCCTTCCGCGAGCGGAGCGTGGAGGAGAACCTGGACCTGTTCCGGCGCATGCGCGCGGGCGAGTTTCCCGACGGCGCGCGCACCCTGCGGGCGAAGATCGACATGGCGTCGCCCAACTTCAACCTGCGCGACCCGGTGCTCTACCGCATCATCCACGCCCACCACCACCGCCAGGGCGACAAATGGTGCATCTATCCCATGTATGACTGGGCGCACGGCATCGAGGACTCGATCGAGCGCATCACCCACTCGCTGTGCACGCTCGAGTTCGAGAACCACCGGCCGCTCTATGACTGGTTCCTCGATCAGCTGGGCGTCTACCACCCGCAGCAGATCGAGTTCTCGCGGCTCAACCTCACCTACACGGTGATGAGCAAGCGCAAGCTGTTGGAGCTGGTCCAGGGCAAGCACGTGCGCGGCTGGGACGACCCGCGCATGCCCACGCTGTCCGGCCTGCGCCGGCGCGGCTGCACCCCCGAGGCCCTGCGCGCCTTCTGCGAGGACGTGGGCGTCACCAAGTTCGACGCCAGCATCGACGTGGGCCGGCTGGAGAACGCGATGCGCGACGACCTCAACCGCCGCTCGCCGCGCCGGCTCGCCGTGCTGCGCCCGCTCAAGCTCATCATCGAGAACTTCCCCGAGGGCCAGGTGGAGATGCTCGACGCGGTGAACAACCCGGAGGACCCGTCCGCGGGCTCGCGCCAGATGCCCTTCTCGCGCGAGCTGTACATCGAGCAGGACGACTTCATGGAGAACCCGCCCAAGAAGTTCTTCCGGCTCGCACCCGGGCAGGAGGTGCGGCTGCGCTTCGCCTTCTTCGTCAAGTGCACGGGGGTGGAGAAGGACGCCGCGGGCAACATCACCGCGGTGCGCGCCACGTATGACCCCGCCACGCGCGGCGGCGAGTCGCCGGATGGGCGCAAGGTGAAGGCCACCATCCACTGGGTGTCCGCCGCGCACGCCGTGGACGCGGAGGTGCGGCTGTTCGATCGGCTCTTCAACGTGGCCGAGCCGGACCGCACGCCCAAGGATCCCAAGCTGGCCGCGACCTTCAACTACAAGCAGAACCTCAACCCGAACTCGTTGGAAGTCCTCCGCGCCAAGATGGAGCCGGCCCTGGGCGCGGCGCAGGCGGACGAGCGCTTCCAGTTCGAGCGCCTGGGCTACTTCTGCGTGGACGCGGACACGAAGCCGGGCGCGCCCGTGTTCAACCGCACGGTGACGCTCAAGGACACCTGGGCCAAGGAGCAGGCCAAGGACAGCAAGGGCGCCAGCTAGACCTGGCGCGGTGATGTACCCCGGGGCGCGGTGCGCGCGCCGCCGGGGTCCCGCCGGGGCGCTGCGTGCCCGCGTGGGATGGCTCGTGATTCACCCTTCCCGTCGTCCGAGTGCCCGCCCTCATGTCCCAGGATCCCCCGCCGTACCGCACCGAGTTCAGCAACCTGGCGCGGATGCAGGTCGTCGCCCTGCCCAGCCTGCCGCACATGTACCTGGTGCACACCCTGGAAGGACTGGCCCAACGCGCCGCGAAGGAGCCCGAACTCACGCCCACGAAGGGACACCTCACGTTCCACGAGGCGCGCTATGGCTTCACCTACGAAGTGGACCACGCCCAGCGCAGCATCCTCGTGACAGGCGTGAGCAGTCTCCCGGCGTGACTTCGCGTGAACTACTGCAGTGGGACAACCCATCTGCAGGGTGGAGGAAGAAGCGCATTGGCGTCGTGAACTGGGCGCTCGATGGCACGTTCTCCATCGTCCGGACGCCCACCCCTGCCCGGCCGAGGGACCTTCCGTGAACGTCAAAGACATCGCTCTCGCCTCGCTTCTCGCGCTCACCGGATGCGGCCTGTTCGTGCGACAGGGTCCACCGCTGATTCCGCTCGAGGATGATCCCTCCGTCGTCTTCCCGCCCTTCTTCGACCGTGTTCCCACCGAAGTCGGCGCCTCGGGCGGCATCACCCTCGTGGATGGCGAGGCCCTGCGCGCCCTCCAGATCGCCGCCAACGACTTCCTTCCGCCCGACTCCGCGGACGTGCCATGTGCCCTGAAGAAAGAGGCCCAGAGCTACCGCATCCTCCGACAGGGCGACGTCTTCTTCATCTCCATCTCCGAGAACCCGGCCCACTGCGGTCGTGAGTCCCCCGCCCTCGACTCGGGCGCGCGATATGCCATCCGCCGAGACGGCCGCATTCTTCGCCGCCGCCTGGATGGGCAACCCGAGTTCCCGCGTGAGCCCTCGACCGACTCCGACGGCACCTGGACTCCCGCCGAGCCGGGCGTGTCCGCACCCCTCGAGGAACACCCGCCAGCACCCGACGCGGGCTGACGTCCTCCCGTGCACAATCTCGCGTCGTCGGGTTCCCGCTCGCCGACACTGGGCCCGCGACACCATGGCGTGAGTCACTGGCGGGAGCATCCTGGGCGTCTTTCCCCCACCCAGGAACCCGCACCATGACGAAGAAAGACTCGGACATCCTCTCGCGACGCCAGGCCGTGGGTGGTCTGCTCACCGGCGTCGCGGTCGCCACCGTCGCCTCCCCCGCCGCCGCCCAGCCCGCGCCGGACGCGGGGGTCCCCGCCGCCGCCCAGGCCACTCCGCCGCCCGCCGTTCCGGACCATCCCCGCCCGCCCTTCCCCGCTCAACAACAGCCCTGGCCGGGTCTCGCCAGCAAGATGGACCCGCGCCCGGATCACGGTGAGAAGAGCTACGTCGGTTCGGGCCGCCTGCGCGGACGCAAGGCGCTCATCACCGGCGGGGACTCCGGCATCGGTCGCGCCGCCGCCATCGCCTACGCGCGCGAGGGCGCCGACGTCGCCATCAGCTACCTGCCCGCCGAGGAGCCGGATGCCAAGGAGGTCGTCGCCCTCATCCGCGCCGAGGGCCGCAAGGCCGTCGCCCTCCCGGGGGACATCCGCACCGAGGCCTTCTGCAAGAAGCTGGTGGCCTCGGCCGTGGCCCAGCTCGGCGGCCTGGACATCCTGGTCAACAACGCCGCCCGCCAGAAGCCCCACGCCTCCATCCTCGACCTGAGCGCCGAGGACTTCGACTGGACCATCAAGACCAACCTCTACGCGATGTTCTGGATCACCAAGGCGGCTGTGCCCCACCTGCCCGCCGGCGCGGCCATCATCAACACCGCCTCGGTGCAGGGCTATGCCCCCTCGCCCCAGTTGCTCGACTACGCCACCACCAAGGGCGCCATCGTGACGTTCTCCAAGGCCCTGGCCAAACAGCTCGCGGACAAGAACATCCGCGTGAACGCCGTGGCCCCCGGGCCCTTCTGGACGCCGTTGCAACCCAGCGGGGGACAGTTCCCGGACAAGCTGCCCGGGTTCGGCCAGGACACGCCGCTGGGCCGCCCGGGCCAGCCCGTGGAGCTCGCCTCCGTCTACGTGCTGCTCGCCTCCCACGAGGCGAGCTACATCACCGGGCAGGTGTACGGCGCGAGCGGCGGGGCCGGCAACCCCTGACCCGCGCCGAAAGGGCGCCCCGGGGCTCACGGCGACGGCGCGTGCTCCGCGTTGTCCACGACGCCCCGGGCGCCCTCGGCCTTGGCGCAGTGGGCGCAGCAGAAGAAGCGGCCCCCGGCCTCCACGCCGTGGCCCAACACCTTGCAGTCGCAGTGCTCGCAGATCGGCGCCAGCTTGTGTGCCGCGCACTCGAAGCAGTCGAAGGTGTGCGTCACCCCGGCGGTGATGACCTGGAACGCCATGCTGTACTCGTTGCCACAAACCTCGCAGGTGCCCATGACGACCTCCCGCGAGGAAGGTGGCACCGGGAGAAGCACCCGGCGAGCCCCCCTGTCCGGGCGACCAGCGAGCCGCCTGGCCGCCCGCCCTCGCGCTACTTCGACTCGGGGGCCCGGTTCTGGCTCTGCCGGGTCACCATCCAACCCGGGTACTCCGGCGACAGCTCGGAGGCCTTGTCCAGCGCGGCGAGCTGCTCGGCGGTGAGCTTCAGGGAGGGCGCCTGGAGGTTGTCCTCGAGCTGCTCGGCCGTCCGCGCGCCGATGATGATCGTCGTCACGTGCGCTTGGTGCAGCAGCCACGCCAGCGCCACCCGCGCCACCGAGGTGGCGTGGGCCCGGGCGATGCCATCCATCACGTCGATGATGGGCCAGGCCCGCTCGCGGTCCACCGGCGGGAAGTCGAACGACGTGCGGCGCGCGCCTTCCGGCCCCTGCGTGTCCCGGCGGAACTTGCCGCTCAGGAAGCCGCCGGCGAGCGGACTCCACACCATCAGGCCCACCTGCTGGTCCTTCATCAGGGGCACCAGTTCCCGCTCCAGGTCCCGGCCCGCGATGCTGTAGTAGGCCTGCAGCGACTCGAAGCGCGAGAGGCCCCGGTGCTCGCTGATGCCGAGCGCCTTCATCAACTGCCAGGCGGCGAGGTTGGACGCGCCCAGGTAGCGCACCTTGCCCTGGCGGACGAGGTCATCGAGCGCGCGCAGCGTCTCGTCCAGGGGCGTGACGGGATCGAAGCCGTGGATTTGATACAGGTCGATGTAGTCGGTGCCCAGCCGCTTCAAGCTCGCGTGCACCGAGTCCAGGATGTGTCCCCGCGACAGGCCCACCTCATTGACCCCCGGTCCCATGCGCCCGCGCACCTTGGTCGCCAGGACGATGTCCTTGCGCCGCTCGCCCAGCGCCTTGCCGAGCATCTGCTCGGACTGGCCATTGGAGTACACGTTCGCGGTGTCGAAGAAGTTGATGCCCGCGTCCAGGCAGCGGCCCACCAGGGCATCGGCCTCGGCCTGCCCCTGGTTGCCCACCACCTTGAACATTCCCTCCCCGCCAAACGTCATCGCGCCAAAACACAGCTCCGAGACATACAGGCCCGTGCGGCCCAGCATCCGGTAGTTCATGTGCGGTCCTCCCTCCCAACAACACGAAGGACAGACATAACAGGTCCACGATTGGCCGAGGAGCGAGCGGGCCCTCCCGATTCCCGGCGGTTGTCCGGGAGCGGAGGCCTCCCCAGCATTCTGGACAGGGAGGCCACATGCGCGCGCTGTGCTGGAATGGTGTCAACGATCTCCGGGTCGAGACCGTGCCGGACCCCGTCATCCTCCACCCCCAGGACGTCATCCTCCGGGTGACGATGTCCTCGGTGTGCGGCTCGGATCTGCACGTCATCGACGGGTACGTGCCGACGATGAAGCAGGGGGACATCCTCGGCCACGAGTTCATGGGGGAGGTCGTCGAGACCGGCGCCGAGGTGCACCGGGTGAAGAAGGGCGACCGGGTGGTGGTGCCGTCCTTCATCGGCTGCGGCGGGTGCTGGTACTGCGAGCACGACCTCTGGTCCCTGTGCGACCACACCAACCCGAAGCCCGAGGTGCAGCGCGAGGCGTTCGGATACGCCTCGGCGGGCATCTACGGCTACACCCATGCCTTCGGGGGCTACCCGGGCGCCCATGCGCAGTACGTGCGCGTGCCCTACGCCAACCACGGCTGCTTCCGCGTCCCCGAGGGGCTGCGCGACGAGCAGGTGCTCTTCCTGTCCGACGCCGCGCCCACGGCCTACATGGGCGCCGAGTTCTGCAACCTCCACGCGGGTGACGTGGTCGCGGTCTGGGGCGCGGGCGCCGTGGGGCTCCTGGCCATGCAGAGCGCGCGGCTGATGGGCGCCGAGCGCATCATCGCCATCGACCGCTTTCCCGAGCGACTGCGGCTGGCCCGGGAGAAGGCGGGCGCGGAGACCCTGGACTACACCCAGACCGACGACGTCCTGGAAGCCCTGCGCGAGCTGACGCGCGGACGCGGCCCCGACTCGTGCATCGACGCGGTGGGAATGGAGGCGCACGGCACCGGGCTCGAGGGGCTGTATGACCGGGCGAAGCAGGCGCTGCACCTGCACTCCGACCGCGGCCAGGCCCTGCGCCAGGCCATCCGCGCGTGCCGCAAGGGCGGCACCCTGTCCATCCTCGGCGTCTACGGGGTGATGGACGCGTTCCCCATCGGCGCCATCGTGACCAAGGGCCTCACGGTGCGCAGCGCCCTGCAGCATGGGCAGGCCTATGTGCCACGCCTGCTCGAGCACGTGCGGCGCGGGGAGCTGGATGCCTCCTACCTCGCCACGCACCGGATGTCGCTCGAGGAGGCCCCCCGCGGCTACGAGCTCTTCAAGAAGAAGGAGGAGGGCTGCATCCGCGCGGTGTTCACGCCCTGAGCGTCACGCACCCGTCCGGGGAAACACCTGGGCGCGCAGCCGCTCCGTGGCGCGGCGGCGGTGCGCGTCGCCGTCGTCCAGCAGCGTCGCCAGCGAGTGGTGGCGCAGCGCGGACAGCGGCTCGTTGCCTCGCGCCAAGGCCTCGGCCCGCGCCTGGGCCTCGTCCGCGAGCCGCCTCCGCGTGCGCCTGTCCGGCAGCCGGTCCTTGGGCAGGTACGCGGTGGCGCAGCGCCACAGCCCCAGGCCTTCCTCGGCCTGCCCCTCGCGGATGAGCGCCGCGAAGCGCTCGGTGAGCGCCTTCACGTCCAGCGCCAGTACCGCCGCCTTGCCTCCGGGACAGCGCGGGTCCTCCGTCGCGCTCAGGCCCTTGAGGCGCCACACCGGCCCCTGGTGACGCTCGTAGCGGGCCATCAGCCGCTCGTAGCGGCCCAGGTGGATGCTCGGCCCGTGCACGTCCATGAGGATTCCAGGCCCCTCGGACAGCAGGTAGTCCTCCATGGCCGCGGGGTTGTTCGCGTGGTGCGCCAGCGCGTAGTCCGCCAGGCCCGCCACGTCGATGATCTCCGCCTCGCGCAGCATCATGGCCTGTCCGCCCAGGTCCGGGAACGCCAGCAGCGGCCGCACCTGCCCCCAGGCCCGCGTCTGCTCGCGCACCGGCTTGAACAGCCCCGCGATGAACGAATAGGGCAGCTCCGGGTCCTTCTTGATGGCCGGCGCCCGCGCCACCGCCGCGCCCAGCGCCGGCAGGAGCACGCCCACGAGCCCCGCGCCGACGACCAGGTGCACGCCCCGCGCGGGCCACGTCCCGGCGCGCGCGGCCAGCCGCTCGGCCAGGGCCCGCGCGCCCGACACACCCACCGCCAGGGCCGCGCCCCACAGCGGCAGCACCGGCGCGAGGAAACGCCACTCGCGCATCCAGTCGCCCTTGGAGTTCCACGCGAAGAACACGCCGCACCCGGCGAAGAGCGCCACCAGCGCGCTCCGGCGCGGCCCGGCCCCGCCCCCCAGCGCCCCGAGCACGAGCCCCCCGAGCGCGAGGCCACTCAAGCGCCGGTACGTGGTGAAGAAGCCCGTGAGGTACTCGCGCGCGTGGAAGTCCCAGAAGCGCTTGGCGTAGTACGTGTTGGGCACGACGTCCGCGAAGTACCACCAGCGCAGCACGGCCCACCCGCCCACCAGCAGGAGCAACCACCCCGCGATTCGCGCCTCCTGACGGCCCGGCCACTGGCGCCACGCCGAGCGCCGCGCCATCCACACGACCCCCGCGGCCACGGTGAACAGCGCGCCCTCGGGCCGCGTGAGGCACAGGAGCCCCAGCGCCCAGCCCACGTGCGCGGAGCGGCCCGTGCGCAGCTCCCACAAGAGGAAGAGTCCGCTGAGCCCGAGCAGGAACGCCTCCAGGCCCGTCTCCATGCCGCTGGAGATCCAATACGCGTAGGTGGGGTTGAGCGCGACGACCCAGGGCCCGAGCGCGTCCTCCCAGCGCGGCGCCCGGTCCTCGCACGCCGGCCCCCACAGGGCGAAAACGGGCAGGGCCAGCACCCCGAAGAGGACACCCAGCCCATGGCCATACACCTCGTGCGACAGGCGCAGCGGGCCGCTGAGCCCGAGCAGCAGCGTCCACAGGAGGTTGGAGAAGCCCTCCACGGGCTGCGAGGCGGGGGTGACCCGGAAGCCCTCGCCCGCGAAGAAGGTGAGCCCGTAGGCGAGCGAGATGGCCGCGTCGTCCACCATGGGCACGGCGAGGTAGCCGCACAGGTGCACCAGCACGAGCATCGCGGCCACCACGAGCCCGCCCGTCACCCACGTCTCGGTCCGGTAGGAGGGAGCGTCCATGCCCCGTCGCGTCTATGTCAGCGGCCCCCGGGGTGTCCAGGGCGCTCCCCGTCCCGCCCCGCTCAGTCGCGCAGGTAGTGGCAGGTGTAGCCGTCCGGGTTCCGCACCAGGTAGTCCTGGTGGTAGCCCTCGGCCGGGGTGAACGGGCCCGCGGGGGTGATGGTCGTGACGACGGGACGCTTCCACTTGCCCGACGCGTCCACCCGGGCCTTCACCGCCTCGGCCGCCCGGCGCTGCGCGTCCGACAGGTAGAAGATGGCCGAGCGGTACTGCGTGCCCACGTCATTGCCCTGGCGGTTGAGCGTCGTGGGGTCGTGCATGCGGAAGAACCACTTCTCCAGCAGCGACTCGTACGTCAGCACCTTGGGATTGAAGACGACCCGCACCGCCTCCGCGTGTCCCGTCTTCCCCGTGTGCACGTCCTCGTAGGTGGGGTGCGCGAAGGCCTGGGTGCCGCCCGTGTAGCCCACCTCCGTCTCCACCACGCCGGGAATCTTGCGCAGCAGGTCCTCCATGCCCCAGAAGCACCCGCCGGCCAGGTACGCCGTCTCCGTCAGGGCGTCCTTGATGTTGGCGGCGGGAGGGGCCTTGGCCTCGGGCGCCGGGGCCGCGCGGCCGAACGCGGGCAGGAGGGCGCCGTAGCCCTGCGCGGCCAGCGCGTCCACGGGCACGAAGCGCAGGGACGCCGAGTTGATGCAATAGCGCAGCCCCGTGGGCTCGGGCCCGTCCTCGAAGACATGGCCCAGGTGCGAGTCGCCGTCCTTCGAGCGGACCTCCACGCGCGCCATGCCCAGGCTCACGTCCCGCTTCTCCACCACCCGGCGGGCGTCCACCGGCTTGGTGAAGCTCGGCCAGCCCGTGCCGGAGTCGAACTTGTCCCGCGAGGAGAAGAGCGGCTCGCCGCTGACCACGTCCACGTAGAGGCCCTCCTCGTGGTGGTTCCAGAAGGCGTTGCGGAAGGCGGGCTCGGTGCCTTCGTGCTGCGTCACCTGGTAGGCCTGGGGCGACAGGGCGCGGCGCAGCGCCTCGTCCGAGGGCTTCGTGTACCGCTCGCCCTCGACCGCCCGGGGCAGGGCGGCGGCCGCCTCGGCCCGCGCGGCGGGCGGAGCGCCCCGCGCATCGCTGCAGGCGCTCGACACCACGAGCAGGGCCAGGGCCAGGGGCCACAGCCAGGACACGCCCCCGGCGGGGGCGCGGAGAACAGCGGGGAGGGAGGACGGCATGGGGTCTCGGGCTCCAGACGCCCGGCGCGGGCGTACCCCTCCGACTACGCGGGACCCCGGCGGACGGTTTCAGCCTTTCGCCACAGTGGGCTCCTCGGCGGGCGGACAGGCGGGGGCCGGGTCGTCCTGGGAGACCTCGCCCCGGGAAGCCACCCGCTGCCGCAGGGGCAGGAGCAGGGTGAAGCGGGTGCCCTCGCCCGGCTCCGACTCGACCGAGATGGAGCCCTGGTGGTTCTCCACCACCTTGCGGCAGATGGCCAGGCCCACGCCCAGGCCCGGCGAGTCCGCGTCCAGCTTGCGCAGGACCTCGAACACGTAGCCGAGATACTGGCGGTCGATGCCCAGGCCCTGGTCCGTGACGGTGATCCGCGCGAAGTCCGTGTAGTGGTAGCGATCCTTGATGGAGCGGAAGCTGTTCTGCTGGAGGAGCTGGCAACGGATGTCGATGCGCGGCGCCTCGCCGGGCTTGTGGAACTTCACCGCGTTGTCGAGCAGGTGGTAGAAGAGCATCATCAACTGGCGGCGACGGCCCTGGACGATGGGGAGCGCCTCACACCGCAGCGCCGTCACGCGGCCCGCGCCCATCTCGGCCACCCACTGCCGGGCGTCTCCCACGGTCTCGAGCAGCTCCACCTCCTCCAGGGGCTCCTCCAACGAGTCCAGGGCCATGAACTGGTGCAGTCCCACGACCAGCTGCTCCAGCCGGGCGCTGACGGTCTTGATGCGCTCGAGCGAGCGCTGACCCGTGAGGGACAGGCCCAGCCGATCCTCGCGGGTGAAGAGGCAGGCGAACGTGGACAGCTGCCGGACCGGATCGCGCAGGTCCTGGGACAGCACGGTGCTCACGCGCGTGAGCTCCTGGTTGCGCAGCTCCAGCAGGCTGAGCTTCTGGTCCAGCTCCCGCGCGTGGGCCTCCAGCTCCCGCCGGGCCTGGGTGAGCGCCTCGTTGCTCCGCAGCGCCTCTTGCGCCTCGTGCCGGGCCTTGAGCAGCTCGTCCTCGTACCTTCCGCGCTCGCGCACCGACATGACGGCGCAGTGGTGCACGATGTCCGCGCCCGCCTCCCGCCGCACGGCGTTGAGCAGCACGGGCACGGACTCGCCGCTCCGGGCGCGCAGCGACAGCGAGAGTTCCTCCACCCGGCCGTGCATCTGGAGCAGCGGGAAGACGTGGGTCTCGTAGAACATGCGGCTGGCGAGCGTCAGCAGCGTGCTCACCGGCTGGCCGAGCACGTCCTCCCGGGCCTGGTCCAGCATCTCCAGCAGCGTGTCGTTGACGGCGACCAGGGTGCCCTCCGCGCTGAACGCGAAGAGGCCACACGGTGCCCGTCGCAGCAGGTCCTCGTGGGGATGGGTGGCCAGGGCGCTCATGTGGCACACAGGTAGCGCTGGATGAGCGCGCGTGTCTCCTCGGGCTCGCTCATGTGCGGACAGTGGCCCTTGGCGCGCATCACCTCCAACGTGCTGCCCCGCAGGTGGCGATGGGTGTACTCGCCCACCGCCACGGGCGCGAGCAGATCCTCCGAGCACTGCAGGATGAGCGAGGGCACCGTCACGCTGGCCAGATCCCGGCGGTTGTCCGAGAAGAACGTCACCTCCGCGAAGCGCCGGGCGATGACGGGATCCGTGGAGCAGAAGCTCTCGGAGAGCTCCTGGGTGAGCTCCGGCCGCTCGGGGTTGCGCATGACGAGGGGCGCGAGCACGTTCGCCCAGCCGATGTAGTTGCGGTCCATCGTCGCCAGGAGTTCCTCGAGATCCCTCCGGTCGAAGCCGCCCGGGTACTGGGGCCCGTCGTTGAGGTAGCGGGGCGAGGGGCTCACCAGGATGAGGCGGTGGAAGAGAGAGGGCGCCTGGATGGCGGCCAGCAGCCCGATCATCGCGCTGACCGAGTGCCCCACGAGCACGACGTCCCGGAGCGAGAGCGCGCCGCAGATGTCGAGGATGTCCTGGGCATAGCCCTGGAGGCTGGCGTAGCGCTCCGGGTTGTAGGCGCGCAGGTCCGAGCGGCCCGAGCCGACATAGTCGAACAGGACGACCCGGTAGTCCGCCTCGAAGGCGGGGGTCAGCAAGCGCCACATGTTCTGGTCACACCCGAAGCCATGCGCGAACAGCATGGGTCGGGTTCCGCGACCGCGCAGCGTGACGTTGTTCCTGACGAGGATGGTCGAGTCCATGGAGTCCGAGATCCTGGGAGATGGACGTCTGTCGCGAGGAAGCCGGGAGTCATTCATGCGACCTCCCATCGAAAACGGGAACCCCTTGAATTCAAGTCCTGTGGACTAACAAGCACTGCACCCCCCGTCCGTTGTACCGGGGAACAACAAACCTCCGCGCCGATATGGCCGCCGGTCCCTGGCGTTGTTCCGGATGTCTCGGCACCCCGTCTCGGAGGTCGTTCCCATGTCCAGGTTTCCGCTGTGGTCGTGTCTCGTCGTGCTCGCCAGCGGATGCGCGGGGGCCCAGGGCCTCACCCGGAGCGATGCGCCCGGCTATCCGCTGGGACAGCCCGCCGGAGAGGCCCTGCGGGTCGACGGCGAGAGCATCACCGGTCCGAGTTCGGCCCTGTTCCTCTCGCACGACACGCTGCGCGGCCAGTTCCAGGGCGCGCCCATCGACGTGTCGCTGACGGCCACCGAGGTGGCGGGCTCGGTGGGCAATCGCCAGGCGCGGCTCACGCTGGAGCAGGGCGAGGACTTCCATGTCTGGGGCTACTTCGGCGCGGTGCGCGTGGACTACACGCTCAAGCCGGATCGGCTGGAGGGACAGGTGGGCCGCTGCCGCTACAAGCTGATGCGCGGCGCGCTGGGCTTCCTGGGCGAGCGCAGCTGCGGCGGGCCCCTGGAGGCCGCCTTCCGGGTGAACTTCCCCGCCCCGCTCTTCAAGCGCAGCCCCGGCGAGAGCGCCAGCCTGCTCATCCTGGCGCTCGTGAACTCCACGCCCACCTACTCCACCATCATCTCGCCCGAGCGACGCATCGCCCCGCCCGACCGCGTTCAGCCGTTCGGCCCCCGGAATCGCTGAGCCCGCGCCGCTCGGCTAGCCTCGGGCGCCATGCACACCAAGGCCGCCCCCTCCCGCGCGCTCCTCCAGGGCCGCGGCGTCTCGCCCCTGATCGAGGCCTACCTCGAGCTGCACCACCTCAAGCACCTCTTCCGCCAGGGCTGGCTGCGCGTGGGCATCCCGCGCGAGACCTGCGAGAGCGTGGCCGAGCACTCCTACTTCGTGGCGATGCTGTGCCTGTTCCTCGCCGACGGGCATTTCCCCGAGGCGGACGCCACCAAGCTCGTGCGCATGGCGCTCCTGCACGACGTGGGCGAGGCGCGCGCCGGGGACATCACGCCGCATGACGGCGTGAGCCGCGAGGACAAGCTGCGGCGCGAGCGCGAGGCGGTGGAGCACCTCTTCGCCCCGCTGCCGCGCGGGGCCGACTACCTGGCGCTGTGGGAGGAGTACGAGCGGGGCACCTCGCTGGAGGCGCGGCTCGTGCGGCAGGTGGACAGGCTGGAGATGGGCCTGCAGGCCACCGTCTACGAGCACCAGGGCGCGGGGGACCTCTCCCAGTTCTTCGCCTCGGTGCGCCGGGCCCTGGAGGCGCCCGAGCTCCAGGCCTTGCTCGCCGAGTTGGAGACGCTGCGCCCCCGGGATTGAGTAGGGTTTGAGCCATGTCCACCCCCTCGGCCCTCACCCCCCGCGCATTGGGACTGGGCGGCGTGCTCGGCGCGCTCATGTGTCTGTCCAACCTGTACGTGGGGTTGAAGACGGGCCTGGGCTTTCCCGCCGCCCTCATCGCCTGTGTCGTGGGCGTGGGCACGTGGCGGGCGCTCCTGCGGCTGGCGCCCTCGGTCTTCGGGCCCACGCTCAGCCTGTCCGAGACGAGCATCATGCAGTCCGTGGCCTCTTCCGCCGGCTACTCCACGGGCGGGACGATCATCAACGCGAGCGTGGGCTACCTGCTGCTCGCCGGCCACCACCCGCCCTTCTGGGCCCTGCTGCTCTGGACGCTCTTCAGCTCGGCGCTCGGCGTCTTCATCGCCCTGCCCCTCCAGCGTCCCTTCCTCCATCAGGAGCCCCTGCCCTTTCCCTCGGGCCTCGCCGCGGCGTCGCTCGCGCGCTCCTTCCACGCGGGGGACGCCGCGGGCCAGCGGAGCGCCCGGGCCCTGGGCTGGGGCGCCACGGGCGCGGGGCTGCTCGCGCTCCTGCGCGATGGCCTCGCCTGGCTGCCGGCCACCCTCGCCCTGCCCGGCGCCGTGCTCGGCGTGCCGCTCGCCTCGCTCACCTTCGCCCTGGACCTGACCCTGCTGCCCCTGGGCACCGGCGCCATCGTGGGACTCCGCATCGCGACCTCCCTGCTGCTCGGCGCGGGCCTGTGCTTCGGCGTGCTCGCCCCCGTGCTCCACACCCAGGGCCTGCTGCCCACGCTGGGCTACACCGGCATCCTCGAGTGGAGCCTGTGGCCCGGCGCCGCCCTGGCCACGAGCGCCTCCCTCACCCAGCTCGCGCTCCAGCCGGGCCTCGTGCGCCGCGCCCTCGCCGCCCTGCGCCCGGCGCCCGAGGCCCGTGAGCCCACCGAGCCCCACGACGTCCCGCGCGGGGTGTTCCTCGCCGGGGTGGGGCTGCTCGCGGTCGCCGTCGCGGCGGTGGGCCGGGCCGCCTTCGACGTCCCCTTCGCGCTGGGCCTGTTGGGCGTGGCGCTGTCCTTCGCGCTGGCGGCGGTGGCGTGCCGGGCCACGGGCGAGACGGACGTGACGCCCTACGGCACCCTCGGCCACGTGGCGCAGCTCGTCTTTGGCGGACTGCTTCCCGGACAGGCGCTCCCCAACACCATGGCCGCGAGCCTCACGGGCAACATCGCCTCCGCCAGCGCGGACCTGCTCACCGACGTGAAGGCGGGCACGCTGCTCGGCGTGCGTCCCCGCCACACCTTCCTCGCCCAGCTCGGCGGCAGCGTGCTCGGCTCGCTCCTCATCGTCCCCGTCTTCTACCTGCTCGTGCCCGACGGCTCCGCCCTGAGCGAGGAGCGCTTTCCCGCCCCCAGCGGCTACTTCGTGGCCGCCATGGCGCGCGCCCTCGCCTCGGGCCTGGGCCACCTGGACGCGGCGGCGCGCGGCGGCGTGCTGGGCGGCGTCGTGCTCGGCGTGGGGCTCGTGCTGCTCGAGCGCTGGAGCCCCGCCCGCCTCCAGCGCTGGCTGCCCTCTCCTATCGGCCTCGGCCTCGCCTTCGTGCTGCCCGCGTCCTTCTCCGTGTCGCTGTTCCTCGGCGCGCTGGCCGCGGCGCTCCTGGCCCGCGCGAGGCCCGCGACCGCCGAGAGCCTCACCGTGCCCCTGGCCTCGGGGCTCATCGCCGGGGAGAGCCTGGTGGGGCTCGCCGCCGTGCTCCTCACCAGCGCGTGAGCGCCGGGTCCGCCAGCGCCGCCCGACGCACCTCGTTCACCCAGCGGTGCGCGTGCCGCGTCGTCTCCGGCTCCCGGTAGCGCGACGTCATGCGCAGCACCCAGTCCACCGCCGTGTCCAGGTCCATCAGGTGCCCCGGCGACACGTACACCGGGGCCACCCGGGCCCGCGTGCGCACCGCCCGCCCCACCACCTCACCCTGGTGGAGGATGTCCGCCACCGCGCCCCGCTCCTCGCCCAGCGCGCCGTGCCGGCCCACCAGCAGGGACTTGGCGCAGCCGATGGACGGCACCCCGAAGAGCAGCCCACCATGGCTCGCGATGCCCAGGCGCCGGGGGTGCGCCGTGCCTTGCCCATCGAAGATGATGAGGTCCGGCCGCGTCCCGAGCCGGTCCCAGGCCGCCTCCAGCACCGGCAGCTCCCGGAAGGACAAGAGCCCCGGCACGTAGGGAAAGCCCAGCCGCGTCACCGCGCTGGAGCGGGCCACGGGCTCGCGCGTGTGCGCGTCCAGCACCACGAAGCCCCCCGAGGCCCAGGGCGCGCCCTGGCTCATGGAAATGTCCGCCCCCGCCACCCGCTCCACCCGCCAGCCCTCGGGCACGCGCAGCACCACGCGCTCGCGCAATTCCCGTTGCAGCGCCACCGCGCGCTCGGGGGTCACGTCCCAGCCATGCAGCGGCGTGCGCTCCATCCCACCTCCCGGACCCGGCGCGTCCCGCCTGGAAAGGTGGGACGCGCGGCATGACCTCCGAGATAAGGACCGCCGGGGCCGCTGTCCAGTCCTTCCGCCTACAGCCGCGACAACAGGAAGCTCAGCGAGGCCACGTCCGCGGACACCATGGCGCACTCGTCCGGCGTCGTGCAGGAGGGATTCCAGGCCTGCGACTCGCCGTCGAAGCCGTGGCCGGCGTCCGCGTAGGAGACGAACACCAGCTCGTGCCCGCTGCCCGCCGTGGAGCCATAGGTGGTGAGGGCCGTGGTGGCGCGCGCCGCGCAGTCGCCGTGGAAGCCGTCGGCGTCGCCGATGTTGAAGCGCAGGTCATGGTGGGGCCGCCAGGTGCTCGCGCCCGGCGTGCCGAAGCCCAGGGCCGCGCCACAGCCGGGGTAGAACAGCACCGTCGTGCGGAAGGGCGTGTTGGACACCTGCTCCGCCGTCTCCACCAGGGCGGCCTGGGCGCCCTGGGACCAGCCCAGGATGCCGATGCGCGTGGCGTCGATGTGGCTGTCGGCCGCGAGCCACGCGTGGGCCCGCTCCGCGTCGCGCACCCGGGTGGTGTAGGGGTCGACCCGGCCGGCGTAGGTCTTGCCCGCGCACTGGTCCTGCCACGAGGCCGAGGGCGCCGTGGAGGGCTTGCGCCGGGTGTAGCTGTCGACCGCCAGCGCGACGATGCCCTGCGAGGCGAGCGTCAGGCCCCACTTCTCCACCTGGTTCTGCAGGTTGGGCGTGCCGTTGGCGTTGGTGGCGCCCACGGTGCGGTTGGACCAGTAGCCCGAGCAGCCGTGCAGGAGCACCACGGCCCGGAGCGACGTGGAGGTGGCGTAGTGGGCCGGCTTGTAGAGCACCCCCGAGAGCTGGCCGCCCTCCAGGGTGCTGTCGGACGGGTCACCGGGGAAGGTGACGAGGGTGGCGGACTGGGCGCCCGCCGCCGAGGCGAACAGGGACGCGGCGGCGAGCATCATCCGGGAAACACGTGTCAGGGTCTTCATGGTGGAACTCCTCGGGCAGCGGAGAGGGGATTTAGAACGACGGGGCCTCGTCGCCCGGCGCGAGCTCGGGCGGCGGCGGCGGGGGCAGGGGGATGGCGATGCGGGCCTTGACCCGGTGGTACTCGGTGCCCGTGCTCTTGGTGATGTAGGCGCGCGCCGTGACCCGCAGCCGCGCGTGGGGCGAGGACGACAGGGTCAGCACCACCTTGTCCTGCGGCCACATGAACGAGCACCCGAAGGTGTCGTCCCAGGAGCCCTGGACCGTGAGCGAGCCGAGCTGCGTCCAGGAGGCGCCCGTGGCGGAGCCGTACGCGGTGGCGCGCAGCCACGCGGCCCGGCAGAGCGCGGCGCTGCTCTGCACCGAGGAGTCCCCCCACGCCGCGCTGATGATCACGTGCTTGCCCGAGGTGGACAGGGCCTCCACCACGTACTGGCGGGGGCACTCCGGGCTGCCATAGGCATCGCCATTGGACTCGCCGCTCACGGCGCTGCCCGGCTGCGTGCCGAGCGTGGCCGAGACGTCGGCGATGTCCGGATCCGTGCACAGCGCCGAGGCCCGGGTGGTGAAGTCCTCCTCCGGCTCCAGCCCCATGGCGTCGGGGCCCCCACAGGCGCCCAGGAGGGGGCCGAGGCCCAGCAGGAGGAAGGCACGGCGAGCGAGGGGAGCGAGCGAGGTCATGAGGGGTTCCTTTGAAGGCGGGATGGCGAGGAAGGCGTGCGACGCGAGGACGTCAGAGCAAGGGCGATGCCAGGGGTGGCCTCCGAGGGACGGCCCCGCCTGGCGCACGCGGAGCCCGGCAAGGCTTGCGCGGGGGACGGCAAGGCTTGCGTGCCCCCCCGGCAGCCCTTGCCGGAAGGCACGGGGACGGATTGCGCCCCGCGCGGGGGGTATGGGATTTTTCCGCGCCATGTCCGACGCGCCGCCCCCTGTCCACGCCACGCGGCCCCTGTCGCCGGGAAGCGACCCACGGGGCCCGGGCCCCGCCTCGCTGCTGGTGCTGGAGGGAGCCTCGTCCTCGCGCCATTCCCTGCCCGGCTCGGGCATCCTCCTCATTGGCCGGGACCCGGAGGCGGACGTGCGGCTGGGGGACGACAGCGTCTCGCGCCGCCACGCGCGGCTGGTGCTCCAGGGGGGCGAGGCGCGCATCATCGACCTGGGCAGCCACAACGGCACGCGCGTCAACGGCCAGCGCGTGGAGGGCGCGCACGCGCTCGTCTCCGGGGACGTGGTGACGCTGGGCACGGTGACGCTGGTGCTGCGCACCGCCACGCGCGTGGCGCCCCCCGCGCGGGTGCTGGAGGCCGAGGCGCTGTTCGAGCGGCTGGGCATGGAGGTGCGGCGGGCCCTGCGCTTCGGGCGGCCCCTCACGGTGCTCGCGCTCGTGCCGCCCACGCCGGGCGCGGGCCGGGAGGACGTGGAGGCGACGTGCGCGGCGGTGCTGGGCTCGGCCGGGGCGGCGGGGTGGCTCGACGCGGGCCACCTGGTGGGGGTGCTGCCCGAGGTGTCCGGGGAGCCCGGCGAGGACGGCCCCGGCGAGTGCCTGGAGGCCCTGGCCGCCGCCTGTCCCGGCGCGCGGCTGGGCTGGGCCGTGTGCCCCACGGACGGGTGTGACGCGGACACGCTGGTCGCCGCCGCGCGCGAGGCCGCCCAGTCCGCCCCGCCCGGCCAGTGCGCCTCCGCGGCCAGCAGCGCCACCCGCCTGACGCTCGCCGAGCGCACGGTGCTCGTCGCGGACCCCGCCATGGTGCAGCTCTACGCCCTGGTGCGGCGCCTGGCCCCGAGCGAGCTGCCCGTGCTCGTCTCCGGGGAGACGGGCGTGGGCAAGGAGAACGCCGCCTTCGCGGTGCACCACTGGAGCCGCCGCGCCGCGGGCCCCTTCCTCACCCTCAACTGCGCCGCCCTGCCCGAGGGCCTGGTGGAGAGCGAGCTGTTCGGCCACGACAAGGGCGCCTTCACCGGCGCCTCCAGCGCCAAGGCGGGCATCTTCGAGAGCGCCCAGGGCGGCACCGTCTTCCTCGACGAGGTGGGGGAGCTGCCCCTGGCGGTGCAGGCGCGCTTCCTGCGCGCGCTCGAGTCGCGCCGCATCACCCGCGTGGGCGAGGTGCGCGAGCGCCCCATCGACGTGCGGCTGGTGGCCGCCACCCACCGCGACCTGGAGGCCGAGGTGGCCGCGGGCCGCTTCCGCCAGGACCTGTACTTCCGGCTGGGCGCGGCCACGGTGCTGCTGCCGCCGCTGCGCGAGCGGCCCCGGGAGGTGCCCCTGCTCGCGCGCGCCTTCCTGGACCGGGCGTGCGAGGCCCTGGGCCGCGCGCCCCTGGTGCTGGCCCCGGAGACGCTGGCCACCCTGGCGCACCACGCCTGGCCCGGCAACGTGCGCGAGCTGCGCAACCTCATGGACTACGCCGCCGCCGCCGTGGAGGGCGGCGTGCTCGAGGCCCACCACCTGCCCGAGCGCGTCCGGGGCGTCGCGCCCGCGCCCGTGCCCGCCCCCGCGCCCCCCGAGCCCGCCCGTCCCCCGCCGCCGCCGCCGGGCCGCGCCGCCTTCCAGCCCCTGGCCGAGGAGCTGCGCGAGCTGGAGCACCGGCGCATGCGCGAGGCGCTCGAGGCGGCCGAGGGGGTGCAGACGCGCGCCGCGGCGCTCATCGGCATGCCCATCCGCACCTTCAGCTTCAAGATGCGGCAGTTCGGGCTCCAGGCCCGCGCGCCCCGCCGGGGGACGCCCCCGCCATGACGCGGGCCGGGGACGAGCCCCCGCGCGAGTTCGAGGAGTACCGGCTCTTGCGCCCCCTGGGCCAGGGCGCCATGGGGCAGGTGTTCCTCGCCCAGGACACGCTGCTCGAGCGGCTGGTGGCGGTGAAGTTCATCGCGCCCGGCCAGGTGAGCCAGGAGGCGGCCCGCGCGCGCTTCTTCCAGGAGGCGCGCGCCATCGCCCGGCTCCAGCACCCCAACGTCGTGGCCATCCACCGCGTGGGCGAGGCGCGGCGCTGGCCCTACCTGGTGTCGGAGTTCGTCCGGGGCCAGTCCCTGGAGGCGCTGCCCCGGCCGGTGGAGGGCCCCCACGTGCTGCGCATCGCCGTGGGCCTGGCGCGCGGACTGGCCGCCGCCCACCGCCGCGGCATCCTCCACCGCGACCTCAAGCCCGCCAACGCCATGCTCTCCGAGGAGGGCGAGGTGAAGCTGCTCGACTTCGGCCTCGCCGAGTTCGCCGAGCGCGCGCCGCCCGCGCCCGCCGTCCCCCTCGCGGCCCCCCCCGCGGCCCCCCCGCGCGAGACGCGGCCCCTGGCCCCCGCGCGCGAGACGCGGCCCCTGGCCCCCCCGCCGTCCGCCCCCGTGCCCGGCACGCCCGTCCCGGGGCCCGGCGCGGACGTCCCCGCCGCCGGCACGCCGCTCTACCTCGCGCCGGAGCTGTGGCGCGGCGAGCCCGCCAGCCGCGCGAGCGACATCTACGCCCTGGGCGTCCTGCTCTACGAGCTGTGCGCGGGCCAGGCGCCGCACGAGCACGTCCCCCTGGAGGGGCTCGCGCGCGCCGTGTGCGAGGACGCGCCGCCGCCCCTCGCGCACGTGGCCCCCGCCCTGCCCCCGGGGCTCGCCGCGGTGGTGGAGCGCTGCCTCGCGCGCGAGCCCACGGCGCGCTTCGACTCGGGAGACGCGCTGCGCGAGGCCCTGGAGGCGCTGGCCGCGCCCCCGCGCCCGGGCCCGCCCCCGCCGGGCAACCCCTACCGGGGCCTGCTCGCCTTCGACGCCGACCACCGCGGCGTCTTCTTCGGCCGCGAGGCCCAGGTGCGCGAGGTGGTGGACCGGCTGCGCGCGGACCCCTTCGTGCTCGTCGCGGGCGACTCGGGCGTGGGCAAGAGTTCGCTGTGCCGCGCGGGCGTGCTGCCCGCCGTGGAGGAGTCGGGCCTGGGCGAGGACGCGCGGCGCTGGCGCGTGGCGCGGCTGGTGCCCGGGCGCCGCCCGCTCATGGCGCTCGCCGAGGCGCTCGCGCCCGAGGCCGGGTGGCCCGCCGCCACGCTGGAGGCCCGGCTCGCCGAGGAGCCCGGCGCCCTGGCCCAGGTGCTCAGGCGGCGCCCCCCCGGAGCCCCCGCGCCGCTGCTCTTCGTGGACCAGCTGGAGGAGCTCGTCACGCTCGCGCCCGCCGAGGACGCGGCGCGCTTCGCCGGGGAGCTGGTGCTCGTGGTGCGCCGGGTGCCAGGCGCGCGGGTGCTCGGCACGGCGCGCGGCGACTGCCTCACCCGGCTCATGGCGCTGCCCGGCCTGGACGAGGAGCTGCCGCGCGCCCTGCACCTGCTGCCCGCCCTGTCCCCGGCGGCCCTGCGCGAGGCCATCACCGGCCCGGCGCGGGCGCTGGGCGTGCGCTTCGAGTCCGAGGCCGTGGTGGACGCGCTCGTCTCCGCCACCACCCGCGCGGAGGGAGGCCTGCCCCTGCTCCAGTTCGCGCTCGCCGCGCTGTGGGAGGCCCGCGACGGCGCGCACGGCGTCATCCCCGCCGCGGCGCTGGAGGCCATGGGCGGCGTGGAGGGCGCGCTGGCGCGGCACGCGGACGGGGTGGTGGCGCGGCTGCGGCCCGAGCAGCGGCCCGGGGCCCGCGCGCTGCTGCTCGCGCTCGTCACCCCCGAGGGCACCCGCGCGCGGCGCACCGCCACCGAGCTGCGCGCCGGCCCCCGGCAGCCGGGCCACGAGGTGCTCGAGGCGCTCGTGCGCGGACGGCTCGTGCTCGCCGGGGAGACGGACAGCGGCGAGGGCCACTACGCGCTCGCCCACGAGAGCCTGCTGCTCGGCTGGCCCACGCTGCGCGGGTGGCTCGGCCAGGGCGAGCAGCGGCGCGCGGTGCGCCACCGCCTGGAGCGCGCCGCCGCCGAGTGGACACGGCTGGGCCGGCCCGCGGAGCTGCTGTACGGCGACACGCTGCTCGCGGAGGTGGCCGCGGCGGAGCTCGACGAGCTGGGGCCCCGGGAGGAGGCCCTGCTCGCCGAGTCCCGGCACGCCCGCCGCCGCCGCCGCCTGCGCGCCTGGGCCCTGGCGGCGAGCGTGCCCCTGGCGGTGCTCGCGGGCGTGGGCGCGGTGCGCTGGCAGGTGCGCGCGGGCCTGGAGGCCACCGTCCGGGCGCGGCTGGACGAGGCCCGGCACCAGTGGGACGAGGCCCGGCGGCTCGCCACCGAGGGGGGACGTGCCCGGCACGAGGCCCTCCAGCGCTTCGACACGCCCGGCCAGCGCGACGCCGCCGAGGCCCTGTGGGCCCGGGCCCTGGAGCGGGAGGCGGCGGCGGACGGCGCCTACGTGGCGGCCACCAGCGCGCTGGAGGCCACGACGGGGCTCGCCCCCGGCCACGCCACGGTGCGCGAGCGGCTGGCCGAGCTGCTCGCCGAGCGCGTGGCCCTGGCCGGACGCGCGGGGCCCACGGCCCGACGCGCGGAGCTGCTCGCGCGGCTCCAGGCGCACGACCCCACCGGCGCGTGGGCGCGGCCCTGGACGACGCCCGCGCGGCTCGAGGTGCGCGCCCGGCCCGAGGGCACCCGCCTGTGGCTGAGCGCGTCCGGGCCCCGGGCCGCCCCCGAGCGACAGTGGGGCGTGGCGCCCGGCACGGCGGCGCTCGCCGAGGGCGCCTACCTGCTGCGGCTGGAGGCGCCCGGACACACCGAGGTGCGCCTGCCCCTGTGGCTGCGCCCCGGCGAGCACCTGACGCTGGACGTGGCGCTGCCCCGGCCGGAGCACGTCCCCGCGGGCTTCCTCCCCATCCCCGCCGGCGGCTTCCTCCAGGGCAGCGACGAGGAGGCCCTGCGCCGCGCCTTCTTCAACGCCGCGCCCCTGCACGAGGCCCACACGCCCGCCTTCCTCATCGCCCGGCACGAGGTGACGTTCGCCGATTGGATGGCGTGGCTGGACACCCTGCCCCCCGCCGAGCGGCTGGCGCGGCTGCCGGGCACCCGGGGCGCGCGCGGCGGCGTGGCGCTGGAGAAGATCGCCGGCCGCTGGCGCCTCACCTTGCGGCCCGCCTCGCGCGCGTACGTGGCCTGGGAGGGCGAGCCGGTGCGCTACGCCCAGCGCGAGCGGCGCGCGGTGCAGGACTGGCGCCGCTTTCCCGTCTCCGCCATCTCCTTCGAGGACGCGGAGGCCTACGCCGCCTGGCTCGCCCGGACGGGCCGCGTGCCCGGCGCCCGGCTGTGCTCCGAGCTCGAGTGGGAGCGCGCCGCCCGGGGCGCCGACGGCCGCCGCTACCCCTCGGGCGACACGCTCGCCCCGGACGACGCCAACATCGACGTGACGTATGGCCGCGAGCCGCTCGGCTTCGGGCCGGACGAGGTGGGCAGCCATCCCCGCTCGCGCAGCCCCTTCGGCGCGGACGACATGGCCGGCAACGTGTGGGAGTGGGTGCGCTCGGCGGAAGATCCGCGCCAGCCCATCATCCGGGGCGGCAGCTGGTTCCAGGCCGAGGTGGGCAGCCGCAGCGCCAACCGCGAGGCCATGGAGCGCACCCTGCGCGAGCCCCTCGTCGGCCTGCGCCTGTGCGCCACGCCCGCGCCGGAGGGTCGGGACGGGGGCTAGGACGGCAAGGTTTGCCGGAGCTGGCAAGGGTTGCCCGCCAGGGTTGCCGGAGAGGGCGCGCCCAGACCCCCTCCCTCCGAGGACCCGCCCTGGCACGGCGGTTGAAATGAAGCCCCGTCGTCCCTTGGAGAGAGAAGCCCCCATGTCCACCCCGTCGAGCCGTCCCGTGTCGCCGCTGTGTCTCGTCGCCTGTCTGGGCCTGCTCCTGGCCTGCCAGGGCGAGCTTCCTCCGCCGGAGACGACGGCCTCCCCGGCCAGCCGGTCCTTCGCCCAGGACGGCGATCCCGTTCCCCCCGGCTGGCCCACCCAGGGCCGGCTGCTGCACGGCTCCGCGCTGGAGAGCGTCTCCTTTCTGAGCGCCGACTTCTCGGCCACCAAGAAGGCCCTCCATGACCTGCACCTGGAGCGGGGCGAGCTCGTCGGCGCGGTCGACTACGAGCGGGACACCACCCACCCCGTGCTGGCCGCCTGCGCGCAGCCCACCGTGGGCGCCACCCGCGACTGCGGCTACGGGTGGCGCGGCGTGGGCGCGTGCACGCCGGGCACCCTCGTGAGCCTGGGCGCGGGCGGCTGTGGCCTGGGCACCTGCTCGGGAGACCCCGTGCTGCGCGTCTGCCCGGGCCCCCAGTCCTGCACCCAGGCCCAGGCGCTCGTCTCGGGAGACAACGGCTGTGGCGGCAGTCTCTGCCCCCACGTCACCTTCGTCTGCCCGGCCTCGGGCCGCTACACGGTGCTCGCGGGCCCCAAGCACAGCGGCACCCCCGCGTGGAGCGTGGGCCTCGTGCCCTCCAGCGGCGTGTTTCCCGCGCGCCGCGAGGTGCGGGGCACGGAGCTCATCGGCGCGCGGCTTCATGCCTACTCCGTGCACAACCCCCAGACGCCCGACATGCTCGTCTCCATCGAGGACGTCATCAACGCCGACACCGTGGACCCGGACGTGCAACCGACGAGCGGCCCGGCGCGCTGGGACGCGAGCGGCGCCACCTTCCTCTACAAGACGCGGCTGACGCGCCTGGGCCTGCCGGAGAAGTGCGAGCGCGGCTCGAACCCGGACGGCTCCAATTGGATGGTGCCGCTGTTCGGGACCTATGACGAGGACACGGGCGTGCGCGACGGCAATCCCCCCGCGCGCTTCACCTTCGGCTGCACCCAGGATGTCATCGCCAAGTGCTACCGCTGGGGCTACCAGCCCTGGAAGGGCTACACCAACGCCAGCAGCCCCGCGGGGGGCACCACCGGCAACCATGGCCAGGCCCACGCCGTCTGCACCCGGATGGCCCGCGCCGACTACTGCGGCAACGGCGGCACCCAGACCCAGGAGGGCACCCCCATCCTCTTCTGGGACGAGCAGGTGTCACCCGCCAACCTCGCCCGCCCCACCCCGAGCGTCATTCCCGCCGAGGCCCCCTTCGAGGCCGGGTGGAACACCTTGGGCGCCGTGTGCCTGAGCCACGCCCGCTGGAAGACCCTGCCCCCGCCCCCCACCCAGTGCCAGCTCATCGCCCCGTCGCTGCTCGCCGACGGAAGCATCGCGGGGGACTGCGCGCCCGGCCAGGTCTGGGTCGGGCCCAGCAGCCCCAACACCCTGTGCCCCACCGTCTGCAACACACCGGAAGAGGCCCTGAACTACTCGAACTACAACAACCCCCTCCTGCTGTTCAACCACTCGGCCCTCCACGGGGAGGACGCGGGAACCCCCTGAGGCCCGTCCGCAGGGCGGCCGAGCACGCCGACCCGCCGCCCCCGGTCGCCGGGGGTTAGACTCCTCCCGCCCAGGAGGAGCACCCATGGCGGACACGAAGCACGACCCCCAGACCCCGGCCGCCGAGGCCCCCGTGCCCGCGGCCCCCGGGCTCCGCCCGAGCGCCCAGCCCCCCGTGCTCGCCGAGCCCCTGCGCGTGGGCGCGCCCGCGAGCGCCGCGGGCGGCGTGACGGCGGTGGTCAAGGCGATGCAGCACGCCTGGGGCGAGATGGGCCCGGTGCGCGGCACGAAGACGCTGCTCCAGGTGAACCAGACGCACGGCTTCGACTGTCCCGGGTGCGCCTGGCCGGACCCCGCGCACCGCTCGGCCTTCGAGTTCTGCGAGAACGGCGCGAAGGCGGTGGCCGAGGAGGCCACCACGGCCCGGGTGACGCCCGACTTCTTCCAGCAGTGGAGCCTGGTGGACCTGGCGGCCCAGACGGACCACTGGCTGGGCAAGCAGGGCCGGCTCACCCACCCCATGGTGCTGCGCGAGGGCGCCTCGCACTACACGCCCCTGCCGTGGGACGAGGCCTTCGCGCTCGTGGCGGACGAGCTGCGCGCGCTCGGCTCTCCGGACGAGGCGGCCTTCTACACCTCGGGGCGCACGAGCAACGAGGCGGCCTTCCTCTACCAACTGCTCGTGCGGCGCCTGGGCACCAACAACCTGCCGGACTGCTCCAACATGTGCCACGAGTCCAGCGGCACGGCCCTCACCGAGACGGTGGGCATCGGCAAGGGCACGGTGACGCTGGAGGACTTCGAGAAGGCCCGGCTCGTGGTCGTCATCGGGCAGAACCCGGGCACCAACCACCCGCGCATGCTCACGGCGCTCGAGGCCGCCAAGCGCCAGGGCTGCCGCATCGTCAGCATCAACCCGCTGCCCGAGGCGGGCCTGCAACGCTTCAAGCACCCGCAGGCGGTGCGCGGCGTGCTCGGCGGGGGCACGCCGCTCGCGGACGCCTTCCTCCAGGTGCGCATCAACGGGGACGTGGCGCTCCTGCAGGGCCTGGGCAAGGCGCTGCTCGCGCGCGAGGCGGCGGCTCCGGGCACCGTCGTGGCGCGCGACTTCGTGGCGGCCGAGACGCTCGGCTTCGAGGCCTGGTCAGCGCACCTGGCGGGCGTGTCCTGGGACGACGTGGTGGAAGAGAGCGGCATCTCGCGCGAGCAGGTGGAGACGGTGGCCGGGTGGCTCGCGGAGACGGACCGCGTCATCTGGTGTTGGGCCATGGGGCTCACCCAGCACAAGAACGCCGTGGGCAACATCCAGGAGCTCGTGAACCTGGCGCTCGTGCGCGGCGCCATCGGCAAGCCGGGCGCGGGGCTGTGCCCGGTGCGCGGCCACAGCAACGTGCAGGGCGACCGCACCATGGGCATCAACGAGCGGCCGCGGCCCGCCTTCCTCCAGGCGCTGGGCCAGGAGTTCGGCTTCACCGCGCCCGAGCACCACGGCCTGGACACGGTGGCCACCATCGGGGCCATGCGCGACGGGAAGGTGAAGGTCTTCTTCGCGCTCGGGGGCAACTTCCTGTCGGCCACGCCGGACACGGAGGCCACGGCCGAGGCCCTGCGCCGCACGCGGCTCACGGTGCACGTGTCCACCAAGCTCAACCGGGCGCACCTGGTGACGGGGCGGCGGGCGCTCATCCTGCCGTGCCTGGGCCGCACCGAGCGCGACACGCAGGCCACGGGGCCGCAGTTCGTCACGGTGGAGAACTCCATGGGGGTGGTGCACACCTCGCGCGGCACGCTGCCCCCGGCCTCCGAGCACCTGCTCAGCGAGCCCGCGCTGGTGGCGAGGCTCGCGCGCGCGGTGCTGGGCCCGGCGGACGACGTGCCCTGGGAGGAGCTGGCGGCGGACTACGGCCGGGTGCGCGAGCGCATCTCGCGGGTGATTCCCGGCTTCGAGGACTTCAACCGGCGGGTGCTGGAGCCGGGCGGCTTCGCGCTGCCCAACGGCCCGCGCGAGGGCCGCTTCACCACGCCGAGCGGCAAGGGCCACTTCACGGTGCACCCCCTGCCCCGGCACCGGCTGGAGCCGGGCCAGTTGATGATGATGACCGTCCGCACGCACGACCAGTACAACACCACGGTGTATGGCCTGGATGACCGCTACCGGGGCATCAAGGCCGGGCGACGCGTGGTGATGCTCAACGCCGAGGACATGAAGGAACTGGGCGTCACGGCGGGCCAGCCGGTGGACCTCACGAGCCACTTCGAGGGCGAGCGGCGCGTGGCCCGGAAGTTCGTGGTGGTGCCCTACGACATCCCCCGGCGGTGCGCGGCCACCTACTTCCCCGAGGCCAACGTGCTCGTGCCCCTCAACAGCTTCGCGGACAAGAGCCGCACCCCCACGTCCAAGTCCGTCGTCATCACCCTGGCGCCGTCCGTGGACCTTCCCGCCCTGGAGGCCGTGCAATGAAGACCGTGAAGACCCTGGGCGCCGCCGCCCTGCTGCTCGCCGGCTGCGCCACGACGTCCCCGAAGCCCGCGCCCGCCCCCACGCCCGTGACCGCGCCCACGGGCTTCGTCAACAAGGTCTGGAAGGTGGAGGCCTCGCCCCAAATCCAGAAGGGCCAGCTCTACGTGTTCCTCTCCGAGGGCACGCTGGTCATCGCCTCGGAGACGGGCACGCCCGCCCTGGGCACGTGGCGCTACGAGAAGGGCGCGCTCACGATGGTGGAGGAGTCGCGCCCCTACCCCACGGACATCCTGGAGCTGACGGCGAATACCTTCAGACTCCGGATGCACAACCCGGGCGAGCCCGTGGAGATGACGCTCGTCCCGGCGCACGGGGCGCCCTGACGCACGGCCTCAGAGCTTCTTGAGCGTCTTGAGCACATCCGCCTTGTCCATCATGCCGTGGAGGGCGGACTTGGCGAACGCGTTGGACGCCCACTCCTCGCGCGCATCGATCGCGGCCTGATTGTAGATGCGCTTGGCGATCCGGATGAGCTGAGCGCCCACGTCGAGGTCCGCGAGGTCCACCTGGGGCGCATCGCCGAGCTTCGTCGCGAGCGCGGAGCGCAGCGTGGCGAGGATGTCCTTCAGACGATCCTCTTGCCGCATCTTCGCCGCGCGCTCGCCTTCCTCGGTCTGCTTCCTCTTTCCCGACACCCGGTGTTCCTCCAGCTTGACGGAAGAGGAGAGAGGTTGGCGTGTCCCGCACTGGAGAACCTGCTCGGCGGACTTCTTGGAGCGCACGGAGAACATGTGTGCATTCGCCTGGGTCTCCGTGACCGAGATCACGATGGGACCATGCCCGTCGGAGCCATGGCCCCCGGACGGAATCTGTCCGATGGGAAAGCCCATTCCCGTCTCGGGAACGATCTTCGCCGTCGCCATGTAGTTGCAGACCTCGTGTTTGCTCAGCTCCTCCAGCCGGAGCAGTGTTCCGGGCGCCGGGTGACCGAACACATTGTCCGCGCCGCAGGAAATCACCCCCAGGCGAGGCACCATCAGACGCAGGACATCCTGGCTGCTCGCCTCGTTCGCCCCGTGGTGGCCCAGCTTCCAGGCACAGACGTGGGAGCTGTCCTTCAGGAAGTAGGGGTGGAGGAAGTGGACGACCCCCTCCTCATAGAACCCGCAGAGGTCTCCCGCCGTGAAGTATCTGAACGAACCGAACTCGAGCAGCAGCGCCACGCTGGTGGCGTTCTTGTCCAGGGGCGGGATGTGCTGCGAGGGCGCCACCTCGCCGCCCGCGTCGAAAGACCAGACCCGCTTCGCGTTCGAGCCCGCCATGGCGGCGTTCCGCGCGAGACACGTCAGCGTGATGCCAGACAGTTCCAGGATCGGCCCGAACGGAATGCGCTGGCGATGCTCCTGGAGCCAGACGAGGTTCTCATAGTTCTGGTAGTCGGTGTCCGCGTTGGCTGGCCGTCCCAGGTCGTAGAAGATCACGTCGTCCTGGACGTACTTCTCGTCCCCGAACAGCAGGGCGAAGCCCCCAATATGGTCGGAGTCGTAGTGCGACGTGATGACCATGTCGAGCTTGCGAAACCCGCCCGTGCGCTTCTTGAGTTCCTCGAAATAGGCAATCACCTGCAAGCCCGTCCTGCCGGCATCGATGAGGATGGAGCGGGTGAGGCCGCCATCCGCTCCCCGGACGAGCAGGAGCGTGGCGTCGCCTTGCCCCACGTCGATGTGGTGGATCTCCAGCGAGACCTCACCCGAGGACGTCTCCTTGCCCTTCGTCGACGGATGTCCCGAGGACATCCCCTTGAAACCCATCATCGCGCACCCCGTACGGTGGACCCCTCACGGCATCCGCGGACGAGTGTAGCGCGTTGCGCCGTGCGGCTCAGGGCGAGGGCGTGAAGCGCACATCCACCCAGTAGTTGGTGTCCTTGTAGGAGTTCGTCGGGAAGCTGCCCGGGGCGTAGACATACACCCCGCCGCCCACGGGCACAGTCAGGTCCCCACTGACGAACGCGCTCGCGAAGCCATCCACGTCCCGCGCGAACTGGCCGTTGGACGAGGAGTAGGACACCACATACGTCGTGCCCGCGGTGAGGCGCACCGGCGTGGACAGAATGCCCTCCTGCCAGCCGGGAAGCCTGACATCGCGGACGGGGATCTGGGCCAGCAGGGTGCCCGAGGACGTCCACAGGCGCGCCACGTAACCACTGGCATTGCCCGTGCCCCGGTAGAAGCGCAGCGCGGTGACACTGCCCGCGACCCGGCTCTGGAAGCGCACGCCCACCTCCACGGGCTTCGTATCGGCCTGGACGGGCGTGCCGGGCACCCGGTCTCCGAGCAGCGTCTGGCTCCACGGCGGAATGACGGTGGCCACCACGGGGCGGTGGTCCGACTGGCTCGACGCCCCGGGCACGCTGGCCACTACTGGCGAGGTCCACGCCGCGCCGAGCATCAGGTAGTCGATGCGCCGCGTGGGCAGGCCCGCCGAGCTGGTGTAGCCATTGCCCGAGCCGCCCCGGCGCCACGCGTCGGAGAACTGCTGCGTCAGGCTGGAGATGCTGGCCTCGGAGGGCGTGGCGTTGAAGTCTCCGCCGAGCAGCGCCCAGGGCTTGCCCGCGAGCGCCGCCTTGAGGTCCGCGACCTGCTCGAGCCGCTCGGTGGCGCTGGTGGTACCCAGGTGCGTGACGCCCACGGGCAGCACCCGCCCGGCCTCCAGTTCCACCGTGTAGAGCGCGAGGACGCGCTGCTCGGAAGCCGAGCGCAGGGCGATGCGCTGCGAGGAGCGGATGGGGTAGCGCGACAGGAGCGCCAGGCCGTACTGCCCGCCGTCGAAGCTGAGCAGCGAGGGGATGAACACGGCAGACATGCCCGTGAGCTGGCCGAGTCGCGCCGCCTGGTCCACCTTGCCCGAGCGCGTGGTGAGGACATCCACCTCCTGGAGCGCGACGAGGTCCGGCGCCTGCGCGGTGATGACGCCCGCGATGGCCTCGAGGCTGCTCAGCTCCCCGTGCTTGATGTTGTACGTCATGAACCGCAAGCCCCCGCCCGGCGTGAGCGCCTGGGTGGCCTCCCCGGCCGGATCGGCTTCGGGAGCGTCGGGGGGAGCACAGCCAGGGAGGACCAGGGCGAGCAGGACGGCGAGGACGCGGAGACGCATGACACACTCCAGGGACGGCGCGAGAGGTATCCGCGATTCTCGTGAAAGACCGGGAGCGGGTTGCCTCTCCGCGACGTGACGCGCAGTGACCTGGCTCACAGCGGCGGCCGCGCGCCCGCGCCTAGGCTGAGCAACATGCACTCGCTCCCGCTGCGCTGTCTGTCGTTGCTGCTGGTGATGCTCGCCAGTTGCGGTCCGTCCACGCCTTCGCCTTCACCTGAGAGTCCCGCTGGAACCCTGTCCCTCACCGTCACCGCGCACGCCCTGGGCGATCCGAGCGGCATCCGGAGCATCGTCGCGACCATCTCGGCGGACGACCTGGCGCCCCTCTCCACCGAGTTGCACGAGGGGAGGGAGGGTTGGGCGGGCGTGCTCACGGGCATCCCGGTCGGCACGGACCGCGTCCTCCGGGCCGAGGCCCTCGATGAGCACGGGACGGTCCGATACAAGGGCGAGGCGAAGAACCTCACCATCATGGCGGGCGCCATGACCCTCGTCACCCTGAACCTCCAGGACCTGGAGCGCCCCCAAGGTGAAGGAGGACTGGAGGTGGGGGCGACGTTCAACACCGCGCCGCGGGTGGGCTATCTTGAGACCACGCAGTCCCGGCTGGACGTGGGCCAGTCCACGGAGCTGTCCGTCAGGACCGAGGACTGAGACAGCAACATCCTGGACGACCCGTGGAGCAGCACCTGCGCGGGCACGTTCACGGGCAACGGCACGGCGACGGCGCGCTTCACGCCCACCGTGCTGCCCGCGGACTCCTGCAACAGAGTCCGCCTGGAGGGCCCCCCGAGTCGCCTCGCGCCCTCCGCTACAGCAGCCGCAGCACGATGCCGGTGATGTTGTCCGTGCCACCCCGGTCATAGGCGCGGGTGACGAGCCGCTCGATGGACTCCTGGGCCGAGCCGCCCTCGGCCAGCACTTCCAGCATCAGCGCCGGGGGCACGGGCTCGTACAGCCCATCGCTGCACAAGAGCAGCACGTCGCCCGGGCGCACCGCCACGCGGCCACACTCCGGCTCCACGCTCTCCTCCATGCCCACCGCGCCCGTGAGCGAGTTGCGGTGGCGCAGCGCGAAGGGCGTCTTGATGTCCAGCCCCGCCGCCTCCATCTCCGCGAGCACCGTGTGGTCCTTGGTGAGCCGGCGCACCTCGCCGTCGCGCACGAGGAAGCTGCGGCTGTCGCCCAGGTTGCACACCACCACCTCGTCCTCCACGAACAGCAGCGCGGTGAGCGTGGAGGCCATCATGTGCAGCTTGCCCTTCTGCTGCGCGCGCACCTCGTGGTGCGCGAGCCGCACCGCCTCGCGCAGCATGCGCTCGGTGGCGCCCTCCTCCGGAAGGGGCTCGGCGTCCGGGTGGGGCGTGAGGAGCGCGGGCGCCGAGGGCGCGGTGTGCTCGTCGGTGGAGAGGAACTCCAGCACGGTGCGCAGCACGAGGTGGCTCGCCACCTCGCCGCCCTCATGCCCGCCCAGGCCGTCCGCGACCGCGAAGAAGCCCACCTCCGGCTTCTGGCAGAAGGCATCCTCGTTGTTCGAACGGCGGCCGATGTGGGTGGCCGCTCCGCTGTCGATTCGTGACCAGGCAGGCATGAAGCCCCTTTTTAGGGCGCGAGGCTGACGCGGCTCAAGGAGCGGGTGCGACCGTGGGCGAAGAAGCGGGGGGCGCGGCGGGTTTGGCCGGGGTGGGCTTGACCTCGGGGGTCGCCTGGGCCGGGGGCGCGGCCAGGCGCGGACCGGCGTCCTGGACGATGGTGCGGTACCAGGAGGCGGGGTAGGCGGGGTGGTTCACCTTGCCCTGGGCGTCGCGCACGTTGCCGTCGATGTACTTGACGAGCAGCTGCTCGCCCAGCTTGCGCCACCGGGCGTGGACCTTGTCGCCCTGCTGGGCCGAGTAGTCCGTGAGGTAGGCGCGCGCCTGCTCCGGCGAGCGCTTGTAGAGCTCCAGCGCCGCCTTCTCGATGTCCGGCTGATCCGCGAGGAACTGGCCCTCCAGCTCGCCCTGGGCGCGCTGCACGTCGACGATCATGTCGCTCCAGCGCGCGTAGGCCTGGTTGGACACCCAGTTGAACACCCAGAAGGCCGAGTCCCAGGAGAACTCGCCGCGGCTGGCCACCCCTTGCGCGAAGTGGGCGGGGGCGCGGCGGATGCCCGCGTACATGGGGGTGTAGACGGTGGTGAAGGTGTCATCCACGCCGAACCACAGGACGCCGCCCACCGGGGCCGGCATCCACGCGCGCATCTGCGCCACGAAGGAGAAGCCCGTCTGCTGGGTGGAGATGGCGCGCTCGTGCACGTAGTCCTTGCCATCCACACTCCAGGTCATGGGGCGCCAGCGGTAGGGGGCGGCGTAGGGCCCCGCGCCCACGTCCCGGGTCATGTCCAGGGGCGTGCCCTCGAAGTGGTCGCGCATCAGGCCCATGACGTCCTGCACCGCGAGCTTCTTGTCCGGCTTGACCCACAAGGGCAGGCGCTTGGCCGGCGCCGAGCCATCCGCGTACTCCACGCCCAGCCCGAGCGAGGGCGCGGCGCGGCGGAAGATGCTCCACACGCGGCCCTCGGCGAAGCGCGTGCCCTCGAAGTCCAGCGGGTGGTAGGTGTCCGCGAAGCTGAAGTCCTTGTCCGCCCCGGTGAACCAGCCCTTCTCGCGCGCGAAGGCGACGACGTCCTTCGAGTAGAGCGTGGTGGAGGGCTCGTTGAGGGGGAACTGGCGGATGCGCGCCTGATTGGCGTGGGCGGACAGGGTGCCCTCGGGCAGCTTGCGCGCCACCCACACCGCGCCCTTCTGGCCCTCGCCCTTGCCGATCATCTCCAGGATCCACGCCTCCTGCGGGTCGGCGATGGAGAAGGACTCGCCGGTGGAGGCGTAGCCGTGCTCGGCCACCAGGCCCGTCATGACCTGGATGGCCTCGCGCGCCGTCTTCGCGCGCTCCAGGGCGAGCTGCATGAGCGAGCCGTAGTCGATGAGGCCCGAGGGCCCGGCGAGCTCCTTGCGGCCGGTGAACGTGGACTCGCCCACGGACAGCTGGTGCTCGTTCATGTTGCCCACCACCGAGTAGGTGACGGGCACCTCGGGGATGCGGCCGAGGAACTTGCCCGTGTCCCACTCGATGATGTCGCGCCAGGCGCCGGGCGCGTTGCGGCGCGCCGGGGTGTGCGTCAGGTCGCCGTACAACTCATGCGAGTCAGCGGAATAAGTGATGAGCGTGGAGCCATCCGCGGAGGCCCCCTTGTTCACCAGGAGGCTGGTACACGCGAGCGCCGAGGGCGCCACCAGTCCCGCCGAGACGGCCAGGGCCGGCAGGAACTTCGAGATGGGCTGGGTCATGGCGGGGGATGCTACCAAGGGGACGCGGGAATGCACCCATCCCGGACCCCGCGTGCAGGGGGCGGCTTCCCTGGCGGAGGAGCGGGCACACGGGGCGCGCCAAGCCGCCCGCCTTCCCCCTACAATCGCGCGCCGACCCCCGGACGAAGAAAGGCCCGAGATGAACGAGTTCCAGTTCCAGGAGATGCTGCCGCTCGGCAAGGACGAGACGCCCTACCGGCTGCTCACGAAGGACGGCGTGTCCACGCTGGAGGCCGGTGGCAAGACGTTCCTCCAGGTGGAACCCGAGGCCCTGTCGCTGCTCACGCGCGAGGCCATGAAGGACATCTCGCACCTGCTCCGGCCCGGACACCTGGCCCAGCTCGCCCACATCCTGAAGGATCCCGAGGCCTCGCCCAACGACCGGTTCGTGGCGGTGGAGCTGCTCAAGAACGCCAACATCGCCGCGGGCGGGGTGCTGCCCAGCTGCCAGGACACGGGCACGGCGATCATCATGGGCAAGAAGGGCCAGTACGTGCTCACGCGCGGCGGCGACGAGGAGGCCCTCTCCCGGGGCGTGTTCGACACGTACCGCACCGCCAACCTGCGCTACTCACAGATGGCCGCGCTGGACATGTACAAGGAGGTCAACACCGGCAACAACCTGCCCGCGCAGATCGAGCTCTACGCGACGGACGGTGACGCCTACAAGTTCCTCTTCATGGCCAAGGGCGGCGGCTCGGCGAACAAGAGCTACCTCTTCCAGGAGACCAAGGCGGTGCTCAACGAGAAGAGCCTGCTCGCCTTCCTGGACGCGAAGATCCGCGCGCTGGGCACCGCCGCGTGTCCGCCCTACCACCTGGCCATCGTGGTGGGCGGCACCTCGGCCGAGTACGCGCTCAAGACGGCCAAGTACGCCTCCGCGCGCTACCTGGACACGCTGCCCACCGAGGGCAACGCCCTGGGCCGCGGCTTCCGGGACGTGGCGCTGGAGCAGCAGGTGCTCGCGCTCACCCAGCGCACGGGCATTGGCGCCCAGTTCGGCGGCAAGTACTTCTGCCATGACGTGCGCGTCATCCGCCTGCCCCGCCACGGCGCCTCGTGCCCGGTGGCCATCGCCGTGTCGTGCTCGGCGGACCGGCAGGCGCTCGGGAAGATCACGAAGGACGGCGTCTTCCTGGAGCAGCTGGAGGCGGATCCGGCCAAGTACCTGCCGGAGACGACCGAGGCGGACCTGGCGGGCGAGGTGGTGAAGATCGACCTGCGCCGCCCCATGGCGGACATCCGCGCCGAGCTGTCGCGCTACCCCATCAAGACGCGCCTGTCGCTCACCGGCCCGCTGGTGGTGGCGCGCGACATCGCCCACGCCACGATCAAGGAGCGCCTGGACAAGGGCGAGGGCCTGCCGCAGTACCTCAAGGACTACATGGTGTACTACGCGGGCCCGGCCAAGACGCCGGAGGGCTACGCCTCGGGCTCGTTCGGCCCCACCACCGCGGGCCGCATGGACGCGTACGTGGACCAGTTCCAGGCGGCCGGGGGCAGCTTCGTGATGCTGGCCAAGGGCAACCGCTCGCCCGCCGTCACCGAGGCCTGCAAGAAGCACGGCGGCTTCTACCTGGGCTCCATCGGCGGCCCGGCGGCCCGGCTCGCCAAGGACTGCATCACGAAGGTGGAGGTGCTCGAGTACCCGGAGCTCGGGATGGAGGCCGTCTGGAAGATCGAGGTGGTGGACTTCCCCGCCTTCATCGTCGTGGACGACAAGGGCAACGACTTCTTCGCGAACATCAACAAGCCCACGAAGAAGTAGGGCACCGCGGGCCTCGTCAGTGCTTGAGGCCCGCCACGTGCGGGGTGGGCATGTTCTCCAGCCCGTGCGCGAGCTGGAAGGTGTAGCGCACCCGGGGCGCGGACTTGGTGCCGCCATACACCTTGAAGAGGAAGGCGCCGCGCTCCACGTTCTCCGGATCCGGCAGCACCTGCACGTGCATCAGGTCCGAGGTCTCCAGCACCAGCTCGCCCACCAGGCGCTTGCCCAGGATGAGCTGCACCACGGGCGTGCCGCTCTCCTCGGAGAAGAGGACCCAGTGCAGGGCCTCCGCGTCGTACAGCCAGCCATCCTCGGTGCCCACCCCGAGGATGCAGTTGGTGTGGTCCAGGACCCAGTCCCAGAAGCGCTCGAAGGGGAGCGTCGCTCCCGATTCCGTCTCGATCGACATCTTCCCGACATACCGCAAGTCGGGCCCGGGAGGGCACGGCCAATTCAGGACGCGGGGCGGCGCTCGGGCAGGTTTTGCAGCAGCCGCTCCAGCTCGTCCGGGCGCACGGGTTTGACCAGATGCAGGTCGAAGCCCGCCTCCACGGCCCGGGTGCGATGCTCGCCGCTGTAGCCCGTGAGCGCCACCAGGTAGACGTCCTGGCCGCCCTCGCTCTCGCGGATCTTCCGGGCCACCTGGAAGCCATCCATGCCGGGCAGCCCCAGGTCCACCAGCGCCACGTGGGGCCGCTGCGAGGGGAAGCGCTCCACGCCCTTGAAGCCGTCCTCGGCCACCGCCACCTCGTGGCCCCACATCTCCAACAGCTCGCGCAGCACCTCGCGCGTGTCCTCGTTGTCCTCCACCAGGAGCACCCGCCGCGCACCCGTGCGCACCGGCGCCGCGCCCTTGCTCTCCGCCTTCACCACCGGCGCGTCCTCGGCCGCCAGCGGCAGCGTCACGAGAATCTCACTGCCCTTGCCCTCGCCCTCGCTGTGCGCCGAGACGGAGCCGCCGTGCAGCTCCACCAGCCGACGCACCAGCGTCAGGCCGATGCCGAGACCGCCCCGGGAGCGGTCCAGCTGCTGCTCGCCCTGGACGAAGAGGTCGAAGACGCGCGAGAGCAGCGTGGGCGTCATGCCGATGCCCGAGTCGCGCACGCGCAAGAGCGCCCGGCGGCCTCGCGCGTCGCGCTCCACGGCGACGCCCACGAAGACGAAGCCGCCCTCGGGGGTGTACTTGCGCGCGTTGTCGAGCAGGTTGGACACCACCTGCTCCAGCCGCGTGACGTCGCCGTTGAGCCACAGGCTCTCGGTCTCGGGCAGCTCCACGTCCAGCGTGAGGCGCTTGTCCTCGAGCGCCTGACGGCGCGCCTCCAGGCTGTGCTGCACCACCTGCTTGAGGTCCACCCGCGCGCGCCGCAGCTCGATGTGGCCGCGGTTGAAGCGCGACACGTCCAGCAGGTCGTCCACCATGCGCGCCATGTGCTGGCTCTGCCGCGCCATGACCCTCAAGGCCTTGGACTCCGAGCCCGGCGAGCGCGTGGTCTCCGCCAGGTGCAGCGAGTTGACGATGGCGGCCAGGGGGTTGCGCAGCTCGTGGGCGAGCATGGCGAGGAACTCGTCCTTGCGCCGGTCCGCCTCGGCCAGGTCCGCGGCGCGCTGGCGCAGCACGTCCTGCAGCTCGCGGTGGGGGGTGATGTCCGTGAGGATGCGCACCGCGCCCGTCACCGCGCTGCCCTCGCCCTGCACGGGCGTGGCGGCCACGCGGTACCAGCGCGCGTCCAGGCACACCGTGGCCTCGTCGCGGCAGTCCAGGGTGTCCGTGCAGCTGGCCGGCAGACTGTCCCCGGCGCCCGCCTCGCGCATGAGCACCGCGAAGGAGCGGCCGAGCACCTGCTCCGCGGAAAGCGCCACGAGCGCGAGGAAGGCGCGGTTGGCGCGCATCACCCGGCCGCCCTCGTCCAGCAGGCACACGCCGTCGCCCAGCGAGTCGAAGGTGGACTGCCACTGCATGGAGGCGACGCGCGACTCCTCCTCGGCCCGGCGCATGCGCAAGAGCGAGCGCACCGTGGCGAGCAGCTCCGAGGCGTCCACCGGCTGCACGAGGTAGCCATCCGCGCCGCTCTCCAACCCCTCCACCTTGTTCTCGATGCGGATGTAGTTGGCCGACAGGTGCATCACGGCGATGCCCGAGGTGCGCGGGTCCGCCTTGAGGCGCCGGCACACCTCGATGCCATTGAGGTCCGGCAGCTTCACGTCGAGGATGGCCAGGTCCGGGCTCACCTCGGAGGCCAGCCGCAGCGCATCGGCGCCCGTTCCGCCCTCCATCACCCGGAAGCCCGCGGCGCGCAGCATGCGCGTCACGACGTAACGGTTGGCCTCGTTGTCGTTGATATTGAGGAGGATCGGTTCACGTTGAGACACGCAGATGTACTCCTCGGAAGCGTCGCGACGGGGACCGCGTCAGGCCCGCCGGTCGTTTCCTGACAAGGCGCGATGAAGAAGCTCCGAAGCCGCGTCCCGCGTCAAGCCCGCCTTTGACAGGATGCCCACCGCGTTGGGGAGCAAGCGTCCGCGCTCCTGCTCGGTCAGGGAGCGGCTCGTGTGGATGATGACGGGAATGTCCCGGGTCTTCGGCTCGTGGCGGAGCGCGTCCAGGACGTCGAAGCCATTCATGCCCGGCAACGACAGGTCGAGGATGATGACCGAGGGCCGCACCTGCTCGGCCAGGCGCAGGCCATCCAGGCCCGTCTCCGCCTCGCGGAAGTCCAGGTGGGGCTCGGCCAGCATGCGCTGCAAGAGGTAGCGCACCACCTCGTCGTCCTCGATGAGCAGCACCGTCCGGGACGGGGCGGACCCCGGGGGGAAGGGCGGGGAGGACGGGTCCTTGCCGCCCTCGGAGTCCGGCGGGTTCGTGTAGTCGATGGCCACCACCGCGCGGAACGTGCTGCCCTGGCCCGGCTGGCTCTCCACGGTGAGCGAGCCGCCGAGCAGCTCCGCCATGCGGCGCGACAGGGGCAGCCCGAGCCCCGTGCCCTTGACGCCCTGCTGGTGGGGGCCCTCCACCTGCACGAACTCCTCGAAGATGCGCTCCTGGTCCTCGGGCGCGATGCCCACCCCGGAGTCCCGCACGGCGAACACCACCGTGCCCGGGCGGCCCGGCGCCGCCGACACCCGCACCTCGCCCTGGCGGGTGAACTTGAGCGCGTTGGACACGAGGTTGCGCAGGATCTGCGACAGCTTGCGCTCGTCGGTGTGCAGCTCCGGCAGCTCGCCGCTCTCCTCGAAGACGAGCGACACGCCCTCGTGGACCCGCAGGGGCCGGAGCATGCCACGCAGCGAGCCGAACAGCTCCGCCACGGAGAAGTACGAGGGCAGCACTTCCGAGCGGCCCGACTCGATCTTCGCCAGGTCGAGCAGGTCGTCGATGAGCTCCTGCAGGGCCTCGCCGGACTTGCGGATGAAGACGACCTGCTTTTCCTGCTCGGTGTTGAGCGGTCCGTCCAGCCGCTCGATCAACAGCCGCGACAGGTTCACCACGGAGCTGATGGGCGTGCGCAGCTCGTGGCTGATGTTGGAGATGAAGCGCGTCTTCATGTCCGAGGCGCGCCGCAGGGCCTCGGCCTTCTCTTCCAGTTCGGCGTAGAGCGCCACCACGCCGCGGTTGGTCTCCTCCAGCTCGCGGTTGAGCCGTTCCACGTCGGCCTTGCGCGACTGGAGCTCGTCCAGGATGCGCACCAGCTCCTCGTTCTGGCGGGCCAGCTCGTCGGACACGGTGGCGCGCTGCTGCTGCTCCAGCGCGCCGCGCAGGGCCTGCAGCGCGGCGGGGGACAAGGCCTGCGGCAGGCGCTGGGCGAGCTCCAGCATGAGCCAGCCGTCGGCGTCCAGGCGCACCACCACCCGATCCATCAGCCGCTGGGCGGGCACGAGCGCGGGCCCGGGGCGGGGCTGGGAGGCGGAGCCGGCCATCAGGCCCGGCGTCGACGCGGGGGCGCGCACGCGCACGAGCAGCGAGTGCGGCTGGGAGTCCTCGACGAGGAACCAGATGTGGCCATTGGACTGGGCGGCGGCGAGCCGGGCCACCTCGGAGATGGCGGTGGCGATGCGCACCTGATCCTGCGCGTCGAAGCCCATCTCCTGGGCGATGTGGCGCCCGCGCTGCCGCGTGTTGACCACGTCCCGGCCCGTGCGCAGCTCGGACTGGAAGAGCGGAGCGTTCATGGGCGCGCCGTCCCGGCGGCCGGCGCCGCCACCAGCACCGTCGCGTCGTCCCGGCCCCGGCAGAAGTCCCGATAGAGCACCCCGGCCAGGAGCGCGGGGTGGTGGGCGAGCAGCCCGGGGTAGCGGTCCACGCGCCACTGGGTGGCGAGCCCGTCCGAGCACATCACCAGCCGTGCGTCGGGGCTCCAGGTGTAGCTGAAGGACTGCAGGCGCATCATCTGGTGCCCGAGCGTGCCGTTCATGGACACCATGCGCTGGATGCCCGTGGGCGTCACGACGGCCGCGGTGATGTTGCCCACGCCCACGAACTCGAGCCGCCCGTCCCGGGGGTGCAGCTCGGCGAGCGCCACCGCGGCCCCCCGGGTGCTGCGCAGCTCCTCGTGCGCGCCCCGGATGAGCGAGGCGGCGTCCTGGCCCGTCAACTCCCGGAAGGACACCACCGCCGCGCGCGAGGCCCGGGCGGCGTCCGGCCCGTGGCCCAGCCCGTCCGCCACGAAGAAGCGGTAGCGCGGCGAGGCCCCTTCCGTCAGGTCCAGGCTCCAGGCGTCTCCACACACCTCCTCGCCCGGCAGGGGCACGCACACCGCGCCCACCTCCATGCTGTCGGCGGGGGCGGGCTTGTCGGCCCAGACCTGGGCGAGCACCGCGGTGCCCACCCCGACCTGGGAGTAGATGTCGAAGGTGGAGGACATGCGCCGCATGGCCCCCAGCCCCGAGCCCCCCGTGCCCGCCGTGGTGTAGCCATCCTGCATGCAGCGCGCCACGTCCGCCATGCCCGGTCCCTTGTCCAGCGCGAGCACCTCCACGCCCACGTGGCCGTCCGTCTGGAGCCGCCGCAGGAGGATGACGCCCTCGCGGGCATGGGCCACGAGGTTCTTGGCCGCCTCGCTCGTCACCAGCGCCACGCGGCCCGCGGCTTCTTCCTTGAACCCCAGGCGCTCGGCCAGGGCGGCGGCCGTACGACGGGCGTGGCCCGCCTGACTGCTCTCCGTGACGGCGAGGGCCGTGGTGCTCATTTCCATCGTGTCACCGTCACCCGTGTGCCCTCGCCCACTTTGCTGACGATCTCGAACTCATTGACCAGCCGCTTGGAGCCACTCAGTCCCAGGCCCATGCCGCCCCCTGTGGTGTAGCCATCGCGCAGCGCGAGATCCAGGTCCGGGATGCCCGGCCCCTTGTCCTCGAACGACAGCCGCAGGCCCTTGCGCAGACCATCCTGGAGCATCTGGAGGGTGACTTCCCCGCCGCCCCCGTAATCCAGGGTGTTGCGGGCCAGCTCGCTCGCGGCGGTCACCATCTTGGTCTGCTCCACGAGGCTGAACTTGAGTTCCGCCGACCACGTTCTCACCGCCTGGCGCACGAGTACCAGGTCCTGGGACGAGCGGATGGGCATCACCTCACTCCTCAAGGTTTGCATCCGAGACCTCGATCCCAGCCTCGTCCGCATCGATGGACGCGTGGAGCAGCGCCATGCCCTTCTCGAGGTTGAGCGCGGTGCGAATGCCGGGCAGCGACATGCCCAGTTCCACCAGGGTGATGGCCACCGCGGGCTGCATGCCCACCACGACCGTCTGGGCATCCAGCACGCGGGACATGGTGGCGATGTTGCCGAGGATGCGGCCGATGAAGGAGTCCACGACCTCGAGCGCGGAGATGTCGATGAGCACGCCGCGCGCCTGCGTCTCGACGATCTTCGCCGTCAGATCGTCCTGCAGGGACATCGCCACCTGGTCGTGCATGTCGACCTGGATGGTGACGATGAGGATGCGGCCCATGCGGAGGATGGCAATTCGCTCCATAGGACAGGCCTCCCGCTAACCCTTGCCCGCCGGCGTGGCGCGCGGGGAAGGAGGCGTGTGCACGCTCTGGTTGAGCCGCTTGAGCGCCCAGCTGAAGGCCCCCGCGAGGCTCGACTTGGTCACCACGCCGGACAGGTCCACGCCCAGGTGGACGATGGTCTGGGCGATCTGCGGACGGATGCCGCTGATGACGCACTCGGCGCCCATCAGGCGCGTGGCGGTGACGGTCTTGATGAGGTGCTGGGCGGTCAGCGTGTCCACGGTGGGCACGCCCGTGATGTCCAGGATGGCGATCTCCGCGCTCGTCTCCACGATGCGCTGCAGGAGCGTCTCCATCACCGTCTGGGTGCGGCCGCTGTCCAGCGTGCCGATGAGCGGCAGCGCCACGATGCGATCCCACAGCTGCACCACGGGGGTGGACAGCTCCATCATCTCCTGCTGCTGGCGGTGGATGACCTCCTCGCGCGTGCGCTGATGGACCTCGGTGGTGAACAGGCCGAGCTTGTCGAGCAGCAGCGTGGCGTTCCACAGCTCGTCGCCCAGCACCTGCGGATCCCGCGTCCACTCGCGGCGCAGCGCGTTGAACAGGGGATGCTTGAAGCTGAAGATGAAGGTGGCCGTCTCGGACGGCGAGTGGCCCTGGAGACTGCGCGCGCGCGACATGCGCTCGAGCAGCTCGCGCACCGGGGTGTACACCGAGGCGTTGATGTCGAAGGAGGTCCCCTGCCGGGTCGCCTCCATCAACAGCCGGAGGAACTCGGCGCACTGCTCGCGCAGCTCCGCGTCCTTCGTCAGGGAGTCGCGGCGTCCCCCCTGACTCGCCATGGTGGCGAACCACTCGGTTTGCAACTCAGAGAGATGATTCTTGAGAATGTCGTGGATCCGGGTGCTCAACATGCCCCTCCTGTCGAGCAGGCTCTACCATACGGCCACATCCCGCGTGTCCGGCCGAGCGCCCACCCCTCCCGGGTCTCCCGCGACTGTTCAATGAACGATAAGGGCGTGAGATTTCATCCCCACCACCACATCAGCGCGAAGCCCGAGGCGAGCGCGGCGAGGAACAGGCCGAGGGCGAGCCACCCCGTCCGCGCGGGCGGCTCGGACACCTCGGGCACCTCCTCCGAGAAGACCCCCCGGGCCTCCTCGGGCGCGCGCACCAGGCCCGAGCCCGGACTGCGCTCGGCGAGGGCCGTCTCGTGGGTGGTGAGGTCCACGTCGAAGGCGACCCGCACCTCGCGTGAAGTGGCGGCCTCGGGGGGAGCGGGCTCCACCAGCTCCACCTGGGAGGAGGGCAGGAAGTCGCCGGGCGCGTCGAGCGCGCGGTGCTCGAAGGCGAGCGCGGTGGGGGGCGCGAAGGCGGGCAGCTCGCGCTCGGTGAGGGGGCGGCGCAGGGTGGGCCGGCCGCGCACGAGCTCGGCGAGCACCGCGTCCTCCACGGTCTTCTCGCGCGCGAAGGCCTCGCGCATGAGCCGCGCCAGGTCCGCGTCCGTGAGGCCGGGCGCCAGGGACTCGCGCACCGCGCAGAGGGCCTGGGCGAAGGCGTGGGCGTCCTGGAAGCGCGCCTCGGGCTCGGTGGACAGCGCCTTCATCACCACCGCGTCCAGGGCCGGGGGCAGGCCGGCGCGGTGCGCGCTCGGGGGCGTCCACTGGGGGTAGGCCGCGCGCCGCCAGCGCTCGACGACGTCCCCCTGCTGCGCGAGCGGCTGCCAGGCGAGCAGTTCCCAGAGCACCACGCCCGTGGCGTACACGTCCGCGCGCCGGTCCACACGCTGCTTGCGCGCGTGCTCGGGGGCCATGTACGCGAGGCTGCCCATCACCACGCTGGGGGCCGTCTGGGCCTCCTTGAGGGAGGACTGCGCGGCGCCGAAGTCGATGATCTTCACCTCGCCCGCGTAGGAGATGCACACGTTGGCGGTGGACAGGTCGCGGTGCACCAGGTGCAGGGGGTGGCCCTGCTCGTCCGTGACGGCGTGGGCGTGGGCGAGCCCCTGGCACATGCGCTCGGCCACGAGCAGCGCGAGCCCCGGGGACAGCACCCGCCCGAGCTTGCGCAGGCGCCACATGAGGCGGTTGAGCGTCTTGCCCGCCACGTACTCCATGGCCAGGTAGAGCTCGCCCTGCACCTCGCCCATGTCCCAGACGCGGGCGATGTTGGGGTGGGACAGGCGGCGCACCACGCGCGCCTCGTCGCGAAAGCGCGCGAGGAAGTTCGCGTTGCCCGCCAGGCCCGGCAGCACCTTCTTCACCACGCAGGCGCGGCCGGGCGCCTCCTCGCGCGCGAGGAATACCTCGCCCATGCCCCCATACCCGATGCGGCGCACCAGGGTGTAGGGGCCAAAGGACACGGCCCCGGGGGACGGGGCCGGGCGGGGGGCGTCAGGCGGCGGTGCCAAGCGCGCGCAGCGCACGGCGAGCGGCCCGGAGGATGTGCGCCACCTCGGGCTCGTTGATGGACAGGGACAGGAAGGCGGACTCGAACTGGCTGGGCGGCAGGTACACCCCCTCGCGCAACATCTCGTGGAAGAAGCGGCCGTAGCGCGCGGTGTCGCTCTTCTTCGCGCTCGCGTAGTCGAACACCGGCCCCTCGGTGAAGAAGACGGTGAACATGCTGCCCACGCGGTTGATGGTGACGGGCACCCGCGCCTCCTCGGCCTCCGCGCGCAGGCCCGCCTCCAGCTCGCGGCCGATGGCGTCCAGCCGCTCGTACACGCCCGGCGCGCGCAGGGCCTGCAGCGCCGCCATGCCCGCGGCCACCGCCACGGGATTCCCGGAGAGCGTGCCGGACTGGTACACGGGCCCCTCGGGCGCCACCTTGGACATGATGTCGCGCCGGCCGCCGTAGGCCGCCAGGGGCATGCCGCCACCAATCACCTTGCCGAAGGTGCTCAGGTCCGGCCTCAGGCCGTACACCTCCTGGGCGCCGCCGCGCGCGAGCCGGAAGCCCGTCATCACCTCGTCCAGCACGAAGAGCACCCCGTGCGCCCGGCACAGCGCCTGGAGCCCCTGGAGGTAGCCCTCCTCGGGGATGAGCACGCCCATGTTGCCCACCACCGGCTCGATGATGGCGCAGGCGATGTCCTTGCCGCGCTCGGTGAACAGGCGCTCCACCGCGCCCAGGTCGTTGTAGGGCGCGGTGAGCGTGAGGCTCGCCACCGCCGCGGGCACGCCCGGCGAGTCCGGCAGGCCCAGCGTCTCCACGCCGCTGCCCGCCTTCACCAGGAAGGGGTCCCCCGCGCCGTGGAAACAGCCCTCGAACTTGAGGATGAACTCACGCCCCGTGAAGCCTCGCGCCAGCCGGATGGCCGCCACCGTGGCCTCGGTGCCGCTGGAGACCAGGCGCACCTTCTCCACGCTGGGCACCGTGGCGCAGAGCATTTCCGCGAAGCGCACCTCCGCCTCCGTGGGCGCGCCGAACGTCGAGCCGCGGCGCGCCGCCTCGGTGATGGCCTCCACCACCGGCGGCCACGCGTGGCCGAGGATGAGCGGACCCCAGCTGCCCACCAGGTCCACGTACCGGTTGTTGTCCACGTCCGTCAGCCATGCGCCCGCGCCTTCCTTGAAGAAGACGGGCTCACCACCGACACCACGAAACGCGCGCACCGGCGAGTTCACCCCGCCCGGGATGGTCTCCTGCGCGCGGGAGAAGAGGGCCCTGCTCTGGGAGTGGTTCATGCTCAATCCATAACACGCCGCCCCCGCCCCCCTCCTCCCGTCCCGGGGCCCCGTGAATGGCTTGCTTCTCCGCGTGCACTCGTCTACACATTATGTTCACTTACAGTGCTGGCTGTCGTTATAAGGCCAGAAGAAAATTTTCACCGCATTGGGCAGCGCCGGTGGCCCCACCGCTCATTTTCCGGACCCCGGGTGGCGATTCAGAGGCCCCCCGGCGAGCACCGAGCGAGGGCACCCGTCTCCACCGATCATCCCAGGGGACCGGACCGGAAGGCTGATGGAGGACCGGAGCGGGGGCATCCGGGGGGAAGGCCCCCGCTCCGGTCTTCTCCCATCATGGAGCGCCGGGCCCGGGTAGGCTCGCGGCCCACCATGCTCACCCTCACCCCGCGTCGCACCCTCACCCTGCGCGCGCCCGAGACCCCGGGCGGCCCCGCGCACGTGGCCGCCGCCAGTGGCCTCGTGCGCGCGGGCGACTGGCTGCACGTGGTCGCGGACGACTCGCTGCTCTTGGCCACCTTCCCCCTGGAGGGTGACGCGCCCGGGGACACGTGGCGCCTCCTGCCCGGCGCGCTGCCGCTCGAGCCCGGGGCGCGCAAGGCGCTCAAGCCGGACCTGGAGGCGCTCTGCCTCCTGCCGGGGGTGGCGGACGCGCCCCACGGGGTGCTCCTGGCGGTGCCCTCGGGCAGCGCGCGCACGCGGCACCAGGGCGCCCGGGTGGCCCTGGGCGCGGACGGCCGGCCCGCGGGGCCCGCGCTCGGCGTGGACTGGCGCCCGGTGCACGAGCACCTCACGCGGGAGCTGGGGCCGCTGAACATCGAGGGCGCGGCGGTGTCGGGCGGGCGCCTGCGCCTGCTCAACCGGGGCAACGGGGACGCGGGCACGGACGCGGTGGTGGACCTGGACCTGGGCCGGGTGCTGCGCGCGCTGGAGGCCGGACAGCCCCTGGGAGGTGACGCGGTGCGCACCGTGCGCCGCTGGGAGCTGGGCCGCACGGGCGCGGTGCGCTTGAGCTTCACGGACGCCTCGCCCCTGCCGGACGGGCGCATCGTCTTCACCGCCGCGGCCGAGGACACGCGCGATGCGTACCAGGACGGCGCCGTGCTGGGCTCGGCGGTGGGCCTGCTCGCGCCGGACGGCACCCCGCTGTTCCTCGACGGCGTGGACGCGAAGGTGAAGCTGGAGGGCGTGGACGCGCGCGTGGAGGGCGGGCGCATCCGCCTGCTGCTCGTGGCGGACGCGGATGATCCGGCCCGGGCCGCGCCCCTGTTCGAGACGTGGCTGCCGGGCTAGTCCCCGGAGTCAGTCCCCGTGGTCGCGCGCGGCTTCCTCGGCCGAGCCGCCCGCGGCTTCCACGGAGTTGCGCGGCGGGCGCGTCGGGCCCTTGGCGAACGCCGCCACGCGCGAGCCGATCTCCTGGGGCGTGGTGGCGGCGAGCCGACGGCGCGCCCGGGCGATGGCGTCCTGCACCATGCCGGGCTCCGGGTGGTGCTTGAGCGCCTGCACCCACAGCTCGATGGCCTTCTCGTTCTCGCCCGCCTCGGCCTTGAGCTTGCCCGACTCGAAGACGGCGTGCGGCGCCAGCTCCGAGTCCGGGAAGCGCGCGAGCAGGTCCGCGTAGGTGCGCGACGACTCCTGGCGGTAGCGCGAGCCCTCGGGCGTGCCCGCGGCGCCGCCCTGCAGCGCCTGCATGTGCAGCGCCTGCGCCTGCAGGAAGAGGGCGTCGTCCACGAAGACGCTGGTGGGGAAGCGCTCGGACAGCTTGCGCGCCTCCAGCACGCACTGCTGGTAGTCCTGCAGCTCGAAGTACAGCTTGGACACCTGGTAGTGCAGCTCGGCGCCCTGCGGCGGGTTGCGCGCGAGCGCGGCGGTGAGCTGATCGATGGCGCCGCGGGGGTCGCGGAAGTGCACGCGCAACAGCTCGGCGAGCACCACCCGGGCCTCCTGGGACTCGGGCGCCTCGGGGCACTGGGCGATGAGCTCCTTGTAGACGCTCACCGCCTCCTTCACCTTGCGCAGCTCCAGCCAGTACACGTCCGCGGCGCCCTTGAGCGCGCGCGCCCGGAGCACCGGCGCCTGGGGCGAGTCCTCCAGCCGCAGCGCATCCAGCGCCTTGCGGTACTCCACGAGCGCCTCGTCGGGGCGCTTCTCGAAGATGGCGTCCCGGGCGCGCTGCATGTGCTCGGGAGCACCGTCCCGGGTACACCCCGGCGCGAGCAGCAGGGACACGAGCAGCAGCGATCGCCTCATGACGGGCAGGCCTCCTCCGCGGGCGTCACGCGGATGCAGTAGGTCTCCTGGCACCGGATGCACTCCAGCAGGGAGCCCGTGTCCGTGACGCACAGCGTCTCGTTGGCCGAGCGCGGACAGTCCTCCGAGGCGATGCACCGGTAGGGCTCGCCCTGGGGATTGAGCACCCGCGAGGGGCACTCGTAGCGCGTGGCCCCACACCCGGCGAGCCCGGTCACGGCGGCGAGGAGGAGGGAGGCGGACCAGATTCTCACGGAGCAGGGTTTCTATCCGGATTCCGCCCCCACGTCACGCGGGGGCCCGCCCGCCCGCCTAGTTGTTCAGGGGCGTGGGGCCGCCCGCGCTCAGCACGGTGTCCGCTGACGCCACGTGTCGACGCCGGAATTGGTCCAGGGCCTTCTCCTGCTGGCGCGCCAGCAGCGTGGCGATGCCGCGCAGGTGCCCGTCCGACACCCGGCACTGGATGGCGGACACCTCGCCGTGACGCCGCTCCAGTTCCCGCCACAGGTGCACCCGGGCCTGATTGCCGAGCAGCCGCGTCTCCACCTCGTCGAAGGCCGCGTCCATGAGCGCCTCGTCCGACGCCAGGGTCGCCAGACGCGCCTCGGCCTCCGCCGACGGCGCGGCGCACCCGGCCCCCAGGGCCAGGGTCACCACCGCCAGGCCCAGCCTTCCGCGCCGCGTCCCTCCCGCCATCGCCCGCTCCTCCGTTGGTCCGTCATGAGCGCACGGCTTTTTTCCGCCCGCCATGCGAGCGGCCAACCTAGGAAGGCCCCGTCCCCTGCACAACCGGCCTGGAGGGCAGCACGCGGCCAGCGAACGTCGCGGCCATCCACTACCCAACGTCTCCGGGCTCAGGGGCGCGCGCGGTGGCGCAGGATGAACTCGCACACCTCACGCGCCGCGCCAAAACCCGCGGCCCGTTGTGCCACGTAGTGCACGCCCGCGCGCACCTCGTCGGGGGACTCGGGCGGCGCGGCGGAGAAGCCCACCGCGCGCAGCAGCGGCAGGTCCACCACCTCGTCGCCCATGTAGCCACAGTGCTCGGCGGACACCTGGAGCAGCTCGAGCAGCTTCTCGAAGTGCGCCACCTTGTCCTGACTGCCGAAGTGCACGTGCTTGATGCCCAGCGACTGCATGCGCATCTGCGCCGAGAGGCTGTCGCCGCCGGAGATGGCCGCCACCTCCAGCCCCGCCTCCTGCAGCCGCTTGATGCCCATGCCGTCGCGCACGCTGTACATCTGCGTCCAGCCGGAGCCGGGCACCCAGAAGATGCGCCCGTCGGTGAGCGTGCCGTCGATGTCGAAGATCATCACCGACAGGCGCGCCACGCGGGCCTTGAGGGACTCCAGATCGTGGTTCATGGCGCGCTACTTCGGCACGGCCTTGAGCACGGCCTTGCCGTCCTTGATGACGACCTTGAACTCCACCGCCTTGGCGTTGTGCTGCTTCATCAACTCCGGCACCTGCTTGCGCAGCGACGCGGCGATGTTGTCGTAGCTCATCTTCGACGTGTCTTCCTTGTTGCGGCGCTTGGCCGCCACATACGCGTCGTACACGGTCTTGAGCTTGTCGTCCGACAGGTCCCCCGCGCCCGAGGCCGACGGCGCACGCCCCGCGGGGGGCGCGGCGGCCCGGGGCGGCGCGGCGACGGGCGGACGGGCCGCCAGGGGGCGCACCGCGGGGATGGCCGGCGCCACCGAGGGGATGCCCGGCGCCAGGGGGCGCACCGCCGGAATGGCCGGTGCCACCGAGGGGATGCCCGGCGCCAGGGGGCGCACCGCGGGGACGAGCGGCGCCACCGCCGGAATGGCCGGCGCCACCGAGGGGATGCTCGGCGCCACCGCCGGGATGACCGGCGCCACCGAGGGCAGGTGGTGCGGCTGCGGCTTGCTCGGCGACGCGGAGAGCGGCATCACCTCGTCCATGTCCTCGTCCGCCAGCTCCATCGGCTCCTGGGGACGGCCCTGGGCGGGCTTCTTCGCCTTCTCCACGCGGCGGCGCGCCTTGGCGATGTCGCGCTTGTACGTGCCGTTCTCGATCTCCTGCATCGTGCGCTGCCACAGCCGATCGTAGGTGACGAACTTGCCGTGGATGGACTGCACGCGGAACTTGGCCGACGTGTTGCGCACGAAGCTCGTCTTGAGCCGGTCCACGCGCTTCTTGAGATCCTCGTGCTGCTTGGTGGGCGGCATCCGCTCGGCGCCCAGGAAGTAGTGCTCGTAGGCCACCTTGAGCGACGCGAGCTCCGCCTCGATGGCGTCGCATTCGTGGAACGTCGTCTCACTGCCCGACATGGTGGGCAGACCGGACTTCGTGTCTCCCGAGTTGGCGGCCAGCTTGGCCGAGGACTTGGCCGAGGTGCCGGGCTTCAGGCTCTGGTTCTTCGTGGACGACTTCGAGGACTCGTACGCCATGGGCGACCCTGAGTGTCCCCAAGACGCGGCCCCATATCAACCTCCCGTACCACCCACCGTCGGCGACATGCCCGCCGCCTCGCCTGCCTGCCGGATCCGCCGGTACAGCAAAGTCGCGCCGAAGGTGAACATGCACAGGGAGATGAACTGGCTGGTCGAAATATTGAACCAGGCCTCCAGGGGCACGGCCTCGGCCAGCCCGGAGGCCCCCAGGGAGCGCAGCAGCCCGTGCAGGGTGCCGCGCTCGGTGTCCCCCCGGAAGAGCTCCACCGAGGTGCGCAGCACCGCGTAGCACATGAGCCACAGGCAGAAGATCTGCCCGTGGAAGCGCCGGAAGCGCCGCGCGTAGAGGAGCGCCACGAAGAGCACGAGCTGCCCCACCGACTCGTAGAGCTGCGTGGGGTAGACGGGCAGGGTGGAGCCGTGCTGGGCCACCCAGTCGGAGATGCGCACCGCGCCCGGGGCCGCCTGGTGGAGGATTTGCCCCGTGCCCTCCACCACGTAGCGCGGATCATGCGCCTGGGACTGGTAGGCGAGGCTCGCCGAGCCGGTGAGCCGCCCGAACAGGTCCTGCGCCCGCTCGCCCCCGGGAAAGCGCGCCACGAAGCGCGCCCCCGCCGCGCACACATCCCCCCAGCAGCACCCCGCCGAGAAGCACCCCAGCCGACCCAGGCACTGGCCGAGCGACACCGTGGGCAGCGCCAGGTCCGCCAGCCGCAGGAAGTCCATGTCGTTTTGACGCGCGAAGACATACGCCGCCAGCGCCGCGCCGATGAGGCCCCCGTAGAAGACGAGCCCCCCGCCCAGGGAGAACACCTGCGTCCAATCGCGCGCGTAGTCCTTCCAGTTGACGAGCACGTAGAGCACCCGGCTGCCCACCAACCCCCCCACGAGCACGTAGAAGGCCAGGTCCAGCACCGCCTCGCGCTTGCGCGGGCCCTCCGTGTCCACCCACCTTCCCCCGCCCTGTGCGTCCGCCACCCACGTGAGCCGCCGCCACTCGTCCTCGGCCAGCCGAGAGGCCACCGTCACCGCCATGAGGAAGCCCGTGGCGAGCATCACCCCGTAGGTGTGGATGGGGATGCCCTCGCCCCGGCCGCCGGGGATGGCGCCCGGGGGCAGGGCGTAGCGCAGGCCGAAGCCCGCGAGCACGAGCGCGAGCACGCCATAGCCGAGCGCCCGCTGCCAGCGATCACGGGACGAGGACGCCGCGCCAGGCACGCCCCGCCAGCCGTTGAAGGCGATGCCCCCCACGACCGCGAGCGCCACGGCGTAGAGCAGCACCTGGCTCCAGAGCGGGGTGAAGGTGAAGTGGACGATGACGGGGAGCATGGGCCGCCTCGGTCAGGAGCGCGCGTCCGCCGCGCCCGGCGCGTCCTTCTTGGGCTTGGGCTCTTCCTTGCGCACGAAGGCGTCCACCATGAGCAGGCCCACGCCCACCACGATGGCCGAGTCGGCGATGTTGAAGGAAGGCCAGGCCACCTTGTCGTGCCAGTGCGCCTCGAGGAAGTCGATGACGAAGGCCCGGGCGATGCGGTCGATGTAGTTGCCGATGGCGCCCCCGAGCACGAGCGGCAGCCCCCACAAGGCCCAGCGCTCCTGCGGATCCTTCCCGCCGAGCTTGCTGAAGTACCAGGTGATGAACACCACCGCGGCCAGGCTCACCACGTGGAAGAGCGGCCCGCGCACGTTCGGCGGCAGTGTGCGGAACAGGCCCCAGGCCGCGCCCGGGTTCTCCGCGTAGCGCAGCCGGAAGAACTCGGGCAGCACCTCGATGGCGCGCTTGGGCCGGTAGTGCAGGTTGTAGAGGCCCGGCGCGGGCGGCTCGCCGTACAGGGCCGACAGGCGCTCGCCCAGCGTGGGGCGGTCATCGAAGCGCGTGGTGAGCTCGCGCACGACGAGGTACTTCGTCCACTGATCGAGGACGATGACGCCGAGCGCCACCGTCAGGAGGAGGAGGTATTTGCGGGGCACGGCTGGCGGCTTACACCACCTGCCCCCCTGGCGTCACGGATTCCACGGTTCGGCGGGGCTGGAACGAGTCCAGCAAGAGCAGGCCCACCCCCACGCAGATGGCCACGTCCGCCACGTTGAAGGTCGGCCAGCGCATGCCGGGCTGGTTGCGCCAGTGCCAGTCGATGAAGTCGATGACGTAGCCGCGCACCAGCCGGTCCACGAAGTTGCCCAGCGCCCCGCCCGTGACGAGCGCCAGCGCCCAGCGCGCCGCCCGCTGCCCCGGCTCCAGTTGCCGGTACATGGAGAAGATGAAGCCCAGGGCCACCACGCTCACCAGGTGGAAGAAGGGCCGCCGGACGTTCTCCGGCAGGGTGGAGAACAAGCCCCACGCCGCGCCCGGGTTCTCCACGTAGCGAAAGTGCCAGTAGTCCTCGATGAAGCGGTAGGGCCGCGTGGAGCGCCGCCAGGCCCCCTCCACCGGCGGATCATTGTCGAGGTTGCGCTCGGACAAGAAGCCCTCGACCCGCGCCAGTCCCGAGCGCCCGTCCAGGGCCTCGGTGAGCCGGGACACCGCCAGATATTTGGTCACCTGGTCGACGGCGAGCGTCGCGAGGCTCACGAGGAGGAGGACACGAAAGCGGTTCGCCATAGAGGCCCCCACCTCTACCCCGCCCGCCTGGATCCTGACAATCCGCCCCGGGGGTGGCCGCAGGGCGAGCGGCCTGACTCGCCCGTCCGCCCGAAGTGCGGCATGGTGGGCCCAATGGAGACTGTTGAGCCCCCCGTGACACCGACTCCCAACGAGCCTTCCAACCGCAGCCTCACGCTCCGCGAGCGCTACGAGCGCTACATGGCGCGCTTCAAGGAATTCATCGCGCGCTACGGCAGGCTGGCCATCGTCGTGCACGTGGTGTCCTGCGCCGTGTTCTTCCTGTGCTTCATGGCGCTCATCCGCGCGGGCTTCAAGATCGACAGCGCCGAGGGCTCCGTGGGCGCGTTCGCGGGCGCCTACGTCATCTACAAGGCCACCCAGATTCCCCGCGCGGCCCTCACCTTCGTCATCACCCCCTTCATCGATCGGCTCATCCGCCGGATCCGGCACCAGGCACCGCCGCCCGCCCCGTGAGCCTCGTCACGCTGCGCTTTCACGGGCCCCTCAACGACTTCCTGTCCCCCGAGCGGCGCGGCACGGCCTTCCCCCACCCCCTGCCGGGCCCGTGCTCGGTGAAAGATCTCGTCGAGTCGCTCGGTCCCCCCCACCCCGAGGTGGATGCCGTGTGCGTGGACGGCCAGCCCGTGGGCTTCGGCCACCGCGTGCGGCCCGGGGAGTGGCTCGACGTGCACCCCGCCCCCGCGCCGCCCGAGGTGCCCCCCGAGGCCCGCCTGGGTCCCCCGCCCCTTCCCGAGCCCCGCTTCCTGCTCGACGTGGGGCTCGGACGGCTCGCGGGCCTGTTGCGCATGCTCGGCTTCGACACCGTGTGGCGCAACGACTTCGCGGACGCGGAGCTCGCCCGGCGCTCGCACGACGAGCGGCGCATCCTGCTCACCCGGGACCTGGGCGTGCTCAAGCGCGCCGAGGTCGCGTACGGCTACTTCCCCCGCGAGACGGACCCGTCGCGGCAGCTCGTGGAGGTGGCGCGGCGCCACGGGCTCACCGCGTGCATGCGGCCCTTCTCGCGCTGCATGGCCTGCAACGCGCCGCTCGTGGAGGCCCCGCTCGCGGAGGTGCACGAGCGCGTGCCCGAGCACGTCCGGGCCACGCACACCCGCTTCCAGCGGTGCACCGGCTGCCCGCGCGTCTTCTGGGCCGGCTCGCACCACACGCGCATGCTCGCCGTGATCGACGCGCTGCGCGCCGCCGTCTAGCCCTCCAGCAGCCAGTCGCGCACCGCGAGGAAGCGCGCCGTGGGGGCCGCCGCCTTGCGCCACGCCACCCACAGCGTGCCCCGGGGCCGCCGCGAGGAGCGCCGCTCCGGCTCGAGCACCTCCACGCGCCCCGCGCGCACCGCGGGCTCCACCAGGTAGTCCGGCAGCACCGCGATGCCCATGCCCGCCTCCGCCAGCGCCAGCATCTCGTCCAGGTTCGCGATGCGGCACACCACCCGCTCCGGCGCCCGCTCCCGCGCCCCGAACGCCGCGCGCCACCACGGCGCCAGCATCGCCAGGTCCGCGTCGAACGCGATGAAGCGGTGCGCCTGGAAGTCCCGCGCGCTCCGGGGCACGCCCCACCGCTCCACGTAGGCCGGCGCCGCCACCGCCACGAAGCCCTCCTGCGCCACCGGCCGCGTCTCCAGCCCCGGCGCCTCCGGCAACAGGCCGAGGATGCCCAGGTCCAGCTCCCCGTCCAGGAGCCGCCGCGCCACCCGGCTCGGCACGTCGAAGCGCACGTCCAGCCGCAGTTCCGGATGGCGCTCCAACAGGCCCGGCAGCCGCGGCCGCAGCCAGTAGCGGAAGAAGGGCCACGGGCCCCCGAGCGACACCTCACCCCGCACCGCGCGCTGGGCCTCGCCCGCCGCCTCCAGCGCCGCGTCCAGCGCCGGCAAGTGCTCGCCCAGGCGGGCCACCAGCGCCTCCCCCGCCGCCGTGAGCCGCGCCCGCCGCCCCACCCGCTCGAACAGCACCACGCCCAGCCGCGCCTCCAGCGCCTTGAGCTGCTGCCCCACCGCCGAGGCCGTGATGCCCAACCGCGCCGCCGCCGCGGCGTGCGTCCCCGCCCGGCTCACCTCCCACAGCGTCCACAGGGCCTCGCGATTGCCAAGCATGGCTTCACTTTATGGCAAGAGCCCCTCGGTTTTCTTGGGAACGGGCCCGGGGTACTTCTTCGTCCATCGCAGCGCCCCACCCCGGGGCACGAGGGAGAAACCCATGAAGATCCTGGCCGCCATGAAGATCCTGCTCATCGTCACCAGCCACTCGCAGTTCGGCAACACCGGGGAGCCCACCGGCTACTGGCTGGAGGAGCTCGCCGCCCCCTACGAGGCCTTCGTCGAGGCGGGCGCCCAGGTGGACATCGCCTCGCCCGAGGGCGGCAAGGCCCCCGTGGACCCGCGCAGCCAGCAGGAGCCCACCGACGCCACGAAGGCCTTCCTCGCGGACGGCGCGGCCCAGAAGAAGGCCGCCCAGACGCTGAAGATCTCCGACGTGAAGGAGCGCTACGACGCCTACTTCGTGGTGGGCGGCCACGGCGTGATGTGGGACCTGGCCACGTCCGCGCCCGTGCACACGCTCCTGTCCAAGGGCTACGCGCGGGGCTCGGTGGTGGCGGCGGTGTGCCACGGCCCGGCGGCGCTGGTGGGCGTGAAGGGCCCGGACGGCGAGCCGCTCGTGAAGGGCAAGCGCGTGGCGGCCTTCAGCAACGCCGAGGAGACGGCGGCCAAGTTCGACACCGTCGTCCCCTTCGCCCTGGAGACGCGCATCCGGGAGCTGGGCGCGCGCTACGAGTCCGGCCCGATGTGGCAGAGCTTCGCGGTGCGGGATGGTCGGCTCGTCACCGGGCAGAACCCCGCCTCGTCCGCCGCCGCCGCGCGTGAGGTCATCGCGGCATTGACCGAGAAGGCGGGCGAGAAGAAGGCCGAGGCGAAGAAGAAGTAAGGGCCCCTCTCCGGGGCGGGGACGATGACGCACCGTTCCGCGAGCCCTTCTCGCGTAACATCCCCGCCCCCCATGAGACGACCCCTCCTCCTGCTGTCCCTGTTGCCCCTGTTGGCTGGCTGCGAATGGGTGGCCAACCCCATGAAGTACACCCGGGAGGACGTGCCGCGCTTCAAGGCCCACGCGGCGCACCCCGAGCCCAATCCCCGTCCCACCGCGCTCAAGGTGATGACGTGGAACGTGAAGTACGGCGCGTGCCGGATCGACTTCTGGTTCGACTTCTGGGGCGACCGCGTGCAGATGACGCCCACCGAGGTGGATGACTGCCTCACCCGCGTGGCCGCGCTCATCCGCGAGTACGACCCGGACCTGCTCATGCTGGAGGAGATCGAGGTCGACTCGCGCCGCAGCGCCTACGTGGACCAGGTGCGCTACCTCCTGGAGAACACGAACCTGCGCTACGGGGCCTACATGTCCACGTGGAACGCGCGCTACGTGCCCTCCGAGGGCGTGGGCCGCATGGACCTGGGCAACGCCATCCTCTCGCGCTACCCCATCACCCGCGCCGAGCGCATCCGCCAGAAGGACCGCACGGATCAGGATCCGCTCACGGAGACCTTCTACCTCAAGCGCGGCATCGGCCGCGTCGAGGTGGACGTGGGCGAGGGCCGCACGCTCGCCGCCTACGTGGTGCACACCGAGGCCTATGACCAGGACGGCACCAAGCAGCAGCACATCCAGCAGATCCACGACGTGGTGCGCGCGGAGACGCTGCCCTGGGTGCTCGGAGGCGACCTCAACGAGCTGCCCCCGGTGTGCGACGAGCGCGCGGCGCCCGGCACGCCGGACTCCTGCGAGGGCAAGCTCAAGCTGTCCGGCTTCCTCGACGAGCGCGCGAGCAGCATCGGCACCGACTTCGAGCAGCCGCCCTACACGCCCAGCGTCATGAAGCAGTACTACGACGACTTCGAGCCCTCCATCCCCCTGAGCCGCTACGGCGTGGGCGAGGAGAACCAGCGGCGCTACTTCACGCACTCCACCCTCGGCCCGGACGTGGTCAACGAGCAGGGCGAGCCCGGCGACTGGAACCGCACGCTCGACTACCTCTTCGTGCGCAAGGGCGAGACGTGGACAGACACGGGCGTGCTCCAGAGACCCAACGACATGGGCATCCAGTCCGACCCCCTGCGCCTGTCCGACCACGCCCCCGTGGTGGGCACCTGGAGGCTGCCATGAAGGCCGCGCTGCTGGCCGTGCTGCTCACCGCGGGCCTCGCCTCCGCGCAGACCCTGCCCGCGCGGAATACCGCGGACGTGGGCCCCCGGGGCTCGTGGAGCGTGGGCGTGTTCAACCCCCTGCGCTTCTCCCCGCTGGACGGCGTGGAGTTCGAGACCCACCCGCTCACCTTCTTCGTGGCGCCCAACGTGGACGCCCGCGTGGCGCTGCTGCGCTCCTCGCTGCGCCTGACGGCCGAGGCCGGTCTGAGCCTGCCCACCTTCGGGCTGCGCCTGACCAAGGGCTACCTCTTCCCGCTGTGGGCCACGAGCGACAACGACATCGGCTGGATGCTCATCCCCCGCCTGGGCCTCGTGCTCTCCGGGGATGCCTCGCCGCGCGGGGTGTGGACCGTCACGGCGGACGCGGCCTTCCGGGTGAAGCTCGGCCCCAACAGCGCCGCGCCCCTCAACACCTACGCGCCCCTGGAGGTGCTGCTCGCCGCGCCCCTCACCGGCCTGTGCACGCGCGTGGGCGGCGCCTACGACCATGCCCTCACCCGGCGCCTGCGCCTGCGCGGCGAGGTGAACCTCTACCTCACCGGCTCCCAGGGAGACCTCTTCGTGTCGGGCCGGGACGTGGGCGCGCTCGCGTCCGTCTCCCCGCTCATCGCCACCGCCCACGTGGGCCTGGACCTGGCCGTCTTCCGTCACAGCCGCGTGACGCTCGGAGTGTTGTGGGCCAACTCCGACCAGGGCGCCACCCGCCTCACGGTGGGCGCGGATGGCTACAGTGAGCGCCAGCGCGTGCGCAGCAACGACTTCCTCCCCACCCTGGACTTCATCTGGGCGGGGCTCTGACGCCGCGGCACACCCTCCCGGAGACAGCCCATGAGCACCCAGTCCCAGCCGCACCGCACGTTCGGTCCCGACTTCGTCCTCGATCTGGAAGACCCCGCCTACATCCAGAACCCCTACCCCACCTACCAGTGGCTCCGGGAGCACGCGCCCGCCTACCGCTGGCGCGCCCATGCCGACGCCGTGGTCTTCACCCGGCACCCGGACGTGCGGGCGCTCGTCTTCGACCGCCGCTTCACCAATGACTACCGGCAGTGGGAGTTCGCCCAGGAGGCGCGCTGGCCGGCCGAGCACGCCGAGTACAAGGCGGTCATCGACCACGGGCTGTTCGCGCTGTCGGACGAGAACCACCTCCGGGTGCGCAAGCTCGTCAGTGGCGCCTTCACCCCCCGCGCCGCCGAGCGGATGCGCGGGGAGGTGCAGGCCACGGTGGACCACCTCATCGACACCCACGCGCGGGGGCCTCGCTTCAACCTCACCGCCATCACCGAGTCGCTGCCCATCACCGTCATCAGCGACATGCTCAAGATTCCCACGGAGCTGCGCGCGGACTTCCGCGAGTTCGGCCTCGCCGTGGTGCGCAGCTCCATCCTCTTCAACAACGCCGAGCGGATGTTCGAGCTCATCGCGCCCATGCCGCGCTGGCTGGGCATGCTCCGGGGCGTCATCGAGGCGCGCCGGGCCCAACCGCTCGAGAATGATCTGCTCAGCACGCTCATCGCCGCGCAGGAGGAGGGCCACAAGCTCTCGGAGATCGAGCTCATCTCCATCGTCCAGGCGATGATCGCCGCGGGCTCGGACACCACGGTGCACGCGGCCAACTGGGCCTTCCACACCCTGCTCACGCACCCGGACCAGCTCGCGCTCCTGCGCGCCGAGCCCACGCTGCTGCGCAACGCCGTCGAGGAGTGTCTGCGCTACGACCTGTTCGGCAAGACGGGGGTGCCGCGCTTCGCCAAGGAGGCCCTGGAGTTCGCGGGCGTGGCGCTGCGCAAGGGCCAGATGGTCATCCCGCACATCCCCGCCGCGCTGCGCGACGGCGAGGTCTTCGCCGAGCCGGACCGGTTCGACATCCGCCGCGACGTGAGCCAGACCATCGCCTTCGGAGGCGGCCAGCACTTCTGCCTGGGCGCCGCCGTGGCCCGGATGCAGTTGGACACCGTCATCGGCACGATCGTGCGGCGCTTCCCCACGATGAAGCTCGCGGACAAGCCCGAGTTCCAGCCCCACCCGCTCATGCGCGCCATGAGCCGGTTGGACGTCACGGTGGACGGCGCGTGACCCCCGCGCTCGAGCGCGTCCGGGCGCTCTGCCTCGCGCTGCCGGAGACCACGGAGCGGCCGAGCCACGGCGCGCCCACGTTCTTCATCCGCGACAAGAAGACGTTCGTGAGCTTCCTGGACCACCACCACGACGATGGGCGGCTGGCGCTATGGTGCGCCGCGCCGCCCGGGCTCCAGGCGGACCTGGTGCGCTCGGACCCCGAGCGCTTCTTCGTGCCGCCCTACGTGGGGCACCGCGGCTGGATCGGCGTGCGGCTGGACCGGGGCGAGCACTGGGACACCGTGGCCAACCTCATCCGCGAGGCCTGGCTCACGGTGGCGCCCAAGACCCTGCGCGCGAAGCTGCCGCCCCGGACGGGGTAACGCCCGATCCGGGGAGGCGGGCCGCTCACAGGTCGTAACACACGATGCACTGCGCCCAGGTGTCACACGCCGCCTGGTCGCGAATCGGATCCTGGCAGCTCCGGTTGGCCATCTGGCACCGGGCGGGCGTCGGACACGTCACGCCGACCAATGGCTCCAGGGGAGCCGCCGGGGCCAGATCGGCGCCAGTCGCCGCGCCCGACATCACCCCCACCACCAACGCCAGGACCATCGACCCCTTCTTCGTCCAGAAGCTCTTCATGATGTACCTCCCAAGATGGACCACGCCCGCCCCACTCCGTGCGGGGACGGTGGACGCACCATGCGGGAGCAGGCGTGACGGGAGCGTGACGGGCCGCTAACCGGTGGCGCGGTCCGTGCGCAGCCCGTCCAGCAGGACGTCCATCATGTGGGTGAAGATGCGCTCGGTGGACAGGTCCAGCTCCGCCTGGACGTCGGGCCGCAGGAGCTGGTCCACCAGGGTGAGCATCATGCGCAAGAGCAGCCGCGGCTCCACGTCCGAGCGGAAGGCGCCCGCGCGCACGCCCAGGGTGACCAGCGCGCCGAAGTTGTCCTGCACCGCGCGCCGCCGCACCTCCAGCAGCGTCTTCCAGAGCGCGGGGGCCTCGCGCTGCAGCTCCTCGAGCGCCCGGGCCCCCCGGTGGTAGTGCCCGGCGATCGTCTTCACGTACAGCCGCAGCCGCGCGTCGAAGTCCAGGTCCTCGCGATGCCGCAGGCCCGCCAGCTCCTCGCCCACGTCGGCGAAGTACGCGGCGATGACGGCCTCCCCCAGCGCCTCCTTGCTGGGGAAGACCCGGTAGAGCGTCTTCTTGCTCATGCGCAGCTCGCCGCCCAGGGCCTCCATGGTCATCTGGGAGTAGCCCCGGGTGAGCAACAGCTCGCGGGCCTTGTCCAGGATGCGGGCGCGCACGTCCTCCACGTCCGTCATGCGGGCACGGGGCCTTCGTAGACCAGGGGCGCGCCCCCCCGCGGTCCGATGGTGACGTTGCGGCGCTGGGGCCGCTCGTCGGCGGCGTGGGGCGGCGAGGAGAAGCGGTGCGCGGCGAGCAACGAGCCGAGCACCACCCGCATCTCGTACTGCGCGAACGCCGCGCCGATGCAGCGCCGGGCCCCGCCTCCGAAGGGCAGGTACTCGAACGGCGAGTACTTGCGCTCGAGGAAGCGCTCGGGCCGGAAGCGCTCCGGCTCGGGGTAGAGTTCCGGGCTCGCGTGCGCCAGGCAGATGGAGGCCATGACGGCGGTGCCCACGGGCAGCTCCCGCCCGAGCAGCGTGAAGGGCGCGAGCGTGCGGCGCCCCACCACCGGCACCACCGGGTGGATGCGCAGCGCCTCGTCGCACACCGCGCCCAGGTAGGGCAGCCGGGCGAGCGCCTCCGGCTCGGGCGAGGGGCCCAGGGCCGCGAGCTCCTCGCGCAGGCGCGCCAGGGTCTCCGGCTGGCGGTGCACGTAGTGGAGGGCCCACGCCATGCCGATGGCCGTGGTCTCGTGGCCGGCGAGCAGCAGCGTGCGCAGCTCGTCGCTCAGCTCCTCGTCCGTCATGCCCTGGCCGTCCTCGTCCCGCGCGGACAGCAGCAGGCTGAGGATGTCCGTGTGCCCCGCCTCGTGCCCGCGCCGGTTCGTCATCTCCTCGTGGAGCAGGGCATTCACCCGCGCCAGGTGGTGCTGGAAGCGCGCCCAGGGCCCCACCCCGCCGAAGGAGCGGCGCAGCGGAATGGCCATCATCAAGAGCGGCGTGTACGTCTCCAGGGCGGGCACGATCTCCTCGCGGAAGCGCCGCACGCGCGCGGGCTCCTGCACCCCGAAGACGATCTGGATGATGGCCTCAAGGGAGATGTCCTGGGTGAGGTCCTGCGCGCGCAGGCCCTCGCCGGGACGCAAGCCCGCCGCCGCGCGCAGGGCGAGCTCGCGCAGGGTCTGCCCATACGCGCGCATGCGCTCGCCATGGAACGGGGGCATGAGCAGCTTGCGCTCCCGCTTGTGCCGCGCGCCGCCGAGCAGCAGCATCGACCGGGGCCCCACCACCGGCCCCAGCGGCAGGCCGCCCAGGGGCTCGAACACCGAGGGGTCCGCGCTGAAAATTTCCCGGAGCCCCTCGGGCTTGCCCGTCATCACCACCTGGCCCACCGGCAAGGGCGCGGTGAAGGGGTCGCCGTGCCGCGCCCGCGCCTCGAGTCCGAAACGGGTGGGATCCCTCAAGAACCGCCACGTCTGCACGGGCTTGAAGCGTGGACCCGGCGGCAAGGACTGGGGCTGCATGGGAGCCTCCTCGGAAGAAGTGGGACGGAAACTCGGGAAACCCTAAACGTTTCCCGAGTTTCCGGCAAGCTCCCCCCGGGAGGCGGGCGGCTCAGGCGAGCGCGTCCTGGCACTTGCCGCAGACAGGCGCGCCCTCGGCCACCGCCTCCGCGTAGGTCCAGCAGCGGGGGCACTTGGCACCCCGGGCGGACAGCACCTCGGCGGAGACGTCGCCGCCCAGCGCCTGGGTCACGTCGAGCGCCCGGGCCTTGTCCCCCGCCGCGTCCGCCAGGTCCACCTGGCTCACGATGAGCAGGCCGGGCAGCTCCGCCGCGTGGGCCTGGAGGAAGTCGCGCGCCGCGCCGCGCGCGGAGAGCACCACGCGGGCCTCCAGCGAGGCGCCGATCATCTTCTCGCGCCGCGCGGCCTCCAAGAGGCCCTGCACCGCCGAGCGCACCGCGAAGAGCTTCGTGTAGCGCTCGGCCAGGGCCGGGTCGGGCTGCACGCCGGGCTCGGGGAAGTCGGTGAGGAAGATGCTCTCGGTCTTGTCCCCGGGCAGGTACTGCCAGGCCTCCTCGGCGGTGAAGCTCATGATGGGGGAGAGCACCCGCAGGAGCACCGAGGCCACCTCGTACAGCACCGTCTGGGCGGCGCGTCGGGCCGGCCCCGAGGCGCGCGACGTGTAGAGCCGGTCCTTGAGGATGTCGAAGTACACCGCCGACAGGTCGCCCGCGCAGAAGTCCACCACCGTGGCGTACACGAGGTGGAACTCGTAGGCCTCGTAGGCCCGCTTCACGCGCGTCACCACCTCCGCGAGCCGGCCACGCGCCCACTGGTCCAGCGCGGGCAAGGCCTCCGGGGCCACCGCGTCCTTCACCGGGTCGAAGTCGTACAGGTTGCTCAGCGCGTAGCGCAGGGTGTTGCGGATCTTCCGGTAGCCCTCGCTCAGGCCCTTGAGGATCTGATCCGACAGGCGCACGTCGTTGCGGTAGTCGCTGCTGGCCACCCACAGGCGCAGCACCTCGGCGCCGTACTGCTGGATGATCTTGTCCGGGGCCACCACGTTGCCCTTGCTCTTGGACATCTTCTCGCCCTGGCCATCCACCACGAAGCCGTGGGTGAGGCAGGCCTTGTAGGGCGACACGTCGCGCGTGCCCACGGACACGAGGATGGAGGAGTGGAACCAGCCGCGGTGCTGATCGCTGCCCTCGAGGAACAGGTCCGCGGGGATGCGCTGGCGCCGGTCCAGCACGGCGCTGAACATGCACGCCGAGTCGAACCACACGTCCAGGATGTCCGTCTCGCGGCGGAACTCCGCCCCGCCGCACTTGCCGCACACGTGGCCCGGGGGCAGGAAGTCCTTCACCGGGGTGCGGTACCACACGCCCGCGCCCTCCTTCTCCACGGCCGCGGCCACCTTCTCCATCAGCTCGGGGGAGATGACGGCGTCCTCGCAGCCCGCGCAGTAGGCGATGGGGATGGGCACGCCCCAGGTGCGCTGACGGCTGATGCACCAGTCCGGACGCGTCTCGAGCATGCCCCGGATGCGGCTCTGGCCCCAGCCGGGCACCCACTGTACGCGGTCCACCTCGTCGAGCACGCGCTCGCGGAACGTGCGGCCCTGGGTGAGCGGCTGGTCGAGCGGGATGAACCACTGGTAGGTGGCGCTCAGGATGACGGGGTGGTGGCAGCGCCAGCAGTGCGGGTAGCTGTGGGCCACGGTGTCCGTGCGGGCGTTGAGCAGCACGCCGCGCTCGACGAGCCGGTCGATGACGAGCGGGTTGGCCTCGAAGACCTTCTTGCCCGCGAGCCCCTCGCCCACGCTGTCGTCGTAGCGGCCGTCGTGGCGCACGGGGTTGTAGATGTCGAGCCCGTACTTCAGGCCCACCTCGTAGTCCTCCTGGCCGTGGCCCGGCGCGGTGTGCACCAGGCCCGTACCGGCATCCAGGGTGACGTGCTCGCCCAGGAGGATCTTCCCCGTGCGCGGGTAGAAGACGTGCTGGTAGGTGCAGCCCTCCAGCTCGTCGCCGCGCGCGTAGGCGATGATGCGCTCGGGGTCCACCAGGGCCGCGGCGGCGACTTCTCCGCCCGGCACCTTCACCGTCTTCACCTGGAGCTCGTCCGCCTTCACCTCGGCGAGCACCTTGGGCAGCAGGTCCTTGGCCACGCAGATGACGCGCTCGCCCAGGGCGTAGAAGACGTACTCGTAGTCGGCGTTGACCGCGATGGCGAGGTTGGCCGGCAGCGTCCAGGGCGTGGTGGTCCAGATGACGAAGGAGACGGTCTGGCCCTTCAGGGCGGGCACGCGCTCGGCGAGCTCGGGGCCAGCCGGGAAGGCCACGTAGACGGACGGGCTCTCGTGCTCCTCGTACTCCACCTCGGCCTCGGCGAGCGCCGTCTGGTCGGTGAGGCAGAAGTACACGGGCTTCTTGCGCCGGTAGAGCATGCCGCGCCGGGCGAAGGTGGCCAGCTCGCGGATCTCCTGGGCCTCGTAGGGGAAGTCCAGGGTGCGGTAGGGGTTGTCCCAGTCACCGAGCACGCCCAGGCGCTTGAACTCGGCGCGCTGGATCTCCACGAACTCCAGGGCGTAGGCGCGGCACTGCTCCAGGAAGGTGTCCCGGTCCAGGGTGCGCTTGTCGATCTTCTTGTCCTTGAGCCGCTTCTCCACGGCCTGCTCGATGGGCAGCCCGTGCGTGTCCCAGCCGGGGATGAAGTCCACCTGGTGGCCGGCGAGGCCGCGGTACTTCACGACGATGTCCTTAAGGACCTTGTTGAGCGCGTGGCCCGCGTGCAGGTGGCCGTTGGCGTACGGGGGGCCGTCCGCGATGACGAAGGGCGGGGCGCCCACGCGCCGCCGCAGCATCTTGGCCCAGATGTCCCGGTCCCCCCACCGCTCGAGCATGCGCGGCTCGAGCTGGGCGAGGTTGCCCTTCATGGGGAAGTCCGTCTTGGGAAGGTTGACCGAGTCCTTGTAGTCCTGGGGGGGCGCCGCCGGGTCACTCATGCCTGGGCGCGTAGCATGGCCCCCACCGGGGCTTCAATGGGCCCCGCCCGGCGGCTCACCGGGGCTTCATGCCCTTGGCGTCCAGCTGATACTTCTTCACCAGCCGCTCGATGGACTTGCGGTGCAGGCCGCTCTCCCGGGCCGCGCGCGACAGGTTCCCCTCGCAGCGCGAGAGCACGCGGTTGACGTACTCGCGCTCGAAGTTCTCCAGCAGCTGCTCCTTGGCGTCCTTGAAGGACAGGTGCTCGTTGAAGGGCAGGGGCAGCTCGCGCGCCTGGCCCTGGACGCGCGCGGGCAGGTGCTGGGGGAGCACCTCCTCGCCCTCGCTGAAGGCGAGCACGTGCGAGAGCACGTTCATCAGCTCGCGCACGTTGCCCGGCCAGGGGTAGGCGGTGAGCAGGGCCTGGGCCTCGGGGGAGATGCGCTTCTTGCCGTGGCGGGCGAGCACCTCGGGGTCGGCCAGGGCGCGCTTGAGGATGAGGGGGATGTCCTCGCACCGCTCGCGCAAGGGGGGAAGTTGCAGGTGGATGACGGACAGGCGGAAGAAGAGGTCCTCGCGGAAGTTGCCCGCGGCGATCTCCTTGACCAGGTCGCGGTTGGTGGCGGCGATGACGCGGCAGTCCACCTCCAGCACGTCGTTGCCGCCCACGCGCCGCACCTCGCGGTTCTCCAACACGCGCAAGAGCTTGGGCTGCAGGTCCAGCCGCAGCTCGCCCAGCTCGTCCAGGAAGATGGTGCCCCCGTGGGCGCGCTCGAAGGCGCCCGGGCGCGCCGTCAGGGCCCCGGTGAAGGCGCCCTTCTCGTGGCCGAACAGCTCGCTCTCGATGAGCTCGGGCGGGATGGCGCCGCAGTCGAGCACCACCAGGGGGCCCTTGCCCCGGCCGCTGTGCTCGTGGATGGCGCGCGCCACCAGCTCCTTGCCCGTGCCCGTCTCGCCGCCGACGATGACGGACACGTCCATGGGGGCGATCTTCTTGATGAGCGCGAACACCTGGCGCATGCGCACGCTCTGGCCCACCAGGCCCCCGAGCTCCCCCTCGCCGTCGGGCTCGAGCACCACCTCCTCGTCGATGGGCGCGAACGTCAGGACCGAGGAGCCCGCGCGCACCTGGGTGCCCGGCGACAGGTAGGCGCGCTCGACGCGCCGGCCCTCCAGGTAGGTGCCGTTGGTGGAGTTGAGGTCCACGAGCAGCCAGCCCCGCTCGGTGGCGAGGATCTCGAAGTGGTGGCGGCTGACGGCGCGGTCCTCGGCGAGCACCAGGTCGTTGGAGGCGTGGGCCCCGCAGCGCAGCCGTTCCTTGTCGGACACGAGCGCGCGGCCCTCGTGGGGCCCGGCCGTCACCTGCAGGCGGCAGCGGCGCAGCTTGAGCGTGGCGCTGGGTTGGAGCACCAACACCTGCGTGTTCGAGCCCGCGGCCCCCGCCTCGGGGAGGACGACGGAGTCGAGCCCGTCGTCTCCCGGATTGGTGAGGATGTCATCCGGGTGGGGAGGGGGAGTGGGCATGCGAGATGGATGATAGCAAACACCACGGACGCGGCCCGGAGCGGGCCGTGGTAGGGTCCCGCCCCCCCATGCCCGCCAAGAAGGTATCGACCAAGAAGGCGTCCGTCCGGGAACCCGGTCCGGCCCCGATACACGCGGCGCAGCCCCGGGCCCCGGCCGAGCCGCCCCCGCGCCGCCCGAGGGCCAAGAAGACCGTGGTCATCCTCTCGCGCAAGCGCTCGCTGTACTCCACGCGCCGGCTGGTGGAGGCCATCAAGCAGCGCGGAGAGCGGCCCCTGGTGCTCGACACCCTGCGCTGCACCATGGTGCTCGCCCCGAGCCAGCCGCGCATGCTCTACCGGGGCGTGGACATCAAGGGCGTGGACGTGGTGATTCCGCGCATCGGCGCGTCCATCACCGGCTACGGGCTGGCGGTGGTGCACCACTTCGAGATGATGGGGGTGCCGGTGCTCAACAGCGCCGCGGCCATCTCGCAGAGCCGCGACAAGCTCCGGGCGCTCCAGCTCCTGTGCCGCGCGGGCATGGACGTGCCCCGCTCGGTGATGGCGCATGATCGCGGCAATGTCCGCACGCTCGTGCGGGAGGTGGGCGGGCTGCCCATCATCATCAAGCTGTTGCGCGGCACCCAGGGCGTGGGGGTGATGATCGCCCACTCCCTCCAGGAGGTGCAGACCATCGTCAACACCTTCTGGGACCTGGGGCAGGAGGTGGTGCTCCAGGAGTTCGTGGCCGAGAGCAAGGGCCGGGACGTGCGCGCGCTGGTGGTGGGGGACCGGGTGGTGGGCGCCATGCGGCGGCGGGCCAAGAAGGGCGAGTTCCGCTCCAACCTGCACCGCGGGGGCGAGGGCACGCCGGTGGACCTGCCGGACGCGTACACCGAGGTGGCGGTGAAGGCCGCGCGGCTGCTCGGCCTGGAGATCGCCGGCGTGGACATGCTGGAGGGCCACCGGGGCCCGCGCCTCATGGAGCTCAACTCCAGCCCCGGCTTCGAGGGCCTGGAGAAGGCGACGAAGAAGGACATCGCGGGCGGGATGATCGACCACGCGCTGCTGTTGTCCGAGCGCGGCGCGCCGCCCGCCACCGCCCGGCCCACGCTGTAGACAGGGCATGGCCCACGGCTTTGTAAAGGCGCACGAAGGCAGGCGGGCGGCCAAGCCCCATGCCTGGCCCTCCTGGGAATGGGCACGGAGCGGCCCGACCGGGGGGATTGGCAAGTGGAGCGCGGCCTTCGTAGTCTGGGCGCCCTCGCCCATGAAGCCCGCCCCCAAACCCCTGCAAATCACCGTCTACCAGGATGTGTTGTGCTCCTGGTGCTACCTGGCCGACCTGCGGCTGGAGACCCTCAAGCATGAGTTCGGCGACATCATCCGCTGGCGCGTGAGGCCCTACCCGCTGCGCGTGCACGACAAGCGGCCCACGGAGAAGGAGCTGCGCGGCCTGAGTCAGGAGGTGCAGCGGGCGCAGGAGGAGCCGGAGCCCGCGGCGCGGCTGCTCACGACGGAGCTGTGGCGCGGAGGCGACGCGCCGCGCTCGAGCATCCCCGCCCTGGCGGCCTTGGAGGCCGCGCGGCTGCAGAGCCCCTCGGCGCGCACGCAGCTCGCGCGGATGATGCAGCGCGCGGCGCTGGAGCAGGGCATCAACGTGACGCGCACGGACGTCATCTTCGAGCTGGCCAGCCGCGCGGGCCTGGACATGGGCCCCTTCTCGGTGGCGTACCACTCGGAGGACACGCGCAAGCTCATCCTCGAGGAGCACGAGCTGGCGTCGAGCCGGGGCGTGCGCGGCGTGCCCACGCTCGTCATCGCCGGCCGGTGGATGGTGTGCGGCCTGCGCGAGGTGAGCGAGTACCGCGAGCACATCCTCGCGTGCCTGGGCAAGCTGTACACCCCGCGCCCTGGCGCCGCGGACCGCGTGGTGCACTGAGTCCTCTGCGCCCGGGTTGAATTTCCCCGCCCGGAGCGCGTCCCAGTGCACGTTGACTCGATGAAATCGTGCCGGGCGGGTCCGCCGCCAGCCGTGGAGAACCTCATGCGTCCCCTGCTCGTCCTCGCCCTGCCGACCGCCCTGCTCATGGGTTCGGGCTGTGTCGTCCACGCCCACCACCGCCCCGCCTCCTACGCGGTGAGCACCTACGAGTACCGCTACATGGGCGAGCACCCCGACTCCTACGGGGGTTGGTGCACGCTGTCCTACGATCACGTGCACGACTACCTGCCCGTGGACGTCACCACGTACAACTACTCCAACTCGGTGTACGTGTACCGGGGCCCGCGCCAGGTCTGGTACTACGACTACCACCCGGGGGCGAGCGGCGACACGTGCTACCTCAACGGTCGGCACCACCACGACTACTTCCCGCGCACCTACGCGGGCAGCACGTACAACTGGGACCGCGGCCGCTCGGTGTACGTCTACAACAACTACCGGCCCGCGCCCCGGCCGAGCAACTACACCCCGCCCCCGTCGCGGCCCCGGGATCGGGACTGGGACTCCCACGACTCCCGGCCCGCGCCCCCGCCCCGGGGTGGCGGCTACACCCCGCCCCCCTCGCGGCCCAACGACCGGCCCAACGACGGCGGCGGCTACCGTCCGCCCCCCTCGCGTCCGAGCGACCGGCCCAACGACGGTGGCTGGGGCCAGGGCCCCGTGAACCGTCCGCCCCCCGGCGCGGGCGAGCCGCGTCCGTCCCCGGGCCATGACTCGGGCGGCTGGGGCTCGCCGCCTCCGGGCACGGGCACCGGCACGCGGCCTCCGGGCGGCGGCTGGGGCGGCAACACCAATCCCCCGCCCTCCTCGCCTCCGGGCGGTGGCGGTGGCCCCGTCACCCCGCCCCCGAGCACCCCGGGCAACCCCAACACGGACCCGCCCGGACGCCGTCCGGACCGCGGCTCGTCGTCCCCGGCGCCGGGCCAGGGCGGCGGCTGGGGCCAGAGTGGCGGGGGCCAGAGTGGTGGGGGTGTCTCCTCGCCTCCGTCCCGCGGCGGTGACCGGGGAGGCGACCGGGGCGGTGACCGCGGCGGCTCCTCCCGGGGCGGCGGCGAGCGGGCCCCCCGGAGCAGCGACCGCGGCCCGCGCTCCGGCCGCTAGTCCGCGCGGGACGTCCACCCCAGGACAGTGCGGACCCCTGGGGTGGATTGCCAACGCGCCAGGGCATGGAGAGCTTGGCTCTCAGCCATGAAACGTCCGAATGTCTTCTTCTGTTGTGTGCTCCTGGGACTCGCCCCGGCCGCGTGCGGCCCCGGGTTGGAGCCGGAGTCCGACGGCTCGGGCACGGCGATCGATCCGGACAATCCGACCATCACCGTCTCCGGCCGCGCCGAGGTGTTCCCCGAGGCCACGCGCCTGCTCGCGACCCAGGGCCAGGCGGCCCCCGCGCTCGACGGCTTCGGCCTCACGCTGGAGGAGCCCCTGGGCGTGGGCGTCAATGACGCGCACGCGGTGCTCGGCCAGGGCCGGGTGGAGGCCGGGGGCGGCTTCACCGTGCCGGACGTGGCCGTCAAGGGCATCCACCTGAGCCTGGCCGCGCGCGTGGAGCACGAGGGCTTCGTGCCCAGCTCCACCATCCTCTTCGACACCGTCTTCACGCGCACGCGGCCCACGCTGGACCTGGTGGACACGCGCGTGTGGGCCCTGCCCAATGCCTTCCATGACGCGCTCACGCGCGCGGTGGGCGAGCAGGCCATCCGCGCCCAGACGGGCGGCGCGGCGGGGACCTTGAAGGACGCGGGCTTCCTGCTCGGCCGCGTGGTGGACGCCAAGGGCGCCCCGCGCGCGGGCGTGCGGGTGGTGGGCGAGAACAACGACGTCACCGCCCACATCTACTACCCCAGCGCGGACTTCCAGGGCGCCAACCAGAAGCTCACGAGCGAGACGGGCCTCTTCGTCTACGTGCACTCGGGAGGAGCGCCGGACGTGTTCGGGCTCGCGGTGAAGGGCGAGAAGGCCTACCTGACGCGCAACGTGGGCGCCAGCCAGGGCTCGGCGCTCATCGTCACCTTCTACCCGGCGGACCCGGCGGCGCCCTAGCCGCCCCGGGGCACGAACCAGCGCGGCAGCCAGTCCGCGCCCGGCGACGCGGTGAGCCGGGTCTGGCCGCTGCCATCCGCGCGCATCAGGAACAGCTCCACGTCCCCGAGCCGGTCCGAGACGAACACCAGGTGCTTGCCGTCCGGGCTCCACGCCGGCTGGTCATCCACGGCCTTGCCGTCCGTGAGCGCCACGGGCTCGCCGCCCGCCGCCACGTCCGCCACCCAGATGCGCGCCTTGGTGCCCGGCGAGGGCGCCACGAAGACGAGCTTGCGCCCGTCCGGGCTCCACGCGGGCTCGCGCTCCTCGCCGAGCTTGCCGCTCCCGGACACCGCGCGCAGCGTCGTGCCGTCCGGCTTGAGCACGAACAGCCGCACCCGGCCCTCGCGGTCGCTCAGGAAGGACAACCACTGGCCATCCGGGCTCCACTGGGGCGCCATGTCCTCCTTGTGGAAGGTGGTCAGCCGGCGCACGTCCGAGCCATCCGCCTTCATCACGAAGACTTCCGGGTCGCCCTCGCGGCTGGACACGAACGCCACCTGGGTGCCGTCCGGGGACACGCTCGGCTCGAAGTTGCCCTCGCGCGCCGTGGCCAGCCGCGCCACCTCCGCGCCCGCGCGCGGCGCCTGCCGCACCACGTCGCTGAAGCCCTCCGCGTCCGACTCGGCCACGAACCAGCCGCCGTCCGGGGACCAGCTCGGGTTGCGCGCCCGGCCCCGCGGCGCCGTCACGTCCACCGGAGCGCCGCCGCCCAAGGGCACCAGCCGCAGCTGCTCCACGTGCTGCCCCTGGGTGTCCGACGCGGCCACCACCAACAGCGCCGAGCCGTCCGGAGACGGCGCGGCGGGGTACTCGTCCTCCGGGCCCCGCGTGAGCTGGGTCTGCTCGCCCGTGGCGGGCCGCACCAGCCAGACATCCTTCTGGGGCGCCCGCTCCGACACGAACGCGATGACGCCGGGCAGCCCTCGGCGCTCCGACTCGGACAGGGGGCCCGTGGAGGCACCACACCCGCCCGCCCTGCACCCGGCCAGGGCCAGGGCGCACACGGCCCATCGCCGCGCGCCTCCCCGTCCCCGACCCTTCCGCTGCTCACGCGTCATCACGCCCCACCACTACCGCACGCGGATGGCGTCCGCGATGACGACGTAGCCGTCCGCGGCCCAGCGGCTCACCTGCACCTTGTTCCAGCCCGCGGTGACGGGGAAGGAGCCCACGGTGTTCCAGGTGCCGCCGTTGGCCTGCTGGTTCACCTTGAAGTCACCCACCTTGGTGCCCGAGGCGTTGAAGAACACGAAGGGCGCCGCGGCCGAGCGGTTGGTGCCCGCCGTCCACCAGGCGTCGATCGTCTTGGTGCCCGCGCTGGCCGCGTACACGTAGAACGTCGCCGCGTCCGACACCGGCGCCGTGTTGGCGAAGAAGTAGCCCGAGCCGTAGTAGCCCGGCGTCGAGGTGGCCGACACCCAGTTGGCCGACACCTCGATGTAGCCCTGCGCCGTGTCGTTGTTGCTGTTGTTGCTGTCGATGATGAGGCCGCCCGTGGACGGCGGAGGCGTGGTGCCGCCCGAGCCGCAGTAGCCCTTCACCTTGGAGAGGTAGGAGCTCCAGGGCCAGTTGGCGCCCGGGTCCGTGCGGCTCGCGGGCTGCAGCTTGCCGTGCGCCACGATGTGGTAGCTGTCGACGGGGACGCCGTTGTCCTTGGTGATGTTGCAGGTGAGCTTGGCCGAGGCCTCGATCTGCCCCGACGGGAAGCTCGACTGGCTCGCCGAGCCGCCGTGCTCGATGCCCACCGAGAAGTTGTTCACCGACGTGCCCTTGAGCCCGGCCTCCGCCCCGCCGTTGAGGCTCGGGTCGTACGTGGCGCCCACGTGCCAGCCGCGGCTCGCCTCGCGCACCAGCTGGGAGATCTCCGAGCCGCTCTCGTTCACCACGTAGTGCGCGCTCACGCCCGAGGCCGTGTTGGTCAGCCAGCTCCAGCAGCTCGAGTAGGTGCCCTCGCAGGTGTGGATGACCACCATCTGCACGCCGCCGCCCGAGCCCGTGGGGCGGGCGTTGTAGTTGGGCGAGGCGCGCCAGATGGACGCCGCGTAGTCCGGGCCCGCCGCCATGGCGTGCACGCTCGGCGAGGCGAACTTCGCCTGCACCGCGCTGGGCATCAGCGACACCGCCACGTCACCGGCCGGCGTCTGGGCCACCACGCCCTCGCGCATCACCCCGTACACGCTGCGGTGCACGTACTGCGCCTGGGCCTCGGGGTTCGAGATGCCGCTGAGCTTCACCACCACCGGCGCCCACGCGCCCACGTCCTCACGCGCGATGCCCTCGGCCTGCGCCCACGAGCCCAGCAGCGCCGCGGCCGCCCGGATGTTCGCCTCGGGCTCGGTGCGCGCCTGCTCCACGCTCACGCCCGCCAGACGCGCGCCCTCCACCAGGTTCTCCCCGCGCAGCGCCATCAGGCCCGAGGCCGCCGGCATGCCGGGGAACTCCTCGTGGCCCTGGATCATCTCGAAGCGCGTCTCGGCGTGGGCGATGGCCTTGAGCAGGTCCGCCGGCACCCCGAAGTCCTGTCCCGCGCGGGCGAACGCCGCGTCCAGCTCGTACGGCGTGCGCTGGGCCTCGATCTGCGCGGGCGTGCGCGCGTCCTCGACGGCGGCGGGAGCAGCGGTTTCCTTGGACTCCTGCGGACCACAGGCGGCCAGGGACAAGGCCAGGGTGGCGGCCACGAGTGGCTGACGGAACGGGCGCATACGAGCACTCCTCTGGGGGATTGGACGGCGGCTCGGCCCCCTCCTGGGGGCGAGAGGAGCTCAAAATGCCTTGTCCGAGATCCCAAGGGAAGCCAGTTTTTCTCGGAAAGTGATTTTTGGAGAGGAAAATGACAACGGGGCGGTTCGCCCTCGGACCCCGAGGAGAACCGCCCCGCGTGAGCGTCACCGCGTGTGGGGAACTAGCGCACGCGGATGGCGTCGGCCATGACCACGAAGCCCGTGGTGGTGTTGCGGCTCAGGCGCACCTTGTTCCAGCCCACGGTGACGGTGAACGTCCCCAGGGTGTTCCAGACGCCGCCGCCGGTCTGCTGGTTGGCCTTCACGGTCTTCACGAGCGTGCCCGCGGCGTTGACGAACTCGAACGGGGCCGCCGCCGAGCGGTTGGTGCCCTGGGTCCACCAGGCGTCGATCGTCTTGGTGCCCGCGGTGGCCGAGTAGAAGGAGAACACGGCCGGGTCCGTGGCGCCGCTCGCGGTGTTGCCGAAGAAGTAGCCCGAGCCGTAGTAGCCCGCCGTGCCGGAGGAGCCCGTCCAGGTGGACGGCACGGTGAAGCTGGCGCGGGCGGCGTCGTTGAAGGCGTTGTCGCTGTCGACGATGAGCGGATCACCACAGATTTCCTTCACCCGCGCGATGTACTGCGTCCAGGGCCAGTTGGCGCCCGGGTCCGTGCGGTTGTAGGGCTGCAGCTTGCCGTGGCCCACGATGTGGAAGGCGTCGCGCGGCACGGCGTTGTCCCGGGTGATGTCGCAGGTGAGCTTGGCCGAGGCCTCGATCTGTCCCGCCGGGAAGCTCGTCTGGCTCGCCGAGCCGCCGTGCTCGATGCCCACGGCGAAGTTGTTCACCGACGTGCCCTCCAGGTGCGTCATCTGGTCGCCGTTGAGCGAGCTCACGTAGGTGGCGCCCACGTGCCAGCCACGGCTCGCCTCGCTCACCAGCTGGGAGATCTCCGAGCCGCTCTCGTTCACCACGTAGTGCGCGCTCACCCCCGAGTCCTTGTTGACCAGCCAGCTCCAGCAGCTCGCGTAGCTGCTCTCGCAGGTGTGGATGACCACGACCTGCACGCCGCCGCCCGCGCCCGTGGGGCGGGCGTTGTAGTTGAGCGACTCGCGCCAGATGGCCGCCGCGTAGTCCGGGCCCGCCGCCTGGGCGCGCACGCTCGGCGAGGCGAACTGGGCCTGCACCTGGCTGGGCATCAGCGACACCGCCACGTCACCGGCCGGCGTCTGGGCCACCACGCCCTCGCGCATCACCCCGTACACGTTGCGGTGCACGTACTGCGCCTGGGCCTCGGGGTGGGTGATGCCACTGAGCCGCACCACCACCGGCGCCCACGCGCCCACGTCCTCGCGCGCGATGCCCTCGGCCTGGGCCCACGCGCCTAGCAGCGCCGCGGCCGCCCGGATGTTCGCCTCGGGCTCGGTGCGCGCCGCCTCCACGCTCACGCCCGCCAGGCGCGCGCCCTCCACCAGGTTCTCCCCGCGCAGCGCCATCAGGCCCGAGGCCGCCGGCATACCGGGAAACTCCTCGTGCCCCTGGATCATCTCGAAGCGCGTCTCGGCGTGGGCGATGGCCTTGAGCAGGTCCGCCGGCACCCCGAAGTCCTGGCCCGCGCGGGCGAACGCCGCGTCCAGCGCGTACGGCGTGCGCTCGGCCTCGCGCTGCGCGGGGGTGCGCGTGTCCTCCACGGGGGCGGACACGGCGGGCTGCGAGGTCTCCTGCGGACCACAGGCGGCCAGGGACAGGGCCAGGGTGGCGGCCACCAACGGTTGACGGAACGGACGCATGGGAGACTCCTTGCTCGGCGGGGGGACAGCGGAGGGAATGAAACGCGACACCATACATTTTCTGTCACTACAGGAAAAGTCCGCCTTAATTGGAATGCCAAGCAGTCAGGGGAGAGCCCGGAAAAGGCGACCGGGCCACCGCGCGAGGACGGGTTGGGTTAGGAGGAGGGCATGCGTCTCTTCGCCATCGGCGACACCCACCTGCCCTCCACCCGCAACAAGGACATGCACCGCTTCGGCTGGACGGAGCACCCGCTGCCGCTGCAGCGCGCCTGGGACGAGAAGGTGCGCCCCGAGGACGTGGTGCTGGTGGTGGGCGACATCTCCTGGGCCACCCGGCCCAACGAGGTGCTGGAGGACCTCAAGTGGCTGGACGAGCGGCCGGGGCGCAAGGTGCTCGTGCGCGGCAACCACGACTACTGGTGGGGGGACTCGGCCGCCAAGCTGCGTCGGCTGCTCGAGCCGTACAAGACGATCGAGAACTTCCTGCACAACAGCGCCGTCGTCATCGGCCGGTGGGTGATCGCCGGCACGCGGCTGTGGACGGCTCCCGAGGCGCCCCCCATGCCCGGCGGGGAGATGGGCGACGAGGGCGGGGACGCGGGCTACGTGGAGCGCGAGACGCGGCGGCTGGCCACCTCCATCGCCGACGCGGAGAAGAAGGAAAAGGAGAGCCCGACGCCGCTCACCCGCGTGGTGGCCGTGCATTTCCCCCCCCTGTACGCCAACGAGAAGCCCACCGCCTTCACCGGGCCCATCGAGGCGTGGAACCCCAAGGTCTGTGTCTACGGACACCTGCACGCCGGCGGCATCCCGGCGGGCTTCACCGGGGAGCGCGCCGGCATCCGCTACGTGCTCGCCTCGTGCGACGCGGCGGGCTTCACCCCGCTGCTGCTCGACGGCGAGCCCTGAGGCCCTGAGTCCCCCGGGCGGGGGCCCGTCTCACGGCCCCCGCGACAGCACGGGCTTCCAGGCGCGCGTGGCGTCGTCCGCGCCCAGGCAGGTGCGCCACTGCTCGCCGCTGTCGGTCGCGGGCGCGCCGCGCTCCACCGGCACCCCCACCGGGCAGATGCCCCGGGTGCGGTTGCCCGCCGCGTCCTGCACCTCGAAGTGCAGCGAGTACACCCGGCCATTGCCCGCGGCGGCCCGGTCCACCTTCACCTTCACGGTGGTGGCGTCCAGGAAGACGATGTCCGGCGCGCCCGCGCCCTGGGCCTCGTCCGAGGCCACGCAGGAGATGGACGCCGAGGCGCCCGTCTGGGTGAGCCCGCCGCTGCACCGGTCGTACACGGTGATGCAGTCCTCGAGCCGCACCGTGTGGTAGTCGCCGCTCACCGGCCACAGGGGCGCGGGCGGCGTGAGGGTGACGGCGGGCGGCGTCACGTCCACCACCTGGATGGTGGAGGTGCACGTGGACGCGTTGCCCGAGGCGTCCCGGGCCGTGTAGCTCACGGTGCTCGTGCCCAGCGGGTAGAAGTCCGCCGCGGGGCCCGCGAGCGTCACCGGGGAGCACGTGTCCGAGCCCTTCGCCGCGCCGGGCGTCACCCAGGCGGAGTTGCGGCCGGTGCACTCGGCCAGGACGGACTCCGGGCACGACACGGCGGGCGCCTTGGTGTCCACCACCACGGCCTGGGTCGAGCACGTGGCGGTGTTGCCGGACGCATCCGTCGCCGTATAGGTGAGCGTGTGCGAGCCCACCGGCAGCGCGCCCGCCTTGGGCGGCGCCACCGGGGCCGCGCCGCAGTTGTCCCGGGCCGTCGCCTCGGGCGGCTGCACCAGCGCGACGCCCTCGGACGTGCACTCCACCTGGAAGGACGCGGGGCACGTGAGCGCCGGGGCCTCGCAGTCGCGCACCGTCACGTTGGACCAGCACGAGTCCTGCTTCCGGCCATCCGACGCGGTGACGCAGACGCCGTGCGTGCCCGGCGCGTAGGGGCCCACCGGGTGCGCGTCCCAGGAGATGGAGTCCCCGTCCGGGTCCACCGCCGTGGCCATGCCGCTCGGGCTCGTGGCCACGCACACGCCCGGGTCCGTGCACACCGAGACGTCCTGGCACGTGGCCACCGGCGCCCGGTTCTCCTGGGTGCACGTGGCGCTGCAGCCATCCCCGCTCACCGTGTTGCCGTCGTCACACGCCTCGCCCGGGTCCACGTGCCCGTTGCCGCACACGTGGCAGTCCGTGTCGTCCCAGTCCACCTGGCCATCGCCATCGTTGTCCTTGCCGTCCGCGCAGTCCTCGGCCGAGAGCACCACCGAGGTGCCACCGAGCATCACCGGCTGGCCCACGTGCGGGTGGTAGGCCTCGTCGTTGACGGCGAGCACCTGCAGGCCCGAGTAGCCGCTCGGACCGGTGAAGACGTTGTGGAAGGACTTGTGGCTCAAGTCCACCGCCGTCAGCGTGGGCACGAAGGCCTGGAGCGCCGCAGTGGGCTCGGCGATGTCGAAGGAAGTGTCCACGGTGGTGAGCGGCACCGGCAGGAAGCCCCAGCCGCCCTCCACGCCCGCCTGGGTGAGAGCGAGCAGCGAGCCGCCCTTCTCGTTGACGAAGCGCGCCAGGTCCGCCTGGCGCTCGTTGAGGGTGGCGATCTGCCGCACGGACAGGCCGCCCAGGGTGTGCTCCCCCGCCGAGGGCAGGTAGACGAAGGCGTACTGGGCGAAGTCCACCCGGGAGATGTCCTCGGTGGAGCGCGCGTGGGTGACCTGGGCGCCGGGGCCGCCCTGGGCCGGGTCGTTCCAACTGTTGAAGGCGATGAGCGCCTGGCGGTCGTTCACGCCGATGGCGAGGATGCCCTTGCCCCCCGAGCGCGAGCGCTTGAGCGCGTCCTTGAACAGCGCGGGGTAGAGGCCGCCACACAGCGCGCCCTCGCAGTGCCAGAGGTCGTCCGCGTCATCGCCCGTCACCACCACGAAGCCGCCGCGCGCGGGCGTCGTCGGCGGGGTCGTGGGGGGCGTCGTCGGCGGGGTCGTGGGCGTCGTGGGACCGGGACGGCCGCCCGAGGAGGTCCCATCGTCCTTGCCCGGCACCGGCGAGTGCCCATGGCCCGGGGGCTTCGAGGGGTACACCTCGGTGGGCTCGTCGTAATAGTAGTAGCCCCCGCAGCCGCTCGCGGTGCTCACGAATGTCAGCAGGGACACCGACATCCCCAGCCAGGGGCGGAGACGCGGAGAACGGGCGGGCGGAGTCGGTCGGAGCATGGTTTTCCCCAACGTGGGCAAACAAATGCCCACGGGCTGGGGGCCATCAGTAGGAACTCCCGACCCGCCCGGCGAGGGGGCGAGCGCTGATTCTTCCCGAGAACCATCCGCTATCCGACAGATACTGACACAACACGGTCGAGGGAGCGCGCGGCAGTCGTCAAGACAACGGCGGCTCCTCCGGGAGGAGCTAGGGTCCCGGAGGGGCACGCCTACTTCGCGAGTACTCCGATGCTTACCGGCAAATGTCCCGCTCGCGCAGCGGGTTGAGATGGCCCGAGGCGTTGTCTCCCGTGAGGGAACGCGCGTAGAGACCGCCCTCCCAGACACCATCCGTGAAGGACACATCCGCCGTGGGCGCAAGCACGGTGCCCTGGAAGCTGTAACTCGAGGTGGTCAACGATGTTGCCTCCGGGAAGTTGAAGAGAACGCCCTTCGCATCGATCCCTCCCACCAGATCCTGTCCCAGGTTGGAAAAGGACACCGCCGTTCCCCGAACGTTGATGACCGCCAGCGAGCCCGCCGGCGCTTCAATACGAATCAATGTCGAGCCTGGAAGCAGAGTGCCCTCCAGGTTGAAGACGTTGACCTCGGAGGAGGTTCCCTTCAACAAGATGGCACCCCAGGAGAGTTCCACCGTCCCGTTCACGGAGAGCGCGGAGAGACGAGATGAGAGAGTCTTCAACAACGTCTCCCTGGCCTCGAAGTCAACTGGCCTTCCTGACGAGACCGTACCGCGAAGGAAGTTGACCGAGTCATTCGCGGAGAAACGGCCGCCATACCGGACATCTCCCCACACACCACCGCGTGAGAGCGAGATGTCTCCGCCCCCGACCAGTACATTGGAGATGTCCGTATCCGGAAGCGATCTACCCACGGAGAAGTCATCGAGAACGATGTTGCCGCCCGCCGCGACCCGGCCCTGGACATAGTGCCCCTGAAGAAAGTCCTTGAGGACAAACAGGTTGTAGTCGCCGAGGCGGATCTGAATGCATTCGCCATCACCGTCCCCGCCGCCCTCGGGAACATCGTGTGCCTCGACGTACACCGAGATGCTCGTGAAGACCGCACCATTGCGAATGGCAATCGTTGCGACCCCAGGGCGCTCCCCGCGCACAATGCCATCGCCCGTCACCGCTACGACCTCCGTATTGGAACTAGAATACACAGTTCCATGAATAGGAGAAGAGATGTCTCGACGGACGCCATCCGCATAGACGCCAAGCACGCGCAGTCGTCGCTCAGCTTTGGGTAAAAGGAGCACGTCTTTGTTGAGCACCTCGACGGCCACCAACGGCGTCTTGAGGTCCACAGAAAGGGAGATTCGCTCCGACCTTAACAACTCGCCCCCATCACCAATGCCCACCGCGACAAGATCAGCAGCACCAACTACCGACGAAGGAACCACCCATTCGAAAACAAAAGGTGCCTGTTCGAGGTAGAGCGTTTGTCCCGCCGCCACGATGTACACCAGCGAAGGATTGAATCCTCCAGTCGGAGTCACGGAGATCGTCACACGCTCACCGGGAGCAACAGGCGCCCTCACCGATGGCGTGCTGATGGCCAAGCCGCGACGCAGCAAAGACTGAAACGCACTGATTCCGCTTCCGACATCAGCCGAAGACCTCAAGCCCTCATGACCCAAAACGGGAAGACCACCCCGCTGTGAACCATTTGCCGACGACAGAACCGGAGCGCCCTTCGTCTTGAAACAACCATAGTCCACGCTCACACGAGCCGGGCTCTCGAGGAACGGAGTGAACTGATTGCCCCCCGCCTGACTGTTCAACAATTCGACGAACCGCGAGGTATGAGCCCGCTCGAACGGAGCCAAATGGTGGGCCGTGAGGCTGTTGCGCGGTGTCGCCAAATTGAATGTCTCGATGAAATTGCTGAACTTGTCAGCCGTATTTCCACCCTTCTGCTCAGACTCGGACACGAACATGTCGAAATCGTCATCACAAAAGACCTTGCTCTTCAGGCCAAAAACGAAATCGCTGTCCTTCACCCCCAACTCGGACTTGGCGTAGGGGTGGTAGACACTCATGCTGGCATACAAGGGCTTCAGCCGGTCCGGGACATAGCCCCACTGCAGAGCATTATCGAACGAAAGCGATCCCACTTTGCCCTTCGTGCTCACCATCAAGTGAGAAGGGATACTCGTCTGGCCAATGCTTCTGACATAAGCGCTCCCCAACGCCAGATCATCTACCGCCGACCCCTCCTCGATACCGATCCTAGAGATGACCAAACCATCCCGAATGTCTTCCCAGTCAACCAAATCCTCCACCCCCCGCCTGTCAGCATCTTGAACCGCATTGCGCATATCCACGATCGCGCTGGCTAATCGCATCCCCAAGTGCGGCGTGTTCACGGAAATGAACCGATTCACATACCCCGTCTTGAAATTATCGCGCGCACGGTACTCCTCGGAGTCAACAAACTTTCGGACGAGCAAACCTCCAGCACCATGAGCGATGACGTCCACCTGACTCACCGCGGCCCCCGCCAAGCGCATGTCCAACAACGCATCCCGTATCGCATCGCGGACAACGGATTGGTTCAAGGGCGAGTGCAGACTTTCGGAATTGTCCTCACGATAGTCCGCGCAAGACACCGCGAAGCGATTGTGCTCGTCCACGAAAAGAGGAAAAACATTCTTCCACGAGACGCAGCCCGCCCAGACATCAGGAACGATGACCACCGGAGGACGAATCACGGACAAAGCCAAGACGCCTTCGAAAGCCATTACCGTGGGAGGCTCCGCATCGAAGTACCGCGCCACGATGTTCACGTCCCGCCTCGACTTCTGCGCGCACTCTCCTTCCGGGCTATTACAGAAGTCCTCGGGACTGGTGTACACCGCGAACGCAAAGTACTGGGCCCCCACTGGAGTGGCAGGCACGTTCACCCGAGTGTCCGCGGGACTGGTCCTGCCGACATCGACAAGCGTCCCACTCTGCGTGCCTCCGATTTCGGGCAAGGAGAACTCGACTAGGCCAGGGCCTGGAACCTCGACGCGAAGAAGTATTTCCGACACTCCATCGGCTGCGACCTCGCTCACGGGCTTGCCCTTTCCCACCAGACGCCTCACATCTGAAAAAGTGTGTCCCGTCGTGACATCAATCAGTTCCGGATTCGGATTCACGGCTTCAATGACCGAGAGGGTGAAGTTATCGAGCACCACCGTGGAATCCAGGAGTCCGTCACCCGAGTCGCGGATATCGAAAACCAGCGTGACGACACCGGTGCTCTCGACCTTGAAGTTTGCCTTCTGCAAACCCGTCATCCCCGCGTCCGCGAAGATCTGGATTTGAGGTAGATAATTTGGAGGAAACGAGTCAAGACCTTGAGGATCATCAGCCATCAAGAACTCGAACCCGGTTCCCCCTGCTCTTGTCTCGGAAACATCATAGAAAAATGAACTGTCCACCGAGGCATACGCGACTTGCCTGCGCCCATTCGCATCCGTCAGATTCACACTGAACGCGTCATTATAGTCAGATCCGACGTATTCGGGAGATTCCGCGCTCAAGAAGTGGTAGTCGAAAGAAATGCGGTGACTCCCCTTGGGCACATTGAGCTTGAGTTCGAGCGTCACGGCATCGCCATCGAACCCACTGGGCGCGAAGTCCGTTCCTGGTTCGGGTAGTGCTCCGTCATTCATGACGAGGCCTGTACTCAGCACGGCCAATGACGTCCCCTTGCGCGGCTTGATGACACCGTAATTATCAGCAATGATTGTCGCTCGCGCGTCCGAGCTCACGAGCCGCGCACTGGCAATCAGTTCCTTCGGAATGTCCAAGGCCGCGGCCACGTTCAGAGCATCTACCGCCGTCCGCGAGGCACCGTCCGCCTCGACGACCAGGTTGTTGCTTGCAAAAGCCCTCCGCTTGGAGACGGCAGCGGTATTGGATCCACTACGCGCTCCCGGCTCCGAACGGCCTGGGCTGTCACATGCGGCTACCGCGCACAACGCAATCCAGAAAACAGTCAGTCTTGTCGACTTCATCGTCTCGACTCCATGACAACCAAACACTCAGGACGGCTTGAGCGAAGAGCGTGAATAGAAATAAAATTGGCCATCCGGCAGGACAGCACCGGATGGCCAAACGGTTTTCTTGAGGACCGGAGCGCCCACGGATGAGCGCTCCCGGTGGCCTACCGCTTCCCGACAGACAACAGGTAGTCCCGATGCCACTTCGCGGGCAGCAAGGCCAGCACGTCACCTTGCGTACGGGGCGATTGCGCCATGAACTCGTACTTCGTCTGGATTTGACTATCGCCCACCAGGAAGCCATTGGCGTACATCACGGTCTGCTCGTCCGAGAGGGCCTTCTTCTCGTCGGCGGTCCCCAACCTGAGATTGAACACCTTGCCGGTGTACGCATGACGCTCCACAAGCACCAGCTTACTGGGCCCGGTCTTCGTCATGACAACGTCCCCCTTGCGCAGATCCTTGGCCTGAACCATTCCACGGGCCACGACCTGGATGGGATGCATCTCGGTCATCGAAAGGACGCGCGCAGCCTCGTCCTTGATACGAACCATAGGGGAGCGCTCTATACCGCTCGACTTGTCCATGACCGTCAGCGAGGACCGCGCCGAGTTGGAGATCAACGCGCCTGACTGCACAGACTCGATGGCCGCCGCCTCCCCTGAGGCCAGCTCAATCATCGTGCCTTCGGCGAGACAGCTGTTGAGGATGGCCATCTTCTTGAACGAATAATCCCGACGAATCAGGGCATCGTTGGACAAGGTAATGGACGAACTGTACTCCGTGCTTGAGTTCGTCGCCCCGACGAATGGCAGTTTGATAATCGCCACCATCTTGATGTCTTCGCCCGTCAGGCGGCAGCCCTTGCCAAAATACACGGGATTGATGCCCGAAAGGTCCCACGAGAACCGACTTTGTCCCTCGTCCACACGAACACTATTCCAAAACTGCTTCATGCCCGCGTGCAGGGTATTGGGCTCGATGAATTCACACCCCCCCCCCGTCGGAGTGAAGATCAGCCGGATGGATCCTGCGTCATCCCGATGACGGTTCGCGTTCAGATCGTCTCGAATCGCCTGGATCTTCCGTACATCGAACAGGTGCTCCTTCTGCACCCGCACCGAGCCCTTGAAAGGCATCACCACCATGTGAGCCTCCGTAGGAGGCACACGGTAGTCGCAATCGTCCCCTCCCCGGTCCAGACACACAAAAATGGTGTTCTTGTTGTCGAGGTTCTTGAGATCGACGGGGTGATCGACGATCAGATCATACCATTTCGGAGGACCAACGGAGGGGGCGGCGCTTCCAATCTCGGAGTAGACGAACGAGTCCGTGAAGCCAGTCACCGAGTCCTCCATCTTGTAGGACGAAACTCGATACAGACGACCACGGGTCCGGTCCAAATAGCTAACGGCATTCGCCACAGTATTCTTGCCGTTGTTGAAATCCTCCGTCTGAGATAGGTCGCCCAGGGGAAAACCGCCAGCGTCGGTATAGCTCACGTCCACGTACGTGTAATATGCGCCGCGTGGGTAGGTGGAACTCGCGGAGCCCGCGCCCTCGTTCGGACGGCTCGGATCACTCCCCGCGCTTGCCGCCGAAATGAAGTGCATCTCTTGAAGATCCGATGCTTGGGAGAGCCCCTGGTCCTGCTGGGGCAGGAGGCCCGTCTTGTAACCTTTGGCCAAGTGGAGTTGGCGCCGCTCCTCCACGGACTGGAACAATTGTGGTGAGTTCTCTGGCGTCTTACCCGCGAGCTTGAGCCGAGCCATGGCGAACCGGTGCTGTTGGGGGTCCGCGAAGTTCAAACGAATACGCACGTCCGGCCGGGTCAGTGAATGCACGTAGCGCTGATCAGCCATGTACAGCGAGTATTCCGACGGAGTCAGTCGGCCATAATCGCCGAGTGATTTCTCGCTGTAGCCCTGAGCCGCAGATTGCGCCGCCTCATCCGTATTTGCTCGACAGGAAGCAAGCAGACTCAAACACGTGACACCTACCGCGCCCAACAGGTAGCTCCGATTTCGCATCATCCCCTTGCCTCTCTTGATCAACAATCAGACGACCGTGTTCTCACACCACAATCAACAGCGCGTCCTGATACGCACACAACAAAGCCGCCACATCCAGCACGTGATCTCACCAAGACCCAGGCATGCGCTTCTCCGTGAGTCCGCAGTAGTCATTGCCCTGGCTCAGGTCACTGAAGAGCAATACATTAGGAATTCCCTTGGGGTCACCCACACAGTAAAGGCTGGCAGAATCCTGGAGTCCGGACCTGACATGAGCAGGAGTCGCGTCCAGGTAGGCACTCAAGTACAGCGCCGAAGTTCCAGCGACGTGTGCGCTCGCCATGGACGTACCACTCAGTGACCGAGTAGACGCGGAATCACCAATCCAGGCGCCAAGAATGTCTGTCCCTGGAGCAAAAATGTCTACACAGCTTCCCCAATTCGAGAAGCTGGCGCGCCTGTCCTCTTCGTCAATGGCGGCGACGGTGATAACGTTCGCCGCGCCCGCAGGCGAGTTCTCGCACGCATCACGGTCCTCGTTACCCGCAGCGGCCACAAATGTAACGCCCCGCGTCACCGCATTTTCCAGGGACTGATTCAGTGCAACGCTCACCGCACCGGTCACGCTCATGTTTGCGACGCACAGTCTCTTAGCCAGACAATCACGATGAACGAAGTCCACTCCAGCAAGGACGCCAGACAAGGAGCCCCTCCCCTGACAGTCCAATACGCGCACTGGATGGACAAGCGTCTGATTGGCCATGCCATAAGCCGTTCCCGCCGCGGAACTACTCACGTGCGTGCCATGGCCGTTGCAGTCTTCGACGCCCAGACCGTCGTTGATGGCTGTAAATCCTCCATCAAGTCGGCCCGTGAACTCAGTGTGCTTCGTATTGATTCCAGTATCCAAGACATACAGGTGGACGCCAGCGCCAGTCCGGCCGTGATCGTTGTACAGTCCATCCCGTCCGCTCCGCTGATCCACCCTGTCTACGCCCCACGCAGGGCTCTCCGACACGGCGGCCAGCTCGAAGAACTGACTTTCCTCGACATAGGCCACATATGGATTGCGGCGAATCCAATCCAGGGCCATGTCGTCCAGGTGCGTAGCGAAGCCAGACACAACCGCGTACTGGTACAGCAGTCGATTGGGTCCTCCAGCCTGCGACACCCAATCCGAGACCGACTCCGTGGCGGCCTCCGGCAATCCCGGAACAAAGACGACAATGTACTCGCCTGGAATACGAGTCTTCGGCGGTGCATTGTGGAGCGGAGCGAAGTAATCGTCCGGTACGGGAGGACGAGGCACCATGGGCGCCTGAATTTCATTACACCCTAGACTCCACCCAAGCGCCAACACCCCCCACCATGCAAGAGAGTCGTGGCGCCTCAATCCCCATGAACGCCATCCTATTGCCCTGATTGGTACGGTCTTGTCCGCTTGTACGTCGATGGGCCCACCGAAAACCACGGGCAGGAACAGACGGCTCGCCGCACGAACGGCACCCCCAGTCAAACCGCTCCACAACCAGTTCAAAGACATGGGCGCTGAGGAACCCCTGTCCGCGCAGCGGCTCCATCTTTTCAGTATCGAATTCATCGTTCGCTACTGAAGAGTCGTGCCGCAGGCCCTCTATGCAGTATTTCTCGTCTTCCAGGATTGCTTCAATTTTGCATTGAGGCGAGGCATCAGCGGAGCGTGCACCCTCGAGCGACAGCCCGGCTCACGCCGGACGCTGCACACCACGCGCAGGGTGATGTCATGGGCGAGAGCACACAACCCCACGCTAACGCCGAGATCAGTTGAGCTGAGGGAAGGAAAGGCAGTGGCGGAACCAGGCGGAGAGCTTCGCGAGGGAAGTTGAGGCGCGAAGCCGCCGCACGGTCTGGCGCAGGTCAGCCAAAGCGCGAGGCTCAAGGCGGCGCAGATGCCGCTTGAGGTCCGCCCACCACAGCTCGATGGGGTTGAAGTCAGGGCTGTAGGTGGGCAGGTACACCACGCAGGCGCCCACGGCCGCGATGGCCTGGCGTACGCCCCGCACCTTGTGGGCGCCCAGGTTGTCCATCAGCACGATGTCTCCGGGCCTGAGCCACGGGCAGAGCCGCTCACGCACGAAGCTCAGGAAGACAGCACCGTTGACGGCTCCGCGGTGCGTCATCAGCTTGGGGCGGCTGTCCAGGCGGATGGCACCTATCAGGGTCAGGCTCGTCCACCAGCCGCCCGGACGCAGACCCACGGCGCGCTCACCCACGGGGGCCCAGCCGTACTCGCGCGTCATGCAGGTGTTGCAGAAGGACTCGTCCAGGAAGACGAGTCGACGGGCATCCACGAGGCACAGCAGGGCGGCGATAATCCTACGACGCCAGAGGTTGGGGGGCGCGTCACGCTCGGTGGCGACGAGGGACTTTTTTTGTGTGAGAAACCCAGCCGGTGCAGGGCGCGCTGAAGCGAGGGGCGGCTGGTGACGACGCCCGTGCGCGCCTTCAGCTCGCGGAGCAACTCCCGCACGGTGGCCCCCGGGCGCTCGCGCACCAAGCGCTTGAGTTGCTCGGCCACCGCCCCTCGCAGAGGCGAGAAATTGCCACCCCCTCGCGGCCGGGGCGTGACGTCGCCCGTCTCCCGATGCAGCCGAAGGACTCGGCTGACCGTGGCTTGCGCTACGCCCAGCAGGTGGGCGATGCGCGCGTAGCTCATGTCCTCCTCGTGGAAGGCCCGAACAATCGCCTGCCTCAGCTTCTCCGGGGTGGCCTGACCGACGCTCATCCCCTCAGTTGGACATGACTTCTGAGGTCATGTCAATCGAGCCTTGGGTTAACGGCGGCCTCGACCCCGCTCACGCGGGGGAGGCTAGGCGCCGGAGGACGGGGGTTACTCGAAACCGGAGGCTACAGTTCCACCTGCGCGCCCAATTCCACCACACGGTTGGGCGGGATGCGGAAATAGGACGTCGCGCTGCGGGCATTGCGGCTCATCCACGCGAACAGGGCCTCGCGCCACATGGCCATGCCGGGCTTCTTGCTCGGGATGAGCGTCTCGCGGCCCAGGAAGAAGGACGTGCTCATCAGGTTGAACTGCAGCCCCTTCTCGCGCCCCCGCTTGAGGATGTCCGGGATGCTCGGGTTCTCCATGAAGCCGTAGCGGCTAATCACCCGCACGAAGCCCTCCTCCAGCCGGATGACCTCCACGCGCTCCTCGGGCGGCACGTGCGGCACGTCCTCGGACGCGATGGTCAGCAGCATCACCTGCTCGTGGATGACCTTGTTGTGCTTGAGGTTGTGCAGGAGCGCGGGCGGCGTGCCCTCGGGGTTGCCCGTCATGAAGATGGCCGTGCCCGGCACGCGCACCGGCGGATGGTCCCCGAAGCTGCCGAGCAGCTGCTGCAAGGGCATGCTGCTCGTGCGCAGGCGCGTGGCCAGGATGTCGCGGCCGCGCTTCCACGTCGTCATCAGGGTGAAGACGCACAGCGCCAGCACCAGCGGGAACCAGCCGCCCGCGGCGATCTTCACCGCGTTGGCTCCGAAGAAGGACAGGTCCACCAGCAGGAACACGCCCGCGATGGGCAGCGCCACCGCGCGCGACACGTTCCAGCGCTCGCGCGCCACCACGTAGGCGAGCACCGTGGTGATGGTCATGGTCGTCGTCACCGCGATGCCGTACGCCGCCGCCAGGTTGGTGGAGGACTTGAAGCCCATCACCAGGAGGATGATGCCCACGAGCAAGGCCCAGTTGACGCCCGGCAGGTAGATCTGCCCCTGGGCCTCGGCCGAGGTGTGCACCACCTCCAGGCGCGGCGTGTAGCCGAGCTGGATGGCCTGCTGGGTGATGGAGAACGCCCCGGAGATGAGCGCCTGGGCGGCGATCACCGCCGCGCCCGTGGCGAGCACCACCAGCGGGTAGAGCGCCCAGTCCGGCGCCAGGAGGAAGAAGGGATTGCGCGCGGTGTGCGGATCGCGCAACAGCAGCGCCCCCTGCCCCATGTAGTTGAGCATCAGCGCGGGCAGCACCAGCGAGAACCACGCCCACTTGATGGGCCGCACGCCGAAGTGGCCCATGTCCGCGTAGAGCGCCTCGCCGCCCGTCACCGACAGGAACACGCCGCCGAGCACCAGGAAGCCATGGCCCCGGTTCTCCAGGAAGAAGCGCACGCCCATGGTCGGCGACAGCGCGCCGAGCACCGCCGGCGTCTGCACCAGTTCCTTGAGGCCCAGCACCGCGAGCGCCACGAACCACACCACCATGAAGGGCCCGAAGATGGCGCCAATGCCCGCCGTGCCCCGGCGCTGCAGCAGGAACAGGCCCACCAGGATGACGATGGCCAGCGGCCGGATGTAGTCCTCGAACAGGGGCGTGGCCACGCTCAGGCCCTCCACCGCGCTGAGCACGGAGATGGCCGGGGTGATGAGGCCGTCGCCGTAGAGCAGCGCCGCGCCAAACAGGCCCAGGGTGACGACCACCGGGCGCACCTTCACCTCCTCGCCCCGCTTGCGCTGCATGGCGAGCGCCATGAGCGCGAGGATGCCGCCCTCGCCCCGGTTGTCCGCCCGCATCACGAACACCACGTACTTCACCGACACCACGACGATGAGCGCCCAGAAGATGAGCGACAGGACCCCGAGCACGTTGTCGTGCGTGGGCGCCACGCCGTGGTCCCCCGTGAAGCACTCGCGCAGGGCGTACAGCGGGCTGGTTCCGATGTCCCCGAAGACGATGCCCAACGCCCCCACCGCCAGCGCGGCCACGCGCTTGCGGCCATCGGGTGCTTGTGGCACCGAGGGAATGGAGGTCGACGAGGGAGGAGAGGCGGTCATAGGACGCCCCCTCTAGCCCAACCCTGGCCCGCGCACATCACTTCGTCGTCCTCGCGTCCCCCTGGATTCCAGCCACAGTGGAAACCGGGGCACTCCAACCCCATCCGCCGTTCTCTCGGGAGGCCAAGTCATGAGCGGCGAACAGTTCTTCTGTGCCTCCTGCGGCTACAACTCCAACGACAGGGTTCGCTGTAGCCATTGTGGTCGGGAGATCGACGACCTGTACGAGCAACCACCCCCCTTCTGTCCTCCCCTCGCGGGCAAGCTCACCCTCCCCCTCCACGACCCCACGGACGCCGAACGCGCCTGGAAGGACGCGGCGGACGTCTGGCGGCACGAGGAGCAGACCCAACCCGATTGGGGCATCCCCCGCCAGTTGGAGCTCTTCCTCACCGCCGCGCCCACCGTGGTGGTGTACGGCATGGACTACATGGAAAGCGCCCTCTCGTTCGAGGAAGTGACCCACGAGGACTGGCCCTTCCGGCGGTCCCCCTACCAGTTGCCCCGCCCGCCCACCGTGCCCCGCGCCAAACGCTGAGCCGGCGCTCACACCGCGAGGTCGTCGAACGAGCGCGCCACCGGGTGCGGCCCCGGGTCCACCTCGGGGCCCTCGCCCCGCATGACACACGTGGTGCGCAGCCCCGAGGCCGCCGCCGCGTCCAGCTCCGCCCGCACGTCCGACAGGAAGAGGATCTCCCCCCCCGGCAGGCCCAGCTCCCGGGCGATGGCCGCGTAGGACTCGGGCTCCTTCTTGCCGCCAAGGCCCGTGTCGAAGTAGCCGCGGAACAGCGGTGTCAGGTCCCCATGCGCCGTGTGCCGGAAGAGCAGCATCTGCGCGTGCACCGAGCCCGAGGAGTACACGTACAGCCGCAGCCCCCGGGCGTTCCACTCGCCGAGCCGCCGCACCGCGTCCTCGTAGACGTGGCCCAGGAAGTGCCCCTCGCGGTAGCCCCGCTCCCAGAGCAGGCCCTGCAGCCCCTTGAGCGGCCCCACCTTGCGGTCCTCCCGCATCCAGCCGAGCAGCACCTCCACGAGCCCCGCGTCGTCCAGGCCGCCGCCCGCCGCCTGCCGCGCCCCCTCCAGGAGCCGCCGCACCTGGGGCGCCTGACCCTGCTCGCGCACGAAGGCCGGCAGGTGCCGCGCCGCGTAGGGAAAGAGCACCTCGTGCACGAAGGACAGGCTGGACGTCGTGCCCTCGATGTCGGTGACGATGGCCCGGAGCATGGGGCTCACTCGAAGCGCGGAAAGCGGCTGGCGATGTCGTGGCCTGTCGCCTTCGCCACCCAACCCGCCGTGTCCGTGAACAGGCGGATGACGGTGAAGTGCGGCTGGGGGCCCATGTCGAACCAGTGCGGCGTCCCCTCCGGCACGCTCAACAGGTCCCCCTTCTCGCACAGCACGAAGTAGACGCGCCCCGCGGTGTGGATGCTGAAGAGCCCCTGCCCCTCCACGAAGAAGCGCACCTCGTCCTCGCTGTGCGTGTGCTCGTGGAGGAACTTCGCCCGCGCCGCCTCCCGCTGCGGGTGGTCCGGCACCATGGAGAGCACGTCCGCGGAGCGCAGGCCCCGCTCGCGCATCAGCCGCTCCACCGAGTCCTGGTAGGCCGCGAGCACCTCGTCCTGGCTCGCGCCCGGGCGCAGCGCCTGGCGCGCCTCCCAGCGCTCGAAGCGGATGCCCACCGCGGCGAGCTCCTGGCGGATGGCCTCGAAGTCCCGCGTGTGCACCCGGGCCCGGGCGCCATCGCCCTCGTCGAACACCCTCAACTCACTCATGCGCCCAGCCTCCTCATCTCCAGCTCGCACGCGAGCAGGAACTCGAACGCCTCCACGTGCCGCCGCGCCTCGGCCACCGTGCGGCCCCAGGTGTACAGGCCATGGCCCTCGATGAGATAGCCCGGCAGGCCGGGGTGCGCGTCGAGGTACGCCTCCACCCGCCCGGCCAGCCGGGGGATGTCCTGCTCGTTGCCGAAGACGGGCACCTCCAGCCGCGCCGTGTGCGACCCCACCCCCGGCAGCGCCTTGAGCACCTCGTAGCCCTCGAGCACCACGGCCCCCGGGCTCTTGCGCGAGAGCACCGTGGCCGCCAGCGAGTGCGTGTGCAGCACCGCGCCCACGTCCGCCAGGCGCCGGTAGAGTTGCAGGTGCAGCGCCGTCTCCGCCGAGGGCTTGCGCCCGGGGGTCAGCGCCGCGCCCTCCCCGTCCACCACCAGGAAGCCCTCCGCGTCCAGCTCGCCCTTGGGGGTGCCGGACACGGTGATGAGCACCCGGCGCGCGTCCAGCCGGGCCGAGAAGTTACCGGCGGTGGCGGGCACCCAGCCCCGCTCGAAGAAGAAGCGGCCCGCGCGGGCGAGCTCCTCCGCGCGGACCCGTGCGTCCTGCTCGCGGTCCATGACCGCGCACTCTACACGGTCCGCCGCGGGGGCGCTGGCTCGGGGGTGGCGCCGGGCGCGGGCACGGCGAGCGCGGCGTCGAGCTCGGCGCGCAGGCCCGCGACGAGCTCATAGGAGCGCAGCCGGGCCGTGTGGTCGTAGATCTGCGCCGTCACCATGAGCTCGTCCGCGCCGGTGCGCCGCACGAAGCCCTCCAGGCCCCGGCGCACGGTGTCCGGCGTGCCCACGAAGGCGCACGACATCATGTGCTCCAGCCGGGCGCGGTCCAGCTCCGTCCAGCGCCCCTCCATGCTGTCCACGGGCGGCTGCAAGAGCCCCGGCGTGCCGCGCAGCAGGTTGACGAACTGCTGCTGCAGCGAGGTGATGAGGCGCTGGGCCTCGCGCTCCGTGTCGGCGGCGAAGACGTTGACGCCGAGCATGACGTAGGGCTTCTCGAGCGCCGCCGAGGGGCGGAAGCGGGAGCGGTACAGCTCAATGGCCTGGCCCATGTGGTCCGGCGCGAAGTGCGAGGCGAAGGCGAAGGGCAGGCCGAGCGCCGCGGCGAGCTGGGCGCTGAAGAGGCTCGAGCCGAGCAGCCAGATGGGCACGTCCAGCCCCGCGCCGGGCACCGCGCGCACGGCCTGGCCGGGCTGGGCGGGGCGGAAATAGGACTGCAGCTCCATCACGTCGTCGGGGAAGGAGTCCGGGCCGCTCAGGAGCGAGCGGCGCAGGGCCTGGGCGGTGCGCTGGTCCGTGCCCGGCGCCCGGCCGAGCCCCAGGTCGATGCGGCCCGGGTAGAGCGAGGCGAGCGTGCCGAACTGCTCGGCGATGACGAGCGGGGCGTGGTTGGGCAGCATGATGCCGCCGGCGCCCACGCGGATGGTGGAGGTGCCTCCGGCCACGTGGCCGATGACCACGGCGGTCGCCGCGCTGGCGATGCCCGTCATGTTGTGGTGCTCGGCGAGCCAGTAGCGGTGGAAGCCCCAGCGCTCGGCGTGCCGCGCCAGGTCCAGCGTGTTGCGAAAGGCCACCGAGGCGTCGGCGCCCTGGGTGATGGGGGAGAGATCGAGGACCGAGAGGACGGGCATGGGCCCTTGCCTAACGGGCCTCCCCCCTCGCGGCAACGCTCAGTCGCGGCGCTTGAGCGCGCGCGCCACCACCTGACAGCCCGGGGCATAACTGCCGCGCACCGCCTCCAGCGCGCGCGTGAGCGTCACCTCCGCGATGCGCTCGTGCTGCTGGGGCAGGGAGTTGACCTTCACCGGCAGGAAGTCGAGCAGGCGGTCATCCCCGAACGTCGCCATGCGCAACGCGCGCGGCAGGCCGCCGGGCAGCTCCAGGAGCGCGTCCAGCACGCCCTGCATGAGGGTGAACGAGCTGGTGACGAGCGCGTCCGGCAGGCCGTGCACGGCGAGGAAGTCGCGCATCAAGCCCGCGCCCGTCTCGCGGTCGTAGCGGGGCCCGGACAGCTCGTGCACGCCCGGCACCCGGCCCTCCACCGCGCGCCGGAAGCCCTCGCGCCGCTCCAGCGTCACCGCCAGCGAGGCCACCGCGTCCAGCCACACCACGCTGCGCGTCTTCTCGTCCACCACCGAGCGCGTGAGCACCTCCGCGGAGGGCCCGTTGTCGCTCACCACGCAGACGAAGCGCCCGGGGTCCAGCGCCCGGTCCACGCCCACCACCGGCAGGCCCGCCGTCATCAGCCCCGCGTAGAAGGGGTCCTCGGGCGGCAGGGCGCTCGCCACGATGAGCGCGTCACAGCGCCGCGCGCGCAGCATCAGCGCCAGCTCGCGCTCGGTGGCCGGATCATCCTCGGAGCCGACGATGAGCAGCTGGTAGCCCTCGCGCCGCGCCCCGCGCTCGAACAGCTTGGCCAGGCGCGCGTAGCTCGCGTTCTCCAGGTCCGGCACGATGAGCCCGAGCGTGCGGCTCGCGCCCCGCCGCAGCGCCGCCGCCTGGGCGTCGATGCGGAAATTGTGGTGCTCCACGACCGCCATGACCCGGGCCGCGGTCTGGGCGCTGATGCGCCGCGCCTCGGCCTGGCCGTTGAGTACATAGCTGGCGGTGGTCCTCGAAACCCCCGCCAGGCGGGCGATATCCGTCAAAGTCATCGCGACGTCCTCACTTCCAACACCCTCTCCCGAGTCGGCCCCTGAATGGAAATTCGCGGCGGCCCTCGGCTATTAGAACGCAGTAGGTGACACGATTCAGCCACATGGCTATAAGTAGAGTCCAAGGAGACCCCTACAGATGCTAATGCTGACGCGGGAGGATGTCCGGCTCGGTTGCCAGGCCGTTGACTGGCGAGGCGCGTTGGAGCAGGCGGCGCGGGCGTTGGTCGAAGCCGGTCGGGCAGCCCCCGAGTACGGCGAGGGGTTGCTCGCCCGGGAGGCGCAGTCGTCCACGTACCTGGGCAAGGGCATCGCCATTCCGCATGGTACTCCGGACAGCCGCCGATTCGTGCGGTCCACGGGGGTGCGGGTGCTGCAATTTCCCCAAGGTGTCACCTGGCATGACGGCGCGCGGGTCCACCTGCTGGTGACGATCGCCGCGCAGTCCGACGAGCACCTGGACATCCTGCGCCAGCTCACGCGGGTGCTGGACCGCGAGGGCGTGGCCGAGTCCCTGGCGCGCGCCACGAGCCCGGACGAGGTCATCGCCGCGCTGTCCCGGGCGCCGGTGGCCGCGCGGCTCGACGCGGAGACGCTCTGCCTGGGCCAGCCCGCCAAGGACCGGTGGGAGCTGGCACTGGCGGCCGCGGCGCGCCTGCGCCACGTGGGCTGCGTGGACGCGGGCTTCGTCGCCACCGTGGCCGGCCAGCGGCCCGTGCCCCTGGGCCAGGGCCTGTGGCTCGTGTACGGCACCACGGGCGTGCTCGCCCCGGCGCTCGCGCTGGCCACCCCCGACAAGCGCCTGAGCGACGAGGGCGCGGACGTCACGGGCGTCTTCTGCCTCGCCGCCCAGGGGGACACCCACCGGGCGCTGCTCGAGCGACTGGACGGGCTCATCGCCCGGGGCGACGGCGACAAACTCCTGGGCCTGCCCGCCGAGGGCATCCTCTCCCGGCTGGCCGGGGAGTCGGCGAAGGCGGAGACGGCGCGGGTGCGGCTGCTCAACGCGCACGGCCTGCACGCGCGGCCAGCCCGGGCCCTGGTGCAGGTGGCCCGCGAGCAGCCGCTGCCCGTGCGCCTGCGCCTGTTGGAGGGCAGCGCCGAGGCCGTGTCCGCCACGAGCCTCAGCAAGGTGCTCGGCCTGGGCGCGCGCCGGGGCCAGACATTGGTGTTCTCCGCCGAGGGCGAGGGCGCGGCGGGCGTGGTGGCCGCGCTCGTCACGGCGGTGCGCGGTGGCCTGGGCGAGCCGGTGACGCCCCTGGAGGAGGCACGCGAGGAGGCCGCGCCCCGGCCCCCGCCCGTGGCGCCGCGCGAGGCTCCGGCGCCCCTGCCCGCCGACGAGCCCCTGACGGCCGTGCCCGCCGCGCCCGGCCTCGCCATCGCCCCCGCCTACGTGGTGCGGCCCCTGGAGTTCCGTTACCCCGAGCGCGCCCCGGACGCCGCGCGCGAGCGCTCCCGGCTGGACACCGCGCTGAGCGGCGCCCGGAAGCAGCTGGGCGCCATGGTGCAGCGCACGGTGGGCAACGAGGTGGCGCAGATCCTCTCCGTGCACCTGGAGATGGTGGAGGATCCGGCGCTGCGCGACTCGGCGGTGGAGGCCATCGGCGAGGGCGCGTCGGCCGAGGCGGGCTGGTGGCGCGCCATCGACACGGCGGCGCGCACCCAGGAGTCCCTGTCCGACCGGCTCCTCGCCGAGCGCGCCGCGGACCTGCGGGACGTGGGCCGGCGCGTGCTGGGCCTCCTGTGCGGCGTGGAGCTGCCCACCCCGCCCGAGCACCCCTACATCCTCGTCGCCGAGGACGTGGGCCCCTCGGACGTGGCGCGCCTGGACACGTCCAAGGTGCGGGGCCTCGTCACCGCGCGCGGCGGCGCCACGTCCCACAGCGCCATCCTCGCCCGGGCGCTCGGCATCGCGTCCGTGGCGGGCGCGGGCGAGCGCGTCATGACGCTCGCCTCGGGCACGGAGCTCATCGTGGACGGAGAGCTCGGCCGCGTCATCCCCGCGCCGAGCGCCCAGCGCCGCGAGCGCACCGAGCGCAGAATCACCGAGCAGGAGGCGCGGCGCCAGGCGGCCCACGGGCGGCGCCACGAGGAGGCGCGCACCCAGGACGGGCACCGCGTGGAGGTGGCCGTCAACCTGGGCAGCACCGCGCACACCGCGGACGCCGTGGAGCGCGGCGCCGAGGGCGTGGGCCTCTTGCGCACCGAGTTCGTCTTCATGGCCCACCCGCAGGAGCCGGACCTGGCCACGCAGATCGCCGAGTACAGCAAGGCCTTCGACGCGCTCGGGGGTCGGCCGCTCGTGGCGCGCACGCTGGACGTGGGCGGCGACAAGCCCCTGTCCTACTGGCCCATGCCCCAGGAGGACAACCCGTTCCTCGGCCTGCGCGGCATCCGCCTGACGCTCACCCGGCCCGAGGTGATGGAGACGCAGTTGCGCGCCCTGCTCACCGCCGCCGGCACGCGCCCCCTGCGCATCATGTTCCCCATGGTGAAGGACATCGAGGAGTTCCGCGCTGGCAAGGCCCTCTTCGACCGGGTCCAGGCGCAGGTGAAGGCCGCGGACGTGCAGCTCGGGGTGATGATCGAGGTGCCCTCGTGCGCGCTGCTCGCCCCCACGCTCGCGCGCGAGGTGGACTTCTTCTCCATCGGCACCAACGACCTCACCCAGTACACGCTCGCCATCGACCGGGGCCACCCCGAGCTGTCCGCCCAGTCCGACGCGCTCCACCCGGGCGTCTTGCAGCTCATCCGCCTCACCGTGGAGGCGGCCCACGCCCATGGCCGCTGGGTGGGCGTGTGCGGCGAGCTCGGCTCGGACCCGCAGGCCATCCCCGTGCTCGTGGGCCTGGGCGTGGACGAGCTGTCCGTGAGCAGCCGCTACATCGCCCTGGTGAAGGCCCGCATCCGCGAGTTCACCCTGCCGCGCGCCCGGGAGCTGGCCGCGCTCGCCCTGCAACAGCCCACCGCCGCCGCGGTGCGTGAAGTCCTGGAGACCGCCTGATGGCCCGCGTGCTCACCCTCACCCTCAACCCCGCCCTGGACCTGGCCCTGTGCACCGGGCCCCTGCGGCTGGGCGAGGTCAACCGCACCCAGAGCACCCGGCTGGACGCCGCGGGCAAGGGCATCAACGTGGCGCGTGTGCTCGCCCGGCTGGGCCATGCCGTCACCGTGTCCGGCCTGCTCGGCGCCGACAACCAGACCGCCTTCGTGCAGGCCTTCGCCACCTGCGGCCTCACCGACGCCTTCATCCGCATCCCCGGCGAGACGCGCATCAACGCGAAGATCTCCGAGCCGGACGGCCGGGTGACGGACCTCAACGGCCCCGGCGCCCGCGTGCCCCCCGCCGCGCTGGAGGCCCTGCTCGAGCGCCTGGAGTCCCTGGTCACGGGGCTCGACGCGGTGGCCATCTCCGGCAGTCTGCCTCCGGGCGTGGCCCCCGAGCACCTCGCCGCCCTCATCACCCGCCTGCGCGCGCGCCAGGTGGCCGTCTGGCTCGACACGAGCGACGCGGCGCTGGCGGCGGGCCTCGCCGCGCGGCCCTCGGGCGTCAAGCCCAACGACGTGGAGCTCGCCGCGTGGGCGGGCCATCCGCTCGACACCCCCGACGCCCAGCTCCAGGCGGCCTTGAAGCTCAACGCCTCGGGCATCGACGACGTGCTCTTGTCGCTCGGCGCGGACGGGGTGCTGTGGGCGTCGCGGGGACAGGCGCTCGCCGCCACCCCGCCCGCCGTCTCCGTGGTGAGCACCGTGGGCGCGGGGGACACCCTGCTCGCGGCCACCCTGCACGGCGTGCTCTCCGGCTGGAGCCGCGAGCGCACCCTGGGCTTCGCCACCGCGCTGTCCGCCGAGTCCGTGCGCCACATCGGCCTGGGCGAGCCCGACGCCCCCGACTTCGAGCAGCTGCTGCACGCCACCCAGCTCCGCGACCCGACCGCGGAGCGCCGCCCCGGGGAGAACCACCCATGAACGTCATCCTCATCACCGCCTGTCCCAGTGGCGTGGCCACGACGTTCCTCGCGGCCCGGGGCCTGGAGCGCGCCGCGGCCCTGCGCGGCTGGACGAGCGCCGTGGAGATGCACGGCCAGCTCGCGCCCGTGAAGCCCGTGGACCTGGCCACGCTCGGCGCGGCGGACCTCGTCGTCGTCGCCGCGAGCGCCCCGGTGGACCTCTCGCGCTTCGCGGGCAAGCGCCTGTACCAGGCCCCCATCGCCGAGGCCCTGCCCGACCCCGTCGCCTTCCTCGCGCGCGCCGAGTCGCTCGCCCAGCCCTACACGCCCGTGCCGGTGGCCCCGGCCGCCGCGCCCGTGACGGCCGCGACGCCCTCGGGCACGCCGCGCATCGTCGCCGTGACGGCGTGCCCCACCGGCGTGGCCCACACCTTCATGGCCGCCGAGGCGCTCACCCAGGCGGGCCAGGCGCTCGGCTACCCCGTGCGCGTGGAGACGCAGGGCTCGGTGGGCGCCCGGGACGCGCTGACGCCCGAGGAGATCCGCGCCGCGGACGTGGTCATCCTCGCCTGCGACATCGAGGTGAACACCGCGCGCTTCGCGGGCAAGCGCGTGTTCCGCACGTCCACGGGCGCCGCGCTCAAGAAGTCCCAGGCGACCATCCGCGAGGCGCTGGAGAAGGCCTCCGTGCTCCAGGGCGCGGCGGGCGGCGCCACCGAGGCCGCGGCTCCGGCCGAGAAGAAGGGCGTCGGGGCGGGCATCTACAAGCACCTGCTCACGGGCGTGTCGTTCATGCTGCCCATGGTGGTGGCGGGCGGCCTGCTCATCGCGCTGTCGTTCGTGTTCGGCATCGAGGCCTTCAAGGAGAAGGGCACGCTCGCCGCGGCGCTGATGGAGATTGGCAGTGGGGCGGCGTTCAAGCTGATGGTGCCCTTGCTCGCGGGCTACATCGCCTATTCCATCGCGGATCGGCCGGGCATCGCGCCGGGCATGGTGGGCGGCTACCTCGCGAGCACCCTGGGCGCGGGCTTCCTCGGCGGCATCGTGGCGGGCTTCCTCGCGGGCTACACGGCCCTGGCGCTCAGCCGGTACGTGAAGCTGCCCACGGGCATGGACGCGCTCAAGCCCATCCTCATCATCCCGCTGGTCGCCACGCTCGTGACAGGGCTGGTGATGGTCTACGTGGTGGGCACGCCCGTGGCGGCGATGCTGGCCTCGCTCACCACGTTCCTCAAGACGATGGGCACGGGCAACGCGCTGCTGCTCGGGGTGGTGCTCGGGGCGATGATGTGCTTCGACCTGGGGGGCCCCATCAACAAGGCGGCGTACGCCTTCGGGGTGGGCCTCTTGTCGGAGAGCACCTACGCGCCCATGGCGGCCATCATGGCCGCGGGCATGGTGCCGCCCATCGGCATGGGGATCGCGAGCGTGCTGGCGCGCCGCAAGTTCTCCGAGCCCGAGCGCGACGCGGGCAAGGCGTCCATGGTGCTCGGCCTGTGCTTCATCTCCGAGGGCGCCATCCCCTTCATGGCCAAGGACCCGCTGCGCGTGATTCCCACGAGCCTTCTGGGCGGCGCGCTCACCGGGGCCTTGTCCATGTACTTCGGGGTGCAGCTCATGGCGCCGCACGGCGGCCTGTTCGTACTGCTCATCCCCCACGCGGTGAACCACGTGCTCGCGTACCTGTTCGCCATCGCCGTGGGCTCGCTCGTCACGGGCGTGAGCTACGCGCTGGTGAAGACGGGTCAGGCGGAGCTGCCCGGCGCGGCAAGCCCTAAGGACAAGGGCTGGCGCGGGAACAAGGGCGCCACGGTGGGGCAGAGCTGAATCGCATCCGCGACGGCCACAGCGATTACCGAGATGCCGCCACGTAGGACGCCCGGAGTGTCGCGAGCGTCACATAGAGCCGCTGAGGCCACCGGTTGGCTTCAGCCTCGGCGCGAACGAGCGGCGCATAACCACGATCCGCGTAGAACTTCGCCGCCTGTGCGTCCTTCGCATCCACGATGGCGAGCAGGCCGCCCGCCTCCGCATTCACCCGGAGAATACGGCGGTGGGCGTCGTCCAGCAGGTGCTCTCCAACGCCCATTCGCTTGCACCGCTCATCGCGGGCGAGCCGCCCAACGAGAAACGCGCGGATGGGATAGTCGGGCAGCCGTTTGATGATGGGCGCGGGCAAGGTGCCGCGCTCCACCTGCGTCATGGCCAGGGTATAGAAGCCAAGCACGAGCGGCAGTCCAGCCGCGTTCTCGGGTCGTGGAAGGACCCACGTGCGGTTCTCCTCACGCCGTCCCTGCTGCGTGGCGTACTGACGAAAGAAGACGTTGAGGGCTTCATGCTCGCAGCGAAAGCCGCTGGCCGCGTCCGTGCTCGTGATGGGCCGCAGGTCATCGAAGCGCGACAGGCCGCTGCCGGGGGTTCTCATGAGAACGTCTCGTTCCAGTCCTCGACCAGAAGTCAGCGAGACTTGCGCTTCGCGAGGGCGCGAAGGCGCGGCGAAGGCTTGGCCGGCTTCTCGAGCTCGTCCACGAGCCGGTCGAAATCACTGTCGGGCAACACGATGCGCCGCTCATCTCGCGCGCTCCACTCCAGGCGGGTGAGCGAGGGGGAGCTGTACTCGAAGAGGACCTTCTGCTTCTCGTCCACGATCGCCACGCGATGGCCCTGTCGCGCTTCCAGGACAGCCTTGGCGAAGAACCCAAGAGCCTCCTTGATGACCTCGGACGTATCGATCTCGAGCACGGTCCGGAGTTGTTCGAGCTGCGTCTCGAACGGGGCGGGCAGCGTCGCCTGCAAGCGGTAGGACGAAGACATGAGCGGTACCTCCAGAGCGCGAGTCGACGACGGGACAGCAGCCAGAAGCTGAGTGAATTCTGACTGACTTCGTACTGACTATCTACTCACCCCAGAGGGGTTTACAACCCTCCGTGGCAGGCATGCTCGAAGGGGAACACGGGTGACCGAGACCCCACGAGGAGGTACACCCGAGCCACAAGCGCCTGGCTGCCTGGGCGGGACTCGTGAATCATCCCCGCCAGCGCACGAGCCCGCACCCGACCAAGAGGCCCGCGAGCCCGCCGGTGAACGTGGGCCAGAAGGCCCACCACACCTGGGCCTCCAGCGCGCCCATGGATTCGTAGTGCGACAGCCGCAGCAGGAGCCCCACGCCTGCGCCCAGCAGCGACGGTACGAGCAGTCGCAGGAAGTCCGCGCGTGAGCCCCCCGGCACCGGGGTCAGGTGGGGATAGCGCCGCGCCAGCACGCCCAGCACGAGCACCGAGCCGATGATCGACGACGTGTGCTGCAAGACGCGCGAGAGCAGCAGCTCCTTGCCGAACAGTGTCACCCGCACCGGGCCGTAGAGTTCCCGCGCGGGCCACATGCGGTAGTGGGTGAAGCCGTCCCAGAGCACGTGCGTGCAGATGCCGAGCACCAGCGCCCCCACCACCGCACCCCACCCGAGCACCGTCCGGGGCGGCGGCGTGGCCCCCGCGAAGCGGCCCCACTGCACACCCCGCCACTCGGGCAGCCCCCTCCGCAGCGCGGGCAGCACCAGCCCCTGGAACGTCATCAACACCGCGAGCCCCACCGGCACGCCGAACAGGAAGCACTCCGGGAAGAGGTGCGACAGCCTCCGCCCGGGCATCAGGTGCACGTACGAGAGGTCCGGCGTGCACGCGCCCACCACCAGCGCCGCGCGCGCCCAGCCGCTCGGGAAGCGGCGCCAGAAGGGCAGGATGGCCGCCGCGTGCGCCGGCAGGGTCACCGGCATCTCAGGCCACGTCCTTCCGGGGGGCCGCCGCGTCCGCCTCGTCCGGCCGCCACGGCCACGCGAGCGGCGCGATGCGCGCGTAGAGCAGGAACAAGGCGTCGTGCTCCGGGTGCGCCACGCACACCCGCGTCACCTCGGCCAAGAGCGCTCCCGGCCCCAACGCCCTCCCCGACCGTCGCGCCGCGCTCCGCAGGGACTCGGGCAGGGCCGCGAGGATGCCCTCCTTCGTCAGCCGCTCGTCGTTCGCCTCCGCGCACAGCTCCAGGTGCCGCGTGAGCTCGGCCTTGAGCCGCGCGTCGTGGCCGAAGACGTACGTGCACATCTGGAACAGCTCCGAGCCCGCCTCCGTCATCAGGTCCGACTGCTCGCGCGCGAAGCCCGGCTCGCCCGCCGCCCGCCACAGGCAGTCCCAATGCGCCTCGGCCGCGTGGCGCGCGAACAGCGCCCGCGCCGTGAGGTAGCTCTGCATGGAGTCGTGGAAGAAGCGCACGTGCGTGGGCACCGGCCCCGGCCGTGCATCCGCGGGCACCAGGAGCCCCGCGTCCAGGAGCCGCCGCAGCTTCGCCTCGTCCGGGCTGTCGCGGAACACGAGCAGCCGGTGGCGATGCGCCCAGTAGCTGCCCAGGCACAGCGCCTCGGCGAACGCGAGCATCTCCGACGTCGCCGGATCGTCCGGCGCCGTCTTGAGCAGGCCCGCGAACACCGCCCGGTACAGGTTGATGACGCTGTCCACGCCCTCGCCGCCAAAGCGCAGCGCCAGCCGCGCGAGCAGGGGCACGTAGGTGCCATCCGCCGCCCGGCCCCGGCAGATGCGCCGCAGGGGCTCGGACAGCGCCGAGGGCTTCCCATCCGGCCCGGGGTAGGCCTCCTGGAAGCGCGCGAGGCCCGCCTCGTCCAGGCGCTTGGGCTCCACCGCCAGCCACCGGAGCGCGTGCGACATGGCCGCGTGGAAGGCCTCGTTGGGCCGGGCGGACAGGAGCAGCGGCGCGTGCAGGCCCACCTCCCGCTCCAGGTAGCGGCGCAGGGCCTCGGGCGACACCCGCGACTCGGTGAGCCCGTCCAGCACCAGGAAGAAGTCTCCGGACTCCAGCAGCGCGTCGCGCAGGCCCTCGGGCAGGCCCAGCTCGCGCAGCGCGTCCTTCGCGGCGGCCTCCAGGTCCTCCGCCGCCGGATCGATGAACACGGGCAGGGGCGAGGCGGGCTTGTCCACGAAGCGCGCGAGCGACAGCCGCACGAGCTGCCGCAAGAGGGCGCTCTTGCCCCGGCCGCCCGCGCACTGGATGAGCAGGTGCGCGCGCTCCTGGGTGAGCAGCAGGGCCAGGTCCTTCGCCGAGCGCTCGGAGGCCGAGGGCGGCAGGCCCGGCGCGGCGTGGTCGACGACGTGGGTGGACAGGTCCACGAACACCTCGCCGTTGGCCTGGGCCGAGGCCACCTCCACCCGGCGCAGCACCTGGCGCACGTGGCCCGCGAAGAAGCGGCGGCGGAAGGCGGGCCAGCGCAGGAGCGGCGCGGCGGCCCAGGAGAACGGGTGCGTGTAGACGAGCCGGCGGAAGATGGCCGGGGAGAGCAGGCCCAGGCCCGCGCACAGCACCACGTCCAGCACCATCACCGCCACCACCGTGGGCAGGTGCACGCGCAGGCCCCCGAGCCAGCCCCACAGCTCGCCGCCGCCCAGGCCCACCAGCGACACCGTGTAGGCCACCAGGGGCAGCCACCGGCGCGACACGCCCGTGGGCCGCAAGAGCACGAGCGGCACCACGAGCAGCAGCGTCAGCACCCCGCACACGAGCAGCGTGCGGAACCACATCCGCTCGAGCAGCGGCAGGCCGAAGGGCACGTCCTGGAAGGTGACGGCCAGCCGGGTGCCGTTCTCCACCTCGTGCGACACCACCGCCCGGTAGTACTGCTCGGCGCCCCCGGGCGGCATCGACCACTGGAAGAGCAGGCCCTCGAAGTCGCCGAAGCGCCGCACGCCCTGCCCCACCCGCTCGCCCTCGGCGGTGGACAGGTCCAGTTGCAACGAGCGCCCCGCCGCCTCGGCCTGCGCGAGCCCCGGCCAGTCGAGCACCAGGGACTCCAGGGGCGCGCCCGCCTCCAGCCGGCCCGCCACCGCCACCTGGCCATCCGCGCTCCGCGTCAGCCGCCCGCCGCCCGCGAAGCCCACCTCCACGCGCCGCACCTCGGAGGCCGGGCCGTACACGTGGCCACGCGGCGTGCCCGCGAGCCAGAAGCGCGCCGTGCCGGGAATGGGCAGCACCTCGCCCAGGCTCACGCCCTCGAGCACCGGCGTGAGCACGAGCCCCTCCAGGCCCCGCGTGAGCCGGTGCAGCCGCGTGCCCTCGTCCGAGAGCACCCAGCCCTCCCGGTCATCCCGCGCCTGGAGCCTCGGGCCACTCAGGCCCGTGTCCCGCGAGGCCAGCACGGTGATGGTCGCGCCCGACACGCCGAGCAGGGACACCGTGCCCGCGCGCGACACCGCCCACGCGCGCTCGCCCGACACGGGCACCAGCCGCGCGCCCCCGAGCGACTCCGCGCTCCACGCCACCACGTTCCCCGCGTCCCCGAGCCGCACCACCCGCCGCTCGTCGCTCAGCCACGCCTCGCCGTCCGGGGCGTACTCCAGCGCGTAGCGGCCGTGCACCTCCACGCCCGGGCCCACCTCCTGGCCCTCGGCGTCCGCGAGCAGCAGCGAGGCGGAGGTGGCGGCGCCCGCCGCGGAGGGCCGCGCGAGCCAGAAGCGCTGGCCCTCGGGCTGGGGGTAGAGCCGCTGCACCTCGGCGGCGCCCGGGGCCTTGGCGCGCACGGGGCCCGCGCCCCCCACGCGCACCAATTGCGTGCCCGAGGGGCCCGTGGCCCGGGTGAACACCCAGGCCACGCCCGGCGTGGACGTGGGCAGCACCTCCTTCACGTCCCGCGCGCGCAGGGGTTTGGGGTTGAAGGGCACGCGCGCGCGCAGGTCCACCTGGTACAGGCTCTGGTCGAGCACGAGCCAGCCCTGCTCGCCATTGCCCACGGGCAGCACCTGGCCCACGGTGGCGAGCGGCTGGCCCGAGGCGCCCAAGGGCACCTCCTTCACCCCGCCCGCCGCGTCGAACACCCACAGCGCGCGCACGTCCAGGGTGGGGACGATCCACAGCCGCTCGCGGCCCTCGGAAGGGGCGAGCATCAGGTCATGGAAGGACAGGGGCAGCCGGGTGAGCGTGCCCTGGTGGTCCACGGCGTACACGGAGCTGATGACCTTGCCCACCATGAGCGAGCGCTCCTGCACGTGCACCCAGGCGCGCTCGGGGTCCGCCGAGGGCAGCACGTCCACCACCCACACGTCCTCGTCCCAGGGGTTCTGGCCGCCCAGCCCCACGCTGGTCACCTCGCGTCCGTCCGCGTCCACGAGCGCCAGGCCCGCGCGCTGGGGCGTCCACACCCAGGCGTGCAGGCCGTGGGCGCAGGGCGCCAGGCGCGTGCCCCGGGCGAAGGGCCGCAGCCAGTGGCCCTCGAGGGTGGCCGTCGGGCCCGGTGGGGGGGCCTCGCCCCGCGCCGCCCCGGCGAGCACGAGCAGCACGGCGCTCACGAGCAGCGGGCCCAGGGCCGAGGGGGTTCTCATGGGGCGGCATCGTGCCATGGCGGGGGCGTCTTTCCACCCCAGGACACTCGGGGCCGCGCGTGCACGGCAGTCAACACCGGGGTGCCCCCGAAGGCGCGTGGGTACGGGGGGGTGGGTGGTGCGCGGCGCGAGGGGACGCCCCATGTTGTCGCTCTCGGTATGACCAGGAGACCCGTGTCTATGCGGCTTGCCGTTTCGCTGATGTGTCTGAGCCTCTTCGGAGCGCAGGGCGTCGCCCGGGCGCAGACCGCCCCGACGCCCGCCTATGCGCCGCCGCCCGCCATGGAGCAGGCGCCCGCGCCCCAGCCCCAGTACGTCCCCGCGCCCCCGAGCCAGGGGCCGGTGGAGACCCCGGGCGAGCGCGCCGAGCGCTACAGCCGCTACAGCCGCTTCTCCAGTGGCGAGGGCGGCCTGTTGCTCATCTTCACCGAGCTCATCTCGGGCACGGTGACGGGCTCCTTCTACGGGCACGCGCTGGGCAAGACGAACGGGGCGTACGTGGGCGGCGTGGTGACGGGCCTGACGCTCGGCACCGCGGCGGCGCTCTACCAGTATTACGTGCCGGTGGAGCGCAACGAGGCCGCGCTCGCCGCGACGGGCGCCGCGCTCGGCTTCCTCGCCGGCTTTGGCTACGGCACCCAGGCGAAGCTCAGCGACAAGAGCCGCGCCGTCACCACGCTGCTCACCACGCAGCTGGGCATCATCGGCGTGCTGGCGGCCACCTCGTCCGTGGGCGACGTGAGCGACGGAGACACCTCGCTCGTGGCCATGAGCGCGCTCTACGCGTTCGTGCTCACCGGGCTCACCCAGGCGACGTTCTACCTGGCCGACGACGACCGGGGCCGCATCAACCTGGCGCCCTCGCTGGTGGCGCCGCTGGTGGGCATGGGCATTGGCGGTCTGCTCGCGGTGCCCTTCGAGCTGCGGCCCAGCCGCGTCTTCAAGCTCACGGCGGTGCCGCTGGGCGTGGGCGCCATCCTCCTGGTGGTGGGCACGGCGCTGGCCGACGGGCCCGCGGTGCCGCTCACGGCCATGGGCGGCGTGGTGGCCTCGTTCGTCATCACCGCGCTGGCCACCGCGGACGACTACACGGACTATCCGCCCTCGCGCACCGGCCGGCGCCTGCGCTCGCAGCGCGGCCAGGCCTTCAAGGCCATGCCCGTGCCGGTGTTCATGCGCGCGGGTGAGCGCGGGGACTCGCTCACCGCGGGCCCCGGCATGCTGCTGCGCTTCTAGCCCTCGGTGTTGCGCAGGAAGTCGGCGACCTCGGCGAAGCGCTGGTCGAGGAAGCGCCGCACGTTGCCCTTCACGCCGCGGGCGTCCATCGCCCGCCGCATGCTGCGCACCCACGCATCGCGGTGGTCCACGTTCACCGGCAGGTGGCCGTGGCGCATGCGCAGGCGCGGGTGCCCGTGGCGCTGCATGTAGTGCTGCGGGCCGCCCAGCCAGCCCATGAGGAACAGGCCGAAGCGCTCGCGCGTGCCGGCGTTCACCCGGCCCTGGGCATCCAGTTCGTGCAGCCGGGCGAGCGTCGGCTCGTGCTCATCCATGGCGTCGTAGAAGGCATGGGCCAGCGCCTGCACGCCCGCTTCGCCGCCGAGCCGGTGGAAGGGCATGTCCTCGGCGCTGGGCGTCCAGGTGTCGTCGTCGGGGCCGGGGACGTTGAGCGGCACGGGCTTCATCTGGGGGGACTCGGTGGACATGGGGTGGGCTCAACCTCTCGGGCCGCTCGGGCATTTCACTTCGGGACGTCCGGACTCGGGGGCTCAGTCCTCGCGCCAGCGCTTGGGGCGCGAGCGCAGCGTGGTGAGGCCCAGGGACTCACACCAGGCGAGGTAGCGCGCGCGGGGCACCCCCGTCCAGGCCAGGTCCTCCAGGGACTCCTTCAAGGGCGCGTCGGTCACCACGGTGGCCAGCCGCCTGTAGAGCAGCGCGTCCTCGCGCTGGGCGCGCAGGGTGGCCGCGAGCTTGTCCGCCCCCCGGGGCCGCACCGCCCAGGCCGCCGCGTCGTCGGGAATGGCCTCCAGGTGGCCATAGGCCCCGAGGAGCGCCGTGGCCCCCTTCTCGCCGAAGCCGGGCAGCCCGGGGATGCCGTCCGCCGCGTCCCCCACGAGCGCCAGCAGGTCCGGCACGCTCGCCGGCGCCACGCCCAGGCGCGCGCGCACCCCGTCCTCGTCCAATTCCTTCTGCTGCTTGCGGTCCACCTGCACCACCTGACGGCCGCGCACGCACTGGCCCAAGTCCTTGTCCGGGGTGAGCAGCCGCACCTGCTCCACCTTCCCCGCCCAGCGCGCCGCGGCCGAGGCCAGGGCGTCGTCCGCCTCCAGTTCCTTCATGGACCACACGGTGACGCCCAGCGCGCGCACCGCCTCCTCGGCGCTGTCGAACTGGGCGTGCAGCTCCGGGGGCACGCCCTCGTCGGACTTGTAGTCGGGGAACAAATCGTTGCGGAACGAGCGGATGGGGTTGTCGAAGGCCACGGCCAGGTGGGTGACGGCCTCGTCGGCGTCGTGCAAGAGCGCGAGCAGGCTGGAGGCGAGCCCCACCGTGGCCTTCACGTCGCGCCCGTCCGGGGCGTGCGTGCCGGGCCGGGGCGAGAAGTGGGCGCGGTAGAGCTCATACGTGCCGTCGACGAGGTGCAGGCGCATGGGCAGGGGTGTAGGGGGTGGACCCTCCACCAGTCAACGCCGGGCGACACCCGGGATGCCGGACGCGCCGCCGCGCGCTAGCGTGCCGCGGGACCATGCGTCCGGAATCCCTCCAGGCCCTGCTCATCACGCCGAGGCTGCACCTCGCGCTCCTGCCTCCGGACGCCGCCGCGCGGGTGCTCACCTACCACACCGCCAACCGCGACCACCTGGGCCCGGTGTCCCCGTCGCGCCCGGACAACTTCTTCACCGTCACCTGGTGGCGCTCGCGCCTGGCCCAGGACGCCGAGGACTGGCGGCGCGGCACCGCCCTGCGCCTGTTCCTCCTGCCGCGCGAGTGCCCGCCCGTCTCCAGCCCCGTGGTGGGCAGCGTCTCCCTGTCCGACATCCGCCGGGGCGCGCTGCAGAACGCGGAGCTGGGCTTTGGCCTGGATGCGCACCACCAGGGCCTGGGCCTCATGAGCGAGGCCGTGCACGCCGTGTGCGACTACGCCTTCGGCCCCCTGGGACTGCACCGGCTCCAGGCCAACCACCTGCCGGACAACCACCGCAGCGCCTCGGTGCTGCGGCGCACGGGCTTCACCGTGGAGGGGCTCGCGCGCCAGTCCGTGCTCATCGACGGGCGCTGGCGCGATCACGTGCTCACGGCGCGCCTGGCCCCGAGCGCCCTGGAGCGCTGAGGCCCCCTCGGGACTCGCCGGTGGACTACGGCGCGCGCCGCTGGGCGAACATCCAGGTGCTCACCGCCACGTCGAGGTACACCGTGTCGAAGATGTCGTGCCCGAGCCCGGGCAATTCCGTGTAGCGCACGGAGGAGTTGCCCAGGGCCTTGAACAGCTCGATGAAGGCCCGGCTCTCGCGCACGGGGACCTCCGCGTCCACCTCGCCGTGCCACACCCACAGGGGCGTGCCCTTGAGCCGCTCCGCCACGCTCCGGTCCCCCGAGTGCTCGGACACCGCGAGCACCGCCGCGAAGCGCTCGGGCGTGCGCGCCGCGAGCCGCACCGCGCCCTGCTTCCCGATGGACTCCCCCGCCAGGTACACCCGCTTGGGGTCTCCCTTGTACTCCTCCAGGGTGCGCTCGAGCGCCAGCAGGGCGAAGTCCGCCACGTCCCCGCTCCAGTCCCGCCCGGGCGGGCACTGGGGCAGCACGAGCACCGCCGGGTAGCGCTCGGGGTGCTGGCGCACCGCCGCCGCCAGGTGCTGGCGCCGCGGCAGCGTGCCCTCGGTGCCCCGGGACGCCGCGCCGTGCAGCGCCAGGATGACGGGCCAGGTGCGATCGGCGCGGTACGTGGGCGGCAGGTACACCGAGTACACGTACGTCGTGCCCCGCACGGAGAGGCTCTTGGCCACGAACGTCCCCGGCTGACCCTCCGCGGGGCTCGCCTCCGGCGTTCCCGCCAACAACCACCCCACCAGCACCAGCGTCACCGCGCCCATGGGCCTCCTCGTCCACCCGTCCAGGGGCCGCGCTCGGGCGGGGACAGGGAAAGGACGCCACGCTAGCGCTCCCCTCACGGGGCCGGCACGGGCCTGGGCTTCAAGGGAGGGGCAAGGGTTGCGTTTCCATCAACTGCCCCCAAGTGCGACCGCGCGCGTCTCCGGAATGAGACTTCCGGGAGAGCGCGCGCGGCCAGCCGCGACCAGAAACGCCACCTTGGAGGGGAATGAACGCTGTCCGCGTTCACGCCCTATACCGGAAAACCCGGTCAACCGGAAAGTAAATTTCTCGGGGAAATCCGTTTTTGCCCGCCTGCCGGGGAAGCAGGCGGGCTGCGCGTCATTTGGAGAGGGCGCGGCCCAGGGCGAGCAGCACCACGGCGCCGAGCACGGAGCCGATGAGGCCGCTGGAGGTGAAGAAGCGCCAGGAGCCGCCCCAGATGACCGACGCGAGGAAGCCGCCCGTGAAGGAGCCGGCCACGCCCAGCGCCGTGGTGGCCAGGAAGCCCATCGACTGCCGGCCCGGCATCAGGGCGCGGGCGATGAGGCCCGCGAAGAAACCGAAAATCACCCACCCACACAGGTTGAACATCGCGTCCTCGTCTCCTCTTGGGACCGGAAACCCCCAGTGTGCATGAAGTACGCGACCGGGCGAGTTCTATTGCGCCGGGCGATGCCTCTCGAACAGTCCCTCGCCGATGCGCACCAGGCGCTCGCCCAGCCCCTCGCGGCCCACGCTCTGGGCGGTGACCCGCGCGCCCTCCAGGAGCAGGCCCAGCGCGTCCGCGAGCAGCTCCGGCTCGTTGAGGCCCGCCGCCTGGCAGAGCGCCACCAGCCGCGCGTTCTGCGCGACCTTGTACGCCTCGATGACCGGCCGGGCCGGGTGCGCGGGGTCCGCCAGCTCCACCGCGGCGTTGGCCAGGGCGCAGCCGCGCTGGTCCACGCACGTCGCGTGCTCGGCCATCTGCCGCAGCCACGCGCGCAGCTGCTCGAAGGGCGCCCCCGGGTGCTCCCGCGCGTAGCGCGCCCAGCGCGTGTCGGACTCCGCCGCCGCGCGCCGCAGGTACTCGGCCACCAGCTCGTCCTTGGACGTGAAGTGCCGGTAGAGCGTCATCTTGTTGGTGCCCGCCGCCTCCGCCACCGCCTCCACGCCCACCGCGCGGATGCCGTGGCGGTAGAACAGCTCCCCCGCCGCCACCAGGATGCGCTCACGCGGCGCCACCCGCTCGACCTTCGCCGTGTCCTCCGCCATGCGCTCACCTTGTCTTGACAGCGATGTTACCGGTCGGTATCTCTGCGACGTTACCCATCGGTAACATCGTTGGGAGCCGCCGTCATCCCCTCTGTGGGGGTGGGGCCGCGATGTTTCCCCCTTCCGCCGTCCCGGAGCAATGCCATGGCCACCCACCCGCACGGAACGTTGTTCTCGCCGTACACGCTCGGAGCGCTGGAGCTCAAGAACCGCATCGTCATGGCGCCCATGACGCGCAGCCGGGCGCTGGTGGACGGCAACGTGCCCAACCCCCTGGCCATCACCTATTACACGCAGCGCGCCTCCGCGGGCCTCCTCATCACCGAGGCCACCCAGGTGAGCCCCCAGGGCGTGGGCTACATCCGCACCCCGGGCATCCACTCGCCCGAGCAGGTGGAGGGTTGGAAGAAGGTGACGGAGGCGGTGCACGCGGTGGGCGGGCGCATCTACGCGCAGCTCTGGCACGTGGGGCGCATGTCGCACCCGGACTTCCATGACGGGGCGCTGCCGGTGGCCCCGTCGGCGGTGGGCGTGGACGTGGACGTGTTCACCTACAAGGGCAAGACGCGCACGGTGACGCCGCGGGCGCTGGAGCTCGGGGAGCTGCCCGGCATCGTGGAGCAGTTCCGCGCCGGGGCCCGGAACGCCCTGGCCGCGGGCTTCGATGGCGTGGAGCTGCACGGCAGCAACGGCTACCTCTTGGACCAGTTCCTGCGCGACAGCAGCAACCGGCGCACGGACGCGTACGGCGGCTCCATCGAGAACCGGGCGCGCCTGCCCCTGGAGGTGGCGCGCGCGGTGGCCGAGGTGTGGGGAGCCCCGCGCGTGGGCTACCGGCTCTCGCCGCAGAACTTCCCCTACGGGGGCATGTCGGACAGCACGCCCGTGGAGACGTTCACCTACATGGCGCGCGAGCTGAACGCGCTGGGACTGGGCTACCTGCACGTGACCGAGGCGGTGTCTGGCAAGAGCTTCCCGAGCGCCGAGCAGCGCATCACCCCGAAGCTGCGCGCGGCCTTCCGGGGCACGCTCATCGCCAACGGGGGCTACGACGCGGCCTCCGGCGAGGCGGCGATCGCCCGGGGCGAGGCGGACCTGGTGTCCTACGGCGTGCCGTTCATCGCCAACCCGGACCTGCCCGAGCGCTACCGCGAGCAGGCGCCGCTGGCCTCGGCGGACTTCGCCACCTTCTATGGGGGCGAGGCCCAGGGCTACACGGACTACCCGGCGCGGCGCTGAAGCCGGCGCGTCACCCCGCGCCGAGCGCCACCTCGCCGAGGCTCGCCTCCACCCCGGCGAGCAGCTCCTCCAGGGCGGCGTCGGGGATGGTGAGCGCGGGGGCGATGTACACCGTGTCCCCGAGGGGGCGCAGGTACAGCCCCCGCCGCCGGGCCGCCTCGTACACGCGCCAGCCCGCGCGCGCGAGGTAGCCGCCCGTGCCCAGGTCCACCGCCCCCACCATGCCGAGCGCCCGGGGGCGCGTCACCCCGGGAATCGTCTCCGCCATGTGCTCGAACGCGGCCTTCACCCGGGGCGCCTTGCGCGCCACCTGGCCGAGCACGTCCTCGTCCCGGTACACCGCCAGCACCTCGCGCGCCACCGCCGCGCCCAGCGGGTTGCCGCAGTACGAGTGCCCGTAATAGAGCGCCCGCTCGGGCCCGCCGCCAAAGCCCGCGAAGACGCGCTCGGTGGCGAGCGTGGCCGCGAAGGGCAACAGGCCCCCCGACAGCGCCTTGGCCAGGCACAGCAGGTCCGGCACCACCCCGGCCAGGTCGCACGCGAAGCGCGCCCCCGTGCGGCCGAGGCCCGTGAAGACCTCGTCGGCGATGAGGAAGGTGTCCACCGCGCGCGTGGCCTCGCGCACCACGCGCAGGAAGGCGGGCGCGTACAGGTGCATGCCCGCGGCGCCCTGAATCAGCGGCTCCACGATGACGGCGGCGATCTCGTCCGGGTGCGCGCGCAGGGTGGCCTCCACCTGGGCGAAGGCGCGCTCCCACCCCGCCGGCTCCGCCGGGGACGGCACGTGCACCACGTCGAAGAGCAGCGGCCCGAACACGTCGCGGAACACCTCCACCCCGCCCACGCTGGTGGCCCCAATGGTCTCTCCATGGAAGGCCCCGGAGAGCGTGATGAAGCGCGTGCGCCCGGGCCGGCCATTCTGCGCCCAGTACTGCGCCGCCATCTTGATGGCCACCTCCACCGCGGTGCTGCCGTTGTCCGAGTAGAAGACGCGCGGCAGTTGCCCGCCCGGGGACAAGGCGGCGAGCTCCTCGGCGAGCCGGGCCGCGGGCGCGTGGGTCACCCCCGCGAGCGAGGTGTGGGGAAAGCGCCCCGCCTGCTCGACGAGCGCCCGGACGAGCCGGGGGTGGCGATGCCCCAGGGTGGACACCCACCACGAGCCATTGGCGTCGAGGTAGCGCGTGCCATCCGCGTCCCAGAGGTAGGGCCCCTCGGCCTCCACCACCACGAGCGGGTCCGTCCCGGCGATGTACGCGTCCATCGCGGTGTAGGGGTGCCACACGTGCCGCTTGTCCCGCGCGACGACCTCCGAGCGCTCCATGTCCTGTCCCCGAGTCCGAGAGTCCAGACGCGGGCTAGCAGCGCCTGCCCGGGGCTGTCGATGGCCAAGACGCGGCTTCGGTCGAGGACGCGCTTCCAACCCTGCACGGACGGGATGTCCGGGAAGCCCCGACTCCATGGAACTCCGGTGCGGACGGGGAACATGTGTCGGGAAGGCGAAGCTTGGCGCGGCGAAGGGGTTGGCGTTCCAACGTCCCGTGTCAATGCATGGGCGGTCGCCCCACCCCCGGTGAATCCCATGTCGACCGCTTCCGCGATCCCCCTGACGTACGGCGCCACCCCCGCGGTGGGCCGGATCGCCTGGCGCCTGTTCCTGCTGCAGCAGCTCAACCTCCTCACCTCGCTGCCGTGCGCCATCTACATCGTGCTGCTCATCGCCCAGATTCCGCCCGAGCAGACCTCGGTGGCGATGATGCCCATCCCGGTGTTCGCGCTGACGTGTGGCACGGCGATCCCCATGGCGCTGGTGTGGTGGCTGACGCACCGCGCGTTCGCGGTGAAGCCCGGCGAGGCGCCCGGGGCGCGGCTGGTGCGCCTGCTCAAGCTGCCGCAGTGGCTCGAGGTGGGGGTGCTGTCCGTGTACATGCTGGGCAACTCGGCCTACCTCCTGTGGCTGTCGGTGCGGCTGGAGCGGCCGCTGTACATCGTGCCCTGGGGCTCGGCGGTCATCCTGGTGATGATGATGCTGGTGATGATCTGGACGCGCGTGTTCATCCAGCGCCAGCTCATGCCCTACGCCGTGGAGGAGTTCTCGCGCAGCACCCAGGCGCGGCTGCCCGACTCGCGCGGCGTGTTCTGGCCCCGGCAGCGCTGGTACCTGCCCTACTGCTTCGCCCTGTTCGTCACGTGCACGGTGCTGTCGCTCGGCTCCATCGTCGTGCGCCTGGGCATGGACCTGTACGCGCGGCTGGTGCGGCTGGTGCCCGAGGGCTCCGTGTCCGTGGTGAACGCGGCCATCGCCGACTTCCTCGGCCAGGCGGCCACGCCGCTCGTGCTGGTGAGCCTCTACATGGTGGTGACGAGCGCGTGCGCGGCGTGGCTGCTCACGCGCCAGCAGGAGCAGGGCACGCTCGCGGTGCGCGACTCCATCGAGGGCTTCGCCAACGGCGCGCCGCGCATGCCCGCCTGGGTGACCACGGACGAGACGGGGGACCTGGTGCGCGCCACCGCGCGGGCCTACCACCAGCTGCGCGACTTCTCGCTGTCGCTGGATCGCACCGCGAGCAAGCTGGGCAGCAGCGCCGCCCAGCTCAACCACGCCAACCGCGGGCAGAACGAGGCCATCACCCGCCAGGCCGCCGCGCTGCAGCAGGCGCAGGAGACGGCGCGGGAGATTCAAGAGACGTCGCGGATGACGGCGCAGAAGGCCGAGGCCATCCTCCAGCAGACGGCGCGCTTCCAAGAGCTGGGCACGAGCGGCGAGCGCACCATCCAGAGCAGCCTCGTGGGCCTGCAGACCATCCACGAGCAGGTGGACACCATGGCGGGCAGCATCCGCCAGCTGAGCGTGCGCGCCCGGGAGATCGACTCCATCGCCCGGGTGGTGAAGGACCTGACCACGCGCTCGAACATGCTCGCGCTCAACGCGGCCATCGAGTCGGTGCGCTCGGGGGAGCACGGCAAGGGCTTTGGCGTGGTGGCGCGGGAGATCCGCCTGATGGCGGACCAGTCCAGCAAGGCGGCCAGCGAGGTGCGCGACCTGCTCACCGGCCTCACCGACGCCATCCGCGCCACCGTGGAGCTCACGGAGAAGGGCGCCGAGTCGGTGAACGCGAGCGTCTCGCAGGTGCGCGCCACGGGTGACAGCCTGCGCTCGCTCACCACGCTCGTGCACGACAGCGTCAACTCGGTGCGGCAGATCAACGCCACCGTGGGCCAGCAGGACACGGGCGTGGCGCAGATCTTCGAGGCCATCAACGACCTGAGCGGCATCATGGTGGACACGCTCACCCAGCTCGGGGAGATGGACGAGGTGTCGCGCAGCGTGACCGAGGTGGCCACCGACGTGCACGGCCTCATCACCCAGCACGGCTGGGAGCGCGGCGCCCAGGGCTAGCGGCACGCCCCGGAAGGAGGCCGGGCGCCGTCGCGACCCGCCCGGCCCGGCCCACCTCCCCCCCGCTCAGTGCTCGGAGGAGTCGGCGCCCGCGTTGGCCGGCGCGCCCGAGTGCAGCAAGTCCGCGAGCCACCGCGCGCCCTCGCGGTAGCGCGGGTTGCGGCTCTGCCAGTCGAGCATGCCCAGCACCACGTCGAGCACCGTGCGCACGAACAGGCGCGTGGACGGGCCGTCGTCGAAGGCCACCAGCCGCGTGAGGCGATCGAGCAGCTCGTGGTGCAGCGAGCGCACCGTGAGCAGCGAGCGCTCGGAGCCGCACAGGGCCACGGCGCCCACCACGCCCTCGCGCGCGTCGCGCGGCGCGGAGAAGAGGTCATCGGTCATGCAGGTGACCACGTTGGCCACGTCCACGATGCGCTCGAACTCGTCGCGCCACTCCACGCCCTGCAAGGCCAGGTACATGAGGAAGACGCACTCCATGCCCCCGCGCACCCGGCGCACGCCGAAGTACTCGGCCAGCGAGTCCACCCGGGGCACCTCGCCCGTCTGGCTCTGGATGTGATCCCACACCGCGCGCTGGTAGCGCGGGTGGTGCTCCAGGGGGAAGCCCAGCGCGCGCAGCTGCCGCCGGTGGTCCATCAGCAGGGCCACGGCCTGGGACGCGAAGGCCTGTCGATCCTCCCGCGCGTCCGCCTCGGCCGGCGCGTCCGTCTCATCGCCCCACCAGGCCTGGGCCAGCAGCCGCCGCAATTCGGGCAGGTACCCGGCCGGCAGCGCCTCGCGATCCGCGTCCACCAGGTCGTCCAGCTTCCAGAAGCAGGCGAACCACGTGACGAGCGCCTCGGCCTCCTCGCGCTTGACCTCGCGGGGCGGCCGGAAGGTGTACGCCGAGTAGCTGATCGCCAGCTCCACGAGCCCCCGCCACGCCGCCGCGGGCGCCGTGTGGAAGGGCGGCTGACTCAGGGCGCGCTGGAAGTGTTCGCGGACTTCCGCGAAGGCCGGGCTCTCGGTGTTCGCGGGGCCCGAGCCCCAGTGGTCGGGGTTGAGCAGGAAGGCGGCGTGGCGCAGCAGGGCCGCCATCTCCTGGCGGGGTGTGCGCGGGGCCTCCCACGGGCTCGTGGCGGCGGTGGGCACGACCTCGTTGCGGGCCGGTGCGGCGGCGCCTGGCGAGGGGGTCCGGTGGGAGCAAGCAGACGAAGACGACGAATCGATACCGGAGTTGGGCATGGACGATCCGGAAGATACGGCGGGGTCTGAAGGGGATCAGGCGCGCGAGGACCTGGAGGGTTCAGGAGTAATCATCCCCGGACCTGGAGGGAAGCAGCGCCTCGGCCTGGAGACCAGGCGGGCGGTGGCCTGTCCGAGTCCTCTCGCGAGGCGGGGCGAACGGGCGGCGGAGGACGAAAACCCGCGTTAAATGGAATCCGTGGCCGCCCAACTCCGTCTCCGCCTGCTCGAGTCCATCACCGATGTCTCCGCCGCCGACTGGGACGCCCTCGCGGGCCCCGAGGCGCCGCCCTTCGTGCGCCATGCGTGGCTCGCGGCCATGGAGGAGAGCGGCAGCGCGACGCGGGAGACGGGCTGGGAGCCCCAGCACCTGACGCTGTGGCGGGGCGGCACGCTCGTGGCCGCCTCGCCCGCCTACCGCAAGCACCACAGCATGGGTGAATACGTCTACGACTTCTCGTGGGCGGGGGCCGCCGAGCGCATGGGCGTGGCGTACTACCCCAAGCTGGTGGTGGGCGCGCCGCTGTCGCCCGCCACGAGCCCCCGCTTCCTCATCGCCCCGGGCGAAAAGGACGTGCGCGCCCTGCGCCTCGCGCTGCTGCAGGCCGCGGTGGACAGCGCGAAGGAGACGGGCTGCTCCTCGGTGCACGTGCTCTACCCGCTGGAGGACGAGGCGGACCTCCTGGAGGAGCAGGGGCTCGCGCGGCGCATCACCCTGCAATTCCACTGGAAGAACCCGGGCTACCCAGACTACGACGCGTACCTCGCGCGCTTCGACTCCAAGCGCCGCTCCCAGCTCAAGCGCGAGCGCGCGGCGGCGGCCACCCAGGGCATCACCGTGCGCACGGTGCGCGGCGAGGAGCTGGGCCTGGAGCACGCGCGGCGCGCCTATGGCTTCTACGAGGCCACGTGCGAGAGCCGGGGCCCCTGGGGCCAGGTGCAGCTCACCGAGGACTTCTTCGTGCGGGCCTTCCGCGCGCTGCCGGGCCAGGTGGAGCTCGTGCAGGCCGAGCGCGCGGGCAAGGTCATCGCGGGGGCGTTCAACCTGGTGACGCCCGAGCGGCTCTACGGGCGCTACTGGGGGTGCCACGAGGAGCACCCCTTCCTGCACTTCCATGTGTGCCTGTACCACTCGGTGGACGAGTGCATCCAGGCGGGGCGGCGGGTGTTCGAGCCCGGCGCGGGCGGCGAGCACAAGATCTCCCGCGGCTTCGAGCCCACGGCGGTGCACAGCGCCCACCTCATCTTCAATCGGACGCTGGACCGGGCCGTGCGCGACTTCCTGCGCCGCGAGCACGAGCACCTGCGGCCCGCGGTGGAGCAGGCCGAGCAACTCTCGGGCCTCAAGCCGTGGCCGCTGCCCGGCCGCTAGCCCCTCGGGCTCGTCCCGCCGCCTGGACCCGGGGCCACCGGACACGGCGGGGTGACGGAGGGGTGATGGAAAAGTGAACCCGGCGGAGACAACCCGGTAGAGTCCGCCGCAATGAGAGCGCCTGAGAAGGACGAAGATTTCGTGCAGTGGTACGAGGACTGCTGGGCGGATCGGGACGAGGTGGAGTACCCGAAGCTCTTCGGCGCCATCAGCGAGGACGTCACCCTGCTGGAGGGGACGGGAGCGCTGGAGGCGTGGATCGAGAGCATGATGGAGGAGGATCCCAGCCAGCAGCTCGCGGTGGACCCGAACTGGCTGCCCATGGGCGTGCGCGTGGCGCCCCCCTCGCCCGAGTACCCGTACTGGACCTACGTGACGAGCGGCCTGTCCAACCCGTTCACCCTGGCGCCGGGCGACGAGGTCGCCGAGGACGCCGCGAGCGGGATTGGCTACGAGATGGTCATCCACACGCCCGAGGAGGAGCGCTGGCCGGTGCTGCGGCTGCTGGACCTGATGGCCTACAACCTCGTGTGCGCGCGGCTGTTCGCCGTGGGGCACCGCTACCCGGTGGACGGCTCGCTCACGGGCGGGGAGTCGAAGCTCAGCGGCTTCGCCTTCGTGACCGACCCCACGCGCCCCTCGCACTTCACCCTGCCCTCGGGCCGGGTGCAGCTCCTCACCCTGGTGGGCGTGACGAAGAACGAGATGGCCTTCGCCCGCTCCAATGGCATGCCCCGCCTGCTCGAGCGGCTGGCGACCGCCGGCCCGCCCTACATCACCCACCCCGACCGGGACGAGGTGAAGCTCTAGGTCCGGGAAGACAGGACCGGTCCGGGGCCCGCCCGTCCGCCCGCCGGGTGGCACGCCGCCCCCACTCCCTCCAGCTTGTGCCTCCAGAGGTGACCCACAGAGGGCCCCAAGGAGGCAGGCATGAAGAGGACGCGGATGGGAGTGATGGCGGCGGGCGTGGCGGTGGCGTCGCTCTGCGCGAGCGGAGCCCTGGCGGCGGCGGGCCGTGAGTCCAGCGCGGACATGCGGGGCGTGTCCGTGCTCGTGGGCGGTGGCATCGAGGGCTACACCCAGAGCCTGGGCGCCGACATCCAGCCGGGCGCCGCCTACGGCGCCACCGTCATCCTCCGGCCCACCAAGGTGGTGGGGCTCGAGCTCGGGTACGCGGGCGCCTCCAACAACTTCGATCGGAGCAACGTCGCGGTCAGCGACAGCGTCCGCGGCCCGGACGTGATGCGCAACGGCGGTCAGGCCGTGGCCACCCTGGGCCTCACCGCCGCGCCCGTGCAGCCCTACCTGCTGGCCGGCGTCGGCATCAGCCGCTACAACGTGCGCGCCACCGCCGCGGGCTTCCAGAGCGACACCGTGGGCAACGTGCCGCTGGGCGGCGGGCTCCGGCTGCACCTGGGCCACTTCACCGCCGACGCGCGCATCAACTACAACGTCCTGGTGGATCAGCAGTTCGCCACGAGCCTGCCCAGCGACACCACCACGCCCACCAGCACCACCGGCACCGGCGGCATCTACACGGGCACGGTGAACCTCGGCTCCACTTTCTAAGAAACCAGCCCAAACGCCCGGACCCCGGCCCCGTCAGACATTGTCCTGGCGGGGCCGACGCTTTCGCGCGAGACTGCAATCTTGCCGTGCGGGTGGACTCCGGAGCATTCCCGAGGCCCCCCGGCACAAAAAAGCCCGCGTGTCTGTGAAGCGCTTCACACGAGTTGTGTGAACGGCTTCACAGCCCCGGCCTCCCCCCGGACGATAGAACCGCCTTGGGATCAGGGACACGCGCTCCGCTGAATCCGGAAGCCGCGCCAGGAGTGAGGGCGAGGCGATGTTTGGGTGGGGTCGCCGCGGGCCAGCTCCAGCACGGAGGGGTCGCCGACAACAACCTGCCCCGGGGGGGGGACATCGCCACGAAGCCCGACGGACGCGGTGAAGAGGCTCGCGGTCAGGGCCCCTTCACCGGAAGACGGACACGTCCATGCCTGGGGAGTCCGCTCTCCAGGGCCATTGTCCGGGATCCTCGGAGGACCGAGGGGGCCGCGCCAACTGGGCGCGGCCTCCCTCCCCGTGTTTCGCTCAATCCAGGTTGTTGCGCAGCCGCTCCATGTCCAACAGGATGATCTGTCCGCTCTTCTCGTAGGACAGCACGTTGGCCTGCACGAAGTCGCGCAGCCACTTGTTCACGCTCTCGCGGGACACGCCGCACTGGTTGGCCAGGTCCGCCTGGGTGCGCTTGGGCAACAGCACGCCCTCGGGGCAGGGCTGGCCCTGGGTGCGCGCCAGCTCCAGCAGCACGCGCCGCAGCCGGGCGGGCCCTTCCAGGAAGGCCACGTCGTGCACCTGCTGGGTGACCCGCCGCACCATGCGGCTGAGCGTCGCCAGCAGCTGCATCGCCACCTGGGGGTGCTCGATGACGAAGCGGCGGAAGTCCTCCTGGTGCAGACTCAACAGGTAGGTCTCCTCGCGCGCCACCGCGTCCGTCGAGCGCGGCTCCCCGTCCAGGAGCGCCAGCTCCCCGAAGAAGGCCTCGCGCCGGAGGATGGACAGGATGACCTCGCGGCCCTCCGGCGAGCTCAGGCGGATGGCCACCTCGCCCCGGCGCACGATGAACAGGGCCGTCCCCACGTCCCCCGCGTGGAAGATGACCTCCCCCTTGGCGTAGCGCCGCTCCTGCAAGAGCTTCGACAGGAGCTCGTACTCCTCCTCCGACAGGGTCTCGAACAACGGAATCTTCTTCAGCAGCTGCGCGTAGGAGGGCACGGTTCGCCTCGGCGTCGGAACGAGAGCAGCACCAGACCCAGGGAAGTCTCGTCTTCTCCGGGAGCGGGGCCAATCCCTCATGAAGCGGCCTCGGGGGGCAAGTGCTCATTCGTGGGCCCCGCGCCCGAGGTCCCGCGTCGGCATGGCGAAGTCGTTGACCGGCGAAAGCGCTTGCGAAAGGATGGGCGGCTCGGGTAACGCCCAGTCTTGGCACACGTGGAGGCCACGTCGGCGATCCTCGAAGCTCAACGAGCGCATGACTGTCGAGGCCTCCTCATCCGCCACCGTTCCCCGTGCCTTGTGCCCCCGCTGCGGGACCGAGGTGCCCCTGCTCACCGCGGGCACCCAGGTCATCCGCTGCTCCGGGTGCGGGGCCGCGCTGCAGGTGAGTGTGCGTCCGGTGGACCCCACCACCGCACCCCTGTCCATCCCGGTGTCCATCTCCCCGCCCACCGACGAGGTGCTCCGGCCCCGGCGCGGGCCCATGGTGGAGGTGTCCGGCCCCCGGCGCGCGGAGTCCGCCCGTCCGGTGCACACCTTCACGGTGGAGCTGTCCCAGTCGGACATCGACACGGAGGGCCTCGAGTCCAAGGCCGCGCCGGCGCGCCTGCCACCGCCGCCCCCCGCGCCCCAGGCGCCGATCAGCATCGACACCCCCTGGTACGCCGAGGACATCGAGCGGCTGCCCGAGGCGAGCGCCAGCCTGGGCCAGCTCGCGCTGGAGAGCTTCGAGGCCCTGCCGCCCCTGCCGCTGCGGCCGGACACCCCCGCCGCGCGCGACGCGGCCGCCGCGGCCCGGGGCCCCGGCACCCCGCCGCGCCCCAAGTGAGGGCCCCTGAGTGAGGGCCCGCCCAGCAGGCGGGGAAGCCGCCCCCGTCCATCCATCCCCCCATTCAAGCAGGTGGCGTGCGGTATCATGGCGCCCGCAGGCCCCGCCTGGAGGGAGTGGACGCAGCGTGAAGAGGACCGCAAGCAGCAGGCCACCCCGCGAGGGCGACCTCCAGGACATCCGCCGCGGCTATGCCGGGCTCGTTCCCCAGGTGGAGGAGCTGGCCGAGCAGGTGCTGCCCGTGCTGCGTCAGGCCACGCAGGACCTGGCCCGGCTGGAGGCCCAGTGCGAGGAGCTGCGCAAGGCCGCCGCCCCCGAGGCCCCGCCCCCCGTGGTCCTGCCCCGGATGCTCGAGCGCCTGGAGGAGCAGGGCCAGCACGTGCGGCGCATGGAGCAGACCCATCGGGGCCTCGAGGCGCTGCGCTCGGCGCTCGGCAACCTGGGCGAGCGGCTCCAGCACGGCCTGGACGAGCAGGACACGCTCGCGCGCGAGGAGAAGCGCCTGTGGCTGCGCGAGCTGTTGTCCCTGCGCCAGCGCGCCGCGGACGCCAACGCCTCCGGAGACCTGGCCCAGGGCGAGGAGGCGGTGCGCCTGCGCGCCGAGCGCGAGCGCCTCGGACAGCGCGTCGAGGATTTGGAGCGCGAGCTCACCGCGCGCGACGAGGCCCTCAACGCCAAGGAGCAGACGCTCGCGGACCTGCGCCGGATGATCGTCCTGCTCACCGGCGACAGCTTCAGCGCGCCCGCCGAGCCCCAGCCGCTGCCAGCCCCCGTCGAGGTTCCCCGCGTCGTGCCCCGCGCCGAGCCCCGGGTGACGGCGCGGCCCCCGCCGGTCCACGGCGAGTCGCCCCCCGGCAAGAAGCCCGAGCAGATCTTCGGCCAGCACAGCATGGAGCTCGCCCACGGCATGCTGGAGTCCTTGGGGGATCCGCCCCGCACGCCCAGCATGGAGATCATGCTCGGGCCGCTGGACGAACTGGAGGAGGAGCTGCAGAAGGCCACCGCCTCCGAGCCGCCGCCCGTGCCCGCCGAGGCCCGGCTCGCCACGACGCCCACCCCGGCCATGGCCCGGGCCGGCGCGCGCGCCCTCCCCGCCCCTGCCGTCTCCGAGTCCCCCCGGCCGCCCGCGCGCCCGGGCACGCTCATCATCAGCGAGGACATGTTCCAGGACGTGCTCGTCGCCGACTCCCTCTCACCCAGCGGTAGGAAATGAGCACGACGTCCGGAGACCGTTCACTGCCGACGCGCTTTGGCCGCTACGTGCTGCTCAGTCACCTGGGCCGCGGCGGCATGGCGGACATCTACCGGGGCGTCGCGCTGGGCGTGGGCGGCTTCGCCAAGCCCGTGGTCGTCAAGCGCGTGCTCACCGAGGCCATCCAGCAGGAATCCGCGGTGAAGATGTTCATTGAGGAGGCGCGGCTCTCGGCGCTCCTGCAGCACATGAACATCGCGCAGATCTTCGACTTCGGGGAGCAGCGCGGCGAGTACTTCATCGCCATGGAGTTCATCCATGGGCGTGACCTGCACGACATGATGCGGCGCATCGCCGCGCGGGGCCAGGGCATCCCCGTGCACATCGCCTGCTACATCGCCATGGAGGTGCTCAAGGGGCTGGACTACGCGCACCGGGCGCGCTCGGCCGCGGGCGAGCCCCTGCAGCTGGTCCACCGGGACGTGAACCCCACCAACATCATCCTCTCCTTCGAGGGGGAGGTGAAGCTGCTCGACTTCGGCGTGGCGCTGGTGGGCAACGCGGGCGCCACCAACAACGTGCGCGGCAAGCCGGGCTACATCCCGCCCGAGCAGCTCGCGCGCAAGAAGGCCGACGGCCGCGGCGACATCTTCGCCCTGGGCATCACGCTGTACGAGATGCTCGCGCGGCGCCATGCCTTCAAGCCGGGCTCGGTGATGGACGTGCTCAAGCAGACGGTGGCGCTGCGCGCGCGGCCCCTGAGGCTGCAGGACGCGGCGCCCTTCCTGCCCGAGGGCCTGTGCACCATCGTCAACCGGTGCATGCTCGCCAACCCCGACGAGCGCTACCAGACGGCCGCGGACGTGCTGGACGCGCTGGACGAGTTCCTCATGGGCGCGGGCCTGCGCGTGTCCCAGCGCGACCTCGCGGCGCTGCTGGCCACCTGCTACGAGCCCGAGGTGCGCACGCCCCCGGTGCAGCCGCCCATCCCCCCGGAGCTGCTCGGCCAGGACGCCCCCGCCGCCATCACCTACACGGTGCGCGAGCCGGGCGGCGGCCTGTACCTCATGAAGCTCGGCGAGGAGGACGTGCAGCTGCTGTTCGCCAGCGGCAAGCTGTCCCCCGAGGTGCAGGTGTCCCAGTCCGGCGGGCCCTTCCTGTCCCCCTCGGCCTTCCCGCGCATCGGCGCCGCGGCGGCCACCGCCCAGGAGCGGCTCAACGCCCGGCGCGCCACCGCGCCCCGGCCCCGCTACGCCGGCAACCTCACCCTCACCCACCCCTTCCGCGTCGTGTCCCGGCTGATGCTCACGCGCGCCACGGGCCGGCTGCACTTCGAGGACAACCGCGTCCACAAGGAGCTGTTCCTCAAGGCCGGGCAGATCATCGCCGTGCGCTCGAGCCTGGCGGCCGACCGCTTCGGCCCCTTCGTGCTGAGCACCGGCAAGCTCGCCGCCGAGCAGTGGCAGCGCGCCATGGAGGGCACGCGCCCCTTCACCGGCCGGCTCGTGGAGGCGCTGCTCGCCGCCCGGGCCCTGTCGCCCACGGAGCTCGCCGAGTGGTCGCTCGAGCACCGCCGCCACGTGGCGCTCGGCCTGCTGGGCTGGACGCGCGGCCGCTACGCCTTCTTCGAGCGCGACGCCCCCATCACCGACGGCTCCGAGGAGCGGCTGGGGGGCCTGGCCCTGCTCAACGAGGGCCTGCGCGTGCACTACCCGCTGGAGCGGCTGGTGCGCGAGCAGGAGCCCCTGCGCCACAAGCCGCTCTACCGCAACCTGGACGCGCTCCTGTCACCCAGTGACCTGAACCTGTCGGCCCAGGAGCTCAGAAGCGCCTCCTTGTTGAACAAGCCGGGCACGACCCTGTCCGCCGCGCTTGCGGAACTCAAGCGACCGGAGGATGAAGGAGCCCTGCGCCGCGTGGCGCTGCTCTTCACGGAGTTGGGACTGCTCGCGGCGGCCTGAGCGCGGCGAGCGGAGGGACGAGGGGTGGTGTGATGGGAATCGCGCTGGGCATCGACCTGGGCACGACCAACAGCTGCATGGCCCGGGTGGACCCGGCCACCGGCCAGGCCCGCGTGCTGCCCAACCGCGAGGGCGAGACCACCACCCCGTCCGTCGTCCACTTCGACGCCTCGGGCCGGGTGTCGGTGGGCAGCGCCGCGCGCCGCCAGGCCGCGCTGCACCCCACCCACACCGTCTTCGCCGCCAAGCGGCTGCTCGGGCGGCGCTTCTCGGATCCCGTCATCCAGGCGCTGCGCCGGCTCTTGCCCTATGAAGTCGTGGCGGACGGGGCGGGCAACGCCGCGGTGCGGGTGCACGGCCAGGTGAAGAGCCCCACCGAGGTGATGAGCCACGTCCTGCGCTACCTCAAGGAGAGCGCCGAGGCGCGGCTGGGCCAGACGGTGGACGGCGCCGTCATCACCGTGCCCGCCTACTTCGACGAGGTGCAGCGCCAGGAGACGAAGCTCGCCGGCCAGCGCGCGGGGCTCACCGTGCACCGGCTGCTCAACGAGCCCACGGCGGCCATGCTCGCCTGCCGCGTGGACGCGTCGCGCCCGGAGAACATCGCCGTGTTCGACCTGGGCGGGGGCACCTTCGACATCTCGCTCTTGCACGTGGAGGGCGAGGTGGTGCAGGTGCTAGCCACGTGCGGGGACAACACCCTGGGCGGCGACAACGTGGACGAGCTCTTGGTGGAGGCGCTGCGGCGCATCTTCCTCAAGCAGACCGGGGTGGACCTGGGCGGCGCGCCGGACGCCCTGTGGCGGCTGCGCGAGGCGGCCGAGGCCACCAAGCGCGCCCTGTCCGAGCGCGAGGCGACCGCGCTGGAGCTGCCCTTCCTCGCCACGCACGAGGGCCAGCCCCTGCACCTGTCCCTGCCCACCTTCTCGCGCGCGCTCCTGGAGAACCTGTCCGCGCGCGAGCTGGAGCGGCTGCGCACCCCGTGCGAGCAGGCCCTGGAGGACGCGGGCCTCACGCTGGAGGACATCCACCGCGTGGTGCTCGTGGGCGGCATGACCCGCATGCCCGCGGTGCGCGCGCGCGCCGAGCTGTACCTGGGCCGCCCCGGCGAGCGCTCCGTCAACCCGGACGAGGCCGTGGCCCTGGGCGCCGCGCTCGAGGCGGACATCGTCGCGGGCACCTCGCCCCTGCCCCCCCAGGTCATCCTGCTCGACGTGCTCTCGCGCGGCCTGGGGCTGCGCACCGAGGGCGGCCGCTTCAGCGTCCTCATCCCACGCAACACCACCATCCCCACGCGCGAGACCAAGGTCTTCACCACCACCTTCGACGGCCAGACGCACGTGGACCTGGAGGTGTACCAGGGGGAATCCCCCACCGTGGACGCCAACCGCTACCTCGGCGAGCTGCGGCTCACGGACCTGCCCGCCGCCCCCGCGGGCGCGGTGCGCGTGGCGGTGGACTTCACCATCGACGCGGACGGTATCCTGCAGATCACCGCGCGCGAGCCCGGCACCGGCCGCGAGGCCCAGGCCACGCTGCGCCCGCCCACCGCCGCCTCGCCCTGAGCGGCCCCGACGAGACGCCGCCATGTCCCAGGCCCCCGCCCCCCCTTCCGAGCGCAATCCCTTCGAGGTCCTCGGCCTCCAAGGCACCGAGGAGCTGCCCGCCATCCGCAAGGCCTTCCTGCTCATCGCCGCCAGCACCCACCCGGACCGGCTGCGGATGAAGTCCCCCGAGGAGAAGGCCCAGGCGCTGGAGATGTTCCTCGTGGCCAAGAAGGCCTTCGAGGCGCTGAGCCCGCCGGACAAGCGGCGCGAGTGGAGCGAGCGCATGCTCCGCGCCGCCCCGGGACCCGCCCGCACGCCGCCGCCCGTGAGCGCCCCGCCCGTGAGCCCACCGCCCGGGAGCCCTCCGGCCATGGGCCCCGCGTTCACCCCGCCGCCGGGCCTGCCCACCGCCGCCGCGCCGGGCGCCCCCGCGCCCACGTCGGGCCCGCGGCCCGCGGTGAGCGAGTCCGGCGCCCGCGCCACGCCCTCGCCCGAGACGGCGGCGCTCCAGCTCTACCGCATGGGCATGAGCGCGCTGGAGGCGCAGGACTACGCCAAGGCGCTCGGCCTGTTCTCCCGCGCCGCGAAGCTGATGCCCATCCCCCGCCACCAGGCCATGGAGCTGGTGTGCCGGGGCCAGCAGTACCTCAGCACCCGCTTCTTCGATCGCGCCCGCGAGAGCTTCGAGCAGGCGCTGCGGCTGTTGCCCTCGTGCCGCGAGGCCCAGGTGAGCCTCGAGCTGCTCGAGAAGCAGGTGAGCCGCTACCACCGCGGCCGGTAGGGCGCGATCAGGTGATGGTAATGGGGATGTTGTAGAGGAAGCACACCGGCACCTTCTGGGGCTTGTACTGCCAGCCCTCGCGGATGCCGGAGATGATGTCCTCGTCCGCGCCCGGCACGTTCTTCACCGGCGTCACCTCGTACACGTCCCCGCTCGTCGCCACGCAGATGCGGTACATGCCGTTGAGGGTGCCCTGGTTGCGGTGCGACTGCTTGAAGACCTCGGACAGGCGCGGCGGCGTCTGGCGCACCACGTCGCGCTGGATCACGAACGGCGGCACGTTCTTGGGCTTGGGCGCCTCGCCCGTTCCGCCGAGCTGGCCTCCGAGCTGACCGCCCACCACGCCCCCCACGACTCCGCCCACCACGCCGCCCTCCACCCCTCCCGCCACGCCCCCGGGCACCCCCGCGGGCTCCGCGGCGGCCACCGTCTCCGGCACGGGCTCCGGCGTGGGCTCCGGCTCGGGCGCCTTCTCCTCGGGCTTTTCCTTGATCGGCTCGATCTTGTCCGGCTGCCGCAGCACCAGCTCCTTGCGCGGCGTGGGCTTCTTCTGGACCGTCGGCGTCGGGCCGCCCGCGGGCGGGGGCGGCGGAGGCGGAGGCGGCAGGTGCCGCATCAGCGTCAGCTCCACGTCCTTGGGCGCCGCCACGGCGGGCTTGGCCATGGGGTTGGCCACGGCCAACAAGGCCGCGATCGCGCCCACATGGACAGCCACGGAAATCAGGGCAGGACCGAAAAAGTGGGGATCGGGCGGAGTGCTCTGTTGCGCGAACATGGGGCCTCAACGGAGAGGGTCACCCTCGTATAGCACAGTCCGGGGGGCTGTCCTCCCTACTCCCCGGGTTGGGATGTGAACCTGGGGTGAAAAGCGAATCCCTTCTTTGTGCTCCGCGCGGTCTGTTGATAGACGGACGCTCCGGCAGCGGCCAAGCACGCTTTCGGATGCTCGTGCCGTGAGCCCCCCTCTATTCCCCGCGAGGCTCTCGTGCAGACGAAGCAGAAGTGGGCCCTCACGCTGCTGACAGCGTGGGGCGCCATGTCGTGTGGTGGTTCGGCCGGTCCGGTGGATGCGTACCAGGGCGCCATCGATCCCTCGGCGCTGGACGCCAAGTTCCAGCCCTTCAGCGCCTGTGGCAAGGATGGCAGGCAGCGCTGCTACACCCCCGCCAAGGCCTTCTCCAATGGCGTGGAGCAGTCCTTCTACAACCTGGGTCTGGTGGAGAAGGCGAAGCTCACCGAGGACGCGCAGAAGCGGCCCACGCTCAAGGCCAGTGCCGTCACGGCCCGGGCGTATGACTTCCCCGAGGCATGCACGGCCGGCAAGGCCTTCGACGAGCGCACGGACGCCTACCGGCAGGACGCGCAGTTCGCCGTGTTCGACGCCCTGCCCCTCACGCCCGCGACCAACGCCCCGGCGGCGCTGCCCCTGGTGCGCACGAGCGCCTGGACGGGCGTGACGCCCTTTGACTGCAACGCCATCAAGAGCGCCCAGTCGCTCAAGGACGGGGTGTTCGGCGGCGAGGCCTCGGCGGACGAGTCGCTCGCGCTGCGCGCCGTCATCGACCTGTCGGTGCTGCCCACGCGGCCCTCGGCCCAGGCCGCCTCGGGGTGGTACCTCGGTCTGCAACTCGCCTATCTGGATGGCGGCGCGGTGGCCGTGACCGAGGAGGGCAACGTGCGCACCATGGACGGCGTGTGGTTCAAGGGCTCGAGCGGTACGGCCCGCGACCTCACCGCGCGCCTGGTGTTCCAGGCCCGCCCGGGCGAGCCGGACTTCTCCCCCGTGGTGCGCCTGCGCGAAGTGGCGGGCGGCAGCACGACCTACACCTCGCTCTGCTACGCCGCGCCGTGCGCCGCCGACGCCTACGACCTGAGCGCGAACGCCACCTACACCGGCATGCTCTTCCTCGTGCCGAGCACGCCGTGAACCCCTCCCCCTCCGAGACTGCCTCCATGACGACTCACCGTTCGACGCGCGGCTGGGCGCCGCTGCTCGTGCTCCTCACGCTCGCGCTGCTGCCGGCGTCCGCGCTGGCCGCGGGCGAGAACTACGGCCGCGTTTCCGGCTACGTGTACGACCCCACCGGCAGCGCGCTGGCCGAGGTTCCCCTCACCATCAGCGGCCCCGCGCTCCAGCAGCCCATCTCCCGCACGAGCGGCGAGGACGGCCGCTACGAGTTCGACCTCTTGCCCCCGGGCGAGGGCTACCAGATCGAAGTGACGGTCGAGGGCTTCACCCCCCTCAAGCTCAAGAACATCGCCGTGCGCCTGGGCCAGACGACGCCCGTGGACGTGAAGCTGGACGTCTTCACGGAGACGCAGGCGCAGGCCACGTATGAAATCACCGAGCGCACCAACCCCATCATCAACCCGGACTCGGCCCAGACGGGCGCGGTGGTGACGGCGGACAAGGCGGCCCAGACGCCCATCTTCACCCAGCCCCAGGGCATCGCCCAGCTCGTGGCGGGCGTGGGCCCGGGCACCGCGCCGAGCAGCCGCGGCGGCATCTCGCGCTGGGGCAAGTTCTACGTGGACGGCATGGACACCACGGACGTGTCCGACGGCTCCATCACCTCCACCATGAACTTCTACGCGGTGGAGAACTTCGAGATCATCACCGGCGGCCTGGACGCGCAGTACAACGCGCTGGGCGTGGTGCAGAACATCGTCACCAAGACGGGCTCCAACCGCTTCACCTACGACGCCGCGCTCGTGCTCCAGCCCTCCTGGGCCGGCGCCAAGACGCAGTTCTCCTCCAACCAGCCGGCGAGCACCGGCGGCCTGCTGCAGAACAGCAGCGGCCCCCAGCCCATCACCACCTTCTACTCGCCCGTGCTCGCCCTGGGCGGCCCCATCGTGAAGGACCGGCTGTGGTTCTACCTGAGCGGTCAGATGAACTTCAGCCTGCGCGAGACCCCGCTCACCATCAACGGCGTGCAGGAGAACCGGCCTCGCGACACCCGGACGAACCTCGCCCGGCTCAAGCTCACCTGGCAGCCCACGAGCCGCGACCGCCTGTCGCTCGCCGTCAACGTGGATCGCAACACCATCAGCAATAACTACTCCAACGCGAACACCTCGCCCGAGGCCGAGTCGCGCATCGCGCGGGGGGGCTACTTCCTCATCGCCAACTACGACCGCAACATCAACGACAGCACGCTCTTCCAGTTGCAGACGGGCTTCACCTACAAGGACGTCTACCAGGGCCCGCAGAACGACGATCTGAACGCCGTGGCCCACGTCGACTCGAGCACCAGCTTCGTGCGCGACTCGTCCACCGCCCTGTCCAGCAGCACCCTGCCGGGCAACTACTCCACGGAGAACCGCTACCGCTTCCAGTTCGACCCCACACTGCTCTTCAAGCGCGGCGCGCACCAGATGAAGGCGGGCATCCAGGTGGGCTACCTCGCGGGCGACCAGTCGCTGGGCACCACCGGCAACCTGCGCTACCTCGACAGGAACGGCTACTGCGATCCCAGCTCGCCCAGCTACCCCGCGGGCTGTGACACGCGCGTGTCGTTCTACGGCGCCAACGGCGTGCTCGGCCCCAACAACACCGACGCCTCGGTGGCCCAACTGGGCGCGTTCGTGCAGGACCGCTGGACCGTCAACCGCCAGCTCACCGTGGTGGCGGGTCTGCGCGCCGACGTGGGTCGGCTCTACGGCAACAACTCCACCTTCATCACCAACCTGGTGGGCATCGGGCCGCGCGTCTCCGCGACGTACGACGTCACCAACGACCGCAAGACGCTGCTCAAGGCCCACTACGGCCGCTCCAACGAAATGGGCGATGTCTTCGTCGCCCAGCGCGCCAACCCGGACCTGCTCCAGTACAGCGCCACCTTCAACACGACGACCAACACCTTCAATGACTGCACGCCCGAGACTCCGGCGGGCACCCCGGGCTGCACCGTCGCGGGCGGCGCCAACGGCCGCTTCTTCGACAAGACGCACACGCCGCCGAGCGTGGACGAGGTGAGCCTGGGCCTGCACCGCGAGGTGTCCGAGGGCGCCGTGGTGGGCGTGGACCTGACCTACCGCCGCTACAACAACATGTGGGTGGACGAGGAGGTCAACCAGATCTGGGACCCGAGCGGCACGCGCGTCATTGGCTACGTGGACCCGGCCAAGGTCAACAGCACGGTCTACCGCATCCACAACCCGTCCGACGCCTGGCGCGACTACAAGGGTGGAGACCTGTGGGCGCAGGGCAAGCTGGGCCGGTGGGACCTGCTCGCCAGCTACACCCTGGCGTTCAACAACGGCACCGTGGGCAGCTACTTCGACGGCTACGGCAGCAACCCCCGCCTGAAGTACCTGTTCAACGGCCCCACGCCCGACGACATCCGCCACACCCTCAAGGGCGCCGTGGGCTACAGCACGCCCTTCGGCCTCGACTTCAACCTGCGCGCGCGCTACCTGACCGGCACGCCGCTCTGGCAGTACCAGCAGCTGAACAGCACCGCCACGGGCGCCCCCGGCAGCACCAACTTCTACCGCTCGCCGCGCGGCACGGGCTACGCGGTGACCCGGGGCACGGCGAACTTCAATGATCCGACCACCGTGTCCGAGCTGCGCAACCCCTCCCAGCTCGTCATCGACGCCCAGGTGCGCTACGACGTGGGCCGGCTGGTGCAACTGGGCAGCAACAAGATGGAGCTGATGCTGCTCATCACCAACGTGCTCAACAACACGGACGCCACCGCCTACTACGACCAGTACAGCACGGGCACCAACAACAACTACGGCCTGGTGCGCTCGCGCTCCAACGGCCCCGTCGCGGGTCAGCTCACCCTGCGCTTCCGCAACTGAGCGCCGACGTGACATGAGTCCCCGGGCCCTCCGCGCGACGCTGGCGCGGAGGGCCCTCGTCGTTTCCGGCGCCCGGTGGGAGCCCATCCGGGCGGGCGAGACGCGCGGTGGGGCGCGCGGCCGCCGGGTAGGATGAAGCCCATGAGCCTCATCGTCCTGTCCATCCCCCTCTTCTTCGTGCTGATGGGCGCCGAGTGGGTGGCCGGACGCCTGCGGGGCCGCCGGGTGTTCCGGGGTCCGGACGTCTTCGCCAACCTGTCGCTCGGCGCAGCCCAGACGGTGTTCGGCGCCGTGGCCGGGGGCCTGCTCGCGGGCACGTACGTGGCGCTCTATTCGGTCCGTCTGTTCGAGATTCCCGCCACGTCCGCATGGGCCTGGGTGGCGCTCTTCCTGGGCACGGACTTCTGCTACTACTGGTTCCACCGCGTCTCGCACCGCACCCACCTGGGGTGGATGGGCCACGCGCCCCACCATCAGAGCGAGGACTTCAACCTGTCCGTGGCGCTACGGCAGGGCCCGGTGCAGCCGCTCTTCTCGCGCGCCTTCTACCTGCCCTTGGCGCTCGTGGGCTTTCCCCCGGCCATGTTCGCCACCGCCGTGGCGCTCAACACGCTCTACCAGTTCTGGGTGCACACCGAGCTCATCGACCGGCTGGGGCCCCTGGAGTGGGTGTTCGTCACGCCGTCCCACCACCGCGTGCACCACGCCTGCAACGGCCGCTACCTGGACAAGAACCACGGCGCGATGCTGATCGTCTGGGACCGGCTCTTCGGCACCTTCGAGCCCGAGCGCGAGCCCGTCACCTACGGCACCGTGGCGCCCGTGCGCACCTTCAATCCCCTGCGCGCCGCGTGGCGGCCCTTCCGGGAGGCGTGGAGCCTCATGCGCCGGACGCCGCGCCTCTGGGACAAGCTGCGCTTCTGGTTCATGCCCCCCGAGTGGATGCCGCCCGGCGTGACGGACCCCCACGTCCCGGTGGAGCCCGGCCGGGCCCGGTACGAGGTGAGCCCTTCCCGCCGGGTGGTGTTCTACCTGGCGGTCGTGGGTGTACTGACGCTCGGGGTGACGGTGCTCTTCCTCTTCAAGGGCGGAGCCCTGTCCGGCCCGTGGAAGCTCGCGTTCGCGGCGTGGTTCCTCGCGTCGCTCGGGGGCCTGGGCGGCGTGCTGGAAGGCCGCCCGTGGGCACGGTGGGTGGAGGCCGTGCGGCTGATGCTGTTGCCACTCGCAGTAGCGGCAATTTGAAAATCACGCCCGCTCGCTTGGCCTCAAGGAGGACGCCTTTACTTGCGCTGGGGTCGCGGCGTCCTTTCAAAGTGTTCTCACAGCATTGTCATCACCGCATCCCTCGCGAGGATGTACCCGCCCAATCCAACAGAAGGGTCAAGCTCATAAAACTTCACCTGCCCCTCCAGGACGGCACGAGTGCTTTCGACAGAAAGCTCAAACTCCTGGCAGCGCGCCCTTGCACCCGAATGAGCCGCAGTCCACTCGTATAGAGCGAGAAGTACATTCTGGTCGTAGAATGGACCCAAGGAAACACTCTCCACGCCTGAAAAGACCAGGAGGGCTCTCGCACCGCCGACCATGCGCAGACCCAAGCTGAGTTCCTTCGCTTCGCGGTGGTTTTCCAACGCTACAATTTCAGCATCGTGCACATCGAATCGGGATGCACTCACAAAGTCTCTCCAGGCTCAAGCGACCGAGGATCTTGTCGCGTTCGATTAGGGGCTTGAGGCTGCTCATATTTCCAATCATGCACGTGAGGTGTGCCTAGTTCTGGATGATGATCATAATCACAATCCTTTACTGGCTTCCCGTCAGAATCGTAACGGCGTTGCTGTTGAAGCTGTCGGGTCTGGGGATCCTTTCTCTCAAGAACTCCATTAGAAGGGCCCTTTTCTTTACGCCCGTCGGGCAACCGATTCTTGGTTCGTGTCCCTGGTTGCTGTTGGTTCTTCGGCGACGAGGCTTCACCGCCCCCCTTCCCCGACTTGTTGGCCATCTGCAGGACCTGGAAGGTATGGCGGGCGTCCGCCACGGTATCGGCGCCGAGCGCCAATCCAGCGCCGAACGTCGCGTAACCCGCCGCCATGGCGGGAATGCCCGGCGCGGCCCCCACTCCCGTGGCGCTCAAGGCCCCACCCCCGCCCATCATCCCGCCTCCGCCGACCATCAGGCTGATGCTCACAATGCCCTCGTAGATGGTGCCCGCCGTCATGGCCGCCGCATAGCCCACGTAGAAGGACTCGGACTGATCCGGAGGCACCGGCAGCATCGAGCCCGCGGGCAGGACCGCCGCGATGGTGCCCATGGTCGCGCCCGCTGACAGATCCTTGAAATCCCATGCGGCCATGCCACTCGGGTCCGCATAGCGCAGCGGATTGTTCCGGGCGTAGCCGTACAGGTTGCACTCCACCGGGCTGCCCACACAGCGCCCGGGCTCCTCCAGGAAGAGCGGATCCGGCGTGAGGAACCGGTTGAGCTTGGGGTCGTAGTCCCGCACGCCCATCCGGATGAGGCCCAGGTCGGCGTCATGGCCCTTCTGGACGTAATCGATCACCGCCGACAGGGCCGGCCGCACCGACCGGTCTCCGAACGGAGACGCGAGCCGCATCGAGCCATCCTCGTCCGCGATCACCGTGCCACGCAGGTCCGTGGCCACCAGGTGCAGGTCGCCTCCGCGCACCAGCCCCACGAGTTGACCGCCGAAATGCAGGGGCTGCGTGAGGCCCGTCGCGTCCAGATAGAGGCCCTGATCGAGGTAGGCCGCCACGGGGACCCCGTCCGCGAACTTCATCAGCCGCTGTCCCTTCTCGTCGTACAGGAAGGACCACTGCTCGACGCCATCGCGACCCGCCGCCGCCAGGTTCCCATCCGGGCCATACCGGAAGGCCAGATCGTCCCGGGAGACAGCGCGGCCCTGGTCATCGAAGGTGTAGGTCACACCTCCGGCGGTGAGCGTCTGTCCGGACCGGAGGAGATCGCGTCGCACGCCCCCTTCCTCGATGGACGAGGGCAGGCCAGAGGAGTCGAAGCCATAGGCATACGCGTGCTGCGCATCCGTCGAACTGGAGAGGAAGCCGCGCGACGAATACCCGTACACCCGCGACAGACTCGTGCCGCCCGCGGAGACCGACTCCACGTCGAGCAGGCCTCGCGCATTGAGCTGAAGCCCCGAGGAGGAGGTCCAGCCCGGGCCCACCTGGGAGAGCGACACCCGGCGGCGCGTCAACGGATCGTAGCCCAGCGTCACCTGTCCCCCCGGGAAGGACATGGACTGGGGTTGGCCCTGGGTGTCATAGCCCAGGAGGGCCTTGGGCACGCCATTGAGCCACAGCTCCGAGAGCCGCCCGTATGCATCCCGGACCCAGCCCTTGGTGAGGGTGGACACCAGCGTGCCATCTGCCTCGCGGACCGACGTCACCTCGGAGCGCACCTCACCGCCCTCCGTGAAGAACAGCTGCGTCTCCACGCTGCGCCAGTCATCGAGCCTCAGCACGCTGCGCTCCAACCTGGCATCCGGCCGGTACTCGAGGAGCTTGAGATAGCCCCGACCCTCGATGGCGCTCACCAGGCCCAGCGCCGTCCGCAGTCCAGGGTGGGCGGGGGTCGCGCCGTCGCGGTAGTAGCGGTAGACGAGGTCCGCCGCACCCGAGACATCGGAGTAGGTCTCCGTGGAGACGCGGCCCAGGGCGTCGTAGCCCAGGGTCAATTGCCGCCGCAGTGCCCCAACGGCATTCCCATAGCGCTTCGCCGTGAGCAGGCCCGTGACGGGCGCGTAGACGTACTCCACGCTCGCCAGGTCCTCGCGCAGCAGCGACGACACCCGGCCATGGGCGTCATAGGTGACGCGGTGGAACCGGCCATCCGGCAAGTCGACCTGCCGCAACCGGCCCAGGGCGTCGTAGCGGAAGCCGGTGCGAACGTTCGCCTCGTCCTTGGACTCCACCACGCGCGCGGAGGAGTCCAGCGCCTGCCTCCGGCTCCAGGTTCCATTCTCCAGCACCGTGCGGGTCATCCGGCCCGCGTCCAGTCCCAGGGACGTGGCGAGCTGCTGCTCCACGGTGTCGTGGAACCGGGTGGACGCGAACACGGACGAGCCAAAGGCGGAGGTGCTCGACGACACCCGCTGCGACCCCGCCAGCAGCGTGGCGTAATCCAGCGCCTGCATGTCCACCGAGGCCGCCATGCCCGGCCGCATCGACGTATGGGTCTGGGCCAGTGACGGCAGTCGCTCCACCACACCATCGAAGACCCAGCCCCCAGGAACGAGGCGGGCCGTCGTCACGGAAGCGCCCGAGGCGGTGGAGTAGTCGATGAACTCCCGGACCGAGGCGGAAGCCGCATCCACCAATTGAGACACGAAAACGGAACCTGGGGCATTGGCCGTGGCGTAGCGGTAGGCGTAGGCCTCCTTCGGGTTGAGGTCGGTGCCCCCCAGGCTGTCCCACTGCCGGCTCAGCCGCTCCTGACCGTCGAAGCGGAAGAACTGCTCATAGGGAGTACCGCCACGATCCAACTCCATGGCGAGGATGGCATCCGTCACCGGATGACGCTCCGTCACCTGGGTCACCACGCCCTCGGGAGACGTCACCTGCCGCAACATGCGGCGCTCATAGTCGAAGCCCATCACCCCACGGCCCGGGATCGCGATGGAGCTCACCGAGAAGTCCGGGTTGTACGCCACCTCCTGCAAGACGATGGACTGCCCGGGGACCACACTGGTGAGCTTCGTCATCAGACCAGCCTGATTGCGCTCGATGCGGCTCTCGTGATGGAAGTCCAGGGAGCTGTCCGTGTGCGTGCCCATCATCTCCAGGTAGGAGTCCAGGCAGTGCAGGGACTGACTCCAGCCGGACAGGGACGCGCGCGTGTGCAACGACACCAACGTGCCGTGCTCCTGGGTGATGCGCACCTGGGACGGGCACACCTCGGCGGTATACGTCACGTAGTCCGTCCGCTCGGAGACGCGCTGGGTTCCCGACGGATTCATCCACCCCTTCACCTTCGCGGAGGGGCGCGGCCAGGAGAAGCCCTGGAAGGCAACGTCCTGATACTCCCAGGACTCGAAGGGCCGGACCTGGGGCGCGCCCACATCCGTGCGCACGGAGGACACCGGAAGGCCCGCGATGTGGTCCTCCATCCGGAAGTCCATGACGTACGCGGTCCGCGCATCCGTGCGAGACACCGTCGCGTACCCCAGCGGGAAGCCTCCCACCGAGTGAACGCGTGGATTCTGATAGTCATAATGATAGGTGACGGCATCCTGCCCGCTGGACTTCACCGTCATCTCGTCCAACACGGACTGGCGCACGCCACTGCCGGGGGCGGAGGGGCCGCGCCCGTACAGGAACTCCAGCCGGGTGCCCTTGCCATCTTCCACGCCCTTGAGCAGGCCCGTGCCCGGGGTGTTGAGCGCCACCGAGTGCGCCTTGCCCTCCCGGGCGAAGAAGACCTCCGTGTTGCCCGTGCCCGCGAAGTCCTGAACGATGGGAAACGCCGAATCGAGCCCCGAGGAGTTCAGCCCGGGAACCGCCTTCTCCACGAGCCGGTCGCCCACGTTCACGAGCAGGAAGGCACGCGCGGAGGTGTTGATGAGCACGTCCGTGAGCCCATCCCGGTTGGCATCCACGAAGCTCAACTGGTAGCGCGACAGGTCGACGGTCCCCGCGGTGCCATACCCTCGGAAGATCTGCCCGGTGGGCTCGAAGCGGAAGTTACCCCGGCCCCGATACACCACGAGGAGCGCGGAGTTGCGCATGATGAGATCGGGCAGCCCATCCCCGTTGAAGTCCTGCACCCAGATGGCCGAGGGGGTGAAGTTCATGTCCAGGCTGCCCGTGATCTGAGACCCGAAGGCATAGCCTCCGCTCGTGCTCTGGTTGGGAATCACCCAGTAGCCATTGCGAAAGACCCGCAGCACGTCCGGCTGCCGGTCCCGGTTGAGGTCCGCCAGACGGGTGGTCGCGTTGAAGGACCACGTGCCCTGGAGGGTCGACTCATGGACCTGCGCGCCATCACGCTCGCACAAGAGAAGCTTCGTTTGCCCCCGGCCTGTTTGAATGAGCAGCCGGACCACTTGATGGGTGGAGACATCCGCGCGCATACGGGCCAGCGTGCGCGGATAGTTGCCCGTCGAGGGCGGGGCGCGACACTCCACGCGCGCATCGGCCGGCGCGGCGGGAAGCGGCTCGTAGCTGAAGCCCTGGGGACCCTGCCGGATGAGCGTGAAGTCCGTGCGCTCCTCCAGGTCCGTCCATCCGTCCAGGTCTTCATCCAGGACACTCGAGCGCGTCGGCATGACAACCGCGGGCGAGTAGGTGTTCAGCACGGTGTCGAAGGCGGGTGTGGCGCGGAGCGGCGCCGCCGTCAGCGTGGGCTCGGCCTGCTCGTACTCGTAGCTCACCACGGGGGCGCGCTCGCCCGAGGCGAAGACCTGCTGCACCGAGGTGAGCAGGAAGGTGGGGCCCAGCCCCTCACCCACGTAGCCCAGCTCATAGAACCAGCGCGGCGCGAACGTCCCCGTGGAGAAGTCCTTCGCCCACATCTCCACGCGCTGGATGCGACGGTCCAACACCAGTTCCGAGCCCGAGCGCAGGTCCGAGAAGAAGGTGGTCAGCGGCTCGTAGACGAAGTCCACGCGGGACAGCAACTGCGGGCCCATGCCGCCATAGAGGACGGATTGCAGGAAGAGCCGTCCCGAGGCATTGGCCGTATACGCCAGCCGCGTGGTGTAGCCCGTGGCCTGCACCACCTCGGTGAGGTACCAGGCGTAGGTACCATCCGACGTCTGGATGCGCGCGGCGCCACCGAACGTCCAGCGGCTGCCGTCCTGCAGGTGGGCGATGAATCCACCCGGGACAGGCTCGACCCGGATGGGGCTCGACAGGCCCTGCGGGTACCAGAAGCCATCGTGGCCTTGCACCATCCGGCCCCAGGGGCCCGTCAGCTCGTCCGTGGCGTAGTCCAGGTCACCCAGGACGCGCGAGCGCACGATGAAGGGAGCGGAGCGCCAGCCCTGTCCCCACTCGGAGATGCCGTTGTCGGGGGAGTACGAGGGAAACACCGGGCCCAGCAAGGGGCCCCGCTCCGTGGGCGCCACGAAAGGAGCGGACAGCGAGAAGCCGCCCCGGCTGACATCCGCGGGACCAAAGGCCGTGCTCGCATACTGGCCCACGAGCGAGCCCCGCTGGGGGGCCGTCAGCTCGGGAGCCTGAACCTGGTAGTCGTTGACGGTCTGAGCCGACGCGGGGAGCGCCAGCAGCAGGCCAAGGCACATCAAGGAACGGAACATGGCACGGCCTCCTCACGAGAGCACGAGGCGCTCGCGTGACGGAGAAGAAGGAAGAAGGAGTCGAGGGGAACAAGAGGACCGCGCGCGGCCCAGGACATGACACGACCGCCCCTCCAGACGGAGAGGCGGTCGCGTCAGACAAGCCACATCAGTGACAAATCGGCACGCCCGGCAGCACGCCGGTTCCCTCCGCGCGCGGCTCCAGACGGAAGGCGATGAGCAGCTCGTCCGCATACACGAGCGGATTGGTGGGGCCCAACGAGCCGTCGGGGTTGTTGGGGTAGCGCGAGTCGGTGCGGAAGCTCCCGAGCCGCGGGTTGAAGGAACTGAAGGGAGACAGGCCCGCCGCGACCGGCGTCCCCGGCGTCGTCCAGTAGCTCGCCAGAGAGGACTCCACCTCCTCGGGCAGACCCAGCATCATCTGGACCGTGGGCGCCAGATACGCGTTGTTGGCGAAGGTGTATTCGTACTTCTGGGTCGTCGTCGGGAAGGACATCGAGGGCGCGATGTCTGTCCTCAGACTGCGCGGGGTGTAGTGCGTGTACACATTGTGAACCACGAAGAACGCCATCGAGTTGATGATGGGAGCTGACTGCGTGCATGCCAGCACGAAGCTGCCGCCATCAGGCTGGTACAGGTGCTCCGGATTCAACGTGATGATGGGATCCTTTCCCGCGAGGATCTGACGCCAGATGCCCGCGGCCACTTCACGGTCCACGGTGGCATAATCGGACTGCACGCCCTTGTCGACCCGGGGAATGCTGATGATGACATTCGCGAAGACCAGCGCCGGATCACTCCGCGCCGCGCTGAGCTTGTTGTTGATCAACGTCGCGACCTCCACCGCATTGCCCGCGAGCGTGATCAGGTTCGAGTTGAGCGGATCGATCGTGGTGAAGGTCTTGATCTTCGCGACATCGTCGGGCAGGAGCGTCGTCTCGAAATTCCTGTGACGCAGTCTCACGACCGGCTCCACCCAGCGCGTCAAGACATTGTTCACCTGGCCCAGGCTGCTGCGCAGTTCGGCGCCATCCAGCGATTGCATGGACCACATGGGCTCGAGAGCCAGTAGACGGGAACGCTCTCCCGCGACCGTGTAGTTCTTCGACAACGCCTCGATTTGCAGGGAGAGCGCGCGCATCTGCCGCTCGATGTTGACCAGTTCCACCTCGCGCTCGATGCCCACGAGGTCCTGGGCCAACCACGTCTCGAAGAGGTTGCGCAGGCTCTCGTCCGTGACAGAGGACAGATTGCCACAGGCGCAGGTCTGTCCCGTGGGGCAGTCTTCCTGGCACTGGGCGTAGACCCGATTGTAGGCCGAGCCCCGCAGCAGCGCGGCCTGGCTCGGGAGCAACCGGCCCTGTGCCACATAGGCCTGTGCATCCGTCCGGACCTTCTTCTCGGCGGAAGCCATGGCCCGGAAGATGTTGCGGGACACGGCCGCCGCCGGCTGCAGGTGGGACACCGTCACGCCAAGCGTGGAGTTATTCACCGGTCCACAATTCGTAGCGTCCGACAGATCGTTCACGACGAAATAGAGATCCGACGTGCTGTCCATCACGATGGACGTGTTCGGCGCCCGAACGACCTGGACGGACTGGATGGACGACGCGGGAATGGAGGTGGGATTCGGGACGGGCTGATGCGCGGCTCGCACCAGCAACAGGCTGCCCGCGGGCTGGTCTGGGAAGGGCGTACGGCTGGCCCGGAGGCCACGGGAGAGCGTCAGGGTGGAGCTGGACTCCGAGCCACTGCCATCGGTCTGGCTCTTCGTCTGACTCCAGGTCTTGCCCGCGTCGAAGCCAGCACACGCCTGGACACTGACCATACTGACCGGCTTGGGCAGACCCATTCCCGCGCACGCCTTGACGCTCGCCGTCCAGTTCTCGTACCTGCCTCCCGAGGTGACCGTCTGATCCCCGTTGGAGTAGTAGTTGCCCGCGGAAGTCGTCACCGAGAACCCCTCGGGTCCCGCCATGGCGACCGTCTGATCCGGGTTCACGGGCTTCACCTTGGTGCCGTCGAAGCCCACCGTCTGGCTCAAGGCGCACGTGGGTGACCACTGGCCCGTCACCTGGATGTTGACGATGTCGCCCTCGCTCGCATTGAGCTTGAAGACACTGTTCGTGGAGTCATGCACCGCCACCCCCACCAGGTCGGTCACCCCCCCCTGTCCCGTATAGGTCGCCTGCACGGCGGAGACGGAGAAGTTCCGTTCGGACTTGAGCACCGCCCGACCCGAAGCGGCCGTCCCCGCGTTCAGCAGTTCGAAGCTCTTCATGAACTCGCCGTGACGGACCTCGTCGATGGCCTGGCTGGCGCGCAGACCGTCCAGGTCCTTGCTGAGTTGCAGCGTCTGGTCGTAGATGATGTCCATCTGAGCGCTGCCGTTGGTCATCTCCTGCTGGTTGGAGAGCTGGGACAGCAAGCTCGCGATCAAGGACTTGCGGTCGTCCTTGTACTTGGTGATGCGCGCGTCCAGGGCGGTCGTGCTCCGCACCAGCTCATCGTTGATGATGGTCTGCTTCTGCGCATCGAGCCCCACCTCCAGCTGGCGAGCGGCACTGAGCACGAAAAGGGTATTGGTGTCATAGCCCACCGTCCGCGCGCGCGCGGTCTTCAGCAAGGAGGAGAATGCCGAAGCCGTGGCGGGCAGGGTGGACGGAGCGGCGGAGAACCAGTCGCGCGGCATGTAGCTCTGGCCAAAGACCACCGCACCGCCCCGGCTGATCATATCGTGCCGCTGGTGCATCTGGGCGAAGGTGTCGAGCCAGGGCTTGTCGAGACGGGCCGAGCTGGTCAGCTGGTTGATGGCGTTCAGCTCCGCGCTCAACAGCGACGGGTCATGCAGTGCGCCCAACAAGCCCCAGAGCTGACGCGTCTTGGTCCGGGTCTGCGCGCACGAGGTGAAGCGGCAGCTCAGGTCATGCAGCAGGCTGAGATCCTCGAGCCTCCGGTAGGCGCCCTGAAGGGCATCACCCGTCACGTAGAACACCAGATCGCCCGTCAAGGGCGGCTCCGCGCTGGAGCCTCCCGCGAACGTGGCTCGCAGCACCTGACGCTCGGCCTGCATGCCCCGCGTGAGGATTCCTTGGCGAATGGCCTCGGCCTGCTCGGGCGTGGTGTTCTCGTTGATGATGTGAGACGTCTCACCCTGGATATAGACGACGTTCCAGAAGAGCTTGAACAGCTCGTTGACCCGCGCCATCAAGGGCCCATCCGCGGCATAGTCGGGATAGGCACCGCGCACCGCTGTGTACCAGGTCTGAATCGACTTGAGCTTGCCATGCAGCGCATCCGTGCGAACGAGCTCCTCGGCCGGGGTGTTTCCCAGGGGTGCCATCGGGTCCGCCACGATCCGGCGCATCATCGCCGTGGAGAGCTCCAGATACTCCTCGCGGTAGCGATTCGTGTCGGCGCTCGAGCACGAGGCGGACAGGTAGGTCGCCGGGTTGAGCGAGAGGCACTGATAGTACAACGAGGGGATGACGGCGAGCGGCACGTGCTCGGAGCGCAGCTGGTTGCACATGGACAACAAGGACTTGAAGTGCGCCGAAACCGTGCAGGACGGAGTCACGGGGGCCGTCCACGCCGTGCCACATCCGCTCGTCAGCTGGGGCTTGCTCTCATAGAAGGAGATGGCGTGATTGCGCTGCTCGATGACCAGCGCATCCGACCGCGTCTCGAAGAGGAGCTTGAGGTGGTGGACGAGCTGCTGCTCCAGGGTGTCGCGCGCCGTCGTGCTCATTCCCCGGGAATCGAGCTTCTGGATCTCGGTCCGCAGGCACTGGAACTTGTCGAAGGGGTTCGAGACGTGGTCACACGTCAGGCACTCCATGCTCTTGATCTCGACAGGCAGGGTGGTGCCGGTCAACGTCCGCCAGGCCTGCTCCGTCTGCGCATCCTGCTCGATGCTGTTGGCCGAGCGGCCAGGCATGAAGAAGGGACCCGCGGCGCTACCACACGCGCCTTCCGGCGCTTCACCGAAGCTGGGGTGCCGGCAGGTCTTGTAGACGGTGTCGTACACGAGTTCGTCTTCACGGCACGACCGCACCGGACAGTGGCTGTCGTTGCGCGTCTCGATGATCGGGACATTGTGAAGGACGTAGGCGCACGCGTAGTTCCGGGGATCGCCCTCCCACGGGTACTCTTGATACGTGATGCTGTAGCCCGAGGCTCCCGCGCTCGCGGCGTGCTCACCCGCGGCCTGATCACACGACGCGGGAGAGAAACCCCAGTGCTGAATTTCCACGCAGCGGGGATAATCACAGCCGGGCCCATATTCGCACTCACACCGCGTCTCAAGGTCGGTGGGATAGGGAACCAGCTGCGTGGTATGCGACTCCTCGCGATAGCCCACGACGGCGTCGCACGTCTCGTAACACGTCTTCGGCCGAGGCGTATGCGACTGGATGCCACAGGTGGGATCGTTGACCTTTTGATTATAACATTTGAAAGACCACGCCTGCGGCCCCTCGCAGATGCCCGCCTTGGGGTTTGTCCCCGAGGGCCATGAAAGCGATTCCGCCTTGCACGCGTTGCTCACCACGGCCTGCGCATCCTGATTCAGTGACTGCTGGGGCTCCACGACGTCGGTGGAGCCGCAACCCGCGAGCCACAGGACACATCCAACCCACCACAACCATTTACTGCCTCTCACGCACTGCCCCCTGAACACAGCCCAGGGGTATTCATGCCGCGCGAATCGCGGACGCTCTCCCCCCCTGGAGCCGCCAAAAAGGTTGGCGTGAATACAGGAGCCGCGCGCAGATAGAAATATGCGCAGCCGGTGAACAATATGTCACACGTAACTCCTGATGATACTGGTCATCAGGAGGACTCATCTCAAATCGAAACGACAAGCGGGGTCAGGCGAACAGCTCCAACAGGTCGTCCCGGGTGATGGCCGTGGCGGTCGAGGCCTCGCTCAAAGCCGCCTCGAACAAGGCGCGCTTCTTTTCTTGTAAACCAAGAATGCGCTCCTCCACCGTGCCCTGGGACACGAGCCGGTACACCATCACCGGCCGCTCCTGGCCGATGCGGTGGGCGCGATCCGCCGCCTGCGCCTCGGCCGCCGGGTTCCACCACGGGTCCATCAGGAACACGTGGTCCGCCGCCGTGAGGTTCAGGCCCGTGCCGCCCGCCTTGAGCGACATGAGCAGCACCGGCGCCCCGTTCTCCCCCTGGAAGCGCTCGGTGACGGCGCCGCGGTCCGCCGTCGAGCCGTCCAGCCGATCGAAGGCGATGCCCGCCGACTTGAGGTGCGGCTCGATGAGGTCGAGCAGCGACGTCCACTGCGAGAACACCAGCGCCTTGTGGCCCTCGGCCACCGCCGTCTCCAGCGAGTCCACCAGCATCTGCACCTTGGAGGAGTTGTTCGCGCGCTGTCCCGGCACCAGCGCCGGATGGCACGCCGCCTGACGCAGCCGCAGCAGGGCCTCCAGCGCCTTGAGCACCCCGCCCCCCTCGTTGAGCAGCGCCACCACCTCGGCGCGCGTCGCCGCCATCACCGAGTCGTAAATGGTGCGCTCGCGCTCATCCATGGACACGTGCATGACGGCCTCGGTGCGCGGCGGCAATTCCGGCGCCACCTCGCGCTTGAGGCGGCGCAAGACGAACGGGCGGATGCGCCGGCGCAGGGACTCGGCCACGCCCTTCTGCCCGTCCATGATGGGCCGGGCCACCTTCTCCTCGAACTGGCGGCGCGCCCCGAGCAGGCCCGGGTTGGAGAAGTGCATGAGGCTCCACAGCTCCTCCAGCCGGTTCTCCAGTGGCGTGCCGCTCAGGGCCAGCCGGAAGTTCGCCTTGAGCCCGAACGCCGCGCGCGCCGCCTGGCTCTCCGGGTTCTTGATGGCCTGCGCCTCGTCGAGCACCAGCGTCTCCCACGTGCGGTTGCCGAGCACCGTCGCGTCCAAGCGGAGGATCGCGTACGTGGTGAGCGTCACGTCGGCCTCGTCCAGGGCGCGGCCCGGGCCGTGGTACGTGTTCACCTTGAGCGAGGGCCGGAAGCGCTTGAGCTCCGCGGCCCAGTTGGGCAGCACGCTCGTGGGACACACGACGAGCGAGCGCGCCCCCAAGACGCAGATAGTCTGGAGCGTCTTGCCCAGGCCCATGTCGTCCGCGAGGATGCCGCCCAATCCCGCGCTCTTGAGGAACCCGAGCCAGCTCACGCCCTGCAACTGGTAGGCGCGCGGCGTGACCGTGAGGTCCCCCGGGAGCACCGGCGCGGGCAGCTTCTCGAAGCCCTCGACCAGGGGGGCCAGCTTGTCCAGGCCCGGCGGGGGCGGCTGCTCCAGCGTCTCGCACAGGGCCTGGAGCTGCGGCAGCGCGAAGCTCGCCACCTTGCCATCCGCCTGCCGCGCCGCGAGCAGGTCCGCCACCCGCGCGCCGTGCTGGTCGAGCCACGCCCGGGGCAGCGGCGCCCAGCCCCCGCCCTCCAGCGGCACCAGGCCCAGGCCCTCGTTCCACGCGCGCACCACCGCCGCCGCGTCCACCGTGCGGGGGCCGCCCTTCATGCCCTCCACCTGGAAGTCGAGCGTGAAGCGCACCTCGGGCATGCCCGCGCCCGCCTCACCGGCCTCCACCTTGAGCGAGGGCACCAGCCGCGTGTCCGGGCTCACCACGCCCGAGCCGTCTCCCGTGAGGTCCCCGCGCCAGCGCCGCAGCTTGTCCGCCCAGCGCACCATCTCCTGGCCTTGCACCATCACCCGCCGCCCGGGCACCAGGTTCAGCTCGTCGCGCAACTGGTGGATGAGCTTCTGCTCGGCCACCTCGTCGCGCAGGGGCACCGAGCCCCGCAGGTACGTCATGCGGCCGTTGTCGATGCGCACCGCCGGCGGCGCCCCGTAGACGAGCGTGGGAAACACGGACAGGCCGGACTCCAGCTGCTGCAGCTCCACCAGGATGCGCGGCTTGAGGTCCTTGTCGATCGACGGCAGGCGCCGGCTGCGCATGTCGATGGGCATGCGCCGCGCCAGCTCCGGCAGCACCTTGGAGGAGATTTCCCCAATCTGCTCGGCCGGGTAGGCGCGCGTGCTGGGCAGGTTCTGCAACCACGCGCCCGTCACCGCCGTCTCGCCCAGGCGGGCCAGGGCGTCGCCGCACACGGCGACCCCGGGGCTCACCACGTCGGTGATGCGTGGATCCTTCGCCACGGTGATGACGATCTGCCCGCCCTTGTCCTCCACGAGCGCGCGCGGGTAGACGACCTCGTCCGCCACGGCCACGGGCTGTCCGTCCAGCAGCACGTTGCGCGCGGGCTCCAGCACCTTGAGCAGGGCCTCCAGGCGCTCGGGCGGCAGGGCGCCCCGGGTGCGCTTCTCCAGGAGCCGGTCCGCGAGCAGGTCCGCGTTCTCCACCTGGAGCTTCGCGGCGCGCGCGGGCCTGGCCAGCACCAGGGCGAGGCTCTCCTCCAGGGGCTCGGCCGTGCCGTCCGCGTGGGCGATGTGCCGGTGCAGCTCCAGGCCGCCCTCCACGCGCGAGAAGCGGTAGACGACCCGGGACCAGCGCGTGGCGGTCACCTCCATGGGCGCCTCCTGCTTCTCCGCCTGCTGCACGGCGATGGCGGCGGCCACCACGTGCTCGCACGGATCCACCTGGGCGGGGCAGTCACACTCCCAGACGTCGTCCCCCGGGTAGAGCGACACGGTGAGGGCCACGGTGCGGCCCGGGGCCTTCACCCGCAGCTGCAGCTCCTTGTCCGTGCGCTTCTGCAGCGCCACGGCCCCCGAGCGGGCCAGGTTCACCCCGACGGTCCAGATGCCAGGACGGGCTTCCTTCCGGACGGCTTCCAGCAATTGAGCGAGCGCGGACATGGGACGTGCTCCCTACGCCCGCCCGGCCCCCCGCGCAATGGCCTCCCGGAGCGAGCTAGGCTGGGCCCGAGAGGTGGAGAACCCTGCACACCCTGTCCGCCAGAGCCCCGACCCTCGCGCCGCTGCTCCTGGCCGGGCTGCTGTCCTCCCCGGCCCTCGGCGAGGAGGCCGGGCCGCCCTCCGGGTGGTGGTGGACACAGGCGATCACGGACGGCGCGCGCGTCCTCGTCCCCGGCCCGGGCGGCGTGCTCCGGACCCCCGAGGGTCAGTGCCTGACGGTGGAGGGACGCGCGTGCGCCCCCATCGCGCCACCCACGCCCGTGGAGGACAACGGGCACTTCGTCGTCACGCACCTATGGATCGCGCCCTCCGGGGCGCTCTGGAGCGTGGGGAACTTCGCCTGGACCGTGGACTTCGCGCCGGAGGGACCGCCCCAGGTGAGACGCGTGGGCCCAAACGAATCCGAGCACGCCTTCCTGCGCAAGCAAGCGCCGGATGGGCGCCTGCTCTGGGTGCGCACCTGGCCCGGCAGCGCCGAGCGACTCACCGTCTCCGAGCAGGGCGTCACCGTGTCCGGCCACTTCCGGGGCGCGGTGGACTTCGATCCCGGCCCCGGCACCGATGTCCGACGCAACCCCGTCCCGCCCGTCGCGCCCGGCGAGCCGCCGCCCGACGAGCCCCGCCGGGGCCGCTATGTGTCGCGCTTCACGCACGATGGCGCGTACCGGGGCGTGTGGATCCTCCCCTCCTGGCTCGAGGCCTCGGTCACCGTGAGCCCCAGCGGAGCGACCGCGCTGCTGGGCAGCTTCTCGGGCGCGGAGGATCTCGACCCCTCCTCGGGCCGCCATGTCGTGCGCGCGGTGGACCGACGGGATGGCTTCGTGACCTTCCTGACCCCCGAGGGACGCCGCCGTGTCACGCGCACCTGGCCCTCGCGACGCTTCGCCCAGGCCGGGTATGACGAGAACGGGGTGCTGTGGGCCCTGATCAACCCCCTCGCGCCGGAGGGCGTCGTCACCTCCGACTACGCCCTGATCCGCGTGGAGCCGGGTGGCGAGCGGGTCCTCTGGAGCCTGCCGGACACGAGCCCCTCGTTCGGCACCAGCCTCGGCCTGATCGAGCTCGCGTCGGACGGCGGCGCCCTGGTGGCGGGCCTCGCGGGCACCGGGCTCCATGCGCCGCGAGGCAAGGACCTCCGGCCGCCGGATCAGCGACGGCGCGCGGAAAAGCACGGGCCCCTGCTGACCCGGCTCTCCCCCCAGGGTCAGCCCGAGTGGACCCTGCGGTTTCCGGACCACACCCAGTTCCAGGGCGTCGTCCGGGCGGGCTCCCGGCTCTGCATGACGCTCCAGGTCCAAGGCGGGCCCTACGACTTCTCGTTCTCGGCCGAGCCCTTCTGGGTGGGACGCCGCTCGACGGGCGGCGACCCGATGACCCGCGTCATCGGGTGCATCGAGGAGCGGCTGCTCTCCGAGTCCCCCTTCTGAGCCGACTATCCCGCCCGGGTGAACACGTACTCGGTCCGGACGCGGAAGGGGTCGCCGGGGAACTGGATCTCCTTGAGGAGCTGCAAGCGCTCGCGGTTCACGCTCAGCGTCAGGCGCACGGCCACCTCCAGACCGTTCTCCATGCCCTTGCCGCTCAGGGTGAAGACGCCCTCGCCCCGCTGGCGCAGGCCCGCCAGGTTCGCGTCCTCGGCGAAGCGGTACACGTCGCGCGTGCCGTCCGTGTCCGACACGAAGGTCATGGTGCGCTCGGTGGAGTCGATGCTCACGGTGGACGACTCCCGGACCGTCTTCATGGGGCCGTCCTCGTAGAGGAACTGGAAGTGCATGACGCGCCCGTCGCGGCTGGGCGTGACGTCGAGCTTCGTGGTCCGCCAGACGCGGTCCTCGCTGGTGAACTCGCGCGTCTCGAACGAGCCGGTCCACCGCCCCAGGAAGGGCTTGTGGGCCTGCATCGCCTCCATCTCCTTGCGCGTGGGCGCCTCGGGCGGGGTGGACGGCGAGGTGGTGGAGGACTGCACCGGCGGCACCACCCAGGGCGAGGTGCAGGCCAGGGTGGACGACACACAGAGCGACAGGAAGAACGAGGGGCGCATGCGCCGGACTCCTAGCAAGTCCCGGCCCCCGCATGCACCCCCCGTTGCATCAGCCCGGGCTCACGGCGTCATCACGACCTTGATGCAGGCGTCCTTCTTGGCGCGGAACATCTCGTACGCCTTGGGCGCGTCCGCCAGCTTCAGCCGGTGCGTGATGACGAAGGACGGGTCGATCTCCCCCGTCTCCACCTTCTCCAGCAGCGGCTTGAGGTAGCGGTGCACGTGCGTCTGGCCCATCTTCATGGTCAGGCCCTTGTTCATGGCCGCGCCGAACGGAATCTTGTCCAGGAGGCCCACGTACACGCCCGGGATGGACACGGTGCCGCCCTTGCGGCACGCCATGATGGCTTGGCGCAGCACGTGCGGCCGATCCGTGCCCAGGTGGGTGGCCACCTTCACCGTGTCCATCACCGCGTCGATGCTGCCGTGGGTGTGGGCCTCGGTGCCCACCGCGTCGATGCAGCGATCCGGGCCCCGGCCCTTGGTCAGGCGCAGGAGCTTGTCGTGCACGTCCACCTCGGAGAAGTCGAGCGTCTCCGCCTTGCCCTGCGTCTCCGCCAGCCGCAGGCGCTCGGGCACGCGGTCGATGGCGATCACCCGCCCGGCCCCGAGCATCCACGCGCTCTTGATGGCGAACAGGCCCACGGGGCCGCAGCCCCAGACGGCCACGGTGTCCCCCTGCTCGATGCCGCAGTTCTCCGCGGCCATGTAGCCCGTGGGGTAGATGTCCGACAGGAAGAGCACCTGCTCGTCCTTGAGCGCCGCGGGGACCTTGAGCGGGCCCACGTCCGCGTACGGCACGCGCACGTACTCGGCCTGGCCGCCCGCGAAGCCACCCATCATGTGCGAGTAGCCGAACATGCCCGCGGGCGACTGGCCCATGGCCTTGGCCGCGATCTCCTTGTTCGGGTTGGACACGTCACAACAGGAGAACAGGCCCTTCTGGCAGAAGAAGCACTCGCCACAGGAGATGGTGAAGGGCACCACGACGCGGTCCCCCACCTGGAGGTTCTTCACGCTCGAGCCCACCTCCACCACCTCGCCCATGAACTCGTGGCCGAGCACGTCGCCGGACTTCATGGTCGGCATGAAGCCGTCGAGCAGGTGCAGGTCCGAGCCGCAGATGGCGGTGGACGTCACCTTGATGATGGCGTCGCGGGGATGCTGGATCTTCGGATCCGGTACCGAGTCCACGCGAACGTCATTCTTGCCGTGCCAGCAAAGCGCTTTCATGTGCTCCCCCTGTCAATCGTGCGTCATTGGCGACGCCCGCCTACAGGTGTGCACGCAAGGCACCCGGTGACAGACCGCCCCACGTCGGGCCAACCCGCTTGGCTGCGCCCGAGGGGGCTTTCCCGGCGGAATACCCAGGCCTCCGGGAAAAGCGGGCCGTATCCCCGGCAGGCGAGGAAGAGACCCCCGGCGGTGGGGGGTTGTTCCAGAGCAGGAGGCAGCCCGTCATGAAGCCCGGAGAACCCAGCGAGACCGCGCTTTGGATGGCTCACGCGCGCGCGGCCCATCAGGTCATCGACGCGGCGCCGCACGTCCTCGAGGACCCCATCGCCCCTCGCCTGCTGACCGAGCGGCAACGGGCGGAGCTCACCGAGCAGGACAGCGCGACGACCTTCCGCTCCTCGCGGCCCATCCGGGCCTTCGGGGTGGCGCGCAGCCGCTACACGGAGGAGGCGCTCGCGCGGGCGGTGGCCGCCGGGGTGCGGCAGTACGTGGTGCTGGGCGCGGGGCTGGACACCTTCGCCTACCGCAATCCTTTCCCGCACCTGCGCGTCTTCGAGGTCGACCACCCCGCCACCCAGGCGTGGAAGCGCGAGCGGCTCGGCGCCGCGGGCATCGCCCTGCCCGACACCGTCACCTACGCCCCGGTGGACTTCGAGTCCCACCCCCTCGCGGAGGGCCTGGCCGCCGTGGGCTTCGCGCCCGATGCGCCCGCGTTCTTCTCCTGGCTGGGCGTGGTGATCTACCTCCCCCGGGAGTCCTTCCAGAGCACGCTCGGGTACATCGCCGCGCGGCCGCCGGGCAGCGGCGTGTGCCTGGACTACCTCACGACGCGCGAGGAGATGCGCCCGGTGCAGCAGCGGTCGCTGGACGCGGTGACCCAGCAGGTGGATCGGATCGGCGAGCCCTTGCGGCTCATGTTCCCGCGCGCGGAGATGGCGGCCGAGCTCACCCGCCGGGGGCTGACGGACCTGGAGGACTTGAATGGCGAGGACCTCCGGGCCCGCTACTTCGCCCAGCGCACCGACGGCCTGGACCCGAGTGTCTCGGTGGGCCGGCTCGTCAGCGCGTGGATCCGCGCGCGCTGAACTCAGCGCTCGCGCAGCAGGAGCAGGCCGCGCGAGGTGTCCACCGTGTAGATGAAGCCATCCCCGGGCACGCGGATGCCGATGGCGCCCTCGTAGTAGGACTCGCCCCGGTTGGGGTCCGTCTCCCGGAAGGTGTTGTAGTACGCGGTCTGCCGGGGCTGGGTGGGGTTGGAGACATCCAGCACCCGCACGCCCTCCTGGTACCAGGCGACGTAGAGCTTCTTGCCCACCAGGAGCAGGTTGTGGATGGAGACCTCCGGGCGGAGCTGGAAGCGGCCGATCTTCACCATCCTCGTCGGGTCCGTGATGTCCAGCACGCGCAGGTGCTCGCCCACGCCCTCACCGCCCTCGAAGACGAGCGTGCGGCCCGCGAAGACGCCCACCGCGTTCGCATGGCTGTACTGCAAGGCATACGTGTACGCGCCGAGCGTGACCGGGGCGCGGGGATCCTTCACGTCCACTACGTAGAAGCCAATGTCCGCGAAGTTGACGTAGAGCCGGTCGCCCACGGCGAACATGTCATGGGGATAGGTGTAGTAGCCCTCGGGCGCGTAGCGGTGGAGCTCGACGGGCTGGAGGGGGTTGGCGATGTCGAAGAGGACCACCGACTCGTCGATCGTGGCGTAGAGCCGGTCGCCGTCCACGAAGACGGTGTGGTTGTTGGCGACGCCTCCGGGCAGGTTGCTCACCAGACGAGGCTCGGCGGGCGTCGTGATGTCGAAGACGAGCACGCCCCGCTGGGCGCTGGCGACGTAGAGGGCATCGCCCTGGGCCCAGACGCCATTCCAGTAGTTGTCGCCCTCGAACTGCACGGTCTTCAGCAGCACGGGCGCGGCAGGGTTCCGCACGTCGAAGACCGTGAGCCCGCCCAGGCGGGGCCCGCGGTTGAGGGACACCACGTAGGCATGGCCCCGATGGACATACACGTCCGCGGGCGTCCCGACGTCCACGGGGTTCTCCGAGACGAGCTCCAGACCGGAGGCGGCGCCCTCGCCCCGCGCCCCGTTCATGCGCCGGGAGCGGAAGGTGCCCTGGGTGATGACCTGGCCATTGCGGCAGCTCGCATAGCAGCCCGTGAACACGCCCTCCGCGGAGGACTCGCACAGCGCCACGCCCGTGCGCCGCGTGCCCCCATCCGGAAAGCTGCTCGTCGTCACGGAATAGGCCCGCGCGTCGCCCTGCCGCTCCGCGATCGCCGGACGGGTGCCAATGCTCGGCGTGCCGCCATCCCCCCGCAGCGTGAGCAACGAGGCGTAGAAGTTGAAGGCCGCCTGCCGGTGGAGCAGCACGTGGACCCCCTCGTCGGGCACCCGCGCCAGGCTGGCCGTGTCACACGTGGACAGGTCGAAGCTGGACAGGCCGCAGTTGCCCGTGCCCGCCGTGAGGGCCCGGCACGTCGCGAACGGCCCGGTGTCCTCGGGCCAGTTGCCCACCTCCTCGAGCGGCACCGCGCTCCCATCCCACTCGGGCTCCGTGCCCCCGTCCGTGCCGCCATCCAGGCCAGGCTCCGTGCCCGCGTCCGAGGGCGTCTTGCCGCCCGCGTCGTCCGCCGCGCCCGGCCCCGGGGGCGTCGGCGGCGGGGGCGGCTCACAACCCCCAAGCGCCAGGGACAGCACGAGCAAGGTGAGCGGAACGAGACGAGAACAGGTCATGTGTGGGCCCCCGACGACAAGAGAGCCCCCTGCATACACGGCACGCCCCCGCTCAGGCCAGGGCGCGCAGGGTCTCGGCCGCCCGGCGCACGTCCTCCTCGAAGTGCAGGCGCGCCTGGGCCCGCGCGCGCTCGTCCGGCATGCGCAAGAGCGCCGCGGGGTGGAACGTGGCCATCCACGCCTGCGCCCAGGGCGTCTCGAACACCTGCCCCCGGCTCAGGTTGATGCGGAAGCCCGGCCCCAGGAAGGACTGCGCCGCCGTGGCCCCCAGGCAGAGAATCATGCGTGGCTTCACCTGCCGCACCTCCGCCTCCAGCCACACAGCCATCGGATCAACGCTCTCGTACAAGACCCGCATCTGCCTGTAAACCCTCGCCCTAAAGGAGAACACGCCATGCCTAGTCGCAAGAAACGGTACGCCTCCCCCAACAAGCACAATGGACCCCGACGTGGCGAGTCGCTGCAGGAGTGGATGCGTCGCGACATCGAGAGAATGCGTCGTGAGGCCGAGAGGAACCCTCGCCCTGCTTACGTGGACGACCGCCAGCCCTCGCCCTGCTTCGACCAAACCAAGGAACAGATCGAGACATGGCTCCGAGTCAACGTAAAGATGGGCACCGAGGTCGCGGTGCGGGAAACGCAGGGACACATCCTTCGCTACACTATTGCCTCAGTGAATTATCTCGGCAAGGGTCGTTTTGGATTGGGAAGCTTCGGTTCCTTCTACTACAACGGCAAAAACTGCTTTCACCCCAAGGGGCAGACCTGCTTGGTCATGCCGACCAACGCCGTTCGCGAGTTCATCCAGCGGCACCCACAGGGGGCGTTTTCGCTCGCTAGGGACGGCTACCGAGTTGGGTTTTATTAATACGACCTGATCACATGGGGCGTCCTTCGAGAAGAATTTCCACTCAGGTTACTGCAGCGCCCCCCCCCCTTGGGACGCGATTGGACAGAATCCAACCACGCCAAACTCCGCACTACGCACCTCCTGCGCCCACGTAAGCATCAACAGCAATTTCCTGCTGAATTCGAATAGGCTCATAAATCGAGACATCTCGCTCAAGCGACTCGAATGAGACGGCCAGGGAGTACGTCGCACTTGCATTGGGATCCTTATCCCAACCTGGGTGTCCGACGACAGCCACACAAAAAGACGAGGGCAACTGGTAGGCACTGACCACAGCCCAATCCTTCTGCAAGGTTCCCGCGTTTCTTCTTATCCCAGGTAAATAACCATTATCGATACGTTCACCAATAACCCAAGGAATCGAACCTTCGCCATCAGCCTCGACATCTTGCTGATCATGCAAAATTCGATTAACGAACGACTGTGCGGACTCACCAAGTCGGCTCGACTTCCAGTCAACCCATGTCGATAAGTATCCGCGCAGGTTCCTTCTCGTCCTACGAGGCCGCGCAGCATAAGCAAGCGTCACTTCAATTAAAATCCGACTATTCAATCCTGGAGCCCGTAAAGAATCTGGCACTGCCACCTCATAGACGAGGGCTTCCCTAGCCCTAACAGTTTGTCGGCCGCTCGTCTTCAGAGTTACCCTGAATTCATCATTCTGAGTCGCGCGCTCAAGACTCGGCACACCAAAGCCCAACGTTCTGAGCACTGCAATTAACTTGTCTTCGGAAAGATGCTGAGCCCAACTTGGCCATCGGGCAGACTGAGCAATCAGTGCACGACATGTCTGAGCACTATCTTCCGGAAACAACGACTGAAGCGCAGCTGCGATGTGTGCCACTTTGGGTGCAGCAAACGACGTTCCAATCAAATCGCGGTCCCACTCGGGACTGGGGGGGAAGCGTGTTGCCCTTACGAGCGGAGGACAAACCTCCACAGGGAAGGAGAGAGATACAGGCTCCGTTTGATTGTTTACAGAGTAGTTGCCTCCAAACTCGACAACATCTGGCTTAATCGTAGACCAGATCCCAAAACCTGAAGCAGAAAACATAGACGGCCCACCAGGGGCTCTGTGTTCCTCAGGAGAATGGGCCTGACAGCGGGAATCGAATGAGCTGAGGCGCCCAGGGGTTGATCGGGAGCGATGGGAACGACAGCACTCTCGATGGACTTGAGGCAACGGGTGGTTGAGGCCTTCCAGCAAGGAGAGGGGACGTCCAAGCAATTGGCACGTCGCTTCGGAGTGGGTAGGGCCACGGTCCAACGCTGGATGCGTCTCACTCGTGAGACGGGAAGCCCTGCTCCGCGGCCGCACGGGGGTGGGCAAACCCACCTAATAGGCGATGGGGAGCTGAGCGCTTTTCGTCGCCTGGTCGATGAACAACCCGACCGGACCCGAGCCGAGATGGCGCGAGCGTGGACGGAGCGCACAGGCGTGCGAGTGAGCGTGGCAACCATCGGCCGGACGCTGACGCGATTGGGCTACACGCTCAAAAAAAGTCCGCTACCCGACCGAACGCGAACGACCCGACGTCCAAGCCCAACGAGAGGCCTTTCACCAACGACAACCCGAGCTTCCGACTCCCAAGGTGTTGAGCATCGACGAGGCGGGCTGCACCATCGACATGATGCGCGAACGAGCCTGGGCCCCGACGGGACAACGCGTGGCGCAAGCTGTCCCTCGCAATCGAGGCACCGTGCTGAGCATGATTGGCGCGCTCAGTCTCGATGGGCTGGAAACCGTCATGATGAATGAGGGAGCCACGACTGGGGATGTCTTCCTCCATTTCGTCAGCCATTATCTCCTGACGATGCTGCGGCCTGGAGACATCGTCTTGTTGGACAGAGCGGGGGCGCACTTTCGAAAGGAAGCCATCGCCCTCATTGAGCAGCATGGAGGCCAGGTGCTCTACCTGCCTCCGTATTCACCCGACCTCAACCCCATTGAATTCGCATGGTCCAAGCTCAAGGGATTGCTCCGGACGGCAGAAGCGCGCACCGTCACAGCACTTCGTCAGGCGGTCGAGGACGCCATGCTGCTCATTTCTGCCTCGGATGCGGCCCAATGGTTCAAAGCCTGTGGCTTTCAGCCTCAAGCCACGTGATCTCCGCTGTGAGGCGCACCATAGGCAATCGAGCCGACCGTCAGCGCATGCAGACTTTGAGCAGGGTCCGCAATTCGGCATGAGTCCTCAAGAAGAAAGCGTGGGTAGGTTCGACCTGATTGAAGATGGTTGATGATACCCAATCTATTTGTTCGCGTCTCAAGAGCAGGAAGATTACCGGCCGACTGCACAAACAACACATCATGCACCGCCGACAGCATATCTATAGACGCAGCCCACGCTGACATATGCCGAAGCCTGCACGGGAAATAACTCGAAACCGAGTGGTTAAATATCTTAGTACTAGGCGAAGAAGAGTTTAACCTCTCAACAATAGCCGTGAGCGTGGATGGAGGAAAAAGCCCCTTGGGCAACTGATTTTCCTCATTCAGAATACGCGCATTTTGTATCCAAAAAGGCGCAGCAACTGCTCCAGTTACGGGTATCGAAAAAGGGAAAAGCACAGCACCCGCGACTCTGGTGCCATGGCCACCAGGACGCACTCGATCTGATACGTCTGGATCCCCAGGAACGTAACTCAGCGACACAGCAGTGTCGATAGCCGCAGACAGAAGCCGATGTTCCTCTTGGATACCGCTATCGATCACACAAACACGAGGAGCGTCGTCCGACGGCGCCAGAATGGCAACGGATTGTGCACCAGCAGTTCGGACAGCACTCAAGCCCGGATGACTCATTACATCTTGTGGTTCCACCACCTCGAAAACATACGGCATGTTCAGCACGACATCGCGAAGTCCTCTTCCACTTATTCGTACTCGCGCCGTAAACCTATCTGGCAACTCAGAAAAACCACCTACCCCACCATCCACATTACTTACAATCTCTCCTTCGTACGCATTAACAAAGCGCTCAAGAAGTTCTTCACGCTCCATCTTGAGTTCATCCCACTTCACATAAACAGCGTCACGCTTACGCTGCCACGCCGCAAGTCGATTCAAAAAGCGTGAGTCTTCCTCTTCTTCCTTTTTCTCAGGAGGATCAGGAAGCTCAACACTTCCGAGGCACTCTATGCCTATATCGACAAGGTATATACCGTCCTCAACAATCCTAGGCCAAAGAGCGTAAAGCCCTTCTGAAAGAAGGCGCTCTGGGCGCAATACGGCTTCGTCTTGACCATACAATTCGTACAGCTTCGCAGCGCTGCCGCCCCCTCTTTTCCCTTTAACAAACTTGTCTACACACTGCTCAAGCTTAGAAAAATCAAAGTCTGGAGTAACAGCAACAACGAATCCATTCTCCTGTTCGCTAACAACCTCCAAGCCAAATGAACTGCGAATGTAGTCAACATCAGCATCAGGATCGACTCTCAACAGCATCGGCCCAGCTGCCGGCAAGACAGGAAGCCCCTCCGCGGCACGACTTTGCTCGACTGCGCCACGGAGTGCCTGAACGCGTTTCATACTAGCGCTGAGCCGGTTGGCATGCACTACGGGCTGAGACTTATTTACATTCGTCTGCTCATTTGTCCGACCTCCGCCACGCAATTTGGGCCTACCCGACTGGCGGGCCAACAGACTCAAATGAGGGAGACCAAGAGATGGAGGAGTCACGATTTAGCATGCCTCTTCTAATTGATTAAGGTCCACGCGCCAGTGCGGAGAGCGCACGCGCAAAGTGCTTTTGCTCAACTACCCGTCCCCCAGACAAAATGCTTTCTTTCGCTGCCTCTTGAGCAACACGAACAATGGTCGCCGCAGACTGCCCTAGCAACTGCTCTTCAATCTCCTGCCAACGGATATCAACAGAAGCATCGATTGATGACAGTGTAGAGCGAAGCAATTCTTCGACTTGCCCAGTTTCAGGAGGTGGCATCTCTATCGACTCATCGAATCTGCGGAAGACAGCTGAGTCTAAAACAGTGTGCAGATTGGTTGTGGCGACAACGAGCCCACGACCATTGTAGTCATCTAGCATCTGCAAAAACGTATTAACAATTCGCGGAGCCTCACCAACATCGTTCTGCTGTAGCCTTGTTCGCGCCACGAAATCACACTCATCCAACAGAAGCACACAGGGCGTATCTTCTGCGGCATCAAATACCTGCCGAAGGTTCGACGCAGACTCCCCGAACAGGCTAGACATAACCGCATCAAAACGAACCTTAAACAAGGGCAACCCAACACCAAACGCCAAACGCTCCGCCGCAAGCGTTTTGCCACACCCAGGCGGCCCATACAGCAAAATCTTCTGTTTATTCCTAAGACCAAAACGAGACAATCGTTCACTAGCCGCGAACTCTTTCTCGATTCGACCAAGTCGATTGTCGATGTCTGAGCGAAGAACCATGTGGCGCCGTAAGCGATCAAGTGGCACCTTAGACATCAGAACTTGGTTACTTCTACGGTTTCGCGGCAGTTCGCTGAGTGCACTCACCTTACGGGAGGAATCTTGTGCCAGGGGTGGCGCGATGCTCGCACCATCAAATATCCCCTGAAGCTGCTTCACAAGCTGCGTGTGTCCCTTTTTCTTCTCTTCAGAGAGGATTACCTGGGAGACCTGAGTGACATCGCTCCAAGAGCGATTGCCGATGGCTCTAAACAGTCGCTTGAGGGTGTCTGAATGCACAATCGCTCTCTTGAAGGCGCAGAGTAGCAGACTGAATCTGCTTACTACTGTCAGAGGCAGTTAGCCTTCTCTAGAAAAAATCAGCCGGGAGATGTCTCTTGCTCGAATCACCGCCGAGTTCTTGCTGGGCCCCAAAGGAAAGAAGCCCTCCATGAGCCTGCGGACAGCATCCGCACCCACACTACCTCAGACAACATCACTGTGCCTCCTGTAGCAAACCGATGTGAACATCTCAGCGAGATTTCATCCTCGAAAGTTACCGTGAACCATTAAAACGCGTTACAACATAGCTGTCTAGAACACTCCTGCATCAAGGCGCAGCGCACCTGACCATAGCGCACTACGCCCTCGAAGGCACCTCTCATCGAAGACGCAACTACCGCCCCATTCGGAACATCCCTGTGCACGGATGTAGCAACGTCGCACGGGACCCAATAGCTCTGCACTGGTCTTCAGTATTTCAGTTTAAGTCAGCACAAACACTAGGCGTAAAACCGCCAAGCTAAATTCCACAAACAGTGGATCTCAATAAAGCCGAGAGACTGGCCCGCATTTCACTGTTAGAGTAGCGGTCGGGGCTGGCCTCTGTGGCCATACGCTGCGGCACGAGGCGTCAATAGTCAGCCCTTCAGCACAACTTCATGTCAGATGTAGCCACAATTGAGCACCAACCCATCTTAGCGCATAGCGCGCAGGGTCTCGGCCGCCCGGCGCACGTCCTCCTCGAAGTGCAGGCGCGCCTGGGCCCGCGCGCGCTCGTCCGGCATGCGCAGGAGCGCCGAGGGGTGGAACGTGGCCATCCACGCCGGGGCCCAGGGCGTCTCGAACACCTGCCCCCGGCTCAGGTTGATGCGGAAGCCCGGCCCCAGGAAGGACTGCGCCGCCGTGGCCCCCAGGCACAGGATCATGCGCGGCTTCACCTGCCGCACCTCCGCCTCCAGCCACGCCTTGCACGCGAGCACCTCGCGTCGGCCGGGCTTGGCGTGCAGCCGCTTCTTCTCGTCCCCCTCCATCCAGCCGAAGTGCTTCACCGCATTGGTGACGTACAGCTGCTGGCGGTCGAGCCCCACTCCCGCGAGCACCTCGTCCAGGAGCTGGCCCGCCGGGCCGATGAAGGGCCGCCCCTCCCGGTCCTCGTTGTCGCCGGGCTGCTCGCCCACGAGCATCAATCGCGCGTCCACCGGGCCCTCGCCGAACACCGTCTGGGTGGCGCGCTCGTGCAGCGGACACGCCTTGCACCCGTGCGCCGCTCGCGCCAGCGAGGCCAGGTCCTGGTGCTCGGGCAGGTACAGGCTCGCGTCGGAGACCTCCATGCGCGGGCGCACCATCTTCGCCGTGCGCTCGGGGGCGCCGCGCACCAGCTCCGGAATCAGCCGAGCCTCGGGCAGGGTCGCCCAGTGCTTCTGGGGCATCTCCGCGCGCATGGCCCGCACGTTGAGGCGCGCCGGGTTGAAGGTGGAGGCGTAGTACGTGCTCCACATCTCCTCCAGCGCGTCCCCCTCGGGCGCCTCCGAGCGCGGCACCCCGGGCCCGTAGGTGAGCCGCTCCCGGTCCCAGGACACGCTCGCGTCCGGGGTGAGGATGCTCCAGCGCATGGAGGGAAAGCGCCGCGCGAAGAAGGGCGCCACGTGGCGCACGATGAGGTGGTCCGGCCGGTGCCAGGCGATGAAGTACTCCTCCCCTTCCCGGTCCACCTTCCGAAAGCGCACGAAGGCCTTCATCTTGTGCGCGTCGCGCTGCACCGCCTTGGCGAGCGTGTGCAGGCGGTACACGTCCTCGTCGCTCACCACCTCCAGGAGCTTGCGCTCGCCGTGGGTGAGCCGCCAGAGCACCCGGTAGAGCCCGCCCCAGCGCTCGGGGGAGCGGTGACACGCCACGCGCTCGGCCAGGTCCAGGAACGCCGGGGGCACGCTCAGCCCGGCCACCGGAGCGCTCGACGCCACCGTGTCCGCCCCCAGGAGGGACGCCTGCCGCTCCCGCTCCTCGGTGAAGAGGACCTTGTCGGGCGGCACGCCCCGCACGAGCAGGCCGCGCGCCGCCTCGCGGAAGGACGCCAGGTCCGACACCTCCACCCGCATGTCAGAGCTCTCCCGTGAGCGCTTCCTGGGCGGCGGTGAAGAGCGAGAGCTGCGTGGGCGCGGGCTTCACCTTCTCCACGAGCCGCGAGGAGTCGAGCAGCAGCGTGGGCCGGTGGTCCGCTGTCACGATGAAGGGCTTGACGCGCGTGAGGGGCACTCGCAGGCGCGCCAGGTCCGCGAGGGTGATGCGGTGCCAGCGCCGGATGCGGATGAGCCGGTCCACGGTGCGCACGCCCATGCCCGGCACGCGCAGGAGCAGCTCGCGCGCCGCGCGGTTCACGTCCACCGGGAAGGACTCGCGGCGGCGCAGGGCCCAGGCGAGCTTCGGGTCCATCTCCAGCGAGAGGTCGGGGTGCTCGGGCGGGGCGAGCTCGTCCACGCGGAAGCCGTAGAAGCGCAGCAGCCAGTCCGCCTGGTACAGCCGGTGCTCGCGCACGAGCGGCGGGGACTTCGCCGGCAGGCGCGCGTCCACGATGGGAATGGGGCTGTAGGCCGAGTAGTACACGCGCTTGAGCTTGAAGCGCGTGTAGAGCCGGCTCGCCGTGTCGAGGATGGTGGCGTCCGGCGTGGGCGTGGCGCCGACGATCATCTGCGTGCTCTGGCCGGCGGGGGCGAACTTGGGCGCCTTGGGGCTCTCCTCGCGCTCGGCCTTGGACTGGGCCACGCGCGAGGAAATCTCCTTCATCGTCTCGCCCGTGACGGTGAAGCTCTTCTCCGGCGCGAGCTTCTTGAGGTCCCCATCCGTGGGCAGCTCGATGTTGGCGCTCAGGCGGTCCGCGTACCGCCCCGCCGCGTCGATGAGCTCCTTGGACGCGCCCGGCACCGCCTTGAGGTGGATGTAGCCCTGGAAGCCGTGCACCTCGCGCAGGGTGCGCGCCACCTCGACGAGCTGCTCCATGGTGAAGTCCGGGCTCTTGATGACGCCGGAGCTGAGGAACAGGCCCTCGATGTAGTTGCGCTTGTAGAAGTCGAGCGTGAGCTGCACCACCTCCGCTGGCGTGAAGCGCGCCCGGGCCGTGTCACTGGAGATGCGATTGATGCAGTACTGGCAATCGTAGATGCAGAAGTTGGTGAGCAGGATTTTGAGCAAGGACACACACCGGCCATCCGGCGTGTAGCTGTGGCAGATGCCCATGCCCTCCACGCTGCCCAGCCCTTCCTTGCCGGCCTTGCGTTTGCCGCCGCTGCTCGAACACGAGGCGTCGTACTTGGCGGCATCGGCGAGGATCTCGAGCTTCTTGCGTACGTCCATGCCGCAAGTCTAACCACCCCGTCCGACGCGCGGCGTCTCGCGCCCACCCCCTGTTTTCCCTCGGAAGACCCACCTGGGAGGTGACTGCCTGGCCGCCCACCAGCGGGGCACTCGAACGCTGTCGCGACGCGATGCGTCCTGAACGCGTCAGCACGACGCTCGCCCGGGGAGCGGCTTGCAGGGCCAGGGCCCGGGTGCTCTCCTCGCCGGGCATTCCCCACTCCCGAGGTCCGCATGTCGTCGACTGTCTATGAAGCGCCGGGTCAGAAGGGCAGCAAGGTGCAGTACCTGCCGCGGTATGGGAATTACATCGGCGGGGAGTTCGTCCCGCCCGTGAAGGGCCAGTACTTCGAGAACATCAGCCCCGTCACCGGCCGGCCCTTCTGCGAGGTGCCCCGCTCCACCGCCGAGGACATCGAGAAGGCGCTCGACGCCGCCCACAAGGCCAAGGGCGCCTGGGGCCGCACCTCGCCCGCGGCCCGCGCGGAGGTGCTCCTGAAGATCGCCGACCGGATGCAGGCCAACCTGGAGATGCTCGCCGTCTCCGAGACGTGGGACAACGGCAAGCCCGTGCGCGAGACGCTCGCCGCGGACCTGCCGCTCGCCATCGACCACTTCCGCTACTTCGCCGGGTGCTTGCGCTCGCAGGAAGGCAGCCTGTCGGAGATCGACGAGCACACGGTGGCCTACCACTTCCACGAGCCGCTTGGCGTGGTGGGGCAGATCATCCCCTGGAACTTCCCGCTGCTCATGGCGGCGTGGAAGATGGCGCCCGCGCTCGCCGCCGGCAACTGCATCGTGCTCAAGCCCGCCGAGCAGACGCCCGTCACCATCCTCAAGTTCGCCGAGCTCGTGGGGGACCTGTTGCCTCCGGGCGTGCTCAACATCGTCAACGGCTTTGGTATCGAGGCGGGCAAGCCCCTGGCGAGCAACAAGCGCATCGCGAAGATCGCCTTCACGGGCGAGACGACCACCGGCCGGCTCATCATGCAGTACGCGAGCGAGAACCTCATCCCGGTGACGCTGGAGCTCGGCGGCAAGTCGCCCAACGTCTTCTTCGCGGACGTGTTCTCGAAGGACGACGACTTCGCCCAGAAGGTGCTCGAGGGCTTCGCCATGTTCGCCCTCAACCAGGGCGAGGTGTGCACCTGCCCCTCGCGCGCCCTCGTGCAGGAGAGCATGTACGGGGAGTTCATCCAGCGCGCCGTGGAGCGCACGCGGAAGATCATCCAGGGCAACCCGCTCGACACGGCCACGCAGGTGGGCGCGCAGGCCTCCAACGACCAGCTGGAGAAGATTCTCTCGTACATCGACATCGGCAAGCAGGAGGGCGCCCAGGTGCTGCTCGGCGGGGAGCGGGCGCGGCTGTCCGGCGCGCTCGCCGAGGGCTACTACGTGCAGCCCACCATCTTCGAGGGCCACAACCGCATGCGCATCTTCCAGGAGGAGATCTTCGGCCCGGTGGTGTCGGTGTCGAAGTTCAAGGACCTGGACGACGCGCTGGCGATCGCCAATGACACGCTCTACGGGCTGGGCGCGGGCGTGTGGTCGCGCGACACGAACACCGCCTACCGCATGGGCCGCGCCATCCAGGCGGGCCGCGTCTGGGTCAACTGCTACCACCTGTACCCCGCGCACGCGGCGTTCGGTGGCTACAAGCAGTCGGGCATCGGCCGCGAGACGCACAAGATGATGCTCAGCCATTACCAGCAGACCAAGAACCTGCTCGTCAGCTACGACCCCAAGCCCATGGGCTTCTTCTAATGGCGCTCGAGCGCGTCACCGTCACGCCCGCCGCCGAGGCCCTGCTGCGCAAGCTGCAAGGCATTCACGGCCCCCTGATGTTCCATCAGTCCGGGGGATGCTGTGACGGCAGCGCGCCCATGTGCTACCCGCGCGGCGACTTCAAGCTGGGCCAGGAGGACGTGTACCTGGGCAGCATCGTGGACACGCCCTTCTACATGGGCGGCGCCCAGTTCGAGTACTGGCGGCACACGCACCTCACCGTGGACGTGGTGAAGGGGCGCGGCAGCGGCTTCTCCGCGGAGGCGCCCGAGGGCGTGCGCTTCCTCATCCGCTCGCGGGTGTTCACGGACGACGAGTACGCGGCGCTCCAGCGGGAAGGCCCGCCGCCCCGGGGCCCCCCGCCGGAGTGAGGACGTGAAAAAGGCCAGTCCCCGCGTGCGCGGAGGCTGGCCTTGGGTGCCTCGGGACCGCGCGCGGACTAGCGCACGGTGAGGGTGTACGAGCCGCCGTTGCGGCGCAGCTCCGCGTTCATGTCGTCGCGGAAGTTGCGCATGGTCTGCGCATCGCCCACCACGCCGATGCAGCCCGCGGTGCCCGTGGCGCCACCGTCCGGGTGGATGCGCAGCGCGGTGCGGTCACGGCCCGCGCGCGGGTCGTACATGGCGTCCGAGTTGGGACGGCGCGCGTCCTCCAGGCGGAAGCTGAAGCCGACGCCGTCGCGCGTGAAGGCCGCCTCGCTGCGGCTGTTGCGGTGCGCCGTCACCCGGTAGGTGCCCTGGGGCGTGGAGAAGAGGTTCCGCGAGCCGGAGTTGAACTGGTAGGAGCGGCCGTTCACCGTGATGGTGCCGGTGGTCATGCCCTTGCCCGCGGGCTGGTTGTTGAGCCGCGCGGTGCCGTTGGCGGGCGACCCGGCGGGAGCGCCCGGCGTGGTGCCCGACGTGCCCCCGGCGCCGTTGAGCGCGGCCATGGTGCGGCGGCCGGCGATGCCGTCCACCTGCAGGCCCCGCGAGCGCTGGAAGTCGCGCACCGCGCTCTCGGTGCGAGGGCCGTACTTGCCGTCGCTGGTGCCCGGGTTGAAGCCCGCCGTGCGCAGCTTGTCCTGGAGCGAGCGCACCGCGGGCCCGCTCATCCCCGGCTTGAGCGAGCCCGACGCCGGCGCCGCCGCGAAGCTGCTGCGCGCGGTGGAGCTGGTGGCCGCCGTGCGCGGGGCCGTGGCGGTGCGCGAGAAGGAGCTGGTGCCCGAGAAGCCCGCCGGGGTCGTGCTGGCCGTCCGGGGCGTGCTGGGGGTGCTGGTCGTCCGGGGCGTGCTGGAGGTGCCCGAGGACCGCGACGTGCTGGAGGAACCCGAGGACCGCGACGAACCCGAAACGTTCATGGAAGACACCCTGAGGAAGGAGAATTCCGCGCCCGTGGGCAGGCGGAACAAACGGATTATCGGAAGACGGGGAAGAGAGTTTCCTCCTGTCCGAGAATTCCCTCCCCCCGGACTCCGTTTGCCTTCCAAGCATCCGCTACCGCGCCCGGAACGGAAGGAAGCGGTGGATGAGCACCAGGGCCAGGCCGGGCACGAGCACCATGCCCGCGAAGAAGACGAGGAACGAGCCGAGCCCCGCGGCGAAGGCGCCCACCGCCGCGTAGGTGCCCGAGACGCCCAGGTTGGCGAGGGCGCAGACCGCGAGGAACGTGCGCGGGGGCATGCGGCTGGTGCCCGCGAACACCACGGACACCTCCGCCAGCACCGGCACCGCCCGGAAGACGAGCAGGAACGCGGCCCCGTAGCGCTCCGAGACGCGCGCGACGCGGTCCCACTCCGCCTCCCCCGCCATCTTGCGCAGGGCCGCGCCCCCCGCGTGCGCGCCGAACTGATAGCCCAGCCAGCAGCCCCCCATCATGCCCACCCAGGAGGTGAGCATGCCGCCCCAGAAGCCCAGCAGGCTTCCGGAGGCCGCGCCCACGAGGCTGGAGGGCACGGGCAGGAAGATGTCCCCGGCCAGCAGCCCCGCGAGCAGCAGCGACACCTGCCAGGGTGGAGGCGCCGTATCGAGGAAGCCCCGGGCGACCGCCTCCAGGGGTGAGGCGAAGAGGAAGAACGGGACGAGCACCCCGGCCAGCAGCAGGCCGCAGAAGCACGACCAGCCCAGCAGCACCCGCCAGGGCGGGCGGGCGCCCCGTGCGTTCGTGGGAGTCATCGGGTCGCGGAGGGGATCCATGCCGGTGACTCTTTCAAACGTCATGGGTCGGGGTCGAGGCCCCAGATGCCCACGGTTCCCTCGGGCTCTCCCCAGGCCAGGAAGTGCCCATCGGGGGAGAAGACGACGTTGCTGCCATAGAAGTCGTTGTCGACCTCATGGCGGAAGACCCGCTCGCCGTCCTCCACGCCCAGGGCGAGGAAGCCAAAGCGGGTCACCGTCAAAAGGTCACCCGAGGGGTTGAAGATCGCGCTGCGCGCACCGGCGGCGGGTCCCACCAGCGGCGTCACCAACCGGCCCTCCCGGAGAGAGAAGCGAAGCAGTCGCGAGCCCCACGTGGTCACCGCCAGGATTTGTCCATCCGGATGAAATGCGACATCGAGACAGCTCGATCCCGCCTCCAGTTCGATGGTGTGCACCACGCGTCCCGAGTCCGCGTCCCACACGATGGCGCGTCCGGTCAGGCACGCCGCGGCGAAGAGCGTCCCATCCGGAGAGAAGGCCATTCCCGCGCATTCCGGCGCCTGCACGGAGGAAATCGCGCACCAGCGCGCGACGTCCCAAAAGAGGATGTTGCCGTCCAGGTCGTTGATGGCCAACCGGGCGCCGTCCGGTCGAATCACCAGGCGCCAGGGCATGACCTCCGTCTTCGCGTACCGGAGCGCGCCCCCCTCCATTACCTCGTGGATGCGCAAGCCGTAGCGGGTGTCCCCCGAGATGAAACCCTCGCCGGTCGGCAGCGCCTGGACCGAAAGGCCTCCTGGGACGGCGAGTTCACCCGAGCGTCCGACCGCGGCACCAGGCCATCCCGGGCCCCAGCGCAGGCGCTCGTCCCCTCCGCGCTCCAGGGAGAACAACAGTCCTCCGTGAAGCGAGCGACTCAGCACCTGATACTCACAGGGCCTCTGGCTCGGACTCCCCCACCGGGCAACCCGACGCCACCCAGCCCCATTCATGGGCGTCAGCCGACGTTCCATCGTTCCCTTCCCCTTCAGTCACCGTGAACGTCGGCCACGCGCCGGGGCGTTCACGGCGACCGTAACATGGCTTACGGCAGGAGATTGAAGTGGGTCTGGGAGGCCCACCACTTCCTCATCTCCTCCAATTCCGCGCCGTGATTGGCCCTGACCTCGGAGACGGACTTCTTGAGCTTGTTGGCGAACCACGCCGTCACTTGAGGGCTCGCGCCGATAGTGCTCTCGGACCACTCAGGCAGACTCAATACCAGCTCGCCTTCCTCGCTGACCGTACTCGTGACCTTGGCCGCGATGGCATCACGATTGTACTGGCCAGGCGTCATCGAGATTTCCTTTCGGAAATAGGGAGGAGAGGAGCTTCTCGCGGGTGCGACGCGAATCACTGAGCAATCGACATGAGTCCAGACCTTGTCTCCATTCTCCGCGAGCCCGGCGTTCTTGAAGCCGAGGCTCTTGAGCGAGTTCTCGAAGTCCGCCAGCCGGGTGCCGTCCATGGCGCCGAGACCCTTGACGGATTGCCCATGGGTCAGCACGTGCAATCTACGGCTGGGATCCGGAATCGTCAGCATGCTGAGCTTTTCGAGCTCCTGGAGCGCCTTGCCATCGAGGTGGGCCCCGAGCTTCTTGACCGTCTCGGGCCCAAGTCGCTTGAGCAGGGCCTCCACTTGCTTGCCGGAGATGTTGGTGATGCGCTCGATGACCGGCTCGCCGAGCACGGTGAGCAGCTCCTTGCGCCGCTCCTTGCTCAGGTCGATCCAGCGCTCGATGAGGTCGGCCGCCTTCTTCGCCACGGTCATGCCGACCGCGCTCACCGTGGAGGCCGCCACGAACCGCCAGAACTTTCCGCTGCCGCCGACGATGCCCAGCGACGTGACCATCCGGTCACCCGTGGTGAGCTGATTGCCCTGGGGATTGCACGTCTCCCACCCCGTGACGACCTCGCAGAGGTCGATGAAGTCCCCCACGGGGGTCAACCCCACGCCAAACAGGGTGACCTCCTTGATGAGGACCTCGGCGGAATCCCCGATGCGAAGCAGTTGGGTGAGGATGGTGGGGTCCTCCGCGAGCGCGCCCTCGTCCACCGCCCGCCAGCCCCCGGTGAGTGAGTCCAGAGTGTCGAGGATGAGCTTCTGCTGAAGGCTGGGCTCGGTCCCGCGCCAGTAGTTGAGCTGCGCCTGGAGCGCCTCCGCCTGGGCATTCGTGTCCGGACGCTTGCGCAGGTAGGCGATGAGCGATTTGGTCGTGGGCCGGACGGGGCTGTCGTGGAACCATCCCTGCTCGTCCATGAAGCCGCGCACGTGCGTCAGCACCATCTGCTGGGCGTTGAGGAACGCGCCCACTTCCTCCTGGGAGACGACACCCCGGCTCTGGAGGCTTTTCTCCATGACGTTCTGGTTCTGACGCCAGCTGCGGACGATCGACAGGAACGCGCCCCGGTTCACCACCTCGTCGTTCGCCTCGGTGCCCTGAAGCTGGTTCAGGACGTTCATGGCGTAGGCGAGGTAGGGGTCCTTGCTCTCGTCGAAGTCATCGCCCACGTTCACGTCGGGCAGTTGCACCGGAGGCAGGGTCTCGGTCTCCAGGCCAGGCGTGTAGGTCCCCGGCGCGTCCAGGTCCGGAGCACCCGAGGGCGGCGCGGACACGAGCCAATCATCCAGGGCGCCCATCTGCCCGCGGAAGTCCGCCATGATGCGGTTGAGCTCTGAGCGCAGCGTCTCAATGTCGGCCTTCAGATCCCGCAGCAATTGCACGAACTCGCGACGGACGCTCGGGTCGATCCCCTCGTACTTCTGAAGCAGGTTTTCGAGGTCCTGCTCGGAGATAGAGTCCAACGGGCGTTTTGCCAGCTCGTTGATGTCCGCGCGCAGCTTGTCGAGGAGCGCCAGCTCCGCCTTGGCCGCCTCGATGTTGTCCGCGATGGAGGTGAGCTGCAGCTTGCGCCGCTCGAAAGCGTCCTCCAGCCGCATGATGTTCTCGGACAGCCCCGGGTTGATCTCCCGCAGGTCCAGGGAGACATCCGCGGCGCCATGGAAGGCGGTGCCCCGGCGCGCGACCATGAAGAGTGGGCGCGCGGTCAGCCCCCCTGTCTCCAGGGTCACGATGTCATCCGCGATGACACACGACTGGGACGGAGACTGGGCCTGGACGTCGAAGAAGAACTGGTTCGGGCCCCAGCGGAGCAGGGCCGAGCTGAAGGGCGCGCCGTAGAGGTTCTGCTCGTTCTGGTACTGATCCCGGATGAAGTGGCCTGGAATGGTCCGCGTGGGAATGGGGACTGAATTGACCGCGAAGTTGGCCTGGCCCTCCACGCCCAGGAAGGCGACATCCAGACAGCTTCCTGCGGCCTTGAATGAGGTGCACTGCCACTTGATTTCGTAGCCACGGGAGCTGGCGCGGGCGGACCCAGCCGCCAGCAACACCGGCCCTGTCAGCAGGAGGAGGAAGAAGGAAGCGAGGCGTCGCATGGAAGAACTCACGCGCGAGGGGGAAGCAGAAAGAGACATGCCCGGGCTCACAGGTCGGACGCGCGGAGCGCGACATCGTGGGCGATCACGGCCTGACGCAGATTCGCGGCGGTCAGGTACTTCTCGATGTCCTTGAGAAGATTCTCGGAGACACCGCTCCGCCGCAGGCTGACGATGTTCGAGCGCACCATGTTCGGCAGGGTCGTGTTGAGGTAGCCGCGCGCGCTGCCGAACTGGCGCCGCAGGGCCACACAGCCCGAATCCATCCAGGGCGTGGCGTTGAGGCACACGGGCTCGAGTTGGAGGATGCTCTCGAAGTCGACGTGCTTCTGGGCCAGGAAGAAGAGCTTGAGCTTGGAGCTGCGGGGCGGCAGCTTCCAGAGCGCCTGCGTGCGGGCGTTCGCTTCCGCGAGGAAGTCCTCGGAGGCCTTCAAGGTCGCCGCGTTCGCCAACGACTGGCGCGTGGTCTCGTCCGACTGCGAGACCACGAGCGCCTCCCGGCGCAGCCGGAGCCCCTCGAGTAGCTTCTTCACGGCGGCCGCGACCCGGGCATACCGCGCATCCGTGTAGCCGCCCATGGACTGGAGAACCTCCGCGGAGTGCCGGGTCAGGTCGGGCCGGGAAAGGGTGTGCTGCGTCAGGAACTCAGCGTGCTCGACGAGCCGCGGCAGGTGCGTCTCCTCGATGGAGGCGAGCTGCTGGATGAGCCGCCGGGCGTGGAGCTGCACGTCCTGGGGCCGGGCGCTCTCCTCGCGGGCGAGCGCCACGAGCTCCAGTTGCAATGGCCCGATGCCATTGAGGTCCGCGGCGGACGCACGCTGGGCGAGGTCCTGGAGCCGCGCGATGACGGCGGCCTCTTGCGCGCGGTAGGCGAGGAAGTCCGTCAGGGTCGTGGAGAACTCCGGCTGGAGCGCGTCCACCGCGCTCTTGTACGCCGTGAAGTCACGCTGGAAGGCCGCGAGTCGCTCGCGCTGGGACGCCGCCTCGGCGCTGGCGGCGCCCTTGTCCGCCGTGGCACGCGCCTTGAGCGGATCCGCCACGTGCTGGCGGGCATCCCGCAGCGTCTTGGTCTTGTCCTCCAGGCTGCGCTCGGAGGGCCCGACGATGTCCTTGGCGATCTGCTCGAGCCGCAGCAGGCTGTTCTCATAGACGGGCATGGAGGCATTGGTCGTCAGCCGGAAGTGGCGCTGGATGGAGTTGGCGCCCTGCAGCCAGAGGACGGGATCGGACCCCGTGCCCCCCTCGGCGTAGACACGCGCCACCGTGTTCATGCACTCGGCCTTCCCCGTGGGATTGCCACCGAACAGCAGTTCGCATGCGCCCGGCCGGGCCTCCTCGAGTTCCTGGAGCACCACGCCGGGATCCGTCCCCCTGGACTTGCAGATGCTCTTGCCCGAGCCGCCCCAGACCCGGAAGTCGGCGCAGATCTCCCCCACGAGGCCCAGCGGTCGAGCCTGGGTGGCGGGCGTCCCGCCCAGCGCCTCCGACGCCGGGGGCACCTCGTCCTGGCCACACGCGGGTCCCCAGGCCAGCAACAGCATGCCCAGCACGACCGTCCTCGTTCCTCGCTCACACGAAATCACGCGATTGCTCCAGCATTGGCGATGTTTGGAAAGACGCCGCGAAGCAGGCACACGGCCCGGCTCCGCGCGAGCCCCGGCCTCACAGGCACTGGGCGTTGTTGAAGAAGTCCGGGTAGCACTCCGCGCCGAACATCCGGACCTTCCACAGCATGTATTTGTTCGCGTTACTCGGATGGGCCTTGACCCGAACCTCGAAGCGCACATTTTGATAGGGCGCGATGGTCGCCTCGATTTCATGCATCTGACGTATGTTGGTGATGTGGATGACGGAGGAAGTGGCCACATCGCGCCAGTCCGTCGGCGTCTGCACCTGGAGCGCGACAACGACCTGCCCCTGAGCTGGATCGGGAAGATCCGGCTGATTGGGGATGATCATCTCGACGGACCCCCGGACCAGACCCGGGTCCACATTCTCGTAGTAGCCCATCACCTGGGCGATGGGGACGTAGCTCGTGCCCGGGTCCACGATGGTCACGATGCGCCCGTGATAGAAGTCGTGGGCATCGTACCAACTGTCTTTGATCGCATTGAACACGACGTTGCCACCGCCCCAGTTCATATCGGCCCGGTAGTCGCCTGAGATCGGCCAGATGTGCCCATCTCCGTAGCCGACTGGCATGAGCATCCAGCCCGGCGGCAACATGTCCATCCGAAGCAGGGGAAGGTTGATCTCGTATCCATGGAGGATGGGAACGCTCGGCGGATCCGGACTCTCGGGAGGCTCACACCACGGGCACTGCATCGGCGCGTACTCGGCGTCGCGCACGTCCGTGGAGGATTCGGCGTCCCCTGACAAGGACTGCGCGGAGGCTGGCAGCCCCCCCAGCATGCAAAGCAGGAACAACGGACGGAGGAGGAGGTTCAGGGTCTTGTGCATGGCGTTGCGCTCGTTTTGAAGTGGCGTGAACGAACAGGATTCAAGGAAGGGGAATCCAGGCGGAGAGCTGCTGCCTGGCCAAGAGCAGGTGGTCCTGGGCCTCCTTGACCAGCGCCGAGGCCACCAGCAGCTGGGCCTGGTACTGGGCGAGGACTTCCGGCGTGGTCCGCAGGGACAGCTTCGCGATGATGTCTCTTGCGGTGCCGCCGCCGGGCGACGCGCCGATGTACTCCTCCAACGTCATGGGCGTTCCGTCCGGACGCAGGTAGTTGGAGTTGTCTCCGAGCACGCCCAGAGCGAAGTACAGGTTGGCGAGGCCAATCTTCTCCGTGTCGTTCAGCGCTCCCGAACAGTCCTGGATGGTGGGATCGCACTCACACGGCAGCGTCGCCTTGAAGACGGTGTCGCCGGACTCCTTCGCCTGCTCGCGCAGGAAGAGCATCATCTCGTTGTTCAGCTCGGTGAGCAGGCTGTTGCTCAGCGTGCGCATGAAGCTGAAGGCGGAGCTGTACTCGACGAGGTTGGAGAGGGCATCGCGGTGGGCCACCTTCGTGGCCAGGTCCGCCTGGAGCCTGCTCAGGATGGCGCTCGCCTGCGCGGCGGAGTCCACGTCGACCTGGTTCCACTGGATGTTCAGCGAGATGCGGCAGGAGTCGGCGAAGGACGCATAGGGCGTCCAAGAGGAGGAGTCCTTGAGCTCGATCCGCGTCAGGAGCCGCTGGTTGGCGCCTCGGACGACGGTCTGGGCCTCGGAGATGTAGATGTAGCGTGTGCTGGAGTTCCCCTCGGGCGTCAGGGTCACTTCCAGGGGATAGCGCGTGGAGCAATTCCCAGACACCACCCGCTGGAAGACCGTGCGCAGGGGCACCGCGGTCTTGAAATCAGTCCCCTCAAGCAGCCGGGTCGCGACGGTGCAGTGGGCGAGGCGCCCCCCACCCGGGACACAGGTGGCCGGAGAGATGAGATCCACGGAGACGGTCTCCGCCAGGGAGGAACCACTCCAGAGCGACGCGACGAGCAAGGAGCCAAGCAGTCTGTGTTTGATCATGATGGAGGACGGATGGGTTTCGAGAAGCCAGCCAGACGGAGGATGCACGGGTGCCCCGGGCGCAAGCGCCCGCCAACGTCCGCCAGACCTCCGGCGGGCATTGTGATGACCAGGATGAAGTTGGATTCCCCCTAAGGGACACCCGCGCGACGAGACGTCCGCGAAGTGGATGGCCTTGTACAGGCCCCCCCACCCCGCGGCTTCCATTTAAGCGCCAAAGACTTATCTCTCATGGCGTGAGAGCAACGCCATGTCTGGCTTTCACTTTCTTGGAAACGAGACGCGCGGGGAGAGCCAGAGGCGTCCTCACTCGATGGCATCCCCGGGCGTCCGAGCGCCTCACAGCTTGTAGAGACCCACGCCCACCCAGGGCAGCGGGAAGGGGTGGCCCCCGCCACCGGACTCCGTGGTCGGCAGAATGGTCCAGAGCGCCGCCAGGTCCAGCCGCACGCGCAGCCGGTCCGCCGCCAGCGGGCCCCGGGGCTCCGAGCCGCCCAGGAGCCAGCGCACGCCCGTGGTGAGCACGGACTGCTCGAAGGGCGCGCGGGGGAGGAACTCGGCCGCCAGCTCGCTGTGGGGCCCGAGCACGTACTGGGCCCCGATGAAGCCCTGCACGGAGGTGGGCAGACGCTCCAGCGGCGTGCCCGCGACCACGCCCCCGTTCACGTCGTCCACGCTGCCCGCGCCGCCCGCGACCACCGCCGCTCCCTGGGGAATGAGGTGGTGGTTGTCCAGCACGTACGCGCCCGCGGTGAGCTGGAAGTCCCCGAAGTGCTTGGCCGCCGTGAGGGTGAAGAGGTTGAACTGGAGGTTGGCGCCCCCCGCCCCCGCCGCTCCGCCCGCCGCGACCCCATTGCCCAGCAGCACCACGCCGCCGCCGCCAATCGCTCCCGCGAAGACGTTGAGGAAGTCATAGGAGAGCGCCAGGCCCGGCACGTAGCGCGACTCCTCCAGCACCTTCACCTTGAGGCCCAGGTCGAACGTGCCCAGCACGCCCAGCCCCGCCGCGCCCGCGCCGCCCACCGCGTGGATCGCGAAGAGTGGCACGCCGCCCGCCGCCGGAATGGGCAGCGCCCCGCCCCACATGTCCAACTGCACGCGCCGGCTCAGGCCCACGCCCAGGCGGAAGAGCAAGAGCTCGTCGTTGCTCAGCACCACCTCGCCGGGCTCCAGCGTGAGCGCCGTGGGCGTGAGGAACAGCCGCTCGTCGGCCGCCCGCCGGTTGACGAACTCGTCGCGCCGCCGCGCCATCCGCTGGCCCAGCGCCTCGCCCGCCTCGCGTCCCGCGCGCGCCGCCAGCGCCTCCGGCGTCCCCGCCGACTCCCACCGCACGAGCCCCAGCGCCTTGCCGTCCTCGGGCGCCAGCAGCACGCCCTCCAGCGCCAGCCGCCCGCTCGACTTCTCGAACGCGGTGAGCCCGAACGCCGTGCGCGCCTGGACGGCCACCCGATCGGCGTCGGTGGTGGGCGCGGCCTCGGGCGCGAGCGCCTCCAGCACCCGCAGTTCCACGCGCAGCGGCGCGCCCTGGGCCTCCACCGGCCGCCGGGCCCGCGCCTCCACCCCGCCCTGGAAGGCGCGCTGGAGCGGCTCGGCGAGCGCCGGGGGGACGTCGCCCGTCACCTGGACGTCCACGCCCCGCGCGTCGTCATAGGGCCCCAGCGCGTCCACCTTCACCTGGCGCACGGAGCCCAGGGCACAGCCCGTGAGCGGCAAGGCGAGTCCCACCGCGAGCCACCGCCGCTTCGTCTTCCGAGTCGTCACTGCCAGGCCCCCTTCCGCGCACCGGCGGAGAAAAAGGGCCGCATCCTGCTTCAAGGCGCCGCCTCAAGGCGAGAGGCGCACGACGCGCCCCACCTCCAGCGCGGCCCACACCGCCCCGTCCGGCCCGAGGCACAGGCCATGAGGCTCCGAGGCGGGCGTCGGCAGGGCATGCGTGTGGACCCGTCCCGATGGGGAAATATGCCCCAGGCGGCCCGTCCCCCACTCCGTGAACCAGCACCCCCCCGAGGGCGCCGCGACGATGGCGTGGGGCCGCGCGGCCCGGTCCGGCAGGGGGAACTCGTGAATCCGCCCCTCGAGGGTGATGCGGCCGACCTGGCCCGCGCCAATCTCCACGAACCACAGGGCGCCGTCCGCGCCCGCCGTGAGCCCCACGGGCGCCGCGTTCGGCGTGGGCAGGGGATAGAGGGTGAAGGCCCCCGCCACGCTCAGCCGGCCGATGGCGTTCGCCTGGTTCAGGGTGAACCACAAGGCACCATCCGCTCCCGGGGCGATCATCGAGGCGAAGGCGCCCGTCGTGGGCAGCGGGAACTCGGTGAGGTCGCCCGCCGGGGTGATGCGGCCGATGCGGTCCGCGTTCATCTCCGTGAACCACAGGGCGCCATCCGGACCCGGTGTGATGCCGAAGGGCCCGGCGCCCGGCGTGGGCACGGGGAAGAAGGCGCGCTGGCCGTCCGGCGTGAGCCGCCCAATGCGATGGCCCCGGGACTCGGTGAACCAGAGCGCGCCGTCCGGACCGGGGGTGATGAGCGCGGGCCCGCCCTGGGGCGCCCCGAGGTCATGGCGCGTCACCTGGCCGTCCACGGTCAGCCGCACCACCGCGCCCGCGTGGACCAGGGTGAGCCACAAGGCCCCCTCCGGACCGGAGGTGATGCCATACGGGCCCTCGCCGGGAGCGGCCACCGGGAACTCGCGCAACGACGGGACGGGAGGCGTCATGCCCCCGGACGTTAGGGCCGGGAAATCCACGGGGCCCTCTCAATTTCCTGAGGGGACGGGCCGCCCGCCCGGCCGTGTCCGGAAGGCGATGCCCAGGCGGACGGCGCTGGTCCGGCGCTTGCTCGGGGCTCCCCGCACCTCGAAGGACGACAGGACGGCGACATGCGGATGCGAAGCTGGCTGGTGATGGGACTGATGGCGTGGAGCGTGGCGGGCTGCGGCGACACGGAGGACACGACGAAGACGGGACGGCTCCAGTTGAGGACGGGCAAGAACGTGGCGGAGGCGCCCGCGTGCACCCTGGAGGGCCCCGCGTGCGCCGCGGGCACCCAGTGCATGTCCTTCATGCTGGACGGCAAGCGCGAGCAGCGCTGTCTGGGCACGGAGGTGTGCACCGACTGGCTGCGCTGCTCGGGCGGCACCCAGTGCGTCATCCTGGAGTCCTACCCCGCCCAGGTGGCGTGCTCGGGCACCTGCACGGGCTCGGACTGTGACACGGCCGTGTCCAGCCCCGCGACGCCCTGAGACCCGAGGGGCCGCTCAGCCCTTCATGGCCTGCCGGGCGAGCGACGCCACCAGCGCGCCCATGCCCGCGGGCGTGAGCGACTGGCGCGCGGCGCCCAGGGCCCGGGCCGCGCCCGGCATGCCATCCACCACGCAGGTGGAGCCCTCCTGCGCCACGGTGAGGGCGCCCGCCTGGCGCATGGCGAGCAGACCCTGGGCGCCATCCACGCCCATGCCCGTGAGCAACAGGCCCACCGCGCGCGGCCCGTAGAAGCTCGCCACGCTCTCGAAGAGCACGTTCACCGAGGGCACCGCCACGCCCTTGGCGGGCTGGGTGCGCAAGCGGCCCCCCCGCACGAGCAGGTCGCGATCCGCCGGGGACACGTACACGCTCCCCGCATCCAGCCAGTCCCCGGCCCGCGCCACCACCACCGAGTGCCCCGTGCCACACAGCCACTGGGCGAAGCCCGGCTCGAAGCCGTGCACGATGTGCTGCGCCACCACCACCGGAAAGGGCGCGGGCGCGGGCAGCGCGCGCAAGAGCTCGTACACCAGCGGCGGCGCGCCCGTGGAGCCCCCGATGGCCAGCAGCGAGCACGGCGGGGACTCGGCGGGCGCGGGCACGGGCGTGGCGGGCGTGGCCAGCGGGGTGACCGAGGGCAGGGCGGTCAGCGAGGGGGTGCGGATGGACGTGCGCCGCCGACTGGTGACCCGCGCGTGGGCCATGGTGCGCACCGTGCGCAGCAGCCGCTCGCGGAACTCGCGCACCGCCTCCACGCCCCCGGCCGTGGGCTTGGCCAGCACGTCCACCGCGCCCGCGCTCAACGACTCGAAGGTCCGGTCCCGGCCGCGCGTGCCCAGCTGGCCGCTGAGCACGACGATGGGACAGGGCGCGGTGGCCATGATGGCGGCGATGGCCTCCTCGCCCCCCATGCCGCCGGGGAGCACCAGGTCCATCAGCACGAGGTGAGGCTTCCAGCGCTGCACGGCGAGCACCGCGTCGTGGCCGTTGTCCACGGGCGGCAGCAGCTCGATGTCCGGCTCCTTGCGCAATATCTGTTCGAGAAACGCGACGACGGAGCGCGAGTCCTCAACCAACAGCAGCTTCAACGAGGTGCTCTCCCGTGTTCGTCAGTTGGCGCACCAACCCCAGGAAGGTGGCCTGCTCGAATTCACCTTTTACCACGTAAGCATCCACGCCCGCGTCCAGGGCCCGCCGCCGCGCCTCCACGCCAGACTGGGAGGTTATCAGGATGACGGGCGTCCGGGGCCGCTCCGAGCGCCGCACGAAGCGGCACAGCTCGGCGCCGTCCATGCGGGGCATGTCCAGGTCCGTCACCACCAGGGCGAAGGACTGGCGGGCCCAGAGCTCCGTGGCGGCGAAGCCGTCATGCGCCAGGACGACGGGGTAGCCCGCGGCCCGGAGCACGTTGCGCAGGAGCGTGCGCAGGGTGGGTGAATCGTCCACCACCAGCACCGTGGCGGGCGCGGCCGGCGCCCGGCGGGCGAGGGACGTCGAGGCGCTGCCCCACCCCACCCCCTCCCGCGCCCGGGCGAACAGGGCGGCCACCTGGAGCACTGGCAGCACCGCGCCATCCGGCTGCAGGGCCCCCCCGAGCACCAGGGGCGCCCCGGCGAAGGCGGGCCCCAGGGGCTTGATGACCAGGCGCTCCTCGCCCGGCACGTCGTCCACGAGCACCACCAGCCGCTGGCCGTCGTGCCGCAGCACCACGCCCGTGCGCCGGGTGCCCCCCGCGTCCGCCTCGCGGGTGCCGAGCAGCGACGCCAGGGCCACGAGCGACACCGGCTCGCCCTCCAGACGCACCGTGGCATGCCCCTCCAGGTGCGTCACGTCCTGGGGGCCCACCCGCACCACGCGCTCGACGTGGTGCAGCAAGATTCCAAAGCCATCCTCCCCCACCCGCACCACCAGCCCCCGGTGCGAGGAGGTGGAGACGGGCACCTCGACGAGGAACGCCGTGCCGCGCCCCGGCGTGTGCTCGAGCCGCAGCCGACCTTCCAGCTCGCGCAGGCAGGCGGCCACCACGTCCAGCCCCACCCCCCGGCCGGCCCAGGCATCCGCCGCCTCGCGGGTGGAGAAGCCCGGCCGGGTGAGCAGGCCGAGCAGCGTCTCGGGGGAGGTGTCCTGGAGGTCCACCCGCACGCCGGCCTCCCGGGCCCGCGCGAGCACCCGCGCCACGTCCACCCCCGCCCCGTCGTCCGCCACGCGCAGGAAGGCGCGCGCCCCCTCGCACCGCGCCTCCAGGGTGAGGGTGCCCGCCTCCGGCTTGCCCGCCGCCCGGCGCTGCTCGGGCACTTCCACCCCGTGCACCACGGCGTTGCGCACCAGGTGCAGCAGCACGTCCCCCAGCCGCATGAGCACCACCCGGTCCACCTCGGCCCCGGCCGCGCGCACCTCCAGGCGCACCTCCTTGCCGCACGCGCGCGCCGTCTCGCGCGCCACCCGGGCATACTCCTCCAGGAAGGGCTGCAGGGGCATGAGCCGCAGCTCGCGCAGGCCCGCCTCCAGCTCCCCGTCCACCCCCACCCCGTGCGCCAGCAGGCCGGGCGCCTCGCGCGCCACCGCCGAGAGCAACTGCCAGGCGCCCGCCATGGCCGGGCCCAGGGCATCGCGCGCCGACTTCACGCTGGCCCACTGCGCCCGGGGCAACGTGCGCTTGCAGGGCTCCAGCCGCGCGCCCAGCTCCCGCCAGCGGTCCATGGCCTCGCCCAGCCGCGCGCGCGTCTCCAGGAGCCGCCGCGTCAGGCCCTCCTGGCGCAGCCGCGTGAGCACCAGCTCCCCCACCAGCGCGTCCAGGGCCTCCACCCGCGCGGGGGACACCCGCAGCAGCTCCCCCTCGGGCAGCGTCGGCGCGGGCAGCCCCACGGGCTCCGTGTCCGCCCCCGGATCCGCCTCCACCGCGAGCGTGCCCAGCGCCTCGTAGACCTGTTCGAGCCCGCCGAAGAGCCCGTCCAGGCCCTCGCCCTCCAGCGCGAGCCGCCCGTCCTGCACGCCCCGCACGTGCTCCTCGAGCGCGTGGGTGCGCGCCACCACCGGCTCGCGCCGGGCCGCCGCCGCCGCGCCCTTCAGGGTGTGCAGGCCGCGCAGCATGTCCTGGCAGCGCGCGCCGCGCTCCGTCAGGTCCCCCCCCACCAGGCCGTGCAGCGCGCGCTCCACCTGGCGCAACAGGTCCTTCGCCTCGGTGGCGAAGGCCCTCTGGATGGCCAGCTCCAACTCCTCGCTCGTGGGGGTCATGGCGGACCAGACGCTCACGTCAGCCGGTATTCGGGGGCCTTGGGCTGTTTGGGCCGCGAGAACGTGTCCACCAGCTGGTTGACGCTCTGGGTCAGGTCGTTGAGCTGGTGCGCGGACGTCTCCGTCTGGCCCAGGCTCGTGAGCGTGCTGTTCATGGCGTCGCGGATGTCCACCATGGCGTCGGCCACCTGCTGCACCCCGGCCGTCTGCTGGCGCGCGGCGCTGGCGATGAGCCGCGCGGCGGACGAGGACTCCTCGATGCTGCCGCCGAGCTGCTGGATGCTCTGCCCCGCGCGGTTGGCCAGCTCCACCCCGGCCTCCACCTTGCGCGTGCCCGCCTCGGTGGCCACCACCGCCGAGTTCGTGGCCGATTGGATGCTGCCGAGCAGCTTGCGCACCTGGCTCGTGGCCTGTTTGGACTGATCCGCCAGGCTGCGGATCTCCGTGGCCACCACCGCGAAGCCCCGCCCGTGCTCGCCCGCGCGCGCCGCCTCGATGGCCGCGTTGAGCGCCAGGAGCTTGGACTGCTCGGCGATCTCGTTCACCGAGGCGATGATCTCCCCGATCTGCTGCGTCTGCTCGCTCAAGGAGAGGATCTTGTCCGCGATGGCCTCCACCTGCTCGCGGATCTCCCGCATGCCCTGGATGCAGGCCTCCACCGCCTGGCCCCCCAGGCGCGAGGACTCGATGGAGCGCTCGGACACGGTGATGACGCCCTCGGCCTTCTCCAGGGCCTGCATGGAGGTGAGGCGCAATTCGGACAGGGTGCTCGTCACCTCGGCGATGGCGCTCGCCTGCTGCTGGGCGGCGCCCGTCTGGCGCGACGTGGCGTCCAGGATGTCCCCCGAGGAGGACGCCAGGCTCGCGGACATGCTCTCCAGGGCGCTGGCGAAGCGGTTGACCTGCGACGCCTCCCGGTCGCGCATGGCCTCGATGTACGTGTCGATGGCCAGCGACATGTCCAGGCAGATGACCTTCACCAGGGACTGGAGCGTGGCGGACAGGGCGCCGGACGGCCCGGGGGCAGCGGACGCCGCCGCCTGGGGCTCGGCCCCGCCGCGCTCGAGCACCAGCGGGATGAGCGAGCAGAGGTACTGGCTGTAGGCGCCCACGTACCACAGGGGCCCCAGGCCGATGCGCTCGTGGGCGCGGCCCACCCGCAGGCGGTTCTCCACGTAGGCCGGGTCATACGCCCCCCCGAACAGCTCCAGGAAGTACTGGGACTGGGCGCGCTTGAGCGCCTCGATGTGCTGGGGGCTCTGGAAGTGCGAGCGCATCTCCCCGTGCGCCATGAGGTGCTCGTAGAAGCGCTCCACGACGGCGCCGTTGCTCGCCTCGGCCATGGGGCGGAAGTCGGCCAGGCGCCGCGCGTCCGCGTCGGAGAAGTCCAGCACGCGCTTGCGCCGCTCGAGCTCCTCGGCGGCGGAGCCCAGACGACCATCGACATGCGAGGGGGAGGGAGCCATGGGTCACATCCGTTTCAGAAGGCCCGGAAGAAGGCGGGCAGGGAGAAGAGCCGCTCGGGCTCGAGCAGCAGGCGCTGGCCACCGAGCACCCCGCGGAAGCACTCGCCGCGCGCGCCCAGCGTGAGGGGCACCGGGTGGCAGTCCGCCACGCGCAACCGCTCGATGCCGGCCAGGGAGTCGGCCAGGAGGCCCAGGCGCGCCCCCGCGTGCTCCACCACCAGCACCCACTCGGCCCGCGCCCCGGGCGTCCCCTCCGGCGTCATCCACGCGGCCAGGTCGTGCGCGCTCAAGGGCTCGCCCCGGAACTGGAAGACGCCGGCCACCACGGGCGAGGCCCCGGGCACGCGCGCCAGGTGCCTGAGCGGCCGCGCCTCGCGCAGCGACACGAGCGGCAGGGCGTACTGGCCCGCGCCCCGCGCGAACGCCACGTACTCGGCCACCGCCTCGAGCCCCGGCGTGCCCGGGCGCGCGTAGCGGGCGGCGCGCCGCTCGAGCAGGGCCGCGTCCGCGAGCGCGTCCGGCGCCTCGTGCGCCACCGCGTCCGGAACCGGGTCGGTCTCAGGCGCCATGCGCCGCCACCTCGTCGGGCTCCAGGAGGGTGAAGAGCGCGCCGTCCACCAGCGCCACGTGGCACATCCGGCCCCCGCCCACCGGCCGCGCCGAGAGCTCCGCGTCGGACAGGAAGAGCACGTCGCGCGCCTCGTCCACGATCAGCCCCACGCGCCCGCCCGCGCGCTCGCGCAGCACGAGGATGAGCCGCGTGGACGCGAGGGGCGCCTCACCCCCGTTGCCCTCGAACACCGGCACCAGCTCGCCGCGCAGGTTGAGCAGGCCGCGGCACCCGCCGCCCTGCCCCGCCACGCGGGTCAGCGCCATCATCGGGACGACCTCCTGCAAGTCCTCCACCCGCACCAGCCACCGCTGGCCGCCGGTGTGCACGCGCACGAGCGGTCGGCTCATCCCATGGGCCTCGCCGTGCGGCGCAGGGCGCTGTTGATGATGCAGCGCGCGGCATCCGCGGACGCCCCCTTGGGAATGATGCCCACCGCGCCCACCTTCTGCGCCGCGGCCTCCATGGCGTCCCAGGGCTTGTACGAGTGGATGATGAGGGAGAGCTTCTGCTGGTAGAAGCGCCGCATGTGCGCGGCCCACTCCACCCCCGGCAGGGCCGGCATCTCCAGGTCCAACAGCACCAGGTCCGGCCGCGAGCTGCCCAGGTAGCCCGGCAGCTCGGCCACGTCGTGCACCGTCTCCACGAGGTGCCCATCGCTCAGCAGCAAGCGGGACATGGACAGCGCGACCGTGGGGCTGTCATCGATGACGAGGATGCGGGCCATGGTTTTCCCTGGAGTCGACAGCGGGGGGGCCTTCCAGACAGGAAAGAGCTGGAACTCCAAGAGACTTGTTAATGGACGGGGGCGCTGTCTGCTGACCCTCGCCCGGTTCGTATCGTCCACTGCTCAGTGCAGGTCAATGAGGCCCCGGGGTGATTCCGGCGTGCGGGGCTGAACTGTTGGGTGACGAAACTTCTCGGAAGGCGAGAAGACCGGGCGTGAACTTGCGCGCCGCGTCGGCCTTCCTGAACAATGCCCCTTTCTCATCTCATGGAGTCCAGCGGTATGGCTTCTCGCATGCTCCTCGTCCTCGGCGCGCTGCTGCTGCCCGGGGTGAGTGGTGCCCAGGGGGCGCGATCGCTGCCCGTCTTCGCGCTCGAGCGGTTGCGCTTCGACACCTCGGGGCTGGGCTCGCTGGTGGTGGGCACGGGCCGCTCGCTGGAGCCAGGGGTCGTGCGCGTCTCCATGCAGGGGCACTACGAGCACCTGCCGCTCAACTTCGCGCGCGACTGGGATCCGGGCGTCACCACCACGTCGCTCATCGAGAACAAGCTGTCGGGCCACCTCACCGCCGCCGTGGGCGTGACGCCGTGGCTGCAGGTGGGTGGCCAGTTCGCCTACATCATCGGCCAGCGGGGCCAGAACATCCTCGGGTTGAGCGCGCCGGACGGTGGGGGCCTGGAGGCGGCCTGGGTGTCGGCGCGGGTGGCCCCCTGGCGCATGCGGGGCGGCTTTCCGCTCAACGTGGCCGCGGAGTTCGCCGCGGCGCTGCCCGTGGGCCAGGCGCGGCTGCTCGCCCACGACGCCTACGCGCTGCTGCCCCGGGTGCAGCTGGGCTACACGGGCGGCGACTTCCAGGTGGGCGGCGAGCTGGGCCTGCTCCTGCGCCCGCGCCATGACCTGGGCGCCTTCTCCGGCCGCGCCCACGACGTGCTGGGCAACGAGCTGCGCCTGGGGGCCACCGTCACCGCGCTCGGCCAGAACAAGACCGCCACCCGGCCCGAGGTGAGCACCCTGCTCAGCGTGCCCACCCAGGGCGGCCGCGTGGGCGTCGAGGTGCTCCTGGGGGTGCGCAAGCACGTCGCCTCCGCCGTGGACCTCTTCTTCCTGGGCGGCCCCGGCCTGGGCACCGCCGTGGACGTGCCCACCCTGCGGGTGCTCGCGGGCGCGTCCTTCAGCTCCGGCGCCGCCGACTAGGACCCCGAGCCACCAGGCAGCCATACCCCGCGCGTGGGCCGGGCATCCTCCCGGCGGGTGTCCTCGCGGAATATCCACGGGTTACAGTGTTCACGGGCCTGGACTCCCCGGCCTGTCCGCGCGCCTTCGCACGAGAATGAGGAAGAACACGTTGATGAGCCGTCACTCCCCGCGCCATTGGCTCTTCGTGAGTGCCCTCGCCGGTGGCCTCGCCCTGGGCTGCACGAGCGAAGAGGTCTTCCCCTCCGCCGACGAGCTGGAGCTGCTGCAGAGCCTGCACTCGCCCACGCGCACCCCGCCCGCGGATCCCACCAACCGCTACGAGGGTCGCCCCGAGGCGGCCGTCCTGGGCCTGCGGCTCTTCAAGGATCCGCTCCTGTCCGGCTGCGGCACCATCTCCTGCCAGAGCTGCCACGACGGCGAGGGCCGCACCGTGGACACGCCCGTGGCCCAGGGCTGCTTTGGCCACGTGACGGGCCGCAACCCGCCCACGGTCATCAACGCCGCCTACAGCACCTGGTACATGTGGGACGGCCGCGCGGATCGCCTGTGGAACCAGGCCCTGCTGCCGCTGCTCAGCCCCGTGGAGATGGCCAGCAGCCCCGCCATCCTGCGCGCGCGGCTGAGCGAGGCCTACACCGCCGAGTACGAGGGCCTGTTCGGCAAGACGCCCGAGGCGGAGACGGACGACGACCAGCTGCTCGCCAACTTCGGCAAGGTCATCGCCGCCTACGAGCGCACGCTGGTGCGCAACGACGCGCCCTTCGATCAGGACGTGCGGCGCTTCCTCGTCGCGGTGGACGCGGGCACCCAGGAGAAGGACCCGGCCTACCTCGGGCTCAAGACGTTCGTGAGAAAGGGCCAGTGCGCCGCGTGCCACAAGGGCCCCATGCTCAGCGACGAGCAGTTCCACAACATCGGCGTGCGCGACGACACCGAGGGCCGACGCGGCGTGGCCACCGGCGCGGACCCCATGCTCACGTGGGCCTTCAACTCGGCGGGGCCCTACAGCGACGCGCCCATCGGCGCCGAGTCCACGCGCCTACAGCGGCTGCGCAGCGACCTGACGAGCAAGGCCGGCGAGCTGGAGGGCGCCTACAAGACGCCCTCCCTGCGCAACGTGGCCCTCACGGCGCCCTACATGCACCTGGGCGAGCAGAAGACGCTCCTGGACGTCGTGGAGCTGTACAACAAGGGCGGCGAGCCCGCGGGCCAGTTCGCCGGTCAGGTCTCCGTGAGCATCAAGCCCCTGGAGCTCACCGACGAGGAGAAGCACGCCCTCGTCGCCCTGCTGGAGTCCATGACGGGCGCCGCGCCCTGAGTCAGTGCATGGGGGGCGTCGAGTGCGCGGGATCCGGCCCCGCGTGGATGCCGTCCCCGGGCGGCTCGGCGCGGGGCGAGAACGGCGGCAGCCGGGGCGCGTAGGCCCCGGTGATGAGCCGCACGTCGCGCCCCCGGGTGAGGAAGGAGAAGAACCAGTTGAGCAGCACCGCGAGCCGGTTGCGGAAGCCCACCAGGTAGACCACGTGCACGCCCGCCCACAGGGCCCACGCCGGGAAGCCGCTCAGCTCCACCTTGCCGAACATGTTGCCCACCGCGTAGCCGCGGCCAATCACCGCGAAGCTGCCCTTGTCCAGGTAGTGGAAGCGCGAGGGGGCCTTGCCCTCGAGCCGCCCGAGGATGTCCTTGGCCACGTGCCGCCCCATCTGCAGCGCCGCCGGGGCGATGCCGGGCACGGGCTTGCCGTCCTGCTGCACCGAGGCCACGTCGCCAATCACATACACGTCCGGCAGCCCCGGCACCGTGAGGCTCGGCTCCACCTTCACCCGGCCCGCCTTGTCCAGCGGCACCCCCAACGAGCGCATCAGCGGCGAGGCCGCCACCCCCGCGCCCCAGAGCACCGTGTGCGTGGCGATCCGCTCCTCGCCCACCGACACGCTCTCTTCGTCCATGCCGGACACCATGGCGCCGGTGCGCACCTCCACGCCCAGCTTCACCAGGTCCCGCCGCGCGTCCTCGGACAGCTTCTCCGAGTACGCCGAGAGCACCCGGGGCAGGCCCTCGAGGAGAATCACCCGCGCGGTGCGCGTGTCGATGCGGCTGAAGTCCTTGGGCACCGAGTAGCGCAGCATGTGCGAGAGCGCCCCGGCCAGCTCCACGCCCGTGGGTCCCGCGCCGATGATCACGAAGGTGAGCCACTCGGCCTTGCGCGCCGGGTCCGTCTCGCGCTCGGCCGCCTCCAGCGCCAGGAGGATGCGCTCGCGGATGCCCACCGCGTCGTTGATCGTCTTGAGGCCCGGGGCGATCTTCGACCACTCGGGGTGGTTGAAGTACGAGTGCGTGGCGCCCGTGGCCAGCACCAGCGTGTCGTAGGCGAGCTCGCCGCCGTCACACACCAGCACCTTGCGCGCCGTGTCCACCTCGCGCGCCTCGGCCAGGAGCACCTGCGTGTTCTTGCCGCGCAGGATGTTGCGGATGGGCGCGGAGATGTCCGCGGGGCTCAGCACCGCGGTGGCCACCTGGTAGAGCAGCGGCTGGAAGAGGTGGTGGTTGTAGCGGTCCACCACCGTCACCTTCACGCGCTTGTGCTCCTTGCCGAGCTTGCGCGCGGCCTCCAGGCCGCCGAAGCCCGCCCCCACCACCACCACGTGATGCACGTCGTCCCGGTTGCTTTCCATGCCGGGAAAAATGCGGACAGACGGTGTGTCTGACCAGTTGGCGCACCGAGTCACGTCCACGAGTGGACAGAGGCCCCGGTGCCCCGCCCGCTCCCCCTGTGCCCTCAGCGCACCAGATGGAAGGCCGTCTGACGGTCCAAGGCCCAACGCACCTGGCCCTGGGCGTCCATCACCACGTCTTCTTCCTGCGCCGAGCGCACCTTCTGGCCGTCCCACTCCGGCACCGGGCTCGTCACCTGCAACTCGATGGAGAACCACTGGGAGGGGATGACGCGGTGGTCCCCCCGGCCCGGCACGCCCTCCTGCCGGTCCCACAGGCCAATCATGGGCCCCGCGCCGTGGCCGTTGAGCCCGATGGGGTGCGAGTACACGGTGCCGTCCAGTCCCTCGGCGCTCATGCGCGCGCGCGAGGCGGCGAGCACCTCGTTGCCCGAGCGGCCCGCCCGCAGCTCCTCCACCACGATGTCCTGCAGCCGGTTGGAGCGCGCGAGCGCCTCGCGCAGCCCCGCGGGCGCCTCGGTCTCGCCCTCGCGCAGCACGTAGCCCATGTGCTGGGTGTCCGTGTTGAGCCCGAGCGCGGTGATGCCGAAGTCGCAGTGCAGCACGTCCCCGCGCTCGATGACGGGGTCCTCGCCCAGGTCCTTCTCCGTCTGCCCGCGCCGCTGCACCGACACCGAGGGGTGGAACCAGGTGCCCAGGCCCAGGTCATTGAGCCGCTGGCGCATCCACCACATCACGTCCGCGGTGCGCGTCTGGCCCGGGGTGATGACTTGATTCGAGAACGCCGTGCCGATGACCTCCCACACGAGCCGGGTGAGGTCCGTGTAGAAGCGCGCCTCGTCCGCGGTGCGCCAGGCGAGCAGGTCCAGCGCGAGTCCCTCGGCGGGCTTCATCCGCGCCACCCACGCGGGGCCCAGCACCTCGGCCATGCCCTCGTACTCGCCATGGGTGAGGCCGTCGGCGAACGCGGTGGTGCGCGACACGTCGATGGCGATGACCTTGGGCTTGCGCTCCTCGATGACCTCCTTGAGCACGTGCCACTGCTCCGTGCCCCACAGCTCCGCCTTGCGCGTGACGCCGCCCCCGTCCACCTGCCGCGTGGAGCGCCACGCCTCGAACACACCGCCCTGGGTGCCACCGCCGAGCGCGAGCCGCTCCACGCCCTTGTCCGGGCCCCGATCGTGGAACACGTAGATGGTGCGCCGCCGGGCGGCGAACGTCGTGGGCGCCACGAGCGCGGGGAAGACCGGGTCCTCGTTGTACTCGCGCATGGAGATGACCCACATGTCCACGCCGTACTGGCGCATGAGCGCGGGCAGGGCCGTGTCCATGCGCTCGCGCAGCCACGCCTGCTGGCGCACGGCCTGCTCGCGCAGGGTGCCGAAGGGCCGCGGGGCCTCGGGGGCCTTGGACACGGCGGGCGCGGAGGCCGTGGTGGCGCAGGCGGAGGACAGGAGCAAGAGGGGCGCGAGGAAGCGGAGCCGGGAGGTCTTCATGGGCGCGCAGCTTCGCATGGGCCCCGAGGCCCGATGAACGGGTCCGCCACCCATGGTTGAATCGTGGCAAGACGCCTCCCCAGGAGAGCCCCCCATGCCCCACACCGCGCCGACGCACGCCCCCGAGAGCATTCCCCTGTGGCCTGGGCGCGCGGCCCCGGAGCTGCGGCTGCATCGCCCCCGACGGCCGCGCTCCCGGCCCGCGCCCGCGCTGGTGGTCCTCCGGGGCGGCGGCTACGCCACCAACGCGGGCAGCGGCGGCGGCTCGGCCGAGTGGCTCGCCAAGAATGGCTTCGTGGGCATCGAGGTGGACTACCGCGTGCGCAACGCCCCCGAGGCCTTCCTCGCGCCCTACGCCGACGCCGCCCGCGCCGTGCGGCTCGCGCGCCACCACGCCGCGCGGTGGGAGCTCGATCCGACCCGCGTGGGTGTCCTCGGCTACTCGGCGGGGGGACACCTCGCGTCCCTCTTGAGCACCCAGCCCGCGCTCCATCTGGACCCGGCCGATGACCTCGCGGGCACCGTCTCCGCGCGCCCGGATCTCGTCGTGCTCGGCTATCCGGTCATCTCCTTCGTCGAGGGGTACCGGCCCGGAGGCCTCGCCGGCTCGGCGGAGAGCTTCTTCAGCCGGAGCGAGTTGCCCGAGGACCTGCGGCGGCGCTTCTCCAACGAACTGCACGTCACGCCGGAGCACCCGCCCGTGTTCCTCTGGACGATGCGGGGCGACACCCTGGTGTCCTGGTCGCAGTCCCAGCGCTTCGCCGAGGCGTGCACGGCGGCCGGCGTCCCCGTCACCTTCAAGCTCTTCGAGCAGGGCGCGCACGGCATGGGGCTCGCCCTGGGGGACCGCTCCGACGCGGGCGCGTGGACGGAGCAGCTGCTCGCGTGGCTCACCGCCCGGTGGCCTCAGTTCCCCACGGAGTAGCGGGCCCCGCGCCGGGACCTCACACCTCGAGCGTCACCGCGTAGAACGACAGCGTGCCGGCGGCCTTGCCCTTCGACTGGCTCGGCTCCAGGGGATCGACCGAATGGCTCGGCGTGAGGGCCTTGAGGTCACGCGTATACACCCCGGACGGACTCCGGGCCGTGCTCGCGTGGATGATGTAGCCCCCCTCCTGCACGGCGACGCTGTTCGCGTAGGTGTAGCTGAAGTCGGACAGCAGGAAGTGCAGGTGGACCCCACCGCCCGTGGCCGAGTGCTTCAGCTGGCCATCGTAGTGGTCCGCGCAGATCTCCAGGCCACAGCGGATGCGCGCGTCTTCCGTCAGCGGCACGGTGAAGACGCCCTCTTCATGGCCCGGGATGAACTTGATGGCCTTGCTCTGCTCCTTGTCCTTCTGCGTGAACTCGCCTGTCTTCCTGCCCCGATTGAGCTTGTACTCGGCCTGCTTGTAGTACTTCAGCAGCTGGGTCTTCTCGTAATAGGCATACGCGACGTTGCGGACGATGAAGACGTTCTCGCCGTGGGTCCAATCCGCGCGGAGCTTCATGAGCTTCTTCGTCACCTCGCTGACGCGGGCGTCCCCCACGAGCGTGTGCGTCTGAGGGCTGTACGACAGGTTCTTCTTCCCGGAGAAGTCGAGGCCGCGCTGGTGGTAGCGCTTCAGCTTGCTCTCGATCCCGTCCAGGCGATTGACCGGAACCTCTCCCGAGGTCTTCACGGCGGGCTTCTTCCAGATGACCGTCCCGGGGATGAACAGGAGCCCGTCACTGGCCTCCTTGAGCCCCGCGGCCTCCAGCTTGAACTGGTCGTGGCCGATGGCGGCCTCGTCGTCGGATTTGACGAGCACGCCCTCGGGCCCCACGAAGATCTTCAACACGGGAAGCGACCCGCCCGAGCCCGCGTCCAGCCACTGCTCCCGGGCGACCTTCAGGGCGGTCTTCACGGCCCCCAGGCGCGCGTCGAAGTCGCCCTCCAGCAGGTGCTTGGGGGCGGAGAGGGGAGCCTCGCCATGCCAGAGCGCGATCCGCAGTTGAACCTGAGCCATGCGTGCCTTCCTTCGTGGAGTCCATCGCGGGTGGGTGCTTCATTGGACCACGCCCCGGCTGGAGTACAGTCCCGGGAGCGACGGGCCCCTACGCCCCCGGGCCCCAGCCGCCCGACGCGTCGTCGAAGCGCTGCACCGCCAGCTGGCAGAGCCAGTGCTCCCGCGCCAGCTCGAGCAGGTGACTCCGGAAGCTCGCCGTCTGGTCGCCCTCGTCCTGCATCAACACGACGAGGTACTCCGCCATGTCCAACACCCGCGCGGACTCCTGGCTCGACTCCTGCTCGGCCAGGGATCTCGCGGCGATCAAGATGGAATGGAGCGCGGAGAGCGCGTTGCGCGACTTCTCGGGTGCGATCACGGGTCACCTCCTCAAGGCGTCCACGAGAACCTCCCAGAAGCGCGCCCCGCTCGTCCAGGACACCTCCACCGGCGGGGGCGCCTCCCACCGCCCGGGCACGTACGCCTCGCCCGGCGCCGCGCCGCCCCCCACCCACAGCGCGCCCTCCTCCCGCGCGAGCACCCACGCGTCCCGCCGCGCCTCGCGCAGGGGCGGCGCCTCGCGCCAGGTGTCCGTCTCGGGGTCATACGCCTCCACCGACGCCAGCGGCCCCCGCGCCGCGTGCGCGCCGCCCACCACCAGCACCCGCCCGTCCGGGAGCACCCACGTCGCATGCGCCTCGCGCGGCGTGCCGGGCGGGGCCACGAGCCGCCACGTCCCGGTCCGCGGCGCGTACACCTCCGCGGTGGCCGCCGCGCGCGCCATGCCCCCGCCCACCACCAGCACCCGCCCGTCCCCGAGCCGCGTCACCGAGTGCCCCGCGCGGTGCGTGCCCGCCGCGCCGCCCACCGGCCCCGCCTCGCGCCAGGTGCCGCTCGCGGGCGAATAGCGCTCCGCCTGGAGGCCGCTCACGAAGAGCACGTCGCCGTCCTCCAGCACCACGCCCGTGCCCGCGCCGCGCCGCGTGGCCCGCGGCGCGCCCGTGCGGGTCCACGTTCCCCGCGTGGGCTCGAACACCTCCGCCGAGCGCACCGGCAGCCGCCGCGCGTCGAGCCCGCCCACCACCAGCACCCGCCCGTCCGCGAGCACCACCGCCGCGGCGTCCACCCGCGCCTCGTGCATGGGCTCCACCCGGATCCACGTGCGGGTCCGGGGCACGTACACCTCCGCGCGCGTGATCGCCTCCGCGGCCGCCGTGGCGCCGCCCACCACCAGCACCCGCCCATCGCCCAGCCTCACCGCCGCCGCTTGGGTGCGCGCCGTGTGCCCGGGCCCCGAGGCGCGCCAGGTGCCGTGCGCGGGCGAGAACACCCCGCCCCCGCCCGCCGCCAGCACCCGCCCGTCGTCGAGCACCACATGCGGCCCCACGGCGAGGCCCACGGCCGGGGCCCCGCGCGGGGCGCGCGCGGACGCGGGGCACACTCCCGCCACGCAGCCCCATGCGACCACCACTCCCAGCAGGCGTCCCACCCAACCCCGAGCCATCCACCCTCCGCGAGAGAACCCCGGAGTTCTACGCGCCCCCTCTGACGTGGCGCGGCGGCGTGTGGAGGGATGTCGCATCCCCGCGGGCAAGGGCGGACCTTCACTGGAGGACGATGGGAATGTCTCCCGCCGTGCGACACGGCCGGGGGGCGATGCACGCTGGTGAAATGTCCGGCATGCTTGGAGGGCAACACGCCGGGGGGGATACTGTGAATCCGGCCATTCCAGGAGGCACCCACGTGAGCGTTCCGGCCACGCCGATTCGCTTTGTCCTCGCTCCGTCCATGGGCGAGGTGAAGGAGCATGTCCGCGCCGAGCTGTTCGGCCGGGCGCTCACCCAGCGACTGGGCCGCGCGGTGGTGGTGGAGATCGCGCCCTCCTTCGAGGCCCTGGAGCGGGAGCTGGCCGAGGAGCGGGCGGAGCTCGTCTGGGGCACCGCGGAGCAATGCACGGCGTTCGAGCCCCGCGCCCGGGCGGTGCTGCGCGCGGTGCGGGCCGGCCGGGGCGAGTACCACGCGGCCCTCCTGTGCCGCGCCAGTCAGCCGCTGTCGCTCGAGCGGCTCCAGGGCGCCCGCGCCGCCTGGGTGGCCCCGCGCGCCACCGCGGGCTACCTGTTGCCCATCCGCCACCTGTCCGAGCGGGGCGTGAGCCTGGCGGAGGCCTTCAGCGAGGAGCGCTTCTTTGGCACCTACCGCAAGGCGCTGCTCGCGGTGCTCTCCGGCGAGGCGGACCTGACAGCCATCTACACGAGCCACCCCGAGGAGAGCACCGTGCGCGCCTTCCTCGCCGAGCACCTGGGCGCCGACGAGCGGCGGCTCACCCCGTTCGCCTACACGGGGCCCACGCCCGCGGACGGCCTCATCCTCACCTCGCGCCTGACGGAGGACGACGCGGCGGTGCTCGTGTCCGCCCTCACCTCGCTGACCGATCGCACCGGGGGCCTGGAGCCGCTGCTGGGCCTCTTCGACAGCGAGGGCTTCGTGCCGTCCTCCGGCCGGGGCACGCGCCGGCGCCGCCCGCCGCCCTCGCGGCAGACGGAGTACCTGGCCGTGGAGCTGGACGCGCACGCGCGCTGCCTCCGGGTGTGGACGCCCGGCGACGAGGTGTTCGGCCAGGACTTGAGGGACGCCGAGGGCCGGAGCCTGGAGGACGTGCTCGGCCTGGAGGCGGCGGGTCCGCTCGTGGCGCTCGCGCGCGCGGCGCGGCACGGGGGCGGCAGTGGCCGGGTGGAGTACCGCGCCCAGGTGGCCGGCCGCACGCACTGGTTCGCCGCCGAGGCCAGCGTGCGCGCGCGCGGCCCGGGCGCGGAGACGGCGCCCACCATGCTGCTCGTGCGCGACGTCACCGAGCTGCGCGCCCAGGAGGAGCCCCTCTACCGCCTCGCCTCCTTCCCGCTCTTGCACCCCGAGCCCATGCTGGAGGTGGGTCCGGACGGCCTGCTGCGCTACGCCAACCCCGCGGCGCACCTGGCCTTCCCGGATCTGCTCTCGCGCGGCGCCCGGCATCCGCTCGTGGAGGCGGCGCTCGCCTGGTCGCGCCAGGAGGTGCCCCCGGACGGGCTCGGCGTGACGCCGGGCGTGCTGCACCTCAACCAGCGCTCCTGGGAGCTCACCGTCTTCCCGCTGCTCGACCCCGAGGGCCTGCGGGTGTTCGCCAAGGACATCACCGCGCGCAAGCGCATGGAGGCCAAGCTCAAGGCGGATCGGCTCGGCGCGCTGGGCTCGCTCGCGGCGGCGGTGGGCCACGAGATGGGCAACCCGCTCGCGTACATGCTGGCCAACCTCGGCTTCGCGCGCGAGGAGCTGCAGCGGGTGGGCGAGAGCCTGCGCGCCCAGGACAACCCGCTCACGCGGGACGTGGCCGAGGTGGTGGAGGCGCTGGTGGAGGCGGCCGATGGCGCCGGGCGGCTCAAGACGATCGTCCAGGACCTGCGCACCCTGTCGCGCGCCCCGCTCGAGCACCACCAGACCATCGACGTGACGCCCGTGCTGGAGCACGCGCTGGGCATCCTGCGCGGCGACCTGCGCCCGGGCGTGCGCCTGGAGCGCGACTTCCGCGAGGTGCCCGCCGTGGTGGGCGACGAGGCGCGCCTGGGCCAGGTGTTCGTCAACCTGCTGCTCAACGCCTCGCAGGCCATGAGCGGCGGGGCCGAGCACGTGCTCCGGGTGGCCACGTACACGGCCCCCACCGGCGAGGCGGTGGTGGAGGTGCAGGACACCGGCCGGGGCATGCCCCAGGAGGTGCTCGCCCGGCTGTTCGAGCCGTTCTGCACCATCAGCCCCTCCAGCAAGGGCCTGGGCCTGTCGGTGAGCTACGCCATCGTGACGGGGCTGGGCGGCACCCTGAGCGCCACGAGCCGCGAGGGCCAGGGCACCACCCTGACCGTGGTGCTGCCGGCCGCGCCCGCCGCCGCCCACGAGGCGCGCCCGCTCGGCTCGGACGCCATATAAGGAAGGGCACCCATGATGGTGCACATCCCCCAGGTCCTCTCCGCCGAACAGGTGTCCCACTGCCGCGAGGTCTTCGCCCGCGCCACCTGGGAGGATGGCCGCGGCACCGCCGGCCACCAGTCCGCCCGGGTGAAGAAGAACCTGCAATTGCCCGAGGGCGGCCCCGAGGCCCGGGCCCTGGGCGACCTGGTGCTCGGCGGCCTGGAGAAGAGCCCGCTGTTCATCTCCGCCGTGCTGCCCCGGCGCGTCTTCCCGCCCCTGTTCAACCGGTACGAGCCGCACATGGCGTTCGGCTCGCACGTGGACAACGCCATCCGCCCCCTGCCCGGCGGCGCCGAGCGCCTGCGCACGGACGTGTCCGCCACGCTCTTCCTGTCCGAGCCGGACAGCTATGACGGGGGGGAGCTCGTGGTGGAGGACACCTACGGCAGCCACGCGGTGAAGCTGCCCGCGGGCGACCTCATCGTCTACCCGGCCAGCAGCCTGCACCACGTGACGCCCATCACCCGCGGCGCCCGCCTGGCCTCGTTCTTCTGGGTGCAGAGCATGGTGCGCGACGTGTCCCAGCGCGCCCTGCTCTTCGACCTGGACATGGCCATCATGCGGCTCAACCAGGAGGTGCCCCAGAGCCCCTCGCTGGTCATGCTCACCGGCGTGTACCACAACCTCCTGCGCCAGTGGTCCGACCCCTGAGTCCCTCGGGTGGCGTCGGCCCGCACGTGCGAGCCCCTCACACCCGGAGCACGGGCCGAGGCGGGCTTACCGCCCCCATGAACGATTCAACGCCCCCCCCCGTTTGACCGGGCGCGGCGCGTGGGATATTCGTTGGGACCGAAAATGAGAATGATTCTCAATTTCCCCCTCTCCATGGATGAGACGCCCTCCGAGAGTCCGGTGCACACCGGGCCGCGTGAACGCCTGTTCCTGATGGGGGAGTCCCCTCGGGGACGGATGCCGGGACTGCGGTGGGCTTGGGCCGTGGGCGTGGCGGTGCTCGTGCACGTGGGGCTGCTGGGCGCGGGCCTGGCGCTGGCCTCCCCGGCGGTGCGCGAGCCCGAGCCCCCGAAGGAGCCGGAGCTGGTGTTCTTCCAGTTCGCGCCGCCGCCGCCCCCGGCCGCGAGCGCGAGCGTCACCCGGACGGCGCGCCCGGTGCAGCGCCAGGCCCGGAGCGTGCCCCGGCCGGTGATCCGCCCGAGCGTGCCCGCGCTCGTGGTGGAGAAGCGTCCGGAGCCGCCGCCCGTGGAGCCCGAGCCCGAGGCGCCCGTGGAAGAGGACGTGCCCGAGCCGAGCGCGGACGCGGTGGCGGACGCGGCGGCGGTGGCCAGCGCCCTGGACGGCGTGCTCGGCGGCGTGCTCGGAGGCCGCGAGGGCGGGCTGGTGGGCGCCACCGGCGGCAATGCGGTGGACCTCAAGCAGGTGGCCCGGGCGCCGCGCGTGCTCGAGCAGGTGCGGCCCCACTACCCCCGGCGCGCCCGGAGCGAGGGCATCGAAGGCCGCGTGCTGGTGCGCCTCATCATCGGCGTGGACGGGCGCGTGGAGCCCGACAGCCCGCGCGTGGTCGAGTCGGTGGTCGCGCTCGACGCGGCCGCCCTGGAAGCCGTGCGGCAGTGGCGCTTCACCCCGGCGCTCGGCCATCAGGGCCGGCCCGTGCGCGTCATCGTCGAGATTCCCGTTCAGTTCACCTTGAAGTGAAGGTCAGACGTCACGCCATGCGCCTCACCCTGCACAACGTCCTCTTCTGGCCCCACCTGGTGGCCGGAGTGATCGCCGGACTCGTCATCGCCATCATGTCCTTCACGGGCGTGGCCCTCGCCTTCGAGCACCAGGTGCTGGACTGGGCGGACCGCGACGCGCGCACCGTCCAGCGCCCCACCCCGGACGCGCCCCGCCTGCCCGTGGACGAGCTGCTCGCGCGCGTGCGTGCCGCCAGGCCCCAGACGCCCCCCACCGGCGTGACGGTGTACCCGGAGCCGGACGCCGCGGTGCTCGTGAGCACCGGCCGCAACGCCGGCGTGTACGTGAACCCCTACACGGGTGAGGTGCGCGAGTGGGGCGCCCAGGGCTGGCGCTCGTTCTTCCAGCTCATGGTGGAGTGGCACCGGTGGCTCGCCGCCCAGGGCGACAACCGCCCCGTGGGCAAGGCCCTCACCGGCGCGAGCAACGCCGTGTTCCTGTTCCTCGGCGTGTCGGGCCTGTACCTGTGGTGGCCGCGCAAGTGGACGTGGCGCGCCGTGCGGCCCTCGCTCTGGTTCCGCCGGGGCCTGCAGGGCAAGGCGCGCGACTGGAACTGGCACAACGTCATCGGCTTCTGGCTCTTGCCCGTGCTCATCGTCCTGACGGCCTCGGGCATGGTCATCTCCTACCGCTGGGCCTCCAACCTCGTCTTCACCGCCCTGGGCGAGACGCCCCCCACCGCGGGCGGCCCCGGCGCGCCCCTCACCGCCTCCGTCCCCCCGCCCGCTCCGGGCACCTCGCCCCTGCCGCTCGAGGCGCTGCTCGCCTCCGCCCAGCAGCGCACCCCCGCCTGGGAGAGCGTCACCCTGCGCCTGGGCGGCGGCGCCCCCGCGCGCGGCCCGGGCGAGGGTCGGCCCCCCGGTGCCCGCGAGGGTGGCCGTCCCGAGGGCGGTGGCCGTCCCGAGGGCGGTGGCCGTCCCGAGGGCGGTGGCCGTCCCGAGGGCGCCCGTCCCGAGGGCGGTGGCCGTCCCGAGCGTCCCCCCGCGGGCGAGGCGCGCAAGGAGGGCCCCGCCGCCGTCACGCTCGCCCTGCGCGAGAGGGACGGCTGGCCCCTGTTCGCCTCCACCCAGGTGGTGATGGATCCCTTCACCGCCCAGGAACTGCGCCGCGAGGCCTTCGCGGACATGTCCACCGCCAGCCGCGTGCGCCGCTGGCTGCGCTTCCTCCACACCGGCGAGGCGCTCGGCGTGCCCGGCCAGACCGTGGCGGCCCTCGGCAGCCTCGGCGGACTGTTCCTCGTGTGGACGGGCTTCGCCCTGTCCTGGCGCCGCTTCCTCGCGTGGCGGAGGGCCCGCGCCAGCGTGGCTCCCGTCGACCGCACCGAACCCAGCGTCTGAGCCTCTCCGGGCGGCGAGTCCCCCCTCTCGCCGCCCTTTTCACGCCGCGTCACTGCAACTGATTCTCACAATCACTTTCCGGTCCGGGAACAGGGAGGTCCTGTCGCCCCGGCCGCCGCACCCAAGGACCGACATGTCATCCAAGCATTCCACCCCCCCGGGCATCCGTTCGTCGAAGGGCACGCAGGGAGGCGTCCGTGGCGCGCTGTGGCCCGTGGGCCCGGTGGCCGTGGGTCTGGCCTCGGCGCTGGCCACCGGTGGCGCGCTCGCCCAGGAGACGCCCGCCACGCCCGGGACGACGCCGCCCGCGAGGACCGAGCCCGCCGTGCCCGCCACGCCCGAGGCCCCGGGCGCGGAGAACACCTACGTGCTGCCCACCGTGCAGGTGCAGGAGGCGGCCGAGCAGAAGGAGTACAACACGCCGGAGAGCGCCCTGCCCCGGCTCACCCGGCCGCTGGTCAACACGCCGCAGTCGGTGAGCGTGGTGCCCGAGCAGGTCATCGAGGAGCAGTTCTCCACCACGGTGCGCGATGCGCTGCGCAACGTGTCCGGCATCACCGTGAGCGCGGGCGAGGGCGGCCGTCAGGGCGACACCTTCAACCTGCGCGGCTTCTCGGCGCAGACGGACACGTTCCGCGACGGCGTGCGGGACCTGGGCTGGTTCACCCGCGACACCTTCAACCTGGGCGGCGTGGAGGTCTTCTTCGGCCCGTCCTCGGTGCTCTTCGGCCGCGGCTCCACGGGCGGCGCCATCAACCTGGTCACCAAGAAGCCGGTCCGGCGCGACCTGCGCAGCGTGAGCCTCACCGGTGGCACGGCGCCCTCGGGCCGCCTGGAGGCGGACATCAACCAGGTGCTCAGCGAGCGCGTGCAGCTGCGCGTGAACGTGCTCGGCCAGCGCGCCAACATCGCCGGCCGTGACGAGGTGCAGGAGAACCGCGTGGGCTTCGCGCCCTCGCTCGCCGTGGCGCTGGGGCGGAACACCTCGCTGGAAGTGGACTACTTCTACCAGCACGAGAGCAGCATCCCCGACTACGGCCAGCCCTACTACCAGGGCTACCCGGTGGGCATCAGCTACGACGTGCCGCGCCAGAACTGGTACGGCGTGGCGGCCGAGGACCGTGAGCGGGTGAACGCCCACGTGGGCACCGCGCGCTTCCAGCACCGCTTCGGCGAGGGAAGCGCCGCGAGCCCCCGGCTCACCAACACCCTGCGCTTTGGCGGCGTGGATCGCTTCGCCCGCCCCACGGCCCCGCGCGGCCTGGCGCCCGCGGTGGACCCGAAGACGATCGGCCGGCAGCGCTTCCAGACGAACACCGACAACCTCTACCTCATCAACCAGACGGACCTGCGCGGCGAGCTCACCACGGGCATCGCCAAACACGTGGCCAACATCGGCCTGGAGCTGTCGCGCGAGTCGCGGGATCAGGACCGCGTGAACCTGGTGGGCTCGGGCACCGCGAACATCCCCGCGGACCTGTTCAACCCGGACCCCGCGCCGGACCTGTCCGGCGTGAGCCGCGTGTCCGCGGGCTCCAACACCAGCCGCCAGTGGGACGTGGGCGTGTACGCCGCGGACCAGGTGCAGCTCACGAAGTACGTGGAGGTGCTCGCCTCCGCGCGCGTGGACGTCTTCCGCACCCGCTACTCGGCGCTGAGCGCCACCAACGAGCGCACGGACCTGGAGAACAAGGACACGCTGTTCAACTGGCGGCTCGGGCTCGTGCTCCACCCGCTGGAGAGGACGAGCGTGTACGCCATGTACGGCACGTCCGCCAACCCCTCGGCCGAGGCGGGCACGCTCGCCAACAACACCGCCACGCTCGCCCCGGAGAAGAACCGCATCTACGAGGTGGGCGCCAAGGCGGACCTGCTCGAGGAGCGGCTGAGCGTGAGCGGCTCGGTGTTCCGCATCGAGAAGACCAACGCGCGCGTCACCAACACCGACCCCACCCTGCCCCCCGTCACCCTGGACGGCGCGCAGCGCGTGCAGGGCTTCAACGTGGGCGCCACCGGCACCCTCAACCGCTACTGGCGCGTGCTGGCCAACTACACCCACCTGAACTCGGAGATCCTCAAGAACTCCAACCCCCTGCTCGTGGGCCAGGAGCTGCCGAGCACCCCCAAGCGCAGCTTCTCGCTGTGGACCACGGTGCAACCCTTCGAGCAGCTGAGCCTGGGCGGCGGCGCCGTCTACCAGGACGTGACGGTGGTGAACAACCCGGCCACGGAGACCGCGGTGCTCACAAAGGTGCCCAACTACTGGCGCTTCGATGTCTTCGCGAGCTACTCGCCCCTCACCTGGCTGGACCTGCAGCTCAACGTGAACAACCTCACGAACAAGCTCTTCTACGACCAGTACTACGCGGGCCAGGCCGTGCCGACCGCCGCGCGCACGGGCTACCTCACCGCTCGGGTGCGCTTCTAGTCGCCCGCCCTCCGGGGGAGGCAGCGGACAGGGGATGCAGCGAAGGGCCGGGGGGCTCTGGTAACCTCCCCCTCCACGGCCTCGCGCCGCCCTCCCATGCGCTGTCCGGTCTGCTACCGCCGTCTCTCCGTCGGCGTTGCCTGTGCCCTCCATGGAGCGCCCCCCTTGGGGCCCGCCGTGGAGGCCGAGCCGTGGGTGCCCCCCGAGGTGCCCGGCCTGCGGCTCGGGGCGCCCCTGGGCACGGGCGGCTTCTCCCGCGTCTATGGGGCCGTGCGCGAGGCGGATGGCCGCGAGGTGGCCCTCAAGGTGTCTCGGGAGGCGTCGCGCGGGGACTTCTCCGAGCGCTTCGCCCGCGAGGCCGCCGCCCTGCGCCGCGTGGGCGCCCCCACCGTGCCCGCCCTGCTCGGCGAGGGCCAGGTGGCGGGCCACCCCTTCCTCGTGCTCGAGCGGCTGCGCGGCCAGACGCTCGCGGAGGCGCTGGCGGCCTGGCCCGGCACCGGCGCCCTGCCCCTGGAGCGGGTGCGCGCCCTGCTCGCGGACGTGGGCGCCGCCGTGGCGCGCGTGCACCAGGCGGGCGTCGTCCACCGGGACCTCAAGCCGGAGAACCTCTTCCTGCGCGCGGACGGGCCCCTGGGCGTGCTCGACCTCGGCCTCGCGCGCTTCCGGGAAGACGGCGCCGCGCCGGATGCCGCGCCCGTGCACCTCACCCGCACCGGCCAGCGGCTCGGCACCCCCTTCTACATGGCCCCCGAGCAGTGCCAGGAGTCGCCCGACGTGGACCCGCGCGCGGACCTCTACGCGCTGGGCGTGCTCCTGTTCGAGTGGCTCACCGGCGCGCCCCCCTTCACCGGCGGCCCGGACGAGGTGCTCCACGGCCACGTGAACCTGCGGCCCCCCCGCGTCTCCGAGCGCGCGCCGGTGCCCCGGGCCCTCGATGACGTGCTCGCGCGCGCCCTCGCCAAGGAGCGCGCCGCGCGTTTCGGCTCGGTGGCCGAGCTGCTCGCCGCCTTCGACGCCGCGTGCCAGGCGACGCCGCGCGCACCGGAGGCCGTCCCCGAGCCGACGCCCGCGCGCGCCCGGGGTGTCCGGAGCGTGGCGCTGCTCGGCGTGGCGGGCGAGGTGGACCTGCTCGCGCTCGCCGAGGCCGTGGCCCCCGAGGGTGGGCTGCTCGCGCGGCTCCACCCCGAGCGCGCCCTGGTGGCCTTTCCCGAGCACCCCTCGGCCGAGGCGGGCCTGCGTGCCGCCCTGCGCGCCGCGCGAGCCCTGGACGCCCCCGACACCCGGCGCGTGCTCCACGTGGCGCCCCTGTGGGTACGGCCCGGCGCCGCCGTGCTCCGGCTGGCGGGCGAGGCCCTGGAGCACCCGGAGCACTGGTGGCCCGTCGACGACCCGGCCGACTCGGAGACGGCCCCCCGCCCCACCCCCGAGGCCGCCGCGCACCTGACGGACGGAGCGGACGAGGCCACCGCTCCCGTGTCCACCGAGCCCCCGCCGCTGTTCGGCCGCGAGGCCCTGCTCGACACCCTGGCCGCGCATGCGGCGCGCGCCTTCACCGAGGCCTCGCCGGGCCTCACGCGGCTGCTCGGCGAGCCGGGCCAGGGCAAGAGCCGCGTCCTGGACGCGCTCGCGCTCCGCCTGGAGCCCGGGGCCCGCGTCGTCCGGCTCACCGCCCCGCCCCCCGACACGGGCGCGCCCGAGGCCCTGCTGCAGGCCCTGTGGGCCCTCGCCACGCCGGGCCAGCGCCCGCCCGCGACGCCCCCGGGGGCCCGGCGCCACGCGCTCTCCCGCGCCCTGGCCACGTCCCTCCAGGCCCTCGCGCGGCCCGGGCCCCTCGCCCTGCTGGTGGACGACGCGCACCAGGCGGACCCCACCGCCCTGGAGGTCCTGGAGATGGCCACCCTGCCCGCGCCGGACACGCGCCTGTGGGTGTGCGCCGCCGCGCGTCCGGAGCTGCTCGGGCCCCGACCCGCGTGGGGCGAGCGCGCGGGCCTCTTCGCCGCCGTGGACCTCCCGCCGCTCGACGGCGAGGCGCGCCGCGGCCTCCTGCGCCACCTGCTGCACCCCGCCGAGTTCATCCCCGCGCCCGTGCTCGAGCACCTGGAGACGCTCACCCAGGGCGTGCCCCTGTCGCTCGTGGAGGTGGCCGAGGCCCTGCGCGCCTCGGGCACGCTGCGCACCGCGGCCGGGGGCGAGGGCTACGTGGCCGCGGACGCGCTGCTGCACGTGTCGGTGACGCCCCTCTTCGAGCGGCTCGCCGCGCGCGCCCTGGCGCTCCTGCCCGCCTCCCACCGGGGCCTCGCCGAGCTGTGCGCGGTGCTGGGCCCCGAGCCGACGGTGGCCCGGCTGGACGCGGCCCAGCGCCACCTGGAGCCCCTGCTGGAGTCCTCGCCGGAAGCCGCGCGGGCGGCGCGGCTGGACGCGGGGGCGGGCCTGGCGCGGCTCGCGCGCGCGGGCCTGCTGCGCGCGGTGGACGCGGAGCGCTACGCCTTCCGTCAGCCCCAGGTGCGCGAGGCCCTGGAGCGTGCCCTGCCCGGCCCCTGGCGGCGCGCCCTGCACACCGCGGCCCTGCGCGCCCTGGGCCCGGACACCGAGGCCACGCGGCGCCCGCGCGCCCTGCACGCCGCGGCCTCGGGCGCGCACGAGGAGGCGTTCCACGCGTGGTTCGCCCTGGGCGAGGCCGCGCGCCGGGCCCACCGCCACGTGGAGGCCGAGCAGGACTACACCCATGCCCTGGCCCAGTTGCCGGAGACGGAGCCCGCGCGGCGCGCCCAGGTGCTCGCCGGACGGGGCCGGGTGCGCTACCGCACCCACCGCTTCCGCGAGGCCCTGGCGGACCTGAGCGCGGCGCGCGCGCTCGCCCAGGCGCTTCGCGACACGGCGCTGGAGGTGGACCTGCTGCTCGAGGAGGCCACGCTGGTGGACTGGCTCGAGGACGCGGAGGGCTCGGCCGCGCGCACCCAGGAGGCCCTGGACAAGGCCGAGGCGCTGGATGACCCGCGGCTGTCGGTGCGCTGCGCCCTCGCCCGCGCGCGCCACACCTGGCGCCAGGGGGACTGGACGCGCGCCACGCGCCTGCTCACGGCCACGGTGGAGTCGGCCACGCTCGCGCGGGACACGGAGACGCGCATCATCGCGCTGATGATGCAGGGCACGGGGCTGGCGCTCGCCGGGGACGAGCCCTCGAGCGCGGCGGCCTTCGACGAGGCGCTCGGCCTGTGCCAGCGCGAGGGCGACGCCCTGCACCGGGCCGCCACGCTCATCAACCGCACCTTCCTCTGGCGGCTGCGCGGCGACCTCGCCGGGGCCGAGCGGGAGCTGCGCGAGGCCATCCACCTGGGCCGCGAATTGGGCCACGCGCAGGTGGAGCGCTGGAGCCTCGGCCAGCTCGCCGAGTGTCTGCACTGGATGGGGCGCGAGCGCGAGGCGCTGGGTCTGGCCGAGCGGGCCCACGCGCTGGGCGAGCGCTTCTTCCGCGAGCACCCCGTGGCGGTGGACGCGGTGCTGCTCGCGCGGGTGCACGCGGCGCTCGGGGAGGAGGCCGGGGCGCGCGCCCAACTCGACTGGCTCTCCGCCCACTGCGCCCCCGAGGCCACCCCGCCCAACACCCGCCTGCTCTGGCGCATGGTGGCCCTGCGGGTGCACGACATGGCCGAGGGCCAGTGGAACGAGGCCGCCTGGACGGCGCTCGCGGCCGAGGCCGAGCCGGACTGCTCGGGCGACGAGCTCACCGAGGTGTTCCACCAGGCCGCCCTGGGCGCGCGCGCGGTGGGCCGGGCGCCCGAGGCCCACCACTGGTTGGAACGGGCCCGGAGCACCGCGGCCGCCTCGCCCCTGTGGGGCACCCGCCTCGACGCGCTGCGTGAGGACTGGGAAACCACACCCCTCCCCCCCCGTGTGTAGCCCCCCGCGCCACAATCTCCCCGCTCCTCCCGCCACACACCTCTCCCTGCCCTGGCCCACCCCATGCATCGATCCCTGAACATGGATTTCCCGCGAGTTCGGCGCACCCCTCCCTCCGCTTACTCCCCGCGTTCACTGACCGCACTGGCGGTCTCGGCGCTGCTCGGCACGACGGCCTGCCAGCCCGAACTCGGGGAAGCGCCCCCGGCCGGGCCGTCCACGGTCCAGGCCCAGGAGCTGCGGGTGGCCAACTCGCTGACGACCCAGGCGCTGGTGTTCAACGCCCTCACCACCAACGCCCAGGCCATTCCGCTGCTGATCGGCAACGGGCTGGTGCCGCTGTTCTCCGGCGTCTCGGCCAACCCCTACCTCCAGCAGCAGCTGAAGGATCCCGCCGCGCGCGAGGTCATGCCGTACCTGGTGAGCTGCGCCTTGCCGGTGGGCATCCAGGTGTCCTGGACGGACCCCACCACGGGGCTGCCGGGCACGCCGTGGGAGGGCAAGCTCGGGCTGTGTCCGCAGTGGAAGACGGGCGCGCCGAGCCCGGCGTGCCTCAACTGGGTGTCCGCGTGCCTGCTGGCGCGCAACAACGCCCAGGGCCGGCGGGTGGAGCTGTCCCTGCGCGGCCAGGACCCGAGCCGCCCCACGCTCTTCTCCACGGAGAGCGTGACGCGGCCCGTGCTGTACCACCCGGCCACGGACGCGGCGGTGCCCAGCTACGCGGCCTGCCTCGTCCCGGACGCCACGGAGGGACGGGACTGCGGCTGGAGGCCCGAGGGCCTGGGCCGGTGCGTGCCGGGCGCCGTGGTGCGTCTGGGCGCGGGGGCGCGGGCGCCGGACCAGTGCGGCACGGGCGGCCTGCTGGGCACCACGGCCGGCGCGCGGATGATGCTGCGCGTGTGCGACGACATCGCCGGGTGTGACGCCGGGGACGCGCGCAAGCTGGCGAGCAGCGAGGGCGCCTGCGCCACGACGTCCCCCTCGGTGACGTTCACCTGCCCGGCGTCGGGCTTCTTCAACGTCATGTCCGCGCCCTACTCCAGCACCCAGTCGGGCTCGGTGGCGGTGCAGGTGGAGACGGGCACGAGCGCGGCCACGCGCTACCCCTTGTCGGAGACCGACACCTTCTTCCTGCGCGAGGGCGCCTACTACGGCAACATCTTCGACGCCGAGGCGCTGGCCACCACGGTGTACGTGGACCGGGACGGCAAGGTGCGTCGCGGGCAGGAGATCGTCGACGGCGCGGTGTACCGCAAGATGTACTCCTGCCAGGCCGCGGGCTGGAGCGGTTCAGCCGCCTACGCGACCCACCGGCTGTGCGCGCTGCCCGGCTCGGGCGCCAACTGCGCGGCGACGTCCGTGGGCCTGTGCGTCAATCCCAAGGAGCCCCGGACGAGCCATTGCCAGTATGATGATGGTCCGTTGGTGAAGGGGGACGGGGACTTCGAGATCTGCACCGACACGGGGGGCAATAAATGGATGGAGCCCATCACCGTCTTCCTCCACAACGCCTGCAGCGCCCTTCCCGGGGCCCCCGGGGACGTCTGCCAGGCCCGGTAGGGAGTCCAGGATGAAGGACGACGGCGCGCGATCCCTGTATGGCGAGGAGCTCTCCGCTGGAGCGCTCGTGGGCGGGTACGTGGTGGAAGCGGTGCACTACCGCGGCGCCGTCGCGACGCTCTACCGCGCCCGCGCGGTGCACGGCCCCACCCTGGCGGCGCTCAAGGTGATGCACCCGAGCTTCGCCACGGCGCGCGGCGCGCTGCGCCGCTTCCAGCAGGAGGCCGAGACGCTCAAGCGCCTGGAGCACCCGCACATCGTGGACGTGCGCGAGCACGGCACGCTGTCGGACGGGAGGCCCTACATCGCCATGGAGTGGCTGGAGGGGCGCGACCTGGGCGCGGAGCTCCAGGCACGCGGGCCGCTGTCGGGCCACGAGGCGCTGGAGCTGCTCGAGCAGGTGGGCTCGGCGCTGGGCGCGGCGCACGGCGCGGGCGTGGTGCACCGGGACGTCAAGGCGCAGAACGTGATGGTGGCCCCGGACGGCCAGGTGAAGCTGGTGGACTTCGGCGTGGCCAAGCTGCTCGCGCCGGAGGACGCCGGCACGGGCGCCACGAGCACCGGCCTGGTGCTGGGCACGCCCCTGTCCATGGCGCCCGAGCAGATCCGCGGCGAGACGCCGGATGCGCGCACGGACCTGTACGGCCTGGGGGTGTTGCTCTACCAGTTGCTCACGGGCCAGCCCCCCTTCCTGGGCACCACCCAGTTGGAGTTGGAGGAGCAGCACCTGCACGTGCCGGCGCCCCGGGCGAGCGAGCGCGTGGCGGTGCCCCGGACGGTGGACGCGGTGATCGCCCGCTGCATGGAGAAGCGGCGCGAGGAGCGCTACCCCACGGTGGAGGGCATGCTGGACGACTTGCGGCGCGCGGTGCGGGGCCACGGGCCCGGCGCCATCCAGCAGGTGCGCGCGGTGGGCCTCTTCGTGGAGGCGCGCCTGGAGGGCCCCGTGGACGACACGGTGCTCGACACGGTGGACGCGCGCCTGGAGCACGTGCGCGCGCGCGCGGACGCCCTGGGCCTCAAGGTGCTGGTGGAGGGCGGCAGCTTCCTGCTCGGCGTGGCGGTGCTGCCGGACGAGCCCGACGCCGAGCGCGAGACGCGGCAGCGGGTGCTGGACATGGCGCTGGCGCTCTCCGAGGAGCCCTTGTCGGAGACGGGCACGGCGCGGGTGTCGCTCGCGCCCACGCTGCACGTGGACCTGGCCACGCTGCGCGCCGGAGCCCTGGGCCGCAAGAGCCTGGGCGGCGGCCGGCTCATGCGCCTGTCCTCGTGGACCGGGGGCCACCCGGGCCATGGCGTGGTGGTGACGGAGGCCGCCTTCTCCGGCCTCGCGGGCGGCTTCCAGACGCGGCACCTGGCCGGCCGCGCCCAGCTGCATCACGTCTGGCGGGACGGCCCGCTCTTCACTTGATGCCGTGGCGGCGCAGCAGGCGGTAGAGGTAGACGCGGTCCATGTCCGCGCTGCTCGCCGCCTGGGACACCTTGCCCTGGTGCAGCGCGAGCAGCGCGCGCAGGTAGCGCCGCTCGAAGTCGTCCAGCGCCAGCCGCCGCGACTCGGCGTAGGGCACCTTGGCGTCCACCTCGAAGCGGCCCCCCTGGGGCGCCACGTCCGAGAGCGCCACCGCGTCCTCGAACACCAGGCAGCGCTCGAGGTAGTTGCGCAGCTCGCGCACGTTGCCCGGCCACGCCGCCTGCTCCAGCTTGGAGATGAAGCCCGGCGAGCGCAGCGCCTGGGTCCGCTCGGGATCCGCGCCCAGCCCGAGCAGCGTCTGCTCCACGAGCAGGGACAGGTCCTCGGGCCGCTGGCGGATGGGCGGCAGGGGGATGCGCAGGACCGCGAGCCGGAAGAAGAGGTCCGAGCGGAAGCGGCCCGCGTTCACCTCCGCGCGCAGGTCCCGGTTGGTCGCGGCGATGATGCGCACGTCCACGGGCACGTAGGTGTTGGTGCCCACGCGGCGGATCTCCCGCGCCTCCAGCACGCGCAAGAGCTTGGGCTGCAGCTCCGCGGGCAGCTCGCCAATCTCGTCCAGGAAGAGCGTGCCGCCGTGCGCCTCCTCGAAGGCGCCGATGCGCCGGGCCGCCGCGCCCGTGAAGGCCCCCTTCTCGTGGCCGAACAGCTCGCTCTCCAGGAGCTCCGCGGGAATGGCGCCGCAGTCCACGGTGAGGAAGGGCTTGTCCCGGCGCGCGCTCGCCTGGTGGATGGCCTGCGCCGCCTGGCTCTTGCCCGTGCCCGTCTCGCCCTCCAAGAGCACCGTCACGTCCCGGCCCGCCGCGCGCTCGAGCAGCGCGAAGCACATGCGCATGGGCACCGACTCGCCCACGAGCGAGCCGAAGCGCGTGAGCTCCGACACCGGCAGCCGGTTGTTGTCCGGCGTGTAGTCGAAGCGCACCACCGCCCGGCCCAGGCGCAGGAGGCTGCCGCCCCTCAGGTAGCCCTCGGCCACCTGCACCCCGTCCAGGATGACGCCGTTGGTGCTGTCCAGGTCCTTCACCCGCGCGCCCCGGGGCCCCACGCGGATTTCGCAGTGGAAGCGCGACACCGTGGCGTCATCCAGGTTGAAGTCGTTGCTCGGGTGCGAACCGATGGAGCACGCATCCGAGACCGAGTCCCACACCGCACCGGGCGAGGGGCCCTCCACCACGGTGAGCACGAAGCGCCGCACGGCGGGGCCCTCGGGCGCGTGGGTCTGGTGGGTATAGGGCCGCGTCACGCTCACGTCCTGGGGCGCGAGCGGCTCGCCGGACGCGCCGGCCTCCTTCCCGGAAGGAGGCATGCCACGGGTTCGGTCAGACGAAGTCATGACCCCCACGCTATCACGCGGCCTCCCGGGCGCGTCGGCTGGCGAGCGGGCGGCGCGTGCGCCATGGACGCGGGCGAGCGAAAGAGCGACGCTGCCCCTCGCGGAGAACACACCGGGATGACCTCACCCACCGACGAACGCTTCTACATCGAACTGCTCAAGCTGCTGCTCCAGGTCGCCTGGAGCGACGACGAGCTCGACCCGCGCGAGGCCCACGCCTTGATTGGCGCCGCGCGCCGCTGGAGCGTGCCCCCGCACGAGCTGCAGCGGCTCGAGCGGTGCCTGGAGCTGGGCGAGCCCCTGCCCGTGCCCAACCTGGGCCTCTTGCGCCAGTCTCCGGAGGAAGTGCTGTCCACGGTGCGCACGCTCATCGCCACCGACAGCCAGGTGCACTTCGCCGAGGAGGAGATGCTCGGCCAGGTGCGCGAGATGCTGGGCCTGCCGCCCGCCTGAGCCCGGCCCGCCCGGACCCGCTCAGGCGTCGAGCACCGCCGCCCAGAACGCCGCGAGCCGGAGCACCTCCCAGGGGTCCGCCACGGCCCCCAGCTCCGCGTGGCCGATGAGCGGCGAGCGCAACAGCCACACCCGGGTCCGGGGCTCGAGCGCGCGCGCCAGGCGCTCGGCCTCGAGGGCGGGCACCACGGTGTCCTCCGCGCCATGCAGCAGGAACACCCGGTGCGTGGGCGGCGCGGCGCCCTCGGGCGAGAGCGCCCGCGCCCCGGCGAAGTCCTTCACGTGGGGCGCGAGCACCGGCCCGAGCGCGGCCACGTCCCGCGCGTTCACATGGCCCAGGAGCGTGCCCGCGGGCTCCGGCAGGCGCTCGCGCTGACGCCGCGCCTCGGCGAAGGTCTCCTCCGCGCGCCGCGGGTCATGCATCGCCAGGTGCGAGGCGCGCAGGAACGTGCGGATGCCCTCGCGCAGGGGCTCCACCTGCGCGGGCGGCACGAGCTGATCGGCCAGGTTGAGCAGCAGGATGACGACGCCGTAGTCATGGGGTCGGCGCGCCTGGCCATCCGCCTGGACGCCCGTGCACAGGAAGGCGAGCACCCGCGCGAGGTCCCCATGACCGCCCAGCGACACGGTGAAGGCGAGCGCGCCCGCGAGCGCGGGCCGCCCCGCGGCCACGAGCGACAGGCCTCCGGAGAAGCTGATGCCCATGAGCCCCACCCGCCCGTCCGGCGCGAGCGCGGGCTGGCCGGCGGCCCAGCGCACCGCGTCCTCGATCATGTCCGGCGCGCGGGGCGTGAGTTGGTAGCGCAAGAGGTCCGGCAGCTCGAGCGTGAGCACCGTGAGCCCCTGGGCGGCCAGGTCTCCGGCGAGCCGGTTCAGGCGGGGCTCGTCGACGCCCTCGGCGTGAACCCCGGGCACCAGGAGGACGGTGCGGCCCCCCGGTCGCGCGGGCCGGTGGAGCCGGGCGCGCAGGGGGCCATGCCGCGAGGGGACGTCCAAATCCGAGAGGGTGACGGGCCCGCGGTCCCACCGCGCCAGGCGCCCGGCGAGCCCGTCCTGGAAGCCCGCCGCGCGCGCCACGAACGACAACCCCGGCCGGATCCAGGCGCCGGCCAGGCCCACCGCGAGCAGCAGCGCGCCCACGCCTCCGAGCCACCACCGCCGCGCGCGTGAACGAGGACGCATGGGGGCCATTCAATCAGGCCGAAAGGCCCCCCCACCAGTGCCGCTCAGTTGGAGAGGATGCGCTGCAGCTCCTGCTTGTCCTTGGAGAAGGAGAAGGAGCTGTTGAGCTGGTAGCCGTTCTGCCGGTCCAGCACGCGCGGCCAGAGCAGCCGCACCGCGTTGAGCCGATCCGCGGAGAAGGAGAACAGGGGGAGGATCTGCTGCACCTGCGACACGAGGAAGGAGTGGCCGCCCATCGCCTGCTCCAGCACGCGCATCTTGTTGTCGGACATGGACTCGCGCGACACGGCGTCCGTGATGCGGCGCAGCGCGCCGTCCGCGATGGGCGTGTACATCGGGGGCGGGGGCGGGGCCGGCGTGGGCCGCGGCGGCGGCTGGGGCGGGTAGTACGAGCGCGCGTCGGGCGCGGACTGGACCACCCGCCGCAGGGCGCTCAGCTCCTGGTAGGCCGCGTTGAGCCGGTCCCGGCCTTCCCACCGGCGGCCGCGCTCCAGGGCCTCGGCCAGCAACGCCTCCATGCGGGCCATGCGCTGCTCCATCTCCTCGCGCTCGACCACCACGGGCGTGGCGCGCGAGCCGTTGCCATTGCCGTTGCCCCACCGGTCGTCATCGCGATCCGAGCCGCCCCCGCGATCCGAGCCGCCCCCGCGGTCCGAGCCGCCCCCGCGGAAGGACGCGGCGCCCGGAGGCGACGCTCCAGTGGGCTCACCCGAGGGCGGCGCCATGGACGGCGTGGTTTGAGCGGAGGCGGACAGGGCGGCGAGCAACACCAGGGCGGCGAGCAGCGATTTCATGGGCTCTTCTCTCGGGAAGGATGCGCCGGGCGCATCCACTCCTCCTGACGCGCCCACGGCGTGCGCATTCAAACATTCCCTTCCCACGGCAACCGCGCCCTCGGCTGGAGGCCGACCAGGCAGGCGAGCGAGCGCATCGAAAACGGGGTCTTTTCGGACTCCAGATGACGCTGGGAACAGAGGCGCGGCGAGCCCTGTTTTCCGGATGATCGTGCCCGTGCACCGGATGTCCTGAAAAAGGGGTCGGGAGATTTCCTGCCTCGACTTCAAGACGAGCGGGGTATAGGTCCGATCTGCGCTCGACAATGAGCGGACAGTTTGGCGATGGACGCCCTGCTGTACAGGAAAGCATCAAGTCAATGGCATCTGGTACCGTGAAGTGGTTCAACGACGCGAAGGGCTTCGGGTTCATCGCGCAGGACGGTGGCGAGGACGTGTTCTGCCACCATACCGCCATCAACATGGACGGCTTCCGCACCCTCCAGGAGGGTCAGCGGGTCACGTTCGACGTGACGAAGGGCCCCAAGGGCCTGCAGGCCCAGAACGTGCGCGCGGAGTAGCTGAACCCGCGACGCACATGCCTTACTTTTAGTGTAAGGGGCCCGGTCTCCTGTGAGGCCGGGCCTCTTTTTTCCTCTATCCGCGGAGCAACCATGCAGGGAAGGTCGACGAAGCGACAGAAGGAAATGGCTCGCCAGCAGAAGCAGCGGGACAAGGAGCAGAAGAAGGAGGAGCGCCAGCGTGACCGGGAGGCCCGCCCCACGCGTCAGCCCGGGGACGTGGACCCGGACATCGCCCACATCGTGCCCGGACCGCAGCCGCTGCCCGAGGGGTTCTGAGCCCCCTTCGTATGCGCGGTGAACATTCCGTCCGGGCTCATCCGGGACAGCACCCCAGCACGGGCCCGCTGTCCTGGATGAGGCACCCGACGGGATGAAGTGAAGCACGGCCGAACTGTCGCCCTCCGTCCTGGCGAGGCAAGCTGCACGCCGCCAGACGCGCGAGGCGCTGGAACAGCGGTCGATGCACCCTCCCCCACTCCGTGCGCGATCGTGCACCCCCTTGACGGCCACGGCTTCCGGCGTTAATTAACCCGCAGGTTAATCAACCCGCCGGTTAAGTACGCCATGAGCCCAGACCGTCTGAGCACCACCTTCGCCGCGCTGGCGGACCCCACGCGCCGGGCCATCCTCGCGCGGCTGGCCACGGGCGAGGCCACGGTGAACGAGCTCGCCGCGCCCTTCGACATGAGCCTGCCGGCCGTCTCCAAGCACCTCAAGGTGCTGGAGCACGCGGGGCTCATCTCGCGCGGCCGCTCCGCCCAGTGGCGCCCCTGCCGCCTGGAGGGCGAGTCCCTCAAGGAGGTGGCGCACTGGCTCGAGCACTACCGCCGCTTCTTCGACGAGAGCCTCGATCGGCTCGGCGACTACCTGCAGGAACTCGAGCAGCCCTCGAAAGGAACCAAGTGATGATCGACATGAAGCGCGACGTGGTGAGCACCACCGACCGGGAAATCCTCCTCACGCGCGTGTACGACGCCCCGCGCGAGCGCGTGTTCGAGCTGTGGACGAAGCCCGAGCATGTCGATCGCTGGTGGGGGCCCCGGGGCTACTCCACCCAGACCGAGTCCATGGACGCGCGCCCCGGCGGCACCTGGAAGTACCTCATGACGCACGCCCAGCACGGCACCTTCGACAACCTCATCACCTACCGCGAGGTCGTCCGCCCCGAGCGCCTCGTCTACGACCACGGCACCTTCACCGAGCACAAGCAGTTCCACGTCACCGTGACGTTCGAGGCCCAGGGCGACAAGACGCGCCTCACCATGCACCTCGTGTTTCCCAACCCCCAGGTGCTCGTCGAGGCGCGCAAGTACGGCGCCGATCAGGGCGGTCAGGAGACGCTCGCGCGCCTCGCCGAGCTGCTCGCCACCCTGTAGCGGCTCACCCCCGCGAGGCCTCGCGCCGCTGGAACTCCGCGCGCAGGGCCTCCAGGTACACCCGCGCCTCGGGCGAGCCCTCCGCGGGCGCGAACGGCGCGAAGGTGGTCTCGTTGGCCGGCGCGTACGGGCCCTGCTTGGCCTCGAAGAGCACCGTGTCCGGCTCGAGCGCCACCAGGCCATGGTAGGGCCCCGGCCCCAGGTCCACGCCGAAGCGCTCGCCGCCCGCCTCCAGCCGCAGGCAGTCGCGCACGCGCCCGTCGTCCTCGAAGGTGAAGAAGGCCACGGCCCCGCGCAGCACCACCCACGACTCGGCGAGCGGCGGCCGCACGTGCCGGTGGGGCCGCACGTAGCTGCCCGGCTGGATGACGTTGAACATGCGCTGCAGCGGCTCCGCCTCGCTCTTGTGCAGGGGCTGGATGACACGCTGGCGGTCACTGGCCCTCGCCGCCTCCGCCGCCGCGTCCACCTGGGCGCGGGAGAGCACGACGAGGGTTCCTTCGGGAGCATCCAGGGCACGGCGGTGGGGGGCGGTCATGGCCCCCCGAGTCTACTTGCGCGCGCGCGCCTCCAACATCGCCACCGCGGGCAGGGTCTTGCCCTCCACGAACTCCAGGAAGGCGCCGCCGCCCGTGGAGATGTAGGAGATCTTGTCCTCGATGCCGAACATGTCGATGGCGGCCAGCGTGTCTCCACCGCCCGCGATGGAGAACGCGTCGCTGTCCGCGATGGCCCGGGCGACGACTTCCGTGCCCTTGCGGAAGTTGGGGAACTCGAACACGCCCACCGGGCCGTTCCAGAGGATCGTCTTGGCGTCCTTGAGCAGCTGGGCCACGCGCTGGGCGGACGCATCCCCCATGTCCATCATCTCCTCGTTGTCCTGGATCTGGGACACGGGCTTCACCGTGGCGGCGGCCGTCTCGGAGAACTCCGTGCCCACGCGCGCGTCGGTGGGGACGGGAATCTTGTACTCATCCCGGAGCTTGCGGGCCGTCTCGACGAAGTCCTTCTCGTGCAGGCTCTTGCCCACCTTGTTGTCGATGGCGACGAAGGTGTTGGCGATGCCGCCGCCGACGATGACCGTGTCGGCGATCTTCACCAGCGAGTTGAGCACGTCCATCTTGGTGGACACCTTGGAGCCGCCCACCACGGCGACCATGGGGCGCGCGGGGTTCTTGAGCGCCTTGCCCAGCGCGTCCAGCTCCGCCACGAGCAGCGGGCCCGCGCAGGCCACGGGGGCGAACTTGCCCACGCCGTGCGTGGAGGCCTCGGCGCGGTGCGCGGTGCCGAACGCGTCCATCACGAAGACGTCACAGAGCGCGGCGTACTTCTGGGCGAGCGACTCGCTGTCCTTCTTCTCGCCCTTGTTGAAGCGCACGTTCTCCAGGACGACGAGCTCGCCGGGCGCCACCTCCACGCCCCCGAGGTAGTCCTTCACCAGGCGCACCCGGCTGCCGGGCAGCTTCTCCTGGAGGTAGTCCACCACGGGCTTGAGCGAGAACTCCTCGTTGTACTCGCCCTCGGTGGGGCGGCCCAGGTGCGAGGTGACCATGACCTTGGCGCCCTGCTTGAGCGCCGCCTCGAGGGTGGGCAGCGTGGCGCGGATGCGCGCGTCCGACGTCACGCGCCCGTCCTTCACCGGCACATTCAAGTCCGCGCGGATGAACACGCGCTTGCCCGACAGATCCAGGTCCGCCATCTTGATGACGCTCATTGGCACAGCCTCCCGTGGGTGCTTCGACGGGGCCGTGCCTAGCACATCTCCGGGCCCTGTCTGGACGCGCTCTCGCGCCGCGTGGAAGAGGACAGCCCGCTGATGTTCGCCTGGAGCACCAGGCTCGGCACGCTGGGCAGGCCCGAGAACGGCGCCACCACCAACCGCGTCACCTGGACGGCGCCCGCCTGCGTGCCCTCGAGCACGCGGCCCCTCGTCATGGTCCGCGTCACCCATGGGGCCACGCCCTGACGGCCTCGCACGACTTCGCCGTGAAGGGGTTGCCGGACTGCGCCCCGCCCTCGGGCTGGGTCGCCACGAGCGGCATGGTCCTGGCGCGGGAAGGACACACGGCGACCAATACCTGGAGCGCCACGGGTCGCACGACGGGCTCCCGCATGCAGCACCGGGCCGTCGCGCTGTCCGATGGCCAGGTGCTCGAGGTGGCCGGCACCCGCACCCCGGACGCGGTCTCCGCCGAGCGGTACGACCCGGGCACTGGCACCTGGCGCGCGGTGCCCATGAACCAGTCGCGCGGCCGGCCCGCCGTGGCGCGGCTCGCCGACGGGCGGGTGCTCGTCGTGGGCGGCACGGCCTCGGGCGCGTACCTGTCCTCGGCCGAGCTCTACACGCCCTGAGGCGCGGGGGCGCGCGCACGTCGAGGGCCACGTGTGACGCGCGTCACGCCCCCGCCGTGAGCGGGCGCACAGCCTCGAGCGCACGCTCCATCTATTCCTGTCTTCACCACGACGGAGCCAGACGGCAACGCCTTCCGGCTCCCGCGTGATTTCACCACCCAGACAGGACAAACATCATGGCCACCTTCACCAACGTCAAGCACACCCAGATCACCGTCGCCAACAACAGCACGAAGAGCATCAGCTACGACTTCACCCAGATCTCCAACCAGACCGCCGTCCGGTTCGACGAGCCCGCCAACCTGCAGGGCACGCTCCCCCCGAGGCAGTCCGTGACGTGCGGCCTGACCGTCCCCAATGGGAACACGTTGGAGATCGGCGACGTCAGCGTCGCGAGCGTGAATGGCATCGGCATCCCCACGCGGTTCTGGTCGTCGAGCGGGGGTGATCAGTACGTCAACCTGCTCGCGCAGAATGGCTTCGCCGTCACGGCGGACACCCAGGACAAGAGCGCGGCGAGCGGCAACAGCATCAACGTCACCGTGGACGGCCGTGGCGTGAGCGACCCGACGACGAACGACATCTTCATGCAGATCTCGGATCAGTAGGGAGCGGTGCTCGGACGCACCGCGCCCCCTGGATGACTCAGGCGCCGGGGCGGAACGCGAGGATGGCCTCGGCGGCGCGCAGGTAGCCGCCCGAGTCCAGCACCTCCTGCCGCAGACCCGCCACCTTCTCGCGGTAGCCGGGCTCGGCCGCCACGCGCGCCACCGCCTGGCGCAGCACCTCCACCGTGACGGCCTCCTTCTGCAGCGCCACGCCCAGGCCCAGCTCGTCCACCCGGACGGCGTTGAGCGGCTGCTCGGCCATCTGCGGGATGACCACCACCGGAACCCCGTAGGCGAAGGACTCCATCAGGCTGTTGGCCCCACCGTGGGTGACGAACACGCTCGTGCGCTCGAGCACCTCCAGTTGGGGCACCGACGGGCGCACCACGAAGTTCGCGGGCACCTCGCCCAGCTCCGCCACGTTCACCGCGTGCCCGGTGGCGAGCACCACGCGCCAGGACGTGCCGCCGAACGCCGCGAAGCACATCCGGTAGAAGTCCGGCCAGTTGTTGAAGACGGTGCCCAGCGAGATGTAGAGCACCGGCCCGCCCTCCAGGTGCGCGAGCGGGAAGTCCCCGGTGTCGCCGCGCGCGCGGATGGACGGCCCCACGAACACGTAGCGCTCGTCGAAGGTGTCGCCCCCGGCCTGGAAGCCGCGCGGCACGCACACCAGGTTGAGCGGCTCCGTGTGGCGCATCGCGGTCCACAGGTCCACCGGCGGCAGCCCATACTCCTGGGCGAGCGCGGCCAGCGCCTGTCCCGCCCGCGCGAACGCCTCGGGCGCCCGCGCGCTCGCGTTCTGGAGGAACGCCGCCGCGGCGGGCGAGTGCGGCCCCACCACCATGGTGGGCCGGAAGGAGATGGCGGGCACCCCCAGGATGCGCGCCAGGAAGAAGCCCCAGATGCACAACGGGTCGTACACGAGGTAGTCCGGGCGCAGCGCGCGCACCGCCTCCACCACCTGCTCCAGCACCGCCCGGCCCTCCACCGGCATGCGCGCGGGCAGAAAGCCCACCGTGCCCGCCTTCAGGTCCGCCTCCACCGTGCTCACGTAGGGCAACAGCCGCGCCCCGGCCCGCTCCACGGGGCCCCGGAACGACTCGGTGAGCAGGTAGATGATCTCCTCGCCCCGATCCACCAGCTCGCGCACCACGGGGAAGGTGGCGTTGGTGTGACCGTGGAAGGGGACGTTGCAGAAGACGCCTCGGGCCATGACCGCTCTCCGGATCGATTCAGGGAGCGCGCACTCTAATGGCGCGGCGCGGCGAGCGCTTGTCGCTCTGCTCGCCCTCCGTCCGGAGCGGGGCTCGTGCAAGAGGGAGAGGCCGGGGCCCCTCACCCCTTCCGCCTCCAGCGGCGGAGCAGGCGGGCACCTCGGCCGTACCAGTGGTCATCCGGGCCGATGCGCACCACATCTTACATGTGAGCCAGTGAGCGGAGCGTCCCCGGAGGGGGAACGTCGCGGGGCCTCCGCCCGGAGCCAGGATCGCTCGTGTCTTAGGGGAAAGGAGCCGGTGCGGCCATGAGCACGATTTTGCTAGTCGATGACGAGCCCGAGTTCCTCGACCTCTACACCGAGGTGCTGGAGCAGATGGACCACCGGGTGCTGCGGGCGCATGACGGCCACGAGGCCCTGGCGCTCGCCCACGCGCGCCGGCCCGACCTGGTGGTGACGGACTGGCAGATGCCGCGCATGAGCGGCGTGGAGCTGTGCCAGTGCCTCCTGCAGGAAGAGGAGTTCCAGGGCATCCCCATCATCATGCACAGCGCCGAGCGCGACCCGCACGCCCCCGGCGTCACCGCCTTCCTCTCCAAGGCCACCACGCTCTCGCGCTTCGAGGAGGTCGTCAGCCGCTGCATCGAGCGCGCTCCAAGCCGGGCCGCCTGCTCCACGGGCGGGCATCTCGCCCCGATCTGCCACCTCTCACCCCGTGTGTAGCTTCACTCCCACACCGCAGCACACACCACTTCACGCAGTGCCCCAAGGAGGGGACCACCATGCTCGCACCGACCTTCACCACCAGCGCCTACGTCCTGCACAACCTGGGTCTCGCCGCCGGATTCGGCGGTTCGCTCTTCGGACAGACGGCGCTCAACCCGTCCGTGAAGCTCATCTCCAACAAGCAGGAGCGGGCGAAGATCGTGAACGCCGCGTGGAACGGCTTCAACATCATCAGCATGTTGGGCATTGGCACCACGGCGCTCACCTGGTTCGCGGGCCGCTCGCGCATCGACGGCCGCGCCATCTCCTCGGACGCGCGCAAGCTCGTCATCGCCAAGGACGTGCTGCTGGGCGTCACGCTCCTCACGGGCCTGGTCAACACGGTGACCGGGGGCTTCCTGGCCAAGCGCTCCCTCAAGGACGGCGTGCCCATGGACTCGGGCTTCAAGGCCGCGCCCGAGGCGCCCCAGGACGTCCAGCGCGCCACCACGCTCGTCAACAGCCTGGGCGTGGTGAGCATCATCGCCATGGCGGGCCTGATCGGCGTGTCCACGTGGCTCGACAACACCGCCTCGAAGAGCTTCAAGTGGAACGCGCTCGCCCGCTTCCTGCCGTGAAGCCCTGACGCCGCGCGGCGGTGACCCCGGCCTCTCCTCGCTTCCAGGGCGGGGGGAGGCCTTCTGGTTTTCCGGCTTCTTTCGTCCCGGATGCGACGACAGCGCATCTCCCCATCGGCGCCAGGAGTGCACACCCTTGCAGCGCGATCACCTGGGAGGGGCGGCATGGGCGGAATGGGTCGGAGTTGGAAGTGGGTGGGAGCCTGGGCGCTGCTCGTGGCCGGATGTGGGCCCGAGAGCGGCGATCTGGAACCCGCTCCGGGAGAGGCTCCGAGCGAGCTGCCCGCGCCCACGTCGCCCTCGGACGGGCAGCCGCAGCCCTTGCCCGAGGACACGATTATCGTGGGGCCCGTGCGCCCGGACGAGTCCAATACCCCACCCAAGCCGCTCGCGCCGCTCTTCCAGCCGGGCTTCCACCAGGCCCTGCGCTGGTCGCAGAGCACGAGCGCCACGACCTACCGCCTGCGGGTGCCCATGGGCCGCGCGGGCAGCCGCATCCGGCTGGCCTTCCGCTCGGGGGACGGCACCATGGTGCTCACCAAGGTGACGGTGGCCAAGGCGGGGCCCAATGGCTCGCTGGCCACGGCGCCGGTGGCGGTGACGTTCGGCGGCGCGGCGGGCTTCACGGCGGGCGCGCGCAAGCGCGTGGAGTCCGACCCCGTGCCCTTCATCGTGGGCTTTCGCGACGAGCTCGCCGTGTCCTTCGAGGTGCAGGGCGCGCTGGCGGTGAGCGCCATCGAGACGCTGCCCGGCAGCTACTCGCGCCAGGGCGCGTACGCGAGCACCCCGGGCGCGATGGGCGGCACGGCGTGGGCCAAGGGCATCGGCCTGGCCACCATCGACGTGGAGGGCCCGCCGGCGCGCGCCTTCGTGGCCATCGGCGACAGCATCACCGAGGGCTACATCACCGACCACGACGACACGCGCAAGGCCTGGCCCTCGGTGGCCGAGGCGCAGCTGGGCGTGCCCATCGTCAACGCGGGCGTCTCCGGCCAGGGCTTCTACGACGAGCTGCAGAACCTGGATCAAGAGGTGCTCTCGCTCAAGGGCATCACCGACTGCGTCATCCTCCTGGGCACCAATGACCTGTCCTCGCTGGACATCACCGGGCTCAAGACGCGCATGAGCACGCTGGTGTCGCGGCTGTCGCCCCTGTGCCGGCCGTGGGTGAGCACGCTCTTGCCCAAGGAGAAGACGAACCACGGCGACTACACGGCGGTGAAGCGCGATCGGCTGGCGTTCAACGACTGGGTGCGCACCACCTTCCCGAACCTCATCGACCTGGAGGCGGTGACGCGCCAGCCGGGCAACGTGCACCTGTTCATCGACGGGCTGGAGGTGGACGGCATCCACCCGAGCGCGCGCGGCCACCAGGTGATGGCGGCCGAGGTCGTCCGGGTGCTGAGCGCCGCGGGCGTGAAGGCCGAGGCGGGCGTGCAGCCCCTGCCCGCTCCTGAACTGGTGCCCGGCGAGGACGGCTACCCCGGGCGCTGAGCGCGGGTAGGCTCGGGGCATGTCAGACGCCCCTTCTTCAAACGCCCCTTATGACGCGGTGGTGGTGGGCGCGGGCTTCGGGGGCCTCGGGGCCGCGCTGGAGCTCGCGCGGCGCGGGGCCCGGGTGGTGCTCTGCGAGACGCTCAACTACCCGGGCGGCTGCGCCAGCACCTTCCACCGCGACGGCTACGCCTTCGAGGCCGGGGCCACGCTCTTCTCCGGTCTCGCCGAGTCGCAGCTCTTCGGCCAGTGGGTGCGCGCCTTCGGCCTGGACGTCACCGTGGACTGGGTGGATCCGCTCGTGGAGCTGCGCACGCCCGCGCTGCGGCTCGCCGTGTACCGCGACCGCGCGCGCTTCCTCGGCCAGCTCCAGGCCCTGCCCGGCGCGCCCGTCCAGGCGCTCGGGGACTTCTTCGCCCTGCAGCGCCAGGTGGCCGACGCGCTCTGGCCCCTCTTCGATGATCCCACGCTCCTGCCGCCGCTCGACCTGCGCGCGCTCTTGCGCCACACGTCTCGGGCCTGGGGCTACCTGCCCCTGGCGCGCTGGATGGGCCGGCCGCTCGGCGCGGTGCTCGAGCACCTGGGACTGCGCGGCTTCGCGCCCCTGCGCACGTACCTGGACGCGCTCTGTCAGATCACCGTGCAGTGCACCGCCGCCGAGGCCGAGGCCCCGTTCGCGCTCGCGGCCATGGACTACTACTGGCGGGGCACGGGGCATGTGCGCGGCGGCATCGGCCAGCTCGCCCAGGGGCTCACGCGCGCCCTCACCGCCGCCGGGGGCGAGGTGCGGCTGGCCAACCGGGTCAAGGCGCTCGTGCCCGAGCCCGGGGGTGGCTGGCGGGTGGACACGCGCCAGGGGCCGCTGCGCACGCGCCACGTGGTGGCCAACGTGCTGCCCCAGGGTCTCGCGCGGCTGCTCGGCCCCGCGGCCCCGCGGCTGCCCGCACGGGTGAACGCGCTCGCGCGCCGGGTGGACGGGGGCTGGGGCGCGGTGATGCGCTACCTCGTGGTGGGCGCGCCGGCGGGGGCCTCGCCGCACGCGCACCACCTGGAGCTCATCCAGGATCCGGACGCGCCCTTCCTCGAGGGCAACCACCTCTTCGTGTCCCTGAGCGGCGAGGCCGACCCGGGCCGCGCGCCGCCGGGCCAGCGCACGGTGACGGTGTCCACGCACGTGCCGCTCGCCGCGCTCGCGGGCCAGCCGCCCGAGGAGCGGGCCCGGCGGGTGGAAGCCATCCAGCGGCGGATGCGCGAGGGGCTCGGGCGCCTGGCGCCCGAGTGGATGGGGGACGTGCGGCACGAGCTGCCGGGCTCGCCGCGCACCTTCGAGCGCTTCACCGGACGGGACGGCGGCGCGGTGGGCGGCGTGCCCCGGCGCGCGGGCCTGCACCACTACACGGGCATGAGCCCCCGGCCGGTGCTGGAGGGGCTGTGGCTCGTGGGGGACTCGGTGTTCCCGGGCCAGAGCACGCTGGCCACGGCGCTGGGCGGGGTGCGCACCGCCGCGCGCATCACCCGGGGGCGGGCTGCTCCCGAGGAAGCTCCACGGTGAAGGTGGCGCCCTCGTTCGGCCGGCCCTCGGCGGAGATGCTCCCGCCCAGGCCCTGGACGATGTAGCGGGTGAAGTACAGCCCGAGCCCCAGGCCCCCGTAGTGCCGCTCGGAGCTGGCGCGCTCGAACTTGTCGAAGATGCGCTGGCTGAGCGCGGGGTCGAAGCCGATGCCCCGGTCGCGCACGACGAGCCAGACCCGCTCCGCCTCGCCCACGAGCGAGAGCGCCACGGGCTTGCCCGCGCCGTACTTGAGGGCGTTGGACAACAGCCGCTCGATGACCTGCTCCAGGCGCAAGCGGTCCCACGGCCCCACCACCACGTCCGGCGCCTCCACGGACAGCACGCAGCCACAGCGCTCGGCCTCGGGCAGGAAGCGCTGCACCACCTCGCGCAAGAGCGCCGCCAGGTCCACCCGCTCGCGCTTCATCGGGATGCGCCCGGTGCCCAGCGACGTCACCTCCAGCATGTCGTTGACGAGGTTGCTCAGCCGCGCCACCTGGCGCCGCATCAGGTCCAGGTCCTTGCGCGACAGGAGCGTGCCGTCCGCCTCCGAGGGCGCCATGCGACGCGCGAGCGCCTCCAGCTTGAGCGTGAGCGGCGTGAGCGGCGTCTTGAGCTCGTGGCTGGCGATGGACAGGAAGCCGTCGCGCAGGCGCACCGCCTCGGACAGCTCGCGCAGCAGCCGCTCGCGCTCGAGCTCCGCCCGCCGGCGCTTGGACACGTCGCGCACCACCTTCACGTAGCCGCGCAGCATGCCGTCCTCGCCCCGCAGCGCCTGGAGCACGACGTCCGCCTCGAAGAGCGTGCCGTCCTTGCGCAGCCGCGGGCCCTCGCCCTTGTAGACGCCCAGGCGGGCCGCGTCGCGCAGCTCCCGGCCGGGCAAGTCCTTCTCCCGATCCTCCGGGGTGAAGACCATGGCGAAGGGCTTGCCGACGAACTCCTCGGCCGTGTAGCCCTTCACGCGCTCCACGCCGGGGTTCCAGCTCTCGATGATGCCCTCGGGCGACATGAGGAAGATGGCGTGCTCGTGGATGCCCTCGATGATGGCGCGCAACTGCTCCTCGTTGTGGCCCAGCTCGCGCGTGAGCTGCTCCAGCCGCTGGCGCGCGAGCACCTGCTCCGTCACGTCGAACGCGAACGAGCCCACGCCCCGCACCTGGCCGTCCGCCGAGCGCAGGGGCTGGTAGGTGAACGTGTAGTAGCGCTCCACCGGGGACGCCCCCGCCTCGGCCGCGATGCGCACCGGCACCGTCTCGCCGTGGAAGGGCTCGCCCGTGCGGTACACCTCGTCCAGCAGCTCGTAGAGGCCCTGCCCCTCCAGCTCCGGCTGGGCGTCGCGCACCGTGCGGCCCACGAAGGCGCGGTCGCCGAGCACCTGGAGGAAGCGCGTGTTGACGAAATCGAAGGTGTGCTCGGGGCCCCGGAAGATGTTGATGATGGCGGGCGACTGCATCAGGAAGGCATGCAGCCGGTCGCGCTGCCGCTCCACCTCCACGAACGAGTGGCGCGCCACCCGGTCCAGCGCGGCCGGCGGCGTGGACGAGCGCACGTGCGCGTCCAGCATGCCCTGGACCCGGACGCGCAAGGTGTCCGCGTCGTAGGGCTTGAGCACGTAGTCCGCCCGGCCCCGGCTGTAGGCGCGCAGCACGTGGGCCTCGTCCCGCGCCAGCTCGGTGAGCAGCACCAGGGGCACGTGCTCATGGGCCTGGGAGTCGAGCAGCCGCGCCACGTCGAAGCCATCCAGGCCCCCCATCTGCACGTCCAGGAGCACACAGGCCACGTCGTGCGCGAGCAGCAGGGCGAGCGCGTCTTCTCCGGAGCGGGCGCGCAGGAAGGGGTGCGCGAGGGGGGCGAGCACCTGCTCCAGGCGTTCGAGTTCCGCGTCGGAGTCATCCACCAGCAGAATGCTCGCGCGTGATGCGTCGACCACAGAAACCACTCCTTCCCGTCAATCGCCCGTGAACCGGACTCCCGCCGCCTGGGCCTCGGCCACGAGTCCATCCACTTTCTGGACGTACGCGTCCATGTCCGCCTTGCGCTCCAGTCCACCCGAGGACATGTAGCGGACGGTCCCGAAGATCTCCCGCCGACCCCAGGGCCGGTCGTGCAGGCCGAACACCCAGCCCACGTTGGCGAACGAGTTCGCGTCGCGCCCGTCCAGGAAGTACGTGTTGTTGAGGGTCAACGCCGTGCGGTAGGCATGCTCGGGGGTGCTGCTCCACTCGAGGATCTTCTTGCCCCAGTACATGCGCATGGCGTTGTGCATGTAGCCCGTGTAGCGCATCTCCCGCATGGAGGCGTTCCAGTACGGGTCATGCGTGCGCGCCGCCTCCAATTGGGCCTGGGAGTACTGGTGGTGCCGCTCGTCGCCGCGGTGCTGGTGGAGCGTGTCGCGGGCCCAGCGTGGCAGACAGTCGTAGGTGTCGTAGTTCGGCGTGTACTCGCAGAAGTTCTGCGCCAGCTCGCGCCGCACGATGAGCTCCTCGATGAAGCTGTCGCGCTCGAGGTCCGCCGCCTTGGCCTCGCGCGCGGCGAGCGCCACGCGCACCGGGCTCACCTGGCCGAAGTGCAGGTACTTGCTCATGTGCGAGACGTGCTCCGTCTCGGGATGGGGGCGGCTCTCCTTGTAGCCAGGCAGGTACTGGGCGAGGAAGGCCTTGAGGATGCGATTGGCCTGGGTGGTGCCGCCCTGGAAGCGGTGGTGCACGGGCGGCGCGTGGCGCTCCAGCTTCATCCGGCCGAGCAGCCCGTCGAGGTCGTCGAGCGAGATGCCCTTCACGCCGAGCCGCGAGGAGTCCACCTTGAGCGGCGTGGCGGACAGGGGCACGAGGTATTGGTTCCACAAGCGGTGGATCTTCGGGCGCAGGGTGCGCGCGGCGTACTCGGCCTTGCCCGAGGCGGTGTCCACGGGCACCACCACGTCGCCCTCCACCTGGATGACGGGACAGCGGGCCTCGTCCACGAGGCTCTGGCGCCACTGCTTCTGGTGGCGCAGGTAGCCCCGGTCACACACCACGAGCGCCGCCTTGCGGGCGAGCTTGATCGCCACGGCCTCCGGGCTGCCGCGCTGGACGACGAAGGGAATCTTGCGGCGCGCGAGGGCCTGGGCGGTGTCCTGGAGGCCCTCCAGGAGGAAGCGGTAGTGGCGCACGTTGGCGCCCGGGTAGTCGTCCATGAGGCCGAAGCCCACGAGCAGGGGGAGCTTCGCCGCGTTGGCGCGCTGCACCGCGTATTCCAGGGCCGGGTTGTGCTCGGCCCGAGCGCTCTGCTGCATCCAGTAGAAGACGTAGTCGCCGCCCTTGGCCTCGCGCTCGCCGAGCGTGCGGATGCGGCTGTCCTCGATGCGACTGTTCGCCATGGGCGGGTGGATAGCATGGCCCCCGAGCGCCCTTGCCTGCCCCCAAGGGCTCCCGCGCCCCCGCCGTCCCCTCGCCAACAGACGGAGGCGGGAGTTGGGACTGATCCGCTTTTGTGGCTCTCCCGCACTTGAGGTGCTTCGGAGAGGCAAGCAGGCACGGCGCGCTCGGGCAACTGGCCAGACGCACACGGGCTGCACACAAACCGCGGGAGAGCCACAAGTCCCAACAATGAAGCAGGCCCGGGGCGCGTACACCCTGGCGCGGTGGGACACGGACGGGCGCAGCCTCGTTCTCGACAACGTGACATTCCCGTATGTCCCCCTGGAGACGGTGAGGTTCGCGTAGCGCCGACAGGAGGGGGCCTGCCGAGCCCTCAGCCAACCCAATGGGTCTTTTTATCCGTGGACAACCTGGTGGCTTGACGGGCGCACCCGCGTTTCCGTGTAGTTCCAGAGCGACGGTTTTTGGTCGCATCGCTTTCAGAGGTGCGCCGTGTCCACCCGTATTGCTGGCCCGCGCATGCTTGGCGTTCCGCTGCGCCTCCTGCTGCGCGTCTGGTTTCTCATTGTCCTCACCCTCCATGCAGCATGCGCCACGGGCGTTCCTCGGAGCTGCCTGCTGGTGGGTTCGTCCTACCAGCCACCGACACCCCGTTTCCATGAGGACGCCCGGCCTCCCACGGCTGAAGCGGAGGCCAGGGGGGCGGAGGAGGGCGAGGTTGCGGACGGGCTGGTTCGCCTCTCCCTGCCCACACGATTCGGGGCCGTGCAGGTGAGGGACTTCGAGCTCAACGAAGCCCTCGCCACCCTGGTGCTGAACATGCCGCTGCGGGTGGCCGACTCCCGTTTCCCACTCTACCTCCACCGGAAGCTGGCGCTGGCCTCCTTCCCGCTCACGGGCGAGGAGTGGCGCACGCCCCTGGCGCGGTCCTACGGGAGCTTCTGCGAACAGCAAGGCACGCCGGGCGACTGCCTCGAGTTGTTCAAGGACGGGCCGGGACTGGGCGGCGAGGACAAGCGCGACCTGGCCCTGGCGCTCTCAGTGAATGCGGCGCTGGAGGCCCGCGACGCGGAACTGCGCGGCATGTTCTCCAGGACGCAGCTGTGGACGACGCTGAGCATCACCCTCATGGGATACATGGCCTTGGTCGTGGCACCCGAGCCCGTTTCCAAAGGCGTGGCCGCGGCGCTGGCCCTGCTCATGTGGGGCTACCTGGGATGGGAACTCTTCGACCTGGTACGGGCCTGGTTCAAGCTCTGGGAGGAGGCGGCGGAGGCCAGCACGTTCGCGGAGCTGCGCGAGGCGGGAGACCGCTTCGGCAAGGTCATCGGGCCCAACAGCGTGCGGATTCTCCTCCTGCTGGGCACGGCGGCGGTGGGGGAGACGGCCGCGCTGGTGTCCAAGACTCCGAAGCTGCCGGGCTTCGCGAAAGCCGCCGGTGCGATCGAGTCCCATGCCGGCATCCGAGACGTGCTGACGGCCGTGCGGGAGGCGGACAAGGTGAAGGTCGTCGTGGCCGAGGGCACCATCCGTGTCGTCCTTCCCGCCAATGTCTTGGCCATGACGGTGGACGGGCCATCGAAGTCCGAGCATGCCCGGCAGCGACAGATAGAGGGCCGGCCTGTCGGGACAGCGCTCAACGATGCGAGGAACGCTCGCCCTGCCGATGTATTCATTCAGTCGGAGAACGACAGATTCGTCATTCGGGGTCCGAACGGTCGAGAACACATCTTCGAGCAGAACGGTACGCACGTTACGACTGTAGCTGTGCGCAGCGCGGCCGCGCACAGGAGTAGAGTCCAAAGTGGTGTTCTCCGGCTGGCGACCGAACACGAGTTCAATGCATTCAAGTCTCTCTTCGAGAGGTGATATGGAACCCATGAGTCTGGAGGTGGTGCTGGAACTCGTTTCTGGCGACATCGTTGGCATGAAGCGCCATCAGGAAGTGCTGAGGACACTTCTCTCCAGTCCAGCCGGTGTGTGGCGGGATCTCCGGCAACTCGACCCAACAGACGCGCTCGCAGCGGAGTGCCAAAACCACTCTCCGGACGTGGGTCCAAGGGTTCTGGATGGTCTCCGGCTCGTGTGGACGCCTCATCCGGATGAGCCGTCAGACAGTCCTTACTGTCTTATCCTGTTCTTCTACGGCCGAGACGGGCTGATATGGCACTCCCTGGCCATCTTCAACCGCGACACGCTGTAATGGCATCTTGTAGGGCGAGGCGTGGAGTCGCGGTCGTTGCCGCGGCACTGGGACTGATGCGCTTTTGTGGCTCTCCCGCGGTTTGTGTGCAGCCCGTGTGCGTCTGGCCAGTTGCCCGAGCGCGCCGTGCCTGCTTGCCTCTTCGAAGCACATCAAGTGCGGTGTACTCGAAGAGTGAGCTTGTCTACGCTCGTGTGGACCAAGCGCTGGGAAACTGTCGCAGCATCGCGGAATGCCGGGCGCGGCTGCGGCCCGCGCTGGATGAACTCGCCCGACGAATCTCGACCCCCGGAACGGAGTTGAACCGGCTCGTCACCTTGGGGAAATGACGTTAGAACAACCCCATGTCCCAGCGATTCTTCAGACTGGCGGACGACGTCCAGGTTCCCCACCGCTGGCACTTGGGGACGCCTCTCGACGAGCAGGGCCGCGAGGTCCACGACTGGGACTTCAAGAGCGGCTCGCCCCTGCGCGTGGAGGGACGGTTGAAGACTGCCATCGAGACCCACGGAAAGCCGCTGGACTTCTCCGAGGCCGGAATCCGAATTCCCGTCGTCCACGTCAAGGTAGCCGTGATGTTGGCGGAGCGTGCCCCCCATGATGTGCAACTCATCGTCACGGACATCGAAGGCCAGTCAGCGCAGTACCGCATCCTCGTGACCACCCGTCGCGTCTCCTGCATCGACGAAGCGGCGTCCGAGGTGAGTTTCTGGAAGCCCGAGCATGGAGTGCCCGAGAAGGTCGGGCACTACATGGGGGTGGACTGCTTGCGCATCGACAAAGCGCGGGTCGGCGACGCCAAGGTGTTCCGTCCCGAGGGGTGGGAGGTCGCGCTGATCGTCTCCGAGGAGATCAAGGACGCCTTGGAGCGCATGGGCGCGACGGGCACACGCTTCGAGGAGGTTTGACGCTACCGCGCCAGGCGGGGCGGCCGGGGTCCGCGTCGGGCCTCCGTGCGCTCCCAGAACAGCAGCGCGTCCAGCTGCGTCCGCGAGCACCACTGGTGCCGCACCCGCAGGGCGACGCTCGCCTCCAGGCGGCCGGGCCGCAGCGCCAGCGACACGTGGTGAAGCCGCCGCACGAACGCGCTCACCGCGCCGGGCGGCACGAACGGCGCGTCACCGCGCAGATGCCCCGGCCAGTCCTCCGGCGCCGCCCCCTGGTGGATCACCCCCGGGAAGGCCATGAGCCCGGCGCGCTGCTCCGCGGAGCACAGGCCCCACCCCTCGAGCGCCTCCAGGAACCGCCAGAGCCGCGGCGAGTGATCCGGCCCCGGCCGCACGTAGCAGTCCAGGCTCACCCCGGGTCGCACCTCCTCGCCCACGTCCAACTCCAGCGCCAGCGTGTCGAGCAACGGTGACGCCCGGCCCAGCGCCTCCCCCAGCGCCGTGCGATCCCCCGTCCAGCCCACGGCCTCCAGATAGGCCGGCACCTGGTGGGGCACGAACCCGCGCAGCCGCAGCCTCGCGGAGGACGGCCGCGGCTCGCCCCGGGCCGCGAGCTGGTAGACCCACACCCCCGGCGGGAGCGCCGCCAGGCACCGGCCGACCCGCGCGATCACCGGCGCCGACAGGACGCGGCCCGTCAGCACCCGGGACGCCTCGGCCCACCAGCCCAGGTCCGCCCCCGGCACCAGCAGATCCTCCCGGGGCCGCAGGTACACCGCGGGCACCGGGTCCGCCGCGCCCGACGCCTCCCCGTCGAACTCCCACCACACGTGGAGGACGCGATCCGCCAGCGCCTCCTCCGACTGGCTCCAGAGGCCGCAGAAGGCCCGCAGGCGCTCCCAGGCGACCCCCTCGAAGAGCCCCATGCCCCGCCCCTCCGCCACCAGCTCCCCGCCCGGCCACCGCCGCACGGCCAGTTGCAGGTCCGCCCGCGCCTCCGCGCCCCCCAGCCGGCACACGTAGCCGAAGTGCGAGGTGAGCCGGGCCGGCAGCCGCGCGCTGATCGCGTCCAGGTGCGTCAACGCCCCGCGCGACAGCAACCGCTCCGAGAGAAAGGGGTGAACGATGGCCCTCAGGGTCTCGCTCAAGCTTTCCTGACTTTCCTGGTCTGGAGCGGATTTCAAGTTCACGCGCCGAACTCACACAAACAGGCCTGGACATGCAAGGAAAACCTTGCTGGGGGGGGGGTGTGGGCAGACGGCGCCCAGGTAGACTGGTGTCGCCATGGCTCGCCGAAAGAAGGCCCCCGCCGCCACCGACGAAAGCACCCTGCGCGTGCGCAACCTCATCGCGCTGGACGCCGCGCACCTCATGCGCCGGCTCAATGCACGCCGGGACGAGATGTTCATCCTCTTCTCGCGCCTGCGCAGCCGCGCGCCCATGCTGGAGACGCTCGCCACGCGCTACACGAGCGCCACCTTCCACGAGCTCATGCACCTGCCCGCGCGCGAGCAGACGGTGGTGGACCAGTTCTACGAGTGTCTGGACACGCTGCGCTGGTACTTCACCTACACCGAGGACATGCCCAGCACCGCCCAGCACACCTTCAACACCCTGCACCGGCGCCTGGAAGAGGCGTACCGCAAGCTGGTGACGGTGCTCGGACTGCCCGTGTCCCCCGAGGGCGGCACCGTGGTGGAGGCCGAGGTGGTGGCGCAGGCCGAGGCCCCCGCGCCCGAGGCCCCCGCCCGGCCGCGCCGGACCCTCAAGTACCTCCCCTGAGCAGCGAGCGAGCAGGCGTCCCCTGACGTCGGCGCGCGCCGGCCGGTTCCTGGGTGGCCCCGGGGTTTGCGTCTAGACTCCGCCCTCGCATGTTCGATGCTCCTCGTGCCCGACGGTGGACGGGCCTCCTCCTCGTGCCGCTGCTCGGCGTGCTCGCCTGGGGGCTGTCCCGGCCCCCCTCGGATCCCGCGCCCCAGCGCCGTCCCCGCGCCAAGCGGACCGCCCGGCCCCAGCCGCCCAAGCCCGTGCTCGTCGCGAGCGCCCCGCCCGCCGCGCCCGCTCCCGTGCGCCGCCTCCGGCCCGCGCCCTCGCCTCGGGCCCTGCGCCTGCACCAGCTCGGCGAGAAGCTCGGCACCGCGCCGCCCCGGCTGGACAACCCCTGCGTGGCCCCCGAGCCCGGCGCCGACACGGGCCCCGAGGCCGCGCCCTGCGCCCGCACCGCGCTCGAGCCCTTCTTCGAGTCGCTCGACGCGCTCATGGCCGCCCGGGCCACCGGCCCCACCACCATCGCCGCGTTCGGCAACTCGCTCATCGCGGGGGACCGCATCGTGGACGTGGTGCGCGAGGAGCTGGGCGCCACCTTCGGCGACGCGGGCCGGGGCGTGCTGCTGGTGGACAGGCTCGCGCCCTACGGGCCGCGCGCGCGCTCGGGCCACGCCCAGGGCGAGTGGGAGCCGCGCACGCTCGGGGAGATGCAGCAGGCGCCCCTGCCCTTCGGCCTGAGCGGCACCTACCACCAGTCCGTGAGTGCCCGGGCCCGCAGCCGCTTCACGGTGGAGGGCGAGCGCCGGGGCACGCTCTGGTGGCTGGACGTGCCCGAGGGCGGCGCGCTGTCGGTGCGCACCGAGGGCCAGGTGCTCGCGGCCACCGAGCCCCGGGGGGAGGGCGAGGCGCGCTCGCTCGCCTTCGACATCCCCAAGGGCACGCGCTCGCTGGAGGTGGTGGCCGAGGGCAAGGGCGCGGTGGTGTTCGGCGTGGTGCTGCAGCGCGCGCACCCGGGGCTCGTGCTGGACACGCTGGGCGTGCCCTCCTCGGACGCCAACCTCTTCCTGCGCGCGAACGAGGACATCTTCCGCGCCCAGTTCGCCGAGCGCGCACCCCGGCTGCTCGTCTTCATCCTCGGGGGCAACGAGGCCAAGCGCCTGGAGTGGGGCCGCTCCAACCTGGAGGAGGTGGAGCAGGGCCTGCGCGACTTCGTGCGCCGCGCGCGCGCCGCCGGTCCCGACGCCGCGTGCCTGGTGGTGGGCCCCATCGACGCGGTGCGCGGCGGCACCGGGGCCCAGCGCTTCGTGCAACGCCCCTACCTGGACGAGGTCATCGCCGTGGAGCGCCGCATCGCCCTGGCCGAGGGCTGCGCCTTCTTCGACATCTTCTCCGCCATGGGCGGCGAGGGCTCGCTGGCGCGCTTCGTCGAGGCCGGGCTCGTGCACGAGGACCTGGTGCACCCGCGGGGGCAGGGGTTGGACCTGCTCGGGCAGCTCATCACCGACGCGCTCGTGACCGCCTGGGTGGAAGGCGCGGACACCCCGCCTCGAGCCGCCCCGCCGCGCACCAGCGAGGCCGTCCCATGAAGGCGTGGGTGCTCTCCGCGCTCCTGCTGGGGAGCACGCCCGCCGAGCGGATCCCCGAGGCGCGGCCGGACCCCTTCGTCCCTGGAGTCCCTGGTGTCCCTGGCGTCCCCATTCCCCTCCCGCCCGCGGTGGAGGGGCTGTCCCCGGAGACCGAGCGCGCGCTGGACACGCTCGTGCGGGCCGAGCTGGCGCGGAGCCCCCATGGGGGCTTGTCCGTGGGAGTGATGCAGGGCGAGCGGCGCTGGGTGCGCGGGTATGGGCTGCGCGACCAGGCCCGGCACAAGCCCGCCACGCCCCGCACCACCTACCGCTTCGCCTCCATCACCAAGTCCTTCACCGCGGTGGCCGTGCTCCAGCTCGTGGAGCAGGGGCGGCTGAGCCTGGACGCGGAGGTGCACACGCTCGTGCCCGGCGTGCCCGCCCAGCCCTGGCCCGTCACCGTGCGCCAGCTGCTCGGGCACCTGGGCGGCGTGTCGCACTACGACGGGCCCGAGGCCGCGGAGAACGTGCGCCGCCTGGACACCGCGGGCGCGCTCGCCCTGTTCGTCAACAAACCCCTGGTCGCCGAGCCGGGCACGCGCTTCGTCTACAGCACCTGGGGCTACAACCTGCTGGGCGCCACCGTGGAGGCCGTCTCCGGCCAGGCGTATGGCGAGTACCTGCGCGCGCACGTCTTCTCCCCCGCGGGCATGCACACCGCGGCGCTGGACGACTACCGCACGCGGGACCTCGAGCAGGCCGTGGGCTACCGCCTGTCGCAGGGCCGGCTCGCGCCCTCGCACTACCTCGACGTCTCCAGCCGCTTCGCCGGCGGGGGCACGCGCGGCTCGGTGGAGGACCTGCTCGCCTTCGGGCGCGCCCTGCTCCAGCACCAGCTGGTGTCCGAGCCCACCACGCGGCGGATGTGGGCCCCCATGAGCACCCGCGACGGCCTGTCCACCGACTACGGCATGGGCTTCGCCACCTATCCGCTGCGCGGCCACGCCGTGGTGGCCCACGCCGGGGGCCAGCCCGAGACCACCACCCTGCTGCTCATGCTGCCCGCCGAGGACGTGGTCATCGCGCTCGCCACCAACCTGGAGGGAGACGCCAAGCGGATGCGGCGCCTGTCCCACCGGATCATCGAGGTGCTGCGCGAGGAGGGCCACGTGCGCCGGGAAGGCGCGCTCGCGGACCCCGTGGACGCCGTGGTGCACGAGGGACTGGCGCGGCTGTTCACCTACGGGCTCGCCTACCAGGCCGGGGTGATCGACCCGCCCGGGATGCCGGAGCCCGGCGGCCCCCCCGCGCTCGCCGAGGCCTTCGCCCAGATGACCGCCCTGCTCGAGCGCGCGAGCATCGCCGCGGACCCCGTGGCCGCGCTCGCGCGGGTGCGCGCCGCGCATCAGCCCCGCGAGGGCGCGCGGCTCATCCACGTGGGCCTGGAGATGGCGCGCACGCTCGAGCGCGCGCACGGACGGGACGCGCTCCAGGCGTACGCGCGGCGCGGTCCGCTCGCCTTCTTCACGGACTACCTCGCCGAGTGCGAGCGCGCGGAGCACCCCGCGGGGCTGTGCTTCAGCGAGTCGGTGCGCCAGGACGCGCGGCGCTTCGACGCCACGTGGCGGCGCGCCCAGGTGCCCGCGCTGGTGCGCACCCGCTGGGACGAGGTGCCGCGGCCCGAGTCGCTCTGGTCCTCGGTGGAGGCCGCGAGCGCGGGCCGCTACCCCCATCCCGACTACGCCGAGGAGATGCTGCGCGTGGCGGCGCACCAGGCCCGGCTCGGCCGACCCGAGGAGCAGCGGCGCTGGCTCGAGCGCGCCGTGGCCCTGCACCCGCGCTCGGAGGAGGCGCGCCTGGCGCTCGCGCGGGTGCGTGCCCCCGCGGGCACGGCGCCCGGCCGGACCGTGCCCGCCGCGCTTGGCGAGGGCCCCGTGCCCGACAACGCCGGCCTGCCCCGCCGCCCCCGGCCCTGAATCCGGACCGGTGGTGCGTGGGCACCGGGACGACCTGACGCCCGCACGCCCGCCTGCTCCCCTGTCAGTGAAATCACGGGAAGCCCGGACATTTCGGACGCCACCTGCTATTCAGGAGCCCTGTCCCGGGCGGGGTCCGCCGGACGGGTCGAGGAGCGCGCACCGGGTCCGCCCGAGGGAGACGCAGGACGTGACGGAGCGGCTGGGCAAATACGAGTTGGTGCGCAAGCTCGCCACGGGAGGCATGGCCGAGGTGTTCCTCGCCAAGGCCGCCGGGCCCATGGGCTTCGAGAAGACGCTGGTGCTCAAGCGCATCCTTCCGCACCTGGCCGAGGAGCCCGCCTTCGTGGACATGTTCCTCGCCGAGGCCAAGCTCGCCGCCCGGCTGACGCACTCGCGCATCGCGCAGATCTTCGACTTCGGCGAGTCCGAGGGCGCCTACTTCCTGGCCATGGAGTACATCGACGGGCCCACGCTGCGCACGCTCATCAAGCGCGCCGCGTCCCATGGCCTCGTCGCGCCCGCGACCGTGTGCGCCCGGCTCATGTCGGACGCGTGTGACGGGCTCGCCTTCGCCCACGGCTTCATCGATCCGGACACCCAGCAGCCCCTGGGCCTCATCCACCGCGACATCAGCCCGGACAACATCCTCTTGTCGCGCCAGGGCGAGGTGAAGGTGGTGGACTTCGGCATCGCCAAGGCCACCGGCCAGAGCGCGCGCACGGAGACGGGCGCCCTCAAGGGCAAGCTGCCGTACATGGCCCCCGAGCAGGTGCGCTCCAAGCCGCTCGATCAGCGCGCGGACGTGTACGCGCTGGGCGTGGTGCTCTACGAGCTGCTCACCGCGCGCAAGCCCTTCGTCGCGCCCACGGACGCCGAGCTGATGCAGGCCATCCTCCACCAGCAGCCCGTGCCCGTCACCCAGCTGCGGCCGGACCTGCCCGAGGCCATGGGGGAGATCCTCGACCTGGCGCTCGCCAAGGACCGCGAGCAGCGCTACCCGGACTGCGCCAGCTTCCAGGCGGACCTCGAGGACTTCATCCTCTCGGTGGGCCGGCCCGTGACGACGCAGTACGTGGCCCAGTACATCACCCACACGCTCTCGGGCACCGAGTGCCCCACGCCCACGTCCTACTCCGGCTCGGGACGGGGCCGGCTGAGCCTGTCCGGCACGCCCACGCGTCCGGCCACGGCCTCGCGCCCGGGCACCGAGCCCGCGCCCGTCGCCGCGCCGCCGCCCGCCGCCACCGCCGAGGAGCCGACCCGGGCCGAGCCGCCGCCCGCCCCGGCCGCCCGCGCCCCGCGGCGCTGGGCCCTGCCGCTCGTGGGCGGCGCGCTGCTCCTGTCGGCCTCGGCGATCGTCGGGTGGCGGGCGAGCCAGCCGGAGGAGACCCCGGTGTCCACGCCCCTCCAGGCCCGCGCGCCCACGGACCTCACGCCCAAGGCCTCCGCCCCCAAGGCCCCCGAGCCCAAGGCCCCCGCCCCCAAGGTGGCGGCCGCGAAGGCGGCGCCCCAGGTCGCGGCCCCGCCGCCGGCCGTGGAGCCCGCGCCCGTCGAGCCGGACGCAGAGGAGGACCTCTCGGAGGAGTCCACCGAGTCCCCGGAGGCCACCGCCGAGCGGACGGCGCCCGCGCGGGCCAAGCGCGCCGTGGCGGCACGGACGGGCCCCCGGGGCTCGCTCGAGCTGCGCATCGTCCCCTACGCCACCGTGTACGTGAATGGCCGACGCCTGGGGGACACGCCCATGGCGCCCGTGCTGCTGCCGGCCGGCAACCACACCGTGAAGCTCGTCAACACGACGCTCGCCAAGACGGTGACCCGCTCCATCGAGGTCAAGCCCGAGCAGTCCACCATGCTCAAGCTCAACCTCCAGGAGGAGTGAGGCGCGCCCCGCCGCCTTCACGCCCGGCATGATCGAGCTGCGCATCTGCATCGATGTCGAGAACCTGGAGCGGGCGCTCGCCTTCTACACCCGGGCCCTGGGCCTCACGCCGGGTCGGCGCAAGGGCGACGACTGGGTGGAGCTGCTCGGCGGCACCTCGCCCATCGATCTGCTCGCCCAGCCCGCGGGCAGCGCGCCCGTGCCGGGCATCGCCGCGGTGCGCGACTACCACCGCCACTGGACCCCCGTGCACCTGGACGTCACCGTGCGCGACCTGGACGCCGCCGTCCAGCGTGCCCGGGACGCGGGGGCCACCCTGGAGCGCGGCGGCCTCCAGACGCGCCCCTGGGGCCGCATGGCCGTGCTGGCGGACCCCTTTGGCCATGGCCTGTGCCTGCTCGAGTTCCACGGCGCGGGCTACGACGCGCTCGCCGACTCCTGAGCCGGGCCCACGGGCCCTCCGCCGAGAATCCCCTCGGGCCCTGTCCGGGGCGCCGTGGAAGACTGCGCGCATGTCCGCCGTCGCCCGCTCCCCGCTGCCCGTGCTGTTGACGCTCCTCGTCCCGCTGCTCGCCCCCGCCGCGCCCGCGCGCAAGGCGCCGCGCTTCCCCGAGCGCCAGGCCGACGCGGCCCGCGTGGAGCGCGTGCTCCAGGCCCTGTCCGTGCGCGAGAAGGTGGGGCAGCTCCTCCTGGCCTATCCCCAGGTGGGCAAGGAGACGCCCGTGGAGGTGGGCGGCGTGCTGTTCGTGGGCACCACCCTGCGCAAGCTCGACGCGGCGCGCGAGCGCATCCGCTCGGCCCGGGAGCGCGCGCGCGTGCCGCCCTTCTTCGCGGTGGACATCGAAGGGGGGAACTTCAACCGGCTCCAGCGCCACCCCGCGCTCCAGAAGCTGCCCGGAGCGCAGGAGCTGGCGGCCCTGGAGGACGGCGAGGTGGAGGCCTGGGGCGCGCGCGTGGGCGCGGCCATGCGCGACGTGGGCCTCAACATGAACCTGGCGCCCGTGTTCGACGTGGCGTCCCGGGGGCACATGTTCCGCAACGGCCGGGCCTTCTCCGGGGACGCCGCGCGCGTGCGCCAGAAGGCCACCGCCTTCGCCCGGGGCCTGGCGCGCGCGGGCGTGGCGCCCATCGGCAAGCACTTCCCGGGCTACGGGGACCTGGACGCGGACTCGGACCACGTGCGCGCGCTGGCGGACTGGACGCAGGAGCGCGTGCGCCAGGAGGCCGCCGTGTTCCGCGCGGCCGACGCCGTCCTGGGCGGGGTGATGATGTCCAACATCGTCTACACGGCGTATGGCCAGGCCCCCGCCATCCTGGAGCCCTCGCTCGTGGCGCTCGCGCACGAGGGCGGCGGCCTCGCGGTGACGGACGACGTGGCCATCGCCGCGCTCGCCGAGCATCTGGGAAGCACCCGCGAGGAGGTGGTGCGGCGCGCCTTCCTCGCGGGCAACGATCTCATCCTCACCACCGAGCCCCCGGACTGGTCCGGGGGCCTGGACTACTTCGGCATCCTCGTGCCGCTCGTCCAGTCAGACCCCAAGTACCTGGAGCAACTGGACGCGGCGGTGCGGCGGGTGCTGCGGCTCAAGGATCGGCTGGGTCTGCTGGAGGGCTGGACGGGATGATGCCGGGGCCCGGTCTCCGGAACGAGGAGGACAGGGCCACCTGGAGCGCCGCGCGCAGCTGCTCCGAGGTGTGGGCGTGCAGGGACACGCCGTTGCCCGCGAGCGCCATGCTGTGCAGCATGGGCTCGTCCGGCCCCGCGAAGTTCACGATGGACGTGCGCAACGACTGCACGCCAGGCAGGTCCTCGCGCAGGTCCGTGTTGGCCAGGAAGAACGCCACGTCATCCATGAAGTTCTTGTTGCCCCGGCCCAGGCCCGTGGGCCAGTTCCAGTCCGTGTAATCACACACCTCCTTCGAGCGCGCGAACTGCTCGCAGTAATTCACACCGCCCACGTCGGGATTGCGCTCCGGGTCATGGGAATTGAAGGTGAGCAGCGAGCCATCCGGGTGCCGGGCGCCCTGCTGGATGAGCAGCTGCATCATCCGGGTGATGGGCACCGTGTTGTCATAGAAGGGCCGTCCGCCCGTGATCACCACCACCTGGCTGCCCTGGGTCGGCGAGCAGTAATGCTTCAGCTTGGGGTCCGCCGACTCGAAGGGCTGACCCGGCAGGTACACCCCGTTGACGGCCCGGGGCGGCTTGACCCACTCGTCCGACGCGAAGCCCCAGAGCTGTCCCGACTGCCCCGTCTGGGTGTTGTCGTAAGTGCCCCCGTTGCAGCAGCCCGGCCAGCCGAAGCCCGGATGGAGGGGCTGCTTGAACCAGTTCTCCCACGTGTTGTACGGGCCCGTGCGCTTGGAGGAGGAGAAGTAGCCGCCCAGGCCGAACAGGGCCTCGCCCGTGGACCGCTCGTTGTTGCGGTACTGGATGTTGTTGAGGGCCGTGCGCAGGGCGTCCTGATCCGCCACGGGCAGGGCTCCGCCCGTCGCGGCCTCGCACGTGGGACGCAGCGCGATCCCGGACAGGATATCCGGCGGGTCATACCAGCCATGGTCTGGGCCGAACGTGGCCACGCTCAGACGCACGTCCGTCGCGGACGCGACGAGGTCCTTGAGCACCTTGCGCGCGATGACGAACTTGGGCGGGCGCAGGTTGAGCACCCCGCCCTTGACCACCCACTTGCGCAGGGCCTCCTGCGACAGCGGCGGCTCATCCACGGCCCGGGTGGGGCTTTTCATCGACCCCGTCGACAGCGCGGACACCACCGGCCCCCGCCACCAGCCCTTGGTCTCCAGGCACTTCATGCACTCGTCGATGACGGGCGTGAAGTAGTAGACCGACTCCCAGCCCACCGTCTGGTAGCAGGCGTTGAGGGTGTTGTTGCCAGCGTCGAGGGTCTTGAAGTCATAGGTCAAGGCGTAGGGCGACTCCCGGACCTGCCAGCCCAGGCGCCGGCCCCGGGAATGGTAGAACTTCTCCGCCTCGAAGAAGCGCGAGCCGAGCGTCGGATCCGCGTCGTACGGAATGGCGCCGTTCTTGCGCACGGACAGGCTGTCCTTGTCGTACCAGCTCATCGCCTCGACGAGCGCCGGGTCCGTGCAGCCGGTGTTGATGAAATGGCCCGCGGGCCCGTTGCCGCCCGGCTCGCCGGGCGCGGGGTTGACGGGCGTGGGGTAGAAGCCCGGGGTGAAGACCTCGGGCAGGGGCACGGGGTAGTTCTGCATGGACTCGTGGTTGTCCACGAGCAGCACGATGTTCTGGGGGGACGGCTGCGCTCCGCCCACGAGGGGCAGGAGCACGGCCCCGAGCGCGCAGACGCGCGTCAGGCCGTGAAACGGATGAAGGTCCATGGGGCACTTCCTGTCTGTCTTGTCACCACGGAGGAGACGGGCGATGCGTCCCTCCCCCCCGAGGCCCGCGAGACCGCGAGCCAGCGCCAGGGACTCACCTGCTCCCCGAAGCTGACAAGTGGCCCCTCATTCTACGGCAGCGGTCTGTCGTGTGTCGCGGAGGCGGAGGTCCGGCCTCCTTGAGGAGGGTCCCCAGGTGGCAGGGAAAAACCGGACGAGGCCGGGTGGGGGGAAGAAAGCCCGGCCTCGTCGCGGAGCACGGGCCCGTGGGGCCCATGCCTGGTCTTGATGAGGGATTGGCTCCAGGAGCCGCCCCCTCACCAAAAACATCCCCTTCGATCTATCCGGTGCGCTCGGGGCGCGCAGTGAAGCGCATCACAGGGAAGCTGTGACGCGGCTCACTGCGCTCACACGTGAAGCGCGGGTATGACGGGAAGCGACTGGCTACAGCGCGCGTCGATCATCGCGCAGCGGCTGGAGTGCCCCGACAGCCGCGAGAGCAACAGGCCCGAGGCGATGAGCGCCAGGTGCGTGAGGCCCTGCGGGTAGTTGCCCAGGAAGCAGCCCGTGCGCGGGTCCACCTGCTCGGGCATCAGGCCCACGTCGTTGGAGTAGCCGAGCAGCTGCTCGTAGAGCCCGAACGCCTCGTCCAGTCGGCCCTCCAGCGCGAGCGAGTCGACGACCCAGAAGCCACACAGCAGGAAGGCGCCCTCCTCGCCCGGCAGTCCGTCCGCATGGACATAGCGGCGCACCAGGGGGCCCGCTCCGAGCTGCTCGCGCACCCGAGCCAGCGTGGAGCGCATGCGCGGGTCCGTCGCGGGAAGGAAGCCGTGGTTGGCCATCAACAGCACCGAGGCGTCCAGCTCCGTGCGGCCCAGGGCATGGGTGAAGGCGCCCACCTCCGGGTCGAAGCCGCGCGTCTCCAGCAGCTCGCGCAGCGCGTTGCGCGCCGCCGCCCACTCGCCGATCGGCCCGCCGTTGAGCCCGTGGCGCTGGGACAGCTTCAGCGCGCGGTCCACCGCCACCCAGCACATCAGCTTCGAGCTCACGTAGTGCTTGGGCGTGCAGCGCTGCTCCCACAGGCCGCTGTCCCGCTCGTGCCAGCGCCGCGCCGCCTGGGTCGCCAAGGCCCGCACCATCCGCCAGGCGCCCGGGCGCATCTCATGCCCGTCGGGCGACGTCTCGAAGAAGAGGTAGGCCGCGGTGATGACCTCGCCGAAGACATCCAATTGCAGCTGGCCATTGGCGCCATTGCCCACGCGGACCGGCTGGGCGCCCTGGTAGCCCTCGAGGTGCGTCAGGCACGTCTCCTCCTCCGGGCAGCCCCCGTCCGGGCGGTAGAGCACCCCGGGGGGCCGCTCATCCAGGCCCAGGGACTCGAGCCAACGCAGGAACGCGCCCGCCTCGTCCACGTAGCCCAGGCTCATGAGCACGTGCATCACCCACGCCGAGTCGCGCAGCCAGGCGTAGCGGTAGTCCCAGTTGCGCGTGCCGCGGGCGCACTCGGGCAGGGACGTGGTGGGCGCGGCGATGAAGGAGCCACTGGGCGCGTGGATGAGCAGCTTGAGCGTCAGGGCGCTGCGGCGCAGCCAGGCCGCGTGAGGCCCGCCGTAGTCCCCCGCTTGAATCCACCGCGTCCAATGGGCGCGCGTGTGGATCAGGGCCGCGTCCGCCTCCGCGTCCGTGGGCGCCGGGTCCGCGTGCGCGCCGCCGGACGTCAGCGTCACCCAGTGGCGATCGCCCGCGCGCACCCGCGTCCGGGCCGTGAGCGCGCCGTCCGCGCCGGGCCCGAGCCGACCGGGCCCCCGCAGCGCCAACGCCTGTCCGCCGCCCCACGCCCGCGCGAGCCGCTCGCGCGCCTCCAGGTGCACGGGCGCCCGGGCGAAGTCGAAGGTGGGCCGGAACACGGTCTCCACCTCCACGTCTCCGGACAGGCCCTCCACGAGCCGCAGCAGCCGGGGCTCACGCCCCTCGTGCTCCACGGGCATGAAGTCGGTGAGCCGCACCCGGCCCCGCGCGGTCTCGAAGTCCGTGACCAGCACGCAGCTGTCGCCGTCATAGCGGCGCGTGGCGCCATGGGCTCCCGTGGGCCCCACCCGCATGTGGCCTCCCTGGCGCGCATCCATCAGCCGACAGAGCACCGCAGGCGCGTCGAAGCGCGGCAGACACCACCAGTCCACCGAGCCATCGCGTCCCACCAGCGCGGCCGTGCGCATGTCGCCCACGAGCGCGTACTCCCGCAGGGGCAGATAGCCGTCACGCCGAGAAGGACCCATCCCGGGACGGTAGGCATGCCCGGACACCTTGGCCGGGGGTCCAACACCCGTGCCGCCTGGCCGCTCCACGGCCCGGGCGCCTGGAATCAGGGCTTCTCCAGCTCCTCGGGGTGGAAGACGCGCGAGGCCACGCGGTCGAGGACTTCATCGCCCCACACGGCGCTCGCCGCCGCCAGGCGCTTCATGTCCTGGGCGAACTGCTTGCCCTCGGGGATGGTGGTGTACTGGCGGCTGAGGAAGAGCCCGCGGTTTTCCCGCTCGTAGTCCACCTCACCGCCGCCGGTGTCCATGCCCTCGCGCGCCTCGGCCTGGAAGGCCTCCAGCACCCCGGGCTTGGGCGGCTCGCTGAACTTGTACACGAGCGCGCTGCACTCCAGCGCGCCCGGGGCCTCGTGGAACTCGAAGTACACCTGCGAGTCCCCCGTGCCGATGCCTCCGAAGCCCTGGGCATTGAGCCCGGGGCTGAGCACCGCGCCCTGGGAGCGCACGTACCAGCGCACCAGCTCCCCGGCGGACTCCCGCGTCACGGGGCCACCACTCGGGGGCGGCGGCGGGCCGAGGCCCACCGCGGACATCAACCACTGGAGCATGGGGCGTGCACTCCTCGAGAGAGCGGCGGGGACTACTTGGCGGCGCGGGCCTGATCGAAGGGCTGGCGCTGCGGCAGGTACGCGTCGGCCAGCGAGTGCGCGCCGCCGATGCCCGAGCCGAACTCGAAGCGCTTGATGACGGCGCCCTTGCCGCCGTTGCGCGCCCACTCGTCCACGCCCTTGCCGTTGCCCTGGCCGAACCAGGTGGGGACGATGTCCTTGTTGTTCACGTAGTGCACGTACTGGGGGCCGTCCGGGAAGTTGGCGGCGGCACCACCGAAGGTCTCCACCTTCACGCCGCTCATCTTCTTCTCCACGTCGGCCTTGCTCAGCCCGTCTTCGATGCGCAGCCGGTTGGCCACGTCCTTGAGCGCGCGGCTGGTGACGAGCGCGCCCTGGCTGTGCGCCATCACGTGCACGCCCCGGCCCGCCTTGAGCTCGGTGTAGATGGCGTCCGCCATGGAGTCCACGGCCGGGTTCTTGCCCTTGTCCAGCTTGTCCGCCACGCACTGGGCCAGGTCCGCCACGATGCCCTCGGTGGCGTTGTGCACGCCCACGACCTTGGCGCCCGTGCGGTCGGCGATCTGCTGCATGCTCGCGAACTGGGTGTCCTTGTCGTTCTGGATGCCGTTGACGTAGAGGACCGTCTCGGAGGGGTTGGGGTTGTTGCGCGGGGTGACGCCCGGCACCTGGCCCATCGGGGTGCCCGCGGGGAACGTCTGGCCCCCGGCGCCCACCATCACGCCGTCGAACACCTTGTCCGACTTGCCGAACAGCTTGTTGACCGCGCCCTTCACCTTGGAGGCGGCGCTGTCGAAGGTGTCCGCCACGACGTTGCGGCGCGCGGCGGCCGGCGCCGTCGTCTGGGCCGCCACGGTCTGGGCGGTCTTCTCCACGGGAGACGTCGTCCCCGTGCGCACGGTGTTCGGAGAGGAGTTACGGATGGTGGTCATGGGGCACTCCGTGTCGGGGATTCGGAAGGGAGAAAATCTTTGAAGTATTGTCGCACGAGCGGGGCGGAAGTTGCGCTCCCCCCGTGGATCATCCCCCATGAGCCCCCAAGTCGCTCCGGGCTTCACTCGGGGCGCGGGTTGAGCCCCGGGGCGGGCGGCGCCATAGTGCCGCCCCCCTTTCCGCCCCCCCCTCCCGCGAGCCCCCCATGAGCCTGTTGGACCGATTCAGCTTCTTCGATCGCGAGGTCATGCAGGACCCCTACCCCTACTACGCCGAGATGCGTGAGCGGGCCCCCCTGCTGTGGAACGCCCCGCTCCAGGCGTACCTGGTCACGCGCTACGAGGACGTGGCCCACGCGCTCAAGAACCCGGCCCTGTTCTCCTCGGCGAGCCCGCGGCTGGGGGGCCAGCCCATCGACGCCATCGGCACCATCCTCGGGGGGCCCGCCTCCCCGGCGCTCATCAACACGGACCCGCCCCTGCACACGCGCCTGCGCGCCATCGTGAGCCGCGCGTTCACCCCCAAGCAGATCTCCGAGCTGGAGCCGCGCGTGCGCGCGCTGGCCCGGGAGCTCGTCTCGGGGATGGTGCGCGCGGAGGAGTTCGACTTCATGGAGGGGCTGGCCACGCCCCTGCCCGTCATCCTCATCGCGGAGATGCTCGGCATCGAGCCCGGGCGCCGCCACGACTTCAAGCGCTGGAGCGACGCGCTCATCTCCGTGGCGTCCGCGGGAGGGCCCGGCCCCGAGGCCCGGCGGGACGCGCGCGAGATGCACGCGTACATGACGGGCATCGCCGAGGAGCGCCGCCAGCGGCCCCAGGGGGACCTCATCTCCCTGCTCGTGCAGGGCAGCGAGGAGCAGCGCCTCACGCCCGAGGAGGTCAACTCCTTCGCACTCTTGCTGCTCCTGGCCGGCAACGAGACGGCGACCAACCTCATCGGCAACGCCCTGCACGCGCTGCTCACCCACCCCGAGCAGTACGACGGGCTCACGCGCAACCCCTCGGACTGCGGCGCCGCCATCGAGGAGGCCCTGCGCTACGAGTCCCCCGTGGTGTCCGCGCTGCGCCGCACCACGCGCCCGGTGGAGCTCAGCGGCGGCAGCGTGCCCGAGGACACCATGCTCGTGCTCGTGCTGTCCTCGGCCAACCGCGACCCGCGCAAGTTCCCCGAGCCGGACCGCTTCGACATCCAGCGCGCCCCCCAGGGCGTGCTGTCCTTCGGCCAGGGCATCCACTACTGCCTGGGCGCGCCGCTCGCCCGCATCGAGGCCCCCTTGGCCCTCCAGGCGCTGGTGGAGCAGTGTCCTCGGCTGGACTTCGCCGCCCGGCAGCCCGCCCGCCCAGACTACCCGCCGTCCTTCGGCGTGCGCGGCATGCGCTCGCTCTGGCTCCGGCGCGGCCCGCCCGCATCCAATCCCCCGTCCCAGGCGTAGGGAGCCCAGGGCACCCACCCGCCTGTCTGGACCCACGCCGCTCTCCGAGGACCCATGATTCACGTCGACGACCAGCTTCCCGAGTACCTCCTGGGGACGCTGGAGCGGGAGGCCCGGCTCGCGGTGGAGCACCACCTGGCGCGCTGCGAGGCCTGCTCGGCCGCCCTGGAGGGCCTGCGCCCCGCGACCGAGGCGCTCGCCGCGAGCGTGACGCCCGTGGCCCCGCCCGCCGGGCTGGGCACGCGGCTGCTCGCGTACATCCGCGGCGAGGGGCGCTTCGCGGACTTCGTGCCCGAGCTCGCCCGCCTGTTCGACCTGGACGAGGCCTCGGCGCGCGCGCTGGTGGCCCAGTTGCCCCAGCCGGACGCGTGGATGGAGGGCCCCGCGCCCGGCGTGCTCCTGTTGCCCGTGGCGGGCGGCCCCCGGCTGGAGGGCGCCATGGCGGCCTTCGTGAAGCTCGCGCCGGGGACGCTGTTTCCCGCCCACCGGCACTCCGGTGCGGAGGTGAACTACGTCCTGCAGGGCGGCTTTCGCGAGGACTCGGGGCACGAGGTGTGGCCCGGCGAGCGGCTGGACAAGGCCGCCGAGTCGTCCCACGCCTACGTGGCGCTCGAGGGCCCCGACTGCATCGCCGCCTCCATCCTGTGGGGCGTGGTCGAGTTCGCCGAGGGGGCCTCCTGAGCGAGTCCGACCTGAAAGCACGGCGGGCGGAGCCCCGGGCGGACCCCACGTCGGAGCCGCCCTCGGCCGAGGCGCGCGAGCGGGCCTGGGTCCACCGGGTGGTGCTGCGCGACGACACGGCGCTCGAGGCGCTCTACGCGCGGCTGTCAGGCACCGTGTACGCGGTGGCCCTGGCCGTGCTGCGCGATCGCGCCGACGCCGAGGAAGTCACCCAGGAGACCTTCGTGCACCTGTGGACCCACGCGCGCGACTACAACCCCGCCCGGGGCACGCTCACCGCGTGGATGACGATGCTCGCGCGCAGCCGCGCCCTGGATCGGCTCCGCGCGCGCGCCCATCGCGACAAGCTCGCCTCCAGCCAGGACGAGGCGCGCACCCTCGCCACCCCACCGGCCACGCCGATGGAACTCGCGCAGCGCGCCCGCGACAGCCATGGGGTGAACACCGCCCTGGCGACGCTCTCGCCCGAGCAGCGGCAGACCCTCGAGCTCGCCTTCCACGAGGGCCTGAGCCACAGCGAGATCGCCGCGCGCACCGGCGAGCCCCTCGGCACCGTGAAGACGCGCATCCGCCGGGGCCTCGAGCGGCTGGCGCGCAACCTCACGGCGGTGGAGGGGGAGTGAAGGGCCCGGCATACGAGGACCCTACGCGACGAGGCGGGGAATGGATTCACCCCGCCCCGCGCTCCGGCTACGGCGCGGCCAGCACCTCGATGCGCGTCACCGGATTGCCCTGGGCGTAGAGGTCCGCGGACGTCTTCACGCGCATGCCCTTCTCCAGGCTCGCCAGGCTCGCGGGCCGGCCATCGCGCAGCACCCGCACGCTCCGGCCGAGGGAGAACGTCCGCGTGCCCCCGCCCGCCTCCTCCAGCACGAGCTGTTGGGCGGAGACCGAGCGGATGCGGCCCGTGTAGAGCACGTTGGCCACGGCATAGCCGTCCGAGTCCCCGCCACCGCCCGTGCCCTCCGAGCCCGTGGGGTAGCCGATCCCCGTGGCACCGTCGGGCGCCGCGGCGTTGGGGTCGCCGATGGCCGAGGTGCTCTCGGAGCCCGTGCCCGAGCCGCCCGTGCCGGTCATGCCCGAGCCGCCCGTGCCCGAGGTGCCGGCGGTGGATTGCCCCGCCTGGGCCTGGCCGAGCTGCGTGCGCATGCGTGCCAGTTCCTGCTGGAGCTGGGCCACCTGGGTGCGCAGCCGCGCCACCTCCAGCCGGTACTGGGCCTCGGTGAGCTGGGAGGACGAAGACGAAGACGAGGACATGTCCTGCTGGGACATCCCCGAGCTGTCCTGGCTCGTGGACGTGTCCTGGCTCGTGGACGTGTCCTGGGTCAGGGTGATCACGCCCGTGCTCGCCCCGGTCCCCGAGACGCGCGAGCCCAGGGAGATGTCATCCCCCGAGTACGCGCCCGGCGTGGGCGACGGGTAGAAGGACGGAAAAGGGGTCTGCGCTCGTCCGGGCTCCGCGCCCAGCACGAGCACCATGCCCACCGCGGCGACCCCCACGCCCATCCAGGTGTGTTTCCTCATGAGACCACTCCTTTCCAAGCGTTTGAACGAGGGACGCCGCGCGCCGTGCCCTAGCGCTGGGAGCCCCGGGCACGCGACAGCACGACGATGTCGCGCGCGAGTTCCTCGCCATCCACGTACGCGAACGACGTGCGCACCTGGGCCCCCTCGGACAGCTGCTTCACCGGGATGGGGTTGCGCGTGGAGCCGCGGAACACCCGCGTCTGGTCATCGATGCGCAGCCGGGACACCGTCCCGTCCGTGCTGTCCTCCACCTCGACGTACTTGGAGGTGACGTCGCGCACCCGGCCGTCGAACTCCACGGTGACGGCGGGCAGGGCCTCATCGGGGGCCCCGGTCACGGGCGTCCCCGAGGCGTTCGTGCCCGCCGTCCCCTGGGCCTGCCCCGCGGGCGCCTGGGCCGCCGTGTTCGGCGCCGCCGCCCCCGAGCCGCCCGTGCCCCGCAGGGCGGAGACCTCGCGCTCCAGCGTGTTCACGCGCTGGTTCAGCTCGGTCACGTCCTGGGACGACGACGACGTGCCCCCCAAGTCCGTGGGCGCCGCGGGCGCTCCATAATAGGTGGGCCCCGGGTTCGAGCCCGTCATGCCGGACCCGCCCGTGCCGGACCCGCCCGTGCCGAAGAACACCCCGCCCTGGGTAGCGGGCGTCTGCAGCGGGATGCCATTGAGTCCCGGAATCCCCGGGAAAATGGCGCCCCCCGCGGGCTGGCCCGTGGTGCCGAAGGCCGCGCTCGTCCCGGCGGAGTCCTCGCCCCGCTCGATGCTCACGGCCCCCGAGGGGCTCGCGGCGGGCTGCTCCGACGCCGGGGCGGCCACGCCCGTGCCCACGCCCGAGGGCGGCTGCGCCAGGGCCAGCGGGGCCGTCCCCAGCAACGCCAGCGCCATCCACTTGGCTCCGCGCATGTTGTTCCTCCTAGGTGATGAGTCCTGTGCAGGGCCAATGTGGGAATCGTTCCCCGCGAGACACACCCCGGGGGGCGACGAGCGCTCGACCGTCCGGCCGCTCCAGGAGAGGGCGGTCCGGGTTTGACGGCCCGGGGGGATTGAGACGAAAGAGAAGGGGCGCTGAAACCAGGGGCGGGTTCATGTCACTCCGGCACGTGGCCCAACTTTTCGCCGTCAGAATGGCCCTCGCGGGCGGCAGGACCCGGGAGCCCGAGAGCGAGCGCTCCCTGCTCGTGCGCGCGCGGCGGGGAGAGGCGGCGGCCTTCCGGGTCCTCTTCGAGCGGCACGCCCCCGCGGTGTGGCGCTTCGCGCGGGATCTCTTCCAGGACGAGGCGGCGGCGGACGAGGCGACCCAGGAGACCTTCGTGCGGGCCCACGGGAAGCTCGCGAGCCTGAGGGACGACACGCGGCTGTCCTCGTGGCTGCTGGGCATCGTGCGCCACCTGCACCTGGAGTCCCTGCGCGGCCGGCCCACGCACCTGGACGTGGCGGACGAGGAGCACGAGGTGCTGCTGGAGGCCGCCCTGCCCTCGCCCACGCCCGAGGCCCTGCTGCTGGACCGCGAACTGGAGGGGCTGCTCAGCGAGGCCCTGGGAAGCCTGCGCGAGGAGCGTCGAGCGGCGCTGCTGCTGCGCATCGACCACGGGCTCGGCTACGAGGACATCGCCCAGGTCATGGGCTGGACGCTGCCCAAGGTGAAGAACGAGATCCACCGGGCCCGGATGCAGCTGCGCGAGCGGCTCGCGGACCACGTGGAGAGCACTGGAGGTCGGTCATGAATCCCCCCTGCCGGCAGGAGGACCTGGACGCGCTGGTCGCCCGGGAGCTGTCCGAGGCGGATGCCCGGCGCGTGAGCGCGCACGCCGAGCACTGCGACACGTGCCGCCGCGCGCTGGAGTGGCTGCGCATGGAGCGCGGCTGGATGGCGCGGCGGGCCCGGCGCCCGGTGCCCCGGCGGGCGCTGGACTACGGCGCGCTGGAGGCCCGCTTGAAGCCCGCGCGGCCCCGGCCCTCGCTCGTCTTCTGGGAGTGGCGGGGCCTGGGGCTCGCGGCGGTGACGGCGGCGCTCTTGGGCGTGGTGCTGCACGTGGGCCCGTCCACGCGCGCCCCGGTGCACGGCGGGGTGTCGGAAGCGGGCGAGTCCTGGAGCGAGGGGCTCATGTCCATGGCGCGGGTGGAGGTGTGCCTCGACCCGAGCCTGGAGGCGGCGGCGCGCATGGAGGCCCAGGTGGGCGCGTGCCTGATGGCCTCGCCCACCCGGCCGCCGCGCTGACGCCTCAGCGGGAGGGCAGCGAGCGGGCCGCGTCCACGGCCTTCTTGGCCTGCACCAGCCCGTGGCCGAAGAGGTTGTTGCGGCCGGGCGCGGGCGCCGCGGGGTCATCCAGGTGCAGCGCCGTCTTCTCGAGCACCTCGCGCACCTGGGCGGCGGTGAGCGCCGGGTTGGCGCTCCACACGAGCGCGGCGACGCCGGCCGCGTGGGGCGTGGCCATGGAGGTGCCGGTGCTCGTCGAGTAGTCCGCGCCCTGGATGCCCACGCGCACCTTGGCGCCGGCGCTCGCCAGGGACTTGAAGGTGGGCACGAGCGTGGTGGGGATGGCCGTCACGGGCGGCCAGGTGGCCGGCGAGCCCAGGGTGAAGGACAGCGTCGCGTCGTCCTCGGGGTTGTGGTTGCCGACGATGACGGCGCGCGCGCCCTGCGAGCGCACGTTCTTCACCTTGTCGGTGAAGCGGATGTCGCCGCCGCGGTCCACGTAGGCCACGAAGCCCTCGCAGGTGGCGGAGGCGTTCTCGGCGCACGAGCGCAGGCTGCCGCCCAGGCCGCAGTCCACGAGCGTGCCCTCGTACGACTCGAAGGGCACGAAGTCGAAGACGGACGAGTTGTAGAAGGTGTCGCCCGCGTGGAGGTTGGCGTAGGGGGCGTGGCCCCGCGGGTAGGTGGAGTAGACGCTCACGCCCGGCGCCACGAGCGCCAGGTGGGGGCCGCCCTGGGAGAAGCGCGGGTGCTCGCGCTTGCTGTCCACCGCGCCCACGGCGATGACGGAGTCATAGGCGGCCGGGTAGCTGCGGCTCGACTCGGTGGCCGTCTCGCCGCCGTTGCCGCTCGCGGCGAAGGACAACATGCCGTCGCTCAGCGCCTTGTTGAAGATGGCCTCCTCGGCGGCGTTCTTGTCCGGCGCGCCGAGCGACAGCGACGCGATGTGCGCGTGCACCGTCTCGTTGCACCAGGTGACCGCGGCCATGACGTCCGACGTGCGGCCCCCACCCGAGGTGTCCAGCACGCGCGCCACGTACAGCTCGGCGCCGGGTGCCACGCCCACCACGCCCTGGGGGCTCAGGGTCGCGTCGTTGGGGTTGACGGCGCCGTGCAGGCCGAGCTGCGCCACGATGGTGCCCGCCACGTGGGTGCCGTGGCCGCCGCCCCAGTTGCCGTCCTTGTCCTTGTCCTCGGGCAGGTCATCCCCGTCGATGAAGTCCTTGCCCGCGACATAGGCGGCCCGGAGCTCGGGGTGGTTCACGTCCATGCCGCTGTCGATGACACACACGCGGATGCCCGCGCCGGTGGGGGCGCCCGGCTTGAGCACGCCCTCGCCGTCCGGATCCCACACGTCCGAGGCCTGGGTCATCTTCACGCCGTAGGTGTACTCGGAGGTGCTGCCTTGGGTGCTGGGCGTGGTGGCCAGCGGCAGCACCCGCGCCCCCGTGCCGAGGTCCAGGGCGCGCACCACGCGGTCCGGCGACACGGAGAGCACGTCGGGGTCCGCCGCGAGCCGGGCCTGGGCCTCGGGGGTGAGCGACAGGGCCAGGGTGTCCAGCGCGGGCCAGTGGTACTTCACGCGTCCGCCGAGCGCCTCCAGCTTGTCCTCGCGCGCGCGCGCCAGGGCGGCCGAGCGCACCGAGCCCGCCTGGGAGCGGAAGCGCACGATCACGGGCTGCGCGCCCGAAGCCGCCGGGGTCTCCGACGACAACTCAGCGGCGGGCGCTCCGGGGGGCAGGTCCATGCGCGCCGTGGCGCGGTGGGCCAGGGCGCTGGGGTCCGCGGAGGCATCCCGCACGACGAGGTCCGGGCACAGGGGCCGCTCCTGCTGGACGGGTTCCTCGGGCGGGTCCTGCACGCACGCGCTCACACCCAGCAGGCTCAGCAGCACCAGTCGTCTCACGTGACCTCTCCTTGCACCCCGTCCGGGGGAGATGGCGGCCGTGGGACCCGGGTCCCGACGGAGGACGGAGCGCTGACGAACCCATGGCGTCGCGGCGCTCATTCCCACTGGGGGACGTTAGGCTGTCCGCCCACCGGACGATAGGGCGCTCAGGCGGGATCGATTCCGAAGAGCCGCGTCACATGACGCTCGTAGTCGGCCAGCTGCCGCGCGATGTCCTCTGGTGTCCAGCCCAGGGCGGAGGCCACGTCGGAGGCGGCCAGACGGGCGGCGGCCCGGCCCAGGTCGCGCGTCTCGAAGGCCACCTTGAGGCGGCGCACGAGCAGGTCATCCAGGGTGTGGACGAACTCGTGGGAGACCCCATACAGGGACTCGGCGCGCACGTAGGGCAGGCCCGGGGCGAGCGGCTCGGCGAGCTCGGGCCGCTCGCGGGTGAGCTCCCAGACCAGGCGCCAGCGCCGGCCGTAGGCGCGCACCAGGTGGCGCGCCACGTCCTCGCGGCCCACCTCGGCCCGGGCGCTGGCCACCTCGGCGTCGAAGGAGGAGAACTCGCCACCGGGCAGCGGCAGGGAGCCGGTGAGGGCCTTGTGGTGAGGCGTGCCCAGGGCCTTCTCCACGGCGTTGACCATGTCGCTGGCCATGACGCGGTAGGTGGTGAGCTTGCCGCCGGAGATGGCGAGCACGCCCGAGGGGCTCGCGTGGATGGCGTGCTCGCGGCTGGCGCTGTTGGCGCCCCCGGCGCCGTAGGCACTGGCCACGAGGGGGCGGATGCCGGCCCAGGCGCTCACCACGTCGTCGCGCACGAGCTTCGCGTCGGGGAAGAAGCCGTTGGCGGAGGCGAGCAGGTAGTCCACGTCGGACACGCTGGCGCGCACCTCGGAGGGGTGGGCGTGGGTGGTGGTCTCGGTGGTGCCGATGATGGTGTGGTGCTCGGCGGGGAGGATGAACATGACGCGGCCGTCCACGCCGGAGAGCACGGTGAGGGCGGTGTCGTCGGGGGTGGGCAGGCGCGCGCGGGGCACGGCGATGTGCACGCCCTTGGAGCCGCGCACCGCGGGGGCGTTGTCCTGGGCGTCGAGCTTGCGGATCTCATCGCTCCAGGGCCCGGTGGCGCTCACGATGACGCGGGCGCGCACGGAGAGTTCCTGGCCGGTGAGGACGTCCACCACGGTGGCGCCCTGGGCGCGGCCCGCCTCGATGACGAGCCCCCGGACGGCGGCGTGGTTGAGCACGGTGGCGCCGGCCTCGGAGGCGGAGAGCGCGTTGGCGAGCGTGAGCCGCGCGTCATCGGTGGCGGCGTCGTAGTAGCGGGCGCCGCCGGTGAGGCCGTCCGAGCGCAGGCCGGGGACTTCCTCGCGCACGCGCTGCACGCTCAGGGCGCGCGAGCTGCGCACGTTGCGAAAGAGCGCCAGGGCGTCATAGAGCTTGAGGCCCACGGCGAGCTTCCAGCGGGGCAGCCGGGCGCCCTTGTAGGTGGGCCACACGAAGGCGAGCGGCCGCACGAGGTGGGGGGCGAGCTTGAGCAGGCGGTAGCGCTCGATGCTGGACTCGAAGACGAGGCCGAGGTGGCCATGCTCGAGGTAGCGCACGCCGCCGTGGACCAGGCGCGAGGAGCGGCTGGAGGTGCCCGAGGCGAAGTCCTCGCGCTCGACGAGCGCTACACGCAAGCCGCGCAGGGCCGCGTCGCGGGCGATGCCACAGCCGGTGACGCCGCCGCCGATGACGAGCACATCGAAGGCCTGGGACGACAGGGCGGCCAGGCGCTCGGCGCGAGTGGGGGGCTTCTGAGGCGCGGGCAGGGAGGCGAGCGCCTGGGCGCCGCGCGGGACGGCGGAGGCCGGAACGGAGACGGAAGCGGCGGAGTCGGAAGGCACGCGAGAAGTGTAACGGCGGGCGGCGGCGGGTGGCAGGGAGAACGGAACGCGACGCGTCACACGAACGACGGAAGAGGGGGTGGGACGTCCGTCCGGCGCCGGGTGGGAGAACATCTCCGGGCGGGAAGGCGCCCAGGACTGTTGGCCACCGACGGTCAAGGGGTGCTGGGAAGAAGCGGCATGCATACCTCCCAGCAGGGACCCGAGCGAGGAGGTGGTGCGTTGAAGACGGTGACATACGAGCGCAGCGGGCGGACGAACACGGGCGCCCAGGCGGTGCGGATCGAGCGGCTGAAGCACCTGCGGGTGCTGGAGCAGGGGGAGACGGTGGTGGAGCGCGCGCTGACGGCCGAGGAGCGCGAGCACCTGAGCCCGCTGGTGGAGCAGGCCGAGCGCCAACCCGCGCCGGCGGTGGTGGTGCCCGCGCCGGGAGGGCCGGACGTGCTGGCGGTGACGCTGGGCTTCGAGGACGAGGCGGCGCCGCGGGTGAGGATGGCGCTGCGGCCGGGGCGGCCGGCGAGGGACATGGGGACGCCCTACGACACGCTGCTCGCGGAGCTGGACGCGCTGCTCAGCAAGGAGTTGCACACGCGCGCGCCGCGGCACGCCCACGCGGTCCTGCCCCACGAGCTGCGGCAGGAGGAGTGACGCGGGCGGCGGGGTGTCCTCCCGCCTGCCCGAGGAGCGAGCCGGAGCGCCTCCCGGGGTGAGGGGGATGCGGGCCGGCGACCCCTGTTGCGGGGAGGTCGGGGCCGTGCGAGACAAGAGGGCATGAAGCGAGTGCGGTTCGCGGTGCTCCGGACGGTGGGCGAGGCGAGGCTCTTGGAGGGGCTGTTGTCGGGCTCGGGCTTCGCGGTCGAGGTCCGGGGCGAGGCGCTGGCGCCACTCGGGGGGGAGATTCCGAACACGGAGACGTGGGTGGAGCTGTGGTTGCCGGAGGAGGAGCTGGCCCGGGCGCGGGAGCTGGTGGCGGAGGTGGAGGCCAACGGGGACAAGGCGCGCCGGACGGTGGGCTGTCCCGGGTGCCGGGAGGAGAACCCGGGCAACTTCGAGCTGTGCTGGAACTGCGGCGAGGATCTGCCGGAAGAGGGGCGTCCGAGTCTGAGGGCGGTCTCCTGAGGGCGGGCATGGAACGCGCGCCCCTGCATCCGCGAGTCAAGAAGGCGCTTGGGGTATGCGGCGCGGCGCTGGGGTTTCACCTGCTGGTGATGTTGTTGCCCCGGAACATGCCGGAGCAGGAGCTGGCGATCGCCCGGGCGATCCCGGACCCCGCCAAGCGAGTGACGCTGCTCAAGCCCTTGCTGGAGAATCCGAAGGCGACGGGCGCCAACCTGCGGGAGGCGGCGGAGCTCTTGCGCGAGGGCTCGCCGATGGACGCCTACGAGCTGACGCGGGCGTCGGAGCGCAAGGAGCCCGGCGCGGTGGAGACGCAGCTGTTGTTGGCGCGCATCTGCCATGGCCAGCGGATGAAGCGCTGCGAGGAAGAGGCCTTCCGACGGGCGGAGGAGTTGGCGCCGAAGGATCCACGCGCGGCGCTGCTCCGGGCGGACTTCCACGAGCGGGATGGGGACAAGGAGGGGGCGCTGCGGGCGGTGGAACGGGCCTACCAGATGGCACCGGGGCAGACGGGCGTGGGGGTGCGGTACGCGCGGTTGTTGAGCGCCACGGCGCGAGGTGACGCGGCCATGCGCGTGTTGGAAACACAGGGTGAGGCGTTGGGCAAGGCACGCATGTGGGTCGAGCAGGGACACGTCCGGGTGGACCAGGGTCGGCTGGAAGACGGCCGCAAGCTCTTCGCCCGGGCCGCGGAGGAGAACCCCAAGCTGGCGCCGGCGCACTACTACCTGGGCCTCACGGCGTTCCGGCTGGGGGACATCGAGCGAGCGGAAGAGTCCCTCCGGGAAGCGGACCGCCTGGAGATGACCAGCATGAAGGCCTTGTCGGCGCTGTGTGAGATTCAGCGACGGACCGGACGGATGAACGACCTGACGGTGACGCGAATGGACCTCGAGCGCCGTTTCCCCGAGAAACTGGACGCCGTGCGCGACGCCTGCGGCATGCACTGAGCCTCGGGTCATTCGGGGATGCCGCGAATCCTCCGGAGCAGGCGCGCGGCGGCCTTCACCTCTTGATCGACGACGCCGCTGGCGATCTCCGTGCGGACGACGGCTTGCAGGAAAGGGAGGGCTTCTTCCTCACGCTGTTGCTCGGCCAGCAGGTCACCGAGCGCCAGGCGCGCCTGGGTGAGCAGGACGAGATCCTCGGCACGAGAGGCGGCGTCGATGGCGTCCCCCAGGGCCGACTCCGCGAGTTCGGGCCGACCCCGCTGGAGGAGTTCACGCGCGCGCAGGAGGTGACGGGACGCATCCATGGGAGGACTCGGGGAAAACAGGAGGGAGGACAAGCCGGCCGCGGGCGGGTTATCCCAGGCGGTATGGATAACGAGCCCCGCATCGTGGAACTGGAGCTGAGGTACATGCAGCAGCAGGAACTGCTGCAGGAACTGAGCGGCGTGCTCTACGAGCAGCGGCGGGAGCTCGACACGCTACGGGCCGAGTTGGAGCTCCTGAAGAAGAAGCTCGCGGATGAACCCGGCCTGGTGGATGCACGGCAGCAGGAACGCCCTCCCCACTACTAAGCGAAGAGCGTTCCCGCGTCAGGGCCTCAGAACCGCCAACCCACGCGCAGACCGACATGGGGCGAGGGATCCAGGTAGCCGATCTCGATACCCACACTGGCCGAGCGGCCCTGATAACCGAAGCCAAAGGCGGCGTGGGCGCGCAAGGCCTTGCCCGAGAAGAGGATCCACGGACCCACGAGCCCCTCGATGTAGATGGGGGTGTTGCGGGGGGTGATTCGCAGATCGAAGTCGAGGGGAATGCCCAGGGAGCTGGGGTTCGTGGTGAGCAGCGCACCGAACCGGGCGCCGACCGAGAGAGGACCCACGAAAACGAAGTCGACGGCGCCCGTGAACGGGAAGAAGGCGCCATTATCGAAGTGGTAGTCCGCGCCGAGCGTGAGGCGGAAATCGGTCCGCGCCTCGGATTGCGTGGGCGTAAGGCAAACGGCGAGCGCGAGCAGCGCACCAACAACGGGACGAAGCAGTGGATTCATCGTGAAGCGCTCCAGGTTGAGTGGATGGAATGCCAATCAACCAAGCCTGGAGAAGCCCTGCCAGCGCGAAGATCAAAAGCACAAAGCCTTCGCGGCTGGACTGTCACGAGACAAACGCGAGCGTTTGAGAGCCTCAGCCCGCAAAAGGAGAAGGCCCCGAGCGTCCACGGTGAAGTGGAGGCGCGGGGCCTTCAAGAGAAAAAAATCCGGCAGCGACCTACTCTCCCGCGCGGTTTCCCGCGGAGTACCATCGGCTCTGGAGGGCTTAACTTCCGTGTTCGGGATGGGAACGGGTGGGACCCCTCCGACATTGCCACCGGAAAACTGGTGTACGTCTCAAGTCCATACGAAGGGTAGGGAAATCAACTTCCGGCTGCGAAGTTCGCAAGTGCCGCTTTCCGGGCCCGGCGCTTCCCTCTCGGGAGCTGCTCGGGGCCTCGAACCTGGCCTCGACTCGTCGGACACCTCCCGGTTACCGGGGGCTCCTGAGAGATTGAGGTAAAGTAAGCCTCTCGACCAATTAGTACCGGTTAGCTCAACGTGTTACCACGCTTACACACCCGGCCTATCAACGTCGTCGTCTTCGACGGGTCTTCTGGGGCTTGCGCCCGGGATACCTGTTCTTGAGGTCGGTTTCCCGCTTAGATGCTTTCAGCGGTTATCCAATCGACACATGGCTACCCAGCGATGCCTCTGGCGAGACAACTGGTACACCAGCGGTGTCTCCAACCCGGTCCTCTCGTACTAAGGTCAGAGCCTCTCAAGTATCCTACGCCCACAGCAGATAGGGACCAAACTGTCTCACGACGTTTTGAACCCAGCTCGCGTACCGCTTTAATTGGCGAACAGCCAAACCCTTGGGACCTGCTCCAGCCCCAGGATGCGATGAGCCGACATCGAGGTGCCAAACCTCCCCGTCGATGTGAACTCTTGGGGGAGATAAGCCTGTTATCCCCGGAGTACCTTTTATCCGTTGAGCGATGGCCCTTCCATTCAGGACCACCGGATCACTATGACCTGCTTTCGCACCTGCTCGACGTGTCCGTCTCGCAGTCAAGCTCCCTTATGCCATTGCACTCGCCGCCCGGTTTCCAATCGGGCTGAGGGAACCATCGCGCGCCTCCGTTACGTTTTGGGAGGCGACCGCCCCAGTCAAACTACCCACCAGACAGTGTTCCAACTCCCGATGAGGGAGCATGGTTAGACACCAGAATCCGACAGGGTGGTATTTCACCGTTGCCTCCACCGAACCTAGCGGCCCGGCTTCAAAGGCTCCCACCTATCCTACACAGTCGAACCCTAGTGTCACTGTCAAGTTGTAGTAAAGGTTCACGGGGTCTTTCCGTCTTGCTGCGGGTAAACTGCATCGGCACAGCTATTTCAATTTCGCTGAGTCCCTCTCCGAGACAGCGCGGAAGTCGTTACTCCATTCGTGCAGGTCGGAACTTACCCGACAAGGAATTTCGCTACCTTAGGACCGTTATAGTTACGGCCGCCGTTTACTGGGGCTTCGGATCATCGCTTCACCTTGCGGCTGACGAATCCCCTTAACCTTCCAGCACCGGGCAGGAGTCAGACCCTATACGTCGGCTTCTTGCCTTCGCAGAGTCCTGTGTTTTTGGTAAACAGTCGCTACCGCCATTTCTCTGCAACCCCTCTGGGCTTCGGCTGTACGCCTACACCTACCAGGGGCCCACCTTCTTCCGAAGTTACGGTGGAAATTTGCCTAGTTCCTTGGAGGAGAGTTCTCTCAAGCGCCTTAGGATTTTCTCCTCACCCACCTGTGTCGGTTTGCGGTACGGACACCCTGTAGACTCCCCGCGGAACTTTTCTTGGAAGCCGAGCATCAGCGACTTGCCCCGTGAGGGGGGCCATGGGGTCTCGGGGATAGCTGCCGCGCCTTTATTCGTACGCGACACCCCTACGCCTTTGGACTGACACAACCACCGGTCAGCTCGCCTAGCTTTCTCCGTCCTTCCTCGGTTCAACGTCTACAAGATGGCGCAGGAATATTAACCTGCTTGCCATCACCTACGCCTTTCGGCCTCGGCTTAGGTCCCGGCTAACCCTGGGAAGATTAACTTGACCCAGGAAACCTTGGGTTTACGGCGAGGGGGTTTCCCACCCCCTTTATCGCTACTCATTTCGGCATCAGCACTCGCAACCGCTCCACCAGCCCTTACGGTCTAGCTTCTCCGCTGTTGCAACGCTCCCCTACCACTGCATGCGCCTGACGCATGCAATCCGAAGCTTCGGCGCTAGTCTTGAGCCCCGTTACATTTTCGGCGCGGCCTGTCTCGACCAGTGAGCTATTACGCTTTCTTTAAAGGATGGCTGCTTCTAAGCCAACCTCCTGGTTGTCAATGACCTGCCACATCCTTTCTAGTGTTCACTTAGACTAGACTTGGGGGCCTTAGCTGTCGGTCTGGGTTATTCCCCTCTTGCCAATGGACGTTATCACCCACTGACTGCTTCCCGAGATAACAAGTACTGGCATTCGGAGTTTGGTACGGTTTGGTAATCTGGTGAGACCCCTAGCCGTTCCAGTGCTCTACCTCCAGTATTGAATTCCTCGAGACGATACCTAAATATCTTTCGGGGAGAACCAGCTATCACGGAGTTTGATTGGCCTTTCACCCCTACACACAGCTCATCCCAGAAATTTTCAACTTTCATGAGTTCGGTCCTCCATGAGGTGTTACCCTCACTTCAACCTGGCCATGTGTAGATCACCCCGCTTCGGGTTATAATGCACGCAACTCTGTCGCCCGTTTCGGACTCGCTTTCGCTCCGGCTCCACCTATCGGCTTAGCCTCGCTACGTACATTAAGTCGCCGAATCATGATGCAAAAGGTACGCCCTCGCACTGGGTTGCCCCGTAGTGCTCGGACTGCTTGTAGACATGCGGTTTCAGGTTCTTTTCATTCCCCTCACCGGGGTTCTTTTCACCTTTCCCTCGCGGTACTAGTTCACTATCGGTCGCCAAGGAGTATTTAGCCTTACCGGATGGTCCCGGCAGATTCAGGCAGGATTGCACGTGTCCCGCCCTACTTGGGTAACCCGCTCAGCCTCCGTCCGTTTTCGCGTACGCGACTCTCACGCTCTCTGGTTCACCTTTCCAGGTGATTCCGCTAACAGACAAAGGTCCTACCGCGGACCCGCAACCCCGATGCCACTTGCGTGACACCGGTTTAGGCTCCTCCCATTTCGCTCGCCGCTACTCTGGGAATCACTCGTTGTTTTCTTCTCCTCAGGGTACTGAGATGTTTCACTTCCCCTGGTTCGCTCCTTCGGCCCTATGTATTCAGGCCGAGGTAACGAGGCTTTCACCTCGCTGGGTTTCCCCATTCGGACATCTCCGGCTCAACGTTCGGTTGGCAACTCCCCGGAGCTTTTCGCAGCCACCCACGTCCTTCATCGCCTCTTGGCACCTAGGCATCCACCGCACGCCCTTAGTAGCTTACTTACCTGAATCCCTCAAAAGCCCGCCTCCCGGCGGCACCCAACAACTCGAGTCCAGGTCCCAGGCCCCGACTCTTCGTCGCGGACCCGGAAAACTTACACTTGCTTGAGTGCATGAGCTTCCGGCCCACCCACTGCTCTCGCAGTCGACGGCCTTCCACTTCATGCTGAACTTCTCAGCAGAAATTGATTTCTACCCTTCGTATGCACTTGTCAAAGAACGCTTCCGACGTGTTTCTTCATCGGACAACCGTGTGGAGCTGGACGGGATCGAACCGACGACTTCTAGCTTGCAAAGCTAGCGCTCTCCCAACTGAGCTACAGCCCCAAACCTTCGTCGTAGGTATCCACTTGCCGGCCTTCCTCGCGTCTCCCAGTGCAACCCCTCTCGGGGGACTGGTGGGCCTAGGTGGACTTGAACCACCGACCTCGCGCTTATCAGGCGCGCGCTCTAGCCAGCTGAGCTATAGGCCCAGTGGATTTCCCTCACAGCGTCCAATTCTTTCAAAGAACCGAGCCTCAGCTCGGCCTCTCAAAACCAGACAGCAAGCCCTCGACAGTATTGCAGAAACGTTGACCTGGTCGACCTCGGCCACCGAAGTGGCTGGTACACCCTGTGGCGCCGAAGCGCTCACCGTGTACCCGGTCTCCTTAGAAAGGAGGTGATCCAGCCGCAGGTTCCCCTACGGCTACCTTGTTACGACTTCACCCCAGTTACCGACCACTCCTTGGGCACCTCTTGGTGAGATGACTTCTGGAGCAATCGACTCCCATGGTGTGACGGGCGGTGTGTACAAGGCCCGGGAACGTATTCACCGCAGCGTGCTGATCTGCGATTACTAGCGATTCCGCCTTCATGGAGTCGAGTTGCAGACTCCAATCTGAACTGAGACCGGTTTTATGCGATTAGCTCCCTCTCGCGAGTTGGCAACGCTTTGTACCGGCCATTGTAGCACGTGTGTAGCCCTGGTCATAAAGGCCATGAGGACTTGACGTCATCCCCACCTTCCTCCGGTTTAACACCGGCAGTCCCTCTAGAGATCCACTTGCGTGGCAACTAAAGGCGAGGGTTGCGCTCGTTGCGGGACTTAACCCAACATCTCACGACACGAGCTGACGACAGCCATGCAGCACCTGTCTCTCGGCTCCCTTGCGGGCACCGCCTCATCTCTGAGGCATTCCGAGGATGTCAAGACCAGGTAAGGTTCTGCGCGTTGCGTCGAATTAAACCACATGCTCCACCGCTTGTGCGGGCCCCCGTCAATTCCTTTGAGTTTTAGTCTTGCGACCGTACTTCCCAGGCGGAGAACTTAATGCGTTAGCTACGGCACCGCGGGGGTCAACACCCACGACACCTAGTTCTCATCGTTTACGGCGTGGACTACCAGGGTATCTAATCCTGTTTGCTACCCACGCTTTCGCGTCTCAGCGTCAGTCACCGTCCAGGTGGCCGCCTTCGCCACCGGTGTTCCTCCCCATATCTACGAATTTCACCTCTACTTGGGGAATTCCGCCACCCTCTCCGGCACTCAAGCTCTGCAGTTTCGAACGCACTTCCTCGGTTGAGCCGAGGGCTTTCACATCCGACTTGCAAAGCCGCCTACACGCGCTTTACGCCCAATAATTCCGAACAACGCTTGCACCCTCTGTATTACCGCGGCTGCTGGCACAGAGTTAGCCGGTGCTTCTTCTCCCGGTACCGTCAAGCCCTTGAGTGTTAGCCAAGGGGTTTTCGTCCCGGTCGAAAGTGCTTTACAATCCAAAGACCTTCATCACACACGCGGCGTTGCTGCGTCAGGCTTTCGCCCATTGCGCAAAATTCCCCACTGCTGCCTCCCGTAGGAGTCTGGACCGTGTCTCAGTTCCAGTGTGGCTGATCGTCCTCTCAGACCAGCTACCCGTCGTTGCCTTGGTGGGCCATTACCCCGCCAACTAGCTGATGGGCCGCGGGCTCATCCAGATGTGATAGCTTGTATACAGAGGCCACCTTTTCCCTCGAGAGCCGAAGCTCCTGGGGGCTTATCCGGTATTAGCCAATCTTTCGACTGGTTATCCCAGACATCCGGGCAGATTACCCACGTGTTACGCACCCGTGCGCCGCTCTACTAGGATTGCTCCATTCGCGCTCGACTTGCATGTGTTAGGCACGCCGCCAGCGTTCGTTCTGAGCCAGGATCAAACTCTCCAATTGAATTTGAAGTGTCGAACCGGCTGAGCCAGGTCCCGGCTAAGGGGTTTCCTGACCTTCGCTGTTCTACGGGCACCCGGCCAATCGACTCCCGCCGACTCGCTTCAGGTGCCCGGGACTACAAGAATTGACTGCGGTTTCCGCAATCTGTCTTCTTTGGGCTTGCTATCTGGTTTTCAAAGACCGAACCGCTTGTCGCGGCCCCTGCGCTGTGCTACCGTCGGCTTCACCGTGTCGGTGCCGCCCACCGTGCTGCGCGGGCTGCCTTCTTTACTTCCGAACCGGCTCGACTGTCAAGCAACCGATGTTGCTTCGTCTCACCGCTTCGCTTCGAAGCCAAACCGCCGAGGCGGCTTTTCTTTCGAAGGGGCGCGGAACCTACTGCCGTTCCGCCTTCCCTGTCAACTCGCTTCGTCGACTCGTTTTTTCCTTCGCTGCCCGGCGTTTGCTTCTCGCCGTTCCAGCGGGGCTGCGGCTTCTACCACCACCGCGTTTCGAGTCAACTTCGTTCGCTGACTGCTTATTTCGTCTGCGTCCTGCTCGTCCGGAGGTCCCCGTCGCCAGTGCGACTTCGTCCTTCCCGTCCGTGGGGCGCGGCTTCTAGCCTTTCGCCCTCCCGAGTGTCAACCCGCTTCGTCAACCCTCGTTTTCCTTCCGCCCGACCTTCTGTCACCTGCGCGACAGTCCGTCTTCCGGAGGGACGCGGCTTCTACCACCACCGCGTTTCGAGTCAACCTCGCTGCGTCGACTCTTTATTTCTTCTGGCCTCGAACGACTTGCCCCCGCCAGTGCGGTGACGCCTGCCCGTTCGAAGGGACGCGGCTTCTACCACCACCGCGTTTCGAGTCAACCCCACTGCGTCGACTCCGTATTTCGACTGTCCTCGACCGCGTTCCACCGCCAATGCGGTTTCGCCTGCTGGGTCCAGGGGGCGCGGCTTGTACCACCGCCGCGTCTGGAGTCAACCGCCATCCGTCCGCATTTCTTCCCCGTCGGCGCCGCCCTCCGTGCCCCATGTCAGGATGCGCGCGATGCCTCCCCGTAAGTTGCCCCGGCACCTGGTCTGGCTCGAGTCCTTCGCGGCCGCGGTCGAGTCCGGAAGTCTGGAAGCCGCCGCCGACCATCTCGGAGTGGCTCGCTCCGTCATCAGCGAACACCTGCGCGCCCTCGAAGAGGCCCTCGCGGATGGGCAGTCGCTCCTCGAGAGAGGTCCCGGCCGCCGCCTCCAACTCACCGCCCGCGGCCAGAAGCTCTACGAGGGCACCCAGACCCCCCTCCACCAGCTCGACCTCAAGCGCCTCCGCGACCTCGCCAGCGCCGAGTCCAGTCTGCGCCTCGGCCTAAACCCCACCCTGTCCCAGTTCCTCCTCTCCGATATCGCCGAGGACGTCGCCCGCTCCCACATCAAGCTGGAGGTCAGCTTCGGGAGCACCTTCGAGCTCGTGCGTCAGGTCCAGACGAACCAGCTCGACCTCGCCGTGGACTTCACTCCCCTGCCTCCACACCGGGGGGTCGAGGCCGAGTCCCTCCTGCGCCTCCCCTTCGTCGTCTTGTCCGGCCCCAGGAGCCCGCTCGCCGCCCAGCACGCCGGGCGTCGCTCCCTCCATGTGAGGGATCTCACCCAACAGGCCTTCGTGGACTGGCAGCGGGATGACCCCTACGGCACCGCCAACAGCGCCCGCTTCAGCGCCCACACCGTGTCCGTGCGCGAGGTCGCGCGCGTGCAGAGCTTCCTCCTCCTCTTCGACCTGCTGCGCGCCTACCAGGCCTGCGCCATCGCCCCCGACCTGCGCGTCCTGCGCTCCTTCCCCGAGGACCTCTGCGTCTGGCTCCTGCGCGAGGAAGAGCCCCAGGCCGTCGAGGTGGTCGCCCTCCAGTCCTCCGGCGGCGCCCCCTCCGAGGCCGCCCAGCTCGTCCTTGCCGGACTGCGTCAACGCGCCGCGCCCAAACGGCGGAAAAACGACTAAGACGTCGTTTTTTATCGGATTTCCGCCACCCGGTTTCATCCCTAGATTTGGAGGTACCGGGAGGAATACCGATGAACGCCACCGAACGGACCCTCGCTCGTCTACCCCCACACCTCCGCCGCTTCGTGGTGAGCCAGGACTACGCCGCCTATACGCCCCGGGACCAGGCCGTGTGGCGCCACGTCCTCGGCCAGCTCCGCGCCCACCTCGCCACCAAGGCCCACCCCGTCTACCTCGAGGGCCTGGAGGCCACGGGCATCGGCATGGATCGCATCCCCAGCATGGAGGAGATGAATGAGCGCCTCTCCGCCCTCGGCTGGGGCGCCGTGAGCGTGCGCGGCTTCATTCCTCCCGCCGTGTTCACCGAGTTGCAGTCGCTCGGCGTGCTCGCGATCGCCGCCGACATCCGCACCCACGAGCACATCCAGTACACCCCCGCGCCCGACATCGTCCACGAGAGCGCCGGCCACGCCCCCATCCTCGCCCATGCCCGCTACGCCGAGTACCTCAAGCGCTGCGGCCTCGTGGGCTTCAAGGCCATCTCCACCATCGAGGACGAGGCCGTCTTCCAGGCCATCCGCCACCTGAGCATCGTCAAGGAGGACCCCACCGCCACGCCCGCCGAGGTCCAGCACGCCGAGGCCCGCCTCCACGCCGCCAACCAGAGCCGCCGCTACGTCAGCGAGAGCACCCGCGCCTCGCGCCTCTATTGGTGGACCGCCGAGTACGGCCTCATCGGCGCGCTCGACGCGCCCCGCATCTACGGCGCCGGCCTGCTCTCCAGCATCGGCGAGGCCCGGCACTGCTTCACCTCCGAGGTGAGGAAGGTGCCCCTGGACGCCTCGTGCGCCGACACCGAGTACGACATCACCCGCATGCAGCCCCAGCTCTTCGTCGCCCGGGACTTCGAACACCTCTTCGAGGTGCTCGAGGCCTTCGAGTCCACGCTCGCCTTCAAGCGCGGCGGCGACCACGGCCTCCAGGAGGCCCTGCGCGCGCGCACCGTCAACCACCTCGTCCTCGCCGATGGCCGCGAGCTCACCGGCCGCGTCGTCGAGGCGCTCCCGGGCCCGCACCCCGTGGCCGAGGGGCTCTCCACCGCCCTCGTCCGCCTGGAGGGGCCCGTCCTGCTCTCGCGCGGCGGCCAGGCCCAGGGCAAGCCGTGGTCCGGGCTCGCGCTCGTCGCCTTTGGCGAGGGCTCGCTCCCGGAGCAGGGCGACTTCCGCGTGACGCTCCCGAGCGGCCTCACCCTCGAGGGCTTCGCCGTGGGCGGCGGCGAGGTGCTCAACCTGCGCGGCACCCTCGCCGGCCAGACCCTGGACCTGCCCAACGTGGCCCAGCTCTTCCTCTCCGCCGGCCTGCCCTCCGTCGCCGGCGGCCCCGCCGATCCCGCCGCCTGGGATCACTGGTTCGGTGAGCTCAACGCCTTCACCGAGGGCGAGGGCGAGTCCCAGGCCCGCGCCCGCAAGGCCTCCGCCCTGCCCACCCCGCTCGCCGCCCTCTACCGCGAGGTGCGCGCCCTGCGGGAGTCCCACGCCTTCGACACCAAGCGGCTGGAGCAGCTCTCGCGCGCCACCACCGCCTTCCCCGAGGACTGGCTCTTGCGCCAGGAGCTCGAGGAGCTGCGCGCCCCGCGCGCCTAGTCGAGCGGAATCCCCACCCGGAAGCACGCGCCCCGCGGCACCGACTCGTCCAACTCGAGCGTGCCGCCGTGGTTCTCCGCGATGATCTGCCGGCAGATGGCCAGGCCCAGCCCCGAGCCCTGCCCCACGTCCTTCGTGGTGAAGAACGGCTCGAAGATGCGCGAGCGCAGCTCGGGCGGAATCCCCGGGCCGTCGTCCGCCACCACCAGCTCCACCCGGCCCTCGCGCACCTGCGTGCTCACCCGCACCGCGCCCCCCTCGCCCACCGCGTCCAGGGCGTTGCGCAAGAGGTTGAGCAGCACCTGCCCCAGTTGCCCCGCGTGGAAGGGCACGTCCGGCACCTCCCCGCACCACACGTCCACCCGCGTGCCCGGCGGCAGCGAGCGCCGCACGAACTCCACCGTGTCATTCACCGTGCGGTTGATGTCCCCCCGCTCCAGCCGCGGCCGCTCCCCGCGCAGGAACGCCCGCAGGTCCGCCTGGATGGAGCGGATGCGCTCGGTGGCGAAGCGCATCGCCTCCAGCGCCTCCGGCGTGTCCTTGAGCACGAACTCCAGGTCCAGCTCCTTCCACCACCGCGCCACCTCCTCCGCTCCCTCGGGCCGCTCGGACAGCACCGCGCGACAGCGCGCCAGCGCCTCCGCCTGCTGCTCGAAGTACTCGCGCACCGGCGGCAGGTTGTTGTGGATGGCCGTGAGCGGATTGTTGATCTCATGCGACAGCCGCGCCATGAGCTGCCCCATCGCCGAGAGCTTCTCCGCCTGCGCCACCTTCTCGCGCTCCCGGGCGAGCTCCACCGTGCGCGCCTCCACCAGCCGCTCCAGCTCCAGGTTGCGCCGCCGCAGGGCCACGCTCCGCCAGCGCACCACCCCCGCGCCCGCCAGCCCCAGGAGCACCCCCCACAACCCCAGCGCCCACCACGTCGCCCACCACGGCGGCAGCACCCGCAGGGGAAAGCCCACCACCGCGCCCCACTCGCCCCGCCCGTGGCGCGCCCTCATCTCGAAGCGATAGGCGCCCGGCGGCAGCCCGCTGTACTGCACCCACCGCCCCGGCACCGGATGCCACGTGTCCAGGCCCTCCAAGCGCGCCTGGTGCTCCAGCGCCCCCTCGTCGATGGCGCCCAGGTCGGCGAAGTGCACCTCCAGCCCCGTGTCGTCCGAGCCCGTCTCCAGCCCCTGCGCCGGCGGACGGGGAAACGTGCGCGGGCCCAGGTGCGTCTCCAACAGCACCACGCGCGGCGGCGGCGGCGCCCCCGTGTAGCGCGCGCCCTCGAAGCGCCCCAGTCCATTGGACGTGCCCACCCACACCGTGCCATCCGGCTCCGCCATGAAGGCGTTGCCGCTGAAGTCGTCCCCCGGCGCGCCATCCGTCGAGTCGAAGTGCTCCAGCGGGCCCGTGTCGCCCACCAACATCACCCCCGCCCCCGTGCCCACCCACAGCCGCCCCGCCGCGTCCTCGCCGAGCTGGTAGATGACGTCGTTGTGCAGGCCCGTGCTCCGGCTCAGGTGCGACATGCCGGTGAGCTGGCCTCCCTCCTGGTAGGTGAAACAACTCACGCCCAGGGGCTCGCGGTAGGACACGCACAGCCGTCCGTCCCGGCGCACGATCAGGTGGCGCACGTGATCGTCCAGGAGCCCGTGCTCCTTGCCCATGCGCCGGAAGCCCTCGGGCTCGCGCACGAACAGGCCCGTGCCCGTGGTCCAGATGCGCCCCCGGGCGTCCTCATCCAGCCCCACCACGCTCGAGCGCGCGGCGTCCGGCATGGCGGGCGCGAAGGACCACGTGCCCCCGGGCTTGGGCACGCCGTGCAGCAGCCCCGAGGTGGTGGCCGCCCACAGCGTCCCGTCCCGCGCCCGCAGCAGCTTGAAGGTGTAGCGCGCGAAGTAGCCGGACTCCTCGCCGAACGTGCGCAGCGCCCCCGTGCGCGGCGTGTAGTGGTGCAGCCCCGACGGCGTCCCCGCCACCCAGAGGCTCCCGTCCTCCGCCTCCACCAGGGCCTTGATGGCGTAGTCGGCCAGCCCCGGCACCGGCTCCCACTTCGTGGCCGTGCCGTGGGACAGCCCCTTGTCCGTGCCCACCCACAGGGTCCCCGCCCGGTCCCGGAGCGAGCTCCACGTCATGCTCGCCGGCAGGCCCGTGCTCACGTCATGCACGGTCCACAGGCCCCGGCCCAGCGCCCGGTTGACGCCCATGCTCGCCACCCAGAGCGTGTCCTGCCGGTCCTCCAGCACGTCCCACATGCGCGCGATGCGCTCGGGCAGGCCGAGCCGCCGCAGCCCCGCGCGCTCGCCCTCCACCTCCAGGAGGCCGTTGTTGTTGGGCACCATCAACTGCCCCCGGCGCCCCACCCGCAGGCGGTTGCCCGCCCCCGACATGCCCTTGAGCAGCGCGGTGCGGTCCTCCAGCGCCGCGCCCGGCCACGGCTGCATGGCCAGCCACCCCAGGCCCCCCACCCACAACCGCCCCTGTCCGTCCCGCGCCAGGGCCGACGAGGCCGCGTGGGGCGTGCCCGGCACGTCGTACACCGTCCACGTCCCCTCGGGCTCCCGGCTCAACAGGCGCTTGTCCCCCATGATCTGGAGCGCGTCCGAGGGGTCCATCCACATCCCGTACACCGGGCCGCCGGGCCAGCCGGGCGCCGGGACGAACCGTCCGTCCGCCCCCTCCATGAAGAGGCCCTGCTCGCTGCCCACCCACCGGCGCCCGCGCGAGTCCACCCGCAGGGTCCCCACTCCCCCGCCCACGCCCTCCATGGACAGCGCCACGAAGCGTCCGCCGTCCCAGCGCACCACGCCCGCGCGCGTCACCAGCACCAGGCGGCCCTTCTCGTCGAGCGTCGCGTCCGCCACGGCCATCGACGGCAGGCCGGACTCCTTGCCGAAGCGGTCGAAGCGCGCCCCGTCGAAGCGGTACACCCCGTCCGCGGCGCAGGCCCACACGAAGCCCTCCGCGTCCTGGGTCAGCCACGTGATGTCCTGGTTCTGGATGCCCGCTTCCGCGCCATAGCTCCGGAAGTTCACCCGGCCCGGAGGCTCCGCGCCCCAGCTCGCGGCGGGCCCCAGCGCGGCCAGGGCCACGCCGAGCAGCACGGCGATTCGATACGACCTCATGAGACTCTCAAGGCCTTTCCACCGCGGCCCCGCCGCGCGACCCTTCGAGTCATTTTATCATGTCCTGGGAATCCCGGGGATGGGACACCCCCGGTGGCGCCTTCGCGCGTTTGCGCCATGCGCCATAGGCCTTCTTGAGGGGAAGGGTGACGGCCAGGCAGATCGCCAGCACGCCCAGCGCGAGGCCCAACGCGGGCAGGGCGTCCTGGGTGCGGCCCACCCGGGAGGCCAGGCCCGGCAGGGTGGACCAGCCATAGGCCAGCGGCAGGTGCGCCACGTACACCCAGAGCGAGGCGCGGCCCACCGGCCCGAGCAGTCCATCCAGCCGCGCCGGCAGCCGCATGGCGAGCCCCGCCACCACGGCGACGAGCCCCAGGCGCCAGAGCACCAGCGGCAGGTCCCCCGCCCCGGGGGCCTCGCCCCGCAGCGTGAGCAGCGCGAGCAGGCCCGTGCCCCCGGCGCACAACACGAGCCAGTGCGGGGCCCGCTTCACCTCGCCCAGCGCCAGCCCCGTCACCCCGCCCATGAGGAAGTACGCGGACCAGGGAAACAGCGGGAAGGCGGACGTGATGCCCGCCAGGGCCTGCGTCAGCGCCAGGGGCAGGGGGCCCCCGTTGACCGCCGCGCGCATCCAGGGCGACACCCACGGAACGAGCAGCGCCAGGCCGCCCAGCACCGCCAGCCGCGCGGCCGGGGGACGCACCGCCGCCAGCACGAGCGCGCCCACCAGCAGCGCCCCCGCCACGCCATGCAGCGCATCGAAGGCCAGGAAGTGCCGCCAGACCTTTGGGTCTCCCGCGAAGAAGGCCGGCAGGCCCCAGCCCGGCCAGCGCAGGAGATAGCCCCAGAAGAGCAGGAGCCCCACCCGCGGCAGGTAGCGCCGCAAGAGCCGCGGGCCGCCCAGGCCCGTGCGCCGCACCGTGGTGGCGAACGCCCACCCCGCCACGAACAGGAACAGGGGCGCCGTCACCGCGCGGAAGGACCAGTACACGAGCATGCCCGTCGTCTGACGGGCCGTGTCCTTCAACACCGCGTCCAACGTGTGCCCCATCACCATGGCGATGACCGCCACGGCCCGGGCACGATCCAACCCGTGGTCGCGCGACGCGGCCACGGGCGCTGGCTGGGAAGTCACTCCACCCACTCAGCGGCTCAGACGCGCATGGGCATCACGACCGCCGTGAAGCTGCGATCGCCCGGCGCGTGCAGCACGCCCGGGCTGTGCTCGTCGCCCAGCTCGAACGCCACCTCGTCCGTGTCCGTCACGCCCAGCACGTCGATGAGGTAGCGCGCGTTGAAGCCGATGGTGATGCCCGCGCCCCGGTACGCGATGTCCAGCGCGTCCTTGGCCTCGCCCAGGTCCGGGTTGTTCGCCGTGATGAGCAGCTGGTTCTCCGCCAGCCCGATGCGCACCGCGTAGCTCTTGTCCGCGCTGAGCAGCGCGATGCGCTTGAGGCCCTCGAGCAGGCGCGTCTTGGGCACCAGCACCGCCTTGTCCCCTTCCTTGGGGATGACGCGCTGGTACTCGGGGAACTGCCCGTCGATGAGCCGCATCACCATGGTGAGGCCCGTCTTCTTGAACAGCGCCGAGTTCTCCGCGAACCCCAGGTGGCACTCGGCGTCCGGCGCCTCGTCGAGCAGGCGCTTGAGCTCCATGAGGCCCTTGCGCGGGATGATGACGCCGCTCTTGAGCTTGAAGTCCCCGGCCAGCTCGCGCTCCACCAGCGACAGGCGGTGGCCGTCCGTGGCCACCATGCGCACCTTGCCGCCCGGCTGCGGCTCGAAGAACACGCCGTTGAGGATGTAGCGCGTCTCGTCCGTGGAGATGGCGAACTGCGTCTTCTTGATCATCTCCAGGAGCGTGTTGCCCGTCACCTGCACGAGCGGCGCGCTCTCCTCGCGCGGCAGCTTGGGGTACTCCTCGGGCGCCGTGCCGACGATCTTGAAGTGCGCCGGGCCGCTCGTGATCTCCACGTAGTTGTTGGCCAGCTTCTTGAGCGTCACCTGCGCGTCCGGCAGGTTCTGCACGATGTCGAAGACGTACTTGGCGCTCAGCGTCACCGCGCCCGGCTTGATGACCTCGGCGGCGTGCTCGGAGACGATGCCGATCTCCAGGTCGAACGCCGTCACCGTCACGCCCGTCTTGTGCGCGGTGAGCAGCACGTTGGCCAGGATGGGCATCGTCGTCTTGCGCTCCACGATGCCCTGGGCGCGGTAGAGGGCCTTCTTCAGCTCATCGGCGGCGATGCGGAATTCCATCTCGGAGACCTTGGAGTGCCGGGGGGTCGGAAAGGGGGGGCGGCCCGGAGACCGCCGTCCTCCCGGATGTAGCCCGCCCCCCTCCAACCGTCAACGCATGTGACGTCCCACGTCACTCCAAATCGACAGCCTGTCCACCCCCCAACCCGTCCGAATTCAGGGACTTAGCACCATGGGTGGATGTGGGACAGCGCCCTCAGTTGATCTCCACCCGGCACACGGCGTCGCAGCCGTCCCCGCCCACCCGGTTGCCGTCGTCGCACTGCTCGCCCGCCTCGGGCTGCACGATGCCGTCGCCGCAGCGCGGGCCCCGGGTGCAGGTGCGCGAGCACTCGCCCTGGCCGTTGTTGGCGCCCTCGTCGCACTGCTCGCCGGGGTCCAGCGTGCCGTTGCCGCACAGGGACGTGCACTCGGTGCGGCGCGCCACGAAGTCCGTGAGCGTCAGCGTGTACGAGGACGCCGAGGTGTGCCGCTCGGCCTGGAACACCACCACCTCGTAGATGCCGCCCACCCGCAGGCCCAGGCCCGTGGCGTGATCCTTCAGGGTGATGGTGCCCGCCTCCGCCCCGTGCACGCCGCCGATGTCCAGCGCGAGCCGGCCGTTGATGAAGACCCACAGGTCGTCATCCCCCAGGAAGTTGAGCACCTCGCTGCCCTTGTACTCGAACCAGTAGCGCGCCTCGCTCGTGAAGCTGAAGTTGTGCTGGCCCGCGGTGCGCAGGGGCTCCTGGCCCAGCGCCACCCACCCCGCGGTGTCGAGCGGGAAGAACGTCTTGTTGTCGAACACGTACGAGCGCGAGGTGCCCTGGCGCAGGAACTCCAGCGTGCCCGCCACCGTCTTGTTCACGTCCGGCGTGTCCCGGTACCACTGGTCGAACGCCGCCCGGCCGTGCGTGGTGTTGCTCGCCACGCCTTCCTTCGCGTACACGGGCTTGCCGTCCCCGCTCAACGACGCGTAGAGCGGCCCGCAGATGCCGCGCTCCACCCCGTTCTTGTTCTCGAAGTCGATGTGGCCCCGCGGCAGGCCATTGGCCGCCGGCAGGTCGTAGCCCCGGAAGTCCCGGTACACCACCGGGATGGAGACCTTCTCCGGCGCCGCGGCCTCCACCGGCTGGCACGCGAAGCCCGGCTCGAACTTGCACGTGGGCGAGCACCCGTCGTTGGCGCGCGTGTTGCCGTCATCGCACTCCTCCGAGGGGTCGTTGGACAGGAGCACGCCGTCCCCACACCGGCTCTCGCACGTGCCGTTCACGCACCGGGGCTCGCGCGTGCACGCGGTCGAGCAGCCGTCGCCGAGCGACGTGTTGCCGTCGTCGCACTCCTCGGTGCCCTCGACGATGCCGTCGCCGCACACCGTGCGCACGCACGCCACGCCCACGCCCTCCGAGCACTTGAAGCCCGGCTCCAGGCGGCACGTGGCGCCGCAGCCGTCGCCCGCCACGGCGTTGCCGTCCTCGCACTCCTCGTCCCCGGCGATGACGAGGTCCCCGCACGCCGCCGCCTGGCACCGGCCGCCCGGCACGAGGCACGTCCAGCCGCGCTCCACGAAGCACCGCGTGTCGCACCCGTCCCCGGTGGCCGTGTTGCCGTCGTCACACGCCTCGGTGTTCTCCAGCGTCCCGTTGCCGCACGTGGTGCGCGCGCACGCCTGGCCCGGCGTGTCACACGCCCAGCCCTCCTCGATGGCGCCGCAGGTGGCCGAACAGCCATCGCCGTCCAGCGTGTTGCCGTCGTCACACGCCTCCGCCGCCTGGCGGGCACCGTCCCCACACCGGGCCGAGGCATCGCCTCCACAGCCGGCGCTCACGAACGTCACGAAGAAGGCGGCGAGCACGAGGCCCGCGAAGCGAGATCCACCGGGGGGCAGGTTCTTCATGGGGCGGATGCTGGAAGTGAGGGCGGGGCGTGTCAACGCTTCCCGCCCGGCCGTGGCTGGGAGCGTGCGCCGCCGTCCAGTGAGACTCCCTCCTGTGAAACCCGGGCGAACACGGGAAGTGGCATCCACCCCCGGAGGCGGCGAGACTGGGAGTGAGTCTTGCCTCGGAGTCCGTCGCCATGCCGTCTCCCCGTCCCCTGCTTCTCGCCTCCTCCCTCGCCCTGGGCCTGCTCGCCGGGTGCAGTTCCAACCCGCGTCCCGCGGCCAACACCCCGTCGGCGCCCGCCGCCGAGTCCGGGGGCACGCCCGCCGCCACCGGCCAGAAGATGGAGGCCGCGCCCGGCGAGAAGCTGGAGACCGCGCCCGGCCAGACGCCGGAGATGCCGAGCGCGGAGTCCGGGGGCACGCCCGCCACCGCCGGGGAAGGCATGGCCGCCGAGGGCAAGGCCACCTACTACGTCAAGGACAGCGGCGTGCGCTGCATGGCCGCGCCCTGCCCGAGCTTCATCGCCCGGCGCGTGGACAAGCCCGACGAGGAGGGCATCCCCATCACCGACCTGGACCTGGCCGCGCTCGGCGCCACCGACGCGCAGCGCGACCGGATGCTGGAGTCCACCCACGACGGCAGCCGCGGCCTCAAGGTGGAGGCCACCCTCATCAAGGTCCCCAACGCCGGCCCGGCGGGCACCGCCACGCGCCTGAGCGTCAACCGGGTGCTCGAGGGCAAGTAACTGTTGAATCTCCGGAGTTCCCGCTCCGGAGCCGTCCCCCGGCCATCACTCGCCGCGGCACTGGAGCGCACGGCGCGGGCGAGCCGGTATCCTGCCCCCGCCCGTTCACCCGGGCAGGGGGGGGATGAATCCGGATGGTGGGGCACACCCACGCGCGAGCACCCGTCAAGGCAGGCGCGAGGCGCGTCGTCGGGGCGCTGGTCGCCAGCGCCCCGCTCTTGGGCGGCCTGTTCGCGCCGGGCACGGGCCAGGCCTCGCCGCGCATGGAGGCCTCGCCGCGCCAGTTGCTCGCCGGACGGGATGGGCGCGCCACCCTCACCCTGACGGGCCTGCCCGACGACACCCGCCTGGCGTGCAGCGCGGGCCAGGTGCACGCGCCCACCCGCGTCTCGCCGGACACCCTCCAGGCCCCCTACGTGGCGCCCCCGGCCGACACGCTCGCCCCGATCCTGTGCGCCGCCGTGTCCCCGTCCACCGGCGCCCACGCCACCGTGGTGCTGGAGACGCGGCGTCAGCAGGTGCTGCCCCTGTCCGGCCTGCCGCCGTTGAGCCGCGTGGAGGTGCGCATCGGCGAGCGCCTCCATGGCCCCGTGCGCGCCGACACCACCGGCCAGGCCGAGGTGCCCGTGCTGCTCGTGCCCGGCCACACCCACGCCACGCTCCTGTCCACCGTGCCCGGCGAGCCCACCCAGGAGCGCCCCTGGCCCCTGCCCGTGGCCTCGCGCGCCGCGCTGGTGCTGCTGCCCGAGGCGGACGGCGTCGAGGCCTCGGGCCAGCGGGGCGTGCGCGTGTGGGCCTTCGGCGTGGAGGCCCAGGGCGCGCCCGCGCGCACCCCGCCCGTCTTCACCCGCTCGGGCGGTACGTGGGAGCCCCAGGCCGTGGCCCCCGGCGTCCAGGTGGGCCCCTTCGTGCCCTTTGCCCGCCCCACCCCGGGCGAGGCCGTGCTCACGGCGAGCGGGGACGGCGTGTCCGCCACCGCGCGCCTGGAGTTGCGGCCCGGCGTGCGGCCCGTGCTGCGCCTGGAGGCCTCCGCCCACGAGGTGCTGGCGGATGGGGACTCGGGCACGGACCTCACCGTGCACGTGCGCGACGAGCGCGGGCGGGCCCTGCCGGGACAGGCCGTGCGCCTGCAGGCCTCGCGCGGCCAGGTGTCTCCGCCCCAGGACCGGGGGGATGGTACCTACCTGGCCCGCTACCGCGCCCCCCATGGCGGCGGCGGCGTCCAGCTCACCGCCCTGCTCGAGGGCACCCCGTCCGCCACGCTCGGGCTCACCCTGCGCGTGCCGCCCCGCCTCCAGTTCGAGGCCTCCGCGCACACGCTGCCCGCCGATGGCCACACGCGCCTCATGCTCCAGGTGACGGCCCGGGACGCGGAGGGCCAGCTCGCGCCGGACGGCACGGAGCTCGCCCTGTCCACCCCGCTCGGCGCCGTGCCCGCCACCGTGCGCACCCAGGGCGGCCGGGCGCGCGTGGAGTACGTGGCCGACACGCGCGCCGGGGAAGCGCTCGTCCAGGCCCGCTGGGACGCGGCGAGCACGAGCACCCCGGTGCGGCTCGTGCCCGGCCCGCCCGCCCGGCTGCGCGTGGGCGCCGAGGCGCGGCCCGTGCGGTGCGATGGCGAGGACAGCGCCCGCGTGCACCTCGTCGTCCAGGACGCCCAGGGCAATCCGCTCGACGGCGTGCCCATCGACCTGCGCGCGGTGGGCACCCAGGCCGAGCACGGCGGCTTCGAGCCGGTGGCGGCGCTGGGCCCCGGGGAGTTCGTCACCCGCTACCACGCGCCCACGCGGTGTGAGGGCGGCACCGCCACGCTGCTCGCCCGGGTGGGAGAAGCCCGCGCGGACACCCGGCTCCAGTTGGAGCCGCGCACGCCCCGGGGCCTCTCCGTGCGGCTCGGGGCCCAGGGGACCCTCGGCGCGCGCGTGCAGCCCGCCCTGGAGGTGGAGGCGGACGTGAGCCCCTATGCGCTCGGCGAACGGCTGGCCGCCACGGCCGCGCTCCAGGTGGCCTACGGGGGCCTGTCCCTCCAGGGCGAGAGCGCGGCGCGCGAGCCCTTCTCCCTCACCGCCCGGGCCCTCACCTCCACCCTGTCCCTGGGCGGACGCTGGCGTCTGCCCCTCACCCGCTCGCTCTCGGCCTACGTGGGCGCTGGGCTGGACGCGCACCTCGTGCACCTCGACTGGCACCTGAGCCTGGAGTCCAGCCGTCAGCAGCAGCTCACCCCCGTCCTCGGCGGCCATGCCCGGGTGGGCCTCGCCTGGAGCCTGGGCACGGGCGCCCTCCTGGTGCAGGCGCGCCACGGCCTCGCCCGGCTGCCCGCGGCCAGTGTCTTCCAGGGCCCCGTGGGCGGTCCCTCCGTCTCGCTCGGCTACCGCTTCGAACTCTAGGCCCTCGGGCCGCCCCCTTCCGGAGAGACCCCATGCGCACCCTGCTTCCCCTGCTCGCCGTGGTGCTCGCGTGCGGCTCGGCGCCGGAGCCCCCGCGGCTGGACACCGTCGTGCCCGCCCGGGCCGACTACGGCACGGTGACGCGCGTGCGCCTGGGGGGCCACTTCGCGCCGGAGCTGCGCGTGGACCTGGACTCGGACGCGCCGCCCACGCTGGAGAACCAGTTCCAGGTCCTCGTGGGCGGCGAGGACGTCCGCGACGTGCGCTTCCTGTCGCGCGAGGTGCTCGAGGCCACGCTGCCCGCCCACCTGCCTCCGGGCCGCCATGACCTGACCGTCACCGACGCCCGGGGCCAGCGCACCACGCTCTCCGGCGGCTTCGAGGTGGTGGACCGGGACGTGCACCGGCTCGTCTTCGTCACCTCCATGCGCTCGGCGCACACGGGCGAGTGGAGCGAGCCCATCCGCATCGAGCTGCGCGACGGCGAGGACCGGCCCTCGCCCACATCCCGGCCGCGCACGGTGCGCCTCACGAGCGACTCGGCCACGGGCCGCTTCACGCCGCTCGGGGGCGGCGAGCCCCTGGCCGTGATGGAGCTGACGCTCGCGCCCGGCGAGAGCGGGGGCAACCTCATCTACCGGGACACCACGCCCGGCTACCACACGCTGGAGGGCAGCAGCCTGGGCCTGCCCCCCATCACCCAGACGGTGGCCGTGGGCCAGCTCGGGCCCCCGGATCAGGTGCGCTTCACCCGGCTGCCCCTCGCGCCGCTCCAGGCGGGCACCCCCGTGGCGCTCGCCCTGGAGGTGCTCGACGCGACCGGCGGCCCCGCGGCCCTGCCCCTCACCGGCGTGCGCGTGGAGCTGCGCACCGACGCGCCCTCGGGGGGCCTGGCGCGCACCCTGGACGAGCCCTTCCACCCGGCGCTCACCCTGCTGCTCGGCCGCACCGAGGGCCGACTGCCCCTCGTCTACCGGGACACGCGCGTCGCGACCCAGGTGCGCCTGAGCGCCCACGCCATCAACCGGGACACCCTCGCCACGCTCCGGCCGGATGACCAGCGCCTGTCCGTGGTGCCCGGGCCCACCCGGCGCTTCGAGGTGCTGCGCGAGCACATGGGGCCCGCGCGCGTGGGCGAGCCCGAGCCCTTCACCCTCCAGGCGGTGGACGCCTGGGACAACCCCACCGACTACACCGGCCCGGTGCTCCTGGGCACCCAGCCCACGGACGCGGACTTCACCCCCGGCGCCCTCGCCCTGGTGGACGGCCGGGCCTCGTTCACCGCCCTCTTCCGCCAGGCCCGCCCCCAGTCGCTCGGGGTGTGGGATCCCCACCAGCCGGAAGTCCGGGGCACGTCGGCGCCGCTCGGGGTGAGCCCCGGCCCCCCGGTGCGCCTGCGGGTGACGGACGTGGAGGGGCCCGTGCGCGCCGGCGAGCCCTTCGCCCTCACGCTGGAGGCCCTGGACCGCTTTGGCCACCGCGCCCAGACGCCCTTGTCGGTGACGCTCGCCGCGCCGGGCGTGCCCAAGGGCGCGCTGAGCCCCACCACCAGCGGCACCTTCGTCGGGACGACGACGCTCCGGGTCACGCTCACCGCCGCCGTGCGCGAGACGCACCTGGTGCTGGAGGAGGAGAGTGGCGAGGGCCCCCCCGGACTGAGCGCCACCACGGGCGGCTTCACCGTGCGGCCCGGCCCCACCCGGCGGCTGCTCGTGGAGGACACCCCGGTCGCGCCCACCGCGGGCGGCGCCTTCCCCGTGCGCCTGTCCGCCGTGGACGCGTGGGGCAACCCCACCGAGGACGTGCACGACCTCACGCTCGGCACCGAGGGCCCCGAGGACCTGGGCCTCACCCCCACCCGCTTCGCGAGCTTCCAGGGCACGGCCCACGTCTCCGTCACCCTGACCCGGGCCCACGTGCCCACGCGCCTCACCGTGGAGGCGGGCGGCGTGAAGGGCCAGCAGGCCAAGGCCTTCACCGTCCAGGCCGGGCCCTTCGCCGGCTACGCGCTCACGGGCCCCGCGTGCATCACCGAGACCGACCACTGGTCGCTCGGCGTGATGGCCCGGGATGCCTGGGGCAACCGCGTGCCCGGCTACACGGGCAAGGCGCGCCTGTCCGTCGCGCCCCGGGGCACGCCGAGCCCCGGCGAGACGGCGCCCTTCGTCTCGGGCCGCACCTGGCTGCAGCTGAGCCTCAACGAAATCCGCGCGCCCCGGACGGGCGTGACGCTCACCGCGCGGGACACGGCCGACGCGGACAAGCAGGGCACGCTCGACCTGTCCCTCCAGACGAGCTGTCCGTGAACCCCCGGAGCACGCCCCATGCGGATCCGCACCCGACTGCTCCTCGTGCTCATCGCCACCGCCGCGCTGCCCACGGGCGCGGTGGGGTGGCTCACCTACCGGGGCGCGGAGAGCGCCCTGTCCGAGGCGGTGGCCAGCCAACACCAACGCACGGCGCTCGCCGAGGCGGAGCACGCCCGGGCGCACGTGCGCACCGTGGCGGCGGAGTTGGAAGGGGCGCTCGTGCACCAGGACCCCTGGGCCCTGGGCCCCGCGGACACCCAGGAGTTCCTCACCCGCGTCTTCCTGCGCCGCGAGCGGCTGGCGCTCGTGGGCCTGCTCGACGCGGGCGGGGGGATGACGGCGAGCGTCTTCGTGGACGATGCCGAGGCCTTCGCGCGGCGCGAGCCCCAGTTCCGCCGCCACGACACCGTCTCCGCCGCCGAGGTGGCGGACTTCCGGCGCCGGGCCGTGGACGTGCTCGCGCGCCTGCCTCCGGGTGAGGCCCACGCCGTCTCCCCGCCCTACCTCACGGCCACCCGCCAGCGCCCCGCCGTGGTGGTGGTGGCGCGCTCGCCCCGGGACGCGGGCGGGGGACTGGCCGCGGAGCTGGGCCTGGAGGAGCTGTCCGCGCGGCTCGGGGCGGGCTCCCGGCGGGGCGCGGGCGCCGAGCGCGCCTTCCTGCTCGACGCGCGCGGGCGGCTGCTGCTGGACGGCGACGAGGCGCACGAGCGGGCGTCGGCGGACTTCTCGGCGCGCCTGCCCCCGGTGGTGGGCGCCCGGGCCCCCGGCCTGGGCACGTACGAGGACGGGGGCCAGGCGTGGCTCGCCGCCTACAGCCCGGTGCCGGAGCTGGGGTGGGTGGCCGTGGTGGCGCGGCCCCGGGACGAGGCCCTCGCGCCCCTGCTCGCGCTCGCCCGGGGCTCCTTCGGCGTGCTGGAGCTCGCGCTGCTCGGAGTGCTCGTCCTGGCGCCGCTGCTCGCGCGGGCCCTGGCCCGGCCCATCGCCCGGCTCGCGGACGGCGCGCGGGCGCTCGCCCGAGGAGAGCTTACCCACCGCCTGCCCCCCGAACGCGCGGATGAGCTCGGGGACCTGGCGCGCGCCTTCAACGACATGGGCCAGGAACTGCAGCGGGCCCACGAGGAGCTCGTGCGCTTCAACGGCCAGCTCCAGACCCAGGTGGACGAGCGCACCCGCGAGCTGCGCGAGGCCCAGGACCAGCTCTCGCGCAGCCAGCGCCTGGCCGCCATGGGGGACCTGGCGGCCGGCATGGCGCACGAGATGAACAACCCGCTGGCCGCCATCCTCGGCAACGTGCAGCTCGTGCTCCTGGACCTGCCGCCGGCCGAGGACCCGCACCGGATGCTCACCGCGGTGCAGCAGCAGGCCCAACGCATCGCCGGCATCGTGCGCGAGCTGCAACTGCTCTCCGAGCGCCAGCACCGGGGCCGCCAGGCGCTGGACCTGCACCGGGTGCTCCAACAAGCGCTGCACACACGTGACGCGGAGCTCGTCCGGGGCGGCGTGCGCGTGGACTGCCAGTTCCACCCGGGCGAGGCGCGGGTGCTCGGCGACACCCAGGCCCTGGGCGACGTCTTCGCCCGGCTGCTGTGCAACGCGCTCAACGCCCTCAAGGACCGGCCCGAGCGCACGCTGACGCTGGCCACGCGCGTGGTGGACACGCAGCTGGTGCGCGTGGAGCTCCGGGACACGGGCCGGGGCATCGCCCGCGAGCACCTGGACCGCATCTTCAACCCCTTCTTCACCACCAAACAGGAGTGGACGGGCCGGGGCTTGTCGCTCGCCGTGTGCCACCGCGTGGTGGAGGACCATGGCGGCACCCTCACCCTCCACAGCGACGAGGGCGTGGGCACCACCGTCACCCTCGTGCTCCCGGCGGCCCCGGCGGCCCGCCCCCTCGCGTGAGTCCTCTCGCAAACGGTCCACGCGCCGGGACGGGCGCCGCCCGAATTACGACTCGCGGGTGCCCGACGAGGCGTTTATAAGGTGGAACTTCGCGCCCACCGCGACCAACCAGATCAGGAGAACCCCATGGCTTTCGAACTGCCGCCGCTGCCGTACGCCCACGACGCCCTGCAGCCGCACATCTCCAAGGAGACCTTGGAGTACCACCACGACAAGCACCACAACACCTACGTGGTGAACCTCAACGGCCTCATCCCCGGCACCCAGTTCGAGGGCAAGAGCCTGGAGGAGATCATCAAGGCCTCCTCCGGTGGCATCTTCAACAACGCGGCCCAGGTGTGGAACCACACCTTCTACTGGCACTGCCTGTCGCCCAACGGCGGCGGTCAGCCCACGGGCGCGCTGGCGGACGCGATCAACGCCACGTTCGGCTCCTTCGACAAGTTCAAGGCGGAGTTCACCAAGATCTCCGTGGGCACCTTCGGCTCCGGCTGGGGCTGGCTGGTGAAGAAGGCGGACGGCTCGCTCGCGCTGGCCAGCACCACCGGCGCCGGCAACCCGCTGACCAGCGGCGAGACCCCGCTGCTCACCTGCGACGTGTGGGAGCACGCCTACTACATCGACTACCGCAACCTGCGTCCCAAGTACGTCGAGGCCTTCTGGAACCTGGTGAACTGGGAGTTCGTCTCCCAGCAGTTCGCCGGCAACACCTTCAAGGCCTGAGACACCGGACGCCCCGCCGAGCGGGGCGTCCGCGCCGCTTAGAGCGGCCGCGCTACGGCTCCACGGCCTGCCGCGGCTGCTCCTTCTTCGCCACGGGCAGGTAGCACTTGCCCTGGTACTCCGCCTGGGTGTCGAAGCAGGGCGGCTTCTTCTCCAGCGCGACCCAGCACCCACTGTTGATCTCCACCGCACCCTTGCGGGTCTCGCAGGGGGGAACGGCCTGATCGCCGAAGGGCCTGCCCGGCAGGGGGTAGGACACGAGTGGCACCCGCTCGTTCTCCAGCTTCACCGTGGACGGGGCGCTCGCGAGGAACACCCCGATGGGCTCCCCGGACGGCGCGGCCATGTCGGTGGCGGCCGGCCAGTGGCGCCAGGTCTGCACCCCCAACGCCAGCAGGGAGAGGCCCGCGAGCGCCCAGCCCGTCCGGCCCCACGCCCGCTCCGTCATGCGCAGGGTCCCGCGCGGAGGCTCCGGCGGCGGGAGCGTCTGGCCCATGAAGTGCGCCTGGGTCTGGACACTGTCCTCCACCTGCTGGCCGACCACGTGGAGCCACGTCAGCAGGTTCACCCAATCCATGGCGTGCGCGAGGTCGGGCTGGCACTCCAGCTCCAGGGACACCGAGTCCGGCCCGGGGCAGAAGTGGAGCCATCCGAGCATCGCGCGCAGGGGCTGCCACTGGACGCTGTTGTTGGGAAACAGCGTCAGGGCGGGCCTGCCGGTGACCACGTTCCATGATTCGTAGAGCCGCCCCAGTCGGGGGTCGACCTCCTCGCAGCGCCTGAGCAACCGGAACGGGCCCGGCCCGCGATCCGTCTCCGTCTTTTCCTTCGACATGTGCACCTCCCTCGCGGAGGACTCTTCCTGGACGTGACCTTTCGAGTCAAGTCCGAGAAACGAGCCTGTTGGGTCAGACGTGGGCAACCTTGGGGGTTGTGGACGGGCGCGCGGGCCTCGCGCTGAGATGACGCTCGATGACTCCTTCGAGCCCATGGTGGCAAGGCGCCCGCCGCTTCCTCGGAACCTGGGCGCTGCTGGTGCTGACCGTGTGGAGCGCCTGCGTGCCGACCCGGTCGCTCCGGCGAGCCGTCACCGCGCGCCCCACGGCCCAGGAGGCGCAACCCGCTGTGAGCGGAGCCGCCTTCCTTTGAGACTAGAGGCTCGCTTCCATTTTCCCCTTTCCCCTCTGAAAAGGAGGCATCCATCTGTCCGAGCGAGTCCATTCGCGTCCGTTCGGTTTGGCCCCCGTGGACCGCTCGCCGGGCGATGAGTCCTTGGCCCCCTGGCTGGCTTCTGGCACCAATGCCTGAGCCCATCCATAGAGATGTCCCCCACTGACTCCGCGTCTCCGGAGGAGTCGTATCCTGTAGGCTAAGTGCCTGCCTTCGCCACACAGTCTCCTTACTCTTGGACTTCAGGTGTATTTTGATGGATTTTCCCCTTCGAAGTCCCATGATCCCGACCAAACAGCCAATCGGAGCATCGTAAAATGGTAGACGAGGATAAGCTCAAAAAGCTGCGTGTAGTAATAAGTGAATCCTTGCGCGTGCAGCAGGGAGGGGCAGACCATATCGAGTACATCGACCCCTCAAACACCTTGACCGATATTGTCGCACGACAAAATCATGTTGTTTTCGGTCGGCGTGGATGCGGGAAAACCCTGCTGCTGCACCATTCAGCTCGGCTCCTCGCCACGAATACGAGGCGCGTGTATCTCAACTGCGAAGACTTCAAGACACATTCATTTCCCAATGTATTGGTCGAAATATTGACAGCGGTATTTCGTGAACTTGAAAGAAATCTCGGCGGTTGGTTCGGTCGCAAAAGGGCCGTCAGGCAACTAGTTCAAGAAATCATAGCCGAACTCAACCGCCTCAAGGCCGAAGCCGATGAAATCAACCAAAGCATTAAAGAGACTGGCGAGACAAGTCAGGAAACGGCCTCATCTGCAACTGTTGGCACCAAACTCTTCGAGAAGACCCTAGACCTCACCATATCAGACGCAGAAAAGGCCCAAATCAAAAGCGGTTTCGAGAAGTTGTACCAACGAAGCGACATGAAGCTTCAGAAGCTCAACCTCGCGATCCCTCCATTCAAGCAGAGGATCAGAGAGGTGTTCGAGAACAGCACCAAAATCAAGTCGGTCTTTATTGAGCTCGACGATTTCTACCACCTGCCTCGAGCAGCGCAGCCACACATAGCTGACTTTGTTCATCGACTGTGCAAGGACGTGCCTCTATTTTTCAAAATTGCTACACTCCGTCACTCTAGCGATCTTTACGCGGAGCGTTCTGGCCAGCCCATTGGAGTTCAGGAGCGCCACGATTTTCAGCCCATAAACGTGGACTTCACGCTCCAAGATTTTCATAGGACAGAGAAGCAACTCCGAAATATTTTTCACAAATTTGCGGAGAAAGCCGAAATCTCCCCGAAGGAATTCAACGACCAGCTCTTCAAGGGAGACGGCTTCCGGCGCCTCATTCTCGCTGGCGGAGGAGTACCTCGGGACTGTCTCTCACTTTTCCTTGAGGCCTTGGAGAACGTAAGCAATCAAGCCGATCCACGCATCGGGAAAGATGATGTGCGACAATTGTCCTTACAGAATCTCCAACATCGAATTCAAGAGATGAAACGGGATTCCGAGCACAGCGAGCAGGATGCGCTACTCCGAGCGACGTTTGTCATTCGTCAATTCTGTCTCGACAGGAAGAGCAATGTTTTTTGCATATCCGAGAAGACGTTACAGGAACGAGAAAATCTGAGGTATCTGTTCAATCGTCTCTTCGATTACCGTATCATCCACAGTCTCGACACGGCCATCACACACAAAAAGCAACTAGGCTCATTCCAGGCGTTCATGATTGACCTAGGAAGCTATGCGCATATGCGCAAACTCGACAGCAAATTCAGGGAGATCGACATCGCTGAAAAGGATGCAAAGGAAGAGATTCGAGGTGCGCCCGTTATCGAGGTTGCCGTTCTTGAAAGTTTTTGGAGGGATGCGCCCCCTGACGTTGAGCAGTCCCTCGCGCAAGAGCTAGTTGCCGCTGCGGAGTAATCTAGCGGTCGCTGAAGCAGCCGAACAAATGCATAGCAGGCAATCTGCTATGTCGGGTCATTTGGACCGCTTCGGCTGCCGTGCCCTTTCTCCACCGGACCCGAGCATCGTTGACCTGACAGCGGAAATCACGTGGCTTGAGACTGAAAGCCACAGGCTTTGAATCATTGGGCCGCATCCGATGCAGAAATGAGCATCATGGCGTCCTAGACCGCCTGACGAAGTGCGGTGACGGTGCGCGCCTCTGCCGTCCGGAGCAATCCCTTGAGTTTGGACCATGCGAACTCGTGACCGTTCACCGGCAACAGACCGGTGGCACGCCACATTTTGTGCTTAGAGAGCAGTCAGACACAACGCAATGGACCAGCATCTGCCGGGTCGGGCCGATACCGTTTTCCCGTGGATACGTATAACATCCAACTCAGCGCAAAACTGGACTTTTGACCACCTCACCGCGTCAACAGTTCAGGAACACGTCATGGCATGGCTTGAAAACGTCATCCTCGAGCACAAGGACCTCCAGAACGAGCGCGTCCAGCTCACCTCCAAGGGGGCGCTCTACTTCCTCGGACCGAAGCTCACGCTCCGCGACTGCGAGGTGGTCTTGAAGGTCAGCGGGCGAAACCTGCTCCTCCGAGGCGCCCACTTCATCGACTGCACCATCGAGGTGAAACAGGAACTCAAGAACCACCAGGACTGGGTCTCGGCCACGCTCAAGGGCTGCCGGTTCAAGGGGCGGATGTCCGGCTGTGACTTTGGCTACTCGCCCGAGTTCGTCAGCGACGCGGAGTTCGGCGTGGGCGTCATCGAGGACTGCGACTTCACCGAGGCCCGCCTGGACGACTGCCGCTTCATGGGCTGCGACCCGAGCACCCTGCGCCTGCCCAAGTGGCCCTGCTTCACCCTCCTGAACCCCCTCCAGCGCAGCCAGGAACTCGCGCGCCTGCCCTGGCCGGGCAACATCTCGTCCATCGTCATGGCGGGCCACGCCCGGGACCCCTCGGCGACCGTCGCCGTCACCTACCACGCCCCCACCCTCGCGCGGGACAGCGGCACCACCGCCGAGACCCTCCGCGCCGTGCTCGACACCTGCCCCGACGTCCTCTTCTGAGATCCCCCCGATGACTCCTTCGAGCCCATGGTGGCAGGGCGCCCGCCGCTTCCTCGGAACCTGGGCGCTGCTGCTGCTGACCGTGTGGAGCGCCTGCGTGCCGACCCAGCCCCTCCGGCGCGCCGTCCCCGAGCGCCCCACGGCCCAGGAGGTCGAGGAGGCCGAACCCGTCTGCGGCCTGGAGGAGCCCCTGCCAATAGGGCCCCAGGACTTCCGTGTCGCCTTGCGACGGCTCGGTCTGGACCGTCCGCTCCCGGGGAGCCCGCGCGAGACGGCCCGGCGATGGTTGGAGACCCCCGCCGAGCACGCCGAGCCCGCCGGAGGGCTGGAGGGCGAATGGCTCGCGGAGGTCTCCGACGGACGGGTCCTGACCCTGCTGCCCCTGGACGAGACACCCCTGACCTCCGAGGCCCAGCTCGCCCTGCGCCGCGACTACGCCCACTGGTGTCAGCGCCAGGGCGGAGGCGACTGCCTGTCCCTGCTCGACGATGGACCGGACCTGCGCGCGGATGACCGGCGCACCCTCGCGCTGGCCCTGGCCCTGGGCGGCGTCTTGGAGGAGACACGCGGCGCGCTGGAACACGAGGTGACCCACCCTCGCGCCGTCGTGTCCCTGCTCGTGTGGACCGTGGGCCTGTACGCCATGCTCTGGCTGGTGCCCGAGCCCGTGACGAAGGGCCTGGCCGCCGCGCTCTCCGTGTTGATGGTGGCCTGGCTCGGCGTGGAGACGCTGTGGCGGCTGGTGGAGGGCTGGGCGGTACTCACCCGCGACGCCCATGCCGCGACTCGCTTCTCGCAGCTGCGGGGCGCGGGCAGGGACTATGCCCGCGTCCTGGGCGAGAGCGCGGCCCGAGCCCTCCTGCTGGGCGCGGCGGCGCTCACGGGACGCACCCTTGGCGAGGTCGCCGCCCGCGTGAAGCTGCTGCCCGGAGCCGAGGCGGCGACGATGCGCTGGGGGCTCCAGACGCATCCCGGGACGGCGGGCGCGCTGGACGTCCTGGCCACGAGTGAAGCCCTCACCCGGGCCGTGGCGACGGTGGAGCTGGTCGCGGCGACGCCGGGTGGACCGCTCGCGGTGGTGCTACTCCGGCAGCGAGGCACCGGCCCCACCGCCCCCGGAAAAGGCCCGTCCGTCACCGTGGACCTGAGACACCGGGGCGGCAACCGGCAGGTCCTCCTGGGCAATGGCCAGCGCTGGCACCTGCCGCGGGACACCTCGCCCGAGGCCATTCCGAAATCCGACCCGGTTGGCGACCAGCTCCAGGCGGCAGTCTCCCGCGCGGCGAAGGAATGGGGCACTTCACAGTTCACCGACAGGGAGCGCCGCGCCATCGCGGAGGCTCAGCGACGGGGCAAATATTGGCTGGCGCGTCTCCTGGAGCGCGAGGCCCGAGGTCGTTTCGTCGAGGCTCGGGTGTACGCCCAATTTCGTGGTCGGCTCAAGTGGAACCGCCAGGGAGTCGATGTGGAAGACGTGGCCACGGGATTCAAGTACGAAATCCTCTCGGGTACACCATCGAACCTGGCGCGGCACGGTCGACGGATGACAGGCGAATTCTTCCGAATGCTCACCTTCTGAATCAACGAGCACACAGCGAGCACACACCATGGCCTGGCTGGAGAACGTCCTCATCGAGGACAAGAAGCTTCGCGGAGAGCGTCTGGAATTGACGGACAAGAACTCCCTCTACTTCCTGGGTCCGAACCTGGAGCTAAGGGAATGCACCCTCGTGCTGAAAGTCAGTGCGAGGCGCCTGCTCATCCTGGGCGCTCGCTTCATCGACTGCACCTTCGAGGTGAAGCAGGAGCTGACGAATCATCTGGCCTGGCGCAGTGCCATCCTCCAGGGTTGCCGGTTCAAGGGGCGGATGTCGGGCTGTGACTTCGGCCATTCCCCCGAGCGCGTCGGCGACGATGAGTTCGGTGTGGGCGCCATCGAGGACTGCGACTTCACCGAGGCGCGCCTGGACGGCTGCCGCTTCATGGGCTGTGACCCGAGCACCCTGCGCCTTCCCAAGTGGCCCTGCTTCACCGTCCTGGACCCCATCCCGCGCAGCCAGGAGCTCGCGCGCCTGCCCTGGCCGGGCAACATCTCGCCCATCGTCATGGAGGGAAATGCCCACTCGCCCTCGGCGACCGTCGCCGTCACCTACCACGCCCCCACCCTCGCGAAAGAGAGCGGCACCACCGTCGAGGCCCTCCGCGCCGTGCTCGACACCTGCCCCGGCGTCATCTTCTGAATCCTGTCCGGTACCCCGAGCAATCTGGCGCGGCATGGCAGACGCATGACCGAGCAGTTCTTCCGGATGCTGACCTTCTGAGTCAAGGAGCACGTCATGGCATGGCTTGAAAACGTCATCCTCGAGCACAAGGACCTCCAGAACGAGCGCGTCCAGCTCACCTCAAAGGGGGCGCTCTACTTCCTCGGGCCGAAGCTCACCCTCCGCGACTGCGAGGTGGTCTTGAAGGTCAGCGGGCGAAACCTGCTCCTCCGAGGCGCCCACTTCATCGACTGCACCATCGAGGTGAAACAGGAACTCAAGAACCATCAGGACTGGGTCTCGGCCACGCTCAAGGGCTGCCGGTTCAAGGGGCGGATGTCGGGCTGTGACTTCGGCTACTCGCCCGAGTTCGGCAGTTATGCGGAGTTCGGCGTGGGCGTCATCGAGGACTGCGACTTCACCGAGGCGCGCCTGGACGGCTGCCGCTTCATGGGCTGCGATCCGAGCACCCTGCGCTTTCCCACGTGGCCCTGCTTCACCGTGCTGGACCCCATCCCGCGCAGCCAGGAGCTCGCGCGCCTGCCCTGGCCGGGCAACATCTCGTCCATCGTCATGGCGGGCCATGTCCGGGATCCCTCGGCGACCGTCGCCGTCACCTACCACGCCCCCACCCTCGCGAAGGAGAGCGGCACCACCGCCGAGGCCCTCCGCGCCGTGCTCGACACCTGCCCCGGCGTCCTCTTCTGATCCACCCATGGCTCCAGGGAGCGCTCGCCCGCGTACAAGCCCGGCGAGCGGGCGTGGCTCCACGGGAACTGCATCGGGCCCGTGCGCGATGTTGACTGCTGGGAGTCGTCGGAAAGGAACTCCCCCCGTGGCCCCCATCCCCCAGGGATCCAGCTAGCCTGTGCCCGCTGCCCCCCCCGACATCCCCGCCCCCTTCCGTGATCACCGTCCCCCACTCCCCATCGACCGATGAGCTCACGGCCTTGCGTGAGGCCTACCTGTCCGCCCAGCTCAAGGGCAATCGCCGCGAGGCCCTGCGCCTGGTGGTGGAGGAGGGCCTGCTGCGCGGCATCCCCTTCGCCACCCTGCAATCCGAGGTCATCCGCAAGGCGCAGTGGGAGATCGGCCGCCTGTGGCAGGAGAACATCATCTCCGTGGCGCAGGAGCACATGGCCACGGCCATCTCCCAGCTCGCCCTGTCCCACCTCTACCGCTACCTGCCGCGAGACGCCCCCAACGGGCGCACGGTGGTGGTGTCGTGCGTGGAGGGCGAGCTGCACGAGCTGGGCGCGCGCATGGCGAGCGACTTCCTGGAGATGGCGGGCTTCGACGTGCGCTTCCTCGGCGCGAGTGTGCCCGTGGAGCATCTGGTGCGCGAGGTGAAGAGCGCGCCGCCGGACTTGCTGGCGCTCTCGGTGACGATGACCTTCCACCTGCCGGCGCTGCGCGAGGCGGTGGCGGCGGTGCGCGCGGTGGCGCCCCGGCTGCCCCTGCTCGTGGGGGGACTGGCCCTGGAGTGGGCGCCCGGGGTGCAGGAGGAGCTGGGCGTGCCCTTCATCGGCACGGACGCGCGGGGTCTGGTGGCCACGGCGTGCCGGCTGCTGGAGGTGCCGGAATGAACGCGCTGGCCCAGGAGGTGGCCGCGCGCACCGAGCGGCTGGCGGCGGCGTCGGTGGAGGGCCTGTACCAGGACCCCTTCTGGTTCGCCCGCTACGGCGAGGCCCGCGCGCGCCGCTTCGGCAGCGAGGACGCCGTCTTCCACGTGCGCTACCTCGTCCAGGCGCTGGAGACGCGCGACGCGGGCGTCATGGAGCGCTACGCGCGCTGGCTCCGGGGGCTGCTCGTGCCCCGGGGCATGTCCTCGCGGCACATCGCGACCCACTTCCAGGGCCTGCGCGCCGCGCTCGTGCACGAGGGCCTGACCTCGCCCCCCCAAGCGGTGGAGTACATGCGGGCCGCCGAGCAGGCGCTCCAGTGGACCGAGGGTCCCGCCCTGGCCCTGGAGCGGGCCCTGGAGGGCCTGGTGTCCCAGACCGTGCGTGAACTCACCGCACGAGGCGTCTCCCTGGCCGGTCTGGAAGAGGAAGTCCGGCTGCAATTTTCCTACCTCGCGGACTCCCTGGGCACGGGCCGGAGCGGACTGTTCGTCGACCACGTGAGGTGGTACGCCGGGTTCTGGCCGCGACGGGGACGGGGGGGCGACTACCGCACGGTGTTGCGGACCTTGGAGGCATCACTGGCCGGTGATGCGTCCCTGGCGGAACTGCCGCGGGTCACCGTGGCGATGGGGCTGACGGCCCTGGACGAGGAGCACCCGTGACGAACGCCGTTCCCACGCCCGTGTGGCATGCGCTGAGCCGCGAAGTGGCCCTGGCCTGTGCCCCCTCCGGGGAGATCCTCTGGGCGGACGAGCGCGCGGTGCGGATGTTGGAGGCCGTGCCCGGCGCGGCGCTGCGCCAGCTCGCGGCCCCGGGCCTGGAGGAGAAGGTGGAGCGGCTGCTCACGCTCGCGCGAGACGAGCGCGTGGAGGGCTGGGAGGTGGTGCTGTGCGTGGGGGGCCAGCCGCGCACCTTCGCCTTCCGGGGCATGCCCCACGAGGGCCACGTGGCGCTGGTGGGCAGCCTGGTCCCCGAGGACTACGCCGCCTCGCTGTCCCAGGTGAGCGAGACGCTCAGCGAGCTCGCGGCGCTGCACCGCGAGACGGAGCGCCAGCAGCGCGAGCTCAAGCGGCGCGCGGACGAGCTGTTGCGCCTCAACCGCGAGCTGGAGGAGTCCAACCGCGGCGTGCGCAAGCTGCACGCGGAGCTGGACGAGAAGACGGAGAGCATGATCCGCACCGCGGAGATCAAGAGCCGGGTGGTGGCCAACGTGAGCCACGAGTTCCGCACCCCGCTGCACTCCATCCTGGGCCTGGCGCGGCTCTTGCTCAACCCCGCCAACGGGACGCTGTCCGGCGAGCAGCAGAAGCAGGTGCAGTTCATCCGCAGCTCGGCCGAGGCGCTCTTCGAGCTGGTGAGTGACCTGTTGGACCTGTCCAAGCTGGAGTCGGGCAAGACGACGCTGCGGCCCACGCGCTTTGGCGCCCGGGACTTCCTCGGCGCGCTGCGCGGGATGATGCGGCCCTTGCTGACGTCGGACTCGCCGGTGGAGCTGCGCTTCGCGGAGCCCCTGGACGAGCTGACGCTGGAGACGGACGAGGCCAAGGTGAGCCAGGTGCTGCGCAACCTCGTGTCCAACGCGCTCAAGTTCACCGAGAAGGGCCACGTCACGGTGTCCGTGAAGGCCGGCCCGGACGACCGCGTGCTCTTCCAGGTGCGCGACTCGGGCATCGGCATCGCGCCCGAGTACCACCAGCACATCTTCGAGGAGTTCGCCCAGGTGGACAGCCCCCTGCAGAAGAAGGTGCGCGGCACGGGCCTGGGCCTGTCCTTGTCGCGGCGCCTGGCCACGTTCCTCGGCGGGGACCTCACCGTGCAGAGCACCCCGGGCCACGGCTCCACCTTCACCTTCAGCCTGCCGCGCGTGCACCCGGAGGTGGCCGAGTTCAACGTCATCACCGAGCGCAGCCAGCAGCTGGAGCCCGGACGCTCGCCGGTGCTCGTGCTGGAGGACGACCGGCAGACGCTCTTCCTCTACGAGAAGTACCTGTCGCGCTCGGGCTTCCAGGTGCTGCCCGTGCGCACGGTGGACGAGGCGCGCCGCACGCTGCAGCGCGTGCGCCCGGCCGCCGTGGTGCTCGACGTGATGCTCGAGGGCGAGACGAGCTGGAGCTTCCTGTCCGAGCTCAAGACGAACGAGGCCACGCGCGACATCCCCATCCTCGTGGTGACGCTCATGGACCGCGAGCAGAAGGCGCGCGCGCTCGGCGCGGACGAGTTCTGGCTCAAGCCCGTGGCCGAGGAGCAGCTGTTGCGCAAGCTGGCCAACATGGCCCGCGCCGCGCCCGTCAAGAAGCTGCTCATCATCGACGACGACGACGTGCACCGCTACCTCTTCCGGCAGATGCTCTCGGGCACGCCCTACGTGCTGAACGAGGCCGACAACGGCCCGGAGGGCATCCGCCTGGCGCGCGAGCAATCCCCGGACCTCATCTTCCTGGACTTCGTGCTCCCGGACATGACGGCCTTCGACGTGCTGGACGAGCTCAAGGTGGATCCGCGCACGCGCGACATCCCCGTCATCCTGCACACCTCGCACCAGCTCAACGAGGAGGAGCGCCAGCGCCTGGCCAAGGAGACCTCCACCATCCTGGCCAAGCACACCGTGAGCCGCGAGGTCGCCATCGCGCGCATCCGGGACGCCCTGCACAAGAACCTGGGCAGCGGCGCGGAGGTCCACCGTGGCTGAGCACGCGTTGGGAGAGACGATCCTCGTCGTCAACGATGATCCGGCGAGCCTCTACCTGGCCTCGCGGCTCCTGCAGACCTCGGGCTACCGGGTCTTCGAGGCCGCCACGGGCCTGTCGGCGCTGGCGATCGCCGAGCGCGAGCGGCCGGACGTGGTGGTGCTGGACGTGAAGCTGCCGGACATCAGCGGCTACGAGGTGTGCAAGCGCCTGCGCGCCCACCCCGAGACGGCCTCGCTCGCGGTGATGCACACCTCGGCCACCTTCGTGACGCCGGACAAGAAGGTGCGCGGCCTGGATGGCGGCGCGGACGCCTACCTCACCGAGCCCTTCGAGGGCGAGGAGCTGCTGGCCACGGTGCGCTCGCTCTTGCGCATGCGCCACGCCGAGCAGGCCCTGCGCCGGCGCGCCGAGCACCTCACCGAGGCGGACCGGCGCAAGGACCTGTTCCTCGCCATGCTCGCCCACGAGCTGCGCAACCCCCTCGCCGCCATCGGCACCGCCGCCGGCATCCTCGAGCGCCGCGGGCCGGTGGACCCGCGCGAGTCGCGGATGATCGCCATCATCCAGCGGCAGACCAACCACCTGTCGCGGCTGGTGGATGACCTCCTGGACGTGAGCCGCATCACCCGGGGCAAGGTGGAGCTGCGCCGCGCGCGGGTGGACCTGCGCCACGTGCTCGAGCAGGTGCTCCTCTCCTTCCGGCCCGTGGCCGAGGCGCGGGGCCTCACGCTGACGGCCCGGGTCCCGGACGCGCCCGCGTGGGTGGACGCGGACACGACGCGCCTGGAGCAGGTCTTCACCAACCTGCTCGACAACGCGGCCAAGTACACGGACCGGGGCGGCACGCTCTGGCTGGACCTGAGCCCGGCCCCCAACGCCGAGCACCTGCCGGGGGCCCGCGTGAGCGTGCGCGACACGGGCATCGGCATCCGCCACGACGTGCTGCCCACCGTCTTCGAGCTGTTCGCCCAGGCGGACGAGTCCCTCGAGCGCTCGCGCGGGGGCCTGGGCATCGGGCTCACGCTGGTGCGCAACATGGTGGAGCTGCACGGCGGCCAGGTGGAGGCCCACAGCGAGGGGCCCGGCCGCGGCAGCGAGTTCGTGGTGTGGCTGCCCCTCCTGCCCGCCGCCCCCGATGAGGTGTCCTCCTCCGAGGGCCCCCGGCGCGGCCGGCACATCCTGCTCGTGGAGGAGAACGAGGCGGTGAGCCACGCGCTGCGCGAGCGGCTGGAGACGTGGGGTCACCAGGTGGAGGTGGCCGCGGACGCGCTGCGGGGGCTGGAGCTCGCGGTGCGGCGCGCGCCGGAGGTCGCCCTGGTGGCGCTCTCGCGGCCCGGGGAGGACGGCTACCGCATGGCCGAGACGCTCCGCGCGCGGCTGGGCAACACCATCCGGCTCGTGGCCCTCTCCGCCCAGGAGGCCCCCGGCGACCCGAGCCGGCTGCGCCAGGCGGGCTTCGATCTGCACCTGGTCCGCCCGGTGACACCCGACGAGCTGTGCCGCCTGCTGTCCGAGCTGTGACGTCGCCCACCCGACACCCCCGCCCCGCGCCCCCCCTTCGCGCTCCGGACCGCCGTGGACACATAGAGCCCCCCGTCGGGGATGGGACGACTCACGCGCGGAGGTGGGTGCATGCGGGAGATGCGGCGGTATCTGCTGGCCCTGGCGGGCTTCGTCGCGGGCGCCACCGCCGCGCCCGCGCCTCCCGAGCCCCCACCGGCGCCCGCCTCCCGGGAGGCACCGTCCCAGACGTCCGGGCATCACCCGTGTGACTGGGTGGAGACGTGTCAGCTGCCCTGTGGCGGGGACGGCCGGGACTGCTGCCACGCCGAGTGGAGCTGTCCCCCCGACGCGCGCTCGCCCCGGTGTTGAGGTTGACCTAGGCTCGGGGGGACATGGCGTTCCTCCCGGGATGGCGGCCCAGCCTGCTCATGAAGTTCCACGGCGCGCTGCTCTTGAGCGTGCTGCCGCTCTTGCTCTTGCAACAAGCCTACGTGCTGCCCGCCATGCGCGAGCAGCTGCGCGAGGATCGCCTGCGGGAGGTGCGCCAGCTCGTGGAGGTGGGCTACCACCTGCTCGAGGCCCACGAGGCCCGGGTGCGCCAGGGGGAGCTGACCCCGGACGAGGCGCGCCGCGCCGCCGCCGCCCTCCTGGAGCCCCTGCGCTACGCGGGCAACGAGTACTACTGGATCAACGACCTGAAGACGCGGCTGGTGATGCACCCCTTCCTGCCCCAGCGCCTGGGCCAGGACATGACGGGCTACGTGGACCGGGCGGGCAAGCCGGTGTTCCGGGACATCGTGGAGCTGGCGCGCGCCCAGGGCGAGGGCCCGGTGGAGTACCTCGCCACCCGCCCCTACTCGGCCGACCCCATCCCCAAGCTGTCCTACGTGAAGCTGTTCGCCCCGTGGGGCTGGGTGCTGGGCACGGGCGTCTACATGGAGGACCTGGACGAGGAGGTGGCGGCGGTGGAGCGGCGCATGTGGGCGGCGCTCTTCGCCGGCGCGGGCATGGCGGCGCTCGGAGGGGCGTACCTGTCGCGGCGGATGCTCGCGCCCATGCGCGCGCTGGCGGACGCGGCGGGCGAGGTGGCCCGGGGCAACCTGGGCATCACCGTGCCCACGCCCGCGCTCGACGAGGTGGGGGACCTGAGCCGGGCCTTCAACGCCATGGTGGCCGACGTGCAGCGCATGCTCGGGGAGATGGCCGAGGTGTCCCGCGTCACCGAGTCGGACGCGGGCCACATCCACCGCGCCACGGACGGCCTCAGGCAAGCGGCCCAGGAGCAGTCCTGGGGCATGCAGAACGTGTCCGCCACCGTCATCCGCATGACGCAGCAGCTCGCCCAGGGCGCCCATCAGGCGGAGCTCACCGCGCGCACCGCCGAGGCCAACGAGCAGGCCGCGCGCGAGGGCGGCGCCGGCGTGCGCGTCACCGACGAGAAGATGAAGGAGATCGCCCACGTGGTGGATCGCTCGGCGCGCACGGTGGACCGGCTCACCGAGTGGAGCGAGGAGGTGGAGCGCGCCATGGAGCTCATCTCCGACGTGGCGGACCAGACGCGGGTGCTCGCGGTGAACACCTCCATCGAGGCCATGCGCGCGGGCGAGCACGGCAAGGGCTTCGCGGTGGTGGCGCTCGAGGTGCGCAAGCTCGCCGAGCAGGCCCGCGCGGCGGCCGAGCGCATCCGCACCCTCATGCGCCAGAGCCAGACGGAGACGGAGGCCGCGGCGGCGCAGATCCGCGAGGGCCGCGCCCGGGTGCACGAGGGCCTGCGGCTGTCGTCGAACACGGCCAAGGCGCTCGAGCGCATCGTCACCGGGGCCGAGGAGATCCAACGGCAGGTGAAGCAGACGGCGAGCGCCCACGCGGCGGAGGCGGCGGCGGGCGAGTCGCTCGCGCTGAGCATCCACACCCTGTCGGGCCAGGCGGCCGAGGCGGCCAAGGAGGTGGAGCACATCACCCAGGCGGCCGAGGGCCTCACCTCCCGGGCGCGCCAACTGCGCGAGCGGGCGACGCGCTTCCAGAAGGACGCGCCTCCTTAGGGTTCAGGGTCCGCGCGCCCCGCGCAAGCGCTCCAGGCGGTCGCGCGGCAGCGCCTCGCGGGGGTGGGCGCGCACGAGCGCCTCGTAGAGGGCCCGGGCCTCGTCCTCCCGGCCCAGGCGCTCCAGCGCGAGCCCCAGGTTGTAGCCCGCCTCCAGGTAGTCCGGCCGCCGCGCCAGCGCCCGCCGCCAGGCGTCCACCGCCGCCCCGTCGTCTCCGAGCCGGGCGTGACGGCCCCCCACCGCGTAGTGCAGCTCCGCCTCGAAATCCACGGCGTCCACCGCCAGGCGCACGGGCCACACCGCCAGGAGGAACACGGCCAGCGCGCCTCCCCCGGCCGCCGCCCGCGCGGCGCCCCGCCAGCGCCCCAGCGCCGCCACGCCCAGGGCCGCGAGCACGCACAGCACGGGGGCCAGGGGCGCGCGGTAGCGGCCCGTCACGAAGAAGACGACCGAGGGCAGCGCCAGCACGAGCGCGGCCGCCGCCACGGTGAGCCCCGCCCGCCGGGACCCCGGACCCGAGAGCAGGCCCACGAGCCCCACCGCCGCGAGCGGCCAGAGCAGGGCATAGGGCAGGGCCACGTCCCCCACCCGCGCGGTGAGCGCCTGGAGCACCGGGGACTGCGTGCGCACGACATACAGGTCCTCGTTGCGCGGCAGCTCCCGCGCGAGCACGAGCAGCCGGGCCTTCCATACGAGGTTGCGCGCGCAGGGGCCGGGGTGCGCACCACACCAGGCGAGGGCCTTGTGGGTGAAGTACGCGTCCTGGGCCCCGGGAGCGTGCAGCCCCTGGCGCGCGGGCTCCTCGACAAGCGTCTCCCAGGCGGCGCCCGGCCGCAGCGCCATGGCCCCATCCACGTCCGCGTTGTTGCCCAGCCACAGGTTGATGCCACCGTTGGCGGAGATGAGCACCCACTCGCCCGAGCGCGCGTGGTTGGCCCCCGTGGCGCACGCCACCACGGCCCCACAGGCCAGCGCGCCCAGGGCGCCGCGCGTCCACCGCCCGCGGCCCACGGCCACCACCACCACCGGCCCGAGCAACAGCAGGGGCGCCACGGCGAGCGCGCCCAGGCCCACGCACGCCCCGCCGAGCAGTGCCGCGCGCCAGGTGGGGGGCTCGCGCACGGCGAGCCAGAGCGCGAGCGTGGCCAGGAAGGTGCCAAGCGAGGTGGCGAGCAGCTCCCCGTCATAGAAGACGAGCGGCCCGTGCAGCGCCACCGCAACGCCCGCGAGCACGCCGACCCAGCCCTGCCCGGAGACGCGGCGCGCGAGGCCATACGCGAGCCCCGCGGTGAGCGCCCCGAGCAGGGCCTGGAGCAGGCGCGGCCAGAGCAGCGCGGGGCCCAGGAGCCGGTAGAGCCCCCCGAGCACCAGCGGGTAGAGCGGCGGCTGCCAGAAGGGACCGGGGTCGAAGCCCTCGCCCCGGGCGAGCCGGGTGCCGAGGTAGTCGTAGTAGTCCGCGTCGATGAGCGGCGCGTCGAAGGCGGGCCCGTGCGCGGTGAGCAGATAGGCGCCCCGCACCGCGAGCGCCCCGATGAAGACCCAGACCCCCGCGGACACCCTCGGCGGCCTCATGGCGCTAGCGGCAGTCCGCCCGGCGCAGGGTGACGCCCGTCTCGGTCATCTGCTTGTAGATGACGCCGCCCTCGTCGAGCACGGCGAAGTCCCGGAAGGTCTCCTCGGGCATGGGGCTGAGCGGCAGGTCCACCTGGCCCAGCACCTTGCCCTCCAGCGGGTCCAGACAGAACAGGCGCACGCCCTCGGCGGTGGCGGGCGAGGCACGGCCCGTGGGCAGCTCCCCCGCCACGCCCAGGTAGATGACGCCCGAGCGATCCGAGTCCAGCAGGGTGAGGAACAGGATGGGGAAGCCCAGCGGGTACTGGCGGGTGAAGCGCCGCGAGTTCGACGCCCGGTCAATCGAGTTGACGAGCACCCGGCCCGCGCGCGCCTCGACGATATTGGCGACGATGAGCGAGCGGCCATCCCGCGTGGGTCGGCCGTTGAGCTCGGGCTGCTCGGGGTTGGCCTGGCCGGACAGGCTGCCGATGTTGACCAGCGTGCCGTGCTCGCGCTCGACGTACACCTGATCCCCATCCACGAAGGTGCCGGTGATGAGCCCCGTCTCGGGCAGGTGCTTGCCCTGCAGGGGCAGCTCGCCCTTGAGCGTGCCGGTGAGCGGGTCGAGGATGGCCACGGTCTTGTCGCGCAGCCGGTCGAGCACCAGCATCGAGCCGTCCTGGGCCACCGTCACGTCCTGGGGCACCTGCTGGGTGAGCGGCGTGCTCCCGAGCACCTTGCCGTCCTGCCCCAGGCGCAGGAGCCGGCCATTGAGCTGATCCATCACCAGGATGTCCCCCAGCGGCGTCACCGCGAGCGACATGGGGCCCTCGGGGTTGGCTTCCTGGGGCCGGTCCCGCCCGAGCTGGTCCGGACCACTGCCCCACCCCAGCTCGGCGATGACCTCGCGTCCGGGAGCGGCGGGCGCGGACGGCTTCGCTCCCGCGGGCGCGGCCGGCGGAGGGGCCTTCGGGGGCGTGCCCGGGGGCGCTTTGGCGACGGGGGCCCCAGGGGCGGCGTCCGGGCGGGCCTCGGTGCCGGTCGGGGGGACCGACGCGTCCGGACGGGGCCGCAGCAGGGCCACGCCCACGAGCACCAGGACGACGACTGCCAGCAGCACCCACCCACCGCGCTTACGCGACGTCATGATCTCGTGTCCTCGATGTGGCGCCAGGGCGTGGCGCTAGGGCCTGGCGGAGGGCGGCAACAGGGGCGCCACCCGCTGGGTGAGCTCGGGATCCTCCGGCACCTCCGGCCCGAGCGGAAGAAAGGACAGCAGTTGGGTGCGCGCGGGCGCCGTCTCGGGCGGCCGGGCCTGGGCCTCCAACTGGGGCCGCCGGGCCTCCAGCGCCGCCAGGGACTGCTGGAGGGCCGCGCGGTTCGTCTCGTCCCGGGCCGCCGTCAGCCGCGCCCGGCCCCGCTGGATGTTCTCCTCCAGCAGCGCGAGCCCCTGCCGCGCCCGCTCCCGCTCGGCCAGGTCCACGAACGCGCCCGGCCCGTCGATCGACAGCGCGAGCCGGCCCACCTGCCGGCCCCGCTCCCCCGAGGACACGAGCGTGCCCTGCCCCGGGTGCTGCGCCACGCCGGGCAGCCGGCCCTCGTGGGATTGCAGGACGAAGTCCACCTCGGCCCCGAGCCGCTCGGTGAGCGCGCGCGCCTCGGCGAGCGGCAGCGCGGCGAGCACCACCACCACGTCCACCTTCTGCTTCGCCCGGAGCGCGCGGGCCTCGGCCTGGACGGCGGGCAGCACGGGCTGGCCCACCACCCGGGCCTCGCCCGCCACCGGCCCCTCGGGGGACACGCCGATGAGGCCGAACGCCACGCCCTTGTCCCGCACCACCCGCGAGCGCGCGAACACGGGCGCGCCGGCCGCGTCGGTGAGGTTGGCCGAGAGCAGCACCAGCTTGCGCTTGCGCGCGCCCTGGGTGAGGAAGCCCGTGCCCAGCGCCAGGTCCCGCTCGCCCACGGCCATGGCCTGGGTGCCCATCTCCCCCATCTGCTCGAGCAGCAACGCGGCGCGCTCCCGGTCTCCCGGCGCGCGGCCGGCGTCCGGCGTCTTGAAGAGCGCGTTGCCCGCGTCGAGCACCACCACGGCGGCGGTGCCCGCGCGCTCGCGGTCGATCACCGTCTTGCGCCGCGCCAGTCCGCCCGCCGGGCCCTGTCGGCACCCGCAGTCGGAGATCTCCCCGGCGTTGTCCCCGGTGAAGAGCACCACCGCCTCGCGGGGCGCGGCCTCCACGCCCGCGGCGAGCAGCCCCGACACCCACAGAATCCGCAGCGCCGAGCGCACGCGCATGACGTCCTCTTGAACGGCCGTTGAAACGACAACGCCCCGAGGCGCGGACGCCTCGGGGCGCGAAGGGCAAGCGGGGACTAGTAGTGGCGGATGGCGTGGTAGGTGGTGCCCAGGGAGCGGGCGTTGTACACGCAGCCGGCCGCGCAGCCCTTGCACTCGTAGAGGTTCATGCTGCCCCAGCCGTCGCCCGAGCCGTACAGGGCGATGTGGCCCGCGCCGCCGTCGTTGTAGACGAGCGCGTCGGCCTTGAGCAGCGCGTCCCGCGAGATGGTGCTCCACTGGCTGCTGTCCACGTTGAAGCTGCCGGTGCTGTAGGGGTGCGAGTCCGTGGCCATGTTGCTGTTGGTGCTGGGCACCACCCAGGCCTTGGCGACGAAACCGGAGCAGTCCCCGCCGTACGAGCCGGAGTGCGTGCAGCTCGGGCAGTTGCCGGAGCACGCGCCCACGGCGGCGCCCGACTTGAAGGCGCCATGGCCCCACCAGTAGGAGAAGCCCATGGCCGTCTGCGAGCGCGCGATCGCCGCGTCCCGGCTGGCGGTGGAGCCCGTGCCCGCCACCGTGAGGTAGGTGCCCGAGGCCCAGCCCGTCACGCCGCTGTAGGTGACCTTGTACCAACCGCTCGTGGGACAGCCGCCGCCCGCTTCCTTGGCGATGCCGCCGCCCGGAATGGTGATGAGCACGCCATAGCTCGTGCCCACGCCGCTGCGCACGTTCAGGTCCGTGGTGGTCTGCAGGCTCGCGCCCGAGGTGACACACGCGGTGATGGCGCTGGCGCTCTCGCCCTCGTCCACGCCCACCAGCGCCGTGCCGTCCACGGACGTCTGGCCGCCACCGCAGCCCACCGCCATCCACGCCAGCACCGCCACCCACTTCAGGGGATGACCGCTCTTCGTCGCACCGCGCATGACTGACCTCCACCTCAGGGGAAGGTCCAGGGGAGCTGTCTCCACACCCGGACCCGGCGCGACGCGATATCACTTTCCCGGAAAGTTGGAAAGCCGCGCTTATCGCTCATTTCCCCCGAGGTGGGGCCGACGTCTACTGGCGGATGACCTGCACGTCGTCCAGGTGGACGAAGCTGCTGCCGGTGGTGGCCTGGGTGTGCAGGCCGAACTCCAAGTAGCCCCCGGTCACGGAGAGGGTGGGCGTCTCGATCTGCGTCCAGCCGCTGTAGGTGCCCAGTTGGGTGGCGGCCGGGGTGCAGTCGGCGCACGTTTTGGCCTGCAGCCGCGAGAAGCCGAAGTCCCCGCCCTTTCGCACCTGGGCGCGCACCCGGTAGTTGCCATTGGGGATGCCGCTGAGCTGCTGGTACGTCCAGGTCTCGAAGGGGCCCGCCTTGAAGTGCGTCAGGTGGTAGGCGCTGTTGTTGTAGCCCCCGTTGTAGGTCTCCGTGAAGGCGGCGCTCTGCGTGCCATTGGGCGACCAGGTGGTCCAGCCCGTCAGGCCGTTCTCGAAGCCCGCGTTGGTGACGGTGGGGTTGCCGCCCGAGGGCGGCGTCGTGGTGCCTCCACCATTGAGGATGCTGGCGGCCTTGTCCGGCTGCAGCGCCACGAAGTAGTTGAAGGCGGTGTTCAGCTCGCTCTGCTTGGCGGTGTTGCTCGCGTACTGCTTGCGCTGGTCATACAGCTTGGCCACCAGCTCCAACTGGCTCTGCCCGTACGGCACGCCGAGCTTCTGCTGCAGCGTGGTCAGCGCGCCGTAGCCGAACTCGCGCGTCGGCTCGATCATCGTGCCCTCGCCGTAGTCGTTCCACGTGGCGAGCTGGATCCAGTTCACGCCGCTGTTCTTGGCCAGGTCCATGGTCTGGCCGAAGGTGCCCGTGCCGTTGTGGGCGATGCTCCACGTGGCGGGGTTGCCCCAGCCGCCCTCGTTGTAGAAGGTCTTGAAGCCCGGGTAGGCCACGCCGAACTTCACGCCCGGCCACACGTTGGCGTACCAGTGATTGAGCCCGCTGGTGAAGTCCGAGTAGATCCACGGGTATTCGCCCTGGGCGTTCGCCCCGGCCTCGCCCTTCTGGTACCAGAGCGTCAGGAAGGTCGGCTTGGTGGGCAGCACCGAGAAGACATTGGTCCAGTCCGACGGCGACTTGAGCGTTTGCGGCCCGAAGTCCATCAGCAGGGGCGCGTTGTTGATGCGGATGTAGTTGGCGCGGCCGAAGTAGTTGTCGCGCAGGAAGGCCATGTCATTGCGCGCCTGGGCGAGCCGGTCCGGCACCGAGCACCCATACGTGGGCGCCAGCGCGAGGTTGTGATCCTCGTAGACGATGGCGAACTCCAGGCCCACCGACTCGATCTTCTTGATGAAGGCGTCGGCGTTCTGCTTGTTCTTCGGGTAGTCCACGCAGTTGAGCGTGCCCGGCCAGTCGATGAGCACGCCGTCCACGCCGGCGTACTTCATGAGCAGCAGCTGGTACTCGATGACGTCCTTGTCCCCCGAGCCGTACGGCCCGATGAGCGGATAGAAGTGCGCGGCGATCTGCCGCTTGCCCGAGCTGTCCACCACGTTGGGGTTGCGGTTGTCCATGGTCCAGTGCGCGCCCCACGCCCCGGTGCCCGAGGTGGTGTTGCTCTCGAACCAGGGCATCAGGTGCACGTAGACCTTCTTGGTGAAGCTCTTGCTCACCGCCACCGGGGACGCCACGGACGCCGTGGGCTCCGCCGGCTCGACGCGCTCGGCCTCGGGGACCGCCGAACCACAGCCCGCCAACACGAGCGCGGCGACAACCCCCGCCCCCTCGGTCACGAAACGACGCGTCATGGCATTGCTCCTTGAATGCAGTGAGTCCTCGTGGACACGAGTCACCGGGCGCGTCCCTAACACGAATCCGACCAACCTGGAATACCTACTTAAACCGAATTAACGGCCATCACGGACGACATTGAAGGAAAAGACACAGTCGGGCGGCATGGACGCGCGGAGCCCTCGGGGCTAGAGCGGACGCATGCGACCGCTGGCGTGCTGCCTCGTCCTCGTCCTCGCCGCGCCGGGTCTGGCGGCGCCTCGCGCCTCGTCCGCCGTGGCCCGCTCGCGCACGTTGGAGCAGGAGCTGCTCGGCGCGGTGCGCGCGGTGGACTTCACCCCGGTGCTCGACTGGCGGCGGTCGGGCCAGCGCCTGGCGACCCCGCCCAACCTGGACGTGGCCGTCATCGAGCTGGACGCCGAGGGACGCCCCGTGGCGGCGGCCAACGTGCTGCTCTCGCGCGACTACCCCCGGGGCCGGGTCGTGCCCCTCGAGCCCAAGCGCTGGGGCACGCGCGCGGTGCGCTTCACGCGCTGGGATCCGGAGCGGTGGAACGGCAAGAAGGGCTGGGCGGACGCGGGCCCCGAGGAGGACCTGGTGCCGGGCCGCGCGAGCGCCCCGCTGCGCTTCATGGCGCCCTATCCCGCCTCGCTGTTCAAGATCCTCGTCGCCTACGGGGTGCTGCGCATGGTGGACCAGGGCGAGCTGACGCTCGACACGCCCTACCACTTCACCTCGGGCCAGGAGGATCGGGGCGAGCGACCCGTGCGTGGCTGGATGGATCCGATGATCACCGAATCCAACAACGGCGCCACCGAGGCCCTGGTGAAGCTGCTGCACGAGCGCGGCGGCATGGCGCGGCTCAACGCGGAGCTCGCGGCGCTGGACCTGGGCACGCTCCAGGTGAATGGGACCTCGCCGGTGACGGGCCGCGGTTGGCAGCCCGGGAGCATCCACATGACGGCCCTGGACACGGCGCGCCTGTTCCTGCTCATCGACGGAGGGCCGGGGCTGCTGTGGAAGACGACCCGGGGCCGCGAGGTGACGGCGGCCACCCTGTCCGAGCCCTCGCGCGCGTTCCTCAAGGGACTGCTCGCCGAGCAGGGCTTCGCCGAGGGCCTGAGCTCCACGGTGATTTGCGGAGACCCGAACGCCCGGCCCGGGCTGCCCGTGGCCGTGCCGGCGCGCTTCCTGGACGCCGAGGGCCGGGCCACGGTGGGCACCAATGTCTTCGGGCGGGACACGCGACCGTGCAACGCGGCGGCCCAGGTGGAGTTCCTCCACAAGACGGGCCAGACGGAGAACTACGGCAGTGACGCGGGCATCGTGCGCGCGCTGCCGGGCCAGACACCGCGGCACTACGTCATCGCGCTGCTGTCCACCCTGGGCTACCGCTACTACGACGCGGGCGTGGCCCCGTCAGCCAACTTCCAGGACGAGGAGAATGGCTTTCCGCGCGTGGTGACGGGCATCCACTTCACCCAGACCCTCGCGGAGCTGGGCCACCGGGTGGACGAGGTGATGAAGCAGCGCGGCGCCGCCTCCGCTGAATCCTTCCCTCATTTTGACAAGGCGCCGTAGCGTCAAGAGGCTACATCCCGAGTGCACCGAGAAAACCCCGACGGGTCACGGGCACTGACGAAAATGAGGGGAGGGTTCAGCGTACACCCGCTTAACCTTCCGGCTCATCCACGTAGTCAAGCGCGATTTCAACCTGCTTCCGGTAGAGCGGTACGACTTCGACAGCCAGCACCGCATCCAGCACCGCTCGCGCGCCAGTGACATCACCGGTCTTCTTCCGGCGCGCGGAATCAACGAGCGCCCGGGACAACCGCCGGCTTCCTTCGAAAATCCGACGGCGAAGCTCCCGCACCAGCGTCTCCGCTCCCGGTGGGGAACGAAGTGCTCGATCCGCGTCTTCAGGACTGAGCGCCACATCTTGAGCCACTCGCCCCAAGAGTTCGCGCATATCAGCATTTAAATCCAACGCTTCGCCCCGCTCCAGTTTGGCATAAACGCCAAGCACCTTGTCCCAGTCGTGAGACTCACTCATCTCGCGTTACCTTGTTTTTTGCCAACACAACGTGAAGGGCCATTGACGTTGCCCCTCGCACAGCCTGAAACAATCGTAGCAGGGCCCCACCCAGCGCGGCTTGTTCTGATCCCTACACAGAACATACGTATCCCGGCAGTGCGCTCTCCATCCTTCGTCGGGGTCGTCCTCCGCCTCGGCCTCTTTGTCCTTCACCCCTCGTTCCAGCGCGGTCTCGCTCCTCGCTCCGGCATTGACCGCCGCCTCGACGTCCGATGCGGTAGCACCGCAGGCGCCCGAGGGATCGTACGGGTGCTTCTTGATACAGCAGGCCATGGTCGAATCACCGGGGCGGCAGGCCACCGTGACCGCTTGCGCCAAAAGCGCGGACCGACTGCCTTGCGCTTCCTCCGTGCGCAAGTTCGCCCTGCGTGGCGAACACCCTGACACGAACTCCAACCCCATCAGGCTCGCGACCACGACCGCAATGGAAGTCACGTGTTTCATGGGAGTGCTCTTCTCGAACATCGCGCGGTGTCGGTTGTCGTGGTCGACGCGTTCCGCCGAGCGCCACCGCGCCACACCGTCTAGACTCAGTCCGCCGGGTCCTTCTCGTCCTCGTCGAACGGCAGCAACACGGGCTCCTCCACGTCGATCTCGAGCTCGAGCGACGGCGAGGCGGCCCGGGGCTCGGGGGCCACCTCGACCTCGGGCGCCAGGTGCTCGATGTCATCCAGGCTCGCCACGAACGCGCCCGCGTGGGGGTCCTCCACCGGGGCCGTCTCCAGGTTCTCGATGTCGTCCAGGCTCGCGAGGAACAGGTCCGCGGCGGGATCGCTGTAGAGCTCCTCCTCGGCGTCCGCGTCCTCCTCCGCGCCCTCCTGGAGTGCCTCGAGCTCCTCGGCCATCCAGTCGGCGGCGTCATCCTCGGCGAGGGGCTCGTCCTGGAGCGCCGCCTCCTCCAACTCGGTGGCGGCGGTGAGCGCGGCCTGCTGGGCGGCCAGGGCATTCTCGGCGGCGCGCAGCTCGGCCTCGGCGCGCTCGAGCTCGGCGCGCTGCGCCGCGGCCCGCTCCTCCCGGGAGACGCGCTCGTAGATGTTGGCCCGGGCGAGCTGGGCGAGCGACACCCCGGGCTTGCCCGCCTGGCGGGGGTCCGGCTGCTCCATCTCGTCGCGCGCGCCGCCCTTGAGGTCGAGCAGCTCCTCGGGGAGCTTCTCGTAGCCATCGCGCAGCATGAGCTTGGAGCGCAGCGTCTCGACCTGCTTGGCCTTCTTGGCGCGCTCGGCCTCCAGGGCCTCCAGCTCGGCGCGGTAGTGGCTGTTGAGCGAGTCGAGCCCGTCCTCCTCGGTCTGGAGCTCCGGGTTGTCGGCGCCGATGTGCTTCTCCACCGGAGCCACGCGGCGCTGGGCCTGCACGAGGCTCGCGGTGGCGACGAAGGGGTTGAAACCAACCCTGCGGATGCTCATGGACGGGCCTCGTGGGACACGGAGGGGGACTGCGCGGGGGGCCATTCTCGCAGCAAGCGGGTCCGGGTTGCGAACCCCCCTCGAAAAAGCGAGCCTGGATGCCCTCCCACACCTTGCGTACGAGGCCCGCATGTCATCCGCGTCCAGCCACTACAAGCCGAACCTGCGAGACCTGAATTTCAACCTCTTCGAGTTCCTGGACATCGGCCGCACGACCCTGGGCAAGGCGCCCTTCGGGGACTTCGACGAGACGGCGGCGCGGCAGACGCTGGAGACCTTCGCGGCGGTGAGCACGAACGAGCTGGCGGCGAGCTTCGCCGAGTCGGACCTGAACCCGCCGCGGCTGGAGAACGGCGAGGTGAAGCTGCCGCCGGGGATGAAGCGCTCACTGGACGCGTACTACGACGCGGGGATGCACCAGCTGGAGCTGCCGGTGCCGCTCGGGGGCATGGGGGCGCCGCCCACGCTCGGCTGGGCCTCCTTCGAGCTCATCGTGGGGGCCAACCCCGCGCTGGCCTTCTTCACGCTGGGCAACGTGCTGGCGCGGGTCATCGACCGGCTGGGCACCGAGTCGCAGAAGAAGCGCTACCTGCCGGCGATGATGGACCGGCGGTGGGTGGGCACCATGGTGCTCACCGAGCCGGACGCGGGCAGTGACGTGGGCGCGGCGCGCACCAAGGCACGGCGGGTGGAGGGGGACATCTGGGAGCTGGAGGGCGTCAAGCGCTTCATCACGAGCGCGGAGACGGACCACGCGGAGAACATCGTGCACATGGTGCTGGCGCGGCCCGAGGGCGCGGGGCCGGGCACCAAGGGCCTGTCGCTGTTCATCGTGCCCAAGCTGTGGGTGGACGAGGGCGGCGTGCTGGGCGAGCACAACGGTGTCGTGTGCACGAAGATCGAGGACAAGATGGGCCTCAAGGGCTCCGTCACGAGCGAGCTGACGTTCGGGGACGGTCGGCCCTCGCGCGGGCTGCTCTTGGGCGAGGTGCACGACGGCATCCGGCAGATGTTCCACATCATCGAGCAGGCGCGCATGGCGGTGGGCATGAAGTCCATGGCCACGCTGTCCACGGCGTACTTGAACGCGCTGGAGTTCACGAAGGATCGCAAGCAGGGCACGGACCTGATGGGGGCGCGGGACGCCAAGGCGCCGCGGGTGTCCATCCTGCGGCACCCGGACGTGCGGCGGATGCTGATGGCGCAGAAGGCGCACGCCGAGGGCATGCGGGCGCTGGCGCTCTACACGGCGTTCATGCAGGACCACGTGGAGATGAAGGGCGGCCACCGGGCGCTGGAGGCCGCCGAGTACGACGCGCTCAACGACCTGCTCCTGCCGATGGTGAAGGGCTACAGCTCGGAGAAGGCCTACGAGCTGCTGGCGCTGTCGCTGCAGTGCCTGGGGGGCTCGGGCTACCTCAAGGACTACCCGATGGAGCAGTACATCCGGGACCAGAAGATCGACACGCTCTACGAGGGCACGACGCACATCCAGGCGTTGGACCTGCTGATGCGCAAGGTGGCGCGTGACGGCGGCGCGACGCTGCAGGGCCTGTTGAGCAAGGTGCGCGCGACGGCGGAGGGGGACGAGGGCGGAGAGACGCTCAAGGCGGAGCGGGCGGCGCTGGGCCAGGGGCTCACGGCGATGGAGACGATGCTCGGCACGCTGATGGGCAAGCTGGGCGAGTCCGTGTACCACGTGGGCTTCCAGGGCAACCGGGTGCTGATGGCGCTGGCGGACCTGGTGGTGGGATGGCTCTTGGTGCGGCACGCGGGGGTGGCGCTCGAGCGCATGAAGGAGAACCCCGGCGACAAGACCTTCTACGAGGGCAAGGTCGCGAGCGCGCGCTGGTTCTGCCACGAGGTGCTACCGGGGCTGGAGCACGCCGCGCGCATGGTGGAGCGCGGTGACCTGGTGCTGATGGACCTGCCCGACGAGTCGTTCTGAGCCGTCCAGCGGTCACTCGCCGAAGGCGAAGTCCGCCCGGAGTTCCTCCCGGGCGGACGCCACCGCTCGGCCCTCCGCGTCGAGCCCTTGCGCGGTCACGACGAAGCGCAGCGAGCACACCGGCTTGGACAGACAGGCCGCTTCGCGCAGGACGCGGTGAAATACAGACGCGGGGACGAAGAAGACGGGCCGTCCCTCGGCGACCTGGGCGAGGGCCTCCACCTCGGGCTTCGCCTCGCCAAGGGCCAGCACCTGCCGGGGCTCGGCGGGCACGTACAGCTCGCCCACGGGCGTGAGCGAGCCCCGCGCCCCCACCTGGAGCCGCAACCGCACCGTGCGCACCGGGGACTCCGGCGGGGGATCCAGGCGCACCGCGCAGACGACGGCCTCGGTGTTCCACTGCGCGCCCCCAGGACCGCCACCCGGCTCTCGCAGGCTCCGGCTCTTCCACGCATCGAAGCAGTCGAGTTTCATCCCGAGAACCGGTGCGGGCTTCGCCCACGCGGAGCCCGCCAGCAGGAGCACACAGCTCGCCGTCCAGAAGTTCATGGGCGAATCATACGCGCGACCCAGTTCGGAGAAGGCGTACGCGCTGCTGGCGTTGTCGTTGCAGTGCCTGGAGTCCAGGTGGAAGTGCCACGACAGCGGCTCGAGCCCACTACAACAGGGGCGAGGGCAAGGGCCGCTTTTCGTGGGGCAGGCGAATCTCGTTTTCCAGCCGGAGCCCGTCCGTCCAGTTCCGTGAGTCTTCGTTGAGCACCAGGTTCCCGCCGAGCCTCTGCAGAACGATGTGCTCCCCGTTGAAGAGCAGGACCCCCTCTCGCCCCTGCTCCAACAGGAGCATCGTCGCGCGCAGCATGATGCGATTTCCCTCCTCGTACTCACTGCTATTGGGATCGAGTCGAAATCCCACGGACAGATCGGGTCTGAAGTGAAAGGCTGCCTCGATCATGAGCTTGAAGTCTTGATCGGGTTCGATCGCGCTGACCCATACCGCTGGCCCGAGGAGATGGGCATCATCGACCCACTCGAGCCCGAAGCTCTCGGCCATGAGTCGCAATGCCCGCACGGGCTTCAAGCCCGTTGATAGCTCGAGACTGTTGTCCAATCCCATGTTCTCCCCGCGTTGGTGAATCGGGTGCGCGGCATTTGGGCTATGAGACCAGGATAGAAACATCGCCACCCTACCACCTCCGGAGTGTGCCGCCCCTCCAGGTGCTCGCCCGGCGCGAACGGCGTGATGCGGCGACTCGGTGTGTCGTACGTGTACGAACCGCTCCGCGCCCCTACCTCGAACAGTCGCCGGGCGGCGTCCTGGGGCCAGGGAAGGGGCCGAGCATTTTGAGCCAGTTCCGACACGGCCTCCTCGAACTCGCCGTGGCCCAGCGCCACCGGCTTGGCGCCGGAACGTGGGTGGAAGACGAGGGCGTCGGTCTGGCCCGTGTCCAGGCGCACGACCCGGGACGCCGTGCCACACCCCACGAGGAGGGCCAGCATCACTGCCGTGCAGTACAGCTTCATGGGCTACTGGATCTTCTTGTGCCAGGGACCCAGCGGGCCGGTGGTGGTGGCCGTCTCCCCCACCTCGCCCCAGGCGCCCGCGTAGTCCTTCCACGGCTGCTCCTCGAGTTCCTGCACGTTGTCGGTGATGACCCACGACACGCCCCCGTCCCGCGTCTCGTCAGTGCCCGCCGTGTGGAAGTTGCCCACCGCGGGGTAGAGCGCGTGGGTGCCCTTGGCCGCGTACACCACGAGCACCTGCACGTTGCCATCGACATACGTCTGCAATGAGGAGACAGGGTACAGGGTCCGCTCGCCATGAGCGCTCAGCGACGCGCCGGTGATGAGTCCATTGGCGGTGTGCACGGTGACGTCCTCCCAGTCGCCCTGGTGGGAGAAGCTGAGGATGTAGGAGGACTCGTTGTAGCCGTAGAAGAGCCAGTACTGCTGACGCCCGTCCTGCAGCCGGTGGCGGAACGAGGGCACCTGGCCGGTGGGCGAGAAGTTGCCCTGGGGGTGGCCCTCGGGCTGGAGGAAGACGTTCCAGTCACTGCCAGACTTCGAATCCCGGGGGCGACGGTTCGAGCCATCCGGGTTGATCGTGTAGCTGTTGATGAAGCTCACGGGGACGTCGAAGTACTCCCAGGACTTGTCGTTGCCGGAGACCCACGAGAAGGAGGATTTGTTGAAGCCCTGGTCCGTGCCCCAGCCCTTGTGGTGGCGGAAGCGGGAAGCGCGAATGAAGTCCATGGGCGCCATGGGGTAGTAGCCCTCCTGCGGATGCAGCTTCACGATGATGCGGAAGGCATTGGGCGGAGGCGGCAGGGCCACGCGCAGGGTGCCGCCGCGGTAGTACGAGTTCTTGTTCTCGTCGCCCTGGTGCATGCGACCGGTCATCACCCGCCGCGCGTCCGTGGTGTACCAGATGGAGCCGGACTCCTTGATGCCGCCGGAGGTGGCCAGATCGATGACCTCGGTGGGCAGCCCGTTGAGCGTCACGCGGCCGGTGAGGTAGCGCGTGTTGCCGTTCTCGTCGCCGGTGTGCTGGCGGCCGATCAACACGGTGCCCTGGGGCGCGTCGAACCAGATGCCGGCGGACTCCTTGATCCAGTGGCTCCAGCCGAGGGTCTGCACCGCGATGGTGCCCGCGACGGGCTCGTTGAACTCGTTGACGGCCTGGAGCGTGGCGTACTGGTAGACGGTCTGCCCGTTCTCATCGCCGCCATGCCAGCGGCCCGTCAGCACGGTGTTCGCCGGAGCGATGAACGTGCTGCTGCTCTCCTTGCTGGAGCCCGAGCTGTAGCGGAACTGGGGCACGAGGAAGAGGCTCTGCGCCACGGCGGCGCTGGAGGCCAGACACACGCCCGTGAGCAGCCAGGCGAGGAGGTTCTTGAGGAGGGAGGGTCTCATGGGACTTTCCCTTTACCGTGTGTTTTCCTTGTTTTCCAGACAGAGCATTGAACAGGAGCACCGGACGGATGCACGAAGAACCCAAGGGAGACACAGGCTCGCCCAGGAGGTGGTGGACCGCGACGCGTGCAATCGCCCTCCTGGTATCGCAGTTGGCCTGTGCCACGCTCCACCCCTCGGGCGAAGCGTCAGGAAGACCGGTCCACGTACAGCGCCCGTCTCTCACTGAGACGCACCTCGCGTCCAAGACGAGCCCTGAGGCACAAGAGGATCGCATGGAGGCGGGCGACGGTCGTGCCCCCGTGCGACACCACCGGCAAGCACACGACGAACGTCCGGTGAATGAAGCGGAGGATGAACGAGGGCTGGGATGGCCTGACGGCGTAGGCGATGGCCGCCCCTACGCCGTCCCTATCGTCCTCGACTATTTCCAGGGATTCCTCCTGCACGCGGGAGTCCCCGCCACCGCGCTGCCCACGGATGGCCATTCGCTCCGTCCCCACCATGCGTTGGAGCTGGTGCCCCCATTGCTGGCCACGCCCGTGACGCTCGGGAACTTCGGTCCCCGGCGCATGGCGGCCCACCTCCTGCTGGGGGTCGCCCAAGGACAAGCACCCGTATCGAGGGATGAGTTGCACACGCGCATGGGTCGCTTCGCGCGGCTGCTCGTCCTGCGTCCGGATGGCTATCTGGTCAAACCCCTCACGGGCATTGCGGTACAGAAGGCAGGACCGCCCAGGCTCGCCGAGGACGGGACGTTGCGCGCGGGCGCTTTCGAGGTCGGCCCTTTCTACGCGATCGTCGGAGGGCAGCTCTTCCCGGTGGATGGAGCCCTGGACGTACCAAGCGGCGCGCACCCCGTGGGGCGCTACGCGCCGGACGATCATGCCGGCCTGGCGCTCGCCGAAGGGGCGGGCCTCGCGGTCGTCGACATGGTGGAAGGTCTCTATCGACTGGTCTTCCACACGGACGAGACGCTCCGGGAACTGGCCCACCTGCCAGCGACCGTGCGCCAGCTCTACGCGAATGCACCGCGACACTGGGAGGAGTTCCGCCACAAGCCCTACGCGGAGAGGGTTCGTACGGTGTCGCGGCTCGCGACGGGGATCGCGCTGACCGTGGGCTCCGCGGGAGCGGGGAGTGCGAAGGCGGCCACTTGGGGCGGTGCACTGGGAAGCACCACGACGCCCCTGCTGTCCCTCTCCGGAGAGGGACTTCTGGCGCTCCGCCTCGTGGCGGTGCCCACGGGCAGGGTCGTGTCCTCGGCAGGCCACGCACTGGGAGCGACCTACGTCCTGCACATGGCCCACACGGGACTGCCCGGTCCGGGAGGCGGGTGGCCGCCAGCGGGTGGGCCTGGCCACTGGGTGGAGGACGCCTCCAGCATGTCCGAGCAGGCCCGGACCTATCAGGCCCAGGTCACGGGTGCCCCCAAGGGCTGGGCCTACAAGGTCTGTCGCGGCGACAAGTGCGTGGACTACGACGGTTATGACTCCCGCACGGGCACACTGCTCGAAGCCAAGGCACGCGAATACGAGAAGTGGTTCGACGCCGACCTCCAGCCCAGGTGGGGATACGAAGGACTGGAGGGCATGGTGCAACAAGCCCGACGGCAGAAAGGACTCACCGGCGGGGTGCCACTTCGCTGGCACGTGGCGGAAGCGCGCATGGTGCCCATCCTCCAGCGGGCGTTCAGGGAGGCGCGGATCCCGGGTATAGAGGTCGTTCATACGCCGCCCCTGCCCTGAGGCCCATCACGCATGAGCGACTCCCATCTGGCGGGTGCCTACTGGGGCTGCCGCGAGGAATCCGCCGAGGCCTGCGCATCGCGCGCGGCATCCTTCTTCCAACTCCTGGCGGACTGTCACCCCAGCTATGCGCGCTGGTACGAACAAGCCCGCTCGCCCAAGCAGGCGCTCCAGCAGCGCTTCGAGCCCACGCGGGACGCCTTCCTGCGCTTCTTCGGCCAGGGCAAGTACCAGAACGACGGCGATGGCTTCCATTTCAGTGCCTGGACCGGCCACGAGCGTCAGTCGGGTGAGGGCGGAGTGGTCATGCTCCACTGTGGCTCGACCGCGACGGGAGGACCGAACAGCGTCCGGCTGTCCTTCCCCAAGGACGCCCCTGGCGTCGAGCCGCTGCTCACCGCCGCCGTGGCCGAACGCGTGCTGAAGGCCCTCGCGCGAGCCTGGGAGCCCGAGTGGGCCCTCGTAACGGGAGACGGACTTTGGGAGGAGTTCTCGCGCCATGACGAGGCGGACACCTTCCTCGGGTGGATGACCTACCTTCCCCGGCTCCGGGAGGGGCTGCCTTCCCTCCCGGAGCCCGTCCGCATCGAATCCGTGGGGGACACGGGCAGCCTCATCGTCCTGGCGCCAGAGCGTTTCACTCGCAACGACTCCGAGCGGGTGGCACTGGGCCACCAGGTGCAACGGCTTCTTGAGGAGCGGGGTTTTCTCGGGAAGATGACGGCGACCGACGCGGGGATCGCCTGAGCGGAAGCACCCGCGCATCCGCTTCCCTCCCCGCCTGTCCGGATGGCGCGTGCAAAGCCTCCGGTTCTGGCGCAGAACACCGGGACGCGGGCGGCAGGCGCGAGAGGACGGACGATGCACGAGGGACTGGTGGGAGCCACGGGCAAGGTGGCGTCATGGTTGGAGCTGTCGGCGGGCGCGCTCGCCACGAACGTGGCCACGCTGCGCGCGCTGTCCACCGAGACCGGGGGCCCTCGCTCCCTGGGCGCCGTGCTCAAGGGCAACGCCTATGGCCATGGCCTCGCCCAGGCGCTGCCCCTCGTCCATCCCCTCGTCGACGTCCTCTACTTCATCACCCCGGGAGACGCCCTCGCCGTCCGGGCCCATGAACGCGCGCTCGGCCTGCCCGCCCGGCAGGTGCTCGTCATCGGGGCCGTGGACGCCGAGGAGGCCGTGGCCCTCGCCTATTCGGGCATCGAGGCGGTGCTCGGCGATGGCACCTGGCCGGGCCTCGTGGCCGAGCTGCGCCGGGCCCAGGTCCCCCACCCGCTCCGGGTGCACGTGCACGTGGACACGGGCCTCGGCCGCGAGGGCTTCACCCCGGGGCAGCTCGCCGCGGGCGAGCTCGACTTCCTGCGCGACGCGGCGGACGTGATTCGTGTCGTGGGCGTGCTGAGCCACTTCGCCAACACCGAGGACGTGACCGAGCAGCAGTACGCCGAGTCCCAGCTCGACGTGTTCGAGGCCGGGCTGACGGCCCTGCGCGCCCGCGTGCCCGTCCAGGAGCCCGTGCAACGGCACATGGCCGCGAGCGCGGCGACGCTCGTGCTGCCCCGGGCCCGCTATGACGCGCAGCGCGTGGGCATCTCGCTGTATGGGCTGTGGCCCTCGGTGGAGACGCGGCTGTCCGCGCGGCTGGTGCTCGGCCGCGTGCCGGAGTTGAAGCCCGTGCTCTCCTGGCGCTGCCCGAGTCAGGTCGTCAAGTGGCTGCCCGCGGGCAGCTACGTCGGCTACGGGTGCACCTACCGGTGCGCGGACGCCACGCGGGTGGCGGTGCTGCCGGTGGGCTACTTCGATGGCTACCCCCGACTCCTGTCGGGCAAGGCGCACGTGCTGGTGAACGGCCGGCGCTGCCCGGTGGTGGGCCGGGTGATGATGAACCACGTCATCGTGGACGTGACCCACGCCACGCGCGACGAGCGCCCCCTGGTGGCGACGCTGCTCGGCCAGGACGGCGACGAGCACCTGCACGCCGAGACGCTCGCCACCTGGGCCCAGACCATCAACTACGAGCTGCTCACCCGGCTGGGCGCCCACCTCAAGCGCGTCGTCGCGCCCTGACTCACGGGGCCAGCGCGGGCGTGCAGCCAAACACAGACATGTCCTCGGTCACCGTGGCGCAGGACCAGCCGGACTGACAGGGCTCGGGGGCCAGGGGGTCGCACTGGCGGAAGCAGGTGCTCGCCGTGGCGCTGCCCATGCCGCACACCTGGCCCGCCCCGCAGCTATCCTGGCGCGTGGAGTCACAGACCCGCGCGCACCAGAACGTGGCCCGCCCCCGGGACATGCGCAGGTTGCACCGCTCCCCCTCGGCGCAGGGGCTGTCCTGACACGCCCCCTGGGCGTCCTGGAGGCACTGGTAGTCCCCCTCGCGCACCCGCGCGCAGTGCTGGCCCTCGGCGCACCCCCGCCGCTGGCAGTCCGGGAAGCAGCCCGGCCCCTCCAGGCCCTCGGCGCAGGTGAAGCCCGCCTCGCACCGCACGCGCCCATCGAGCGTGCACGGCGGGGCACACACCTGATTCACGCACCGCAGGCCCTCGCGGCAGGAGCCCGCGGCGGACAAGGGCAAGGCATCACACGGCTCGCCCGGGCCGCGCACGCCCTCGGGGGCGCAGCGGCGCACGACGATGCCCGTGGCCCCGGTCGTCACCGCGCGGCAGACGTCCCCCGGAAAGCAGTGGCCGTCGGCCTCGCACTCCGACGCCATGCACTCGAAGCGGCGCGTCTGCCGGTTGGCGACGCACCCCTGCCCCTGGGGACAATCGCCATCCGCGCGGCAGCTCCCGCAGGACAGCCCCTCGGCCCCCGGCGTGCAGCGCATGGCCGAAACGGGCAGCCCATCGGACGCGAGCTCGTGGGCGGCCAGCGGCAGCACCACCCCGGCGGAAGGCGGCGAGACACTCGGCACGGGGGTCGGCGCGAACGAGGCCGGCACCGGGGCGGGCGCGGGGCTCGCGCGGATCTCCACCGCCGCGGGCTCGCGCCTGGCGGGCGCACCGCGACCCTGGGGGGCCGAGGCGAGCACCTGGGGCGTGGGGAGCGGAGGCGTCCACGCGTCGGCGGGGGGCAGCGCCGCGGACCACAGGAGCACCAACAGTCCCGGACCCGCGCACGCGAGCGCCACCCGACCCGAGCGCCCCGTCCGTCTGCCGTCGCGGTTCAGCACGCGGCCACACCGCAGCACAGCAGCTGGCCACCGTCCGTGCCGCAGCCGCAGGGGGCGCACTGCCAGCAGTCCTTGCGCATCGCATACGCCGCGCCGCCCCCGCACAGCACCGCCGCCGTGCCAAGGGCCAACATCCAGCGCCGCCAGACCGCCTTCTTGTTCGTCCGCATGATGACCTCCGGGATGATGACTGCAGGAATCCCCCCCACCCACCACACAGCACCGGACAGATCGCTCGTGCGCGGGCCCCCCTGGACACACCCGTCCCACGCAACGCCTGGGGTTGGGCGCTTTCGCCCCGACCTCAGGTGTCATCCAACCTAACCAAGAGGCCCATCCCACGGGAGGCCTGGAGTGGGCGACCGTGTACCCACCAACTCACCCCACGGGACAGGGGGGCTGACCGGCAGTACGCCCTCGCGTGACGTGGAGGGTCGACTCCGCGCGTCAACGCCTCGCGTGTCGGGAGCGCGGGGAGACGAACCTGAACGCTGTTACAATCCGCGGCGCGGCGCGGCTCCCCCGGCGCCGCCTCCCCCCTCTCAAGACAATCAGGAGAAGAACCATGCAGCTGCGTCATTCCCTCTCATTGATGGGCGCGCTGGTGTTGGGCTCGCTGGTGAGTGGTTGCGGTCCCGAGCAGGACGCCGCCGCCGAGGCCGCCCCGGTCAGCCTCCGGCAGGCGGAGCTGTCCACGACGGGCGTCACCTCGCACTTCGCCACGTGGCTCAAGAGCAACGGGTACGAGCCCGCGTACAACCTGGTGCGCGCGGACCTGGACGGCGGCAGCTACGGCGGCAAGGCGAGTTCCTCGGACACGGTGGTCAACCAGCCCGTCATCTTCATCCACGGCAACTCGGACAAGGCCATTGGCACGGGCGGCCTGGGGCAGTCCGGCTGGAACGCCTCCATCGAGTACTTCCAGAGCAAGGGCTACAAGACGAGCGAGCTGTACGCCACGACGTGGGGGCCCGCGAGCGCGTCCATGTCCGCCTACCAGTACCACTCGAAGACGAACGTGATGAAGGTGCGCAAGTTCATCGAGGCGGTGAAGGCGTATACGGGCGCCGCCAAGGTGGACGTCATCGCGCACTCCATGGGCGTGACGCTGGCGCGCAAGGCCATCCTCGGCGGCTACGCCACGGACGCGCTCGAGGGCGGCCGGTACTACATCGGCGAGCCCCTGACGTCCTCGGTGGACACCTTCGTGGGCATCGCGGGCGCCAACCTCGGGCTCACCTCGTGCTACCAGACGGGCACCACCACGTACACCTGCGGCAACACCAACGGCCTCTACCCCGGCTACATGACGGCGTTCGGCGTGAGCGGCCGCTCCAACTACCTGGATGACCTGCTCGCCCAGAAGGGCTTCGAGGGCGCCTTCCGCTACAGCATCTACTCCACCGCGGACGAGATCGTCGGCTACGGGGGCGTGGTGTACGGCAGCTACACCTCGCAGATTCCCGGGCAGACGGGCGAGAAGCGCTACTCGTCCGCGCCCTACGGTCACTTCAACTCGAAGGACCTCACCGGCGCGGTGCAGTGGAGCATGGTGAACAAGCACGCCGTGCCCTGAGTCCCCGCGGGGGCCGGGGCCCCGGAGCGCACACGGGCTCCGGGGTGCCGGGCGGCTACGGCGTGGCGGGCGGCGGCGCGAGCCCCTCCAGGAAGCCGAGCACCCGGGGGTTGTAGGCCTCCGGGCAGTCCATCTGCACGGTGTGCCCGCAGCCGGCGAGCCCCACCAGCGTGGAGCCGGCGATGCGCTCGTGGCCGTAGCGCATGACGTCCCGTGCCCAGCCGCCGTGGAGGAAGGCATTGGGGATGAGGCGGTCGGCCTCGCCGTAGATGATGAGCGTGGGCACGGCCACTTGGGCGAGGCTGTCGCGCACGAAGTCGTTGTGGGCCAGCCCGTTCACGGTGCGCACGTTGGCGTAGGCGTAGGCGTCGAACTCGGGGCTCCTGGCCACGCGCACGCGCTCCTCGATGAGCCAGTCGAGCTCCGGCCGCCAGTGCTCGAAGTTGCCCTGCCGCACGCTGCCCCAGATGGCGTACTCGGTCGCGCTCTTGATGAAGGAGGTGCTGAAGGCGCGCTTGAACCAAGCCTTCTCGCGGGGGCTGAAGTGCTCGAAGCCCGCGGGCGAGGTGAGCACGAGCGCCTGGACGTCCTGGGGGTAGCGCAGGGCGTAGGACAGCGCCGTCTGGCCGCCCATGGAGTGGCCCACGAGGATGGGCCGGGGGGCGCCGAGCTTCCGGGAGAACTCGTGCACCACGTCCGCCATGGCCTCCATGGTGTAGGGGAAGGAGGCGGGCTTGTCGGACTTGCCAAAGCCCGGCAGGTCCAGGGCGAGCACGCGGTAGCCCTGGGCGGCGAAGGCATCCAGCTGGTAGCGCCAGAACTTCAGGTACGAGCCCAGCCCGTGGATGAACACGATCGTGCGGGTGCCCTGGGGGTTGAGCTCGACGTAGGCCACCTCGGGCACCTGCTGGAGGGCGAGCGCGGCGGCGGTGTCCGGCAGGGCTAGGCGCGCGGTGGGCCAGGGCTTGCCGTCGGTGGAGGAGTAGTCGAAGTCCTGGAAGGACAGGGCCGGACGCGCGGCGTACGAGGTGACGCAGCCGGAGGAGAGGCCCGCCAGGGCGAGCAGGGCCCATGCGATGGGAGTCTTCATGGTCAGAACGCGTACCAGGTGAAGGTGGTGAAGCCGGCCCAGGGGTTGGTGGTGACGAAGGTGTTGCCGCTGTAGAAGTTGCCCCGGAACAGGTAGCCCGCGTGCAGGCCCACGCTCATGAGGTAGCGGAGGGTGTAGCGCAGCTCCGCGTTGATCTCCGTGCCCAGCACCCGGCCGCGCGCCGTGCCCGCGGTGAGCTCGGTGGGCGTGACGGAGCTCTGGGCATACCCCGCGCCCACCTTCAGGTGCAGCTTGTTGGGGATGAGGTCATACGCGCCCGTGGCCAGCAGGGCCTGGAGGCCGTAGCCCTGGTTGGACAGGTCCGTCACCGCGCCCGTGTAGTTGTTCACGGTGCTGGTGAAGGGGAAGAGCAAGAGCATCTTGTGGTTGAACCACACCGCGCCGGGCAGGCCGTACTGGTTGAGCGTGAAGGCGCTCGTGTAGCGGCCGTCGTTGAGGTCCGAGTCGCCCGTGGAGAACATGCCCTCGAGCGTCAGCAAGTCGTTCGACGTGCGCCCGTAGTTGTAGAGCACCTCCAGGTTGGCGGACAGGCCGCCGATGTCCACCGCGCGGTTGAGCGTGGTGTCTTCCTTGGTGCTGGTGAAGCGGCCGCCGTTGTACATGACGAAGCCGGAGGCGCCGAGCCGGCCGGTGCGGAAGTCGATGTTGTGGTGGAAGTTGGCGCCGAGCCAGCCCACCCAACCCGTGGGCCGGTCGATGTTGAAGCGCGCGGTGCCCACGAAGTACGGCAGGCCCGTGGACGAGGGGCCGCTCTTCACCAGGCCCTCGAAGGCGTAGGCGTCGCCCTTGGTGTCGTCGCGCAGGTACCACGCGGACACGCCCACGTTCGTGCCGGGCGCCAGGGACCAGGCGTAGTCGGCCATGCCGAGGATGGCGTACTTGAGCCGCGGGTCGCTCAAGAGCGCCTTGTCCGACTGCGCGCTGCCCAGCGGCAAGAGGCTCAGGCGGCCGTGGTGGCGCCCGCGGATGCCGAAGGCCGACAGGCCCGTGGCGTCGCTGCCCAGGAAGGCCAGCTTGTAGCCGGTGCGGATGATGTCGTTGAGGCTCGTGCGCGTGGGATCGAAGTACGCGTCGTAGACGGGCTGGGTGCCCACGATGAGCGCGAGTTCGCTCGGCTTGCGCGTGGGGTAGAGCGCGACGTTGACGTTCTTCGTCTGGATGTTGACCTGGTCGGCGTTGAAGCCGCCACCCTCGTTCTGCTGCAGGGCGTTGGCCGAGCGGCCCCAGAGATAGTCCACCTCCAGCTGGGCGCGGAAGCTCGCCAGGCCGTCCATGAAGTGGGGGCTGTACTCGAGGACGGGAATCCAGCGCTGCTCCACCCAGAAGGCCGAGCGCCCGGGCGTCACCGTCACCGCACTGCCCGCGCCCACGCCGAAGGGCCCGAGCGACACGCCCTTGAGCCCGGCGGGGTCGGCGATGAGGTTGGTGGCCGAGGCCCGGGTGAAGAAGTAGTTGATGAGGGTGAACTCGCGCGGCTCGGCGTCCTCGGCGCGGTCGCGCGTGTCATACCAGCCGGCGTAGGCCCCCGGCAGGGGCGGGCTCGCCTGGGCCCAGGCGGGCGAGGCGAGCCCCATGAGGCCCAGGGCCAGCGCCAGCGCACTCCCTCCCGGTCGTCTGTCTGTCTCGGAAAACCGCCACGTCATGTCCGTCTCGTCTCCGGGGAAGGGGGGGCCGCACGCCGGCGCGGCACGGGTGGATTACTGGAGGGTATAGGTCTGCACGGCGTTGCCGGTGAACGGCTTGCCCTGCAGCGTGACGCCCGACGCGCCCGGCGCGCCGCTGGCGCAGCGGTGGCCCGTGGCCTGGGTGGTGAAGAACAGCTCCAGCTTGAGCGTCTTGCCATCCTGGCTCAGCACGCCGCGGCCTTCCTGCACCACGCCCCCCGGGAAGGTGTACGTCACGTCGAAGCACGTGCCGTCGTCCTTCACGTTCTCGAGCAGCACCGTGGTGGAGGTGAACTCGAGCTGGCCCGAGACGGCGTCGTGGTCGCACGTGCCGCGGTCGAGCACCTTGGGCGCATCGCGCAGCGTGCCCAGGGCGCTGGTGACCTTGTAGAGCTGCTCACCCTCCACCTTCATGGTGACGGACTTGTAGCACTGGGTGGCCTGGCCGTAGTTCACATCCTCGTCATAGCCGTTGGGGTGGCTGGGCACGTCCGCGCCCGTCATCACCAGCGTCTTGCCCACCAGGGCCGCGTTGAGCTTGGCCGCGGTGTTGTACTTGGGCCCGGTGTCCACGGGCGGGTTGGTCGACGGCGGATCCTCGATGCCACAGCCCATCAGCCCCAGCGTGCACAGCATCAGCGTGGACCACAGTTGCTTCTTCATGGGACGACTCTCCTTGGGGGTAGATTCGAGAAGTTCGGCGTCGGGCGTCACGCGTCCAGGAGCGCCCGCTCGCGCAGCTCGCGCTTGAGCACCTTGCCCGCGGCCGACACGGGCAGCGCGTCGACGAAGTCCAGGCGCTTGGGGACCTTGTAGGGCGCCAGCCGGCCGCGCAGGTGCGCGAGCAGCGCCTCGGCGGTGGTGGAGGCCCCGGGCTTGAGCACAACGTAGGCCCGCCCGACCTCGCCCCAGAGCGCGTCGGGCACGCCCACCACGGCGCTGGCCTGGACCGAGGGGTGCTCCTGCAGGGCGGACTCCAGTTCCAGGGGGTACACGTTCTCGCCGCCGGAGATGAACATGTCCTTCTTCCGGCCGACGATGAAATAGAAGCCGTCCGCGTCCCGGCGCGCCAGATCCCCGGAGTGAAACCAGCCCTGGGCGTCGATGGCCTCCGCCGTGGCCCCGGGGTCCTCGTGATAGCCCGAGCACATGCTGGGGCCCTTGAGCAGCAGCTCGCCCGTGGCGCCCTCGGGCACGTCCCGGCCCTCCTCGTCCACGAGCCGCGCGTCCACGAAGTAGTTGGGCCGCCCGATGGAGCCCGCCTTGGCCAGGGCGGACTCGGGGCCCATGCTGAAGATGCCGGGGCCGAGCTCCGTCATGCCGAAGCCCTGCTTGAAGGGCACCGGGTGCACGGCCCCCCACGCGCGCACGAGCGCCTCCGGCAGCGGCGCGCCCCCGCTCGTCATGAAGCGCAGGCTCGTGAGGTCCGCCGCGCGGAACAGGGGCGCGTCGTGCAGCTGCTGGTACTGCGTGGGCACGGCGAAGAAGAGCGTCACGCGCTCGCGGGGCACCAGGCGCAAGAGCTCGTCCGCGTCCCAGCGGCGCAAGAGCACCACCGTGCCGCCCACGGTGAGCAGGGGCAGCGTGTAGACGAGCAGCCCGCCGGTGTGGAACATGGGCGTGTGCGTCACGGTGACGTCGTCCGGCCGCAGCTCGTGCACGAGCGTGTTGAGCGTGTTCCACGCCACCATGCGGTAGCTGATGCGCGCGCCCTTGGCCCGGCCCGTGGTGCCCCCGGTGAACAACAGGCAGAGGATGTCCTCGGCCTCCACGTCCGGGTTGAGCACGGGCGCCGCGGCGCGGTGCGCGAGCGCCTCGGCGTACGCGTGGCTTCCGGGCGCGCCCTCCCCGTCCAGGTGCACGAGCGTGGGCGGCGCGCCCCCCGCCTGCCCGAGCGCGGCGGCGAGCCCCTCGCCGAACTCGCCGCTGTGGAACAGCACGCGGGGCGAGGTGTCGCGCAGGAGCTCCGCCAGCTCGCGCGCGCGCAGGCGCCAGTTGAAGGGCACGAAGAGCGCCCCCAGCTTGCCGCAGGCGAAGAGGACGTCCAGACACTCCACGCCGTTGTGGGCCACGAGCCCCACCCGGTCGCCCCGGCGCACGCCCAGCGCCTCGCGCAGCCAGCCCGCGAGCGCCTCGGCCCGCGCGTTCATGTCCCGGTAGGTGAAGCGGCCGCCCGTGCCCCGGGCGGTGTCCACCACCGCGGTCCGCTCGGGCCAGTACAGGGCGCCGCGGCCCATCCAATCCCCGATGAACATGGTGTCCGCGTCCCCTCGGTTCAGACCGTCCAGCGAATGAGCGCCGCGGCCATGGCGAGCCCGCCTCCACTGGCACACAGCGCGATGAGGTCTCCCTTCCGGATCTTCCCCTGCTCCACCGCGTCGTCGAGCGTCATGGGGATGCACGCCGCGCCCGTGTAGCCCCACTTGTCCATCGTCCAGTGGGTCTTGGACAGGGGCTGCCCGAGCACCTCCATGGTGGCCTCGATGGTGCGCAGGTTGAGCTGGGTGAAGATGAACTGGTCCACGTCCCCGAGCCCCAGGCGGGCGCGCGCGAGCACCTGCGCGAGCAGCGGGGGCCAGCGGTCCGTGTTGAAGGTGGCGGGGAACTTGCGCGCGAACTGCACCACGGGCCGGCCGCCGGTGAGCGCCAGCGTCTCCGGGGTGGCGGGCCGCCAGGTGCCGCCGGTGTAGATGCCCAGCGCGTCGTGGTACTCGCCCGCGGCGAGCAGCCGGGCGCCGAGCACCCCGGGCGTGTCCCCCGCGCCGAGCACCACCGCGCCCGCCCCATCCGCGAAGAGCGTGCAGGTGCGCTTGTCCTTCCAGTCCACGTAGCGGCTCATCCCGTAGGCGCCCACCACGAGGATGCGCTGGTAGCTGTCGTCCGCGGCGATCGTCTTGCTGGCCACGTCCAGCGCCGTCACCCACCCCGCGCACGCGCTGTTGAGGTCATACGTGCCCGCGTGGCTCGCGCCCAGCCGCGCCTGCACCACCGAGGCCGTGGCCGGGCTCAGGTAGTCCGGCGTGTCCGTGGCCACGATGATGAGGTCCAACGCCTCCGGCTTCACGCCCGCGCGCCCGAGCGCCTGGCGCGCCGCGTTCACGCACAGGTCGGACGTCACCTCGTGCTCGGCCATGAGGTGGCGCCGCTGGATGCCCACGTGCTGCTGGAGCCACGCGTCCACGGGCTCGCCGAGCAGTGCCTCCACGTCGGCGTTGGTGAGGACCTTCTCGGGGACGTAGCGGCCGGTGGCCAGGACCCTCGCGTAGCGCATCTCAGCCCTTGCTCCGGGGCGCGCGGGCCCCCGCGCGGCGCTTGGCGGCGCCCCGGACGGCAGGGGCCGGACGGGCCGGCCGCGCCTCCAGGCCATGGCGGATGAAGGCCATGGCGGTGTCCACCACCTGCTCCAGGCCGGCGTCGCCCTCCCACAGCACCCAGCGCATGCCCAGGAAGTCCCCCAGGCCCATGAGGCAGTAGGCGATCGTCTCCGGGTCCAGGCGGTGCACCTCGCCCGCGTCCATGGCCTTCTTGAGGCCCGTCACGTAGCCGCGCGCGAAGCGGTCGTAGTAGCGGCGGTAGCACGCCTCGTCGACGAACTCCGCCTGCCGGACGATGCGGTAGAGGTGGCGCTGCTGGCTGGCGAAGCGGAAGAAGGCCCGCAGGCCCTCGCGCTCCACCGCCATGCGGTCCTCGCACTCGGCCACCGCCTCCGCGATGAGCCGGCGCAGGCGCGCGCCCAGGTCATCCACCACTTCCACGAAGATGGATTGCTTGTCGGGGAAATAGACATAGAAAGTCCCCAACGCCACCTGCGCCTCTCGGGTAATGTCCGCGATGGAGGCGTGCTCGTAGCCCTTCTCCCCGAAGAGCGTCTCCGCCGCGCGCAGGAGTTTGCCGCGCGTGCGCTGGCCCCGCGGGGTCAAGGGCACGACGCGGGGCGCGGGCGGAGTTGAAGACCGATTCATCTTTCAACCTTGCGTAACACCTCCCTCGCAGTATTGTCAAAAACCATCCTTTCCAGACGCCCGTGCGCGCGTGCAGGCAGCGCATCGCGTCAGCCCCTCAGGAGCGCCCTCACCATGCAACTCAAGGATTTGAAGATCATCGTCACCGGCGGGGCCCAGGGCATGGGCGCGCACTTCGCCACGCGGCTGCACGAGGCGGGCGCCCAGGTGGCCGTGGGTGACGTGAACGAGACGCTGCTCGCCGCGCTGCCCGCGGGCATCCACCGCCGCCGGCTGGACGTGGCGAACGAGGAGGACTGTGGCGCGTTCGTGGCGTGGGCCCACGAGGCCATGGGCGGCCTCAATGGCCTCATCAACAACGCGGGCATCCTGCGCGATGGCCTGTTGGTGAAGAAGGACCGCACCACGGGCGAGGTGAAGAAGCTGTCCACCGCGGACTGGAACGCCGTCATCGGGGTGAACCTCACCGGCGCCACGCTCATGGTGCGCGAGGTGGTGGCGAAGATGGCGCAGGCGGGCGAGCGGCCAGGCGTCATCGTCAACATGAGCTCCATCGCCCGGCACGGCAATCGCGGGCAGAGCAACTACGTGTCCGCCAAGGCCTCGCTCGCGGCCAACACGCTCACCTGGTCGCGCGAGTTCGCCGCCTTCGGCATCCGCGTGGGCGCCGTGGCCCCGGGCATGATCGAGACGCCCATGACCCAGGGCATGAACCAGAAGGCCCGCGACCTGCTCGTGGCCAACATCCCCGTGGGCCGCATCGGTGTCCCCGAGGACATCTGGATCGCGGTGCGCTTCGTCCTCGAGTGCGACTACTTCAACGGCCGCACCATCGACGTGGATGGCGGCCTGAGCATGTAGCCTCGCCCCAGGGGCCGAGCGCCGCGCGCGTCAGATCCTTTTGCGCTCCTCGTTCGTTACAAGGAAAGCAGGGAGATTCGACCTCGGGGGGAGGCGGCTCGGCCCCTCTCCTCCGAAGACAGGCCCGTCGGCCAGCAGGCGAGCAGGCGTGTGGCGGCCGCGCCACGCCCAGGACAAAGGGGTGCAAGTTGGGACGTCTCCGCTCAAACGCAAGCCGCACGGGTGTTCAGGGGGGTTGCGGCATCGCAGTCAAGTGAGTAAATCATTTCCAGTCGGGAATAGATGGGACGCACAGAAGGTCAGACTAGACAGGAAAGACGCAGTGCTCCCAGAAGCACACGTCACCCGAAGTCTGGTCACCACCGGTCCCATGGGGCGAGGCAAGACCCGACGAACGAGGGAACCTGGAGTCCCGCTCGGATGTCCAATCAGAGGGGCTGACTCAGGTATACATCTCAAGACCCGCGGTCCGGCCGGCGTCGAACAGGTTCGAGCGCTGAAGCTGCTCGAGGACGCGGGGCGTACAGACGAGGGTCATCATGGGAACGGAGCCGGGATCGCTGATCCACCGGACCGAGCCCATCAACTGGTGCGCGTGCAGATAGCTCAGCACCGAGTCATGGAAGCGCTTGCCTTGTTCCAGGGCGGAGCGCTGCACGACGGAGCGGTCCCGCTGGAGGGAGGGCTGCCAGGGTGCCTCCGCGTCCTCGCGGTTCATGACCATGACCTCGATCCAATCCGGGTTCATCTCCAGCCGGGACCCCGGCAACGGGGACACGGCGGAGATGCGCGGAAAGCGGCCGGAACTCCGGCGCGGCTGCGTGGCTGTCGTCTTCCTGGTCATCCGACTTCCTCCCCCAGGCCCGGCGCTCATCCGCCGCCGGCCCTGGTAGCCGCTGTGCCTACCTATAAACTGCCAGACCCCGACCCGCTCGTCCTTCAGCGGTTCGCGGCAGCTTGAGCACATTGTCGAGAATCAAATCCCTGACTTCAAGGGCCGTCAAGTCAGGCGACCGGCAGCGATATAGCGCGGCCAGACCGGCGACGTAAGGGGCGGCCATGCTCGTTCCGCTCATTCGTTCATAGAACGCCTGATTGTTACAGCGTCGTTCTGTGCTCGAGTAGACGTTCACGCCGTAGCCCATCACATCGGGGACGGGGCGCTGATTCACCACCCCGCTCGCGGAGAAACTGGCCACGCGACGCGCGAAGTCGACCGCCCCCACGGACAGAGCCTCTGGGAAGGCCGCTGGGTAGCCAGCCGTGCCAGCGCCTCCATTGCCGGCCGCCACCACGGGTAGGACATTGGAGTCCACCAGGCGGCGCACCAGGGTCTGCAGGGCGCGGATGTTGAGACGGTACTCCATGTCGCTGACACCCGGGGGCGCCTGGACGGGGAAGCCGAGCGACAGGTTCACCACGGCCGGGCGGGTGGCGTTCTCCGGGCGGGAGAACTGGTGCAGGAGCCACTCCATGCCGGCGGCCACACGGCCGAGGCTGGTGCGGATGGTCTCCGACTCGATGACCGAGGCGACGTACAGGTCCACCTCGGGGGCGACGCCATGGAAGGTGCCCGCGGCGATGCCCGCCACGTGCGTGCCGTGGCCGTCCGGATCGAAGCCGCGCACGTCCCGCGCGGGGTTCTGCGGCGAGTTGGGAAAGAGCGACACGTAGCGGAACTGGATGACGCGGTCCTGGTGCTCCGGGTGGTCCGCGTCCACGCCGGTGTCCAGGATGCCCAGCATGACCCCCGCGCCCTTGATGCCCTGGGCATGCGCGGAGGACACCCCGCTCTCCTCGGGCCACTCGCGGTTGACGAGCGAGGACAGACCCCGGTTGCGCGGGCCCACCTGGCCGGCGGCCACCGGGCCCGGGAAGGTGAGGTGCACCGTGTCCGGGATGAACTCGAAGTCCTTGTCCAGCTCCGCCCGGGCGATGCGCTCGGCCTGCTCGGAGACGAAGTGGGCCATGGTGGCGCCGATGAGCGGCATGTGCCGGTAGGTGCCCACCTCCGCGGCGGTGGGCGGCTCCATCACCGGCCCCTCACTGGCGGCGACCTGGACCTCCTCGGCCTTGGCGCCGCGCTTGCCCGCGGCCTTGCGCTTGCCGCGCGGCGGCGTGAGCGGGGCGCTCACCTGGGGCAGGCGCCCGGGCAGCGTGGCCGAGTGCAGGCCGAGGCTGCGCAGCATGTCCGGCGCCCGGCCACTGATGAGGAATTGCAGGGCGGTGCTGCGCTGCAGCACGCGCTCTCCCTGCTCCGTGCCCCGGACACCCGGCCGGGCGTGGGTCTCGATCGACTCCTTCGGGACCAGGAGATAGGACTTCATGGCGGTTCTGCTCCTTGACGGAAAACCCACTGCCGAGGCCGGAAAGGGACAGCGTCATCGTTCACACCGGGGAACCCATGGTGTGACTAGAGCGTCTCCCCCTGACACGCCCCCCCACCTTCCCCGATGTGGACGCCGGATGGGCCCCGAGCGTTCCACCGGCCCGCCGCCCCAACGTCCGAAACTGGAAAACATTCTCCACCCGAAGCGTAATACGACGCGAAACGGGCCCAGAACGCCGGTCCGCCGGGGAGGTCCGCCCGGGAAGCCACTCCCCCATATCGTTGTTCGCCCCCTTGTTTTGCTCGCCACCTCGGCGCCAAGGCGGATGATGGCGCCCCGCCGTCCGCCCGCCGGAGACCCCATTGATTCCCTACCTGCACGTTCCTCCCCTCAAGCTCGGCCCCTTCACCATCGAGCCGTTCGGCATCTTCGTGGCGCTCGGCATCTTCCTGGCGGCGCGGCTGCTCGCCACCCAGGCCGAGCGGCGGCACCTGGACTCTAACGCCCTGCAGGATTACGCGCCGTGGGGCGTGGGCACGGGCATCGTGGCGGGCCACCTGCTGCACCTCTTCGCCTACCACCCGGAGGAGTTGTCCAAGAGCCCCTTCCAGATCCTGAAGGTGTGGGACGGGCTGTCCTCCTTCGGGGGCCTGCTGGGCGGCATCCTCGCCGCGGTGGTCTTCTTCCGGGTGAAGAAGCTGCGCTTCCGCGACTACGCGGATGCCTTCGCCCTGGCCGTGGCGCCGGGCTGGGCGGTGGCCCGGCTCGGATGCTTCGCGGTGCATGACCACCCCGGGGTGCGCACCGATTTCTTCCTCGCCGTGGACTTTCCCGGCGGGGCGCGGCACGACCTGGGCCTGTATGACGCGCTGTTCCTCTTCGCCCTGACGGCCCTCTTGTGGGGCTTGCGCAACGTCGAGGGCATGCGCGGCAAGCTGCTGCCCCTGCTGTCGCTGTTCTACGCCTGCGGCCGGTTCTTCTTCGACTCGCTGCGCGCCACGGACCTGTCCTACGTGGACGCGCGCTACCTCGGCCTCACCCCGGCCCAGTACGGCTGCATCGGGCTGGTGCTGTTCGGCCTCTACGGGCTGGCCACCTGGAAGTCCCATGTCCCGGGACCCCGGGCCACGGGCCCGTCCGGCAACATCCAGCCCCAGGCGCGCTAGGCCCTACCAGTAGTTGACCGACTTGAGGTCGAAGGGCTCGGGGAAGCCGTGGGCGCGCAGGAGTTGCGTCGCCACGGCGCTGCGGCCCCCGGCCGCGCAGTACACCACCACGCGCGTGCCCGGCGGCCCCACCTCGGCGAGCCGCTGGGGCAGCTCCTGCACCGGGATGTTGCGCGCGGGGGCCGGGTGCCCCTGCTGGAACTCCTCGGGCGTGCGCACGTCCAGCAACACCCACCCCTCGCCCACCAGCTGGTGGGCCTTCTCGGACAGCTCTTTCGGCGTCATGGGCCCGGACTCTAGCCGGAAACTGGAGACCCGGCGGCGCGGCGCTACAGTCCTGTGTCGCGCATGCCACCGCTGGACAAGAACGCCCTGCTCACCCAACTCGTCGATCGGCTCCACCAGAGCGACCGGCTCGCCCACCGGGCCGAGGCCGACGCGCGCGAGGCGGCCCGCTCGCTCGCCACCGAGTCCGAGAAGAAGGAAGACGGCCGCGCCGCCATCGAGTACGGCAGCCTCGCCACGGGCCAGGCCCAGCGCGCCCGCCGCGTGCACGAGGAGCTGCAGGCCTTGGCCGACCTGCAGCGCACGGGCCTGCCGCGCCAGGACCCCCGGGGGCCCGTGGCCATGGGCGCCATCATCGACATGTCCACCGAGGACGAGGAGGGCTTCGCCGAGCGCACCTTCTTCCTCCTGCCCGTGGGGGCCGGCACGGAGCTCACGGGGCCGGGGGGCGATGGCTTCCTGTCCGTCATCACCCCCTCCTCGCCCGTGGGCCGCGCGCTCATGGGACGTCGCACGGGTGACACCATCGAGGTGAAGCTCGCCGGGGACGTGCGGGAGTGGACGGTGCTGGAGATCGCCTGACCCCCCGGGCTTGAAGCCCTCCTCCGGTCCTGGTCAGGCTGGCCGGGACGGGCTGGCGCTCGACTCGCCGCCCCCCGCTCGTGTCTTACGATGGACGATCCTCTGGCGGACGGTGGATTTGACCCACACAAGCTGATTTGGAAGGGAGCCTCATGCGCTCGTCCACCGAGCCGGTCCCGGCCACCGGGCCCGCGCGCACGCCCTCGCTGCCCATCACCTGGCCCGCCGCCCTCTTCGGGCTCATGTTCGGCGTGGCGATGACGTACGCGCCCTACGAGTTCCACGCCGCCCAGTTCCGGCCGCTCTACCCGTACGTGCGCTTCATGGGCATGGCGTACCTGGTCAGCAGCATCGTGCTGATGGCCACCATGCTCTACCCGCCCGCGCCCCGGTGGCTGGACGTGCTCGGGCGCCTGGGCTTCGGGGCCGTGACGGCGCTGTACTGGTGGGTGCTCAACGTGCGCACCGCCGCGCTCACCGGCGCCATCCTCTATCCGCTGCTGCTCACGGGCCTCGCCCTGGAGGCGAGCCCCCGCTGGCGCAAGCGCGAGGTGCTGCGCGGCGTGGTGGCGCTGCTGGCGCTCGCCTTCGGCGTCATCATGCTGGTGGCCCACCAGCGCTTTCCCTCCGTCTTCTACGCGGCGCTCACGCCCCTGCTCGTGCCCATGGGGCTCGTGTTCCTGGGCTGTGGGGTGGGCCTGCTCGCGCCCCCCATCCGCCGGCGCCACCCGGGCTGGTCGCGCGTCTTCTTCTCGCTCCTGGCGGTGGACTTCTCGCTGCTCGCCTGGGGGCTGGGCCGCATCGGCTCGGGGCCCGCGGCGCTCATCTACGTCATCCTCACGCTCGCCTGCATCGCCGCCGCCACGGGCTTCCGCCCCCGGGCGCCGCGCACCGTGGGCTTCAAGCTCCTGCGGGGCCTGGCCTTCGCGGGCGTCATCCCGCTCTTGGCGCTCGGCGGCTTCGCGGCGTGGCTCGCCCAGGGCGCCATCGAGCGGCAGGTGCGCGACGACACCATCCGCGCCGCCGTGGGCGAGGCGGACTTCCTCGTGCGCTACCTCGACGACTCGCGCGAGTCCCTGCAGCTCCTGCTCGAGTCGCCCGGCTTCCGCTCCGCCTTCGCCTCGCGCGACCGCCAGGAGCTGGAGCTCTACCTGCGCAACCTCCCCGCCCAGGCGCGCGCCTTCGACGCCGCCATCGCCCTGGACAAGGACGGCCAGGGCATGGCGGCCAGCTACGGCAAGGAGGAGCTGGGCTCGTTCGCCCACCGCGACTTCTACGCCGGCGTGCTGAGCACCAACGCGCCCTACGTCTCGCGCCCCTACATCAGCCAGCTCGGCCTGCCCCACGTGGCCGTGGCCCTGCCCTTCAAGCGCGAGGGCAAGATGGAGGGCCTGCTCGTGGGCCTCCTGTCGCTCGAGCGGCTGAGCGCCGCGGTGACGCCCGCGGCCCAGCGCTTCCGCGTGCAGGTGCTGGACCGGCGGGGGCTCCTGCTCCTGCGCGACACACTCGCGGGCGCGCCCCTGCTCAGCGTGGCCCAGCTGCCCGACGCCTTGCGCCTGCACCTGGCCAGCAGCGACGAGGGCGTGGTGGAGACGTTCGGTCCGGACAACCAGCGGCTCCTGCTCGCCGCGGACGCGCCCGTGCCCGGCACCGAGTGGAGCGTGGTGGTGGCCCAGGACATGGGCGTGGCCTACCGCGCCATCACCCGCACGAGCGCCGCCTTCGTCATCATGCTGGGCCTGGGCGTGCTGCTCATGCTGGGCCTGTCCCAGTTCGTGGCGCGCGACATCATCCGCCGCCTGGACACGCTGCGCGGGGCCACCGCCGCCATCGGCCGGGGCGAGCTGAGCCAGCGCGTGCCGGTGGGCGAGGACGACGAGCTGGCGGAGCTGTGCCGCGGCTTCAACGAGATGGCCCAGCGCACGGAGCTGGCCCAGGGCGAGCTGCGCGAGGCCATCCGCCTGCGCGAGGAGTTCCTCTCCGTGGCGAGCCACGAGTTGCGCACGCCCCTCACGCCCCTCAAGGGCTTCGCCGCGCTCACGCTCAGCCGCGTGGAGAAGGGCGGCGACTTCCCCGAGCGCGAGCGCACCCTCAAGGCCCTGCGCTCCATGGCCCGGCAGACCGACCGGCTCACGCGCCTGGTGGACGACCTGCTGGACACCTCGCGCATCCAGGCGGGCCGCTTCGAGCTGGAGTGCGCCCGGGTGGACCTGGTGCCGCTGGTGCGCGAGGTCATCGAGCGCTTCGAGTTGCGCGGCACCGAGGGCCTGCGCTTCCTCTTCGAGGAGCCCGAAGCGCCCGTGGAGGGCGTGTGGGACGGGCCCCGGCTGGAGCAGGTGGTGACCAACCTCCTGTCCAACGCCGTGCGCTACTCGCCCCACGGCGGCACCGTGCGCGCCGCCTTCCACTTCGCGCCCGAGTGGGTGGAGCTGCGCGTGCGCGACGAGGGCATCGGCATTCCCCCCGAGAGCCTCGCCCTGCTCTTCCAGCCCTTCGCGCGCGCCTCCAACGCCACCGCGCGCCACTACGGCGGCCTGGGCCTCGGCCTGTTCATCTGCCGGGAGATCGTCCAGCGCCACGGCGGCACCATCTGGGCCGAGAGCCCCGGCGCCCAACAGGGCAGCTGCTTCCATGTCCGCCTGCCCCGTCAGGTCCCCGCCCTCCTTCCCCACGCGCCCCCGACCCCGACCCCGGCCGCCGCCGCCAGCTGACAGCCCCCCCCTCTCCCCTCGTGGAAACCCGGATCGACGAGAGTGGGGTGCAGAAACCCGTCGGGCGAGGTAACGTCGTCGTCCAACGGGGCGGTCCACGGAAGGCCCCCACTTCCGGGACGCGACGTCCTTCTCTTCCATGCACGTGAAGCCCCAACCGACCGCATCTCCCTCGGCGCATGCCCAGCGCACGGCCTCCCCGTCCGCCGACTACCCGGGTGAGGCCGTCTTCCAGCTCGATGCGCAGGGGCGGCTGACCCACCTGACGCCCTCGTGGTCGGAGCTGACCGGCTTCCCCCTCGACGAGAGCCTCGGCCAGCCCGGCTGGCACTACGTGCACCCCGAGGATCGCGCGCTCTACGAGACCCTGGGCCGCCGGCTCGCCAGCGATGCCCGCGACGTGCGCCAGCGCGAGCTGCGCTACCTCACCCGCGAGGGCGGCTACCGCTGGGGCGAGGTCTTCCTGCGCCCCGTGCATGCCCCGGACGGCACCTACGTGGGCCTGCTCGGCACCCTGCACGACGTCACCGAGCGGCACGAGGCCCAGGTGGCGCTGGCGCGGCGCGAGCGCTACCTCTCGGCGCTGGTGGACATCCAGCAGCGGCTGCTCGGGGTGGGCTCGTCCCCCAACCTCTTCGAGCGGCTGATGCAGCCGCTCGGCGAGGCCTCGGGCGCCAGCCGCGTCTACGCCTTCGAGGTGCACCGCAGCGTGGAGGGCGACGTGCTGGTGAGCCAGCGCGCCGAGTGGTGCGCGCCGTCCATCACGCCGCAGCTGGACAACGCGGACCTGCAGGGCCTGCCCTTCGAGAACCAGCTGCCGCGCTGGTACGAGCTCATGTCGCGCGGCCAGGCCATCTCCGGCCTCGTCAAGGACTTCCCCCCGGACGAGCGCGCCCTGCTCGAGCCCCAGGACATCCGCTCGCTCTTGGCGCTGCCCCTGTGGGTGCACGGCACGCTCGCGGGCTTCATCGGCTTCGACAACTGCGTGGACGAGCGGCCCTGGGACAAGCTGGAGGTGGATCTGCTCCAGGCGGCCACCGGCGCCATCTCCCTGTCCATGGAGCACCGCCAGGCCGAGCGCGCCCTGCGCGAGCGCGAGCAGCGCTTCCGACGCATCGCGGAGAACGCCTCGGACGTGCTCTACCGCTACCAGCTCGCGGGCACGCGCTCGTTCGCGTTCGTGAGCGGCGTGGTGACCAAGAACCTGGGCTTCACTCCCGAGGAGCACTACCGCGACAGCCTCTTGTGGCACCGGCGCGTGCACCCGGATGACCTGGAGGTGCTCGAGCAGTTCCTCTCCGAGCCCCAGCGCGTGGCGGACACGCCCCAGGTGGTGCGCTTCACCAAGCCGGACGGCCGGACGGTGTGGCTGCAGCATGTGGTGACGCCGGTGCTCGACCCGGGCGGCATGTGCGTGGCCGTGGAGGGCATCGCCCGCGACATCAGCGAGCGCCGCCAGTTCGAGGAGGCGCTCAAGCTGTCCGAGGCGAGCTTCCGCATCCTGCTGGAGGGCGTGCCCGAGCCCGCCGCCATCCAGCGCGACGGCCGCATCATCTACGCCAACAGCGCCCTGAGCACCTCGCTCGGCTTCGAGAAGGCCGCGGACCTCATGGGCCGCACGCTCCAAGAGTTCCTGCTCGACGAGCCGCCCCCCCCCCCGGACGCCGTGCCGCTGGTCACCGGGGAGCGGCGGCTGCGCCGGTGCGACGGCAAGGTGCGCGTGGCGGAGTTCGCCTCGCTGCCCTTGCTCTTCGACGGCAAGCCCGCCGTGGTATCCATCGCCCGGGACGTCACCGATCAGCGCCAATTGCAGTCGCGCCTGAGCCTGGCGGACCGCATGGCCTCCATGGGCACGCTCGCCGCGGGCATCGCGCACGAGATCAACAACCCGCTCGCCTTCGTCATCTCCAACCTGGGCTTCCTCTCGGACGAATTGCGGCGCATGCCCTCCATCATGCCGCCCGGCGGCCTGGCCGCCCGCCCCGAGGCCAATGAGTGGCGCGGGGTGCTCACCGAGGCGCGCGAGGGCGCCGAGCGCGTGCGGCAGATCGTCCGCCAGCTCAAGGCCTTCTCCCGCCCGGACGAGGAGCGGGTGGACGCGGTGGACCTGCACGCCGTGCTGGACTCGGCGGTGATGCTGGCGGCGAACGAAATCAAGCACCGCGCGAAGCTCTGGCGCGAGTACGGACCGGTGCCGCGGGTCATGGGCAACGAGGGTCGGCTGTGCCAGGTGTTCCTCAACCTGGTGGTGAACGCCGCCCAGGCCATTCCCGAGGGCGCCGCGGACAAGAACGAGATCCGCCTGCTCACGCGCCGGGGCCGCGACGGGCGCGTGGTGGTGGAGGTGCAGGACACGGGCAGCGGCATTCCCGCGGACGTGCTCGGGCGCATCTTCGACCCCTTCTTCACCACCAAGCCGGTGGGTGTGGGCACGGGCCTGGGGCTCGCCATCTGCCACGGCATCATCACCAGCCTGGGCGGGGACATCTCCGTGGAGAGCGAGCCGGGACGCGGCACGCTCATGCGCGTGGTGCTGCCGGCCAGCGAGGAAGGCGTGCGCGAGGAGAAGGCCGCGCCCGCGCCCACCCCCGTGCCCACCCAGCGCGGCCGGGTGCTCATCGTGGACGACGAGCCCGCGGTGGGCCGGGCCCTGCGGCGCATCCTGCGCGAGCACGACGTGGAGCTGGCCACGAGCGGCCGCCAGGCCCTGGAGCGCCTGCGCACCGACAGCCGCTTCCACGTGGTGCTCTGCGACGTGATGATGCCGGACCTGGGCGGCAAGGACCTGTACGAGGCCGTGCAGCAGGACGGCTCGGGGCTCGAGCGCCGCTTCGTCTTCGTCTCCGGCGGCGCCTTCACCCCCGGCGCCCGCGACTTCCTGGCCCGGGTGCCCAACCCCACCCTGGAGAAGCCCTTCGACGAGGCGGCCGTCAAGCGCGTGGTGCGCGAGCTGGTGATGAGCTCCGTCGGCTGACGGATGGGCAAGCGCCTCGCCTCGCGGCAGGCTGTGCTCCATGAACCGCACCCACGTGCTGCTCGCCGCCGCCGCCCTGCTCGCGCTCGGCGCCGCGGTGGCGGGCCTGCCCGCGCCCCACGCGCCCCACGACCCCTTCTTCCCGAAGGCGCCGCCCGCGCCCCAGGCGGCCCCGGCGCCCGGCCCCGCCTCGCCTCGCTTCCAGCGGCAGGAGGGCGCGCTCGGCTTCGAGGGCCAGCTGTCCTCGGCGGTGCTCGCGACGGGCACCGGGCGCGAGGCCTACGCCCTGCTCACGGTGCGCGCCGAGCGCCCCGCCCAGGAGCGGCGCGTGCCGGTGAGCCTGGCGCTCGTCATCGACCGCTCCGGCTCCATGCGCGGCCAGAAGCTCTCGGATGCCCGACGCGCCGCGCGCATGCTGGTGGGACGGCTGGGGCCCCAGGATCGGCTGGCCATCGTGCACTACGGCACCGACGTGGTGACCTTTCCGAGCGAGCCCGTCACCGAGGAGGCCCGCGCGCGGATGCTCGCCTTCGTGGCGGGCATCGAGGACGAGGGCCAGACGAACCTCAGCGGCGGCCTGGAGGAAGGGGCGCGCGCCCTCAGGCCCCACCTGGCGGACTTCCGCGCCAACCGCCTCATCCTCCTGAGTGACGGCGTGCCCACCGTGGGCACCACCCACCCGGGAGCGCTGGCGGAGCTGGCGGTGGCCTACCGGCGCGAGGGCATGGCGGTGAGCGGCCTGGGCGTGGGCGAGGACTTCAACGAGCGGCTGATGCGCGCCCTGGCCGAGCAGGGCGGCGGCTTCTACGGCTACCTCCAGGACTCCGAGCGCCTGACGGAGATCCTCCAGCGCGAGGTGGACCAGGCCGCCACCACGCTGGCCAGCGGCGTGGAGCTGCGGCTCACCCTGCCCGAGGGCGTCACGGACGCCCAGCCCCTGGGCGTGGCCTCGCGGCTGGAGGAGGGCGCGCGGGTGATTCCCCTCTACGACCTGGCCGGGGGCCAACAGGCCCAGGTCCTCGTGAAGCTGACGCTCGCGCTGGACGCCACCTCCAAGGACCGGCCCATGCTGCACGCGCGCCTGCGCTACCAGGACGTGGAGCACGAGCGGCCCGTGGCGCTCGCGCTGGACCTGGAGGCCCGGGCCGAGCCCGGCGCCCCGGACGGACGCGACAGCATGGACCCGGAGGTGGCGCTCGCGGTGACCCGGGCGCTCGGCGCGCAGCAGCTCCAGGCGGCCGCCGAGGCGATGAAGCAGGGGGACCGCGGAAGGGCCCTGGGCCTGCTGGACGGGGCGCGCAACCTCTTTGGCGCCTCGGCCTCGGCGCTCTCGGGCGAGGTGGCGGAGGTGGAACGCACCCAGGCCGCCTATCTCAACGCCCACGATGAAACTTCCGTGAAGCGTGAAGCGTTGAAGCTCCACAACACGTCACTGCGCTCCTTCGGCCAGTCCAACTCCTATTAGGAAAGCCCCGCCATGCCCCTGTCCGTCCAGCTCCAAGCGCGCGAGGACTTCGAGGTGCGCACGCTGCGCGCCCTGGCGGGCGCCGCCTGCATGGCCCCGCTGGTGGCGCTCGGCGAGTGGTTGCATCTGCGCGTGGACGTGGCCTTCTTCGCCCTGCTGGGCGCGGCCCTGGGCAGCCTGCGCGTGGGGTGGAAGCCCTGGGCGATGATGCTCATGGGCCTGCCCCTGCTCTTGAGCCTGCCCACGCAGCTGCACCTGCCCGCCCCCCTCGCCTGGGTGAGCATGGGCGTCATCGCCGCGGGCCTGACGGGCCTGGTCCACCCCCTGTGGACGTCCCGCTGGGGCGCGTATGTCGCCGGGGTGCTCGGGGCCGGCGCGCTCATGCCGCTGGGCCTGTACGTGCAGCGGGTGCTCGACGCGCGGCTCTTCGACAAGGACCTGGGGCCCCTGCACGCCGCGCCGGGCCTCGCGGTGGTGGCGCTCTTCTGGAGCGTGGGGCGCCTGGCCGGACACCTGGAGGTGCACGCCCACGCCGTGGAGTCCCAGGGCGCCCGGCTGCGCGCGCGCCTCGCGGGCGAGCCCCGCGAGCTGGTGGAGCGCACGGTGACGCTCCACCGCGAGTGTCTCCAGGAGACGGCCCGGCTCGGCCGGGCCCCGGGCCGCGCGCGGCTGGAGGGGGTACTGGATGGCCTGGCCCTCGAGGTGTTCAAGCACGCCGAGGCCCACACCCAGCTGGAGTCGCAGCTCCAGGGCGCCCGCACCCAGGACGTGGACGCCCAGGTGCTGGCGCTGCGCGCCAAGGCGGCGGCGGCGGCGGACCCCGTGGCCCGGCGCCAGTTGGAGCTGGCCGCGGGCGCGCTCGGCGAGGAGCTCAACCGGCTGGACGGCCTGGGCCGCAAGCGGGACCGGATGCTCGCGCAGCTCCACGCCCAGGTGGCGATGATGGAGCGGGCCCGGGTCTCCCTGGTGTCCGTGCGCGGCGGCGACCTGGCCACCCAGGGCGAACAGGCCGAGCAGCTCGCGCTCCGGCTCGCCGAACTGGGCCAGGAGACCACCGGCCAGGAATCGTCCGTGCTCCAACGGTTGCAGTGAGGCTGACACCTCACAGTCACGCAACAGCGCCCTCTCACCGGGCGATAATTCGCGCACGGAGCACCGACCCGGACCTTCCGCCCGGATCGGCGGTCTCCGCATCCCCTCGACCGCTCCATTGCTGGAGCAGGATGCCCTTCGTGCGAATGTCTTCCCCCGCTTCGACTCCCACCCGCGCCGGCCGTTGGGCCGCCCTGCTCACCCTCGCCCTGACGGCGTGCGGTGCCCCGTCCCCGGAGGACGGCGCGGCGGAGGACGTCGTGAGCACCCAGCAGTCGGAGCTGGCCACCACCCGGGTGCGGCTCATGGCGGCCAACATCTCCAGCGGCAACAACCAGAGCTACGACCCGGGCCACGGCACCCGCATCTTCCAGGGCACCAAGCCGGACGTGGTGATGATCCAGGAGTTCAACTACGGCTCCAACTCCGCCGCGGACATCCGCACCTTCGTCAACACGGCCTTCGGCTCCAACTTCTATTACTACCGCGAGACGGGCGCGCAGATCCCCAACGGCGTCATCAGCCGCTACCCCATCCTCGAGGCCGGTGAGTGGACGGACTCGCAGGTGAGCAACCGGGACTTCGCCTGGGCGCGCATCGACATCCCCGGGCCCAAGGACCTCTGGGTGGTGAGCGTGCACCTGCTCACCTCGGGCAGCGGCGTGCGCAACACCGAGGCCAACCAGCTCGTCAACTACATCAAGGGCAAGGTGCCCGCGGGCGACTACCTGTCCATCGGCGGTGACTTCAACTCGGACAGCCGCAGCGAGGCGCTCTTCTCCACGTTCTCCTCGCTCGTGTCCACGGCGAGCCCCTACCCGGCGGACAAGAACGGCAACACCAACACCAACGCGAGCCGGGGCAAGCCGTACGACCACGTGCTGGTGAGCAGCAACCTGCGCGCCTACCAGACGGCGACCGTGATTGGTGGCAGCTCCTTCGCGGGCGGCCTGGTGGTGGACACGCGCGTGTACTCGCCCCTGTCGGAGATCTCCCCCGCGCAGAGCGGCGACAGCGGCTCCACCAACATGCAGCACATGGCCATCATCAAGGACTTCCTCGTGCCCTCGGACACGGTGAGCGCGGCCGTCACGGTGACGTCGCCCAACGGCGGTGAGAGCTGGACGGTGGGCAGCGCCCAGGCCATCACCTGGACGGCCTCGGGCGTGACGAACGTGAAGCTGGAGTACACCCTCAACGGCTCCACCTGGACCACCCTCACCTCCAGCACCGCCGCCAGCACCGGCCGCTACGCCTGGACCGTGCCCTCCACCGCCACCACCACCGCCCGCGTGCGCGTGAGCGATGCCGCCAACTCGGCCACCACCGACACGAGCGATGGCGCCTTCGCCCTCACCACCTCCAGCGGCGGCGGCACGGGCAGCGCGCGGCTCATCCTCAACGAGGTGCTCGCCAACGAGGCGGGCTCGGACGTGAACGGCGAGTTCATCGAGATCGTCAACACGGGCGGCAGCGCGGCGGACCTCTCCGGCTACACGCTCTCGGACGCCACGAGCGTGCGCCACACCTTCGCCAGCGGCACCTCGCTCGCCGCGGGCAAGGCGATCGTCGTCTTCGGCGGCGCCTCGGGCATTGGCTCCACGCCCAACGCCGTGGCCGCCACCACCGGCCAGCTCAACCTGAGCAACAGCGGGGACACCGTGACGCTCAAGAGCGCGGCGGGCGCCACGGTCGACACCGTCACCTACTCCTCGTCGCTGGCGGGCACCGACGGCGTGTCCTTCAACCGCGGCCCGGACATCACCGGCACGGGCTACGTGCTGCACACGAGCCTGTCGAGCGCCGCGTCCTCCGCGGGCACGAAGGCCGACGGCTCGGCGTTCTAGGCCTCCGCGAAGTCCCCCTCCCCGACGCCTCGGCGCGGGGAGGGGTGTCCGCGAACGGTCATCTCCCGGCACCTCCGGGCGGGTGTCCTCCCAGGAGCAAGAGAGCAATCGTGCGAGGTCTGGATTGCCCGCTCTCAGGGAGACCCCATGCGCGCCCGCTCCGTTCCGCCCCCCTCGCCCACCACCACCACGCCCGCCCCCCCGGAAGACGCCCAGGTCCCGGTGGCCCGGCTGTGCACGCCCCGCGAGCACGTCGCCCGCCCGCACCGCGCCACGCGGCGCCATGCCCCGCGGGAGGGGGCCCTGTCCCCGCTGCTGTGGGCGGGGTGCACGAGCGCCTTCAGGGGCGCCTCGCGCCATGCCCGCCGGGCGGCCCGGGACGTCGTGGGCGGACTCGGGGCCCTGGCACGCGGCCATGTGCGCATGGGGACGCGGCGGCTGGGCCAGGCGGTGGCGGCGCCCGTGCGCATCGTGCTGGACGCGGCCTTGAGCGTGGGGCTGCGGCTGGTGAGCGGTGTGCAGACGCGCCTGGGCCATGAGCCCCCCGGATGCAGGTTGGGCGCGCGGCAGATCACCGAGCTGCGCAAGGTGTTCGGCGACAGCCTCGACTACGACCGGGTGATGCTCAAGATGGGGAAGCTCGGGCTGCTGGCCCTGCCCGGCCGTGCCTTCGTGTTCGGCTCGGTGCTCTACGTGCCCTGGGACTCGCCCACGCCCATCTCCAGCGCCGCGCAGCGGCCCCTGCGGCAACTGGTGCGCGAGCTGTGCCGGGTGTGGCAGTACCAGCACGGCGGCACGGACTACGGCTGCGAAACGCTCTGGAGCCAGCGCTTCGCCGAGACGATGAACTGGCGCGCGGCCTTGAACCAGGGCCGGGGCTGGGCCGAGCTGGACCCCGAGCAGCAGCAGCAGTTCCTCCAGAGCGCCTACGGCCAGTCCCGCTACTTCCTGGCCCCGGACGAGCGCTTCGTCGACGACATCACCGGCGTGGACTACACGCCCCAACTGGAGAGCGCGCTCGAGCTCATCCGCGCGGGCCGCGGCGCGCCGTGAGCTGCTCCCGGCTCCCGAGCGGGCGTCCGAAGGACCTGTCGGGGACCTTGGACACCTCGGGCACCTCGTAGACCCCGGCGTCGATGCGCTGGGTGATGTCCTCGCGCAGGCGCAGGGCCTCCGAGAGCGCCACGTCGATCTGCTCGCGCACCTGCACCGAGTGCTCGTCCAGGGCCAGGGTCCGGTACTCGGACGTCTCCCGGGGCCGCGCGATCCGCCCCACCGCCTCCGAGCGCCGCCGCGTCTTGCCCCCGGACGCCCCGCGCGTCCCCTTGTCGGCCGTCTTCCCCTTGCGCTTCGTCATTCCCGTCTCCCGGCACGAGGTCCCACCCCAGAAGGTGGGTCGCCCCGCCCCCACCCGGTAACCGGCGGGCGGGCGGACAGGCCCCGGCCCGCCTCGTGGCTGAATCCCGGAAAAAGGCCCTGCATTGAAGGGGGGCGCCTCCCGTCTCCGGAAGAGCGTGCCACCTTCCACGTTTCCACCCGGTCACTCCGAGCGGGTCGGGCGTGCGGTGGACGTCCGCCTGGGCTAAGCGTCGCCCCAGCCCGCCCGGGTGGACTCCAAGCGCCCCAGAGTCCCCTTCGCGGGAGGAGGAACCAACCGATGTCCGTACAGCAGCCGAAGAAGAAGCGCTGGCCCTACGTCCTGGGAGGCATCGTCCTGGTGCTCGGGGTGGGACTCGCCCTCGCCCTGTGGCGGCTGGATGCCTTCCTCCTGGAGAAGGCCCGCGCCGAGGCGGCCGTCTACGCCCAGAAGCTGGGCCGGCCCATCACCCTGGGCGCGCTGTCCACCCGGCTGCTGCCCTCGGTGGGCGTGGAGGTGGAGGACGTCCAGGTGGGCGCCGGGCCGGACGAGCCCGCGCCGCTCCTGGAAATGAAGCGCCTGGAGGTGGGCGTGGCCCTCTGGCCCGCGCTGACGTCCAAGGGAAAAAACATCCAGGTGAAGAACGCCGAGGTGAAGGGGCTCACGCTCAACCTCGTGCAGTTGCCGGACGGCACCACCAACGTGTCGCGGGTGCAGGAGAAGCTCGCCCAGGCGGAGCCCGCCCCGAGCGAGCCCGCCCCCGAGGAGCCCGCGCAGGACCTGTCCGGCGTGCGCGTGGACCGCGCGGCGCTCGTGGACGCCACCCTGCGCCTCATCGACCTGAGCGCCGGCGCGCGGCGCGAGCTGGCCATCTCCCACCTGGACGTGGAGGTGAAGGACCTGCGCGCGGGCAAGGCCCTGGAAGTCGCGCTCCACGCGGCGGTGCTCGCCGAGAAGCAGAACTTCCACCTGGACCTCAAGACGGCGCCCCTGCCCGCCTCGCTCGTGCCCGTGCCCGAGAGCCTCGTGCTCAAGTCGGAGCCCATCGACCTCACCCCGCTCGGGCCCTTCCTCGGCCCCGAGGTGGGGTTGCAGGCCGGCACGCTCCAGGCGGACTGGACGGCGGACCTGGGCGCCGCGGTGCCCGGCGGCACCGGCCCCACCGCGCTCAAGGGCGGCCTGCAGGCGCGCGGCCTGCGCTTCGCCGGCGCCGAGGGCGGCAAGGCGCTCGACGTGGTGCTCGACACCGACGTGACGGGCGACATGGCCACCGGGGACCTGTCCCTGCAGAAGCTGCTCATGGAGCTGGGCCCCGCGCGCCTCACCGGCAAGGGCCAGGTGCAGGGCCTGCTCACCCCCAGCCCCTCGGTGCGTGACTTCGAGCTGGTGGGGCAGAACCTCGATCCGGCGCGGCTCGCCGAGTACTACCCGCCCCTGCGCAAGTCCGTGGGCAACCAGGTCGCCGGGCCCATCGGCTTCACGGTGCGCGGCGGCGGCAACCAGGCCCAGCAGGCCCTGGACGTGAGCGTGGACCTGACGCCCGTGCGGCTCAACATCCCCGCGCAGCTCACCAAGGAGGCCGGCGGCATCATGAAGCTCACCGCCCGGCTCACCGGCGCCCCGGCCAGCGGCGGCGCGCTGCGCTTCGACGCCAAGACGGACATGACGGGCGTGGACCTGCGCCCCGGCGCCCTGCTCGACAAGCGCCCCGGGCAGACCTTCACCCTGGACACCGCCGGCACCTACCAGCCCGCCCAGGGCAAGGGCCCCATGAAGGTGGACCTGAGCCGCATGGCGCTCGCGGTGCGCGAGTACACGATGACGGGCACGGCCTCCGTGGCGCTCGCGGGCCAGGGAGCCAGGCAGACCACGGACTTCACCGTGGCGCTCAAGAGCCCCCGGCTCGACGCGGACGCGTTGCTCGTCAAGGCGGAGACCCCCGCCGAGCCGAGCGCCCCCGCCCCCGAGAAACCCGAGGACCCGCGGCGCTTCGACGGCATGAACGGCACGGTGCGCCTGGAGGTGGGCGCGCTGCGCATGAACGAGATGGACTTCAGTGACCTGGTCGCCGAGCTGAAGATGGCGGGGGACCTCATCACCGTGGAGCGCTTCACCACGGGGGTGTACGGCGGCACGGTGTCCGCCAGCGGCAGCTCCGTGCGCCTGGGGCCGCCCGAGGCCCAGCGGCCCTTCGTGCTCAAGGCCGACGCCAAGGGGCTGGACATGGAGCAGGCCCTGTCCACGCGCACGCCCAAGAAGGTGCTCGGCGGCAAGTTCGACGGCCAGATGGACCTGCAGGGCGTGGGCTACGAGATGGCGAGCCTCCAGGAGCGCATGGCGGGCGCCATCCAGGGCAACCTCGCCGGCGGCGTCTTCTTCGGCGCGGACCTGCCCGCGGCCGTGGCGGGACCGCTCGCCAAGGCGCTGCCCTTCAAGGGCAAGCAGATGAGCAGCGAGGGCCTGACGAAGCTCGCCGAGCAGCTGCCCTTCAGCCTGCAGATCAAGGACGGCGTGGCGCAGCTGTCCAAGCCCATCACCTGGACGCGGCCCGAGGCGGGCATGAGCTTCGCGGGCGGCATCCGCCTGGACGGCACGCTGGACCTGGCGGGCACGGTGAGCCTGGCCCCGCCGCTCATCCAGACGCTCACGCTCGGCAAGGTGACGCCCCCCGAGCCCCTGCCGCTCGCGCTCAAGCTCACGGGCAAGGCGTGGAGCCCGGAGGTGACGGGCCTGGACGTGAAGCCCGCGGCCACGGCCCTCATCAAGCTCGCCGCGGCGGGCGCCGCCAAGGGGCTGCTCGGCTCCAAGGGCGAGGCGGTGGGCAACATCATCACCGGCGGCACGGACGCCGCCAAACAGGCCGCCCAGGCCGAGGCCGACAAGCGCAAGGCGGAGCTGGAGGCCAAGGCCCGCCAGGAGGCGGACGCCGCGCGCAAGAAGGCCGAGGACGAGGCGAAGAAGCGCCTCAAGGGCCTCTTCGGGCGCTAAAGCCTCACCCGGTCTCGGGCAACGGCGTCACCCGCCGGGGCCCGAACCGCTCCCGGTCGTGCCGCACCGTCAGGTCCAGCTGCGGCCCCAGGGGCACGATGCGCGTGGGGTTCACCGCGTCCTGGCTCCAGTAGTAGTGGACCTTGATGTGCTCCAGGTTCGTCGCCTGGGTGAAGCCCGGCGTCTGGTACAGGTCGAGCAGGTAGTGCCAGAGGTTGGGGAAGTCCTGGAGCCGCGCCAGGTTGCACTTGAAGTGCGAGTAGTAGACGGTGTCGAAGCGCACGAGCGTCGTGTAGAAGCAGATGTCCGCCTCGGTGAGCACGTCGCCGCACGCGTAGCGCTGCCGGCCCAGCACCCGCTCCCAGCCCTCCAGCGAGGCGAACAGCTCCAGACAGGCCTGCTCGTAGGCCGCCTGGCTCTTGGCGAAGCCCGCCTTGTACACGCCGTTGTTCACCGGCTCGTAGAGCGCGCTGATGACCCCGTCCACCCGCTCGCGCAGGCCCTCGGGCCAGAGCGTCACCCGGTGCAGGGCGAAGGCGTCGAACTCGGTGTCGAACATGCGCAAAAGCTCACGCGACTCGTTGTTGACGATGGTGCGCTCCTGGGTATCCCAGAGCACCGGCACCGTCACCCGCCCCGTGTAGTGCGGGTCCGCCTTCTGGTAGAGCTCGCGCAGGAAGCGCGCGCCGTTGAGCCGGTCCGGATCCGAGCCCGGGAAGTTGGCGAAGCACCACCCGTCCACCCCCATGCGCGGGTCCACCACCGTGACGCCCACCACGTCCTTGAGGCCCTTGAGCGCGTGCATCAAGAGCACGCGCGACGCCCACGGACACGCCAGGGAGACATAGAGGTGGTAGCGGCCCGGCTCCACGGGAAAGCGCCCCTCGCGCGACGCGGTCACCCGGTCGCGAAAGCGCGTCTGGGGACGCACGAACCGACCGTCCGCGTCCGGCGCGTACCACTCCGTCTTCCACTCTCCGTCCACCAACAGTCCCACGTGCACATGCCTCCCGGCATCCCCACAACATGCCCTTGGGTTGAAGCGTTGAAGCCCCACGTCGCCACCCGACGTGGGTGCGCTGATATCAGGCCATGAGTCACCCGTCCGCCCCAAGAAAGTGGGACCCCGAGTGGGGAAAAGGGGCAGACGGACGCCCGGCCCACGGGGAAGCGCCCCCGGGTGGACGGTTGTGCGCGCATCACCGCGAGGACTCGGCTAGGACGGGGAATCATGGCCGAGAGCAAGCCTCCCGCGAAGAAGAAGACGGGCCCCCTGGAGGTCCGGGTCCGGCGCATCCACCGCCGCGACCTCAACCGGGCCTGGGAGTTCCTCAAGCTCGTCTTCCGGGACGTCAATCGGGAGACGGTGGAGTACCAGCGGCCCCGCTCCAAGCGGCGCTTCCTGGAGGTGTACTCCTCGGAGTGGATCGAACAGCTCGTCTACGAGGTGGACAACGAGATCGTCGGCTACTCGGAGTGCGCCTTCGAGGCCACGGGCGACGACAACTGGGTCAACCCGCGCTGGTTCGAGAAGCGCGGCATGCGGCCCCTGTTCGTCGAGGAGCTCGCCGTGCACCCGGACTACCAGGGCCGGGGCGTGGGCAGCTTCATCCTCGAGCAGCTGCAGCACCTGGCGCGCACGCGCGGCTGTACCCACCTGGTGCTGGAGGTGGCCGAGAACAACGAGTCCGCGCTGAGCTGGTACCGCACGCGCAACTTCACCAAGCTGGACGCCGCCATCTTCATGGCCCAGAAGGTGCCCGGCGGGCCGGACCTCCTGCCCCCCCGCCGCATCAAGCCGCGCCCCGCGGCCACCCCCGAGGGCAACCCGAACATCGGCGTGGCGTCCCCGGACGGAGGCCCCGCCGTCACCAGCAGCCGCAAGGCGAAGCTCGTGCGCGCCCTGTCCGGTGCTGGAAGCGGCCGCAAGAAGGCCTCGCCCGCCGCCAAGGCCCCCGCCGCGCCGAAGGACGAGTAGCGGCGTACAGTCGGGACCATGGACTCAGGACCGGTCGTGCCCGAGGCAGTGGCCCCGCCCATGCGGGTGCTGGTGGTGGATGACGAGCGCAACATCCGCACCACCCTGCGCGTGTGCCTGGAGGGGCTGGGCTGCGAGGTGCGCGAGGCCGCCACGGCCGAGGCCGCGCTCGCCGCGCTCGCCCAGGCCCCGGTGGACCTGGCCTTCGTGGACCTGCGCCTGGGCACCGCGAGCGGCCTGGACCTGCTGCCGCGCCTGCTCGCCGAGTCCCCCACGCTGGACCTGGTGCTCATCACCGCCTACGCCACCTTCGACACCGCCGTGGAGGCCATGCGCCGGGGCGCGCGCGACTACCTGCCCAAGCCCTTCACCCCCGCGCAGATCCGCCATCAGGTGGAACGCGCGCGCACCCACCGCGAGCGCGACGCGCGGTTGAGCAGCCTGGAGGGCCAGCTCGCCGAGGCCGTGCCCGAGGCCTCGCTGGACACGGCCTCCCCGGCCATGCACGCGGCCGTGGCGCTCGTCACCCGGGCGGCGGCCTCCGACGCGGCGGTGCTCCTGCGCGGGGAGAGCGGCACCGGCAAGGGCGTGCTCGCCCGGGCCCTGCACGCCTGGAGCGCGCGGCGCCAGCGGCCCTTCGTCACCGTCAACTGCCCCACCCTGTCCGAGCAGCTGCTCGCGAGCGAGCTGTTCGGCCACGCGCGCGGCGCCTTCACCGGGGCGGTGCGCGACCAGCCCGGGCGGGTGGAGCAGGCGGAAGGGGGCACGCTGTTTTTGGACGAGGTGGCGGAGATGAGCCCGGCCCTGCAGGCGCAGCTGCTGCGCTTCCTCCAGGACAAGCGCTTCGAGCGGCTGGGCGAGGGGCGCACGCGGCGCGCGGACGTGCGGGTGGTGGCGGCGACGAACCGGAACCTGGAGAAGGACGTGGCCGAGGGGCGCTTCCGGGAGGACCTGCTCTACCGGCTCAACGTCATCGAGGTGAAGCTGCCGGGGCTGCGCGAGCGGCCCGAGGACCTCCTGCCCCTGGCGCGGCGTTTCGTGGGCTTCTTCGCGCGGGCGGCGCGGAGGCCGGTGCCGGAGCTGTCGCGGGCCACGGAGGCGATGCTCCAGGCGTACCCGTGGCCGGGCAACGTGCGCGAGCTGAGGAACGCGGTGGAGCGGGCGCTCATCGTGTGGCCCGCGGCGGTGCTCGAGCCCCAGGCGTTTCCCGAGCGCATCGCGGCGGCCACGGGCCAGCAGGTGGTGCTCGGGGGGCCGCACACGCTGGAGGAGGTGGAGCGCGAGCACGTCCTGCGGGTGATGGCGGGCGCTCCCACCCTGGACGAGGCGGCGCGGGTGCTCGGCATCGACGCCTCCACGCTCTGGCGCAAGCGCAAGAAGTACGAGGCCCCGCCCGGGCCCGGGTGAGCCCTGGCTTGACCGGGGCGAGGACCCGACGGGACACTGGCGCCGCGAGTTCACCCGAGGGGGGCGTCATGACGTGGCCGCGCGAGGTGCTGTCGAAGGGGTCGTCGTCCGGGGTGGGTCCACGGCGCGGCACGGAGGCCCCTCGGCCCCGGAACACCGTCACCTGGGTCGCCGTGGAAGGAGAAGCGCTCCACAGCACCCTGGCCCCGGACGAGCTGCGCTCGCTCGCCGAGTCGATGCCACCCGAGGAGTGGGCGACATGGCTGCGGCTGCTCTTCGGCGAGGACATTCCCCGGACCGCGTCCCTGCGCCTGCGCACCGACGTGCTCCAGGGCGCCCTGCCTCCGGCCCGGCTCGTCCTCGTGTGCGATCTACTCGACGGACACCCGGCGGCCTACCACGCCCAGAGCCGCTCCATCCTCGTCGCGCACGCGCTGGTGCTCCAGGCCCGGCGGGACAATGAGGAGGCCTGGAAGCTGCTCGCCTGCCTCGTCGAGGAGTTTGGCCACCACGTGGATCACCTGCTGCGCACGCACTACAGCGCGGTGAAGGGAGACGCCCCGCTGGACGAGGGCGCCCGGCTGGCCTACGCGCTCATCGACTTCGGCTACGCCCAGGGTCAGCAGCGCCGCGCGTTCGCCCGCCACACCACCACCGAGGGCTCCGTGGAGCTGGAGGTGGAATACGCGGGGATGACGGCGGCCGTGCAGCGCTTCGTGCGCGCGCCGGAGCAGTGGGACGACGCCCGAGCGGGAGGGCTGGAGTACTTCGGCGCGGGGCGGGGCTCGGGACGCGCGGACTCTTTCGGACATGAGTCCATCGAGGATGCATTGGAGAAGGCGGGTTTTCCGCTTCAGGTTCGAACCGCCATCTATTTCGGTAATTGGCTGCGCGACCACTCCCAGCTCGTCGACCCCAAACTGGTCCGAAAGAAGGGCGCTCCCGTCTACACAGGGCTGTCCCGAGAGACCATCACACGCGTTGTGGATGTCCTGGCGAGTGAGAAGTTCAGCAACGAAGACCTGTCGGACACATCGTCATTTCGCGTCGACAGTCAAAGACTGGGCGTCTACCGGAACGAGGAACACATCGACAACCCGAATGGCATCACGGATGCCCGGTCCGTCGACCCGGCGTTCCGAGGGGCCGTCATGGCCGAGGAGTTGGCGGTCAACTCCCTGAGGATGAAGAATTTCATTCGCACCGGTGGCCACACGGGAGAACGGCCGCCGAAGGCGCATCGCGTGAAGGACGGTGAGACACTGGACAGCATCGCACGCGCCAACGGGCTCACCTGGCAGGAACTCGCACACCACAATTTCGGCACCGACAGCAAGGCCGAGGTCTCTCGGCAGCTCTTCACGAAGATCGGCTGTCGAAAGAAGACCTTCGATGGCCTGAATTACATCTTCACGAGTCAGGACACGCCTGGGCTCATCCAGATTCCCGGTACCCGCGGCGGCCCCGCGCCGGACGCGCCCTACAGCGCGTTCCACTACCTGAGCAATCAATTGCGCATCGCGGTGAAGCACGGCCGCACGCCCGACGGGTACCGGCACTTCGGCCATGCCCTGCACACCCTGGAGGACTTCTTCAGCCACACCAACTTCGTGGAGTTGATGCTCATCCATCTCGGGGTGTGGGTGGAGCCCTGGGTTCCCGCACAAGGCGCGAAGGCGGGAAACGCCTCCGCGCTGGTCCTGACCAGTGGTCAGTTCGGCGGACTGGACACCGTGGCGAGCCTCACCCTGGGCCTCGCGGAATCGATGAGCAAGGAAAAGAAATGCATCGCGGGAGAGATGACGTCCGGCACGCGAATCGGCCTGATCATCTTGGAGGATCAAGGGTACAACGAGAGCCGCAATACCCTGGGGGGATTCCTGGGGAAGCTCCATGCCTTGGAGAAAGAATACCCCACGCTCGCCAACCTGGGCTGCGCGACCGTGGGAATGACGTTGCATGCGGTCACGGCGACACTGGGGGGCATCATCCACTCCGTGGCCAATGTCATCGACGACGCGCAAACGGCCTTCTTGCGCAACCCCATGAGCACCGACCCCACCCATACCCAGCTGGCCAAGGACCACGATGACCACCCCCTGCACACGCTGGCGGCCAATCTCGCGGCGGGTGCCGTGCTGGACGTGGGGAAGGCCATGCAGCGCGCCTGGAGTGGTCGGGCCACCGCGGAGGAGGTCGTCCTCACGGCGTCCCGCTATTTCCTGCACCCCGCGCTGATCGCGCCACAAGGGAGCGCTGGGTGGATGAGGGAACACGTCCAGGCATGGATTCCCGGTCACCGGGCAACCCTCACCCGCTTGGGCTCGAAGAGCTGGATGGTGGACTGGACAAAACAGTCCTCCCAACGCCTCCAGTCGATGAAGAAGCGAGCCCTCCAGTTCATGCAAAAGGGTGGGCGATGAGTCCCCTCTCCTGGGTGAGGTATGGCCTCATGTTCCTGCTGCTGAGCGGGTGCCGGGAGTCAAAGCCCCCGCCGCCCCCATCCCCAGGAACCGCCACGTCTCCGCTCCTTACCGTGGATGGCACTGCGGTCCGGTACAACGGGCAGCTCTTGGATTGGGGCAACACAGAGCGCTGGAGACAGGTTCTCGGACCGCCCAGCCGGGAGCACGAGGGCATCCTCACCTGGGATGAACTCGGGCTCTTCCTCCACGATAAAAACGATCAAAGTCCCGGGCCCGAGTCCCTCGAAGTGCTCCTAGGACGCACCATGCATTCTCCCCTCACTCAGGGAGAGCCCGAGTCATGGCCACACAAACTCTTTCCAGGTCGGCTCTTCGTGGATGGCGGTCCGGTTACCTCCAAATCTGACATCAACGACATCAACCGGGACAAGAAAGGCAAATCCTTCGGCCGTGACTACATGAGTGGGGTCTACAGTTACAACCTCGGCGAATTCTACCTTCGCCTTGACTATGGTCATGACCGTTCGCTCACGGTCTTCAGCATCACACAATAAGCAATGAACATCACCACGTGGATAAAGTGGAGCCTCGTGCTCCTGCTGCTGAGCGGGTGCCAGGAATCAAAGCCCCCGCCGCCCCCAGCCCCAGGCACCGCGACGTCTCCCCTCCTCTCAGTGGAGGGCATCTCCGTGCGCTACAACGGGCAACTCCTGGATTGGGAGAACACCGAAAGCTGGCGGCAAGTCCTCGGACCTCCCAGTCGAGAACGCGACGGCATCCTCACCTGGGACGAACTTGGACTTTATCTCTACGATCAGGAACCGCACCGTCCCGGACCCGAGTCTTTCGAGGTCTTGATGGGCCGGACCATGCGCTCCCCGCTCACCACGGGCGAGCCCGATTTCTGGCCCCACAAGCTCTTCCCAGGCCGACTCTTCGTGGATGGCGGCCCCATCACATCCAAGTCCGACATCAACGACATCAATCGAGACAAGAAGGGCAAGTCCTTCGGCCGAGGGCACACCCAGGGGCTCTACCGGTACAACGTCGCGGCCTTCGCCATCCACCTCCAATATGGCCACGACCGCTCACTCACGACCTTCGGCATGTCCAAGCCCCTCCTCGAAACGCCTCCCGAGCGCCTCGAGGAGGTCCGTCAGGAGGAGCTCCGCATCAAGCAGGAGACCGGCCAGCCGTGAGTGTCGCCGCCAAAGGCGGGTGACCGCGCCCTCACCCGCGAGGCGCCCTCGCCCCGCCTTGAGGGGCGGGGGTTTCGTCCAGGACCGGCGCGCGCGGACGGCAGAACGGCACGGCGAGCGCCACCGCCTGCGCCGACACCAGCCCCAGGCAGATGAGCGTGGTGACACTCGGGCTCCACCAGTCCGCCACCACCGCGCCCAGCGCCAGCACCGTGCCCACGCCCACGCACCCCAGCACCCCGGCTCCCAGATTCATGACGCGCTCCGCTCCTGACCAGACCCACGGAGGCAGTGCGACGGGCGTGCCAGCCGGCGTCCCCTCGGAAGCACCGGCGCCCGGCCCCCCCTTGGGGCGTCCCGCCACGTCCCGGGGTGGGGCGATCTGGAACACCGGGGCATCGCGCCACGGGGAGGGGCCGGCTCAGAACGCCCAGCCCACCGCGAGCGTCATGCGCGGTGCCACCGACCAGGAGCGCAGGTAGCTCTTCTCCCCCCCGGAGGGCGCCGAGAGGGGGCCCCCGATCACTCCGTCCTGCTGGTAGGTGCGCTGCGCCATGAGCCCCGCGCCCAGTTGCGCCGAGAAGCCCGGCGAGAGGATGAGGGTGTAGCCCACCCGCGCACTCGCCCCGTAGGTGAACGAGCGCCACCCGCTCTCCTCGCTCTGGGGGCCCTCCGAGGAGACGCCCTCGTGGCGCGAGGTGTTGTAGACCCCGCTCACCTCCACGTGCGGCCCCACCCACAGGCCCTCGGGTGCGCGGCCCGCGAGGTAGACGTGCACGCCCGGGTCCACGCCCAGCCCCCACTGCGAGGAGGAGAACCCCGTGTCCTCGCCCTCGCCCCACCGCAAGTCATTGAGGTTCACGCTCGCCGTCACCGCGCCCGCCAGGGCCACGTGCGTGCCGAGCGCCCGCTCCACGCCCACGCCCACCTGGCCCAGCATGCCCGGCTGCGCCAGGAGGACCGTGCGCCGCACCTCCCGCGCCCCCCCGGCCTCCGTCTCCAGGTCCGTCCCGGATTGGGCCACCGCGCTCAACGGCAGCAACGACACACCCACGCCCATCAGGGCCTTCATCCACGTCCGCATGGTTGATTCCTTTCAGGAAAGAGAGACACGCCGTCAGAACGCCCAGCCCACGCCCACCATCAGCCGGGGGGCCACGGACCAGGGGCGGTTCGTCGTCACCTCCACCGTCTCCGAGCCGTCCCGGGTGGGGTTGCGCGTCACCGCGTGGATGCGCAGCGCCGTGAGGCCCAGCCCCACCTGCGCCGACAGGCCCGGGGCGAGGATGGCCGTGTAACCCACGCGCGCGCTCGCCCCGTAGTAGAGCGTCGTCGACCGCAGCTCGACCGGCCGACGGGTCACGCCGTCGAACAAGAAGGTCTGGGTGGTGTTGCGCTCCCACGAGGCCTCCAGGTGGGGACCCACCCACAGGCCCTCGGGCGCGCGGCCCGTCAGGTAGACGTGCACGCCGGGGTCCACGTCCACCCCCACCCGCTGCGAGGTCGCGGGATCGATCCCGGGCGCCAGCCGGAAGGAGTCCACGACGAGCGAGCCGTGCAGCGCGCCCGACAGCGCCACCCGCTCCCCCACGGCGTGCTCCACCCCCAGCCCCAGCGTGCCCGTGCCCATGCGCAGGGGTTGCACCAACAACACCGTGTGGCGTGTGTCCGGGCCCGTGTCGGCCCCCGCGGGCGGGGCCGCGAGCCCCAACCCGAGACTTCCCATCCAACTCAGCCATGTCCGCATGGACATCCTCCCCAGGCGCCGTTGTTGTCCGCGGCGTGCCAGGAGGAATTGCAGCCCACATGCCAGCAAGGCGTCCGAGAGAGGGAGCGGTGAGGCCCTGGCCGCTCACCGACAGATTGACCCGGCGCCCCCGGGGGCCCGCGGGACAAACTGTCTGGAGGGGCGCGGGTTGAACCTCTCCGCCCGGGTGCACACGCTCGCAGGAGGGGTTTTCCCACACACCACGAGGAGTCCACGATGATCGGAACCATCATCCGCCCGGCGGGCGAGCTGGAGCCGGGCCGCATTCAACTCGCCAATGGCCAGGAGGTGAGCTTCCTGTCGCTCAACCTGAGCCGCGACCTCGAGGAGGCCGGGCCGGGCACGCCGGTGGAGTTCGACCTGGAGCTGGAGGGCCTGGATGGAGGACCCCAGGCCTTCAACGTCCGCCAGGTGCACTGAGCCGGGGGCTCAGAGCCCCCTCGCTCAGAGCCCCATCGCGGGCAGGGCCAGGTCGTTGCGGGGCGGACGGGACGCCAGGTAGGCGTCCTCGGCCCGGACGAAGAGGCCGCGGATGGCCGAGGCGCTCGGCGCGGAGAGCACCGCCTGGCTCAGCCGCGCGTCGCGCAGCAGCGCCGCGATGCGCGCGAGCATGCGCAGGTGGTGGCCCGCGTCCTGCTCCGGCGACACCAGCGTCACCCACAGCCGCACGGGCCGGCCGTCCCGGGCTCCGAAGTCCACGCCCTCGGGGCTCACCGCCACGCACGCCATCACCTGGCGCAGCCGCTCCACCCGGCAGTGCGGAATGGCGACGCCCTCGCCGATGGCCGTGCTGCAGAGGCGCTCGCGCAGGCTCAGTTGCTCCTCCACCTTCTTCAGGGAGGCGCCGGTGCTCGCCGCCAGCGTCCCCGCCAGCTCGTGCAGCACGCCTCCCCGGTCCCGGCTCCACAGGGTCGGGACGATACAATTCTCCGGCAGGTGCTCGGTGAAGCGCATTGGGTGCCTCCCTGAATGAGGCGGCGTCTCCGGTGCGCGCGGTGGCGCGGCGGCCGGGGCGTCAGCCTCCCCCCGACGCACATGCTCGGAATGGTCTCGCGTATCGGCAAGTCCCCCACGCCCCGGACAGAAGCGTCCGCCGGGGCGGGATGTCGGCTGGCGCACCCGAGGAAAAACAAGGACGTCCAACCAACGCGCGTCCCGCCCCTCGGGGCAGGATGGGGGCGCGGTTCAGAGGATGGACACCGAGGCGTTCCACACTTGGTAGGTGTTGATGGACGTGGCCGTATAGGTGAACGTGCCGCTCGCGTAGCCGTCCGCGAGCCACCAGCGGTAGTAGCCGATGATGGTGCTGGTGCTCGGATCCACGATGTTCTGCGTGGCCAGCTGCGTCGTGGCGTTGCCCGCCATGGTGGCCGAGCCAGAGGCGCGGTAGCCGCGCTCCTCGGTGATGACCTCCATCCACGCGCCGCCGTGGTTGAAGGCGGTGGTGCCGCCGCTGGTGACGGCCTCGCACTGGTAGGGCGTGTACACGGCCTCGAAGGCCGCCGAGCACACGGCCAGGACCACGACCTTGTACAGCTCCGGCGCGGGGCCCTGGGCCCGGACCTCGTCGGACGGCGGCGCCAGCGGGGCGCTCTCCGCCGGGTGCGCCCGCAGGGGGGACATGAGGGGCAGGGTCGCCGCCGGAGCAGGGGCCGCCTCCGCGGACGGCGCCTCCCCGGGCGCCTCGACGCCACAGCCGCCCAGCATCCACAGCCCCATCACGGCGCCAACCACGTGCTTCTTCATGCGTGTGAACCCCCGGTTCGAGCGTCACGGCAGGTGACGCGACCCACACCCAGGGCGTCGCGAGGATGCGTGGCCCGGGGCGAGGTGCGAAAGTGACTACCTGGAGGCGTCGGCGAGCGTCAGCCCGTGAACACGGGGGTGACACGTCGCGGGCGAGAGACGGACGATGAACTCGGGGTTGATCGTGGAGGACCGGCAGGATGCCCAGGAGTGGCTGCGGGCGGTGTTGATCGCGGCCTTTCCAGGCATCCAGGTGGACGTGGTGGCGAGCGTGCGCGGCGCGCTCGAGCGGCTCGCGGGGCGCTCGCCGGCCATCGCGCTGGTGGACCTGGGGCTGCCGGACGGCAGCGGGGTGGACGTGCTGCACGCGCTGCGCGAGCGCCACCCCACCACGCTGCGCATCGTGACCACCATCCTCGATGGCGACCAGCACCTGTTTCCCGCCCTGCGCGCCGGGGCCCAGGGCTACGTGCTCAAGGACCAGTCGCGCACGCACCTCGTGCAGATGCTCCAGGGCATCGCCGAGGGGGTGCCCGTGCTCTCGCCCTCCATCGCCCGGCGGCTGCTCGGCTTCTTCGCGCCGCCCGCCACCGAGCCCACCCACGAGTCCCTGACGCCCCGGGAGGTGGAGGTGCTCACGCTGCTGGCCAAGGGCCTGAGCATCGCCGCCGCGGCGGACGTGCTCGCGCTCAGCCGGCACACGGTGGGGGGGTACGTGAAGGACATCTACCGCAAGCTCGGGGTGTCCACCCGCGCCGAGGCGGCCCTGGAGGCGGCGCGCCGGGGCATCGTGCCCATCGGGGACTGACTCCCGCGAACGCGGGGGGGCGGCCACCCGGGCGGGGAGGCGGGCGTCACGCCGCCGGGGCCTCCAGCGGCACGCGCAGCTCCACCCGGCACCCGGCCGCGCCCGCCTCCCACGACACCGTGCCGCCGAGGTCCGCGGCGCGCTGGCGGATGGCGCGGGTGCCGGTGCCCGTCTTCCACGCCGAGGGCTCGCTGGGCCCCGCGGCCCCGTCGTCCTCGACGGACAGGGAGAGCTGACCGTCGCTCCAGCGCACCCGCACCTCCAGGCGCTCGGCGCGCGCGTGCTTGAGCGCGTTGGTGATGGACTCGCGCAGCACGCGGCCGATGTTGGTGCGCTGGCGGGCGCTCAGCTGCCAGCGCTCCGCGCCCGTGCCCTCCTCCGTCCAGACGAGCTGGAAGCCCATGGCCTCCGCGCGCCCCCGCGTCTCCGCGCCCCAGTCCCCCAGGGCCTCGGCCAGCGAGCACGACGCCGCCTCCAGGGCCGTGAGCACGTCGCGCATGTCCCGGAGCGCCGAGCGCGCCAGCGCCTCCGTCTCGCTCTCGCGCGCCATGTACACGAGCGACAGGAGCTTGGCGCCCAGGTCGTCGTGCAGGTCGCGCATGAGCCGGCCCCGCTCGGCCAGCGCCCCCTGCTCGCGCTCGCGCTGGGCCTCCAGGGCGCGCCGCGCCATGCCGGCGATGACCTGGGCGTCCTCGATGTCCTCGCGGCGGAACAGGCGACTGCCGCGCGCGGGGTGGCGCAAGCGCAGCGCGTGCCCGTCCCGGAGCGCGGGCAGGGTCAGCTCCAGGCCGTCCTGGGACACGCGCGCCGTGGCCACGGGCTCCTCGCTCTCCAGCAGCTCCAGGGGGGCGAACTCGGCGCGCAAGAGGCCATGCCACTGGGAGCGCAGCGCCTCCTCGGTGCGGGCGGAGAAGAGCGCGAGCATCCACTGGCCCGCGCGGTCTCCCCGGTCCCGTCCCGCCCGGCGCCGCCAGCGCGACCACACCGCCTGGCGCAGCGGGAAGTAGAGCCAGCCGGACGCCGCCAGGGCCACCCCGAGCGCGCCGAGCTGCGACACCTGCAGCACCGCCGCCAGCGCGAAGTCGAAGAGGATGACGGCCACGCCGCCCAGAAACCAGCTCAGCGCCCGGAACCACCACCGGTCCAGCTCGAACAGGCGGTAGCGGGTGATGCCCAGGGCGATGCCCGCGAACATGAAGAGGAACACCGCGAACATCACCCCCTGCGCCACCGGCAGCGCCACGCCCAGGAAGGCGGGCAGCAGCACCGCGCCCGCGAACAGGCACGTGCCCAGGTAGATGGACAGGAGGAACCACATGAGCGCCGCGCGCTCCACGGGCCGGCCCCGCGTGCCCCACCACTGCACGAGCGCCAGCACGAAGGTGGTGGAGAAGAGCGCCAGCACGAAGCCGTGAATCCAGCTCACCCCGGGCGTCCACCCGAGCATGGCGGCGCCCGCCACCGCGAGTTGCACGACGTACGCCAGGGGCCAGCCCCAACCCAGGTGGCGCGGGTAGCACGCGAGCAGCGCCACCAGCGCGGCGGTGAAGAAGGTGGCGCCAAACATGTTCGTCATGGACAGGGCCCACAGGAGGCGGCCGTCCAGGAGGAACTCGCGGGTGCTGTACACGGCCGCGGCGCAGCAGAACAGGAGCATGCCCAGGCCGGAGAGGGCGAAGTGGCGCGCGGGCCCGTCCGAGGGCCGGAAGGCCAGCATGCCCGCGGCGAGCAGGAAGCCCGCGCACCCCACCAGCACCTGGTACCAGAAGAGCCAGGGCAGCGCGGCGAGGCCCCGCGGGTGGGTGACGAGCGGCACCGTGCCCCCGTCCTCCCGCTCCACGACGAGCGCCCCGCGCGCCGCCGCGTCCGCGAGCGCCGTGTGCCGCGCGATGAAGTCGTCGTAGCGCTCCCAGGGGCCGAGCTGGTCCGGCTCGTCCACCAGGAGCAGGCCCTCCAGGGGCACCCGGCCCGAGGGCGTGAGGGCCGCGCGCAGCACCGTGCCCGGCGCGAGCGGCCCGGCCTCGGACGCCTCCGCGACCCGGACACCGCCCGCCTCGTGCTCCACCAGCCGCAGCCCCAGCGCCGGGGCCTGGCTCGCCAGGAACAGGGCCCCTCCCGCGACGAGCGCGCAGACGCCGGCCGCCAGGGCCAGCAAGGTCTGCGGGGAGACCCGCGGGGGAGAGGAAAACCATCCGGCCATGCACCATCCCGGGAAGAAGAAGGGGCCGGACGCTAGACGACGCACCGCGAGAGGCGCCAGACGCGCCCCGCGTCAGCGCACCAGGACAAGCCGACGCGCCGCCGGAGGGCGGGCGGCCGACGCGGGCGGCAGCACCTCGCCGAGCGCCCGCTCCACCCGGGCGAAGAGCTGATGGTCCTGACAGTGCCAGATGGGGCGCTCGCCCTCGGCGGTGCGCACCACGAGCCAGTAGGTGTCCGCGGCGGCCACCAGCCGGCCAATGGCGGCGAAGACGAGCAGCGTGGCCACCACCAGCGCGGCCGTCACCCGGAAGGAGCCGGGCTGCAAGAGCAGGGCGGGCACCACCAGGGCCGCGCCCGCGCCCAGCACCAGCGGCAGGACGAGGCCCGGGGACTCGCGCCGCGTGCCATAGCCGCGCAGCTCCGCCAGGCCCCAGGAGCCCCCGGCCACCTCCAGCCGCTCGTTGGTGAGGCGCAGGCCCTCGGCCTCCACCCACACGTGCTCGCCCGGGGGCGCCGGGGGCGGCGGCGCCACGGCGCACAGGCCCCACGGCCGGGAGCGGGGACGTGCCGGGAAGCGAGCGTCATTCATGGGGGACCTCCGTGCCGCGCAACAACCGCTTGAGCGATTCCAGGGGCGTGCCCAGCGCGTAGCAGCCCCGAGCGCCCAGCCGCATGGCCAGGCAGCGCAGCCGCGCGTCCTCGAAGGGCAACAGCACCAGCACCGGGGTGGGGCCCGAGGCCTCCGCCACCTCTTGAAGCACGCGCGACACGCTGTCCTCGCGCTCCACCAGGGCCAGCACCACGTCCGGCCGCGCCGCGTCCTCCTCCGGCGCCAGGCGGATGCCCATGTCGTCCAGCACGTCGCGCAGGAGCGCGCGCAGGGACTCGTCCGCCCCATGCAGCCGCGCCTCGCGGGGCAGCGCCCCCTCCAGGCTCACCGCGGCCTCGGCGGGAGCGGGGCGTCCGGCACGATCATGACGCGGGACGACACGGTGGGGGACATGGACCAGGGGGGCTCCTCTCCCCCTCTCCCTCCAGCAAGCCACATGCCCCGACCGTCCGCCTCGGGGCATGGGCGCGGGGAGACCTCCGCCCTGGCAACCTGCCACGGTGCCCTGGCGGATTCCCACACCCCCGCGCTCATGACGCGGCGCGCGCCCGGGGCCGGGCGCCATGACTTAGCGCGTGAAGCGCTCCACGGCCTGGGGGCTGGTGCCCGAGCCGCCCACGAACAGCACCTCGCCGGTGTGCAGCCGCGTGGCCGTGGGCGCGCCGCGCGCCACGTTCAGGTTCGCCGCGGAGCGCCACGTGTCGGCGCCTGCGTCATACACCGCCGCCTGGCCCGCGTCGTTGGTCACCAGCACCTCGCCCGAGTAGAGCATCGTCGCGGAGACGACGTTGGCGAGCGGCAGGGGGGCCGTCTGGGTGACGTCTCCGGTGTAGGGGTTGAAGAGCTCCACGGGGCCGGTCTGCAGGCCGCCGACGAGCATCACCAGTCCCGAGTACAGCTGGATGGCCGAATGGCCCTGGCGAGGCGTCAGGGAGCCCGCGAGGGACCACGTGTTGGTCGCCGGATCATAGAAGTTCACGAGCCCCGTGCTCTCGCCGCTGCCCGTCAGCCACAGGCCTCCACCCGACGCCAGCACCTTGCCCGAGTAGAGCACCGTCAAGGCGACCCGGGTGCGCGGCAGGAAGCCCTGGGCGGCGTCGGTCCACGTGTTGGTGTCCGGATCGTACAGCTCGCAGGAGGGGCCCACCGGCCCGCTGCGGCTCCAGGCCTGCTCGCCGCCCACCACCAGCACCTTGCCCGAGTCCAGCAACACGCTGGTGTGGTTCATGTGGTTGGCGAGCATGGGCGCCGTGTTGCTCCACGTCCCGGTGGCCGGGTCGTACACCTCGGCGCTCGGGGACGGGACGATCCGGTCACTGAAACCGCTGCCCGACACCAGCACCTTGCCCGAGGCGAGCGCGGTGGCGGCATAGCGCGAGCGCGGGAAGGACATCGCGCCCGTGCTCCGCCACGTGTTCGTGTAGGGGTTGTAGACCTCGGCCGTGCCGTCGCGCGTCACCAGCACGTCGCCCGATCCGTTGAGCAGGGTGGCGGTGTGGCCGGAGGGGTACGGGTTCTGGGAGGGCGCGTTGGCCGTCCAGGTGCCCACGCTCAGCGCGGCCGACTGGGACACGAGCGCCTCGGGGGACGCCGGCGCCGCGAGGGTGTCCTCGGGCTGGCAGCCCGTGGCCAGGGTGGCGAGACCCGCCAGGAGCAACGACAGGGGGGTTGTCTTCATGGAGCACCATCCGTCGGGAGATGCGGCCGGGAAGTGGCCGCGGGGGGAAAGGCGCGTCCCCGGACGCTCCGGGTCCGGGTTCTATTCACTAGGATGCGGGGCATGACCCTCTTCTCCTGGAGGCGCGCCGCGCCTCGCGTGCTCGCCCTCGCCCTGCTCTGCCTGCTGTTGCCCGGCGCCGCGCACGCCCAGCGGTCCGTCACCGCGCCCGTGGACTTCGCCATCGGCCCCGCGGCCTTCTTCTTCTTCGGGCCGGTGTTCAGGGATCAGCCCGTGCACACCGGCCTCACGCTCGACGTGGAGGCGGTGCTCGACGCGGAGTGGCTCAAGAAGAACCAGGCCCTCATCCCCCGGCAGTACCGGGCGCGCGCGCTCAAGTCGGGGGAGATCCGCTTCGCGCCGGCCGTCACCGCGCTCATCCCGGAGGCGCTCATCATCTCCCCCAAGTACAAGAACACGGGCATGTACGGCGCCACCTGGAAGCCCCTGGGCGTGGGGCTCGCGTTGAGCCCCAGCCCGGTGCGCCTGTCACTCGACGCGGGCCTGCTGCTCACCTACGCCTATCTGTACTCGGACACCCTGCCCGCCACGCACTTCCTGCGGCCCGGCGCCCGGCTCGGCGTGGACCTGGAGTTCCAGCTCAGCCGCAGCTTCCTCATCAGCATCGGGTGGAACTCGGCGCTCTACGTGCCGCAGCGCCTGGGACCGGGCAGCGTGTTCGAACTGGCGCGGATCGACGATGGCTTCTTCCACGTGGGACAGGCCTACCTCCAGTTCCACTTCCGGGTGCCGGTGACCACGCGTCTCTAGGCGGCTCCGTAGCGAATCACCGACGGCTCCTCTCAATAAACGATGCCGTCGAACCGCTCGACGGCGGCCCGGAGCTCCTCCTCGGTGGTCTTGCGGCGCCTGGCGAGGGCCGGGGCGTAGAAGGTGATGGCCCTCGTGGCGGGTGGCTCTCTGTACGGTCCTTCCACCAGGATCGGACGAAAACCTCCCGGCCATTCAACGCCGTTGAGTTCGCGGGCTCGCCCGATGGGGTCCAGGAGAGTGAAGCAGGGCCACTTCGGAAAACGAAGGGTGGCGGGGTCGCTGCCCATGATGCGGCAGCCATCCAGGCGGGCCTCGCTGAAATCGCAGTCCTCGATGGACCCGTGACCCGCCCGCTCCGAATAGCTGGGCCAGTGCCCGAAGTCGCAGCCCGACAGCCGCCCCTTGAATCGGCACCCCTTCAGGGATGCGAACACCCATTGCTGGTGATTCTTCAACTCCTGCTTCACTTCGAAGGTGCAGTCGATGAATCGGGTCCCCTCGTCGAAGATCAGGTTCTTGGCGGGGACCTTCAGGACGAGCGTGCACCGCCTGAACGTCACGTTGGCGCCGAGAAAGTACAGGGAGCCCGCGTCCGTCAGGTCCAGCCGTTCGTCCTCGATCTCCCGGTCCTCGAAGAAGACCTTGTCGTAGAGCATCCGCCGCCCTCTCAAAAGGTGAGCATCCGGAAGAACTCGCCCGCCATCCGCCGTCCATGCCGCGCGAGATTCGACTCGGAACCCGAGAGGATCTCGTACTTGAAGCCTCCAGGGACTTCCACATCGACGCCCTTGCTCCGGCTGAAGTGGTAGACGTGCTTGAACCGGCGGCTGACCTCGTTCTCCACGTAGCGACCCCGGGCCTCGCGCTCCAACAGGCGCGCCAACCAGTACTCCCCCTGCGTCAGGGCCTCATCGATCGCATCTCGCTCGTTGCGCGAGAGCTTGTCGGGCCCCCAGTTCCGCGCCGCCTTGGTCACGGCCTCCTGCAACAGGTCGCCCACCGTGTCCTCGGCGGGGATGTCGGCGGCCGACTTTCCGCGAGGCAGATGCCAGCGCTGCCCATCGCTGAGTTCCACCTGCAGGTTGCCGCCCCGGTGCCGGATGACGGCCTTGGCGGAGCGACCTCCCGGCGCCTGTCCCACGCCACGACCCGTTCCCGTCTTGAGCAGCACCACGGCCAGGGGACCTTGTGGCGAGAGCGCCACCCACTCCGTCGCCACGACCGCCTGGGCCAGGGCCCCCTCCGACGCGGGCGCCGCCACTTCCAGGCGGCCCACGACGACAGCGGCGCCTCGCGCCTCGAACCGGGCCCCCGCGAGCTCGAAACGCGGAAGCGACTTCACCCGAGACAGCACCTGACCCAGCGTGTGCCCGCTGAGCGCGGCCACGGCGAGGATCATCGCGCGTGCCGCATCCTCGCCCAGCACCTTGCCAAATTCCGTGCCCGCCGCACGCAGTTCCTCGAAGGTGGTGGCGTGGTGCGCTGTGTCCACCAGGCGGGTCCAACCGCCCAGGAGCCTCCACACCGTCTCGAGGCCCAGGTAGCCCATGAGGATGAGCGTCAAGGAGGCGGCGACGGCCTTGGTCATCGGCTCGGGCACCACCCACATCATGCAGTAGAGCGCCACGGTCCAGACGATCATGGAGACGACGGCCCGTACGCTGAGCAAGTCGGCCGTCAGCGCGGCGCGTGTCTCGTCGAGGACCCCGCCAAAAGCCAGGGCCAGCGCCAACGCCCGCCTGTCATCCGCGCGAAGGGAAGGCCCATCGTCCAGCAGGCCGAGGCAATCACCGCCACCTCGATGCGCACACCATTGAAGGTACTGGCCCTTGAGCGCCGCATCGGCCGCCGCGGTGAGTTCCACCGGGCCCTCCTGGCGCAGGGGTGTCCAGGAGAGCACGGCGCCCCGGTGCTCCACCTCCCAATAACCCATCACCGAGACATGGGGGACGTCGGGCGACGGCGGCAGACGCAGCAGCTCGTGGGCCGCCTGACGGGGGGTCTTCGTGCCCAGGCGCATGTCACGAACGAGCCGCTGGACAGCTCGTTGAAATTCGGCGCTCGGGATGGGCACGGGCCGCGTGGCGACGGAGCCAGGCTCCAGGATGTCCACGACGTACTCGGTCGCGAACCCGGGTCCTGACGCCACCGTGTCGCGGCGGTCACGCACGCGGGAGCGATCTCCCGGGGAGCCCGTGGCGCAGGCCGCCTGGAGGAAGAGGACGAGGAGGAACCAACCGCCCAACAGGGGAGGCCTCCGTACACCAGGCGGGCAGGGGTCAGCACGACGAATGGACACGGCGTACCTCCGGGAAAGCGCACGATACGGGCCCCGCGCGCTCCTTGCGTACACGGGACAACAGGAGACCCGACCCACGGGTCCCAAGGCCCTGGCGCGGCGTCGCGGCGCGACGCAACGTCCCCTGGCGTCCCCTCTATGACCGCCTCTCCGCCGGAGAAGAAGCCCCCCCGCCTCGCGCTGCTCACGCTCACCGCCATGGGCGTGGTGTTCGGCGATCTGGGGACGAGCCCCCTCTACGCCCTGCAGGAGTGCTTCCACGGCCCCCATGCCGTGCGGGTGACGCCCGACAACGTGCTCGGCATGCTGTCGCTGTTCATCTGGTCGCTCGTCGTGGTCGTGTGCCTCAAGTACCTCACGCTCCTCATGCGCCTGGACAACCAGGGCGAGGGCGGCATCCTCGCGCTGGTGGCCATGCTCGAGCCGGGCCCCGAGCGGCGTGGCCCCGCCCTGCTCGTGGGCCTGGGACTGTTCGGCGCGGCGCTCCTCTATGGGGATGGGGTCATCACCCCGGCCATCTCGGTGCTCTCGGCGGTGGAGGGGCTGCAGGTGGCCACGCCCGTCCTCGAGCCCTACGTGGTGCCCGTCACCGTGGGCATCCTGTTCGCGCTCTTCCTCGTGCAGCCCCTGGGCACCGGCCGCGTGGGCGTGGTGTTCGGGCCCATCGTGGCGCTGTGGTTCCTGAGCATCGGCGCGCTCGGGGCCTGGGGGATTTCACGCGCCCCCGAGGTGCTCGCCGCGCTCAACCCCTGGCACGCGGTGCGCTTCTTCCTGGAGCACGGCTGGCGCGGGGTGCCGGTGCTCGGCGCCGTCATCCTCTGCCTCACCGGCGCCGAGGCGCTCTACGCGGACATGGGCAACTTCGGCCGGCGGCCCATCCGGCTCGCCTGGTTCTCGCTCGCCCTGCCCGCGCTCCTGCTCAGCTACCTGTCCCAGGGCGCCTTCCTCTTGCGCCACCCCCAGGCCGCCGACGCGCCCTTCTTCCGCTCGCTGCCCCCGGGGGCGCTCTACCCCATGGTGGCGCTGGCCACGCTGGCCACCGTGGTGGCGAGCCAGGCGCTCATCTCCGCGGTGTTCTCCCTCACCCACCAGGCGGTGCAGCTCGGCTTCAGCCCGCGCCTGTCCGTGCGCCACACCTCGTCCGAGCACGAGGGGCAGATCTACCTGCCCACGGTGAACTGGGCGCTCATGGTGGCGTGCATCGCCGTGGTGCTGGGCTTTCGCTCCTCGGAGCGGCTCGCCGCGGCGTACGGGCTGGCGGTGTCGGGCACCATGGCCATCACCACGCTGCTCTTCGCGGCGGTGGCGCGGCGGCGCTGGCACTGGCCCCCGTGGGCCCTGGGGCTCGTGGTGGGCGGCTTTCTCTGCCTGGACCTGGCCTTCCTCGGCGCCAACCTGCTCAAGGTGGGCGAGGGCGGCTGGCTGCCGCTCGCCCTGGGCGCGGGCGCCTTCGTGCTCATGCAGGTGTGGCGGCACGGCCTGCGGCGGCTCATCGCCGAGGGGGCCGCGCGGGCCATCCCCCTGGACACGCTCGTGAAGTCGCTCGCGCTCGAGCCGCCGCCCCGGGTGCGCGGCACGGCCGTCTTCCTGAGCGGCGTGGGCCACGACACGCCGCTCGTGCTCCTGCACCACCTGCGGCACAATCAGGCCCTGCACGAGCGGGCGCTCCTGCTCACCGTGCACACCGAGACGGTGCCCACGGTGCCCGAGGCCGAGCGCCTGCGCTGGGAGGCGTACGGCCTGGGCTTCGTGCGGGTGACGGCGCGCTATGGCTTCATGGAGCACCCGGACGTGCCCCGGCTGCTCGCGCGGGCCCAGGCCCAGGGCCTCGAGCCCCTGGCCGAGCCCGTCACCTTCTACGTGGGCCGGGTGTCCCTGCGCTTCCGGGCCGGACACGCGTGGACGCTCTGGGCCCGGCGGCTCTTCGGCCTCATGCAGCGAAACGCCCACCCCACCACCGCCCACTTCCGGCTGCCCCCGGGCAAGGTGATGGAGCTGGGCTCACAGGTGGAGCTGTGAGGCGGACTACTCGCTCCAGACGAGCACCTCGAGCATGCGCACGAAGCGGCGATCCGAGCTGACGGCCGCCACCACGTAGCCGCCGCCGTCCCCGGGGCCGCCCCGGCCCGCGGTGCGCCAGTCCGCCACGTACAGCCGCGCGCTGTTGCGGGAGATCTCGTTCACGTACGCCGCCGCGCCGTCCACCTCGTCCAGGCTCGGCGTGCCGTACATGATCTGCCCCTTGAGCCGCTCGGTCAGCTCGCGCGGGTTGATGGGCTCGAAGTACAGGGGGCCGTCGTAGCCGCTTCCGAAGAACAGGGTGTACTGGGTGGACAGCGTCACCTGGTTGGCCACGCCCTGGCCGTTGGGGATGTAGCCCTCCATGACCCGCGCGCTCCGCGACAGCGCCCCGGTGGCGCCGAACAGCTCGGACGTGGCGCCCGCCACGGTGTTGAGCGACAGCGGGGCCTCGGTGCTCGCCGCGTCGTTGAGCTCGTGGAAGTCCGTGGCGTACTTCTTCGCCTGGGCCGTCAGCCCCTTGAGGAAGGTGGCATCGCCCAGCTGGGCGCCCAGGTACGCGCGCTCCTGGCTGTCCACGGACATGTCCCGGATGAAGGAGCTGTTGAGCGCGCCCGCCATCTCCGCGCGCGTGACGCTGGTGCCGCCCGGGCTGGAGGCCGTGCGCGCGGCGGCGATCTTCGAGGTGAACACCGGAATGGTGGTGGACGCCGAGTCCGCCCCGGCGGTGGACGCGGACAGCAGCAGGACACCACCCAGCAGGGACGTGAGCGTGGAGAGACGGTTCATGGCGGAGACCTCGTGGAGGAGAGGCGCCCTTCTACCCCACCCCTCTGACGGCTTCCGCGTGACTTTCTCGTTAAACCCGAAGCCGGATGGCGCGGCGCGTCAGCCCTCCGCGGCGAGGGCGGCGAGCCGCTCCCAGACGGCGCGCACGTGCCGTTGCTCCGTGCGCACGGCGCCGATGGCCAGCCGCAGCACGTAGCGCGCGGGGGCGCCGTCCACGCCGGGCAGCACCGTGTGGGTGAGGAAGGCCTCGCCGCTCGCGTTGAGCCGCTCGAGCAGGTGGCGGTTGCGCGCGTCGGTGGCCTCGGGGGCCTCGCCGGGCCGGGGGGCGAGCCGGAAGCACACCAGCGCGAGCGAGCGCGGCGCGGCCAGCTCGAAGCGCGCGTCGGCCGTCACCCAACCGGCGAACGCCTCCGCCAGCCGCACGTGTCCGCGCAGGAAGGCGCGCAGGCCCTGGGCACCATAGTGGCGCAGCACGAGCCACAGCTTGAGTGCCCGGAAGCGGCGGCCCAGCGGCACCTGCCAGTCGCGGTAGTCCACCACCTGGCCGCTCGCGCTCGCGGCGTTGCGCAGGTACTCGGGCATGACGCTCAGGGCGTCGAGCAGCGCCTGGCGGTCGCGCGTGTAGAAGGCATCACAGTCGAAGTTGGTGAGCAGCCACTTGTGCGGGTTGAAGGCGAACGAGTCCACGCCCTCCAGGCCCGCGCCCAACGCGCGGTGCTCGGGGCACACGAGCGCCGCGCCCGCCCATGCCGCGTCCACGTGCACCCAGCCGCCCGCGGCGCCAAAACCCGTGCGCCCGAGCGCCTCCAAGAGCGCGGGCACGGGATCCATGGCGCCCGAGGAGGTGGTGCCCAGCGACGCGCACACGAAGAAGGGCTGGCGGCCTTGGGCCAGGTCCTCGCGCACGGCGCGCTCGAGCACGTCCGGGCGCAGGGCGTAGCCCGCGTCGGTGTCGAGCGCGCGCAGGTGCACGGTGTCCGCCACGTCCCGCGCCACGCCGGAGATGAGGGCGGCCTTGAGCACCGAGGAGTGCGTCTGGGTGGAGGTATAGGCCACCCACTCGGCGTCCCGGCCGAGCACGCGCCGCGCCCGGGCACGCGCGGCCACCATGGCCACGAGCACGGCCTCGCTGGCGGTGCCCTGGATGACGCCGCCCCCGGTGCCCGAGCCCGAGTGGAAGCCCGCGGGCAGCGCGAGCAGCTCGGCGAGCCAGTCGAGCACCCGCGTCTCCATTTCGGTGGCCGCGGGGCTCGTGGACCAGAGCATGCCCTGCACGCCCAGGCCCGCGGAGAGCAGCTCGCCGAGCACGGCGGGCCCCGTGGCATTGGAGGGGAAGTAGGCGAAGAACGAGGGCGACTGCCAGTGGGTGAGGCCCGGCAGCACCACGTCCTCCAGGTCCCGGAAGACGGCCTCCCAGCCGGCCTCGCCGTCCAGGCCCTCCTCGGGCGGGTGCGCGGGCAGCTTCGCCAGCACCTCGCCCGGCGCCACCTTCGCGCGCACGGGGAAGGACTCCAGCCGGGCCCAGTAGTCCGCCACCCAGTCCACCACCCGGTGGCCGAGCCGACGGAACTCCTCCGCGCTCATGTGAGGCACCGCGCCCTCGCGCTTCTCGCTCATGCTCTGACTCCGGACTTCAGCCCCGCTCGCGCTCGCGGCGGTGGATGGTGGACACGTCGATGCCGAGGATCTCCGCGGCGCGCGTCTTGTTGCCGCCGCACTGGGCCACCACGAAGGCGATGTACTCGCCCTCCAGCTGGCGCAGGGGCACGAGCCGGGCCTGGGCCTGGGCGAGCGGATGCGCGCCGGTGTCCACGCCGGGCGCGTGCGCGCGCAGCGTGTTCACGTCCACCGTCTCCAGCACGGTGACGACGGCCAGGCGCTCCACCAGGTTCTCCAGCTCGCGCACGTTGCCCGGCCAGGGCGCGGAGGCGAGCAGCGCCAGGGCCTCGGGGGTGAAGCCCGCGAGCCGCACCCGGGCATTGCGCTCGCGCGCGCGGCCCACGAAGTGCTCCAGGAGCAGGGGAATGTCCTCGCGCCGCTCGCGCAGGGGTGGCACGCGCAGGGGCACCACGTCGAGCCGGTAGAAGAGGTCCTGGCGGAAGCGGCCCTCGCGCACGCGCGTCTCCAGGTCCTGGTGCGTGGCGGCCACCACCCGCACGTCCACCTTGCGCGACGCGTCCGCGCCCACCGCGCGCACCTCGCCATCCTCCAGCACGCGCAGGAGCTTCGCCTGGAGCTCGGGCGCCATGTCGCCGATCTCGTCGAGGAAGAGCGTGCCTCCGTCCGCTTCCAGGAACAGGCCCCGGCGCGGCGTGGTGGCCCCGGTGAAGCTGCCCTTCACGTGGCCGAACAGCTCGCTCTCCAGGAGGGAGTTGGGGATGGCGGTGCAGTTGACGGCCACGAAGGGCCCGGCCTTGCGCGGCCCCTCGAAGTGCAGCGCGCGCGCCACCAATTCCTTGCCCGAGCCGCTCTCGCCCCGCACCAGCACGGGCACGTGCGAGTGGGCCACGCGCTCGATGAGGGCGTACAGGTCGCGCAAGGGGGCGCTGCGGCCCACCAGGGCCCCGAAGGCCGAGCGGTCCCCCACCGCCTGGCGCAGGGCGCGGTTCTCCTCGCGCAGCCGACGCTCGGCGATGGCGCGCCGCACGTACAGGAGCACCTCGTCCAGGCGGAAGGGCTTGGTGAAGTAGTGCGTGGCGCCGCGCCGCATGGCCTCCACGGCGTTCTCCACGCCGCCAAAGGCCGTCATGATGAGCACGGGCATCAGCGGGTCCGCCTCGCGCACGGCCGCCAGCACGTCGAAGCCGTCCACCTTCTCCATGCGCAGGTCGCACACCACCGCGTCCAGCACCCGCCCGCGCACGATGGCGAGCGCCTCCGGGCCGCTCGTGGCCACGTCCACCGTGTAGCCCTCGTCGGTGAGCGCGTCGGCGAGCAGCCGCGCCATCTCCACGTGGTCATCCACCACCAGCACGCGTCCCTCAGACGGCATGTCGCTCCTCGCTCGACGCGGGCGGCGGCGGCCACCCGGGAGCCCCCACGCTACACACGCGCCACCGCTCGGGAACAGGGGCGCGCGTCACCGCCTTCCCGATGGGGCGGAATGCCCCTCCCCGGCCAACAGCGGACGCTCTCGCTGGATGAGCTCGGTGAGGAACTGGAGCACGGCGCGCACGCGGGCGTTGTTCTGAAGGTCCGGGTGCACCACGAGCCAGATGTCCCGGCGCAGGGCGTCCACCCGGGGGGCCACGCGGCGCAGACCCGGCTCCCGGTCCCCCCGCAGACACGGCAGCACCGCCACGCCGAGCCCCGCGCCCGCCGCCGCCACCACGGACAGGAGCGAGTTGCAGCGGATGGCCAGACGCGCCCCCGAGGCATGCTCGGCGAGCCAGCGCGCCTCGGGCCAGCGCGCGGCGGCGTCCGTGTAGCCGATGACATCCTGGCCCGCGAGGCCCCGCGTCAGGTCCGGGAGCCCCCGCCGCGCCAGATAGTCCTCCGAGGCATAGGGAGCGACGGCGATCTCCCCCACCTTGCGCGCCACGAGCGAGGCGTCCTGGGGACGGGTGAGCCGGATGGCGACCTCGGCCTCGCGCCGGGTGAGATCCAACGAGCCGTAGTCGGTGAGGAAGCGCACCTCGATGCCCGGGTAGCGCTCGCGGAAGGGGGCGAAGCGGGGCAGGACCATGTCCACCGCGAAGGCCTCGGTGAGGGTGATGCGCACCTGGCCCTCCAGGCGCGCGTCCTCGCCGCTGGCCCGGCGCTCCACCGCGAGCGCCGACGCCTCCATCTGCTCCAACGCCGGGCGGATGCCCCGGCCCGCGTCCGTGAGCACCAGCCCCGAGGGCGTGCGCTCCACGAGCTTCGTGTCGAGTTCGCCCTCGAGCGCCGCGAGCCGACGCCCCACGGTGGTGGCGTCCACCTCCAGCACCCGGGCCGCGGCGGCGAGCGACCCCTCGCGGGCCACGGCGAGAAAGCAGCGCAGGTCGTTCCAGTCCGGCATGCCCTGCGATTTCGCATGCCCCCGCTGCACGGACCAGCGTTTTCGCAGGGATGGGATTGGGGCATTCCTTCACTCGCCCAGGCCGCGCTGGAGCGGCCGGTGCCATCTCTTGCTGGGAGTTCCCATGAACCGCATGAACCGCCTGATGCTGTCCACCCTCGCCCTGGGCCTCGCGGCCGGCTGCGCCACGTCGGGGGGCGCTGGGGCGGGCACGAAGGTGAAGCCCAATGACTTGCAGGGCGCGTGGACGAGCGCGGTGTGCGAGTCGATGCCCAACCCGGATGGCTCGAAGACGTACTTCCAGCGCAAGTTCACGCTGACGGAGAAGGACTGGACGATGCACTTCAACGCGTTCGGGGATCCGGGCTGCTCGGTGAAGCTGTTCACCGCGCGGGTCGAGGGCCCCTATGCGCTGCGCCAGGACTCGGCGACGGTGGCGGGGGCGACGGAGGCGGACTTCGGCTTCGGCCGGCACTACATGACGGCGTATGTGCAGCCCATCGCGGACTGGTTCCAGGGCGCGGGGTGCGGCGGGCAGCCGTGGAAGCTGGGCGAGGAGCAGGAGACGAGCAAGACGGGGTGCGTGTTCTTCAAGCCGGTGGCGGCGTGCGGCACGGACCACGACGTGGTGAAGGTGGAGGGGCGGCAGCTCTTCTTCGGCCAGCGGCCCGCGGACAACGACATGTGCACGCCGGGCAAGCGCCCCCAGGCCCTCACGGCGGTGGCCGTGGTCCGCGACTGAAGATGCGGTGAGGGGAGCTGCTACTCTACGGAGCGAGACTCCTCATGCTCCACCATCTCGCGATCCTGCTCTTGGTGCTTCTCACAGGATGTGGCGCCACTACTCGCGGCGCCCATCCCAGCATCGGGCAAGGCGCGCTCAGATCGGGAGCGCCCCTGGCGCCGCGAGTCCCTTCATCCGCCCCACCGCTCCGGGAAATCATCGGAGAAGGCGCGGGGAAGGGTCTTCCTCGTGCGATCCTCCGACTCGTACCACGAAGCGCAACCACCGTGGCGGAGGCAGCAAGTTCAGCCACGACGGGCAAGGCGCTCGTCGCGGGTGGCGCCCTTGTCGCGGTGGGAGGCAGTGTGGTCCTGGTATGCGTGACAGCCCGGGCCGCCCTGGACGGCAAGCAGACCCCGCTCGACATCGCGGATACGTTCTACGGCACGCACTTCGGTGACATTCAGGGCTGGATTCAGGGTTGCTACGCGCCCAAGAACACGGCTCCCGCAGGATCACCTGCACTCGCGTCGGAGCCGAACTCCGCCGCCGGGCCTCACACGACTCCGGGGACGACGCCAGTCCACGGGAGAGACAAAGGCACGAGGCGCCTGGGGCGTATCTACGTGACCTACACGAAATTCAACCGAACAGTCAGCCGCTCCTACTCGGGCCGGACCAGCATGGTCATCGACCTGGAGAAAGATCTGGAAGCACAAGCCGACCTGGCCGTGGCCTCGCGCGATTTGAACCATCACGTCCAGCAGGACGAGAAGACCGAACCCAAGGGTCCAGGATATCTACCGGCCGTGCGTGATGAATTCGATGTCGGAGCCGCGATCGACTACGCGACTCGGTACAGTGATGTCGCCTACTGGAGGATTCGCGGAAGGGAGCAACAATTGATCGACTTCCATGGGGGCGCGCAATCCGACGGACGGACCCCGTCTCGTACCGAGAATGTCCAGAGAGGCGTGGCCAAGGACAACCCCTTGGGAAGGCTGTTTCACGACGCAGCCACGAAGCGATGGGGTCAACTCGCCCCCTACACCGGAGATTGAGAAGTGGGTACGCGGAAGAATGGAACAGGAACGTTCATCAGACTGGCACTCACCGATGGCTCGTTCGGTTACGGCAGACTGCTTGAGCCTCCCCATGTGGCCTTCTATGCGCACAGGACAGCCCACCCGGACCCCGATCTGGACGGGATCGCCTCGAAACCCGTCCTCTTCACCATCTCCGTCAATCTGCTCGCGCTGAAGGCCTGGGAAACCATCGGGTGGAAAGAACTCGAGGAGCACCTGGCCCAACCACTCGTCCAGTTCAGACAGGACATCGGCGATTTCCGCCGCTGCACCATCTTCGACACCTCTGGCAACAAAAGAGCGGCCGAGCCCAGGGAATGCGTGGGACTCGAACGCGCCGCGATCTGGGAACAAGTGTCCGTCGAGGAGCGCCTGCTCGATGCATTGCTGAATCGGCCCAATGCCACCGTCGAGTATCTGAAGGCCCGCCTGACATGAATAGGGTGGACGCACCAGAGTTCCCCTCGATGCTCCACGGCACCTCCGCCGCCATCCTCCGCAAGGTGAGGGCCGAGGGGCGTTGGTGGGTCCGGGAGTACCGCAAGACCGGAGCATTTCCCCCGCCCCGCGAAATGAGTCAGGTGTCGCCCGGAGACGTCATCGTCGTCCGCCCGGGCGCCGAGTTCGACTTGAACCAGTCGCGTTGGTGGGTGCACCTATTCGTCGGTGTCTTCACCCATATGAGTGAAGGCACCCCGCCGGAAGAACAACAGCGCACCTCGGAGACCTTCGAGTCCTTCTGCCTGGGCACGCCCTGGGGGGCGCTCTACCATGCCGTATCGCCCCCGCCCCTCCGGACCGCGGAACGCACGGCCCACCGGCTCACCTCGGTGCTCCGCTTCTGGGAGGAACTCCAGACGCTTCGTTATGCGTTCCGGTTCGGCGCGAAGTTCACGCTCGAGGAACTCATGGCGGAGGTCTATCGCGAGACCCTGAACGCCTGGTGTCCAGAGGCCCCCGGGTCGCTCCGTGAGCACATCGCCCTGGCGGCGGAGCGCATGTCCCACGCGACCCGCGAGCAGAGCACGGAGGTTCTCCTCCAATTGATTCCAGGCCTGGTAACGGGGGACAGGGACTTGAAGCACCACGCCGTGCTCAGCGATCCGGACTTCCTGCGCGAGCGCCTCGTCGAACTCCCCGCCGAGGATTTCGCCGACATCGCCGGGACCTACAAGTACGCGGTGGCCGTCCAACTGGCGGCCTGGGACCGGGAACTGGACCGGCATTAGCGTTCCGTCAGACGGCGGGTCGCTCCTCGGCGGGCGGGGGAGACATCGGCCAGAGCAGCGTCACGCACGTGCCCTGCCCGGGCTCGCTCTCCAACTCGATGCGGCCTCCGTGGTTGCGGACAATCTGCGCCACCACCGCCAGCCCCAGCCCCGTGCCCTGCCCCCGCTTCTTCGTCGTGAAGAACGGGTCGAACACCTGGTGCAGGCTCTCCGGCGGAATGCCACACCCGTCGTCCCGCACCGTCATCCGCACCCCGCTCCACGCTCCCGGCTCGCCCGGCGTCTCCGCCCGCGCCGCCAGCCGCACCGTGCCCCCCGGCTCGCACGCGTCACACGCGTTGAGCGCCAGGTTGAGCACCACCTGCAGCAACTGGTCCGGATTCGCCAGCAACAGCGGCAGCCCCTCGGACACCTCCACCTCCAGCCGCACCTTGCGCCGCTCGGCCTCGCCGTGCAGCAGCTCCCGCGCCCCCTCCAGGAGCGCCCCCAGCGCCACGCCACGCACCGCCACCGGCTGCACCCGCGAGAAGTCCAACAGCTCGCGGATGGTCCGGCTCACCCGGTCGATCTGCTCGACGATGACCTGAACCCCCGCCGCCTGCGGGTGCCCCGCCCCGAGCTTGCCCGCCACGTACTCGGCCCGGCCCCGCACCACGCCCAGGGGCGTGCCAATCTCGTGCGCGATGCCCGCGGCGAGGATGCCCACCGTGGCCAGCTTCTCCGCGCGGAGCAGCTGCGACTCCAGCGCCCGCACGTCGCTCAGGTCCTCCACCACCAAGAGCGCCCGCACCTCGGCGTCCTGGCGCTCCAGGGGCACGGCGTGCAGCCGGTACTGGCCCTCCTCGCCGAAGAGCGGCAGGGACTCCTGCAGGCTCACCACGCGCTGGGCGGCGCACGCATCCGCCACCAGCGCCACCAGCCGGTCCACCACCGCCGCGGGGGCCTCGGGGAAGGACTCGCGCAGGGACGCCCCCACCGCCGTGGGCGGCAGCCGCGCGCGCAGCGCCTGGTTCACCGCCGTCACCCGCCCCTCGGCCGACAGCGCCAGCACCCCGGTGGGGATGTGGTCGAGGATCTTCTGCGTCTTCTCGTGCAGGTGGGCGAGCTGGTCCGCGTGGCGGCGGCTCTCGCGCAAGGCCACGGCGCGGCGCGAGGCGACGATGACGTAGGCGACGAAGACGACGAGGAAGAAGGCCACCAGCACGGCCCCGAGCGCCACGCGCAGGATGATGCCGCGCTCGTGGGCCCGCAGCTCCGCCGACGAGGCGAGCAGGGCCACGGACCAGTAGGGCCCGCCGCGCATGGGAATGGGCTGGTAGGCGGCCAGGGTGTCCGCGGCGTCCAGGCCCAGGCGCTGCGCCTCGCCCTCGGGGAGGAACACCGTGCCCTGGCCGCCCTCGCGCATGCGCCGCACGAGCTGCGCGAACGCGGGCACCTCGTGGGGCGCGGCGTCCGCGCGCTGCACGCCCTCCACCAGCGTCGGCGCGCTCGCCGGGGTGGGCAGGCCATGCGCGCCGAGGAGCAGCAGCCGCACCTCCGAGTCCGTGGCGATGAGCTTGAGCGGGGCGAAGAAGCTCTCGGTGTCCACCAGCACCGCGAGCGCGCCCCCGGGGCCGTCCTCCCCGGGCGCGTAGGCGGTGGAGAAGATGCGGAACCAGTTGCCGGGCGCGGCGGCCACCGGCGGCGTGGTGAGGATGTCGCCGGGCGCGCGGGTGAGCGCGGCGTGGGCCATCTCCGTGAGGCTCGTGCTCACCGCGCCCCGGGTGACGGCGGGGCCCGCGCGCCGGTCCAGCACGGTGAAGCGCTGCTCGCCCTCGGCGTCCAGCACCACGATGGCCTTGAACTGCCCCACCACTTCCAGGAGCGCGAGCAGCTCGCGCCGGTGCTCGTTGACGGTGCCGGGGCGGCTGAGCAGCTCGCCCGCGAAGCGCAGGTCGTCCGCCGCGTCGTCGAGCGAGTCGGCCACCTCGCGCGCCGCCGCCTCCACCTGGGCGGTGCGCTCGGCGGCGAACTGCGCCACCAGGGCCGCCCGGTCCCGGTGGATGAAGTGCACCACGCCCACCACCACGCTCGCGAGCGCGACACACAAGAGGAGCACGGAGACGACGGTGTTGCGGTTCATGGCCCGGGAAGTCCCGTCCCCGAGTCTACGCCGCGCCCGGGTGGCAGGACACGTCCAGGGGCAGCCCGAGCGCGGCCAGCTCCGCCAGCTCCTCCGGCGAGAAGGCGAAGTGGCACGGCCCGTCGTAGGCGACGAGCAGTGAGAGCGTGGCCTCGGTGGCGCCCAGCGAGCGCAGGGTGGGCAGCGCCGCCTTGAGCTCGTGCAGCGGGCCGCGCAGGGAGGCGCCCGGGGCCACGTCGTCGTCGAGCAGCGGCAGCAGCGCGCTGCCCTGGGCCCGGGCCACGCCGGCGTAGCGGCCCGAGGGCACCACCTCCCCCGGCTCGTTCGCGTCCACGAGCGGCAGGGCCGTGCGCTCCACGGCGAGCGCGGGCGAGAAGCGCTCGCCCTGGAGCAGGCAGAACAGGAAGCGGCGGATCATCCCACGTCCACCAGGAGCAGCAGCGGCAGCACCTGCTTGCGCGGCGCACGTGTCCGCCGGCGGCGCGCGGGACGGCGCGGCGTCTCCAGGCCCACGGCGGCGGCGCACGCGGGGCCCACCAGCGCATCCAACGACAGACACAGGGTCTGGCCCAGCCGGCGCAGGGTGGCCGGGCCGGGCGCCATCTTCCCCCGCTCCAGGCGCATGTAGGTGGACACGCCCACGCCGATCCGACGCGCCATCTCCTGCTGGGAGAGCGCCGCGCCCAGGCGGGCGGTGCGCAGCGAGTCCCGGAGCGACTCGGCCAGTTGTTCGCGGACACCAGGGGAGAGGTGACTTGGCATGGTGGCCCCTACCCTAGCGACCCGGGACGTCAGTTCAACAGGTCATCCGATTCCGGCGGTCATGAGCGGCGCTCCCGCCTCGGCAAGTAGGGTCCGGCCCCCGCCCCGACCCCGGGTGGCATCCGCCCGGCCCGGGCGTCACGACGCGGCGCGTTTCGGACATCGCGGCATTTTCGCCCTTCGCTGGATTGACTCACGCGTCGAAGGGGTGGTGGAAAACCAGGGCCGACAGGCAGGCGCGGGCCCGTCGTGGCTCAACCCCCTCCACCGCGCTGGGAGTCCCTCCGATGAAGAAAAGCCCCCTCCCCCGTCCGACCTGGCGGGCCCTGCTCACCGCCGGTGCCGTCCTCTCCTGTGGGCCCACGCCGGAGTCCGTCCTCCCCGAGGGCGCCCCGGACATCGAGGGCCAGACGCAGCAGGCGGACCTGTCCTGGACGCTCGGCGCCCAGTACGACGCCTCCCAGGCCAACATCACCTTCAACGTCTATTCCGCGCGCGCCACGCGCATCGAGGTCTACCTCTACAAGACGCCGCAGGGGGCCCAGGAGGTGCTGAGCTACGTGCTCACCAAGAACACCAGCACCAACGTGTGGACCAAGACGGCCTCCGTCACCACGCTCAAGAACGCGGGCATCACGGGCGCGGTGTACTACGGCTACCGCGCGTGGGGCCCCAACTGGACGTACGACTCGACGTGGAAGAAGGGCAGCGCCACGGGCTTCAAGTCGGACGTGGACAGCGCGGGCAACCGGTTCAACCCCAACAAGTTGCTCATGGACCCGTACGCGCTGGAGATCTCCCATGATCCCACCAACCCGGTGACGACCAACGGGACCCTCTACGCGTCGGGCCCGAACTACCGCAACATCGACAGCGGGGCCCAGGCGACCAAGAGCATCGTGCTGCCGCCGATCGCGCGGGCCTACGGCACCAAGCCCACGCGCGCGCTCAAGGACGACATCATCTACGAGGTGCACGTGCGCGGCCTCACCATGGGCGACACGAGCATCGCGAGCGCCTACCGGGGCACGTACAAGGGCGCGGGGATGAAGGCCGCGTCGCTCGCGGCGCTGGGCGTCACGGCGGTGGAGTTCCTGCCCGTGCAGGAGACGGACAACGACGACAACGACGTGAACGCCACGAGCACCCAGGACGACAACTACTGGGGGTACATGACGCTCAACTACTTCGCCCCGGACCGGCGCTACTCCTCGGACAAGAGCGCGGGCGGCCCCACGCGCGAGTTCCAGGAGATGGTGAAGGCCTTCCACGACCAGGGCATCAAGGTCTTCATCGACGTGGTCTACAACCACACGGGCGAGGGCGGCTCGTGGAGCGCCACGGACAAGACCACCTACAACGTGCTGTCGTACCGGGGCCTGGACAACCCCACGTACTACAGCCTCACCAGCGACATGCAGAGCAGTTGGGACAACACGGGCGTGGGCGGCAACTTCAACACCCGCAACGCCGTGGCGCAGAACCTCATCGTCGACTCGCTCAACTACTGGAAGGACGAGCTGGGCGTGGACGGGTTCCGCTTCGACCTGGCGTCGGTGCTCGGCAACACGTGTGAGCACGGCTGCTTCAACTACGACAAGATGACGAGCGGCACGGCGCTCAACCGCATCTGGAACAGCCTGTCGCCGCGCGCCGTCGGGGGCGGCACGGGCGTGGACCTCATCGCCGAGCCCTGGGCCATTGGCGGCAACAGCTACCAGGTGGGCAACTTCCCGAGCGGCTGGGCCGAGTGGAACGGCACCTACCGGGACACGTTCCGCAAGGACCAGAACGAGATGGGCATGAGCACGGTGACGCCGGGGCAGCTCGCCGCGCGCTTCGCGGGCTCCTCGGACCTGTATGGGGATGATGGCCGCCGGCCCTCGCACTCCATCAACTTCATGGTGGCCCACGACGGCTTCACCCTGAAGGACCTCTACAGCTGCAACAACAAGAGCAACAACCAGGCGTGGCCCTACGGCCCCTCGGACGGCGGCGAGGACCACAACACCTCGTGGGACCAGGGCGGGGCGGGCGCGGACCAGCGCCGCGCGGCGCGCAACGGCATGGCCTTCGTGATGGTCAGCGCGGGCGTGCCCATGTTCAACGGCGGTGACGAGTTCCTGCGCACCCAGTACTGCAACAACAACGTGTACAACCTGGACTCGAGCGCCAACTGGCTCAACTACGGGCTGAGCACGGACCAGACGAACTTCAAGACGTTCACCCAGCGGCTCATCGCCTTCCGCAAGGCGCACCCGGCGCTGCGTCCGGCCAACTTCTACAGCGCCTCGGACACCAACGGCAACGTGATGGAGCAGCTGCGCTGGTTCCGTCCGGACGGCGCGGTGGCGGACTCGGGCTACATGGGCGATGGCAACAACCACTCGCTCGCCTTCCGCATCGACGGGACGGAGTTCGGTGACTCGGCCGCGGCCATCTACGTGGCCTACAACGGCTGGAGCGGCGCGGTGGACTTCAAGCTGCCCTGGGCCTTCAATGGCAAGCAGTGGTACCGCGTGACGGACACCTGCAACTGGGCCGAGGGCGCCAGCCAGGTGTCCAGCCCCGGCTCGGAGCCGGCCGTGGGCGGCGAGGGCGCCACCTATGGCGTGTGCGCCCGGGGCCTCGTGGTGCTGATCGCGAAGTAATCCCAGACACGGGAAGTCCAAGCGGGGCGCGGCGCCAGGACAGGGCCGCGCCCCGCGCGTTTCCAAGCGGCACTCAAGGGAAAACCCTTCGAGGTATGGCCAACCCTCCGGTGATTCGGGAACATGGGCGCATGCCCATGCCTTCACCGGCTCCACCCGGAAGCGCCGCGCGTTGGCGGACATGGCTCCGCGTGCTTGTCCTGGTCCTGATGGGCACGCAGTGGGGTTGTGCCGCCCACGCACCTCGGCCACCGCCAAAGCCCGCCCTCACCCAGGACCTGCCCGCGCGTTTCGGCGCGGTGCGACTCGACGCCTCCGCGGTCGCCACCTCCCTGGCCACCGCATGGCTTCACACGCCCCTGCGCGTGCATGCCGCTTCGCCTCCGCCCTCGCGCTGGCCCCGGATGCTGCGGGTCTCCCATTCCACGGAGCGGGGTACGGAGCTACCACGCGCCTATGCGGCCTTCTGCGACCGTCGCGGCTCGGCGGGCGACTGCCTGCGCCTGCTGGAGGATGGCCCCCACCTCGATGGTCGCGACCGACGCGACCTCGCCCTGGCCCTCGCGGTCCACTCGGCCCTGGACGCCCTGGACGCCGAAGCACGCGCCCTCGTCAACGCCTCCCAGCTGTGGACCACACTCAGCCTCACGCTCACCGGCTACCTCGTCCTGCTCACCGCCCCCGAGCCCATCACCAAGGGCGTGGCCACGGCCCTCACCGTCCTGCTCTGGGCCTACCTGGGCTGGGAGCTCCTCGACCTGCTCCACGCCTGGCTCCAGCTCTCCGCGGACGCCGAGACGGCCACCACCTTCGCCCAGGTGCGCGCGGCGGGCGAGCGTTTCGGTGCGGTCATCGGACCCAACAGCGTGCGCATCCTGCTGCTGCTGGGAACGGCGTCCCTGAGCGGCGGTGGAGCGCTGCTCTCCCGAGCCCCCACGCTCCCGGGCTTCTCCCGGGCGGCGAGCGCGGCCGGTGCGCAAGGCGTCCGTCTACTGGAAACGGCACGGGACGCGGAGCGGATCCAGGTGGCCGTCACCGAGGGCACGCTCCAGGTCGTACTGCCCGCCAATGCCTTGAGCATGGCGGCCCGGAGTGGGCCCCAGGTGCACCACATCGCCACGGTGGAGAACAACGTCTCCACGGCGCGGGGTGGACCGTGGACGCCTCGGTTCAAGAAAATCTTCGACAAGGCCGGCATGTCGATGGAAGACCCCGCCAACAAGGCCATCCTCGAGGCCCACCGGGGACCCCACCCGGAGAAGTACCACGCACGCGTCCATGAACGGCTCATGGAGACGACCGACGGTTGTCCTGGCACCACCCCATGCCGCGAAGCGCTGACGTCCGAGCTGAGAAAGATGATGCGGGAACTCGCCGACCCGACCTCCGATCTGCACAAGCTCCTCTCTCTCTAGAAGCACCCCCCGTCCATGAACCCTCCCTCCCGCTTCTTCATCCTTCGCGACGACGTCGAGGCGCCGGGCCGGTGGGACCTGGGAACACCCGTGGATGGGCGGGGCCACGAATGGGATGACGCCGCCTTCAGGAAGGGAGCGCCCGTCTCCGTCGAGGGGCCGCTGCGGATTCCCCTCCGAGCCCACGACGGCACGGCACTGGACTACACCGAAGCAGGCCTTGGCGTCCCGCTCGTCTCCGCCAAGGCCGCCGCCGTCTTCTCCGCGCTGGCGCCTCATGACATCCAGCTCATTCCCGTGAGCGTCGAGGCCCATCCCGAGCCGTTCTTCATCCTCGTCAGCACCCGCGTGGAGAAATGCATCGACGATGAGCAATCTTCCTCCGTCGAGTACTGGAAACCCGAGGACGGGCGCCCGGATCGAACGGGCCGCTACCGCTCCGTGCAGGGCCTGCGCATCGATCCGACGAAGGTGGGCGACGCGCGGGTCTTTCGCACCTGGGGTTGGGTGAATCTGCTCGTCTCCGAGCACGTCAAACAGGCGCTGGAGGACACGGGCGCCACGGGCCTTCGCTTCGAGGAAGTCACGGGCCCGAGTGACCTCTCGGCCGAGGAAAAAGCCTGGGCCCGCGCGGCCCGCGCCCGACGCGAGCGCGTTGACCGCGCCCGCGATGCTTTTTGGAGGACCCTCGGAACCCTGGACACCGACACCATTCCCCTCGTCGGCTTCGGTCCCTGGCCCTCCCATCGGCAGATCTGGCGTGTCATCCGCCGCCCGAATGGCCACACGTTGATCGTCACCGACGGGCTCTCTGATTATTTCCTCGACAGCACCGAGGACTCGGTGGGCTTCGGCCTCGAACTCTCCCTGGAGACGGATGCCACCTTTCCCCGGCTCTACACGAGCTGGCCCACCCTGCTGCTGCAACGGGTGAGCACTGAACTCGCCGAGCACGCGCCGGTGCGCGAGCGCGCTCTCATTGGCCTCTGCCTCGTCGAAGTCCCGGGCAAGGACATGCCCAAGGCGCTGCGCTCTGCCGAGGGAACCGTGGGCGTCGTGCTCGGGCTGCCCACCCCGGCCCTCCCCGATTGCTTCACCCTGCCCGCGGGCCTCGTGAAGCTCGTCACCGTGAAGGCCCTGCTGGCCTCGGAGCTCCTCTGGCTTCGCTCACGCGGCGAGGACGGCCTGGCCCTGCTCGCCACACGGCTCCAGCATGAGCCGTCACCGCACCTGAGCCAGGCACGCCGCCCCGCCCTGACGCCCTAGCCTCCGCCCGCTGTCCGGCCCAGGGGAGCAGCGGGTGTCCGCCCGACTGCCGCGCGCCCGAGGGGAAGTCGTTATGCGTGAGCAGGAGGTGTCACATGAATCCCCCCCTGTTCGGACCCAAGAAACGCCAGCCCGCCACCCTGGAGGAGATCCAGCGGCGGGCCCGCCGGGAATTGGAGGAGTGGGAGGCCTCGGAGGCGGAGCAGGAGGACGGCTTCACCACCTCGCGCCGCGGCGTGCTGCCCGGGCGCTCCCACGAGCAGCCCTCATCCCTCACGGACAGCCGGAGCTGACCGCCAGCGCGTCGTACGCCATCCAGCCGTTGCGCTTGGTGCCCGTGGCCGCGATGACGTACCCGTAGAGGAACTTCATCGTCCCGGACTGCTTGCGGTAGCGGCCCACGCTGTCCTGCACCCACAAGGGAATGTCGATGGACGGCACCCCCGTGTCCGTGGGCACGTCCAGGCGCTGGAACTTCGTGCCCGCCGGGAAGTGGTCCACCGCGGGGCCGCCCAGCGCGAAGCCCGGCACGTTGAAGGCGAGGTTCACCGAGCGCTGGCCATTGGCCCGCACGAGCGGCAGGTAGTCCCCGGCGCGCTCGTGCGTCGCGTCGCTGTCGTAGACCACCTTCTTGAGCTCCAGCACCGGGTCGTGCGTGTTGCGCACGGCGTAGCAGCCCAGCTTCGCCAGCCCCGAGCCCAGCGCCGACACGTGCCCCACCTTGTTCTCGAAGGACGTGCGGCCCAGGATGCTCGAGACGGGCAGCCACCCGGCGCTCGAGTTGGACGTGGACACCGCGAAGGCATGCGTCTCGCCCGCGAACACCCGCGTCTGGCCATGGTTGAAGGCCGCGCTCGTGCGGGTGTTGGTGCCCACCACCGTGCCGTCCCCATCCCGGATGGGCACGCCCGTCGTGAGGCCCCAGTTGTCGTCCGCCGGGTCGTTCGTCTCCACCCGGTTGCCCCCGTCCACCCGCAGCTTGCAGTTGTAGGGGCTCGCCAGGCAGTAGCCGCCGTTCACGCCCGCGTAGGCCGCCTGCGCCTTCGTGGCCAGGGACTCCGCCGCGCCGTCACCGCCCGGCGCCTCCCCGCCACACGCCGAGGCCAGCACCGCCACCGAGGAAAGCACATGAAGTGGGTTTTTCATGTTTCCCATGGAAAGCGAAACCGGTGGGTGGAGTCAAATCGCCTTCTGTAGGAGGGCCAGCTCCCGCCGGGCGCTCCGGGCGCCGTACCAGCGGCTGTGGCGCTTGAGGCACGCGCGCAATTCCGCCTCCAGCCGCCCGGCCGAGTCATGGCGCTCCGCGGGGTCGCCCCGCAGCAGCGCGCGCAGCACCTGGCGCACGGGCTCGGACACGCCCTGGGTGGCCTCCTCCACGTCCCGGGGCATGAGCAATTCCGCCCGCAGCACCGCGTCCTCCACGGCCCGGAGGGCCTCGGGGGGCCGCTCCTCGCGCAGGGACTCCAGCAGCCGCCGCCCGTAGTCCACGCGCCGCTCCAGCGTGGGCACCGCGTAGAGGCGCCGGCCCGTGAGCAGCTCGAGCAGCACCACGCCCAGGGAGAACAGGTCCGCCCGCGAGGACTGGCGCCAGGGTTTGAACTCCGGCAGCAGCCGCTCCGGCGCCGTGTAGTCGAGCCCGCCCGGAGGCCCCCCGCCCGCCGTCGGGTCCCGCTCGGGCAGGCAGGACCACACCGTCTCCAGGTGCGTGAGCACCACCCGGCCCTCCCGGCCCAGGCGGATGTGCGCGGGCGACACGTCCCGGTGCACCAGGCCCTCGGGGTGCAGGGGGTGGAGCGTGAAGGAGTGGGCCTGGTGGAGCGCCCCGGCCACCTGGGCGCCGACATACAGCGCGAACGCCTCGCTCAGGGGCCGGCCCCGCCGCGCCGCGTCGCGCAGCACGTCCGCCACCGAGCACCCCTCCACGTACTCCACCACCGTGTAGTGCACGTGGCGTCGGCGCTGCATTTCAATCACCCGGGCGAGGCTCGGGTGCTCCAGGCGCACGGGCAGGGCCGACTCCACCACCCGCCGCCACGCCTCGGGCCTCGGGTGCGGACGCGTCAGGCAGCGGATGACGACCCGCTCGGACAGGTAACCGGGGCTGTGCCGCCAGCCCAGGAGCACCTGTTCGCCGTCGGGGCCCTCGGAGAGAAAACGGATGCGCTCGTAGTCGGTGTGGCCCACCGAGAACAAGAGCGGCCCGGAGCCCCGGGGGTCGGGGTCGGGCAGGAGCCAGGAAGGAATTTTGAAGCCAGACATGCGGCCGGGACCCTACTTCCGGTGTGGCGGCCGTCTGAATGACCCGAGGGGTTGCCCCTTTCCCACCTGACGCGCGGTCTCAGGACGCGGCCGTCAGGGCACAGCTCACCGGAAGGACGTTCTCCTCCGGCAGCGGCAGCGAGCGCGGGGTGGACTGCTCCGGCTCGGGGTGGATGGGGGTGGTGCGCTCGCGCAGGGCGCCGCCCGGGCGTCCGGACAGGAAGGCCTGGAGCTCGGCGACGATGGACAGGGCGATCTCGTCTCCGCCCTCCGCGCCGATGTCCAGGCCCATGGGCCCGTACACCCGCGCGAGCTGCTCGGCGGTGGGGCGCGCGTCGCGCACCGTGGGGCCCGCGAGCAGCCGCTCGGTGCGCCGGCGGGGCCCGAGCACGCCGATGTAGCGCACGGGCGAGGCGATGAGGGGCGCGAGCACCGCCTCGTCCTCGGGGTAGTTGTGCGTCATGAGCAGCGCGAGCGTGCGCGCGTCCAGGGTGAGCCCCGCCAGGGCCTTGTCCAGGCGCGAGGCCACCCACGCATCCGCGCGCGGAAAGCGCAGGCGCAGGTTGCCCGCGGGCCGCGTGCCCACCACCGTCACGTGCCAGCCCACCGTCTTGGCCAGGTCCACCACCGGCACCACGTCCACGCCCGTGCCGAAGATGAGGAGCGGCACCGGGGGCTGCACGACCTCGAGCGCCACCTCCACCACGCGCGCGGCCGTTTCCCGCCGCACGTAGCCCGCGCGCCCGCCCGCCAGCACCCGCTCCAGGTCCTCGCGCAGCACGTCGCGCAGGGCCGCGTCCTCGACCGTGGCCTCCAGGCGCCCGCGCGCGTCCAGCATCACCCGCGCCCCCACGCGCTCGCGGCCCTCGGCGGCCACCACCACCGTGGCCACCGCCACCGCCACGCGCTCCTCCTGGCCGCGCGCCAGGAAGTCCAGGACCTGGGGCCGGGCGGGGTCCAGGCGCTCGAGCAGCAGTTCCACGAGCCCGTTGCACCCCAGGCCCATGGTGAAGGCGAACTCGTCGTCCGCGCGCGAGTCGTACTGGATGACCACGGACTCGCCCTGGGCGGTGCGCCAGAGCGCCTTGCGCAGCACGTCCGACTCCAGGCAGCCCCCGCTGATGCCGCCGGCGAGCTGGCGCTCGCCCGTCATGAGCATGCGCGCGCCGGGCCGCCGGTACGTCGAGCCCTCCACGCGGACGATCGTCGCGAGGATGAGCGGCTCGGCGCTATTCCGGGCGGACCGCCAGGCCGTGAGGATCTCGCTCAGCTCTCGCATGGGGGGTTCACGTCTCCTGGAGAATCCGGTCCAACGTCAACGGCAACTCGCGCACCCGCCGGCCCGTGGCGTGGAACACCGCGTTGGCGATGGCCGCGCTCACCCCCGTGATGCCAATCTCTCCGATGCCCTTGACCCCGATGGGATTCACATGCGGGTCGTCTTCCGGCACGAAGAGGATGTCCATGTCCGGCACGTCCGGATTCACCGGCACATGATAGTCCGCCAGGTCCCGGGTGATGAAGCGCCCGCTGCGCGGGTCCACCACCGAGTGCTCCATGAGCGCCATGCCGATGCCCATGACGATACCGCCATACATCTGGCTCCGGGCCGTCTTGGGGTTGAGGATGGTGCCCGCGCCGTACACGCCCACCCATCGGCTCACCCGCACCTCCCCCAGGTCCGGGTCCACGCGCACCTCGCAGAACTGGGCGCCGAAGGAGTGCATGGCGTACTGCTCCTTCTCCTTGCCCGGCTCGGACTCCGCCTCGGCCTCCAGGGTGCCCAACTTCTGGCGCTGGAGGAGCGCGGCATAGCTGTCCTTCTTCCCGCCCGCCACGAGCTGGCCCCGCTCCACCGTCACGTCCCCGGCCGGGAGCCCGTGCAGGGGCGAGCCCGGGTCCGCCACCGCCAGGGCGATGGCCTTGTCGCGCAGGGCGCGCGCCGCGAGCTTCACCGCCGAGCCCACGCTGGCCGTCGTCTGGGAGCCGCCGGACACGGGGGTCTGGGGCATCCGGGTGTCGCCCAGATCGAAGGACACCTGCGCGGGCATGAGGCCGAGCGCGTCGGCGGCCACCTGGGTGAACACGGTGTAGGCGCCGGTGCCCAGGTCCTGCGAGCCGGAGACGACCCGGGCGTGCCCGTCCGGCAGGAGCGTGGCCCGGGCGCCCGCCTTGGAGCGGCGCACCGGGTAGGTGGCGGTGGCCATGCCCCAGCCGATGAGCGTGCGGCCGTCCTTCATGGCGCGCGGGGTGGGGTCGCGCCGGGCCCAGCCGAACCGCTCGGCGCCCACGCGGTAGCACTCCTTGAGCGACTTGCTGCTCCAGGGCAGGCCCGTCTCGGGGTCCGTGTCCGCGTGGTTGCGCAGCCGCAGCGCGAGGGGGTCCATGCCCAGCGTGTGCGCCAGCTCGTCCATGGCGCACTCGAGCGCGTGCAGGCCCGAGGCCTCGCCCGGCGCGCGCATGAAGGTGGGCGTGCCCAGGGAGAGCCGCGCCAGGCGGTGCGAGGTGGCGATCTGCTCGCTCGCGTAGAGGATGCGGGTGACGGCGGCGCTCGGCTCGACGAACTCGTCGAAGGTGGAGGTGGCCGTGAGCACGTCATGGCGCACGCGCAAAAGCCCCCCGTCCTTCCGGGCCTCCAGCCGCACGCGCTGGTGCGTCTCCGGGCGGAAGCCCACCGGGCCGAACATCTGCTCGCGCCGCAGCACCAGCTTCACCGGCCGGGACACCGCGCGCGCCGCCATCACCGCGAGCACCGTGTGCGCCCACGTGCTGCCCTTGCCCCCGAAGCCGCCGCCGATGAACTTGGTGATGACGCGCACCTTCTCCGGCGGCAGGCCGAAGAGCGCCGCCAGGCGATCGCGCGCGTTGAAGACGCCCTGGGTGGCGTCGTACACGGTGAGCGCGTCCCCGTCCCACACCGCCGTGGTGGCATGCGGCTCCATGGGGTTGTGGTGCTCGTAGGGCGTCACGTAGGTGGCGTCCACCTGCGCGTCCGGCTTCGCCGTGGGGGCCTGGCCCTGGACCAGGTCCGCCTCGCGCCCGTTCATGGCCTGCTTCTTCGGGGCGTAGGCCCGCGAGCGCTCGGCCTTCAGGTCCACCCGGGCCTGGCTCGCGCGGTAGCGCACCTGGACGAGCGCCGCCGCGTGCGTGGCGCGCTCCAGCGTGTCCGCGATGACGAGCGCCACCGGCTGGTGCTGGGAGTCCACCTGGCGCGTCTGCAGCACGTGGACGAAGCGGTCCTGGGGCTTCTGCTTCTTGGCCGGGTCCTTGGCGAGCCTGGGCGGCTTCTCCGGCGAGAGGACCGCAAGCACGCCCGGCGCCTGCTCGGCCGCGCGCGCGTCCACGCCGGTGATGGTGCCCCGGGCGATGGTGCTCGTGACGATCACCGCGTGCACCAAGCCCTCGTGGGGGTACTCGGCGGAGTAGCGCGCCGCGCCCGTCACCTTGAGCCGCCCGTCCACCCGGTCCAGCGGCTGGCCTACCGTGTTGTCCATGGTGTGCTCCGTCAGAGGAGACCCGCGGTGAGCGACAGGGCGCGCACGAGCGTGCGCCGCGCCAGCTCCACCTTGAAGGCGTTGTGGGGGCGGGTCCGGGCGCCCTTGAGCGCGGCGGCGGCGGCGGCCTTGAAGCGCACCTCGTCCGCCTTCTGGCCGATGAGCGCCGACTCCGCCTCGGTGGAGCGCCAGGGCCGCGTGCCCACGCCGCCGAGCGCCACGCGCGCGTCCTTGATGGTGCCCGCCTCCAGCTCCAGCGCCACCGCGGCCGAGGCGAGCGCGAAGGCATACGAGGCCCGGTCCCGCACCTTGAGGTAGCGCGAGCGCGCGGCGAAGCCCGACACGGGCAGCGTCACGTGGGTGATGAGCTCGCCGGGCTTGAGCAGCGTCTCGCGCTCGGGGTGCGCGCCGGGCTCCAGGTGGAAGGCGGCGAAGGGCACGTCCCGCTCGCCCTCGGGGCCCTGGAGCTGGAGCGAGGCGTCCAGCGCCACCAGCGCCACGTTCATGTCCGAGGGGTTGGCCGCGATGCACTGGGGGCTCGTGCCCAGGACCGCGTGCATGCGGTTGTAGCCCTCCAGCGCCGCGCAGCCCGTGCCGGGCTCGCGCTTGTTGCACGCCTGGGACACGTCCCGGAAGTACGCGCAGCGCGTGCGCTGCAGGATGTTGCCCCCGAGCGTGGCCATGTTGCGCAGCTGCGGCGAGGCCCCCGCGAGCAGCGCCTCGGACAGCACCGGGTAGCGCTCCCGCACGCGCGGATGGTTCGCCAGGTCGCTGTTGCGCACGAGCGCGCCGATGCGCAGCGCCCCGCCCTCCAGCTCCTCCACCCGGTCCAGCGGCAGCCCGTTGATGTCCACGAGCAGCGCCGGGTTGTGCACGTGCAGCTTCATCAGGTCGAGCAGGTTGGTGCCCCCCGCGATGGGCACGGCGTCCCGGGGCCGCGCGGACAGCCGCTCCAGCGCGGCGGGCGCGTCCTGCACGGCGACGTAGTCGATGGCCCTCATGCGCTCACCCTCCCGCCTTCTGGCCGCGCGCCTCGCGCACCGCGGCCACGATGTTGGGATACGCCCCGCAGCGGCAGAGGTTGCCGCACAGGCCCTCGCGGATGTCCGCGTCGCTCGTTCCCCAGGGCTCGCTCAAGAAGCCCACCGCGCTCATGATCTGCCCCGGCGTGCAGTAGCCACACTGAAAGCCGTCGTGGGCGAGGAAGGCGGCCTGCACCGGGTGCAGCGTCTCGCCGCGCGACAGGCCCTCGATGGTGGTGATGGCCTTGCCCCGCTGCATCACCGCGAGCGTGAGACAGGCATTCACCCGACGCCCGTCCACGAGCACCGTGCACGCGCCGCACTGGCCCAGATCGCAGCCCTTCTTCGTGCCAGACAAACCCAAGTGCTCGCGCAGCGCATCGAGCAGCGTGACGCGCGGCTCCAACTCCAGCGCATGCGTCTGGCCATTCACCTGCAGCGTCACGGGCACCGCGGGTACCGGGGGTCCATCCAGGCCCGGCGGAAAATTCGGGCTCGCCGCGTCAGCGGCCGAGGGAGCGAGCAGTCCGCTGGCCAGCAGCGCACCTCCCGCCACGGCCGTACCGACGAATTCCCGCCGGCTCAGCGTCGATTCCTCCTCGGGCGGCGTGTCACACCGCGCGCCCGCGGGAAGAGGCCGTTTCGGGTCGGACATGGTGCGCCCTCCTGCGCGAATTTCCACCGGTACGCCGGAGCGAGGGAGCGCGATATGACAAGGGCGAGCGACTGTCGGATGAGCGACCCCCTGCACGGATCGCTGTCGGACACTTCACATCCCGGGAGCCCCCGCCCGGAGAGGAGCGAGCATGAGACCGATCACGGTAGTGGTACTGGCGGCCGGCGCGTCCAGTCGTCTCGGACGCCCCAAGCAGCTCGTCGTCTGGCGTGGCGAGACGCTCGTCCACCGCGCCGCGCGCATCGCCGTGGAGGCGGACATCGGCGCGGTGCGGGTGGTGACGGGCCTGCTGCCGGACGAGGTCGCCGGCTCCGTGAGCGACCTGCCCGTCACCTGTGTCCACAACACCCAGGCGCACGAGGGCCTGTCGAGCTCCATCCGCCGGGGCGTGGAGGGGCTCGACACCAACGTGCTGCTGCTCACGTGTGACCAACCCCTGCTCACCGCGGAGCACCTGCGCGAGATGGCGGACACGCGGCGCTTCACCCAGGCCTCCATCATCGCGTCCTCCTACGAGGGCGTGGTGGGCGTGCCCACGCTGGTGGCCCACGAGCTGCTGCCCGAGCTGCGCGCGCTCCAGGGAGACCAGGGCGCGCGGGCCCTGTTCGAGGGCCGCGCGGTGGAGGCCGTGGTGTTCGACGGCGGCGAGCTCGACGTGGACACGGAAGAGGACGTCATCCGCCTGCGCGAGCGCGCCGTCACCGGCTACTAGGGCTTGGGCTTGGGCGGCGCGGGCGGCAGCCGCTTGGGCTTGGGCGCGGGCTCGGGGGCGGGCGGAGGCTCCGGCGGCGGGGCCTTCCGCACATCCACCAGCTCCACCTCGAACACCAGCGCCGAGCCGCCCGGGATGCCGGGGGTGCCGCGGTCGCCGTAGGCCAGGTCGGACGGGCACACGAGCTTGGCCTTGCCGCCCACCTTCATCTTCGCCACGCCCTCGGTCCAGCACTTGATGACGCCGTCGAGCGGGAACTGGGCCGGCTCGTTGCGCGTATACGAGCTGTCGAACTCCTTGCCGTCCGGGAGCGTGCCCCGGTAGTGCACCGTCACGGTGTCGGACGCCGTGGGGCTCGCGCCCGAGCCCACCGTGAGGTCCTTGTAGATGAGGCCCGACTCGGTGCGCACGGCGCCGGGCTCCTGGGCGGCCGCTTCCAGGAAGGGCTGGCTCTTCTTCTTCGCCTCGGCGGCCCGGGCCTCGGAGCGGTTGCGAGCCAGCTCGACAATCAGGGGCCCGTAGGACCGCACGTCCACCGCGGGCTCCTTTCCGAGCACCTCCGCGCTCAGGCCCGCCTGCATGTACGCCAGATCCTCGGGCGACATGTTGAACACCTGGATCTGCCGACCCAACGTGCTGCCCAGGGCGTAGAACGTCTTCTGCTCCTCCGTCTGGGGCGCGCCCACGGCGGCGTCGGCCGGCGCGGCGGCGGGCGGCGGAGGCGTCGGGGCCTGCGCGGCGCGCTCCGCGGCACAGCCGCTCAGGGTGAACAGCACCAGCGCGGTCCCTGCCCAGCTCTTGCGTGACGTCATGCGGTGTCTCCTCCCGGGCGCGGAAGACGGCGGGTCCCGGTGATGCGCTCCACCTAGCGCACTCCCCGTCCGGGCACCAGGAAGCGGAGGCCCCGGACGGTCGGATAGAGTGCGCCCGCATGACTTGGAAGAAAGTGCTCTGGCCCCTCGCGGCCGCCCTCGCCGTCCCCGCCTGCTCCTTCCCGTGTGACAAGACGGGCGAGGACCGCGGCTCCCTGCAGACGCTCAGCGGCACGGGCGAGGTCGTCATCGAGTGCAAGAGCTCGGGCCAGAAGATCTCCTACCCGACGCCTCAGGAGTGGCGGCTGTCCGCGCCCTACGACCTGGAGACCCGCAAGCACACCCTCGAGGCCCAGCTGAGCTACCAGCCTGGCCCCAACGAGTCTCCGCGGCAGCTGGCCATCGTCTTCGACAGCGAGCTGGCGGATGGCACGTACACGCTCGACTCGTCCAACCCGTCCGCCCCGGTGAAGTTGGAGGGCATCCTGATGGACTACACGGGCACGGTGGTCCTGTCGCGCGGGCACGACCTGCCCTTCGTCGACGTGTCGGACCCCGCGCCGGGCGAGTACGACGGCACCCTCGACCTGACGCTCCAGCTCCAGGGCACCACGGGCTACGAGCCCCGGCTGGATTGTCCCGAGTCCAAGCAGGTCACCGTCGCCCCGACACGCTTCCAACTGCGCAAGCACACCGTGGTGGGCACGTGCACTGGCGATGACGTGCTCCAGGGGCTCAGCGAGATCAAGGGCGGCGGGCACTGAGCCCGCGCCCCGCGCCTCACAGGTGCTGGCCCTCGCGCAGGGGGGCCAGGATGGCGCGACCCACGGCGGCGTAGTCCCCGCTGAAGTGGTGGCCGCCCTCCAGCTTCACCGCCCGCGCCCCGGGCACTCCGGACAGCAGGGGGCACAGGCTCTCGCCGGCCTCCTCCGCGCCATACACGCACACCACGGGCAGGCCCCCGAGCGACTTCACCACCGGGAGGATGGGGTCGCCCCCGCCGCCGCCCAGCAGATCCACCACGTGCACCTCCAGCTCCGCCTGCTGGCCGGGGGCGATGAGCGCGAGCGCCCGGACACTCGCGCGCGCCTGGGGAGACAGCTTCGCCACCACCGCGGGCAGCACGTCCGCGCCGCGCGAGTAGCCCACCAGCACCACCCGCGTCTTCTTCCAGTCCTGGAGGTAGTGCGCGAGCACGCGCTCCAGGTCCTTCGCCGTGTCCGCCGGCGTGCGCCGCTTCCAGAAGTAGCGCAGCGAGTCCCAGCCCACCACCGGCACGCCCTCGGCCGCGAACACCGAGGCCACGTCCTTGTCGATGCCCGCCCAGCCCCCATCCCCCGACAGGAGCACCGCCAGGGCATCTCCCCCGGACTTGCCCGCGGGCACCTGGATGAGCGGGAGATCCGACACGGACACCAGGGGCTTGCCGCTCTCGTCGTCCCGGGTGGCCGTCACCGGCGGAGGGGGCGCGGCGCGGCGGCCCAGCTCCTCCCGCGCGCGCACGAGCGCGTCCGTCCACCCCTCGGGGGGCACGAGGCCCTTGCCCATCCCCGGCACGCTCCGCGTCTCCCCGCCCCGCATCCCATCGGTGAAGGCCTTCACCCGGACGAGCGCCGTGTCGTGCTCGCCCACGAGCACCCGCCAGGGCGCGGGCACGGCCTGCGTGGGCCCGAGCCGCTCGTGCCCGCCCGTGTGCTGGCGCACGAGCCCGCTGCCCTTGCACAGCGTCGCCTTCATCCGCACGTCCGGGCTGAAGCCCAGGCTCACGCCGCCCGCGAAGGTGTTCACCGGCGCCTCCACGAGGCTCGCGTACACGAGCCCCGCCCCCGCCCCCGCCCCCACGAGCACCGGGTGCTGGTACTCGGGCAGGTTCAGCTCCTTCTGGGCGTACTGGCTCAGCGACTCCAGGTCCCCCGCCGGATAGGCGCAGTGCGTGCCCTTGCCCACGGCCTCGAGGTACGCGGGCGTGCGCACCCCGAGCACCAGCACGCCCCGGGCCGCCAGCGTGTCCGCCAGGGCCTTCTCGCCCGCGCCCCAGCCCGCGTCCCCCGAGAGGAACAGCACCACGCCCTGGGGAGGGCCCGCGGGCCGCACCAGCGCCACCTCGCCGAAGCGGCCAAAGGCGAGCGTGTCCTTCGCGCCCGCCGACAGGGAGACCCCGCCCACCACCAGGGCCAGCGCCACATGCCATCCGTTCATCGCGCCACCAATCCGCCGAGACCACGGGAAACCAGGGAGCCCACGCCCGCGAGCACCCGGGGGAACACGAGCCCGCCCGGCGTGGCCAGGTAGCGCGGCGTCCACACCGGCTTGAACTTCTCCTTGAACTGCCGCAGTCCCTGGAAGTTGTAGAAGTGCTCGCCGTGGGTGAAGAGGAACGCGCCGGCGCGCTGCCACAGGGGCGCGAGCGCCCGCGACTCGAAGCCCGAGAAGGGCGCCATGCCCAGGTTGAAGCGCTCGTAGCCCTGCTCGCGGCCCCAGAGCATGAGCGACACGAAGAGGTGGTCCATCACCCCCCGGGGCGCGTGGGGCCGGTAGCGCATCAGGTCCACCGATAGCTCCACCTTGAGCTCGGGCGCCCACAGGTTCGCGAAGCCGAGGATCTCCCCGCCCTGGCGGACAATCGCCACCGGGCCCTCGCGCAGGTAGCGGTCCGAGTAGTACCCGAGCGAGAAGCCCTTCTCGCGCGTGTTCTTCTCCGCGAGCCACTCGTCGGAGATGGCCCGGAGCTGGGGCAGCAGCGGCTCCACACCCTCGCGCGGCACCACCTCGAAGGTAAGCCCCTCCTTCTCCATCTTGCGGTGCGCGTGGCGCAGGGAGCGGCGCTCGGGCGAGTCCAGCCGGAAGTCCGCGAGCGGCACCGTGGCCTCCTCGCCCAGCTTGAGCAGGGACAAGCCCAGGTCCAGGTAGCGCGGCAGCGAGCCCGGGCCCACCTGGTAGAAGCACGTCCAGCCGTGGTGCTTGTCCGCCAGCTCCCGGAAGCGCCACGCCAGCTCCGTGGCCTCCTCGGGGGTGCCGCCCACGGGGTCCCCCAGGGCCACCCACGCGCGCCCGGCCACGCCGTACATGAGGAAGGCCGTGCCCCCCTCGTTGAAGAGCAGCGCCTTGTCCCCCACCAGGGCCAGGTGGCTCGCGGACTCGGGGGACTGGGCCACGAGGGGCCGCGCCCGCGCCAGGGCCTCCTCCGAGGGCGGCGCGCTGCGCACCGCCGCGGGCGACAAGAGCCGCGCCACGCCATACAGGAGCACCACGCCCACCACGCCCACGGACGCGCGCAGGAAGCGCGGCGCATCCCCCTCGAAGGTGAAGTGCCACCAGAGGTCCGCGCTGTAGTCCACGTGCCGGTAGGCGAAGAAGCCGAGCCACACCGAGGCCGCCACCACCGCGCCAATGGCGGCGAGCCACGGGGCGCTGAAGCGCTCGGCGAAGAGCGACGTGTGCCGGTAGAACTGGCTCCGGAAGGGCGCGAGCACGAGCGCCAGGGCGAAGAGCAGCGTGGCCTCCTCGTAGTCGATGCCCTTGGCGAGCGACAGCACGCCGCCCCCCATGAGCAGCCCGAGCGTGAGCACGTACGCCGCGTCCAGCCGCCGCTGCAGGCCCCGGCCGAGCAGCAGCAAGGACACGCCCACGAGGCTGCCGAGCAGGTGCGTGAGCTCCAGCAGCGGCAGGGGCAGCCAGCGGCGCAGCACGAGCAGCCGATCCGCCACGGTGGGCGTCGCGCCGGAGAAGAGCAGCACGCCGCCGGCCACCGCCGCGCCCAGGGCGGCGACGAGCGGCACCACCGGCCCCACCGAGGAATGCGCGCCCTTCACCAGGCGGGACACCTGCTCGCGCCGGTGCAGCACTTCGTGCGCCGCCAGCACCCCCGCCGCGAGGACGAAAGGCGCCAGGTAGTAGACGACCCGCCACGCCATGAGCGTGCCGAGCACCGCGGGCGCGGGCACCCGCGGGGTGAGCGCGGCGAGCAGGATGGACTCGAAGACGCCGAGGCCGCCGGGCACCTGGCTGATGAGCCCCGCCACCTGGCCGAGCATGTACAGGCCGATGAAGGCGGGCAGGGACAGGCCCGCCCCCTCGGGCAGCAGCAGGTAGAGCACCGCCGCGGCGAGCAGCCAGTCCGCGCCGGACACGAGCACCTGCCCCACGGCGAGCCGGGGCGAGGGCAGCGCCAGCGTGTGGCCCCGGACGACGAGGGGCGCGCGGCGCACGGCGCACAGGGCCACGTAGCCGAGCACCACGGCGAGGAAGACGACGCCGACGAGCCGCGTGCCGCCGTGCAGCGCGGCCAGGCGCGGCACGTCGATGGGCGAGGCGATGAGGGCGATGCCGCCGGTGAGGCCCAGGCCCAGCCACAGGGTGATGCCGCAGAAGAGCGCCACGCGGGTGACGTCCACCACGCCCAGGCCCCAGGCGGAGTACAGGCGGTAGCGCACCGAGGCACTGCTGAGCATGGACATGCCCACGTTGTTGCCGAAGGCGTAGGCCACGAAGGACGTCATCGCCACGCGCGGGTAGGGCAACGACTTGCCGACGTAGGTGAGCGCCAGCGTGTCGTAGAGCGACAGGAGCGCGTAGTTGAGCGCGGTGACGAGCACGGCCAGCGCGACGCGCGAGACGGGCAGCGCCTCCAGGGCCCGCGTCACGTCATGCCAGTGGAAGTCGTGCAGCTCCGTGTGGAGCACCCAGACGGCGAGGCCCAGCAGCGCGAGCGGCAACAGCGCGGCGAGGACACGAGAGGCTTTCATCGGGCCCGCATAACAAGGGCCTCGCGCCGTCCAAACGCATGGAGCCCCAAGGAAGGGCCCGAGTGCTCACCGGTGGAAACCGCGGAGCCCTTCCATCGAGGAACGGACAGCCGTCAGGCCGAGGGCACCGTCTTGGTGGTGCCCGAAGGCCGACTGGAGCCGTCCACCGTCGCCAGCGGCGCGTTCTCCGAGCGGAGCAGGGCCGGCATGGGCTGCTCGCGGCGCAGCTTCACGTAGGCCTTCATCGCCGCCTCCAGGCCCACGTCCTTCTTGGCCCGCTCGGACAGGAACCACTTGTGCTCGAGCACCTGGCAGTACAACTCGGCCTCGTCCGCCGCCACCCCCAGGTCCTTCTGGATGCGGCCGAGCGTGGCGCGGAAGCGCTCGTCGAGCCAGCGGAACGCCGCCACGCTCAGGGGCACGCTGCGGTTGAGCTCGCGCGTGAGCGTGGCCTTGAGCTCGCGCACCTCGTTGAGCAGCATCGCCGCCTGCCGCTCCTCGGCCACCACGCCCGTGAGGTTGTGCAGCTGGTGGCGGTGGTACTCGCGGTCCGTCACGATGGTGCGCATGCGCAGCTGGCTGCCGTCTCCACTGGCCACCAGGTCCACCTCGCCCACGGAGAAGCCCAGCTCGTTGAGCGCGCGGATGCGCTCGTGGATGCGGTAGTTCTCCCGCGGGGTGATGGAGATCTCCTTGTTGATCTCCGTCCACAGCCGCTCGTAGCGCTGGCGGATGCTCGGGGCGGTCTCGTACACGTCGAGCTCCACCGGCAGCTCCACGCCCTCCATCGCCGCCAGGTCCGCCAGGCCCCCGGTGACGTTCTCCTCCATGATGACCAGGTCCAGCTCACGCTGGCCATCGGACAGCTTCGCGTGCAGCTCGGACGTCTCGGCATCCACCGCGTAGGCCTGCAATTCGCCCGCGTCCCGGCGGAACAGCACGTTGGACAGGGAGCAGTCGCCCCAATAAAAGCCGCCCAGGTGCAGTCGCACGAGCAGGCTCGCCATGGCATCCAACAGCCGCTCGCGGTAGCGCTCCATGCCCTTGTTCATGAAGAGCACGCGGTAGGGCAGCGACGAGGCGAGGTACTGGGTGAAGAGGATGGACACCTCGCCGCCCGGCTGGTCCGGAGCGCGCACCTTCGCATGGCCCACGGGCGTCACCGAGGGCAGCCGCCGGTCCTCGAGGCCGCGCAGCACGTCGTACTCGCGCTGGCCGATGGGCACGGGCAGGTCCTTGAGCGCGTAGATCTCCGCCCCGTAGCTCACGAAGACGACCGTGTGGCGGGACAGACCGCGCGGCACCTCCACGAGCCGGGGACAGTTCTCGCGGTTCCAGTTCTCCAAGGGCAGGTGCCAGGGGAGGTCCAGGAAGTCCGGGTGACCCTGGCGAAGGTGGATCGCATGGAGGGCACGAGGCGCGTTCATGGGGGTGATTCTACCGGGACCCCGGCTGGGATTCAGGTGATGGTGGTCGCGAGACACGTGCACTCCCCGGGCGCGCCATTAGGATCGCGCATATGCGAACGATTCAAGGATGGACGGCCCTGGTGACGGGGGCCACTTCGGGTATCGGCGAGGCCTGCGCCCTCTCGCTGTCCCAACACGGCGCGCGGGTCATTCTGGTCGGGCGGCGCGAGGAACGCCTCCAGGCCCTCGCCGCCCGTCTGGACGCTCCCTCACATTGTTTGATCCTCGACGTTCGCTCCCGGGAGGAGGTGGAGCGCTCGCTCGCCACGCTGCCCCCGGAGTTCGCCGAGGTGGACGTGCTCGTGAACAACGCGGGGCTGGGGTTGGGATTGGAGCCCGCGCACGAGGGCGTGCTGGAGGACTGGGAGGCGATGATCGACACCAACTGCAAGGGGCTCGTGTACATGACGCGGGCGCTGTTGCCGGGAATGGTGAAGCGGAACCGGGGGCACGTGGTGAACCTGGGCTCGGTGGCGGCGACGTACCCCTACCCGGGCGGCAACGTGTACGGGGCCACCAAGGCGTTCGTGCACCAGTTCTCGCAGAACGTGAAGGCGGACCTGGCGGGCACGCGCGTGCGGGTGACGGACATCCAGCCGGGCATGGTGGAGTCGGAGTTCTCGCTGGTGCGCTTCAAGGGCGACGCCCAGCGCGCGGGCAAGGTGTACGAGGGCATGGAGGCGCTCCAACCGGCGGACATCGCGGACGTGGTCACCTGGTGCGTGACGCGGCCGGCGCACGTGAACATCAACGTGGTCGAGGTGATGCCCGCGGACCAGGGCTTCGGCCCCTTCAACGTGAAGCGGCGTTGAGCGGGGAGCGACGGATGGCCTCGGAAGAACAGCCGGCCCCCGCCTCGGGCAAACGGGAGGTGCACTGCGCGGACGCGCTCGAATGGCTCGCGGGCCAGGGCGTGCTCACCGGGTGCTCGCTCATCACCTCCATGCCGGACGTGTCCGAGTTCCCCTCGTACACGCTGGAGCAGTGGAAGGAGTGGTTCGTGCGCACCGCCGGGCTCGTGCTCTCGCGCTGCCCGGACGACGGCGTCACCATCTTCTACCAGACCGACATCAAGAAGGACGGAACCTGGGTGGACAAGGGCTACCTCGTGCAGAAGGCGGCGGAGCAGCTCGGCCACGCCCTGCTCTGGCACAAGGTGGTGTGCCGCGCCCCGGCGGGACAGACGACGTTCGGCCGCCCCGCCTACTCGCACCTGCTGTGCTTCTCGCGGGGCATCCGCTCGGACCTGGGCCGCTCCTCGCCGGACGTGCTCCCCCAGGCGGGCGAGGTGACGTGGACGCGCGGCATGGGCGTGGAGGCCTGCCTTACCGCGTGCCGCTACGTGCTCTCGCACACGCCGACCCGCACCATCGTGGACCCCTTCTGTGGCCATGGCACCGTACTCGCGGTGGCCAATGACCTGGGGCTCGACGCGGTGGGCGTGGAGCTCAGCCGCAAGCGCGCCCGAAAGGCCCGCGCCCTGCGCATGCCGCTCGGGGACAGCGAGCCCGAGACCAGCCCCGAGGACGACGCGGACTGAGCCTCACCGCCGGGCGTGGCGCGTGCGCGAGCGCACGAACTTCGTGAGCAGGCGGCTGCCCTGGGCGAACAACTCGGGAGACAGCCGCTTGAGCCGCCACAGCCACCGGCCCGACGCCATCGGCACGATGTAGAACTCGTCGCGCTCCACGCCCTCCAGGCACGCCCGGGCGATCTCCTCGGGACCCAACCGCGCGTCATTCACCAGCCGGGCCGCCGTGGCATGCAGTTGCTGCGCCTCGGCGTCGTCCGACGGCGCGGGACCCCCCGCGATGTTCGTGCGGAAGAACATCGGGCACACCACCGACACGCCGATGCCCAGGTGCTGCACCTCCGCCAGCAGCGTCTCGGAGAGGGCCACCACCGCCGCCTTGGACGCGCAGTAGGCCCCCATGTACGGCGCCGACATCAGCCCCGCCGCCGAGGCGATGTTGAGCACGTGCCCCCCACCCTGCCGGCGAAGCAGCGGCACGAAGCCGTGGCACCCGTGGATGACGCCCCACAGGTTCACGTCCAGCACCCGCTTCCACTCGGTGAGCGGCAGCCGACCCACCTCGCCGCCCGTGGCCACCCCGGCGTTGTTCACCACCAGGTCCACCCCGCCGAGCAACCGCTCCGCCTCGAGAGCCAGCGCCTCCACCTGCTCGGGCTTCGTCACGTCGCACGCCACCGCGTGCGCCTCGCCGCCCGTGAGCCCCACCCGGCGCACCGTCTCGCGCGCCTCGGCCTCGTTCACGTCCGACACCACCATCCGGCCGCTCCGTCGCCCCAGCTCCAGGCACAGCGCTCGGCCCAGACCACTGCCCGCGCCGGTGATGACCGCACGGGGACGCTCGGGAAGACCCATCTGCGAACTCCTGATGTCAGGGGGCCGGCGGGGCCCTCGGGGCCGCCGAGTATGCCCCGCGTCCCGCCCGGAACTCACCTCGATCGGCAACTCCAGCCCGCTTCCCTCGGCCGCGCCTCCCGCAACACCGCGCAGCTCGCCCCGTCCCCCGCCGCGCACGCCCCCTCCAACAGCCGCAAGCCCTCCTCCGCCTCCCCCTCCCGGCGCGGCGCGCTCACGAGCAGCGCCCCCATCACCCCACACGAGGACGCCGTGCCCTCGGCGCACGCCGGCCCCGCCACCCGCGACACGTCCTCCAGGAACCCACACGCCCGCGCCTCCCCGAGCTGGCAGGCGCGCTTGAGCAGCGTGGGCAGTTGGAGCGAGCCCCGCGTCTCCGGTGCGTGGCGCAACGTCTCGTAGAGCGCCAGGCACCCCATCGCCGCGCCCGCGTCACACGCCCGGGAGAACAGGGCGCGCTGGCCCGGCGCGTCCAGGGTCGTGCCCTCGCCCTGCAGCGCCTGCACGACGAGCCGCCCGCAGGCCGCCGACGCGCCCAGCTCGCAGCCCCGCGTCAGCAGGGCGTCCGCCCGGGCCGCCTCGCCGGGCGTCCACTGGCGCACGAGCGCGCCCTGGGCCGCGCAGCCCTGACCGTCGCCGGCCTCGCACGCCCGCGCGTAGAGCGCGAACGCCTGGCCCGCGTCCGCCACCGGGCCTCGGCCCTCCAGGAACACGTCCCCCAACAGCCGGCACGCGAAGCCATCCCCCGCGTGACACCCCTCCTGGGCGAGCAGCGCCGCCTCGTCCGGCGCGCCCGGCGTCCCCGCGCGGCGCGCCGCCTCCGCGAGGCCCACCGCCGCGAGCCCACACGCCTCCCGGGGCGTCCGCGCGCACGCGCCCTGGAGCGCGCGTCGGCCCTCGGCCGCGTCCGCCGCCCCGCCCTCGCCCAGGAGCAGGGCCAGGCCGCGCCGCGCGCAGCCCTCGCCGTCCCCCGCCCCGCACGCCCGCGCGAACAAGGCCCGCGCCTCGTCCGGCGGGGCCTCGCGCCCGAGCCGCGTACAGGCCCGGCCGTCCCCCGCCCCGCACGCCCGCGCGTCCGCGTCGCACGGCGAGGCATCAAGCGCGAGCGAGGTCTCGACGGTGGGCACGGACACACGCCCCCGGGCGGCGCCGCAGCCCCCGAGCAGCAGCAGGACGAGCCCGCCCAGGACAACGCCAGACACCCGGAGCCCGACAGAACGCGGTGGAGTCTTCGTCATGCGGCCAGGAGACGCCCGGCGTCTTTCCCCCGCGTGACGCCTTCATGACGAAGAATGTCAGTGAGGCCGCTCGCGCACTTCGTTCTGGGGGCCCGTGGGCTCCTCGGCGGGGGCCTCGGACTCCAGCCGGGTGAACTTGAAGGGCGGCACCCGGGGCAGGCGCACGGAGAAGGTGCTGCCCTGGCCCGGCGCGCTCTGCACCCGCACCCGGCCGCCGTGCGAGGTGATGATGCCGTGCACCACCGCGAGCCCCAGGCCCGTGCCCTCGCCCGCGGGCCGCGTGGTGAAGAAGGGCTGGAAGAGGTGGGCGAGCACGTCCGGCCCCATGCCCTCGCCCGTGTCGCGCACCTCCAGCACCACGTCGTCCTCGCCATCCGTGCGCGTGGAGATGAACACCTGGCCCCGGCGCTTCATGGACTGGGCGGCGTTGAGCAGCAGGTTCACCACCACCTGGGAGATCTGCCGCGGGTGGCCGAGCATCGGCGGCAGGGGCTCGAGCTTCACCTCCACGTCGCAGTGCGCTTGCAGGCGCCCGCGGGTGAGGCGCAGGGCGGTGCTCACCTCCTCGTTCAAGTCGTAGGGGATGAGCGCCTCGGGGTCTCCCTTGGCGAAGCGGCGCAGGTCCGCCACGATGGAGCACACGCGCAGGACGCCCTCGAGCGTCTCGGGCAGCACCTCGTCGGTGTACTCGCGCAGGGAGGGGGGCAGCTCCGCGCGCCCGAGCTCGTGCTGCAGCGCGTGCAGGTTGCTCTTCACGTAGCTCATGGGGTTGTTGATTTCGTGCGCGATGCCCGCGGCGAGCATGCCCAGGCTGCTCAGGCGCTCCTGCTCGCGCGCCCGGCGGTGCGTGAGATCCAGCTCCGTGAGCGAGTGGCTCAGCTCCTCCTGCCGCCGCGACATGCCGCCCAGGGTGAGCTCCGTCATGCGCAGGTAGGCGCCCGAGGAGCCGGCGATGATGAGCGTGAGGATGAGCAGGGTGAGGGCGATGAGGGGCGGGGCGCCGTCGATCAGCGCCGCGAGCGTGAAGGCGCCGAACAGCACGTAGCGCACCACGCGCCGCCAGGAGTCCAGCGGATGGCGCATCCACAGGCCATGCAGGGGCAGGAAGAGCCACACGGAGAAGAGCCAGCCGGTGACGTGGCCCAGGGCGACGACGATGGACAGGTTGAGCCCCATGCGCATCTCGTCCCACACCAACGGGGTCGGCACGGGTCGGCCGCGCGCGACGAGCACGTTGAGCACGGCGCCACACCCGCTCAGCAGCACGATCAGCCCCATCGTGTGCCACTGACCCCAGAGCGCGCTCAGCATCACGAGGACGTTGAGCCCCACCAGCGAGGCCATGAAGCCGTTCACCCGCTGGTTGATGCGCCGGACCTCCTGCTCGGGATCCACCGCTGGCGCTGAAGAACGCATGCCATCTCCCTCGGACGTCAAGCCCCATGCCCCCGTGCGGATCACCCCTGGCGCTCCTCTCCCCTGGCGCCGCCCGACCCGCTCCGCTCGACATGCGGACAGACCCCACCGTAGCAGAATCGTCTGATTGTACACCCGCCGCTTCCACTCCCAGGCGAAAAATCCACACCCGCTGAAAAACGAGAGGGAGCGGGCGGTCTGTCCTCTGGAAATCCCCTGATTGCGCGGGTTGGTTGGCACCCAACGGGCCGAGCGGCTTTCCAGGGTTCTACCCTTCCCGGCGCGGGGGCGCATGGGGCATCCTCCCTCCCCCCGCGTGTCGCATGCGCGGCTTCTCCCTCAGGAGCGCTTCATGATCCGCACGCTCACCCTGGTGAGTCTCCTGCTCACGTCCCTGCCCCTGCGGGCCCAGGACGGCGCCGCCGCGCCGTTGACGGCCGAGGACATGGCGCGCCGACTGGGCGAGACGACCTGGGGCATGGAGGAGCTGCTCGCGGGCAAGGTGGAGGAGGTGACCGTCACCCTCCGGGTGGAGGAGCTGGACGGGGACGGGCACGTCAAGCACATCCAGGAGCGGGTGGATCGCTTCCGGCTCAAGGACGGCCAGCAGCGCCGGGAAGTCCTCCAGGCCACCAAGGACGGCGAGGACGCCACCGACGCCCTGCGCAAGGATCTGGAGGAGCGCCAGCGCCGGGGCGAGGGCCGCGCGGAGTTCAACTCCGTGAACCTGCCCTTCGCCGTGGCGTCGCTGTCGCAGCACCGCTTCTGGCTGGCGGGGCCGGACTCGAAGGACCCCCAACGGCTTCGCCTGCGCTTCGAGCCGAGGGAGACCAAGGCGCCCTCCATCCACAAGGGCGAGGCGCTGGTGGACGCGAGCACGGGCCAGCTGGTGCGGCTCACCTACAGCCCGTCGGTCCTCCCGGACCGGGCGTACCGGGTGGACGTGCGCATGGACTTCCGCGCCCAGCCGGGCATGGGCCAGGTGCTGGACACGCTGCGCGTGGACGCCGAGGGGGGCTTCCTCTTCTACAAGAAGCGCATGCGCATCACCGCGCGCTACTCGCACCTGGTGCCCGCGAGCAGCGCGCCCAGCGCGTCGGCGATGCTGCCGGCAACGCCCTGAGCTTTTCCGGCACATGAAGCGCGTGCTGCTGCTCCTGTGGCTCGTGGCGACGGGGGCCGGGGCCGCGCCCGAGAGTGCCCTGGAGCGGCTGCTCGCGCACGCGGCCCTGCCCGGCCTCGCCCCACCACCCGAGGCGCCGCTCACCGAGGCGCGAGCCCGACAGCTCGGGCGCGCCCTGCTCGACAGCGCGCCCACCGCACGCACCTTCGCGCCCCGCACCACCCTGGCGCACCTGCTGCGCACCGGCGCCCCGGACTCCCTGCGCACCCGGGCCGAGCACGTCCGTCCCCTCGTCGTGGTGCGTCCGGACGGCTACGTCTGCGTCGCCCTCACCGGCGCGCCCCTCGCCTGGCTGGGTCCGCCCACCCTCGTCGACGGCCACCTGTCCGTGCACCGCCTGCGCGTGGGCGCCTTCTACTTCGACCGGGCGGGCGTCTTCTTCGCCGTGGACGACACCCTGCGGCCCGTGGGGCCTCCCCTGGCCGAGCGCCCCCTGGGCCGCGACCCCGCCACCGCCGCCCTCCTGGGCTCCCAGGACGCCGTCGAGCAACTGGCCCTCGCCCTCGCCCACCTCCTCGTGCACCCCGTGCGCTCACTCGAAGGCCTGAGCCAGCTCCCCTCCGGCCTCGCCCACCTCCTCGCCACATCTCCCGAGTACTTCGCGCGCTACGGCGCCCTGCCCCTGGAAACCCAGGTCCGCGAGGCCTCGCGGCTGGCCACCCACCTGCTCACGCTCCAAGGGGGCCTCGTCGCCCAGGGGCCTCGACTGGCCGGGGCCGCGCGTCTGCCCGTGCTCACCCTCTCCGCCCGGGGCGAACTGGTGCTGGGCAGCGTCGCCACGCCCGTGGCCGCTCCATCCCTCGTGGCCCACGCGGGCGCCGCCTCGCTCGTCTTCATGGCCCAGGGCATGCCCCCTCCCGGTGGCCCCGGTCAGTGGCTCCAGAAACCCGAGGGCATGTCCTCCGAGGCCCAGCGCTACCAATCCCAGGTGACGGGCGCCCCCGAGGGCTGGGTGTACCGCGTGCGCACCGGCCCCGGCCCCAAGGACTTCGTCGACTTCGATGGCTTTCGCGACGGGGTCCTCCTCGAGGCCAAGGGTCCCGGCTACCAGGACCTCCTGCGCAAGATGTATGGGAAGAAATGGTTCGACGGACTCAACGACATGGTCGCGCAAGCACAGCGGCAGTTCAACGCCACCCCCGCGGTTCCCTTGCATTGGCACTTCGCTGAACTTGAAGTCGCGGAGCGCCTTCGCAGGATCTTCCGCGACCGCGGCTACGGCGCCATCAAGGTCATCCACACGCCGCCCATTCCTTGAGAAGGCCATCCCATGCAGGAAACCTACTATGCCGCGACCTATTGGCCTGCCCGTCAGGGCTCGGTCCAGTCATGTGCGGTCCAATCCGAGCGACTCTTCCAGTCGCTGTCGCGGTGTGACACGTCCTTTTCCCACTGGTTTCGTCAGGGCAAGACGCGTGCGGCGGCCTTGAGCCAGGCGTTCCCGACGGACGTCGCGGGACTCGTTACCCTCTTCGACGAGCAAACCCGGGAAGAGGGCAGGAGGCAGACAGACGGATTCTCCGCCGATGTCTGGAATGGACAGTCCGACGAGGATTCCAGCAGCCTCTCGTTCCGCATGGGCGGCGCATCCTCCCGGCTTCCTGAATTCTGCCTGTTGTCTCCCCCCGAGCAAGGGCCCACGGCGGAACGGCTGCTGCGCGCCCCGACACTCGCCCAGGTGCTGCGCGCCATGGTGCGCGCCTTCGAGCCCGAGTGGGGCCTCGCCACCTCCCACGCGCACCGCGACCTCGTGTCCGACTCCGCCGCGCCGGGCACCTTCATCGGCTGGCTCACCTACTTCTCCCACCGTCGCGGCCCCCTTCCCGCCCTGCCCCCTTCCGTCCACCTCGAACCCGTGGACACGCTCGGCACCCTGCTTGTCCTCACCCCGGAGCGCTTCACCGCCACCCGGCCCGACCATCTGGCGCTCGCCCAAGACGTCTCCTCGCGGCTGCAACAAGCCGGCCTGCTGTCACCCCTTCGCCCATAACCGGGCTGGAAACCCCGCGTCGAAATGAACCCCTCGATCGCTCAACCCTGTAAATTCACCGTTCTCAAACAACCAACCCCGTGGTTCCTCAGAAACAAGACGATGACCACCTTGCGTCCAGCGCGGCGGCGGTACCGCCGACCATGAGGGGCGTGTGGGCGCTCCTGTGGCTCGTGGCGACGGGGGCCGGGGCCGCGCCCGAGCGCGCCCTGGAGCGGCTGCTCGCGCACGCGGCCCTGCCCGCGCACCTCGCGCCCCCACCCGACGAGCCCCTCACCGAGGCGCGGACCCAACAACTCTGGCGTGCCCTGCTCGACAGCGCGCCCACCGCACGCACCTTCGCGCCCCGCACCACCCTGGCGCACCTGCTGCGCACCGGCGCCCCGGACTCCCTGCGCGCCCGGGCCGAGCACTTCCGTCCCCTCGTCGTGGTGCGTCCGGACGGCTACGTCTGCGTCGCCCTCACCGGCGCGCCTCTCGCCTGGCTGGGTCCGCCCACCCTCCTCGACGGCCACCTGTCCGTGCACCGCCTGCGTGTGGGCGCCTTCTACTTCGACCGGGCGGGCGTCTTCTTCGCCGTGGACGACGCCTTGCGGCCCACGGGGCCCCCCCTGGGCCGCGACCCCGCCACCGCCGCCCTCCTGGGCTCCCAGGACGCCGTCGAGCAACTGGCCCTCGCCCTCGCCCACCTCCTCGTGCACCCCGTGCGCTCACTCGAAGGCCTGAGCCAACTGCCCTCCGGCCTCGCCCACCTCCTCGCCACATCTCCCGAGTACTTCGCGCGCTACGGCGCCCTGCCCCTGGAAACCCAGGTCCGCGAGGCCTCGCGGCTGGCCACCCACCTGCTCACGCTCCAAGGGGGCCTCGTCGCCCAGGGGCCCAGACTGGCCGGAGCCGCGCGACTGCCCGTGCTCACCCTCTCCGCCCGGGGCGAACTGGTGCTGGGCAGCATCGCCACGCCCGTGGCCGCTCCGGCCCTCGTGGCCCACGCGGGCGCCGCCTCCCTCGTCTTCATGGCCCAGGGCATGCCGCCTCCGGGTGGCCCCGGACAGTGGCTCCAGAAACCCGAGGGCATGTCCTCCGAGGCCCAGCGCTACCAGTCCCAGGTGACGGGCGCCCCCGAGGGCTGGGTGTACCGCGTGCGCACCGGCCCCGGTCCCAAGGACTTCGTCGACTTCGACGGCTTTCGCGACGGTGTCCTCCTCGAGGCCAAGGGTCCCGGCTACCAGGATCTCCTGCGCAAGATGTATGGGAAGGACTGGTTCAAGGGATTCGACCAACTTTTCGGACAAGCCGAGCGTCAGATGAGAGTCCCCGGAAGCAACCCCATCCAGTGGCACATCGCGGAACAAGACGTCGCGCTTCGACTGCGGACGGCCTTTCGTGACGAGGGCCTGGGCCGGATCAAAGTCATTCACACTCCCATCAAATGATGAGCCCATGAACGAGACCTATTATCTGGGCGTGTACTGGCCAGCGCGAGCGGACTCCGCGGAGCAGTGTGCCCAACACGTCTCTCGACTGTTTCAGTCACTCGCGGCGTGTGATCCCAAACTCACATCTTGGTACAACAAGGGCTGGACCCTCGAAGAGGCCTTGTCCAAACGACTGGACACCCAAGCCTCGGTCCTTCACCGGCAATTCTCCAGGCGAGAAGCCTCCGCGGAGACCCCTCGAGCTGACGGCTATTCGTTGAGAATCTGGAACGGCGAGCCGGACGAAGGCAGCGCAAGCCTTTCCATCCGCTGTGGAGAAGGCTCTCCCTGGATTCCCAACAGCTGCGTGCTCACCCCCCCCGAGCAAGGGCCCACGGCGGAGCGACTGCTGCGCGTCCCGACGCTCGCCCAGGTGCTGCGCGCCATGGTGCACGCCTTCGAACCCGAGTGGGGCCTCGCCACCTCCCACGCGCACCGCGACCTCGTGTCCGACTCCGCCACGCCGGGCACCTTCATCGGCTGGCTCACCTACTTCTCCCACCGCCGCGGCCCCCTTCCCGCCCTGCCCCCTTCCGTCCACCTCGAACCCGTGGACCCCCTCGGCACCCTGCTCGTCCTCACCCCCGAGCGCTTCACCGCCACCCGGCCCGACCATCTGGCGCTCGCTCGAGACGTCTCCGCGCGGCTGCGACAGGCCGGCCTGCTGTCACCCCTTCACCCCGAGTCCTGCTGACGCCTCGTCACCTCGCGGCCCGCTACGCCCGAGGTCGGTGCCGCTGGATGACGGATGCGCCGCCCTCTGCTAGGTAATGGGCCCCCCTTGGGCCTCCCTTGCCCCGCCCGTCCGCACCCCAGACGGGGCTCGTCCCGTCAATGACATCCCACTCCAGGTCGCGTGCCCTCGCGGCCTTCCTGCCCGGCTCGCTCGTACGTGCCCTGCAGGAAGACGACACCCGGCCGCGCGAGGGGGCCTGGCACGAGCAACCCGGCGCGGTGCTCTTCGCCGACCTCACGGGCTTCACCGCGCTCGCCGAGACGCTGGACCGGGGAGACCCCTCGGGCGCCGAGCAGCTCCGGGGCATCCTCGATGCCTGCTTCTCCCAGCTCATCGGCACCCTGCGGGCCCACGGCGGGGACGTGCTGCGCTTCGCCGGGGATGCGCTGGTGGCGCTCTGGCCCGCGGAGTCCTGGGACGGCCTGCCGCGCGCGGTGGAGCGCGCGGCCCACTGCGCCCTGGAGGCCCAGGCCCTCCTGGAGGCCGCGCCGCCCCAGGGCGGGGTGCGCACGCGCCTCAAGGTGGGCATCGGCGCGGGCCGGGTGCGGCTGTCCGACGTGTGCGGCGAGCAGGGGCACTGGGACTTCCTCGCCTCGGGCGAGCCGCTGCTGGAGATGACCCAGGCGGAGCAGACCGCCCAGCCCGGGGAGATCATCCTCGGCCCGCAGGCCTCGCGGCACCTGCCCCACGCCCGGGGCGAGCCCCGCGGCCCGGTGGGCTTCCGGCTCACGGGCCTGCCGCCCCTCGCGCCCAGCCCGGTGCGCGCCGTGGAGCCCCCGCCCCACCTGGAGTCGGCGCTGCGCGCCTACCTGCCCCGCATCGTCTCGCTGCGGCTGGAGGCGGGCCATGGCCAGTGGCTGTCCGAGTTCCGCACCGTCACCGTGCTCTTCATCAACCTGGGCGGCCCGGCGCTCGCCGCGGGGCACCACCCCGCGGAGCTGCAACACACCTCGCGCATCCTCCAGGCCATCCTCTTCCGCCACGGGGGCAGTGCCCACCAGATGGTGGTGGACGACAAGGGCGTGGTGATGGTGGCGGCCTTCGGCCTGCCCCTGCTCTCGCACGAGGACGACGCGGTGCGCGCGGTGCTGGCCACGCTCGAGATGCGCGCGGCGCTGCGCGAGCGCGGCATGCCCTACCGGTTGGGCGTGGCCACCGGGCGCGTCTTCTGCGGCACCATCGGCTCGGACACCCGGCACGAGTACGTGATGGTGGGCCACACGGTGAACCTGGCGGCGCGGCTGATGCAGGCCGCCGTGGACGACGTGCTCTGTGATGGCGCCACGCTGGCGCGCAGCTCCGAGCGGCTGCGCTTCGAGCTGCTGCCGCCACTCAAGATGAAGGGCATCACCCAGCCGGTGCCCATCTTCCGGCCCCACGAGAACGGGCTCGGTCCGGACAGCCGGCGCGGGCTGCCGGTGGTGGGCCGCGAGCCCGAGCGCGCCCAGCTCGCCGCGGCCGTGCGCGCGCTGGCCGACACGGGCACCGGCCGCACCCTGCTCATCGACGCGGAGGCCGGCATGGGCAAGTCCGTGCTGGTGGACGAGGCGCTCGAGGGCGCGCGCGCGCTGGGCGTGTCCACCGCCCAGGGCGAGGGCACGTCCGAGGAGCGGGCCCGGGCCTACCACGCCTGGCGTCCCGTGCTCGCGCGGCTGCTCGGCCTGGAGGCCGCGCCGGACCCTGGCGCCCGCGCCGCGATCCTGCTCGAGCGGCTGCGGCACCGGCCCGAGCACGTCGCCTGGGCCCCCCTGCTCAACGGGGTGCTGCCCGTGCAGCTGCCCGAGGGCGACGGCCTCCAGCACATGACGGCCGCGCTGCGCGGCAGCAACACGCGCGAGCTCCTGGTGCAGCTGCTCGACGACGCCTGCCGCGAGCGGCCCCGCATGGTGGTGCTGGACGACGCGCACTGGATGGACTCGGCCTCGTGGGAGCTGGCGCTCGCGGCCCAGCGGCGCGTGCGGCGGCTCTTGCTCGTGCTCTGCGCGCGGCCCCCCACCGAGACGGCCGACACCGGGCACCGGCAGCTGCGCGAGGCGCCGGGCACGCGCCTGTTGACGCTCGGGCGCATGCCCGAGGAGGACGTCCTGGCGCTCGTGTGCCAGCGGCTCGGCGCGCGGCGGCTGCCCGGGCCGATGGTGACGCTCTTGCGCGAGCGCGCCGAGGGCCACCCCTTCTTCGGCGAGCAGCTGGCGTGTGCCCTGCGTGACGCGGGCCACCTCGTCGTGGAGCGCGGCGACTGCCGCTGGGCGCCGGGCCCGGGTGGGACGGCGCCCCCGGGCCTGCCCAGCACCATCCAGGGCCTGCTCATCAGCCGCATGGACCGGCTCACGCCCCAGCAGCAGCTCACCCTCAAGGTGGCCAGCGTGCTCGGCCGGGCTTTTCCCCTCGTGCTCCTGCGCGACATCCACCCGGTCGCCTCGGACCGGGAGTCGCTGGCCGAGCAGCTGGACGCGTTGCACCACCTGGGGCTCGTGCAGCCCCAGAAGGCCTCGGCCCAGGGGCCCGAGTATGCCTTCCAGCACATCCTCATCCAGGAGGCCGCCTACCACCTCATGGCGTTCGCCCAGCGGCGCGAGCTGCACCGCGCCGTGGCCGAGCACCACGAGCGCGCCGAGCACAGCGAGGAGCGGCTGCCCCTGCTCGCCCACCACTGGCACCGCGCCGAGCAGCCCGAGCGCGCCCTGTCCTACCTGGAGCGCGCGGCCGAGACGGCCTCGGGGCGCGGCGCGCCCCGGGAGGCCATCGCCCTGCTCACCCAGGCCCTGGCGCTGGCCACGGGGGGCGCGCCGCCGCTCGGGCCCCTGCGCGCCACGCGCTGGAATGCCCGGCTCGCCCAGGCCCACCACGCGCTCGGGGACATGGACACCGCGCTCGCCCACGCCGACCGCGCCCTCGCGCTGCTCGGCGACACCCGGCCCACCACGCGCTGGGCCTGGGGACGGCGGCTCGTGCGCGAGGGCGGCCAGCACCTGGTGGGGCTCGCCCTGTCGCGCGGGTGCGCCGCGACCGGCCCGGACGAGCACCGCGAGCGCCTCACGCTCGCCGCGGGCCTCTTCTCCCTGCTCGCCGAGCAGAGCTTCTACGACGACCGGCTCCTGGAGAGCATGGCCTGCAACTTCGCCGCGGTGAACCGCGCGGAGGCCGTGCGCGCCTTCTCCACCGCGGCCGTGGCCTACAACGCCCTGGGCTACATGGCGGGCATGGGGCGCTCGCGCCCGCTCGCGCGGCACTACTTCCGCCGCGCGGCCACGCCCGGCCCGAGCCCCCACACCGACGTGGTGGAGGGCGCCTACCACCTCACCTTCGGCCGGTGGGAGGAGGGGCTCGGACAGGTGGAGCGCGGCATCGCCGCGGCCCGGCGCATCAACGACTGCTTCACCCAGTGCACGGGCCTGGAGGTGCTGGGCATGGGCCTGGAGCTGGCGCGCGCGCCGGGCGCCGCCCAGGCCGTGCGCGAGACGATGTTGCAGGTGGCCACCGAGGCGGCGAGCGCGGTGAACACCATGTGGGCCCTGTCGGAGATGGCCACCACGCTGTTGCACCTGGCCCGGCCGCGCGAGGCCGCCGAGCGACTGCGCGAGGCCCAGGCCCTGCTGCCACGCTCGGATCCGCTCGCCGTGCTGCGCTACCACTGCAACGCGGCGCTCGTGGCCCACCGCACCGGAGAAGACATCCAGGCGCGCGGCCACGCCCACGAGGCCCTGCGCATGCTGCGCGCCCGCCCCGTGGTGGTGTGGTCCGACGTCACCTCGCTCAGCGCCCTGGCCCAGGCTTGTCTGGAATTGTGGGAGGACGCCCAGGGCGCGAGCGCCGCCGTGTGCGGGGAATTCCGCGCCCTCACCCGTGACGCGCTGCGCGTCCTCGTCAAAGCGGGTCGGCTCTACCCCACCGCGCGCAGCCGCGCCGAGCGCCTGGCCGGCACGAGCGCCTGGCTGGAGGGCCGCCGCGAGCGGGCGGTGCGGCTGTGGCGGCGCGCGCTCGCGTCCGCGCGGGAGCACCGTCTGCCCACGGACGAGGCCCTGGCCCACCAGGCGCTCGCCCGCGCCGCGCCGCCCACGAGCGCCACCCGCGCGGTGCATCGACACCAGGCGCGCCGCCTGTTCGAGCACCTGGGTGCTCACGGCTTGATACAAGCACTGGACAGGTGGGAGTACCCTTCAACACTCCCCTGAGGGACATGTCCTGAAAACGTGACCCTGTGAAATGCTTCACAGCAATACGGCCGCGGGAGGTTTACGCTGTCGGCCAGCGCGGGGGGGGGAGCGGTTTTCAAAAATCGCCCGCGAGGAGTCACATACATGCCGTCGAGCCTCTGGACTCACGACTTCATGGACGAGATGCGGCTGCAGGGAGATCCGCTCGCCGATGGAGTGATCGAGAAGCTGTTCGCGGATGGAAGCGTGGCGTCGGTCAACCAGCTCTTGCACACGCTGGTCGGCAATGACGACCTGCCGTCGAACAAACTGCCCGTGGACGTGCAGCAGTATCTGCTCCTCACCCGGCCGGTGCTCACGCGCACGGACGTGGAGAAGCTGCGGCGGGCCCAGGAAGTCTTCGAGCTGTTCGGCCCCGAGGTGATGATGATCCTCGGCTTCTATTCGCTGCCGGCGGCGTACGCGGCGCGCCGGGGCGTGCAGGTGCTCGCGCGCACGGGCAACCTGTCCATCAATCCGGTGCGGCGCGTCTTCGAGACGGCGCAGATGGTCGTGGATGTGATGAGCCGGGGCGGCCTGGAGCCCGCGGGCCGGGGCGTGCGCACCACCCAGAAGGTGCGGCTGTTGCACGCGGCGGTGCGGCGGCTCATCCGCAAGGATCGGCGCGGCGCCTGGGCGGAGCAGGAGCTGGGCGTGCCCATCAACCAGGAGGACATGGCCGGCACGCTGATGACCTTCTCCTATGTGGTGCTCGAGGGCCTCAAGGCGCTGCGCATCGAGCTCACCCCGGAGCAGCAGGACGCCTGGCTGCACGCATGGAAGCTCGTGGGGCGCACGCTCGGGGTGCACGAGCGGCTGCTGCCCGACGGCCTGGACGAGGCGCGCATGCTCACGCGCTTCATCCGCGAGCGGCAGGTGGAGCCCAGCGCCGAGGGCGTGGCGCTCACGGCCGCGCTCATCGAGGGCATGAAGGCGATGGTGCCCGCGCCGCTCGAGGGGCTGCCGGCGAGCATGATCCACTTCTTCCTGGATCAGGACCAATGGCAGGGGCTCAACGTGGCGGACATGCTGTGCGTGCCCCAGCCGGACTGGACGACGAGCATCGCGCAGGCCATCACCTACGTGGGCGGCTTCACCGACTGGGTGGGCGACCACACCTTCCTGCCGGCGCGGCTCGTGCGGCTGGTGAGCAAGGACATCGTCGAGGCGATGCTCCGCACGGAGGTGGGCGGCAAGCGCGCCCTCTTCCAGATTCCCGAGGAGCTGCGCGGCGTGTGGAACCTCAAGGCCCGGGGGACGCGTCCCTCGGGGCGCCACCTCGCGGTCGGCCCGGACAGCGGGCTGAGGGTGGCGTGAGTCATGCACCCGTCCCTGATGGTGCACACGCTCCCCGGTGGAGCGTTTGATCCCCTCGCGTGGTTCAACGTCGTGGGCGAGCTGGGGTGTGTGCTGTGGGTGGTGGCGTATGGCTTCATCATCCGCCAGTGCTTCCAGGACAAGTCCTATGGCCTGCCCCTCATCGCCATCTGCATGAACCTGGCCTGGGAGTTCCTGGCCTCGTGGGTGCTGCCCAACCCCGTGCCGCTGTGGCTGTTCTTCGATCGGGTGTGGTTCTTCGTGGACCTGGTCATCGTCTACCAGTTGGTGCGCTACGGCCCCGCCCTGCAGCTGGTGCCGGAGCTGCGCGAGCACTTCCACGCCATCGTGCTCGGCACGGTGATGCTGTCCGTGTTCGGCCTGTATGCCTTCCACGTGCAGTACCATGACCTGTTGGGCCTGATGGGCGCCTTCATGGTGAACCTGGTCATGAGCGTCGCCTTCGTCTTCTTCTACTTCGCCCGGCGGCAGCAGGGCGGGCGCGGCCTGTCCGTGCCGGCCGCGTGGTGCAAGATGCTCGGCACGCTGGGCACGTCCATCGAGTGTCACTGGGTGATTGGCCAGACGCAGAGCTGGCTCGGAGGGCTGCACTTCCTCACCTTCCTGAGCCTGTCCATCCTGCTGTTCGACGCGCTCTACCTGCGGCTGGTGATGAAGGAGGTGCTCGCGCGCGTCCCCGAGCGAGCTCACGCCGCGTGGGCGATCGGCGCCGTCCGGCCGCCCACGCACACCGCCTCGTGGAAGGGGTCCACGGGCAGGTAGTCACACAGGGCGCGCCACACCGCGCGCCACCGCTCGCACCGCGCCTCCTCCCACAGCACCAGCAGGGGCAGGGCCGAGTGCCAGCGCCGGGGCTCGGAGCGGGCGCGGTAGGCGCGGCACCACGCGCGGTAGCGCGACACCGAGGGCGCCGCCGAGGGCGCCGCCACCCCGGCCTCCCCCGCCTCGCGCAGGCTGTCCCCCAGGAAGAGGATGAACTCCGGCTCGTCCCCGTCCAGCCGGCTGGCGCGCGCGCCGAGCAAGTCCTGGTAGCGGGCCACCGTGAAGTGCAGGGGCCGCGTCAGGGGCGACACGGTGCCCGTGCGCGTGCGGCCACACGCCGAGCCGCGCCACTGCCCGTCCCGCTCCACGAGGAAGCGGTAGTGGTAGCAGGTGCCGGGCTCCAGCCGCGTCACGCGGACCTTGAGGGTGTGGTCGCGCTCGGGCGAGGGCACCAGCCCCGTCACGTCCACCACGCACCGCGTGAAGTCCGCGTCCTGGGCCACCTGGAGCGACACGGACAGCCGCGCGCCGGGCTCGAGCGGATCCACCACCCGCGTCCACAACACCACCTCGTGGGCGCCCGGCTCCCCCGAGGCCACCGCCTGGGGGAAGTACGCCGGCCCCGCGTCCAGGGCACGCACGCGCGGGCAGACTCGGGCTGGGGACGGGACTGGGGGCATGGCGCTCCTCCACGGCGGCCCGGTCCTGGAGGGGACCGGGGAGAACCACCGTACGGGCGGGCGTCCCCTCGCTCCGATTGCCCCGCGGGGCAGGGTGTCCGCTGCCCACCACCGCCCGCGCGCGAGGCATCCACTACCGGGCGATCAGCCGCCGTCGTCGGGCCGGGCCTCGCGCGTCATCTCCACCATGGTGGGGCGCCAGCCCAGCCGCTCGAAGAGCCGCCGCGCGGAGCCGTTGCCCACCGCCGCCATCAACATGACCCGCGGCACGCCCCGCTCGCGCAGGCCGTGCATCAGCGCCTCGGCGAGCGCCGCGCCCACGCCCGTGCCCCGGGCCGCGGGCTGCACCCACAGGTCATGGAACTCGCCGTGGGGCTCGCGCAGGGCGTTCCAGTCCCGGCCCTCCACGGTGCCGTAGGCGTAGCCCAGCACGGCCCCGTCGCGCTCGGCCACCAGCACCACCGCGCCCGCGCGCTTGAGCTCCTTGGTGAGCCACCACCGGTAGCCGGACTCGGCGTCGTCGCCGGGCGCCATGAAGCGCCGCGAGTCCTGCGCGTGGTGCATCCGGATGAGCGCCGCGCCCATGGCCCCGAGCGCGGGGCCATCCTCGGGCCGGGCGGGACGCACGCGCCAGGCGGACGGAGCGGACAGGCTCACATCGCCGCCGTGTGCTCGGGCCCCCGGGGCAGCTTCACCCGGAAGGTGGAGCCCTTGCCGGGCGTGCTGTCCACCTCGATGGCGCCGCCCAGGCCCGAGACGATGCCGTAGCAGATGGACAGGCCCAGGCCCGTGCCCGTGCCCGGGGGCTTGGTGGTGAAGAAGGGGTCGAAGATGCGGCCGAGGTGCTCGGGGGCGATGCCCACCCCGTTGTCGCGCACCTCCACCATCACCCAGCCCTCGTCGCGCTGGCGCGCGATGATGCTCACCCGCGGCTCCTCGCCATTCTTGGTGGCGTAGCCCGCGTTGTTGAGCAGGCCCATGAACACCTGCTCCAGGCCCTGCTCGCTGCCCCACACCGTGGGCACGTCCTGGAAGTCGCGCACCAGCTGCGCCCGGCCCAGGTTGTAGCTCGCCCCGGACACGGCATGGTCCAGCACCTCGCGCAGGTCCACCTGCTTCTGCGGCTCGCCGTCCAGGCGCGAGAAGAGCCGGAAGTCGTTCACGATGCGGAGGATCCGCTCCGCGCCGATGAGCGCGTCCGAGCACACCTCGCCGAGCTCCCCCGAGTCGAGCGGGCGGCCGCCCTTGGTGTGCTCCTCCAGCTCCGAGCGCATGAAGCCCACGCTGGCCATGATGACGCTCAGGGGGTTGTTGATTTCGTGCGCGAGCCCCGCGGTGAGCCGCCCGAGCGCCTCGAGCCGCTGGGCCTGCACGAGCCGGACCTCCAGCTTCGCCCGGTCCTCCATCTCCTTGCGCAGCCGGTCATTGGCGACCGCCAGCTCCTGGGTCCACGCCTCCACCTCGCGCGTGAGGTCCTCCATGCGCCGGTGGCTCTGGCGCAACAGGCTCCACTTCTCCGTGAGCGCGTGGGCGAGCTGGCGCACCTCGATGTTGTCGAAGGGCTTGCGCAGGATGAGCAGGCGCTGGCTGACGCCCAGCCGCTGGGTCATCTCCTCCCACGAGTAGTCGGAGTAGGCCGAGCAGAGCACCACCTGCAGGTCCTCGTCCTCCTTCCACAGGCGCAGGGCCGTCTCCACGCCGTCGATGCCCGGCGGCATGCGGATGTCCACGAAGGCCAGCGCGTAGGGCCGGCCCTCGGCCATGGCCGCCTTCACGCGCGCCACGCCCTCCTCGCCCTGGTGCGCCGAGTCCACCTCGAAGCCCACGTCCGCGCTGGGGGCCGCCACGCCTCCGAAGAGCGCCGCCTCCATGGCGTCCAGCGCGGCGGTGGCCGGCGGCGCGCAGAGAATCTTGCGGAAGTCCTGGTGGATGGCCTGGTTGTCGTCCACCACCAGAATGCGGCGGTTGGCTGTGCTGGGCCCGCTCATACCCTGCTCTCCTCGCCCGAGACGGGCAGCTCAATGATGAAGGTAGCGCCCTGGCCGCGGCCCTCGCTCGCGCAGGAGAGGGACGCATCCATCTCCGCCGCCGCCAGCGCGCTGGTGTGGAGGCCAAAACCGTGGCCGTCCTTCTTCGTGGTGAAACCCTGGGTGAACAGGCGGGATGCATCCTCCGGTGCGATGCCTATCCCATTATCCACCACCGCGATACGCAGCCGAGCGTCCGACACGCGCTGCACGCGGATGGTGATCAATTTGTCCGCCCTGCCGCTCTCCACGAGCGAGTGGCGCGCGTTGCTCAGGAAGTTGAGGAGGATTTGCAAGAGCTTGTGCCGGTCCACCCGCACGAAGTCCCCCTCGGTGTACTCGCGCCGCACGCCGATGCCCACCCGCTCGAGCGCCACCGCCTGCAGGCGCAGGGCGTCATCCAGGAGCCCCGTCACGTCCAGGCGCTCCACCACGTCGTCGGAGAAGCGCGCGTGCTGCTGCTGCATGCTCACCACGGACTTGATGTGGTCCAGGCTCGTGAGCAGGGTGCGCACCTCATCCAGGAGCTCCGAGCGCTCGCGGCCCAGCTGCTCGGACAAGGCGCGCAGGTAGTCGGGCAGCTGCCGGCCCCGGGCGTCCTCGGCGAGGAAGGCGGACAGCTCGGCGGTGCTCGTGCCCAGGAGCGACGCGGCGCGCGCCAGCCCCGGCTGCACCCGCGAGTGCTTGAGCCGCTCGGACATCAGGTTCACCGACACGTTGACGCTGTTGAGCGCGTTGCCCACGTTGTGCAGCACCCCGGTGGCGATCTCCGCCATGCCCGCCTTGCGCGAGGCCTCCACCAGCGAGCGGTGCATCTCGCCCAATTGCGTCTCGGCCGCCTTGCGCTCGGTGATGTCGCGGCCGAAGATGGTCATGCCCACCACCTGACCGGACAGGTCCACCACCGGGTTGACCGAGATGTCCAGCACCCGGGGCCGCTTGAGCAGCGAGGGGGACGCCTCGAAGCGCACGCGCTTGCCCGCGAGCACCTGGTTGGCGCACACCTTCCAGGTGCGCAAGAGGCGCGCGGGGGTGCCCTCCGGGAAGAGCGGCTCGCCCGGCCGGGGCTCGCGGCCCAGCACCTCGCGGTACAGCGCCCCGAGCGCCGGGTTGGCCGCGATGAGCCGGCCCTGGGCGTCCACCGAGCACACCACGTCCTCGGTGTTCTCCAGGAGGCTCGTGAGCTTGCGCTCGTGCTCGCGCAGCGAGCGCAGGGCGCGCTCCAGGGCGAGGTTGGCGTTGTCACGCGCGAGGAAGAGCAGACACGTGAGCGCCCAGCCACTCAACAGGCAGAAGGCGGTGGAGAACTCGCGGCCCCAGGTGAGCGCTGGCTGGCCCAGCAGCAGGGGCCGCGCGAGCGCCGCGTCCACGCTCACCAGCAGCGTGAAGAACAGGCCCAGGCGCGGCCCCAGCAGGTACACCGACACCAGGGGGATGAGCATGCAGAAGACATGCGCCCCCATCGCCGCGCTCCGGGTATTGAACCCGGTGGCCAGGTAGCCCCCCGTGAGCATCGCGCACAGCAGGATGGACGCCAGCCACGTCGAGCCCCGCCAGTGCAGCACCACGAACGCCAGCCCGTAGCCCAGCGCGCACACCGCGCCAATGCCGATGAAGGGCAGGGGCTGCTCGGTGTGCGGCACATAGGAGACGAGGAACAGCGCGTCGCACATGAGCAAAAGGCTCAGCGCCGCCACCAGCAGCCGGCCCCGGCTCAGCTCCTCGGTCGGCGCCGCGCGCACCCGCTCGGGGAGCAGCGCGTCCAACACGGGCAACAGCCGGGCCACCCGCCCCCCGGGCATGACCCCGCGGCGCCGAGGCACCTGGGCCTCGCCGCCTGCCACCGCTTCCATCCGGGTCGTGGACATGCTCGCCATGGGCTCGCGGCGCACCCCCGCGCCAGGCGCGCGAGTATGCCCCAAACCCGTCTAGCCTCGCAGAGCCGAAGAACCAGCCCCCCCGGCCGCCTGAGTCCCGGCTCACCCCCCGGGGGGTATCAGGCGTCCCACTGCACGTGGAAGCGGGCGGCGGGGCCCTCCTGGGCGAGCAGCCCGGCCCGGGCGGCCCGGCCGCCGGCCAGCGCGATGCTCGCCTCCAGGAGGCCCTGGTAGTAGGCCGGCTGCCCCATGACCTCGTTGATCCACACCGCGCAGCGCGTGGGGGCCTCTTCCTCCAGCCGCGCGTGCACGTAGTTGTCCGCGCTGCGCAGGGTGGTGTTGAAGCGGCGCAGGAAGCCCAGCGGCCCGAGCTGCCCGGCGGCGCTGCGCAAGGAGCGGCCCATGCACGTGTACAGGAGCCCCTCGAGCACCTCGTGGCCCAGCCGCCGCCAGGCCTCGTCGGCGGGCAGCCGCGGGTACACGTCCGCCACGGTGATCTCCAGGGCGCGCCACCACGTCTCCACGGGGTAGACGGGCAAGAGCGGCCGGGTGAGCTCGATGCCGGTGCGCTCCAGGGCCCGGGTGGCCGGCGGCGACAGCCGGCCATTGAGCGCGACCCGGAAGAGGCCCTCCACGGTGTGCTCGAACACCCATTGCCGCTGCTGCATCGCCCGCTCCCTGGGAAGAACCCGAAGGAGCCAGGACTAGGGCGCGCGGCGCGGGGATGCCAGGACGCGTCATCGGGCACGCGTCCCCAGGGGTGGATGTCGGACACTCGGCCCCACCGGGAAGGGCCCCGGTGTTCACCACCCGATAGGCCGCGGACTCAGGGCTCGGGCTGGACGGCCGCGGTGGAGGGGGCCGTCGCGGACGCCTCGGGCTCGGCGGGCGGCGGGTGCGCGTGGGCCCGGCGGTACTCCTCGTACCCCTTGGAGTAGGTGCCGCCGAAGAGCTTGTCCAGGTAGGCGAAGAAGCCCGCGTAGTTGCCGAAGAAGCGCCGGTGGTGGAAGTCGTGGTAGGCGGGCCCCTTGTAGAAGGGCACCAGCAGGCCCGGGTTCCACGGCACGTCGTAGCCCGAGTGACCGTCGGCCGCCTCGAACTGCCGGAAGACGATCCACAGCCACAGCGTCACCACGTGCGCGCCCACCAGCGACGGGCCGATGAGCACGAGCGTGGAGGTCAACACGAACTCCACCGAGTGCATGTAGTTGCCCGTGAGCGCGAAGGGCGTGGTGATGCGGTGGTGCACCGCGTGCACGTGCTTGTAGAGCCAGCGCGTGTGCAGGGTCCGGTGCATCCAGTAGTAGAGGAAATCGTCCAGGACGATGAAGAAGGCGATCTGCGCCACCATCACGTACCAGGGCGGCAGCACGCCCGCGTGGATGCCCGGCAGGTCGCGGATGAGGGGCCAGACGAGCACGAGCGACAGGAACGACAGGGTGCCGTTGACGAGGAAGCGCCCGAGCGAGGGCCAGAACCAGCGCTGGATGGGGAAGTCACGGCCCTGCACCCGGTACTTCTTGAGCGACTCGGGATTCTTGTAGGCCACCCACGTCCAGGGCAGGGCGAACACGAGGAACGACGTCATGCTCAGCAGCGTCGAGGCGGCGCCGACGAGCAGGAATCGCTCCTCCCGGTAGATCTCCAAGCTGCTCACGAGTGCGTCGATGGCGCCTTGCATTACCGCCCTCCCGCGGAGCAGCGAATGCCAGGACCACCCCACCCCGCCATCGCGCTATCCGGTTGGGCGACAGCTTAACCGGACAAGCGGTCCGCCGCGAGCCATCCACCAACTCTCCCGTGACGCGACTCGGCGAGCCGGCGTCCGCCGCACCGCTCCCCGAGCGACCAGGAGTTCACGGGATTAGAGGTAGCTGCCAAAGAGCATCGTCACGCGCTCGCTCAGGCGCTTGATGAGCCCGCGGCGGCGCCACGAGTCCCAGCGCACCTCGGTGGAGTGCGCCAGGTCTTCCTCGAAGGCGTGCGCGAGCTGCGCGGCCATGTCGGGGTCGTCCACCACGAGCGAGCCCTCGTCGGCGCCGATGGCGAGCGCGTCCAGGTTCGTCGAGCCCACCATGGACAGGCGGTCATCCACGAGCATCGTCTTGGAGTGCATCATGGACACCTGGTACTCCCAGATGCGCACGCCGTTCTCCAGCAGCCGGTCGTAGGTGGCGCGCTGCCCGGTGTGCACCGGGGGGATGTCGTGGTGGCGCCCCGGCGTGAGCACGCGCACGTCCACGCCCGCCTTCGCCTTGGCGACGAGCATGTCCTGGATGGCGCGCGTGGGGATGAAGTACGAGTTGGCGATCCACAGCCGCTTCTTGGCCGAGGCGATGGCCAAGAGCGACATGCGCTCGGCGTTGGTGAGCACGGGCGCGCCCGTGTGGGTGACGAAGCCCGCGCGCGCCTCGCCCGGCGCGTCGATGACGTCCGGGAAGGCCTCGGGCGGCAGCATCTCGCCCCCCGCCTCCTGCCAGTTCTGCGCGAAGGCCAGTTGCATGCCGCGCACCGCGGGCCCGCGCACGTAGATGTTGGCGTCGCGCCACTCCTCGGGCTTGCGCCCGCCGCCCACCCAGCTCTTCCAGATGCCCCAGCCGCCCGTCATGCCGCGCACCCCGTCGAACACGGCGAGCTTGCGGTGCAGCCGCGCCTGGAAGCGCTCCAGGTTGAGCTGGGACATGGTGCCCTCCAGGGGCCGGAAGATGCGCACCTCGCACCCGGCCGCCACCAGGTGCGGCCCCACGTTGTCCGCGAAGCGCAGGCTGCCGAGCGGATCCACCAGCACGCGGCAGGTGACGCCCGGGGCGCGCTCGCGCAAGGCCTGGATGAGCCGGTCCGAGGGGTCTCCCGGGCGCCAGATATAGACGACGATGTGGATGCTGGAGCGCGCGGCGCGGATCTGCTCCTCCAGCTTGTCGAAGACATGGCCGTTGTGCACGAGCTCCACCGCGTTGCCCGGCTCGAGCGGCACGCCCACCGTCTGGTACCAGGCGAGCGACATGCCCTCGCGCGTCTCGGGGATGTCGTCGCGGATGCGCAGCGCGAGCCGATGGTTCGGCAGGGGGCACCCCGTGAGCAGCAGGGTGAGCAAGGGAAGGAGCCAGCGCGTCGTCACCGGGGGAAGCTAGTCATGGCCAACCGGACTGGACCCCGAGCCGGAGGCGCACGTCGGCCAGGCGACACCCGTGCTGTCCCCGAGGACCCTCACTGTCCGTTGCTGGCCGCCGCCGCCGCCGGGGGACGCCCGATGGGTGGACGCGGGCCCCCCGCCTCCCCATCCCTGGGTCAGCATGTTCCGCGCCCCGCCACCGTCCGCCGCTCCCTCGATGATCCGCATCACCCTCGCGGCGGCCCTCGTGGGCCTGCTCGCGCCCGCCGGGGCACGCGCCGAGACCGACGCGCCCACGCGCGAGCCCTCCCAGGTGGACCTGGGCCTGGGGGGAGGGGGCGCCGCCACCCAGCGGGTGGAGCCGGAGCGCACCGCGCAGCGGCCCCGCGGTTGGCGGCCCCTCAACGAGTCGCCACCGACGCCTCAGAACGCGCCCGTGCCGCCGGGGGCATGGGCCGCCTATGGCGCGTTCACCGCCCTGCCCCTGGGCGGCGTCTACGGCGCGAGCCGGCTGGGGGGCGAGCGGCTGTGGGTGACGACGGCCGAGACCGTCGCGGGGGGGGTGGTGGGCTCCCTGCCTGGCGCGCTGCTCTTCATACAACCGGCGGCGGCGGGGGGCCGGTGGACGGAGCCGGACGTGGCGGCGTTCGGGGCGGGCCTGGTGCTCACGCCCCCCGCGGCGGCCCTGGGCACCTGGGGGCTCGGGGAGCTGGCCTTCGGGGGCAGCGAGCACCGGGGGCGCGCCTTCCTCGGCGCCCTGGGCGGCGCGGCCGTGGGCACGCTGCTGGGCGTGGCCCTGCACGGGGTGATGGAGGAGGTCGTGGGCAACCGCGAGGCCCTGCAGGGGTTTCGCAAGTACGTGGCGCTGGGCGTCATCGGCTCGGGGGCCACCCTGGGGTATCAATGGGCGGGGGGAGGCCGCGCCGCTCCCCCCCTGCGTCCCCTGCCCTGAGGAGTCCCGTCCATGAGCCGTTTCGCGCCGCTGTCCTCCCTGTGTCTGCTGCTCGCCCTGGTGTCCGCCTGTGGCGGGGCGGACTCGGGAGACCCCACGAAGGTCACCTACGCCGACGCCCTGGGGGTGGACCTGGACGCCATGCGCCGCAGCGACTCGGGGCTCTACACGCTGGACCAGACGGTGGGCACCGGCGTCGAGGCCGTCGACGGCCGCTCCCTCGAGGTCCACTACTCGGGCTGGCTGCCCGACGGCACCCTCTTCGACAGCAGCCGCTCCCGGGGCCGCACCTACACCTTCATCCTGGGCCGCGGCAGCGTCATCAAGGGGTGGGACGAGGGCCTCGTGGGCATGCGCGTGGGCGGCAAGCGCCGGCTCATCCTCCCCTCGGACCTGGGCTACGGCTCCTCCGGCCAGGGCTCCATCCCCCCGGACGCCGTCCTCGTCTTCGACGTGGAACTCGTCTCCGCGCGATAGAAGTTAGAACTCAAACTTCTACCGCTCTCGCGGAGAACTTCGCGATTACCCAAATACTTTGTTTTCCAACTTGTAAGAACCTTCCAGGGCAAGGTATGTGTTCAAACGTTCGCGTCCCCGTGAACGTCGACACCCTGCGTCATCACCTGGAAGGAAGCCCCATGCGCGCTGTGCGGAATGCGTTGTTCCTCGGTTCGGTGCTGTCCCTGGCTGCTTGCGGTGGAAACGAGCTGGACTCGCGGGCGCAGGACGAGCTGGGCCAGAACCTGGCGCCGCTGCACCAGGCCGCGCCCGGCATGGGCATCCAGGGCGACTACATCGTCAAGGTGAAGGAGGGCGCCACGGCCCAGGACGTGCTGGCCCGCGTCGGCGTGTCCCCCGGGCACATGTACGACCCGTCGGTGCTCAACGGCTTCTCGGTGACGCTCAACGAGGCCCAGCTGCTCCAGCTGCGCCAGACCCCGGGCGTGGAGTTCGTGGAGGAGGACCAGTTCGCCCTCCAGTCGGCCACCCAGTCCAACGCGACGTGGGGCCTGGACCGCATCGACCAGACCTCCAACACCCTCAACAAGACCTACACGTACAACACCACGGCGGCCAACGTGCACGCCTACATCATCGACACGGGCATCCAGAGCAACCACCCGGACTTCGGGGGGCGCGCCTCCATCGGCTATGACGCGACGGGCGGCAACGGCCAGGACTGCAACGGCCACGGCACGCACGTGGCGGGCACGGTGGGCGGCACCACCTACGGCGTGGCCAAGGCGGTGCGCCTGTACGGCGTGCGCGTGCTGGGCTGCGACGGCTCGGGCAGCAACTCGGGCGTCATCGCCGGCATCAACTGGGTGCGCACCAACCACAAGAAGCCGGCCGTGGCCAACATGAGCCTCGGAGGCGGCTACTCCTCGACCATCAACACCGCGGTGACCAGCCTGGCCAACGCCGGCGTGTTCGTCGCCGTGGCCGCGGGCAACGACAACGGCAACGCCTGCAACTACTCGCCCGCCAGCGCCCCCATCGTCACCACGGTGGGCGCCACCACCAGCACCACCGCCCGCGCCAGCTACTCCAACTACGGCAGCTGCGTGGACATCTACGCCCCGGGCAGCAGCATCACCTCCGCCTGGATCGGCAGCCGCACCAGCAGCATCAGCGGCACGTCCATGGCGTCCCCGCACGTGGCCGGCGTGGCCGCCCTCTACAAGGCGACCTACGGCGATGCGTCCCAGGCCACCATCGACACGTGGCTCAAGAACAACGCCACCAACAACGTCGTGACGGGCAACCCCTCGGGCACCGTCAACAAGCTGCTCAACAAGAAGACCCTGTAGGCCGCCGCCCCGGCTCCCGGCGCCCCACCGGCCGGGAGCCGCCCCCTCTATCCAGCCTATCCGGGATTTTACAGACCAGCTCTAAATTCTTAGGAATCTATAAAAGCCCATTGATTCTTCTTTCCGGGTTTTGCTATGTCAGGCGCCGTTCACTTCGGTGAGCGCTGTCTCCCTGCGTACTCTCCCCTGGAAGGAAGCCCCCATGCGCGCTGTGCGAAACGTGCTGTTCATCGGGTCCGTGCTGTCCCTGGCTGCTTGCGGTGGAAACGAGATGGACATGCAGCAGGAGGAGCTGGGCCAGAGCCTGGCGCCGCTGCACCAGGCCGCGCCCGGCATGGGCATCCAGGGCGACTACATCGTCAAGATCAAGGACGGCGCGAAGGCGCGCGACGTGGCGGCCAGCCTCGGCGTGTCCCCCGGCCACATGTACGAGAACGCCCTCAACGGCTTCTCGGTGACGCTCGACGAGGCCCAGCTGCTCAAGCTGCGCCAGAACAAGAACGTCGAGTTCGTGGAAGAGGACCAGTTCGCCCTCCAGTCGGCCACCCAGTCCAACGCGACGTGGGGCATCGACCGCATCGACCAGACCTCCAACACCCTCAGCAAGACCTACACCTACACCGCCACCGCCTCCACGGTGCACGCCTACATCATCGACACGGGCCTCTACACGGCCCACTCGGACTTCGGTGGGCGCGCCTCCATCGCCTATGACGCGACGGGCGGCGACGGCAAGGACTGCAACGGTCACGGCACGCACGTGGCGGGCACGGTGGGCAGCGCCACCTACGGTGTGGCCAAGGCGGTGCGCCTGTACGGCGTGCGCGTGCTGGGCTGCGACGGCTCGGGCACCAACTCGGGCGTCATCGCCGGCATCGACTGGGTGCGCGTGAACCACAAGAAGCCGGCCGTGGCCAACATGAGCCTGGGCGGCGGCGCCTCGTCCGCCATCAATACCGCGGTGACCAACCTGGCCAACGCCGGCGTGTTCGTCGCCGTGGCCGCGGGCAACGACAACGGCAACGCCTGCAACTACTCGCCCGCCAGCGCCCCGGCCGTCACCACGGTGGGCGCCACCACCAGCACCACCGCGCGCGCCAGCTACTCCAACTACGGCAGCTGCGTGGACATCTACGCCCCGGGCAGCAGCATCACCTCCACCTGGAACAACGGTGGCACCAACACCATCAGCGGCACGTCCATGGCGTCCCCGCACGTGGCCGGCGTGGCCGCCCTCTACAAGGCGACCTACGGCGATGCGTCCCAGGCCACCATCGACGCGTGGATGAAGAACAACGCCATCAACAACGCCGTGACGGGCAACCCCTCGGGCACCGTCAACAAGCTGCTCTACAAGGGCACGCTGTAATCCCGCCCGCGCGCCCCCTTCTCGAGGGGGCGTGACGGACACCCCGGGCATCCTGGCCACCCGCGTGGCGCCAGGGCGCCCGGGGTTTCTTCGTTTGGGGGTACACTCCCCGCCCAGCCATGACCGATTTCATCGACGTGCACGACGGCGCGCTGCCGCCCGCGCTGTGCCAGGAAGTGCTCCAGGTCTTCGCCAAGAGCCCCCACGTCACCCGGGGCCAGACCGGGGGCGGCGTGGACGTGAGCAAGAAGGACAGCCACGACCTGCTGCTCAACCCGCATGCCGAGTACCAGGACCTGGTGCGCCGGCTGCTCGACCATGCCTTCCCGCCGCTCAAGGCCTACCTGCGCCGCTACCTCTACCTCTTGGTGGGCGCGGTCTCCCTGTCGGTGAAGCACCCCAAGACGGGGCAGCTCGTGACGCTCACGCGGGAGAACTTCGATGAGCTGGGCGAGCCGAACTTCAACCAGCTCGTGGGCTTTCTCTACCGCTACGGCAACCTGCAGGTGCAGCGCTACGTGAAGGGCTCGGGGGGCTACCCGCACTGGCACTCGGAGGTGTTCCCCAAGGACGCGAGCTGCGAGCCCCTGCACCGCGTGCTCGCCTTCCAGTTCTACCTCAACGACGTGGCCGAGGGCGGCGAGACGGAGTTCTTCTACCAGGAGAAGAAGGTCGCCTCGAAGGCGGGCCGCATGGTCATCTTCCCCTCGGGCTTCACCCACACCCACCGGGGCAACGTGCCGCGCTCGGGGGACAAGTACATCATCACCTCCTGGGTGCTCTTCCAGCGCGCGGAGACGCTCTACGGCGGCCGGCCGCCCCCCTGAGCGGGCGTGAAGGCCCGGGCGTGAGGCGCGGGCCGCTCAGGCCTTGGGGGACGAGGCCCAGGAGGCGCGGTAGGTGACGCCCCGCGCGTCCGTGCGCAGCACGTCCACGTGGGGCGCCTCGGCGCCGCCCACGCGCATGCCCGCGAGCACGATGCCGGCCACGAAGTGGCGCAACACCTCGTGCGTCTCGTTGAACCACAGGTCCATCTCCGTGGGCGACACGTCCGAGAGCACCACGTCCGTGTAGTTGTTGCCCGAGCGGAAGTTCTTCCGGCTGCGCTGGAGCATGCGTCGGGGCCCGAGCAGCTTGAGCGTGGCGAACATGGCGCGGCCGATCATCGTCTCCTGGTAGCCGTCGATCATCCGCTCGCCCAACCGGCGCCACGCCTCCTGGGGCATGTCGTCCGGGAAGGCGAAGGGCGCGCTCAGCTCGATGCACCGGCTCCACGTCTCCATCGGGTAGGCGGGCAGCAGGGGCTTGTCCAGGTCCACGCCCGCGGTGCGCAGCTGCGCCTTGAGCCCGGGGGGCACCCCGCCCGGAAAGGCGCGCGAGAAGAAGCCCTGGATGGTGTGGTGGAAGATGAGCGGCGTGTCCGACATGGAACATCACCCTAGCGCGGCGACCTCGCGGGTGGGAAGTCGGACCAAGAAGGTGGTGCCGACCTCGCCGGTGCGCACCTCCACGTGCCCGCCGTGCCCGTCCACCACCTGGCGCACGATGTACAGCCCCAGCCCCAGGCTGCCCGCCGGGCGGAAGGAGGACACGCCCCGGCGGAACGGCTCGAAGAGCACGGGCAGGAGCGACTCGGGAATGGGCTCGCCCTCGTTGTGCACCTCGAGCAGGGCCTCGCTCCCGGCGTGGGAGACGCGCACCCGGACGGCGGTGTCCACGCGCGCGTGCCGCAGGGCGTTGCCCACCAGGTTGCAGAGCACCTGACGCAGCCGCGGCCCGTCCCAGTCCCCCAGGCACGCGCCCGGCCCCTCCAGCACGACGCGGCCCCCGGGGTGCGTGAGGGAGAACTCCTCGAGCACCTCGCGCCCCAGGAGCACCAGGTCCACCGACGCGCGCGCCAGGGGCAGGCCCCCGCCGAGTCGGCCCCGGGTGAAGTCCAGGAGGTCCGACACCATGTTGCCCATGAGGTCCGCGCTGTGGGCGATGCGGCTCGTCATGCGCAGGAGCGTCGCGGGCGGCGGGTTCTCCATGCGCTGGAGCGTGCGCGCGCCCAGGGAGATGGCCTGCAGGGGGTTGCGCAGGTCGTGGCTCACCATGCCGAGGAAGCGCTGCTCCAGGGACTCCTGGTGCCGGGCCTCCTCCTTGGCCAGCCGCTCGTCCTCGAAGAGCCGCGCGCGCCCGAGCGCCTGGGTGCACAACTGACAGAGCGACTCCACCTGCGCCAGTTCCGCCACCGAGAAGCGGCGCGGCGTGGCGAAGCTCAGCCACAACAGGCCGACCACCTCGAGGCCCTCGCGCAGGGGGACGCCCAGCCAGGCCCGGCCGCGCGCGTCGCGCACCTCCCGGGTGAACGCGGGCCAGTCCCGCTCGATCGCCGCGTCGTCCACGAGCTGCACCGGGCGGCCCGTGCGCACCACCCGGGAGAAGGGCAGCGTCTCGAACAGCGGGCAGGTGGGCTGGATGACGCCCTCCTGGTAGCCGTTGTGCATGAGCGGGCGCAGCACGTCCCCATCCACCAGCGCCACGATGCCCGCGAAGGCCCCCATCGACTGCAGGCCGTGCGTGAGCAGCGCCCCGCACACCTCCTCCGGGGTGAGCGCGTGCGCGAAGGCGGCCGTGGTGGCCAGGAAGTCCGTGGCGCGCCGCTCGGCTTGCGCGCGCTCGGTGATGTCCTGGCAGATGCCCGCCACGTCCTCCACCCGCCCGTCGGGCGTGAAGCGCATCCGCCCCCGCACGGACACCCACCGCACCCGCCCATCCCCCGCGTCCACCGTGCGGCCCTCCACCTGGAACATGCCCCCGGACTCGCCCGCGAGGCAGCGCCGCGCCGCTTCCATCATCTCCGCGCGGTCCTCGGGGTGCAGCCGCTCGCCCACGCGCGCCAGATCCACGGGCGCGCCCTCGGCGAGGCCGAACACCTCCCGCGCCCGCGCATCGCAGTGGTACACGTGGCTGCCCAGGTCGTAGTTCCACGTGCCCAGCTCCGCCGCGTCGAGCGCGAGCCGCAGCCGCCCCTCGCTCGATTCCAGCTCGCGGTAGAGCCGCTGCCGCTCCTCCCCGGCCTCGTCCCGCTCCCGCTCGCGCTGCAGCTCACCGCGGCGCATGCGCACCAGCGCCCACGTCTGGGCCACCAGGTGCTTGGGCTCGATGGGCTGGGGCACGTAGCCATCCGCCCCGTCCTCGAACAGCCGCGACTCCAGCTCCGCGTCCTCCATGAGCGCGGACACGTAGAGCACCGGAATGGCGGCGGTGGCCGGCTGCGTCTTGAGCAGGTGGCACACCTCGAAGCCGCTCATGTCCGGCAGGCGCACGTCCAGGAGCACCACGTCTGGCTGTCCCACCGCGGCCGCGAGCGCCCCGCGTCCGGTCTCCGCCTCCACCACCTCCATGCCCGCCAGCCGCAGCGTCTGGGCGATGAGGTAGCGCTTGCTGTCCGTATCATCCACCACCAGCACGCGGCCGTGGATCCGGGGGCCGTTGGAGGCACACCCCTCGGACGGCGCGGAGGCGGAGGAAACACGACGACTCGACAAGGCGGTGACTCCCTCGGCCAGGGGGGGTTGGCGCATCCGGTTGTGCCACGGTCCGGGCGGCGATCCTGTCCGCACACACAACACCTGTCGACCACCATCCGTGTCCAACAAAGGAAGGAGGGTCGGTCGCTCTCACCCGGAGTGACGGGACGCCTCGCTCTCCGCGTCCGACAGCCCGGGCAGCTCCATCTGCGCGCGGGGAGCGGCCTGGCGCCACCCCGCTCGGCTGGAGCGCCGCCGGGCAGGCCCATCCGTGGGCAACAACTCCTCCACGCCCGCCCAGCCCTCCTCGACGAGCGCCTCGAAGGATGGGCCCGTGGCCACGGCCTCGAGTCGCCGCGCCTGCCGGTCCAGCTCGCGCAGCGCCCCGAGCCGCTCGTCGTTGCCCAGCCGGGCCGCGTCCACCGCGCCGCGCAGCACCCGCAGCGTCTCGTCGTACACGTCCAGGCGCACGGGAAAGGGGTGCCGATCCTTGCCGCCCTGGGCGAGCGAGAAGCGCGCGGGATCCGTGAAGCGCGCGGGCGCGCCGTGCACCACCTCGGCCACGCTGGCCAGGGCCGCCACCGTGCGCGCGCCCACGCCCGGGGTGAGCAGGAGCTCGGCGAAGTCCCGAGGCCCCCGCTCGGCCGCCGCCGCGAGCGTGCCGTGCAACCGGCGCAGCAGCACGTCCTCGGGTCCCACGTGCGCATGGTGGGGCATCTGCAGGTGCGGCAGGGGCGGCGTGAAGGGCACGGGCCCCGCCTGGGCGGCCCGCACCTCGCGCAGCGCCCCGAGCACCACGTCCGGGCCCTCGGACACCAGCTGGACCTGGGCGGCGCGGGCCCGGGCGGCCCGGCGATCCGTGAGGTTGAGGATGACGCCCTGCCCGGGGCCGGTGATGGCGGCGTGGGGCGCGTCCACGAAGGACCCCAGGCCCTCGGACAACCAGTGGTAGCGCCGGGCCTGACCCCGCGTGGGGTTCATGCCCTGCTGCACCACGGCCCAGGCGTTGTCGTCGGAGAACACCAGGCTGTGCGCGTACAGCTCGAAGCCGTCCTGCACCGCGGCGCTGTCCACCCGGGCCGCGAGCCGGCTGGCGCGCAGCAACACGGGCACGTCGATGCCCACCCGGTCACCGATGAAGCGCAGCTCCTCGGGGGCGCGGCGCGCCTGGAGCCCCTTGCCCCCGACGACGTAGAGCCCGAGCTGCCGCGCCCCGGGCCCCAGGCCCTTCTTGAGCGCGCCGAGCACCGTGGTGGTGACGCCCGAGGAGTGCCAGTCCATGCCCATGACGGCCCCGAGCGACTGGAACCAGAAGGGGTGGGCGAGCCGGCGCAGCACCTCGTGGCGGCCGTAGTGCAGCACGAGCGCCTCCACGAGCACGCGGCTCATGCGCGCCATGCGCTCGGCGAGCCAGTCCGGCACCCGGCCGGAGTGAAGGGGGAGATCCGCGCTGCCCGTCCTGTCCATGCGATGACTCCAGGAGGTGACGGCACAAGTCACCTTCCCGGGACAACCTCGGAGGCCGCCCCCGTCTTCGCTTCCCGGCCCAGGGTGTGGCTCGCCGGGACGCCGGGCATGGGGCCGACCAGCGGGCGCGGAGGGCGTGATAGAGACGCCCGTGCCCATGCCGCTCGTCGTGCACCCCCACTTCCACCGGCGCCGCACCGGCGTCACGGCCCACACGGAGCTCATCGTCCCGGAGCTCGGACACCACCTGGAGACCTGGGCCGTGGGCGGCCACCTGGCGGCGAGCGTGCCGCGCCTGGCCTGGCGCGAGCTGTGGCGGCGCCTGCGCACCGAGCCGCTCGTGTGGCACGCGCACCGCAACAACGAGATGCTCGTCGGCCTGCTCTTGCGGCTGCTCGGGCGGCGGGTGCGGCTCGTCTACACGCGCCACGGCTCGGCCCGGCCCAGCGGCCTCACCCGGTGGCTGGCCGCGCGCGCCGAGCGGCTCGTCACCCTCAACGCCCAGGGCGCCGAGTGGATGGGCCTGCCCTCCACCATCGTCACCCACGGGGTGGACCTCACGCGCTTCACGCCCCCCGCGGACCGCGAGGCGGCGTGGCGGGCGCTGGGCGTGGGGGGCCAGAGGGGCGTGGGCGTGGTGGGCCGGGTGCGCCCCAACAAGGGCCAGGGCGACTTCGTGGAGGCCATCGCCCCGCTGCTCGCGGACTTCCCCGAGTGGAAGCCGGTGCTGGTGGGACTGGCCAAGGGCCCGGACGCGGCGTGGGCCGAGCGCCTGCGCGCCTCCACGGGAGACGCCCTGGTGCTCGCGGGCGAACACGCGAACGTGGTGCCCTGGTACCAGGGGCTGAGCATCCTCGTGCACCCGTCCTACGCCGAGGCCTTCTCCATGGTGCTCGTGGAGGCCATGGCCGCGGGGTGCTGTCCGGTGGTGACCCGGCTGCCGCACGTGCCGGCCGTGGTCGAGCATGGCCGCACGGGCTTTCTCTTCGAGCCCGGGGACGTGGCCACGCTGCGCGAGCTGTTGCGCATGCTCCTGCGCGAGCCCGAGCGCGCCCTGGCCGTGGGCCGCAACGCCGCCGAGGAGGCCCGCGCGCGCTTCGGCGTGGGCCACGAGGCCCGTGCCCTGGCCCGGCTGTACGCCGAGGCCCTGGAGCTGCCGGACTAGGTCGTCGCGGCGGGCGTGGACGTCTCGGCCGCCGAGGACGCGGTGCTCGTCTTCTTCGCGCGCGAGGAGGTGCGCGGGCTCTTCTTGCGCGACGTCGTCTTGCGCGCCGTGGCCGTCTTGCGGCCCGTCTTTCCGCTCGTGGAGGCGGCGCGGCGGGCCTTGCCACCCGTGGCGCGCTTGGCGCGGGCCGGCTGGGCGCGCTTGGCGCGGGTCGTCGTCTTGCTCGCCGTCTTCTTGGCGGCGGCCTTGGCCTGGCCCGCCTTGCGGCGCACGGTGGAGGCGGCCTTGGCCACGCGCTTGCGGGCGCCCGTCACGGCGCGCTTGGCGCGCGTGCGCGCGGACGTCTGGGCCTTGGAGGACTTGCTGCGGGGACTGCCGGAAGCACGCGGGGCCATTCGTTCCACTCCTGGGGTTGGCTGACGGACTGGAAGCAACATGGGGATGGCGTTTTCCAGACGCTCGAAGCGTCGAGGATTCCAAGAGGACGACCGTTGAACAGTCGTCGCTCGCGAAGCCCTTGAACCGCACGAGCGTCCGTCCGCGGACACTCCTCTGACCCTGGACGCCCGGAAGGCGTCAAGCCGCGGACTGCGTGGAGTCCCCCGTGGAGCCCTCCGCCACGCGCAGGGTGATGAAGAAGCACGTGCCCTGGCCCGGCTCGCTCTCCACGCGGATGTCGCCGCCCAGCGCGGTGATGATGCGGTGGCACACCGACAGCCCCAGCCCCGTGCCCATGCCCACCGGCTTGGTGGTGAAGAACGGGTCGAAGATGCGCCGCAGGTGCTCGGCGGGGATGCCGGCCCCGGTGTCGCGCACCGCCACCGTCACCTGGTCGGGCGCCGACAGCCGCGCGTCCACGCGGATTTCGTTCTCCTGCGCCCGGCCGGGCGGGATGGCGTGCGCCGCGTTGATGAAGAGGTTGAGGAAGACCTGGCCCAGGCGCGCGGCGTTGGCGTGCACCGGCGGCACGCCCTCGCACGCCTCCACCACCCGCGCCCGATCCCTCGTCTCGTGCCGCGCCATCTTCGCCGAGGAGCGCACCACCGCCGCCACGTCCACCGGGCCCAGCGCCACGTCGTCCGGGCGCGAGAGCGTCTTCAAGTCCTGCACGATGAGGCGCACGCGCTCGGCGCCCTCGCTCGCCTCGGACAGCGCGGCGAGCATCTCCTGGCGCCCCTGCTCGTCCGCCACGCCCGTGAGCTCGGCGAGCTCCTGGTGCACGTAGCGCAGGTTGCTCAGGATGTAGGCCAGGGGGTTGTTGATTTCGTGGCCCACGCCCGCCGCGAGCCGCCCCACCGAGGCGAGCCGGTCCGCGGACAGGAGCTGCTCCTGGGTGGACTGGAGCTGTTGCAGGCTGTCGCGCAGCCGCAGGTTGGCCTCGCCGAGCTCCGCGGTGCGCTGGCGCACCGTGTCCTCCAGCAGCGCGTGGTAGCGCGCCGCCTCGCGCTCGCTGGCCTCGGCCTCCGCGCGGCTCAGCCGCTGCTTCTCCTCCAGGGACTCGCGCAGCTCGCGCGCCATGCGGTCCACCGCCGCGCCGAGCGTGCCCAGCTCGTCGCGCGACGCCACGTGGGTGTGCACGTCGAAGTCCCCGTGCCCGATGCGCTCGGCCGCGTGGATGAGCCCCTGCAGCGAGGAGCGCAAGGGGGTGAGGATGGCCATGGCCAGCAGCATCACCAGCCCCAGGCACAGCACCGGAAAGCACAGCGCCACCCACTCCACCACGTACACGGACACGTCCAGCAGCTGCTGCAGCGCCTCCAGCTCGAAGCGCTTCTCGTCCTGCACCTCCTGGATGCGCTGGCCCACCGTCTGCTCGAACTCCGCGTACAAGAGCCACTCCACGTTGGGGGCGATGGACACGTGGGGGTGCAGCTCGTGCACCCGGCGCTCGGCCAGCGACGACCAGCGCAGGAGCGCGGCGCGGACCTCCCGGTGCTCGCGGCGCGTCTGCTCCTGGTTCTCGGTCTCCAGGGCACCGGCGCCCTCGCGCGCGAAGCTGTCGGCCAGCCGCGCCATCTCCGCGTCCACCTGACGCGCCAGCTCCTCGGGGACCCGCCGGGTGTCCGTCTGGGACTGGCGCGCCTGGGCGAGCTGGTTGAGGAAGGGCCAGGCGAGCGCGTGCAGGCGCTGGTAGCTGTCGATCTGCTCCTGCAGGGCCATGAGCTGCTGGCGCTGGCGCTGGCCGTGGTGGGCCAGACCGAAGAGGAGCAGCCCCATGACGCACACGAGCACGACGGCGACCGCCGCGAACCACAGCACCTTGGCGCGAATCGTCATGGGCCCGGACCTGGGATGGCGACCTCCGACACGGCCGCCATGGTGGCATGGAGGGCACCGGGGGCGCGAGGGGGAGTCCCCCGCCGCCTGTCCTACCTCCGGGCGGCCACCACCCGCGCGCGCAGCCGCTCGTAGAGCGCCACCACCAACCGCAGCTCGGCCGCCGTGCGCCGCGCGATGGCCGCATGCTCGCCCCGCTCGTACAGCTCCCAGACGCTCTTGCTCGAGCCCTTGTGCTCACGCAAGCCCAGCCGCCCGGCCAGCTCCCGGGTCGTCTTGGGATAGAGGTGGGGCTCCTCGGGAAAGAGGAAGCCCGCCTCGTTGGACAGGTCGATGGGCCGGGCCTTGAAGTACAGCTCGAAGAGCTCCGCGGGGCTCGCCAGCGCGTGGTGCAGCGAGCGGCAGTAGAGCGCCGGCAGGTCGAAGCGGGCGATGCCCGCCCCGCACACCACCAGGTCCACCACGGGCTTTCCCAGGATCCGGGCGTTCTCCTCGCGCTGTCGGGTCCACTCCAGCTCGAAGCGCTCGCGGATGGCCTCCAGCAGGGCCCGCTCCGAGCCCAGGTCCCAGAGCCACAGCCCCTGCACCTCCAGGGCGTCCAGGGACTCCAGCGCCTCCCCCGGAGCCTCCCCCGGAGCTTCCCCCGGAGCCTCCAGCGCGGACCCGGACGGGGGCGCCGTGAAGCGCCGCGAGAGGAAGCACCCGCCCAGCAGCGGATGCCCGGGCCGCGCCGGGTTGATGATGAGCGAGCCCCGGCTGGCGTCGCGCTCGTGGGGAGGCGCGTAGGCCTCCAGATCGAAGAAGAGCATGGGGGGTGACACCTCCTGCCCCCAGCATCGCATGTGCCCGCTGATCAACGTTGGGTCCCCGGGCTGTGTTCATGAGTGGCCCCTGGCGCGCGAAGCCCGGCGCTCCGGGGGGCCTGGCCGGGCGAAACGTGCTCCTATCGGCGATCCGCCCAGGAGTGCCCCGCATGCCCTCTCGTCCCCAGACATGGTGCGCCGCGCTGGCCGCCGCCCTGCTCCTCCTCGCCACGACCGCCGAGGCCCGCTTCGGCAAGGGCGGCTCCCGGGGCCGGAGCTCGAGCAGCCGTGGCTCGGGCGCCAAGCGGGGAAGCAGTCACGGCGCGTCGGCGGTGGGCTCCAAGCGGAGTGACTCCGGAAGCGACACCCCGCGCGCGAGGCCCTCGCGCGGGCCGGGACGCACGCGCTACTCGCCGGCGGCCTCCGTGGTGGTGGTGGCCGGAGGCGGCGGCGTCGCGGTGGCCTATCGGCCCTACAGCCCCTCGGAGTTCTTCGTCGAGGACCCGCCCGGGCCCGAGAAGCTGGTGCGCCTGGGGCTGGAGGCCCAGACGGCGCGGCGAGGCGGGGGCCTGGGCCTGCACTTCGCGCTGGAGGAGGAGCGCGTGGGTGTGTCCACGCGCCTGAACACGCTGTCGCTGCGCCCCCAGGAGGAGGACGGGAGCGAACGTGCCCGGCTGTTCTTGGGCGGGGCGAACCTGACGTTCGCCGCGGCGGTGAGCCACAAGGGGCGGCTGCGCCTGGAGACGGGCGTGGCGGTGACGCGTGTGCCGGGCGTCACCTTCGTGGGCCCCAGCCTGGGGATGAGCTTCGAGCGCTGCCTCTTGGGGGAGCTGGACCTGGAGGGCAGCGCGCAGTGGGTGCCCCTGCCCCACCTTCAGCTGGAGGGGCAGATGGGTCTGTCCCTGCACCTGGGGCCGCTCTTGCTGCGCGCGGGCTGGCGCGGGCTGCTGCTCGACGATCGCGGGCGCATGGAGGGAGTGACGCTCAAGCAGCGGGTGGGCGGACCCTACACCGGGGTGGGCCTGGCCTTCTGACGGCGCCCCTCAGGGCGTCTCGCGCGAGCGCCGGGACAGGCGCCGCGAGGGCCGGTGGGTGACGCGCGACAGGGCATGGGCCATGGAGCCCAGGAGCGAGAGCTGACGCGGCGAGAGCCGGCGGGTCACGCGCAGGAGCCGGCGCAGTCCGGGCGGCTCGGTCTCGCCCGCGGCCGGGTGGGGCACGAGCCCCAGGGCGGGCCGCGCGGAGGAGAAGCCCAGCAGCGCGTTGGCATCGAGTGCCAGGGCCTGACACAGGCGCATCAGGGTGGGGACGCTGGGCAGCATGTTGCCGCGCTCGACCCGGCCGTACACCTCGGTGGCGACGCCCACCCGCTCGGCGACCTCTTCCTGGGTGAGGCTCAGGCGGGTGCGCGCCTCACGGGCCACCCGTCCGAGGTACACGGCGAGCTGGGCTTGCGTTCGATGAACCTGGGGCATGGGTCCGGTCCCCGACGGGTAGCACAGGCCCCCTGGAAAGGAAAGCGGCACGCTACCGGGAAGGTCAACCGCCACGCGGGCCGGGCACCCGACGTTCGAGGTCGGGCCCGGCCGCGGGCCCTCACCGCTCCCCGCGCGCCTTCTTGAGCAGGTGGTCGCCGTGCTCCTCGCGCAGCTTCGTCTTGAGGAACTTGCCCGTGGACGTGCGGGGAATCTGCGCGAGGAAGAGGTAGTCATCCGGCAGCCACCACTTGGCGAAGTGCCCCGAGAGGTGCGCGGCGAGCTCCTCGGGGGTGGCGACCTGGCCCGGCTTGAACACCACCGCGGCGAGTGGCCGCTCGTCCCACTTCGCGTCCCGCCCCGCGAACACCGCCGCCTCCAGCACCGCCGGGTGCGCCATGAGCGCGTTCTCCAGGGCCACGGAGCTGATCCACTCGCCGCCGGACTTGATGACGTCCTTCGACCGGTCGGTGATGCGCACGAAGCCCTCGGCGTCCAGGGTGACGACGTCGCCCGTCTTGAACCAGCCATCGGCCGTGAACCGGTCCGCGCCCTCGTCGCCGAAGTACGAGGAGGCCACCCACGGCCCGCGCGCCTCCAGCTCGCCCATGGTGGTGCCATCGCGGGGCAGCACCTCCCCCGTGTCGCTCACGTGGCGCAGCTCCACGAACGGCAGCGCGTAGCCCTGGGTGGCGCGCAGCGCGAAGCGCTCGGAGGGCCCGAGCCCCTGGTGCCGCGGCCGGGGCCGGGCGATGGACCCCACCGGCTGCAACTCCGTCATGCCCCAGGCGTGCGTCACCCGCAGGCCGTGGCGCAGCTCGAACCCCTCGATCATCGCCTGGGGGGCCGCCGAGCCGCCGATGAGCATGCCCCGCACGCTCGTGAGATCCCACCGCGTGGGCGCCTGGTCCAACAGCGCGAGGATGCCCAGCCAGAGGGTGGGCACGCCCGCGGCCAGGGTGACGCGCTCGCCGGCCATGAGGTCCAGGAGCGACGCGGGGTCCAGGTGGGGCCCGGGCAGGACGATCTTCGCGCCGGTGAAGAGCGCGGCGAAGGGCATGCCCCAGGCGGCGGCGTGGAACATGGGGACCACGGGCAGCACCGCGTCCGCCTCGCCGATGCCGAAGGTGTCGGCCATGCACTCGGCGAGCGTGTGCAGCACGATGGAGCGGTGCGAGAAGAGCACGCCCTTGGGGTTGCCCGTGGTGCCCGAGGTGTAGCAGAGCATCGCCGCCGAGCGCTCGTCGAGCGGCGGGAAGACGAAGGCGCCCGGCTCGGCCGCCAGGAGCCGCTCGTAGTCCAGCCGCCCCTCGGGCACGGGGCCGTCGTCCGGCACGACGATGACGTGCCGGACCCCGGGCACCTCGCCGATGAACTTCTCGAGCAGCGGCAGGAGCGAGCGGTCCACGACGATCACCCGGTCCTCCGCGTGGCGCGCGATGTAGGCCAGGTCCCCCGGGTGCAGCCGCAGGTTGAGCGTGTGGAGCACGGCGCCCATGGAGGGCACGGCGAAGTACAGCTCCAGGTGGCGCGTGTGGTTCCAGCACAGCGAGGCCACGCGCTCCCCTGGCTTCACCCCCAGACGGGTGAGGGCCTCGGCGAGCTGGCGCGTGCGCCGCGAGAAGTCGGCGTAGGTGGAGCGGTGCAGGGACTTGTCCGGCTGGCGACTGACGATCTCCGCGTCCCCGAAGAACGTCCGGGCCCGGTCGAGGAAGTGGGTCAGCGTGAGCGGGAAGTCCATCATGCGGCCGGTGAGCATCGGTGCGCCTCGCGGGAGGGGAGTCCGCTCCCGATGCTAGCGGGCGCGCCCCGCGGCGGTGGCCCCTCCTCGCATGACACACCCGGTCATCCCGGCGCGCGGCGCGGCGGCGCCGTGCGGTTGCGGGCCGCAACGGCTCTCAATGCCTCTCACCCAAGAAGACAAGTGTGAAAGGAAGGGATTCCAGGCCGCTCCAAGGACAGACAGGCGAGCGAAAAGTGTCAGCCGTTGAAACGCAGCACGTAGGCCTCGAGGGACACCGTGGGCAGGACGAGGTCCCCGGCGGGCTCCCGCACGAAGCCGCGGCGCTCGTACATGCGCCCCACACCCACCACCCCCTGACGCACATGCAGGCAGATGGCGGGCACGCGCCACTCCTCGCGGGCGATCCGCTCGGCGGCCTCCAGGAGGGGCCGGGACAGGCCCTGGCCGTGGAATTCCACCGCCGTGGCGAGCTGCCGCAGATCCGCCGCGCCGGGAATCCACGCCTCGGAGCCCGGCGCGCCCGGGGGCCACAGGGACACCGTGCCCACCACGCGCCCGGCCCGCTCGGCCACCAGCACCCGGCCCACGGCGCGCCGGCGCGCCACGTCCCGCAGGTCGCGCCGGCGGGCCTCGTCGTAGCGCACCTCGGGCATCTTCTGGGCGTACTGGGCGAGGAAGGCCTCCACCAGCAGTTCGCCAATCGCGGCGTCGTCCTCGGCGCGCGCCTCCCGGACGACGACATCCTCCCACGCGGACATGCTCATGGCCGGGCCTCTAGCACGAACCCGCCCGCTCGCTCGCCGAGGACCCATGAGGTCCTGCGCCGAGGACACGCTCCCTACAGGCAGGTCCGATGTGGGCCTCGGGCCTTCTTCCCTCGGAGCACTTCAGTCGGGGGAGAGGAATCCAGGGATGGTTGACGGCTTTCAGCTCAACCCTTTACGCTGTCCGGCGCGGACTCCGGAGGCCGCAAGCTCTGAACAGTTGGGCGTCCGCGGCTTCTAGTCAGCGTCTGGGTCTCGTATCATCTGGACCCTCGGTACCAACTCCAAACAGGCTCTCGAATGCGACCCGCATCTGAAATTGGCGCTCCTTCCCATGAGCCCCCTTCCACGCAGGATGCGGCGGTGGCGGAGTCCACCCCGAACCTGCTGGCCTCCGCCGCCGCGCCGCTCATCCAGCAGGCCGCGGTCACCGGCGCCGAGGAGGCCCGGCCGCTCGTGGCCGTGCCGGGCCGGGCTGTCCAGGCCGAGCCCTCGCGCTTCGCGCCGGGCTTCGCCGCCAAGCTGAACCTGGTGGTGGACGTCGTGCTGGTGGTGGCCGCGCTGCTCATCGCCACGACCCTCATGGGCCACGACCTGCACCTGGAGCGCACCGACGTATGGGTGCTCCTGGTCGTGGGCGTGGTCTCCTGGCTCGTGGTGGGCACGGCGCTCTGCCTCTACGACGTGCACTTCGCCGATCGCGAGCGCCTGGATGACCTGGCGCTCATCTCCATCCAGGTGATGGTCGTCACGGTGGTGCTCTTCGTCACCCGCCTGGTGATGGGCACCGAGTCGTGGATCGTCGCGCTGAGCCTGTTTCCGCCGCTGCTCTGGCCGTCGGTGGCGCTCCTGCGGCTGTATGTCTTCCGGCGCCTGTCGGTGCAGGAGCAGCCGCTCGACGAGGTGCTCATCCTGGGCGTGGGCCCCATGGGCCGGCTCACGGGCGAGGACCTCAACAGCAAGCACCGCCGCAAGGTGACGGGCTACCTGAGCTTCGGCACCGAGACGGCCCCGGCGGAGATGCCCGCGCCCGTGCTCGGCCTGGCCAAGGATCTGGAGCAGGTGCTCAGCACGGTGCCGGTGGACGAGGTGTACATCGCCGGCAACCTCACCAAGCAGGCCACGGAGATGCAGGCGGCGGTGAAGCTGTGCGAGAAGTTCGGCATCCCCTTCGCGCTGCCCGCCTACCACATGCGCTTCGATCGGGCGCGGCCGGTGGACGACCACGCCATCTCGGATGGCTACCTGCACTTCGTCACGCACGCGTTCCTGCCGCACCAGATGGCGCTCAAGCGGCTGTTCGACATCGTGAGCTCCGCGGCGGCGCTCACGGCGCTCTCGCCGCTCCTGCTCGGCGTGGCGCTGGCGGTGAAGTTCACCAGCCGCGGCCCCATCTTCTTCAAGCAGGAGCGCGTGGGGCTGCACGGCAAGACCTTCGGCATGCTCAAGTTCCGCTCCATGGTGGTCAACGCCGAGGAGCTCAAGGCCAAGCTGGAGGCGCTCAACGAGCAGTCGGGCCCCGTGTTCAAGATGAAGAACGACCCGCGCATCACCCGCGTGGGCCGCTTCATCCGCAAGTACTCCATCGACGAGCTGCCCCAGCTCATCAACGTGCTGCGCGGCGAGATGAGCGTGGTCGGCCCCCGGCCGCCCATCCCCAAGGAGGTGGCCAAGTACTCCGCCTGGCAGCGCCGCCGCCTGTCCGTGCGCCCGGGCCTCACCTGCATCTGGCAGGTGTCGGGCCGCAATCAGATCTCGTTCGAACAGTGGATGTACCTGGACATGCAGTACATCGACCACTGGAGCCTCAAGAACGACATCAACCTCATCCTCAAGACGGTGCCCGTGGTCATCACCGGCAGCGGCGCGAGCTAGCTTCCCCGCGCCCGGCCGTACCGCCTGTCCCGCCTCAGGCCGACTTGCGCAGGCCGCCGTCCTCGGTGGCCGCGCTCGGGGAGGCGGGCAGGTGCTCCAGCTCCAGATCGATGTGCCGGGCCTCGGGGATGGCGGCGCGCACGTCCGCCTCGATGGCGTCGATCTCCTCGCTGAGCAACCGGATGAGGCTCTGCGCGGGGGGCAGGAGCGCCCGCTCGCGGCCCTCGCCCACGGGCAGCTCCCCCACCCCGCGCAGCGCCTGGGACAGCCAGCCCGCCACGAAGGCCTCGCTGAAGCGCACCTCGGCCTTGAAGAGGAACACCTCGGGGGTGAGCTGGCGCGTCTTCACGTCGTGGATGTCCGCGATGCTCGGCCGGGCCCGGACGATGGACTGGAAGCGCGCCTCCACGTCGTCGGGCACCGCGCGGCCAAGCAGGTGGGTGCGGTTCTCCAGCACCAGGTACACGGCGATGAAGCCCAGCAGCACGCCCACCACCACGGAGGCGAGCGCGTCGAACACGGGGTTGCCCGTCACGTGGGCGAGCACGATGCCGCCCGTGGCGAGCCCGAGCCCCAGCACCGCCGCCCCGTCCTCCAGGAGGATGGCCACGGTGGCGGGGTCCGCCTTCTCGCGCACGTAGCGCCAGAAGCCCAGGGCGCGCGCCGGCGCCCACACGCCCTTCACCGCGAGCGCCAGCACCCCGCCCTCCACGAGGAAGGAGAAGCCCAGGACGCCGAAGGTGCTCGCCCCCACCTGCACCGGGTGCGGGTGCAGCAGCGAGGACACGCCGTGGTACACGGTGACGCCACAGCCGATGAAGAAGATGCCGGCGGCCGAGAGGATGCCGAAGACGAAGCGCTCGCCCCCGTAGCCGTAGTGGAAGTCCTCGTCGCGCTCGCGGCTGGCGCGCCGCAGGCCCAGGAAGAGCAGCACCTGGTTGCCCGTGTCGGCCAGCGAGTGGATGGCCTCGGAGAGCATGGCGCCCGAGCCGGACAGGGCGAAGGCGATGAACTTGGCCAGGGTGACCAGGGCGTTGCCCGACAGGGCGAGAAGAACCGTTTTGATGGAAGAAGCGGGAGCGGACATGAACAGGGGAAAAGACGCGAGAAGGGCGAGGAAGGCGCTCACGCTAGCATGACGACGGGAGGGGGGCCGCCCCCCGGCCCTACAGGCCTGTAGGCGTTTGTTTGACGGGGGAGCACCGCTGGCGTTGACTGCGCGGGCCCTTCGTTTCGAGGTCATCGCCATCGACATGCCTCCCCCGAGCGCGGCCCCGGCCGAGCCCGCCCCTCCCGCCGCGGATGCCCACACGTCCCTGCGCAACGCCCTCAAGCTGGGCGGCTCGCTGCTGGTGACGTACGGCATCGCGCTGGTCATGCGCATGGTGCTGCCGCGCTACCTCGGCCCCGAGGGCTTTGGCCGCTACAACTGGGCGGATGGCTTCTCCGGCGCCTTCTTCGTGCTCAGCGCGTTGGGCCTGGACGTCTACATCCGCAAGGAAGTGTCCGTCCGCCGCGAGCACGCGAGCGAGTTCTTCGGTGGCACGCTGCTGCTCCAGCTCGCGCTGGCGCTGGTGCTCACCGGCGGCATGCTGTGGGTGATGCGCGCGGGGGGCGAGCCGCCCGAGGTGCAGCGGCTGGCGCTGCTCATGGGCGCCTACCAGTTCTTCTTCCGGCTCAACGCCATCCTCGCCGCGGTGCTGCACGCGCGCGAGCAGGTGGACGGGCTGTCCGTGGCCCACGTGGTCATGAAGTGCATCTGGGGCGGGGGCCTGGTGCTGGTGCTCCTGCTCAAGCTGCCCCTGCCGTGGCTCGCCGCGCCCTTCATCGGCGCGGAGGTCGTCAAGGTGGCCTTCCTGCTGCACCTCACGCGCGCGCACGCCGGGCTGAAATTCCGGGTGGACGTGCGCGCCACGGCCACGGCGCTCCTGGCCGCCCTGCCCTTCTTCATCAACGAGGCGGCGCTGGCCACCAACGGCCGCGTGGACGTGAGCATCCTGGGCCTCGTGGCCAACAAGACGGAGGTCGGCTACTACGGCGCCGTGTGGGGCATCGCCGGCATGACGATGCTGCTCTCGCCCATCCTCGGTTGGGTGCTGCTGCCGATGATGTCGCGCGCCGCGTCGAGCTCGCCCGAGGAGTTCACCCGCATCCTGCGCCGGGGCCTCGAGGGCGTCATCACCGTGTCCGTCCCGGTGACGCTCGCGCTGGCGCTGGGCGCCGAGACGTGGGTGCGGTTGATGATCGGCGAGGCCTACCTGCCCGCCGCCTCCGTGCTGCGGCTGCTCGCGCCCATCTTCGTGCTCACCTACGTGGCCACCGTGTGCGGCAGCTGGCTCATGGCCGCCAGCCGCACCTGGACGGTGACGCGCACGTCGCTGCTCGCCGCCGGGCTCAACCCCGCGCTCAACCTGCTGCTCATCCCGCCCATGCTCGCGCGCCTGGGCCCCACCGGAGGCGCGAGCGCCACCGCCCTGTCGCTCGCCATCTGCGAGGTCATCGTCACCCTCATCCTCCTGTCCGCCATCGGGGAGCGGGCCCACGACGCCCGGAGCCTCGCCGTGCTGGCCAAGACGACGGCGGTGTGCGCCGTGGTCACCGCCGTGCACCTCGGGCTCGGGGCGATGGGCCTGGACGCGCGGGACCTCGTGCGAGGGCTCGCGCGGCTGGTGGTGGACGGGGCCGTCTATCTCACGCTCATCCTGGCCACCGGGGCGGTGCGCCGGGACGAGGTGCTCGCGCTGGTGCGCCGGGTGAAGGATCGCCGCCGGCCCGCCGCCAGCGCCCCATCGCCGTTTCCCGAGGAGGAGCGCGCCGCATGAAGTCCCCCGCCTTGTTGTGGATCCTCCTGACCGGGCTGGTGCTCGGGTCCGCGTGCTACCGGCCCGGCCGCTTCGTCTGGGTGGACGACTACCGCGAGCCCCAGGCGCAGCAGGACGACAACTACCTCATCCGCCGCGGGGACATCATCACCGTGAACGTGTGGAACCAGGGGCAGCTGTCCTCGCCGCGCCTGCGCGTGCGCGATGATGGCCGCATCAGCCTGCCCCTGCTCAACGACGTGGACGCCGCGGGCCAGACGCCCGCCGCGCTCGCCCGCGCCGTGGAGCAGCGGCTCAAGGACCTGGTGGCCAACCCCGTGGTCACCGTGGTGGTGGACGAGGCCCAGCCGGTGAAGGTGTCGGTGCTGGGCGAGGTGCGCAACCCCGGCAACAAGCAGCTCGTGCCGGGCGCGGGGCTCCTGCAGGCGGTGTCCGAGGCGGGCGGCTTCACGGACTACGCGCGCGACGACGGCCTCTTCGTGCTGCGCCGCGAGCCGGGCTACCAGGCCCCCGTGCGCATCCGCTTCAACTGGGAGCTCCTCAGCCGCAACGAGGGCAACGCGGCCACCTTCCGCCTCCGCACCGGGGACGTGGTGGTGGTGGAATAGCCGCATGGCGCTGCCCGCCCTCGCGCTCGGCGCGCTGCTCGTCACCGCGTCCGCGCCGGCCGTGAAGTACAAGGCCTCGGCGCGGATCGAGTCGGTCGTGCGCACGCCCCTCGTCACCGAGACGGCCGCCACCCGGGTGGTCTCCGACGTGATGATCGCGCCCCGGCTGGACAGCGTCCTCTACACGAGCCGCATGGAGCTCAAGTTCGTGTACGAGCCGCAGTTCTGGATGCGCCAGGTGGCGCTGCAGCAGACCTTCGAGTCGCTCCAGTCCGTCTTCACGCAGCTGGAGTACTCGCTGCGCCGCGACTTCAAGCTCCTGGCGGTGCACACCACCACCTTCGGCAGCTTCCCGCTCAACGACTTCGGGGGCGCGGCCCGCACGGCCCTGCCCGTCAGCCCGCCCAAGGACGGCTCCGGCAGCAGCGCCTACATCTACACGGAGACGGCGCTGGGCTTCGTGGGCTCGTTCGGCATCAAGCGGCTCAACGTGGCGGGCACGCTCGGCTGGGTGGTCAACGGCCTCTTGGACCCGCCGGTCCGGCCGACGCGCCGGGGCAATGCCTCCTACCCCCAGCAGCGCTACCCGGAACTGCGCATGCAGTCGTTCTACGGCGCCACGCGCCGGGACTACTTCACGCTCTACCTCTACGGCCGGGACGTGAGTTTTTCCACGGGCAACCGCGACGCGATGATCCAGTTCGCCCCGGGCCTCCAGCACCAGTTCAACAACCTGGTGGACCTGAGCGTGGACCCCGGCGTGGCCCTGGGGCGCATCTACCCCCGGCGGCCGGATCAACCCATCCGGACCTTCCGCATGCCCACCCTGGACGTGGCGCTCAACACCCCGGTGCCCGTGGGCCTGCACTGGCCGGTGAAGGCCAAGGTGCGGCTGCGCTACCTGCCCTACATCGATCCGCTCACCACCCAGCTTATTCCCCGCGCCGAGACGGGCGTGGAGTTCAAGTGGGAAGGCCGGCGGGAGGCCAAGGTACTGGGCAAGGCCTTCTACTCCCACGCGATCACCTCGGGGCCGCACCGCTACGACAACGACGTGCGCCTGGAGGCGGAGAGCTTCCTGCCGCTGCCGCACACCCGCCTCCTCGTCCTGCAGACGAAGGGACAGTTCAGGTGGACACACCACGTCGTCCTGCCGCCGCAGGCAACCGTTCAATGGGCGCTGAGCGTTGGATTGGTCGTCCGATACGACCGTGGTAGGCTTTGAGGTCTTCCCGTCATGAAGAAGTTCCTCCTCATGTCCGTCGTCTACGCGCTGCTGGTGCTGCCCAGTCTGGCGGCGCGTGAACAAAACGCGGTGCGGGGCGTAAAACGCGCCGTGGCGATGTTCGTGGCGTACAACTTTTTCTACATCTTCGTCGTCCTGGTCGTCTGGACGTCGATGGCGGACTGAGAACCTGAGAGATTCTATGGCGCAGCAGCAAGGAAGCGTCCTCGTGGTGGAGGACCTGGAACTGTCCCGGAAGCTGCTCACCGGCCAGCTCCAGTCCCTGGGCTTCACGCACATCGTGGAGGCAACCAGCGGGGCCGCGGCCCTGGAGTGCCTGGCCGAGCTGCGGCCGGTGCCGGTGTTGGTGTGTCTGGATCTCACCCTGCCCGACATCTCCGGCTACGATGTGTGCGAGATGATCCGCGCCACGCCGGTGCTGCAGGGCATTCCGGTGCTGATGGTCTCCGCGCGCACCCAGACCATGGACCGCGCCCAGGCGGAGGAGGTGGGCGCGAGCGGCTACCTCATGAAGCCCTTCACCGAGGAGGAGCTGCGCCACCAGTTGGAGCGGGTGCTCACGTACCACCCGTGGAAGAAGGAGGCGTAAGGTCCCCATGCCCGCCCCTCACGACGACGCCCCGGAAGCCGAGCGCACCCAATCCCAGATCTTCGACTGGGAGGCGATGCGCGACTACTTCGGCTACGTGAAGAACGCCATCCTGCGCCACAAGCTGCTCGCCCTGGGCACCTTCGTGCTGACGGCGGCGCTCGGCCTGACGCTCGCCAAGTTCCTGCCGCGCACGTTCTACGCGGAGGCCACGCTCTTGCCCAAGCGCGCCTCCACCATCGCCGCGCTCGTCAACCCGGACCGCATCCCGGCCCTGGACGCGGATCCGCCCAACCCCCTGCGTCCGCCGGGGGAGATCGACTCGGTGACGCGCTCGGCCGCCCAGCTGGTGATGCGGCGCGAGAACCTGGTGTCGCTCATCAAGCGGGTGAACCTGCTGGACCGCTGGGACTCCACGCGCGCCCCGCTCCTGCGCTTCAAGGATCAGGTGATGCAGACGGTGTCCGGGCGCCCGAGCGAGGACATCAAGCTGGACGCCATGGTGGGCATGCTGGAGAAGGCGCTCACGGTGAACACCGAGGATGGCCGGGTGGCCATCTCCGTCATGTGGCCCGAGCCCCAGCTGGCCTACGAGCTCGTGGAGGCCGCGCAGCAGGGCTTCCTCGAGGCGCGCCAGCGCGAGGACCTGTCGAGCATCGCGGACGCCCGGCAGATCCTCGAGGAGCACGAGAAGACGGCGCTGGAGGCCTACACCCAGGCGTTCACGAGCTTCGAGAAGATCTTCGCGGCCATCATGATCGAGCGGCGGCGCGCGGTGGGAGACCCGCGCGTGGGCGGCTTCAACACGAACCAGCAGATGGCGGAGATGCGCTTTCTCATCCGCGCCAAGCGCCGCGCCATCGACGACTCGGAGAACCTGTACAACCGGCGCCTGGAGGGCCTGCGCGCGGAGATGGTGGCCCAGCGAAAGCTCGTGGGCGAGAACCACCCGAACCTCGTGTCCCTGGAGCAGCAGGTGGCGGCGCTGCAGGCCGAGGGCTCGCTCAACACGAGCACGCTCAGGTCCGAGGAGAAGCAGATGACGCGCGACTACGAGCGCATCGGCGGCGGCTCGGTGCCCTTCCCGGACGAGCCGGTGCCGGATCCGTACGGCCTGGAGCGCGTGCTCATGGGCATCCTGCCCGCGGTGTCGGAGAATCCCAAGGCGGCCACGGCGCTGGACGAGGTGCGCATCCGCAGCGCCAACCTGCAGCAGCTGCGCCGGCGCATCCAGACGGCCCAGTACGAGACGGACATCGTCAAGGCGACGTTCAAGTACCGCTACACGGTGCTCACCCCGGCGGAGTTCCCCCGGGCCCCCATGAAGCCCAACGCCAAGGTGATCGCCATCGGCGGCATCCTCGCGGGGCTGCTGCTGGGTGTGTTCGCGGCCATCGCGCGCGACGTGCTCAGTGGCCGGCTGTTGCAGTCCTGGCAGGTCAAGCGGGGGTTGGGACTGCCCGTGCTGGCCGAGATGGAAACACTGCCCCTGGAGCATCAGTCCCGCTAGCTGTCCCGACCGGAGTCTTCCCCCCGTGATGCTGCTCGATCTGTTGCTCCTCGTCCTGGCCGTGCCGGTGCTCGCCGCCTCGGGCTACCTGCTGCTGCTCACGCTCTTGTCGGGCCTCAAGCCGGCGCCGCCCCCGGTGGCGCCGCGGCTCAAGTTCGACGTCATCATCCCCTCGCACAACGAGGAGGCGGGCATCGCCACCACGGTGCGCAACCTCTCCGGGGTGGACTGGCCGACGGCGCTGCGGCGCATCGTGGTGGTGGCGGACAACTGCTCGGACGCCACGGCGGAGCGGGCGCGCGAGGCGGGCGCCACGGTGCTCGTGCGCCACAACCAGGAGCTGCGGGGCAAGGGTTACGCGCTGCAGCTCGCGTTCGAGACGAGCCTGAAGGACGGCTTCGCCGACGCGGTGGTGGTGGTGGACGCGGACACCCAGGTGACGCCCAACCTCCTGCACGCCTTCGCGCTCCGGCTGGAGGCGGGGGCCCACGCGGTGCAGGCGCACTACGGCGTGCTCAACCCCGAGGCCTCGTGGCGCACGCGGCTCATGGCGGTGGCCATGGCGCTGTTCCACAAGGTGCGCTCCATGGGCCGCGAGCGCCTGGGCGTGTCGTGTGGCCTGCGCGGCAATGGCATGTGCTTCACCCACGCCATCATCCGCCGGGTGCCTCACGAGGCGTTCTCCATCGTGGAGGACCTGGAGTACGGCATCCGCCTGGGGCAGGCGGGCGAGCGTGTGCACTACGCCTGGGAGGCCGAGGCGCTCGGGGAGATGGTGTCCGGCGAGAAGGCGTCGCGCTCGCAGCGCCGGCGCTGGGAGGGGGGCCGCCTGGCGATGATGCGCCAGCACGGTCTGCCGCTGCTCGCCGAGGGATTGCGCAAGCGGGACCGGGTGTTGGTGGACCTCGCGGCGGATCTCCTCGTGCCTCCGCTCAGTTGGGTGGTGCTCGGGGCCGGAGCGTTGACGGTGGCCTCTCTCGCGCTGTCCTGGGCGCAGGGGAGCGTGGCGGTGTCGGCATGGGTGGCGAGCGCGTGTGTGCTGTCGCTGGTGGCGTACGTGATGCGGGGCTGGTGGGTGTCGGGCCAGGGCGTGCAGGGCCTGTTCGCGCTCGCCCGGGCGCCGTTCTACGTGGCGTGGAAGTTGTGGTTGCTGGTGAGCCGCCCGGCGGAGAAGAAGGGCGAGTGGGTGCGGACGACGCGCGAGGGGCAGAAGCCCTGAGCGATTGACGGGCGGCCAGGACAGGCCGTCCCGGGGAGGACGATGGAAGCATTTCTTTCACGCACTCCCGTCTTCATGGCCCTCTTGGGCCTGCTCGTGGTGGTCACGCTCGGGCTCGTCATCCTGTTTCCCGCCGTGGCGCCCATGCCCATGGTGCTGGCGGCCTTCCTGTACTGGGTGTGCCAGCAGCCGGTGCGCAAGCTGACCCTGGCCCTGTTCGCCGCGGCCGTCACGGTGGACCTGGTGCCCGAGGTGCCCTACGAGGGCCGTTGGCAGTCCCCGCTGTACTTCCCCGGCAAGCTGCTCTTCCTCAACCTGAGCAACGTGCTCGGCGTGCCCGGCCTGGGCTTTCCCCTGCTGGACATCGGCATCCTCGGCTTCCTGGCGCTCTACATCTACCGGCGCGTCAACGGCATCAAGACGGACCCGCTCACCCCGAGCCTGCCCACGCCGCTGGTCATCGGGCTGCTGGTGCTGCCGGCCACCATCGCGTGGCTGCAGGTGTTCGGCATCTTCATCAACGGGGGCAACTCGCGCGTGGCCCAGTGGCAGTGGCACCAGATGGCGGTGCTGCCGCTCATGGTGGCGCTCTTCAACGTGGCCCTGAAAGGCCCGGAGGACCTGCGCGCGCTCGGGCGCATCATCGTCGTGGGCTGCTGCACCAAGGCGTGCCTGGGCGCGTGGTTCATCGTGATGATCGCCCGGCCCCGGGGCTACTACTTCGAGTACGCCACCACGCACTCCGACTCCATCCTCTACGTGACGGGCCTCGCCTGCGTCATCTACTCGTGGCTGGAGGACCCCACCCCCCAGCACTTCAAACGCATGCTCTGGGTGTGCGCCATCATCTTCATGGGCATGCACTACAACGACCGGCGCATGGCCTACGTGAGCTTCATGTTCTCGGTCATGGCCGCCTTCATGCTGAGCGCCTGGAGCCCGCTCAAGCGCAGGCTCATGCAGGTCGTGCTGATCCTGATGCCCTTCTTCCCCTTCTACCTGGCCGTGGGCTGGCAGAACCCCACGGGCGTCTTCGGCCCGGTGGGCATCGTCAAGTCCGTGATCGAGGGCGAGAACCTCGCCAAGGGGCAGATGGACTACCGCGACATCGAGAACCTGGACGTCATCCACACCTGGGAGGCCAACCCCGTCATGGGCCGCGGCTGGGGTCACGAGTTCGACGAGGTCATCCCCCTGCCGGACATCTCCCACGCCTTCGCCGACTACCGCTACCACCCGCACAATTCGGTGCTGGGCATGCTCGCCTTCGGCGGGGTGGTGGGCTTCAGCGGTCTGTGGACCTGGCTGTCCATCTCCATCTTCCTCGCCGTGCGCGCCTACCGCCACGCACGGGAACCCACCTGGCGCGCGTGCTGTTTAGTGGCCATGGCGGTGTTCATCGCTTATGCCAACCAGTGTTTCGGAGACATGGGCACCATCAGTTGGTTGGGCACCATCCTCATCGCCATGGCCGCGACGTGCGCGGGCAAGATGGCGACCCTCACCGGCGCCTGGCCGAGTGCCGAGGCCCGGCGATTCGTTCCGGAAAATGGTAAAACCGGTACTCCGGTGGGAAATCCTGTATGATAGCGCACCGCAGGCCCAAGAGGCCACGCAAATACGACAGTCCGCGTCAGGACAGCGCCCCTTCTGAGGTGCCAAACCCCCCGCGACGCGGTAACATGGCCCCAGCCATGTTCGAGCCGAACGACAAGAAGAACAAGGGTGGCTCGCGCGGTGGTGGCTCACCCCCCACGCCGCCCGAGGGTCGCCGCGTGGTTCAGCCGCTGTCCGTGGTGCGTGGCAATCGGCCCGCGTCCAACCCGCTCGTGCCCGTGGAGCCCACGCTGGGCATGGACGGCGCCGCCGCGGAAGCCGCCGAGCCCGCGTACAAGCCCGCCGCGCCCCAGCCTCCCTCCAGCACGCTCCTGCACCTGTGGGCGATGCTCAACCAGCGCCAGCGCTGGTCCTCGCTCGTGGTGGTGCCCTCCCACGAGGGCGGCTCGGGCGTGCAGGCGGTGCAGGCCATCCTCGAGGTGGCCGCGCGCCAGAGCAGCGCGCCCCTGCACTTCCTGGACGCCGAGGGCCTGGAGCTGGGCGCTTCCCAGCACGTGGTGAGCGAGATGCAGGCCTACGTGGAGCAGGGGGACCGGGTGATCGTCCTCATCGACTCCATCGTCGCCAACCCGCTCGGCCTGGAAGTGGCGCTGGCCGCGGAGCGCGCGCTCTTGTGCGTGACGCTCGGCACCTCGGACTACACGTCCGCGCGGCGCACGCTGGAACTCATCGGGAAGGAGCGCTTCCTCGGGAGCGTTACCCTCCAGCCCCCGTCCGGAGCTCCGAAGAAATGAACGCAGCGTCCGGCGCCCCTGGCGCCGTCGTCCCCCCTCGGCCCGTGGCCCCGCGCCCGAGGCTGAGTGTCGTCGTTGCCACGTACAACCGCGCGGACCTCATCCAGCGCCTGCTCGCGCAGTTCGCCCGGCAGACGCTCGCCCCCTCCCAGTTCGAGGTCGTGGTGGTGGATGACGGCTCCCAGGAGCCAGTGGCACCCCACCTGGAGAAGCTCTCGCTGCCCTACACGCTGCGCGTGCAGACGCAGGCCAACGCGGGCGCGGCCGCCGCGCGGCACCGGGGCGTGATCGCGGCCCAGGGGGACATCGTCCTCATCACCGACGACGACATGCAGGTGGCCGAGGACTTCCTCGCGCTGCACCTGGCGCGCCACCCCGTGGGCTCGCGCAACGTCGTCATCGGCGGCATCCGCCCGGACCCCGCCATCTCCGACATGCCCTTGTTCGAGCGCTGGTACGCCTGGCTCAACAACCGCATCGCCGCGAGCCTCAGCGGGCCCAAGCGCCGCGCCCATGGCTGGCAGCTCTTCACGGGCAACGTGTCCTTCCGCCGCGAGGACTACGTGGCCGCGGGCGGCTTCGACAAGACCCTGGGCCAGTCCGAGGACATCGAGCTGGGCGTGCGCCTGGAGAAGGCCGGCTGCCGCTTCGAGTTCGCCGCCCAGGCGCACGTGCTGCACGGCTCGGATCACACGAGCTACGAGAAGTGGCTCAAGCGCGCGCACCGCTATGGCGTGTTCGACTCGCGCGTGGCGGACAAGCACCCGGACGTGCCCCAGGTGGACCCCTGGCGCTTCCTCTTCGAGATGAACCCGCTGGCCCGGCCCCTGCTCGCCGCGGCGGTGATCGCGCCCGAGGCCAGCCGTCCGCTCACCGAGGCCGTCATGGCCGCGGCGCGCCGGGCGGACGCCGCGGGCCAGACGAAGCTCGCCTTCATGGGCACCTCGGTGACGTACGCCATGGAGTACCTCCGGGGCGCGCGGGCCGAGGCGGGCTCGTTGGGCCGGGCGCTCGGGCACGTGGGCCGCTACGCGCTCACCGGGGGCAAGCCCGGCCAGGTGCTCAAGCTCGCCCAGGCGCTCAAGGCGGACGCGCTGGAGGCGGCGCGCGCCGAGCACGGGCACACGGGCGTGAAGGCCGTGGCCTCCATGGTGCTCATGTCCGACGGCTTCCGGGTGCTCGCGCTGCAGCGGCTGCGCGAGGCGGCGCGGGGGCTCGGCGTGCCCTTGGGCAACCACGCGCTGCGCGTGGCGCAGACGGCGCTGCTCGGCGTGGAGATTGGCAAGGACGTGGAGCTGGGCGAGGGCGTGTACTTCGTGCACAGCCTGGGCACCGTGGTGGGCGGCGACGCCAAGGTGGGCGACCGCGTGCGCTTCTACGGCAACAACACCGTGGGCACCGCCAAGGATGACGGCTACCCCGTCATCGAGGACGACGTGTGGGTGGGCGCGGGCGCGCGCATCCTCGGCCCCATCACCATCGGCGCCCGCTCGCGCATCGGCGCCAACGCGGTGGTGCTCCAGGACGTGCCCCCGGACAGCGTGGCCGTGGGCATCCCCGCGCGCATCATCGCCCGCCGCGACACGGACGACGAGTGAGCCGGCGGATGGGCAGGACGGGTCGCGGTCGGCGGGCCCTCGTGGCCCTGTCGGCCAGCGTGTGCCTGGGCGGCCTCTCCGGCTGCAAGGGCTGCAACCGCGGCGAGTCCCAGGCGGCCACGGCCTCCACGCCCATCCCGGGCGGCGTCTACGACATCCCCGCGCTCACCGAGACGGCCTTCGCCACCACGCTCCAGGCGGGCTGGACGGACGAGGGCTGGAGCCCCCGGGAGACCAAGGAGCCCGGCCCCGCGAAGCTGCGCCTGTCCAACATGGGCGGCTGGATGTTGAGCAAGCCCGACCTCTCGGGTGACTACGGCGGCCTCGCGCTGCGCTACCGCGCCCCCGAGGGCTATGGCGACTTCCTCGAGGTGCGGCTGGACTCCGAGGGCGAGGTGCTCTTTCCCCGGGTGCGCGTGGACGCGCGCCACGTGGCGCGCCGCGAGCAGGGCTGGACGCAGCTCTTCATCCCCTTCGAGCAGCTCAACCCCCAGAAGAAGCCCTTCACCAAGCTGGTGCTGCGCGCCTACAAGCCCGTGGGCGCGGACTGGGTGGAGGTGGATCAGCTCGGCCTCACCGGCCCGGGCGGCATGACGCTCGTGGAGGGCATTGGCGCCGCCGAGCCCGCCACCGCCCAGGCCGCGGGCGCGCCCGAGGCCCCCAAGCCCACCGTGGCGCCCCAGGAGCTCGCCTACGACAACGGCCTGGGCGAGGGCTGGGTGGATGGCGGCTGGGCCCCCCACGAGTTGCAGGCGCAGGGCCCGGCGAAGTTCAAGCTCGCGCGCATGGGCGGCTGGTCGCTCTCCAAGAAGGACCTCCCGGCGGCGGAGCTCGGCGGCCTCACCCTGCGCTACCGCGCGCCCGCGGGCTTCGGGGACTTCCTCGAGGTGCGGCTGGACTCCGACATGGAGGCCCTCTTCCCGCGCGTGAAGCTGTCGGACACGTACGTCACCCTGCGCGAGGACGGCTGGACGCAGGTGTTCGTCCCCATGGACGAGCTCAACCCGAAGAAGCTGCCCTTCACCAAGCTGGTGCTGCGCGCGCACAAGGACGTGGGCCCGGACGAGGTGGCGCTCAACCAGGTGGGCTTCGGCCGCCTGGTGACGCCCGACGCGGCGCCCGTCGCCGCCGCGCCCATCGCCTCCGCGCCCCTGCCCGCCTCGCCCTCCCCCGCCTCGCTGCCGAGCGCCGCGAGCGTGGGCGGCGGCCGGCTGCCCGTGGGCAATGCCCGGCCGTCACGCGTGGTGGTGGACTGCACCGCGCCCGGCCACGCCATCAGCCCGCTCATCTACGGCATCGCCTTCAACAACCTGCGCGAGCTCAAGGACAAGCACCAGTGGGAGCTGGGCGCCACCGCGCGCCGCTGGGGCGGCAACCCCACCTCCCGCTACAATTGGAAGCTTGGCAACGTCTGGAATACGGCCAACGACTACTTCTTCCGCAACATCGTCCTCGGCACGAGCCCCCAGTACACCGCCGACACCTTCCTGGAGACGAACCTCAAGAACGGCGTCCAGTCCGCGCTCACCGTGCCCATGCTCGGCTGGGTGGCCAAGGACGCCACCTCCACCAGCTTCCCGCGCTCCCTCTTCGGCCCGCAGCAGAAGATGGATCCGGACGTGCCCGAGGCCGGCAACGGCCTGGCCTCCGGCGGCGACGCGCTCGTGCCCCCCGTGCCCACGCTCACCAGCGTGGAGGCCCCGCCCGCCTTCATCCACGAGTGGGTGCGCACCCTGCGCGAGAAGGACAAGAAGCGCGGGCGCAGCGTGCAGATGTACATCCTCGACAACGAGCCGATGCTCTGGAACACCACGCACCGCGACGTGCACCCGGAGCCCGTCACCTATGACGAGCTGCTCGAGCGCACCATCGCCTACGGCACCGCCGTGCGGCAGGCGGACCCGGACGCGATCATCGCGGGGCCGGCCGAGTGGGGCTGGACGAACTACTTCTCCTCGGCCGCGGACGTGGTGCCCGGCGGCAACAAGAAGGACCGCAAGGCGCACGGCAACGTGCCGCTGGTGGCCTGGTACCTCAAGAAGCTGCGCGAGCACGAGAAGCAGACGGGCACGCGCATCCTCGACGTGTTCGACCTGCACTTCTACCCGCAGGGTGAGGGCATCGGCTTCGAGGAGCGGGGCGAGACGGACGCGGCCACCTCCGCGCGGCGCATCCGCTCGGTGCGCGCGCTGTGGGACCCCAAGTTCCGCGACGAGTCGTGGATCGACGACACGGTGGAGCTCATCCCGCGCATGCGCCGCTGGGTGTCGGAGAACGCCCCGGGCCTGGGCCTGTCCCTGGGCGAGTACAACTTCGGCGCCACCCAGCACATGAGCGGCGGGCTCGCCCAGGCCGAGGCGCTCGGGCGCTTCGCCGAGCAGGGCCTCACCTCGGCGTTCCTCTTCACGTACCCGCCGGCCTACAGCCCCACGTTCTGGGCCTTCCGCGCCTACCGCAACTTCGATGGCAAGGGCGGGCGCTTCCTGGACACCTACGTGCCCAGCCGCTTCGACTCGGACGTGAACGAGCAGTCCCTGTTCGCCTCGCGCAGCGACGATGGCCGGCACATGGTGGCCGTGGCGCTCAACCTGTCGCCCAACACGGCGCGCAACACCCAGGTGGAGCTCAAGGGCTGCGGCAACGTGACCGGCGCCAGGCTCTACACCTACCGGGGTGACGCCACGGGCTTCGCCCCCAACCCGTCCCTGCTCCAGTCCGGCAGCACCGTGCAGACCGTGCTGTCCCCCTGGAGCATGGCGGTGCTGGACCTCACGCTCGCCCAGCCGTGAGGTCCCGGGGCGCTCAGGCCGCCGCGCGCTTGGGCGCGGCCGCCGGCGCCGAGGCGGCGAGCGCCTCCACCTGCTCGGGCGTCAGCTCCAGCTTGGCCTCCGAGCCCATCCACACGAAGGGGATGCCGGGCTCGCGGTAGAGGTTGGGCGGGATGTGACGCGCCAGCTGCGCGTGCAGCTCCGGCAGCTTCGACCAGTGCAGGCCATGCCGCGAGTGGTGCGCGGTGTGGTAGCCCAGGTTGCCCGTCATCAGGTTGTAGCCCTTGTGCAGAATGTTGTACGAGGCCTCGTTGTGGTCCTTCGTCTCCAGGCCCACATGGTGGAAGTACGTCGCCCACGCCGTCACGTAGAGCGACACCGCCATGGGCAGCAGGAAGACGAACAGCGCGTTGAACCAGTTGTGCCAGAAGAGCACGCCGAGCAGCGCCACGTGCAGGAGCGCCATGCTCACGAAGAGGCGCAGCGCCTTCTTCTGCTGCGGCTGCTCCCAGCCCACCTTGAAGGCGCGCGGGTAGGCGGTGAGCGACGTCTTGAGCGAGTACTCCAGCTCGCCCATGACCGTGCCGTCCGGCCGCTTCCACGTGGACTCGTCCTTCTCCTGGTCCAGGTAGTTGCGGTGGTGGCCCACCACGTGGTGCAGGAACCACGCGTGCGACGTGACGCCCGTCTGGAAGCCGAAGACGATCTCCAAGAGCCGGTTGGGCAGCGCGTGCTTGAACATGGTCAGGTGCTGGTGGTGGTGGTTCCAGGAGCTGATCCACCCCTTGGGGATGATCCCCAGGCCGAACCAGAGGACGGGCAACCACCAGGAGCTGGCCTGGAAGTACACCGTCAGGTCCAACGCGAACACGGTCGCGAACATCAGGACGGGGATGCGATCCTCGGGGTAGCGGAACAGGGACATGCGCCTTCCATGAAGAGCCGAGCCGGCGGTCCGCCGGGGGGCGGGGCCATCGGGAGCGGTGAGCAGGTGCCCGGCAGCATACAGGAAAGACCCGCGTAGCCGGAGGCCGGCGATGCATCCCCCTGGCCCCCTGGCTGCTTCCGTGACACGCCCATGACATCCGGGCGGGTACGGCCCTACCGGTCCAGCCCTACCGGTCCAGCACCATCGTCCGGATGAAGCCCTTGGGGTGGCGCGCGTAGGAGCGCAGGTGCATGGCCACGTCCACCATCCACGGCACCCAGTCGCCCGGGTCCATGACGGCGTCCACGGCGCGCTCGCGGTTGCGCGCGTACCACTCGCGCCAGTGCGTCACCTCGTTCGAGGACAGCCGACCCGAGAGCCCCTGCGCGCGCAGGAGCAGCTCGAAGATGCCCCGGTGGCAGTAGATGTACTGGCCCCCGCCCTTCCACGCGAGCGCCGCGCGCGCCACCTCGGCCAGCTGCGCTTCATGGCCACACGCCGCCTCGTACACGAAGAGCGGCAGCGGCATGCCCCGCGCGATGTCGAAGCCCATCTGGCTGTAGAAGCGCGGGTTGAAGTCGATGAGCAGCTGCCGGCCCCCGGCGCGGATGAACTCCACCTCGAAGGTGCCGAAGTAGCCGAGCTTCTTGCACAGCTGGCGCACCTTCTCCGCCAGCTCCACGTCCACCGGCACCTCCTCGAAGCACAGGCCGATGCCGAGCTTGCGCGGCCGCTGCAGCACCTTGAGCGCCCCGCGGGCCACGAACAGCTCGCCCGTGCGGTCCACGAAGCCGCTCAGGCTGAAGATGTTCTGCGCCGCCTCGGCGTGGAATGCCTGCACCATGGGCCGGTTGGCCCGCGCGTCGTACGCCAGGAGCTTGCGCCCGTAGCGGTTCTTCTCCAGGAACTCGCGGTGGCGCGGCAAGAGTTCGCTCGCGCGCTCCACCTGCGAGCCCTTCACGTGGCTCTCGAAGAGGATCTGCGTCTGGGGCTTGAGCAGCACGGGGAAGCGCGCCTCGGCCGCCACGCGCTCCAGGCCCGCCTCGTCCTCGGGGAACCACGTCTGCGGCGTGTCCAGGCCCACGTCCTTGCACAGGTCGTGCAGCCGCTGCTTGTTGAGCAGGCCGTAGATGGCGTCCACGGGCGGCTGGTACATGCGGAAGTGGGGCGCGAGCTCGTCGCGGTGCAGCGCGAAGAGCCAGGCCATGTCGTCGCTCGTGGGGTAGAGCACGTGGCCGGGGTTCTTCTGCCCGAAGCGCAGGAGCCACTCCAGGAACGCGTCCGAGTCCCCCACGTCCGGACACTCCACCCGGCGCGTCACGTAGCGGCTCCACCGGGCGGGCGCGAGCAGCTTGGACTCGGCGATGGTGATGGGGATGCCCAGCCGGCCCAGGCTGCGCGCCGCGGCCAGCGTGCCGTAGTAATCGGCCATCGTCAGCAGCATGGGGGCGCGCTCGGGGGTGGTCATGACGGTCGGTCTCCTGTTGAGGGGCGCGCTAGCCGGGGTTGGCCGGGACCACGGGCTGAGCCGCGGGCTGGGCCTTCTTCTGGTCGCGCCAGTCGAAGCGGTTCTTGAGCTTGAGGAAGGGCTTCTCGAAGTAGCGGAAGCTGAACGTGGCCATCACGACGCTCAGGGCGATGGTCAGCACGTAGTAGAGCCACAGGTTGTGGACGGGCACCACGCGGCGCACGATGTTGAGCGCGATCATGTGCAGCAGGTAGATGCCGTACGTGATGGAGCCCATGTAGCGCAGCCACTTGTGGTCCACGAACGGCGCGAACACGTGCTGGGGCCGGATGCACATGGCCACCACCGTGAGCGTGAGCAGGAGCGAGGACAGCCACAGCGGCGTGTCGTGGTTCCAGATGGCCGCGGTGACGACCGCCACCAGCACCGGCACGCTCCACACCTGGCCGAGCACCTTCCACGTCGCCGCGAAGGGCCGCTCGTAGTGCGTGAGGTACGCGGACAGGCAGCCCATGCAGATGGAGATGGAGATGCTGGACATGATGCGCACCCAGAGCAGGCGCGCGTCGAGGAAGCCCGAGCTCACGCCCCAGCCGGCGAACAGGCCCAGCGCGAGCAGGCCCGACATGAACACCACCGGCCCCCAGGTGCTCTTGAAGTAGCGCACCACGAAGGGCCACAGCAGGTAGAACTGCTCCTCGGTGGCCATGCTCCAGGCGAAGTAGAAGATGATGCGGCCTTCGTCCAGCTTGACGAACCAGTTCGACGTGTACGTGAGGTAGTAGCGCACGTTGTCGAAGAAGGCCCCGCGCACCACGGGGTCGTGCTCCATGAAGAACACGAGCACGATGTAGAGCGCGCACACCGCGTAGTAGAGCGGGAAGATGCGCAGCGAGCGCCGCGCGTAGAAGCCCCTCAGCGAGATGGTGCCCGTCTGATCCCGCTCGCGCAGCAAGAGCGTGGTGATGAGAAAGCCGCTGATGGCGAAGAACAGCGAGACGCTCAGGTAGAAGCGGCCCACCAGTCCCTCGCGCGCCTCAAGCACGTGGTAGAGCACCACGGCGAGGATCGCGAGCGCCCGGAGCCCGTCCAGGGCTCCAAAGGTCTTCGTCCGCAAAAAGGCTTGATGGGCGGCTTTGGCTGAATCCATGTCCGCATTAGCAACGCAGAATTCCCGAGGGCCGACAAGAGCCCCACGCGCTCGCCCGGACAGCGAGCCTCAGGGCTCCGCCTGCCCGCTCGCCGCTCGGCCCTCGTGGCTCCAACGAACCTCCGCCACGTGAGCGAAGTAGACGGGAATTCCCACGACGTAGCGACCGAAGAGCCGCCGCGGCTCCACCGCCAGGCGGAACAACCACTCCAGGCCCGTCTGGCGCATCACCCGGGGCGCGCGGGGCACCTTGCCGCCGATGTAGTCGAGCACCGCGCCCCCGTTGACGATGAGCACCGGGTGCGTGAGGGCGTCGCGCAGCTTCACCGACACCTCCTCCTGCTTGGGCATGCCCATGGCCATGAGGATGAGGTCCGGCTTCGTCTCGGCGGCCAGCCGCAGGTAGGTCTCGGGCGGATCGAAGCCCTCGTGGCAGGCCACGATGGTGAGCCCCCAGCCCTCCAGCGCGCGCCGGGCGTTGTCGAGCCAGGGCGAGCGCGTGCCGAAGAGCGCCACGCGTCGGCCCGCGTACGCGCGCGCCAGCCGGGGGATGAAGTCCGTGCCGTTCATGTTCAGCCCGTAGCGGCGGTGGAAGGCGCGCAGGCCCAGCTTCACCCCGATGCCGTCGCGCAGCAGGATGTCCGAGCGCATCAACCCGTCCAGCATGCCCGGCTGCTTCCAGCCCAGGTTCACCGCGTGCGCGTTCACGAAGGACAGGATGAGCGGCGCGCCCGGCCGGGTCAGCTCATCGAGCAGCGCGTTCTCCGCCGCCTCGTCCTCGACGATGCGCAGCCGGTTCATCAGCGCCATGAAGTCACGCGCCCGCGCGTTGCGGCTGTCCTCCGGTGTGGCCATGTGTTCTCCCCTCGGCCCCCGAGGATAGGCGGGACTTCAGTCCACCTCCAGCCCTGGTTCACCCTCCTCCAGCGCCTCCAGCACCAGCGCCGCCGCCTTGCCGAGCGAATACCCGGGGGTGATCTCCTGCGCGGCCACCAGCACCGGGTGCATCCGCTCGGCCACCTCGCGCGCGCCCAGCGTCTCGCCCCGCAGGACCTCCTCGCAGACGGTGAGCAAGAGGTCCACCAACACCAGGCGCCGCCGGTCCACCCAGCCCTGGGACAAGACGGGGCTCGACTCCTCGGGCCCCGAGGCGTGCACGTGCTCGCGCACCGCCTGGAAGGCCTGGAGCAGGGCCTCGCGCTGCTCGGGGGCGAGCCGGCCCTTGCGCGAGCCGCGCTGCTTCTCCAGCTCCGGATGATCGCTCACGGCTTGGGGCTCGCGGGGGCCTCGGGACGGGCGAGCACGCCGGGCACCTCGGCCAGCACGTAGCTCAGCCACGCGAGCGCCGCGGTGCTGTGCGCCAGGTCCTTGGGGTCCACCTTGTCCAGGGTGTCCGCCTCCGAGTGGTGCACGTCGAAGTAGCGGCTCGCGTCCACGCGCAGGCCCACGAAGGGCACCCGCGCGGGAATCAGCGGGGAGATGTCCGCGCCGCTCGCATCACCCGGGAGGAAGGTGTCGGCGCCCAGGGCCTCGAGCGGCTTCATCCAGGGGGTGAGCAGCTCGCGCGCGCCCGCCCCGGCGCGAAACACCACCCCCAGGGGCTTGCCGCCGCCGCCATCCATCTCCAGCGCCGCCACGTGCTCGCCCAGCTCCGCCGCGTGCGCCTCGGCGTAGGCCCGGCCGCCGCGCAGGCCGTTCTCCTCGTTCGCGTAGAGCACCACGCGCACCGTGCGCCGGGGCGCGCGCTCCAGCTTCGCGAGCAGCCGCGCCGTCTCCATCACCATGACCACGCCGGCCCCGTCGTCGTGCGCCCCGGTGCCCACGTCCCACGAGTCCAGGTGCGCGGCGAGCAGCACCACCTCGCGCGGCTTCTCGCGGCCCTTCACCTCGGCCACCACGTTGAAGGAGTCCGCGTCCGGCAGCGTCTGGCACCCGAGCACGAGCTCCACCTTCACCGGGCCCCCGGCGAGCAGGCGGTGCAAGAGCTCCGCGTCCTCCACGGACACGGCCGCGGCCGGGATGCGCGGGGCGCTCTCGTCGTACGACATGGCGCCGGTGTGGGGCGTGCGCAGGGACGCCGTGGAGAGCGAGCGGATGAGCATGCCCACCGCGCCCACCTTCGCCGCCGCCGACGCGCCCCGGGTGCGCAGGCCCGCCGCGCGCCCGTAGTCCTGCGGCTGCGCCATGTCGTGGTTGAAGAACACCACCTTGCCCTTGGCCTTGTCCCCCAGCGCCGCCACCTCCTCCAGCGAGCGCACCTCGATGACCTCGGCGGTGAGGCCGCCCTCGGGGGTGCCCACGCTGCCCCCCAGGGCGAGCAGCGCCAGGGCGTGGCCCCGCGTGCGCTCGCTCGCCAGCACCCGCCCGCGCCCCTCGCCGCGCACCCAGTGCGGCACCTTCACCGGCTCCAGCCGCACCGTCACCCCGTCCGCCTCGAAGGCCTTCTTCGCCCAGGCCACCGCGGCCTCCCCGCCCTCGGAGCCCGACAGCCGCTGGCCCACGCCGTCGGTGAGCTCCGCCAGGCGCGTGTAGGCATGGCCCTCGGTGAGCGCGGCGCCGATGAGCCGCTCGGCCACCTGGAACGAGGGACCCGCGCTCGCCCGGGGCGCCTCCGCCCGGACCGGAGCCTTGGGCGTGGCGGTGAGCAGCGACAAGAGGGCGGCGGAGAGCGGAAGGGCTGCGGACACGGCGACACTCCAGGAAGCAGGAAGGGGGCTACGGCGCGGGGCCCACTCTCGTCCCCGGCGCGCCGCCTCGCAAGCCCTGGTTCGGCCTGCGATACTCACCCCCCATGCACCGACCTCCCCTCGCCTGGCTCGCCCTGGCGCTCGGACTCGTCCTGAGCAGCTGCGAGCCCTTCACCGCCTGGTACGACTACTCCGCGTACGAGCCGCAGCTGCAGTACAGCGGGCGCATGGACTTCACCCTCTCCGAGGAGGGCCCCGTCTGGGCGTTTCCCGGCACGTCCGTGCGCTTTCGCTGCAACTGCACCGGCGTGGACGTGGCCTTCGAGGACCAGGGCACGGGCGGCCCGGAGCACACCAACTGGGTCAACGTCATCGTCGACGGGGAGACGGAGGCCAAGGTCCAGCTCGTGCCGGGCAAGGCCCAGATGCTCCGGGGCGCGCGCAACCTCAAGGCGGGCGAGCACACCATCGAGATCGTCAAGCGCACCGAGGCCTACGTGGGCCCCGTGCGCTTCATCGGCGTGGGCCTCCAGGGCATCCTCCTGGACCCGCCGCCCCGCCCCGAGCGGCGCCTGGAGATCGTCGGGGACTCCATCTCGTGCGGCTACGGCAACGAGGCGAGCATCAACACCAGCAACAAGTACACCGAGCCCAACACGGGCTTCAATTCGAAGAACGAGGACATCTCCCAGGCGTATGGCGCGTTCCTGGGCCAGCGCTTCGACGCCGAGGTGATGCACTCGTGCATCTCCGGCACGGGCATGTACCGCAACAACACGGGCGCCACGGAAGGCACCTACCCGGACCGCTACGGGCGCATCCTCCCGGACGACGAGGCGTCCGTGTGGGACTTCTCCCTCTTCGTGCCGGACATCGTCATCATCAACCTGGGCAACAACGACTTCAACGTCATCAACCCGGAGGACGACCTGCCCACCACGCCCGAGCCCGGGCCCTTCAAGGAGACGTACGCGAAGTTCGTCCAGCGGCTGCGCGGCTACTACCCCTCGGCGCACATCATCTGCTCGGTGGGCCCGATGATGAACGACAACTACCCGAAGGACCGCCAGCACTGGACGAAGATGCAGAAGTACACCTCGGACATGGTGGCCTCGCTGGGCGACCCCCGGGTGCACTACTTCGCCTATACGCCCATCCCCACCGGGCCCTACGGGGAAGACTGGCACCCCACCGCCAACTCCCACCGGGCCATGGCCGACGAGATCGGCAAGTTCATCCAGACCCTGGGCTGGTGAGCCCCGGGGCCCGTGTATGCTCGCGGGCACGCCTTCACGCGACGGGAGCTGACGCCATGAGCCGCTTCATCGTGCTGTTCGATGCCTCGCCCATCAACGCGCCCACGTCGTGGATGCGGCAGGCGGCCGCCCAGGCGGACCTGCACCTGGTGCTCCAGACGGACATCGCGCGCGTGATGTCCCAGGACCCCGAGGCCCGCGAGGCGCTGCTCAAGCTCAACAGCCCGGGTCCCGACCCCCGCATGGGGCCCTACTACCAGGCGGCGCTCGACACGCTCGCCGCGGGCCACACGCGGCTGGCCCTGCACAGCGTCACGTGGACCGCCTACGGCATCCAGCCCGCGGCGCTCATCTACGCCTTCGACCAGATGCAGAACGAGCGCGCCCGGGCCCTCAAGATGGGCATGCAGGACGCGGACTACGACGTCTTCGTCCAGCGGGCCCAGGACACGGTGCGCGCCTTCTTCCAGGGCGTGCCCGCCGACCGCCTGCTGGAGGTCAGCGGCACGGAGGCCCAGAAGACGGCGCGCGCCGTGGCCTTCATCCGCGGCCGGAAGTAGGGCCGGCCCCGCGGCTACGCCGGGGCGCCGAAGGCGAACTCGTTGCCGAAGCTGCTCGCGTCGCTGATCGTCGAGCCGATGTCGTGGATGGCGTCGATGGTGCCCACGATGGTGCGCAGGGGCGCCGTGATGCCGCCGAGCGCCGGGATGGTGCCCGCCAGGTCCAGCGCCACCTCGGCGCCCTTGAGCCCGATGGCCACCCAGTCCTTGTCGTCCTTGCCCAGCTCGTCCACCAGATCGATGCCGTCGCCGATGGCGCTGATGATGCTGCCGCCCGGAATGGCCGAGCCTCCCGCGCGCGCCACCGTCTCGGCGATCTTCGTCTGCAGCTCCTTCTTCACCGACTCGGGCAGGGCCTCCACGAACTGGGTGGCCATGCGGCCCACCATCTCCATGCCCTCGGCGCCAAAGGGCAGCTCCACGTGCGGCTTGCCGAACACGGGCCCGTTGATCTCGAAGTTGTCGCCGTACTCCATCACCTTGCCCGCGCCCGCCATCAGGTCGCCCAGCGCGCCCATGATGTCGCCGTCGGCCAACTTCTGCGTGGCCTGGAAGACCTCGGACACGGCGCCCGACTCCACCAGGGCCGCGTTGAGCTCCGGGTCGCCGAAGAAGCGGCCCACGCTGCCAGGCAGCTTGCCCATCATGTCCAGGAAGCCGGTGGCCAGCTCCTTGTGGTCGTCGGCCAGCTTCTGACCCACGGCGCCCAGCTCCGAGACGAAGTCCTGCACGTTGCCCGCGGCGAAGGCCTGCACCGCGCCGCTCAGGTGCTCGCGCACCTCGGGATCCTGGATGGCCTCGGCGCTGTTGAGCACCATGTCCGACAGGCCCGGCGGCAGCTTGAGCTTGTCGGTGAGCGCGTCGCCGATGCGCTGCTTGAGCCCCTCGGGCAGGGCGTTGAGGATGTTCAGGCCCGCGTCGATGGCGCCCTTCACGTCCACGGGGTCCCCGGTGAGCGCGTCCTTGAGCGTCATCACGTCATCGAGCGCTCCGCCCGCGTCCGCCAGGTCCTGCGCCGAGGTGAAGCCCACGCGCTCCAGTTGCGTGCGCAGGCCCTCGTTCTTCCACAGCGAGTCGGCCACGGCCGTCATCGCGGGCTCGTTCGCGGAGATGCCGCGCAGGCCCTCCTGGAGGCCCTCGGGCGTGCCGCTGAGCAGCTGACCGATGGACGTGTGCAGGTCCTCGTTCGTCACGAGCTCCTTCACCAGCGCCTTGTCGGTGAGCACGTCCTTGAGCAGCCCGTCCGGCAGCTTCTCGCCCACCGTGCTGATCATCGTGGAGACGATCTCGGGCGAGCCCTTGAGCGCCTGGCCGATGGAGGCGAGCGCCGCCTGGAGATCGCCGTTGGCGAAGGACTGGGCCGCGTTGACCAGGTGGGGCAGCGCCGCGCCCGCTTCCTTGAGGTGCTCGGGGGTGATGCCCAGCTGGGAGAGCTTCTCCTTCATGGGCTCGGGCATCTTCTCGGCGATCTTCCCGCCCAGCTTCGCGAGCAGTTCCGGCGCCGCGTCGGCCGCCTGGCCCAGCTCGCTCAGCGCGGTCTCAATGTCCGGGCCGCCCTCGAGCAGCGCGCGCCCGGCCTCGAACAGGTGCGGCGCCGCGTCTCCGGCCTGCTTGAGGTCGTCGACCGAGAGGCCCACGGACGCGAGCTTCTCCTGGACGGCGGGCTCCTTGCCCACCACGTCGAGCACCGCGCCCCGCAGGCTGTCGTTGGCGAGCAGGCCGCTCACGCCCTCCAGCGTCTTGCCCTCGGTGAACAGGTCCTTGGCGGAGGCGAAGGCCTCATCGTTGTGGATGAGCTCGTTGATGACCGCCGGGTCCTGGAGCAGCCGCTTGCCCACGCCCATGGAGTCGGGGAGCTGATCGGCGAGCTTGCCGAGCATCTTCTCGCTCAGGGGGCCGCCCTGCTGGAGCGCCTCGCGCATGCTGTCGAGCGCGCCCGCGAAGTCCTTCTGGCCCACCTTCTGGGCGGCGTCGAGCACGGACGGGAGCGCGTCCTTGAGGGACAGCAGGTCCTTGGGCTCCAGGCCCACCTTGTCCAGCGCCGCCTTGAGCTCCTGGGACTTGCCGACGACGCCCGCCACCGCGCCGCGCAGCTTCTCGTTCTGCGCCAGGGACGCGAGGCCCTCGAGCGCCTGGCCCCCACCGAGCTTGCCCACGGCGTCGAGCGCCGCGGCGCCCCCGGCGAGCACCTGCTCGCGCACCTGGGGATTGGAGAGCAGCTCCTTGGCCATGTCCGGCAGCGTCTTGGCGGCCGAGTCGAGCAGCTTCTTGGCCACGTCCCCCTGGGCCAGGTCGGGGGCCGCCTCGAGCGCGTGGCTCAGCGACTCGAGCGCCTTCTGGGTGTCTCCGCCGGGCTGGAGCTCGCGCACGGCGTCGAGCACGTCCGCGGCGCCCTCGCCCAGCGTCTTCAGGTCCGCGCCCTTGAGGCCCACCTCGCGCAGCGTCTGCTGGAGAGAGGGATCCTTGCTCGCGGCATCGAGGGCCGTGTCGCGCAGGCCGTCATCGCGCGTGAGCTTCTCGAGGCCCTCCAGGCGGGCCTGGGGCTCGCCGCCGAGCACCTGGCCCAGGGCGTCGCGGGTGCCCGCGTCGTCGAGCGCCTTCTTGGCGACGGCGGGGTCGGACAGCAGGTCGCGGCCGAGCCCCGGCGGCTGGTTGCGGGCGAGCGTCTCCACGCCCGTCTCCGCCAGCGTGCGCGCGCCGTGGGTGGAGGCCTCGCGCAGCTTGTCGAGTGCCTCGGCGGGCTTGTTGTCGCCAGCGGCCTGGCCCGCGGCGTCCAGGGCCCGCTGGGCCTCGGGCTTCGCGGCGGCGTAATCCTTGGGCGAGACGCCCACGCGCTCCAGGTTCGCCTTCGTCTCCGGCGGCAGCTCGCCCGCCTTGAGGGTCAGGTTCGCGTCCCGCGGCGTCTTGCCCCGGGCGATGGCGTTGGCCAGCTCGGGCTCGGCGAGGGCCTTGCCCCCCTCGCCCGCGGCCTTGCCGGCGGACTGGAGGATCTCCGAGAGCGCCTCGGGCTTCACCGTCTTCTGCGCCTCGGCGAGCCGCTTGTCCGTGGTGGCGTCCACGCCCTTGCCCTCGGCCGAGCGCGACACCTGCTCGCCGAGCATCTTCAGGCCGCTGCCGTCCTTCACGCCCAGCGTGTCGAGCGCCTGGCGCGTCTCGGGGCGCTGCGTGAGCCGCGCGTAGTCGCGGTCCGCGTCGAGCTTGGCCTGCATCTCCTTGGAGGGCGCGGCCTGGGAGTTGCCGAGCTTCGTGTCGTCGGCGCGCAGCGGATCGAAGGCCGTGCGCTGCTGGGCCTCGTTGCGCGGGAAGGGCTCGGGCTTGCCCTCGGCCTTGGCGGCGGCGTTGGCCTCGTTGGTCTTCTTGAAGGCCTCCTTGGTGGCCGCCTGCGCCGTCTGCCGCGCCTGCTCCGCGGCCTTCTGGGCCTGCTCCGCCGCCGTGCGCTGCGCCGCGGCCTCCTTGGTGGCCTTCTGCGACTCGCCGATGGCCTTCTTCGCGCCCGCCGGGTCCACCTGGGGGTCGATGGCCTTGGCCTGCTCCACGGACTGCTTCGCGGTGGCCTTGGCCTGCTCGGCGACCTTGGCCTGCTCGGCGGCCTTCTGCGCCGCCTCCGCCGCCGCCCGCTGCGCGGCCTCGGCCGCCTTGCGCGCCGCCTCGGCGGCCTGACGCGCCGCTTCCGCCGCCCTGCGCGCGGCTTCCTCCGCCGCCTTGCGCGCCGCCTCCGCCGCCGCCCGCCGTGCCGCTTCCGCCGCCGCTGCCGCCGCGGCACTTCCACTTCCACTGACAGGCACGGTCATCCGAGGTCTCCGACGAAAGGGGCCCGTCCCAAGACGGGAAAAGTCCGTTCGGCGGATTATCGGGTTTTGAGAGGGGAAGTTTCCACCCCCCCTCCCGGATCACCCGCGCGGCGGGGATGCGCCGCGTCAATCCTGGTGGTTGCCCCAGGCGGAGGCGGGGCCCCAGGTCTGCTGGCCCTCCCTCTGGAAGTACAGGGGCGCGCGCGCGCGGCCCGCGCCTCCCACCTCGTCGAGCGTGCGAGCGTCATACAGCCGGCCGCCCACCATGGTGAAGCGGATGGCGCGGCTCTGGCGCAGGTCCTCCAGGGGGTTGGCGTCCAGCACCAGCAGGTCCGCGAGCTTGCCGGGCTCCAAGGAGCCGATGTCTTTGTCCAGGCCGAGGTAGCGCGCGCCGGAGAGCGTGCCGGCCCGGAGCGCCTCCAGGGGCGTCATGCCCCCTTGCTGGAACATCCACAGCTCCCAGTGCGCGCCCAGGCCCTCGCGTTGGCCGTGCGCGCCGAGCTGCACGCTCACGCCCCGGTCCAACAGGGCCTTGGCCTCCTTGGCCGTGTGCACGTGGCTGTACTCCTCGTCCGGTGCCGTGACGCGCCGACGGCTGCGCTCGTCCACGATGCGCCGGGGCACGTACGCGAGCAGCCGCTCGTCCTCCCAGACGTGGGTTTTGTCGTACCAGTAGTTCTCCCCCATGATGCCGCCGTAGGCCACGATGAGCGTGGGGGTGTAGCCCACGCGCGTGCCCGCCCACAGCCGCCGCACGTCCTCGTAGAGCCGGGACTGGGGCAGCGAGTGCTCCACGCCCGTGTGCCCGTCCACCACCATGCTCAGGTTGTGGTGGAAGAGCGAGCCGCCCTCGGGCACCACCATCATCCCGAGCTCGCGCGCCGCCTGGAGCACCTTCTGGCGTTGGTCACGCCGGGGCTGGTTGTAGCTCTTCACGCTGAAGGCCCCCACCGCCTTCATGCGCCGCAGGTGCGAGCGCGCGTCCTCCAGGGTGTCGATGGGCGCGCGAAACGCTCCCGCGGCGCCATAGAGGATGGTGCCCGTGGAGAACACGCGCGGCCCGAGCATGCCGCCCGCGCGCACCCACTCGCTCGTGGCGAAGATGGCGGCCGTGTCGTTGGACGGGTCGTGCACCGTCGTCACGCCGAAGGCGAGCGAGGCCAAAAGCTTCCAGTTCTGCTCGGGAAGGATGCCGTCGTCCTCCATGGGGCCGTGCCAGTGCACGTCCACGAGCCCCGGCATCAGCGTCTTGCCGCGCACGTCCACCACCCGCGCGCCCTCGGGCACCTTCACCTCGGCGCGCGGCCCCACCGCCACCAGCCGGTCGCCCCGCACCACCACCACGCCGTCTTCCAGCACCTCGTCGCCCTTCAGGGTGATGACGCGGCCGCCCACCAGCGCCACCGTGCCCGTGGGCGCGTCCTTCTTCGCCTGGAAGCCGATGGCGAGCCCCTGCCGCGGCGGCTCGTCCACGGGCTGGGACGTGCCCGCGAGGAAGGCGAAGCTGCTCTTGAGCTCGCGCGTGAAGAGCTCCGGCCCGAGCGCCCAGTGCAGGCGCTTGCCGTCCCCCGACCAGTGCAGCCACTCGCCCGAGTCCCGGGACACGCGCGCCACGGGCAGCGCCCGGGTCTCGGGACTGGCCACCGCGCCGCTCGCCCCGCGCGGCAGCGGCATGAGGAAGGCATTGAAGTTCTCCCGGAACGCCACCCACTTCTCGTCTGGAGACACCCGGTACTCCGTCGCCTCGTCGCTCACCAGGTGCGTGCGCGGCTCGTCTCCCCGCAGCGCCATGCTCTTGAGCGCGCGCTCGTCGTCCTTGTCCCGCTGCTCCACCGTGAGGAAGTACACCCGGTCCGAGCCCGCGCCGAAGTGCGGGGACTCGCCCGATTTGGTGAGCAGCCGCGGCGCGCCCCCCGCGAGCGCCTGGACGAACAGGCCCCGCGCCCGGGAGTGCAGGCCCGTGCGCAGGTAGCCGCCGCCGAGCGCCCGGTACACGACCGAGCGCCCATCCGGAGACAGCGCGGGCTCGGCGTAGTGCCCGGGACGGGTGGACACCACCCGGCCCTCGCCGCCCGTCACCGGCACCACGCGCACGGTGCCCAGCTTCTCGTCGTCCCAGGTGGTGTAGACGATGCTCTTGCCGTCCCGGGAGAACGCCGGGTACAGCTCCGTGTGCTCCGTCTGCGTCGTGAGCCGCCGGGGCGTGCCGTGGGGCAGCTCGCGCACGTAGAGGTGGCCGAGCGCCTGGTACACCACCTGGTTGCCCTGGGGCGACACCTGCACCCAGCGCAGCATCTTCACCGGGAAGGTGTCGGGCGCCACCTGCTGGGCGAAGCGCAGGGCCTCGAAGACGGTGCGCGAGCCCTTCACGTGGAAGGGAATGGGCGTCAGCTTCTGGGTGGCCACGTCGATGCGCCACAGCTTGCCCCCGGCCCAGAACACGAGCGACGTGTTGTCCGGGGTCCACGCCATGGCCGGGTAGACGCCGTGGATGGCCCACGTCTCCTGCATGTCGTGGTCGAGCCCGTCGTAGAGGGCCCGCTCGGCGCCGCTCGTCACGTCCGCGACGTACAGCACGCTCTTGTTGCGCACCCGGCGGATGAACGCCAGGGATTGGCCATCCGGCGAGGGCGTGGGCCGGATGGAGCCTCCGGGGCCGGACACGAACCGCTCGGTCTCGCGCGAGTCCAGGTCCAGCCGCTGGATGACATAGATTTCCCCGTTCGGGTCCTTATTGTACTCGAACACGCCGCCCGGAGTGACGTCCTGGCTGTAATAGACATACCGGCCATCGGGGGAGAACGCGGGCTCGCCCACGTCCTTCTGGTCATTGGGCCGGGTGGTGAGCTGCACGCCGTCCCCGCCCGAGCGGTGGTACATCCAGATCTCCCCCGCGCCGAGCGAGCGCCGCGAGGAGAAGTGTTTGCGCGCGATGAGGTACTGGCCATCCGGGGACCAGGCGGGGCTGTTGAGCAGCCGGAAGGACTCCTGGGTGACGCCGATGGGCGAGGAGCCATCGCGCTTCATGATCCACAAGTTGTCCCCGCCGCCACGGTCGCTCGTGAAGGCGATGGACTGGCCGTCCGGGCTGTAGCGCGGCTGCATGTCCCAGGCGGGACCGCTGGTGAGCGCCCGCGCCTCACCGCCCGCGAGGGGCAGCACGTAGAGGTCCCCCAGCAGGTCGAAGACGAGCTCGTCGCCCTTGGGGCTCACGTCCAGGCTCATCCACGTGCCCTCGGTGACATCGAGTGGCACCTCGGTGGCGGGGAAGCCTGGCGCGTTGACGTCCCACCAGCCCGGAGGCGGCGGAGGCGTGCCCGCATCCGCGGGCAGGGGCGTTCCCGCGTCCTGGGCACGGGCGGGGAGGGACAGCGCGCTCGTCAGCAGGAGCACGAGGCAGCAAAGGCTCGGTCGGGTCACCGCGAATCCTCGGGACGGAGAAAAAGGGGGCGCAGCCTAGACCCGAAGCGGAGGGGCGGCCACCATCACGTACTGAACAGGGTGGGGTTCCCGGGCTCGACCGAGAGCAGCACGTGATAGCCTTCCAACCAGCGCATCAGGAGCGTGGTCTCGACGAGGACTCCATTGAAAATCCGCACGCGCCCCCTGCGGTTGTTGAGCTTGGCTTGTTTGCTAGGTTGCTCGGGCCCGCGCTCCATACCGGGTGTAGCGCAACCCGCCGCGGGGGAGTCTTTGGACAGCGTTCCCGGACCCATGCCCGGCTTTGGCCCCTATTCCAACTACTCGGATGCACTGCTGGCCGCGTGCCCCCTCATCCCAGGCAAGCCCCATGCACTCGCCGGTCGGCCCAGCGACCCGGACTTCAAATTGCGATGGCGATTGTCCACGGAATACCGTGCTTGGATCTACCATACGCCCGACAATCAGTATGAGTTGAGCATGCTCGCGATGAGTACGCTTCAGGGAGATCCAACCATCCGGAGATGTGATCTCCCTCCTCGCGTCGATGATCCACGCCATCCACGCGACAGTCTGGGTTATGTCTTCGTGCTGCACAATCATCCCTATCCGAATCCCATTTCCCCGGACGACATCCCCTGCAGTGGACCCATGAGGGCCAAGGCAGGTGGTCACGCCGGGAAATCGCCACCGTGAACTGGACGGGTCCAGATGCATTCGACATCACGACGAATTGAGCCAGCCAAGACCGTGTGTCGTCACCTGCGCCTGTCCCATGGCCTCATCGCCGTGATGTCAGGACTTCTGCTTTCCGGATGCGTGAGAGACCGGTGCTCCAGCATCCTGTCCCTCTTTGGCTGCGTCACTCGAGACGAGCGTCACCCCGAGGATGCATCCATCGTCTTCCCCTCGTTCCACGGGCACGTGCCCGTGCACCTGGACGCGTCCGAAGGCGGGTTTGAACTCGATGGCCGGGTCCTCCGGGCGCTTCAACTCGCCGCCGATGACGTCCTCCCGCCGGGCGGGAAGGAGACCCCCTGCTGGGCGAGGCAAGAGGCACATTCCTACCGCGTCATGAGATAAGGCGACGTCCTCTTCGTGCGCATCGACGAGAATCCCGTGGCCTGCGGACGGGAGCTTCCCGCGCTCCATTCCGGCGCGCGCTACGCCATCTCCCTGGACGGCCGCATCCTCAAGCGGCTCCTGGATGGAGAGCCCGATGGGACAAGCTCCGCGCCTCCAGCGCCCACATCGCCCGCCGTCCAGGCGGAGCCAGGAACCGTGACGGAGGATAGAATGCCCTCTTTCCCCCCTCCGGACATCAACCCTTGAAGCAGCGGGCGCGCGACGGTTTTGGAGGCTCATCCTCGAGGCGTTGAGGCGCACCGAGCCAGGCGGTCCGCGCGGATGGGGGCCAGCGCTATTGACCTGGCTCCACCGTGTGAGGGGAAACCTCCTGGAGTGGACCCCTGGGTTCGGCGGGAGCAGCGGGCTCCTGGCCCGGGACCACACCCGGCTTCGCGGGAACCCCGCCGTCTCCGTCCCACGCGTCCAAGGCGCCATCGGGCTGTCCATCGAGGAGGCGGCGAAGGATCCGGCCATCGGCGCTGATCGCGTACCGCACGCCCGAGTCCAATGAGACATACCCGCCACCGCAAGACGCTTCGTCTTCGTAGATGTAGACGAAGATGACGTCCCCCTGGCGGCTCACGTGGGAGCGCTGCGCCTCCAACCGGCGCCCGCCTGGGGTGTCCTGGGTCCTGTGCGGCAGGAAATCGTGGGTGGCGATCAGCACGGCGCGAAGCAGTTCCCCGTCCCACGCGTAATGCTCGCCTGGCGTCCCCACGGGAATGGCGGGTCGCTCGTGAAACGCGGGAAACACAATGGTCTTGTCGTCCTCCACGGGCACAGGCGCGGGGAACGGACCCCGGACACACCCCGAGCACAGCGCGGCCAGCAGCACGACCCCCCAGGCACCCGCCTTCATTGACGAACCTCCCGGCCATTGAGGCGGTACGTGTTCGCATCGAGCCAGGTCACGATGGAGGAGCCGACGTCCAAACATGAGGGCACCCTAGTCGGGTCTTCACCCGCGCCCTCCGGAAGAAACCCCGGCCCGGGATGTTCCCCGCGAGAAGACGCCCTGATCCCTCCGCTTCTCGCGCCTACATCCGTCCGCCCGGACCCGCTTCACGTCACCCGAGCATCCGGGCCCGACTCCCGTTAGAAGCACGCGAATCCGCTCCCCGGGGCCCTACCCCCCCGCCGGGGCAATACTCCGCCGCTCGTCGCTCCGTCCATGATCGTCCACGCCGTCACCCACCACCGCCGTCCAGCGCTTCCAGGGGGAACCCCATGGCGAATCTGAAACGGTCTCCCGAGGGAGAGCCGTCCCAGCCCTCGGGTCCGGTCAGCGCGCCCCCGCGGGACGAGGGCGGCGAGAGCCTCTCGCGCGCCCTGGACGTGCTGGAGGCGGAGCTGGAGCGCGCCCGGGTGGTGCTCTGCCAGGGCGAGCACGAGCCCACCGGCGTCGTGGGCGCCCCCGCCCCCCTGCCCGAGGAGCCCCAGCCCCTGCCCCCGGGCACCCTCGTGGGCCGCTACGTCGTGCACGAGCGGCTGGGCGCCGGCGGCATGGGCGAGGTGTACGCCGCGTTCGATCCCCACCTCAACCGCCGCGTGGCCCTCAAGCTGCTGCTGCCCGGCGGCTCGGACCGGAGCCAAGCCCGCCTGCGCCTCATGCGCGAGGCCCAGGCCATGGCGCGCCTGTCCCACCCCCACGTGCTGCCCGTCTTCGACATCGGCGAGCACGGCGACCAGGTCTTCATCGCCCTGGAGCACGTGGCCGGCCGCACCCTGCGCCAGTGGCTCAAGGAGGAGCCCCGCGCCTGGCGTGAGGTGCTCCAGGTGCTCACCCGCGCGGGCCAGGGGCTCGCCGCCGCCCACGCCGCGGGGCTCGTCCACCGCGACTTCAAGCCCGACAACGTGCTCGTGGGCCATGACGGCCGGGTGCTCGTCTACGACTTCGGGCTCGCCTGCGAGCAGGGCACCGGCTCCCCCGGCGCCCCCGTGCCCGTGGACCTCACCGCGCTGCTCGGCGCCCCCGTGCCGCCCCCGGACGCCGACGCCTTCGCGGACCTGCAGACGCGCGAGCCCCGCGAGACGCCCGTCACCCGCGCCGGCCTCATCATGGGCACCCCGGGCTACATGGCCCCCGAGCAGTACCGCCACGAGCCCCTCACCGGCCAGGCCGACCAGTTCAGCTTCTGCGCCACGCTGCACTTCGCCCTGTACGGCGAGCACGCCTTCGAGGGCCACGGCGCCGCCGCGCTCGCCCGCGCCACGCTCGCCGGGCAGCTGCGCGCCCCGCCCCGGGACTCGGACGTGCCCGAGTGGGTGCGCCGCGTGGTGCGCCAGGGCCTGAGCCTCGCGCCCGCCGGGCGCCATGCCTCCATGGAGGCCCTGCTCGACGCGCTCCAGGAGGAGCCCGGCTCGGGCCTGCCCCGCCAGGTGATTCTGGCCGTGGCCGCCGCCTTCCTCGTGGCCGTGGTGGCCGGCGCCGCCACCCAGTGGAACCAGCGCCAGGGCCTCTGCCACCACCTGTCCGATCGGCTCACCGGGGTGTGGGACGCCCCCCGGCAAGAGGCCGTGCGGCGCGCCTTCCTCGCCACCGGCCAGCCCTACGCCCCGAGCGCCTGGACGAGCGTGAAGACGGCGCTGGATGGCTACGCCTCGGCGTGGGTGGAGCGCCAGCGCCATGCCTGCGAGGCGACGTACCTCACGGGCCGCGCCTCCGAGGAGCGCTTCGCCGCGCGCACGGCGTGCCTGGAGCGCCGGCGCTCGGAGTTCAAGGCCCTGACGGCGCTGCTCGCCGTGGCCGAGGGCCCCGAGGTGGAGCACGCCGTGGAGGCCGTGCGCGGCCTGTCCGAGCTGGGCCCCTGCGACGAGGCCGCGATGCTCACCGAGCGCGCGCCGCCGCCCACCGAGCCCGCCGCGGCCGCCCGGGTGGAGGCCCTGTACACGGAGCTGGCGCGGGCGCGCGCGCTGCGCATCTCCGGCCAGTACGCGGCGGGGCTCGCCGTGGCCACGCCCGTGGCCGCCTCCGCCCGCGCCCAGGCGTACGCGCCCCTGAAGGCCGAGGCCCTGCTGGAGCTCGGGCAGCAGCAGCGCGGCTTCGGCGACCCCGCCGCCGAGCAGACGCTCCAGGAGGCCGCGTGGACGGCCGACGAGGTGGGCCTGGACGAGGTGCGCGCCGAGGCCCTGGTGGCCCTCACCCAGTTCATCGCCTACGACGCCGCGCGCGTGAAGGACGGGCACGACTGGTTCCACCAGGCGCACGCCCTGCTCGTGCGCACCCGGCGCCAGGGGCGGCTGCTCGCCCAGCTCGAGAGCGCCCACGGCCTGCTCTACGGCGCCCAGGGCGACCCCGTGGCCGCCGAGGCCTCGCAGCGCAACGCCCTGGCCGAGTGGGACAAGGCCGCCCTGCCCGAGAGCCCCGAGCACGCCTCGCTCCTGCGCCACCTCGGGCTGACGCTCTCGGCCCAGGGGCGCCACGAGGAGGCGCTCGCGGTGTACCGGCGCGCGCACGGGGCCTATGTCCAGACGCTCGGCGACGGGCACCCGCGCGTGGGCAGCGCCCTGGTGAACCTCGGCGGCAGCCTCAGCGCCCTGGGCCGGCCCGAGGCGCTCCCCACCCTGCGCGAGGGCGTGGCCATCGTGGAGCGCACCCTGCCGCCCCGCCACCCCTTCCGCGCCGTGGCCCTGGAGACGTGGGGCCTGGCCCTGTTGCGCGCGGAGCCGGGCGAGGAGGCCGTGCAGGTGCTGCGCCGGGCGGTGGCCGCCGCCGAGGGCGCGCGCGGCCCCCGGCACCCGGACGTGGCGCCGCCGTGTGACGGCCTGGGCCGGGTGCTGCTGGAGCGGGGCCGTGCCGCCGAGGCCCTGGAGCACTTCACCCGGGCGCTCGGCTTGCGCGAGCGCGCGCTGGGCCGCGAGCACCCCGAGCTCGCCGCGTCGCTCACCGGGCAGGGCGAGGCACTCTGGAGCCTCGGCCGGAGCCACGAGGCCCTGGTGCCCCTGCGGCGGGCGCTCGCCCTGCGCGAGTCGCACGCGGTGCCGCCCGAGGACCTGGCCCAGACGCGCTTCGCCCTGGCGCGCGCCATGATGGACGCCCGCCTCGACGCGAAGCAGGCGCGGGCCCTGGCCGAGCAGGCCGCGCTGGGCTTCGAGGGGCCGGGAAGCCGCGCCGCGCTCGCCCAGGTGCAGCGCTGGCTCGGCGCGCGGCATCCCTGAGGAGGCTCCAGGGTTGGTAACCTCCGCGCGCTGATTCCACCGCGGAGCGCGTACCGTGACGAGGCTGAGCTGGCTCCACCTGTCCGACCTGCACATGGGGCCCAAGGGCTCTCCCTGGCTCTGGCCCGAGAACCAGGAACTCTTCGAGCGGGATCTGCGGCGGCTGCATGGCCAGACCGGCCCGTGGGATTTCGTGTTGATCTCGGGAAACCTGACCCGCACGGGCAGCGTCCGCGAATTCAGTCGCGTCAATGCCGCACTGGAGTCCTTCTGGGTCTACTTGCGCAGCCTGGGTTCCGACCCGCATCTCCTCGTGGTGCCAGGGATCCAGGATCTCCACCTCGCCAACCTGTCCATGAAGCAGCGCCACCTCCTCCGAGGTGACGTGTGGCACGCGAGCCTCGCGATTCAGAAGGACTTCTGGAGCCAGCGAGAGCATGCCGCGCGAATCGCACTCCAACAGGCCTTGAGCCCCTTCACTTCCTGGTCCGAGGCTTGGCGAAACACGCACGACTCAGCCAACCGCCTGGAATGGAACCCGGGTCTGCTTCCAGGAGATTTCGTCGCGACTTTCGTCAAGGACGGACTGCGCCTGGGCATCGCTGGCCTGAACTCGGACTTCCTTCTACCGGATGATGCAGGCAAGACACATTTCGCCCCCACCGCTCGACAGCTCGACACGGTTCCCGGTCGCGCCCTCGCAGACTGGTCCCGCTCGAACGACTTCAATCTGTTGATGACCCACAGTCCGCCTGCCCTTTTCCATGCCAAGGAGTCCGCCGAGCTCCAGAGCGAGCTCGGATCGGCCCCTGGCGGCGTGGTACATCTCTGTGGGAGTTGGGGAGGGGCGCCGCCCTGGAAGCTCAAGACCCCGCCCTCTCAGCACGAGCGGATCATCCAAGCACCTTCGCTCTTTGGCGACACGGATGGACTCGTTCCCCATGGATACATCGTGGGGCAGCTCGACCCCTCCGCGGACAAACGGCTCGAGTTGCATCTTCACCCCCGGGCCCTGTCGAGTGACGGCGAGGAAGAGCACCCCCTAGGCGCAGCACGCACACTCCGCCTGAAACAGAGACAGCCGCGCGGCTCCGATACGTTCCCGCCTCACGCTCCACCTGCCTCCGCGCTGGAGCCAGCCCCTCTTTCTCCGCCGAAGCCAGCCTCGAGCTTCTCTTCCGCGATCCACCGCTTGTCGTCCCTTACCAGTCGCGGAGAGCAAATCCTCCAGTTCGTCTGGTCCCATTCAGGACAAGAACTCGTGTTCGGCGTGCAACAAGGGGAACTGTTTTTTCAACCCCTTGAGAAGCCCATGCCTCGTTGGTTCAACCGGGCCCACGGCTCTCCGATCACGGCCATGTGCTGCTCACCAGATGGACGAGAGCTCGTGACCTATGCGGCTGGAACCCTTCGCTTCTCCTCCACGACCAATGGAAGAGCCAGCCGGGAGCCTGTCCCCGTCATGACTCGCGCCCATGTCACGTCCGTGGCTTGGTCGTCGCAAGGGCAACTCGCGATTGGCTTTGATGACGGCGCCCTCCGCTTCGTGACAGAAAAAGGCTTCGAATCTCCCGAGTGGATCTTCAAATCCGGTCAGCGGTTCGCGATCAGAAGCATCACCTGGTCCTCCAACGGCCGGTTCCTTGCCTGCGCGGGCATGCCACCCAAGCAGCGCGTCTTCCTGATCGACATGCAGGAGCGAGCGACGACGTACATTGCTTGGGTACGAGACGAATCCCCTCACGCCTTGAGCATGTCCTGGCAGCCTGGAAGCACCCAGCTCGCCATCGTCCACGGCAACGAGGTCGTCCGTATTCACGACCCCCTTCAACAAGGAAGGGATCGGACCTTGCACGGGCACACACACGACATCCTCTGTGTGTCATTCTCCCACGACGGACGCCTACTGGCGTCCAAGGCGGAGAATGGAACCATCCTCCTGCACCGCACCGACACCTGGGACATCGTCGCGACCTTCGGAAAGCCCGTACCGTATCCGCAAGTGGCATCGTCCCAGCTTTGCTTCTCTTCTTCCGATGACGTGTTGGCGAGCCTCGCCCCCGATAGAGGCGCCATCAACCTCTGGCGCATCGACACCGACGCATTGCTCGGGCAACACGCACCGACCCAGACCGTCCATACCGTCAGCGCCAAGGTCGTCCTGGTGGGCGAGGGCCGCGCGGGCAAGACCTGTCTCGCGCTGCGGCTGTGCGCGGACCGCTATGAGGAACAGGACTCCACCCACGCCATGCGCATCTGGAGCCTGCCCCTGGAGCGCCTCGTCCCCGAGCAAGCACCGTCGCCCGCGGAGCGCCGGGAGATCATCCTCTGGGACATGGGCGGACAGAGCGAATACCGGCTCGTGCACCAGCTCTTCTTCCGGGACACGGCCGCCGCGCTCATGGTGATGGAGCCCGGGCGAGGCAAGCCCGCGCGCGATGAGATCGAGGGCTGGAACCAGCGCTTCACCGCCCAGGCGGGCACCCAGCTGCTCCCTGCCAAGCTTCTGGTGGGAACCAAGGTCGACCATGAGCACGCACCGGAGGATCGACCCGCGATCCATCAGCTCCTAGGGCAGTGTGGCTTCGCGCCCGACGCCTACATCCCCACGAGCGCGAAGACGGGTCAGGGGATGTCACAGCTGAGGACTCAGCTCGCCCGGACCATCGACTGGGGCAGCCTCGCGCGCCACAGCCACCCCATCCTGTTCGAGCAGATCCAGGGTTACATCCGGAAGCTCCGCGAGAGCCGCCGCGTGGTCATCACCTTGCCGGATCTGGAGCGGGAGCTGCGTGATACCCGCCCCGAGGCGGCGGACCCGGAGGCCCTGCGCGCCGTCGTGGAGCAGCTCGGCCGGCAAGGCATGCTCGCGGACACCCGTCTGGCGGATGGCACCCATGCGCTCGTGCTGGAGATCGAGCAGGTGGAGCGCTACGCGAACTCCCTCATCGTCGCGGCCCGGGAGAATCTCAACGGTGTTCCCGCGATCAACGTGGCCGACTTCTCCACCGCCCGCCAGCTCCCGCGCATCCGGCCCAAGGAGCGTCTGCGCCGAGATCAGGAACTCATGGTGCTCGACTGCGTCGTCGAGCTGCTGCTGCAGCACGGCATCTGCCTGCGGCATCAGGGTCTGCTCGTCTTCCCTTCGCTCTTCGTCCACGCGCCCTCGGAATCGGGCGTGGGGCCGACCCACGCCGCATCGGCCGCCTATGAGTTCTCCGGTCCTATTGAGAACATCTACGCCTCGCTCGTGGCGGCGCTCGCCACGAGCCGGGGCTTCGGCGCCATGCGGCTCTGGGGGGATCGCGCCGAGTTCGGTGAGCCCGGCCAGGACGTGTCGGGGTTGCGCAAGCTGCAACGCGCGGATCAACAAGCCCGAGGCATCGCGCGACTCGAGCTCTACTTCGAGACGAGCACGCCCCCCGCCCGGCAAGCACTCTTCACCCGGTTCGTGACCACCCATCTGCAGGAGCAGGGCGTGACCTTCGAGAGCCACCTCGCGGTCCAATGCCCCTGCGGTCACATCTTCGCCGAGCAGATCGTGAACCAGCGGCGCGCCAAGGGCCTGCAAGACATCGTCTGCTCCCTGTGCGACCAGCGCACGTCCCTGATGGCCGGTGCGAAGAACGCCTCACTGGATCGGGCCATTCAGGGCCTCCAGGTCGGCACCCAGCGGCAGCGAGAGCAGAGCGTCCTCGAAACGAAGGTCAGCATCAAGGAGGCCCAGACCGAGGTCCCCCCGAGCGGTCCCCTGCGCATCCTCCACCTGAGCGATCTGCACGTGGGCGCCGAGGTGGATCCCATGACTTTGTTCCAGCCCCTGGTCGCCGACCTCCAGGATCCGGAGGATCTGGCCGTAGGCAAGCTGGACTACCTCGTCATCTCCGGGGACATCACCAACCGGGCCTCCGCCGGCGAGTTCAAGAAGGCGCTGGAGTTCGTGACCGCCCTCCGCGACAGGTTCGAGCTGTCCGCCGACCGGTGCATCATCGTCCCTGGCAATCACGACCTGGACTGGGACACGTCGGTCTATGACTGGCGCCCTCAACGTCAGGTTGACCCCAAACGGCTTCCCGCAGGCAGTTACAAGGAGCAAGGGGCAGGCTACGTCGTCCGGGACGACAAGCGCTACCCGGAGCGATTCAGGGCGTTCTCCGAGCACTTCCACCATCCCTTGGTGTTGAAGGAATACCCGCTCGACCCCGAGAAGCAGTGCATTCCCACCCTGTTCACGGATACGCGGCTGCAATTCCTGGCCATGAACTCGTCCTGGGAAGTGGATGAGTATTTCCAGGAGCGCTCCCACATCCACGAAGGGGCCTTGTCGCGTGGATTGCTCGCCGCGCAAACGCAGTTGGAGCAAGCGCGGCGCAACGGACAGCTCGCCCCGAACGAGCCCGTGCTCAAGCTGGCCGTCTGGCATCACCCCATCACCGGCAACGAGAAGATCCAGCGCGATGCGTTCATGGGCCGGTTGCGCCAAGCAGGGGTGAGGCTCGTGCTCCACGGGCATGTGCACGAGAACCGCACGGACGTCCTGGGTTATCTTGACCCCAAGAAGCAGATTTACGTCATCGGCGCGGGCAGCTTCGGCGCCCCCACCCACGACCGACCCGAGTCCGTGCCCCGGCTGTACAACCTCATCGAGGTGGCGCGCGACCACAGCACCGTGCGCGTAAACATCCGGGCCCTCCCTCAGCAGGAGGGCGCTTGGGAAGGTTGGGCCACGAGGCCCGGCGCCAAGAAGGGCGAGCGCCGTACCTACTACGACATCAACCTTCGCCAAGAAACATGAAGTGTCTCGGCTTGACGTCAGCGTTCCCATCTTCCCGACCGAATCAAACTTGCATCACCTGGAACCGCGTCCCACATTGAGTTCCTCGTCCTGCGCGTTGGCGTTGCTCTTCGTGATTTCCTGCACCACGAGTTGCGCCAAGAAGGAGAGTCCCGTACCCGTATGCGTTGAAGGGCTGCTCTCCGCGGAGAAACATGCCCAGTGCGACATGAAGAGGTACTTGGAACTCTCCTCTGTTCCCCAGGAGTTCGCTCGACGCAAGAGGTCCGCCCAACAGCTCTACGAGCAGGGAGAGGCTGCATTCACCGCCGGCCACTACAAGAAGGCCCACACCGCCTATTCGACCTCCACCGTATGGGTTCCTTCCTACCGGACGATGGTCAAGGCAGGTGACGCCCTCTTCTACAGGTATGCGTTCTCCACGGAGTCTGAAGGCACGGATGGAGGCAAGACCTCCTGTTCCACCTACTTCGTGCGCGATGCGGAACTCCAAATCCCGCAGACGTATGACGCGGCCTTGAAGTTCCTCGCATTCGAGACCGCCCAGACTGGATTACGCGTTTCCGATGTAGAACTCGCACAGGTGCGTCACAAGTCGGAATGTTTGAAGGCCCTGGCCTCGGCCCATCAGGCTCCACCCGAAACATGTGTCGACCGGACACGCATCAAGGAATGTCTGGTCCAACCCGATTGACGCGGAACCCAGATGGGTCTTCACCAGCGTCTGGACGGACCGGCTCCACGCGCCAGCCGTCCACGCCCTCGGTGAAGCGGACGTAGAACGCCGTTCCCTTCACCCCCGCCTCCGGGCCAAACCAGCCGCGCAGCAGTCCCGGCAGCTCGTTGCCTGAATCCCCCTCGGGGCCGGCGACGTTGCAGAACTCCTTCATCATCCGGAAGCACCACCGCGCGCCGTCCGGCAGGCGCGCCATCAGGTCCCCCGAGGGCACCTCCGGCCGCTTCGCCCGCGAGGGCAGCTTGAGGATCGGGTGGCGCGCGTTGCGCAGGACCTTTGTCTCGAAGGACGGGCCCTCCAGGTCCTGGCGCTCGCGGTCCCGGAGCACGAAGAGCCCGTGGTCCACCAGCTCCCGTGTCAGCTCGATGAACTCCTCCCGCTCGTCGCCGGGCAGCCGTGGACGCGCGACGAGCAGCCCCTCCTCCAGGCGCAGGCCCGGGCCCGCCCAGGACTCCAGGGGCCGCTGCTCCCACGCCGTCCGGAACCACGCGTCCGACGCGGGCGTCCACCCCTCGCTCAGCTCCCGCTCCCGGGCGAGCGCCGCCGCCAGCTCCGGCCGCCGCGTCACCAGGGCCTGGCTCCGCGCCGCCAGTTCCTCCAGGGACATGCCGCTCAGCAGCGCCCCCGCCTCCAGCAGGACCTTCAGCACCAGCCACCGCGAGCCCGGGTTGCGGCCCTCCAGGGAGTCGAACCAGTCCGCGCCCGCCTCCAGGACCCGCGCCTCCTCCGGCGTCAGGTCCCCTTCCGCCTGGACGAAGCGCAACCAGCCGCCATGGGCCGCGCGCAGGGTCATGGGCAGATAGCCCAGCCGGTACAGCTCCCCCGCCAGGGGCCGCATGCCCCGGGCCGTGCGCAGCTCCCGGTAAACCCGCTCCACCGCCGTGCGCCCCTCGGGCAGGAGCCGCACCAGCAGCTCCTTGGCCTCCAGCTCCACCTGGAGCGAGCAGCCCGGAGGCAGCTCGGGGGCGCGGCCGTCCACGAGGTAGTCCCGCAGGGTGAGCCGGGCGTTGCCCTCCCCGAGCAAGGCGAACAGGCCCCGCAGCCGGTCCAGGAACACCTGGTGGTTGCCCACGAAGTCGAGCACCGTGAGCGACGGCTTGCCCCGGGCCTTGCGCAGCCCCCGCCCGAGCTGTTGCAGGAACACCACCGGCGACTCCGAGGGCCGCAGCATCACCACACGGTCCACCGCCGGAAGGTCCACGCCCTCGTTGAGCAGGTCCACGGCACACAGGGCCTCCAGGGAGCCCCCGGCCAGCGCCTCCAGGGACCGGGCACGCGCCTCGGCGGACTCGCCCGAGTGCACCGCCTCCACCCGCACGCCCCGGGCCCGCAGCCAGTCCCGGGCGAACTCCGCGTGGGCGATGGAGCAGCAGAAGACCAGCGTCCGGCGTCCCGGGTGCTCCTGCCAGGCCTCCCACAGCCGCGCCATGCGCTCCTGGGTCTGGACCGCGTGCGCGAGCTCGGCCGGGTCGAAGCGCCGCCCGCGCCAGGGAATGTGCGCGTAGGCCACGTCATCGCGCAGGCCGTGGTAGGCGAAGGGCACCAGGAAGCCCTGGACGATGCCCTCGCCCACGTCCACCCGGTAGGCTAGGTGGTCGTCGAACAGGCCCAGGATGTCGCCCTCGTCGGCGCGCTCGGGCGTCGCCGTCAGGCCCAGCAGGAAGTCCGGCGCCAGCCGCGCGAGCAGCGCCCGGTAGCTCGGCGCCGCCGCGTGGTGCACCTCGTCCACCACCACGTAGTCGAAGGGCTCGGCCGCGGCCAGCCGGGCCAGGTGCTCGGGGCTCGACAGCTTCTGCACCGAGGCGAGCACCACCTGTCCGTCGAGCTCCGACCGGTCCGCGACGCACCAGCCCAGGCGGACGCCGCGCCGCTGCCGCTCGAAGACCTGGGCGGTCTGCTGCAACAGCTCCACGCGGTGCGCGAGGACCAACACCCGCGCGGGCCGGCCCCGCTCCCGCTCGAGGGCCGCCACGTCCTCCACGGCGACCAGCGTCTTGCCCAGTCCCGTGGCCATCACCACCAGGGCCCGGCGTCGGCCCCGGCTCCGGCTGTCCGCCAGCGCCGCGAGCACCTTCTTCTGGAGGGCATGGGGCACGAGCGGCGCGGACGGGTCCATGCGCGTACGCTAGGCGCACGCGGGGGGACTGGCCAGACGCCGTCGCTCGGCACGGCACCGTCAGAACCCGGAGAGGCACCCGATGACGCGCACCTCGCGCTCGGGCCGCCGTCTCCCACGGGCCCTTCCAGGTGCCGCCATGACTGGCGGCCACGAAGCCGCGCCGCCGCTGGAAGAGCGCGGGGCCGTGAGGTGCATCACCCTTGGGGTGTGAAACGGATGACAGGCCGCGCCGACCGTTTTCTCCAGAGTGCGCGGTACCAGGAGCCACACGGCGCCTGGCGGCGATTGCCAGCCCGTTCACTCACCCCATGAAAGCCGGACCCACCATGTCGACCCTGAAATCCCTCGCGCGTCTGACGACCCTCTTCCTGAGCTTCTCCGCTCCCAGCACCGTGCTCGCGGGGACCTGCGATGACGGCACGGGCGAGTCGTTGTCGATCCAGCTCCATCCGGCTCCGGGCAAGGCGCTGATGCAGACGCCCTACCGCGCCTCGATCAAGGTGAGTGGCGGGCCCGTGCATCAGGTCGAGATCGACACGGGCTCGGCGGCCATCATCCTGCCCAAGACGTTGATCGGCCCGGACGCCACCCTCCTGTCGTCCGGCCAGAGCTACGGGTACGTCAGCAGTGGCAACGGGTATCTGGGCGACTGGATGCTGGCGAAGGTCGAGGTGGCCCTGGATCAAAGCAAGGGCGGGCCGGCGACGGCCACCAGCAGCGAGCCCATCCCCGTTTTCGGGGTGACGCACACCTGCAAGGGGAAGCCGACACCGGAGCGGACCCACTGCACGGCCCTCGACGAGAAGCCTGGCCACCTCGGCATGATGGGCATCGGCTACAGGCCCTTCACGGTGCCCGGTCAGACGGCCCGCGCGCTTCCCAGTACCAACCTCTTCATGAACCTGGGGCGCCAGACGCCGGGCTACGTCATCACCTCCCGCAGCATCCAGGTCGGGTTGAACCGGGAGAACACCCAGGGGTTCAAGACCTTGCCGCTCGTGGCGAGCGCCAACGGACAGCTCGCCCCTCGCACCTGCATCCGCTACGCGACGGAGGAGGGGAAGACGAAGGAGCTGTGCGGCGCCTCGCTCCTGATGGACACTGGCATCAATCACTTCTACCTGACCATGCCGGCGAAGTACTGCCCGGCCAAGAGCCTCGATGGCCGGGCGCCGAAGGGAGCCGGTTTCACGCTGTCCGCTCCGGACTCGAAGAACCCCGTGCTCGCCTTCAGCTTCAAGGTGGGCGACCCGGCGTCGTCGCCCATGCTGCCGGAGTACGTGAACTGCGTGACGGAGCCAGGAACGCCGTCCACCCCGCCGTCCTCGGATTCCTTCCACGTCAACACCGGCCGCACGGTGCTCGCGGGAATGGACTATCTCTATCGCGCCAGTGACGACCCAGCCTGCCATGTCATTGGCTTCCGGCCCACCACGGCCCGCTAGCCGCGTCCCTCCCCTGACGGGTCATTCCCCTGGGATGAGCTGACGGCGGGGGGCGGTTCGGATAGACACGGGCCATGACCCACGAGCGCAACGGCCGCGAGCCCTGGCCCCCGGAGCTCACCGACCACCTGCGCAAGGTGGACCGGCTGCGGCGCGCGGGCCGCTACGCCGAGGCCCTCGCGCGCATGCACGAACTCGTCGAGGCCTATCCCCGGCAGGTGCGTGTCTACCTGGAGCTGGGGCTCACCCTCGCCATCTGGGGCGGCCAGCCCGCCGAGGCCCTCCCCTGGTACGAGCGCGTGCTGGCGCTCGCCCCGGGTCACGCCTCGGCCCAGTTCCACCGCGCGCTCGCCCTCGCCCGGCTCGGCCGCCATGCCGAGGCCGTGGCCGGCTTCGACGCCATCGCCGCGGAGGGCGAGTTCCGCAAGGCGCTCGTGCTCCACATGCAGCGCGCCGAGTCCCTGGAAGTGCTCGGCCGGCTGGAGGACGCCGAGCGCGACTGGACCCGGGCCCTCGACGAGGACCGTGGCAATCCGTGGCTGCTCCACCGACGGGCCTCGCTGCGCGCCCGGCTCGGCCGCCTGGAGGAGGCCGTGGCGGACCTCACCCGCGCGCTCGCCTCGCCGGACGAGGACGCGGTGGACGCGGAGTTGCTGCACGACCGGGGCCTCCTGCGCGCCCGGTTGGGAGACCTCACCGGCGCCCGGGCCGACTTCGAGGCCGGCCGCGCCGCCCTGCGCGAGGGAGACCCCGCCCCCCTCGTGGCGGCCCTCACCGGAGGGCTTCCCGAGACGGCCTGAGTCCCGCTTCCGGGCCTCCGTGGACGCCACCGGCTGTCAACTTCCTCGCCCGCGAGGAGGCATGCGCCCCGCACGGAGGCCCAAAAGGCGCTCGCGTCAGAGGACGCCTCTAGGATGCGCCGCTTCGAGGCCCTCGGGTCCGACACACGGGCAGGGAGCGCGCCACCATGATGGACTGGAAGAACCTGCTGTGTCCCCAGCGCATCCGCGAACTGCACGGAGGCCGCGCCTCGGCTCGGGACGAGCAGGAGCTGCGCACGGAGTTCGACCGGGACTACGACCGGGCCGTCTTCTCGACGCCCGTCCGGCGGCTCCAGGACAAGACCCAGGTCTTCCCGCTCGAACCCCATGACGCCGTGCGCACGCGGCTGACCCACTCCATGGAGGTCTCCACCCTGGCCCGGGGGCTCGCGCGCGCCGTGACACGCAGGCTGGTGTCCACCCAGCGCATCGACCCGGACCAGGCGTCGGGCATCGAGGTCATCGCCGCGACGTGTGGATTGATTCACGACGTGGGCAACCCGCCCTTCGGACACGCGGGCGAGAAGGCCATCAGCAGCTGGTTCAAGAACCGTGTCGAACGAGACCCGGGCTTCTTCGGCGAGTTCGACGCGCATCCCCTCCAGGACCAGCTCCGTCAGGACTTCCTGTGCTTCGAGGGCAACGCCCAGACGCTGCGCATCGTCTCCAAGCTGCAATTGCTCGCGGACCGGCACGGACTCAACCTGACCGTCGGGACCTTGTCCGCGGCCATGAAGTACACGGCCGCATCCCATCAGACAGGCAAGACAGGCAAGGCCGTGTCCGAGCACAAGCCGGGCTACTTCGCCTCCGAGCAGGGCGTGGTGGACAAGATCCGCAAGGCCACGGGGACCCAGACCGCCCGCAACCCCATCGCCTCTCTGGTCGAGGCCAGCGACGACACCATCTACGCCACGGTGGACCTGGAGGATGGCGTCAAGAAGGGCGTCATCACCTGGGCGGAGCTGGAGCAGGCCATTCCCGACGAAGCCCCCTCCGCCGCCAGGGATTTCATCCGCGAGCAGTTGAAGGCCGCCTCGGACTACATCTCCAGCCACATCGAGCACGAGCCCGAGCTGGCGCTCAAGGGACGGGCGCTCGACGAGGCGAAGGCCCAGCATTTCCGCACCGTCGTCATCGCCAAGACCAAGGGCGCGGTACTCCAATCCTTTGACAGCCATTACGACGCCCTCATGAACGGGAGCTATCGCGGTGAGCTCATCGCGGACAGCACCGCGAACGCGCTCATCCAGGCGTGCAAGGAAGTGGGTCGCAAGCATGTCTATTCCTCGGCCCAGACCTTGCGCCTGGAACTCCTGGGCCGCCGCGTCATCCACGACCTGATGGATCTCTTCTGGGAAGGCGTCGCCCTGCACGATGGCGTCACCCCCGGTCCCGGCTTCGCGGGGAAGATCTACAACCTGCTCTCCCGCAACTACCGCGCGGTGTTCGAACAGGCCTGCAAGCAGTCCCCGCTCCCCAAGAGCTACCACCGCTTCCAACTGGTGACGGACTACGTCTGCGGCATGACCGACACGTTCGCCTGCAAGTTGCACTCTGAACTCACCCATGGCTGACGCGACGAATCCACGGCTCGAGTCCCTGCTGCGCAGACGGCTCAGTGCCTTCATCCATCGGGAGTCCGTCTGGCGGCCCGCGGTCCGCTCGATCCAGGAGCGCACCCAGGCGCGCGACTGGACGATGTTCCTCTTCGGCGGAACCTTGAGGGACCTTCTCGCGCTCGCCCCGTCCACGGTGCCGAGGGACCTGGACCTCGTGGTCGCGGGCACCACCCGGCAGGAGCTCGAGTCCGTGTTCCAGCAGGAGCTCGTCCGGGTCAACCGCTTCGGCGGGCTGCACCTCGTGACCCACAAGTTACCCGTGGACATGTGGACGCTCGAATCGACCTGGGCGTTTCGCGAGCGCCTGGTCCCGGGCGGAGAGTTCTCGGACCTGCCCCGGACCACGTTCCTGAACGTCGAGGCCATCGCCGCGGAGTTCCATACGCGCCCGGGCCGGGCCCGGACCCTCTACACGCGGGATTTCTTCCGGGGCATCCAGGAGCGGCAGGTCGAGATCAACCTGGAAGACAATCCCTTCCCCGCGCTCTGCATCGTCCGCTCGCTGATCACCGCCCAGCGGCTGCGCTTCTCGCTCGGACCGCGGCTCGTGCGCTACTTCCTGCACCACGCGCGGCGCATTCCCCTCGAGGAGATGGAGGCCATCCAGCGCTCGCACTACGGCCGCGTCCGCATCAACCGGCACACGCTCCACATGCTGAACCGTCTGGTCCGCGAGCAGGCCAGCCATACCCGGCTCCAGCCCATCAGCCTGCCGCGTGCGAAGCAGCTCCCCCTGCGGGGCGTCGCCTGACGCGCCAGGTGCGTCCCCACGGGATGTGAGCCCCCTCACAGCGGCGCACCGTGGTGGAGGGCTAGACTGCCGCGCATGCCGAGAAACGGGGTGTGGCTGTGCGTGGGGGCGTTGTTCTTGAGCGGATGCGCGGCGGCGTTTGGGAGCTTGAGGCCCGCTCGCTTTTCCATCCAATGCGTCCTCACCCCCCAGGGGACCTTCGCGCGCTGTCATCCCGACGGGGAAGACATCCCGGGCGTGGGCACGCTCCTGACGGGTTTCTATGTGTCGAGGCTCCATCCCCAGAGCGGTGAACAGGCCCCCACCTGGAAAAGGCGCATCTTCCGCTTCACGGTGCCGGCGGAGGGGCCCGACAACACCAAACTCCCCCTCATGACCCTCAATGATCCAGGCCGGACGTTCTCGGACGCCGAGCGCTCGGAGCAGGAGGTGCTGCGCATCTCGGACTTCCTGTGTCGGCATCAGCAGCTCGACACCCCCGTGCTCTCCCGGCTCCCCCAGGGCGTGGAGCCAGCCCTGCTCCTGCGACCGGAGGATCTGCGCTACCTCCAGGAGCACCCGCCAACGGAGCCTCCGTCGGCGCTCGACCGCCTGGGCCTGTACGAGGACCTGGCCCACTCCCTCTCCTGCGTGCTCAAGGACGTCCAGTTCACGGGGAACACGGCCCGGGTGCGACTCCAGCCGTTCTCACCCCCCTGGGTGGAGCTGGACGCGGAGCGGCTCGCGTCCGAGGCGGACACCTACGGCGACAGCACGGGCGTCGCCCGGCTCCAGCTCATCGCCCAGTGGGTCGGCCAGCATCCCACCCGGAGTGACGGCCCCGAGCGCACCCTCGCCTTCGTGAACACCCCTCACGGCTGGCGCGTGGACTACCAGCTCCCGGAGCGCGCGGGCCCGGCCGCGCCCTGAGCTACAGCCGCTGCGAGCCGGGGGCCTCCGTGTCGCGCTCCTCCTCGAGCTCCTCCAGGGCCTTCTGGGCGAGCCGCACCCCCCAGGCCTCGCCGACCTCCTTGGCCTCCTGCATCACCCGGGGCTGCGCCGCGAGGAAGCGCTTGCCGGAGGCGGATTCGTGGAAGGCGATGGCCGCGTCCAGGTCCGCCTCGGACAGGTGGTTCATGTAGATGGGCACCAACTGGTCCACCAGGGACTCGCGCGCCGCCATCTCGCGGAACTTCTCCAGGAAGCCGGGGGGCACGTCCGCCGAGCGCTCGAAGTGGCGCGCCATCAGGTCGAACATCATCCGCCCCGAGGCCTCCGCGCCAATGAGCACCATGAGCCGGCGCACCTTCTGCTCCTTCTGGGAGCGCGCGGCGTCACGCACGGGCGCGGCGGTGGACGCGGTCCGTGCCGCCTCCGGGTGCGAGCACCCCCCCATCGCCAGAGCCAGGACACACCACCGCCACGACGCCACGAATCGCCAGGAGCCCATGCCGCTCCACGATAGGGCGCCCGCTCGCGCACGCGGAAGGGGCGCCCCCACCAACTGTCTCGGGCCTTACTTGACGACGATCAGATAGGCGTGGCGCGCGTCGTTCGCCCAGACGACCAGCGTCGTCTTGCCCGGCCCCACCCCACTCACGCGCACGGTGCCGCCCCCCATCGACTCGATGTCCGCCACGGTGTCATCCCCGAGCGACATGCGCGTCAGGCCCGGAATCGTCAGGTCCCGGTGCTCGCCCTTCTTGAGGGTGATCGTCTCCTGGGGGGCCTCGGCCGTCTTCTTCGTCGGCTCGGCCGCCTGAACCGCCCCCGCCGTGCTCCCCAGGACCCCCGCCAGGACCACCAGCATCCCCACGTCGCGTCTCATGTTCATGACGGACAGTGTCTCCCCGGCGCGAGGGCAAAAGAAAGGGAGGCGGCCCCAGACACCGGGCCGCCTCCCCTCTCACTCAAGCCCTGCCTTCAGCGCCTACTTCGTGAAGGACACGGGGCCGTTGGACAGCGTGGCGTTGCCCGCGCCGTCGATGGCCCGGACCCGCCAGGTGTGGCTGCCCGTGGACAGGCCGGTGAGGCTCGTCTGCTCCGTGCCCGTGCCGTACACCTCGAACTCCCACAGCGAGTAGCCATACGGCAGGGCGCGCTTGACGCCGCGCATCCGCACGTAGCGGCCCACGCCGTTGAGGCCCGTGAGGTCGTCGAGGCCGCCGTTGCCCGCGGTCTCCGTGTACAGCGCCTTCCAGTTGGTGGAGCCGTCCAGCGACGCCTCGATGACGTACTGGCTGCCGTACGCGGCCTCCCAGTTGAGGACCACGCGCTTGACGGAGTACACGCCGCCCAGGTCGATCATCAGGGACTCGGTGTCGGGGCTGGCGGTGTCCGAGCGGCTGGACCACCGGGTGGTGGCGTTGCCGTCCACCGCGTCGTTGCCCGAGCCGAACTCGGAGGAGCTGGCGTAGGCGTTGCGGCCGAGCGCCAGGTTCGTGGTGGAGGCCACCCGGGGCGTGGGGTTGAGGGTGGGGGTGCGGTCCGCGCCATCCACCTGGAGCACGTAGCGGGAGATGCCGCTGCCCACGTCCGAGGACTGCTCCCAGATGAACGTGGTCGAGCTGCCCGACACCGTGCTGCCCGCCGCCGGCACGAGCGCGGAGAAGGCCGCCGGGGCCGTGGTGTCATTGAGGGTGAAGGTGGACGTGGGCGAGGCCGTGACGCCGCCGGCCCAGTTGTAGGCGCGCACGAACCAGGAGTGCTGGCCGTTGGCGAACACCATGCCCTCGAGCGGGGCGCTGGTGGTCTTGGTCGTCGTCAGGGCGATGCCGTCGATGACCACCTCGTAGCGGTGGATGCCCGTCTGGGCGTCGGAGCTCGCGTTCCAGGTGAACGCGGGCCGCGCGCCGGTGATCGTGGCGCCGTTGGCGGGCGCCGTGAGGGTGAAGGCCGCGGGCGGCGTGGAGTCCGTGAGCCCGAAGCCCTGGAGGCCCGTGCCGTACTGGAAGAGCGGATTGCCGTAGATGGGCTGGATGGCCTCGCCGGCGGCGATCTTCTGACGGATCGTGGCGCGCTCGGAGTCCGTGGCCCCCAGGTCGAAGGGCAGGTCCCAGCGCTCCAGCTGGTTGCTCTCGTTGTCGGTGCCGATCTGGCTCATGCTCCGGGGCAGCTGCCAGGGCAGCTTGCCGCGCGGCAGCACGTCGCCGAAGAGCAGGTCCGCCACGGCCAGGCCGCCCATGTCACCGGGGCGGTACGCCATGAGCAGCGCGTTGCTCTGGGGCACCACGTTGGTGAGCACGTAGGGGCGCGGGAGGATCATCACCGTGGTGGTGGGGATGTTCTTGGACTTGAAGCTGGTGATGACGCCGTACTGGTCCCCCCACTTGGCGTCGTGCGCGGGGCCGATGGGGTCGCCCGGCAGGTAGGGCTTCTCCTTGTCCCACTCGGTGCCGTGGGTGAAGTAGCTCTCGCCCACCACCACGATGGCCGCGTTGGGCGTCACGCCCGCGGGGGCGGCGTCCTTGTACACGATGATGCCGTCGCGCTCGGCGCGCTGCTTGATGGCCTGGTAGATGGTGAGGTCACCGAACTCGGTGCCGTGGAAGTCCGAGCGCCACGTCACCATGCACGCCGGGTCGTCCGCGCGGGGGCCGGCCACGACGAGGCGGCTGCCGGCGGGCAGGCGCAGCGGCAGGGCGCCGTCGTTCTTGAGCAGGGTGAGCGACTCCTGGGCGGCCTGACGCGCCAGCTGCTTGTTGGTGGCGGTGTGCCACTCGGCGGTGCCGGCGGGGCCCTTGCGGTACGGGTCCTCGAACAGGCCCATGCGGAACTTCAGGTCCAGGATGCGGCGCGTGGCGTCGGTGATGCGCGCCTCGCTCACGTCCGTCTCGAAGGTGCCCATCTGCGTGGGCGTGGCGCCGCCCATCACGTCCGAGCCCGCCGTGGCCGAGCGCGCCCACGCGCCCGAGGGCAGCCAGTCCGAGCAGATGACGCCCGTGTAGCCCAGGTTCTGGCGCAGGTAGTTGAGGATGCCCGGGTTGTCCCCGGCGCCGTAGCCCTCGGGGCCCAGGAGCCAGCTGCCCGCGTAGCCCGGCATGATGCCGCTGGTGCCGGCCTCGATGGCCGCGTGCCACGGACGCATGTGGTAGTGGATGGTGGTGCCGTCGTAGGTGATGCCCGCCTCGCCGCCCGCGCCCTGTCCCGGCCAGTGCTTGGTGGTGACCCAGATGGAGTGCGGGTTCACCTCGGGGCCGCCCTGCAGGCCGGCGATGAGCGCGCGGGTGAGGCCGGCGGCCAGGTCCGCGTCCTCGCCGCTGCCCTCCTGGATGCGGGGGTAGAGCACCTTGGTGCCCACCTCGGCCAGCGGGGACAAGGTGCCGCGGCTGCCCACCGCGAGCTGCTCGCGGCGCTGCATGTCGCCCATGTCCCAGGAGCGCTGCGGGTCGCGCGTGGCGGCCAGCGCCGGCTGCGTGGGCCAGCTCGTCTTGTAGCCGTGGATGGAGTCACCCGCGTCGATGATGGGGATGCCCAGGCGCTCGGCCGCGGCGGCGCGCTGGAAGGTGACGATGTCCTCGGGGCTCAGGGGGCCCATCATGAAGCCCGCGTTGGGCGTGGTCTTCGAGTCGAAGAACATCTGCAGCGCCTTCTCGCGCCGGGTCATGCGGCCGAGCAGGTCGTTCACGCGCGTGGCGACGGGCAGGTGCCAGTCCTCGTACGGCTCGATGGTGCCGTTCTTGTTGAGGTCCCGCATGCCGTTGATGAGGTTGACGCCGTCCGCGGCCGTCTCCACCACCGGCAGGTACACGCTGAAGTTGCCGATGTCCGAGCGGCTGGTGCTCCCGCCCACGGTGGCCACCACGTACCACTTGTACGTCCAGCGGTCGCTCAGGTCCTGGGTCAGGGTGAAGGAGGTGCCCGTGGCGGTGCCCACCTCGGAGTAGCGGTCCAGCAGGCTGCCCGCCGCCATCCAGTCGTAGTCGTCCCGGGTGATGTTGACGAAGACCTTGTAGCTCGTGGCGCCCGACACGGCCGCCCAGGTGAGCGTGGGCCGGCGCGTGGTGGTGATCATCGCGCCGTTGGCGGGCGCGGACACGCGGAAGGCGCCCGTGACGGCCGGAGGCGCCGGGGCCTTGTAGGGGTCCGCGATGATGGTGCGATCCCGCGGATCCGTGCCGCCGCCCGTGGAGTAGATTTCCACGTTCCAGTTGGCGCCCTGCACCGCGAGCGCCGTGATGCTCTGGCCGCGCAATTGCGTGCCCTGGGCGTTCACCACCGCCAGCCGGATGTCCGTGTTGGGCTGGGTGGGGGAGAACTGGTTCTTGGACATCGTCACCGTGGTGTTGGCCGCGTAGGTGAGCTGGTAGGTGAAGGGGCCCGGGGGGTTGCGCACGCCGGGGGAGCTGATGTCGCCCTCCTGGGGCGCCGGCGAGATGGCCAGCGGCGCGGGGGACAGGTTGATGCGCGCGAAGGCGAGCTCGGGGAAGTTCAGGTTGATGATCTGGTTGCCCGACTGGGGCGGCGGCGTGGTGCCTCCCCCGCCCGGCCCGTAGACCTCGAAGGACCACAGCGAGTAGCCGTGGGTGGTGCCGCGCGAGGTGCCGCGCATGCGCACGTAGCGGTACGTGCCCGACACGGTGTGCTCGCGGCGGCCCTTGGCGCCGTCGGTCACGGTGGCCAGCGTCGTCCAGGAGGTGTCATTGGTGGAGCCGTCGATCGTGTACGTCTTGCCGTAGGCGTCCTCCCAGTCGAGCACCACCTTGGTGAGCGCCTGCGCCGAGCCCAGGTCCACGCGGATGATCTGCGGATCCACGCCCGGAGCGGACGACCAGCGGGTGCCCCCGTCCCCGTCCACCGCGTACTGGGGCCCATTGCCCGCGGCGTTGTTCTCGACGCTGGTGGCGGTGACCGACCGGCCCCGCGCCAGATCCGTGCCCGTCGACGTGCTCCCGCCGCTGCCGTACACGGCGAACTCGTACATCGAGTAGCCGTAGCCGGTCAGGGCGCGCGTCACGCCGAGCATGCGCACGTAGCGGTAGCTGCCCGACACGGTCACCGTGTCCAGACCGCCGTCCGAGCCGGTGACGGACGCCAGGTCCGTCCAGGCCGTGGCGTTGGCCGAGCCCTGGATCTTGTAGTCCTTGGCGTACGCCGCCTCCCAGTTGATGGCCACCTGGGTGAGGGCGGTGGCCTGCCCGAGGTCGACGTAGAACCACTCGCTGGTGGTGAAGGTGGAGCCCCAGCGCGTGGCCAGGTTGCCGTCCACGGCCTCGGCGGCCGAGCCGACCTCCGTCGACGAGGCGAACGCGGGCTTGTTGAGCGCGAGGTTCTGGCCCGTCTGGGCCTCGGCCGCGAGCGGCGCGAGCAACGCGCCCAGCAGCGCCACGCCCGCGCGGGCATGGGACAGCCAGGACCCGGTGCCACGAGGGCCCCGGCTGGAATGAAGGGGAAGGGTCATGGGGATCGGAGGGACGGCGAGGACAGCGGGGGGGGAAAACGACGAACGGGCGCCCTGGCGAAAATCCGCCAGGACGCCCGGGAACGAACCGGGGGCTACTTCAGGTCGAGGTAGTCCACCGAGAAGATCCACCCGTTCGGGTGGGTGACGCCCGCCAGGCAGAGCGTGCCGGTGCCGCTGCCCGAGAAGGTGGTGGAGATGTCCTTGAGGCTCGGGCTGCTCCAGCCACCCGTCGCGGTGCCCAGCGTCAGCGTGCCGATCACCGTGTTGTTGAACTTGAGCTGCGCCTGGCCCCCGGCGTACGGCGCGCCCACGTGGGCCACGGCCGTCTTGAGCCCGGAGATGTTCACGTTGCTCCAGCAGATGCTGTCGCCACCCTCGAAGGCGACGACCTTGCTGCCGCTGTCACCGCCGGCCTCGGCGAAGCAGCCGGTCATCGTGCCCGTCTCGGCCTCCAGGCGCACGGGCGTGCCCGTGGAGGGGGGCGGCTCGGTGGTGCCGCCGCCGTTCGTGGTGCAGTGGCCCCAGGCCGCGCAGGTGGTGCCCGAGCGGCAGGCGCCGCAGGTGCCGCCGCAGCCGTCCGAGCCGCAGGTCTTGCCCGTGCAGTCCGGCTGGCAGGCATTGGCCGAGGTGCCCAGGTACATGTTGTCCACCCACACCTGCGAGCCGTTGAAGGCCGTGCCGCTCGCGGCGCCCAGGTCGATCTCGAACTTGTAGGTGCCCGAGGCGCTGGCGGTGAAGTTGGGCGGCGAGCACGTGGTCCACGAGGTGCCCACGCTGCAGTTGAACGAGGTGAGGGTGGTCCAGGGGTCCTTGGTCAGCGCGACCTTGAGGGGCACCGTGCGGGCCACGCTCGACTTGAGGTCCACCTTCCACTTGTACTGGGTCCCGGCCGTCAGCGGCACGCCTTCCTGGCGGACCTGGACGCTGTGGTTCTGCCAGCCGTTGTTGTCGATGCGCACCCACTGCACGTAGCCGCGCGTGCCACCCTCGTTGATGACCTCGGTGATGCCCGCGCCGCCGTCGAAGAACAGGTCGCTGCGGTGGTAGGTGTAGTCCTCGTTGAAGCCGCAGTTGCGGATGAGGTTGTCCGGCTTGCCGTCGCCGTTGCCGTCCTGGCACGCGGCCACGGGGGCCTGGGAGTAGCCCGCGTCCCGGTGGAACCAGCGCACGTAGTCCACCTCGAGCTTGGCCTTGGAGCCGTCCTTCGCCCAGTCGATGTTGATGCAGCTGGCGGGCGTCTCCTGGCACTTGCCGCTCACGCACGCGGCGTTGTTGGCGCACTGGGCGCTGCTCGAGCAGGCGCGGTTGCCCCAACCCAGACAGCCCAGCTCACCGCCCACCGCGTTGTTGAGGATGAGGTACATGGGCTGGCGGAACTCGGTCGCGCCATCGCCGATGGAGAAGGTGCCCACGGGCGTGCCGCCGTTGTAGGGCATGGTGTCGATGTAGATCTTGAAGCCGTTCTCGTCCCAGAGAAAGCCCCAGGTGTGCCACTGGTGGTAGTCGATCGTCTTGCCGTCCCAGGTGGCGCGCGCGCCGCCCACGTCCCCGTCACACTTGGCGTCGCCGTTGTTCGGCCACGAGCTGCACGCGTTGGGCTCCCAGCCCCCGGCGCGCGCCGCCAGCTCGCCCGTCTCGGGGATCTCCCGCCACAGGACGTTGTAGCCCATGGCCTTGTTCTCCGGGAACAGGGCCTTGTTCTCCTTGATCTGCGTGTACTCCATCACGTCAATCTCGCCCGTCATGGGCCAGCCGACGCTGTCCTCGCGCCCGCCGTTGGCGATGGCGCTGTTGGCGCCGAGCAGCCAGATGGCCGGCCACATGCCGCTGGGCGGCGTGACCCCGGAGGCCAGCTCCGCGAAGGGCATGCGCGCGCGGAACTCCAGGTAGCCGTAGCGCATCTCCACCTTCTCGTCGCTGCTGATGCGGCCGGAGGTGTACTTGGTGTCGTTGCCCGGAGCGTTCGCGATGCCCGAGAAGGGCGCGCACTCCTCGTGATCATAGACACCATTCTTGTTGCGGTCGTTCAGACAGTAGCCGGTGCTCGCGCAGGTACCGCCGTTGTTACACTGGCTGCTGGTCGTGCACGTCTGCCACACCACACAGTCCAGCGGCTCCTGACGCGCCAAGAGCGTCAGCTTGCCGTTCTCGACACAGTAGTTCCAATTGTTCGCGTTGGCGGGGTTGGCGCACTCGCGGTTGGTATACGCCTGCTGCTCGAAGTTGACGCCCAGGTTCTCCTTCGTCCAGTTCGTCGTGTTCAGGTAGCTCTTGCCCTGACCCCCGTTGAGCGCGCCGCCGAAGTCATCCTCCCACGTGAGCGAGAAGGCCTGGCCGCCGATGGTGAGGCCCGCCGCGAGTGCCTCCTGGCACACCGCCGCGTCCCCTTCCACCTCCGCCACCGCCCGCGACTCGGGACCGCCACAGCCCACCGCGCCCAACGACAGGGCACTCGCGAGCCAGCCCCACCGCAGCCATCGACTTCCTCTTCCACTCATGTCGGGAACCTTTTCTTCCTGAAAAACTCGGCAGAATCCGAATTCAGAAATTCACCGAATACCATTGCGCGGCTTTCTCGAAAACCGGGAATTATCTGACGCGGCGCGGCGCGGTGCGTCGTCGGAGCTCCCACGGTGCGGCTGACGCGGCGCGGCACCCTCGGACCCGGCGGCGAAAAGACGGGCGGACGTCACGGCCCGCGTGTCTGGGAGATTGTTCTTTCCGAGACAGTCCCCACACCCCACCCAGGCCGCGCATCCGGCAGAAATGACAGCGCCAGAATGGTGCACTCCGCCTGTCTTACAGGGTCGGTGAAAACCGATTGGGCTGGAAGGCAGTGGAATCCCAGGCTTCGCAAGGGGTTGCGAGGCGGGAATGGCCGACGGTGGACGAAGCGGATGCCCGGGGCTGGACGAAGCCCGCCCCGAGTGTCGCCGCCCAACACCCTGGCCCCAGGCACACCCCCTGCTTGCATTCCGGTCCAGGGGCGGGCCCGTCCGGACGCCGAGGGGGAACAGGGACATGGGTCCGAGGGCGCTGAAGGAAGAGGCGTTGCACTTGTACGCACAACGGCGCTTCACCGAGTGCGCGCGGACGTACGCGAAGCTGGTGGAGCTCGAGCCGGGAGATCCCTCCCTGCACGTGCGCCAGGCCGAGGCCTGTCGGCGCGCGGGAGACAGACACCAGGCGCTCAATGCCTACCGCGCGGCGGCCGAGTTGTGGCGGCGCCTGGGCAACGAGGCCCGCGCCCGCGCGGTGTTGAAGGTGGCGATGGAGTTGGAGCCGCGGCCCGAGGTGGCCCGGGAGCTCACCCGGCTCGGGCCTCCCGCGCCGCTCGCGGGGCCGCAGGAGCTGTTCGAGTTTCCGGAGGATCTGGAAGCGCCCCATGCCTGGAGCCCGGGGGGCATGCCCTCCCGGCCCGCGGCGGTGGAGCTGCGGCGGTTGTCGGACAACCTGCTCGCCATCCGCTCCGCGCCGGGCGCTCGCTGGTGGGTGGTGTCCTCGCGCACGCCGCTGCTGGCCTACGAGGTGGAGGACATCGACTGCATGGCGGCCTCCGGCGAGGGGGCCCTGGAGGTGACGCTCCTCAATGACTCATGACTGGCCACAGTGGTGCCGGACGATCGCGAGCAGCGCGTCCACGTCGATGGGCTTGGGCACGTACGCGCTCGCCCCCGCGGGAGGACGGTGGCTCGCCGAGGTGATGACCACCGGGATGTCCGCGAGCGGCGCCTCCTCGCGCATGCGGGCCAGGAAGGCATGCCCGTCCATCACCGGCATCATCACGTCCAGGAGGATCAAGCACGGCCGCCGCATGCCCTTGAGACGCACGAGCGCGTCCTGGCCATTGAGCGCCGTCACCGTCTGGTAGCCCTCCAGCTCCAGCAGCTCGCTCACCGAGTCGCGGATGTCCTCGTCATCCTCCACCAGGAGGATGGAGGGCGCGGGCGCATCGAGGCGCGAGGGGGTGGAGGACGAGGGACTCACAGCGTGGCCGTGTCCGTCTGCTCGGCCGGTTGGGTTCCAGGCAGCGTGGACAGGAAGTCGTCCACCTGGTGGGCACTCGGGGACTCATCCGCCTGTGCCATGCTCTCGCAGTGCTCGCTCTGGCGCTTGCTGTGGCAGTGCCGCACGCCGTAGACGTGGTGGCAGCCGCACGAGTCCACCCGCTTCTTCGCGCACAGGGAGGGGTTGAACACCGGCGCCGTCTTCACCTCCAGCGGCCCCGCGTGCACCGTCAACGCCATCACCACCGCTCCGAAGATCCCCATCTCCCAACCCCCTTGCCATACCGACCGTCCTGGAGGAGAGATGGGAATTCTTCCGTCGGGCGGCAACTGGGGAAGTCTCCCTACCCCGGTCCAAACCCACGGCCCGTCCACCTGACGCCAGAGTGGTTGGCCCCTCTGTCCGTCAGCTTTCAGGGGATGGAGTCGTCTCCCCGGGCGGTTCACATCCCTCACGGGGAGGACAGGCCATGAGCTGGACGCAGCGGTTGGAGAAGGCGGGGGACGGGCACTACGTCCTGCCCAAGACGAAGACGATGCGGGTGGAGGCGCACCTGTTCCTCTCGGACAAGCTGCTCCACGGCGCGGGAGACGGACAGCCGGGCCTCGAGGAGGGCGTGCTCCAGCAGATCATCAACGCCGCGTCCTTCCCCGGCGTCACCCGGGTGGCCGTGACGCCCGACTGCCATGTGGGCTACGGGGTGCCCATCGGCACCGTGGTGGAGACCGAGGGCATCCTCCTGCCCACCGCGGCGGGCTACGACATCGGCTGCGGCATGGTGCAGTTGCAGACGAGCCTCACCGCCGAGGACGTGGCCGACCCCAACAAGCGCCGCCGGTGGATCGACGCCGTCACCGAGCGCATCGCCGTGGGCGTGGGCGCCGCGCGGGTGCGCCACCAGCGCAAGGTGGACGCGCGCACCTTCGCGGAGGTGGTGCGCCATGGGGCCCAGGCCCTCGGCCGCCACGGCTCCATCACCGAGCGCGACTTCCTGCCCGTGGAGGACGACCGCGTGGACATCCCCACCCGGGCCTACGAGAAGCGCGAGCAGCTCGGCAGCCTCGGGGGCGGCAACCACTTCACCGAGATGCAGGTGGACGAGTCGGGCCGCGTCTGGGTGATGCTGCACACCGGCAGCCGGGGCTTCGGCTGGAACATCGCCAAGCACTACTTCGTGGAGGGCGCCGCGGCGCTCGGGCTCGGCCGGCGCAGCGAGGACTTCATCTGGCTGGACGCGGAGAGCCGGCTCGGCCACGAGTATTGGAACCTGCACAACATGGCGGCCAACTTCGCCGTGGCCAACCGCCTGCTCATCGCCGAGGCCGTGTGCGCGGCGCTCGAGGAGGTGTTCGGCGGGACGGCGAGCGTCTACTACGAGATCTCCCACAACCTCATCCAGAAGGAGGCGGGTCGGTTCGTGGCCCGTAAGGGCGCCACGCGGGCGTTTCCCGGGGGCCACCCCGCGCTCAAGGGCACGCCCTGGGCCGCCTCGGGCCACCCCATCCTCATCCCCGGCTCCATGGAGACCGGCAGCGCCATCCTCTTCGCCGAGTCCGGCGCCGAGCGCTCCATCTACTCGGTGAACCACGGCGCCGGCCGACGGATGTCCCGGAGCGAGGCCCGGCGCTCGTTGGATCAGGACGAGACGGACCTGCGGATGATGGAGCAGGACATCCTGCTCAACACGCGCACCACGCCCCTGGACGAGTCGGGGCCCTGCTACAAGAACCTCGACGACGTGCTGGACACGGTGGAGATGGCGGGCCTGGCCCGGGTGGCCCGGCGGCTCAAGCCCGTGGCCTGCATCAAGGGCGCGGACTAGGCGGGCAGGCAACCCCCGGCCCCCGTCCCCCTGGTTCCCGGGCGGGAGGCTCCCCAGCTTCCCAGGCGACACGGCCCCTTGGGGCCCCCAGCGTCGAAGGAGCCGAGGGATGCGCATCCACCACCTCAACTGCGTGACCATGTGTCCACCCGGCGGCCGGTGGATGGACGGCCGCTCGCATGGCAAGGGCCTGTCCGCCTCCCTGGTGTGCCACTGCCTGCTCATCGAGACCGAGCGGGGCCTGGTGCTCGTGGACACGGGCTTCGGCCTGGGGGACGTGCGCGACCCCCGGCCCCGGCTCAGCTCCTTCTTCCTCCAGCTCAACCGGCCCCAGCTCCACGAGGAGATGACGGCCATCCGGCAGGTGGAGCGGCTGGGCTTCAAGCCCGAGGACGTGCGCCACATCCTGCTCACGCACCTGGACTTCGATCACGCCGGCGGCCTGGATGACTTCCCGGACGCCGACGTGCACGTGATGCTGGACGAGGTGGAGGCCGCCGCGGCGCAGCGCACGTGGCTGGATCGGCAGCGCTTCCGGCCCCGGCAGTGGCGCACCCAGCCGCACTGGGTGACCTACCCCACGCCGACCGGGGGCGAGCGCTGGTACGGCTTCGATGCGGTGCGCGAGCTCAAGGGGCTGCCGCCGGAGATCCTCCTGGTGCCGCTGGTGGGACACACGCTGGGGCACGCGGGCATCGCCATCCAGCGGCCCGAGGGGTGGCTGCTGCACGCGGGCGACGCGTACTTCCACCACGAGGAGATGAACCCGGACCATCCCTCGTGCACGCCGGGCCTGTGGGCGTACCAGGAGCTGATGCAGAAGGACGGGCGGATGCGGCGGCACAACCAGGAGCGGCTGCGCGAGCTCGTGCGGGTGCACGACCGGGACGTTCAGGTGTTCTGCGCCCACGACGCCACGGAGTTCGAGCGCCTGGAGCAGGAGTCTCGCGCGGACGAGCCCCATGCCCTGCGCGGCCTGGGCTCGGTCCAGGACGTGGAGCCCACCCTGCCTACCCTGCATTGAGGGTGGCGGGCGGCGGGAGTTGATAGGGTGGCGGCGTGATTCGCCAAGTCCACTTCGAGAACTTCCGCTGCCTGCGGGACGTGACGCTGACGTTGGAGCCCCTGACGGTGCTCGTGGGGCCCAACTCGTCCGGCAAGACCTCGGTCTTGGAAGGGCTGGAGACCCTTGGACGGCGGTTCGTGGATCCCTGGGACTTCTGGCTGCAGGAGCCTGTTCGACCCCTCCGAATCGCCGCTCGGCTCGATTCAGGAGCACCTTTCAGCGTCCAATCGGACCACCTGGTCAACGGCCAATACCAGCTCGTGTCGTCGTCCACACTGATGGACGGTGTCATCCAATCGCTTCAGTTGGACCTCGCGGCGCTCCGCCAGGAGAACGTTCTCGCGAATGCGCCGCGATTGACTCGCACTGGAGACAATCTCACCAACGTCTTCGCTTCCGTGACGCGCTCACAGCAGGCGATGATGGCCGCGGAGTTGTGTCGGCTCGTTCCCATGTTCAAGGACGTGGACCTCCTGCCCACCGACAAAGGACGGCACCGTCTGCGTTTTCAAGACCGGTGGAATCCTGACTTCTGGGCCGAGCCCAATGCGGTCTCCGATGGAACGATGCTCCTGCTTGCCTTCATCGCGCTCCAATTCCAACGACAGCCGGTGAATTTGATCACGATTGAGGATCCCGAGCGGGCCCTGCATCCCTATCTCCTCGATGAATTGATTCAAATGCTGCGCAAGATGACCACGGGTGAGATCGGTCGGAAACCCGTGCAGGTCGTCCTCGCGACCCACTCCGCCGAATTGCTCGAGTACGTGCGCCCCGAGGAGGTTCGCTTCCTCACCCGCTCTCCGGAAGATGGCTCGGTCCAGGTGAACCAGGCCGCCACGGGCAGCGAGAACTGGCGGCGGGTCTACGAGGAGTACAAGCGCTCCCTCGGAAGCATCTGGCTGTCGGGCGGTATGGGCGGCGTTCCGGGGGAGTGAGCATGCTTCGCGTCGTCGTCTACGCAGAGGGGGCCGGTGAACTCACCGGACGGGACAAGAGCCGACAGCGCCGTCCCGGGACTCCCTTCACGGGTGAGGAACTTGGCTCGGCCCACCTGCTCATGCGCCGATGCCTTGAACACACACATGACATTGCTACCGAGCGCATCCAGTTCGAGGAGCCCTTGCGCCTGCGGGCCAGACTTCCCAACGGGAGTGACCTGCAAACTGAACGATACCTGCGCCAGCTGCTCTCCTGGGCCGACGAAGAGTTCCAGCCCGATCTCGTGATCGTCCTCGTCGACAAGGACAAGGATGAGGCTCGAGAGGCGAGGCTGAAGTCGTACATTCAGGATCTGCCCGTTGCAGCACTCGTCTCCGTCGCGGTCCAGGAATTCGAGGCGTGGCTCATCGCGGATCCTCAGGCGCTGAAGACCGTCCTGCGCGCGCCTGTCTCCCTACCCAAGCCGCCGGAGCAGTTGGGAAGGCGTCAAGCCAAGCAATTGCTCCAGGAGTGGAGCGAGCAACACGCCAGCAAGCACGAGCCGGCGGAGATCCGCCGCCAGCTCGCGGAGACGTGTGACCTGGAGACCCTCCGCCAGCAGTGTCCCGCGTTCGCGGGCTTCCTCCAGCGGCTCCAGGCCCTCGCGCTCGACTGACCGTCTACAGCTCGATCTTCTCGTACTTCACCAGCGCGTCGAGCGCCTCTTCCATCACCGCGCGCGCGCCCGCCGTGTACCGGTAGAGCATGGCGTGCACCTCACGGTCCGCCTCGTCACGGTTCTCGCACTGCTTCGAGTACTCCTCGAAGGCCTGGAGGCCCGCCACGATCTGCGACAGGTGGTTGGGGCACTCGCACCGCACCGAACTCGAGTACTCCAGCAGCGTGCCCAGCTGCTCCTGCGTGTAGCGCGGCGGCTTGGGCACCGCCGGCACCGTCACCGTGGCCAGCGTGGCGCTGCCCGGCGAGGACAGCTGGATGGGCGAAGCGGGCGGCGGGGGCGGCGCCACCGGCTCGGGCGGCGGCGGCGCGGGGCGCACCGACTGGGGCTGCAGCACGTCGTCCAGCACCGCCAGGTGCACGTGCGCCCGCAGGAGCGACAGCGAGATGGGACCCTGCAGCAGGCGCACCTTGCCCGCCGGGTATTGCTGCAGCACGCCTCGCCGCGCGAAGCGGTACGTCACGATCGCGTGCCGCGCCCGCGCGCTCTCCAGCAGGGCCGGGATGACCCCCGTCTCCACGCCGTTGAGCTCCAGGAAATCCAGCGCCAACACGTCCGGGCGCACCAGCGGCACTTCGTTCTTGAAGGCCTCCAGCGACGTGCCCGACCACACCACCTGGACGTCCCTCAACGCCTGCGGATTCTCACGCAACTGCGACGGAAAGGATTCCCCCAACAGGGCCAGTTTCACCATGCAATCACCTCGGACGGGCACCTTTCCCTGATCCTCCCCGCCCGATCAACCCGGCGCGGGCGCCCCTCCCCCCGAGGCCGGGTCATCATCGACTTCCCGACGCATCGCGCTCAGCGGTAGTTCAACAATGAACGATGCCCCCTCCCCCCAGGTACTCTCCACGCGCACCTGACCGCCGTGCGCCTCCACGAGCTGCCGCACGATGAAGAGCCCCAGCCCGAAGCCCTCCTTCTTCTCGCCGGCCGCGGGCGCCTTGCTGAAGCGCTCGAAGATGGCCGCCTGCTGTCCCGGGGGGATGCCCGGCCCGCCATCCTGGAGCGTCAGGCGCGCCCGCTCGCCCCGGCGCTCCACGCGCAGCACGATGGGGTGGCCCCGGCCGTATTTGAAGGCGTTGGACAAGAGGTTGGTCAGCACCCGCTCCAGTCGCAGCCGATCCCACTGCCCCACCACCGACTCGCCCTCGACCACCAGCGGGCTGCTCGCCTCCTCGGCCTGCTCCGCGTGGCGCGCCGCCGTGTCGCGCGCCAGCCGCAGCAGATCCACCGGCCCCAGCTCCAGCTCGATGCGCCCCGAGGACAGGCGCGACAGGTCCAACAGGTTGTGCAGCAGCCGACCCAGGCCCTGGGCGTGGCGCAGGGCCCGCGTCAGCCCGTCTCCGCGCACGCGGGGGTCCGCGTCCGGGGGCAGGCGGCGCAGCTTGCCCAGCATCAATTGCAGGGCTTGCAGGGAGTTGCCCAGGTCATGCGCCGCCACGCCGATGAGCTCCAGGGCCGCCTGGGCCTCGCGCAAGAGCCGCCCGTTGTCCAGCGCCAGCGCCGCCCGGCCCGCCAGCTCCTCCACGAAGGCCTGATCCGTGAGGCTGAAGCGGCGCTCGGCCCGCCGCGACAGCAGGCACAGCACCCCCAGGGTCTTGTCCCCCACGCGCAGCGGCACCGTGAGCGAGGACACCACCCCGAGCCGCTCCAGCCGCGCGAGGTGCTCGGCCTCCGGTGCCATGCGCCGCAGCACCTCCGGGGTGACGTCCGAGAAGAGCTCCGAGCGCCCCGTGCGCAGCACGTGCCTGAGCCCCGCCTGCTCCGTCTGGGGCGGCGCGGGCAGGCGCAAGAGCTCCCAGAGCAGCGCCTGCTGCTCGGCGGACACGTGGGCCACCGCGATGGGCTCCAGCGTGCCCCGCGGGGACACGAGCCCGAGCAGGCACCCGTCGGCGAGCGCCGGCACGAGCAGCCGCGGCAGCCCCGACACCGCCCGATCCGGATCCGGCTCGGCGTGGAAGACCCCCTCGGCCTCGACGAGCAGCCGCTGGCCGCCCTCCAGGCGCCTGCGCTCGGAGGTGTCGCGCGTGAGCACCACGTAGCCCTCCAGCCGCCCGTCCGCGTCCCTCAGGGGCGTGAGCAGCGACTCGGCCCAGAAGCGCGTGCCGTCCTTGTGCAGCCGCACCCCCTCCGACTCCCAGCGCCCCTCGCGCTCGGCGCGCATGCGCTCCTGTCCGGGCAGATCCTCGGCCAGGGCCTCGGGGGGGTAGAGCAGCGTGCCGGGCCGGCCGATGATCTCCTCGGCCCGCCACCCCTGGAGGCGCTCGGCGCCGGGATTCCAGCTGGCCACCCGTCCCTCGGGGTCCAGGAGGTAGAGCGCATAGTCCTTCACCCCCTCCACCAACAGCCGGAAGCGCTCCTGGCTGACGCGGGCCTCGCGCTGCAGGGGCCACAGGCCCTGGGTCGTCACCCACGCGAGCCCCACCGCCACGCTCATCCCGAGCAGCGCCGCGGCGAGGATGAGCCAGAAGACCTTGTGGTCCACGACCCGCGCGCGCGACGCCTCCTCGTTGAGCCAGTGGCGGGTGAGCCAGGCGAGCTTGTCCAGGGCGTCCTGGGTCGCCTCGCGCGTGTCGTTGGCACGCACGGAGAGGGGATCCCACTCCTCCAGCACGCGTCCGGTGTCCAGGACCTCCCGCACCCGCTGCATGGCCTGCTGGTGCTCGACCTCGTGGCGGGCCACGTCGGCCAGGACGCGCAGTTCCTCGGGGGTGCGGGAGCGGGTGCGCAAGTCCTCCAGCGTGCCGAGGAACTGGCCCCGGGCGAGGTTGGCCTCGGCGAGGAAGGTGGCGTTGCGGGTGAGGGAGTAGCCGCGCTGGCTCGCGAGCTTGACACTGAACGTCCGGCTCAGCCGTTCCACCTCCGCCAGGCGCATGCCCTGGCGCAGGAGGGCGGCCTCGGAGTCGCGCGCGGTCAGGGCCCGGAGGGCAAGCACCGCGCTACACGCGATGGCGCCCACCACCCCCAGGAGGACGAGGCCGCCCACGACGATGCGCCGGGCGAAGCCGCCCGGACGTCGCCGCTTGCTTGCGTCCTCGTCGCGCACGCCCGTCTCACCCCCCAGGACAAGATGCGGACCCCCGGCCCGAACAGGAACCACGACCGGAGACCAACGCGGCAGCCCCCCCGCTCTCCCCGCGCCGTCCTCCGCGCCTCGCTCCACGGGCGGGCCTTCCGTTCACCAGCGGGCGTCCGCCGTCCGGGCCCCCTTCCCCCGCCCCCGGGCCAGACCCACCGTGGCGCTTCACGGGTCTGTCGCGGCGCGGGGTGGAAGGTCGGGTCATGGGCAAGCGGTGGGCGTGGGTCTGGGTGTGCCTCGCGGTGGGAGGCCTGTCGTGCGACGCATGGATGGGCTCCTTCGGCGCCCTCGTCCAGGACTCCGGCTGTCAGGCGCTCACCTGCGACGCCCAGGGACTCGACTGCGGCACCGCCATCGACGGCTGTGGCGGCGTGCTGCACTGTGGGACGTGCCCCGAGGGCCAGAGTTGCGGCGGCGAGGGCCAACCCAACGTGTGTGGCCTGGCGCCGTGCACGCCAGCCACGTGTGACTCGCTCGGGGCGACGTGCGGCGACGCGCCGGACGGCTGCGGCGGCGTGCTGCGCTGCGGCACCTGCGAGGCGCCCGAGACGTGCGGCGGCGGCGGCGCGCCTTACGTCTGTGGCCGCACCCCGTGTACGCCCACCACCTGCGCCGCCCGGGGCAAGAACTGCGGCAGTCTCTCGGACGACTGCGCCGGCACGCTCGACTGTGGCACCTGCCCGGAGGGCGAGACGTGCGGCGGCGGCGGCGCCCCCAACGTGTGCGGCCCGGCCACCTGCACGCCCACCACCTGCGCCGCCCTGGGCAAGAACTGCGGCACCCTCTCGGACGGCTGCGGCGGCACGCTCGAGTGCGGCGCGTGCACGGGGGGCATGACCTGCGGTGCGGGTGGGGTGCCCAACGTGTGTGGGCAGGCGCCGTGCGTGCCCGCCACCTGCTCGGGCCAGGGCCAGGAGTGTGGCCTGCTGCCGGATGGCTGCGGCGGGACCCTGCTCGAGTGCGGCGTCTGCGCGGCCGGCGACTCCTGCGGCGGCGGCCCGGCGCCCAACACCTGCGGCCCGGCCACCTGCCTGCCCACCACCTGCGTCGCCCTGGGCAAGAACTGCGGCCCGGTGTCCAACGGCTGTGGGGGCCTGCTGGACTGTGGCACCTGCTACGGCAGCGACTCCTGCGGCGGGGGCGGCGTGGCCAACGTGTGCGGCAGTGACCGGTGCACGCCGGACACCTGCGCCGAGGTGGGCAAGAACTGTGGCGCCGTGCCGGACGGCTGCGGCGGCATGCTCGAGTGCGGCACCTGTCCCTCGGGGCAGACGTGCGGCGGGGGCGGCGTGACGAACGTGTGCGCCCGGCCCGAGTGCCGGCCCTACACCTGTGGCCAGCTCGGCAAGACGTGCGGCGCGGTGTCCGACGGCTGCGGGGGCATGCTCGCGTGTGGCACCTGCGCCGAGGGCGAGTCCTGCGGCGGCGGCGGCGTGGCCAACCTGTGCCACCAGCCCCAGCCGGTGTGCATGGACCAGGAGCTGGGCAGCGCCCTGCCGGTGACGCTCAAGGGCAGCACGGTGGGCGCGCGGGACGATCACCTGGCCTCGTGCGGCGGCCAGGGCGCGCCGGACCGGGCCTATGGCTGGACGGCGCCCCACACGGGCACCTTCACCTTCGACACGGCGCGCTCGGCGATGCGCACCCTGGTGAGTGTCCGGGCCGGGGGCTGCCAGGGCGAGGAGCTCGCGTGCGCCACGTCCGGCATCAGCTACGGCGGCGGCTCGCGGGTGGAGGTGCACCTGACGGCGGGCCAGCGGGTGCTCGTCATCGTGGACTCGCCGCGCGCGGGGGACTTCAGCGCGGGGGACTTCGAGCTGCACATCCACGAGCGCTCGCCCACCGAGGCGGGCCACTGCTTCGATGGCGCGGACAACGACGGGGACCGGTGGGTGGACTGCGCGGACACGGACTGCCAGGCCGAGCCCCTGTGTGACGGCCGGGGGTGCGCGGACGTGGACCTCGGCAGCGCGCTGCCGGTGGTGTACCTGGGAGACACGGTGCAGTCGGGCGACGGCTTCCAGGGCACGTGCGGCGCGCTGCTGCAGCCGGACCGCGGCCACCTGTGGACGGCGCCCCGCGCGGGCACCTTCACCTTCGACACGGCCGGCAGCGACGCCAACGCGCTCTACGTGCTCACCGGGTGCCGGGGCCAGGAGCTCGCCTGCCGGGCGAACCCCGGCGGCTCGCGCGGCGCCCCGGTGCGCGTCTCCCTGGACAAGGGCCAGACGGTGCTCGTGGTGGTGGACGGCATGGCCCGGGCCGACCGGGGCGCGCCCATCCGCTACACCCTGCGCATCTCCGAGTAGCGCCGCCCTACCCCGTGGGCTCCCGGTCCAGCGCGTCCAGGGGCCCGCGCGCCTCCAGGTCCTCCCGCTGGTGGGCCTGGACCTCGGCCACCTCCTGGCCGCGGATCCACCCCTGGCTCGCCGCGTGCCGCGCCGCCGTCACCGTGTCGTCCACCGTGAGCATCTCGCTGCCCAGGGCGCGGATCTCCTCGGCGATGCGCGCGAGCTCCGCCTCCCGGCCCGTGCGGTGCCACACGTTGCGGATGTACACGCAGCGCACCCGGCCGGGGAACTCCCGCACGATGGTGCGGTAGTGCTCGGCGTCCTCCTGCCCGCTGTCCCCGATGAGCAGGAAGGGCAGGGGCGCGAGCGCCTCCATGAGCCCGCGGATCTTCTCCAGCTTGTGCCCGTGGCCTCCGCCCGGCGCGAAGCCCGTGCGGCTCAGGCCCCAGTCGCGCAAGAGCAGGGGCCCGGCCGGAATGCGGTGCAGCCCGAGGAACTCGTCCAGGTGCTCGTAGAGGTTCCACGGGCTCGAGGACACGTAGAAGATGGGGTTGCCCGCCGTGCCCGTGCGGCCCTGGCGCAGCGCCTCGTAGAAGGCATCCACGCCCTCGAAGGGCAGGCGCGTGCGGTGCTCGGTGAGGAAGAGCGCCCAGGTGCGCTTGAGCACGTTGGTGACGTGCGTGACGATGACCGTGTCGTCGATGTCGCTGATGACGCCCAGCTCCGCCTCGCGGCCCGCCACCAGCACCGGCGCGCGCACGCGCGACACGCCCTTGGGCGAGGGCGAGAGCAGCTCCAGGTCCACCTCGTGCCACCCCGAGTGCGTGCCCTCGGGCGGCTCCACCCACAGCTCGAGGAAGCCCTCCTCGTCCGTGGTGCCCTCCCACGTCTTGTCCCCCCAGCGCGCCCGCACCCGGGCGTGGGGAATCTCCACCGTCATGTAGCGCTTCCACGACGCGATGGCGCTGCCGAGCAGCGTGTAGCGCCGCCAGGGCGGGCGCACCTTGCGATCCTCCAGCACGCGCGCCTTGACGAGGCTCCGGGCCGGCGTGCCGTAGCCCCGGTAGGGCAGGATGCGCGGGGGGCGGGCCAGGCGCAGCTTGCGCCGCACGCGCCAGCTCCAGGACTCGACGTGGTGCTCGACCTGGAAGGCGAGGCGGAGCAGCGCGTTCGGGCGTTTGCGGGACATGCCCTTGAGCTAACTGGCTTCCCCCCCGGGTGACAACCCCGGATGTCGGCTGTCCCGGAGTCCTACGCGGGTGCCCGGGCGAGGAGCACCCGGGGGTGCACGAGCAGCGCCACGGCCTCGCGGACCGTCCAGTAGAAGCGGTCCGGCGCGCTCAGGTGGCGCTCGCTGAGCAGCGCGGGGCTCGTGGCCACCGCGAGCCCCTCCCGCCGGAAGTACTGCCGGGCCCGAAGCAGGTGGTACGGGTCGGACACCACCACCACGCGCAAGAGGCCGTGCTCGCGCAAGAGCCGCGCGGAATAACGCGCGTTCTGCTCGGTGGAGTGGCTCTCCGCTTCCAACAGGCACGCCTCGGCGGGCACCCCGAGCCCCACCGCCACCTCTCGCATGACGTGGGCCTCGGACGGGGGATGGGTGCCCACGCCGCCGGAGAAGAGCAGCCGGGACACGAGCCCCCGGTGGTACAGGTCCACCGCCTTCTCGATGCGCGCGCGCAGCGCGGGCGAGGGCACGCCGCCGGGCAGCACCCTCGCCCCGAGCACCACCGCCACGTCCACCGGCTGGAGCAGCTCCTTCTGACCGAAGCGGTCCACCACGAACGTCAGGCCGAACACGCCACAGGTGACGACGCCCAGGCCCACGACGACCCATCGCCGGAGCGGTCCCGGTCCCTTGCGCAGCGCGAGTGGAGGCATGGCCGGGCGAGCATACCCGGGCCGGGCGCTCACGCGATGACGCCGAGCAGGAGCCCGCCGAGGCTCAGGGCCGCCATGCCCGCCCACAGACACACGCCCTGGGCGAGGGGCCGCGCGCCCACCGCCGCGAGCGCGCTCCGGGAGAGCCCCGCGCCGATGAGGAAGAGCGTGAGCACCAGGACCTGGCGGGCGAGGGCGGCGACGGCCTCCCCCGCGGGCCGCAGCCCCGGCACGAAGGTGACGAGCGCCGCCGCCCCGAGGAAGCCGAGGATGAACCAGGGCCGGCGCGCGGGACCCGCGGGCGCCTCCCGTCCTGATTCCGTGCGGCGGCGCCAGGCGCTCAGGGCCAGGGTGAGCGGGAGGATCCACAGGGCGCGCGCGAGCTTCACGGGGGCGGCGATGGCGAGGGCCTCGGGGCCGTAGCGCAGGGCGGCGCCCACCACGGAGCTCGTGTCGTGGATGGCCAGGGCGCTCCACAGGCCGAAGCGGTGGGCATCGAGCCCCACGGCATGGCCCACGGCGGGAAAGACGAACAAGGCCACGGCGTTGAGCAGGAAGACGGTGCCCAGGGCCACGGACACCTCGTGGGGCTTGGGGCGCAGGACGGGCACCACGGCGGCGATGGCGCTGCCGCCACAGATGGCCGTGCCGATGCCGATGAGCAGCCCCGTGTCCCGCGACACGCCGAACGCCCGCGCGAGCACCGCGCCCAGGGCCAGACACACGGCGATGCCCACCACGGTGTAGCCCACGCCCCGCAGGCCCACCGCCGCCACGACCCGCAGGTCCATGCCCGCGCCCAGGCCCACCACCGCGAGCGACAACAGCCACGGCGTGGCGCGGCGGGTGAGGTCCGCGTGAGGATTGCCCACCGTCAGGGCGACGCCCATGCCCGCCACCAGGGCGAGGCCCGTGGACACGAAGGGCCAGAGGCAAAGCACCGCGCCGAGCGGGACGAGCACGCGCCCGGCGCTCCCACGCGCTCGCGGCGCGGGGTCCTCCTCGGGCGGTGGGGCACCAGTGCGCATGCCCCCATGGTGCGCCCCCGGCCGTCACGCCACCAGACGTAAGAAGGGACCGCGCGACCGGCGAGGCGCCCCCGTATGGGCCCCCCGCAAAAGAATCGGGGAGGAGCCACCCCCAGTAGCTCCTCCCCGACGGTCCCCTTTGCTGCCCTGCCCACTCCCCCGAGTGGTGCTGCCCCTCGAACCGTTACCGCCCCGAATCCCCCCAAAACCAACCCGCCGCCCTCGACCTGTCCCGCCCGTTCCGAACCCGCCGCCCTGCCCCACCGCCCCGCCCTGCCACCGCCCCGAACCCGCCCGTCCCAACCCGCGTTCCCTGACGAGACTGAGCATTAGCATTCGCCGTGCCAGTGCCAAGACGGGCCCAACCCGTGGGATTCCGCGCACTTACCTAAGACCCAGGGACAGGGTCCGTCCGTAAACCGGTAAGAACTTCCAGCACCGGAGACGGGCCTTCCGTAATTTCCGGAAGTCCGGACTGGGCCGGGTTCCTCTTCCAGGGAATTTTTCTTCACCACCAGGGAAAACGTTGGGCGGGCCAACCTCTTGGGTGCGGCCGGGGACCCACGCCGTGTGGCATCCTCCGGCCCACTGCCCGGAGGCGTCCCGGCCCTCGCCGCCCCGCTCGCTTCCCCTCCCAGGAGGTGGGGTGCTCCTCTTGATTCCACCCCAGGGTCGGAGTTAGTTAGTTAGCGCTAGCTAACCAATTCCACCGAGCGGATACATGGGGCGTCCCCGACAAGTCCTGGACGAGGATATTCTGGAAGTCGCGCGCGCGTGCTTCATCGAGCACGGGGCCTCCGTGAGCACCGAGGCCATCGCCGGACGACTGGGAGTCTCGGGGCCGGCGCTGCTCAAGCGCTTTGGCAGCAAGAGGGAGCTGCTCAAGGCGGCGTTCCGCGTGGGCGAGGCCCCGCCGTGGATGCCGCTGGCGGAGGCGGGCCCGGACACCCGGGACATCCGGGAGCAGCTGCGCGAGCTCGCGCACATCGTCGACGCCTTCTTCCGGCGCATGGTGCCCGCCTTCTCCGTGCTGCGCGAGGCGGGCATCACGCCCGAGGACTGGCGCGGCAAGGGCCAGCCCCCGCCCACGCGCTCGCTGGAGGTGATGATGGAGTGGTTCCGGCGGGCCCAGGAGCGCGGCCACCTGCGGCGCGGCGCGGACCCCAACGTCATGGCCAGCCTCTTCCTGGCGGGCATCCAGCACCGCTACTTCCTCGCCCACATCTCCAACCAGGTCGTCCCCACCGAGCAGGAGGACCCCTGGATCGAGCGTCTTTTGGACGCGCTCTGGCGGGGCATCGGCCCGGACGACTCCCGCGCCTAGTCGCGCCGCCCCCAGCGCACGAGCCGTCCCCCGGGCAGCCGCAACCCCAGCACCCAGCGCCGAGCGGGCCCCACGCACCACAGCCGCGCGCTCCACCCCCGGCGCGCCACCACGCCGCCCTCCGGCGTCAGGCACCAGCGCAGCTCGAAGCGCATCAGCTCCTCCTCGGCCCGTCCCGAGGGCAGGCGGCCCCCTTCCCGGAGCGCCCGCGCGTACCGGCAGCCGTCCGCGCCCGCGTGCGGCTCCACTCCTTCCAAGGGATGGGCCCGCGCCCAGGTGTTGAAGTCCGCCGTGAAGGCCTCGCCCATCGCCGCGCTCACCAGGGGCCACGCGCGCCGCACCCCCCGCCGACGCTTGGACAGCAGGGCGTCCGCCGCGGCCTGGACCCGCGCGGCGTCGAAGCCCTCGGGGATGGGGCCGCCCGTGCCCAGGGCCCGCACCAGGGCCTCCTGCGCCCGGGCCAGCTCCTCCCGCCGGCTCATGCCGCGCCCACCCGGCGCGCCACGCCCCGCGCCAGCGCCCCCCGCGTCGCCTCCAGCTCCCCGGCCAGCTCCTCCGGCGGCGGGTAGCGGTCATCCCGCTCGAGCAACACCGGCACCGGGCCCACCCGCGCCGCCAGCGCCTCCAGCAGGTCGAGCGGCCCCTCGGGCAGGGGGTGCGCATGCGTGTCGTGGTACAGGCTGCCCTCGCGCACCCCGCCCGCCACGTGCACGTAGGCCAGGCGCTCGCGCGGCACCGCCTCCAGCACCGCCCGCGTGTCCGTGCCCAGGTTGTGCGCGTTGGCGTACAGGTTGGCCACGTCCAGGAGCACGAGCGCCCCGGTGCGCGCGAGCACGCCGGTGAGCAGCCCCGCCTCGTCGAAGGCGGGCGCGGGCCACTCGAAGAGGCTCGCCACGTTCTCCAGCGCCAGGGGCACGGGCAGCGCCGCCTCGGCCAGGCGCACGTTCTCCGCCAGGATTTCCAGGGAGGCCTCGTCGCGGGACACCGGCAGCAGGTGCCCGGACTCCACGCCCCCCGCGCGCACGAACGCCAGGTGCTCGCTCACCCCCACCGCCCCCAGCCGCTCGGCGAGCCGCGCCAGCCGCGCCAGTCGCTCGGGCGACGGAGGCTCGGCGCTGCCCAGGCCCAGGGACACCCCGTGCAGTACCACCGGCACGCCCCGCTCGCGCAGGCGCACGAGGGGCTCGGGCAGGGGGCCCTTCGCGTCCAGGTGCTCGGCCAGCACCTCCACGAAGCCCAGGTCGCTCCGCCCGTCGATGAAGTGCGCCAGGGGCCGCCGCCAGCCCAGGCCCACGCCGGTGAGCCCCTTCAATCCCCGCCTCCGCCACACCCGCCGCAGCCACCGCCCCCACACCCGCTGTCCCCGCCCCCGCTGCTGCAACTGCTGCTGCCGCCCGAGTCCGCCCCGCTTCCTCCCCCGCTGCTCACGCTCGGCGGGACGAGGTAGTCGCGCAGGGGCGCGTCCACGAAGGCCAGGGCGCCCACGCCGAACAGGCTCGCGGCCAGCAGCACGTCGCGCGGCCGCAGCATCTCGGTGGCGTCCTCGTTCGCGGCGCTCAGGCGCAGGGCCTCGTGCTGCCGGCCCAGTTCCGCCAGCGCCCAGCGACCCCGGGGCGTGAGTCGCACGCGATCCTTGATCAGCAGGAAGAAGACCACGGCCGTCGCCCCCAGCAGCAGCACCAACAGGCCCACGGGGCGGCCACGCCACACCCCCAGCCCCAGCTTCACCAGGCCGAGCAGTCCCAAGAGGGCGGGCATCAACCCCGGGGTATACCGGTAGGGCGCCTCTTCCCGCGCCGACCGCAGCAACCCCCGCGCCTCCAGGGGCCGCTCCAGGACGTCGAGGCGCGGCCCCGTGGCCCGGATCAAGGTCCACCGGGAACGCGCGCCCTCCACCACCGCGCGGTGCACGGCGGACTCCAGGGGAGAGACGTCCCGCTCCAGCGTCGAGGCGCGCTCGACCAGCACGCCCCCCTCGACCCCCAGCGCGCCGCGCCGCGCCAGGCTCACCACCGCCGCGTGCACCGCCTCGGCGCGCCCCCGCAGCAGCGCGACCTCATGGGGGCGCAAATCCAACAGCGTCGGCTCGGGCTCGCCCTCGCGGTGGAGCCACCGCTTGAGCACCCAGGACAGCGCGCCCGTGATGACCAGGGCGTTCACGTAGAAGCCCAGGAACTGCGGACCCGACCATTCCAGCGGATTCATCCCATGCTCCCCTCTCCCCCGGCTCACGCCCTCACCCCTGTGAAGGGGACCGGCGGCACCAGGATACTAGGCAGGCCTCCGTGACGCCGTTGTGACACTCCGGGCACATCGGGACGTCACCCGGGCGGCCCCGGCTCAATCACTGCTGCCGCCGCCCCCACATCCCCCACAGCCGCCGCCCCCGCCACACCCGCTCCCGCCATCGCCGCCACTGTCCCCGCCGCCCCCACCGCAGCCACCGTCCCCGCCACTGTCGCTCGCGCTGTCACCGCCCCCACCGCAGCCGCTCCCCCCATGGCCACCGCCCCCACAGGTGCTCGTGTCGTCCATTCCGTCCCCGAGCAGGAACGGGCTGTCCAGGACGCTCCACGGGGTGAGGTGCTCGCGCAGGGGCGTGTCCACGAAGGCCAGGGCGCCCACGCCGAACAGGCCCGCGGCCAGCGTCACGTCGCGCGGACCCAGCACCGGCGCCGCGCCCTCCTGGGTGACGCTCATGCGCAGGGGCTGCCGTCCCTTGCGCAGCCGCCGCAGCGCCGTGTCGCCCTCGGGCGCCCGCCGCACGTGGGCGTGCGTGGCCATCATGAAGAAGAAGAGCGCGACCAGCAGCAGGGCCACCACCCCCACCACGGACTCGCCCCGGGACACGTTCGTCCCCAGCCGGAGCAGTCCCAGCACCCCCAAGAGGGCGATCGGAACCCCGGGGCCATACTGGCGAAACCACCGCTGCCCGCGCGAGCGCAGCAGGCCCCGGGCCTCCAGGGGGGCTTCCCGCGCCTGGAACTCCGGGGCCAGGGCCTCGCCCAGCGCCGCGAGCGTGCGATGGCCCTCGCCCACCGCCTGGAACACCCGGGCCTCGAAGGGCGACACCGACCCCTCCGGCGGGGGCTTCAGCACGTGCAGCGCGCCGCCCTCGAAGCGCAGCGCCCGGCACCGGGTGAGCTCCACCACCGCGGCGCCCAGCAGGGTGTCCCGGCCGCGCAGCAGCGCCACCTGCTCGGGGTCCAGGTCCGACACGTCCAGCCGCGTCCGACTCCCCGAGGAGCGCCGGATGATCTCCTTGAAGACCCGGGCCGCCGCGAGCGAGAAGAACAGCAGCATGCCGTAGAAGACGAGAAAGGGACGGAGCGGCCCCTCCAACAGACTCATTCGAGACTCCCCATGGGCTTCGCCTCACTCCTCGAGGGGAGGATCCAGGAACTCACGCAGCGCGCCGTGCGTGCGGACATCCAGCGCGCGCACGCCGAACAAGCCCACGACCCGGGCGATCTGGTCCGGGCTGAGCGCAGGGGGCAGCGTGCCGTGCTCCGGGGGACGCAGGGCTCTGTACTTGTCGCGCAGCAGCCTCTGGGCCTCGGCCCCGCGCGGCGTGAGGTAGTCACCGCCCAGCAACACGAACCACGCCCCGGTGCCGACCGTGAGCGACATCCAGAGCAGGCCCCCGGCCCCCGACCGCTCCGAGAGGCCGAAGAAGAACCGCGTCCACCCCACGAAGAGCAGCAGGAGGAAGGACCCCCAGGGCAGCACCGCGTAGAGCACCTGCTGCCGGGTATCGCGCAAGAACCCCCGGGCCACCAGCGCCGCCTCCAGCGCGTCCAACTCCCGTGCCAGGGTCTCGTGCACGGCGTGGAAGGACACGGGACCCGACGCCACCGCACGGTACACGGCGCGCTCGAACGCCGGGACGCCGTCGGGCAAGGCGCCCGCCACCTGCAGCATGCGGTGTTCCTGTTTCTCGAACCGCAAGCACCCGCGCTGGACGAGCGCCGCCACCGCGGCATCGAGCGGCGAGTACGAGCCGTCCATCATGGCCGCCTCGAAAGGCGAGAGGTCCAGCTCCCGCGGCCCCGGCGTCTCCACCGGCCGGTTGAGCGTGCGCTTCCACCGCTTGACCAGGAAATAACCCACGCCCAGCAGCGGGAGGTAGACGGCGAGGAACGCCATCGTCGACCACTCCAACGGGTTCATCGCCCACCCCGCCCGGCCCGAGCCGCGCGCGCGCGCTCAGTCCCCACCGCCGCCCCCGCCCCCACACCCGCCGCAGCCGCCCCCGCCACAGCTGCTGCCCCCCGAGTCGCCGCCGGAGCTGCCCGAGTCGCTGCTCGAGCTGCTCCAATCGCTGCTGGAGCTGCTCGAATCCCCGCTCGAGCTCCCGCTGGAGCTCGACCAGGAGGAGCTGTCGGAGGAGCTGCCCGAGCCGCCGCCGCTGGAGGCGCCCACGGGCATGAGGTAGCCGCGCAGCGAGGAGTAGTGCAGGGTGGACAGCGCCCCCACCCCGAAGAGGGCCACGGCGAGGGCCACGTTGTCCGCGCTGAGCTGCTGGGCGTTCCCGTCGGCGCGCTCGCCGGCGTGGCGCAGGGGCGCGTGCAGCTCGCGCAGCTGGGCCTGGGCCCTGGCGCCCCGGCGCGTGAAGCGGGCGTTCTTGAAGCACAAGGTGAGCCCCACCGCGAAGCCGAGCACGAGCACGGCCAGGAGGTAGCCCACGGGCCGGTCCCGGGACACGCCCACCACCACCTTCACGCCGCCCAGGCCGAGCACCGCGAGGAACGCCAGCCAGGGGTAGTAGGTGTAGGCCCTGTCCTGGGCGGGCGTGCGCATGAGGCCCTGCTCGCGCAGGTCGTCCTCCAGCGCGCGCAGCTCGGGCGCCACCTCCGTGTGCACGGCGCCCAGCGAGCGGTGCTGCCCCTCCACCGCGCGGACGATGGCGCGATCCAGCGCCGTGGCCCGGCCGGACAGCCTGCCGACCACGCTCAGCCCCTCGTCGTCGAGCCGCAGCGTGTTCTTCTGCACGAGCGCCGCCACCGCCGCCCGGAGCGCCGTGGCGGGACCCTCCAGCGCGGCCACCTCACCGGGGGACAGCTTCTCCAGCTCCCGGCGGGTGGGCGCCTCGGACGGCAGGTTGAGCGCGTGCTTCCACACCCACGCGCCCACGAAGCAGACACACAGCAGCGGGACATAGAAATCGAGGAACTCTGGCCCCGACCAGTCCAACGGATTCATCGTGCAAACCCCCCGGGCGCCAGGCCCGAACGGACCCGAGCATACCCTTCCGGGGGGACTTGGGGACACGTCAGTCCTTGTCGCCCAGGTAGCGGTTGAGGTTGTACGCCGAGCTGATGAGGGACAGGTGGGTGAAGGCCTGGGGGAAGTTGCCCAGGGCCTCGCCCTCGAAGCCGATCTGCTCGGCGTACAGGCCCAGGTGGTTGGCGTAGCCGAGCATGCGCTCGAACACGAGCCGCGCCTCGTCGAGCATGTCCGGCCGGCTCACGCTCGCGCGCGTCATGGCCTCCACGAGCCAGAAGGTGCACAGGTTGAAGGTGCCCTCCTCGCCCGACAGCCCGTCCTCGGTGCGCTCCACGTCGTAGCGGAACACGAGCCCGTCGGACGCCAGGCCCCCGTCCTTGGGCGCCTTGCGCGTGGCCTCCAGCGTGGAGAGCATCCGCGGGTCCACCGGCGACAGGAAGAAGACCAGCGGCATGATGAGGTTGGCCGCGTCGAGCGCATCGCTCTCGTAGGACAGCTTGAAGGCGCCGCGCTCCTGGCACCAGCCCTTCTGCATGATCTCCTCGAAGATGGCGTCGCGCGCCTCGCGCCAGCGCGTGCGGTCCGCCGGGAAGCTGCGCTTGTCCGCCAGGCGGATGGCCCGATCGAACGCCACCCAGCACATCATCTTCGAATAGACGAAGTTCTGCCGGCCGCCGCGCACCTCCCAGATGCTCTCGTCCTTCTGTTGCCAGTTGTCACACAGCCAGTTGATCAACCGGCGCAGGTGATTCCAGAAGTCATACGAGATGGGCGCGCCGTGCTTGTTGTACAGGTACACCGCGTCCATCAGCTCGCCGTAGATGTCCAATTGCAGGTGCGAGTGCGCCGCGCCATTGCCGATGCGCACCGGCCGCGCGCCCTGGTAGCCCGACAGGTGCTCGAGCTCCTGCTCCTCGGGCACCTGGCCGCCGTCCAGCGCGAACATGAGCGGCAGGGGCTCGTTGGGCCCGAGCTTGGAGATGCGCTGCTCCAGCCAGCGCATGAAGGCGCCCGCCTCCTCGGAGAAGCCGATGCGCAAGAGCCCATACACGGTGAAGGCCGCGTCGCGGATCCACACGAAGCGGTAGTCCCAGTTGCGGCTGCCCCCGGGGGTCTCCGGCAGGCTGCACGTGGGCGCGGCCACGATGGCGCCCGAGGGCTCGAACGTCATCAGCTTGAGCGCGAGCGCCGAGCGCTGCACCATCTCGCGCCAGCGGCCCTTGTAGGTGCAGTGGCTGAGCCAGTGCCGCCAGTAGTCCACGGTGGAGCGGAAGAGCCGGTCCGCGTGCTCCTTGTCCAGCACCCGGCCGGCACACGACTCGGGCTTGCCCTCGCTCAGGCTGAACACCGCAGACTCGCCTTCATCCAGCGTGAAGACCGCGGTGGCGCGCTGGCCGTCCGCGTCCGCCTCCAGCTTCACCTCGCTGGAGAGCATGAGGCTCAAGCCCTCGGACACGAAGGAGACGCCGCCCTCCACCGCCTGGGCCTCGTGCGTGTCCCGCGCGTAGTTGAAGGCGGGCAGACAATCCAGGGTGAAGGTCATCTTGCCGCGCACCACGCGGATGAGCCGCACGAGCTTGCGCACCGGCTCGTGCCCCTTGGGCGTCATGGGCATGAAGTCGATGAGCTCGCCCACGCCGTCCGAGTTGTAGAAGCGCGTGACCAGCACGTTGGTCTCGGGCCAGTAGAACTGCTTGTGCACCGCCTCCTTCTGTCCCTCCTGTTGTTCCGGACAGATGCAGAAGTGGCCGCCCTTCTTCGGGTCCAGCAGCGCGGCGAAGACGCTCGGGCTGTCGAAGTTGGGAAAGCACAACCAGTCGATCATCCCGTTGGTGGCCACCAGGGCCACGGTGTGCAGATCTCCGATGACACCGTGGTCCTCGATGGCGGGCGAGCGCGCGGTCTTCTCCGAGTTCATGGGCCTCTCTCCGGGGGGCGGTGGAGGAACCCGGCGGTCGCACCGAGAGCCCCCTCCACGTGTGAGACCCTCAGATACGGGCGCCCGCGTGGGCCCGGCCAGTGCGAAGCGTCACGAGGCGCGAGACAATCGCCTCGTCTGTCCTCACGAGAACCTTGCGCCCCACTCGGAAGTTGTGCTCCGCAGCTAATCGTCCTCGACGGCGTCCTCCTCGTCGTCGTCCGAGGCGTAATGGAAGTCGATGCCGACATCGCTGAGCCGGCCCTCGAGCAGCTCGAGCAGCTCGTCGGCGTCTCCGCCGCTCCACTCCTCCAGCACATCTCCGAGGAACTCGGACAGGTCGCTGCTGTCGATGCGGCGCTCGATGTCCTCGACCTGCTTCGCGGAGAACACCCCGTGCAGCTCATCGCGCAGCTCGTTGGTGTCCTGGCTCTCCTGAACAGCCTCCGCGCTCTCGCGAAGCCGCTCGACGACTCTCGTGTTGAAATGGATGTCCATACGGCGCCGGATTTAAGGAGCCCTCCGCGACCCAGCAAGCGGGGCCCGGAACCGGAACAATCCGACCGGCGGGGAGGGGTACTTTTTACATGCTCCCGGAGGCCAAGGCGCGGGGTTTCGGCGGGGAGGAGCGTCCAACCCCCTGGAATCACAGGGACTCGGGGCACCGTCAAGGCCCGGCACGGCGAATGCTAAAGCTCAGCCCGGGACGATGCGGAAGTGGGGCGTCGTCAAGGTTCAGGGCGGGACGGGGCGGTACGGGCGGGTCGGGGTTGGGGCGGTACGGGCGGGTCGGGGTTGGGGCGGTACGGGCGGGTCGGGGTCGGGCGGTACGGGCGGGTCGGGGTCGGGCGGTACGGGCGGGTCGGGGTCGGGCGGTACGGGCGGGTCGGGGTTGGGGCGGTACGGGCGGGTCGGGGTTGGGGTCGGGCAGTATGGGGCAGTACGGGCGGGTCGGGGTTGGGGCAGTACGGGCGGGTCGGGGTTGGGGCAGTACGGGGCGGTACGGGCGGGTCGGGGTTGGGCGGTACGCGGTAAAGACAGACGGCTCAAGGGTGTTGGGGATGGGGATTGGGGAGCCGGTCCTTGGCGGCGACACGCATGTCGCGAGGACCGGTTCGCCTACCACCCAGGCCGGGCCGTCGAGCGGAACGAGAGAGACGTCGCGCTGGGCGCACGGCGGGCCCGTGCTCGGGGGGTTGAGCACGGGGGACGTCTGGCTTCAGGCGCCTTCGCGCAGCGTGCGCACGAGCGCCCGCGCGGGGGAGCCCCACTCGGCCTTCATCTTCAGGGGCAGGCACAACAACTCGTGCATGCCGACCTTCACTTCACTCAGGTCCAGGCCCTCGATGAGCCAGAGGCCGGCGTCGCGCAGGAGCTGGTGCACGGCGAGCGCTTCCGAGTGGAAGCCCGCGCGGGACACGTAGTCCACGCCCACGCACGCCACGCGGCGCTCCACCAGGAGGTGCGCCGCCGCTTCCGACAGCATCACGAAGTCCTCGCCGTGCGGCCGCTTCCACCACTCGCGCGTGGAGTTGCGCGTGCGCAGCAGCAGCCGCTCTCCGGGGCGCGGCTCGTAGTCCGCGAGCGAGTCCGCGCGGATGCAGTCCACGTCATCGAGCAGCAGCACCCGCGCCTTGCCCACCGTGGCGTTGAGCGGCAGCCGCTCGGTGTCCTCCAGGTCCAGCTCCAGACTCGGCGGCGCCGTCACGTACGTGCCCATCCACGCCGCGCGCCGCAGCCACTCGACCCGGTCCTGCGTCCGGTCGGGAAACGCCGCGCCCTCGCCCGCACCCTCAGGGGGGGCACTGACGATGACGGGGGGTTCCTCACCAAACGGCACCGAGATGTCCAGCCAGGCACCTTCCATGTGCTTCCTCCTGTGGGTTCGCGAGTCGTGGCATCCCGCCCTTTCCGATCGAGCCAGTTCCCCCCCGGAAAGGACGGGCCGCAGTCTCGCTCAACTCCTACCCCCGAGAGAAGACGATGACGTCCTTGACGGCGCTCCTTTTGTCGCCCGTCACCACCTGGGCGAAGTCCTCGGGGGGATGACGCGCGGAGATGATGGCGTTGAGCTCGCCTGGCCAGTCACCCTGGAAGCGAGCCAGGTCCGCCACCGCCGCGTCGAAGTCCTCGGCCGCGGCGTTCACCGTGCCCAGCAGCACCTGGTTGTTGAGCACCAGTTGCTTCATGAGCGTGCCCACGTCCCACTTCGTCTTCTCCGCCTCCGGCACCCCGGTGAAGACGAAGACGCCATTGGGCGCCAGGGCCGTCACCAGCCGGAACGACGCACTGGCCGCGCCGGTGGCCTCGTACACCACGTCCGCCCGGCCCCGCTGCTCCACCAGGGCCTTCACCTCGTGCTCCTCGGAGGACAGGTAGGGCACGCCGAGCGCCTCGGTGAGCTTCGCCTTCTCGTTGGGCTTGGGGGCGTGCGAGTACATGGTCGTCTCGTAGCCCGCGCGCAAGAGCAGCATGGCGCCGAGCAGACCCACCGGTCCCGCCCCCATCACCACGGCGCGTCCGGGCGCCGAGCGCTTGCCGGGCACGCGCTGACCCACCAGCTGCACCTGGCGCAGGGACTTCTCCGCGATGGTGAGCGTCTCGGTGAGCACCGCCACCTCGCGCAGCTCACGGGGCACCCGGTGCAGGTAGCGCGCCTCGTCCACGAAGAACTCCGCGCAGAAGCCGTGCGCGCCCTGGATGCCGCGCTCGGTGTACTCGCCCGTCGCGCAGAAGTCCGGGTGCCCGTCACGGCAGGGCGCGCAGGACTCGTGGGGACAGGGCCGGCGCACGCGCGGCACCACGAGATCTCCCACCTGGAAGTCCTTCACCTCGGCGCCCACCTCCACCACCTCGCCCAAGCACTCGTGGCCCAGGATGAGGTAGTCCGAGCCCGAGGGGGCGCGTCCATGCTCGCCCTGGATGATTTCCTTGTCCGTGCCGCACACCCCCACTTCCAGCGTGCGCACGCGCACCTGCCCGGGCGTGTCCAGACGCGGCTCCGGCACCTCGAGCACCTTCACCTCGTGCCCCTTGGAAAACACCACCACCGCCTTCATCGCGCCTCCTCTGGCTTGGGTCGAGCCCTTGTCCTTGCCCCTGGCGCCCCCCCTCCGTCATCCCCTGGGGCCAGGGGGGCTTGGCTGGTGGACACTTGGGGCCCGGGGGATGCGCGGGGGTCAACAGCCGGGGGCGGCGTTTCTCGCGTGCCCCGACCCCGGGACAGGGTCTAAGACACACGGCGTGAGCGACACCCCGGCCCCCATCACCCCCTCGCGCTCGTTGTTCATCGCCGGCGCGGGCGTCCTGCTGCTGTCCATCCCCTTCTTCGCCTTCGGGTTGGGCTTCCTCGACACCAAGGCGCGCGTGGAGTTCTCCTGCCAGGAGGGCGGACCCTGCACGCTCGTGCGCGCCGGCTGGCTCACGCGCGAGGCCCCCGTCACCTTCCGCCTCAAGCAGATGACCGAGGCGCGCGTGGATCGCCGCCGCAGCTCGCGCGAGGGGGAGAACATCTACCGGCCCGTGCTCGTCACCCCCCAGGGGGACTTCCCGCTCGCCGCCCATTGGATGGAGAAGGAGCGCCAGGCCCAGGCGCCCGTCATCTCCGTGAACCGCTTCCTCGAGGCGGGCGGACTGCCGGCCTTCTCCATGTGGCATGACGACCGGATGCGCGCCAGCCGCGTGGGCATGCTCTTCACGGGCACCGCCGTCGTGGTGTTCCTGCTGGGCGTGGGGCTGACGTGGCGCGCGGTGCGCCGCCGGGGGCAGGAGCGAGCGCGCGGCCCGGAAGTGTCGACCGGGTAGCAACCTCGGCTCTCATCTTCCGATAATAGGAGACCCCTTTTTCCCGAGCCGAGACGTCCATGGACATCCGCAACAGCACCGCCGCCGCGACCACCGCCCGCACCGCCGCCGCCGCGGCCCCCTCCGTGACCGCCCCGCCCGCGGGCCTGGAGTACGGCAGCCGCGGACCCCAGGTGAAGCAGCTCCAGGACGCCCTGGTGAAGCTCGGGTACATGACCAAGGCGCAGGTGGCCACGGGCCCCGGCGTCTTCGGCAACAAGACCAAGGCCGCGGTGACGAAGTTCCAGGGCGACCACAAGCTGCCCACCACGGGCTACTACGGGGACCAGACGCACGCGGCGCTCAAGAAGGCCCTGGCCGCCGGGGGCAAGCCCCCCGTGGACGGCCCCACCAAGCCCGGCCCCACCAAGCCCGGCTCCTTCACCAAGCCGCCCGTCATCAGCGCGCCCTCGCCCAACTCCAACTCGCGCGGCGGGACGGACATCGACACCATCGTCCTGCACCACACCGCCAGCAACAACGGCGCGAGCGATCTGGCCTGGATGCGCAACCCCCAGAGCCAGGTGTCCGCGCACTACATGCTGGACCGCGACGGGAAGATCTACCAGCTGGTGGGGGATGAGAAGCGCGCCTGGCACGCGGGCAAGGGCGAGCTGCACGGCGTGCCCACGGACGTGAACGGCCGCTCCATCGGCATCGAGATCGTCAACGACGGCTCGGGCAAGACGCCCTTCACCGACGCCCAGTACAAGTCCCTCACCCAGCTCGTGGGCTACCTCAAGCAGGAGTACAAGGTGCCCAACAACAACATCCTGGGCCACAAGGACGTGGCGGTGCCCAAGGGCCGCAAGAGCGACCCGGCCTCCAACTTCGACTGGGCCCGCCTGCGCAAGGGCATCTGAGCCCCCGGGCTCCCCGTCCCCGGATGACCACGCACGCGGAGCACATCATCGAGCGGGCCCGGCTCGTCCGGGGCCTGCTCGCCGAGCGGCGGGAGCTGTTCGCGCGGGTGCCCTTCGCCCGCGCCCTGGAGTCCTCCCCGTCCGCGCTCGAGCGGCTCGCGCGGCCCGTGGTGGCCCTGGCGGGGGAGGGCCCCGCGGACACGGCCGCCGTGCGCCAGGCGCTCGGCGAGGACGTGCCCTGGCGCTGGTTGGAAGTGGGCGTGGCCCGCTACGAGGAGCAGGCTTCGCTCACGGGGGACCTGGGCCCGGACCTGTCGCTCGCCACGCTGGCCGAGCACTGCCTGCTCGTGCTGTCCGCCGAGACGCCCCCCTCCGAGGAGGAGCGGGCCTGGCTGCGGCAGTTGCCCGAGGCCTTTCCCGGCGGGGCGCTCCAGCTGGTGCTCGTGCACCGGGAGGCCCTTGCCCCACCCACCGAGGGAGAAGCACCCCGCTGGCCCCGGGGCCTCCCGTCCGTTCCAGGGCTGAGCGTGCACGCGGTGTCCTCGCGTGGTGAGGGCATCGAGGCCCTGCGCGAGGCGGTGGCGCGGCGGGTGGCGGCATGGCAGCTCGCCGGGCTGGACGCGGCGATGAAGGACTGGCGCCGGCTGCTCGCGGACCTCCAGACGCTCGTGGAGCTGCGGCCCCTGGTGCCCCTGGGCGCGGGCACGCTGTCGCGGCTGCGCCTGGGCCTGGACGAGGTGCTGGCCGACGAGGCCCGGCGGGTGGAGACCGAGCTGCCGCGCGTGGTGGAGGCGTGCGTGGACGCGCTGCGCCCGCGACTGCCCGAGTCCCTGCGGCGGCTGAACGAAGCGGCGCGGGAGCGGCTGGGCGAGGCGCTGGAGCCCTCGCTGCATGCCCTGCGCGCGCGGCTGGAGGGGCGGATGGCGCGGGAGCTGGCGCGCGACGGGGAGGGCGCCAGCCGCGCGGCCCTGACGGATCGCTTCGGTCGGCTGGTGGAGCCGGAGGCGCTCTTCTTCGACTGGCGCTCGGCGCGCACGGGGGGCCTGGCGGCGCTGGGGGCGGCGGCGATGGTGGGCACGGTGCGCCAGAAGGGCGGCTGGGCGCTGGCGGGCGCGGCGCTGGTGGGGGGCCTCGTGGCGGGCCTGATGGGCCGGGGCACACTGCTGCGCACGGACGAGGAGCTGCGGCGGGAGGTGGGCGGGCCCCTGCTGGAGCAGGCCCGGCGGCGCCTCCAGGAGGCCCTGGAGACCTCGCGCGCGGACGTGCACCGCCTGTGCGATCTGCTGCACCAGGCCTCCAAGGTCTTCGCCTCGGGCACGGACGCGGCCCATGACGTCACGCGCCTGGGCGAGGCCATCTCCCAGGCGGAGCGCGAGGGCCAGCGGTTGAACCAGGAATGGGAGCGATTGCGGTGGAAGCACCGACTGGAAGCACTCACCGCGCCCGCGCCGCATCGGGTCGACGATCATCCTCTGACGAACATCCGGGGCGCACAGGCATCGCCGTACGAGTGACCCCGACGATCCACCAGGCGGAGCATCAGGGCAGCGGTTGAACCCAAGGGGGGGTCGCCTACGATGCGGACACGAACGAGAGGTACGCGCCATGCCCGATTCGCGAGCGTCACCGCACTCCTGATTGCATCGGGATGCATGGGGACGCAGGTTCAATTCAGGACGGTCATCGCTCGGACTGGAGACGAACTTGGTGGATGGCAGGCAGCATGTGTGGAGGCCTTGTTCCAGAACATGACGACCCATGACTCTCACGTCTGCCTGGTGGGCATTGGAATGCCCGTGCGCACCCGAGCCCAAGGGCTGATCTCCTCGTGGGACGCCTCCGATTTCGCCGCGACGTGTATTCATGAGGCTTCGGATCGCGTCGTCAGACCATCGCCTCCTTCTGTTCCCTCCGCGCTGGCCTGCATGAACTTCAAGGCCGAGCTGGCGCGTCTCCTCAATGAAAGAGTCATGGGCTCCCGAGTGACCTTGAGGTGCGATGCGGGCATTCCGCGCACCCGACTGGGATTCGAGCCGTGAAACCTTCCACCGAGGAATTGCTCGCCGTCGCACGCACGTATTGGCCCTCGAGCCTGGAGGCCTCCCTGCACCCGGAGACCTGTCCGGAATATCAACGGCTCCAGGAACGATGGCGACAGGAACTCGCGCGTCTGGATCGATGGCACGCCTTCCTCGACGTGCTCAAGAACGACCTGCCAGGATTCATCGTGGGGGACGCGACCGCCACCGTGGATGCTTGCTGGCGATGTGCCGTCTACCCGCGGGAGGGCAATGCTTCTCTGTCGGATTGGGCGGTCGTGGGCTGCGTGAGCATCCTGGCCCCGGTTTCCACGCTCTACGCCGTCCACCAAGGAGAAATCTTCTCCCCACCGCCTTCCGAGATGCGGGCGATCTCGGACATGCTCACCCGAAGCATCGAATCGACGTGGAAGGTCGTCGCGCTTTCGCGGGACATCACCCAGACGCCTGTCCCGCTCTGGGTGGATCCGCACCGTCCCCCGAACACCACACTCTTCCATGCACTCTTCACGAGTCAACCTGAGAGTCTGCCTTAGAAGATGTCATCGAAAAAAGATGCTTCATCGCGGTAATGCTGTTGTAACGACTGCTTGTGCCCTGCGAGGAACAGCAGGAATGGCCCCGTGATATGTGCAAATCCCGAGACTGAAGGATCGACCTTACCCATTTTCCGCCAGTTCGATAACGCAAGCGGAGCATTGATCGAGCACATCGGACAGCGGAATCCTCAACATTGCAAACCCGCGATCAGGCACGCAGTTTTACTGAAAAGCCACACCCGCCGACCGAGGGCTCGACTCAACGATTGATCAACATGGCTTCAGGAGATGGCCACCAAGGCGACAAACCCGTAGGAGCGGCAGGCGGTGACCATTCTCTCTTTGGACCCTAAACAGCCGTGTTCCTCCCACGCACTCAGCAGTTACTGTAACAGCCACTGCTGGGAAGCGGAGTTGTTACAGGCGTAGATCTCCACGATGGTCCCCTGGCTCGCCACTCCCCCCCTAACATCGAGGCAGTAACTCGGGTTAAGCACGGTGCGGAATTCATTGTCGTTTCTAATCCATCGCTGTGCGGCGGTGCCATTGCAGTAATAAATCTGCACGGGAGTGTTTGGCGCACTTGATCCGCCCTGGACGTCGAGACAGAGATTGACGTTCAGGGCGCTTCGAAGCTCCTGCGTGTTGGGATTGTATGCCCATTGCTGAGCATACGTGCTGTTGCAGGCCCAGATATGAACTGGAGTCTCCGAGACTGGAGTGCCCATCCTTACGTCAAGACAGAAAAAGGCGCTGACTCCGCTGCGATACTCCACGAAGGGGTAAGTCAGAGATTGCGCTGCCGTCGGCGGGCTATCGTCTTGCGCCGATCTTTCGAGCACATCTTCAGGCGCACCACATCCCAGTGCGGCCAAGCCTGCACCGAGCAACGCAGTGAACGATACAGTGTGCTTAAGAGCTGTTTGGGCGTTCATGTTCCTCCCCACTGATCAGGCGGCCTTGCCTGAAGAATCATGCAAGTCATTGAATCAACGCAAGTTCATCCTCGCAACCGACAGCGTTAAAATAAATGCCTGGAAGTGACGCATCGGACACATCTGGGTAATGTCGATACTGAAGGGAGGCACCATGTCCGACGAAGTCAATTGGGACCGCATCCGAGCGCTGGCGCAGCGGGTACTGACGCAGGGCGAGCCGCTGGAGCTTTCAGTCGAGACCCGGGCCTTGTTGATCCAGAGCGCCCAGGAGGTGGCCCTCGACACTCAGGACGCGGAAGACGCCCTGCGGAGTGTGCCCACGGCGACCAGCCTTCTCGGGGAGATTCGCCAACGCATCCGGGAGGGAGCGAACCGCCTGAGCGAGGCCGAGGACCAGGTCGAGGAACTTCAGGAGAAAGGCAGCCTGAGCGAGGCGCAACACGTCCTCCGTGACCTCCTCGCGGTGGAGCACGTCCCCTTCTACCGACAGCAGGCCAGGCGCCTGCTCGACGACCTGACGAAACTCGCCGAGGTCCTCGCGACCGGACGGCTCCATCCGGACCTGCACGATCGGCAACAGCTCGCCACGCTCTCGCTGCGCATTCAGCGAGGACACTCACTGGAACTCACCGAGGACGTGCGTGCCCTTCTGCGTCGCACCGCCCCAACGGCGGCCATCACCGACGCCGAGACGGAAGAGGCCTTGAAGAGCCGGGAAGGAGCCGAGGCCCTCATGGATGTCATTGTCTCTCGCTTCCGGGAGGCCCAGAGCCGGTTCCTGCACGCGATGTACCGGATGACGAGTCTCCGGGACGAGGGAGACCTCGAAGGCGCGCGTCAGCAGTTGCGGGCCGTGCTCGCCGTTGAGCTCGTTCCTCGGTATCGACAGATGGCCGCTGAGCAACTGCGGGGCCTCGACCCTCCGGCCCCGCAGTCGTGATCGTGAACTACCGGGTTCAAGCCGCCTGCTGGGCCTGGGCCTGATGGGCTTCCATGGTCCGGTGGCGACTGAGGTACTGCGCGTAGGCGTTCACCAGCGCGTCCCCGTCCGCCATCTTGCTCAGGCAGATGGAGCGCTTGCCGCCGAACAGGCCCGCGTCCTTGAGCACGATGTCCAGGTACTTCTTGAACAGGCGCTCGTCCGTGCTCACCGACTTCACCTGCTCGAACGGCACCGGCTCCTCCCACTCGCTGTAGCTCACGCCCGCGAAGTCCAGCCGCGCCTCGGGGCCTCCCGGCTCCTTGGCCTCGAACGTCAGCGGCGGGAAGTGCTTCTCCACGTGCTCGCGCTCCTCGGGCGTGGACGGCACGTAGCGGTAGGCCCGCATCAAGTCATGCGCCTCGGAGAAGCGGGACTCGTACACCCCCCACAGCCGCGCCTCGATCGCCTCCGCGTCCAGGATCGCGCTCACCCACGAGTCCGTCCCCGGCGTGAGCAGCACCTTCACCACCTCGTCCGGCTCCAGCTTCTCCCCCACGTTCTCCAGGCGCGCGGCGAGCTTCGGGTGCGAGTCGAACGGGTGCGGCGTCACCGAGCCATACAGGTCCTCGTGCACCGTCTGCGAGCCCGCGTACTCCGCGAAGCCCAGCGCCACGCGCTCGGCGATCGCCACCTGCTGGTGCTGCTCGTTGCCCTCGAAGAGCGAGGACTCCACCCGGCCCCGGAAGTTCGCGTACGCGCCCACCTTCATCAGCGAGCGCGCGATGTCCTGGCCCGACGTGAGCCCCGCGGCGAGCTTGTCCGCGGCGAACTCGGCCGCGCGCTGGCCCCGGCTGAGCGCCAGCTCGAACAGGCCCCGGTAGGCCAGCATGAAGTGGAAGATGGGCAGCGTCACCAGGCCTTCGCGCAGCGCGTGCAGGTACTGCCCGAAGCGCGCCAGCATCGGCGCCAGGCGCTTGCTGTGTCCCGTGTCTCCCCCGAGCAGGTGCCCCATCTCGTGCGCGAGCACCGCGTCCGCCTCGGACTTCCCGAGCAGGCGCAACAGCGACAGGCTCACGAACAGCGTGCGCCCCGTGAGCACGCGCTCGCCCACCCGCACCTCGCCCTCGGTGACGAAGAAGTTCGTGTCGATGCCCGCCAGGATGTGGTCCGGCGGCGGCGTGCCCAGCCGCGCGCACAGGCCCCGCACGTGCGCCCACAGCTCCGGCGCCCGCGCCTCCTCCAGCGCCTCGGCCTCCACCTCGAAGTCCATGGCCGGGCGGCGGAAGATGGCCTGCAAGAGCTTGAACACCGCCATGGCCGCCAGCACGCCCACGATGATGATGAGCTTGGGCACGTAGCGCTGGAACCACACCGCCGTCATCCAATAGGACAGCCACACGGCCAGCCCGCCCTGGGCCACCGCCTGGACGGCCCCCGTCACCCGGAGCACGTTCCAGCCCACCATGAAGCCCGCGTACTCCAGGGGCCGCGAGACGAACGCCGCCAGCGCGCACAGCAGCGCCAGCACCGCCGAGGCCAGGCCCAGCCCAATGGCCCCGAGCGCCACGAGCCGCATGCCCTGGAACTGCTCCACGTCCGAGCACCCCTCGCCCAGGCCCTGGCGGAACGGGGCCAGGTCCTCGGAGTCACTCAGACACGCCGCCGAGGCCGGCACCGCGCGGAAGAAGGCCAGGGCCGCCTCGCGCTCGCTCTCGGTGAGCGCCGCGTCCTGGGTGTACTGCTCCTCCACGGCGGCGAGCAGCCGCGCATCGAACCGGTCCATGGCGTGGCCGCCAAACCACAGCCCGAAGAGCGGCAGGGCGAAGAGCCAGAGGGCGGGCAGCGCGTAGACGCGCAGGAAGCTCGGCAGGGACAGCTCGGAACGCATGTGAGGGACCCGGTGCGGGAGAGGCCGCCGAGCCTAGCCCGGGACCCGACTTCACGGGCAGCCCCCCCTCCCCCAGGCCATGACGTGACGCGGTACCCGCCGGGGCCCGCGCTCCAGGCGAGCCGCTAGGGCGCCCCGTGCAGGGCGGACAGGAACACCGCCTGGCGCTCCTGCATGAACGCCACGCACTCGGCGATGACGGTGGGCGGCGGGAACACCGGCGCCTTCATGAAGTCCACGATCGCCGCCTTGACGCCCTCGTAGAGGTCCGGGTTGAAGGGCTCGCCGGGCCGGGAGGCGACGAGCAACTCGTGCATCTTGGTCAGCAGGGGCCTGGCCGTGCCGGTGGCGCTCTCCGCCTCCTGGGACAGCGTCGTCAGCAGGCGCTGCCGCAGGGCCTCCAGCTCGGGCGGCTCGACGGGGACCTTCGGGACATTCGGCGTCTGGGACATGGGCGGGCCTCGGTGGGACAGGAGGAAGACGGCGCTCCGCCCACCATAGCTCAGTGCTCGGCCCGCTCCTCCACCTGCTCGCCGGGCGGCTCGGGCCGCTCGCCGAACATCTCCGTGAGGATCCGCTCCGCCGCGTCCGCCAGCACGTCGCGCTCCAGGCGCATCTCCTCGCCGAAGAAGCGCTGGCCCACCCGCGTGTCCAGCGCGTGCATGCCCAACAGCGCGAAGGCCTGCGCCTCGTCGAAGCCCGTCTCCGATGCCAGCACCCGCTTGCCGGGCTGCAGGTCCTCCTGGTCGAAGCGGCCCTCCCACGTCTCGCCGAGCGTGACGGAGAAGTACTGCAGGGCCACGTTGCCCGGCCGCGACATGTGCGCCACCGCCACCACCGCGCGCAATTGCTCGCGCTCGTGTGCCGTCATCGTGCGCGTCCAGCCCTCCACCGTGGCGTGCATGGTCTCGATTTGATCGCGCGCCGCGTCCTCCGCGTTGCGCATCAGGTCCGGCACCCACTCCCGCGTACGGGCGGACAGCACGCCCGGCTCCACCCGGCCCGCGGCCAGCACCCGCTCGACGAGCGCCCGCGTGCTCCCGAGCAGCCGCCGCTGCCGGGCGAGCGCCTCGGGAGGGAAGCCCCGCGCCTCCAGCCCGTCCAGCACCCGGGTGAGCGGGCCCCGCAGGGACTCCAACCGCTCGCGCCGGCGGGCCTCCAGTTCGCCGCGCGCGTCCTCCAGCAGGACGTACACCGCGAGCGGCAGGTGGTTGATGGCCTTGAGCTCGTGGTAGCGGCGGGTGCGCGCGGGGCCCTCCTCGCGCCGCGCGCCGTGGCGCAGGATGAGCACGTCGTCGATCTGCGCGATGACCGGGCCCCCGTGCGCCACCAGCGCGTCGCGCCGCTCGGCGTAGATGTCCCGGAAGGTGTCGTTGAGCGCGAGCAGGGGATCTCCCGGCTCCAGCGCCACGGAGGACGCCGGGGACGGAGCACCCGCGGCGCGGGAGGAGGCGAAGGGGCAGTCGGCCATGGGCCCAAGGTAAGACCGGAGCGCCCTGCCGGCACCTCTCGTGTGCTGGGTGACAGTCCAGGCCGTCCGGGCCCGCCGGGCTCCACTCCTGGACGCTTCCGCGCGGGCACCATCCGTGCTGCCATGCGAGGGCCATGAATGCCCTCGCGCGAGAGTGGAGGATCGGAGAGAGCCTCTTCCAGTTCGAGCCTCCGGACCTCCTCCGGGCGAGCTACCACGGCCGCCTGTGTGAACAGCAGGCCGTGCACTTCCTGCGCGTCTACGAGGAGGTCTTCACCGCGACGGGCCCCTTCTTCCTCCTGGGGGACATGCGGACCGCCACGGGGCTGGAGCCGGATGCGCAGCGCTACCTCAACGATCACATCCAGTACGACTGGCTCCGGGGCGTGATCTACATCAACGCGCGGCTGGCCCACCGGGCCCTGTCCGCCGGCTTCCTCCTGGCCTCCGAGATGACCCGCGCGCAGACCAGCCCCCTGACCGGGAGGATCCACTTCGCCACCAGCGAGGAGGAGGCCCGGGGAATCATCGCGCGGCTGCGCGTCGGCGGGGGCGGGCGGTCCACCGGCTGAACCCGGAATATCCCGCCAGAACGGAAATTTAGGGTCGGGGTGCGGACCCGGTGCCGTCAGGCGTGAGATGGGCAAGCGAGGGCTTCTTCGCGGGCGGCATCCGTGCTGCCATGGCGAGCGCATGAGCCCCCGCACACGAGAATGGAGGATTGGAGGGCACCGCTTCCGCCACGAGCCTCCGGACGTGCTGCGCGCGGACTTCCAGGGCCGGCTGTACGAGCAGGAGGCCATCCAGCTGATGCACCTTTACGAGGAGGTGTCCCGCGTGGAGCCCTTCTTCCTGCTCGTGGACGTGGGCGAGGCCGAGGGGATCGACCCGGATGCCCAGCGCTACCTCAACGATCACATGAGCCCCACGTGGATGCGCGGCATCGTCTACTTCCACGCGCGGCTGGTGCACCGGGCCGTGGCCGCCGGGCTGCTGCTCGCCTCGGAGATGGCCCGCGCGGAGGTGAGCCCCCTGCGCGGCAAGGTGCACTTCGCCGCCACCGAGCAGGACGCCCGGGCGCTCATCGCGCGCATGCGCGCCGGGGAGGACGTGCTCCCTCCCTGAGGAAGGGAGCCGCGCGTGCCCATTCCGTCCACGCGGACGGACTCCTATGCTCGGCCGGGTGAGCCTCCAGACGCCTCCCGGTGCCGGGTACGAAGAGGAACTGCACTGCGCCCTCGCTGAGGGGCTCGTGTCGCGCGACGAGGTGGAGTCCCTGCGCGCCGAGGCCCTCCGGCTCCAGCGCAGCCCCCTGGAATTGCTGCTCGAGCGGGGCCAGCTCTCCCCGGACAGCCTCCTGTCCCTGCGCGGCCGGGCCTCGCCCTTCGAGGCCCCCGCCACCCAGCGCCCCGGCGCGCCGCCGCCCCCGCCGTCCGCCGAGCCCGCCTTCCCCCTGCCCGGCTGGGAGCGCTACCAGCCCGTGCGCTTCCTCGGCCAGGGCGGCATGGGCCAGGTGTTCCTCGCGTATGACCCGCGCCTGCGCCGCAACGTGGCCCTCAAGTTCGTGCGCGATGGCGACCCGCAGCTCGCCCAGCGCTTCCTGTCCGAGGCGCGCGCCCAGGCCCGGGTGCGCCACGAGCGGGTGTGCGAGCTGTACGAAGTGGGGGAGATCCACGGCCGGGCCTTCATCGCCATGCGCTACGTGGAGGGGCGCCACCTCGGGCAGCTCGCCCGGGAGCTGACGCTGGAGCAGAAGCTCTCCGTCATGCGGGACGTGGCCGAGGGCGTGCACGCCGCCCACCACGCGGGCCTCATCCACCGCGACCTCAAGCCCTCCAACATCCTCGTGGAGCGGCGCGAGGACGGCACGCTCAAGCCCTACATCATGGACTTCGGCCTGGCGCGCGACTGGCACGAGGAGCACACCGCCTCGGGCGACGTGCTCGGCACGCCCCACTACATGGCGCCCGAGCAGGCCCGGGGCGAGGTGGGCCGACTGGACCGGCGCGTGGACGTCTACAGCCTGGGCGCCACCCTGCACCACGTGCTCGCCGGCACCCCGCCCTTCCTGGGCCACAACGCCCTGGAGCTGCTCACCGTCATCCAGACCCAGGAGGCCCCCGCCCTGCGCGTGTCCCACCCGGACATCCCCGTGGACGTGGAGGCCATCGTCCTCAAGTGCCTGGAGAAGGACCGCTCGGCCCGCTACGACTCGGCGCGCGCCCTGGGCGAGGACCTGGAGCGCTACCTGTCCGGCGAGCCCGTGCGCGCGCGCCGCGCGGGGCCCGGCTACCGGCTGCGCAAGCGGCTCAAGAAGCACCGGGGGCTCGTGGCCCTGGGCACCACCGCCGCCGTGGGCCTGGGGCTCGCGCTCGGCCAGGCCGCGCTCACGCGCCACCAGGTGGCCACCCGCGAGCGCCTCGCCCGCCAGTTCACCGAGCGCGTGGAGCGCCTGGAGGCCCAGGCCCGCTACTCCGCCCTGGCCCCCCTGCACGACATCCGCCCGGACCAGCGCGCCCTGCGCGAGGACATGCGCGCCCTGGAGGCGGACATCCACGAGCAGGGCGGCGCCGCGCGGGCCCCGGGCCAGTACGCGCTCGGCCGCGCCCTGCTCGCCCTGGGAGACCCCTCCGGGGCCCTCGAGCGGCTCGAGGCCGCGTGGCGCGAGGGCTACCAGGAGCCCCGCGCCGCCCACGCGCTCGCGCTCGCGCTCGGCCAGCTCTACCAGCAGGGGCTGCCCGAGGTGGAGTGGGTGAAGGATCCCGTGCAGCGCGAGGCCCGCCGGCGCGAGCTGGAGCGGCGCTACCGCGACCCGGCCCTCGGCTACCTGCGCCAGAGCGGGGGCGCCGGGGTGTCCTTGTCCGGCCATGGCGCGGCGCTCCTGGCCTTCTACGAGGGGGACCACACGCGCGCCCTGGCCCAGCTGGACGCGCTGGGCCCCGTGCCCTCCTGGCTCCACGAGGTGCCCCTGCTGCGCGGCGACGTGCTCCAGGCCCGGGCCTGGACCCACCGCAACGCCGGGCGGCGCGCCGAGGCGCTCGCGGACCTGGAGGCCGCCCGCGCCGCCTACACCGCCGCGGCCACCATCGGCGAGAGCGACCCCGCGGTGCCCACCGCCCTGGGCACGCTGGAGCTGGGCGCGCTCGTGCTGGAGCTCTACGGCCCGGGCGACGTGCGCACGCCCTACACCCGGGGGCTCGAGGCCATCACCCGGGCCCTCACCGCCTCCCCCGAGCACCCCACGGCGCGGCTGGTGCGCGCGCGGCTGCACCGCCGCATGGGCGAGGCCCTGCTGCAACAGGGCGGCGACGTGCTGCCGCTCGCCCAACAGGCCGCCGTCGAGGCGCGCGCCGTGCTCGCCCTCGCCCCGGCGCACTCGCTGGCCTGGCGCGAGCTCGCGCGCGACCTGCGCCTGGAGGCGCGCTACCGCCAGGAGCACGGCGAGAACCCCGCCGAGTCCCTGCGCGCGGCGCGCGAGGCCTTCGAGCGCGTGGCCCCGGTGGACCGCGACTACGGCTTCCACACGGAGCTCGGCCACCTGCTGAAGATCTCCGCCGACGCCGAGGAGCAGCGCGGAGGCGATGCCCTCGCCGCGCGGCGGGGGGCGCTCGACGCCTACCGGGCCGCCATCGCGCTGGACCCCGGGCTCGTGGACGCGTGGCTCAACCTGGGCACCGTGCTGTACCAGCGCGCCACGAGCCCCCACGCGCCGGACGCGGACGGGGACCTGGACGAGGCCGAGCGGACCTTCGCGCGGGCCCGGCGCCTGGATCCGGCCCACGTGGTGGCCGTCTACTACGGCGGCCAGGTGCACGAGTGGCGCGCGCGCCGGAGCCTCAACCGCGGCGGCGTCCCGGACGCGGAGCTGGAGCGGGCCCTGGCCCTGTACCGCCAGGGCCAGGCGCTCAACGGCAAGCTGCCCCAGTTCCCCAACACCCTGGGCGGCGCGCTCCTGTGGAAGGCGGAGCTGGCGTGGGAGGCGGGAGGGGAGCCGGGCGCCGCGCTCGACGAGGCCCGCGCCTGCTTCGAGAAGGCCCGCGCGCTCGCGCCCCAGCAGGGCTTCGCGGACAACAACCTGGGCGAGTGGCACGCCCAGCGCGCGCTCCTGCTCCTGCGGCGCGGCGAGGATCCCACGCCCAGCGCCCGGGCCGCCCTGGACGCCTATGCCCAGGCCCTCGCGCGCCTGCCCAAACAGGCCCAGCTCCAGGCGAACCCCGCCAAGGTGCACCACACCCTGGCGCTCTGGGCGCTGCGGCGGGGGGAAGACCCTTCCGCCGAGCTGGAGCGGGCCACGCGCGCCCTGGACGCGGCGCTCGCGCTGCGCCCCGGCATGGGCTACGCGCTGCGCTACCAGGGCGAGGTGGAGTCCGTGCGGGCCCGTTGGCTCGCGCACGGGGGCCGGGCCCAGGAGGCCGACTTCGAGCGCGCCGCGCGGGCCTTCGCGCGCGCCCTGGAGGCCGACCCCGAGTGGCCCGAGTACCGCCTGGCCGCGGCGCTCCACCAGGGCGAGTGGGCCGCGTGGCGCACGAGCCGGGGAGACGACGCGCGCCCCGTGCTCGACGAGGGGCTGCGCCAGCTCGAGGGGGCCCTGGCCGCGCGGCCCACCTGGGCCCGGGCGCGGGCCGCGCGGGCCGGGCTGCTGCGGGCCCGGGCCGAGCTGCCCTCCACCTCCCCGGCCGAGCGGGAGGCGGGGCGGCGCGAGGCGCGCGAGGCGCTGGAGCAGGCCCTCGCGCACAACCCCCACCTCACGGCGGAGGACGGTACCCGGCTCAGCGCCCGTTGAACCGGCTCAGAACTCCGTGGTGACGTCCAGGCCACCCCCGAGCGTCCCCGGCGGCTCGGGGTCGTGATGGGGAGGCGTGCACCCCCCCTCCGGCCGCGCCTGGAAGTAGTAGCGCCGGGTGGTCACCGTGCTCGTCACCATCGGATCCTGCGAGTTGCTGAGCGGCGAGCTGCCGTCGAGGTCGAACGAGGAGCGCGAGAAGGGCGTCCCGTCGGTGAAGACGACACACACCTTGTCCGTGCGGCCATCGAGCACGAAGTCCACCGTGTCGCCCGGGCGGACCACCGGCGGGTCGGGGTTGTAGGTGATGTCGCTCGGGCCAATGGTGACGGTTTGATTTGCCATGGATGTCTGCCTTTCTGACCCCCCGCCATAGCAACCCACGACGCCGTGCGCCATGGACGGCGTGTCCAAGAACCCACGCCATTGACGTGCCCTGACATGTCAATGGCGTGTCAACGCTCAGCGCAGGTCCAACCCCAGCTCCCGCACGCGCCGCTGCAGGCCGCGCCGGGACACCTCCAGCCGGCGCGTCATCTCGTCCAGGTTGCCCGCGCACTCGTGGAAGCACCGGGAGATCTCCTCCACGGTGAGGTCGCCCGCGGTGCGCAGGCTCGTGCTCTTGTCGATGAGCACGTAGAGCGAGGGCCGGGTGATGCCCAGGCGCAGGGCGGCGGCCTTGAGGTCCCACCCGCTGGCGCGCAGGGCCTCGACCAGCTCGGTGTCCGTCACCTCCGAGGGCTTGCGGCGCGGCTCGGGCTCGGGCGCGGCGGCGCGCTCGGGCTCCCGGGAGGACTCCCTCGCGGACTCCCGGCCGCTCGGCGCCTCGGCCTCGCCGGAGACGAGGCCCGCGTCCAGCTCCCGCTCCAGGCGCGGCGTGGCCTTGAGCGCCCCCTGCCCCCGGCTGCCGATGACGAGCTGGCGCGCCAGGTTGCGCAGCTGCCGCACGTTGCCAGGCCAGCCGAAGCGCACCAGCCGCACCGCCAGCGCCGAGGGCAGCCAGGGCTCGGCCGCCGAGGAGCGTGACTCCAGCCGGTGGCCGTCCCCGAGCGCCTCGGCCTCCTGCCGGGCGAAGTGCTGGAAGAGCAGGCCAATGTCCTCGCGGCGCTCGCGCAGGGGCGGCACCTGCACCTCGTACCCGGCCAGCCGGTGCAACAGCGGCGCCTTGAACACGCCCTGGCGGATGCGCTCCTCCAGGTCCGCGTCCGTGGCGGTGATGAGGCGCACGTCCACGGCCACCGGCGAGTGCCCGCCCACCGGGTACACCTCGCTCGTCTCCAGCACCCGCAGCAGCATGACCTGGACCTCGGGGGGCGCCTCGCCCACCTCGTCCAGGAAGAGCGTGCCGCCGTGCGCGGCGCGGAAGAAGCCCTCGCGCTCCTGGGTGGCGCCCGTGTACGCGCCCCGGCGCGCGCCGAACAGCTCCGCGGCGGCGAGCTCCTTGGGAATGGCGCCCAGGTTCACGCTCACGAAGGGCCCCTGGCGCCGGGGGCTGCGTTGATGGATGGCCCGCGCCACCAGCTCCTTGCCCGAGCCCGTCTCGCCCCGCACCAGCACGGGCACCTTCAGGTCCGCCACCCGCACCACGTCCTCGCGCACCCGGCGCATGCCCGCGCCATGGCCCACCATGCCCAGGTCGTCCGCGCCCGCCCCGTCGCTCGCGGGCGTCAGGTGCAGCAGCAGCACCACCCGCTCGGCGAGCACCAGCGACACCCCCACCGCCAGCTCCTCGGGGCCGAACTCCCGGCTGCCCGTGAGCGGCGCGTCCTCCACCCACACCTGGGTGCCGCCCGGCTCCACGCGCAGTCGCACCCGGCCTTCCCCCACGCCCTCGAACACCAGGGGCTTGCGGCTCAAGAAGGTGTCCGCGAGCGGCAGGCCCAGCGTGGCCCCCGGCGGCACGAAGTCCGGCCCCACCCGGGACACCGCCACCGAGCCCACCGAGAGCAGCGCCCCCAGCACGAGCCGCTCTCCGGCCCGCATCGGCGAGGGGTGGGAGACGATGGTGAGGCAGGGCGTGGGTCGCGAGGGCTCGGGCCGCTCGCGCCGGGGCGTGGCGGCCGTGGAGATGTCCGTGAACGGCTGGTCCTTCATGGACGGCAGTCTACCCGGCCACCCGACGTGGGGCCGAGGCGGGAGTGACTCGACCCGAACGGGCCGCGAGGACGGGGAGGACGGGCGTTTGGAGAACAGGATGGGGAGCGCCATGCCGGAGGACAAAGCATCGCGCGTGCCAGGGCCCCTCGCGCACCCCGCGTGAGGGTCACCCGGACGCGCGCGCTCACTCCATCTGCGAGGACACGATGGGGTTCTCAGCCGCCGTCTGGCGGGGCAGGTCCGGCCACCAGCGCGTGGGCGCCGGCGGGGCCTCGGGCTCCAGGCTCTCGCCGGGTCGCGCCTGGGTGATGCGCACCTCGGCCGTGCGCGCCGCCACGAGCGCCCGCTCGATGGGCTCGGTCCACGTGTGCGGGGCCAGGTTGACCAGTCCCCAGTGCACGGGCACCAGCACCCGCCCGCGCAACATCCGGTGCGCGGCCACGGCCTGCTCGGGCCCCATGTGCCAGTCGGGCCAGGGCTTGCCGTACTGCCCCACCTCCAGCAGCGTCACGTCGAAGGGCCCCAGCCGCTCGCCGATGTCCCGCAGCGCGGGGAACAGCCCCGTGTCCCCCGAGTAGAACGCCCGGTGCGTGGGCCCCCTCAGCGCGAAGCCGCCCCAGAGCGTCGCGTTGTTGTCCAGCAGGTAGCGGCCAGACGCGTGGCGCGCGGGCGTGAGGGTGATCTCCAGGTCCCCCACGCGCGTGTGCTCCCACCAGTCCAGCTCCACGATCCGCGCCTCGGGGATGCCCCAGGAGGCCAGGTGCGCGCCCACGCCCAGCGGCACCACGAAGCGCGTGTCCCAGTCCTTCATCGCCACCAGGGTCGTGTGGTCCAGGTGATCGTAGTGGTCGTGCGAGATGACGACGGCGTCCACGCGCGGCATGTCCTCGAGCGCGAGCAGCGGCGCGTACCAGCGCTTCGGGCCCACCCAGGTGAGCGGCGAGGTGCGCTCGCCCCAGAAGGGATCCGTGAGCACGCGCTGGCCGTCGATCTCCACGAGGTTGGTGGAGTGCCCGAGCCAGGTGACGCGCAGCCCCGTGGCCGGCGGGGTGTCGAAGCGCCGGGGATCCACGGGCGCGGTGGGCACGGGAGCTGTGGGCGTGCTCTCGAAGGCGCGCTCGAACAGCATGCCCACGCTGCCCCAGGCGTCATTGATGATGGACTGGGGATTGACGAACTGGCCGTCCTTCCACTGGGGCGAGCGCTCCATGCGGGCGCGGCGCTCGCCGGTGGCGCGCCGGCCGAACGCCTCCCACCCGTCCACCACCGCGAAGCCGACGGCGAGCACGCCCACCGCGCCCACGCCGAGGGCCGTCCGCGACAGCCAGGCTTTGATGCGACTCATGAGACCTCCAGGAGGGGCAGACACAGGGCGCGCACGGCCACGGTGATGCCCTTGATGAATTCGTCGCGGGTGGCGACGCGATGCTTGAGCCCGGTCGCGGTGACGACGAGCGTGTCGGCGAGCTGGCGCGCGGTGAGGCCCACGGGCTTGTAGGCGGACATGCCCCGGGAGGCCCGGAGCGCGCGGGCGAGCGCCTCGGCGAACAGGTCCTCGTGCTCCTCCACCAGGGTGCCGAGCAGCGCGTGGCTCGCCTCCACCAGGTCCAGGGCGTCCGGGTTCGCCTTGCCGGCGAAGCGGCCATACCCCTCGTCCAGCGCCCGCGCGAGCCGGGTGTCGAGCGGCAGGGTGGCGTCCTCCAGCACGGCCGAGGCGGTACGCAGGGTGCTGTCGAGGAACTGGCGGATGGAGGCCCGGAACAGCTCCTCCTTGGTGGAGAAGTGAAGGTAGAGGCCCTGCCGGGAGATCTGCGCGGCCCGGGCCACCTCGTCCATGGAGGTCTTGCGGTAGCCATGGCGCACGAACACGCCCATGGCCGTGTCGAGCAGCGCGCGCCTGCGCGAGTCTTCCCCGGAAACGTCAGCCATATGGACAAGGTTGACAGCATGGGCCCATGTTGTCAACCTGGGCCAGGGGACGCCGGCCCCTCGCTCCGAGGCGAGGAGCCGCCGCCTCGTCGCCCCGTGACGCGGTGTCCGAAAAGGAGGGATCCCTCGAAAACGGACACGACTCGCAACGGAAGCGCGGACCGAGCCGCTTTGCGGCGATGAGACCGCAAAGCAGAGGAATGTTCGTCTTCTCAAAGTGGACGCTGTGGCTCGCCATCGAGCAGACGTCGAAGCAGACGTCCATTCTTGTCAATGGCATAGGTCGCGCCAGAGTCCAGCGAATGGAACTTCTCTCCACAGCTCGCGGGATTGTAGTCAATCCTCACGAAGACGATGTCTCCCTTTTGGATCGTCTGGTAGGTGTGCGAAGCCTGCTTGTCCCAACAAGCCTCGTCGGCGCGGTCGCGCCCCAGGAAATCATCCGCCGCGACCCGGATCGCCTGGAGCACCACGCCGTCCGTCACTACCTTGGCCTCAGAGGCGTTGAAGCGTGGCAATACGAGGGTCAGGTCCTGTGATTCTGGCCGCTCCCCGGTCACCGCGCAGTCGCAGCCGAGGAGCCTTCCGATGTGGGCACAGCCCGAGAGCATCAGGGTCGACAGGAGGGCGACGGAGAGGTTCTTCATGGACGCACCCCTATCTCTCTTCGTAGAGGATGTCGAAGTCATCGCCCACCCACTCCACCCGGCCATATTCTTCGTCCTTCCACGCGCCTCCATCTCCCACGGACCACTTCAGCAACTGTCTGGTCAAGGGAATATACTGGAAGAATCCGTCGCAGGTCGGATTGCCTCGCTCCGAGCGAGAATAGAACGCGACAATGGAAAGAGGCACCTGTCGGCCTTGAGCCTCCGCGGAGAAGCCGTGAACCGCGCCCTGCTCGACGATGAACCGGATGTCATTGCGCGAGATTTCTCCTTCATAGGGATGGTTGTGAATAACGAACATGTACTGGATTTCCTCGGCACGATAGCGTGGATCCGACACGGTCGAGGGGAGGCTGCACTGACGTCTCCGCGCGTCGTCTTGAACGGCGCTCACCGCCAGCATGCTCATCTCATACATTCCATCGGGCGTGTGGTAGATCCACGCGCAGTACTCGCTCGACGTGCGCCAGTAGAGTTCAAAGTTCGGAGAGTCCGGCCGACCCGCGATGGCATTGGGCAGTCCGAGGACCCGAGGACACGCCGCCATCAGTGCGTCCTGACGTGACCGAAAGGGGCCGAAGCCGGGCATGGGCCCGGGGATGACCTCCAGTCGTTCACCCGGACGAGGTTGGACGACCCCTGGAATGGCTGGAGAGGCGCATCCCAACAAAAGCAGGTGCGATAGGCACCATCGCCATCGGGCGCTCATGAGGATTCCTCAGCCAGTCGCGTGACTTGATGTCCGCCCCGCACGCTACCACGGAGCCTGGGTCTTCACGCCCCGTGCACCCGAGGGGGGCCGACCCATTTGTCACTGGCGGCCGGGTCCTCCGACCGTTAGGCAGGGCGGGCGCATGCGTACCACCCACCGCCCCCTCACCACGCTCGCCCTCGCCCTCTGCCTCTTCATGGCCGCCCTGGAGATGACCGTCATCTCCACCGCCATGCCCACCGTGGTCAGCGATCTCGGAGGCCTGCACCACTACGCCTGGGTCTTCACCGCGTACATGCTCGCCTCCACCATCACCGTGCCGCTCTACGGCAAGCTCGCGGACCTCCACGGCCGCAAGCCCATCCTCCTCTTCGGCATCGGCCTGTTCCTCGTGGGCTCCATCGCCAGCGGGCTCGCCACGTCGATGAGCATGCTCATCGCCTTTCGCGTGCTCCAGGGTCTGGGCGCGGGCGCCATGCAGCCCGTCTCCCTCACCATCATCGGGGACATCTACACGCTCGAGCAGCGCGCCCGCGTCCAGGGGGCCTTCAGCGCCGTGTGGGGCATCGCCGGCCTCATCGGGCCCCTCACCGGGGGCCTCATCGTGAAGTACCTCACCTGGCACTGGATCTTCTTCATCAACGTGCCCATCGGCCTGGGCGCCGCGGCGCTGCTCGTGTCCCGCTTCCACGAGAGCATCACCCCGACGAAGCGCGCCATCGACATCCCCGGCGCGCTGCTGCTGTCGGCCACCGTGGTGGCCCTGCTCTTCGGCGTGCAGGGCCTGGGCCTCAACCTGCTCGCCCTGCCCGTGGCGCTCGTGTTCCTCGCCGTCTTCGTGCGCGTCGAGCAGCACGCCGTGGAGCCCATCCTCCCCCTGTCCCTCTTCCGCATCCGCGCCATCGCCGTGTCCTCCACCGCGGGCGCGCTCTTCTCCGCGGCCCAGTTCGGCGCCACCACCTATGTGCCCCTCTACGTGCAGGGGGTGCTCGGGGGCTCGCCCACGCTCGCGGGCGGGATGATCACCCCCATGATCGTGGGCTGGCCGCTGGCGAGCCTCGTGGCGGGCAAGCTCATCCTCAAGACGGGCTTCCGGCCGCTCATCGTCTCGGGGCTGGGCATGTCGGCCGTGGGCACCACGCTCATGGCGCTCTTGCTCAAGCCGGGCGCGTCCATCCTCGTGCCGCAGCTCGCCATGGGGCTGTTCGGCATGGGCCTGGGGTTCGCCTCCACCGCGCTGCTCATCGCCGTGCAGACGAGCGTGGGCTGGGAGCTCAGGGGCGTGGCCACCGCGAGCAACATGTTCTTTCGCACCATCGGCGGCGCCGTCGGCGTGGGGCTCATGGGCGGCGTCATGGTGCACGCGCTCTTGCGTGACGCGCGCATCCCCGCCTCCGCCGCCAATGACCTGCTCGGCCCCGAGCATGGCCGGGGGCTGGCTCCCGAGGTGCTGCGCTCGCTCGGCGACTCGCTCGGCTCCGGCCTGGCCATCAATTTCTGGCTCATCTGTGCCTCGGCGGTGCTCGCCTTCGGCGCCGGGCTGTTCTTTCCCCGCACCCGGAACACGACACTCCCCGTCCCGCCTCCGCCGGATGTGATGGCCTCGCACTGAGAAGCCCCCCCTTGTTGCCGGGCAACACGGGATGCAAGGGTTTGCCGGGCGGCCAACGGACTGACACTCCACGAAGGCGCGCGCGTGGAGGCTGGCCAACGCGCTCGCGGATTCCCTCTCCTTGCGTTGGAGCCTTTTCCACAGTGAGGTTATTTCGTTTTATCAGGATTAACGCGTCTATGTATTGATGGGGGACCGGCCGGAGACGGGCTGGGACGGGCGCGGCGGGGCCCGTCGCGTGGGGGGAGCACCATGGACACGAAGCGCATCATCCACGGGAGCATCCGTGGAGGTTTGATGGCGTTGGCGCTGGTCGGATGTGGGCGCACGGGCGCCGAGGAGCCACGGTCCCAGGCCCTCGCGGATCAGGCGCTCGCCAACCGCTGCGAGGCCACGCCTCCCCCCGGCGCCCCCTTCCAACCCGAGCTGGAGTGGGCCTGGACGGGCGGCGGGGTCTTTCCCAATCACACCAACGTGATCATGACGCCCGTGGTGGTGGACACCAATGGGGATGGCGTGCCCGACGTCGTCTTCAACTCCTACGAGGGGGAGAACTTCACGAGCAAGGGCATCCTCCGCGCGATCGACGGGGCCACGGGCCGCGAGTTGTGGGCGGTGACGGACCCGGCCCACCGCGTGCGGGGCGTGTCGAACATCGCCGCGGGCGACATCGACGGAGATGGCCGGGTGGAAATCTGCACCGTGCATGAGAGCGGGCAGGCGCTCTTGTGTTTCGAGCACGACGGCACGTTCAAGTTCCGCACCTCGCAGCCGGGCAACAACTGGGGCGGCCCGTCGCTGGCGGACCTCGACGGGGACGGGCAGGTGGAGATCCTCAACGGCCACGCGGTGTTCTCCGCCACGGGCATGCTCAAGTGGCTGGGCGTGGATGGCGCGGGCGGCCCCACCACCGGGCCCATCTCCTTCGCCACGGACATCGACGGGGACGGCGTGCTCGAGGTCGTCAACGGCCGCTCCATCTACCGCGCGGATGGTCGGCTCAAGTGCTCCAACCCCTTCGTCGGCCATGGGCTCGCGGGCGTGGGGGACTTCGATGGGGACCCCGCCGGCGAGGTGGTGGTGGTGTGGAGCGGCTTCGTGTCCCTGATGGATGACGACTGCGCGCTGCTCTGGACGGTGCCCATTCCCGGGGGCGGCGTGGGCGGGGCGCCGACGATCGCCGACATGGACGGCGATGGCTCACCCGAGGTGGGGGTGTCCGGCACGGATCGCTACACCGTCTTCACGGCCCAGGGCCAGGTGAAGTGGACGAGCCCCACGCGCGATCACAGCTCCAGCCGCACGAGCTCCGCCGCGTTCGACTTCGACGGGGATGGCAAGGCGGAGGTGGTGTACGCGGACGAGCAGCGGCTGCGCATCCACGACGGCACCACCGGGGCGGTGCGGATGGAGGTGCCCCACAGCTCGTGCACGAGCTACGAGAACCCGGTGGTCGCGGACGTGGATGGGGACGGCAACGCGGAGCTGCTCGTGGCGCAGAACACCACCTGCGGCCTGGGGGACCACGCGGGCCTGCGCCTGTACCGCGAGCGGCGCGACCGTTGGGTGAACACCCGGGGCCTGTGGAACCAGCACGCCTACTCGGTCGTCCACATCAACGACGATGGCACCCTGCCCGTGCGCCCCGTGAGCCCCTGGCTCCGGGGCTTCAACGCGTTTCGCGCCAACAGCCAGGGCGCCCCGGGCCTCTCGCCGCTCGCGGCGCCGGACGTGATGATGGTGGAGGGGGTGAAGTCCTCGTGCGACCCCACCACGCTCGGGCTGACGCTGAGCGCGTGGGTGCGCAACGTGGGGGACGCGGCCACGTCCGCGGGCCTGCCGGTGGCCTTCTACCAGGGAGACCCCGACGCGGGCGGCACCCTGCTCGGCACGGGCACGGTGGCCACGCGGCTCCTGCCGGGGGCGGAGGCCCGGGTGGAGACGCGGCTCGCCCGGGTGCCGGGCCTGCGCGCCAAGGTGTGGGCCGTGGCGGATGACACGGGCACGGGCACGGGCCGGGAGCACGAGTGCGAGGAGCGCAACAACACCACCGTCAACGAGGTGAGCCTGCAGTGCGCGCCCTCGGCCTCGGCGCTGTGGACGCTCACCGCCTCCATGCGCCGGCCCCGGCTGCAGCACACCGCCACCCGGCTCGCCGATGGCCGGGTGCTCGTCACCGGTGGCTTCGACGCCTCCTCGGAGCTGTATGATCCCGTGGCGCGCACGTGGGCCCCCACGGGCGCCACGCTCACGCCCCACCGGGGCCACACCGCCACCCGGCTCGCCGACGGCACCGTGCTGCTCGTGGGCGGAGGCCAGGAGGCCTTCACGCTCGTGCACGCCGAGCTGTACACCCCGGCGAGCGGCACCTGGAAGGCCACCGCCTCGCCGCGCGCCCTGCGCTACCACCACACCGCCACGCGGCTCGCGGACGGCCGGGTGCTCGTCACCGGGGGCCTGAGCGGCGAGTACGGCGGCGCGCCCCTCGCGGCGGCGGAGCTGTATGACCCGGCCACCCAGACGTGGAGCCCCGCGGGCGAGGCCGGCACCCCGCGCGGCCACCACACCGCGAGCCCGCTCGCCGATGGCACCGTGCTGCTCGTGGGCGGCGTGGACGCGGCGGGCCGGGCGCTCGCCTCGGCGGAGCTGTACGACCCCGCCACGGGCCGCTTCACCCCCGTGCCGGGCCCGCGCCTGGGCCGGGCCCACCACACCGCCACGGTGCTGCCCGACGGGCGGGTGCTCGTGGTGGGGGGCACGGAGCTGGGCGCGAGCGGCCCGTCGCTCACCGAGCTGTACGACCCCGCGAGCCGCGCCTGGGCTCCGGCGGGGGCGAGCCGCACGGCGCGGCGCGACCACGTGGCGCACGTGCTGCCCACGGGCCGGGTGCTGGTGACGGGCGGCTACCACGAGTCCGCGGGCATCCTCACCGCGTCCGAGCTGTACGAGCCCGCGCGCGGGCTGTGGAGCGACACCGCGCCCTTGCACGTGGATCGCTACCAGCCCGCGGCGGTGCCCCTGGAGGATGGCACCGTGTTGGTGGTGGGCGGGGTGAGCAACGCGAGCCCCGCCTCGGCCGAGTTCTACACGCCCTGAGGCCCGGGGCTCACTCGCCCGTGCGAGGCGTGGTGGCCTCGCACAGGTGCTCGATGAAGTCGGGCAGGAGCTGGGCGGAGAGCACCCAGATGCGGCCCTCGCCCAGGTCGCGCAGGCCGGCGCGCTCGGTGTAGCCGGTGGCCTTCTCCTCGGCGTAGTGGATGAAGGCGTCCAGGCCGCGCGCGCGGTACCAGGCCGCGGCGCCGGCGAGCAGCGCCAGCATCGCGTCCTGGGCCTCGGGCGAGCCAGCGTCCTCGAGCGGGATGATGCGCAGGCCGTTGAGCACGTGGAAGAGGTTGAGCCCCGCGTGCGCCGACTCCATCACCCCCACGGCGATGGCCCGGCCGTCCTTGCGCGCCACGAGCACCCGCCGCTCGCGCTCGAGCCGCGCCTCGCTCCACTGGCCCTTGAGCCGCGCCAGGTCCAGGCGCTCGGGCACCAGGTCCAACGCCTCGCGGTAGGCCTGGGGCCGGGTGCGCTCGAGCCGCTCGAACATGGCGCGCAGGTCCTCGGCCGTGGCCTCCTCCAGGCGGAAGCCCTCGGGCACGTGCCAGTCCTTCCGGGCGTCCGCCTCCATGAGCCGGAAGGGCAGGACGCACGCCTGGCCGGTGTGCTGGTACCACTCGGCGAAGTCGAGCGCGGTGAAGCGCACCCAGCGCACGTTCGCCTCGCAGTAGGCGAGGAACCACTTCACCTCGGGATCCGTCTGCGCGGGCTCGAAGCCGCGCAGGTAGATGTCGCGCAGGGCCTCGCGCGCGGTGCCGCGGCAGCGCTCGTCGGGCGGCTGGTGCCGGGCGAGGTGGTGCGCCATCCAGCTGCCGGAGTAGGGCTTGAGCCAGGACAGGCTCGCCTCCACCGTCTCGCTGCCGGGGATGGGGCGCACCACGCGGTAGCCCACCCGGGGCCGGCGGTGCAGCCGGGCGTGGGCCTCGCGGTACTCGTCCTGCATGCGCTTGAAGTCCTCGGGGCTCTTGCCGGACAGGCGGAAGTAGCCCGAGCGCTCGAAGAGGTTCCACGTGCCCTTGTCCCAGGCGCCCGCCACGCGGGTGTTGGGGTGGCTCAGCTCCTCCACGAGCGCGCGCCAGTCGGCCGTGTCCTCCTCGCGCGCCTCCACCTTCATGCCGCAGCGGCGCAGGGAGGCGGTGCCGGAGATGTTGCGCACCTCGCCCTTGAGGCGCACGGGCCGCCCACCGGGCAGGCTCACCTCCAGCTCGGGCAGCACGAGCCCCGGGTAGAGCAAGTCCTCCCCCGGCTCGGTGGCGAAGGACAGGCCCTCGTAGGAGATGTCCATGAGCTCGCGCTCCACGCGCACCTGGGGCCAGAGCGGGTGGGCGAAGCGCGCCACGCACCCGCCCCAGGCCGCGGCGCGCCGCAGCCGCCGGTGGCGGTAGCGCACGAGCTCGCGCGGCATGGGCACGCTCCAGAGCCCATCGTCATAGTGCGCCTCGTGCACGGGGAAGTGCATGACGGAGGAGAAGCCGAACACCTCCAGCATGAAGGGCCGGGGCGGCAGCACGCCGCCGCGCACCTCCCACGCCACGCGCCCGTCGTACTTGTCGAAGAGCGCCGCGCTCAGCTCCACGTCCCCCGCCTCCGAGCGCGCCATGCCCCGGCAGCGCCGCGCGGTGAGCGCCTCGAAGATGCGGCCGATGCGGTCGGGCCGCGTGATGTGCTCCTTCCAGATGGGCGAGGCGTGGGGCGTCTCCAGCTGCCCCTGATCACGCCAGCCCTCGAGCATGGACACGATGTGCCGGCCCTGGGCGAGCGGCGGCGCCACGAAACGCAGGCTCAACTCCGGCAGCGCCTCGGGCGCCGTCGGGACATGCACGTTCACCACCTCGGCCCGCAGGCACGTGGCCTCCCTCCCCACCCCCAACATGACGTTGGCCCGCTGCCCCGGCCTGAGCGCCGTGGGCTTCTGCAGACACACCGTCAAATGCTCCGGCGACAACTGCACCAGCCTGCCCGCCGGCAGCACCTCACCTTCCACGGAAGCTACCGCCGCCAACCCTGCGCTCATTCGGTAGCCCAGGACGCTCTCTCGGGCTCGCATGCGCTCCGCCTTCTTCGTCGCCATGGGGAACTCCGCCTTCGGATTCCGCCAATGTGGACACACGACCCAACCTGTGCAGCACCACCGGAAGGCGCGACGGGGGCGAAGCGTTGCGCACCAACCCACGCCCGTCCGGATGACCACTGCCCGACACTTCCCCCTCCCCCGGGACAGCTCTTGCCCCGACCCCCCCCGCGCCGCAGGACAGGGCCTCTCCAGCTCTCCTGGAATTTTACTCTGACTCTTGAGAATGGGAAAAAAGACTGGAAAAACAAGGATTTCCCGACGATGGAAAGCCGCCAGTCCGGGGAGCGAGGTTTGACTGGAAGGCAGACGAATTCCGCCCCCATGCGAAAAACGAGGGGGCGACTTCCGCCCTGAAATCCACGGGACTGACTTCCGTGGGAGGTGGGGGCTCCTATAGGCTCGGCGCCCTCCAATGGCTGGGTCGATGCGTCCCCCCGCGACGGACGATGTGCGCGGTCGGCAGATGGGCAATTACGAGGTGCTCTGCCGCCTGTCCGCCGGTGGCATGGCCGAAATCTTCCTCGCGTCCAAGCGCGGCCTGGCGGGCTTCCACAAGCCGGTGGTGCTCAAGAAGATCCTCCCGGACATCCAGGGCCAGGAGGAGTTCGTCCAGATGTTCCTGGACGAGGCGCGCATCACCGCGGCGCTCAACCACCCGAACATCGCCCAGGTGTTCGACCTGGACGTGGAGGGGGACGAGCTGTTCCTGGCCATGGAGTTCGTGCCCGGGGCCACGCTCCTGGAGGTGGCGCGCGCCTGCCTGAGCAGCCGGGAGATGATGCCGGTGGGGCTGGGCCTGGCGTCCGTGCGCGACACGGCGCTGGCGCTGCACTACGCGCACACCTTCACGGACGCGCTGGGCCAGCCCTCGCCCGTCATCCACCGGGACGTGGCCGAGAAGAACATCATGGTGACGTACGAGGGCGTCACCAAGCTGCTCGACTTCGGCATCGCCAAGAGCCTCATGGAGGTCAGCCGCACCCAGGTGGGCATGGTGAAGGGGACCAGCGGCTACATGTCCCCCGAGCAGATCCTCGGCGAGCCCCTGGACGCCCGGAGCGACCTGTTCAGCCTGGGCGTGGTGCTGCACGAGTGCATCACCGGCCGGCGGCTGTTTCCCGGCAAGGCGCCCGCGGCGGTCGTCAACGCGGTGCTCAAGAACCCCATCCCCGAGCCCTCGCGCCTCAACAAGGAGATTCCCCCGGAGCTGGACGCCATCGTGCTCAAGGCGCTCGCGCGCCGGCGCGAGGAGCGCTACGCCACCACGCTGGAGTTCGCCCGCGAGTTGGAGCGCGCCGTGGGCCCCCTCATCTGGTTGCCCGAGCAGAGCGGGGAGCTGCTGCGGAAGCTGTTCGCCGAGCGGCGCGAGCAGACGCGCCAGGTGCTCGCGGCCCGGCGCGCTCCCACGAGCGAGCTGAAGCTCGCGCCGTCCGCGGCGGAGCGTGAGCCCGCGCCGCCGCCCGCGCCGCGCCTGCCCACCATCTCCGCCACCCCCGCCCAGGCCCCGCGCGAGTCCGTGTCCGAGTCCACCGACATCGTCCCCTACTCGCCCATCGCCCGGCCTCCCGCCGCGCCCGTGTCGGCCGAGTCGCCCCGGACGGTGTCCTCGCGCGCCGTGCCGCGTCCGCCGCCCCCGCCGGAGCCCACCCGCAACGGGCCGCCCGCCGAGCCGCCCCAGGCGACCGTGGCGAGTCCCGTGCGCGCGCGCACCGCCAGCCGGGTCGAAGTGCCCTCGCGCCCCGAAGCGCCCTCGCGCCCCGAAGCGCCCTCCCGGGTGGAGGAGGAGGACAGCGAGCCGGAGATCCGCACGGCCATCATCCGCCCGCGCCGCGCCACCCCCATGCCCGAGCGCGCGTCCCCGCCGGAGCCCCCGTCCACCCGGCAGACCCGCCGCCCGGCCCCGCCGCCACGCGCGCCCTCCCGGCCCGCGGACGAGGATCCCGGCGAGCGCACCGAGCCCGTGCAGTCCCGGGCCCCGGGGCGGGGGCGTCCCGCGCCGATGGAGCCCGAGGACGAGTCCCCGGACTACCCCACCCGGCCCGGTCTCCCGTCGCTCGAGCGGACCCTCCTGCAAGAGGACCCCGAGGACGCGCTGCAGACCTCCGGCACCTACGCCATCGCGCCCCCACCGCGCCGCTCCTGGCTGCCACGCGTGCTCGTGGTGGGGGTGATGCTCGCGATCGTGGGCGCCGCGGGCTTCTTCCTGCTGAGCGCCGAGCCGCAAGAGGTGACCGCCCCCCCGGCGCCGACCCCTCCCCTCCGGCCCCGCGCCACCAAGGCCCCGGCGCCGACGCCTCCCGCTCCGACGCCTCCCTCGCCGGCCCCCCCGGCGCCGGCCCCGGCGACGCCGCCCCCCGAGACCGGCGCCGCGGCTCCAGTCGAGGCTCCAGTCGAGGCTCCGGCCGAGAGCGCCCCGACCGGGACCGCTCCCGCCGACCCGTCCGCCGCGGAGGCCCCGCGCGCCAAGGCGGCCCCCCGCGCGCGCAAGGACGCCCCGGCCGAGGCCGCCGCCCCGATCGAGGAGGCCCCGAAGGCCGCGCCCACGGGCGCCACCGGCACGCTCACCCTCAAGACGACGCCCTATGCGCGCGTGTTCCTGGGCAGCCGCGAGGTGGAGTCGGGCACGCCCCTCTTCAACTACGCCCTGCCCGCGGGCCAGCACACCCTGCGGCTGGTCGACCGGGACACCAAGCAGGCCTACAAGCTGGTGGTGGACATCACCGAGGGGGAGTTGACCGAGCGCAAGGTCGCCCTCGACACGCTGCCCCGGTATTGAGTCCCATGAAACGTCACGCGCCCTCCGCCGAGCGCAACCGCGAGCCCCTCCTGTCCGTGCTGCGCGAGGTGCTGCCCGAGCACGGCACGGTGCTCGAGGTGGCCAGCGGCACCGGCCAGCACGCCGTCCACTTCGCCCGCGCCCTTCCCGGCCTCGTCTGGCAGCCCACGGACATGGACCCCGAGGCCCGGGCGAGCATCGAGGCCTGGCGTCGGGAGGAAGGCGTGCCGGGCCTGCGCGCCCCGCTCGCCCTGGACGTGCGCGCCGAGGACTGGCCGGTGGCCCACGCCGACGCGCTCGTCGCCATCAACCTGGTGCACATCTCCCCGTGGGAGGCCACCCAGGCCCTGTTCCGGGGCGCCGCGCGGGTGCTCGGCCCCGGAGCGCCGCTCGTGCTCTACGGGGCCTACTTCGTGGAGGGCGAGCCGCCCGCGCCGAGCAACCTCGCCTTCGACGCCTCCCTGCGCGAGCGCGACCCGGCCTGGGGCGTGCGGCGCCTGGGCTCCGTCACCGCCGAGGCGCTCGCCCACGGCCTCACCCGCGAGCGCGTCATCCCCATGCCCCACCACAACCTCACCCTCGTCTTCCGCGCCCCGTCCCGGTGAGGGCGGCCGTCGTGAGGAGGTAGGGCCCGGTCCTACGTTGTCCCCAAGTTGTCCACAAGTGCGCGAGGCGCCTCGGGGGGCAGGGACAGGGTGAGGGAGGAGAAGAGCAGCTTGAGGGCCCAGTCGCGGGCGACCATGAGCTTGGTGGCGCCGAGCACCCAGCGCACGGTGCGCCGGGACACCTTCACGGGCTTCTTCTCCAGCACGGCGGCGTTGCCGTGCAGCTTGCGCAGCGTCATGACGGCGAGGAACAGGGGCCAGAGGCAGAACAGGCGCAGGCCGTGCTCCTCGCGCGGCAGCTGCATCACGTAGTCGAAGGCCTGGCGCAGCTCGCGGTGGGCCACCGCCACGAGCTGGCCGTGGGCGCGCATGGCGGCGCCCCGGTGCGCGGGCTCCAGCAGCGTCTCGGGCGTCAGGCCGTGCTGGGCGAGCAGGGTCCGGGGCAGCCAGCAGCTGCCGCGCTCCAGGTCCTCGCGCACGTCCTTGAGGATGTTGGTGAGCTGCAGCGCGTTGCCGAACGCCACCGAGCGCGGCTCCAGCCGGGCGGCGCGCCGGGCCACCTCGGGCGAGTACCACTGGAAGAGCCGGGTGAGCATCTCGCCCACCGTGCCCGCCACGTAGTAGCAGTACTCGATCGTCTCCTCGAGGCTCTCCAGGCCCAGGCCCCCCGCGGACGCGCGGCCCTTGGCGCCCATGCGGCCCATGCCCTCGGACATGATGCGCACGCACTGGGCCACGTGCTCGCGCACCGGCGGCGCGTGCAGGGCCAGGCCCCGGAGCACCTGCGGCAGGCCCTCCACCAGGCGCACCTCGGCCTCGGGGGCCTGGGCGCGCAGCACCCCCACCGCGCGCGCGGTGAAGCGCAGGGCCTCGGGCTCCCAGCCCTCGGGCAGGGTGCACAGCCGGGCGAACTCCGTGAGCAGCTCCTCGCTCGCGGGGCCGTGCGCCTCGTCCTCCAGGGTGTCGGCGACGCGGCACAGCAGGTAGGCCACCGTCACCGCCGTGTCCAGGGGCGCGGGCAGCACGGGGATGTTCAGCGCGAAGGTGCGCGACACCGCGGGCAGCACCTCGCGGCAGAAGCGCAGGGCGGACGAGGACTCCAGCGGCGGGGTCAAGGCCAACTCCAAGGGCGAACCTCTCCGTGGCTCCGGGACTGGCCCATGCGCGGGCTCGAGCACGGGGGCCGACACGGGTCCATCGATCTCCCAGCGCTGAGTCACGGATGGCGGCCTTACTCCAACCGGGCCCCCGGGTGCACGCACTCCCTTCGCCCATCGCTCGTCCCCGGCCCGCCCCGCCCGGGAGCCCCCGGCCAGGCGAGCCCTCTCCAGGCTCCCTCCCGCGCCCTGGGCCCGCCCCCCGGGGTCCTCCCGCCGTCCACCCCCGGACGCCGCCTTGGAGGCAGGGCGGGCCCTTCGCGGCCCTTTAACGGGCATCCAGGCGGCCGGGCCTCCCGTCCTCCGTCCGGCCTCGCCTTCAGGCTTCAGGGCCTGGAGTCCGGGTATTTCTACGGGACCCCCGCTTCCCACCCCCGCCAACCCCCCGGAATCACTCGGAGCGGCCCCGGTACGCTTCTGGCAATCCCAGGAGTCATGGCTTTCACTCAATCCACGATTCGTGAGCCGCAGCCGTCCGCGTTCACGGTCTACATTCCGGCGGCCCTCCAGACGGAGTTGGAGGAGCTGCGGTCCGACACGCGGCACCTGCTCATCGGGGAGCTGTTCCGGCTGGCGGCCCAGTCCGGGCGCGAGCGGAGCCTCTTGCCGCGCTTCGGCCCGGTGACCCTGGAGTTCCAGCTGTCCGGGTGCGACGTCACCCTGGAGCTCGACGCGGCCCGGGCCCGCCTGACCCTGGTGGCCCTGCGCGATGCCCTGCACTGAGGCGGGGCGCTCCGGGTCCGGGGACTCCCGTCCGGGGGCCGGTTGTCCACAGTCCGAGGTTGTCCCCAGGCCCCTCTGTTTCTGTACGGGTTGAAGAGTGATCTTGATCTATTAGGGGTGACAGCAGGGGGTGTGGACTTGTGGAAAAGTCCGTAAGCACCCGAGACCCTTGAGCTTTCTCGGATATGCTACATGTGGGGAAGTTGGAGCTTTTCCCCCGCCATCCACAGGCTGGGGATCAGCCGGGGACTTATCCACAGGGCGGGGGGAGTCCATCCACAGGCCGTCCACAGGGGTGTGGGCTATGCTGCGCGGCCATGTCCCATCCCAACGAGAGCGCCGATCCGCACCGGGGCGCGCGCATCGGCCGCTACCAGGTGATTTCCCAACTCTCCGTGGGCGGCATGGCGGAGCTGTTCCTGGGCTTCACCTCGGGGCCCGGGGGTTTTCGCAAGTACGCGGCCATCAAGCGCGTGCTCCCGGATGCCCGGAGCGACTCGCAGTTCGAGCAGATGTTCCTGGACGAGGCGCGCATCACCGCGGCGCTCAACCATCCGAACATCGGGCAGGTGTTCGAGCTGGGCCGGGATGACGAGGGCCTGTTCCTGGCCATGGAGTTCATCGCGGGGCAGAACCTGGAGCAGGTGCAGAGCGTGTGCGCCCGGCGCGAGGTGCCGCTGCCGCTGGGCTTCGGCCTGTCGGTGGTGCGCGACATCTGCCTGGCGCTGCACTCCGCGCACGGCTTCACCACGCCCGCGGGCAAGCCCTTCCCCATCATCCACCGGGACGTGGCGCACAAGAACGTGATGGTGACGTACGAGGGCGAGGTGAAGCTGCTCGACTTCGGCATCGCCAAGGCCCGCGGGGGCCGCTCGCACACCATGGCGGGCATGGTGAAGGGCACCACGGGCTACATGTCCCCGGAGCAGGTGCGGGGCGAGCCGCTCGATGGGCGCAGCGACCTGTTCGCCGTGGGTGTCATGCTCCACGAGCTCATCACCGGGGGGCGCCTGTTCGCGGGCCACTCGGAGGTCCAGGAGATGAAGCTCATCCTGGACGCGGAGATCCCCGAGCCCGTGTGCCGCACGGAGGCCATGCCCCCGGGGCTGGTGGCGGTGGTGTACCGGGCGCTCGAGCGCAAGCGGGACGAGCGCTACGCCAACGGCCGGGAGATGGCGCGCGCCCTCGAGGCCGCGGCCGGCGGGCGGCTCTTCGACGCCGAGCAGCGCGCGGCCTTCATGGCCGAGCACTTCCACAAGCAGAAGGAGAACACCCGCCGCCTGCTGGAGAGCGCCGACGGCATCCCGGACACGGCCGGGTCCGAGGATGAGCCGTTCGCGCCCACGGCGCTCCGGCCCGCCGCGCCCGCGCCCGCGCCCGCCCCCCGGCGCAAGCCGGCGCCCTCGGCGGAGTCCTCCCAGGGCGTGCTCACCCCGGGGCGCCGGGTGCCCGCCGTGCGCGCGGCCCCGTCGGCCCCCCCGACCGAGTCCCACGCGATGGCCTCCGCCCCGGCCGCCCCCAACCCCCCGGCCGCCGCGAAGTCCCCGGCCCCGGTGTTCAAGCTGCTCTTGCTCCTGCTGGTGGCCGGAGGGCTGGGCCTGGCCGCGGTGGGCCTCGTCCAGATGGATCGCGCGGGGGTGGACGTGGGCACGCGCCTGACGCCCGAGGAGCTCTCCCCCATCACCCCCATCGCTCCCCGCGCGGGCTCGGCCCCGGCCGATGCCCCGAAGGACGCTCCGAGGGACGCCGCCCCCGCGCGCCCCGGTGAGGACGCCCCGGCCGACGCCGACGACGCCCCGGCGCGCCCGACCGGCAAGCAGGGCTGGCTCACCCTGGTGGTGATTCCGGAGGCGGAGGTGTCCCTCAACGGCCGCGTGCTGGGCAAGACGCCGCTGTTCAAGGTCCAGGTGCCCGCGGGCCAGCACCGCCTGCGCATCAAGGGCGCGGACGGCAAGCGGCGCGAGCTGTCGGTGCCCATCGCCGCGGGCAAGACGGCCCAGTTCAAGCTGTCCCTGACGGACATTCCCGAGCGCTGAGAGCCGCCCCGTCGCGGGATTTCCAGCCTCCCGCGACGGCGGTGTCCCACGGCCATGAAGCGTGTTAGCGTGCCGGGCCGTGGCGTCTTACGACGATGAAGAAGGTTCGGACGCAACGGCGACCCTGATGATGCGGTCGGGGCCCGGGCGCATTCGCATGAAGCTGCTCGTGCTCTCCGGGGCCGAAGCGGGACGCTCGTTCTCGCTCGACCACAAGGAGTACGTGGTGGGCAAGGCGCCCACCTGCGACATCATCCTGGAGGACAAGACCATCTCGCGCCAGCACCTCAAGCTCGAGGTGCATGACGAGCACGTGCTGGCGGTGGACCTGGAGTCGCGCAACGGCTCGTTCTTCGATGGGATGCGCTTTTCCCAGCTGGAGCTGCGGCCCGGCAGCGTCGTCACCCTGGGCACCACCGAGCTCAAGCTGGTGCCCGAGGACACGCGCGAGCGCTCCGTGGTGCTCTCCGGGCGGGACCGCTTCGGCGCGCTGGTGGGCAAGAGCCGCAAGATGCGCGAGGTCTTCACCCTGCTCGAGCGCATGGCGCCGGGCGGCTCGGACGTGCTCATCCACGGCGAGACGGGCACGGGCAAGGAGCTGTGCGCCGAGGGCCTGCACAACGAGAGCAAGCGCGCCAAGGGCCCCTTCATCATCGTGGACCTGGCGGGCATCGCCCCCTCGCTCATCGAGAGCGAGCTGTTCGGCCACGTGAAGGGCGCCTTCACCGGCGCCCTGGCGGACCGGGCCGGCGCCTTCGAGCGCGCCGCGGGCGGCACCGTGTTCCTCGACGAGGTGGGCGAGCTGCCCCTGGACCTGCAGCCGCGCCTCTTGCGCGTGCTGGAGCGCCGGCAGGTCAAGCGCGTGGGCGCCAACGACTACCGCACGGTGGACATGCGGGTGGTGGCCGCCACGCACGTGGACCTGGAGGGCGCGGTCAAGGCGAACAAGTTCCGCCGCGACCTCTTCCACCGGCTCGCCGTGCTGCGCGTCACCCTGCCGCCCCTGCGCGAGCGGCCCGAGGACATCCCGCTGCTCATCGACACCGTGCTCGGCCGCATGGGCCGGCCCCCGAGCGACCTGTCCGACCAGACGCGCGCCCTGCTCAGCCAGTACCCCTGGCCGGGCAACGTGCGCGAGCTGCGCAACGTGGTGGAGCAGGTGGTGAACCTGGGCGAGGAGGCCCTGCCCGAGATGCCCCCGCTGCCCGGCGGAGAGGTGTCCTCGGGCTCCAGCGGCGGCGGCGGCGGCGTGGATCTGGACCTGCCCTTCAAGGACGCCAAGGAGCGGCTCATCGAGGGCTTCGAGCGCGACTACCTCAAGGGTCTGCTCGAGCGCTGCGAGGGCAACATCTCCCGCGCCTCGCGCGAGGCGGGCATCGACCGCGTCTACCTGCGCAAGCTCCTGCGCAAGCACGGCCTGGACAGCGGCGGCGAGAGCGCCTGAGCACGGGGTGACGGGCCCACGAGGGCTCGTGCTATAGGTGCGAGCCGGGCCACCCTCCGGGGTGGCTTCGCCTCTTCCACCCGTCACCTCGAGGAATCGCCGCCATGTCCACCGACACCCCCGCGCAGCCCCAGAGCCCCTCGTCCCCGTCGCCGGACAAGCTGGCCATGCTGCGCCAGATGGAGGCGATGATGACCACCTTCGCGCAGCTCGTGAAGCTCATCGCCCCCCAGCTCGCCGCGGCCCCCGAGAACACCCCCTCCCCCCAGGCCGCCGCCGAGGAGAGCAGCAAGGCCGTGCAGATGAGCCGCGCGCTCGTCGAGGGCGCCGACGAGCTCAAGGCCCTGCTCGCGCAGATCCCCGGCTCGGACCTCAAGGAGACCGCCCAGAAGCTCGGCAAGATCGTCGAGTCCACCTCGGCCCGCATCGACTCGATCGCCGCCCAGAAGTAGCCCGAGGCGTCGCCTCGAACGTCGCCTCCGCTCCCACCCCGTGGGACGCGCGCCAGGGCCTCCGGACTCCACCGGGGGCCCTGTGTCGTTTCCGGCCCCTGCCGCGCTTCCAAGCGGTGACTCGAGTCACCCGGTGGTGACTCCCGTCACCAGGGCCCTCGCCCCGCCCAACCCTGGCCTTCGACGCGTCGCGTTCTCCTGAGAAGTGAGAGGGAGTCATGTTTTCGCCCACTTAGGCGCTGATGTATGCCTGATGTAGGCACATGAGGGTGACCTGTAGCTCCCTGGATTACCTTTTGCAGGGTGGAAGTGTGCACCCATCGCACAGAGGCATCCATGGACCTCCAACTCGCATACACGGCCATTCCCCGGCGCACCCTGGGCTTCCGGTGGGTCAGTGAGCCGCGTCCGGAGCTGCTGCCGGCCCCGAAGAAGCGGGAGGAAGCGCCGGTGGCGCCCGTGTCCGCCGCGCCGGGAGCGGGCAAGGCCCCGGCCAAGGCGGAGCGCGAGAAGGCGGAGCGCAAGGCCGCGGGCCGCGCCGGGAGCGCGAAGGCCTCCGTGCCGCCCGTGCCCGAGGAGCCCGAGGGCCGCAAGCGCCTGCGGGCCGCGATCGCGGACCGGCTGGGGCGGGATTTGGCGGACGTGGTGCAGCGGCTGGAGGGCTTCCTGGCCAACGCGAGCGCGAGCCGCTCGGGCACGGTGAACCTGTCGCTGGTGCTCAGCGAGAGCTTCGTGGCCCAGGAGCTGTGGAAGGAGCCCCGGCGCTCGCCCGAGGCCCGGGCCCGCCTGGAGTTCACCCTGGGCCTGGGGCCCCGCACGTCCCCGGCGGAGCTGGGCGGCGCGCTCGTGGCCGAGGTGCACCGCGCCTTCACCGAGTTCCGCGAGGGCCCGGCCGGCCAGGAGGCCCTCGGGCGCTACGCGGACATGCTCGCGCGCTACGAGGCGTGCGGCGTGGCGCTGGTGCTGGCGGGCCACGACACGGGCCCCATGCTGGAGGAGGTCCAGCGCCTGGGCCTCGCGGTGGCGCCGGACTTCACCCGCTCGCTGCTCCTGGAGGAGCGCGTGCTGGCGGTGGGGCCGGGGGCGTCGCGCGGTGTCCTCGCGCCCACCCAGGTGCTCGTCGCGGGGCTGAGCACCCCCCAGCTCGGCATGGTCGTCGCCCAGCTGCGCCAGCTCAATCCTCGGCTCACCAACCGCCAGCTGCGGCACGTGCTCGTCACCGTGCTCAACGAGGTCCGCCACGAGCAGCCCCGCACCCTCGGCCGCGCCCAGGTCGAGCGCATGCAGGAGCTCGCTCGCCAGCTGCTCAGGCTGCAGGTGACGGGCTACCTCTGCGCGTGAACACCCGGCCGGGACCCCCCATGGAATCCCCTCGCGCTTGGGTGTACAAGAACACTCTCACGCAAGGGGTCCTCCATCATGAGCGTCCGGTTGGGACAGCCGGCTCCGGGCATCGCGCCCCGTCCGCAGCAGCAGCAGCAGCAGGCGCTGACGAACAACCCCAAGGTGCGCGAGCGCGAGGACCCCCGCGCGAAGGACACCGGCAAGGGCTCCTCGGGCACGGGCAAGGCGGGCTCGGGTGACAAGTCCGTCTCCGGTGGGGGCGGCGGCGCCAAGGGACTGCGCAACCGCGACGGCATGGACAACGGCGGCCAGGTCGGCGCCTGGAACGGCGGCGGCTTCAGCGGCGTCGAGGAGAACACCAACGCGCGCTTCAAGGCCCCCGCGGGCCGCGCTGGCGGCCCCGGCTCCCAGCAGCAGGCGCTCGCGGGCTACCCCCAGCGCGAGGGCATGCAGGCGCAGCACCTGCGCGAGTCGCCCCAAGCGGGCCAGCTGGATCTGCCGCGCGGCGAGCAGCAGCAGCAGCGCGGCGCGAGCGAGCGCGAGGGCCCCAACGCCGCCCAGCTCGCGCTCGAGGGCCGCGCCCGACTGCGCGCCGCGGTGCTGGAGCGCCTGCTCAACGGCATGAAGGACGTGCACGGGCGCTTGGCCAAGTTCCTCAAGACCCCGGGCCGCCTGGGCGTGGTGAACCTGTCGCTGGTGCTCAGCGAGAGCTCCCTCACCTACGAGCTGTGGAAGGAGCCCAGCGGCGTGCCCGAGCGCCGGGCCCGCATGGCCCAGACGCTCGGCGTGCCCGTGGAGGCGAGCGACGCGCAGCTCCTGCACGCGCTCACCGTCGAGGTGCACCAGTGCTTCGAGGAGTTCGTCTCCAGCCGCCCCGGCCGGGAGATCCGCGCGGAGTACGAGGCGGTGCTCGAGGGCTACGAGGCCGCGGGCGTGCTGCCGGTGATGCCGGGCTTCGACACCGGCCCCATGCAGGCGGAGCTCACGCGCGTGGGGCTGCCCCACGACAAGGACTTCGCCCGCTCGCTGCTCATCGATCCGCGCATCCTCGCGGTGGGCATCAGCCCGGATGACGGCGTGCCGCCCCAGGTCATGGTGGCGGGCCTGAGCGTGGCCCAGCTCGGCACCATCGTCGCCCAGCTGCGCCGGCTCAACCCCCGGCTCACCAACACCCAGGTGCTCAACCTGATGATGCTGGCCTCCACGGACATCAAGAAGGCCATGCGCAAGGCGATCGGCCAGTCCGAGGTGGATGGCGTGCAGGACATGGCGCGCCAGCTCTTGCGGCTGCAGGCCGTGGAGCTGCTCTTCCCCTGAGGCGCGAAGCTGGACGCCGCCGTCCCCCGTGCTATTCGGGACGGCGCGCGTCGCGTGAAGGCCCCTCCCCGGGTCTCCGCCGCCCCTGGTGACTCCCGTCACCACCTGGTGACTCCCGTCACCCCCGCCGCCCCTCGGGGCTCCCCTTCCCTCCTGGTGACTCCCGTCACCCCCCCCACCCCCGCCAGTCCCCGCGGTCCTCGTCAAATCAAGCACTTGCACGGAAGTAAGCATGATGCGGCATGTGGCACACATCATGCTCTATGAGTCTTACATCAACGCCCCTCACTGAACGCCCCCTTCCTCCCGCCGGTCCCCACCTCGAAAGCGCTCGCCATGCAGATTTCCAACAAGAACCCGGCCGTTGCCCCCGTCGTCACCCAGCCCACCGCTCCCGCCGCCCAGGAGTCGGCCAGCGCCCCCCAGGCGTCGCAGGCCCCCGCGGCCACGGGCTTCAGTGAGAAGTCGAGCTTCACGCCGGCCGCCGCCAACCTCGCCGCCGCGGCGCGCAGCACGGGCCCGCTCAACCTCCAGAGCGCCGAGGCCCAGACGGCCATCCAGAAGTCCATGGCCCACCTGCAGCAGACGAGCACCACCCACCGCGGCATCGTCCCCAGCGCCCCGGTGTCCGCGTCGCTCTCGCCCAAGCAGGTGTTCAAGGACGACCTGGGCATGACGCACGTGCGCATGGACCGGCAGCACGAGGGCGTGAAGGTGTTCGGCGAGCAGGTCATCAGCCACCTGGACAAGGAGGGCAACGTGGCGGACGTCACGGGCTCGCTCTCCAACATCCCCACGGGCCTGGGCGCCTCGCCGGCGAAGATCACCGCGAAGGAAGCGCTCGACGTGGCCCAGAAGGCCTTCGGCAAGGAGGCCACGCGTGAGCCCACCTCCGAGCGCGTCATCGTCCAGGGTCAGGACGGCCAGTACCGCTCCGCCTACCACGTGCAGCTCGACAAGCTCGCGGACTTCAAGCCCGGCGAGGGCCCGAGCCGCATGAACTACTTCGTGGACGCCAACAGCGGCGAGCTGCTGGAGAGCTTCGACCAGATCGGCGGCTTCGAGCACGAGGTGAAGCACGCCCAGGAGCACGCCGCCGGCGAGGTCGAGGGCGACATCGAGACGCACCACCCCGGCGCGGACTCGTGCGAGGACGTGGACGCGTCCCCCGAGGAGGGCCCCACCAAGCCCCTGCCCCCCAAGGCCCAGGGTGACGACCAGACGATGTACAGCGGCAAGGTGGACCTCTCCACCACGAAGCAGGCCGACGGCACCTTCACCCTCGAGGACAAGTCCCGCGGCGGTGGCGTGGTGACCTACGACGGCCAGAACAAGACGCGCGCCAGCGGCCAGACGAAGTTCACCGACGCGAACGACGCGTGGGGCGAGGTGACGGACGACGCGCGCACCAAGGCGGCGGTGGACGCGCACTACGGCGCCGAGATGACGTACGACTTCCTCAAGGACGTGCTCGGCCGCAACTCCCTGGACGACAAGGGCGAGAAGCTCGTGTCCTACGTCCACGTGGACAAGAACCTCGTCAACGCCTTCTGGGACGGCGAGAAGATGAGCTACGGCGATGGCGACGGCAAGACGGCCGGTCCGCTCACCACGCTGGACATCGCGGGCCATGAAATCGCCCACGGCCTGACCGAGCGCACCGCGGGCCTCGTGTACCGGGGTGAGTCGGGCGGCCTGAACGAGGCCTTCAGCGACATCATGGGCACGGGCGTGGAGTGGTACGCGTCGCAGAAGAACCCGAATGTGAAGTTCGACTGGAGCATGGGCGAGGACGCCTGGAAGCCCGGAAACAAGACGGGCGAGGCGCTGCGCTACATGAACGACCCGACCCAGGACAACTACTCCATCGACAACTACAAGAACTACCCGAAGCAGCAGGAGGTCCACGGCTCCAGCGGCATCGCCAACAACGCCTTCTATCTGCTCACCGAGGGCGGCAAGAACCGCACGTCGGGCCTGGAAGTGAAGGACGGCCTCGGCATGGAGAAGAGCCTGAAGATCTTCGGCCGGGCGCTCACCACGTACATGACGCCCAACACCACGTTCTCCCAGGCGCGTGACGCCACCATCAAGGCGGCCACGGACCTGCACGGCGCCAACTCGGTGGAAGTGCAGAAGGTGAAGGACGCCTGGACCGCGGTGGGGGTCGAGTCCAAGAAGTAATCGCGGACGTCTGAACCCAGACGGCTGAAAGAGACAAGGGCCTGGCCACCGAGAAGGTGCCCAGGCCCTTTGTCCAGGTCACGCGGCTTCAGCTCAGTTCGTGCCGCACACGTCGGACTTGGCGCACCGGTTGTAGGCGGTGTCCAGCTGGTCGAGGATGCTGTCACACGACGTGGTCTTGATGGAGTCCAGACAGACATCGAGGCTGGCGCCCACGATGTGGCCCTCGCAGTCGGCGGCGTCCCAGCGACCGTTCCAGAAGTCCTGGTTCTCCGCCTTGCAGGCGTCGCGCGTGGCGTACTTCTTGTCCGGGCCGATCTGTCCGCAGGCCTCGTAGCGATCACAGCTCTCGTTGACGGCCGCCGTGACGGCATCGGCCTGCCGGTTGGTGATGTCCGCCACCGTCCCGCACCCGAAGAGTCCCACCGCGCCCGCCAGCACCAGTCCGAGATTCATTTTCATGGCCGGGAGTTAGGTGCGGGGTCGCCGTTCGGCAAGTGGCCCCGAGTCGACTGGGGTTCCAAGCAATCGCGCCGTCGCGGCCGACGCGTATGGGCGAGCAAGGACTCCCGGCGCGAGGGAGCGGCGAGCCGCGCGGACACGGCCCGTCGACCCACGAGGACGCTCAGGGGGGCTACGGGCCCGCGCAGATGTTCGCCTGGGGGCAGTACTCGTTGTTCACCTTGAGCTCGTCGATGAGGCTGTTGCACGAGAGCGTCCCGAGCGCGTTCAGGCACTGCGACAGCGGGCTCTGGCTGATGCGCTGGGTACACGCGCTCGCCGGCCAGCGCTCGTTCCAGAACGCCAGACGCCGGGTCATGCAGTCGTCATAGGACACGTAGGTCTTGTCCGGACCGATGGACCCACACTCTTGATAGGTGTTGCAGTTGGTCTCGGACGCCTGCCGCACCGCGGTGGCCTGGTCCGTCGGGGTGTCCCCGCCGCCGCCCCCGCTCATGTTCGAGTCGCCACACCCCACGCACGCCACCACCGCCAGCACACACCATCCCCGGATTTTGTCCATGCCAACGAATTAGGAGTCACCTCCGGAGGCGGCAAGTCGTCCAGGGCCCCGCCGGACACTCCCGGCGTGGGGTTTCCCACAGAGCGCGTGGTACACGGGGCCCATGACTGAGCAGACGGTGATCGTGACGGGAGCCAACTCGGGGGTGGGGCTGGCCACGGTGGTGGAACTGGCGCGCCGGGGCGCCACCGTCATCATGGCCTGCCGCAGCCCCGAGCGCGGCGAGGCGGCCTTGCGCGAGGCGCGCGAGCGCGCGGGCTCGGAGAAGATCGAGCTGATGCGCCTGGACCTGGCCTCGCTCGACAGCATCCGGGCCTTCGCGAGCGACTTCCGCGCCCGCCACTCCCGCCTGGACGTGCTCATCAACAACGCGGGCGTCGTCACCCTCAAGCGCCAGACGACCCGCGACGGCTTCGAGCTGCAACTGGGCACCAACCACCTGGGCCACTTCCTACTGACGCTGCTCCTGCTCGAGCCGCTGCGCCGCGCCCCCCAGGGCCGGGTGGTCAACCTGTCCTCGGGCGCGCACCAGGTGGGTGACATCCATTGGGAGGATCCCCACCTCACCCGGCGCTACCGCGTGTGGACGGCGTATGGCCAGTCCAAGCTCGCCAACATCCTGTTCACCCGGGCGCTGGCGCGGCGGCTGCGCGGCACCTCGGTGACGGTCAACGCCTTGCACCCGGGCGCGGTGGCCACGCGCCTGGGCCAGGACCGCCAGACGGGCTTCGGCAAGACGGTGCTGCGGCTGCTCAAGCCCTTCTTCCTCACCCCCGAGCAGGGCGCGGAGACCTCGGTGTACCTGGCCACGAGCCCCGAGGTGGCCCACGTCTCCGGGGAGTACTTCTACCGCCTCAAGCCCGCCCCCACCTCCGCGCGCGCCCGGGACGAGGCGCTCGCCGAGCGGCTGTGGACCTGGAGCGAGCAACAGGTGGGGGAGCGCTGGCCGGACGCGTGACGTCCGCGTTCACAACCGGAGAGGATCGGCCAATGGTCCGATGATGTGGGCGGCGGATCTGCCGCATGCTCGGTGAAGCACCCACACGGGGCGCACGTTCATTACCCCCGAGCAGGAGGTCTTCTCCGTGATCCGTCATCGCATCCTGGCCGCAGTGCTCACCCTCCCCCTCGCGGCCTGCTCGGTCGACGAGGGCCACCCGGTGCCGTCCGACCCCGACACCCCCAGTACGCTCGCGGCCTCGGAGGCCAAGGCCGCGCTGAGTGTCATCCCCGGGGCCCTGGTGCTGGGCGCCCATGAGGACGGCGTGCCCTTCCTGGTGCGGGGCGAGTTCGGCACCCTGGGCCGCTCGCTCCGGGGCGTGAGTGCGGGCGAGACCCCCACCCTCTTGAGCGAGTCGCTCGGCCGCATCGCCCCCGTGTTCCGCCTGAGCGCGGCGGACCTGGTGTTCACGCGGGCCCAGGTGGACGAGCGGGGCCACACCCACGCGCGCTACGCGCAGACGAAGAACGGCCTGCCGGTGGTGGGCCACGAGCTCGTCGTGCACGTGGACGATACGGGCCGGGTGTACGCGGCCAACGGCTCGGCCCGGGATGGCGAGTCGCTGGGACGGGCCCGGGCCACCCTGCCCCGCGAGGACGCCGTGCGGGCCGCGCTCGGCGCCGTCGAGGGCACGCGGCTCGCCGCCCCGAGCGCCCGGCTCGTCTACTACCGCGCCCCGGCGGACGGCCGACTCCAGCTCGCCTACGAGGTGGTGGTGACGGGCGAGGGCCCCACCCTGCCCCTGCGCGACCATGTCTTCGTGAGCGCGCGGGAGGGCGTGGTGCTGGGCCGCGCCACGGAGATCCACGCGGCGCTCAACCGCGCGGTGTACACGGCCAACAACAAGACGACCCTGCCCGGCACGCTCAAGCGCTCCGAGGGCGGCGCGGCCACGGGTGACACGCACATCGACGAGAACTACGCGCACCTGGCCACCACCTACAACTGCTTCAAGACGAACTTCGGCCGCGACTCGTACAACAACGCGGGCGCGCAGCTGAAGAGCTCGGTCCACTACGACACCAACTACACCAACGCGTTCTGGGACGGCACGCAGATGGTGTACGGCGACAGCGATGGCGTGGAGGCGGGCCCGCTGGGCAAGTCGCTGGACGTGACGGTGCATGAGTTGACGCACGCGGTGACGGAGTCCTCGTCCAACCTCACGTATGCCTATGAGTCCGGCGCGCTCAACGAGGGCATGAGCGACATCTTCGCCGCCTATTGCGAGAGCTGGACGAAGGGCTGGTCCCTGGCGGCGCCCATCTGGATGATTGGCGATGACATCTGGACGCCGAACATCCCGAACGATGCCTTGCGCTACATGGGCAATCCCACCCAGGACGGGTACTCCACGGACTACTACCCCGAGCGCTACACGGGCTACGCGGACTACGGCGGCGTGCACTACAACTCGGGCATCGCCAACCTGGCGTTCAAGCTGCTGGCCACGGGCGGCAAGCACCCGCGCGACAAGACGACCACGAGCGTGCCGGGCCTGGGCATGCAGAAGGCGGGCGCCATCTTCTACCGGGCCAACACGCTGTACATGACGGCCTCCACCACCTTCGCCCAGGCCAAGGCCTACACGGTGCAGGCGGCCACGGACTTGAACCACGACCCGGCGGCGGTGATCGCGGCCTGGGACGCGGTGGGCGTGGGGGGCACGACGACGCCGCCCTGCTCTTCCACCCTCACGCTGAGCAACGGCACGGCCGTCCAGGGCATCGCGGTGGGCACGGGAGACTGGAGCTGCACGTACCGGCTGACCGTTCCCGCGGGCATGGCCTCGCTGTCCTTCGACATGAGCGGGGGCACGGGAGACGCGGACCTGTACGTGAAGTACGGCGCTGTGCCGAACGAGTCCGCCTACGACTGCCGTCCGTTCTGGGGAGGCAGCACGGAGAACTGCACCTTCACCTCGCCGCCGGCGGGCATCTACTACGTGAAGATCTACGGCTACTCGGAGGCCTCGGGCGTGAGCCTCAAGGGCACCTACGGCTCGGGCGGCACGGGCGGTGGGAGCGACGGAGGCACGGACGGCGGCGGGAGTGACGGAGGCACCGGCGACGGAGGCACGGACGGCGGGAGCGACGGAGGCACGGGCGATGGAGGCACGGACGGCGGCGGGAGCGACGGAGGCACGGGGGGTGGCGTGACCATGCTGGCCAACGGCGTGGAGACGGCGATGTACGCGGGCGCGACGAACTCGTGGCGGTGCTTCTCGGTGACCGTGCCGAGTGGCAGGAGCCAGCTGACCTTCACCCAGACGGGCAAGAGCGGCGCCACCGGCGATGGAGACCTGTACGTGAAGTACGGCGCCGTGCCGGGCGAGTACTCGTATGACTGCCGGCCCTATGCCGTGGGCAGCACCGAGACCTGCACGACGCAGGGCCCGGCGGCGGGCACCTGGTACGCCTGCACCAATGCCTTCACCGCCTTCACCAACGTCACCATGAAGGCCACCTGGTAGACGCTAGAGGGAACATCCCCGTCACGGGAGACGCAAGTCGAGCTGGTGCTTGCGTCTCAGCGTGGCGGGGATGAGCTGATCCAGCGCGTCATAGGACAGGCCGATGTACTCCTGGGCCGGGTTCAGCAATCGGATCAGCGTACGCGACCACAATCGTTGAACATCGGCGCCCGTACCTGTGCGCATGGCCACGCGGATGTCCTCGACCATGGGCCGGACGTACTGCTCGACACGTTGCCCGTACAAGTCGAGCAGGTCGGGCCGGTCGAGCATGCAGGCCTTGATGGTCATGGCGCCCCAACGGCTTCCGTGGCGAGGCCGGGGATACCACCTGCCCGTCTTGCTCACGGTGCCGAGAGAGGTCTGGACGAACTGGATGTGCTCGATGCCGGATTGCGTGGCGGGATCGATGAGGAGAGGCCGCTCCGCGCCGGGGGGCACGTCTCCCTCTCGCAGGGCCTCACTGCCCTCGGCGAGCGGGAACTTGTCGAGCTTGGCCGGCGCCTGATTGCAATTGCGGCAGGCGAAGAGGAGGTTCTCCCAGGTCCAGGTGAGCCACCAATAGCCATGGGTCTCGTTGGAGCCAGGCCGCCGGTCCGCGCGGGCCTTGGGTCGGAAGTGCTCGACGTCGTTGCGCTTGGACTGCTCGCGGCTCTCGCAATAGCAGCACTTGTAGTTCTGCGCTCTCCAGAGCGCATCGTGAGCCACTTTATATTTCCCGCCCAGGTCCTCTTGTGTGGGTGGACGTGTAGCGGCGAGGCGTTGAACCCTGGGAAGTTCGGTGGCCTTGGCATCGGCGAGTGTTCCAGGCTCCGCACCCCGGTGGATGCGGATCACGTCGGCTCCTGCATGCGAGGGACGGGTTCCCAACCCGGATCGACGCCCGCCGCGGCGAGACGCTTCTGGATGTCCCTCATCTCCTGCTCCTCTGCGTCGCTTCGCAGCGGATCCGCGATGAGGAAGCTGTAGCGCTGGAGATCCTTGCCGAGATCGGACGGATGCAGCCGGTCGATGCCGAAGAAGGTGCGGTAGATCTCGCTGCCGGTGAGCAGCGAGGGAGACTCCGGGCTCTCCTGGGCGATGACGTTGCCTTCCTCGTCCTGACCCAGGATGACGATCTCCTCACGGGACAGCCCGGGCAGAACCATGGGCGAGTGGGTCGTCACGATGAACTGGAGCTTGGGGAAGACCCGCTTGAGCGTGGGGATGAGGCCGAGCTGCCACTTGGGATGCAGGTGCAGATCAATCTCGTCGACGAGCACCAGCCCCTCCATGTCGGAGAGAGCAATGGCCCCGTCGTTCTCCCAGAACATCTGGCCGATGATGTCGGCAATCCAGGCGATGGTGCTCTGATACCCTTGGGACAGCCAAGTAGCTGGGAGCTTCAAGGTGTCCTTGCCCATCTTGATGTCGACGCTGTGCTTTGAGACGACGTCATTTGGATTCTTCGCCGAGCCTCGTCCGCGTATCTCGACACCCTTGGCCCGTGGGAGCAATTGACTGCTCACGAGGGCTTGATTCAACGCGTCCGTGAACTCTTCTGGATTCTCGATCATCTCCGCGAAGCCGGTACCAATCAGTCGACCCCGATCGAACAAGGAGTTGAGGCGGCTGAGGGCAGGGTCTTCGGCTTTGTCGCTCGCAAAAGGGCGAGGCAACAAGCGAGAGGTTCCATAGCCCGCCACGAACCATTGGGGAAGATTGGTAGCTCGGGCTTTCTCTACGGGATCTGTACGGATGAGACGAACTTCTACTGGCGAGCTAGGGTCATCCAACTGATGGCTATTTTCATCTCGGTAGAAGGAAGCGCCATCAAAAACGCTGTAGCCAGGATCTATGAACAGGCTCGTATCGATAAGCGGCGGCTTTTCAAGATGCTGTCCCCTTTCTGGATACTGGCGCTGCAAGTGTCTTCCCATCCCAAAGGTGAAATTGGCATTTATTGTCGTCATGCCCTTTTCACGTCGTCGGTCAGGCAATGACGGCACATCCGCGAGCTGGTTGGCGCGGATGTACCCACTTGCCGCCATGGCGATGGCCTGCAGGATGCTCGTCTTACAGAGCCCGTTCTCCCCGATGAGGACCGTCCACATCCGGGGCTGACCCTGGGCGTCTCGCAGGTCGAGTCGGAAGTCGCGCAGGAGCTTGAGGCCGGAGACGTGGAGATCGAGGAGGTACATGAGGTTCCATGTGGGACCCAGGCGGTCCCAGGCGGACATCATAGCGGGGGCCTCCGCTCGACGCGCCGAGAACCGACGCCCCCTCGCTTTCGCACTCCCTTCCCGACATCCAGATTGTCCATGTTTTCACCGTTTCGACGGTTCGTCCCGTTCGGGGGGTTCAATCCCAGACGGGACGGGCGTGGGCGCGTGGGGGCTCGGGGCGCTTCTGCTATCTAGGAGAAGCGACTGCTGGGGGGGAGTTCCGATGAAGAAGGTCTTCGTTGCCGAGTGCAGGCTGGGCCGAGGTGTGTTCGCCGCGGTGCCTTTCAAGCGGGGAGACGTCATCCTCACCTTCGCGGGCCAATTGCGCTCGCTGCGCGACATCCTGGGCCGTCCCGACTCCTTCAACATGCTGCAGGTCGGGCGTGACGAGTACCTGGAATTGGAGGCGCCGGGCCTCTATGGCAACCACTCGTGCGAGCCCAACGCGGGCCTCCAGGACAACACCACGCTCGTGGCCCTGCGCGACATCCTCGCCGGGGAGGAGATCCTCTACGATTACTCCACCACCATGAGCGAGGACCCGGAGACCATGGAGTGCCGCTGCTGCACCCGGCTCTGCCGGGGCATGGTGCGCGACTTCCAGCACTTGCCGCCCGAGGTGCGCCACCACTACCTGTCGCTCGGGCTGGTGCCGGACTTCATCCTGGAGGAGCAGACCGTGCGCCTGCCCCTGTTCTTCCAGGAAGGGCTCACGGGCTCCTGAGCCCCGAGCCGAGCCTCAGCGCCGCTCGACGCGCAGGCGCAGGGACTTGGGGCCGCGCAGGACCAGGTTGCCGCCCCAGTCGAGGGTCTCCTCCTGGCCGGGGGCGAACGTGAAGCGGCGCACCCGCCGGGACAGCTCCTCGAACGCCACCCGGGCCTCGAGCCGCGCCAGCGGCGCGCCCAGGCAGAAGTGCACGCCGTGGCCGAAGGAGTAGGAGCCCTGCGTCTCGCGCGTGATGTCGAAGCGCTCGGGATCCGCGTACTTGCGCGGGTCGCGGTTGGCCGAGCCGAACAGCGCCATCACCCGGGTGCCCGCGGGCAGGGTCCGCCCCGCCACGTCCACCTCCTGGGTGGTCAGGCGGAAGACGCCCTGCGCGGGCGAGTCGTAGCGCAGCATCTCCTCCACGGCGGGGGTCACGAGCTCCGGTTGGGCGACCAGGCGCTCCCACTCGCCGGGGTGGCGCAGGAAGGCCACCACGCCATTGCCAATGAGGTTGGTGGTCGTCTCGTTGCCCGCGACGAGCAGCAGCCGCACGAAGGCGATGAGGTCTTGCGCCGTGAGGAAGTCGTCCGCGCCGCCCGCCTGGATGAGCGCGCTGATGAGGTCCTCGCGCGGGGCACGGCGGCGCTCCTCGATGGCCTGGGCGAGGTAGTCGTGCATGGCCCGGATGCTCTCCTCCAGCCGGGCCGGATCGGCGTTGACGACGGACAAGGCGCTCGTCTTGAGCGTGTCGTCCGACCAGCGCTTGAAGTCGCGGCGGCGCTCGGGCTCCACGCCGAGCAGCTCGGCGATGACCGTCACGGGCAGGGGCGCGGCCAGTCCCTCCACCAGCTCGACCTCGTCCGTGCGCAGCAACGCGTCGAGCAGCTCCCCGGTGAGCGCGCGGATGTGCGGCTCCAGCTCGGCCACGCGTCGGGGCGTGAAGGCGCGGCCCACCAGCGCGCGCAGCTGCGTGTGCAGGGGCGGATCCGCCGCGATGAGGTTCTTGTCCGTGCGCAAGAGCGCGCGCGTCTCCTCGCCCACCCGGATGCGCCGCTCGTTGGTGTCCATGCCCCGCGAGGAGAAGAGCGTGGGGTTCTTGAGGATGGGCCCGATGTCCTCGTGCCTCAGGACGACGTACGACTGCAGCAGCTCCTCCACGTAATGCAGGGGGCCCGCCTCACGCAGGCGCGCGTACGTGGGGTAGGGATTGGCCAGGACGGCGCGGTCGAGCAGCGTCGGAGCAGCGGATGACATGGGAAGGCCTCCGCCGCTCCTGTAACGGGTGTCGTTGTGAGGTGCAACGACACCCGGATCCGAGGCCCGTGTCGCCGGCGGACGTCAGTGCCAGGTCGGCTTCTGCTCGGGGGAGCCGTCCTCCGGGGGAGCGGCCGTGCCCTGGGCGCGGGTGCGCTCAGCGAGCCGGAGCAACTCGTCGTCGGAGAGCTGCTCGGTGGCGAGCGCCGAGGCATCGGCCTTGACGCGGTCCACGCGGCCATCGCGGGCGATGTGGAACTCGCCGGTGGACTGGCCGGGGATGCGGGTCGGGTCCACGCGGGCCTCGCTGAGCATGGGCTTCATCTTGTCCAGGGAGACCTTCTCCTTCACCCGGCCGATGAACCAGGCGCGGATGGTGTCCCGGCACTTGTAGTCCAGGTCGCCGGGGCTCTGGGTGGCGAGCATGACGCCCAGGCCGGCCGAGCGCGCGCGCTTGAGCAGGTTCTCCATGGGCTGCTTGGTGGAGGGCTGGCGCATGGCGGGCAGGTACATGTCCGCCTCGTCGAACATGAGCAGGGCCTGCAAGGTGCTGGAGGGGTTGCGGTTGAGCCAGCGCGTCACCTCGATGAGCAGCTGGCTCACCCAGAAGAGCACGTTGTTGTTGTCCCCGAGGAACTTGGTGCTGACGATGGTCAGCCGCGTCTTGCCGGGCTTCGCGTGCGCGCCCCGGCCAAGCAGCAGGTCCATATCGAGTTTCTCCGCCCCGCCGTCGAGCAACACCCGGGCATCCAGACGCAGCCGGTCCAGGTCATTGGCGAGCGTGTCGAAGAGCTTCACGTCCAGACGGCCCACGGCATTGACGAGCAGGGGATCCTTGTCGCCGATGAACTTGACGAGGCCTTCCAGGGTGACGGTCTCGGACGTGAGCTGGACGAACTGATCGATGGCCTGCGCGAGCAGCGTGCGGCAGGACTTGTCCTTGGGGCTCTGGCGGTATTCGAGCATGCCCGCGAGCGCCTCGGCGGCGTGGCGCGTGGCCTGCTGCCGGTCGAAGTCGGACAGCGCGGCGAGCCCGTCCGGGACGATGGGGATGGACAGGGGGCGGCCGTGGGGATGGCCCGGGGTGAAGAGGGCCACGTCGATGCGCTCGCGCAACAGGGCCTGCCGGGCGGCGCGGCGGGGATCGTCCACGTCCTGGGTCCAGAAGGCCTCGGAGGCGTAGCCAGCGAGGTCGCCCTTGCGATCCACCAGGATGACGGGCTTGCCCTGGATGAGGAGCTGCTCCACCACGTTGAGCGCGAGCGTCGTCTTGCCGCTGCCCGAGCCGCCGAGGAACGCGGCGTGCCGGGTGAACTCGTCGAGGCTGAAGACGATGGGCTCGCTCCGCATGCTGTCCGTCTCGCCGATGCGCACGGGCTCCTGACGGCCGCTCTTGGGGAGGGGCAGCTCGGCGGTCTGGGCTTTCTTGGGCAGCTCGACGGTCTTCGGTGTATCGGGGCGCTTGCGCGGCTCGACGGACGCGGGCTCCCCCTTCTTGGAAAGCGGATCGAGGGGGAAGAGCTGGGTCTGGGAGGGCTTCCGGGAGAGCTTGGGCTCTTGTTCCGCGGGCGCCTTCTGGGACGGGGTGCTCCCGGTCCGCAGCTGGTCCAGCGCGAGGATGTCGCGCAGGGACTTGAGCTGGGTGAGCGGCTGACTGCCCTTGAGCCAGGCGGCGAAGTCGGGATGGGCGTCGTGCTGCTGGTGGAAGTCACGGAACGTGAGCAGCGTGCGGATGTCGCTGTCCTCGAGCACCGCGCGGCGGCCTCCCCCGCTGATGAGCTTGCCCAGCTCCGTGGCCGCCTGGGTCTTGGGATTGCTCGGGAAGTCACTCGTGCGCACCACCACGGGTGTGCGGCCCCGGGCGTCCTCGCGCGCCTGTTCGATCTGGTTGGCGAGCCCTCCACCCCGGGTGCCCCGGTTGCACAGGGCCACGTACAGCTTCTCGTCGCCCGGCAGGACGTCCACCGCGACGTGCTCCCCCTGGAGGTGCGTCTCGAAGCGGTGCCCCGTGTCGAGCTCCCGCGCGCTGGCCTTCAGGGCCCACACGAGCAGCTGCGCCAGCTCGGCATCCTCCTCGGGCGGGGGCGTGGAGTGGCTGGTGCGGAAGTCGTTCCAGGCCTGGTCGAGCTCCACGGGCGGTGGTTTGGGCTTCTCGATGGAGATGTCGCCCGGCTCCGATTCCTCCGTCAGCGGGAAGCGCGAGGGGACCGCCCGGGTGCGCATGGCCTGCTCACGCCAGCGCCGGCAGGCGTCGAGCACCTCGCGCGTGCTCAGGCCCGACAGCCGCTCGAAGCCCTCGTGCGGGAAGGGATAGGTGGGCTCGGCGGGATCGAACGGCGCGTCCTCGGCCGCGTAGAGCTGCTCCAGACGGCGCTCGGTGATCAGCCGGGCCTCGTCGGCGGTGCGCCGGTTTTTGAGCTCGATGGGCTCGGGGTCACGCTCGACGCGATCCAGGATGGACCGGGTGAGCCGGGCCTTGAGGCCATTCCAGAAGTCCGTGAGGCAGCTGATGACGATGATGGACGAGGGGGCCCGCTCGGCGAAGTCACACAGCAGGTGCATGGCATTGCGGAACACCTGGGCCTTGTCCGCTTCCAGGTCGAAGCCCTCCAACTGGTCCACGCACAGCACGAGCGAGTGGTTGAGCGTCGACATGAGCCTGCCCAGGTGCAGCACCATGTCCTGGGGATCCGTGTCGTGGATGCGCGGCACGAGCCCACCGAGCACCTTGCGGTCGTTGTCGGACAGGTTCTCGCAGCGCAGGTAGCGCAGGACACGGCCGCGGATGCGCGTGTCGTCGCGCTGCAGGTAGAGCAGCGCGCGCAGCAGATCCAGATCCAGCTTCTGGAACTCGGGCCGCTTCTGCAGGTCGTCCGCGGCGTTCTCCACCAGGATGGAGATCTCGTCCGGGTCCTGGTCGGGATCCGCGAGCAGGGCGGCCACCTGACCGCAATGCGAGAGCAGCACGTCGGACAGCTTGCGCAAGCCGGAGTGGGACTCGCCGGGCTCACAGTAGGGCTGATCCAACGAGTCGATGAGGTTGCTCAGGACGTAGCGTCCGGGGTTGGCCGTGGACGTCGTCATCTGCATGTAGCCCACGAAGCCCAGGCCGTTCTCGTGGGTGTGCGAGCGGAAGGCGCGCAGCAGGTGCGTCTTGCCGCAGCCCGAGTCGCCGAGCAGCAGCAGGATGCGTCCGGAGGGCGTGCCCGGGGGCGTGGTGGCGCGGTGGAGCATGCGCTCGAAGGCGGAGCGCGCCTCCTGGTGCACGGAGCCGACGTCGAAGGGATCTCCCCGCCACACCTCGTGCCGGTGCTGGATGGAGTGGAAGACCTCGGTGCGATCCGACAGGAAGGCGTCGAGGCGAGCATCAAGGGTGTCGGTCTGGGTCATCGGCGTTCCCCCGGGGGCCGGTTGGCGGTGCGCGCGCTACAGGGCGACGAAGTGGAAGGTGGCGTTGAGGTAGCGGATCTCCGAGGCGGCGACGTCCGAGGGATCCATCAGCTCCACCATGTCGGCGCGGCTCAGGTCGAGCAGTCGCTTCTGGTTGGCCTCGAGCAGCCGCTGCTTGAAGGCGCGCTCGTCCAGCGTCGCGTCGCCGAGGTGACGCCAGACATGGGAGATGAAGACGCGATTCTCCCCGAAACGCCCGCTCGTCGCGTCCCGGGCCGCCCGCTTCACGCGCTCGGCGAAGGCGGACAGGGGCTCCTCGGCGGGCGCGGCTTTTGGCGCGGGAGCGGGGGCCGGAGCGGGCTCGGACGCGGGCAGGAGCCACGCCTGGAGCGCGGCCTGACGCAGGCTCTCCGCGTCCGTGCGCCGGGCGCCCACCTGGCGCGCGGCGAGCTGCTCCAGCGCCTGGCCGGGCTTCACCTCGCGCGAGGACTGGAGCATCCGCCCGAGCAGGAAGGACTGCACGTTCGTGAGGCTGAAGGGCTTGTCCGTCTCCACGCCCAACTGCTTCCAGCACAGCTCGTCCTGCACGGCCCGCAGCGAGCGCTCGCCCACGCGGCCCAGGCCCGTCTGCTTCTGCACGAGCACCGCCCGCAGGTCCCCCGCCCGGCCCATCTGCTCCCGGCGCGCCGGCGGCACGCCCAGGGCGCGCGCCGTCAGGTACGTGAGCCGCGCCTTCTTCCAGGTGAGGCCCTTGGGCACGCGCTCCTCGCCGAGGAAGCGCAGCGCCCGTGCCTTGCCCTCGCGCGTGAGCCCCAGGCCCTTGCGCGCCGTCTGCTCGAGGAGCCCCTGCTCGGTGAGCGCCGCGAGCGTCGTGTCGAGCTGGGCCGTCCACTCGCCGGGGCTCCAGCGGTGCGCCGTGAGCGACTTGAGCGCGCTGGCGACCCCACTGCGCGCCCCCTTGCCCTCGGCGCGCGTCAGCAACCACACCAGCACCAGCTCCCCCACGCGCGACACTTCAACCCCCTGCATCTCCATCCTCCTGGTGTGACGGAGCCTCCACGAGGCCTTCCCGTCGGAGCGAGACGACGTCGCGCAGAGTGTCCCGGATTTCCTCCAGCCTGGCCACCACGTCTCGCGCCAGGAAGCGCACCACCCAGTAGCCGTGGCACTGCAGGGCCAGGTCCTTGCGCCGGTCCCGGCGGTAGTCCGCCTCGCCCCGGAAGTGGTGGTAGCCGTCCACCTCGATCGCCACCCGCAGCCGCCGCGAGAGGAAATCCACCTCCACCTCCCGGCCCCTCAGCCGGAACTCGGCCTTCGCGTTGAGCTGGAACAGGCCCCGGGTGTCCGGCAGGGCCTCGAGCAGGGCGTACAGGAAGCGCTCCGCGGCGCTGCGCGCCTGATCCGCCGCCTCGGGCCCCTCCTGCACGGTGGCCTCGACCCGCCGAGAGGCCTCGCCGTAGTGCGTCAGCACCTCGTCGGGAACGCCCTCCTCCGCCAATCGCAAGAGGGGGGGGCTGGGGGTCTGCCCTTCCCCCGCGAGCCCCAGGGCCGCGAGCCGTCCGCGCACCTCCTCGGGGGACGGGGTGCCCAGGGGCAGCCAGCCCTCGCGCACGTGGGCGTGCTCCCGGCGCTCGCCGCCGCGCAGGTACGCCTCGCCCTCGGCCGCCGACGCCTGGAGCGCCACCACCAGGGCGGGCACCGCCTCGCAGGCCTGGGACGCCAACCGCGCCGCGTCCGCGAGCCACCGGGCGTCCCCCGGACCGGACAGGAGCACGGCGGGCGCTCGCCGCTCGGGCACCAGGGCGTGCATCGCCGCCAGCGCCCGGAGCGGCTCCTGGGGCCAGAGCGCCAGCAGCGCGTCCACGGCCCCGCCGGACTTGTGGAGAACTTGTGCGGGACGCAGCAACCCCTGGCAGGCCGTGGCCACGTCTCCCGGGGGCAGGTGGGGCCAGAGCACCCGGAGGAGGACGTCGCGCTCGTGCTCGGTCTTCCCCTCCAGGCGGGCGGGCAGTGTCCCGGAATCCAGGTGGGCGGCGGCGCCGAGGAAGTCCGCGGCGAAGCGCGCGAGCGGCTGGAGGCCCTCGAGCGCCGTGAGCCATTCGCGCACGAGGCCCGGAGCGGAGGGCTCGGCGAGGAGCACGAGGGCCCGGGCGTGGGGCGCGAGCCAGGCGCGCCAGAGGGTCAGGGCGGCCACGGGGGGGCCGGCGAGCACGGTGAGGGTGGGGATGCCCTGCGCGCGCCGGCGCTGATGCCGCTCCAGGGTGTTCGGGAGGGGAGGCGGGGAGGAGCGGGGCGCGGGCATGTCCGGGAGCGTCCCCGAGGTCCAGGCGAGGAGGCAAGCCGGGGGGGTGACGGGTGGCGGTGTCAAGCGTCGGGAGGACATGCTTTTTCTGTCGCGCGGGCGCACCCGTCCGTCTTACTCACCGCCCTGCTTTTCCTCCCTCCTTGGAGTCATGCCCATGACCGCGCTCACCCTCGGCTTCCTGATGGACCCCCTCGAGACGGTCCGGGTGGACCATGACTCCACCTTCGCGCTGATGCTGGAGGCGCAGCGGCGGGGGCACCGGGTGCGCTACTTCGAGCAGCCGTGGCTGCGCTTCGGGGGCTCGCGCGCGGAGGCGCGGATGCGCACGGTGACGGTGCGGCGCGAGCCCGGGCGGGCGTTCGACATCCTGGACGAGGAGGTGCGGCCGCTCACGGAGCTGGATGCGCTGTTCCTGCGCAAGGATCCGCCGGTGGACGCGGACTTCATCCAGGCCACGCACCTGGTGGAGCTGCACAACGGGCGCACGCCGGTGTTCATCAACAACCCGGTGGGCATCCGCGACGCGAACGAGAAGCTGTTCGGCCTGCGCTTTCCGGACCTGATGCCCGAGACGCTCATCGCGCGCAACATGGCGGACCTGTCCCGGTTCGTGGCGGACCACCCGGCGGGCACCATCCTCAAGCCGGTGGAAGGCTTTGGCGGCCAGGGCATCGTCTTCCTGGCGCCGGGGGACCGCAACACGCGCTCGCTCCTGGAGGTGCTCACGGTGGGTGGGCGCAAGGCCATTGTGGCGCAGGCGTACCTGCCGGAGAGCCGCAACGGAGACAAGCGCATCATCCTGGTCAACGGCGAGCCGTGTGGCGCGGTGCTGCGGGTGCCGGCGAGCGACGATCACCGGGGCAACATGGCGGCCGGGGGCAAGCCGGTGAAGACGGAGCTCACGGCGCGCGAGCGGGAGATCTGCGCGCGCATCAAGCCGGCGCTCCTGGAGCGGGGCCTGTACCTGGTGGGCATCGACGTGATTGGCGACTGGCTCACCGAGGTGAACGTCACCAGCCCCACGGGCATCGTGGAGATCGATCACCTGGACCAGGTGAGCGTGGAGGGCAAGGTGATTGATTTGGCCGAGCAGCTCGTGGGCGCGCGCACGTAGGAGCCGACAGCGGATACCCTCGCCCGGAGTGCGGCGCCGGGCGATAGTAACGCATGCCCGTACGACGAGACGCCAACCGCATCGCCCTGCGCGCCGTCCGCTCCATCCTGGACGCGGCCACCGACCTGAGGCTCGAGGTCGATGGCCATGCGGTCGATGTCCGCATCGAACGCCTGCCCATCAGGCCCTGGCCCTTGTTGCGACGGGAAGATCAGGATGCGCTGGACGAGGCCGTCGACGGTCCCTGGCCCGCGGCGGTCCAGGCTGTCTGCACCTGGAAGGGGGGGTCCCAGACGCTCCGGCTCGAGGCGACCTTCTGGTCCGCCAAGGGAGATGCCTATCACCATTTCATCGCCCTGCGTGTCAACATGGCCGACACGGCACGGCAGCTCATCTGGATTTCCCTGGCATTGCTGTTGAGTGGAGAAGCGGACGGCGCCGAGTGTGAAGTCCCCACGCTCATCAGCGTCGTCAAACGCAAGGAAGAAGGCGCCGATTACGGGCTCGTCGCGTTGAAGCAGCTCGTGGCGCGCTCCGGCCTTCCCCTCTACTCTTCTTCCCGGGCTGATACCTTCCGGGTGCGACTGCCGGAAGGGGAAGTCCTGCCCAGTTCCGCCGAGGCTTTCCGTCGGCTCATCCACCTGGCCTTGCTCAAATTGCCTTTCCTGGCGCGAGAGGAAGTCGCTTCGGGCGCGATCACCCTGCCGTGGTTCCAGCCCACGCCCTCCGCGCAGCCATCGCCTTCCAAGGGGGAGCCAGACATCGTCCCCGGACGCGTGAGGCTCTTTCCGCTCCCGGGGGGCGTTCGCCAGTACAAGGCCACCCTCGAGGCCTTGCTGGAATGGATCGGTGAAGCACCTCGGACCGTGCGCGAGTTCGACGAGCATCTTCAACAGCGCTACGACGCGAGAGGGGTTGTCCCGCGCCAGCACTATCGGAGGCTGCTTGGTCACCTGGTGCTGGTGAAGGAAACGAACGACCGGATCGAGCTCTCCGATGGTGGCCGGGCCTATCTCGACTCCCGTGACCCCCTGATGCTCTTCGATCGGCTCGATGCGGCGTACGAGGGCGTGCTCGAGACGCTTGTCATCGCGGTGGTGCTGGGAAGGGCCGGAACGCGTCAGACCCATGACCTCTTGGAAGAATTGCTCGATGTGGACTGGCAGTCCTATCGGCAGACCAACGTCCGGCAGAACTGGCTGCTGTCCCTGGGGCTGACCGAGCGTGATGAGCAGGGTGATGCCCCCACGGAACTTGGTCTGACGGCAATGCGGCGGTACGGCGAGGCCGAGCAACTGCAAGAGAAGATCACCAGGCTGCGAACCGAGAACCTGGAGCGCGTAGAGGCCCGTCCAGTCCTGGATGACGAAGCGCTCGATGAGGACGAGGACTCCCCCCAGGGCGACTCCTTGGCGTCAGGCGCCAGTCCCCTGGCGGATGCGGGGGAGCCGGCGGGTTGGAACGCGGACCGGCTGGACCTCACCCGGGACCATGTCCAGCCACACCTGGGCGCGCTCGAGCTTCCCGCGGGGGTGATGGAACGGGTCTGCGCGGCGCTCTCGGCGGGCAAGCACCTGCTGCTCATCGGTCCTCCGGGAACGGGCAAGACGGAGCTGGCGCACGCCCTGGCCCACGCGGCGCGGGCCGAGGGCTACTGCCGGGGGCTCTTCGAGGCCACGGCCTCCGCCGACTGGACGACGTACGAGACCATCGGTGGCTACGCGCTCGATCGGGACAAGTCGCTGCGCTTTCGCGCGGGCGCGTTCCTCCAGGCCGTGCAGAACTGGCAGTGGCTGCTCGTGGACGAGCTGAACCGGGCGGACGTGGACAAGGCCTTCGGCGAGCTGATGACGGTGCTGGGGGGTCGGGGCACGGACACACCCTTCGAGCTCGACAGCGGACGCCGGGTGTCCATCGGCTTCGATGCCGGGCGGACCCATCGCCTCTCGCGCACGTTCCGGGTCGTCGCGACGATGAACACGTGGGACAAGACGTCCCTCTTCCGCCTGTCCTACGCCGTCCAGCGCCGCTTCGCCGTGGTCCACATCGGCATCCCCGAGGACGAGACCTATGCGCGCCTGCTCTCCCGGTCCGTGTTGGACCCGGGGGTGGATCCGCCGCTCGATGAGCCCACGGTGCGCCGGCTCTCCCTGCTCTTCCAGCGCAAGGGCCTGCTGGGCTTGAGGGACATCGGTCCCGCTGTCGCGCTGGACATCGTGCGCTACATGCGGCGGCGCGCGGCGGCGGGAGACGCTCTGGCCGAGGCCCTCGCGATGTTCCTGCTGCCCCAACTCGAGGGGCTCGATCCCGCGAGCGCCCGGAAGGCCCACGCGCTGTTCACGGAGGCCCTCGCGGGGTGGACCTCCGAGACGGCCCTGCGGGAGCTGAAGGAGCGCTGCACGGAGGTCTGGCCTCCGGGCTCCCTCTCCGGAACGGGCGCGTGAGCACACCCTGGGAGGAGTTCCTGCGAGAGCATTTCCCGGGGTACCTGCTGCCCCATTCGCACCGCGCGCGCATCGGGGTGGACGAGGCCACGCGCTTCCTGGAGCGGCTGACGGGCGAGCCCCGGGCACTTTCCCGCCTGCTCGGCACCAGTCTCCTGGCGGGGCACCTGGAGGAGTTGCGGCGCTTCGCGCTGGACAGCCTGCCCCGGCTGGTGCGGGAACTCACGGGGCGTACGGAGGTTTATCCGAAGACGTGGGAGGGGGGCTTCCAGGGGCGCCTGGACGTCCGGGGCACGCTCCTGCGTCATCTGGCGGGCGAGGAAACCCGCTTCATCACCCGGGCGCGTCGGAGGCGGTTCGACCTTCCAGAGCAGATCCTCGTCCGGATGACCGTGCAGCGGCTGCTGGGACTGCTGGCCGAGCTGCGCCTGGCGGGCGTGACGGCTCACCACGGCTGGAGCGCCGAGGTCCAGGCGTATGAGGGCCAGCTGGAGCATCTATTGAAGTCCACGGTGCTGCGGGAGGTACCGGAGGAGCGGCCCGGCGCCTTCCATCTGCGCGCCGCGGAGCTCGCGCGCCATGACGCCTACCACCTCGCGCGTGACTGGCATTTATACCTGGAGGCGTTGAACGCGCGCGACCCGGAGCAACTGGCGCGGCTCCTGGCCGAGGGCGCGCTCGTGCCCCTCAAGGATTACACTCGCTTCGAGCTCGCGGTGGCCATCCAGTTGATGCGGGCGCTCGAAGCGCGGCTCGAGCGTGTTCAACCTGGACGCTGGACCCTCCGCAGGACCCTGGTGGTGCCGGACCGTGACGAACTGGCGGAGTTCCGCCGGGAGGACGGGGCCTGGGTACGGCTCTTCTATAATCAGGCGATCCTGGCCTCCGGGGCGGCGGAGGCCGGTGCCCGGCACTACTTGAATCAAGGGGGCCGCATGCGACCCGATCTCACCCTGCTGGTGCATCCGCCGGGAGGGCCCGAGCGGGCCACCGTCGTGGAGATCAAGCACTCATCGAACCCGGAGACCTTGCTCGCGGGCTACAAAGAGGCCCAGCTCTATCGCTGGGAGTACGCGGAGCGGTTGACGGGCTGGCCCAAGGCCGTGCTTGTCTCCTCGGGACCCATCGAGCGGCCTCCCCAGCGGAGCGATGACGTCATCGCCGTGGATTGGGCACACTGGGTCCCCGAGGAGGTTCTGGAGGGATTGCTCGCGGGGCTCTGATGCCGACGGAGCCCACACGGAGGGAAGCGGATGAGCCTGGAACAGGAAAGACAACACGCTCAGATCGCCTGGCTCGCCTCGGGTCGACCCCTGGAGGTGGGGGAGCGTTCCACGCTCCCCCTCCCCTTGGAGACCCTGAAGTCTCTCACGGCCGAGTCCTCGCACGTCATCCAGACGTTCGACTCCGGGCTGACGGCCTTCGTGTATCGCATTCGCGTGGGAGGCCGGGATTGGACGCTCAAGCGTCAGCGGCCCGAGAGCCTCGTGCGCAACGTGGATGGACAGACCTCCTTCCTCAACGAGGTGCAGCGCCGCGCGGACTTCACCGCGCTCAAGGCGGACCCCGAGCGGGCGCCTCGGTTCACGCACATCGTGGAGACACGCTATGCCTCCCTGCTCGACGGCGTCATCCTCTCGCCTTGGATTGAAGGCGAGCGGCTCCAGCGCTTCGACGCGCGGGTGTATGACCAGCTCTTCGGCGCGATCGTGAACCTGGAACTCGCGGGCTTCTTCGAGTGGGACTTCTGCCCCGGAAACGTCCTGGATGACGGCGAGCGGGTGACGCTCTTCGACTTCGGGTACATGTATCGCTTCGAGCCGCGCCAGCATTACAACAACAATGGCCTGGCGACACCGCTGTTCCACGGCATCGAGCGCTTCGAGACGCGCCACTTCTTCGGCCACCTCGTGCGCAACCCCGAGCGCCTGGACGAGCGGGGCCTGCTCGCCCTGTTCCGCGAGGAGAAGACCGCCGCGCTCACGCATTACGAGCACAAGCGCGCGCGGCTGGAGGCCCTGGGCGCCGAGGCGCACGTGTTGCGCTGGCAGGAGGACATCAACGCGCGGTGGCGGCGGGCCCTGGACGGCGACGACGCCCTCGGGCGCCTGTACCTCGTGGAGGGCTTCCGCTCGCATGTGCTCGACCTGTTCGACGACGTGCACGGCCGCTCCTGCACGCCCACCACGCTCACGCGGGCGGAGTGGGTGCTCGGGGTCCTGCGCGAGCACTTCACCCTGCTGCGCGAGGAGCGGGGCCTCTTCTTCGGCGACGAGGCCCTGAGCCAGCCGGAGCTGCTGCGCAAGTACGCGCAACTCCGGGAGAAAGCCCGGGAATATCAGCTTCCCGGCTGAGCGCCCCTACTGGGTCTGGCCCGTCACGGTGAGGGTGGTGGTGCACGCCTGACTGGTGGAGCGCACGTCCGTGGTGGTCAGCGTGGCGGACAGCACGCGGCGGCCGTCGCGCAGGGCGACGGTGCCGTTGATGAGCACGTCCAGGGTGAGCGTCTGCTCGCTGCTGCGGTTGGCGAGCCGGGTGGTACGCGTCTCGACGCGGAAGGAGCCGAGCATGTCCGAGTTGGAGGCCAGGTAGACGTCCCCGGACAGGGGCACCTCCAACTGGGTGGTGGGGTCCACGACGTGCAGCAGGACCTTGCGCCGCTCGTTGCTCTGTTGAATCTCGACGCTGGGTGAGAGCAGGTAGGGGCTGAAAGGACACTCCCCCACGGGGACGCTGTCGGCGATGGAGTAGACGCCGGAGATGTCTGGACAGCCCTGGGTGCAGGGCGCCTGGGCGTTGTCACAACCCGCGGCGGCCAGCGCCAGGAGGAGCACGGAGATGCCAGTGGATCGAGCCATAAGGCCCCTAGGCTGTGCACGGTCCCGGACGCGGGCAGTCCAGGGCCTCACGGCGAGTGGAGCACCTGTGCACGTTTGGATAGAGGGGCCGACCAGTGGCGGACAGTTTCAGCGCCGATCGAGGATGCGACCCTTCGCGTCGATGGCGTAGACGGCGCCCGCGTCGAGGAGCTCCTCGGTCAATCCACAGCGCTTGAGGTCTGGCACGAAGGCCACGAAGACCACCGCCTCCGCCTCTCGGGCGTGCACCAGGGTGTCGTAGGTGCTCGGTCGAGACAGGCATGCGGCCACCCGGCGGTCGGGGTCCTCGGTGCTGAACGCGCTGCCGGGAGGAAGGAAGTCGTCCAGGGCGATGCGCAGCGCGGCGAGCGTGGGTCCCGAGAGTCGGGTGCCCTCCTCCATGGAGTCCGGGAACCGGACGGTGGCGGCCTCCTCGGGCGGCGCATGTTCGGGCTTCTCGAACCGGTAGAAGCCCAACCAGGAGCATCCGCTCGCCATGCCCGCGAGCAACATCAGACCCAGCGATGTCTTGAATGTGCACGACAGACCGGGCTCTTGGCGTGAAACCATGGGGGGAGCATGGGGCACTCCACTGGAGCGTCTCAAGCGCTTTGGGGATAAGAGGCTCTCTCGTGAGCACCTCCCTTCCCGCGGCGGATGAAACCCTCGACTCGATTGGCACCGCGGGCGTGCGGGTGTTGCAGCGCCGGGGCGGCTATCGCTTCACGCTGGACGCGGTGCTGCTCGCCGCGTTCGCCGCCGCCGAGGCCCCGTCCGTCCCGGGTCCCCTCCTGGAACTCGGCGCGGGCAGTGGCGTGGTGTCCTTCCTGCTCGCGTGCCAGTTCGGCCTCGGTCCCGTGGATGCCCTGGAATTGCAGCCCGAGGTGCATGCGCGGCTCGTGCGCGCCGTGGCCCTCAATGCCTGCGAGGGTCGGGTGCGCCCGCTGCTCGGCGACCTGCGCCAGGCGCGCGCCCTGTGGGCCCCGGGTGCCTACGCGCACGTGGTGTCCAACCCGCCCTTCCGTCCCCGGGACGCGGGCGTGCACAGCCCCGACCCCGAGCGCGCCCTCTCCAAGCAGGAGGTCGCGTGCGAGGCCGCGGACGTGGTGGCCGCGGCCCGGCATGCCCTGCCGCCCGGGGGCCGCGTGAGCCTCGTGTACCCCGCGGCGCGCGTGGCCGAGGTGCTCGGGCTGCTCGCCGCGGCGCGCTTCTTCCCCGTGGCCCTGCGCTTCATCCACGCGCGCGCCGAGGCGCCCGCCACGCGCTTCCTCGTGCATGCCGTGCGGGACCGGGCCCGGGAGCTCGCCGTGCGCCCGCCCCTCGTCGCCCATGGCGCGGGCCCCGGCGGCTACTCGCCCGAGGTGGCCGCCCTCATGGACCCCCCCCGCGCCGGGTAGAGGTACTCCAGCACCTCGGCGAAGCGCGCGGACCAGGCCGCCTCGGTGTGCTCGGCGCCCTCGTACACCGTGTAGCGCACGTCGTCCTCGGGCCAGCCCTTCTCCAAGAGCGCCTGGTGCAGCCGCGCGGCGTCCTCCACCGTCTCGGCCTCCTCGTGGTCGCCCTCCTGGGTGCCCATGTCCACCCAGATGCGCAGGGGCAGGGGCCCGGACAGCGCCGCCACGCGCCCGAGGATGTCCCGCTCGTCCCACCACACCGAGGGGGAGATGACGCCCAGGCGCGTGAAGGTGTCCGGGTACTTCATCCCCAGGTAGAGCGACACGAGCCCGCCCAGCGACGAGCCCGCCAGGCCCGTGCACGCGCCCTCCGGCCGGGTGCGGTACGCGCGGTCGATGAAGGGCTTGAGCTCGTTCACCAGGAAGTCGCCGTACAGGTCCGCGCGGCCCGCGTCCGGGTACTTCTCCGTCGCCGTGTGCGTGTACTCCGGCAGGCGATCCATCCCCGTGTTGTAGATGCCCACGATGATGACGGGCTCCACCCGGCCGGCGCGCACGAGCGCCTCGGCCGTCTCGTCCACGTTCCACTCCACGCGGGCGAACGCGGTGAGCGCGTCCATCAGGTTCTGCCCGTCGTGCATGTACAGCACCGGGTAGCGGCGCGTGTCACCCGGGGTGTCGTAGCCCGGCGGCAGCCAGACGATGAGCCGGCGCGCGGGCAGCCGCGCGTCCCGGGGCTTCACCTCGTGGTGCCGCACGAGTCCGGTGAGCGTGGGCGGGGGATCCTCCGGCGCCCTCCAGGCCGCCAGTTCCACCAGGCCCGGCTCATCCTCCTCGGTGATCGCATACGCCCGCTCGGTCAGCTCCTCGCCCATCGCACCCTTCCCCGCCTTGCCCCGACCCCGCCACGTCGCCCGGAAGCCCCGCCACGTCCTCGACCCGAGCGACACCGATGCCGAGTAGAGGCTGTTCATCGCCGTGCGCAGTTTCATCGCCGCCCCCGGTGCATTCGCTCGGGGCGGTTCATTGCCGGACACCCGCGCGCGGACGCGGGGCTCGGGGATGACGGGCGGCCGGAGGGCTCACGGCGGGGGGACGGGGGAGCGGAAGCGCGGAATCGCCAGGTCATGCGGGCCGGGAGGGCGACAGGCCTTTCCCGTGAAATCGGACACTAGCACGGGGCACCGACCCCTCCGCGCCCGTCTTCGGGTCCACCAGCGGACGCTTCGTTGCAATCCCCATATCCCGGATTAAGAAGAAAATTACGCGCCACTTCGAACCCAGGTATGTACCAGGGATCAGCGGCGTGGGGAGGTGGCGTCTGGCGGTCCGGGAGGCATTCCGGCCCGGACGGGCTTCCGGCGCGGCGGGGGGGAGCGACATGATGGGCGAGCACCAGCACAGCGCGGGGCGGGGCGTGTCCGGAGCGTCGTGGGGACCTCCCGAGGGCGCGGAGGAAGCGGCGCGGCTCGAGGCCCTGCGCGGCTACGAGGTGCTCGACACGGAGCCCGAGGTGATGTTCGACGAGCTCGCGTGGCTGGCGGCGCGGCTGTGCGGCATGCCCATGGCGCTCATCTCCCTGGTGGATGACCGGCGCCAGTGGTTCAAGGCCCGCCGGGGCCTGGACCTGCGCGAGACGCCGCGCGACGTGGCCTTCTGTGTCCACACGCTCCGGGCGGGCCGCACGCTGGTGGTGCCGGACGCGCTGGAGGATCCCCGCTTCCGCTTCAACCCGCTCGTCACCCACGGCATGCGCCTGCGCTTCTACGCCGGGGCGCCGCTGGTCAACCCGGAGGGCTTCGTGCTCGGCACCCTGTGCGTGCTGGACACGGTGCCCCGCGAGCTCACGCTCGAGCAGCTGCACGGCCTGGAGGTGCTGGCGCGGCAGGTGATGCTGCAATTGGAGGCGCGGCGCGCGCGGCTCACCCATGTCCGGCTGGATGCCTTCCACCAGGTGCTGCACGAGTTCGTCTGGGAATGGAATCCCCAGACGGGGCGGGTGTCCTGCGGCCCGCGGCTGTTGGACCTGTTCGGCGACCGGCCGGGCCGCTCGCCGGACGGCGACGGCTGGTTCGAGCGCATCCACCCCGAGGATCGCGAGCGCGTGCAGCGGGGCTTCACCGCGGCCCAGCGGGGCCAGGATCGGCTGTGGACGGACGAGTACCGGGTGCAGCGGGGGGACGGCACGTGGGCGCGGGTGCTCAACCGGAGCATGTTCGTGCGGGACGAGGACGGGCGGCTGGTGCGGGTGGTGGGCGTGGTGGAGGACCTGACCGAGCGCCACGCGTTGCGCGAGCGCCTGGCGGTGTCCGACCGCATGGCCTCGGTGGGCACGCTGGTGGCCGGGGTGGCGCACGAGCTGAACAACCCGCTCGCCTACGTGATGGCCAACCTGGACTACGCCCGGGACGAACTGCGCGCGGTGCCGGCGCCCGGGACGGAGGGGCTCGCCGAGGCGCTCGACGAGGCGCGCGAGGGCGCCGAGCGCATGCGCACCATCGTGCGGGACCTGAAGCTCTTCAGCCGCAAGGACGACGAGCACCTGGAGTGGGTGGAGGTGACGCGGGCGCTCGACTCGGCGGCGGCCATGGCGTGGAACGAGGTGCGCCACCGGGCGCGGCTGGTGAAGGACTACCAGTCCCTGCCGGCGGTGTACGCGAACGAGGCCCGGCTCGGGCAGGTGTTCCTCAACCTCGTCGTCAACGCGGCGCAGGCCATTCCCGAGGGCGCGGCGGAGCGCAACGAGATCCGCCTGAGCACCCGGGTGGACGAGTCGGGCCGGGTGGTGATCGAGGTGCGGGACACGGGCCAGGGGATTCCCGAGGAGGTGCGTGCCCGGGTGCTCGAGCCCTTCTTCACCACCAAGCCGCTGGGACTGGGCACGGGGCTGGGGTTGCCCATCTGCCAGGACATCATCACGCGGCTCGGGGGGACCTTGTCCTTCGAGAGCGAGGTGGGGGTGGGCACGGTGTTCCGGGTGGTGCTCGCGGCGCCCGAGCCGCCCCAGCGCGAGGACGTGCGGCGCAGCGAGCGCGAGGCCCCGGCGCGGCGGCGGGGCCACCTGGTGGTGGTGGACGACGAGCCGCGGGTGCTCGCGGCGCTGCAGCGCACGCTGGGCTCGGAGCACGACGTGACGGGCTTCACCCGCGCGGAGGCGGCGCTGGCGTGGCTGGAGCGGGGACAGCCGTGGGATTTGCTCCTGTGTGACGTGATGATGCCGGAGATGACGGGCATCGAGCTGCACGAGACCCTGGTGCAACGGATGCCCGAGCGGGCCGGGCACATGGTCTTCGTGACGGGGGGCGCGTTCACCAAGCGGGCGCGCGCGTACCTGGAGCGGGTGGACCTGCCGCGTCTGGAGAAGCCCTTCGATCTCCAGGCGCTCCGGGCCATGCTGGACGCGCGACTTCAGACGTGAGGCGAGGGTGGCTCACGAGGGGCGGAAGCGGCCATCCGGCCCCCGGTTTCGTTCCACGTTTGGATCCCACGTGGTGTTGCTCGCCTGAGACATCTTGTGCCAAGCGAAGGCAGCGATACCCAGACCGAAGAGGACTCCCCAGAAGTTATCTTCCTTGGACGCGGTGGGCGTGGACGCGGTGGGGGATGGGGGGGGCGGGGGGGCGGAGGCTTGTGCTTCTTCCGCCGCCGCACGTTGTTTCTGCCACGTTTGCTTGAGCAGCTCCATATCGTACCGCTTCCGTTGGGTTTGATCGCCCAGGATTTCATAGGCGGCGGAGATGGCCTTGAACTGCTCTTCCTTAACGGAATCCCCTGGATGGTGATCCGGATGGGTGGCGAGGGCGAGCCGATGAAAAGCCTTCTTGATCTCATCGGCGGTCGCGTCTTGGGCGATGCCGAGCGTTTGATAGTGAGTCATAGGTCGTTCCTTTAGGGTCAATGGATGTGATGCTTAGTCGTTGTCGTTCGAGGACAGCAGCCACGTGCCAACGGCGATGGCCAAAGCAGAGCCCCAGAGCACGGGTGTCTCGAAAAAATGTTCGATGGGGTGACGGCGTGGGTCCCATTCGTCCCAGTGGATGAAGGCGCGCGTGCCATCGATTCTCAGGTGGTAGCAGCCATTGCTCCGCGGCTTGCGGTAGTGCCGACCAGATCCGATTCCGAAATGAACTTGGTATCGGTCGTCTTCGAGCAGCCAGTGAGCCTCAGTGAGGCTGATTTCGAGCTCCTCCTGCCGAGCGAGCATGCTGACGCGTTGCTCCGCAGACGGAGAAGAGGGCGCGGGATTATTCCAAAATGGGTACGTGTAGGCGTCGTTCATGGTGGAGCGGCATACTGAACTTAAGTCACGTACCTGTCAACGACCTAAATCTGCATATTATGCGGGAATGGGTGGACAATGTAGTATCTTTCCCGCAATTTGGATGAGTGCACCCCATGTTATGCTGCGCGAGGTGAGCCATGCCCCCTGAACAAGCGAAGAAGCCAAGCGAATCAGAGGTTTACGCACTGGTCGTTGGGAAGATCATCGCCACACTGCGGGCCCAGAAGGAGTGGTCGCAAGAAGACTTGGCGCGACGTGTGGGTCTGACGCAGTCGACGCTGTCGCGTATCGAGCGGGGGCAAGCGCACCCAGATCCTTTCACCTTCAAGAAATTTGCCGAGGTGTTCGGGATGGGAGTGGAGGAGTTCCACGCTCGGGTGAATGAGGCGATGGAGGCGACCAAGCGAGCCACCCAGGGGGCCACCAAGCGGACTTCCGATGCTTCTCCCTGGTGGGAAGTGGCTATTGGAATCGCCGGAATTGTAGGACTGGTGGGGCTGGTGTCGTTCGCCGTGGCGGCCATCCTTGAGGAACAGAAGCCAGACGAGCCGGAAGAACCGGAAGCGTCGCCGCCCGGTTCTTCTTCGCAGTCGCCCGATCCGAGGTCGCCGGGAGGTGCCGGTGCTTCTGAAGCGGGTCCCTCTGCACGTCAGCGTTCTTCTTGACGTTCCCTAACCCAGTGGAGAGGGGCCATTTTCGCGAAGGCGCGAGCTTCAGCGATCAGTTGGGAGTTTGGGAAGACGCACAGGGCACGTTGGGCGACACCGATGGCCTCCTCGGTCTTGTCCTGTTCTCCCAGGGCTTCGATCAAGCCCGACCAGGAGTCCTCCAGGAGTTCGAGGGTTCGCTGGCTCGCCTCGCGGTAGAGGGCCTCGGCGCGCTCGGGAGCGGCCCGCACGACGCTCATGAAGCGCGCCAATCCCATGAGGGCCTCGGGCGACCTGTCCGACAACTCGACGGCCTCTTGGAGCATGCGCTCGATACGAGCGAAGGCGGCATCCGTCTGTTCGGCGTCTTCACCGCTCCACAGCTCGGCCCGACTCGCCAACAGCAGCGCGGGGACGAACGCGGGACATCGGGCACGAAGTTCTTCGAGCAATTGCAGTTGTCGGGGGCTTCCTAATTCCAGGCCTTTTGCCTCGGCCATCAATTGCTGGAGTTCATGGGGACTGGAGTGCATGGCGCCTCTTGGGTTGTCTGTGTTTATCGGTGTGTGGACGACGGACGAGCTTCGGCGCGCCGGAGGGTGTCAATAATGAACCGCTTGAGCGCCCGGGCCGCCGCGGTGAGGTATTCCTCTCCTCGGTGCACGAGGGCCACCTGACGTCTCGGACCCCCCTTGCTCAGGGCCACCACGTCGAAGCCTCGCGCCGCGTGCTCCTTCGCCATCAACGCGGGCAGGAGCGCCACCCCCAATCCCTGCTCCACCATTCGCCGCATGCCCTCCGCGCTGTCGATCTCCACCGCGATCCGGGGATGGATTCCGCTCGCCTCGCTCGCCGCCTCCAGCGCCGCCGCCCCCGTCATGCGCGGCATCACCACCCACGTCTCCGCCAGGGCCTCCGTCAGCGCCACCGGTCGGCCCAGCCGTGACAGCGCATGGCCTTTCGGCACCGCCAGCACGAAGTCCTCCTCCCACAGCTTCTGCGACACGAGCTCCACCCGCCGCAGCGGCAGGGCCACGATGCACAGGTCCAGCTCGCCCCCCGCCACCCGCGTCTCGAGCGTGTCATGCGGGCCCTCGCTCAGCTTGAGCCGCACGTCCGGGTAGCGCTGTTTGAAGTCCCGCGCGAGCTCCGGCAGCACCGACGCGCTCACCGTGCGCAGCGTCCCGAGCGCCACCGACCCCTCGGGTGTCGTCGTCAGCTCCCCGAGCTGCGCCGCGCCCACCGCCAGCGCGTCCAGCGCCCCTCGCGCGTGCGGCAGGAAGCGCTCCCCCGCCTCCGTCAGCACCGTGCCCCCTTGCGTCCGGACGAGCAGGCGCACGCCCAGCTCCTCCTCCAGGGCCTGGAGCTGGCGCGTGAGTCCGGACTGCGACACCCCGAGCTGTTTCGCCGCCACCGTGAGCCGACCCTCCCGGGCCACCTGGACGAAGGCGCGTAGCTGTTCCGTGTTCATGCGGTTTGTGCATGGAGTCTATGCGCGGGATGCGTCTTTCGCATGGCGGGCGATCCGTTATTTCTAAAGGCCATGGATGCGAGTCTTTCGGAAGCCGCCCCCGCCGCCCCTCCGGGTCTGGCCCGGCGCGTGGCCACCGGCGCGGTGCTCCTGGCCCTGGTGGTCACCGCCTTCGAGGCCACCGTCGTCACCAGCGCCATGCCCACCCTCACGCGCGAGCTGGGCGGACAGCACCTCTACTCGTGGGTCTTCTCCGCCTACCTCTTCGCCTCCACGGTGGGCATGCTCCTGTTCGGCAAGCTCGCCGACCACCTGGGCCGCAAGCCCATCTTCACCCTGGGCATGGGCCTGTTCCTCCTCGGCTCCGTGCTCTGTGGCGCCGCCCCGAGCGTGCCCGCCCTCATCGCCTTCCGGGTCCTCCAGGGGCTCGGCGCCGGGGCGCTCCAGCCCACCACCATGACCATCAGCGCGGACCTCTACTCCCTGCGCGAGCGCGCCTCCATCCAGGGCCTGTTCACCGCGGCCTGGGGCGGCGCCAACGTCGTGGGCCCCCTCATCGGCGGCTGGCTCGTCATGCACGCCTCCTGGCGCTGGGTCTTCCTCGTCAACGTGCCCGTGGGCCTGCTCGCCCTGGTGCTCCTGCACCTGTCCTTCAAGGATCCCGTGCGCCCCGCCACCCGGGTGGACCTGGTGGGCCCGGCGCTCGTGGGCACCTCGCTCGCCCTGCTCCTCTTCGCCCTGGAGGGCAACGCGGGCGCGTGGCGGCCCCTGTTCGCGCTCGCCGCGCTCGCGGGCGGCGTGCTCGTCCTGCGCCAGCAGCGCGCCTCCGCCGCCCCGCTCATCCCCCTGGACCTGCTGGAGGATCGCACCGTGCGCTCGGGCCTGTTCGGCGGACTGCTCGCCGGCGGCCTGCTCTACGCCACCACCGCCTTCGTCCCCCTGTGGATGACCGAGCGCGGCGGCCACAGCCCCCTCATGGCGGGGCTCGCCCTGGTGCCGCTGCTCGGGGGCTGGGCGTGTGGCTCCACCTTCGGGGTGCGGGTGTTCGCCCGGGGCGGCCTCCGGGCGAGCGCCGGCGGCGGCTTCTCGCTCGCCTTCCTGGGCACGGTGCTCTTCACCCTCGGCGTTGCCCGGGGCTGGGACGTGCCCGCCCTCTTCGCGAGCCTGGCGCTGCTGGGCATGGGGCTCGGGCCGGCCGCCTCCACGTCCATCGTGGGCCCCCAGACGCGCGCGCCCTGGCAGCACCGGGGCATGGTGACGAGCGCCGTGTACGCCTCGCGCATGCTCGGGGGCTCCTTCACCATCGCCCTCGTGGACCTGCTGCCCGGGGGCTTTCCCGCGCGCTTCGCCTTCATCGCCCTGCTCGCGGGCACCGCCGCGCTGGTGCTGTGCACGTGGGCTCCCGGCCGCGTCGAGCCCCAGGCCTCGCCCGCGCGCGCCTGAGTGCTCCCACCCGGGGTGTGCCTCCGGCCCGCCCGGGTTTCCAGGCACAAAGGCTTTGTTCACTCAGGGGGCAAGACGGGCCATGATGCGCGCCCTATGGGAAGGACGCGTCATCCATCCACGTGGCTCCTGGCCCCCCTGGCCGTGCTGGGGGCGTGGCTCGGGAGCCCGTCCGCGCGCGCCGAGTCGCCTCCCACACCGGAGACGCCCCTCACCCAGTGCGGCGACAAGCAGGTGGGCCCGGGGGCGGACCAGCTCCAGCCGCTCGGCCAGGGCTTCTACGCGGACGGCGCGCGGGTGTGGCGCGGCTGCACCCCCCTGCTCCACCGGCCCCTGAAGAACCGGCCCCCCCTGCCCTTCGCCACCGACACCTTCAAGCCGCTCGGCTGCGGCTTCGTGCGCTCCTCCACGGGCATCTACTGGGACAAGCCCCTGGATGATCAGGACACGGTGGACGGCGCCGACGTGCTCACGCGCCTGGACCTGGTGGACGCGGCGACCTTCGAGGTGGACGCGGACTGCCGGCCGCGCGACGCCCGCTTCCTCTACCTCAACCACACCGCGAAGCCCGCGCTGCCCTCCTTCGTGGCCGTGCCCCGGGGCTCGGGCCAGGGGTACGACGAGCTGGGGTGTGGCTTCGTGCGCACCGAGGGCCGCGTCTACTTCGGCGTGCTGCTGGTGGAGGGGGCCCAGGCGCCCGCCTTCACCTCGGTCCAGGGGCGGCTGCCCGCCGAGGAGTGTGGCGAGGGCCTGTACGGCAAGGACAGGCAGCGCGTGTGGTGGCGGCAGTACCTGGTGAAGGGCGCGCCCGCGCGGCTCTTCCGGGTGCCCAAGGAGGAGAACCCGGGGGCCCGGGTGGGGTGTGTGGGCCGACGCTCGTTCCAGCTCGCCATCGCCGACAGGAAGCCCAACCCCGTGTGCCAGCCGGTGAAGAAGAAGAAGCCCGCCCGCCCGGTGAGGGAGAAGAAGGCCCGGCGGTGAACTTCCGGGCGGGGAGCGAAATCCCCGCCGATCCCACCGGAATCCCCGCTCTCCCGCGCGCGGGGCCTTGGACGCATGCTCCGCTCAGACCATCGCCCTGCCCCACCGGGCGGGCCGGAGCTGCCCATGTCCTCGCACGACCATTCCCACGCCCACTCCCACGCGCACGCGCACGCCCACGGGGCCCCCGCGCACGGCGCGTCCTTCCGAAGCCACTTCGGCGCCGAGCGCGCCGCCCAGTACGACGCCCAGATGAAGCACTGGTTCATCGGAGGGGAGGCCCTGCACGAGGCGACCGCCACGGTGCTCACGGCCTTGCTGGCCGGCCGGGACACGGCCTCGCTGCTGTGCGTGGGCGTGGGGACGGGACAGGATCTGATTCCCTACGTGAGGCACGGCGCGCCCGGCTGGCGCTTCACGGGCGTGGACCCGTCCGCGGACATGCTGGAGGTGGCGCGCACGCGGGTGGCCGACCTGGGCTTGAAGGAGCGCACCCACCTGCACGTGGGCACCCTGGACTCGCTGCCCGAGGGCCCCCTGTTCGACGGCGCGGAGATGATCGGCGTGCTGCACCACGTGCCGGACGAGGAGGGCCGGCTGGCGCTGTTGCGCGAGGTGAAGCGGCGGCTCCAGCCGGGGGCGCCCTTCGTCTTCGGCTGCCGGGTGGGCGTGGATCCCGTGCTCACGGCGGTGGAGGAGCACCGGCTGCGGTGGGCGGGCGCGCCGATCGAGTTCGGCCGGAACATGGCCGAGGCCTTCGCGCGCCAGAACCTGCCCGAGTCCGAGACGGCCCTCGCGGCGCTGCTCGCGCGCGCGGGCTTCGAGCCTCCGCGTCAGTTCTTCGCCGCGATGCAGTTCAGGGTGTACCTGACGCGCTCAGCCGCTTGATCCACGCCCCATGGGCGGACGAATCAGGGCCCGGTCGAGGGGGGGGCTCCTCGGGAGCGGCGGGCGGGGGTGCCCGGGCGATGACCTCGCCCTGGGGCGTGACGGCATAGACATACCACCAGTCGAGCACGCGCCCCCGGGGGCCTCCGCACCGGTCGAAACGCTCATCCAGGACAACGTAATAGAGCTGGGGCGTGGGACCGGTGAAGACCGCGACGTCCAATCCCTGCTCGGGGCTGGTGCAGCCCCAGAAGAGGCCCGGGTCCGTGTTCTCCCGGAGCATCTCGCGGAGGGCACCCGCGGCCGCGAGCGCGGCCCCCGCCTCCATGGGAGGCACCAGATTCCGGGTGGAATGCGCGTCGGGCCATTCCACCACGGGCTTGGGGGGCGTGGCCCACAGGAAGCATCCTGGGAGCGCCGCCGTGAGTAAAAATACGCTGGATGGCTTCATCTGTGAATACCGGTTACAGACGTTTATCTTTTAGCAGGATGTAAAGGAAGTGAGAGGTTTCCTTGGTGCTGAGACTTTCTCCTCCAGGATTGATGTTTGTTATGGGATTGCGGAATCGACACCTGTGTGCGTAGTCGATCAAATCCCGTTCCAGATCGATGGCGATGTCGGCTCTGTATGCCTCGTAGAGGACGACCATCTGCTCCCAACCGTTGCGCGTATGCTGCTTGTAACGCAATTTGGGTTCGGTGGTCACACCAACGTAGACACTGTCCCAGTGGCTTCGGTACCCATCAAGAATCGGCTTGATGTAGTGCATCGCTTCATCGCGGTGAACTGCTTGAATTTTTTCGGTGTACAATGGGTGCTCTATGTGTGGTTGTGTGGAGCGTCCACTTAGGGTTTCTGGGTTTGCTCGGTCGCTGAGAGACATGACCTTGCGAGCCATTGGGTACACGTCCCCGGCGATTAACCGATAACATCACGGAGTCAAGTTGGGCAAGAGGGTCAGTGACAGACGCCGCGGCCCTGGTCGCCCACGTCGCCGTCTGTCTGGAGGAACTCCCAGGTGTAGCCCTCCTCCTCCAGCGTGAGCTTCAACACGCCGTGTTTGTCTCCAATGCGCTTCCTGCTGCTCAGGGGCGCGGGCTCCAGCGGATAGAAGAACGTGCCGCCCGTGCCCACCACGAACTGGCGGATGCCCTGCTCCTCGCTCACTGTCTGGCCTTGCGGTGTCTGGGGCGCGAAGCGCTCGTAGAAGTGATCGTGCCCCGTCACCATCACCTCCGCGCCCGCCTCGGCGAGAATCTCCCAGAGCGGTCGCACGAAGCCGTTGTTGCGCACCGCGATCGACGTGAAGAGCGGCCGGTGCATGTACGCCAGCGTGCAGCGCGTGGGATTCGCCTTCAAATCCTCACGCAGCCAGCGCTGCTGCTCGGTCGAGGCCTCGCCCTGCAATTCCGAGTTGAGCGCCACCAGGTGCCAGGTGCCCAGGTCGAAGCTGTAGTAGCCTTTGCCCCGCTCGCCCGCCGCCTCGCCGAAGTAGTCGTAGTAGGGGGCCGCCCCGGGCTCCAGGTACTCGTGGTTGCCCGGCACCGGCCGCGTGCGCGCCTTGTGTCGGCCCCACGAGGGCTCGTAGCAGTTGGTCAGCGCGCTCGCCGAGCCCGTCGGGTAGGCGCTGTCGCCCAGCACCAGGACTGTCCCCGGCTGCTGGTCCAGCAGCGCCGCCGTGGCCTCGTCCCCGTCCGAGGAGCAGTTACCGATGTCCCCCGCCGCGAGCACCACTGGCGCCGGCGGCTTGTTCTCCGGCGGCGGCACCTCCTCGCCCGGCGGGGTCGGATCCAGCGAGGGGTGTTTCTGGCAGGCCACGAAGCACCCCCCCAGCAGCAGGGCGCTCGCGGTGATGGTGGTCAGGACCAGGCGCTTGCTCATGCGCCTTTTGTCTCACGTCACGGCACGGCGGTCATCGTGAGGGTCACCTGCTCGGTGATGATCCCACACGCGTCGCGCGCGACCCGTGCTTCCCCGCTCGCCCTCCATCGCTCGTCCGCGCTCCAGGCCTGGATGAAGTAGTGCCCCACCCCCTCGACGGACGGGGCCCAGGACTCACAGTGCTCGCGGCAGGTGTCCCGGAGCACCCGATCCTCCGACCAGACGCGGATGAAGGCTTCGTCGAGGAACCGGTTGCCCTGTGCATCGATGAGGTCCACCACCAGCGGGCTGCGGGCCTCGAGCGTGCACGTCACCGTGGGAAGGGAGTCCAGCGGCGCGCGGGGCTCGGGCGGCGGCGTGGGGGCGTCGGGACCGCACGCGGTGCACGACGACACCGCGGCGAGCAGCAGGGCAGTGGGCAGTGGGCGCATGCGGCCACCCTACGCGAAACGGGGGGCCTCGCTCAGGGGCCGGGCCGTCGAGCGTCCGAGGCTCCACACACCCCTCCCCCCGCGCTGCGCGCACACCGTAAGATGCCCGCCCCCATGCGCTCCCGTTCCCTCCTGTTCTCCGTGCTCGCGCTCGCCTCGCTCGGAGGCTGCGCCACGCCCCGCGTCGCCGCGCCGCCCGAGCCTCCCGCCGCGCCCCAGCCTCCTCCTCCCGCCCCCGAGGCCCCGCCGGCCCCACCCGCGCCCGAGGCCCCGCCCGCGCCGCCGCCCGTGAGCGAGGCTCCGCCCGCGCCGCCGGCTCCAGAGGCGCCCCCGCCCCTGGTGTCCACCGCCGCCGAGGTGGACGCGCTCTTCGACCGGGGCGTGGAGGCGATGAAGGCCAAGGATGCCCCGGGCGCTGTCGCCGCCTTCTCCGCGTGTACTCGCTCGGCGCCCGTGCGCGTGGACTGCCACTGGGAACTGGGCTGGGCCTACTCGCTGCTCAACCGCTGGCCGGACGCGCTCGCCGAGTGGAACACGGTGCAGAAGCTCGACCCCAAGCACCCGGACCTCGAGGACGCGCTCACCCAGGCCCGGGGTCAGTCCGCGCTCCAGCGCCAGCTCGCCCAGGACAGCGCCGCCGCGCCCCGTCCGCCGCCCCCGGCCGACGCCCGGCTGCGCATCCGCGCCGTGGGGGACGTGATGCTCGGCACCTCCTTCCCCGAGGGCCTCTTGCCCCCGGATGACGGCGCCGCGAGCCTCACCGCGGTGGCTCCACTGCTGCGCGACGCGGACCTCACCTTCATCAACCTGGAGGGCCCGCTGTGCGACAACGGCGAGACGCAGAAGTGCCGCAAGGGCGGCAACTGCTACGCCTTCCGCTCGCCCACGCGCTACGGGGCCTACCTCAAGGACGCGGGCGTGGACCTGGCCTCCACGGCCAACAACCACTCAGGCGACTTCGGCGAGCTGTGCCGCCGCGAGACCGAGGCCACGCTGGACGGGCTCGGCATCGCCTGGAGCGGCCCCGCTGGCACCGTCGCCACCGTGGAGAAGAACGGCCTGCGCGTGGCCATGGTGGCCTTCCACACCTCGCCCAACTGCAACCACGTGAACAACCACGCCACCGCCTCGGCCTTCATCCGCTCGGTCAAGCGCGGGCATGACGTGGTGCTGGTGTCCTTCCACGGCGGCGCGGAAGGCGGCAAGGCGCTCAACATCCCCCAGGGCACGGAGATGTTCTACGGCGAGAACCGGGGCGACCTGCGCGCCTTCACCCACGCCGTCATCGACGCGGGGGCGGACCTGGTCATCGGCCACGGCCCCCACGTGGTGCGCGCGCTCGAGTTCTACAAGGACAAGCTCATCCTCTACTCCCTGGGCAACTTCGCCACCTACGGCTCCTTCAACCTCAAGGGCCCGCAGGGGCTGGGGATGATCGCCGACGTGGAGCTGGACGGCCGGGGCCGCTTCGTCGCCGGGCGGCTCCTGCCCACGCGCCAGGAGGGCCGGGGCATTCCCCAGCCGGACCCGCGCGGCGAGGTCATCGAGCTGGTGCGCCGCCTCACCGCCGAGGACTTCCCCACCTCGGGCGCCCGGGTGAGCCCCGAGGGCGTCATCACCCCGCCCAAGGCCAGCGCCTCGCGCGCCGCGCCCTGAGCCGGAGCCCGGAGTCCGTTGGACGTCCCACGGATTCCAGGACGGTTTGAAGGCATATAAGTATGGTTTCACGGCACTTGCCCGCAATGCCTGTCAGCGCGGCGGGCGGGCGTCGTGTTTCGGGCAGGGACGCGGGTGCGCACCGAGCGCGCCGGGGGGGGACGGGTTAAAAGGAAGCACCCGTGTCCGCCCTCCACCTGTCCCGCTTCTCGTCGCTCCGGGCCTTCGGGCACCGGGATTTCGTCCATGTCTGGTCTGGAGCGCTCGTCTCCAACATCGGCACGTGGATGGAGACGCTCGCGCTGGGCGTGTTCGTCACCACGGTGACGGGCCGCGCGGAGGCGACCGGAGGCATCGCCGCCCTGACGTTCCTGCCCGGAGTGGTGCTCGCGCCGGTGAGCGGCGTGCTGGCGGACCGGTTCGACCGGCGGGCCTTCGTGGCCGCGGGCATGCTCGCCCAGGCGGTGCTCGCCGCGGTGCTCACGCTGCTGGCCTTCACCGGCCGGCTCACGGTGCCCGCGGTGGCGGTGCTGTCCCTGCTCAACGGGTGCGCGAGCAGCCTGGTCAACCCCGCCTTCGCCGCGCTCATCTCGCGCTCGGTGCCGCCGGAGGATTTGCACAGCGCCTTCAGCCTCAACTCGGCGCAGTACAACCTGGGGCGCATCGTCGGTCCGGCGCTGGGCGCGGGGGTGATGGCGACGCACGGCATCGCGTGGGCGCTGGCCGTCAACACGCTGTCCTTCGTGGCGGTGCTGTGGGCGCTCTGGCGCGTGCGGCCCCAGCCGCCCGCGGCCCACGAGCGTCAGGAGGCGCTGGGCCAGGGGCTGATGCGGGGGCTGCGCGTGTCGCGCGAGGACGCGACGCTGTGGATGCTGCTCGTGACCGCCTTCGCCGTGTCCCTGTTCGTCTCGCCCTTCATCGGGCTGGTGCCGGTGTTCGCCATCCGCGTCTTCCACGAGGGCGCCGCCGCCACGTCCTTCCTGGTGGCCGCGCAGGGCGTGGGCGCGGTGCTCGCGGCGGTGCTCATCGGCCCCCTGGTGACGCGGCTCGGACGCCGGCGGCTCCTGGAGGTGTGTCTGGTGTTCATCGGCCCCGTGGCGGCCGTGTACTGGATGGCGCCCACCCTGCACACCGCCGCGCTGGCCATGGTGGGGCTCGGCGCGCTGTACATGGCCACGCTCACCAGCCTCAACACCGCGTGCCAGCTGCGCGTGCCCACGGCCCTGCAGGGCCGCGTGAGCGGCGTCTACAGCATGATGGTGGCCGTGGGGTACGCGGTCGGGGTGTGGCTGCAGGGGGCGCTCGCGGACCGGGTGGGGGTGCGCCTCATCACCGCGGGCAGCGCGCTCTTCTTCCTCGCGCTGGTGCTCACCCAGCGGCTCTGGCGCCCGGAGGCCTTCGCGGCCACCGAGCCCACGCGGGCCGCCGAGCCCCTGGCGGCGCCCGCTCCCTCGCCCCAACTGGAGGGGGGCGCGGAGTTCTGAGCCGCCAGGCGCCCGATTTCGGGCATAAGCGTCACCGTGACGCGCTTCCAAGCCGTCAAGTCCGGTAGAGGGTCTCGGGAGGCCCGGAACTGGCCGGACAGGACGGCTCATGGATTTCTCCTCACGTGCACGGCAGGCGGGCATCTCCCTCGACGACACCCTGCGGCTCCTGGAAGCCCAGGCGGCGCTCGCCCGCGTGGACGACGCCGGGGTGCTCGCCCGGCGGACGTGCGAGCTGGCCCGGGGCCTCATCGAGGCGGACGGGGCCTCGTTCGTGCTGAGCGAGGGGGAGCACGTCTTCTACGTGGAGGAGGACGTCCCGGGCGCGCTCTGGCGCGGGCGGCGCTTTCCCGTGGGGGAGTGCATCTCCGGGTGGGCCATCCGCCACCGGCGCCCCGCCGTGGTGACGGACGCGGCGCGGGACGAGCGCGTGCCCTGGGTGCTCTACCAGCCCACCGGGGTGAAGAGCCTCGCCATGATGCCCATGGGGGGCGCCGAGGCGTGCCGGGGCGCGATCGGGCTCTACTGGTCGCGCGAGCACACGGCGAGCGCGCGCGAGCTCTTCCTGCTCGAGGTGCTCGCCGAGGCCGCCGCCTCCGCCCTGGCGCACGCCGAGGCCCCGCCCCGCGCGGAAGGGCCTCGGGCCGACGGCTCCCCGTCCCTGGGGGCGCCCCCGCTGCGCTGGCTGCTGCCCGTGCTCCTGCGGGACATGACGCCGCCGCTCGACACCATCCTGCTCGGGGCCCGGGCGCTGCTCCTGGGCGGCGAGCTCGGCACGGAGGATCTGCGCCAGGTCGAGCACATCCTCTCGGGCGTGGCGCGCGCGCGCCACCAGGTGGACCAGGCGCTCGCGTATGCGTCCCGGCACGTGCGCGAGGGCCTGCGGCTCGCCGTGTCCCCCACGCGCATGGACGTGCTCGCGCGCCACGTGGTGGACGCGGCGCGCGAGGCCTTCCCCCACCGCCGGGTGGACTTCGTCGCCCAGGAGGTGTTGGGGTCGTGGGACGCGTCCCGCATGGCCGAGGCCCTCCAGCACCTGGTGCGCGGCGCGCTCCAACAGGGCTCGCCCGAGCACCCCGTCACGCTGCGCGTGGAGGCCCGGCCGTCCGAGTCCTACGTGGAGGTGCACACCGAGGGGGTCTGCATCCCCGAGGCCCAGCTGCCCGGCCTGTTCTCCCCTCCGCTCACGCCGCCCGAGGCGGGGCGCCCGGAGGAGCTGGGGCTGTTCATCGTGGATCAAATCGTCCGGGCGCACGGGGGGCGCATCCAGGTGCGCTCCACGCCGCGCGAGGGCACGCGCTTCATGCTCCACCTGCCCCGGCACCAGCCCTCCCCCATCCCCCCACCCGGCGAGCACCGCCCCTGAGGGACGAGGCCCCGCCGGGCACGAGGGCACGGGGGACTACTTCGCGTCCACCGTGAGCACCATCCAGCGGTCCGTGCCGTGGTCGATGCGCACGTTGTTCGCGCCGGCCTCCTGCAACTGGTGGATGACGCGCTCGAGGAACTGCAGCTGCTCCTGCGACGCGTCCACGAACACGTTCTTCACCGCCACGCCCTTGGTGGGCTTGGGCTTCTTGGCGGCGGTCGCCAGGGCCAGCGGCTCGCTGGAGGCCACCAGCTTGAGCCGGCCGGCCAGGTCGTCCCCGGGCGTCTCGGCCTCGGCCTCGGCCTCGACGGAGGCCTCCTCGCCGCGCTCGTCCGTCCCGGGCACATCGCGCTGGGACTGCTCGCGCAGCTCGTTGAACGTCTTGGCGTTGAGCGACGCGCCGAACTTGTCCTTGTAGGTGTCCATCGCCTCGTTGCGGCTGATGTCCGGCTGGGCGCGGAACAGCTCGAGCAGGAAGCTGTGCCGCTCCTGCGCCTGATCCTGGGAAATCCTTGCCATCTGTGCTGAACCTCGGAGTGCGCGCCCGTGTCCCACGACCAGCCGCGAGAGCGCGGGGGCGGCGCGCACGCTAACCGAGCCCCCGGGAGAGCGGAAGCCACCCGGTGAGAACCCGCCCGCCTGCTCCCCGCCGCGCGGCACGACAGGGAAGAACCCAGGAAGAACCAAAGAAAAACCGGGACCCCCGTGTGAGGGGCCCCGGCGGGATGCTTCCAGTCGGAAGGGGGGGATTACTTGCAGACGTTGGCGCAGACCGCGGGCTGCTTGGAGGGGTCCGTGCCGAAGGCGGCGAGGTAGTCCGCGCAGGACAGCTTGGCGCGCGCGTCCGAGCAGTCCGAGGCGGCGCCCAGGTCGAACGTCTTGCCCGCGTTGGTGCCCGTGCAGTTGTCGTTGTCGTCCTTGCGCGCCGAGCAGCTGCTGGCCGCGTAGAGCTTGGTCTTGCAGTCGCTCTCGCTGGTGCCGAACACGGCCTGGAACTGCGTGGAGGCCTTGGCCGCGTCCGACTGACACTCGTACTGGCGCTCGCAGACCTGATCCACGCCGGACTTGCAGACGTCCTCGGGGGAAGGACAGCCGATGGCGAACAGCGACAGGGCGGCGGTGCTGACGAGGAAGAACTTGCGCATGGACGTCGTCTCCTTGGGGTAGCCGTGGCGCGGCCACGGGCCCCGGTCGGTTCCCCCCCTCAGGGTGTTCCAACCGGCGAGCGCCGCCGGTGTTAGCACTCCCCTCGCGCAAAGGCTAACTTCTCTTGACGGAAAGACAGGCTTTACGCCGTGCGTCACGCCAAACCAGACGTGGCGCGCCGCGACAGGAGATGGGTAATCACCGGGAAGGCGGAAAGATGGCCGCCATTTGCCGGAGTTGGCCCAACAGTTGGCCCTCCTCATTCCAGACATGGGCGAGGTCGTCCGCGTAGCCCTGGGCGGCGTGCAGGGCGTGGCTCGTGCGCAGGAAGAAGGCGTCCGGCGCGCTCGCGAGCGGCAGGGGCGCGTAGAAGTGCGCCGTGTAGTCCATGGTGGCGCCCTGGCAGAAGCCGTCCACGCGGGCGAAGGCCGCCGAGGGAAAGGCATCCAACAGCCCCACGAGCAGGGGCGCGTCGAGGGGCTCGCCCTGGCGCGGGCGCACCCAGCCCGCCATGCGCGGCTCGGCGGCGCCGGCGAAGGGCAGCCCCTGGAACCAGCGGTAGTCGAAGTGCGCCCCGAACGCGGGCAGGAACTCGCTGGGAATGGAGGGCAGGTCCGCGGGCGGCGGCGCCTCGGGCGCACGCGCCTCGCTGAAGACGAGCGAGGTGTCACGTGGCAGCGCGAACGTGGCGGTCGCCAGACACGCCACCTTGCCCTCCTGCTCCAGGCGCGCGGACAGGTGCGACACCTGGCGTCCCGCGCGCTCGAGCCGCACGGTGATGAGGGCCTCGGCCTCGCTCACCGGTCCACAGACGTGCACGGTGAGCGAGCGCGGCGTGCGCTCGGGCTCGGCCAGCTCGCGCATCATCGAGCGCAAGAGCGCCCCGCCGAGCACGCCGCCATACGCCCCGCGTCCCTGGAACCAGTGGGGGGTGATGCGGCCCGCGTAGCGCCCCTCCCCCAGGGCGCTCCAGGTGGTGGCGGTGGCGAAGGGCGTCGGATCGGCGGGGTCGGTCATGCGCGGACCCTAGCCCACACCCACGGGGGCGTCTCCTGGCCGCGCCGTGGAGTCCTCCGCCACCCGCGGTGAGGGCGCGCCGGGCGGATGCCGTCCCGCTGTCACGTTGTGACAGGGATTGAATTGCCGTTCTGTCTTGGGTTGCTTGACCCGGTTTGTGAATGCAGACACAGTGCCCTCGACCACGACGCGGGAGGACACGACCGTCATGAAGAACCACCGGATGCGGGGTTGGCTCACGCTGGGGATGCTGCTGGGCGGTTGTGGAGGCGGCGAGGGGTCCGCGTCCGGGAGTGACGCGCCCGCCGTGAAGGAGCCCGTGGCCGAGGGGACTGGAGCGCCGGAGCCCTCACGGGCGGGCCTTCTGCCCTACCGGGGCATCAACCTGGCGGGCGCCGAGTTCGGCTCGGCGCTGCCGGGCACGCACGGCACCACGTATGTCTATCCGGATCCGGCGTACTCCAACTACATGACGGCGGACTATTACATCGCCCAGGGGATGAACACGTTCCGTCTGCCGTTCAAGTGGGAGCGGTTGCAGCGCACGCGCAACGCCGCCTTCGACGCGGCGGAGCTCACCCGGCTCAAGACCACGGTGAACCGGCTGACGGGCAAGGGCACCTTCGTCATCCTCGATCCCCACAACTACGCGCGCTACAACGGCCAGGTCATTGGCGCGGGCGTGCCCAACGCCGACTTCGCGGACTTCTGGAAGCGGCTGGCCACCGAGTTCAAGGGCAACCCCCAGGTGCTCTTCGGATTGATGAACGAGCCCTACAGCATGCCCACCGAGCAGTGGCTGGGTGCGGCCAACGCCGCCATCCAGGCCATCCGCGCCGCGGGTGCCCCCCAGCTCATCCTCGTGCCGGGCAACGCGTGGACCGGGGCCCACTCCTGGGGCGGCAGCTGGTACGGCACGCCCAACGCCACGGCGATGCTGGGCGTGCAGGACCCGGGCAACCACTACGCCTTCGAGGCGCACCAATACCTGGATGGAGATTCCTCGGGCACGCAGGCCGGGTGCGTGAGCGCGACGATCGGCGCCCAGCGCATGCAAGGCTTCACGAATTGGCTGCGCGCCCACGGCAAGAAGGGCTTCCTGGGCGAGTTCGCCGGAGGTCCGGACGCCGTCTGCCTGAGCGCGCTCGACAACATCCTCGGCCACCTCGAGGCCAACGCGGATGTCTATCTGGGCTGGACGTACTGGGCCGGCGGGCCGTGGTGGGGCGACTACTTCTACTCGCTCGAGCCCCAGGGCGGCACGGACACGCCCCAACTGGGCGCGCTGAGCGGCCACCTCTGAGCGGTGGGGCCACGCTCCGGGCGAAACCCATCGCCTCCGAGTGTGTGTCTTTGACGTGTCAAACATGGCCTCGCGACCGCGGCTAGTCTCCCGGGTCTCAACCCTCCGGGAGACGACACCATGAACAGTTCAGCGAAGGCCCCGAGCCGGCTTCACCACACCGCCTATGTGACGAAGGATCTCGAGGCGACGCGGCGGTTCTACGAGGAGCTGATTGGCCTGCCGCTCGTGGCCACCTGGTGCGAGTCCGACGAGCTGTTCGGCGCCATGCGCACCTACTGCCATACCTTCTTCGAATTGGAGGACGGCAGCGCGCTCGCGTTCTTCCAGTTCGAGAAGCCGGAGGACCAGGCGCTGTTCGGCCCCACCCTGCCGACCTCGCCCTTCCACCACATCGCGCTGCACGTGGGCCGCGAGGCCCAGGACGGCATCGAGCGGCGGCTGCGCGCTGCGGGCTACGCCGAGCCCGGCATGTACGTGCTGGAGCACGGCTACTGCCGCTCGCTCTACGTGGAGGACCCCAACGGCATGCTCGTGGAGTTCACCCATGACCTGCCCGAGGCCATCACCCCGGACGCCCACAAGGCCCGCCGCGAGAAGGCCCACCGGGAACTGGCGCGCTGGCTCGCGGGCGACCGGACGTCCAACAACGCCTTCCGGTAGCGCGAGCCACCAGGCGGGCGAGCGCCGCGCCGCCCGTCGCGGGAGGGCCTCCTGCCCTGTTCAAGGGCAACCCCCAGGTGCTCTTCGGATTGATGAACGAGCCCCACGGCATGCCCACCGAGCAGTGGCTGGGCGCGGCCAACGCCGCCATCCAGGCCATCCGCGCCGCGGGCGCCCCCCAGCTCATCCTCGTGCCGGGCAACGCGTGGACCGGGGCCCACTCCTGGGGCGGCAGCTGGTACGGCACGCCCAACGCCACGGCGATGCTGGGCGTGCGGGACCCGGCCAACCACTACGCCTTCGAGGCGCACCAGTACCTGGAGGGGGATTCCTCGGGCACGCAGGCCGGGTGCGTGAGCGCGACGATCGGCGCCCAGCGCATGCAAGGCTTCACGAACTGGCTGCGCACCCACGGCAAGAAGGGCTTCCTGGGCGAGTTCGCCGGAGGTCCGGACGCCGTCTGCCTGAGCGCGCTCGACAACATCCTCGGCCACCTCGAGGCCAACGCGGATGTCTATCTGGGCTGGACGTACTGGGCCGGCGGGCCGTGGTGGGATGACTACTTCTACTCGCTCGAGCCGCGGGGCGGCACGGACACGCCCCAGCTGGGCGCGCCGCGCGGCCACTTCTGAGGGTCGAGCGCCCGCCCTACCCTCCCGCCGAGGCGCGGAGGAAATGCTCGTGCAGCAGGGCATTGACCCGCTCGGGCAGTTGCAGGGGCAGCCCGTGCGAGGCCTCGGCGACCTCGACGTAGCGGGCCCCTGGAATCCCGGCGGCCAGGGCCCGGCCCAGCCTCGGCGGGGCGATGGGATCATGCGCCGCGCTCACCACCAGCGTGGGCAGGCCCGCGAGTGCTCCCAGCCGGGCCGTGGCGTCATAGGCGCCCATGGCCGCCATCTGCTTCATCGTGACCGGAGGCGCGTCCGCCAGGTCGTGTCCGAAGTGCTCGGCGAGCCGCTCGGCCCAGGCGTCCGGGTCTTCGCGGGCGAGGACCTCGGGCGGCAGGACGATGCGCAGGAAGGCCCGGCGGCGTTGGTGCCTCGTCCCCACCCGCGAGCGCAATCCCAACCAGATCATCCGGGCCGAGGGCCGGGTCACGTCCCGACCCCGGGCGAACGTGCACAGCAGGGACAGGCTGCGCACGCGTGCGCGGTCACTCAGGGCCAGGTGCTGGGCGATGAGTCCTCCCAGGGAATGCCCGACGACATGCGCCGAGTCCCAACCCCGGGCGTCCATCAACGCCCGGGCATCCTCGGCCATCCGCTCCACGCTCAATCGTCCGTCCAGCGGCTGACTGCCGCCGAGGCCCCGATTGTCGAACCACAGGCACGCGTGGTGTTCGCGAAGGCGTTCCACCTGGGGCCTCCAGGCCGCGCCCTGCACGGCCACGCCCTGGATGAACAACACGGGCGGACCCGCCCCCGCGAAGCCATACGCCAGCTGGCATCCCCGGTACTCGTGAAAGGCCATCTCCCTCATGGACGCGACGCTGGCTCCGCCGGAAGCGTCGTGTCAATCCACGGCGGGCAAGGCACCCCGCCGACCCGCGCGTTCCGGTGACGGCCACCCGGCCGCGACGCGTCCCAGTGGGATGGGTGACCCCGCACCTCTGTGTGGGGTTCTTGAATTCATGATTTTACTTGGAGTATTATTTGATTTCATGAATTCCCTGCGTTTCTGCTTGGTCATTTTCCTGATGCTGTCCGCGGGCGAATCCCGAGGCGCGTCACCGACGGCCCGACTGGTGACCGCGGAGGTGCTGGCCGCGGATTCGTTGAGCAATCACACGGCCGCCCTGCTCGCGCGCGGTCAGGTCTCGGAAGCCATCGAGTACTGGGCGCTGACCACGGGGAAGAACGCTCCCGCCTGGCTCCTGGGCATCCGGACCGCCTTCGACGCGAGCAAGCAGGTGGCGGGAGCCTGTCAGGGGGTCGCACAGACAGTCCACACCGCCTTCACCCGCTTGGGTGGCAGGCCGGAGTTCGTGGAGTTGAGGACCCGGTCCGCTCAGCAGGTTCCTTACATGGTGTTCAAGATGGCCAACGGTCGGGACTCCATGGTGACCGAGACGGGGTACCATGTCGTCGTTCGGATGAACGGGCGGGCTTATGATGCGTACACGGGTGCGGCGGGTCTTCCCTGGTCGGAGTACATGAGTCGGCTGAGCGCGCGATCCGATGTCACCCAGAGCGTGGTCGAGACCGTGACGGGGGCGCGATGAGCCAGACGAGCGTGAGGGCCTCTTCCGCGGTGAAGCCCATGGTCCCTCTCTGGGATGTCTTGTCGCGCATCCGGCAGGACTTGCTGACACGCACCGCGGGTCCCTACCAGCACATCGGCACACCGGACGTGCGGTGGATGACGGGCTTCGTGCAGGGCTACCTGGAGTGTCTGCGGGCCGGCGGTGTGCAGGAAGGTCCGGATCGTCTGTTTGGCGAGTGGTTTCGCGACGTGAAGAAGGCCTGGCCCGGTCAAGGCTGGGGCTCGGCGTATCTGCAGGAGTTCCACGGCGACCACACCCGCGCGGTGCTCAAGTATCTGGATTACGTCGCCGAGTTCCGTGGACTGTCCGAGGAGGCCCTGGCCGCCATTCCCTGGTACGCCCCGGGTCAACACCCCGCCTCGGTGAAAGCCTCCTGGGTGCCCGCCCATCGGCCCAAGAGCACGGTGGACCTCCTCTTGGAGATCCACCGGGAAGTGGGCGATGTCCCGGGCCGGTTGGGCATGTTCATCGGCGCCGTGGAGGCATGGCGCATGGCGGGCTTCATCGATGGCTACCGCCTGTGTCTCGGCCTCTCGGGAGCGCGGGACGAGGAATACTCCCGGTTCGAGCGGTGGCTGCACGAGGCCAAGGCCCTTCCCCCGGGTGAGCGCTGGCCCCAGCCCTTCCTCCAGGCCTGTGGGGACGATTCGGAGCAGGCCATCCAGCGGCTCCTGGAACTCGCCGCCGAGTTCCGCGCCGCGAATCCCTTGCCGGAATGACGGGAGCCGCCAGGCGGGCGAGCGCCGCGCCGCCCGTCGCGGGATGGCCTCGGGCCCGGGGGGCGCCCCACATTAGGGAGCGTCGGGGAACAGCTCCCGCGCATGGAGGCCTCACATGGCTCGCAATGACAAGAACGCGCGGCGCGGCGGCACGCCCCCCTTCGAGAAGGACCGGGTCGACCGGGGCCAGGAGGCGGATGACACCCGGCCGCTCTACGCCGCCGATGCCATCCACTCCACCGAGGAGGCCAAGTTCGCCCTCGACAGCGACGGGCCCGTGGGCGGCCCCGTCTCGCACATCACCAGCCCCATCGAGGAGTCCGACGAGTACGACCGGCAGGGACTCGGCCGCACCGAGTCCGAGCAGGACGCGGACCCCCAGGAAGGGCCCTAGTCGCTGGGCCCTGGTCGCCGGGCCCCTGGCTAGCGGCGCGGCTTGGGGGTCTGGGTGGGGTCTTCCACCGTCCACTGGCCCAGCCCCAACCCCTCCACCTGCTTCTTCACGGTGTCCGGGTCACCCACCAGCACCACCTGCATGCTGCCCGGCGCCAGGTAGGCCTCGGCCACGCGCTGCACCTCGGGCGGGGTGGCCTTGCGCAGGCCCTCCACCGTCCGCGCGTACTCGTTCATGGGCAGGCGCAGCGTGAAGAGCGCCGAGGCGCTCAGGCCCAGGCCCTCCACCGACTCGAAGGAGCCCGGGAAGCTCTGGATGAGGCCCTCGCGCGCCGACTCCAGCTCCTTGGCCGTGATGGGCCGCTCGCGCACCCCCTCCAGCTCCCGGAAGAACTCCTGGAGCGCCGCGCCCGTCACGTCCGCGCGCACCGACGACGAGGCCGTCACCGGCCCCACGCCCAGCCGCCCGTCCGCGCTCGCGTTGGCCCCGTAGCTGTAGCCCTTGTCCTCGCGCAGGTTCATGTTGAGCCGGCTGCCGAAGAAGCCGCCGAACACCGTGGTGGCCAGCTCCAGCGCCGACTCCTCCGGGTTGCTCGCGGCGATGCCCGGCCGCCCCAGGAGCACCACCGTCTGGTCCAACCCCGGCTTGGGTACGAACACCACCTGGGTGCGCGTGGGCACGGGCGGCGCGGGCGGCACCGGCGGCAGCACCGCCTTGCCCTTCCAGTCCCCGAAGGACTTCCTGGCCAGGGCCACGGCCTGCTCCAGGGTGATGTCCCCGGTGATCACGAGCGCCGTGGTGCGCGGGCCCACGTGCGCCTCGTGGAAGGCGCGCACGTCCTTGGCCGTCACCGCCTGCACCGTGGAGGGCAGGCCACTCACCGAGTGCCCATAGGGGTGCGTGGGGCCGAACACCGTGCGCAGGAAGGCCTGCTGGGCGAGGAAGCCCGGGCTGCCCAGGGCGCGCACCAGCTCCGCGAGCTGCAGCGTCTTGCGCCGCTCGAAGTCCTTGGGCGCGAGCGCCGGCCGACGCGTCACGTCCGTGAGCAGCGCCAGCGCCGCCTCGGTGTTGCGCGCGAGCACCCGCACGCCCAGGGTGGCCCCGTCCGAGGAGACACTCACCGAGGGCGACACGCCCAGGTTCTGGAAGGCCTGGTCGAGCGCGAGCGTGTCCTTGCCGCCCGCCCCCTCCAGCATTGTCTTGTAGGTGAGGTCCGCGAGGCCCCACTTGCCCGCGGGGTCCCCCGCGCCGCCCACCGCGAAGCTCAGGCCCACGTAGACGAGCGGCAGCTCGCGGCGCGTGCTCACCAGCACCGTGAGGCCGTTGTCCAGCTCGGCGCGCTGGAAGGTGGGCAGCACCAGCTCGGGCGGCTTGCCGGGCTGGGGCGGGGTGTCGCGGAAGGACTCGGCGTCCGCGGCGGGCGCCGGGCCCGGCTCGGACGAGGGCGCGGGCGTGGACGCGTCGGGCACGGGCGCGGGGGCCGTGCGGCAGGCGGAGGCGGTGAGCACCGCCAGGGTGGACAGGGCCAGGAGCCGGCGGCGCATCAGGGCTTCTCCTTCTGGGGAGCGGGCGGGGAACCGGCCGCGGGGGCCGAGGGCACGGCGTGCAGCACCACGCGCTGCTGGGGCTGGAGCGACTCGCGCATGAAGGCGCGCACCGACTCGGGCGTCACCGCGTCGTAGCGCTCCAGGTCGCCCATGAGGAAGCCCGGGTCGCCCTTGTGGTGGTTGTACGTCTGCAGCACGTCGGCCTTGCCGCCGAAGCTGCCCACGGACTGGAGCCCCGCGAGCATCTGCGTCTCGAAGCGCGTGCGCGCCTGGTCGAGCTCCGCGGGGGTGGGGCCCTCGCGGCGCAGGGTGTCGAGCACCACGTCGAGCTCCTTGGCGAGCGCGTCACTGGACACGCCGGGCCGGGCCACGGCCTCCACGGTGAAGACGGACTGGGCGCCCAGGCTCTGCTGGTTGGCGCTCACGCTCTGCGCGAGCCCCTTGTCCACCACCAGGTGCTTGTAGAGCCGGCTGGACTTGCCCGTGCCGAGCACGTTGGCGAGCACGTCCGCGATGGCGTCGCCTTCGGTGAGGTAGGGGGGGCTCAGCCACGCCATGCTCACGAGCGGCAGCGTGCCCACCTTCTCGTCGTGGCGAATGACTTGCTCCCGGGTGCGCGTGAGCGGGGCCACCTGGGGCCGCGCGGGCTTGGCGCTGCCCTGGAGCGTGGCGAAGTACTTCTCCACCAGGGCGCGCGCCTGGGCGGGGTCGAAGTCCCCCACGATGGCGAGCGTGGCGTTGGCGGGCGTGTACCAGGTGCGGAAGAAGGCCTTCACGTCGTCCACGGTGGCCGCGTCCAGGTCCGCCATGGAGCCGATGATCTTCCCGAAGTACGGGTGGGGCGCGGGGAAGAGCGTCTGCCAGAGCTTCTCCTGGGCGAGCCCGTAGGGGCGCGTCTCCAGCGTCTGGCGGCGCTCGTTCTTCACCACCTCCTGCTGGGTGCGCAGCTTCTTCTCGTCGAGCGCGTCGAGCAGGAAGCCCATGCGGTCGCTCTCCAGCCAGAGCGCCGTGGCGAGCTGGTTGCTCGGCACCGTCTCGAAGTAGTTGGTGCGATCGAAGCTCGTGGTGCCGTTGAGGTCCGTGGCGCCCAGCTGCTCGAGCAGGCCGATGTGCACGTCGTCCGGCACGTGCTTGGAGCCCTGGAACATCATGTGCTCGAAGAGGTGGGCGAAGCCGGTGCGGCCCGGCTGCTCGTCATAGGAGCCCACGTGGTACCAGATGTTGACGGCCACCACGGGCAGCTTGGCGTCGCGCGCGAGCAGGACCTCCAGCCCGTTGGGCAGCGTGTACTTCTCGAAGGGAAGCGCCAGCGCCTCGCGTCCGGGGCTCAGCGGCTTCGCCTCGTGTTGCTGGGCGAAGGCCGGGGCGCCAAGGGCGAGGGCGGCGGCGGCGATGAATGCTTTCATGCGAGCGAGGGCCTCCTCGGGGTTCAAGGGCCCACCGCTTAGCACCGCCCTCGGAGGGGCGGAGCGGGTTTTAGCCGCGCAGTGTTCACTCCGGGCGGTGGCTAGCGCCGGGTGGCGATGACCCCGCACAGGCCGAAGCGGTCATAGGGCGCGGGGAAGACGTCCCGGTACACGTCCACCTGGAAGCCCTGGGCCTCGAGCAGCGCACGGGCGCGCGGCAGCAGGAACGTCAGGTAGTACATGACGAAGGGCGGGCGCCACACGGCGTTGCGCACGTGCATGGCGGCGTTGAAGGCCTTGGCCATCCAGTACCCGGGCCGCAGCCGCGAGGGCTCCTCCCCGGTGACGAAGAGGAAGCGGCCCCCGGGGCGCAGCACCCGGTGGATGCCCGCCACCAGCCGGGGCTCGTCCGCCTCGAGGATGTGGCCGAAGGCGCCAAAGCTCGTCACCAGGTCGAACGTCTCCGTCCAGGGCAGCGCCAGGGCGTCTCCCTGGACGAACTCGAGCGCGGCCTCGCCCGGCGCGTCCGCGAGCTGGCGCCGGGCCTCGTCCAGCATGCCCTGGCTCAGGTCCAGCCCCACCACGCGCTCGCGGCACAGCGGGCGCAGGTGGCGCATGCCCGCGCCCGTGCCGCAGCACACGTCCAGCGCGCTCGCCACGCTCCGGTCCGCCCCGGCCAGCAGCAGGCTCGCGGCCACCACCGGCTCGGGCGTGCGAAACGGCGTGTACTCGAACTTGGGCGCGAGCAAGTCATAGCCCCGCTCCACCGACTGGAGCCCCTGCCGCACGAGCTCCAGGACGCTGGGACCCTTGGGATGGAACATGGCGTGGCCTCCGGCCTCAGTCCCCGACGATGCCCACGCGCACCCGGTGGTGGTCCTGGCCGGTGGCCACCTTGAGGGTGAAGTCGGCCACGTCCTCGGCGTACACCTGACGGCCGCCCGTGGGCAGGGCCTCCACGGCGGTGCGGTACTTGCCCGTCTTCACGCCGCTGGGCATGACGGGCGGACACACCACCACCCAGTCGAGATCACTCTCGCGCAGGCCGAGGAAGGCCCCCCGGTGATCCTCGAAGGCGTGGCGCAGGAAGGGCGGCACGCCGTGCTCGCCGGTGAGGCCGCCGGACGCGTGGGGCAGGAGGCCCGCGGCGCCCACGGTGACGAGCCGCTGCACGCCCTCGGCCTTCATGGCGGCCACGATGCTGCGCAGGCCCTCGGTGACGACGGTGACGGCGTGGGTGGCGTCCCGGGCGCCGAGCGCGCTCACCACCACCTCCGAGCCCCGGATGGCGTCGGCCACGGTGACGCCGTCCTCCAGGCTGCCCTTCTTGATGAGGAGCCGCGCGTGCTTGAGGCCCAGCCGTTTCGGATCCCGCACGTACGCCGTCACCTCGTGCCCCTGCCCCAGCGCGTCGTGCACCAGTGTGTGCCCGACCCGCCCCGTCGCTCCGAAGACCGTCAACCGCATGGGTATTGCTCCTCCGCGCCCGTCCCCGCCGGGCCGCGCCTCCGGACAACGCCCGTCCTCGTCCCGGGGGGGACGAGGGATGGGCCGGAGCGCCTCGCGGGGGGCGGACGGCCCAGAGGTATACCGGACCCGGTGGTGGGTTGTCCCGCCCGGCCGCCACGGCGCGTGTGGGTGTGGCGGCGCCAAACACCCGCGGGACGGCTCAGGCCGTGGGCAGGGGCGCCCACTGCCGCTGGAACGCCTGGGCGAGCTGGTCGCCCAGCCGCTGGACCGCCTGCTCCAGCATCTCCAGGCGGGTGTTGTGCTGATCCAACCGCTCGGTGACGCTGGCCCGCAGGAATTGCAGCTCCTTGAACCAGGAGTCGCGCAGCTGGTTGAGGCGCAGGTGCTCCTCGTCCCGGTAGCGCAGGAGTTCCAGGTTGAACTGGCGGTCGCGTTGCTTGCTGGCGGCCGCCTCGATCTCCACCTGGGAGGTCAGCATTCGCAGCTCCCGTCCCTGCGCGGACACCTTCTCCTCAAGATCCTGGAGCCGGTGTTCCACCAAATCGAGGCGCTGCTCCACGCGCTCCATCCGCTGCTCCAACGCGTCGAGGCGCTGCTCCACGCGCTCCAGCCGCTGTTCCACGCGCTCCATCCGCTGTTCCAACCGTTGCTGCCCTTGCTCCAGGCGCTCCAGCCGGGGACCCCACGCCTCGAGCAGCGCCAGGATGCGCTGTTCGCCGTGGGTGAGGTTGGGCTCGTTCCTGAGAGACGACGACCTGGACCCGTCCATCGACACACTCCTCCCGTGATGACCGCGCGGACAAGATGACCTCCCGGGTCACCCGCAGTCAAGTCACGTCCGAGGTCATGTCGAGGGGGACGGGAACGCCCGTCTACTCGCCGGTCAGCTTCGCTTCCAGCTCGTCCAGCTCGCGCTTCACGCCGGTGTCGGTCTCGCGCAGCTTCTCCACCTTGCGCACCGCGGAGATGACGGTGGAGTGGTCCTTGCCAAAGCGCGCGGCGATCTCCGGGAAGGAGCCCTTGGTGAGCTTGCGGCTCAGGTACATGGCCACCTGGCGCGCGTGGGCGAGCGCCTTGTGCCGCCGGTCCTCCTTCAGGGCCTCCACGGGCACCTTGTAGTAGCGCGCCACTTCCTTCTGGATGGACTCCACGTCCACCACCTGGCGGCTGGGCAGCACGTCCTTGAGCACGTGCGCCGCGAAGTCCACCGTCACCGGCTGGCGCGACAGCGAGTGGATGGCGCTCACCTTCACCAGCGCCCCCTCCAGCTCGCGCACGTTCTTCTGGATGGCGCGCGCGATGAAGTGCGCCACGTCGTCCGGCAGGTCCATGCCCTCGAGCGCCGACTTCTTCTGGAGGATGGCCACGCGCGTCTCGAAGTTGGGCTCCTGGATGTCCGTGATGAGCCCCATGCTGAAGCGGCTGCGCAGCCGGTCCTCCAGCCCCGGCACCTCGGCGGGCACCATGTCGCTGGTGAGGATGATGGCCTTGCCCAGCTCGTGCAGGGTGTTGAAGGTGTGGAAGAACTCGCGCTGGGTCTCCTCCTTGCGGCCGAGGAACTGCACGTCGTCGATGAGCAGCACGTCGCACTCGTCGCGGAACTTGCGGCGGAACTCCGGCATGCGCTGCTCGCGCACGCTCTCGATGAACTCGTTGGTGAACTGCTCGCTCGACAGGTAGACCACGCGCTGGCTGGGGTCGCGCTCCCAGATTTTATTGCCGATGGCGTGGAGCAGGTGCGTCTTGCCCAGGCCCGTGCCGCCGTACACGTAGAGCGGGTTGTAGGCCCGGCCGGGGCTGTCGCTCACGGCGGCGGCCGCCGCGGCGGCGAGCTGGTTGCTGTCGGCCACCACGTAGCTCTGGAAGGTGAAGCGCGCGTTCATGCGCGGGGGCCGGGGGCCGTCGGGGCGCGCGGCGGGCGCCGCCTGGAGCGTGGGGCTCGGCGCCAGGCCCGCCACCACCTCGTAGCCAATCTTCACCGGCCCGTCCGTCACCCGGGCCAGCGTGGACTCCAGGAGCGGCCGGTAGTGATCGTCCACCCAGTCCCGGTAGAACCGGTCGGGCACGCCCAGCACCAGCACCTCCTCGCGGACCTCCAGGGGGCGCATCCGGCCCACCCACCCCAGGGCGTAGTCGAGCTTGTCCTGGCGGAAGCAGTCGAGCATCCGCTCCCAGAGATTCTCGGCACTTGAAGGAGGAGCGGCGGTGCGGGCGAGCGCGTTCACGAGAAGGCCTCCGGTGCGCCGGCGGAGGGCCAGGCAGGGGACCTCGGGTGCTAACAGGGGGTACCTGGGCGATCAAGTTCCCCACCCCAACCCCAAGGATTCCGGGCACCTGGAGGCCTTGGACTGATCCAGGTGGATCTGGGGGTGGCGGGGGGCTCCCACCCCCAGATATGGGGGGCTCCGAGGGAAGGCGGGGGCGGCGGGGGGTGGGAAGTGATCCCGCCGTTGACTTGGGTGGGAGATCGGGTTACGAGCGCCGCCTTCCTCTGTTTCATGGATAAGGGCGTCGCGCCTCCGGGGCGAGCGCCACAGCGTCCGCAGGAGTTCTTCCGTGTCCAAGCGCACCTACCAGCCCTCGAAGATCAAGCGCAACCGCACCCACGGGTTCCGCAAGCGCAACTCCACCCGCGCGGGCCAGGACGTGCTCAGCCGCCGCCGCGCCAAGGGCCGCAAGCGTCTGGTCGTGTCCGCCTACAAGAAGTAGTTCCGGGCGCTCCTCGTGAAGGTCGAGGGACAGGCTCCCACCCGCGACGAGCGCTTCCCCAAGGCCTCGCGCCTCCTCAAGCGGCGCGAGTTCCTCGAGGTCCAGGAGAAGGGTCAGAAGCTTCCCGCTGACTGTCTCCTGGGGCTCGCGAGGCCCAACGGTCGGCCGTACAGCCGGGTGGGCCTCACCATCTCCAGCAAGGTGGGCAACGCCGTGGAGCGGGCCCGCCTGCGTCGGCTCCTGCGGGAGTGCTTCCGCAAGCGCCAGGGCCAGTGGCCCCCCGGAGTGGATGTCGTCCTCGTGGTGCGCCAGTCCGCCAAGGACGCTTCCTTCGCCGTCGTGTCGCGGGCCTTCGATGGCGTCACCCGCAAGCTCCAGCGGCTCCTCCCCTCGGCCCCCCGCGAGTCCCGATGAGTCCCCTCGCCTCGCTCCTCGCGCTGCCCATCCGTTTCTACCGGCGGTGGATCTCCCCGTGGCTGCCTCCGGCATGCCGCTTCCACCCCACGTGTTCCGTGTACGCCCTGGAGGCGCTCCAGAAGCATGGCGCCTTTCGTGGTCTTGGCCTCACCCTGCGCCGGCTGAGTCGCTGCCAGCCCTTCCATCCGGGCGGTTTCGACCCGGTGCCCTGACCCCCTCCTGCCTATGAACAACGACCTGGATCCGCTCTCGCCCAACTCGGCCGAATCCCAGAAGCGGCTGCTGATGGCGCTCGGGCTCGCCATGTTGCTCACGCTCGCCTACACCACCTTCCTGTCCCCCCAGGGCCCGCCGCCCGGCGCGGGCGAGGCGGACGCGGGCACGCCGGTGGCGCTCGCCGACGCGGGCACGTCCCCGGGCGCGGCCGAGCGCCCCGCGGGCACGCCCCCCTCCCCGGGCAGCGGGAGCGAGGGCGCCCAGGTGGCCGAGGCCGCCCCCGAGCCGCCCGTACGCACGGTGGACCTCAAGCGCATCGAGACGCTCTACGCCTTCTCCACCGAGGGCGCGGGCCTGACCTCGGCGGTGCTCCAGGGCGTGAAGATGCGCGAGCAGGCGCACCTGTCCATCACCGACGGCTACAAGATGCTCTTCGGGGGCGAGGTGCCGCCGCCGCCGCAGATGAACCTGGCGCAGCCGGTGGCGGGCCAGCCCCTGCCGCTCGCGGTGGCCATCTCCGGCCAGGCGAGCCTGCCGGCCACGGCGCGCTACGCGCTGGTGGAGTCCGAGGACACCCGGGGCGCGACCTTCACGGCGCGCCAGGGCCCGTGGGAAGTCACCAAGCGCGTGGAGTGGCCCGAGGAGGGCTTCGAGCTGCTCTACACCGTGCAGGTGAAGAACACCTCGGCGCGCGCGCTCACCGGCGAGCTCGCGGTGCACTACCACCGCGCCATCGACCCGAACAACGAGCACGCCCCGTCCTTCTTCGGCGGCGTGGGCAACCTCAGCTACGCCTCGTGCCACGTGGGCGAGGACAAGCACAAGCTCGCCGCGGACGAGAAGCAGCCCGAGCCCGAGGCGCTGCGCGGCCAGGTGCACTACTTCGGCATCGACCAGCAGTACTTCCTCTCCGCGCTCTACCCGCTGGAGGGCCCCACCCCGGGCCGGTGTGACCTGGTGGCCACGCCCACCGCGCGCGGCGTGGTGGCGCACTTCCCGCTCACCGCCGAGGCCGGCCAGACGGTGACGCTGCGCTTTGGCGGCTACCTGGGCCCCAAGGAGCCCGACCTGCTCGCCGCCCTGCCCGGCGCTGCCCTGCGCCAGGCCGCGAGCCTGCCCGCGAGCGCCCGCGCCCCGGAGCTCTCCGAGACGATCGACTACGGCATGTGGGCCGTCATCGCCAAGCTGCTCGTCGGCATCATGAAGTTCTTCCACGGCCTCACCGGCAACTGGGGCGTGGCCATCATCCTGCTCACCGTGCTCGTCAAGACGCTGCTGCTGCCGCTCACCCACCGCTCCATGGTGAGCATGGAGGCCATGAAGAAGCTCCAGCCGCGCATCGAGGAGCTGCGCAAGAAGTACGGCGAGGACCGCGAGCGGCAGAACCTGGAGATGATGAAGCTCTACCAGGAGGCCAAGGTGAACCCCCTGGGCGGCTGCCTGCCCATGCTCATCCAGATGCCGGTGTGGATCGCCCTCTTCACGGCCCTGCGCAACAGCTACGACATCTACCAGGAGCCCTTCTTCGGCCCGGTGTGGCGCGACCTCACCTACAAGGACCCCACCTACCTGCTGCCCGTGGCCCTGGGCGTGAGCATGATCATCACCCAGCGGCTGCAGCCCCAGATGGGTGACCCGGCCCAGGCGCGCATCATGACCTGGGTGGTGCCCATCATCTTCACCGCCACGCTCTTCAACTACCCGGCGGGCCTCGCGCTCTACATCTTCACCAACAACCTCTTGTCCATCGCCCAGCAGTACGGCCTGCGCAAGTGGCTCGCCAGCCGGGAGCTCGCCACGGCCACCGCCGGCGGCCCGCCGCCCTCCACCGGAGGCAAGCGCAAGTGAGCGACGCCTCCTCCACCCCCGCCTCCCAGGACCTGCGCCCCCGCGTGGAGAAGCTCCTGTCCGACATCCTCGGGCTCATGGGCTTTCCCGCCCGGCTCGACTTCAAGGACGCGAGTGACGGCAGCCTCTGTGTCGCCCTGCACTTCCAGGGCGGCCCGCCTCCGGGCGTGGAGCAGGGCAAGCGCAGCCAGGTGATGGACTCGCTGCAGTTCCTGCTCAACAAGATGCTCCACCGCCCCGGCGCCGAGCGCCGCTTCGTGCTCCTGGGCGCCGGCGTGCACCCCGAGCCCCGGAGCGAGCGCGCCCGCAAGGAGCCGGCCACGCCCGCCCCCGCCGCCCCGGCGCCCGCCGCGCCCGCCCCCCGGGCCGCTCCGCCCGCCGCCCCCGCGCGGGGCGCGCGTGCCGCCCCGGTGAAGGCCGCGCCCGCCGCGCCCAAGGCCGTGGCCGCCCGCCCCGTGGAGGGCGACGAGCGCGCCCTGGAGGTGAGCGAGGAGCCCACCCTGCGCGCGGCCGCCCGGGCCCTGGCCGAGAAGTCGGCCACCCTGGGCCGCGCCTACGCGCTCGTTACAATGAAATCAGAGGACCGCGCGCGCGTCCTGAAGGCCGTAGGCGATGTGCCGGGGCTCAAGGTCTCCTGCGAGGGCGAGGGCCGCAACCGGCGTGTGGTGTTCACTCCGGACAAGCTCGCCCCGCTGCCCAAGCGGAGCATGCTCCCGGCGGACGATGACGAGGACGAACTCGAGGGCTGAGCGCCCCCGGGGCGTCCTCCCGACAGGAAAGGACAACCCGATGGGCAAGGCCAAGTCGCTCAAGGACAAGCTGTACGGCGCGGCCGTGCTGAAGATGAGCTTCCGGCTGCGCGGGGACGAGGAGTCTCCCGCCTTCAAGGTCGTGTACCCCGGCGTGCTGCGGGACCTGGCCCTGGAGGATGATGCCGTGGAGCGCTACATCCTCGACAATCGCGAGGCGGTGGAGCGCGCCGCCCGCGGCACCAGTCCCGCCCCCGGCCCACGCACCTGACCCGCGGGGCCCTGCCCCCCGGGCCGAGCCCTCTGTCACTCGGCGGGCGGCGCCCCCGGGCAATGCTCCGCCGGTGGACATCGCCCCCGTCGACCACCGGCCGCGCGGCTGGACGCTCGCCGGGGTGGCGCCTACCTCCTGTCGTGTCTCCGGCGGACCCATTCCGGGCTTCCGTTCGAGGACGTGCTCCCCCGAGCACCGGAGGGCTTGCCCATGCGACGTCCCCTGCTCCTGTCCGTGTCCATCCTCTGCTCCCTCGCGTCCGGTTGTGGCGGCGAGGCGACCTCCCCCGGAGGCGACTTCGAGGTCCCCTCCAACCGCACCGGCCCCCAGGGGCCCCAGGGCGAGCGGGGTCCGCCCGGTCCCGCCGGCCAGTACGCGCGCATCCGCACCGTGTCGCCCGGCGGCTCGGCGCGTGACAGCGGCGAGGCCCTGCGCAAGACCCTCGAGGGCATCCTCGAGCCGTCCGCCGACTCGCCCTGGCTCATCTACCTGGAGCCCGGCGTGTACGACCTGGGCGAGCAGGGCCTGCACCCGCGGCCCTACATCTACTTCCAGGGCGCGGGCGCGGGCCTCACCACCGTGCGCTCCACCTCGGCCGAGCCCACCTTCACCGCCGTGGCGCACTCGGAGCTCTCCGCGCTCACCGTGGAGAACCGGGGCGGCGGCCCGCGCGCCGTGGCCCTGGCCACCCCGTCCTCGGACTTCCGCGCCCACGAACTGGAGGCGCTCGCCCAGGGCGGCCTGGAGCGCACCGCGGCCATCGTGGCCACGGGCGCCTCGGGTGAGGTCATCACCCAGGGCGCGGAGTTCACCCGCGTGCGGGCCCGGGCCCAGGCGGACGCGGGGAGCGTGGCGGGCCTGGAGTGTCAGGACTGCACCCTGCGCCTGACGGGCTCCACCTTCCGGGGCGAGGGCGGCCGCCAGGCGGTGGGCGTGAGCGCCATCGGCGGCTCGCTGGAGCTGTGGGACACGACGGCCGACGGCTTCAAGGGCGCCGAGGAGAGCCTCGGCGTGGAGGCCCGGAGCTCCGCGCACCTGATGCTCGTGCGCGCCGAGGCCCGGGGCCGCGAGGCTCCCGCCTCCACCGGCGTGCGCCTGTCCTCCTCCACCGCCAGCGTGCGCGACAGCACGCTCGCGGGCACCGGCCAGCCCGGCCACCAGACGCGCGCCCTGGACACCTCGCGCGTGGGCCGGCTCACCTACAAGGTGGAGGTGGAGCGCTCCACGCTCGTGGGCGCCTCCCAGGTGGTGCGCGGCGCCGAGGGCTACTCCATCTTCATCGGCGGCTCCCAACTGCGTGGCGGCCAGGTGGAGGGCGGTGGCATGGTGGCCTGCCACGGTTCCTACGACGAGAACTTCACCTCGCCCGCCCCCGCCTGCCCGTAGCGCGGCACGCGGCCGGCGGGCCGCCTGACGCCATGCACCCGCCCGTCGCCACCCTCGCCGCGCTCGCCACCGCTCCCGCCGCCGGAGCGGTGGGCATCCTCCGGCTGTCCGGCCCCGCCGCCCTCGACGTGGGCCGCCTGCTCGCCCCGTCCGTGCCCGAGGCCCCCACGCCCCGCCATGCCTACCTCGCGCGCTTCGTGGACGCGCAGGGCGCCGCGCTCGACGAGGGCCTCTTCCTCTACTTCCGCGCGCCCCACTCCTTCACCGGCGAGGACGTCGTCGAGCTGCAGGCCCACGGCGGGCCGCGCCTGCTCCGCCTCTTGCTCGCGCGCGCCCTCGCCCACCCCGCCGTGCGCCCCGCCGGCCCGGGCGAGTTCACCCGCCGCGCCTTCTTGAATGGCCGCCTGGATTTGACGCGCGCCGAGGCCGTGGCGGACCTCGTGGCCGCGGACTCGGAGGCCGCCGTGCGCGCCGCCGCGGCGGGCCTGTCCGGGGCCCTGGCCGCGCGGGTGGCCGCCCTGGAGGCCCCGCTGGGCGCGCTGCACGCGGACCTGGAAGGCGTGCTGGACTTCCCCGAGGAGGCCGAGGGCGCGGACGCGGACGCGGTGCCCCGGCTCGCGCACCTGGAGGCCGAGGCCCGGGCCCTGCTCGCCGAGGCGGGCCGGGGACGGCTCGTGCGGCGGGGGGCGCGCGTGGCGCTCTACGGGCCCGTCAACGCGGGCAAGTCCACGCTCTTCAACCGGCTGGTCGGCGAGGCGCGCGCGCTGGTGGACGAGGAGCCCGGCACCACCCGAGACGTGCTGGAAGCGCGCCTGGAATGGGAGGGCCTTTCCCTCACCCTCTTGGACACCGCGGGCCTGCGCGAGACGCCCGGCCGGGTGGAGGCGCTCGGCATCGCCCGCGCGCGCGAGGCCCTGGGCACGGTGGATCTGGCGGTGCTGGTGCTGCCCCCGGGCGCCTCCCCGGCCGAGGCCGAGGGCTGGCGCGCCGAGGCCGGGGACACGCCCGTGCTCCGCGTGGCGGGCAAGAGCGACGTCGGGGTCGGCGTCGGGGACGCGCTCGCGGTGAGTGGCCGCACGGGGGCGGGGGTGGAGGCCCTGCGCGCCGAGGTGCTCGGGCGGCTGTGGGGCGGAGGCGCGCCGGGCGCGGTGGCCCTGGTGTCCGAGCGCCACGCGGACGCCCTGCGGCGCGCGGCCGAGGCCCTGGCGCGGGCGCGCGAGGCCCTGGCGGTGAGCACCCTGGAGGCGGTGTCCGGCGAGGTGGGCCTCGCCCGCGAGGCGCTCGGCGAGGTGTCGGGAACGAGCGCCTCCGAGGCGCTACTCGACGCCCTCTTCGCGCGCTTCTGCATCGGCAAGTGATGTCAGACCCGTCCGTAGAGTGCTGCCCCTGCCCGGCCCGCTGGGGGCCGCAGGAGGACAGGGTGATTTCGATGTGCGACAGCCAGGTGGCGTACTCGGCGCTCGAGGCGCTGCCGATGGGGTGGGTGGGGGAGATTCTCGACGAGGAGCTGGTGGCCTCGCCCCGCCTGGCCCCGCCACAGGCCCGCGCCGCGTTCATGCTGGGCGTGGAGTTGGGCGAGCGGCTCGACCCGAGGCGCGGCGGCTCCGGCCGCTGGTGCCTCCTGCGCGCGCCCGAGCTGCGCCTGGGCCCGGACGTGCTCGTGCCGGACCTCGCCGGCTGGCGCCGCGAGCGCTTCGAGCAGGCCGGGGGACAGGACGCGCCCTTCCTGCGCGTCGCGCCGGACTGGGTGTGCGAGGTGCTCGGCCCCTCCACCGCCGCCCTGGACCGCACGCGCAAGCTGCCCGCCTACGCGCGCGCCGGCGTGTCCCATGTCTGGCTCGTGGACCCCGGGGCCCGCACGCTCGAGCACTTCCAGCGCGTCAAGCGCGGCTGGTTGCTCGCGGGCGTGCACGAGGGCGACGCGCTCATCCGCGCCGAGCCCTTCGCCTCCACGGCGCTGGAGCTCGGCGCGTTGTGGATGCCCCCGGAGGGGCACCTGGAGCTCGTCCGTTAGCCGCTCGACGCCAGGTGTTAGTCCTGGAGGCCGTGGGCCTCGCCCAGCAGTCGCCGCACCTCGTCCCGCAGCCGCGCCTCGTCCAGCGGGGCCGCCGGGAGGAAGCCGTGCGCCCCGAAGCGCCGCGCCCGCTCCCCGTCCCGCAGGGGATCCTTGCCCGCCGCGAGCAGCCGCGCGCGGGGCCGACGCGGCAGCACCTCCAGCCACGGCAGCGGCGCGAGCACCAGCGCGTTCTTGCGCGCGGTGAGCACCTCGCCCTCGGTGGCCACGGCCGCGCGGTGCCCCTCCCGCGCGAGCAGCCGCACCAGCGCCTCCCCCACCCCGTCCCGCCACCCGTACACGAGCACCAGGCCGTCCGTGCGCGGCACCTCCGGCAGGGCATGCAGGGTGCGCTCGAGCAGCCCCTCGAAGGTCGTGTCCCCGAGCGCGTCCGCGAGCACGGCGCTCGCGTCGATGTCCTCCGGCAGCGGCAGGCCCGGGACGAGGGTGTCGTCCGCGTCCGCGGCCGGGCCGTAGAGCCGCTCGAGGGCGCGCGCGAGCGCCTCGTCCGTCACGAGCTTGGGCACCACCCAGCTCTTGTTCGTCACGGTGCGCACCGCCTCCAGGGACTGCAGGCTCGCGGGCGCGGCGATGGCCACCACGAGCACCGTGTCCCGCGGGCCCTCCAGCCGCAGGGGCACCAGCCGGTGCCGCTCGGCGAGGCGCCGGGGCACCTGCCGCCCCAGCGCGGGGTCCAACGGCTCGCGGTCCAGGTCCAGCATGGGCACGCCCGTCTGCAGCGCGAGCGCCTCGAGCAGCTGGGTGGCGGTGCACAGCCGCAGGTCCAGCATCACCTGGCCCAGCGGCGCGCCCCCATGGCGGTGGTGGGTGAGCGCGGTGTTGAGCTGGCCGCTGTCGACCATGCGCTTCTCCAACAGGATTTCCCCCAGCCGCTTCCTCGTCATCTGCATGGACTCCCCCCGTGTGTTCCGTCCCATGGGTAGGGCGGCCCTTTCCGGGGCGCCAACGGCGCGCCCCCGGGGGGGTTCTTCGCTGGACGTCCGCGCGCCGCGCCTTGATTGGCTGTCCGTTTTGTCGGGGCGGGGCGCGCGGGGGCTGTGGGGTTGTCGACGGCCGTCTGCTACCAGCGCGTCTCCGGCACCGGCGTGGAGAGCACCCGGGGACGCTCGCCCGCCAGCCCCAGCTGCACGCCGAGCCGGTGCAGCGCCTGGAGTTGCGCGGTGATCGGGGCCCACGCGGCTGTGGGACGCACGCCCGCCTGCACGTCGTCGCTGTTGTCCCCCTGGTCGTTGCCGAGCAGCCCTGCCACCACCTCGGCCGTGCCCTTCTTCTTGGGGAAGAGCTCCAGGCGCACGTCGTCGCCCTCGAGCTTCGCCACCTCGCGCACGAGCCTCAGCGCCACCGGGAAGCCGCCCAGCTCGTCCACCAGGCCCCGCTCCTTGGCGTCCGTGCCGCTCCAGATGCGGCCCTTGGCCACCGCGCGCAGCTTCTCCACCGGCAGGTTGCGCCCCGCGGCGGCCTTGGCGGTGAAGTCCTCGTAGACCCGGTCGAGGAAGCCCTCGTTCTTGGCGAGCTGCTCCGGGGTGAACTCGCGCGAGGTGGCGTACATGGTGGCGTTCTTGCCCACGCCCAGGGGCTCCCAGTTGACGCCCAGCTTGTCCCACGCCTCCTGGGTGACGAGCTTGCCGCTGTACACGCCGATGCTGCCGGTGAGCGTGCCCGGCTGGGCGACGATTCTGTCCGCGTCCATGGAGATGAAGTAGCCGCCGCTGGCCGCGTACGTGCCCATGGAGACGATGACGGGCTTGCCCTTGTCCCGCGCGCGGCGCACCTCGCGGCGCACGGTGTCGCTCGCCACGTAGCTGCCCCCGGGGCTGTCCACCCGGAAGAGGATGGCCTTGACCCGCTCGTCGTCCACCGCCTTGCGGAACGCCGCGGACACCGTGTCGCTGCCCATGCCGCCCTCGCCCGACACGGGGTTGCCCCCGCTGCTCTCGCCCCGGGAGATGGCGCCCGTGCCGTAGATGAGCGCCACCACCGGGCCCGTGGTGTGCGGCCGCCCCGCGCGCTCGAGGTACTTCTCCAGGAAGAGCAGCTTTGCGTCCGCCCCCGCCTCCTCCTTCACCTTCGCGTACACCTCGTCGCGGTAGAGCAGCCCGTCCACCAGCTTGAGCTCCAGCGCCCGCGCGGCGAGCAGCGGGGCCTCGTCGATGGCGGCGCGCACCTGCTCGGCGCTCAAGCTCCGGTCCTCCCCCACCCCCGCGGCCATCTGCTCCACCACGCTCGTCAGGTAGCGCTCCAGCTCCTCGCGGTGCGGCTCGGTGTACGTCTGCTCGGTGTAGCTGTTGACGGCCGCCTTGTACTCGTAGCGCTTGCCCATCTGCGGCTTGACGCCCACCTTGGCCAGCGCGTCGCGGAAGAAGGGCGTCTCGGTGCCCACGCCGGTGATGGACAGGTCCCCCGAGGGCTGCACGTACACCGCGTCGAACGCCGAGGCCAGGTAGTACGCCCCCGTGCCGCTGCCGTCCTCGCCGAAGGTGTCCGCGTACGCCACGGCCTTCTTGCCCTTGGCCCGGAACGCCTTCACCGCGTCGCGCAGCTCCTGCACCACCGCCACGCTGCCGGGGCTCGCGCCCACGCGCGCCACCAGCATCTTCACCCGCGTGTCCCCGCCCGCCTTCTCCAGCGCCTCCACCACGTCGCGCACCGTGGGCTTGTTCGCCCCGAACGCGCTCGCCAGCGAGTCCTCCCCCACGTGCTCGCTCAGGGGCTCGTGCAGGTCCAGCTCCAGCACCACCGCCCCGGGCACCCCCGGCTTGCTCGAGGCCCCCAGGAAGGCGAGCCCGATGATCGCGCCCACGAACAGCAGGGTGAAGGCTCCCACCACCGCGAGCAGTCCGATGAAGAAACGTTTCATGTGCATGTACTCCCTGGCCCCAACGCCTCGGCCCTCGGCTTAACACCACCCCGTGCCCGCTCCGCCTGCGGACGAGCGGGTGTTCACCCGCGGACGAACGAAGCCCGGCGCCCCGCCGGTTGTCTCTTCCCGCGGAGCCCCGGGGTCTTCCCCGCCCGACGCGATGACTACTCCTTTCGCCAGCACCTCGCACCCTTCACGTCTGGAACCCGTCATGACGCCCACCCTCCACCCCGAGCGCACGAGTGCCCTGGACGCGCCGCCCACCTGCGAGCCCCTCTGCAGCCGGGTGCACACGGTGGTGGGCGGCGGCGGGCTCGTCCTGCGGGTGCGCGAGCTGGGCGACCCGGACGGGCCCCCGCTGCTCTTCGTGCACGGCTTCTCCCAGTCCCACCAGGCGTGGCGGCGGCAGTTGCACAGCGCCCTGGCCCTGGGCTTCCGGCTGCTGGCGGTGGACCTGCGCGGGCACGGGGACTCGGAGGCCCCCGAGGGGGCGTACGGCGACGGGCGGCTGTGGGCCGAGGACGTGCACGCCGTCATCACCACGCTGGGCCTGGAGCAGGTGCTGCTCGTGGCGTGGAGCTACGGGGGCATGGTGGTGCTCGACTACCTGCGCCACCACGGCGAGGGGCGCGTGGCGGGGGTGAACTTCGTGGGCGCCATGGTGAAGAGCGGCTCGGAGGAGGCCTTCGGGCTGCTCGCGCCGGAGATGCTGGCGCTCATCCCCGGCCTGTTCTCGCGCGAGCCCGAGCCGGGCGGGCGGGCCATGGAGTCCTTCGTGTCGCTGCTCCACCACACGCCCCCGGCGCCCGAGACGCGCCGCGCGGTGCTGGCCTACACCGCGCGCGTGCCCGCCCACGTGCGCGAGGGCCTGGGCTCGCGCGCCCAGGACAACGACGACGTGCTCCGGAGGCTGCACGTGCCGGTGCTCGTGTCCCACGGCCTGGAGGACCGGGTGGTGCTGCCCGCCTCGGGCCGGCACATCGCCGCGCTCGTGCCCCATGCCCAGCTGTCCTTCTACCCGGAGACCGGCCACTCGCCCTTCTGGGAGGCGGACCGCCGCTTCAACCGGGAACTGGCCGCGTTCGCCGCCCGGTGCTGGTGAGGGGACGCATGGGCGACGAGACGTTCACGCGGGAGCGCGAGGCCATGGCCCGCCACACGATCCCCGAACTCATCGAACTCCTGGCGAGCGAGTCCCTGCGCACGCGCTTCCTGGCGGAGATGGTGCTGCGCGACGCCACGTCCATATGACTGCACTTCCAGCCCGCGGGTCCGCGGGCCGAGCGGGAGCAGGCCATTCAGGAGTGGCGCGATTGGTGGGAAGCGCACCGGAGCACCTTCAAGCGGCGCTGGGGCCGCTCGGTGGAGGCGTGCGCGCGGCCCGCCGGTGGTTCGCTCCGGGGGGCGCGCAAGCCCTCCAGGTAGGTGGGTGAAGCGAGGCGTGTGCGAAGCGGCTCCCGCGACCCAGGACAACCGTTCTGACCGCGAATGCCTGGCGGAATGCCCCGAGGCGTGCGTCCGACACGCACTGGACAGCCCTGCCTCCAGCTGCTCTCTTCGTGAAGAGAGACCGGACAAGGGGTCTCACTGGGGGCATGAACCATGAGGGGCGTGAAGCTATCGGTGGGCGGTTCGGTCATCGGGAAGGCCAAGACGTGGGCCTACCCCGACGGAGCGCGGTTGGGGCTCTACAAGATTCCGACGTATGAGCTGACGGTGGCCGGAACGAATGCCAAGGGCAAACGCGTGAGCAAGAACTTCGAGGTCATGCGCTTCGGGGTTCAATTCAAGGAAGGGTTTGCCTCGCCCAAGGTGGTTGGACTGGCCGACAAACAGACGCATGTCATCAAGAAGTGGATTCCCACCTATACCGTCCACTCCGCCGATTCCTTGGAGAAAGGCGCCTGGCAGGTGTACGACAGCTTCTTGATCCACGATGGCCCGGACGACCCCTCGATCGAGGAATACGCCTCGATCGGTTGTGTGGAGATCTGCAACGGGCCGCAAGGCTTTGACTCCTTCAATGACCTGATCATCTCCCTGTCGGGCTCCTCGAAGACCCAACGTGGGGAGCAACTCCTGGAGATCGGAAGTTCGGGCCAGCTGTCGATTTCCTACGAGCAGGCGAAACGGCCCGCCCTCGAGCGGTGGTAGGGGGCCGCGCATGACCCACTCAATCGTCGCCGCGCTGCTCCTCCTTCCGTTATTGGTCACGGCGGCTCCTCGACAGGAGGACTCGGCCTCCGCTCTGCTCGACCAGTTCGCCGCCGACTTCATCGAGACCGCATCGCGTTCCTGGTCGGACTACCGTGTGTGTGAATACCGCTCGAAGACAGACGACAAGCGGGACTTCCTGGGCAGGAGCTTTGGCCGGGACGTGTTTCCCGCGAATGCGCACATTCGTTGGAAGGAACTGCAAGTCAGTGAGACCGGCGACTCCCGCTCGTTGCATCTCGGGCTTGTGGCCGTCACCTTCCAGGATCCAGCGGCCGCGAATCGCGTCTATGCCCAGCTCGCCGCCGAACCACAACCCTATCTCCTGAAGACGAAGATCCGGACGCGCTACAAGGCGCTCATCCGTGGCGATTCGGTGGTGATCCTGTACTCGGAAACGCACGGCCATGAGTCGTTGAAACGCTTCTTCGAGGCGGTCGACAAGCTCCCGGGATAGACCGCGTCCGCGTCGTTCCACCTCAGCGGGTTTGGCGGGCTCAAGCGCGTGGAGTCATTTCCAGACGTGAAGGGTCGTGGAGGTTGGTGGCTCGGGTGGGTGCTGGCGCTCCTGCTGGCGAGCGGGTGCGCGACGGACCTGGGCGCGGGAGGCGCCGCTGAGGACGAGGCGAGACCGGACGCTTTCCAGGTGCTGCAAGCGGCCAGTGGGCTCGACCCCGAGGCGTGGCACGCGCCGGGGCGGCCCCTCACCGTGGCGCGGGCGCGGGAACTGCTCGGCCAGGTGGCACGGGCGCGCGTAACCCAGCGCAGCTTCGCGCCGCGCCGGGCCCTGGCGTGGCTGCTGACCGAGGCGCTGGAGGGGGGCGAGGCCGTGGCGCCCGGAGAGCTGCGGCGCCGGGCGAGGCGCTTCGAGCAGGTGGGCGTGGTTCGGCCGGACGGCGTTTGGGTGGCGGCACTCACGGGTGAGCCGCTGCACTCCCTGGGCCGGCTGGAGCTGGTGGACGGGGAGTGGCGGGTGGGCCGGCTCGTGGTGGGCGACTTCTACGCGTCACGTGGCGGGGTGCTCTACCCGGTGAACGCGGTACTGCGACGCGAGCCCGGGCCTCCGTGGGGAGAGGTGGGCCTGGGGCGCGACTGGCTCAACGCGGCGCTGGATGGCGCGGAGGACGCCGTGGGGGAGATGGCACGGGCGCTCGGGCACACGGTGCTCCACCCCGTACGGACAGCGGAAGACCTGGCGCTGCTGCCCAGGACGGTGGCGCGACTGCTGCTGGCGTCACCCGCGTACTTCGAGCGCTACGGCGCCCTGCCCCGAGAGGCGCAGCTCCGCGAGGCGGCGAGGCTGTCCACGCACGTGGTGATGCTGGTGGGAGGAGGCGAGGTCGCGGCGGGACGGCTGGGCGGGCTGGGGCTGGAGCTGACGGCTCAGGGCGAGCTGGTGCTGGCGCGGAGCGTGGCGGGCGTGGAGGCAGGTGCGGCGGTGCTGGGAGTGGGCGCGCTCTCGGTGGTGCACATGGCTCGGCCCGGAGAGACACCATCGCGCGCGGGACCGGGGCGGTGGGTGCACCAGACGCCGACGACGGAGTCGGCGCAGGCGCTGGACTACCAGGAGCAGGTGACGGGCCAGCCGGCGTGGCGGGTGTACCGGGTGGGCGAGGTGGAGTTCGACGGCTTCAACGGCGTGGAACTCCTGGAGGCCAAGGGCGGCAGCTACAAGAAGTTCCTGGAGAAGGGCGGCACGGCCCAACCGTGGTTCGCGCGAGGCAAGGGGCTCAAGGGCGTGTTGAAGCAAGCGGAGGCGCAGTGGAAGGTTTCCCAACGCTTGGGCATTCCGCTGGTGTGGCATGTGGCCGAAGTGGAGTTCGCGAACTTCCTTCGCGCCACATTCGAGTTCCGTGGTTGGAGCAGCATCCAGGTTCGCCACACGCCGCCAACGCGCTAGAAAGCCCGCATGAGCGAGCATTACTTCGTGGGGGCCTACTGGGGACCTCGTCAGGAGACGGCGCGGGCGTGTGCCCAACGCTCGGAACTCTTCCTGCGCCTGCTCGCTGAATGTGACCCCTCCTTCGCCCAGTGGTATCGAGTGGGAAAGAAGGCTCCCCCGGGGCTCCCCGGTCATCCCATCCAGAGCGTGGATGACTTGGAGCGGTTGATGTTGTCGGGACGCAACCGCAGCAGTGTTGGCCGGAAGGTGCTTGAGGACCTGGGCTTCCTGACCGGCGTATTCAACGCGCGGAAGGAGGACACGAGGCTGGAGTTCCACTGTGGCGCGTACTACCCAGAGGGCCACAATTACTGCCTGTTGGAGCCGCCCAGGGATGGCCCCGTCCATGAGCGGCTGTTGAGCGCGCCCGTCCTGGCGCGAATCGTCACGAGTCTGGTGACGGCTTGGGATCCAAACTTCGTGACGGCCTCGTCCCTGGAGATGCTGCGACTCGTGGAGGGGCCAGAGCGGGAGACGCGCGTGGGCTGGCTCACGTACGTGTCGCGGAGGTTGGGCACGGTGCCACCGCTGCCCGCGCCCGTGCGCATCGAGCCCGTGGGCACCCAGGGCTGGTTGCTCACCCTGTCCCCCGAGCGCATGACGGCGGCCAGTCCCGAGCACGTGGCCCTCACCGCCCGCGTGCGCGAATTGCTCGACCGCGCGGGCCTCATCGCCCGGCCTCACGCGCCCCGGGAGCCCTCGTGACCCGACACCGGCACTGGCGGCGCGACGTGCCGCCCGCCCACCTCGACCGCCTCGTGCGCGCCCTCGCGAGCGGAGACCCCGAGCTGAGTCCCACCACCGCCGGACAGCGGCTCGCGCGCTCCCGCGTCGGCATGCGGCGGCTCGTCCGCGTCGTCCGCTCCTCCGCCGACCTGTCCACCCGCCTGACCGCGCTGTACGAGTTCCTCACCGCCCGCCTCGCCCCCTGGCACCTCGCCCTGCTCGGGCGCGTGTTCGCCGACCCCCACGCGCCCGCCCTGCTGCGCGCCCTCGCCGCCGAGGGCCTCGGCATCCACCTCCCCCGCCTCTCCTCCCGCCGCCGTCCCCGCCGCCGCGACGCGCGCCTGCTCGACGCGCTCCACCGGGGCCTCGCGGACCCCGAGCCCGAGGTCCGCTTCTGGTGCATCTACGCCCTCACCGCGCTCGGCGATGCGCGCTGTCTGCCCCGGCTGCGCCTCATCGCCGCCACGGACACCGCCGCGGCGAGCCTGTGGACCCTTCGTCAGGAGGCGCTGTGGGCCCTCGGACAGTTCGAGGGCCGGGACCTGGATCCCCACGCCTTGTAGGGCCTCGGGCGCGCACACGGGAACACACCCCGGGGGCCTCGGGTTGGTAGGTTTCGTTCGTCGTCCAGGCTTCCCCCCCCGTCCCTTTCGAGGCCCCCGCATGCCCCTGCTGTCCCGCCCGCGCCTCCTCGTCCTCGGCCTGCTGCTCGCGGCCGCCCCCGCGCTCGCCCAGGCGCCCGCCTCCAAGGCCGCTCCCTCCAAGGCCGCGCCGGCGTCCGCCCCGCCCGCCCCCGTCACGAGCGTGGAAGGCATCTCCGAGTACCGCCTGCCCAATGGCCTGCGGGTGCTGCTCTTCCCGGACCCCACCAAGTCCACCGTCACGGTGAACCTCACCTACTTCGTCGGCTCGCGCCACGAGGGCTACGGCGAGACGGGCATGGCGCACCTGCTCGAGCACCTGATGTTCAAGGGCACGCCCACCACGCCCAACGTGCCCCAGGCCCTCACCCAGCGCGGCGCCCGCCCCAACGGCACCACCTGGCTCGACCGGACCAACTACTACGAGACCCTGCCCGCCTCGGGCGACAACCTGCGCTGGGCGCTCGGCTTCGAGGCGGACCGCATGCGCCACAGCTTCATCGCCCAGAAGGACCTGGACAGCGAGATGACCGTGGTGCGCAACGAGCTGGAGCGCGGCGAGAACAGCCCCCAGCGCATCCTCAACCAGCGCGTCATGAGCGCCGCCTACGCCTGGCACAACTACGGCAAGCCCACCATCGGCGCGCGCGCCGACCTGGAGCACGTGCCCATCGAGCGGCTCCAGGCCTTCTACAAGCGCTACTACCGGCCGGACAACGCCCTGCTCGTCATCGCCGGCCAGTTCGACCCGGCGCGGGCGCTCGCCGACGCGCGCGCCACCCTGGGCCGCGTGCCCGTCCCCAAGGAGCCCCTGCCGGTCACCTACACCGAGGAGCCCACCCAGGACGGCGAGCGCCGCGTCACCCTGCGCCGCGTGGGCGACGTGAGCGCCCTCAGCGCCGTCTACCACGTGCCCGAGGGCGCCCACCCGGACTTCGCCGCCATCGACGTGCTCACCCACGCGCTGGGCAACACCCCCTCGGGCCGCCTGTACAAGGCGCTCGTGGAGACGAAGAAGGCGACCAGCGCGAGCGCCTACAACCTGCAGCTGCACGACCCGGGCGTGCTCACGCTGTCCGCCGAGGTGCGCGAGGGCCAGTCGCTCGACGCCGCGCGCGAGGCGCTGCTGGCCACCGCGGAGAACGCCGCCGCCACGCCCTTCACCCCGGACGAGGTCAATCGCGCCAAGACGTCCCTGCTCAAGTCCGTGGAGCTGCTCCTGCGCGACTCGGAGGGCGCCGCCATCCAGCTGTCCGAGTGGGCCGCCGCCGGTGACTGGCGCCTGCTCTTCCTGCACCGCGACCGCATCGAGGCCGTCACCCCCGAGGACGTCACGCGCGTGGCCTCGCAGTATCTCAAGCAGAGCAACCGCACCCTCGGTGAGTTCATCCCCACGCCCCAGCCGGACCGCGCCCCCATGCCGCCGCGCGTGGACCTCACCGCCATGCTCCAGGGCTACCAGGGCCGGGGCGCGGTCGTCGCCGGCGAGGCGTTCGACCCCTCGCCCGCGAACATCGAGCGGCGCGTGACGCGCTCCACCCTGGGGGGCCTGCAGCTCGCGCTCCTGCCCAAGAAGACGCGCGGGGAGATGGTGAACGTGTCGCTCGCGCTGCGCTGGGGCACCGAGCAGGCGCTCCAGGGCCGGGACACCGCGGCGGACCTGGCCGGCTCGCTGCTCATGCGCGGCACCCGGAAGCACTCGCGCCAGGAGCTGCGCGACACGTTCGACCGGCTCCGGGCCCGGGTGGGCGTGGAGGGCGGGGCCACGGGGGCCACGGTCTGGGTGGAGGCGCCCACGCAGAGCCTGCCCGAGGTGCTGGCGCTCGTGGCCGAGGTGCTGCGCGAGCCCGCGTTCGAGCCGCGTGAGTTCGAGCTGCTCCGCCAGGAGCGCCTCGCGTCGCTCGAGTCGCAGAAGAGCGAGCCCACGGTGCGCGGCCGCACGGCCTTCTACCGGGCCCTGTCGCCCTACCCCAAGGGGCACCCCTACCACGTGGACTCGGTGGAGGAGTCGCTCGCGGACGTGCAGGCGGTGACGCTCGAGCAGGTGCGCGCCTTCCACCGCGACTTCTACGGCGCGTCCAAGGGCGAGCTCGCCGCGGTGGGCGACTTCGAGCCCGAGGCCCTGGTGAAGCAGGTGGGCGCGCTGTTTGGGGACTGGAAGAGCCCGGCGCCCTACGCGCGCGTGGAGGCCCGGCCCTACCAGCGGGGCGTGGCGGGCCAGGTGGTGGAGACGCCGGACAAGGCCAACGCCCTGTTCCTCGCGGGCCAGGGGCTGGACTTGCGCGATGACGACCCGGACTACCCGGCGCTGGTGCTCGGCAACTTCGTGCTCGGCGGGGGCTTTCTCAACTCGCGCCTGGCCACGCGCGTGCGGCAGAAGGACGGCCTGTCCTACACGGTGAGCAGCTCCCTGAGCGCGGGGGTGTTGGACCCGGTGGGCCTGTTCTCCACGTACGCCATCTACGCGCCGCAGAACGCCGAGCGGCTGGAGACGGCCGTGCGCGAGGAGCTGCAGCGGGTGCTCGACCAGGGCTTCACCGCCGAGGAGGTGGACAAGGCGCGCGCGGGGCTCCTGGAGTACCGGCGCACGGCGCGCGCGGACGACGGCGGCCTGGCGCGCACGCTCGCGGCGTACCTGTACTACGGGCGCACGCTGGCGTTCGACGAGGCCTTCGAGAAGCGCATGGCCGCGCTCAAGCCGGCGGACATACGCGCGGCCCTGGGCAAGCGGCTCGACTGGAAGCAGGTGACGGTGGTGAAGGCGGGCGACTTCGAGGGCGCCCGGACCAAGGCCTCCGCGCCCCCGGCCGCCGGAGTGAAGACACCCACCGCGCCGTGAGGCGGGGGCTCGGGGGGGTACTCCTGGGACTGGGGCTGGGGTGCGCCCCCGGGCTCCAGTCCCAGTCGTGCGTGCTGAGCCCCGGGGGCTTGGCGATGCGCTGCCCGGAGAGCCGCCGCGCGCTCGTCACACCTCAACTGGGTATCAGCCGATGAAGGTGCTCCGGCTCGTGTTGCACCTGCCCTTCGATCACGCGGACGTGGCGGCGGGCGTGAACCACGCGCTCGACGTCTACCTCGACGCCCTCGGGAGGGGACCCGAAGGCCTGTCCGACTGGCGTGATGTCGAGGGCGAGGACGACGTGTTTCCGCTCGAGGGCGAGGGCTGGGACTTCATCCGCTCCATGCTGGCGCCTCCGACGGGGCCGCGCTTCCTGGACGACATCCCGGAGGAGCCCTTCGTGCGGCACCGGGTGAAGAAGCAGTTCGACCGCTGCGTGGAACTGACGGGCGGCGCCGGGTACGGCTTCTTCTACTGGGCCCGCCTGCCGTGGCGGACGCCCGAGCCGGATGCGATGAGTCTGGTGAGCTTCTCCTGGCCCACCGAGTCCCTGGAGGCGCACGGCGCCGAGGCCTCGCGCGCGCTGATGGAGCGCCTGGCCGCGCTGATGCCGTATGCGTCGGGGCACGCGGGACTGGCGTTCTATTCGCCCAACGTGTGGGGCCCGGAGGTCGCGTCCATCCACGAGGAGGCGCTGCGCCACCCGGGTCTGGACGTGACGCACGGCGAGCGGCACCTGGGGGTGCGGGTGGACGGGGTGCACTGGCTCAACTTCCTGGGGCCCGAGGTGCTCGGACGGGTGGGCGGCACCGAGGCCCTGTGCGCGCGGCTGCACGCTCCCGGCACCACGGTGCAGGCGCTGGAGGGAGGGCGGGCGCTGGTGGCGCTGGGCCCCGCGCCCGAGGCGGGTGACGTCACGCGCGGGGACACGCTGCCCGCGTACCGGGAATTGGCGCGGGTGCTCGAGCCCTGGCTGCTGCCCTGCCCCGAGACCCGGGTCTGGCACGGCTGTCCTCCGGGCATCGCCCGCCGCTGGGGGCGCCGCTTCCTCGACTGAGTCGGTTCCCGGGGGCGAAGCTGTAGGGGATGCCGAGAACGAGACGCCTGTGGCTGTGGGTCGGCGGAGGGCTCGCGGTGGGGTGCGCCCCCGGGCTCCAGTCCCAGTCGTGCGTGCTGAGCCCCGGGTGCCTGGCGCCCGCGGCGGGTGGGGAGGTGTGGCTCACCCCCGCGCCGGCGGTGGTGCGGGCGGCCCAGGCGGTGCGGGGCTTGCTGACGCTCAAGGACTTCCTGGACGAGGCCGAGGTGGCGCGGGTGGAGGCGGTGTTGGTGGCGTGCGCCCGGGAGGCGGACTTCCAGGTCAACGAGCGCGAGTACGGCCCGGGCAGGGCTCCGGATGACCGGGAGTGCAATCGCGTGGTGGGCCATGACTCCAAGGGACGTGAAGTCCTACGGGCGATGGAGCTTGGAAAGCTGAAGCATGCGGTGGCATTCGCTTGTGTCGAGCGGGAACTCGGGCGCGACTTCTCCGAACACTTCACGCGGGAGCCTGGCTATCGCCAAGATCCAGCGACGGGCGCGTTCCATTTGACGCAGACCCTCGCGGGCTCCCTGCGGCCAGACATCGTCCTTCATCTAGGACGTGACGCGAACCGGATCCAGTACCTGTATGACTTCCTCTTTCCTTGCACGTCGGCGAGCAAGAGCAATCCATTGGGCGAGATGAACCGGACACTTCAGGAGAAGTTGGACAAGTATCGCCGCCTCACGGAGGATTCACGACGGGCGCTCGTCACACCTCAACTGGGAATCAGTCGATGACCCGCCCGTATCCTCGAATCCGCCACGAAGCCACGGGCCCGGATGGACGACACCTCGTGCACCGCGAAGTCATCCGACTCGTGTTGCACTTGCCCTTCGACCATCAGGACCTGGCGAGCGCGGTCGGCCATGCGCTCGATGTTTATCTGGAGGCGGTGGGTTCGACCCAGGAGGTGTTCAGTGAATACTTCCTGGGCTACGAGCCGAACACGCTGACCTCGGAGGACTGGCCACGGATTCGATCGATGCTCGCGCCACCGCGTGGGCCGCGGTTCCTCGATGACCTGGAGGACGAGGAGGTCCGCCCCTACCTCAAGGAGCAATTCGAGCGTCGGGTGGACCTCTTGGGCGGAGCCCAGGGCTTGAGTGGCTACGGTTTCTTCTACGGCTCGCGCCTGCCGTGGCGGACACCGGAGCCGGACGCGATGAGTCTGGTGAGCTTCTCCTGGCCCACCGAGTTCCTGGAGGCGCATGGCGCCGAGGCCTCGCGCGCGCTGATGGAGCGCCTGGCCTCGCTCCTGCCCTATGCGTCGGGGCACGCGGGACTGGCGTTCTATTCGCCCAACGTGTGGGGCTTGGAGGAGGCCGCCATCCACGAGGAGGCGCTGCGCCACCCGGGCCTGGACGTGACGCACGGCGAGCGGCACCTGGGGGTGCGGGTGGACGGGGTGCACTGGCTCAACTTCCTGGGGCCCGAGGTGCTCGGACGGGTGGGCGGCCCGGAGGCCCTGCGCGCGCGGCTGCACGCGCCCGGCACCACGGTGCAGGCGCTGGACGGGGGGCGGGCGCTGGTGGCGCTGGGCCCCGTGCCCGAGGCGGGTGACATCGCGCGCGGGGACACGCTGCCCGCGTACCGGGAGCTGGCGCGGGTGCTCGAGCCCTGGCTGCTGCCCTGCCCCGAGACCCGCGTCTGGCATGGCTGTCCTCCAGGCACCGCTCGCCGCTGGGGGCGCCGCTTCCTCGACTGAGTGCCCTCGGGGGCCATGGCGGCGCCGCCCGTCGGACGCCGCGCGGGCCCCGTGCCATGCAAGCCGGACCCCCGGGGGCAGGGGGATGTCCGCCCCCGAGGCCCCACCCGGTGTCCGGCTTGCCCGGGGAATGGCGAGTCCCATGTTCTTCCCAGACGTCACGCGAAGAGGAGGAGCCTGTCATTCCATGAGTCCGTCCAAGCTGGTGTCGTGTCTGTCGGTGATGTGTGTCCTGGGTGCGGCGGCGGTGGGGGCCAGTCCCCGGGAGCCGTCCGCCATGCTCCCCGCGGGGGGTTTTCCCCTGCCCGAGCGGGAGTTCCTGCTCGTCAACGTGGGCTACTCGCTCTGTCTGACCGTGGTGGACGGCGTGGCCGAGGGCCAGCCGTGTGCCTGGGACGACGCGCCCGCCGCCCAGCGCTGGCGCTATCAGGATCGCCAACTCATCAGCATGCTCGGCGGCGACTGTGTCCTCGCGCCCTCGCTGGTGCCGTGCCAGGGCGCGGGCGCCTTCGAGCTGTCCTACAACCTGCTCACCCAGCACCTGGTGCTCTCTCCGGGCGGCACCTTCCAGGGCGGCAGTTGTCATGTGATTGATCAGGTGTTCCAGCAAGACGAGACCACGGGCGTGCTGGTGCCGCGCCACTTGTCCCGGCGCGCGGCCCTGGAGTCCACCGCGTGCGAGGTCACCCGCTCCACGTCCCGGTGGGTCATCGTCCCGCTGTAGCCGCCAAGCCCGGCCCAGACACCCACCCCCCCTCCGGTGGCGGGTGTCTGGTTTCAGGCCGGGGCCGCGCGGACTACAGCAGCGTCAGCACGAGGTTGGAGATGCCATGCGCCTGCGTCAGGCCTTCCACCGACAGGCAGCCGCCGATGAAGTCCGTATTCACATACGTGATGGTGCGCACCGCCGTGGCCCCGGCGTATTTGCCCTCGGTCACCACGCCGTTGTACGTCTCCACGGTGAGCAGGCCCTGCACGTCCACCGCGTAGAGCGAGAAGGTGAGCTCGGACGTCTCACCCGTGTTCCAGCTCAGCGTCGTCTCGGAGGCCTGTCCCAGGCGCGTCAGCCCGCAGGACTGGCCCCGCCGGGCCGTGTGCTCGATGGCCGTGGCCCACACCACCGGCTCGCCCAGTACCGTGAGGCAGCTGTTGAAGGAGGACTGCGTGGCCACCGTCACGTCCTGGGACTGCTGGCGCAGCCCCGGCGAGAAGCTCGTGGTCACCGAGCCCAGCGGGCAGCTCACCACCGCGGGCAGTCCCAATCCCTGACGCCCACCGGCCGCCTGGCTCATGCCCGGCATCAGCGACAGCAGCATGCCCACGACCACGTTTCGCACAAACCGCGCACCCTGACCCTGGTTCTGGTTCATCATTGGGGATGACTCCTGGACGGATTCTGGGACGTTGGTGAGGCTCGACAGCACTTCGCCGCTCGACGGCGCGAGAGGAGGGCCCGGGACAGGCGTCGGCGCTTCCGCGGCATCCCGGTGACCACCGCCCCCCCCTCGTGAAACCCATTGAAAGGGATTCGGGCCCTCGAAACAATACAGACCCGGGGGTTCCGTGATTGCGGGTTTGTCCGCACTTCCCTTGCTCGTGCTTGAGACACGGAATTTTCCCTGTTAGTGGGAAGGAGTCGTCTGTCTATCGGGGGGTGCGATGATGAGAAAGATTGCCCGGGCATCCGGAGTGTCTGTGATGGGCTGGGGGGTGCTGTTGGTGCTCACGGCGGGCTGGAGCGGCGCGCTGCGCTCGCCCACCCAGGCCCCCGCGGCGCGTGAGGTGTTGGAGGACGCGCGGCGGCTGGAGGCCTGGTACGCCGCCGCCACGCGGGGCACGGGCCGCGCGAGTGTCTCGCTGGACCTGGGCCAGGAGGCGCACCGGGCCTTCCTCCTGCGCCGGCTCCAGGCCGCGGGCAAGACGCCCCGCTCCGCGCCGGAGCTCTTCCGCCGGCTCGCCGCCGCGCGCGCCCGGAGCCCCGCGCCGAGCGAGGCCGGCCTGTGGTGCGACCACGCCCTGCTGCTGCGCCCCGCCCTCCCCTCCCCTTCCGGCGAGGCGCTCGTCTTCCCCGTGTCCGTGCGCGTGAGCTGCCTGGGCGGCGCGGACTACGTCTTCGCGGACCTCATCGCCCAGGACGCGCCCCGGGACGACTCGACGCGCACCGTGCTCGCCTCGCGCGCGGGCGAGGAGTTCGCCGGGGGCACGGACTTCCTCGACGTGGCCGTGGACGTGCCGGCCGCGCCCGCCGACGGCCACCTCTTGCGCGTGGAGTCGCTCGCGCTCGCCTCGGACGCCCGGAGCGGCCGCGACTTCGTCTCCTATGCGGTGGCGCGGCACTCGCTCGCGCTGCGGCCCGACGGAGGCCACGGCCTCGTGCACCCGCGCGCGCTCGTGCCGGGCGCGGGCGAGGAGGTGCTCCTGTGCCAGGCGCGCGGCGGCACCGACTGCGACTACGCCCAGGTGACGCTCACCGACGGCGTGCCCGAGCCCTTCACCGCCCAGCCCACCGGGCTCGCCGCCGCCCTGCCCGACGCGCCCGGCCGCTTCAGCGCCCAGGACTACTGGCCCTTCACCACCCCGCCCGACCCGCGCCACCTGCTGCTCCCCGTGCGCGCGCGCCTGTCCCCCGGCGCCCGCCCGGGCGGCCCGTGCACCGTGGCGCGCTACACCGCCGCCCGCCTCAAGCTCCTGGACACCGCGCGCGGCGCCACCTGCGTGCCCGCGCAGGATCCCCGCGGCCTCTTGCCCACGGGCCTCGTCTCGGGCCCGGTGGACTTCCTCGCCGCGCCCTCCACCCTGCTCAACGAGGACCTGCCCGACGCCCCCGCCTGCGAGGCCGCCGCGCTGCGCGACGCCCCCCTGAGCCTGAGCCTCACCCTGGTGGGCGAGGCCCGGTGCGAGGACGCCGACGGCACCGCCACGCTCGAGCCCTTTTTCCTCTCGGACGCGCTCGACCGCCGCGCCCCGGGCGCGCGCCGGCTCGTCTTCCACGAGGGCTGCCTCGCCGAGGGCACCCCCATCACCCTCGCCGATGGCCGCGGCGTGCCCGTGGAGGACGTGCGCCCGGGGGACCGCGTGCGCGCGGACACGCTCGGCGCGGTGCTCACCGTGACGGACGTGAGCCGGGGCCAGGAGCCCGAGCCCCTGGTGCTGCTGCGCGACAGCGCCGGCCACGTGCTGCGCCTCACCGAGCGCCACCCCGTGCTCCTCCCGGACGGCGGCGGGGTGGCCGCCGGCGCGCTGCACCCCGGGGACACGGTGCGCACGGACGCGGGCCCCGCGCGCCTGGTCTCCGTGGCGCGGGTGCCCGGCGGCACGCGTGTCTTCAACCTGCGGCTGGGCACCGCGTCGGAGCTCGCGCGCCGCCCGGCCGGGGCCCCCGCCGCGCTCTTCGCCGGCGGCTTCCTCGTGGGGGACCTCGCCCTGCAGCGCGCCCTGGCCACCCCCACCCCCGCCGCGAGTCCGCCCCTCGCGCGCCTGCCACCCGCCTGGCACGCGGATCTGCACCACGCCCTCGCGCGCTGAGGCCCCTGGGAGGCGCGGCTGGCGGCTGGGCGAGGCGCCGGGCCCGCTCCACCGCCAGGCCCTTCCGCCCCCGTGGGGGCCCCGGGTTAGCGTCGCCGCCATGTCCCCCTCGCTTCGCGCGTCCCTGCTGCTGCTGTCCCTCTCCGCCTGCTCCCCCGACCCCTCCCCCGCCCCGGGCCCGGAGACCCCGGCTCCCGCCGACGCGGGGACCCCGCCCGCCTCGCCCGATGCCGGCTCTGACGCCGGCACCGACGCCGGCACCGACGCCGGCACCCCGCCCGCCACCGGCCCGGAGAGCTCGCGCGGCAGTGGCAAGCTGCCCTGCGCGCGCACGGGCACCCTCGCCTCCGGCGGGCAGACCTACGCCTACTGCGTGGCCGAGGTGGCCGGCGTGGAGCTGAAGATCTTCGAGCCCGTGGCCGCCTCCCCCGAGGCCCCCCTGCACCTGGCCGTCTACCTGCACGGGGATGGCGCGCGCACCTACACCAACGACACCGCCCCGCGTGCCCACGCCCCTTGGGCCGCCACCCACGGCACCCTCTACATCGCCGCGCGCGCGCTCAACGGCTGCGCCTGGTGGACCCGGCCCTCGCTCACCGCCTGCACCGACGAGGCCCCCCCCTCCGAGCGCGACCTGGAGGGCGCCGGCGCCGCCGCGCTGGTCAAGGTCATCGAGGAGGTGCGCGCGGGCTGGGACATCCTCAACGACGCGCCGCTCCTGCTCGGGGGCTCCTCGGGCGGCTCGGTGTTCCTCACCGCGAGCTTCCTGCCGCGCTACGGCCAGCGCTACCCCGCCGTCTACGCGCTCGCCTGCGGCGGCGAGGCCTCGTGGACGGGCGCGCTCGCGTGGAACCCCGCCCAGCCCGGCGCGCTCGGGCCCACGAAGCTCGTCTACACCTACGGGACGAAGGACGACTACCTCGCGGACATCGAGGCCTCGGTCGCCTTCTACCGCGAGCGCGCCTTCCCCCTCACCGAGACGCGCCTGCCCGACCTGGGCCACTGCGCCTTCGACCACGTGGGCGGCGTGAAGGACGTGTGGAACGCCGCGCTCGCGCCGTGAAGCACCCGCCGTGAATAGCCGGTGGGACCTGGCGTCAGGGGGAACGGATAGGGTAGGCCCCGGAAGGCCCAACCCGGGCCATCCGTCATTGGGCGGACTTCCAGGAGAACCGTTTTGTCATAGGTTTACGACAAGACCGTTTTCCTGTAACTCCCGCCGCTCGCCCCCGAGATTCTTCTTCATGCGTGACACCGTCGATGCCGCCGCCTTCCACCCCGCCCTCCCCGTGTCCCCGGCCCCCGAGCGCCACGTCTCGGCGCTCGCCGACTGGCACGGCCCGGAGGCCCTGGGGACCCAGGTGAGCGAGGTGCTGGAGGACCTGCACCAGCTCCTGGTCGACATGGAGGCCGAGGCCCACTTCCACGAGGCGCGCCTCACCCCCCGCCACCTGGATGATCAGGTGGACGCGGCGCTCGCCGACCTGCACCACCTGCTCGTGGAGCTCGGGTAGGCCGGCTACTCGGTCACGCTGGTGAGGGGGCGCTTCCTCTCGACGACGGGGATGTAGCAGCGCCCCTCGTACTCGTAGAGGTCGCCACACGGAGGCGGTGACACCGCCTCGATCCAGCAGGCATCGTTGAGCAGCACCTGCACGGGTGCGGTGCCACAAGGGGCGGCCTGCTGCCCCTTCATGCGTTTGGACGGCATCTTCTTCGCCACCACGCCGGCGTCACCCGGGCTGGTGAGGAGCCACTCCGGCACCTCGGCGTCCTCCACTTCCCAGGCCCACATCGCTCGCGGCGCCCCACTGTCGCCGAGCGCGAGCAGGACCCAGACGGCGAGGCCCCCGGCGAGCGCCCACACGGCGCGAGGCAGGTGCCACACCGGGCGCATCCTCCGCCCACCGCTTCGGGTGGAGGTGGTCCGCAGCACGACCCGCAGCGCCAGGAGCACGAGCCCCACGGTGCCCATCTCCCGCGCGCACGTGACGGAGAAGAGGAGGAGTCTCGGCCCGCTGATCCCGAGGCGACTGGCACTGAGGAAGACGCGCGCCCACTCCCGCTTTTTTCTTGAGGTCATATGGGCGGGGTGACTTAGCGCGTCGTGTGCGCGTGCGTCCACGGTCCACGACCGCGGATGCCGAGCGCCACGGTTCGGCACCTGGATGACCCACTGGACGCGGCCCTTGGACCCGCGTCACCTGCCCGTGGAGATCGTGGTTAGAACGGCATCAGAGCGTCCTCGGCGAGAGCGTATCGTGCGTCTTCCTCGACGAATGGGTCGATGAAGTGAGCGTCCAACTCCGCCAGGGTTTGTTGGCGCTCCATCAGGAAGCCCTCGATGTCGTGCTCTTCAATCGCTCGGAGTGCCGCTGGTGTGATGGCGTGGCTGGCCAGGAAGTCCTTGTCGGCCACAATGGGTCTTCGGGCAAGCAGGCTGCGGATGGCCTCGGCCTCCTGTGGCCGCACGATGATGCGATTGGCGCTTTCGGGGCGCCCACGAACAAGTGGAACGATGGCATCCGCGCCATGCCGGGCTAGCAGTGCGAGAGGGTTGTCTATGGGTCGGCCGTCGGCGTCGCGAGGCCTCAATTCCGCCAAGCGGATCGCCAGGGCCTTGGAACGGGCGGACCGGTAATGGAAGCGCTCGGGGAGCGGTTCGACGGCCATGGACGTTCCTGCCGCGGCGAAACATGTCTCCCCGCTCGCGAGGCTCCGGACATTCCGCAACAAGCGGTTGAGCTTGTTCCGGTTGACCGCGCGGAAGACACCTCCATAGGTGGTCAGCCAGAACCAGCGGATGATGTGCGGTGTGACCTCTGACAAGGGCTTGCCCGAGATCCTCCAGACACGCATGGCCTCCGCGAGGAGGATGAGCTGGTAGCGGGAGGGGAGCAGTTCGGCGGAGAGGACTCCGCACTTGCGCTGCAGGAAGCGGACCGCCTCGTGCAGATTGTCGATGGCGTCATCCAAGAGGCGGGGATTCGCCGCGAGCTGTTTGCCGAGCGTCTCGACGTTCTCCTCGAAGAGACTCAAGTCGAGCGAAACCTTGCAGACATCGAGGAACAGATCCTCGTCCGGCTCGGGCGCCCAACTCGACTCCTTGATGAGGGCCTTGGCGGCGGTCAACCGCTCACGCAGGTCGAACTTCTCGTTCCAGGTCAGCGCCTGCATCATGTGGAACTCACCCATGGGCGTGCCCCGACTGTTGATGCGGTGGAAGATGCGCGTGGCGTGCTCCAGGTCCTCGGTCACGATGGCGAGCACGGGAATCTTGTAGTCGCGAAACGCGCTCACCAACTCGTCGGATGCCTGGATGAGCCGCTCGGCGTCGGGCTGCTTCGCCAGTTCTCGCTGGAAGCGCAGCAGCCCGATGCCATCGAGTGTCAACCAGAGCGGCTGCCACGTCGCGGGAGGCGGTTCATCCGTCTCGTGAACCAGGAACGTGCGCTCCTCCAGGTCGTAATAAAGATCCCAACTCGACCCGCGCCCGATGCTGCGCTCAATGGGTTCCGGTATGCTACCCACGACACGCGGATGGATGCTCCCGAGAAGAGTACTGAGCCGCTGGACGCCATCCAAGAGGTAGCTGTGCATGAGGCCCTCGATGGGAGGACGCTCGGGGAGCCGGTAGGGACCAATAGCCTGAAAGCACTCCAGGCGCCGGGTGGCGGTGCGCCAGATGAGGACGCTGCCCATCGGGATGCCGTCGCGCACGCTATTGAGGAGTTCGAGGCGCTGACTGTCGTTCCAGACGAAGTCCCGCTGGAACAGGGGCAGGCGCAGGTTGCCCTCCATGATCTCCTGGAGCAGACGGGCCAGGGACTGGATTTGAGGCTCACTCAGATAGGACGGGGTCGCCATGATCGGATTTCCTTGTGCTCAGGCGGCGCGCAGCATCGTTTCGAACAGCCGCATCAACTCGGGGCGCTGTCCATCTTCCGTGAACGCGTTTTCCTCAATGCGCTCGTGGAATGCGCGGGCCACGATGGAACTGAAGCCCTCCTCCAACAATGCCGCCTTGTCTGGCTGTTGTGCGATGAGCGGCTCAAAAATGTCTGCGACTCCCTCTGCGGACTTTCGGTCCTTCTTCAACCCGTGCTTCATGTTGTAGTGGTGACGTTGCTCCTCCGACAAGGAGCGGAACGCATGAAGCTTGGCGAGCCATTTTTCATCGAAATCCCGAGCATGTTGCTGCCCGAGCCAATGCTTGAGGGCGGGCTCGGGGATGTAATTTTCAATGGCCCTACGCTCAAGCTGATGGTGCGGCAGTCCATGGTGGGCGCAGGTGTTCGCGAGTCGTCTGGAGTCCGAGGAGGGTTCCCCTCGCTTGCGTGCATCACTGTCGAGCATGACGAACAGGCGCAGGCACAACTCGGGGGTCAGATTTTCCTTGGCGAGAACGTGACGCAGATTCTGGATGCCGCCCCGGTGCTCCAGCTTGAAGCATCTGCTCCTGGACCACGTCTCGAAGCGCTCCCGGTAGATGAAGGGCACGGACGCCTTGAGGAAGGTCTCGTCATGGACTCCCTCGATGACGACGCTCAGTGGCTCGCGTAGCAGGGCGTTCGCGGTGCCAAGAGAGAAGCGCGGGACCTTTCCACTCCAATCGACGTCGGGCACATCCGCGATGCGAATGACGGTCGTGGAGGCGTCCCTTGCTTGCCGCTGTACTCCCTCTTCGAGCAGGAATTCGATGCGCTCTCGCTCTCGTCCTTGCGCTGGCAGGCCATTCAACCACTCACGGAATTCCACTGCATCTGGAGGGTCCACAGAGATGTAGTGGCAAGTCCTGTCCAAGCAGAGTTGCCAGAGCGTGGGGAGCGCGAAGGGATCGCGTTGGAGTTGCGCGGAGGCGAAGAGTGGCGCCTCGATGATGAGCCTCACGTGCCCTCCTTCCACCGCTCCTTGAGGATGCGGCGCGCCAGTTCCGTGTCCTCGGAGAAGACGCCGGGGGGCCAGTGGCTGGGCTGTCCCTTGTCGTTGAACGTGATGAGTTCGAGCGTGCTGCTGCCGTCGTCGATTTGCTGGACCCAATACAAGGCGACCCGCTGCGGATCGAGTCGACCTTGGACGATGGCGAGCTGGATGCCCTGGAGGAAATTCTCCGAGTGCGTCTCGATGAGGGCACAGGGGGCGTTTTCCCTCATGGCGGTCACGCAGAAGAAGTCCGCGAGCGCCTCATGGAGCTTGGGGTGAAGGTGCAGCTCCGGCTGTTCAATCGCGGTGAGGGTCGACGCCGAGCCTTGGATGCGTGCCTGGGCGGCGGCCACCAATACAGGAAGCACTTGGGCCATGCCCTCGCCCGTGTCGATGACGTTCACCCGGACGCCGGGGCTCGCGAGTGGCCCGAGCGTGAGCGCGTAGTAACGCGGGGCGACCGCGCTGACCTCCAAGCGCTGGCGGGTGTGCTTCTCGAACCACGCGGAGAGCGTGGCGAGGAGTGCGCCTCCCTGGAGCTTGTCTTGGACGAGCATTTCCAGCACGCCCGCGCCGTTTTCCTTGAGCCTGGCTGGCGCGCTCCCTCGGAACTCCAGGCTCCTGTTGGGGAGCTGGCGAATTGAGCCAAGCCACTGAACTTCATCTCGCAACTCGTTGAGTTGCATTCCCAGGGAAGTGAACGCCATCCAATGAGCGGGAGGCGTCGGCTCCGCGCTCGGCTTGATGCCGCGAAAGGCGAGATCGAGGATGTCAGCCTCTTCCTCCGATTCAGGGCCTTGGTACTTCGCACGGGTATCGTAGCGCGCTTGCTCCATCACATTTCGGGGCTGCCACCGACCCTTGAAGTACGAGGCGTTATCTTGATGCTGGTCGAAAAACTCGGTGTCGAAGTGCTCAACGACGGGAGGCATTACCTCGCCTTGAGCACCAGGCTGTTCACGGACCCGGAACTGATAGCTGCGCACCGAACGAAGACCGCTTGCCCCATCCCACTCCAGGGTGAAGTCGATGTGCCGCTGGTTCGGGTTGAGCTGACTGCACAGCTCGCGGAAGGCCGCGCCCCGGACCGCAGGACTGTCGAGGTTGAGCGGCGCGCCCCGGGGCTCCCCCACCGAGTTCGCCAGCAACGGCAGCACGCGCAGCAGCGCGCTCTTGCCCGAGTTGTTGTAGCCGAACAGCAGCGTGAGCGGCCGCAACTCCACCGTGGTGGGCCGGAGGAACGAGCGGTAGTTGGCGACGGTGAAGGACTTGAGGGCCATGGGCGTGTGAGCGGGGTTCGCACCCGTTCTGAGTTCTGATTCTTGGGTTCCGACTCAGCCTTGATTCCTGGCACGGCCCGAGCGGCCCGCCAAGTTCGCGCGCCCCCATCCGCCCGCTTTCCCACGCCCCTCCCCGCCCCCGCTCGCCCGCCGCGCGGCCTCTCCCACCGTCCCCAACTTGCCAACCGCCGCGCGCCGCGAGAGACAAGGCGGCCGTGAGCACCCCTTCCTCCGGCGCCGGTTTGAAGTCGCGGTACGACGTCATCGTGGTGGGCCTGGGTCACGCGGGCTGCGAGGCCGCGCTCGCCTGCGCGCGCATGGGCCTTAGCACCCTCGGCCTCACCCTCAAGCGCGAGCGCGCCGCCGTCATGAGCTGCAACCCCGCCGTGGGCGGCACCGCCAAGGGCCACCTCGTGCGCGAGCTCGACGCGCTCGGCGGCGAGATGGCCCGCGTCGCCGACCTCACCGGCACCCACTTCAAGACGCTCAACGCCTCCAAGGGCCCCGCCGTCCAGGCCACCCGCGTGCTCTGCGACCGCGACGCCTACGCCCGCGTCATGCAGTCCGTCCTCTTCTCCCAGCCCGGCCTCACCGTGCACGAGGCCGAGGTCTCCGCCGTGCGCGCCGACGCGGGCCGCGTCTCGGGCGTCACGCTCGCGGACGGCACCGAGCTCGCCGCCGCCGCCGTGCTGCTCACCACCGGCACCTTCCTCCAGGCCCTCATGCACGTGGGCGAGAAGAAGGAGGTGGGCGGTCGCCTCGGGGACGAGGCCGCGAAGGGCATGTCGGACTCCTTGCGCGCGCTCGGCTTCACCCTCGGCCGCTTCAAGACCGGCACCCCCGCCCGCCTCCTGCGCGACAGCATCGACTGGGCCGCCCTCGCCCCCCAGCCCGGGGACTTCCCGCCCCGCCCCCTCTCCCTGCGCACCCGTCTGGACCCGGGCCCCTTCCCCCTCCAGCCCGCCGTCACCTGCGCCCTCACCTACACCACCGACGCCACCCACCAGATTCTGCGCGACAACCTCCACCGCTCGCCGCTCTACCAGGGGGAGATCGTCGGCCGGGGCCCGCGCTACTGCCCCTCGCTGGAGGACAAGGTGGTGCGCTTCTCCGCGCGCGAGCGGCACCTCGTGTTCCTCGAGCCCGAGGGCCCGACCTCCCCGCTCGTCTACCCCGCCGGCCTGAGCACGAGCCTGCCCGCGGACGTGCAGCTCGCCTTCCTGCGCACCCTGCCGGGGCTCGGGGACGTCCAGGTGGCGCGCTACGGCTACGCGGTGGAGTACGACTACGCCCCGCCCACGCAACTGCACCCGACCCTGGAGACCAAACGCGTGCGCGGCCTGTACTTCGCCGGCCAGCTCAACGGCACGAGCGGCTACGAGGAGGCCGCCTTCCAGGGGCTCTACGCGGGGATTCAGGCGGCGCTCCAGGTGAAGGGCGAGCCCGTGCTGGAGCTTGGCCGGCACGAGGCGCACGGCGCGGTGCTGGTGGACGAGCTCGTCACGCGGGGCGTGGATGGCGAGCCCTTCCGCATGTTCACCAGCCGCTCCGAGCACCGGCTGCGCCTGCGCGAGGGCAACGCGGACCTGCGGCTCGTGCGGCACGGGGCGCGGGTGGGGCTCGTGGGGGAGGAGGTGGCCGGGCGGGTGGCGGCGCGGGGCGAGGCGGTGGCGGGCGAGGTGGCGCGGCTCAAGCGCTCGGGCCTGGCCGCGCGGCTCAAGCGCCCCGAGGTGACGTACGCGGTGCTCGCGGCGGAGGCCGGGGGAGGGGAGGCGGGCTGGCCCGTGCTCGCCCCGGACGTGGTGGAGGAGGTGGAGGTGGAGGTGAAGTACGAGGGCTACATCGTCATGGCCGAGCGGGCCGCGGCGCGCGAGGCCGAGGCGTGGGATGGCTGGCGCATCCCCGGGGACTTCGCGTACGAGCAGGTGCGCGGGCTGTCCGCCGAGGCGCTCGAGAAGTTCGAGAAGCACCGCCCGGGCACGGTGGGCCAGGCGCGGCGCATTCCGGGGCTCACCCCGGCGGCGTTCTCGCTCCTCTTGGTGGCGCTCAAGCGCGAGGGGCGGGGGCCGGGCGGCGGGGAGCGCGCGGACGGTTGAGATCGCACCGGGGGGTGTGGACAAGGTGTGGGGAACTTTTCGAAGTCCCCTTTGTGGAGTCAATTCAAGGGCTTGCGAGCCCCAGTCGAGAGGGTGGGTTGTGGATAACGCGCGCTTCGCCGATCGGATTCAGGAGGGCTGCCGGGCCTTGGGCGTCACGGTGGCCGAGGACGTGCCCGGGCGGCTGTTCCGGCTCATGGGCGAGTTGCTCAAGTGGAACGCCAAGGTGAACCTCACGGCCATCACCGCGCCGGACGAGGTGTTGGAGAAGCACTTCCTGGACTCGCTGGCGGTGCTGCCCGAGGTGGAGGGGGCGGCCACGGTGCTGGACGTGGGCGCGGGGGCGGGCTTCCCCGGACTGCCGTTGAAGATCGCCCGCGAGTCCCTGTCCGTCACGATGGTGGACGCGGTGGGCAAGAAGGTGGGCTACCTCAAGGCGGTGGTGACGACGCCGGGGTTGGGGCTCGCGGGGACCAAGGGCGTGCACACGCGCGCGGAGGGCAAGCCCGAGGCGGAGGGGCTGCCGCGCGCGGATCGGGTAGTGGCGCGCGCCTTCATGGATCTGCCGGACTGGTTGGACCTGGCGCCGGCGTACCTGGCGCCGGGGGGCCGGGTGGTGGCGATGCTGGGCAAGGCGCTGCCGGAGCCGGAGTTGCGGGCGCAGGCGGAGCAGCGGGGCCTGGTGCTGGTGACGGCGCGGGCGTACCGGCTGCCGTTCTCGGGAGCGGAGCGGCAGGTGGCGTCGTTCGCGCGGGCGGAGTAGCGGCCCCATCCCCTTCGCCCGGTGGGGGAGGGGACTCACCGAGCACCTCGCCTCGGGCCGTCACGGCGTACTCGGGCAGTGAGCCGAGCACGCGGCCCGAGGGCCCGCCGCACCGGTCGAAGCGCTGGGCGAGCGTGACGTAGTAGAGCCCGGACGCGGGCTCCTGGAAGACCGCCACGTCGAGTCCCTGGGCCGGGTGGGTGCATCCCCGGTACAGATACGGCTCCGGGTGGGTCCGGATGAATTCCTGAAGCGCGGCGGCGGCGGCGATCGCGGCCCCGGCCTCGGACCCGGGCATCACGAGGGTCGTGGCGTCCGGCTCGGGCCATGGGTTCGGGGCCGGGGGGAGGGGAGGGTGGAAGAGGGCACAACCTCCGAGCCACACCGTGCACAGCACCAGCATTCCGGTCCGGTTCATGACGTCCTCCGCGTGACCTCGGGAGTGGTTCGGGTCATCTCGGAGCGTGTCACTTCCGCCGTTGGGGGCGCACCTGGATTCTGGGCATGACGTCTACCTCCGGGAGCGCTTTGTGCGGGGCGAACGGTTCCGCCGCTTCGGCGTGTCCGACTTCTGGCGATGCACTTCGGTTTGAGGGAGCAGGCGCCAGATCACGGCCATCATGAAGATGACGCACAAGACGATGAGGGCGAATGGCGTGAGTTGATTGGCCGCGTCGACCAGATGGGCGACGGCGGCGGCGGTGATGAGGAGATTCATGGGGGTTCTCGTGGCGGAGCGCGCACGCATGCCGACGTGGGCTGGGGCACTCCGGTGGGGTGGGGTGTTCTACTGTGGTGGGTATGCGCGATCCCATGACTGGGACCGCGCCTCTGTGTTGCTAAGGGAGCTGGTAAGTCCCCCACCGCGAACCCGAGCCGAGAACCCGCGCCTATAGAGAGGTGTGTTCGCTCTGGTTGACGATACATTCCTCGAGGGTCGTCGCCCCCAAGTGGAGTCCCTGGATGCCGCGCACATCTTGATGTGACTCGGGTCTGAGAGCGGACTCATCCACGGGAACATGATCCGAGCCTGGGCCTCGTTTGGATGAAGGTGCGGCGTAGTCTTCGCCTCCATGTTCCACCCCCAATCACAGCCCCTCGCGGCCGGACGGCGCACCGTGGAGATGCTCGAAACACCCGTGTCCGGTCCAGCCTCGCGCCGGTCGCGTCCCGGCTCGGTGGTGCTCGGCAAGGACCATCCTTTCGAGCGCTACTCCGACCTCGCCGTGCTGGATGAGGCGCGGGTGCTCGTCGGCTGCGGCGGCTCCCTCATCTCCTCGCCCCGGGCCGTGCAGGTGCGTCGATGGCCGGACCTCCAGCTGGACGCGACCCTGCCCGCGGGCGCCGACGTCTTCGATGTCCGACCTCCTGAACTCGTGGCCTCGGGGCCGCTGTGGCGGGGCGAGCGGCAGTCCGCCGTGCGCATGGACCTGGACTCGGGCCGCGTCCTCGCCGAGTACCCGCTGCGCTCGCCCTTCCTCCTCACCGACGGCGGCTTCATCGGGTGCCTGCGGCGGCGCTTCGACTTCGAGACCGAGCCTGTCACCGACCCGGCCCTGCTGCCCCCCTGGCCCGAGCTCGCGGCGCTGGTCGCCACGGCGCGTCCCCTCCTCGTGTCCTGTGATTGGCGGGGGAGGGTGCGCTGGGTGCTGGAGGTGACGCGCATCGCGCCCGAGTTCTCCACGGTGAAGGCGCTCGCGCGGACCCCCGAGGGCACCACCTTCTTCGTGGCCACCGAGCGCGCCCTGGCCGAGGTCGAAACGGGGACCGGCCTCGTCCGCTGGCACCAGGGCTGGCTCGACGCGCCCGGCACTCCCTTCCTGGCCCATGCCGCCGTCGTCGCGGACGCAACCCGGGTGGCGGTCGCGGGCGGCTCGGAGGGACAGGTGGCGCCGCTGCGCGTGCTCGACCGGGCCACGCGGGCGGTGCGCTTCGCCGGGGGCGCCTCGGATGCGGCGGCGCTCGACTGCCTCGCCTTTCACGGGCGCACGCTGCTCTCCGGCACGCGCTCGGGCGGACTGCTCCTGTTCGACGAGGCCTTCACCCGCCGCGAGGTCCGCCTCACCCGCGCCGCCGTGAACCAGGTGCTCCCGGTCCGGGGCGGAGTGCTCGCCGCCTGCAACCAGCGCGAGCTGCGCTTCCTGCCGCTGCTCGACGACGAGTAGCACCCGCCCACCCGCGAGACGGGGAAGGGGAGGGGGCTCGGGACGTCGTTCCACGTGGAACATGAAGACGCGGAGCACGGCGGGACTCGCCCCACCTGTTCCACGTGGAACGTCCGGAGGTCCCGTCATCCGGGGCGTGGGTCCATGGGCCCAGACCCGCGCTCCGTTCCGGTCCGAGACCGCCGTGGGCCCGTGTTCCACGTGGAACCCTGGGGCCCCGACCCACCCGTCCACCCACCGCTTGCCTCCCCGTTGTTCCACGTGGAACGTGCCGCCGGACGTCCGTCCCCATGCCGCCACCCGACAAGCGGTCGCCGGGTTCCACGTGGAACAGACAGCGGGGGGAGGGCTGCCCGAAAGCGGGTGAAGGCGGGGGCGAAAGGAGGACGGCACATGTTCCACGTGGAACGTCCCGGCCAGCCACCGCCTGTCCGGTGGGAAGGAGGGCGGCTCGGTTGCCCGGCCGGTCAGATGGGTGGGCCGCCCAGTTCCACGTGGAACGTCCCAGGCGGGGGAGGGGACTCGAAGAGGGAGAGCGGGCTCCGGAACGGGCGCGGCATGTTCCACGTGGAACGCTCTCGGATGAGGGCAGGGGATCGGCGGAGAGGTCCTTTCGTGTTCCACGTGGAACCTTCCCAGCAGGACGCGGGAAGGCGGAAGGGCAGGGGCGGTGCCCCCCCGTGTTCCACGTGGAACGTTCCCGGGGAATCTCTCCGGCCTGGACCGGACGGTCGGGGGCGCCGGGATCTCCCCGGCGTGTTCCACGTGGAACGTCCTGGGCGCGGACGCGGCGGAGAGAACTGGAGGGAACGGCGTGTTCCACGTGGAACGGTGGGCGGCGCTCTCCGCGTGGAAGGGCGGTGGAGGTGGGGAGGGCGCTGCCGGGCATCCCGGCGTTCGGGGTCGAGCGGCGGAGTCGGGGAGAAGGGCCGGGGCGTTCCACGTGGAACGTCGGCCTCCGGTTTCCCCAGGGCCGGGGGGGCGCCGGGTCCGCACGGTCCGGGCCTCGGCTGTTCCACGTGGAACGGGCGTCGGCGCGACGGAGCACGTCCCGCCCGGGCGCTTCGATTGGGCCTCCGCCTGTTCCACGTGAAACGCCCCCGGGCCGGGTGGGCGCGGAGCGGAGCGCGGGAGGCCTCCGCCCGTTCCACGTGGAACGCTTCCGGTCCCCACCCCCGAAAAACCGACCTCACCCCCGCGCCCCCGCCGCCCCGTGTCCCCCCTTCGCCGCCCCGTCCGTGGCCGCGCGCATGTCAGGCGGGCAGGCTATGGGCCTGATCCGGTCATGGACTGGATCACCCGGCCGTTTGATGGATCAATGCGTCGGGTCGCTACAGCCCTCCCCCAAGGATGGAACGCGTGGGTCGAATCATCTGCATCTCGAATCAGAAGGGTGGCGTCGGCAAGACGACCACCGCCATCAACCTGGCCGCGAGCCTCGCCTCCGCCGAGCGCAAGACGCTCCTGGTCGACATGGATCCCCAGGGCAACGCGGGCAGCGGGCTCGGCCTCAAGCGCGAGGAGCTCCAGGGCACCGTCTATGACGCCCTGCTCGGCGGCCGGCCCATGAGCGAGCTGCTCCACCCCACCGAGCTGCGCTTCCTCCAGGTCGTCCCCGCCACGCCGGACCTCACCGGCGCCGAGGTCGAGCTCGTCAGCCAGGAGCAGCGCGAGTTCCGCCTGCGCAACGCCCTGCGTCCGCTCGCCGACCAGTACGACTACATCCTCATCGACTGCCCGCCCTCGCTCGGCCTGCTCACCCTCAACGCGCTCATCGCCGCGGACTCGGTGCTCATCCCCCTGCAGTGCGAGTACTACGCGCTCGAGGGCCTGTCCCAGCTCAACCACACCATCGACCTGGTGCGGCAGGCCTTCAACCCGGGCCTCAAGATGGAGGGGATTTTGCTCACCATGTTCGACGCCCGCGCCAACATCGCCAACCAGGTGGTGGAGGACGTGCGCGGCTTCTTCAAGGAGCAGGTCTTCACCTCCGTGGTCCCGCGCAACGTGCGCCTCGCGGAGTGCCCGTCCTTCGGCAAGCCCATCATCCTCTACGACATCAAGTCCAAGGGCTGCGAGAGCTACCTGGCGCTCGGCCGGGAGATCATGCAGCGCGAGCCCGCGCCCACCCCCGAGCCCGCCCCGGCTCCGGCGCCCACGAAGTCCCGCGCCCAGCCGCGCGCCTGAGCCGCGCGTCTCTCCTTATATAGGGCCCGGACGCGCGAGGGCCCACCCATCCCTGGTTCCGGGGGGCAGCCCGCCCCGCCCGGAGCCTCCTCACCGGGTCGCGAGTCCCCGGGAGTGAGCCGTGAAGGACTCGACCGCCCGGGGCCGCCCGGGCTGGCTGCGCCGGGGGAGCCCCTGGCGGGAGTGAAGCGCAGTGTTGAACGGTGACAAGCAGAAGCGGGCGTTGGGCCGTGGCCTCTCCGCCCTCATCCCCCAGGCCGCGCCGCCGCCCCCCGCGGGCGCCACGGTGGTGGCCCCTCCCGAGCCACCCCCGCCCCTCAAGGGCGCCGTGCTCAAGCTGCCCATCGAGGCCATCCACCGCGACCCGCTCCAGCCGCGCCGCCACTTCGACGAGGAGAAGCTGCGCGAGCTCACCGAGTCCATCAAGGCGCAGGGCGTGCTCATGCCCGTGCTGGTGCGCAAGGACGGCGACGGGTTCAAGATCATCGCGGGCGAGCGGCGCTGGCGCGCGAGCCAGCTCGCGGGACTGCACGAGCTGCCCGTCATCGTGCGTGAGGTCTCCGAGGGCGAGGCCTTCGAGCTGGCGCTGGTGGAGAACCTCCAGCGCTCGGACCTGAACCCCATGGAGGAGGCCGAAGGCTACCACCGCCTGGTGGAGGAGTTCGGCCTCACCCAGGACCAGGTGGCCCAGCGCGTGGGCAAGGAGCGGCCCACGGTGGCCAACGCCCTGCGCCTGCTCGGGCTGCCGGACGACGTGAAGAACATGGTGGCCACGGCGCAGTTGAGCGCGGGCCATGCGCGCGCGCTGCTCGGCGTGCCGCGCCTGCCGGAGATGACCGAGCTCGCCAAGCAGGTCGCCGCGAACAAGCTCAGCGTGCGCGACACCGAGAAGCTCGTGCAGCAGGCCAAGGGCCACAAGCCCAAGGACGGCGCCAGCGCCCCCGCGCCCAAGAAGCAGAGCCCCCAGGTCAAGGCCCTCATCGAGGAGGTGCAGCGCGCGCTCGGCACCAAGGTGCGCCTCATCGAGAAAGGCAGTGGAAAAGGCACCCTGGAGGTCGACTACTTCTCGTACGATGATCTGGATCGCATCCTGAAGGTCCTCAGGAAGGAGTAGGGACGTGGCGCTCCTCGGCGGCAAGAAGGAAGAGAAGTCGAACGTACCGCTTCTAGGCATTGGTTCCAGACAGGAGGAAAGCGTGGCAACGCGTCCGGGTGAGGTTCATACGCTGCTGGGCAAGGGCAGCGAATTCGAGGGCAAGCTCACCTTCGAGGGACAGGTTCGCATCGACGGGAAGTTCAACGGGCAGATCTTCACCAAGGACGTGCTCGTCATTGGCGAGGGCGCCCGGGTCCAGGCGGAGATCAACGCCGGCACCGTCATCATCAATGGCACGGTGGAAGGCAACGTGCGCGCCGCGCAGCTCATCGAGCTGCATGCGCCCGCGCGTGTGAAGGGCAACCTGGAGTCGCCCGCGCTCACCATGGACCGGGGCGTCATCTTCGAGGGCACCAGCAAGATGGAGAACCTCGGCAAGGGCAACCCGCCGCCGCCCGTGGCGGGCGAGGTCAAGAAGTAGGCATGCAGCGCCTGCCCCCACGTGCCCGGGCCGCCCTGGTGGCGCTCGCCGTGGGGGCCGCCGGGTGCGAGGGGTGTCCCGGGCGCTCCGCTCCGGAGTCCGAGGCCCCCACCCCGGAAGTCCAGGCCCCCGCCACCCCGCAGCGACGGGTGGGCGTGAAGGTGCCGCTGCCGCCCGGGTGGAGCGCCCAGCCCACGCGCGATGGCAGCTTGCAGTTCGGTCCCGCCCAGCACCCGGTGTTGCGCGTGGACCTGAGGGCCAACGAGGGCGCGGAGCTGCCCACCCCCGAGGCCCTGCTCGACTCCGTGTCCCGCGCCTTCGAGGGCTTCACCCGCCTGGAGACGCGCGCCGAGCGGGGTCAGGACTACGCGCTGGTGCGGCTGATGCTCGCGGCGACCCGGGGCGACGCGGGCGTGGGCGTGGCCCACCCGGCGCTGCTCGGCGCGCGGCGCGTGGGGCGGGACTTGTTCCTGTGCGCCACCCTGCCGGGCGTCACCGTGGACGAGGTGCAGTCCGCCGCCGAGGCCTGCGCCGGCATCCACGTGCCCGGCGCTCCGGACGCGGGCCCGCCCTAGTCCGCGCGCGGAAAGCCCGTGGCGCGCGACACCTCTTCCCAGCGCGAGACGTCCGCGCCCAGCCGCTCGAGCTTCGCGCGGGTGCGCCCCACCGCGTCCGCGCCGAGCACCAGGTGCAGCGGGGGCTCGGGGGCACGCACCGCCTGGATGAGCGCGCGCGCTGCGGCGCGGGGGTCTCCGCCCTGCTGGCCGATGAGCTTCTCCAGCGCGCGCACCGCCTCGCCGCTCGTGGCCTCGTAGTGCGCCAGGCGCGCCTCGGTGCGGCGCAGCGAGTGCGGCGAGAGGAAGTCCGTGCGGAAGGCCCCGGGCTCCACGCTCGTCACCCGCACGCCCGAGCCCACGAGCTCCAGGGCGAGGCTCTCCGACAGCGCGCTGAGCGCGGCCTTGCTCGCCGCGTACACCCCCGAGCCCGCCATGGGCGCGAGCGCCGCGATGGAGGAGATGTTCACCACGTGCCCCGCGCCCTGGGCCCGTAGCAGCGGCAGCGCCGCCTGGAGCACCCGCAGCGCGCCGAAGAAGTTCACCTCGAAGAGGTGCGTGGCCTCCGCGTCGCGCGTCTCCTCGATGGGGCCGAGCAGGCCGTAGCCCGCGTTGTTCACCACCACGTCCAGCCGCCCGTGCACCGCGTGGGCCGCGCGCACGGCGGTGGCGGGGGACTCGGAGCGCGACAGGTCGAGCGGCACCGCGTGCACGCCCGCGCCCAGGTCGCTCGTGCCGTCGCGCGTGGTGCCGACGACGTGATCGCCCTGCGCGCGCACCTCCTCGGCGAGCGCCCGGCCGAGGCCGCGGGAGATGCCGGTGATGAACCAGATGCGAGGGGAAGACGAGGTCATGGCGGGGCTCCGGAGGGTGAGGGATTCCACTCGGGAGACGATGCGCGCCGGCGCCGCCGCCGTGAATGCGCGGGTGGGTGCATGGGGCATGAAGCGCGGCGGACAGAATGCGGCGCGCGGGCTAGCCGGGCTCGGGGGGAAAGGCCTCGCGCAGCACGTCGATGAGGGCACGCAGGGCGGCGGGCGGATGGCGGCCCGCCGGGTAGCACAGGTGGAAGCCGGGGAAGGGCGGCGAGTAGTCCTCCAGGAGGGGCACGAGCACGCCCGCGTCGAGGAAGGGCCGCAGGAAGCGCTCGGACCAGAGGGTGATGCCGAGCCCGGCGATCGCGGCGTCCACGGCGAGCCGCCGGTCGTTGAGGATGAGGGGCCCCTTCACGGCGACCTCGAACCAGCGGCCCTCGTGGGCGAACTCCCAGGCGTAGGGGGCGGGGGTGCCGGACTGGCGCCAGTTGATGCAGGCGTGCTGGAGCAAGTCCTGGGGCGTGCGCGGCGTGCCGCGGCGCGCGAGGTAGGCGGGCGAGGCCACCGCGAGCTGGCGCAGGGGGCCACCGAGCCGCACCGCCACCATGTCCTGCTCGAGCCGCTCGCCCAGGCGGATGCCCGCGTCCCAGCCGCCCGCGACGATGTCCACCACGGCGTCGTCCACCGTGAGGTCCAACACCACGTCCGGACAGGCCGCGTGGTAGCGCGCGAGCACGGGCCTCAGGAAGTGGTCGGTGGCCGAGCGCGGGGAGATGAGGCGCAAGGTGCCCGTGGGGTGGTCGCGAAAGGCGTTCACCTCCTCGAGCGCCAGCTCCAACTCGGCGAACACGGCGCCGAGCCGCGCGAGCAGCCGCGCCCCGGCCTCGGTGGGGGCGACACTCCGGGTGGTGCGGTGCAGCAGGCGCACGCCGAGCCGCGCCTCCAGGTGGCGCAGCGTCTGGCTGAGCGCGGACGGGGTGACGCCCAGCTCCGCCGCCGCCCGGGCGAAGTGCCCGTGACGGGCGATGGTGGCGAAGGCCTTCAGGTCGGCGAACTCGCTGCCGCGCATGGCGGGGGTTGTAGCGCGAGGGCACCCCGCAAAGACATCGGGCGCCACCACCTGGGGCGTTGTCCGCCCCGGGCGTGCGCCCGATGAATCCCCCAGGCACTCAGTGGACGACCCTTCCCCCCGGATGGCCGTCCCTGGCGCTCACATGTGGGGCCCGCCGCCGCTCGACGCCAGAGGCTGGACCGCTTGAACTCCAGGTATGACGCATGTGACCGCCGCCGGGGTCTGCCCCCCCCACGAGGACGAGCCCCGGGTGTCCGCCGCCGGACGGCCCGGGCCTCCCGGGCCTCCGGAAATGTCGGACGGCGGGCGCTCGGGTACGGCTTTCTCAGTGTTTGAGCGCCAAGGAACGCCCGGACGCCGGGTGCGGGGCCCGGGAGGCTTCACACGCCGGGGAGGGACTCCGCCTCCGCCGCGGGCAGCCCTTCCCGCGCGTGCACGCGCCAGGGCAGGCGCAGCAGGAAGGTGCTCCCCCGGCCCGGCGTGCTCTCCAGCGACAACGCGCCGCCCTGGGCGAGCGCGGCCCGGAAGGCGATGCTCAAGCCCAGCCCCACACCCCCGGGCTGTCCCGGGTGCACGGGCCGGAAGAGCTCCCGCTGGCGCTCGGGACTGATGCCGGGGCCGGAGTCCTCTACCCGGAAGCGCACCGCGTCCGCCTGCTCCTCCAGGGAGATGCGCACGAAGCCCCGCGCGGTGTACTTGATGGCGTTCTGGATGAGGTTGCCGAGCGCGTCCACCAGCAGGTCGCGGTCCGCCCACATGCGCGCGGAGCGAGGGGCGGAGAGCTCCAGCCGCAAGCCCTTGCTCCGGGCATCGTGCTCGTAGTCGGCGACGATCTGCTCGAGGACCTGGGCCGGGGCGATCATCTCCGGGTGGATGGGCAGCTCCTCGGGCTTGAAGCGCTCCAGGCGCAGGATGCCGTCCACGAGCCGCCCGAGCCGTCCCACCGTGCGGCGCAGCCGCTCCAGGACCCGCGCCTCCGGGGTGCCCTGCACCCGGCCGAGCTGCTGGACACTCAGGTGGAGCGCCGAGACCGGCGTGCGCAGCTGGTGGGCGATGCCCGCCACGTACTCCGAGCGCTCCTGGGCCACCCGCTCCTCGCGGAACTTCGAGTACCGGCGGATCGACTCGGCCGTCAGCTCGAAGATGGCCAGGTAGAAGTACGAGTAGTCCGCGAAGGACACCTGCTCGCCCCGCTCCTCGAGCCACGCGCGGACCTCCTCCACGAGGAAGCCGTACTCGCGCACCACCTCCTCGATGAGCACCGCGTCGATGACGCGCTGCTCGGGGTCCAGGCGCTCGTGCTGGCGCCACAGCTCCCGGGGTGACTCCCGGAAGGCCGGCGCCACGCGCAGGGCCTCGCCGATGACGCGCAGCTGGACCGGCAGGTGGTCCTTGAGCGCGGCCTCCGTCAGCGCGGGGCTCGCGGGCCCCTCGCGCCGCCACCGCTCGTACCAGCGCTGGGCAAGTTCCTGGGTGTACTGACAGAGCAGTTCACCGAAAGACATCATGTCCCGCCCCTTTGCTGGGAGCACCCGCGCTCAGGACAACGTAGCCACGGGCTCCCGCCCATGCGGGGGCGAGGGACGGGATGACAGACGAGCGGCTCAGCGCTTGAGCGCGAGCGACAGGGCGAAGTCGCCCGCCGCGTCCGTCCAGCGCTCGGCGAGCTGGAAGCCCGCCGCGTCCAGCTCCGCCTCCACCTGCTCGGGGCGGAACTTGCAGCTCACCTCCGTGCGCAGCACCTCGCCCTCGGCGAAGTTCACGAAGCGCTGGAGCGCGGGCAGCCGCACCGCCTGCGCCCGCCGCGAGATGAGCCGCATTTCAATCCATGCGTTCTCCTCGTCGAAGGGCGCCAGGTGCTCGAAGGCCCGCGGGTCGAAGTCCGCCCCCAGCTCGTGGTTGAGCACCTCGAGCACGTTGCGGTTGAACGCCGCCGTCACCCCCTGCCGATCGTTGTACGCGGCGAACAGGCGCGCCCGGTTCTTGAGGAGATCCGTCCCCACCAGCACGCCTTCGCCCGGGGACAGGCCCTGGGCGAGCGTCGCGTAGAAGCGCGCGCGCTCGCGGGGCTTCAGGTTGCCGATGGTGCCCCCGAGGAACGCCACCAGCGCCCGCCCCCCGCGCGGCCAGCGCCCCAGGTGCCGCTCGAAGTCCCCCACCACCGCGTGCACCGGCAGCCCCGGGTAGTCGCGCGCCACCGCCTCGGCCGCCTGGCGCAGGAAGGCCTCGCTCACGTCGAAGGGGATGAAGCGCTGGAAGCCCCCGCGCGCCCGGAACGCGTCGAGCAGCCAGCGCGTCTTCTCGCTGCTGCCGCTGCCCAGTTCAATCAACGTGTCCGCGCCGCTCACCCGCGCGATGTCCGCCGCGTGCGCGCGCAGGATCTCCTTCTCGCGCCGCGTGGGGTAGTACTCGGGCAGGCGGGTGATGGCGTCGAAGAGCTGGCTGCCGCGCTCGTCGTAGAGCCACTTGGGGCCGAGCTCCTTGAGCCGCCCCTCCGTGCACAGGCCCTCGCGCACCTCGGCGAGCAGCGCGCGCCGCGCGTCTCCCGGCTCCAGGTGCACCTCCATCGTCACGGGCAGCGCCCGTGCCCGCTCCACTCCCGCCGTCTGTCGTCCCTGGGTCTCCGCCATGGCACTCACCTCGCGTCGCGCGCGCACCGGAAGCCGGCGAAGATGTGCCGGCGGATGGGGTAGTCCCAGTTGCGGAAACTGTTGCGGACGGCGACGGGCGCACTCGCCCAGGCACCCCCCTTCAGGACCCGGTACTCCGTCCCGAAGAAGACCTCCGAATATTCGCGGTAGGGAAAGGCCACGAAGCCCTCGTGGCCCTGGAAGGCGCTGGCCGTCCATTCCCACACGTCCCCGAAGAGCCCCGACACGCCCTCCGGTGTCGTGCCCGTGGGGTGGGCCCCCACGGGAGACGGGCCCCACGTGTCCCCGTCCAGGTTCGCCCGGGCCGCGTCCCAGGGCGCCTCGCCCCACGGCTGGCTCCGCGCCGCGTGCGCGAGCCCCGACGCGGCGCGCTCCCACTCGGCCTCGGTGGGCAGGCGCTTGCCGGCCCAGCGCGCGTAGGCGTCCGCCTCGTACCAACACACGTGCTGCACGGGCTCATCCGGGGGCAAGGGCTCCATCCACCCGAAGCGCCGGCGCAGCCACCGGCCCCCCTCCTGGGGCAGCCAGAACTGGGGGTGTGCAATGCCCTCGGCGCGCACCCACTCGAAGCCCGTGGGGTCCCACCAGCGCGCGTCCGTGTAGCCCCCCGCCGCGACGAACACCGCGTAGTCGCCATTGGTGACGGGGTGCGAGTCGAGCAGGAAGCCGGGCACGTGCGCGAGGCGCGCGGGGCGCTCGTTGTCGTAGCCCCAGGGCGCGTCGCTGCCCAGGCGCACGAGGCCGCCGGGCAGGTACACCTCGCCCTGGGCGGCGCGACCGGGGCGCGGCCGGGGACGCACGGGGGGCTGGTACGGGTGCCCCGTCATGAGCTGGAGCGTGGCGCAGAGCGTCTCCAGGTGCTGCTGCTCGTGCTGGACGACGAGCCCGTAGACGAGGCCCCCGCGCAAGAGCGGCGCGTCCGAGTCCTCGGGCACGCTCGCGAGGAAGTCGAGCACCGCCGCGCGCACCCGGTCCGCGTAGGCGAAGGCCTGGGCGGGGGTGAGCAGGGGCAGGTGGCAGCGCGCGGCGCGCGGGTGGCGGAAGGCGTCGTAGAGCGCGTCCACCTCGGCGAGCACCAGCGCCGGGGCGCCGAGCGCGCGGAGCAGCCACTGCTCCTCCTGGTTGGCCACGTGGGCCACGTCCCAGGCGAGCGGCGACATGAGCGGCGAGTGCTGCTGGACGAGCACGGACTCCGGCAGGCCCTGGAGCATGCGCCGCTGGCGCGCGCGCGCGGCGGTGAGGGCCTCCACGGCCCGGGCCTTCCAGGGGCCGGGAGCGGCGCGCCCGGCGGGTGGCTCGAGGATCACGCGCATCGTGAGGGGCAACGTAGGGAGCCCTCCCGAGCGCGGGGAGTGCCTCCCTGGAGGACGAGCGAGCCGTGGGCCCGCGCACATACGGGGCGTGAGAGGGGCACATGATCTCGCGGCGTTAGGATGTTTCCGAGCATCGGACGCGGCGCGCCAGGGCCCTTGGGAGCGGGCGGCCGGGCGTGGGCCTGTCCTCGGGTCCAAGGGGCCGCCACCGCTCCTCGCGAGTCCCTACCTTCGGGGAACGCATGACCTCCGCGATTCCACCCCCGCGTCCCCCCTTGCGCCTGGCGGACTTCCTGCGCCGCGAGCGCGACGGGCTCCTGGCCGAATGGGAGCGCGCGGACCGGGCGCTGCCCCGGGCGTCACGCACGAGCCAGACGGACCTGCGCGACCACATTCCGGACCTGCTGGAGGAGATCGCCGAGCGGGCGGAGCGGGTCCGGGGCGGGCAGCACGACAGGGGGGGGCCCCGGCGGACGCCGCGCGCGCACGCGCACCACCGGCTCGAGCTCGGCTTCCGCCTGGGGGAGGTGGCCCGGGAGTACGCGCTCCTGCGCAAGGTCATCCTCACGCGGCTCGGGCCCCGGGTGGGCGAGCTGGCCCCGGGCGAACTGGTGCTGCTCAACGAGTCGCTGGACCAGGCCGTCTCCGAGTCCGTGGACGCGTGGAGCGAGGGGGCCCGCGCGCGGGTGGAGCGGGAGCGGGCGCGGCTGGAGCGGGTGCTCGAGTCCCTGCCCACCGCCATCCTCATCGCCGAGGCGCCCTCGGGACGCGTCGTCTACGGCAACCCGCGCGTGGAGGACCTGCTGGGCCACCCCGCCCTCGCCACCGACGACATCGCCGGGTTCGGCGCGTACTTCGGCCATGACCTGGAGCGCCGCCGCTACGCCGCGGAGGCCTACCCCCTGGCGCGGGCGCTCAGGGGCGAGCACGTGCAGGGCGAGGAGATGTACTACCTGCGCCCGGACGGGGTGTGGCGCTACCTGCAGGTGTCCGCGGTGCCCGTGTACGACGGCGAGGGCCAGCTCACCTCGGCGGTGCTGTGCATGGCGGACCTCACGCGCGTCAAGGAGCTGGAGGACCTGGCGCGGCAGCGCGCGGACTTCGAGCGGCAGCTCATCGGCATCGTGAGCCACGACCTGCGCAGCCCCCTGTCCGCCATCGCCCTGGGCGCCACCGTCCTCTTGCGCCGCGAGGACCTGGACGCGCGGCAGCGCTCGGCCATCACCCGCATCATCACCTCCTCGGAGCGGGCGCACCGGATGATCCGCGACCTGCTGGACTTCACCCAGGCGCGGCTGGGCGGGGGCATTCCGCTGGAGCGCCGGCCCATGGACGCGCACGCGCTGGCGCGGCAGGTGGTGGACGAGGTGGGCCTGGCGCACCCCGAGCACCCCATCGACGTGGAGGCCCACGGCGACGGGCACGGCGAGTGGGACGCGGACCGGCTGGCCCAGGTGCTCATCAACCTGCTCAACAACGCCCTGCGGCACGGCGCGCCGGACACGCCGGTGACGGTGCGCACGGTGGGCGAGGCGGAGGGGCTGCGGTTGGAGGTGCACAACCGCGGCGCGCCCATCCCCGAGGCGCTGCGCGCGCGGCTCTTCCAGCCCATGGAGCGCGGCACCCAGGCGCAGGAGGGCCGGGAGGGCCGGAGCATCGGCCTGGGGCTGTACATCGTGGACCACGTCATCCAGGCGCACGGGGGCCGCATCGAGGTGCGCTCGAGCGAGGCCGAGGGCACCACCTTCACCGTGGTGCTGCCCCGGCGCGCCCCCCCGCGCGGCGCGTGAGTCAGGGCGCGCAGCCGGGCGCGGGGTCCGCCGTGGCGCCCACGTGCCGGTCCGCCCACGCCTGGGCCACGGCGAACCAGCGGGGCGCGTCGAGAATCGTGTTGAGCATGTGGCCGGCGCCGGGCAGCACCCAGGCCTCGACGCAGGGCACACGCGCGCCCAGCCGGGGCGCCTCGGCCGCGAGCAGCCGCTCGGCGCTCGTGCACAGCGAGCCGCCGAGGAGGTCCGGCCCGCAGAAGATGGTGTCGTGGGTGCCGTTGACGAGCAGCACGGGCACGCGGAGGTCCAGGGGGCGCGCCACCAGGAGCGGGAAGGGGCCGATCTCCGTGGCGGTGAGCGTGGACTTGGTGGCCTCGTCCAGGGCGATGACGGCGGGGTCGGCGCGGCCGGGCGCGTAGAAGGCCGCGCCGCGCGTGCCGGGCGCGGTGGTGAGGTAGGTGGGGTCCAGGTACCCCGCGCCGAGCAGGGCCGGGTCCAGCGGCGCGGGGCGCAGGGCGGGCAGCGCGTTGAGCAGCCCGGGCGCCTGGACGTAGTGGCTGGCGCCGCTGAGCACCAGGCCGTCCGCGTCCGCGGGGTAATCCGTGCCCACGTACCAGGCGACGTACGAGCCGTACGAGTGGCCCACGAGCAGCACCTTCTGGAAGGCGGGCGGGGCGTCAGGCCCCGGGAGGCTGCCCGCGCGCAGGGCCTGGAGCAGCTGGTGCACGGTGTGGGCGTGCGTCTCGGTGGTGAGCAGCGCGCCCGGGGGGCGGGAGCTGTCCCCCATGCCGAGGCGATCCACGGCGAGCGTGGCGTAGCCGGCCGCGAGCGCCGCGTGCACGTAGGAGTAGCGGGACGTGTGGCCGGTGGGGTCCGGGAAGTCCCAGTACTGGCGGGTGTAGGTGATGCCGGGCAGGAGCACCTGCACGGCGGCGGGGGCCGCGTCCCCCTCGGGCAGACACAGCCGGGCGGCGAGGTGCTGGGTGGGGGGCAGTCCGGGCGCGAGCGCCACGGGCAGGCGCAGGTCCTGGCAGGTGGGGCCGGCGGCGTGGGCCTCCGGGATGTCCGTCAGCGCCAGTGTCGTCAATGCGCCCAGGGTGAGGGCGCTCCGGGCGAGTGCCCGCGTGTGTCCCCGTGTCATGCGTGTGTGCCTCCCGAGAAGAGGCGCCGCACGCTAATGCCCGGGGGTGACGCGGGGCCAGGGGGTGGGGCCCCGCGTCGGCGCGCGGCGCGTCACGTGGGGGACTGGTTCTCCCGGCCGCCGAGGTTCCACGGGCCCCGGGGGGCGTTGGGGTCCCGGGCCTCGCGCGTCTCCAGGGCGCGCACCAGGTCCTCCTGGGAGAGCGTGCCCACGAGCACCCCGTCCTCGGCCACGGGCAAGAGGGGCAGGCGGTCGGGGCCCATGAGCTTGAGCGCGTCCCACGCCGTGGCGTCCGGCCGCAGCACGGGCACCTCCTGCATCAGGTCACGCACGGTCACCTCGGTGAGCCGGTCCACGGGCACCTGGCGCACGGCCTCCAGCGGGAGCACGCCCACCACCCGGCCCGCCTCCACCACCGGCAGCACGCGCTGGCGCTCGGTGTAGAGCACCTCCGTGGCCTCGCGCAGGCTCGCGCCCGCCTCCACCGACACCCGCGCGCGCTTCATCACCGAGCGCACCGTCACGTCCGCCAGCCGCGACTGCAACTGCACGTCACGCGACTCGGCCGCCGCGCCCATGAAGACGAAGAAGGCGATGAAGAGCAGCACGAAGTTGCCGGACAGAATCGCGTACAGGCCGAAGAGCAGCGCGAAGCCCTGGCCCACCCAGCCGGACACGCGCGTGGCCCGCACCCGCCCGAGCGGCCCGGTGAGCACCGCGCGCAGCACCCGGCCCCCGTCCATGGGGAAGGCGGGCAGGAGGTTGAACAGGCCCAGGAAGATGTTGAGCGAGCCCAGGTAGAAGAAGGCGAAGCTCAGGTTGAAGGCGTCCGTCCGCGCGAGCAGCACGTGCAGGCCCAGGGACATGGCGCCGAGCACCAGGCTCGTCACCGGCCCGGCGAGCGCCATGAGCGCCTCGTGCCGCGCCCCGTCCGGCATGCGGGTGATGCGCGACACGCCGCCAATCATCATCAGGCTGATGTCGGACACGGCGCCGCCCTTGCGCAGCGCGTACACCGAGTGCGCCAGCTCGTGCAGCAGCACCGACAGGAAGAGCGCCACCGCCACGCCCAGGCCCCAGGCGATGGGCGGGCCGGACAGCCGTTCCGGGGGCACGTCCGCGGCGACGGCCGCCGCGCGGAACGCCTGGCTGAAGCTCCAGGCGAGGAAAGGGAGGATGAGCAGGAAGGTGAAGTGCACCCGGATGGGGATGCCCTTCAAGGAACCGACTTGGATGTGTCCGCGCACGCGTCACCTCGTTCCCTACAAGGTGAGACACGGGAAACGGGAAATCATCCGAGCGGGCGGGCCGGGGGCCTCTTCCTGGCCGCCGGGCGGGCGGCCAGGCACGAGGGACCCCGGGAGCGGTCTACTGCAGGGGCGCCGGCTCGGAGATGCCCTCCAGGGCCTCGCCCACGCGCCGCTCGTCGAAGTCGTGGGACACGTCGCCCAGCGTCACGATGCCCACGAGCACTTCCTCGGCGTTCACGACCACGAAGCGGCGCAACTGCTGCTTCTTCATGCGCTCGAGCACGCTGCCCGCGTCGTCGTCCTCGAAGCACACCTGCACGTTGGCGGACATCACGTCCACCACGCTCGTGACGGAGGGGTCCATGCCCAGGGCCACCGTGCGCACCACCACGTCCCGGTCGGTGAGCACGCCCAGCACGTGCCCCGCCTCGTCGCACACGGGCAGGATGCCCACGTTGAGCGCGCGCATGGACTCGGCCGCGTCGCGCACCGTGTCCGAGGGCAGCACCGTCTCCACGTCCCGCGTCATCACTTCATAGACCTTGCGCACCATGGCTTCGGCTCCCGGGGTTGAATGCCGCCTCCCGCCAAGCGTGGGGAGGCGTCCGGGCCCGGGCAACAGGGGCGCCCTCCCCCTCCCGGACAGCCAGCGGGCACTCGTCTCACGCGGGCAGCCAGCCGGACTCGGCCGGGGGCGCGTCGCGCCAGACGTGGCGGCCGGAGTCCGGGTCCTTGCAAAAGCGCATGAAGTCCCCCAGGCCCGTGTCCAGCGCGCGCCCGTCGAGCGCCTCGGCCACGCGCCCGAGCACGTCGAGCGCCTCGTGCGAGGGGCCATGCACGAGCAGCCGCACCCGGGGCACCACCTCCCACGGCCCGAGGTCGAAGGTGATGGAGAAACCATCGCCGTGGTAGCTGCCCTCGGTGGAGGTGGCGAAGAAGAGCGTGGGGAGCACCGCGTGCAGCCGGCGGATGACACTCTCGCGGGGGCCGAGCGGCGGCGGGCTCCAGCCCTCGGGGAAGTCCCGCACCGAGTCGAAGCCGGCCGCGCCCATGACATAGACAATCCAACTCATGTTCCACCCCGGGTGAGACGCGTTGCTTGTCGAGTGCCACCCTACGCGGGCTGTCTGACATTGGAGACGAGACGGAGACGGCGATTGCATCCCCCCGCGCGGCGTGTCACGCGTGGCGCCGATGACTCCGTTGGATTCAAGCGGGGGCCTTCCCCGTCATGTGCACCGCCTGGCGGTGGGGACGCTGTTCTTCCTGCAGGGGCTGTGCTTCGCGAGCTGGGCGTCGCGCATCCCGAGCCTCCAGCAGCGGCTGGGGCTGGGCGAGGCGGCGCTGGGGCTGGCGCTGCTGGCGCTGCCCGTGGGCTCCATGACGAGCCTGGCCTTCTCCGGCTGGCTCGTGGCGCGCGAGGGCAGCGCGCGGGTGGTGCTCGGGGCGCTGGGGCTCTACGCGGGGGCGCTGGTGGGCATCGGGCTCGCGGGGAGCCTGGGGGCCCTGCTCGCGGTGCTGTTCGTCTTCGGGCTCGCGGGCAATCTGGTGAACATCGCGGTGAACACGCAGGCGGTGGGGGTGGAGGCGCGCTACGGGCGCTCGGTGATGGGCTCCTTTCATGGGCTGTGGAGCCTCGCGGGCTTCTGCGCGGCGGCGGTGGGCACGGCGATGATGGGGTGGGGCGTGGCGCCGCTGCCGCACTTCGTGGGCATGGCGGGGCTCCTGCTCGTGGGGCTCCTGGCGAGCGCGCGCTTCATCCTGCCGGACGGGCCCGGGCGCCACCCGGCGGGGCGGGTGCTGTCCTTGCCGGACCGCTCGCTCTGGGGGCTCGGGCTGATGGCCTTCTGCTCGATGATTTGCGAGGGGGCGATGTTCGACTGGAGCGGGGTGTACTTCGAGCGGGTGGTGCGTGCGCCGCCGGACTGGGTGGGCACGGGGTACGCGGCGTTCATGGGGGCCATGGCCACGGGGCGCTTCGTGGCGGACGGGCTCACGCGGCGGCTGGGGCTCACGCGCGTGTTCCAGCTGAGCGGGGCGCTCATCGCGGGCGGGCTCTTGCTGGCGGTGCTCGTGCCGCGGCTGGGCGCGGCGCTCGCGGGTTTTCTCCTGGTGGGCTGCGGGGTGTCCTCGGTGGTGCCGCTCGTGTACGGGGCGGCGGGCCGGAGCCAGAAGGTGCCCGCGGGCGTGGCGCTCGCGGCGGTGTCCACCATCGGCTTCCTGGGCTTCCTGCTGGGCCCGCCCATCATCGGGCTCGTGGCCGAGGCGCTGAGCCTGCGTGGCTCGTTCACGCTCGTGGCGGGCATGGGCCTGGGCGTGGCCTGGGTGGGCACGCTGCGGCGCGAGGCCTGAGCCCGCCTCACCCGCCGAGGCGCGGGGCCATGCGCGCGCGGAGGGCCTCCACCTGCTCGCCACAGCGCCGGGCCAGGGCGCGGAAGTCCGCGCCGAGGGCGCCTTCCCCGGCCACGCGGGACCAGAAGACGCTCGCGTGCCGGGCGGCCTCGGCCCAGACGTCGAGCGTGGCGGCGGTGGGCGGCGCGGGCTCGAAGGGCCGCTCGACGACGGTGGTGACCGAGGGCGCGAAGGTCATGGGCAGCATGTCGTAGGCGGGCGCGAGGCAAAAGCGCCGGGGCCCCGTCACGAGGAAGCTCACGTTGCCGAAGTGCCGATCCGAGTTGGCGATGAGCTGGCCGAAGACGTCGAGCCAGCGCAGGCGCCGGGCGTCCTCGGCCGCGATGAAGCCCAATTCCAGCAGCCGCGGCGCGAGCGCGGTCCAATGACTCCCGGGCCCGGCCGCGCCGATGTACTCGTTGTCCAGCGCGTCGAGAGACAGCAGGCCCCGGCGGCCGCGGGCGCCCACCCGATCGAAGCGCTCGACTTCCAGGAAGCGATAGGGCCCCGTGTCGAACCACCGGGCGCGTGCGGCGTCGAGGCCGGCCTGGCGCAGGGTGTCCAACGCGAGGCACTCGCACACGAGCAGCTCCCGCCAGCGGCGCGCCACCTCGCCGGTGTCATGGCTGGCGAACTTGACCAGGACATGGCGTCCCTCGGAGTAGGTGAGGAACTTGGGGTGCTCACCGCCCGCCGAGGAGCCCACCTGCTCGGTGTCCGAGCGCAGCGCCCAGTCAGGGTAGTCGGATGGGGGGACGGACACGGGCTCGCGCTGGAACCAGCGGTCCAGGGACTCCTCGCCGAGGAGGAGGTCTCCCACGCAGTCCTCGCCCCGCCGCGCCAGGGCGATCAGGGCCTCATCCTCGCGCCAGTCGGCGAGCCGGGGCGGCAGGGCGAGCTCCGGGAAGCGCGCGCTGAACGTGCGGCCGACATAGCCCTGGGGCCGCATGTCGGCGGCGAAGGGGGGCAGCCCCTCGAACAGGGTGTCCGTCGCCTCGTCCCAGTGGCGTCCACCGGAGAGGAAGTGGAGGCGGCCCGCGGGCTGGCAGGTGCCCGTCTCGTCGATGCGGTGCAGGGGGAGCGACGTGCCGAGTCCGGGGACCGTCCGGGTGGCGGCATAGCGGGTGCTCCGGGCCCGGCCCATGCGGAGCACCCGCGGGCCCGCCTCCTGGACGAGTCGCGAGAGGGTGGGCTGGGAGACGCCGAGCGCCTCGGCGAGTTCCCGGGCCGTGGCGTGTCCCTGGCGGACGAGCTGGGTGAGCAGGCGCTGCATGGAGAGATGAATAGATACTCCGGCCCTTCTTCCCGTCCAAGTCCTTGGAAATCCAGCGCTTGGCTCGTGACGTGGAGGGCGCGCTGAATAGAAACCCGCCCGTGCGGGGGAGGGGCCTCGGTGGGGAATCGGACGTCTGCCCTTGGGTGAGGGGCTGTGCGTCCAGCGGACTACGCGGGACTGGTGCGGCTGTCCGTCTTGGCCGGACTCGAGGGCATCTCCAGTCTTGGGCTACCCCGCCGCCGCACGGAGGGGCAAGGAGCCTGAGCGCGTGAGAAGGAATCAGTGGAGGGCCGTGGTGCTGGCCCCGGTGGTGGGGCTGCTGTCGGCGTGTGGGGGCACGGTGGAGGAGGAGGTGGCGCCGACGCTCAGCCAGGTGCGGATGTCGGACGCGGCGGAGGACGTGGAGGCGCTGGCGGGCGGACCGAGCCGGGGCTGTCCCACGCAGAAGGGCGAGTGCAAGGCGTACTGCAAGAAGAAGGGCCACACGTCGGGCAAGTGCACGGGGTACGGCCGCGGTGTCTGTTCTTGCGGCGACGCGGCATTCGAGGCCGACGACGGCGACTGAGGCCGCGTCCGCCCCACCCGTCCCGCGGGCTGCGTCCTGGCGCGGCCGAGCAGGCGCGGGCGGGTGGGCTCGGGTTCCGGCCGGCGACATGGCCGAGCGGTACGGCGCCGTCTCGCGCCGCGTGCCAGGCTTCGGTGTCAGGCCTCGTCGTCGGGCAGGAGCGTGCGCAGGAGCGCGTCGTCGGGCCCGAGGGGCCGCCAGCCCGGCGGTGGGGGGGAGGCGAGAAGCGCATCACTGGCCCGATCGACTCGTGGCTGGTGACTGTCCGGGGTCAAGGCGAACCACAAGCCGAACACCTTGGCGACCTGGAAGCGCTGGGCCTCATCGAGCACGGGCGGCCAGCCATCGGGCAGGCTCTGGGCGAACTGGCGCACGAACACATCCCGGACCAGACGCGTGACCTGGCCGCGCTGCTCTGCCTCGGCGAGCAGTCCGCTCAACACCTGGACCCCGGCGACGTCCGTGCCCAGCTCCTCGGCCAACACATACAGCGGGAGCGCGGGACGGGCCTCCGCGAAGGCGGTGAGGGAGTGGAAGCCCCGTTCACGAGTCCTCTCATAGAGACGAGTCCTCCAGGGGCCTTCCCAGGTCCGTTCGCGACTCATCGACCGTTCCAGGAGGTGAAGTTCATCGGGAGGTTGTACTGCTTCATGGCTTCGGCGACGAGGTCGAGCACTTCGTTGCGTGTGAGCTGCCGACCCGTTCGGCGCTCGGCTCTTCTCAGCGCGGTCATGATCATCCGGTTCCACTCGCCAGGCCACTCGCGGCCCAGGCGCCAGCTGCCGCCTCCGTGGATGGCCTCGTGGCGCGCCCGCTCCATGCGCACGCAGAACCGGTCGATGCTCAGCTCCCCGGTGAAGCCGCGCTGCTCGAACCACTCGCGGAACTCCCGGGGCAGGACGTGGTGGCGCGGGGCCTCGCTCAGGCCCGCGCCCGCCCGGCCCGTCACCCGCATGCCGCGCACCTCGGGTCCCTCTCCGAGCGCCTCGCGCACGCCCCGGGGCAGCTCGTCGTGCGCCTGGGCCATCAGCACCTGGCCGGCCTGGATGCGCACGGCGGCGCTGACCACGGAGGGGGAGAGCACCCCCGCCTGGACGAGCCGGCGCAGCATCTCCACGCCCTCGGCGGTGAGGACCACCTGGGAGCCGAGCATCACGCCGGGAGCGCCTGCCCCCAGCGTCAGCCCCAGGGTCAGGGGCGCCGAGGGCGGAAGCCGTGGCAGGGCCCATGTCATCGCCGAGGCCGTGGTGAGCAGCTCGACAATCTCCTTCACCCGAAGCGCCGTCTCGGTGCGCTGGGCGGCGGTGCGCACGGCCTCGCGGGTCGCGGCGAACTCCCGGGAGAGGTAGCCCGTGAGGGCGGGGAGGTCCACGGCCACCGCCTCCACCCGGCCGGTCTCCCCGGAGGCGAGTGCCTTCAGGGCGGGGGCCATCAGCGTGTGCCATGGGTGCAGCTTGCGGAGCAGCCGCTCGGTGCCGTACGCGGGACACTCGCGCAGCACGACCTCGGCGAGGTGCGGGAAGTCGAGCCAGATGGCGAGCAGGGTCGAGCCCATCCAGGCCGCCTCGAGCCGGGGGCCGCCCATGCGCAGCAGCGCGAGGCGCATGTCCGGGTCCGCGAGCTGGGAGGCCGTGTCGGACAAGTGGACGGCGGCGGCGTGCTCCGCGTCCAGCCAGCGCAGGTGCGCGAGGACAGGGGGCAGGTGGGCGCGGAACAGGTCGCTGGGGTGCCGGGAGAAGGCCGAGCCCGGGGCCTGGAGTCGGGCGAGGTCACCCTTCAGGCGGCGCGTGGTGTCGGACACCTCGCGCGAGGCGCGGAGGAACGCGAGCTGGGTCGCCAGGGCCTCGGGCCGCGCGGCGGCGCCTTGTCCCCGGGGAGACATGCTCCAGGAGGCGCCCCCCGGACTTCCGGAGGGACTCAAGCCTTCGGGGACGAGCGGCAGGGACGCGCAGCCGGAGCACAACAGGCCCAGGAGAACCCCTGTCCATCCAGGACGTGGCCGATGTGCGCCATCCGACCTCACCCGGCGCCGAGGGCGGTCTCCGGCTCCTCCTCGTCCTCCTCGGCCACCCCGAGCGCCGCACGCAGCCGCTCGAGCGCCCACTGGTTGCCGATGCGCCACTGGGCGGTGAGCCCCTGGGCATGGCCGTCCGCCTCCCACGCCAGGAGCGCGGCGCGGGCCGCCTCGGGCTGGCCCTCGCCGAGAAGCACGGCGGCCTCCGCGAGCCGGGGGTAGAGCGGGTGGGTGGCATGGGGGCCCGCCGCCTTCAGGAAGGCGCGCGCACGGGCGGCGTCCGGGGCCTCGCCGAGCGCGTACAGCAGGGCGCCCTGGAGCCGCAGCTCCTGGGGACACGGGGCGGGCAGGGTGTCGAGCGTGGGGGCGAGGCGCGTGAGCAGCGCGCGCGCGGCGGGGAAGTCGGCGCGATCCAGCAGCATGCACAGGGCGTACAGGTGGAGCCAGCCCCCGGTCTCCGCGGACGCGCCGGGTGCGGAAGCGGCGGTGAGCACCGGGTCCACTGGCAGGCTCCAGTCGCGGGGGCGCCGCGTGGAGGACTCGACCTGGAGCGTGCCGAGCAGGCGCGCGTCCTCGGGCTGTGCCGCCAGCCGCCGCAGGGCGAGCCACAGCGCGCCATCCGAGAGCTGTCCGGTGGCGAGCCGCAGGGGCATCAGGTTGAACAGGCCGAGCGCGGCGTGGAGGAAGGCGCCGCCCCAGAGCAGCGCGGCGAGACCGTGGGCGTCGCGGGGGCCGGTGTCCCCGAGGGCATGGGCGAGGGCCGCGTGCACGCCCGCGCCGAGGAGACTCGCCGCGGGCCCGGCGAGCGCCACCCACGCCAGGCGGGAGGGGGCCTCATGGAGGGCGCGCGACTCGGTGCGCACGAAGCCCAGCAGGGACACGAGGCCCTCGGCGTGCCAGCGCACGTGGGTGCGGCCCTCGGCGCGGTGGAGCTCCAGGGGGCCGATGCGCAGGGTGCTCCAGCCGAGGCCCAGGGCGGACGCGGCGGCGGCATGCCCGAACTCGTGCAGGGTGACGGCGGGCACGAGCCAGAGCCCGCAGGTGAAGACGTACCCGAGCGCGGTCAGCTCCCAGGGGTCGCCCAGGGCGCCGGGCCGTCCGCCCAACAGGAGGAAGGCCGACACCGCGGTGAGCGTGAGGAAGGCGAGGCCCTGGGGGCTGCTCGGATCGACCAGGGCGCGGTTGCGGCGCAGGGCCCGCTCGGAGACGAGGCGGAAGCCGCGCGCGCCCCGGGCGACGAGGTGGCCGCCCCACCGGGCCCCCAGGGCGAAGAGCAGGGCGCACCCGCCGAGCACGGCCCGGCCCCAAGGGGGGGCGGCGGGCAGGGGCGCGGTGAGGGAGATCCACCCGAGCAGCAGGGCCAGGGCCGCGCAGCCGAGCAGCGCGACGCCGCCGAGCAGCACGTGCAGCACGCGCTGGGCGGGGTCGAGGGGAAGCTTCTGGAGGGAGGAGGACGCGGAGGCGGAGGACACGCGGGGCGCAGTCTAGTCAGAATGCCGGGGCCCGAGCGCGCCACTCCGTGACCCCGGGGCGGCCCGGCCATGCGAGACTCCGCGCCCCATGTCGGCCCCGCTCCCGCTCCCGCCCGTGTCGTCCGCCCGTCCGTCGCTGTCCTGGCTCTGGGGGCTTGTCGGCTGGGCGGTGGCGGTGGGGCTCGCGCACCACGCGGTGCTGCGCTCGGGGCTGACGGTGCTGCAGGGGGACGAGGGGGACGTGCGCTTCGTGCACTACGTGCTGGAGCACGGCTGGCGCTTCGTGCACGGGGACGCGGGCCACGAGCGCTTCTGGGACGCGCCCTTCTTCTTCCCGGTGCGCAACACGGTGGCGTACTCGGACCCGCTGGTGGGCGTGCTGCCGCTGTACGCGGTCTGGCGGGCGCTGGGCGTGGGGCCGGACCGGGCCTTCGCGCTGTGGGTGCTCGCGGTGACGTCGCTCAACTTCTGGGCGGCGCGGTGGTTCCTCTCGCGGCCGGTGGGGGCGTCCGTGGGCGCGGCGACGGTGGGCGCGGTGCTGTTCGCCGCGGGGGCCTCGCGCATCAACCAGGCCAACCACGTGCAGCTCTTGCCCCAGTTCTACAGCCTGCTGGCGCTCGGCGCGGTGGTGATGCTCGCGCGCGCGGAGACGAGCCGCCAGGCGGGGGTGGGCTGGGCGGCGCTGCTGGTGGGCGGGAGCGTGGCGCAGCTGCTCGCGGGCTTCTACTGGGGCTGGTTCCTGGGCTTCTTCCTGGTGCTGGCGGGGCTGGTCGCGCTGGGCTTCCGGGACACGCGGGCGGTGCTCCTTGGGGGGCTGCGCCTGCACGGGCTGGCGCTCGTGGGCTGGGGGGTGGTGGGGGCGGTGGTGATCTGGCCGCTGGTGGGCCACAGCCTGGCGGCGGCGCGCGAGGTGGGGCTGCGCTCCTTCGGGGAGGCGGAGGGGATGATTCCGCGCTTCGCCACGTGGTTCCACATGGGGGATGCCAACTGGCTGTACGGGTGGACGGCCGGGTGGCGCGCCTTCGCGCGGCTGCCGGTGGAGGGCGAGCACCGGGTGGGGCTCGGGGTGCTCACGCCGGTGCTGGCGGGGGTGGGGCTGTGGCGCTTTCGCGAGCGGCCCCTGGCGCGGCTCTTGATGGGGGTGCTGCTGGTGACGGTGCTGCTCGCCACGCGCTACCGGGGCGGGTGGACGCCGTGGGTGGCGGTGTTCCACGGTTTTCCGGGCGGCAACGCGGTGCGGGCGGTGTGCCGCATGGGCGTGTGGTTGCTGGTGCCCGCGTCGGTGGGGGTGGCGCTCGCGCTCACGCGGCTGACGGACGCGGGGCGGGGTGGGGCGGCGGCGCTGCTCGGGGTGGGGTGCCTCCTGGAGCAGGGGGTGAGCGGGGCCACGTTCGATCCGGCGGTGCCGCGCGCGGACGCGCGGTGGGTGGCCGAGCAGGTGGGGCCCGACTGCCGCGCCTTCCTCTACACGCCCACGTTGGGCGGGCAGCCCACGTGGAAGTACCAGTTGGATGCGATGTGGGCGGGGCTCGAGCGGGGCGTGCCCACGGTGAATGGGTACTCGGGCAACGCGCCGCCGGGCTGGCGGTTCGATCCGGTGGTGCGCATCAACCCGGTGGACTCCACCCGGCTCAAGGTGGCGGAGCGGGAGTGGATCCAGTCCCGGGACCTGAACCCCACGACCCTGTGCCGCGTGGACGCCCGGCCGCCGCGCTGAGGCTTCGGCGAGGCTGGCCGGGTGAAATGGCGGGGGTGCGGCCCGTGCCGTACATTGCCGCCCAACTCCACCGGACAGGCCGTCATGCTCCAGAGCATCACCCTCGAGAACTTCAAGAGCTACAAGTCCGCGACGCTTCCGCTCGCCGAGTTGACGGTGCTCATTGGCGCCAACGCATCCGGGAAGAGCAACCTCATCGAGGCGATTCAACTGCTGGCCTGGATCGCCAAGGGGCGCCGGCTGAGCGACTTGGTGATGGTGCTCAAGGACAGAGAACTCTCGGTGCGAGGCACGCCGCTCAACCTTGCTGACAAAGGCGGGGAACCGCTCAGCTTCTACTGTGACGTCACGGATGATTCAGGCCCCGACCTCCACTTCCAGATGCAACTGGATGTGGATGAACTGGGCATGCGGATTGTGAATGAGTCGCTGTGGATGGGTGACACTGGGGTGCCGCTGTACCAACTTGAGAAGCCCGCGACGACGCCCAGTAACGACGTCCAGGTTGCCTACAACAACTTCGCGAGAGGTGGGAAGAAGCCACGCGTCACCTGCATCGATCAACAGGCGGTCTTTACTCAGTTGACGACGCCCGCGCGGTTCGGGAGCGCACACGCACGCTCCCAGAAGGAAATCCCCGGGGCAGCCGAGCGCCTCAGACGCACACTAAACGCCGTGCTCTTCCTGGACCCTGTTCCAGGGCGAATGCGTGACTACAGTTTCGTGGTGGAACGCAATCTGCGGGGAGATGGCGCCAACGTCTCGGCGGTGCTCCATGAACTTTGTCAGACCAGAAGAGGAAATGGCGAGGTTCTCGAGTTCGTCCGTTCCCTCCCCGAGCAAGACATCCTGGGTATTGACTTCCTGGAGGGCCCTCGCGGGGAAGTGATGGTGAAGCTGAGAGAGTCGTTTGGCGGGCGGGTTCGCGAGACGGATGCCGCGCTTCTCTCCGATGGTACGCTGCGAGTGCTCGCAGTCGCTGCGGCGCTCCTATCGGTTCCCGAAGGTTCTATGGTTGTTATCGAGGAGATCGATAACGGAGTCCATCCGAGCCGCGCCGAGAGCTTGCTCAACCGCATTCAAGCCGTGGCGAAGGAGCGAGCCTTGCGCGTGCTCTTGACCACACATAATCCCGCCCTTCTCGACGCGATTCCCGTGGATTCCATCCCGGACGTGGTCGCCTGTTACCGGGATCCAGAGCAGGGCGACAGTCGGCTGGTGCGGCTGCAGGATTTGGAGCGATACCCAGACCTAGTGGCGCAAGGTCCCATCGGGAAGCTCGTGACCAAGGGGATTCTTGACCGCTTCCTCAAGAATCCTCCGAGTCCTGAAAAGGACGTCCAAGATACCCAGGATTTGTTGGCGTTTCTCCGGCGACCGGGGGATGCCCCATGAGCAGTTGCGTGGTGTTGATCGATACGAGCGTGCTCCTCGAGATCCTCGATGTGCCGAGCAAGAGCTCGGATCCCGAGTCCTTTCGAGGCGAGCTGGCGGACATGGTCGAGTCAAAAACGCACACGCTGCTGCTCCCCATGACGTCCATTCTGGAGACGGGAAATCACATCGGCCAGTGTTCGCCGAACGGCGGTCAAAGGCGAAGGGCCGCCGAGAGTTTCGTGGAATTCGTTGGACGGGCGCTCAAGGGCAGGGCTCCTTTTCGCCCCACGCCCTTCTTCGAGGCCCAGGAACTCGCGACGTGGCTCGCCGAGTTCCCGGATTGGGCCATGCGCTCGGACGCCAAGAAAAAGGGCAGCGGTTTTGGAGACCTGACCATCCAGAAGGAGTGGGAGCGGCAGTGCGATCTCAATCCGAGGCGGCGGGTCTACATCTGGTCGTTGGACGCGCAGCTCCAGAAATACGACAGACCCCCCGCCCTCTGAGGACGAGTCCTAACCCCCGCTCCTCAAGTCCTCACCACTCGCTCGGCCACCACCAGTCGTCCCGAGGCAGCTCCTTGCAGGTGCCGGAGCGGCCCGCGGCGTGGAGCTTCTTGCGGGTCGTGGGGGAGAGGTAGCGGTTGTAGAGCGAGAACTCGTCCATCCCGAAGTCGAAGGCCTGCGGGATGCCCGCGGTGCTCCGCCCGAAATACACGTCACTCGTGTTCGTCAGGTCCGGCACGCCCGGGAACTGCCAGGTCGTGGGGGTTCCCACCTGCCCATCCACGTCGAACGCCACGTGCATGGTCGACAGCGAACCCTGCCAGTTGAAGGAGACGGCGATGTGATGCCACGCCCCGGGGTTCTGCTCGATGACCGTGGCGGAGGAGGCCGTATAGACCGCGGAGGTGCCGTTCCAGACCTGGGCCTGGAGCTTCCGGTCGACCAGCCGGATCTCGAAGCCCCGGGTGACACCGGCGGTGGTCTTGACCTTGCTCACGAGCACGCGCGGCCCGTTGTAGCTCTGGTTGGGATACAGCTGAATCCAGCCCTCGAAGGTGAAGGGGGCGTTGGCGAAGTTCAAGGCGGCCGCATGCGGCACCGCCACATACCCGCCGTTCGTGCGCCACGCACGCGCCACCTTGCCCGCGAGCAGCAGGCTGCCCGAGCCGCTGTCCGTGGCGTAGCGGTCGACCTGGTTCACCCGCCCGGTCGAGAGGTCATAGAACTCGCCGTAGCCCTGGTGCTCGTCGAAGCTCCACCACCCCACGCTGCCGCTGGGCTTGTCGATGCAGGACAGACAGCCGAAGTCGCCGGGGGTGACGGCCGACCAGTTGCCCTGCCCCTGGGGGGCCTCCATCACCTGGGTGCGGTAGGGCTCCTCCAGACAGACGGCGCAGAAGCCCGCGTTGCTCACGGGCAACAGGTGGGCGGAGGCGCAAAGGCCGGCGTTCTCCCAGTTGCGGAACTGGCAGCCCCGCCGCACACCCGTCGGGTCCTTGAGCTCCACGCCGTCCGGACACACCCCCCCGGCCGCCGCGTTCGTGCCCATGGACAGCAGTACCGCCAGACACAGCCTCGACAGACCCCGCGCGATGCGCATGTGTTTCTCCTGGTTCGCGCGCCGAGCCTACTGCCGGGTCGCCGCGCGCCTCAATCCCCCGCGCCCGTTCACGCCCCCCGGTGCCGCGCGAGGCACTGCACCACGAGCGCCGTCCAGCCCGTCTGGTGACTGGCCCCGAGCCCGCGGCCGGTGTCGCCGTGGAAGTACTCGTGGAAGAGCACGAGCTCGCGGAAGGCGGGGTCGTCCACATAGCGCGAGTCCTCGCCGTGGAAGGGGCGTCGGCCGGAGGCATCCGGGAGGAACAGGCGGGACAGGCGCGAGGACAGCTCGCGCGCCACCTGGGCCAGGTTCATCCACGTGCCCGAGCCCGTGGGGCACTCCACCTGGAAGTCCTCGCCATAGAAGTGGTGGTAGCGCTCCAGGGCCTCGATGAGCAGGTAGTTGAGGGGGAACCACACCGGCCCGCGCCAGTTGGAGTTGCCGCCGAACATGCCGCTGTCCGAGTCGCCGGGCACGTAGGCCACGCGGTGCTCCTCGCTGCCCGCGTGGAAGACGAAGGGCGCCTCGGCGTGCAGGCGCGACAGCGAGCGGATGCCGTGCTCGGACAGGAACTCGCGCGGGTCGAGCACCCGCCGCAGCACACGCTCCAGGCGCTCGCGCGAGGGAATGGCGAGCAGGCGCCGGCCGCCGAGCCCCGTGCGCTGGCACACGGCCATGTACGAGGTGTTCTGCGCCAGGTCCGCGCGGTTCTCCAGGAACCAGCGCAGGCGCTTGGCGAAGCCCGGCAGCCGCTCGAGGAGCCGGTCCTCCAGCACCTCCGCGGCGAACAGCGGCACGAGCCCCACCATGGAGCGCACCCGGAGCAGCCGCGGGGGCTGCCCCTCCTGCTTGAGCTCGTCGTAGTAGAAGCCGTCCTCCTCGTCCCACAGGCCCGTGCCGCCCAGGTGGTTCATGGCGTCCACGATGGCCACGAAGTGCTCGAAGAACTTGGAGGCGATGTCCTCGTAGGCCGGGTCCTCCTGGGCGAGCTCCAGGGCCATGGAGAGCATGGTGGTGCAGAAGAAGGCCATCCACGCGGTGCCATCGGCCTGGTTCAGGTGGCCGCCGGTGGGCAGGGGCTTGGAGCGATCGAACACGCCGATGTTGTCCAGGCCGAGAAAGCCTCCGGAGAAGAGGTTGAGCCCGTCCACGTCCTTGCGGTTCACCCACCAGGTGAAGTTGAGCAGGAGCTTGTGGAAGGCGCGCTTGAGGAAGAGCCGGTCGCGCTGGCCGTGCGCGCCGGTGAGCTTGTAGACGCGCCAGCAGGCCCAGGCGTGCACGGGCGGGTTCACGTCGGAGAACTCGAACTCGTACGCGGGGATCTGCCCGTTGGGGTGCATGAACCACTCGCGCAGGAAGAGCAGCAATTGCTCCTTGGCGAAGTGCGGGTCCAGCCGCGCGAAGGGGACCATGTGGAAGGCCGTGTCCCACGCGGCGTACCAGGGGTACTCCCATTTGTCGGGCACGGAGATGATGTCGCGGTTGTAGAGGTGGCCCCAGTCGCGGTTGCGGCCCTGGAGGCGCTCGGGGGGCGGCGCGGGGTGGGCGGGGTCTCCCTCCTGCCAGGGCTTCACCGCGTAGTGGTAGAACTGCTTGGTCCACAAGAGCCCCGCGCAGGCCTGCCGCGCCACGCGCCGCTCCTCGTCGCTCAGGGCCGCGGGGAGCCGGGTGGCGTAGAACGCGTCCGCCTCGGCGTGGCGCTGGGCGAACACGGTGTCGAACCCCTCGCCAAAGGGAGCGGCGGGCGCGGTGGGGGCGGCGGGGGCTTCCAGCACGAGCCGCAACTCCAGCGTGGCCGAGCCGCCCGCGGGCACCTCCAGGACAGCGTGGAACGCGGCCTTGGTGCCCTCCTGGGCGGGGTTGAGGGCCTCGGGGCGCCCGTGCACCACGGCCTCGTGGAAGGCGTCCTTCACGTGGGGCGAGCGGTTGGGCACGCCGTGCAGCCGCTGGAAGTTCGTCTCGTTGTCGGTGAACAGGCGCGCGAGGGGCGGGGCGCCAGTGGGGGCGCGGGCGTGGAGCCGCCAGGCGCCGAGCGAGTCGTGGGTGGCGCGCACCGCGTCCTCGCCGTGGGCGGTGATGCGGGGGAGGGACCAGTAGCCCTCGCCCTCGCGGCCCCAGGCCCACGTGTTGCGAAACCAGAGCGTGGGCAGCACGTGGAGGCGCGCGGCCTCGGGGCCGTGGTTGACCACGGTGACGCGGATGAGCAGGTCGTCCGGGGCGGCCTTGGCGTACTCGGCGAAGACGTCGAAGTAGCGGCGCTCGTGGAAGACGCCCGTGTCGGCGAGCTCGAACTCGGGGGCGAGCCGGCCGCGGTGCTGGTTCTCGCGCTCCAGGCGCTCGTAGGGGAAGGCGGCCTGGGGGTACTTGTAGAGCGCCTTCATGTACGAGTGGGTCGGCGTGGAGTCGAGGTAGAAGTACTCCTCCTTCACGTCCTCGCCGTGGTTGCCCTGGGGCCCGGTGAGGCCGAAGAGGCGCTCCTTGAGGATGGCGTCGCGCTCGTTCCACAGGGCGAGGGCGAAGCACAGGCGGCCCTGGCGGTCGGTGATGCCGAGCAGGCCGTCCTCGCCCCAGCGGTAGGCGCGGCTGCGCGCGTGGTCATGGGGGAAGGCGGTCCAGTTGTCCCCGCGCGCGGAGTAGTCCTCGCGCACGGTGCCCCACTGGCGCTCGGCCAGGTAGGGCCCCCACCGCTTCCAGTTGGCCCCGCGGTGCTCGTCCTCCACCAACCGCATTGCCTCGGCGCCCAGCGCCCGTGTCGAAGCCTGGCTCATGGGGCGCCACTCTAGTCCGCCGACGGGCCCCCGCCTTCAGGGACAGGTGCCGCCGCCGCCGTTCTCCTCGAGGGTGCCCGGGCCCGTGTAGCCCAGGGCGCGCAGCCGCCGCAGCAGCCCGTCCGCCTCACACGCGGGCAGCACCGCGTTCTGGCTGACGGTGAGCGGGCCCGTGAGCGAACGCAGGGCGCCCAACCCCGTGAGCCGCCGCAGGGCGTAGCCCTCGCGCACGGTCAGCGCGCCGCCAATCCGCTCGAGCGCATCGAGCCCGGACAGCGACCCCAACGACCTGTGGTTGAGCACGGAGACGTCCCCGCCCACCGTGGTGAGCGCCCCCAGGCCCGCGAGCCGCTCCAGGGAGATGTTGCCCGCCAGTTCCAGGGAGCCGGGGATGGCGCCGAGCCCCTCCAAGCCCGTGAGGTCCCGCAGCTCGGCGTTGTAGCGCACCCGGACGTTCGCTCCGACGTCGCGCAGGGCGCTCAGCCCCACGAGGCTGACGAGCTCGGTGTCATGGATGTCCACCGAGCCGCCCACCCGGGTCAGGGCTCCGAGTCCCTGGAGCCCCTGGAGCAGGGGCAGGGTGTCGAGGGAGAGGTCGCCTTGGATCTCCTGGAGGCTCCGCAGCCCCTGGAGGCTCGTGAGCGCGGGCAGGTCCCGGAGCGAGAACAGAATGCCCCCGATGAAGCGCAGCGCGCGCAGCCCCTCCAGATGGGCCAGCCGCTCCTGGCGCCGGATGAGCACCGCGCCCTCCACCCGCTCCAGGTGGCGCAGACCCTCCAGGTCCGTGAGCCGTGGATTGCCCACCAGGCTGAGCGAGGACGCCAGCCGGGTCACCCCCGAGAAGGCCACCACCCGGGTCATCGCGCCGTTGCCGGTGAGCGACAGCCCGCCCAGCACCGTCACCCGGGGGAAGCCCTCGAGCGCGGGCAGGGCGTTCAGGGAGTCGATCGAGAGTTCCTGAACGATGGTGGTGAGCTGGGGCAGCTCTGGGAGCGCGGCGAGCCGGGGGCTGTCCTGGATCCGCAGATTCCGGCCCACGTGCTGCAACCGCTCGAAACCCTCCACCTGTTCGAGGCGGGGGTTGTTGCCGATCGCGAGGCTCCCCTCCACGCGCGTCAGGGCATTCCACCCCGCGATGTGCGTGAGCGCGTCATTGTAGGACAGGCTGATGTCCCCCCCGACGGACTCGAGCGCGGGAGGGCCCTCCGCCCGGAGGAGGGACGGGTTGGACTCGATGCGCAGGTCGCCGCCGACGTGACTCAAGGCGCGCAAGCCGTCCAGGCCCGTGAGGGCCGACTGGCGCACGCTGAGGTCGCCGCCGACATGACGCAAGGAGCGCAGGCCGTCCAGCGCCGTCACGGACGAATGGTCCAGGAGCACGTTGCCGCGCACGGAGGTGAGCTGGGCGAGGGGCTCGAGGTCCGTGGACTCCGCGAACTGGAGGTCGAGGCTGCCCCTCAGCTCCACGCACCCGCGCAGCGCCTCGAGCTCCGCGGCCGTGCGCACGATCTGGTCGCCCTCGAGCACCCCGGGGGGCGTGCCCGCGTCGGGCGTCTCCGGGAACGGCTCTCCTGGGGAGGGGTGGCCGGCGTCGGTCTCGGGCACGGGGGGCTCCGGCGGCGCGGTGGGCGTGGGCCCGCATGCGAGGAGCAGTGAGCAGGTGAGGACAACGAGGCGTGCGCGCAAGACCTTCCCCCAGGTGTGTCGAGACAGGCCGAGGGTCTACCCGCGCGGTCTGACCTCCGGGACGACGGGACCTCAAAGCCAGAGGGCGGCGAGCTGGAGCGCCACGGCCTGGAAGGGCTCGGCATGCACCGTGCCCGGGCCTTGGTGGGTGGCCACGCTCGACCAACCTCCGGCCCCCCAGCGCAGCACGTCCAGGGTACGGGTGAGGGGCTCCACGAGCCAGACGTGGCCCACGCCCTCGCGGTGGTAGCGCGGGAGCTTGCGCTCGCGATCCACGGCCTGCGTGGAGGGGGAGAGCACCTCGCACACCCAGTCGGGTGCCACGGTCATGAAGGGGGTGCTGGGAGCCGGGGGCCCGGGCAATCGCTCGCGGCGCCAGCCCGCCAGGTCCGGCACCAGGACGTCACGGCCCAGGTGGATCTCCGGCTCGAAGAAGAGCCACCAACCGCCCGGCCCGCCCTGTCCCAGATCGAAAGGACCCCCGAGCTGCGTGCCCAGCATGGAGCACACCCGCGCGTGGCCGAGCGCGGGCCTGGGCGCGGCCACCAGCTCGTCCTCCAGGAGTTCTCCCACCCACCCCACCGGCAGCGCCTCGATGTCCTCGTAGGTCGCCGGCTTCTTGCGCTGGCCCATGTCCACGCCTCCCGTCCCGGGCCCCGATGCACGGCCCGCGCCGCGCGCCATCCTACGGGAGCCTCCGACCTGGACGCCACGGAAGTCCACGTCCCAGGTCATGTCCGTCCACCTGTCCGGACGGGTGGGCCTCGGGCGCCGGGGCTCGTGGGGCGGAGGGGGGCGCCTTATGTTGCCCGGCATGACGGACACGACGGTGGTGCTGGCGGGGGGAACGGGGGACCTGGGGGGGAGAATCGCCCAGGCGCTGGTGAATCGGGGGGCCGCCGTGAGGGCCCTCGTGCGCCCCGGCTCCCGGGTGGGCGAGCTCCAGGGCCCCGGCATCACCCGCGTGGAGGTGGACTTCGCGGACGGGGACGCGCTCGCGCGGGCCTGCGCGGGCGCGGGGTGCGTCGTGTCCGCGCTGAGCGGCCTGCACGAGGTCATCGTCGAGGCGCAGGGGCGGCTGCTCGACGCGGCGGTGCGCGCGGGCGTGCCGCGCTTCATCCCCTCGGACTATTCCATCGACTACACCCGGCTGCCCCCGGGCTCCAACCGCAACCTGGCGCTGCGCCGCGAGTTCAAGGCACGGCTGGACGCGGCGCCCCTCCGGGTCACGTCCATTCTCAATGGCGCGTTCGCGGACCTGCTCACGGGCCAGGCGCCGCTCATCCTCTTCAAGCTCCGGCGGGTGCTGTACTGGGAGAACCCGGACCAGCGCATGGACTTCACCACCCAGGACGACGTGGCGGCCTTCACCGCGGCGGCGGCGATGGATCCGGACACGCCGCGCGTCTTGCGCATCGCGGGCATGTCGGTGAGCGCGCGCGACCTGGCGGCGGTGATGGAGGCGGTGACGGGGCAGCGCCATGGCCTCGTGCGCGCGGGGAGCCTGCGCCGGCTCACGTGGCTCATCCGGGTGGCGCGCCGCCTCGCGCCGCGGCCCGGCGCGCTCTACCCGCCGTGGCAGGGCATGCAGTACCTGCACGGCATGTTCAGCGGGGACGGCAAGCTCGAGCCGCTGGACAATGGCCGCTACCCGGAGCTGCGCTGGACGGGGGCCCGCGAGGTGCTGGCGGCGCCGCGCTCATGAGCCGGGCTGGGACTCGACCAGGGTGACCTCGTTGCCATCCGGATCGCGCAGGAGGGCATAGCGGATGAAGCCGGGAATCTCCTTCAGGGACTCGGGCTCGATGTGCTGGGCGCGGAGCTGGGCGAGCGTCGGCTCGAGGTCCTGGATGACGAGGGCGAGCGCGCACGACCCCGCGCGCTCGGGATTCGCGATGACCTGCACGGTGGCGCCGGGACTGGTGGTCCACTCCCGGCAGCCCGGCATGGGCGCCTGATCGAAGGCGCGGGCGAACAGCGAGCGATACCAGGGCAGGGCCCGCTCCAGGTCACGCACGTACAGGGTGGTGAGGGGGTTGGTGGTCTTCACGGCGACGCCTCCTTTCCGTGGAGGTGCGCACGCACGAGCGGCCGTGCAGGGCTCGGCCGCTCGCCGTGCGGCCCGGGGGGTTGCCTCATCCCCCGGGAAACTCAGGCCTCGGGACTAGCAGTCATCCCACTTGGCGCCCACGAAGCCCAGCTTGTGGTTGTCGCACCAGTATTTGCCGTAGTTCTTGCAGTTGCCGTAGGTGATGGTCCTGAAGGGACCGTGCCACTTCTGGTCGGAGCACTTGGTGTAGCAGCAGGCATTGAGCTCGCCCACCGTGCCGGGCTCGGCGCGGTCGGCGCCCGGGAGCTGGGAGTCATCCGCCAGGGGCTCGGAGGGACTGGCGTTCTCGGAGGGCGCGGGCACGTCCCGCGAGGACTCCGGCTCCGAGCCGCCGCAGCCCGTGACCAGCAGGGTTCCCACCAACACCAGACCAAGACCCGTGAATCCGTTCTTCATGAACGTCTCTCTTTCATTGGGGATGCGAGGGATGGATGCGGCTCGGCGTTAACAGCCCTTCCAGGTGTAGCCGGCGTAGCCGCCGTGTTTGTGCGCGGGGCAGAAGTACCGGCCGTACTCCGGGCAGCTGTTGTACCGGACGCTCGCGAAGGGCCCGTACCAATTGCCGTCCGCGCACTTCACGTGGCAGCACTGACCCACGGCCTTGTTCTGGTTGAAGGCGGTGTCCTCCTGTTCCTGTCCCAGCCCGGAGTCGTCCTGCTCCGGTGCGATGGGGGTGAACAGCTCCTCGCCGCCGCCGACCGCCTGGGCTTGGGGCTCCTCCGCCCGCGCGTCGCCGCAGCCCGTGGCGAGCGCCGCGCCCAACAGGGAAAGACACACCACACCGAGAGTCTTCTTCATTGAGGCCTCCTGGGGTTGTGGACGGAGCCCGGTGGAGTCCGGACCCCCCGCGCACTCGCGGGACCGTGAATCAGCGGCTTTCCGCGAATGCCACTCCTGATATGGGAGTCCGGTTCAAGACAGACAAGCACCCACGGACAGTGCGTCTCCGACCCTGTTGGAGAGCAGGCAGGCGAGCGTCGCCGACAGAGGAGGACGCATAGTCCCGAGCTGAGGCACCTCGTGAGGTTCATCGAGCGCCGTCCGCTCGTGCCCATGCGGACGATGGGCGTCCTGGCAGGACACAGTGTGAAAGAGAAACCTTTTGCGTCGCGTTGTGTGGAACGGGAGGAGTTGGCTCCAGACCCTGGGGGTCTCTCCTCTCCCGTCGTTGTTCGAGCGTGCGCTGTGTCGGTTCTCCTTCATTTCTTCTTCAAGGAGCTTGCCCATGCGGAGTGATGGATTGTCGTTGATGGGATGGGTTGGTGTCGCGCTGTTGTGGAGCGCCTCGGTGGGGAGCGCGCACGCGGAGGAGCCGCGAGTCGAGGTGCCCGATTACAAGACCGTGGACTCCGCGCTGTCCCGGACCCTCGCGACGCCCTCCTGTCCCGCCAATGGAATCGTGGCGTTCACCGCGGTGGGCAGTGGTCACGTGTCCCAGGGCGCCGCCACGCTCCTGGGCTATTCCGGTGCCTACTCGAATGTGGGCGGCGCTTGGACACCCGGAGGCGGAACGTTCATCGCGCCGTGCGCCGGGCTTTACGTCTTCACTGTGTCGTTGGTGAACGACCCGTACTACAACGGGGGCACGAACGACGATGTGTATTCATGTCTCACCCAGAATGGCGAGAGCAAGGGCTGCGCCATGGCGGGACAGACCCGTGATGGCGATCGGATGACGGGAACGCATACGGTGGCGCTGGTCCTGGAGCCAGGGGATTACGTCCAGTCCTTCGCGTCGAGCGATGGTTCGTACAAGCGCAACATCCTCAGGTATGAGTTCACGGGCTTCCTGGTGAAGTCCATCGGCACGCCGAATCCGTGAGGGCTCGTGGTGCCTCCACACTTCATGGCGGAAGTCCTTCGGACCTGGGCAGGGCATACACGGCGCGGACGCCCACCCGGTAATGGTAGACGGCGAGGTGCTCCTGGCCCGCGATCTGGATGACGACCTGTCGAGGGGGGTCGGGCTGGGCGTCGAGCCAAGCTTGGGCCTCCTCGTGGGTTCGGAACGTGGCGGCGGGAGGAGGAAGGCCCGCGCGCACCCGGTCGGCGAGGTAGAACTCCAGCACGGGATGGGACACCAACCGGCGGTGCTGGAGCTCGGGCAGGTCCATGACGACGTGATACTCGCCGGAGACCAGGACGTAGGCCTGGTGAGGCGGGTGGGGGTGGTGCTTCAACCAGGCGTCCGCGGCGTGCCGCGTCTCGAAGGTGGCGACGACGAGCGGCGGGGCCTCGTCCTCCAGGCTCTGGCGATAGGCCGCGAAGTCATGCACCTGACCCGACGCGGCGAGGAATCGCAGGGCATCCATGGCGATGAGCAACTGCTCCCGCTCCTCGGGAACGCGCGGCTCCTCGCGCAACCGGCCGAGCAGGTCCTGGGCACGCAAGGCGAGTTCTCCGGTGCTGCTCATGGGGTCTCCTTCGCCATGAGGGGCTCGGGGACGGCCGTGGGCGCGGCGAGGAGCACCGCGGGAACGAGCAGGAGGGCCCCCGCACTGGCCGAGACCACCACGAAGGCCACTCCCGCGACGATGATGACCCCGCCCACCCGGACCACGTCGCCGTGTTGCTTCAGCCACGCCACGGCAGAGTCCGCGGTGGTGAATTCGCGCGCTTGAAGCTCCTGGAGCTTCGTGCAGTCGCGATAGGCGGGCATGCACTGCTCATTGCAGTAGACCTCCTTGCCACCTCGGCCACGTCCTCCCGAGGTGATGTGACCATAGCCAGGAGGCAGTGGGCGGCTCATGCACTCGCGGATGCACGCGCGGTTCTCCTCATCGCAATCCCGCTGTCCACTCCTCGTGAGCACGACACGTGGCGTCGGGCGTTGGTAGGGCGAGAGGTCGATGTCCTCGGCGCGTTTCCACTGGGCCGTGCGCTCCCCGCTCGGGCGCGTGTCGATGAAGAGCACGTGGCGCGTGAGCTCCTCCACTCGAGAGGGTGCGGGACCGGGAGGGGTGACGCACGCGCTCAGCAAGAGCATGAGCCCGATGCACGCCCGGGCCGTGTTCGTGGTGGAAGACATGGGGGAGGGATGATGGCCGGGGGCGATGATGCTGCTCTGGGAAACGCGCCTGGGTGTCCTGGACTGGACGGCGGTGGGCGTCGGCTGGCCCGGGCCCTGCACAACCCCCGGGCATGACCCGCTCCCTGTGTCTCCTCGCCCTCACCTTGCTGCTCCCGCCGCTCGCGGCCTGCCACGGCCGGGACGCGCGACCCACGGCCGCTCCCGCCGAGACGCCCCTGCCGGACGTCTTCGGGCCGCTCGACTGGAGCACCGACGCGGCCCGCCTGCGCGCGCGCTTCCCGGAGGCGCGCGTGGTGGAGGGCCCGGGCGCCGACACGCTCACGACCTGGGAGACCGTGGCCACGAACGCACACCTGGAGCCCTTCGGCCCGGTGGAGCTCCAGGTGCTGGGTTATCCGGGCCAGCGCCCGGTGATGCTCATCCTCCAGCGCACGGACGACCCCTTCGAGGAGTGTGTCTCTGGCGACGCACCCGCGCGGGCCGCGTGTGTGGCGCGGAGGGACCACGAGCGCCGCGCCCTCCACGACACGCTGGAGGCGCGGCTCGTGTCGCTGCACGGCCCGGGCACGCTCGGCCCCCTCATGTCCGACGCGGTGCCCGAGGCGGGCGACCCCGTGGATCCCGAGCAGGCCGAGCGGACGTGGGCGCTGCCCGGCCTGACGCTGCGGCTGGCGATCGGCTTGGACCCGCGCTTCCACCAGCCGAGGATGGTCCGGCTCATCGCCTCGCGTGACCCGTCCTATCCCTACCCCTATTAGCCGCCCCGCGGCGGGCGGGCGGCCCTCGCGCTCAGAAGAGCTGGAAGGTCTGGGGCGGCAGCGGCCGCGGCAACTGCACCCGCCGTTGGGCATCCATCACGTAGGCATGGAGCACATGCGGGCGGCCGTCGCGGTAGCTCGCGGGCAGGGTGAAGGAGAAGCCGTGCGTCCCCATCGCCTCGAGGGCGCGGAAGTGGTCATTGACGTCCTGCCGCGGGAGCGTGGTGGTCACCTCGCCGAGCAGGACGCCTTGGTTCTCCGGACCATCCGCGTAGAAGCGGATTTGCAGGGGGTTGCTCGCGGCGTCCAGGTCGAGCCCCCAGCCGAGGACCTCGCCCGAGCCCTGGATGCTGTCGATGAAGCCCACCAGGCGCGTGTCGGGCCCGGTGGGGTAGCGCGCGAGGCCGCCGGGCGGCACCAGGCGCACGCGCGCGGGGTCCACGCCCACGCGCAGCATCTCCGTCTCCGTGTGCATGTGGTACTTCACGCCGCCGAGCAGCAGGTACACCTCCGAGGCATCCGCCTCCCGCAGCAGCGAGTGGTTGCGGGGCACCCGGGTGGTCAGGGGACCCAGCGCGCCCGTGGGGATGAGGTGCACCGCGCGGTCCTCGATGGGCAGCTGCTCGCGCAACTGAGTGAGGTGCGCCGGGGTGGCGATGGAGTAGGCGCTACCGCTCTGGAGGATGTACACGGCGTCGTTGTGGAGCTCCTTCAGCAGGAGGTTGTCCCGGGCGCGGTCGGGGAGCAGGAGGCTGGGGGCGCCAGGCAGCAGGTGGGCGGGGGCCCCCGGGTCTCCCAGGGCGCCGCGCAGCGCGTCGAACTCGCCCATGTCGGGCACGAGGAAGGGCGTGCCCCCGAGCACCAGGGAGATGCCCTGGCCATGCTGCACGAAGGTGTTGTCCCGGGGGGACAGCCGCAGGGGCGCGCCGGAGCTCGTGGAGGGCGGGGAGGGCAGGTGCAGCAGGCCGCCCGTGGGCAGGGGGCGCACGTGCTCCGGGTCGATCCCCAGCTCGTGCAGCTGCCGCGGGTCGGTCACGTGGACGAGCGCGCCGCGGTGCATGTACCCGACGAAGTCCCCCTCCTGGAGCACCGTGCCATCGCGGGGCACGGGGCGCAGGTGGTGCGTGGTGCCGCTGGGCACGGGGCCCACCGCCGAGTCGTCCACGCCCAGCAGGCCGAGCAGCCGCGAGAGCTCCTCGGGGTTGGGCACATCGAAGGCGGCGCCGCCGTAGACGACCTGGACGAGGCCCGAGGGCAGGTGGAGGAAGGTGCCGTCGCGGGGCGTGAAGGGCACCTCGGCCATCTGCTCGGCCGTGAGCTGCACGATGCTCGCGGCGCTCGAGCCCAGGCGGGCCAGCAGGCCCTGCAACTCGGCGTTGTCGGGCACCCAGAAGCGGCCGAAGCCCTGGGTGACGTAGATGCCGCCCGAGGGCTCGCGCAGCAGCGTGCCATCCGGGTAGTAGGGGTGCTCGCCAAAGCGCCGGGTGAGGCTGGCGCGGATGAGGCGTGCGTACTGTCGGAGGCCCTCCTCGTTGGGGTGGGCCATGCCCTTGGTGTTCTGCGTGTCGTCCTTGGGCCCCTGGAGGTCTCGGGCCTCGGGCGGGACGCGGAACCACCGCTGGTCTCCCGCGCACATGCCATGGGTGCGGAACGCGTCCTCGACGCCGCCCACGTAGTGCCAGGGCCGGGACGCGTTCTGCTGCTCGAGCACCGAGTCGCGCATCTGCTGATTGAGCGGCGCCAGGAAGTGGGCCTGGATCCACTGGGGCTCGCCCTGGGACCTGCGGATGCCGTCCACTGGCCCGACGTTGTGCATGATCTGCTCGCAGGTCACGCCCGCCGCGTCCCGCGAGAGGTCGGGGTACTCGGTGAGGTAGACGGGCGAGGAGGGAAAGAGCTGGGCGAGCCTGTCGCCGAGGGCGCGGTAGCGGCCGGGCAGCTCGTCGAAGCGCCGGCCGACGAAGGCGCGCAGACGATCGCCGTCCGAGTCGTTCACCCCACTGCACGTGGAGGTGATGGTGCAGTGCGTGAGCACGTCGCCGAAGCCCGCGTCATTGCCGCCCGCGCTGAGCAACATCGCGTCGATGCGTCGGCCGCCGACGAGCTCCTTGAGCCGGTCCACCTGGGCGGGCAGCCGCGGGGCGGCGGGCTCGATCCCCACGTAGTCGCCCAGGAGGCCCGAGCCCAGGTGGAGGATGGGGCCGGCCGAGGAGTCGGGCTCGAGGAGGGTTCCCATCCACGACTGGTAGGGGTTGGGGTGGTTGAGCTTCAGGCCGTCGCGGCTGATGTTGGCGCCCGAGCAGGCCAGGGAGACGTAGGTGACGGAGGTGTGGGGGTCGGACGTCTCGAGCCGCTGGGCCACGAGGGCGGAGGGGGCTTTGAAGGAACGGTGACACCGTGCGTCCGCCCACCTGGCGGGCACGTCGTTCGGGTAGTCACCGGGCAGATCGGGATTGCCCTCGCCCGAGCCGAAGGAGTCGCCCAGGCCGACGATGAGCCAGTCCTTGATCGTGACCTTCTGCGTGTATTGCCGTGACGCCGACGGCGAGCTGACGGTGAGGGTGACGCGGTAGGCGCCCTGGCCAGGAAACACCGCGGGCACGCGGCAGCCGCGGTCCAGGTAGCTCACCTGCCAGGTGTCGAAGGAGGAGCGCTCGCCCTGGACGTGCCATTGATAGGTATAGCCGGGATCGGAGGCCGGGCAGCCCTCCAGGGTGACGTCGAAGGACTGGGGCCTGACATAGGCGATGTCCTCGCGGAAGTCGCGCACGCCATCGCCATCCCGGTCGACGGGGAAGCGCTCCGCGAGGGCCCACTCGAAGCCCCGCGGCAAGGGGTCGAAGCCCTCGAGTGGGGTCTGGGATTGAGCCGGAGACGGCGGGAGGAATTCCTCGACGGAGGGCCGCTCGCAGGCCGTGAGACAGACGAGCGCCGTGGCCAGGGACAGGCGCGACAACGTTTTCATATGGGTGCTCCCCCCTGCGGGTTTCGCAGTGGAGGCACCTCTACGCGAACACTCCCGCGAGCGCAGTGAAGTGCCTCACATGCCCGGCGGATGACTGTGTTTCCCCGGGTGCGTCATTCCTTGCACGCCGCGCGCGCCCGCCCGGCGGGGCGGCGGTGCTCACTCCGGCATGGTGTCGCAGTGCTCGAGGCCCGGGGGCAGGGGGGCCCAGGGGGCGCGGTCGCGCAGGAAGATGGCCATGGTGGGCTGGAAGAGGGCGGGCGAGTCCAGGGTGCCCGCGTAGAGGGTGTGGCTGTCGTCCTGGCCGACCTCGCCCCCGAAGACGAGGCTGCCGCAGGTGGGGCAGAAGTTGCGCACGGCGTCCTTGCCCTTGTAGTTCTTGCTCCAGAACTGCCGGGGCTCGCCCGTGAAGCGCACCGCGCGGCTGGAGAAGCCCATGAAGGGGATGCACCCCGAGCCGGACGCCTTGCGGCAGTCCGCGCAGTAGCAGTAGCCCGTGTACAGGGGCTCGCCCTCGGCCTCGTAGCGCAAGGCCCCGCAGAGACAGCCCCCCGTGAACCGCTTCACCGTTTCGCTCATGCGCCGCGTCTTACCCGAACGGTGGACCAGCGCACTCCGGGAACGATGCCCGGGGGGACAATGGGCGCGTCCGTGCGCGAGCACTAGGTTGCCCCCGCCTGTCGGGAAGGCGCTTCGCGGGGGAGGAGGTTCGTGGATTCCGTCCAGGCTCGATGCGATGGCCGCTACCGCCGCTGGGGGAGCCGACTGCTCCTGTTGGGCGTCTTCCTGCCCCTGCGGGACTGGCGGCTCACGTTGCTCGGGGGCCTCGGGGCCTGGTCGCTCGCCCGGGTCCCCCCCCCGGCCCGGGTCTCCCGGGCACACCTCTCGGGCATCGTCCTGGGGGCCCTGGAGGCCATCATCGCCGTCGACGAGGCGCAGCGCATCACCCTCTTCAACGCGGGCGCGGAGCGCATCTTCGGCTACTCGGCGGCCGAGGCCCTGGGCCAGCCGCTGCAGGTGCTCATTCCCCCGGCGTTTCGCGAGCGCCACCGGAGCCTGGTCCAGGCGTTCGCGGCCAGCGAGCGCATGGCCCAGGACATGGGCCCCCGGCGCGACGTGCCGGGTCTGCGCAAGAACGGCGAGGTGTTCTTCGCGGAGGCCTCGGTGGTGAAGTCCTTCGAGAGGCGGTCGCGCTGGCTCACCGTGGTGCTGCGCGACGTCACCGAGCGCCGGCATGCCGAGGCGGCGCTGCGCCACAGCGAGGAGTTCTTCCGGACCTCGTTCGAGAACGCGCCCATCGGCATGGCCCTGGTGGACCTGGGCGGGGCGTTCTTGCAGGTGAACGCCTCCTTCTGCGCGCTCGTGGGGTACACGCGGCGCGAGCTCTTGCGCACCCGGACCTTCCAGGAGCTCACCCATCCGGACGACCTGGAGGCGGAGCTGCGCCAGATCCGCCGGCTCCTCGGGGGCGAGGTGACGCGCTACCAGTTGGAGAAGCGCTACCTCCATGCCCGGGGCCACGAGGTGCCCGCGCAGCTCACGTGCTCGCTCGTGCACGACTCCCAGGGCCAGCCGCTCTACTTCGTGGGGCACGTCGAGGACATCTCCGAGCGCAAGCGCCTGGAGCGCGCCTGGCGTCTGCTGGCCGACGCGGGGCCGCGGCTGTCGGACTCGCTCGAGCCCCGGGCCACGCTCACCACCGTGACGGGGCTGGCGGTGCCGGACCTGGCGGACGTGTGTGTGGTGGAGGTGCTCGGGGAGGACGGGCGGGTGGTGCTGCGCGACGGGCGGGCGGCCTCCGAGGCGCGCTCCCGGCGGATGGGGGAGTGGTTCGCCCAGCGGGCCCGGGAGCCCGCGCGGCGCGGCCGGCTCACCGACGAGGTGCTGCGCACGGGCCAGCCGGTGCTGCGGGCCGAGCTGGCCGACGGGGCGCTCGAGGCCGTGGCGGATGACGGGCCGCACCTGGAGCTGTTGCGGCATTGGGCGCCGCACGCGCTGCTGGCCGTGCCGCTGCGGGCGCGCGGGCGCATCGAGGGGGTGATGCTCTTCCTGCTGACGGAGCGCGGGCGCCGCTATGGCCCGGGCGAGCTCGCGCTGGCCGAGGAGCTGGCGCACCGGGCCGCGCTCGCCCTCGCCAACGCCTTCCTGCATGAGCGCTCCGAGCAGGCCATCCACTCGCGGGACGAGGTGCTGCGGGTGGTGGCGCACGACCTGCGCGCGCCCCTGCAGGTCATCGCCCTGGGGGTGGAGCGGCTGCGGCGTGACGCCGCCCTTCCCGCCGCGGGCCGGGGGGTGCTCGACATGCTGCGCCGGTCCGTGGCGCGCGCCCACCGGCTGATCGAGGACTTGCTGGACGTGGCGCGCATGGAGGCGGGGCGGCTGTCCATGGCGCGGACGCCCCGGGACACGGCGCCGCTCCTGCGCGAGGTGGCCGAGCTGCACCGGGCGCTCGCGCTGGAGCGCTCCATCCAGCTCACGGTGGAGCCCGTGGCGGAGGCGGCGTGGATCCTCGCGGATGGGGAGCGGGTGCTGCAGATCTTCTCCAACCTGCTGGGCAACGCGCTCAAGTTCACCCCCGCGGGCGGACACGTCCGGGTGCGCGCGGAGCCCGAGGACGCCACCATGGTGCGCTTCGCCGTGAGCGACACGGGGCTGGGCATCGCGAAGGAGGACATGCCCCGCCTCTTCGAGCCCTTCTGGCAGGCGCGGCGGGGGGACAAGCAGGGGGCGGGCCTGGGGCTCAGCATCGTGCGGGGCCTGGTGCAGGCGCACGGCGGGCGGCTCTGGGTGGAGAGCGCGCCGGGCCAGGGCAGCACCTTCTTCTTCACGCTGCCCCGGGTGGCGCCCGCCGGCAGCCACCCCCCGGGCTCGCGGCCAGCGCCCTAAGGGGGCTCAGGAAGGGGGCTCAGGCCGGCACGAGCGCCTGGAGCTCCTCGGGCTCCTCGCCGAGCCACTCGGGGTGGGTGGCGGTGCCGTCATAGACGGAGGACGTCTTGAAGGGCTCGTACGCGCCCCGGGCCGCGGCGGCGCGCGTCTTGGCGAGCAGCGCCGCCCACGCCTCGTCCGAGAAGGGCTGGAAGGTGCGCACCGCCTCGAAGGCCTGGTCCAGGATGGCCTCGCTGTCGATGCCGGTGATGACCACCGAGGTGGGCAGGTGCAAGGCGTAGTGCAGGCACTCGATGGGCGTCACGGTCTTGCTGCGCAAGAGCGTGCCGTTGGCCAGCGTCTTCATGGCGAGCACGCCGATGCCCTCGCGCACGAGCTCCGGCACCACGAGCTTCGAGAAGCTGCGGAAGTGCGCGTCCATGAGGTTGAGCGGCATCTGCACCGCGTCGAAGCGCACGCCGTGCTCGCGCGCCACCTCCAGCATGTGCAGGTGGATGCGCGGATCCTTGTGCCCGGTGAAGCCCAGGTAGCGCACCTTGCCCGCCTTCTGCGCCTCGACGAGCGCCGCGTGGGCCCCGTCCTCGGCGAAGATGCGATCCGGATCCTCGTAGCGCAGCACCTCGTGGTGCTGCACCAGGTCGATGTGGTCCGTGCGCAGCCGCTCCAGCGAGTGCTCCAGTTGCCGCAGCGCTTCCTTCTTGGTGCGCCCGTCGAGCTTGGTCATCAGGAAGACCTTGTCGCGGTAGCCGTCCTGGAGCGCCCGGCCCATGCGCAGCTCGCTCAGGCCCTCGTGGTAGTCCCAGCAGTTGTCCATGAAGGTGATGCCGCGGTCGATGGCCGCGCGCACGAGCCGCACGCCCAGCTTCTCGTCCACGTGCGGCAGGCCGATGTGCCAGCCCCCGAGTCCAATCGCCGAGACCTTCTCGCCCGTCCGGCCCAGGGTCCGGTAGGGCATCTCCCCGCGCTGCTCCGCCATGATCGTCTCCTCGCGCCTCACCCCCACACGCTGGGGACGGGCGCATCCCGGGGCAACGTGGGCCCGGGAGGGATGTCTGTCCTGACCCGGGGGGGTGGGTCATGACATGGCGCTGACACGGGTCAGCGGCGAGCGAATGCCCCAGAATGGTGCGATTCCAGGGGATTTTTGATGAAGATTCGTGTCGGAGACACACACGGTTTTACCTGGACGTTCAGGTGTGACACGATTTCCGGGACACGGTGGGGAGGGGTCCGAGATTTCGGACGCGGGGATGGGTTCGCCGAGGCGAGCCGGGGAGGGCACACGGGATGAATGTCAGCATCGAAGAGCGCACGGTCCTGGCGGAACAGGAGCTGGCTCAACAACTCGCGTGGCTGTCGCCCCAGGACACGCTGCGGGGGATGTTCTTCCGCAGTGTGCAGGAGGCGCTGCTGGCGCTCAGGGGCGAGGCGGCCCTGGAAGTGTGCCTGGAGGCGTGCGGTGGGGTGCGCGACTTCGTGGACTTCTTCGCCTACCCGGCGCGCGACTTCGTGCGCATGCTCGGCCGCGCGGCGACGCTCATGGCGGAGGGGGACTGCTCCTCCGAGGACATGATGCGGATGCTGGGCTACCTGGGCACGGCGGTGTTCCTCAAGAGCCCGGTGGGCCGCGCCATGGACGTGCTCAGCTCGGGCACGCCCCGGCGGGTGCTGGAGAACCTGCCCATGGCCTACCAGGTGCTCACGCCCATGGCGGGGCCGCTCACGGTGACGTGGCTGTCGCCCACGCGCGCGCGCGTCACCTTCACGCGGGCTCTCTTGCCCAGCGCCTACCTCGAGGGCCTCCTGGAGGCGCTGCTCAAGAAGGCGGGGGCGCGCGGGGTGCGCGTGGCCTGCCAGCGCCTGGGGCCCCTGTCGAGCGAGCACGACCTGACCTGGTCGGTGTCCTGACATGGCGCCGCGACTCGCCGTGTGGGGCCTGCTGCTGGGCGCGGGGGTCGGGGTCTCGGCCTGTGGCGGCAAGGGCGCGGTGGCCATGCGGCCCTGCACCCTGGAGGCGCGCGCCTCGGTCTCGGTCCAGGTGGTGGACACGAAGGGCCAGGCCCAACCGGATGCCCGCGTCCGCTTCACGCTGGATGGGGGTGCCGAGCAGCAGGCCCCGTGCAACGGCGGGGGCGAGGGCGACTGCGCCAGCTGGGTGACGAACTACGAGACCGCCGGGGCCTACGTCGTCACCGCCACGAGCGCCGATGGCCAGCGCTCCGCCCAGGAGCGCGTCACCGTGGGCCGCGACGAGTGCCACGTCCAGGGGCAGACCCTGACGCTCGTGCTGCCGGACTGAGCCCGGGCGGCTCAGAAGGCGTAGCGCACGCGGCAGTAGGGCAGGCGCCGCTCCAGGATCTGGAGGAACTCGCGCACGAGCTGCCCCTTGAGGCCCGTGCGGTAGCGCACGTTGGCGCCGCCGCCCTGGGACTCCTTGGCCTCCTGGAGGTCCGGGCGCCAGAGCACCTCCTCGGCCTTGGGGTGCCAGCCGAGGTTCACCTCGTGCAGCCGCTCGTTGTGGGTGAGGAAGATGACCTCGCACGCGAGCTGGGCCTTGGCCGCCGCGCCGATGCGGTCATCCACCTCCTGGAAGAGCGCGTCGTAGGCGTCCTGCCAGCCCTCGGTGATGACCACGGGTGAGAAGTTCAGGTGCACCTCGTAGCCCGCGGCCACGAAGTCGTCGATGGCGGCGATACGCTCGGCGATGGGGCTGGTGCGCACGTCGAGCAGCTTCGCCTGGGCGTGGGGCATGAGGCTGAAGCGGATGCGCGTCTTGCCCCGGGGCGCGTAGCCGAGCAGCTCGCGGTTGACGAGCTTGGTGGCGAAGGAGCCCATGGCGTTGGGCAGCGTGGTGAACAGCCGCACCTGGTCGCGCACGTTGTCGCTCAGGGCCGCGTCGGCCGAGCAGTCGCTGTTGCACCCGATGTCGTAGACCCAGTAGCGCGGGTCCACGAGGTTGGGCTCGCGCTTGGGGCCGAGCTTGCCCGCGTGCCGACGGATGGCCGCCTGGATCTGATCGATGTTGACGAAGACGGTGATGGGGTTGGCGTACCCCTTGTGTCGCGGCACGTAGCAGTAGGCACACGCCATGGTGCACCCGTTGGCGGCGGACGGCGGCAGGTAGTCCGCGCTGCGCCCGTTGGTCTCGAAGCGCATGGCCTTCTTGAGGCCCAGCACCAGCGTGCTGCCCTTGATCTGGTTCCACGCCTCGACGTTGCCCGCGTTGCCGTACAGGCCGGGGATGTTCCAGTGCGAGCGCACCTCCACCCGCTCGGCGTCGGGGAAGCGCGCGAGGATGTCCCGGCCCCGGGGGTGTTGCTCCGCCTCGGGCTCCAGATAGATGCGTGACACACGCAGCAGCCGGTCGAGGGGGCGGGTCGCGGGCGGCTCGGGCGGGAAGAGTTCCAGGTTCATGGGCTTGTCCAAAAGTACGACCCGCGGCGCCCGAATGCCGGTTCCCGCGTCCCGTTTTCTCCATCCCTTCCGGCATGGGCTAGACTGGCGGCATGCCCTCCCGACCTCCAGGACAACTCATCGTCCTGCCCGCGGCCGTCACCCGCTGGCATGCGGTGCGGTTGCGCCGGCGCAAGATGAAGATCGCCGTGGCGAGCGTGGGGCTCGCCGTGCTGTTGGTGGCCTTGATGGACGTCATCTTCGAGGGCAGTGAAACGGGTCCGGGCGAGGGCGAGTCCTTCCTGGACGACTCGCCCTTCCGCCCGTCCTCCAGCGGCGAGCCGCGGGACATGGACGGTCCGGCCTGGTTCACCACCTCGGGCTCGGGGCGGTAGGCCCCACGCCAGGCCCCACGGGGGGCTCCGGTGGGGGGACTGGCGCGGCGCCGCCGGGGGTTGAGCCCTCACGGAGGTGACGATGGTCACGCGCGTCATGGGCTCCACCGGGGTGGCCGTTCCGGTGCTGGGCCAGGGCACCTGGCAGATGGAAGAGGACGACCGGGCGAGCGCCATCCGCGCGCTCCAGCTCGGGCTGGACCTGGGGCTCACCCACCTGGACACCGCGGAGCTCTACGGCCACGGCGAGGTGGAGAGCTGGGTGGGCGAGGCGCTCCAGGGCCGCCGGGACGAGGTGTTCCTCGTGTCCAAGCTGATGCCGGTCAACGCGTCCTATGCCGGGACCCTGCAGGCCTGCGAGCGCAGCCTCAAGCGCCTGCGCACGGACCGGCTGGACTGCTACCTCCTGCACTGGCCGGGCTCGCACCCGCTGGAGGACACCCTGCGGGCCTTCGAGCAGCTGGTGCGGGACGGGAAGATTCGCGCCTGGGGCGTGAGCAACTTCGACGTGGAGGAGCTGGAGGAGGCGCTCGCCATCGCGGGGCCGGGGCGCATCGCGTGCAACCAGGTGCTCTACCACCTGCGTGAGCGGCACATCGAGCACCAGGTGTTGCCGTGGTGCGAGGCGCACGGCGTGGCGCTCGTGGGCTACAGCCCCTTTGGCAGCGGGGACTTCCCGGCGCCCGGCAGCGGGGATGGGCGGGTGCTGACGGCGGTGGCGCGGGCGCATGGGGTGAGCACCCGTCAGGTCGCGCTCGCGTTCCTGACGCGACGGGCGCCCTTGTTCGCCATCCCCAAGGCGAGCCGTGAGGTGCACACCCGCGACAACGCGGCGGCCGCCGGGCTGCGGCTGTCCGTCGAGGAATTGGCCCGGTTGGAGGAGGCCTTCCCCCTGGGCGCGCCCGAGCGGACCCTGCCCATGGTGTAGACGGGCGGACGGGCGGGGTGAATGGCCGCGCCGGAGGGACACGGGGGTCTGATACGGTGCGGCCCGCGGTGCCTATGGACATCCCCCAGCCTTCCTCCCATCCCCCGATGGAGACCTACCGCGACTTCCAGTGGGAACGCGCGCCCACGCGCCTGAGACAACTGGTGTGGCTCGGCCTCGGGCTCACGCCGCTCCTGCTCGTGCTGGACGTGTTGACGCTGCGCCTGCACGGCATGCCCCTCGGGCCGGCCGTGTTCATCCGCCTGCCCTGGGCGCTCGTGCCGCTGGGCCTGCTCGCCCTGCACGCGCGGGTGCGCCGCCCCACGCTGGCCCCGGCCCTGTTCTGGTGCGCGGCGCTCTACGCGTTCGGCAACGAGTGGGCCTTCTACCGGCTGGGGCTCGCGGACACGAGCTACCACGCGGTGGCCATGCTCCTGAACCTGCTGCTCGGGCCGTCGCTCATGCCCTCCAACCGCTCGGAGCGCTTCGGCTTCTACGCGCTGTTCGTCCTCTGGCACGGGGTGCTCACCGCGGTGTCCTCCTCGGCGTCCCTGGGGGCGCAGGCCCTGTTGGACGCCCCCGTGGCGCTGGTGGGCGTGCTCGGGGCGCGGGTGCTCGAGAGCCTGGAGGAGGGCCGCATCCGCGCCTTCTACCTGCGGCGGGACATGGCGCGCAGCGTGGAGGAGCTGGCGCGCTCGCGCGCGCGGGTGGTGGAGACGGGCCGCCTGCTGGTGGGGTCCGCGCGGCAACTGTCCTCCACCCTGGCGGACATGGCCGAGCAGGCGGCGCTCGTGCGCACCGCGGCGCTGCGCATCTCGTCGGCGAGCGAACAGATGGCCAACGCCGCCGGGGCGCTCTTCCGCCACTCGCGCGCGAGCGCCACCCAGGCGGACGAGGCCCAGCGCTACGCGAGCGAGGTGGACGGGCTGGTCAACGGGCTGGAGACGGGCCTCACCGCCATTGGCGGCGCGGTGGGCAAGAGCGCCCTGTCCATGCAGAAGCTGGAGGAGAGCTCGGACCGCGTCCACGGCTTCGTGGAGGTGATTCAGGAGATGGCCGCGGCGACGAACATGCTCGCGCTCAACGCGGGAATCGAGGCGGCGCGCGCGGGCGAGCACGGTCGGGGCTTCGCGGTGGTGGCGCGCGAGGTGGGCAAGCTCGCCGCGGAGTCGGGCCGCTCCTCGGCGCGCATCGGCGAGGTGGTGGGCGGCGTCACCGGGCAGATGGCCGAGACGCTGCACGCGGTGGGGCTCATCCGCGAGACGAACGAGCGCTTCACGCCGCTCCTGGAGTCGGCGCGCACCACGCTGCGCTCCATCCGCGAGACGGTGCAGCGCAACCAGCAGCTCATGGAGAAGAGCTCGGGCGAGGCCGAGCGGCAGGCGGAGCAGACGGCGCACATCTCGCAGGCGTGCGCGACGCTCCTGGAGCTGGTGGACACCTACGCGCGCATGGGCACGGACCTGTCCGCCACGGCGCGGCGCCTGGGCACCATGAGCGAGGAGCTGGCCGGGGTGCTGCCCCAGGCCGAGCCGGGCGCGCCCGAGCGGGGCGCGCCCTCGGGCTCACGCTAGATGGGGTGCACCTGGCCCCAGTAGGAGATGTCCGCCGCGTCGTCGATGATGAGCGACTCGTGGTGATCCCACACGTCCGAGAGCGCGATGGCGTGGCCGCTGAGCATCTTGGTGGTGAGGTAGAGGGCGAAGTGGTCCGCGCCGCTGCCATCCCCCACGGGGCCGAGCTTCTCCAGGGGCAGGCCGGTGGCGGGGCAGCAGAGGATGCAGCGGGTGCCGGGGGCGATGTCGGTGAAGCCGCGCTTGCGCTTGTCCCCGTAGATGGGGGACAGGTGCACGAGCCCCTCGCGGCCCTCGGGCGTGCGCACGAGCACGGTGATGGCCGGGTAGCCGTTGAACGTCACGTTCGAGTACCCCACCAGGTTGTGGCCCTCGGGCCCGAACGCCTGGGTGATCACCACCGTCACCCGGTCCGAGTGCGGCAGCAGGTGGGCATGGCCCTCGGCGGAAGTCTCGTGAGCGGTTGCGTCCATGGCGTCCTCCTCTTGGAAACCGTGAGTGCCGCAACATAAAAACGACCTGTCCTGGCGGCCACCCCCCGGGCCCATTTGTCCCGGGCCCCGGCGTCCGCTGTCCCACGCTCGGGCGCTATCAAGGCTTGACTGGAAATACGGCTCCCGGATGTCTTGCCCGGCTCGGAGGGGGGAGGCGGGGTGTCCACCAGCGCACGCGGGGGGACGGAAGACGGCCCGGCGGGGCGGGGGGGACGCCTAACCTCGGCGGCCGTGATGACCGTCGTGCTTCCCCTGGTGCTCGTCTCGCTGAGCGTGCCGCTCGTGCTGGGCGTGGGTCGTTGGCGTCCGGCGTGGGCCGGGCTCGTGGGTGTCGGGGGGGCCGCGGTCTCGCTCGCCGCCTTCGCGCGGGGCGTGGCCGAGGGGCCCGCCCGGCTGGACGTGCCGTGGATTCCCACCTGGAACGCGCGCCTGACGCTCGCCCTGGACGGGCTGTCCGTCCTCTACGGGGGGCTGGTGCTCGGCGTGGGGCTGCTCGTGCTGCTCTACGCGCGCGTTTACATGCCGCACTACCTGGAGGAGCAGAAGCGGCCGCGCGACGAGGAGCCGCGCCTGCACGCGTGGATCCTCGTCTTCATGGCGGCCATGCTGGTGCTCGTCATGGCGCGCGACGCGCTCCTGCTGGTGGTGGCGCTGGACGTGACGACGGTGGCCTCGTACTTCCTCATCGGCTACGACCGCGAGCGCGTGGCGTCGCGCAGCGCGGCGCTCCTGGCGCTGGTGGTGACGGGGAGCACCTCGGTGGTGCTGCTGGTGGGCGTGGTGCTCCTGGGCGTGACGTACGGCACGTTCGACCTGGAGCGGTTGGTGGACCTGGCCACGCGCGTGGGGCCGGGGCCGCGGCTGGGCTGGGCGCTCGGGTGCGTGGCGGTGGGGGCGCTGGGCAAGAGCGCCCAGGTGCCGTTCCACTTCTGGCTGCCGCGCGCCATGGCGGCCCCCACGCCGGTGTCCGCCTACCTGCACTCGGCGGCGATGGTGGCCGCGGGCGTGTTCGTGCTCCAGCGCTTCTTTCCCCTGCTCGCGCTCGAGCCCCGGGTGCTCCAGGCGCTCGCGGGGGTGGGGCTCGTGTCCATGGTGATGGGCAGCGTCTTCTCGCTGGGCTCGCGGCGCCTCAAGCGCGTGCTGGCCTATTCCACCATCGCCCAGTACGGCTACGTGCTGGTGATGGTGGGGCTGAGCGGGGACGGCGCGCCCTTCTACGTGCTGGCCCACGGCCTGTGCAAGGCGGCGCTCTTCCTCACCGTGGGCGCCGTCACCGAGGCCACCGGCAAGGACTCGCTCACGGACCTCGGGGGCCTGGGCCGCTCGCAGCCGTGGCTCGCGGCCACGAGCGGCGTGGCGGCCGCGGGGCTCGCGGGCCTGCCGCTCACGGTGGGCTTCTTCAAGGACGAGCTCTTCTTCCACGCGCTCGCGGCCCACGGGCCCTTCTGGGCGGGGGCGGGCCTCTTGGGCGCGGCGCTGACGCTCGGGTACACGGGCCGGCTGTGGGTGCGTCTGTTCCTCGGCGAGCCGCGCGGCGTGGGCCCCCGGGCCTCGGCGGGCCTGGTGCTGCCCATCGGCGTGCTGGCGGGGCTCACGCTCGTGGGCGGCGTGTGGCTCGCGCCCCTGTCGCGCCTGGCCACGGCGGCGGGCGGGCAGATGCGGGGCCACGCGGTGGAGGTGTCGCTCGGCTACCACCTGGACACGCGCGTGGAGAACCTGCTCGCCCTGGGGGCGTGGACGCTCGGGGGCCTGCTGGTGCTCACCCGGCGCCGGTGGGAGGAGGGGCTCGTGCCCGTGCTGCACACCGCGGGCAATTGGGGCGCGGAGCGGCTGTACGGCGCGGTGCTGTCGCGGGCGGACGCCGTGTCGGACGCGCTGCGCAACCTGGAGGTGCGCGACCTGCGCGACCGGGTGGCGGCGGTGCTGATCCCCGCGGGCCTCCTGGGGCTCCTGGCGCTCGGGCTTGCCCCCACCTCCGGGCCGCTCTTCATCCCGGGCGAGGTGGGCTGGGATGACCTGCCCCTGCTCATGGGCCTGGCCATCGCGGCCGGGGCGGCGGTGGCGGCGCTCGGCGCGCGCAACCACCTGCACCTGGTGATGTTGCTGTCGTGCGTGGGCTTCAGCCTCGCGGCGGTGTTCTCCTTCGCGGCGGCGCCGGACGTGGCCTTCACCGCGGTGCTGGTGGAGACGACCTTCACGCTGCTGTTCGTGGCGCTGCTCTCGCGCCTGCCCCGCGAGAGCCGGGTGCGCGCGCAGACGGAGGCCCAGCGCCCGCGCGGGCGCGACTGGCTCTACGCGGCCGTGGCCGGCGGCAGCGCCATGGCGATGACGTGGAACGCCCTGTCCCACCTGAGCGAGGAGCGGGTGATGACGCGGCACATCGCCCTGTCCCAGTCGGCGCATGCCAGGTCCGTGGTGTCCGCCATCCTCGCGGACTTCCGCGGCCTGGACACCGTGGTCGAGACGTCGGTGGTGGTCGTGGTGCTGCTCGGTGTCATGCACCTGCTGTCCGGGGAGCGCGCGGAATGAACAACGCCTTCATCCAATCCGTGTCGCGCATGCTGCTGCCCCCGGCGTTCGTGGTGGCGGTGGCCGTGTGGCTCAAGGGCTACGCGGAGGCGGGTGACAGCTTCGGCGCGGGCGTGCTCGCGGCGCTCGCCATCCTGCTGCAATACGTGGCGAGCGGCCGGGACGCGGCGCGCCAGCTGCCCGGCGTGCGCTACGCGCCCCAGGTGGCCGGGGTGGGGCTCTTGCTGCTGCTGGGGGTGACGTTCGTGCCGCTCGTGTTCGGCCACGCGCCCTTGAGCCACGTGCCCGGCCCGGGAGAGAAGGTCCTGCACCTGGGCGTGGTGGAGGTGTACACCGCCGTCCTCTTCGACGTGGGCATCTCCCTCGTGGTGATGGGGTTCGTCGTCACCGCCATCGATGGGTTGCTCTCTCAACGCTCCAAGACGGCCCCCCCCGGAGGGGGGATGGCGTCCCCCGGGAAGGAGCGCTAAAGCGCGCCCTCGAAGGGGGGGAGCGGCGCGCGCCGCCTGGCCGGACACGTGCGTCCGGCCCCCTCCTTCTGGGAGGTTCAACATGTCGAAGCGTCTTGGGACCCTGGCCATCGCCGCCGCCGTGCTCGCGAGCCAGGCGGGCTGCTACCACACGAAGATCGTCACCGACCGCGCGCCCGAGGGCCGGGAGTACTCGGACCGTCAGTGGTTCACCATCGGCGGGCTCGTGCCCCTGTCCTCGCCCGCGGGCCGCGAGTGCCGCAATGGCCTGTCGCGCGCGGAGAGCCGGCTGAGCGGCACGGACTGGCTCATCAACGTGGGCCTGGGCCTGGCGGGCGGCCTGGTGGGCGCGGCGGCGTGCAGCAGCGGCTCGGACGCCGAGCGCCTCTCGTGCATGACGAGCGGCGCCTCGCTGGCGACGTTCCTGCTCGGCTCGCGCACGGTGGAGTACGCCTGCGCCGCCGGGCCGCGCGAGGACTACGGCCCGCCGCGGGGCTACGTCGCGCCGCCGCCTCCTCCTCCCCCGGGCTACGCGCCGCAGCAGGGCTACGCGCCGCCGCCCTCCGAGGCCGTGCCGCCCCCGCCGCCCACGCCCTGAGTCCGCGTCAGCCGGCTTCCGGGGGCCGGGAGGCGGTGAGCACGTCCGCGCGGCCGCGCCACAGGCCGCGCGTGCGCCACAGCCACCCGAGCCCGTAGAGCAGGGACACGCCGGCCATGGCCCACGAGGCACCATGCAGGCCCAGGGCCTCGGCCGCGGCGCTGGCGGCGAGCGCCGAGGCCCCCGCGCACAGCGTGGCCAGGCACGAGTCGAGCCCCATCACCCGCCCGCGCAGCCGGTCCGGCGTGCACAACTGCAGGCCGTAGGTGGACAGCACCCACTGCGCGCCGCCGCCCAGGTGCGCGAGCAGCACGCACAGCGTGGCCACGGGCAAGGACGGCGCCCAGGGCAGCAGCAGGTAGGCGAGCCCGTACGTCACCATGGAGCCCCCGCACACGAGCAGGAGCCGCCGCTCGTCGCCGCCCACCCAGCGCTGGCCGAGCAGGGGCCCCAGCATGGCGCCCAGCCCCCGCGCGGCGAGCAGTACGCCCACGCCCTCGTCCCCGGTGGCGAAGGCGCGCGCGGCGTAGGCGGGCAAGAGCCCCACGATGCCGTTACCCAGCCCCACCCCCACCTTGGTGGTGAGCAGCGCGCGGGTGGGCGGGCTGTCCCGGGTGGTGCGCCACACCTCGCCCAACTGCCGCCAGGGGCTCTCGGAGGGCGCGGCGTCGGGGTCCGCGCGCTGGAAGGGGCGGCGGATGCCCCACAGGAGCCCCGCGGAGACGAGGAAGGTGCTGGCGTTGAGCAGCAGGCTCACCTCGCGGCCGAACGCGAGCGTGGCCAGCCCCCCGAGCGCCGCGCCCACGAAGAGCATGCTGCCCCAGACGCTGCCGAGCGCCGCCTGGGCCAGGGGCAGGTCCTCGGGGTCGACGACGTTGGGGACGGAGGCCTCGGAGACGGGGTCGAAGAAGGCCGAGAGCGCGGCGAGCAGCGCCACGCACCCGAGCGCGAGCGCCGGCAGCCTCCACGCGAGCGCGGCGAGCATGCCGAGCGCGGGCACGACGCGCAGCAGGTCCACGGCGATCATCAGGCGGCGGCGGTCCACGCGGTCGGCGAGCACACCGGCCACGGGGGACAAGAGGCTCATGGGCAGCACGCTGGCGGCGAACACGGCCGCCGAGGCGCCCAGGGAGCCCGTGGCCTCGGTGACGAAGCCGCTGATGGCCACGAAGGCGAACCAGTCGCCCATCATGGACACGAGCGTGGCGAGGAAGAGGCGGCGGTAGTCCGCGTTGCGGCCGAGCAGCGCGAGCACCCCGCGCACGGTGAGCGTGGCGGCCATGGACAGGGCGCGCACCTTACCCGGGGCGCGCCCGGGCCTGCTACGCTGCCGGGCCGAACATGTCCTCTCCGTCCCTGTCCCGCACCGCTCCCGCCGCCGCCGAGCGCGCGTTGATGTCCCGGCTGGCCGATCACCTGGAGCGCGTCATCCGGGGCAAGCGCGAGGCGGTGGAGCTGGTCATCTGCGCGGTGGCGGCCGGCGGCCACGTGCTCCTGGAGGACGTGCCGGGCACGGGCAAGACGACGCTCGCCAAGGTGCTGGCCTCGGGCATCGGCGGGGCCTTCAAGCGGGTGCAGTTCACCCCGGACCTGCTGCCCACGGACATCATCGGCTCGTCCATCTTCCTGCCCCAGGAGGGACAGTTCCGCTTCCGCCCCGGGCCCCTGTTCGCCAACGTGCTCATCGCGGATGAGATCAACCGGGCCTCGCCGCGCACGCAGTCCGCGCTCCTGGAGGCGCTCAGCGAGGGCCAGGTGACGGTGGACGGCGAGACGCACTTGCTCGCGCCCCCGTTCCTGTGCCTGGCCACGCAGAACCCGGTGGAGTTCCACGGCACCTACCCGCTGCCCGAGGCCTCGCTGGACCGCTTCGCCGTGCAGCTGTCGCTCGGCTACCTGCCCGAGGACGAGGAGCGCACGCTCTTGATGACGCGCTCGGGGCCGCCGCCGCTCGAGGCCCTGCGGCCGGTGTGCTCGCTGGAGGAGGTGGCGCGCCTGCAGGAGCGGGTGCAGGCGGTGCGGCTGGAGGAGTCGGTGGCGGACTACCTCTTGCGGCTGGTGCAGGCCACGCGCGGGCACCCGAGCCTGCGGCTGGGCGTGTCCACGCGCGGGGCGCTGCTGTACGGGCGCATGGGGCGGGCGCGGGCGCTGATGCAGGGGCGCGACTACGTGCTGCCCGAGGACTTGAAGGCGCTCGCGGTGCCGGTGCTGGCCCACCGCCTGGTGCTCGACACCCGGGCGCGCTACGCGGGCTCGGACAAGCGGGTGCTGATGCAGGAGCTGCTCGGCGCGGTGCCGGTGCCCCGCTAGGGATTGAGCAGTCCTCGGAGCCGGGCGGCCGCGCGGACCAGTCCATTGCGATGCAAGGCGTCCAGCACCTCGGTCGGGCTCTTCGGGGGATGCTGCAGGGCCGCCGCCTGGGCCTGGACCACCCGGAGCACGACGTCCGCGCGCAGGCCGATGAGATCGAGCACGAAGTTGTCCGGGGTCTGGGCCTCCAGGCCCAGGGGGACGAGCAGCCCTCGGGGGAAGTCCTTGAGGTTGCTCGTGACGATGACCTGGGCCCCACAGCGCACGGCGGCGGCCACCACGTGCCGGTCCGCTGGGTCCGGCAGGCCATGGAGGCCCTCGATGAGGGGCTCGTAGCCCGTCACCTCGACGTCCAACACGGCCCGCTCCAGGGCGCTCCGACTGCGCCCGAGCCGCTCTTCCGTCAGATCGGACCGCTGCCGTCGGATGGCATGGAAACACTCGTCCAGGAGGGTCCGGGTCCACTTCACCTGGCACAGCCCCGTCCGTCCCAACCGGACGAGCAAGTCCCTCTGGGGCGCGGGGTAGAGGACACACGCGTCGTACAGCACGATGAATGGCAAGGCGGGGCCCTCCTGGGGAGGAGGCCGAGCAAGCCGTGTGCCGGTACATATGCCCGTTGCGATTGCTGCGATTATTGCGAATATTGCGGAGGGAACGCCTCCAGGGGGACGGGTCACATGGCGAAAGCGCTGAACCTGAACGATGTGCGGCCGCCGAGCGAGGCCGAGTGTCGGGACGCCGCGGCGGCGGTCCGGGCGCTCGCGCCGCTCCTCAAGCGAGCCCGGCGCAAGGTGGCCTCGGTGGCGCTCCGCGCGGAGGGGCCGGGCGAGCCCGTGTCCATTCCAGTCCCCCGGAGCGCGGTCGTCCTGCTCGTGGAGATCCTGGAGCAGATGGCCCGGGGCAACGCGGTGACGCTCGTCCCCGTCCACGCCGAGCTGACGACCCAGGAGGCCGCCCAGCTGCTCAACGTCTCGCGGCCCTTCCTCATCGGTCTGCTGGAGCAGGGGCGGATCGCCTTCCACAAGACGGGCACCCACCGCCGCATCCGCTTCGCGGACCTGCTCGCCTTCAAGCAGGCGGAGGAGCGGCGTCAGGACGTGGCCCTGAATGAACTGGCGGCGGAAGCCCAGGCGCTCGATCTCGGCTATTAATGCCGTCATGGCGCAGCGCCGCTGGTCGTTCTTCATGCCCGCCGAGGAGCACGGCTTCATCCGGGCGCTCTCGGATCGCTACCACGGGTGGTTCACCCCCGTGGGGCGCGTGGTGCTCTGGGCCGCGCTCGCCACGGGCTTCCTGCTCCTGGGCGGGCTCGTCACCCAGCTCGTGCTCTTCTTCTCCTTCGCCTTCTGCGCGCTCGGGCTCGGGCTGCTCGTGGGGCTGCCCTTCCGGCCCCGGGTGACGCTCACCCGGCTGTTGCCCCCGCCCGTGTCCGCCGGAGACACGCTGAGCTACCGCGTGCGCGTGCACAACCCCGGCCGCTGGCCCGTGCGCCACCTGCTCGTCGAGGAGCGCGCCCTGCCCGCCGAGCTGCGCCGGGTGGAGGAGCCCCCCCTCATCGACGTGCTCGCGCCGGGCGCCTCCACCGAGGTGACGCTGCGCCTGCAGTGCACCACCCGGGGCGTCTACGTGCTCGGCGCCCTGCAGGTGGCGAGCGTGTTTCCCTCGGGCCTGGTCAAGGGCACGCGGCGCTCGGGCGCGAAGGATCGGGTGCTCGTCTACCCGCGCTTCACGCCCCTGGAGTCGCTCGACGTGCCCCACGGGCGCAACCACCAGCCCGGCGGCATCGCGGTGGCCAGCCGCGTGGGCGACTCCACCGAGTTCTCCGGCACGCGCGACTGGCACGAGGGAGACCGGCCCCGGGACATCCACTGGCCCTCGTTCGCGCGCACCGGCCGCCTGGTGGTCAAGGAGTACCAGGAGGAGTTCTTCGTGCGGCTGGCCCTGGTGCTGGACGTGCAGTCGCGCTCGCGGCGCGAGGACGTGGTGCTGGAGCGGGCGCTGTCGCTGGCGGCCGGGCTGGCGGACGTGCTCGCGCGCCAGGAGTACCTCCTGGACGTCTTCGCCGCGGGCCCGCGGGTGTTCCAGTTCCAGGCCGGAAGGGCGCTCGCGCACGTGGAGCACGTCTTGGAAATCCTCGCGGCGCTCGAGTCCGGGGAACGGCTGGACGTGGACGCGCTGGAGGCGGTGCTCCTGCCCGAGGCGAGCCGGCTGTCGGCGGTGCTCTTCGTGGTGACGCGCTGGGAGCCCGAGCGCGCGGCGATGGTGGCGCGACTGGAGGCGCGGGGCGTGGCGGTGCGGGTGTTCGTGGTGCACGAGGAGGGGCCGCCCGAGGAGCTGGCCCCCGAGGCCCGGAGGGCGGCATGAGGGACGTGCGTCCGCGCGCGGTGCTGGGCCGGCTGTTCGACGTGTCGCCCGTGCTGGCGGCACTCGCGCTGCACGCGGTGGCGCATGGCCGCTGGGTCGTGTGCGCGCCGGTGATGGTGGCGCTCGCGGTCGTGGTGGCCCGGGACGCGCGGGTGCGCTACTCGCCCGCGCGGTTGATTGGCGCGGGGGTGGTGGGCACCGCCGTGGGCACGGCCATGTTGTGGGTGAGCGTGCCGCCCACGGGGATCTTCCCGGCCTCCTTCTTCGGCCCCCTGTGTGGCGCGCTGGGCGGCCTGAGTGTCTTCTGTGCCCTGGGCCGCGAGCGCGGCTACGCGTGGACGTACGCGTGCCTGCTCGTGTCGCTGAGCCTGCGGGTGCGCGGCATGGGCGAGGGCCTGTGGGTGCTCGGGCTCGTGGCGGTGAGCGTGCTGGCGGTGGGGGCGCGCGAGAGTGGCCTCCTGCGCTCGGGCGGGTGGGGGCTCGCGGGCTTCGGGGTCTTCCTGCTGCTGCTCTTCGGGGGCTCGGGGCTGCTGGTCGTCACCCTGTGGCGGGCCGAGGGCAAGCTCGTGGAGCTGCTCTACCAGTTCACGCGGGGGGCGGCGCCGGGCGTGGGCGTGGACTTCCAGTCCCAGGTGGACCTGCGCACGGTGGAGCGCAAGCCGCCGGGCTCCGAGCGGCCCCTGCTGGTGCTCTCGGGGGGCGCGCCCGAGCGGCTGCGCACGCGGGTGTTCGACACCTTCGACGGCGCGCACTGGACGACATCCGAGGCGCTGGCGGACACGACGCTCCAGCCGCCCTCCCCGCCCGTTGCCAAGGCGCGCTGGCTGACGATGACGGTGCTCTCACCGGTGGGCCAGTGGCTGCCGACGCCCGGGGGCACGCTCGCGGTGGAGGGCTCGCTGGCGCGGATGTATGGCGGCTGGGTGTGGATGGGCAAGGACCTGGCGGGGGCGCCCCTGGCGCTGCGGGGCGACGCGGCGGAGCGGCTGCCCGAGGAGGCCCCGCCGGGGCCCGCGCTCACCGCGCTGCCCGAGTCCCTGCGCGCGGAGCTGCGGCCCCTGGCGCTCGGGCTCACGGCGGAGGCGGCGAGCCCGCGGGCGAAGGCCGAGCGGTTGGAGGCGTACTTCCGCGACGGCTACGAGTACTCGTTGAACGTGGACCTGGCGGGCGAGGGCAGCGCGCTGGCGGTGCTGGTGCGCGAGAAGCGCGCGGCGTACTGCACGTACTTCGCGAGCGCCATGGCGGCGCTGTTGCGCTCGGTGGACGTGCCCGCGCGGATGGTGGGGGGCTTCGCGCCGGGGGAGGGCAATGCGCTCCTGGGCGCCGCGCTGGTGCGCGAGCGGGACGCGCACGCCTGGGTGGAGGTGTACCTCGCGGACGAGGGCCGCTACGTGGCGTTCGATCCCACGCCCTGGCGCAGCCGGGACGAGGCGTTGGGGCTGGTGAAGGAGCCGTCGGGGCGGGTGGGGCAGGTGTTCGAGGCCCTGGGCATCGTCCTGCGGGAGTTGGGAGCGGGGCTGTACCACCAGCCGCTCGCGCGGCTGCGGGCGTGGGCGGGCTCACCGGGGTTCTGGGGGCTCGTCATCGTGGGGGCGCTGTGGCGCTGGGGCCGGCGGTGGCGGGCGCGGGGGCCGGTGGCACGGCGCAAGGGCCTGGGGACGCGGGACACACGGCTCGTGGCGGTGTACGCGCGCTATTTGAAGACGCTGGAGCGGCGGGCGCGCCTGGTGCCGCACCCGACGGAGACGGACGAGGAGCTGCTCGGGCGGCTCAGGGTGGCGCGGGGCGAGGCGGTGGCGGCGCTCGCCGCGGCCTTCCTGGAGGACTACCGCGAGGCGCGCTACCGGGGTGGGGCCGTGGATCCGACGCGCATGGCGGCCGGGGTGGAGCGCCTGGACGCGGCGCTGCGCGAGGCCGTGCCCGGGGGCTAGCTGACCTTCTCTCCGTTCCACTCGAGCAGGATGCCTTTGTTTCGCGCGAGAACTCTCGACCGCGGAGGGCGGTTCTTGACGGTGAGCAGTCCCTGTTCGGACCACTCGTCGAGCCATTCGCGGAGGTCGGATTCCCAGACCATGGGTGCCATCAGTGCGAATGCCCACGCATCGTCATAGCTGACACGACTTCTCTCCGAGAGCCATTTTTTGAGCTGCCTTTGGCACTTGTCGAGGTAGCGTTCTCTCAGCAAGTCATAATGTCTTGAACTGCGCAGTGGAGTTTCTTGGAAGAAACTGGATTGCTGTCCAGATTGCTTTTCCTGCTTTCTCTTTTGGACCGTGGCACGTGCTTCTTCCATGTTTTGCATGGCCTTCTTTTCGACTTCCTTGAAGACCTCTACGCCCTTTGCATTGCGCGTCGCGTAGATGAGGTGAAAATGAGTTTTGTCGAACTCGGGATGTAGAACGATGGCGCAGCAAACATGTCTGAATTTCCCTGCTCTCTTCAGGCATTGCATATAGAAGGACACGGCGGCGTCCTCCCTGTCTTGTTCTGCCCTGCCCGCGAGCTTTTCTCGGAACCCATCAGAGCCAAAAAGCTGTTTGAAAGACTCGTGGCTCTGCTCAAGAGGTGACGTGATGAACCTCTTGATGTGGCTAGTCATGAAGTTGATGAGCACTTCACCGGGTTCTGACTGGAGCAAGGGTTGGATGGTCGTCATTGAGAAGCCAGTCCATCCCTTGGGGTCGATGAATATGAAGGGAAATGTTTTGGGACGATCCTTTTCTATGAAGGAGAGGATGTCGCCAATAGACGCTTCGAGCGGGGCGTTCTTTGTTTCGATGTGGGCGTGCTGGATTGTGTCTGTATACGCTTTGAGCAGGGTGTGTGATTGTCGATTCTTTTCGATAAAGAAACAGCGAATGCCAAGTTCATGGCCATTGCGTTCGAGGACCCTCCGCGCTTTGCGCAATTCTTCAAGCGCAATGGCGAATGAACTGTCCTCGAAGTTTTCGGACTTCAAGTTCCAGGGACCGGAGAAGCCGTCCACATAGGTGATGCTTTTCCACTTCGTGCCTACAATGAGTGCAAATCGCTCAAGGTACTTCCTCAAGATGAAATGTTTGACGAGCGTCTGCTCGCGTCCTTCGTAGTGGGCGTCCCCCGGTGCGCCTTCGTTCATATTTCAAGTCTACACGATGGCGGCCTGTTCAATCGCGAGCCGCTCGATGACGCGCATCCGCTGACTCCGCTCGGGCATGGGGACGGACGCACTCGTGGGAAGTTCGTCGTGGGTCCGTCCTTCCAACTCGCGTCCGGTCTGACTCTTGCGGACGCCTCCCCACTGTTTGAAGAAGAAGGGGACGCCAGCCTGTTGGCACTGGTCTCTCAGCGACGTGACCCATTCGGGTTTCATGGGCCGAGCACCCGCGCCGCTCTCCCCTCCGACGATGACCCAATGGATGCCCTCCAGGTGGACCGTGCCGAGCGACTCCAGGAGAGGCTCGACGGACAGGAACCGGGTTCGGGCGGGGGCGTCGCGCAAGTGATCGATCCGCGGAAGGCCGTACTTCCGGTCCTCGACGCTGACCCCCCACCAGATGTGCGCGCAGTCCGAGACGAAGCGCAGTTGGGTTTGGAGCAGATCCCTCATTCGCTCGGAGCGTTTGGTCAGCACCTGGAACGTGTGCCAGCGGGCCTGCTGCATCACCTTGGCGATCGAGACGATGTACGCGTCGGGAATGTCCTTGTGGAACAGGTCGCTCATGGAATTGACGAAGACGCGTTTGGGCGAGCTCCAACGCAGGGGCTCGGCCAGCTTCTCGGGAATCAGCTTGAGGTCGAAGCCCTGTTCGTAAGGATGCCCTGGCACACCGCGAAACCGTTCCGCGAACGTCTCCGCGTAACAGTGCTTACAGCCGGGACTGAGCTTGGTGCAGCCCCGAACCGGGTTCCATGTCGCGTCGGTCCATTCGATCTTCGACGAAGAGGACATCCGTCATCCTGGGCTGAATAGGTGTTCAGGGCATTCTAACAACACGGGCGTCGGGCGCTCTCTGCAAGAAGCGGGGCGGGATGCCTGGTGTCCAAGAGGGCGCTTACGGCCATCTGCTCGCCCTCTCTCGGCGAAAGGCTTGCCTGAATCGCGGCGGTCTCAAAGGGAGACGGGCGCGAAGCAGGCGTCCACGTCGGCGTCGCTCACCTCGGCGAGCGTGGACGGGCTCCACCGGGGCTTCTGATCCTTGTCCACCAGCACCGCGCGGATGCCCTCGCGGAAGTCCGGCCGCGCCGTGCAGTGCTGGCTCAGGCGGAACTCCACGTCCTTCATCGCGTCATAGGGCAGCGCCCGCCCGAGCCTCAGCTGGCGCAGCGTCACCTTGAGGCTCGTGGGGCACATCCGCCCGAGCGTGGCCCGCGTGGCCTCGGCCCACGGCGTGCCCTCCGCCTCCAGCGCCGCGAGAATCTCCTCCATCCGCCCGCCCGCGAAACACCGGTCGATCTCCGCCGCCCGCACCCGCAGGGCCGACTCGCCGGCCGCCGTGGCGAACCCTTCAATCACCCGCGTGGCCACGTCATGCGCCGACCCCTGGCTCCAGTCCGCCGCGCCGAGCGCCTCCCCCAGCGCCTCCAGCCGCTCGTGCGGCACGTGCGCCGTGGCGTACCCGAGCCAGACGGCGTCCGCAGCACTCGCCCGCTCGCCGGTGAGGCCCAGGTACGTGCCCGCCTCGCCGGGAAAGCGCGGCAGGAACCAGCCGCCGCCCACGTCCGGGAACAAGCCGATGCCCGTCTCCGGCATGGCGAGCACCAGCCGCTCGGTGACGACGCGGTGTGAGCCGTGCCGGGACAGTCCCAGCCCTCCGCCCATGCAGATGCCGTCCACCAGGGCCACGTAGGGCTTGGGAAAGTGGTGGATGCGCTGGTTGAGCGCGTACTCCTCGCGGAAGAAGGCCCGCGCGAAGGGCTCGCCGCCCGGCTCCCGGGTATCCTGGGCCACGGCGGTGGCCACCGCGCGCACGTCGCCGCCCGCGCAGAAGGCCCGCCCACCCGCGCCCCGCACCACCACGGCGCGCACCTCGGGCCGCGCCGCCCAGTCCTCCAGCGCCGGGGCCAGGGCGCGGATCATCCCCAGGTCCAGCGCGTTGAGCGCCTTGGGGCGGTTGAGCGTCACCAGCCCCAAGGGGCCCCGCGTCTCCAGCAGCACGTCCGTCATGCCGCCGGAGATACCACGCGCGTGCCTAGCCGATGACCGTCATCCACCCGTGCGAGTCGGCCAGGGTGCCGTACTGGATGCCCGTCACGGCGTTGTACAGGCGCCGGGACAGCTCGCCCACGCGGCCCTCGCCGATGAGCAGCTCGCCGTCGCGGAAGCCCAGGCCTCCCACCGGGGAGATGACCGCCGCGGTGCCCGTGCCGAACACCTCGTGCAGCTCGCCCTTCTGGTGCGCCTCGCGCAGCTCGTCGATGGACAGCTTGCGCTCGCTCACCCGCACGCGCCAGTCACGCAGCAGCGTCAGCACGCTCTCGCGGGTGATGCCCGGCAGGAAGGTGCCGTCCAGCGGCGGGGTGATGACCTCGTCGCCAATGCGCACGAAGAGGTTCATGGTGCCCACCTCCTCGATGTAGCGGTGCTCGAGCGCGTCCAGCCACAGCACCTGCGCGTAGCCCCGCTTCTTGGCCGCCACGGACGCCTGGAGGCTCGCCGCGTAGTTGGCCGCCGCCTTGGCGCCGCCCAGGCCACCGGGCGCCGCGCGCGTGAGCTCCTGCTCCACCCAGATGCGCACCGGCTCGGCGCCATTGGAGAAGTAGCCGCCCACCGGGCTCAGGATGGCGAAGAAGATGTATTTGTCCGCCGGGCGCACGCCCAGGAAGGCCTCGGAGGCGATCACCACCGGGCGCACGTACAGGGACGTGCCCGGCGCGTGGGGCACCCAGTCCGCCTCGTGGCGCACCAGGGCCTCGATGGCCTCGCGCGCGAGCTCCGGCGGCACCGCCGCCATGCACAGGCGCTCGGCGCTGGCCGCCAGGCGCGCGCAGTGGTCCTGGAGCCGGAAGGCGCGCAGCTTGCCGTCCGAGCCCCGGAAGACCTTGGAGCCGTCGAACACCGACTGGGCGTAGTGCAGCACCGCGGCGCCCGGGTCCAACCCCAGCGGCGCGTGCGGCAGGATGCGCGCGTGGTGCCAGCCCTGCTCGGACGTGTAGTCCATGCGGAACATGTGGTCGGCGAAGTATTTGCCAAACCCGAGCACGTCCGAGGCGGCGGGCTTGGGCTTCAGCGCGGGGGCGCGGTGGACCTCGATGGGCAGCGGCATGTTCGGCTCCTCGGGACGGGACGCCCCAGGGGGGTCGGGGTTTCAACCGACATGTTGCGTGACAATGACGGCGGAAACCGGGACAATGAGTTACGTGGGGTCCCAACATTCGTCAAGTGTACCGATTGTCACCATGACACGTTGGAGTCCAGAGCTGGCCGGCAGGCGGGGTCCGCTGTACCGCGTCATCGCGGACGCGCTCGGGGAGGACCGGGCGGCGGGGCGGCTGGTGCCGGGCGCGCGCCTGCCCACGCACCGGGAGCTGGCCGAGCGGCTGGGGGTCACGGTGGGCACGGTGACCCGGGCCTACGCCGAGGCGGAGAAGCGGGGCCTCGTGCGGGGAGAAGTCGGGCGGGGCACCTACGTGCGCGGAGACGAGGACACCTCGGCGCACATGCCCCGACCCATGGCCCTGGAGGACGAGGCGGGGGACGAGGCGGCGCCGGTGGAGCTGGGCATCAACGCGCCCGCGACGCCGCCGGGCGATCCGGCGAGCCACGCCCTGCGCCGCGCGCTGGAGGCGCTGGGCCGCTCGCCGCGGCTGCCGGGGCTGCTCGGCTACCAGCCCGCGGCGGGCGCGCGGGCGCACCGCGAGGCGGGGGCGGCGTGGGCGGCGCGCTTCGGGCTGGAGGCCCGGCCCGAGCAGGTGGTGGTGTGCGCGGGGGGCCAGCACGCCATGGAGGTCGCCCTGGCGGCGCTCACCCGGCCCGGGGACACGCTCGTCACCGAGGCGCTCACCTACCCGGGCATCAAGGTGCTCGCGCGCCGCTTCCAGTTGCGGCTGCAGGGGCTGGCCATGGACGCGGGGGGCCTCATGCCCGAGGCGCTGGAGTCCGCGTGCCGGGCGGGCCCGGTGCGCCTCCTCTATACCCAGCCCACGGGCCACAACCCCACGGGGGGGGTGCAGGGCGAGGAGCGGCGGCGGGCGCTCGCCGAGGTGGCGCGGCGGCACGGGGTGCTGGTGCTGGAGGACGACGCGTATGGCCTGCTGCCCCTCGCGCGGCCCGCGCCCCTGGCCACCTTCCTGCCCGAGGCGACGTACTTCATCGCCGGGGTGTCCAAGCTGCTCACGCCGGGGCTGCGCATCGGCTACCTGGTGGCGCCGGCGCGGGCGCGGGGCGAGCGGCTGGCCGAGGAGGTGGGGCTCGCCTCGCTGATGACCACGCCGCTCATGGCGGAGGTGCTCACGCGCTGGGTGGAGGACGGCACGGCGGACGCGCTGGTGGAGGGCCAGCGCGGCGAGACGGCCGAGCGGCGGGCCCTGGCGCGCGAGGTGCTGGGCGAGGGCGTGCGCTGGGACGGCGCGGCGCTCTACCACCTGTGGCTGCCCCTGCCGGAGGGCCGGCGTGGCGAGGAGTTCGCCGCCCAGGCGCTGCGCCACGGGGTGTCGGTGACGCCGGCGGAGTTGTTCGCCGCGGGCGGGGGCGTGGGGCCGGCGGCGGTGCGGGTGTGCATTGGCACGCCGCGCACGCGGGCCCAACTGGAGCGGGGACTCATCCGCCTGCGCGCGGTGCTGGACGGCAGCGCCGTGCCCCGGCTCGCCATCGTGTGAGTTCAGGCCCTTGAGTCCGGGCCCTCGGGTCCGGGCCCCTTGGGTGCACCAGCCGACATCCGCGCGGACACGCCGGGCCCTGGCTTGACGGCTCCCGGAGGGGGTGCTGTGTAGAAATCCGTGGTGACCCCCTTGGATACCGCCCCCCCGTCCGAGCGTCTCGCCGAGCTCGAGGCCGACAACCGCCGCCTGCGCGAGGCCCTGCGGGACGCCCACACCGCCCTGCGCGCGAGCGAGGAGCGCTGCATGCTCCTGCTGGGAGGCCACGACGAGGAGGCTCCCGTCGGAGCGGCTTCCGACGCCGTGTCCACGGCCGTCCCCGTGTTGGAGGCGGATCTGTCGCCGCGGGCGGCCTGGTCCGCGGACGTGGAGGGCCGCATCACCCACGTGCCCGCCGCGTGGGCGCGGGTCATGGGGGTGACGCGCGAGTCACTGCTCGGGGACCACTGGCTGCGTCAGGTGCACCCGGAGGATCGGGCGGCCACGTCGTCGGCCTGGGCGCGCGCCGTCACCTCCGGGAGCACCTACGACGCGGAGTTCCGCATCCGCTCGGCCGACGGCCGCTACCGCTGGATGCACGCGCGCGCCCGGCCGCTGCGCGACGCGGAGGGCCACACCGTCGGCTGGCACGGGGTCACGCAGGACGTGCACGACCGGCGCAGCGCCGTGGACGCCCTGCGCGAGCTCAACGAGACGCTGGAGACGCGCGTGGCCGATCGCACGCACGAGCTCGCGGCGGCCAACGCGCGGCTGCAGGCGGAGATGGGCGAGCGCGAGCGCGCCGAGGCCGCGCTGCGCCAGGCGCAGAAGATGGAGGCGGTGGGGCAGCTGACGGGTGGCATCGCCCACGACTTCAACAACCTCTTGTCCGGCATCATGGGCTCGCTGGCGCTCTTGGAGAAGCGCCTGGAGCTGGGCCAGGTGGATCAGGCGGGGCGCTACATCAAGGCGGCCACCTCCTCGGTCAACCGCGCCGCGGCGCTCACCCACCGGCTGCTGGCCTTCTCGCGGCGCCAGCCCCTGGAGCCCCGGGCCGTGGACGCGCACAAGCTCATCGTGAGCCTGGAGGAGCTCATCCGCCGCACGCTCGGGCCCTCCATCCAACTGGAGGTGCCCGCGGCGCCGGCGCTGTGGTCCACCCTGTGCGATCCGAACCAGCTGGAGAACGCGCTGCTCAACCTGGTCATCAACGCGCGCGACGCCATGCCCTCGGGCGGGCGGCTGCGGCTGGAGACGGTGAACGCGCACCTGGGCTGGGACGAGGTGGACGGCCAGGGGGACGACGTGCTCGAGGGCGACTACGTGTGCATCCGCGTGTCCGACACGGGCACCGGCATGACCCCGGACGTCATCGCCCGCGCGTTCGAGCCCTTCTTCACCACGAAGCCCCTGGGCCAGGGCACGGGCCTGGGCCTGTCGATGATCTACGGCTTCGTGAAGCAGTCGGACGGGCACGTGCGCATCGACAGCCGCGTGGGCGAGGGCACGAGCGTGAAGCTCTTCCTGCCGCGCTTTGACGGGGCCACGGCCGAGGCGGGGGGCCTGCTCGGCGCGGCCCAGACGCCCCGGGCCGAGGGCGAGACGGTGCTGGTGGTGGAGGACGAGGCGCTCCTGCGCGAGCTGGTGGTGGAGATCCTCGGGGAGCTGGGCTACCGCACCATCGAGGCCGAGGACGGCCCGGCGGGTCTCAAGGTGGTGCAGCAGAAGAAGCAGCGCATCGACCTGCTCGTCACGGACATCGGCCTGCCGGGGCTCAACGGGCGCCAGCTCGCGGACGCCGCGCGCGAGTCGCGCCCGGGCCTCAAGGTGCTCTTCATGACGGGCTACGCGGAGAACGCGGTGTTCGGCCACGAGCTGGACGCGGGCATGCAGATGATCACCAAGCCCTTCAACCCGGACGCGCTCGCCGCGCGGGTGCGCGAGATGTTCAAGGTGTGAGCGCCCCGGGCACGAACGTCGCATAGCGGACGGGCGGGCGCCTTCGCGCGGACGCACCGGGCCCGGCGGCGCGAGGGCCCCTGTATGACGGGAGCATGCGTGTGTGCTCCTGCCCTCTGACCGCCCCCGAGACGACCGCATGAACGTGGCCGTGGCCCTCACGTTGGGTCTGCTCTTCGGCGCGGGGGTGATGCTCACGCTCCGGAGAGATCTGGTGCGCATGGCGGCGGGGAGCATGATGCTCACCAACGTGGCCATCCTGTTCACGCTCGCCACGGGCTTCGGGCACCGGGGCGAGCCCCTCCTCTCGGAGGCGGATGCCCAGCCGATGACGGATCCGCTCGCCCAGGCGCTGGGGCTCACGGCCATCGTCATCGGCTTCGCCACGTCGGCGCTGCTCCTGGCGCTCGTGTACCGGATGCACGAGCAGCACGGCTCCATCGACCTGCAGGACCTGGTGCGCGCGGAGCTGGACGAGGAGCGCGCGATGAGCCAGGAGCCCGAGCCGCCGGAGGACGCGTGATGACGTGGCTGTTGCCGCTGGTGAGCGCGTGGGTGCTGGCGGCGGTGCTCGCCTTCCTGGACGGGCGCAAGAAGGCCGTGGCGTGGTTCGCGGTGGCGGGCATGGTGGGGGTGCTGGCCGCGAGCCTGGCCCTGGTGCCGGCGGTGCTCTCCGGGGAGTCCCCGCAGGTGGTGGGGGGCGGCTGGCCGGTGGGGGTGGGCATCCGCTTGAGGGCGGACCTGCTGTCGGTGCTCTTCTGCGGGGTGACCAACGCGGTGCTGCTCGGGGCGCTCGTGTGCGAGCTCATCGAGGGCATCGACACGCGCAGCTTCCCGGCGCTGGTGCTCTTCCTGTCCGCGGGGCTCACCGGGGCCTTCCTCACGGCGGACGCGTTCAACTTCTACGTCTTCTTCGAGCTGTCCATGGGCGCGGCCTTCGCGCTGGTGAGCTATGGCCGGGGCGTGTCGCCGTTTCGCGCGGGCTTCACCTTCGTGGTGGTGAACCTGGTGGGCTCGGTGCTCTTCCTCACCGCGGTGGTGATGCTCTACCAGTCCACGGGCACGCTGGACATGGGCGGGCTGTCCGAGTGGGTGGTCAACCCGCACACGCGCCGGCTGGACGTGGCGGGGGCGCTGCTGCTCAGCGCCTTCGGGGTGAAGCTGGGCCTGTTCCCGTTCCACTTCTGGGCGCCCATGGTGTACCGGGGGGTGAGCACGCCCATCGCGGCCATCCTCGCCGGGGCGCTCACCAACCTGGGCAGCTACGGGCTGATGCGCTTCGGGCCGGGGCTCTTGAGCATCGAGCTGGAGCACGCCAACGTCGTGCTGGCGGTGCTGGGCGTGGCGAGCCTCGTGTACGGAGCCTTCCTGGCGCTGGCGCGGCAGGTGCCTGCCGAGGTGCTGGCGTACTCGTCCATCGCCCAGGCGGGCTACCTCTTCGCGGCGCTGGGGCTGGGCACCACGCGGGGCGTGGCGGCGGCGGTGCTCCTGGCGGTGTCGGGCTCGCTCGACAAGGCGGTGCTCTTCCTGGCCATGGGGCTCAAGGGCCTCCGGGCGCGGACGGCCTTCGCGGCGGCGGCGTTCAGCACCGCGGGGCTGCCGCTGTCACTGGGCTTTTTGGCCAAGACGGAGCTCTTGAGCGCGTCCATGCACGGGCAGCGCTGGGGGCTCATGGCCTTCGTGGTGCTCTCCAGCCTGCTCTTCCTGGTGGCGCTCTTTCGCACCTTCCAGCGGCTGTACTGGGTGACGCCGCACGAGAGTGGTCCGGCGGACGCGGCGGCGGGCGGGGTGGTGCTGGCGATGGCGCTGGTGGGCGTGGCGGTGGGCGTGTGGCCCGAGCCCCTGCTGTCCTTGGGCATGCGGGTGGCGAGCGCGCTGGCGCAGGGGGTGAATCCATGAAGGGCCTCGTGGGCCGGTGGGTGGGGCCGTGGCTCCTGCTCACCGGGACGTTCCTGCTCATGGTGGGCAGCCTGTCGCCGTGGGACGTGCTGTGGGGCGGCGTCGTGGCGGCGGCCCTGCTCGTGTGGAGCGGACCGTGGCTGAGCGAGGGCCGGCCGCCCGGCGCGCTGAGCCCCGCGCGGCTGTGGCACTTCGGGGTGCTGGTGGCGTGGGTGCTGATGGACATCGTGCGCGGCACGTGGCGCATGCTGGGCGTCATCCTGGGGCCCCGCCCCGGGGCGAACCAGGGCGTGGTGGAGGTGCCGCTGGGCGAGCGCACCGCGGGCGGCGCGCGGGTGTCGGCGCTGGTGGCGTCGATGTCGCCGGGCTCGGTGCTGCTGGACATCGACTGGGAGCGGCGGGTGATGCGCTTCCACATGGTGGATGCGACGCGGGCGGAGGACTTCCGCCGGGAACTGGAGTGGTTCTACCGGGAGCGCCAGCGGTCGGTGTTCCCCTGACGGGGTGAGCGGAGGCCAGGACGTGCACGACGGGGTCTTCTACGTGGCGCTGGTGTGGCTGCTGGTGCTGCTGGCGGTGTTGGTGGTGCTGGCGGTGAAGGCGCGCTCGACGCTGGACGTGGTGCTGGCCATGGACACGCTGGGCCTGGTGTTCGTGGCGGTGCTGGGGCTGTTCAGCGCGTGGCGGGGGATTACCGGCTACCTGGACGCGGCGCTGGTGCTGGCGCTGGTGTCCTACGTGCAGACGGTGGCGGCCACGCGGCTGCACATGGGCCAGAAGCCGAGGGTGCGATGAGCCACGAGCTCCTCAAGTGGGTGGCGGACGTGCTGGTGCTGCTGGGGCTCGCGGCGGTGACGGTGTCGGTGGTGGGCATCATCCGCATGCGGGGCATGCTGATGCGGGTACAGGCCGCGGGGCAGGCGGTGCTGGTGGGCATCATCGTCGTGCTGATGAGCGCGGTGGGCTCGGGCCAGTGGGAGCTGGTGGGCCGGGCGGTGCTGGTGGCGGTGTTCCTCCTCTTGTCCGCGCCCATGTCCGCGCATGCCATCGCCCAGGCGGCCGCCCACGAGCGCGAGGCCAAGGCGGAGGGCCAGGACGAAGGGCCGCGCTGAAGCCCACGCTCAGCCGATGATGTGCAGCAGGATGGGACGTACGCTCGCGGTATCGGGGTGGTCCGGACTCAGGGTTCGGGTCAAGATGTCCAAGGCGCGTTGAGCCGTCTCCCGCGCTTCTGGCTTGCCCAACTGGGCTTGCGTTTGTGCGAGTGCGCTCAGGAGTCTTCCCGCCTCGGGGTGCTCCATGCCCAAGCGCTTCTGCGCGATGGTCAGTGCGCGGACCAGGAACGGCTCGCCCTCCTGTGGGCGTTGGGCGAGCATCAAGGTAATCCCGAGATTGGTCAATGTGGCGCAAAGGTCGGGATGGTCAATCCCGAGGGTTTGCTCCTGCAGCGAAAGCACTTCTCGGAAGGCTTGTTCGGCTTCAGCGTACCTCGCTTGACTGGAAAAGCTGGCGGCGAACTGGCTGAGAGTGATGGCGTAGCCCGGGTAGTGGATGCCAGGCGACTCCTTCAGCAAGACGAGCGCCTTTGAGAGCACTTCCTGTGCTCGGGCGTACTGGCCTTGCTCGACGAGATTCGCACCCAACTCTTGAAGAGTCATTGCGTAGTCGGAATGGTTCTCACCCACCGATTTGGCGAAGAGTGAGAGCGCTTGATGAAGCGATTTCTCTGCTTCGTGAGGCTGGCCTTGCTGTCGCTGGGTGATGGCGAGTACTTGGAGCGACGCCGCGTAATCCCTGCTCTCTTTCCCGACTGTTTGTTCAAGGATGGAGAGGGCCGCGCGGGCCTTTTGCTCAGCCTCCTCATAACGGCCCTGTCGCAGGAGGAGCAGGACAAGTTCTTGCAGGACAGCGCCATGCTCCCTGCGTGGAATGACATTGGATTCAGGCTCGATGAGCGTGAGCGATTGCCGCATCGAACTGTCGGCGTCGGAGTATTTTCCTTGCGAACGCTGGGTCGCGGCCAAGTTGTAAAGCGAGGCCGCGTAATACGCGGGAAGGTGTCCGTCGTGCTCCTCGGCGATGGAGATCGATTCACGCAGCACGCTCTCCGCCTCGGCGTATCGGCCTTGTTTCCTGAGCGCGAGTCCCAGTACTTGCAAGGCTCCGCCATATGAAATGGAGTTAGGTCCGAAAAGTTCGCGGATACGCTCCAGGAAGTGCGTGAGCAGTTCCGTGGCTTGCGCATATCGATCCGTATGCAGATAGAGGAGGGCGAGTGCTCGTTGGGTGGAGAGGTGCGCAAGGGGATTCGACGAGGTCAAGCCCTCCGTGATGCCAAGCGCTTGGCGCAGTCCGTCTTCCGCTTCGGAATAGCGGCCTCGCTCCCTTTGAATATGGCTGAGTTCGGTCAACGCCCATGCCCGGCCCGCGTTTTCCAGTTCGGCTTTCGAGAGTTGGTGGCGAAGGATCGTCTCCGCCTCATCGAACGACCCTTGGTTCAAAGACACACGCACGAGTCCTTGCCAGCATTCGGGGTCCGCTCGCATGGCGCGGTGCGCCCATATTTGGGCGACATCAAGCACATTGGTCTGCAAGGCCATGGACGACAACTGCTCCCACTCCGTACCTGTGCGGGGCCCCTGGCGAAGCTTCTCCTCGGAGGCGGTTCCAAGGGCAAGACTGCCTTCGCGCTCCTGCCCTTGCATTTCAAACAGGCCGTTTTCCAGCATGAGTCGGCCCAGTGCGTCTCGATCCGCTCCCCGCTCGAGCAGCGCTGTCTCCACGCGTTCCGTCGCGAGGCCGTGTTGAAGGAGGGTGCCCACCCAGGTGAGCGCCTCGGGCTCGAGGTCGCACAGCGCCGCCCAGCGACCCGGGCAGGGGGCGCCCAACCGCGCCAGATGACGCCGCGCTTCGGCGAGTGCCTCCAACTGTCCATGGAGGAGCACCCAACCCGGTGAGGTAACACGGGGCTCCACGAGGATGATGTTCGTGCGGCGACGTGCCTCGGCGAGTGCCCATTGCAAGCGCAGGAGCCGCGACTTCCCATCGACGCCTGTCCAGGCGAGCCACTCGCCCCGGTGGGCCTTGGCCTCCGCGACGAGTTCCTCGTAGGGCAGGGCAGCGCTCACCCTGCGCAGCTTCCGTCGAGGACGGGCCGCGGCGAAGGCTGAGTCCAAATCACCGCCCTTCCAGATGATGCCGGGCACGCGGGCCGCCAGCGCGGCGCGGATCCCCTCCACGGCGAACGGCGCGGGACCCGCGGGGCAGTCCACCCGGAGCGACATCCAGTCGATGAAGTCCACGGCGCCTCGCGCGAGCGCCACGGACACGTCCCGAGAGCAGAACAACACGACGCGCAGCCGCAGCGAGGCGAAGAGCGGGCGGTTGAGGTTGAGCCAGTCCGCGTCCTCTTCTCTCGGTACCAGCACCAGGGTGGAGCCTGGCGCGGCCTCCGCCATCCGCTGCACCTCGGTATGGACCTCCAGCTCCGGGGCGATAGGGATCAGGGCGCGGACCAGCTCCCCGAGCCGCTCGGGTCGCGCATGGTCCACCAGGAGCAGCACGCCCGAGCGCGACAGCTCCAGCGAGACCTTCAGCCGACGGAGCCAGCCGGGGAGGTCTGCACGAGGTGCATCGTGAGCAGGGGATGGGGGTAGTACCATTCGGAGTCGTTGGGGTAGGGCAGAAGGTGCTGGTAGTCGAGCAACTCGTACGCCAGTGAGCCCGCTGGCAGCCGGTGCTCGGGATCCCGCGCGACATCCTCGAGGAGCCGGATGTGGTCCTTGTTCAGACCCGTCTCCTGCCGCAGGCGCCATTCATCGAGCACTTGCTTCACCAGGTCGGGGGTCGCGCTCGCGACGTCCTTGTCCCAGGCCAGCTCGGAGAGGGAGCGGATGAATCGGACGAAGTCTCGGGAACGTCCTCCGGAGCGGTATGCCAGGGTGTTGAGGTGCGCCTCACTCACCATGTCCTGGGCCGCTGGGCCCAAGTCGCTCACGCGCCGGGCATACAGCTCCCGGAAGAAGCCGATTCCAGGACCGGGACGCTCGGGATGCGTATGGTCGAGCACGGGCTCGTTGACCAGGGGCATGCGCTTGAACGCGCTCTGGATGCCCGCGGTGGCCAGGTGGTGCCGCAGCGCGGCGGGTCCGCACACCACGAGCGGACATGGAAGCTGCGAGAGCAATTGCGAGTCGACGAAGAGCGCCTTGGCGCGGGTCAGGTCTCGGATGCGATCCAACCCATCGATGACCAGAAGGACTTTCTTGTATTTGGCTTGGACCTCGCCAATGAGCACGTTGACGGCGCTCAACAGCTCCTGGACATGGCGGTCCTGATCCGGGAGCACCTTCTCGTTGCGGCCCAGCGGGAGGGTCCAGTTGCGCAGCCCGCTGACCACGCTCTTGATGGTCCGCGCTCCAATGGCCACGCCTTGCGCCTCCATCCCCAAGGCACCGGTGGCGGCCAAGGTGGCACCCAGGTCCAGCGCCTCCTTGGTGAACGTCCCCAGGTCCAATTGGGGGGCGGGAGCGCCCGCGGTGGCCGCCAGTGCCTGCCACGCCTTACCCAGGTTCCTCACCATTTCGGGGTCGAGTTCGGTGCCCAGACGCTCATGGAAGCGATGGACGAGCGTCAGTCCAGCCAGGAAGCAGACTTCCCAGGCATCGAGCCGTTCGAGCGCGCGCGGATCCTTGACCACTTCCGCGAAGTGCTGCGCCAGATCCATGAAGACGACCAGATCGGTCTCTTCCCGGGCCTCGGCGACGCGCAGCAACTCCGTGGTCTTGCCCGTGCCCACGGTTCCCATGAGGAGGAGCCGAGGCGTGCCGAAGGGCCGTGCCAGGGTCTCCAACATCGCCGTGGCCAGACTCCGGGTACGCGTGGCCCGCCATTCAGGAGGAGCGGGCAGCTCGGGGTCGAAACGCTCGTAGAGCTTCCGCCATAGGTCGCGGCGTGACATGGGAGTGCTTCTAACAGCCCCGTTCCAGGTACGCGAGCAGCCCCGGGAGGAAGGCCGTCATGCCCTTGTACGCGGCCATGTCCGGGGGCAGGGTGCGCACCACCCCCGCGAGCCGCCGCCGCCGCTCGGGGTCCTCCACCTCGGCGCCCACCGGGCCCACGTAGGTGTGGATGGTGAAGAGCACCGTGCCCGTCTCCGGCAGGGACGAGAGCGTCTGCCGCTCCAGCCGCATGAAGCACCGCGCGCCGGCGTTCTCGGCGGTGATGCCCTCGCGCAGGTGCAGCCACTCGCCGCGCGTCCATGGGGCCAGGTCCAACTGGTCCGTCGCCGAGATGCCCCAGTTGACGCGCGTGACGGGCCGCCCCGGCTTGAGCCCTTGCAAGAGCTTCGCGGTGCTCGGCCCCACCTTCGCGTTGAAGTCCGGCACCGGCGCGTGCACGTCCAACAGCGGCAGGCCCAGCTTGTCCTCCAGGCACCAACCCGCCGGGAAGCACAGGTGGCCCGCGATGAGCGGCAGGCCCTCGCGGGTGCCGTCCATCAGCGCCAGATCCTCCTGCACCTGCCGGCCGAGCCAGTCCAGCGGCGCGTGGGGCAGGCCGCCCGCGTCCCCCGGGGTGAAGCGGGCCTCGGTGCCGAGCAGGTGGTTGGTCCAGTGCCACGTGCCGTCCGGACAGGTCTCCAGGGCGAAGTGGTGGGGGTGCTCGCGCGCCATCAGGGGCAGCACGAGCCGCACCGCCTCCCACTGGGCCGCCTCCGAGCCCGGCAGCGCCCCGAAGCGCAGACGGGGCTCGGCGAGCAGCCGCGCCTTGAGGGCGAGCTCGCCCGGGTAGTGTGGTGCGTCCACCTCGATGAGGGGCTCGTCGGCCCGGAGCGCGCGGACGCCCAGCCGCAGGGCGAACACGTCCTGGTCGAAGGGGAAGTAGGGCAGCACGCCCGGAAGTGTAACCGCCGCCCGCGCCTTCGCCCACGCCTGGAGGGCGGCCAGGCGGGAAGACGCCCGGGTGTTAACGGCTAGGACGAGACGGGCCTCGGGCCCTGGGTACCCCCGGACGCTTGCGGGGTGGGGCGCGTGCCTACCGTTCCCGGACACGAAGGGGCACACACCATGAGCGGAACCGTCGCCGATTACCTCCTCTACCGCTTGTCCCAATGGGGCGTGCGCCGCATCTACGGCTACCCCGGCGACGGCATCAACGGGATCATGGGGGCGCTCAACCGCAACTCCGAGTTCCAGTTCATCCAGGCCCGGCACGAGGAGATGGCGGCCTTCATGGCGTGCGCGCACGCCAAGTTCACCGGCGAGCCCGGCGTGTGTCTGGCCACGAGCGGCCCGGGCGCCATCCACCTGCTCAACGGCCTGTACGACGCGAAGGTGGACCACCAGCCCGTGGTGGCCATCGTGGGCCAGCAGGCGAGCATCGCCCTGGGCGGCGCCTACCAGCAGGAGGTGGACCTGCAGGTGCTCTTCAAGGACGTGGCGAGCGAGTTCATCACCACGGTGGCGCACCCCTCGGCCATCCGCCACGCGGTGGACCGGGCGCTGCGCATCGCCCGGGCCGAGCGCACGGTGACGTGCGTCATCATCCCCAACGACATCCAGGAGCTGCCCTACGAGTCGCCGCCGATGAAGCACGGCACGGTGCACTCGAGCGTGGGCTACAGCGCGCCGCGGGTGATTCCGCAGGAGGTGGACCTGCGGCGGGCGGCGGAGGTGCTCAACGCGGGCAAGAAGGTGGCGATGCTCGTGGGCATCGGGGCGGCGCGCGCGGTGGAGGAGCTCGTCGAGGTGGCGGACCTCCTGGGCGCGGGCGTGGCCAAGGCGCTCCTGGGTAAGGCGGTGCTGCCGGACGCGCTGCCGTTCGTGACGGGCTCCATCGGTCTGCTCGGCACGCGTCCGAGCTGGGACATGATGATGGGCTGCGACACGCTGCTCATGGTGGGCACGAGCTTCCCCTACCCGGAGTTCCTGCCGCCCGAGGGCCAGGCGCGCGGAGTGCAGATCGACCTGGACCCGCGCATGCTCGCCATCCGCTACCCGGTGGAGGTGCCGCTCTCGGGCGACGCGAAGGAGTCCCTGCGCGCCCTGATTCCCTTGCTCAAGCGCAAGGAGGACCGGAGCTGGCGCGAGGGGATCGAGAAGGGCGTGCGCCGCTGGTGGAAGGAGGTGGAGGGCCAGGCGATGGTCTCCGCCACTCCCATGAACCCCGAGCGCGTCTTCTGGGAGCTGTCGCCGAAGCTGCCGGACGGGGCCATCCTGGCGGCGGACTCGGGCACGTCGGCCAACTGGTTCGCGCGGGACCTGAAGATGCGCGAGGGCATGATGGCGTCCCTGTCGGGCAACCTGGCCTCCATGGGCTGCGGCGTGCCGTATGCCATTGGCGCCAAGTTCGCCTTCCCGCAGCGGCCAGTCATCGCGTTCGTGGGGGATGGGGCCATGCAGATGAATGGCTCGAGCGAACTCATCACGGTGGCCAAGTATTGGAAGGAATGGGCGGACCCGCGCTTCATCGTCCTGGTGCTCAACAACCGGGACCTGAACATGGTGACGTGGGAGCAGCGGGTGATGAATGGCGACCCCGAGTACCAGGCGTCGCAGGACCTGCCGGACTTCCCCTACGCGCGCTACGCCGATTCGATCGGCCTGAGGGGCATCCGGGTGGACAAGCCCGAGCAGCTCGCCGACGCGTGGGATCGGGCGCTGACGGCGGACCGGCCGGTGGTGCTGGAGGCCTGCGTGGACCCGAACGTGCCGCCGCTGCCGCCGCACATCACGTTCGAGCAGGCCAAACACTTCTCCGAGGCCATCCTCAAGGGGGACCCGAAGGCCCGGAGCATCATCGGCCAGTCCATCAAGGCCATGGTGGAGAAGCTCAAGCCCACCAAGAGCTGACAGGCATGGGGGAGCCGCCAGGTGCGCTCCCGCCGCGCGGAGATGTCCGAGGGGGGGACCATGTTGAAGCACGAGCTGTCACGAGTCGAGGCGTGGGACGCGGCCGAGGAAGGGGGAGACCGGCCCGATCCTCCCGGGGAGTTCGATGCGCATGACTCCCCGCGCGGGTTCACCCCCGTGCTCCGCGCGGCCCATCCGCCGCGTGGGCTCAGTTGTTTCCTGCGCGCGGTGGCGTATGACATTCCCGAGCACCATGTGAAGCACGGCGCCCTGCTGCTCCTGTCGGACCGGATGAGCGTCCTGCAGGCCCGTCTGGGGACCCGGCCGGTGAGGGCGGCGGGCCTGGTGCTCGCGGCGCTCGGCGGCGGCTGGCTCTTGCGGCGCCTGCGCACCTGAGCGTTCGGCCGGAGAGTCCCTCACCCGCGCGGGGGCGGTCGGGTCTCGTCGGAGAGGGCCGTCGTGCCCAGGGCGCGGGCGGCCTCGAGGAACTCGTCGCTCAGGCGCGAGCCCTTCACGGCGCGCGACAGCGACAGGGCGCCGTACATCAGGGCGAACACCCCGAGCGCCTTGCGGCGCGCCTTCTCCCCGGGCCCCACCAGCGCGGCGAACGCGTGCATGAACCCGGCGAGCTCGCCCTCCAGGGCCCCCTGGTACGGCTCGCCCTCGCGCGCCACCTCGGGGGCGATGCTCGGCAGCGGGCAGCCCGTCTGGGGATGGTCGCGGTGCTCGCGCGACAGGTAGCGCTCCAGCACGAGCAGCGCCGGAGGGCGCGTGCTTCCGCTCTCGGTGGCGCGGGTGAGCAGCCGGTTCCACAGCGTGCGCCCCGTGGCGCGGATGGTCTCGGTGAACAGCTGCTCCTTGGAGTCGAAGTGGCCGTAGAAGCCCCCCACGGTGAGCCCCGCGCCCTTCATCACGTCCAGCACGGAGCTGGCGCGGATGCCCCGCTCGCGCAGCAGCGTGGCCGCGGAGGCGAGGATGGCCTCGTGGGAGCGCTGCTTCTGTTCGGCCTTCTGGCTCACCTTCTGGCTCATGCTGTCGCGGGGCTCCCGAGCGCGCGCACGACCTGTGCCGCGTGCGTCAGGGGTATCATGTGCGCCGCGCCCGGCACGACGGTGACGGTGGCGCCGAACGCCCGGGCGAGCTGCCGGGTGACCGCCTGGGGCGCCACCCGGGTCCGCTCGCCCAGGAGGATGTGGGTGGGCGGCGGCGCCTCGGCGAGCCAGGCGAGCGGCGTGGTGTCCCGGCGCGCCTGGTTCATCTCCAGGGCCACTCGGGGGGCGAGCCCGGTGATGACGGCCCGCGCCCGCTCGCCAAGGGCCTCCCAGGAGCCCTCGCCATTCCAGTGCTCCACGAAGCCGCGCGCGGCCGCCGCGGGCGCCTCGGCCAGCCGGCGCATGAAGTGCTGATACTGGCCCTCCATCTCGTCGAAGCCCGCCTGCTCGCCGGTGTCGCGCAGCACGCTGACCAGGACCGGATCGATGAGCGTCAGGCGCGTCACCCGCGCGCCCAGGGCCCGGCGCAGGTGCAGGCCATACAGCGTCCCCAACGAGTGGGTGACGAGGTGCACGGGGCCTGGCCCCTCGGCGTCGATGAGGGCGCGCAGGTGGGCGACCTCCTCGGCGATGTCGTACGTGGCGCTGGGCGCCGGAGCGCGGCCGTAGCCGAGCATGTCCGGCGCGAGCACCCGCGCGCCGGTGGGCCCGAGCCCCCGGAGCACCGCGCCCCAGGAATAGGCGCCATTGGCGGAACCATGGAGGAGGACGAGGGATTCGCTCATGGATGATGGGGATAATATGATGGGCATCATCCGTCAAGGCTTTGGGAAGTGGCGTGACTTCCGGTGTTTGGGTTGCCGTGGAGGGGGAAACGCTTTTCCCGGCGTGGGGTGTTGGGCGTCCGGAAGGGCGTGGGACGGCCAACGGGCGCACACGACGCCGATGCGGAAGGCGATGTGGGTGCTTTTCTCCACGCGACCCGTCCCCGAGGCGGAGCGCGCGTGGCACGCGGCTGGCAATTCCCCCTGGTGCAACGCTCAAGGGGGGTCGCTCGTTGGTCCGCGGAACGCTTCGCAATGTGGTCGTCACGTGCCTGATTGGAGCTGTCGGGACGGCATCGGTCGTGGGGGTGGATCGCATCACCTCCGAGTGGGCCCGGGCCCGGAAGCAGGCCCGGCGGACGACGGCGGCCCCCCCGGCGGCCGAGGCTCCGGCGCCCGCGGGGGTGCCGGCGCCCAAGGCGGCCCGCCCCTCGGGGGCGAAGACGCCGCTCCTGTTCGCGCTGGACACCCAGGCCTCGGTGACGCGCGCGCTCTGGGGCGAGCACGTGGCGCGGCGCGCGGCGGGCCTGGTGGGCCGCTCGGTGATTCCGGCCAAGGTGCCCAATGACTGCTCGGGGCTGGTGCGCGTGGCCTACTACGCGGTGGGCGTGGAGCTGCTGCACCGGCCGCGGCGCGAGGAGAACGCCGTCACCGCCATCTACCGGCGCGCCGAGGCGCTGGGCGCGGTGCACCGGGGCAAGCCCCACGTGGGCGACCTCATCTTCTTTCGCGAGACGTATGACCGCAACGCGGACGGCCGGCGCAACGATGGCCTCACGCACATCGGCATCGTCGAGTCGGTGGCGCCCACCGGCACCGTCACCTTCGTGCACCGCGTGGGCCCGGGCGTGATGCGCAGCCGGGTGACGCCGCGCCAGCCCGCCGTGTACAGCCGGGGGGGCCGCGTCCTCAACGATCTGCTGCGCCGGGAGGAAGGGGGCGAGCGGGCTCGGCTCACGGGCGAGCTGTTCGTGGGCTACGCCGCCGCGGGCCGCCTGGGCGCGCTGGACGCCCGGTGAAGTCTTGTAGGGCGCCGGGTCCGTGAACACCTTCCCGCGACGACAGGGGAGGGGTCATGGGGCGAGAGCGAAGCGCGTGGCTGCTGCTGGCCGTGGGTCTGGGAGTGAGCGCCTGTGGAAGCCCGTCCCCCTCGCCCGTTGAGCCCCCGGAGTCGGTGGAGCGGCCGGGCCCCGGCCCGGAGGAGGTTCCGGTGACGCCGCCGCCCGCGCCCGCGACGCCGCCTGTCACGGGAGGCACGCCGCCGCCGACCTCCGGGAACGGGGACGGTGGAACCGTGTCCGAAAACGAGGGATCCCCCACTTTACCGCCACGCGCGTGCATTCCGTGGACGCGCCCGACGCCGCCGGTCCGGGCCACGGCGTGCGGGTCCGTCTCCGTGTTCGCGGATGGCTCCACCGAGCGCGCCCGGTATGACGCCGACAGCCGCCCCCTGGAGGTGCGCAGGTTCAAGAGCGACGGCACGCTCGACTCGGTGGAGACGCGCAGCTGGAGTGGAGGGCTCCCGCGACTGTTCCGGCGGGAGGAGCAGGGGGGCGGCTGGTTCACCCAGACGGAGTGGACCTACGAGGGCCAGCGGCTGCTGCGGCGGGTGGACTCGCGCTCGTATGGCGGCCCGATAACGTATGACTATGTCTACGCCGCCCAGGGCCGCCTCGAGCGCGTCGTGCGCCAGGAGCCGGAGGACACCGTCACGAGTCTCTACACCTACGACGCGAACGGGCGCCTGGTGGGCATCGCCGACGCGCCGGGCGAGGGCTGGCTGTGCGGCCAGGACGACAGCCGCTGCGCGACCTTGTCCTACTGGCCCAACGGGAAGCTCCAGCGCCACGAATGGGAGACCGGGAAGATGAACTTCGAGGAGGTGTTCGACGAGGCGGGTCGGCTCGTCGGCTCGCTCGAACAGGATCCCGAGCGCCGGTGGCGCCGCCAACTGGCGTACGACGCGGCGGGGCGGGTGCGCTGGGAGTGGCGCGAGTTCTCCCGGTACGACTGGGTGACCACCTCGGTCCGCGACACCGTCCAGGACGCGGCGGGGTGGCGCGAGCGGTTCGTGGAGGAGCTGGCGGACTACGTGTGTGGCATCCGCCGGCCGGGCTGCGAGCCAGAGCGGAGCTCCGTGCACGTCACCCGCCGCGCCACCTTCTTCTGTGGCACCCGGATCGTCGCGCTCGACGAGTGGGACGGCGACCAGGACGGCGGGGTGGATGCCACGCGCACGCACGAGCGCGATGACGCGGGCCGGCTGGTGCACGAGGAGTACTCGGGCACGCCGGGGTTGGATGACGGGCCGGTGCGGCGCGACTTCACCTACACGTGCGAGTGAGGCGGACGGCGCCGCTCAGACGCAGGTGGCGCCGCCGTCCACGGGCAGGGCGATGCCGGTGGTGAAGCCCGCGCCCGCGCTGCACAGGTAGAGCACCGCGGCGGCGACCTCCTCCACGGTGCCGATGCGCCCGATGGGGTGCAGGGACTGGGCGAACTGGGCCTTGCGCGGGTCGGCCTCGTGGGCGCGGCGGAACATCTCGGTGTCGATCACCGCGGGGCACACGGCGTTGACGCGCAGGTTCTTCTTGCCGTACTCGACCGCCGCCGAGCGCGTGAGCCCGAGCACCGCGTGCTTGCTGGCCGCGTAGATGCTCATCTTGGGCGCGGCGCCCAGGGCCGCCACGGAGGCGGTGTTGACGATGGCGCCGCCGCCGCCCGCGAGCATGAGGGGAATCTCGTGCTTCATGCACAGCCAGACGCCCTTGACGTTCACGTTCATGATGGCGTCGAACTCGGCCTCGGTGCCGTCGGCGAGCTTGCCCTTCTCGATCTCGATGCCGGCGTTGTTGAAGGCGTAGTCGAGCCGACCGTGGGCCTCCTGGATGCCCTGCATGAGCGCGCGCACCTCGGCGTCGCGCGTGACGTCACAGCGGATGAAGCGGGCCTCGCCACCGGCGGCGCGGATGAGCGCCACGGTGCCCTCGCCCCCGGCCGCGTCGATGTCCGAGACGACGACCTTGAGGCCCTCGCGCGCGAAGGCCAGGGCGGTGGCGCGGCCAATGCCGGCGGCGGCGCCGGTGACCAGGACGACCTGGCCCGGGAATGACTGACTCATGGGGGTTCTCCTCGGAGGACGGGGTGGACGGCGACGGGCGCACTCTACTCCGGGCCGAGGGGCGGGGGCTCCGGAGGAGCACGGGTTTACACGGATTTGAGCGTGCACAGGGGTTGGAGGGCGGAGTCGTAGATGCCCTCACCCGACACGAACACCACTCCGTCGCACGTGCGGGCCACGTGCGCTTCGGTTGCATCCAACATCTCCCACGCATCGTCTGTCATGTGCGTCGGCTCGACTTCGACGGTGATGAGTTGTCGGCTGCTTTGTATCCGTCGGATGAGCGCGGAATGACTTGATTCCAAGTCGGCATCGCGAAGTGTCTGAGTGATCTCGTCCAAGGAACTCGCCAGGACGGCGTGTGTCGCGCGATGAAAGATGATGGGGTGTGTATTGCCTGGGGGGTGCACCTCGAGCCGTTCCCAGTCTGGATGGACCGCGATGGGGTCATTCGGATCAGGATCGAAACGAGGGGCCACGGGGAAGAAATATCCTTCGTGGATGAACTCGCCAATCGCCTTCCGGGTCATCGGTTGTTCGGAGTGGCACAGGATGCGGAGATAGTGGCTCATGGACAGACTCGTGTATCGACGACGCTGGGATCTTCTCCGAAGCGATACAGGATTCGCTTGGAGAGGTCTATCTTGTCGACGAAGAGCAGCGTGTCGTGCTTGCCCAGGTGGACGAGTTCTTTCTTCAACTTCGACCGCACGTCGGCGCGAGGGATTCCGCTTTTCAGCATCTCGTCGACCTCGACATAATCGATTCCTCCTGAGGTGTTGGGCCTGTAGAGGTCGACGAAGTTGTCGCCCAGGCGCGTGTTCTCCGTGTTGATGAATCCTTCCTCCGTGAGCCGCTGCCGGGTCGTGACTTGGGCGGGTCCACCCGAACGGCCAGGTCGTCCTCCCCGTGAAGCGGGATCGAAGTAGGCGGACTTCCATTTGCCGAAATCGAGCACCTCATGGACCTGCTTGCCAGCGGTGTGTTGTTCGTGGAGGTAGCGTTGATATCGCCACGAGGCCGCGTTCAATGCTTCGAGCGGCGGCTTGGGTCCTTGCGGAGGCGGAGGAGGCCATTCGACATCGTGGACTGGAGAGGGGGTCGTTTGGGTTCGAGCACTTGCGGCACGGCTTTCAGATGAGGCTCCTGCCATCACTCCCTTGACGATGACCCCGGCCATCAAGGCGTTCACTCCGCTCAATATCATCCTGGTTTCGAGCCCGAGTTCCCTGGCGCGCTGCTGTAAGCCGCGCCAAGCGCCGTACGAAGCCGGATGCCGCCTGGCTGCTCCTTGGAGAGGAAATCGAGGAAGGCCCAATTGGGGAGACAACTCCCCGATAGCTCGCGATAGACAGGAATCGCGCAGGACAACGCGTGGGTCCGATCGGCCACGGCGCGGCCGATTTCGGGAAAATGCTGGGTCTCGAGTTCGTGGAAGACCTGTGTTGCACGCGGATGGCCTTGGGCCGCCTCGACGTGGAGTTGCTCGAGGAGCGGGGCGCGCTGGACCAGGGCTTGGACCGCGGCCGCGTGTTCGTCGCGGATGTGCCCTTGGGTGTCACAGTAGCTGTCGTAATCCAGGCTGAGAACCGAACCGACCAGGAGAACAAGAGTGGCTGTTGCGAGTGCGAGCGAGGACATGGATTTGGACAGGCCGGAGGCAAGATGGGGACGTGATGAATGGGTCTTACCCGCGCTTGGCGCACGTGGGGGACTGTGCGGCTGGTCCTCCGACCGGTGGGGGATGTTCGCTTGCCGTGTCCGGCGATAGGCTCGGCCCCATGCGCCTTCCTTCCCAACGCCACCTGTTCGACCTGCCCGAGGGCCTCGTCTGGCTCAACTGCGCGTACATGTCGCCCCAGTCGCGGACCGTGGGGGACGCGGGCCGCGAGGCCATCGAGCGCAAGGCCTCGCCCTGGCGCGTGCGCCCCGAGGACTTCTTCGCCGAGTCCGAGGCCCTGCGCCGGCTCTTCGGCACGCTCGTGGAGGCGGACGCCGAGGGCGTGGCCCTCATCCCCTCGGTGAGCTACGGCATGGCGGTGGTCGCCGCCAACGTGCCCGTGCAGGTGGGCCAGCGGCTGCTCGTGCTCGCCGACGAGTTCCCCTCCAACGTGTACCCCTGGCGCGAATTGGCCCAGCGCTCGGGCGGGCAGGTGGTGACGGTGCGCCGGCCCCGGGACGGGGACTGGACCCAGGCCCTGCTCGCGGAGCTCGACGAGCGCACGGCCCTCATCGCCGTGCCCCACGTGCACTGGACGGACGGGGGCCTCGTGGACCTGGAGCGCGTGGGCGCGCGCGCGCGGGAGGTGGGCGCGGTGCTCGCGGTGGATGGCACCCAGTCCGTGGGGGCGCTGCCCCTGAGCGTGGCGCGCGTGCGCCCGGACTTCCTCGTCACCGCGGGCTACAAGTGGCTCATGGGGCCCTACAGCCAGGGCTACCTCTACGTGGCGCCCAGGTGGCGTGACGGCCGGCCCCTGGAGCACAACTGGCTCACCCGCGGCGGCAGCGAGGACTTCGCCCGGCTCGTGGACTACCGCGACGACTTCCAGCCCGGCGCCCGCCGCTTCGACGTGGGCGAGCGCAGCAACTTCGTGCTCGTGCCCATGGCGCTCGCGGCGCTGCGGCAGGTGCTCGCCTGGGGGGTGGAGGACATCCAGACCACGCTGCGGGTGCTCACCGAGCGCGTGGCCCGGGGCGCGCGCGAGATGCGGCTCGAGGTGGCCGAGGAGCACCTGCGCGGCGGGCACCTGGTGGGCATCAAGCGCTCGGGCGGCTATGGGGCCGAGGTGGCCAGCCGGCTCGCCGCCCGGCAGGTGTTCGTGAGCGTGCGCGGTGACAGCCTGCGCGTGTCCCCCCACCTGTACAACTCGGAGGCGGACGTGGACCGCCTCCTCGAGGAGCTGGACGCGCTCGTGTGAGCGCGCCCCGCTCGAGCCCGGGGGCTCACTCGAACTTGTAGCCCTTGGGCACCACGGTGATGCCGTTGTCCGTCACCGTGAAGCCGCGCGCCTTGTCCGCCGCCAGGTCGTAGCCCACGCGCGCGTTGGGCGGCACGGTCACGCCCTTGTCGATGATGCTGTTCTTGATCTGCGCGTGCCGGCCCACCACCACCTCGTCGAAGAGGACCGAGCGCTCCACGAGCGAGTAGGAGTTCACGCGCACCCGGCGCGACAGGATGCTCTCGCGCACCGTGCCGCCGGAGATGATGCAGCCGCCGGCCACCATGGAGTTGAGGGCGCGGCCCATGCGCTCGCCCGACTCGTGGACGAACTTGGCCGGAGGGCTGAACTCCACCGCCGTGCGCAGCGGCCACTCGGGGTTGAACACGTCGAACTCGGGGTTCACGGACACCAGGTCCATGGAGGCCTCGTGGTAGGCCTCGAGCGTGCCCACGTCGCGCCAGTAGGTGTTGAGCTGGGTCTGGCCGGGGATGGGGTTGGAGTGAAAGTCATACGCCTGGATGTGGTAGCCGTCGCGCAGCGCGCGCGGCAGCACGTCCTTGCCGAAGTCGTGCTGGCTGCCCTCGGTCTTGGCGTCGATCTCCAACAGCTCGTCGAGCACCTTCCGCTTGAAGATGTAGTTGCCCATGCTCGCGAGCGCGTGCGTGGGTTTGCTGGGCATGGGCGGCGGGTTCTTCACCTTCTCCTGGAAGTCGGTGACGCGGCCCCGGCCGTCGATCTGCATCACGCCGAAGCGGTGCGCCTCGGCCAGCGGCGTGGGGTAGGCGGCGATGGTGATGTCCGCGCGCGAGGACTCGTGCACCTCGCGCATGTGCGCGACGTTCATCTTGTAGATGTGGTCCCCGGAGAAGATGGCCACGTCGTCCGCGTTGTAATTATTCACCAGGTGGAGGTTCTGGTAGATGGCGTCCGCGGTGCCGCGGTACCACACCGGGCCCAGCTCCTCGTACAGGTACATCTGCGCCGGCACGAGCGTGATGAAGTAGTCGGCCAGGAGGCCCGAGCCGAAGCGCCAGCCGCGCTGGATGTGCTCGGTGAGCGACTGGGCCTTGAACTGCGTGAGCACGTAGACCGAATACACGCCCGAGTTGAGGAAGTTGCTCAGGGCGAAGTCGATGATGCGGAACTTGGACCCGAACGGCACGGCGGGCTTGGAGCGCCTCGACGTGAGTGGTGCCAGTCGCGTGCCTTGTCCGCCCGCGAGAATCATTCCCAGGATGCGCTTGCTGCTCATGGTGGAGTGAACCCCCTCGTCTGTTCACTATACGGGGCTGTTCCGGAAAGGCGCGTTTCTCGTGAAGCTTCTTCACACGACGCGATGCGGCACTTCGCTGTGCTTCAAACGACACGCGGCCGCATGCAACGGGCGGGGGTCACGCGCCCGGGGCGTCCCCCGGAGGGCAGGCGGGCGGCGGGGGCGCGCGTGCACGGCCCGCGAGGGCTGCCCACCCTGGTCTTCTGAACGCGGAACATTCCTTGTTTCTCAAACACGGAGACGCACATGACCAGGTGGATGGTGGCGGGGCTGATGGCGGGCGGACTGTTGCTGACGAGCGCGTGCGGCCAGGACCGGGCGGCGCGTCGGGGTGACACGACGGAGGCTGGCACGGGCGGCTCGGGCTCGCAGGTGGACCCGGGCGTGGGCATCTACAAGGACTACGACGTGCCCCAGGAGGATCGCGCGAGCACCGGCGGCTCCGGCTACCGCGACGCGGTGACCAACCCCAACGCCAGCGACACGAGCAAGTCCAAGTCCGAGGACGTGCGGGACCAGGATCCGGCCGAGGAGCGGGGCACGGGCGGCTCGGGCTACGAGAAGGACAGCGACCTGTTCGAGCGCAACCAGGACTTCGGCGGCTCGAGCTTCCCGGGCGACAAGGCCGTGCCGCAGCGGCTGTGACGCGCCGCGCGGGCGTATACGGGCCAACAGCCCGGAAAACAGGAGCGTAGGGCGGGGGCCATGGCGCTAGAGTCGCGCCGTGGCCCATCCTCTTGCTGGCAAGCCCCCTCCTGAGTCTCTTCTCATCAACCCCGAGCGTCTGCGCGCGCAGTACTTCTCCGAGCGCCCGGATGTCCGCGAGGCCGAGCAGCGCGTGGCCTTCGGGACGTCGGGCCACCGGGGGTCGGCGGCCCGGCGCTCCTTCAACGAGGCGCACATCCTCGCGGTGGTGCAGGCCGTCTGTGACTACCGCGCGAAGCAGGGCATCGACGGTCCGCTCTTCCTGGGCATGGACACGCACGCCCTGAGCGAGCCCGCGCAGGACACGACGCTCGAGGTGCTCGCGGCCAATGGCGTGCAGGTGCGCTACACGGATCGCGCCACGCCCACGCCCGTCATCTCGCACGCCATCCTCACCTACAACCGCGGGCGCACGAGCGGCCTGGCCGATGGCCTCGTCATCACGCCCTCGCACAACCCGCCCGAGGACGGCGGCATCAAGTACAACCCGCCCAACGGCGGCCCCGCGGACACCACCATCACCAGCGGCATGGAGAAGCGCGCCAACGAGCTGCTCGGCGCGGACAACGCGGGCGTCAAGCGCGTGCCCCTGGAGCGCGCCAAGGCGAGCGCCGAGGTGAAGCGCTACGACTTCATCACCCCGTACGTGGCGGACCTGCGCCACGTGGTGGACCTGGACGTGGTGCGCGGGGCGAAGCTGTCCATTGGCGCGGATCCGCTGGGCGGCTCCAACCTGGACTACTGGGAGCCCATCGCCGAGCACTACGGCCTGTCCCTGCAGATGGTGAACAAGGCGGTGGACCCGACGTTCCGCTTCATGCGCGTGGACCATGACGGGAAGATCCGCATGGACTGCTCCTCGCCCTACGCCATGGCGGGGCTCGTGGAGCTCAAGGACCGCTACGACATCGCCTTCGGCAACGACACGGACTCGGACCGCCACGGCATCGTCACGCGCAGCGTGGGGCTCATGAACCCCAACCACTACCTGGCCGTGGCCATCGGCTACCTGTTCAGCCACCGCTCGGGCTGGAAGGCGGGCGCCGGGGTGGGCAAGACGCTGGTGAGCAGCAGCATGATCGACCGCGTGGCCAAGGACATCGGCCGGCGCGTGGTGGAAGTGCCCGTGGGCTTCAAATGGTTCGTGGACGGGCTGCTGGACGGCTCGCTGGGCTTTGGCGGCGAGGAGAGCGCCGGGGCTTCGTTCCTGCGCCAGGACGGCACCGTCTGGTCCACGGACAAGGACGGCATCATCCTGGACCTGCTGGCCGCGGAGATCCTCGCGCGCACGGGCAAGGATCCGGGCGTGCACTACCAGGAGCTGACGAAGAAGTTTGGCGCGCCCATCTACACGCGCATCGATCAGCCGGCGACCTCCGCCCAGAAGGCGGCGCTCAAGAAGCTGTCGCCGGAGGCGGTGCGGGCCACCACGCTGGCGGGCGAGCCCATCACCCAGCGGCTCACCCGGGCGCCGGGCAACAACGCGGAGCTCGGCGGGCTCAAGGTGGTGACGGAGAACGGCTGGTTCGCCGCGCGGCCCTCGGGCACCGAGGACGTGTACAAGATCTACGCGGAGAGCTTCCGCGACCAGGCGCACCTGGACGCGGTGGTGGACGAGGCGCGGCAGATCGTCGGCGAGGCGTTCACCCGCGGGTAGTCCACCCGTCAACACGCGCGTGTCCGGCACCCGTCACTCCGGGGGCCGGAGCACTTCCGCGCGTGTGTCCGTCTCGCGCGTGACTACCCTCCCGGACGAAGGACGGGGGCTCCACCGTCGTGGGCCGCTCGCCCGTCCGCGCCTGGGAGCCGGTCGTGTTCGCGAGACGACGATGGGTGGGAGTCGTGGGCCTGCTGCTCGGGATGGTGCTCGGGGGCGGCTGCCGCCTGGATCCCGAGCCCCCACCGGTGGATCCCCTCCGCTCGGTGCACAACCTCACCCCCGTGCTCGACACGGTGGAGGTCTCCGCCGAGCGGGTGCGCCTGTCCGGCACGCTGACCCTGCACGCGCGCGCCCAGGACGGCAACGTGCGCGACCTCTTGCGCTACTCCTGGACGGCCCCGGCCGGCGTGTTCAGCGCCGCCACCCGCGCCCAGACCCAGTGGACCGCCCCGCCCACCCCGGGCCCCGTGGAGCTGACGGTGACGGTGACGGACACGCTGGGGGCCTCGGTGTCCCAGACGCTCACCGTGGCGGTGCTGCCGCCCAACCAGACGCCTCGCCTGGAGGGGCTCACCGTCTCGCCCGCCCGCCTGGAATGGGGGAGCCCCGCGCGGCTGGGCGTGGTGGCCTCGGATGGGGACGGCGACGCGCTGACCTATGCGTGGGAGGCCACCGGGTGCACGGGCACCTGGGCGGAGGCCTCGTCCGCCACGCCCCGCTTCACCCCCCACAGCCTGCCGCCGGGCGGCGCGTGTGATTGCCACCTGGGCGTGACCGTCTCCGACCCCTGGGGCGGGGTGGCCCGCGGCTCGGTGGGCCTGTGCGTGAGCGCGTTCTCGCTCCCCTCGGATGGCTGGGCGGCCGTGGGCGGGGTGAGTGGGGCGCGTCCGGGCCAGCGCGCCACCCTCCTGCGCTCGGGCGAGGTGCTGCTGTCCGGCGGCTGGTTCGAGTCCACCGGGTGGCCCGCCGAGGTGTTCAATCCGCGCACGGGGGTGTCCCGGCCCACGGGGCCCATGATGCAGCTCGCCTGGCGCAGCTTCCACACCGCCACCCTGCTGCCCTCGGGCAAGGTCCTGGTGACGGGCGGCGGCTCGGCCACGGCGGAGTTCTACATCCCCGAGACCAACTCCTGGCACATGACGGGCGCCATGAGCATGGGCCGCCAAGGGCATACGGCGACGCTCCTGCCCTCGGGCAAGGTGCTCGTGGTGGGGGGCGGCACCGACCTCCGCTCCGCCGAGCTCTACGAGCCGGACACGGGCCGCTGGCGCCGCGTGGCCCCCTCGCTCCTCTTGCACACGCGGCACACGGCGACGCTCCTGCCCTCCGGCCAGGTGCTCGTGGTGGGGGGGACGAACAACACGGGCGCGGAGCTCTTCGATCCGGAGACGGAGTCCTGGACCGTCGTCTCGCCGCCCGCGACCGCGCGCTCGCGCCACGTGGCCGTGCTGCTGCCCTCCGGCGAGGTCCTCCTCGCGGGCGGCGTCCAGGAGGACAAGGGCCTGCGCGAGGCCGAGGTGTATGACCCCGCGCGGGACACCTGGCGCCCGGCGGGGACGTTGAACCAGCTCGGGAGCAACGAGAACGCGGCGGAGGTGCTGCCCTCGGGCAAGGTGCTGCTGGTGAATGGCTCCGCCCTCGCCGAGCTGTATGACCCGGCGCGGGGCACCTGGACCTCGCTGCCCCTGGGCGAGGCGCGGGGCCGGGAGCTGGTGCGGCTGCCCTCGGGCGAGCTGCTGCTCTTTCCGGAGACCGACAGGGGCCGCACCTCGGTGGCCCGGTTCGATCCGGTGACGGAGACGTGGCGCGACTCGGGCGCTCCCAACAACGACCGGCTCCGCTCCACGGCGACGCTCCTGCCCTCGGGCAAGGTCCTGGTGGCGGGACAAGACTCGACCGGCGGCACCGTGCGCCTGTTCGACCCCGCGACCCTCACCTGGGCCCCGACGGGCGCGATGACCCATGCCCGCCAGGGCCACACGGCGACGCTCCTGGCCTCGGGCAAGGTGCTCGTGGTGGGGGGCACGGGGCTCCACAACCAGAACACGGTCACGGCGGAGCTGTATGACCCCGCGCGCGGCACCTGGTCTCTCGCCCCTCCCCCGAGCACGCTCCGGGTGTTCCACACGGCCACGCTCCTGCCCTCGGGCAAGGTGCTCGTGGTGGGCGGCTACCAGGGAGACGGAGGCCTCGGCACCCGGGCGGAGCTGTATGACCCGGTGCGCGGCACCTGGTCCCCCACGGGCTCCATGGGCACGGGGCGGGCGAGACACACGGCGACGCTGATGCCGTCGGGCCAGGTGCTCGTGGTGGGAGGAACACCCTCGACGACGGAGAACGCCACGGCGGAGCTGTATGACCCCGCGCGCGGCACCTGGTCCTCCGCGGGAACCCTCACCCTGCCGCGTGGCGAGCACACGGCGACGTGGGTGCCCTCCGCGGGCGGGGTGCTGGTGGTGGGCGGCGCGCGCTTCAATCGCATGGTGGAGCTGTTCGATCCGCGGACCTCCCGCTGGTCGCGTCGGGGCGAGCTCCTGGCGCCCCGGAGCGGACACACGGCGACGCTGATGCCCTCGGGCCAGGTGCTGCTGGTGGGCGGCACGGCGGACGCCCCGGACGTGGAGCTGTACGAGCCCGTCACGGGCGTGTCGCGCGGGCGGGCGGGGCGGATCGTGCGCTCGGGCCACCAGGCGCTGGTTGTTCCCTCGGGTCAGGTGCTGGTGGTGGGGGGCGACAACCAGGGCAGCGCCCTCGGCCTGCTCTACACCCCCTGAGCGCGCGGGCCCGCTTTGCCCTAGAGTCCCCGGCACGGACAGCGCGGTGGGGGGCGGCGCCTGTCGAGGGGGTTGTTCGTGCGAGTGAGGACGAAGTGGACGCGGGCCGTGTGGGTCGCGGCGTGCTGGAGTCTGTTCTTGGGGTGCCGGGCCGAGCCGGTGACGCCTCCCGAGCCCGCGCCGGAGCCGGGCAACACGCCGCCCGTCATCGAGTCGGTGACGGCGTCGGCGTTGGTGGTCGATGCGGGAGGCACCCTGCTCCTGGAGGCGCGGGCGCATGACGCGGACCCCGGAGACACGCTCTCCCTGGCGTGGACGGCGGCGGTGGGGGAGTTCCAACGCGTCTCGGAGACCCAGACGCACTGGACGGCGCCGCGGGAGCCGGGGGTCGTGGTGCTGACGCTCACGGTGACGGACTCGCGGGGCGCCTCCGCCACTCAGTCGCTCTCCGTGCGGGTGATGGAGGGCGGCGGGATCATCCTCAACTTCTCGCCCCGGGTGTCGGCGCTCACCGCCGAGCCCACGCGGGTGAGCGTGGGCGGGTCCACCACGGTGGTGGCCCGCGCCTCGGATCCGGACCGGGACGTGCTGACGTCCGCCTGGAGCGCCACGGGGTGCACGGGCACCTGGAGCGAACCCGCGTACGACCCCGGTCCGGACACCGGGCCCATGAACGCGCGCTTCACGGTCCAGTTCACCGCCCGGACGGCCCCCACGGGGGACGCGTGCGACTGCCGGCTGGAGGTGACGGTGTCGGACGGGCGGGGCGGCACGGCGGCGGACACGGTGCCCCTGTGCGTGGACGCGGAGCCCCCGCCGCCCTCGGGCGCGTGGGCCGCGAGCGGCGGGCTGAGCTGGGGCCGCGATGCCATGGCCGTGTCGCTCCTGGACTCGGGCGAGGTGCTGGTGTCGGGCGGCTGGACGCGGCTGGATGGCTGGGCCGCCGAGGTCTACAACCCCCGGACGAACCTGAGCCTGCCCACGGGCCCCATGGTCGATCCCTCCCGGGTGCACCACTCCTCCACGCTCCTGCCCTCGGGCGAGGTGCTGGTGGCGGGGGGCGGCTCGGCCACCGCGGAGCTGTATGACCCGAGGACGCACGTCTGGCGGGCCACGGGGAGCATGGCCGTGAGCCGCTCCTTCCATACGGCGACGCGCCTGCCCTCGGGCCGGGTGCTGGTGGTGGGCGGGGATGCGGACGGCGTGCCCTCCTCCGCCGAGGTGTACGAGCCCCAGACGGGCCTCTGGCGGACCGTGGCCCCGCCGACCGGGACGTACTCGCGCCACACGGCGACGCTCCTGCCCTCGGGCCGGGTGCTGGTGGCGGGGAGCGGCACACGCGCGGAGCTCTTCGATCCCACGACGGAGACCTGGAGCGCCGCGGCGCCGATGCGCACCGGGCGCTCCCGGCACGTGGCCGTGCTGCTGGGCTCGGGCGAGGTGCTGGTGGCGGGCGGGGAGAACCGGGAGGCGGGCTGGCTGACGGACGCGGAGCTGTACGACCCCGCGGCCAATGCCTGGCGGCCCACGGGCGCGATGACGCACACGGGGGGCTGGATGACCCCGTCGGCGACCGTCCTGTCCACGGGCAAGGTGCTGCTGGCGGATGGCTCGGACACCCTGGAGCTGTATGACCCGGCGAGTGGCACCTGGGCGGGGAAGCTCGTGTCCGAGCGGGCGGGTCCCTCATTGGTGGCGCTGGCCTCGGGCCAGGTGGTGCTGCTGCCGAGCGACTGGGGCTTCTTCTCCGTGCAGCGCTTCCAGCCCGACATGGAGACCTTCCGCAACGAGGGCCCCTCGCCGTGGATCCAGGAGCGCCTGTCGCCCACGGTGACGCCCCTGGCCACGGGCCGGCTCCTGGTGGTGGGGAGCCTGAGTGACGTGACGGAGCTCGTCGACCCCGCCACCCAGCGCTGGACCCCGACGCCGCCCATGTCCCGGCCCCGGCAGGGCCACACGGCGACGCTCCTGCCCTCGGGCCGGGTGCTGGCGGTGGGCGGGCTCTGGAACCAGGCGCCCGACGACACGGCGGACCTGTACGACCCGGCGAGCGGCACCTGGAGCCCCACGACGGCGCCCGAGGGCGCGCGGGCCTGGCACACGGCGACGCTCCTGCCCTCGGGCAGGGTGCTGGTGGTGGGCGGCCTCACGGCGGACTTCACCTCCAGCGCCTCGGCGTGGCTGTATGACCCGGCGAGCGGCACCTGGACCGCCACGGGCGCCCTGGCCGACAAGCGCGCGCGGCACACGGCGACGCTGCTCGCCTCGGGGCAGGTGCTGGTGGTGGGCGGCCGGGATGACGATCGGACCCTGGCCACCGCCGAGCGCTATGACCCGGCGAGCGGCACCTGGTCCCCGGCGGGCCGTCTCTCCACGGTGCGCGCGCGGCACACGGCGACGCGCCTGCCCTCGGGCGAGGTGGTGGTGCTGGGCGGCTCGGACCAGGCCACCGAGGTGGAGGTGTACGACCCGGCGGCGGGCACGTGGTCCCCGCGCGGCGAGCTGCTCGTGCCCCACGCGGGACACTCGGTGACCCCGATGCCCTCGGGCGACCTCCTGGTGATCGGCGGGGATCCCCTGCCGCGCACGGTGGAGCGGTACACGCCGGGCTCGGGCACCTCGACGGCCTTGCCCGACGCGGCCACGCCCCGCACGGACCACGCGGCGGTGCTGCTGCCCTCGGGTCAGGTCTGGGTGGTGGGCGGCTTCGCGCAGGGCTTCGGCGTGTCACTGCTCTACACGCCCTGACGGCGAGTCCACGCGCAGGCGCTCGGGGTGGGTGTGGACGTTGAAGCGCCCTCCCCGCACGAAGGTGGCGAGCGTGATGCCCGCGCGCTCGGCCAGATCGATGGAGAGCGAGGTGGGCGCCGACACGCTCGCCACCAGGGGAATGCGCGCCACGGCCGCCTTCTGGAGGATGTCGAAGCCCGCGCGCCCGCTGACCACGAGCAGCGTGGGCTGGAAGGCGCCGGGCCGGGTGGCGCGCGCCGAGCGCAGGCCGTGCTCGAGCACCAGCGCCCCCACCACCTTGTCCACGGCGTTGTGGCGGCCCACGTCCTCGAAGGCGGCGAGCACGTGGCCCTCGGCGTCGAGCGCCGCGGCGGCATGCACGCCGCCGGTGTGCTCGAAGTGGGGCTGGCGGGTGCGCAGCACGTCGGGCGCGCGGGCGAGCACGGACGCGGCGAGGCCAGGCCCGGGCGGCACGGGGTGGCACGCGGCGATGAGGTCCTCCACGCTCCTTCGGCCGCACACGCCGCAGGCCGCGGTGGTGAGGGTGCCGCGCCGGCTCGCGCTCACGCGCTCCAGGTCGAGCACGAGGCCCGGGGCGGGCGTCACCTCGACGACGTTGCCGTAGCCCTCCTCGCCGGGCCGTCCGCAGTGCACCAGCCCCCCCAGGTCCTCCGCCGAGTGGATGAGGCCCTCGGAGAAGAGGAAGCCCGTGACGAGGAAGCGGTCCGCGCCGGGCATGCGCATGGTGAGGGCCACGGTGTCGCCGCTCACGCGGATGTCGAGCGGCTCCTCGAGGGCCACGGCATCGGACTCGGGCGGGGCGAGCCCCGTGTCCGGGGAGTAGCGGCGAACGGGCCGCTGGGTGACGCCGGGCGGCGGGGGACGACGGGAGGGGTCGAGGGTCATGAGCGCTGCGGCGGCTTGGAGGCCATCGTCCAGTCGCCCTTCAGCACCTTGTTCTTGTAGAGGCGCTCCACCTCCAGCTTGCTCTGGGAATCGAGGCAGGTGTTGAAGAGGAGTTGCGCGTCGGTCGGATTGGTCCGGAAGCTCTTGTACTTGGTCAGGTTCTCGGTGTTGAGCGCCTCGAATTTCTCGGGAAAGACATTCTTCGCGATCATCATCTTGATGATCCAAGGCCCATAGCCCTTCTCGCCCAGACGTTCACGCCGGGACTTGAGGAAGTTGTGGAGAAGCGGGAACTTCTTGGCGCCGCCTGGCGAGGTCGGGCTCGCCACGAGCCAGTTGTTCAAGTACTCCGGTTTGCGGAAGTCGTACATCGTCGGGGTCGTGTTCCGGTCGAAGGTCAACCCCCAGAACAGGCCGGACTTCGAGAAGAGCGTGGCCATCTTGTCACGGTCCTCCCGGGTATCCGTGAGTCCGAGATGGGCCTTGGCCTGACCGAGGCAGTACCACTGAATCCGGTGGGTGTACTCGCCGTGCTCGAGCCCGACGTAGTCCTTGGCCAGGTGGGCCTGCTGGATGTGATAGGCGAAGTCTCCCGACGAGAGCTGGCCGAGGAAGCGGCTCGTGCGCGGGTGTCCATCGCCGTCCGTGTCCACCTCGCGAAAGCCCTCCTGCTGCTCGTAGCGGGTGAGGATGGTCGTCAGCAGATGCCGCGTCGGATCGGCCTCCGTGGAGAAGGCGTTGGCGCGTCCATGGGCGAAGCTCACCTTCTCCAACGCGCTGGGGTCGAGCGTCTGACCCGTGCGCTGGCGGAGCTCCTGCTGCATGGCCTGCTCCAGATGGAGGAGCGCGTCCCAGAAGGGCGAGGAGGCATCCGCGTACAGGAATTGGGAAATCTTGACGAACGCCTTGCTGAACCAGAAGGTCGGATTGAAGGCGACCGCCTTGGCCTGGCTGTCCTGCTTCTGTCGGGCGCGCGTGTAGTTCGCGTAGGCCGTCGTGTACTCGTCCTTGATCGCTTCTTCCGTGGGCATGGTCATGGGGGCTCCATTCAGGGGGCGAGGGCACTGCCAGTATGCCAGTGGGCTCGCGGCGGGTGCACGGCGCCTCGGGACCTACACGGTGGCGCCGGCTCGTACCCGCGGGCGGGTGGACTGCCCGTTAGTGCGCGCGCGCGAGGTTTTCGTCTGGCATTGGCGTCTGGGATTGTCGGGCGCTGGGCCCCGGCGGGGCGCGCGGGCTGGGGCCGGACAGGGGGAGTGTTATGCCTTCAGGGCTCCCTCCGAGCGTCAAACCCCTACCCGAGGTTCCCATGCGTCGTACCTATCGCAACGCGGCGATCGCGGTGACGAGTCTGTCCGTCTTCCTGGCGTTGTGGACCGCCCGGCCTACCCAGGCCGCCGCGGAGGCGTGCACGGGCCCCAACAAGTTCCTCACCCGGACGGACACGCCCCGCTACGTCTTCACCAACAGCGGCTCCACCCGGCGCATGACCTTCACCTACAGCGAGAGCCATTGGCCCCCGGGCACCTGCCTCTCCGTCGTCCCCGCTTCCGTCCAGCAGGGCAAGTGGGCCACGGCCTATGACAGCTTCAAGCTCACCCACACCGTGCAGGCGGGCTTCATGGCCCACCCCATCACCTTCCGGCAGACCACGCTCGCGCGGGCGGGCAGCACCTCGGTGCTGTACTGGGTGAACGAGGCCGACGTCGAGGCCGTCGCGCGTTAGGCCCCGGGGGGCACGAGCCGTCCCTCGTCCCGGCAGCGCAGGAGGAAGGTGGTGAGCCCCGCCACGTCCTCCGGCGCGAAGCGGGGCAGCTCCCGGCCGAGCGGCGGTGTGCCCACCCCGGCGAGCACGTCCGGGCGCGTGAGCGCGAGCGGCGCCTCCAGGCCCTCGCGCCACACCTCCACCTTGGGCAGGGGCCCGTCCTTCCACCCCTCCACGAGCACCAGGTCCACCCGCCCCGCGAAGGGCGCGAGCACCGCGAGCAGGTGCTCGGGCGGCTCGGGCAGGGACAGCTGCACGCCCGCGGGCGTGGCATAGCCCACGAGCGCCGCGCCGCCCTCGGCGAAGCGCGCCGTGTCACTGCCCTCGCGGTGCAGCGCGTGCGCGTGCGACGAGTGCTTCACCACCCCCACCCGCAGGCCCCGCGCGCGCAATTCCGGCACCAGGCGCAGGAGCAGCGTCGTCTTCCCCGCGCCCGACCAGCCGATGAGGCTCAGCGCGGGAAGCCCGCTCACGTCTCCTCCACCGCCAGGTACTGCGGCCGGTCGAACAGCTCGAAGTCCACCGGCTCGCCCTCGGCGAAGTCCGCCTGGCCCGGCGGGAGGATGGCATGGCCCTCGGCGCCGAGGTTGCCGAGCAGCTGGCCGCCGCCCTGGGCGCGGATGCGGGCCCAGACGAGCCCGTCCGCGCGCCGCTCGAGCGTGCCGGAGATGAGGTAGGTGAGCCCCGCCTGCTTGTGCCGCCCCTCGTCGAGCCGCACCCGCACGCGTCGACGCTCCTCGCGCACGCCCTGGTGGCGCAAGAGCAGCGGCCGGGCGAACTGATCGAAGGCGACGGTGGCGGCCCCGGGGGTGCCGGGCAGCACGACGACGGCGGTGGAGCCCATCCGCCCCACGGCCACGGGCTTGCCGGGCTTGAGCGCCACGCCATCCACGAGGAAGGTGCACCCGAGCGCGCCGAGCACGCGCTTGACCCGGTCGCGGTCCCCCACGGACGCGCCGCCGGTGGTGATGAGCACGTCGGCGCGCTTGGCGAGCCGCTGGATCGTGGGCCTGAGCACGTCGTCGTCGTCGCGGGCGCGCTCGCGCGCCACCACCTGGGCGCCCGTCTCGCTCGCGAGCGCGGCGAGCAGCACGAGGTTGCTCTCGTACACCTGGTGGGGGAGGGCGGGGGTGCCGGGCGGCACGAGCTCGTCCCCGGTGGCGAGCACGGCCACGCGGGGTGGGGGCCGCACGAGCACCTCGGGGTCTCCCAGGGACGCGAGCACTCCGAGTACCCCCGCGTCGATGCGCTGGCCGGCGCGCAGCACGGAGGTGCCCTGGAGCAGATCCTCGCCCTCGGCGCGGATGTCGCGGCCGGGGGCCACGCCGACACAGACGTCCACGCAGGCGTCGGGGGCGGGCCGGGTGGCCTCCTGCCGCACGACGGCGGTGGCGCCCGGGGGCAGGGGGGCGCCGGTGAAGATGCGCGCGGCGTGGCCCGGCTGGAGCGAGCTGCGCGGCAGGTGCCCGGCGTAGATGGTGTCCGAGACGCGCAGGCGTCGGGGGGCATCGCGCGTGGCGCCGAGGGTCTCCTCGGCGATGACGGCGTACCCGTCCATGGCGGACACGGCGCAGCCGGGCAGCGAGCGCGAGGCCACGAGGGGCCCGGCGAGGAAGCGGCCCAGGGAGTCCAGCAGGGCAACGGGCTCGGGATGCGCGGGCTGGAGCGCGTCGAGGGCGAGCCGGCGGGCGGTGGCGAGCGAGGTCAGGGTCATCGGGCGGGCGGCACGTTAGCCTCTCGGGAGGACGATGTACCGGTGGAGTGAGGAGCACGGACCATGCGTGAGGGCGCGGAGTTCCAGGAGGTGACACTGGCGGTGATCGCCGGGGGGCGGGGCGTTCGCCTGGGGGGGGTGGCCAAGGGGCTCTTGGAAGTGGAGGGGCGCCCGGTGGTGGAGCGGGTGCTGGCGCTGGGGGCGCTCATGGGGGACGTGGTGTTGGTGGCGAACGTGCCGGGGCCCTACGCGCGCTTCGGGGTGCGCACGGTGGGGGACGGGGTGCCCGAGCGGGGGGCGCCGGGCGGGGTGCACGCGGCGCTGGAGGCGGCGCACACGGCGTGGGTGCTGGCGGTGGCGTGCGACATGCCCTTCGTGACCGAGGCGGCGGTGCGGGTGCTGCTCGGGGCGCGAGGCCCGGACGTGGACGCGGTGGCCTTCACGGTGGCGGGCCGGGTGGAGCCGCTCCTGGCCGTGTACCGCCAGTCCCTGGCCGCTCCGTGGGGCGAGGCGTTGCGCGCGGGCGAGCCGTCCTTGCGCGCGCTGCTCGCCCAATGCCAGACACGGCTGTTGCCCGAGGACGCGCTCCGGGCGGTGGATCCCGAATTGCGGACGGTGGTGAGCGTGAACACGCCGGAGGATCTCGTGCGCCACGGCGTCACGGTGTCTTCCGCCGCGCGGATGCCGGAGCCATAGTGGGCGGATGACTCGGACTTCGCGAAGTGCCGCGCTGCTCCTGCTGCTGACGGGCTGCGCGGGCGGGCTTTTCCGCTCCCGCGACGTGACCCCCCATCAGGGCGACTTCACCCAGGCCACGCTGGAATGGAAGACCCTCTCCTTCGACGGAGAGACCGTGAAGGGGCGGCTGCTGATCGGGTCCACGAAGGAGGCCCTGCTCGTGGACACGCGCATCATCGAGCCCATCTCCCTGGAGTTGGATGACGTCATCGCGTGCGATACGGGCAGGGCCCTGGGCTACGTGGTCATGGACGTGATGGCCCCCACGCGTCAGCCCGAGCACGTCCTGAAACTCGCCCCGGGCGCCTGGTACGGCAAGGACGTGAGCCTCTTCCTGTTCATGGACTCCCCGGGCCAGGTGCTCCCTCAGTGCTTCCGGGCGGAGCTCGTGTACCGCTCCATCGATGTCGTGAACGCGGGGCGCGTCGCTATTCGCGCGGAGCGTGACGCGGTGGCCCCATGAGTCTTCCCGCGCGCCTCGAACCGAACCCGGAGCGCTGCACCGAGGAGGACCTGCGCGCGCTCGAACAAGAGCTGGGCGCCGAACTGCCGCGTGACTACCGGGACTTCCTCGCCGCGTGCAACGGTGGCGCGGTGGAGGATGGCCATTCCCTGGAGTTCGACGCCGAGTCCGAAACGCACGACGTCGCGTGTTTCCTGGGCCTGTCCCGGGATCCCAGGCGCTACGGACTCCAGCGGCAGTACCTCACGGTCCGGGATGATTGGGACTTTCCGCCATCGCTCCTGCCGATCGCCGTCTCCGTGGGTCCCGCGAAGTACTACCTCGGCGTGGGCGGGCCCCGGCACGGCAAGGTCCTCCACCATGGCCAGGCCTGTCTGGAAAAGCGCGAGGCCGACGGCGTGCTCCAGGTGGAGGACTTCCTCGTGATCGCCGCGTCCTTCTCCGCCTTCATGGCGAGTCTGCGTTGCACCCGCCTCGACACGTGAGCGGATGCGGTTCGGGTGTGCGCGCGAGTGGGTGTCGAATTGCGCTCGGAGTCGCCTTTTTCAGGCCCAGGAAAAACAGAAACCCGGGTAAGGTACGCCCCCGCCCATGGATCGACTCAAGGACAAGGTGGCCCTCGTCACGGGGGCGGCATCGGGGATTGGCCGTGCCACGGCCCTGCTGTTCGCCCGCGAGGGCGCACGCGTCATCCTCACGGACATCGCCGGCTCGGGCGAGCAGGTCGTCCAGGAGCTGCGCGCCGCCGGCGGCCACGGCCTCTTCCTGCTGCATGACGTCACGGACGAGGTGGCCTGGAACAAGGTCATGAGCCGCATCTACGAGTCCCATGGCCGCCTGGACATCCTGGTGAACAACGCGGGCACCGCCACCTCGCGCGCCGTCACCGACCTGTCGCTCGGCGAGTGGCGCGAGCAGCTCGCCGTCAACCTGGACAGCGTCTTCCTCGGCACCAAGTACGCCGTGCGCACCATGCGCCTGGGCAAGCGCGGGGGCTCCATCGTCAACGTGTCCTCGGTGTCCGGCCTCGTGGGCAGCCCGGGCACCTGCGCCTACTCGGCCAGCAAGGGCGGCGTGCGCACGCTCAGCAAGGCCGTGGCCATGGAGTGCGCCCAGGACGGCATCCGCGTCAACTGCGTGCTGCCCGGAGGCGTGCGCACCCCCATCTGGCAGACCGCCGACTGGTGGAAGGGCTTCGTCGACAAGGTGGGCAGCGAGGACGAGGCCTGGAAGCAACTGGAGGCCTCCGCCCCCATGGGCCGCATGGGCGAGCCCGAGGACATCGCCGAGGCCATCCTCTACCTGGCCTCGGACGCCTCGCGCTACGTCACCGGCTCGGAGCTCGTCGTGGACGGCGGCTACACCGCCCGCTGAGCCCCTCGGCTTCTCAGCCCTTGCCCGGCTTGGGCGGGTGGCGCGTCCGCGCCTCCAGCACCCGGGCCATGTTCTCCTCGATCCAGTCCGCCAGCCCGCTCACGTGCTCGGCCACCTCCAGGCCCATGGGCGTGAGGCTGTAGTCCACGCGCGGCGGAATCACCGGGTACACCTCGCGCAGCACGAAGCCGTCCTGCTCCAGCGCCTGGAGCGTCTGCGCGAGCATCTTCTCGCTCACGCCGGCCACCTCGCGCCGCAGCTCGCTGAAGCGCCGCGTGCCCTCCATCAACACCACCAGCACCAGCACGCCCCAGCGGCTCGTCACGTGCTCCAACACTCCCCGCGAGGGACACAGGGGCGCGTACAGGTCACCCCGCTCCCGCCGCGCCGCGTGCTGCTTCACCGCCCGCGCCAGGGCGCCGGGCTTCTTTCTTTCCGCCATGGGAGTAGCTTACCCGAAAGTGGGTACTTACCAACAGTAGGTGACGGCGTTAGGGTGAGTGTCGAGTCCAACGCCTCACTCCCCTGTTCTTCTGGAGGTCCACGTCATGATTCTCGTCACCGGTGCCACGGGTCAGCTCGGTCGTCTCGTCGTCGAGGGGTTGCTGGAGAAGGTGCCCGCCGGGCAGGTGGCCGTCGCGGTGCGCAGCCCGGACAAGGCCTCGGCCTGGGCGGCGCGCGGCGTCCAGGTGCGCCAGGCCGACTACGGCCAGCCGGAGTCGCTCGCCGCCGCCTTCCAGGGCGTGGACAAGGTGCTGCTCATCTCGTCGAGTGAAGTGGGCCAGCGCGTCGCCCAGCACCGCGCGGTGGTGGAGGCGGCCCGGAGGGCGGGCGTGCGGCTCATCGCCTACACGAGCATCCTCCGGGCGGACACCTCGCCCCTGGCGCTCGCCGCCGAGCACAAGGCCACCGAGGGGCTCATCCGCGACTCGGGCGTGCCCTTCGTCTTCCTGCGCAACGGCTGGTACATCGAGAACTACACGGTGGGGCTCGCGCCGGCGCTCGCGCACGGGGCGCTGGTGGGCAGCGCGGGCGAGGGCCGCATCGCCGCCGCCACGCGCGCGGACTACGCCGCCGCCGCCATTCAGGTGCTCACCACGCCGGGCCACGAGAACACGGTCTACGAGCTGGGGGGGGACTCGCCCTTCTCCCTGTCGGAGTTCGCCGCCGAGGTGGCGCGGCAGACGGGCAAGCCCCTCGTGTACCAGGACCTGCCCGCCGAGCAGTACGAGCGGGTGCTCGTGGGGGCCGGTGTGCCCGAGGGCTTCGCGCGCATCCTCGTGGACTCGAGCGTCCAGTCCTCGCGGGACGCGCTGAACGATGGCTCGCACACGCTCAGCCACCTCATCGGCCGGCCCACCACGCCGCTCGCCGCGGCGCTGGGCGCCACGCTCGAGCGCTGAGGCGTCAGGGGTGCGTGGCCTTCATCGGAGGCGGGTAGGAGCGGGTGTTGAGCCACGTGCCCTTGCCGCGCTTGACCGACTGCTCCTTGCGCACGTGGGTGCAGACGTCACCGCCTCCGAAGTCCATCGCGCCCGGCACGAAGCGCTTGGGGCACTCATCGAGGATGGCCTGGATCGGCTCGCCCTTGCGCGTACGCGCCAGACACGTGGCGCCGTCGGGCGACCACGAACTCTCGAAGGTGGCCTTGGCGGGGGAAAAGTCGGGGCTCTCCCGCGTCTCGCGCTGGACCACGCCCGTGCTGTCGTACAGGTCGACAACGTTGTCGTTCCACGTGTGCGAGCGGCCCGTTCCGCAGTAGTCCGCCCGCGCCATGCGCGTGCAGGCCTGGTGCAGGTCCACGTGCTCCGCGTTCCAGGGCTTGTAGCCCCACTGCGCGCACTTGGCGATGGCGCCCTGCTCGCACGCGAAGGTGAAGGCCTTGGCGTTCTCCTGCCGCGCGCCGGTGGCGTCCCACACGCCGCGCACCGCGAGGGCCCACGAGGCCTGGCTCTGGCCGCCGGGCACGCACGGGTTGGTCCACTCCGCGCTGCCCTTCACCCGCAGCTCGAGTCGATACCGCGTCGCGCCTCCGGAGCCCTGGGCGTCGCAGACGGCGACCTCCACGGGCTTTCCATCGCTGGACGCGCCGTCCAGCACGGTGAGGGGCGCGAGGGCGGGGACTTCATGGTCGTTCGGGAAGCGCAGGCGCCGGGGTTGCTCGTCGACCGTCCGTGCACCGTCCAGCTTCACGGACGCGAGCACGGTGCTCATGGGCTGGGTGGCGGCGAGCTGCGTGCTGCCCCACAGCAGGGTGCCCTGGGGCCAGTGGGAGCGCGTCGGGCTCCTGTCCTGGCAGGGGAGCGAGTCTTTCGCCGCCGCCTCGCTCAAGGTGGACGTGAATGAAAGGGCACAGCCAACCAGAATCCAAGCGCTACGCATCGAGGGCCTCTCCGGGACTTGAGACAGCGAGCGCGTTGAGGGTTCAACGAGCGCTCTTCCCGTAAGAGCGGCGGTATCCGCCGCCTATGCATCAGGGCCCGGTGCGCGGGGTGGAGCGTGGGGTGCCACACAGGCGCACGCCCATCAGGGGGTAGGCCTGGCTGGGATTGCTGTATTGCCGGCTGGCGATGTGGGTCGCTTCGGTCCCGTAGTACCAGGCCCCGCCCAGCAAGACGTCCCCGTCGGCTCCCAGATCCCGGGTCCAGGCCCGCGTGGTTTCGTAGGCGTTGCCGCTCATGTCCCTCACGCCGAACGGACTGGTGGAGGCCGGATGCAGGCCCACTTCGTCGGGACCGAAGGCTCCCGGGGTCCGGTCGTACGTGGCGTCGATGTTGGCGTCGTCGACATGGAAGCGATTGCCATGCGGGTAGCGGCGGGGGTCGGCGCCTCGGGCAGCGCGCGTCCATTCCAGCTCGCCGCACAGGCGCGCGCCGGGCAGCCGGCCCGTGCTGTCCAGCCACTTCAGATACCCCACGTCCGTGGAGTCTGGCTCCAGACCCCGATGGAGGGTATCCGAGGAGATCCCCGCGAGTGGGAGGCGGCGCCAGCGCTGGATGGCGTGGTAGTCCCGCGGGCGGTACCCCGAGGTCTCGAACCATGGGCCCCCGGGGACGCGCAGCGGCGAGGGCGGCGTCGGCGTCTCCCAGGGCGCGGGTCGCTCGGGGGGCGCGAACGGGACGAGCCCCGCCGCGAGGGCCCAGGCGCGCTTCTGCATGTCGGCGCGAACGGGGTTCGCGAGGAGGCCCCGCGCGTCCGACACGAGCAGCTGTCCCTCCCACCGGAAGGTGAATCGCCAGCCGCCCCGAGGGTCGGGATCCAGGGTGAAGCCATCGTTGCCGGCATCCGGGATCGTCGCGAACAGCGCGCGATCGGGATGGCTGGGGGGTTGGGCCTCGAGGTAATCCACCCAGTCGCCGAAGGTCACCTCATCGCGTTGGATGTAATAGCCTTGCGTCAGGCAGTGCTCGTGCAAGGGCGCGCTCTTCATGAACACGCGGATGTCCTCCGCCTCCGCGCCGCCGATGAAGAAGCAGCCGGGGGGAATGTAGACAAGGCCCTCGGGGGGTCGCGCGGGCAGTGTCTGGTCGAGCCGCGTGTCCTCGTCGCGCTTGAGCAGGACGGGATAGTCCAACGTCTCGGACCCTGGGTGGGTGATGCGCAAGTGGTAGGCGCCCGGAGGCAAGGGCACGGCGTGCAAGGGGGTCACCCCCGTGTGCGCGGGGCTGGCGGCGAGCGCCATGCGGCCCTCGGCATCCGTGACGTAACGCAGCACCTCCACCCGGGCGCCCGAGGGGTGGGTGGTGAGGTGGAGCCGGGCGGGTCGGGTCAGCCACCCCCGCCAGGTCGCATCCGAGGCCGAGAGCCGCTCGAAGCGCTGGCGGACCGCGTCGTGGGGTTGATGGAAGTCCTCGGAGAGGACGATGCGCTCGGCGAGAAGCACGAGACGCTGTCGTCGCGCCTCGGCGTGTCCCGGGACGCGCTCCAGCGCGACATCCAGCGCGAAGAGGGCTTCATCCAGGGCGTCCGCGGACCGTTGATACCGCGCGAGGGTGTCTGTCCAACGTCGCTCCGCCAGGCGCCGCCGGTCCATGTCGCTCAGGTCGTGGGCGGCGTCCGGGGGCTGGGCGTCGAACTCCCGCAGGGTCTGTTGCCGCGCCAGGCGGGGGGCCTCGTCCTGGAGCGTGGCCAGCGCCGCTCGCGTCGTCTCCTGGGACAGCCGCTGGACGTCCCACCACTCCGACAGCCGCCACCCGCCATAGAGCGCGGCGAGTCCCACCACCCCGAGCACGCCCCCGAGCACCCGCGCGCGCCGCCGCCGCGACAGGGCCCGCCGGGAGGCGAGCAGGAAGTGTCGCTCGGGCTCGGCCAGGCGCGAGGGCTCCAGCGCGCGGACCTCGTCGAGCTGGCGGCCCCGCCACAGCGTGTCCCGCGCGTGATCCATGCGCCGCCACTCGGCGCTCGCCAGCTCCAGCCGGTGCACGAGCGCGCGCCGACCCGCGTCCTCGTCCAGCCAGTCGCGCAGCGTCCGCCACCGCTCGATGAGGGACTCGTGGGCGAGGCCATAGTGCGCGCCCTCGGGGCGGGTGCGCGTGTGCAAGAGGCGCCCCTGCACGAGCGCGTGCAGGGCGGCCGGGGCGTCGGGGTCCGCGCCGAGCACTTCCATCTCGCCGCGCTCGCGGCGGGTGCCCTCGGGCGTCACGAGCCGCACGAGCAACTGGCGCGCCTGCGCATGCTGCCCGGGCGTGAGGCGGGCGAGCACCTCGTCGCCATGGCGGGACAGCGCGCCGGCCACGCCGCCCAGCGCGTCGAGGTCCGCCTGGCGCAAGAGGCCTCGCTCGGCGTCCCGTCGCGCCCACAGCTCGGCCAGGGTGAACTGGAGCAGGGGCAGGCCGCCGCTGTCCTTCGTCGCCTCCTCGACGAGTCGCCGCACCAGGTCCTCGGACTCGAAGTCCACGCCCCGGGCGCGCGCGGGCGCGACCACGGCCCGCTCCATCTGCTCGCGCCGCAGGGGCCGCAAGAGGTAGAGCGCGGACTCCACGGCCTCGCCCAGGCCCGGCAGCGCGCCCAGGCGGGTGAGGAAGTCGCCGCGCACCGTGAGCAGCACCCGCACGCCCTGGCCCGGCAGGCTCAACGCGCCGAGCAGCCGCGCCACGGCCACCGCCTCGGTCGGCTCGGCCAGGGTGAGCAGCTCCTCGAGCTGATCCACGAAGAGCAGGAGGCCCGCGCCGCGCAGGTGCCCCTCGCGCAGTCGCCGACCGAGCTGCTCGGGCGTGTGCGCGAGCACGGTGTCGAGCTCCGCCTCCGTGCGGTCGAGCACGGGCGCCAGCGCGGCGGCGAGCGCCGCCCGGGGTCGCCGGCCGGGGGTCAGCGTGACGCAGGTGTACATCCGCGCGCCCAGCTCCAGGTCGCCCTGGGCCACCCGGGGCACGAGGCCCGCGCGGCACAGCGAGGACTTGCCCACGCCCGAGTCCCCGGCGACGAGCACCAGGGTCTGGTAGCGCAGGCGCTCGAGCACGCGGTCCACGTCGTCCTCGCGGCCGAAGAAGCTCGCGCGGTGCTCGGCCTCGAAGGGGGCCAGGCCCCGGTAGGGGTTGCCCGGATGGCGCTCGGGGGCGGGCGCGTCGAGCCGCTCCAGCTCGCGCAGCAGGGCCTCGGCCGAGCCGAAGCGCTCCTGGGGCTGCTCGCGCAGACAGCGCTCGATGAGGGTGGCGAAGCCCGGCGCGAGGTCGGGCACGTGCTCGGGAAGGGCGCGCGAGGCCGGGGCGTCCGGGCGCAGGAGGAGCTCCTCGAGGATGAGCCCCACGGCGTACACGTCACTGCGGGGCGTGGCCGAGCGGAAGCCCAGGACCTCGGGGGCCATGTAGCGCCGGGTCCCGGCGAGGCTCCGCTTGCCGGCGGCGCGCGCGAAGGTGACCGGATCGAGCAGCTCCGCCAGGCCGAAGTCGATGAGCTTCACCTCGCCCGCGTCGGTGAGCAGGACGTTGGAGGGCTTGAGGTCGCGGTGCAGGACGCCGTGCTGGTGCGCGGCGGTGAGGCCCCGGACGAGCTGCACGCCCAGGCTCAGCACGCGCCGCCAGTGCAGGGGCCGCTCCAGCTCCGCGAACGTGCGACCCTGGATGTATTCCGAGACGAGGTAGGGATGGCCCTCGACCTCGCCCTGGCTGAAGAGCGTGACGACGTTGGGGTGGTGCATGCGCGCGATGGCCCGGGCCTCGGTGGTGAAGCGCGCGCGTGCGTCCCCGTCCGGCCGGGCGATGGCGATGAACTTCACCGCCACCCGGCGATCCAACGCCACGTCCCGGGCCCGGTACACCACGCCCATGGCCCCACGACCCAGGAGCTGCTCCAGACGCAGCCCACCGAATTCCGGAGGAGGCGTCCACGTCTCCGGACTGTCCAGGCCGACCAACTCCCACGGGTCCTGCGCACTCCCGCCCACCACGGCGGCGAGCAGTCCACGACATGAGACACATTGCTCGGCATGAAGGTGCAAGGCCGTGCGTTCAGCGTCGGAAAGCTGTCCGTCCACCAGCGCGGTGAGCAGGTCGTCGGTGAGGTGGGGGCTGGATGAAATGGCTTGGCTCATGACTGGGGGTATGATTTTCCCGTCACAACGGTACGGGTCGGGACATGACTGTCCATCTTGGGAGAGGCCGGCCCGGAAGGATTCATGCGGAGGCTCGACCCAGGAAGGTTGTCGAGCGTGTCGAGCGATGACGAGAGGGCAAGGGAGATCCTTCGGGCGGCCTGGGAGCTCGCGCGTCAACAGTGGCCCGAGATAAAACTTTCCTTCGAGGAGTACGAGGCCTGTGTTCGCGAGAAGCATCGCGGCAAGCCGCTGACACCCGAGCTGCTCGGGTCCCTGGACCTGCGAGCCCTGTTCCTCACTTGCGCGTGGTGTAGGACGGGCGATGCCACCGCGCTCAAGGTGTTGGAGGAGGTGTACCTCGCCCGCGTGCCGGAACAGCTCCGGCACTTGAACCTCTCGGACGAGCAACGCGCGGAACTCCTTCAGCGCTTGCGCGTCCATCTGCTGATGGGAACGCCTCCCCGGCTGTGCATGTACAAGGGGGAGGGCTCGTTGACGAGCTGGTTGTATGTCATCGCCGTGCGCATGGCGTACAAGATCCTCGAGACGGGGCGCGAGTTGCCCGACGATGTCTTGGAGATCCTCGCGGCGCGGCCGGCCCCCGGTCCGTCTCCGGAGCAGGCGCTCATCCGGGAGAAGTTCCGGCCGGAGTTCCTCAAGGCCCTGCGCGAGGTCTTCGACGCCCTGCCCGCCGAGGACCGGCTGCTCTTGCGGCTGAGCTTCGAGCGGGGCATGAGCACACCCGCGCTGGCCAAGGTGTTCGGCAAGCACCAGACGACCGTCTGGCGCGCCCTGCAGCGGGTCTACGGTGAGGTCTTCGAGCAGGTCAAGGCGCTGCTCCAGCGGCGTCTGGGGTTGAGCTCCGACAGCTTCGAGAGCCTGCTGCTGTCCCTGCGCAGCCAGATGGACATGCGCCTGAGTCAGGTGTTGCGCGGGCCCCGGTATCGCAAGCCCTGCTCGCGGAGTCCGCCGCGACTCACGCTCAGGCTCCGGCGCAAACACGCGCCCTGGTACCTGCCCAAGAAGAAGAAAAAGAAGAAGAAGAACTAGCTCAGTTGCGGCCCCACTGCCTGGGCTCGCCGAAGCGGTAGAAGCCGCTGGCCTCTTCCTCGGCGAGCGTCTGGGCCTCGTCGGCGAAGTAGCGCGCGCGCAGCTCACCCAGGCGCGCCTCCAGGTCCGCGCCCGTGTGCTGGACGGACAGGGCCGCGCGCTCGGCCATGTACTGCTCGCCCAGCGCCCAGCGCGCGTCGCGCCGCGTGTCCAGCTCCTTCCAGCGCGCGAGCGCCTCCTCGTCCAGGCCCATGCCCTGGCGCACCGTGCGCAGGTGCTCGGCGCGCTGCTCGGGCGTCATCGCCCCCAGCTCGCGCTGCACCGAGCCCAGCTCCAGGAAGCGGTCCATCAGCTCCTGCTGGTGCGCTTGCAGGTAGCCCGGCGCCTCGTCCCCGAAGGTCTGCGCCAGGCTCTGCTTGTAGCGCTCCAGGCGCCCGGGCACGCCCTCCTGGGGCAGGGCGTCGATGATGGACAGGGCGTTGGTCACCGACTCGTTGCGCAGCTCGGCGGCCCAGATGCGGCGCGCCGTCTCCTCGCCGAACAGCTGGTGGCGCTGCTCCCACACCGCCTGGCGGCGCTCGGCCACGGGCCGCTCGCGCAGCGCCTGCTGGTGCGTCTCCATCCACTGGCCATAGGCCACGCGCTGGCGCAGCCGCAGGGCCAGCTCCTCGTACAGCTCGGGGAAGGCCTGCCGCACGAGCGCGAGCAATGGCTCCTCCCAGCCCGTGGGGTAGCGCTGCTGGAAGTGGCGCATGAGCTGCTCGAGCATGCGCATCTGCACGTGAGGGTCATTCAGGCGCGCCCCGTAGCGCGTGCGCAGCGCCTCCACCAGGGCCTCGCCGGTGGGCAGGGCCTCGGCCGCGTCCGGCGCCAGGGGCGCGCGCGTGCGGGGCGCGGCGGCGGCGGCCGGGGACGGGGCGGTCGGCGCGGAGGAGGTGGCGGGGGGCCCCAGGCGCTCGCTCATCGGGCGGGAGACGAGCACGGCGGCGCCCGCGAGCAGCAGGGCGAGGGCCAGCAGCAGGGGCGCCTTGGGACGGTTCATGGAGCCCGAGGCTACTCCTGGAGAGGCCCCGCGCGCGATGGGGGGGGGCCTCTCCAGGAGAGCGAGCGAGCGGCCTTAGTTGAAGCCGCTGATGTACTGGAAGATGGCGGCGTAGAACTCGGGCTCGTCGAAGGTGTCCGGGCCCACGCCCACCACGTCCACGTGGTCCTGGTTGATGACGCTCGAGCCGGAGGTCATCTGCAGGGAGGACGGGTTGTTGATGTCGGCGAGGTAGGGGATGGCCTTGTCGTCCACCACCGAGTCGAAGACGAAGGCGTTGTTGGTGTACTTGAGCCGGAAGCCCATCTGCTGCGAGTTGATGCCGACCAGGCCGTCGTCGTCGTCCTCGTCCGCGTTGCCGTTGCCCTTGCCGGCGGCGCCGTCGTTGTCGCAGTCGTCCACGCAGTAGCCGTTGCCGTCGATGTCGTAGAAGTACTTCTTGACGAGGTAGAGGGCGGGATTGACGCTCGCGCCGCGCTGGGCGGTGAGCAGCGAGGCGTAGCGCGAGGCGTAGCGCGCATCGATGGGGTTGTTGAGGTTGAAGGCCTTGGCGCCGGTGGTGATGCCGTCCGTGGCGCTGTAGTCGTTGTAGACGAGCTGCTTGGCGGCCGCGTAGCCGTCATTGCCCGCGCCGTAGACGATGTTGCCGTAGTACTCGGCCAGGGCGGCGATGACGTTGGTGACGCCGGGCTTCAGGTCCAGGATGTACTTGGCCACGGGCGAGCCGCGGTGGGGCGAGGACACGCTCACCAGCACGGACACGACGGTGTAGCCCTTGCGCTGGTAGAGCACCTTGGCCGCCTTGCGCGCGTCCAGGCCGCCCTGCGAGTGGCCGATGAGGTTGACGCGCGTGGCGCCCACGCTGGCCATGTAGCCCTCGATGGCGTTGGCGAGCGCCAGGCCCCGCGCCTCGGAGTTCTGCATGGGCTGCACGGCGGCGGCGAACGACTGCTGGTTGTAGTCGAGGTCGTCGTTGCACGTCCAAGCGGACTTGCACGTGGTGCCGACGAACATGCCGTAGTCGTCGCCCCAATAGTTGTAGCCGAGCAGGTCGTCGAAGCCGCCCAGGCCGTGGGCGAACACGACGGGGTACTTCGTCTTGGAGGCTCCCGCCTGGGCCGGGGTGCCGAGACCGAGCACGCACAGCGCGAGCAGCAGGGGGGTGAGGATCTTCTTCATGCGGACAGCTCCTTGGGGTGGGCCCTGGAAGACCCCCGCGCGGCGCGGAGGTCCCCATGGGCCGGGGCGGGCGTGACGGGCGGCTCGTGACGGTGGGGAGGGGGACGCCGGGTCGGAAGACGCCCTGGAGGGCCCCGTTCAGCAATTCCCACGCCAGACTTCCCGCGTCGGCCCCGCCAGGACGACGCGTCGCGTCACCTGTGGGCGGGTGGAGCATGGATGCTCCACCCGGCGCGTCCAAGAAGCGGAGACGGTACGAAAACCAGGGGGTTAGGCCCCCCGGGGGGTGTCCTGAGTCAGGACAGGGGGTGTCCGAGGCGCGGACACCGGCTCAGGGCCGGTACTCCCAGTGCCAGGGCTCGGAGGGCACGGTGCGCTTGAAGCCGTACTCGGCGCCGTGGGCGGCCAGCCACTTGTAGGTGGAGGTGCCGGTGCCGCCAACGTTGATGTCCACGGCGATGCCGCCCTGGTGGTTGGAGTAGCCGGGCTTGGCGGCGAGGTTGCCGGTGCCGTTGAGGTACTTGCGGTAGAGCTCCTGCTGCTCGGCCATGGAGCGAAAGCCGCTGTTGACGTGCAGGTTGATGCCGGCGCGGGCCGCCGCGGCGTGCATGCGGTTGAAGGCGGCCGCCGCGTCCGAGCGCATCTCCTTGCCGTTGGGCACCTTGGACAGGTTGATCTGCCGCGGCACGCCGTTGACGTAGCCGGTGACGGTGCGGCCGCCGCCCGCGGGGGGCGTGGGGGTGGTGCCCGAGCCGCCGCCCACCTTGATGCCCAGCTTGTCCCACGTCTTGGGGCCGACGACGCCGTCGGCGGTGAGGCCGTGGGACTTCTGGAAGGCCTTCACCGCGGCCTCGGTCTTGGGGCCGAAGGAGCCGTCGGCGGCGCCCACGTTGTGGCCGAGCTGGTTGAGGCGGTTCTGCAGCGCGCGGACGGCCTCGCCCGTGGCGCCCTTCTTGAGCGTGGGGCCGGAGCCGCCCGAGGAGGCGCCCGCGGCGTTGAGGGCGCTCCACGTCTTGGGGCCGACGACGCCGTCGGCGGCGAGGCCGCGCGCCTTCTGGAAGGCCTTCACCGCGGCGGTCGTCTTGGGCCCGAAGGCCCCGTCCACCGCGCCGGGGTTGAAGCCGGCCGCCTTGAGCTTGTTCTGCAGCGTGGTGACCGAGGCGCCCTTGGCGCCCTCGCGCAGCGTGGGGGGCGCGGCGGTCGCCAGGGTGCGAAGGGCGGTGGTGGGGGCGCTGCGAGCGATGGCGACCATGGGGGCGGACTCACTTTCGTCTGAGAACCAACTGGCCCTATTCTCGAAAGCCGCGAAAAGAAGTTGCCGGGGGGGCTTGTTTTTCCGGCGAGGGGGAGAAAGGGGCTGGACGCGTGGGAGGGTGCCTGTACGCTGGAGGTCCTTGGGGTCGGGTTTCCGGGAGGGGAACGTGGGCAAGGGCAAGAGACAGGAGCTGCTGGCGGGGGAGGCCTTCCTGCGTCAGGACGAGGGGGTGGAGGCGGCGCCCCGGCTGGGGCTGGTGACGTGCGGGGAGGACCTGGCGCGGCTGCTCGACGGCGCCATGGCGTGCAACTTCTCGCACGAGGAGCCGACGGCGGACGCGGACGCGGCGGAGGAGAACGCACTGGTGGCGCGCTTCTTGCGAGACTGCCTGGAGTTCTGCGACGTGCCGGGCCTGCCCGAGTCGCTGCGCGAGGAGATGGAGGCCTACTTCGGGCAGAAGCTGGACGCGCTCTGGCGCAAGGACTGGCTGGTGTTCGGCGCGGCGGAGGAGGCCGTGCTGGAGCCCGGCGACGAGCCGCTCACGGGCCGCGCGGTGACGCTGTGCCTGGCGCGCGCGGACAGCCCGTCGGTGGAGATGGACGCGCGGCTGCGCCGCTCGCTGGAATACTTCAAGGAGGCCATCTCCCGGGTGACGCACCCGTCGCCGGACGAGGACGACGGGGACTCGGGCCTCGGCTCCGGCGGCCTGCTGCACTAGGCGGTGCGGTTGTCCGGCGCGCCGTCGGACGGAGGCCGGGCCACGGGGGCCTCCTCCATCGGGTGCTCGAGCAGCTGCGTGATGTGGGGCTTGCCGTGCAGGCGCGAGAGGGACAGCGCCGTGGCGCCCCGGACGTCCTGGCGCAGGGGCTGGGCGTGGGCGAGCAGGAGCACGCGCACGCTGTCCTCGTCTCCCCGCAGGGCCGCGAGCATCAGCGGCGTGGTGCCCTCGCCGCTGGCCGCGTCCACGGGGGCGCCCGCGTCGACGAGCTGCTGCACGAGCAGCGCGTGCCGCCGGTCCGCCGCGTAGTGCAGGGGCGTCCAGCCCACGTCGCGCCGGTTCTCGAAGGGCAGGAAGGTGGTGCTGAGCGCGCGCACGCTGGCGCCCCGCCGCAGCAGCTCGTCCGCCAGCGCCGAGTGGCCCCCGAGCACCGCGCACGTCAGCGGCGTCTTGCCCTCCTCGCCGCCGTACTCCAGCGCCGCGCCCCCCTCGTCCAGGAGCCACGTGGCCACCACCCGCTGCCCCGCGCCCACCGCGTGCCGCAGGGCCTCGCCCCGCTCGGCCGCGTCCGCCATGGGCAACAGGGGGCGCGCCGCCTCGAGGTGGCCCCGCTCCGCCGCCAGCACCAGCGCCGTGGCGCCCCGCGTGTCCCGCACCGACGGCGAGGCCCCCTGCAGGAGCAGCAGCTTCACCACCTCCACCGCGCCGTTCCAGGCCGCCCACATGAGCGGCGTCATCCCCTGGGCATCACCTCTTCCCAGGGCGCGCGGCTCGCGCTTGAGCAGCGCTTCCACCACGGACACGTCTCCCAGGCGCACTGCGTCAATCAGGTTGGCCACGATGTATCCCATCCGGGGGGAAGGGTTGAGTCCTTCCTACATTGCCATGAATCCGCGTATTCCGGGATTAAAACGTCAAACGGGAAGGACGGGTTTGTCTAATGCCGGGACGGGGTGCTGGCGTCCCAGTGGCCCTGGTAGCGGCGCTCCAGGGCCTGGAAGTAGCCCTCCTGCTCCCAGAGGACGGCGGCGAGCTCCTCCGCGAGCGAGGCCCGCGCGCTCGCGTCATCCGGGGCGGCCGGGGCCTTGCCGCCGGGGCTCTCGAGGACCCGCGAGAGGGCCTGGATCACCAGCCGGCTGCCCGCGAGGAGCCGACGCAGGGCCTGGTTCACCGGGCGCGCGTCCACCTCCTGGCAGGTGGCGAGGATGGCGGCGTGCACGCGCCGCGCGGCGTCCGGGGTGGCGAGGGTCTCCGGCGTCAGGTCCCCCCGGGCGAGCGCGTGGCGCAAGAGGTGGCCGTGGTGCAGGCTCACGGAGGCCATGTCCACGCAGTCCTTCACCCACAGGGCGGTGAGCACGCGGCGGTAGCCCTTGCGCGCGATCAGCCGCACCGGCATCAGCGCCACCTTGGCGAGGAATTGCTGCACGCGGCTGCCCTGGCGCGGGTGGCGGCCGGCGAGCGTGGCCACCGTGTCCGGTGGGGCCGTCAGGGCACGCTCGTCGAGCAGGTCGCGCACCAGGGCCTCGCGCACCCGGCGCAGCGCGTAGTCGTCCAGGAAGGGCACGGGGATGAGCGGCGTGAGGCCCGCGCTCACCGCGAAGGGGGCCACGCGCTGCAGGGACTCGAGAAGCGAAGCGGAGGCGGAAGCGGACTCGGGCGGGGGCGTCATGTCACCTCGGGGCCCCAGGAGAGCACGGCCCGGGGCGCCCCGCGAATCCGCTCACGTCCCGGGCGGCTTGTCCCCCGGCTGCGGGCCGCCGGAAGTGCCCAGCGCCCGACACACGGTGAGGTACTGCCGCAGCGCCTCCAGGGCGAGCGGGTCGAGCAGCAGGGCGCGCTCGTAGGCCTCGCGCGCCGCCTCCAGCCGCCCCGCGCGCTGGTGGGCCTCGGCCCGGGCGAGGTGGGCGCGCAGCGAGACCTGGGTGTGGGGGTGGCGCGCGAGGAAGTCGCGCCGCAGCTCCTCCAACTGCGAGAGCGTGAGCCCCGCGGACAGGCAGCGCACCACGCCCTGGAAGTTGCCCCGCTCGGCGTCGTACGCGGCCCGGTGGCGCGGGTGGCCCAGCGTGTCCGCCGCCTTGCGCACCCGCTCCAGCACCGCGTCCACCCGGGCGCGCAGCACCGGGGAGATGGGCCGCTCGAGCAGCCGCTCCAGGGCCCCGTGCGCCCGGCGCGCGCGCAGCCGCAGCTCCTCGCAGCCGGTGTCCTCGGTCAGCGCCAGCACCGTGTACAGGTCCTCCGTGCCCCGCTCCCGGTAGGGCGCCAGCACCCGCTCCACCTCGGCCTCCGCCGCCGGGTCGATGGGCGGCACGAGCGTGTCCAGCGACTGGCCGAGCAACAGGTGCGCCACCGCCGCCTTGAAGGAAATGGACGGGGAGACGAGCTGCACGCCGAAGCCGGGCGCCATGCTCCAGGCGCGCGCCTCGTCCGGCCGCACGTGCCGCACCACCTCGCACTCGCACGCGAGCTCCCCGTCCGGATGATCCAACGCCACCGTCACCCGCGAGAGCAGCGGCGGCAGGCCCTGTTCGGTGCACAGGAAGAGCCCCGCGCGCGTGAGCTCCGAGCAGTTGAGCCACTCGCAGGCCATGCCCGGCTCGGCGCGCGCCACCCGCACCCGCAGGGCCAGCGCCGGCCGCAGCACGAAGGTGCTCAGGGGCGGCGGGGTGCGCGCCGGGCCCGCCGCGGCCAGGCCCTGGGCGAGCGCCACCTGCAGGGCCCCGCGCAGCGTGGACGCGCTCGGGTAGCGGTTGTCCGGGTCCTTCGCCAGCGCCCGGAGGATGACGTGGGAGAGCGCCGCGGGCACGTCGGGCCGCACGCGGCTCGGGCTCTCCGGCGTGCGCGACTGGTGCGCGAGCAGGAGCGCCGTGAGCGACTTCTCCTCGAAGGGCAGCCGCCCGGTGACGAGCCGGTAGGCGATGACGCCCAGCGCGTACAGGTCCGAGCGCCCATCCACCGCCTCGCCCCGGGACTGCTCGGGCGACATGTAGTCCGCCGAGCCGATGATGGTGCCCTCGGCCGTGTCCGTGCCGCGCTCCTCGGCGTCCAAGAGCTTGGCGATGCCGAAGTCGAGCACCTTCACGAACGCCGGGCCCTGGCCGCGCCGCACCAGGAAGAGGTTCTCCGGCTTCAAGTCCCGGTGGACGATGCCCCGCGCGTGCGTGGCCTCCAGCGCGTCACACACCTGGGTGAGCAGGGCGATGGCCACCTCGGGGTGCACCGGGCCCCGCGCGAGCAGCGCCGACAGGGGCTCGCCCTCCAGGTACTCCATCACGAGATAGGGCCGGGGCGGCTCGGGGTGGATGTCGATGACGTTGACGATGTTCTCGTGGCCGATGAGGTTCACCGCGCGCGCCTCGGTGTGGAAGCGGCGCAGCACCTGGGGGGACGTGGCCAGGCGGGGGTGGAGCACCTTGATGGCCACCCGGCTGCCGATGCCCACGTGCTCGCCCAGGTACACCGTCCCCATGCCGCCCTGGTCCAGCTTGCGGGTGAGGCGGAAGCTGCCCAGGCACGAGCCCAGCAGGGTGTCCGGAACATCGGTCCGTCGCGGCGCGGAATTGGGAGCGGGCATGGGCATGTGGCGGACGGTGTCGGGGCGGACGTGGGAGGTCCCGGGGAACGTGCCCCCCCGGCACATCCCCCCGCGCTGAAGGATCATCTTCCATGACCCGGCCGTGTGGGCACAGGTCCGCCGGCACACGGGGTTCACTGCTGGGCCCGCGCGCTGCCGACTGGCGGACACTCCGCCCCCGGCCGGGCCGGGGATGTTGGGGGCTTAGCGCACCACCGGCAGGGGAAAGCGCAGCGGCCGTCCGTCCGACGCGTGCGTCTGGCCCGGCACGACTTCCGCCGCGCCCAGGCCCTGGCGCTGGCCCTGGAAGGTGGCCTGCGCGTCGCGCGACGAGGCCTTGCCCGCGTGGAACAGGGCGAAGCGCGTGAGCAGCGCCCCCGCCGTGCCGAGCACCGCCGCCACGCGCTCGGTCGTCTCGCGCCGCCGGCCCGGCCACAGGCCCACCCCGAGCGCCGCCGCCGTGCACACCCGCGCCGCCGTCCACAGCGCCCCCGTCCAGCCCTCGCGCAGGGGCCGCGCCACCTCGGCCACGCGCCCGGCGTCCCGCGCCACCGCGCGCTCGGCGAGCAGCGCCGCCCCGAGCCCCACCGCGCTGAACACCCGCAGCACCCGCCGCTCCTCGGGGCGATGGGGGAGCAGCCGCAGGAGGCTGCCCGCGCCCGCCACCGACGAGGCCATGAAGAGCAGGGGCAGGGACTTGTGCACCGCCTGCCACAGGGGCACCGCCGTGTTGGTGATGAGCACCGCCGTGTACCCGGCCAGCGGCATGCCGAGCAGCCCGCCGCCCACCGCCGCCACGTCCCCCACGTCCCCCACGCGCCCGAGCGCTCCCGTCCGCCCCGAGAGCAGCGCCGCGAGCCCGTTGAAGGCCCCCGAGCCGGAGAGGATCCACGTGCCCAGGCTCATGGGCGAGGTGGGCCGGAAGACGCGCAGCATGTACAGGAAGCGCTCGGGGCGGCCCAGGTCGTGGATGAGCAGCCCCGCGCTCACCAGGTCCCCCGCGGCGCCCACCCACCGGCAGCGGTGCCCGAGGGCCCGGAGCTTCTCGCCGCCCGCGAGCTCCGCCGCCACGCCGAGCACGCTCGCCGCGCCCGCCGTCCCGCCCACGTAGAAGTAGAGCGGCACGCTCCAGATCCACACCGGCGCCTTGAGCACGGGCTGGCCGTAGTAGCTCGGCGCGTCCGGGGACGCCGCGCCCGACTGGGTGGGCCGCGTGTGCACCCGGGCCTCGGGCGTGTCCGGCAGCTCCCGGGGCTTCACCCGCTGCTGGGCGCCCTCGCCCTCGAGCGTGCCCAAGAGGGGGTTGATGTCACGCCCATCCCGCCGCTTCATGACCGGCCCTCCCGCCCGAGCAGCACCGCGCCGAGCGCCACCACCGCCATGCCCAGCGCGCCCCAGCCCGCGGCCTTCCACGACTCGCGGCCCTTGATCGTCGGCACCACGGGGTCGGGCGGCAGGTTGTAGACCTCGGGCTTGTCCACGAGCAGGAAGAAGGCGTTGAGCCCGCCCGTGCCCGGCTGGGCCTCCGCGTCCGCGCCGTAGAGGTACGCCGCCTCCCAGCCCTTCTCGTGCAGGGCCTTCACCCGCAGCTGGGCCCGGTCGCGCAATTCGTCCACGTCCCCGTACTGGATGGAGGCCGTGGGGCAGGCCTTGGCGCACGCGGGCGTCATGTCCTCGCCCAGCCGGTCGTAGCAGAGCGTGCACTTCCACGCCCGTCCGTCGTCCTCGCGCCGATCGATGACGCCGAAGGGACACGCCGTCACGCAGTAGCCACAGCCGTTGCACACGTCCGGCTGCACGTACACGGTGTCGAACTCGGTGCGGATGATGGCCCCGGTGGGACAGGCCTCCAGGCACCCGGCGCGCTGGCAGTGCTTGCACACGTCCGAGCTCATCAGCCACGAGAAGTCGAGCAGCCCCACGGTCTGCCCCGGCAGCGGCACCGGCCGCTCCACGAAGGCCACGTGCCGCCAGGTGGAGGCCCCCAGGTGCCCCGTGTTGTCATAGGACATGCCCGTGAGCTGGAAGCCGTCCTCGGGCAGTTGGTTCCACTGCTTGCAGGCCACCTCGCAGGCCTTGCACCCGATGCACAGCGTGGTGTCGGTGAAGAAGCCCTTCTGTCCCATGGCGCGTCACTCCTCCTGCTGGGGTTGGGCCGTGGGCGGCCCCACGCCTTCCTTGTCCCGCGGCTCCTCCAACACGCCCGGAGGCAGCGCGGGCGGCGTCCACCCGAACGCCGCGCGCCGGCCCCGGCTGCGCCGCCCCGGGAGGATGCCGCACGTGAGCACCTTGGACTCCTGGATGGAGACGTTCGGGTCGGCCGTGAAGGCCGTGAGATCGTTCACCGTCTCGCCCGTCACCCGCCCCGTGTAGCTCCAGTGGTAGGGCATGCCCACCTGGTGCACCTGGCGTCCGTCCACCTGGAGTGGCCGGAAGCGCTCCGTCACCAGCACCCGGCACTCCACCTCGCCGCGCGCCGTCGTCACCGTGCACCAGCCGCCGTTCTCCAGCTCCACCTCGGCCGCCAGCTCCGGCGACACCTCGACGAACAACTCCGGCTGCAGCTCGCTGAGCCACACGAGCGAGCGCGACATGCCGCCCGCCGTGTGGTGCTCGGTGAGCCGGTAGGTGGTGAGCACGTAGGGATAGCGGGGATCCGCCCACGCCCGGTGCGCCGGGTTGTCGCGGCGCCGGTAGTCGTAGCGCGCCGGGTTGCACTGCTGCCCGTAGAGGGCGTTGGGCACCGGCGACTCCAGCGGCTCGTAGTGCGTGGGCAGGGGCCCGTCCACCATGCCGCTCGGCGCGAAGAGCCACCCCTTGCCGTCCGCCTGCATGAGGAACGGATCCGTCCCCGCGAGCGTGTCCACGCCCCACGTGTCCTTGTCCGGGACATACGAGGGCGGGCGATCCGCGATGAAGTCGGGCACGTCCTCGCCCGTCCAGCGCCCCTGGTGCGCGTCCCACCAGACGTACTTCTTGCGCTCGCTCCAGGGCCGCCCCTCGGGGTCCGCCGAGGCCCGGTTGTAGAGCAGCCGCCGGTTGGCGGGCCACGCCCAGCCCCACTCGGGCGCCACCCACGTCTGCTCCCGCCCCGGCTTGCGGCGCGCCGCCTGGTTCACCCCGTCCGCGTACACGCCCGAGTAGATCCAACAGCCGCACGTCGTGCTCCCGTCGTCGGCGAGCTCGGAGAAGCCCTTCACCGGCGCGCCATCCGCCACCCGCTGGCCGCTGATCTCCCGCAGCACCGCCTCGGCGTCCGGCTCCCCGTCCTTGAGCGGGTAGTCCCAGGTGAGGGCCCGCAGCGCCTCATCCTTCTCCTCGGGGGAGTCCGCGTAGAGCGCCTTGAGCCGCACGCCCAGGTCATGGATGAAGTGCAGGTCGCTGCGGCACTCCCCGAGCGGCTCCACCGCCTTGTGGCGCCACTGCACCAGGCGCTGGGTGTTGGTGTACGAGCCCTCCTTCTCCGTGTGCGCCGCGCACGGGAAGAAGAACACCTCGGTTTGAATGTCCTCGGGGCGCACGTCGCCGCGCACCACCTCGGGGGCGGTGCGCCAGAACTCGGCCGTCTCGGTGAGCGCCAGGTCCCCCACCACGAGCCACTCGAGCTTCTGCAGCCCCTTGCGCTGGAGCGCGCCATTCATGGAACCCACCGCGGGGTTCTCGCCGAGCACGAAGTAGCCGCGCACCTTGCCGTCGGCCATGTCCGCCACGGTCGTCATGTGCGAGTGATCCCCCGTGAGCTTGGGCAACCAGTGGAAGCCATAGTCGTTGGCCTTCGTGGCGGCCTCGCCGTAGTACGCCTTGAGCAGCGAGACGATGTACTTGGGGAAGTTGCTCCACCAGCCGCTGTCCGCCTGGTTGTTGTGCACGTACTGCGCGAAGCGCTGGGCGTCGGGCGCGTGCGGCATGGGGATGTAGCCGGGCAGCAGGTTGTAGAGCGTGGGGATGTCGCTCGAGCCCTGGATGGTGGCGTGGCCGCGCAGGGCCATGATGCCGCCGCCGGGCCGCCCCATGTTGCCGAGCAAGAGCTGGATGATGGCCGCGGTGCGGATGTACTGCACTCCCACCGAGTGCTGCGTCCAGCCCACCGCGTAGGCGAACGCGCTCGTGCGCTCGCGGCCCGAGTTGTCACACAGCGTCCGCGCCACCTGGAGGAACAGGGGCTCGGGCACCCCGCAGATGCGCGCGACCACGGCTGGCGTGTAGCGCGCGAAGTGCCGCTTGAGCACCTGGAAGACACAGCGCGGATGCTTCAGCGTCGGGTCGCGCTTCACCTCGGTGATGTGCGGGCCGCGCGGCTTGCCGTCACTCCCGGCGCCCGGCTCGGCGAAGATCTCCTTGTGGCCCGCGGCGGGCACCACGCCGTCCAGGCCCTCGTACTGCCACGTGTGGGGCGTGTAGCGGCCCTTCTCCGGGTCATAGCCGCTGAAGAGCCCGTCCAGCTCCTCCGTGTCCTGGTAGTCCTCGCCCACGAGCGTGGACGCGTTGGTGTAGTGCACCACGTAGTCGTGGAAGTAGCGCTCCTGCTCCAGGATGTAGTGGACCAGGCCCCCGAGGAACGCGATGTCCGTGCCCACGCGGATGGGCACATGCACGTCCGCCACCGCGCTCGTGCGGCTGTAGCGCGGATCCACGTGGATGACCTGGGCGCCCCGCGCCTTGGCCTCCATCACCCACTGGAAACCCACCGGGTGACACTCCGCCATGTTGCTGCCCTGGATGATGATGCAGTCGGAGTTCGCCAGGTCTTGCTGGAAGTTGGTGGCACCGCCTCGACCGAACGTGATCCCCAGACCGGGGATCGTGGAGGAGTGTCATATTCGAGCCTGGTTCTCCACCTGGACGATGCCGAGGCCCGCCGTGAACAGCTTCTTGAGGAGGTAGTTCTCCTCGTTGTCCAGGGTGGCGCCGCCCAGGTGCGCGATGCCGAGCGTGCGATTGACCACCTCGCCCGCGTCCGTCCTGGCCTGCCACGTGGCGTCGCGCGTCTTCTTCACGCGCTCGGCCACCATGTCCATGGCCTTGTGCAGGGGGATGCGCTCCCACGCCGCCGCGCCCGGACGCCGGTAGAGCACGTGGTGCTCGCGGTGCGTGCCGGTGACGAGCTGGAAGCTGGCGCTGCCCTTGGGACACAGCCGACCGCGCGAGATGGGCGAGTCCTCGTCGCCCTCGATGTCGAGGATCTTCCCGTCCTTCACGTACACGCGCTGGCCACAGCCCACCGCGCAGTAGGGACAGATGGACTGGACGACCTTGTCCGCCCGGGCGGTGCGCGGCGCGAGCGTCTCGCTGCGCTCGGTCATCGCCGTGTGGCCGAGTCCCAGCGCGTCCCGGTGGCGCAACTGCCGCAAGAGGGGCCAGCGAGACAGCCGCTTGAAGATACCCATGGGTGCGCTCCTCCCGGGACGTCACGACGAAGGTGTACACGCGAGTACAGGAGCACGAGTGGCGCGGCCCTCGTCCTGGAGGACATTGGTTGCTTGCCGGGCAGGCGGTCCGTTCAAGTTTGAGCACGTTCTCGCGACCGCTCGATCGCGCTGGCGATCAGCGGTGCCACGACTCGAAGTCCTTCGAGCGACAGCCGTCCCGCCTGGTACTGCGCGTACCACGCCCGCCTCAACCGGAGGATGCGTTCGTCATGGACGAGCGGCAGGAGCCGCAAGGTCGATTCCACGAGCGCCCGCAGAACCTCGGGCACTTTGTCCGTGAGCAAGAGCTGGAGCGAGGGAAGATGGACCTCGAACCAGCCCTCGCCCACGTCGTAGGGATCAAGCACTTCGCCTGCTCGCTTGCTGCTGTTGATCCACTGGGACGCGTAACGGTAGTTCGACCACTCGTAGGCCAGCGAGCGGTCGCGCTTGATGCTGCGGAAGTGGTCCACCGTGCCGCTGAGCTCCCACATGGCCGTGTACCCACAGCGGTGCCCGAAGCCTTCCGCGAGCTTCTCCCGGAAGGGGGACCACAGGTCACGCGGACGCTCCGCCTGGGGATGGCGCAGCAGCCACTGCCGTCCCGGTTGGCGGACCTTGTCGTGGAAGCCCGGTGGCTCCGGGACACGGCCCACCGGAATCATCGCACCGCTCCCGTCGCCACCAGCCAGCGGGGCCAGAAGGGGTCATGCCCCGGGAGCACCGCCTGGAGCCATTGCTGGAGCTTCTCGGGCGTCTCATGGCCGGGCAGGGGCTCGTGGCGCATGTAGGCCTCCGCCGCTTCGATGGCCTGCTCGGCCTCGCGGGATCGCGCCTGCTTGAGCCCAAAGGTCTCGGAGACGAGCCAGCCCACCGCATCGCCCTGCATCGCCCAGGGCTGTTCCTCGACGACGATGCGCCCCTGGTCCAGCGCGAAGTGGAAGACCTTGTCCCGCTCCCGCTCGAAGTGACTCTCCAGGGAGGCCATGACCAGGGGTGCATGGGTGCTGGCCACCACCTGCACCTGGACCTCTCCCGTCAGCCGCTGGATGACGCGGAGGAGCGCGGGCAGCAACAACCTCTGCCACTTGGGATGCAGGTGGGACTCCACCTCATCGATGAGCAGGAGCACCTGCTCGGCCACGGGCTGTCCGGCGAGGCGTGCCGCCTCGCGGTGCTCGTTCCAGGACCAGACCAGGAGGTAGGCCAGTCCGAGGACGCGGCGCACGGCGGCCGAGGCGTGGATGACCGGTACGGTGCCGTAGGACAGCTCCAGGGTGGGGATGTCCCGGGCCTCGTGCATGGAGACGCGCACCGGCGTGCCTGGACGGAGCGGCTCGTCCGAGGGCGAGAGCCCCGCCAGGACGTCCTTCAAGGCGTCAAAGAGGCCCGTGCGCCGGTACTGCCAATCAATCCAGTCGCGCAGGAGGCCGTTGCACCAGGTCTTGCCGTGCTCCTCCACGCCGTTCCACAGCGCCTCCGGCGTGAAGCGGTACGCGGACAGCATGTCGGCCCGGCCAGGAGTCGAGGACGTGTCGTTGCGGATGGGGTCCCAGACCGAGAAGCCCCCGTCCACTCGGGCGTAGATCGCGAGGGCGCGAGGCGTCGGCCAGTTCGCGGGTCGGCTCCAGTGCTCCCGGGTCGCGTCGAAGCGGCTCTCCACGTCCGGAGTGTTCGGGCTCCCCACGCGGATGGTGGCGATGGGCGTGCCTTCCTTGACGGGACCCGGCCAGGCCATGGCGTGTGCCCAGGTGGCCGTCCGCGCCCACCAGAGCACGTCGAGCACGAGCGTCTTGCCCGTGCTGTTGTCACCCGCGAGCAGGTTGAGCCGGGGCGCGAACTCCAGGCGCGCCGCGGGTGCCGAGGCGATGCCCTGGATCTCCAGCCGCTCGATGCCGTGGCCAACCGTGTCGGCAGGCGTGGGCTCGGGAACGGAGGCGCTCGACGGGGCAGAGGAATCCTCTTCGGACTCCCAGCCGTATTTGAGACGCTCGCTGCGGGCTTCCGCGTCTTCTCGCTCGGCGTCATGCAGGTACATCTCGGCCAGCTCGTCGAGCAGGACGGCCGTCTTCGGCCAGTCGCCGCGCAGCCTGTCCGCGCCCAACTGGAAGCGGGAGGCCAGCCTTCGCTCGGGGGCTCCACCGTCTTGGACGCCCTTCGTGACAACACCCCGAAGGTTGCGCTTGGCGATGCGGAGGCTTCTCGCGAGGCGTTCACTTCCCGGTTGCTCCAACAACCGACGCGTGGTCAAGCAAGGCCACGTCCCGTCCGAATCGGATCGAGCGAGTACCTTGGCGACCTCGGCGATGCCTTCCTTTTCGTGACCACTCGTGCGTGTCTGCTCCAAAGCTTCCTCCGCCCAATGCAGAAGGTGGGCGTCGCGCTCGGCGAGCGTGGGCAGGTGATGGCCGGGCACTTCGTCCCATGCGGATAGAATCCTGGCTGCGATCTCTCGGGCGGATGCGGCCTGAGCAGCTCGCTGGTAGAGCGTCCGCACGAGCATGGCGAACTCAGCGGGCCGTTGCCCGAGCCGCGCGTACAAATGTTTCGCTTGTCGTTCCGTATTTTCGAGCAAGGGGAAGAAATAGAGTTCCAATAGGAGCAAGCGCTCTACTTCGATGCTCGGGTCTTGGTCGAGCCGACCAAACAGTTGTTCAATCACGTACGCGTCGCCTTGCTGATGTGCGTACTCGCCCTTGCTCGCGGACTCCTTGAACCGCTCAAGCGCATGGAGCACGGTATTTGTGGAGACTTCCCCTTGTGCCGCGTGTGTTGTTACGAGCGCCTCGTGTGCTCGCCCCTTGTCCTGTAGCGCGCGGATGGCGAATTCCCATTCCTCAGCCGAATCGACATGAATCCAGCTGACTTCGCTCCAGTAACGTGACCCCAGCTCAGGCTCGACTTCCTCCAAAAGCCGCCAGAGGGTTGCGCTGGGACGGAGTGGAACCGCTGCGCGTCCTGCCTCCTCCAATCGACCTTGACCGATCAGGGTCTGGAGAACGTGTTTGAGCCACTGCATGTCCTGCTGTCGAGTGCCGAAGCGCTCGACCACGAACGCGGGAAGGATTCTGGTGAGTGCGTGGCACGAGCCGCCGTCCTGCAGGAGTCTTGCTTCGGTCTCCTCCGCGAAAGCTGCTTGGCCCAGTGTCATCCCCAAGGACTCGGGCCACTGCGCTTGGGTCGCCAACTGGTCGATGAGTTCCCAGCGTAGCTCCTGCTTCCAAAGTTCGCTGAGCGCTTCCTCGCGGAGTTCTTGAGCGCGTTGGCCTTGTTCGGCCCTGCCTGGGTTGGGTTCAGGCAGTTTTGGCCACCGCTGAAAGAGCCAAGCGCACCTGGTGACAAGATCCGTGGGGGTCAGGTGGAGGTAGAGTTCGGAATGTCTGTTGAGGAGGTCGGCGGACCGTTGATGGGTTCGACCATGGGCATGGGCGAGCGCTTCCCTCAATGCGTTCCAGATCTTCCCGCTCGCATCTCCGTGGAGAGCGGGGCCCATGGCTACACCATCCAGAACCCGCAGGGCCAGGGGCTCTGGTACCCACGTGCTCAGCTTGATCAGGTCCACCCATCTATCAATGTGGGTCCCCGCATGGCTCTGGAGCAATTCGACCAATTCGCCCAATTGAGCACTACCCTCATCCGGCGCGGTCGTGGCGCCCTCGGATGGGATTTCCCATGGGAGGTAGGCGGGGCGCCTCGAGGGTGAAGTACCAAAACGTCGATACCCCTCGGCGAGGCTCATGAGCGCTCGCCATCCCATCGTGGGGGCACGCTGGAGGATGTTTCTCCTCGCTTGGTGGAGCTGATCGCGCGATGCACACGTCTGCGCGTGGACGAGGTGGAGCAGTTGGGTCAGGCTGCGCAGCGGACGATTCGAGAGCTGCCCCCCGGGGTCTTGTTCCGACAGCCGGACCAGCGCCTCCGCGACACGCGGCATCAAAGCACTGCTCCATCCCAAGGTCTCCAGCGCCCACAGCAGATTGGGATGGGGGCTGCTGCCATGCATGGACGGGGCCTCTTCCCTCATGAGGTGGGCCACCCCTTGCTCTCCATGATCGAGGCTCGTCTCGAGGGCCTTCATGAACGGCTGGGGCGCCGCTTCGGCCAGGGTGGGCAGGAGCGGCGAGAGCGACGCCCAGTGTCTCCACTCCGGGACCAACAGGCGCGTGACGATGCTGTCCGCCCACCGGCGTCCCAGCGCGCGCCCGTGGGTGGCCTTGAGTTCCTCATCGCTCAGTGCCAATCGCACCAGGGACTCGGCCAGCCCCTCGCGAAGCGCCATGGAGTGGCGAAGCGTCTTGCCAAAAAGTGGCGCGAGGCTCCGCTCCTCCTTGGGCAGGTCGTAGCGCGGATCTGGCTCGCCGAGCACCTCGAGCACGACGTCAGCGAAGTCCTTCAGCATCGTTTCGGGGAGCTGGCCCCCGAGGCGTTTCCAGGCCTCGGCGGACGAGGTCCACCGCCACGACGTGGGTCTTCCCCAGTGGGTATCGGCGATGATGGGCGTTCCTGGCTCGCGGCTCATGGCCGTGCAGAACTGCTCCACTGTCTTGGGCTCGGCCCCCAGCTTCTTCAAAACCTCCCGGTCACTTTCGTTCGAGGGTGCCCATGCCCCCACGAGGAGCAGGGCGAGTTGCGTTCCTTCCTCGTCGTGGCGAGTCAGTACGAACGTGCGGTGTCCAGCCAGGGTCAGGTAGGCGGAAAGCTTGCCGCCCGAGTCCCGAGCCAGCCGCTCCGCGTCCGATGCGCGAACGCCCGACTCGATGAGATCCTGGGCGAAAGCGTCAAAGGGGATGGGGTCGAGCTGGACGTCGGCGCGTCCCGTGTGACGCGCGTCCTCTGGCACGATCACGAAGGCGTGGCGGGTGGACGCCGCTCCGGGATCGAAATCGGCGAAGGCGGGAAGAAGGATGAGGGGCTGCGCCTGGTCGCTGCGCAGGGCCCAGCGCCATGCTTCCCGGCTCTCCACGATGAGCGTTCGTGCCAGCCACCGCTCGCGCTCATCGGGAGCGGAGGCCATCAACGTCGCCGCCACGAAGCCGAGCGCTTCCTCGTGTGTCTCTCCGCGCACATGAACTGCGCGCGGCCGGGACTCCAAGAGCGCGGACCGGACGAATTCCATGGCCCGCCGCCGCTCTCCACCCGCCACGAGGAGTTCGGAAGGGACAGGATGAATCCTGCCCCGGCCGCTCCAGTCGCGCAGGTACGTCTCCACATCCGTGAGGTCCGTGGCGGGCCGTCCCAGGGCGGTCGTGGCGAACCAGCAAGCCACGGCGGGAGTCCGCGCCAGCCACGTCGCCAGGACGTCCGCGTCATGGACGCGCACGTCCGCCCAGATACCCAGTTGGCGCTTCTCCTCGACCCAATCCGCTTTGTTCTGCTGTCCGAAGCGCCGCGCCGTGACCGCGACATAGGTCGTGCGTGACTTGTCGAGGGTCTCGGGTGCCTGCTCCGTGCGCTTGTCGAAGTCCGCGTTGAGCTTTTTGCGGACCCCGTTTCCCACGGAGACTTCCCACACCGAGAACCCCGCCGGCCAGAATGGACCTTGCTTGTGGGCGGTCACGACACCGTCCCATCCCTTCAACCGGACTCCACCGTCAGCGGGCATGCTGAGGGATTCGAGCGGTGCACTGGCCAGGAGCAACCTGCGTACCAGCGTGGGCAAGACGGCGGATGCCTCGATGGGTCCGGCCCACTGGATGATGTCGTCTCCCTGGATGTCTCGCGGAGAAACCATGGCTCCTGCCTACCATGGCCATCCCGCCCGAACAGTTCGCCCCCCGTGCGTTCGTGCCGCGGGCGTCACTGCCCTGTCTGAACCTCGGGAGTCATCCCCCGTGAGGGGTGTTGACAGGTAGACCTCGCCATGACAGGCGCTCGCGTCCTCTCCGCGCGTCACTCGAAACGGTCGAACACCCACCAGATGGCCCGCCGCACCCAGGACACCACCGTGTAGGCCCAATGCACCGCGCGCACCTCGCGCGCCTGGGCCAGATCCTCGAGGAACGTGCGGGCCAGCGCCGCGTTGAGCCCCGCGTCCTCCGCCACGAACGAGCCCTCCTCCAGGACGTTGAGCGAGAGCGGATCCAGGTTGGTGGAGCCGATGACGGCGCCGTGCGTGTCCACCACCGCCGTCTTCGCGTGCATCATCGTGGGCTGGTACTCCCAGAGGCGCACCCCCGCGCGCAGGAGCGGCCGGTACGTGGAGCGCTGGGCCGCGCGCGCCAGGGCCACGTCGTTGATGGGTCCTGGCAGCAGCACCCGCACGTCCACCCCCGCGCGCCGCAGCCGGACGAGCTGGCGCATGAATGTGGCGTTGATGGCGAAGTAGCCGCTGGAGATCCACAGCCGCTCGCGCGCGGCGTCGAACACCTGCGCGAGCATGCGCTCGGCGGGCTCGGCGCCGGGCCGCGCGAGGCTCTGCACGAAGGCGGCCGGGGCGCTCCCCTCGGACGGCACCGCCGGGAAGCTGTCCGGGGGCAGGGGCTCGCCGCCAGCGCGTTGCCAGTCGCGCGAGAACGCCGCCTGCATCTGCGCCAGCGCGGCGGGGCCTCGCACGCGCACGTTGGTGTCGCGCCACCCGAGCCACTCGTCCGCGAGGCCCCAGCCTCCCGTGAGCCCCGAGCTCCCGTCCACCACGAGCAGCTTGCGGTGGTTGCGCATGAGCCAGCGCAGGGGATGCCACACCCGGGGCGGATGGAAGCGCCGCACCTCGCAGCCCATGCCTTCCAATCGAGGCCGCACCTCGCGCTCGAACCCCGGCCCCGAGCCGAAGGCGTCCACGAGCACCCGGCACGCCACGCCCTCGCGCACCCGCGCCGCGAGCGCCCGCTCGATGCGCAGCGACGCCTCTCCCGGACGCCAGATGTAGAGGCACAGGTGGACGCTCCCGCGCGCCCGGGTGATCTCCTCCTCCATGACGTCGAAGACGCGCCCGTCACACACGAGCTCCACGTGATGCCCGGGCAGCAGCCGCAGCGTCTCCGAGGTGCCCTCCGGGCCATCGGGCACGAGCGCCCGGGGCACGTCCGGCTGGAGCGGCCCGCGCACCAGGGTCAGGTGCCCGAGCGAGGCGTGGCGCAGCGGGTCGCCCCGCCTCCAAGGACGCCTCACGCCAGGGCGCGACGCAGGAGGCGATAGGAGCCCTCGGTGACGCCGCCATAGGCCAGGTGCGCCACGAGCGCGCTCAAGTGGGTGCCCGCGGCCGTCTGCCTGGGCGTGGGGCCGAGCTTGAGCACCGGCACGAGGAACTCGTCGCCGAAGAGGAACAGGCCCACGCCGAACCCCAGCCCGAAGCGCTTGCCCGCCTGGGGGAAGTGCCGGTGCAGCGCGCCGTAGAGGGCGCCCCACGCGGTGCCATACCCGTAGTGCACGACGTTGCCAGCCTTCTTGCGCCGCGGGCCGTGCAACTGCACACCGAGGGGCCGCAAGAGCGCCACCGCCGTCTTCACCGTGGAGGGCTCCCCTTGGAGGAAGGCCTTCCATTGGGCCTCGCGCTTGAGCTTCCAGGGCAGCCGCTTCATCGTGCCCCGCAGGGCGTAGCCCATGACCCAGGTGGCGAGCGCGCCTCCCAGGGCCCCACAGACGAGGTCGAGCATCGGTGAGGGCGCACGACGGCGGACGGTGAAGGCCATGGGGGCTTCTCCTGGGCTGGGCCGGCACATGGGGGGCCGGAGTTGTCGACAAGGTGTGCATGGGTCCACACCGGGGCGGGCCTGGGAGCCAATGACTTGGAGTGGATGCCTGCTCGCCGGGCTCAGGGCCGTGACAGGTGCGTCTCGTACCAGCCTCGATCGGGATCATTCCGAGGCGGTGCGAACCGCGCCCTCTCCCGGAGGGCACTCAAGAGAGCACCAACTCCCACCTTGCCCAGCCGCAGCGGTTTCGCCGCACGGCGGAGGACCGCCAGCGTCGCCTGAAGCTCCAAGGCCGGGTAGAGCTGGTGGAAGATCTTGCGGACCTTGCCATCGTCCGAGAACAGCGGCACACCGAGGGTGCCCGCTAGCGCCACCGCTTTGGCATCCACGTCGGTGAGGAAGGCCGCCGCGTCGATGAAGGCGTCGTCGAAGCGAGGACCCAGGTCATCGGCCGAAGGGGCGCGGACCCGGCCCGCGCGCTCCAGGGGCTCCCAGTCACACGCGAGGCGCGTGGGCCGGCCCTCCTCGTCGGGGGGCCCGCGGAGGTACTTCGCCTCCTGCTTCACCTCGGGGTGGAGCACCAGCGTCCAGTCCAGGGCCTGAAGCAGGTCGAGCGCCCGGTCCGTGGCGAGCAGGTTGAGCGCCGAGCAGGTATCGGAGACGACGACGGACAGAGGCATCGCCTAGGGCTCGTTTCCCGAGTGGAGGACGTCTTCCCCCAGGTTGAGGATCAGCTTGCCGCCCTCTGCCTCCTCCACTTGCTGCGCGAGGTAGCGTTCGCGCGCGGTGATGCGGTCGCAGTGCAGGTAGCGTGCGAGTTCTCCCTCCGAGAGCAGCTCCTGGGCATAGGCCTCGAAAGCCATGCGCTCGTAGCGCGCGGGCAGCCAGTGCTCGAACTCGTCCTTGGCGAGGAGCAGACCCATCTGCTTCTGGGCCTCGCGCGGCTTGAAATTGCGCGCCAAGAGTCGTGCATAGGTGCCTTGAGGCAAGAGCCGCAGTTCCTCCAGGCGCAGGGTCATGGCCTGGAAGGACACCTCGTGGAAGCGCGCCATGGCGATGAGATCCGCGGGGGAGAAATGCGCGCCCTTGTCCCGAAGGTGCTCGGCGAAGCGGCGGCGCACCCCGGTGGCGGGCATGAGGAATTCCGCGGCCAGTGCCTCGCTGAATCGCTCCGAGGGGTCACGCGGATTCTCCAGATGCAGGGGCATCACGTCCCCCGCCTCGCGGTCCCTCAAGAAGTGGCCCAGCTCGTGGACGAGGGACCAGCGCCTGCGCTCGGGGGGATGGAGCCGGTTGAGCGCGACACACGCGCCCATCACGTCGCTCCACAGGAAGATGGCGGCGACTTCCGAGGGCAGGGGGAGCTTGAAGATGCGCAGTCCCGCCTCCAGTTCCAGGCGGGCCTCCAATTGGGAGACGGGCCCATCCCCCAGGTCCAGGTGCCTGCGCAGGAAGGCCGCCGCGTCCTCGCCCGCGAGCCGGGGGTCGAGGTTGACGGACGTGGCGGCGCGGTAGGTCGTCACGCCTTCCAGGGGCGCGGGGGTCCGGGTGATGGAGAGCACCTGTTCCAGCTCGACATACTGCCGTCCCATCTCCTTGAGCCGCTCAACCGCCGTGTCGATGGCTTCGTCTCGCCCTCTCCGGGGCGCCATGCGGAAGCGGGGCGCGGCGTCCGCGACCACGGTGTGCTCGCGCAGCAGCTCGTTCACGGTGACCGAGAGCACTTGCGCGAGCGTGATGAGTTCGGCATTGCTCGGGCGCCGCTCGCCCTTCTCCATGGCGATCAGGGTCGTCCGAGCGATGCCCAGGGCCTCGGCCAGCTCCGCCTGGGTCTTGTCCTGTCGCTTGCGTGCCTGGGTGATTCGCTCACCCAGTCGCTGGGAAGAGATCATGGTGGGGGGACTTGGTTCGGGAGCGGCGTGGTCGCGGCGAGAGGTCGCTGGGCGAGCGCTCCCGGTAGAAGGAAAGTACTTCGTCCGCGTGGCGTTTGAAGAGGGAAAGCACCTGCTCCTGGGCATGATGCAGGCTCGTCCCCCGGGTGGTGAGGTAGTCGACGGCGTCATCCACTGTCCGTGAATGATCCACTAGATCCTGATAGCGGTTCATGGTGGCGAAGCGCCGGGCTTGCGCGTGGAAGGCTTCAATCTGGTAGCGCCCGTTGCGCCGGGTCTCGTGACACCGGTAAGTCGAGGGGTCGGCGTCACCGAGTACCGCGTACAAGGACGCCCGGCGCAAGAGGCACGACGTGCACACCCCACAGTGCTCGCGGAGATCCTTCTTGCTGCGCTCGGTCTCGTCGCAGGAGTTCGATGCGCGGGCGAGCTTGCCCAGGGCGTCGCCTGTCCGTCGGCAGAGTTCTCCCTTGGTGAGCAGCAGGAACGGCAGCTCCAGGCGGAGGTCTGTCTCCAGGACACGCCGCAAGATGCTCTCGAGCCGACGCAGGGTCCTGGGATGGGTGGCGCGCGTGTTCTGCGCACCGATCTGCGCGCCATTCATCGGCAGGTTGAGTGCACCCACGCCACATTCATACGTGGAGACCGTCTTGATGCCCAAGGTGTCGGCGGCGGCCGCCGCAGCGCTCAGGAACAAGAATCCCCGCGTCCGATTCGGGGTGATGAGACGCCCGTGGCGGCGCAGGCGATGCTGGAAACCCATCCACCGGCAACGGGAGGCGTCCAATGCCGCGCATGCCTGCTTCTGGAAGTGCTCGCGCACTGGAGTGCCCAGCGACGACAGGAGGTACAGCGGGCGGTCATGTTCCTGGATGCGGATGTGAGCGCCCGCGAGGGAATCCAGCCCCCCACTGAAGAGCGCGATCTCCTCGGCTTCCTTGAGCCGTTCGAGATGGCAATCCTCTTGCGTCAGGCGCACGTCCTGGGCGCGCTGAAAGCTCAGGTTCCAGTCATCATCGGTCAGCCAGCGGAGCAGCTGATTCAGTTCGTCGTTCACTCCGAGCCAGTGGCCTGGTTCGGACACACGCAACTCCACGTCGATCCGACGTGGTGGAGGGCCCCAGACGCCATCGCCGGACTTCTCTCGCGGTGCGATCCGGTCGATGTGGTGGACGGCCGTGGCGATGTGCAGGAGGTCTTTCACGATGGGGCGCGGAGTTCCCCACCAGGTGAGCATGTTCCATGCCACGTCGATTCGTCCCAGGGGCCGCGGGGCGCCGTGGCGCTCCGTGACGCGGAGTTCTCCCGAGGCGCCGACGCTGTAGCGGGCCGCGCTCACGGAGCGCTCTCCAGCAGGTTTTCTCCGTACAGGTCCACGGCTTGGATGAATCTCGATGCGAGCCGTGGACGATTGAAGTCGGGATGGCGCAGCAAATGCTCCGTGAAGGCAGCCAGTACGGGTGAGAGTGGCTCCTTGAACCGCTCGGGTGAGAATTCCACTCGCTGTCGAGCGAGTTGCTCGGTCACGCCGCCGCGCGACGAGATGAGTCCGTCATCCAAGACGCTCCAAAGGAAACGTTGAACGAGTGCTTCGCCGTCGTAGCGGCCCGCTCCACAACACTGAACCGCCGCTTGGCAGAGCAATTCGTTCACGCGACCAGACCGCCCGTACGTTTCGTGGATCTGTTCCACGGCCTGACGCGGGAGGCGGGCGAAGCTGTCGTCCTGGAACAGGCCCTGGCAGTTGTCTCCTCCAAGCCTCGTGATGCACTTCAACATCGGGTGGAGCGAGGACACCCCACCGCTTAGGAGAAGCTGCAGGCTTTTCGCCACCGGCACGAGGTCGAGTTCTCCTCCCCGGGCGACACGGAGCAGCGCATTCGCACCGGGTCGCAGCCGCGGAGTGAGTCCGGTGAAACAGTCCCGATCAGGCATGGGTCTTCTCCCACAACGCTGGTGTTCGTGACTCCCCCGCCCCGCCGACAAAGTCCGTTCCTTGAGCATGATGATGGCATCTGCTCCGGACTTTGTCATCCCACCACGTCCGCGTGACATCGTAGGCGGACGTAAATCCTTGAAAAAACGAGCCTTCTTCGCCCCTGAAGCTCATACGGGCCGAAGGCATCCTGTAGCAGCACGGCACGCTAGGGCGGGTTGCGTGCACGCGCCACTTTCTCGCCCGCAGGGCTCGTGAGCAGCGGAGGCAATGCATGGCGCGTGGGATGAGACTGCTCCTGCTGTGGAGCGTGGTGTGGGCGACGGGCTGCGCGACCCTGGATGCAGGGGAGGGCGAGGCGCCCTCGGGTTGGCCGGAAGCCCTGTCCGGAGAGGCCTTGCTGGCGCCCTTCCTGGACGGTGATTCGCCGGGAGCGTTCCTCGCGCGGCAGGAGGGCGTGGACATGCCCCGGCTCGTGGCGCGGCTGGACGCGTGGCGCGCGGTGCGCCTGGGGGCGCTGGGCCCGGTGCGCGAGGACGCGGCGGGGGTGCTCAACGGCCAGCGCGCGGCCTTCCTGGTGCGCGCCCGGGAGCGCTACGGCGCGGCGGCCGAGGTGCTGGCGCTCTTCGTGCTGCACACGTGCACGGACGAGGACGTGCGGGAGGTGCTGGGGCGGCTGGCGCGGGACAAGGTGCTGGAGGAGACGCTGGGGCACCTGCCCGCGGTGCACGAGGAACTGGCGCGCCGGGGCCTTCGGCTGGAGGCGTACCCGGAGCGAGAGGAGCGAGCGGGGGACGTGGTGCGGGGACTGGGCCGGGCGGCGAGGGACGCGCTGGCGAGCAGCCCGGTGAGTGACGGGGCGAGGGCCCTGGAGCTGTCGGCGATTCGGGAGCACTTGCCGCCGCCGTACCAGCGGGCGCTGGACGCGGTGGACCGTGAGCAGCGGGTGCGGCACTTCGCGCCGGAGCGGGTGGGGGTGGGGAGCGTGGACGCGCTGACGTTCGGCGTGCCGCTGGGCTTCCACGGGCTGGTGATGGGAACGGTGGGCGGTGTGTCGTCGTTGGGGCGGGGCCAGTACGAGCGGGCGGCGCGGGAACTGGCGCCCGGCGTGCTGATGGCGGCGCTGTACGCCGGAGGCCGGGCGGTAGGGCGCGGCGACACGGTGGCGGCGCGGATGCAGGCGCTGCGCGAGGTGGCGAAGGAGCTGGAGGCGCGGCTGGGGGCGGAGGGCCTGCGGGAGTTGGGGCGGGAACTCCAGGCGACGCGGGAGGCGGGGCGGTGGGTGGCGGCGGGAGGCGTGGACGCGGCGGTGGTGCTGCACGAGGCGCGGGGGGACGTGGGCAAGGCGCGGGCGTGGATGACGCGGGCGCACCGGGGGCGGCCCGGGGCGGCGCGGGTGGACGAGGCGCTGGGGCTCACGGCGGAGGTGCTGGAGGCGAAGTGGGCGGGGGTGGAGGGGGAGGCGACGGGGGCGCGCCTGGCGCGGGAGGTGGGGACGTTGGAGAAGCGCAGGCCGTCGCGGGAGGCGCCGCCGCCGGGCGCCCAGGGCCATCCACGCTGGGCGGAGTACGTCGCCTATTACGAGACACGGCTGGCGGAAGTGCGGGAGGGTCGGGCCGAGAAGGGGCCCTTGACGTGGGCGGCGTACGAGCCGATGCGCGGGGGATTCGCGCGGGGACTGGAGTTCGAGCGCGCGATGGTGGAGCGGCTGCGGGCGGATGCGCTCTTGCCTCGGGCACAGCGCCGCTACCTGGGAGACTTCGAGCAGCCGCGCATCGAGACGTACGTGGGCGTGTGGAAGCCCCAGGTGGGACTGCGCTTCGCGGATGTGCTCGTGCTCGAGCAAGCGCCCTCGGCCCCGGGGACCGCACCGCGCGTGGAGACGTTCAGCTTCAAGAGCCGCAACCTCACGGGCCTCGCGCCACGTGTCCTGACGAATCAGATGAAGTCGGATGCCAAGGAGGCCTTGACGTATTACGGTGAAACACTCGATGTCCGGCGGTCTTCTCTCAAATCACTGCTGAACGGGTCCACCACCATCCCTGTCCTCAGGGTTCGGCTCTTTTATGAAGGGGGTGGGCTCAGACCACCCTTCGCGGTCAGAGCCGAGGACATCATTGAACTGATGCGGACGTCCGTGCCCGGCGTGGAGGTGTTCATTCAATGAGGTCGTTGAGAATCCACGAAATGAAGGCCGATGATGACCTTTGGCTCTCCTTCGCGGGCGACTTCACCCCAACGGATGGGGAGCGCGGACTGACGCCCCTGCTTCAATCACTGGAGCGTTACGCGGGTGAATGGATGCCAGACATCGTCACGGGCAAACGGCGACGCAAGTACACCCGCGCGGCGGTGTGGAAGGCATTGGAGGAGAGCCAAGACGGGGGCAGCGTGCACATCGAACTCGCCCGGACGCAAGCGCCTGCCTTGGACGTGTTGCTCACGATCTTTTCTCCGCCCCTCAAGCCTGAAGTGCGGGTGTCGATGGAACTGCGACCCCTGTCCTTCTTCACGGAGGAGACGCGGTGCCACGCGCTCGTGGAGATGGTGCGGGAGTGGGCCATGCACTACCCGGTCGTCAAGGCATTGGCTGGCAGCATCGCCGATGCGGGCCTGGTGGACGTTCCACCTCGGAACTCGAACTCCCAGGCCGCCGAGGATGACGGCGTCGGTCCGATTCACGAGGTGTCGTGGCTCAACGTCTTCAGCGCGAAGCTCGTGGAGAAGGTGGGGCGGGAGCGGGTGTTGAGCACGCCCGCCCATCGCGTGGAGGCCTTGCCGGATGGCGCGGTGCTGGTGCAGTTGGGGCCCGTGGTGACGGACTTCGCCCGTGAGGACGCTCGCGAAGTCCAGGCGCGGGCCCTCGTGCACCTGCGGCCCGACCTGGACCTGGACACCGTGCGACGCACCCTGCACGAGCGCAGTGCCCGGCTCGCGCCGGTGGTGCCGCGCTTCGCTCCCGATGTGGCGCCATTGCTGGAGCGGGTGGTGGCGCGCACGTCGTTGAGCGAGCGCCAGGTGCAGATCGCCCGGTACAACGCCTGGGTGCCCCCGGAGCCCGAGGAGTGGCTGCCCGTGGCGCTGCCCGCGGACGTGGAGGACGTAGCGCGCGCCATCGACGGCTACGACGACCTGGCCGAGGGGCTGGTGGCGCTGCTGCACACGCAGGTGCCCTCGGTGTTCGACGCCACGCCGGCCTCCCTCACGGACGTGGATGAGCAGTTCTGGGTGGAGTACTTCCCGGGCATGTTCCCGCAGGAGCGCATTGACGCGCGCGCCGTGCCCGCCATCGGGGCCTACCTGGGGCAGGTGCTGGTGCGTCACCTGGGGGGAGAGTGGATTCCCCGGCGCAACCTCCAGGAGGCCCAGGTCCGGGTGGGTCAGCGCGTATGGCTGCCGTTCCTCCGAGCGTGGCGGTATATGCGTCAGCGCGAGTCGGTGCTGGACTACTCGCTCACCCAGTTCTTCCGCGCCGCTTCCCGTCACCGCTCCTGAGCCTCGGGGTCTCGGCTCGTCGAGTCCGAGTCGAACGCGGGAAATACCACGGGGAAGAGGGTGATGACCCGTCCGCTCTGGTCCCAAAGTCGCAGGGTCAACCGGCCTTGGCTCCGTGCGTGGTCATCGGTTTCCACGACGACGGCTTCGAGCTTACCGACTTCGATGGGCCGCGCCTGAAGCACTCGCAGCCCCTGGAGTTCTTTTCCCTGTTCATCCACCAGCGCGGCCCCTGTTGCGCTCCAGGGCGTCGAGCCCGCGTTCATCAACCAGACCTGGGCGGTGACGCTGTTCTTGATGCGAAAGGCTCGCCCCGTCTTGAAGGCGAGACCGCCTGTCGCGACGATGGGCGTATCGGGCCGCAATGCGGCGGCTTGCACACCACCGGTTCCAATCCTGTCCTTCATGAGCAGGGCTCCCAGGCCGAGGGGCCGCGCCAGTTGTTCCCGCAGGTGCGCGTTCTCGTCTTGGAGCCGGTGGTTCTTCGCCTGTTCCTCCTCCAACGTCTGTCGCAGGACTTCCACGGGCCGCGTGTCCAGGAACACCTGGACCTGATGGGTGGCGCGCTCGGCATGGGCCACCAGCATGAACGTCACACTGCGCCGGGTGGCTCCCACCATGAACTCCACGGTGAGCCGCAGTCGCTCGCCGACCTGCAGATCGGGTGGGGGCATGAGATCGAGCACGCGCCGACCCCGGTTCACCTCCACGAAGCGCACCGCGTCCTGCACCTCCACGGCGTCGATGGGGACGTCGAAGACGAAGCCCGTCAACCGACCCGTCCGAATGCACACTTCCAGGGGCCTGAGGGGGCGGGCCAGCTCGACATGAAGGTCTTCACAGGCCTCGCCGGGTGCTGGGGGATTCAGCGGAGTGACGTGAAGCCAGGACCACAGCAGGAGGGACGCGGAATGCACGAAGGACTCCGGGATGGCGTTTCAGCGGAAGTCGCCGCCAAAGCGGTCCACGACGTGGACGGCTTGGAAGTTGTCGAGGGTGGCCCGGTGGGGCCTGGCGCCCTTGGGCAGGGGAATGCCGATGGCTCCGTCATCCGCCCGCGCGTGCGCGAGCTCCATGCAGATGGGCACCACTTCGCCGTCATCCAGACGGGCCTGGGTGAAGCGGCCGTAGATCTTCTCCCGGGTGAAGAACAGCCTCCCGATGAGCCGGGTGTTGTCCACGAGCTCGCACCACGAGGCGAAGGTCGACACCTCGATGGGACCTTCCTCGACGACCACGGGCTTTTCCCGGAGCCTCACGAACTCGACGTTGTGCGTGTACACCCCCTTTCCAGGCTCGGTGAGCCCGAAGCGCAGGTGAGTCTCCCGGGCGCCCGGCGGGCACTCCTCGGGCGGCGGGGGCGGGTTGAACTTCACGCTCGCGCAGCCCGGGGCCACGCACGCGGCGCCAGCGAGCAGCGCGGCCTTCGCCACGGCGCGGGTCTTCGAGGGGGTCTTCATGTCGGTGTCCTCTCCAGGTGACGTGCGGGGTTCCGCACGCGGGAGAACCTCTCCCGTCAGGCCCGGGAGAGCCACTTCCTGGCGGGAGCCTTCCTCCCGCGGCGGGTGCCGCTCGGACCACTCGGGACGTGGGGTGAGGCAGAAGACGCCCAGCGCGAGCACCAGCGCCGCCCCCCAGGGCCCTCGTTTCCAGTGGAGCGCGGAGCCACCGGGCGCGGGCGCGGGCGCGGGCGGCGGCTCGAACAGGGGCAGGTTCCAGCTCCGGTCGGCGTGGCTCCACGCCTCGGACAGGGCCTGGGCGAGCGCGGGCGCGTCCGGGTAGCGCGCCCGGGGGTCCTTCTCCAGCAGGCGCTGGCACACCTCGCCCAGGGCCGGGGGCACACGGAGGTTGAGCGCGTGCGGCGCGGGCGGCGTGTGGTTCAGGATGCGCTGGGTGAGGGGCCCGTACCGGTCGCCGAAGGGCAGCTCGCGCGTGAGCAGCCAGTAGAGCGTCACGCCCAGGGCCCACAGGTCCTCGGGGGGGCCTGGCGAGAAGGGCTCGCCCGTCCACTCGCGGGCGTGGCGCAGCACTTCCGGGCTGCGGTACTCGGGGGTCCCCGGCGGCAGGCGGGGCGTGAGGCGCCGCGCGTCCGCATGGCAGGCCGCGCCGAAGTCCACCAGCACGGGCTGGCCGTCCTTGTGGCGCACGAGCACGTTCCGCTCCTTCACGTCCCGGTGCACCACCCCCGAGCCGTGCACGTCCGCGAGCAGCAGCACGAGCGGCAGGAGCACCTGGTGCACGAGCGTGAGCGCGGAGGGGTTCTGCTCGCGGGCCCAGTCCTCCAGGGTGAGGCCCTCCACGAGCTCCAGCGCGAGCACCTGGAAGCGCGGCGCCGCGTCCGGCCACATGCCCCAGCCCTGGAAGCCCACGACGTTCGGGTGGCGCTGGCGGCGCAGGGCCTCCATCTCCCGCGCGACGCGGGGGTCTTCCAGGGCCAGGAGCTTGAGGGCGAAGGGCCGGCCCTCGCGCCGCGCCCGGTACACGGTGCCCGAGCCCCCGGCGTCCAGGGGCCCGTCGATGACGAAGCCCGCCACGTGTGTGCCCGGCGCCAGTCGTCGCGTGTCGTTCACCGCCGTGGCCTCGCCCCAAAAGGGCGGAAGGCTAGCGTCGGGGCGGGCAAAAGCCCCGGACGTGGGGGGTTGGCCGGGCCCGGGCCGAGGCCTTGGGTGCTACCCGGTGCGCCACACCTCGCTCTGGAGCAGGGCGCGCGCGGCGAGGTGGCCGCACAGCCCGTGCACGCCCGCGCCCGGCGGCGTGGAGGCCGAGCACAGGTAGAGGCGCGGGTCCGGCGTGGCGTAGGGCACGAGGCTCGCCACGGGCCGGGCGAGCAGTTGCAGGCCCTCCATGGCGCCGCCGGAGATGTCGCCGCCCAGGAAGTTCGCGTTGTAGGCCTCGTACTGCGCGGGCGAGCGCGTGTGCCGGGCGAGGATGCGCGCGCCGAAGCCCGGGGCGAAGCGCTCGAGCTGGGCCTCGATGCGCGCCGTCATGTCCTCGGTGCAGCCGTTGGGCACGTGGCAGTAGGCCCAGCCGGTGTGCTGGCCGGGCGGCGCGCGGGTGTCGTCGAAGGGCGTGTGCTGGGCGACGAGCACGTAGGGGCGCTCGGGCGCCTCGCCGCGCGCCACGGCGGCCTCGCTCGCGGCGATTTCCTCCAGGGTGCCGCCCACGTGCACGGTGCCCGCGCGCGCGCAGCCGGGGGCGCGCCAGGGGATGGGGCCGGAGAGCGCCCAGTCCACCTTGAAGACGCCCGGGCCCCGGCGGTAGCGCCCGAGCTTCTCCACGTACGCGGGGGGCAGCCGGTGGCCCGCGAGCTTCACGAGCTGCTCGGGCGACACGTCGAGCAGCACGGCGCGCGCGCGGGGCAGGGCGTCCACGTTCTCCACGCGCTCGCCCGTCACCACCTCGCCGCCGAGCACGCCGAGGTAGCCCACCAGCGCGTCCACGAGCTTCTGCGTGCCGCCGCGCGGAAACGGCCAGCCCACGGCGTGGCCCGAGGCGAGCAGGAGGATGCCGAAGGCGGAGGTGAGGGGGCGCTCGAGCGCGGAGAAGGAGTGGGCGGCGCCGCCGGCGAAGAGCGCGCGGGCCTGGGGCCCCCGGAAGGCCCCGAGCGCTTGGCCGTGGGCGGAGCGCAGGGCGCGCAGGCCGAAGCGCGCCAGGCGCAGGGGCCGGCGCGGGAAGTGGAAGGGGTCGCCGAGCTGGGCCATCACGTCGTCGAAGGCGCGCACCATGGGGCGCATCCAGCGCACGTAGCGCCGGGCGTCCGGGCCGAGGCTCCGGGCGGTGGCCTCCAGGTCGCGCTCCAGCACGGCGGCGGTGCCATCCTCCAACGGGTGGGCGAGCGGGGCCTCCGGGTGCACCCACTCCAGGCCGTGGTCGCCCAGGGGCAACTGGCGCAGGAAGGGCGAGGCGACGGCGAGCGGGTGCACGGCGGAGCAGACGTCGTGGATGAAGCCGGGCAGGGTGAGCGCGGCCGAGCGCGCGCCGCCGCCGGGGGTGGGGGCCGCCTCCAGCACGCGCACCGAGCGGCCCGCCCGGGCCAGGGTCACCGCCGCGGCGAGCCCATTGGGCCCGGCGCCCACCACCACCGCATCGAGGACCGCGCTCATGGCGCGCGAGCTTGAACCGACCTCACGAGTCACGGGCACGCCTGCCTCTGTGATGCGTTCACCACCGGACGTCCGAGGTTGTCTGGCGTGGGGGCACCCGGGCGGGCGGGCGAGGCGCGCGGGGGGCTTGCCTGCCGGGGAGGGGAATCGGCCCCATCCTGTCCGGAAGGACCAGGATTGCCGCGGGGCGCGGCCCGGCGAGGGGAGGGGTCAGGACATGAAACGCCAGGATTTGAAGGGACAGGTCGCGATCGTGACGGGGGCGTCGAGCGGGGTGGGGTGGCAGACCGCGCGGCGGCTCGCGGAGGCGGGCATGAAGCTGTGCGTGACGGCGCGCACGGTGGAGGCGTTGGAGTGGCTGGCCAATGAGATCCGCCAGCGGGGCGGCGAGTGTCTGGTGGTGCCCGGCGACGTGACGGTGCAGGAGGACGTGGAGCGCGTGGTGGCCGAGTGCGTGGCGCGCTTTGGCCGCGTGGACATGCTGGTGAACAACGCGGGCGTGCAGTCTTATGGCGCGTTCGACGCGCTGCCCTGGGAGCACATCACCCGCATCCTGGACGTCAACTGCCTGGGCTTCATGCGCTTCGCCCGCGCGGTGATGCCGCACTTCCGCCGCCAGGGCTCGGGCCACGTGCTCAACGTGCAGTCCATGCTGTCCAAGGGCGCCGCGCCGCTCCTGTCCGCGTACACCGCGAGCAAGCACGCCACGCTCGGCTGGGCCAAGTCGCTGCAACTGGAGCTGTCGGGCACGGGCATCTCCGTGTCCAACATCCTGGTGCCCTCGGTGGACACCAACATGTTCGCCCACGCGCCCACGCTCTTGTCCCGCGCGCCGCAGCCGGTGCCGCCCACGTATGACGTGGACGTGGTGGCGCGCTCCATCGTCGCCGCCGCGCGACGGCCGGGAAAGACGCGCGTGCCGGTGTTCCTCCAGGGCTGGCTCATCCTCGCCATGGACACCCTGGCGCCGTGGGCGGGTGACTGGGTGCTGGGCCGCTTCGGCGTGCGCATGCAGCAGCGCGAGACGTCCGTGCACCGCCCCGAGGGCAACCTGTTCAAGCCCATGGCGGGCACCTTCGGCCCTCGGGGACCCGTGCCCCCCACGCCCGGCTGGCTGCGCTACTCGGCCACCGCGGGCCTGGCGGTGCTCGCGGGCGGCGTGGTGCTCGGCATGGCGGGGCTCTCGCGCGCGGTGCGCTGAGCCCTCAGGCCTCGGGCTCCTCGCGCACCTCGACGAGCACGTCGCCGAGCGTCACGTCGAGCAGCGCCTGGTGGAAGTCCGGCAGCCGGTGCTCGGGCAGGAGCACCTGGTAGCCCACGGTGGCGGCGTACGTCTCCGCCACCAGCTCCGCCTCGTGCGCGGGCAGCAGCCGGCGCACGCCGTCCACGCTCGTGTACTCCAGCTCGATGGCCACGCGCACCCGGCGCACCCGCTCCACCGTGGGCAGCGACTCGAGCGCCTGCTGCACAGAGCCCGTGTACGCGCGCACCAGGCCCCCCTTGCCCAGCAGCGTGCCGCCGAAGTACCGGGTGACCACCACCGCCACCTCGCCCACGCCCCCGTGCAGGAGCGCGGTGAGCATGGGGCGGCCCGCGGTGCCGTGGGGCTCGCCGTCGTCGCTCATGCCCACCTGGGCGGTGGAGCCGGGCGGGCCCACCGAGAAGGCCCAGCAGTTGTGCGTGGCATCGGGGAACTCCGCGCGCACGCGGGCGATGAAGGCGCGGGCCTCCTCCACCGTGGGCGCCGGGGCGGCCGTGGTGAGGAAGCGGCTCTTCTGGATCTCCTGCTCCACCCGGTGGACACGCGCGGGGACGCGGTAGCGTCTGGCTTCCTCTCCCATGGCGCCGTCCACTCTAGCGGGGCGCCCGTGCACGCGCCGGACTGTTCCACCCGCGCGACAGTGTGTGCCAGGCCCTTCGGCTAATCCTCCTCGCCCGTCCTGGCTAACGTGCGCCTCCGTCCCCACGGCCCCAGGAGCCCGCCATGCCTTCCGTCACCGCCACCACCGAGCAGCCCCGCGCCTTCCGCCAGGTCCTCCACGTGGGCGCCCACGTGCTCCACGCCGACGTGTCCGCCGAAGCGGGCGGCGAGGGCTCGGCGCCCGATCCCCATGACTACTTCGACGCCTCGCTCGCGGCGTGCAAGGCGCTCACGGCCACGTGGTACGCGCGCAAGGCGGGCCTGGCCCTGGAGCGGGTGGAGACGCACGTCACGCGCGACGCGTCCCGGGAGCGCGAGGGCCACTACACGCTCCGGGTGGCGCTCACCTTCCACGGCGCGCTGAGCCCCGAGGAGCGGCGGCGGTTGCACGACGTGGCCGCCCGCTGCCCGCTGCACAAGCTGATGACGTCGGCGACGGTGGAGATCGTGACCGAGCCCCTGGCGGAGTGAGCCCCACCCTACCGGAAATGTCAGCCCCCGCGATAGGATGGGAGCGGTCGGGCGCGGGGCCCGGCGCAACGGTGGGGTGACATGGGCAAGGTGAAGTTTCCGGCGACGTACGAGGACCTCGAGGCGCTGCCGGTCGGGTGGGTGGGCGAGCTCATCGACGACGCGCTGTGGGCGTTTCCCCGGCCGGCGAAGTGGAACGCCTGGTCGGCGTCGGCGCTCGGGGTCCGGCTGGGCGCCGCGTTCGGCGAGGGCCAGGGCGGGCGGGGCGGGTGGTGGGTGCTGGACGAGCCGGAGCTGCACCTGGGCGCGCAGGTGCTGGTGCCGGACCTGGCGGCGTGGCGGTGCGAGCGGGTGCCGGACCTGTTCGCGCGCGATGCGCCCGCCTTCGACGTGGCACCCGATTGGGTGTGCGAGGTGCTGTCCCCGTCCACGGCGGCGTTGGATCGCGGGCGCAAGCTGGCGCTCTACCACCAGCAGGGCGTGGGGCATGCGTGGCTGGTGGACCCGCGGGCCCGGACGGTGGAGGTGTTCCGCCGGGAGCCGCCGGGCTGGCGGACGGTGGGCCGGCATGGCGGGGACGAGGTGATCCACGCGGAGCCCTTCGGCGCCGAGCCCCTGCCCTTGGTGCGGCTCTGGGCGCCGCCCCGGCCCGTGGCGCCTGGTGACAGCAGTCACCAGGGCTAGACGCGAGTCACCAGGGCGCCGCCGGTCCGGAGGGAGTGAGCCAAGGAAATTCAAGGGGTTGGAACCCCTCGGGCGGCGCGGAGGGCTGGCATGCGCCGTGCTTTATGTCCCCGTGTCGTCCCTTCCCGAGGAACCGCCCCATGGTCCGCGCCGCCGCCGTCTCGCTCCCGATGAACACCGCCCGCGCCGCCCAGGCGCAGCGCGCGGTGGCGGCGCCCCGGACCCAGACGGCCGCCCCGGCGCAGGCCAAGGGCCGGGTGGGACAGAAGGACAGCTTCGGCGCCGCGGCGGCGCACGGCGGCGAGCGCCTGGGCCAGCTGCTGCACTTCCCCGAGCAGGACCTGGTGGGCGCGGGCTCGGGCGGCGCGGGCCAGGCGGAGTGGAGCGAGGAGCAGGTGGCCTCGCAGGCGCGGGACACGCTGGCCCAGCTGCTCCAGGGCGAGGGCATGTCGGCCGACGACGCGCGCGACTTCATGGCGGCCCTGAGCAGCTCGCTGGACGGCGACACGAGCGAGGTGCTCGGCGAGGCGCTGGTGGACCTGTCCCAGGACACGGCGGAGGCCTCGCTCTTCTGAGCCGGACCGCCGGACCCTGTACTCCAGGCCTATATAAGGAGGAAGACGCGCATCAGGCGTCGGCCGGGCCCATGGGCCGGGGGCCGGGGCCTCGAGGCGCGTGCCGTTGTCGGGACAGCGCGGCCTCGGTGACGACGCCGAAGAGCAGCACCTGGAGCCCCAGGGCGAGCTTCTCTCCCCGGCTCCACTGGCGCCGGGGCGGGGTGACGCGCAGGAGGGGAAAGCTCACGGCCTCGAACAGGCCCACGGCGGCCCCGAGCGCGAGGCCCCCGAGCCGGACGGAGGCGGGCAGCCGCGGACGCAGGGCCGCGTAGAGCGCGCCGATGGTGGGGCCATACACCCATCGGGTGGCGAGTCCCCAGCGCTGCGCGGAAGGGGGCGCGAGCCGGATGCCCCAGGCCCGCCGGGCGGCGCGGGTGAGCAGGGGCGTCACGGCGTACACGGGCGGCCGACCCAGCAGGGCATCCCGAAAGGGCTCGAGGGCACTCAGGGCCAGGGTCCCGAGGGCGCCCGCGATGGCGCCCGACGTCTGTGGAATCGCGCTCACGTGTCACCTCGCCGCGTCTATGTCTCAACATGGGGACGGTGGGCGCCCTGTCATGTCGGGATCGGGCGTGTTGGTGGCGGAGCGAGGCGCCAGCCGAGGCGTTGGCTCCTCCACAGGGCCCATGGCAAAAGGGGGACGCGGCCCAGGGGGCATGTTCACCTTGGACCCATGGCCAATTACGACTTCGATCTGTTCACCATTGGCGGAGGTTCGGGAGGGGTGGCGGCGAGCCGCCGCGCGGGGGCGTTGGGGGCCCGGGTGGCGCTGTGCGAGGAGAACCAGGTGGGCGGCACCTGCGTGCACCGCGGCTGCGTGCCCAAGAAGCTGCTCGTCTACGGCGCGCACTTCCGCGAGGAGTTCGAGGACGCGGCGGGCCATGGCTGGACCCTGGCGGAGCCGCCGCGCTTCGACTGGGGCACGCTCCAGGCGGCCAAGGACAAGGAGCTGGAGCGGCTGGAGGGCGTCTACCGCCGGATGCTCAAGGACTCCGGGGTCCGCGTCATCCAGGGGCGGGGCCGGGTGGTGGACGCGCACACGGTGGAGGTGGGGGAGCAGCGCTACACGGCGCGCCACGTGCTCGTGGCCACGGGCTCGTTTCCCTCCCTGCCGCGGGTGAAGGGCGTCGAGCATGGGCTCACGTCGGATGACGCCTTGAGCTTGAAGGCCGTGCCCCGGCGGCTGCTCATCGTGGGGGCGGGCTACATCGGCGTGGAGTTCGCGGGCATCTTCCGCGCGCTGGGGGCGCGGGTGACGATGTTCTTCCGGGGCTCCACGGTGCTGCGCGGCTTCGATGACGACGTGCGCGCCTTCCTCACGCAGGAGCTGCGCAAGAAGGGCGTGGACCTGCGGCCGGAGACGCAGGTGGCGGACGTGGAGAAGCGGCCGGATGGCTCGCTCAGCGTGCTCACGGGCATGGGGGAGACGCTGGAGGTGGACGCGGTGCTGTTCGCCACGGGGCGCGTGCCCCACACGAAGGGCCTGGGGCTGGAAGCGGCGGGGGTGAAGCTGGACGAGCGGGGCGCGGTGTGCGTGGACGCGCACTCGCGCTCGAGCGTGGAGAGCATCCTCGCGGTGGGGGACGTGACGGATCGCATCAACCTCACGCCGGTGGCCATCGCCGAGGGCCGCGCGGTGGCCGAGGGCCTCTTCAACGGGCAGGAGCGGAGCATGGACCACACGGGGGTGGCCTCGGCGGTGTTCAGCCAGCCGCCGGTGGGCGCGGTGGGGTGCACCGAGCGCGAGGCGCGCGAGAAGCACGGCGCGGTGGACGTGTACGTGAGCACCTTCCGGCCGATGAAACACGTGCTGAGCGGGCGGGAGGAGCGCACGCTCATCAAGGTCATCTGCGAGCCGGACGGCGGCCGGGTGCTGGGCTTTCACATGGTGGGAGCGGACGCGCCGGAGATCCTCCAGGGCCTGGCGGTGGCGCTCAAGTGCGGCGTGACGAAGCGGCAACTGGACGCCACGGTGGGCATCCACCCCACGGCGGCCGAGGAGTTCGTGACGCTGCGGGACAAGCGCCCCGAGCCCGAGGCCGAGTCCGCGGGGGAACTCGGCCACGACGCGCGCAAGAGCGTGGACTAGCCCTGGAAGAAGTTCTTCAGGACGAACCAGACATTGGCGGGGCGCTCGGCGAGCCGGCGCATGAAGTAGGGGTACCAGTGCGTGCCATAGGGCACGTAGACGCGCACCGGGTGGCCCTCCTTCACCAGCCGCTCCTGCAAGTCCCGGCGGATGCCATAGAGCATCTGGAACTCGAAGGTGCCGGGCGTGAGCCCCTTCTGGCGGGCGTAGGCGAGCGTCTCGTCGATCATCCGCTCGTCGTGCGTGGCGATGCCATGGTACAGCCCGCTGTCGAGCAGCACGCGCATGGTGCGCAGGTAGCTCTCGTCCACGTCGCGCTTGTCGGGGTAGGCCACGTCGGGGCCCTCGAGGTAGGCGCCCTTGCACAGCCGGATGCGGATGCCCTCGGCGCACAGGGCGTGGGCATCGGCCTCGGTGCGGTAGAGGCTGCTCTGGAGCACGGCGCCCACGTGCGCCTGGCCGAACTCCCGGTGCAGCGCGCGCACGATGTCCAGCGTGGGCTGGGTGACGGCGCTCTGCTCCATGTCGATGCGCACGAAGGTATGGCGACGGGCGGCCTCGGCCACCACCTGGCGGGCATTGGCCAGGGCGAGCTCCCGGTCGAACAGCAGACCGCACTGGGTGAGCTTGAGCGAGACATTGCCCCGGGCGCCCACCTGGTCGATGCGCGCGAGCAGGCGCAGGTACTCGCGCACCTCCTCGGCGGCCTCGGTGGGGTCGCGCACCGTCTCGTTGAGGTGGTCGAAGGACACCGTGAGCCCGCGCGCGTTCAATTCCTTCACCGCGGCCACGGCGTCCTCCAGCCGCTCGCCGGCGATGAAGCGCCGGGCGACACGTGCCAGCGCGGGCACGTGGGTGGCGACGTCCTTCAATCCCTCGCGGCGCGAGAGGAACATCAACGCGGCGCGTGACAGGTGGGTGGTCTGGTCCATGGTGATGGGGTCCCCGAAAGACGGGTCAGGTAAGGGCGTCAGGTGGTGTGTTGGGACAGGAAGTCCCCGACGAAGGCATTGAAGGCGTCGGTATGGCTCATGTAGGGCAGGTGACTCGCTTCGCGGAGCACCTCCAGCCGGGCGCCGGGAATGCGCGTGGCCACGTCCCGGGCGGACGCCAGGGTGACGAGCTTGTCCCGGCCCCCGTGAATCACGAGCGTGGGCACCCGCAGCCGCTCCAGGGCGCCGAGGTAGTCCGCGTCGAGGATGTCCTTGAGCCGCCGCAACATCTCCAGGGGCGCGATGCGGCGCGCCTCGCGGACGATCTCCGCGCGCCCCTCGGGGGGCAGGAAGCGGCCGCCCATGATGCGCGCCACGGTGGGCGCGAAGAGGAAGGCGAAGGGTTTGGGAATGCGCACCAGGGTGGACAGGGCCACCGCGCCGCGCCGCACGCGCCGCACGCTCGCCACCGGGGACACGAGCACCAGGGCCTTGAGCCGCTCGGGGTGCTCCAGGGCGAACGCCAGGGAGATGAGGCTGCCGAAGGACGAGCCCACCAGGGCGAAGCGCTCGGGCAGCTGGGCGTCCGGATGGGTGAGGGACGCGAGGTTCCATTGCAGCGGCGTATGGGTCAGCGGCGTCTGCAGGGGCGGGGTCCACAAGAGCAGCCGCCAGTCCTCGGCCAGGGGGCGCATGGGCGCGAACGAGCGGCCCGAGGCGCCGAGTCCTGGCAGACAGACGACCGTGCGCGTGGGGTCCTCGCACCCGCCGGGAAAGGTGAACAGGCGGCTCGTGGCGCCCCGGACCCGGCGCTCCTCGCACGGCAATTCATAGCCGTGTTGGATGTCCTCGGGTTCGGGAACGAGCCGGGAGGGCAGCTCCGAGGCGGCCGCGGTCAGGGAGGCCTCAGGCATGACAGGCCCTCACCAGCAGGTGGCGCACGCGCGAGGCGATGCGCTCGCGGAAGCCTTGCAACGCCTCGTCCGAGGCCGTGGCGGGCGGCGGAATCAGGGGCTCGCCCAGCGCGAAGGTCATCTGCACGGGCAGGGGCACGGGCATGCCCAGCGGCACCCGGTACTTCTCACCCGGTGCCAGTGATACGTGCCAGCGTTCATCCTCGGGACAGACAAACGTCCCATCCACGCCATACCCGGCGAAGGGCAGCACGGGCACCTGCGCCCGGGCCGCGAGGCGGGCGAAGCCGAGCGTGCCCTCCCAGCGCAGCGTGTAGTGGTGCCCGGGTTTCTTGAAGGTTTCCCAGGCGCCTCCGGGATAACAGACGACCAGATGACCCTGGCGCAGGGTTTCCATGGCATTGTCCCGGGTGCCTTCCACCCCCCCCAGCCAGGGCAGGACTGTCCTCACCACGGGAATCTTGAAGAAGCCCCGCTCGGCCAGCCCCAGGGGATAGCGCCCTGTAGCGCGCTGTATCAGGTGAAAGAACGCCGGGGTCTCGTAACCCCAGAGGCCATGATTGCCCACGAGCAACACGGGCCCCGAGCGGGGCAGGTGCCCGGCGTCGAGCAAGCGGGCCCGGTGATAGCGCGCGGAGAGCGCGGCACCGGTCTCGGCGAAGCGGATGACTGCACGGCGCAAGGAATTCAAAGGGGCGTCCACGGGGAATGAATTTGGGGATGGTCCGTTCGGACGGCATCTGTCCAACCCCCTTCTCCCGCGTTCTCCCTCGGAGACCCGGGACCGCTCGCTCCCTTGCCAACCCCTGCCCCCCGGTCGCAGGGGAGTGTTGGATTGGCGGCGAACCCAGCCTTGACGCCCCGCGCTACCTCGACGGAGAGTGGAATACACGCGTTCGCCGGGAGGAGGTCGCGGGCCCCGCGAGGCTTTGTCCCCTTCGGTGTGAAGCCTCTCGCGGCGGCTTTCCTGTCTCGAAAAGGGGGCTGAAAACGCGTTCAGATGTAGCAGCGGGACTCGCGGCAGCCGCGAGATTTACTTCAAATTAATCGACAAACCGTGTCTTTATGGCGTTATGTTTGCTCAGCTGTTGTGTAGAAAGGTTCCAACAGCAACCCCCCCATGATGCGCTCGCCCCAACGGGTGGCGGCCCATCCCCAACGCAGAGGATCCATCCGCATGTCGGTCGACAAGGCTTTCCGAGAAATGGTTCGTAACGAGATCGAGGCGCAGCTCAAGCCGCTGCGCGACCTGGTCTCCCGCCTGGAGGCGGGCACCTCGGACCTCGACAGCCTGCGCAGCGTGGCCGAGCAGCTCGCGCCCCTGGCGAGCGCCGTGGGTCCCCTGTTTGGTGTCTCCGGTGGCGGCCGTTCCTCGGCGTCCACGCCGGCGCGCCGCAGCCCGGGCCGTCCTCCCAAGAGCAGCGGCTCGTCGTCGTCCTCCTCGTCCTCTTCCTCCAACTCGTCCTCCAGCTCCGCGGGTGGCAAGCGCCGCGGTCGCAAGCCGGCCGACGAGGGCGGCGCGCGGGATTGCGCCATCCAGGGCTGTGGCAAGCCCAGCCGCACCAAGGGTTACTGCGCCGCGCACTACCAGAAGCTGCGCATGCTCGAGAAGACCAACCGCCGTCCCTCCGAGTGGAAGGATTACGCGGCCCCCAATAGCGTGGAAGACATCAAGCTGCCGCGCGGTCGCGCCGCCGCCAAGGCCCTGGCCGAGGCCGCGAAGAACGCGGGCTAGTCCCGCGGGAGGCGGGCCGGCGGTCTCCCACGGGAGCGCGCCGGTCCTCTTGCGGGCCTCGGGGGGGCCCGCCATGCTCCGCCCATGAACAAGCGTGAGCTGGAGCCTGGCATCTACACCGACCTGTCCGGTCGGACCACCTACGGCGAGTACTTGCAGCTGGAGCGTCTGCTCTCCGCGCAGGTCCCCCGCTCGCAGCCCCCCCACCACGACGAGCTGCTCTTCATCATCCAGCACCAGACGAGCGAGCTGTGGATGAAGCTGCTCGTGCACGAGCTGGCGGCCGTCATCCGCTACATCCAGAAGGACGAGCTGGAGCCGTCCTTCAAGATCTTCAGCCGCGTGGGCCACATCCAACGCATGCTCTTCGAGCAGTGGAGCGTGTTGGAAACCCTCACCCCCAACGAGTACCTCGAGTTCCGAGGCGCCCTGGGGCAGGCCTCGGGCTTCCAGAGCCATCAATACCGCGCGTTGGAGTTCCTCTTGGGGCACAAGAACGAGGCCACGCTCGCGCCCTTCCGGCATCTGTCCAATGAGCACGCGCAGCTCGAGCGGCTGTTGGCCTCACCCAGCGTGTATGACGAGTTCCTGCGCCACCTGTCGCGCAAGGGCCACGCGGTGCCCTTGGATCGCATCGAGCGCGACTGGCGTCAGCCCTATGAGAAGAGCGACGCGGTGGTGGAAGTTTTCCGCGGCATCTACGAGAACCCCGAGCGGCACTGGGACGCGTACGAGATGTGCGAGAAGCTGGTGGACGTGGAGGAGCGCTTCCAGCTGTGGCGCTACCGCCACATGATGACGGTGATGCGGGTCATCGGCTTCAAGTCCGGCACGGGCGGCTCGTCCGGGGTGGGCTTCTTGCGCAAGGCGTTGGACCTGCGCTTCTTCCCGGAGTTGTGGGATGTGCGCACGGAACTCACGCCCCCGGCGGGACGCTAGCGTTTCCGAGTGTTCATCTGGCGACCCCGTGGGGTGAGCGGCCCGAGGAGCCCATGCTAGAGCGGAGGGCATGCTCGTGCTTCCGCTCGCGTTGCTCCTGTCCACCACGCCTCCCGCCGTGATGGGCTGGGCGGGGCGTGCCTGTACCACCCCCAAGCAGACCCCCCAGTCCACGATGGACCTCAAGGTGCGCGAGGAGGAACACGCCGAGTGTCTGCGCAAGGCCATGGGCCGGGCGCTCGACAAGGTGCTGGCCTCGGCCAAGGCGGGGGCCGCGGGCAAGCGCCCCACCCCGGCGCTCGCCGGGCAGGTGCTGGCATTGCAGGCGGATTACGAGCGCTGGGTGTCGGATGCGTGCGCCGTCATGGAGGAGGTCACCTGGATGGATGTCTCCACCGGGGAGCGCTTCATGGGGACGGGGTATGGCCTGACGCGCAGTGAATGTCAGCAACGCCAGTTCGCCTGGCGGGGCTTCTACCTGGACGTCTGGGCGCGGGGGGAGTGGTCCGCGCTCGGGCCCGTCTTCGAGGCCCAGGGCGGCGCGGCGCGCACGGCCCGTCAATTCCTGCTCGACCACCGGACCCAGGTCCAGCGCGCCGCGTCCCTCGCCCCCGCCCATGGGGCCGCGGCGGCCCTGCCCGGACGCAAACTCTCCCAGGCGGACTGGTCGCTGTACCTCGAGCGGCTGGCGCGGGTGCTCTCCGCGCCCGAGAGCCTCGCGCGCCGCCAGTGTGAGGTGTTGCCGTCGGCCGCCCAGCCCACCGCCGAGGCGTGTGTGCAACGCTTCGCGGACAGCCTCCTGGCGCCCTTGGACTTTCCCGAGTCCGCCCGCGCCGCCTCCCGGCGTCCCGCCTCACCCTGAGCACACGGAAAGACATTTCATCTCGGATTGGACGGTTTTCCGGGAAGGCGGATGGTCAAAGCCGGGGCTTCCTGTCAGGCTCGGACCACGCCCGGGGGGGAGCCGTTCAGACTGGGCGGGGGGGTGGGCATGCGAATGCCCCAAGAAGACATGGTGTGCGCGGTGGAGCCCGCGTCGTCCGCTTTGGAGCGGGCCCGGGCGGAGGCGGCGGAGGTGCGCCTGCGACTGCTCGTGGAGGCGGGGCGCCTGCTGGGCGATCCCCTCGACGGGGAGGAGGCGGTGGGGGCCGTGGCCCAGCTCGCCGTGGAGGCCTTCGCGGACTGGTGCGCCGTGGACTTCCTCGACGCGCACGGCGCCTTGCGGCGGCTCACCGTGCGGCGCGCGGGGCCCGAGCGGGGGGCCCGGGACGCGGCCGTCGAGGCCTGCACGCCCGAGCGCGTCCGGCCCTCGGCGCTCACCGAGGTGGTGCGCTCGGGCCGCGCGCTGCTCGTCACCGGCCTGGGCCCGCGGAGGGTGGACGCGGCCGAGCCCATGGACGGAGGCGGCTCGCTGCTCGTGGTGCCGCTGCGCACGCGCCACCAGTGCGTGGGTGCGCTGTCGCTCGTCCGGGGCCCGGCCCGCGCGGGCTTCACCGAGGCGGACCGCATGCTCGCCGAGGAGTTGGCGGGGCGGGCGGGGCTGGTGCTCGACACCGCGCGGCTCTTGCGCGAGTCGCGCCGGGCCCTGACGGCCGCCCAGCGTCAGGTGGCGCGGCTGCGGGCGCGGGGGGAGGTGGACCGGCTCCTGGCGGAGGCGGGGTTGGACCTGCCCACGGTGCTGGAGGTCATCGTGCACCGGGTGTCCGAGGGGGTGGGAGACGGGTGCGTGTTGCACCTGGTGGGCGAGGCGGGCTTCCTGGAGCCGGTGCTGCTGCACCATCCGGATCCCGAGGCGCGCGCACTGCTCGCGGGCACGGTGCACGCGCGGCGGCAGCGGTTGGGCGAGGGCCTGCACGGGGGCGTGGCGCTGCGGGGCGAGCCGGTGCGGCTGCCGGACATGGACGCCGAGCGGGCGCGGGCCGCCGGGACCCTGCCGGAGTACCTGCCGTACCTCGAGCGCTACGGGGCGCAGAGCCTGGTGGTGGTGCCGCTGGTGGCGCGGCGGCGGGTGTTCGGCTCGCTCGGGGTGGTGCGCGACGTGGCGGGCGGACACGGGCCCCACGACGAGGACGAGGTGCGGCTGCTCGGCTGCGTGGCCGAGCGCGCGGCCCTGGCCATCGCGGATGCGCGGACCCATGCGGTGGCCATCGAGGGCATGCGCCAGCGGGACGACTTCCTGTCGGTGGCCGGGCACGAGCTGGAGGCGCCGTTGAGCGCGCTGCGGCTGCAGGTCCAGCTGCTCGCCCGCATGGCGCGCGAGGTGACCCTGCCGCCGGACCTGGCGCAGCGGGTGGCGCGCGCGGAGCGCTCGAGCGAGCGGCTGGGCTCGCTGGTGAACGCGCTGCTGGACGCGGGGCGGATTACGTCGGGCCGGCTCCGGCTGGAGCGCGAGGAGGTGGACCTGGCGGCGCTCGCGCGCGACACGGTGGGGCGCATGGCGGAGGCGTTCGGCCGGGGCGGGTGCGAGGTGCGGCTGGCCGCGGACGCCGAGACGACGGGCCGGTGGGATCGGGCGCGGCTCGAGCAGGTGCTCGGCCACCTGTTGTCCAACGCGGCCCGGCACGGACGGGGCCGGCCCGTGGAGGTGCGGGTGGAGCCCGCGGCGCGCGAGCGGGTCCGGCTGGTGGTGAAGGACCAGGGCCAGGGCATCGCCCCGGGGGACCGGCCGCGCCTCTTCGAGCGCTTCGGGCGGGCCGGGCCGGAGCCGCGCTCCCAGGGGCTGGGCCTGGGGCTGTGGATCTCCCGGGAGATCGTCGACGCGCACGGCGGGGCCATCCACGTGCAGAGCGCGCCGGGGGAGGGCGCCACCTTCACCGTGGAGCTGCCGCGCGACTAGGGGGAAATTTTTGCCGCCCGGTTGTGTCCGGGAAGCGGGCGGCGCCCCCCGAAGGATGTTTCCCTGGCGGGGCGCTGGGGTAGGCTCGCGCGCTTGGAACATCACCCCTCACGGAGGTCGAGCGTCCGTTGACCCGTCCGACCCAGGACACCGGGCCGCGCCTGGACAGCCCGCTGTTTGGCGAGCTGCTCCTCAAGCTCGGCATCGTCACGCCCAATCAGATCGAGGAGGCGCTCGCGCTGCAGTCGCTCAATGGCCAGCGCCTGGGCGAGGCGCTCATCTCGCTGGGCTACGTCACGCGCGAGCAGATTCAATCCGCCCTGGGCGAGGCGCTCGGCCTCAACGCGCCGCCGCCGGGCGTGGTGCCCGTGCAGCCGCCGCTCGGCGAGGTGCTGGTGGGGCTCAAGTACCTCACCGTCGCCCAGCTCGACGAGGCGCTCGCCCTGCAACGCCGCTCCGCGGGCCGCAAGCTGGGGGAGATCCTCGTCGAGCAGGGCTACTGCACCTACAAGCAGCTCTACGAGGGGCTCGCCCTGCAGGGCCGCGCGGGCCGCCCCGAGCCCGAGGCCCGGTCCCAGCCGCTCGAGGGCCACCACCGCGTCATGGTGGTGGATGACAGCCCGCTCGCGTGCGCCTTCGTGCAGGACGGGCTGGTGTCGCTCGGCTACGAGGTGGTGTGCTTCCAGGACCCGTACGAGGCCTTGGAGCAGGTGAACAAGGTGCAGCCGGCCATCGTGCTGAGCGACCTGGACATGCCGGGGCTGGACGGGGTGGAACTGTGCCGGCGGCTCAAGGAGGGCCCCACGCGGGCCATGCCCGTCATCATCCTCACGGCCAACGACAACGAGGCCGAGCGGGTGGGGGGCCTGCGCGCGGGCGCGGACGACTACGTCAACAAGTCGGCCTCCATGGACGAGCTGGCGGCGCGGATCGAGAGCGTCATGCGGCGCACGGGCGAGACCGAGCGCATGCGCAAGCTCTTCGCCCGCTACACCTCGGACGCGGTGGTGGAGGAGATCCTCAAGAGCCCGGACACGGTGGTGCTCACGGGCGAGAAGCGCGAGGTGACGACGCTCTTCGCGGACATCCGCAACTTCACGGGGCTCGCGGACAGCCTGCCGCCCGAGCAGACGGTGGGCGTGCTCAACCAGGTGCTCGGGGGCCTGTCGGACGCGGTGCTCACGTGCGGGGGCACGCTGGACAAGTTCCTCGGGGACGGGCTGATGGCGGTGTTCGGCGCGCCGGTGTTCCGCGAGGACGACGCCCTGCGCGCGCTCCAGTCCGCCAAGATGATGATGGTGTTCATGGCGGAGCTGCGCCAGCGCGCCGAGGCCGAGTGGGCCACGACGCGCCAGGGCCGGCCGCTCACGCTGGAGCTGGGCATCGGCATCAACACGGGCGTGGCGGTGGCGGGCAACATCGGCGGCGCGGTGCGCGCGGAGTACACGTGCATCGGGGACGCGGTGAACGTGGCCGCGCGCCTGTGTGCCCTGGCGGGCCCGGGGGAGATCCTGGTGGGCGAGCGCACGGTCACGGTGCTGCCCGGCCATGAGGCCGGCTTCGAGGAGCTACCGCCCGTGCGGCTCAAGGGCAAACCCCACCCGGTGCCCCTCTTCCGCGCCCTGTGGTAGTCCCCGGGGGGTGACCGCCCCCCTCGCTCCGACGACCCCCGCCGCCCCGGGCCCGACGCCCCCCCGGCGCGGCCCGCACCCCATGGTGTACTTCCTGGCCGTGGCCCCGGTGGCCATCGGCCTGGCCGTGTGGCTCGGGCTCAAGGGCAAACACGACCCCGGCCAGGACGCCGTCCACGCGGACTTCGCCCGCATCCTCGCCGCGGCCGAGGCCTACCGGGTGGACCATGGCTCCCTGCCCGAGGAGGGGGACCTGTCCTTCCTGGTGCCGCGCTACCTGTCCTCGCTGCCCGAGGATCCGTGGGGCCACCCCTACCTCTATGCGAGCGACGGCCGGACTCCCTTCCTCCAGGCCTACGGGGCGGATGGGCTCCGGGGCGGCAACGGCGCCAATCAGGATCATACCAACCACGACGGGCACCCCGTGCCGACCGGCCGGTAGGGCCTTTCGCGCACGGGAGGCCGGTTTTCCGGCCCGGGAATGCTCTTCCGGGTTCGACGGATAACCTCCGTTTGCGTTAAGGTTTGTTCATGAGCGGTCATGACCAGGGAGGTCGCCTTTGACACCGAGTGGATATGGTGAAGAGGAGCTCGTGGCGAACCGGGTATCGGTCCTGCTGACGGGTGGAACCGAGGACGAGCGGCGCACATGGGCGATGGTTGTCTCGCGCAACTTCCTCCAGGAAGGCACGCTGGTGGAGGTTCGCCAGAACGAGCAGCTCGCCGAGGCGCTGCACCGCCCTCGGGGCGTGGTGTTCATCCCGGACGTGGGGCGGTTGAGCGCCGCGTCCCAGGGGCTCATCGTGCGCTGCCTGCAGACGCAGGAGGAGCGGCCCAAGCTGGTGGTGGGGCTGTCGGGCGGGGTGGAGCCCGCGCGGGGCAAGGGCACCCTGCGCGAGGATTTGCTCTACCGACTGCACCGGGCCCACGTGGACCTGACGGCCGAGGGCATGCGCGAGCGCGTGGCCCAGCGCCGCGCGCAGCTCGCCGCCGACGAGGCCGTCCGCAAGGCCGAGGCCGAGCGACAGGCGGCGGAGAAGACCGCCCAGCTCAAGGCGGTGGGCATCTCGGTGCGCACGGGGCGCATGCCCTCCAGCCGGAGCGCGCCGCGCACCGCCTCGCCCAAGGTCACCCGGGGCTAGGCGCCGCTCGGCCCCCGGGGTCCACGCCCCGGGGTCCACCTCACGGGCCGCCCGCGGTGGGGCTAGCGGTGTTTCTGGCCGCGCTTGGCCTTGAAGCCCCCGGTGGAGCCTCCAGGCGCTCCCGCCTTGGGCGCGCTCGCGCGCTTGGGCGAGGTGGCCGCCGCGGTCGTCTTGCGTCCCCGCGAGCGCGGCGGGGCCTCGGGCTCGGCCGTGACGGAGATGCGCAGCGGGTGGCGCGCGGTGCGGGCGCCCCGGATGCGCTGCTCCACGGCCCGTGCCTCCTGGAGGAGCTCCTCCGCGGTGGCCCGGGCCTGGGCGCTGAGGGCCGGCTCGGGCGTGGACGGAGGCGGGGTGCTCACCGTCTCCACCGTCGTGCGCGCGGGCGTGTGCGCCTCGAGCCGTTCGGTGAGGGTTGCATGCCACTGGTCCACCGTCTTGGCCGCCGCGGTGGTCCCCTCCACGAGGTACCGCACGCCGCGGGCCCCGGCCTGGAGCGCCGCCTGCCTCACCTTCCCCACCAGACGCGTCGTGAGCGTCGCCATGTCGTCTCCCTCCCGTATCGTGTGCACTGTCGGGCGTTGTATGGATGCCCGAGCAAGGTATGCACGCGGGTGGGGATTGGAAGCACCGCGTCAAACCCCGGCCCTCCGCCTGCCTGCTGGGCGGAGCACGTGTCCAGGAGCCCTCGATGACTGATGCCCCCTGTTCGACGGAGACCGACCGGCTGGTGCTGATTCGGGGTGACCTCACCACGGTGCCCGCGGACGCGCTGGTCAACGCGGCCAACGCCTCGCTCCGGGGGGGCGGGGGGCTGGATGGGGCCATGCACCGGGCGGCGGGGCCGGAGATGCGCGCCGAGTGCCTCAAGATGCGGGGCTGTCCCACGGGCGAGGCCCGCATCACCGGCGCGGGGCGGCTGCCGGCCCGCCATGTCATCCACGCGGTGGGGCCCATGTGGCGCGGGGGGCAACACGGCGAGCACGCGCTGCTCGCGAGCTGCTACCGCCATGCCTTCTTGCTGGTGCAAGCGCATGGGCTGCGCACGGTGGCCTTCCCCTCGCTGTCCACGGGCCTCTATGGCTTTCCCATCGAGGAGGCGGCCCCCATCGCCCTGCGCGCCATGCGCGAGGCGCTCGCGCGTCAGCCCGCGCTCGAGCGCGTGACGGCGGTGCTCTACACGGACGCGGACCTGGCCGTGTACCAGCGCACCCTGGCCCAACTGGACTCCGCGCGTTGACGGATGGCCGCTGTCTGGCCGCACCTCGGGTGCTGGGCTACAGTCCCGGGCCTCTTTCCCTGAAGCCCGAGACTGGAGTCCCGCCAATGAGCGAGCAGAAGCCCCGTACGAAGCAGACCGCCGAGCAGATCCGCGCCAAGGTGCTGGAGGATCCCGACAGCAAGCGCATCGCCACCGCGGTGGGGCTGGAGCTCAACGCCTACGCGGACATGGTGGTGGACTACGCCATGAACCCGGAGAAGGAGCCCGTGCTCAGCGTCGCCTCGGACGAGGAGCTCAAGCAGGCCGGCTACACCGCCCCCACCGCCGAGGACGTGGGCCGCTTCTTCGTCGCGGGCGCCAAGGGCGAGCTGGGCCTGGAGTCGGTGCGCCACGACCAGTCCGGCTTCGACGCCTCGCACAAGGGCGACGGCAAGCCGTCCCTGTCGGGCGCCGAGGGCTCGCAGCAGCCCAAGGTGGACAGCGCCAAGAGCCAGGAGCTGATGGACCAGGTGCGCAAGGGCGGCGGACGAATCAACTGATCGGAAACAACTCCGAAATTCCTCCCCCGATAATCTTTTTGTACTCCCGCTCACGCGGGGCTCCCTGACAAACACCTTCCGGCCCCGCGGCCGGGAACACACTCCGAGGTTACTCACATGGGCTTCATCAAGGGCATCACCAAGGCGATTGGCAAGGTCGCGGGCGTGGTCGGCAAGGTCGCGGACGTGGTCGGCAAGGTCACCAACTTCATCCAGCAGCCCCTGAGCAAGCTGATGGAGCCCATCAAGAAGCTGGCCGGTGGCCTCCTCGACAAGCTCCCCTTCGGCATCGGCAACTTCATCAAGCCCTTCGCCGACAAGTTCCTCGACAACGCCCTGTCGTTCGTCGCCGGCGGCCCGCTGGGCGGCCTGGGCTTCCTCGCCAAGGCGATGCCCACCATCTCCAAGATTGGCGACCTGGCCCAGAAGGTCGGCGGCATCGCCAAGCAGGTCAGCGGCGGCATCTCGCCCGAGGGCAACATCAACCTGCAGAACATCTTCGCCCACGCCCACGCCCAGAAGCTGGTCGGCGCGCAGTAGTCCCCCGCCGCACCGCCCCGATGAGGGGCGCCAGCGCCCCGATGAGGGGCCGTGCGCGGTCCAGGGCCGGTTCTCCCGAGGCGCTTCGCCCGGGGGAGACCGGCCCTCGGTCTTTCTACCCCCCCGCGCGCAAGAGCCACCCGGCATCCCGCCGCAGCCGCTCCACCGCGTCGTCGTCCTCGCTGTTGTAGTAGCCGCGGATCTCCCCCGAGCCGTCCACCAGCACGAAGTGCGAGCCGTGGAAGATGCTGGGGATGTCGTTCTCGTCCTCGCCGTTGCGGCCCATGGCGATCTTGAACCCCCCCACCACCGTGTCCTGCAGGCGCGTGTAGTCGCCGGTGAGGAAGCTCCAGCGCGTGGGGTCCGCGTGGTGGCGCGTCGCGTACGCGCTGAGCCGCTCGGGCGTGTCGTACTTCGGGTCCACGGAGAAGGACACCAGCGCCAGGCGCTCCCCCTCGGTCAGCTTCTGCAGCCGCGCCATCTTCTGGGTGAAGACGGGGCAGATGGTGGGGCAGCGGGTGAAGATGAAGTTGGCCACGAAGGGGCGCCCGAGCAGCTGCGCGCGCCCGAAGGGCTGGCCGTCCTGGCGGGTGAAGGTGAAGTCCGGCAGGGCGCCGAGCCGCTCTGGAGGTTTGTCCCCCGGGCGGACCAGCGCCACGCCGAGCAGGAGCAGGCACACGGCGGCGGTGGCGAGCAGGGCCACCCAGAAGAAGGTGGGCGCGGGGCGCGGGGGCGCGGACGGGGCGGCGGGCGAGGGATCGGGAATCGTCGACATGGCGGAGCCTCGTCCCGTCCCTAACGGATGCGCCCCGGGGGCACAAGGGCCCCTCCCGGCGGGGTGGTCGGCTGACGGGCGGTGGACCCGGGGGGACAGCGCGCACACTCCCCCACTGTCCGAGCGGTGGGCGTCCAACAGTCGGGACCACCGGGCCGGGCACCCGTCACCACGCTCTGCTAAGCCCATGTCTGGCTCACCCATGCCCATTCCCGAACCATCCAGAGTCATCCCCCGCGGGCAGGAGAATCGCTACTGCGAGGGAGTGGGTTCCCTGCTCGACGGCGTCACCGACGGCATCCTGGTGGTGGATGCCGCGTGGCGGCTCGTGTGGCTCAACGCCGTGTTCGAGCGGCTCGTGCGGCGCTCGCGCGAGGGGGTGGTGGGCCAGTTGCTGTGGGAGGCCTTGCCGGAGCTGGCCGACAGCGGCTTCGCCCCCGGGTGGCGCCGCGCCCTGAGCGAGGGCCGGCTGGTGACGCTGGAGGACTTCCTCGCCCCGGCGGGGGTGTGGCTCGAGTCCCGGGCGTTCCCCTCGGGCGAGGGCCTGGCCATCTTCGTGCGCGACGTGTCCGAGCGCCGCCTGGCGGAGAACGAGCGGGTGCGGCTCTTGTCCGCCGAGCACGTGGCCCGCACGGCCGTGGACGGCGAGCGCGCGCGCTCCCAGGACATGCTCATGCTCGCGCCCACCGCGGTGGGCATCACCCGCGGCCCCGAGCACCGCTTCGTCTTCTCCAACCTCCTGCACCGGCGCTTCCACGGCAACCGCGACCTGGTGGGACTGCCCCTGCGCGAGGCCCTGCCGGAGCTCGCCGGCCAGGGCGTCTACGAGGTGATGGATCGGGTGTACGCCTCGGGCTGCACCTACGTGGGCCGCGAGCGGCTGGTGAAGGTGCCCCGCGACGGCGGCGGCTCGGAGGAGATGTACTTCGACATCGCCTACCACCCCCAGCGCGACGGCGCCGAGCGGGTGGAGGGCGTGGCCATCTTCTCCTATGACGTGACGGACCTGGTGCGCTCGCGCCGCACCGCCGAGGCGCTCGCGCGCGAGCTGGGACACAGCGAGGCCCGCTTCCGCTCGCTCGTGGCCGCCATGACGGACCTCACCTGGGCCTCACCGCCCTCGGGCGAGTTCGTGGAGGATCAGCCCGCCTGGCGCGCCTTCACCGGCCAGACGCTGGAGGAGCTGCTCGGCTGGGGCTGGCTGGACGCGGTGCACCCCGAGGACCGGGGGCGCGTGGCGCGCACCTGGAACGAGGCGCTCGCGGCGTGTCTGCCCTTCGAGCAGGAGTACCAGCTGCGGCGCGCGGACGGCACCTACCGCCACATGCTGGCGCGCGCGGTGCCCGTGGTGGAGAAGGACGGCTCGGTGCGCGAGTGGGTGGGCGCCTACCGGGACGTGACGCGCAAGCGCCGCGCGGAGACGGAGCTGGAGCGGGCGCTCGTGCGCGAGCAGCGCCACGCCGCCCAGTTGCAGGGCCTGGCCAGCGCCGCGCTCGTCATCAGCGAGGCGGACTCCATCGAGCACATGCTCAAGGCCATCACCGAGCAGGCGCGCGAGGTGATCGGCGCCCACCAGTCCATCACCAGCCTGGTGCTGGAGGGGGACTGGGCCCTGGCGCGCGGGGCGGTGTCCGTGTCGGACAAGTACGCGACGTGGCGCGACTGGGACGTGCGGCTGGATGGCACGGGCATCCACTCGTGGGTGTGCCGGCTCAACCTCCCCATGCGCCTGTCCCAGCAGGAGCTGGAGTCCCACCCGGCCTGGCGCGGCTTCAACCGCCACCCCACGCCCCGCGCCCCGCCCCTGCGCGGCTGGCTCGGCGCCCCGCTGGTGGGCCGGGACGGGCGCAACATGGGCCTCATCCAGCTGTCCGACCGCAACGAGGGCGACTTCAGCGCCGAGGACGAGGCCATCCTGGTGCAGCTCGCGCGCATGGCCTCGGTGGCCATCGAGAACACACGGCTGATGGCGGAGGCCCAGGCGGCCAACCGCGCCAAGGACGAGTTCCTCGCGGTGATGAGCCACGAATTGCGCACGCCGCTCACCGCGGTGCTCGGCTGGACGCAGATGCTGCGCGGGCGTCAGGGGGACGCGCGCGCCATGGACAAGGGCCTGGCCATCATCGAGCGCAACGCGCGCGCGCTCGCGCAGCTCATCGAGGATGTGCTGGACGTCTCGCGCATCATCACCGGCAAGCTCACCCTGCACCGAAAGGGCGTGGAGGTGGTGGGCGTGGTGCAGGCGGCGGTGGAGGTCGTTCGAGCGCATGCCGAGCAGAAGGGCGTCTCTCTTTCGCTCGACGTGGCGGTGGGAGGCAATGGGTCCGCGGTGCTCGTGGGCGACCCGAGCCGACTGCAGCAGGTGTGCTGGAACCTGCTGGTGAACGCGGTGAAGTTCACCCCGGCGGGAGGCCGGGTGCACGTGCGGCTGGAGCGCGGCGAGGGCGAGGTGGTGCTGCGCGTGACGGACACGGGCAAGGGCATCCGCGCGGACTTCGTGCCGCACCTCTTCGAGCGCTTCTGGCAGGCGGACGGCTCGGCCACGCGCGAGCACGGAGGCCTGGGGCTGGGGCTCGCCATCGTGCACCACCTGGTGACGCTGCACGGGGGCGCGGTGCGCGCGGAGAGCGCGGGCGAGGGCAAGGGGGCCACGTTCACGGTGTCGCTGCCGGTGCCGGCGGTGCTGCCCGAGGTGCAGGCCGAGGTGCTGCCCGGGGTGGAGGCGGTGCAGCGGGTGAACCTGGACGGGGTGCAGGTGCTGCTGGTGGAGGACTCGCCGGACGCGCGCGAGCTCATCGCGATGATGCTGCGGGACCGGGGCGCGCGGGTGCGCACGGCGAACACCGCGAGCGAGGCGATGGAGCGCTTGCAGGAGGCGCTGCCGGACGTGCTGGTGTCGGACATCGGGCTGCCGGGCGAGGACGGACACGCGCTGTTGCGCAAGGCGCGCACGTGGGCCGAGGCGAGGGACCAGTGGGTGCCGGCGATCGCCTTGACGGCGTACGCGGGCGCGGAGGACGCGCGGCGGGCGTACCGGGCGGGCTTCCAGGTGCACATGGCCAAGCCCTTGGAGCCCGCGTCGTTCCTGGAGGCGGTGGCGAAGCTCGCGGGCCGCGCGGAGCCGGGCGCCCAGGCGGGGTAGGGCGTGGGCGGGTGATACGGTCCCCTTCCATGAGATGGAGATGGGGGGCTGTCTTTCTTTGGAGCTTGCTCGTGGCCTGCGTGAGCGGGGGCTCCCGAACGCAGGCGACGCCCCATCTGGTGTCCTGGGATGCGGGCTGCGAGGACGCCCGCAGTCTGGTCCTGGTGTGCCGCGAGGACGAAGAGGAGTGCGGCCTCTTCTCGTGCCGGGACGTGTTCGCGCCCGAGGTCCTGCTGGCGTATCGGGGCGGCGGAGGTGTTCCTCTCTTCGGCGCGTCACCCGCTCCGAGGCGCTGGTGGGGCCGAGTACCTCCAGGATTCTCCTGGGGACACGCCGTCCTCACCTTCCGCACCAATCGCCATTTCGACCCGAAACCGCCACCGTTCGTCCTGCCCCCGGGCCGCTGGGCACGTCATCACCTGTTTCCCCAGGCGCGGGAACTGAGGGAGTGGTTCCAGGCCCAAGGCGTTGCCGACATCCACCAGTACACGATCCTCATCCCAGAGTCCGTGCACGTCCGGGTTCATGCCGGTGGCGCTCGGGGCGGTCTGTGGAACCAGGCGTGGAAGAACTTCATCCGAGCCAACCCCACGGCGAGCTCCGCGGAGATCTACCGACACGCGGGTGAATGGCTCTATCGGTTCCAACTGACAGGGCCCATCGTGCCGTATCACGGCGCGGTGCCTTCGAGGTGAGGGGATGTCCAGGTTCTTCGAGATCCGGGCGGCTCGGGAGTCGCGCTACACGGGGGACATCCAGTTCGGGTTCCGGTGGCGACTGGCGGGCCTTCGTTGTCCCGAGTGCCAGCTCACCGCATCGGGTGGCTTCACCGCCTATCCCAGTGTGGACCTGTCCTCGGCCCCTGTCCGCGCGGAGTTCGCAGTGGGCAGGGTAGTGCCGCCCGAGGAGTTCCTGCGACTGCGCGAACAGCTCGGGCCCTATGTGCCGCGCGATCTGCCCCTGCCTCCAGGCGTGTGGTTGGGGCCGCTGACGGGCGTGGCCACGGGCTCCTTCGGCTCGTTCTTCCTGCACTCGCTCTGGACGAAGCTCGTGCGGCGCGAGGCCTGGGAGTCTTTACGGGCCGAGGGTCTCCGCGGCGTGCGGGCCTTTCCCGTGCAACTGCACGTCGCGCAGGCGGCTCCCCCCGACCTGATGGAGCTCGAAGTCCCGCCACGAGGGCACCTCCACCCCGAGTGCACCCCCGCGCGTCCGCCTCCTTGTTCCCGCTGCGGACTGGCGCGTCTGCGCCTCCCGGACGAGCCCGTGCTGGACCTGGCCTCGCTGCCCCCGGACACGGATCTGTTCGTCCTGAGCGACTTCGAGACCGTGCTCATCGGCACCGAGCGCTTCGTGGCCGCCGTGGAGCGCCTCGGTCTGGACGATCTCGACGTGCGTGAGGTGCCCGCGCGCTGAGCCCGATGCGTGGGCCTCCAGGTTTTCTGGCCAGGAAGAAGCCAGTCATTCCAGGGGGTTGGGCGGCCGGAGACGAAAAAAGCGTCACCCCCGCCGCAACCTTTTCTCAGCCCTTACGAGAATAGGAGCACGGTTCACGCTTTTTCCTTCTTTCTGAGGCCCTCGCTCATGAGCACCTACTCCGTCCGCAGCGGCGACACCCTCTCCGGCATCGCCAGCCGCTACAACACCACCACGGGCGCCCTGGCCAAGGCCAACAACATCTCCAACCCGAACCTCATCCGCGCGGGCCAGAAGCTCACCGTGCCGGGCGGGTCCACCAAGGCGGGCGCCACCGCCGCCGCCCCGCGCGCCAGCGGCGGGACGTACACGGTGAAGTCCGGGGACACGCTGTCCGGCATCGCCCAGCGCCACGGCACCACCACCAGCGCCCTGGCCAAGGCCAACAACATCTCCAACCCGAACCTCATCAAGGTCGGCCAGAAGCTCACCATCCCGGGCAGCTCCGGTCCCAAGGCGCCCGCGCCCGCGCCCGCCAAGCCCACCCAGCAGTACACGGTGAAGTCCGGAGACACCCTGTCCGGCATCGCCAGCCGCTTCGGCACCACCACGAGCGCCCTGGCCAAGGCCAACAACATCTCCAACCCCAACCACATCAAGGTGGGCCAGAAGCTCACCATCCCGGGTGGGGACAACTTCGAGTCCAAGCCGCCCTCCGGCGGTGGCGGCTCGGGTCCCGTCACGGGTCCCGCGCCCGCTCCGGCGCCGGGTGGGGGCCAGGGCTCGGTGTCGGTGCAGCAGCTGCGGCAGATCATGCCCAACCTGTCCCAGGCCAAGGCCGAGCAGTACCTGCCCCACCTCAACCGCGCCATGGCCGAGGCGGGCATCAACACCCCCATGCGCAAGGCGGCCTTCCTCGCGCAGCTCGCGCACGAGAGCGGCCAGTTCCGCTACATGGAGGAGATCGCCTCGGGCGCCGCCTACGAGGGCCGCAAGGACCTGGGCAACACCCAGCCGGGTGACGGCGTGCGCTTCAAGGGCCGTGGTCCCATCCAGCTCACCGGCCGCGCCAACTACCGCGCCGCGGGCAAGGCGCTGGGCATCGACCTGGAGAACAACCCCAAGCGCGCCGCGGATCCGGACGTGGGCTTCCGCACCGCCGCCTGGTTCTGGAACAGCCGCAACCTCAACACCTACGCGGACGCGGGCAACTTCCGCGAGGTCACCCGCCGCATCAACGGCGGCTACAACGGCCTGGCCGACCGCGAGGCCTACTACCGCCGCGCGCTCAACGTGCTGCGCTAGGCCGTCCACATCTTCCATCCATCATGACCCCCCTGCTTCTCCGGGCGGTGGGGTCGGGGGACCGCGTGCGCCAGTCCGGGCCGCGGTCCTTTCTTTTTTCGCCGCGCCGGGGCGAGGGCCCGCTCGCCGAGCGGCCGAGCGGCCATCGTTCGCGGCACCGGCTCCCACCCATGCCCACCCTCGCGGGAGCAGGACTCCTTTCAACGAGTCGAGGGACATTCCATGGCGATGGAGCGAGCACAACGTTTCGTGGAGGCGCTGACGCGACTGGAGGAGACGGGCGAGGTGGACGCGCTGCTGGCCCTCTTCAGTGACGACGCGCAGGTGAGCAACGTGGTGTCGCACCGCACCTTCCAGGGCAAGGACGGCGCGCGCAAGTTCTGGAAGGAATACAAGGGCATGTTGGAGCAGGTGAAGTCCACCTTCCGCAACATGATCGAGTCCGGGGACCGCGTGGCGCTCGAGTGGGAGTCCGCCGGCACCGCGCACAACGGCGCGGCGGTGAGCTACGAGGGCGTCTCCATCATCGAGTGGGAGGGGGACGTCATCACGCGCTTCTACGCGTACTTCGATCCCCGACTGCTCGGCGAGGAGCTGTCGCACGGCACCGCGCAGCGCTCGGAAGTGCCGGCCACCACGCCGGCCTGAGCCGAACGTCGAGGAGCATCGGACCCGCGCTGGCCTATGCTCGGGTCCATGCTCCAACCCGTCTTCCTGCGCGCATGGGGTGAGGAGGTGCGTCCCCTCCAAGGGAAAGAGCGCGCCACCCACGTCTGGAAACACTTCCACGATCCGCTGCAACGGTGGGATGGCCTCGCGGACACCGACGTGCGGGCACTCCGGCAAGACTCCGAGCGATGTGGCTGTCCGCCGCATCGTGACCGAGGGACGCTGGCCTGGAAGGACCAGTCGCCGTCGTGCCTCACGCTGCTCGAGCAGCACCACGAGCGCTACTACGGTCCGGCCTATCTGAGCGAGCTTGCCCATGAGCACACACGGGGCGGTCGGCAGAAAGCCAATGACCAGCGTTTGTCGTGCTGTACGCCTCGCGGCGTCCTGGTCGCCGTGGGATTGCGACGGCCTCTGGCGGTCCTGTCCGCCTTCCGGCCCACGCCTTCCCATGGAAGCTTTCCCGCTACGGACGCCGCGTATGCAGAAGTAGCCCGGAGACGCTGTCGAGAGGCGGTTGACGTGACCGATCCGGATGCCTGGAAGGCGGAGGTGCTGCACGCGCTGGCGGACCTGTCCTCCCGGCCGCCCTCGGCGCCCGATGACGCCTGGCGCTTGGTCCTGGCCATTGGCGAGGCGAGGCCCTCGCGTGCCTCGGCGCATGACGTGGAGGTGGCGCTCCAACGCGCCGAGGCACATCTGGCGCGGTACCGGGACGACGTGGAGCGGGCGGTAAGCAGCGGACTGCGCGTGGAGCCCCTGCTGGCCGACTGGGCGGCCTCTCTCCAGCAAGGACACCCGGAAGCGGCGCTGGATCAACTCCTCGCGCTCGAGGAGATCCTGGTCGGCGCCGAGGTGCTGGGCCTGTCGGCCCCCCTCCAGCGCATCCTCACCGAGGTGGCCCGACTCGTCGCGCCCGCGCCCGCGGCCCTGGCGGGCCTGGACCTCCTGGCGCGAGACCGCCTGGCCCTTCGCGGCCCCTCCGCCCGCGCGCTCTGGGACACGGTCTCCGAGGCGGCCACACGCGTGTCCCGGAGCGCCCCGCCGGGCGTGGTCACGACGTGGTTCTCGCGCTTGGATCGCCTGCGCGCCGACCTGGCGCGGGGGGCCTCACGGCTCACGGAGCGCTTCGACGTGGAGCCGCCAGACCTGACCCCCGTTATCGCGTTGGGCCGCGCGTCGTCCGAATGGCAGGTCCGGGTCGAGGGGCACTGCCCTGCTGGCTGGCGATTGCGGCTGTTCCTCGTGGACGCGGCCCATCCCCAGGGTGTGCCCCTGCGGGAAGGCGTGGACGCCAATTTCCACCGGGTGGCGGACCGCTGGATCCTCGATGGCTGGCTGCTCGACAACGCCGAGGACATCGCGCTGCTCATCGTGCTCGCCGCGCCCACGTTGCCCGAGGGCGAGTCGCTCGATGCCCTGTTGGTCTCGGCCGCCGCGTCCCCCGAGGTCCGGGTGGCGGAAGTGCTGCTCAACCCCGCCAGTGGATGAACCCCTTGAGGGACCAGTCCCGCTGCCGGGCCTGCTCACCTCCCGCGCTCCGTCCCAGGGCGGGGCCCTGTTCGGGCGCCTGAATGCCCCGGAGTGCCTCGGAGGGGTCTCCTCGCTGGTGCAGGACCGCGAGGACGGACCGCCCCACCTCCCACGCGGGGCCGAGCAGCACGGGCCACAGCGGGGCGATCACGCTCCGGGCGCCTCCCGCCAGCAGGGCTCCCGCGAGCCCCGCGGCCTGGTGGAGCCAGTCCCCCACGCGCCCGGTCTCGCACGACAGCAGGACGATGCTGGCGCCCGCCACCCGCTGGGGTTGCTCGGCGAGGCGGCTCATGCTCAGCGGCGCCACGGCTCCCGTGTCATCCACCAGCATCAGCCGCGCGTCCCGGGGTCCATCCACTTCGCCGTGGCACAGCAGTACCGCGACGTCCACCTCCGCCATGTCGTGCAAAATCGCATCCGGCGAGGCGGGACCCTCGACCAGCCCGGGGCACGTGCCGTCCAGGGCTTGTCCCCACCGCGGGCCCCGGCTCATGCGCACACGCAGGTCGCTGGTCTCCTGGGCCGTCCGCGCCAGCAGCACCATGAGCTCGACGGAGTGGGGCAGGGCGAGGGCCGGGGTGTTCTCGCCGGGATCCGCCACGGCCAGCAGGGTGCGCCGGGGACGGGGCGGAGGCGCGCGGGTTTCCAGGTCGAGCCGCACGGCGCAGGTGACGGGCACGGCGGGCCAGAGGTCCGCGGGGGCGAGCGTCCGCAGTACGCCCGAGGGGATCCACAGCAGGTGCGCGAGGGACGTGGGCAAGAGGCGTGTCAGGGCCGCGAGGACGCCTCGACGCGCCCAGTCCAGGACGGCCGAGTACTCGGGGCCAGGGCCTAGATGGGACAGACCCCGGGCCACCTGGGCTTCGTCGTGCGGGGGCGCTTCCACGGGCAGGACGGCGAGCATCACTTGGCGCGGCTCGCCCGGGACGAGCACGGCGGCGAGCACGCCGCGCGCGCCCTGCACCACGGCGAGCGCCGCGGCGCCCGGGTGTGCGTGCAGCCAGGCCCAGGTGCCCTCCAGATCCGGCTCTCCACGCAGGAACCGGGGCACCCGCGTGCGCAGCCCCTCCAGGGCCCGCTGGATGCGCCGCTCCTCGCCCGAGCGGATCGCCTCGAGCCACGCCACCCAGAGGTCATGGGGCGCGCCTTCTGGCCGGGCCGTGCGTCCCGCGAGCCGACGCTGGGCGGACCCGACGGCGCGCACCACCCACCGGAGGACGGCCTCCGCCCTCGCGCCCGAGAGCACGAAGTCCACTCCAGCGGAGGCGCCCACGACGCCGTCCTCCGCCAACCGGCGCGCCAGGGTGGTGGCCAGCTCGACGGCGAGATGGGCCTCCTGGGCTCCCGCCTCCTCGTCGAGCAGGAGGAAGGGACGGGCCTCGTCCATCGCTTCCCAGGCCTCCTGGGCGGTGCGCTCCAGGTCGGCGAGGGTGGGCGCGACCCGGGCCAGCTCGAGCAGCAGTGCGGCCGAGCGGAAGAGCCGCACGGGGCTGTCCAGCTTCCGCGCCGCCGCGAAGGCGCCGCTCAGGGCGTCCGTCCCCTGGCGCCAGAGCGCGAGCGCGAAGGCCACGTCCAGGTTCTCCATTCCGGGCGAGCCCAGGAGCAGGCTCGCGACCCCCCGCCCGATGTTCTCGCGCGTTTCCCAATGGTGCACGGGGTTGTGCTCCAGGGTGCGGACCGCGAGGCATTGCTCGGACAGCGCCAGGCCCTCCATGCGCTGGATGGGAGGCGCGTCTCCGCGAAGCAGCGAGTCGGCGAGGTTGTGGACGGTATAGGCCCGCACGTCCCGGGGCGCATCCGCGCGGAGGGTGGCCAGCCGCTGGCGCCAGAGCTGGACCGCGTCCTCGTGTCGGCCTTCCCGGTGGGCCAGACCCGACAGGCAGATGGTCTGGTAGTTGTCCGCGCTGTCCCGTTCCGAGGCGGACAGCGGGCTTCGGTCGAGGCGCTCGAAGCTCGCCCGAGCCGCCAGGTACGTGGCCCTCGCCTGGGCCGGGTCGGAGTGCTTGCCCCCCAGCATCGTCTGGTAGACGGCCAGGGTCAGCCAGGTCTTGGCCTTCTGCTCCGCGGAGAGCTCCTCGGCGAGCAGGGCCTTCGCGGCCTGGATGCCTTCTTCGAGGGTCACGCGGGGATCGCCCGCGCCCCGCTCGAGCCGCAACTCGGTGAGGGTCATCCGGACATGCAGCGCCACGTCCCGCTCCCCCGCGGCTTCGTACTCCCGCGCGCACTGCTCGTAGAGCGACTCGGCCTCGCGCAGGTGGACATCGCGGTCTCCGTCCGTGCGATAGCGTGTCGCGCGTGCCTGCTGTTGCAAGGCCAGCCGGGCAAGCGAGCCTTGCTCGGGGCTCCCGGTACGGACCTCGCGGGCGAGTTCCACGGCCCTCGGAAAGTCCTTCACGGGATGAAGCTGATCCGCCGGTGCCCAGAGCTGGGCCAGTTCCAACAGCAACTGCCCACGGACAGTCGTGTCGGAGAGTTGCCGGAGGAGCCGCTCGGCTTCGTGGGCTCGGGGCGTGACCTCCGCGGACGTGGCGTGCTCTCGTGCCACCAGATGCGCCAGCAGGACCGCGCTTGCCAGGAGGGCTCCGGGACGGGCCTGGGCGTCCTCGGTGTTCGCGAGCCGCTCCGCGAGGGCGCGGAGCGCGCCAGGCGAGCGGTCCTGTTGCTGGTGGTCCTGCTCGATGCTTTGACGCGCTTCGGCGGGATCCTTTCCAAGCTGTCGTGCCATCCGCTCCACCGCGTCCAGATCCAGCGGACGCAGGCGCCCCGTGGCCTCGTAGAATGCCTCGCTCGCGGGGTGGCTCATGAGCGTGGAGATGGACTCGGCGTCCTCTTCGGACACGAGACCCTGCTTTCCGCGCAGGGCCCGCTGGACCATGTCGGTCAGCTCCGGATGCCGCTGGCCGATGCGCTCCAGCCGCCGCTGGAGCGCGCTGTCCTGGGGCTCGAGGCGCATGAGCCCGGCCAGGACCTGGGTCTGGAGGCCCGCGACCATGCGTCGGTAGTCCCCCTCGGCCAGACCCTCGGCCTCGTCGAGCCGGTCGAGCGCCCGGCGCAGGCGAAGCAGCTCGGTGCCTCCGGGTTGCTGCTGCTCGGCCCTGGCGGCGGAGAACAATGTCTCCACCCGGAGATACCCCGTCTTGCGCAGCTCCAAGGCGCGCGTGAGCAGGGCCAGTGCCTGGACGGCATCACCCCGAGCGCCGCGATCCAGGAGTGCGTCAGCCTTCACCTTGAAGAGCTGGGCGTCCGTCGCCTCGCTGAGCGACCCGAGGGACTCCGCCTCGGTGTAGAGCGCCAGCGCACGCGCGAGGTCGGGCGCGAGACCTTTTCGGTAGGCATTGCCGGTCGACACCAGCAGGGGAAAACGCTCCCACGCGGGCAGGCCCGCGGTACGGGCTTCCGCCAAGCCCTCCTCCAGGATGGGCCGCGCGTCCTCGTGGCGCTCGGCATCCAGCAGCTCGATGCCTCGGAGCAGCTTCGCGGTGGCCTTCTCCTTGGGCGTGCGCGCATGGGCGAGCAGCGCCTCCACCGCCTGGGTGTAGGCCCGGGCCGCGTCCGCTCCCGTGGAGGCGTGCCGACGGCGAAGCGCTACCCTCAGGTGGAGCAGGTGGAAGGTGGGCTTCTGGGCGAGCACCTTCTCCAGGGCCTCGTGCAGCCCGTGCAGCATCGCGGTGGGCGAGGCGCGGGCCACCTCATCCGCCAGGGTGTCGAATCCCCGGGAATCGGACTCGCGGAAGAAGAGCCACTCCAGGACGGCTTCCGCGCGGTCGGGACGGGCCTGGAGGACGGCCAGGGCGATGCCTCGCTCCTGGGCACCCAGGGGCCCGGTCTGCTCGGGGGCTTCCCCGTGGGCGAGCGCCACGGCCCAGCCGGGCAGTGCATCGAATCCTCCGGACAAATCCTCCGGCGTGTCGTGGGGCGGCGCGGGAGGCGAGCGTGGAGACGCCAGACAGGCGCGAATCCACTCACGCCGGGCCTTGAGTTCCAGGGAGCGCTCGGGGGCGGGGTCGAGGGCGAGGAGCTGATCGGCCACCGTGAGGGCGTCGGGTGGGGTCAGCGGGCCCAAGGCGAGCAGGCTCTTCACGGCATGGCCCCGATAGCCGGAGACCTCCTTGCCGGGCAGGGGCAGGTCGCGCGTGAACCACTGGGCGGACGCCACCGCCGTGGGCTCGTGCTCCCGTGTCTGGAGGGAGAGCTGATCGATGCGGATGCGCGCCTGCGTCCGCATGTTGAAGACGGTGGCCCGGGCGTCGTTGCCGAGCTGTCGCGCCGCGCGTTCCGCATGCCGCCAGGCGCGCTCGAGCAGGCCCTTGTCCCGGCGTCCCGCCATCCACAGCGCGCTGGCCAGATCCGTGCGGGTGAAGGGGTTGTCCGCGTCCCCCTCAAGCAAGGTCTCCACTTCGTCACACCAGCGCAGGCGCTCGGCATGCGCGTCCGAGGGAAGCAGGGCGATGAGCTGCGCGGCGGCGCTCAGCCGGGCGCCGGGTCTGCGCTCGTGTTGGAGCGCTTGGCGCAGCTCGTCGGCCGCGTCGGATTTCCGCCCCTCGGCGTCCAGGAGCTGGGCGCGGAGCGCGGGCTCGCGCAGGATGTGCTGGCCGCTCGTGAGCAGGAGCCGACGGAGGTCCGAGGGCAGGACGCGGGCCTGGTTGGCCAGGGCTCCCTGGAGCAGGGCGTCGGATTCGGTGTCCGTCGGGCATTGGTCGGAGAGGTAGTGGCGCACGAAGCCGATGAACTCCGCGGAGGGCGGAGCTCCGGGATGCGGGCCGCGCAGTCGGATGAGCGTGAGCCGGGTCTGGGCGGGCGTTCCGACCAGACGCGCCTCTGCTTTGAGCAGCCGCTCCTGGGCGTCGGCCTCGCGTCCGGCGTCCCGGAGAAGGTTGACGAGGTACTGGGTGGCATCGCTCAGGTTGGGCCCGTCTCCGAGCGCGAGGGCCTCGGCGAAGACGGTCTCCAGGTGGGGCAACGCTTCTTTCGGGCGCTCCTCATCGAGCAGGGCCTGGACCAGGTGCAGGCGCACGAGGTTGCGGTTGGACGAGGGCCGTTGACGCGCCATCAGCCGCAGCGCCTGCTCCAGGGGGCCGATGGCCTCCGCCGCCTGTCCCCGCCGACGCAGCACATCGCCCAGCGTGGCGAGGGGCGAGGCGGCATGGATGTCGCCCGCTTCGGCGGGGAGCGTCGCCACGGCTCGCCGGGCGAGTTCCTCGGAGGCGGCCCGCTGCGCCTCGTCTCCGTGGAGCAGCCAGAGATGGGCCTGGATGGACAGGCGCGAGGCGCGAATCAGGGGCGACGTGCTGCATTCGGCGGCGCGGGCCGCGTACTGGAGGGCCCGGGCGGTGGCGCCCTCCCGGCCGAGCGTGATGCCCCGGACCTCGAGCTCGGAGAGGATCTCATACACGTCCGCCTGGAGGGCGGGCTCCTCGGTGCGATGCAGGAGCGCCTCGAGCCGGGAGATGCGCGCACCCAGCGTCTCCCAGGGGGGCTCCCGCTGGTCGGCGAGCTGGAGGAACACGGCGCGCGCCAGGGTGCACTCGGCCATGAGTTCCCCGTGCGTCGCGCCGCATGCGCGCGCGAGCCGCGCGGAGTCCTCCAGATCCTGGAGCGCGGCATCGCGCTGCGCGGGCCGTTCCATGGCGAGCGCGAGCCGGGTGTTGCCCCGCTTGAAGAGCAGCTCCGCCCGCAGCCTCTCGGCGGGCTCAAGCGCGAGCATCTGGTCGAGCAGCCAGAGCCGGAGTGGGAAGAACTCCAGCCGGCCGAGGTCATACAGCGCCTGGATGGCCACGAGCAGGAGGCCGGGTCCGTACCGGTCCGCGAGCGCGGGCGTGGCGCTCAGTCCGGACAGCAGGTGCATGCAGAGGGCCAGCAGGGGCAGCGGCTCGAGCTCATGCAGGCGGCTGTCGAGGGACTGAAGGAGCGCCTCGTCCACGTGCCAAGCGGGCTCGGCGCGAAGGAGCGCCTGGAGCGCGTCGGGGGTGGCTCCATGGGGGCCTCCCGCGCGGCGGGCGAGCTCACGGGCTCGCGCGCGCAGCGCTTCCCAATCCATCGAGTCGGGCGTCATGGCCCGGAACGATAGCGCTCCCGGTGACCGCTAATACAGTCGGCTCCAGAAGGAGCGCCGCGCCGAGATGCGGTGCAGCGCTTCCTGCAACTCCTCGTCGTGCTCGGCCCGCGTGGCGATGTCCGCCATGGAGATGAGCCCCACGAGCCGGTCGTCGCGCTCCACCACGGGCACGCGGCGCACCTGGTGCTGCCCCATGAGCGCGATGACGGTGGTCAGCGTCTCGTGGGGCTGCACCGCCTCCACCTCCTCCGTCATCACGTCCTGGACCTGGAGGCCCTCGAGCGCGCGGCCCTCGGCCAGCACCCGCACCACCAGGTCGCGGTCCGTGACGACGCCGCGCAGCCGCCCGCGCTCGTCCACCACGGGCACCACGCCGCAGTCCTCGTCCTTCATCACCCGCGCCACCTCGTGCAGGCCCGTGTCGGGCCGCACCGGGCGCACCTGCCGCGTCATCACCTCGCGCGCCGTGAGGGGCTCGCGGGGCCAGCGGCGCGAGGGCGCCGGCGGAGGCATGGGCGGCCGGGGCGTCGTGCGCGCCGACTCGCCCTCCGCCCCCGAGCCCTGCCGGTTCCACGGCCGGTACTCGCGCGTCGGCCGCTGCGTCTCGCGCGGCGCTTCCCAGTCCTGCTCGCCCATGAGCGGGCCCGTGCCCCGTCCCGTGGCCTCGTCCAGCGAGCGATCGTCCCGCCCGTAGGGTCCACCCGGTCCGGTGGCCTCGGTGCGCGGGGTGGCCATGCGCAGCTGCGCGGCCCGGTGGAAGCGGCCCTGGCGCGCTTCCGGCGCCTCGTCGCGCTCGATGCTCCAGCCCGTGACGTCCGAGCCCACGCGCTCGCTCGAACCCGGCGGGGACTCGGCGGCGCGGCGATCACGCTCCGCGGGGGACGGCGTACCGTTGGGGGGCTGCTGGGCCATGTGGAGGGCTCCTCGCGCGGGTGGAACGGCGAGGCTCGCCACGGACCGGGCCCGCTCCAAGGGGGCCGGCGCGCGCCGCCGCTCCGCTGTCGTCTTCCGGTCAGCCCATCTGCCCGGCCGTGGACATCAGGACGTCGCGAGCGCGTCGCCCAGGCGCACGAGGCCCCCGAAGTCCTCCAGCTCCCCGCCGGACTCGGGCGCGGCCACGGCCACGGCCCCCGCGGGCAGCTTCTCCGCGAGCCGCTGCAACAGGCCCCGGTGCACCTCCGCCCGCGCGCGCTCGTGCTCGGCCAGCTGCATGAGGGCCCGCACGCCCCCGCGCGCCGTGTCGTCCGACACGTGCTGGAGCAGCTCCTCGGGCGCGGCCAGCCCGTCCTCGCGCGCCCACGAGCGGTTGAGCACGTAGCCCGCGAAGGGCAGCTGACGCTCGCGCAGCATGTCGCGGAAGTACGCCGCCTCGTCGAGCGACGCCTGCTCCGGCGACGTCACCAGCAGGAAGGCCGCGTCCTCGGCCGACAGCCGCTCGCGCAGCCGGTCCGCGCGCAGGCGGATGCCGGAGAACAGCCCGCTGAAGGCCCCCAGGAAGGCGCGCATCTCCTGGGTGAAGCCCTCGCCGAAGATGCCGCCCAGCACGTTGCCGAGCAGCTGCGACGTCTTGCGCCACAGCCGCCCCCCGCGCCCCTTCTCCTCGGGCAGGAAGAGCGACACGATGCGGTCATCCAGGAAGCGCGCGAGGCGCCCGGGCGCCTCCAGGAAGTCGAGCGCGTGGCGGCTCGGGGGCGTGTCCAGGACGACGAGGTCGTAGCGCCCCTCGTCCAGGAAGTGGTCCAGGGCCTCGGCCGCCGCGTACTCCTGCATGCCCGCCACCAGGTCCGACAGGAAGCGGTAGAGCCGGTTGTCGAGGATGGTGCGCGCCGCCTCCGGCGTGGGCGACAGCCGCCGCACGAAGCGCTCGAACACCACGCGCGGGTCCAACATCCACACGTCCAGCTGGCCCGCGCCCGCCGCGCCCCCGGCATGCAGCCGCTCGGCGGGGATGGGGGTGGGCTCCGCGCCGCCTTCCTTCATGCCCATGGCCTCGGCGAGCCGCCGCGCCGGATCGATGGTGAGCACCAGCACCCGGCGGCCCGCGCGCGCCGCCGCCACCCCCAGCGCCGCCGCCGTCGTCGTCTTGCCCACGCCCCCGGCGCCACACAGCACCAGCACGCGCTTCTCCCCCAGCAGACGACTCAGGTTCATGGCTGGACTCCCGTCGAGGACGAGGCCGCGGACCCGCGCGACCCCAGGTGCGTGGCGAGCAGCTCCACCAGCCGCGGCCCGGAGGCGGGCAGCTCCGGCAGGGTGAGCAGCGGCGCGGGGAAGTTCGCCACCAGGCGCGCCTGGGCCCCCCGGGCGCGATCCAACCGCCCGAGGGCCCGCTGCCCCCGGTGCGGCCCGTGCGCGCCGAGCAGCTGCTCCACCGCCGCGCGCCCGTCCGGCGAGAAGGGATCCTCCGGCATGCGGTTGAGCACCCCGGCGGCGATGGGAATGCCGTGGCGCCCGATGGCCGTGCTCAGCTCCAAGGTCTCGCTCACCGGCAAGGGCTCGGGCAGGGTGACGAGCACCGCGCCCGTGCGGGCCGGGTCCCTGAGGAGCGCCATGCCCTCGCGCACCGCGCGGCCAATGGGCCCGGCGGGCATGACGGTGAGCAGGGTGTCCGGCAGCGCCGCCAGCGCGAGCGCGTGGCCCGTGGCGGGCAGGTCCAGGATGCACAGCGGGTGCTGCGCCCCACCGTCCGACCGCGTGAGCCGGAGGAGGTGCAGCATCTGGTAGAGCACGCCCATCTCCCGCAGGGCGGGGGCCGCCTCGAGGAAGCGGCGCAGGGCCCGCGTGCGCAGGGCCGCGTCGGCCATGACCCGGAGGGGCAGCACCTCCTGGAGGAAGAGCCGCTGGCCCTCGATGGCCGACAGGCGCACGAAGGACAGGTTCGCGGACACGGGGGTGACCTGGGCGCTGGGGGCGCGCGCGCCCACGAGCTCGGCGAGCGGCGAGGGGCCCTGCTCGGCCTCCGTGCCCAGCTCCACCTCGGCCAGGAGCACCCGGCGGCCCGCGTTCACGGCCGCGCGCGCGAGCGCCGCCGCGACACTCGTCTTGCCCACGCCTCCCTTGCCGGAGATCAGCAACGCCCTGCGATCCCACAATCCGTCCACCAAGGCCGTCGCTCCTCCCACCCAGGGGCGCCAGGGGGGCGCCAGATGTGTGCGGAGCGACAATCTTGTCCGACGCCCTTCCAGGCCACAAGGGCGGCGCGAGAGCGTCGATTAGTGCACGGCCCAGCGCGCGGCGATCTCCTCACACGCGCGTCGCACATCGCACAGGCGGCGCGCCCGGGCGCGGGGCGCGCTGTAGGCCTGGCCCGCGAACACGTCCACCACCAGCACCCGCCGCGCGCTCACCGGCCCGAGCACCGACAGGTGCTGCTCGCAGAAGGCCTCCAGCAGCGTGGCGATGTACTGCCCGGAGCGCTCGTCCAGCGGGTGGTGCTTGGCGAAGTACAGCTTGAGCACGCCCAGGTGCGCCTCGCCCTGCGCATCCACCTCCTGCAGCACGACCTGCGGCCGCACCTGCACCGCCACGCCTCCGAGCCGCAGGGGCGGCGGCTCCTGTCCCACCTCCGTCACCACCAGCCCCCCGAGCCCCAGGCCCGGGTACACCCGGCGCCACGCCTCGATCGCCTCGATGCACGACTCGGCGCGTTGGGCGTCGAACGGGTCGGCGTACACCGTGGTGGCCAGCCGGTGCTGGTGCTGGCGCAGCACGGACTCGTCCTGCCCGTGGCACAGGAAGTCGGTGATGGCGTGCGCGGCCTCGGGGTAGCGCAGGTAGCGCGGATCCGGCGGGTGCTTCTGCGTGTCGATGAGCTGCTTGCGCAGCGCGGGCGTCGCCGTGAGGTAGCGCCCCAGCTTGCTCTCCGAGACATGGGGGGACGACTCGGTGCGTCCGGTCATTTTCGCTCTCCCTGATGCGTCGTGAATGGGGAAAGATTAACGCACGGGTCTGACATGGGATTGACGCGCGCCCAGGCCCTATTCCCCTCGGAAAACGGGCCACTGGCGGGCCGCCTGCTCCTCCGGCGCGACGGCGCTTCCCGGCCCGCTCGTGCGGTGCCGCGCCCGGATCGCCGCGCCACTTTTATCCCGCGACTTCAACGCGGGAGGCACGGCATGTCGGCTCGACAGGGATGGGCTTGGATGGGGATGACGGTGGCCCTGGGCCTGGTGGCGCAGGGCTGCATCGCGGTGCCGGTGCGCGAGCGCCCACGCTACGTCTCCTCGCCCCGGCACGAGGCCTACGGGTACGGGGGCAGCGGCTCCGCCGGCCGCTACGCGGTGGACGTGAACCCGCGCGAGGCCCGGAGCGAGTGCATGCAGGCGGCGCGCGGCTACCGGGGCTACCGGAGCGTGCGCGCCGGCACGGTGTCCCAGACGGGACCGGACACCGCGCAGGTGCGGCTGTTCATGGGCGGCATCCGGGGCCGCGAGTACAGCGTGCTGTGCCAGTACGACGCCCGGACGGGCGCGGCCTACGTGCCGTGAGGCGCCGGGCTCACTGGCAATAGGACGTGCCGCCGGGGGAGACCCGGCAGGCGCCGCCGTTGTTACACACCCCGCTGGGCGGGCACGCCATGCGGCACATGCCGTTGTCCACGCAGATGGTGCTGCCCGGACAGCTCATGTCCGGCCAGGCACAGGCCAGTCCCTGCGCCACGGTGTCGAGCGTCTCGGCGGGCTCCGCCCGCTCGCTTCCGCCACAGCCCGTCAGCATTCCGAACAGCACCACCCCGGCGCACAGCAGTCGACGCATGTCACCACTCCTCGAGAAGACGTGAGGCGGCGACTCTACTCCAGACGGGCGGGGGCTCCGAACCCGGGGCGGGGGGCTCGTCAGTAGTCCGTGGGGGCGAGGTCCACGGGCACCAGGGTGTTGCCATCCACGTAGAAGGTGCCGGTGGCGCGGTAGGAGTAGTAGTTGTCGTAGTCGACGGCGTCGATGCTGTAGTCGTACGCGCCGGGCGCGAAGTCGCGCAGCACGATGCCGTCATAGCCATTCACGTTGCACGGGTACTCGCCGCCGTTGGCGAGTGACTCGCCGGGAATGGTGATGACCACGCGCTGGACCCGTCCGTCCTGGGCGCAGCTGCGGCCCGCGAAGGTCCAGGCGAAGGTCACGTCCCCGGACGCGTCCGACTCCGAATACACACAGCCGGACAGCAGACTCACGGACAGCAGGGAAGACAGCCAGCCCAGACGGTTCAGGCGCATGTGGCACTCCGGCGGCGAAGGACGCGGTGCCAGAGGGTGGGGGAGGGGCCGTCCCGAGACAACCCGGCCCCGCGGCCCTCGGGCCAGGACTGTGGCCCATGCGACGCCCGGGCGCGCGCGACTGTGGAGAACCCGGAACGGCCTCCAGGCCGTGGCGCTTGCGAATCGACGCCCGGAGTGACTGGCTCCCCGCGTGCTCGCTCCTCGTGTGCTCGTGTGGCTCGGTGTTCTGCTTTCAGGCTGTGCCTCGGCTCCCATGCCGCGCACTCCGCTCGACGGGTTTCCTCGCGTCCTCGCCATGGGGACAGGCTCTTCGCCAGGGGGTCTGGGCTCGACCGGGGGCCCTCCGGGCTCAACGTTCCAGGGCGGAGCGCGGGCTCGGAAGTGCCCTGGCCTTTCTTCCTGGGCCACGCGGCTCATCGGCTCATCGCCTATCTCTACGGCGTCCATCACCCCCACCATCGGGTCTTCTATAACAAGGAGACGCTCGTGGGCATCCTGCGCAAGGAGCGGCTGGGAGACCCCGCACGATTGCTTTCGAACGAGCGCAACCTGCGGCCGGACATCACGGATGTGACCGCGCGCCAGGTCTTCGAGGTCAAACCCTGGAACGCGCAAGGTCTGGAGGAGGGCCAGCAAGCGGCGCGGACCTACTTGTCCGCGTTCAATCGGGCGCTCGCGTCCGTGGCTCCTTTCGAGGGAGGACGTGATTTCCAGGGAGAGATCCTGGTCCGGTTCGCCCAGGGACAGTTCATCTGGCGCCTGGAATGGCGGACCCTGGTCCCGGGGGTGAGCCAATACCGGTGGACCCGGAGCGCGCGGCGCTTCGCCTCGGAGGCGGAGGCGTATCGGGCCGGGCAGTGGGTGGACCTGTCCTAGGAGGAGCTGCGGCAGTACGGAGGATGGGTCGCTCAGGCCGTGGAGGGCATGGTCGACCGCCGCGAACGTCTGCGCCGTTTCAGCGGTGCGGTAGGTGTGGTCATCGACGTGTTGGGTGACCTCGCCGTGGGGGCGTTCACAGGCGCTCTCGGAAGCCCGCGAGGCGCCGCGCAGCCCCCGGCTCGCGGCGGAGGGCAGGTGATTCCCTTTCCCGCGCGAGCCCCGCCCGCCGCTTCTCCCGTGTGTGGGTCCGCCGCTTCCGGCATGTAATGGGCGCATGGCTTCCGTGTCGCCCCCCCTCCTTCTTCCCTCCTTCCTGCACGGCACCGAGGGCGAGGTCCGTCGCGCGGCCCACGTGGAAGGCGCGCGGTGTGGCGAGGCTTGGCGGAACGAAGGCGTGATTCGCCTGCCGCATGCGTCACGGTCCTGTCCTCCTGATGCGTGCATCGTGCTGCATCCTGGAGCCCCGCTCTCCCCGGACCGTCCGGCCTGGCGGCTGTATCTGATCGCGGAGGTGCTGGAGGGGTTGTGTGAGGCCCTGGACTGGCGGGACAGCTTCGCGGTGAGCGATGCCTACGAGGCCGCCTGCCGTGAGACGCCCTGGGGCGCCTTGTACGCGGTGGCCGCGCAGGAGGCGCCCAGGAGCGCCGAGCGGACGGCCTCGCGCCTGCGTGCACTGGCCCGGTTCTGGCCCTCCCTGGAGGCGGGACGTTACGGCCTCGAGCGCTCGGAGGACCTGTCCCTGGAGGAGGTCGTGCGCGCGGCGTGTGGCTGGGCGTTGGAGGCGTGGAGCCCTGGGGTCGCGCCGGTCCGCTCCCGTGTGGACTCAGCCGCCGAGCGAATGTCCCGCGCGACCCGCGAGGCGTGTCTGGACATGCTCGCCCGGGAGCTGCCTCACGCGCTCGCGCACCTGAAGGACCCGACGCCGTACCGATCCTGGTCGGACCCCGCCGTGGTGCGCGCGCGGCTCGACGCGCTCGCGCCCGACGCGTTCGATCGCCTGTCGGGCGGGTGCCCGGCGGATCTCCTCGCGTGGCTCCATGCGTGGGGGCGACAGCACGCGCTGTCCTGAGCTTCAGTCCGCGGGCCGCTGCAGTCGCTCCAGGTGCGAGCACAGCAGCTCCACGGTGGCCGCCGTCCAGCGCTCCAGCTCGCGGGGGCTCGGCTTGCGGTCGGTCACCTTCTCGGCGATGGCGCCCAGGGCCAGCAGGAAGAAGTCCGTCAGGAAGGCCACCTCCGTGGGGGCCCGGTGGGGGAGGGCCTCGCCGAAGAACTGTTGGACACGCGCCTGCGCCCGCGCCTGGTGCGCCTGGACCTCGGGGGCGTCCTCGAACAGCGCGCTGGCGTCGCTCAGTGCCCGGCGCAGCGCGGCCTCCTCCTGCTCGGTCCGGAAGAACGCCTGGATGGCGCGCCGCAGCCGCTCCACCGGGGGCCGCGTCAGGTCGAACAAGAGCCCGTCGAGCAGCGTGAACGTCGCCGCCCACTCGTCCCGCTGCAGGCGGAACAGCAAGGCCCCCTTGTTCGGGAAGTACTGGTAGAGCGAGCCCACGCTGATGCCCGCCTCCTCCGCCACCCGGATGGTGGTGAAGCGCAGCGCCCCCTCGCGCCGCAGAACGCGAATAGAGGCCTCGAGGATGTCGGCCACCATCCGCTCCGAGCGCTCCTGCTGGGGCTGCTTCCTCGACGACAGGGCCGGCTTCTTGCGACGTGCCATGGACCGCACGCGATAGCGAATCGAACGCGAGTACACAACGCGAACATTCATTCGTATTTTCTCTCCATGCGCATCGCCATTCTCGGCGCGACCGGACGGACCGGCCGCCAACTCGTTCGTCAGGCCCTGGACCGGGGACACGCCGTCGTCGCGCTCGCGCGGCGGCCCGAGTCCCTCGCGGGGCTCTCCGCCCCCGGGCTCGAGGTCGTCCGCGCGGACGTGTTCGACCCCCCGAGTCTCCAGGCGGCCGTGCGCGGCGCCGACGTACTCGTCAGCGGCCTGGGCCTCACGAAGGGGGACGCGCGCGGCACGTTGGAGGCGGGCGCCCGGGCGGTGCGGGACGCGGGCGCGCGGCGGGTGGTGTGGCTGGGCGCGCTCGGCACGGGGGACTCGCGCCAGGCGGGCGGCCCCCTCGTCTCGGCCCTGCTGCCGCTCGTGCTGGGCGCGGAGCTTCCCGACAAGGTGCGCGCGGATGACCTCGTGCGCGCCGCCGGAGCATCCGTCATCCACGCGGGCCCCCTGGGCAATGGCCCGGCGCGCGGCGGAGGGCGGCTCGTGCCGGTGGCGGGGCTGCGCGCGCGCCTGCTCCCGCCGGGGATTTCCCGCGCGGACCTGGCGGCGCTGATGTTGGACGAAGCCGAGAGCCCGAGGTTCCCGGGCGCCACCGCCGTGGCGCTGCGGACCCCATGAGGAAGGACACGGAGGACACCATGTCGGACACCCTGTCGAATCAGGAACTGCTCACGTCGATGACCCAGGCCGCCCACGCGTTGGGCGACACCCTTCGCACCCAACCCCGGCCCCGCGGCTTCCGGACGCGGCGGGAGTTGCTCGCGGCCTTCCAGGCCATGGACGGGCCCCAGCAGCGGTGGCTGCGCGACCGCTTGAGCGCGCTCCAGCCCGAGGCCGTCTGGGCGGACGAGATGGACGGCGAGTTGCCGCGCACGGGGTATGTCTGGTTGAGCGACCCCATGGATGGCGCGGTGCAGTTCATGCACGGCCACACGCACTGGTGCGTGAACCTCACGCTCGCCAAGGACCTGGAGCCGCTCGCCACGGTGCTCTACCACCCGGCCCTGAACGAGACCTACGCGGCGCTGCGCGGCCACGGCGCCACGCTCAATGGCCAACCCCTCGCGCCCTCGGACAAGACCGAACTGTCGGCCGCGTATGTCATCACCAGCCAGTCCGCGCACGTCGCGAAGTTCCCCCGGGACGTGGATCTGGCGGGCCGCTCGCTGAGCGCGGTGCTCGGGGCGGGCGCCGCCGTGCGCAACCTGGGCGCCACCGCGTGGCAGGTCGCGGACGTGGGCGGTGGCCGCATCGACGCGTTCTGGCTCTACGGCGTGGATGACGTGAACCTGCTCGGCGCGACGTTGATCGCCCAGGAGGCGGGGGCGCGGGTGACGGACGTGGCGGGCCAGCCCTGGCGCGCCGGGGCCGCGAGCATCGTCGTGGCGGCGCCCTCGCTGCACGCGCAGATGCTCGCCGTGCTCCCGCGCGGGTGACGCGCCCTCATGGCTCCACCGTGCTGGGCAGCCGACCGCGATCCTTGGACACGGGCAGGTAGCACTTGCCCTGGTGCTCGGCCTGGACGGCGTTGCACGGCGGCCGTCGGCCCAGCTCGACCCAACACCCGCCGTTCATCTCCACCTCGTCGAGCTGGGGCTTGCAGGGCGCCACGGCCTGATTGCGGAAGGGCTTGTCGGGCAGCGGATAGGAAAGCGCGTCTGGCGACGGGGTCTCCGTGTCGACGAGGAAGGGCGCGTCCGGCGGAGCGTGGCGCCCGGTGGACTCGCCGCGCGAGGGCGCGGTGGGGGACAGGTGGAGCCAGATGACGCCCGCGATGAGCAGGACGAAGGCGATGGGCCGCGGGTAGCGGGCGAGCAGCACCCGCGCGCTGAGCGGCGAGGGCGTGAGCTGGGCGATGAAGCGCGGGCTGTGCTCCACGCGCTGGGCCACGGCCTTCATCCACGCGAAGATGTTGGCCAGATCCGGACCCGAGATGGGCGCGGTGGCGCCCTCGATGCGCAGCCGCAAGACGCTGGACGAGCGCTGGCAGGTGATGCGCACGTCGTAGTCGGCCGAGGGTTTCCAGAGCACCCGGTCACTGGGTTGGAACTCCAGGGCGGGCTGCCCGGTGTCCACCTGCCAGGCGTCATAGAGACGCCCGAGGTCGGGTCCGACCTCGTCATAACTCGCGCCGAGTTCGAAGCACTCGGGCCCGCCGCGCCTGCCCTTCTTCTCGTCCGCCACGGATGTCCCTCCCAGGCGCAGTTGGCCTCGAATTGACCTCCGGAGTCAAGTGCAATGGGGTGGCCTCCGGAGTCATACCCGGTTGACCTCGGAGGTCACGGGGCGTGTCAGGGCCTCGGGGTGAGGGTGAGGGTCACGGCGCCGGAGATCGTGCTGGCGCCCGCGTCGCTCAGGCAGTCGGTGAGGGCGCTGGGGGGGAGGACGACGATCTGCTCGACCCGGGCGCCCGCGAACAGGCCGGCGGTGACCTGGCCCGTGGAGACGACGAGGGACGCGCCATCCGGCTCCAGGGTGATGAAGGAGGTAACGGCGTAGGTGCTGGTTTGGCCGGTGTTCCACCGGAGGGTCTGGGCGAAGCGGGGCGTGCTGAGCAGGCAGCCCTGGACGGACGTGCCGGTGTCGGGGACGAACGTGGCGGACAGGAGCGTGGGGTAGGTCGCCGAGACACACCCGGTGAGCCAGCCGGTGGAGGTGGAGGTGACCGGACGCGGGGTGGCGGTGAGGCCAGGCGAGTAGGTGAGGGACACGGTGCCCCGGCAGACGATGTCGAGCAGGTCGAGGTCGCCCGAGTCGGTGCTTTCGATGAGCTCGGCGGGGGGCTCCTCCGACTGGAGGGCTTCTTCCTGGGACGTGAGGGCGCCCGTGGAGGCGAGGAGGGATGCGAGGGTCAAGCGGAGCAAGTGCATGCGGCCAGGATTGGAATGGCGCGCGACGCGGACAAGTTGTGGGGGCTTGGCGCTCGTTGGAGACGAACGGAGAGGTGTTACGGAAGGGCGAGGCCGTTGCGCCGACCGAGTCGCACCAGGCAGGCGGGCAGCGGTTCCAGGAGCCACGTTTTCGGCTTCTGGACAGCCCAGCGCGTGAGCCGTGCTCGCTGTCGTGCCGTCGCAACAGGAGCATGGATGATCCGACCATGCGTCTTCGAGCGTGCCTCGCACTTCTGCTCTACGTCTCTGCCTGCGCGACGTCCGCGCCGAGTCCGGAAGAGCCCGTGGACTGGGACCCAAGGTATGCCACCCTCCAGCGAGCGGCGGCGTTGCCCTGGACGGATGGGGGGCGGTGCGTGGTCCAGGAGGCCTCCCAGCCCTGGCCCGTATTGGTGGAGAAGTGCTACCAGGCCCTCGATCATGACCGGGTTGAGTTTCACGACCTCACGGGAAGATGCGCGGTGGCCTCTGCTGGGGCTGCTGCCATGGGGCTCGGACTGTGTGTCCTGGCGGCACCGGAGATTGTTGTGGGAGCGGTGGTGGTGACGGGCGTGGTGGCTGTGGGCGTCCTCATCAAAGAAGCCCTGGATACATATGAGCCCAGAAGCGGCCGTCCTCGGGGAACGCCCGCGCCTGTAACGAAGCACGCTCCGCCGAGGAACACGCCCAAGCCAGAGCCCAAGGGACCGGATTTTCCTCCTGTGGCCCCAACGGAAGTGACGGAGCGAGAGCGCCGACGCAGGTGCGAGCCCATCCCGGTGCCCTACCATCTGGGTGGCAATAAACTGCACGACCTGTGCGCCGACAACGTTCCGAACAACAGCAACCCCGGCGGGGATGTGTTCGTGAATGGGAAAAACTTCGACGCGCTGCAATTGGCCACGCGCACCCTTTGGGAGGTGAAAACCAACGACATCGACACTTACTCGCCCTTCGTTCGACGGTCCGAGCTTCAGAAGCAGGTCGAGGAAGCCAATCGAGAGCGCGCGCTCGCGGTTGCCTGCGGTTACCAGTTCGCCATCGGCGTTCGCACCGAGATGCACAAACAATTGCTGAAGGCGCTTCTGCCTGATTTTGATATCATGGTCATGACCTGGTGCTGAAATGTCATTTGCGCAAAACGCCTTGAGTATTCAAGTCCGCGCGCTCGCGCTGACGGACGATGACCCTCGTCCCGTGGATGTGGTCCATGCGATGGAGCGAGCGGTTCCGGGCCTGCGCCTGGATTGGACCGTTGCCGATGATCATCAACTCCGCCCCTTGCCACAACGCGACCCGTGGCTTGCTCGGTCTACGAGAAACGGAGGCTTTCCACTCGTCTGCAATCATGACGAGAGTCATCCCGTCACACTCTTCGGCGTGGAGGTGCCGGCGATTCTCGGACCCGGCGGCCATGCTTTGTTCGAGGTTCACGCCGAATTGCCTTTGGAAACATCCGTGCTCGCTGTCGCGGCGGACATCCTGGAGGGCATGACGAAAGGGGCATGCGCTCTCTGGGGACATGCCACCCCCTTCCGCGCGACAGCCGAAATCGCGGAGCAGACAGCAACCGCGCTCGAACCGCATGCTCCACCCAGGGGTTTGCCTGCCCTCAAGCGTACAAAGGACCTCGGTTCTCCGCTGCTTCCTCCACGGCTGGGGTGGTTGAACTATTGGTCGGACGCCGCCGCACGGGCCATCGGCTTTCCGGACCCCGCCCGCGACGCGGATCTCCTCTCGCGCTCACGACACACCGCGACGGGGGGATGGATCGTACAACTCACGGAGGCCCCGCTCGACTTGGACAACCCCGCGCACCTCGACGCGCTCCAACGGACTTACGCGCGCTTCCCAGGGATTGGCGGGCGCTCCACCCCTTGAGGCTCGGCACCTGAGCGATCCCCTCGTGTGGTCAGGCCGAGTTCATTCCTCGTGTTTGGGAGGCTTCTCGGTCTGCCCGTAGGTCTTCCACTTCTCCAGCACCCGGAAGAGCTCCGCCTCGTCGAGCAGCACGGGCTCGCCCACCTGGAGCGCCCGCCAATACATGGCCGCCAGCGTCTCCACCTCCACCGCCAGCTTGAAGGCGCTCGAGAGGCTCTCGCCGACCGCGAGCATGCCGTGGTTGGCCATGAGACACGCGCGCCGTCCCTCCAGCGCGCGCAGCACGTGCCGGGACAGCTCCTCCGAGCCGAACGTGGCGTAGTCCGCGCAGCGGATGTCCACGCCGCCCGCCCGCGTCACCATGTAGTGGAACCCCGGAATGGGCCGCCGCAGGCACGCCAGGCTCGTGCTGAACATGGAGTGCGCGTGGAAGACGCCGCCCACCTCGGGCCGCGTGGCGTACACGTCCCGGTGGATGCGCCACTCGGACGAGGGCTCGCGCCGGCCCTCCCACGTTCCGTCCTCGCGCATGAACACGATGTCCTCGGGCGCGAGCGTGTCGTAGTCCAGGCCCGAGGGCGTGAGCAGGAAGCCGCCCTCCACGCGCTCACTCAGGTTGCCGCTCGTGCCCTGGTTGAGCCCCGTGACGTTCATCCGCCGCGCCAGGGCCACCAGCGCCTCGCGCCCGGCCGCGCTCACGTGCCCGTCCCCTTCGCCGCCCGCCGCTCGGGGAAGAGCGACAGCAGCCCCTCCTCGGAGGCCGCGCACACGCCCCGCTCGGTGACGAGCGCCGTGACGAGCCGCGCGGGCGTCACGTCGAAGCCGTAGTTGGCCACCGGGCTGCCCTCGGGCGTCACCCGCACCGTGGCCAGCGCGCCATCCGGCAGCCGCCCGCTCACGTCCGTCACCTCGCGCCCGTCGCGCTGCTCGATGGGGATGTCGCGCACCCCGTCGTGAATCGTCCAGTCGATGGTGGGCGAGGGCAGGGCCACGTAGAAGGGCACGCCGTTGTCCTTCGCCGCGAGCGCCTTGAGGTAGGTGCCGATCTTGTTCGCCACGTCGCCGCGCGCCGTGGTGCGGTCCGTGCCCACGATGCACAGGTCCACCTGGCCGTGCTGCATGAGGTGGCCGCCCACGTTGTCCGCGATGACGGTGTGGGGCACGCCGTGCTGGCCCAGCTCCCACGCGGTGAGGCTCGCGCCCTGGTTGCGCGGCCGGGTCTCGTCCACCCAGACGTGCAGGGGCAGGCCCTCGTCGTGCGCCAGGTACAGCGGCGCGAGCGCCGTGCCCCAGTCCACCGTGGCCAGCCACCCCGCGTTGCAGTGGGTGAGGACGTTGAGTGGGCCCTGGCGGCCCTTGCGCGCCCACGCCTCGCGCAACAGCCCGAGCCCGTGCTCGCCGATGGCCCGGTTGATGGCCACGTCCTCGTCCGCCAGGGCGGCGGCGTGGGCCCAGGCGGCGGCGAGGCGCTCGGCGGGGGGCAGGGGTTGGAGTACCCGGCGCAAGCCCTCGAGCGCCCAGGCCAGGTTGACGGCGGTGGGGCGCGTGGCCTGGAGGGTCTGACAGGCGTGGGTGAGCGCCGCGTCCGAGGTGTCCTCGCGCAGGGCGAGGCACACGCCGTAGGCGGCCACCACGCCGATGAGGGGGGCGCCCCGCACGCGCATGGCGCGGATGGCGTGGGCCGCCTCCGCGAGCGTGGTGAGGCGCGGCGTCACGAGCGCGTGCGGCAGGTGCGTCTGGTCGATGATGCCGACCGTGCCCTCCGGCTCGGCCCAGACGCTGCGCATGGCTCTTCCCTGGACCTTCATCCGGCGGGCTCCTCCCGGCCCCGCGAGTGGGGCGCGCCCTCCATCATGCCCGGCGGCACGCGGTGGGCGGGAGGATTCAGGCCGGGCGGTCAGGCGGGCCCTCAGTGGCTCCAGTCCACGAGGCTGGAGAAGGCGAGCTGCTCGGTGGCGATGATGGCGTAGGCGCTCGTGTCCACGAAGCGCTGCCAGGCCGCGGGCCGCGCGCCATTGGCCGTGTCCACCCAGTCCACGAAGCCGCCCACCACGCCGTCCACCGAGCCGTTGTTCACCCAGCAGCCCGAGCCCGTGCCCGCCCCGAGCGCCGACAGGGCGAAGTTGTAGTGCCTCCACGCCGCCGCATACAGGTCATGGTAGTTGCCCGTGGCGCGGGCGATCTTCCACTCGGCGTCCGCGAGCTGCAGCGCCGAGCCCGGGTACACCTTGGTGTCCCGCCCCACCGCCGGCGTCCACTGGTGCACGCCGCCCGCGTAGCGACCGCTCGCGATGCTCAGGGGCTCGTTGTTGTACGCCGTGCCCGTCTCCCACCAGTCCGCGAGCTTCTTGGCGTACGCCTCGCCGGGGTCGCGCGCGCTGAACTCGTAGGGCGCGAAGCCCGTCTGGTCCACGCCGCCGTTGTAGACACCCTTGCCGCCCCCATCCAGGTAGGAGAAGTAGTTGCCCCACGCGCCCGGGTCCTGCGCGGCCACGAGCCAGCCGGCGATGGTGTTCGCCCGGTTGGCGTAATAGGTCGCCGTGCCCGCGTCGCCCACGGCCGTGGCCCAGTGCGAGAAGGCCCGGAAGGCGGCCACCGCGTACGAGCGATCCACCGTCCACGAGCCCAGGTGCGCGTCGACGTACTGGGCCATCTGCTGCGCCAGCGCGTACTCCTGCGACTGGTAGTTGGCCCGGTCCCCGTTGGGCGAGTACAGGCAGTACTTGCGCATGGCGATGAGCACCTCGGCGGTGGCCGCGGCGCCGCCGGGAAAGGCGTTGGTCCGGTTGCCAGTGGCGTCGTAGTTGACGAACTGCCCGGTGGGCGACTGCATGAAGCCCACGCGCTTCACGCCATTGACCGTCTCCACCACGTGGTTCTGCGAGTTGCGCACCCAGCTCCAGAAGTAGCCGCTGAGCGCCGTCTTCGCGCGCGTGTCCAGGTCCGGGTTGCTCCGGCCCGCGGCCACCAGGCGGTTGTAGCCATACAAGAGGCCGATGGCGCCGATGGCCGAGGTGCCCGGGTCCACCGCGTCCGCCGAGCGGCTCGTGCCGATGCGCCAGTCATTGAGCGCCCCGTAGCCGGCCGCGCCCGAGGACAGGTTGCCCACGTTCGGGTTGGCGGCCGTGAAGGAGCACTGGGTGATGTAGTAGGTCTCCATCCAGACGTTGTCGTAGCTGTCCGCCCGGGCGGCGGACGCGCCGAGCAGCAGGGGCACCACGAGGCAGGCAGCGAGCAAGCGGGAGCGCAGGGTCATCCCGCCACGCTGTCCCGAGGAAGTCCCGGAATCCAGGAAATTCAGAAGGACCTGTCACGGCCCGTGCATGACCGCGCGGGGGTGGGTCTCTTCTTCTCCGGGGGGCGCTGTTTCCCGCGGGCCGCGAGCCCGGGGGGGTTGGCGCGCGCGGGCAGGGTCTCCCACGGGGGGGTTCAATGCCGGGCCGCCCGGATCCGGTACACGGGTGCCGGACCGGGTGGCCCGCGCGGCGTCAGCGGCGCAGCACACGGCCCGCCACGGCGTCGAGCCGGGCGAGCACGGCGGCGTCCCGCGCCTCGGGGGCGGTGATGAGGGCGTGGTCGAGCGCCCGCTGGCAGCCGTGGACGCACGGCCCCGCGTGGCCGGAGAGCCGGGGCACCACGTCCTTCACCAGCGCGCGCGCCCGGCCCGAGTTGGCGTGCATCACCGCCACCACCTGGTCCACCGTGACGGCGTCGTGTCCGGGGTGCCAGGAGTCGAAGTCCGTCACCATGGCCACGCTCGCGTAGCAGAGCTCCGCCTCGCGGGCGAGCTTGGCCTCGGGCATGTTCGTCATGCCGATCACGCTGCAGCCCCACGCCCGGTACAGCTCGCTCTCGGCGAGCGAGGAGAACTGGGGGCCCTCCATGACCAGGTAGGTGCCACCCCGGTGCGCGGGGATGCTCAGCGCGCCCAGGGCGTCCATCACCGCGTCCCCGAGCCGCCGGCACACGGGCCGGGCCACGGACACGTGGGCCACGCACCCGGTGCCAAAGAAGCTCTTCTCCCGGGCGAAGGTGCGGTCGATGAACTGGTCCACCACCACGAAGGTGCCCGGGGGCAGGTCCTCGCGCAGGCTGCCCACCGCGGACACGCTCAGCACGTCCGTGACGCCCGCGCGCTTGAGCGCGTCGATGTTCGCCCGGAAGTTGATGTCCGAGGGGGCGATGCGGTGGCCCCGGCCATGGCGGGGCAGGAACACCACGGGCGTGTCCCCGAGCGTGCCGAAGCACAGCGCGTCCGAGGGCTCGCCGAAGGGCGAGGCCACCGGGCGCCAGGTGACGTCCCGCAGGCCGTCGATCTGGTAGAGGCCGCTGCCGCCGATGATGCCCAGCACGGGCGAGGTCGAGGTCATGTGGGGGGCGACTCTAGCTCTCGGCGATGGCGAACGCGGCGCGCACGCGCGTGGCGGCCGGGGCGAGCCCCGCCTCCTGCAGGCGCTCGGCGGCCCACACCATGGCCTCGGTCTGCGAGGGGGTGACGACGAAGGGCGAGCTCATGCCGGCCCCGTGGCGGATGAGGCTCGCCATGACGCGGCCCTCGGGCGAGCGCAGGAGGTACGCCGAGCCCACCATCCAGCGGCGCATCGTGTCCCCGTGGTCCCGCAGCCAGTCGATGTAGCGCTGGCGCACGCTCGCGCACACCTGCGCCAGGCGCACCTCGCGCACGTCGAGCACCAGCACGTGCGGCTCGGCCCGTCGCAGCCACTGCGCCCGGGCCTCCAGGTAGTCTTCGAGGTCACCAGCCTGGGCTTCCTGGCCGAACTTCACCCGCAGTAGCGGCCAGAGCCGCCCGTCCACCGAGAGCGGCTCGGTGGTGGCGGAGGGAGCCCCTCGAAACCGGGGAACGGATGACTCGGAGTCATCTGTGGGATGGAAGGCGCGGAATAGGACCACGGGTACGACTCATACCACCTTTCTGGCCGGATGTTGAGGAACGGGCGATGATCTCAGGACGTATAAGCGCGCGGAATGAAAGGAGTCAGGGATGAACCTGCGGTGCCAGTCCTGTGGAGCGGAGCTGGTGGTGGAGGCGGAGCTGCGCACCACGGTGTGTCCGTACTGCGCGGCGCCCTCGGTGGTGGAGCGGCCGCCCAGCGTGGACAGCCCCGCGCCGACGTTCGCCCTGGGCTTTAGTTTGACGCACCAGGCCGCGGGCGAGCGGGTGCGGGCCTGGGCGCGCTCGCGCCACCCCTGGACGCACTCGGGGCTCAAGCGCGCCCCCCTGGAGATCATCCGCGGGGTGTACGTGCCGGCCTGGCTCTACAGCGCCCGCGCCGAGTCCGAATACACGGCCTCCATCGGCGAAGACTATAAGGAGACCGAGACCTACACCACCACGGAGAACGGCAAGACGGTCACCAAGACGCGCACGGTGACGAAGACGGAGTGGCGCTCGCTGGCGGGGGCGCACGCGGAGTACGTGCCGGACGTGCTGGTGACGGCCTCGCGGGGCCTGCCCAACGTGGAGCTGGCGGCGATCGAGCCCTTTGATTTGAGGGCCCTGGCGCGCTACGCGCCCGCGCTGGTGGCCGGGTGGGTGTCGGAGGAGCCGTCCCTGTCGCGCGAGGCGTGCCTCACCCTGGCGCGCGAGGAGGCCCAGGCGCTGGTGGCGCGGCGGCTCGCGGCCTTCATGCCGGGGGACTCGCACCGCGAGCTGCGCTTTCGCACGCGGCTGGAGGCGGAGTCGCTGGACGTGTGCCTGGTGCCCGTGTGGGTGCTGGCGGTGCGCTACGCGCCCCAGGCCCCGCCCTTGCGCGTGGTGGTCAATGGCCAGACGGGCGTGGTGCACGGCAAGCCCCCGGTGTCGTGGGTGAAGGTGGCGCTCACGGTGCTCGCCGTGCTGGCGCTGGGCGTGGGGGCGTACTTCTTCCTGGGAGGCCGCTCATGACGGCGCTCGCAGCGGTGGGCTGCGCGCGGTGTGACGGCGCGCTGGAGCAGGGGGATCTGCGCTGTCCCCTGTGTGGCCTGGCGGTGTCGGGCACGGAGGGCCCGCGGGCCCTGAAGGTCCAGGCGCGCGTGGCCCGCTGTGACACGTGCGGCGCCTCGGTGGCGTACTCGGTCGAGGCCCGCGCGCCCCAGTGCGCGTTCTGCACCTCGGTGATGCACGTGGAGACGATGACGGACCCGGTGGAGCAGGCCGAGGCCCTGGTCCCCTTCGCGGTGGACCCGGCGGCGGCGCGCGCGGCGCTCGGCGAGTTCCTCGGGCGGCGGCGCTTCTTCCAGCCCTCGGACCTGGCGGCGCGCGCGGCGGTGGACTCGCTCCAGGCCCTGTGGTGGCCGGCGTGGGGCTTCAGCGCCGGGGCGCGCGTGAGCTGGACGGCGGACTCGGACGCGGGCAGCCGCCGCTCGGACTGGGCGCCGCACGCGGGGCAGGCCGAGCTCTCCTTCGAGGACGTGCTCGTGTCCGCCTCGCGGGGCCTGTCCGACACGGAGTGCACCGGGCTCGCGGGCGCCTACCGGCTTGGCACCGCCCAGGCCCAGCCCCAGGGGCCCGAGGACGCCCAGGTGGAGCGCTTCGACGTGACGCGCTCGGGCGCGCGGCGGCAGATTCAAGCGGCCGTGGAGCGCGAGGCCGAGGCGCGGCTGCGCGAGGCGCACATCCCGGGCCGCCGCTTCCGCCACGTGCACGTGGCGGTGGTGCTCGCGAGCCTGCGCACCCGCCGCTACGCGCTGCCCGCCTACGTGCTGGCCTACCGCTACCGCGACAAGGCCTACCGGGTGGTGGTGCACGGGCAGGACGCCGCGGTGGTGCTCGGCGAGACGCCCGTGTCCTGGGCCAAGGTGATGGCCGTGGTGGGCGGCGTGCTGCTGGGGGTGCTGTTGCTCGTGCTGCTCTTCCGTTGAAGGGGCGCGCGGCGGGACTGGCATCGGACGCCCGGGCGCGCTAGCCCCTGGGCATGCGCATTCCGGAGTTCAAGCTCGAGCGGTACTTCGCGAAGTGGGAGTTCCACGCGCCCTATCTGTTGTGCTCCTCGGACCTCGAGGGCTGGCGGATGGGGGACCTGTTGGCGCTGGCGGACGACGACGCGCGCGAGCGCTGGGAGCGGCTGGGCCTGGGCTACACGGAGTCCACGGGCCTGCCCGCGCTGCGCGAGGCCCTGGCGGGGCTCTACCCCGGGGTGGCGGCGGACCAGGTGCTCACGTTCGCGGGGGCGCAGGACGCGCTCTTCGCGGCGCTCAACGTACTCCTGGGGCCGGGGGACCACGCGGTGGTGACGTGGCCGGGCTACCAGTCCCTGTACGAGGTGGCGCGGGCCACGGGGGCGGACGTGACGCTGTTGCGGCTGCGCGAGGAGGACGGGTGGAAGGTGGACCTCGCCGAGGTGGAGCGCGCGCTGCGGCCGGAGACGAAGGCCCTGGTGGTGAACTTCCCCCACAACCCCACGGGGGCGCTGCCGGACGCGGACACCTGGCGGGGGCTCTTCGCGCTGGCCGAGGCGCGGGGCGTGTATGTCCTCTCGGACGAGGTGTACCGGCTGCTCGAGTACGACCCGCGCGACACCCTGCCCTCGGCGGCGGAGCTGTCCCCGCGGGGCGTGAGCGTGGGGGTGATGTCCAAGGCGTTCGGGCTGGCGGGGCTGCGCGTGGGGTGGCTGGCCACGCGGGACGCGGGGCTGCTCGCGCGCTGCGCGGCCTTCAAGGACTACACGTCCCTGTGCAACGCGGCGCCGAGCGAGGTGCTGGCGCTCATCGCCCTGCGCGCGCGGGAGCGGGTGCTGGCGCGCAGCCAGGCGCTGCTCGCGGACAACCTGACGCGGCTGGATGACTTCTTCGCGCGGCGCGGCGAGTTGTTCTCCTGGGTGCGTCCCCGGGCGGGCAGCGTGGCGTTTCCCCGGTGGAAGGGCCCGGGCCCGGTGGAGGCGTTCTGCCAGTCCCTGGTGGAGCGCGAGGGCGTGCTGCTGCTGCCGGGCGGGGTGTATGACTTTCCCGGCGAGCACTTCCGGCTGGGCTTTGGCCGCACCAACCTGCCCGAGGCGCTCGCCCGGCTCGAGCGCTTCTGCGACACCTTGCCTCAGCGCTGAGGGCGCCACCACAGGCCCTTCAAGCCGGCCTGGTCACACGCGCGCTTCGCTTCCTCGGAAAAGCAGTAGAAGAGCAGCTCGGGAACGAAGAACACGGGCGGAAAGCCTTCCGGAGGTGGCCGGAGTTCGAGGTGCTCGGCCTCTTCCGGACTCAGGAAGTCCCGACCGCTCTGGCGGAAGGGGACTCCGTCCACCCGGGTCTGGTCGCGCTCCAGACAGTCGAGCGAATCCGCGAGCTGAAGGATGACGAAGTCGTCATTGCGGAGGGTCGTGTCGCTCACCTGGTGCCACGTCCGGTGCCCCGTGGCGCGATCCTGCACGAGGTGTTTGATCTTCTCCGCGTAGAGCGTCACGGGAATGAGCCGGTGAGGAAAGGCGCGCACGGACTCGAGCACCCGCACCATCCGCTTGGAGAGGAGCAGGACGTCCAAGGGCACCGTGAAGAGGTGGTCGAGCCGGGCCGCGTTCTCCAGGTTGCCGACGAACTCGATGACCTCGGGCGCACCGCATTCCCGCTGGTAGTCGACGCCCGGGCGGAAGAAGGTCGCATCCTTCGCGCCCTCGAAGTCGATCCAGGTCGCGTCATGGACGTCTTCTTCCTCGATATGCGAGGTGTCGGCCGTCAGGGCGTAGATCATACCGGGAAGGTCTCCGGGGTCGATGGGCGCTCCAACAGGGCGAGCTTCTTGCCCACCACGATGCCATCCTCGACGATCTCCTTGAGCACTTCAGGCGGGAGTCTGTGGATGTCTTGAATGGCCTGGCGCAGCTCGTTCTCGATCTTCAAGAGCGTCTGATGCAGGTGCTGCGGCGTGACCTTCCCCAGGGGGCCGAGGGCGCGTTGCGCGTTGGTGAGCCTGCTTCGGACATAGTTGCTGTACTTGGGGTGGTTGCCCAGATGCATGAGCTGTCCTTGCGCGTTGGGGATGCTGGGCATGTCGATGATGTTCGTCCCACGATCGACGGTGTACCCCTTGAGCCGTTCGAGCGCCTCCAGGATGAGCGGGTGGCTCTGGGCGACACCATCTGGAATCAGGTGGTGTAACTGGTTGCCGGCACTGATGCGCGCCTCGGCGCCCTTGCTCGCGGCCTCTCCCGCGGTTTCTCGGAGGAGGTCCAGGTAGTTCTTGCGGTACCGGCTGAACATGCTGATGCGGGTGGGGCCATCCGCCTTGAGCGCGATCAGGCCTTTTTCCGTGACCGTGAGTTGCGCGAGCTCGTGGGTCTGCCCCTTGAGGCGACGAAGCCGGACCGGTTGAGTCCCGTCCTTGACGACATCGAGGACGTACCCCGCTTGCTCCAGTTCCTTCTTGAGCACGTGGAACTCCAGCGTGCCTGGCTTCGGAACGGGACGCCCCACGAAAGGCTTGAGCGCCTCGCCATTCGGCGCCTTCTCCAACAACTGTTCCAGCGCCACGTCGTCGGGAACGTTCTCGGTGGGCTTCGTGGGCGTCTCCGTCGCACGAGTCCCGCGCGTTCCGTGAGAGAGCGCCGCGGCGATTCCAGGCTTGGGACTCATGGCCATGGCCGTCGCCGTGGACGTGATGCTTCCAGGGCGGAAGACAGGAACCGCCACCGCATGGCCGTTGCTGGACGCCACGGCCATGTACTCGAGTCGTGGAGGGCTGATCTTCACGCCTCTCGCCAGCGTCATCCCACGCGTGAAATTCGACTTCACTCCCGCCTTCGCCAGCGCGGCCATGGCGATGCTCATCAGCATCTGGAGAAAAGACTTGCTGGCGGCTTCGAGTCGCTTGCTGTCCCCGTGGGCCGTCCATGCGTGCGTGAGCCACTCCGTGGCGTGTTTCACGGCCTCGACGCCCGCGTCGATCATGTCCTTGGCGCCAAAGGCCGCCAGGCCCAATTGGATGAGCGCCGCCGCGAGTTGTGAGACCCCCGTGGGCGCCGCCGCGAGGATGGCGGAGGCGAGTTCCGCCGTGATGAAGATCACCACGATGCTGACGATTTGAGGCAGATGTTCACGGATCGCGTCCTTGTACTGACCGCCGACGGAGCCGAAGTGCCGAGGCGAGGTGGTCACGGACGTGAGGATGTCGTCCAGATGTCGACCCACATCCCTGGCCTTGACGAGCATTCCTCCCGTGAGGGAACCGCTCTCCACGTGTCCCTGAAGCCGTTGGGCGAAGGCCACGCTGACCAACCAGATCCGGTGTCCTTCGACGAGTCGGATGTCTCCGTTGACCTTTTGGATTCCCGCCCGATGCGAGTGCTGATTCACATGGAGGACGACGTTCTCGTAGTACCTCAAATCGCGCCCGGGCGTGATTCCCTGTCGGTAGATGCGCGCGGCGATGGGCTCGAGCTTGTCTCCTCTTTGGATGTGATGAAGCTTCGCGCAGGGTTCGGGAAGGTCCGTGTTGATGCGAAACGCCTGCACGTACCCGCTCAACAGAAGGCCGTCCAGGTAGGCGGCGACCTCCAGCCACTCCGGCGTGTGGGCATGAGGGCCGGTGACGCACACCCGGGTGCCTGGCGGAAGGGGTGTATTCGTCAAGCATTTCGACCCAGGCAGTTCAGCTGGCAGGGATCTCAAGTTCGTTCCGTCACGGTGATCGACGAATCCAATCTTGACGCTCATGGGATGTATTCAAGCGTGGAGGTTGCTCCTTGTCCACGTCTCCTCGGCCCACCGCGTGCGCTGTTCAGTTCAGGATGGAGGGAATGGCCTCGCGCAGGGCACGGTCCAATTCCTCCCAGGACACCCAGCGCGGCTCGGGACCGTTCGTTTCACTGGGGTGGAGCGGCAATCCTTGCTCCGCCGTCTTCTCCACGTCGTAGTCATGGACATCGAAGGTGGTCGAGGCATTCAGCGTCACGTCCCAGGATCGTCCTGTCTCCAGGTCGATGGCCAGCAGCGAGAAGCCTGGATCCGCGAAGACAGGCAACTTCAGCCAGGCTCGGCCCTGGTGGACCCCCAGCAGGACCGCGTCGCGGACGTGGAGCAGCCAGGCCGAGCGGTCTCGTTCGGGCTGCTCCAACACCAGGTACATCTTCTTCGTCCAGCGGCGGCCCGTGGTGAAGTGGTGGAGCCGCGCATCGCCCACCTTCCAGGCCCTTCTCCAGGGCTCGCTCGCGGATGACTCGGAGAGCCAGGTGTCCGCCCGGTGGAGGATGTAGCGAGGGCCCGTGCTCACGAGGCCCTCGACGGGCTCGGTCTCGGCGGGGAGCCTCTCGGGCTCCTCGTAGCGGGAGCGGGTCTGTCGCACCGGGCCGCCCTTCATCCAGCGGGGCTCGGGATGCGCCACGGCGCTCGCGGAAACGGGCGGCGGCGCCCGGGGCGGAGGCGCCTCGCCGTTCTCGGCCGTCTCGTCCTCATCGGAGGCCCGCGCGCTCCAAGTGTCTTCTTCTCCGGGCTCCGGAAGGAATGGCACCCCGAAGTCGGGCACCAGGGGAAAGCGCGCGCCCCAGGACTCGGCATCCAGACGGGCCGATTGATGGTCCGGGCGCTGGAAGTCGCTCGGGTCGCCGCCTGTCCCCCACAGGAGCAGCGCCCGCTCCTCGTCCGAGGGCGGCTGTCCGGGGACATGGAGGATGCGCATCTGGCAACCGGGCAGGGCGGCGCAGTCCACCGAGATCGCCAGGTGACGGCAGGTCCCTGGGTAGACCAACCAGTCCTTCCACTGGGTGGACCCCGAGACCTCTCCGGGGCCGGGTTGCTCCTGGAGATGGGCGGCGTGGGTGCCCGAGACGTTCAAGAACCGCGTGGCGCGCCATCCCCGCGACTCGGGCGCGAAGGGCAGCGGGCATGTCCTCACCGCCTGGACGGCCTCGGGCAGCGCGGGGGCCTTGGCCTCCGCGGCCGAGGTCAGGGCCATCACCAGGAGTCCGAATCGGGAAGGCGAACGCATTCTCCGAGTCTACCTCCGAGCCAGAGCGCCAGCTGTTGAGCGGGGAGCGGTCGGCGCGGGAATGCGTAGGGCTTCGGCCCGGAAGCCGTGTAAGACGCTCGGGATGAACAACAACGAGCACCGGATCGCGCTGTTCCTCGACTTCGAGAACCTGGTGACGAACACCGGTATCTCCGCGAACAACTTCGACCTGCAGCCGGCCATGGACCGGCTGCTCGAGCGCGGCAAGGTGGTGTTCCGCCGCGCCTACTGCGACTGGTCGCGCTTCAAGGAAGCCAAGGGCAACCTGCACGGCTACGGCGTGGAGCTCATCGACGTGCCCCCCTCCACGCGCTCGGGCAAGAACGGCGCGGACATGCGCATGGTCATCGACGCGCTGGAGCTGTGCTACGCGCGCGAGCACATCGACACCTTCGCCATCGCCTCGGGCGACAGCGACTTCTGCCCCCTGGCCTACAAGCTGCGCGAGAACGGCCGCACCCTCATCGGCCTGGGCGTGAAGGAGGCGACCAGCCCCCTCTTCGTGAAGGCGTGTGACGAGTTCATCTACCTGCGCCCCCGCCACAAGGAGGACAAGGAGAAGGACAAGGAGCACAAGAAGGAGGACAAGAAGGACAAGCGCTCGGAGGAGGGCGGCCGCGGCAAGCACGGCAAGGCCTCCAAGGAGTCCGCGTCCTCCGCGCGCGGCAAGTCCGAGGTGCCCGACATCGCCGTGGAGGTCGTCCAGCGGCTGCTCGGCCGCGCCACCGGCTCGGTGAATCCCTCCCTCATCAAGGAGGCCATCGTGCGCAAGGAGCCCGACTTCGACGAGCGCGACCACGGCTTCTCCACCTTCGCCAAGCTCCTGGCCGCCATGGAGCACGACGGCATGCTCAAGCGCGTGCAGCAGGGCCGGCAGTGGTACGTCGTCGCCCCCGATTCCGCCGTCGAGCCCCCTCCCTCCTCCAAGGGCAAGCGCGCCGCGGCGGCCGCGGCGGCCATCGAGGAGGACGAGGACGACGTCTACCCCGACCCCATCGACGACTGAGGCTCAGGGCTTCGCGGGCGGCTGGCCGTGCGCCTCGATGCGCGCCTTGAAGTCCGGCAGGAGCGCGTTGGGGATGGGCACCGACAGGTTGTACTGGGCGATCTTCCACCCGCCGCCCTGCTTCACCAGCACCCCGGAGCCCCGCGCGGGGCCCATGTTGGTCGTCGCCAGGGCCTCGTCGAACCAGGCCACCGCCCCGCCGGGGGCGAACGTCACCCGGCGCGCGCTCGGCGTGAAGTTCCACGCCTGGCCCGCCTGGAAGTAGGGCCGGGCCCACACGCGGAACGCGTCGCGCGTCCAGCGCTCGGTGCCGTCCGTGCCCAGGTACACCGCGTCCGGCGTGAAGTGGCCGAAGTAGCGCGCCTCGTGGGCCTCGGCCGCCGCGCGGTGCCAGTCGTCCAGCACCGCGTTCACCGCGGCCAGGGGCGTGGAGGGGGCCTTCGTCTTCTCGGGGGCGGCGCCGAGCGCCAGCAGGCACAGCAGGGGGAGTGCGGTCATGGTCCGCCCATGAGCGCGCGGCGCGCCGCCCGGGTCAACTAGAAGCCCCGGTAGTTCAGGGCGAGCGGCAGGCCGCTCTGGTTGTACGGGTTGTAGCTGCCGCCCCGGGCCACCCAGCCGCAGTAGCCGCCGCCCGAGAGCACCAGGTGCTGGTGCTCCTGCAGCGTCTGCACGTCGCCGTACGCCCCGGAGCCGCCCGGCGTGAGCTGGCCCTTGAGCACCTCGAAGGCCGTGCCGCGCAGGTCGATGGAGGCCATGGCCTGGCTCCTGCCATCACAGGTCATGGCGACGGCGTAGGGCATGGCCTTCACCGTGTCCGGGTCGTGGATCAGCTCGCCCGTGGAGGTGGCGAAGCGCTGGTCCCCCGTGTCCACGGTGTGCGTGCTGGGGTCCAGGCGCAGCCGGGTGTAGGCCGTGCGCACGGTGGTGCCCTGCGAGGGCCCGCCCGCGACGTACTCGGAGAAGTTGGCGTCCGGACCCGTGCGCACGAGCGGGAGGTATTCGGTGGGCGTGCCCGCCATGTCGTGGCAGTACGCGAGCCAGGGGTGCACGGCGAGGCGGTTCACGTACAGCACGTAGGTGCCGTCCCGGGCGTCGGGGAAGGCCTGGCGCACCTCGGCGCAGCTCGCGGGGGTGCGCATCGTGTCGTGCCGCAGATGGAGCAGGGCGCCGTTCTGGTTGTAGGGGTTGTAGCTGCCCTGGGGCGCGTTCCAGCCGCAGTACCCCCCGCCCCGGAGCGTCGCGGTCTGCATCTGGCTGCCATACTGGGTGGAGCCGTCCGGCGCGTTGCCCGAGGGCTGGAACTGCCCGCCGAGCAGCATGAAGCCCGTGCCGCGCAGGTCGATGGCGGCCGTGCCCAGGCGGTAGTCGCCCGTGCAGGACATGGCGGTGGCGTAGGGCATGGCCTTCACCGTGTCGGGGCTGTGGGTGAGCTGGCCCGTGGAGGTGGCGAAGCGCTGGTCCCCGGTGTCCACGGTGAGGGTGTGGGGGTTGATGCGCAGCCGGGTGTACGCCGTGCGCACGGAGGTGCCCGGCGAGACCCCGCCCGCGAAGTACTCGGAGACGTTGGTGTCCGGGCCCGTCTGGGCGAGCGTGAGGTACTCGGTGGGGGTGCCCGCCATGTCGTGGCACCAGGCGGCCCAGGCGCGCATCGCGTCGCCCGAGGCGAACAGCAGGTACTCCCCGTCCGGCGCGTCCGGCGTGGCCTGGCGGAGCTCGGCGCAGGTGGCGGGCCGCAAGGGCGGCGGCAGGGCGCGGCTCAGGGTGCTCAGCTCCTCGCGCGCTCCGGACGGGGGGGCCTCGGCCTCGCCACAGGCGGAGGTGAGCGAGGCGAGCCCCAGGAGGGCGAGGCGGAGGGACGGGACAGAACGGGACGGGGTCTTCATGGGGAGGTGGCTCCAGGGAGGCGAAATGGGCCCTGCATTCGGCTGGAGTCCGGCCCCGGAAAAACGGGTTATTCACCCGCTCCACATTTTTTCGAGCCCACGGGCGCTATAAGGGGCGGGCTCTCGTCGTCTCCCGAGGACCCCATGTCGACCGCTCTCGCGCCGCGCTCCCCTTCCGACCTGGCCGCCGGCCGTTTTGGTCAGAAGCGCTACGTCATCCGCCGCAAGTTCTTCAAGATCTTCGGCGGCGCCTTCCACATCTACGACGAGGCGGGCGGGCTGGCCTTCTACTCGAAGATGAAGGCCTTCAAGCTCAAGGAGGACCTGCGCATCTTCACCGACGAGGACATGCGCGAGGAGGTGCTCAACATCAAGGCGCGCAGCATCATCGACTTCGGCGCCACGTACGACATCACCGACTCGAAGACGGGCGAGCGCCTGGGCGCGCTGCGTCGCAAGGGCCTCAAGTCCATGCTGCGCGACGAGTGGCTGGTGCTCGACGCGCGCGACCAGGAGGTGGGCCTCCTCCAGGAGGACAGCCTGATGCTCGCCATGGTGCGGCGCCTGCTGACCAACCTGGTGCCGCAGACGTTCTCGGGCACGGTGGGCACCACCCAGGTGCTCAGCTTCCGCCAGCACTTCAACCCCTTCATCCAGCGCATCTCGCTGGACTTCTCCATGGACCGCCTCAATCAGCTCGACCGGCGCATGGGGATCGCGGCGGCGGTGCTGCTGTGCGCCATCGAGGGCCGCCAGCAGTAGCGAGCCCAAGGACGCCTGCTCTTGCCTCGACGAGGTGAGCGCAGTGCCTACCTCGCCGTGGGCTGTTGATGCCCACGGCGAGTTCAATGCGACTTGTTCTTCACGCATTAGGCGTTGACGAAGGAAGACGCACTCCCTATGTTAAGACGTGTCGATGTTCGTCGAAGATTAGGCGCCAAGTGAAGGGCGACTAGGGCTGCCGCAGAGCGCGGGGTGTAGGCGGAGCTTTGCTCAAGAGCGGGGAGCCGGAGCAGACGATCTGCTCTCACGGTCGAAGGCTCGCGAGACGGAAATAAAAAACCCCGGGGTCATCACCAGCGAAGTACTCGCTGGGAGAGGACGACCCGGGGACAGTGGAGGAACATTATGCAAACCCCTTCGGGTGTGCAACCCATTTCCTTCGTTGCTCTGACGAAGGTGTTGTCCGCGCCACGGCTGGCTGCTTACCGACTGGACCCAAACGACACTCCGCGCGTGATCGTTGGGCGTTACAGGTGGAATGACGCGCTATGCATGTCGCTCTACGCCCCGCTGGGGTGCTTGGAGGTCGCCTTCCGCAACAGTCTCCACGAGGGGCTGTCCGTACTCAAAGGCACATCGGCTTGGTACGACCTCAACCCCGCGTGGTTGTCGTCGCGTGAGCTGGATGCGATCAAGGCCGCGAAAGCGGAATTGGTAAAGAACAACCGACCATTGGATCCCGGCCGCATCGTGGCGGGGTTGAATTTCGGATTCTGGACAAGTCTGGTGAGCCGTTCTTATGAACAGGTCATCTGGCCTGCTCTTCTGAAGTCCGTGTTTCCGCACATGACAAGGAGCCTCCGGACGCGCCATCGCGTGGCGGAGCGCATGCACCAAGTGCGCAATCTCCGCAACCGAGTCTTCCACCACGAGCCCATCTGGAGATGGAGAGACCTTCCCCAAAAATACTCCGAATTGAAAGAGGCCATAGGTTGGTTCGAACCCGCGTTGCTTCGCATTCTCCCTGGTGCGCACGTTTTCGATGAAATTCATTCGAGGGGCCCCGCGTCGTTTGAGGTGGATGTGCAATGAGCGCCACGCGCCAAGGTCATGCCCATGAGCCATTTTGAAGAAGGGGCGGGTCCTCCGTGGCCCTTGTGGCCGCTGTGCTCCGTTGTGGAGACGCTTTTCGTGGGTTTGCCCGTATCCCGGCACCAAGCCAAAGAAGGCGAACTGGCGATCCTGGAGCCCGTGCTCAGTGTCGGAGACATCGAGGCGGGGCGGATTGCCGCTCGAACTGAATTGCCGCAAGTGCCGTTGCGCCCGGGTTCCCTGGACCGATTTCGTGTTCAACCGGATGATCTGCTCGTCTCCTGTCGGGGCACCGTCCTGAAGGTGGCGCTGGTATCTGAGAATGAGGCCTCGCTCCTGGTCAGCTCGAACCTCATCGTGGCGAGGCCGGGAACGCGGATTCTCCCCTCTGTCTTGCTGGCACTTTTTCGAAGTTCGGCGTGGCAGGGACAAATGCGTCTTCGGGCACGGTCCTCCTCAGGATTGGTTCAGCTCACCGTGAAAGACATCGAGAACCTGCCCGTTCCTGTACCGCCTCTGGCATTGCAGCAGGAACTCGCCAAACTCATTGAGGCAGAGCAAGAACACCATCAGGCGGCGTTACGGGTAGCGGCCCTGCGCCGTGACCTCGTGGACGGTATGGTCGCGGAGCTCTTGTTGTCAGCTGTAGGGAAGGCGGAGCCACATGAGTCCGAAAACGGCTGAAATAGAAGGACCTCTTGGGGAGGCCATGGGCGTCCTTCGTGCGCATGGTTCGACTCAGCACGATGCGGCAGGCTACATCCTCCGATTACTGCTTTTGAAGATGCTGAGCGATACTGCGGATGGCTCATCCTCTTCGCGAGGGACTCGGTTCGTCGTGCCTCCTTCGGCACGGTGGTCTCGACTGTTGGGCATTTCTGCCGTCGACTTGGGTGACTGTATCAATAATGCGTGCGCCGTGTTGGAGGAGGTCAACCCCTCGCTGGACAGGCTCCTGACGAAGGCTGATTTCAATTCCATTGAGTTGGGCAGGCAGGTGCTGCACGAATTGGTCCATACGCTTTCCTCTCTCCCTCCGCTGCGCGAAGCATTGGTATTGAATGGTCATTTGGGAGAAGCTGCCGACGCGTTCCTCCATCGGTTGGCGGAGACAAGCGGTCGAGGCGTTGGTTTGTACTATACGCCGCCCTCGATGGCGCGGCTCCTGGCCGAACTCTTGGCTCCAAGTGACGGCATGCGCCTCTACGACCCTGTTTGCGGCGTGGGCGGATTCCTCTTGGAGTCAGCGCGCTGGGTTGCCTCCCATACTGAAATGAGTCTGCCCCGCGCGGCGGCCTCTCTGGTTCTGCATGGCCACGAGAGGAACGCGGAACAGTGGGCCTTGTGCCGGATAAACCTGCTGCTGCACGGTATCTCCGATGCCAACGTCAAACTCGGGGATGCCTTGTGGTCTCCATTCACAGGGGCAGCTGGGAAGTTGCTCGAATACGACAGGATCCTGGCGGACCCTCCATGGGGAGCGCGTGAGTGGGGGGCGGAACGGGCTGCGGAAGATGCCTTTGGACGCTTTGATCCCGTGCCGCCCGCTCATGGAGCGGACTATGCATTCGTACAACATTGTCTGGCCTCTCTTTCCGAGCAAGGCATGGCCGCGCTCTTGATGCCGCGCGGAGTGCTCTTCCGTGGAGGTGGCGAGGAGCACATTCGCGGCAAGCTCCTGCAAGAGGACCGGTTTGAAGCCATCATCGGTCTGCCGAGGAACATTCTTTACGAGACACCCATTGCGCCCGTTGTCTTGATCTTGAGGCGGGGGAAGTCTACAGATCGAAGGGGACGGGTGCTGTTCGTTGATGCCTCTCACTTGGGGACGACGAAAGCGAGACGACGCGTACTGTCACGAGACGACATTCATTGGGTTGGGAGGATTTTCCGGGAATTCGATGGCGACAAACGCTATGCGTGTGCGGTTCCCTTGGATGAAATAGCGAAGGCCAACTGGAACTTAAACGTCGAACTGTATGTCAAGAGTGATGAGGCCAGCGCACCATTCGATCTTGAGGCGCGACTCAACGCGATCGCCGCTGTTGAGGCTCAGCGAGAGGCGGCTGCACGGCATATGGATGCAGCCATTGGCAGGCTGAGGCGTCTGTACCCCTTCGATTCTTGATGAAAATACGCCCTACCGGGAGGTGTCGGGGCGGAAGCGCCGCTCGATGCGCGCGCGGAGCAGCTCCAGCACCTCCGCCTCGCTCGTGCCCGCCTCGGGCGCGAGCCGCACGGTGACGCCGCCCCGGCCCACCAGGGCCTCGTCCTCCAGCTCCCGGCCCCCCTGTACCAGCCGCACGTGCTCGGGGGCCAGCTCCACCGCGTAGGGCTGGAGGTACAGGTCCACCAGGCGCTGGCGCAGCCGGGCCGCCGTGAGCGCCTCGCGCTCCTCGGGGAGCAGTTGGAAGCCCACGCTCGTGCCGCCCAGGCGCACCCCCTGCTCCACCACCGTGCCCAGCCGCAGCGCGTGCGGCAGCAGCGCCTCCTGGCCCTCGGTGCGGCTGTAGAGCCAGTAGCTCTTCTGCGTGTGGGCGCACAGCGGACACACCAAGCCGTTGAGCTCGTCGAGCCCTCGCGTGCGGAGCAGGTGCTGCAGGAGCACCTCCTCGCCGCACGCCTTGCACTGCTCCTGGGGGCCGATCACCGCCAGCACCGAGCGGCCCCGCTCGGCCACGTCCGCGCGCTGCAGCGCCAGGGGCACCGCGGCCAGGAGTTCCGCCTCGCGCAGCTGCAGCCCGAAGCGCACCTCCTTCTTCATCACCCGCAGGCCCAGCTCCAGGTGGCGCGGCAGCCGCGTGAGCGCCTGGTCGTAGGGGGGCGCCCCCGGCATGTCCAGCTCGCGCCACAGCTCGTAGCGCTCGGCCCAGGCGTCGCTCGTGTCCAGGCCCGGGGGCGGGCGGCCCGCGGCCTCGGCGAAGAAGGCCATGAGCGTGAGCGCCACCTGCCAGGGCTCCTGGGTGACGGTGTCCTCCAGCCGCCGCGCCAGCTCGCGCGCGGCGGGCGTGGCGCGCTGCCGCTCCAGGCGCAGCACGCCCTGGCGCACCAGCGGACTCTCCAGCACCGGATCGAAGACGCGCGGCTTGCGGCCCTTGGCGCGCTCGGGGAGGGTGGTCATGCGTTGGTTCCTCAGGTGGGTGAGCGTGCGCGCGGCGCGCTCCAGCTGCCGCATCCGGGCCCGCGCGTCGCGCGCCAGCTCGGCCCGCTCCTCGTCCAGCTCCCCGCGCGACTCGCTCAGGTAGTCCCGGCCCTCGGCCTCGCGGCGCCGGGCCTCCTCGTACAGGCGCGCGGTGGCCGTGGCGCGCAGGCGCTCGCGCTGCTGGCGCAGCGAGTGGGCCGCCGTGGACAGGACGTGGATCCGCCGCTCCAGGTGCGCGAGCCGCTCGTCCTCGCTCAGCGCCTCCGGCTCGCCCGCGCCCACCCGGGCCGCGAGCAGCTCCAGCGTGGCCCGGTCTCCCGCCGCGTAGGCGACGTTGACGCGCACCATGAGCGCTTCCAGCCGCGTGCGCTCGGCGTCCGACTGCGCCAGGTCCGGGTGCAACAGCCGCGCGAGCCGCCGGCGCAGCCGCTTGAGCAGCCCCGCTTCGTCCTCCGCGCCGGGCTCGGGCAGCGCCGCGCGGGGGGCTCCGGCGGGGCGGGCGCCGGCGTCCTCGGGCGCGTCGTCGTCCTCGAAGTCCTCGAAGTCCTCGTCCGCGTCCTCGGGCGGCGCGGGCGCGGGGGTCGCGCGCGGGGCGGTGGCCTCGGGGCGGCGCTTGGGGGGCGCGGCGGGGGGCGGCTGCTCGAGCTGGCGCGTGAGCGCGGCGACCGCGTCCTGAAGTGAGCGCAGCCGGCGCAGGAGCCGCTCGGCGCGGCCCACCTCCTCGGAGGGCGCGGCCAGGGTGTCCTCGTAGGCGCGGGCGAAGCGCTCCAGCTCCTGGTTGAGCGACTCCAGGCCCGAGTCCAGGGCGTCGATCTCCGCGAGCAGCTCGGCCAGGCGCCGCTCGGCCCGGGCCAGCGGGGTGTCCCCGGGGGGCGGCACGACGCGAAGCAGGGCCGACTCGGAGGCGAGCGGGGCGGCGGACGGAAGGGACATGGGCGGGACACGGTGATCGCCCGGAAACGGGCCGGGTGCAAGCCGATGACGCCCGCCCGCCGGGGAGGCGGGCGCCGGGCCGTGTACGGCGGGCGCGCGTCGGCCTATGCTCGGGGTGCACCCCCCTTCCGGAGGCAGTCCATGGCTGGCCGAGACCCCTATCGTCGTGTCTATGGCACCCAGCCCCTGCGCCGCGTGGGCGCGGGCCAGGATCAGTTCGACAAGGAGTCCCTGGAGGGGCCCGCGGAGGATCCCGTGGCCTCGGTGCGCACGCAGCGCCAGCTCGACGCGCCGCTCACCCCCGGGCGCAAGAGCTTCGCCGCGAGCCTGGAGCGCACGGCTACGCCCCCGAAGAAGTAGCCAGCTGGCGCAGCTCCTCGGGATCGTGGGCGCAGAACACGCGCACCTTGTCGGACTGGGTGCGCACGAGCTCGCGCAGCCGGGCCCGGTTCTCGTGGCGCTCGCGGCCCTTCATCTGGAGCAGGTTCTGCATCACCCGCAGGCCCAGGGAGCAGTGGTCCTCGGGCGCCATCTCCCCGTGGAAGAAGTAGGCGTCCCCGGCGTGCAGCAGCCAGCGGTCCCCCCGGTCCACCGCCACCGCGCAGTGGCCGCGCGTGTGGCCCACCAGCGGCACGAGGAGGATTTCCGGGGGCAGGCCCTCCAGCCCGCGCACGCAGTCGAAGCCGAACCAGCGCTCGCCCCGGGCCGCGTCGTACAGCTTCCAGTCCGGCGCGTGCGCCCACTGCACGCCCTGGTAGCGCATGCGCTCGAAGAGGGAGCGCTTCTCCATGGCGGCCGTGTGCTCGGTGGCGGACACGTGCACCCGCGCCCGCGGGAAGTCCGCCAGGCCGCCGGCGTGGTCCAGGTCCAGGTGGGTGAGCACGATGTGGCGCACGTCCTCGCGCCGGAAGCCGAGGCGCTCCACCTGCCGGGCCATCGTCTCCGCCTCGTCCCAGGTGGGCCGCATGGCGCGCATGCCGTCGCGCACGCCCTGGCGCGAGGGGGCGTGGTGATCCTCCAGTCCGAGCGCGGTGTCCACCAGCACGAGTCCCGCCTCCGTCTCCAACAGCAGGCAGTGGCACACGAGGTGCTGGTTTCCCCCGCCGAGCAGCCGCTGGCGTCCCCACGGACACAGTGTGGCCCCGTTCAGATGGTGAATGCGCATGGCGCGCGAGCATGGCATGGCAGGCTCGGGGGATGCGCTCCTTGTTCTCAGGCCTCGCCGGGTGGGTGCTGCTGCCGTGGGCCGCGCTGTCCCGTGCCGAAGACGCCGCGCCGCCGCGCGCGCTGGCGTGTCTGTCCCGCTGGTATGCCGTGGAGCCCGTGCGCGAGGGGGACGCGTGGCGGGTGCGCGTGGGCGGCGTGCTCCACCCCTGGGACGATGGGCGCGCGAAGTCCTTCGAGCAGAAGCTGGCGGCGCCGGACCTGGAGGACACCTTCTCCCAGCCCTACACGCCCGGCCCCATCGCCCCGGTGACGCGCGAGAACGAGGACCCGGGCCGCATCCGCTTCGATCCGCTCTTTCGCGCCACGTATGGCGACTCGCCCGAGCGCGTGGACCTGGTGGACCTCGACATCCTGGGCCAGCGCCTGCGCGTGCACCGCCGGGTGGCGCCCGCCTTCCAGCGCGTGGCGGCGCGGCTGGAGCGGCTCGTGGCCGAGACGCCCGCGCTGCGCGCCTTCCTCACGCCCCTGGGCGGCACGTTCGTCTGGCGCAACATCGCCCGCACCCAACGCCTGAGCGCGCACGCCTACGGGGTGTCCCTGGACGTGAACGTGGAGCGCTCGGACTACTGGGCCTGGGCCCCCGCGGGCGCGCCCGTGCGGTGGAAGAACCGCATCCCCCCGGCCATCGTGGAGGCCTTCGAGGCCGAGGGGTTCATCTGGGGCGGGCGCTGGTACCACTTCGACACGATGCACTTCGAGTACCGGCCCGAGCTGCTCGACGCCGCGTGCCGCGAGGGCGCTCAGGGCGTGTAGAGCGCGGTGCGCGTGTTGGCGAACAGCACCTGGCCGGTGTGCAGCAGGGCGCCGATGGGGGAGGTGCTGCCCTGGGGGCCCGTGGACTCCAGCGTCCAGGTGTGGGTGTCGGGGTCGTACACCTCGGCGGTGCCCTCGCTGGCCGCCAGCACCTTGCCCGAGTAGAGCAGCGTCAGGAAGTGGTCCTGGCCCCGGGCCCGGTTCATGTCCGGCCCGCGCGTCCAGACGTCGTTGAACGGATCGTACAGGAACGTGGCGGCGGTGTTGCCCTGGCCGTCCCCGCCTCCGGTGACGAGCACGTGGCCCGAGTACAGCCGCACCGCCGACTGGAAGGCGCGCGCGCCGGGGATGCTCGCCACGGTGCGCCAGGAGTGGGTGGCCGGGTTGTACACCTCGGTGTTGGGCGTGCCGCCGATGTAGCCCGTCACCAGCACCTCGCCCGAGTAGAGCCGGGCCGACGCCTGGAAGAAGCCGCCGGTGCTCAGGGGGGCCGTGTAGCTCCACGTGCCCGTCTCCGGGTCGTACACCTCGGCCGTGTTGGTGAAGCCACCGCCCTGGATCATGCCCCCGGTGGCGAGCACCTTGCCGGAGTCCAGCAGTGTCAGGGTGAACTGGGCGCGGCCCGTGTTGAGCGCGCCCGTCGTGCTCCAGGTGCCCGTCTCCGGGTCGTACACCTCCGTGCTCCGCACGCCGGGCCCGTCGCTGTTGGCGCCGCCCACCACGAGCACCTTGCCCGAGGCGAGCCGCACCGCCCGCGCGCCGCTCCGGGGCTCGTTGAGCGAGCCCGTGGCCTTCCACGTGTTGGAGTACGGGTCATACAGCTCCGCGCTGCGCAGCCCGCCACCGCCCTGCGGGGTGCCACCCGCCGCCAGCACCAGCCCCGAGGTGAGCAGGGTGAGCGTGTGGTGCTCGCGCGGCGTGTTCAGCGTCGCGCCCTCCGTCCACGTGGAGGTCTGGGTGCCCACCGCGCCCATGTGGGTGCCCAGCGAGGTGCCCAGCGCGGCGCCCGCCTCCGGAACCGTCTCCGGCGCGCCACACCCACTGGCCAGGGGAAGAATGCTCGCGAGCACGATCGACAACCGGACCGTCTTGTTCATGGACTGGACTCCTTGGGGACTGGCTTTCTGAAAAAGCAGGGAACGCAGGGAATATCCTAGACTTCCGGACTCCCCAAGTGGGAGCCGGTTTGTCGATTCACGCGGTCGGGCGGGGGGTCACGCGGTACTCGCTTCACGGGGGCGCGGGGGGCATGCTCGCCGCCTTCCCCGGGAGGACACACCGAATGAGCAGCGAACTCGTTTTCTACCACAACCCCCAGTCGCGGGCGCAGATGGTCCATTGGATGCTGCACGAGGTGGGCGCGCCGTTCCGCGTCGTGCGCCTCGACTTCGAGAAGGGCGAGCACAAGCGCCCCGAGTTCCTGGCCATCAACCCCATGGGCAAGCTGCCGACCATCACCCACGGCGGCACCCCCATCACCGAGACGGCGGCCATCATCACCTACCTGGCCGATGCCTTCCCCGAGGCGGGCCTGGCGCCGGCGGCCACGGATCCGCGCCGGGGCACCTATCTGCGCTGGCTCTTCTTCGGCGCGGGCTGTTTCGAGCCCGCGCTGATCGACACCATGTTCAAGCGCCCCCCGGTGGAGCGCAAGGGCGCGCTGGGCTACGGCTCCTACGAGGACGTGATCGGCGCGTTCAAGAAGATGCTCACGCCCGGGCCCTACATCCTCGGCGAGCAGTTCAGCGCGGCGGACGTGTACGTGGGCGCGCAGCTCATCTGGGCCACGTCGTTCGGCGCGCCGGGCATGAAGGAGTCGCCCATCTCCGAGTACGTGGCCCGGCTCACGGCCCGCCCCGCCTACAAGCGCGCGGCGATCGCCGACGGCCGCGTTCCGCCCGACAAGGCCTGAGCGCTCGCGGCCTCCCCGACGCGTCCCTGGAACCTCAGGGCTCCAGGGCGCTCGGGGTCGTGTCCCGGTCCTTGGACACGGGCAGGTAGCACTTGCCCTCGTGCTCGGCGCGGTCCTCGGCGCACGGCGGCTTCTGCGCGAGTTCCACCCAGCAGCCGCCGTTGAGCTCGATCTCCAGTTGCCGCTGGGTCTTGCACGGCGCCTTGGCCTGGTTGCGGAAGGGCCGGGACGGCAGCGGATAGCCGATGGGGTGGCCGGAGTGGATGAGCACCGGCGCGTCCACGGGCGCGTTCCAGTGGAGGGCCTCGCCGCCCGGTGCCCGGGCCAGGAGGTAGAACCCCAGGCCCACGCCACCCGCGAGCAGCGCGAGGCCCGCGAGCACGCGCCGCGAGCGCAGCCGCTGGAGCGCCTTGCGCGGCCCGGACGCGAAGAGCGAGAGCAGCCGGGGCGAGTCCTCCACGTGCTCGTACGCGTTCTTCATGAGCACGAGCATGTCCATCACCTGCCCGGGCGGGGCGAAGGGCGGCGCCTGCATGATGCGCAGGGACACGTCCGGCGAGTCGCGCTCGCACGACAGGAGGACCTTCCACGGTCCCCGGTGCAGCCAGTGCATCCGATCGCCAGACCGCAGCGTCACGGCCGGCTGGCCCGTGGGCCGGTGCCAGGACTCATAGAGGCGGCCGACCTCCGGTCCCACCTCGTCGAACTGCCGTCCCAGTTGAAAGGGTCCCGAGTGCTCGGGCTTGAGCTCGTTCTTCGCATCCGCCAAAGGTCATCCCCCGGTGAGGGCGTGTGCACACGCCTGGCGCAGGGGACGTCTTTCGACCACTCAAGTCAAGTGACGTGATGGGCCGTGTCGGGTGACACGCGCATACGTGTCAGGGGCGCTTCTTAAGGTCCGCCGCGTGACTTCTCTCGCCCCCGGTGGGGCACGACAGGAGCGGACGATGCGACGTCGCGGCGTGGAGCGGATGGGGCGGCGCGAGGTGCTCAGGGGCGCGGGTGCGCTCGGGGTGGCGGCGCTGACGGGCTGTGGCCGGGGCACGCGGGGTGACGCGTCCTCGGCGTTCTCCCGCGCGGGGCTCGAGCGCCTGCGCTCGGCCATGACGTCCCTCGTGGCGCGTGGAGAACTGCCGGGCGCGGTGACGCTGCTCGCCCGGGGGGATGAGCTGCACGTGGACGCGGTGGGCACCCATGCCTTCGGGAGCACGACGCCCATGCGGCGCGACACGCTCTTCCGCATCGCCTCCATGAGCAAGCCCATCGCGGGCGCCGCCACCCTGCTGCTCGTGGAGGAGGGCACACTGCGCCTCGACGAGCCCGTGGATCGGCTGTTGCCCGAGCTCGCGAACCGCCGCGTGCTCAAGCGACCCGATGGCCCGCTCGATGACACCGAGCCCGCGAAGCGCCCCATCCTCGTGAGTGACCTGCTGACGCTGCGGCTGGGCACGGGCGCCCTCATGGCCCCGGGTGACTATCCCATCGTCCAGGCGATGAACGCGAAGGGCGTGGGCGTGGGCCCCGAATTGCCCCAGGCCCCCAACGCCGACGCGTGGCTCGCGGCCCTGGGCTCGCTGCCGCTCATCCATCAGCCGGGCGAGGTCTGGATGTATGACACCGGCATCACCGTGCTGGGCGCCCTGCTGGAGCGGGCCTCGGGCCAGCCCCTGGAGACGTTCCTGCGCGAGCGCCTCTTCGCGCCCCTGGGCATGAAGGACACGGGCTTCAGCGTGCCCGCGGACAAGCTGGACCGGCTGCCCACCACCTACTTCCGCAACCCCGAGACGAAGGAGTTCATCGTCTTCGACCCGCCCGGCGAGGACAGCCGCTTCAGCAAGGCCCCGGGGTTCCCCTCGGCCGCCGGAGGCCTCGTCTCCACGGCGGAGGACTACCTGGCCTTCGCGCGGATGATGCTCCGGCGGGGCGATACGCCGGGCGGACGCATCCTCTCCGAGCGCTCGGTGGCGCGGATGACCACCGACCACGTCACGCCCGAGCAGAAGGCGCGCTCGCCGTTCAGCCCGGGCTTCTGGGACACGCACGGCTGGGGCTACGCCGTGTCCATCATCAAGCGGCACGAGCCGGGAGACCCCCGGGGCTTCGGCTGGGATGGCGGCTATGGCACGAGCTGCTACTGGGACCCCGAGACGGGGCTCATCGGCGTGTTGCTCACGCAGCGGACCATGGACTCGCCCACCGCGCCCGCGGCGTTCGTGGACTTCTGGCGCGCGGCCTACGAGGCGCTGACGGGCTAGTCACACGTGTACTTGAAGTCGCGGCGCACCGGGCCGTCATCCATGCCCGGCGTGCCCGAGTACTCCTCGTGCACGAGCCGTCCCTTCGCATCGCGCTCGTGGGTGCGCCGGGCATCCACCTTCCCGTCCATGTCGCTGTCCCACTCGTCGAGCCAGACGATCGCCGTGCCGCACAGGTACGTGAGCCGACGCGTGGTGTTCAGGTACGTGGTCACCCGCGGGAGGCCCGGCTCACCGCCCCGGGGCTGGGTGTACATCTTGCCGAGCCGCTCCATCAGCAACAGCCCCGAGGCGTCGTAATAGAAGTCGCGCACGAACTCGTGGTCGTAGACGTAGACGCCCTTCTTCTCCCAGACACGGAACACCTTGCGGGCCGCGTTGTAGGAGTTGAAGGTGTGCTGGGAGAACTCGAAGCCGTACTGCATCTCGTCCACGAGGTTGCCCCGGTCGTCGTACAGATGCGTGATGCGATCGACGTCGCCGTTGTCCCAGGAGTTCTCGCGCACCTGCCCATTGGGCCAGTAGGTGAACGTCTCGCACCGGGCGACGTCCATGTCGCAGTCGGGCCGACTGTCGATGCCCACCAACTGCCCCGCCTCGTTGTATTGGTAGAGGATGGGCGCGCGTCCGTCCCGGCGCTCGATACGCTGGAGCCGACCGTTCGCATCGCGGACGTACTCGTAGCCGACCGGGAAGGTGGAGCTGGCGTAGTCGCTCCGCCACGCGATGCGACCCTGGGCGTCATACTCCCACTGGGTCACCGTGTAGGTGCCCGCGTCGGGCCGCTCGACGCGGTGCGTCCGCTGGCGGCCGTTGAGCCAGACATTGCTCTCCACTTCCTCCAGGATGCCGTTGCGCTTGTAGACGCGCCGCTCCAGCAGGCGGCTGTCGGCGTCGTAGCGCGCCACCTCGCGGCGGCCATCGGCGAAGACCGAGGTGCCCTCGCATGCGGTGGCGCGCACGGGAGGCACCGCGCCTTTCCACAGCACGCAGGCCACGGGCGCGAGCGTGGGGCGGCCCTCCAGGCCCGCGCTCACCGGCGGTACATAGCCGGGCGAGGGCGAGGGCTGCACCACGGGCACCGTGGGCACGGGGCTGGGGGCCTCGGGCTCGGTGGAGGGGGACTCGCCCGGCGCGGGCGGCGCCTCGCCCGTGGGGGGCGTGGAGGCGGGCGGCTCGGCGGGCACGGGCGTGTCCGGCGTGGGCACCGAGAGTTCCGGCGAGGGTTCCGGCACGGGCTCCTCCTCCCGCGTCGCGCCACAGCCCACCAGCACCGCGCACACCCCCCACCGCATCCAGCTCCACGCGTCGCGCATTCCCTATTCCCCTCGTCTGATGGAGGGCAAGGTGTGCACAGTCAGTGGGGGCGCCAGGGCACCACGCCGCTCGCCTGGATGGCTGCTCTGGGCGCGCGGCGGTTCAAACGGCACAGGGCGCGACTCCCAGGAGGGGAGCGCGCCCTGTCGTGTCCTGGAACCTGGGTTCGGAGGGGACTACTTACTGCCGGGCTTGTCGTACGGGTAGGCGGACCAGTAGTTGGACGGAAGCGGGTTGGTGCCCTTGTCGCTGCGCACGCCGTCGCCGTCGGGCAGCTCGCCCACGCCCCCGTAGGCCTCCTCGTCATCCGAGTCCTTGTCGTGACGCTTCGCGCCGCGCTCCTCGGATGGCATCTGGTGCTCGGTCTGGGCTTCCCGCGAGGGCCCCGAGGATTCCTCCTCATGTCGAGGACTCGTGGGACGGCCGAACATGTCTTCCGCGGGCTGGGTGGAATCCTTGCGATCTCGCGTTGCCATTGCGCACCTCCGAACCTTCAAGCTCGGCATGCGGCGTTCACCCGGCAACCGGCGCACGCCTCCCGCCCGGGAGTCGAGGCGGGCGGGGGAGCGAGCGGGCTACCGGGAGGTCGCCGAGATGGGGCCGGGCGGTGCCGAGGGCGGAGGCTCCTCGAGCGGCGGGGCCTGCACGGGCGTGGCGGCGCCCTCGGGCAGGAAGGCGAGCACCACCAGGCCGGGGATGGCGAGCACCACGGTGAGGCCGAAGAAGCCGCTCCAGCCCATCCACTCGGCGAGGAAGCCCGAGGAGGCGCCCAGCACGCGGCTGCCGAAGTTGGCCAGGGCCGAGAGCAGGGCGAACTGCGTGGCGCTGAAGTTCTTGTTGCACAGCGACATGGTGAAGGCGCCAAAGGCCGTGGTGGCCATGCCGCCGCACACGTTGTCCGAGCAGATGGCGAGCGCGAGCACCGCGTGGCTCTTGCCCACCAGCGCGAGCGCCAGGAAGGTGAGGTTGGTGAGGGCCTGGAGCGCGCCGAAGATGAAGAGGCTGCGGCGCAGGCCGAGCTTGGCCAGGAGCGCGCCGCCCACGAGCGCCCCGCCGATGGTGGCCACCATGCCCACGCCCTTGGTGATGGCGCCCACCTCCAGGTTGGAGAAGCCCAGCTTGAGGAAGAAGGGCGTGGTCATGCCGCCGGCGATGGCGTCACCGAGCTTGAAGAGCACGAGGAAGAGCAGCGCGAGCATCGCCCCGTCCCGACGGAAGTAGTCCACGTAGGGCACCACCGTGGCGTCGAAGAGGGTGCGCGGGGGGCGCTGGCCCTGGGGCTCGGGGGCCAGCAGCGTGGCCACCACGCCCACGAGCATCAGCGAGGACATGATCCAGTACGTGCGGGACCAGCCGATGAACTGCGACAGGCTGAGCGCGAGCGCCCCGGCGGCGATCATCCCGAAGCGGTAGCCCATGACGAAGGTGGCCACGCCGAAGCCGCGCTCGGCCTCGGACAGGGTGTCGGTGCGCCACGCGTCGCTCACCACGTCCTGGCTGGAGGACAGGAAGGACACGAGCAGCGCGAGGCTCGCCATGGCCCAGGGCGTCTCGCGCGGGTTGACGAAGCCCATGGAGGCGATGGCGCCCATGAGCGCCACCTGCGTGACGAGCATCCACCCGCGGCGCCGGCCCAGGAAGGGCAGCGCGTAGCGGTCCAGCAGGGGCGCCCAGATGAACTTGAGGCTGTAGGGGAAGGCCACCAGCGTGAAGACGCCGATCGTCTTGAGATTGACCCCCTCGTTCGTCATCCACGCGGACAGGGTGCCACCCACCAGGAGCAGCGGCAGGCCGGAGGCGAAGCCGAGCGCGACGAGCAGCCACGCGCGAGGACTGGTCAGGACTTGGAGGACGGAGTTCTTGGAGGCCATGGGCGAGGGCCCCACCATAGCGGGCCCCGGGCCGAATCCCTCCTGCTTGCTCGCCGGAGGCGCGCGGCCGTTGCCTGCCCGGCAGGCGGACGTTATGTGGGGGCCGGCGCGCCGCGCCCGCTGTCCCCCTACCCCCCTTTTGGAGTCTCCCGACATGAAGCTGCTTGGTCCCTCCCTGTCCACCGCCGCCCACAAGGTCTTCGCCGTCGTGAAGGAGCTCGGCCTGTCCGTCGAGTCCGTCGATGTCGACGTGGCCCAGGGCGAGCACAAGTCCCCGGCCTTCCTGGCCAAGAACCCCAACGGCAAGGTGCCCGTGCTGGAGCGCGACGACGGCTCCTGTCTCTGGGAGTCCAACGCCATCATGTGTTACCTGGCGTCGCTCAAGCCCGAGAGCGGCCTGGTGCCCCAGGACGCCTGGGCCCAGGCGCAGATGCACCAGTGGCTGCAGTGGCAGGCCACCACCTTCGGCCCGTCCACCGGCGAGGTGATGATGGAGACGGTCTACGTCCGTTTCATCGGCCGCGCGAAGGACGAGGCCCGCTACCAGGCCGGCCTGGAGAAGGTGCGCCGGGACCTGGGCGTGCTGGAGCGCTCGCTCGCGGGCCGGGAGTACCTGTGCGGCCGGCTGTCCCTCGCGGACTTCTCGCTCGTGTCCTGCCTGTTCGCCCGCGCCCCCATGGGCCTGTCCCTGGAGGGCTTCCCGCTGGTGCAGGGGTGGGTGGAGCGGCTCGAGGCGCGCGAGAGCGTGCGCGCCACCGTTGGCCAGGTGCACGAGGCCAGCACGCGCAAGGCGGGCTAGCCCCGCCCCGGCGGCGCGGGGTCAGCGGCGGTGATCGCGGCGGTCGTCACGGCGATCCTCGCGGATCTCCTGCTGGGTCTGCTGCACCTCGTGCTGTCCCATGTCGATGAGCTGCACGATGAGGGTGCGCGTGCGGTCCAGCTCGCGCCGGCCCCGCTGGCCCACGAGCCCCGACAGCTCGCGGGCGACGGAGGCCCGGGTCGACTGCATGGCGCGCTCCTGCTGGTAGTCGCGCACGTCGTCGCGGCGGTCCTTGCGGTCGTCCCAGCCTCCGCCGCGGCCGTCGCGGCGGATCTCCTGGCGGTCCTTGTCCAGCTCGCGGCTGCCCTCGGCCAGCTCCGCGCGCACCAGGTGGCGCAGGCGGTCCTCCACCTCGCGCATGGCGCGCTCGTCCCGGCGGGCCTGGGCCCGGTCGAACTGCCCCAGCACCTCGCGCAGCTCGCGCACGTCCCGCCGGTCGTCCTTCAGCTCCTGCTTGTTCTGCTTGGCCTCCTGGTGCTTCTGCCCGCGGTTGTCCCGGCCCTGGGCCTGGGCGGCACCGGCGCAGAAGAACAGGGAGGCGACGAGGAGGGACGTGTGGCGCTTCATGGGGTGTGCTCCTGAATGGGGAAGCCGTTCAGCGGCTCGTTGCTGTTCCAGACGGGAGGGGGCGCGGATTATTCGACGCCGGAGTTGTTCGAGGGTGCACGCTCCTGGCTGCCCTCCAGGCGGCCCGGGCCGGGTGCGACAACGTGTCTCATTCCGGCTTCCGGACGGGGCTCGTACAAGCCACCCCACGATTCTCCGTTGGGGAGGTACCGCACATGAAGGTTCATGTCCTGACCGGGGCCGCGCTCGCGGCCTGCCTGTTCGCGCCCGGAGCCGAGGCGCACATCGGCCTGTCCACGGGCACGCCCGCGGTGGCGGCCACCACGCAGGAGCTGTCCTTCGCGGTGGGCCACGGGTGCGAGGGGCTCGACACCTTCCGCCTGGAGATTCGCATTCCGGAGGGCGTGGGCGGGGTGCGGCCGGTGCCCTCGGTGTTCGGCAAGGCGCAGGTGACCCAGGACGCGAGCGGCCGGGTGACGGCCGTGACGTGGACCAAGGCCGAGGCGGACGTGCTGCCCTCCGACAGCGACTTCTACAAGTTCACCCTGCGCGCCGCGCTGCCCGACAAGCCCTTCACCTCGCTCGCCTTCCCCACCGTGCAGAGCTGCCGCAAGGCGGACGGCACCGTGGTGACCCAGGAGTGGGTGGGGACCGAGGGCGGCCACGGGGGCCACCTGGCCGCGGAGACGACCCTGCCCGCGCCGGTGCTCTTCCTCCTGCCCGCGCGCACGCCCGGGTGGAACAAGTACACGGTCAACGAGCACGTGCATGACCTGAGCGTCTTCAAGGACGCGCAGATCGTCTGGGCGGGCAGCGCCGCCTACAGCCCCAGCGCCCACATCTCCGGGCTCATCGCGCAGGAGCCGGGCACGCAGGTGCTCCGGGAGATCCACCCCGGCACCGACATCTGGGTGCGCTACTGACGGCGAGGAGGACTTCCGCGATGCGTGCCTTCATCCTGTTGTCGCTCACGGGTCTGCTGTGCGCCTGTCCGGGGGAGCCCGTGGCCCCGCCCGAGCCCCCCACCCCTCCGGCCGAGGCGTCGGGGCTGCCCGCGGAGCTGCGGCCCCCGGGCATGGCCGGCGCCGCGTCCGAGCGGCCGCCCGCGGGTCCGGGTCTGCCGGACGCGCTCAAGCCGCCGCGCTGAGACGCGAACGGGCCCCCGAGCTCATCGCACGGGGGCCCGTCCTGTCCCACGCAACAGGGTGTCCCGGGACTACTGGGGCACGCTGGTGCCGTTGTTCATCATCCCGTCGTTGACGGGGGCGTCATTGGCGTCCGGGACGATGGTGGTGTTGGCATCGTCCTGGCCCAGGTTGTCCTGGCCGAGCCCGTCCGGGCGCTCCAGGCCGTCGCTGTCGGGCAGACCGGAGCCACCCGTGCCCGGCTCGTCGATGATGGGCGGCGTCTGGTGCACGCCCGGCTCGCGCTCGCGCACGCTGGCGTCATCCTCGATGGGCGCCATCGTGCCGTCCTGCGGCATGGACTGCGGCGTGTCGAAGCCGGTGCCGCCCGTGCCCGTGTCGGGCGCGGGGACACTCTGCTCGGTGGTGCCACGCGCCGCGGTGTCCGTCTTGCAGCCCGCGCCAAAAGCCACCGCACCCGCCATCAGACCCGCCAGAATGAACTTGGTCTTCGTCATGTGTGTACCCTCCCTGTGGTGTGGCAGAAGAGTGGGGTGCCCCCGGGGATCGTGCAGGGGGCGCCTGCCCGCCCGGACGCTGGGGTAGGGTGGGGCCATGACGACCCGTCTCCCGCTGCGGCTCATCCCGGCCCGTCCCGAGCACGTGGACGACTGGCGAGCGATGCGGGAGGAGCCGGTGGCCCGGAGCCTGATGCCGCTGGAGCCCGCCTCGCGCGAGTCCCTGCTCAAGCGATTGCTGGAGTCCGGCGCGGACCTGGACGACACGCGCGCCACGAGCTTCCGGTGGATGGTGGAGACGGACGGGGTGCTCATCGGCACGGTGTCCGCGCGGGAGTTGTCGCGGTTCCACGGCCGCATCGAGGTGGGCTACATGCTGCGCGCGGCCTGGCACGGGCGCGGGCTGGGCACGCGCGCGGTGGCGGCGGTGGTGGCGCGGCTGTTCGACTGGGACTTCCTGCACCGCGTCTGGCTCACCACGGCGGTGGACAACCTCGCCTCGCAGGGCGTGGCGCGCAAGCTCGGCTTCTCGCTGGAGGGCGTGATGCGCGGGCACTACCTCATCGAGGGGCGGCGCAAGGATCAGCAGGTGTGGGGCCTGGTGCGGCCGGACTGGGAGGCCCGGCGCCCCCTCTGGCGTCCCCTGCTCGAGGACACCTGGGGGCCAGACTCGTCGGGGCCGCGCTAGCCGCGGCTCTTGCGCGCGCGGCTGGGGGTCTTCTTGCGCGCGGCGGTCTTCTTCCGGGCGCCCGTCTTCTTCGCGGCGGTCTTCTTGCGCGCCGTCTTGCCCCAGCCCCGCTCCATGTTCTTGTAGGCCTTCTTGCCCACCGTGGACTTGCGCTTGGGGCGCGAGGTGCCCGCCTTCTTGCGGCGGTTGATGTTGGCCACGAGGCTGTTCTTGCGTGCTGCCATGAGGGTGTCCTTCCGCGTTCAGGAGCGCTTGCGGGCGCTCGTCCGTTTCGTCGTGGCGCGCTTCTTGGCCGGCGCGCGCTTGGCCGCGGCGCGTTTGGCGGCCTGGCTGCGCTTGACGCTCTTGCTCTTGCGCGTGGCGGCGGCCTTCTTCGCCGCCTGGGAGCGCTGGGCCGGGGTGCGCTTGCCCAGGCTGACGCGCCCGCCGCGGCGGGAGGCCTGGTGCGTCTCCGGCTTGCCGTAGCCCGAGCCCCCCGGCTTCTCGCCGCCGTGGGACTCGGCGTTCACGGTGGCCCAGGCCCGGGCCGCCGCCTCCTTGGGGCTCGTGCCACGCTTCACGTAGCCCTCCTCGATGTGCTCGGCCTTGCGCTTCTGTTTGTCGGTGTACTTGCTCTTGTCTCCACGGGGCATCGTGCACTCCTCCTCTAGAGGGCAAGGTGTGTCCGCCTGCCCGGGATGCAAAGGGGAGGGGCCCCCGGGTCAGGTGCGCACCGCCCCGAAGCGACCCGAGAGCGACGCGAGCACCGCGAGCAGCTCCACGGGCTCCACCGGTTTGGGCACGTGGCTGTGGAAGCCCGCGAGCAGCACCCGGGTCCGATCCTCCACGCGCGCGTAGGCGGTGAGCGCCACGGCTGGCGTGCGCCCTCCTTCCGTGGGCGGCAGCGCGCGCACCCGGGCGATGAGCGAGTAGCCGTCCTCCCCCGGCATGCCGATGTCCGACACGAGCACGTCCGGGCGCTCCTCGCGCAGGCGCGCCAGGCACTCGTCCACGGACGCGGTGGTGATGACCCGCGCGTTGCACCCCTCCAGGAGCGTGCGGAGCAGCTCGCGCGTGTCCTGCTCGTCGTCCAGGATGAGCACCCGCAGGCCGCTGAGCTCCGGGGGACACTGGATGCCCTGATGGGCGTTGCGCAGGGAAGCGGGCACGGCCACCTCCCGTCGCAGCGCCACGGACAGGGGCAGCCGCACCGTCACGGTGGTGCCCTTGCCCACGCCCTCGCTGAAGGCGCTCACGATTCCCCCGTGCATCTCCACCAGTTGCTTCACGATGGACAGGCCCAGCCCGAGCCCTCCCGCCCGGCGCGTGAGCGTGCCCTCGGCCTGGCGGAAGCGCTCGAAGAGGTGGGGCAGGAATTCCTGGGAGATGCCCGGGCCGGTGTCCGCCACCGTGATTTCCACCGACGAGTCGCGCCGCTCGACGAACACCTGCACCCGCCCGCCCTTGGGGGTGAACTTCACGGCGTTGGACAGGAGGTTCCACACCACCTGCTGCAGCCGGTGCGCGTCCCCCATCACGTTGCCCGTGGAGTCCAGGGCCGTCTGGATGCGCAGGCCCTTGGCGTCCGCCGCGGGCCGCACCGACTCGAGCGCCTGCTCCACCACGGCGCTCACCTCTACCGGCTCCACGTCCAGCTTGAGCTTGCCGGACATGATGCGGCTCACGTCGAGCAGGTCCTCGATGAGCTGGCCCTGGGCCCGGGCGTTGCGCTCGATGGTCTCCAGCGCCCGGGCGTGCTTCTCCGGGGGGAGGTTGCCATTGCGCAGCACCTGCACCCAGCCGAGCATGGCCGTGAGCGGCGTGCGCAACTCGTGGCTCACCGTGGCGAGGAACTCGTCCTTGAGCCGGTTGGCCTCCTCGGCCTCCTGGCGCGACGCCTTCTCGCTGGCCAGCAGCCGCTCGCGCTCGTGCTCGTCACGCGCGCGCCGCGCCCCCTGGCCCTCCGCGCCCAGCGCCTGGGCGAGCCCCGAGGTGATGAACCGGGTGAGCACCCGCAAGTCCCCGGGCGAGGGCGTGGCCCCCATCTCCTGGAGCATCGCGGACACCGTCTCGCCCAGCGCGTCGTACAGGTGCACCAGGCTCTCGGGATCCAACGCCTCGGGGCTCCACGGTGGGGACGGGGCGGGGCCCGGGGACGCGCGCTCGCCCACGGCCCGGGCCAGCGCGGTGAGCAACTCCGCCAGGGGGGGCGGCGGGGCGGTGTCGAGGGCCGGGCTTCGTCCGCGCAGCGCCTCGCTCCAGCGCCGCAGCAATTCCTCACGTCGAATGGTGAGCAGGTGGGCCAGGGCACTCATGCGCGGGCTCCGGGCGGAAGGGGCGCACGGGATTTCGGAGGGCGGTTCCACTCCGTGTCTGGGTCACGGGCACTGCTCGCGGACGGTGTATCTGGCGGCCCCAAATGTCGGTCTCCTCACCACCAACATCCACATTGTGTCCACCATTGGCACCTGGGGACGGGTTGCGCGGATTTCGGGCGCGCGGGGATTGTGGATGGGGGCGCGCGTGACAGGTCCCGAGGTGGGAACACCCCCTGGGCTTCGCGACACCCGGCGTCAACGGGACGGCGCGGGACGCGGGGTGGGGCGCGGCGGTGGCTGCCCTCCCGGTCTCCGCCCGGGCGGCTCCGGTCCGTCAGGGGGCCGGAGCGCTCTTCTCTCGGGGTGGGGGCCGCGCGCGAAAGGCGGCGGACAGGGCGGGGGCCAGGGTGAGGCGCACGACCCCGCTGGCCAGCAGGAAGAGGCCCACCCCGTGCTGCTCGAGGTACGTGCCCTCCGTCGGGTCGTACTGGGTGAACGCGAGCCCGAAGTCACTGACGGACAGCATCAGCAGGCCGCTGCCGGCGGCGTCGACGGCGGCGGCGAGGTAGGCGAAGGGCGAGAAGCGCCGCTGGCGCGACAGGAGGATGTCGCACGGCACCCCCAGCGTCACGCCCACCAGGACGAGCGCGAGCAGCACCAGCACGCCCCCGAAGAGGGCCGATTCCGTGTTCCAGGACACAATCAGTCCGGACGCGCACAGCGCCTCGATCGCGCCCCAGGCGAGCACGCCCAGGGCGAGGTGCTGGGGCCAGGCGCGGGGGGCCCCGGGCTCCGGAGGTGGCGGGGCGCTGGGTTTCACCTCCAGTTGGTCGAGGACGCGTCGGGCCTCGGGGGACAGGGCCTGGAGGTGGGGCTCGCCGAGCGCCACGAGCGCCCGGGCGGCGGTCTCGTCCACCCGCCGGTGGCGCGCGTCGCGCAGGCCGCCCACGAATGGGTCCTCGAGCAGCAGGCCCAGGGCCCGGGCGCGCGCGGCCGTGTCCTCGTGGGGCAGGAGCGGACGGGTACACTCGGCGAGCAGGGACCGGAGGTCCTCGGGCCCGGCGTCGGGCGCGCGCACGCGCTCGCACAGGGAGTGGAGGGGATCCACCGGCGCGAGCGGGTCGGGAGCGTTCATTCGCGGGAGCCCGGGTGGGTTTCCTGGAGCTCCTCGGGCGGGGGCCAGCGGGCGATGAGCACCCCGCACGCCACGACCAGCCGCACCGCCACCGACAGCAGGAGCCAGGGCAGGACCTGCTCCATGTTCGCGCGATGCTCCGAGAGCAACGCGGCGGGGAGGAAGGGGCCGAAGTAGGCGAAATAGACGAAGGTCGGCAGGCCGATGCTCAGGGCGGCGACGGCCCCGGCGCCGAGCAGGTTGAGCACGAGCACCGTGGCGAAATACGAGCGGGACTCCTCCGGGTCGATCCGCAAGGCCAGGGCGGGAAACAGCGACAGACACGTGCACAACACCGCGCCGAAGAGCAGGCCGACGATTCCCGCGGTGAACAGGCAATTGCCCAGCACGAGCAGCGCCTCGACCCCGAGCAGGACCAGCCCGTACTGGGACAAGCGCCTCAGCGCGGGCCGCGCCTCTGGAATCGCGTCGGCGGACGTGGCGGCGGGCGCGGCGGGCGCGGCGTCGCGAGGGGGAGGACGGGGCCGTGGGGGCTTGGGCTTGGGCTCGGGCGGGGGCGGGTGGAGCACGTCCCGGCCCGTGGCGGACAGCTCCTGGGCATAGGGCTCGCCCAGGGCGAGCACGGCGCGCGCCGCGGTCTCGTCCACGCGCCGCTGATCCCCGCCGCGAAAGCCCCCGAGGAAGGAGTCCTCGATGATCAGGTGCAGCACCCGGAAGCGCTCGCGCTTGTCCTCCTCGGGTCCGAGCACGCGGTCGCACTCGGCGAGCAGCGCGTCGATGTCCTCCTGTCCGGCCTCGGACGAGCGGGCGCGCTCGCGCAGGGGGTCCAAGGGGTCCACGGGTGCGAGGGCGTCGGGCGGGAGCATGACGGAGGCGCAGCCTACCGCATCCGCGGTGCGCGCCTCGCGGACGGGTCCGGAGGCCGCGGCATGCTCACGAGGACCGCCAGGATGAGGCGCATGAGCCCGCCGACGAGCATCAGGAACTCGAGCCACCGCAAGTCGAAGTTTCGCTCCTTCGTGGGGTCGGGGGTCGGAGGGCTGAAGCTGAACTGGGAGCCGCCGAGCATCATCAGGACTCCCCAGCCCAGGACCACGAGCGCGAAGACGCCGCGCACGGAGGGGGCCGTCGAGCGGGCGCGCAGGATGATCAGGGCGGGCAGCAGCTGGACGCCCACGACGATGGCCCACATCGCCCCGGTGACCAGCGAGCCGGGGAACTTGCTGCCATGCCGGGTCGCGGCGATGACGACGTAGAGCACCTCGAGCGCGGCCCACGTCATCAGGCCGGAGAGCGCATGCTGGCGCCAGAGGTGGAGGAAGGGCGGGAGGGTCATCGAGTTGCCTGGGGACGCACGGAGGCGGACGCGAGCAGGGCGGCCAGCAGCGGCAGGCGCACGAGCGCGGCCACGAGGAAGGCGATCCACACGCGATGGCCGGACGAGTCGGGCGCCATCTCGATGCTGGGGCTGTTGCGCAGAGAGTGGGCGACCGCGGCGACGAGGAGCAGGACCAGCGCGCCGAGCGTGGTGAGCACGGCGGCGCCGAGGGCCGCGCGGCGCGTGGGGCGCCCGCGGGACACCAGGAGCCAGCCCGGCAGTCCCAGGCTCAGGCCGATGACGGCGACCGCCAGCACCAGGAGCCAGACGGAGTACAGGTCGGGCGTCCACGACGTGTCGGGGGCGGACGACACGAGGGCGCCCACCTCGAGCGCGCCCCAGGCGAGGCCGAGGGCCCCCACGATGCGAGACCAGGCGGGAGGCGGGGACGTCATGGGGTGGTCTCCGGCTGGACCTTGGGTGGCGGCATGGCGGCGCCTCAGCCTACCGCATCGGACCGTCGCCTCGGGCCCGGGGGGTCAGACGGAGTAGCGGGCGCGGAACGCGGAGAGCAGGGTGCCCGTGAGCGCGGCGCGCACGAGCACGAACGCCACGGCGATCGGCGGGAAGGACGCCGAGTCCTGCAGCCCGCTGAACAGCACGAGGGCCATGGTGGTGGGCACGGTGGACAGGCCCGTGAGGATGGCGATGACGAACAGGAGCGCGCTCGGCAGGCGCCCCGCGCGCAGCAGCAGCCCGGCGGGCAGCACGAGCGACACCCCGCTATAGAGGAAGCAGAAGAGGCGCCGCCCGTCGAACCAGGGCCGTCCGGGAAAGAGGCTCCCCGCGGAGTTCATCTCGACCAGGGCCCAGAGCAGGCCCACGACCGCCACGAGGCTGTACCAGAGGGGCGAGGGACGCGGCGAGGGCGAGGTGGGAGGCGTCATGAGAGGCCCAGGAGCATACCCGGGTCCGGGGCTCGGGCTGGGCGCGGCGGGCGCCGCCCCCGTTTCCAGGGACGGCGCCGCTGATGTCTGTCCTTACTTCTTGTTGGACTGCATCACCTCACGCGCGGCCTCGATGACCTTGTCCACGGAGAAGCCGAACTTCTGCAGCAGGGACTTCAGGGGCGCGGAGGCGCCGAAGGTGCGCATGCCGATGACCTTGCCGGCGTGGCCCACCCAGCGCTCCCAGCCGAACGCCGCGGCCTGCTCCACGGACACGCGCGCGGTGACGCCCTTGGGCAGCACCTTCTCGCGGTAGGCCTCGTCCTGCTGCTCGAACAGCTCCCACGAGGGCATGCTCACCACGCGCGCCTTGATGCCCTCGGCCTTGAGCTTCTCGTAGGCCTCCACGCACAGGGGCACTTCGCTGCCCGTGGCGATGAGGATGACGTCCGGGGTGCCCTCGCTGTCCGCGAGGATGTAGGCGCCCTTGGCCACGCCCGAGGCGGGGGCGTACCTGGTGCGGTCCAGCGTGGGCAGCGGCTGGCGCGTGAGCACGAGCACCACCGGCTGGTGCTTGAGCGGAGCGATGACCCGCCAGGCCTCGGTCACCTCGTTGGCGTCGCCGGGGCGCATCACGATGAGGCCGGGGATGGCGCGCAGGCTCGCCAGCTGCTCGATGGGCTGGTGGGTGGGGCCGTCCTCGCCCACGCCGATGGAGTCGTGGGTGAAGATGTGGATGCTGGGGATCTCCATGATGGAGGACAGGCGGATGGCGGGCCGCTCGTAGTCACTGAAGATGAGGAACGTGGCGCTGTAGCCGCGCAGCCGGCTGAGCGTCAGGCCGTTGGTGACGGCGCCCATGGCGTGCTCGCGCACCCCGTAGTGGATGTTGCGCCCGGCGTACTCGCCCGGCCGCAAGGGGCTGGAGGCCGTGATGTACGTCTTGGTGGAGGGGTTCAGGTCCGCCGAGCCGCCCACGAGCCACGGGTAGCCCTTGGCCAGGGCGTTGAGCACCTTGCCGCTGGACTCGCGCGTGGCCAGGCCCTTGGCGTCCGGGGGGAACACGGGCAATTCCTTGTCCCAGCCCTCCGGCAGCTCGTGGCGCTGCATGCGCTTGAGCTGCTCGGCCTGCTCGGGGAACTGCTTGCCGTAGGCCTCCAGACGGGCCTGCCACTCGGTGCGCAACTGCTTGCCGCGCGCGCCCACGCCCTCGGCGAAGCGCTCGCGCACGCCCTCGGGGACCAGGAACTGCGCGTCCTCGGGCCAGCCGTAGTTGCGCTTGGCGCCCTTGATTTCATCCGGGCCCAGGGCCTCGCCGTGGGCCTCCTTGGTGCCTTCCTTCTTGGGCGCGCCGAAGCCGATGCGGCTCGTCACGATGATGAGCGTGGGCAGGCCGCGCTCCTGCTTGAAGGTGCGGAAGGCCTGGGACAGGGCGCTCAGGTCGTTGGCGTCGGCCACCTTGAGCACGCGCCAGCCGTAGGCCTCGAAGCGGCGGCCCACGTCCTCGGTGAAGGCCAGGTCCGTGCCGCCGTCGATGCTGATGTGGTTGCTGTCATACACCCAGCACAGGTTGGGCAGCTTGAGGTGGCCGGCGAGCGAGGCGGCCTCGGAGGCCACGCCCTCCATCATGTCGCCATCGCCGCAGATGGCCCAGACGTCGTAGTCGAACAGCTCGAAGCCCGGGCGGTTGTAGTTGTCCGCGAGCCAGCGGCTGGCGATGGCCATGCCCACGGAGTTGGACACGCCCTGGCCGAGCGGGCCGGTGGTGGTCTCCACGCCGCTCGTCCAGCGGTACTCGGGGTGGCCGGGGGTGGAGCTGTCCAGCTGGCGGAACTTCTGGAGGTCCTCGATCGACACCGCCACCTGGTCCTGCACGCTGTCCTCGGAGTCGATGCGGCGCACGCCCGTGAGGTGCAACAGGGCGTAGAGCAGCATGGAGGCGTGGCCGTTGGACAGGATGAAGCGGTCGCGGTTGGGCCAGACGGGGAAGGTGGGGTCGTAGCGCAGCTCCTGCTGCCAGAGCTGGTAGGCCACGGGCGCGAGCGCCATGGGGGCGCCGGGATGTCCGGAGTGGGCCTTTTCCACCGCATCCATGGCGAGGGTGCGGATGGTGTTGATGCAAAGCCAGTCAGTCTTGTCGTGGGTCATGTCCAGGAGTCCTCTCTCGGGGTCGACCATGCCTCAAAGCGAGGGGCCGTGGCCGGGCATTCGTCGCGCGCGCGTGCCCGGGTCGACAGAGTGACCCCGCACGGCGGGTTGGACTGGTGGACAACCCCAGCGGGTGTCATATGGTGGGTGGATGTCGATCGAGAAACCGTTGCGAGAGCTGGTCCAGGCGGAGCTCAAGTCGCGCCTGTCGCCCATGCACAAGGCCATCACGCGGATGGACGAGCGGCTGGACATCGTTCCGGAGCTCGTGGACATCATCTACCGCCTGGCGCCCCTGGCCACGCGCATGCAGTCGCTGCAGCTCGCGCTGCCCGGCCTCTCGTTGCCCATCTCCGGACGGGGCTCGCTGCCCGGCCGGGGCTCCAGCAAGCCCGCCGCTCAGGGCAAGCCCGCCGCCGCGCAAGGCAAGCCCGCCGCTCAGGCCAGGCCCGTCGCTCAAACCAAGCCCGCCGCCGGACGGGGCAAGACGGCGCCGCGCGCGGCCCCGGCGCCCCGCGAGGCCTCGGCGAGCACGGCGGTGCCCGCGCCCCGGGGTCGTCCCTCGGGCCAGGCCGTCGTGGCGCGCGCGGTGGAGGGCAACCGCCTGTGCGCCGTCATCGGCTGCAAGCGGCCCTCGCGCTCCAAGGGCTACTGCTCGGCGCACTACCAGAAGCTGCGCCTCCTGGTGAAGAGCGAGCGCCGGCCGACCAACTGGGTGGACGACGCGTCGCCGCAGTCGGTGGCGGACGTGGTGCTGCCGCGGGGCCGCGCGGCCTCCAAGGCCCGCGAGGAGACGCCCGCTCCCACGCCTGTCCGCCCCGAGCCGCCCAAGCCCAAGGCCTGGGTGCGCAAGAAGGGCGCCAAGGAGCGGGTTTCCCTGCACTGAGCCCGAGCCCCCACGGGTTGTCGCGGGCCGCTCGCCCCGGGGAGTCATTGACACGCTGCCCCGGGGGTGATTTCCGGCAGGCATGAGCGATCAGGGTTTTCCGGTGACGGTGGCAGTGCGGCGCCCCGACGGGCGCACGGAGCAGGTGCGGGTGGGGACGGCGGTGCGCAACGGGGAGGGCTTCTCGTTGCGCCTGGGGGAGCTGAGCATCGGCTCCACGCCCGACGCGGCCCCGGCGCCCCGGCGCGCCGCGTCCTCCTCCTCCTACGGGGGCGGGGGGGGCGGCGGTGGAGGCGGGGGCGGCGGCGGAGAGATCTCCGTGTTCCCCAACTACGGCCGCAGCAAGGGCGGCCCTATCCAGGGCGCGAGCATGGGCGACCTGGAGTACTACGCCAACGGCGCGCGGCGCTCCCTCAATGACCCGAGCAAGTCGCGCTGGCACGACCGCGAGCGTCAGCTCCTGGCGTCCATCGAGGCGGAGATCGCCCGGCAGCGCGGGGGCGATTCCGGCGGGGGCGGTGGCGGTGGCTACGGAGGCCACGAGCCGCCTCCTCACGGGGATGACGACTACGGCGGTGGGGGTGGCGGCGGCGGCGGCAACGACGACGAGAACATCCCGTTCTGAGCCGGCTCAGGCGCGGGGCGCGTCCCGGGGGGACTCGCGCGGAAGCTCGCGCGGGACCTCGGCGGTCAAGGGCAGGCGGATGGTGAAGGTGGTGCCCTCGCCCGGGGTGCTCTTCACCGCCACCTGACCGTGGTGGGCCTCGATGATGCCGCGCACGATGGCGAGCCCGAGGCCGGTGCCCAGCGCCTTGGTGGTGAAGAAGGGCTCGAACAGGCGCCGCATCACCTCGGGGGAGATGCCGGTGCCCGTGTCGGTGATGGTGATGACGGCCTGGGGAGGGCCCTCGGGGGACTCCGCGTGGCCGAGCCCCACCTGGAGCGTGCCGCCCTGGGGCATGGCCTGCAGCGCGTTGAGGAAGAGGTTGTTGAGGGCGCGGTGCAGGAGCTGGGCGTCGAGCGGGGCCTCGGGCACCTCGGGATCCAACGCGCGCGTCACCAGGAAGGGCCCGGGCCGGTTCTCCGAGCGCAGCGCGGAGTCCAGGGCGCCCTCCACCACGGGCCCGAGCGGCTGGAACAGCAGCCGCGGGGACAGGGGCCGGGCGAAGTCCAGCAACCCGTTGACGAGCAGGTCCAGGCGCTCCACCTCCTCGCCCATGACGCCGAGCAGCTCCCAGGCGGTGCTGTTGGCCTCGGGGCGGGACAGGCGGATGAGGGCGGCCACGGAGTTGGCGATGACGGCGAGGGGGTTGCGCACCTCGTGGGCCACGCTGGCGGACAGCTCGCCCACGGCGGCCATGCGCTCGCGCCGCACGAGCTCGCGCTGGGTGGCCGCCAGCTCGCGCAGGGACTGGCTCAGCTCGGCGTTGAGCCGCTCGCTCTTCTCGCGCGCGCGCCCCTGCTCGCTCACGGCCGCGGCCAGGAGCAGCCCCGAGCCGCCCACCGCCGCGAGGAAGGACTGGAGGAAGAGCAGGCTCGCGGTGGTGGCGGCCGCGGAGGTGGCCTCCAGGGTGTCGCTCGCGGCGAGCGCGAAGGGGCCATGGCCCTGGAGCGTGTGGGCCACCGACACGGCGGCGAGCGCGAGCAGGGCGAGCGTGGTGCCCCGGGCCTCGAAGCGCAGCGCCGCCCAGAGGATGAAGGGGAAGGCGGCGTAGGGCAGGGGGTGGTGGGGGCTGGGGGTGGCCGGGGCCCACTGGAAGGCCCCGTTCACGGTGAGCACGAGCGCGAGCAGGAGCACGCCCAGCTCCACGACGCGTCGGCGCGGCCAGCGCACGGTGTCCTCGGCGCCCCAGGACAAGAGGAGCGGCGCCACGAGCAGCACGCCCATGGCATCGCCCACCCAGAACACGCGCCACTGCCGCCACCAGTCCACCCACGCCACCTTGCCGTACAGGGCGAGGATGGTGGCGCCCGGGGTGGCGCTGATGATGGGGCAGAGCAGCACGGTGAGGCCGAGCAGCCCGAGCACGTCGCGCATGCGCCGCAAGGAGGGGCGCAGGCCCACGGAGCGGCGCAACAGGAAGGCGCCCACGAGCGCCTCCAGCGCGTTGTCCGCCGACAGCAGCAGCGTGCCGGGGGTGGGCCAGTGGCCGGGGGCGCTCGCCAGGGGCTCCAGGACGAGCGCCGCGGCGAGCAGCGCGGGCCAGTGCCGCCCGCGCGCGAGCAGCAGCGCGGTGAGCAGCACACCCGAGGGCGGCCAGATGGCGGAGAAGTGCTCGCCCGGAGGCGTCAGCCGCATGCCCAGCCAGGCGCTGACGCCATACAGCAGGAGGAACAGTCCCCCCGCCTGGAGCGGGGGCCAACGCTGGAGGATGTGCTTGGACTCGGGCACGCGGGAGCGGAGTCTATGTTGGAACGCGCGGGGCGAGGCCCCTGGCTTGAGCCGAAATCCTCGGGGGGACTAGCGTGAGTGGGATGTCCGACTTCATCGGGAAGTATGAGCTGGGGCAGGAGCCTCCGGGCACGTGGGAGTCGGATGTGGGACGGCTCGCCGTGTCCGCGGGCATCGAGGTCCTGGCGGCCTCGCGGGTGGGCCGTCGGCTCACCCTGACCATCCGGGTGCCGGGGGGCGCGGGCGCGCTCGCCGGGGACATCGCCGAGGCGTTCTGGCGTGACGTCGTCCCGGCGCTCTCGGGGCCGGGCGCGGAGGGGTCCGCGCGACGGGTGGAGTCCTCGGAGCGGCCCGGCAGGAGCGCGAGCGCGTGGGCGCTCCGGGTGCTGCCGATGGTCATCGGCCTCACGGTGTTCCTGGCGTTCTTCGGGATGCTCGTCTTCGAGATGGGGCTGAACTGGAGCCGCTTCTCGCGCTCGGGGTTCTACGCCTCGTTCCTCTCGGGCATCATCTTCGCGGCGAGCCTGCTGTTGCTGCTCGTGGCGTTGACCACCATATACGGCGGCCTGCTGCGCAAGCAGCGCTCGGCCTCGGAGCAGGCGGAGCGGGAGCAGCAACAGGCGGTGCAGGAGCGCGCCTGGGTGCGGCAGGTGGCGGGCGAGGACACCAAGGCCCTGGCGCGCATCGAGCTGGCGCGCATCGCGCTGCGCATGCGGGCCACCAGCATGAGGGGGGACGCGGATCGCCTGTGGCGGCGCTCCAGCTGGAGCTACCGGGGCGCGTGCACCTTCTTCCTCCTGTCACTCGCGGGGCCCACGGTGGCCGCGGTGCTGGTGCTCGACAGCACGGCGCCCGACTGGCACTTCATGTTCGGAGGGCTGAGCCTGGCGGCGGTGCCCCTGGGCATCGGCACGGCGCTGCTGCGGCACGACACCCGGCTGCGCGAGCAGTATCAGGACTCCGCGCGGGACGTGGCGGAGCTCGAGCGCTACGAGCTGGCGCTCGACTACGCGCGCATCTCCTCGGACGCGTCCTACCAGGCCACGCTGCAGCAGGTCATCGCCCAGCTCCTGACGAGCCGGAGCGGCCCGGTTCCGCCGCGCGCCGAGGAGGGCGCCTCCGCCCCGGGCGAGGCCCTGCCCGGGGTGCAGAAGCTCATCAGCGTGACGGTGGACGCCACCCGGGACGTGGTGGGCTCGCTCGTGAAGAAGAACGGCTAGGGCCTCACGAGTCCTTGGCGAGCAGCCCGTGGCGGCGCACCCGGCGGCCGAGCGTCACCGGGTCCATCTCCAGGGCGGCGGCCGCGCGGCGCACCACGCCGCCGTGCTGCTCCAGGGCGTCGCGGATGATCTCCTTCTCCATCTGCTCCAGGCGCTCGCGCAAGGAGCCCGCGCCGCTCACGCGCACCTGTTGCCGGCGCATGGTCTCGGCGTTGCCGGCGAGCGCGGGGGGCAGGTGGCAGGCGCGCACCCACCCGTCCTCGCCGGACAGGAGCACGGCGCGCTCCATGCAGTTGCGCAGCTCGCGCACGTTGCCCGGCCACTTGGCCCACAAGAGCGCCTGGGCGGCGTCATCGGCCAGGCCCGCCGCGGTGCGCCGCAGCGTGCGGTTGAAGTGGTCGAGGAAGTAGCGCGCCAGGTCCAGCACGTCCTCGGGCCGCTCGCGCAAGGGAGGCAGGTCCACGATGAAGCTGTTGAGCCGGTAGAACAGGTCGCTGCGAAAGCGCCCCGACTGCACCTCCTCGGCCAGGTCGCGGTTGCTCGCGGCGATGATGCGCACGTCCACGCGCCGCACCTGGGTGCCGCCCACCGGGCGCACGTCCCCGCTCTCCAACACGCGCAAGAGCTTGGACTGGAGCGCTGGCGTGGTGTTCTCGATCTCGTCCAGGAAGATGGTGCCGCCGTCGGCGAGCACGAACAGGCCCGGGTGATCCGCCACCGCGCCGGTGAAGGCGCCCTTCACGTGGCCGAACAGCTCGCTCTCCAGGAGCGTCTCGGTGAGGGTGCCGCAGTCCTGCACCACCAGGGGCTGGCTGCTGCGGCCGCTCAGCCGGTGGATGACGCGCGCGAGCACCTCCTTGCCCGTGCCCGTCTCACCCTGGAGCAGCACCGCCACCCGGTGGGGCGCGGCCACGCGCACCAGCTCCAGCACCCGGCGCATGGCGGCGCTGCGAAAGCCCGGCTCCTCGCCCACGTCCACCGCGGTGGTGGGCCGGGGGGCCTCGCGCGCCCGCTCGCGCAAGAGGTTGCGCTCGAGCTCCAGCGCCGCCCGCCGCTGCTCGGTGCGCAGGCCCAGCTCGCGGCTGGCCTGGAGCACCGCCTGGCGCAGCGCCACCGGATCCAACGGCGGCGAGAGGGCGCGGAAGATCTTCCCCTGGTTGAACAGCTCCACCAGCCGGGAGGGCATGGCCGGCGCGCAGTAGACGATGCGCGGGGACAGGTCGCTCGCGGGCCCGGCGCCCGAGGGGTCCGCCTCGGCGCGCCGCATGGCCAGCCGCTCCACCAGGGCCACCGCGCGCGCCTCGTCCCGGCCGCAGATGAGCAGCGCGCTCACGTCGCCCCGGCCCAAGAGCGTGTCCACGTCCTCGGGGGCCTGCACGAAGCGCAGCCGCACGTGGTTGTCCAGCGCCGTGCGCAGCGACTTGAGCTCCGCCTCCTCGGCGAACACCACCGCCACGTACAACTGGTGGTCCAGCAGGTAGCGCTTGAGCGCCACCCCATCCGAGCCCTCGAAGGCGTGGAAGCTCACCCCCAGCGCCGTCACCCCCGCCTCGTCGCGCTCGGCGGGGTCATGCCGCCAGCGCACCGTGCCCCGCACGTGGATGCGCGTGCGCGAGTCCGGCAGGGTGAAGGCCATCTCCAGATCCTCCCCCTCGCGCGGCCCCTGGGCGCGCCCGCTCGGCGTGGCGATGAGCCCGATGCCCGTCTCGCTGATGTTCACCGCGCAGCACCCCGGCAGGTGCGGCTGGGTGACCACCTGCACGTAGAGGGGTTTGCGCTCGCTGGGGGTCGGGGGCGTGGGGGCGGAGTCGCTGGAGGCCGTCATCTCAGAGGCGGGTGGGTCGGCCGTGAAGCCAGGTGGGAATTCGGGAGAAACCAATAAAAGAGGCTTTTGTCCAGGCGCGGCGTGGAGAGGCCCCTCAGGTCGTGTCGATCGGTGGAGAAGCGGGTGGACGTGGGAGGAGGACGCACAGCCGGGAGGGTCGGGGGGAGCGGCGGGGGTGTGGGGCGGCGCACGAAGGGGGCGGGAGGCGTCGAGGAGCCAACGGCGCGGGGGTCGGGGACGCGGTGCCCGGCGGGAGGGGCGTGGTTAGCGTGGGGTCGGAGAGCCGGACGGTGTGCGCGAGAGGGGCGAGTCATGATGATGACGGGTGATGCGGTGGCGGTGGAGGAGCCGGAGGGGCGGGACTCGCTCGAGGCCTTGTCGCGGCGGCTGGCGCTGTCCATTCCGGGGGACACGGTGCGCGGCGCCTTCTTCCTGGGGACGCTGGAGCGGGTGCGCGAGGGGGTGGGGGCCGCGGGGGTGCGGCGCTGCCTGGCGGCGGCGGACGAGCCGCGCTTCATGGAGTTCTTCCACTATCCCTTGAGCGCCTTCCTGCGGGTGAACGAGGCGGCGGTGGCGGAATTGGCGCCGGAGCTCGGGGGCTGGAGCCACGCGCAGCGGGTGCTGGGGCGGCGCGCGGCGGTGGACCTGCTGTCGAGCGCGGCGGGCCGGGCGCTGCTGCTCCTGTCGCGGGGCGAGACGCGGCGGCTCATGGGCAACCTGCCCTCGGTGTACCGGGTGGCGGTGAACCACGGCGAGCGCCTGGTGCAGTGGGAGGGGGCGGGCCGGGGCCGGGTCCTCATGCGGCGCGACTTCATGCCGTGCGCGTTCCACGAGGGACTGCTCGGGGGCCTCCTGGAGGCCACCCATGCCCGGGGCGTGTCGGTGCGGGGCCTGCGCCTGGACGTGCTGGACAGCGAGTACGGGGTGGCGTGGGAGTAGAGAAGGGCTGGCGGCGGGTCGGGCGCGGTGTGTACAAAGGCGCCTCGCGCGGCGCACGCGCACGGGAGAAGAGACACCGCCATGGCTCGGGACATCGTCATCTGGCCCCACAAGGTCCTCACCACACCGACCCAACCGGTGACGGACTTCGGGGAGAACCTCACCACGCTGCTGGACGAGATGTTCGAGGCGCTCAAGAAGGCCGAGGGCATTGGCATCGCGGCCAACCAGGTGGGCGTGCCCCTGCGCTGCTCGTGGGTGGGGCGCGAGGACGGCACCTTCTTCGAGATCATCAACCCCCAGATTCTCGAGCGCTCGGGCGACGTGACGCTGGAGGAGGGGTGCCTCTCGGTGCCGGACCAGTTCGCCCCCACGCCGCGCTTTCACAAGGTGAAGGTGAAGTACCAGGACCGCACCGGCGCCTGGCACGAGGTGGAGGCCGAGGGCAAGCTCGCCCACGTCTTCCAGCACGAGATCGGCCACCTGGACGGCCAGGTCTTCGTGGAGCTCTTGGCCCCGCTCAAGCGCAGCCTCATCCGCGAGAAGATGCTCAAGCTGCAGAAGACGCTCGGGCGCCGCAAGAAGTCCGGGGAGTGAGGGGCGCCCCTGGCGCGTGACAGGGGGACGTGATGGATTGTACGTCCGCCCCCCTACCTGTCAGGAGCCGTCCCCGTGTCGAGTGGTCCGCTGATCGTCCTGTGCGTGTGCCTCGGGGTGCTGAGCGGAATCGTGCTCTGGCGAGGGCCCCGGCGGGCGCGTGAGGGCGAGGCGCTGGTCATCGAGCGCGGCGGAGCGCCCTGGCGGGTGGGCCTGGGGCTGGGCTGGGTGTGTCCCCTGCTGGAGCGGGCGTGGGTGTTGGACCTGTCGGTGCGCAAGCTGCTCGTGGAGCGCCGGGGCCCGCGGGGGCTGTCGTGCCGGGACGGCACCCGGGTGGACGTGCGGGCCACGTTCCTGGTGAAGGTGGCGCGGCGCGAGGCGGACATCCTGCGGGTGGCGCGCGAGGTGGGTGGGGCGCGCGCCAACGACGCGGAGGCGCTCCAGGGCCTCTTGGAGGCGCGCCTGGGCGAGGCGCTCGCCGAGGCGGTGGGCTCGTTCGGCTTCGAGGAGCTCCTGGCCGATCGCGGCCTCTTCGTGGACCACGTGCGCATGGTGGTGGGGGAGGAGCTCATGGGCTTCCAGGTGGAGCGGCTGTCGCTCGGGCGCCTGGAGCAGACGCCCCTGGACCAGTTGGATCCCACCAACGAGCGCGACGCGCCGGGCATCCAGCAGCTCACCGAGCGCTCACGCCGGCTGGCGCTGGAGACGGCCGGAGCGCCGGGCGCGCCGGAGTCGGACGAGGAGCCCCCGGCGAACCAGGACTGAGGGGCGCCTGTTCGCGCCTCAGGTCTGGAAGCGCGAGCAGTCGATCTCGTACTTGGTGACCTTGTAGTTGATGATGCGCTCGGTGGTGCGCAGGAGGCGCGCGGCCTTGGCGCGGTTGCCGCGGGTCGTCTTGAGCGTGTCGAGCAGCATGTCCTTCTCGAACTGCTGCACGGCATCGGCGAGCGAGGTGTTGGGGTTGGCCTCGGAGGCCTCCTCGGCGGTCTGCAGGGTGGGGGGCAGGTGGTGGCCGTGGATGGCGTTGCCGTCGCACACGAGCACCGAGCGCTCGATGATGTTCTCCAGCTCGCGCACGTTGCCGGGCCAGTGGTAGCTCACGAGCATGTCGATGGCGGGGGTGGAGATGCGGCGGATGTTCTTGCCGTGCTCGCGCGCGTACTTGGCCACGAAGTGGTCGGCGAGCAGCAACAGGTCGCTCTTCCTCTCGCGCAGGGGCGGGATGAAGAGGGTGAAGACGTTGAGGCGGTAGTAGAGGTCCTCGCGGAAGCTCTTCTCGGAGATGGCCGTCTCCAGGTCCTTGTTGGTGGCGGCGATGAGGCGCACGTTGCTCTTGAGCGTCTCGGTGCCGCCCACGCGCTCGAACTCGCGCTCCTGGAGCACGCGCAGGAGCTTCACCTGGGTGGCCAGGTTCACCTCTCCAATCTCGTCGAGGAAGAGCGTGCCGCCCTCGGCCAGCTCGAAGCGGCCGCGCTTTCGGGCCATGGCGCCGGTGAAGGCGCCCTTCTCGTAGCCGAAGAGCTCGGACTCGATGAGCGTCTCGGGCAGGGCGGCGCAGTTGACCTTGATGAAGGGCTTCTTGGCGCGCGTGGAGTTGTAGTGCAGGGCGTGGGCGATGAGCTCCTTGCCGGTGCCGGACTCGCCGCGGATGAGCACCGTGGTGTTGGTGCGCGCCACCTGGTGGATCTGCTCGTACACCTGGCGCATCGGGCCGCTCGTCCCGATGATGTTGGAGAAGTCGTAGCGCTCGCGCAGCTCCTGGCGCAGCGTGGTGTTCTCCTCGAGCAGCCGCTTGCGCTCGTCCTCCAGCAGCCGGTGCGCCGCGAGCGCCTGGCCGATCATGGACGCGATGACGCCGAACAGGCGCGTCTCCTCGGCGAAGTCGCGCGCCTTGTCATGGCGCAGGTCCACGCCGAAGGCGCCCACGGGCTTGCGGTTGACGGAGATGGGCACGCAGATGAAGGAGAACTCCTGGGGCCCGTTCTGCCGGCCCCGGAAGGCGCGGTGCAGGAAGAGCGGCTCGCGGCTGATCTCCGGCACCACCACCGGCTTGCCGCTCTCCACCACGCGCCCGGTGATGCCCTCGCCCATCTTGTAGCGCACGTTGCGGCCCTCGGCGCTCAAACCGATGGAGGCCTCGATGTAGAGGTCCTGCGTGGTGGGATCCATCAGTGTCACCGTGCCGCGCTGCACGCCGTGGTAGCGCTCGAGCCGCTCGAGCACCCGGTGCAGCGCCGCCCGCAGGTCCGCCGCGCCGGCCAGGGCCTGACTCACCTCCAACAAGCTCGCCAGCGCGGGGTGCCCTCCCGCCTGGGTCTGGACTCGCTTCGCCATGGGCCGTGTGCCTCCCTCCGGGGTGACTCTCGAATCAACGCGCCCCGTCCTACAATTTCGTCGGTTTCACGAATCGAAGCGACAAAATTGTAGGGGGCGGCCCCCTCTTCCCGAGGGGCAGGATGCCCCGCGACTGTCCGTCAGCGGGCGTCAGCAGGACCCAGGGCGTTGGATTCTAATCATCAGGAGAAGCGCGCACCTACCGATCGGTAGGTCCAGGTCGCGGGGGGTGGGTCCTGTCGGCACGCCGAGGAGGCTCCCTCGGGGCTCCCTCGGAGACTCCAGGGGGTGGTGGCGGGTCAGAAACCGACGAAATTGTAGGACGCGGAGCCCGGTCCTACAAAAATGGAGGACCCCTCCCCAGGAGGCTGGGACCGGCGCGGGGCGGGTTCACGTGATTCCGAGGGGTTGGCTCCGGAGGGTGGGAAAGGGGGGCCCTGGCACGCGGTCTGCAATGAAGTCCTGGCGTCAGGCCCACGGGCCCGATGGAGTCACGGGCCCCCCGACAGGGCCAGGAGACGGCGACATGCGCAAGGTGATGGCGGAGTACATCTGGATCGACGGGCAGAAGCCGACGGCGAAGCTTCGCTCCAAGATGAAGGTGGTGGAGACGGCGGAGATCAAGAGCCTGGCGGACCTGCCGGATTGGGGCTTCGACGGCTCGAGCACCTACCAGGCCGAGGGCAAGAAGAGCGACTTGCTCCTGCGCCCGGTGCGCTACATCCCCAACCCCCTGCGCCCGGGCACGCCGGACGTGCTCGTGATGTGCGAGGTGTTGATGCCGGACGGCACGCCGCACCCGAGCAACAAGCGCGCCCCCTTGCGCGCCGTGGCGGAGAAGTACGCCTCGCACGAGACGTGGTTCGGCCTGGAGCAGGAGTACACGCTCTTCGAGGGCAACCGTCCCCTGGGCTGGCCGGACAAGGGTTTCCCCGCGCCGCAGGGCGGCTACTACTGTGGTGTGGGCAGCGACGAGGTCTTCGGCCGCGAACTGGTCGAGGCGCACGCCGAGGCGTGTATGCTCGCGGGCCTGCACATCAACGGCACCAACGCCGAGGTGATGCCCGCGCAGTGGGAGTTCCAGATTGGCCCGGTGCCGGCGCTGGAGATGGGCGACGAGCTGTGGCTGGCGCGCTGGCTGCTCTACCGGATGGGCGAGGACTACGGCATCAGCGCCACGCTGCACCCCAAGCCGGTCAAGGGTGACTGGAACGGCACGGGCTGCCACACCAACGTGAGCACCAAGGCCATGCGCGAGCCGGGCGGCCTGAAGGTCATCGAGGCGGCGTGCGAGAAGCTGCGCGCGCGGCACGAGGAGCACATCGCCGTCTACGGCGCGCACAACGTGGAGCGCCTGACGGGCCAGCACGAGACGGCGCCCATCAACGTCTTCCGCTATGGCAACAGCGATCGCGGCTCGTCCATCCGCATCCCCATGGGGACGGTGAACGACGGCAAGGGCTACTTCGAGGACCGTCGCCCGGCCGCCAACTGCGACCCGTACGAGGTCTGCCGCATCATGCTCGAGACGATCTGCAGCTGAAGCGCTGCGAGATCGTCCACAAGACTCCTTGGGGTAAGGAGGCGTTGGTCTGGCGGACGGGAGGTGTCGGGCTTCCCGTCCGTCAGGCCCAGCGTTACCCCGAGGCCCGGAGTGAACTCCCTATCTGGGAGGGGTGCTTGCCCGCCCGACTGCCGCACTGGGAAGAGGGCGGGCCTTTCGGCGCCACATGCACTCCAGGACAACGTCCCTATTTTTGGATCAAGCGCGACTGAACGCGAAGCGGTCCAACGAGAGGAGACGACCATGGGTGAGTGGACGGATAAGGCCAAGGGCAAGGTGAAGGAGACGGTCGGTGTGGCCACGGGTGACCGCGAGCTCGAGGCCGAAGGCAAGGCCGACACCTTGAAGGGCAAGGTGAAGGAAGTCGCCGAGGACGCCAAGCGCGTCATCAAGGACGGCGTGGAGGCCATCAAGGGCAACAGCCGCCGGGATCCGGACGCCATCTAGCGCGGGATTCTCCCCGTGAATCGAGCGAGGGCCGCGGGGACAGTGTCCTCGTGGCCTTTCGCATTTTGGACAGTGAACCCCACCGTTCCGGACGCCGGGTGGATTCGTCCTCACCCTGGGCGGTGGTTGGACCCGCTCGGGTTTTAATCGGTCTAGGATCCTCCATCCGGAGGAAACTTTCGCGTCGTTCCTCCGACCATTCATCACAAGGTGCGCGGGCATCCGACAGCCGCGCCGGAGGAGATCGACGATGAGCACGAACAAGATCAACCAGGGCCCCAAGAGCGCCCTCTCCGGTCCGAAGGTGGAGGCGCCGGTGGTGGGCCGGGAGACGCGGCCGACGAACACGGTGAGCCGCGAGACGAAGGCGGAGCCGAAGCCGGAGGCCAAGGGCCAGCCGGTGGCGGGCAAGACGGCGGGCAAGGCGGATGGTTTCGAGGCGCCCGCGCGGGCGGCGGCCCGGGGCCAGGCGTCGGCGTTCGACGGGGTGCAGGCGCGCGGCAACCTCGCGGGAGCGGGGGCGTCGGCGGCGGTGACCGCGGCGGCGTCGAAGCAGGTGGCGGCGGGGTCGGCGGTGAAGCGCTCGGTGACGCTGACGTACGACGCGGGTCCGCACAGCCAGATGAAGAACCTGAAGGTGAAGGGGAGCTGGGACGCGGCGGGCAAGTTCAGCGGCGAGTGGAGTGGCGAGCCGCTGGCGATGAAGCCGGTGGGGGACGGCAAGTGGCAGGTGACGGTGGAGGTGCAGGATGACGGCCTGCCGCGCGACTGGCAGTGGGGCGTGACGGCGGATGGCCCCACGGGCAAGGACAAGTGGGTGGTGATGGGCGAGGGGAACCTGAAGTTCGACCCGAAGAAGCCCACGGCGAGCTACGCGCCGACGACGTACCACGAGATGGGCTCGACGCGGGTGGGCGAGGACGTGTCGTTCAAGCTCTGGGCGCAGGGAGCCAAGAGCGTGCAGGTGAAGGTGACGGACCAGCAGGGCAAGGTGGAGCGCTTCCCCATGGAGGGGGATGGGGCGGGCAACTGGTCCACGAAGCTCGAGGGCCAGTGGGACAAGATGGTGGGCAAGTCGTACACCTACGAGGTGGTGGACTCGGTGGGAGACTTGAGCGAGCGCCCGGACCCGTACGCGCGCGAGATGATGGGCGAGCAGCGGGGCCTGGACCGGATGTTCCTGGATCCGAAGTCGGGGCAGGAGGTGAACCGCTACGCGACGGGCGCCAAGGAGCTGATGCGCTTCGACGTGGACGGCATGGAGGGCGCGGACCAGGCGTACCTGGTGTTCAAGGACGAGAGTGGCCGGGCGCTGAGCAAGGACGAGCTGGTCAAGCGGCTGGGGACGTTCGACACCTCGCTGGTGGACAAGCTGCGGGGCGGCGAGTTCAACGACCACTGGTCGAAGAACATCGAGGCGGACGGCCGCATCCGGATGACGAACCAGGAGGGCGCCTGGTCGACGCTGGTGGACGACCCCAAGAAGCTGGTGGGGCTGCGCTACGAGTTCCAGGTCTTCGAGAAGGACGCCCAGGGCCAGCTGAAGCTCAAGGGAGACGCGAACCAGAACGGCAAGCTGGAGGCGGGCGAGCGCCGGGCGTCGGCGGTGAATGATCCCTGGAGCGACCTCATCACGGAGAGCAGTGGCGTGTCGTTCCGGGGCTCGGTCATCACGGACCCGACGACCTTCGAGTGGAAGAACACGGACGCGCCGCGCGAGCGCGACCACTCCAAGTGGGTGGTGTACCAGCTGCACGTGGGCAGCTTCCTGGGCAAGGGGGGCAACTCCAACCGCTCGACGCTCGAGGACCTGACGGCGAAGCTGGACTACTTCAAGGAGCTGGGCATCAACACGCTGGAGCTCCTGCCGACCAACGAGGTGGAGGGGGCGCGCAACTGGGGCTACCTGGGCGTGAACAGCCTGGCCACGGAGAGCTCGTTCGGCTTCGAGGACAAGGATGGGCGGTGGGTGAGCGGGACGGAGGCGCTCAAGCGCTTCATCGACGAGGCGCACGGCAAGGGGCTCAACGTGGTGTCGGACGTGGTCTACAACCACGTGTTCGGCGACTACAACGGGCTGTGGAACATGGGCGGTCCGGACAACCCGTACTTCAACTGGGCGGAGGAGCCGGGCAAGCAGGAGATCCGCGAGACGCCGTGGGGCGCGGTGCCGGCGTACTCGGAGCCGAAGGTGAAGCAGTTCTTCGTGGACCACGCGGTGCAGCAGGTGCAGGAGCTGCAGTTCGACGGCCTGCGCTTCGACTTCACCGAGCCCATCAAGGGCACGGGGGGCAAGGACGGCTGGGAGATGCTGCGGGAGATCAACCGGCAGGTCCACTACCACAACCCCAACGCGTGGACGGTGGCGGAGCAGTTCGACTACGACCCGAGCATCTCGAGGCCGGCGCAGAACGACGGCACGGGGGGTGGCTTCGACGCGCAGTGGTACACGGAGTTCCAGCACAAGCTGGTGAACGACAACAGCAAGCCGGGCCTCATCCAGGCGGCGTCGCGGGGGATGAAGACGGACATGGACGCGTTCGTGGGGCTGATGACCAACCCACGGGGCCTGGACAGATGGAAGAACGCGCTGTCGATCATCTCGAACCATGACGAGGTGGGCAACGCGCAGCGCACGATGAACACGGCCGAGGGCAATGCGCCCACGGACTTCCCGGAGCAGTGGTCGCGGAGCGCGGCGCGGTTCGCGGCGGGCATGGGCTTGTCGGGGCCGGGCATCCCGATGTTCTTCCAGGGAGACGAGTTCGGGGCGCAGAACGACTTCCGGTGGGGCAATCCGTCCACGTGGGACAGCGACTGGTCGTGGGAGTCGGTGGGCCAGGACTGGAACTGGGACAAGCTGACGTTCAACGACACGCGCAAGGCGGAGTACGAGCGGCTGTTCCAGCTGCCCGAGGCGACGCGGGCGAAGGACAAGACGTACCAGGGCCTGTCGCGCGATGACCGGAAGGTCTTCGACAGCCTGGCGACGATGCCCGCGGACCAGCGTCGGGGGGCGATGCTGGACATCACCCGTCGGCAGAGCTTCCAGTTCTACAAGGACGCGCTCGCGTTGAGGCAGTCCACGCCGGCGTTCAGCGCGACGGCGGAGGTGAACCGGGTGCACACGCACAACGACGACTCGGTCCTGGCCTTCACGCGCAAGGCGGGCGGCGAGGAGTACCTGGTGGTGGGCAGCCTGAATAAGAAGAACCTGGAGGGCTACACGCTGCCGCTGCCGCCGGGTAACTGGAAGGAAGTGCTCAACAGTGACGCGGCCATCTACGGCGGCGACAACTTCGGCAACTACGGCGCGACGCTGAATGGTGGGAACACCAAGGTGAACATCCCGTCGGCGGGCTACGTGGTGCTCAAGAAGGTGTAGCCAGACCGCCTCCTCTCGGAGGTACGGAGCAAGTGCCAGACGGGCGGACCCCTCTCCGAGGGAGTCCGCCCGTTTCTTGAGGGGGGCCTTGAAGAACGAAGGCGGCGCACCACCTTGGGGGCACAGCGGGATGGCGTGGCGCGTGAGAATGCGGCGCGATTAGAAGAGCGAAGACGCGAGCGCATCGGCTTGGCCGGGAAGAAAATCGAGAAGCGGAGTGGTTGACTCCAGACGCGGCGGTGGTACAAGCCGCGCCCCCTGGACCCAGCAGGCGAAACCGCATTGGCGGTGGAACGCGGTCGAGGACAGTCGAAATACGGAGTCGACGCAGTGGGGTTGACTCGAAACGCGGTGGTGGTAGAAGCCGCGTCCCTTCGAACGGGCAGGCGTCACCGCACTGGCGGGGGCAAGTCGTTCGAGGCCAGAAGAAATAAAGAGTCGACGCAGCGAGGTTGACTCGAAACGCGGTGGTGGTAGAAGCCGCGTCCCTCCGGAAGACGGACTGTCGCGCAGGTGACAGAAGGTCGGGCGGAAGGAAAACGAGGGTTGACGAAGCGGGTTGACACTCGGGAGGGCGAAAGGCTAGAAGCCGCGCCCCACGGACGGGAAGGACGAAGTCGCACTGGCGACGGGGACCTCCGGACGAGCAGGACGCAGACGAAATAAGCAGTCAGCGAACGAAGTTGACTCGAAACGCGGTGGTGGTAGAAGCCGCAGCCCCGCTGGAACGGCGAGAAGCAAACGCCGGGCAGCGAAGGAAAAAACGAGTCGACGAAGCGAGTTGACAGGGAAGGCGGAACGGCAGTAGGTTCCGCGCCCCTTCGAAAGAAAAGCCGCCTCGGCGGTTTGGCTTCGAAGCGAAGCGGTGAGACGAAGCAACATCGGTTGCTTGACAGTCGAGCCGGTTCGGAAGTAAAGAAGGCAGCCCGCGCAGCACGGTGGGCGGCACCGACACGGTGAAGCCGACGGTAGCACAGCGCAGGGGCCGCGACAAGCGGTTCGGTCTTTGAAAACCAGATAGCAAGCCCAAAGAAGACAGATTGCGGAAACCGCAGTCAATTCTTGTAGTCCCGGGCACCTGAAGCGAGTCGGCGGGAGTCGATTGGCCGGGTGCCCGTAGAACAGCGAAGGTCAGGAAACCCCTTAGCCGGGACCTGGCTCAGCCGGTTCGACACTTCAAATTCAATTGGAGAGTTTGATCCTGGCTCAGAACGAACGCTGGCGGCGTGCCTAACACATGCAAGTCGAGCGCGAATGGAGCAATCCTAGTAGAGCGGCGCACGGGTGCGTAACACGTGGGTGATCTGCCCGGATGTCTGGGATAACCAGTCGAAAGATTGGCTAATACCGGATAAGCCCCCAGGAGCTTCGGCTCTCGAGGGAAAAGGTGGCCTCTGTATACAAGCTATCACATCTGGATGAGCCCGCGGCCCATCAGCTAGTTGGCGGGGTAATGGCCCACCAAGGCAACGACGGGTAGCTGGTCTGAGAGGACGATCAGCCACACTGGAACTGAGACACGGTCCAGACTCCTACGGGAGGCAGCAGTGGGGAATTTTGCGCAATGGGCGAAAGCCTGACGCAGCAACGCCGCGTGTGTGATGAAGGTCTTTGGATTGTAAAGCACTTTCGACCGGGACGAAAACCCCTTGGCTAACACTCAAGGGCTTGACGGTACCGGGAGAAGAAGCACCGGCTAACTCTGTGCCAGCAGCCGCGGTAATACAGAGGGTGCAAGCGTTGTTCGGAATTATTGGGCGTAAAGCGCGTGTAGGCGGCTTTGCAAGTCGGATGTGAAAGCCCTCGGCTCAACCGAGGAAGTGCGTTCGAAACTGCAGAGCTTGAGTGCCGGAGAGGGTGGCGGAATTCCCCAAGTAGAGGTGAAATTCGTAGATATGGGGAGGAACACCGGTGGCGAAGGCGGCCACCTGGACGGTGACTGACGCTGAGACGCGAAAGCGTGGGTAGCAAACAGGATTAGATACCCTGGTAGTCCACGCCGTAAACGATGAGAACTAGGTGTCGTGGGTGTTGACCCCCGCGGTGCCGTAGCTAACGCATTAAGTTCTCCGCCTGGGAAGTACGGTCGCAAGACTAAAACTCAAAGGAATTGACGGGGGCCCGCACAAGCGGTGGAGCATGTGGTTTAATTCGACGCAACGCGCAGAACCTTACCTGGTCTTGACATCCTCGGAATGCCTCAGAGATGAGGCGGTGCCCGCAAGGGAGCCGAGAGACAGGTGCTGCATGGCTGTCGTCAGCTCGTGTCGTGAGATGTTGGGTTAAGTCCCGCAACGAGCGCAACCCTCGCCTTTAGTTGCCACGCAAGTGGATCTCTAGAGGGACTGCCGGTGTTAAACCGGAGGAAGGTGGGGATGACGTCAAGTCCTCATGGCCTTTATGACCAGGGCTACACACGTGCTACAATGGCCGGTACAAAGCGTTGCCAACTCGCGAGAGGGAGCTAATCGCATAAAACCGGTCTCAGTTCAGATTGGAGTCTGCAACTCGACTCCATGAAGGCGGAATCGCTAGTAATCGCAGATCAGCACGCTGCGGTGAATACGTTCCCGGGCCTTGTACACACCGCCCGTCACACCATGGGAGTCGATTGCTCCAGAAGTCATCTCACCAAGAGGTGCCCAAGGAGTGGTCGGTAACTGGGGTGAAGTCGTAACAAGGTAGCCGTAGGGGAACCTGCGGCTGGATCACCTCCTTTCTAAGGAGACCGGGTACACGGTGAGCGCTTCGGCGCCACAGGGTGTACCAGCCACTTCGGTGGCCGAGGTCGACCAGGTCAACGTTTCTGCAATACTGTCGAGGGCTTGCTGTCTGGTTTTGAGAGGCCGAGCTGAGGCTCGGTTCTTTGAAAGAATTGGACGCTGTGAGGGAAATCCACTGGGCCTATAGCTCAGCTGGCTAGAGCGCGCGCCTGATAAGCGCGAGGTCGGTGGTTCAAGTCCACCTAGGCCCACCAGTCCCCCGAGAGGGGTTGCACTGGGAGACGCGAGGAAGGCCGGCAAGTGGATACCTACGACGAAGGTTTGGGGCTGTAGCTCAGTTGGGAGAGCGCTAGCTTTGCAAGCTAGAAGTCGTCGGTTCGATCCCGTCCAGCTCCACACGGTTGTCCGATGAAGAAACACGTCGGAAGCGTTCTTTGACAAGTGCATACGAAGGGTAGAAATCAATTTCTGCTGAGAAGTTCAGCATGAAGTGGAAGGCCGTCGACTGCGAGAGCAGTGGGTGGGCCGGAAGCTCATGCACTCAAGCAAGTGTAAGTTTTCCGGGTCCGCGACGAAGAGTCGGGGCCTGGGACCTGGACTCGAGTTGTTGGGTGCCGCCGGGAGGCGGGCTTTTGAGGGATTCAGGTAAGTAAGCTACTAAGGGCGTGCGGTGGATGCCTAGGTGCCAAGAGGCGATGAAGGACGTGGGTGGCTGCGAAAAGCTCCGGGGAGTTGCCAACCGAACGTTGAGCCGGAGATGTCCGAATGGGGAAACCCAGCGAGGTGAAAGCCTCGTTACCTCGGCCTGAATACATAGGGCCGAAGGAGCGAACCAGGGGAAGTGAAACATCTCAGTACCCTGAGGAGAAGAAAACAACGAGTGATTCCCAGAGTAGCGGCGAGCGAAATGGGAGGAGCCTAAACCGGTGTCACGCAAGTGGCATCGGGGTTGCGGGTCCGCGGTAGGACCTTTGTCTGTTAGCGGAATCACCTGGAAAGGTGAACCAGAGAGCGTGAGAGTCGCGTACGCGAAAACGGACGGAGGCTGAGCGGGTTACCCAAGTAGGGCGGGACACGTGCAATCCTGCCTGAATCTGCCGGGACCATCCGGTAAGGCTAAATACTCCTTGGCGACCGATAGTGAACTAGTACCGCGAGGGAAAGGTGAAAAGAACCCCGGTGAGGGGAATGAAAAGAACCTGAAACCGCATGTCTACAAGCAGTCCGAGCACTACGGGGCAACCCAGTGCGAGGGCGTACCTTTTGCATCATGATTCGGCGACTTAATGTACGTAGCGAGGCTAAGCCGATAGGTGGAGCCGGAGCGAAAGCGAGTCCGAAACGGGCGACAGAGTTGCGTGCATTATAACCCGAAGCGGGGTGATCTACACATGGCCAGGTTGAAGTGAGGGTAACACCTCATGGAGGACCGAACTCATGAAAGTTGAAAATTTCTGGGATGAGCTGTGTGTAGGGGTGAAAGGCCAATCAAACTCCGTGATAGCTGGTTCTCCCCGAAAGATATTTAGGTATCGTCTCGAGGAATTCAATACTGGAGGTAGAGCACTGGAACGGCTAGGGGTCTCACCAGATTACCAAACCGTACCAAACTCCGAATGCCAGTACTTGTTATCTCGGGAAGCAGTCAGTGGGTGATAACGTCCATTGGCAAGAGGGGAATAACCCAGACCGACAGCTAAGGCCCCCAAGTCTAGTCTAAGTGAACACTAGAAAGGATGTGGCAGGTCATTGACAACCAGGAGGTTGGCTTAGAAGCAGCCATCCTTTAAAGAAAGCGTAATAGCTCACTGGTCGAGACAGGCCGCGCCGAAAATGTAACGGGGCTCAAGACTAGCGCCGAAGCTTCGGATTGCATGCGTCAGGCGCATGCAGTGGTAGGGGAGCGTTGCAACAGCGGAGAAGCTAGACCGTAAGGGCTGGTGGAGCGGTTGCGAGTGCTGATGCCGAAATGAGTAGCGATAAAGGGGGTGGGAAACCCCCTCGCCGTAAACCCAAGGTTTCCTGGGTCAAGTTAATCTTCCCAGGGTTAGCCGGGACCTAAGCCGAGGCCGAAAGGCGTAGGTGATGGCAAGCAGGTTAATATTCCTGCGCCATCTTGTAGACGTTGAACCGAGGAAGGACGGAGAAAGCTAGGCGAGCTGACCGGTGGTTGTGTCAGTCCAAAGGCGTAGGGGTGTCGCGTACGAATAAAGGCGCGGCAGCTATCCCCGAGACCCCATGGCCCCCCTCACGGGGCAAGTCGCTGATGCTCGGCTTCCAAGAAAAGTTCCGCGGGGAGTCTACAGGGTGTCCGTACCGCAAACCGACACAGGTGGGTGAGGAGAAAATCCTAAGGCGCTTGAGAGAACTCTCCTCCAAGGAACTAGGCAAATTTCCACCGTAACTTCGGAAGAAGGTGGGCCCCTGGTAGGTGTAGGCGTACAGCCGAAGCCCAGAGGGGTTGCAGAGAAATGGCGGTAGCGACTGTTTACCAAAAACACAGGACTCTGCGAAGGCAAGAAGCCGACGTATAGGGTCTGACTCCTGCCCGGTGCTGGAAGGTTAAGGGGATTCGTCAGCCGCAAGGTGAAGCGATGATCCGAAGCCCCAGTAAACGGCGGCCGTAACTATAACGGTCCTAAGGTAGCGAAATTCCTTGTCGGGTAAGTTCCGACCTGCACGAATGGAGTAACGACTTCCGCGCTGTCTCGGAGAGGGACTCAGCGAAATTGAAATAGCTGTGCCGATGCAGTTTACCCGCAGCAAGACGGAAAGACCCCGTGAACCTTTACTACAACTTGACAGTGACACTAGGGTTCGACTGTGTAGGATAGGTGGGAGCCTTTGAAGCCGGGCCGCTAGGTTCGGTGGAGGCAACGGTGAAATACCACCCTGTCGGATTCTGGTGTCTAACCATGCTCCCTCATCGGGAGTTGGAACACTGTCTGGTGGGTAGTTTGACTGGGGCGGTCGCCTCCCAAAACGTAACGGAGGCGCGCGATGGTTCCCTCAGCCCGATTGGAAACCGGGCGGCGAGTGCAATGGCATAAGGGAGCTTGACTGCGAGACGGACACGTCGAGCAGGTGCGAAAGCAGGTCATAGTGATCCGGTGGTCCTGAATGGAAGGGCCATCGCTCAACGGATAAAAGGTACTCCGGGGATAACAGGCTTATCTCCCCCAAGAGTTCACATCGACGGGGAGGTTTGGCACCTCGATGTCGGCTCATCGCATCCTGGGGCTGGAGCAGGTCCCAAGGGTTTGGCTGTTCGCCAATTAAAGCGGTACGCGAGCTGGGTTCAAAACGTCGTGAGACAGTTTGGTCCCTATCTGCTGTGGGCGTAGGATACTTGAGAGGCTCTGACCTTAGTACGAGAGGACCGGGTTGGAGACACCGCTGGTGTACCAGTTGTCTCGCCAGAGGCATCGCTGGGTAGCCATGTGTCGATTGGATAACCGCTGAAAGCATCTAAGCGGGAAACCGACCTCAAGAACAGGTATCCCGGGCGCAAGCCCCAGAAGACCCGTCGAAGACGACGACGTTGATAGGCCGGGTGTGTAAGCGTGGTAACACGTTGAGCTAACCGGTACTAATTGGTCGAGAGGCTTACTTTACCTCAATCTCTCAGGAGCCCCCGGTAACCGGGAGGTGTCCGACGAGTCGAGGCCAGGTTCGAGGCCCCGAGCAGCTCCCGAGAGGGAAGCGCCGGGCCCGGAAAGCGGCACTTGCGAACTTCGCAGCCGGAAGTTGATTTCCCTACCCTTCGTATGGACTTGAGACGTACACCAGTTTTCCGGTGGCAATGTCGGAGGGGTCCCACCCGTTCCCATCCCGAACACGGAAGTTAAGCCCTCCAGAGCCGATGGTACTCCGCGGGAAACCGCGCGGGAGAGTAGGTCGCTGCCGGATTTTTTTCTCTTGAAGGCCCCGCGCCTCCACTTCACCGTGGACGCTCGGGGCCTTCTCCTTTTGCGGGCCAAGCTGGCTGGAGCGTTCACTCGTGGCCTCCCGCGGCGTCGAAGGACGTGCCTCCTGGGGAGACGTTTCCTATGCTCTCCCTGTGGACCTGTCACCGGACAGCTTGAGGGCGCGGCTCGAAGACCGCGCGGACGTCTTGGAAGCGGCTCGCCTCCGCTACCGGGCGCTGGACCTCATACTCCGCTCGTTCTTCTGGCAGGAGAAGCTCCGCGTCAATCTGGAGCTGCTGCGGGAGGTCGTGCTCGATCAGGCTCAGGTCGATGCCACGCTCGACGCGGTCTCCCGACGCGCCGAAGCGGAAGGCTGGCCCGCCACCTCCGAATCCATGGCGTTGCTGACGGATACCCTGCGACTGCGCGCCGCGCTGACCGGGCGCGTCAACAAACGGATCCACTCGAAGACAAAGCCCAGGTCCCTCGAGGAGGCCCTGTTGTTGCTCGAGGACGAGGCCTTGCGTGCGGGGCCTTTCCTGGGCCGCCATCTGTGGGCTCAAGCCGTGGATATCCTCCCCCGCAACCTCCCCGACCTGCGGGCCGCGTGCGTGTCCGCGGAGATCTTCGAGCGGGTGTTCGCCTGCCCTGTTCCGGGCGGCGCCTTGCCGTTCAATCTCTCGGAAGCCGAGGAAGTCCGTCGTGCCCTGTTGTTGTCCGACAAGGCCATGGAGTCCTTGTGGGAGCGTGTGGATCGCTTCGACGCGACGGGCAGGCTGCGTGCCTTCCTCGAAAAGCGAGCCCGGCGCGCGCCCCTTCGTCTTCCTCGGAGTGGGCCCGAGCTCTTCCTTCACGCGGTATTCTGGACGGATCTGGCCTGCTCGCGGCTGCACGACTTGTTGGAAAGTCGGATCTCCCCCGTGATTCCTTCCGAGGAAGAGGGGCCCGAGCTCCTGGTGTGGTTGGTGGAGCGCGAGCACTCGGTCGAGGCGCGGCTGGCGGAATCACCTGTCCTGAGCGAGGGGCGCGCAGGCCTGTTCGAGGTTGCCGCGGAGCTGACGTCTCTCTCCCACGCCCGTCCCGACAGCGCGTGGTCCGCCGAGTTGTCGTGGGGTCGCCTCTGGGCCGCGGCTCAACGCGCGCGAGCGGAGACCGGGCCGGACATGGACCGGCTCCAGGACGCCCTCCGACTCTTCATCCGCCTGCGCGGTCAGGCGGAGACTCCCGCCCGGCTCTTTTCCCGCGGCGCGGAACCCTTGCGTCCTCGGCTCGAGCCCTTGTCCACGTCCGCGACGGATGACCTTCAAGGCCTCGTGCGGCAAGCCCGCCAGGTGGCCGGACAATCCTCCGGGTCGAGGGGGTCCGGGTAGGGCTTTAACCTGGACGCTCTCGTGAACGGATGGGAGAAAGGTCTCCCGTGCGCCTGTTGGCACTCCACGTCCAGGACTTCCGAAACCTTCGCCAGGTCACCCTGCCGCCAAGTCCTCACGCGACCATCGCCGTGGGTCAGAACGGCCAGGGCAAGACGAACCTGCTCGAGGCCCTCTACTTCCTCGCCACGCTCAAGCCCCTGCGGGCGGGGCGTCTGTCGGAACTCGTCCGGTGGGGGACCTCCACGGCGCGGGTCTCCGGTCGCTTCCTGCTCAAGGGGGCCGAGCGGGAGATCTCCGTCGAGGTCTCCGGAGGGGTCCGCCAGGCGTTCGTGGACGGCAAGAAGGCCTCCAGCCTCGAGGACTACTTTGGTGGCGTCTCCGTGGTGGCCTTCACCCCGGATGATCTGGAGGTCATCAAGGGCGGGCCCGATGCCCGCCGCGGCTTCCTGGACCGCGCCGTCTTCAATCGTTTCCCCGCCTTCCTGCGCGAGAGTCGTGAGTACGGACGGGCCCTGAAGAATCGCAACCGCTTGCTGCGCGCCGGCCCCGTCGAACCCGCCTACCTGGATGCCTATGACGAGACCCTGGCCCGCGCGGGGGCTCGCGTCTATGCCCGCCGCCGTGCCCTGATGGCCGAACTGGCACCCCGGGCCCAGTCCACCTTCGCCTCCATCGGCCGCACGCCCGAGCCCGCCGTGTATGGCTATCATCCCGCCCACCTCGGCGATGTCGATGTCGACGGGGGCGACGAGGCCGCGCTCGCCACCGCGCTGAGAGAAGCCCTCGCCACCCGCTCCCGCCGGGACATCGAGCGGGGTTTCACCTCGGTGGGCCCCCACGTGGACGATGTCTCCGTCACCCTGGGCGGCCGCAGCGCTCGGGCCTATGCGAGCCAGGGGCAGCAGCGCGCCCTCGTGCTCGGCTGGAAGATCGCCGAGATCGAGAACCTCGAGGCCGCCATGGGCTTTCTGCCCCTGTTGCTCCTGGATGACGTGTCCAGTGAGCTCGACCCCGAGCGCAATGCCTATCTGATGAACTACCTGTCCGCCAGCGGCGCCCAGGTCTTCCTCTCCACCACCGACGCGGGCCTCGTGCGCCATGCCGCCGCCCTGGACACCCTGTGGTTGCATGTCCACGCGGGTGAGGTCTCCGTCGCTCCTCCGACCGCCGGAAGCGACGGCGCCTAGCGTCGGCGTGCCCCCGTCCAGAACGAACTGGGCACGAAGCTCGTGCACACCATCACCCCCACCATCACCCCGAAGACCCGCACCGGCTCGGCCGGGGCCCGGGTGAGCAGCCACGGCACGCCCAGCGCTCCCGCCAGCACCGCCCAGCGCGCCATCGGCTGCGCGATCTTCCGCAACAGCCCCTGTCCCAGGGACGGCTCGAACACGCGCAGGTCGACGCCTTCCTCGCCCGCCGCGTCGGCCTCGGCCACCCGCTCGAGCTCCACCACCGGCGGCACCACCATGGCCGTCTTCATCCGCGCCGCTCCCTCCGCTTCCGCGAGCCAGCGCGCCTCGTCGTCCGCGCGCTGCTCGGGCGACTGGAGATCCGCTCCACAGGTGGTCTGGTTGAAACGGCCATTGCTCGTCTGACAGCGGATGCAGCGCGGAAACCGCTGGGCCTCGGGCACCGTGTCCAGCACCACCGGCGTCTGTCCGTGCAGGCGGAAGCGCTCCAGGTGGGCCTCGGGCACCTGCGCCTCGGGCACCGCCTGGCGCGGCCCCTCCACCGACTCGAACCGGCGGCCATCGTGCAACGCCACCCGTCCCTCGTCCCCCGCCTTGTCCTCGCGGGTGCGCTCGATGTTCTGGAAGCGGGAGAACCGGTTCGTCATGGCGACTCCTTGCTCGCGCTCGTCGCGGAGGCTGGCCGGGTCCGTCCCCTCGCCCAGGTGCGCAACCTCGACACTTCGTCCTTCAGCGTCACCGCCAGGGGAAACGTCTCCTGGATGGCCCGCGTCAGGTGCCGCTGCTCCAATTGCGCGTTCTCTCCAAACGCCTCGTAGAGCGCGGCCACCACCACCTGCTCCACCTCCGCGCCACTGAAGTTCGCCGCCAGCCGCGCCAGCGCCGGGAGATCATACGTCGAGGGCTCCCACCCGCGCTTCTTCAGGTGGATGCCGAAGATGTCCCGACGCTCGGCCTCCTCCGGCAGGTCGATGAAGAAGATCTCGTCGAAGCGGCCCTTGCGCAACAACTCCGGCGGCAGGCCCTCGATGCGGTTGGCCGTGGCCACCACGAACACCGGCGCCGTCTTCTCCTGCAGCCACGTGAGCAGCGCCCCGAACACCCGCGCCGTGACGCCTCCATCCGTCGTCCCCGAGGACGCCACTCCCGACAGCCCCTTCTCCAACTCGTCCACCCACAGCACCACCGGCGCGATGCTCTCCGCCACGTGGATGGCCTTGCGCAGGTTCTCCTCCGACGAGCCCACGAGCCCGCTGAAGATGCGCCCCATGTCCAGCCGCAGCAGCGGCAGGTTCCAGTGCGCCGCAATCGCCTTGGCCGTCAGGCTCTTGCCGCACCCCTGCACCCCCAACATCAACAGGCCCCTGGGCTCGGGCAGCCCAAACTGGCGCGCCCGCTCCCCGAACGCCGCCGTGCGCCGGTCCAGCCACTGCTTGAGATGGCCCAGCCCCCCCACGCTCCCCAGGTTCTCCGCCGGCGGGTAGTACTCGAGCAGACCACTCTTGCGGATGACCTGGCGCTTCTCGTCCTGCACCCGCCGGATGTCCTCCGCGCTCAAGCGCCCATCGTGGGCGATCGCCTTGGCGAAGGCGTTCTCCGCCTCCGACAGCGTCAGCCCCTGCGCCGCCTTGATGAGCTGCTCGGCCTCTTCCCGCGACAGCTCGACGCTCGCCTTGTTGCCCCGGCGCACCACCGCCACGATCTCCTTGAGCAGGTTGAGCAGTTCCTGGAAGCCCGGCAGCGGCACGTCCACCACCGACACCTCCTTCTCCAGCTCCGCGGGCAACTGCAGCGTCGGCGACAGCAGGATGACCGTGGTGAACGTGCTCTTGAGCGCATGCGCCAGCTCCCGCAACGCCCGCACCACCACCTTGTCCTCCAGGAACGGCGGGAAGTCCTTGAGCACCACCAGCGACGGCTCGCTGAGCGCCTCGATGGCGGTCAGGGCGTCCAGCGGGTTGCGCGTGTCCTCGGGCAGGTTCGGCCCCCGCCCCGTCCCCACCAGCTTCAACCCCTTGCGCACCGACCAGCTCACCAGCGCCTTGCCGTGCGCCCGCGCCCGCTCGCGCAAGAGCGCCTCCACCCGGTGCTCCTCCCACGACACCAGGTAGAGCAGCGGATAGCGGGCGCGGATGAGCAGATCGAGATCCTCCAGCCACGTCGCGCTGGAGGCAGGGGTGGACCGCGAGGGAGCCGACGTCATCCCTCGATCATACCCCGACCCGCGGCGACTACTTCAGGGACACCGGGTCCACCTCGGCCAGCAGCTTGGTCACCCGCGCCTCGTCGATGCGCGCCGTGATGCTCTCCTGCTCGTGCTGGTCGCGCACCGTCTTGGACAGGGTGAACGTGGAGCCCACGCTGAACACCATGCCCATGGCCAGGAAAGCCTTCTGCCAGCCGTCCACCGGCAGGTTCCAGATCCCCACCGACGTCACGCCAATGGCCAGCACGAACGACAGCCAAGTCTGAATGATCCAGGCGCCGCTGTGGCCCTGCTTGATCGCGTTGTGGTGGGTGGGGCGGGACATGATGAACCTCGATCGGATGCGCGGCGCCCTGCATGGGGCCGCCTGAACAAGACACAACATATCCCAGCCCATCGTAAACCGCTTGGAACGAAGGGGTCGGGCTTCGATAAGCTGGAGTGTATGATTCAGCTCCAGCGCCTCGAGGGCTTCTACTGGGTCGCCCGCTGCGAGGGCTACGCCCGCGCCGCCCGCGCCTTCCCGTACCCCATCACCCAGCCCGGCGTGCACCAGCAGATCAAACGTCTGGAGGCCGAGCTGGGGGTCCGCCTCTTCGAGCGCGTGGGCAAGGACCGCGTCGTGCTCACCCCCCAGGGCCGCGTGCTCTACGACGCCGTGGCGCCTTTCTACGAGGGTCTGCCCGCGCTCGAGCGGGTCCTGAAGACGGGCGACGTGGGCGGCCGCTTGCGCATCCACGCCTCCGGCCACGTCCTGCGCCACCTCCTGCCCCCGTGGCTGCGCGGCCTGCGCGCCCAACGGCCCGACATCGAGGTGGCCCTCTTCGAGGCCAAGGTGCCCGCCGTGCCCCTCGTGCGCTCGGGCGAGACGGACCTGCTCGTGGATCACCTGCCCGAGGTGCCGCCGGACCTGGAGACCCGCCAGGTGGGCAAGACGCGCGTCTTCCTCGTCTTCCCCTCGGGCTCACGCGGCGCGGCCCGGGGCCTGGTCACCCCCGTGCCCTTCCGCGACGAGCTCTTCATCACCTACAGCTCCGACCCCCACCTGCGGGAGCTGCAGCTCGCCGCGCTCGCCCACTTCGGCGTCGTGCCCCGCCGCATGTACGCCGCCGATTCCTCGGAGACCATCCTCGGCTTCGTGGCCGCGGGGCTCGGCTACTCGCTCCTGGCCTCCCTGGAGCCCCAGGGGCCCAAGGTCGAGGGCGTCACCTCCCTGCCCCTCACCGAGCCCGCCCGCGAGTTCCCCCTCTACGTCGCCTGGCGCCGCTCCCCCCAGCGCAACCCCCTCGTCGACGCCTTGCTCGCCCTCGCCCCCAAGCCGTGAGCCCGCGCACGGGCCCGCGCTGCCCGAGGTGGGAAAACTTCTTCCTCTCGGGGCCGGCCTTCCGAGGGCGCTCTGTCTGGCCCGAACCGTGCAACTGGTCCTTCCGACACTGGCGGGCCGGGGGTGGGCGTGATGAGGGGGATGTGGGGGGAAGTCGCGGTGGTGGGGATGCTGCTCGCGGGGAGCGCGCTGGGGGCGGAGTCCAAGTGCGCGGGCAACCGCGTCGAGCGCAAGGGCAGCACCGAGTACACGGTGCGCCGCGCGGGCGAGGCGATCTCCATCGAGCGGTTGGGCAACACCCGGGGTCGGGTCATCCAGCAGGCGAGCGGCCACAGCATCGAGGTGGATGGGGACACCGTCGCCACGATTCAGGACGGGCACATCTATCGGGCCGGGGCGCGCTGGGCCTCGCTCAACGAGGCGCAGCGCGTCTATGACTGCCCGGATCCCATCGCCGCCACGCTCTGGGTGCTCGAGCGGCTGGGCCGGTGACTAGCGCCGGCGCGCGCCGATGTGCCGCGAGGGCGGCGTCGCGCCGGGTCCCGCCTCCTGGGGCATGTGCTGGAAGAAGGCGAAGCGGAACTCCGCCCACAGCACCAGGTACGCCACGCCGAAGAGGGCCGTGGCCAGCACCCACCACCACGACACGGCGAACGCCACGCTCACCAGGGAGGACACGAGGCACGTGACCCCGACGCCCAATGCCAGGTCCCGGCGTCGGCTGCTCTCCGACATGGCGAAGCCCATGGAGACGACCGACAGCACGAGGAGCACTCCCGCCAGGCCGAGCGCCTCCCGGGCATAGAGCAGGGCGATCGACAACAGGAACAATCCCAATCCAAACAGGCCCAAGCCGCCATCCATGGGGCGCCTCCTCCTGAGTCAGGGGTCGAGGGGTTCACGTCTCAACATCCGCATCTCCACCCCCGGAGGAACACCCAGGGAGCGAGGCGCCCGCTCCGCCTGCCTCCCCCTCGTTCGTTTCCAGGAATGAACGCTTCCATCCCGCGGGGAACTCACCCTCTCGCGGACGGGTGCCTACCGTCGCGCCATGAGGTCGGGCGTGAGGACGGGCGTGATCCGCTACATCGGGGTATTGGGGTTGGGGCTCGCCGCGCTCGCTGGCTGTCACCGCGGCGTGCGCTTCGAGAACCAGGTCGTGTCCAAGGAGGGCGTGCGCTACCGGGTGGGCGAGGTGCCCCCGGGGTGGGCGCGCGTGAAGCTCCCCGAGAATGACCTGGCCTGGTTCCTCCAGGACACCGGCCATGCCCTGTCCGTGAACGCCACCTGCCGCGAGAAGACGGACGCGCCCCTGGACGTGCTCACCCACCACCTGCTCGAGGGCTTCACCGAGCGCCAGGAGGTGACGCGCCACCTGGAGGTCGTCGACGAGCGCGAGGCCTTGCGCTCGCACTACCTGGCCAAGCTGGACGGCGTGCCCGTGGAACTGATGCTGGTGGTGCTCAAGAAGGACCGCTGCCTGTTCGACTTCACCTACGTGGCGCCCCTGGACCGGCTGGACAGCCACCGCGAGGCCCTGGACGCCCTGGTGCTGGGCTTCCACGCCGAGGAGACCTCCTCATGACCCCCGAGGCCCAGGTCGGACCCGCTCCGGTCGCGGCGCCCGCCGTCGACGAGGACTCGTTCCGCGCGCGCATGAAGGAGCGCATGGAGCGGCTCGGCTCGCTCGCGCTCATGACGTGGCAGGTGGTCACCCGCGCGGTGAGCCCGCCATACTCGCCCTCCGCGTTCATCTACCAACTCGAGGCCCTGGGCGTGCGCTCGCTGCCCATCGCCCTGCTCACCGCCACCTTCGCCGGGCTCGTCATCTCCCTGCAGTTCGGCTTCTTCCTGGCGCGCTTCGGCGTGCAGTACACCGTGGGCCGCGTCGTGGTGCTCACCCTGTTTCGCGAGCTGTCCCCCGTGCTCATCGCCCTCACCGTGGGCGCGCGCGTGGGCTCGGGCATCGCCGCGGAGCTGGGCAGCATGACCGTCACCGAGCAGGTGGATGCCATCCGGGCGCTCGGGGCCGACCCCCTGCGCAAGCTCGTGGTGCCGCGCGTGCTCGCCTGTCTGGTGCTCACCCCGGCGCTCACCGTGCTCGCGGACGTCATCGGCATGGGGGCCGGCGCCCTGGTGGTCAACGTGCAGTACGGCATCGGGTTCAACCTGTTCTTCAAGGGCGCGCTCGACGTCATCCTGATGTCCGACTTCCTCTCGGGCGTGTTCAAGGGCTTCGTCTTCGGCGGCATCATCGGCATCGTGGGCTGCTTCAAGGGCCTCACCGTGCAGAACGGCACCGAGGGCGTGGGCCGCGCCACCACCGAGACCGTGGCCATCACCTCGGTGACGGTGTGCCTGGCCGACTTCTTCATCACCAAGCTCACCCTCTCGCTCTGACCATGTTCTCGCGCCCTTCGCCGCGTCTGCAGTTCCGTCCGCCCCAAGCCGGGGAGGAGCTCATCCGCTTCGAGCACCTCCAGAAGTCATTCGGTCCCAAGCGCATCTACGACGACGTCCTCCTGTCGGTGAACGCGGGCGAGACGCTCACGGTGATTGGCGGCTCGGGCACGGGCAAGAGCGTGCTGCTCAAGTGCCTCATCGGGCTGCTCCGTCAGGACGAGGGGCGCATCCTCTTCCAGGGGCAGGACCTCACGGGCTTTCGCGAGGAGGATTTCATCGCGCTGCGCCGGCACGTGGCCATGGTATTCCAGGGCGCGGCGCTGTTCGACTCACTCTCGGTGGGGGAGAACATCTCCTACCCGCTGCACGAGCACTTCCCGGAGATGAAGGCCGAGCAGGTGCGCGCGCGCGTGGCGGAGAAGCTCGCCCTGGTGGGCCTGCGCGACACCGAGCACCTCAGGCCCTCGGACCTGTCCGGCGGCATGCGCAAGCGCGTGGGGCTGGCGCGCGCCATCGCCACCAACCCCGAGGTCATCCTCTGGGACGAGCCCACGACGGGCCTGGATCCCGTCACCACCGAGACCATCAACCAGCTCATCCTCACGATGCAGCGGGAGCTCGGCTGCACGTCCATCGTGGTCACCCACGACATGATGAGCGCCTTCACGGTCTCGGATCGTATCGCCATGTTGGCCAATCGAAGAATCGTCCAGGTGGGCACGCCCGAGGAGATGAAGCGCTCCACGGTGCCCGAGGTGCGCGCCTTCCTGGACGCGCGTGGACAGGAATTGGAGCGGGAGGCGGCGTCGTGAGTGTGTTCACCCATACTTCAAGAGACAGGCGGCTGGCGTTGCGGGTCGGCGCCTTCGTGGTGATGGCCCTGGTGATGGCGGGGCTCGTCGTCATGCTCATTGGCAAGAAGACGCACCTGTTCGAAAAGCAGGTCGTCTACCTCACCTATTTCACGGGCGTGGAGGGGTTGTCCGAGCACTCGCCCGTGTGGCTCAACGGCCTGGAGATCGGCCGGGTGGACGGGGTGGGCTTTCCCACCACGCCCGGCGAGAAGCGCATGGAGGTGCGGCTCAAGCTGAGCGCCGCCTACGCGGAGCGCATCCGCGGCGACACCGTGGCGGAGCTCTCCAGCCTGGGCGTGCTCGGGGACAAGGCGGTGAACCTCACCCTGGGCTCGCTGGACCAGCCCGTGGTGGCCGCGGGCGGCATCATCCCCAGCACCACGGGCGGCGACGTGGCCGCGATGATGAAGGGCGCCTCCAAGGTGCTCGAGGACGCGGTGGTGGTGAGCGCCACCCTGCGCAAGGCCGCCGAGGCCTACGCCAACCCCGCCATGGCCGAGGACGTGGCCGCCGGCGTGCGCAGCCTGCGCAAGCTGCTCGAGGAGGTGGAGAAGGGCGACGGCGTCCTCCACGCCCTCATCTATGACAAGGAGACGGGCCGCGAGGTGCGCTCCCTCATGGCCAACGCCTCGCGCACCGCCGCCCGCATGGACCGCGCCATCGCCCACGTGGACGCCCTGCTCGCCGAGGTCGAGCACGGCCAGGGCACCGCCCATGCCCTCATCTACGGCCAGGACGGCGCCAACGCCCTCAAGGAGCTGGGCTCCGCCGCCGGACAGCTCGCCGGGCTGCTCGCCGACGCGAAGACGAACCCCGATGGCGCCGTGCACCAGCTCGTCTACGGCAGCGCGGGCAGCATGCTCTCGGACCTGGGCAGCGCCGCCGCCGACATCAAGCAGATCACCGGCATGGTCGCGCGCGGCGAGGGCTCGCTCGGCGCCATCCTCAAGGACCCCACCGTCTACGAGGACCTGCGCCAGGTCGTGGGCAACGTGAAGCGCAACAAGGTCATGCGCGCGCTCGTGCGCTTCGCCATCGACAACAACGACAACGTCCAGTACGTGGGCCGGCCGCTCACGCCCCAGGACGCCGCGGCCCGTCAGGCCATCGGCGGCTCGGGTCCGGCGCTGGCGCCTGGTGAGCCCTCGCTGGTGCCGCTGCCCGTGCCCTAGACTCGCGGGGATGCGCGCTCCGCTCCTCCCCGCCTGCTGTGTCCTGTTGCTGCTCGCGTCGTCCTCCCTCGCCGCGCCGAAGGAGGCTCCGGCGCGAGCGTCCCCGGAGGCCCGGCCCGTGACGGTGATCCTCCAGACGGACGTGGGTGAGATCGAGCTCGTGCTGGACGCCGCCCGCGCGCCCCTCACCGTGAGGAACTTCCTGCACTACGTGGACGCGGGCCTGTTCTCGGGCGGCGTGTTCCACCGCACCGTGACGCCCGGCAACCAGCCGGACAAGGCGGTGAAGATCGAGGTCATCCAGGGCGGCATCGCGCCCGGGAAGGCGTCCGCGCAACGCGCGCCCATCGCCCTGGAGCGCACGAAGGACACCGGGCTCACGCACCAGGACGGCACGGTGTCCATGGCGCGGGATGCGCCCGACTCCGCGCAGTCCGACTTCTTCATCTGCGTGGGAGACCAGCCCGCCCTGGACTTCGGCGGCCAGCGCAACCCGGATGGCCAGGGCTTCGCCGCCTTCGGTCGAGTGGTGCGCGGCATGGACGTGGTGCGCGCCATCCAGAAGGCGCCCGCCGAGGGCCAGCGGCTCACCCCGCCCATCCAGATTCTCCGCGCCACGCGCAAGGACTGACGCCCGCCCCGGGGCCGTGAGGTACAACCGGCCGCATGGACCTGGAACTCAAAGGCAGGACGGCCCTGGTGACGGGCAGCAGCCGGGGCATCGGACGGGCGATCGCCCTGGGCCTCGCGCGCGAGGGCGTGAAGGTGTGCCTGAGCGCGCGCGGGGCGGAGGGGCTCGACGCGGTGGCCGCCGAGCTGCGCGCGGCGGGCGCCGAGGTGGCCCAGGTGGCTGGCGACGTGGCCACGCCCGAGGGCGCCCAGGCGGCGGTGGAGACGGCGGTGCGGGCCTTCGGCGGGCTCGACATCCTCGTGAACAACGTGGGGGGCAGCGGGGGCGCGGGCGCCTTCGACGCCGCCACGGCCGCGCAGTGGAAGGACGTGGTGGACCGCAACCTCCTGTCCACCGTGTGGTGCAGCCAGCACGCGGTGGAGCACATGAAGGCCCGGGGCGGCGGCTGCATCGTGCACATCAACTCCATCTTCGGCCGGGAATACGCCACGAGCGCGCCCTACACGGCGGCCAAGGCGGCGGTGACGGCGCTCACCAAGGAGATGGCCGTGGACCTGGCGCGCCACCGCATCCGCGTCAACGGCGTGGCCCCGGGCGCCATCCTGTTTCCGGGTGGGAGCTGGGACAAGCGGCGGCAGAAGGACCCGGAGAAGGTGGAGAAGATGGTGCGCGAGGAGTTCCCCTGGGGCCGCTTCGGCACGCCCGAGGAGGTGGCCGAGGTGGTCGTCTTCCTCTGCTCCGAGCGGGCGCGCTGGGTAACGGGCGCCACCGTGCCCGTGGACGGGGCCCAGGGCCGCGCGTTCTGAGCCGCGCCCGGCTGGGGTGGCTCGTCGTGCTCGCGCTGCTCGGGGGCTGCGCCACGGTGCCGGTGCGAGGGGAGGGCGGCGCGGGGGGCTTTCCCTCGCGCACCCGGGACGCCTTCCAGGAGGTCCAGGAGGCCAGTGGACTGGTGGCTTCCGCGCGGCTGCCGGTGGGCGGGGTGCTCGAGCCGGAGCGGGCGCGCCAGCTCCTGTCTCATTTGGCGAAGGCGCCCGTCACCACGAGGCGCTTCGCACCGCGTCGGGTGTTCGCGTGGTTGCTGCGAGAGAGCTTGGAGGGCGGTGAGCGGGTCGACGCCGCCGAGCTGTGCTGGCGGGCCGAGCGCTTCGACTTCCTCGTGGTGTTGCGCCCGGATGGCTACTGGGCCGATGCACTCTCCGGCACACCCCTGGGCCGCGCGGGCCCGGTGGCGCTCGTCGAGGGCGAATGGCGGGTGGGCCCCCTGCGCGTGGGGGATTTCTACGTCTCACGCGGGGGCGTCTTCTTTCCTGTCACCGGGGCCCTGCGGCGCGCCGAGGGACCTCCGGTGGCGGAGTTGGGCCTGGGCCGGGACCCCCTCAACGCCGCGCTGGAGGGTGCCCAGGACGCCGTGAGCGAGCTGGCGGTAGGGCTGGCGCAAACGATTCTCCATCCCATCCGCACCGTGGAGGGGCTCGCGCAACTGCCCGAGACGGTGGCGCTCCTCATCGCCTCCTCGCCCGAGTACTTCGCGCGCTATGGCGCTCTGCCTCACGAGGAGCAGGTTCGCGAGGCGGCGCGCCTGTCCACGCATGTCCTCCTGTTGCTGGGGAGCGCGGAGGCCACGGTGGGTCGCCTGGGAGGACTGGGTGCGCCGGTGCTGTCGCTGTCGGCCCGGGGCGAACTCGTCTGGAGTTCGGGAGGGGTGGCGCAAGGGGCGGCGGTGCGGTCGGCGCTCATGGGCCCAGGTGCCCTGTCCGTCCTCCACATGGCGAGTCGCGACAAGGGACAGGCGGTGTCTGCTCCGCCGGCTTCCTCACCAGGACCGGGCAAGTGGACCTACAAGAAGCCCACCACGGAGTCGGTCCAGGCCCGGGAGTATCAGGAGCAGGTGACGGGCAGGCCCTCCTGGTACGTGTACATGGTGGAGGAGGTCGAGTTCGATGGCTTCAACGGCCGTGAACTGCTCGAGGCCAAGGGCGCCAGTTACAAAAACTTTCTCACGAAGAATGGCGAGGTGCAGTCATGGTTCGAGGCGGGAAAGGGTTTCAATGGGCTGGTTGAACAAGCCGGCAATCAGTCACGAGTCGCCAAGAGGTTGAATGTGCCGGTCGTTTGGCATGTGGCCGAGGTGGAGTTCGCGGCTTTCCTTCGAACGCTGTTCAAGGAAAACGGTTGGGGCAATATCATCGTCCGCCATACGCCGCCAACGCGGTGAGGAGCATGGATGTTCGAGAGGCATTACCTGGGGGCGTACTGGGGCCCTCGGAAAGAGACTGCGCTGGAGTGCGCCCGGCGCGCGGAGTTCTTCTTCCACCTGCTCGCTGAGTGTGACCCGACCCTCGTTCAATGGTATCGCGGAGGGCGTGGATTTCCTCGTGAACTGCCAGGCTTTCCAGTCACCTCCACTTCAGAAGAGTGGGAGAAGTTGTTCCTTCGTGGCGTCAATCGCACGGACGCCACCAAGCGAGTCATCGAGGACCTTGGCTTTCGCGAGAACGTCTGGAACGCGAAGAAGCTCCGCACGCGTGTCGAGCTGCACTGCGGCGAGTATTCGATCTTCGGGAACGGGAACACGTGCCTGATCTACCCGCCCGAGGAGGGCCCTGAGCGCGAGCGGATGCTGTGCGCTCCGCTGATGTCCGAGGTGCTCAAGAGCGTGGCCCTGGCGTGGGACCCGGACTTCGCCATGGTCAGCTCGACCCCGATGGTGGACCTCATCCAGAAGCGTCCGCGCGAGGTGCGCGTGGGCTGGTTGACCTATTTGTCCCGCCGCCAGGGACGGCTGCCGCCCTTGCCCGCGCCCGTGCGCATCGAGCCCGTGGGGGAACTCGGCTGGTTGCTCGTGCTCTCCGAGGAGGCGATGACGGCCACGGACCCCGAGCACGTGGCCTTCACGGCGCGTGTGCGTGAACTGTTGGACCGCGCCGGCCTCATCGAGCGGCCTCCGCCCAGTGCTCCGGTCGAGTGATGCCTTGCTCCTCCGTAAGGGGCCGGAGGGCCCGAATGGGGTTACTCCTTGTGCTCGCGCTGCTCGGGGGCTGCGTTACGGCGCCGGTGCGCGTGGATGGGCGAGGGGAGGGCGGCGCGGGGGGCTTTCCCTCGCGCACCCGGGACGCCTTCCAGGAGGTCCAGGAGGCCAGTGGACTGGTGGCTTCCGCGCGGCTGCCGGTGGGCGGGGTGCTCGAGCCGGAGCGGGCGCGCCAGCTCCTGTCTCATCTGGCGAAGGCGCCCGTCACCACGAGGCGCTTCGCACCGCGTCGGGTGTTCGCGTGGTTGCTGCGAGAGAGCTTGGAGGGCGGTGAGCGGGTCGACGCCGCCGAGCTGTGCTGGCGGGCCGAGCGCTTCGACTTCCTCGTGGTGCTGCGCCCGGATGGCTACTGGGCCGATGCGCTCTCCGGCACATCCCTGGGGCGGGCGGGCCCGGTGGCGCTCGTCGAGGGCGAATGGCGGGTGGGCCCCCTGCGCGTGGGGGACTTCTACTTCTCACGCGGGGGCGTCTTCTTTCCTGTCACCGGGGCCCTGCGGCGCGCCGAGGGGCCTCCCGTGGCGGAGTTGGGCCTGGGCCGAGACCCCCTCAACGCCGCGCTGGAGGGTGCCCAGGACGCCGTGGGCGAGCTGGCGGTGGGGCTGGCGCGAACGATGCTCCATCCCATCCGCACCGTGGAGGGGCTCGCGCAACTGCCCGAGACGGTGGCGCTCCTCATCGCCTCCTCGCCCGAGTACTTCGCGCGCTATGGGGCCCTGCCTCGCGAGGAGCAGATCCGCGAGGCGGCGCGCCTGTCCACCCATGTCCTCCTGCTACTGGGCAGCGCGGAGGCCACGGTGGGCCGCCTGGGAGGACTGGGCGCGCCGGTGCTGTCACTGTCGGCCCGGGGTGAGCTTGTCTGGAGTTCGGGAGGGGTGACTCGAGGGGCGGCGGTGCGGCCGGCGCTCATGGGCCCAGGTGCCCTGTCCGTCCTCCACATGGCGGGTCGCGACAGGGGCCAGGCGGCGTCTGCTCCGCCGGCCTCCTCGCGAGGGCCGGGCACGTGGACATACAAGAAGCCCACCACGGAGTCGCTCCAGGCCCGGGAGTACCAGGAGCAGGTGACGGGCAGGCCCTCCTGGTACGTGTACATGGTGGAGGAGGTCGAGTTCGATGGCTTCAACGGCCGAGAACTGCTCGAGGCCAAGGGCGCCAGCTACAAGAACTTCCTCACGAAGGGCGGTAGCATTCAGCCTTGGTTCGAGGCGAGTTCTGGATTCCAGGATCTACTCAAGCAGAGCAGACGCCAATCCGGTATCGCTCGGACGCTGAATGTGCCGGTGGTCTGGCATGTGGCTGAAACAGAGTTCGTTCATTTTCTTCGCAAACTCTTCAAGAGTAACGGATGGGACAACATCGTCATCCGCCATACGCCGCCTGCGCGGTGAGGAGCATGAATGTTGGAGTGGCATTACCTGGGGGCCTACTGGGGTCCTCGAAAGGAGACCGCTCTGGAGTGTGCCCGGCGCGCGGAGTTCTTCTTCCGCCTGCTCGCCGAGTGCGACCCGACCTTCGTTCAATGGTATCGCGGGGGACGGGGCTTCCCGCGAGAGATGCCCGGCTTTCTCGTCTCCGCTGGCATCGAGGATTGGGAAAAAATGTTCCTTCGCGGGGTGAACCGCACGGATGCGACCAAGCGGATCATCGAAGACCTCGGCTTTTCCGCGAACGTCTGGAACGCGAAGAAACTCCGCACACGTGTCGAGTTGCACTGCGGTGAGTATTCTCCCTATGCACCAGGAAACACGTGCTTGATCTACCCGCCCGAGGAGGGCCCTGAACGCGAACGGATGCTGCGCGCTCCGCTGATGGTCGAGGTGCTCAAGAGCGTGGCCCTGGCGTGGGACCCGGACTTCGCCATGGTCGGTTCCCATGAGATGCTCGAACGCATCCAGAAGCGTCCACGCGAGGTGCGCGTGGGCTGGTTGACCTATCTGTCCCGCCGCCAGGGACGGCTGCCGCCCTTGCCCGCGCCCGTGCGCATCGAGCCCGTGGGGGAACTCGGCTGGTTGCTCGTGCTCTCCGAGGAGGCGATGACGGCCATGGACCCCGAGCACGTGGCCTTCACGGCGCGTGTGCGCGAACTGTTGGACCGCTCCGGCCTCATCGAGCGGCCCACTCCCGGCGCCCAGGTCGAGTGATACCTTTCGCGGTCTCATGAAGACCCCTCCCGTGGCGCAACCGACCGATGGGCCCGCGACCACTCGCATCGATGGCATCGCCAAGGTGACGGGCCGCGCCGACTACTCCGCCGATGCCGTGCCCGAGGGCCTCGCCCACGCCGTCCTCGTGGATTCCACCATCGCCCGGGGGAAGATCTCCCGGCTCGACGCCACCGAGGCCCTGAAGGCGCCGGGCGTCCTCGCCGTGCTGACCCACGAGAACGCCCCCGCGCTCAAGAAGGCCTCGGCCTTCCCGATGGGCGCCGCGGGCCATCGCCGTCGGCCCCTGCAGGACGCCCGCATCCTCTACCGGGGACAGCACATCGCCGTCGTCGTCGCCACCACCCGCGAGGCGGCCCGTCACGCGGCCTCGCTCGTGCGCGTCACCTACCAGGACGAGGCACCTCCCGAGGGGACCCTGGCCACCGGGGAGACGAAGCGCATGGCCGACCTGGACTTCCTGTCCCGGGCCATGAGCGGGGACTCGAACCGGGGGGACCCCGAGGCCGCGCTCGCCGCCGCGCCGCTCGTCGTCGATGCCGTCTACACCACCGCGCGCACCTACCACGCCGCCATGGAGCCCCACGCCACGCTCGCCTGGTGGGAGGGCAAGGACCGGCTCGTCGTGCGCGAGGGCTCGCAGTGGGTGGACGGGGCCCAGGACACGCTGGCGGCCTGGTTCGGCCTCAAGCGCGACCATGTCCGGCTGCTCTCGGCCTTCGTGGGCGGAGGCTTCGGCAGCCGCATCGCCGTGTACCCCCATGCCGCCCTCGCGGCCCTCGCCGCGCGCGAGGTGGGCCGTCCGGTGAAGCTCGTCCTCGAGCGCGCCCAGGTCTTCCTCGCCGTGGGCAACCGGCCCGCCATTCGCCAGCGGGTGCGGCTCGGGGCCGACCCGAGCGGCAAGCTCACGGCGCTCGTCCATGAGTCCGCCAACGAGACGAGCCGCGACTCCATCTACAGCGAGCCCGGCGCCCGCGCCTCCCTCTCCACCTATGCCGTGCCGAACTACCGCGCGGAGAACTCGGTCGCCTCGCTCGACATCCCCCCGCCCGGGTGGATGCGCGCCCCGGGCGAGGCCCCGGGCAGCTTCGCCGTCGAGTCCGCCCTGGACGAGCTCGCGGAGAAGGCGGGGGTGGATCCGCTCGCGCTGCGCGTGCTCAACCACGCGGACACGGACCCCCACAGCGGCAAGCCCTGGTCGAGCCGCAAGTTGCGCGAGGCCTACGCCCTGGGCGCCGAGGTGATGGGCTGGTCCTCGCGCGCCGCCGCGCCCCGGAGCCGGCGCGAGGGGCACGAATGGGTGGGCCTGGGCATGGCGACGGCCTCGTATCCCTCGCGTCAGCTGCCCGCCGAGGCCCGGGTGGGCGTGTCCCGGGAGGGCCGCGTCTTCGTCGAGAGCCGGGGCGTGGACATCGGGCAGGGCACCTACACCGCCCTGGCCATCGTCGCCGCCGAGGTGCTCGGCGTGCCGCCCGCCCAGGTCGACGTCCGCCTGGGCGACACGCGCCTGCCCCGCTCGGCCATGGCCGGGGGCTCCATGCTCACGCGCTCGCTGGGCACCGCCGTGCATGGCGCCGCCACCACCCTGCGTGACACGCTGCTGGACCTCGCCCGCCGCACCAAGGGCTCGCCCCTGCACGGCCGCAAGCGCGAGGCGCTCGGGGTGCGCGACGGCCGCGTGGTGGCCCTGGATGCGCCCTCGGAGGGGCTCGACTTCGCCGCGCTCGCCGCCGCCCGGGGAGACACGCCGCTCGAGGCCTTCCACCGCACCCATCCCACCGTCCTCAGCCGCGTCACGGGCGCCCTGGCCTTCACCTCGCCCGCGGGCATCCGCACGGAGTCCGCGGGGGACGCCTCCATCCACAGTTGGGGCGCGCAGTTCGCCGAGGTCGCCGTGGACGAGGAGCTGGGGCGCATCCGCGTGCGCCGCCTGGTGGGCGTGTTCGACTGTGGGCGCATCCTCAACCCGACGGCGGCGCGCAGTCAGATGATCGGCGGCATGACGATGGGGCTCGGCATGGCCCTGATGGAGGGCGGGCACGTCGACCCGCGCACCGCGAAGCTCGTCAACGGGGACCTGGGCGAGTACCTCGTGCCCGTGCAGGCGGACGTGCCCCCCATCGACGTCTTCTTCGTGGGCGAGCCGGACCCCGCCGCGGGCCCGCTCGGGTCCAAGGCCGTAGGGGAGATTGGAATCACCGGCGTGGCCGCCGCCATCGCCAACGCCGTCTACAACGCCATCGGCCACCGGGCCCGCGCCCTGCCCATCGACCTCCGGAATTCCTGAGCTGGAGATTTGAGCGGGAATTCCATGGTTCAATGCCGCCCCGGTCCTCTTGCCCGGAGCCGCCCCATGCGCCGTGTCCTTCCCGTGCTCGCCCTGCTTCCCGTCCTCGGTTGTGGCCCCGAGTCGGCCGCGGAGGCGCCGCCCCTGTCCGGCCCGCGCGCCGAGGCGCTCGCGGCCCCGGTGCTCGCGAGCCCGCCCCAGGCGGTGGTGGACCTGGCGCTCGCCGCGCCCCTGGGCCGCTTCGGCACCAATTCCTCCGGCGGGCGCTACTGCACGGACTGCCAGGGCCAGTCCTTCCTGCTCGCCGTGGCGGCCTTCAAGGGCAACCCGAGCGCGGATGCGCGGCTGCTGGCGCAGATGCGCCACGTCCTCGGAGGCGGGAGGGACCCGTTCGCCAACGGCGGCTACATGGCCCAGCACGAGCGGATGATGACGGGCATGTTCGCGCTGGCGAAGCTCACCCCGCGCGTGTGGAGCCAGCTCACCGCGGACGAGGTGAAGAAGATCGACCTCATCATGAAGGCCACGCTGGTGGGCTCGGCGTACACGACGTCCGACACGAGCTACCTCGGGGGCGCGGTGCCCACGGGCATCGACGGCGACACCAACCTGCACCGCGACTGGAACCCCAACTACCGCGAGGGCATGGTGGGCGCGATGCTCGTGTCCACGCTCTACCTGGGCGGGCGCGCGCCCACGGACACCTTCCTCAATGGCTACCAGCACGCCGCGTTCGTGACGCAGTTGCAGGCCGCGGGCCTCACCACGCTCCACAAGGTCTTCAACACGGCGGTCGCCTCGCCCGGCGCGGGCGCCCCGAGCGCCACGAAGGTCCAGGCCGCCCTCCAGAACTACCGCTACAAGGGCCTGGCGCTCGACCAGCTGTTCGACATCTACCTGCGGGTGGCCGAGGACACGTTCAGCGGCGCGGTGAGCTGCGGCCTGAACGGCGGCAAGGGCGTGGCGCTGAGCACGGGGGAGCCCTCCGGCCTGCTGGTGAAGGGGTGCGAGCAGTTGCCCAACAAGGGCAAGACGGGCCAGCTCAAGGAGTTCAACTCCTACGACGCGCCCGGGCAGCGCAGCGCCACCTTCTACGCCTACGACGGCTTCAAGCCGGACCTCATCAACCACGCCGTCCTGGTGGCGTATGGCGCCATGCCCGCGGGCACGGCCACCACCGCGCTCGCCCAACGCATCGCCGTGGGCGCCCAGGACCTGTTCTTCAAGGTGGGCCAGGGCTACCGCGACTACGCCAAGGGCAAGGACTACGGCGTCTACCAACTGCCCGCCTCGGGCGTCGGGGACGGCTACCAGTACAACCGGCCGCTGTGGGAGAAGGTCATCGCCCCCGCGCACGGCCTGTGACGCGCGTCAGTGGGTGGAGCGGGCCTCGGGCGGCGGGGTGCGCGCGGGCAGGCGCACGGTGACGCAGGTGCCCTGGGCGGGCGCCGACTCGACGTCGATGCGCCCCCCGTGGCCGGTGACGATGCCGTAGGCCACGGCGAGCCCCAGGCCCGTGCCCTGGCCCACCGGGCGCGTGGTGAAGAAGGGCTGGAAGATGGAGCGGCGCACCTCGGGGGACATGCCCACGCCGTTGTCGCGCACCTCCACGAGCGCCTCGTCGTGCTCGAACCGGGTGCGCACCTCCACCACGCCACCGTGCTGGGGCAGCGCCTGGGCCGCGTTGTCGAGCAGGTTCTCGATGACCTGGCCAATCTGGTGGGGCCGGCCCACCAGGGGCGGCAGATCACTCAGATCCAGGACCACGTGGCCCCGGCCCTCGAGCTCGCCGCGCGAGTGGTCCAGCACCGAGGCCACCTCCCGGTTGAGGTCGAACTCCACGGGCGCCTCCAGGTCGCCCTGGGCGAAGCGGCGCAGGTCCGCCATGATGGCGTTCACGCGGTGGATGCCATCGAGTGTCTCTGGCAGCACCTCGTCCACGTACTCGCGCAGCGCCCCCGGCAGCGCCTGGGACTGCGCGCTCAGGTCGCGGCACAGGCCCCGGATGTTGCTGGTGACATAGGCCATGGGGTTGTTGATTTCGTGCGCCACCCCGGCCGCCAGCCGGCCCAGGCTGGAGAAGGTCTCCTGCTCCAGGAGCCGCTCCTGGGTGCGCTGGAGCTTGTCGAGGTGGGTGCGCGAGTCCTCCAGGGCGGCCAGCAACATCTGGTGGCTCGCCTCGCCATACCCATACAGCAGGCAGGCCAGGAGGCTGACGGTGCCCACCGTGACGGGCTCGACGCCGTCGTGCAGGGCCCACCCGGCCACCACCGGCAGGTAGAGCGCGATGGCCAGCCGGTGCTCGCGGCGGTGGTCCCGCTCCTCCAGCCCGTTGACGAACGCCACCTGGAAGAGCACGTGCAGCCACGCGAGCAGACTCCACTCCAGCTGTCGCGCCTCCATCAGGGTGACGACCATGTTGACCACCATGGCGATGATCAGCCCGGCGTCCGGACGGCCCGTCCACCGCGCCCAGACGAGCACCCAGAGGTTGCCGGTGACCCGCACGCCGAGCAGCCCCAACAGGGCCCCCATCCGGCCCCAGTCTCCCCAGACGCTCGCGAGCATCAGGGCCTCGACGGTGAGCATCGACACGGCGCTCCAGCGCAGCACCCGGGCGTTCACGGGATTGTCGCGAGGGCTCCCCCCTGGAGCGTCGCTGGCAGTGGACATCGTCGTCATCGGGCTCCCCGTCGGTGTGAGCCGAGCGTAGGAATGCCCGCTCGGCTCCTCACTCCCTGTCGGGGCGCCTCGTCGCGTCATTCGTGAACGGGGCGACAACCCTGGTCCCCGGGGCGATCGGTTTGATCGGTGTCGGACAGACCGCTCCCGGAGCGCCGAGCGTGTACAGTGCGCCCGTGCTGAGGCTCTACAAGAAGGAAGGCGACACCCTGCGCTACTGGGAAGCGTGGGTGCACGAGCGGTCCATCACCGTGCATTGGGGCACCGTCGGCCAGACGGGCGAGGAGAAGGTGGTGCCCGTGCCCGCGGACGAGGAGGACCCGGACATGGCCGTGGCCCAGCTGGCCGAGCCGCTCGTGGACCAGGGCTACGAGGACCCGGACCTGGAGGAGATGCACCCGCTCGTGCTCCAGTACGCGCTCAAGGGCAAGGGCACGGGGCAGGACTTCGAGAAGCGCCACGAGGTGGAGTCGCTCCTCAATGACACGCTCGGGTGGACGGGCAACGGCGAGGTGGAGGGCGCCGAGTCCCAGCCAGGCCGGATGAACGTCTACTTCCGGGTGATGGACGTGGACATCGCCGTGCGCACCCTGCGCGAGTCCCTGGAGGAAGAGGGCTTGTTGGAGGGCGGCGTCTTCGCCCTGGTTCCCGAGGAGGGCGAGCCCCGGGTGCTCTGGCCCGCCGTGCACGCCGTGCCCTTCACGCTCTGAGGCCATGGACCCCCGCGCGCTCGTGCTCCTGGCGGGCATGCCGTTCTTCCACCTGACGGACCTGTCCCAGGCCCGGCTGGAGTCGGTGTCCTTCTTCCTGGTCCTGTTCCTGCTCGTCACGCTCGGGGTGAAGGCGCTGTGGAACCGGCTCGGGCGCGACGTGCCGCGCCTGCCCCGGCTGGGCTTCGGCGCCGCGCTGGCCCTGGTGTTCCTCTGGGCCCTGGGCTTCCAGCTCGTCCTGTCGATGATCGCTGGGGGCCGGGAGCTGATGACGCCCGGGGCCTGGGAGAAGACGGGCACCACCTACACGCTCACGCGCGAGGGGCCCCCCGCGGAGGGCGAACTGGCGCGCGAGGCCCGGCGGCAGCGCCTGGAGGAGCTGCGCGAGGCGCTCTGGGTGCACGCCGCCCGGAATGGCCAGGCCTTCCCGGCGAGCGACCTGTCCCCGGAGCTGCCCGAGGCGCGCTGGCGGGTGGTGGGCGCGTCCGGCCTGCACTTCATCTACGTGGGGGGCCAGAAGGCGGACGGGCCCCGGGCGCCGCTCGCCTACGAGCCGGGGCTCTTCGGGCCCACGCGCTGGGTGCTGTTCACGGATGGAGACATCCGCGCGGTGCCCATCGAGGAGATTCACGCCGCGCTGCTGCGGGGCCCCCCATGAGCCGCCAGCGCTTCCTGGGGACGGGCCTGGGGCTGGGCGTGATGTTCCTGATGTGTTTCGGGCTGACGCTGGGCCAGGTGTGGTGGCTCAGCGCGCTGCTCACGCTCGCCTTCGGCTGGCTGTCCTTCCTCGGCCGGGTCCTGCCCCTGGTCCACTGGCGATGGGACTCGCTCGCCGCGACGCTCGCCGTGGGCGCCGCGCTGGGGGTGGGGTCGCACCTGTTCCTGCGGGCGCTCTGGCGCCGGTGGCATGCCAGAGGGGCGCCCGCGTGGCCCGTGCGCTGGAGCGTGTCCCTGCTGGCGCTGCTCGTGCTGCTCTTCGCCGCGACCATGGCGACGGTGGGCGCCGCGCACCACGTGGGCTGGCTGCTGACCACCCGCGAGCCCCTGGTGGAATCGAGCTGGGCCCGCATGAAGCAGAGGGCGAGCGAGCGGGACGAGGCCGAGCGGCTGTGCCGGTTCGCCGGGCTCCAGTCCCAGGCGGGCGTGGCGCCCGAGCGCCTGGCGGCGGTGCTGCTCGGGCTGCCGGACACCCAGGACGCGGCGGAGCGGTGGTTCGTGCTGCCGGGGACCCCGGAGTCCCCGGGCCTGCTCGTGTTCCCGAGGGATCCGCGCGAGTGGGAGCGCGCCGGGGCCGTGCGGTGCGGCGCGGGGGGGGAGGACGTGACGCCCGTGTCCGCCGAGGAGCTGGCCCGGCTGGGCGTGCTTCCGGGCGGGGGCCGCTGAGCCCACCGCCCGGTGCCGGACGGGTCAGCGCGAGGCGGTGGGCCAGAACGTGGCCAGGCGCGCGGCGTCGGAGTGGAAGACGCGTGCCCCGGTGCGCAGATCATAGAGCCGGGGACGGATGCCCACGCTGTCGGCGGAGACGAGCAGGAAGGGGCCGCGCGCGACCACGGCCACGAAGTCCGACTCCGTGAAGCCCAGGTCCTTCACGGGCTTCAGCTCCCCGCCCTGCTCGAGCACGATGTGCCCCGTGGGGAAGGAGAACTCGACGTTGGTCCGCCAGACGTCGTAGGCCCCCGCGGGGGTGGTGACGTGGCTCCACTCCCCGTCGCCGTCCTCCGCCTTGCCCTGGAGCACGGAGGCTGGCCGCAGCGGCTGGAGTCGGGCGAGCAGCTCGGCGGAGGGCTCCGTCCCGTCGGTGCTCTGGCGCGAGTCGAGCAGCTCGTCCGTGGTGAGGCCCAGGCCCTTGGCGTGCTCCAGGACCGTGGCGCCCGGGGCGTAGTCCGAGCCCTCGCCCGTGGCCTTCACCTCCACGCGCTTCCAGGTGCCATCGCCCTCCAGGCGGTAGGCGAAGGCCAGCGCGGGCGCGCCCTCCACGTCCTTGTCGAGCGGGAGGGACTTGCCGTCGACGGTGACGGCATCCTTCGCGATCTCCTGCTCGTCCACGCTCCGCACGCTCAGGGCGACGAGGTCCGCGCCCTTGTAGCCGAAGCCGGACAGCTGCCCGTCCACCGTGGGCGCGGCGATGGGCCGCACCTTGCCGGAGGCCACCGTGACTTCATACAGCCTGGACGTCGCACCGGGCGTGGGCTCCTCGGGCGTGTAGCTCCGGGCGGGCACGTCGGGGCCGGAGACACCACCGGAGGCCACGTGCTCGGGGTCGAACCAGACGAGCGCCTGGGTGAGATCCTTGTTCCAGAACAGCCGGGCGCCCTTGCAGTCACCCTCGAGCGAGGCCACGGTCGCGCGCTGGTGGGCGGCGGCGTCCTCGCGGATCCACAGACACTTGCCCTCGCGCGGCTCCAGGTAGGAGAGCACGGCGTCGCCCGGAGGCACCACGGTGAGCGGATCCTTCGCGACGACGGGCGCCGGCGCGGCGGCGACCGGAGGCGCGGGGGGAGGGGCCGCCGGGGGCGGGTCCTTCTTGCAGGCGGTGGTGGCGAGCGTGGCGAGCAGCAGCAGACGGGTCTTCACGGGAGGGGCTCCTCGTCGGGATCAGGGGTCTCCGAGCTCATGGCGGGGGCGGGCCAGAACAGCGCGCGATCCCCCGGGGCCTGGAGGGTGTGGAGGTTCTTCTTCGTCCGGGTGTCGAAGACGGCGGCCATGCTGGGCTCGCCCGAGACATTGAGGATCAGGTACGTGTCGCTGAGCAGGACGGAGATGTCGGTGTCGGGCGGCGGCGTCAGGCCCTCGGGAGCCACGAGCTTGGTGTCCTGCTCCCAGCGCACCGGGGTGGAGGCGGTCGGGGTGCCGTCCTTGTCCTCCTGACGGGCCCGGTAGAGCAGGGGGCCGCCCGGCGTGGGGAACGCCATCCACTTGCCGTAGCGGTCCGTGGGCTTCTGGGCGGCGGTGAGCCGCTGGGCCTGGGCCTTCGAGGCGGGCGCGCCCACCACCGTCTCCGTCCGCTCGGGCGTGGGGTCATACATGGAGCGCCGCGCGGACAGCTCGAGCGGCGAGCCGAGCAGCTTCTGCTCGACGCGCTTCCACCCGGTGCCATCCCACAGGTACGCCAGGCACATCCGCCGCCAGCGCTCCGCCTCGGCCACGGGGTAGCGCTTGCCCTCGAAGGTGAGGCCCAGGGGGCCCGTGTCGTCCTCGGGCTTGTTCTCCGCGTCCATCAACAGGGCGATCAGCTGCCCCTCGACGTTGAAGTTCACCTGGAAGATCATGAAACCCTCGGGCTTGCCCGTGCCCGCGGGCAGACCCTTGAGGTCCACGGCCTTGCCGCTCCTCGTGGCGAAGTCCACCGCCCAGAGGCGCTGCTGCCCGCCGCCCAGGGGCCAGTCGAGCACCACGCCCTGCTTGCCATCGGGGCTCCAGGCGAACACCGACTGCGCGCAGGCGGCGTCGAAGGTGAACACCGGGGTGGCGGGACCGGTGGGCAGGGGCTGGCGCATCCACGCGCACGTCGCCTCGCCCGAGGCCTTCAGGTAGGCGACCGCGGGGCCGGTGAAGGGCGCGGGCGCGCTGCTCGCGGGCCCGCCAGACAGCAGCGCACACACGGCGAGTGTTCTGGGACTCCAGGGGCCTGGCTTCACGGCTTACTCCTTGGAGGGCTCGGGCCAGAGGGCCGCCGACTCGATGTCCTTGATCTGCACGAGCTGCTTCTTCGTCCGGGTGTCGAGCACGTGCGCGGCGCGCGCGTCTCCCGCGAGGGAGAAGACGAGCAGCAGGGGGCCGCGCTGCTGGAAGCCGAGCCGCTCGTCCTCGACCGCGGTCAGTCCCTCCACCGCCACGGGTTTGTCTTCTTGCACCCAGCGCACCGGGGAGGAGGCATGAAGCGACCCGTCCTCCGGATCACTCACGCCGCGATAGACCAGCGGACCGCCCGGTGTGGTCAACACCCGCCACCGGCCTGGCGCGGCCTCGAGCGCGAACGCCGCATCCATCGTGCTCACGACCGCGGGCGGGGCATCCTGTCCGGGCAGCTCTCCGAACATCATGAGCGTTTGCTCGGGCAGGGTCTTGACCGTGTCGAGCACCCGGGTATCGAGCGAGTCTTCCGAGTCCGACAGCGTGGTCTTGGCCTCGACGTTCTTCCATCCGCCGTCTTCCCACCGGTACGCGACCGCCAGGCCCGGCGTGCCCTTGCCCTGGGGAACGGGGTAAGACTGACCCTCGAACGTGATGGCGCGCCGCGAGTCCGGACCCTTGTCCAGCGCGCGCCGGGCATGCAGGTCGCTAATGATTGCCACGGGCCGGCCCTGGAGATCGAAAGCGAGCCTGTTGATGGACGGCTGCTCGGCGCCCGCCGTCGCGGTCTTGCCCCCCGGCAGGCCTCCGAGTTCCAGGGGCGTGACGCGCTTGCTCGTGAAATCCACCCGCCAGGCGCGGGGAGGGCCGTCACTGCCACCCGGGCTGAACACCAGGCCCTCGCCGCCGTCTGGATTCCAGGACGGCTGTGATTCATTGCACTCGGCGTTGAAGGTGACCGACGTGCGCTCGCCCGAGGGCAGGGGCTGCTTCACCCATTCACAGACTTGGGTGTCCACGGGCCGGAAATACCAGAGCGCGGGGGTCGCGGCGGCGCGAGGCGTGGGGGCGGGCGCGGCGGACGCGGTGCTCGCCCCGGGCGGGGTGGGGGCCGTCGCGGACCCGGTGGACGACGCGGCCGGGGGATTGGACTTGCAGCCCGTCAGCACGAGCGCTGCGGTGAGGGGGGCGTGCAACCAGCGGGACGGACGCATGGGAAGACCTCGACGTCTGCGGAGGGGAGTGCCTCCAACCTATCGATATCGTGGAGGAGAGTGCTAGAAAACAAGGCGGGAGGTTCACCTTGTCCCTGCTGCTCACGACCACGTCCCTGCTTCTTCTGGGCGCCGCGCCCACGACGGCTCCCGCCTCCGCGCCCCGTGATTTCCTGCTCCACGAGGGCCTTCCCTCCGCTTTCAAGGTGGACGGAAAGCTCGACGAGTGGACGTCGGCCCCCTCCGTCACTTTGGGCGCGGACAATCAGGTGGCGGGCAGCGCCAAGGTCTCCTCTCCCCAGGATTTCTCCGGCAAGGTGTGGGTCGCCCTGGGGCGGGAGGGATTGGCCGTGGCGGGAGAGATCCTGGACGATCGCGTGCTGCTCTCCAAGACGCCCGAGCAGGTCAACCTCGACCATGTGGAGGTCTGGCTCGCCCTGCCCCAGCCAGAGCTGCCGCCCCTGGCCTTCGTCAATCAGTTCGGTGAACACACGGTGCCCACCGCCGAGACGTGTGGCGACACCGAGGTCGTCACCGAGGGCTCGCCCGAGGCGTGCCGCGCCTGGTGGAAGGCCCAGACGGAGCGGCGCAAGAAGCTCGTCCGCCCGTTCCTCGCTCAGTACGGACTGATGTCCGGACCACTCGTGCGCTTCGGGCAGAAGGGCTCGGTGGGGACCGTCCGCTACGAGCCCATGGCGGGCGGCTACCGCTTCGAGGCGCTCATCCCGGCCAGTGCCTTTCCCCGCTCGGCCGAGGCGCCCCTGCGCTCACTCCGGGTGCTCGTGGACGTCGTCGATGCCGACGAGGGCAAGGGCAAACTGGAGACATTCCTGTCTTCCTCGAAAACCCGACGCTTCGGTGATCCCAGCACCTTCCATGCGGTGACCCTCGCGCGCCCGGTGAGCTGGGGGGCCTGGCCCGATCTGTTCGAGCGGGCCCTGAAGGCCAACGAGCGCGGTTCCTACCAACCGTCCCCGGACGTTCAGACCTTCGCGGTCTGGCTCAACCCGGCGGTGGGTTACCAGTATGCGCCCAACCAGCCCAGTCCCGTGGAGGTGGGCGTCGACCTGTCCCGTCAGGAATCGCAAGCGGCCCTGGAGGACATCGAGGTCCTGTCGGTTCCGGCGCGGGTGGATGTCACCGGCGGGGTGGGCTTCTGGACCGTGTCGCGCCGGGACCAGGCGCTGCTGGACACGCGGGACAGCGGCACGCGCGTGTTGATGCACACCCAGCGCCCTCCGGGCTTGCACCTCCTCGAGGTGACCGAGGGCATGCAGTCCTTGCTGGGAACGGGCACGTGTGGCGCGTGCCCACAGGTCACTTTCACCCTGGTGAAGATGGACGCCCAGGGTCGCTTCTCGGCGCCGGAGGAACTGGAGGGCGCGTTCAGCCAGGGGGAAGCTGTCGCTTGGGAGGCCACACCGGATCTGTCACGCATCGAGGCCTTCGTGACCTGGACCGAGGGCCAACCCCGGCAGCTCGCCGTTCGTCACACCTGGAACCCCAAGACACAGCGCTACGATACCCAGCGATTCGCGCGTCCCGAGAACACGGGGGAGTGAGGCGGGTGTCTGGACGAGTCGTGCACGCTTCGCCATGATGGCGAGGAGCCACCAGGGGGTCGCGCACCATGTCCTACAGAATCGCGAAATCGCTCGATCAATTGCTCGCGGAGCTGAACGCGCTTTCGCCCAAGCGCGACAAGCTCAGCGACGGGTGGATTGGAGACGCGGCTCACGCCTCGCGGGACAGCGACCACAATCCCTGGGTCCAAGACGCGGGCAAGGGCGTGGTGACGGCGCGCGACTTCACCCATGACCCGGGCAACGGCGCGGACATGGATGCGTTCGTGGCCCAGTTGGTGAAACGCCAGGACCCTCGCATCAAGTACATCATCTGGAACCGGCAGATCTGGCGCTCGTATGCCAAGCCGAAGCTGGCGGCCTGGGCCCCGACCCGCTACACCGGCGCGAACGCGCACACCAAGCATGCGCACGTGTCCGTGTCCTCCGAGAAGTCCTTGTATGACTCGGTGGCGTCCTGGGGCCTCACGAAGATCACGAGCAAGCCAGGAGCCGCGCCTGTCGTGCCCTCCTTGCCAGTGGCCAAGAGCACACCCAAGGCCCAGCACAAGCCCTCTGGTTTCGAGCCTTACAAGGACGGCATCGCCCTGGGGTCGCGCAACATCAAGGAGGGCAGCGCGGGCAATGACGTCAAGTGGGTCCAGACCGTGTTGCGCGTGCGCGCGGATGGCCTGTTCGGGCAGATCACGGAGGCCACGGTGGTCGAGTGGCAGCGCGCGCACCACCTGACTCCGGACGGGATCGTGGGCCCGAACACGTGGAAGGCGCTCAAGGCCCTCAAGGCGCCCGCGTCTCCCGGTGGCACTCAGCCTTCCGTGGCGCCGAGCACGCCCGCGGGGAGCGGGGCGTTCGTCAAGAACGGTCGGAGCTTCCCCGTGCGTGATGGCTACCCCCTGTATGCCCAGGGCAACAACTCGACCACGGGCAAGCTCGAGACCTGGGGCAACATCGTCATCGCCAGTGATTCGGGGCAGAACGTCAGCCAGATTGGGTGCGCCATGACGGCGGTCACCATGGCGCTCAGTGGCATCACGGGCCGGGCGATCACTCCGGACGAGATGGCTCAGTTCATGAAGAAGAAGGGCGGCTTCACGTCGGGGGGCTCCATCAAGGACTGGGATTTGATGGGCACCCTGGTCAGCCCGCCGGTCGACCTGTACCGCATCTTCGAGGCCAAGTCGGACAAGATCGACGCGGAGCTGAAGGCGGGGCGGCCCGTCGTCGTCCACGTGGACTACTACACGAAGACAGACTCCGGGCGATCGGGCAAACATGACAAGAAGGGGGACCACTGGGTCCTGGTGACGAGCCGGACCCAGGAGGGCGACTACCTCGCGCATGACCCCGCGGGGGGACGGATGATGGGCCTGCACCGGTTGGCCGATGGGCGACTGGAAGGCGATGTCGTCACCAAGTACGGCACGAAGTACGTCACCGTGGGCAACGCCGTCACCTTCAGCCGAGGCCCCGCCGTCCACACGCCGGAGTCCAGGCCCGCCCAGACGCCGCCCGTGGACGTCACGCCCCCGCTCGTGGCCAGTGGCTTCCCCAACCGGACGGGGTCGACTCCGGGAACCAAGGTGGCGGGAACCAAGGCGGCGGGGGACAAGGTCGCGCTTCCCACGTTCGCGGGCGCGGACCGCTCGGGGACCGTGAGGGCCATCCGCGATGAGTGTGTGCGTCAGGGCGTGACGATGGCGGCGCAGATCGCCTACGTGCTCGCCACGGTGCAACACGAGACGGGCAATACCTTCAAGCCGCTGCGCGAGGCCGAGTACCTCGGCTCGAAGGCCGAGGCACACCGCAAGAACAACCTGCGGTACTACCCCTACTACGGCCGTGGCTACGTCCAGCTCACCTGGAACTACAACTACGAGAAGTACTCCAAGCTGCTGGGCATGGACCTGCTGAAGAATCCGGACCTGGTCCTGCGGCCGGACATCTCACTCTTCATCCTGGTGCATGGCATGCGGACGGGCAGCTTCAGCGGCAAGAAGCTGTCCGCGTACATCAATGGCTCCCGCGTGGACTTCCGGGGGGCTCGCGCCGTCGTCAATGGTTCCAACTGCGCGGAGATCATCGCGGCGCATGCGCGGGACTGGCTTCGTTCCCTGGAGCTCAGGAACGTGGCCTGACCCCGGGAGCCCTCACGGCGGGGGGGCGGGCTGCTCTGCTGCCCCGATGTGGTTCTCCCTTCGGTGGACGGCCGGGCCCTGGTGGCGCTCCAGGTTGAACGCCGTGTTGATGAGCCCCACGTGGGAGAAGGCCTGGGGGAAGTTGCCCAGCTGGCGCCGGGACACCGGGTCGTACTCCTCGGCCAGGAGCCCCACGTCGTTGCGCAGGCTCAGCAGGTGCTCGAAGAGCGCCACGGCCTCGTCTCGCCGCCCCTGCAACACGTAGTTGTCCGCGAGCCAGAAGGAGCAGGCCAGGAAGCGGCCCTCGCCCGGGGGCAGGCCGTCGTCCGTCTCGTGCGTGTGGTAGCGCCGCACGAGCCCGTCCTCCAGCAACTCCTGCTCGATGGCCCGCACCGTGCCCACCATGCGCGGATCCCTCGGGGAGACGAAGCCCACCAGCGGCAGGAGCAGCAGGCTCGCATCCAGGCTCTTCGTGCCGTAGGCCTGGGTGAAGCACCCCCGGTCGGCGTCATAGGCGTTCTGGCAGATCTCCTGGTGGATGAGGTCGCGCACCTTCATCCAGTGCTCCGCCGGGCCCTGCATGCCCTGGCGCTGCACCGCCTTCACCGCCCGGTCGAACGCCACCCACGCCATCACCTTGGAATAGGTGAAGTGTTGCAGGTCGCCGCGCACCTCCCACATGCCCGCGTCGGGGTTGCGCCAGCCGGACTCCAGGAAGTCCATCAGCACGAGCGCCACGTCCCAGGCCCGCGGGTCATCGCGCAGGCCGATGCGGTGGGCCTGGTGCAGCGCGTCCATCACCTCGCCGTAGACGTCCAGCTGGAACTGGTCCACGGCCGCGTTGCCCGTGCGCACGGGCTTGGACGCGCCATACCCGGGCAGCCACGGCAGGGTGCGCTCGGTGAGGCGGCGCTCGCCCCCCACGCCGTACATGATTTGAAGCTTGGCGGGGTCCCCCGCCACCGAGCGCATCAGCCACGAGCGCCAGGCCTCGGCCTCCTCGCGGAAGCCGCCCAGGGTCAGCGCGTAGAGCGTGAAGGTGGCGTCGCGCAGCCAGCAGAAGCGGTAGTCCCAGTTGCGCATGCCCCCGAGCCGCTCGGGCAGGGACGTGGTGGCCGCCGCCACGATGCCGCCCGTGGGCGCGTAGGTGAGCGCCTTGAGGGTCATCAACGAGGTGCGCACCGCCTCCGGCCACGCGCCCTGGTAGGTGCAGTGGCTGAACCAGTCCTTCCACCACGCCACGGTGTCCTCCACCGCCTCCAGGCCATCGAGCGGCGGCGGCGCGGGCTCGTGCGAGGGGTGCCAGCGCAGCACGAAGGGCACGCTCTGGCCCTCGGAGACGGTGAAGTCCGCCACCGTCGTGAGGTGGTGGCCATGCACGGCCACGGGCGTGAACAGGCTGAGCGCGTCCGGACCGGCCACCGCGCGCAGCTCACCCGTCTCGCGCGTCACCCAGGGCACCACCGAGCCGTAGTCGAAACGGATGACGAGCTGCATGTTCATGGACACCCGCCCCCGGATGCCCTGCACCACCCGCACCACGTCCGGCGTGCGATCGCGTGGCGGCATGCAGTCCACCACCCGCACCACGCCCTCGGGCGTGGTGTACTCCGTCTCCAGCACCAGGCTGTCCGGACGGTAGCGCCGCGTGGCCGTCACCTGTCCCGGACACGAGGGCGCGAGCTTCCACCGCCCATGCTCGGGCTTGCCGAGCAGGGCCGCGAAGCACGCGCCCGAGTCGAAGCGGGGCAGGCACAACCAATCGATGGAGCCATCCCGGCCCACCAGGGCCGCTGTCTGGGTGTCTCCGATCAGCGCGTAGTCCTCGATGGGCCCGGACATATGGCATTGAACCTGGAGACGGGTGGGAAGGGTGGCAACCAGGAGAGCCTGGGCCGCTTGTCCGTCTGGCCCATGGACCAGTGGACTGGCCTGTCCAGGCCGCGTGCCATGTGCAGCTTGAGAGAGGCTCCCGGGCGGCACGGGTCCTCGGGAGAGCGGACGGGCGAGCAGGCTCGTCGCGCGCACTCACGGCCCGGGCGGGATGGAGGCGGGGAGATGGAACTGGGAATGATCGGACTGGGCCGCATGGGCGCCGCCATGGTGCGGCGGCTGCTCAAGGCCGGGCATACGTGCGTCGTCCATGACACGCGCGCCGAGAGCGTCGATTCGCTCGCCAAGGACGGCGCCCGGGGCGCGCACGCGTTGGAGGAGTTGGTGCGCCAGATGCCGGCGCCCCGCGCGGTGTGGTTGATGCTGCCCGCGGCCGTGGTGGACGGCACGCTGGAGAAGCTCGCGGCGCTGCTCCAGCCCGGGGACACCATCATCGAGGGCGGCAACTCCCACTACCGGGACGATCTGCGCCGCGCGGCCGAGCTCAAGGGCCGGGGCATCCATTATGTGGATGCGGGCGTGAGTGGTGGCGTGTGGGGCCAGGCCCGCGGCTACTGTCTGATGATTGGCGGCGAGGCGGAGGCGGTGCGCCGGTTGGAGCCCGTCTTCGCCGCGCTGGCGCCAGGCGTGGAGGCCGAGTCCCGCACGCCGGGCCGGGAGGGCCCTCCGAGCCCCGCGGAGCAGGGCTGGCTGCACTGCGGTCCCAATGGGGCGGGCCACTTCGTGAAGATGGTGCACAACGGCATCGAGTACGCCCTCATGGCCGCCTATGCCGAGGGGCTCAACATCCTGCACCACGCGAACGTGGGGAAGAGTCCGCCCACGGCCGACGCGGAGACGGCGCCCCTGCGCGAGCCGGAGGCGTATCAGTACGACTTCGACCTGGCCGAGGTGACCGAGCTGTGGCGGCGCGGCAGCGTCATCGGCTCGTGGTTGCTCGACCTGTCCGCCCAGGCGCTGCACAAGAGCCCGGGCTTGGGCGACTTCTCCGGCCGGGTGTCCGACTCGGGCGAGGGACGCTGGACGCAGCAGGCCGCCATCGACGAGGGCGTGCCGACACCGGTGCTCGCCAGCGCCCTGTACTCGCGCTTCACCAGTCAGGGCGAGGCGGATTTCTCCAACAAGTTGCTGTCCGCCATGCGCTTCGCCTTCGGCGGCCACCTGGAGAAGAAGATGAAGGGAGGCGGATGACACCATGGGTGACAAGCCCCGTTCGGACGCGCTGGTCTTCTTCGGAGCCACGGGAGACCTCGCCTACAAGCAGATCTTCCCCGCGCTCCTGTCGTTGGTGGCCCGCGAACACCTGTCCCTCCCCATCATCGGCGTGGCCAAGGCGGGCTGGACCCTGGACAAGCTCAAGGAGCGCGCCCGGGACAGCATCCGCGAGCATGGCGAGAAGAAGGATGAGGCCGCGCTGCCGCGTCTCCTGGAGCTCCTCCACTACGTGGACGGGGACTACCGCGAGCCGGACACCTTCGCGCGGGTGAAGAAGGAGCTGGGCGACGCACGGCGGCCCCTGCACTACCTGGCCATCCCCCCGAGCCTGTTCGGCACCGTGGTGGAGGGACTGTCCAAGGCGAGCTGTCTGTCCGAGGCGCGGGTGGTGGTGGAGAAGCCCTTCGGGAGGGATCTGGCCTCGGCGCGCGCGCTCAACGAGACGCTCTACCGCTTCCTGCCCGAGTCCTCCATCTTCCGGATCGACCACTTCCTCGGCAAGGAGCCGGTGCAGAACCTGCTCTTCTTCCGCTTCGCCAACGTGTTCCTCGAGCCCATCTGGAACCGGCAGCACGTGCGCAGCGTGCAGGTGACGCTCGCGGAGAGCTTCGGCATCAAGGGACGGGGCGCCTTCTACGACGAGGTGGGCGCGGTGCGCGACGTGCTGCAGAACCACCTCTTGCAGATCGTGGCGCTGCTCACCATGGACGCGCCCTTCTGCTCGTCCGCCGAGGCCCTGCGCGACGAGAAGGCCCGCGTCTTCAAGGCCATGCGGGGGCTGTCGCCCGAGGACGTGGTGCGCGGCCAGTTCCGGGGCTACCGGGACGTGCCCGGCGTGGCCAAGGACTCGACGGTGGAGACGTTCGCCGCGGTGCGCCTGTTCATCGACTCGTGGCGCTGGGCGGACGTGCCCTTCTACATCCGCGCCGGCAAGCGCCTGCCCACCGACGCCACCGAGGTGTTCGTGGAGCTCAACCACCCGCCCCGGCCCATCTTCGAGGAGCCCACCCAGACGTCCCCCAACTTCGTGCGCTTCCGGCTCGGGCCGGACGTGCGCATCTCCATCGGCGCCCGGGCCAAGAAGCCCGGCACCACCATGGAGGGCGAGGACGTGGACCTGGTGGCCAGCCAGCACATGGCCGTGGCGGTGAAGCCCTATGAGCGGCTGCTCGGGGATGCCATGCGCGGGGACGTCTCGCTCTTCGCGCGCCAGGAGTCTGTGGAAGAGGCGTGGCGCGTGGTGGACCCCATCCTCGGCGACGGCAGCCGCGTGTACGAATACGAGCCGGGCACGTGGGGGCCTCGGGAGGCGGATGACCTCGCGCCCCAGGGCGCCTGGCGCAGCCTGCTCGCGGACTCCGGAGGCGTGCAGGTGGTGCGCGACGCGCGGGACGAGACCCACCGGGACGAGGAGGCGCTGCCCGAGGGCGCCCAGCGCCTCAAACCCGCGCGGCGTTAGCGGGCCCGGTCATGCCCGCTCGGCGCCCGGCCCACGGAGCCCGGGCGCCCGTCGGGCCCGCCGCTTCCCTTGTCCGGTGGTCAACGGACGCCCAGCTTCAAGGGGACCCGCACCGTCCCCTTGGAGGCTCGTCCGATGGCCCAATCCGACTTCCCGCCCACTCCTCCCTCCCGCCGTGACCGCATGACGGCGATCTGGGAGGGCCCCTTCGTGATGGGCCTGCTGGTCACCCTGCTCGGCGTGCTGGCCCTGGGCGCGGTGGCCTGGACGAGCCTCGTGTCCGTGCTCTTCTATGGTGTGCTCCTGGGCGCGGCGGGCGTGCTGGAGATCGTCCAGGGCGTGCGCGCGCGGGACACGGGGCCCTCGCTGCTGTTCGTGCTCAGCGGCATCCTGTCGTTGTTGGTGGGTGGATTCGTGCTGACCCAACCCGATGCGGGCCTGGTGGCGCTCAGCCTGATGATCGCCGCGTACTTCCTCGCCAGCGGCTTCTTCCGTGGCATCACCGCCGTGTCGGACCGCCACCCGGGCTGGGGGTGGGACCTCGCCTATGGCGCGGTGTCCGTGGCCCTGGGGGCCCTGCTCTTCCTGCGACTGCCCACGGCGTCGTTCTGGGTGCTCGGCCTGATCGTGGGCGTGGAAATCCTCATCCGGGGCTTGTCCCTCATGGCCGGGGCGCTCGCGGTCCGGGGGTTGCTGCGCGACGAGCGAGCGGGCTGACGACCGCCGCGCCGCTCCTCCCCCGCGCCGGACCCCGGCCCGGGCCCCGCAGGGGTTGGCGCGTGTATCCCCCGTGACTACCTGGGCGTCGTGATTCGTGCGCTGGTGCACGGATGCGTCAGCCCGGGGGGCGCCGATGCCGTGCCCCATGCACATCATGCCCCGAGGCGAGGGAGCGGGTGATGGGGACCGTTTTGCGCATGTTTCCACAGACCAGCGCCATCGGCACGTCGGGGGAGGAGAGGGTGACGGCACCCCGGATCCAGGCACCCACGGGCACGGTGGCCCTCGTCTTCACGGACGTGCAGGGCTCCACCCGACTGTGGGAGCGCTGCAACGCCGACATGGGCGCGGCCCTGGACGTGCACAACCAGGTGCTGCGGCGGCTGATGGGGGAGCTGGGCGGCTACGAGGTGAAGACCCAGGGCGACTCCTTCATGGTGGCGTTCGCCTCGGTGGTGGAGGCGGTGCGCTGGTGCCTGGAGTCCCAACGGGCGCTGCTCGAGGCGGACTGGCCGGAGACGGTGCTGCGCGAGCCGGATGCGCGCGAGGAGCGCAATGCGCGGGGCGTCCTGCTGCACCGGGGCCTGCGGGTGCGCATGGGCGTGCACCTGGGCGAGCCCGAGGGCCGCGAGGATGAGCGCACCGGGCGGACGGACTACTTTGGTCGCATGGTGAACGTGGCGGCGCGGGTCGCCTCGGCGGGCCATGGCGGCCAGGTGCTGGTGAGCGCGAGCGCGTGGTCCCGGGTGGCGGACGCCTGGGACTCCCTGGGCGGCCCCGCGGTGCGCTCGCTGGGTGACTACCACCTCAAGGGCATCGAGGAGCCCGTGCCGCTCGTGGAGGTGCTGCCGGCGCCCCTGGCGGACCGGCGCTTCGAGGCCCTGCGCGCGCCCCGTGCCCGGCGCGGCAACCTGCCCGGCGAGTCCGGGGAGTTCATCGGCCGGAGCGAGGAGCTGGCGCGGCTGCGGCTGTGCTTCACCGGGGGCTGCCGACTCGTCACGCTCCTGGGCCCGGGGGGCATGGGCAAGAGCCGCCTGGCCACGCGCTTTGGCAACCTGGAGGCCGGGGAGTGGGAGGGCGGCGTCTGGTTGTGCGAGCTGTCGGACGCCACGACGGTGGATGACATCTGCCACGCGGTGGGCCGGGTGCTGGGCGTGGCGCTCACGCGCAGCGGCGAGGACAGCGCGCCGGCGGATCGGCTCGGGCGCGCCCTGGCCGGACGCGGGGACGTGCTGGTGCTGCTCGACAACGTGGAGCACGTCATCCAGCACATGCCGGCCACCCTGGGCCGCTGGCGGGAACTGGCGCCCCAGGCCCGCTTCCTCGTCACCTCGCGCGAGGCCTTGTGCCTGCCGGCCGAGCGGGTGGTGGACCTGGAGCCCCTGGGCATCCCCGAGGAGGACGAGGCGCGGCTGGACGTGCTGCTCGCGTGTGGCGCGGTGAAGCTGTTCATCGACCGGACGCGCGCGGTGCGAGGCTCCTTCGAGCTCACCTCGGCCGAGGCCCCGCTGGTGGCGGACATCGTGCGCAAGCTGGACGGGATTCCCCTGGCCATCGAGCTGGCGGCGGCGCGCACCAACCTGTTGGGCGTGAGCCAGATTCAAGAGCGGCTGTCGCGCCGCTTCGAGCTCCTGCGCGGGGGCCGGCGGGACGGCTCGGCGCGGCAGAACACGCTGTGGGGCGCCATCGACTGGTCGTGGAACCTGCTGGAGCCCGCCGAGCGCGCCGCCCTGGCGCAGTGCTCGGTGTTCCGAGGCGGCTTCACCCTGGAGTCCGCCGAGTCCGTGCTGCTCTTTCCGCCGGGCGGACCGGACGTGCTGGAGATCATCCACTCGCTGCGCTCCAAGTCGCTCCTGCGCGCGTTCACGCCGGACGGGCTCACGGGCGAGCTGCGGCTGGGCATGTACGAGAGCATCCGGCAGTACGCCTCGTCCCGGCTGGCGGAGCGGGGCGAGGGGGCGATGCTCGCGGCGCGCCACGCGGGCTACTACCTGGAGCTGGCCCGGGGCCTGAGCCAGCGCCGCCGCGGCCTGGATGGGGAGCTGGCCTTCCGTCGGCTGGCGCTCGAGCGCGAGAACCTCCTGGCCGCGTGCGACAACGCCCTGTCGGTGACGCCGGTCACCACGGCCACGCTCGAGCGGGCCCTGGGCGCGCTGGTGGCGTTGGATCCGGACGTGACGACGCGGGGCCCGGTGGGCATCACGCTCGCGCGGCTCAACCGGGCGCTGGAGCTGGCGGCGACGGTGGAGGTGGACCCGTTGTTGCGCGCGGATGCGCTCGCCGTCCGGGGTCGCACCCACCATGGCGAGGGCCGCCTGTCGGCCGCGTGGGGGGACCTGGGCGAGGCGCGGACCCTGTTCGCGGAGCTGGAGGCGGTGGACCGGCTCAAGCGCGTGCTGGTGGACCTGTGCATCGTGGCCCGGGACGAGTGCGACCTGGGCGTGGCGTGGACGCTCATCCAGGAGGCGTTGGATCTGCCGACGCCGGGGGACCGGTGGCTGGACGCGTACGCGGTGGGCAACCTCGGAATCCTGGAGCTGGGCCGCAACGGGGCGGAGGCGGCCCTGCCGCACCTGCGCTCGGCGCTGGAGCTGTTCCGGGCCATGGGGGACGTGGCCTACGAGGTGGGCTTCCTGGCCAACTACGCCATGGCCATTGGCGAGCAGGGCAACACGGCCGAGGCGGTGACGCTGCTGGAAGAGGCGATGGAGAAGGCGGCGCGGGTGGGAGACCGCTCGGGGCATGCGCTGGCGCGGGTGAACCTGGGCTGCTTCCTCCTGGCGGCGGGGCGGGCGGCGGAGGCGCGCGAGCACCTGGGCGAGGCGGTGATGATGGGCCGGCAGCTCGGCATGCGCCTGGTGGAGGGCGTGGCCCTGGGCGAGCGGGGCCGGGCGCTGGTGGCGCTCGGGGCGCTGGAGGCGGCGCGGGTGAACCTCTCCGAGGCGATTGGCCTCTTGGAGCGGGTGTCCCGCTGGCACGCGCTGCGCTTCACCGCGCACCTGTCCTCGGTGCAGGCGGCGCTGGGGGACCTGGAGTCCTCGCGGCGGGGCTTCGCGGCGCTGGCGAAGACGCCGGAGCTGCAGGAGGACGTGGTGCTGCGCGAGCTCACCTCGCTCTTGCACGTGTCCATGGACTTGCAGGAGGCGCGGCGCTCGCCCGGCAGCGAGCGGGGACGCAAGGCGCTCAGCGAGGCGCAGTCGCGGCTGCACAGCGCGCGCAACGCACCGGTGGAGGCGGCCTCGTCCGACCTGCGCGAGGCCCTGCGCTTCTTCGACCGGCGCGTGCTGGAGATGGAGGGCGCGTCCGCGGTGATGTGAGCGGGGCGTTTGGCCTTGCGTGCGAACGAGAAGCCGTGTCCGGGGGCGTGACGATGGCACCTCCACGTCGACCCCGTGCGCCCGCGTTCGGTGAAGAGCTCGACGCCTTCTTCATGGAGTTCTTCCGGCTCAAAGGCATCTTATCCAGACCGGAAGCGCGGACTGTTGGGGCTGGAGCGGCGGCGGTTGCGAAGGACGGATGGCCTTGCATTCGAGCGCCTTGTCGGCCGCGGAGCGCACGCGGGAATCGCTCCTCGCCCTCGTGAGCATAGAGGTCAGAGGTGTGCCGCACCGTGCCGCTGACTGCGCCAGCCGCGAGACGCACGAATTCAGCGACCTCGGGGGCAGGTCTCCCGTTTGTCGGGATCAATACGAGCCATCTTGAGTTCTCCTTCCGCTGATGAATGTCCTGTGCGACTGCCGAGGAAGGCCTACTTCTTCTTGAGGTACGCCTCCACGGCGGCGGCACTCACGCCGACCTTCCGGACGGCCTCGCGCAGCTCCGTCGGCGTGCAACCGGACTTCGCGCACCAGTACGTCACCTCGTGCTCTTGGTTGTCGTTGGCGCGAGAGGCATCGTCGGGGCTCTTCTTCTTCGATTTACCTCATGCTCGGAGTAGGGGGCCGAAAACGACCTGAAACGTCAGGCGTGCCGTTTTGGGCGCGATGGGATTTTCGGCCTGCGTCCAGGGTCCCGCGGGAGAGGTCGCTGAGACTGTGAATCCTTGCGGAGCCCCCATGTATGGTTGGCCGTTCCGCATCCCTATCCTCCTGGGTCAATGTTCCCGGGGGAGGAAAGCGTCATGTTTGGTAAGCACCCGAGTCCCGCGGTTGCAGTGGGGGTGGGCGGCGGAACACAGCGCGAGGCCCGGAGGCGGGGGCCGCCACCGTGGGCGTCGGCGGGGGCCCTCTGGCTCATCGTCCTCTTCCTTCACGCGGCATGCGCGACGCAGGGGCCCGCGGCGGGCAGGAGGGCAGGGGAAGGGCGCGCGGGGGAGGAGGCGGCGGAGAGCGAGGCTCGCGCGGCGCCGAGGGCGCTGCGGCCGGTGCTTGTTGTGTACGCGGCCGAAGTGGAGGCGCGCGGCACACGGGTGGTGGCCGTCACGCGGGAGGAGTACCAGCGCGCGGTGGCGCAACTGCTCCAGCACCACCAGGTGCACGGGACGCCCCAGGAGGCGGCCCAGGAACTGCTCCAGGCCATGCCCGAGGAGGAACTGCTCGCCGAGGTGTACCGCGACAGGGTCCTCACGCTGGTGCCCCTCACCGACAAGGGTTCGCTCGTTCCCGAGGCCGAGGCGGCGCTCAAGGCGAAGTACCTGCGGTGGTGCCAGCCGCGGGGCGGTGGTGACTGCCTGGGCCTCTTCACGGACGGGCCCTACCTGCGCACGGACGACAGGCGCACCCTGGCGCTCGCCCTGGCCTTTGGCGGGGTGCTGGACGAGACACGGGCGGCCCTCGGACGCGAACTCGGCCCGCGGGCGCTGCTCTCCTCCCTGGTGTGGGCGGCGGGGCTGTACCTGGCGCTCTGGCTGCTACCGGAGCCGAGCACGAAGGCCGCGGCGGCGGCACTCTCGGTGGTGCTGCTGGCCTGGCTGGGCGTGGATGCCCTGTGGGGCCTCGTGGACGGGTGGGCCCACATGGCGCACGCGGCGCACGATGCCACGACCTTCGAGGAGCTGCGCGACGCCGGCGAGGCCTTCGGCACGCGCATAGGCACGGACGCGGCCCGGGCCCTCGTTCTCGCGGTGGCCACCCTCACCGGGCGGACGCTCGGAGAGGTGGCCACGCACCTGCGCTCGATGCCGAGGTTCAACCAGGTGCAGGCGCAGTGGGTGGCCCAGGGCATGGAGGGCTCCGTGGCCGTGGCCATGGAGGAGGCCGCCGCGGTGGAGGTCGTGGTGGAGCAGAGCCGAGCCCTCGTGGTGCTCACCTCCCCCCAGGCGCCGGTTGCCATCAACGTCCTGGAGAGGAGTGGCAGCTCGTGGGCGGGTGGAGGGCACTCAGGCTCCGTGGCCATTCAGCACCGTGGCGGCAACAAGCAGGTCATCCTCAGCAGCGGCGCGCGGTGGCACCTGCCGCGAGGGAAAAGCTACAGGGACATTCCAGGAGAGGACCTTCTGGGTGACGAGTTGCAGGTGGCTGTGAAGAAGGTGGCGGCGGAGTGGTCGCCTGCGAAGCTCCGGGACGAGGAGCGAGACGCCATCAGGGAGATGCTTCGGCGCGGGCTGGAGCATCGAGCGAATCTGCTTGAGCGTCAGGCGCGCGGACGCTGGGTGGAGGCCGAGATGAAGCTGAGATTCCCGCGCCTGTCATGGAACAGCCGGGGGGTCGACATCACGGGCCCGGGCGGACAGAGTTACCATTACGAAATCCTGTCCGGCACCGAGTCGAATTTCGCGCTGCACGGGCGTCGGATGGCGAGCACCTTCTTCCGCATGATCTTCTTCTGAGGCGCGAGTGACTCCCAACATCCACCACGAGAAGCGTGAGATTGTCAGCGAGCGGCTGGAGTTCAAAACGGGCCCCATTTACTGGCTCGGCCCGGACCTCACGGTGCGCGACTCCACGCTCATCATCAGTGCGGCCGGGCGCTCGCTGGTGCCCGTGGGTGGGGAGTTCATCAACTGCACCCTCCAGGTAAAGGGCCAGCTCAAGGGCGTGGTGTGGGCGCGGATGACCTTCAAGGGGTGCCGATTCAAGGGCCGCTTCAGGGGCAACGAGTTCGGTTTCCGCGAGGCCCTGTTTGATCCGCGGGAGTGGAAGCCGGGCGGGATCGAGGATTGCGACTTCTCCGAGGCCGAGCTCCACGGGGTTGGCTTCAACGGCTGTGACATGAGCACCATCCGCCTGCCCCGGTGGCCGTGCTTCACGTTCGTGGATCCAGTTCGGCACGCGGCGGAGTTGCGCAAGCACTCCTGGCCGGGTCACTTCGGCCAGGTAACGGTCGAGGTCGCGTGCGAGTCCCCCACTGGCTCAGTCGCTTCGACGTGGCACGCGCCCACCGTCGCCGAGAAAATGGAGACGACGGTTGAGGATCTGCGTGCGGCGCTGGAGACGGCTCCGGGGATTTTCATGTGAGGGAGCGCTACTCGACCACGACGTTCTGGCGCCCGCGTTCGGAGTCGAGAGAGCGGGGGCGGGCACTCGGAGGTATGCATGCGCCAGGGGCTCGTGGGGCTTGTGCTGCTGCTCGGGACGGGATGCGCGCACGTCGGCGAGTGCAACCCGACGGACAGCACGGTCTCTTGCTGTCTGAAGGAGAATCCTGGCGCGTATGAGCGCTGCGCGGCGGTTGCGCCGTCTCCGCCGAGCCGAGTGACTCCGGGGCGAACCGAGAGCGTATTGCCCGAAGTCGAGGCCGCTCCCATTCCCGACACGTGCACTGCCGGAGTGGCGGCCAGGATGGTCGGACCTGGGGCGAGTCTCAATGCAAGGCTTGCTACGATGCCTGCATGCGCTACGGATTCTGGCTCTTGCGTGCGAACGAGAAACCCTGTCCGGGAGCTTGACGATGGCCTCTCCTCGTCGACCCTGTGCGCCCGCGTTCGGTGAAGAGCGCGACGCCCTCTTCATGGAGTTCTTCCGGCTCAAGGCGTCTTATCCAGATCGGAAGCGCGGACTGTTGGGGTTGGAGCGGCGGTGGTTGCGAAGGGCGGAGTCCCCGGCCCGGCGGCTCACCGTGCGGCGCATCATCACCAAGACGCTGCTGACCGAGGCCTTCGGTTTCGACATGCCCTGGGCGGAGTTCGGTCGGTGGCTTCGGCGGCTTCAGCACCTGGGCTTTCGAGACCTCGGGATGCGTGTCCACGTGGCCTGTCTCTATGTGCATTCGCTCCACCTCTTCCCCCAGCGGCCCAGGAGGCCTGGGACATGCTGGAGGACGTGGAGCGCGGAGTGCGGCGCCTTCCTCGGGAGCGGCCCCTTCGACACGAACATCTGGAGTCGATCGCACACGCGAGAGCCGTGGCCCGGGTTTCGGCGCCGCGGTGATGTGAGGGGGTTATTGGCTCACCGCCGCGCGGGCTTCGCGCGGTTCTTGAGGAAGTCCACCACGCCGGGCAATTGCTTGCGGTTGAACGCGACGCACAGGCGGAGGGACTCCAGGGCCCGGCGCAGCGCGCGCTCGCCACCCTCGATGCGGGAGACGCGCGGGGCGAGCACGGTCTCGGCCTCGGCGCGCCACCTGTCATCACAGAGCTGGCCCACGAGGAAGATGAGCTGGTTGGCCTCGTCCGAGCGCATCCGGCTGGTGAGCAGGTCGAAGTTCGCCACATAGAAGCGCCAGGCCTTGTCACGCGCCTGGAGGTTGGTCAGGGCGTTCGCCAGGATGCCCACGCTGTCGCGCGGGTCGAACGTGTCCGCCGTCACCAGGGCCAGCGCCCGGTCCACGAGCGCGGGATCCTGGAAGCTCCCCAGGGTCTCCAGCAACTGCTCGCGCTCGGTCGGGTTCTGGGTCTTCTTCGCCTGGTCGAGGAGGGCGTCGAACAGCGCCGCATCCCCGGTGCGCGCCGCGAGCTGGAGCGCCCGGGGTCCCGTCTCCGCGGCCACGCGGCTCCGGTCCGCGAGCCACGCGCGCGCGAGCGTCTGGGCCTCGCGCACCAGCGTGGGCTCCTCGCCCACGAAGGCGGCGCGATCGAGCAGCTCGCCGCGAAACGCCTGGGTGTCATCGCTCTCCCCGGGGCGGGGCAGCCAGCCCAGCTCCCGGGCCCGCGCGCCATAGAGGTCGCGCATCCAGGCGCGGTAGAGCGGTCGGACGTCCTCGGGCAGGGCCTGGAGGGAGAGCCCGGCGAGATAGCTGCCCCGTTGGACGACGAGCCGATCGGCATCCCGCGCGGTGGCGGGCACGAGCCCCCACGTGTCCGCCAGACGCAGGTCCCCTCGGGCCACGCCCGCCTGCACGTCCGCGAGGAAGGTGAGCCGCTCCGGGAGGCTCAGCGCGCCGGGGGGCAGCGCGCCCAGGCGGGAGAGCTGCGCGGCGGTGTAGCCCGAGCGGTAGTAGCCCGCGCCTCCGGCATTGAGCAGCACCCACGCGGGGCAGGAGGTGCCCGGCAGCTCCAGCGCGCCCGTGGCCGTGGACAGCAAGGTGCACGTCCGCTCGGCCCGCCCCTCCGCGCGCACGCACACGGGAACGCTCCAGAGCTGGGGCGCGGGGGCCGTGACGCCCTCGGGCAGGTAGCGCTCCTGGGCGAGCGTCAGCCGAGGGGCCTGGCCTGGCGTGCACTGGAGCTCGGCGGAGACGCGGGGCGCGCCCGGCTGGTCCAGGTAGCCGCGCAGGAAGCGCTCCGCGTCGGGGCCCAGGTCCTTGCCCATGGCGCCCAGGAAGTCCTCGGCGGTGACGCTGCCCCACTCATGCGCGCGCACGTAGTGGCGCAGGGCCTCGCGCAGGGGCGCCTCGCCGACCCAGTCCTCGAGCTGTCCGAGCAGGGACGCGCCCTTGAAGTACGTGGTGGCGTTGTCGAAGGCCCCGTGGATGTCGGCGGGGGTGGCGATGGGCTTGCGCACGGGGGGCGTGGTGGTGCGCGCGTCGATGCCGAGCGCGGCCGAGCGGAGCTGGGATTGGGCCTCCACGCCATGGCGCCACGCCGGGTCGAACTGGTCGGTGAGCTTCCGGTCCAGCCACGACGTGAGCGACTCGTTGAGCCAGGCGTCGTCCCACCAGCGGCAGGTGAGCATGGCGCTGAACCAGTAGTGGCCCAGCTCGTGGATGGCGATGTTCACGTAGCGCTTGCGGCGCTCCAGGGTCTCCTCGCCGGGACGGATGAGGGTGAGGGGCTGGCCGAGCGCGACGAGGCCCGGGTGCTCCATGGTGCCCCAGAAGCGGGGCACCACCGCCACGTCGAGCTTCTCGTAGGGGTAGGGCTGATCGAAGAAGTCCTCGAGCAGGGTGACGATGCGGGGGGTGACCCGGGCGGCGTAGGCCGTCTCGGGGCCCCGGCCGCGCGGCACGATGAAGCGCAGGGGCACGGGCGAGCGGCCCACCCGGCCCGCCTCCACGATGTCGAAGGGGCCCACCATGAAGGCCACGAGGTAGCTGGGCATGGGCCGGCTGTCGGCGAAGGTGACGCGCTTGAGCCCGCCGGGCAGGGGCTCCTCGGACTCGATGGCGTGGTTGGCCAGCGCCACGTGCTCTTGCTTCACGGTGAAGCGCAGGCGCCAGGGCACCTTGAAGCCCGGCTCGTCGAAGCAGGGAAAGGCGCGCCGGGCGTCCACGGGCTCGAAGAACGTATAGAAGGCCGGCTCGCCGTTCTCCGCCACGACGTAGAGCCCCTGGCTGCGCTCGCGGTCCGGCTGCCCCGTGAAGGCGAGCGTGAGCTGGGCGGGCCCCACGGGCAGCTCCTCCGGCAGCAACACGCCGAGCCGGCCCTCGCCGCCGTCCACCGTGCGCGCCTCGAGCACGCGCTCGCCCGTGCGCACGCGCGCCTGGGTGAGGGTGAGGTCCTGGGCGTGCAGCCACAGTTGTTGGGTGGGCGCGCGCACGTCCAGGTCGACGGTGACGGTGCCCGAGTAGGTGGGCTCGCTGGGCAGCAGCGTCAGGTCCAGCAGGTAGCGCACCGGGCGCACCGTGTCGGGCAGGCGCAGCGCCGGGGGCTGGGGCTCGGGCCAGGAGGTCGCGGAAGCCGGGGGGACGGCGGCCGCCTCCGGCGCGTGGGCGCAGCGGAGGGCGGCGAGGGCGAGGACGACCAGCAGGGGCCAGCGCATGGGCGGGACGTTACCCGCCGGGAGACAAAAAAAACGCGCCCGAGTGAGGAAGCCATTGTCCAATCTCGTGCTCTAACCCCTGAGCCATCTTCCGGCGGTGAAGTCGGAAGAGCCGGACTCGAACCGGCGACCTCGAGATCCTATGGGTGCGTGTAGGGCTTCCTCGGCCGGGCGCGACATCCGTGTGAACCGATGCGAGGAAGGACGGAGCGGACGCGCGCGTCCTGACAGCCGATTTTCGCGGGCTATTTCCGCAAGGACGCGCAGGGGTCCTCGCGCTCGGCGGCCGGGGTGAACCAGACGTAGTCGTACGGGAAGGCCTCGTCCGGGGGGGCGCGCAGCGCGTCGGACACCTCCACGAAGGCGAGGCTCGCCACGCGGGCCCCGGGCGCGCGCCGCTGGAGCCACGCGGGCACGCCGCGATCCGTCCGGGCATGGCCCGCGCCGGCGATGAGCACGCCCCCCGCGTCCGGCGCGGTGGCGAGGAGCCGGTCCGCCAGGGTGGCGTCGCGCGCGCGTTGGGCGAGCGCCATGGGCTCGAGCAGGGACTCGGGGAGGTGGCCGCAGTGCGAGGCGCGCATCTCCTCGCGCAGGTCCCGGGCGACGTCCTCCGGTACGGGCGCGTCCAGGCCGAGCTGGCTCCGGGTCTCCGGGGGCAGCGCGTCGGGGCCCTTCTGGACGAGGGCGCGCACCTGGGCGCGGGGCAGGTTGGCGGCGACGAGGGGCAGGCCGCGCTCGAGCGCCACGGCGAACAGGGGCCGGTAGAGGCTCCAGTCCGGCCAGCCGCTGTGGGCCCAGTCCACCGCCTGGGCGAGGGCGTCGGGGTCCGTGGGCGCGCGGGCCCGCGTCTCGTCGACCTGGGCCTGCTGCGACGTGTCGAGCATCTCGAAGGCGAGCGCGGGCCGACGGCCGGAGGCGGTGAGGGCGCGCACGCGCTCGGCCTGGAGCCGGTGGTGGTCCGGGTTGTCGTGCGTCTCGCCGAGCAGCACGTAGCGCGCCGCTCCGAGCGCCGCGTCCACGCTGGCGGCGTCCACGAAGCGCCCGGCCCGCGTGTCCCAGATCTTCCCCACGAGCGGATGCGCGCGGTGCAGCGGCGCGAGCCAGGAGGTGGGCGCGGGGTCGGGCGGGGCGGCGCGGGTCACGGGCGCGGACGGGGCGCAGCCCGCGAGCCCTGACGCGGTCAGACAAAGACAGAGGAGCGGAAGGTGAAAGGCACGCATGGGCTCAGTCCGTCACGCTCCGCGTCGGGGTGCCATGGGGCGGTGCGTCGGGCGCTCACCGGTAGACACCTCCTTGGTCGTCGAAGAAAGACATCGCTGCTCAAACAGATGTCAATCCAAGCATTGGAAATCTCATTTCCTTGTCTTGTGGTGTGACTGTCTTTTTGTTATTCGCTTGCTCCCCTGCTTTCCGAGGAGTCAGGAATGTCGCGGAGCTTCGTGTCGAAGAACGGTCGATTCGCCATGGTGGTGGGTGCGCTGGTGTCCCTGGGCGGCTGTGCGCAGCAGGCCCCGGAGAGCAAGGAGCCAGTGGAGCCGCCGCAGGAGACGGCGATGGGCGCCGCGGATGACGCGCGCGGCTGTGCGACGCGCCGCATGAGCGTCGAGGAGCAGGCCCAGGTGGACGCGGACATCGCCGACCGTCGCTTCGCGATGCGCGCGGCGGGCTCGGTGAACATCCCCGTCTACTTCCACGTGATCAACAAGGGCACGGGCGTGTCCAACGGTGACATCACCTCGACGATGATCGCCAACCAGATGAGCGTGCTCAACGCGGCGTACAAGAACACGCCCTTCTACTTCACGCTGGCGGCCACGGACCGCACCACCAACTCCACCTGGTTCACCGCGCAGCCGGGCTCGTCCGCCGAGAGCGCGATGAAGAAGGCGCTGCGCAAGGGCACCAAGAGCACGCTCAACTTCTACACCAACGGCATGGGCGGCGGTCTGCTCGGCTGGGCGACCTTCCCCTCGGACTACGCGTCCAACCCGCTGATGGACGGCGTGGTGGTGCTGCACAGCTCGCTGCCCGGCGGCTCCTCGGCCCCCTTCAACCTGGGCGACACGGGCACCCACGAGGTCGGCCACTGGGTCGGCCTGTACCACACGTTCCAGGGCGGCTGCACCGGCGGCGACAGCGTGAGCGACACCCCCGCCGAGGCCTCGCCGGCCTCCGGTTGCCCCACGGGCCGCGACACCTGCTCCACCTCGGGCCTGGATCCCATCAACAACTTCATGGACTACAGCGACGACGCCTGCATGAACACGTTCACCGCCGGGCAGATCGCCCGCATGGACGCCGCGGGCCGCTAGTCCTCCGCGCACGTCGGGTGTGTGCCAACGCCGGGCCCCTCTCGTGGGGGTCCGGCGTTGTCGTTTGCGCGCCCGCGCGTCAGGGCACGCGGCGCACCCAGTTCACCCAGTCGCCCAGGTCCCGGTAGCCCAGGCGCGGGTAGAGGCTCGCGCCGTCCGGCGAGGACTGGAGCACGCCGTGGGTGCAACCCCGCGCGCGGGCGTCCTCCTGCAGCGCCTGGACGACCAGGGCCCCGAGCCCCCGGCGGCGTGCGCGCGGATGCGTGGCGACCATGTACAGGCCCGCGCAGCCCGCGTGCTCGAACGACATGGCGCAAGCGAGTGGCTGTCCGCTTTCTCGTGCCAGCACCGCATGCACCCCGGACGCTGGCAGCGGCGCGCGGCGCCAGGTGGCCAGGTAGTCCATGCTCCCGGGCTCGTAGCACCCGGCGTTGAGCGTCAGCAGGGCGTCCAGGTCGTCCGGACGCTCCAGGGTGATGCCCTCGGGCGGACACACGGGCGCGTGCGGCGGGAGCGCGCGGCCCATGGCGCCGATGGCCCCGTGGGGCTGGTAGCCCGCGGCCCCCAGGGCATGCTCGGCGGCGGTGTCACCGGGAGTCACCGCGACGCGCCAGGTGCGCACCCCTCGTGCGAGGTACCACGCCTCCACGTCGGCGAGCGCGGGGGCGAGCGCCTCGGGCCAGGCGTAGAGCACCTGCTGTTGCATCGAGGGGCTTCCCGCCGGAAGTCCCACGGCGAGCACGCCCGGCGCGTCCCAGGCCACGAGTGAACCCGTGCGCCACTGCAGGCGCTTGAGCTCCAGCAGATTGAGGCGCAAGCGCGCGTGGAGTTCAGCGTTCGTCATGTCTTCCGGGCTCGCGGTGCCCGTGCGCTCGCGGGTGGACAGCACGTGGCGGGAAAATACCCGGTGGGCCCAAGGGAAGGGTAGGGTGGGCGTTGCTTGGAGCCCCGCTTCTACGCCTTCGATCCCCGTCCCACGCGCCGCGCGCTGTTCCTGGGCGCGTGCGTGCTCGCCGTTCTCAGCGCCTGGGCCCTGGCCGATGCCCGGACCCTCGGCGATCCGCCCCTGGCCGTGGCCCGGGCGGGTCTCACCGGAGGTCTGATGCTCGCCTTCGTCTTCGCCTGGCATCGCCTGCGTCCCCGGCCCGGCTGGGGCGTGCGGGTCAGTGCCCGCGGCGTGGAGTTGGCGCGGCCCTTCACCGGCACGACGCTGCCCCTGTCCTGGGGGCAGATCGACTGCGTGCGCCGGCTTGGCGGCAAGGGGGACGTGCTGGGGCTCTTCCTGGAAGAGGGCGGCCGGGTGCTCATCACCCGGCACTTGTTCGCCTCGGCGGCCGTCTATTCCGAGCTGGCGACCCTCCTGGAGGAGCGCAAGCCACCGCCCCGGTTGGACGCCTAGGGCCAGCCCCCGTGAAGCAAGGCGTTTCGTGAATGTTTTCGCTGCCTTGCGTGTTCTCCGTTCTCTTGTCCGGGGTACGTTCCAGTGGTACTTCCGGACGTCTCCGTTTCCCGATCTTCCGAAGGACCTTCGCTCATGGAAAACCTCCCCCAGCCCGGCGCCGCCGCACCGGACGCGCCCCGGGATTACGACGCGGGCGCCATCACCAAGCTCGAGGGCCTGGAAGCCGTCCGCAAGCGTCCCGGCATGTACATCGGTGACACCGTCGCCTACGGCCTGCACAAGCTCGTCTACGAGGTCGTGGACAACTCCGTGGACGAGGCCCTGGCCGGCCACTGCACGGAGATCGAGGTCATCATCCACGTGGACGGCTCGCTGTCCGTGCAGGACAACGGCCGCGGCATCCCGGTGGGGCCGCACCCGGACCCCAAGTTCAAGGGCAAGGACACGCTGGAGGTGGTGCTCACGGAGCTGCACGCCGGCAGCAAGTTCGGCAACGGCGCCTACAAGGTCTCCGGCGGTCTGCACGGCGTGGGCGTCACGTGCGTGAACTTCCTGTCCGAGTGGTTCAAGGTCCGCGTGCAGCGCGCGGGCAAGGTGTACGAGCACACCTACGGTCGCGGGGTGCCCCAGCACCCCGTGCAGTGCGTGGGCGAGACGGACAAGCGCGGCACGATGATCGCGTTCAAGCCGGACCCCACCGTCATGGAGATGGTGGACTTCAACTTCGACACGCTCAGCCAGCGCATGCGCGAGCTCGCGTTCCTCAACGCCGGACTGCGCATCATCATCCGCGACATGCGCATCGGCAAGGAGCACGACTTCAAGTTCGAGGGCGGCATCGTCTCCTTCGTCGAGTACATCAACAAGGCCAAGGAGATGCTGCACGACAAGCCCATCCACTTCAGCACCGAGCGCGAGGGCCTGGCGCTCGAGATCGCCATGCAGTGGAACGACGGCTACGACGAGCGCATCTTCACCTTCGCCAACAACATCAACACCCACGAGGGTGGCAGCCACCTGTCCGGCTTCAAGTCGGCCCTCACGCGCACGCTCAACAGCTACGCGGAGAAGAGCGGGGTGTGGAAGGACCTCAAGGAGACGCCCACGGGCGAGGACGCGCGCGAGGGGCTGTCCGCCGTCATCTCCGTGAAGCTGTCCAACCCCCAGTTCGAGGGTCAGACGAAGACGAAGCTGGGCAACAGCGAGGTCAAGGGTCTGGTCGAGCAGATGGTGAACGATCAGCTCGCCACCTTCCTCGAGGAAAACCCCCTCGTCGCCAAGAAGATCGTGATGAAGATTGGCGACGCCACGCGCGCGCGCATCGCGGCGCGCAAGGCGCGCGAGACGGTGCGGCGCAAGGGCATCCTCGATGGCGGCTCGCTGCCGGGCAAGCTCGCCGACTGCCAGAGCCGCAACCCCGAGGAGAGCGAGCTGTACATCGTCGAGGGTGACTCCGCAGGCGGCTCGGCCAAGCAGGGGCGGGACCGGCGCAACCAGGCCATCCTCCCGCTGCGCGGAAAAATCCTGAACGTGGAGAAGGCGCGCTTCGAGAAGATGCTCACCAGCGCGGAGATCGTCACGCTCATCACCGCGCTGGGCACGGGCATCGGGCGCGAGGACTACGACCCCACCAAGGCGCGCTACCACCGCATCATCCTGATGACGGACGCCGACGTGGACGGCAGCCACATCCGCACGCTGCTGCTCACGTTCTTCTACCGGCAGATGCCGGAGCTCATCCAGAACGGCTACCTCTACATCGCCCAGCCGCCGCTCTACAAAGTCACGCGCAACAAGAAGGACATGTACGTGAAGGACCAGCGCGGGCTCGACGAGTACCTCCTGCGCATCGCCTCGGATCACTCGCGGGTGGTGACGGCCGGGGCGGAGCTGGGGGGCCAGGAACTGCGCGTGCTGCTCGAGAAGGTGCTCGCCTACGAGGAGCGGCTGGAGAAGCTGGCCAGCCGCCGCGACGCGCGCGTGGTGGACGCCCTGGTGCAGGGCTGCGCGCTCAACGTGGGCACGCTCTCGGACGAGGCGGCGCTGGGCGAGCAGGTGGAGCGCATGCGCGCCTACCTCAAGCTGCGCATGCCGGACGCGCTGGGCCGGATGGAGACCTCGCTGGTGGAGGATCCCGAGACCCAGACGAAGAAGCTGCTGGTGCGCACGGACGTCAACGGCGGCCTGCGCCAGTCGGTGTTCGACCATGCCTTCCTGTCCTCGCCCGAGTACCAGGAGCTGGTGGGCCTGCGGGACGCCTTCTCCGCCCTGGGCCCCGCGCCCTACCGGGTGAAGGTGGGCGATGAGGAGGTGCGGGCCCTCACGGTGCAGGAGGTGCTGGCCGTGGTGCGCAAGGACGCGCAGAAGGGCCTGGCCATGCAGCGCTACAAGGGTCTGGGCGAGATGAACCCGGAGCAGCTCTGGGACACGACCATGAATCCCACCACCCGCACGCTCTTGCAGGTGCGCGTGGAGGACGCGGTGGAGAGCGACGAGATCTTCTCCCTGCTCATGGGCGAGGCCGTCGAGCCGCGCCGCGAGTTCATCGAGCGCAACGCCCTGGACGTGCAGAACCTGGACATCTGAGCCGCCGCGGCTTCCCGCCGCGCCCTCCGGCCCCTGCTTCCCCCCCCGAGGGGAGGTGGGGGCCGATTCATTTCTCGGACCCCTAAAAGACCAGTGGGCCCGGTGCCATGCTCGGCGCCGCGCCCACTGGCCTTTCCCGTCCTTGTTGAACCCCGACGTCACACGTCGGCGCGGAGCCCTTACGGAAGGAAGCCTTTACAACAGAAGGTTATCCACGCCCTCCGGAGCCTGACTCGCGGTGCGCCGTGCCCGGTTGCTGAGGGGACGACAGCGGAGGGGTGCGGCAGCGGGTTCCCGCGTACCGTTGGCAACGATTCTTCGCCTATTACTGTTTCGAGGTCAACTGTTATGAGGTCAACGCGTCTCGCCACGCAGCGCGGCGGCGCGTTCCTGCTTGGACATCTCGGTCACGTCGACGATGTCCACCTCGAAGGCCCCCTGGTTGTCCTCCAGGCGGGTGTCGGGGAAGGTACACCGCAGGGTGTCCACGCCGGACAGCTGGATGCGCTTGCCGGACTCGAGGAGGCGGGGCGTGCGCCGGGCGGACTGCTGGCTGCCCTCCATGCAGAGCGCATGGTGGATGCGCCCGTTGGCCCCCTCGCCGAGCTGTGCGGCGTCGTCTCGCACGGTGAGCAGGTAGACGGCCTCGGGGTTGAGGCCCCGGAGCACGAACTGGTGCTCGGGCTTGAGCACGAGCGCGTTCTCGGCGGCGGTGAAGGTCAACACCCGGGGGGCCAGCCACTGGCCCTGCTGGAACTTCACCCGCACGGCGCCGCTGTTGTCCGACAGGTCGTCATCCACGGCGAACACGTGCATGCGGCGGATGCCCTTGAAGGTGCGCTTGCCCGCGCCGAGCACTCCGAAGGACTCGTCCGCCGTCACCTGGTCCCCCTCGAGGTAATAGGCCAGGGCGTCCGAGGTTCCGCCCGTTCCCCGGGCGAGGGCGACCCCGCCGTCCGTGGAGACGGTGTAGCTCAGGGTGGGGTTGAGCTCGATGGAGGCCGTGGCGTACTGGCTCAAGGGGAACGCGTTGTACTGGGGGCGCAGCACGAACATGCGCGCGGGGTAGTCCACCGCGTGCAGGGTGGGGGCGAGCGCCGGGCGCGTCAGGGGCGCGAGCTCCGTCAGCGGCTCGGGCTCCGGCGTGGGCGGCGCGGCCTCGGGCGGCGCGGCCGCGGGCGGGGCGGCGGCCAGGGCACCGGAGGCGGGCACGAGCCGCACGCTCAGCTCGGGCTCGGCGCCCGTGGTGGAGCGGGGGATGATGCGCCGGGTGGCCGTCTGGTAGCCGGGCTTGGAGAACTCCAGGGTATAGGTCCGCTTGAGGGCCAGGTCCGCCACCATCAGCGGCGTGAGGTCCGGCAACTCCCGGCCATCGAGCTTCACCGTGGCGCCGCTCGGCTCGGAGCGGATCCACTGGGTGCTCACGTGCGCGGTGTCGGCGGCGCCCGAGCGGGAGGCCGAGACCCGGTGCACGACGATGCCGAGCACCCCCAGGGCGACGAGCGGAACGCTCAGGAGCACCAGCCACTGGTTGCGCTTGTCGGCCTCCACCTCGGCGACGCGCGTCTCGGTCTGCCGCAGGGACTCGCGCAGCTCGGAGGGCGCGGGCAGGGCGGGCGTCTCCACGGGCGTGTCGTGGGGCCGAGGCACCTCGGGCCGGCTGTTGGAGGACACGCGCGGCACGCCCGTGCTCGAGACGGAGCGGCGGCCGGGGGAGGACGGGGACACGGCGCGCATGCCGCCCTGGGTGTTGCTGCGCGGCCGCACCCCGCCGCCCGGCGTGCGCGGCGTCCCGCCCCGGCTGCCCGAGCCGCTGCCGGCGCGACCGCCCTCGCTGCCCGGGACCGGGCTGGGGCCGAGGCCCGGCATGCCCCCCGAGCTCTTCCACTCGGAGAACTGCGCCAGGAAGGCGGGCGTGACCTCCACCCGATGCCCCTCGACGGCCAGGTCCTCGGCGAAGAGGTGGCCGAGCAGCTGCGCCACCAGGTGGGGCGAGAAGCGCGGCCACGAGGAGTAGAGCTGCTCGCGCAGGGCCTCGGAGAAGGCCTGGGCGGTGGGGTAGCGCTCGTCGCGATCGAGCGCCATGGCGGTGCCGAGCACCGCCTCCAGCTCCGGGGTGATGCTGGGGTTGAGCGCGGAGGGCGCGGGGTAGTCCCCCGCGAGCAGCCGGGGCAGCACCGCGGCGAACTCGCCCTCGTAGGGGCGGCGGCCGCACAGCATCTCGTAGAGCACCACGCCCACGGCGAACGTGTCCGAGCGCGCGTCCAGGTCCTGCTCGCCCCGGGCCTGCTCGGTGGAGAAGTACGGGTACTTGCCCTTGAGCGTGCCGGGCGAGGTGCGCGCCTCCACGAAGCTCGTCGCCTTGGCGATGCCGAAGTCGATGACCTTGACCTGGCCCTCGTAGGAGATGAGCACGTTGTCCGGGGACACGTCCCGGTGCACGAGGCCCAGGGGCTCGCCGTCCTCGCCCCGGTGGCGGTGGGCGTAGTCCAGCCCGTCGCAGATCTGCGAGGCGATGTAGAGCGCGAGCGGCACGGGCAGCCCCGGCAGGCCCATGCGCTGCGCGCGGCGCAAGAGCTTGGACAGGGGCTGGCCGTGCACGAACTCCATGGCCAGGAAGTACTGGCCGCCGATCTCCCCGAAGTCGAAGACCTGGGCGATGTTGCCGTGGGTGAGCGCCGCGGCCACGCGCGCCTCGCTGATGAACATCTCCACGAAGGCGGGCTCATCGGCGAAGTGGGGGAGGATCTGCTTGATGACCACCGGCTTGGTCACCCCCGCGGCCCCGCGCATGCGCGCGCGGTAGGTGATCGCCATTCCACCCGCGGCGAGCTTCGCCACCAGTTCGTACCGACCAAACTCCTGGGCTGCGTTGGGGGGGGGCACGTTGCGCGTCGCGTTGTCGAGGGGGGAGACGAGACGCCAGCATACATGGGAGAGGAGGGCGCGGCCATTTCGCTGGGAGTCCAGCCCGGGCGCTCCCCCAGCCCCGCCCCCCGCTACAGGCGGTCGCCGCAGTGCTTGCAGTGGGCGGCGTCCAGGTCGTGGCCCTGGAGGCCACAGCCCGGGCAGGCACGCGGGTCGATGGCCTGGCGGGTCGCCTGGGCGAGCTCCACGGACACGATGCCCGTGGGCACGGCGATGATGCCGTAGCCCATCACCATCAGCACCGAGGCGATGAGCTGCCCGGCGACCGTGTGGGGGGTCAGGTCGCCATAGCCCACGGTGGTCATCGTCACGATGGCCCAGTACATGCCCCGGGGGATGCTGTCGAAGCCGTTGGCCTCGCCCTCCACCTGGTACATCACCGAGCCCATGATGACGACGGTGCTGAGGACCGCGCCCAGGAAGACGACGATCTTCTGCTGGCTGGCGCGCAGGGCCGTGAGCAGCACGTTCGCCTGGCCGAGGAAGCTGGCCAGCTTGAGCACGCGGAAGATGCGCAGCAGCCGCAGCACCCGCACCACCAACAGGGACTGCGTGCCCGGCAGGAGCAGGCCCAGGACCGAGGGCAGGATGGCGACGAAGTCCACCAGTCCGAAGAAGCTCAGGGCGTAGTGCCACGGCCGCCGCACCGACACCAGCCGCAGGAGGTACTCCAGCGTGAACAGGCCGGTGAAGCACCACTCCAGCACGTGCAGGAGCGGGCCGTGGCGCTGCCGGATGTCCGCCACGCTCTCGAGCATCACCGCGACGACGCTGAGCACGATGGCCCAGAGCAGCGCCACGTCGAAGGCCCGGCCCGCGGCCGTATCAGATTCGAAGATGATTTCATGCAGGCGCGCCCGGCGTCCCGTGGGCGGACCCTGCTCGGAAGGAGGCAGTGACACGCGGGCAGTGTAGCGCTCCAGGTCGCCGGGCGGTCTATCCTGCGCGGCGTGATGACACTGCGGCGATTGAGACGGTGGGGAGCCCTGGGCCTGTGTCTCCTGGGCACGGGGGCGGCCCGGGCGTCGACCCCCGAAGGGGGCCCGGGGGGCTCGGATGCGCCCCTCCAGCCCGAGGCGCGGCCTCCCTTCAAGGGGGTGCCCGCGGTCGTGTCGGTGGCGCCGGGCCTGCTGCTGCACGGGCTCGGGTCGCTGACCGCCGGGGACACGGCGCTCGCCGGCCGCCTCTTCCTGCTCCAGGGCTCGGGCCTGGGCCTGCTGGCCGCGGGCGTCATCCCCATCGCCCTGACGGGCGCCTCCCAGCACGTCATCGGTCCGCTGTACGGCCTGGCCATCGCGGGCACGGGGGTCTTCTCCGTGTCCATGCTGTCCAACCTCTACGCGGCCGTGTCCCCCGCCTTCGACCCCGGGGTTCCCGCGCTCCGGCTGCCCCGCCTGGAACTGGAGGCGGGCTACCAGCACATCACCGACCCCTCGTTCTCCTACCGGCACTTCGCGTCCCTGGGGGCGCGGGCCCGCCTGGATCGCGTGCGGCTGGACGCCGGGGTGCGCTGGGCGCCCGGGGTGGACAACGTGCGCGTGGGCGCGGGGGCCGCGTACCGGCTCCTCGGCGCTCCCGAGGGCGCGCGCCTGGGCGCGGAGGGCTCGGCGCTGGACGTGGAGGCCGCCGTCGTCGTGCACCGCTTCCCCCAGGAGGCCTTCACCCTGGGCGGCGGCGAGGTCTTCCTGCGCGGCCGGTACGACCTGGCGCGGCTGGGCGCGCGGCTCGCGGGCTCCTTCGCGGAGATGGGCGGAGGCCTGGCGATCCAGCGCTACGCCTACCCGGACTTCCTCGACGACCGGCTGTCCCAACAACTGCTGTTCACCTTTGGCTTCGGCGTCTACCTGGGACGCGGCGGCCCCTTCCGGGGCGAGGCCCTGCTCTATTACGACCACCGCAAGGACGACTTCGCCGGCGGCATCCGGGGCGGGGCGGGGGTGCCGGGCTTCCTGGGCCTGCGGGCGCGGGCGCTGCTCGTGGGGCCCTGGGGCGCTTCGGTGGAAGCTCAGGCGGGCTCGGCCCTGGTGGGCCGCGTCGCGCTGTTCTACGCGTGGGGAGGCGATTCATGAGGGCCTGGGCATGGGGAGTGGTGGGGCTCGTGGCGCTGGGCGGCTGCATGCGTCCGGCCGAGGAGCGCGCCGTCAAGGACCTGGAGGTGGGCCGGGGCGAGGCCGGGGGCGTGGCCTTCACCGTGGAGGGCGGGCTGGCCGTGGTGCGCCAGGCCCAGGGCGGCGCGCTCACCCTGTGGGGCTCGGCGCCCGCGTTCCACGTGCGCGCGGTGTCCGCCGAGGACGCCCTCACCGTGTGGACGGTGCAGGTGCGCAACGTCATGCCCGACGCGGCGCTCTCGGCCACCGACGCGGGCGGCGCGCCGCTGCTCGTGGAGTCCCTGTCCCCACCGGGTGACCTGTCCACGGTGAAGACCTGGCGGGTGACGCTGCCCGCCGGGGGCGCGGCGCGCTTCACCGTGGCGCCGCCGGGCTGGGACACGGCCGCGCCGTTCCGCTTCGTGGCGCTCGCGGACGTGCAGGAGGCCTTGCCGCGCGTGGGGGACATCTACCGGCGCATCAACGCGGACCCCACGCTGCGCTTCATCTTCTTCTCCGGGGACCTCACCCAGACGGGCACCGTGGAGCAGCTCGAGGAGTTCGAGTCCCGCCTGCTCGAGTCGCGCATCCCCCTGTTCGCCACGCTCGGCAACCACGAGATCATCACCCCGGACCCGCGCTACCAGGACTACTACGGCCGGGGAAACCTGCACTTCACCTTCCAAGGCGCCCACTTCACGATGCTCGACTCGGGCAACGGCTCGTTGGACCCGCTCGCCGTGGAGGCCCTGGACGGCTGGCTCGCCGAGGGCAAGGACAGCGTGCACATCCTCGGCACGCACATCCCCCTGGTGGACCCCATCGGCGTGCGCAACGGCTCCTTCAACAGCCGCAACGAGGCGGCGGCGCTCCTGGGCAAGCTCGCCCGCGGCGGGGTGGACCTCACGATCTACGGCCACCTGCACTCGTATTACGCCTACGGCAACGGAGGCATCCCCGCCTTCATCTCTGGCGGCGGCGGCGCCATCCCCGAGCAACTGGACGGCATCGGCCGGCACTACCTCGCGGTGGAGGTGGACCCCGCCCAGGGCGTGAAGAACGTGGACCTGGTGCGCGTGGACTGAGGCCCCCTGGCCGCCCTCCAGGCGACCGGAGATGTCGGGCGCCCGGGCCTCATGTGGGGGGTGGTTTTGGCGGGGGCGCTCCTGGGGGCCGAGCGGGCGATCGCGGCGCGAGGCCGACAAATCGGCCTCGGGGCGGACCCCCTTGCGCGGCACTGCACATCCGTGCAGATAAAGGGGTATCACGCGGTTCCCGAAGGGGTTGCCCCACCATGTTCGACGCGACGGAAAACGATCCCATCTCCCCCTCCATGCGCACGCTGCTCGAGGTGTTCTCCACCGACCTGTCCGAGGTGAAGTTCCCGGACGTGGACGCGGAAATCCTCGAGGAGGCGGCGGCCAAGGTCCGCGCCCAGGCGGAGGCGGTGGCGCGCGCGCAGGCGGCGCTGGAGGCGGCGCGTCAGGCGCTGGCCGACGGTCAGGACGCGCTCCTGCAGAAGGGCCAGCGGGCGCTGGCGTACGCGCGGGTGTTCGCCGAGGAGGACATCGACCTGAGCATGAAGGTGGAGGCCATCACCCTGCCCAAGCGGGGCGCGCGCTCGGAGGCCGTGACGGAGACGGCGTCCCAGAACGACGACACCTCGCCGCGCCGCCGGGGCCGTCCGCCGAAGTCCCGCCCGAGCGCCCCGCTGTTCGCCGATGGCTCCTCGCCCGAGGCCGCCGCGAGCGCCGAGCCGGCCGCGGCGCCCGCGCCCACCCGTCCTCCGCCCCCGGTGCCCGTGCGCTCGGCCGAGGCGGCCTGAGCGGTACACGCTTCACGCCATCGTGGTCCCCACCGGCCTGGGGCCCCTCGCGGGGCTCCGGGCCGTGGTGTTTCTGGCAGGATGCGCCACTCCAGGGAGGCGTGATGCGCGTTGAAGTGGCCGTGCTCCTGCTGCTGATGACGTCCGGCTGCGCGGCCCGGCGGGTGGTGTGGCTGGACACGGGCCAGGGCCCGCCCCGCACCTACACCCCGGTGGCGTCCACACCGGTCCGGGTGGAGCAAGACGCGTTCGAGTCCGCGGTCGTCGAGCTCGTGCTCGGTCTGCGGTGGGACGTCGGCCTCGCGAGTCCCGGGCGGGACGATCGTCTGTCCCTGCTGGCGGGAGGAGTCGTTGACGGCGTACGGAGCCCGTCCGTGCGCGCCTTCTCTCCGCGCATGTGCGCGCGACGGCTCACGCCGGAAGACTGCCTGGGCCGGTTGTCGAGCGAGGGGGCGCGCATGCCCATGGGCCGACAGGGGCTGGCACTCGCCTTCGCCTTCGACACGGTGTGGACGGGCGTCGGCGCGGCGGTGGGGGAGTTGGCGGACCCGGAGGCGCTGCGAGCCCTGGTGGTGTCCCTGGTGGGCACCGCGCTCGTCATGCTGGTGGCGCCCGAGCCCATCACCAAGCTCATCGCGATTGGCCTGACGGCCTCGCTCATCGCGTACCTGGGGACGGGACCGGTGTGGAACCTGGGCCAGGGCTTCCTGCGACTGCGGGAGGACGCACGGACGGCCCGAAGCGTGGGCGCGCTGGAGGATGCCGGGCACCGCGTTGGACAGGTGCTTGGTGAGAATGGCGCGCGGGTGGTGGTGCTCGTGGCGTTGACGGCGCTCGGGGGCAAGAGCGCCCTGGCGGCCCAGGGGCCACGGCTACCGGGCTTCGCCCAGGCCGCCGCGCGAGCGCGGACCGAGGCGGGTCTGGAGTTGTCAGGAGCGCTGGCGGGAGAGGTGCGCGCGCTCGCCCTGCCCGCGGCGGGGGTGTTGAACGTGGTGCTCGCTCCCACGGCCGTCGCGGCGGTGGCGATGGGCCCGGGCAGCGCCATTCAAGGAGACCCCGAGGGGACCGTCCACCACATCTGTACGGACAAGAACGAGGTGTCGGAGGCCTCGGGGGGCCCGTGGACGCCCATCTTCGAGGAGTACTTCGAACAGGCGGGACTGAGCCTGGGTGACAGCGCGAACATGGTGCGCATCAAAGGGCACAGGGGACCGCATCCAGCCGAATACCATCAAGAAGTGCTCCGGCGTATCGATGGAGCCACACGCGGATGTCGAGGCGTTGCGCAATGTCGGTCTGAATTGCTGAAGGAATTGGCGAAGATCGCGCGAGAACTCACGACCGCGGGCACCCGATTGCGAGCGCTCATCACGAGAAACCCCGATGCATGAGGTCATGGAAAAGCGCTTTTTTGATTTGAGTCTCGACGTCTATGTTCCGGGCCGCTGGTATTTCAAGACACCTGCCCGAGCCGATGGTCAGCCCGTGGAGGACCCCTGGGTCTTCACGAACGGGCAAGGAATAGAGTCCCCTGGGAAACTGCTCATTCCGTTGTCTCGTCCTGGCAACCCATTGGACTTCACGACGGCGGGCGTTGGACTGACACCCATCGTGAGCGAGCGCGTGGCGCGGGTGTTCCGCGACATGGCCCCCGAGGACGTCCAACTCTTCCCCGTGGACGTCGAGGGTCAGAGCACACCCTACTTCCTGTTGAACGTGGCGCGGGCGGTGCGCTGCATCGACGACGCGGCCTGCGAGGAGGTGCGTCGCTGGACCGCCGAGGATGGTCGTCCCGACAGGGTGGGTGAGTACCGCGTGGTGGCGGGCCTTCGCATCGACCCGTCGACGGTGGGGGATGCGCGGGTGTTCCGGCCGTGGGGTTGGAGTGCGCCCATCCTCGTGGAGGCGTCCGTCAAGGACGCGCTGGAGCGCACGGGCATCGTGGGAGGCCGTTTCGACGCGGTCTGAGCCTCACGGGTCACTCAGGGACTTGTGCATGAACAGGGAGGGCTCCAGCACGCCGTGGATGGAGCGGGCATATCCCGGCACCACGCCCGTGCTCTGGAATCCCAGCGAGCGGTAGAGCGCCTCCGACGCGTTGCCCGGCACGGTGTCGAGCACCAGCAGGCTTCTGCCCGCGCGGCGGGCCTCCTCCTCCGCGCGCAGCATCAGGGCCCGCGCGAGGCCCCGCCGTCGCGCCTCCGGATGCACGAGCATCTTCGCGATCTCCGCGCGATGTCGGCCATTCGGTGGCATGTCGAGCAGCAACTGCACGGTGCCGACCACCCGGCCCTCTCCGCGCGCGACGAACAGGCGTCGGGCGCCCGTCTGGAACACGGGCCGCAGCCGGTGCCAGAAGTCACGCGCCTCCTCCCGCGTGAAGGGCAGGACGAATCCCACACTGGCGCCCTCCAGGACGTTCGCGTGGAGGACGTCGGCCAGCGCCGACAGGTCCGCGTCCAAGGCCTCCGCGCGCACTTCCTCGATGGGGAACACCGTGCTCATGCGCTCCGGGATTCAAGCCATCCGGTCAGGAAGACGCAAGCCGAGGTCTGTCAGGGGTCTTCTGTACATGAGTGGTCAGCCCCGCGTGGGCAAGGGAGTGAAGACCCATGACCAAGGAAGTCCTGGAACGACACGTCGCGGAACCCAAGGCACCTGACGCGGTTGCCTTCTCCATGCGCGAGTCCATCGCCAACCTCGTGGCGCGGTATGCGTTGGCCTACGACACCCGTGATTGGGACACGCTCATCGGGTGCTTCACCCTGGACGCCTCCTTTACCCTGCGCGTCGAGGGGTCCGACCTGGTCGGACCCTTCCAGGGCCCTGCGGACATCCTGCGGCTGATGCGGGACTCCGCCGCGGCGCAGGACGATCGCCGACGGCACCTGTGCACGAACCTGATGGTCGAGCCTTCCGGCCCCGACAGGGCCATCGCGCGCTCGTACCTGACGTTGATCTCCATCCGTGACGGGCACCTCGAGGTGCTGTCGACCGGAACCTACACCGATGAGGTGGTCCTCTACGGAGGCGCCTGGCGGTTGCGCACCCGGCACCTCGAGCTCGACCTGCCCTCGGACGGACGGCGCCGCGGATGAACCTCGGACTCATCCCCGCCAAGTGGGCGGCGCTCACGCCCCGGCGAACCGCGCTGATCGACATTCCCCATCAACGGCGCATCGACTGGGCCAGCCTGGACGCCCGGGTGCGCCGGCTGGCCCATGGCCTGCGGGCCCTCGGCCTGCGCTCCGGGGATCGGGTGGCGGTCCTCAGCCGCAATGGCATCGAGTACCAGGAACTCTACTTCGCGGTGGCCCGCGCGGGCCTGGTGCTGTTGCCCCTCAACTGGCGGCTGTCCCCCGAGGCGCTGCGGACCCTGCTCACCGACGCCGAGCCCGCCCTGCTGGTGGCCTCGGACGAGTTCCGGCACGTCGCCGCGGACCTGGGCCGGGCCGTCGACCTGAAACGCCTGCTCCATTACGGCCCCACGGCGGATGGGAGCTACGAGGACCTCATCGCCGCGTCGCCGGATTCCGAGCCGCCCTGGTGCGAGCAGGTCCAGGACACCGACCCCTGCTTCATCCTCTACACGGGGGGCACGACCGGCATGGCCAAGGGCGTGGTGCACTCGCATCGCAGCGTGGCCGCCGGCATGCTCAACCAGACGGTGGCGGAGCGAGTCGTCCCGTCCGATGTCTATCTGCTCACCGGGCAGATGTTCCACATCCCCGTGGTGCTCTCCATGAACTACCTCGCCCACGGCTGCCCCGTGGTGCTGATGAACTTCGAGGCCCGACAGGCCTTGGAGGTCATCGCCCAGGAGCGGGTGTCGGCGTTCCTCGGCATCACCACGATGCTCAGCTGGATGATGGCGACGCCGGGGTTCGGTGCCCAGGACCTGTCGAGCCTGCGCAACATCCAGTACGGCGGCGGCCCGATGCCCAGCGCCATCGTGCGGGAGGTGGCCGAGGCCTTTCCGTGTGGGCTGATTCAAGGCTACGGCCAGACCGAGGGCGCCACCATGTCCTTCCTGTCCCAGGAAGACCATCGCGACGCGCTCCGGGGCCACCACCCGCACCGGCTGCGCTCCTGTGGCCGCGAGGGCTTCGGCACCCGGATCCGAGTCGTGGACGCGGACGGCCACGAGGTGCCCCGGGACGGCAAGACCCCGGGGGAGATCGTCGTGCGCGGCGAGGCCAACATGCTCGGCTATTTCCGGCGGCCGGACCTGACCGCGAAGACCTTCCAGAATGGCTGGATGCGGACCGGGGACGTGGCCACCTGGGACAGCGAGCGCTACCTCTACATCGTCGATCGGCTCAAGGACATGATCATCTCGGGGGGGGAGAAGATCTACAGCGTCGAGGTGGAGGAGGCGATTGGCAGACATCCCGCGGTGTTGGAGTGCGCCGTGATTGGCGTGCCCGACGCGCGGTGGGGCGAGTCGGTGAAGGCCTTCGTCGTGCTCAAACCCCACCACACGGCCACGGCGGAAGACATTCTCGCCGTCACGCGCGACCACCTGGCCTCCTATCAGAAGCCCCGCTCGGTGGAGTTCGTCGCCGCGCTGCCCAAGGCCCCCACGGGCAAGTTGCTCAAACGCGAGCTGCGCGCCCCCTACTGGGCGGAGCAGGAGTCCCCATGAAGACCCCCGGCATTTTCCTGGGTGCCACGGGCGTCTGGCTTCCCGAGCGGGTTCCCATCGCGTGGGCCGTGGAGCGGGGCTCGCTGGACCCGGCCACGGCCGAGCGCTACGGCATCCTGAGCGTCCCGATCGCGGGGGAGCTGCCGGCCCCCGAGATGGCGCTCCGGGCGAGCCGACAGGCGCTCGAGCGGGGCGGTCAGGACCCCACGGCGCTGAGCCTGCTGCTGTACGTCAGCACCTGGTACCAGGGGCCTCACGGCTGGTGTCCTCAGTACTACGTCCAGCGGCACACGGGCTCCGGGCAGGCGACCGCGGCCGAGGTCCGGCAGGGCTGCATGGGCCTGTTCAGCGCCTGCGAGCTGGCCGCGGCCCACCTCCTGGCGGCGCCGGAGCACGAGGCCGCCCTGCTCACCTCGGCGGACAACTACAACGCCCCGATGCTCGACCGCTGGCGCTCCAGTCCGCACGCGATGCTGGGGGATGGGGGCTGCGCGCTGCTGCTCACCCGGCGGACGGGGTTCGCGCGCCTGGAGGCCATCAACGCGCGGACGCTGCCCCAGTTCGAGGAGCGGCACCGGGGATCGGCGCCCCTGTTCCCACCCGAGGCGACCCTCGGCACGAAGGTCGACTTCGAGACGACCAAGAGCCAGTGGTTCGCGGCCTCGGACGTGAAGCCCCGGGAGCTGGAGGCGACGATGTCCCAGGCCTTGTTGGAGGTCGTGGGCAAGACGCTCCGGGAGGCGGAGCTGGAGCTGTCCGAGGTCACCCGGGTCCTCTTCGTCAACTGGTCCGAGGAGCGGGTGCGCCAACGCGCCGCGGTTCCCTTGGGTCTGCCCATGTCCCGCCTGGCCTGGGACTACGGTCGCACCGTCGGCCATATCGGCGCGAGCGATCAAGTGCTCGCGCTCGATCACCTGCTCCTGTCGGGGGAGCTGAACGCGGGGGATTCCCTCCTGCTGCTGGGCACGGGGCCGGGTGCGAACATCGCCTGCATGGCCGTGCGCATCCTGCACCGGCCCACGTGGGCGGACGCCGGAGCGCGCGAGCTGAAATCACCCGCTTGAGGCCCTTCGCCGGGGCTCCGGGTCGTGGTGTTCCTGGCAGGATGTGTTCCCGTCCATCCGGGGAGGCCGTGATGCGCGTTGGGGTGGCCGTGTTCCTGCTACTGCTGGCGTCCAGCTGCGCGGCCCGGCGGGTGGTGCGGTTGGACACGGGCCAGGGCCCTCCCCTCACCTACACTCCGGTGGAGTCCGCGCCCGTCCGGGTGGATGAGGACGCGTTCACATCCGCGGTCGTCGAACTCGTGCTCGGTCTGCGATGGGAGCTCGGCCTCGCGCGCCCCGGGCGGGACGAGCGCCTGTCCCTGCTCGCGGGAGGGCTCGTCGACGGCGTGCGGAGCCCATCCGTGCGCGCCTCTCCAGACAGGTGTTCGAGACGGCTTTCTCCGGAGGTGTGTCTGGGCTTGTTGTCGCGCCGGGGCGTGTGGATGCCCATGGGCCGACAGGGGCTGGCGCTCGCGTTCGCTTTCGACATGGTGTGGACGGGCGTCGGCGCGGCGGTGGGGGAGTTGGCGGACCCGGAGGCGCTGCGGGCCCTGGTGGTGTCCCTGGTGGGCACCACGCTCGTCATGCTGGTGGCGCCCGAGCCCATCACCAAGCTCATCGCGATTGGCTTGATGGCCTCGCTCATCGCCTACCTGGGGACGGGGCCGGTGTGGAACCTGGGCCAGGGCTTCCTGCGACTGCGGACGGAAGCCCAGCGGGCCGGGAGCATGGGCGCGCTGGAGGATGCCGGGCACCGCTTCGGACGGGTGCTTGGCGAGAATGGCGCGCGGGTGGTGGTGCTCGTGGCGCTGACGGCACTCGGGGGCAAGAGCGCCTTGGCGGCCCAGGGGCCTCGTCTGCCAGGCTTCGCCCTGGCGGCCGCGCGGGCTCGGACCGAGGCGGGCCTGGAGTTATCAGGCGCCCTGGCGGGAGAGGTGCGCGCGCTCGCCCTGCCAGCGGCGGGAGTGTTGAACGTGGTGCTCGCGCCCACGGCCGTCGCGGCGGTGGCGATGGGCCAGGGCAGCGCCATTCAGGGGGACCCCGAGGGGGACCTCCACCACATCTGCACGGACAAGAACGAGGTGTCGGAGTCCTCGGGGGGGCCGTGGACGCCGCAGTTCGAGAAGCTCTTCGCGCAGGCCGGAATGAACTTGGGTGACAGCGCGAACATGGTACGCATCCGCGGGCACAGAGGCCCTCATCCCGCCGAGTACCATCACGAAATCTTGAGGAGGCTCGTCGGCTCGATGAAGGGGTGTCGGGGGGCAGGCCAGTGCCGGGCCGCATTGGTCGAAGCACTGGCGGAGATCGCACGTGAACTCACGACGACCGGAACACGGCTTCGAAAGTTGATCACCCGGAACCCAGAGGGATGACGCCATGGCGAGTCAATTCTTTGATCTGAGCATGGATGTCTATGTGCCAGGGCGCTGGTCCCTCGCTGAGCCAAGGCGCCTCGATGGACAGCCCATCGAAGACATCTGGCAGTTCATCGAGGGTCGGGAGGTCGAGGACCCGGGTCCCCTGTATGTTCCGCTCTTCCAGGCGGGTCGGCCTCTCGACCTTGAGTTCGCCGGGGCGGGACAGGCGCCGGTCGTGAGCGAGCGCGTGGCGAAGGTGTTCCTCGACATGGCGCCCCATGACGTTCAACTCTTTCCGGTGGAGGTCGAGGGACAGCCCGGTTCCTACTTCCTGCTGAACGTGACGCGGACGGTGCGATGCATCGACGACGCGGCTTGTGAGGAGGTGCGGCTCTGGACTTCTGGAGATGGGCGTCCCGATAGGGTCGGCGAGTATCGCGTGGTCGCCGGATTGCGCATCGACCCATCGAAGGTGAACACCGCCCGTGTGTTCCGTCTGTGGGGGTGGACCGTTCCTCTCATCGTGGAAGCCTCCATCAAGGACGCGTTGGCGCGTACCGGCATCGTGGGCGGGCGCTTCGACGCGGTCTGAGCCTTGCCGCGAAGACGCATGCTCGACGTCTTCGGCAGTGGAGTCCTTCGCCCTCGAGGGTGGGCTTACATCACCTGACTGGAGTCTCACCCTCTGAGCATGAGTGACGATAAGAATGAGCCTGGGAAAGTGAAGTTGTCCCTGAAGAAGGAGGAGTTGCGGGTTCTTTCCGATGAAGACCTGGATCTGCTCGATCAGGTCGTGGGGGGCGATTGCTGGGTCACCTGCAACAACACCTGCGTCTTCTCGCGGAGTGATCAGCTCGAGCGAGAGCAGTCTTGAGCAAAACACCGCCCGGAGGCATGGCGTTCTCCCGGAGCCCCCTCCGTGAGATCGCGCATGCGTCCAGGCGATGGGGCCGTGGTGGGCACGGCTCCCGGTGCCGCGTGCGATGGACGGTGGCTCAGTTCTCCGGGAACGCGGTCCAGCCGGCCAGCCAGTTGTCCTTGCCCACCGCGCCCACGAACTGGGCCGAGGCATCGAAGAAGCCATCCGCGGGCGGCACCGCGGCGTTCTCGGCGGCGAGCAGCGGCGAGCCCGCGGCGGGTGTGAAGTCCGGCGCCTTCAGGTCCAGGGCGCCCGGAATCTGGGGGTCCACCGAGGCGTGGTTGCGCAGCGCGGCGGCGAGGAACTGGTCCGGCTCGCGGAAGACACCGCCATGGGCGAGCAGTGAGCTGTCCGCCTGGGTGGTGTTGCCCGCGCTGTCCTTCACCGGGTTGGGCGCGTACGGGAGGGTCGTGGTGTCGCCCTTGTTGCCGTAGAAGTAGGTGGTCGAGATGGACAGGTCCCCCGCCTCGAACAGCGCCACCGAGGCCCGGCCGTCCACGTCCACCGCCTGGTCGGCGAACCAGGCCACCACGGCGTTGCGCAGCTTGACGCCCGCGCCGGTGTTGAACACGAGCCCCTCCTGCTTGGTGCCCGAGGCGCCCGGGGCGCGCTTGGAGCCGATGAAGCTCGCGTTCCAGATCTCCGGCACCGAGCGCGGCGAGGCCGAGTTGTCGCTCTTGTTGCCGCTCGCCTCGATGCCGCGGTTGCCCACGGTGCTGTTCTGCTGCACCACCAGGAACTGCACCTTGCCGCTGTAGCCCAGGTCGTAGTCCAGGCCGTCGTCGTCCGCCTGGGTGATGACGATGTGCTGGAGGTTCGCCGTGCCGCCGAACATCTCCACGCCGTCGTCGGCGCCCTTGTGCACCTGCACGTAGTCGATGCGCGTGCGCGAGCCGCAGCCGCCCGTCGTCAGGCCGTTGAGCTCGTTGTCCTGCGCGAGCTGGTAGCCGGCGAACTCGATGCGCGCGAACGTGAGCGTGCCGCAGTCGTGCGTGTCATCCGTGCCGCCGTAGCGCACGCGCTCGTCGGTGCTGTTGGAGAGGAAGCCCTCGATGGCGGCCACGCCGCCCGAGGAGTTGATGCGCGCGCGGCCCAGCAGCACCACGCCGCCCCAGTCACCCGCGGCGCGCTCGCCCACCGCCGCCGCGCTGGTGAAGACGATGGGCCGCTCGCGGGTGCCCGCGGCGTCGAGCCGCGCGTTCTTGGTGACGATGAGCGCGCTGCCGTCCTCGCCGCGCACCTGGGTGCCGGGCTCGATGGTGAGCGTGCCGCCCTCCACGAAGATGTACTTCTTGAGCGTGTAGACCTTGTCGGCCGTCCAGGTGGTGTCCTGGGTGATGACCTCGGAGACCTCCACGGCGGAGCCGGTGCTGGTGTTGCCCGGGGGGGGCGTGACGGGGTCCTCGCCGCAGCCGGCGAGCAGGGACATGCCAAGGGTGAGGCCGAGCGTGAAACGCTTCATGGGGTGGGTCCTCGGGGAAGGAAAGACAGCGGGGGTTTAGAGGGACCAGCCGAGCGAGGCGGAGAAGGCCAGTCCGGGGCGGTACGTCAGGATCGTGATGTCGCCCTGGGAGAGGGTGACGGCGGAGTCGAGCAGGTTGGAGCCGGTGAGCTTGAGCTGGGTGCGGCCGCCCAGCTTCTGGCTCACCGTGAGGTCCAACCGGTGAAAGGGCACTTCATAGACATCCGGCAACTGCTGCACGCCCACCTCGCTGATGCGCGGGCCGGAGACGTTGTAGAGCAGGGCCACCTCGGTGCCGCTCTCGGGCCGGTCGTAGCCGAGGTTGAGGTTGATGACATACGGAGACTGGCCTTGCATGGGGCGGTTGCTGTTCGTCTGTAAACCCAGCTTTCGAGGATCCGTGAGGACGATGTTGGACTGGATGAGGGTGAGGTTGGCGGCGGCGCGGAAGCGGGAGAGCGCCGGGGTGAGGCGGCCGAGCGAGGCGCGTGCTTCCAGCTCCACTCCATAACTTCTCGCGCCGTCGGCGTTTTCAAACACCAGGTCACTTCCTTGTGGATTGCTGTTGATGACGCGCTCGATCGGGTCACGGAAGTGTTTGTAGAAGGCGCTGGCGGCGAGCACCTCGTTGTCCCCGACGAACCACTCGGCGCGCGCGTCGAGGTTGTGGATGCGCGTCTCCTTGAGCGCGGGGTTGCCGGACACGTTGCGGCGGCGCACGAAGTCGTAGAAGAGGAAGGGCGCGAGCTCGCGGAAGGTGGGCCGCGCGAGCGTGTAGCTGTAGCCGGCGCGCAGGTTCACCTGGGGGGTGAGCGTGTAGACGGCGTTGAAGGCCGGCAGCACGTCCAGGTACTTCGCCGTGTTGTGCAGGGAGCGCACGGGCTCCAGGGGACTGCCCGCGTCGAGCCGCTGGGTGGACTGCTCCACGCGCACGCCGCCCACCAGCCTCAGGGGCTCCACGGGCCGCACGTCCGCGGACACGAAGCCGGCGAAGATGCCCAGGAAGGCGTCGTAGGCGTCGTCGTCGCGCGTCACCTCGCGCAGGCGGATGCCCGTGCCCAGATTGTCCGGGCCGAAGAGCTGCTCGGGCGGCAGCGAGGCGTCCACGGGGACGTCGGTGCGCAGGTAGCGGAAGCGGCGCGTGAGGAAGTCGCGGAAGGACAGTTGGGTGAGGCCGCCCACCTTGAGCCGCACGAGCGACACGGGCACGCTGAGGCTCGCGCTGCCGCCGGTGGAGTTCTCGCCGAGCTCCGAATAGAAGCGGTCGCCGCTGTTGGGCTGGTTGGGGAAGGAGTAGCGGCCGGTGGGGGTGCCCAGGTCGTCCGCGTAGAGGGTGTCGCGCGTGTCCGGATCGTCGCGCTCCACGCGGCTGAAGTTCGCCTGCCAGTCGAGCTCCGTGTCCCCCAGGCCCGAGAGCCGGTGGAAGCCGCGCAGCTGGTTGAAGGTCAAGGAGCGCGAGCTGAACTGCAGGCGGCTGCCCTGGTACTGCTCGGAGCGCTCGTTGTTCACACCCGTGGAGCTGAAGGAGTGCGTGTCCGCGCCGCGCGTGTAGAGGCTGAAGAGGGTCAGCTCGTGGTCGCGGTTGAACTGGTAGCCCACACTGGCCAGGCCGCTGAGCGCCGCGCCGGAGCTGCCCTGCAGCGTGGTGGCGGGGTCGCGCGCCTCCAGCGCCTGCTCCTGGCGGATGGCGCGGGAGAACTGGGACACGCGGTTCGTCTCGCGGTGGCCGTAGTTGACCAGGGCCAGGTAGCCCAGGCGCTGGTGGCCCGAGCGCAGCGTGTCGCCCACCGACAGGCCCAGGCCCAGGTTGGGCAGCGAGGTGGTGGTGCGCGGCGTCCAGACGTTGGGGAAGCTGTTCCACGTCTCCGTCGAGTGGGCCAGCCGCTCGGTCCGGGACACGGCCGCGGGCAGGCGCCGGCTGGGGCTCGCGAAGCCCAGCGTCTCCAGGAAGGAGCCCGGCTGGGTGTTGCGCCGCTGGAAGGTGGACATCGTGTCGCCGGAGAGCGTCAGGCGCGGCTTGAACTCGAACTGGCTCGGGTAGGTGTTGGTCTCGATGAGCAGCGCGCCGCCGCCGAAGGTGCCCGGCAGGTCCGCCGTGTAGCTCTTCACCACGTTGAGGTTGGCCAGGAGCGTCGTGGGGAACAGGTCCAGCGGCACCGAGGGCTCGTCCGGCTCGGGGCTGGGGAAGAGCGCCCCGTTGAGCAGCGTCACCGAGTAGCGGCCCCCCAGGCCGCGCAGCAGCACGAAGCGGCCGTCCACCACCGTGGCGCTCACCACGCGCTTGACCGCGTCCGACGCGCTCGAGTCCGGCGTGCGGGCGATCTCCTGCGCGCTGATGGCGTCCGACAGCGTGGCGGCCTTCTTGCGCTCCTGGAGCAGGGCGCCCTCGGCGCGGCGATCCGAGCGCGCCTCGACCACCACCTCCTGCACGGCGCCCGCGTCGGCGCTCAGCCCCACGTCCAGACGCGCGGCCTTGCCTGCCTCCACGATGACGCCGGTGATGCGGCGGCCCTCGTAGACGTCGTAGAAGACGCGCAGGTCGTAGCGGCCTGGCGGCAGCGCCAGCCGGTAGTGGCCATCCACGTCCGTGAGCACCGTCTTCTGGGCGCCCGCGACGACCTTCACCGTGGCCTCGATGAGGGTCTCCTTCGTCTGCGCGTCCGTCACCTGGCCGTAGATGCCGGTGAAGCCGGGCGGCGGCGTGGCGGACGCCTCCAGGTCCTCGTCCATCCCCTCGTCCACGACCTCCGTGGCGGGGGTGGTGGCCTCGGGCGGCGCGCGCGGCTCGGTCTGGAGGGGGAGGACGTCGTTCGTGGGGGCGAGCCCGGGCGCGTCCGAAAGGGGGACCTGGGCCCAGGCGGGCCCGGCGAGCAGCAGCAGCGCCATCAGGCAGGCGCGGAGGGAATCAGGGCGAAGAGACAACACGGGGCTCCTCACCAGCGGACGCGCGCGGGGAGCGCGCGCCGTCCGTGGCGGCTCGAGAGAAAGAAGGGGAAGGGGAGACGAGGGGTTACGGCGCCGCGGGCGAGGCCACCGCGTCCGGCACCACGGCCACGGTGATGCCGCCGCCGCGCGCCAGGTCCAGCACGTCCATGGCACTGCCGTAGGGCACGTCGTTCTCCGCGTCGAAGAAGACGATCTTGTCCGGGCGCGCGTTGAGCATGCGTCGCAGCCGCGCCACCACCTGCTCGCGAGGCACGTCCTCGCGGTTGATCTGCGTCACTCCGGCCCGAGTGAGCGTGAGCACCACCGGGGGCAGGGCTCCGGGGGGCGGCGGCGTCACGGCCGTGTCGTCCGCCTTGCCCGGCACGTCCTGCCACATCTGTTGGGTCATCAGTGGGGTGACGACCATGAAGATGATGAGCAACACCAGCACCACGTCCACGAGCGGCGTCACGTTCATCGCCGGCCGCACGCCCCCCTTGCCACCACCGAGATCGAAAGCCATGACGGTCGGGCTCCTAGTGCTTCGCGGGTTCGACGACCTGCAACGAGATGCCGGGAAAGCCGATGTCCTGCAGCGTCTTGAAGACGCTCCGCACGTCGGCGTAGCGCGCGGCCCGGTCCGCCTTGAGCACCACGCGCGTCTGACTGTCCTTGGCGTGCAGGGCGCGCAGCGTCTCCACGAGCTGGGCGCGGGGGACTTCCTGCTTGTCGAGGAACAGCGCGCCCTGGGTCGTGAGGCTCACGGTGGTGGGGGTGAGGGAGTTGTCCTCGCCCTTGTCGGTGTTCAGCGCGGCGGGCAGCTCCACGGCGGCGCCCGCCTCCAGCTGCGGGGTGACGACCATGAAGATGATGAGCAGCACCAGCACCACGTCGACCAGCGGCGTCACGTTCATCTCGGGCACGAGGCCCGCGCCCCTACGCCGGGCGGACATCGTGGCCCTCGCTCCGCGCCGAGCGCTCCACGCCCAGGGCCCGGGCGCCCTCGTGGCGCACCGCCGGCACGCTCGCGCCGTGCACGTCCTCCAGGTGGTCCATGAACTCGCGGCGCGCCAGGTCCAGCGACAGGAGCAGCGCGTCGGCGCGCGTGCTGAGCAGGTTGAACATCAGCACCGCGGGGATGGCCACCAAGAGGCCCAGCGCCGTGACCACGAGCGCCTCGGAGATGCCCGCGGACACCGCGCCCAGGCCTCCCGAGCCCGTCTTGGCGATGCCCGCGAAGGACTCGATGATGCCCACCACCGTGCCGAGCAGCCCCACGAACGGCGCCACCGAGCCCACCGACGCGAGCACGCTCATGCCCCGGCGCACCTCGGACGAGACGCGCTCGTGGAGTCGCTCCACCTCGCGCCGCGTGAGCTCCACCGCGCCCAGCTTGCCCTGCGGCGCCTCCTTGCGCGCCAGGTACGCCTTCACCCCGCCCCCCAGGAGCTTCGCCAGGCTGCTCGCCCGGGCCTGGGCCGCCTCGATGACGAACGGCGCGTGCTGCTGCGACTCGAGCAGCCGGCCCGCGCGCGCCGCGAACCGGCGGTCCGCCGCCCGGGTGCGCAAGAAGAAGAGCAACCGCTCGAAGAACACCACCAACGACGCCAGCGCGAAGGCCAGCAGCGTGTAGGCGATGCCCCGGGCGAAGAAGCCCATGTGGTGGTAGATGTCGATCAGATTGAAGTTCACGGCGGGGGCTCCGGCGAAGGACGGCGGGACGGGGACGGCGGGCGCTACGTGAGGCGGAAGGGAATCTTCACGATGCGGTAGACGGCGGTGGGCTGCCCGGCGACGAGCGCGGGGGCGTAGCGCCAGGACTTCACGGCGGCCACGGCGGCGCCCACGAAGGGCTCCTCGCCGCGCATCACCTTGACGGCGCCCACGCGGCCCTCGTCGTCCACGACGATCTTCAGGATGACGAGCCCCTCCAGGCCCCGCGAGCGCATGTCGGCGGGGAACTCGGGCGCCACGTTCGAGTCCAGCTCCCGGGGCGGCGTGGCGCTCTCGGGCAGGTTGATGGGCGCGGCGCGCGGCGTGCCCGTGCCCCCCACCACCCCCGCGCTGTTCAGGCCCGTGACAATGGCACCCGCCACGAGCGCGCCCGTGCCCCCCACGGCCACGGGCGCGGCGGCCACGGCGTTGGCGGCGTCCGTCTCGGGCGGCTTCTCCACGGGGATTTCCTGGGGCGCCACCAGGGCGGCGGGGGCGGCCACGGTGGGCGGCGGGGGCGGCTTCGCCTTGGGCTTGGGGGGCGGCGGAGGCGGGGGCGGCGGCTTCACCTCGGCCACCACGGGCGGCGGGGGCGGGCGGAACACCACGTCCACCTTCTTCTCGCGGATGACCTGCCGCACCTGCTGCCCCAGCGTCACCGCGCCCACGCCCAGGAGGGCGCTCACGCCCAGGGCGGCGAGGGTGGAGAGCGCGAAGCGCCGGGCGGACTGGGTGTCGGTGGCGCTGTCGTAGGTCTCGAACATGACGCCTCGCCGTATAGCGAGCGCATGTCGCGAACCCGTTCAGCCCCGGTGACAATTGATGGCGCGACGAGTCACACCCGCGTCACGTGGATCTCCCCGCGCGGACTTCACGGGTGCGCGGTGACTTCTGGAAATCCGGGGCAGGCAGACGGTCGGGGGGATGCTCCGAGGGGGGGGCCGTTCTTGGTCGGGGGGGCGAACCATGCCAGTGTTTCCGATCATGTCGGCCGTGCGGCTCCAGGACGTGGAGCAAGGAAGCTTGGGCCCCTATGTCCTCCTGGGAAAGCTGAGTGCCGGGGGCATGGGCGTCGTGTATCGCGCGCGCCATGCGGACAGCGGCACGGTGGTGGCCCTCAAGACGGTGAAGGTGCCCGAGGCGGCCATGCTCCGGGGCATCCGTCGGGAGATCCACGCCCTGCGGCGCATCCAGCACCCGGGCGTGGTGCGGGTGCTCGCCGAGGGCGTGAACGAGGGGCTGCCCTGGTACGCGATGGAGCTGCTCGAGGGGCTCACCCTGCGCCGCTACATCGACACGCTGTGGAAGCGCGACGCGCCCTCGCTGGAGGTGGCCACCCAGGCGGTGTCCGCGCCCGCGCCCGCCGAGGGCGCCAGCGTGGACTCCTCGTTCCGCGCCTATGGGCCGCCCGAGTCCTCGCAGCGCCGCGCCGCCGCCCAGGAGCGGCTGGACGAGGTGCTCACCCTGGTGCGCCGCCTGTGCGAGTCCCTGGCCTTCCTCCACGGCGAGGGCCTGGTGCACCGGGACTTGAAGCCGGAGAACATCCTCATCCGCCCCGACGGCACCCCGGTGCTGGTGGACTTCGGCCTGGCGGCCAACTTCGGCGGACCCCTGGGCCGCGAGTCGCTCGACGTCTCCGGCAGCATGGAGGGCTCCTACATCTACATGGCCCCCGAGCAGATCAAGGGCGGCCTGGTGGACGCGCGGGCCGACCTCTACGCCCTGGGCTGCATCCTGTACGAGCTGCTCGTGGGCCAGCCGCCCCACCCCGGCGCGGGCTGGGACGTGCTGCGGCGCCACCTGCGCGACACCCCCCATGCGCCCTCCAGTTGGGTGACGGGGGTGCCCCCGGCGCTGGACGCCCTGGTGATGCGCATGCTGGCCAAGGTGCCGCGCGAGCGCGTTGGCTACGCGGCGGACGTGGGCGCGGGGCTCGCGGAGCTGGGCGCGGAGGGGCTCGTGCGCGAGGTGCCCACGGCGCCCCGGCCCTACCTGTACCGGCCCGAGTTCGTGGGCCGCCAGGAGCTGCTCGGGGAGATGGAGGCCCTGCTGGATCGCACCCGGGATGGACAGGGCGGGTGTCTGTTCATCGGCGGGGAGAGCGGCGCGGGCAAGACGCGCGTGGTGATGGAGTGCGCGGTGTCCGCCGGCCGCCGGGCCTTCCGGGTCGTCACCGGGGGCAGCCTGCCCCTGTCGGGTGGAGGCAGCGGCGAGCAGCGCTTCAGCGAGCCGCTGCACGCCTTCAAGCCGCTCCTGCTGGCCGTGGCCGACGAGTGCCGGCACCGGGGCCTGGAGGAGACGGAGCGGCTGCTCGGCGCGCGGGGCCGGGTGCTGTCGCGCTACGAGCCGTCCATCGCGGACCTGCCCGGCCAGGAGCGCTGGCCCGAGCCGCCGCGCCTGCCGCCCGTGGCCGCGCGCGAGCGGCTCCTGCGCTTCCTGGTCGAGACGCTCGCGGCCTTCAGCGCCAAGGAGCCCCTGCTGCTGGTGATGGACGACCTGCAGTGGGCGGACGAGCTGTCGCTGAGCGTGCTCGACTTCCTGCGCGAGAACTTCCTGTCCACCGCGTCCGTGCTGGTGGTGGGCACCTACCGCAGCGAGGAGCTGGACACCGCGCTGCGGCTGCTCGTGGAGGCGCCCGGCGTGGAGCATCGGGCGCTCGGGCGGATGGACGCGCCCGTGGTGGCGCGCATGGTGGAGGACATGCTGGCCCTGGCCTCGCCGCCGGCCGCCTTCGTGCACTTCCTCACCACGCGCTCGGCGGGCAACCCCTTCTTCGTGGCCGAGTACCTGCGCACCGCCATCGACGAGCGGCTGCTCTACCGCGACGCCGTCGGCCGCTGGCAGGTGGCCTCGCGCGACGGCGAGCTGGAGCGCCTGCACGAGGCGCTGCCCCTGCCCGACGCGCTGCATGACCTGGTGGGCCGCCGCCTGGAGGGTCTGGGCACCGAGGCGCGCGCGCTCCTGGAAGTGGCGTCGGTGCTGGGCCGCGAGCTGGACGGAGACGTGCTGGCGGGCGCCGCCGGGCTCGGGGACTTGCAGGAGCTGGAGGGGCTCGAGGAGCTGCGCGCGCGCCATGTGCTGGAGGACGCGGACGGCGGAGCCCTGCGCTTCGTGCACGACAAGCTCCGGGAGATCGCCTACGAGGGCGTGCCCGCCGCGCGCCGCCGCGCGCTGCACCGGGACGTGGCGCTCGCGCTGGAGGCCCAGGACCCGTGGGGCGGCGTGTCCCCCGCGCTCTACCCCGTGCTCGCGCACCACTGGGAGCAGGCCGAGGACGACGTCTGGACGTTCGAGTACCTGGAGAAGGCGGGCGCCCACGCGCTCGCGGCCGGCTCGAACGTGGAGGCCAGCGGCTACCTGCGCCGGGCCCTGGCGCTGGAGATCCGCCGCGGGCAGGTGACGGGCGTGCGGCTGGGCGCGGATCGCCGCGCGCGCTGGGAGCGGCTGCTCGGGGAGGCCGTGCATGGCCTGTCCGACTTCGACGCCTGCATCCACCACGGTCAGCGCGCGCTGGAGGAGCTGGGCCGGCCCCTGCCCACCACGGACGGCGGCTGGAACCGCTTCCTCGTGGCCCAGTCCGCCCGGCAGGTGCTGCACCTGGTGCTGCCCCGGCGTTGGCGGCGCGAGGGGGACCGGCAGACACGCGAGAACTACGGGGCCGCGGCGCTCGCCGCGCTGCGGCTGGCCGAGTGCTTCTACTGGCGCTACGACCCGTATCGCACCATGGCCACGGCGCTCCTGGCGACGAACCTGGCCGAGCGCGCCGGGCGGGACGAGCACGTGCTGCGGTTGTACGGCCAGCTCGGCTTCATCGCGGGGTTTGGCCGCCTGGACGCGCTCGCCCGGGCGTACTTCCGCCGGGCCCAGGGCGAGGACCTGTCCGTGGCGGATCCGAGCGCCGCGGCCTTCGGCCTCATCACCGAGTCCATGTACCACGCGGGCTTCGCGCGCTGGTCCGAGGCGGCGCTCAAGGCGAGCGAGGCCCAGGGGCTGCTCATCCGCCTGGGAGACAAGGCCGAGTTCGAGCTGACCGAGGTGCTGCTCGGGCACGTGGACTTCTACTCGGGCCGGTTCGAGCCCACGCTGGAGCGCTTCGGGCGCGTCCGCGAGTCGGCGAGCAAGCGGGGCCACTTCCAGCACGACGTGTGGGCCACGTACACGCTCGCGCGCTCGCTGGTGGCGCTGGGCCGGTGGGACGAGGCCATGCCGCTGTTGCGCGACTCGGCCGAGCGGCTCGAGGGCAAGCATGATCCGCTCTCGCACATGATCACCCACGGGCTCCTGTCGACGGTGTACCGGGAGCAGGGGGACTGGGATCGGGCGCGGGACGCGGCGGACCGGGTGATGTCGCTCGCGCGGCGCTACCCGCCCATGCTCTTCACGGAGGGTCAGGGCTACGAGGGCGCCGCGGCCACCTACCTGGCGCTGTGGGAGCGTGAGCGGAGCAGCCCGGGCTCGGTGCCGCCGGTGGCCGAGGTGGCGCGCGAGGTCTGCGCGCGGCTGTCGGCCTTCGCCCAGCGCTTCCCCCTGGCCCGGCCCATGGCGCTGCGCTTCGAGGGTCGGCTGGCCGGCCTGTCGGGGGCCACCTGGCGGGCGCGGCGGGTGATGCGGCGCGGTGTGAAGCTGGCCCAGGCCCAGGGCATGCCCTACGACGAGGCGCTGGCCTGGTGGGAATTGGGCCGTCTGGCGTCGGGCGCGGAGCGGCACGCCTGCCTCACCCGGGCGAGGGAGGGCTTCCTCCAACTGGGCAGCGGGGGCCTGGCGCGTCAGGTGGAAGCCCAGCTCGCTTCCAGCACGTCCTAGGCGCGGGTTCTCCACGTGCCGTGCGACAGTGCCGGCATGAGCCAGATTCGAGTGAGTGCGTTTCAGTGGGTGCCGCCGTTGGCCCAGGGCCTGGTGCGGGACCTGCGCGTGCGGTGGGCGCTGGAGGAGGCGGGGGTTCCCTACGAGGTGTGGCTGATCGGCCTGGGGGAGGAGCAGAAGAGCGAGGCCTACCGCCGCTTCCAGCCCTTCGGGCAGGTGCCCGCCTACGAGGAGGACGGGCTCGTGCTGTTCGAGTCCGGCGCCATCGTGCAGCACATCGCCGAGCGCCACGAGGTGCTCATGCCCACGGAGCCCCACGCCCGCGAGCGCACGAAGTGCTGGATCTTCGCGGCGCTCAACTCGGTGGAGCCCGCGTTCCAGGTGCTGATGTTCGTGGACGTCTTCAATGGCAACGCGGAGTGGTCGAAGCAGGCCCTGCCCGCGGCGCTCCAGTGGGCGACGCTCCGGCTGGATGACCTGGAGGCGCACCTGAAGACGCGCGAGTACCTGGAGGACCGCTTCACCGCGGCGGATCTGCTCATGGCCTCGGTCCTGGAGATTCCGCGCCACACGGACCTGGTGGCCCAGCGGCCGGCGCTCGCGGCCTACCTGCGCCGATGCCTGGCGCGCCCCGCCTACCAGAAGGCCCTGGCGGATCAGCTCGCCGTGTTCGCCCGGAACGCGCCCCCGGCCGCGGGCGCCTAGAAGCAGCCCTTGCGCAGGTTGATGCCGTGCTCCAGGTACGCCTTGAGGCACATGATCATGTGCATCCACCCGCCGCAGTTGCCGTAGGACAGCGCCAGTCCCTTGGGCGTCTCCTTCCAGCCGGACTCGGCGATGGAGACGAGCGTGGACTGGGCATCCACGGACTCGAAGCGCATCTCCACGCGCGTCTCCGCGTTGTCCTCGCCGCCATCCCACGTGAGCAGGATGAGCGCGTTGGGGATCACCTGCCGCACCTGTACCGGGAAGGGCGGCACCGGCGGCTCGGAGAACGCCCACTGGACCGTCGTGCCCTCGACCAGCGGGCCGCTCGCCTCGGAGACGAAGTACCCGGTGAGCTTCTTGGGGTTGTAGACCCCGTCGAACACCTCGGCCACCGGCTTCTGGATCTTCACCTGCACCCGGAATTTCAGCTCCATGACGCACTCCCCTGTGGGCCCGACATGTTATAAATCTACAACATGTCGGCCGAGGAGCAACAGGACAAGGTCTTCAAGGCGCTGGCGGACCACCGGCGGCGGCGCATGTTGGACCTGCTGCGCGACGCGCCCCGGACGACGGGGGACCTGTGCGAGCTGTTCGCCGGGCTGGACCGGTGCACGGTCATGCAGCACCTGGGCGTGCTGGAGAAGGCGGACCTGGTGATCGTCAAGCGCGAGGGCCGCACGCGCTGGAACTACCTCAACCCGCTGCCCATCCGGGAGATCCACGACCGGTGGATCTCCCGCTACGCCACGGGCGCGGTGGACCTGCTCGCGCGCCTCAAGCGGGACCTGGAGGGCAGCGGGGGCTAGAGCCGGGGGTCGACGGGCTCGCTCTCCAGCGCCAGCACGCCAAAGACACACGCGTGCACGTGCCGCAGGGGCTCCCGGCGCACGAAGCGCTCCAGGCCCTCCACGCCCAGGGCGAACTCCCGCAGCGCCAGGGAGCGCTTGGTGGACAGGCCCCGCTTGCGCAGGCGCTCCAGGTGCTCCGGCGTGGTGTACTCCGGCCCGTAGATGATGCGCAGGTACTCGGGGCCCCGCGACTTGATGGCGGGCTGGAGCAGGCCCTTGCGCCCGCGCGCCGTGAAGGACAGGGGCTTGACCACCACGCCCTCCCCGCCACGGCCGGTGAGCTCCTCCCACCAGCGCAGGCCCGCCTGGACCGCGTCCGCGTCCGCCAGGTCGATGACCCGGTAGGGCGTGGCGACGAGGAAGCGCGCGTCCGCGCGGCACACCTGGGCCAGGGTCTCCATGTGCCAGACATGGTCCTTGTCCACGTGGACCGCGCCCTCGGTGGCGAGCAGGTGGAAGGGCGCGAGACGCAGGTCATCGAGCGAGTGCACCGGCCAGCAGTAGCGCCGGTAGGCCTCCACGTAGAGGCCCACCTGCCGCTGCTTCTGCTCGAAGCGCGCGGCGAGCCCGCCCACGTCCAGTCCGCGCGCCCGGGCCTGACCGAGCACGTCCACGACGTCCGTCAGCGCCGCGCGCGACGCCGCGCCCACGGCGGCGTACTGGGTGCGCAGCAGTTCCTGGGCCTTGAGCGACCAGGGCATCAGCTCGGCGTCGAGGCAGGCCCAGTCCGTCTGGAAGGTCTCCCAGAAGCCCGTGGCGTCCATCGCCGCCCGGAGCCGCGCGAGGAAGGCCGCCTCCAGCGCCGCGTCCGAGAAGAAGCGCCGGCCGGTGCGGGTGTAGCAGATGCCCGTCTCGCCCGATGTCACCCCGAAGCGCGCGCGGGCCGCCTCGGCGTCGCGGCAGACGATGACCACCGCGCGCGAGCCCATGTGCTTCTCCTCGCACACCACCTGGGCCACGCCCTCCTTGCGGTAGTAGGCGAGCGCCTCGGCGGGGTGCTCGAGCAGGCCCTCGGCCGTGCTCGTCTCCGAGGGGGACATGGTGGGCGGCAGGTAGACGAGCCACCGGGGATCGATGGCGAAGCGGCTCATGGCCTCGAGCGCGGCGGTGGTGTTCTCCTCGCGCAGGGTGACGTGGCTCATCAGGCGGGTGGGGATGATGCGCTTGCCCGACACGTCCGCCAGGTCGAGCAGGTCATCGTGCTGCTGCTGCGCGCTGAGGCCGGAGGACACCGGGGCGGCGGGCACGAGCGGCCGGGTGGGCTCGCAGTACACGCGCGCGGCCGGCACGGAGACCAGCTCCCGCTCGGGGTAGCGCAGCGCCGTGAGCTTGCCGCCGTAGACACAGCCCGTGTCCACGCACAGGGTGTTGTTGAGCCACTCGGCCTCGGGCACGGCCACGTGGCCGTAGACGACCGCCGCCTTGCCCCGGTACTCCGCCGCCCAGTCGTGGCGGACGGGAATGCCGTATTCGTCCGTCTCGCCGGTGGTCTCGCCATAGAGGGCGAACTCGCGCACCTTGCCCGAGCCGCGCCCCTGCATGGACTCCTTCATGCCCGCGTGCGCGACGACGAGCCGCCCCCCGTCCAGGACGTAGTGCGAGACGAGGTCGTCGATGAAGCTCGCCACGGCCGCGCGGAACTCGGGCGGCTCGCGCTCGAGCTGCTCCAGGGTCTGCGCGAGGCCATGGGTGGGCTTCACGTCCTTGCCGCGCAGCTTGCGCAGGAGCTTCATCTCGTGGTTGCCGGGCACGCACAGGGCGGTGCCCGCCGCCACCATGCCCATGACGAGCCGGAGCACGCCGGGGATGTCCGGGCCCCGGTCCACCAGGTCCCCGAGGAAGACGGCCTTGCGGCCCGCGGGCGGGCGCACGTCGACGCCGGGCGCGCCGTCGGCCCGGGGCTGGATGTCATAGCCGAGCTGGGTGAGCAGCCGCGTGAGCTCGTCCAGGCAACCGTGGATGTCGCCGATGATGTCGAAGGGGCCGGTGTCGTGCTTGAGGTTGCTCCACAGCGGCTGCCGCTCGAAGTGGGCGGATTCAATCTGCTCGGGCTTGAGCACGTGGATGTGGCGGAAGCCCTCGCGCTCGAGGCCCCGGAGCGAGCGGTGCATCTGCTGGAGCTGGGTGCGCACGACATGCGCGCCCATGCTCCGCCCGGTGCGCAGTCGGTTGCGCTCCTGGCAGACCTTCTCCGGCACGTCGAGCACCACCGCCACGGGGAGCACGTGGTACTGCCGGGCGAGCTCCACCAGCATCTTGCGCGACTCGGGCTGCACGTTGGTGGCGTCGATGACGGTCAGCCGGCCTCGGGAGAGCCGCTTGGCGGCCACGAAGCGCAGGGCCTCGAAGGCATCCCCCGTGGCGTCCTGGTTCGTCTCGTCGTCCGAGACGATGCCCCGGTACGCATCCGAGGACAGCACCTCCGTGGGCTGGAAGTGCTCGCGCGCGAAGCTCGACTTGCCCGAGCCCGAGGGGCCGATGAGCACGACGAGCGCCAGTTCGGGAATCGTGGTCTTCATCGGGAGAACACCGCCATCTGGGTGGGCGCGCCCACCGTGTCATCGACCGGGCCGACGGGCGCGAAGCGCACCGCGTAGCCGAAGCGCTCGGCGAGCGCCCCAGCCCAGGCCTCGAACTCGGGCCGGGTCCACTCGAAGCGGTGGTCCGCGTGCCGGAACTTGCCCTCGGGCAGGGACTCGAAGCGCACGTTGTACTCGGCGTTGGGCGTGGTCAGCACCACGCGCTCGGGCCGGGCGAACTCGAACAGCACGCGCTCGAAGGCCGCGAGCCGGGGGGGATCCAGGTGCTCCACCACCTCGATGACGGTGGCGGCCTGGTAGCCGGCCAGCCGCCGGTCCCGGTACATGAGCGAGCCGTGGATGAGCTGGATGCGCTTGCGCTGCAGCTCCGACATCCGGTCCAGGTGGAGCCGCTCCGTGGCCAGCTCCAGCGAGCGCCAGGAGACGTCCATGCCGAGGATGTCCGTGAAGCGCCGCTCCTTGAGCAGCTCCCGGAGCAGCTTGCCCTCGCCGCAGCCCAGGTCCACCACGCGCGAGACGCCCTCGGCCTGGAGCACGTCCACTACGGCGCGCAGGCGCTGATCGTTGAGGCTGAGCTTCGCCTCGAGCGAGGCCTCCTGCTCGGTGCGCACGCGCTCGCGCTCCTGCTCCTCGGTGGAGGAGTGGCCCTCGCCGATGAGCTGCTCCAGGGCCTCGCGCGCGAGGCTCTTCTGGTGGCGCAGGTAGCGGCGGGTGATGAACTCGCGCTCGGGGTGGGCCGCGAGCCAGCCCTCGCCATGGCGCAGGAGCTTCTCCACCTCGTCGTCGCTCACCCAGTAGTGCTTGTCGTCGTCGAACACGGGGATGAGGACGTAGAGGTGGGTGAGCAGCTCGCTCACGCGCGTGTGGGCCTCGAGCGTCACGGTGAAGTAGCGGCTCGGGCCCCACTCGGGCACGGTCTCGTCGAGGACGTGGGGGGTGACGGAGACCTGGTAGCCGAGCGGCTCCAGGAGTCGGCGCAGGAAGGCCTCGCCGCCGCGGCAGGGGAGCACGGACAGGCGGGCCACGAGGGGCAGGGCTTGTTGGGCCAGCGCGGGCCGCTCCTGGCTGCGGCCGGCGAGCGCCGCGTTGAACAGGCGCGAGAGGGCCACGCTCATGAAGGACGAGGCCACGTAGGGCCGGTCATTGACGTACTGCTCCAGCGCGCCGCCCTCACCCGAGGGACCCTTGCGATCGCGCACGAGCGCGACGGGATCGACATCGAGGAGGAGCGCGGCGGTGCACCGCTCGGCGGTGGCCTCCGGGTAGAAGACGTGGGCCTGGCCGAAGGACAGCTCGAAGGACTGGGCCCGGGCGGGGTTCTTGTGCAGCAGGTAGCCCAGGTCCGTGGCGGGCACGTGGGTGGTGGTGACGGTGAGGAGCAGGGCATCCTCCAGGCGCGAGGTGATGGCGCGCCAGACGCCAGCGCCAGGCGGCGCCTGACATCACGCGTCGGCGGCGTCCTGCCCTTCATGAGCCGCGCCGTCAGAGCCCCGCCCACAAGTGCGTGCGCACCCGGAGCGTTTCCGGATCATCGTCGAGCAGCGCCACGAGCCGGCCGCGCTGCACGGCGAGCACGGGGCCCTCGGGGTCGGGGTAGCCCTCGGGGGGAGACCAGGGCGCGGGGCGCACGTCACCCCTCGGGATGCCGCGCCCGTGCTTGAGGTGGTTCACCTCGTCCCCGGCGATGGCGCGCGTCGGGCACCAGGGCAGCACCGCCGGGCCGTGCACGCCCACGCGCTCGCCCGTGGGGCCGGGATCCGCCCAGGGGCCAATGGACGTGCGGTGCAGGCGGGACAGGTGCGCGCCACAGCCGAGCGCCCGGCCAAGCTCCCGCGCGAGCGCGCGCACGTAGTAGCCGCCCCGGCACACCAGGCGCAGGCGGCTCGTGCGGGGCAGATCGTGCGCGAGCCAGCGGGCCTCGTGCAGGTAGACGCGCGAGGGCGGCAGCACCACTGTCTCGCCCCGGTGGGCCTTCTTGTACGCGGGCTCGCCGCCGAGCTTCTTCGCGCTGGTGGCGGGGGGCACCTGGTCCGTCCATCCGAGAAAAGGCGGGAGCGCCGCGTCGAGCGCCGGGGCCGTCAGGTGCGAGGCGTCGCCCGTGTGCACCGCCTGGCCGAGCCCGTCCCCGGTGTCCGTCTCCACGCCCCAGACGACCTCGGCCTCGTACGTCTTGGGTGCGGAGTGCAACCAGTCCATCAGCTGCGTGGCCGGGCCGGCGAGCATGAGGAGCAGGCCCTCGGCGAAGGGGTCCAGGGTGCCCCCGTGGCACACGGGCAGCTGCTTGCGCGTGAGCCCCGCGGCCTCCACCTCGCGCATGAAGGCGTGCACCCGGGTGAAGCTCGTGACGCCCACGGGTTTATGGTCCAGGTAGATGCCGGCCTTCATGGCTCCTCGTCGCGCGAGCCCAGGAGGACGTCTCGGGGCGGGCGCACTCTTTCCTACCTGGGAGCACCCCTCGCTGTCTTCCAGGCGACCTCTGTCGAGAAAAGTTTCCGCTCCACGCGATATGTCCTACAATCTTTCAGCGGTCTTGCTGGGGCGTCGTCTAATGGCAGGACGTCAGACTTTGAATCTGATTATCAAGGTTCGAATCCTTGCGCCCCAGTCACCTCTCTTTCCCCTCCGGGTAGCGCACCCACGGGCGCCGCCGGGATGATCAGGACGGTGCGCCGATGCCGATGCCGCAGAAGGTCCTCCTGCTGGTCTCGGTGGGCAGTCCTCCCCCGGTGTTGTTGCGAGAGCTGGAGGACCCCATCGCGTTGCAGTTGGGGCTGAAGAGCACGGTGGGAAAAGTGGCCCTGTCCACGCCCACCTACGCGTTCAACAAGGACCGGGGCCAGTACCACTGCAACGCCATCCTCCGGCGGCTGGCCACGCTGATGGAGCCCGCGCACTCCATGGTGCTGGGCGTCACGGACGTGGACCTGTTCGTGCCGGACTCGCCCTTCGTGCTGGGGGAGGCGGACCGTGAGTCGCGCAGCGCCATCCTGAGCCTCGCGCGGCTGCGGCAGGGGGCCGAGGGCGAGCAGCTCAAGCGGCGGCTCCAGGTGGAGGCCGTGCACCTGGCGGCGCACCTGACGGGCCTGTCCTACTGCGAGGACGCCCGGTGTGTGATGTTCTTCGCCCAGTCGCCCCAGGACTGTGACCGCAAGAACATCTCGCTGTGCAACCTGTGCCGCAACGAGATGAACAAGCTCAACCGCTAGGGGCCGCCGTGTGCCGGGCCCGGGCCCGTGTTTGAATGCCGCCCGCGCGGGGACGTCGCTCCCCGCGAGGAGCGTCCCTCCAAGGGCGCTCCCTGGGCCGGAAGACACGGGAGCACGAGCGAATGAAGGCGTTTCGGCGGATGATCGGACTGGCGGTGGTCGCGGGGCTGGCGGCGGGCTGTGAGTCGCTGGATGGGTTCGACCTGGACAACGGCGGTGGCGGTGGAGGCGGTGGGGCCTTCAGTCAGGGCTTCGTCTTCGTGCGCGCGCGCGACGTGCTGGCGGTGGACGAGAAGGGCGACCCCAACGCGCCCCTGCGGCTGACGACCCAGGGCAACGCGTACGAGCCCACCGTGGCCCCCAACGGGCGCAGCGTGGCGTACGTGTACCGGGACCGCGCGCGCGGGGTCGTGGAGCTGCGCTCGGTGCCCACCACCGGCCAGGGCCAGACCTCCACGGTGTTCGCGCTCACGCAGAGCACCTGCCCGGGCTGCACGGACATCCGCTATCCCACCTTCAACCCCGGCAGCACCCAGCTCGTCTTCACCGTGGCGCAGGGCGGCAGCTCCTCCCTGGCCCGGGTGGACGCGGATGGCCGCGGCTTCGTGCGCTTCAACAACGGCAACATCGGCATCAACTCGCACGGCGCCGCGTCCTTCCTGCCCAACGGGCAGTCGGTGCTGTCCGCGGGCGGGGCGAGCCTCAACCTGCACAACCAGCTGGTGCTCACGGACATGACGAGCGGCCTGGCGCAGGTCTACAGCTTCAACCTGGGCAACGAGGCGCAGAGCGTGGTCAACCGCGTGGCCGTGTCGCCGGATGGCGCGCAGGTGGCCTTCGACGGGCAGACGAGCAGCGGCACCAGCGCCATCTTCGTGGCGGCGCTCGGGCAGACGCTCGGCCGGGTGACGCAGCTCACCCGCCACCCCGGGGAGAGCGGCGTGTCGGACTCCTGGCCGAGCTGGCGCGGCAGCACCGAGGTGGGCTTCCTGTCCAACGCGGGCGGCAACGACAACATCTACCGCATCAGCATCGCCACCACCGGCACGGGCACGCTCGTCGTCCCCAGCGCGCTCGAGCCGTCCTACGGCGGCCGCTGAGGCGCGCCCTCCAGACGTGACGAGGCCCGGCGCCCCACCCTCGGGACGCCGGGCCTCGTGTGCTTCAGGGACTCGGGACTACTCCGGCTTGGCGCTCACCGAGGGGCCGGGGGACACGGTGGTGGGGGCGCGCACCTCCAGGGCATCGGCCACGAGCTCGGTGATGTCCTTCACCTTGATGTTCTGCTCGCGGCCCGTGTCGTTCACCGCGTCGTTGAGCATGGTGGAGCAGAAGGGGCAGGCCACCGCCACCACGCCCGAGCCGCCCGGCTCCTTGTACTCGCCCACCAGGCCCGGCTTCTTCTTGTCCGTGGCGCTGGGGTACGGGGTGCTCGGGTCCTCGGCGTGCTTGAGCGTGAGGGCCACCTCGTTGACGCGGTTGTGGTTGATGCGCGTGCCGATGTGCTCCTCCATCCACATGCGGCCGCCGCCCGCGCCGCAGCAGAAGCCCTCGCGCTTGCTGCGCTGCATCTCCACCACCTCCAGGCCCGGAATGGCCTTGAGCACCTCGCGCGGCGCGTCGTACACGCCGTTGTGCCGGCCGAGGTAGCAGGGGTCGTGGTAGGTGAGCTTCTGGTTCATCACCTGGGACAGCTTGATGCGCTTGTCCTTGAGCAGCTCGTTGATGAGCTGCGTGTGGTTGATGACCTTGTAGTCCCCGCCGAACTCCGGGTACTCGTTCTTGATGGTGTTGAAGCAGTGGGGGCACTGGGTGATGACGGCCTTGACCCCCATGGCGTTCCACGACTCCACGTTCGTCTTGGCGAGCGTCTGGTACAGGTACTCGTTGCCCATGCGCCGCGCCGAGTCGCCGTTGCACATCTCCTGCTTGCTCAGGGTGGCGAAGCTCACGCCCGCCTCGCGCAAAATCTTCACCAGCGCGCGGCTCACCTTCTTCTGCTTGTCGTCGTAGCTGCCCGCGCAGCCCACGAAGAACAGGTACTCGTAGGGGCCGCCCTCGTCACCCCAGGTGGGCAGCGCCAGGTCCTCCGCCCACTCGTCGCGCCGGTCCTGGCCGATGCCCCAGGGGTTGCCCTGGCGCTCCATGCCCTCGAACACGCGCTGGATTTCCGCCGGGAACTCCGCCTTCACCTGCACCTGGTAGCGGCGCATGTCGATGAGCCGCGGCACGTTCTCGATGAACACCGGGCACGCCGTCTCGCACCAGCCGCAGCTCGTGCACGCCCACACCGTCTCCGCCTTGAGCGCGCTGCCGATGATCTCCGGCAGGGGCTCCTTGGCGCCGCTCGGACCCCGGCCCTCCTCCACCCACTGCTCGTGGTCCCACACCCAGTGCTTCAGGTCCTGGTTGACGCCCTTGTGCGTGAGCGGCTTGCCGGTGATGTACGTGGGGCAGTGCGTCTGGCAGCGGCCGCACTCGGTGCACGAGTACAGGTCCAGGCCCTGCTTCCACGTCAAATCCTTGAGCGTCGCGGTGCCGAACTCCTCCTTCTCCAGGTTGGGCGTGCTCAGCTTGGAGCTCTGCGTGGTGCTCGGCTCGTCCTGGGGCACCAGGCGCTGGAAGAAGACGTTGGGCAGGCCGGTGATGACGTGGAAGTGCTTGCCCACCGGCAGGAAGTTGAGGAACGCGAGGATGATGGCCAGGTGGATCCAGAAGCCCGCCACGCCCAGCGCGTGCGCCACCGTCCAGCCCATGGGGCGCATCAGCATGCCGAACACGCTGGTGACGGGCTCCCACCACACGAAGTTGCCCGTGGCCAGGGGCATGGTCTGCTCGCGCGGCACCATGTGGCTGCCGCCGAAGAGGAACTCGGTCACCATCAGGCCGGAGATGAAGCCCAGGATGAGGAACGCCTCCCACGAGGGGCTGAGCCGGTCCGGCTTCACGCTGCCACGCAGCCACACGAAGTACGCCGCGCCCACGAGCGCCAGCGCCGCCACCCCGTCCTTCACCAGGAGGTAGAGCTTGTAGACGAGCAGGAGCGGCGCCTTGTCCGCCCAGAAGGGATCCTGCAGGTCCGTGAGCACCACGAGCGCCGTCTCGGAGAAGCCCATCACGAACATCATGAGGGTGCGCACCGCGAGCACCATGAACGCCGCGAAGATGAGCACGTGCATGAAGCCCGCGGTGCGCTCCTCGGGGTCCACCATGCGCTTCTGCCCGAGGCCGAAGCGCAGGAGCGCCAGCGCGCGTTGGGGGATGCGATCCAACCGGTTCTCCGTCTTCATCGCCAGGAGCGCGCCGATGCGCCCGGACATGGTGATGGCGAAGACGGAGATGCCGATGGTCAGCAGCAGGCCTGTGATGATGGCACTCATGTCGGTTCGGTGGACCTCGCGCGCCGCGCGGTAGGTGATGGACCCGGGATGCCGCGACGCGGCACGCCGGGGGAGACAGCGCAACCCTAACAAGGTTGATTCTTGAATCAAGCGCCTCGCCGGGCCTGTTTTCGAGGCATTTCACGGTCGGCGACGCTCGACCTCACCCTCGGGCGCACAACGTTCAGCGTACAACTGTTCAGGTGGGCTGGACGTCGGCCCTGGACACCGCGCCGGGACGGCCCGCCCGCTCGCCCTCCGGCCCGCCTTGGACCCCGCCGGCGCCCGCCGCGCCACGGTCCGACCCGGCGCGGTGCGTTTGACGCGTCCGGACTCCCACCCCTGGGGGCAGAGGTGGGCGGACGGGCACAGGGATTGGGGCCCGGTTGCTTGAGACGCCAAGGACTTTACAACGCGGAGCGCAATGCTCACCCTGAGCAAGTAAATCGGTCAACGCGCGGGAGGCGGCCATGGTGCACGACGACAGGACGTATCTGGACGACGAAGGCCTGGAGTATCCGGCTCGGGAGCATCGCCAGGAAGACGACGAGGCGGACGCGCCGGGCGTGGTGAAGCGGTTGGGCGCCGGCGGGCAACTGTGGGGCGCGGACGAGGCGTACGGCGGCTACGACGCCGAGTAGCAAAGCCCCCCCGTGTCCCGGGACTGGACGCGGGGGGTTTTCGATCCAACGGTGCTCGCGGTTTCCACAGACTTCCGCCCGGGCGGTGATTGTTCCGGCTCCTGGAATCTGGGTTAAGTGAAACGTGGCCCGTTGCGTGTTCGAGAGTCCATGCCTTCCTCCCTTGTGAGCCCCCTTCCTCCGGAACCGGTCCTGACCCCCGCGGGCGGGGAGATGGGCGAGCGCATCCGAAACTTCGACTGGTCCACCACGCCGCTCGGGCCGCTCGCCCGCTGGCCGGCCAGCCTGCGCACCACCGTCAACATCCTGCTGCTCGCCCCCCTGCCCATGGCCCTGCTGTGGGGAAAGGAGGGCATCCTGCTCTACAACGACGGGTACGCGCGCATCGCGGCGGGCCACCACCCCCGGGTGCTGGGCCTGCCCGCGACGGAGGGCTGGCCGGAGATCGCGGACTTCAACCGGGGCGTCATCGCGGCGGGCCTCCGGGGCGAGTCCCTGTCCTTCAAGGACCAGCACCTCGTGCTGCACCGCAACGGGGTGCCCGAGGACACGTGGCTGGACCTGACGTACACGCCGGTGGTGGACGAGCACGAGCAGCCGGTGGGCATGTGGGCCATCGTGGTGGAGACCACGGAGCGGGTGTTGGATGCCCGGCGGCGGCTGCACGCGGAGCGGGACCTGCTCGTGGCCAACGAGCGCGTGCAATTGGCGTTGGACGCGGGCGCGGTGATTGGCACCTGGGTGTGGGACGTGCCGCAGGACCACTTCACGGCGGACACGCGCTTCGCGCGCACGTTCGCGATGAACGCCGAGCACCTGCGCGAGGGTCGCCCGCTCTCCCAGGTGGTGCAGTCCATCCATCCCGAGGACACGGCGCGGATCGAGGAGGCCATCGGCCGGGCGATTCGCCTCGGGGGCCCCTACCGGGCCGAGTACCGGGTGCGGCAGTGGGATGGCTCGTGGCTGTGGATCGAGGCCAACGGCCACTGCGAGCTGGACGCCCAGGGCCGGGCGCTGCGTTTTCCCGGCGTGCTCCTGGACATCGACGCGCGCAAGCGGGCCGAGTCGCGCGAGGCCTTCCTCCTGGACCTGTCCGACCGGCTGCGCCCCTTGTCCGAGCCGCGCGCCATCATGGGCCTGTCGGCCGAGCTGCTCGGCCGGCGCCTGGCCATCCACCGCGCGGGCTACGCCGAGTTCGACATGAACCAGCCCATGGTGGAGTTCATCACCAGCTGGAGCGAGGGCGTGCTGCCGTTCCTGGAGGGGCGCTACCCGTTGGCGCTCTTCGGCGAGCCCATCGTGGCGGCGCTGTCCGCGGGCACCACCGTGGCCTTCGAGGACATGACGCAGGACGAGGGCGCCGCCGAGGTGTCCGACGCCCTGGGCGCGCGCGCCGCCGTGGTGGTGCCGCTCATGCGCGCGCGGGTGCTGCGCGGGGTGCTCTACCTCAACCACCGCGAGGTGCGGGCCTGGCCGCCCGACGAGCTGTCCCTGCTCGAGGAGGTGGCCTCGCGCACCTGGGAGGCCCTGGAGCGGGCGCTCGCGGAGAAGGAGCTGCGCGAGCTCAACGCCACCTTGGAGCGGCGCATCGAGGAGCGCACGCGCGAGCGCAACCGGCTCTGGGAGCTGTCCCAGGCGCCCTTCCTCATCGCGGACCTGCAGGGCCGCTGGGTGCGCGTGAGCCCCGCCTGGTCCAAGGTGCTCGGCTGGAGCGAGGAGGAGCTGATCGGGCGGACGTCCGAGTGGATGGAGCACCCGGAGGACCGGAACGCGACGCGCTCGGAGGTGCGGCACCTGGCCGAGGGCGAGCGCACGCTGCGCTTCGAGAACCGCTTCCGCCACAAGGACGGCTCCTACCGGTGGTTCGCCTGGATGGCCGTGCCCAGCGAGGGCCTGCTCTACTGCGTGGCGCGCGACATCACCGAGGACAAGCAGCGCGAGGCGGAGCTCGCGCGCATCCAGGAGCAGCTGCGCCAGTCCCAGAAGATGGAGGCCGTGGGGCAGCTGACGGGCGGCATCGCCCACGACTTCAACAACCTGCTGGCCGGCATCGTGGGGGCTCTGGACCTGCTCGCCCGGCGCCTCAAGAGCGGCAAGCTGGACAACGTGCAGCGCTACATCGACGCGGCCACGGCCTCGGCCAACCGCGCCGCGGCGCTCACCCACCGGCTGCTCGCCTTCGCGCGCCGGCAGTCCTTGGACGTCAAGCCCACGGACATCAACGCCCTGGTGCTGTCCATGGAGGATCTGCTGCACCGCACGCTCGGGGAGAACGTCTCGCTCAAGACGCAGCTCAAGGGCGACCTGTGGACGGCGCGCACGGACGCCAACCAGTTCGAGAGCGCGCTGCTCAACCTGGTCATCAACGCCCGGGACGCCATGCCCGACGGGGGCAAGCTCACCATCGAGACGAGCAACACCCGGCTCGACGAGTCCTACACCCGCGCCTTCGAGGGTCTGAGCCCGGGCGAGTACGTGGTCATGTGCGTGAGCGACACCGGCACCGGCATGTCCGCGGACGTGGTGGCCAAGGCGTTCGACCCGTTCTTCACCACCAAGCCCATCGGCCAGGGCACCGGCCTGGGCCTGTCGATGATCTACGGCTTCGTGCGTCAGTCCGGCGGCCACGTGCGCATCTACAGCGAGCTGGGCCAGGGGACGACGGTGAAGCTCTACCTGCCGCGTCATGGCGCGGAGGCCGTGGCCCAGGACAAGGTCCGGGGCGAGGCGCAGCGGGCGCTCGAGGGCGAGACGGTGCTGGTGGTGGAGGACGACCCGTCCGTGCGCATGGTGGTGGTGGACGTGCTGGAGGACCTGGGCTACCGGGCCCTGGAGGCGGGGGACGCCAAGGAGGCCATGCCCCACCTGGAGGGTCGCTCCCGCATCGACCTGCTCGTCACGGACGTGGGCCTGCCGGGGATGAACGGTCGGCAACTCGCGGAGGTGGCGCGCCAGAAGCGGCCGGGCCTCAAGGTGCTCTTCGCCACGGGCTACGCGGAGGGGGCGGCCGTGCGCGGCGGCTTCCTGGCCGAGGGCATGGAGATGATCACCAAGCCCTTCGCGGTGGACGTGCTCGCCGCGCGGCTGCGCGCCATGCTGTCCCCGGAGGCCTGATCGGGCCCGGCCCCCCGGGCGCGGGTTTCCCCGGCGGGGGAGGTAGGTGATACTGGGGGGAGTGCGGTCCGTCGCGCGAGTTCGCGTGGCCGGGCCCGCACGGAGGACGTGTCGATGAACCTGACGGCCTGGGCGGTCGAGCGCGATGGGAGCGGGGGGCGGGACGTGAACCTGCTCGTGACCGTGGAGGCCTCGGCGGACGCGCCCCGGGCGCCGGTGGCGGTGAACCTGGTGCTGGACCGCAGCGCGTCCATGCGCGGCGCGCCCCTGGCCGCGGCGGTGGAGGCCGCGCAGCTGCTCGTGGAGCGCGCCGGGCCCAAGGACTACCTGGGCCTCATCGCCTTCGACGGCGTGCCCGAGCAGCTCGCGCCCCTGCGCATCATGGACGCGAGCGCCCGCGCGCACCTGTCCGAGCGGCTCACCGCCATGAAGACGGGCTCGGGCACCGCCCTGCACGAGGCGGTGGAGACGTCGGCGGCCGCCATGCGCCGGCTGTTCGTGCCCGGCGCCCGCCCGAAGATGTTGGTGCTCACCGACGGCGAGCCCTCCGTGGGCCCGCGCGCCCTCGCGGACTTCCGCACCCTGGGCTCGCAGGTGGCCGAGTCGGGCATCTCCGTGCACGCGCTGGGGCTCGGGCGGCACTACCTGCCGGAAATCCTGGAGGCGCTCACCGGCCCCTCGGGCACGGGCTTCACCCACGTGGACGACGCGGAGGGCCTGCCCCTGGCGACCGCGGCGCTGGTGGCCGAGCTCTTCGGCGAGGTGGGCACCTACGCGCGCCTGTTCGTGCGTCCCTCGGGCTTCGCCGAACTGCTCTGCCGCCACCGCTACCCGGCGCGCGCCGACGGGGACGCGCTGAGCGTGGGCCTGGGCTCGCTCTCGCACGCCTTCGCCCGGCGGGCGCTCTTCAGCGGGCGGCTGGAGTCGGCCGACTGGTCGCTCGGCGTGACGACGACGTGGATGGAGAACGGGGACACGCGCCGGGTGACGGTGCCGCTGCAGCGCGTGCTGCCCGAGAGCACCGAGGGCCGGATGATCCGCGCGGTGGGCGTGGAGCTGGACCTGGTGGCGGCCGAGTCCGCCTCGTGGAAGGCGCTCTTGCGCAAGAACCCCCCGGGCGCCGAGCAGGCCCTGGCCACCGCCGAGGCCGCCTTGCGCGAGCTGGTGTCGCTCGACGCCGAGCAGGTGCCCGCGCGTCGGCACGAGGAGCGGCTCAAGGACCTGCGCCACGCGGTGGAGCGCAAGGTGGGCGAGCTGCCCGCGCTGCTGGTGCGCCGCGCTCGCGCCGAGGACGCCCGCACGGGCCTGAGCATCGTCCAGGCCCTGCCCGTGTCCCGCAAGGCCCGTACGTAGCGCTCTCGTCCAAAGCCCCCCGTTCGAGCCCGCTCGCTGGGGAATGAGCGCCCGCCCGGAGGGTTGATGGGCGCCAAATACCCGGTGGAAGGATGGCGCGCGCCGAGCCGGTGGGTTAACGGGAGGCACATGACGCGTCCACGGGTACGACGTACAGGCGGCGGGGGGCTCTTCTGGCTGGCGGGGCTGGGGGCGTGGCTGACGGCCGCGAGTGCCCTGGCGGTGCCGCCACCCGCCTCGGCGGTGGCCTCGGGCGGCCTGGACGAGGGCGTGCCCCGGATGGAGGCCACCCTGCTCACGGACGTGACCCAGGTGAAGCCCGGGGACACCTTCCGGGTGGGCGTGCGCTTCAAGATGCACCCCGGCTGGCACATCTACTGGAAGAACCCCGGGGACTCGGGCCTGGCGTCGGACGTCGCCTGGGACACGCCGGGCACCACCGTGGAGGCGCTGCGCTGGCCCATGCCGGCCACGCTGCGCACGCCAGACGGCTTCATCACCACCTACGGCTACGAGGGCGAGGTGCTGCTGTCGGCCCAGGCCCGGGCGTCCGAGCAGGCCCAGGGCGTGCTGCACCTGTCGGCCGCGGCGGACGTGCTGGTGTGCGAGGTGAATTGCCTGCCCGCGCAGGTGGTGCTCTCCCGCGCGCTGCCGGTGGGCCCCGAGACGCTCGGGGACGCCGAGCACGCGCCGGCCTTCGACGCGGCGTGGGCCCAGGTGCCGGTGGCGCCCGAGCAGGCCCGCTACACGGCGGCGCTCGCGCTGGACGGGCCGTCGCTCGCCACGGGGGGCACCTTCACGGGCACCGTCACCCTGACGGGGGCCGACGGCAAGGTGCCCGCGGTGGAGAAGGACTTCTTCGTGCCCGAGCGGGTCAAGGGCCTGCGGCACCTGGCGCTCACGCCCGTGGAGGGCAAGCCCGGCACCTTCAAGCTCGAGGGCAAGACGGCGCTGGAGGTGCCCGCGGTGGAGCCGCGCTTCCTGGGCGTCATGCGCCTGGGCACGGCGGCCTCGGGCTACCAGTCGCTGAGCCTGGACCTGCCGCTCGCGCCCGTGGTGAAGGCCCCTTCGGGCGCGCCGGGCGTGCCGACGCCGGTCGCGGCGCCGGTGCCGGGCGGGGCGGGGCCCGCGGACGCCTCGGGCCTGTCCCTGGGGCTCGTGCTGGTGTTCGCCTTCCTCGGCGGCCTGTTGCTCAACCTCATGCCGTGCGTCTTCCCGGTGCTCGCGCTCAAGGCCTATGGCTTCACCCGCACGGTGGGCGAGGAGCGGGGCCGGGTGGGCGCGCACGCGTTGGCCTACACGGGCGGCATCATCGGCTCGCTCCTGGCGCTGGCGCTCACGGTGCTGGGCCTGCGCGCCGCGGGCCACGGCGTGGGCTGGGGCTTCCAGTTCCAGGAGCCGCTCTTCGTGGCGGCGGTGGCCGCGGTGCTCGTGGCCTTCAGCCTCAACCTCTTTGGCGTCTTCAACGTGGGCACGGACGGCACCGCGCTCGTGGAGAAGGTGGACGCGAGCCATGGCCTGGGCCGCAGCGTGGGCGAGGGCGTGCTCGCGGTGGTGCTGGCCACGCCCTGCTCGGCGCCGCTGCTGGGCACGGCGGTGGGCTTCGCGCTCACCTCGGGCGCGGCCACCGTCCTCCTCACCTTCGTGCTCATGGGCCTGGGGCTCGCGCTTCCCTTCTGCCTGCTGGTGCTCGTGCCGGGCCTGGCCCAGCGCCTGCCCCGGCCGGGCGCGTGGATGGAGCGCTTCAAGCAGCTGCTCGGCTTCGCGCTCCTGGGCACCACCGTGTGGCTCGTGTGGGTGATGGGCGGGCTCACCGGCGTGGACGGCATGGCGCGCACGCTCGCGTTCCTCGCGGTGGTGGCCCTGGGCGCGTGGCTGTATGGCCTGGTGCAGGGCAGCACGGGCCCGCGCAAGCTCGTGGGCGTGCTGACGGTGGTGGCGCTCGTGGGCGCCGGGGCCTTGTGGAGCCTGCGCTTCGAGGAGGCCCACGCCCAGGCGCCCCGCGTGTCCGAGGCCCAGGCCTGGAGCGACGAGGCCGTGGCCACCGCGCTCGCCGCCGGCCAGCCCGTCTTCATCGACTTCACCGCCGACTGGTGCCTCACCTGCAAGTTCAACGAGCGCACCGTGCTCCAGTCCGACGACGTGCGCGCCGCCTTCGCCCGCCACCGCGTGGCCTTCCTGGTGGCGGACTGGACGCGGCGTGACGCGCGCATCAGCGCCAAGCTGGCCGAGTTCGGCCGCGCCGGCGTGCCCATGTACCTGCTCGTGAGCCCCTCGGCCCCGAACAAGCCCGAGGTCCTCAACGAGCTGCTCACCCAGGACGGCCTCATCGACGCCGTGCGCCGCGCCTCTGGCCGCGTGGCGGACGCGCGCCCCCTCTAGCTTTCCGCGGTACTCACCCAGGAGCATCGATCGCCATGAAGTCCCTCTTCTCCGCCGTGGCCCTCTCCGTGCTGTTGCCCCTGTCGGCCCTCGCCGCCGACTCCGCCCAGGTGGGCAAGCCCGCCCCGGCCTTCACCCTCAAGGACGAGGCCGGCAAGGAGCACTCGCTCGCCCAGTACAAGGGCAAGATCGTCGTCCTCGAGTGGACCAACCCCGGCTGCCCCTTCGTGCAGCGCCACTACACCGCCAACACCATGCAGAAGACGGCCAGCGGCTATGACGCCTCCAAGGTCGTGTGGCTCGCGGTGGACTCCACCGCGAGCAACGCGCCGGACAAGTCCGCCGCCTGGAAGAAGGAGAAGGGCTTCGCCTTCCCCGTGCTCCAGGACCCCAGCGGCAAGGTGGGCAAGGAGTACGGCGCCCGGACCACGCCGCACATGTACGTCATCGATGACAAGGGCGTGGTGCGCTACGCGGGCGCCATCGACGACGACGCGCGCGGCAACAAGACGGGCACCCCCACCAACTACGTGAAGGGCGCGGTGGACGCGCTCCTGTCCGGCAAGGACGTGCCCACGGCCACCTCCGAGCCCTACGGCTGCTCGGTGAAGTACAAGAGCTGAACGGCCCCTTCCGGGTTCAGCCCACGAGCCAACAGTGACGGGCTCGGGGGTGTCGCTCATGCCACGCTCGCGCGCCCTTCCGGCACTTGTCGCTGGAGGGGCGCGGCTTTATCGGGTCCTGTGTCCCCTCACGCTCGCATGACACGCCGTGAGTGCTCCGCGTGCCGTGCGCCACATCGGGAGGCGAGGGTCACATGAAGCGCGACGACACCACGGGCTGGACGCGCCGGGGCCTGTTGGGCACCGCGGGCGGTGTGCTCGGCGCCGGGCTGTGGCTGCCCCGGGCCGCCCTGGCCGCCGCGGGCGGTGGCAAGGGCGAGGTGAAGCTGCCGCCCATGAAGGCCTCCACCGAGGTGGAGTCACCCCTCCCCGAGCCGCTCGCTCCCGACCAGCGCGTGGGCTTCGCCATCGTGGGCCTCGGCCGGCTGTCGCTCGAGGAGCTGCTGCCCGCGTTCGCCCAGACGGAGAAGTGCCGCCTGGTGGCGCTGGTGAGCGGGGACAAGGACAAGGCGCGCACCGTGGCGCGCCAGTACGGCGTCCTGGAGAAGAACCTCTACGACTACAAGAGCTACGACACGCTCGCGGACAACCCCGAGGTGCAGGTCGTCTACATCGTGCTGCCCAACAGCATGCACGCCGAGTACACCGTGCGCGCCGCCAAGGCGGGCAAGCACGTGCTGTGCGAGAAGCCCATGGCCAACTCGGTGGCCGAGTGCCAGCAGATGATCGACGCGTGCCGTGCCGCCAAGAAGCAGCTCATGGTGGCCTACCGGCTCCAGTACGAGCCGCACCACCGCGCCGCCATCCAGCTCGCGCGGAGCAAGAAGCTCGGCGCGCTCAAGCTCTTCAGCGCGGACAACGGACAGAACCAGGCGCCGGACGCCCAGTGGCGCCACAAGAAGGCCCTGGCCGGGGGCGGCGCGCTGCCGGACGTGGGCATCTACTGCCTGTCCGCCGCGCGCTACTTGAGCGGCGAGGAGCCCGTGGAAGTCTCGGGCTCCATGTTCAGCACCCCCGGCGACGCGCGCTTCAAGGAGGTGGAGGAGAACTTCCTCTTCACCCTGCGCTTTCCCTCGGGCCTCATCGCCCAGTGCACCACCGGCTACGGCCACCACGACAGCCGCCGCCTGCGCCTCATGGGCTCGGAGGCGTGGGTGGACCTGGATCCCGCCTTCTCCTACAGCGGCCTGCGCATGCGCCTCTCGCGCAAGTCCCCGGAGGATCCGCGCGCCTCGGACACCACCGAGCGCTCCTTGCCGCAGAAGAGCCAGTTCGCCCGGGAGATGGACCACTTCGCCGACTGCGTGAAGAACGACCGCACGCCCCACACCCCCGGCGAGGAGGGCCTGCAGGACATGCGCATCATCGAGGCGCTCTACCGCTCGGCCGCCGAGCGCACGCCCCAGAAGCTGGAGGCCCCGGGCAAGCTGGATGCCTTCCGGGGACCCGCGCCCGCCGCCCGTTGAGTCCACCCCGAGGGCGCCCATGACCGCTCCCACCGAGTCGTTCTGGCCCTGGCCCGCCGAGGACACGGCCCACGTGCCCTACCGCGTCTTCACCGACGCGGCGCTCTTCCAGCGCGAGCAGGCGCGCATCTTCCAGGGGCCCACGTGGAGCTACGTGGGCCTGGAGGCCGAGGTGCCCGGGGAGGGGAGCTTCCGCACCACGCACATCGGCGAGGTGCCCGTCATCCTCTCGCGGAGCGCGGACGGGCGGGTGCACGTGCTCGTCAACCGGTGCGCCCACCGGGGCGCCCTCGTCTTGCGCGAGGCGTGCGGCCAGAAGAAGCGCTTCAACTGCATCTACCACCAGTGGGGCTATGACCCGGACGGTACCCTGCGCGCGGTGCCCTTCAAGCAGGGCGTGGAGGGCCACGGCGGCTACCGCGACTCGCCCCTGGACATGAAGGCGCGGGGCCTGCGCGCGCTGCGCGTGGAGGTGCTCAACGGCCTCGTCTTCGCCACCTTCCGCGACGACACGCCGCCCCTGCGCGACTACCTCGGGGGGGTGTGGCCCCAGCTCACGCGCGTGTTCGACGGGCGCCCGCTGGAGGTGCTCGGCTACCTGCGCCAGCGCGTGAAGGCCAACTGGAAGCTCTACTTCGAGAACGTGAAGGACCCGTACCACGCGGGCCTGCTGCACCTGTTCGTGGCCACCTTCGGCCTGTTCCGCTCCACCCAGCGCGGCGAGACGCTGGCGGAGCCGAGCGGCTGCGGCCACCTGGTGTCCTACCAGTCCGGGGCCCAGGAGAAGACCGAACAGTACGAGCAGCAGGGTCTGTCCACGTACCGCAAGGGCTACCGGCTGCGGGCGCCGGAGCTCATGCGCAAGCTGCCGGACCTGGACGACGACGTGGCGGTGTCCATCCAGACGGTGTTCCCGAGCCTCGTCATCCACCGCATCTCCAACAGCCTGGCCACGCGCCAGGTGCTGCCGAGGAGCGTGGACGAGTTCGACCTGGTGTGGACGTTGTTCGGCTACGCGGGCGAACCGACGGCGCTGCGCCAGCAGCGCATCCTCCAGGCGAACCTGGTGGGGCCCTCGGGCTACATCTCCCTGGAGGACGTGGAGGCCCTGGAGGTGGTGCAGCGGGGCATCCAGGGCGAGCGCGGGGACGCGGCCTTCGTGGGCCTGGGCGGCACGCGGGTGCTGCTCGGCGAGCCGGAGCGGGACCTGGCCAACGAGACGGCCCTGCGCGGCTTCTGGAAGACGTGGCGGGGGTTGATGGAGCTCGAGGAGTGAACGACATGGGCGAGGCCTCCGCGCGTTCCCGAGTGGAAGACCTGCTCTACCGCTACGCCGAGGCGCTGGACGACGGCGCGCTCGAGGACTGGCCGGCGCTCTTCACCGACGCGGGCGAGTACCGGCTCATCCCGCGCGAGAACCACGCGCATGGCCTGCCCGTGTGCCTGATGCAGTGCGTGGGCCGGGGGATGATGGAAGACCGGGTGGTGGCCATCCGCGAGGCGAGCGTCTTCTCGCCGCACGTGTGCCGGCACCTCTACACCAACGTGCGCGTGGCGCCGGATCCCGAGTCGGGCGAGGACGCGTGGCACGCGCGGGCCAACTACGCCGTCTACCGGACGATGGGGGACGGGGAGACGCAGCTGCTGAGCGTGGGGCGGGTGCTGGCGCGGGTGCGGCTCGAACCGGTGCCGTGCTTCACGCGCATGGACGTGGTGTACGAGACGTTCCGGATTCCGGGGCTGCTCGTCTACCCGCTTTGACACGGGGAGCCAGACGATGACACGGGTGTTCTACGACGCGGACGCGGACGTGGAGGCGCTGCACGGGCTGACGGTGTCCGTGTTCGACTACGGGAGCGTGGGCCGGGCGCAGGCGTTGAACCTGCGGGACTCGGGGGTGCACGTGCTGGTGTGCGAGCACGCGGACTCGCCCGAGGCGCGGCGCGCGGCGGACGAGGGCTTCGAGTGCGTGGAGGCGCACGAGGCGGCGCGGCGGGGCGACGTGCTGGCGCTGCTGGTGCCGGACTTGGCGCAGGAGGCGCTGTTCCGCGAGGCCATCGCCCCCGAGCTGTCGCCGGGCAAGATGCTGCTCTTCTACCATGGCTTCGCGCTGCACTACGGCCGGGTGCGGCCGCCCGCGGATGTGGACGTGGTGATGATCGCCCCCAAGGGCCCGGGGGACCTGCTCCGCCAGAGCTTTGTGGACGGCGAGGGCGTGCCATGCCTCGTGGCGGTGCACCAGGACGCCTCGGGCCACGCGTGGGAGCGGGCGCTCGGCTACGGCAAGGCGCTGGGCGCGACGCGCGCGGGGCTCATCGAGACGAGCTTTCGGGAAGAGACGGAGACGGACCTGTTCGGCGAGCAGGCGGTGCTGTGCGGCGGCACGACGGAGCTGGTGCGCGCGAGCTACGAGACGCTGGTGGAGGCGGGGTACGCGCCGGAAGTGGCCTACTTCGAGGTGCTGCACGAGCTGAAGCTGGTGGTGGACCTGATGTACGCGCACGGGATTTCAGGCATGCGCGCGCGCATCAGCGAGACGGCGGTGTATGGGGATTTGACGCGGGGGCCGCGGGTGGTGGACGCGGGGGTGCGCGCGCGGCTGAAGGAGATATTGGGGGAGATTCAGGACGGCCGCTTCGCGCGCGAGTGGATGGCGGAGAACGCGGCGGGAAGGCCGAGGTTCAAACGACTGCTGGAGGAGTGTCGGAATCATCCCATCGAGGCGGTGGGACGGCGGCTGCGGGCGATGATGCCGTGGTTCAACCGCAAGCCGGGCTGATAGCGTCCGAGGCCATGGGGCCGCCCCTCCTGCGCTCGGTATTGCTCGTCGATGACTCCTTGATGTTCCGCAAGCTGCTCGGGGACCTGTTCCGGGACCTCGGGGTGGCCGAGATCGTGGAGATGCCTACGGGCTGGGACGCGATGCAGTACCTGCGCGAGGGGAGGCCGGACCTCGTGTGCGTGGACCTGGTGCTGCCGGACGTGTCGGGCTTCGGGGTGTGCGAGCACATCCGGGCGACGCCGGGGCTCGAGCACCTGCCGGTGCTGGTGGTGAGTTCGCGCCACGAGCCCGAGGCCAAGGCCCGCGCCGAGCAGGCGGGGGCCACGGGCTACCTCGCCAAGCCCTTCACGGTGGAGGACTTCGGCGCCTGCGTGCGCCAGGTGCTGGAGACCGCGTCCGTCCGATCGTGACTCACGGGTCGAGGGAGGTCGGCGGCCGGAGGGGGCGCTCCTTGGAGACGGGCAGGTAGCACTTGCCCTTGTGCTCGGCCTGGCTCGCGACGATGCAGGGCGCCTTCTGGGCGAGTTCCATCCAGCACCCGCCGTTGATCTCCACCTCACCCAGTGCCGGCACGCACGGCGTGGCGGCCTGATCACTGAAGGGCTTGGACGGCAGGGGATAGGCGATGGCCGCCTTGACGGGCGCCCGGTTGCCGAGAATCGGTGACAGGGTTGGGTCTGGCTTCGGCTGGAGGGTCAGCGCCCACAGGCCCACGCCCACCGTGAGCATGGCGACGCCTGCTGCCGCCCACCTCCACGGGTGGGCGGCCTTGGGTTGTTCTTGCTCCGGAGCCGGTGGCGGCCCGAAGAGGTGGGCTTCCAACTCGGGGTTGTCCTCCACGCGCTGGAACGCGGCGGTGCCCAGGGTGAGCACATCGGCCAGGTTGGTCGCCCGAGGTGAACCGGGGGGCGCCCGGTCCACCTCCAGCGTGATGACCGTGGGCTCCGTGCGGCAGGAGATCTTCAGCGCCCACTCGCCCTGGGGTCGCCAGTGCACGCGGTCGCCGGGGAGGAACATCAACACGGGCTTGCCCGTGTCCACGTGCCTCGCCTCGTGGAGCCGCCCCAGGTCCGGGCCCACCTCGTCGTAGGCCCGCCCGAGCCGGTACCCGCCCACCACACCGCCCTCCCGCTCCTGGTCGTCCGCCACGGGGGCCTCCTCCCGGCTATTCGAGGTAGAGGGGAGCCTCCGCGTCGGTGCCGGGTGCCTCCTCATCGTACTGGACCGGCGCGGGCGCGGGTTGCTTGTGCGACGCGGCCCACCAGTCCTTCACGACCGCGTTGAGCGCGAAGGCGAGCCCCAGCATGGACAGGAAGACGAGCACGCGGATCCACGGCGACTTCCACCCGTGCTGCACGTACCACCGCCACGAGAGCTGCCGACTGCGCGCGTCCTCGAAGTAGACGCGCAGGCTGGGCACGTCGTCCCACTTGAGCAGCATCTCCGTCATGCGCTGGAGCACCAGGTCGAGTTCCTCGCGGCTCAGCGTGGCCGGAATCTTGTGCACCCGGGTCACCAGCGCGCCGTTGGGCCCGTCGCGGATGACCTCCAGGTCGCGCACGCCCTCGGCCTCCCAGCGCACGCCCTTGGCGCCCAGCAGCACGAGCGCCGGCGCCCCCGTGTCCACGTGCTGCGCCAGATAGACGCTGCCCACCCCGGGCGTCGTCTCGACACACTCCTGCAGGAGGAACGGCCCGTGCTGGGTGCCCTCCTCTCGCTTCTCATCCTCCACGCGCGTTCCCTTCGCGAGGGCGTGACCAAACCTTCCCCCACTGCGCGCGTAGGGAACCGGATCTGACCTTTGAAGTCAAGTCGTGCACAGGTCCTCCGAGGTCAGGTCAACTCACTGGGATGGATGCTCTCGGAAAAGGCTGTTGGGTCGTGGCGAGCGGAAATTTGACGAGCCTGGAGCGGTCGGGGTCTCCTCCCTGCGGGAGCCATCACACGATGCGGGCGCGACAACTCACCATCACGGGATTCCGTGGAATCGGACAGCTGGACCTTCACCTGGGGCCTTCCCTGACGGTGCTGGTCGGGGTGAATGGCTCGGGCAAGACGACGATCCTGGACGCGCTCGCCCTGCTCATGATGCCGCTTCAAGACCGCATCATGGGAATCAAGAAGAAGTGGACCTCCCGGCTCGCGCCCTCCGATGTCAACGCGCAGGTGCCAGAGGCGCGGCTCGCCCTGCGGGCGGACGTGGACACGACGCCGCTGTCCTGGGGCTTGGTGGTGCGTCGAAACTTCTCCCAAGTGGCGGTCGCGGAAGATGCCGCGGCCATCCACCGCTTCGCGCATGACCTGCTCGCACGCCAGCACAAGGAGGCGGGCGTCGATGTGCCCCTCACGGTCTACTTTCCGACCAACCGGGCCGTGCTGGACATTCCCCAGCGGATCCGGACGCCGCACGTGTTCGACCAGCTCGCGGCGTACGACAACAACCTCGAGGAGAACTCCAGCAACTTCCGGCTGTTCTTCGAGTGGTTCCGAGCGCGGGAGGATGTCGAGAACGAGGCACGGCGAGATGACCCGCTCCGGCGAGATGCCCAACTGGAGGCCGTCCGTGACGCCGTGGGCTCCTTGCTGCCCGGCTTCACGGATTTGCGCATCCGGCGACAGCCCACGCTGGCCATGACGGTGAAGAAGGGAGAGGAAGTCCTGGCGGTGGATCAGCTCTCGGCTGGAGAGAAATGCCTCCTCGCGCTCGCGGGGGACCTGGCGCGTCGATTGGCGCTGGCCCACCCAAACGCCCCCAAGCCCTTGGACGCTCCGGCATTGGTGCTCATCGACGAAATCGAATTGCATCTCCATCCGGCGTGGCAGCGAGGTGTCATCACCGCCTTGCTTCGGACGTTCACGGGCTGCCAGTTCGTCATCACCACGCATTCGCCCCAGGTCTTGAGCGAGGTCCATCCGGAGAACATCCTCTTGATGCGCCAGCGGGACGGAGCGGTCGAGGTCCAGGGGGCGGAGAGTTCGTTCGGGCGGGACTCGAACTGGATTCTCAAGACCGTCATGGGCGTTGACGAGCGTCCGCATCGAGTGGAGATGCGCCTGCGGGGCTGTTTTCAACTCATCGACGAAGGGCGGCTCGCGGAGGCCCGGCGGGAGAAGGACGCGCTCGCGAGCGAGATTGGTGACGACGACCCGGAGCTGTTTCGGGCCGAGCTGCTCCTCCGGCGCAAGGAGTTGCTGACGCGTGCGCCCCATTCATAAAGGCGTCGCTCCCGCCTCTTTCGCGACGTGGACGTCCTCCCACTCCCAGGTCGCTCTGCCCGACTGGGAGGCGTTCTCGAAGCGGTTTCCCACCATCAAGAGCGCGCTGAAGGCGGCACTCGTCCAAGAGCAGTTCGGCGTGTGTTGTTACTGCGAGCGTGACCTCACGGGGGGCGCGCACATCGAGCATCTGATGCCCAAGTCCTTGGCCTCGGCGCTGACGTACGACTACGCGAATCTGCTGGCCTCGTGTGAAGGCGAGAAGGGCAAGGGTCGCGCGCCCGAGACGTGCGGTCATCTCAAGGGCACGCGGGCGCTGCCCATCCACCCGCTGATGCCGGATTGCAGTGCGTATTTCGTGTTCAGTTCCTCGGGGACCGTCGGGCCTTCCCCAGAGGCGGCCCGGCATGCTCCGGCGCTCGGCTCCATCTCGATCCTCGGTCGCGACAGCGCGCGCATCGTCGCTTTGCGGCGAGTGGCCATCGCGGACATCGAGGCGCAGTTGCCTCCGCCCGGAGCCACACCCGAGGCGAAAGCCCTTTTGCTGGCCGAGGTCCAGCGGCTGCTCGTGGCGTACTCGGCACCAGATGCCAACGGACGACTCGCTCCCTTCGCGACCGCCGTGGTGCAGCACCTCGAGCGTTACCTCACGCCGTGAGAGGCGCCGGTGGCGGGTGATGTGCTGCCCTTGTCCTATTGACGCGGGAAGTGACGCAGCGCCATCAGGACGACCAGGACGAGCAACACGGCGGCGGCGAGCCACCCGGTGCGCCAGGCGAGCGCGAGCCATGCGGCCAGCGAGCGACGGGGCCTCCGCGCCCGCCAGTGCGCGCGCACCCGGGCGTTGTGCTCCACGCCGCGCACCAGCTCCTCCATCAGGTGCAGCAGGATCATCAGGTCCGCGCGCGTGGCCGTAGCGGGGGCCTCGTGGATGCGCAGCCGCACGCCGCGCTGAGGGCCTCCCCCGGAGAGCTCCAGCTTCCAGGCGCCCTGGGTGTGCCACGTCGTGCCCCGGGCGCGCAGCATCACCAGGGCCGGCGCGCCCGTGTCCACGTGGTGGGCCACGTAGATGTCGCCCACGCCCGGCACCGCCTGGACGCACTTGCCCAGCACGAAGGCCCCGATCCGGGTGCCCTCGGCGCTCTTCTCTTCCTCCACGGCCGACCCTTTCGGGAGGACGTGCGTCGTCCCTCCCCGTCGGCGCGCAGGGAACAGGAGATGACCTTGGAAGTCAAGTCAGGTGCCTGTCCTCCGAGGTCAGGTGCGCGAGCGGACGGCGGCCGGGACGTGTCGGCTCAGGCTCGGGTCCCGGGCCACGGCCGCCGCGCACATCGCCGCGTCGCGCAGCGCGTGCGGCACGTCGACGAGCGCCCGGGGCTGACGCGCGACCCATGCCCGGCACAGCGCCTCGGTGCGCAGGTAGAGGGGCACCTGGACCAGGGTGTCGTGCGGCTCGTCCGCGACGCGACACAGCGCCTCGTCGCGCAGTTCCCTGGGCACGTCCTCGAGCAGGCCCCCGTGGCGACGCGCCTCCAGGCAGAGGTCGGGCGTGCGGAGCGCCCAGGGCACGAAGAGGAGCATGCTTCCGTCCTGCTCGAGGACGGCGCGGCAGAGCGCCTCGTCCCGCAGGGGCTCGGGAACGAAGTACAGCTGCTCCGCGTGGATGCGCACCGCGGTCAGACAGAGCTCGGGGTCGAGCAGGGGCTCGGGGACATACGCGAGGCCCTCGTGGAGCTCATGGCGGAGGTTGTGCAGACAGACCTCGCGGGTGCGGAAGGCCTCGGGCACGGCTTCCAAGGCGACGCCCCGCGCCGCGAGGGCCAGACACGTCTCGCGGTCTCGCAGGACCTCCGGCGCGAGGTCCGCGTGGAAGAAGCCCTCCGCCGTGGCCTCCCGCAGGCAGCGCTTCGGGGTCCGCTCCGCGAAGGGCACGAGGGCCAGTCCCGGAGTCGGCGCCCGGAGGTCGTCCTCCCTCGGCTCCACGCCAGCGGCCGCGGCGATCTCCGCGCGCGACTCCGGAGGCACGAGGTGCAACGCGTGGCGGTTCTGGCGCACCGCCGTGGTGCACAGCTCCAGATCCCGCATCGCCAGGGGTACGAGTCCCAGGGTGACGCCCCAGGAGCTGACGGCCTGGAGGTACAGCGCCCGGTCCCGCAGCCGCTCGGGCACGTGACGGAGCGCGGTGCCATGTTGCTCGATCGCACGGCGGCACAGCGCCGGGTCGCGCAGGGCGTGCGGGACGTGGGCAAGGCTGATCCGTCGTCGGCCCGCGAAGGCGCGGCGGCACAGCTCCGCGTCTCGCAGGGCCCAGGGGACGTGGTACAGCATGTCGGGCCAGCGCATGGCCTCCAGGCACAGCTCCCGGTCCCGGAGGGCGTCGGGCACGTCCTTGAGCGAGGCGCCCTCCTGGAGGGCGGTGAGGCAGAGGGTCCGGTCTCGCAGGGCCGTGGGGACGTGGACCAGGGCCTCGCCGTCCTGTTGCACGGCCTGGAGACAGAGGGCGGGGGTGCACAGGGACTCGGGCACATGGGCGAGGTTGTCGGCCGAGCGCTCCACGGCGAGCTGGCACCACCGGGCGTCCCGGTATGACTCGGGCAGGCAGCGCAGGGGCAGGCCCCAATCGACGATCGCCGAGCGGACAACCTCCTCGCCCACCTCCGAGGGCGAGCGCGCCAGCGGGTCGAGCGCGAAGACGAGGCCCGCGAGCCCCGCCGCCTCCAGCCGAGGCAGGAACGGGCCGAGCACCTCGAGGACATCCGCCGCGTCATCCGTTTCGTGCAGGAAGCTGTCGGTGGGCGCGTGGAACTCGAACTTCTCGCCCCGCACGAGGAAGATGACCAGGGGCCCGGCCTGGGTGTGCTCGGTGAATCCGATGTACTCCACGTCGTCCACGCCCTCCACGCGCCACTCTGCGCTGGTGCGAAGCGCCCGGTCCCAACAGACGGCCGCGACCTCGGTGAGCGGCAAGGCGACGAGCAATTCCGCGTCCTCGAAGAGAATGCGGCTCTGCGCGCGGGCGCGCTCCCGTTGACGGGTGGTCTGCTCGTTCGTGGATGTCATATGGACGAAGGGGGCGACGGCGCGCGCGCGGAGCGTCGTGGAGCGGTCGAGTCGGCGGGCCGGGCGTCCTCCGCCCGGAGCCCGTCTTCCCGCTCAGTTGTGCGGAGGGAAGGCCGCGGGCTGGCCCGTGCCGCCATTGCCCTCGGGCTGTGGCCCCGCCTCGCGCTCTTCCTCGGTCCGGCGATCCGCGCCCTTGTGGCGGAGGGGCGCGTTCTCGTCCGCGCCCTGCTGGGGCGCCTTCTTCTCATTGGGTTGCTTCGGGTCCATGTCTTGCTCCTTTCAGGCGTGTGATTCCCACATTGGGCATGGCCGATCGGCTCCGCCAGGAAGTCCGCCTGGCCGCCCGCTCGCCGGGCTCAGAGGGTCGGGCGGACGGAGGCCGGGACATGGCGGCGCAGGCTGGGGACCTGGGCCACGGCGGCCATGCACATCGCCGCGTCGCGCAGGGCGTGCGGCACGGCGGCGAGCGCCCGGGGCTGGCGCGCGACCATCTCCCGGCACAGCGCCTCGGTGCGCAGGGCGAAGGGAACGGAGGGGAGGGCGTTCAGCGGGCCGTCCTCGTCGACCGCGACACGACACAGTTCCTCGTCGCGCAGCGCCTCGGGGACATCCTCGAGCGCGCCTCCTCGGCGAAGGGCCTCCAGGCAGACCGCGCGCGTGCGGACCGCCCAGGGCACCTGGGGGAGCAGGAAGCCCCATTGTTTGACGGCGGCGAGGCAGACCGCCTCGGTCCGCAGGGGCTCGGGGACGAGGTACAACTGCTCCGCGCCCACGCGCATCGCCTCCAGACACAGCTCGACGTCGAGCACGTCCTCGGGAACGTAACCCAGGCCATACCGGGGCGAGGTGCATAGGTTGCGCAGACAGACCTCGCGGGTGCGGAAGGCCTCGGGCACGGCATCCAGCAAGACGCCTTGCGCCGCGATGGCCAGACACGTCTCCCGGTCCCGCAACACGTCGGGCGCGACTTCCGCGATGGAGGCGCCCCGGGCGGCTTCCCGCAAGCACCGCTCGGGGGTCCGCTCCGCGAAGGGCACGAGGGCCAGCCCGGTGAGCAAGGCTTGGACGCGCGCCTCGTTCAGGTCCACGCCCGCCGCGGCGGCGATCTCCGCGCGCAGCTCCGGAGGCGCGAGGAACAACGAGAGCGGTTCCGAGCGCGCCGCCGCGGTGCACAGCTCGAGGTCCCGCATCGCCAGGGGCACGAGCAACAAGGAGATGCCCTGGGAGCTGACGGCGGAGAGGCACAGCGCCCGATCCCGGAAGGCCTCGGGCACGAAGGAAAGCAGGTCCCCGTCCTCCGCCATGGCGCGCTGGCACAGCTCACGGTCTCGGAATGCGCGCGGCACCTGGTCCAGGAAGACCTGTTGGCCCTCGAAGGCGCGGTGGCACAGCTCCGCGTCCCGCAGGGTCCAGGGGACGTCATTCAACTGCCTGGGGCGTCGGACGGCCTCCAGACACAGCGCCCGGTCTCGCAGGGGGTCGGGCACGTCCTTGAGCGAGGCGCCCGACTGGAGGGCGGCGAGACAGAGCGCCCTGTCCCGCAGGGCATGGGGCACGTGGACCAGGGCCGCTCCGTCCCGGCGCACGGCCTGGAGGCAGAGGGCCTGGGTGCGCAGGGGCTCGGGGACATGGGCGAGGTTGGCGGCCGAGCGCTCCACGGCGAGCTGACACCGCCGGGCGTCCCGGTGCGGCTCGGGCAGGCCGTACAGGGGCAGGCCCCAGTCAGCGAGGGCCGAGCGGAGGGCTTCCTCGCCGACCGCCTCGGGTGGGCGGGCCAGGGGGTCGAGCGCGAAGACGAGGCCCGCGAGCCCCGCCGCCTCCAGCTGGGAGAAGAACGGGCCGAGCACCGCGAGCACGTCCGCCGCGCCATCCGCGTCGTCGTGGAAGCTGTCGGTGGGGGCGTGGAACTGGAACTTCGCGCCCCGGACGATGAAGACGACCAGGGGGCCCGCGCGATCGTACTCGGCGAAGGCGTTGTGCTCCTCGGCCGCCGTGCACCAGCGCGTGCCCCGGCCCCACCAGGTGGCGGCGAACTCGGTGTGGGGCACCGCGACGAGCAGCTCCGCGTCTTCGTGGAGCATCCGGCTCTCCGCACGGGCCCGCTCACGTTCCTCGGCGACCCGCTCGCGCTTGGAGGGCACCTGGGCGAAGGGAGCCACGGCGCGCCAGAGCGCGGGAAGGTCCACGTAGGTGTCGAGCTGACGGGCGGCGGGGGCGAGGTGGCGGCGCGCCCGGCGGAAGAGCTGGAGGGTCTCGGGGACTTTGTAGAGGTCCTCGGCGGGGAGTCGTCCGGCGAGGTAGAGCCGGAGCACCCAGGCCAGGTGGGGCTTGCCCACGGTGGGGTCGGCCTCGGCGAAGCGGGCGAAGAGGGCCTCAGCGCCCGCGTCGGCCCAGGCGCGCTCGGGGCCATGCTCGCGGGCGAGGAAGGCCTGGAGCAGCGGCCGGGCGTGCGCTTCGCGCAGGTGGTCGAGGCGGGTCATGGCGTGGGGGTCACGGGCGGACGGAGGCGGGGACGTGGCGGCGCAGGCTGGGGTCCTGGTCCACGGCGGACGCGCACATCGCCGCGTCGCGCAGGACATGCGGCACATCGACGAGCGCCCGGGGCTGGCGCGTGACCAGCTCCCGGCACAGCGTTTCGGTGCGCAGGGCGAGGGGGACATGGTCCAGGGTGTTGTTCTCCTCGACCGCGACGCGGCACATCTCTTCGTCGCGCAGCGCCTCGGGGACGTGCTCGAGCGAGCCGCCTTGGCGAAGGGCTTCCAGGCAGATCTCACGCGTGCGGTCCGCCCAGGGGATGTGGCCGAGCATGTCGCCATCCCAGGTGACGGCGGCGAGGCAGACCGCCTCGGTCCGCAGGGGCTCGGGGACGAGATAGAACTGCTCCGCGTCCACGCGCATCGCCTCCAGACAGAGCTCGAGGTCGAGCACGTCCTCGGGAACATGCCCGATGCCGTACATGGGGTCGGTGCGCAGGTTGCGCAGGCAGACCTCGCGGGTGCGGAAGGCCTCGGGAATGGCCTCCAGAGCGACGCCATACGCCGCGAGGGCCAGACACGTTTCCCGGTCCCGCAGGACATCGGGCGAGAGCCCCGCGTTGAAAAAGCCCCGCTCGGCCGCTTCGCGCAGACACCGCGCGGGGGTCCGTTCCGCGAAGGGCACGAGCGCCAGGCCCTTGAGCTGGGCTTGGAGGTATTCATCGTTCAGGTCCACGCCCGCGGCGGCGGCGATCTCCGTGCGCCGCTCCGGCGGGCAGATGACCAACGCGAGGGGGTCCGCGCGCGCCGCCGCGGTGCATGTCGCGTGGTCGCGCATCGCCAGGGGCACGAGACTCAGGGAGAGGCCCGAGGTGCTGACCGCCGAGAGGTACAGCGCCCGGTCGCGAAACGGCTCGGGGACGAAGGCCAGCATGGCGCCGTCCGCCTCGACCGCGCGCTGGCACAGCTCCCGGTCGCGCAGGGCGCGCGGCACCTGCTCCAAGGAGATGTGGCGCGCCGCGATGGCCCGACGGCAGAACGCCGCGTCCCTCAACAGGGCCTGGGGAAGGTCGTGAGGAGCGCGGTAGCGCCGCATCATTTCCAGGCACAGCTCCCGATCGCGCAGGGAGTCGGGCACGTCCTCGAACCGACACGTTCCCGATTGGAGGGCGGTGAGGCAGATCGTCCGGTCCCTCATGGCGTGGGGCACGAGGCTCAACGCCCGGCCGTCCTGGCGCACGGCCTCGACGAAGAGGGCGTGGGTGCGCAGGGGCTCGGGGACATGAGCGAGGTTGTCGGCCGAGCGCTCCACGGCGAGCTGACACCACCGTGCGTCCCGGTGCGGCTCGGGCAGGCCGTACAGGGGCAGGCCCCAGTCGGCCAGGGCCGAGCGGACCGTCTCTTCACCCGCCTCGTCGGGCGAGCGGGCCAGGGGGTCGAGCGCGAAGACGAGGCCCGTGAGCCCCGCGGACTCCAGCCGAGGGAAGAACGGGCCGAGCACCGCGAGCACGTCCGCCACGCCGTCCGCGTCGTCGTGGAAGCTGTCAGTGGGGGCGTGGAACTGGAACTTCACGCCTCGGACGATGAAGACGACCAGGGGCCCGATCTGGGCATAGCGGGCGAAGGCGTTGTGCTTCTCGGCCGCCGTACACCAGCGCGTGCCCCGGCCCCACCAGGTGGCGGCGAACTCGGTGTGGGGTACCACGACGGTCAACGTGTCGTCCTCGAAGAGGATGTGGCTCTCCGCGCGGGCGCGCTCGCATGCGTCGGCGACCCGCTCGCGCTTGGAGGGCACCTGGGCGAAGGGGGCCACGGCGCGCCAGAGCGCGGGAAGGTCCGCGTAGGTGTCGAGCTGACGGGCGGCGGGGGGCAGGTGGCGGCGCGCCCGGCGGAAGAGCTGGAGGGTCTCGGGGACTTTGTAGAGGTCCTCGGCGGGGAGTCGTCCCGCGAGGTAGAGTCGGAGCACCCAGGCGAGGTGGGGCTTGCCCACGGTGGGGTCGGCCTCGGCGAAGCGGGCGAAGAGGGCCGGGGCGCCCGCGTCGGCCCAAGCGCGCTCGGGGCCGTGCTCGCGGGCGAGGAAGGCCTGGAGCAGCGGCCGGGCGTGCGCTTCGCGCAGGTGGTCGAGGCGGGTCATGGCCCCACTGTAACGGGCGGAGGAGGGATTCCTGACGGGGCCCTGTTACGGTGGGAGGAGCCACCCCTGGAAGGAGTCCCCCATGGCCGGAATCCGTCAGGACTACATCACCCGGATGATCGAGCAGCTGGCCGCCGCGCTCGCCGCCATCCTCGGGGCCGCCACGGGCAAGAAGCCCGAGGACGCGCTGGCCCTGGTGCATGAGGCGAGCCTCACGCTCTTCGGCATGGAGTACCGCATGCTCATCACCGTGGACGCGGGCTCGGTGGCGGAGTTGCTCGGGCACCCGGCGAAGATCCAGGCCCTGGCGAAGCTGGTGATCGCGGAGGCGGACATCCTCCGGCGCCAGGGCGACACGGAGGGCGTGGCCCACCGGCTGGGCCATGCCCTCGGCCTGCTGCTGGAGACCGAGCGGCGGCGCGCCACCCCCGACCCCGAGACCGAGGCGCTCTTGCGCGACGTGCGCGGCCAGCTCGCCTCGTGAGGCTCAGGGGGCCAGGTCCGTGGCCTGGGCGGGTGGGGCGTTCGGGTCGGACGACGGGGACGCGGTGCTCGGCGCGGGGGCCATCTCGCGCGTGCGCTCGGGCGGCGGCTTGTCGCGCTGCGAGGGGTGCTCGGCGGTGATCTCCCGGAGCGTCCGGGGGGGCGGCACGTAGGGCGCGGAGGAGAACGCGCTCGCGGCGTAGGGCTTCGTCTGGTGCGCCTCCTCCACGGTCTCGCCCGGGTCGTAGTCGCCGGAGTTCTCCTGATCGCGCGTGAGCAGCACCTGGCGCACGCGGTAGGGCCCATCCACGCCCATGTCGTGCAGCACCTTGCCGAACACGTGCAGCGTCATGCGCTGGGTGCCCGCCTCCAGCTTCGCCGTCTGCTTCACCCAGGCGATCGGCTCCTGGTGGGGCCCGAACACCTGGGCCATGAGCGTGAACAGGCCCGCCTCTTCCACGCGCAGCTCGGCTTCCAGCGCGAGGCCGCCGTCGCGCACCGCGTCCGTCCAGCGGCCGGTGAGGGCCGCGCGCGGGCCCCGCGTGTAGATGACCACCGAGGGGATGGTGCGCACGCCGCCGCCGGGCACGTCCACGGTGGCCTCGACGAGCACCCGCCCGAGCAGCTGCTTCTGCTGCTCGCGCGTGGGGCGCAGTTGGGCGGTGTAGCGCCGGTCACCCGCGCGCTCGTCCTCGCCGGTGCCGTCATCGCCCACGGGCACGTCGAGCCACGGCCGGGACGCGTCGTCGAGCAGGCGCGCGCGCACGCGGGGCGAGGACAGGGGCTGGCGCCGGCCCTGGGCGTCCGTCAGCTCCAGCCACAGGGCGAGGGGCCGGGGCGCCACCACGTTGTAGCGCGTGGGCAGGATGCGCAGGCGGTACTGGTGCGCGTCGTCCAGCGGGATGTCCTCCCACTCGGTGGTGCCCGGGTAGAACTCCTCGGCGAGCACCTGCGTCGTGGGGGGCAGCTCGATGGCGGGCGCGTCCGGCGGCTGCTCGGGGGTGGTGCCGGGCGGCGGGGCCTCCAGCGCGGCGAGGCCCGCGGACGACGGCACGGGCACGGCGGCGCGCACGGGCGTCGCCGCGCGCACCGGAGCCGGCGCGGGCGGGGGCGGCGGCGCGGAGGGCTCGACGTGGGTGACGGAGACGTCGGGCGGCGTCTGGCCGTACCACACGAGCGCGGCGAGCGCGGCGAGCAGCACGGCCGGGCCCCCCCAGCGCCACCGCGACGGCCGGGGCTTACTGGGCGTACTGGCCAATGCACGTCCCCGGGGAGATGTAATAACAACCGGTGGCGCTCTGGAAGCCGTACTTCTTCACATACGCGTCATTGCGGTTGTGGGAGTGATTGGACCAGGACTGGAGCCAGCGCCAGTAATAGCCGGTGTACTGCGCGCGGTACTTGCCGCCGTTGGAGCCGCTGGGGTTGGAGGTGGGATCGCTGTCGTACTGCCACAGCACGCCGTCCGAGTCGTCGTCGGCGGAGTAGCCCACGCAGCCCACGAGCACGCCCATCTTGGCGTCGTTGGTGGACTCCTGGACGCTCTCCTTGGAGTTGTTGTTGGTGGAGCCCGCGCCGCCGGTGGTGGTGACCTTGTAGATCCATCGGGGGGACTTGCCCGCGCGGCCGTTGTTGGCCTCGCCGAGCAGGGTGGCGCGCGTGAGGCTGGCGGTGCCGGGATCCTTGAGCGCCCAGCTCGCCACCCAGCTCACCAGGGTGGTGCAGAAGTTCGAGGCGCCGTCCGTGCCGTACAGGGCGCTGGCGGCGCGCGAGCCGGCGAGCGCGCCCGCGGAGACGACGGGCGTGCCGGTGATGGCGCCGTTGGTGCCGGTGAGGTCCGGCCACGCGCCCGTGGAGAGGATGCGATCGAGCACGGCGCCGCCCGCGCTGTGCCCCACCACGCGAAAGCGCGTGCGCTGGTAGAGGCTCGGGTTGCAGCCGGTGGTGTTGGTGCCGTTGCGCAGGTCGAGCAGGCAGTTGGCCACGTCGTTGGTGGCCGAGGGCACGCTCTGGTTGACCAGGTCGTAGCGCACGGCGAAGGCCTCCGCGTACGACCACGGGCCCGTGTAGTTCACCGTGGAGCAGCCCGCGCCGCCGCACGACATGGTGCAGCCCGCGCCGGCGCAGCGCGACGTGGACTCGACCATGAAGTCATGGCCGTCTCCGCCGTCCTCCACCGAGTTGAGCCAGTAGCCGAAGGACGAATTGACGCAGCGCTCGTCCGCGCCCTTTCCGCCCACGCAGTTGCCATGGCCGTGGATGAAGACCGTGGTGCCGCCGCCGTTGCCCCCCCAGACGTACGACAGGTTCACCGTGCGCGCGGAGGCACTGCCACTCCACGCCACGGCCATGCCCGCGGCCAGGGCCGCGAATGCCTTGACGAGACTCATCGGGTCTCTCCTTCGTTGTGTTGGATCGGCCTCCATCAAAGACAGGATTCGGGTTTTCGTCCAGCCGGGGGGGCCACGGGTGCTGGCGGCGAACACTCGTGTCTGTCTTCCCCCACGCGCGGAGTGCGAGAGGTGTGTAGGGTCTCGGAAATTCTTCACCGGAGTCCATCGGGATGACCTCTTCGCCGCAGTCCTCCGCCCTGGCCAGTGCGCGGCTCGCCGCGCGGCTCGGGGTGGAGCACGCCTTCCTCCAGGCGCCCATGGCCGGAGTGTCCACGCCGGAGATGGCCGCCGCCGTGTCCAACGCGGGCGGCCTGGGCTCGCTCGGCGTGGGCTACCTCCCGCCGGACGCGGTGCGTCAGCTCGCGCGGCGCGTGCGCGAGCTGACGGATCGCCCCTTCGCCCTCAACCTGTTCGCGCCCCAGCCCGCGCCCGCGCTGGACGCGGACAGCCCCATGTGGGGCGTGCTCGCGCGGGCCCACGCCGCGCTCGGATTGGAGCCCCCGCGCCCGTCCGCCTGGTCGCTTCCTCCGTTCGACGAACAGGTGGACGCGGTGCTGGAGAGCGATGCGCGGGTGTTCAGCTTCACCTTCGGGATTCCCCCGGCGTCGGTGCTCGCGCGGCTGCGTGCGGCGGGCCGGGTGCTGCTGGGCACGGCGACGACGGTGCACGAGGCGCGGCTGCTCGAGGCCGCGGGGGTGGACGGCATCGTCGCCCAGGGCAGCGAGGCCGGGGGCCACCGGGGCACGTTCGCCGGCCCCTTCGAGGACGCAATGGTGGGCACGCTCGCGCTGGTGCCGCAGATGGTGGACGCGGTGGGCCTGCCCGTGGTGGCCAGTGGCGGGCTGATGGATGGCCGGGGCATCGCCGCGGCGCGGCTGCTCGGAGCGGCGGGGGTGCAGCTCGGCACGGCGTTCCTCTTGTGCCCCGAGTCAGGTGCCTCGGAGGCCTACCAGGCGGCGCTGCGGAGCGCGCGCGAGGACGGCACGGGGGTGATCCGGGCCTTCTCCGGCCGACCGGCGCGCGGGCTCGTCACGGACTTCGCGCGCGAGGTGGAGGCCTCGGCGGTGCCGCTGCCCTTTCCCCTCCAGCACGGCGCGACCACGCCCCTGCGCGCCGCGGCCGCGGCCCGGGGGGAGGCGCGCTTCCTGGCGATGTGGGCCGGCCAGGGCGTGACGCTGGCGCGGCGCGTGCCGGCGGGGGAGCTGACACGCGCGCTCGTCGCCGATGCCGAGCGGCGGCTGCGGGGGGGCGGATGAGCGGCCCGGGGCCCAAGTGGGTGCGCGTGTCGGTGCTGCTGGCCGTGCTGGTGGGCGTGGTGCTCTGGGGCTGGGGCCGGCAGCGCACGCGGGCCCAGCGCCTGGCGTGGGACCGGACGCTGCGGGTGGCGGTGGTGTTGATCACGCGGGACGAGGTGCCGGCGCCGGTGCGCGAGGCGTGGCGCGAGGGCGTGGGCCAGTTGGAGGACTGGGTGGGCCGCGAGGCGGCGCGCTACCGGACGGACCTGGGGGCGCGGCCCATCTCCTTCGAGCTGGAGGGCCCGGTGAACGCGGGCACGGTGCGCTTCGAGGAGCCCGAGCAAGGCCTCTGGGCCCGACTGCTCCAGGCGCGGCGGCTCGCGCGGGAGCTGGCCGAGGTGGACCGGGCGGCGGGCGTGGTGCCGCGCGAGTGGGACGCGCGCATCTACGTGCTGCTGGAGGACGGCGTGGACGGGCAGCGCCTGGTGGAGGGCATGGGCGAGGAGGGGGGCGTGGTGGGGCTCGTCCGCGCGCCGCGCGAGGACACGGAGGTGACGCTGGAGCTGACGGCGGTGGTGCACGAGTTCTTCCACTGCCTGGGGGTGAAGGACGCGTACGACGCCGAGGGCCATGCCCGGGTGCCCGAGGGCCTGGTGGAGCCCGAGCGCCGACCGCTCTACCCGCAGGACGCGGCGGAGGTGATGGTGGGTGAGGTGCCACTGGGCGAGGCCGAGGGCCGACTGCCCGGGTCGCTGGACGAGGTGGGCATCGGACCCGCCACGGCGCGCGCGCTGCGCTGGACGGAGTGAGGGGGCGTCCGGCTCAGCGCCGGGTATTGCGCTGGAGGGGCCGCGAGGACCAGTGCTCGCCGATGGCCTGGACGAAGTCGGCGCGAACGAGCTTGGCGCGGGCGGCGAGGAAGTCCCCCTCGTCCCGGCGGACATAGAGCCCTTCCAGGGGAGCCTGGGTGAGCCGCGAGGTGCCGAGCATCCCGCGCAGATCCTCCAGGGTGAATCGCCCGCGGGCGATGGCCGGGACGCGGGCGAGCCCCAGCGCATCGAGCCAGGCGTCGCGCCGTCGCGAGGACCAGAAGCGGCCCGCCTGGCGGTCATAAAGGTCGAAGGCGAGGAACCAGTCCGGAAGTGCGTCGTAGTGGATGCTGTGGACGGCGAAGCACCACTCTCCAAAGAGGATGAGGTGGGAGCCCAGGGCTTGGGTCAGGGCGGCTCGCCGGGTGTCCAGCCAGGCCCAGAGCGGTTGGAACTGGGCCGGGGCGTGTGTGCCGAGGTAGGAACCACGGTTCTGGGCCTGGAGTTCTCCGGACGCGCTGACGGACAGACCCAGGTTGGCGCCATCGACCTTCTCCTCCACCAGGACCTCGGACGCCAGTAGCTCACGGACCTCGGGTGGCGAGAGCAGCTTGTCGCCTCGCGCGGACGTGGAGGCGAGCCAGGCCAGGTGCGGGGTGGAGGGGAACTTGAAGAAGGGCTCGGTCATTTCGTGCCGGTCTTGCGCTGGTGAAGCTCCTCGATGTGCTCGGGACAGAGGAAGTGGACGGAGACGCCGCTCGCGGCCAGTGCGTCTCTCAGTCCCCACCACTTGCTGTCCGTGGCCTGGAGGACAGGCGGCTTGTCCGGGTGGGCCACGCTGACGGCGACGAACTTCCGGTCGGAAGGGTCGAACGACGAGAGGGCCGCCTCGGTGGGGAACTCCTCGAAGTCGCGCGGGTCCGAGGCCTTGGGCGTGAGCTTCACGTGCGTGCAGCGAGTGGGGTTGGCCTGGTTCGTCAGCACCCATTTGAGGAACTTGTCGCCCACGCCGGGCTGCCCGCTGGGAGACAGCTTGTTCATGTACTCCTTCAAGACGCGGAACTTGTCGTCGATGACGATGTGGCCCGAGTGCATCAGCGCTTCGATCGCGCGGGTGCATGCCAGGACGCAGTGGGGATCGCCTTCTTCCCCGGCGTTCGCGGTGAGGGGCACATTGGTGTCGACGACGCACGGGTTCACGGGCGCGGTCATGACTCTTCCGAACCCAACTGGCGCTTCATGGCGGCCTCGGTCATCGCCGCGAGATCACCCACTTCATCGCCGAAGAAGTTCTCCGGCCAGTTGGTGATGTTGCCGAAGTCGTCGAGCTTGAGTTCCTCGATCGTGGATCCTTCGGGCCCCGGCTTGCAGAAATAAAGCGCGACGTCGGAGGGCGAGAGATTCTGCTCGGCGATGCGCCGTTGCAGTCGACGCAGGAAATGCTCGGAGTGGGTTTCCACGAGGAGTTGAATGTCGCGCTTTTCGCCCCCCATCTGAGTGTTCTCTTGCATCTTCAGTGCCTCGATGAAGATGTCCGCGAGCGCGGACTGCGCTCGGGGATGAAGATGGAGTTCGGGCTGCTCGAAAATGAGCGTGGAGCCCCGCTCGACGTAGAGTAACTGCACGAGGACAGGGAGCACCTGGGAAACGCCAAACCCCACGTCCGTGAGGTTGACGGCGTCTTTCATCCCCATTGCTCGAACCAAGACCTCATATTCTTTTCGATTCGGTGCGATACTTTTTATATCGAAACTGTCGAGAAGTCCCAGGCATTGAAGCCACTTGGCGACCAGGACTTCGAGTTGGAAGTGCTGTTCTTCGGAGGGCGAAGTGAACATGCGCTCACGTGACGCGAGCAGTGCTTCGATGATGAGTTCACCATCAGGCCCCACGTCTTCAGGCGCATCTCCTGCCCATGTATATAGCCGAGAAGGAGGGATTCTTACAGGCGCGAGGTATCGGATAGAATCAAGGTTTTGCGCTAGGCTTTCCTGGAGGTCGTAATTGTCCTCCATGAATACCTTTAGTCCGTATTGGGAGATGTTTGTTTCAGTGGGGTTGATGCGAATCCCGTTGAAATGGACGGGAATTGCGGAAATGACTTGTGAGTAGGGGGGCGCGGGAGGGGCAGGGCTGAATTGGATTTGGTACTGGTTGAGCCCCATGCGTTGTGCACCAAGTTCGAGAGGGCCATCCGGCGAACTCATGTGCCGGTAATTGTAGGATTTCAGCTCCGCGCGTTCGTTCTCGGAGTCCACCGAGCCGATCGAGGCAGCGAAGGACATTGATTCTGCTCCATCGCGACCAATCAATCTGTCAAGCCACATGCTTCTTGTAGGGAAGAGTTCCAGGGAGAATTCGATGGTCCGGCTGGGCTCGTGACGGAACACCATCTCCGGCCAGACCCCCAGGTCCACGAGACTGCGACTGTCCCCGAAGTTCAGCGCGCGCCTGCGATCGGTTGATTGGACCGTCTGCTTCAGCATGAGCAGGAACTGAAGCAGGCTCGTCTTGCCGGAACTGTTCGTCCCGAAGAACACCGTCAACGGCGCGAGCCGGATGTCGCCGGTGTCCTGCCATGCCTTGAAGTTCTGGATGCGAAGTCGGGTCAACATGAGGCCGGGTTCTACCGCGTAATCCGTTCAGACCGAACGGCGCGCTCTTGCGAGGGCGTCCACCAGATGGGACTCCTCGCCGCTCGGTCCACTGCCGGACGGCCCGCGCACCATGGGGTGACACCGGAGGTCACATTTCCGTGCTGACTTCTCCCGTCATGTCTAGACTGGGACTCGCATGGAGACCGAGGAACAGGAGGGAGGGCGCGCCGAGGGACTGCCGCTGAGCTTCTACGCGCGGTGGGACGCCTCCACCGTGGACGAGAAGCTGGCCCTGGCGCGCGAGGCCGCGAGCCATCCGGGCTTCGACGCGGAGGACGCCTTCGAGGTGGGCGGCCGTCTGGAGGAGGCGCTGGAGGAGGCGGGCCGCCACGCGGAGCTGGAGGCCGTGCTGGACGAGTGGCGGCGGCGCGCGCCCCGGGTGCACGACGCCGAGCCCGCCGTGTACACGTGGCGGGTGGAGCTGGCCTTGCGGCGGCCGGGCGGGGACGTGAAGGGCGCGCTGGTGGCGCTGGCGCGGCGCACGGGCGACTGCGCGCTGGTGACCCGACTGGCCGAGTGGTGTCTCTACCGGGGCCGCGTGGAGGAGGCGTGGGCGGGCCTGCGCGAGGCGTGGCCCCGGGTGCGCGAGGACGAGTCCCTGCCCGAGTGGACGCGGGTGGACTACGTGACGCGCGCGGTGCTCACCGGCATGGACGCGGCGCTGTTCCGGGAGCCCGCGCTGGGCGAGCCCGTGCTGGCCTCGCTGCTCGCGCCCTTCGAGCGGGCGGTGCCGCACTGGCTGGGCGAGGCCCTGGCGCTGCGCACCGGCCGCGAGGCGTGGCGACGGCGCTCGGGCCACGAGGTGCTGGCCCTGCCCGTGGAGCGCTTCATCGACGCGCAGCGCGCCCTGGTGATGTCCTTCGAGCCGGAGTTGCGGCTGCGCCAGGGCTGGCCGTGGGGCCGCACGCAGCTGCTGTTCCCGGAGCTCTTCCACCTGCTGCCCGGCCCGTATGGCGAGGGCGGGAGGGATCCCCGGCCCGAGCATGTGCTGCTGCCCGTGCTGCGTGACCTGGAGCAATGGGTGTGGGGCCAGGCCGAGGAGCGGGCCCTGCATCCGCACGTGCACGCCGCCCTGACGCTCTCGCTGCGCCCCTGGGGCGAGTACCTGTGTGGGCTCGGGCTGCTCGGGGCCGAGGCGTGGGCGGACTGGTGGGCGGCGGCCTGGGAGGTGCTCGCGGTCCTGCCCGAGCAGTTCGCCACGGCGGGGGATGGCCCGCTCGTGGATGAGGTGCACCGGTTCTTTCGAGGAGGCGCGCACGGTCATGGGTGACGTCACGGGTGAAGTGGAGGACGCGGAGGCGCGGTGGGGCCTGCGCATGTGTTCGGGGGCCGTGTCGCCCGAGGGCGCGTGGGTGGAGGTGCTCGCGCGCGGCGAGGCGGCCGCGGCGCCCCTGGAGCGCATCCTGGAGGAGGGGGACGAGGACGCCATCGCCACCTACCAGGCGGCGATCCTGCTCTCGCGCTTGAGTCTGCCCCGCTCCGTGGGCCCCATGGCGCGTCGGCTGATGCGCACGGAGATTGGCTCGCCCCTGCAGGAGGCCCTCGTGGAGAATTTGAGCTCCTGGGGCACGGCGGTGGCCCCCGCCGTCCTGGAGGTGCTCGACACGGCCCCGGACGCGGACGCGCGCCTGAGCCTGCTGCGGGTGCTGGCGGAGTGTGGCGCGCGGGACGAGCGCATCCTCGCCGCGCTGCTCGCGGACCTCGCCAGCAACGACGTCATCCCCGCGGTCATCAACCTGGTGCGCTACGGGGACCCCGCGGCCCGCGCGCCCCTGTCGCGCATGCTGGACGACTACGTCTTGAATGACGCGGTGGAGGACCTGTTCGCCCAGCAGGAGGTGCGCGAATTGGCCTCGGGCCTGCTCTCGCTCGGGGGCACGCTGAGCGACGCCCAGAGCGAGAAGGTCGAGCAGGCGTGGCGGCTCGGCGAGCCCCTGCGGGCGCGGCTCCGGCGCATGACGGGCGAGCGGCCCGGCCGCAACACGCCCTGCTGGTGTGGCAGTGGGGTGAAGTACAAGAAGTGCCACCTGGGCTCGGAGCGCTGAGCCATTGCCTCCCGGCGTCCGGACGGGGCAGGGTGGGGCGCATGGGCGACGAGCAGGAGTGGAGCCTCACCGAGGGCGGACACACGTTGGGCCGGATGGGCGCGGAGGGCGGCACCGTCGTCCGGGACGAGTCCCATCCGTGCGGCGCGCGGCTCATCCTGGAGGAGGACCTCTCGCGCGCCTTCCACGCCCTCACCTGTGGGGTGACGGGGTGGCTCCTGCACCGCCGCTTCTTCTCCACCGAGGCCGAGGCCGAGGCCGCCTGGGCCGAGATGCGGCCCGCGCTGGTGGAACTGGCGCGCGAGCTCCCCGCGTCGGGTCCCCGGCCGGGCGCGCCCGCCACGCGCGAGGCGGGAGCCCGGCTGGGCGTCTTCCTCGCCCGCTTCCCGTGAAGCGGGTGTCAGACCGGAGAGGGACACTGCGTCCGGGTGCGCCGTTCCCCGGAGGCTCGCATGTGCAATCCCATCCGCCCGATTCCTTCCGCTCCGGCCTTCCGGAGGGCGTCCGTGTGCGCCTCGGCCCCGGTGGCGGGCGCGCACGCCGGGGAGCCCCGGCCCCTGCCCCCCTTCGTCTCCTCCGCGCCGCCCCGCTCCGAGGGTGAGGCCCTGCTCCGGCGCATCTTCACCCGAGGTACGTGCGTGTCGTGAAGTGGCCCGGGATGTAGCCGTCCCGAGGTAGGAGTTGTGTCGCCAACTGGTCAGGGCCCGCGCGGAGAGGGAGCATGGGGGGCGGCGTTCCAGGCGGGAGGGACCGGTTTCGTGGGACACTGGGCCTCTTGGTGGCGGCGCCCGAATCCCCGCTTCGCGGAAGAGGGCGTCCGATGCAAGACAAGCAGGAGGGTGCGCGCGTGCGCGGCCGGGTAATGATCGTGGACGATGATGTGATGGTGAGTTCGGCGCTGCGCCGGACGCTGGCGCGCGAGCACGACGTGGAGGTCATGACGAGCTCGCGCTCGGCGCTGGAGCTGTTGTCGGGACCCAAGGGCGCGGAGATCGACGTCGTGCTCTGCGACCTGATGATGCCGGACCTCACGGGCATGGACCTGCACAAGGAGCTGTCCAAGTCGGCGCCCACGGTGGCGCGCCGCATGGTGTTCGTCACGGGCGGGGCGTTCACGTCCGAGGCGCGGGCCTTCATGGATCAGGTGAAGAACGCGCGCGTGGACAAGCCCTTCGATTCGCAGCAACTGCGCGAGCAGGTGCGCGAGTGGGTCGTCAAGGCGCGCGCGGAGTAGGCGTCACAGGTCCAGCACGAGCTGGCGCGAGCGGGCCCGCGACACACACACCAGCATGTCGCAGCGCGCCGCGCGCCGGGCCTCGGACAGGAAGGTGTCGCGGTGCTCGGGCTCGCCCTCGAGCACGCGGGTGAGGCAGGCGCCGCAACTGCCCGCCTCGCAGTCGCTCGGCACGCGCATGCCGTTCTCTCGCAGCACCTGGAGCACCGAGTTGCCCGGCGGCACCGGATAGGTGGCGCCCGAGCTGCGCACCACCACCTGGAACTCCTGCTCCGCCTCGGTCCCCACGGCCCCCACGCCGTCGGCGGAGAAGGCCTCGAAGTGCACCTTCTCGCGCGGCCACTCGTGATGTTGGGTGGCCTCGCGCACCGCGCGCATCAGTGGCGCGGGCCCGCAGCAGTAGACGCGGTGGCCGCCCGGGCGCCGGGTGAGCAGGGCCTTGAGGTCCAGGCGCCGCGCCGGGTCGCCCAGGTCGTGGTGCAGCGTGACGTGTCCGGCGAACGCGGGCGAGGTGAGCAGCTCGCGGAACGCCGTGCGCTCGGGCGAGCGGGTGCAGTAGTGCAGGTGCCAGGGCGCGCCCTGGCGCTGGAGCGCATGGGCCATGGACACCAGCGGCGTGATGCCGATGCCGCCCCCCACCAGCACGTAGCCGCGCGCGTACATCAGTGGGAAGGCGCAGCGCGGCGGGCCCACCGTGAGTTCGTCCCCCTCGTGCACCTGCTCGTGCATGGCCCGCGAGCCGCCCCGGCCGCCCGCGTCCTTCTGCACGGCGATCACGTAGCGGTGCCGCTCCGCCGGATCGTTGCAGAGCGAGTACTGCCGCGTGAACCCCCCGGGCACCTGGACGTCCACATGCGCGCCCGCCTCGAAGGCGGGCAGGGCGGCGCCGTCCGGCGAGACGAGCTCATACGAGCGGATGCCTTCCGCCTCGGACGTGATGCGGTGGACGCGCAAGCGCAGGGTGTCTTGAGACATGGATGTGGGATTCCTTCACGTGTGCAAGGCCTCGTCGCCCCTTTTCGGGCACGACGTCCAGCCGCGAGCAGGATGGGAAGTCCCACCCCCCCACCGCAATCGAACGGCGGACACGGTCCGCGATGAATGGCCGACACGCCGGGCACGTCCCACCGCATGAGGCCTCTTCCCGGCTCGGGATGAGTGTAGGTGTGCCTCCGACGTGCAGCACCCCACCCCGTGGAACGAGGAGTCACCGCCATGTTGTCGTCCCGCCGCGCCGCCCTGCTCTCCGCGCTGTTGCTCGGCCTGCCGCTCACCGCCGGAGCCCAGCCGCGTCCGCCCCCCGCCGCCACGCCCGCGGCCACGACGCAGGAGCGCACCATCCGCGTCGAGGGCCGTGGCGAGGCCAAGGCGGCGCCGGACGAGGCCTTCATCGACTTGGCGGTGGAGACCCAGGCGCCCACGGCCCAGGCGGCCTCCGACGCCAACGCGAAGAAGATGGAGAAGGTGCTCGCCGCGCTCGTGCAGGCGGGCCTGGTGCGCAAGGACATCGAGACGAACAACTACGCGGTGTACCCGGACTACGCACCCAACCCGCGCGGGGACGCGGCGCCCAAGCAGGTGGGCTACCGGGTGAGCAACAACGTGCACGTGCACGTGCGCGACCTGAACCGCGTGGGCCCGTTCCTGGACGTGGCGCTCAAGGCGGGCGCCAACCGCGTGGACTCGGTGAGCTTCGGGTTGAGCAAGCCGGAGGTGGTGCGGGACGCCGCCCTGCGCGACGCGGTGGAGCGGGCGCGGCAGTCCGGCCAGGTGCTCGCGGCGGCGCTGGGCGTGAAGCTGGGCGCGGTGCTGGACGCCAGCACCATCTCCGAGCCCGTGCGTGTCTTCCCGCTCATGCGCAGCGCCATGCCCCAGAGCGCCGAGGACTCCGCCGCCTCCACGCCCATCCAGCCCAAGGAGCAGACGGTGGAGGCGACGGTGACCGTCATCTTCGCCATCGACGCGGGGAAGTAGCGCCTACTGCGGCAGGTCCGCGCCCCGGCGCGCGGCGTCCCAGGTGCCGGCCACGTTGGGCGGCATCTCCCGGCCGATGCGCTCCGCCAGCCGCTCGGTGATCTGCGAGTGGATGGCGGAGAAGACCACGTGCAGCACCAGCCGCACCTTCTCCGCATCCACCTGCAGGTGCTCGGCCACGTCCAGGTAGAAATCGTCCTTCTCGAAGCGGCGCGCGTTGGCGCTCCGCTCCTTCCAGCAGTGCTGGAACTGCTGACGCAACGCCTCGGGCAACTGCTCCTTCATCTCCTGCACGAGCCCGCCGGGAAGCCGCTCGCACAGCGCGCAGATGATCGCCTCCGCCGCGTCGGTCGGCGGGTATTCGGGGACATCGCGGTTGATGCGCGCGAAGAAGGACTCCGCGCTCGTGCCCACGCCCTCACCCGACCAGGACTCCGTCACCTGAGTATGTGTCATCGGTCTGTCCGCCTCCTGTCCTTGTCAGATTGGAGACGTGGACCCCGGACGGCAGCGGGCGGGCCCTATTTGGCCGGGAGGCCGCCTGGCCGCTGTCCGGGCGGCGGACCGGCGTACAGGTCGATGACCTCGGTCAGTGCCCGCTGGCACACCGAGCAGAAGGGCACCCGGTCCCGGGTGAACATCACGCAGTCGAGCTGGGGCCGGTAGTACCCGCGCGCCTCGTACATGGCGCCCTCGAACGCGCCCGTCTTGCCCGCGGCGGGGTCCTCCTTGAAGAAGCGCTCCTCCCAGTCGCGCTGGGCGGTGAAGAGCGCGTCCATGTCCGCCTCGGGCCGACGCTCGGCGCGGATGCGGCGGCGCTGGGTCTGCACCTCGCGCGCATGGGCCTCGTACTCGTCCTTCTTCCAGGGCGTGGGCAGGGCCGTGCCCGCCGCCACCAGGTCCTTCCACTTGAGGGCCGCGGGGTCGTTGAGCGCGGTGACGTTCTTCTCCCACGGCTCCACGCGCTCCTCGCTCGGGGCGTAGGCGGTCTCGGAGGTGTAGTACTCGTCGGCGAGCCCCGCGAAGTGGTGCCCGAACTCGTGCACGAAGACGTAGGGGGACCAGAGGCTGTCGGCGGCCACCGTGCTGTACAGCCCGAAGATGCCGCCCCCGCCGTAGGTGTTGCCGTTGACGAGGATCTCCACGAACTCGTACGGGGCGAACGCGGCGATGTCCCGGAAGCGGCGGTTCTCGAAGGTGAGCACGTAGCGCTCGCTGCCGAAGGCGTCATAGGTGGCGCCCACGGGCGAGTCCCGGTGCACGCCCGTGGAGGGCCGGGAGATGCCGGACTGGCGCGCCGCCGGCATGAGCCCCCAGACGTTGAAGTCGCGCTTGCGCTCCTTGAAGGGCGCGTAGGTGAAGAGCATGTCCACGAGCCGCCGGGCGTCCTTCTCGAACTTCGCGCGCTCCTTCTCCGTGTACCCGTCCCCGAGGATGAGCAGGTCCACCTTGTCCGCCGGGGCGCCGCTCTCCAGCAGCTTCACGAGCGGGCCGGGCGAGGCCGGGGGCGTGGGGTCCACGAACATGTCCGCGGGGTCCACCGTGAAGCTCCACACCTCGCGAAAGGTGTTGTCCTTGGCGCGCTTCTTGAGCAGCACCTGCACGGGCTTCTCCGGCGCGGGAAAGCGCAGGGACTCGTGGAAGGTGCGGTTCATCTCGCGCGCCTCGGGCGTGCTCTCCCACTCGCCGTAGATGGACGCGAAGCCCCGGGAGAACAGGAGCCGGTTGCTCTGCCGGTCCCGCACCTCGAAGAGGTACTTGCCGAGGTTGGTCTCGTCGACGGCGCGCTGGGGGCTGCCCGGCCAGGGCAGGGGCTCCACCACCAGCCGGTCGGGGCTGAAGCGCTCCTCGGTGGCGTTGCCGGTGTGGAAGTAGTCGACGCGGAAGGTACGGGGGCCGGGCGGGCTCGGAGGGCTCGCGGCCAGCAGCAGGGCCAGCAGGAGGTTCATGGCCCGGCACGCTACCCGATGCCCCGCCCCCTCAGAACCGTCCGGACAGCGAGGCCCCCACGCCCTCCGGCCCCGCCAGGACGCCCACCGTCAGGGGCTCGGGCGTGGGCGCGGCCAGGGACAACACCGCCCCCGTGGCGAGCGCCACCCCCGAGCCGACGAGCAGCCCCGTGAGCCACTGGCCCTTGGTCTCCAACTGGCGCACGAGCGCCCGGCCCTCCACGTCCCCGGCCTCGACCCGGCCCTGGGCATTGAGGTGGCCGCGCTGGAGTTGGCGCCAGTCCGCCTCGGCCGACAGCCGCACCACGCCCGCGCCCGCGAGCGCCGCCACGCCCGTGCCCAGCGCCACGTAGGACGCCACGCGCGCGCCGGACACGCCCGGGGCGGCCTTCACCTCCAGGGGCGAGGGCGGACGGGCCTCGGCCGTCTTCTCCCAGGGCGGCTGGAGATCCGGCCGGGCGACGACGAGGCTGGGCTGGGTCTTGCCCGTGGTGATGAAGTCCACGAGCGCGCCGAGCGCCTCCGCGGGTGCCTCCAGCCCCTGGGTCTTGAAGCCCCCCTCGCGCAGCTTCTGGCCCCCCTCCACGTTCATCACCGTGGCGGCGAGCCACTTGGGTCCACTGCTGGCGCCCTCCAGCCGCACCACGATGACCTCCTCGGCGCCCAGCGTGCCGCCCAGGCGCACCGCGTGCGACAGGCCCCGCTCGCCCTCTCCGGCCGTGGCGATGCAGGGCAGGGGCTCGGCGGAGAAGGCGCCCTCGTGCGCCAGGTCCACCAGCAGGGGCAACTCCTCGCCCTGGGCCACGAGCTGGCGCGGGAAGCTGCGCGCCCCGTCCTTCTGGAGCGTGAGCGAGTAGGTGCCCGGCGGCACCTCCAGCACGAGCGGCGTGGGGCCCACGCTCCGCCCGTCCAGGAAGACCTCCGAGGCGGGCAGGGTGCTCTGCACCGACAGCCGTACCTTGGGCGCGCGCGCCAGCTCCTTGCGCAGCTTCTCGAAGGCCTGCCGCGTGGACGGCGTGTAGTAGTCGGGATCCAACGGGTGCAGGGGGTCCAGGCTCAGCACGTGGCGGAAGGCGTCGTCGCTCTCCTTCACCCGCCCGAGCGAGCGCAGCGTCATGCCCTGCAACAGCCAGGCATCCACCGCGAGCCGCCACCGGGCCTCGCCCCCGGGCAGCCGCGCCACCTGACGCAGCACGTCGTCGAGCGTCAGCGCGCTCCGGGTGTACTGCGCCTCGTAGAACTGGCCCTGGGCGGCCTCGAACCGTCGCCGGATGTCCTCCAGGCTCCCCGTGGGCTGCGGCAGGAGCCGCGCGGTGACCTCCGCCGCCGTCAGCACCTCCTGGCCCGGCCGGGCGGCCAGCGCCTGCGCGAGGGCCTGGGTCTGACTGCTCAGGGTCGCGTCCTTGCAATCGCCACTGGCGAACACGGCGCGGCGCGGCGCGGCCAACGCCGTGCCCCCCAGGAGGAAGGCGAGGGCCCACACCATCGAAGACGACAGGGAAGAAAAGGTCATGGTGACGGGCCGGAATGCAGGGGGTGTTCCCACCGCCCATAACACCCACCGGGCGGGACCCAAACGCCGTCATTCCAAGACCTTGGGCGGGTCCGGCGCACCCTACCCGCCACGGTGTCCCCCCGACGGGCGTCTCATTCCTGGACGGCGCCATCCCGTCTGCCCGGCGAGGAGGCCCTGGCCGTCGGGTCACGGGGGCGCGGCGCATCCCCATCTTCCTGGAGGAGGGGAGGGTGGGACTCGGCCTCCATGACACAGCCATGACATGGAACGAGAAGAGTGGGACGTCATGAACCTCGCCGTGATGGTCAACCTGCATGCGCGCCGTGGCTCCGAGCGGGTCGGGGCCCTGGTCCAGCGCCTGTTTCCCCGGGCGCGGCTGGCCCTCACCCACTCGCTGGAAGAGGCCCGGACGTGGATCGACCAGCAGTTGCGCCCCAACCCCCCCACGCTGCTCCTGGCGGGCGGCGGGGATGGCACCATCACGGGCCTCATCAACGCCATGCGCGAGCAGGGGCTGGCGCTGCCGGCCATCGGGGTGCTGCCGCTGGGCACGGGCAACGCGTGGGCGCGCGTCACCGGGGCGCCCAAGCCGTCGGTGGCGCTGCGCCGGCTCGCCGCGCTGGGCGGGGCCCCGCCGCCCCTGCGGCCCTTCTCGCTCGTGAGCCTGGACGGACGGCTGGCCCCGTTCGCGGGCACGGGCTGGGACTCCGAGGTGTTGCAGGACTTCAAGGACCAGCTGTCGAAGTTTCCCCCCGGCCCCCTGCGCCAGGCGAACGCGGGCCTGCGCGGCTACATGGGCGCCCTGTTCTCGCGCACCATTCCCCGGCACCTGTTCGGCGACTCGGACCTGCGGGTGAAGGTGTACAACCTGGGGGCGCCCGCGCTCACCGTGGACCTGCGTGGCAACGTGGTGCCCCTGCCCCGAGGCGAGACCGGCGCGCTGCTCTATGACGGCCCGGTGGGCATCGCCGGGGCGGCCACCACGCCCGAGTTCGGCTTCGGCTTCAAGGCCTTCCCCTTCGCCCAGGCCGCGCCCCACCGCCTGTCCGTGCGCGTGTACGGCGCGAGCGTGTCGGAAGCCACGCGCAACATGTTCAAGCTGTGGCGCGGCGAGCACCCCCTGCCCAACATGCACGACTACTTCGTCGAGCGGCTGCGCATGGACTTCAACCGCGAGGTGCCCTTCCAGATGGGGGGCGACATCATGGGCATGCGCCGCTCGCTGGAGTTCTCCCTGGCCGAGGAGTCGGTGCGGCTGGTGGACTGGCGGAGGCTCGGCCGGGCGGAGTGATTCGCCGCTGGCGCGAGGGGGTGTCCCCGGGACACGATGGGCGGACGCCCCCTCCCCCGAAAGGCGAAGCCCGCGCATGAGCCATACCTACGAATACCCGCGTCCCGCGTTGACGGTGGACTGCGTGGTGTTCGGCCTGGACGACGAAGCCCTCAAGGTGCTGCTCATCCGCCGGGGCGTGGAGCCCTTCCAGGGCCGCTGGGCGCTGCCGGGTGGTTTCGTGCGCATGGACGAGTCCCTGGAGGACGCCGCGCGCCGCGAGCTCCACGAGGAGGCGGGTATCCGGCCGGGCCTGCTCGAGCAGCTCTACACCTTCGGCGCGCCGGAGCGCGATCCGCGCGGCCGGGTGGTGAGCGTGGCCTACTTCGCGCTGGTGAAGCTGTCGGACCACCGCGTCCACGCCGCCACCGACGCGCGCGAGGCCGATTGGTTCCCCGTGCAGAAGACGCCCAAGCTGGCCTTCGACCACGCGGAGATCCTCGACACCGCGCTCGCGCGGCTCAAGGGCAAGGTGCGCTACCAGCCGGTGGGCTTCGAGCTGTTGCCGCCCAAGTTCACCCTCACCCAGCTGCAGCGCCTGTACGAGACCATCCTCGAGCGCGCGCTGGACAAGCGCAACTTCCGCAAGAAGCTGCTCGCCATGGACCTCTTGGAGGAACTCGACGAGGTGGAGCAGGGCGTGTCCCACCGCGCCGCGCGCCTCTACCGCTTCGACCACAAGAAGTACAAGCAGCTGGAGAAGGCGGGCTTCAACTTCGAGTTGTGAGCCCCGCGTTGACATGGTGTTGAAGTGACACTAAGTTGGTGTCCGTGGAACACGGATGCCCGGTGTCCTTCCGGGCGAGGAGCGCCATGTCCTCGTTGCCCTTCGAGTCCGCCGCCGCCACCGTCCTGGGTCGGGAGCACGCCCGGGTGGGGCGCAACAGCCAGGATGCCTTCCATACCCGCGCGAGCGCGCATGGCCTCGTGGCCGTGGTGACGGACGGGTGTGGCAGCGGGGCCGCGAGCGAGGTGGGCGCGCGGCTGGGCGCGTGGCGCGCGGTGGACACGGCGCTCACGCTGCTCGCCGAGGGCGTGGGCCCGGACGCGCCTGGCTTCCTCTCGCGCCTGGAGGCGGACCTGGTGGGCTTCCTCAAGGGGCTCGCGGGGCAGCTCGGTCCCGAGGCCGTGGGCGAGGCGCTGCTCTTCACCCTGGTGGGGGCCGTCTGCACGCCGTCGTGCGTCCTCGTGTTCGCCGCGGGAGACGGGCTCTGGGCGCTCAACGGCGAGGTCCACCGGCTCGGGCCCTTTCCCGGCAATGCGCCGCCCTACCTCGGTTATGGCGTGCTGCGGCCGGGCCTCGTGGGCTTGAAGCCCCTGGCCCTGCGGCCCACGGAGGCGGTGGAGTCCCTGCTGCTCGGCACGGACGGGGCGGTGGACCTGCTGGACGAGCCCGGGGGACCCCTTTCCCGGTTCTGGCGCGAGGACCGGTACTTCGCCAATCCGGACGCGCTGCGGCGCCACCTGGCGCTGCTCAACCGCGAGACCGTGCGCGCGGATTTCCCGGGTCGGCGGCTCGTGCGTGAGACCGGACGGCTCGGGGATGACACCACGCTCGTCGTCCTGCGCCGTGTCCCGGGGCGGGCCTGACCTCATGGACGTCTATCTCGAGGGCAAGCGGCTGCGGCTCAACCCCTCCAAGGCCCTGGGCAAGGGCGGCGAGGCGGATGTCTTCGATCTGGGCGATGGGCGTGTGCTCAAGCTCTTCAAGCCCCCCGAGCACCCGGACCATGGCGCGCTCGTGGCGGAGCAGGACGCCGCGCGGGCCCGGCTCGTCGAGCACCAGCGCAAGCTGCCCGCGTTCCCCAAGCACCTGCCGCCGCGCGTGGTGTCGCCCCAGGCGCTCGCGACGGACAAGGGAGGGGGCAAGGTGGTGGGCTATGCCATGCGCAAGCTCGACGCGGCCGAGCCCCTGCGCCGCTTCGGCGAGCCGTCCTTCCGCCGCGCGGGCGTGCCGTCCTCGCGGGTCGTCACGCTCTTCCAGGACCTGCACCGCACGCTCGGCGCGCTCCACGGGAGCGGCGTGGTGGTGGGGGACTTCAACGACTTGAACGTGCTCGTCATCGGGGACGAGGCCTGGCTCATCGACGCGGACAGCTTCCAGTTCGGGCCCTACCTGGCCTCCGTCTTCACCGAGCGTTTCCTGGATCCCCTGCGGCTGGGGAGCGCCGGGGCCCTGGTGCCCGCGCGGCCCGCGTCCATGGACAGTGACTGGTATGCCTTCGGGGTGGCGCTGATGCAGAGCCTCGTGTGCGTGGGGCCCTATGGCGGCGTCCTGCCCAAGGTGACGCCCACCGAGCGCGTGCTGCGGCGGCTCACGGTGTTCCACCCGGACGTGCGCTACCCGAAGCCCGCCACGCCGCTCGGGGTCCTCCCGGATGACTTGTTGCACGGCCTGCACCGGGTCTTCGTGGAGGATGCCCGGGGGCCCTTTCCGTGGCCGCTGCTCGAGTCCCTGCGCTTCCACGTCTGCGCGTCGTGCGGCGTGGAGCACGCGCGGGCCACGTGTCCCACCTGCCGGCCGAGCGCGGTGCACACGCCCACGCCCGTCACCACCGTGCGCGGACAGGTGGTGGCCACGCGCCTGTTCTCCACCGAGGGCGTCGTGGTGCACGCGAGCGTCGAGGAGGGCGTGCTCCGGTGGCTCGTCCACGAGCGCGGGGCCTGGCGGCGCGAGGACGGCGCGGTCGTGCTCCAGGGGCCGCTCCAGGCCTCGCTGACGTGGGCGATCCACGGGGCGTCCACGCTGGTGGGGCAGGGGCCGGAGTTCACGGTGCTCGCGCCGGGACGGCGCCCCGAGCGGCTGGGGGTGGATGCGCCCGAGGGACGACCGGCCTTCGCGGCCAACGCGCGTCACCGCTACTGGGCCCACGCGGGCGTGCTGTGGCGGGACGGGACCTACGGGCCCGAGCGCCTGGGGGACGTGCTCGAGGGGCAGACGCGGCTCTTCGTGGGGCCGCGCTTCGGGCTGGGCTTCCACCGGGCGGGGGCGCTCAGGGACGCCTTCGTCTTCGACGCCGAGCGGCCGGGCCTCAAGGATGGGCTCAAGCTGCCATGGCCCTCGGGGCGGCTGGTGGACGCGGAGGCCGTCTTCGAGGGCGCGCTGTGCTGGCTGCTGCTCGCGGAGGAGACGGCGGGCAGGACGGTGCACCACTGCGTGGTGGTGGGCGCGGACGGAGGCGTGAAGGCGAGCGCCACGGCCCTGGCGGGAGACGGCTCGTGGCTGGGCACGCTCCGGGGCAAGTGCGCCGCGGGCGAGGCCCTGTTCGCCGCCACGGACACGGGGCTCGTCCGGGTGGCGCTCCAGCAGGGGCAGCTCGTGCCCGTGCGGGAGTTTCCCGACACCGAGCCCTTCGTCGACGCCGACACCCGGCTGTTGCTCACGACTCAGGGGCTCGTGGCCGTGGGCCGCCAGGCGGTCACGCTCTTGCGCATGTCCTGAGGTCTTCCCGGGCCGTGTCCTCCTCGGACAGGGCCTCGTCCGGTTTGACAATGTGTAACTTGGACACTATGTTGGTGTTGTCGAAACACGAAGCGGAGGTCGCCACGATGAAGACCGTCACGAAGCTCCAGCCGTTGCCGCTGCCGTCGTTCTTCCAGCCCGCGAACGCGGCGTCGTTCGGGTACGGGCCCGATGCCGGGCGGCTGCACACCGAGGCGGGCGCCTGGCGGGGCGCGCACGGGCTCTCGGCCGCCGCGACGGACCGCTTCAACCTGCACCTGCTGCTCATCGACGTGCAGAAGGACTTCTGCTTCCCCGAGGGCTCTCTCTACGTGGGAGGCCGCAGCGGCCGGGGCGCCCTCGAGGACAACCGCCGCATCGCCGAGTTCATCTACAAGAACCTCGGCGCGCTCACGAACATCACCACCACGCTGGACACGCACTTCGCCTACCAGATCTTCTTCCCCTCGTTCTGGGTGGACCAGGACGACCAGCCCCTCACCGCCCACCGGGAAATCACCCGCGAGCAGCTCGAGCGCGGTCAGGTGCGCCCCAACCCCGCCATGGCCAAGTGGCTGTGCGGCGGCAACTACCCCTGGCTGCTCAAGCAGGTGAAGTTCTACTGCGAGGAGCTGGAGCGCGCGGGCAAGTACACGCTCTACCTGTGGCCGCCGCACTGCCTGCTCGGCGGGGACGGCCACGCGCTCGCTGGCGTGGTGCAGGAGGCGCGGCTCTTCCACTCGTTCGTGCGCGGCGCCCAGTCCTGGGCCGAGGTGAAGGGCGGCAACCCCTTCACGGAGAACTACTCGGTGCTGCGGCCCGAGGTGCTCACGCGCCATGACGGCCAGCCGCTCGCCCAGCGCAACACCCAGTTCCTCAAGACGCTGCTCACCTCGGACGCGGTGGTCATCGCGGGCCAGGCGGCGAGCCACTGCGTGAAGAGCTCCATCGACGACCTGCTCGGGGAGATCCTCGCCCAGGACGCCGCGCTCGCGCGCAAGGTCTACCTGCTCACCGACTGCATGTCCGCCGTCACCGTGCCCGACGGCAAGGGTGGCTTCCACGCGGACTTCACCCCCCAGGCGGACGCCGCGCTCCAGCGCTTCGCCGACGCCGGCATGCACCTGGTGAAGTCCACCGACCCCCTCGCCGCCTGGCCCGACCTGCACCTCGCCTGACGTCCCGAAGCCCGAAAGGAATGCCCGCCATGAGTTCTCCTCACATCACGCAGCTCCTCGAGGACGCCCACGCCGAAGGGGTCCTCAGTCCTTCCAGCCTCCAGGCCCTCACCGTGGTGGACCTGGGCGCGCAGATCCAGGCCGGACTCGGCGTGGGAGTGGACGACGTGCAGGCGAGCGAGGTGGTGCTCGTCACCGTCATGCCCGACGACTCGGGCTCCATCCGCCAGGCCGGGCACGCGCGCACCGTGTGCGAGGGCCACAACCTCGTGCTCGACGCGCTGCTCGCGAGCCAGCAGAAGGACGGCATCCTGTTCCACACCCGCTACCTCAACGGCACGGTGCTCAACCCCTTCCGGCCCCTGGTGGACGTGGTGCGCATGCACGGCAAGAACTACGACCCGGACCAGGGCACGCCCCTCTATGACCAGGCCGTGGTGCTCTTGGGCACGGTTCTCGCCAAGGCGCAGGAATTCACCCGCAACGGCGTGGCCGCGCGCACCGTCACCCTGCTCATCACCGACGGCGCGGACTGCCACTCGCAGCGCGCCCGGGCCCGCGAGGTGGCCGCGCTGGTGAACGACCTGCGCCGCGCCGAGGGCCACATCGTCGCCGGCATGGGCATCGATGACGGCACCACGGACTTCCGCCGTGTCTTCCGGGAGATGGGCATCGAGGACAAATGGATCCTCACTCCGGGTCAGAGTGCCCAGGAGATTCGCGCGGCCTTCCAGGTTTTCAGTCAATCAGCGGTTCGCGTGAGTCAGGGCGCCGCCACGTTCAACGCCTGCTCGCTTGGCGGCTTTGGGGCGTGACACAGCGAGCCCGGGTCTTTCTTCGCATTCAGTGACTCACCTGATGGCCGGGATGTCGGTAGCATGCGCGCCCTTCCCGGCCTGTCTGGCCACAGCACTGGAACCAGCATGCATCTGAAGACCCGACACCTGACCCTCGCTGGCGCCCTCGCGGCGCTGGCCCTGACCGCCTCGTGTGGTGAGGACACGCCGTACACCCCGCCCACGCGCGATCCCGAGACGCCGCTGCCCCCGGTGAACGTGCCGCCCGTGGCCTTCACGCTCCAGGTGCTGCACGGCTCGGACATGGAGTCGGGCGTGCCCGCCACGGACACCGCGCCGCTCTTCTCCGCGGTCATCCGCGCGCTCGAGGAGCAGGACCCCACGCACACCCTCAAGCTCGCCAGCGGCGACTTGTGGCTGCCCGGCGTGTTCTACAACGCGGGCGGTGATCCGGAGCTGGCCAAGGTCGCCAGCGTGGGCGTGGCCAGCCCGGGTCGGGCGGACATCGCCATGTTCAACGAGATCGGCTTCCACGCGGCCTCGTTCGGCAACCACGAGTTCGACAGCGGTCCGCGGGAGATCAGCAACATCATCACCGCCTCGGGGGCCTGGTCCGGCACGAAGTTCCCCTACCTGAGCGCCAACCTGGACTTCAGCAACAGCGACCTCAAGGGGGCGGTCGTGGCGTCGGGGCAGACGCTCGACGCGGCCAACCCGGGCACGAGCCTGCACAACAAGGTGACCAAGAGCGTCATCTTCACCGTGGACGGCCAGAAGATTGGCGTGGTGGGCGCCACCACGCCCCAGCTGCCGCGCATCTCCTCGCCGGGCACGGTCGTCACCGCGCCGACCGACTCGGCGAACTACGACGAGCTGGCGAGCATCATCCAGGCCGAGGTGAACGCGCTGCGCACGGCGAACCCGGACCTGAACAAGGTCGTCCTCATGTCGCACATGCAGCAGTACACCATCGAGGTGGACGAGCTGCCCAAGCGCCTGGACGGCGTGGACGTCATCGTGGCGGGCGGCAACCACGCGGTGTGGACGGACTCCAACGACACGCTCTTCCCCGGTGACGTGCGCGAGGGCGAGTACCCGGTGTGGAAGACGTCCAAGACGAACGAGCCGGTGGCCGTGGTGAACGTGGCCTCCAACTGGCGCTACGTGGGCCGCTTCAACGCCCTGTTCGACGACAAGGGCCTGCTCATCCGCGCGCGGCACGACGTGACCAAGAACGGCGCCTATGCCTCGACCGACGCGGTCGTCAAGCAGCTGGGCGCCGAGTCCAAGGTGAACGCCGGCGTGAAGACGGTCGCCGACGCGGTGAAGGCGGTGGTCAACTCCAAGGACGGCGCGCTGTTCGGCAAGACGACCGTGTACCTCAACGGCCTGCGCCCCTCGGTGCGCACCGAGGAGACCAACATGGGCAACCTCTTCGCCGACGCGTGCGTCTGGTACGGCAAGACGGTGGACGCCACCACGGTCATCTCCCTGGCCAACGGCGGCACCTTCCGTGACGCCATCGGCACGGTGGGCACGGGCGCCACGCCCACCTACGGCCCGCCCGCGGCCAACCCCTCGGCCAAGAAGGAGACGGGGGACATCAGCCAGCTGGACATCGAGAACAGCCTGCGCTTCAACAACCCGCTGGTGCTCGTCACGGTGACGGCCACGCAGCTCAAGGAAGTGCTGGAGAACGGCGTGTCCCGCGTGGCCCCGGGCGCGACCGAGGGCCGCTTCCCCCAGGTGGGCGGCCTGCGCTTCGAGTACGACGCGAGCAAGACCGGCCAGGTGACGGGCAACGACGGCAAGGTCACCACGGCGGGGCAGCGCGTGCGCAAGGTCGTGGTCACCAAGGCCGACGGCACCGAGGACGTGGTGGTGGACAACGGCGCCGTGGTGGGCACCGCCAGCCGCACCTTCCGCATGGTGACGAGCACCTTCCTCGCCGGTGGCGGTGACGGCTACCCGTTCAACGCCTACACCGCCACGCTCAACCGCGTGGAGCTGACCGACAGCAGCCCCGCGTCGTTCACGAGCAAGGGCCGCGAGCAGAACGTGTTCGCCAGCTACATGGCCGCGACCTACCCCAAGACGGGTCCGGGCTACGGCGTGGCGGACACCGCGCGCGCCGAGGACAAGCGCGTCGTCTACCTGGGCCCGTAAGGCCCGGTCGTGAGGGCCCGTGACGGGAGGGCGAGCGCTCGTCGCGCCGCTCTCCCTCCGGGTCCCCCCAGGGCGGGGGCCAGGGCAACCAGCCCCCGCCGGGTGCATCTTTTCACGCGGAGCGGGACCCGGCCGCGGTCGAGGGACATCCTGCTTCCCACGGAGCCCTTGCCATGAGCCTCAAATGGGTCATCACCGCGGCCGTCGCCCTGCTGGCCGCGCTCTCGCTGGCGGCGGCCTCGGCGCTCATCGTCCTGACCACGTACCTGCACCGCACCACGGTCAAGATGGGCGAGGCCGTCGAGGGCGTGCGAGCCGCCGAGGACTTCGAGGTCTCGCTGCTCACCTTCCACCGGCTCCAGGCCTCGCGCCGCCGGGGCGAGCCCGTGGTGGAGTCGCAGGTGCGTGCCGCGGAGAGCACCCTGCTCTTGCAACTGGAGAAGGCCCTGGGCGAGTCGCAGTCGGAGGAGGAGCAGGCGCTGCTGGCCTCCGTGCAGACGACCTTCAACGCGTACCTGGCGGCCCAGTCGCGGGCCCCGGACAACACGCCCCCGGGGATGACGAACCTGGAGCTCAACACCCGCCTGGAGGCCACGCTCACCCCGCTCAACCACCTCATCGCCCTCAACATCAACGAGGCCCGCGCGGACCAGGCCGAGGCGGACCGGTGGGACCAGATGGCCAACGAGGTGGGCGTGGGGGTGGCGTTCCTGCTGGTGCTGGGCGGGGGCGTGCTGCTCGTGTGGATGCGCCGCTCGGTGTTCCGCCCGCTGCTCGGGCTCAGCCGCGCCATCCACCGCTATGGCACCGGGGACCGCGCGCTGCGCGCCCCGCTGGAGGGCCCCACCGAGCTGTGCGAGATGGCGCGCACCTTCAACGAGATGGCCGACACGCTGGACCACCAGCGCGACGCCCAGCTCGCGTTCCTGGCCGGTGTGGCGCACGACCTGCGCAACCCCCTGTCCGCGCTGCGCATGTCCGCCGCGCTCGTCACCTCCGGGCGGGTGACCGAGGAGCGGATGCAGAAGACGATGGGCCTGGTGCGCCGGCAGGTGTCGCGGCTGGACCGCATGGTGGGCGACCTGTTGGACGCCACGCGCATCGAGGCGGGCCGCTTCGAGCTGAGCCTGGAGGATCGCGACGTGCGCGAGCTGGTGGCCTCCGTGGTGGAGCTGTACGAGTCCGGAGGCGGCTCGCGCGAGCTGCGCCTGGTGATGCCCGAGGAGCCCGTGCGCCTGCGCTGCGACGCCACGCGCGTGGAGCAGGTGCTGCACAACCTGGTGAGCAACGCGCTCAAGTACTCGCCCGAGAGCAGCGGGGTGGAGGTGCAGGTGCGCCACGAGGGCGACGAGGCGTGGCTGTGCGTGGTGGACCAGGGCATCGGCATCTCCCCCGAGGAGCTGACCGGGCTGTTCGCGCCCTTCCAGCGCACCGGCCGCGCGCGCGAGAAGGCGCCCGGGGTGGGCATTGGCCTGTCGGTGGCCCGGCGCATCGTGGAGGCGCACGGCGGCCGCATCGAGGTGGAGAGTCAGCCGGGACGGGGCTCCACGTTCCGCGTCCGCCTGCCGCTGTCCCGCGCGGAGCAGGACACCCCCGAGCCCGAGGCGAAGCCCGAGCCGCCGGATCCCTCGGGTTCCGTGCACTGACGGGTATTTTCCCGCACCTCGGACTCGACGACGGCGACACCTTTGCGCGACTGTGTGGGCCCCCAACCTCACAGGAGTGTGAAGTCCATGAAGACGTCCCTCAGCCGCTGGCTCCCGTCCGCCCTCGTCGCGCTGTCCCTGTCCGCCTGTGGTGGCGAGCCCGAGGAGCAGAACAACACCCCCATCGACTCCAACCCCCCGCGCTCGAGCGCCTGTGACGCGGACACGTACCGGCTGGCCAACGCCGACGCCCAGTCCCCCACCCAGGCCGAGGTGAGCACCAACCTGTTCGCCATCTCGGATGCCAACCCGAAGGTGGTCTGGAACGCCGAGCACACCGCGGTGCGCATGGTGGTGTGGACGACGTTCGGCGGCTACACGCCGGGCGTCAACAAGCTCACGCGCGACCTGTTCCTCACGCCCGCGCCCCAGCTCCAGGAGGCGTGCAAGGCCTGGAGCCAGACGGGCAACGAGCGCGTGGCGCGCATCAACCAGTACCTCGGCCTGCCCCCCGCCTCGGAGGGCGACTATGCCAACCGCAAGCTCGTGGAGATTTGGGTGAAGCCCGCGGCCCTGTTCCGGCCCTGCCCGGACGCGCAGATCGACGACGCCACGTGTGGGCTGACCTTTCCCGCGGACGTGACGAGCGCCCACCGCAACTGGCTCTCCAACTACTGGGGCGGCAGCTACAACCCCTGGGCGAGCCAGCAGTACCCCTTCACGGGCCTGGGCTACACCTATGACTGGTGCAGCGGCGAGACGACCCACGTGGGCGCCAGCGAGTACGTCGTGCTCACGGGCAACGAGGTCGAGGTGATCGGCTACACCACGGCCGACGCCTACTGCGCGAAGTAGCCCCCCCCCCCGCGCGGCCGGAGGGCGGGTGCGGTAGAACCCACGCCATGCCCGCTTCCCTCCGCCGTGTCCTCCACGCCGCCCTGCTGGCGGTGCTGGTGCAGCCCCTGGGCTGCGCCACCAGTCTCGTCTCACAGAAGGAAGAGGAGCGGCGCTTGCGCGCATCCGACGACGACAGCACCCGGCCCGCCCCGCGCTGGGGCCTCGTCATCCACGGGGGCGCGGGCGTCATCTCGCGCGAGTCCCTCACGCCCGAGCGCGAGGCCGCCGTGCGCGCCGCGCTCACCGAGTCCCTCCAGGCGGGCCATGCGGTGCTCGCCCGGGGCGGCTCGAGCGTGGAGGCCGTCACCGCCGCCATCCGCGTGCTGGAGGACTCGCCCTACTTCAACGCCGGCAAGGGCGCCGTCTTCACCCACGAGGGGAAGAACGAACTGGACGCGGCCATCATGGACGGGCGCACCCGCGAGGCGGGCGCGGTGGCGGGTGTGCGCCACGTGAAGAACCCCATCCGTCTGGCGCGCGCGGTGATGGAGAAGTCCGCCCACGTGATGCTGTCCGGCGAGGGCGCCGAGGCCTTCGCGCGCGAGCAGGGCGTGGAGCTCGTGGCGGCGGACTACTTCCGCACCGAGGAGCGCTGGCAGTCCCTGCAGCGCGCGCTGGAGGCGGAGAAGAAGGGCACGGCCGCGCCGGAGGAGTCGGGCCAGCCGCAAGCGCCCACCCAGCCCACGCCCGGACAGCCCCAGACGCGCGGCCCCTCGGCCCTGGAGGACCACAAGTTCGGCACCGTGGGCGCGGTGGCGCTGGACCAGGCGGGCCATCTCGCCGCGGGCACCTCCACGGGTGGCATGACGAACAAGCGGTTTGGCCGCATTGGCGACTCGCCCATCATCGGCGCGGGCACCTACGCGGATCCCCGCTGCGCCGTCTCGGCCACCGGCCATGGCGAGTACTTCATCCGCTACACCGTGGCGCGCGACATCTGCGCCCGCGTGGAGCTGCTGGACCTGCCGGTGCTGGAGTCCGCCAACCAGGTCGTCCTGGAGGTGCTGGTGCAGGCGGGCGGGGAGGGCGGCGTCATCGCCATGGACGCCCAGGGCAATGTGGCCATGCCCTTCAACTCCTCGGGCATGTACCGCGGGTACATGGGCCCCGAGGGCACCCCCTCGGTGGCCATCTTCAAGGCGCCCTGAGTTCTCAGGCCGGCGCGCCCACGCCGCCGGGAAGCACCGAGGCGAGCCAGCTCTCCATCTGGGCGCGCGGCAGCACGCCGCTGCGCCGGGCGACTTCCTGGCCCCCCGAGAAGACGATGAAGGTGGGGATGCCCTGGATGCCGAGCTGGCGGGCCGTGGGGGCGTCCTGATCCGTGTTGAGCTTGAGCACGAGGAGCTGGCCCGCGTGGGTCCGCCCCAGGGAATCGAGCAGGGGCGCGGCGGCGCGGCACGGAGCGCACCAGGGCGCCCACAGGTCGAGCAGCACGGGCACCGGCGAGCCGTTCACGGCCTGCCACAGGGCCTCGCCCTTCACCTCCTGGGGCTCGCCCGTCAGGTCGAGCGCGTGCTGGCAGCGGCCACAGGTGGGCCGGCCCTCGGGCGCGGGGTGGGGCACACGGTTGAACGCACCACACGACAAGCAGCGGAACATGGACGCCTCCCGGAGTCTCGTTCCGCAAAGGTAGGAACGCGGCGGACGGCGGGAACGGGCGTGCCCGGTGAGCGCCCGCCTGGCTAGTCGTCCATGCTCATGTAGGCGCGCCTGGCCTCGACCGAGTAGAGCCGGTCGTCCGGCAGGACATAGGCGGTGAGCCGCCGCCCGTAGACGCAGCCCGAGTCCAGGCCGATGGCGAACGGGTAGCGCTGCACGCCGCGCAGGGCGTCGTGGCCGAAGATGACGAGCTCCGGGCCCTTCCACAGGCTCGCCCACGGGTAGCCCGCCTCCAGCTTCTTGGAGGGCTCGCCCTCGGGCGTGATGCTGCGCAGGTTGAGCAACAGCGCCGGCTCCTGCTGCTCCACCGGCACACCCGGCACGAAGCCCCCGTGCACCACGCGGACGTTGAGCTCGGGAAAGTGCAGGTGCAGCGGCAGGGATTCCAGAAAAGCCCAGTCCTTGGCCGTGAGCGTCTCCAGCACCTGCTTGTGCTCGGGTTTGAGCTTCTTGCCCTTGGGCATCAACCCCTGGTGCCAGCGCAGCACGTGCTCGTCGTGGTTGCCCCGCACCGCGAGCATGCCCCGCTCGCGCGCGCGGCGCAGCACGCCCGCCGAGTCCGGCCCCTTGGCCACGAGATCGCCCACCAGCACCACGCGCTCTCCGGGACGGTACGCACACACCTCGAGCAGCGCGTCGAGCTCGTCGGCGCAGCCATGCACGTCACCGATGAAGAGGGTCCGGGGGCTCACCGGTGCTTTGCTACACCGCGCGGGCGTCCTGGGCTAGATCCCACCCATGCCCCGACTCCGCTGGTGTCCGCCGCTCGCCTTGCTGGCCGCCTTGTTGGCGTGTGCCTCCCGTCAGTCCCCTCCTTCCGAGTCCCCGCCGCCCTCCGCCGCCGAGGCGAAGGCGCCCGTGTCCCCCACGCTGCGCCTGCCCACCCACGTGCGGCCCACGGGCTACACGGCCGAGCTCACCCTCGACCCGGCCCAGCCGACCTTCCAGGGCGTGCTCGACATCGACCTGGACGTGAAGCAGGGCACGGACGTGGTGTGGCTGCACGGCCATGATCTCACGGTGAAGGAGGCCACGCTGAGCGTGGGCGGGGCCTCGGTGCCGGTGCGCCAGACGAAGGGCGAGGGGGACTTCCTCGGCTTCGTGCCCGAGCGGGCGCTCGGGCCCGGCGCCGCGCGGCTGCGGCTCGTGTACGAGGGCAACCTCTCCACGCGCGAGACGATGGGCGCCTTTCGCAGCCAGGAGGCCGGCGCCTGGTATGCCTTCACCCAGTTCGAGGCGCTCGGGGCGCGGCGCGTCTTCCCGTGCTTCGACGAGCCGGGCTTCAAGGTGCCCTGGCAGCTCACCTTCCACACGCCGAAGGGCTACACCGCCGTCACCAACACGCCGCAGGTGGCCGAGGAGCCCGGCCCCTCGGGCACCACCACGTGGCGCTTCGCGCGCACCCAGCCCCTGCCCAGCTACCTCATCGCCTTCGGCGTGGGCACGTTCGACTTCGTGGAGGCCAAGCCCTCGGGGCAGAAGGCCGTGCGCACGCGCATCATCACCCCCAAGGGCCGCGGCGCCCAGGCGGCCTATGCCGCCCAGGTGACGCCGGAGATCCTCGCCCACCTGGAGCGCTACTTCGGCATCCCGTACCCGTACGAGAAGCTGGACGTGCTCTCGGTGTCGCTGCTCGGCGGCGCCATGGAGCACCCGGGCCTGGTGACCTTCAACTCGGAGTCCCTGCTCTCGCCGTCCGCCGAGGACTCGGTGGAGTTCCGGCGCGGCTTCTACCACACGCAGGTGCACGAGCTGGCGCACCAGTGGTTCGGCGACCTGGTCACCATGGCGTGGTGGGATGACCTGTGGCTCAACGAGTCCTTCGCCTCCTGGGCCACGGTGCGCATCGTGTCCGAGGCCCAGCCCTCCTGGGACGAGCCCGTGGGGCGCGTGCGGGGCCGCTCCTTCGCGCTCGGCACGGACTCCCTGGTGTCCGCGCGCCGCGTCCGCCAGCCCATCCAGAGCGAGAACGACGTCTTCAACGCCTTTGACGGCATCACCTACGGCAAGGGCTCGGCGGTGTTGTTCATGACGGAGGCGTGGCTGGGCCCGGACGTCTTCCAGCGCGGCGTGCGGCGCTACCTCGCCGCCCATGCCCACGGCAACGCCACCGCCGAGGACTTCCTCTCGGCGCTGTCCGCCGAGGCGGGCCAGGACGTGTCCGGCGTGCTCTCCTCCTTCCTGGAGCAGGGCGGCGCGCCGCTCGTCACCGCGCGGCTGGACTGCGCGGGCAAGACGCCCCAGGTGGCGCTCTCCCAGAGCCGCTTCCTGCCCCTGGGCTCCCAGGGCGACAGCGCGCGGCGCTGGAAGGTGCCCCTGTGCGTGCGCTACCCCACCCCGGGGCAGCCCGAGCGCGCCTGCACGGTGCTCGAGGCCGAGCAGGCCGTGCTGCCCCTGCCCAAGGCCCAGGGCTGTCCCGCGTGGATCATGCCCAACGCGGACGGGGCCGGGTACTTCCGCACCGCCCTGGACGCGCGGATGCTCGGGCGCCTGTTGTCCACCGACGCCCGCGCCCTCTCGCGCACCGAGCGCGTGGCCCTGCTCGGCGACGTGCGGGCCCTGGTGAACAACGGCGCCATGCCGGCGGCGGACGCGCTGGGCCTGATCCCGGGACTGGCCGGGGAGAAGGATCGGCAGGTGTTCGAGGCGTCGCGCGAGCTGCTGGGGCTGCTCAACCCCGGCATGCTCTCCGAGAAGAGCCGCGAGGACCGCGCGCGCTTCCTGCGCGAGACCTACGGCGCGCGCGCCCGGGCGCTCGGCGTGGCGCCCCGCGCGGGCGAGGACGAGGACACGCGGCTCTTGCGGCTGCAACTCTTGCGGCTCGCGGGCGAGGAGGGCGGAGAGCCCACGCTCGTGGCCGAGGCCCGGAAGCTGACCGAGCAATGGCTGGCGGGCCAGACGCCCACGCGGGACGAGAACCTGCTGGAGACGCTCTTGGACGTGGCCAGCGCGAACGGTGACGCGGCGCTGCACACGCGCCTCGTCCAGGCCATGCGCGCCGAGCCGGACCGCAAGCGACGCGAGCAGTACCTCGGCGCGCTGCGTGCCTTCTCGGAGCCCGCGCTGGTGAAGGAGAACCTCCAGCTCCTCTTGGACCCCGCGTTGGACATGCGCGAGGTGGGCTGGCTGCTGTACTTCGCGGGCATGGAGCCGGGCGCCCGGGACCTGACGTTCGACTTCGTGAAGCAGCACTACGACGCGCTCGTGCGGCGTCTGCCCGAGGATCGCGTGGACATGCTCGCCGCGGCCCTCTCCTCCTTCTGCGACCCCGTCCACCGCCAGGAGTTCGCCGCCTTCTTCGAGCAGCGCATGGCGCACGCGCCCGGCGGCCCGCGCACCTACGCCCGGGGCCTGGAGCAGATGGACCTGTGCATCGCCTTCAAGGCGGCCCAGGGCCCCGGCATCGAGGCCTTCCTCGCCACGCGCCGTCCCGCCAAAGCCACGCATCGCTGAGCCTCCCCGCGGGACCCCTCCCCTCGGGGTGGGGTCCCTTTCCAGTTCAAAACAGTGACTCCCTTGAAAACCTGGATAACTTGACCTGTATGGGAAGTCTTCTTTAGGTTGGGAGGTGGTTGGAGCGAGGGACGACGTCCCCTCCGGGAGGTGGCGATGGCGCACGTGAAAGAGCAGCGGCCGTGGAGCCTCGAGGTGGTGGGGGCGTCGTCGGAGGAGGAGGCGCGCGAGGAGCGCGCGCGGGCGGCGCGTCCGCCCGTGACGCGCACGCCGCCGCGGGTGTGGCCCCAGGTGTCGCAGGCGGACGTGGGTCGGGTGGTGCGCCGGCTGCGGCGCGACCAGGCTCAGGACGCGACGCGCTCGGGCTGCGCGTGAGCGAAGCCCTCCATCGGCTGCTCGATGGCGGGCAGGAGGACGCGGAAGACGCTGCCCTGGTTGGGGTGGCTCTCCACGGAGATGCGCCCGCCCTGGGCGGTGACGATGCCGTGGCAGATGGACAGGCCCAGCCCCGTGCCCACGCCCACCGGCTTGGTGGTGAAGAAGGGGTCGAACAGGCGGGTGAGGTTCTCCGGGGGAATGCCCACGCCCGTGTCTTGAATCTCCACCAGCACCTGGCCCGCGCTCATCGTCGTGGTGACGCGGATTTCGTTCTGGGTGGCGTTGCCGTGGGGAATGGCCTGGGCGGCGTTGACGAGCAGGTTGAGGAAGAGCTGTCCGAGCCGTGAGTCATTGGCGTAGACGGGCGGCACGGTGCCGTAGTTCTTCACCAGCCGCGCCCGGTGGCGGATCTCGCTCCGGGCCATGTTCGCGCACGAGTCCAGCACGGTGTGGATGTCCACGGAGCTGCGCTTGTCGTCGCCCCCGCGCGAGAACGTCTTCAGGTCGCGCACGATGTCGCGCACCCGGTTGCCGCCGTCGATGGCCTCGCGCAGCGCCTGTTGGATTTCCCGGCCCTGCTCCCCGGACATCACCTCCACGCTCGGGCAGAGGGCGCGCACCTCGGTGTCCACGAAGTGCAGGTTGCTGAGCATGTAGGCCAGCGGGTTGTTGATTTCATGGGCCACGCCCGCGGCGAGCGTGCCCAGGGACACCATGCGCTCGGTGGCGAGCATGCGCTCCTGCACCGAGCGGCGCTCGGTGATGTCGCGGGTGATGGAGGCGATGGTGGGCAGGCCCTCGAACACGAGCGACACCGTCATCACCTCGCCCACGGCCTGACGGCCCTCCAGGTGGCGGAAGCGGGCCTCGCGCGGCACACCCGCGTGGCTCGTCACCGTGAGGGCGCCCTCCTCGCCGGGCAGGACGAGCTCGGACACGGGCAGTCCGCGCAGCGACTCGGGGCTCGCGTGGCCCAGGAGCGTGGCGGCGGCGCGGTTGGCGAACAGGAGCGTGCCGGCGCGGTGCAGGAAGATGGCGTCCGGCGAGTGGTCGATGAGGGTGCGGAAGCCCTCCTCCATGCGCCGGCGGGTGGACTCGGCGCGCTTGCGCTCGCCGATGTCCACGAACGTCACCACGCTGCCCACGCGCTCGCCCCCGCGGCTCACCGGGTGGCTCCAGTACTCCACGGGCACGTCGCCGCCCTGGCTCCGGCGGATGAGCTCGTCGTCGCCGTGCATGGCGTCCTCCTCGCGGAAGGCCGCGCACACGCGGCAGTCCCCGGCGTCCTCGGGGCTGTCCGGGTGGATGATGGCGTGCAGCGAGCGGCCCAGGAGCGCCTCGGCGTGCTCGTGGCCGGACAGCCGCAGCGCGGCGCGGTTGCAGAAGGTGCAGTGGCCCTCCAGGTCCAGTCCGAAGATGGCCTCGGCGGTGGAGTCCAGGAGCGAGCGGATGCGCTCCTGGCTCTCCTGGAGCTGCTGGTTGCTGCGGTCCATCTGCTCGGCCATGTCGTCGAAGGCGCGGCCGAGCAGGCCCACCTCGTCCACGCCCCTCAGGCCCGCGCGCGCGTGCAACTCGCCCTGGGCGAGCCGGTGCGCGGTGGACACCAGGCGTTGGATGCGCCGGCCGAGCACCACGTGCACCACCAGCCCCATGAGCGCCGCGAGCGAGCCCATCACCACGCACGAGCGCGCCGCCCAGCGCTCGGCGGCCACGCGCCGCGCGAGCTTGTTGCTCGTCAGGTCCTGCTGCAGCACCAGCAGGCCCACCTTGTCCCCGCGCTGGCCCGAGTGCAGGGTGACGGGGTAGTAGCCCACCACCTGCTGGCCGTCCTCGCTGACCTGCACGCTGCCCGCCATGCGCTGCCGCGCGTGCTGCATGCGCTGCAGGTGATGGGGCCGGGTGAGCTCCGTCCAGGCCTCGCGCACCGGGTGGCCGATCTGCGCGAGCCGGATGGAGGCCATCACCGCGTGCTCGTCGTCGATGAGCAGGCCCTGCTGCAGCGCGGAGTTGGAGCCCAGGGCGGCCACCTCCTCGTGCACCGCGGCCAGCTCGCCGATGCGCAGGAGCCGCTCGAGCGTGCCCTGCAGGTACGTCATCTGCAGTGTCATCTCCGCCACGGCCTGCTGCTCGGTCTGGTGGTCTCCCTGGGCCACGTCGCTCTTGAGCGTGAAGAGGCCGAAGCTGGTGGCGGCGATGACGAGCAGGATGGGGATGAGCCAGCGAACCGAGAGGAAGCGGTGCCAGAAGGCCATGGGGGCGTGGCGGTTCATGGCAGCACCCGGGCGAGCGGCTCGGCGTTGAGCAGGCCCACGGAGTCGGGGGGCTCGGTGAGCAACTGGTTGCGCACCATGGTGGTGCCCAACTGGCGGATCATCTCCTGCAGCCGGGGCTTGTGCCCCATGAGGTGCAGGCGCTGCTCGTGCACCCCGGCCAGCTGGATGCCGTCGAGCGTGCGCTGGAAGCGCTCCGCGTCGAGCCCCAGGCGCGGCACCAGGTGCTGGCTGGCGCTGTCGGGCTCGCGTTGGTAGTGGGCGAGGGCGGCGAACCAGCCCCGCAGGAGCGTGTCCACCTGCCGGGGCCAGGTCTCCAGCGCCTCCTGCCGCACCACGAGCACGTCCACGAACTCGCCGGGCAGCTGCGAGCTGTCGAAGAGCTGGCGCATGGCCCCGCCCGCGAGCAGCCGCGTGCAGTGGGGACCCGAGGTGAGGACCGCGTCCACCCGGCCCCGCTTGAGCGCGGTCTCCTGGGCGGCCTCGGAGAGGATCTGCTCGCGCAGGTCCCCCGGCTCCAGGCCGCCGCGCTCGGCCAGCCGCGCGAGCAGGTAGTTGCTCGAGGCCACGCCCGCGTGGGCCACGCGCTTGCCCTTGAGCCCGGAGATGGACTCCACCTCGGCGCGCGCGATGAGGCAGTCGGCGCTGTTGGAGGAGTCGAGCATGAGCACCACCTGGGGGCGCTGGCCCATGTTCTCGAAGCGCAGCGCCTCGAGCAGCGGCACCGTCGCCGCGTCGATGACGCCATTGCGAAAGGCGCGCGCGAGCTGGTGCGTGGAGGTGAACTCCACCAGGTGGATGCTCTGCGGGGGGTAGAGCTCGAGCTGCCGCGCCAGGTAGAGCGGCTCGCTGCCCGCCCACGGGTAGGTGCCCACCTTCAAGGGCCGGTCCGGCACGCGTGTACACGCGGAGAGCAGCAACAGCACGGCGGCCGTCCATCCAACGCTTCGCATGTCCTCAACCCCCCCGGGCGCGTCACTCCTCCCGAGGAGGTTTGACGCACCTGACATCATAGGGAGCGCTCAAATACTGGAAAAGCAGTGTTCCCCGGCGCGCGCCGCGCAAGGATGTGAATCCGACACAATTTCCCAAGCGTAGAGGCGCGCTGGCCAACAGCCCGCGCAGGCGCGCTGTAGTTTTGCCGTGCGGCTGTGGGGGAGCGGCTACTTCTTCTTGTTGAGGAAGGCGCTGAAGGCCTCGCGGGCCTCGGTGGAGGACAGCCGCTGGATGAAGAGCTGGCCCTCGCGCGAGAGCGCGTCGTCGACCTGGGCGCGCAGGGGCTCGCGCAAGAGCTGCTTGGTGAGGCGCAGGGACTCCTGGGGCTTGGCGGCGAGCGCGGCGGCGCGGCCCTTCACCCAGGCGTCGAGCTCGGCCGAGGGGACGACCTTGTTGATGAGGCCGGCGCGCAGGGCGGTGGCCGCGTCGAAGGGCTCGCCGAACATGAGCAGCTCCGCGGCGAGCGCGGTGCCGGCGATGCGCGGCAGCAGGACACTGGAGGCGCCCTCGGGGCTCAGGCCCAGGTTGATGAAGGGCATGCTGAAGGCGGCGCGCTCGCTGGCGGCCACGTAGTCGCAGTGCAGGAGCAGCGTGGTGCCGATGCCCACCGCCACGCCGTCCACGCCGGCCACCACCGGGCGGGTGTGGTGCGCGAGCGCCTTGAGGAAGCGGAAGACGGGGCTCGACTCGCCCGTGGGCGGGTGCTCCAGGAAGTCCTTGAGGTCGTTGCCCGCGGTGAAGGCGCCGCCCGCGCCCGCGAGCACCACCACGCGCACGTCGGCGTTGGCGTCGGCGTCGAGCAGGGCCTGGGTCGCCGCTTCGTACATCTCGCCCGTGAAGGCGTTCTTCTTCTGCGGCCGGTTGAAGGTGAGGGTGAGGACTCCGGCTTCCAGGTGGGTCAGCAGCGTGTCGGACATGGCGGGGACTCTAACGCGCCGCGCCCCGTATGCTGCCCTCATCCCTCCGGAGGCCCCCATGAAGCGTCTGCTCCTCGGTCTCGTGCTCCTGTGCGCCGCGTGTGGCACCGCGTCCCGCCGTGTCCCCCTGGTCCACCCGGAGGTGCGCCCCGGGTCCCCGACCGCGCCCCCCGCGTCCAGCCCCCTCTACGTCTTCCAGGGCGTGGACCTCTTCGGCGTGCGCACGCTGCCCCGCGAGGAGCTGCTCGCGCTGTTCTCCCTGCCCGCGCCGGGCACCGCGCTCGACCCCAGCCAGCCCGCGTTCATCGAGCCGCTCATCGCGAGCAAGCAGCGCCTGCTCGCGGCCCATCCCTGGCGGCTGTGCACGGTGTCCATGACCCAGCTGGACACGCACGAGATGTTCGTCACCGCGGACGTGGTCGAGGCGGGGGACGCCTGGCGCATGCCCTTCCTCCCCGCGCCCGAGGGCGACGTGCCGGATCCGGAGGGCCTGCTCGCGGCCTGGAAGGACTACCAGACGCGGGTCTGGGCGCTCCAGCGCGAGGGGGCGCTGCCCCAGTTCGGCACGGGCGCGTGCCGGGCCCAGGTGTGCCACGCGGGCTTCGCGCACCCGGACCTGGCCCCGCGGGAGCCGCGCTTCGTGGAGGGCGTGCCCCGTCAGGCCGAGGCCCTGGTGCGCGTGCTGCGCGAGGACCGGGACGCGGGCAAGCGCTCCACCGCCCTCTTCCTGCTGCCCTACGTCACCTCACCCGAGTGGCTCCTCCAGGCGGTGCTGCCCTCGGTGAAGGACGCGGACTCCGGGGTGCGCAACGAGGCGCTGCGCATCCTGGGCGCGATCCAGAAGGGCCAGTCGCGCGCCCTCATCCCTCTGGAGCCCGTGCTGGAGGCGCTCTGGTATCCGGTGACGAGCGACCGCAACAAGGCGGGCTGGGCGCTCGTGGCGCTCGTTCAGGCGGAGGGGCCCGCGCGGCGCGAGCTCATCCTCGAGCGCTCGGGCGAGGCGCTCTTGCAGATGTTCCAGATGAAGAACGCCGTGGACCACGAGCCCGCGCACGACGTGCTGGCCCTGCTCGCGGGCCAGGACCTGGGCGAGGACGTGGCGGCGTGGCGCGCGTGGCTCAGCGCCGCTCGGAAGTGACGCGGCAGATGGCGTCGGCGAGCAGGGGGGCCAGGCTCACCACCTGATGCTGGAAGGGCAGGGCGCGCGTGAGCGGCACGCTGTCCGTGGAGATGAGGCGGCGGATGGGCACCTGGTGCAGCCGCTCCACGGCGGGGCCCACCAGGAGCGCGTGGGTCGTCACCACGGTGATGTCCGGGGCGCAGCCCGCCTTGAGCACCGTCTCCGCCGTGGCGGCGATGGTGCCCGCGGTGGAGATCATGTCGTCCACGATGATGGGGCGCAGGCCCTCCACCTCGCCGACGAGGCCCCGCACGCTCACCTCCGAGCCGCTGGTGCGGCTCTTGTGCACGATGGCCAGCGGCAGCCCGAGCTGACGCGCGTAGCGCTCGGCGAGCTTCACCGCGCCCAGGTCCGGCGACACCACCACCGCGCCCGGGCCCGCGTGGGGCCGCGCCGCCTCGGCCAGGAGGTGCGAGGGGTCCAGGTGCTCCAGCGGCATGCCGAAGCAGCCCTCCAGGGAGGGCGTGTGCAGGTGCACCGCCACCATGCGCTCGAAGCGGCCGCGCTCGAGGAGCTCCACCACCAGCTTGCCGCCCAGGGCCGCGCCGGGGTGCGGGCGCCGGTCCTGCCGCGCGTAGCCGAAGTAGGGCACCACCGCCATGAGCCGCGCCGCGCCCGCGCGCCAGCACGCGTCCGCCATCAACAAGAGCTCCAGCAGGTTCTCCCCCACCGGCGGCACCGTGGGCTGCACGAGGCACACGTTGCGGCCTCGCACGTCCTCCTGGATCTCCACGTATTGCTCGCCATCGGGAAAGCGCTCCAGGTGCACCCGGCCCAGGGGCCGTCCGAGCGCGCGGGCGAGGGCTTCACCCAGGGGAAGGTTGGCACCGCCACTGAGGATGGTGAGTTCCATGGCCGCACATCATCTCTCAATCCGCCGGGCTCGGGGTAGAGTGCCCGGCACATGCCTTCCTCTTCCGTTCCCCCGTGCTTCGTCTGGCTCGATCTGGAAATGACCGGACTGGACCCCGACGACTGCGCCATCATCGAGATTGGTGTCATCATCACCGGCCCGGATCTGGTGCCCAAGGCGGAGATCGAGCGCGTCATCTGGCAGCCGGACGAGGCGCTCGCGCGCATGGAGCCCATCGTGCGCGAGATGCACACGCGCAACGGCCTGGCCAAGCGCGTGCGCGAGTCCCAGATGTCCCTGAGGGTGGCCGAGCGGGAGGTCACCGCGCTCGTGTCGCAGTACTGCGACGTGGGCGAGGGCATCCTCTGCGGCAACTCCATCCACACCGACCGGCGCTTCCTGGTGAAGTACATGCCGATGCTCGAGCGCTACCTGCACTACCGGCAGGTGGACGTGTCGAGCCTCAAGGTGCTGGCCAACGCCTGGTATCCGGACAAGGTGGCGCAGCGCAAGATGGCCTCGGGCCACACGGCGCTGTCCGACCTGCGCGCGAGCATCGCCGAGCTCTCGCACTACCGCACCCATCTCTTCGTTCCCCCGCCGACCGGCGGGGCCTGAGGCCTCAGGCGGGCGTCTTGCCGAGCTCGGCCGTCACGGTGTCGAGCAGGTCGTCCAGCTCGAAGGGCTTGGCCAGGAAGCGGCTGCCGTGCAGCTCCGACTTGCTCACGCGTCCCGCGCTCATCACCACCACGGGGATGGTGCGCAGGGACGGGTCGTCCTTGAGCCGGCGCAGCATCTCGTGGCCGTCCATCAACGGCATCATCAGGTCCAGCAGGATGAGGTCCGGCCGGGCCTGGGCCACGTGCTTGAGTCCCTCCACGCCGTTGGCGGCGGTGGTCACGTCGTAGCCTTCCACGGAGAGGATGTCCGTGAGGGCCTCGAGGATGGCCACCTCGTCGTCCACGATGAGCAGCTTGCTCATGGGCGCTCTCCTTGCCGGGTCATGGCGATGCCCGCCGAGGAGATGGTGAATTCTCGCTGGGAGGAGTCGTAGTCGCTCTCACGCATCTTGAGGATGGACAGCAAGCGGTGCACCGGAGGGCGCTGTTCCACATAGCGGAGCAGCACGAGGTTGTCGATGAGTGCTTCCAGCCCCTCGGGAGGCCCCGGGGAGGTCCGCTCGAAGAGCAGGGGCGTGCGTTGGGTGAGGATCGTGGTGACGCCGTGCCCGCGCAACACCGAGAGCAGCGCCGTGATGAAGGCGAAGGCGCGCGCGGGCGGCATCGGCGCCAGGATGGGGCTGAGCCCATCCAGGAAGAGGCGGCGGGTGCGCTGGCGCTCCACGATCGCGAGCAGTTCGTGGGCGCGGGCATCGGCGAGCACCTCCACCGACGAGCGCGTCTCCACGGCGAGCAGCCCCTGCGCGAGCGCGGGCTCGGGCAGCAGGTCCACGCCGCGCGCCTTGGCGAGCAGCCGCGCGCGCGTCTCCATGAAGCCGTAGTAGAGGCTGGGCTCGCCCTGGCGCACGCCCTCGGCGAGGAAGTGCAGCCCGAGCATCGTCTTGCCCGAGCCGGGCACGCCGCACAGCAGGGTGGTGGAGTGCGGGGGCAGCCCGCCATCGAGCATGGTGTCCAGCGGACCCAGCCCGAAGCCCAACCGCGCGGGCGGCGCCTCGGGCTCCTCGGGCGGCTCGGGGTAGAGCGCCTCCACGCGCGGATACACCACGAGCCCCCGCGGGGTGATCTCGAAGCCGTGGCGGCCGGTGAGCTGGGCGTCGCCCCGGAGCTTGGTGACCTCCACCTCGCGCACCGCCTGGAGGCCCTCGCGGTGCATCTCCAGCACCACCACGCCATCCACCATGGCGAACTGGGGATCGGCCGCGTTGGAGGTGCGGTTGGTCAGTACCAGCGTGGTGCAGCCGGCCAGCGCGTTGTGCACCCCCAGGGCGTGGAGGAACTCGCGGAAGACGAGCACCGAGGCGGCCACCTCCTGGGCGGCGAGCAGCCCGTCCACCACCAGCACCGAGGCCTGGTGCTCGCGCACCGCGCGGTAGAGCAGGCGCGAGAGGCCCTCCAGGCCCTCGGCCTTGAGCGTGGCGTAGCCGCTCACGTAGTGCAGCGACTGGCCGATCACCTCGCGCTGGAAGAACGTCATGCCGCGCAGGTGCGACATCATCCGGCCGTGGGACTCGGACAGCATGGTGACGAACACGGCGCGTCCACCGCCCGCCACGTGCGAGAAGCACAGCTGGTTGCCCAGCACCGTCTTGCCCGTGCCCGGCGCGCCCGTCACCATGTACGTGCCGCCGTGCAGCCAGCCGCCATGCAGCAGCGTGTCCAGCCCGGCGCAGCCCGTGGCGACCCGGCGGGGGGCCTCTTCACTGGTGTCGATCTGGCTCACGTCACCTCACCCGACTCCTCTCGCGCGCGCACACTAACGGGTCGCGCCATACCCAGGGACCCTTTCCGTTGGGAGTGTCGAAAGGTGCCCGAACAGTCCAGGGAGTGTAGGGTCCCCGACAGTCTCGAGGGCGGGGAAGTTGTCGTCCCCCGGTGCCGGGACTTCATGCCGTCATCACCGAGGAGGACAGACACCGTGGGGATCGTGCGCATCCTGGGCTTCATGCTCGTCGTCGCCAGCACCGTGTTCCTGGTGAGCGCCTGGCGCGCCACCGACTCGTTCCTGGAGCAGGCCACGCAGAAGGTGACCGGGCGCTACTCGGACCGGACCCAGCGCGACCTGGCCATCGGAGGCGCTGGGGTGGTGGGCGGCGTGCTGCTCATCGCCGTGGGCGGCGGGCGGCGGCGCCGCTAACGCGCGAGCAGGCGGGGCAGGGCCCGGCGCAGGTCCGGCTGGGGCCCGATGTGCCGGGTGCCCGTCTGGGGCGTGCCCGTGGCGCGCAAGAGCTCGCGCATCACGCGCGGGCGCACGGGACCCTGGCCCGAGGCCAGGGCGGCGCCCTGCAGCGAGGCCACCGCGCCGGCCACGATGGGGGCGGCGCTGGAGGTGCCGCTGAACGTGGCGGTGTAGGCGCGGTTCTCGTTCGCGCCGGCCAGGTCGCCATAGCCGAGCGTCACCACCTTCTCGCCCCAGCTGTGCACGTCCACGCGGCTGCCGTGGTTGGTCCAGCAGGTGGGGGCGTGGTTGGTGGAGGCGCTCGCGCCCACCAGGATGGCGCCCGAGTCGCGCTGTGAGCGGTCGAAGGCGCCGCGGTAGACGGGGTCATCCAGATCCACCCCGCCGTTGCCGGCCGCCTCCACCACGTGCACCCCGTGCGCGGTGGCCTGGGCGATGGCGTCGAAGTTGGCGCGCCAGTACTCCAGGGGCACGGAGTTGCACTGGCTCTGGTTGCACGCGCACGTCTTCACCGCGCGCGGGCCGGGGGCCTGCAACTCCACGAGCACCACGCCGCCGCGGCCCACCGCGCGCGCCGCCTGGTGGATGGCGCTCGCCATGCTCTGGGTGGCGATGCCCTGGCTGCCCACCCACGCCTCGTGGGCGATGCCGGTGACGCCGTAGCCGTTGGCCTGGCTGGCCACCACGCCGAGCACCGCCGTGCCGTGGTCACGCCACTCGGTGTCCGCGAAGGTCGTGCCCCCCTGGTGGAAGAAGGTGGGCAGGTCCTCGTGGCGGGTGTTCCACGCGCCCTCCACGTCCACGAGCTTCACGCCCGCGCCCCGGCCGCCGGGCACCGTCCAGGCGTAGCGCGCGTCGATGCCCGCGGGCGCCCCGTCCAGGTAGCCCTGGCGCGTGTCATGGCGCGCGCTGGCGGGCACGCGGCTGTCCTCGCCCGCCACGCTCGCCGCCCACATGACGGGCTCGGCGTAGGCGATCTCCACGCTGTCCATGGCGTTGAGCCGGTCCACCAGCTCCTGCACCTCGGCGGCCGTCATGCCCGGCTCCACCGGCACCTCGTAGTAGAGGTCCAGGTCCGCCATCTCCTTGCCGCTGCGCTCCTCGGCCTGCTGCTTGCGCTGGGCCAGGTCCGTCTCTTCCTGACGGAAGAGCCGCCCCGGAGTGCCCCAGCGCCGCGAGCGCTTCATCTCCCGCTGGGCGTCGCCCAGGTCGCGGTCCAGCCGCTGATCGTTCAGCCCGTGGCGCGCCATGCGGCCGCGCTCGTCCTGGCTGCGCTCGCCGCTCATGGCGCGGATGAGGCCCTGGCGCAGCCGCACGCGCGTGCCCTCCTGGAACTTCACCACCACGCGCTCCACGGGCGTCTCCGCGTCGAGCTCGGGGCTCGTGGGCTTCACCGTGGACAGCCGGGGTTCCAGGACCTTGACGCCACTGGCCCCCAGGGCGGGCGCCGCGAGCAGACACGCGCCCAACACCATCGCGCGCGCCATGAGGGAGTCAAGACAGGTGGCCTTCATCATCCATCCTTGCGAAACGTTGCGGGGACGAGGGCCGGGGACCTCCCCGGCTCCTCGGATTACTGGAGCGGAAAGGCACGCCTTGTTATCAGAAATTTGACGCTAAGGAAACATGACGGCCTGATCGGGTTTTCCAGGACTGAACGTCGGCACGCGCTCAGCCCCCGACTCCCCACCCCACCGCGAGCAGGCCGGCGAGGCTCGCGTAGAGCGGGACATTGCAGGCGAACGTGATGCGGTTGATGCGCTGGAAGCGCGCCTGCTCCTCGTCGGCGAACCAGATGCCGTCCTCGCCGGTGGTGCGGCCCTCCACGGCATGGAAGAAGAGCGCCGCGTAGAGGATCTCGATGACGAGCGTCACCGTGACGAGCCCGAGCAGGCACAGGGCCCACAGGTCCAGGGACGTGGGCGGGGCGTCGCGGCGCAGGGCGTAGCCGCCGAGGCCGCCCAGCACGAGCGCGAGGCTGAGCGCGTCATGGGTGATGCCGTAGGGCGGGCGCCAGTTGCGCGTGACGTAGAGCATGTAGAGCTCCGCCCCGCCGCGCGCCCACATGAAGGCCGCGAAGCCGCCGAGCACCCAGCGCAGGTGGGGGTGCAGGCCGGCCTCGCTCGCCACGAGCGGGCAGAGCAGGAACCAGACGAACACGGCGTAGAGCAGCCATGCGAGCTTGGGCGGGGAGATGCGGCCCCCCTGGGCCTTGTTCACGTTCTGTCGGCGCCAGAAGAGCAGCCCCACGAGCGAGCACAGGCCAACGAGACACACGAGCAGGACGCGGGAGAGCGGAGAGAGCATGCGTGGCCCCATGGTGAGCAGGCTCGCGAGGTTGGATGCAAGCCCCCGGGCGCCCTGGACAGGGAAGCGGGGCCACGGCAGGCTCGCCGCGCGCCTCGGAGACACCCCGACATGAACGCAGAACAGCCGACAGCACGCCCGGTGCGGCCCCAGGCCCTCCGCTGGGGATGGGTCTTTCCGAGATGGAACGATCCCCGCATCCCCTTCGCCGCCATCCTCACCCTGTATGGCGTGCTGGGCTTTTCCTTCTTCGGCTTCAACCGCAGCCCCTGGCAGATGGCCGCCATCGTGGTGAGCGGCGGGGTGCTGGACGCGGGGCTCACGTGGCTCTTGCGCCGGGAGAAGGTGTTCCCGCTGAGCGGCTACATCTCGTGCTGCTCGCTGGCGCTCCTGCTCAACTACTCGCACTCGAGCTGGCTCTTGCTCTTGCCGGTGTGGCTCACCATCGGCTCCAAGTACGTGCTCACGTTCGAGGGCCGCCACGTCTTCAACCCCTCCATGTTCGGGGTGGCCACGTCGCTCTTGTTCACGCGCGAGCTCATCACCGCGGCGCCCGCCTACCAGTGGGCCAATGGCGAGGTGGCGCTCAGCGCCTTCATCGTCATGGCGGCGCTGGTGCTCTTCTTCTTCCGCGTGGGCCGGGGCTGGCTCGTGGTGAGCTTCCTCACGTTCTACGCGCTGCAGACGGCCCTGCGCGCCTACATCATGCGGCACCACCTGCCCCCGGAAGTGCTCTTCCTCGGCACGCTCGGCTCGCCGCCCTTCTTCATCTTCACCTTCTACATGATCACGGATCCCGGCACGTCGCCCGCGCGGCCCCGGGATCAGGTCCTCCTCGCCTTCGCGCTCACGCTGGTGGACCTGGTGCTCCACCTCAAGGAGAGCGTCTTCACGTTCTTCTACGCGGCGCTCACCTGCGCCACGGCGCGCTTCCTCTTCCTGCATGGCCGCTCCCTGTGGCGCAAGGGCGGCCGGGCGTACCTGGCGGGCCTCTTGTCCCCGGGGCCGCTCCAGCGCCTGGGCGCGGTGGGGGGCCTGGGCGCGGCGCTCGTGGCGGGCTACGTGTTCGTGGTGGCCCCCGCCGAGCAGGCCCGGCCCTTGCCCTTCCACATGGAGCGCCTGGAGGCCGCGCACACGGGGCTCGGCTCCACCATGGGGGACGTGCTCACGCGGGTGGACCCCCGGGTGCTGCACGTGTCCAAGTGGGTGCTGAGCGTGGGGGACGCCGTGGCCGCCGGGGACTATGACGGCGATGGCAAGCTGGACCTGTTCCTGGCCAACCCGCTCAAGGCCGACGGGGATCGCGCGGCGCTCTACCGCAACCTGGGGGACCTGCGCTTCGAGCGCGTGCGGCTGCCCGTGCTCGACGCCATCGCCGCGAACTTCACCCGCGAGGGCTCCGCCTCCGGTGGCACCTTCGTGGACTACGACGGGGATGGGGATCAGGACCTCCTCGTCGCGGTGGCCTTCGGGCCCTCGCGGCTCTTGCGCAACCTCCTGCGCGAGACGGGTCAGGCCACCTTCGAGGACGTGACCCAGAAGGCCGGCGTCGGGGACCACTCGGTGAGCATCGCCGCGACGATGCTCGACTTCGACCGGGACGGGCACCTGGACCTCTTCGTGGCCAATGCCCTCACCACGCACCTGCCGGGCTATGCCACGCCCACGCCCTTCAACCTCTTCCAATTGCCCGCGCCCGAGTACCCCGGTGACCGCCGCATGCTGCGCTTCATGCACAACGGCTGGCACGACGCCAACAACGGCGGGCTCAACGCGCTCTACCGCAACCGGGGCGATGGCACCTTCGAGCGCATGGACCCCACGACCCTGGGCCTCACCGAGACGCGCTGGTCGCTCGCCGTGAGCACGGTGGACCTGAACCAGGACGGGTGGACGGACCTGTACATCGCCAACGACTTCGGGCCGGACGAGGTGTACCTCAACGAGCAGGGCCGCCACTTCCGCCGCGTCCGGGGCTCGCTGTTCGGCGAGGTGGGCAAGGACACCTACAAGGGCATGAACGCGTCCGTGGCGGACTTCGACCGCAATGGCTGGCTGGACGTCTACGTGTCCAACGTGCACCACGCGCTGCAGGCCGAGGGCAGCCTCCTGTGGATGCTGTCGCGCGGGGAGGACGCCTTCGTGCCCTCGTTCAAGGACGAGGCCACGTTCCGGGGCGCGCTCAACGAGAAGCGCTTCGGCTGGGGCGCGGCGGCCGGGGACCTGGACAACGACGGGTGGCCGGACCTGGTGCAGGCCAATGGCCATGTGGACGATCGGTTGGATCACCTCATCGACACGGGCAACAAGGACTACTGGTACGTCAACCACAAGCTGATGCAGTCCGGCCCCGAGATGCACACGTACGCGGACAAGTGGGGCGACATCCGCGGGCGCACCGTCTACCCGAACGAGGCGCGGCGCGCGTACCTGAACCTGGGCGACGCCAAGCCCGGCCACTTCGTGGACGTGGCGCGCGAGCTGGGCCTCGATGATCCGGACAACTCGCGCGGCGTGCTGCTCGCGGACCTGGACGACGATGGGGACCTGGATGCCGTCATCACCAACCAGCACGGGCCGGTGTCTGTTTACCGCAACACGCTGATGCAGGGCGCGGGTCGGGACACGGCGCACTTCGTGGGCCTGTCCCTCGAGGGCAATGGCACGAGCACGAGCCGCCCCGCCGTGGGCACGCGCGTCGTCGTGTCCTACGAGGACGCGGGCCAGCGCGTGGAACAGGTCCAGGAGGTGGGGCTGCTCGGGGGCCTGGGCGCGTCGGCGGATCCCCGTCTGCACTTCGGCCTGGGGCGCCACACCGGGCCGGTGACGGCCTCCATCCACTGGTACGGCGGCGAGGTGCAGCGGGTGCAACTCGAGGCCGATCGCTACCATGTCGTCCGCCAGGCCTCGGCCACGGCGAACCTGCTCGACGCCCCCTAGAGGAAGAAAGTCCACGTCATGCTCTCCGCCTTGAAGGGGGCCACGGTGGCCCGGGACGCGCTCACCGAGCGGCAGCGCGCCCAGATGTTGTCCCTGATGCAGGTGTGCTACGCGGGCGTGAGCGCCGAGCGCTTCGCCCGGGACCTGGACGACAAGCAGTACGTCATCCTGTTGTCCGCGAGCCGCACGGGCGAGCTGGTGGGCTTCAGCACCCTGCGCGTCGTGGAGGAGCGCATGGGGGGCCGGGCGGTGGAGATCGTCTTCTCCGGCGACACCGTCATCCACCCGGACTACTGGGGCCAGAAGGAGCTGCAGGTGCGCTTCACGCGCTTCCTCCTCCAGCGGAAGCTGCGCCAGCCGCTCAGGCCGCTGTTCTGGCTGCTGCTCAGCGGGGGCTACAAGACGTACCTCCTGGCGGTGAACCACTTCCCCCGCACGGTGCCGCGCCATGACTGGGAGCCCCCGGCCGAGCGGCGGGACTTCCTGAACGCGCTGACGGGGCGGTGGTTCGGCGAGCAGTTCGACGCGGACAAGGGCACGGTGCGCTTCGCGGACACGCACTACCGGGTGCGCGAGGGCGTGTCCCCCATCGATCGGGAGGCGGCGCAGCACCCGCACATCGCCTACTTCGCGCGAAAGAACCCCGGGCACGTGGAGGGCGAGGAGCTGGTGGTCCTCGCGGAGCTGCGCGCGCGGGACGTGGCGTGGGCCCTCACGGGCTTCCTGGTGAAGCAGGCACGGCTGTGGACACGCCGAGGCCTCAAGTGGATGGGCGTGGGGGCGCGGGCATGATCGTCTCGGGGTTGATGGCGGCGCAGGCCTGGTCGGCCCTGCGCTTCCATCGGGCGCTCGCGCGGCCCGAGCGCGCCCAGGCCGGGTGTCTCGCGCGGGTGCTCGACGCCGTCTCCGGCAGCGCCCAGGCGGCCCGGGTGCCGGGCTTCTCCCGCGTGCGCACCGCGCGCGAGTTCCAGGACGCCTTCCCCCTGACCACGCCGGACTCGGTGCTCGCGGACATCGAGGCCCTCAAGGGCGGCGCGTCGCGCGTGCTCACCCGCGAGCCCGTGGTGCGCTTCGAGCCCTCGGGGGGCTCCTCGGGCGCGTCCAAGTTCATCCCCATGACCCGGGGCCTCTCGCGCGAGTTCCACGAGGGGCTCGCGCCCATGCTCTTCGACATGTTCGCCACGCGGCCCGGGGTGCGCGCGGGCCCGAGCTACTGGTCCATCTCCCCCATCGGGCGCAAGCAGGGGCGCACCGCCGGCGGCACGCCCGTGGGCAGCGTGGAGGACTCGGCCTATTTCCCCCGGCCCCTCCAGCCACTGCTCGCGCGCGTCTTCGCCGTGCCCGGCGCCGTGGCCCATCTGCCGGACGTGGAGTCGTGCCGGTACGTGACGCTGTGGTTCCTCGTGGCGCGCGGGGACCTGGCGCTCTTGAGCGTGTGGAACCCGAGCTTCCTCACCCTGCTCATGGACGCGCTGGAGCGGCACGGCGAGCGCCTCGCGGAGGATCTGGCGCGGGGCTTCTGCCGGCCACCGGGCGCCGAGCGTGAAGAGGTGCGCGCGGCGCTGGCCCGGATGCGCTTCTCGCCGCATCCGGAGCGGGCCCGGGTGCTGCGCGAGGCGCTGCGCGCGGACGTGCGAGGCCCCGTGCTCTGGCCCCGGCTCGCGCTCCTGAGCATGTGGACGGAGGCCCAGGCGGAGCGGGCCGTGGCGCCCGCGTGCCGTCACTTCCCCGGCGTGGAGGTGCAGGGCAAGGGGCTGCTCGCCACCGAGGGCATCGTCACGCTGCCGCTCGTCTCGGCGCCCGCGCCGGTGCTCGCCGTGCGCAGCCACTTCTTCGAGTTCCTCGACCCCGCGCACCCCGAGGCCCGCCCCCGGCTCGCCCACGAGTTGGAGCAAGGGCGGGAGTACGCCGTGGTGCTGTCCACGTCCGGGGGGCTCGTGCGCTACCAGTTGGGCGATCGGGTCCGGGTGGAGGGCTTCCACCAGGCCACGCCCTGCCTGCGCTTCCTCGGGCGGGCGGATGCGGTGTGCGATCTGGTGGGCGAGAAGCTGTCGTCCTCCCGCGTGTCCCACGTGCTCGCCACCACGCTGCCGGCGCTGCTCGGCCAGCGGCCCGCCTTCGCCATGATGGCGCCCGAGTGGGAGCCGCCCGCCGCGCCCCCCGAGTACCGGCTCTTCCTCGACACCGACGCGCCCCCCGCGCGGCTGGAGGAGGCCGCCCACGCGCTGGAGCGTGTCCTGTGCGAGGGCTTCCACTACCGCTACGCCCGGGAACTCGGGCAGCTCGGCCCCTTGCGCGTGCTGCGCGTCTCCGGGGGCGCGCGCCGCTACGAGGCCCGCTGCATCGCGCTCGGCCAGCGGGCCGGCGACATCAAACCCGCGGACCTCCACCGGCAGCCCGGCTGGACGAACTGGTTCGCTCTGTGAGGACGTGCCTGTCATGAGGAATCCCGCCGACGTGCCGGCGCTCGCCCCGGCGCCCGTGCCCACCGTGGATCTGGAGGCCGAGGCGGACCTCGCCCGCTGTGGCGCGCTCAAGGACCACTGGTACGTGGCGTGCCTGTCCTCGGAGCTCACCCGGCGCGCGCCCCTGGCGCGGACGTTCTTCGGCACGAACGTGGTGCTCTTCCGGGACGAGCGCGGCCAGCCCGTGGCCCTGCGCGACCGGTGCCTGCACCGCAACGCGCGCCTGTCCGCCGGGGCCGTGTTCGACGGCCGCCTGGGCTGCCCGTACCACGGCTGGGTGTATGACGGCTCGGGCGCGGTGGTGGAGGTGCCCAGCCTGGGCCCGTCCCAGTGCGGCGAGTCGCTCGACGCCCGGGGCCATGCGCGCGCGGGGCTCCAGGTGCGGCCGTGCGACCTGGGCCGGCTCCAGCGCTTCGACACCCTGGAGCAGGACGGCCTGGTCTTCGTCTTCCCGGGCGGCGACTCCCAGCGTGCCCGCCGGCCCGCCTTCCGGGTGCCGTTCTGGGGCCAGCCCGAGTGGAGCGTCTACTTCATGGTGACGCGCTTTCCCAACGGGGTGACCAACCTGGTGGAGAACTTCATGGACGTGCCGCACACGGTCTTCGTCCATGCCGGGTGGTTTCGCGACACGGCGCGCAAGCGCGTGCCCGCCACGGTGAAGCGCTCGGAGGGCCGTGTGCTCGTCACCTACAAGCAGGCGCAGGACACGGTGTCGGGCCTGGGCCGCCTCTTCAACCCGAGCGGCATGCCCATGGTGCACACGGACCACTTCATCTCGCCCAACGTCACGCGCGTGGACTACCTCTGGGGCGAGCGCAGCGGCTTCGTCATCAACTCGCAGATCACGCCCATCGGGCCGATGGACAGCCTCGTCTACACGGCCATCAGCTACCGGCTGCCGTATGATCTGCCGCGCTCGCTCGTGGGCCACGCGCTCCAGCCGCTGGTGCGCTGGTACACCACGCAGGTCATCACCCAGGACGTGGACATCATGCGGGTGCAGCGCGAGGGCCTGCTCAACGGTCCGGGCGGGGGCGTGTTCTCGGGAACCGAGGCGGACCTCCTGCACTCGGACATCGAGGCGTACCGCCGCTGGCTCCGGGAGGGGGGGCAGGGAGCGGGCCCCCCGGACGCGGAGCGGGACATCGCCTTCTGGATCTAGAAGGGGGCGTCCATGAGGAACGTGGCGTCGTCCTCGTAGATGAGGCCCGCGCCGCCTTCCACGAAGAGGTCGCCATCGTCCTGGCGCAGGAAGGAGCCGGGGTAGGCGCAGGACTCGAAGCTCAGCTCGTAGGCGTCCGCCAGGCCGGGCCGGGGGCAGAACGTCGCGTCCTCGGCGAACGTGAGGCCGGGCGCCGCGGCGTCCAGGAAGACCTCGCCGCCGTCGTCGTTGAGGTAGTGGCCCGGGTAGTTGGCGGACTCGAACGAGATGCAGCGGTTGTCGGCCAGGCCCGGGACAATGCGGAACGTGGCGTTGTCACCGTCGAGCGCGGAGTACACGGGGGCGACGATGCCGCGGCCCTGGTAGTGGCGGATGTACTCGTTGGGGTAGGAGAAGGAGGCGAAGGAGTAGTAGCCGCCGCGCTCCGCCGTCAGCCCGACGAGGCCCGAGTTGCCCACGCCCTGGAGCGAGGGGCAGCCCGCGTAGACCGGCGTGTCGACCAGGTTGTTCCGCGGGGTGTGTCCCCCCTCGATGATGCAGCCCGGGAGGGCGGCGACGGAAGCGAACAGGGACACCGTGCGGAGGATGCGCGAGGAGAAGAGGGAGGCCATGGGGCGGGTTCCTTCGTGCTGCGTAGTTGTTCCTCAAGACGAGGGCTTCCCGGAATTATTCAAGGTCGTGCGAGCGGAGGCCAGCCGGGCTGGCAATGTGCCTGGGCGACTCTGGCGTCTTGCCAGGATGGACGCTCGGCTGGCGCCGCGCCCCGAGGACGGCGAGGCCGGGCATGGGCCTTGCTCCCGGGGGCCGTACCCCGATGGACGCCCAGGGAGCGGTCCCTGGTTCCGCTCCCGGTGAGGAGTCTCGTGGCGATGAAGGCGTGGGTCGCGGTCATGGTGCTCGGAGTGGGTCCGCTGGTGGGATGTGGGCCTTCCAAGGAAGTCATCCGGGCGCGGGCGGAGGTCCGGGAGGCCCGCACGGAGACGGAAGAGGCGCGCGGGGAGCTCAAGGCCCTGCGCACGGAGAACGCCACGCTCAAGGGCCGCGTCAAGGACCTGCGGGCGGAGGTGGAGTCGGCCCTGCAGGAGCGTGACGAGGCGCGGCGCGAGGCCGCCGAGAAGGCCGCGCCCGCCGCGCCCGCCAAGAAGCCCGGCCGCAAGTAGGGGGCCTGGCGCGTCGGGGGAGGGGGTTTGGGTTACAAGCGGCGGGTGCCTCCGCCTCCCTCTCCCTCCGATGCCCCCACCGGTGTCCGCCAGCGCCTGCTGTCCATCTTCGGCGGCTCGGTGGGCAACCTCATCGAGTGGTTCGACTTCTACATCTACTCGGCCTTCTCGCCGTACTTCGCGCGCTCGTTCTTCCCCAACGACAACCCCCTGGTCGAGCAGCTCAACACGGCGGGGGTCTTCGCGCTCGGCTTCCTCATCCGCCCCATCGGCGGCTGGCTCATGGGCATGTACGCGGACGTGCGCGGGCGCCGCGCCGCGCTGACGCTGTCCGTGTCGCTCATGTGCCTGGGCTCGCTCGTCATCGCGCTGTGTCCCACCTATGCCCAGGTGGGCCTGCTGGCGCCCGCGGTGCTCATCCTCGCGCGGCTGCTGCAGGGCCTGTCGCTCGGCGGGGAGTATGGCACCAGCGCCACCTATCTCACCGAGGTGGCCACCTCGCGCCACCGGGGCTTCTACAGCTCCTTCCAGTACGTCACGCTCATCATGGGGCAGTTGCTCGCCACGCTGACCTTGCTGGTGCTGCAGCGGCTGGTGCTCACCGAGGCGCAGCTGGTGGCCTGGGGCTGGCGCCTGCCCTTCCTCCTGGGCGCGGGCCTGGCGGTGTTCGGCTTCTACATGCGGCGCAACATGGTGGAGACGGAGGCCTTCCGGCGCGAGGCGGCCCGGGGCCCGGTGCCCAACCCCATGCGCGAGCTCCTGCGCCACCCGCGGGAGATCGCCCTGGTGGTGGGCCTCACCATGGGCGGCACGCTCGCCTTCTACACGTACACCGTCTACATGCCGAAGTTCCTGGTGGGCACCGTGGGGCTCTCGCGCGGCGAGGCCACGCTCATCTCCGCGGGCTCCCTGTTCCTCTACATGCTCCTGCAGCCGGTGCTGGGCTTCGTCTCGGACAAGGTGGGCCGCCGGCCGGTGCTCCTGGGCTTTGGCGTCCTGGGCACGCTCTTCACCGTGCCCCTGCTCACGGCGCTCATGCACACGCGCGATGCCTTCACCGCCTTCCTGCTGGTGATGGCGGCGCTCGTCATCGTCTCCGGCTACACCTCCATCAACGCGGTGGTGAAGGCGGAGCTGTTCCCCGCGAACGTGCGCGCGCTGGGCGTGGGCCTGCCCTACGCCCTCACCGTGTCCGTGTTCGGCGGCACGGCCGAGTACGTGGGCACCCGGCTCAAGGTGGCCGGGCACGAGACGTGGTTCTTCTGGTACGTGACCGGCTGCATCTTCTGCTCACTGCTCGTGTACGCCTTCATGCGCGACACCTCCCGGCAGCACCGCTTCGCGCCCGAGGACGCCTGACGGGCGCTACTCGATCATCTCGCGGATCTTCGCGGACAGCACGTCGATGGCGAAGGGCTTGGTGAGCATCTCCATGCCCTCGTCGAGGAACTCGCCGCGCACGGCGGCGCGCTCGGCATAGCCGGTGATGAAGAGCACCTTGAGGCCGGGCAGCTTCTGGCGGGCGATCTCCGCCAACTGGCGCCCGTTGAGGCCCGGCAGGCCCACGTCCGTGATGAGCAGATCGATGCGCTCCATGTCCGCGAGCAACGGCAGGGCCGCGCGTCCGTCCTCCGCCTGCCGCACGCCGTAGCCCAGGTCCGTCAGCACGTCGTGGACGAGCATGCGCACCGCCGGATCGTCCTCCACCAGCAGGACATGCTCCCCGGGCTGTGCCTTCTTCACCTCGAGGGTCTGCTTCTGCTCGTCAACCACCTGCCCCCGGTGCCGCGGCAGGTACAGCTTGAGGGTCGTCCCCCGCCCGAGCTCCGAGTAGATGCGGACGTGGCCGCCGGACTGCCGGGCGAAGCCGTAGATCATCGACAGGCCGAGCCCCGTGCCCGCGCCGATGGGCTTGGTGGTGAAGAAGGGCTCGAAGGCCTTGGCGATCACGTCCTCGCTCATGCCCGTGCCCGTGTCCGACACGGAGATGACGACGAAGTCGCCCGCCCGGAGGCCGTCGACGTGCTGCACGTAGGCCTCGTCCAGGCGCGTGTTCGTCGTCTCGATGGTGAGGCGTCCCCCGCCGGGCATCGCGTCCCGCGCGTTGATGGCGAGGTTGAGCAGCGCGCTCTCCAGCTGGTTGTGGTCGGTCATGGCGGGCCAGGCGTCCGCGTGCCGCACCACCTCCAGCCCGATGCTCTCCCCGAGCGTGCGCCGGAGCATGTCCTCCATGCTCGCGACGAGCGCGTTGACGTCGACCGGCCTCACGTCGAGCGACTGCCGCCGCGAGAACGCGAGCAGGCGCTGGGTGAGCCCGGCGGCGCGCTGCGCCGAGCTCCTCGCGGCCTCGATGTAGCGCGGGACCCGGTCCATGCGCCCCTGGGCCAGATGGTGCTGGAGCAGCTCGAGCGGGCCAAGCACGCCGGTGAGCATGTTGTTGAAGTCGTGCGCGATGCCGCCGGTGAGCTGCCCCACCGCCTCCATCTTCTGGGCCTGGCGCAGCGCCTCCTCGGCCTTCTCCCGCTCGCGCAGGGCCTGGGCGATCCGCTGCTCGAGCGTGTTGTTGGCCTGCGCGAGCGCCTGCTGGGCGCGCACGCGCTCGGTGACGTCGTAGCCGCCCACGAAGATGCCCACGACCTCGCCGCTGTCGGCGCGCAGCGGCTGGTAGAGCAGATCGATGTAGCGCGGCTCGCGCTCGCCCGCGAGCTGGATGGGGAGGGCCTGACCGGAGAAGGGCTTGCCCGAGGTGTAGACCCCGTCCAGCAGCTCGTAGAACCCCTGGCCCTCCAGCTCTGGAAACACCTGTCGCACCGTCCGGCCGAGGAACTGGCGCGGGCCGGAGATGGTGATGTAGGCGTCGTTCACGTACTCGTAGACGTGGGTGGGGCCGGCCAGCAGGCCCACGAACCCGGGCATCTGCTGGAGGCTCAGCCGCTGCCGCTCCATCTCCCGCACGAGGCGCCGATCCGCGAGCACGCGCGCGGTGGTCTCGTTGGTGAAGATGAACAGCCCGGCGACGTCCCCGTTCGCGTCGAGGACGCGCGAGTAGGAGAACGTGAACCAGGTGTCCGCGGCGCCCCGGTCGGTGGCGAGCTTCCACGGCAAGTCATTGAAGCGCTGGCTCTGGCCGGCGAACGCATCGTCGATGATGGGTCTGGCCTGGGCCCACGCGTCCGCCCACACCTCGTGGAAGGGCGAGCCCATGGCCCACGAGAGCCGAGGCCCGAGCAGCGGGAAGTAGGTCTCGTTGAAGAAGAAGGTCAGCGCCTCGCGTCCCCACGCGAGAATCATCGACTCGGGGGAGTTGAGCACGGTGCTCAGGGTGGACTTCAAGCTCTCCGGCCAGTCCTGCGGCGGGCCGAGGGGATGGTTCGTCCAGTCGCGCGCCAGGATGAGGCGGGTGGCCTCACCCCCGCCGGCGAGGAAGCGCAGCCGAGGCGGGAGCGAAGCGGGGTCACGGAAGCAGTCGGAGATCATGCGTGCTGGAGCCGGCGGTCCTCGGAAAGCGGGGTGAAACCACGGCGTGGATGAACGCCGCGGTGCCGCTCATACGAGGTGCGCCTCGTGACCGCCAGCGGGGAGTCTCTCCACCCCCCCCGCCCGCGCTCCCTCCAGCGACGGTTGCCGGCCGCGATGTTGGAAAGCGGCCATCCCTCCGGAGGGGAGGGGAATCAGAACTGGTTCTGGCGCGCCTGCTCGAAGGGCACCCGGTGCTTCATGTACATGGTGTCGAGCATGTGGTTGCTGATGAGGTTGGCGTTGCCGTCGGTGAAGCGGTGCACCACGGCGCCCCGGCCCGCGTCCTTGAGGAAGGCCAGGGGGTCCACGCTGCCGCCCAGGCCCGTGAGCGTGGGCACCGCGTCCGCGTCGTTGATGTAGTGCACGTACTGGGGGCCGTTCGGGTAGCGCGTGGACGCCGCGCCGAACGTCTCCACGCTCAGCTTGCTCATGAGCTGCTCGGCCTGGCCCTGGGACATGCCGTCCTCCAGCCGCAGCCGCTGCTGCACGTCATTGAGCGCGCGCGCGGTGATGAGGCCGCCCTGGCTGTAGCCCATCAGGTGCACTTCCCGGCCCGCCTTGAGCTCGCTGTAGACGGTGTCCGCCAGCGAATCCACGGCCGGGTTCTTGCCCTTGTCCAGCTTGTCCGTCACGCACTGGGCCAGGTCCGCCACCAGCCCCTGCGTGGCGTTGTGCACGCCCACCACCTTGGCGCCCGAGCGGTCCGCGATGGACTGCATCTCGCGCAGCTGGCCCTCGGCCGGCGTCATGATGCCGTTGGTGTAGAGGATGGTCTTGTTCGGGTTCGGGTTGTTCTTGGGCGTCACGCCGGGGATCTGCCCGAGCGGCGTGCCCGCCGGGTACTGCTGCCCCCGCGCGCCCAGCAGCGCGCCATCCGCCATGCGGTCCGGCTTGGCGTCCCCGCCGAAGATGCGCCCCAGCTCGCGCATCGTCGTGGCCTCGAAGACGTCCTTGCCCATCTCGAGGTTCTTCGGGATGTCCTTGATGCCGTCGAGGATCGCCTTGCCCAGGTCGAGCGGGTTGAGCAGCGACTTCTGCGCCGCGACGCCCGGGGCCGACGCGCTGGTCGCGGGGGGGCTCTTGGGCTGCGCGCTCCGGTTGGGATTGATGACGGTCATGGGCGTCTCGGTCGGGCGAAAAGGGGGATGAAATGCTTAATTTGTCTATATTGTCGTACATGCCGGGGCGGAGTTGCTACAGGTCGGCATGTCGCGGTGCGTCAGGGGCGTGCGCGGGGCGTCGGGGCGGGCGCCTGTCGCCGTGGGAACGTTGACAGTGTTTCTTTCTACACGCAACGCACTGGGTGTACTGCCACCCGGGGAGGGTCGAACCCATATCGCCGGCATGCTCTCCCCTGGCCTTCAGTATGAGGAGGATCGCCTGTGCGCCCTCGCGCGCCACGGCATTCTCGATACGCCCGCCGAGTCCGAGTACGAGGACATCGTGCGTCTGGCGGCCAGTCTGTGTGACGTGCCCCTGGCGCTCATCAGCCTGGTGGATCGCGAGCGGCAATGGTTCAAGGCCCAGGTGGGCCTGCCGGACGTGAGCGAGACGGCGCGCTGTCTGTCCTTCTGCACCTACGCCATCGAGCAGACGGCGGAGCTGTTCGTCGTGGAGGATGCCCTCCAGGACGCGCGCTTCGCCGCCAACCCGCTCGTGCTGGAGGCGCCCCACATCCGCTTCTACGCCGGCGCGTCCATCCACTCCGAGGAGGGCTACCCGCTGGGCACCCTGTGCGTCATCGACACGGTGCCGCGCGCCCTGAGCGACCGGCAGCGGCGGGATCTGCTCGCGCTCAAGCGGCAGGTGGAGCTGCTGCTGCGCTTGCGCCTGCGGGTGCGTCAGGCCGAGGCACGCAACCGCCAGCTCCTGGAGTCCTCGGGCGACGCGGTGTTCCTGCTGGACGAGGCGGGACGGGTGCTGGAGCTCAACCCGGTGGCCTCCCGGCTGATCGGCCGCGAGGCGCGGGAGGTGCTGGGCACGCGCCTGGAGGCGCTCGCGCTCGACGGCGAGCGGGGCCGCGTGCGCGAGGCCCTGGGGGAGCTGCTCGCCCAGGGCTCGGTCCGGGCGCTGGACGTGGGGCTGCGCTCGGCCCGAGGCGAGCGGCTGTCCCTGGACCTCACCGGCGCGCTCCAGGAGGGCACCGACGCCCGGCGCCTGCTCGTGGTGGCGCAGGACCTCACCGAGAAGCGGATGCTGGAGCGCGCGAGCCTGCAGAATGATCGGCTCGCGTCCCTGGGCGTGCTCGCGGCGGGCATCGCCCACGAAATCAACAACCCCATCGCCTACCTGCTCACCAACATGGGCCTGTTGCGCGAGTGGATGGACGAGCTGGAGCAGCGCCTGCTGCGCCTGCCGGGCCCCACGGCCCATGCCCGGCAGTTCCTCGGGGAGGCCCGGCAGGTGCTGAGCGAGTCCATCGTCGGCTGCCGCCGCATCCGCGACATCGTGCGCGACATGCGCTTCTTCTCGCACGCCTCGGACGAGTCGCTCGAGTCGGTGGACGTCAACGCGAGCCTCGACTTCGCGCTGCGCATGGCCGAGGCCCAGTGCCGGGGCACCGCCCGGTTGGAGAAGGCGTGCGACGCGGCGCTGCCGCCCGTGCTCGCCAGCGAGAGCCGGCTGACGCAGGTGTTCCTCAACCTCATCGTCAACGCACTGCAGGCCATGGGCTCCAGCTCGCCCCAGCACAACGTCCTGCGGGTGAGCTCGCGCCAGGAGGCGGACGTCGTCCGCGTGGACGTCTCGGACACGGGCCACGGCATCCCCCCCGAGGTGCTGCCGCGCATCTTCGACCCCTTCTTCACCACCAAGCCCGCTGGCACCGGCACGGGGCTGGGGCTGTCCATCAGCCACGCCCTCGTGCGCAAGATGGGCGGCGAGCTGCGCGTGAGCAGCGAGCCGGGCCGCGGCACCACCTTCTCCCTGCTGCTGCCGCGGGGCGCCGCCGAGCCCTCCGCCGCCCTGGCCTCCTGAGGGGCCCGGACGGCGGACGGGGGCGTCAGCCCTGGTAGGACTCGTCCTGCTCGATGCGGCTGAGCACCCAGTCGAAGTCCCCCGAGGCCACCCGGGCCTCGCAGTGCGTGCAGTTGCCCGCCATGTTGAGCGCGAGTGGCGCGCCGCACGAGGGACAGTTCTTGTCCGAGCCGGGCTGGCCCTTGGCGCCCCGCCCCCGGATGAGCGTCCAGTACTCGCTGTACGCGCGCTCGCGCGACTTGCTGCCGCTCACGAGCGAGCCATCCGCGTCGCGCACCGTGAAGTCCAGGCTCGTGGCGTACACGCGCACGGTGACGGCGTGGAAGTACTTGTCGCTCACCACGCGCGCCATCTGCACGTCCGTGATGCGGGCATTCTGGGTGATGTTGCGCAGGCCCTGCCGCGCGTAGGTGTCCATCCAGTACAGCTGCATCTGGAAGAGGCTGTCGCTCACGTACGGGCGCACCCGCTCCCACTGGCGGTTGCTCCAGGCCACCTGCATCTCCTGGAAGATGGTCTCCAGCCGGTGCGAGAACGTCTCCCAGCTCAGGTCGGGATCCTCCTCCTGGGCCTTGCTCCAGTGCATGTCCAGGTTGGACTGCACGAGCGTGGGCAGGTTCGTGCCCTGCTCGGGCGTCTCGCCGCCGAGCTGCGGGCCGCGCCGCTCGCGCTCCTGAGGGGAAATCTCGCTCACCACCCAGTCGAACTGCCCCGTGTTCACCTGCTGCTCGCAGTACGAGCAGACGCCGCCACGCATGCCGTCCAGGGGCGCGCCGCAGTGCGGACACTTGAAGACGCGCGCCTGATCCGGCGGGCGCGACTGCACCGCGGTGGCGCGCGACAGCCGCCACTCCTCGGCCACGTAGTAGGCGCGCTCCTGGCCCGAGGCCTCCACCTCCGTGTAGTTGGCCTCGAAGCGCACCGTGACACTCACGTGGGTGCTGGTGGGCCGCACCTGGGTGGCCTCGAGGTACTGCATGGCGCCCACCACCACCGAGTGCACCTGCCGGGGCGTGTCGCCCAGGGCCGCCAGGGTCTCGCGCGCCTCCGGGGAGAGGTAGGCGCTGAGCGTCTGCAACCGGTTGCCCCCGCGCGCCTCATGGGCCTGGGCATACAGGGCGTAGAGGAAGTCCTCGAAGGGAATGAGCGAGAAGTCCGGATCGAAGGGCCGGGGCCGGCCATTGGGGCCCGGGGGGCCCACCCGGCGCAGCGAGGTGAGCCGATCGCGCGCCGAGGCGGTGGTGGAGGGCCGGGGTCCGGACGTGCGCCCGGGCGGCAGGACGGTGCTCCACGCCTGCTCCTCGTTCTGCTCCTGCACCGAGCTGAACACCCGCTGGAGGATCAGCAGCAGGATGATGACGCTGAAGATGGCGCAGAGCATGCCGCCGCCGCCGCAGCTTGAGCTGTTCGAATAGCTCGTGCCCGAGGAGCGGTACGACGAGGACGAGGACGAGCCGCTCCAGGACGAGGACGACGAGCCTCGGGAGGACGACGAGCCCCGGGAGGACGAGGACGAGGAGCCGCGCGAGGACGAGGAGCCGCGGTAGGTGCTGCCGCCGCCCGGACGTGCCTCGCTGTCGATCGCGGGCAGCAGGAGCAGGGACAGACAGGCGGCGAGGACCCCGAGGGACAAAAGGCGCTTCGTGCGGTTCATGAGACGTGCAGGGGGGCGTCGGGGAGTTCGTTGACGTCGTCGGGGGAGCGGGGCAGCACGCGCTCCAGGGGCGGCGTGAGGGCGAGCAGGGCCTGGAAGAAGGGCGCCGGATCCTTGGAGCCGGCCACGGCGGAGGCCACGCCGGCGAGCGCCCGGGTCCACTCCTCACCGAGCGCCGCGGGGTCCACGCCGAGGTCCGTGACGACCTCCACCCGGCGCTCATAGAGGGAGACGAAGACGAGGATGCCGGTGCGGCCGGTGGTGCGCGTGATGCCCTGGTCCACGAAGGCGGCGCGCGCCGTGGTGCGCACGGCCTCGTCCAGCAGGGCGCTCGCGGTCAGCCGACGGCGCACGCCGGGCACGAGCTGGAGCACGAGCACGCCCGCCACGAAGGCCAGCGCCACGCCCACGGGGAAGGTCTCCAGGGGGAACTCCTGCGGCAGGTAGAGCATGGCCACGAGCGCCGCGAGCGACACGCCAAAGCCCACCAGGTAGTCGGTGTGGCGGTAGTGGCCCGAGCGGGCATTCACGGCGATGACGACCTCGGCGGCGGTGCGGGACTCGATGGCCTGGACCGTCGTGGCGGCCTGGGCCCGGGCGGCGTCGGTGAAGTAGGGGGATGCCCCCATTCGGCTCTCCTGGCTGGGAGCGCGCAGTCTAGCGCTTCGAGCTCGAGGAGGGGGGCAGCTCACCGCGCAGGATGGCGAGCACCCGCGCCCGGGTGTCGTCATAGGAGGGCTCGCCCTCGAAGAGCCCATACGTTTCGTGCGAGTCGTCCGCGCCATAGGCGTCCAGGTGGAACAGGCGCGGCGCGGACGGGTTCTTCTCGCGGGCGAAGTCGTTGGTGAAGGCATACGAGCCGAGCGAGATGACCCGCTCGGGCCGCTCGCCGCTGGCGCCGAACACCTGGAACTCGTAGCGCCGCGCCCAGTCGCCCTTGAGCTCCAGGTTCTCCACCACCGCGATGAGCCACGGTCCCTCGTGCCACTGCTCGCGGATGTAGAAGTCCTGATCCATCCCGCCCTCGCGGTGCAGCGCGAGCAGGGCCTCGCGCTCGGCGTCGCGCCGGGCCGTGTTCCCGAGCGCCTGGTGCACCTGGACGAGCCGCTCGCGGATCCGCCAGTCCCGGGGGGCGAGCGCCGCCGCGCGCTGGAAGTGCTCGAGCGCGGCCTCGTTCCGGCGCGCGTCCTGGAGGTGCCGCCCGGCATGGGTATGGGCGAGCACGAAGTCCGGGGCGACGCGGCTCGCCTTCTCGAAGGCGAGCAGGGCCGCGTCGGCCCGGCCCTCGTCCTCGGCGAGCAGGCCGGACAGGAAGAGCGCCTGGGCGTTGTCGGGCTCCAGGGCGAGGGCGCGCTCGAGCGCGGCACGGGCCTCGGCGGGCTGTTGGCGTTGCAGGTGGAGCGTGCCGAGCAGTCGCCAGGAGCGACCGCGCTGGGGGTCCAGTTCGGTGGCACGTTGGGCCTCGGCGAGGGCGGTGGCGAGCTTCTCTGGATCGCGTCCGCCGAGGAAGAAGGCGCGCAGGAAGTGGGCCTCGGCGGAGTCCGGGGCGAGCGCCTCGACCCGCTGGGCCTCGGCCCGGGCCTGGTCGTCGCGCTTGAGCGCCAGGGCGGTGCGCGCGAGCAGGGCATGGAGCGCGGCGTCCCGGGGGTGGTGCTCGAGCCGCGCCTCCAACTCCCGGGCGAGGGCCTCCAACTCCGGGGTGCCCCGAGGCCCGACGAGGAAGGGCTGGGCCTTCTCCAGACGCTCCTCGTAGGTGTCGCGCTCGACGGAGGTCAGCGGATGCGCGCCCTGGCGCGAGGTGCAGCCGGCGCCCAACAGGAGCAGGGCGAGCAGGGCCACCGGGACGGAGGGTCGGGACATCCCGGGAGCATACTCACGCCAGGGCCATTTCGAAGCCCGTGCGTCCCTCGGGGAAGTGGTCTCGGGGCCGGCTGGCGGGCGTCACCGCGTACAGGTGGAAATCCAGACGTCGTTGGAAGAAGCCCTTCAACGCGGGCTGGAGCGGATCTCCCTCGTCGAGATACAGCGTGAAGAAGTGATAGCCCTGGCCCTGATGGTCCGCGTACACCTGCTCCACGAGCGCGCGCAGGATGTCTGGGTTTTCGTCCTGGATGCTGGTGTTGCACAGGTAGAAGTAGTTGAAGGCATTGCCCGGCGCGGGCAGTCGGGGCGCGCGCAGCACCGTGGCCATCGCGTCGTAACCCCACTTCACCCAGCGCATCGAGCCCCGGTAGGCCAGCACCTGATAGCGTTTGACCGCCTGGGGATCCCAGACCGAGGTGCAGCCCACGAGCGCGCCGTCCGGGTCGAACGCCAGATAGCAGCCGTCCACGCGCAGCCCGGGCCAGTCCGCCAGGCGGTGTTCCAGCTCGCCCAGGTCGTAGCGGTAGCCAAAGGCCCGTGCGCGGTGGTCCGCGTCCAGCCGCGCGGCCATGGTGGGAATGTCCTCGGGCGTGGCCCGGCGGACCCGGTAGCGGCCCGGGCGGGGCGTGCGCCGACGCGTGAAATGCACGGACACCGACCCGAAGCGGCGCAGCAAGGTGTAGCGCGGCTGGGACACCCGGCCCGGCTTGCGCTTCACCAGGGCATTGAGGGCGGTCGCGTTGCTCGCCATCACCGCCGTGAGGAAGGCCTCCACGCCCAGCCGCTCGGCGGTCTCCTCCAGCACGGGTCCGTAGAAGCGCGACAGTCCCCGACTGCGGCGGGCCGAGAAGCGCGTGCGCAGGTCCCCGAGATAGCCCACCCGGCAGGCCCGGCCCTCGAGCCAGCCGTCCCGCACGAGGATCGTCCCCAGGCCGTCCAGTTGCCCCTCCACCTCGTGCACCCAGGGCTCCGCGAGGCCCCGCTGCATGTCATAGAGGCGGAAGAAGTCCGGCTCGCGCCGCGTGGCCAGCACCAGCTCGCCTTGCATGGGCACGGCGCCGAACAGGTCCAACAACTGGGGGGCATCCTCTCGCGTGGCGCGGCGCAACGAGCTCATGGGTCCTCAATCCTAGACCTTGTGGCGGAAGGGGGGCCACGCCGACGGTCGATCTTGTCTTGCATGCTCGGGGAGGGCCGTGTTGGGACCGCGCCTGGAGCTTGCCGCCCTCACGCCCACGTCCATGCCCTGAAAATCAGGCACTGACGGTGCGATTGCAATGGGCTACCCACCGTCTTCCACGGGCGGGGCTTCTGCTTCCTCGGATTCTTCGAGCGCGAGCTTCTTCTTGTGTTCTTCCCACGCGCTCAATGCGGACGCCACGGGGTGGAGTGTGTGGAGCTTCAGCCTCTTGTGGTGCACCGCCAGGTAGTGTTCCCCGGCGATGACCACGAAGCACTCGGGATGGGCGGGGTGGCGCTTCAGCCATTCCTCCGCTTCCGTTCGAGAGGAGAATGAGGGGGCTCCCGGCGGGATTCCCTTCGCGGTGAGCGCCGCGATGGCCGCTTCCATGACGTACTCGCGCTCCAGGCCGCGGGTGTCGTCCTCGCGCATGTACCCGCATTGGTAATAGTCATCCCCAATGAGGATGTGGGCTGGGCTCGGTGGTTCCGCGGTGTCCTTCAACCAGCGCTCCGCATCCTCGCGGCGGGTGAACCGCGCCACGGCGATGGGCGCATATTGATGATGATGGATGAAGAAGTCCTCGACCTCCTCGATTTGGCCCGTGTCAGCGATGAAGTCGAGCAGTGCGATGAGGACGCGGACGTGTTGCTTCTGCTGGGGCTCGGATACTTCGTCGAGGACCGCGAGGAGCATCTCGGTCGCGGGTCGCGAGAATGCACCCGTGCTCGCGTTCAAGACCGGACTCGTCCTGGAGGGACCTCCAGGCGCCAGCCCCGCGAGATAGTCCTCGAAGCGGTAGAGCTGCCCGGTCACGTGAATGAAGTTCCTGCTTTCGCCCACATACCGCCAGAGTCGCTTTTCGTCTTCAGGGCCTCGAGCCCGCGCGGCCTGCCAGCGCGAACCGGCGAACCTCGCGGCGGACGCAAGTGTTTCGAGGATGGTCACCCGCCGACCTCCGTGAGTTGAAATTCATGGGGAGTCCCCGGGGTGTTCTCGGCGAAGACCACGAGTGGCGCCAGTGCCAGTGCCCCTCCTCCCGAGCCAACGACCACGACCGTGAAGGCAACACCGGCGATGACAACGACGGTCCCCACGAGGAGCTCCGTACGGTGTTCCTTGAGCCAGTGGATGGCGGGCGCTATCGCCTGGAAGCTGGGCGAATACTCTTCATTCCACTGGCCGCGCCTCCTCGTGCAGTCCACCTTGGCGTCCAAGCAGTTGCTCGGGCACCACGCGTATCTGGCCACGCGCCAGGGTCGTGCCTTGGTGTCAGTGTTTTTGCGCCAATCCACCAGGAAAGGTCTGCTGCTCGTGAGGCAATCCTGCTCACACTGGAGGCGCCGACCCTCGCAGTACTCCTCCAACGCCGAGTCCGAGGTGGAGACGCGCACGATATCGCGGTGGGCCATGGCTCGGCTCATCGCGGGCTGGAGCGTCGCCATGTCGAAGGCCTCGAGGGGGAGCCACTCGTGGGTCACCTGCCCGTCCGCTCGTGGCTTGATGATGAGCGCGCATCTGGCCAGGTCCTCGGGACCAGGAGGCCCGGCGTCCGTGTGGCGCGTGGTGCCGCAGGAAATGAGGATGAGGGCGAGGCCTACGGCCATGGCCCTCCGCGCGAAAGCGACCGGTCCCATGTGGGTTCCACTCTACGATGGAACCCGTCTTTGTGATCCACCTCGACGACGCGTTGCGCCTGCTCGGGCCGCAGCAGCGCTCGCTCATGCTTGCTGTGGCCGGGCTGTCCGCCGGGACTTCTGCCCGTGGGCTGCTGGCACTGACGCGGACCACCAGGCGTGTCGGAGAAAGGCGGCCTCGAGGAGTTGGGACTGGCGGCGCGAAGAACGCTGAGCGGATCAGGAGCGCTGGAGAATGCTTCATGGTCGTCCAGCTTTCAGGGCGTTTGACCCTGGCGAGCGCGCCTTTGGAAGATGATCCGTGAGTCTCCATCCCGGCTGGTGATTGAGCGGATCATGCCCACGGCCGAGGGGGTGATTCAGGCCGACCGGGTCGTCGATGTATCCTTCAGGAAATGGAAGTCGGGCTCAAGGGAGGGCCGATGAGAATGGTTGCCCTGGCAACGTCGATTGCCATGGTGTGCGTTGGATGCGTGCATCCGCGGCGTCTGGAGACCAGCGTCCATGTCGTTTCCAAGGACGCGCGAGGATTGGGAGCCTCGCTCGCGACTGGGGGATCGGGTGGCCATGATTGCCAACAAGAGCACGTGGAGTGCATGCAGCACTGTTGGAATAAACGCTACCCGTGGCCACACAGCGAAGAGCAAAGCGGGTGGTATTAGAGAGCCTAACTTAACTTGCGGAGTAGCCCGGGCGTAACCACCTTGGAGGTATGACCCGAGAACTGCTGCCGGACGCCCTGTGGGTCCGAGTGAAGGACCTGCTGCCCGTCCATCCTCCGCAACCCAAGGGCGGACGGCCCTGGAAGGAGGACCGGCTCGCGCTGCGCGGCATCATCTTCGTCCTCAAGGTCAACATCCCCTGGGAGTCGCTGCCCGCCGAGGTGTTCGGCGTGTGCGGCATGACGTGCTGGCGACGCCTACGCGACTGGGCCGAAGCGGGAGTGTGGGAACGCCTCCAGCGACTGCTGGAGGCGGAGTTGGGAGGCCAGGAGCTGATTGACTGGAAACGAGCCGCCATCGACTCCACGTCGGTGCCGGCAAAAAGGGGGGTCTACTCACCGGCCCCAACCCGACGGACCGAGGGCGTCCGGGCAGCAAGCACCACCTGGTGACCGACGGAGCGGGCCTGCCGCTGGCCGAGTCGCTCACTCCAGCCAACACGCATGACAGTCGCGAGGCGCTGCCGCTCGTGGACGAGATTCCTCGCGTGAAGTCGCCGCGGGGCGCGTCGCGCAGGCGGCCCGGTAAATTGCACGCGGACAAGGGTTACGATTATCCGCGTGTGCGCCAGGGTCTTCGTCAGCGGCACATCCAACCGAGAATTGCTCGCCGGGGCGTGGAGTCCTCCACTCGCCTGGGTCGCCACCGGTGGGTGGTGGAACGGACCTTCGCCTGGTTGAAGTTCTTCCGCCGCCTCGTCATCCGCTACGAAGTGCGCGACGACATCCACTTCGCCTTCCTCCAGCTCGCCTGTTGCCTCATCCTCGTCCGGCGGTTGAGTTAGGCTCTCTTATGAGCGGTGCATGACGCTCTGCCGGGAGCAGTTCGCGGAATGCGAAGAGGCTCAGGAACGAGCCTTGAGGGATAAGGAGAAAAAGCTGGATTTCTCCGACATGGAGCGTGCGCTCAAATGGATTGATGGTCACCGTGACGAGTTGGCGATTGGGACCGTGGTTCTGGTCGCGGGAGCTGCTTTCGTGTTGACAGTAAGCCCTGTAGGGTGGCTGGTCCTGGTTCCTGTTGCTGCTGCCTCTTGAGCTGATCATGTCGGTCAAATACAATCCAAGATTCGATGTCGACTCGGTTCTGCAGACGCTGGGCGTCTTGAATGAGAAGTGCCCGGAGGGCTCTCCAGAAGACGAGGCCATCCGTGTGGCCGCCGTGGCGCTGATCTATGTCCGGGAGAAGCAGAACCTGGACGACTATCGCGAGTTCTTCAGGGCCTTCTATACTCCTGCCGCCGAACACGTCGTCGTTTCTCATGTGTTCGCGACACGAGCGGAGGCGGATACGTGGCTCGCCCGTGCCACGCCCCGGGATGGCGAACTGGTCAGGATCTCAGGACAAGGTTTTCAAGTCATTCCTCGGAGAGGAGCGCAGGGTTTTCGATTCCTTCGGACCCCCTTGCCCGACGAACTGGCGAGGAAGAGCGCTGACGAGCCAGAACAGACATAGCCGATCAGCGGCCATTGCTCCGCCGTGTGGCTGGGCGCGCGTCCCCGTGCACCCTCGTCAGAAGGCGTAGCCCACGGAGAAGGACAGCACGGGCAGTCGCATGGCGCGCTCGAAGGTCCGGTCCAGCACGGCCTCGGCCTCGCGCGAGAACGTGGCGACCTCTTCCCCCTCGGCGGGCGTGAAGCGCGGCTCCACCTTGCTGCTGGCATCCAGCGCCACCGCTCCGCCGAGCCCCGTGCGCGCCGTCCATCCACCTCCGAGCCGCCAGCGCCAGCCGACCTCCACGTCCAACAGGTGCAGCACCGTGCGGAGGTGGTAGTCCCGCCCGTCCGCGCCTCCGTCCGAGGGCGCCTCCAGCCCCGTCAGGCTCGCCAGGAGCGACTCCGGGCGCGTGTTGCCTCCCAGGGTCACCCGGCCATAGCCCGCTTCCACGTACAGGCCCGCGCGCGCCACCGGCCGCCAGCTCACGTGCGTGCGCCAGACGACCGAGCCCTGCAGGGTGTCCTCGATGAGGTCCGCCGCGTTCCGGTCATACGCGCCCACCAGCACCGCGGCGCTGTTGATGGCCCGCACGTACGCCAGGGGCTGGTAGCCCAGCGAGGTCGACAGGCCCAATCGGTGCCACGGAGACTCGATGCCCAGGCGTCCGCCCACCGAGAGGGGCAGGTCCGTGTTCGCCTCCACCGTGGCGCGCCAGCGGGGGGTCTCCTCAGGGATCGGCTGACCCTGGCCCCACGCGGCCGAGCCACCCAGGAGCCCCAGGAGCGCACCGCCCACGGCCGTCCTCATCGCCCTGTTCACGCCCGCCCCCCTTGGAACCCCTCGCGGGCCCCGTCATGAGACCTCGCGGCTAGGGTGGCCACCCCCGGCCGCACCCGCCATCCCCACCAGGCGGGCGAACGTCCTGGAAGCGGGCGGGCGGCCGGGCGCCAGGCTCCGGGACCGGCCTCCGGTCAGGAGTGCTCTTTCTCCGAGGGGGCCTCCAGGCCCTCCCGGTGCGAGGACTCCCGGTGGACGGCGCCCTCCTCGGGCGGCGCACGGCGTGGCATCCACACGGTGAAGAGCGTGCCCGCCTCCGCGTCCGACTGCACGGAGATGGTGCCACCATGGGCGGTCACGATCTCCTGCGCGATGTAGAGCCCCAGGCCCAGGCCGGAGAGGGGATCGCTCGGCTTGTCCGGCCGGCCCGCGCGCCGGAACGGATCGAACAGCAGGGGGACGAACTCGGCGGGGATGGGCTGGCCCTGGTTGCGCACGCGCATCACCACCGCGTCCTTCTCGCCCTCCAGCACCACCTGCACCGGCGTGCCCGCGGCGCCGTGCTTGAGCGCGTTGGTCACCAGGTTCTGGATGACCTGGGTGAGGCGGTCGCGGTCCCACTCGCCCTGGCCGTCGCCCACCGTGCGCAGGATGAGCGGGTTCTGGGTGGAGGTGAGCTGCAGCTCCTCGGTGACCTCGGCGGCCAGGGCGAAGAAGTCTCCCGGTCGGCGGTCCACCGGAATGCCGCCGCCCAGGCGGCCCCGGGTGAAGTCGAGCAGGTCGCCGATCATGCGTGTCATGCGCTCGGCGCCCTGGTTGATGCGGGCGGTGGACGCCTTCACCTTGGGGTCCGGCACCTGGCGCGCCAGCAGCTGGGACTGCAGGAGGATGGCCTGCAGGGGGCTGCGCAGATCGTGGCTCACGATGCCGAGCAGCCGCTCGCGGAAGTCCACGGCGCGCTGCTGCTCCTCCATGTGCTGGCGGCGCTCGGTGGCGTCGCGCAGCACCACCACGTGGCCGCGCAGCGCGCCGCCTTCCTTGTGCAGGGCGCTCACGGTGATGTCCGCCCAGAAGCGGCGGCCGTCGCGGCGCAGGCGCCAGCCCTCGCCCGAGTACACGCCGCGCCGCTCGGCCTGGTCCATCTCCTGGGAGAAGGACGCGCCGCGCAGCTCCTCGGGCATCAGCAGCGCGCCGTAGGGCCGGCCCAGCACCTCGTGCTCGCTGTAGCCGGTGATGGCCTCGGCGCTCGCGCTCCAGGTGATGATGCGGCGCTGGGCGTCGAGCAGGAAGATGGCGTGGCCGTAGACGCCCTCGATGACCAGGTGCAGCGTCTCGTTGGACTCCTTGAGGGCCTGGCGCTGGCGGGTGCGCTCCAGGGCGAAGCGCATGGAGCGCGGCAGGAGGGCGTAGGACTCGCTCGTCTTGGGCAGGTACTCCTCGAGCCCCTCCTGCACGGCCTGGAGCGCCTGCCACTCCTCGGCCGTGCCGGTGAGCATGAGCACGGGGATGCCCGGCCAGACGCGCTGCACGTCGTGCAGGAGATCCAGCCCCGTGGTCCACGGCAGCATGAAGTCCACGAGCACGGCGTCGAAGCGCGGCTGCTCGAGCGCGCGCTGCCACTGCTCCTCCTCGCCCACCTCCAGGATGTGGATGCCGGGGAAGGCACGCCGCAGCACGCGCGCCGCCATCATGCGGTCCGCGGGGCTGTCATCGACGACGAGCACGCGCAGCGGCCCGAGCGTCTCTGACGGGTCGCCTCTCATGCGCCCGCGCCTCCTCCGGCCACGCCGGTCATCGGCGGAGGGGTGCGGGGCAGCTCGACGGTGAAGCGCGAGCCCTGGCCGGGCGTGCTGTCCACGAGGATGCGCCCGCCCAGGGCCTCCACCACCTGGCGGGTGATGAACAGGCCCAGGCCCAGGCCGCCGTAGTGCCGCTCGGACACGCCGCGCTCGAAGCGGCCGAAGAGCCGCGCGCGCACGGAGTCGTCCATGCCGATGCCCTCGTCGCGCACGCTCAGGCGCACCCAGTCCCCGAGATCCTCCAGCCGCAGGCTCACCGTGTGGCCGGCGCCGAACTTGAGGGCGTTGGACACCAGGTTGGTGATGATCTGCTCGAGCCGGAGCACGTCCCACTCGCCGAGCACGCGGGGGGGCAGGTCCAGCTCCAGCGCGCACCCGGCGCGCGCCGCCTGGGCCTCGAAGCCGGTGACCACGTCGCGCACGATGGCCGCCAGGTTGACGTCCTGCTCGCGGCGCAGGGACAGCCGGCCGCTGGTGATGCGCGTGGCGTCCAGCAGGCTGTCCATGAGGCTCGTCATGCGCTTGACCTGGGCGTCGGCCGAGTCCAGGTGGCTCATCAGCCGCTCGAGCGGCAGGGGCTGTTTCTTGAGCTCCTGGCGCATGAGCTGCAGGCGCAGGGACAGGGGCGTCATGGGGGTGCGCAGCTCGTGGCTCGCCACGGAGAGGAACTCGTCGCGCAGGCGCACCGCCTCGCGCAGCTCCACCACCAGGCGCTCGCGCTCGCTCTCGGCGCGCAGGCGCCGCGTCTCGGCGCGCTCGCGCTTGGCCTCCAGCACCTCGCGCGCCCGCTCGCGCATGGCCGCCTGCTGGTGGCGCAGGTCCTCGCGCTCGCGGTGCAGCTCCACGAAGACGGCCACCTTGGCGCGCAGGACGCGGGGGTCCACGGGCTTGCGCAGCCAGTCGGCGCCCCCGGTCTCGTAGCCCCGGGCGACGCGATCCTCCTCGCTGTCACCGCCGGTGAGGAAGATGAGCGGCACGGGGCGCAGCATGGACTGGGCGCGCAGGCACCGGGCCGTCTCAATGCCGTCGAGTCCAGGCAGGCGCACGTCCATGAGCACCAGGGCGAAGTCCTCGTCCTCCCAGCGGGCGAGGGCCTCTTCGCCCGAGGCGCATTTGACCACATGCAGGGTGAAGGGCTGGAGATGGCGCTCGAGCATCGCCAGGTCGGCTGGCTGGTCATCCACCAGCAGGACGCTGGTGCGCGGGCTCTGCCTTGCTTGCACGGCGCCTCCGTCCGATTCCTGGCGTCCGTACCAGACGGCGCCGACCACTTCGAGAAGAGATGTCACCCGGCGGCCGCCCGGACGTTTCGCAAACAACAGGACCCGCACGTTCCCACTTGGCGCCAGGGGAAGGCCCTGGATCGCACCGCGCGCCGGGCATGGGGCGGATCCGGGGTGGCGGGGGGCGCGGCCCGGGAGCATCCCGGCATCCGGGGGAAGATAAGCGCGGTGTGGGCCCCCGCCGACTGGCGATTTTTCTGTATAAGGGCGCCCGGACGGGTGGCGCTTGCCGCCTTGGTGAGAAAGGCAGGACACATGCGGAAGTTTCTTATGGTGGCGACGCTGCTCGTCGCGACGGGCTGTCAGCAGCAGGGCTCCAGCGGGAGCGCCGGTGGCGCGGGTCCGACGCCCCAGACGGACGACCAGAAGACGTTCTACGTGCTGGGCTCGTCCCTGGGCCGTCAGATCCAGGTGTTCGACATGTCGCCCGAGGAGGTCGAGTTCGTGAAGGCCGGCCTCACGGCGCAGCTGACCGGCAAGGAGTCCGAGGTCGACATGCAGACCTACGGCCCCAAGCTGCAGGAGCTGGCGCGCACCCGTTCCACGGCGCGCGCGGAGAAGGAGAAGGAGAAGTCCAAGGCCTTCCTGGAGGAGGCGGCCAAGGAGGACGGCGCCCAGCGCGCCGAGTCCGGCCTCATCTACAAGAGCCTCACCGAGGGCACCGGCCCGAGCCCCACGGCCAGTGACGTGGTGAAGGTGAACTACCGGGGCACGCTGCCGAGCGGCAAGGAGTTCGACAGCTCGTACAAGCGCAACGAGCCGGCCCAGTTCCCGCTCAACGGCGTCATCCGTTGCTGGACCGAGGGTGTGGCGAAGATGAAGGTGGGCGGCAAGGCCAAGCTCGTGTGCCCGTCCGACCTGGCCTACGGCGACCGCGGCACCCCGGGCATCCCGGGCGGCTCGGCGCTGGTGTTCGAGGTGGAGCTGCTGGAGATCGTGCCCCCCGCGGCGCCGCCTCCCGCCCCGCCGGCGCCCCCGACCCCGGCCCCGACGACGCCCCCGCCCGCCAAGAAGTAGCTCTGGCGCCGCGTCGCGTCGCGGGTCGTCTCCCGGGCCATCGCGCTCCCCCGTCGTCTCGGGGCGGCCGGTGGCCCGGAGTCGTTTTCGGGGGATTCGATTCGAGGCGTCAGTAGGGCCGCTGGCCCGCGTAGTTGCCCGGGGGCGCGTAGTTGCACACCCAGAGCTGCCACGTGGGGAAGCGCGCGCCGAAGGGAGAATTCTCCGTGCAGATGACCGTGGCGCACCCCACCTCGGTCGTCTTGCGCCACACCACCTGCGTGTAGTGGCCACAGACCTTGCCCGAGGCGCAGGTATTCTTGGTGTACGAATAATCGGCGGCCTCGGACACCCAATCCTCCACCACCTGGGCGTCCGTCTTCGTGCCCGGCGGCGCCGCCGCGGCCAGGTTCTCGCCATAGGGGCCGCGGTTCTTGTTGTGCTCGAACTCGCACCGCGCCGCGTAGGCCTGGGCCACCGCGGCGGCCTCGGTCGACCAGGTGAGGCCGGCCAGGGCGGGTTGGGGCGGGGGGGTGGCCCCGGCGCGCGCCGCGTTGTGGGCGGCGACCATCTCGGTGGCCAGGGGGCTGTCGGCGCTCTCGGCGTGAGGGGTGGGGACCGGTTCGCTCTCGCCACAGCCCGTGGCGCTCAGCGTCAGACAGGACATGCACAGGGCGAGCAGTCGGTTCATGCAACGGCTCCTCTCGGGGCCCAGGGTTGCTGGAACTTTGGAGGGGGGGCCGATCCGTGGCAAGTCTCGCCCGCCACGCGGGGGGAGAGGGCCGTCATGACGGACGCCGAGTGCCAGGAGTTGCTGCGCTGGGCCGCGCCCCGTCTGGGCTTGCGGCTGGAGGGGTTTCGCCGGGTGCGGGGCCAGGTGGGCAAGCGCGTCACCCGGCGGATGACGGCGCTCGGCGTGCCGGGGCTGGCCGCCTACCTCGTGCGGCTGGAGGGGGATGCCGCCGAGCGCGCCGTGCTGGACGCGCTGTGTCGTGTCACCGTGTCCCGCTTCTTCCGGGACCGGGCCGTCTTCGACGTGCTGGGCGACGTGCTGTTGCCGGGCGTCTTGGCGGAGGCGCGGGCCCGGGGCGGGTCGTGCCTGCGGGTGTGGAGCGCCGGCTGCGCCTCGGGCGAGGAGCCCTATTCGGTGTCCGTCCTCTTCCGGCGGGGCCTCGCGCCGCGCTTCCCGGAGTTCCACCTGGACCTGGTGGCCACGGACGCGGATGTCGCGCTGCTGGCCCGGGCCCGGCGGGGCTGCTACGCCCGGGCCACGCTGCGCGAGGTGCCCGCCGCGTGGAGCGAGGAGGCCCTCGCCGCCGAGGGCCCCCTGTGGTGCGTGCGCCCCGCCTGGCGCGAGGGCCTGGACTTCCGCCCTCAGGACCTGCGCGAGCACATGCCCGAGGGCCCCTTCCACCTCGTGCTCTGCCGCAACGTGGCCTTCACCTACTTCGCCCCGCCCGTGCAGCGGCGCGTGCTGGCGGGCCTGCTGCACCGGCTCGTTCCCGGGGGCCTGCTCGTCATCGGCGCCCAGGAGGCCCTGCCCGCGCCCCCCGAGGGCCTCGTGCGCGCCGCCGGTCCCGAGGCGCCGGTATGGCGCTGGCTCGGCCCCGGCAAGCCCTGACCCGGCGCGACTTGCCACAATCGGACAGTTCCATTAAGTCGAACCTCTCCCCGTTTCTGGATCTCCAGGAAACCGGGGCGAGGGGACGCGTGATGCGGAACTACGTGGGTGCGATCGCGGCGGTGTGTCTGGCGGCCTGTGGCGAGCCGGGAGGGACGGAGGCGTCCTCGGCGCCGGGCGCGCTGGAGCTGACGCGCGAGGCCGACGGCGCGGCCTCGGGCGCCTGGGGCCAGGGCGAGGCCCGGGTGCGCTTCGCCTCGCGGCGCGTGGAGTCCGGCGTCTACCGGATCGAGGTGCGGCAGAACGGCATGTCGCTCACGGGCCTGGTGGACGCGGAGCAGGGCGTGTCGTCGCTGGACGGCTTCGCGGAGGACAACGGCCAGGACACGCAGATGCTGGACGGGGACCGGGAGCTGCTCGCGGGCCTGTACGCGGCGCTCGGCGCCGAGCTGCCCGCGGGCCCCGCGCTCGCGCCCGAGCTCAAGTACCTGCGGCGCGCGGTGGGCCTGTGGGCCGAGCACCCGCCGGCCGTCGAGCTGCAGCGCACGGTGATGGGCGAGCAGGGCCGGGGCTACACGATGTTGTGCGGCTACGCGAAGTGCAACGGCAAGTTCACGGGCAGCTGCGGCACCACGTTCAACTGGTACTCGTACGCGAAGCACGACTGCCAGCACGGAGGCTTCGACCTGGCGGCCAACCAGCAGCTCGCCCAGCTCGGCGACCACGCCACGTGTGACGGGGACGAGCTGTACATGAGCGGCGGCAAGTGGGTGTGCGGCGAGCCCGACCACCAGAGCCGCCCCAAGGTGCAGGGCAACTGCTTTGGCCGCTGCGGGCCCGGCTGTGGCGGCGATACCCAGTACACCGTGGACGCCACCAACCACGACGGCTGCGTGCGCAACGGCCACGCGCTCACCAGCGCCTACTGCAACGACCAGTTCACCGCCGCGAGCGACGATGAGCTGTACGCGCCCGACTGCTACTAGATGAGACGCGGGCTCGCATGCGCGGGAGTGCTGGGGGGACTGCTGGCCTGCGCGTCCCCGGACGCGGAGCGGCACGCGGCGGCCCGGGACGTGGTGGGGCGCTTCTTCGCGGCCCTGCCCTCCGGAGATTGCGCGGTGCTGGGCCCGCTGTTGACCGCGCCCGGGGCCTGCCCGGGGCTGGTGACGGACCTGGGCGCCCAGGGGTTGTCCCTGGTGGCGGTGCTGGAGGTGAAGGCGGATGGGCGGGATCCGGATGCGCTGCTGGTGCGCACGCGGGTGGCCCGCGGTGGTGCCGTGCACGCGCAGCCCCTGCTGCTGCGCGTGGAGCGGCGCTCCGAGGGGTGGAGGCTGCGTTTCTAGCTGTGTTTCCCGCTGTGTTTTCCGCTGTGTTTCCCGATGATGGACCGTGAGATGACTCCCCGCGCCCGAATCGCCGTTCCGCTCGTGGGCGGCCTGTTGGGGGCCGCATGGTTGATGCTCGCCCTGGGAACGGCGCCCGAGGTGCTGCCTTCCTCCAGCGCGCCGTCCCGGGTCCGGAGCACGCCCGCGCCGCCTCCCGCCGTCGCCTGGGAGCCGGGCACGGTGCGCCTCATGCCGCCCGCGCCCGCGCTCGCCGCGATGCCCCGGGAGGCGATGCGCGCGGTGCCCGCGCCCGTGGACACGGAGGACGGCGTGGCGCCCGGGGAGAACGAGGCCCCCGCGCCGGAGCTGCCCCAGACGCCGGAGTGGCGGCACGGCAAGCTGGCGCGCATCACCGATTTGTTGGGCCGGGACGTGACGCGGCTGGAACTCGAGCGCAAGAGCGCCCAGGCCCGGGGCGATGACGTGGAGGCCCGACGCCTGGAGGTACAGCTCTCCCGGCACCGCGCCCGGCTCGGCGCCCTGCGGGAGGAGCGGGACGCCCTGGCGCGGGCGGCCCACGCGGACGCGCGGGAGCCTTGAGGTCGGGGCTCGGGGCGCTGGGCCTGGGTCTGCTGGGCGCCTGCGCCCCCGTGACGCCCGGAGACGTGCCCGCGCGCCAGGTGGCCGCGGTGGTGGACGGCACGGCGGCGCCCGCGGACGACGCGGTGGTGGCGCTCCTCGCCCGGCGCGTGCGCTGCTCGGGCGAGCCGCTGACGCTCCTGTGCTCGGGGGCGCTCGTCGCTCCGGACGTGGTGCTCACGGCGGCGCACTGCCTGGAGGTGTTCGGTCCCGAGGGCGCCTACGAAGTCTTCCTCGGCGAGCGGCTGCCGGAGGACTCGGGCGCGGAGGGGCGCTTCGTGCGGGTGGCGCGGGCCGTGCGGCACCCGGCTTATGTGCCCGCGACGCATGCCTGGGACGTGGCGCTGCTGCGCCTGGCCTCGCCCGTGGACGTGCCGCCCCTGGCCCTGCCCGCCCCCGAGGACGAGGGCCTCATGCCGGGGGGCCTCGCGCGGGTGGTGGGCTTCGGGGCCACGAAGGACCCCACGCTCGCCGGGGGCACACGGCGTCAGGGCGACCTGCGGGTGACGCAGGTGGACGCCGCGTCCTTCCGCGCGGGTCCGGCCCCGGCGATGAGCTGCGTGGGGGACAGCGGTGGGCCCGTCCTGGCCCGCGATGCCCGAGGCCGGGAGGTGCTGGTGGGCATCACGGTGAGCGGGGACTTCGCCTGCCAGCGCGAGGCCGTCCAGGTCCGCGTGGCCGCGCTGCGTGAGGGCTTCCTCGCGCCCTTCCTCGCCGAGCCGCCCGCGCCCGCCGGGCCGGTGCTCGCGCCGGGCGGGTTGTGCGCCGCGCCGTGTACGCGCGACGCGGAGTGTCCCTCGGGCCTGTCCTGCGAGGTGCCCGAGGCGGGTGCCCCGGGCCAGTGCCTGCTGCACGCGCTGCAGGCCGGCGACTACGGCGCCCGCTGCACCGGGGATGACACCTGTGGCGAGGCGGGCCCCTGTGTCCGCCTGGAGCCGAAGGGCCCGGAGGCCTGCCGGTGCTTCACCGCCTGTGAGCCGCCTCCCGGAGACGACGCGCCCCGAGGCTGCGCGGCGGCGTCGGGCCTGCTGCCGTGGGCCGTGGCCGCCGGAGCCTGGCGCGGGGGGCGCCGGAGGACGGGCCCCTGGGCGCGCCTCACGGGGCGTTGCCGCGTTTGACCTTGCGCCGGCTGGCGCTCTTCCGGGTGGGGTGGACCTCGGTGGTCGCGGGGCCCAGCGCCGGGGGCTCGGTCATGGCCGGACCGGGCGTGGCCTTGCGCATCAGCTTCTGGCGGCGCAGCGCCGCGGCTTGATCCCGCGGGACCGTCTTGCGGCCCTTGCTGGGCTGGGGACTGCTCACCGCCTGCGCGGCGCTCGTCACCCGGCGCTTGTTCTTCGTGCCTGCCATTCGCGTCCTGACGGCCATCGCTGCCTCCTCGCGTGTGAAGGGGTGTGAAAGGAACGGTGGGGACGCCCCCGCCAGTTTTCCACCCCGGGAGGCGTCAGCGCAGGACCTCGGCCGCCTTCGGGCAGTCCGCCACGACGGCCTGGGCCCGCGCGTGTCCGCTCCGGGCCTCGCTCACCGCGCGGGCCAGCGCGGGCGCGCACTTGTCCACCGTGGGGGCCCACTGCCCATGGCAGCACCGCCAGCCATCCAGCGTCTTGAGGTACTTGAGGGACTCGCCCCGCGTGGGCTTCACCAGGAACACCCCCGCGAGTCCCCCCAGCACGAGCCACAACCCCATCCACCCGAGCCCTCCCCGCCAGGCCCTCGGCTCCAGGGGCACCGCCTCCGGGAACACCCCCAACAGCCGGTCCAACGGCCGCCGCTGCAAGGGCAGACTCAAGAGCAGGTCCACGGGCACCAGCGGGGCCCGCAGCACGCCCCGGCCCAGGCCCGGCGCGCCGCCCTCGCGGATCAATCGCAGGCCCACGAGGCCCCGGCCCAGACTCCAGCCGCTCAGCGCGCCCAGCGCACTCATGAAGAACCAGACGCCACACCCGGCGGCGACGAGCGTCACCGGGGTGCGATCCACCTCCAGCGCGCGCAACGCGCCCCAGCCCAGCAGGGCCGAGAGCGCGAGATCCAGCACATCCGCCACCCACAGGCGCCCCAGGTGGCGGGTGTCGACGGTTTCGACTTCGGAGGAGAACAGCATGTCACTCATGCTCCCCCACCATAGACCGCTCGCCCGAGCCGTCCCGGATTTGTCGCGCCGCGCCGTTCACGGGCTCACGGCTCATCCGCCGACGCGCCGGATGTGCATCTCACTGGGCGGCTTCTTGCGTCCCCGCACCGTGGACTCCCCGCGGGGGGCCTTGTGTTGGGCGGGCTCCGCCGCGGGGCCCAGGGTGGCCCGCGCCAGGAGCCGATCCCGCCGCAGCAGGGGGATCTCGTCATGGAAGGGCATGAGGCAGCCCTTGCTCGCCTGCTGGTTGGGCTGAGCCGCGCTCGCGTCCACCTGCCGCCTGTTCTTGATTCCCACGATGTCGGTCCGAACCGCCATGTGCGCTGCCTCCGTCGTTGTCCCCCTCCCCGTAAGGAAGAGGTGGGAACGCGACGGGAGCGCGGCACCCCTGGAGGCGCCAACCCCATGGCCGTCCGCCCGGGCGGCTCAGGACTTGCGGCGCTTGCGCTTGCCGACGACCTCGGGCGGGAAGAGCCAGCCGTCCTGGGGCGAGGGCGAGGCCGACGTCTTGGGCTCGGGGGTCTCGTTGGCCGTGCTCACCAGCGTGGCCTTCACCTTGCGGTTGGCGGCGTGGGGCAGGGCCTTGAGCGGGGGCAGGTTCACCTTGCGGCAATTGCGGCACCAGGACTGGGGCCGACGCTCGCCGCCCTTCATGACGCGGGTGCCGAAGTCCTGCTCGGTGGGCCCGACGTGACCACAGCGGGGGCAGCGCGAGAGCGCCGTCTTCCCCACTTCCTTGGCGCGCTCGCGACCGAGCTTCACCACCAGCTTCAGAGCCGTGGCGAAACCGGGCTTGGCCTCCGCGTCCTGCTTGCGGGCCCGCTTCTTTCGTCCGCCCCCATTGAGGACAGGCATCCGATACGCCTCCCCGAGAAGGTCTTCCTGTCCCAGGATTCGCAATGCGCCGTTGGTCGAATCACTCACGGCCCCATGCATACTAACCGAGTCTGACATGGCTTGCCGATCCCCCTGGTGACTCGCCTGCTCTCCAGGTGGGCCGCCCCTTCCCGGCGGCGGGTGGCCCGGCGACACCTCCGCTCCGCGTCCGGGATGCGCACCTTTCCGGGACACCCACCTCGTGAGGAGCGTTCGATGTCCGACACCCCCCCGGGCAACCCGCAGAGCCGGGGCGACAAGCGTCGTCCCACGCGTCCCGGAGCCCAGTCCGCCTCCTTCCTCACCCACCTGTCCGAGGCCCGTGGCGTGGACTCCCAGGTGGCCGAGAAGGCCGCCGTGGCCGTCCTCACCGGGCTGCTCCGGCAGTTCGAGCCCGGTGACGACGCGGATGCGCCGGACCCGCTGGCGCTCAAGCTCCTGGAGCTCCTGCCGGTCTCGCGGCCCTTGGTCCAAGTCCAGGCGTCCGCCGAGCCGGAGGTGCCCTCCGATACCCTTCTGCCCGACGTGGCGCGCGCCGTGGGTCAGGACGCCGACGCGGTGGAGCCGCTCGTGCGCGCCGTCTTCCAGGGCCTGCGCGAGTACCTCACCGAGGCCGAGGCCCAGGAGCTGGAGCGCCTCTTGTCCTGGGACCTGCAACACCTGTGGCGGCGCACCCAGTAGCCCTGGGCCGCCGCCCGGGTGGAGCCGTTCAGGGCGCCCCGCCCTCGCCGCCCTGGGGCGACGTGGGGAACACGGGCGTGCCGCCGGGCAGGGTCGGGTCGTGCGGCAGGCTGCCGCGCGGGCTGCGCAGGTAGACGAAGGGCGTGGCGAACAGGAAGTTGCTCACGCGCGACGTATAGATGTCCGCGTAGCGCTCCACCTGCCGCGCCAGGTGGCTCTTGTCGTTGCCCGCCCGGGTGAGCAGGCCCCACAGGGGGTTGGACAGCTCGCTCGCGGCGCGCGCCATGGGCCCCAGCTCCACGTCCAGCGCCTCCTGCTGGGCACGCAATTCCGCCGCGCGCGCGTGCAACTGCTCGTCCCCGGGCAGGCTCTCGTCGCGCGCGGTGTACCCCAGCCGCCGCCGCTGCAGCTCCAGCCGCACCTGGCAGGCCTCCGCCTCCAGCCGCTCCTTCTGCTCCATGCGCTCGGCCAGCCGCGCCTCGGTGGCCCGGAACGCGCTGATGGCGCGCACCTCGTCCTCCAGCTCGCGCAGGATGAGCGCCGTGCGCCAGCGCAGCTCGTTCTTGCTCACGTGCACGTCGCCGAACATGTGGTCGCCCACGTACAGGATTTCATCCCCGCTCATGCGCAGCGAGCGCTCCACCTCGATGGCGCTGCCCCCGAAGTAGGGCACCCCCGGCTTGAGCGGCCCGGTGTGCGGCCGCAGGAGCCCCTCCTGGCCCTCGACCGTCACCACCTCGAACAGCGAGGCGCGCGAGGTGAAGAACTCGGGCTTGCGCGCGCTGACGATGACCACGTCGAACAGCTCGCGCCACGTCATGCCCGGGGGCAGGTAGGGGTCGAACGCGGCGTGCATCATGGGCAGGGTGTAGGCCCACTCGCTGTTGGTGATGAGCAGGAGCTTCTTGCCCGCGTTCTTCTGGTCCAGCAAGGCGAGCGCCGTGTCCGGATCCTGCTGCACGTAGCGCGCCGGGTCGGCGATGATCTCCGCCTTGAGCGCCCCCTCCATGTGCGTGGCGTCCAGGCTGCGGCGCACGTGCTCGTAGAGGTCGTTGTAGCCCATGGGCCCGCCCAGCTTGCCCTCGTCCAGCAGGTCCACCACCTGCGCGTAGAGACACGCCTCGGACAGCGAGAAGAGCGTGTTGAGGAACACCCAGCGCCGCTCGTGCAGGTCCACCAGCGTGTGCACGTACTCGTCGCGCTGGGCCTCGAAGCTCAGGGGCCGCGTGCCGTGCAGCGCCTTCTTCACGATGCCGAAGCGGTTGGCCTTGAGCAGGTTGCCCTTGTCGGTGTCGATGATGAGCCCGCGCATGGCCAAGGCCGGATCGAAGCGCAAGTGGGCCACGGGCCAGCCCTGGGCGACGAGCCGGTCGCGCATGTGCTCGTAGGCGCGTTGCTCCCACACCTCCACCTTGTAGTGGATGAGGGTGTAGTCCATGTCGTACCCGATGGCCTTGATGGCCCTCAGGTTGAGGGTGCGGTTGCAGAAGAGCCCGCGCTCGGGAGGAGGGGCTGCCGGATGGCCAATCATGAGCATCTTCGTGCCCTGGACTGTGCGAAAAGTCGATGGTTCTCGCACGGGCCCGTTGGACACGGGGCGTTGGCGGGGCGGGGAGGCAAGCGTGACGCGGGCGATGGGTCGGTGGGTGCTGCTGATGGCGTGTCTCATGGGCACGGCCCAGGCGGCGGAATCCAAGGACTGGAGCACGGAGCGGCGCGACGGCATGGTCATCCGCACGCGTCCACGGGCGGACATTCCCGGGGGCAAGGACTTCTGGGCCGAGGGCGAGCTGGCCGCGGACCTGGACGCGCTCCGGGCCGCCCTGAAGGACCATGAACAGTTCCGCCGGTGGATGCCGCACGTGACGGAGTCGCGCGTGCTGGCCCAGGAGCCCGGGGGCTCGCGCGTGACGTACACGCAGCTGGACCTGCCCATCGTCTCCAACCGGGACTACGTCCTGCGGGTCTCCGAGGAGGAGGGCCAGGACGCCGAGGGCCGGGCCACCTTCCTGCAGCGCTGGGCGCCCGCCCACGGGGTGGTGCCCGAGCGCCGGGGCGTGGTGCGGCTCTTGCGCAACATGGGCAGCTGGCACTTCACCGCCAAACCCGAGGGCGGCGTGCACTTCGTCTACCGCTTCACCGTGGAGGCCGGCGGCTCCGTGCCGAGCTTCCTCGCGAGCGTGGGGCAGATGGACGCCGTGGTGGAGACGGTGCGCGCCCTGGAGAAGCGCGCGCTCGCGCTCGCCCAGGAGACGCCCGCGCCCGCGCCCTAGGGACGTGACGGCGGACGTCACCTGGCGCGAGGTGACGGGAGAAGTGGTTTTGGGCTTGCGTGGGGGCGGGGCGGCCCCCTACTGTCCCCGGCGTGCGCCCTGGAGCCCGCCTTCGCCCGATCCGCCCGCCGTCCGCTTCCCGCCTCGGGACGTGGCCATGAGTCCCCCCCGTCATCCGGAGCAACTGGGGCCCGGCGATTGGGTGGGGCCCTACCGCATCGTGGAGCGGCTGGAGCTGGGCGCGTTCGGCTTCGCCTTCCTGGTGGAGCGGGACGGGCGGCAGTTCGCGCTGAAGATGGCGGCGCGCCCCTTGGCCCCCGAGGACGTGGACCGGGTGGAGGCGCGGCTGCGGCGCGACCTGGCCACCTTCGAGCGGCTGGACCATCCGGCGTTCCCCCGGGTGCTCGAGTGGGGCCGGTGGCCCGACGCGCGCACGGGCCATACCTACTTCGTCACGTCCCATACCCGGGGCCACACCTTCCATGAGTGGCGGTGGCGCTACCGGGTGTCCCTGCACCGTGCGGTGGGGTCGCTGGCGCTGCTGGCGCGCTCGCTCGAATTGCTGCACGCGCGCGGCCTGTGCCACCGCGATCTCCGGGCGGACAACGTCCTGGTGGAGGAGCCCTCCGGCGTGCCCTTCCTCACCGGCTTCATGGAGTCGCATGTCTCGGGGGACTGGGGCCCGATGGAGGGGGTGTTCCCGGAGTCGCTGTACCGCCAGCCGCCCGAGCTCGTCGCCTTCCTGTTCTCCGAGCCGCTGGAGTCCGGCACGCGCCGACCCCCGCACCCCTCCGAGGACCTGTATGCGTTCGGGGTCCTGCTCTACGAGACGCTCACCCACTGCCGCCCCTTCGACAACCGGCTGTCCCTGGAGCGGCTGCGCGACCAGGTCCTGCGCACGCCGCCGGTGGATCCGCGTCGGCTCGAGCCGTTCGTTCCGGAGGCGCTGGCCGGGTTGTGTCTGCGCTTGCTGGACAAGTCGCCCTTCGCGAGGCCCGCCCACGCGGGGGTGGTGCGCGAGGCGTTGGAGCGCTGGCTGGCCGAGGCGCCGGAGGTGGGGCCGTGGCGGGAGCCGGGGCCGCGGCCCTCCGAGCGGGACCGCATGGCCCTGTTGCCCGAGGGGGTGGAGCCGCTGGAGGTGCCCGACTGGGCCGCCGCCCCGCCCGTGTCGGCCACTCCCCGGGAAGACGTGGGGGAGGGGCGGTGGTTCGGCCTCGTGGGGTGGGGGGTGGGCGGACTCGCGGCGACGTGGCTGGTCGCGCGGATGCTGTGTGAGGCCCCCGTCACGGGCTAGTCGAGGAAGCGGCGCTCCCAGCGGCGCAGGTCCTCGGGGGAGAAGCCACCCCAGGGAAGTGGGCGGTGGAAGAGCCAGGGCTCCAGGAGGCGAGCGACCTCGCGGTGCAGGGGGAGGTGGTGGCCCACGGAGGTGTCACCGGCGTCGGGCTCGGCGCCCAGGGTGAGCAGGACGCGCTGGGGGTCCAACTCGTGCACGGAGATGTCGGGAGAGACGAGGCGGGCACGCAGCCCCGAGGCGCCGCCCAGTTCGCCGAGCACGGGCGGGCCCAGGAAGGTGAGCCAATGCACGCCCGGCACCCGCGTGCCGAGCCGATGCGCCAGCCCTCCCGGATCGGGCACATCCATGCCTGGATGCTGGAAGCACCACGGACGAAGGGTCGAGGAGACTCCGGCGAGCTGGGTCAATGCGCTGAAGGCGAGACCCGCATGACCGGAGTTGAAGGGCAATGGCGCGGCCAATGCCAGCGCCAGCGCTCTCAGCCAAGGGGCTCCGCGTTGAACGAGCTGTTCGGTGGGCAGCCAGAAGCAGAGCGCACAGACCGCGTCCGTGTCATGGACCTCCATTCCTCGGTAGTCGACAGCGTATTGGCTGGCTCCGTTCGGCGTGTCGGTCAGGTGGAGGAAGGCCGTGTCCTGGTCCAGTTCTTGGTGGACGGCCGCCCAGCCCGTCGGATCGAGTTCTTGCCAATCACCCTCGGCGTCCGTGTACCAACCGAGTGAGCCGTGCCCCACCGCGCGCAGGTAGGTGTCCAACGACTGGAGGATCGCCGGGCGGAGGTCCCGATGGTGCTGGCGCAGATAGAAGCAGATGCTCACGCCTTCCCTGACGACGAGCGCGCCATTCTTCGCATGGCATCTGATCTGGGGAATGGGATTCATGGGAGGACTCCCCATCGAGGAGCGACAAGCGCCGTCGGGGCAGCGAACATGGCACGGTAGACGTCGCCCTGGCTCTTTCCCGCGTGAACATGCCCTGGGGGGTACCGCCTCCATGAAGGGGTGGTACTCGCGTCGCAGGGGAACTTGAAGTCGTAGAGGGCCTGGACGAGGAGCGGGTCGCCGGAGTGGAGGACGACATCGGGGCGCAGGGTGCCCTTGAGGTCCTCGCCGCAGCCCGTGTGTAGGAGGCGGCGGGCTTCCTGCTCGGAGACGAGGTGGGGGCGGCCGGTGGCCGGGTCCTGGCGGTAGCGGGGCTCCAGGGCGAAGCGTCCCGGAATGAGCGAACTCAACTTCTCCTGGGCGCACAGGAGGGCCAGGTGGTGCTTCTCCTGTCCCAGGCGCATGGCGCGCGTCACGGAGACGCCGCACGGGTCGACGTGGAGGACTTCCTGGCACTGTGGGCGTGACGGGCTCTGGCCGCCGAAGTGCTGGAGGTTGACCTGGGCGTGGGCGGACTCGGCGCAGGCGACGAGGGCTTCTTCCACCTGGGCGAGGGTGGCGTGAGACAGCAGGCGGTGGACGGCCGAGAGCGAGGCGACTTCGGCGCCGCCGCGCACGAGGGGCACCACGCTCTCCTCGCCCGCGACGCTGGCGCACCAGGTGGGCGTGCGCTGACAGGCGCTCGTGGCCGAGTCCCACGCGTAACACCCCGTCACCAGGGTGCTCAGAGCCCATGTCTTCCAAAACCAACGACGTCTTGGCGAAAGGGTCGAGCGCATGCTCAGTCGAGGAAGCGGCGCTCCCAGCGGCGCAGGTCCTCGGGGGAGAAGCCACCCCAGGGAAGTGGGCGGTGGAAGAGCCAGGGCTCCAGGAGGCGAGCGACCTCTCGATGCAAGGGGAGGGGGTGGCCCGAGGAGGTGTCACCGGCGTCGGGCTCGGCGCCCAGGGTGAGCAGGACACGCTGGGGGTCGAGCTCGTGCACGGAGATGCCGGGAGAGACGAGGCGGGCGCGCAGCCCCGAGGCGCCGCCCAGTTCGCCGAGCACGGGCTGGCTCAGGAATGTGAGCCAGTGCACGCCCGGCACTCGCGTGCCGAGTTTCCAGGAGAGCCGTTCACTCTCTCTCGGACTCATGCCGGGATGGCGGAAGCACCACGGCAGGAGTTCGCGCGACACGCCCGCGAGTTGATCCAAGGCGTTGAACGACAGTCCCACGTGTCCCGAGGTGAACGGCAGGCGGGCACCCAGCTCCAGCGCCAACTCCCGCACCCAGGGCGAACCGCGCTCGTGCAGGATCTCCGTGGGCAGCCAGAACTCGACGGCGCTGACCGCATCGGGCTCCTGGAGGACGAGGGGCGTGTGGGGTGATTTGCCGTGGTACTCGAAGCGGTAGGGACCCGCGCCGCCTGGCGTGTCCTTGAGCGTGAGGAGCGGACTGCTGTCCCTCATGTGCTGATGGATGTACGCCCAGCCCGCGGCATCGAGCTCCTGCCAATCGCCTTCCGGGTCCACGTACCAGCCGAGCGCGGACTCGCCCACCGCGCGAAGGTAGTGCGCCAGCGCCTCCATGACCGCCGCGGCGATGTCCTCATGCGGCTGTCGCATGTAGAAGCAGAGGCTCAGGCCGTCTCGGACGAGGAACTCTCCGTTGCGTGCCTGGACGCGGAGGTACGGAAGGTTGGGCGTCATGGTCGTCGCACTCTCCGATGCACGCCCCACCTGGGCGAGATGAGGGCCGCCTCTGTCTGGAGCCGACGGGCGTATACCGCACCTTGATGGGCGCCCTGATGGGGTCCTTCAATGTACTCCCGCCAAAACGGTTCATTGGTCGAAGGACAGGGGAACTTGAAGTCGTAGACGGCTTGGACGAGAAGGGGGTCGCCGGAGTGGAGGACGACGTCTGGGCGGAGGGTGCCCTTGATGTCCTCGCCGCAGCCCGTCTGCAGGAGGCGGCGGGCCTCCTGCTCGGAGACGAGGTGGGTGCGGCCGGTGGCCGGGTCCTGGCGGTAGCGCGGCTCCAGGGCGAAGCGTCCGGGGATGAGCGCGCCCAGTTGCTCCTGGGCGCACAGGAGCGCCAGGTGGTGCTTCTCCTGACCCAGACGCATGGCGCGCGTCACGGAGACGCCGCACGGGTCGACATGCAGGACTTCCTGGCACTGTGGGCGTGACGGGCTCTGGCCACCGAAGTGCTGGAGGTTGACCTCGGCGTTGGCGGACTCGGCGCAGGCGACGAGGGCCTCTTCCACGTGGGAGAGGGTGTCGCGAGACAGCAGGCGGTGGACGGCCGAGAGCGAGGCGACTTCGGCGCCGCCGCGCACGAGCGGCACCACGCTCTCCTCGCCCGCGAGAGTGGCGCAGTAGGCGGGCGTGCGCTGACAGGCGCTCGTGGCCGAGTCCCATGCGTAACACGCCGTGAGCCACGCTCCCAAAAGCACTGTCACGCCCATGCCCACGGCACTCCCGCGCGCGCGTTGACGGATTGTCATCGGTGCTCCGGGGGCGCCGGACAGATGCGGCGGCTCGCGGGAGGCACGTCTCTCGAACGAGCCGCTGGCCTGGGGCTTGAAAAACATGGGGCATGATCTCCAGTCACCCGAAGCCGAACTGGACGGCGTGGGCGCGCGATGTGGTGCGCTTTGTCCTGGCCACCCTGGCCCTCCTGACCTGCCTCGTGCTGGGCGGCCTGCTGTGCCTCGCTGCCTGGCTCTCCGTCCATCCCTTCCCCATGCTCGTCGAGGCGAAGGTGGACAGGGCGCGCATGGACATCCGAACCCTCCGGAATGCCTTGAAGCAACACCACACGACCCATCAGCGCTACCCCACCACGGCCGAGGGCTTCCAGCCGCTCGTGAAGGCCGGACTCCTCGAGCGGCTCCCCGTCGACCCCTGGGGGAATCCCTATGGGCATACCCTCCACCCGTGGGGCCCCCTGCTTTGGACCCTCGGCGCGGACGGCCTCTCCGGCGGCGAGGCGGAGGACGCGGACCTCTTCAGCGAGGGCTAACGGAGCGTGCGGAAGAACGCGCGCACGTCCTCGAGCAACAGCTCCGGCGCCTCCACGGCGGCGAAGTGGCCACCTCGTGGCATCTTCGTGTAGCGCCGCAGGTCGAACCGCGCCTCCAGCCAACTCCGGGGCATGGGCCGCAGCTCCTTGGGGAAGTTCGCCACCGCCGTGGGCACCCGCACCGGCGAGCTCAGGTCCGGCCCGCGCCGGTTCGCCTCGAAGTAGATGTTGGCCGCGCTCGCGATGCTGTTGGGCGCCCAGTAGAACATCAGGTTCGTGAGCAGCCAGTCCTTGGTGAAGACGCGCTCCACGTCCCCGTCGCAGTCGCTCCACCTCCGGAACTTCTCGACGATCCACGCGGCGAGCCCCGCCGGGGAGTCCGCCTGGCCGAGCGCGACCGACATCGGCTTGGTGCCCTGCTGGTGTTTGTAGGCGGCCTCGGCTTTCTCCCATTCCGCGCCCGCCTTCAGCGCGGCCCGCGACTCCTCGGTGTCCTCCTGGCCTTCGGGCGGCGTGGCCATGGCCATGTTGAGGTGGATGCCCAGCAGGTGCGGGGCATGGTTCACGCCCAACTCCATGGTGATGTGGCTGCCCCAGTCCCCGCCCTGGGCGCCGTAGCGCGCGTAGCCCAGCTCCCGCGTCATGAGCTGGTCGAACGCCGCCGCGATGCGCTTGGGACTCCAGCCCTCGTCCCGGGGCTTGCCGCCAAAGCCGAAGCCGGGCAGCGCGGGAATCACCACGTCGAAGGCGTCCGCCGCGTCGCCGCCGTGCCCGGCGGGGTTCGTCAGGGGGCCGATGAGGTGGTGGAACTCGTAGATGGACCCGGGCCAGCCATGGCTGAGCAACAGGGGCACGGGCGCGGGCCCCTGGCCCCGGACATGCCAGAAGTGGAGGTCCACGCCGTCCACCTCGCACAGGAACTGCGGCCAGCGGTTGAGCGCCGCTTCGTGCACGCGCCAGTCGTACTTGTGGCGCCAGTGCGCGCACAGCTCGCGCACGTACGTGACGTCGGCGCCGTGGGCCCAGGGGGCTCCCGGCAGGGGCTCGGGGAAGCGGGTCGTGTCGAGCCGACGGTGCAGGTCGGCGAGGACCGGGTCGAGAACCTCGATGCGGTAGGGGCGCGGTGGCATACCCGGGAGGGTAGGGGTTGGCACGTGGCTTGATAAGCCTCCAAGAATGACTCCCTGGCTCCGCCGGAACCTCCGGCCCCTTCTCGTCGTGGTGGGCGTGCTCATGCTGCTCGGGTCGGCCTTCGCCGTCGGGATGATCCAGGTCATGGAGCGCTACCACTCCGACCTCGCCAAGGACTCCACCGGACTCGGGCTCAAGAACCTCCAGCACGCCTTGCGGCGCTACCACGAGGCCCACCAGCGTTTCCCGACCCTCCAGGAGGGGCTCCAGGCACTCGTCGCGGCGCACCAGGTGGGGGCCGAGCACCTCGTCGACTCCTGGGGGCGCCCCTACGCCTATTCGCTCCACGAGGGAGGAGCCAGGGTCGAGAGCCTCGGGGCGGACGGGCTGCCGGGAGGCACGGGAGACGACGCGGACACCGGACTCGAGGTCCCCGTCCCCGGGTGCACGTCCTCCCCGTGCGTCCCCGGAGGGGTGCCCCACTGACCCGCGGGCGGGCGGACGCGGCCCACACAGGGGGTGGTTTCGCCCGGAGCCAGCGGTTATAGCTCCCTGTCATGACCGACGTCTCCACCGCCCGAGTCCCACCCGCTGTCCTGCCCAAGCCCAACGACGTGTGTTGGTGCGGCAGTGGCTCCAAGTACAAGAAGTGCCATCGGGGCGCGGACACCGTGGAAGCCCGTCGGCGCGGTCCCGACGCGCCCGCGCGGGGCGTGCGGCCGGGCATCATCAGCCCCATGCGGCCGGTCCCCGCCCACATCCCGCGTCCGGACTACGCCGCCACGGGCCGTCCCGCCCGGGGCCCGCTGCCGCCCGAGGTGAAGAACGCGGACGTCATCGCCCGCATGCGCCGCGCCTGCAAGGCCGCCGCCGAGGTGCTGAACGTGACGAGCACCTTCCTGCGCCCCGGCATCACCACCGACGAGATCGACGCCCTCGCGCACGAGGAGTACATCAAGCGCGGCGGCTACCCGAGCCCGCTCAACTACCACGGCTTCCCCAAGTCCCTGTGCACCTCGGTCAACGAGGTCATCTGCCACGGCATCCCGGACAACCGGGCGCTGGAGGACGGGGACATCGTCAACCTGGACATCACCATCTACCTGGATGGGGTGCACGGGGACTGCTCGGCCACGTACTTCGTCGGCAACGTGGACGAGGACAGCCAGCGGCTGGTGCAGGTGACGCGCGAGTGCCTCATGCGCGGCATCGAGGCGGTGAAGCCGGGCCGGCCCATCAACGACATTGGCCGGGCGATCGAGGCGCACGCCACCGCGCACAAGATGGGCGTGGTGCGCGCCTACTGCGGCCACGGCATCGGCGAGCGCTTCCACAGCTCGCTGCAGATTCCCCACCACTACGACCCGGAGGCCAAGACGATCATGGAGCCGGGCATGACGTTCACCGTGGAGCCGATGATCACCCTGGGCCACTGGCACCACCGCCAGTGGGACGACGGGTGGACGGCCGTCACGGCGGACGGCAGCCGCACGGCCCAGTTCGAGCACACGCTGCTCGTGACGGACACGGGCGCGGAGATCCTCACCGTCGCGTGACGGTGCGCCACCACGGGTCGACGCCCTCCACCCGCGAGGGCTCGACCGCGGTGCCCGCGCGCGGCATCACCAGGCGGGTGCCGCGCTCGGCGCCCAGGCGCACCAGGGTCTCGGCCGGCTCGTCCCAGGCGTGAAGCGCCAGGTTGAAGGTGCCCCAGTGCACCGGCAGCAGCAGGCCGCCCCCGAGCAGCTCCAGCGCCTGGAGCGCGTTCTCCGGCCCCAGGTGGATGTCGCCCCAGGACGGGTGCCAGGCGCCCACCTCCAGCATCACCAGGTCGAACGGGCCGAGCCGCTGGCGGATCTCCGCGTACTCCTCGGTGAGCCCCGTGTCCCCGCTGAAGAAGACCTTGTGGCGCGGGCCCTCCACGACGAAGGAGGACCAGAGGGTGCGGTTGCGCTCCAGGCCCCGTCCGGAGAAGTGCTGCGAGGGCGCGGCGGTGATGCGGCCCCCACCAATCTCGGCGGACTCCCACCAGTCCAGCTCGGTGATGCGCTCGGGGGGCACGCCCCAGGCCTCCAGGTGCGCGCCCACGCCCAGGGACGTGAAGAAGGGCACCGGCGTGCGCGCCAGCTCCAGGATGGTGGGGTGGTCCAGGTGGTCGTAGTGGTCGTGCGAGACGATGACCGCGTCCAGGGGCGGCAGCTCGGCGAGCGTCACCGGCATGGGTTGGAAGCGCCGGGGCCCCATGAAGGCCGAGGGCGAGGCGCGCTCGCCCCAGACGGGATCCGTCAGCACGCGCAGGCCGTCCACCTCCAGGAGCACCGTGGAGTGGCCGAGCCACGTGGCCCTCAGGCCCGTCTCCGCGGGGCGCGTCCAGGCCGCGAGCGGGCTGTCCGTGGGCAGGAGCCCCGGGGGCGTGCGCGCGGTGCCGCCGCGGAAGAACTCGCCCAGCGTGGAGAACGTCGTGCCGGGCTTGAGCCCCGAGCCCACGCCCGTGGTGTTGTGGAAGAAGCCCTCGCGGAACAGGCGTGAGGCGGCCATGCGCTCCAGCCGGAGCCCCTGGGCCTTGCCCCCGAAAACAGAACCCTTGGCCATGTGTGTGTCCTCTCGTCTCAAGCCCGGATGAGGGCGTCCACCTGGGCCAGGTCGTCGGCGGTGAGCCGCCAGCCCGCCGCGGCCACGTTGGCGCGCACCTGTTCGGCCGAGGTGGCGCCCGCGATCACCGACGCCACCGTGGGCCGGGCGACCAGCCACGAGAAGGCCAGCTCCAGGAGCGTGTGCCCGCGCGACTCCACGAAGCGGTGCAGCGCCTCCACCCGCGCGACGTTCGCCTCGGTGCGGAAGCGGTCGGCGAGTCCGCCCTCGCTCAGGCGGCTGCCCGCGGGCGCCACCTGGCCCGGGCGGTACTTGCCCGTGAGCAGACCGCTGGCCAGCGGGAAGTAGGGCAGCAGCGCCAGGTGCGTGCGCTGCATCTCGGGAATCACCTCGGGCTCGGGCTCGCGGTGCAGGACGTTGTACTCGTTCTGCACGCTCACGAAGCGCGCCGCGCCCGGCTTCACCCCCGCGGCGGTCTCGCGCAGCTGCGCCGCCGAGAAGTTCGAGCAGCCGATCTCCCGCACCTTGCCCGCGCGCACCAGCTCGTCCAGCGCGCCCAGCGTGTCCGCGATGGGCGTCTCGGGGTCCGGCACGTGCAGCTGGTACAGGTCGATGTGGTCCGTGCCCAGGCGCTGGAGGCTGCCCTCGACAGCGGCGCGGATGGCCTCGGGGCGCGCGCCCTTGCCGGGAGGCGCGTCGCGGCGGGCGCCGAACTTGGTGGCGATCACCACCTGGCTCCGACGCGCGCCGAGCGCCCGGCCGAGGAACTCCTCGCTCAGGCCGTTGCCGTAGATCTCCGCCGTGTCGAAGAAGGTGATGCCCGCGTCGAGCGCGGTGTCCACCACCGTCTTCGTGGCCCCGGCGTCCAGGCGCCAGCCGAAGTTGTTGCAGCCCAGTCCCACCACCGACGCCTCGAGCGCGCCAATCTTCCGCGTCTCCATGCCGACCTCCTCCGCGCGTTGAAACCCGTGGGATGCCGGGCGGGGGCGGGCGTTGCGCGAAAAGGCGGCTCGCCCTCCGAGCGGAGGAGCGGCGCGGAGGCTCAGCCCCGGGGACGCACCCGGATGGGGGGCTCGATGAGCACGGGGGCGGTGGCCTTGGGGTCGTCCGGCTCGTAGGCGGGGGCGTAGGGGCCGGCGTCCGTCTCGCGCCACTGGCGCGGCACCCGCTCCAGGCCCACGGGGTACACCGTGAGCTGGCCCGAGCGCTCGATGCGCAGGCGCAGGAAGTTCTTCCAGTCGGGAATGGCCAGCGAGATGAAGGCCTCGTTGGAGTGCGTGCCGAAGACGTTCACGCTCACGGTGAGATAGAGCCCCATGATGAACGGGCCCACGAGGAAGCCGCCCAGGAAGGTGAGCCCGCAGCCGAGGAAGAACTTGGTCCACAGGGGCACCCAGCCCGCGCAGCCCGCCTCGGTGGGGTCGAGGAACGCGACGCCCATCTCCGGCCCCCCGGCGCAGATGCCCAGCCCGCTGACGATGAAGTAGAGCGAGGTCCACGCCACGCCGAAGGCCGCGGCGATGTGCGCGCTCCCATGCAGCAGGCCCGCGAGCATGCGGTGGCGGCCGAAGGCGGGATCCGCCAGGGCGATCATCCCGCCCAGGGTGCCCAGGCCCAGCACGAGCGACCAGGGCCGGTGCACGATGGAGGCGGCCACCATGCGCACGGCGTCGGGGACGCGGTCCAGGCCGTGGTGGCCCAGCTCGGTGAACGTGGCCAGCGCGAGCAGCAGGTAGAGCGCGCCGGTGAGCAAGCCGAACAGCGGGCTGTGGCGGATGAGCAGCAGGTTCTGCCGCGCGAGCTTCCGAGACGTCCGCTCGTCCGGGAAGCTCTTCCGCAGCGTGTAGCCGTCGCGGAGCTGGTCCGCCTTGGGCGTGTGGGTGGGGTGCATGAAGGCCCCGCCGCCCCCGGCGGTGATCTTCTGCCGGCCGTCGGGGTCCTCGTGCCGCCGGTAGTGGTGCAGGTCGCCCGCGAGGAACAGGCTGATGCGGCGGCCGAACACCTTCTCCTGGAGGTAGTCCAGGTTGTTCTCCAGGTAGCCGCGGGGACGGTGGCTCGTGGCGGCGAGGATCCACGCCGGCTCGGCGTTGCAGAGGATGACGCGGTCGGTGGGCCCCATGTGCGTGGCGAGCTGGCGGAAGTACTCCACCTGGGGCACGTCGATGTCGTTCTCCAACTGCACGTCGGTGCCTACGAGCCACCAGCCCTGGGGCAGCTTGAGCGCGAAGTAGCTGCGGCTTTGGCGCGTGCGCCGCCCGGCCAGCCAGCGGTTGGCGCAGAACAGCCGCATGAAGGAGGACAGGCCGTCGTACCAGTCGTGGTTGCCGGGAATGGCGAACAGGTCCGGACTGGGCGCGGGCGAGCGCGCCATGGCCTCCTCATAGGGCTGCACGAGGCGCTCCTCGTAGGTGTCGCGGCTGGCGCCGGGGTACACTTGGTCGCCGCCGAGCACGAGGATGCGGCCGCGCGGGAGGGCATGCGTCTGGCCCGTGCCATCCTCCAGCGACAGCGAGGGCTGGGCGAGCAGTCGCGCCACGGCGTACGTGGGGTTCCACCCGTCGCCGGTGTCCGAGACGTAGTCGAGCCAGAAGTCCTCGCCCGCGGCCTGCTCGGATTCCGACGAGTAGTCGAAGTAGAGCGGCTGGGGTCGCACCACGGCCTCGATGAGGCGGTGGTCCGCGCGGGCGCCGAACACGGCGGCCACCAGCGCGTCCAGGCCCGTGCGGATGAGCTGCGCGGGGTGCAGCCACTTCACCATGTCCGCGTGCCGCTTGGGCCGCGTCGTGGTGCCCGAAGGCGTCCCCGAGGATGTGCCCGAGGGCACGAAGAGCACGGGCTCCGTGCGGGAGGGGTCTTCTTGCGGGCTCGAAGCGGGCGGCGCGGGCTCGGGTGCTGTCACGGTGCGGGCACGCTCTCGCAGGCGCCGCGTCCGGGTCAACTCCCCCGGGTCAGGTTTGAAGAGCAGGCGAGCGAGGGAGCGGTTTCGGGTTGCCTCGCCGGGTCGGCCCGTGGTGCATGGGCCCCATGAACGACTTCCCCGTCTCCGTGCGCTTTCCCATCCATTGGGTGGACCTGGATGCCTACGGCCACGTGAACAACGCGCGCTACCTCACCTGGTTCGAGGCGCCCCGTATCGCGTACATGATCCGCGTGGGGCTGGTGCGGCCCGACATGCGGCGGTTGGACGACGGGCTGGGGCCCATCATCGCCACGGCGAACGTGGACTACCTGCGCCCGGTCACCTTCCCGGCGGAGTTGGAGGCGGGGGTGCGGGTCACCCGCATCGGCACCACCAGCATCACCATGGAGTACGCGGTGGACGACGTGAACACGGGCGTGCGCTACGCGCGCGGCGGCACGGTGCTCGTGGTGCTGCGCTACACGGACCACGCCAAGGTGCCCGTGCCCCCGGATGTGCGCGCCGCCATCGAGGCGCTCGAGGGCCGCGCGTTCACTTCTTGAGCGCGAGCCGGGCGCGCTGGGCGTGCACCACGTAGGTGATGAGCTCGCGCGGCAGGGGCTGGTTCAGGGGGAACTGCAGCGTGTCCTTCTCGGCGCGGTAGGGCCCGACCCGGGCCTCGAAGTCCTCCGCCCCGGGGTAGATGGCATAGAGGCCCACGTGCTTCTTCCAGACGGCGAAGTACATGAGTGACTCGCCGGCGAGCTTGAACGTCGGCATGTCGTACTTCATGGTCTCCTCGCTGTCGGGCGCGGCCTCGCGGATGGCCTCGCGCACCTGGGTGGCGATGGGTCGGACCGCCTCGGGCAGCGCGGCGATGTAGGCGTCGATGGTGGCGGGCTTCGGCTTCTTCATGACGGACTCGGGGAAGGGGGCTCTACTCCCGGCGGGCGTCGGCCGGGGCGTTGGGGTGGCGCTGCAGGAGCAGGCGCAGCTGGGGCTGACGGCGCACCGCCTCCTGCTTGAGCAGGTGGGCGATGAGCACGGGGGGCGCGGCGCTCCAGCGCGCGAGGTTCTGGATGAGGCCAGGCGAGCGGTAGACGCGGCCACAGAGCAGCGAGGCCGTCTTGCCGTCCACCGGCAGGCCCGAGAGCGCGGTGAGCACGCGGCCCTCGGTCAGGAGGATGAGCTCCACGCGCTCCTCGGCGGGCGCGGTGGTGAAGCGCGCGCGCAGCACCTCGCGGGCCGTGCGGCGGGTGCCCTCGGGCACGTCCCGGTCCCCCGCCACCTTGAACTGCTCCATCAGCCGACGCCCGGCCCACAGGCGCCGGAAGAGGCTCGCGGGCAGCTGGGGGTTGCGCACGAGCCAGCGGCGCACCCCCGCGTCCGCGGCGAAGGCGGCGCGGCCGCACAGGGCCTCCAGGCCCACGGGGTTGGCGTGGTGCCGGGCGATGAGCCGCGCGTGCGCGAGCCCCACCCGTGTGTTCTCCATCACCGAGTGGATGACGGCGGGCACGGGGTCGAAGCACAGCGCGGACAGCTCGGGGTCCGCGGACTCCCGGGCGAGCCGCGCCCGCTCATCGGCCGCCAGGGGGTGCAGCCGCCGCTCGAAGAGCTGCCGGAAGGTGCCCATGGCGGCCTCGTCCTCGGCCTCGCCCGGGTCCTCGGCCGCCTCGGGGGCCGCCTCGGCCGCCTCGGGTGGGCAGGCGAGCTCGGGCGGGGGCATGACCTCGGCGGTCGGGGGACGCACCGGGGAGGGGGGCGGGGGCGGGTCGAGCAGCGCGCCCTGGGCGATGAGCCGCGCGAGGATGGCCTGGATGCGCTCGGCGGGCAGGCCCGTGAGGGCCGTGAGGTGGCGCACCGGGGTGCTGCCGTCCAGCCGGGACAGGACGAAACCTTCCTCGGGGGTCAGGGAGAGCCGGGAGAGCGAGGCGGCGGGAATGGGCTTGGGCGTCCAGTCGTTCACGTTGCATCTCCCCCGAGGCCCTTTCCAGCCTAGGACGAATGATGCCGAAGCGCCAAAGTCCGAGCGTCGAGGGTTGACGAACGGGGCGGATCCGGAAGCAGAATCCATCTATGACTGAGCGAATCCCGACCTACGCTGAGTTCTGGCCGTTCTATCTGCGCGAGCATGCCCTGCCGAGCACGCGCTGGTTGCACTTCCTCGGCACGTCGCTCGCGGTGCTGACCGCGGGGTCGGCGGTGGCCACGGGCAACGCGGGGCTGCTGTTCCCGGCGACGCTCGCGGGCTACGGCTTCGCCTGGGTGAGCCACTTCTTCGTGGAGAAGAACCGCCCGGCGTCCTTCAAGTACCCGCTGTGGTCGTTCGTGTCGGACTTCCGCATGGCGGGGCTCATGCTCCTGGGCCGGCTGGACAAGCACCTGGCGCGCGCCGGGGTGCGGGACGAGGACGATCAGTCGGGCGGGCACCTCCAGCCGGTACCGGTGCCCGTGCGCTCCCAGCATCGCCGGCACGGCCGTTAGTCAGGTCCCCGCGGGGTCGGTGCCCCGCGGCAGTCGGACCGTGAAGGTGGTGCCCTCACCCGGCGCGGAGTGGACCTCCACCGCGCCGCCGTGCGCTCGCGCCACCTGCTGCACGATGTAGAGCCCCAGCCCCACGCTGCGCCGCGCGGCCTTGCCCGTGGTGCCCGGCCGGAAGGGCTGGAAGAGCGTGGCCTGGAGCGCGGCCGGAATGGGCTCGCCCTCGTTGTGCACGGACAGGGCCACGTCATCGCCCAGGTCCTGGACGCGCACGTGGACCGCCGCGTCCGGGTCGCCGTGGTGCAGGGCGTTGCCCACCAGGTTGCCCACCACCTGGACGAGCCGGTCCGGGTCCCACCACCCCCCGCCATGGCCCCGGGTCTCCAGCTCCAGGCGCCGCCGGGGATGGGCCACCTGAAGCTCCTCCAGCGCGCCCCGGCAGAGCTCGTGCAGATCCACCCGCTCGCGCTGCACGGGCAGGCCGCCGTGGGTGCTGCGCGCGAAGTCGAGCAGGTCATTGAGCATGCGCGCCATGCGCGCCGCGCTGGTGCGGATGCGCTCCACGCCCCGCTGGGAGGCGGCGCTCAGGGTCCCGTCGCGCCGCAGGAGCGTGGCCGAGGCGCTGATGGCGCTGAGGGGGTTGCGCAGGTCATGCCCCACCACGCCGATGAGCTGCTCGCGCAGCTCGCCCGAGCGGCGCAGGGCCGTCTCCACCTCCTTCTGGCGGGTGATGTCCACCACCACGCAGCTCAGGCCCACCACCGCGCCCTCCCCGCCGCGCACCGGGTAGTAGTTGCCCAGCCAGTGGGACGCGGCCACGCCGGGCCGCGGGGGACGTGAGAACTCGTGGTTGGACACCGGCTGGCCCGTGTCCAGCACCTGGTGGAACAGGGGCTCGAGCAGCTCGGCGGCCCAGGGCGGCGCCACCTCGCGCAGCGTGCGGCCCAGGTGCTCGGCCACGGGCGGGCCATTGAGCCGGGCCAGCGCCTCGTTGACGTGCTGCACGCGCAGCTCCCGGTCCAGGAGGCCAATGCCCACCGGGGAGGCCTCGAGCAGCGTGGCCAGCTGGGCCAGCGAGCGCTGGGCGGAGGCGCGGGCCTGACGCTCGCGCCCGGCCAGCTCCGCCTGCACGATGAAGTTGGTGGCGCGTGTCAGGATCACGCGGAAGAGCAGCTGATCCGACGGGCTGAAGTCGAACACGGTGCGCGAGCACATGTGCGCCACCCCCACGAGCGCGCCCTCGTGCTCCAGGGGCACGCTGTAGGCGGCGCGCACGCCCAACTGGCGCACCAGCTCCGAGCGCAGCTCCGGATGCCGCGCGGCCTCGTGCACGAGCAGCGGCCGGCGCGCGTGGGCCACATGGCCGCTCACCCCCTCGTCCAGGCCCAGCTGCACGCCCATGGCCAGGGCCTCGTTGGCGCCCACGCCCACCGCCGCGCGCAGCCGCAGTCCGTCCCCCTCGCGCAGGAGGATGGAGGCGCCGTCCACCGGCGGCACCGCGTCCTGGAGCACCCGCAGCAACTTGGGGAGGAAGCCGTCGAGGTCCTCGCTCGCCAGGGTGGCCTCGGACACGCGCTCGAGCGCCTCGAGCATGCGCTCGTGGACATGGGTGTAGAGGGCGGTGGCCCGCGCCAGCCCCCGGTCCAGCACCTCGTGGAGCCACTCCAACTCGTCCAGGCCGGGCTGGAGCCCCACGCGCAGCATGCCCCGGTGCAGGGCGCGGCGCAGCAGCGTGTACTCCAGGACGACGTGCTCCAGGCTCAGGCCCTGCTCCAGCCGCTGAAGGGCGTGCTCGTCGGAGCAGGGCTGGGGCTCGGGGGCGCCATCGCCCGGCGCGGGCGTCGCGTCCGCCAGGCGCGCGAGGAAGCCGGGCAGGGCGTCGTACAAGAGCGTGCGTTCGAGGGCCAGGTCCGGTGCGCGCTCGCTCAAGGTGGAGGCCCACTCCGCCCGCACGGCGTCCCCGTGCGTCCGCAGAAAGCGCCCCAGCGCGGTGCTTGCCTGGCCGCCCATGCCATGCGGCGGGCGGGCCGCCAATGATTCCTGCTCCTGCATGCGCGCACTCCCCCGGAGTGGGCCCCCCCGGCCCTAAGATGTCCATGGGGGAACGCTCCGGCCTCTTCCGGCCCTACCGGACGCGACGCCCGTGGGCGCCCGGCCGTTCCCCTCGCGGGTCCATCCGCTCACGGGTGAACAGTGGGCCCCGGTGGCGGGGGGAAACCGGCTAGGGTGGCCCGCGATGAGCACGCTTCTTTTGACCCGCACCGATGTGCAGCACGCCATGGATGCCCTCACCCTCCTGGAGGAGATGCGCGCGGCGTTCCGCGCCGACTCCACGCGCCCGGGAGACGAGCCGCCGCCCGCCTCCGTCGCCACGGGGCTCGCGGGGGGGCTCCAGGTGTCCCTGCCCGGCGCGCTGCCGGGGATTCCCGCGTGCAGCGTGAAGGTCGAGCATGGAGACGGACGGGGCGTGGTGCACCTGTACGCGCGGGACACCGGGGCGCTCCTGGCGGTGATGGAGGCCGGGCACCTGGCGGCCCTGGCCCAGGGCGTGGTGGGGGCGCTGGCCGCGGACGTGCTCGCCCGGCCGGATGCCTCGCGCGTGGCGTTGATTGGCGCGGGGCCCTCGGCGTCCATGCAGCTCAAGAGCCTGCGGCTGGTGCGCGGCCTGCAACACGTGCGCGTGTACGACGCGCAGCCCGTGCGGGGGGTGGACTTCGCCGCCCGCATGTACAAGGCGCTCAACCTGCCGGTGCGGCCCGCCATGTCCGTGGAGGAGGCGGTGGAGGACGCGGACGTCGTCATCACCGCCACCGGCTCGGCCGAGCCCCTGCTGTTTCCCGGCATGGTGCGCGCGGGGACGCACATCTCCGCCCTGGGCGCGCAGGGGCCGGGTCGGGCCGAGGTGGCGCCGGGGCTCCTGCGCCAGTCCTCCTTCTTCTGTGACGCGCCCGCGCGTGCCGCCGTGCTGGGCGAGGCGCCCGTGCCCACGGCGCTCGGCGCGGTGCTGGCCGGCGCGGCGCCGGGCCGCCGGGACGTGGCCGAGGTCACCATCTTCGGCGGCATGCGGCCCGCCTGGCAGGATCTGGTGGCCGCGTGGCACGTGTACCAGGGCGTGCGGGGAGACGACGCCGCGCGGCGCCTGGACCTCGAGGCCTGAGCCGCGGCTCAGTGCGTGGTGCGGCGCGCCGTGGGCGCGATCTCCCGGGGGCCCGACAGCAGGCTGTCCGGGCCGTGGTGGAGGTACACCTCGTCGGCGACGATCTCCCGCACGTCATCCAGGGGCACCGCGTAGCCCTTGCGCCAGACGAGCATGCCCCGCTCGACGATGAACTCCGCGTCCGTCACCTCGACGACGTAGCCGAGCTTCTCCCCGCGATGGGTGAACACCGGCATGCCCGTGCGCAGCTCCGAGGGTTCCACCATAGGCCGTGCCCTCCTCCCGTTTGTTCCCGCCCGTCTCAAAATAGGGACGCCCCGGGGCTTCGGGCACTGGGAGGGCAGCCGGGCGAGGCACCGGCGTTGACCGGTGCACGGAGGGCGCGAGGCGCGGGTCTCGGGTGCCGTCCCTCCAGGCGCATGCCCATCTTTCGAGACATACGGGAGGTGTGTGAATGCTGATGGGATGGCTGGCTTCGAGATCGGGGCGCTGGACGCGGATTCTGACGGGCGCCTCGCTGGTGGTGGGCGGGCTGGCGCGCAGTTCCGGACCGGGACGGTGGGTGGCGCTGGTGGGCCTGGTGCCGCTCGTGGAGGGGGCGTTCGATCTGTGCCTGGTGGCCCCCGCCTTCGGTCTGCCGTTCAAGGGCGAGGCGCTGCGCCGCAAGCTGGGCCGCATCGGCGAGGACTCGCTCCTGCCGCATCCGCCGCTGTTCATGGAACGCCCCGCGCTGCTGCACTAGGCGCGCGGAAGGCAGGACCGGGGCGCGGGGGGCGCCCCGAGGAGAAGCTCGGAGTGGAGACGCTCGGACCGGCGACTCAGGACCGGACGTCGAAGGGAATCTCGAGCGTGCCGAACGCCTCGCCCGTGCGGGCATCCACGAGGCGCGCGCGCAGGGTGACCTGGCGCTCCCGCTCCCCCACGCCCTGGAAGTAGAGGAAGCCCGTGAGGCTGCCGCCCGGTGGCAGCGTGCCCTGGGGCAGCGCCTCGCGCAGCATGTCCCGCGTGGGCAGGGGCTCGGGCGGCGCCATGCCCCAATAGGAGTACGGGCTGAAGAAGGGATCGTACATGGGGCTGTACCAGCCGGTGCCCCGGAACCACGGTCCCCAGGCGAAGGCCGTCCCGGGCCGCGCGGTGACGCCGTTCTGCGTCCCCGCGTCCCCTGAGCCGCCCACGCCCGTCAGGCTCTCGTCCCGGATCTGCTCGCCCTGGAGCGCGGCGTACTCGAAGCGCGAGCCCCCCACGAGCGTGAAGTCCGCGGGGTCGATGCGCAGGGGGCGCTCGCCGTGGTTCTCCAGGCGCACCTGCACCGGGGTCATCACGCGCCCCAGGTCCGAGGGCACGCCCCTCCAGGCGTCTCCCCGCGCCACCAGCCGCACCCCCTCCTCCTGGGACACGGGTACGCCCTGGGCCGTGGTGGACGCCTCGGCGGTGGGGCGCAGGGTGGGCGTGGTGACGCATCCCACGGCCAGGGCCGTCAGCGCGAGCAGGGGACGGAGTGGACGCGGGGACATGGGACGAGACATGGGTGCTTTCCTTGCCGTCAGGTGAGGGCGGGCTCGGCCGCGGTGCCGCCCCGCCAAGTGGTGCCCAGCAGCGCGTTCCAGTCCTGCGTGCGCGCCCAGTCCTCGAAGGTGTGCCAGCCCACCCGCGGGTAGTCCTGGCGCAGCAGTGGAATGGGCACGTGGTAGCCCTCGTGCGCGAACCACTCATACATGCGCATCAGGTCCTCGCTGCGCGAGCGCACCGCCTCCAGCGGCACCTCCTCGTAGCGCAGGCGCCGCTCGGCGATATAGGAGATGAGCGCCGCGGCCTGCTCGCCCGTCACCTCGTCCGAGGCGACCTCGATGCGCCGGCCGAAGTACTCCTCGCCCAGCTCCATCACCTGCACGCACAGCGCGGCCAGGTCCTTGAGCGCCACCATCTGCAAACCCCGGTGGGGCGGCAGCGGCAGGGACAGCACGCCCTCGTGCATGCGCTGGGCGAACAGCGGGCCCACGAAGTTCTCCATGAAGAAGACGGGCGCCAGGATGGTGTAGGGCAGGGCGCTGGCGCGCAGGTGCTGCTCCACCACGTGCTTCGTCTCGAAGTGCGGCACGCCCGTGGATTGATCCGCCCCCGCGACGGACGAGTAGACGAAGTGGGGCACGCGCGCGAACTTGGCCGCGTCCACCAGGTGCCGCCCGTGCCGGACCTCGTCCTCCAGGCCCGCGGCGGGCGTGGCCATGGCGAACACCGCGTCCACGCCCGACATCACCTGCTCCAGCGCTTCGGGCTCATCGAAGTCCCCTTGCACCACCTCCGCGCCCAGCTTCCCGAGCTCCCGGGCCGCCAGCTCCTGGGGGTGGCGGGTGAGCGCGAGCACGTGGTGTCCACGCTGCAGCAGGAGACGGGACACCGCGCCACCTTGGTTTCCAGTGGCGCCGGTCACCAACACCGTGAGTCGACGGGACATGTATGATTCCTCCAGACAGGTCTCTCCAAGGTGCTCACGGTGTGGGCGGCGGGCGAGGGCCCGCCGACCAGGGGCCTACTGCTTGCCGCCCGAGCGATTGGTCACCTCGCGCGCCACCTTGCGCGCCCCGTTGACCGCGTCCCCGGCGAGCTTGCGCGCCCCGGCGATGGGGTGGCCGTGCACGGCCTCCTTGGCGGCGTCCACCACGCTGCGCACGGCCTCGAGCGCCAGCTCCTTCACGCGCTCGGGCGCGGAGACCTCGGCGGCCTCCTGCTCGGGGACCTCCTGGGCCTGCCGCTCCTCCACCTCCTCCTTCGCCTGGACCTGGGCCTGCTGCTCCTCCTGGGCCTGCAGGCGCTTCTTCATCTCGAACTCGGCGCGGCGCTGCTGGTAGCGCTCCTCGGTCTGCGAATGGGCGTGGCCGTAGCGCACGCCGGTGGTGGGCAGCTCGCTCTTCACCGGCAACTTCTTGTCCTGGCGCGCCTCTTCCTCGCGGCGATCGGACTGGCCAGGCTCGGACACGACGAAGGTCGGGGTGCGAATGGTCTTGGTCATGGTGGTGCTCCTCGCGCCTGAGCGCTCGTTGATGAATTCCCCCAAGGTAGGTCGTCCCTTCCAAAGGAGAACGGGCGGGCGGCGAGCGGGCGGACGAGCCCTGCCCGCCCTGGCCCGCTGGCCGAGGAGGAGGCACGCGGCCCCGGGTCGCTGGTGAACCGCCCCCCGGGCCTCCGGAATCCGCCGGGCTCCGGCCGGGGGGTGATGGCCCTTTCACTCCCGGACAGCGGTGGGGCCTCGCTCGCGCCTCGCGCCGGACGCGGGCGTCCAGGAGTGGGCGGAGACCCGGCCCTGGGGCCGGGCGGGTGGCGGGGGCCCCGCCGGGTCACGGCCACCTCCCGCTGGCGAGCCCGGCCGCGACGGATATCCCACGAAGCCAGACGTCCACCCCCGTCCCCGGGGGAGGGATGAGGCGGGTACACGCGGGGGGACCACTCCTTGCAGAACGCGCCTTCCCTCAACAGACGCGCAGTCGGGGGGAGCCACGATGATCGCCTATTCGCCACCCACGTTGTTCTGTCCCTTTCCCCAGGAAACGCATCCGCTCCTGCCGCGGCTCGAGGAGGAGGCGCTGGCGCGCTGGGCGCTGTACCTGGGCGCGCAGGCCCGGCCCGCCTTCCTGGAGAAGCTGCGCGCGGCGCGCTTCCCGGAGCTCCTGGCGCGCTGCCACCCCTCGGCCTGCCCCGAGCGGCTGCGGGTGGCGCTCGACTTCCTCATCTGGAACTTCGCCTGGGACGACGCGGTGGACGAGGGCGAGGTGTGCGCGGCCTGGGTGCGCGAGCAGAACTGGCGGGCCCTGGCGGTGTTGCAGGGGGCCGTGCCCGCGGCGGACGCGCCGCCGCTGTTGGGGCTGCTCGGGGACCTGCGCGCGCGCATGGCCGAGCGCATGCCGCGCGCGTGGCTGTGGCGCTTCGTGGAGGCGTGCCGCGCCTACTTCCACGGCACCTGGCGCGAGGCCCAGGCGCGCGGCGAGCAGCGGCACCTGGACGTGGCGTCGTACATCGCGCTGCGCCGCCTGTCGGTGGGCACGTCCATGGTGTTCACCCAGGTGGAGGCCGTGGAGGGCTTCGTGCTGCCCGACGAGGTGCTCGCCCACCCGGCGCTCGCGCGGCTGATGACCACGGCCACGGACGCCATCGCCTGGGCCAACGACTTGTTCTCCTTCCCCCAGGACACGCGCGACGCCTTCCACCCGAACCTGGTGTCCTCGCTGCGCGAGGAGCGCGGACTCACGCTGCGCGACGCGCTGGACCTGGCGGTGCGCATGCACGACACCTCCGTGCGCTGCTTCCTCGTGCGCGAGACGAGCCTGCCCTCGTTCGGCGAGCACGACGCCGCCGTGTCCCGGCTGGTGCTGGGCCTGCGCCGGTGGATGCGCGCCAACATCGACTGGTCCCTCGCCTCGGGCCGCTACCCGCATGCCTCCCCGGGCGCGGGGCACTCGCGCGTGGCGTGAGCCCCCCGGCGCCGCCTGGGTCCGCCCGGGCGCGCTACTCCCAGGCGAAGTCCACCGTGCTCTCCGTCAGGGTCACCTGGCGGCTGAGCACCTGGCCCCGCAGGCGCGCGGAGAAGAGGATCTGCTGCACCGAGCCCGCGAAGTAGGGCGCCGGCAGGGCGTTGGTGTACGTGAGCCGGCCGCTCTTGGGCCCGAGCCACTTGAGCGCGCAGCCGCCATGGTCCCACGCCGTCTTGTACGCCGTGGGCAGGCTCTCCAGCAGGCGCCGGGGGTCGCGCCCCACCAGCGACATCAACATCTTGCCCGTGGTGGACTCGAGGAAGCGCGGCGCCACGCGGAAGCCCAGGTGCTGCAGGGCCTGGGTGAAGCCGCCCTGCTCCAGGCTCAACTCCTGCGCCGCCGCGTAGCTCAACGCGAGCAAGGCGGACACCGGGTAGCTGAAGAAGGCGGTGAAGGCGGTGTGGCCCACCGCCCGGAGGCACCGCTCGTGGGCGTGTTTGCCCAACTGCGTCTTCACCACGTCCAGCGCGGTGAGGAAGAGAAAGCCCCGCGTGGTGTCGCGCGGCCCCACCAGGGCCTGCCGCCGCTGCAATTCCTGGGCGGCGTTGAACGACGGCTCCGCGTACTGCTCCATGGACGTGCCCATCATGTCTGTCTTCCCCCCGGTAACGTGGTGTCCGGGATTTTCTAACATGACTGGCTTCAGTCCGGCCGCTGGGCGCGGAAGACAGACAACAGGGGTGAACACTGACGGCGCGCGAGTGCCCGAGGCCTCGCACTCGCCGTTGGCATCACAGACCGAGGTAGGAGAGCAGTGCGCCCAGGTCGGCATCCGACAGGGCTTCCAGGCTGTAGGGCGGCATGTTCCCGCCCACGCCGAAGAAGCGGCCGTGTCGCACCTTCTCGATGAAGACGAGCCCCGGCGTGGCGTTGGGGAAGAGCTGGGCGTAGTCCCGGGCCACCTCGGGCAGCACGGGCGCCAGCGGGGTCAGCCGCCCGTCGCCGGTGCTGCGCGTGCCGTGACAGTCCTGGCACGCGGCGCGGTACACCTCCTCGCCCCGCGTCTTGTCCCCGCGCGGCACCTCGGTGATGTCGCGCACGAGCGTGAAGGGCTGGGCGGGCGCGGTGCTCTGGGGGCTCAGGCTCACCAGGTACTCGTAGAGCGCGCGGCTCTTGGGGTCCTCGTCCTCCAGGGGCGTGGTGCCCCGCATGAAGGCCGTGTAGCAGAAGTTCACCGCGTCGATGAGCCGCACCTCGTAGCCGCCCCACCAGTTGGGCCGCGACGCGGCACCCTCCAAGGACAGGCCCGTGTACAGCTTCGCCTCGGCCTCGGCCGCGCTCGTCGCGTGGCACGTGGCGCACGAGAAGGCGTTGTACTGGCTGTCCGAGAGCTTGGGATCCTTGAAGAGCGCTTCCCCGAAATCCCGTGCCGGCGTGGGCCCTCCACACCCCACCCCCACCCCCAGGACCGCTACCCACGCCCACGCCCTCATGGCCTTCTCCTCAAGATGCCCACCGAGTCCGGGTAGATGCCCACCCGCACCGTCTTCGTGACCTCGCCCGTCTTCAGCGCCAACACGTGCAGCGTTCCCGGTCCCACGTGATCTCCCTCGCACACCGCCAGGGCCTTGTCGCCCTCGGGCAGCAGCGTCACCTGATGCACGTTGAGACAGCCCTCGGGTGCCAGGTCGATCGTTCCTTTAATGACAGGCCTGGCGCCGGTCACGTCGATGATGGCCACGGCCTCCACGCGCTGGTAGGGCATGAACAGTGTCTTCCCGTCCGCGCTCAGGTCACCGAACATCGGAATCCCCTGCCGCAGGGGGCTCGTTCCCTCGGGCACCACCGCGCCCTCCGCCACCAGGCCTCCCGTGGCGGGATCCAGGGCGTACACCGTGGATCCATTGAGGGTGCTCACCCACACCCGGCCGTCCGTGTGGGACGCGGTGAGCGCATAGGGGGAGTGGCGCGGGGACACGGGCGTGCCGGCCTGGGGCAGGGGCACGAGCGTGACGGGGTAGGCGGGGTCGTCCAGCCGCACCACGGCGATTTCGTCCGAGAGGCAGGCGACATAGGCCCGCGTCTCGTCCGGGGACAGGCGCACCGCGTGGGGCGCGGGGCACACGGACACCTTCTTCTTCACCTTCATGGTGTCCGTGTCGATGAGCACCAGCGTGGCGTTCATCTGCGCGCGTGTGCCGCCCGTGCGCGCCACCTCCTGCACCCGCAGCAGGTCGAAGTGGGTCTGGTAGAGCGTGCGCCCGTCGCGGCTGATGACGAGGTCGCCGGGGTTCCTGTCCACGCGCGTGGAGGCCACGAGCCGGTTGGTGCGCGCGTCCAGCTTGAGGCAGTAGCCGTCCGCGGTGCCGGTGCCGTGCGCGCCGTGCGGCCCCGAGCCCGCGCCGGGCACCGAGTAGGACAGGCCCACGTAATAGAAGTCCCCGGCGGGCGAGAAGGCGGCGTGGTGCGGCCCCTCCATCTCCACGGGGTTGAGCCCCACGGGCACGCGCGCGAGCTCGCCCCAGTCCGGCGTGTCCATGCCGTCCAGGGGCAAGAGGCTCACTGTGTCGTCCATGCTGTTGGTGACGACGATGCGCCCCGCGCCGAGTTCCGGCAGGACGGGGGGCTCGGGCCAGGCGTTCGGGTGGCCGTAGTCGAGCGTGGGCTCGGTGTCCGCGCAGGCCCCGAGCAGGAGCGGCGCGAGCAGCCGCGCGAGCAGGAAGGACTTCATGGCGCGCTCCGGCGGAAGCCCCGGGGCGGGTCGAGGCGGTAGGGCCCCTCGGTGACGGTGTTCTGCAGCAGGTAGGCGCGCGTCACCTGGAGGGTGAGCGGCTGGCCCGCTTGCCGGCCGATGACGGCCCAGGACTCGGCGTCCGGCGTCCACGTGGTCTCCGAGGTGAGGATCTGCGCCACGGGGCAGGTGCCGCCCGCGAACACCTCCACCCAGTACAGCTCGCCCGTGTAGGGCGGCAGGTGCGCGTGGGCCGAGGGGACGAGCCACTCGCCGAGCCACGCGAGGGGCCGGAAGGGGCGCGTGGGCGGGGAGGCGGGCGTACGCGAGGCCTCGGGGAGGGCCCAGGCCCAGGTGGGCGGGGGCGCGTCGGCGGCGTAGGCCTCGCCCTCGGTGGGGCTCGCCAGGTACACGGCGCCCGAGGTGTCCAGGGGCTTGTTCCGCACGTCCACCATGGAGTGCCAGGCCTCGTCGGTGGCCTTGCCGCCGTAGAGCGGCTCGGCGCAGGCGGTGACCTCGGGTTCCTTCTCCCCGCAGGCGGCGGTGACGAGGGCCAGCAGGGCCAGGCCGACGGTGCTGGAGGCTTTCACGTTCATGGGGTGGGCTCCGGGTGGGTGCGGCGGAAGCGGCGCGACAGGCCGAGGACGAGCGGGGCGAGCAGCAGCAGCGGCGCCCCGTCCGTGGCGGCGCAGCCCTTCTTCGGGGGCGGGGTCGGGGCGGGGGGCGGCTCCCCGGGAATGTCCGGGCCGCCCGCGTCCGGGGGCTCCGAGGGGCCCGCGTCCGGCACGCCCGCGTCGGGCGGGGGCTCGGAGGGCAGGGTGGGGTCGGCCTCGATGGTGGGGGCGAACTGGGGCCAGCGGCTCCGGCAGATGTCATGCCCCGGTGTGCCGGCGGGACAGGCCGGGGGCTTCATGTCGGGCAGGTTGAAGAGGGGCGTGTACGAGTCGCCGTCATCAGACGTGGTGGCCAGGGCCCAGTCGTGCAGTCGCGAGGCGCCGCAGACGTAGAGCGTGCCGTCGTGGCGCTCGGCGCAGGCGTTGCCGTCGGGCAGGGCGAGCATGGTGGCGCGCGTCTCCCCGACGCGCACGCGGAACAGGCGCGTCTGGGTGGCGGCCCACGCCGTGTCGCCGTCCGCGGAGACCTCCATGTTGATGAAGGGCTCGTCCAGGCCGTCATGGGCCTGACCGCTGGGGTGGATGATGGAGCGGAACGTCCGGCCGCCGTCGCGGCTCTCCAGGATGTACGTCCAGATGCCGGCGCTGTCCGTGGAGGTGACGCGCGCCCAGAGCCGGTCGGGGTCGTGGTCGGCCACGCGAAGGACGAACAGGTCATACGGGCGCGAGTTGGTGGGGAGGTCCGCGAAGGGGTGGGGGTAGGTCGTCCAGGTGAGGCCCTCGTCGTCGCTGCGGTGGATGCGCAGGCCGTCCGGGGTGCTCGCGGACACGTAGAGGCGCGTGGGGTCCGAGGGCGCCACCTTCACGCTCGGGTAGACGTCCGTGTCGCTCGCGAGGGAGGTGAGGGTGAACGTCTCGCCGTTGTCGTCGCTGCGGTACAGGCCGTTGGTGGTGCCGGAGCGGCCGGTGGTGACCCAGAGGCGCTGGGGGTGGGAGGCGGGCGAGGCGAGGCCGATGGGCCAGAGCACCTTGTCGCGGGCGCGTGGGGGGGTGAAGAAGGGGTGCTTGTTCCAGGTGCAGCCCTGGTCCTTGGAGACGATGAGGTCCGAGCCGGTGACGGCGAGCAGGGTGCCCTCGGGCTGCCAGAGGTAGGTCTCCGGACGCCAGCCGCCGTAGGAGAGGGCCTCGGGGCAGAGCCAGCTCCAGCTCTTGCCGCGGTCGTGGGAGACGATGGCGCCGAAGGTGGCCCCGAGCAGCAGGTCCTCGGGGTGATCGCGGCGGATGGTGAGGCTGGTGGTGTCGGGGTAGCCGTTGTGCGCCAGGGCGGGCGGGGCGAGCAGCGCGAGGGGCAGCAGACGCCCCACGAGGCGGAGCGAGGTGGACGGTCTCAATGGGGCCTCCGGGGGACCTCCACGATAGACCCGTCGAGAAGCGGGGACCACCGCCGATGGCGCTCGCCCACTCCCCGTGCGAGTCGACATGGGTGTGCGCCCCACCTTGTTCTATTGAGCCGCGATGAAGGCTCACTCGCCGAGGGGCGGATGGTCCCGCCTTGGTGGGACTGGGTCTGATGATGGGGGGCGAGGCCATCCATGGTGGGGGCGACTGGAAGCGGGGTCGCGCGTGGGCCGGAGAATGGAATCGGCGGCTCATGGATACCCTGCGGAGGGCCGAGACCCGGGCGGGCCGGACGCTGTCACGCAACGAGATCCTGGACATCGCGGCGGAGGCCCTGGAGGACGATCAACTCCCCATGAATTTCGTTTCCTGGAGGGGGCGATGAGTGATGGACGTCCCTGGGACGGAGATTGGAGGGCCCGCCTCCATGCGCGGGTTCGCGAGCGGGGCTACGACTCACTCACCGCGTTCGCGGAAGCGCGACCCACCGACACCCTCGTGGCCTTGGCCAGGCAACTGGGCGAGGAAGACATCGCGGGCGTCCAGGTCTTGAGCGGTCTGCTCGCGGAGGCGGAGCGTGCGAGACGCGTCACCCGCTTCGTGCGGGGTGTGCTCGTGCGCATGTACTCCCAAGCGCTTCCCGAGGGCTGGCCGGCCGTGCTGGATGATGCCCACCGGTTCAAGGTCGCCAAGATGCTGGGGCGATGGTTCGCCTACGCTCCCGAGACGCACCAGGAGCGCGTCGACCGGGCGAGCGATGCGCTCCTCGCCACCCCCCCTCCCATTGGCTGGCGCCCCCTTGGCCCCGACGACGAGCTCCTGCGCGTGCTTCTGCCCGACGACACGGTCTGACAGGGAAGCGAACCGAAGCTGACAGGCCCACGTTTGACGTGCGTCGAAATCGACGTATGTGATTCTTGTCGTACGTTTGGGTGCGGCTCGGACATCCAAGGACACGGGGCCCCTCGATTTGCATCGGGAGGGCGTCCGGGTTCGACTCCGCGCTCCAACACCCTGGAGCCGAGGAGTTCCCGAATGAAGAGCCCGCGATGGGCGCGCGCGACCGTGGTCGCCGCGTGGATGGTGTCGGCCTGTGGCCCCGAGCCCGTGCCGACCCCGGCGCCCACCCCCAAGCCCCCGCCCACCGACGCCCAGGGCGACTGGGAGGACCCGGGGCGCTACGCCGCGTGTCAGGTGTATTCCGTCCAGGGCGTGGCGTGTGGGGAGCCGGAGGTCTTCGACCTCAAGTCCTGTGACACGGGCTCGCTCGCGGGCCTGGCGCGCGAGGCCGCCTACACCGTGGTGTACCGGGCCGAGCGCGCGCCGCCCACCATCGCGGCGGATGCCTTCCGGCTCTCGCCCGCGGGGCACTCGTACCGGGGCGTCGCGCCCTCGCAGGCCCGGCTCGACGACCGGGACTTCTTCCTGTCGAGCACGAGCACGAACGACGCCGGGGTCACCACGCGCTACTCCCTGCGGGGCTGCCGCGCCGAGGGGGACCGGCTGTATGGCTGCTACGCGGGGTGCCGCAATGGGCAGTTCATCAACTACGGCACCTTCCTGGCCCAGCGCGTGTCGCGGCGCCCGGGCGAGGCGGAGGCCTCCGGGTTGACGCTCGTGTCCGAGTCCCCCGTGTCCCATGGCCTGGCGGCGGATGTCTATGTCACCCAGGGGCATGCCTACGTGGTGTCCCTGCCCCTGGGCAGCACGCCGGGTGGCCTGTCTGTCTTCGACGTGCGCGATCCGGCCGCGCCGGTGCTGAAGACGGAGATCAGCCTGCCCAAGGACAACTATTGGAACGGCGTGTGGGCCCAGGGCAACGCGCTCTACGTGGCCAGCGCGAACACGGGTGTCATCACGTTCGACATCTCCAATCCGGCGGCGCCCCGGCTGCTGCGCAGTCTGCCCTCGGGCGTGGGCGCCATCGACGTGCACACCGTCTTCGTGGAGGGCGAGCGGCTCTACGCCATGTCGGTGGGGCCCGTGCCCAAGACGCTCATTTTCGACATCCGCCAGCCCACCGAGCCCGCGCCGCTGGGCGAGTACGTGGAGCCGGGCGCGGGCGTGGACTGGACGGTGGGCTTTCCCCACGATGCGCTGGCGTTCGAGGGGCGGCTGTACATCAACCACTGGCGCGCGGGCTACCTGGTGGTGGACGTGAGCGACCCGCGCGAGCCCAAGAAGCTGGGCGCGTTCACCTACCCCTACGCCACGAGCCACGCGAACGCGGTGGGCCGCTTCGGCGACCGGCTCATCGCCTTCGAGGGCGGCGAGAGCTGGGGCGCGCACCTGCGCGTGCTGGACGTGACGGACCCGGCGAATCCCCGGCGCATCGGGGAGTACAAGCTCTCGGAGAACGTCTCCATCCACAACATGGTGCTGGTGGGCCAGCGGCTGTACATCGCGCACTACCAGCACGGCGTGCGGGTGCTGGACGTGTCGGTGCCCGAGTCGCCCCGGGAGGTGGCCTACTTCAACACGGTGAAGGGCGGCGAGCCGCACCGGGGCGAGGGCTTCTACGACGGGGCGATCGGCATCCGCGTGCCGGGGGACGGCCACGTGTATGTCATCGACACCTCGCGCGGGATGCTCATCTTCCCCGAGCCCTGAGCGCGCGTGCTAGGCAGGGCGGCGGCCCGATGTCCCGACTGGAGACCGCCATGCTGTCCATCCGCCGCGCCCTGCTGCCGCTGTCCACCGCCGCGCTCGTGGGGCTGTCCGCCTGCGCGCACGCCCCCGCGCCCGACGCCGCGTCCGCGCACCACCACCGGGAGCACGTCTCGCCGACGATGCCGCACCGCTTCGAGAACGCCGAGGAGTGGGCGAAGCGCTTCGAGGAGCCCGGGCGGGACGCATGGCAGAAGCCCGACGAGGTGGTGCGGGCGCTGGGCCTGGCGGCGGACGCGAAGGTGGCGGACATCGGCTCGGGGACGGGCTACTTCGCGGTGCGGCTGGCGCGCGCGGTGCCCCAGGGACGCGTGTATGGCGTGGACGTCGAGCCCGACATGACGCGCTATCTCGGGGAGCGCGCCCGGAAGGAGGGGCTCGGCAACCTGGAGGCGGTGCAGGCCACGCCGGACGACCCGAAGCTGCCCGCGCCCGTGGACCTGGCCCTCATCGTGGACACGTACCACCACGTGGGCGAGCGCGTGGCCTGGCTCCAGAAGCTGGGGGGCTCGCTCACGCCGGGCGGGCGGGTGGCCATCGTGGACTTCCGACCCGATTCGCCCAAGGGTCCGCCGGCGAAGCACAAGCTGTCGTCCGCACAGGTGACGGAGGAACTGCGCGCCGCGGGCTATGTGCCGACGCAGTCCTTCGACTTCCTCCCGGACCAGTATTTTCTCGTGTTCCAGCGCCAGACGCCCTGACCGGGGTGTGTCTGGGTTGAGCGCGTAGCCGCTCGGGCCACGTGCCTGGAAGCGGGTGTTGTCGTCACGTCGACATTCGAGGGGGCGTGGGTGCTTCCGCTCCTCGGAACGCGGCGTGAGCGGGGCTTGGTATGGGTCGTGCAATTCCTGAAAGAACCCCCATCAGGAGAAACCCATGAAGACCCCCGCTTGGATGTTGATGCCCGCCCTGTTGGGCCTCGCCTGTGGTCAGCCCGCGCCGGAAGTGCCCGCCCCCGACGAGGTCGCGTCCGCGTCCGCCGCCGTGGCCTCGGCCGTCTTCTCGGGCACGGTGCTCGACAACCGCGGCGTCCCCGTGGCCAACGCACGCGTGACCATCAACAACATCCTGCGTCTCACGAACAGCGCGGGCGCGTACTCCGTCTCCGTGGCGGAATCCAAGACAGGCTATGTGCTCGACATCCGCAAGGATGGGTATTCCCCGGTGAATGAGCTCAAGACCGAGGGGCTGCTCAATCAGAAGCATGTGCTCGCGCTCGGCTACACCGCGAAGTTCGATCCCCAGCGCGAGACGACCCTGCGCGACCCCACCCGGAACATCACCGTGAAGATTCCCGTGGGCAGCCTGGTGACGGCCTCGGGCGTGGCCGCGACGGGCTCGGTGACCTTCACCATCGTCGGACATGGGCCGCGCGACATGCCGGGAGACTGGACGGCGCGCAACGCCGCCGGAACCCCGGTGGCGCTCGAGACCGTGGGCGCGGTGACGCTGGCGGCCACGGATGCCGCGGGCAACTCGTTGACGCTGGCGGTGGGCAAGGTGCTGGACGTGCAGCTCCCGGTGCCGACGGAGCTGGGGGGGCGGATGCCCGCGTGCGTGCTCAACGCCACGTGCCGCACCACGGTCTGGCGCTTCGAGCCGAAGACGGGCCAGTGGAGCGAGCCGGGTCAGGCGGTCGCGTCGGCGCAATTCAACACCACGGGCTCGTCCCTGAAGATCGTGGGCATCCGCAAGAGCACCATCGATCCGGCGGACGGTCTGGGCACGTGGAACGCGGACATCGAGCACCGCAACCCCGCGTGCACCATCATCGAGTTCGTCAACGTGCCGCTGGATTGCTACAACCCGCCGCCCGCCGCGAGCGTGGAGCCGGGCCTCGAGATGGGCTTCGAGCAGATGACGTCGGGCAACGTGCCCTTCGGCAAGAGCGCGACGGTGCGCTCCAGCGCGGCGTTCACCGTGCTCTACAACCTGCGCGGCAACACGCCGCTGGACCTGTCCGTGGAGTTCCCGCCGGGCGCGCCGGCCTGGTGCGCGGGCAACCTGTCGCTCACGTCCACGCCGGGGGCGATCGCGCCCTATCCCCAGTTCTGGAGCACGGGCGGGCGCACGCGCTTCAACTCGGGCACGCTCAGCTTCGTGGGCTACCCGAAGAACTCGCTGGGCGCGAACATCACCTTCGCGGACGTGGCCACGGGTGACCATCCCTGCGGCTCGCACGTCTTCGTCCAGACGCACCCGTAGGCGGGGGGCTCGGTCAGGGGGGCGCGCGTCCGCCGATTGCCGGGACGCGCGTGGCATGAGGAGGGCTTCCGACCTGTCGCTCTGACGGGTGCAACCTTCTCTCCCTGTCATTCGAGGGCGACGATTTGTACGATGTCGTGTCCCGAGGAGCGCTGTGTCCACCCGTCTTGATGGCTCGCGTACGCCCAGCGCCCAGCTGAGTTCCTTTCTGGGCGGCTGGTTTCTTCTTGTCCTGGTGCTGCAGTCGGCCTGCGCCACGGGGGCCGCCCATCGCGGTCGTCCCATGGCGACTCGTCACGATTCACCCGCACTTGCCTTGGTGCCAGCGGCGGAGCCCGGTCTCGAGTCCGCCGCCGTATATGTCGTGGACGTCATGGATCCTGGCGCCGCCGCCACCCGGCCCCTGCCCATCTCCATCGCCGAGTTCCAGCAAGCCTTCCAGCGTCTGGCTCGGGACGTGCGGGTGGGCGCGGAGACGCCACGTCAGGCCGCCCACGCATTGCTGAAGCTCATGCCCACGCGGTCAGACATTCCGCGCGTGGCCGTGACGGGCTACTGGACGCTGGAGCACCACCGAGGTGAAGCCCTCACCTGGATATCCGAGCGTCAGGAGGGTCCCGTTACCCTCACCCCACACGCCGAAGACGCCCTGAAAGAGAAGTACCTCACCTGGTGTGCGCGACGGGGCGGCGGCGACTGCTTGGGCTTGTTGGACGATGGGATTTCCCTCCGCGCGGATGACCGGCGCGCGTTCGCTCTGGCGCTGGCTTTGGGTTCGGTGCTCGATGAGACCCGCCAAGCCCTCCAGCGCGAACTGCTGGAGGTGCGAGCCCTCCTCGGCATGGTCATCTGGACGGTGGCCCTCTATTGCATGATGTGGGTGGTGCCCGAGCCAACGACCAAGGCCGTTGCCGCCGGGATGACGCTACTCCTGGTGGGTTACCTGGGCCTCACCACGGTGTACGGGTTGATGGATGGATGGGCCCGCATGGCGGATACGGCGCATCACGCCACCACCTTCGAGGAGCTGCGCGCGGCGGGTGATGAATTCGGTCAGGTGCTGGGCGAGGACGCCGCGCGGGCCATGATTCTCGCGGTGGCGGCGCTCAGTGGTCACACGCTGGGTCAGGTGTTCTCGCGGGTGAAGTCGCTTCCAGCCATCAACCTCGCGGGCACGCGGTTCGAAGCGCAGGGCGGCGCCGCTGCCTTGGGACGCCTGGAGGCCACGGAGGCGTCGCTCTCTTCGGCAGAGGCCCTGGCCAAGGCCGTAGCGGTTGTGGAGGGGGTGGCCACCTCCCCCCAGGGCCCCATGGCCGTGGTGATGTTCAAGAGGAAGATGGGCGGTGGATCGGAGACGGTTCCAGGCGGCCGGGGTGCCGAGACCGTCATCCGCCACCGAGGTGGCAACCGGCAGGTGACGCTCGGGGACGGTCAGCGCTGGCACTTGCCGCGCGGCAAGTCGGTCGTGGACATTCCCACCGAGGACAAGGTGGGCGACATTCTCCAGGAGGCTGTCACCCAGGCGGCCCAGAAATGGAGACCCGACAAGCTCACTCCGAACGAAAAAGACGCCATCGCCCGGGCCATGAAGAAGGGCGAGGCCTGGCTGGCGCGGCTACTGGAGCGCGAGGCGCGGGGACGCTTCGTGGAAGACGAAGTCGGCAAGCAGTTCAAGCATCTCTACAACTTCAGCCGAAACAAGGGCGTCGATGTGGAAGTCCCAGGGGGCTTCAAGTACGAGATTCTCACCGGCACGGACTCGAACCTGGCGCGGCATGGGCGGCGCATGGCGGGCGAGTTCTTCCGGATGCTCACGTTCTGAGGGACGGGCGGATGCTCTACGACAAGGTCTTCTACGAGGACCAGGAAATTGAAAACGAGCGACTGGAGCTGACCGACAAGGGAGCGCTCTACTTCCTCGGAGCCAATGTCACCTTCAAGAAGTGCACGCTGGTCCTCAAGGTCTCGGCCAGAAATCTACTGATCGATGAAGGCACGCGGTTCATCGACTGCACCTTCGAGGTGAAACAGGAACTGAAGAACCACCAGCAGTGGGTGTTCGCCTCATTGAAGGGATGTCGATTCAAGGGTCGCCTGTCGGGCTGTGACTTCGGGTACTGGCCTGATTACTCAGACAGGGCGGAGCACGGTTCCATTGAAGACTGCGACTTCACCGAGGCCCGGCTGGATGGGTGTCGATTTCACGGCGGCCATACCGACACCCTGCGCTTGCCCAGGTGGCCCTGCTTCACCTTCCTGGACCCCGTGGGTCGAGCCCTTGAACTCCGCGGCGTCAAATGGCCGGGAAGCTTTGGCGAGATCGTCGTGGACAACCTGCACACCCACCCGTCATCCACCCAGGCCTTGACCTACGACGCTTCGGCCGCGGCCAGGCGTTTCGAGACCACGCCGGAGGAACTTCGGGCCGTCATCGAGAAGTTCGACTGCATCGTCTCCTGACGGTTTTGGAGTGCTCGCGCGAGCTTCCCGCCGCCCTTCACCGCGCCGAGTAGCCCCCGTCGATCACGTGCACGCCGCCGGTGATGAAGGCGGCGCGCTCGGACAGCAGGAAGGCGGCGAACTCCGCCACCTCGTGGGGCTGGCCCAGGCGGCCCATGGGGTGCAGCGCGGCCAGGGCCTCGCGCTCCTCCGGCGGGCTGGCGAGGAGGTCCGGCGTGGCGATGAAGCCCGGCGCGAGGGCGTTCACCCGGATGCCCCGCGTCGCGTACTCGAGCGCCGCCGCGCGGGTGAGCCCCACGATGCCGTGCTTGGCCGCGACGTAGGCGGGCTCGCCCTCCACGCCGACGATGCCCGCCGCCGACGTCATGTTGACGATGGCGCCCCCGCCCGAGGCCAGCAGCGCGGGCAGCTCGTGGCGCAGGCCGTGGAAGACGCCATCCAGGTTCGTGGCGAGCACCCGGCGCCACTCCTCCACGGAATACTCCCCGGTGTTCACGCCGCGCTCGCCCGTGAAGCCCGCGTTGTTCACGGCCAGGTGCAGCGCGCCGAAGTGGGCGCACGTGCGGGCCACGGCCTGCTCCATCGCGCGGGCGTCGGAGACATCCGCCGTCACCGAGAGGGTGCTGCCGCCCGTGGGGTCGTACCGCGCGGCCACCGCCTGGACGCGCTCGGCCCGGTTGTCCACGAGCGCCACACGCGCGCCGCCCGCGAGCAGTCGCCGCGCGATCGCCTCGCCCAGGCCCGAGCCGGCCCCCGTGACGAGCGCCACCCGGCCCGCGAAGTCGTTCACGGGGCCGGGGTCTGGGCGATGGGGTGCGCGCGCAGCCAGGCCTGGGCGCGCTGGATGCGCTCGACGGAGGCGGGCAGCTTCATGTCCGCGAGCAGCGCGCGGTAGGGCTCCAGGTCGTCCGCCGTCCACTCGCTCTTGGCCTCGAGGTCCGCGCGCACCACCTGCTCCTCGGCCGAGCGGGCTTCGGGCTCGCCGCGTGCGGTGAGCACGGCGGCGAGCACCATGCGCACGGGCTCGGCCTGCACGGCCACGGCGGCGTCGGTGAAGAAGCCCCGGGTCGCCTCGTCGAGCGCCGGGTCCTGGGCCCGCGTGCGCAGGCGCTCGAGCAGGTGCGTCTGGAAGTCCGGGTCGTCCGCCAGCGCCCGCTTCATGGCGCCGAGGAAGCCCGACACGGCGGCGCTCCGGGCGGGGGCGTCCAGGGCGGGGTCCTTGAGCGCGGTGAGCGGCGCCCAGAGCACGCTGGTGAGCCACACCTGCTCCTCGGGGGCGAGCAGCGAGGGCGTGGTGGGCTGGCGCATGGCCGCCTCCACGCGCCCGGCGCGCTCCTTGGCCTCCTGGGCGATGCGCTGCGCGAGGCCCGGGTCGCTCTCCACGTACTTCACCAGCGCGTCCATGTCGCCCTCGCCCGCCTGGCGCAGGGCCTCGCGCGCCTCGTCGGACAGGGCGGCGTCCCCGGTGTCCACGCTCGCCGCGAGCGCCTGGCCGTGCCTGGCCCCCCACTCGCGGAACTGGGCGCTGAACACCACGTCCAGCACCGGCCGGTCCTCGGGCCGCACCCGGCCGTCCTTGGGCGTGGAGGCCAGGAGCGCGCCGAGGCACAGCGCCTGACGGTCCTCGGCGCTCAACCCCGCGGCGGTGGCGCGCGCGAGCAGGGTGGCGCGCAGCTTGTCCAGGAAGGCGCGCGTGCCCAGCTCGCGCACGGTGGACAGCCGCAGCGCGTTGCGCGCCTGGGCGGGGTCGCGCTCCACGGCCTCCTCCATCCGGTCGAGCTGGCGCGACACGTGGGTATGGAAGAGCGCGGCGTCGAAGCGCAGGCCGGGCACGGGGCCCCACTGGGTGAGCAGGCCGCCCAGGTGCTCCAGCGTGCGCGACACGCCCTCCAGGTCCTCGCCGCGCAGGAGCGCCATGGCCTTCTGGAGCTCGTCCGCCAGCGGGTGGCCCGCGCGGGGGGCGGGGGCCGCCGACTCGCGCAGCCGATCCTCCGCCGCGTGGCAGGCCTTGTACTTCTTTCCACTGCCACACGGGCAGGGCTCGTTGCGTCCGGGCTTCTGGCGGCTCACGTCCACCTCCTCGGGGCCCCTCTAGCACGGGGAGCATGCCCCCGGCCTGGAGGCGCGTTAGGTTGTGCCCATGAAAAGACTTCTCGGTGTGATGTCGCTCCTCGCGGCCGTGGGCGTGGCCCAGGCCCAGTCGCCCAAGCCGCAAGCCGCGGCGCCCGTGCCCGCCGCCCCGGCCGCCGACGCCTCGGCCCCGAGCGCGGGCGGCCTCACCTGGACGGCGCCCAAGGACTGGGAGGCGCAGCCGGCGCGGCCCATGCGCGCGGCCACCTACCGCATCGCCCCGGCCAAGGGGGACACGGAGCCGGCGGAGCTGGCCATCTTCTACTTCGGCGCGGGCCAGGGCGGCGCGGTGGACGCCAACGTGAAGCGCTGGGTGGGCCAGTTCCAGAAGCCGGACGGCACGGCGGTGACGGACAAGGAGGTGCGCACCAAGCAGGAGAAGCTCAACGGCCTGGCCGTCACCACCGTGGACGTGAAGGGCACCTACACCGGCGGCGGCCCGATGATGGGCCCCAGCTCGCCCAAGCCCAACGCGCGGCTCTTGGGCGCCATCGTCGAGGGCCCCGAGGGTCCGCTCTTCTTCAAGCTCACCGGCGGCGAGCGCACCGTGGGCGGCGCGGAGAAGACGTTCCGCAAGCTCGTGGAGTCGGTGAAGAAGCCGTAGCTGTCCGCCGGTGGACGGGTGGAGCGGGCGGCCGAGCGGGTCGTCCGGCTCCCCGTCCGGAGGCTCCCCGGAGGGTGATGGCCGCCGCGGCGCGCGGCAAGGAGATTGCTAAGGCATCAGCCCGCTGATGGCTTTCACACCGGGGGTCTCCATGACGCACGACACGGCGCAGTTCCAGATCGACACGATGCCCGACATCATCCTCTATCCTCGGGATACGGTGATGCGCGCGCTCGAGGTCATGCACCGCCATGGCGTGTTCCTTCTACCCGTGGTGGACGAGCGGCAGGGCGAAGTGCTGGGCCACGTGTCGGAGGAGGAGCTGGCGCGGCTGGGCCAGGCCTTCCCCCTGGTCCGCATGACTGAAATTCTGACTGCCCGCGCGGGGCTCGTTTCGGAAGGAAATGCCGAACACGTGGAGCGGGCGCGGCCCGAGGTCTGGCTGCACTAGGAATGTGACGGCGAGTCCGGGCCGGGAGAGCGGGGGGCTCTCTGGTGAACACCGTGTCACCGCCAAATGCCGTCTTCCCGACGGGCTGCCCTCCAGGACACGGCCAGAAGCGGCGGGGCTTGCCAGGGTGTAAAGGGTCGCTCCCACGCCAACCGGTGGGGGCAGGGAGGTGGTGGGACATGAAGGCTGTGGCGATCATCCTCGCGGCGGGCGAGGCCAGACACATGGGGCATTCCAAGGCACTCGTCGAGCACGAGGGGGGCAAGAGCTTCCTGCAGTCGCTGGCGTCCACGTTCGGCAAGGCGGGCTGCGCGGTGCTGGCGGTGCTGGGCAAGGACGCGGAGGCGGTGCGCGAGCAGCACCCGGCGGTGCACCTCGTGGAGAACGAGCGCTGGAGCGAGGGGCAGTTCGGCTCGGTGAAGGTGGGCCTGGACGCGGCGCTCGAGGAGGGCGCGGACGTGGTGCTGCTGCAGCCGGTGGACATGCCCGCGGTGCGCGCCAGCACGCTCAAGTCCCTGCTCAAGTCCTTTGGCGAGTCCGTGGAGGGCCTGCGTCCGGAGTTCGAGGGGGCCCTGGGCTACCCGGTGCTCCTGTCGCGCGCGGCGGCCGAGCGGCTGCGCGAGAGCACCTCCGGAGACAAGCAGCTGGAGGCGGTGCTCCGGGGCCTGTCCCCGCGCCGCATCGCGGTGAAGGATCCAGGCGTCGTGGTGAACATCAACACGCCGGAGACGTACGAGCGGCTGTTCGGCTCGGCGCCCAAGCTCGCGCCGCCGCCCAAGCGCCGGGGCAAGAAGGCCGAGGCCGGCACGGCGGCACCCGCCCCGGGCTCCGGGGAACCAGCGACGGACGGCCTGTCGGGCTCGTGAGGTGAGCCCGGCCGGGGCCGCTCAGGGCCGGGCGACAACAGCCCGCGCCCGGACGGCAACGGGCGCGGGCACCAGCCGCAGCTCCAGCCGGGGCGTGGCGGCCGGCTCGAGTCCCCGCGGTTTGAGGGGCCCATAGCCGAGGGCCACCAGCCGCTCCGGCGGCAACTTCGACGTGCGCTCGAGCTGGTGCGCCACCCGCACCGCCCGGGCCGTGGACAGCTCCAGCGCCAGGTCCGAGGGCGAGGTGTCCGGGTAGGAGGCCACCTCCACCAGGTGCCCCTCCACGTTGAGCGCCGCGGCCAGCCGCTGCAGCAGGGCCTCGCCCTGGGGCGAGAGCGCCGTGTCGCGCGGGGCGAAGAGCAGGGGATCCATCAGCCCCACCCGCAGCTCGCCCTCGGCCTCTTCCAGGTACACCGTGCCGCGCTCCCGCTCCTCCTTGAGGGTCGTCTCCAGCGCCAGCCGCGCCGCGTCCCGCCGCGCCCCGAGCTCGCCCACGCGCCGGGCGGGGGGCGCGCGCCGCGAGGCCTGGGCGCGCTGCTGCTCCTGCTCCAACTGGCGCACCCGCCGGGCGAGGCCCTCGCGCTCCAGTTGCAGCTCGGCCACCCGGGCCTCGGACTCGGCCGCCTCGCGCTCGAGCTGCTCGGTGCGGGTGGCCAGGGCGGACAGGGAGCGCGTGGCCCCCCAGGCCCCGGCCGTCACCAGGCCCACCGTCCCCAGGACGAGCCACCCCGTCCATCGGGGGCTCCGGCGTTCCTCGAGCTCGTCGGCTGTGATGTCCATGGGCCTCCACCCGTCGATTGTTGGAGCGCCGAATGTATTCGGGCCCTTGGGGTGGGTCTCAAGGAGAAGTGGGTGGGCGTGTCGCTCAGTCGATGGGAGCGGCGCCGGGGGCGTTGGCCAGCAAAAAGTAAAGGCGGCGCGTCCGGGGAGGGGACCGGGCGCGCCGCCTCCACCGCCCGGGGGATCCCGGACGGACGTGTGGCGGTGTGTCTGAAGAACGCCCCGGTTGCCTTCCCAGGGGACCGCCGGGGCATCCGCGAGTGTTTCTATCGGACGGGTCTGACATGCCTCGTCACGCCGGGCCGGCCTTGGCCCGTCCCCCGGCCATGGGGCACACTGGGCGTTCGCCCACGGCGGCAGACGGCGAGAGGGACGCGGAACGATGGCGATTCGATGCGTGGTGCTGGATTTCGATGGGACGTTCACGGACGTGGCGGCCGAGGGGGCGCCCTTCGTGAAGCACTTCCGCGGACGCCTGTCCGAGGTGCTGGGCCGTGACGTGGGGGAGGCGGGCTGGGACGAGGTGGAGCGCGAGGTGTCCTCCAGCAACGAGGAGCACGGGTGGGAGGTGGGCGGGCGCACGGTGGCTCCGGCCACGGCCGACCCCTTCCTCTTGTCCAACTTCGTGGCGCGGCGGCTGTGCGACCGGCTGGGGGTGCTGCCGGACAAGGCCGAGCGCGTGGCGCTGCTGGACACGCTCTACCGCGAGGCCTACGCCCAGGTGGCCGTGGCCTTCAAGCCCGAGGCGAAGGAGGTGCTGGAGGCGCTCCTGGAGACGGGGCTGCCGGTGACGGTGGTGACCAACGCCCACACGGACACGGTGGAGGCCAAGCTCACCAAGCTCGCGCCGAGGGGCCGCGAGCGCCTGCGGGTGTCGGGCAACGCGCGCAAGTTCCTCATCGAGCCGCCCACCCAGCCTGACGCGCGCTTCGACGCCCTGCCCGAGACGGCGCGCGTGGACTCGCTCGTGCGCCCCATCTACCTGCGCCGGGGCCGCTACTACGACGCCCTGTCCCACATCTGGCGGGAGACGGGCACCACGCCGGAGCAGACGCTGGTGGCCGGCGACATCTACGAGCTGGACCTGGCCATGCCCGCGGCGCTCGGGGCCCGGGTGCAGTACGTCATGCGCCCCAACGCGCTGGAGTACGAGCGCCGGGGCATCGCGGCGCTCGGGGCCCAGGGCGGCATGGACCCGAGCCTGCGCGCCATCCTCCCGCGGCTGAGGGACGCATGAGACCGGGGCGGCGCCTCGCCGGACTGGGGCTCGCGCTCGGGCTCGGGCTCCTGCCCGGGTGCAGGACGGCCGCGGGCTTCCGCGAGCCGGTGGCCCGCTTCAAGGAGGGCCACACCACGGCCAGCGTCGCCCTGGGCACCTACTACGCCGAGCTCAACCGCTTCGAGCGGGACCTGTACCTCGACGAGCGCCTGTATGACCCGGGGCTGGAGGTGCTGGCCTCGGAGGCGGATGGTCAGGCCACGCCCCTGCTCGGCAAGCTCTTCTCGCCCGAGTCCATCCAGGCGCGCATGGAGGCCATCGCGCTGTTGGGCACCTACGCCGAGCGGCTGGCCACGCTGGCGGGCGCGGAGGACGCGGGCAAGCTGCCCGAGGGCGCCCAGGCCCTGGGCACGCGCCTGGGCACGCTGGGCACGCAGTTGCAGACGCTGTCGGGCAAGGGGGACGCCACCGCGGCGCGCTACGTGGCGCCGGTGACGACGCTGGTGGGCGTGGTGACGTCGCTCTTCCTGGAGGAGCGGCAGGGCCAGGCGCTGCAGGAGGGCATCGAGCAGGGCGCCCCCCAGGTGACGGCCATCCTGGACCTGTTGGAGGCGGACCTGACGGAGGTGCTCGGGCCGCAGCGGCTCACGGGCGCCAAGCAGGCGGTGGCCTCGCGGGTGCTCTACTACAACCTGCGGCGCGACACGCTGTCGCTGGCCGAGCGCCGCGCGGTGCTCGAGGACATCCGCCAGGCGGCCACGCACTACGAGGCCCTGGTGGTGGCCAACCCCGTGGAGCTGGCGCGCGCCCTGCGCGACGCGCACGCGGCCCTGGTGCGCTTCGCCCGCGCCGAGCGGCGCCTGGAGTCCTTCGAGGAGCTGTCCGGCGCCATGCAGGCCTTCCAGGGCCGGGTGGATGTCGCCTCCGCCGCCGTCCAGGCCCTGCGGCCTCCCCCCGCCCCGTAGTCTCCGGAGTCAGTCCCCAGAGTGAGTCTAGAGGGAGTGAGCCCCATGCACTTCGACACCCAGACGTTGACCCAGCTCATCGAGCGCTGTTTCGACCTGTCGATGAGCGGCGCGGTGCCCGCCCAGGCGCGCGCCGAGTACCTCGCCCAGGGCAAGCGGCTGCGCGCGCAGCTCATGCGGCTGCTCGGGGCGCGCTTCGCGGCGGACTCGGCCGAATTCCACCAGGCGAGCGAGGCCCTGACGGAGACGAACGCGGCGCTCGAGCGCTCCGCGAAGGACCTGGAGTCGGCGACCCTGGCCGTCAAGCGCCTGGGGGAACTCGCCGGCTACCTGGACAAGGCCCTGGCGGTGGCGGGCAAGGTCTTGTCCTGACGGCCTTGTCCTGACACCGCGGTCCTGAAACGCGGCGGCCCCGCGGTCCCTGGGAAGGGGCGCGGGGCCGGGCGGTACGGTGGGAGGCGGGGATTAGACGCGGGCGCCAGGCGTGGCCTGGAACAGGTCGTTGAACTCGCCGATGGCCTTGTTGAGCGTGGCCTTGATGTCGTTGGTGAGCTCGCGCTTGGACTGGATGTCGGCGGCGAGGCTCGGGTGGCGGCTGTCGGTGTACTCGATGAACTCCTTCATCCAGCGCACCACGTCGGCCACCGGCACCTGGCGGATCCACCCGCGCTTGCCCGCGTCATCGCGGTTGGTGGCGGCGTACAGCTGCATGACCTGCTTCTCGACGGGCATGGGCTCGTACTGGCCCTGCTTGAGCACCTCCACGAGGCGGGCGCCGCGCGCCAGCGTCTCCTGGGTGGCCTTGTCGAGGTCCGAGCCGAACTGGGCGAAGGCGGCCAGCTCGCGGTACTGCGCCAGGTCCAGCTTGAGCGTGCCGGCCACCTGCTTCATGGCCTTGATCTGTGCGGCGCTGCCCACGCGGGACACGGAGAGGCCCACGTTGATGGCGGGACGCACGCCCGAGAAGAACAGGTCCGTCTCGAGGAAGATCTGCCCGTCGGTGATGGAGATGACGTTCGTCGGGATGTAGGCGGACACGTCACCCGCCTGCGTCTCGATGATGGGCAGCGCGGTGAGCGAGCCGGCGCCCTCGGCGTCCGACAGCTTGGCGGCGCGCTCGAGCAGGCGGCTGTGGATGAAGAACACGTCGCCCGGGTAGGCCTCGCGTCCCGGCGGCCGGCGCAGGAGCAGCGACAGCTGGCGGTACGCCACGGCCTGCTTGGACAGGTCGTCGTACACGATGAGCGCGTGCATCTTGTTGTCGCGGAAGTACTCGCCGATGGCCACGCCCGCGTACGGGGCGAAGAACTGCATGGGCGCCGGGTCCGAGGCGTTGGCCGTCACGACCACGGTGTACTCGAGCGCGCCGGAGGCCCGGAGCTTCTCCACCACCTGGGCCACCGTGGACTGCTTCTGGCCGATGGCCACGTACACGCAGTACACGTTGAGGCCGCGCTGGTTGATGATGGCGTCGATGGCGACGGCGGTCTTGCCCGTCTGACGGTCACCGATGATGAGCTCGCGCTGGCCACGGCCCACGGGCACGAGCGCGTCCAGGGCCTTGATGCCCGTCTGCAGGGGCTCGTGCACGCTCTTGCGCTTGACGATGCCGGGGGCCTTCACCTCCAGCTTGCGCGTCTCGGTGGCCTGGATGGGGCCCTTGCCGTCCAGCGGCTCGCCCAGGGGGCTGACCACGCGGCCGAGCAAACCCTTGCCCACGGGCACGGAGGCGATCTGCGCGGTGCGCTTCACGGTGTCACCCTCGCGGATGTCCTTGAAGTCACCCATGATGGCGACGCCGACGTTGTCCTCCTCGAGGTTGAGCACCAGGCCCTTGACCCCGTTGGCGAACTCCACCAGCTCACCCGACAGCACGCCCTCCAGGCCGTAGATGCGGGCGATACCGTCGCCCACGGACAGCACGGTCCCGGTCTCGGCCACGGTGACCTTCTTGCCGTAGTCCTTGATCTGCTCGCGGATGATTCTGCTGATCTCGTCGGCGCGGATTTCCATCTTGCGTCCTTGGCACGGGGCGGCTGGTGATGGGCCGCCGGGGATACCTTGAAAACTCGTCGGGGGGCCCCTTAGCACGCGCTCCCGGGCCACCGCAACGCGCAAGGGGTCGGGGCACGGGTGGGGATCATCCCGCCGGTAAGCCAGACTGCGCGTCTCAGGTGCCGGGGGCGTGGCGGGGCAGCCAGACGACGAAGCGCGTGCCCAGTCCCACACCGGACTCCACCGAGATGCGGCCCCCGTGCGCGGTGGCGATCTGCCGGACGATGTAGAGCCCCAGGCCCAGCCCGTCCCCGGCGGCGTGCTTGCCGCGCTTGAAGGGCTCGAACAGGGTGGCGCGGTCCTCCAGGGGCACCGGGATGCCCTCGTTGCGCACCGACAGCGTCATGCCGTCCGCCGAGCCCGCCAGCCGCACCTCCACCGCGCTCTCCGCGGGGCTGTGCCGCAGGCCGTTGCCCACGAGGTTGTCCAGCAACTGCACGATGCGCGACTCGTCCCAGGTGCCGTGCATCTCCCCTTCCACCTTGGAGATGACCTGGCGGTGGGGGTGGGACACCCGGTACTGCTCCACCACGCGCCCGAGCAGCTTGTCCATGCTCTGCGGCGTGGCCAGCACCGGGATGCCGCCGGCGAGCCGGGCGCGCGTGTAGTCCAGGAGCTCGTGGATCATCCGCTCCATGCGCCGGGCCGCCGCGGCCACGTGGCTCACCTGCCGGCCCTGGCTCTCGTTGAGCTCCCCGTTGCGCTCGAGCGCGCCCAGGCTCAGCTGCATGGTGTAGAGCGGCGAGCGCAGGTCATGGCCCACCACGCCCAGGAGCTGCTCGCGGAAGCTGTCGGCGCGGGTCGCGGCCTCCTCGGCCGCCTTGCGGGCGCTGATGTCCCACACCGTCACCATGCGCACGTCCCGGCCCTTGTAGACGGTGGGCCGTCCGAGCACCTCCAGGAAGAGCCGCTTGCCGTCCGCGCGCAGGCCCGTGGCCTCGTAGGGCGCCACCACCTGCCGGGCCGTGGCGCGCTGCACCGCCTCGCGCGACTCGGGGGCGATCCACCGCACCACGGACTGTCCCACCATCTCCTCGGGAGAGGTGCCCAGCAGGCTCGCCATCGCCTGGCTCGCCTCGAGGATGACGCCGCCCTCGTGCAGGCAGTAGCCGTCACAGGACACCGAGGCCAGGTCGCGCAGCCGCGCCTCGCTCTCGCGCAGCATCACCTCCTGGGTGACGCGCGCCGTCTCGTCCTCCACCATCAGGCTCACGCCCGAGCGCAGCCCGCCCAGGCTCGCCGGCATGAGCGACACGCGCAGGTGCCGCGGGCCGCCCGGTGCCCCCAGCGAGCCGGTGACGCGCGCGCCCAGGATGGGCTCGCCCGCCAGCGCCTGCTGCAGCAGCGGGGCGAGCGCGGCGGCCAGCATCGGCCACACCTCGCCCACGGTGCGGCCCTCATAGGCGCTGCCCGGCAGCGTGCTCTGGGTGATGAGCGTGGTGTTGACGAAGCGGAAGCACAGCCCCGCGTCCAGGAAGGCCAGGCCCAGTCCGGGCGCCTGAAGGAGCGCCGCCAGACAGGACATCGCCTCTTCCGGAATGGAGGCGGTCCGATTCGAGGCGGACGGACGGTGGGGGACGGGCTGCGCCATGGCTGGGAAAGGACGGGCGGGGCCCGTGGGGCCACCATAGCCTGTCCCTGACGCGCTGGAAATACCGGACTTGCCGGGAAGTGGACGGAAACCGACAGCCCGGCCTCTTCCCGTGGTGCCGCTCGGACGCTCAGTGCTGCTTGAGTTCGCGGCGCATCTGCTCGAGCTGGGTGCGCAGCGTCCCGTCGTACAGGGTGCTGCCCACCTGGGCGGCCACGCCGCCGAGCACGCTCGGGTCCACGCGCGGCTCGAGCACCACGTTGCGCTGGGTGAGGGCGCGCAGGCTCTCGGAGATCTTCTGCACCGCGTCCAGCGTGAGGGGCACGGCGCTGGTCACGTGGCCCCGCACCCGGCCGGCCTGGGCATCCGCCATGTCGCGGTAGAGGCGGGCGATGTCCGGCAGGTAGCCGAGCCGGTTGCGATCCACCAGCAGGCGCAGGGTGTTGGCGAGCACGGGCTCCATCTGGCCGCTGGCCTGGATGAGTCCCTCGACCACGCGGGTGCGCTGGGAGGCGGTGAAGGCCGGGTTGAGCAGCACGTTGGAGAGGTCGCGGTTGTCGGCCAGCAGGCTGGCGAAGGTCGACAGCTGCTCGGACACGGCGTCGGCACGCCCCGCCTCGGTGGCGACGTCGAGAAGAGCGCGGGCGTAGCGGCGGGCAATAGACACGTTCACCATGGCGCGGCGCGCTTAGCACGCCCCCCGGGTCCAGGGCAACGATGGGTGAATGACCCACCCCGGGTGTGCCATAAGTTCTCTTGCACACGCGGGTTGGGGTGGGGGTGAAACACCTCGCCCGGAGCCCGGCATCCCCGGCGTATCATGGACTCTCGGACCATGGGCGACCCCGTCATCGGCATCGATCTGGGCACCACCAACAGCGCGGTGGGCACCGTGGAGGGCGGCCAGCCGCGCCTCATTCCATCCCGCGCGGGAGGCCGCCTCACGCCTTCCGTGGTGGGGCTCACCCCGCGCACCGCCGAGCGGGTCGTGGGCACCCAGGCCCAGGCGCTCGCCGAGGAGCACCCGGACTGCGTGGTGTGGGCCACCAAGCGCTTCATCGGGCGGCGCTTCACCCCGGAGCTCGTCCAGGCGGCGCGTGCCCTGGTGCCCTATCCCCTGGTGGGCGGCACCACGGGGGACGTGCGCGTGAAGCTCTCCGGGCGCACCGTGCCCGTCACCCAGGTGGCCGCCATGGTGCTCGGCGAGCTCAAGCTGGACGCCGAGGCGTACTTCGGCCAGGGCGTGAAGAAGTGCGTCATCACCGTGCCCGCCAACTTCGATGACGGCCAGCGTCAGGCCACGCGCGAGGCGGCGGCCATCGCCGGCCTGGAGGTGCTGCGCCTCATCAACGAGCCCACCGCCGCGGCGCTCGCCTACGGCCTGTCCCGGGGCTTCGAGGGCCATGCGCTCGTGTTCGACCTGGGCGGCGGCACCTTCGACGTCACCGTGCTGGAGGTCACCGACGGCGTCTACGAGGTGAAGGCCACCGGGGGAGACCCCGCGCTGGGCGGCGAGGACTTCGACCTGCGCATCGTGGAGTGGCTGCTCGCCCAGGTGGAGGAGCCCTACCGCGAGCAGGTGCACCGCGACGCCACCTCCATGCACAAGCTCAAGGTGGCCGCCGAGCAGGCCAAGCGCGAGCTGTCCGAGTACGAGGAGACGCTCATCTCGGTGGGCGGGCTCGGGGACCACTCGCAGCCCACGCGCAAGCACACGGGGCTGGAGACGGCCCTCACGCGCGGCTTCTTCGAGCAGCTGTGCGAGGCGCTCAGCAAGCGCTGCCTCGCGGTGTGCGAAGCGGTGATGCGCGATGCGCGCATGGATCCGGGCCAGGTGGACGCGGTGCTGCTGGTGGGCGGCATGACGCGCGTGCCCTTCATCCGCCAGCTGGTGTCGGACTTCTTCGGCAAGGCGCCCTCCACCGAGGTCAACCCCGACGAGGCCGTGGCCCTGGGCGCCGCCATCCACGCCCAGGAACTCACGAGCCAGGCCGGCGCCGCGCTGCTCCTGGACGTGGTGAGCAACTCCCTGGGTGTGGGCGTGCTCGGGGGCAAGGTGCGCCGGCTCATCGCCCGCAACCGCTCGGTGCCGGTGGTGGCCCGCGAGCTGTTCCACCCGGGCAGCCACGGCCAGAAGGAGGCGCGCATCCCCATCTACCAGGGCGAGAGCGAGCTGCAGGACGAGAACCGCAAGCTCGGCGAGCTCGTGCTGCGCAACCTCCAGGCGGGCTCCCGCGGCGAGACGCCCCTGGAGGTGACGTTCGAGTTGTCCAACGAGGGCATGCTCGCGGTGCGCGCCGTGGACCTGCAGACGGGCCTGAGCGAGCAGGTGCGCGTGGAGGCCCGCCCCCACCTGCCCGCGCTGGAGGCGGACCGGCTCGTCAAGGAGCAGGCCGCCTACTCCCAGAAGCAGTCCCAGGTGGACGCGCGCAAGTCCGAGGACAAGTTCCGCAAGCTGCTCGAGCGCGGCGAGAAGCTCGCCCGGCTCCTGCAGCGCTCGGCCGAGGAGAACCCCGGCGCGCAGTCCCAGGAGGCCGTGGCCCACGTGCGCTCCCTGCTGGACTCGGGCCGCGGCGCGCTCGAGTCGCAGGACGCCGCCCAGTGCGCCGAGGTGGCGCGGGAGCTCAACGCGTTGCTCGCGGGTCGTCCGGCGTAGATTTCTCCCGAGGCGCCTCGGTTTTCCGAGGCTCCGGGGGCCCCGGCGCGCAAGACAACCTCGCGGAATCCCTGTCCGTGCGAGGGTTGGCACAGCCATGGCAATGCCCGCCGCGCAGCGGAGTCGATCCGGAGCCGAGGAGCCAGGACATGCACGGTGGCAACAGATGGATGTGGGGCGTGGTCTCGTTGGTGGGCGTCGTGGGGTGCTCGTCGCGGGAGTCCGACGGCGTCCCCGAGAACCAGCCCGTGCAGATGCAGGCGCGGCTGGAGGCCTTCGAGGGGTGCGAGGCGCTCGAGTCCTATATCGAGGATGCCGCCGTGCTCGACATGCGCGCGTCCCTGGAGCGCAGCAAGCCCTCCTATTGGGGAGGGGGCATCGACCGGGGCGGCACGGCGCCGCCGGCCTCGCCCTCGCCGGACAGTGGCGCGGGGACGGGGGCGGGTGGGGACGCTCCGAGCGACCACACCGGCACCAACAACCAGGTGGAGGGCGTGGACGAGGCGGACTTCGTGAAGACCGACGGCACGCGCCTGTTCGTCCTCGCCGGCCAGAAGCTCTACCTGCACCGCTCGTGGCCCGCCGCGTCGCTGCGCGCCGAGTCCTCGCTGGTGCTGGAGGGCTGGCCGCGGCAGATGTTCCTGCACGGCGACCGGGTGGTGGTCTTCTCCTCGGTGTACGCGCCCGCGCCGGGGCAGGGGCAGGGCAAGGGTGACGCCCCCGACATCGGGTGCTCCCCCTTTGGCCCCTGTGGGTATGGCGGCGCGCCGCGCACCAAGGTGACGACGGTGGACGTGTCCCAGTTGGCCTCGCCCCAGGTGGTGGGCGAGCTGTTCCTGCCCGGCGTTTACGACGACGCGCGGCTCGCGGGGGGCGCGGCGCGTGTGGTGCTGCGCGAGTCGTTCGAGTGGCCCTCGGGCGTGCGCTGGTACCCGGAGTCCAATGACGGCTCGCTCTGGAAGGACACGAAGCGGATGGAGGCGGCGCTCGACGCGCTGATGGTGGAGAACGAGCGCCTCATCCGCGCGCGCTCCCTGTCCGACTGGCTCCAGCAGCCTGGCCGGCGCCGGGCCGACGGCACCCTGGAGACGTGGACGCGCGACTGCCAGGGCTTCCACCGCACCAACGCGCCCACGCGCCTGGGCTTCGTCACCGTGGCCTCGCTGGACCTGGACGCGCCCGTGGTCCAGGCCCCGGGCCTCACCACGCTGGTGGCCGACACGAACCTCGTCTACGCCACCGCCACGTCGCTCTACCTGAGCGCGCGCCACTGGTGGTGGTGGGAGGAGGCGGGCCAGTCGGACTACTCGTACGTGCACAAACTGGAGCTCACCCAGCCGCACCGCGCCCACTACGTGGCCAGCGCCACCGTGGAGGGCCAGCCGCTCAACCAGTTCAGCTTCGATGAGCACGAGGGCGTGCTGCGCGTGGCCACCACGCTCACGCGCCGGGTGAAGGACCCCGCGTCGCGCTGGGGCCGCACGGAGACGTCCAGCCGCGTGTCCACCTACGGCCAGCAGGGCGATCGGCTGGCGCTGCTGGGCCAGAGCGCGGAGCTGGCCGAGGGCGAGCGCATCTTCAGCGCGCGCTTCCTGGGCACCAAGGGCTACGTGGTGACGTTCCGCCAGACGGATCCGCTCTTCACCTTCGACCTGTCGGACCCCACGAACCCGCACAAGGTGGGCGAACTCAAGGTGCCGGGCTTCTCCACGTACCTGCACCCGCTGGGCGACACGCACCTCTTGGCCATCGGGGAGCACCGCGCGGAGGACGGCAACTGGAGCTCGCGCTCGCTCAAGCTCACGCTCTTCGACGTGAGCGACCTGGCCCATCCGCGCGAGGCCTTCACCCAGCAGGTGGGCTCGCTCTCCAGCTACAGCGAGGCGCTCTACGACCACAAGGCCTTCACCTGGTTCGCGGCCAAGGGACTGCTCGCCATTCCCTTCGTGGACTGGAACTGGACGAACGGGACGGGCGACTACTGGTCCAACTTCACGAGCGAGCTGCGCGTCTTCCGGGTGAACCCCGCCACCGGCTTCGTGCCCGTGGGCGCGCTGAGCATGAAGGACCTGTACCAGACGGTCAGCACCCCGCAGTGGAGCTACTCCTACGTGCCCTATGTGAGACGCAGCGTGATGGCGGATGACTACGTGTACGCCATCACCGATGCCGGGGTGCGCGTGTCGCGAGTGGAGCAGCTCACCGAGCCCCTGGCGACCGTGCGCTTCGGCGCGCCGACGCCGTAGCGCGTCAGGCGGCGGGGGGGCCGGGACGTCCGCGTGAGGAGACTCGCGCGGCGTCCGCGCGAACGCGCTATAGGCACCCCGCCATGTCGTCTCCGCCGCTGACGTCCCCGTCCCTGCCCAGTCGTGCCGAGGAATTCCGAGCCCTCTGGAAGCTCGCCCTGCCCATCGCCGTGGCCCAGGCGGGCCAGTCCCTCATGTCCTTCGTGGACACGGCCGTGGTGGGCCGCGTGGGCACCCAGGCGCTCGCCGCGGTGGGCCTGTCCACCGCCATCTTCTTCGCCGTGAGCAGCTTCGCCATCGGATTGATGATGGGCGTGGATCCCCTGGTGTCCCAGGCCTTCGGGGCGAGGAACAGCGGACGGGCCCGGGAGCTGCTCTGGCAGGGCAGCTACCTGGCGCTGATGGTGGGCGGAGTGCTGGCGGTGCCGATGCTCGTCATCCCCCGGATGCTGCTCGGCGGCGGGGTGGCCTTCGAGGGGCTGCCGGAGGTGCGGGACTACCTCACCTGGCGCGCGCTGAGCCTGCCCCTGCTCTTGCTGTTCATCACCGCGCGCTCCTACCTCCAGGCCACGGGGCGTCCCCAGGTGCTGGTGGTGTCCACGGTCATCGCCAACCTCGTCAACCTGGGCGCCAACGTCCTGTTCGTCTTTGGAGGCGAGGGCCTGCCCGCGTGGCTGGGCCCCTTGCGCGCCCTGCCCGCACTGGGGGTGAAGGGCTCGGCCATCGCCACGCTGCTCGCGTGCGTGGTGCAGTGGGCCATCGTCGCGTGGGTGGTGCGCCAGACGACCGCGTCCCAGGGCCAGGGTTGGGTGCGGCCGGTGAGGGCGGACATCGTCCAGGCGGCGCGGGTGGGCGTGCCCATCGGAGCGCACATCGCGGCCGAGGTGGGCGTCTTCTCGCTCACGGGCATGCTCGCGCGGTGGTTGGGCCCGGAGAGCATGAGCGCGCATCAGATCGCCCTGTCCTACGGCAGCCTGTCCTTCGCCATGGCGCTGGGCATCGGCAACGCGGGCAGCGTGCGCGTGGGCTGGGCGGTGGGCGCGCTCGACACGCCCCGGGCCCGGCGCAGCGGCTTGGTGGCGTTCGCCTCGGGCGCGGGCTTCATGGCGCTGTGCGCGCTCTTCTACGCGACGATGGCGCCCCAGCTCGCGGGCCTCATGGGCGCGCCGCTCGAGGTGCGGCCCCTGGTGGTGCCCCTGCTCATGGTGTGCGCCGTCTTCCAGTTGTCCGACGGCGTGCAGGGCGTGGGCGCGGGCGTGCTGCGCGGCGCCGGCGAGACGCGCTTCACCTTCGTGGCCAACATGGTGGGCCACTACCTCGTCGGACTGCCCGTGGCGCTCCTGCTCGGCTTCGTGCTCGGCTGGGGCGTGGTGGGCATCTGGTGGGGGCTGTGCCTGGGGCTCACCTGCGTGGCGCTCGCGCTGCTCTGGCGCTTCCTGCGCCTGAGCACGGGCCCGCTGCGGCCCCTGGAGTCCTGAGCCGCTGGGGGGCCCCTAGAAGCGCAGCGTGGGGCCGATGAGCAGCGAGTGCAGGGGGTTGGTGCAGGCCCCCGCCGCGCCCGTGGTGGGGTCGTCCACGCGCACGTCGCACCACTGCCAGGCGGTGGAGGCCGTGAGGCCCAGGTGCTCGCCGAACCAGGCGTCCACGCCCAGGCGCAGCGCGGTGCTCAACCCCGCGTGCAGCATCCGCCGCAGATCCTCGCCGTCCGTGGGGAAGGCCAGGGGGGTGGAGCGGCTCTGGGACACGCGCAGGCCCACCCACGGGTTCACGCCGCCCTCGCGCAGGAAGCGCAGCCGCAGCTCCAGGCCCAGCGACAGGTAGTCCAGCTCCGCCTGCTGTCCCGAGAACTTCGCGCCCCACGTCTGCACGCCCTCGCCCACCAGTCCGAGCGACAGTCCGAAAGGGGTTTCCCCGCCCACGTAGGCTTGCAGGGCGCCGCCCCGGGCCCTCAGGCCCGAGGTGTGGTCGAGAATGGCGCCCGTGGTGACGGAGGCATACCCACGCCACGGACCCGCCGCCGAGCTCCCCGCCCACAACACGACCATCAGGCTTCCGAGACTCGTCACGTGTCGCATGTGGGGCGGAGCTTAACGCAGACCCGCCCTGTCAGGTCCACCCACGGTCCGTGTTCGTTCCCGGGCGGGCATTCGATGCCGGGGACTCACCGGATAGAGTGCACTCCATGGCTTTTTCCTTCGATGAGTCCTGCTCACGTGTCCGTGAGGCCCTGGCCGATGCGGGCCGGGGGCTCGTGGAGCGCGAGGCGATGGTGGAGGTGGTGACGCTGTGCGCCGTGGCCGGCGAGCACCTGCTCGTCATCGGCCCGCCGGGCACCGCCAAGAGCGAGGCCGTGCGCCGCACCGCGCGCGCGCTCGGGGGCTCCTACTTCGAGTACCTGCTGGGCCGCTTCACCGAGCCCTCGGAGGTGTTCGGCCCGGTGGACCTGCGCAAGCTGCGCGAGGGGCTCGTGGAGACGGAGACGGCGGGCATGTTGCCCGAGGCGGAGGTGGCCTTCCTCGACGAGGTGTTCCTCGGCTCCACCGCCATCCTCAACACGCTGCTGGGCGTGCTCAACGAGCGGGTGTTCCGCCGGGGCCACACGCGGCTCGCCTGTCCGCTGCGCGTGTGCGTGGGCGCCTCCAACGCCCTGCCCGAGGACGAGGCGCTCGCCGCGTTCGCCGACCGCTTCCTCGCGCGCATCTTCGTGGAGCCCGTGCCCGACCCGCGCCTGGAGGAACTGTTGGCCGGAGGCGCCGCGCTCGCCCTCGAGGGCGAGACGCGCACCGCGTCGCTCGAGGCGCTGGACGTGCTGGCCCGGGCCGCGCGCGAGGCGGACCTCACGCGCGTGCGCCCCCACCTGGCCCAGGCGCTGCGCCTGCTCCGGGGCGCGGGGCTCGCGCTGAGCGACCGGCGCATGGTGAAGACCCAGCGCCTGGTGGCTGCGGCCGCGGTGCTCGCCGGACGCCGGGAGCCGGACGGGGGGGATTTGTGGCCGCTCGTCTACGCGGTGCCCACGCAGGCGGGACAGGCCCTGGCGCGCGAGGTGCTGCGCGACGTGCTCGCGCGCTCGGAGAACCCCGCGCTCGCCGCCGCGGCCCTGGAGGCCAGCGCGGGGCCGCTCGCGCGCGCCCAGCGGCTCATCCACGCCGCGCGCGGGGTGCTCGCGGCGCGGCCCGGGGACGCGGAGGGGGAGGCGCTCGCGGCGTGGCGGCTCAAGCTGGAGGGCGTGGTGCGCGAGGTGGACGCGGGCTTCGCGCCCGAGGCCCTGCCCGAGGACCTGCGGGCCCTGCGCGAGGAAGTGCGCGCCGCGCTTCCCTGAAACGAGGCAAGCTCTCCGCCCATGCGAATGACCCTGCTCGCCGTGTCCCTGTCGGTGTCCCTGTCCCTTCCCGCGCTCGCCCAGGACGCCGCGCCCCTGGACCTGTCGCGCGTGCCCAAGCAGGGCGCCACGGCCAAGGACTTCGTGCCCGCCGGTTGGAAGATCGAGCAGACCGTCCAGGGCGACCTGGACAAGAAGGGGGGGGCGGACACGCTCCTGCAACTCGTCGAGGACAAGCCCGCCGAGTCCGCGGACGGGGTGCCCAACGAGCGCACGCGCGCGCTGCTGGCGCTGCTGGCCGAGGGCGGCAAGCTGCGGCTCGCGGGCGCGAGCAACAAGGTGCTCTACTGCACCACGTGCACGGGCACGCTGGGCGGCACGGGCGAGGGCCTGGTGAAGATCGCCAAGGGCGTGGTGCTCGTGGATCAGCTCAGCGGCTCGCGGGAGAGCACCGGCACGCTCCTGCGCTTCCGCTACGACGCCAAGGCGGACCGCTTCGCCTTCATCGGCGAGGACGTGACGCGCACGGACCGGCTCGAGGGCACCACCGAGAAGGTGAGCACCAACCTGCTCACCGGCCAGCGCGTCACGGACAACCTCCGCTACGATCCGAAGAAGGACAAGGAGGTGCCCGTGTCCTCCAAGAAGAGCCAGGTGCCCGTGAAGAAGGCGTACCTCGAGGACGTGGACATCTCCTCGTACTGAGCATGGACACCGCCACCGCCCTCCTCTGGTCTCCCCGCGCCGAGCCCCTGCCCGCGCTCGCCGTGGCGGGCGTGGGGCCGGTGGCGCTCGGGCTCGCGCGGCGGGTGCTGCGCGAGGACGACACGCGCCTGGGGCTCTGGCGCGGCGTGGCGGGCGCGGGCGTGCTCGTGCTCCTGGGAGACCCGGACACGCTGCCCTGGGCCGAGGGCGTGCTCTACCTCGGCCGCGATGCGCGGGCGCCCGCGCTGCTCCTGCCCTGCACGCTCGCGCCGGACGTGGCGCCCGCCCTGCTCGAGCGCGCGCTCGTCTCGCGGGCCGGAGGCACCACGCCGCTCGCCGTGCTGCCGCGCTCGGGGCAGCTCGTGCCCGTGGGGCCCGCGCGGCCCCTGTCCCGCGAGGCCTTGAGGGCCTGGTGTGCCCGGCAGGAGCCGCCATGACCGTGCTGCCCGAGGCCCTGCGTCCCTGGGCGGCGCACCTGTCCCTCTTTCCGGAGGAGCTGGCGCTCGCGCTGGGCGGCGCCGTGGCCCGGCTGGCCGCGGCGCTCGGGCCTCCGCGCATCCGGGGGGATGCCTCCGGGGGCGAGCCCCAGGGCTATGACGGCCTCACCCGGCGCGGAACGCCCGACCGTCTGCTCGTGAGCGAGTGGCTCCTGGCGATGGAGGCCCCGGACGAGTTCGTGCGCCGCGCCGCCTTCGGTGAGCAGGCCTATCTGCGGCCCGCCTTCCGGGCCCCCCGGGAAGGTCGCCGGTGCGTGGTGCTGTTGGACGCGGGGCCGGATCAACTGGGCGCCCCACGCATCGCGCACCTGGCGCTGCTCGTGGTGCTCGCCCGGCGCGCCGAGGCCGCGGGCGCCGACTTCCTCTGGGGCGTGCTCCAGGCGTCTCCGGAAGAGGGCACGACCCCGGGCGTGACCGCCGCCACGCTGGACACCTGGCTCAAACGCCGCCGCGCCGAGCCTCCCGACGAGGCACGGCTCGGCGCCTGGCGCGAGGGCCTTCGGGGCGCGGGCGCCGCCGAGGAGGTCTGGCTGGTGGGAAGCGCGCGGCTCGGCCGCCTGCGGGGCACCGAGGGCCTGTCCCGGGTGGCCGTGGACGAGGTGGTGGCACCGGGACCGCGGCGGCTCGCCGTGGAGGTGCGGCCCGCGCGAGGCCCCGTGCGGCCCGTGGTGTTGGACCTGCCCCCCGTGGCCCAATGCGTGCGGCTGTTGCGCGATCCCTTCGGCACCGCCACCGCCGCGCCCCGGTCGGGGTTCGACAGCCCCGTGCGCTCCCTGCGCTTCTCCCCGGAGGGGCTGCGGCTCCTGCTGTCCCACGCGGATGGGAGCGTGTCCGTCCTGGCGCCGCCCCATTCCCCACGCGCCACCCTGGCCAGGCCCCGGCGCTTCCTGTCCCGGCCGGACGAGCGGGTCCTGGCCTTCGGCTGGCGGCCCACCGGCGGCCTGTTGGTGCTGACCCTGCACGCCGGCAAGCTCCGGATCCGGGGGCAGCTCCAGGGACGCCCGTCCGGGCTCGCCTGGGCGCTGGAGCCCTCCCAGTTCATGCGCCCTCGGAGCGGAGCGCCCTGCCTGCTCATGTCCCAGCGCGACGCGGAGGGCCGCGAGACGCCCCTGCTGCTGGATGACGGGGGCCGGCTCGTCGCGCTTCAACCCGAGGGGCCGACGCCCTCCGCGGACCGGGTCCTGCTCCAGTCCGTCACCGCGCTCACCGAGTTCCGGGGCCGCTTCTTCTTCGTGTGCGGCACCCTGGGGGAGGACGTGCGCCCCGAGCGCGCGTTCTTCACGGGCTGCCTGGGTTACTGGTCGCGGCGGATCGAGGATGCCCTGCCCTTCGAGGCCCACTTCATGATCGAGGGGCTCGGGTGGGACGAACACGCCGGACCCCGGCTCGCGTGGCGCGATGCGTCCGGCGGATGGAGGCTGGGCCGGGGCTCGCATGTGCCGGAGGACCAGCGGCTCGACGTGCCCGCCGGAGCGCGGGTCGTGGGGCTCGCGCACGGGCCCTCGGAGTCGAGCACGGTGGGGCTGGTGGTGCTCGCCGAGGACCAGCGCACCTTCCAGTGTGTCACCGCGGAGCGCACGGAGCGGTTGGTGGTGGCGCCGGAGCGGGTGCGCTCTTGCTGCGTCAGCCCCGGGGTCCCCCTGCTGGCGTGGCTCACGGAGTCGGGGCGGATGGGCGTGTGGAGCCTTCAGTACCGGGCCCTCGTCATCGACAACCCGCCGGGAGGCACGCCATGAGCCCCGTGCGTCCGCGCGAGCAGGTGCACCGGGGCCGGGTGACCGCGGCGGCGCTCTGGTTCGATGCCCCGTGGCTCGGCGAGCGCGAGGCCCGGCGGCGGGTGCTGGCGGCGTGGACGCCGGGCGGCGAGGTGTTCGCGCTGGGCGGAGGCCTGCTCTGGCGGCTGCCCGAGCCCGTGCGCATGGACTGCGCCACGGCGCCGGGGCTCGTCTTCACGCACGAGCAGGGCGTGTGGTGCGCCGCGCCCCTGTCCCCCTCCGAGCGCGAGCGGCTGTCGCCTCCGCCCGGGTCGGTGGTGTGGGTGCGCGCGGGCGTCGCGCAGGTGCATGCCCTCGGGGCCGCCGAGCGCGTGGACGTGTCGGCCTGGCTCGACACGTCGGGCTGGACGGTGGTGGCCGTCGAGGGGCTGGGCGCACCACCGCTCCCCGTGGCGGTGCCCGTGCCCGTGCCACCGCCCTCGCGGGCCACCTTCGGCGTGGGCGCCGCCGCGCCCGAGGCCGAGGCTCTGCGGGCCCGCCTGGAGGGCCGTGCCGCTCCGGAGCCCCACGCGCTCGTCCCCGCCACGGCGCCACCGGGCCTGCTCGCGCGGCTCCTCGGGTGGTGGCGCGCCCGGCACGAGACCCCGGCCTCCTCCCGTCCTCCTTCCGCCGCTCCCGCCGCCTCGTCGGAAGGGGCGTGGTCCCGGCTCACCGCGGGGCTCTCCCGCTGGCTCGCCACCGCCACGCCGCTGGGCACCTGGCTCGGCCGTCGCAAGGCGGCCTACGTGCGGCGGCTCTTCGACCTCTTCGACGAAGGCGCGCTGGAGGAGGCGCTGCGCTACGCCATTCCCCTGGGCAAGGGGGAGCTGTCGGAGTCCACGCGGGTGTCGCTCGACCTGCCCGGGCCGCGCGAGACACTGGCCGTCCAGCCCCTGGCGGGCGGCGGGCGGACGGTGTTCGGGGGCGGCGAGGCGCTCTACGACGCCCTGCGCGAGCGCTACCGCGGGGCCCTGCGCAAGCTGGAGCGCGAGGGGCGCATCGAGGAGGCGGCGTTCGTCCTCGCCGAGCTGCTGCACGAGGCGGAGGAGGCCGTGTCCCTGCTGGAGCGGCATGGCCGACCGCGGCTCGCGGCGGAGCTGGCCGAGGGCCGGGGCCTGGCGCCCGGGCTGGTGGTGCGCCAGTGGCTGCTGGCGCGGGACGTGGCGCGCGCGGTGGACGTGGCCCGGCGCACGGGTGCCTTCGAGGACGCCATCGGCCGGCTCGCGTGCACCCACCCCACCGACGCGCGCGCCCTGCGGCTGCTCTGGGGCGAGGTGCTCGCGAGCGCGGGGGCCTACGGCCGCGCGGCGGACGTGGTGTGGCCGGTGGTGGAGTCGCGGGGCCTCGCCCGGGTGTGGTTGGAGCGGGCCGTGGAGGCGGGCGGCGGTGACGGGGCCCAGGCGCTGGCGCGGTTGCTGCTCGCCTTCCCCGAGCGCCTGGAGGACCTGCGCCCGCGGCTGCACGCGCTCTGGGAGGGCGAGGGCCGCCACGAGGCCCAGGCGCGGCTGCGCTTCCTGCGCGCGCTCGCGGACTCGAGCGAGGGCGGCGAGGTGCGCACGCTGCTCTTGCGCGAGTCGCTGCGCGGGTTCATGCGCGACGTCGCCGCGGAGTGGGTGCTCTTCGAACCCCGGGAGTTCGAGCGCCTCGTGCAGGCCATGAAGGATCCGGTGCTCGCGGCGGAGCTGCCCGCGCTGTCCCCCCGGGTGCCGGTGCCCTCCCAGCCGATGTTCCTGTCCTTCGCCGAGGAGACGGGCGGACCCTGGCCCCTCCATGACGCGGTGCCCTTGGCGGAGGGGCGCGTGCTGGTGGCGCTGGGGGAGCGGGGGGCCCGGCTGCTCTCGCCCGAGGGCCGGTGCGTGGCGCACTTCGACGTGCCGGCCTTCTCGCTGGTGCTCTCGTGGGAGGGGGACCGGGCGTTGGCGCTCGCGCCCCGGGGCGGACTGCACCGCGTGTCCCGGCTGGACCTGGTGCGGCGCCGGGCCACGACCTGGTGCGACCTGCGCGTGGACGCCTTCTCGCCCGAGTACGACGGGAGCCTGTGGTTCGTGGCCGAGCGCGACACGGTGCTGGCCCTGGACGCGCTCGCCGACGAGCCCCGGGCGCTGTGGCGGGTGACGGACGTGGGCGGGCCGGTGGTGGCCCTCACCGCGGGGACCCACCGGATGAGCTTCGTGTGCGCGCACGAGTCCTTCGCGGGCCCGCTCCTGCTCGAGCGCTGGGCCTATGAGCTGCGGGAAGGGCCCACCCTCCGGGCCCGGCACGTCGTGTCCGCCGCGCCCAAGTGGCCGGTGTTCCCGCACCTGTCCCTGCTGGCGAACGGGGAGCTGGCGGTGACGGGGATTCCCGGCGCGCGGCTGTCGTGGCTGGCCCCGGCCGACAACCCCCAGCTCGTTCCGCCGAAGCCGCCGGAGGAGGGCGACCTGCTGCGGGTGCACCTGGGCATCCCGTGGATCGCGACGCTGGAGGCGCGCCCGGCTCCCGCCGAGGGGCTCGTCCTGGGCCTCTGGGATCGGTCCCGGGGGCAGCTGCTCGCGCGGGTGTCGCTGGAGGGCGCCCATCCGGAGGCCCGGGTGCGCCGGGTGGGCAACCAGCTGGTGTTCTTCGATGCCCGGGGCTGGCTTCTCCACATGGAGAACGCCCACGTGCTCCACCGGATCATCCCCCGCTGACGGGGTGCGGAAAGGGGGTGGGGTGATTTCGACCCCCACTTTCTGGGAGCCCGGACGGTGGGGTCCGCCGGATTGGGTTGTCCGCCGTGATTTCGCGCAGGAGGCAACAGGTCCTGAATCGAATGGGGGATGTGAATGGTCATCCCCTCACCTGTTGGCTTGGGCCCTTTGGACCACCTGGAACGTCGGGTTCACCTCGGAGCGCTGGGGCGGGCGCCTGAGGACGACGGCCGGAGGCAAACCCCCGCGCGCGCGAGCACTCTTAGAGTTCTCGGTGCGCTGAACTACCCCTCCTGTCCTGTCGCGGACCGCCTGTCCGACCCTAATCAACCCGCCTGATGGGTCGCCTTACCGAGGGCCAGGGACACGCGATGGGACAACCTTCGACCAGCAAGCTGGCGGCGAACGTGGGCGAGCTGGCGCGCGAGGCCCGGGTGCGCGCGGGGCTGACACAAGCGGACGTGGCCGAGCGGGTGGGGTTGGCGACCGAGGTGTACGGCCGGCTGGAGCGCGGCCGGATGCTGCCCAGCGTGCCGTCCCTGCGGCGGCTGTGCATCGCGCTGCGGATGCCGTCGGACTCCCTGTTGGGGCTCAACACGGGTGAGGTGCCCACGTGGGCCGCCGAGGCCTCGCCGGAGGAGCTCGACGAGGTGCCCGAGCTGCGTCGGCTCATGCGCACGCTGCGCAAGCTGGACGGGGCCCAGCTCAAGCTCATTGGCCTGGTGGCCTCGGCGCTGCACAAGCGCTGAGCGCACAGTCGGCGCACACGGGGCTTGTCTTCTGGCGGGGCTCCCGGCGTCATGGGCCTTCCTCTCGGAGGGGGTGGGTTCGCTCATGACAGTCGCATGGGGTCGCTGGAGGAGGCCGCTGGAGGTCCTGGGGCTCGTGCTGTGCCTGGGGGCGCTGACGGCGCATGCCCAGCTGCCCACGCCCACCACGCCGCCGGGCAGCCTCCAGGAGCAGCTCCAGGGGCCTCGGGGCCGGGGCGCCGCGGACGCGGGCACGGTGGAGCGCGAGCTGGACGTCCAGCGCGGGGACGCGGGCTTCCAGGTGGGCGCGCCGGAGGCGGACGGGGGCTCGCCCCGCTTCGAGCCGCCCACGCTGGTGACGGACTCGCCCGCGCGCTACCCCGAGGCGCTCGCCGCCCAGCCCGTGCCCGGCACGGTGCGGCTGGAGCTGCTGGTGGACGCCGAGGGCGAGGTGGCCGAGGTGAAGCTCCAGCAGGGCACCCACCCCCTGCTCGACGAGGCCGCGCTGCACGCCGCCACGGGCCTGCGCTTCACGCCGGCGCGGGTGGACGGGGTGGCGGTGCCGGTGCGCCTCGCCTTCGAGTACCACTTCCAGGCCCCCGCGCCCGTCGAGGTGTCCGAGTCCGGCGCGCCGCTCGCGCCCGTCACCCTGCGCGGCCGGGTGCGCACCAAGGGCAACCGTGCCCCCATCGTGGGCGCCATCCTCGTGTTCGACTCGGCCGAGGGCGCGCCCGGGGAGACGGACGGGGACGGACGCTTCGAGGCGCGGCTGGGCACGGGCTCGCACACGGTGCGGGTCACCGCGCCGGGCCACAAGCCGGGCTTCTTCCGGGAGCTGGTGCGCGCGGGCGAGGCCCTGGAGGTGGTGTACGGCCTGGAGCCGCTGGTGGTGAACCCCTACGAGACGGTGATCCGGGGAGACCGCGAGCGCACGGAGGTGTCGCGCGTCACGCTGCACGAGAACGAGCTGCGCGAGATTCCGGGCACGCAGGGCGACCCCTTCCGGGTGGTGATGCTGCTGCCGGGCGTGGGCAGCATGCTCTCGGGGGTGTCCTACCCGGTGGTGCGCGGCAGCCAGCCGGCCGCCACGGGCTACTTCCTGGACGGCATCCGCGTCCCCATCCTCTTCCACCTGTTCCTCGGTCCGGCCGTCATCCACCCGGACTTCATCGACACCATCGACTTCTACCCGGGCAACCCGCCCACCCCGTACGGGCGGCTCACGGGCGGCGCGGTGGAGGGGCGGCTCACGCGCCCCCGCGATGACCGGGTGCACGGCAGCGCCTACGCGGACTTCATCAACGCGGGCCTCTTCATCGAGTACCCCTTCCAGTCCACGGGCACCAACGTCTCGGTGGCGGGCCGGCTGTCGTACACGCCGTGGCTCATCGCGCTCGCGGCCAACGCCCTGAGCCCGCCCGGCGCGGACAGCTCCAAGCTGGTGCTCGACTTCTTCGACTACCAGGCGCGCGTGGAGCAGACGATTGGCCCCGGGCGGCTGCGCCTGTTCGCCTTCGGTTCCTCGGACACCTTCGGCACCCAGGCGGTGACGAACGCGGGCACCACGGCCTTGCAGTCGGTGCTCTTCCACCGCGTGGACCTGCGCTACCGCCACCCGGTGGCGGGCGGCGAGCTGGAGGGGGGGGTCACCGCGGGCCTGGACCGCTTCGCCTTGTCCAACCTGGACCCGCGCGCGGGCGGCAACCTCATCGACGTGGACCAGCGCAACGTCACCGCGCGCCTGGGCTACTCGCGCTCGCTGGGCCGGGGCTTGTCGTTCACGAGCGGCCTGGACGTGGAGAGCAAGCGCGCCATCATCGCGCTCACGGAGCGGACGCCCTCGGGCCGGGGCTCCTTCCAGGACCTGCGCGTGGAGCTGCCGGTGGCGCTCGCCACGTTCAGCGGCCTGTGGGGCGAGGCCACCTGGCACGAGGAGGGCTCACCCTGGACGGTGGTGCCCGGCCTGCGCCTGGACAACTACCACCTGTCCGGCGGCGTGAACGCGTTCGTGGCCGAGCCCCGGGTGAGCGTGCGCCGCCAGATGAGCGAGGCGCTGACGCTCAAGGGCGGGGTGGGCCTGTACCACCAGCCGCCCACGACGCTCATCAGCCTGCCCATCGTGGACATCGCGGCGCTGGGGCAGGGCCTGCAGCGGGCGCTCCAGATCTCCGCGGGCGTGGAGTACCGGAACCTCGGGGGCTTCGACGTGAGCCTGGACGGGTACGTGAATCCGCTCCTGCGCACGGTGGAGCTGACGCCGTTCGGTGAGGAGGACACGGCGCCGTCCTTCCCGGACGTGCCCGTGCCCGTGGATCCGACGGACCCGCGTGGACCGCCGGGCCCCACGGGGCGCGTGCGCCGGAGCTTCCAGGAGGAGGGCGGGCCGCCTCCGCCGCCGGACCTGAGCGACCTGGGCAACTTCCGCAGCCGGGGCCTGTCCTACGGCCTGGAGCTGCTCATCCGCAAGCCGCTGGGGGGCAACTGGTTCGGCTGGCTGTCGTACTCGTTGCAGCGCAGCACGCGCCTCACGCGCTTCACCCGCTACGACACCAACGACGAGCCGGTGGGCGAGGCCCAGGCGTACCTGCCCTACGTGTTCGACCAGACGCACGTGGCCAACCTGGTGCTCAACTACAAGTTCGCCAACAACATCACCCTGGGCGGGGTGCTGCACTTCAACACCGGCCGGCCCGAGTCCGGCCACCTCACGAGCCGCACGCTGGTGGAGGGCACGGACCGCGACGGCCTGCCGCGCTGGAGGCGGGTGGACCTGGACCAGGTGGACCGGCTGCCGGCCTTCTTCCGGTTCGACGTGCGGCTGGCCAAGGCGTGGGCGTACGAGACGTTCTCGCTGGAGCTGTACCTGGACATGCTCAACGTGACGATCAACCGGGAGACCATCAGCTTCGACTACGCCTACGGGTACACCCCGAGCGGCATACCCACGGGCCAGCTCACCAAGACGGCGGTGGGCCTGCCCATCGCCCTGCCCATCCTGGGCCTCAAGGGGCGCTACTAGGGCCGCTGTGACGTGCCGTCGCGGGTCTCTTCCGCATTGGCGAGTCATGGGTTTTGAACTCGAGGTCGACAACCATCGCGCCTTGCGCCGGAGCGGTGGAAGGCGGACGGTGTCTGTGCGCTCGTAGGCCCCAACGGCAGCGGCAAGACGACCCTGTTAAGCGTGTTGAGCGTCCTGTCAGAGGCGTCGGAACACGGGTTCGGATTCGCGGCCCCGCCTTCTTCCGGCATCAGCAAGCAACGGCCGTTGAATACACTAGGTTCGCGCTGACTGTTGATGACGCTCGCTGGGAATGTGAACCTTCACCGAGTGGTCCGGGCATCGCCATTCCTGTCCAGAGCGTCTCATCATCGGGGAAAAGTCTTAGCGGAGCGACGCGCCGGTGACGCGAGGTTCCGAGCTGAAGACGAACTCATCCTTCTGCTGATCGAGGGTTTCTGTACTTCGTGGAGAGCGCGCTTTCTGATGAGCCAGTCGGAGGTTTGCATTCCCTGTTGAGCACGATGATGAGTTTGGCCTCTATGGTTTCGACGCCTTCTGGCAACTGAAACAAGAGGGCTCGAAAGAGGATACGAGCGTTTGGTTTATCTCAGATGGGCGTACTGCCTTCCGCGTGCTGAGTAGTTGATTACGCAACAGCTTCGTGTTGATTGCGTTGTTCGGAGATTGTTCCGCACGAGTGTTTCCCTAATCTTTCGCCGCCCGCGAGGGGCGGTGAATTGATTCGGTGCTTCATGCATGTGGTTGACGCCGAGACATGGAAACAAGGCCCCGGTCGACCTCGGTCGCGGACATTGGAAGTTCCACTGCATTGTATTGGGGGAGCGTCACTTCCCCGCCACTCTCACCAAGGAAGGGATAGAAAGATGAGCAACCTCGACACCTCAAAAGTGCATGACGCCTTCTGGCATGCGGCGAGGCAACTCCTGGATGCCGCGGGGCCCGACGGCATCGTCAGTCAAAAGGACATCCGCACCAAGCTGGTCTCGCTGCAGGGAAACGAGCGTGATTTCGTCGACGCGTTCTATCGCTTCGTGGTTCACCGTGACACCAAGCGCTCCGCCCGGATGACGAAGAAGGACATCCACGCCGCGGTCACCTACGCCGTGGCCGAGCTCGTCGACCGTGTCGATCTCGACAAAAATGGCCTCTCCGAGGACGAAGTCGCGCTCATGTCCGAGCTTGGCAAGCTCGCCGTCGAATTCGCCAAGTCGCTCAAGCCGACCCAATTCAATGGCCGGAAGCTCAGTGCGGAGATCAGTGGAATCTCCAATGGAATCGTGTACGACGGCCGATACAATCCTGAGCAAGCCACGAGCATCGAGTCCTTCTTCGCCGAAGCGAAGCTTGCCCACCTCACCGCCGACGCCTTCCGCCCGCTCATCCGTTTGACGGCAGAATCGCACTATAAGATCGTCACTTTCGAACCCGGGGAGGATAGCCTCCAGGCCCTCTGCAAGGCGCAGCAAGAGGATTACGACCGGGGGCGGGCACAGGAGATCGTTCAGCTGATGAAGGACAACCTGCGCGAGATCCATAAGGTGATTGTCGACATCGACAAGGACAAGAGGGGCGAGGCGGGGGCCTCCGAAGACTCCAGGAGATTCGACAACAGGGTTGAAGGCGGCACCTTGTACATCGTGGGCCTAGACGTCGATGGGAACGTCGCGGGGCTGAAGACCGTTGTCATTCGGGAAGGGGAGTGATTGGCCGCCTGATGCGGTGAACGGTTACAGGGGTTTTTGCTTGCGCAGGCAACCCGAGTGCGCGAACTCCTTCGCCACCGCGCGTCATTCCACCTCTTCGTCCCCATGCCAGCCGCGTACTTCCATGCGGCGCCCGCAGCACTCGCCGTCGCTGGCGCCAATGCCGTGTCCTCGTTCGACGTGGCCGGATGCGGCACGGAGGTCTTCGCGGTGGATGTTCCAGCCTACCGGTTGTGGCTTGATGTCTGGTCCGAGGTGACGGCGCGAGTGGATCGTGAATGTGACGTGCGGGCGTTGCTTGACGACTTCGCCGACGGCATTGGCGCGGGCTGGCACTCTCGCGGACCCATCGCACCCCTCACTGCGAGGCGAAGCGGTGGGCTTCCTCGAAATCTGTGAGCGTTCACACGAAGAGCGTCGCTCGACGACGGAGTGCGCCCCATGACCCCGGTGGCGGTCTTCTCGCTCCAGTCGGGCCACCTCCGCCACGACGGACGGGAGACGGGCCTCCGCGTCTCCGCCGCCCTCCTGGAGGCCCAGTTCCGGCTTCCCTCGGGGCTCTTCCTGCTCTTCCTCACCGACGACTGTCCTTATGAGGAGCGGCTCCAGATCCTCCTGCTCGACGCGCGCTTCCAGCTCCTGGATGGGCTCTCGGTGGGCTGGATCTACACGCCCGGCATCCTGAGCGGGCTCGAACCCCTGGGGCCGCACGCGCTCCGGTTCGACTTCTTCACGGACAGGCCCCTGCGTGTGAGCGTCCACCCCGAGGGCCGCTTCCGCCTGTTCAGACGCCTGCCGTTCTTCGCGCGCCCCCTCGCTCGGCGTCCCTTCGCGCGGCACTATTTGGAGCTCCAGGCGTTCGAGGGGCGGGCCTCCTTCAAGTAAGAAGCCTCCATGCCGACCGGCCCCGAAGGCTTCTCCGAGCTCTCGCAGTTCCCACTCGATCGTCACTCCATGCGGCTCCTGCCGGAGTCCCTCTGCCGTCGGCTGCTCGTGGTGGTGCTGGGCAAGGTCGACCCGACGCAGTCCAACGCCCCGGTGACCATCGGCATGGTGCAGCCGGACGACGAGCACATCCTCCTGCGCATCGGGGACCTGCTCGAGCGGCCCATCCAGCCGGTGCGGCTCAACCGCTACGAGATCGAGTCCGCCCTCCAGACGGGCTTCGGGCAGGGGCCGCGCACGGAGGCCCAGCTCGTCATCCGCCCGGCGCCGCCGTCCCGAGGGCCTCCGTCCGCCGTGGAGATGGTCAATCACATCCTCGCGCAGGCGGTGGACAAGAAGGCCTCGGACATCCACATCGAGAGCTATGCCCAGGACGTGGACGTGCGCCTGCGCATCGACGGCATCCTCCACCAGATGTACACGGACATGGATCCCGAGTCCGTGCGCGAGGTGGTCAGCCGCATCAAGATCCTCGCCGAGCTGGACATCGCCGAGCGCCGTCGGCCCCAGGACGGCCGCATCCGGGCGCTCATCGAGCTGCGCGAGGACAAGCGCAAGCTCATCGACTTCCGCGTGAGCGTGGTGCCCAGCCCCGCGGGCGAGGATGTCGTCATCCGCATCCTGGACGCGCAGGCGGGGCTCGTCCCGGTGGACAAGCTCGGCATGACCGCCGAGATGCAGCGTGTCTTCCTGCAACTGCTCTCCAACCCCGAGGGGCTCGTGCTGGTGACCGGTCCCACCGGCAGCGGCAAGACGACCACGCTCTACTCGGCCCTGTCCCAGCTCAATGACGGGCGGCGGAAGATCATCACCGCCGAGGACCCCATCGAGTACTTCGTCCCCAAGGTCAACCAGAAGCAGGTCAGCGAGCAGATGTCCTATCCGCTGCTGCTGCGCGCCCTGATGCGCCAGGACCCCAACGTCATCCTCATGGGCGAGGTGCGCGACCTGGAGACGGGGAACACGGCGCTCAACGCGGCGCGCACGGGTCACCTCGTGCTGAGCACGCTGCACACGGCGGACGCGGTGGGCGCCATCGGCCGCCTGCGCGGCCTGGAGCTGGACGACACGGACATCGCGGATGCGCTCCTGGCGGTGCTGGCGCAGCGGCTCGCGCGCCGCGTCTGCGAGAAGTGCTCCACGGAGGCGGTGCTCACCGAGGCGCAGACGGCGCTCTTCGGCGGCCTGTTGGACGGCCTGCGCCCGCGCAAGGGCCAGGGGTGCGCGCACTGCCACCACACGGGCTATCGCGGCCGTGTCGGCATCTACGAGCTGCTCATGGTGGAGCCAGGCCTCCAGGACCTGATCGTCACCGGGGCCCACAACGCGCGGCTGCGCGAGCACGCGCGCCAGCACGGCTTCCGGTCGATGGTCGAGGACGCGCTGGACAAGATTGGCGCGGGGCTGACCACGCTGGACGAGCTGACCCGCGTGGTGCCCTTCCGCCACATCGTCGCCACCCGCGAGGAGCGGCGACGCCAGGGGCTCAGCAGTTCTTCTGGATGAGGTTGTTGCACTCGCGGACCGCGCGCTGGGGCGTGCAGTTCTTGAAGGTACACACCGGACCGCCCGTGGACGGGCTCTTACAGTACTCGAGCACCACCCAGCAGGTGGCGGCGGGGTTCATGGCGTCGGTGGAGGGCTCCTCGTAGGACGCGATGGGCGACTCGGACATGCCGTCGCCTTCCACCACCAGCGCCGAGGGACTCTCCTCGGTCAGCGTGGACTGCTGCATGTCCTGCTCGGTGCCACCACAGGCGATGAGCGACACGGTCGCGGCCAATCCCAAGAGAAATTTCTTCACGAGCTGAAGGTCCTTTCCGAGCCCTGGCTTCACCCGTGAAGCCAGCGTGGTCGAATGGGTAAGCACGCTCAGTGACGTTGGGAAGGTAGCGAAGCCGTGGCCTGGCGAGTGAGGTGCGTCACATCGCCGGAGTGAGCCGCTTCACAGTTTTCCTGTGAGTGGACTGGTAGACAGTCCCCATGAATCCTGAAGACGGGGTCTGAGCCAGGGCCTTGGGCCTGGGGCCGTCTGTGTTCTCGGCCCACGGGGCGCTCTCCCGAGTGAATGGACGTTTCGACATCGCGGGCGCGCGAACGTCACACGTGTGCGCGGATCCACCCAACTCATCCCTCCCACCAAGACCTCACGCTCTTGAGAGAAGGCTGTCTTCTCTCGCCCGCGGTACTGCTGTTCAACACGTACGGACACCTGGACGCTGAACCTGGATGTGTTTCACATGCGAATGAAATCAAGAGCTTTGCCCTTGTGGATGTGGGCCTGGTGCTGTCTGGCCAGCGCCTGTTTGAACGCGGGACCCGAGGCCACCATCGAGGAGCCCACCGCCAGTGAGTCGGCGAAGGCCTTACTGACGGGAGTCGTCGCTTGTAACCCCACCAGCACGGCGAATTGCCAGGGCTGCGCGTCCGGCCTGTGCTTGCAGCGACACTCCGGACGGATTTGCACGACCGCGTGCAGTGACACCCAGCCCTGTGCCACGGGGAAGGAATGCGAGATGCGGCAGACAGGTGCGGGATTGCTCGGGTACTGCGTGCCCACGGGAAGAAATTGATGAGACCCCTTCGGATTCGTGTGTTGAGTCTTTGTTCCGCGCTGTATGCGTTGTTCCCCGTGGGCGCCGCGGCGCAGCAGCTCTGCAGTCCGTTCGACGCCATTCCCGCGTCGAACGTCTCCTCGGGCGGCCGCATGGCCGACGTGGCGGCCTGCTGTGATGGCGAGGCCACCGATGAAGGCTGTGGTCCCTGCCGGTGTGCCGAGTGTGGGGATGAGCCCGCGGAGCGAAACATCGGTCGTCCGGTGGACGTGCTGAATCAGTTCGCCTGGCTGGAGCGGACAGATACCCACCTCGCCATGCCCAATGGGCCCGCCCTGCTGATGGGCCGGACGTACTCCACCCACTGGGCGCAATCGAAGGGGGGGCGGGATGAGATTGGCCGACTCGGCCCGGGCTGGACGGACACCTATGGCGCCCGACTGGTCTTCGATGGCAACTCCCCACCCCAGGTCGTGACGTACCGCAAGGCGGACACCGGCACGGAGAACTTCACCCGGCAGCAGGATGGCTCCTACGCGGGCCGGATGCCTGGGCGGCGTCTCGTCTATGACTCGGGGACGCAGCGCTGGGTGATGGAGAAGTTCGATGCCAGCACCGAGGTGTTCGATGCGCTCGGACAACTCGTGCTGCTTCGCGCTCCGGATGGGGGCGAGGCGCAACTGGTGTATGCCGATGGGCTCAGCTGTCCGGTGACCGCGGCCCGACCGGCGGGCGTGCTGTGCCGGGTGGACTTCCTCTTCGGCCATCAGCTGTGGTTCAGCTATCACGCCACCGCGTGGCCGGGCGCGACCCGACTGGCCGCGGTGTCCCGGGACGCCGCGGGCACCCAGCCGCTCGTGCAGTACGCGTACAACACCGGCGGCTACCTGGTGACGGTGACCCAGCCGGACAACCGGCAGGAGCACTACGCCTACGCCTTCACCCATGCCTTCCCCCGGTACCCCGGTGCCACGGTGAAGCTGTTGACGTCGGCCACGGACGGGGTGGGGGCGCTGGTGGAGTCCTTCACCTACCACCAGGAAGTCCTGGGGCAGAGCCGGGTGACGGTCCACGAGAACCCCGAGGGTCGCTACACGTTCTCGGCGGGCCGGGTGCTCTCGACGTCGAGCGTCCGCACCACGCATGTGCGGTCGACCCGCGAGAACCTGGACTACACCTGGGAGGGAGGAAAGCTGAAGACGGTCTGTCACAGCAATGCCCAGGGCTGTGATTCGAGCCGCATCAAGGAAGTCACGGTGCCCGCCACGGGCATCCAGGCCGCGACCTGCGAGCGAGGCTTCGATGGCTTCTACACGCGCTACCTGCGCGACGCGCTGGGCCGCCGCACCTCGACGCTCCGAGGGCTCGCGAGCTGCGCTAGCCCGACGGATCAGGAACTCGCCCACGAGGTGTTCAAGGGGTACGTGGCCAACTCGAACCGTGACGCCTACACCGCTCGCAAGAGCGTGGACACGACGGTGGGAACCCAGACGTTCTCGGTGAACGACTACACGGCGCACAGCGCCGCGGTGGACCCCCTCTGCGGCAATGCCTCCTGCCAGGTCCCCACGGCCTACAACACGCCCGCTTCCGCGCTCACCTCGCAGGTGCAGCAGCGAGTCCGGTTCGGTCGCACCCTGGGCAACACCAATGGCACCTGGGTCAACCGCATGGAGGTGACGAAGTTCACCTACAACAGCCAGGGACTGCTGACGCAGAAGGACGGGCCTCTGCCTGGCACGGCGGATACCTTGACCTATGAGTACTACGACGTGCTGGGCCCCCAGGCGTCGGCGGGTCGGCTCAAGAGGATCCTCCACGGCACCCGGGTGCTCACCGAGTACCAGGATTACGATGCCCTGGGGCGTGCCCAGCGGATCCTGAACGAGAGCGGCCAGGCCACGGTCCAGACCTTCGACGCCATGGGCCGGATTCTCACGGCGCAGGGGCCGGATGACACGCAGCCGACCGTCCTCACCTACACGGCGGCGGGAAAGCAGCAGGAAGTCAAACTGCCCAGCGGCGCTCGCTTGATCTACAGCCACAACACCCTCGGTCAGATGACCTCCGTGGGCGTGACGAGCACCCCTTCGGGGACGCCTCCGGTCTTCGATGAGGAGATCACGTACGAGTGGGGGACGGCCCTTGTCGAAGCGGGCCGCATGCTGAGCGAGAGCTACTCGCGCGACGGCGCCGTGGTGCGCACCACCCGCTATGGGTACGACGACCAAGGTCGCAAGGCGGAGATCCGCTACATGCGGACGGATGGACAGGACAACGAGCGGGCCGCCGTGCACCTCTCGACCTTCGACGAAGACGGGCACCTCACCACCACGGAGGTGGGCGTGTCCTCGGTGACCGAGGGGAGCGAGACGGACGCACCCACCAATCACATCTATGACCAGCTCCAGCGGCTGTCCCAGGTGACCCGGGGCGACTACGTCACCCAGAACCTGCTCTACGATGTGCATCACAACCTCGCGGAGGTGAACGAGACGAGTGTGTTTGGCTCGGGCACTCCGCGGATGCGGTACAAGTACGATGACTTCGGTCGGCTCGTGGAGGTGACGAGCATCACCCTGGGGACCCGGCGCTATGTCTATGACGAAGCGGGCAATCGGGTGCAGGAACTCGTGCCGACCGGAGAGGTCCTGACCACGGCGTATGATGCGCGTGGCCGGGCCCTGTCCATCACGGGGCCGGACTACTCCGTGAGCTTCACCCACGACACGGATGCGGCCAGTATGATCCTCGATTGCGCGACGGGCACGGCGCTCGGGGCCAGCCAGGGAATGGGTCGCCTCACGGCGGTGACGGAGCCTTCGGGCAACACCTACTTCGGGTACACCGTGGGAGGGCGGCCGCGCTTCGAGGCGAGGGTTGCTCCAGGCGCCACCTGCGCGAAGACCATGCGATGGGAATACAATACCAACGGTACCTTCGCCGCCTTGCGCTACCCCAGTGGTGCGCGCATCCGTTACGACTACCCCACGGGTGTGCTGCATGCCCGTGAGCTCTCCGCGATGGTGCTGGAGGTGGGAGCCTCGTCCATTCCTCTCACGACGGGCCTGGTCTGGTCGGGTGGGGGACTCAGGGCCTACTCCGCGGGCAATGGTCTCATGTGGAGTCTGTCGCGCTGGATGGATGGTGCTCCGCGTGAGTGGAAGCTCACCCAGGGCCCTGGCGGTGCGTTGGTCCGCAACCGTGTCTTTGGCGAAGAGGTGAACGGTACGCTCGAGCCTCGCGTGAACGGACGCGGCAGTCCCAATCGCATCGAGGAGAACGTTCCGGCTTGGACTCGAGGCTACACGTACGAGCCCGGGACGGGACGCCTGATGATCGACAGCAGTCCGGATTACGTGGAGCAGTACCTCTACACGACGGATGACAACCGTTCCTTCTCCTTCGGCTCTTTCCCCCAGAATTCGGGCATGAGCAGGACCTCGTCGTACACGTACAACAACAGCAACAACTCTCGTCTGTCGAGTGTCAGCACCACGGAAAGCCCGTCCGGTCCCACCACCACTCGAACGTTCACTTACTCCACGAGTGGCATGGTCACCCAGGTGAACACGGGCGGCAGGCTGGCGGCCATGTGCTACGACAGTCGCGAGCAGGTAGGCGCCGTGGTGGGGCCGGGCGGCCAGTACAGTCGGCAGCACTTCAACTACCGGCGGCAGCGTGTCCGCGAGGTGTGGCCGCTCAACGAGTTGGTGACGGATTACTGGGTGGACAGCGGTGGGTCGCTGCTTGTGGAGACGGGCGCGGCGAGTCTCACCACCCAATACCCCCGGCCTGTCTGGGAGTACGTCTACCTGAATGGCATGCCCGTGGCCCGCGTGGACTCGGTGGAGGCCGTGAATGGCACCACCACGTACCAGGGAGTCACCTGGCTGTTCGGAGGTCACCTGGGTGAGCTGTTGGTGGAGGCGGACGCCGACGGTCACGTGATCCGCAACTACGATTATTCGTCGTTCGGTGCCCGCACGGCGCGGCCGACGCCCGCGGTGCCGTCGAACGTCGTCCTGAGCCGCGCGGCTCCGTCGACCCAGGTGGTGTTGCCTGCCTCCGCCTCGGCGGTGTTGCGCTTCACCAACTACGCCCTGGCGTCCTGTGACAGCGTGGCGGTGGTGGATGCGGAGGGACACCTGCTCAAGCGGTTGTCCGCGAGTCAGTCGGCTCAATTCGAGACGGCGAGCCTGCCGGCGCAGGGGGCCTCGATCCAGGTGGTGTTGGAGCCGGGAGCGTGCGCGGGTCCGTCCTCCTTCACCCTCGCGGAGGTCAAGCCGACCTGGGGCCGTGCCTCGGAAACGGTCCTGACGGGCCATGCCTCTCCCCATCCCTATCCCGCGGCGGGGTCCACGACCACGCTCTCGCTGTCGTCTCCCTCGCACCTGCTCGTGGAGAGCCACCTGGCGGATTGTGACAGCCTCGAGGTGCGCCGGAGCGTCACGGGTGAGGTCTTGTGGACCTGGCCGCACGATGGCGGTGTACTGCGCACCGCCTGGACGCCCGAACTGTCCGGGAGCGTGGACGTGGGCATCTGGAGCAGCGCGGGCTGCAACCAGGGCCAGCAGCAAGCGGGCTTCGCCGTGCTCCGTCAGTACACGCGGCAATCCCCGGGTGCTGCCTCCAACCTGCACTACCCGGGACAGCGCAAGCTCGTCGCCGCGGCCAATACCCGCCGGGGCGCGTTCATGGAGCCCGAGGCGGATCTGCTGGAGAACTGGTTCCGTGTCTATGAGCCTGGTACGGGACGGTACATGCAGCCCGAGCCGTTGGCGTCGGTGGTCCCGGGCATGTCCCTCGGCTCCACATATGGGTACGCCGACAACAACCCCCTAGGTGCTGTTGATCCAACGGGGCTCTTCACGCTGTCACCTGGCGCCCCAATCTGCAACAACTGGGATGAGGCGCTCAAACTCGCGAGAAAAAAGGCGGGTTGTGACGGTGGATGCAAGAAGTGCAAGACGCCGTGTGACGTCTGCCAGATGCTTCAAAGCGATACATACCCCATCGTTTACCTGATTGAGGTTCTCCAGAATACCGAACACGTAAACGATACTCGGGTCAAAGGTCGAGTTACCATCCAGGCGCATACGGATTATTGGAAGCAGATGAGTCCTATTATTTATCCGCAGACGGAGGAGTTGAACTCGTTTGCCAGAGGAATCTGGCCGGGAATGGAGGAGGGATACCACTACACAGTCGCGTTCAAGAAGAGTCTTTGCAATAAGCCAGTCAAGGGGTCCGAGTACATTGGAAAAGACAATCTGGAGAATCTCGCGATGGCGATGCTCCATGAGTCGATTCATATGTGCATGGCTTCGGGGATTGTGAGCGAGGAAACACTGGATGATCGGCCTTTGAGTTTGAACAGTCCTTGGACGACGGATACGCAAGACGTGGTGGACCAGTGCTGGAAGCAGAAGTGAGTGCTTCGGGTCTTGGGTGAGAACGTTCACAAACCCTGGCTCCAGGGCCGCGCGGTGGTGGTGCTTTGTGCGGTCCTGGTCTGCCTCGCGGTCGCGGCTCAGGTGCCGTGGACGCAGAGCGCGGCGGTGCTGCCCCGGCGTCTCGCGCTGCATCTGCTGACGGTCGGCGTGCTGCTGCATGCGGCGCGCCGTCCGCGGTGGGGCGCGGTGGCCCTCGTGGCCGGCGCGCTGGGGGCCTGGTGGACCGTGACGTGGCGGCTCGGGGAGTCCCCGTGGTGGGGGGCTCCCCGGTGGTTGGACGGTCTCGTCGCGCTGGTGCTCCTGAGCAGCGTGGCGGGAGGGCGGCTTCCGCGCCGGTTCCTCTTGGTGCCGCTCATGGCCCTGGGCGGGGCGGGCGCGCTCCTGGGTCTCGTGCAGCAATGGGTAGACCTGCCCTGGTTGCTCCAGGCCACCCGCCCCGCGGCCTTCTTCGTCAGCCGGGCGGTGGCGGGGGAGTTCGTGGCGGCCTCGCTGCTCCTGGCGGTGGGCTTCCTCCTGGGGCGGGGGAGGCCCTGGGCGCTCGTGCTTGTGGGCGTGCAGGTGGCCTTCCTGGTCTCCACGCGCAGCCGTACGGGCTGGGCGGTCGCGGCCGTGGGTTTGCTGTGGATGGGGTGGCATCTGGACGGTCCCCGGCGGCACTCACTCGCGGCCGTGGTGGGGTTGAGCGCCGGGCTGGCCGTGCTGTTCACTCCGGGCCCCCGCCTGGCGTGGCAGGCCCCAAATCCGTATGCCGACTCCCTGGGGTCCCTGTCCCGTCTGGAACTGAGCGGGCGGTGGGTCACCTGGCGCAACACGTGGGCGCTGGTGATGGACCATCCCGGGTTGGGCGTTGGGCCCGGTGGCTTCTCGGGGGTCTACCCGGCCTATCACCGGGCGGTGGTGCGGGATGAGGCCTTCAGCGCGGGTCAGCAGATCGAGGAGCCCCACCACGAACTGCTGCGGGTCGCTGTGGAGAGTGGATTGCCGGGAGTCGGGCTCGTGCTGCTCCTGGGCGGGGTGCTGCTTCGGGGCGTGCCCCGTCGTCCAGGACGCCGTACGGCCGCGCTCCTGGGGGCCGGCGGGGCCCTGGTGCTCTCCTCGTGTGTGTCTCTGACGTTCGTGGCCCCGCCCACGCTCCTGCTGGCCACCTGCGTGGCGGGACTGTTGGCCCGGACCCGGAGCCACCGGCGTTTCCGAGGGCGGCCCGTCGGGGTTTCGCTCGCGGCGGCCTCCCTGCTGGGCCTGGTGCTCTGGATGGACGTCCCCCTCACGCGGGCGTCCATCGCCTGGAGGAAAGGGGAGGAGGCCGCGGCGCGGGGTCTTCTGCGCAGCGCGACCGAGGGTTTGAGCGAGGCGATGGCCCAGGCCCGTGACGTCGCCGTCCATGCACGGCTGGCGGAGGTGTCGTTCCTGGCGGGAGACATGAACCGGTGTGTCCAGGTCGCTCGGGGCGGACTGCACCACCTGCCGCGCTCCACCCGGCTGTTGTTCCTGCTCGGCGAGTGCGAGGCGGCGCGGGGAAACACGGCCGCCGCACGAGAGGCCCATGCGCGGGGGTTGCGGCTGTTGCCCGACAATCCCCATGCCTTGTGGGGCCTGGCCCGGCTCGGCTCGGGGGAGGAGCGCGTGCGCCTGCTGCTCCAGGCACGCGAGGCGCTGGAGGTGGAAGCGTCGCTCCTTCCGTCCACCCATGCCTGGCGGGAGCGCGAGCAACTCCAGCGCCTTTCCCAGGAGGTGGAGGCGGCGCTGGCCGGGCCGCACGCCGAGTGAGGTGGGGCGCTCCTTCTCGCGCACTCCACCGCTCGTCCCATCCACCGGGGGGCCGCCTGGGGCGTGGCATTGTCCTCGGGTCCAGGGGTGCGGCGGAGGGCCCCGTGGAAGAATCGCGGCTTCGTGCTTCACGTGCGGGCTCCCCCGAAGAGGAGAGCCGGGGTGCACGGCGCGATTGGGGGTTCTCGTGACATCAACCAGGCACGTCGCATCCGCGGACCGGTGGGGACCGAGCGGCGAGTATCCCGACCCGTACATCTTCTTGCAGAGCGTGAGGGATGGCACGGGCCGGCTGCTGGACTTCCACGGGCGGGTCTTCAACGAGGCCGCCACGCGCCTGGTGTCGGGGTGGGGACCGGCCCTGTCGACGTGGAGCGCCCTGGAGGGCGTGCCGAGCCTGGGCGCGCTGGGCCGGGTGGTGGACGGCGAGCCCTCGCTCACCTTCGAGGTGGGGCTGCGTCGCGGCGAGGCCCTGGAGCGGTGGTTCCTGGCGCGGGCCGTCAAGCGGGAGGATGGCGTCGAGCTGTGGCTGTCGGACGTCACCGAGGCCTTCGCGGAGCGGCGGTCGCTGCGCGAGGCCCTGGCGCGCGAGCGGCTGGCGCGCGAGCGCGAGGCGTACCTGGGCCTGGCGCTGGAGACGGCGCGCATGGTGACGTGGGAGTGGTCCGAGGCCCGGGGCGCCTTCACGCTGTCGGACAACGCGGCGTCCTTCTTCGGCCAGCCGCGGGACGACGTGGGCAACTCGCTCGACCAGCTGCTGCGCAACGTGCGGCCCGAGGAGCGCGCCCAGATCGCCGAGGCCTTCGAGCGGATGCGCTACCTGCCCGGCCCCCACTCCTTCTTCTTCCATGGCGAATGGCCGGACGGCTCGGTGCACATCTACGAGGTGGTGGGCCGCTCCTTCCACGAGGAGGGGCAGCCCGTGCGGGTGCTGGGCGTGGCCCTGGAGTGCACCGAGCGCGAGCGGGCCCACGAGGCCCTGCGCGAGGCCGAGGAGCGCTACCGCCTGGCGTCGCTCGCCACCAATGACGTGCTCTGGGAGTGGTGCGTGCGCGATGGCCGCATCCTCTGGGGCGAGGCCTGCACGCGGGTGCTCGGCTTCCTGCCCGAGGAGATGGGGGACTTCGATGGGTGGATGGAGCGCATCCACCCCGAGGATCGCGAGCGCGTGCGCGACGGCCTGCGGCTGCTGCACGACTCGCGGGACGAGGCCTGGAGCGCCGAGTACCGCCTGCGCGGCAAGGACGGCGCGTACATGGACGTGTTGGACCGGGGCCGCGCGGCGCGCGACGTCCGGGGCCGGCTGGTGCGGATGATCGGCTCGATGATGGACATCACCGAGCGCAAGCGGATGCTCGCCCACATGGAGGAGGAGGCGCGCTTTCGCGAGCGCTTCATCGGCATCCTCGGCCACGACCTGCGCAGCCCCCTGCACGCCATCGCCCTGTCGGCGCGGGAGCTGAGCCGCCGCGAGCTGCCGCCCCGGCAGGAGGGCATGGTGCGGCGCATCGAGTCGAGCGCGTCGCGCATGGGCAACATGATCTCCGACATCCTCGACCTGACGCGGGCCCGGCTCGGCGGGGGCATCCCCCTGCACCTGTCCCCCACGAGCCTGCCCCGGGTGTGCCGGCAGGTGGTGCAGGAGCTGGAGGCGCTCTACCCGACGCGCCTGGTCGTCGTGGAGTCCGAGGGCCACTGCGAGGGCATCTGGGACTGGGAGCGGCTCGCGCAGGTGGTGAGCAACCTGGTGGGCAACGCCCTGTCACATGCCTCGCACGACGATCCCATCTTCGTGCGCTGCTGGCAGGAGGCGGGACGGCAGTGGCTGGAGATCTCCAACCCCGGGCCGCCCATTCCCCCCGAGCTGTTGCGCACGCTCTTCAGCCCCTTCGGGCAGGGCCGCTCGGTGCGCACCGGGCGGGGCAGTGGCCTGGGGCTCGGGCTGTTCATCGTGCGCGAGCTCGTCCGGGCGCACGGGGGCGAGGTGACGGTGCGCTCCGAGGATGGGGCGGGCACGGCGTTCCGCATCGTGCTGCCCCTCGACTCGAGCGCGACCCGGCCCCCGCTGGAGCCGGCCGTCGTGCCCCGCTGACTCAGGCCGTGGGCGCCGTCTCGGCGTGGCGCAGGGTGAAGAAGGCCACCTCGGGATAGGTGCCCCGGCGCAGGTACATGCCACCGAAGCCGAAGCCCAGGCCCATGTTCACGTACAGCTGGTTGCCGCGCACATGGTAGTGGCCCTGGATGTAGGGCTGGCCGGCGCGGCGGAAGATGGCCTCGGTGAGGCCGCGCACCACGAACTGGCCGCCGTGGGTGTGCCCGGAGAACTGCACCAGGTTGGCGTTGGGGGGCAGCTTGTCCACCGTGGGCGGCGAGTGGGTGAGCACCAGCCGCGTGCCGGACTCGGGCGCGCCCCGGAAGGTGGCCTCCACGTCGTCGCGGTGCGTGCGCCCGTCGTCGATGCCCAGCACCGTGAGCGGCGCGCCCCGCACGTCGAGCACGCGGTGCTCGTTCTGCAGCACCGTGTAGCCCAGCCGCTCGAAGCCCGAGCGCAGGTAGTGCGCGTTCACCCAGTGGTCGTGGTTGCCGAGCACCGCGAACACCGGCCGGTTGAAGCCCGCGAGCAGCTCGATGACACGCGGCAGGGGCTTGGCGCTGTGGGTGACGTAGTCGCCGGTGAGGAAGATGACGTCGGGGTTGCGCGCGTTGACCTCGGCCACCGCGCGGCGGATGCGCACCGCGCTCGTCGCCATGCCCACGTGGATGTCCGACAGGTGGGCCACCACCAGGCCCTCGTGCTCGCGGTGCATGCCCGGCACGTGCAGCACGTTCTCCGACAGCGTGAAGTGGTCCCTCCAGCGCAGCCGCGCCTCGGGCCGCAGCGGATCCGGCCCCGGAGCCTTCAACTCGTTGCGGCGCATGGTCTCGCGGTGCAGCGCGGGGGCCGCGTTCGAGGCCAGCTGGACGTTCGAGGAGGCGGAGCGGCGGCGGGCGAATCGAGGGGCCATGCGAATCCTTCCGTCGAGGAACGGGACGAAGTGTAGAGCACCCCCACCCCACCACCCGATCGGGCGCGCGGCGCTCGCCCGTCGGGGGACCTGCCGGTGAGGGGGCGGGCTGGGAAAAAAGCCCGAAGGGCGGCGGGAAATTCCGCCGCCCTCCCGCTGTTGAGCGCCTCCCCCGGCGAGCGGCCGGGCGGGCTCAGTAGCCGCGCAGCACCGTGAGGCCCCGGTCGGTGAGCACGTACAGCATGGCGGGCTTCACCGTGGGGTCGTACACGAGCTGCTTGATGGCCACGCCCTCCACGCCCTCCACGTGGGTGAGCTGCTTCTGGGCATCCAGCCGCCACAGGCCAAAGCCCGTGGTGCCGATGAAGAGCGAGCCGTCATCCGTGGCGGCCAGCGACGTGAGCTTGTCGGTGGGCACGCCGCTCACCTTGGTGCCGCGCGCGGTGGAGGGCCGGAGGATTTCATAGTTCCACAGGCCGAAGTCCCGGCTGGCCGCGTAGTACTTGCCGTCGGTCGTCTGCTGCACGCCGCGCCACAGGTCCTTGTCCTCCTGGCTGTTGAGTTCGGGCAGGTAGGAGTTGAGCCGATCCTGGTTGAGCGCGGTGTCCACCCGGTCCCAGTCCGCGAGCTTCGGGGAGGGCGTCACCACGCCGAGCTGCCAGTCGTTGCCGATGAGCACGTCGCCGTTCTGCGCGATGCCCAGCGCGTAGGTGTAGCCCGCCATCTGCGTCGTGCCGGTGCTCGGCGGGGGCTTGGGCTTGAACCACACCGGGTGGCGGTGGCTGTTGTAGACGAGCCCCTGGATGCGCGTCACGCCGTGGTTGGTGCCGATGTAGATCTGCCCCTTGTGCTCGCCGCGCATCACCTTGGTGCACGAGAAGACGGAGCGGTCCTCGTCGAAGTGGTGGTCGTTCGTGTTGCGGATGCCCACGTCCTGGGGCCCGTTGCTGCGCGCCGAGCGGCTCAGGTGCTCCTCGAGCACGATGTTCCCGTCGGCGGTGAGCTTCACGGCGTCCAGGTCGCCCTTCTGGTACTCCTGGTAGCGCGCGGCGTCGAAGCGCGTGGAGTCCGGGTTGTCGTAGGCCGGGAAGTCGCGGCCATCCGGGCTGTAGATGAAGGCGTTGTCCAGCTCCGCGGCCAGGTAGCCCACGTAGACGCGGCCCGCGCTGCCGCCGCAGATGACGCTGGAGCCCAGGGCGAGCTTGTCGGAGCCGAAGCCCTGGGACGCCTGGCCGACGCCGCTCACCCACCGGGGTGCGCTGTCGCCCGGGCGCAGCACGCCGATGCGGTCTCCATCCAGCATCCAGATGTTGTAGGCGTCATCCACCGCCACGCCCTGCATGCCGGTGCCGAGCCCGTACCGGGCGGAGTAGTGCACCACGGGCTCGTCGGGCCACGGGCCCACGGAGGCCTCGGGCGGCGGGGCCGGGGGCTCGCTCTGCGGCGGGGCGGGCGGGTTGTTCGTGGGCGGCGGCTCCACGGGCGTCTCCGGGGCCGGCGTCACCTGAACGGGCGGCGGGTGATCCGTCGAGGGGTCCGTGGACACGGCCGCGTCGTCGCTCCCCGTCGGCGGCGAGCCGTCCATGCCGCCACACCCGCTCACCACCATCGCCCCTACCGCCCACGCTCCCCACCATCCGCGCATGCTTGTCCCTCGCCTCGTCGAGCCGTCTCGTGACGGTCGTCCTGCGTAGAGCAAGCACCATGCCCGACGGGACGAGGCGGCCCGCTCCTCTCCGCGCGCCGGGCAAGCCCCCCGGAGAGGGAAAAATCCTTCACTCGCTGGGCGGGCGCGGTGCCCTGCCTGAGGCCCGCAAAGCAACCGGGCCCGCCTCCCGTGAGGGAAGCGGGCCCGAAGGGTGCCGCGGGCGTCCGGGCGCTACTTGCTCGGATGCGTGGCGTTGATCTCGGTGACGATCATCTTCTGCCCGTCGCGGTGGAAGCGGGCGCGGATCTGCGAGCCCTCGGGCAGGGCGCTCGCCTCGACCTTGCGGTCATTGAGCATCACCACCGTGTCCGGACGCAGCTCGAAGCTGGAGTCCTTCCGGTTGGAGCGCGAGAGGACCAGGCTGTCGCCGTCCACGCTCTTGAGCGTGCCGTTGGCGCTGTAGGTCTTCTCGGTCTTGACGCTGTCGGACGAGCCCTCGGTGATGGCGTCCTTGACGTCCTTGGCCGTGTTCGTGATGGCGGGCCCCACCTGGGTGGCGTCCACGCCCGTGGAGGGGCGGTTCGTCTGGGCGGGCGGCTGCTCGGCCATGGCCACGGTGCCGAGGGTGAGGACCATCGCGGTGAGAAGCTTCTTCATGGGTCTGTCTCCTGTCGGTGAGTGCGGGATGGAATCCGAGCGGCGCGATTACTTGTGCGCCTTGGGGCTGGTGGCGTTGAGCTCCACGGCGACGATCTCCTCGCCCTCGAGCTGGAAGCGGGCGCGCACCTGCGAGCCCTCGGGGATGGCGTTCGACTCGACCTTCTTGCCGTCGAGCATCACGATCGTCTCCGGGCGCACGTCCAGGTTGGCGTCGGGCAGGCCCTGGCGCACGAGCGTCACGCCACCGCCGCCGGTGTTCTTCAGGGTGCCGCGGGCGCTGAAGGCGTGCTCGCGCTTGAAGGTGCCGTCCGAGGCCAGGGCGAGGCCCGCCTTGTGGGCGGCCTTGTCGGCCGTGTTCTCCACGCCCTCCTTGGCGCGCTCGGCGGTGCGCTCGGTGCCCTCCTTGGCCTCCTCGGCGGTGCCGGAGACCTTCTGGCCCACGTCCTTGGCCGTGTCCTTGATGGCGGGGCCCACCTGCGTGGCGTCCACGCCCGTGGAGACGCGGCTGGTCTGGTTCTTCTCGTTCTGTTGCTCCGCCTGGCTCTGGGGCATCGGCTGCTCGGCGATGGCGGCGGTGCTCAGGGTCACGACAAGCGCGGTCAGAAGCTTCTTCATGTGGATTCCCTCCCGGTTGAGTGGCGACGCCCATGACGGCGTCCGTGGAAAAAGCTGGGGTCGCGGTAGGGCGCCGCCAAGTCTTGAAACCGCATGGACCAGGCGGGCGGACGAGCCACTGGCTCCCCCGTGGGATGACCTGCGAAGTCATGGCCCCGACGTTGCACGACACGTCGGGTATGCGAAGATCCTCCCTCATGAGCCCGCGCAATGACCCATCCGTCGAGGACGCCTATGAGTCCGCCCCCTCGGAACTCGTGGCGGAGATCCTCGAGGGGGAGCTGTTCCTGAGTCCCCGGCCGGCGCGGCCCCACGCCAACGTCCACATCAACCTCGGGATGCTCCTGGGACGGCCCTTCAAGTTCGGGCAGGACGGGCCGGGCGGATGGGTGCTGCTCGCCGAGCCCCAGCTCCACCTCGGGCCGCGTCCGGACAAGGTGGCGCCAGACCTGGCCGGGTGGCGGCGCGAGCGCCTGCCCCGCGCCGTCGGAGGTTCCGAGGCGCCCGCCCACTACGAGCTGCCTCCGGACTGGGTGTGCGAGATCTTCTCGCGGCGCACGCGGCACCGGGATCAGGGCGTGAAGCAGCGCATCTACGCGCGTGAGGGCGTGCGCCACCTGTGGCACGTGGACCCCCTCACGCGGACGATCGAGCTGTTCCGGCTCGGGTCGGACGGGTGGAGCGCCCCCGAGCGCTTCACGGGGGAGCAGGGCCTCGTGCGCATCGAGCCGTTCGACGCCATCGCCCTGGACCTGGCCCTGGTCTGGAGCGAGTGAGCCGCGCTACCACCCGCTCCGCCCGGCGCGCGTGAAGTCCCCTACCTGGACGAAGGACTCGCGTCGGGGGCGGCGTCCTGGACGTCGACCCAGGCGGGGAAGGGGTCACGCAGGCGGCGCCAGGCCCGGGGCCCGCGTGCCATTTCCTGGTCCGTGAGGAGCGCGGCCTCCAGCTTTCGGCGCAGTCCGGCCTCGTCGAGCTCCACGCCGATGAAGACGAGCTCCTGGCGGCGATCACCGAAGGGCTCCCGCCACTCGCGCTCCACCTGGGCGCGCAGCTCGGGGTCCTCGCGCCACTCCTGGGCGGTGGGCGTGGCGTACCAGGGGCCGGCGTACTCGCAGGTGGCCGCGCCGCCGGCCTGGGACCAGAGCCCCGTCTCCTCCATGCGCGAGGCGAGCCAGAAGAAGCCCTTGGAGCGCAGCACGTTGGTCCAGAGCGCGCCGTCCTCGTAGAGCAGCGTCCAGAAGCGGCCGGGGTGGAAGGGGCGGCGGGCCCGGTAGACGAAGCTCGTCACGCCGTAGGTGTCGCGCTCGGAGACGACCTCGTCGCGCATCCGCTGGAGCCAGCCCGGTGCCTGGGCCGCCCGCTCCATGTCGAACAGCCGCGTGTCGAGGATGGCCGCGAGCGGCAGGTGGCCCCGGTGCGCGGGGTGGATGCGCGCGTCCGGGTTGAGGTGGCGCAGCAGGGCCTCCAGGCGCGCGCTCTCCTCCGGGGTGACCAGATCCCCCTTGGAGACGACCAGCACGTTGGCGAACTCCACCTGCTCCACGAGCAGGTCCGCCACCGTGCGCTCGTCCTCCTCGCCCAGGGCGAGCTTGCGCGCGCGCAGGTCCTCCTCGCTCCTCCAGTCCGCGAGGAAGTTCTTCGCGTCCACCACCGTCACCAGCGTGTCCAGCCGCGCCACCCGGGACAGGCTCTGGCCGTCCTCCGCCTCGAAGGTGAACGTCTCGGCCACCGGCAGCGGCTCGGAGATGCCCGTGGACTCGATGAGCAGGTAGTCGAAGCGGCCCTGTCCCGCCAGCCGCGCCACCTCGCGCAGCAGATCCTCGCGCAGCGTGCAGCAGATGCACCCGTTCTGCAGCTCCACCAGATGCTCGTCCACCCGCGACAGCGCCGCGCCCCCGTGCTGGACCAGGCGCGCGTCGATGTTCACCTCGCTCATGTCGTTGACGATGACCGCCACGCGCCGTCCCTCGCGGTTGCCCAGCACGTGGTTGAGCAGCGTCGTCTTCCCCGCGCCCAGGAAGCCGGAGAGCACGGTGACGGGCAGGCGGGTGTCGGTCTGGCGGGAGGGCGAATCCATTCCCCGCAAATGCAACCGAATTGCGTTCCAGTCAAGTGCCACGGAATATCAAATGCAACTGTGTTGCGATTGTGGGACGTTCGCGGTATGTCCCCGGTCCCATGGCCAAGACGAGCAAGATTCACAAGAACGAGCAGCGCAAGGCGCTGGTGCGCCGGTACGCCGAGCGGCGGGCGGCCCTGAAGGAAGCCATCCGCACGGCGGGCACGGTGGAGGAGCGGATGCGGGCCCAGACGGCGCTCGCGAAGCTGCCGCGCGACTCCAACTCCATCCGCGTCACCCACCGGTGCGCCATCACGGGCCGGCCGCGCGGCTACCTCAGGCGCTTCGGCATGTCGCGCATCGCCTTTCGCGAGAAGGCCCTGGCCGGCCACGTCACCGGCGTCACCAAGTCCAGCTGGTAGGAGAGGCGCACATGTCCAAGGTCTGTCAGGTCACGGGGAAGCGGCCGCTGGTGGGCAACGTCGTCAGCCACGCCAACAACAAGACGAAGACGCGCTCGGTGCCCAATCTCCAGTACCACCGCTTCTGGGTGGAGAGCCTCGGGCGCTTCGTGCGCCTGCGGGTGAGCGCCCACGGCATCCGCATCATCAACAAGCGCGGCATCGAGCGGGTGCTCAAGGAGTTGCAGGCGCGCGGCGAGAAGTTCTGAGCCGCTGGAAATCAAAAGGGGGCGGGGCCGGTGAAGGCCCTGCCCCCTCGCGCTTCATCCCCCCGCGGGCTCCGAGGCGCACTCGCCCGCGCGCACCAGCCGCAGGGCCCGGGAGGGCTCACCCTCGTCCTCCGGCGCGGAGGCGTCGTCTAGCGCGCCCCCCACGTCGATGAGCTCGGGGGGCGCGAACGCCCGCTCCCGTTCCCGGAAGCGGGCGGCCTCGGGCCGGGGCCCGCGCGGCAAGCACGCGCGCCGGCGGCTCACGGCTTGCCTTCGACGAACAGCACGTGCTTGCGCACGCGCGGGTCGTACTTCTTGAGCTGGAGCTTGTCCTGCGACTTCCGCTTGTTCTTCGTCGTCGTGGAGACGGTGCCGGTGCCGGCCGTGGACACGAGCTGGATGATGGCGCGATGGCCCTTGGGCATGGGGAACTCCTCGAGAAAGGGTGGGGGGTGGGGGGAACCGTGGGGCTCAGGTGCCCGTGGCGACGTAGGGCAGCAGTCCGAGCTGGCGCGCGCGCTTGATGGCCTGGGCCACCTGCCGCTGCTGCTGCGCCGTCACCCCGGTGATGCGGCGGGGGATGATGCGCCCGCGCTCGGTGATGAAGTGCTTGAGCAGGGTCACGTCCTTGAAGTCCACCGTGCGCGCCGCGCCCAGGGGGTTGGGCTTTCGCCGTCCGAATCCGAGTCGACCCGCGCGGCGATCGTCCTCACCGCCCACGGAACGGGAGCCGCCCTCGGCGGGCGGCCGCTTCTGCGAAGTGCTCATGTCGGGTGCTCCTGGCGCGCGCCACGCCTCGGCGCGCGGAGTTGTCCAGGATCATCCTTAACGGATATCCCATGAAATGCAACACGGTTGCATGTGCATGGCCGTGGCGTGTGGCTCCGTGCTCAGGGGCCGGGGTCGAGCGGGCCGTCCTCGGCGCTCAAGAGTTGGAGTCGGCGTGGGGTGGGCCCGGGCGTGTCGTCCTCCAAGGGCACCACCTCGACGAACTCGGGGGAGGCGAACTCGCGCCAGCGCTCGCGGAGCCGAGCGGCGCGCGGTGCTCCGGGGGGTCTGCCCTCCGCCCTCACTCCATGCCGGTGCCGCATGTACTCCTCCGGATCAGGACTGGCCTGGAGCAGAGGTAGTCATCGCCGGAACGCGGCACGAGGGGGACGGGGGGACGATTGCTCCGGGGGTCGGGGGCGGGGAGCGCCTCCCTGCGCGCCGGTCACTGGCCGCAGCGATCGCAGCGGCCGCGCAGCTGGATGTCCACGCTCTTGGCCGCCAGCGCCTTGGGGGCGCCCTTGGCGGGCTTCACGTGCACGGACTCGGCGGGCAGGCAGGCCACGCTGCCACAGTCCGTGCAGGTGAAGTGTGGGTGGGGGCCGTGCTCGGCCTGGGTGTCGCCCTTGAGCTCGAAGCGCCAGACGTGGTCCCCCAGGTCCGCGCGCATGACGAGGCCCGCCTCGGTCAGGTCCGTCAAGTTGCGGTACAGGGTGACGCGGTCGTAGCCCTCGTCCTGCAGGGCGTCCACCAGCTCCGCGTGGCTCAAGGGGGCCTTGGCCGCCTCGAGCTCGCGCAGGACCGCCACCCGGGCGGTGGTGCTGCGCAGTCCGGCCGCGCGCAGGCGCTCCTGATAGTCACCGAGGCTCGGGGGAGGGAGGTTCTTGCGGGCCGCCATGTCCCCTCGAATAACCCAACTCGCTTGGGGTTGCACGCACGTCGCCTCCGCCTGGATGGTGGCGGGCCAACACGGGCCCTGTCCCCAGGGGAGGTGGGAGGCCCCATGCGAGCGGAGGGCCTGTTCCACCCGCGACACGCGGGGGGTCCCCCTCTCTTGTCAGCCTTCCCGGTGAGGTCCAGTTTCGTCTTCCCCGCCCCACGAAAGGACCAGGGAAATGCCGGACAAGCAGACCGTCGACCGTGCGCGCCAGGAGCAACCCGAGACGTCTTCCGACCACGCGTCGCCCTCCCTCCGCGCCGCGCACACCGAGCCCGAGGCCCCGGCCTCCGCGGGCTCCTCCGAGAAGGCGGCGCCCAAGCGCCGCCGCGCCAGCACCCGCTCTTCCGCCCGCGTGAGCAAGAAGGCCCGCGCGAAGGCGAAGTCGGCCCCGGCCAAACGCCGCACGCGCAAGGCGGCCCGCGCGGCGGCGAGCGACACGCCCGCCAAGAAGCGCGCCCCGAGCCGTGCCACCGCCAAGGCGAAGAAGCGCGCCGCCGCGCCCAAGCGCACGGGCCGCACGCAGGTCAAGCGCGCCCGCGCCACCCAGCGCGCCAAGGCGAGCTAGGTCCCGACGCGTCCCAGGCGTGCGCGGTCCTCTTCCGCCGCGCCCTCCAGGCGCAGCATCGAGTGGCGGCCCACCATGATGTGGACCGCCTTGCGCGTGCGGCGAAAGACGTTCTCCTGCACGTAGGGCAGGCCGTAGCGCTCGCACAGCGCCTGGACCCGGGCCTGCGAGCGCTGCAACTGGAGCAGGGACAGCCCCGGCCACAGGTGGTGCTCGATCTGGTAGTTGAGCCCACCGTGCAGGAAGGCCAGCACGTCGCCTCCCGTCGTGTAGTTCGTGGAGCCCAGGATCTGCCGGACGCAGTAGTCCGCGCGGCCCTGGGTGCGCTCCTCGAAGCGGTAGATGTCCTCGCCCGCGTGATTGGGGGCGATGAGCACGAAGCTCTGGAGGTTGGCGAAGACCTCGGCGAGCAGCGAGTTGAACAGGACCGCGAGCGCCGCCGCGCGGCCCAGGGGCAGGAACAGCAGGGGCGCGAGCACGAACCGGACGCTGGCGTAGGGCAGCAGGCACATCCACCAGAAGGCCCGCCCGTCGGCCGTGCGCGGGTCGAAGGCCTTGTGCATCCAGAAGGGCCCGTCCTCGTCGTCCATCTCCGGCAGGCGCTTCTTGGCCCACCGCCATTCCAGGAAGGTGCTGGGCGCGTAGTAGGTCAACCGCCAGGTGCACGCCAGGATCGCCACGATCACGTAGCGCAGCGCCATGGGAATCCGGGAGGTGCGCAGCCACTTCATGCGCCGCTCCACCAGGTCGGGATCCTTCGTCTCGCCGGTGTGCCCGTGGTGCAGGACGTTGTGCTCGTGGCTCCACGCCTGGGGGTGGATCCAATCCAGCCAGTCGATGGCGCGGCGCCAGCCCCGGGCGAAGGTCTTCTCCCGCGCGCCGTCCGGGGCCTGGGCCACGCGCTCGTAGCCCCGGTGCAGCACGTGGTGGGCCACGATCGTCCAGCGCGCCGTCATGCCCTGGGCGATGAGCCACGCGCTGAGGGGGTTGGGCGCCAGCCAGGCGGTCGCATACCCCAGCACCGCGCTCAGCCGACCCCACCGGCTCATCTTCTGGAGGTGGCGGAGATCCTCTTCGCCTGGGGTGGACTCCAACTGGCTCTTGATGGTCTGGAGTTCCTTGACGAAGGACTCCCTGGCGGAAGGCGCGATCACGGTGCCGGATATAGTCAGAGGCGCGCGGGTCCACCCACAAGCGCTTTGTTGGGTCGGCACGTCTGCCCGATTGGCTGGGTACGGGCCGCGCGTCACCCGCCCCTCGAAGACACATACACACTGTCCGTACGGATTTCCGCGCGCGCGCGGGAGGCACCGAAGAGGTCTATCCTCCCCCGTCATGCCTCGCTTTTCCGTGCCGTCCCGCCTCGCCGCGCTCGCGGCGGGGTTCCTCTTCGCCTGTTCCTCCACCACGCCCGAGCCGGACGTCACGGCGCCCGCGCCGGCCGAGAGTGTCTCGCCGTCCTTCGATGTCCAGGCCGTCATCCGCCGGGTGACCCGGACGTTCCACTCCGAGTCAGGCCGCTTCTCGAGCATGCAGGGGACCTACGCGGTCCAGGTCGCGCCCGAGGGCACGGTGCGCTTCGCGGCGCGTCAGGCCGCCCTGTCCGCGGAGGCCCTGGTGTTGCGCACCGCGTCCCTCGCCCGGGGTGGACAGGCCCTGACGAGCGCCGTCCGGACCACGGTGCGCGAGGACGGCGCGCTCGCCCTGGACCGGGGCGCGGTGGTGGAGGTGCTGGAGAACGCCGACGGCGGGCTCGCGCAGCGCTGGGAGCTGGCTGGCAAGCCCCGGGGCGCGGGTGACCTGGAGGTGCGGGTGGTGGTGGCGGGGCTCGCGTACGCGGGCGAGACCGCGGGCGGGCAGCACTTCACGGACCCGGCCACGGGACTGGGCGTGCGCTACGGCCAGGCCACCTGGGTGGATGCCCGGGGCGTGGAGACCGCCGTGCGGACCGAGTACACGGAGGGCGCGCTGCGCCTCGTCGTGCCGGAGGCGGTGCTGGAGTCGTCCACGTGGCCCGCGCGCCTGGCGCCCCTCCTCTCCCCGGAGATCCGTCCGGACACGCCCGTCTTCGCGCCAACCTCGCTCAATGAGGCGGCCCCCGTGACGGCCCATGCGGAGGGAACCCTGCTCGTGGTGTGGGACGTCCTCGTGGGCACCCAGCGCGACATCGTCGGCACGCGCGTGCGGGCCTCGGATGGCGCGGTGCTCGACCCCACGGGCATCGTCCTGGCCTCCAGCTCCGTGGAGGAACACCAGCCCACCGTGGCGGCCCAGGGCGGCGTCTTCCTGGTGGCCTGGCGGCAGTTGAATGGGGGCATCTACCGCACGCGCGTGCGGGCCTCCACCGGCCAGGTGCTCGACGCCGCGCCGGTGAAGTTCTCGATCAGCGGCTCCACCGCGCACTCGCCCGCCGCCGCCTGCGGCACGGACGTGTGCGCCGTGGTGTGGGGTGAGTCGTCGGGCATCCTCTCCGCGCGGGTGCGGCTCTCGGATGGGGTCGTGCTGGGCACCTCGACCCTCTCCACCAAGGCCATGGCCGCCCAGGGCGATCTCGCGGTGGCCGCCGATGAGTCCCAGTTCCTCGTGGCCTGGTCCGTGACGGTCGGGACCGGCACCCGGAATCAGGACATCCAGGGTGTGCGGTTCCGGGCCGCCAGCGGCTTGATTCTCGATTCCTCCCCCCTGCTCATCTCCACCGCCGCCGACATCCAGAACGCGCCCGCCATCGCCTTCACCTCGGGTCACTTCCTCGTGGTGTGGTCCGACACCCGTCTCACCACCTCCACCGGCCTCTACGGCTCGCGGGTGCGGGCCTCGGATGGCGCGGTGCTCGACCCCTCGGGCCTCCTCATCGCGTCCTCCTCGGACAAGCCCGCCGAGGTGGCCGTGGGCACCGATGGCACCCAGTTCCTGGTGGCGTGGCAGAGCATGGTCGGCTCCCTGTACGAGCTCCACGCCCGGCGGGTGACGACCGCGGGGGCCGTGGTGGAGCCCTCGCCCGTGGTGCTCGCCAAATCCTCCACGAGCGGGGCCTATTCGCCCGCGCTGGCCTTCGACGGGACGCACTACCTGCTGGCCTGGATGCGCCGCGAGTCCAGCGATGCGTCCCAGAACATCTACGGCGCGCGCGTGCGCCCCTCGGACCTGGGCCTGCTCGAGCCCGCGGGGACGCTGCTGTCCGCGCAGGCCAACCGCCAGTCCTCGCCCGTCGTGGCCTGGGGCGGGGGCAAGTACCTCGTGGCATGGCTGGACTCGCGCCAGCGCGCCAGCGGTGAGGACCTCTACGGCGTGCGGCTCGGGGTGGACGGCCAGCCGCTCGACACCACGGCCATCCCCCTCTCCACGACCGCCGCCGTGAAGACCTCGCCCCAGGTGGTGTCCGATGGCGCCGACTTCCTCGTGGCGTGGAACGTCGGCTCGAGCATTCAAGGCGCGCGCGTGCGGGGCGCCGATGGCGTCGTGCTCGATCCCACGGCCCTCCCCATCTCCGGCACCCAGAGTCTCATCGGCGCGCCGCGGTTGGCTTTCGGCGGCGGGCACTACTTCGTGGCCTGGACCGACCAGCGCGTCACCAACGACACCAACGTGTACGGCGTGCGGCTGCGGCCCTCGGATGGCCAGGTGCTGGACGCGTCCGCCCTCCTCGTCTCGGGGGCTTCTGGGACCCAGAACTCCCCCGCGGTCGCGTTTGGCGCGGGCTCGTTCTTCGTGACCTGGCTGGACGCGCGCGCGGGCCGCAATGAAATCTATGGCGCGCGGATCAGAGCGGCGGACGGCGAGGTGCTGGATCCCGCGGGCCTGGCGATCTCCACCGGTTCGACCTACCGGACGGATCCGGTCGTGGCCTCCGATGGCACCCGCTTCCTGGTGGCCTGGCGCGACCAGCGCACGGGCACGGGCGATTTCTATGGGAGCCGGGTGGAGGCCGCCACGGGCCAGGTGCTCGATCCGGCGGGGCTCGCGCTGCTCCTCGAGCCCAGCCTCCAGAACGTGTCCTCGCTCCTCTTCGATGGGAGGAACTACCTGCTGGTGTGGTCGGACACCCGGAGCGGCTCGGTCCGCCTCAATGGCCTGCGGTTGAAGCCGGAGGGCACCGCGCTGGATGGCACGGGCTTCCTCATTGCCCCGGGCGTCTCGTTCTCCACGCCGCCCCCCGCCGCGGCGTCGGGGCCGGGCCGCTACCTCTTCGCGGCGGCGCCCACGGACACGGTCACGCGGACCCAGCGTGTCGTGCTGTGGCGGGGCGTGATCGTCCCGGATGGAGAGGCCTGCGCGGGCGCGGCGGAGTGCGAGAGTGGCCAGTGCGTGGAGGGCGTCTGCTGCGCCACCGCCTGCGAGGGCGGCACCTGTGGCTCGGGCACGTGCGAGTACCCGCCGCCCGGCATCACCTGTCCCTCGGACGTGGTGGCCGAGGCCACGAGCGCCGCGGGCGCCCGCGTCGACTACCCGCCGGCCACCGCCACGGGTCGGCCGCCGCTCGCGGTGACGTACAGCCAGGCGTCCGGGACGGACTTCCCCCTGGGCCCCACCTCCGTCACGGCCACGGTCACCGACGGCGCGGGCGAGACCCGGTCCTGTGCCTTCGCTGTCACCGTGAGCGACACCACCGCGCCCACGCTCGTGTGCCCCGCGGCGCGCGAGGTGGAGGCCACGGGCCTGGATGGCGCGCTCGTCACCTATCCGTCCGCGACGGCCAGTGACGCGGTGTCCGCCGTGACGCTGGAGGCCACGCCGCCCTCGGGCAGCCGCTTCCCGGTGGGCACCACGGACGTCTCGGTGCGGGCCACGGACGCGGCGGGCAACACGTCCACCTGCCAGTTCCCGGTGACCGTGACCCTGCCGCCCGAGCCCCAAGTCACCTGTCCCTCGGACGTGGTGGCCGAGGCCACGGACGCCGACGGCGCGCTCGTGACGTATCCGCCCGCCACCGGCTCGGGCACCGAGCCGCTCACGGTGACGTCCCGCCCGGCGTCCGGGTCGCGCTTCGCCCTGGGCCTCACCGCCGCCACCGCCACGGCGCGCGACGGACTGGGCCGGGAGGCCTCGTGCGGCTTCTTCGTCACCGTGGAGGACACCACGCCGCCCACGCTCGTCTGCCCCGAGTCGCTCACCGTGGACGCCACGAGCACCGCGGGCGCCCTCGTCACCTATCCGCCCGCCACGGCCACCGACGCGGTGTCCCCCGTGTCCATCGGCTACGTGCCATCCTCGGGGACGCACTTCAACGTGGGCACCACGCGGGTGAGGGCCGTCGCCCGGGACCTGGCGGGCAATCTGTCCGAGTGCGCGTTCACGGTGACGGTGCGCCTGCCGCCCGCGCCCGAGGTGACGTGTCCCGCGGACGTGGTGGCCGAGGCCAATGCGCCCCGGAGCGCCACCGTCGAGTACCCGCCCGCGACCGCCACGGGGACCGAGCCGCTCGTGCTCTTCTATACCCAGGACTCGGGGACGCGCTTCCCCCTGGGCACGAGCCCCGTCTCCGCCGGGGTGCGCGATGGCCTGGGTCGCGAGGACACCTGCGCCTTCACCGTCACCGTGCGGGACACCACCGCGCCCGTGCTCACCTGCCCGGCGGACGTCGAGGTGCGCGACGCGCCCGAGGGCGGAGTGTCCGTGGACTACCCGGCGGCCACCGCGACGGACCTGGGCTCCGAGCCCGTGCTGGCCTACAGCCACCCCGCGGGCGCGCACTTCCCCGTGGGCACGACGCGGGTGACGGTCACGGCCACGGACGAGGCGGGCCACGCCTCCACCTGCGACTTCCAGGTGCGGGTGGCCCCGCGCGAGGCGCCGCCGGTCGTCGTTCCGGAGCCCAAGCCGGAGCCGACGCCCGAGGCGGGGTGCGGCTGTGGCGCGGGGATGGGGACGCCCGCGGGGCTGGGCTGGATGGCGCTGCTCGTGCTGCTCAGCCGGAGCGCCACCCGGCGGCGGGACGTCTCCGGGTAGCGCCGCTCAGGCCCGGGCCTCCCGGCGGCCGCCGGGCGCGGGAGGCCGGGGCTCGGAGCGCTGGGACGCGGGGGCCTGGGGATGCCGGGCCTTGTACCGGAGGCTCCACGCCACCGAGGCGCCGATGAGCACCACGATGATGGCGACCGAGAGCAGGGGGGGCACCTCCACCCAGTGCGACAGGAGCATCTTCGCCGCGGCGAACGCCAGCACCGCGGCGAGCCCCCAGTGCAGGTAGCGCAGCGCGTGCACCGTCTTGGCCAGGGCGATGTAGAGCGCGCGCAGGCCGAGGATGGCGAGGATGTTGGAGGTGTACACGACGAACATGTTGCGGCTCACCGACATGGCCGCCGGCACCGAGTCGATGGCGAACGCCACGTCCGACAGCTCGATGGTGATGAGCGCGAGCAGGAGCGGCGTGGCGCGCCAGTGGCCGTCCTCGCGCACGAAGAATCGCTTGCCGTCGAACTCGCGCGTCACCGGCAGGTGCTTCTCCAGGAAGCCCACCAGCTTGTTCTTCCCCTCGGAGGGTTTGTTGGGGGGGCTGCGCGCCACGCGCACGGCCGCCACGAGCAGGAGCGCCGCGAACACGTAGACGACCCAGTGCCAGCGCTCGAGCGCCTGCAGGCCCAGGAAGATGAACAGGGCCCGGAAGCCGAGCGCGCCGAGGATGCCCCAGAAGAGCACCCGCCGCTGGCTGTCCTCGGGCACGTTGAGGCTGGAGAAGATGACGAGGAAGACGAACAGGTTGTCCAGGCTCAGGCTCTTCTCGATGAGGTAGGCGCCCAGGTACTCCTGCGCCGCCGTGCCCCCGTGCCTCACCGCGACGAAACCCGCGAACGCCAGCCCCACGCCGATCCACGCCGCGCTCCAGGCATAGGCGCGTTTGCGCGACTCGTGCTGGGTCTTGCGGTGGGCGAGCAGGTCCACGAGCAGCATCGCCACGACGATGACCCCGAACAGGCCCCACTCCCACGGCGACACACTGTTGGCTGACATGGTGGCTGGCATCCCTGGCAAGCTGCTTATTCCCAGTTCCACCCACAATGGCCGACAGGGCTGTGCCTCCTGGCGGGGAGCGGTGGGCCCGTATGCCCGCCCGCTCCCTGGACAGGGGCTCAGCGCCGGGCGGCGGCCTCGGGCTCCAGGGCCACGGGCACGAGCGGCTCGGCCACGCCCAGGCCCATCACCCGGACGTAGAAGGCGAACTCGGTCTCCAGGGCGCGGGCGAGCGCCGCGGGCTCCTGGGGCGCCAGGGTCTCGCCCTCCAGCAGCAGCAGCGCGGTGGGCACGCCGTTGGCGCGCAGCCTGCGCACGAGGTCATCCGTCTGTTGCGGCGGCACGCGCGTGTCCTTGAGGCCCTGGATGAAGAGCAGGGGGCTGCGCTTGATGTTGTCGATGTGCACGCCGGGCGAGCGGTCCTGCAGCAGTTGCTTGAACTCCGGCTGGGGCCCGAGCACCTGGTCGAGGTAGTGCGCCTCGAGCTTGTTGGAGCTGTCGAGCAGGGTGTCCAGGTGGGCGATGCTCGCGATGCTCGTGCCGCAGCGCAGGATGTCGCGGAAGGCGAGCAGGGACAGGGTGGTGTAGCCGGCGCTGCCCGAGCCCCGCGCGATGAGCCGCTTGGCGTCCGCCTTGCCGTTCTGCACCAGGCGCAGCGCGGCGTTGGCCAGGTCGTCCACGTCCATGACGCCCCAGTTGCCGTAGAGCGACAGGCGGTACTCGCGGCCGTAGCCGGTGCTGCCCCGGTGGTTGACGTCCACCACGCCGAAGCCCCGGCTGGTGAAGTACTGCACCGTCCAGTCCAGCTGCGTGGAGGCCGAGCCCGTGGGGCCGCCGTGGCTCACCAGGAGCAGGGGCGGCTTCTCGCCCGCTGGGCCCTGGAAGCCGGGGTGGGTGGGCGGGTAGTACCAGGCATGGGCCTCGCCCAGCTCGCTGGTGGGGTAGTGCAGGGGCTCGGGGCGCGACAGGTAGGGGCGCAGCTCCTCGGGCACCGGGCCCGCGGCCTTGACGACGTGCGTCTTGCTGGACTCCATGTCCAGCCGCACCACGCTGGCGGACTCGTCCGGCCCGCCGCCCACGAAGTAGGCCGTGGCGAAGCCGCCGCGCACCTGACGGATGTCCGTGTAGGGCGTCTCCAGCTCGGAGAACTGGCCGAGCACCACGTCCAGCCGCCCGAGCCTCCACTGGCCCTGCTCGTTGAAGGCGCACACCACGTGGCGCGGCGACACGAAGCAGTAGGTGGACATGCCCAGGCACCACTGCGCCGCGCCGAACTCCGCCTTGTGCTCGAGCACCGGCACCACGCTGCGCCCCTGCAACCGGTAGAGGTTCCACCAGTTGTTGCGGTCGCTCACGAAGTACAGCTCGCCCTGGGGGCTCCACTCGGGCTGGAAGATGGACTCGGTGGAGCCGCCGGCGACGAGCCGCGCGTGGTGCAAGAGGCCCTCCTCGTCCACGTCCGCCACCCACAGCTCGCACCCGTCCCAGGGCATGCTGGGCGCGTCCCACGCGAGCCACGCCATGCGCCGGCCGTTGGGGCTGAGCACCGGCGAGGAGTAGAAGTCCCGGCCCTGCGCGAGCACCGTCTGCTTCTGGCCGTCGATGTCCACCGCCACGAGCGCGATGCGCGGCTGGCCCTCCTGGAGGTTGCGCCAGTCCTCGCGCACGCACAGCACGCGGTTGCGCGCCCGGTCGATGCTCAGGTCCCCGTAGCGGTGCTTGCCGCCCGTGTCCGGGGTGAGCGCCACCGGGGTGCGGCCCGGGTTGACGCGGTAGAGGCGCTGGTCCGGGTGCGCGCCCCCGCGCGCGTGGTTGACGAAGACGACCAGGCCCTCGGACACGGCGAACGAGCCGCCGCCCTGGCCATACACGAGCCCGCGGGCGCTGTAGCTCGCGCGGCCCTCCACCGGCGTGGGCAGCACGTCCGTCAGCGTCCCATCCGCCGTGCGCCGCACGATGGTGTTGCGCCCCGCCTCTCCCGGGCGCGACTCCAGCCAGTACACGTCATCCCCATCCACCGCCACCTCGCCCAGGCTCAGCGTGTGGGCGGCGAGCAGCTCGGCGGTGATGGGGGACTTCCAGGAGCCATGGGGCGCCTCGCGGCGGGCGAGCGTCATGAGCGGGCCTTTCCGTGAATTGCGGAAATCAATCTGCCCCGGTTCTTAGCACCCCGTCGGGACGTCGCGCGCCGGGGATGGGGGGCCGGGTGCCCGAGCAAGTGTCGCCTAGTGCGCGCCCGGGCGCCGCTTTTCGCCCGCGGTATGGGTCCGGACGGCTCAGAACCGGCCCGCGAGGCCGAAGGTGGCGCCGCGCGGGGTGACGCTCACCACGGGCTGCAGCCGCTGCTCCTCCAGGAGGGCGGCGTGGGAGATTTCATGGCCGATGAGGGCGCCGAGCAACATCAGGGGCGGCGCCACGAGGAGCATGGTGAAGCGGCTGTCGCCCTGCTCCGTGATGGCCAGGCCCAGGCCCACGCCCGCGGCGCCGCCCACCAGCGCGCCGGGCAGCCCGCCCGTGAGCCAGTGGCCCTGTCGGCCCACGAGCGCGCCGCCCAGGGTGACGCCTCCGCTCACGCCCAGGGCCCCGCCCAGCAGCGTGGTGACGACGCCCGTCGTGAAGCAGGCCTCGATGTCGCTGGGTCCACACAGCGTGTAGAACACGCCGAGGCCGACCGCGTAGCCCGCGGCGAGCCCCACCGCGCCGCCCACCGCGCCCAGGACCACCTCCGTGAGCACCTGGCCGGTGTCCTTCACGTCCTGCATGCCCACCACGGGGAGGTCCTCCGGAGAGGCCTCACTGGACGTCGACAGCAGGCGCGCCGAGCGGGACGGCGCCGCCTCCGGGCCGAGCAGCGAGGGCGCGGCGGCCCCCACCCGGGGCAGGGTGAGCACGAGCACGAGGAGCAGGACGGAGGGCGAGAAGACGCGGTTCATGGCGAGGGCCTCTGAGGAAGAGCGCGAGAAGGGGACGCAAGGGGAGGGCGGCCGGGGCCTCAGAAGTGGCCCATGAGGCCGAAGGTGGCGCCGCGCGGGGTGACGCTCACCAGGGGCTGGACGCGCTGGGCGGACACGTGGGCCTTGTGGGACAGCTCGTAGCCGATGGAGGCGCCCACGAGCATCAGCGGCGGCGCGGCGATCAGGGCGACGAGGGCGTTGTCCGCGATGAGCCCCGCGCCGCTGCCCACCGCGGCGCCCACCAGCATGCCGGGCAGCGCGCCCGTGAACCACTCGCCCTGGCCATCCGAGAGCATGCCGCCCCAGGTGACGCCCGCGGACACGCCCACGCCCACACCCGCGAGGGTTCCGATGAGCAACCCCGTGACGCAGCCGGACAGCCCCGTGCCACTGCTGGAGCACGCGGCGCCGCCCGGGCCGATGTAGCCCACCACGCCGCCCACCGCGCCCACCAGCAGGCCCAGGCCCAGCTCCGCCGGCACACGTCCGGAGCCCTGCGCCTCTTCCACCGCGGGGGCACCGGCCGGGCCCGCCTCGGGCGCGGGGGCCAGCAGGCGCGCCGCCCGGGGCGTGGCGGCGTCGGGGCCGACGAGGGAGGGGGCGGCGACACCCGCCTGGGGCAGGACGAGGAGCGACACGAGGGTGAACAGCAAGGGGACCTGGGTGCGATTCATGCCGGGAGGGCAATGCAAGACCGCGGCCCAGGCGCGCGCCCTCGGACGCCCTCGGGAGGCGGGGCGCGGAGTGTGCAGCGCGCTTCACGGGTGTGCAGTCCCGGGCCACCGTGTCTGGCTGGTGGCCGTGCGGCCCGGCGGCCCCGCCGGTAATTAGGAGCCCCCAGATCCGGGTGATACTCCTGCCCGGTAGCCCCGTCCCCGCCCCCGCGAGGGTGGGGGAGAGGATGGCGCGTGGAACTGGAGCGAGAGTCCCTGCTCGCCACCTTCGCGGAGGAGGTGGGTGACCTCCTGTCGGAGATCGAGGAGGCGCTCGTCGCGCTGGAGGAGCACCCGGACGAGGAGCGGCTGCGGTCCATCTTCCGCGCCGCCCACACCGTCAAGGGCGCCGCGGTGGCGTTGAGCTTCTCCGGCATGTCGGACGTGGCGCACCTCCTGGAGGACGTGCTCGAGCTCTTGCTGGTGCGGCGGCTGCCCGTGGTGGACGAGCACGTGACGCTGCTGTTGAGCGCGGTGGACCGGCTGCGCGCGCTGATGGCGGGCATCCTCACCGGGCAGGAGCTGGCGGACGCGGCGCACGAGGCGCTGCTCGAGCGGATGCGCGCGTGCTGCGACGTGCTGCGCCTGGAGGTGGCGCGGCCCGCCCAGGCCCCGCACCTGGAGGAGCTGCCCGCGACGGGCCGGCGCGGCCGCACGCTGCGCGTGGACGTGGACAAGCTGGACCGCATCGCCACGCTCACCGGCGAGCTGGCCATCGCCCACGCGCGGCTCGCGCGCATGCTGGCGCTGGGCGAGGCCGAGCAGGCGCGCGCGGTGCACGAGGAGTCGGACCGGCTGCACGAGGCGCTGCGCGAGGAGGTGATGCACGTGCGCATGGTGCCGGTGGGCCCCCTGTTCCGCCAACACCTGCGCACGGTGCGTGACCTCACCCGCGTGCGGCGCAAGTGGGCGCGGCTCGTGCTGGAGGGCGAGGACGTGGAGGTGGACACGGCGCTCGTGGAGGGCCTGCGCGAGCCCCTGCTGCACCTGGTGCGCAACGCCGTGGACCATGGCCTGGAGACGCCGGACGAGCGGCGCGCGCTCGGCAAGGAGGCCTGTGGCTCGCTGCGCCTGCGCGCCTGGCACGAGCCGGGCGTGCTGCTCGTGGAGCTGGCCGACGACGGCCGGGGGCTGGACCACGAGCGGCTGCGCGCGCGGGCCCGCGCCTTCGGACTGGAGCCCGAGCTCTTGACGGTGGAGGCGCTGGAGGAGCTCGTCTTCCTGCCCGGGCTGTCCACGGCGGACGCGGTGACGGAGCTGTCGGGGCGCGGGGTGGGCATGGACGTGGTGCGCCAGAGCGTGCGCGCGCTGCGCGGGCAGGTGTCCGTGCGCAGCACGCCCGGCCAGGGCACCACGGTGACGCTGCGGGTGCCCCTGACGCTGGCCACCATCCAGGGCTTCGCCGTGGGCGTGGGCGCGGAGACGTACGTGCTGCCCCTGGACGCGGTGCAGGAGTGCCTCGCCCTGCCCTCGGAGAGCCAGGGCCTGGGGGGCAGCGGCGTGTTGAACCTGCGCGGCCGGGGGCTGCCCTTCCTGCGGCTGCGCGAGGCGCTGGGCGTGGCGGGCGCGCCGGACGGGCGCGAGAGCGTCGTCGTGCTCAGCGAGGGCGGCACGCGCGCGGGGCTGGTGGTGGACGCGCTGTACGGCGAGGGCCCGTGTGTCCTCAAGCCCCTGGGCCCCCTCTTCCGCCACCTGCCCGGGGTGTCGGGCTCCACCCTGCTCGGCGATGGCCGCGTGGGTCTCGTGTTGGACGTTCCCTCGCTGCTGCGCTCCGCCACCCGTCCCCGACGGTAGAGAAGACCATGCTCGAGAACATCACCATCTCCCGCAGGCTGCTGTTCGGGTTGGGCAGCGTCGTCATCGCGCTCACCGGCCTCACCTGGGCCAGCTATTTCGCCTTCGTGTCCCTGTCGGCGGAGAACGGCTACGACCGCTTCCGCGACAACCAGCTGCGCCTGTCCGCCATGCGCGGCGCCCTGCTGGCGCTGGAGGCCCGCACCCAGGGCTTCGCCCTGAGCGGCGAGGCGTCCTGGCTCGAGCCCCTGGCCGCGCGGCGCCTGGAGTTCGGCGAGTCCCTGGAGCTGCTGCGCGAGACCACGCGGGACAGCCCCCGGGCGCAGGCGGCGCTCACGCGGGTGCGCGACGCGTACCACGGCGCCTTCCTCACGCACCTGGAGCGCCTGGAGTCGCTGCGCCGCGAGGCGGACGCGGGCCGCGGCTCGCTGGAGGCGCTCTTCCGCCACGTGCGCGAGGACACCGGACGTCCGCTGCTCGAGGCCCAGGGGCGCGCGCTGGACGACGTGCTCGAGGAGGAGCGGCGCATCCACGAGGCCTTCGTGGCGGAGTTCTCCGGACGGGTGGGGCTCGTGCGCAAGCTCTTGCTGGTGGTGGGCGTGGTCGGACCCCTGGCCATGCTCGTGCTCACGCTCGTGCTGTCGCGGGGCATCGTGCGCCCTCTGCGCGAGGCCATGGAGCTCACCGCCGCGCTCGCCTCGGGGGACCTCACCCGGCCCGTGGTGGTGCGCGGGCGGGACGAGACGGCGCGGGTGCTCCTGGGCCTGCGGGACATGGTGGAGCGGTTCGTGGGGGTGCTGAGCGAGGTGCGGGGCGCGGTGGGCTCGCTGTCGGGGGCGTCGCTGCAGGTGTCATCGGCGGCGCAGGCGCTGTCGCAGGGCACGAGCACGCAGGCGGCGTCGGTGGAGGAGACGACCACGAGCCTGGAGCAGCTGAGCAACACCATCCGGCAGAACGCGGAGACGGGGCGGCAGTTGGAGGTGCTGGCGGTGCGGGGCGCGGAGGAGGCGGTGCAGAGCGGCCAGGCGGTGAAGGAGACGGTGGAGGCGATGGAGGACATCGCCGAGCGCATCGGCATCGTGGAGGAGATCGCCTACCAGACCAACCTGTTGGCGCTCAACGCGGCGGTGGAGGCGGCGAGGGCGGGGGAGCACGGGCGGGGCTTCGCGGTGGTGGCCTCGGAGGTGAGGAAGCTGGCCGAGCGCAGCCAGAAGGCGGCCAAGGAGATAGGGACGTTGGCCAAGCGCAGCGTGAAGGTGGCCGAGCGCTCGGGCTCGCTGCTGGAGGAGCTGGTGCCCTCCATCCGCAAGACGGCGGAGTTGATGCAGCACCAGTCCGAGGTGATGCGGGAGCAGGCGGCCGGGGTGGTGCAGATCAGCCGGGCGATGGAGCAGGTGGACCAGGTGACGCAGCGCAACGCCTCGGCGGCCGAGGAGCTGTCGTCGACGGCGGAGGAGCTGGCGGCCCAGGCCGAGTCCCTGCGCCGCATGATGTTGTTCTTCAAGCTGGACGAGGGGCGGGCCGGCGACGGGCGGGAGTGGGATCCCGCGCGCGGGGCCGCCCTGGAGGCGAACGTGAGCGCCCTGGTGCGTGAGGGGACACCGGCGCCGGTCGCTCTTTCTTCTTCCTTTCCCGAGGTCCCCGAGCGCGCCGTGGTGAGCTCGGACGGGGACTTCAAACGTTTCTGAGCCGCGCTTCATCCATGCCCGTTCATCTCGATATTTCCCGGAAGCTGTGGTTCGGCATCTCGCTGCTCGTCCTCGTGCTGTTCGTGTTGATGGGCAACTCCTACTTCTTCGTGACCCGGCTGGCGCGCGCCTCGGACGAGAGCCAGAGCGCGCTCAAGCACCTGGCCGATCTGCAAGCCCTGCGCGCCACGCTGCTGGAGATGGAGGACCGCGTCCGGGGCTTCTCCCTCTCCGGGGACGAGGCGTTCCTCGCAACGCAGGACACGCTGCGCGGACGCGTCCTCGAGCTCGTCGCGCAGGTGGAGGCGCGCGCGGTGCTCGACCCCGAGGCCCTGGCGCACCTGCGCCAGTTGGTGGACCTGTTCGAGCGCGAGTTCGTCCCCCACCTCGACCACCAGGTGTCGCTGCGCCGGGACCTGGACGCGGGCCGGGGTCCGCCCCAGGCGCTCGTGGACTACGTGAAGCTCGGCAAGGGGCGACGCCTCTTCGCGGCGATCCAGGAGAAGCAGGCGCTGCTCGAACGGGAGAACGCGCTGGTCCGGGAGCGCACCGAGGCGTCCCGCGATGCGATGCGGCGCGCGGTCTACCGGATGCTGGGCACCGCCGCGCTCCTGGGTCCGTTGATGGCGATCGTGCTCGCCTGGTCGTTGAGCCGCGGCATCGTGCGCCCCCTGCGCGAGGTGATGGGCCTCACGGCCACGCTCGCCTCGGGAGACCTCACGGCGCGCGTGGAGGTGCGGAGCGCGGACGAGGTGGGGCGGATGATGGCCGCCATGCGGGACATGGTGGAGCGGTTCGTGGGGGTGCTGAGCGAGGTGCGGGGCGCGGTGGGCTCGCTGTCGGGGGCGTCGCTGCAGGTGTCATCGGCGGCGCAGGCGCTGTCGCAGGGCACGAGCACGCAGGCGGCGTCGGTGGAGGAGACGACCACGAGCCTGGAGCAGCTGAGCAACACCATCCGGCAGAACGCGGAGACGGGGCGGCAGTTGGAGGTGCTGGCGGTGCGGGGCGCGGAGGAGGCGGTGCAGAGCGGCCAGGCGGTGAAGGAGACGGTGGAGGCGATGGAGGACATCGCCGAGCGCATCGGCATCGTGGAGGAGATCGCCTACCAGACCAACCTGCTGGCGCTCAACGCGGCGGTGGAGGCGGCGAGGGCGGGGGAGCACGGGCGGGGCTTCGCGGTGGTGGCCTCGGAGGTGAGGAAGCTGGCCGAGCGCAGCCAGAAGGCGGCCAAGGAGATAGGGACGTTGGCCAAGCGCAGCGTGAAGGTGGCCGAGCGCTCGGGCTCGCTGCTGGAGGAGCTGGTGCCCTCCATCCGCAAGACGGCGGAGCTGATGCAGCACCAGTCCGAGGTGATGCGGGAGCAGGCGGCCGGGGTGGTGCAGATCAGCCGGGCGATGGAGCAGGTGGACCAGGTGACGCAGCGCAACGCCTCGGCGGCCGAGGAGCTGTCGTCGACGGCGGAGGAGCTGGCGGCCCAGGCCGAGTCCCTGCGCCGCATGATGTTGTTCTTCAAGCTGACGGGTGACTCGGCGCGCCGGGAGCTGGACTGGGGCCGCCGGGTGCGGGACGTGGCGGTGGCGTGGCGGGACGAGCCGGTGGCGCCCGCGCCGCCCCCGCCCGAGGCCCCCGCGCCGCGCCCGACCTCCCGGAGGAACCTGTCATGAGCCCCCTCTCACGCGCGCCCCGGGAGCCCGCGCGGGTGTCGCAGTTCCTGGGCTTCTCGCTGGCGGGCGAGACGTATGCCATCGAGCTGCTGCGCATCCGGGAGATCATCGAGCACGTGCCCATCACCCGGGTGCCGGGCATGCCGCCCACGGTGCTGGGCGTCATCAGCCTGCGGGGCCGGGTGGTGCCGGTGGTGGACCTGGCGGTGCGCTTCGGCCTGGAGCCGCGCCCCCTCACCCGCTGGACCTGCTTCGTCATCGTCGAGGTGCTGCTGGAGGGCGAGCCCACGGCGATCGGCGTGCTGGCCGACACGGTCAACGAGGTGCTCGACCTGGGCCCGGAGGACATCGAGCCGCCGCCCACCTTCGGCACGCGCGCGCCCGTGGACTTCCTGCGGGGCCTGGGCCGGCGCGAGCAGACGTTCATCCTCCTGCTGGACCTGGACCGGGTGCTGTCCACGCGCGAGCTGCTGGGCGCGCTCGCCGGTGTCGGGACGTGAAGGACCTGGGTCCGCTGCCGCTCTCCTCGCGGGAGTTCGCCCTCTTCCAGTCCCTGGTGGAGGACGTGGCGGGCCTCCACCTGGGCCCCACCAAACAGGCGCTGCTCGTGAGCCGGCTGTCGCACCGGGTGCGGGCCCTGGGCCTGCCGTCCTTCGACGCCTACCACGCACTCGTCACCACGCGGGGCCAGGAGGCGGAGCGCACGCGGATGCTCGACTGCCTCTGCACGAACGAGACGCAGTTCTTCCGCGAGCCGGCGCACTTCGAGTTCCTGCGCGAGCACGTCTTCCCCGAGTGGACGCGGCGGGCGGAGCGGGGCCGCATGGCGCGGCGCGTGCGGGTGTGGAGCGCGGGGTGCTCGACGGGCGAGGAGCCCTACTCGCTGGCGATGCTGCTGCTCGAGCGCTTTCCCCCGGAGTCGGGCTGGGACGTGGAGGTGCTGGCCACGGACCTGTCCACCTGGGCCCTGGCGCGCGCGCGCGAGGGGCTGTGGCCCGTGGAGAAGGCCGGGCGGATTCCGCCGCCGCTCCTGCGCGCCTTCATGCTCAAGGGCACGCGCTCCCAGGAGGGGTGGATGAAGGCGGGGCCCGAGGTGCGCGACGTGCTGCGCTTCGCCCAGGTCAACCTCAACGACGAGCGCGGCTGGCCCCCGGGGCCCTTCGAGCTCGTCTTCTGCCGCAACGTGCTCATCTACTTCGCCGCCCCGGCGCGCGCGCGCACCCTCTCGGCGCTGCTCGCCCGGCTCAGGCCCACGGGCCACCTCTTCCTCGGCCATGCCGAGAGCCTCACCGGCGGCACGGGCGGCGTGCGCTGCGTGGCGCCCAACATCTACGCGCGCCCGTCTACTTGATGCGCTCGAGCGCCAGGTCGAACAGCGCCGTCTCCAGCCGCTCGGCGTCCTTGGCCTCCAGGCCCTCGATGGAGAAGGACACCCGGTGGGTGGCGATCTTGCGCTGCACCGACACCTGACGGGCCCGGGCCACGATGGGCTCCTGGATGCCCGGCAGACGCAGCGAGAACTCCGGCTGCTCGTCCTCCGGCGGCGGCTTGTGCATGAGCACCGAGAAGCCCCCCACCGACACGTCCAACGTCATGGCGCGCAAGGGGCCCGTCTGGAACGTCAGGTCCACCTGCAGCCCCTGGGCGACGCGGAACATGCGCCGCGCGGACTGGTTCTCCGGCACGCTCAGGCCCTGGGCCGCCGTGAGCGCCCGGGCGAAGTACTCGCGCGCCGCCTGGTACTCGCGCTGCTCACTCGCGTCGAGCTGGTTCTTGCGCGCGCGGGTATGCAGCTGCCGGAAATGCTCCACCCACCGGTTGGCGCTCATCGGCTCGCTCCTCGCTTCACGGAGGAGTGATGCCCACCCGTTCCAGGGCGAAGTCGATGAGGAAGCCCTCGAGCAGCTCGCACTCGCGCTCGGTCAGGTCCAGGAAGGCGAACGAGGCGCGGTGCTTGTCGGCGCGCTGGAACTGGGACACCACGCGCACCACGCCCGCCAGCGTCGTGCCGTCCGGCAGGTAGAGCAGCGCGCTGGGCCGCTCGTTGACGTCCACCGCGTGCGGCAGCATCACGGAGAAGCCACCGGCCGACAGGTCCAGCGTGTTCGTCCACACGTTGCCGTAGGCCATCTGCAGCTCCAGCGGCAGCTGGTGCGCCACGCGGTAGTGGCGACGCGCCTCGGCCCCGTCGAGCATCAGTCCCTGGGCGTTGAGCAACGCCCGGGCGAACTGCTCGCGTGCGGCCATGTAGGCGGGCCGCTCACCCACTTCCAGTTTCCCCCGCCGTGCCTTGGTGTGAAGTTCGCGGAACTCGTCGATGAACTGGATCACGCCCATGGTGTCGCTCCTGTGCTCCTCGTTCTTACTGAGATTTTCGCGCTCCCGCTATCAAGGAGTGGGGGTGAGCCCCAGGTTGCGCGCCACTTCGCGGAAGGTTTCCACCGCGGGCGTGTCCCGACGCGTCAGGCCGAAGTCCCGCTCCACGCGGAACAGTCCGAAGCGGGGCGCGTAGCCCTCGGACCACTCGAAGTTGTCGAGCAGACTCCAGTGGAAGTAGCCGTGCACCGGCACGCCCTCGGCCACCGCGCGCTCCACGGCGTAGAGGTGGCTGCGCAGGAAGTAGGGCCGACGCTCACCCGTGCGATCATCCAGGCCGTTCTCCGTCACCACCAGCGGCACGCCCAGCGCGGCATAGCGCTTGAGGAAGAGGTAGAGCCCCTCGGGGTAGATGTCCCAACCCAGGTCATTGGTGGGGCGGCCGGCGGGTACGTATTTGTGCGAGAAGGAGGGGGAGGCGTCCTGCCGCACGTGGTCGCGCGTGTAGTAGTTGATGCCGAGCCAGTCCACCGAGTCCTTCAGGCCGGGCACGTCGCGCTGCAGGGACACGGAGCCGGGGACGACGAGCGACACGTGGCCGGTGCGCAGGGCGGACGGCAGGCTCTCGTTGAAGAAGGCGTCGGTGAGGCCCGTGACGATGGAGTCACTGGGGGCGCCGGTGGCGGGCTGGAAGACCCGCACGTGGTGTGCGAGGCCGATCCACGTGGCACGTCCGTCGCCGTCCGCGTCCGTGGTGTCCCGCGCGCGCAGCTGGCGCGCGGAGCGGGCATGGGCCTCCAGGAGGTGGGCGAGCGCGGTGGCCATGGCGCGCGGGTCCTGCTGGCCCGGGGGCCAGGTGCCCTCCAGGTAGCCGAAGACGACGAGCACGTTGGGCTCGTTGAGGGTGCACCACCAGTCCACCTCGGCGCCGAGCGCCTCGGCCATGCGGCCCGAGAAGCGCTCGAAGGCGTCCACCGTGGCGGGGTTCTCCCAGCCGCCCTGGGCGGCCACCCAGCGCGGCAGGGTGAAGTGGTGCAGCGTCACCACGGGCTCGATGCCCGCGGCGCGCAAGAGGCGCGCCCACTGGCGGTAGCGCTCGAGCGCCTCGGTGTTCCAGACGCCCGGCTCGGGCTCCAGGCGGCTCCACTCCACGCTGAAGCGGTAGGCGTTGGTGCCCAGCCGCCGCATGAGGTTCACGTCCTCGGCGAAGCGGTTCCACGAGTCGGTGGCGGGGCCGGACCGCGTCTCCTCGTGGATGTGGGGCCGGCCGTCCGGGTAGCGCGTGCGCTCCCAGTCCGCCCAGTCGTTGGTGTTGCCGCCCTCCACCTGGTGGCTGGCGGTGGCGGTGCCCAGGAGGAAGCCGCGCGGCAGGCCCTTGCCCACGGGCGTGGCGTTGATGGTGGCCTCCTCGAAGGAGGGCCGCCGCTCGCAGCCCGCGAGCAGCACCAGTGCGACGACGACGACCCGCGCGTTCATGGCGACACGTCCATTCCCAGGGAGAGCCAGGCGGACTGGGTGCCCGCGAGGCGGAAGGCGTAGCCCTCCAGCCGCAGCGCCACGTCGGAGGACAGGGGCAGCCGGGCCCAGGCACGCGCCCCGAGCGGCGCCACCCAGGCGAGCCCCACCTGCTTCCACGACACGCCCAGGTGCGCGGGCACGAGGCCATGGAAGTCCAGGAGGCCCGCGTGCACGGTGACAGGCCCCACGTGCCGCAGCACCCGCAGGGAGGGCAGCACCTGGAGCCGGGGGCGGGCCGTGTAGCCGAGGCCCAGCACGGGGCCGGCCACGAGGCTCCAGCGCTCGCCGGTGTAGCCCACGCGGGGGATGAGCGAGAGGCTCGCGCCCGCGCCCCCCGCGTGCACCGGCAGCAGCGACAGCACGTCCGCTTCCAGGGTGAGGCCGCCGAGCAGCACGTGGCCCGAGAGGGCCTGGGCGGCGAAGGTGTCCGCCCAGCCCGGGCCCACGTCCGTCAGGCCGCTGGAGAGCACGCCCACCTCGCCGCGCACCTGCACGGCGGGCAGCGCCCGGGGCGCGGCGGCGGAGGCGCCCGGAGGCGCGAGGGCCACGAGCAGGGCCAGGACGGAGGCGGGGACGGGGACGGAGCGCGCGCGCATGAGGGCGCGCGAGTATATCCGGCCGAGGGGCGGCTCAGACGGCGGGATAGTTGCCGGAGCGCGCCCCGTGGCTCACCGCGGGCAGGGTGAAGGAGAAGGTGCTCCCCTGGCCCCACTCGCTCTGCGCCCAGATGCGGCCGCCGTGCGCCTGGACGATGCCCTTGGCGATGTAGAGCCCCAGGCCCGTGCCCCGGCTCTCCGCCTCCTTGGCCTGCCAGTAGCGCTCGAAGACGTGGGGCAGGGCCTCGGGGCGGATGCCCGCGCCCGTGTCGCGCACCCACATGTGCACCTCGCCGCGGCTCAGCCGCGCGCCCACCGTGAGCTCCCCACCCTCGGGGGTGAACTTCACGGCGTTGCCCAGGAGGTTGCCGAGCACCTGGAGCACGCGCGTGCGGTCGCACTGCACCCGCACGTCGCCCTCGGGCAGCTCCGCCACCACCTTGAGCCCGCGCGCCTCGGCCAGCGGCCGCACGCTCTCGAGCGCCTCGTGCGCCAGCGACGCCACGTCCTGCACGCTGGGCTCCAGCGGCAGGCCGCCCGCCTCGATGCGGCCCCAGTCGAGCAGGTCAGAGATGAGCCGCGCCATGCGCTCGCCCGCGGACTGGATGCGCCCGGCCTGCTTCTGCACCTGCTCGGCGCCGGGCTTGCCCTGCGCGCCGCGTAGCAGCAGCGCCGAGGCGAGCTGCACCACGCCCAGCGGGTTCTTCAGGTCGTGCGACACCACCGCGAGCAGGTCCTCGCGCGCGCGCGTGGCCCGGCGCGACTCGCCGAACAGCCGCGCGTTGTCGATGGCGAGGCTCGCGCGCACGCACAGGTCCTCGGCCAGCGCCAGGTCGCTCGGGCCGTAGCGCCGCCCCGAGGTGCTGGAGACGAACGTCACCGCGCCCAGCGTGTGGCCGCGCGCCTTGAGCGGGACGATCATGTACGAGCGCGCCTGCAGCCGCTGCAGCAGCTCCGGGTGCTCGGGCTCGCTCGCGGCGGCGCGCAGGAGCGAGTCCGTCACCGCCGACACCAGCTCCGGCTCGCCCGTCTGCAGCACCCGCAGCATGCCCACGAGCGCCGGGCGCCGCTCCACGCGCGAGGCGAGCGCGCGCGCGGACTCGGCCTGGGTGGGATCCAGGTGGGCCACGGCCATGCGCGACACCCACGGCCCCTGCTCCACCGCGTCCACCAGGCACCAGTCGGCCAGGTCCGGCACCGCCAGGTGGGCCAGCAGCGTGTACATGCCCTGGGGGTCGGGCGCGTGGGCGAAGAGCGTCGTCATCGCCTGATAGAGGAAGGACTGGCGGCGCTCGGCGGCCTCGACCTCGGCGCGCGCGGCCTGCTCCAGGCCCAGGGCGCGCGCGTAGACCGTCTCCGCCTCGGTGAGCGGCCGCACCTGCACGAGGACGCGCGGCGGCTTGAGCGCCTCGCGCATGGCCATGAAGGTGAAGGTGTGGGCGCGGGGGCCCCCGGCGGCCGGCCAGAGCGCGTCCACCGAATAAGGGAGCGGGGCGGACAGGGCCTGGCCGCAGCCGGATTCCAGGCGGACCCCGTCCTCGAGCACCGGGGCCAGACGGGCCCAGGGCTGCCCGAGCAGCAGCTCGGCGGGCATGCCCAGCACGGTGGCGCCCGCATCGCTGCACGCCAGCACCCGACCCGCCTCATCCAGGATGTAGGCGGGTTCCGGTTGGGCCTTGAAGGCCAGTTCGAATCCGGAGGGCGGGAGGCTCATGGGGCGGGCCGCGATCAACGAGGGGGAGAAGGAGTTCATTTCACGCGAGCGGGGTTCCGTCCAGTGCGGACGGAGTCGTCAGGCAGACGTCGCGTGGGAGATAGAGCCGGTCTGTTGGATCGGCAACCCCCCTCTCCCCGGTGCCGCTTGTTGTTTCGCGCGCTACTCGCTCCGGGTCTCGAGCCCCGCGAGCTCGCGGAAGCGGCGGGAGAAATCCCCGAGGGCGAGCACGTCGTCGGTGACCCCCGCGCTCACCGCCACGCCGGGCATGCCGTAGACGACGCTGGTGGCCTCGTCCTGGGCGAGCACCCAGCCGCCGATCTCGTGCACCTCCCGGAGCCCGTCCAGGCCGTCCTGGCCCATGCCCGTGAGCACCACGGCGGTGGTGGCCGAGCCGAACACCCGGGCGGCCGAGCGGAACAACCACGTGCCCGAGGGCCGGAAGCCGCCCACGGGGGCCGCGTTCGTCACCTCCACGAGCCTGTCGGGCCGCACGCCCAGGTGCCGGTCGTCCGGCGCGATGTAGACGACGCCCGGCCTGAGGGGCTCGCCGTCCTCGGCCACCTTCACCTCCATGGGGCACACGCTGTGCAGCCAGGTGGCCATGCCCTTGGCGAAGCCCAGGGCGATGTGCTGCACCACGAGGATGGGCAGGGGGAAGTTGGCCGGGAGCTCGGAGAGGATGCGGTGCAGGGCGGCGGGGCCGCCGGTGGAGGCGGCGATGACGATGATCTCCGGCTTGCCCCGGCGCGCGGTGGACACGGGGGCGCGCACGGTGGGCGCGCCATCGCGCGTGGGCCAGTGGCGGATGACCTTCACCTCGGCCATGGCCTTCACCGTGTCGCGCAGGCGCCGCGCCTCGTCGTCGAAGTCCGGGGCCTGGGGGCCCACGAGCTTCTGCAACACCGCGAGCGCCCCGGAGCGCAGGGCCGCCATGGACGTCTGGATGTCGCGCTCCACGAGCGTGCTCACCACCACCACGGGGGTGGGCACCTCCGTCATGATGCGCTTGGTGGCCTCCAGGCCGTCCATGTTCGGCATCTGGATGTCCATGGTGACCAGGTCCGGCCGCAGGCGCCGGGTCATGTCCAGGGCTTCCACGCCATCCCGGGCCTCGCCCACCACCTCGAAGGCGTGGGTGGGGTCTCCCCGGAGGATCTCCACCAGCAGCCGGCGGGCGGTGGGGGAGTCCTCGGCGACGACGACACGGAGCTTGTCCGACTTCATAGGAGCTGCCTCACTAAGAGCTGCCTCATAAGAGCTGTCGCAACGTCTCCAGCAGGTGGGTCTGATCGAAGGCGCTCTTGACCAGGTAGGCGCTGGCGCCCACCTGGAGCCCCCGCGCCTTGTCCTCGGGCGTGGAGCGCGCGGTGACGAGTACCACGGGCAGGCGGCCAAAGCGCGGGGAGCCGCGCACCGCCTCGGTGAGGCTGAAGCCGTCCATGCGCGGCATCTCCACGTCGGAGACGAGCACGTCCGCGCCCTCGCGCTGCAGCCGCTCCCAGGCCTCCTGTCCGTCCGAGCACACGAGCACCTGGTAGCCCGCGGCCTCCAGGATGCTCTGCTCCAGGGCGCGGGTGGTCATGGAGTCGTCGGCGAGCAGCACGCGCAGGCGCGCGGAGGCGGCCACCGGGGCGGGGAAGAGGCCCGCGGCGGTGGTGCGGCCCTCGGCGGCGCGCACGAGCGACGGGGCGTTGAGCAGCGGGGCCACGCGCCCGTCGGGCAGCACCGCCACCCCGGAGACATGGCGGGCACGGCGGATGCGCGCGCCCAGGCCGCGGATGAGCACCTCCTGCTCGGCCACGACCTCGTCCACGCCCAGGACCGCGTGCAGTTCGCCCGCGCCCAGCACGAGGGCGCTCGGGTGCGGCCGGGGGGCGCTCGCCGGCAGGCCCAGCACCTCGGCGAGCGTGGCCAGGGGGACGAGGGCGTCGGGGCCGGCCCACAACTGCCGGCCCTCCACGCGCCGCACGTCCCCGGGATCCAGGCGCACCAGCCGCTCCACGCTCTCGCTGGCCACCGCGAACGTCTGCCCCGTCACCATCACCAGCAGCACGCGCAGGGTGCTCAGGGTGAGCGGCACGTCCATCACGAAGCGCGTGCCCTGGCCCGGGCGGAAGGCCACGTCCACGTTGCCGCGCAGCGCCTCCACCTGCGAGCGCACCACGTCCAGGCCCACGCCCCGGCCCGACACGTTCGTCACCGTGCTGGCCGTGGACAGGCCCGGCATGAAGATGAGCCGCACGTCGCCCGCGTCCTCGAGCACCGGCAGCCCGCGCTCGCGCGCCTTGTGGCGGATGGACTCCAGGTGCAGTCCCCGGCCGTCGTCCTCCACCACCACCTGCACGCGTCCGCCGCGCAGCCGGGCCGACAGCACCACCCGGCCCTCCTCGGGCTTGCCCGCCGCCAGGCGCTCCTCGGGCGTTTCCAGCCCGTGCGACACGGCGTTGCGCATGAGGTGCAACAGGGGCTCGCGCAGGCCCTGCAAGAGCGAGCGATCCAGCTCCAGCGCGCCGCCGACCACGTCCAGCCGCACCTGCTTGCCCGCCGCGCGCGCCAGATCCCTCGCGCCGCGCTCCAGGCCCGCGCACCCCTCGGCGAAGGGCAGGGTGCGCGCGCGCCGCACCTCCTCGTCCAGGCCGCCCGAGGCCTGCAGCAGCGTGCGGCGATCGGCCGCGAGCGCCCGGCCGAGCTGCGCCAGGCGCGTCTCCAGCCGCCGCGCCACGAGCGCCTCGGGGCCCTCCAGCCGCTGGCGCAACTGGGACAGCTCCTCGTTGACGGCCTCCAGCGACTCCACGCGCCCTTCCATGCGCAGGCCCGCCACGCGCAGCTCCCCGCTGCGGGCCAGCAGCGCGTCCAGCTTCTGCGCGGACACCCGCACGGGCAGCCCCTCGGAGAGCGCGGGGGCCGCGGCGGCGGGGGGCTCGGCGGGCACGGGCACCGCGGGGGCCGGGGGCGCCGCGGGGGCCGGAGGCGCTTCGGCGCGGGGGGCGGCCCTGGGCGGCGGGGGGGCGGGTGAGGGCGCGGGTGCGGGGGACTTGGGCGCGGGCTTGCTCGGCGCGGGGGCGGGGTGGGCCGCCTCCACCAGCCGGGGCAGCAGGTCCTCCAGGGGCGAGCCCTTCATGTCCTCCTTGCGCGCCAGGCGTCGGCCCGCGTCGTCCAGCGCGTCCGCGGCGGTGAAGCACAGCTCCATCAGGTCCGGGTTGGTGGCGGCGCCCTGCCGCTCCACCTCCAGCAGCACCTCCTCCAGCCGGTGGCACACCTCCTCGATGAGGCCCACGCTCACCGCGCGCGAGGCCCCCTTCACGCTGTGCACCGTGCGCAGGAGCGAGTGCATCAGCTCGCCCGCGCGCACGGGCGAGGTCGCCTTCTCCAGCGCGAGCAGGTCGCGGTTGAGCGCGGCCACGTGTCCCTCGAGTTCCTCGAGGAACGTGGCCATCAGCGCCTGGGCGAGCCGATCCCGGTCCATCGTCACGCGGTGCGTCCGTATTCTTTCAGCAGGCCCTTGAGCTTCTGTCCCATGCCGTTCAGGTCCTGCATGGCGCGCTCGGTCTGCCGGGTGCTGGTGAGGGTCTGCTGGGTGGCCTGGCTCACGTCGCGCATGGCCTGGCGGATCTGCCCGATGCCCGTGGCCTGCTGGTTGGCGCTGGCGGAGATCTGCGCCGCGGTGAGCGACGCCTGGCTGAGCAGGTCCCCGAGCGTCTGGATGACGCCGCCCGCCTGGCTCACCACGCGGGTGGCCGAGGCCACGCTCTTGGTGCCCTCCTCGGTGGTCATCACCGCGCCCTGGGTGGCCTTCTGGATCTGCCCCAGGATCTGCCGCACCTGGGAGGTGGCTTTCTTGGACTGGTCGGCGAGCGCCTTGACCTCGGTGGCCACCACGGCGAAGCCCCGGCCGTGCTCGCCCGCGCGGCTCGCCTCGATGGAGGCGTTGAGCGCGAGCATGTGCGTCTGCTCGGAGATGTCGTTGACGGTGGTGATGATGTCGCCGATGGCCTGGGCCTGCTCGGCCAGGGCGAGAATCCGCGAGGCGATGGACTCCACCTGCTCGCGCACGCTCGTCATGGCGCCCACGGCCTCGTCCACCGCGCGTCGGCCGCTCTTGCCCACCTCCTCGGAGTGGCGCGCCGAGTCGCTCACGGCCTTGGCCCGCCCCGCGGCCTCCTCGGACGTCTGGGCGATCTCCTCGATGGTGCTCACCGTCTGGGCCACGGCGCTGCCCTGCTCCTGGGCGCCGGCCACCTGCTCGGTGGTGCTCACGAGGATCTCCGACGTGGTGCCCGCGAGCTGGTTGACGAACTCGGCCACCGTCTTGAGGGTGTGCTCGCGCTCCTGGGCCTGCTGGGCGAGCTGGGCCTCGGCCTGCTGGCGCCGCTCGGCCATGGTGTTGAAGGCGGTGGCCAGCTCGCCCGTCTCGTCGTCGTTCACCACGTCGATGCGGTGGGCGAAGTTGCCCCGGCCGATCTGATCCGCCCCCGTCACCAGCTTGTCCATGGGGCCGGTGATGCCGCGGGTGATGAGGTAGCTGCCCATGCTCACGATGAGCAGGCCCACGAGCGTGCCCAGGCCGAGCACCAGCTTGGTGCTCTGGGAGTTGTCCCGGGCCTCGCGCTCGTTTTCCGCCCAGCGCTGCTCCTCCAGGGTGAGCATCTCGTCGAGCAGCGTGCGGATGCGGTCCATCTCCCGCTTGCCCTGGCCGGTGCGCACGAGCGTGAGCGCGGTGTCCACCTGGCCCGACTGGCGCAGCCGGATGGTCTCCGCCATCTCGTCGAGCTTGGCCTTGAGCAGGGGCTCCATCTGGGAGAGCCGCGCGGCCTGGCTGGGCTCGTCCATGAGGTACTCGCGCAGGCTCGCCAGGTTGAGGTCCAGGTTCTTGCGCGCCTCGGCGTAGGGGGCCAGGTAGGCCTCCTCGCCCGTGAGCATGTAGCCGCGCTGGCCCGTCTCCGCGTTCACCAGGCTCGCGTACACCTCGCGCATGAGCCGCGCCTGCTCCCGGCTCTCGAAGAGCTTGCCCGTCGTCTGCACGAGCTGCTGCGCGCCCTGGAAGGCGACGAAGGCCACGATGAGCAGCACCATCAGCGACAGGCCAAAGCCCATGGCGATCTTCTTGCCGATACTCATGAAACCCTTTCCTCGGACAGGTCGAAGAAGAGCCGACCATCCCTCAAGAGGGCCTCGCCCTCCAGCACGATGATTCCCTCGCGGGTGAGCCCCGCGACGAGTCCCCGCTCCTGCGCCCCGAGCGCCGCGGGCGGAGGCATCAGCGTGTCGCGCGACACGCTGAGCACTTCTTCCACGCGCTCGGCGCACACGCCCAGCTCCGCGCGGCCCTGCCCCACCACCAGCACGGGGCCGTGCTGGGTGGAGGCGGGCCGGCCGAACAAGGGCGCCAGCTCCACCACCGCCAGCACCTCGCCGTGCAGCAGCACCACGCCGCGCAGCTGCTCGGGCGAGCCCGGCAGGGTGACGCGCTGCTCGGAGGTGCGCAACACCTCGCGCACGAAGCGCGTCTCCAGCGCGTAGTCCTGCTCGCCCGCGTGGAAGTGGACGATTTCCAACAGGCGCCCGGGCTCGGCGTGGGGCGCGGTGGCGCGGGCGAGCCGGAGCGCGCGCTCGTCCAGGAGCGCGCGCTCCTGGGCGGGGTCGGCCGTGGCGGCCTCGCGCGTGGTGTCCTCCAGCTGCCGCAGGCGGCGGTAGGCCGCGGTCCAGTCCAGCCCGCCCGTCTTGGGCTCCTCGTCACCCACCATCACTCATTCTCCATGGCGGCTTCTAGCCGCTCGAGCTCCTCGCGGGCCACCGCCATGAGCCGCGCGGCGCGCTCGCCATCCCCCAGGGGCACGGCCTCCTCGGGCGGCAGCGTGGCGCACAGCGTGGCCGCGGTGGTGAAGGCGCGCCGCGCGCCCGCCAGGTCTCCCCGGCGTCGCAACAGGTGGCCGAGCATCAGGTGCGCCACGGCCAGGCCCGGCTCCAGGTAGAGCGCCTGCCGCGCGGCCCGCTCGGACTCCTCCAGCCGGCCCAGGCCGAGCTGCACCACGGCCTCCAGGTAGCGCGGCTCCACGGCGAGCGGATGGCGCGCGCTCGCCTCGGCGCAGGCGCGCAGCGCGCCGCGCGGGTCATAGTTGGCCAGGGCGCGGATGTGCACCTCCGCGGCCAGGGGCTCGGTGGGCAGCGCGCCGGCGAGCCGGGCCGCCTCGGGCCAGTCCCCCCGGGCGAGCGCGCGCCGGGCCTGCTCCAGCCCCGGGCTCTCCGGGAGCGCGGGCACGGGCACGGCGGGCGGCGGTGGCGGCGTCGGCCGGGTGAACGGCACGGCGGGCGGCGGCGGCGGGGTGAAGGGCACGGCGGGGGGCGGCGGGGTGAACGGCACGGCGGGCGGCGGGACCGACGGGGGCACCACCTGGATGGGCGAGTGGAAGACGAGGCGCTGGTGGGGCCGGGCGGCGTCGGGGCGGTGGTAGACGATGCCCCACGCGGTGACGAGCGTCTCGAAGGGCGCCAGGCCCATGAGCGGCGGATCCGACGGCCCGGTGATGAGGAAGCCGCCCTCGGCGAGCGAGGCGTACAGCCGCCGCGCCACCTCCTCGATGGTGGCGCGGTTGAAGTAGATGAGGACGTTGCGGCAGAAGATGATGTCCTGGTTCCAGATGCCCGCGCCCTGGGTGGGCCAGGTGCTGTCCGCCAGGTTCAGGTAGCTGAAGCGCACGTGGTCGCGCACCTCGGGCGCCAGCGTGTAGCGCTTGCCGTGTGCCCGGAGGTAGGGGCGCATCTGCTCCGTCCACGGGCCGCGCAGGGACCAGTCGCCGTAGCTCGCCACCTCGCAGCGCGAGAGCGCCGCGCGCGACACGTCCGTGCCCTGCACGAGCATGCGCGCGCCATAGCCCTCCTTCATCAGCAGCACCGCGAGCGAGTAGGGCTCCTCGCCCGAGGCGCACCCGGCGCTCCAGCCGCGCACCACGTGCTCCGGGCCCCGGCGCTGCTCCAGGTCCGGCAGCACCTCCTGGCGGATGAACTCGTAGTGCTCGGGGTTGCGAAAGAAGTACGTCTCCCCCACGGTGAGCTCCACCATGAGGTCGTCGAAGGCGGCCGGGTCCTCCAGCCGCGTGAGGTACGTGGCGAAGTCGCCGCCCAGGCCCGCGCGGGCCATGGCCCGGTCGATGCCCTCCATGGCGGCGGGCGGACAGCTCGGGGGCAGCAGTCCGGCACGCGCGGAGACCAGGTCCAGCACCGCGACGTATCCCGGGTGCCGCCAGGGCGGCGCCTGATCACTCACCGCGAGGCTTCCTCCTTCACGAGCGCCGCGTCGAGCGTCATCGCCTCGGCGGCGGACAGGAAGGTGCGCAAGTCATGCAGCAGCACGAGCCCGTCGGGCAGCTTCAGGGCGCCGGCCACGTAGCCCACCCCGGGCAGGTGCCGGGGCGTGGCGTCCATCAGGTCCGCCTCCACGGGGATGAGCCCCTCGGCCCGGTCCACGCGCAGCGCCACGGCGCGCGCGCCCGCCTGGGCGATGATGAAGTGGTCCATGGGCGAGAGGCGGCGGGCCGGCAGCCGGAAGCGCCGGCGCATGTCGAGCACCGGGATGAGCTCCCCGCGCAGGTTGAACAGACCCTCCACGACGTCCGGGGCCTGGGGCAGGGGGGTGAGGCGCACGGCCCGCACCAGCTCGCGCACGTCCTCCACGGGCAACGCATAGCGTTGCGCTTCCAGCGTGAAGAGCAGGACCTCGCGGGGGCTCGGGGTGACCATCGGCCCGGCATCCTATGCACCCCCACGGGCGCCTGCCTACCGCGACGCGTCGCCCGGGCGCGCGGGCGGGGGGGCGCGCGGCAGCTTCACGGTGATGCGGGTGCCTTCCCCCTGGGCGGAGCGCACCGTGACGCTTCCCCCATGGGCCTGGACGAGGTGTTGAACGATGTACAATCCGAGCCCCACGCTGCGGTGGACGGTGTCCATGCCGGCGCTCCCGCGCTGCATGGGCTCGAAGAGCCGGTCCTGGACGTGGGGGGGGATGGGGTCGCCCTGGTTGTGGACCTCCAGGGTCACCTCGGGGCCCGTGTCGTCCAGGGCGAGGGTGATGGGGGTGGACGCGGGGCTGTAGCGCACGGCGTTGGACAGCAGGTTGCTGAGCACCTGGAAGAGCCGGTCGGGGTCCCACTGTCCGTGCGGATGGCCCCGCACGCGCAGCTCGAAGCGCCGCTCCGGGGCGCCCGCGCGCGCTTCCTCCAGGGCCTGGCGCACCAGGACCTCCAGGTCCATGGGCCGGGGATCGAGGGGGATGCCGGTGCCCAGGCGCGCCTGGGTGAAGTCGAGCAGGTCGCGCACCAGGCGGATGCAGCGCGAGACGCCCGTCTCGATGCGGCCCACCACCTCGCGCACCCGGGGCTCGAGCTCCATGCGGCGCAGCAGCTGGGTGGTGCCCAGGTGGATGATGCCCAGGGGGGCGCGCAGGTCGTGGGACACGATGCCGATGAGCTTCTGCTCGAAGTCCGCGCGCAGGCGCGCCTGCTCCTCCAGGCGCTTGTTCTCGGTGATGTCGCGCGCGGCCGCGTAGATGAGGCCCTGGGCGGGCAGGGGGCTGGTGGCCCAGGCGAGCCACCGGTAGCCGCCGTCCTTGCAGCGGTAGCGGTTCTCGAAGCGCAGCGTGGACTCGCCCCGCGTCAGCCGCCCGAGCTCGCCGTGCGTGGCGGCGCGGTCCTCGGCGTGGACGAACTCGAAGAAGGGCTGGCCGAGCAGCTCCTCCTCGCTCCAGCCGAGCGTGCGCATGAAGGCGGCGTTGACGCGCCGGAAGTAGCCATCCATCCCCGCCACGCAGAACATGTCCGGGGCCAGGCGGAAGAAGCGCTCGCGCTCCTCGTTGGAGGCGTCCTCCGTGGTGTCCATCACCATGCCGATGAGGCCGGTGGGCTGCCCCTGCGCGTCCGTGATCACCGCGCCCCGGTCCCTGAGCCAGCGCACCTGCCCGTCCCGGCGGATGACGCGGTAGTCCACGACATACCGGCCCTTGGGGATGGCCTGGTGCATCGTGGCGCGCACGAACTCCCGGTCCGAGGGGTGCAGCTCCTCGAGCAGGTCCACCCCGCGCGCCGTCTGTTCGCCCGTGGACACCCCCAGCAGGCCCATCAGGGTGGCGTCCCGGGTGACCGTGCCGCTGGCCAGGTCCCATCGCCAGGTGCCAATGCTCAACGCCTCCACGAGGCGCCATTGGTTCTGCCGCCACTCCGAGACCTCCGGAGGACCGGTGGGTGTGCCGCTGGGTGGATTCATGCCGTGGTGCTGTATGCCCCCGGGGAGAGAATAAGGATGGGCGCGGCGTCCCGCTCGGGCGCGGCGGGAGTGTCCACCGGCCGACAGCCTTGCTTGCGCCCCGGAGGACACATCCTAGTTTTGCCCCTGGTTCCGCCATGCCCGTCACCTCGCCCTCCCTGCTCGTCGTGGACAAAGATCCGGATGTCCGGTTGGCCCTGCGCATGTCGTTGGAGTTCGTGGGCTACCGGGTGGTGACCGCGGAGGACGCGCGGGAGGCCCTGGCGCGCCTGGACGAGCCGGGTCGGCCCGCGCTGGCGCTGCTGGATTCGTGCCGGGAGGCGAGCGAGGGCGAGGAGCTGCGGCGGCGGCTGCGGGCCGCGGGCGTGCCGCTGGTGCTGCTCACCTCGCGGGTGCCGGGCGAGACGTCGGGCATCCGGGCCGTGCTGCCCAAGCCCTTCAACCTGGAGGAGCTCTACGCCACCGTGGCCGCCCATGGCCCGGCCCGGGCGCTCACCCGGCCCCCGGAGGATCACGCCTCGCTCGCCGCCTGAGTTTGTCCGGAGTGCTTGTCCAGGGTCCGTCCGGAGTGGGGCTGAAGCCATACAGCTGGTTCAAGGAGCTTGGACAGACACTGGACGGGAACCGCGGACACGGCAATTGTCCGGGGGGAGTGCGAGTCTTTCGCGTGTGCAACCCATTGCACGCGGGGAGCGTGTCCCTAGGTTGACTCGGACACGGGTGAACCAACGAAAGAGGTGCCGGCCCTATGCACCCATGTCCCAGTCCCATCCTCGTGGTGGAGCAGCACCCGGACGTGCGCACCGTCATCCACGCGGCCCTGGAGCACGAAGGCTACCTGTCGGTCCCGGCGCCCAGCACCCAGAAGGCGCTGCGCGCCCTGGAGTGGATGGAGCGGCCGGGCCTCATCCTCTTGGACGAGCTCCTGGCGGACGGGGAGCTGGAGCACTTCATCCTGCACGTGCGCACGCACCAGTCCCTGCGCCGGGTGCCCATCGTGCTCTTGTCCGTGGGGGGCCCGGCGTCGCGGGTGTTGGGCGTGCAGGCCATCTTGCGCAAGCCCTTCCAGCTCGACGCGCTCATCGACGTCGTCGAGGCGCAGTGCCTGCACTAGGACTTCAGCGCGAGGCCTCGAGCTGCGCGAGCCGCGCCTGCACCTCGCTGGCCTGCTCGACGTCGCCCAGCCGCTCGGCGAGGCCGTGGCTGGCCAGCCGCGCCACGTGCGCGAGCCGGGCGAGCCAGGTGGGGCCCCGCTCCCCGCCCACGAGCACCACCAACAGGCGCAAGGGGATGTCGTCCGGGGTCTCCGCCGCCAGGGGCCGCGCGAGCGTCACCAGGGCGGCCAGGGGCGGGGTGTTCTCCACGTGGGCGTGAGGCACCGCCACGCCGTTGCCCACGGCGTTGGAGGACTCGGCCTCGCGCCGCCGCAGCTCCGCCACGAGCCGCGACGCGCTCACCTCGGGCAGGGCCGCCGCGAGCCGTCCGGCCGCCACGTCCAGGGCATCCTCGAGCGCCCCGCACGTCATGCGCAGCACCATGCGATCCGGTGAGAGCACCGGCGAGAGCGCCGGCACGGGCGTGTCCGGCCAGGGCGCGCGCGCGGGGAACTCGGTGTCGAGCCAGACGCGCACCCGCGTGAGCTGGGCCGCGGTGAGCCGCCGGCGCGCCAGCTCCAAGAGGAGCGCGCCCGCGGCGGGCTCCTCCTCCAGGTAGTGGGCCACGAAGGGGCTGAGCCGGTGCGCCACGTCCATGAGCAGCGGGGCGGGCACGTCCAGCTCGCGCGCGATGGCGGCGAGCCGCTCGGGCGTGGGCGCGGCGTCCACGCCGTTCTCCACCCGGCTGAGGTAGGCGCTGGACACGCCGATGCGGCGCGCCAGGTCCCTCAGGCTCAGGCCCGCGTCCACACGCAGCAGTCGAAGGGTGGCTCCCAGGTGCATGGGCGGTGGTGGGGGACGGCGGGGTGGGACGGCGCGGAGGAAAGGCGTTCAGGGGGCTTCAGGACGGGGTGCCGCTGGCCTGGCGCAAGGCGGGCGAGGCCCCCGCGGACTCGTCCGCGGGCACCACGGCCTCCTCGGGCCGGGGCTGGCGCACGACGAGCAGGGACAGCTTGGAGTCGCGCACGATGCGCTCGCGGTGCAGCCCGAAGAGGTGGCCCTCGAGGCCCCACTCGGCGCCCACGCCCACCACCACCAGCTCGTAGCCGCCCGTGGCCGCCTCGGCGAGCACGGCGTCCTCGGGCGAGGCATGCGCCACGACCTTGAAGTGCACGCCGCCGGAGGACTCGGGGAAGAGCTCCTGCACGAGCGTGAGCGAGGTGGGCCGGCCGTGGGGCAGCGCGGGCGACGTCACGTGCAGCACCGTCACCTCCACGCCGGCGCACGAGCGCAGCCGCCGCGCGAGCCCCAGCGCCGCCCGGTCATGCCGGCTGCCGTTGAAGGGCACGAGCACCCGGCGCACCGCGCGCAGGCCCCGGTCCACCAGCACCGCCACGTCCGCGCTCGCCTCGCGCATCACCTCGTGCACGGTGCCGCCGAGCACCGTCTGGCCGAAGAGCGGCTTGTGCCAGCCGAGCACGATGAGGTCCGCCTTCTTGGCCTCGGCGGTGCGGCAGATGTCGAGCGCGGGCTCGGCGGACATGAAGGACAGGGGCCGCACCTCCAGGCCCGTCTTGCGCGCCTGCTCCACGATGGGCGCCATGGGGCCGGGCTCGTCCGCGCGCGGCTGGCCCCGGGACTCGGGCGTGTTGCGCAGCAGGAAGGAGGCGCGCTCGGAGGGCGGGATGAGGTGCAGGGCGTAGAGCTCCGAGGGGTACTGGGCCCCCCCGGTGAGCGCCTGGCCGAGCGTCACCATGCCCGGGCCCGTCTGCCCGTGGGACACGCAGAACAGCAGCCGGAAGGGCGCGGGGGCGTCGGGCGTGAGCGGCACCGGCACGGCGCGCTCCAGGGCCAGCTCCTCGGGCGGGTAGATGACGCGCAGGAGCGGCGTGGTGAGGAACGTGGTGACGAGCGCCATCACCACCATCATGGTGAAGAGCGTGGGCGAGATGACGCCCAGGTCCAGGCCCAGGTTGAGCACGATGAGCTCCATGAGCCCGCGCGTGTTCATCAGCACGCCGATGGCGCCCGCCTCGCGCCAGCTCGAGCCGGTGTAGCGCGCCGCCAGGGCGCTGCCGCCGAACTTGCCCAGGCACGCCAGCAGGATGATGAGCCCGCACATGGCCCAGTTCTCCGGCGTGTTGAGCAGGCCAATCTGGGTGCGCAGGCCGCTGAAGGCGAAGAACAGCGGCAAGAGCAGCACCACCGCCACGTCCTCCAGCTTCTCCGCCAGCGCCTCGGCCAGGCCGCCCTCCTTGGGGATGATGGCGCCAAAGAGGAACGAGCCGAACAGCGCGTGGATGCCGATCATCTCCGTGGCCAGCGCCGAGGCGAGCAGCATGAGCAGCGTGAGCGCCATGACGCCCTGATTGAGCCCCTCGCGGCTGGCCACGCGCGCGCCCAGCCGGGCGAGGAACGGGCGCACCCCCGCGAGCATGAAGGCGATGTAGCCCAGGGCGATGAGCGTGGTGAGCGCCGCCTGCATCGGGTGGGTGGCGCGCACGATGGACACCACGAACGCGAGCAGGCACCACGCCGTCACGTCGTCCACCGCCGCGCAGGTGATGGCGAGCGCCCCCACCTTGGAGTGCATCAGCCGCCGCTCGGTGAGGATGCGCGCGAGCACCGGGAACGCCGTGATGCTCATCGCCACGCCCATGAACAGCACGAACGAGGAGAAGGGCACCGACGCCTCGCTCAGCCGCGGGTAGAACCAGTAGGCGGCCCCCGCGCCCAGCGCGAACGGCGCCACGATGCTCGTGTGGCTGATGACCACCGACGCGTGCCCCCGGCCCCGCAGCAGCCGGGGATCCAGCTCCAGTCCGATGAGGAACATGAAGAGGATGAGGCCCACCTGGCTGATCATCTTGAGCACCGGCGTGGAACTCGCCGGGAAGAGCGTGTCCATCGCCTCCGGCCACAGCCAGCCGAGCAGCGACGGGCCCAGGAGGATGCCCGCGAGCACCTCCGCGATGACCAGCGGCTGGCCCATCCACCGCATGCCCCGCCCGAGCAGCCGGGACAGCCCGATGATGACGATGAACTGCACGAGCAGCAGACCGACCGCACTGAGCGTCATGCCGTGATGCATCAAGAAGCCTCCGGGCAGGTGCGTTAAGTAACCGCTTATCAGCCGGGGCTTCGGCGCGTCAACCCGCCGCGGGGGTGGGGGGGACGGTGCCGGGCCGGTGTCAACTGGCGGGCGGGGAGGGGGCGGGGCCCGCACGTGACGCTGGAAAGGCCGGGCATTCCAGGCAAGGTGCGGCCTCATGGTACGTCACGTCATCGTCGTGGGCGCGGGACCCGGAGGCTTGTCGGCGGCCATCAACCTGGCGGGGTTGGGGTTGAAGGTCACGGTGGTGGAGAAGGACGCGCGGCCCGGTGGGCGCATGAAGGGGCTCACCCTGGGTGCGTCCGGCGAGTACGCCGTGGACACCGGGCCCTCCATCCTCCAGTTGCCCGGGGTGCTCGAGAGCATCTTCACGCGCGCGGGCAAGCGCATCGCGGACTACGTGAAGCTCCAGCCCTTGGACACCAACACCCGGGTGCACTTCTGGGACGGCACCCACCTGGACACCACGCGGGACGTGGCGCGCATGGAGCGCGAGGTGGCGAAGTTCGGCCCCGACAAGGTGCCCGCCCTGCGCCGCTGGCTCGCCGAGGGCCGGGAGAAGTACCCGCTCGCGTACGCGAAGTTCATGGCCACCCAGGCGGACGGCTTCGGCTACTACGCGCCCTGGCGGCTCTTTCCCACGCTGCGCTTCAAGCCCTGGCAGACGCTCTACTCGCACCTGGATGGCTTCTTCCACGACGACCGCATCACCTACGCGCTCGCCTACCCCTCCAAGTACCTGGGCCTGCACCCCACCAATTGCTCCTCGGTGTTCGGCGTCATCCCCTACCTGGAGCTGGCCTTCGGCGTGTGGCACGTGGAGGGGGGCTTCCGCGCGCTCGCCCAGGGCATGATGAAGTGCGCCGAGGATCTGGGCGCCACCTTCCGCCTCAACGCCCCGGTGGAGCAGGTGCTGGTGGACTGTGGCCGGGCGGTGGGCGTGCGGCTGGCGGGCGGCGAGCGCCTGGAGGCCGACGCGGTGGTCATCAACGCGGACCTGCCCTACGCGGCCCAGAACCTGGTGCCCGCCGAGGCCCGCGAGGGCACGCGGCTCACGGACGCGGCGCTCGGGCGCGCGAAGTATTCGTGCAGCACCTTCATGGCCTACTACGGCGTGGACAAGGTCTGGGACGAGCTGCCCCACCACCTCATCTACCTGTCGGGCAGCGCGCGGCGCACGGACGCCGCGGCGCTCGAGGACCGCGCCATGGACCTGGAGGATCCGCCCTTCTACGTCTGCAACCCGTGCGTGACGGACCCGAGCGGCGCGCCCCAGGGCCACTCCACGCTGTATGTCCTGGTGCCCTCGCCCAACACGTCGCAGGACGTGGACTGGGCCGCCACCGAGCGCGCCCTGCGCGAGCGCATCCCCACCATGCTGGAGAAGGTGGGCCTCAAGGGCGTGCGCGAGCACATCCGCGCCGAGCGCTACTTCACGGCGGAGACGTGGCGGGACGACTTCAACGTCTTCCGGGGCGCGGTGTTCAACCTGGCCCACACCTGGATGCAGCTCGGCCCCCTGCGGCCCCACGTGAAGAGCCCCAGCACGGAGGGGCTGTACTGGGTGGGCGGGGGCACGCACCCGGGCAGCGGCCTGCTCACCATCATGGAGAGCGCCAACATCGCCGCGGACTACCTGTCGCGCGAGGCCGGCAAGGGGCCCCTGCCGCTCTGGCCCTACGTGCCCGCCGTCGAGGAGTCGCCCTCCGAGCCCCAGGCCCGCGTGGGCTGAGCGCCCCGCACCCGGAGCGCCGCCTCCCACTGGCCCACCGCCTCGAGCCGGAGCGCCGCCCAGGCGAGCGCCGGCTCCCAGCGGGCCACCACCACGTGGGGCTGGGTGGGCGGCTTGAGGTGGAACACCACGCTCACGCACAGCCGCTGGAAGGGCGAGGTCACGATGAACGCCGTGCCGAGCAGCCGCTCGCGCAGCAGGCGGTCGTTCTCCTGGCACCAGGCCGCGGCCATGTGGCGGTGGCGCGCCGTCATGCCCGCCTGGCTCAGGTCGATGAGGGACGTGAAGGCCTCGCCCCGTCCGAGGTAGCCCGTCATCCGGTCGAGGTAGTCCCGGTACTCCGCGTCCGTGGGGGTGCCCCGCGGACGCACGATCAGCAGCGGCCAGAGCGCGTCATCGAAGTGGAACGACCGGGGGCGGGTCACGGGGGCGGCTCATGGTGACGGATTTGCCCCACCCAATCCACGCTCTTGGACGGGCGGACAGGGGGCCAAGGTGCGAAGGGGGCGCAGCCCCGACCACATCCAGGACCCCTCCTGGGGCAAGCAGGCAAGACGCCCCGTGCAGGTGTGGGCTGAGACTCCCGGAGAGGCGTGCTAGAACGGGGGAACCTTCGAACACGAAAACGCATGAACGAAGCGCTCCAAGTCCTGCTGACCGACGGTGTGATTGAAGAAGTCGTGGGCCGCCTCAAGAGTGGCAAGGAGGCGGACGTGTACCTCGTGCGCCACGGCGGCGAGATCGTCGCGGCCAAGATCTACAAGGAACGCGAGCACCGCAACTTCCGCAACAACTCGGGCTACCGCGAGGGTCGCCAGGTGCGCAACAGCCGCACGGCGCGCGCCATCGCCAAGGGCAGTCGCTTTGGCGTCGCGGCGGCCGAGGATGCCTGGAAGACCGCCGAGGTGGAGGCGCTGTTCAAGCTCCACGCCGCGGGCGTGTGCGTGCCCCGCCCGGTGATGTTCTACGAGGGCGTGCTCCTCATGGAACTGGTGCTGGACCTGGAGGGCCACCCGGCGCCGCGCCTCGAGGAGGCGCAGCTCACGGCGGAGGAGGCCTCGGCGCTCTACTTCGACCTGCGCAACCAGGCCATCCGGATGCTCTGCTGTGACCTCATCCACGGCGACCTGTCCGCGTTCAACATCCTCCTGGGCAACCGGGGCGCCACCATCATCGATCTGCCCCAGGTGGTGGACGCGGCGGCCAACAGCCAGGCCGAGTTCTTCTTCAAGCGCGACGTGGAGAACCTGCGCCGCTACTTCGAGTCGGTGGACCCGGGCCTGAGCGCGCGCTCCGGAGACGCGTTCGAGATCTGGCGCGCCTACGTGCGGCGCGAGCTCACCCCGGACTTCGAGCCCACGGGCCGCTTCCAGGGCGAGGCCTCGCGCGAGCGCCGCTTCTCCGGGGGCCCGCGAGGCGGCGGCGACAACCGCGCCCCCCGTCCGCCCAACGGCAACCGCCCGCCCAACGGCAACCGTCCGCCCAACGGCAACCGCCCCCCGGGCGATCGTCCTCCCCGCCAGGACGGCGCGCCGTCCCAGGGTCCGGGCGGTCGTCCCTGGCGCAACGAGGCTCGCGGCGACGCTCGTGGTGAGACTCGGGGCGAGCCTCGCGGCGACGTCCGGGGTGCGCCTCGGGGCGAGCCTCGTGGCGACGTCCGCGGTGCGCCTCGGGGCGAGGCCCGTGCCGCGCCTCCCTCCGCCCCGCCGCCGCCCCAGGCGCCGCGCGAGCCCCAGGGGCCGCCGCGCGAGCCCCGGCCAGGAGGACCTCGGGGTTTCAGGGAGCAACGTCCTCCCCGGGGCGATCGTCCGCCGCCGCGTGGGGGCCGGGACGCTCCGCGCCAGGGGGCAGAACCCGGACCGAGGTCCGCGGAGGCCTCGGGCGGCCAGGGCCCTCGGGGACGTCCGCCCCAGGAGCGCCGGGGCCCGGGGGGCCCTCGCGGTCCTCAGGTGTCCTACGTGCAGAAGGGCGCGTCGGGCACGCCCGAGGACGAGTCCTGACTCAGGAGTAGCGCGCGGGTTTGGTCGGCTGGCACGCCACCTCGAGAAAGGTGGTCGTGCGGCCCCGGGCCAACACCCACAGGCAGCGCAGGACGCAGGATGCTCCGAACTCCCGGTAGATGAGACCGAGGTTCTCCATCACCTCACGCCCAGTAATCACACCACGCATGGCACACTCCTTCAGTGTGCCGCTTGCTTCTGCAAGCGCTTTGCCGGGCCACGTCCCTCCCTCGCGGCGGGTGCTGTTGTGCCCTGGACGCCCCAAGTCCGCTGTCCCCCATTGGCCCGTGGACGTACTTCTGCCCCAAGGTGGGAGCGGCGGCCTGGAACACTGAAGTTCCTACATGGGGCATGATGCCGCTGTCATTTTCCTTCTTCTCCGGAGTTCCCGATGCGTCGTGCCGCCGTCGTCCTCGCCCTCGCCTCCGCCTTCGTCCTGGGGGGCTTCGCCCAGCAGGCCCTCGCCGAGGATCCGCCGAAGCTGGGCCAGGCGCTGGTGCACCTGCGCTACGCGCTCGGCGCGCTCAACAAGGCGCCGGCGGACAAGGGCGGCCACCGCCAGAAGGCCATCGAGCTGACCGAGAAGGCCGTCGAGGAGATCAACAAGGCCATGGCCGCCGAGCCCAAGCGCTGAGCGGGCCCGGCCCGGACGGGCCTTGTGCGCCTGACGCGCAACTCCAGATCCTCAGATCCCGATAATCGGCATCACAAGCACCACCCCTTCCCCTAATTCGTGCCCCTTTCCCCCGGGGCGCCCGTTCCTTCCCGAGGTTGCACCATGGCGATCGACAAGACCGGTGGTTCCAAGCCCCAAATCCAGCGGCAGCCCGAGCCCAAGCCCGCGGCGCCCCCGGCCCCCCCCCGGAACACGGCGACGGGCACTCCGGCCACGACCCGGAACGCGGCGACGGGCACCCCGGCCACGCCGGCGCGTCCCCAGACCGCCCGTCCCCCCTCGGACGGCTTCGATCGGGGCACGGCGCCCTCGTCCGCGCAGCGCAACCAGCAGCAGGCCAAGCTGGGCTCCACCACCGCGGCCACCCAGACCCAGGCGCCCACGGCCGACCAGAACCGCAACGTGCTGGACAAGCTGGGCCTGACGACCGAGGACGTGCGCAAGGCGGGCTCCGAGGCGCTGCCCCACCTGCAGCGCGCGGCCGAGTCCGTCGTCCAGGGCCGTCCCGAGGAGGCGATCGGTCACCTGCGCAGCGCGGCGTTCGCCTCGCCCGAGGTGGCCCAGAAGGCCATCAAGGGGCTCGCCCAGAACCTGCCCGAGGGCACCGCCAAGACGCTGCTGACCAATGACGCGGTGGTCAAGCAGCTCGTCACCAACAGCGATCTGCACGCCTCGGTGGGCAAGCTGCTGCAGAACCCGGCCGACACCACGGCCCTGCGCGAGCTCGTCTCCAACGACTCGGCGCGCGACGCGGTCCTGGGCGCGCTGGGCAACGATCCCACGGTGAAGGCGCAGCTGGACAAGGTGGGCCTGACGCCGCAGGACCTCGTGGAAGTGGGCGCCGCGGCGCCGCACGTGCTGGACGCCATCGAGAAGATCTCCGCCGGCGACGTGAAGGGCGGCCTCGAGTCCATCCAGGGCGCCATCGAGGCGGCGCCGGAGCTGGCGGGCAAGATCGGCGGGAAGCTCGTCGACGCGCTGCCCCAGGGCGTGAAGGACCAGATCGCCAAGCTGGGCATCACCGAGCAGCAGCTGCGCGACGCGGGCCCGGCCCTGCCGCACCTGTACGCGGCGGCGGACGCGGCCAGCAAGGGCAACTGGGGCGAGGCGTTCAACAGCCTCAAGGAAGCGGCCGTCACGGCCAAGGATCTGTCCACGCAGGCCCTCAAGGGCCTCGCGCAGCAGCTGCCCGCGGAGCTGGGCGCGGTCAAGACGCTGCTGACGGACGACGCCTTCCTCTCGCAGGTGGTGAGCAACGGCGACCTGCACGACCAGGTCGGCAAGCTCTTCAACCCCGAGACGCGCCTGGAAGGCCTGCGTGGCCTCCTGGACAACGCGCCGGTGCGCGACGCGGCGCTCAAGGCCATCGGCAACGACCCGGGCGTGAAGGCGCAGCTGGCCAATGTGGGCCTGACGCCGCAGGACCTGGTGGAGGCGGGCGCGGCGGCCCCCCGGCTGCTGGAGGCCTTCGAGAAGATCAAGGCCGGCGACGTGAAGGGCGGCCTGGAGTCCATCCAGACGGCGATCGAGGCGGCGCCGGAGCTGGCGGGCAAGATTGGCCAGAAGCTGCTGGACGCGGTGCCCCAGGGCGTGAAGGACCAGATCGCCAAGCTGGGCATCACCGAGCAGCAGCTGCGTGACGCGGGCCCGGCGCTGCCGCACCTGTTCCAGGCGGCGCAGTCGGCCAGCGAGGGCAAGTGGGGCGAGGCGTTCGACAGCCTGAAGGAAGCGGCCATCACGGCCAAGGACCTGTCCAAGCAGGCCCTGAAGGGTCTCGCGCAGCAGCTGCCCGCCGAGATGGGCGCGGTCAAGACGCTGCTGACGGACGACGCGTTCCTCTCGCAGGTGGTGAGCAACCGGGACCTGCATGACCAGGTCGGCAAGCTCTTCAACCCCGAGACCCGCATGGAGGGTCTGCGCGGCCTCCTGGACAACGCGCCGGTGCGCGACGCGGCGCTCAAGGCCATTGGCAACGACCCGGGCGTGAAGGCGCAGCTGGCCAATGTGGGCCTGACGCCGCAGGACCTGGTGGAGGCGGGCGCGGCGGCCCCCCGGCTGCTGGAGGCCTTCGAGAAGATCAAGGCCGGCGACGTGAAGGGCGGCCTGGAGTCCATCCAGACGGCGATCGAGGCGGCGCCGGAGCTGGCGGGCAAGATTGGCCAGAAGCTGCTGGACGCGGTGCCCCAGGGCGTGAAGGACCAGATCGCCAAGCTGGGCATCACCGAGCAGCAGCTGCGTGACGCGGGCCCGGCCTTGCCGCACCTGTTCCAGGCGGCGCAGTCGGCCAGCGAGGGCAAGTGGGGCGAGGCGTTCGACAGCCTGAAGGAAGCGGCCATCACGGCCAAGGACCTGTCCAAGCAGGCCCTCAAGGGTCTCGCGCAGCAGCTGCCCGCGGAGATGGGCGCGGTCAAGACGCTGCTGACGGACGACGCCTTCCTCTCGCAGGTGGTGAGCAACCGGGACCTGCATGACCAGGTCGGCAAGCTCTTCAACCCCGAGACCCGCATGGAGGGCCTGCGCGGCCTGCTCGGCAACGACGCGGCGCGCGACGCGGCGCTCAAGGCGGTGGGCAACGACCCGGGCGTCACCGAGCTGCTGGGCAAGGCGGGCCTGACGCCGCAGGATCTGGTGGAGGCGGGCGCCGCGGCGCCGCACCTGTTCGACTCGGTCCAGGCGTTCGCCAACGGTGACATCGACGCGGGCATCGCCGCGCTGGGCAAGGCGGCCGAGGCGGCGCCGCAGCTGCTCGACAAGATCGGCCAGAAGATCGTGGCCCAGCTGCCCGAGGGCCTGCGCAACAGCATCAGCGAGCTGGGCATCACCCCGTCGGATCTGCTCCAGGCGGGCAAGGCGCTGCCGGACCTGCTGCGCGCGGGCCAGGCGCTGGGCCAGGGCGACTTCCGCGTGGCGCTCTCCAGCCTCCGGGACGCCGCGGGCAAGATCCCCCCGGCCCTCATCGAGAAGGCCATCACCACCACGGCGGCCAAGCTGCCCGAGGTGGGTGACTCGGGCATGATCCGCTCGATGCTCACGGACCCCGCCTTCGTCCATGAGCTGGTGACGAACAAGGACGTGCACGCCTCGTTCACCAAGATGATGAACGGCGAGTTCATCCAGGGCGCCAAGGAGCTGCTCGGCAACGACAAGCTGCGCGAGGCCGCCGGCAACGCGCTGGCGAAGAACGCGGACTTCATGGAGAAGCTGCGTCCGTTCGGCATCCAGAGCGGCGCGGACATCGCGGCCCTGGGTGGCGCCGCCTTCGACGTGCTCCAGGCCGCGGGTCAGCTCGCCGAGGGCAAGCCGGGCGAGGCGCTGCACACCCTGGGCAAGGCGCTCGGCGACGTGCCGCCCGAGCTGCGCGGCCGCATGGTGGGCGCGCTGGCCGACAAGCTCGGCGTGCCGGACTGGGCGCGCGACACGCTCACCGCGGTGGCCAGCCTCCTGGGCAACGAGGACGTGGGCAAGGCGATGGGCGACGCGTTCGCCGCCCTCAAGCGCGGCGACGTGCCGGGCTTCCTCGCGGGCATCGCCACCACGGGCAAGGCCATCTGCGAGACGGCCCCCGAGGCGGCCAAGGCCTTCCTCAACTCGCTGGGCAAGATCCCCGGCAGCCTGGGCAAGCTCTTCCAGGACCGCGAGCTGAACGCGGCGGTGGTGGACTCGGGCGCGGCGACCAACCTGTTCGAGGCCGCCGAGAAGCTGGGCCGCGGTGACGTGGGCGGGGCCATGGCGGAGATCGCCGAGGCCGGTGGCGCGCTGCTCACCCAGGGCGAGCACTTCAAGGTCGCCGGTCAGGAGCTGCCCTTCGGCCAGCAGGGCATCGAGAACCTCTCGCGCATGTTCGGCCGGTTCGTCGACGCGCTGCCCGAGAAGCTCAAGACGAAGATCGCCGAGGAGTCCGCGAAGATGGCGGCCCGGGCGGGCCTCCAGTCGGTGCCCTTCATCGGCAACGTCGTCAGCGGCGTGAGCGCCGTCGGCAGCGCCAAGGACCTGTGGGACGCCATCCAGGCGGACCCCAAGGACGCGCTGGACATCGCGCTGGCGGCCGGTCAGCTCGGTCTGGACGTCGCGGGTGTGTTCCCGGGCCTCAACAGCATCACCGGTCCGCTCAAGGTGGTGCTCGGCACGGCCAAGGTCGTCAAGGGCGCCTCGGACCTCATCGGGGACATCACCGAGTTCCAGCGCAGCCTGGTGGCCTGATGCCCGCCTCCCGCCCCTCCGCCCGCGCGGCGGAGGGGACCGGGTGACGCTCAGCCAAGCTTCTTGATGAAGGCGGTGGCCAGCTCCGCCTTCTTCGCCACGGGCTCCTTGACGGGCAGCGTGAGCACGCGGTCGGCGGGCAGGGCCTTGAGCGCCTTGTTCTGCAACTGGGCGCTGTAGGTCTTCACGTAGTCGTCCACCTGCTTCTGGGTCAGCCCCTGGGCGAGCCCCTGCGCGCGCTGCTCCTCCAGGCCGGAGAAGTCGATGACGCAGCCGTTCACCGCGCCCTTGTCCAGGTACTGCAGCCAGTTGGTGCTGTAGAGGCCCACGCGCGTCTTGTCGCCGGCCACCTGCTCGAGCGCCTCCTTGTAGAAGGCCGCGGCCTTGGGGTTCTTGTCCGGCGAGGGGCCCTCGAGCAGCACCTTCTGGGCCTCCTTGTTCTTGGACATCACCTCGATGATGGCGTCGTTGTCCACGAAGTGGAGCTGGGTCGCGGCGCAGGCGGTGGCGATCCACGGGGCGGGCGTCGCGGGCTCGTTGTCGAAGACGATGACGAAGCGCTTCATCGGGAGGTCTCTCCAGGCAGGCAAGGGTTGGAGGGCATCATAGTCCCCCTGTCTGGCGAGAAGACAGACGAGCATGCGGCGAATGACGGGGGGCCGGGTTAGACAGGGTGCGTGTCCCCTCCGACCCCTCGCACGCCGCCCCCCTCGCTCAAGGCCCGGTTGAAGAACGCGGGCAGCCTCTTCCGGCAACTGCCGGGCACCTTCCGTCTGTTCTGGGAGGCCAGTCCCCGGCTCGCGGTGACGCTCGCGGTGCTCACGCTGGTGGCCGCGGTGTTCCCGGCGGCCATGGCCTGGGTGGGCAAGCTCATCGTGGACGGCGTCGTGGCCACGGCCAGCGGGGGCGGCGAGGCGGGGGTCTCGCGGGTGCTGCACCTGGTGGTGCTGGAGTTCGCGCTGATGGTGGGCTCCATCACCGTGGACCGCTCGCTGTCGCTCGTGCGCGAGCTGGGCCGGGCCAACCTGGGCAACCTGCTCAACGAGCGCATCCTGCACAAGGCGCTGGCGCTGGAGCTGCGGCACTTCGAGGACTCGGACACCTACGACAAGATGCAGAACGCCCGGCGCGAGGCGAACAGCCGCCCGCTGGCGCTGGTGATGGATGCCTTCTCCATCGTGCGCAACCTCGTGACGCTGTCCACGTACGCGGTGCTGCTCGTGCACCTGTCGCCCTGGAGCGTGGTGGTGCTGGTGGCCGCGAGCGTGCCCGCCTTCATCGCCGAGGCGCGCCTGGCCGAGGAGGGCTTCCGGCTCTACTCCTGGCGCGCGCCCGAGGGCCGCAAGCTCAACTACCTGGAGTGGATCCTCACGCGCGACAGCCACGTGAAGGAGGTGAAGGTCTTCGACCTGGGCGGGCTGGTGCTCGGGCGCTACCGCACGCTCTTCCAGAAGTTCTTCCAGGAGGACCGGGCCCTGGCGATGCGGCGCATGGGGTGGGGCCTGGGCCTGGGGCTCGTCTCGCTCGCGGCGTTCTACGGCTGCTATGCCTTCGTGGCGGGGCGCGCGGCGCGCGGCGCCATCACGGTGGGCGACATGGTGCTCTACCTGGGCGTGTTCCGGCAGGGCCAGGCGGCCTTCCAGGGCATCCTCTCCAGCGTGGGCAGCATGTACGAGGGCGCGCTCTTCATGAGCAACCTCTTCGCCTACTTCGACATCCCCACGGGCCAGGAGGCCTCGCGCGCGCGTCCGGCGCTCACGGTGCCCCGGGGCCGGCACAACGCCATCGAGCTGCGCGACGTGTCCTTCCGCTACCCGGGCAAGGACGCGTGGGCGCTGCGCCACCTGAACCTGCGGCTGGAGCCCGGGGAGAAGCTGGCGCTGGTGGGCGAGAACGGCGCGGGCAAGAGCACGCTCGTGAAGCTGCTCTTGCGGCTGTACGAGCCCACCGAGGGCGACATCTTCTACGGCGGCGTGAACCTCAAGGACATGGAGCCGGCGGACCTGCGCTCGCGCTTTGGCGCCGTGTTCCAGGACTTCGTGCGCTACCAGTTCAACGTGGCGGAGAACATCGGCCTGGGGCACGTGGGGGCCCTGGAGGACCGGCCGCGCATCGTGCGCGCGGCGGAGCAGGGCGGCGCGAGCCACGTCATCGAGGCCCTGCCCCAGCGCTACGACACCATGCTGGGCGGCTGGTTCGAGAAGGGCCTGGAGCTGAGCGGAGGCCAGTGGCAGAAGCTGGGCGTGGCCCGGGCCTTCATGCGCGAGGACGCGGAGGTGCTCATCCTGGACGAGCCCACGGCGAGCATCGACGCCGAGTCCGAGCACGCCCTCTTCGAGCGCTTCCAGGAGCTGGCGGCCGATCGCATCGCGCTCGTCATCTCCCACCGCTTCTCCACGGTGCGCATGGCGGACCGCATCGCCGTGCTGCACGACGGGCAGGTGGAGGAGCTGGGCAGCCACGCGGAGCTCATGGCGCGTGGCGGCCGCTACGCGCACCTGTTCAACCTCCAGGCGCGTGGCTACCGGGACTGAGGCCCTACACCGCCAGGCGCGGGGCGGACGGGGGCTCGGCCGCTTCCGCGCGCGCGGGCGCCGCCACGCGGTGCTGGCCGATCATCATGTCCACGTAGGTGGGGAAGAACGTCACCACCCGGCGCAGCTCGCGCGCGGTGGCCGCGTCCTCGATACCCCCGAGCGCCCCCTCCAGCCGCTGCTCGACGAAGCCGGCGATGCGGCACGCCTCGGTCAGGGACGCGCGCATCGTCCAGCCCAGGTTCTTCGCGTGGCGGAGGATGAGGTTGCGCCGGTCGACGCGCGCCTCCACGGCCGCCTCGTCCGGCAGCTCCTGGAAGGCCTTCCACACCTCGAGCACGTCGTCCTCCAGGCGCGCGAGCTGCTCGCCCTGGCCGAGCACCTGCCGGTAGGCGAGGATCTCCTCCAGCGGGCGGCCCTGCAGCAGCCAGAGCACCTCCAGGCCGGACAGGCCCATGGCGGGGTACTCGGGGGCGAGCGCCACCAGGGTGTCGCGCGCGCGGGCCTCCAGGTTCATGTCCTCCACCACCGCGGTGATGAGGGCGCCGAGCGTGTCGCGGAAGAAGCGCCGCCGCTCGGGCGTGTCCAGCAGGGCCTCGGTGTCGCGCACGAGCCGATCCAGGTTCTGCAGGATGCGCAGCGCCTTGAGCCGCTGGCCCAGGGTGAGCCCGCGGCAGGCGAGCACCTGGCGCCACAGCGTGCGCCGGGGGACCGAGCCCTCCACGCACGCCCGCACGAACGCGTGCACCTGGCTCGCCCGCTCGAAGTCCGGCAGCGCGTCCACGAGCGTGTCCAGCTGGAGGCACGCGAAGAGCACGTAGCGTCCGGACTGGAGGCGCACGGGGCCGGGCGCCACGCGCTCCAGGCCGGTGTGCAGCGCCGCGCCCGCCTTCAGGCTGCGCTTGAGTCCCATCACCAGGGGCGCGAGCGGATCCGCCGCGAGTGTTTCCTTCAGATAATTCAGCACCAGGAGGATCGGCCAGGGCGCGGGGGCGCCCGGCGCGTCGGGGAGAGGGGGCTCGCTCTCCGGAAACACGGGGGTCATACGGGCGAAGCCTAGTGGCTCCCTCTCGGTGGAACCAGGGCCCTGGCCCTCGGCGGCGACGATCGGTCGGTTCCAGAAGGGAAACCACACACACCCTTTTCACGATGCGTATGTCTTTCCCTACTCACGGACTCCTTGGCCGGGGGGCGAGGGAGCATTAAGAGCCGCCGCATGCGCTACACGCCCATCATCGGCACGCTTGGTTACGTGATGTCCCCGGACGGCACGAAGGTGCTGCTCATCCACCGCAACGCGCGTCCGGACGACGCGCACCTGGGCAAGTACAACGGGCTCGGGGGCAAGATGCAGCCGGACGAGGACGTCGTCGCGTGCATGCGCCGGGAGATTCGCGAGGAGGCGGGCATCGAGTGCACGCACCTCACGCTGCGCGGCACCATCAGCTGGCCGGGCTTCGGTCCCAAGGGTGAGGACTGGCTGGGCTTCGTCTTCCGCATCGACGGCTTCACGGGCACGCCGCTCGAGCGCAACCCCGAGGGCGAGCTGTCGTGGGTGCCGGTGAAGGACATCATGGACCTGCCGCTCTGGGACGGGGACCGGCACTTCCTGCCGCTCGTGTTCGACGGGGACGCGCGCGCCTTTCACGGCGTCATGCCCTACGAGGGCGGGCGGGCGGTGAGCTGGTCGTTCACGCGCATCTAGGGGGAGTGCGCTAGCGTGCGCCCCCCATGGCTCGTCCCGTCTTTCCGCCGTTGAAGGTGCCGCCGCCGCCCCGCGCGGGCGTGCGGTTTGAGTGGCTGCCCACCCCGGGCACGTGGAAGTTCCACCTGCTCTTGAGTCTGGTGGCCATCTTCGTGCTCGGGCCGCTCGGGGGCATCGCCGCCTCGTACATGAACTTCAGCCTGGGTTTCTTCGTGGGCGGGCAGGTGCTGGCGGGCATTCTCGGCAGCGCCGTCACCTACGGCTACGGACCCGAGGGCAAGCACGGCGCCAACTACATGCAGACCATGGCCGCCTCGGTGGCCTCCATGTGCGCCATGTCCGTGCTCATCCAGGCCATGGTGTGGCTGGGCATGCCCCAGCCGCCCGCCTGGCACCTGATGCTCTTCGTGGGGTGCGTGGGCATGTTCGGCGTGGGCGTGGGCATGCTCTACACGCCGCTGCTCGTGGACCGGCTGCAGCTGGACTATCCGTCCGGCTACGCGGTGGCCAACATCCTCCGGGCGCTCACCGACCCCCGTCTGCTCAAGGCCTCCATCGCCAAGCTGGGCGGCGGCGCGGCGGCGGGCGGCGTGGTGGCGGCGCTCACCGAGCACGTGGCGCGGCTCGCGGCCACGGGCGTGAGCGCGTCCTCGGTGGGCGCGGGCATGGTGGTGGGCAGCCGCATCACCGTGCCGGCCATCGTGGGCGGCCTCGCGGGCGCGGCGATGACGCCCACCCTGCGCGCCTGGGGCTGGCTCGGTCCGGACGAGCCCTTCCGCAAGGTGGGCTTCCTGGTGGGTCTGGCGATGATCCTCGGCGCGGCGGTGGTGGACCTGTCGCTGCTCGCCGTGCAGGCGGCGGCGCGCGTGCGCGACCGGGCGAAGCTGCCGCCGGACAACGAGCCCGCGTGGAAGAAGGTGAGCCTGCCCAAGCTCTTCGCCTGGGTCGTCTTCTGGGGCCTGGCCGTGGTGGGCGTGGCCACCCAGGTGCTGCACCAGCCGCTGGGCTTCATCCTGCTGGGCATGGGGCTCTCCCTGCTCTTCGTGCTCATCAACGGCATCGCCTATGGCATCACCGACCAGAACCCCATCTCCAGCGCCTTCGTCGTGTCGGTGATGATCATGTCGCTGCTGGGGCTCGACAACCCGCTGGTGGGCCTGATGGCCGCGAGCATCCTGCTCATCAGCACCTCGGTGGGCTGTGACATGCAGCAGGACCGCTCCACCGGCTGGCGCCTGGGCACGGACCGCACCCTCCAGTTCCGCTACCAGGTGGTGGGCATCGTCATGGGCGCGGTGCTGTGCGTGGGCCTGGCGCGCGTCTTCATGAGCGCCTACCCGGTGCTGGCCATCAACCAGCTGGACGACCCCAAGGCGCCCGTGGGCCAGTGGGGCTCGGCGATGACATACAAGTTCGTGGGTGCCATCCGCAGCCTGGGCTCGCTGTCGGACCACACGGTCCAGGCGCTCCTGTTCGGCCTCGTGCTCGGCTTCACCATCGAGGTGGCGCGCAAGCTGCTCAAGCGCCACGCGGGCTACGTGCGCTTCGTGAATGGCTCGCGCGCGGGCTTCGCGGTGGGCTGGACCCTGGACGCGGTGGTGCTCGCGAGCCCCTACGCCTCGTCCTTCGGCGGCTTCGTGAACCTGTCGCTGTCCCTCTGGTTCGGCGTGGGCGGCATCCTGTCCTCGCTGTGGAACACCTGGTCGGGACGGGGCGCGCCCCAGGCGGCGGGCACTCCGGGCGAGGGCGAGACGCTGCCCGAGGACATGAGCACGATGTCGCTCGTGGGCGGCGGCCTCATCGCGGGCGAGTCCCTGTACTTCCTCGTGGTGGGACTGCTCGGGCTGCTCGCGCTGATGGGCTGAGCGGCCGCGGGGCGGGCCTCGCAGGCGTCTTCCCCCCACGCGGGAGGGAAGACGCCGGGCCGCGGGCACCCGCTAGCCGTGGGTGCGCTTGCTGAGGACCTCGAGGTCCTTGGACATCTCGTAGACGAGCGGCACGCCGGTGGCGAGCTCCAGGTTGAGCACCTGCTCCCCGGTGAGCTTGTCCAGCTTCATCACCAGCGAGCGGTTGGAGTTGCCGTGGGCCACCACGAGCACGTTCTTGCCCTGGCGCAGGTCGCCGCTGATGGCGCGCTCGTAGAAGGGCAGCACGCGCTTGGCGGTGAGCTCCAGGGACTCGCCGTTGGGCGGCGGCACGTCATAGGAGCGGCGCCAGATGTGCACCTGCTTCTCGCCGAACTCCTTGGCCGCGTCCGCCTTGTTCAGGCCCTGCAGGTCACCGTAGTGCCGCTCGTTGAGCGCGGCGTCCCGGATGACGGGGATGCGCTGCCCGGTGGCCTCCAGGATGATGGCGAGCGTCTCCTGCGCGCGCGTGAGCGCCGAGGTGTACGCCACGTCGAACTTCACGCCTTGGAAGTGCTCGGCCGCCTTGCGGGCCTCGGCGCGACCCTGCTCGGTCAGGGGCACGTCCACGAAGCCGGTGAAGCGGTTCTCTTGGTTCCACAGGGACTGTCCATGTCGGACGAGGGCGAGGATGGGCATGCCCGCCCCGTACTTCAAACCGGACCGGGCGTAAACCCCCGTGCACACCCGCCCCCGGGACGGACACCGCCGTCGTGCGCCAACGAAGACAGGGCGCGTCCAACCATGCGCCTTCCGCGGGTCGACGCCTGTCGTTGGCACGCGCGGGGGCCGTCCCCAGATTCGCGCGGAATCATTGGGTGGGGGGGAGGCGGTTCGATGGGTCGGGGGTCGTGGGGTCGGGTGGCGTGGGTCGTGGTGTGTGGAGTGTGGGCCCTGGGGTGCGGAAAAGCAGGAGCCCCGGAGTTCGAGCCGGAGCTCGAGGTGCCCGTCCAGGAAGTTCCGGCGTCCCCTCCGGCGGGGCCGGACAAGGGAACGGAGAGCCAGCCGCGCCCGGAGACGCCGGTGGAGAGCTTCCGGCCCACCTTCCTGCAGCCGCTCGGGGGCTCGCGCACGGTGTCCCGGCGGACGACGTACCGCTTCCGGGTGCCGGTGGCGCGCGCGGGCTCGCGGCTGCGCTTCGTGTTCCGCGCGGGCAACGGGCCCTTGCAGGTGCACGAGGCCAGCGTGGCGCGGGCGGAGACGCGGGGCGCGCTGGCCTCCGAACCCCTGTCCTTGACCTTCGCGGGCCTGGCGGGCGCGCGGGTCGCGGCGGGGGAGTCGCTGCGCAGTGATCCCCTGCTGCTGCCCGTGGAGTTCCGCGAGGAGCTGGCGGTGTCCTTCGAAGTGGAGGGCGCGGTGGCCATGGGGGAGCGGGCGCTGTTTCCCCACGGCGTCATGGCCGAGGGAAGCTTCTCGCGGGTGCGCAAGGGCTTCGGCACGCCTGGCACGGCGCTGGTGGGGCTGAGCGCCATCGAGGTGGAAGCGGAGCCGGGGCGGTGCGTGGCGGTGGTGGGCGGAGGCACGCGCGCGGGCAGCGCCACGGGGGACATCCGCGAGACGTGGCCCGCGGTGGCCGAGCGGCAACTGGGCGTGCCCGTGCTGGACCTGGGGGCCGTGGAGGGCACCGAGCTCGCGGGGCGCCTGGCGGCCTTGCGCGCCTGTGGCCAGGTGACGTGTGTGGTGCTGCCCGAGGCGGAGGCGGTGGATGGGGCCTCGGTGGCGTCGCTGCAGGGCACGCTGGGCCGCGCGCTCGTGGCGCTGCTGCCGGTGTGCGGGAGCGTCTACGCCGGCACGCTGCCGGCGTCCTCGCGCTGGAGGGGGCCGCGGAGCCAGGTGAACGCGTGGCTGCGCACGCAGGTGCCCGCGGAGCGGCTGATCGACCTGGACGGCGTGAAGGACACGGAGGGGCCGGGCGGCGCGGTCCAGGTGGGCCACGCGGTGGCGTCCCGGCTCTCCGAGGCGCGGCCGCCCGTGCCGCCCTCGGGCTTCACGCTCCGGGAGACCTACCGGGACCGGGCCCATGAAATCCTCGCGGTGGACCCGGCGGGCACGGTCTACGCGGTGGAGGACGGGCAGGGCAGCTCCAAGCTCTACGCGAGCACCGACAACGCGCGCACCTGGACGCGGCGGGGCGTGCACCCGGGCAGCTACGGCTTCTTCAAGATGACGACCCTGGCCAACGGCACGCTCCTGGCGAACGTCACCTCGCCGGAGGGCTACGCGCTCTCGCGCTCCACGGACCATGGCGCGACGTGGAAGGTGGTGCTGCCGCTCGGCCGCTTCAAGATGCTCCAGCCGCACAACATCCGCGAACTGCACGGCACGGTCTTCTTCCTGGAGTACCAGACGTTCACGGAGGAGTCGCCCATCAACCTGTGGGTGAGCCAGGACAGTGGCGCGACGTGGCGCGTGCGCCATGTCTTCGAGGGCCGCCGGCACGGTCACGGCTTGGTGGCGGATCCGGCGCAGGGCGTGCTGTGGGCGATGATGGGGGACCTCAAGGGCGGGCTGCTGCGCTCGGAGGACGAGGGCATGACGTGGCACGCGGTGCTGGAGGGCCCGCCGGGCGTGGCGGTGGACGCGGTGGTGACGCCCCGGGGGCTGCTCTTCGGCACGGACAACCTCTACGCGCCGCCCCTGCCCGCGGTGCAGCGGGTGGGCGGGGATGACGCCATGGTGCGCCTGGATGCCCTGCCCGGGCCGAGCTACTCCATCGTCGAGGTGCCCGGAGGCGGGTATGTGATTGGCACCACGCGGGAGACCGGCGGGGACGTCTACGCGCCGGGGGATGTCAGCGCGCACGTGCTCTACAGCCTGGATGGCGAGACCTGGACGGAGTTCCGGGCCTTCCCCCGGGAGACCGACACGGACTACGCGCGCGCGGACACGTACTGGAAGCTGCGCTCGGGGGAGATCATCCTCGAGCTGAGCAACACCCGGGAACTGGGCTCGCGCCGGGGCTTCCTGCTGCTCAAGGCCGTGCGCGAGGACATGCGGCCGCGCTGACGCCCGCCAGGCGGCCGGCCTCGTCCGGAGGCGGCGTCACGAACCGGACGAGCCGCCTTCCTCCGGGAGGGCCCTGGAACGGGGGCCCTGCCCGGGGAGGGCCTCATGAGACGGCACGGAAGACAGTGGATGCTGGTGATGACCCTGGTCCTCGGTGGGCCCTTGCTGCTCGCCGGTTGCGCGGGCTGTCCCACGCCGCTCATCAGTGACCTGGTCATCATCACCTACGAGCAGCGCGCCAACTTCAATCACTGGAAGCTGCTCGACCAGGAGGGGACCATCGAGGACGGCGTGTTCGTGCGCTACCGCATCGTGTCGATCCAGAACAACGACACCCACGCCAAGACCTTCCACTTCGATCCCGGGAAGATCTACGCGGAGGAGCCCAGCCAGACGCCCATTCCCTTCATCTACCTTGCGGGAGCCCTGCCTTTCGACATCCCTCCGGGTGCGCCCTTCACGAGACCCTTGGGCCTCACCCTCAGGATTCCAGGGGTCCCGGGCGTGCTCAAGAACGAGCCGTTTCCCTTGCACTACGCGAGCGGACCGGATGAGCACGTGCTGATCATCCCCGGCCCCAACAATCCCAACCCTCCGCCCTACGCCAATCCGTTCACCCAAGGGGGCGTATAGCGCTTATCCGGCATGGAGGATGCGCCCCTCGCGCAGCCACCCCTCGGCGTCCTTCCACAAGGGCGTGCCCACGGCGTGCACCCGCTCGGGCGCCGAGCGGGTGCGCCAGCCGAGCCACGCGCAGAGCGCCGCGTCGAGCGCGTCATGGGTGGGCAGCCCGGTCCCGGAGAAGCGCAGTCCCTCGGCCTCCAGTCGCGCGCGCCGGGCCGTCCGTCCCTCGGGCGTGGTCTTCTTGCCCAGCGCCTTGCCGCCCAACTGGCGCCATGTGGCGCCGGGAAACGCCTCGAACAGCCGGGCCTCGTGCGGGTGGGGCGTGTCCAGGTCGAGCAGTGGCAGCCCGCTGCCCTGATGCAGGGCCGCGAAGAGCAGCACCCCGCCGCGCACGAAGCCACTGAAGGGCGCGCCCGGAACGGGGAGCGTGTCGGGCGTCCGCCCTGGCGCGCGCAGCAGTCGCTCGGCCTCGCGCACCTGGGCGCCGGGTCGGGCGAGCGCCTGCGGTCCGTCCACCACGACCACGTCCGTGGGACCCACGGGACACGCGGCGAGCAGGGCCTGGGGCGTCAGGTGTCGCGCCGCATCGAGCGCGGGCCACGCCCATTGCTCGAAGGCGACCCGGCCATCCTCTTCCACCACGGCCACGTCCACGGCGCGGGGACGGCGCGCGAACGGATCACTCAAGTCCCAGCCCAGGAAACGCACGGCCCCGAAGCTACCAGGAGACCCGGCTCTGGCCGACCTCGCGCACCAGGCGCACCACCCTCATTTTTCCAGCGGACGTAATTCTCTCAGGATGAGAGGCAGGGCACGCTCACGAATGTGGGCCGACAGGTGCTCCTCTCCTGATGCGTCGAGCGAGCGGTACGCCAGCGGAAAGGCCAGCTCCAGATCGACACGGACGTCGAGCATCACCTCGTCGAGGATGGGTTCCATCTCGCCGCGACCACATTTCGACAGGGCGCTGGCGATGCGTGGCGGATTCACCATGCGCTCGGCCCAGAGCGCCAGCTCGGGGACGGACAAGCGCTGATGGGGATTCCACGCCGCGCTCTCATCGAAACGGCCCTCGCTGAACTCCTCGATCTTGCGTTTGAAGGAGGCGCGATGCCCGGGGGAAACGCGCTGATCGCTCTTGATGACGAGGCCCTCCGCCGTATTGCCCGGAATGACTGGCAGTCCCAAGAGCGCGGGAACGCGCGTCTGCATTCGCGTGGGGACACCGCTCATCTCGGAGCGAGCGCCGCGTCGGATGACCGGAGGCGTCAACAGTCCGGCGGAGTGAGCGAGTGCCTCCACCTCATGATGGGCGAGGAGCGTCCCCTCCTCTTCGCTCGACCGAGCCACGAGGACATCGAATGGCGACCAGTGTGAATCCGGCGCGTACCAGATTCCCGTCTGCACCGGGGACATCCCGGGCACGGCTGGCACCTCCGGGTGGGGATAGCCACCTCCGAAGAGTTCCCCATAGAAATACACCGTGTCTTCGGGTCCTGCGACGGCGCGGGCCATCGTCCGCGCTGCCGCCGCCAACTGCACGCGCAGCAACTGCCAGCCAAAAAAGGAGTCCTCCTCCAACAGCCAGGCCTTGCGCTTGCCAAAATGGACCTGCTCCCCATGCACACCGATCACGAGCTGAGCGCCATGAATCTTTTCCAGGGCGACCCAGACCCCCCCGGGACTTGCTTGGTCTCGTGTCTCGCCCGCGGAGGGCATCTTGGCGTAGGGGCGGAAGTGCATGGTCCATTGTACGCCGAAGCGGCTGGGGCCGGGGGCGTGATGGGCAGCTCCCGTACGCGCCTGCCCGTGTCGTGGGCGGTGGAGGGACTCATGCGGGGGCTCCAGTGCCCACTCTCCGGGACTGGTGGCGATGGCTGTCCCCTGACAGCGCTGACTCACGCTGGCCTGGCCGATGCGTCGGAGGGGAACTGTACCCTCGCGCCGTTCGCCGAACAGGAGGTGGCTTCCCATGGGGAGTGGCCCGCGCGCTGACTTTCGCAGGATGGGCCGGACCTGCTTGCTGTTCACCCTGGCGCTGCTGTCCGCCGGTTGTGCGTCGATGCTCCTGCACCCCGTGTCTTCGCATGCTTCACCGATGTCCGGGACCGAGGGGGCGCCGCTGCTCTCCGGACGTCAGGTCGCTCCACGGGACATGAAGGCAGTGGAGCGCCAGGACGCGCTCGCGGCGCAGCTGGCCTTTCGCCAGGCCGCTGCCCAGGTGTCGGATTCCCTCCGTCGTGTCTCGAGCGGCTTCTCCCGGCTTCGTTCCCATGAACGAGGCCTCGGAGGACATGGGGTCTTGACGCACTCCCTCGATGACGGTGTCCGGCATCTGCGATGGATGGACGCCGAGTGCACTGCCGCCATCGGGCTGGCCAACGCCGCCTCGGAAGTGCACGATCCGGACATGCAGCTCGCCGTGCTGCGTCTCGCCGGTGCTCGGCTCGAGTCCGCGCTGCTGGGCTCCATCCTCCTGACGGTGTGGCTGGATGTCCTCCAACTCGCCGATGTCGCGCTCGCGCAGCACTTCTATAGCCGAGAGCTTATGTTCGTGGACCTGTGGCGCTGGTGGGCGAGTCTCTCGCCCGTGCTGACGGCGCTCTCCTCCCGGGACCCGGCTTCAACGGAGGCCGCGGCGCGAGATGTCCCCGCCTTGGTCGGCTACCTCACCGGAGAGCTCACCACGACCCTGGGGCTCGTTCATCAGGGCGCCGAGCGCGTCGCGAAGGCACTGATTCTCAGGGAGGCGCTCGAAGCGCTCGTCTTCCTCCCCGCGCTGAAGCTCTCGCTGCCGTCGGTGCCACCCTCGGCGCCCGTGGTGTTGGGCGTCGGCCTCTCGATGGGCGGTGGTGGCGTGATGATGGGCACCCGCCTGGTCGTGTCCGCGGAGTGGGTGGAGATGATGCGCCGGTTGGTGCGCGCGGGCGTGCTCTCGTTTCCCGCCGTCGGGGCACTCGTGCGGACCCAGGCGACGCTGGTGCTGATGACGCGGGCCCACGACGACCTGCCCTCGGGGGTGCGTGATGCGCTGGGCGAGGGTCCCGAGGTGCGCGCCCTTCACCTGACGGACAGGGCGGGCGCGGGAATGGCCGAGCCACCGCGACACCATGTGCTGCCCAAGGAGTTCCGTGCGTGGTTCGAGAAGCGCGGATTCACGGGCGAGATGGACATCGACCAATTCTGCGTCAGGCTGGAGCAGTCACACCATCAGGCCATCCACGGAGGTGGGAACTGGAAGCTGGGGCGTACGTGGCCAGGAGAATGGAACCGGATGCTCATGGATTCGATGTATGAGGCCGAGGCCGAAGTGGGCCGGGCGTTGACCCGGAATGAGATCCTGCGGGTCGCCGCGGGGTACATGAAGGAGTACAGAATCCCCATGCGCTTCATCCCCTGGAGCGGACCATGAGTGACGGCCGGGCGTGGCGGGGCGATGTGAAGGCCCGTCTGTACGAGCGCGTCCGCGAGCGCGGTCATGAGTCGCTCACCGCCTTCGCCGACGCGCGCCCCACGGCGTCTCTCGTGGAGTTGGCGGACGAGCTGGGCACGGAGGACATCGCCGCGGTGCAGGTCTTCAGCGGCCTGGTCGCCGAGGCCGAACGAAGTGGGCGCGTGACGCGTCTGGTGCGTGGGCAATTCGTGCGTGAGCTGTTCCAGGCATTCCCGACGGGCTGGCCGTCGGCGCCAGATGACTCGACCCGTTTCGAGCTCGCCCATGCCCTCGCGCGTTGGACGAGCTACACCCCCGACACCCACAAGGAGCGCGTCAGGCAGGCCCGGGCGGCGCTCCGGGCCTCGCCGCCTCCTGCCGGGTGGCGTCCGCTCGGCCCCGACGACGAACTGCTTCGCACGTTGCTGCCGGACGAAGCAGTCTGAGCCCGGGGACGCGGCCTACAGCAGCTTGTCGATCGTGATGGGCAGCTCCCGCACGCGTTTGCCCGTGGCGTGGAAGATGGCGTTGGCCACGGCCGCCGCCACGCCGACGATGCCAATCTCCCCCAGCCCCTTGGCGCCGAGCGGATTGACGATCGTGTCCTCCTCCTCGACGAAGAGGACCTCGATGTCCGGCACGTCCGCGTTCACGGGCACGTGGTACTCGGCCAGGTTGTGGTTCATGAACCGGCCCAGGTTCTGGTCCAGGAACGTCTCCTCGTGCAGGGCCATGCCGATGCCCCAGACCACGCCGCCGAGGATCTGGCTGCGCGCCGTCTTGGGATTGATGACGCGGCCGCCCGCGATGGCGCTCACCACCCGCGTGACCTTCACCACGCCCAGCTCCTCGTCGACCTTCACCTCCACGAACACCGCCGAGTGCGAGGCCATCGTGTACTTCTTCTGCGCGGGACTGGGCAGCGACGTCACCTGCTCCTCCAGGTGCAGCACGTCCCCGTAGCGCATGGCCTCGGTGAGGGACACGCTCCGTTCGGGATTCTCGGTGACGAAGATGCCGCCGCCCGCGAAGCTCACCTCGGACAGCTCCGTGCCGGCGAGCGGCGACTTGGGCAGCTTGCGCGCCCAGGTGAAGAGCTGGTCGCGCAGCTTCTCACACACCTGCTGCACCGCCGAGCCCACCGAGGACACCGTCCACGAGCCGCCCTCCAGCGGGGACATGGGCAGGGACGAGTCCCCGAGCTTGAACGTCACCGCCTCCACGGGCAGGCCGAGCACGTCGGCGGCGATCTGGGTCATGACGGTGTAGGTGCCCGTGCCGATGTCCGACGTGGCGCTGCTCACCGTGAGCGAGCCGTCGATGCTCAGCACGGCCCGGGCCTGGGCGGGCTGCTGATTCACCTCCCAGGAGCCCGTGGCCATGCCCCAGCCCACCAATTGCTTGCCCTCGCGCATGGAGCGGGGCGCGTGGGTGCGCCGGGACCAGCCGAAGCGCTCGGCGCCCTGGCTGTAGCAGGCCTTGAGCTCCTTGCTGGAGAAGGCATTGCCCGTGTTCTGGTCCTTCTCGGCGTAATTCTTGAGCCGCAGCGCGAGCGGACACATGCCCAGCGTGTGCGCCAGCTCGTCCATGGCGGACTCCAGCGCGTAGATGCCGAGCACCGCGCCGGGCGCGCGCATGTCCAGGGGCGTGTACTGGTCGAGCGGCACGACCTTGTACTCCAGCCGCACGTTGTCGCACTGGTAGAGCTGGCCGGACCAGTTGACCACCACCTCGCAGTAGTCCTCGAAGCGCGAGGTCTCGGCGGTGGCCTCGTGGACGACGGACTCGAGCGTGCCGTCCTCGCGGGCCCCGAGCGCCACGCGGTGCAGGGTCTCCGGGCGGTGGCCGAAGGTGAACATCTGCTGGCGGGTGAGCGTCACGCGCACCGAGCGCTTGAGCTCGCGCGCCGCCATGACGGCGAGGAAGAGCTGGTATTGCGGCCGCAGTCCCGAGCCGAAGGCCCCGCCCACGAAGGGCGAGCGCACCCGCACCGTGGCCGGGTCGAGCTTGAAGATCTTCGACACGTACTGCTGGCAGTTCTGCACGCCCTGCGTCTTGTCGTAGACCGTGAGCGTGCCGTCGTCCTCGTGGATGACCGTGGAGGCGTGGGGCTCCATGGGGTTGTGGTGCTCCACGGGCGAGGCGTACTCGGCGTCCACCTGGACGGGCGCCTGGCCCAGGGCCTTGTCCGCGTGGCCCCGGGGCTTGGGTGGAGGCTGGTAGCCGCCCTTGCCGGCGGCGGGCTCGTGGGACTTGTGCTTGCGCGCGCGCAGGTCGGTCTCGTGCTCCTGGGTCTTGTACTCCACCCGGACGAGCGAGGCGGCGTGGCGCGCGAGCTCGAACGTCTCGGCGACGACGAGCGCGATGGGCTGGCCGCTGTAGACGATGTCCGCGCCGTCGAGCGGCCGGAAGGGCGAGCCGGCGGGCGCGTCGTCGTCCTTGTAGTTGCGGTCGAACCAGGCGGTGCTCGGCCGGTTCTCGTGGGTGAAGACATGCAGCACGCCGGGCAGGGCGAGCGCGGCGGCGGTGTCGAGGGACTTGATGCGTCCCCGGGCGATGGTGCTGGAGACGACCACGCCGTAGGTGAGGTCGGGCGTGTGGAACTCCCCGGCGTACTTCGCGCGGCCGGTGACCTTCAGGGGCCCATCCACGCGCGAGACGGGCCGACCCAGGTGCTTGGGGGAGGGAGGGCTCATGAATGGGGCTCCAGTCCGGCGGCCTGCGAGAGGGCGCGCACGATGGCGCGCCGGGCCAGTTCGATCTTGAAGGTGTTGTCCCCGTGGCCCTGGGCGCCCTGGAGGAGGGCGTCGGCCACGGTCTGGAAGTGCTCGCGCGTGGCGGGCTTGCCCACGAGCAGGGCCTCCGCCTCGGGCGAGCGCCAGGGCTTGTGGGCCACGCCGCCCAGCGCGATGCGGGCCTGGCGGATGGTGTCGCCGTCCAACTGGAGCGCGGCGGCGACGGACACGAGCGCGAAGGCATACGACTGCCGGTCCCGCAGCTTGAGGTAGGCGTGGTGTTGGGAGAAGTCCTCCGGGGGCAGCTCCACGGCGGTGATGAGCTCGCCGGGCTGGAGGTTCGTGTCGCGCTCGGGCGTGTCTCCGGGCAGCCGGTGGAAGTCGGCGATGGGCAGGGTGCGCTGGCCCTGGGGCCCCGTCATGTGGATGCGGGCGTCGAGCGCCGCCAGGGCCACGCACATGTCCGAGGGGTGGGTGGCGATGCAGTGCTCGCTCGTGCCGAGGATGGCGTGGATGCGGTTGTTGCCCGTGAGCGCGCCACAGCCGGCGCCAGGCTCGCGTTTGTTGCAGGGCGTGCCCGTGTCGTAGAAGTAATAGCAGCGGGTGCGCTGCAAGAGATTGCCGCCGGTGGTGGCCATGTTGCGCAGCTGCGCCGAGGCGCCCGCGAGAATGGCCTTGGACAGCAGCGGATAGCGGCGCTCCACCTGGGCGTGGTACGCGGTGTCGGCGTTGGTGACGAGCGCGCCGATGCTCAGGCCGCCCTCGGGACGCTCCTCGATCTGGTTGAGCGGCAGCCGCGTCACGTCGATGAGCCGCTCGGGCCGCGCGACGTTCTCCTTGATGAGGTCCACCAGGTTGGTCCCGCCCGCGATGAACTGGGCGGCGGGCGACTTCGCCGCGGCTTCCACGGCGCTCGGGATGTCCTGGGCCTTCTCGTAGGTGAAGCGGTTCATGGCGTCGAGCCCCCGGAGGATTGCCGCCGGGCCTGCTCGATGGCGGCGAGGATGTTGGGATAGGCACCGCAACGGCAGAGGTTGCCGCTCATCAACTCCCGCACGTCGTCCAGGCTCTTCGCCTTGCCCTCGGCGAGCAGGCCCACCGCGGAGCAGATCTGTCCCGGTGTGCAATAGCCACACTGGAAGGCGTCTTGATCCACGAAGGCCTGCTGCATCGGATGCAGGGTCTCTCCCGAGGCGAGCCCCTCGATGGTCGTGACCTGGGCGCCGTCCTTCATGACGGCGAGGGTCAGACAGGAATTGATGCGCTTGCCGTCGACGAGCACCGTGCAGGCGCCACACTGACCGTGGTCGCACCCCTTCTTGGTTCCCGTCAGGTCCAGCGATTCCCGAAGCAGGTCGAGCAGGGTCGTCCAGGGCGCGACCCGCAACTCCTTGCGCGCGCCATTGACCTCGAGGCGAATCGGATGTGTCGAGGACTCGCTCGCGGAAGGCTCCGGTCGTGCGCCTGCATCACGTGAGGTTTTACTCATGGTGGACACTCTCCTGGAGAGGGCCGCTCAATGTGGCATGGGCGCTCCGGAGTGCCGGGAGGAACCCCGCGGACCGAGCGCGTCTATCGGCTAGTCGATAGAGGATGACGGCGGCGCGCGGGTGTTTGTGGAATAGAAGAAAGCCATGGCCCGTGGAGCCCGCGTGCCAACGCGACGCGGCATCCAGCGCGAGGGAGGCTTGCGCTCGTTCCCCTCACCCCGCGGGGACGCGGGCAAAGCGCCAGAACCACACGCGGACTCGCCCTGGGAGGTGATGGAGGGTCGCCGAGCAGTGACTGTACTGTTCGAGTCACCGTCGGAGTCGACGGCACGACAGGGGGCTTGCCACCGTGAAGACCGACAAGAAGCAGGGAAAGCTGTCACTCCACAAGGAGACGCTGCGTCACCTGTCCGAGGAGAGCCTGGAGCGCGTGGTGGGAGGCAACGGGGACTCCGGCGGCATCATCTGCCTGTACTCGCTCATCCTGTGCGGAGACTCGGTGATCTGCTCCATCCTCGCGGGCTCGTGCAACAACGACAACGGAGGCTAGAGGACATCCTAGTGGTTCAAGGGGGCGGGGGAGTCGCGACACACAGGAACACATCCCCCCGAGGTAATACTGGTCGCGCAGGGGCGGACCCAATGTCTGTTTCGCCGTCAATCCTGACGGCTCCCCGAACAGGACGGTCCCCCATGAGCGACGCGAAGAATGGCAAGAAGCTGAGCCTTCACAAGGAAACCCTCGTCAACCTCTCGGATGAGAGCCTGAGCCAGGCCGCGGGTGGCAATGGCGACACGGCGGGCATCATCTGCGTGTTCTCCGTGCTCATCATCTGCGGCGACTCGGTGGTCTGCTCCGTGCTCGCGGGTGCGTGCGACAACGAGAACGGCAGCGGCGGCGACTGAGCCACGCGGCGTGGTGTCTGGCGCCTTCCTCCCGATGCGAGCACCGCGTTCGGGAGGAAGGTGGCACACGCGGAGTGGACGCCCTCCCCCGGCTGGGCGGAAGATCGCGCCATGAGCGGATTGAAGGACCTTCGTGGCAAGGTGGCGGTGGTGACCGGCGGCACCTCGGGAATCGGCAAGGGCCTGGCGAAGCAGTTGATCGCCGAGGGCATGCAGGTGGTCATCGCCTCCAAGCGGGACGACGCGCTCCAGGCCACCGCCCGGGAGATTGGCGCGGTGGGCATCCAGACGGACGTGAGTGACCTGGAGAGCGTGCGGGCGCTCGCGCGGGCCGTGTGCGAGCGCTTCGGCACGGTGCACGTCGTCTGCAACAACGCGGGGGTGGGCCCGTTCGGGCGCATCGCCGACCTGAGCGTCAATGATTGGAAGTGGGTGCTGGACGTGAACCTGTGGGGCTGCATCCACGGGGTGAACGTGTTCCTGCCCATTTTGAAGGCGAACCCCGACGGCGGGCACTTCGTGAACACCTCGTCGCTCGGCGGCTTCACCACCCACCCGAACCTCGGCGCCTACGCCGTGAGCAAGTTCGGGATGATGGCGCTCTCGGAGACCCTCGCACAGGAACTGGCCGAGGAGGGCTCCAAGGTCGGGGTGACGCTGCTCTGCCCTGGGCCCGTGTACAGCGACATCAAGTCCAGCTCACGCAACCGGCCCGAGTCGCTCCAGGGCGGGGGATTGGTCGACGTGGATCTCCAGTCCATGGACTTCGCGGCCCATGCGCGGTGGCTGGAGCCGGACGAGGTGGGCCGGATGACGGTCGAGGCCATCAAGAAGGGCGAGCTCTACGTCATCACCCATCCCGAGGCCTTCGCCGGGGTCGACCAGCGCCATCAGGCGATTGCCCGCGCCTTCCAGCGCGAGCCCGCGCCCTGACGTCACGGGGTTACTCCGCGTAGCGTGTGTCGCCGCCGCTCGCCGCGAGGCTGGGGCGGCCCTGACCGAACAGGAAGCCCAGCCGGAACTGCCAGATGCCCGGGGCGTTCACCACGCCGCGGTCCACCGTCGCGCCATTCGCTTCCGCGCTGCCCGCGATCGTCCGCGAGTAGGCGACCTCGGGCAGCAGCCGGAAGCCCTCGCTGACGCGCAGCGCGTAGCCCACGGAGGCGCCCGCGTTCAGGATGTTGACGCCGAGCGTGTCTTCCCCCGCGCCCGCCAGGAAGCGTCTGCCATCCAGGCGGGGCCCGAAGACGAGCTCCGAGCCGCCCCGCGTCTTGATGCCGATGAGCAGTGGCAGGGACACCCGCAGGTAGCCCGCCTCGAGCGGACCGAACGCCGCGAAGATGCCCGACGCCGAGGGGGCCAGCGAGATGGCCAGGGACTCATTCTCCGGAGAGGTGAGCAGGATCTTGCTCTGGAGTTCGAGCGAGGAACTCCCGATGCGCGCGCCCAGGTCCAGCCGCTCGGTGACGCCATAGCGCAGCGAGAGGTCGACCAGAGGGGCGTACCCCCGCTTCACCGTCCGGGTGCCATCGCTCTCGGTCTCCGTCTCCTCGACGGGTTGCGCCCCGGGCTCCAGTCCGAGCTGGAACCGGCCCGCGCCCAGGGTGTCCGCCGTCTGCACCTGACTGAAGGACACGCACCCACTGCCCAGCAACCCCAGCGCGAGGGCCGCCCCTGCCCATCTCCACTGCATCCGCATGAATGAATCCCCGAAACGCCGCGCCTGTTCGCGGCGCTCGCTCATACGGCGGGCGAGCAGGCATATTCACGGGCATCGTGGATGCTCGAACGACCCCACCTGTCCCTCCGTGTGGGGGGCCATTGCCCGCGAGGCCCGAGGCCATGCGAGCCGAGGGAATCATTCCTACCTTCCCTCGCATGAGCCGTCGTACGAGCCTCGTGCTGCTCAATGCCTTCTCGCTGTCCCGGCTGCCGCTGGTCGCGCTCTTCGTGTGGCTGGAGTCGCCCCTGGCCCGCGTGCTCCTGGTGCTGATCGCCGCCCTGACGGACTTCCTGGACGGGTGGATCGCCCGCCACAAGCACCTGGAGTCCTATTGGGGGGCCCTCATCGATCCGCTGGCGGACCGGGCCTTCGTGATGGTGGCGCTGTTGACCCTCACGCTGGAGGGCCAGCTGGCGCCCTGGATGTTCGCGGTGCTGGTGATGCGGGACGTGTCCACGGGCGTGGCGTTCGTCGTGACGCGGCTCTTGCCCCGCTTCCGGCTGGTGCGCTTCCAGGCGCGCCCGCTGGGCAAGGTGGTGACGACGCTGCAGCTCGCGGTGCTGCTGTGCGTGCTGGTGCTGCCCGACGTGGTGCGCATCCTGGTGGTGGCGGTGGGCCTGACGTCCCTGGCGTCCATCGTGGATTACGCGGCCATGGTGTGGCGCTCCTCGAACCGCCTCGCGGCCGAGGGTCCCCACCTGCCCAACTCGCCGCGGCGGCGCGTGGCGTAGGGCGGGCGGCTCAGCGCGCGCGGAGCCGGGCGAAGAAGGCCTGGAGCTTGACCGGATCCAACCGGTCGTCCGTCCGCACGCCGCTGCACACGTCGAGCCCGAAGGGACCCACCTGGCGGACGGCCTCGTCCACGTTGTCCGTCCGCAGCCCTCCGGCGAGGAACAGCGGCACCGGGGAGTGCTCGCGGATGCGGCGGCTGAGGCTCCAGTCGTGGACGCGCCCGGTGCCTCCGAGCTGCTTGACGGCCAGCGCCGGGTTGCCCGAGTCGAGCAGCAGCGCGTCCACCCAGGGGGCCACGCGCAGGGCCTCGTGCAGGGACTCCTCGCCCGTGACGTGGATGACCTGGACGATGGACACCCCGGGCAGGGCGGCGCGCAGGTGGGCGTGCGCTCCGGCGGAGAGGGCGTCGCACAACTGCACGGTGTTGGTCCGGCAGCGCCGCTGCTGGGCGATGATCGCCTCCACGTCCTGACTGCTGGTGAGCAGGAAGGTGGCGATGGGGGGCGGCACCGCGGCGGTGATCTCCGCGATGAGCGCCTCGGAGATGACGCCCGGCCCGCTGGGCATGGCGGAGACGAGCCCGAGGGCGGAGGCCCCCGCGTGGATGGCGCTCCACGCCTCTTGGACGCTGGAGATGCAGCAGACCTTGACGTGAGGATGGGTGAAGGCTTCCACGGGGGGGCTCCTGTCGGGGGCGTGAGTGGGATTACTTCGCGTCCAGGTAGGTGCGGTAGGCCTCGAAGCCGGAGGGGCGTCCGAGGAAGTCCTTCACCAGCTCGGCCGCGGGCTTGGAGCCGCCGGGCTCGAGCACCGTCTGGCGGTATTTCATGGCCGTGGCCTTGTCCAGGTAGCCATGCTTCTGGAACTCGGTCTCCAGGTCCTTGGCGATGACGAGCGACCAGATGTACGTGTAGTACGCGGCGGAGTAGCCCTCCAGGTGGCCGAAGGACAGCTGGAAGTGGGTGCCCTCGCGGTACTCGTGGCGGAAGGGGCTGTACTTCTCCTGGAGCTGGGCCATGACCTGGGTGGTGTCGAAGCCCGGCGCGCGCGAGTAGTACTCCAGCGACACGGCGGCCAGGAACATCTGCCGGCGCGTCCACAGGCCCTTGCCGGACTCCTTGGAGGCGCGCAGCCGCTCGACGAGCGCGGTGGGGATGACCTCACCCGTCTCGTGGTGGCGGGCGAACTCCTGGAGGATGGCGGGGTTCTGCGCCCACTGCTGCAGGAGCATGGAGGGCGTCTCCACGAAGTCCCACTCGGTGGAGATGCCGCTGATGCCCTTCCACTTCTGCCGACCCGCGAAGACGTGGTGCAAGAGGTGGCCGAACTCGTGGAAGAACGTCTCCACCTCGTCCTGGGTCATCAGCTCGCCCGGGCGCGGGAAGTTGCACACGAGCGCGCCCTCCGGGTAGCGCTTGCCGAGCTGTCCGGTGGTGATGTCGAACTGGGCCGCGTGTTTGTATTTGTCCTCGCGCGGGTGCATGTCCAGGAAGACGCGGCCGAGCAGCGCGCCGTTCTCCAGCACGTCGTAGGCCTCCACGTCCGCGTGCCACACGGGCGCGTCCTTGACCGGCACGTAGGTGATGCCCCACATGCGCGCGGTGATGTCCATCACACCCTGCTTCACGCGGCCGTACTCCAGGTAGGGCCGCAGCGTCTGGGATTGGAAGCCCAGCGTCTCCGCCTTGAGCAGGTCCTCGTAGTAGTCCTGGTCCCACGGCTCCACGCGCTGGGCCTTGGGCTCGTCCTTGCGCTTGCGCGCGAGCAGCGCCGCGTCCTCCTGCTTCGCGCGGGCCTCGGCGGTGGCGGACACCTTGCCGATGAAGTCCGCCACGGTCTGGGGCGTGCGCGTCATCTTGGTCTCGGTGACGTAGGCGGCCCAGGTGGGGTAGCCCAGGAGCGTGGCCAGCTCGTGGCGTTTGGCGATGAGCTGGGAGAGCACCTCCTGGTTCTTCGGGAAGGCGCGCTGGTGGTAGGCGCGCCAGAGCTGCTCGCGCGCCCGGGCGTCGCGCGCGTACGTCAGGAAGGGGAAGTAGTCGGGGTAGTTGGTGGTGAGCACCACCTGGCCCTTCTTGTCCGGCGCGTGCGCGCGGATGAAGTCCTCGGGCAGGCCCTTGAGCGCCTGGGGCGCGAGCTCCACCCGGCGCACGTCCTCGGCGATGTTCTGGTTGAAGCGCTGGCCGAGCTTGAGGATCTCCTCGTTGAGCGCCTTGACGCGCTCGCGCGTGGCGTCGTCCCGGTCCACGCCGGCGCGGCGGAACTCCAGGAGCGTGCGCTCCATCCAGTAGCGCGTGGCGGCGTCCTCGCCCGTGAGGTCCGCCGCGCTCAGCGCGTCATACACGGCGCGGTCCTGGGCGATGGCGACGTTGAGCGCATCGGCCTGCTGCTCGCACTCGCGGGCCGCGTCGCGGAAGGCCGCCTGGGGGTGCACCTCGCGCGCCAGCCCCGCGCGGCTGATGGCCGAGCCCAGTGCCGCCATGGCGTCATCGTACGCCTCCAGTACACTTCGCTTTTCCTGAGAGGTCGGTAATGTCTTGAGCGTGGCAATCCGGGCCCGGGCCGTGTCGAGGTCGCTCGTGCACGCGGCGGTGAAGGCCTCGAGCGAGCCGGACAGGGGACGGGAGCCCTCGGGCGGCGGCGGGGTCGGACGGGCGGTGGCCTTCTCGTGCTGGACTGTGGACAGGGGCGCCTCCGCGGGCGTCGTCGACGGGGAATGGGTACAACCGGCCGAGGTCATCACGGCCGCGAGCCAGAGCGCTGCGGGTCTCAAGACAACTCCTTCGAGTGAGGGGCGACGGCGCGGACTCTAGCCCGCGCGAGGGCTGGGGCGGAGCGCGTCGGGGGCGACTCGCACCCCGCGCATGTGCGCTCCGCGCTTTCGCGTCCGTGTCGTGTTGCGTCGGCGTCCACGTTGTGTCGCCTCTCGTACGGATTTCTTGATTCGAGATGAACACGGTTCATTCTCTTCTGCCTGTTATTTACAGTCGTCGACAGTGCCGGAGCGGAGCCGTGAAGGCTCTCGGTTATGACTACTCCTGCATACGTGTGGGCTATTCGTCCGTTGCCGCTACACAATTTCCGCCTGGGTCTTTGAAGTCGAGAGAGGGGGGGGGTTCTCGAGCGCCACCCCGCGAGGTGTCCGATGCAACAGCCCGCCATGAAGAGCTCCGCTGATGTCTCGTTCCTCCCAGAGCCGCCCCTCGTGAGGGGACCGCGCCTGTCGATGCTGCGCCTGCCCACGTCCTGGTCCATGGAGCCGAGCCTGTATGCCCGGGCGATGGATCGCCATACACGCGGCCAGGTGCTCGCGTTCAATGTCTTGCCAGACGATCCGGCGCGGGTGATGCGTTTTGACGCGGGCCAGTTTGGACTGCTCACGGCGCATGTCTATCCCAAGGGACGGTGGGAGCGTCTGGCGGTGTGCAATGACTGGCACGCGTGGCTGTTCTTGTTCGACGACGAGGCGGACGAGCAGGCCGACGTGGGCCAGCGGCCCGAGTACCTGGCGCACTACGTGGAGGCCTGTCTGCGGGTGCTCCGCGGAGGGCGGCCGGGCGCGCGCGCCACGCCCCTGGAGCGCTTCACGTACCAGCTGCGCCAGCGCATGAGCAGCCTGGCGAGCGAGATGTGGATGGAGCGCTTCATCCACGACGTGGAGGACTACCTGCTGCGGGGCACGCTGCCGGCCGCGCGCCACTGGACCGACGGCACGGTGCCCGCGCTGGAGCCCTACATCGAGCAGCGCGCCCTGGACTCGGGCGTGTACACGGCGCTGGATCTGGTGGAGTTCGCCGAGCCGGGGCAGGAGCTGCCCGAGGAGCTGTTCCGCCTGCCGCTCGTGCAGCGCATGCGCCAGTTGTGCACGCGTGTGGTGGCGCTGACCAATGACCTCTTCTCCTTCGAGAAGGAGGTGCTCTGGCACCGCAATCCCAACAACTTCATCCACGTGCTGGGGGTCAACCAGGGCCTGGGACTGGAGGAGGCCATCTTCGCGGGCATCGAGCTCATCAACTCGGACACGGACGCGTTCATCGCCTGCGAGGAGGCGCTGCTGGCCTCGCGGCTGAGCGACCCGCGGGTGCTCGCGTACGTGGAGGGGATGAAGGCGTGGATCCGCGGCAACGTGCACTGGTCCCTGGTGACGGGGCGCTACAGCTCGCCCACGTCGCCCTTTCCCGAGCTGCGCCGCTAGGCCGGCGCGGGCGCGGCCGGGGGCAGGTGCTCCCGGATGACGCCCAGCCAGTACTCGCGCCCGTAGTACTGACTCATCTTCCCGAGCCGCTGGCCGTCGCGGAACAGCAGGAAGGTGGGGATGCCGTGGAGCCCGAAGCGCAGCGCGAGCTCGTCGTGCTCGTACGCGTTCACCTTGACCACGCGCATGCGGGCCCCCTCCAGCTCCCGGAGCAGCGAGGGCTCGGCCGCCGCGTAGATGTCACAGTTGGGGCAGCCTGGACCCCAGAAGTCCACCACCACCAGCTCGTCCCGGGGCTCCAGGACGAGGGCATCGAAGGTCTGTGGGGTCGCGTCATAGCTTCGGGGATGTGCCATGCGCCTTGCGTGTAACGGCCTCCGCCCGCCGCTTCAAGCCGGGTCTCCCGACGGAGGACGGGAGGACATGTGCGGAAAGGCTGCCGGGCGGGGGTAGGGCGGTGCACAATAGGGGCCGAGGTGGACTGCGCAGCGGGCCTGGGGCCTCCTAAGCTGAGGCCCTTCGAAGCGGAGGGGACATGCACGAGTGGCTGGAGGGTCTTCAGAAGTCGGCGGTCAAGACGTCGGCTGGAGTGGGCCAGGAGGATGTGCGGAGGGCGGAGACGGAACAGGGCTTGCCGGTTCCCGAGGCGCTCGCCACCCTCTGGCGCACGTTCGACGGGGGCACCTTCCAGGGTGACGTCGTGCTCTTCCCCCTGCGGGACACCGAGGGGGGCGCGGGGCGGTCGCGGGTCGGACTCGAGGGGCTGGCCGCCACGGGGCTCTGGCACATCGGGACCAAGGGCGCCCACCGGCACCTGTTCGCCGCGCGCAAGTCCGCCTTGCCGGCCCAGGCCGAGCAGCCCCTGCCGGGCTGGGCCGAGCCGCTCTCGGACGAGGACTGGCTCTTCGGCACCTGGGAGGGCCAGGGGAATGTGCTGCGCCTGTACCGCTCGCTCCAGGCGATGCTGGAGGTGCTCGTGCCGCCCAAGGAGGTGGAGGAGTTCGGTGACCGCACCTACGCCCAGGCCCTCTCCATGGTGGAGGGCACCTTGAACGACCTGTCCGTGGAGTACGAGGAGGGCGACACCTCTCCGGCCCCCGCCCGTGACGCGGACGAGGACGCGGAGGACGAAGAGGACGAGGAGGACGAAGAGGCGGCCCAGGCCGAACTCGACGAGGACCTGGAGGAGGACGAGGCCGACGAGCAGGTCACGACCGCCGCCCAGTCGGAGGACGAGGCCGAGGCGGTCGTGTCCGACGACGAGGACGAGGCCGAGGACGGTGAGGCGGCGGATCCGGAGTCCGACGCGGCCCTGCGTCAGCCCGTGGTGGCCGCGGCCAGGCGCCGCGTGGTGAAGTTCCAGAAGACGGAACCGGCGCCCGCGCTGGACGAGGACGAGGACGAGGACGAGGACGAGGCGCCCGCACCGGCCGCCGCGAAGTCGTCCGCGAAGAAGGCTCCGGCCAAGAAGGTGTCCGCCCAGAAGGCCCCGGCCGCGAAGAAGGCTCCGGCCAAGAAGGGTGCGAGCACGAAGGCCGCGGCGAAGAATGCTCCAGCGAAGAAGGCTCCCGCCACGAAGAAGAGCGCGGCGAAGAAGGCTCCGGCCAAGAAGGGTGCGAGCACGAAGGCCGCGGCGAAGAAGGCTCCGGCCAAGAAGGGTGCGAGCACGAAGGCCGCGGCGAAGAAGGCTCCGGCGAAGAAGGCTCCCGCCACGAAGAAGAGCGCGGCGAAGAAGGCTCCGGCCAAGAAGGGCGCGGCCAAGAAGGGGGCGAGCAAGCAGAGCCCCGCGAAGAAGGCTCCCGCCACGAAGAAGAGCGCGGCGAAGAAGGGCGCGGCCGGGCGGAGCCGACGCTGAGCGAAAGCCCGAGACGGAGCGGGTGAGACCCGCTCCGCCCGTCGGCTCAATGCGAGATCGAGGGCGGCTGGGAGGGCGGAGGGTCGCGGGGGCCCTCGTCATGGGGTTGCAGGATGACGCCTTCCCCCGAGGACTCCTCGAAGGCCCAGCGCTCGTGGAGCCGGGCCAGCCGCTCTTGCATCAACACCTGCAGGGCTCCCGCGATGGGCAGGCTGAGCAGGGCGCCGAGCAATCCCGCCAGGCCCGTACCCACCAACATCACCAGGGCGATGATCAGGGGGTTCATCTTCAGCGTGTGCCGCTGCACGAGCGGCTGCAGCAGGTTGCTCTCCACCTGCTGGTAGACGACGAAGAGGGCGAGGGCGATGAGCCCCTGCTTCATGCCCACCGAGGCCATCGTGGTGCTCGTCACCAGGATGCCGCCAAGGAAGGTGCCCACGAAGGGGATGAGTCCCAGCACCGTCATCATGAGGCCCAGGGGCAGGAAGTAGGGCACTCCGAGCACCAGGGTGATCACGGCCGTGGTGATGCCGCCGATGAGCGAGATGAGGAACGAGCCCGCCACGTAGCCGCCCACCACCCCCTTCATCCGATGGCCGATCCGCGCGTAGCGCTCCCGCTGGGTGGGCCGGACCCACCGCAAGAGGGCCTGGAAGAGGTCATCGCCGAACAGCAGGAAGAAGACCGTCAGCACGGCGACGGTGACCGCGGCCACGACGTTGCGCAGCACGTCCGTCACCACCCCGAGCATGGGCCCGGGCATGCCCGACACCTGCCGCTGCAGCTGCTGCGCCGCCTGGTCGATGACGTCGTAGCGCTTGTCCAGCTTCTCCACCCAGGGGTGGTGCTGCAGCCGATCCAGGAATCCGGGCGCGGCCTGGACGAGCGCGCGGCCCTGCTCGACGAGCATGGGCACCAGGGTGACCACCAGCGCCGACAGGAGACCCAGTCCCAGCAGCGCCACGCCGAGCACCGCCAGGCCCCGGCGCAGTCCTCGCGCCTCCAGCCAGCTCACCAGCGGGTTGGCGGCCAGAGCGAGAAAGAGCGACACCATCACCCAGGACAGCACCATGGCGGATTGGGTGAGCAGCCACAGCAGGGTGACGAGCGCCAGGGCGTGAAGCCCCACCGTCCAGACCGTGAGGGGCGTGACCTGCGAGCGGCGGGGTGAGGGCATCACGAATGGGTCCTCTCGAGCGGCGCGCGGGGGGCTCAGTCGTTGCCGAGGTCGTCCGGCCGAATCGGGCGCAGGGGCTCGTGGGGCTGGGCGGTGAGCTCACGCTCCTCGTCCTCGTCGTCATCGCCGCGGAACTCGCGGATCTGATCCGGCAGGATGTCGCGCGAGTCGGCCTCCTCCTCGAGCGGCGGCGTCATGGCCAGCTCCGCGTCGGTGAAGTTGAGCTCCTCGCGCCCGGTAACGGGATCCCGATGGCGCAGGGACTGGGACTCGCCGACTTCCTCGGCTCCGAGATTCTTGAATCGCATGGCTGGTCTCCCAAGGACGCCGGGATGGCGCATGAGCCAACGGTGCGAATCCAAGGGACTTCTCGCAACGGCCCTCGGTCGCTCGCCCGCCAGGGGGCTCAGCGCGGCGGGGTCACGTCCGCGGGGTAACGCGGCTCGGCCTCCAGCCACACCATGACGAGGGCGAGCACGCGGGAGAGCGTCTCGCGCAGGGCGTAGCGGCGCGTGGAGGGCTTGCCCTCGTCGGCGGCCACGCCCCAGGCGTCGATGCCCACGGAGTTGGCGATGTAGAGCGCGCGCGTCAGGTGGAAGCGCTGGGTGACGAGCACGGCCTGGCGCACGCCGAAGACCCCATGGGCCCGCACGGAGCTGTCGTAGGTGGACAGGCCCGCGGTGTCCTCCTGGATGGCCTCGGCGGGCACGCCCCGCTCGCGCACGTAGCGCACCATGGCGCGCGTCTCGTCGTGGAAGCGGTCCGAGTTGTCGCCGCTGAGCAGCAGCGTGCCCACGGTGCCCGCGCGGTACAGGGCCAGGGCGGCGTCCAGCCGCTGGGCGAGCACCGGCGAGGGTTTGCCTCCCCGGGCCAGCCCCGCGCCGTACACGAGCGCCACCGGCGCCCGGGGCACCTCGGCGCGCGGCAGGATGCGATCCGCGTAGCGGTGCTCGACGTACAGGGACAGGCTTCCCACGGCCAGGATGCCCAGGCCCGCGCCCAGCCCCATCAGGCGGACTGCTCGCCGCCACCGATTCTTTTGACCCTCCGGGCGCATGAACTCCGGCCCAACGGCCGGAACCCGCATTGTCGTCCCGACGGGGCTGCCAGGGAAGCGCACTCTCCTGGCCGCTCCCACGGCGTCGACTCGGGCGGTGGATTCCTGGCTCCCGGAAAACGGCGCGCGGGGTTGGAAGGCCACGGTTGACCGGCCGCCACACCACCCTATATAGGGGGCCGCGACCGGGCCGAACATCTCAGGCCCACGTTTCGACAGGAGCTGGTGGCCTCAATGGCGTCTCTTCGCGACATCCGCAAGCGCATCCGCTCGGTGAAGAACACGCGGCAGATCACCAAGGCCATGAAGATGGTGGCCGCCGCCAAGCTGCGCAAGGCCCAGGAAGCGATCACCGCCGCGCGGCCCTACGCGCAGATCCTCGATCAGATCATCTCCGACCTCGTGGTGCGCTCGCAGGGCGAGGAGCTGGCCCATCCGCTCCTCAGCTCGCGCCCGGTGCGCAAGGCCGAGGTGGTGCTGCTGACGTCGGACCGCGGCCTGGCCGGTGGTTTCAACTCCAACGTGATCCGGCGCGCCACCCGCTTCCTCTACGAGAACAACGGCGTGCAGGTGGAGTTCTCCACCGTGGGCCGCAAGGGCAACGACTTCTTCCGCCAGCGCGGGCAGTCGATGCGCAAGGACTTCGGGCACCTGTCCCAGAAGCCCGACTACACCCAGGCCTCCGCCGTGGCCGAGGAGCTGAGCGCGCGCTTCCTCAAGGGCGACGTGGACGCGGTCTACGTCATCTACAACGAGTTCCTCTCGGCCATTAACCAGAAGGTGACCGTGGCCCAGCTGCTGCCCCTGCAGACGCTGTCGGTCAGCGCGCCCACGGCCGCCCAGGTGGGTCAGGTCGCCCCCCAGGCGCAGCCCACGGCGGACCTGGTGGACTTCAAGTACGAGCCGGGCCGCCAGGAAGTGCTGGACCGGCTGGTGCCCCAGGCCGTGTCCATCAAGCTCTACCGCGCGCTGCTGGAGAGCGTGGCGAGCGAGCACGGCGCGCGCATGTCCGCCATGGAGAACGCGACGAGCAATGCCACGGACATGATCTCCAGCCTGACGCTCACCTACAACCGCACCCGCCAGGCGGTCATCACCAACGAGCTCATGGAGATTGTCTCCGGCGCCGAGGCGTTGAAGTAGTAGCGGGGCTTCTGGCCAGACGGCCTCCAATGTTGACCTCCGGGGGCGCCTGCAAGTAGAGCGGGCCCGCCCAAGCAGCCCCCGGGCCACCCTTTCGATGCAGTGACGGGAAGACAGTCCATGAGCGCTCAAGTTCCGACGGTAGGCAAGGTGACCCAGGTTCTCGGTCCTGTGGTCGACGTGGAGTTTCCGCCCGGTGGTCTCCCCGAGGTGTACACCGCCCTCAAGCTGACCAACCCCAACGTCAGCGCCGAGCAGAACAACCTCACGCTCGAGGTGGCGCAGCACCTGGGCGAGAACACCGTGCGCTGCATCTCCATGGACTCGACCGAGGGTCTGAGCCGGGGGCAGCCGGTGACGAACACGGGCGCGCCCATCCAGGCGCCGGTGGGCAAGGCCACCCTGGGCCGCATCCTCAACGTCACGGGTGATCCCGTGGACGAGAAGGGCCCGGTGGTCGCCAAGGAGTCCTGGTCCATCCACCGCCAGCCGCCCCCGTTCACCGAGCAGGACGTGCGCGTGCAGATGTTCGAGACGGGCATCAAGGTCATCGACCTGCTCGCGCCCTACACGCGTGGTGGCAAGATCGGCCTGTTCGGCGGCGCCGGCGTGGGCAAGACGGTGCTCCTGCAGGAGCTCATCCGCAACGTGGCGGTGGAGCGCGGCGGCTTCTCCGTGTTCGCCGGCGTGGGCGAGCGCACCCGCGAGGGCAACGACCTGTACCACGAGATGCAGGAGAGCAACGTCATCAAGGTCGACAACCTGGAGGAGAGCCAGGTGGTGCTGGTGTACGGCCAGATGAACGAGCCGCCCGGTGCGCGCGCCCGCGTGGCCCTCACCGCGCTGACGATCGCCGAGTACTTCCGTGACGTGGAAGGCCGCGACGTGCTGCTCTTCGTGGACAACATCTTCCGCTTCACCCAGGCCGGTTCCGAGGTGTCCGCCCTCCTGGGCCGCATCCCGAGCGCCGTGGGTTACCAGCCCACGCTCGCCACGGAGATGGGCAGCCTGCAGGAGCGCATCACCTCCACCACCAAGGGCTCGGTCACCTCCGTGCAGGCCATCTACGTGCCCGCCGACGACCTGACGGACCCGGCGCCCGCCACCACGTTCGCCCACCTGGACGCGACCACGGTGCTCAACCGCGCCATCTCCGAGCTGGGCATCTACCCGGCCGTGGATCCGCTCGACTCGACGAGCCGCATCCTCTCGCCGGACGTCGTGGGCGCCGAGCACTACGCCGTGGCCCGCCGCGTCCAGGGCATCCTCCAGCGCTACAAGGAGCTGCAGGACATCATCGCCATCCTCGGCATGGACGAGCTGTCCGAGGAAGACAAGCTGACGGTGGCGCGCGCCCGGAAGATCCAGAAGTTCCTGTCCCAGCCCTTCTTCGTGGCGCAGATCTTCACCGGCGCTCCCGGCAAGTACGTGAAGCTCCAGGACACCGTCCAGGGCTTCAAGGAGATCGCCGACGGCAAGCACGACGACCTGCCCGAGTCCGCCTTCTACATGGTGGGCGGCATCGAAGAGGCCAAGGCCAAGGCCGCCAAGATGGCGGCCAGCTAGTCCCCACGTTCGCGTCACACGGCCAGGAGGGGTGTCCACATGCTGCGTTCCGTCGTTCTCGGGATCATCTTGTTGGCCGCTCCTGGCCTCGCCGCGGAGCGCTCCAGCCGCCCTCGGGTGAGCGCCAATGGCGCCTACAGCGTGCGCATGGTCGTGACGGGTCCCGACCAATGCACGCTGGAGGTGTCTCGCGAGAGCGGCGTGGAGTGGAAGCTCACGCAGTGCGTGGGGAGCGCCGACGACCTCTACTTCGTCTCCAACGACGGAGAGAAGGTGTGGGTCCTGCTTCCGCTGGCCACCAAGGGCACCCAGAAGTTGCCCGGCAAGCAGAACAAGGCGCTGCCCGCCTGGGCCAACACCCCCGTGGCGGCCCTGTATGATCGTCACGGCGCGAAGGTGGAGGAGCGGCGCCTGCTGGACTTCGTGAGCCGGCAGGCCCTGCCCGAGGTGCGGCAGATGACGCAGCACCTCAAGTGGCTGGAGGGCATGCTCGGCGTGCCGGGCAAGGGCCCCCGCCTGACGGATGCCGGACGCATTGATTTCGAGACGGTGGGCGGCGGCAAGACCCATCAACTGACCTTCTGAAGTTGACGTTCTGAAGAGAGCACGGAAAAGCCCATGGCCAAGCTGACGGTCGAGATTGTCACCCCCGAGAAGCGCGTCCTGTCGGTCCAGGCGGACGAGGCGATCGTCCCCGGCGCGCGGGGCCTGTTCGGCGTGCGGCCGGGCCACACCCCGTTCCTCTCGCTCATCGAGCCGGGCCTGCTCACCCTGTCGGGTGAGGGCGCGCCGCGCGAGGCCTACTTCGTGGCCGGCGGCTTCGTCGAGGTGAGCAACGACAAGGTGCTGGTGCTCGCGGACGTGGTCGAGCCCGTGGCCTCCATCGACGTGGACGCCGCGCGCCAGCGGCTGGCCGAGGCCCAGGAGCGGCTGCGCGGCATGTCCTCGGACGACGCGCGCTTCACCGTGGAGCAGGCCATCGTGCGCCGCGAGACGGCGCGCGTGAACGCCGTGGCCCGCTAGTTCCTGTCTGGTTTGCGCGGGGCGCGCCTCACGTGCCCCGCGTGTCTGTCTTTGACTCCCGCGCGCGCGGGTCCGAGCCCTGGACGGCTCCCCGCGCCGCCGCGTGCCCCATGCTCGACCTCTTCCACCTCATCGCGGATCCTCCGTCGGCCGAGGCCCGACTCTACGTCGTGGACCACGCGCTGGAGGATCGCGTGCGCTTTCGCAACCTCGCCTTCCCGGAGGCGGAGGCCGCGTGGCGCGCGCTCGGTGGACACACCACGCCCGCGCTCTGGGACGGCGTTCATCTGCACCAGGGCGCGCAAGCGGTCGTGGCGCGTCTGCAGGCGGTTGTCAACCTGGGGCGAGATGAGTGATCGCTTGGGGTGGGAGCGCGCCCTTCACCCAACCTGTATGCGGAGCGAGCCGAAGTCGCGAGGGATCGTAAGTCGGGGCTGGTCATGCGACGCGGTTTGGTTATCTTGCCGCTCCCCATGTCGATGACTCCCGCCGAGCGCCAGGATAGGTTTCAAGCGGCGTTCCTGGGTCTCGCGATCGGAGATGCCCTGGGGTTTCCGCTCAAGGGCATTCCGCCGCTGAACCTCGCGCGGCTCAGCGGGCTGGCCGACGACTTCGCGCCCCGGCCCCGAGGCAAGTTCGCCAAGGGCCAGTTCTCCGACGACACGCAGTTGATGCTCGCCACCGCGGAGAGCGTCATCCGCGAGGGCAAGGTGGACGGGCGCAGCACCGCGGTGCACCTGGCGTGGCTGTGGCAGGAGGGCATCATCCTGCAGCCGCCCAAGCCGCTCGCCGAGTCGCTGCAGAAGCTCGCGCTGGGCACGCCGTGGATGAGCGCGGGCTCGCCCCTGGGCGTCAAGTGCCACTCGGTGCTCAGCCGCGCCATGGTGGTGGGCCTCTTCGAGAGCAAGAGCCGCGTGCGCATCCGCCATGACGCGGGCGTGCTCGCCATCCTCACGCACAAGGATCCCACCTGCGCCGGGGCCGCGGCCGCCTTCGCCCAGGCGGTGGCCATGGGCCTCACCACCAAGGAGCCGCCCACGCCCGCCGCCTTCTGCGAGGAGCTGGCCCTGGCGGCCGCCGCGCACGATCAGGAGCTGGCCGAGGAGCTGCGCCACCTGCCGCGGTTGCTCACCTGGGACACGTCGCGCGCGCTCACGCAGCTGCGCAAGGTGAGCGTGCCCCCGAGCCAGCTGCGCGGCGTGGACGGCCTGCCGCCGCACGTGGTGCCGGTGCTGCTCACCGCCATCTACGCGACGCTCAAGGCGCCGCACGACTTCCGCCAAGCCGTGGAGCTCACCCTGCGCTGTGGCGGCGAGGCCGACGCGGCCGCCGCCTGCGTGGGCGCCATGCTCGGCGCGCACCTGGGCACCGCCGCCATTCCCCCGCGCCTGCGCAAGAGCGTGCTCTACGCCGACACCCTCGTGGACGCCGCGGATCGCCTCTTCCAGGCCCGCCAGGTGCGCGAGACCCTCGCCACCGCGCTCGCCCAGCAGAAGCGGCGCCGTTAGTCCCCGCGAGCAGCGACCAGGCGGCCGAGCCCTCACCGCGCCCGCCTGACTTCCCCTGGCGTCCTTCCGATTCCACTTTCTCCTGGGAGAGCGGAACTCACCTGTGACCACGTCGTGGGTTCATGGGACGCCTGGGAGGCGGCACGTGGAATTCGAATCGGAGCGGCTGGAGCGCAGCCAACTGGAATCGCTGTCCACCGCGGAGCTGGTCCGTCACGCCATCGAGGAGACGCGGCTGCTGGCGCGCGCGGAGATCCTGCACGCCAAGAAGGAATTGAAGGAGGAGGTCGCGGCGGCGAAGACCGCGGGCATCTTCCTGGGCGCCAGTGGGGTGCTCGGCCTGGTGGGTCTGTCGGCATTGCTCGTGGCGGCGGGCCTGGCGCTGCCGGTGGCCCAGTGGCTGGGCGTGTTGCTCGTGGGCATCTTCCTGGTCCTCGTGGCCGGAGGGCTCGCCCTGATGGGCTCCAAGCGGCTGCCGACCAAACCGCTGGCGCATACCCAGGAGCGCCTGAAGACGGACCTCGTCCGCACCAAGGAGACCCTGCAATGAGTGACGACACGAAGCGCGCCATCACCCCGGGGCTGAGCGAGCGCGAGCAGGTGGAGCGCACCGCGGACCGGCTCCGCGATGAGCTGATGCTCACGCTGCAGGAACTGGATCGGCGCCGCGAGCGCGCCCTCGACATGAAGTTCCAGCTGCGCCAACTGCTCGAGCGCAACCGCGACGTGCTCTTCAAGCTCGGCGCGGGCGCCCTCACGGCCGTGGCCGTGGGCGTGGGCTGGTCGGTGCTCAGCGGCCGCCGCCGCGAGCGCGTGGTCTGGGCCCGCCGGGGACACGCGATGCGGCGCGCGTGGAAGCATCCGGACCAGGTGGCCACCGGCGCGCCCCAGCGCCCCTTCCCGATCGAGCTGGGCCACAAGCTGCTGCTCATCTTCGGCGGCGCCCTGGCCACCGCCCTGGCGCGCAACGCCGTGCAGACGCTCGTGCCCCCGCCGGAGCGCGCCGCCCAGAAGGCCGCCCGCCGTCCGGGAGTCCGCTTCGTCCAGGCCGAGGCCCACGCCTGACGCTTCCCTCCTGAGCCACCGCGTCATGCGCCCGGCGCCCTTTTCCTCGCGGAAGGGGCGCCGTGTTTGCGTCATGCAACCTGACGCCTTGCGTCAGCGCGGGTTCCACCCTGGGTAGCGAGCGAATGTGCCTGGAGACCCATCCAGTAGGGCCTGGAATTGGGCTAGCGTCTCGGGCACTTGATGAGACAGAGGGGGGCGTCTCTCGATACCGCCCGCCTGCTCACTTCCCAGGAGCCGAGCCATGACGAGCCCCACGTTCGAGACGATGGTCGACATCTTCCTCCAAAGCACGGCCCACTTCGGCCCGCGCCCGCTCTTCCTCGAGAAGAAGAACGGGGCCTGGGTGGAGATGACGTACATCCAGTTCGCGCAGAAGGTGGACGACCTGCGCGGTGGTCTGGCGAAGCTCGGCGTGACCGAGGGCGATCGCGTGGCCGTCATCTCCAACAACCGCCACGAGTGGGCGGTGGGCGCGTATGCCTCGTACACGCTCGGCGCCGCCTACGTGCCCATGTACGAGCAGCAGCAGGAGAAGGAGTGGCACTACATCCTCAACGACTGTGGCGCCAAGGTCGTGTTCGCCGCCACCGAGGCCATTGCCAAGAAAATTTCGGCGCTCAAATCATCCCTGCCCGCGCTCGAGCACGTCATCTGTTTCGCCGGTGAAGGTCCCCAGAGCTTCGCGGGCGTGCTCGCCCAGGGCTCCGCGGCGCCCCAGAAGGCCGCGTCGCCCAAGCCCACGGATCTCTGTGGCCTCATCTACACCTCGGGCACCACGGGCAATCCCAAGGGCGTGAAGCTCAGCCACGGCAACATCGCCAACAACGTGGCCGCCATGCATCAGATCTTCCCCATGTCGGACAACGACCGGTCGCTCGCGTTCCTGCCCTGGGCGCACGTCTTCGGTCAGTCCGTGGAACTGCACGGCCTGTACTCCATGGGCGCGTCCATGGCCATCGCCGAGTCCACCGAGAAGATCATCGAGAACCTGGCCGAGGTGCAGCCCACGCTCATCTTCTCCGTGCCCCGCATCTTCAACCGCATCTACGACGCGCTCCAGAAGCGCATGGCGACCGAGTCCGGGCTCAAGAAGAAGCTGTTCACCCTGGGCATCGAGGTGGCCAAGCAGCGCAAGGCGCTCGCCGAGCAGAAGCGCACGAGCCTGCTGCTCGACCTGCAGCACTCCTTCTTCGACAAGGTCGTCTTCTCCAAGGTGCGCGCGCGCTTCGGCGGCCGGATGAAGTACGCCTTCAGCGGCGGCGCGGCCATCTCGCGCGAGGTGGCCGAGTTCATCGACAACCTGGGCATCACGGTCTACGAGGGCTACGGCCTCACCGAGACGTCCCCCATCGCCACGGCGAACTTCCCGGGAAACCGGAAGATCGGCTCGGTGGGCAAGGCCCTGCCCGGCACGCGCGTGGAGATCGACCGCACCGAGACGGGTGACCCGAAGCAGGGGGAGATCGTCGCCTACGGCCACAACGTCATGCAGGGCTACTACAACCTGCCGGACGAGGACTCCAAGGCCTTCACCGCCGAGCACGGCTTCCGCACCGGCGACATGGGCTACCTGGATGACGACGGCTTCCTGTGGATCACCGGCCGCATCAAGGAGCAGTACAAGCTGGAGAACGGCAAGTACGTGTCGCCGGCGCCCATCGAGCAGTCGCTCCAGCTCTCCTCGTTCATCGTCAACGCGATGCTGCACGGGCAGAACAAGCCCTTCAACACGGCCATCATCGTCCCGGACATGGGCTCGCTCACCAAGTGGGCCGAGGAGAAGGGCCTGAGCACCGCCATGCCCGCGCTGCTCACCCTGCCCGAGGTGCAGCAGCTCTACCGCGAGCAGATCGCCGAGTTCACCAAGGACGTGAAGGGCTACGAGAAGCCCAAGCACTTCCTCCTGGTGTCCGAGGACTTCACCACCGCCAACGACATGCTCACCCCCTCGCTCAAGCTCAAGCGCCGCAGCGTGCTCAAGCGCTACGGCGATGACGTGGAGACCCTCTACCGCGAGGCGGAGAAGCGCGGCGAGAAGAGCGCCGCCTGAGCCGTCCCCCGCCGTCAGGCGCGCTTCGGCCGCCTGACGGTCTTCCTCGCCGCCTTCTGGTTCGCCACGCGCAGGGCGGCCTCGGCGGCGCGGCGGACCCAGGGCAGCAGCGCATGGGCGTCGTCCGCGACCTCCGCCGGCGGCGTCCAGTAGGACAGGGTGACCTGGCGGCCCTTGCCGCCGTCGTAGACGAAGGGCTCGCCTCCGGCGGCCTCGAAGGCGGCGCGCGAGGTGTCATCCGTCTTCAGGTAGAGCCGCCCGTCGAGGATGAGCCCGAACATGCGCCCGGCCTGGAACAGGCCCCAGCCGCCGAACATGGCGCGCGCGTGCACCGGCCCGAAGGGCTTCAACAACTCCAGCGTGTCGTCGAGGGAGGAGCTCGAGCGGGCCATGGCGGACTCCTGCGCACGGGGCGCGGGGCCTCGTCGCCCGGCCGTCTGCTCTCCAGGTGGAGCGGCCTGTAGATTTTCCGGCGGGGCGCGAGGGGGTGCGGTTTCTGGAATAGTGCCTAGGCACCCTTCCGTTGTCGCGCGGCCCCCATGATCATTTCCACGATCTTCCTGCTCGCCTCCGCTCCGGTCGTCCCCCCCACCCGCAACACCGTGGCCCCCGAGATGGGCGTGCCGTTCGCCTGTGGCCGGGTCTTCCCGGTCAGCCAGGGCCACGACACGGGCAGTCACCTGCAGAATGACACGTACGCCTGGGACTTCCGCATGCCCATCGGCACCCCCATCGTCTCGGCACAGGACGGCAAGGTGCGCATGGCGCGGGGTGACAGCACCCAGGGCGCGTGTGATCCGAAGATGGCCTCGTTCGCCAACTACGTCGTCGTGGAGCACGCGGGCAACGTGGAGACCCAGTACCTGCACTTCAGCGCCGTGGTGGTGAAGCCCGGCGACACGGTGCGCAAGGGTCAGCTGCTCGGGTACTCGGGCAACACGGGCTGGTCCTGCGGCCCCCACCTGCACTTCAAGGTGGCCAGCACCCAGGGCCCGGGGTGGAACAACCCGTCCGTGCCGGCGCGCATCGCCGGGTACGGCGACCCCATGCGCGACACCCTCGTCGCCGCGCCCGTGTGCGGCAACACGGGCGAGCTGCCGATGATGGCCACCAACGACGAGCGCCGGGCCTCGCAGCCCCTGGCTCCCGTGGTGTCCACCAACGAGGGCGAGCAGGCCTCGGGCGGTATTCCTCCCGGCGCCAAGGAGATCCTCGAGCGCGTGGCGCGCCCGGCGGCCAACACGCTGCGCACGCCGCCCAACGCCCAGGCCTTCGACGACGGCTCGGGCGGCGCGAACTAGGGCTGGTCCTCCTCGGCCGGGCGGCTCGCTTCCACGGGCCGCTCGCGCAGCCGCTCGAGCACCGGGTCCAGGCGCTCCTTGAAGCCCTGGACCCGCTCGCGCTCGTGCCGCAGCAACTCCTCCACGCGCGCCTGCTGGGCCCGCCGCCGCGCCCGCTGGGTGCGCCGCAGCTCGGACACGAACGTCTCCTTCTGCTGGAGGAGTTCCTCGGCGAGCCGCACCACCTCCTGCTCCGTCTCCTCCCGGGAGCGCCGCGCCTCCAGCCACTCGCGCTCCTCGACGCGCGCGGTGCGCAGGGTCTCGTGGGCGCGCAGCCCCTCCGCCCGGGCCGAGGCCTCCACCCGGCGGGCGCCTTCCTCCGCCCGCCGGGCCTCCTCCTCGGCCATCCGGGCCCGCTCGGCCTGGAGCGTGGCTTCCTGACGGGCCTCGTGCGCGAAGCTCCCGGCCACCGCCGTCGCGAGCCCCAACACCCCCAGGGAGAGCGCGCCGAGCAGGCGCCGGTTGCGCGCCCGCCGCGCCCGCCGCGCCCGCCGCTCGAACGCGGCGTCCAGGAAGTCGCGCTGCAGGGGCGGCAGCTCCCCGGTGGCGCGCCGCGCGAGGAAGCGCCGGGCCTCCTCCAGCCGCTCGTCCCGCCACAGCAGACCCGGGATGGAGTCGTGCTCCCGCCAGGTGAGCGCCGCCTGGTACAGGTCATCGAGGAACGTCGTGTCCTCCCGGCGCTCGTCCAGCCAGCGGCGCAGCACGGCGCTGTCCTGGAGCAGGGCGTCATGGGCGAGCTCCACCACCGTGTCCGGGTCCCCGTCCCCACCGGAGCGCAGCCGCAGCAGCCGGGTGCGCACCAGCACCTCGGCCAGTCGCCACGTCTCCCCCGGCGCGCCGGTGAGGGCGCCCAGCTCCTCCGTGGAGACCGGGAGCCGGGTGTGCTCGGCCGTCACCAGCCGGGTGCACAGAATCCGCGCCAGGGCATGGTCGGCCGTGGACAGCCCCGTGAGCACGGCGTCGGCCGCGCGCCCGAGCGCCGTGGTGAGCCCGCCCAGGGTCCGCGCCGCCCCGAGCGTGAGCCGGCGGCCCTCCCGGTCACGCGTGTCCCACGCGGTGGTGGCGGCGAACTGCAAGAGCGCGAGCGCGTCGGGGGCGCCCTCCAGGGCGTGCAGCAAGTCCTCCACCTGCTCGGGCGCCTCGAAGAGGTGGCCCGCGCGCTCGGCGGGCCGCAGCAGGGCCTCGCGCAGCTCGTCCCGCGCGGGGGGCGCCAGCAGGAACAGCCCCGGGGTGAGCTCCGCGAGGAAGCGCTCGTCCTCGCCCACGCGGTCCATCCACTCCGAGCGCAGCGCGAGCACGAGCCGCAGCGGGGATGACACGTCATCGGCGATGCCCGCCAGGCACGCGAGGAAGGCCCGGCGCTCGCGCGCGTCCGGCCCGCGCGTGTACAGCTCCTCGAACGGGTCCACGAAGACGAGCATCTTGCGGTGGTTGCACCGGGCGTTGGCGCGCAGGGCGTTGCCCGCGTAGCCGGGCTCGGAGGCCAGTCGCCGCACGAGCTCGCGCTGCCGCGGGCTGTCCGGGGCGGGCGGGTCGGACGGGTTCTCCAGGGACTCGAGCAGCCGGGCCAGGGCCGCCAGCGGGTGGGCGCCGGGGCGCAGCACGTGCGTGTCCCACTCGACGCCCGAGCGCCCGAGCGCGGGGATGAGCCCCGCGCGCACGAGCGACGTCTTGCCCGTGCCCGGCGCCCCGACGACGGCGAGCAGCGGCCGCTCCTGCAGGCGCTGCGTGAGCGCGGCGATCTCCCGGGCGCGGCCGAAGAAGTGGTCCGTGTCCCCCTCCCGGAAGGCCGAGGGCCCCGGGTAGGGACACTGGTCGACGTACAGCTCGCGCCCGGCCTGGCCCGGCAGGAAGGGCTCCAGGGCGCCAAGGAGCGTGGCCGCGTCCGGCATGCGCTCCTCCCGGTCCTTCAGGAGGCAGCGGTCCACCACGGCCGCCAGGCCCCGGGGCAGCGCGGGAAAGAGCGTCTGCAGGCGCGGCATGGGCTCGGTGAGCCGCCCCGTCACGGACGGATCCTTGCCGCCGAGCACCCCCAGCGGGTGCTGCCCGGAGAGCATCTGGAAGAGCATGATGCCCACGGCCCACAGGTCCGTGCGGTGGTCCACCGCCCCGCCGTTGCCCCACTGCTCCGGGGACAGGTACGCGAGGCTGTCCGGCAGCGCGCCCCGGCGCGTGAGGTCCTCCCCGTTGTCGTCGAGCAGGCCGCCGCCGTCGCTCGTGCGCCAGGGCACGTCGCGCGGCAGGGACTCGCCGCGCAACAGCCGCGAGACGCCGAAGTCGAGCACCTTGATGCCGCCCGTGTCCGTCACGAAGACGTTCTCCGGCTTGAGGTCGTGGTGGACGACGCCCTGGGCGTGCGCGAACGCGAGCGCCCGCACCACGGGCACCATCCACTCCACGGCGCGCGCCGGGGGCAGGCGCTTGCGCTGGACGAGTGCGCGCAGCGTCTGGCCCTGCAGGTACTCGAGCACCAGGAAGGGGCCGCCCGCGTACTGACCGACCTCGTGCAGGGCCGCGATGTGCTCGTGCACCAGGCGCGCGGTGACCTGGGTGAGGTCCATGTCCGGCAGGCGCGGGAACAACAGCAGCACCCGGCGGCCCATGCGCGTGTCCCGCGCGAGGAAGGCCCGGCCCCGGCGCTCGCCGCTCAACTCGCGGATGAGCTCGTAGTGCCGCAGCCACAGCCCGGGCACGAGCGGCGGCGGCCGCGCGGGCTGGGGAAGACGGGGGGATTCGGGCGGTCGGGCCTGACGCTCGCTCTGGCTCATGACGGGGCGCTCTCCGCTTCGCGGGCCCCGGCCACTGGAGGGCCGGGGCGTCGGTCTGTCAGGAGTGCCCGTCTGGCGGGGCGCGGGGGGGGAAGGCGTTCCTTCCCGCACAGGGCCTGCCTGGCACTCCGGCCGCCACCCGTTCCCCACCCCTGCCCCTACAGCGGCGGTTCCATGATGGCCATGGACGCGGGTTTGACTACCGGGGCGCCAGGACAGGCACGGTGTCGGCCAGTCAGCGCAGCCGGAGCAGGGCGCGCGCCGCCTCGCGGCCGGAGCGCAGCCCGCCCTGGACCGATTCACCGAAGCGCGCGCCGAGGGCCTCCAACAAGACGCCGAAGCGCTCCAGGCCCGCGCGGCGCACGGCGCGGGTGGTGCCGGCGAGGCTCGCCGAGGCCAAGAGCGCGCCCGCGCCCGCGAGCAGCGCGAAGAGCGCGCCCGCGTTGAGGAAGTAGTCCACGCCGAGCAGGGGCCCCTCCACGTAGGCGCGCACCACGCGGTAGCCCACGTGCGCGAGCAGCGCGAAGAGGGGCAGGTTGATAAGCGGCAGCAGCAGCCAGCGCGCGGTGCGCCACCAACGGGCCACGGCCCCGGCCACCGCGGTGGTGAGCGTGTAGCGCCAGGCGCTGGCGCGCGCCGCCTTGAGCTCCGCGAGCAGGGTGTCCAGGTCCGGCAGGCCCAGCGCCTCCGGGGTGAGGCCCCCCGCGTACGCGAGGCTCCGCGCCTCGGTGAGCGAGGCGCGCGCGGCGGACTCCACCGCCAGGTCGTCCTCGAAGGGCTCCACCACCGCCGTCTCCGCGGCGCGCGCCCGGGTGCGCTCGCGCACCGCGTCCAGCACCGTGGTGGTGGCCGCCACCGCGAGCCCCACCGGCAGGTTGCGCCGGGCCACCAGCGTGGCCGCGCCCAGCCCCCCCACGCCCGCGGTGGACAGCCGCATGCCCCAGGCGGCCGGGCCCCAGAAGCGCCCCGCGGCCTGCTCCCGCACCTCCGAGGCCAGGTGGCCCTGCGCGAGCACCAGCCGCGCGTCGAAGTCCTCGCGCAGCGCGGTGGCGGCCCGGCCCATGCCCGCGGCCAGCGCGGCGCCCGCCCGCGCGAGCGTGTCCTCCGTCTCCTTCAGCGCGCCCTCCACCCGCGTGCCCAGCTCCGTGAGCGCGCCCCGGGCATTGTCGCGCCGCACCCGCTCGGCCACCGTCTCGCTCGCCAGGGACTGGAGGTGGAAGAGCAGGGCGCCGAACTCGCCGGATGGATCCTGCCCCTGCTGCGCCGCGCGGCCGCTGATGGCGAAGACGGGCACGGCCTCCAGCGCCAGCCCGTAGCGCTCCGCGGCGAGCCGACGCGCCTGAGACTTGAGGGCCTCGCGCGACTCGGCCGACAGCTCGTCCGCGAAATTGATGAGGAACACGAGTGCGCGGCGCCGGGCGAACTCCGCGAGGAACTCGGCCTGGGAGGACTCGGCGACGCTGCCGCGGTGCATGACGACGAGGGCCACGTCCGCGCGCTCCAGCGCCCCGCGCGCCACCTCGCGGTGCGCCGTGGCCACGCTGTTGAGGTCCGGCGTGTCGATGAACACCTGGCCGCTCCACAGGCCCCGAGGCCCCGGCGTGTAGCGCACCACGCGCGCGCCCACCTGGCCCAGGTCCTCCAGCGCGAGCCCCTCGGGGGCGAACACGGTGGCGGCGGTGCTCGTGGGCCGATCCTCTCCCTCGCGCGCGAGCGCCTGGCCGGCCAGGGCGTTGAGCAGGGTGGACTTGCCCGCGCCCGTGGCGCCCACCAGCGCGACGGTGAGCGGCACCTCTCGCCGTGCATGTCCGCGCGCGTAGTCCTGGCGCAGGCGCTCCAGCCGGGCCGCGTGGGGCTGGAGCGCGGGCAACTGGCGCGCGTCGGAAAGGAGGCGCTCCAAGGACTCGGAGTCGGGCAGGGTATCGTCCACGGCGCCGAGCCTCGCCAAGCCGCGCGCCCCTGCCCAGCGCGGAATGGCCCCGAGCGCTGACGCCGCGCGTCATGCGTTGGGGAGTACACGGGGGGAGACGGGAGGGTGGTGTGCTCCCAGGCGCGCTCCTAGGCTGACGCGATGACTTTCCCGTCCTTGTCCCAGGCGCCCGCGCCCCGGGTCGGCCTCCACCGGCACCTGTATGTCCAGGTGCTGGTGGCCATCACGCTCGGCGCGCTGCTCGGCCACTTCTTCCCCTCGCTCGGCGCGTCCATGAAGCCGCTGGGCGATGGCTTCATCAAGCTGGTGAAGATGATCATCGCGCCGGTCATCTTCCTCACGGTGGTGACGGGCATCGCGGGCTCGCATGACCTGGGCAAGGTGGGGCGCGTGGCCGTCAAGGCGTTCGCCTACTTCCTCACCTTCTCCACGCTCGCGCTGGTGGTGGGCATGGTCATCGCCAACGTGGTGCGGCCGGGGGCGGGGATGAACATCGACCCGGCCACGCTGGATGCCGGGTCGGTGTCCGGCTACGCGACCAAGGCGCACGAGCAGCACCTGACGTCCTTCCTGCTCAACATCATCCCCACCACGGTGGTGAGCGCCTTCTCCGAGGGGGAGATCCTCCAGGTGCTCTTCGTCTCCATCCTGTTCGGCGTGGCGCTGTCGCTCGTGGGCGAGAAGGGCCGGCCGGTGGTGGACCTCCTGCACTCGCTGAGCATCGCCTTCTTCAAGCTCGTGGGCATCCTGATGAAGGTGGCGCCAGTGGGCGCGTTCGGCGCGTTCGCCTTCACCATCGGCAAGTACGGCATCGGCGCCATCGCGAACCTGGCGGCGCTGGTGCTCACCTTCTACGCGACGTCGGCGGTGTTCGTGCTCGTCATCCTGGGGGCGGTGGCGCGCTTCAACGGCTTCTCCATCCTGCGGCTCATCCGCTACCTCAAGGCGGAGCTGCTGCTCGTGCTGGGCACCAGCTCGTCCGAGTCCGCGCTGCCCAACCTCATCGAGAAGATGGTGCGCGCGGGCTGCCCCCAGCCCATCGTGGCGCTGGTGGTGCCCACCGGCTACTCCTTCAACCTGGATGGCACCAACATCTACATGACGCTGGCGGCGCTGTTCATCGCGCAGGCCACCAACACGCCCCTGACCCTGGGCCAGCAGGTGCTGCTCCTGCTCGTGGCGATGCTCAGCTCCAAGGGGGCCGCGGGCGTGACGGGCGCGGGCTTCATCACCCTGGCGGCCACGCTGTCCGTGGTGCCCACCGTGCCCGTGGCGGGCATGGCGCTCATCCTGGGCGTGGACCGCTTCATGTCCGAGTGCCGCTCGCTCACCAACTTCATCGGCAACGCCGTGGCCACGGTGGTGGTGGCCCGGTGGGAGGGGGGGCTGGACAAGGCGGCCCTCGACGCCGCGCTCGAGGGCAAGTCGCTCTCCTAGAGCGTCTTCTCGCGCGCGTCGCGGTCGAAGAGCTGCTCCAGCTCCTCGCGGGCCTTGAGCGCCAGTTGGGCGAGCTTCTCCACGTCGCCCTGGTGCTGGTAGGTGGACTCGAGCAGCGCCTCGTCGTGCTGGCGGAAGCGCTCCACGGTGCTCTTGCTCTCGCTGAAGGAGAAGCCGAGCGCCTCGAGCACGTCGCCGGTGAGCTCCAGGCTGCCCGCGTACGTCTCGCGCATGATGTGGGTGATGCCGAGGGCGCGCAGCCGGTAGGCGTGCTGGCGGTTGCGCGCGCGGGCGAAGAGCGCGAGGTGGGGGAAGTGCTGGCGCACCGTCTCCGCCGTGCGCACCGAGGCCTCCACGTCGTCGATGGCCAGCACGAAGACGCGCGCCTTGTCCGCGCGCGCTGCCCGCAGCAGCTCCAGGCGCGAGGCGTCGCCGTAGAAGACGTGGGTGTTGCCGAACTTGGTGATGAACTGGATGTGCTCGGCGTTGATGTCCAGGGCGGTGAAGCCGATGCGGCGCGCGCGCAGGAGCCGCGCCACCACCTGGCCCACGCGCCCCAGCCCCGCGATGATGACGGGCTGGTCCTCCTCGGGGGACACGTCGAACGCGCGCTGCTTCTCCGCGCGGCGCAGGCGCGGCCGCACGAGCTTGTCGTAGGCGGCGAAGAGCAGCGGCGTGACGGCCATGGACACGCTCACCACGCCCACCAGCAGGTCGGACAGCTTCGGGTCCATCACCCGGAAGCCCACCGCGAGCCCGAAGAGCACGAAGGCGAACTCGCCGCCCTGGGAGATGGCCACCGCGAGGCTCAGCGAGGGCTCCTGGCTCTTGAAGACACGGAAGCCCAGGCCGAAGAGCACCAGCGCCTTGATGAGCACGAGCCCCACCACCAGCGCCGCCACGCGCAGCGGCGCTTCCGCGAGCAGCCCCAGGTTCACCGACATGCCCACGGCGATGAAGAACAGGCCCAGCAAGAGGCCCTTGAAGGGCTCGATGTCGGCCTCCAGCTCGTGGCGGTACTCGGAGTCGGCCAGCAGCACGCCGGCGAGGAACGCGCCGAGCGCCATGGACAGGCCCACCTGGGCCATGAGCAGCGCGGTGCCCACCACCACGAGCAGCGCCGTGGCGGTGAACAGCTCCTGACTGTGCAGGGACGCCACGGAGCGCAGCACCGGCCGCAGCACGTAGCGGCCGCCGATGATCACCGCCGCCAGCACCGCCACCACCTTGGCGGCGGACACCCAGCCGGACTGCACGGGCGCATTCGCCAGGGGCTCGCCGAGGAAGGGCAGGAGCGCGAGCAGGGGAATCACCGCCAGGTCCTGGAACAGCAGGATGCCGAAGGCCGCCTGGCCATGCTCCGTGGTCAGCTCGTTCTTCTCCGTGAGCAATTGCAGCGCGAAGGCGGTGGAGGACAGCGACAGGCCGAACCCCGCGATGAGCGCCGCGGCCGGGGGCAGCCCGAGCACCCCCATGCCCACGCCCATCAGCAGGATGCCCGTGCCCATCACCTGCGCCCCGCCCAACCCAAACACCGAGCGGCGCAGCGCCCACAGCCGCGAGGGCTGCAACTCCAAGCCAATGAGGAACAGGAGGAACACCACCCCCAGCTCGGAGAAGTGCAGGATGTTCTCCACGTTGCTGACGAGCTTCACTCCCCAGGGGCCTATCACCACGCCCGCCGCCAGATAGCCGAGCACCGAGCCCAATCCGAGCCGTTTGAACAAGGGCACGGACACCACGGCGGCCGTGAGGAAGATCAGCGCTTCGTGCAGAAAGGACATGGCGCCTGCTTCATGTCACGCACCCCCGAAGCATGGCAATGGAGCCGGATTTCAGGCCCTCCCTTGTTTTTGGTCGAACGTCTCTGTTAGCAAGACGCACTGCGGCATCGGCGAGCATGGAGCGCGCGGTGCCCGGCAATTTGAGGGGCTCGTTCTTTGATCCGACATCTCGAAAGTACCCTGAGGCGCGTCCTCATGGCCGCGCTGGTGGTGGGCGTGGGCCTGGGAGTGTCCTCCGCCCTGGCGCAACAGAACACGTCTGTGTTGACCGGCACCGTGTTCAACGCCGAGACGAAGAAACCCGTTCCGGACGTGGTGGTGACCGCGACCTCGCCCAGCGTCCAGGGTGAGCAGCTCGCCGTCACCGATGCCTCGGGCCTCTACCGGATCCCGCAGCTGCCTCCCGGCACCTATACGCTGCGCTTCGAGAGCGAGGGGTTCAAACCCTTCCAGCGCACGGACGTGGCCCTGCGCCTCAACCGCACCATCCGGCTCAACGCGGAGCTGCTGCCCGAGGGCTTCAACGAGGAGATCCAGGTCGCGGGCGTGCCGCCGTCCGTGGACGTGGGCTCCACCCGCACGGGCGTGAGCGTGGACAAGGATCTCATCAACCGCCTGGCCACGGTGCGCCCCGGCTCCAAGGGCAGCGCGTCGCGCTCCTTCGAGAGCCTGGCGGACTTCGCCCCCACGGCCACCACGGATGCGTACGGCGTGTCGCTCAATGGCACGACCTCGCCGGAGAACGGCTTCCAGGTGGACGGTCTGTCCACGGGCAACCCGGCGCTCGGCACCCTCGGCACGCCGCTGTCGGTGGAGTTCATCCAGGAGGTGAACATCATCACCGGTGGCTTCCTGCCCGAGTACGGGCGCTCCACGGGCGGCGTGCTGACGGCCGTCACCAAGTCCGGCTCCAACGAGTTCCACGGCTCGGTGTTCGGCAACCTGACGCCGGGCGCCTTCGAGGGCACTCCCACGCGCGTGCTGAGCCAGGGCAGCGTCATCACCACCACCCAGCGGCTGTGGAACCTGGGGGACTTCGGCGGCACGCTCGGCGGCCCGCTCGTGAAGGACAAGCTGTGGTTCTTCGCCGGCGTGGCCCCGTCCTTCACCCGCCGCGCGCTCGACCGCAACCTCAACGCCTTCGTGCTGGGCGAGGACGGCCGGCCCGTCAAGGACGCCAACGGCTTCTCCCAGACGGAGTCCATCGACGGCACCTTCCGGCGCTACTTCGCCGACCAGCGCTCGCTGCAGTACATCGGCAAGCTCACCTGGCAGGTGCACCCCGACCACGGCCTCACCCTGTCGGTGACGGGCACGCCGTCCGCCTCGGGAGGCAACGGCCGCTTCGGCTACAACATCGACAGCGGGCTCATCGAGACGGACACCCTCAACGGCCGCTACGAGGCGCTCGCCCACCGCTACAACCAGAGCGCGCGCGACATCGCCCTCAAGCTGTCCTCCTCGTTCCTGGACAAGCGCGTGCTGCTGGACGTGAACGCGGGCTGGCACCACCAGACGGACGACACGCTGCCCGTGGACGGCAGCGCCCTGGGCAGCAGCGCGGGCCTGGCGGGCGTCGCCCAGTTCAACATGCGCCGCACCGGCACCGCCGCCGACCCGCGCTACTACTCCATCAACGACTTCGAGGTGCTGCCGGACCCGTCCGTGTGTGACCCCGCCGGCACGCGCAACGCCGTGCGCTGCCCCGTGGCGAGCTACCTGCTCGGCGGCCCCGGCTTCCTGCTGGACCGCACCGTGGACCGCTACCAGGCCAACGTCGTGGGCACCTACCTGCTCAACGCGCTCGGCCACCACGTCATCAAGGCGGGCGCCGACGTGGAGATCATGACCAACGTGGACACGCGCGCCTACTCCGGCGGCGTGCTCTACAACGAGGCGGTGGACGGCAACTCCTTCGTGGACTTCCGCTCCTTCGGCTACCTCACCGGGCCGGACCAGGCCGTCTACCAGGCGTTCGTGCCCACCTCCACCCGGGCCAACGCCGTGGGCGCCTTCCTCCAGGACAGCTGGAGCATCCTCGACCGCGTCACGCTCAACGCCGGCCTGCGCTACGACACGCAGACGGTGGTGGGCACGGGCGGCAACGTGGCGTTCGAGCTGCCCAACCAGATCTCCCCGCGCGTGGGCCTCGTCTACGACTTCACCCGCACGGGCCGCTCCAAGCTGTTCGCCAGCTACGCGCGCTACTACCAGAACTCGGTGCTGGCCATGGTCAACTCCCAGTTCTCCAACATCACCCGCCTGACGGCCACGCGCAGCCGCGCGCCCATCAACGGCGGCCCCGGGTGTGATCCGCTCACCCAGTCCGCGCCCTACACCGAGTGCCGCGACCCGGCGAACATCCCCGTGCCGGCCGGCACCAGCACGGGCATCAGCCGCCAGTACACGCAGACCTTCGCCATCAACAGCCCGGTGGATCCCTCGCTCAGGCCGCAGTCCTCCAACGAGCTCGTCCTGGGCGGCGAGTACGAGGTGCTCCCGCGCGCGACGCTGGGCGTCAACTACACCCGCCGCACGATGAACGACGTCATCGAGGACATGTCCATCAACGAGACGACCAACTACTTCATCGGCAACCCGGGCCGGGGCATCGGCGCGGCGTTCCCCAAGGCCGTGCGCGACTACGACGCGGTGGCCGTCTACCTGAACAAGGCGTTCGCGGACCTGTGGCTCGCACAGGTGAGCTACACGTACTCGTACCTGCGCGGCAACTACTCGGGCCTCTACCGCCCGGACAACAACCAGCTCGCCCCCAACGTCACCTCCGACTTCGACCTCATCGGGATGATGGAGAACAAGTCCGGCGTGCTGCCCCTGGACCGCACCCACAACATCAAGGTGTTCGGCTCGCGCGAGTTCGTCATCGACTCCAACACCAGCCTGGACCTGGGCCTGTCCTACCGGGGCAACTCCGGCACGCCGCTCAACGTGACGGGCTCGCACTACATCTACGGCAGCGGCTTCACCTTCATCCTGCCGCGCGGCAGCGGCGGGCGGCTGCCCTGGGTGCACGGCGTGGACGCGCACCTGGGCGTCAACCGCAAGCTGGGCCGGGGCCTCTTGGCCACCGTCACCCTGGACGCCTTCAACATGTTCAACTTCCAGGCCGTCACCAGTCAGGACCAGGTCTACACGCTGGACAACATCGACGCGCTCGTGGGTGGCACGCTCGCGGACCTGCCGGACGTGAAGAACCGCAACGGCCAGTCGCCCGCGCTCAACCCCAACTACCAGAAGCCCCTGTCCTACCAGCCGCCGCGCAGCATCCGCATCGGCGCGCGCGTCTCGTTCTGAGCCGGAGTCGACCACACCATGAAGACCCAACGAATCCTCACGTGGACGCTCCCCCTGGGCCTGGCGACCCTGCTGGCCGCCTGCGGCGCCGAGCAACCGCCTCCCCAGTGCACCGTGGGCCGCGGTGAGCATGCCGTGCGCTTCACGCTCAAGTCGGGCTCGGGCGTGTGCGCGCAGAAGAAGGCGGAGATCGTCGGCGCGCAGGCCTTCCGTGTCCCCGGCTCGGGCGAGCCGCCCACCCTGGCGCTCAAGCCCGCCTTCCTGCTCGCGGGCGCGGAGCCGGCGGCGTCCATCACCTCCTCGGGCGCCTTCACCACCGAGTACCCCGTGGACAACGTGTGCGAGGTGCCCTCGATGTCCGCGGCGCGGCAGACCAATGCCGGCACGACGCTGAGCTATGCGTGGAGCGGCTTGCGCATCCAGGGCCAGGCGGCCATCCCCGGCACGCAGTGGGTGGGCGAGCTGCGCTACACGGAAGGCGACTGCACGGCCACCTACGAGGCCGTGGGCGTGTTCCCCGCCATCCGGTGCGTGCGCACGGAGAACGGCGCCGAGGTGCGCGACCCGGCCATCTGCAAGCAGGCGCGCGCGGGCTCGTCGCTGGATCCCGCGTTCGCCATCGTCTGCGAGGAGAGCACGAACCTGTGCGTGCTGGACGGCCAGCCGCCCGCGCTGAAGCCCTGAGTCACTCCCGGGGGCGGTGCTCGCTCGGGGCGCCGCCCTCGCCCAGGCGACAGGTGAGGGGCAGGGACAAGCCCACCTCCTCCAGCGAGTGCGTCGTCTGCTCCACGGCGCCGGCGGGCACGCACTCCACCACGGTGAGCGGCACCCCGGCCGAGCCCAGGGCCGCCGCCGTCTCGCGCACCCGGGCGACGTAGCGGCGCAGCAGTTCGTCGCGGTGGGCCTCGGGTCGGGCCACGAGGGCCCGCGCGGCGCCGAAGCTGAATCGCGGCAGCTTGCGTGACTGGCGGCTGTCCCCCTCGGCCTCCTGGCAGGCGCGCGTCAGGGCGCCCAGGCGCGCGGCGCGCTCCCAGAAGTCATGCTCCGCGGCGAGCGGCAGCTCCAGCCAGCCCTCGAGCGTGACCAGGTGGGTGTCGCTCTCGGTGAGCGCCAGCTTCTTGGAGCCGCCGCCCCGGTCGAAGCGCAGGTCCTGCGGCCGGAAGCTCACCTCGGTGCCGCTCCGTTCCTGGACGCGCCGCCGCAACTGCTCGCACGCTTGACGCAGCGAGGCGAGCAGGGGAGCCGCCTCGTCGGCCTCGAGCGAGGCCGAAAGGGGCACGCGGAGGACATCCGGCTTCACGGTGAGTTCGGCCCGGAGCGGCGGCGACTCGCGGACGGGAGTCGCGTATTTTTCACTGTTAAAGGACATGGCGGACGGAGAGCCTATCCGGTACCACTCCAGACGGCATCGGCCCCGGGGGACCTCCGGGCCCTCGTCGGAAAGCGCGCGATGAAACGACGTCCTCTAGTCTGGTCCGCTTGTGGCGTACTGCTCTGCCTGTGGGTCTCGTGTGGCCGCTCGTCCTCCTCGGAGGCGCATGCCGGGGGCTCGCGGGGTGCCTACGCGGCCGGGGAGCCGACGCTGCCCGAGGGCATGACGGTGCGGCCAGACGTGCTGCTCGTGGCCTTCACGCTTCGCCAGGAGGCGGAGTCCCTGGAGGAGGCCCTGCCCCGGCTCAAGCAGGCGGCCGAGCACTACGGCGCGGCGGCGAAGGGGGCGAGCCCCGCGGGGGCGGTGGTGCGCATGGGCGAGCTGGAGTGGGTGGCGCGCAAGGTGGGCTACAGCGACGTGGTGGCGCACGGCGTGCTGGAGGTGGCGATGCCCGAGTCGCTGGACTACTGGGGCCGGGAGATGCTGGTGGCGGCCCTGGCGCGCGTGGCCGACGGCGAGGTGAGCCAGGCGGAGCGGGCCAACGCGGGGCTGATCGTGGCGTTCAGCCATCCCCGCGCGCGATTGAAGGACCCGGAGCACTACCGCGAAGCGCTCATCCAGCAGTGGGCGCGGCGCACCCGGACGTTCATCAGCCAGGTGCAGTCCGAGCGCGCGCCGCTGGAGCTCATCGGGTGCGAGCCTCCCGTGGAGGTGAAGCAGCAGCCCCTGTCCGTCAACGAGGTGTCGCTGTCGCTGGCGGGCGTGAGCTGCCGCCTGGGTCTGGCCCAGCCCTGAGTCGCCTCACCTGAGTCGACTCAGACGTGGTCGGACTCGAGGGCGAACTCGGTGTCCTCCACCAGGGCCCGTCGCAGGACCGACTCGGCGTCCGCGACGATGGGCGCGCCGTGGGCGAAGCAGACCACGTCGATGGGCAGCTTCTCGAGCAGTCGCCGCACGCTCGTGCGCGTCCGGGCGGGCTCGTCCTGGTACTGGCTGTCGATGAAGCGCGGCGTGCCGTGCGTGTCGTGGGTCAGCAGATCCGACACGAAGACGACGCTGCGGGGCCGCTCCAACCACAGCGTGTACATGGACATGGCGGGGCCCGGCGTGTGGTAGGCCACGAGGCCTCCGGGCAGCGTGTCCCCCGCGCCGTAGGTGATGTCCGCGTTGTCCTCCAGGCCGTAGGCGTGTTGGGGGGCCCAGACCGGTGCCCGGAAGACGCGGCGCAGCTGCCACGCCGCGCGCTGGTGGTTGCCGGCGGTGAGCACGATGGCCTCCACCGGCCCCAGCTCCTTCAGGGCCCGCTCCTCGATGGGCAGGGGATCGATCAGGGTGACGGCGCCGTCCTCGGCCACCACGGCATAGGCCTCGCTGCGCACTCCACCAATCCGATCATCCCGGACACTCCACCGGTAAAGACCTGGAATTACCTGCTCGACTCGCTCGGCTCGTTCCTTGGGTTGGCTCATGTGGGGAAAGATAGGCATCCATTCCAGGGAATCCGGGGCGGCCTGGTCGCCTGGCTACTCCCGAGGCGGGGGGACCGACCGGGCTGGCGGGGGTCGGAGCCGAGTCCAGCTTGGGGAGGGGAGGTGGCGCATGGGCTGGAAACAGACGCGGGGATTGGAGCGGTTCGTGCCTCACCGCCGGGTGCGGCAGGCGTTCCTCATGGCCCTGGGAGGCATCTACTTCATCGCCTTCACGTCGTTGGGGCGGCAGGTGCTCGGGCTGCATGGCGCGCGGGGCATCCGGCCCGTGCGGGACGTGGTGGACGCGCCCCGGTGGGCGGTGGTGGGCCGCCGACGCTGGCTGGAGGTGCCCTCGCTGTTCTGGTGGGGCGCGTCGGACCGGGCACTCCTCGGGGGCACCCGCGTGGGACAGGCCCTGGCGCTGGCGGTGATGGCGGGCGTGCTGCCCCAGCCGGCGCTGGCCGCCCTGTGGGCGCTCTACCTGTCCTATGTGTCGGTGGGGCGGGAGTTCCTCTCCTTCCAGTGGGACGCGCTGCTCTTGGAGATGGGCCTGTTGGCGGCGCTCACCGCGCCGGCCGGGTGGCGTCCGGGTCCGGGCCGCTGGGAGCCGTCCGCGTGGGAGGTGGCCGCCTGGCGGGTGCTCCTGTTCCGGCTGTACCTGGGCTCGGGGCTGTCCAAGCTCCAGTCCGGCGACCCGACGTGGCGCCAGCTCACCGCGTGCGACTTCTATTTCGAGACCGCGCCGCTGCCCACGCGGGTGGGGTGGCTCGCGCACCAGACGCCGCCCCGGCTGCGGCGCTTCTCCACGGCGAGCGTGCTCGTGCTGGAGACGCTCGTGCCGCTGCTCGTCCTCGCCCCGAGGCGCGCGCGGTTCGCGGGCTTCGGCCTCTTGTCCGCGCTGCAGGCCCTCATCTTCCTCACGGGCAACTACGGCTTCTTCAACGTGCAGTCGGCGGTGCTCGGCCTGTGGCTGCTGGATGACGAGGCGCTGCGCCGGGTGTGGCCCGCCACGCCCCGGGCCCGTCCCCGTCCGGTGTGGCGCACCGTGGGCGGCGCCGTCGCGGTGGCGCCCCTGCTGGCCCTGGGCGCGAACGAGCTGTTGGCCCGGCTGCCGCGTCCGCCCACGCCACCGCGCTGGTTGGACGTGGTGGACACCTGGACGCGGCCGCTGCGCGCGGTGAACAGCTATGGCCTGTTCGCGGTGATGACGGTGCGGCGGCCGGAGATCACCCTGGAGGGCTCCCTCGACGGCCACACGTGGCACCCCTACACCTTCCGCTACAAGGTGGACGCCGTGGACGAGGCGCCTGCCCGGGTGGCGCCCTATCAGCCCCGGCTGGACTGGCAGATGTGGTTCGCGGCCCTGGGCTCGCCGCCGGGGTGGTTGCTGGCGCTCGTGGTGCGGCTGCTCGAGGGCTCGCCCGAGGTGGAGGCCCTCTTCGCCCAGACGCCCTTCGGCCCTCGCCCGCCCCGCTACGTGCGCGGCGTGCTGCACGAGTACCGGATGACGGACCGGGAGACGCGCCGGCGCACCGGGGCCTGGTGGACGCGCGAGCGGGTGGGGCTCTACCTGCCGCCCATGGAGCTGGCCCCGCCGGGAGGGGAGCGTCGGCTCCGGCGGTACGTCCAGGCGTGAGGCGTCAGCGCGGGGCCGCGGGGGGCTCGGTCGGCACGGGCGGCCGGGGCGGAGCGGGGGGCGCCCCCTCGCCGTAGACCCCTCGATACGCCGGCGGCAGCAGCTCGGCCACCCGCCGCATCATCGCGTCGGCGAGCGCCTGCCGGGGATCCTCGGCGTGGGGGGCGTCCACGGCCAACTCCTCCACGCGGAAGGGAGGGCCGAAGCGCAGGGTGATGTGGGCGCGGCGCACCTGCTCGCGGCCCATGTCCTGGTCGTCGATGGGCATGAAGTGCTCGGTGCCGGTGAGGGCCACCGGGACGAGGGGCACCCGGGCCCGCCGGGCGATGAGCGCGGCGCCCTGCTTGGCGGGCAGCAACCCCCCCGTGCGGCTGCGGCCCCCTTCCGGGAAGATGAGGACCGAGTGCCCCGCCTTGAGCGTCTCGACCGAGCGCTTGAGGGACTCGATGTCCGCCGAGTTGGGCCGGATGAAGATGGTGTGCACCACCTCGGTGGCCAGCCGGGTCATCACCGTGTCGCGCAGCTTGATGCCCGCGAGGAAGTACACCCGCCGGGGCCGCAGCGCCCGGTCGAGCGTGAAGCCATCCGCGTTGGACAGGTGGTTGCAGACGAAGAGGCAGGGGCCGTCCGGCACGTGCTCCCGTCCGATGACGTCCACGGTGGTGCGGCGCGACCAGACGGCGTCCATCAGCCGCCGGACCGCGGCGCGGCGCGGCCGTGTGGGGAGCAGGGACAGAAGAGTGAAGACATGGTGGATCACGGCGCTGGCCTCGTGGCACGAGCACCCCGGGGGGAGCTCCCGCGAGGAGAAACCGCGCGCGGGCGCGGAGGCATTCCGAAGCCGACGAGGGCTTGCCAGGAGGGTTTTGGGGACGTATCGAAATACATCCCGCCCTCGCGCCGTTCGTGTGGAGGCCCCTGCTGCCCGCCCGCCCCCCCTCCGTCGAGCCTCGTCTGATGCCTGTCCGTCTTCCGCTCCTGTTGTCCCTGCTCCTGCTCGGGGCCTGCCATGCCACGCCCGAGGCCCTCTCGTTGACCATGCCCAGCACCCAGCCCCTGCATGCCTCGGGGCAGACGGTGGTGGTGCAGGCCATCGTGTTCGACGCCCAGGGCGAGCGCATCGAGGAGCCCAAGCTGCGGTGGATCAGCTCGTCGCCGGAGGTGGCCTGGGTGGAGGACGGCGTGGTGACGGCGCGCCGCTCGGGCCGGACCACCATCGCCGTGGCGGCGGGCAAGGCCCGGGGCCAGGTGGAGGTCCAGGTGTCCATCCCCAGCCTGGTGGACATCCGGGTGGACAGCCCGGACTTCCTCCTGGCGGGCAACTCCGTCGCCATCTCCGCGGTGGTGCGCAACGAGCTGGGCAAGCCCCTGCTGGACGTGCCCCCCACGTGGTCCTCGGCGGACGAGGACGTGGCGCGGGTGGAGAACGGCCGGTTGATGGGCGTGGCGCCGGGGAAGACGACCATCACCGTGACGGTGCCGCCGCTGAGCCGGAACCTGTCGGTGCAGGTGGTGCGCTCGGACTTCGCGCGCATGGAGGTGGACCCCACGCACCTGGTGTTCGGCAAGGTGGGGCAGAAGCAGCAGCTTCGGGCGCGCACCTTCAACAACCGCAGCGTGGCGGTCACCGACGTGCCCGTCACCTGGTTCAGCTCGGACTGGTCCGTGGCGACGGTGTCCCCCACGGGGCAGGTGACGGCGGTGGGGCCCGGACGCACGGTGGTGACGGCCACCGCGGGCCGGCGCAAGGCGGCCGCCGAGGTCGTCTTCGACGTGAAGCAGGCCAGCCGCTAGCGCGCGCCGCCCCGGCGGGACAGGGGCCTCAGGCGGCCCTTCTGGGGAAGCATCGCGGCGAGCTGGATCAGCACCCGGATCGAGCGGGGTGACAGCTTGCGCGCGCGATCGAGCATGCGGCCCAGGTGCCGGGACTCCGGGGCCTGGAGCCCCGCCGTCGGGGGCCGGGCCGGGGCGCCCGCGTGCACGGTGCCGAGCATCCGGTCCGCGGACAGGTCGAGCGTCACGCACAGCTTGCGCAGGGTGAAGATGCTCGGGGACACGGTGCCGCGCTCCAGGCGGCCGTACACCTCGGTGGCCATGTCGAGCCGGGCGGCCACGTCCTCCTGGGTGAGGCCCAGCCGCAACCGGGACTCCCGGGCGGCGGTTCCAATGGCGTGTCGCAAGGACTGGGTGAGCGCGTCCGAAGGCATGGTGGCGGGCACGAGCGGTGGAGGGCGGAGGAGGCGACGCCGCCCCGTCACGGCGTGAAGGGCGGGGACGCCTTGCCCCCCTTGCCGCGGGAAGGCGGGGAGGGGCTCGCGGCGGCGGGATCCGGGGGGCACGGCGGCGGCCGGCCCTGCACGGGCGGCAGCAGGGTGAACTCCACCCGGCGGTTGAGCGCCCAGTTCGCCTCGGAGTCGTTGGCGGCCAGGGGCCGGCTGCGGCCGAAGCCCGCCGAGCACAACCGCTCCACGGCGATGCCGCTGTCGAGCAGGAAGTTCATCACGCTCGCGGCGCGGCGGCGCGACAGGTCGTAGTTGTAGGCGTCGTTGGCGCGCGCGTCGGTGTGGGCCTCGACGAGCACGCGCTGGATCTCCTCGTGCCGGAGCATCTCCTCGGCCACCTCCTCGAGGATGGGGAAGGACTCGGGGAGGATGACGTCCTGGTCCGTGGCGAAGTGGACCTGGTCGAGCACGATGATCTTGTTGCCTTCCACGCGCGCGAGCGGGCAGCCATTGCGGCCCCGGGGCCCGGCGGCGACGGCCGGACAGGGATCGAGCCGGTCCACCACGCCATCGCCATCCAGGTCCGTGTCGGGACAGCCGCCGTTCTCCACGGTGCCGGCCACGGTCGGGCAGCGGTCGGCCTCGCCGATGACGGAGTCACCATCGGGGTCCACGTTGGGCGGGGGCGGCGGGGGCGGCTCGGGCGGATCCTTGAAGCGCTCGATGGCCTCCCACTCGCGCGTCTTGGCGGGCACCCAGATGAGCGAGGTGAAGAAGCGCAGGGTGGGCGAGGTGAGCGAGCAGCCACAGCCCGCGCCGCCGCCCACGGTGAGGGTGATGCCCAGGGAGCTGTACCAGCGCAGGCCCACGAGCACCTCGGAGGGCAGCTGCTTGAGCTGGGTGGGGAGGTTGTTGAGCAGGGTGCTGCCGGTGAACATGCCCACGGCGGTGATGCCGGCGCCGCGCAAGAGCGGCACCTCGGCCCCGGCGCCGAAGGTGGCGGAGCTGCCCCACTGCACGCCGGCGAACTGGGCCTCGGGGCGCAGCCACAGGCCCGCGTTGAGCGCCACGAGGATGCCCGACTCGAAGCGGTAGTCGGTCATGAGCGTGGGGTTCCACGTGACCGAGCCGTCGCTGGCGAAGGCGTCCTTGAGTCCGGTGGGAAGGCTCATGCCGAGGCCGAGCGCGGCGCCGAAGCCCGTCTCGTCCGCGGTGCGGCGCAGGCCGGGAATGGCCCCCTTGACCATGAGCCGCAGGTCCGCCGGGGTGAAGGAGCGGATGAAACCCTCGGTGCCGATGGCCTCCAGGTTGTCCGAGTTCTGCAGGAGCACGAGCGGCATGTCGATGCCGAACTCCAGCCAGTCGAACAGGCCCACCGAGGCCATGACATCCAACTGGAGGCGGTTGTTCACCACGCCGAGCGCCTTGGCGTCCGTGCCCGAGACGACGAGCACCAGCGGATTGAGCGAGAAGTTGAGGTAGGCGCCGCCGGAGATGGACAGGTGCGAGAGGGGCCGGGACTGACCGACACCGACCAGATCCTGGGGCGCGCCAAGGGGGCGGAAGGCCTGGACGTCGAAGCCGGTGTCCTGGGCCGGGGCTCCGGTGGCCACGAGCAGCCCGAGCAGGAGGACCGCGAGACGGCTCATGCCTCGCCTCGGGGGCGCCGGGCGAGGAGCACGGCGAGCAGCAGCAGGCCGAGCGCCAGGGGCGCGCCCTGGGTGGTGACGCCGCAGCACGGCGGGCCCCCGGCGGCCTCGGTGCCGGGCTTGCGGCGGCCGGGCTCGCACTGCTGGGTGAGCGCCGAGCAGTACTCCGTGCCGAGGCAGTCGTTGCTGTCGTTGCACGACGTGGTGCAGACGTTGAGCGCGGTGTCGCAGGTGCCGCCGCAGGGGCAGTGGGCATCGGCGAAGCACTGCACGCACGCCTCGCCGAGGCACACGCTGCCCTCGCCACACGTCACGGTGCAGGTGGTGGCCGAGCAGGTATGGGTGGCGGTATCGCAGGTGCCGCCCGGACCACAGTCGGCGTTCTCCCGGCAGCCCACGCAGGAGCTGCCCGTGGTGGTGCCGTCGGTGAGGCAGAAGGGCTTGTCGGCGTCACAGGCGCCGCAGCGCGCGCCGCAGCGCTTGTCCGTGGTGCAGGAGGCGCACTCGCCACTGAGGCAGAACTTGCCGTCCCCGCACTCGAGGTCCGAGCGGCAGGAGACGCACACCTGCCCATCGAGGCAGTAGGGGCGGTCGGTGGGGCACTTGGCGCACTGCTCGCCGCAGCGCTCGGAGGTGTTGCAGGCGGCGATGCTGGTCACGCACCGGCCGTTGGCCACGTCGCAGCGCTTGCCGTCGGCGCAGTCGTTGTCGTTGCTGCACTCCACGCAGGTGGGCGAGGCGCCCGGCGTGGGCGAGGCGCACTTGAGTCCACCGGGGCAGCAGTTGCAGGAGGTGCCCGCGCAGCTGTCCTGGGCGGAGCAGGCCTGGCAGGTGTTGTCGACGCACGTCTGACCGCGCCCGCAGTGGTCGTTGGTGACGCAGTCGCGGCACTCGTGCGCCTCGGTGTCGCAGTGCTGGCCATTGGAGCACTGCGCGTCGGTGTTGCAGCCCCGGCACTGGTTGGTCTCCGGGTCGCAGCGGCCGTTCTTGCAGTCCGAGTCCTTGGTGCACTCGGCGCAGGTGAAGGTGCCGTTGCGGTTGACGCACGCGGGCGTGGATTGGCCACAGGGCGAGCAACTGGGACCGCAGAAGACGGCCGAGTCACACGGCGCGCACAGCGCCGCGCCATTGCAGTAGTAGCTCGGGCCGCAGCTGCTGTTGCTAGGTTTGTTGGCCGCCTCCCGGTTGCATTGCTGGCACTGGTTCAGGTCCGGGTAGGACGGGCGTCCGCTCTCCGTCTGGTAGAGCGAGGTGGGGGCGACGAGCGAGAAACCCGCTTCCTTGAGCCGGACGATGGGCGAGGTGTTCGCCCCTCGTTGGAAGTCGGAGAAATCGCCGACGAACACGGACATCTCGAGCGCGGCGTTCTCAGTCAACGACACGTAGAGCAACTCGACGCCGTAGAGACCGGACTTCAGGAAGGTGACGCTGTTGGTGATGCGCCACGTGGCCTCGCCCAGCTTCGGAGGTCGATTGATGACGGCGTAGGGGACTGCCAGCCGGTCGTAGAGCGTGAGCGCGACGGCGTCATCCGCGTAGATGCCGAAGTGGATTGGGCGCCCCACCATGGCCGGGGTGACGTTCAGGTAACCGCGCAGACGAGAACCGAAGTTGTTGCCATTCAGCGCGAAACCGCAGCCGCCCTCCGGACATCCTGGCACGGCGTTCGCGAAATCGCCGTAGCTCGTCCGGGTGGTGTCGATGTTGTTGTTCGACAAATCCAGCAGCGTGCGGAGCACCGCGGTGGTGCGCACGTTCGGATTGGACGCGTTGGGGACCGCGTCCAGGAAGTCGTTGAGGTTGCCGATGAAGCTGGTGCGCCTCTGCGAGAAGTCCGTGGAGATGCGCGTCGAGAAGCGCGACGTCGAGCACAGACCGGTTCCGGGCTGGTCGGGTGACGCGGCGACCGGATCTCCAGTGACGACCACGGGGTCGAGGGGAATGTCCTCGGGCTCCTGGGCGTGTACCGCCGGGGCGAGGGCCACCAGCGCCATCGCCACCAGGGGGGCCAATCTTCGGAAGAGGATCTCGGACACGGGGGCGCAGGATTCCCCGGCCAACCTCTGTGGTCAAGTAACGGCCGGGGTCACTGATGGGGGGCGGTACGGAAGCTTACCCTGCGTGCGGTCCGGTCTCCACTCGTCGACGCTCTACTCCTTCTTCAAGGCCACCGCGAGCCGACCCAGCAGCTTGATTTGCCCGGAATCCAGCTGTCGCAGCACCCGCAGGACCGCGCGCACCTCGGGCTTCTCGCCCTGTTCGTTCGGCGGCTCGGTCAACTTGAGCGCGCCATCCGGACCCGCCAGGCCCAACAACTCGTCCGCGGAGATGCGCAGCGCCCGGCACAACCGCAGCAGTGTCGGAACGCTCGGCACCATGCCGCCACGCTCGATGCGGCCGTAGACCTCGGTCACCAGGTCCACCATCTCGGCTACATCCGCCTGGGTGAGCTGCGCACGCAGACGGGCCGACCGCGCGGCTTCTCCAATCGTCTTCGCCAGTTTCTTGTCCATACCTGAACCCACCCTACAGTGTAGGCACGGCGGAATACGACGCATCAGGTTGTTGGAACAGGACTGCAAAGGTCATTTCCTCGACCCTATTTCCGAAGTCAGTCCCCGCGTGCTCACTCCACCTCCGGAGCCCGTTCCCTCCCCGCCTCCCCCTCGCCACCGCGCGGAACAACCCATGTGCGAAGCACTCCCACCCGCCTCGTGGTCCGCGTGTCGCGGCGAAACACAGAATGCCCGACCGGTCTGACACGGCGGGAATTCAGGAGGCGATCCGCGAGGTCGTCTCGGCGAGGATTCGCGAGGTGCGCTCGCCCTGTTCGACCTGGGCGTCGAGCCGGGTCAGCAGGGGCGTGAAGAAGCGGGACTCGAGGGCGCGGGCGAGGGTGGCCCCGTGCGAGTCGGCCCAGCGGTTGATGACGCGCTCGCGCACGTCCGCGCCCAGCAGGTCCACGAAGCGCTCGAGCAGCGGCGTGGACAGGAGCGTGCCCGCCCAGATGACGGCGTCCTGGCCCAGGCCGCCCGTCACCACCGTCACCACGGCGGCGGCGCCCGCGGGCACCGAGTACACGAGCGTGGCGAGCGACTGCAGCAGCTCCTCGCGGGGGCCTCCCGTGAGCTCGGTGCCGACGAGCTCCCGGCAGAACTGGTAGAGCGCCTCCCGGTCCCCCGCCTGCGCCTGGAGCGTCTCGAAGCCCAGGGGCTCCTCCAGGCGCTCCAGGGTGGCCGGTCCCAGCACCTCGCGCAGCACCTCTCGCGTGGGGGCATCGCCCGTCCACGTGGCCACCTCCGGGGCGAGCCCCTCCACCAGCCGCCGCACGCCATCGCGCAGCGTGGCCTCGGTGGATTGCTCCACGGGCGGCACGGTGGGCTCGGGGCCGGTGAAGGCGCGGTGCACCTGGCGCGACACGAAGGTGAGGGCCGTGGCGAGCCCCCGGAAGGGCAGGCGCACGTAGCGGTGGAAGGTGCTGCGCGCGTCCAGCTCGTCCCGGAAGGCCTCCACCATCACGTCCGCGGGAATGGCCCGGAGCGCGGCGGCGCGGCCCGCCGCGTGCAGCTCGTGGCGCAGCCGACCGCGGAGCCGCTCGGGCTCCTGGGTGAGGGCGAGGGTGGCGCGCGTGAGTTGCTCCAGTTCCGCGCGCGCGTCGCGCAGCGAGGCCTGGAGGGCCCGGGCCTGGAGGGCGCGCGTGTGCACGGGGTCACCGAGCAGCGACGACAGCGGAGGGCCCTCGTCGAGCGGGTGCGTGGCCAGCGGCTTCTCCCCGGCCTCCACCTCGGGCTGGTGCGGCGCGAGGTAGCGTGCGAGGGGCGGATGGCCCACGTCCTGGGCCAGCTTCTCCAGGTGGCCCCGCGCGGTCTCCTCGCGCGAGGCCTCGTTGTAGACGAGCAGGTAGGGGTGGCCATGGCCCACCGCCTTGCGCAGGAAGTCCACCAGGGCGGCGTTCTGGTACGTCTGCCGGCTCACCACGAAGACGAGCACGTCCACGGTGACGAGCAGCGCCTCGGCGCGCTCCCGGTTGTCCCGGTAGACGCTGTCGAAGTCCGGCGTGTCCATGACCACGAGGCCTCGCGGCACGGCCTCGGCGAGCACGAGGTAGAGCCGGCCCGCGGGCCCCGCCTGGTCCACCGGGGCGCTGTCTCCCGGGGCCACGAGGACGATGTCGTAGCGCCGGGTGAGCACCTCGCGCAGCGAGCCCGCCCACGTCTCCGGATGCGCGGCGGCGAGGCACTGCTTGGTGAGGCCTCCCTCGGGACGCGCGGGCGAGAGCGTGGCGCCCACCAGGGTGTTGAAGAGCGTGGACTTGCCCACGTTGTTCGGCCCGGCGATGGCCACGAGCAACAGCGGGGTGTCCCCTCCCCCGAGCCGGGGCAGCAGGTCGCGCCGCAGCCGCTCCTGGACACGGCGCGCCACCTCGGCGTCGTCACCGTGGACGAGGGGCTCCAGGGTCGGCAGGACACCGAGTGCGGCTTCGAGCGCGGGGCGCAGGGGCGTGAGGTCGTTCATCCGGAGCGCCGGAGGACACCACGGCCCGGGCGGGATGCCTACGGAAAGCGGGCCTCAGCGGCGCGCGCGCAGGGCCCGGCCCACCTTGCGCGCCAGGTCCGTGGGATCCAGGGGGAGGGGGACGTAGTCGTACACGCCGCTGGCGATGGCCCGCGACACCACCGAGAAGTCATCCCCTCCGCCACACAGCAGGATGGGCGGCGCCTGGGGCCTGCTCGCCAGGGCGCTCGCCAGGGCCAGGGCTTCCTCCAGGGCGTGGGTGCCCCGGGGCACCACCACCAGCGCGCCCAGGCCCTCCAGCGAGTCCTCCGCGCGTCGCAAGACGACCGGATAGCCGGCCACCGCCAGCGCGGTGCCGACGCCGTGCGTGGGCCCGGCCCCCTCCGGTTCGATGACGCCCACGGGCCGGGCCGCCTTCACGGGGACGACGGGGGGCGCGCTCGTGGCGGGAGGGGTCGAGGGCACGGGAGGCCGGAGGGCCTCGCGCAGCCGGGCGGCCAGCTCCCGCGCGCTCGCGGGCCGCTGGGTCTTCGCCTTGGCGAGGCTCGCGAGCACCAGGGACTCCACCGCCTCGGGGATGTTCCGCTCGGGCACGAGCTGACGCACGGGCGTGGGGGGCCGGTAGAGGTGGCCGCTCATCACCTCCGCGTCGGCGCCATCGCCGAAGGGGGGCCGGCCCACGAGCAGCTCGTGCAGCAGGCAGCCCACGGCGTACAGGTCCGCGCGGGCGTCCACGGACTCGCCGCGGCAGCTCTCGGGGGACATGTACGCGGGCGTGCCCAGCACCTCGCCCTTCTCCGTGAGCCGGGTGGACTTGTCCTCGTGCACGAGCGCGGCGAGCCCGAAGTCGAGCACCTTCACCCGGGGCGCGGACACCTCGCCCACCATCATCACGTTGGAGGGCTTGAGGTCCCGGTGCACGAGCCCCACGCCGTGCGCGGCGTCCAACACCTCCAGCACCCGCGCGGCCAGCTCCACGGCGGTCGTCACCTCGAGCAGGCCGTAGGAGTCCAGCAGCTCGTCGAGGGGAAAGCCCTCCACGCGCTCCATGGCGAGGTAGAGGTCGTCTCCCTCCTGCCCATGGTCGAAGACCTGGACGGCGCCCGGGTGCTTGAGCCGGGCCATGAGCTGGCCCTCGCGCTGGAAGCGGGCCGTGGCGCCCGGGGTCTGGGCCACGTGCGGGTGGAGGATCTTCAGCGCCACGACGCGGCCGAGCCCCAGCTGCTCGGCCTCGTACACCGTGCCCATGCCGCCACTGCCGAGCATTCCCGTCACCTGGTAGCGCCCGGCGACGACCTTGCCCACCCACGGGTCCTGCTTGCGCGCCATCCGCCTAGTCCCCTCCGGCCTTGTACCGGTCGAGCTTGCGGTAGAGCGTCTTGCGGTCCAGGCCCAGCACCTGCGCGGCCAGGGACTTGTTGCCCTTCACTTCCTCAAGCACGCGCAGGATGTAGCGCCGCTCCACCTCCTCCAGCGTGGTGAACTCGGAGGGGTCTCCGCTGGCCACCACCACGTGCGAGGCGCGCCAGGCGCGGATCTTCTCCGGCAGGTCATCCACCGCGAGGCGCTCGGTGTGCGTCACGGCCACCGCGCGCTCGATGCAGTTGCGCAGCTCGCGCACGTTGCCCGGCCAGCTGTAGTTCATCAGCCGCTCGGCCACGGCCTCGTTGAGCCCCATCACCCGCTTGTTGGCGCGCGCGGCGAAGTGCTCGATGAAGTGCTGGGCGAGCAGCAGGCAGTCCCCACCCCGGGCCCTGAGCGGCGGCAGCTCCATCTGCACCACGTTGAGCCGGTAGAAGAGGTCCTCGCGGAAGCGGTTCTCCTCCACCATGCCCTCCAGGTCGCGGTGGGTGGCGGCCACCACCCGCACGTCGAAGGGCACCTCGTGGTCTCCACCCACCGGACGGGCCCGGCGCTCCTGCAGGGCGCGCAGGAGCTTGGGCTGCAGGCCGAGCGGCATCTCGCCCACCTCGTCGAGCAGGAGCGTGCCCCCGTGCGCCTGGGCGAAGAGGCCCGCGCGCGCCGCCTTGGCGTCGGTGAAGGCGCCCCGGGCATGGCCGAACAGCTCGCTCTCCAGCAGGGCCTCGGGCATGGCCGCGCAGTTGACGGCCACGAAGGGCCCGGAGGCGCGCCGGCTCTTGTCGTGCAGCGCCCGCGCCACCAGCTCCTTTCCCGTGCCGCTCTCGCCGTGGATGATGACCGTGGCGTCCGAGTCCGCCACGCGCGTGAGCAGGTCGTACACCTTGAGCATCGCGGGGCTGGAGCCGAGCAGGCCGCCCAGGCGCTGCGAGTCGGCGACCACCTTGGTCAGGCGCACCAGCTCGCCCTTGAGCTGGTGGTGCTGCACGGCGCGCGTGAGCGTGTGCACGAGCGCGTCCATCTCCACCGGCTTGGTGATGAAGTCGTAGGCGCCCGCGCGGATGGCGGCCACGGCCGTCTCCATGCTGCCAAAGGCCGTCACCACCACCACGGGCAGGTCGGGCAGGTTGGCCACCACGCGCTCGCACAGCTCCGTGCCGCTCAGGCCCTGCATGTTCAGGTCCGTGAGCACCACGTCGAAGGGCTCCTGGCGCACCAGCGGCAGGGCGGCCTGGGGGTCCGTCAGGGCCGTGACGGTGAAGCCGCGGCGCGTGAGGCGCGCCTGGAGCAGCTCCACCATGCTCGGGTCATCGTCGACAAGCAGGACGCGTCCGCTCATGTGTCCTTCACAGGGGGAGAAAGAGGCTGAAGTGGGTGCCCTCGCCGGGCGTGCTGCGCACGTCCAGCCAGCCGCCGTGCTCGCGGACGATTTCCAGCGACACCGGCAGGCCGAGGCCGGTGCCCTCGCCCACGGGCTTGGTGGTGAAGAAGGGCTCGAAGATCTTCTGCAGGTTCTCCGGGCCGATGCCACCGCCCCGGTCGATGACCTCGATGAGGGCACACGGGGCGGCGGTGGCCGTGGGCCCGGCCTTGGGTGGCACGGCGTCCGGGGTGGACAGGCGCAGCGTCACGAGCCCCTTCTCCGGCGAGGCGTGCAGGGCGTTGACCACCAGGTTCGTGAGCGCCTGCTGCAACTGGCCCGGGTCCACCTGGGCGCGCACCGGCTCGGCGGGCTCCTCCAGCTCGAGCCGCTGCATGCGGCGCTGGGTCAGGGGCGCGAGCAGCGCGAGCACCTGCTTGAGCACCGCGCGCAGGTCCACCTCGCTCTTCTGGGGCTGGCGGCGCCGGGCGAAGTCGAGCAGCTGGCGGATGATGCGCGCCATGCGATCGGCCTGGAGGCGGATGGTGCGCGCGCTCTGCCGCGCCGCCTCGCCCTCCACCTCCGCATCGGCGATCATCGCCGCGTGGCCGGAGATGACGGCCATGGGCGTGCCCAGCTCGTGCGCGATGCCACTGCCGAGCTTGCCCACCGTGTTGAGCCGGTCCGCGTGCCGCAACTGCTCGAGCGCCGCCACGCGCGCGGCCATCTCCGCCTCCAGCTTCTGGTTGGCCTCCTGGAGCGAGCCGGCCAGGGCGCGCAGCTCCAGGTCGGCGCGCATGCGCTCGGTCTCGTCGCGGGTGATGAGCACCGCGCCCCAGCGCGAGCCATCCGCCCGGAGCAGCGGCGAGGCCGTGCCCGTGAGCACCCGCGTGCCCCCGTTCGCGTGCCGCACGCCCCACCCGATGCCGCGCACCACCTCGCCCCGCAGCGCCCGCTCCAGCGGCCGGTAGCGCCGCTCGATGGGCTTCTGGCTCTCCAGGGACAGCCACGCCTCGGGCTTCATCAAGAGCAGCGCGCCGTCCTCCTCGGCGATGCCGAACTGCTCGCGCGCCGCCGGGTTGATGAGCTGGGGCCGCCCCTGCGGGTCCACCACCAGGAGGCCGTCCCCTGTCTGCTGGATGAGGGCGTCGAGCATCTCCTGGCGCTCCTGGTCGCGCTCCAGGGACGAGCGCGCCGCCGCCGCCACGCGCCGCCGCAATTCGATCTGCGCCACGACCTGCCGCCCGAGCGTGCGCAGCGCCTGCTCCTGCACCGCGGTGGGGACCCGCACCTCGGGCATGAGCACGCACAGCGCGCCCAGGGCGGTGCCCTCCGCGTCGAACAGGGGCACGCCGAAACAGGCCCGGAGGGCGGGCGCCTCCAGGACGAGCGGAAGCGTGGCGAGCAGCGGCTCCTGCCGGGCGTCCCGCAGCACGAACAGGTCCTGGCCGCTCAAGAGCGCCTGCTCGCAGAAGGCGAGCGAGTGGCCCCACTGCGCGGGTGTCAGGTCGCCGATGCGGGCCAGCAGCCGCTGCTGATCCTGCTCCACGCGGCTCACCAGGGCGATGGGCGCCTGGCAGAGCGTGCCCGCCAGCGCCGCGAGGTCGTCGAACTCCTGCTCGGTGGGATTGTCGAGCGCCGCGTATCGGCGAAGGACCTGGAGACGGGTACTTTCCGCGAAGCTCATGGGGGCGAGGTGGGGAGAGGGGCTCCACCATAGCCTACCCGGCCCCTCCCCGCCGGTCGCCTTCCTCCCTCGCTCGTTCCCAGGGTAGGGTGCCGGGCCATGCGATTGCCCCTCTCCTGCCTGCTGGTCGTGGGATTGTGGGGGTGCGCCGCGACGCGAGGCCCGGCTGTGTCCGAGCCCTCCGCCGCGCATGCCCCGAGTCCCCTGCCGTTCATCGAGAACGATTACGCGCGCGCCCTCGCCGAGGCCAAGAGCCGCGGCGTGCCGCTCTTCGTCGACACGTGGGCGCCCTGGTGTCACACCTGTCGCTCGATGAAGGCCTACGTCTTCACGGATCCGGCGCTCGCCAAGCACGCGGGCCGCTTCGTCTGGCTGGAGGTGGACACGGACCAGCCGCGCAACGCGGACTTCCTGGAGAAGTACCCCGTGGAGAGCTGGCCCACCTTCTTCATCCTCGACCCGCGCGAGGAGAAGCCCTTGGTGCGCTTCGCGGGCAGCGCGACCGTGCCCCAACTGGAGAAGCTCTTCGAGGACGGCGAGCGCGCGTACCAGGGCGGGGCCCAGGGTCCCGAGGCCCTGCTGGCCCGCGGCGACGCCCTCTATGGCGCGAGCAAGGCGGCCGAGGCGGCCGACGTCCTCACCCAGGCGCTCGCCGAGGCCCCCGCCGACTGGTCCCGCCGGGGCCGGGCCCTGGAGTCGCTGCTCGTCGCGCAGTACGGGGCGAAGCGCTACGAGGCCTGCGCGCGCACCGCCCTGGCCGAGCTGCCCCGGGTGCCGCACTCCGCGTCGTGGGCGAACGCGGCGGGCCTGGGCCTGTTGTGCGGCCTGCGGCTGCCGCCGGAGACGCCGGGCGCCCGCGAGCTGATGGCCTCCCTGGAGGAGCGCGGCCAGCAAGCGCTCTCCCCGGACATCGCCATGCCGGCGGATGATCGCTCGGGGGTGTACGAGCTGTTGGTGGAGGCGCGTCAGCAGGCCAAGGACCCGGAGGGCGCGAAGGCGCTCGCCGCGCGGTGGCTGTCCTTCCTGGAGGCGGAGGCCGCGCGGGCTCCCACGCCCGAGGCCCGCACCGTGTTCGACTCGCACCGCATGCTGGCGGCCCTGGTGCTCGGCGAGCCGATGCGCGCGGTGCCGGCGCTCGAGCAGAGCGAGAAGGACCTGCCCGGCGACTACAACCCGCCCGCGCGCCTGGCCAACCTGTACCGGCAACTGGGTCGCCTGGATGACGCGCTCGCCGCGAGCACCCGGGCCCTCGAGAAGGTCGAGGGCGGCCGGCGCCTGCGGGTCATGTCCGAGCGCGCCGACATCCAACTGGCCCGGGGCGAGCGGGACGCGGCGCTCCGCACGCTTCAGGACGCCATCGCGTACGCGCGGACGCTCTCCCCGGCGCAGGCGCCGCCCGCCTCGGTGGCGCGCCTGGAGAAGAAGCTCGCGGAGCTCCAGGCGAAGTGAGCCGCCTCACGGCTCTCGCTCGTCGAACAGGTCGCCGGGGTCGTTCTGCCACCCGGCGAGCTGGGCCTCGGTGGGGAAGTCCCGGGTGAGGTAGCGCTCGGGGTAGAGGCCGGGAACGGGCTCGAGCAGGCCGTTGTCCCGGCCCACCACGTCCTCCCAGCGCGCGATGCCGACGGGGCGGTCGCCCTGGCCGCGCGAGGGGTCCATGAAGAAGATGACCTCGGTGCGCGGCAGCAGCGTCGTCAGGCCCTTCTGCCACACGGCGTAGCTCAGGCTGCGGCCCCGCTCGTCTTGATAGGGCGTGAAGGTCGCCACGAAGCGCGCCTCCCCCGTGCGGGTGTGGTGCTTCTCGAGCTGCTGCAACTGCTCGTCGTAGTCGCGCGCCTGGGTGAAGAGCTCCAGCTTGCGGAAGTCCGCCCACGCCTCGCTGAGCCGCTCGGGCATGAAGGGCACCCACCCCTGGGGCGTGCGCCGCAGGGCCCGGCCGTCCACGCCTCGCGGGGTGAGGATGGCCTTCAAGGCCCGCGCGCCCACGAGGCGCAGGCCGTCCTCGTCCTCCGCGCCGGTGATGAGCAGCAGATCGCGGTGGGGCACCATCACCACGGGCGCGCCCTTCACCGGGCAGCGGCGCACCACCTCGTCGAGCACCAGCCGGGACGCGCCATAGGTGTCGTTCCACGGGGACTGACAGGTGCCGGGCGCGAGCGACTCGAGGGGCCCCGTGCTGCGCTGGCGCAGGTTCTCCTCGGCGATGGCGAGCGCCTGGCTGAAGGACACGCCCCAGCGGCCGAGCTCCTCCGGCCCGAGGTAGCGCAGCGTGTCCACGCTGTCGAGGGCGAGCCCCACGGCGAGGTGGCCGCCCACGGCCTTGAAGGACGCCGGGGCCTGCTGGGGACTGTCCCGGCCCATCAACAGCCACATCTTCTCGAAGAAGGCCCGGCCGCGCACCACGGGCATCAGCTTGGGACGGGCCACGGAGAAGGACTCGGGCACCGAGGGGCTGAAGCGCACCTGCGCGAGCCGCCGCAGCACGTCCATGCGTTGCTCGGGCGTGCTGGCATCGAGGTACTCGTCGAAGAAGTCGGACAGTGGCAGCGTGCGGGCGTCCTCCGCCGTGCCCAGCTCGAGGAGGAAGTGCTCCGAGTCGTAGCGGATCTCACGCTGCTCGCCCGCGTCCCGCAGGGCCGTGAGCGCCTGCTGGGCGAACGCGTCACGGTCCCGCACGGCCTCGTCGGGGGTCGCCGGGGCCTCGCCGTCGACGTGCTCGGCGAGTCGGGCCTCGGTGCGCCGGGCCTGCTCGGCCTCGACCGGAGCGGGCGGGGCGGGGGCCTGCTGAATCACGGGGCGGACGGGCGTCGCGCAGCCGCTCCCACCGAGCATGCCGAGCAGCACCCAGGCGCTCATCCACGGGGCTCGGCTCATGTCCGGGCTCCCCGCTCCGCCACGGGCCGGGCCGCGCGGCCGGTGTCGAGGTCGAGCAGCTCGAACGAGTCCAGGGGCGACTCGCGCATGCCTCCGTCCGTGAAGACGAGCACCGCCCGGGTGGGGTCGGTGTCCCCGGGGGGCCCGAGTTGGTAGTCGACGGTGGTGCCGTCCGTGACGAGGTGGCGCAGCACGCCGTCATGGGCGCCGGGAGGCAGGGCGAGCAGCTCCCGACAGCGCTTGTCCCGCGTGTGGCCCACCACCTGGACGAGGCCCGGCGGAAGGCGGCGCGGATCGAAGCGGCGGCGGGGCGTGAGGGCGCGCAGGGGGGCCTCCTCGGGCAAGAGGCTGGGGCGTTGGTAGAAGATGCCGCGGCCTTCGCCGTAGTCGGCCGTGCCGGGGTGGTGCAGGTGGGGAACGGTGAAGGGGCCGTGTCCGTCCCAGGCGCGCACGGCCGCGTCGAGGGCGCCGTTGAGCGCCTCCGCCACCGAGGGCGCGTGGCCCTGGCGGTCCTCGGGCAGGCCCAGGGCGCGGAGGTCCTCCCGGGTCACGCCCGCGTGCAGGACGAGCCACCGCTCGGAGGCGGCGTGGGCGGCGCGGAAGCGTCCCGCGCGCAGCAGGTGCGCCACCCAGTCGCGCTGTACCTCGCGAAAGGTGCTGAAGTCCCGGGCGATGAGTTCCACGTTGGGCACGTCGGGATGGCGCGCGAGGAAGTCCCGCTCCTCGGCCGCGTCCGTGGCCTCGCCCCGGTAGATGCGATCCGCTTCCCGCTGGGCCGCGGCGAAGCGCGCATCGGTGAAGCCGGCCAGCTCGCTCACGCGGCTCAGGTCATGGTTGCCGAGCAGGGGCAGGAGTTGATCCGCCGGGTGCGAGGCCATCCAGGCCAGCAGCCGCACCGCGCTCGTGGCCACGGCCTCGCGCTCGGGCGCCTTGCCCCAGTCGAAGTGGTCGCCCACGGAGACGAGCCGCACCTCGGGCGCGAGCAACCCGTCCGGCGCGAGCAGGCCATGGCGGTCGAGGAGGGCGAGGAAGCGGGTGATGTCCGCCTGGGGATCTCCGATGGCGACGTGGCGCGTGCGCGGCCGTCCATCGGGAGGCAGGGAGAAGGGGTCCCGGAGAGCGGCGGCTTCGGCGAGTCGGAGGGCGGCCTCGATGCGGGGAGAACTCACGCCCGCATCCTACGCCCGCCCGGGAGCACCTGCGGAAGGGCTCCGGGGCGGGGCGGAAGGGTTTGCGTTGAGGACTCCCCGCTTGAGGACTACGCGTCGGTGAGGGGCTTCTCCGGCAGACCGCGCTCGGACAGGGGCCGCGAGTACACGCCCGTGGCCGCGCCCACGAAGAGGCTGACCACGTGCATGACGATCCACTGCGCGAACGTCAGGCCCAGCAGGAAGGCCATGCTGCCGCCGGGCTTGAAGCCGTTGAGGACGAAGAGCATCGCGGGCACGGCCACGGAGGCGACGGCCGCCGCGGTGAAGGCGCGTCCCCAGCGCCGGGCGAAGAAGCCACCCACCGCGCCCGCCAGCAGCGCGCCGAACAGGGGCACCCAGAAGGTGAGGAAGCTGATGGCCACCATGCTCATCACCGCGATGACGAGGCCGCGGTTCTCGAGGGGCACGTCGCCTCCGGCGCGCACGATGACGGGCGAGTCGTCCACGTAGGTGAAGCGGGCGTTGGGCAGGGGCGCGTCGGGGGGCGTGACGATGACGTCACGCCGGACCGACAGCGGGCCATTCGGGGACTCGATGATCTCGGGCATGCGTTGTCCTCCCGGACTGGGGGTGGAATTCCCCCGCGTGGAACCAGCTGCGTTGAACATGGGACGTCTCCCCCCGGGAGGCAGGGGGCGGGGTTCCACTGGAGGCCGGGCATCCAGGGAGGCATGCCGGGACTTGGCTGCCCCTTGCCGACCGCTATGCTGCGCCTCCCTCGTGCCCCCGCCTGCCTGGATGGAGCATCACATGCGCCGTTGGATGTCCCTCGCCGTGCTGTCCGCTGGATTGCTGTCCGCTTGTGCCCTGCGCCCGAACTACCGGCAGATCCTGCCGCCGGACGTGAGCAACCTCGCGCCCGTGCAGGCGCGCAACCACGAGGACGTGACGCTGCGCCTGGTGGAGCCCGGAACGAACCGGCCGCTGCCCGGCGTGAAGGTGTACCTGGGGACGAGCCAGGGCCGCTCGGCCTCCGTGAGTGATGCCCAGGGCCTCGTGAAGCTGCCGGTGACGCCCCACCTGTTGCAGGAAAACCCCCTGGTGGAGGTCTTCCTGCCGGCGGGCGCCACGGGCTACGCCTTCGAGGCCGTGAAGCCGGAGTGAGCCGGGCTCAGCCGAGCTTCTCGTGGAGGAACTCGATGGAGCGCTTCCACGCCTGCTCGGCGTTCGCGGGCGAGTAGACCTCGGGCCGCCGCTCGTTGGCGAAGGCGTGGTTCGCGTCATAGCGGTGCAGGCGCGCGGGCACCTGGGCGGCCTGGAGCGTCTTCTCCAGGGCGTCCACGCGCTCGGGGGTGCACCAATCGTCCTGGGTCGCGAAGTGCCCGAGCACGGGGCAGCGGATGCGGCTCACGTCCGCCACCTGCTCGGGCGGAATGCCGTAGAAGGGCACGGCGGCCGCGAAGGTATCGTCCGTGGCCGCGGCCGCGAGCGCCAGGGCGCCGCCCATGCAGAAGCCCAGCACCGCGACGCGGGTGCCCGGGGCGCGCTGGCGCAGGGCCTCGGCGGCCTGGGCGAGCTCCCGGGCGGCCTTCTTCATGTCCAGCGCCTGCATCAACTGCAGGGCCTTGTCGGCGTCCGTGGTCACCTGGCCCTGGTAGAGGTCCGGCGCGAACGCCGTGAAGCCCTCGCGCGCCAGCCGGTCCGCCACGCCGCGCACCTGGTCCGTCAGGCCCCAGAACTCGTGGATGACCACCACGGCGCCCCGGCTCTTACCGCCCTCGGGCTCCTTCAAATACCCGGGGAACGCGTGTCCGTTCGCGCCGCTCAGCTTCGCCTCGTGTGCCATGTGTCCGCTCCGGGGGTCTGGGGTCGGGTTGCCGACGCGCACCCTAGCGGGACCGGTGCTGGACGCGGGGTGGGGTGGGGAAATCCCGTTGGGGATTGAATGAATGGCGGGGGGCCTCGTCAGAAGGAGCAAGAACGATTGGGAGGACACGACAATGGCGCTCAAGACCGGCTTCTTCGCTCTGGCTTTCTCCGCACTGCTCTTCATCCCCGTGGCCGCCCAGGCCCAGGACTTCGCCCGCGGGTCGCACCACGACGCCGCGCCGGTGACGCAGATCCAGGCTCCGGCGGGACGCGGTCGGCACCACGCGCCGCCCCCGCCCCGGCCGCACACCACGCGCCGGGATGGCCGCTACGAGCTGCGCACGGTGGAGCGTCAGGTGCCGGGCCGCTACGAGCGGGTGTGGATCCCCGAGCGCTGCCAGCCGGTGGGCCGCCGCGGCGCCCAGCGCTGTGAGCCGGGCCGCTACGAGCAGCAGTGGGTGCCGGGCTACACGGAGGCCTACCAGGAGTGGGTGTGGGTCTCCTTCCCCCGCCACCACCACGGCCGGGGCTAGCGCCCCGAGGGACATGACGGGAACGCGGGGGACGCCTCGGCTCGATGGGAGCCGGGGCGTTTCGCGTTTCTGGACGCTGGCGGGCGCGTAACTGCCGCCCGCGCGGGAGCCAGGGTAGAGTCGGCCGCGTGTCCGCCCCTGAGCCTTGCCTTGGCGTTCTCCTTGTTCCCGCGGCCTCCTCCGCGCGCGAGCCGCTCCTGTTCACGGCGGAGCGGGCCGGAGTCCGGGTGGTGGAGCGCCTGGACGAGGCCTCCATCGCGGTCGTGGATTTGACCCACCCCGGCGGCTCCGCCGCGCTCGGCGCGCTGATGGCCACCTCCCAGGGGGCCTCGCTCTCGCTGCTCGTCATGGTGGAGCCCTCCGAGTCCATCTTCCTCACCCTGGACGCCCTGCAGCCCGCGGAGGTGATGAGCGGGGGCCTGCGCTCGTGTGAGCTGGGCTGGCGGCTCAAGCGCGTCACCGAGCGCCACCACAAGCGCCAGGAGCTGTGGCGCCGTCAGCAGGACCTGTCGCTCCTGGTGGAGCTCACCGCGGACTACGCCGAGCACCTGAACGTGGAGGCGCTCCTGCACGACGTCACCCGCCGGCTCGCCGAGCGCCTGGGCATCAACCGGGCGGCGCTGGTGGTGGTGGACCGGGGCATGGAGAGCGCCCGGGTGGTGGCCGCCAGCGACACCTCGGGCACCCAGGACACCCCCCTCGAGCTGGAGCGCTACCCGGAGGTGCGCGAGGCGGTGCGCACCGGCCGCATCGTGCTCGTGGAGGATGCCTCCCACCATCCGCTGCTCGAGGGCGTGCAGAGCGAGGTGGCCGCGCGGGGCATCCATACGCTCGTGGCCCTGCCGCTGCACATCGCGGGGGAGGTGCGCGGGGTGCTGCTGCTGCGCGCCGCGGGCGGGGACCGGCGCACCTTCGCGGCCCACGAGATCGACTTCCTGCACACGGTGGCGCACGCCACGGCCGTGGCCCTGCGCAACGCCTCGCTGCTGCAACTGGTGCGCGGACAGAACGAGAAGGAGATCTCCGCGCGCATCGCCGCCGAGGCCAAGGCCGCGTCGCTGGAGACCTACCACCTCTTCTTCGCCAACCTGCGCGAGGGCGTGGCCATCCTCGATGACCGCGCGTGCGTGCTCAGCCTCAACCCCTCGGGCGAGTCCATCCTGGAGACGACGTCGGAGGCCGCCACCGGCCAGCACCTGGTGGACCTGGCCCAGCCGGTGGACGAGACGGTGTTGATGGAGCTGGTCACCTCGGCCCGGCGGGGGGAGTCGCGCTCGGACGTGGACTTGATGGTGCGCACGCCCGGGGGCCGCCGCGTCACGCTGAGCTTCTCGGCGGCGCCGCTGGAGGACGGACTGCGCGCCATCATCCTGTCCTTCCGGGACGTCACCCAGGCCCGCCACCTCGCCGACGAGCTGCGCCACACCAAGGACTTCCTCGAGCGCCTCATCGACTCCTCGGTGGACGCCATCGTCGCCGCGGACATGCAGGGCCGCATCATCCTCTTCAACAAGGGGGCCGAGGCGCTCTTCGGCTACGGCGCGCCCCAGGCGCTCGGCGGGCTGCACGTGGACACGCTCTACCCCGCGGGCGTGGCGCGGCAGATCATGCGTCAGCTGCGCGCTCCGGACTCCGGGGGCCGGGGCCGGCTCGGGGTCAACCGCCAGGAGGTCATCCACAAGGAGGGCCAGCGCGTTCCGGTGAACATGACGGCCTCCATCGTCTACGAGGGCGGCCGGGAGGTGGCCAGCGTGGGCATCTTCACCGACCTGCGCGACCGCATGGAGCTGGAGCGCAAGCTGTCGGACGTGGAGAACCGCCTGGAGGAGAGCGAGAAGAGCGCCGTCATCGTCGCCCTGGCGGGCACCGCCGCGCACGAACTCAACCAGCCGCTCACCTCGGTGATGGGCTACGCGGAGCTGCTCAAGCGCAAGCTGCGCGAGGAGGACGCCGCCTACAAGCCCGTGGACATCATCTACCGCGAGGCCGAGCGCATGGCGGAGATCGTGCGCAAGATTGGTCGCATCACCCGCTTCGAGACGAAGACCTACGTGGGCACGCAGCAGATCCTGGACCTCGACAAGGCGAGCTCTCATGACGACTGAGTCCCGCCGCTTGAGTGCCCCCTCGGAGCCGTCCGCCGAGGACTTCCGGACCTTCTTCGACCTGGTGGAGGTGCCCGCGGCGCTGTGTGACCTGGAGCTGCGCCTGCGTGCGGGCAACCCCGCCTTCACGCGCTTCTGCTTCGACCATGGCCTGTCGGTGGACCAGCTGCTCGAGGGGCTGGACCTGGCGGCGGTGCCCGATGACTGGGGCACGCGCGAGCTGGAGGTGATGCTGCCCCAGGGCGGCTCGGTGTTGGTGGAGCTGTCCCGGCGGGGCGACTGCGTGTCGGTGGTGGGCCGGCACGCGTCGGACAACATCCGGGGCCACCTGGTGATGGTGGAGCAGGCCCTGCTCGAGCAGGCGCGCACCGAGGGCGTGCTGCTGGACCTGAGCCGCAGCGTGGCGGAGGCGGGCAGCGAGGAGGAGCTGGTGGCGGCGGTGGCGCGCGGGGTCAAGGAGCTGTTTCCGGGCCGCGCCTTTTGCATCCGCATCACGGACGCGCGCACCGGCGTGCTCACGAGCCTCTACGCGGAGGGGCGGCTCAAGGAAGGCTCGCGCGAGCCGCTGGTGCTCAAGCGCAGCGCGACGGAGAAGCTGCACCTGTCGGTGGCGAGCCTGCCCGCGGGGGTGGTGGTGGCGCCCCGGGTGCCCTTGCTCTTCGAGGGCAGCGTGGACGGGGTGAGCGCGCCGCTGGTGGCGAGCGGTCAGCTCTATGGCGCCATCAACCTGGAGTACACGGCGCCCCGCCGAGGCGAGTCCACCTACTTCCAGGACGAGCGGGTGCTCGTGCAGCTGGCCAACCAGGTGGCGGTGGCGGTGAAGAACGCCAAGCTCATCGACGAGCTGACGTTCGTGCGCAAGTACCTGGAGGATCTGCTGGAGAAGGCCAACGCCCTCATCGTGGTGTCCAACCGCGAGGGGAAGATCGTGGTCTTCAACCAGGCCATCAGCCGCCTCACGGGCTTCAGCAAGGAGGAGGTGCTGGGCAAGGACGTGGGCTTCGTGGTGCACCGCGACGAGCACCTGCGCATGGGGCCCGCCCTCTGGGCGTCGCTGAGGGGCGAGCAGGTGCCCAACTTCGAGCTGCGGCTGCGCACGCGCACGGGCGAGGCGCGGGTGTCCTTCGCCACGTCCACGACGCTCACGCCCCAGGGCGAGGTGGAGGGCGTCATGGCCATTGGCCAGGACGTGACGGTGGTGGCGCAGCTCGAGCAGCGCATCATCCACGCGGAGAAGCTCGCGTCCCTGGGCCAGCTCGCCGCGAGCGTGGCGCATGAAATCAACAACCCCATGACGGCGGTGGTGACGTACGCGGACGCCATGCTCCAGCGCATGGTGCCGGTGGGCGGCGCGGCCAGTGGCGACGCGGAGAAGCTCCGGAAGATTTTGGAGAACGGCCAGCGCATCCTGCGCTTCACGCGCGACCTCACCTCCTACGCGCGGCCGTCGAAGAACAAGCCCGAACGGGTCCTGCTCAACGCGCTGCTCGACAAGGCGGTGGGCTTCTGCGAGCACGTGGTGTCGCAGACCCGGGTGTCCGTGGCGCGCGACTACGGCGAGGTGCCGCCCCTGTCCGCGGTGCCGGCCAACCTGGAGCAGGTGTTCGTCAACCTCATCACCAACGCGTGCCATGCGATGCAGCCCGGGGGGCAGATGTCCCTGCGCACCCGCGCCGAGGGCCGCGAGGCCGTGGTGTGGGTGACGGACACGGGCAGCGGCATCGACCCGGAGCACCTCTCGCGCATCTTCGAGCCCTTCTTCACCACCAAGACGGAGGGGCGGGGCACGGGCCTCGGCCTGTCCATCGTGCAGCGCATCGTGGAGAAGCACGGCGGACGGCTCGAGGTCGCGAGCGAGAAGGGCCAGGGCACCACCTTCACCGTGCGCCTGCCCCTCGCGGACTGAGTCAGGGGCTCGCTCGGCCGTCCGCTCGTGCGGGGCGTGCGGAATGCCCAACGCTCCCAGGCGTGTTCGGGCGGTCGAGCCGACCCCTCGGCCTCGGCAAGGAGCCGTCTTCGCGATGAAGCTGGGCCGGTACGAACTGGTGCGCAAGCTCGCCTCGGGTGGCATGGCGGAGGTGTTCCTCGCCCGCGCCGAGGGGCCCATGGGCTTCCAGAAGACGGTGGTGATCAAGCGCGTGCTGCCCCACCTGGCCGAGGACCCCGCCTTCACCCGCATGTTCCTGGCCGAGGCGAAGGTCGCCGCGCTGCTGGACCACCCCCACCTGGGCCAGACCTTCGACTTCGGCGAGGCGGACGGCGCCTACTTCCTCGCCATGGAGTACGTGGACGGGCTCAACCTGCGCGTGCTGCTCAAGCGGGCGCACGCGGCGGGACGGCGGCCGCCCTTCGCGCTGTGCGCCCGCATCATCGCGCAGGTGTGCGAGGGCCTCGCCCATGCCCACGGCTTCGTGGATCCCGCCACGGGCAAGCCCATGGGCCTGGTCCACCGGGACATCAGCCCCGACAACATCCTGGTGTCCTGGAGCGGCGTGGTGAAGGTGGTGGACTTCGGCGTCGTCAAGGTGTCCAGCCAGGGCGCCGGGACGGAAGCGGGGCGGCTCAAGGGCAAGGTGGCGTACATGCCGCCTGAGCAGATCCAGGGGCGTCCCCTCGACGCGCGCGCGGACCTGTTCGCCCTGGGCATGGTGTTCTACGAGCTGCTGGGGGGCCGCAAGCCCTTCGCGGCCGAGAGCGACGCGGGCCTGCTGCGCGCCATCGTCTCCCAGCCGCTCCCGCCGGTGACCACGCACCGCGCGGATGTGCCCGTCGCGCTCCAGCGCATCCTCGAGCGCGCCCTCGCCAAGGACCGGGAGGCCCGCTACGCGACGTGCCGCGAGCTGCACCAGGACCTGGAGCGCTACCTGGGGACCCAGGGAGAGCCCGTCGGGTCCTTCCAGCTCGCCCAGTGGATGGCCCCGCTGGCCGGTCCCACCGTCCGTCCCAGCACGCCCCCGGCCGAGACGCGGGTCGCGCCCGCGCCCTCCAAACCGTCCCTGACGCAGATCGCCGTGATGCCCTGGGCCGTGCCCCCGCCGCCGGAGCCACGGCCGCCCGTGCGCTCCGCCGCGCGCGTGCCCCGCGTGGCCCCGGGCCGACAGCCCCGGGCGTGGCGTCTGGCCCTGGGGGGCGTGGGCGGTCTGGCGCTGACGGGCCTGGGTCTCTGGGGCTGGCTCCACGCCGGAGGCGCCGGGCCGCGGAGCGACCGGTCCGTGCGCCCGCACGAGGCATCCCGCACGCGCGCCCTCGCGCCGCCCTCCTCCCCCGAGGGCTCCGCCGTCCCCGCGCCAGAGGCCACCCCGCTGGAGCAGGCGGGGCTGTCCTCCGAGTCCCTGGGCGAGGTCCAGGGCCGGGTGTTGCCCGGCCGGAGGTCCCGCGCGGCGGCGAGCGCCTCGGTCCGCATCGAGTCCAACCTGAGGGGTCAGGTCCGCGTGAATGGCCGGGTCTGGGGGTGGACGCCTCGGCTCGTGTGGGGTCTGCCGCCGGGCGCCGTGGACGTGGAGGTCTTCGACCCCGAGGGCGCGTTCTCCACGCGGCACACGGTGGAGCTCGGCGCGGGCCGCAATCCGCCCGTGCGCGTCACCGTGGCCAAGGGCTCCATCCTGTTCTACGTGCGGCCCGACGCCACCACCGTGCTGCTGGATGGCAAGCCCCTGGGCGTCACGCCCCTGCCGCCCATCGAGGTCTACGAGGGCACCCACGCCCTCACCTTCATCCACCCCCAGCACGGCACGCGCCGCGAGGAGCGCGCCTACCGCGTCCTGGGCAGCGCCCCCCAGGTCTACCAACTGGACCTGCGGCGCTAGCCGCGCTCACCCGCCGCGCTCAGGAGTTGGACTCGTCGTCCAGCTCGCGCGTGAACTCCTCGTTGGTGAGCAGGCCCTTGCGCGCCATGATGCGCATGAGGGCCCAGAACTTGCGTTCCAGCTCCTCCACCGGCTCCGCGGCGGTCGCCGTCCGCGTGTCGCCGAACAGCGAGTCCAGGTCCGCGCTGACGTCCCCCGTGGCGGGCCGGGACTGGCCGCGCTTGAGCCGCTGGCGCTTCTCGCGCTCCTGGATGAGCTGCTCCAGGGTGACGCGCCGGGTCATCTCCCCGGGAGGCAGCTCCTCGCCGACGATGATCTCCTCCACGTCCTCGGCGTCCGCCTCGGGGATGGCCGGCGCCAGGGGCGCGGGGGTGGGGGCGGGCCGGTGGTAGTAGCGCTGGAGGGCGGCGCGCACGGCGGACAGGGGCGCCACGCGCGCGTTCACCTTGAGTCCGGTGGTGAACTCCAACTCCTGCAGGGCTGCCGAGTCGAGCGGGTCCGCCATGGCCACCACCAGCAGCTTGCGCCCGCCGGCATTTTCCAGGGACACCGGAAACAGGTCGTGCTGCTCGCAGAAGCGCGCGCGCACCAGGTGGATGGCGCCCCAGTCCGGGGGACGGTTGTTCAGGTCCATCACCGGCACGCCCAGGGCCTCGCTCAGCGCATGGGCCAGGGTCTTCTCGGTGATGGCGCCCTGGGCCACCAGGGTCGCGCCCAGACGCTGCCGGGTGCGCTGCTGGGCCTGCAAGGCCGCGTCCAACTGGGCCACGCTGATCGCCCCCCGCTCCAGGAGCAACTCACCGATCCGCTTTCGGGCCATGGGCGCCGCCTTAGTCCTACCCCGGACGCCACGTCAAGCCCCCGACCCGGTGCGTCAAACCCTGTCCGTTCGCCATCCGACCTGCCGTGCGGCCAATGTCCAATCGCAAAATTCCCGTGAGATTTCAGCAACTAAGAGAGCAGGCCATGCCTTGACACTATTCAAGAGCCGTTCCTAAAGTCCGGCGTCCATGAATGCCAATCCCGGCCAGGGCCCCGTGCGGAAGGTCGCAGGGGGGCTGCCCGGATGGTGAAGACCCGCCATGCCGGGTCCGCCCCTTTTTGGAGGCCATAAGCGATGAACCTGGGTTTCGTGACGAATCTGACCATCCTCGCCAACACCGGCCACGGTGCGGAGCGCTCGTTTTTCGAGGAAGTGGCCAAGCGCTGGGAGGCGGGTCAGTGGGGTATGTACCCCATCGCCGTCTGCCTGGTGTTCGCGCTGGCCATCATGATCGAGCGCGGCATCGTGCTCTTCGGCAAGGCGTCCATCAACAAGGACGCGTTCCTGCGCGGCCTCAAGAAGCACATCTACGCGGGTGACCTGGACAAGGCCATCAACTACGTGTCCGGCCAGAAGAAGACCCCGCTGACGGAGGTCATCAAGGCGGGCCTCATGAACGTGCCCAAGGGCGAGGAGGAGGTCCAGGCGGCGCTCGACGAGGCCAGCCTGCGCGAGACGCCCCGCATCGAGGCGCGCACGGGCTACCTGGCCATGCTCGGCAACGCGGCGATGCTCGCCGGTCTGCTCGGAACGGTGTCCGGTCTGATCGCCTGCTTCGAGGCGGTGGCGAACGTGAACCCGGCCGACAAGGCGACCATTCTCGCCAACGGCATCTCGGAAGCCATGAACTGCACGGGCTTCGGGCTGCTCACGGCGATCCCCGCCGTCGTGGCCTTCTCCATCCTCTCCGGCCGCGCCACGTCCATCGTGAACGACATCAACGAGACGAGCGTCGCGGTGCTCAACCTGATCGTCAACAACCGCGACAAGTTCAAGAACGCCACCGTCGCGGTGTCGGCGGGCCGGGACGAAGAGTAGTTCTCCTCTCACGAGAACCAGAACAGGGGGCGCGGTGTCTGTCGCGGTAGCGCGCCCCCTCTTGAAAGGAGAGCCCCATGGCCGGCGGAATGGACCTGGGGGGAGGCAAAGGCAAGAAGTCGCTCGACGTTGCCATCAACCTCACCCCCTTTATCGACCTGATGGCGGTGACCATCAGCTTCCTCATCATGACGGCGGTCTGGACACAGATCGGCCGCCTCCAGGTGGCGCAGGCCGGAGGCCCCGCCACCGAGGAGGAGCAGAAGCAGGAGGAGCAGACCAAGACGGTCCTGCTCACCCTGTTCGTGACCCCCACGGAGCTCAAGCTCGTGGCGGACCAGAGTGATTATCCGGCCATCGAGGCCAAGCGTGGGGCCAACGGCAAGCTGGACCTGGCGCCGTTGCTCCTGCGCTTCAAGGAAATCAAGTCGACGTTCCCGGATCAGTCGGCCATCACGCTGCAGACCGACGACAAGGTCCGCTACGAGGACCTGGTCCGGATCATCGATCAATGCATCGGCGCGGGACTGCCCCAGGTCTCCGTGTCCGCCATCGTGGGCGTATAGGAAGGCGGACGCATGGCCATCAAGGCTCCCGGAAAGCGCTATTGCAAGCGGCTGCAGCACTCCAAGGTGTTCGGCCACGGCACGCATGGGCACAAGAGCGGCAACGCCGACGTGCTCATCACCCCGCTGGTGGACATGTTCGTGATCATCGTGCTCTTCCTCATCGCCAACTTCTCGGCGACGGGCGAGGTGCTGATGATGACCAAGGACATCCAGCTGCCCGAGGCGGTCAACGTCAAGGAAGTGGAGATGAACCCGGTCGTCATGGTGTCCGGCGACGAGGTCTCCATTTCCGGCAACGTGGTGGGCCGCGTGCAGGACCTGGTCAAGGAGGAGTACCTCAACATTCCCGCGCTGGAGGAGAAGCTGCGGGACATGAAGAAGCAGTTCGAGGACCTCCACGCCATGGCCGACGGCAACACCAACGCCTTCAAGGGTGACGTGAACATCCAGGGTCACAAGGACGTGGAGTTCTCCATCATCAAGCGCGTGATGTTCAGCTGCGCCAGCGCGGGCTACAACAACATCAACTTCGCCACGCTGCAGAAGGGCGAGGCCGGCGCGCCGGGTGAGTCCACCGCGGCCGCCACCCCGTAGCCGTCACCGGCCCCCAGGGTCCGGAAAAATCACCGCGCCCCGTGCCTCGGACTTGTCCGGGCCGGGGCGTTGGTGTTTGCGGGGAGGCATGACCCTGCCTCCTCGCGCCGCGATCTTCGATCTGGATGGAACGCTGCTGGACTCGCTGCACGACATCGGCGCGGCGCTCAACCACGCGCTCGTCACGCACGGCCTGCCCCCGCATCCGCTCGAGGCCTGCCGCTCGTTCGTGGGCGAGGGCGTGAGCGTGCTCGTGTCCCGGGCGCTGCCGCCGGGCCGGGAGGACGCGCACGCGGCCGTGGTCGCCTCCTACCGCGCCCGCTACGCCGAGCACATGCTCGACCACACCCGCCCCTTCGTCGGCATCCCCGAGCTGCTCGCCCGGCTCCAGGCCGAGGGGGTGAAGCTGGCCGTGTTGAGCAACAAGCCCGACGCGGCCACCCGCGCGCTCGTGACCGCGCTGTTTCCCCAGGTGCCCTTCGCGGCGGTGTACGGCGAGCGCGCGGGCGTGCCGCGCAAGCCCGATCCCACCGCGGCGCTCGGCGTGGCGGCGGAGCTGGGCGTGGCGCCCGCTGAATGCGCGTTCATCGGGGACACGGCGGTGGACGTGGACACCGCGCGCGCCGCGGGCATGGTGGCGGTGGGCGTGAGCTGGGGTTTCCGGGACGCCGAGGAGCTCGTGTCGCATGGTGCACAGGTGGTCGCCCCCACGGTCCAGGCGCTGCTCGGCGCCCTCGTGCCCGCTGTGTTGGATAGATGAACAGCAATTCACGTTTCACGTTTTCTCAGACGCATCGGCCCGGTTAACATGGACTGACCGCGCGAGCGTCCAATCGCTGGCGTATGTGGGGGGGCTCCGCCATTTCGACGCAAGCACAGTCGCTCGACCGCCCTGGCGCCTCCGGGCCGGGTGAACTCGCCGAGGTGCTCGCGCTCGCGCTCGTGTATCTCGCGTCCACGTGGCTGAGCCTGACGCAGGCGGCCCTGTCCGGCGGGGCGAGCGTGGTCTGCGTCTCCGCGGGCGTGGCGCTCGCGGGCCTGTACCGCCTGGGGCCCGCGCGCTGGCCCGCCCTCTTCGTGGCCTCCGTGCTCGTCCAGGCGGTGTCCTCGTCCCTGTCGCCCGCCGCGGTGCTCCTCGTCGCCACGGGCGACACCCTGTCGGCGCTCCTGGGCGCCTGGTTGTTGAAGCGGTGGGGGTTCTCCGCCGCGCTCTCCCGCGTCCGGGACGTGTGGGGCCTGGCCCTGGTCGCCGCCGCGAGCCCCTCGGTGGGCGTGTTGGGCGGGGTGCTCGGCGGGGTGTTGAGCGGCGCGCTCGGCGCCTCCGGCGGCTGGGCCGCGGGGGGCATGGCCCTGGGGGTCGAGTGGCTGGGGCGGACGCTGGGGGTGCTCGGCGTGGGCTCGGTGTTGATGTGGTGCGCCCAGCGTCGGCCGGAGCCCTCGGGTCGCGAGGGACTGGTGCTCGCGTTCATCACCTTCGCCATGTGCGGCGGCGCGCTGCTCGCCCGTTCCCAGACGCCCGTCTACCTGTCCACGTGGGTGTTCTTCCTGCTGCCCGTGGGGGTCTGGGTGGCCTGGCGGTTTGGCTCCCGGCTGGCGGCGTGCTGCCTCGTGCTGTTCGCGGGGGCCTCCGCGTGGACGCGGGTGCCCGAGCCCGCCGCGGTGTTCACCAGCGTGGCGGGGGCGGGCAGGCTGCTCGAGCCCCGGCTCTTCCTCGTCATCGCCGCCTTCGGGGGCCTGCTGCTGCTGGCGGCCCGCGCCGAGCGGGGCCTGTCCCATACCCAGCTGGAAGTGCTCACCACCGCGCTCAAGGGCGTGCAGGAGGGCGTGCTCGTCGCCGAGCAGCTCCCGGGGCGCGAGCCCCGGCTCGTGTTCGCCAATGCCTCCCTGCTGGAGATGGGCGGCTGGCGCATCGAGGAGCTCCTGGGCCAATCGCCCTTCGCGCTCTGGGGGGACACGCTGGACCCCGCGCTGCGCGAGCGCCTGGCGGACGCGCTGCGCGAGCGCACGCCCCTGCAGGCCGAGGTGGTGATGACCCACCGCGATGGCTCGCGGGTGTACAGCCAGATGCAGCTGTCGTTCGTGCGGTCCGCGGGGGGCGCCAGCACCTTCCTCGTGTCCACCCACCGCGACATCACCACGCAGAAGCGGCTGCAGGCGCAGCTCGTCTCGGCCGAGCGCATCGCCGCGGTGGGCACGCTCGCCGCGGGCGTGGGACACGAAATCAACAACCCCCTGGCCTACCTGCTGCTGAACCTGGAGGGCGCCATGCGCAGTCTCAAGAAAGGCCCCGAGCACATGATGGAGGCGAGAACCCGTCTGGAGTGTGTCCGCGAGGGCGCCGAGCGGATCCGGGTCATCGCCCGGGACCTGAAGGTCTTCAGCCGGCAGGAAGGTGAGGAGCGGGAGATGCTGGACGTCAATGAGGTCGTGGTGCCCGCGCTGCGCATGGCGGCGCATGCCGTGCGGGCCCGGGCCCGGCTGGTGGAGGACTTCGGCTCGCCGCCCCTGGTGTCCGCCAATGAGTCCCGGCTCGGGCAGGTGCTGCTCAACCTCCTCGTCAACGCCCTGCAGTCCATCCCCGAGGGCCACCCCGATCGGCACGAGGTGCGCGTGCGCACGGGCGTGGACTCGCTCGGCCGCGCCCTGGTGGAGATCTCCGACACGGGCTGCGGCATGGCCCCCCATGTCCTCGAGCGCATCTTCGATCCCTTCTTCACCACGAAGCCCTCGGGGGAGGGCACCGGCCTGGGACTCGCCATCTGCCAGCAGATCGTCCAGTCCCACGGCGGCGAGCTCCAGGTGCGCAGCGAGCAGGGCAAGGGCAGCGTCTTCACGCTCGTGCTGCCCGCGGCCCCGCCCACGGACATGGTGGCCCCGGAGGCCGACGAGGCGGCGGCCCACGTGGCCGAGTCCCCGCGGCGCCGGCGCATCCTCGTCATCGACGACGAGCCGCGCCTGGCCCAGTCCATGCGCATGCTCATCGAGCCCTCGCACGACGTGGTGGTCACCACGCGCGGCGCCGAGGCGCTGGCGTGGGTGAGCGCCGGTCAGCGCTTCGATCTGGTGCTGTGTGATTTGCAGATGCCGGGCACGACGGGCATGGACGTCTACTCGCACCTGACCGCGCACGCGCCCGAGCTGCTCGAGCGCCTGGTGTTCATCTCCGGCGGGGCCTACACCCAGGCCACGCGCGACTTCGTGCGCTCGGTGCGCAACCGCATCCTGGAGAAGCCCGTGCGGCCGGACGAGCTGCTGGCCACCATCGACGAGGCGCTGGCCACCTCCACGGCGGCCTGAGCGCCCGGGCTCACACGCGCAGCCACTTGCGCGCGGTGGGCCCGAAGAAGCGCATCACCCCGCCCACGGCGAGAAAGCGCGCCGAGCGGCCCAGCACCGCCGCGAGGAAGAAGCGATCCAGCGGCACCGCCACCATGCCGCTGCCAATGGCCACCACCTTGAAGGGCGTGGGCAGCACCGAGCACAAGAGCGCGAGCACCCAGAAGTTCTGCCCCAGCAGCTCGCCCACGGTGGCGTTGACGCCGAAGCGCTCGATGCGCGCATCCAGGTTGATGTCCAGGAACGTCAGGGCGCCCTGGTGGATGAGCGTGCCCAGGTAGTAGCCGAGAAAGCCGCCGAGGATGCTCGCCACGGTGCCGGCCAGCGAGTACGGCAGCCACCGGCGCGGCTGGGCGAGCACCATGGGCACGAGCAGCACGAAGGGCGGCACGGGGAACACCGAGGCGTCGATCACCGACACGACGATGAGCGCGATCACGGCGTAGCGCGTGGAGGCGAGGGCCTCCACCCGCAGGTACAGCCGGCGGTACCAGGAGAGCTTCTCGGGAGGGACGGCCACGGGCGGGGATGGGTTCATCGAGGGCGCGGACCCTAGCGGAAAGTCGGGACTTTGGCAGCCGTCCGTCCCCCGAGCGACGCCTGGCTGACGCCTCGGGGCGGAGCGACTTCCGCCCCACGGGCCGAAGCGGGTACGGTGCCCGGTCATGACGACGGCCCTCGAACGCATCGAGCTCACCTCCCAGGCGCTGAAGGTCTTCCCGCTGCCCTCCGCGGTCCTCTTCCCGCATGCCGTCCTGCCCCTGCACATCTTCGAGCCGCGCTACCGGGCGCTCGTGAAGGACGCGCTGGCGGGCGACAAGGTGATGGCGCTCGCCCAGCTCGAGTCCGGCTGGGAGGGCCAGTACGGCGAGCGGCCACCCATGCAGCCCATGATGTGCGCGGGCCTCATCATCTGGCACGAGGAGCTGCCCGACGGCCGCTACAACATCCTCCTGCAGGGGGTCTGCCGTGCCCGGCTGCTCGAGGAGCTGCCGGCCCACGCGTCCTACCGCCAGGTGCGGGTGCAACTGCTGCCGGATCCGGCCTACCAGGGGCCCGGGGAGGAGCGGCTGCGGCAGGCGGTGTTCGACCTGGCGGGGCGGGTGCCCGCCTCGTTCGCGGAGAACCTGCTGCCCGTGGCGGCGCGCTCGCGGGGTGGGGCGCTGGCGGACGTGGTGGCCGCGGCGATCGTGCCCGAGCCCGAGCGGCGCCAGGAATTGCTGTGCGAGCTGGACGTGGGCCTGCGCCTGGCGGCGGTGATGGAGGACGTGGGCGAGCTCGTCGCGCGTTTGAGTCCGGTCAAGCCGGTGGGTCCGCTGAATTAGGCGCTTGCACCCGGAACGTGGGGGGCGTCTGCTAGCGCGCCTCAACGTCTCGCCCGGGAGGAAAGCGTTCCATGCGGCTCGTGAAGATGGGGCTGGCCAGCGTCAATGTCACCGTGGGCGCCTTCGCCCGCAACGTGGACCGCGCGCTGGAGCAGGCGCGCAAGATGGCCGCCGAGGACGTCACCCTGGGCGTCTTCCAGGAAGCGCTCATCGGGGGCTATCCCCCCGAGGACCTGGTGCAGTGGCGCGGCTTCGTGGAGAACCAGTGGCCCCAGCTCGAGCGCTTCGCCCGGGAGACGGCCGCCTTGCCCACCGTGTTCGTGATCGGCGTGGCGGTGGCGCACCAGGGCCTGCGCTACAACTGCGCGGCCATCGTCGCGGGCGGCCGGGTGCTGGGGCTCATCCCCAAGGAGAAGCTGCCCACCTACGGCGTCTTCTACGACGGGCGCACGTTCTCGCGCGGCACGCCCGGCATGAACGAGTCCTACCGGGGCGTCCCCCTGGGCGACTTCCTCTTCCGCTTCGACTTCGGCGTGCTCGCCGCCGAGGTGTGCGAGGACATCTGGAGCCCGGATGGGCCCATGCGCCGGCGCACCTACTCGGGCGCGGAGGTGGTGGTGAACCTGTCCGCCTCGCCCTTCCGGGTGGGGCAGTCGGACACGCGCCGCGAGCAGATCGCCACGCGCGCGGCCGACTTCCAGTGCACCATCGCCTACTCCAACGCGCTGGGCAGCAACGACGGCCTCATCTTCGACGGCGGCGGCTACATCAACCAGAACGGCAAGCCCGTGGCCGAGGAGACGCGCTTCCGGGAGGGCTACGCCACGGCGGTGGTGGACCTGGACCGCACGCTGCGCCTGCGCACGGAGAACACCACCTGGCGGAGTGACCACGAGTCCTGGGTGAACGCGCACGGCACGCGCGTGCCCGTCCTCGACTGCACCCCGGTGGTCACTACCCGGCGCGAGGGCCTGCGCTACCCCGTGCCCTCGCACGGCAGCTTCTTCCTGCCCTCGCCCGACACGCGCCGCACCGCCCGCGTGGCGCTGTGCGAGGACATCCTCGACGCGCTGAGCCTGGGCGTGGGCGACTACTTCGAGAAGACGCGCGCCTTCAAGGTGATTGGCATCGCGCTGTCCGGCGGCCGGGACTCGCTGCTCACGCTGCTCGTGGCGCACCGCTACGCCAAACGCGCCCGGCCCGAGGACCCCGGCAGCCTCCTGCGCGCCTTCTACATGCCCAGCCGCTACTCCAGCGACGCCACGCGCGATGCCGCGGAGAGCATCGCGCGCGACCTGGGCGTGCCCTTCCAGGTGGTGCCCATCGAGGAGGCGTTCGACCGGGAGTTGGAGATCGCGCGCACCATGCTCGCCGGCGGCGAGGTGACGCCCATCACCGAGCAGAACATCCAGGCGCGGCTGCGCGCCCAGCGCATGTGGAACTGGTCCAACTCGAGCAGCGGCCTGTTCCTGCAGACGGGCAACATGAGCGAGCGCGCCGTGGGCTACACCACCATCGGCGGGGACCTGATGGGCGCGCTCGCCGTCATCGCCAACGTGCCCAAGACGGTGGTCATGTTCCTCTTGGACTACCTGCTCGAGCAGACCGGCTACGAGGGCATCCGCAAGGTGCTGGCCAAGCCGGCCGGGCCGGAGCTGGCGCACAACCAGGTGGGCGAGGAGGAGCTGATGCCCTTTCCCATCCTCGACGCGTGCTTCTTCCTCTTCGCGGGCGAGAAGCTCGTGCCCGCGGAGATGTTCGACGCGCTCGCGGCCATGTTCCCCCAGGTGGAGCCCGAACGGCTCCGGGGCTACGTGGAGAAGTTCAGCCGCCTCTTCCTCCAGTCCATCTACAAGTGGGTGCAGGCGCCGCTCTCCCTGCACATCGGCAACCTGGACCTGGATCGCGAGCGCGCCCTGCAACTGCCGGTCGTCACCAGCAGCGATTGGACGCGCGGCTGAGTGGCCGCATGCCTCCCGAGAGGGGAGGCGACCTGCCTTCCGGGGGACCCGCGGAGCCTTGCCGCGTGTCCAGCCCGGAACGAACTTCCCGTCACCCACACGACGGTTGGAGGTTCGGATGAAAGGCAAGATTCTGGCGGGGCTCGTGACGGCGATTTTCTACAGCGGCGCCGCCCTGGCCGGTGATGACGTGATGAAGCAGCAGCAGGGGGATTTGCAGGCGTCGCCGGACGGAATGAACGGCGCGGACTTCCAGCACAAGGAGCTCGGGGACTCGCGCATCCTGCCGCCCGACCAGGTGGGGATTGGGGGCTCGGGCCAGGCGGTCGCCCCGGCCGTGAAGCCTCCGCCGCCGGGCGCGCCCGCGGCCCAGGGCCAGACCCTGTTCTGCACGCCGGTCCAAGGCACGGGCGGCGCGGGCTTCCAGGAGCAGGCGCCGCTGCCGCCTCCTCCCCCGCCGCTGCACGAGCATGAGCACTCGTCGCTCCAGCGCGACTTCGACGAGCGGGCCGCCATCGGGGGCTCCGGCTACGACGTGAAGGAGAGCGAGCGGTGGCGCGAGACGGACAAGGAGAAGGCGCCCAAGGATCAGGGCCAGCGCAAGGGTGACATGCGCGGCCTCACGGTGCTCATCGGCGGCGGCGTCGAGGGCTACACCGGCGGTCTGGCTCCCGAGGTGCGTCCCGGCGCGGCGCTCGGCGTGACGGCGGCGCTCAAGCCCTCGAAGGTGCTCGGCATCGAGGTGGGCTACTCCGGCGCGGTGAACAACCTGCGTGAGGACGCGGGCGGCAGCGGCCCGGACATCATCCGCAACGGTGGCCAGGCGGCCCTGACGCTCGGCCTGACGGCCAGCCCCGTGCAGCCCTACGTGCTGGGCGGCATCGGCCTGAACCGCTACAACGTCCGCAACGGCGACGCGCTGGGCTTCCGCAGCGACACCAACGCCAACGTGCCGGTGGGTGGCGGTCTGCGCACGCACATCGGTGATTTCACCGCCGACGCCCGCATCAACTACAACTTCCTCGTGAACAACGACTTCGCGCCGGTGGCCGCGGACACGTGGACGGGCCGCTACACGGGCACCATCAACCTGGGCGGTACCTTCTAGGCCTCTCCCGGACTGACGAGGGCAGGACACTCCGCGGCGCGGTGCTCCACTCGAGCATCGCGCCGCGTCTTTTTCGCCGGTTCCCATGCGGCGTGAGGCGAGCCCGGGCATTAAGGTGGGCGCCTTTTCTCCAGGAGCAGGCACATGAGCTTGAAGACCGAGGACACGAAGGTGGGCACCGGGGCCGAGGCCACGGCGGGCAAGTCGGTGACGGTGCACTACGTGGGCACGCTCACCACGGGCGCGAAGTTCGACAGCAGCCGGGATCGCGGTCAGGGCTTCACCTTCCGCCTGGGGGCCGGTCAGGTCATCCAGGGGTGGGACCAGGGCGTGGCCGGCATGAAGGTGGGCGGGGTGCGCAAGCTCACCATCCCGCCGGAGCTGGGCTATGGGGCCCGGGGTTACCCGCCGGTCATTCCGCCCAACTCCACGCTCGTTTTCGAGGTGGAACTGCTGGACGTCCGTTAGGAGGACACCCATGGCCACTCAAGAAATCACCAAGGACAATTTCAAGGACATGGTGTCCAAGCAGGGCATCGTCATTCTCGACTGGTGGGCGGCCTGGTGTGGTCCCTGCCGCGCCTTCGCGCCCACCTTCGAGAAGGCGGCGGGCACCCACGCGGACATCGTCTTCGGGAAGATCGACACGGACGCGCAGCCCGAGCTGTCCGGTGCGTTCGAGATCCGCTCCATCCCCACGCTCATGGTCTTCCGCGACGGCATCATGCTGTTCAACCAGCCCGGGGCGCTGCCGGCTCCGGCCCTGGACGACCTCATCAAGCAGGTGCGGGCGCTGGACATGGACACGGTGCGCAAGGAAGTCGAGGCGCAGCGGGCCGCCAAGGAGCCTCAGGCCTGACCTGACGGACCCGGGGGCGGGGCGAGACCCGCCTCAACCCCGATGCACGCGGGGCCGTTCTGGGGCAGGCTCGGCGCATGACGTGGGCCCGGGTGCGCGACTGGTGGCGAGGCAGGACGGCTCAGCCCCTGCGTCCTTTCCTCGAGTGGTTGAGCCGCAGTCCGTTGCTGCTCGTGCTCCAGCTCCTGGTGCTGTGCCTGGTGTGGGGCACGTTCGACGTGCTGGGCCTCTCGAGCCTCTTCTTCCATGACGTGCCCCGGGTGACGTTCGTCGCGGGGTTCATGGCGGCGATGGTGCTCGGCCAGTTGTGCTTCGTCGGCTATCTGCTCGACGCGGACGAGTCCTGGGCCCTGGCCGCGCGAGGCGTGAAGCGCGCCGGACAGCCCCCCACGTTGGGGTGGTACCTGTTCCGCACGGGCATCTACCCCGTGCTGCTCGCCGTGTTGAGCGTGCCGGGCTTCACCCGACGGCACTTCGCCTTCCTCTTCGGAATCCTGGCGGCGCTGGGCACCATGGTGCTCATCACCCGGGGCACCGAGGCCCTGCAGCGCTGGAGCACGACGGGCTGGTCCTCGCACCGTCGGCTGCGGCGCATCCGGGCGCTGCTGTTCCGCCGTCGGCCCACCCACATCGTGGTGCTGCACGTGTTGCAGGCGTGGCTCTTGGGGCTCTTCGTGGCCGGCTACCTGGTGGTGGCGCTGACCGTGGCGATCACCGGCTACCCGGGGTGGGTGTCACCCGCGGTGGTCATCTGCGTGGCCATGGGCCTGGTGGGCGCCTCCTATGGGGCCCTGCGCTTCTTCTTCGCCGAGCGCTACCTGGGCTCCGTCCTCTTGGTGGGCACGGCGGTGTTGTTCTTCGGGCGCGCCTGCGCGGACATCTCCGTCTACGACGAGCTGACCCAGCCCCACACGCCCGCCTACGCCGTCTCGAGCCTGAAGCCGCCCGCCGAGGCGGGGCTGCTGGGCGACGAGGCGGTGCTCGACGCCTGGCTCGCGGGCATGTGGGAGGCGCCGCCCGCGGGGGCGCCGTGGCGCACGCCGGACGAGGCCCCGCCGACGGTGGAGGCGCGCTGCGGCGGTGGGGAGGCCCGGCCCCGGCTGGCGCTGGTGGCCACGAGCGGGGGCGGCATTCGCGCCGCGGCGTGGACGGCGCATGTGCTCGCGCGGCTCCAGGGCCCCGAGGGCGTGCCCGACTTCCACCGCTATGTGCGCCTGGTCACGGGGGCCTCGGGTGGCATGGTGGGGGCGGGCACCTGGGTGACGGGCCTGGAGCGCGAGGGCCTGCCCCGGCCGGAGTCCCTGCCGGAGATGATGGAGCGGGACAGCCTCTCGGCGGCGGCCATCGCGCTGCTCTTGCCCTTCGGGTTGGACCGGGGGCGCTCCTTGGAGCGGGCCTGGGTGGACTTCACGGACGGGCGACTCGGACGCTCCTTCGCGTCCCTCCAGCCCGGGGAGCGCGCCGGGTGGCTGCCCTCGCTCGTGTACTCGCCGATGATCGTGGAGGACGGTCGGCGCCTGCTGGTGAGCAACCTGGACCTGATGGGGCTCACCTCGTCGGAGGGGAGCCTGCTGACGGTGGAGCATGGGGGCGACCAGCGCCCGGCGGAGACGCGCTCCCGGCTGTCCCTCTCCAGCGTGCAGCTCTTCCAGCTCTTCCCCCAGGCCCAGCCGCGCTTCACCGTGGCCTCCGCGGCGCGCATGAGCGCGTCCTTCCCCTTCATGAGCCCGGCGAGCACCCTGCCCACCGCGCCCCGGGTGCGGATCGTGGACGCGGGCTACTACGACAACTATGGCGTGGACTTGGCCGTCATGTGGCTGCACGCCCACCGGGAGTGGATCCGCACGTGCACCTCCGGGGTGCTGCTGATTCAAATCCGCGATCACCTGGGCAACGGCCGGCGCGCCACGCTGCCCTCGTGGTTGGAGGACTCGCCGCGAGGGGGCGGGCTGACGTCTCCGGTGGAGGCGGTGCTCCGGGCGCGCGAGTCGAGCATGTCGTTTCGCAACGACGAGGTGCTCAGCGTGGTGCAGGACGAGCTCAACGTGTCCGAGCCGTGCTTCTTCACCACAGCCACCTTCGAGTTCAATGAGACCGCGCCCTTGAGCTGGGCCCTGACGAAGCAGGACACCACCCGGCTGCGGCACGCGGCGGACAGCGCCACGCTGGCCACCCAGGTGACGGCGGTGCGCGAGTGGCTCACCGCCAGTCCCGGGGCCCGGGCCCACGCCCTGCGGCATGGGCTGTGTCCCGGCCAGCGCGACGTCCTGCCCTGAGCCGCCTCAGTCGCAGGCGAGCACGGGCCTGAGGGCCGCGGCGAACTCCTCCTCGCCGGGATAGACGGGGTGGCGCACCCACGTGCGCGCCTCCACGCCGCCGCGCAGCAGGTGGGCGCCGCTCTCGGGCTCCACCGTCCACTCGGGCACGTCCCCCACCAGGTGCTCCACGCCCCACGGCGAGGCGCAGTCCTCCCAGTTCTCCTGGGACAGGTTGCCCCACGGGTAGCGCCGGCCGTCCGGCCCCCGCGCCGCCATCTCCCACTCGTCCGCCGTGGGCAGCCGCAGCGTCACCCCCTCCACCTGCGACAATTGCACACACAGGCGCTGGGCTTCCTTGTAGGCACCCAACCACACCTGCTCATGGTCAAGGGCGACACGGCTGGGTTGCGGCTGACCCATCCACTTCACCAGGAGGCGATCCACCGGAACCCGGGCGACGAAGAAGCCCCGGGCCCGCACGCGGCGGCTGGGGGGCGGGCCCACCAGGTGCTCCACGGGCGCCACCCAGCGCAGCGGCAGGCCCGAGCGGGCCAGGACATACTCGCCCTGCTCCTCCACCACGCCGTCGGGGAGCCGCTCCGGGCCCGGGCCGGTCTCCAGGGGCGTGCTGAGCGCGTGCAGGAGCAGGGAGGCCGCGTCCGTCACGGTCGGGGCGCCCACCAGCACCTGCCACAGCGGCTTGAGCGGATCCCTCCCGGGCACCGTGTCGGTGGGTTGCCGACGCTCCTGGAGGTAGCGGATGACCCCGTACCAGACCTGCTCCAGCAGCCGGCGCTCGCGCGGCGCGTCCACCTCCTGCAGCAGGGAGGGGGTGTCCGAGCCCTGCAAGAGGGGCAAGAGCTCGCGGGCGCGCAGCCGCGCGGCCGCCAGCGCCCCCGTCATGCGCACCTCCAGGTCGGCGTCGCGCAAGGCCGCCCGCAGCAGCCCCTCCACATGCGGGTGCGCGGTCGGCTCGCGCATGAGCCAGCGCAGCTCCTGACGCCTCTGTTCGAGCGTCGACAATCCCCGCGACAACACGGTTCCCTCCCGCGCCGAGGCCCCGGACGTGCCCAGACGCGGGTGGATTTGGACCCCCCAGCCCTTGTCGCCCGAGGCGTTCTGTCCCACGAGCGATTGGACCCGCAGCGTGTAGGGGCCAATCACCAGTTCATCCTCGAAGTGGACGACACACGGATGGTCCACGGGTTTGCCGTTGAGCCAGGTTCCGTTCTTCGAGTTCTCATCCAGCACAATGGTGGCTCCTTCAATGGCGACCAGTCGGCAGTGGGTGCGCGAGACGCTCCCGTTATCGAGGACGAGATCGTTCCCCGGGTCCCGGCCAATGGCGATTTCCCGCGCCGCCAGGGTCCCCGTCTGGGTGTTGCGATCTCCGATGAGCCCGACAGTGATGTTGAACACGCGTGCTCCTGGGTGGAGGAGGGCCAGTTCATCCGGCTGCCGTTATGACTTCCAAGCACGACGCATGCCAGGGCTGCTTTCCCAGGTTTATACCGTGACGTCAAAGACTTCCCGTGTTGTCTGGGTGTGAAGCGCCCGGGGGTCCGGGTCTCCTGATTTCCAATCACCCGGGAAATCTAACGCGCCACCACGCGGCCCCGGCCGGCCTGCTTCGCCTGGATGCAGGCCGCCTCGGCCGCATCCAACAAGTTTCCATAGGGCTCATGGGGACGCAGCATGGCCACGCCCACTGACACACTGCCCTGGAAGTCGCCCGCCTCCGAGGCGAAGCGCCGGTCGGCGAAGCGCCGCCGCACCCGCTCGGCCAGCCGCACGCCCATGTCCGCCGTCACCCCGTAGAGGCTCGCGGCGAAGGCGTCACCCTCCACCCGGCCGATGGGGCCCCGGCCATCCAGCGCCGCGGCGAACTCCTCCACCAGCGCGCCCAGGGCCACGTCCATGGCCTCGCGGCCGTGGGTGTCATTGCCTTCCTGGGTCTCGTCCAGGTCCACCCACAGCAGCGTGAGCGGCATCCGGGTGCCGTGCGCGTCGGAGACGCCGCGGGCCAGCAGGTGCTCGAAGTGGGGCCGCAGGTAGGCCCCGGTCTGAAGACATACCTGGAGGGCGCGCTCGCTCATGGCTCTGGCCTGGACACGTCAGTCGGACTTGCTCGAGGCGGCGCGTGTCTTGGCATGGGCCTTGTCGAAGCCCTCGTAGAAGCGCACCGCGTGCTCGCCCACCTTCTGCATGTGCTGGTTGTTGAGGTAGGCCGTCACCGGCGCCGCCACGAGGGGCATCGCCCGGCCGATCGTCCCCAGGCCGCCCTTCTTGAGCAGCACCTCGGCCACCTTGCCGAGCACCCGGGGCCCGGAGCGCTGCATGGGCCCCACGCCGGTGGAATAGCCATACAGGTCCAAGAGCTCGTGGGTCGCCCGCGCGCCCTTGAGGTTGACCTTGTAGAGCGTGGCCAGGTCCACGAGCAGGGTGAGCTGCAACCAGGCCATCACCGTGAGGTCCATGGGCAGACCCACGAGGCCAAACGCGCCGAAGACCCCCCCGGTCATGCTCGCCACGCTCTTCTTCTCGTCGATGAGCCGCTGGGCGCGCTCGCGCGTCTTGGCCGAGGGGTAGCGCTGCTCGAGCTCCAGGATGCGCTTGCGCGCGCGCGGCACCTCCTGGCGCACCAAATCCGTGAGCTTCGTGTCCGCGAGCTTCTTGAGCTCCGCGGGAGTGAGCTTCTTCACCCCGTCGGTGATGGGATCGTAGAACGCCATGTGCGTGCGGCCTCCCCTCGAGTCGTGAATGGTTGAGAGCTAGTAACCCCGCTCCGCGAGGTACAGGTCCACGAGCGCGCCCTCTTCGTACCAGGCATGGCGCATCTCGGAGTGGAACCAGCGCGAGTCCGGCTTGGCCGTGCGCACCTCGAGCTTGATCTGATTGGGCGCCGTGTCGATGACGGCCGCGCGCGCCTTGCAGGCCCCGCCCGGCTCCTCGCCGTACATGCCTTCCAGGCACACGTCGTCGCCCACGGACAGCCGGCGGGTGTACTCGGTGCCCAGGTAGCGGGCCTCGTCACAGGCGGCGCGGGCCGTGCGGCCCGTGTGTCCGGCGCACCGCTCGCGCAAGGGCGCGCGCACGATGGGGATGGCCCCCACGAACACGTCCTCGTCATTGGGGTTGGGCCGGAAGGCCTCCCGGCCGGTGCCACAGCCCGCCCACACCCAGAGCAGGGCACCACATGCCCACGTCCGCTTCATCACGTCCCTCGCCTCGGGGACGCTCCAGGCGCCCCCCGCTCCCTCGCGGGAGCCAGAATGGGCGCCGAGCATCGCAAGCCCGGAGGGGGGCGTAAAGCCGAGCCACGCCCGGCCCTCCGCGCTCAGGCGATGCGCCGGGCCGGGCCCGGGATCTCCTCTTGGATGCCGGGCACGACGCGGTTGGCCGCGTCCACGAACACCACCGTGGGCTTCCAGCCGCGCGCCTCGTTCTCCTCCACCTCCGCGAAGGTGGCGATGATGACCAGGTCGCCCGGCTTGTTCAGGTGCGCCGCCGCGCCGTTGATGCAGATGACGCCGCTGCCCGCCTCGCCCTCCAGCGCGTAGGTCTCCAGGCGGGTGCCCTGCGTCACGTTCCACACCGCCACCTTCTCGAAGGGCAGGATGTCGGCGGCGTGCAGCAGGTCGCGGTCGATGGTGACCGAGCCTTCGTAATCCAGGTCGGCCTGGGTCACGGTCGCGCGGTGGATCTTGGACTTGAAGAGGATTCGGCGCATGGGGATGTCGGGGGTTCCCGGAAGATTGCCGCGCAACCGTAACGGGGGACGCGCCAGCGGACAACGGACAATGGATGGCCCGCCCGCCTGCTCGCGCCCCCCTCGGGCTCCCTCAACGCAGGAAATTCAGGACTTGAGAGATATCCAGCGGCACGCGCTCGGACCCGGACACCAGCTGGCCGTCCATCTTCACCTGGGCGCTGCTGCCCGAGCGCAGGGCGTTGGCCGCGGACAGGGCGCTGGCGAAGTTGATGGTGAGCGGCAGCTTGAGCTCGCGCGAGGCGCCGGGCTCGAGCATGCCGAGGTTGCCGGTGGAGAGGTTGCCCACGTTGGCGCCGGCGATCTTCATGGCGCCGGTGATGCCCGCCACCGGCAGGGCGAAGCTGTTGCGGTTCTTCACCACCAGGGGGAACTCCACCGTGGCGCCCTGCAGGGACATGGTGGTGATGCGCGGGGCGTTGAACTGCACCTGGGGCACCTTGGGGATCTCGAAGGTGCCCTCGTGCTGCAGGGGGAAGCTGAGCACGCCCAGGGGCGTCTTCACGCCGATGGAGCCCTGGGCCCGGTAGCGCGCGGCGTCCTTGTTGAGGAAGGTGGACACCACGGGGACCAGGTCCGCGAAGCGCACGTTGGCGGGGAAGACGAGGTCCGACTTGCCCTTGGCGGCGATGCTGAGCCCGGTGGGCGGGGTGCCGGCCACCACCTGCTTGTCCTCGACGAAGAAGGCGTAGTTCACCGAGGCCAGGCTCAGGCCGAGGGGGTTGGGGTTGTCGAGCTGGTAGACGAGGTCCACCGTGGCGTCGGACAGCGAGGCCTGGGACAGGCGCGCCGTCTTGAAGGTGAAGCGCGGCTTCTGGAAGGCCTTCTTGAAGAGGTTCTGCAGGGCGGCGCAGCCGGTGAGCATCAGCAGACAGGCCGTGGCGACGAGGAGGCGGGAGCGGGGAGTCTTCATGGGCATGGGCGGCGTGCGATTCAACGGCGAAAGGAACGGGCCGTCACCCGAGCAGTGCGCGGGCCGGAGGGGGATGGTAAGTCTTGAGCATCGTGAAACCGTACGAATTCCGGTGGTGGCCCGCGCTGCTGTGGGTCCTGTTGTGGCTGCCCGCGTGCAAGCGGGGCGCGGAGGCCGAGCCGGTGCGCACGCTCGCGCTCACACCGTGCCGGCTGGAGGGGGTGGGCCGCCAGGCCCTGTGCGGCACCCTGGAGGTGTGGGAGGACCGCGTGGCGAAGCAGGGGCGCAAGGTGCCCCTGAAGGTCGTCGTGGTGCCGGCGCTCGCCTCGTCGCCGCGGCCGGATCCCCTGGTGCTGCTGGCGGGAGGCCCCGGCCAGGGCGCCGCGAAGCTGGCCCGGCATGTCATGCCCCTGCTCGAGCGCATCCAGCGCCAGCGCGACCTCGTCTTCGTGGACCAGCGGGGCACGGGTGACTCGGGGCCGCTCAAGTGCGAGCCCGTGCCGCCCGACGCGCCGCTCACCGCCCAGTTCGACGACACCTTCCCGGAGCAGGCCTTCCGCGAGTGCCTGAAGGGCTATGACGCGGACGTGCGGCTGTACACCACGCCCATCGCCATGGATGACCTGGACGAGGTGCGACAGGCCCTCGGCTACCAGACGCTCAACCTCTGGGGCGTGTCCTACGGCACGCGCGCCGCGCTCGTGTACATGCGCCAGCACCCGGAGCACGTGCGCTCGGTCATCCTCGACGGCGTGGCGCCCATGTCCCTCCTGCTGCCGCTCTACGTCGCGCGCGACAGCCAGCGCTCGTTGGACCTGCTCTTCGCGAGCTGCGAGGAGGACGCGGTGTGCACGAAGCGCTACCCGAACCTGCGGGGCCGCTTCCAGGAGCTGCTCGCGCGGCTTTCGCGCGAGCCCTTGAAGACGCGGGTGGACCACCCCCTGTCCGGCGCGCCCGAGGACGTGACGCTCACCCACGCGGGCGTCACCGCGGCGCTGCGCGGCCTGCTCTACTCGCCCGAGGCGGCGGCGATGCTGCCGCTCATCATCGACCGGGCCACCCAGGGGGACTGGCGGCCCTTCGTCGCCATCCACGCCAACATGAGCGGGGGCTACGACAGCAACCTCGCCCAGGGCCTGTTCCTGTCCGTGGTGTGCACCGAGGACGCGCCGCTCATCTCCGACGCGGCCATCACCCGCGAGTCCAAGGACACGTGGATGGGCGAGCGCGCCCTGCGCGACATGCTCCGGCCGTGCGACTTCTGGCCCCGGGGCCGCGTGCCCGAGGGCTACCGCGACCCGGTGACGTCCGACGTGCCCGTGCTCCTGCTCTCCGGGGAGCTGGATCCGGTGACGCCGCCCGCGTGGGCCGAGGACGCCCAGAAGACGCTCCCGCACAGCCTGCACGTGGTGCTGCCCGGCGTGGGCCATGGCACCAGCTCCATTGGCTGCGCGCGGGCCTTGATGGCGGACGTCCTCCAGCGCGGGAGCGTGGACGGCCTCGAGGCCAAGTGCGGCCAGGGGCTCGTGCGGCCCCCCTTCTTCACCTCCTTCGCGGGACCGGTGCCATGATCGACGTGAAGCACCTGCACAAGCGCTTTGGCCAGGTGACGGCCGTGGAGGACGTGACGTTCCGCGCCGAGGACGGCGTGGTGACGGGGCTGCTCGGGCCCAACGGCGCGGGCAAGACGACCACCCTGCGCATGCTCTACACGCTCATCCGCCCGGATCGGGGCCAGGCCACGGTGGATGGGTTGGACGTGGCCGAGCGTCCCCTGGAGGTGCGCCAGGCCATCGGCGTGCTGCCGGACGCGCGCGGCCTCTATCCGCGCCTCACCGCGCGCGAGCACGTGCGCTACGCGGGTGAGCTGCACGGCCTGTCCGGCGCGGCACTGGACCAGCGCATCGGCGAGCTGGTGGAGCTGTTGGACATGAGGGAGATCGCGGACCGGCGCACGGAGGGCTTCAGCCAGGGCGAGCGCATGAAGGTGGCGCTGGCGCGGGCGCTGGTGCACGGGCCGCGCAACGTGCTGCTCGACGAGCCCACCAACGGTCTGGACGTGATGAGCACCCGCGCGGTGCGCACGCTCATCCAGCGGCTGCGCGAGCGGGGGCACTGCATCGTGTTCTCCAGCCACGTGATGCAGGAGGTGGCGGCGCTGTGCGACCGCATCGTCGTGGTGGCGCGGGGACGGGTGGTGGCGGACGGCACGGCGGACGAGTTGCGCGCGCGCACGGGCAAGGACAGCCTCGAGGAGGCCTTCGTGACGGTCATCGGCAGTGAGCAGGGGTTGATGCAGTGAAGGCGCTCTTCTCCACGGTCTTCAAGAAGGAACTGCGCGACCATCTGCGCGACCGGCGCTCGGTGGCGAGCGCGGTGGGCTTCACGCTGATGGGGCCGCTCCTGTTCGGGATGATGTTCACGGTGATGGCCTCCTGGGTGCGCGAGGACAAGCCGCTGGAGCTGCCGGTGGTGGGCCGCACGCACGCGCCGAGCCTGGTGGCGTTCCTGGAGCGCGCGGGGGCGAAGCTGTCCGAGGCGCCCCAGGACTACGAGGCGCTCATCCAGGCGGGCAAGGTGGACACGGTGCTCGTCATCCCCGACACCTACGGCAAGGACTTCTCCGAGGGTCACTCGGCGGCGGTGCACCTGGTGATGGACAACTCGCGCAACCAGGCGCGCAAGACGGTGCAACGCGCGCGGCAGTTGCTCGCGGCGTACTCGGGGATGCTGGGCTCGCAGCGCCTGCTGGCGCGCGGCGTGGCGCCGGAGCTGGCCGCGCCCTTGAAGGTCGAGGAGGTGGACCTGTCCACGCCCGAGCGGCTGGCGGCGACCCTGCTCACCATCATCCCCATCTTCCTGGTGTTCGCGACGTTCTCGGGCGGGATGAACGTGGCCATCGACGCCATGGCGGGCGAGCGCGAGCGCGGCTCGCTGGAGTCCCTGCTGCTCAACCCCGTGCGGCGCGAGGCGCTGGTGATGGGCAAGTGGATGACGGCGGTGGTGTTCGCGGTGGTGGCGGCCACGGTGTGTCTGCTCGGCTTCGTGGGGGTGATGACCCAGGTGCCCCTGCAGGACCTGGGCGTGAAGGTGCGGCTGGATGCCGTGGCGGTGCTGTGTCTGTGGGCGGGCGTGCTGCCGCTCGCGCTCATGGCCTCGGCGGTGCAGATGCTCCTGTCCACCTTCGCGCGCTCCTTCAAGGAAGCCCAGACCTACATCCAGGTGCTGATGCTCCTGCCGATGATTCCCGGCATGGTGCTGGTGCTCTCGCCCGTGCAAAGCCAGACGTGGATGTTCGCGGTGCCGGTGCTGGGCCAGGAGATGATCATCCAGGAGGTAATTCGGGGTGAGCCCCTGGGGGTGTTGCCCTTCCTGCTGGGATTGGCGAGCTGTGCCGCGCTCGCGGGGGTATTCCTCGCGTGGACGGCGCGCCTGCTCGCCGACGAGCGCATCATCTTCGGGCGGTCTTGAATAAAAACCGGTTTTTCGTGCATTCTCCCATGAATAGGATTTTCCCGTGGGAGCGAATCATGAAGCACGATGAGCGGACGTGGTGGGGACGAGGGGTGGTCCTGGCGGGGCTCGCGGCCCTCTTCTCTGGAGCCGGGTGCGACCCCCGAGCGGAAGAGAGCGCCGGACCCGAGCAGCGGACGTTCGCGCTCACCGGGCTCGCGGGTGACACCCGGTGTGGCTGGGGCGACACGGATTGCAACCTGTGCGTCAACGGGGTCGTCTCGGCGTTCAACAACCTGCGGGACCATGGCGAGCCCCTGGGTTTCCACGCGGGGGGCTACGACCTCAACCTGGCCTATCCGAGCAGCGATCACCTGGAGGGCATCCAGCGGTTGAAGAGTGGCCAGGGGCGCTACTTCGTCGTGTCCAAGCGGGATGGCCGGAGTGCCTCGTCCGCCTATGTGGCTCACTCCGTGTTCATGGAGTCGCGTGATACGGCGGGCCAACGCCTGCGTTCCAACCGACTGTCCTATGGGACCTCCCAACCCGAGGACACCTCACCCTTCTCGGTGGATCGGGTGGTGGCTGGATTGGGGGCGGGAGATGGGTACAAGTATGGCGGTGGGCTCCAGGCTTCCGGCAACATCGTCGCCCTTCCCCTGGAGGAGGGTCCGGGCGGTGGCAAGGTGGTGCTCTACGACTACGGCGATCCCTCCAACCCGGTCTGGCTTGGCACGGTTCCCGGAGCCAGCAACGCCGCGGGGACCGCATCCTTGACGAAGCTCGACGACGGACACTTCATGCTCGTCATTGGACAGGGGGATGCGAAGACGCTCGAATTCTATCGCTCGTCCACCCCGGTGCTCTCCCCCTCCACCACCTGGGAGCCCTACGACACCTGGACCCAAGCGGAGATCGCGTCGGGGGAGTGGGGCGCCTTTCAGAGCCTGAACTTCGTCACGGATTGCGGCGAGGGGCGGCTGTATTTGATCGGCACGCGGCTCGGAGGGCTGCGCTGGGGCGCGGTGAGCGATGACTATGCCCACCTCTACGAGATCACGCTCACTCCCAACGTGACCATCCGGAGTGTCGCCTCCAAGCACTTCTATTGCAGCAATGATGGCTCGCGGCAGTGCAACTTCGACGCCGCGGGGGGCGCCTTCGTGGACCGGGATCGCAATCTGCTGCTTTATGTCACCGAGCACGCGGATGATGGTCCTGGGGGCTCGGTGAAGATGATGGAGTACCGGAGCATCTTCCCCAACGCCGCCTGTGGTTACGACATCAACCAGGCTTTCGTCGACTTCTACGACGACTCCAACTTCAGTGACCGGGGCTTCATCTTCGACTACGCGGATCGCTTCCAGAAAAACTGGGCCCGATTCAGCAACGTCGACAACTTCAACGACAAGGCCTCGGCGGTCCGCTACTGCATTCCTCCCGGCTATCGCGTCCGGCTCTACAAGGACTCGAACTACAGCGGGAAGACCAAGGACCTGGTGGGGACGGGCGCGCCCACGTCGGTCAACCTCAACAACTGGGGCTTCGGGGACGAGACGTCAGCGGCCCAATGGCTGTCGTTCTGAAGGAAGCCCGCCGGCGGGTGAACACGGCGTGAGCCATCCGTGACTCAACTCAAGGTGTCGCGTAGCCGAGCGAGTGGGCCTTCAACTCGGCGGGGCCAGGCTCCTGGGTGAATGAAACCCAGCCGTTCCTGCGCGAGTGCCGGGGCACGTAGTCCAGCTGGAGCTCCGCGCGCTCCCGCACCTGGCCTCCCTGGGTCCAGACCACCGCCACGCGCACCTGCTCGGCCGTCTCGTCTCCCTGGTTCATCACCCGGACGGGAACGCGCCAGCCGTGCGCTCCTTTCAGCGGCGTTCCCAGGTGGATGCTCAGGTCCGGCGGCGCGTCCTTCCCGCTCCACGCGTCCACGGCCAGCAAGCCCAGCACCGCCACCACGAGCAGGGTGCTCCCCGTGAAGACACTCCTCTCCAGCCAGTTCCGGTTCGCTCTCATGATTGGATGAGCAGCCTTCCCGCCGAAGCGCCCAGGGTCCCCGCCAGGCCCAGCACCACCACCTGCGCCACGCAGACGAACAGGCCCGTGTCCTTGAAGCGCCCGAAGAACCACAACACCAGCGCGCTCGACACCAGCGCCAGCGCATAGGTGACGAGGGTGCCCCACACCATGTCCCAGGCCACGTGCCGACGGGTGAGGCGATGGGCCCGCTTGAAGTCGACGTGATAGAGGATGAGGCCCCCCAACAGCAGTGACAGGACCGCCGTGCCGAGCAGCTTCCAGGGCGAGTCCTCCACGGCGATCTTCAGGATCTCCTCGGTGGGCGCCACGTTGCTCGCGAAGAGCACCGCGCCACAGAAGCCGATGACGAGCTGCCCGGGGACATGGTCCGCCGCGTCGCGCTTCTTCTCCTTCGCGTCCTCGCCCCCGCCGCCGCCGAGCTGCGCGGTGCCCACGGAGACGCCAATGGCCACGGTGCCCGCCTCCACCGTCACCTTGCCCACCACTTCCTGCCACGAGCTGTCCACGGTCAGCTGGCCAATGAGGAAGAGCACGGCCGCGGACACGAGCAGTCCCAGGCCCAGCTCCTCCACCGAGTCGGTGAGCACCTCGCTCCAGGTCACGTCCTGGCGAAAGCCCCCATAGCGGTTGTAGCCGAGCAGCAGCACGAACGTGGCCGCCAGGTACAGCAGCAGGTGCCCGGGGCGGGCGATGAAGCCCGCCCACCAGACTTCCATGGTGTAGAGCAGGGGAAGACTGAAGAGCAGCCCTCCGGCGAGCCCCCGGCCATACTCGCGCAGGGACTTCATGACCGCCTGGTGGCGGTCCTCCGGCGGGCGCGGTTCACCCATGGGTTCCACCGTCCTCCCGCCCGAGGGCGCCGTCGGTTCAGCCCAGCTTCGTCGCCAGGCGCATGCCGACCGAGGTCACCAGCGCGTCCTCGAGGAAGCCCGCGATGACGTTGGGCACGTGCATCCGCTCGGTGGCGAGCCGACGCGCCGAATAGAGAACGAACGAGGACACCAGCGACGCCGCCGCGCCCACCACGGCCAGGCCCACCACCGGGACCTTCTTGTGCCGCGCCAGGGCCATGCCCACCAGCGCACCGGAGATGCCGCGCACCAGCAGGCCCGGCGTGCCGAGTCGGGGCGGCATGCCCGGCAGCTTGTCGAGGATGAACTCGCCGAACGCGAGCAGCGGCAGGGCGCGCGCCACCGTGGACGAGGCCAGGATCTCCTCCACCGGGCTCGCCTTGGGCGGGACGCCGTCCTCGGCCATCTGCTGGCTCATGAACGCCGGAGCGCTCAGCACCCGCATCCCCGCCATCGCTCCCATTCCCGCGGCCGTCACCACGTCGCTGCGCTTCATGTGTCCACCCCTCGGCTGCCTGCGCTGGTCTTCCCAACAGGATGCGGATGGACCTCGCGAGCGACCATTCCCCACACCAGGGCTCGCCTGCCTGGCTGCTCCTTATTCCTCCCGCGCCATGGGGGGCACGTCCCGGCCCTCGCCGAACGCCAGCACCCACCACTCGGGGGCCTGGGCGCCCCGCTCGACGAGCGCGCCGGCCAGGTCCCACAAGGGCTCCGTCTCACCATCGTCCGCGAGCCGGAACGTCCCGTAGTGCATGGGCACGCTGTAGCGGGCGCCCAGGTCCACGCTGGCCTGCACCGCCTCGCGGGGGGACACGTGCACCGGGGACATGATGCCCTCGGGCTTGTAGGCGCCGATGGGCAGCACCGCGAGCCGCATGGGGCCCAGCTTCTCCCGGGCCTCGGTGAACTGGCCGCCCGCGGCCGTGTCTCCCGCGAAGTAGGTGCGCCCGTGTGGCCCCCGGAAGACGTAGCCCGTCCACAGCGTGCCGTTGGCGTCCCCGAGCCCCCGGTTGGAGAAGTGCTGGGTGCGCGCGCTCACCAGCGTCACCTCCGGCGCGAGGGGGAACTCCTGCCACCAGTCCACGTCGGTGACGTGGCGCAGGCCCTCGCCCAGGAGGAACGCGCGGTTGCCCAGGCCCGCGAAGACGCGCACCTCGGGGAAGCGCTCCTGGAGCCGCAGCAGCGTGGGCACGTCCATGTGGTCGTAGTGGTTGTGGCTGATGACCACCACGTCGATGGGGGGCAGATCCTCGAAGCGGATGCCCGGGGGGCGCATGCGCTTGGGGCCCGCGAAGGACACCGGGCTGCAGCGCTCGCTGTAGATGGGGTCCGTGAGGACGTTGAGCCCGTCGAACTGCAGGAGCACCGTGGCGTGGTTGATGAACGTCACGCGCAGGTCGCCCCGGCCCACGCGCTGGGGGGGCGGCGGGCCGTGGAGCGCGTCCAGCCGCTCCTTCCACGCGCCGGGCTTGCGTGTGGCCACCCACTCCAGGGCGCTCATCGTCCGGGGGCGGGGCTCGCGGTTGACGAAGCGCTCGCCGTCGAAGTGGTCGCTTGGGGTGCCCTTCCAGGTGGGGGCGGAGAAGAGACAGCCGCTCGTGCTCAGGGCGAGCACGAGCCAGGGCAAGGCGGCGCGCGGCGAGGTCATGCCGCCATCATGTCACTTCAGCCGGGCGCCCATCATGTTCACCAGCGCGTCGCCGGTCAGGTCCGTGTACTTGCGGCCCGCCACCTGTCGCACCAGGTCGGACGTGGCGTAGCGGAAGTGGGGCTCGGGGACGGTGGCCGCCTCCACGATGATGCGCGCGATGTCCTCGCCTGTCTGCGCATGCTGGTAGACCGCCGCGGAGCCGGCCATGTAGCGCTCCAGCAGGGGCTGGTAGTGCGCGTCCCCGGGCGAGGGCTGGCCGCTGATCTTCGCCTTCACGTGGGTGACGAACTCGGTGTTCACCGGGCCCGGCTCGATGTTGGACAGGTGGATGCCGAGCGTGCGCGCCACGGGGGCGAGGCTCTCCAGGAAACCCTCACAGGCGAACTTGGCCGCGCAGTAGGCGTCGTTGAAGGGCTGGCCCACGAGGCCGCCCACGCTCGTCACGGTGATGATGCGGCCGGACTTCGCCTCGCGCATGACGGGGAAGACGGCCTGCGTCATGCGCCACACGCCAAAGAAGTTCACCTCCATCACCGAGCGCAGCGCCTCCAGCGACGTCTGCTCCAGCGTGCCGAGGAAGCCCGCGCCCGCGTTGTTGACGAGCACGTCGATGCGCCCGTGGCGCTCGAGCACCCCGCGCACGCAGGCGCTCACGGACGCGTCGCTCGCCACGTCCAGGGGCTGGATGTCCAGGGAGACCCCGGCGGCCCGGGCGCGCTCCTGGAGGGCCCTGGCCCGGGCGGGGTCGCGCAGGGTGGCGACGGTGTGGAAGCCGGCCTGGGCCAGGTGGACGGCCGTGTCGAGGCCAATGCCGGAAGAGGTTCCCGTGATGAGTGCGACGCGCGCCATGTGCGACCTCCGTGCGCCCGGGGAGTGGGCGGTGGGGGCGGGTTCTATCCCGTTCGGCCCTCCAGGCTTCCCGGATTCCAACCAGTGGCGCACACTTCGACTGGATTTTCCGTGCGCGAGTGCCCACTCGTTCCCCTGGCCAACGTGACAGGTGGAAGCGAATGGCCTCACCCTGGGAGGCACCATGACACCGGAGCGAGAAGTCACCTTGTTGCCCGTGCCGGCCTCCGTGGCCACGGCGACGGGAGAACCGCGGTTTGGCACCTACCAGGGCGAATTGCCCGAGGTGGACCTGCAACGCCTGGCGGGCCGGTGGGCGCCGGCGGCGGCGCGGGACCGGCTGCTCAAGCGCAAGCGCTGGCATTACACCCTGGCGGCTACCCAGGAGGTGGTGGCGCTGTTCGCGGTGGTGGATGTGGGCTACTCGTCCAATGCCTTCGCGGTAGCGCTGGACTTGAAGACCCGCAAGGCGCTCTGCGACGTGAGCTTCCTGGGCGTGCCGGGGCCCCTGGTGGAGGTGAGCAACAAGCCGGGCGCGGGCCTGGCGGCCTCGTTCCGCACGCTCGGGGGCCGCATGTCCGCCCGCCGGGGGCTCGAGGACGAGCACTATCAAATCCACGTGGACGTGAGCCGGCTGCGCACGGGCAGCCTCCAGTCCTTCCAGTGGAATGGGACGATGATGGTGGCCGGGGGGCCGCCGGCGCTCACGGTGATCGCCCCGGTGCCGGAGGACGGCTTCGTCAACGTCACCCAGAAGCGCGCGGGCATGCTCACCTCGGGCACGCTGGAGGCGGGTGGCAAGCGCTTCCAGTTGGACGGGGGCGTGGCGGGCACGGACTACACCCAGGGCTACCTGGCCCGGCACACCGCGTGGCGCTGGGCCTTCATGGCCGGGCGGCTGCCGGATGGCACGCCCGTGGGGCTCAACCTGGTGGAGGGCTTCAACGAGAGCTCCCAGGTGAACGAGAACGCGCTGTGGCTGGGCGACCGGCTCATCCCCCTGGGGCGCGCGCACTTCGAGTACAACCGCGAGGATCTCATGGGGACCTGGCGGCTGTGGACGGACGACCGGGCCGTGGACCTGTCCTTCCAGCCCCTGCACGTGCACCGCGAGCACCACGACTTCAAGGTGGTGGTGAGCCAGTTCGCCCAGCCCATCGGCCTCTTCTCGGGCACCCTGCGCGCCGAGGGCCGCACGTACGCGCTGACCGACGTCCCCGGCGTCACCGAGGATCAGGACATGCTCTGGTGAGGCGCGGGCCCGTCCCCGGAGCGGGCGGGCGAGCGGGCGTTGGTGGGAGGCCGAGGGGCTGACGTAAGCTCGTCCCGCGTGCGCGGAGTCCCATGAACTGCTCGAACTGCGGTCTGATCATCGCCGATGAGTCGCTCGGCTATTGCGTGGAGTGCGGCGAGACGTTCGGCGTCTCGCCCGATGGGGGCCAGGACGCCGACGGCGACTGGCAACCTCAGCCCTCCGTGTGGGAGCGCGTGGAGCAGGTGCTCGCGCCGGTGCGCGCGGGGGCGGGGCAGGTGGGCGACGTCTTCGTGAACCTCCTGGAGAGCCCGGCCCTCCATGGGCAGCTGCCCGGGGGCTCGTTGACCTTCCTGGGCCTGGGCCTGGTGGGGCTGGCGCTGCTGCTCTCGTGCGCGCCCTTCGTGTCGGGCATTGGCTGGCTGGGCTCGGGGGTGATGCTGGGGTGGGGCGTGCTGGTGGGCCTGCGCGAGTGGCGCGAGGTGAGCGAGGCGCCGACCCGGGACGAGGGCCGCTTCGTGGAGGCCTATCCCGCCGCGCTCGACAGTCTGCCCGGGGCGCTCTGGCGGCCGGAGAGTGTCCTGGCCTTCACCCTGGTCACCTGCGCCTATGCCCTGTTGATGGTGGGCTACGGGCCCGTGTCCCTGTTGTGGATGCTGGCCGCGGGCGTGCTCGGCTACGAGCAGGGCCGCCGCTTCTTCTTCCTGCTGCCCCGGGACGAGGACCTGCGGGCGGAGGCGGAGGCGACACACCCCGGCCTGCACCGCTGGACGGTGCTCGGGGTGGTGCTCTGCTCCTTTTCGCTGCTGCTGCCGTGGGTGCGGGCCTTCGGCCATGTGCCGAGCCTGTCCGGCGGCGAGCTGCCCCTGGCGGTGCTCACCCAGACGGTGCTGCTCGGGCTCGGGTGCTACGCGGTGAAGCACCGGGGGCTGGGCGGGCTGCACCCCATGTTCCTCATCCTCATGGCGCTGTGGCTGTCCATGTGGCTGGTGCTCATGAACAACGTCTACAGCCCGGGCCCCTGGGTCTATCTCTTCGGGGTGCTGGCGATCGACGCCGCCATCGCGCGCCACTTGATTCCGGCGCGCCCCAAGCCCGAGGAGGCCCCGCCCGCCTCGGACGAGGAGCCTCCCCCGGACCTGGACTACCAGGGCTGAGCCCGGGCGGCCCGGCCGCCTACTTCTGGCCCTTGAGCCAGGTGCGTACCTCGGGCAGGGCGCGCTCGCGCAGCACCACGTCCTGCTCGAGCCGCTCCAGCGTCTGGCCCGTGGCCTGCTTGGCCTCCTCCACGGGGTGGGCCGAGAGCAGCCGGCGCACCTCGTCGAGCTGCGAGCGCTCGCGCAGCGCGCCCAGGGACTCCACCACCCGGCGCAGCAGCATGGGCGCCATGCCGGTGCGCGCGAGCACGTCCTTCCAGCGCTTCTGCTTCTGGGACCACCAGGCGTCGCGGCCCGTGCGGTTGTTGATGAGCCCGGACAGGAAGCTCGCCACGTCCTGCATCTTCACCTTCTCGGTGAAGAAGAGCTGCTGCGCCGCCTCGGCGAGCTGGGGCTCCTCGAAGGCGGTGAGCGCCATGAGGTAGCGGCGCTGGGTGGCGGGGTCCGGCTCGCCGGGCATCTTCTCCAAGATCTTCTCGTAGAGCGCCCGGTCGCCGCCGCGCGCCACCATGCCCACCGCCGCGTCGAGCAGGTTGGGCTCGAGCGCGGACGTGTCGCCGTCCAGCGCGCGCAGCACGCGGGGCCGCGCCTCGGCGATGACCTCGGGGCTGCGCGCCACGCCGCCCAGCGCCCGCACGAGCACCGCGCGCCGGAGCTTCACCCGGTCCGTCTCCCCGGGCGCCGCGTTCCAGCCGAGCGTCTTGAGGCCCGCGCCGAGCAGCTTCTCCACCCAGCGGCGGAAGTGCTCCTGGTCCTCGCCCTCCACGAGCCGGTTCTCCACGTAGGCGAGCCGACCCACCAGCTCGTCGAGCACCGCGTCGTCCTCCTCGTGGCCGAAGCGGCCCGCCAGCTCCAGGTAGGCCGCCAGCGTCGCCTGGCCGCTGCGCGCGAGCGCCCACTGGTCCGCGAGCAGGGAGATGCGCTCGCTGGGCTCCAGCGCGTCCACGTTCGCCGACAGCCGCTCGAGCCCCGAGGCGTCGTAGCGCACGCGGTAGAAGCCCGTGGAGCCCGCGTTGGCGCACAGCCACTTCACCTCGCCCGTGCCCTCCAGCGTCACCTCGGCCGTGCTCTCGCGCAGGAGCACCCGCTGCTCGCGCACCCCGCCCGCGTCCGCGTAGCGCAGCACCATGGGCACCGGCCAGCGCTCGCCGCTCTTCACCCCGGGCTCGGAGTAGTAGCGCTGCTGGGTGAGCGTCACCTTGCGCCCCTGCACCGCCACGCCCACCAGCGGGTAGCCGTTCTGGCCGATCCACGCGTTGGCCAGCTCCAGCACCGGCTGCGACGAGGCGTTGGCGAGCGCGCGCCACAGGTCATCCGCCACGGCGTTGGCGCGCGCGTGCGTGCGCATGTACTGGCGCATGCCCTCGCGGAAGGCGTCCTGGCCGAGGAAGCCCTCGATCATGCGCAGCACCGCGCCGCCCTTCTCGTAGGTGATGAGGTCGAAGCTCTCACCGGCCTCGTGCGCGTTGCGCACCTCCCCGCGGATGGGGTGCGTGGAGCGCAGCGCGTCCAGGTGCAGCGCCGCGGCCTTGCCCGCGTCGAAGTCCAGCCACACCCGCCACTCGGGCTTCCAGTCGTCGACGATCTTGTACGCCATCCACGTGGCGAAGGCCTCGTTGAGCCACAGGTCGTCCCACCACACCATGGTCACCCAGTTGCCGAACCACTGGTGCGCCAGCTCGTGCGTCACCACCTCCGCCACGCGCTTCTGCACGGACAGGGGCGCGGTGGCCGGGTCCAAGAGGAGCGCGATCTCCCGGTAGGTGATGAGGCCCGCGTTCTCCATGGCGCCGGCCTCGAAGTCCGGGATGCCCACCTGGTCCACCTTGCCAAAGGCGTAGGGCAGGCCGAAGTAGGCCTGGAGCCGGGGCAGGGCGGCGAGCGCCGCGTCCTGGCCGAAGCGCGTGAGGTGCGCCTTCTCCGGCAGCGCCCAGGTGCGCACCGGAATGCCCTCCACGTGCTCCTCGGGCGTGCCCACCAGCGGCCCCACCACGAGCGCGATGAGGTAGGAGCTGAGCACCTCCGTCTCCTTGAAGGTGAGCTTGCGCACGTGGCCGTCGGACTCCTCGCGCTCGATGGCGCCGTTGCTCAGCGCGGTGAGCCCCGAGGGCACCTGCACGGTGAGCGCCCAGCGCGCCTTGAAGGACGGCTCGTCGAAGCAGGGAAAGAGCCGCCGGGCATCCGCCGCCTCGAACTGGGTGGCCGCCACCTTGCCCGCCATGTACAGGCCGCGCAGGCCCTCGGTGAAGCGGCCCGTCCACGCCACGTCCAGCGCGCCCTTGCCCGCGGGCAGTTGCTCGGCGAAGCGCACCACCACCGTCTCGCTCTGGGTCACCTCGCGCGAGTCGCTGGGCAGGATGATGCGCCCGTCCTCGGTGCGAAAGAGCACCTCGCCCAGCTTGAGCGCGATGGCGTGCAGGATGATTTCGTCGGTGGGCTTGTCCAGCGCCAGCTCGATGGTCTGCACGCCCGTGAAGGCGCGCGCCTCCATGTCGAGCGTCAGGGTCGCCATGTAGCGGTGGGGGCGGACGGAGAGGGGCAGCCGGAAGTTCTTGTCTTCTGTGACGTGAGTCATAGGGGGCGCGACTCTAACGGCAGTGCGAGCGCTTGCCGGGCGCGATGACGTGCCGCCGTCCACCGGGCAACGGCCAGTGGAGCGTCCCCCTCCCGGGTGTGGTTGAATGGCCCACACACACCCGGACGGGAGGCGCGCATGCGACGGCGAGGCGTGGAGGACTATCAGGACATGCCCTGGAAGAACGGGGGCGGGGTGACGCGGGAGCTCTTGCGCTGGCCGCACCCCCGGCATCCCCAGGACTTCCGGGTGCGCTTGTCGATCGCCACGGTCGCCACGTCCGGCCCCTTCTCGCTCTTTGCCGGCGTGGACCGGACGCTGGTGGTGCTGGAGGGCACGGGCCTGGGGCTCACCCTGGCGGACGGCGCGGGGGAGGTGGCGCTGCGGCCGACGAGCCCGCCCTTCGCCTTCCCGGGGGACGTCGCGTGCGACTGCCGTCTGCTGGGCGGGCCCGTGCGGGACTTCAACGTGATGGTGGACCGGAGCCTGGGCTCGGCCGTGGTGGAGCGGGTGCTCCTGGCGGCGGGGGAGCGCCGGGACCTCGGGCCGGAGGCGGGCACGCTGTGGCTGTATGGCCTGTCCGGCCAGGCCCGGGTGGGGGACGACCTGCTCGCCGCGGAGGACCTGCTGGAGTGGGACGCCCCTGGGGTCCTGCGCCTCCAGGGCGTCTCCGAGGCCCACGTGCTGGTCATCCGCCTGTCGTCACCGGCGTGAGCTTCCGGGGGCGTATCGGATGAAAAGTGCACGAAGCGGACGGTGAGTCCAGCCGTTCCCCGGCGGGCCACTGGCGGCCCCTTCGTGTGTGCCTACGTTGCCCCTTCCTGACCGGGAGGCATGGGCATGACGTGGCGGCGGCTTCTGGGGTGCGTATCGGTGTCATTGCTGACGCTCACGGCATGTGGCTCGTCCGAGGAGCCCACGGAGGTGCCCATCCAGCCCGCGCCGCCGTCGGGCTCCCCGACGGATCCCCAGACGCCCGGCGCCGACGGGGGCACGACCGACGCGGGCGCGCCGACCCCGGACGCGGGCGCGCCGGACACGGACGGGGGGCTCCCGCCGGACACGGACGCGGGGACCCCTGGGTCCGACGCGGGGACACCGGACACGGACGCGGGACTCCCGCCGGGCACGGACGCGGGGATCCCGAACCTGGACGCCGGCACTCCTGGCACGGATGGCGGCTTCGCGGGCTCCCTGCCCCCCGAGGACTGCGTGGTCTGGACCGGCACCTCGCCGCCCCAGGAGGCCAGCGCCTGTGAGGTGCGGACCACGTCCAGCCAGGGCTCCCGGCTCCAGCGTTATGACGCCGAGGGCCGCCCGGTGGAGGACCGGCGCGTGAACGCCCAGGGCGTGTCCACCCAGGTGGAGACCTGGCGGTGGGCGCAGGGGCTCCAGGTGTTCGAGCGCCTGGACGAGCTGGCCCAGGGGAAGTGGTCCCAGACGGAGTCCACCTACGACGCCCAGCGCCGGCTGCTCTCGCGCACGCTCACGAGCTCCTCGGATCCGGAGGGAACCCTCTCGCGCTACGTCTACGCGGACACGCGGCTCATCCGGGTGGACCAGGAGCGCTCGGGCGAGGTGCGGGCCTCGCTGCGCTACTTCTACGTGGGCGAGCGGCTCGCGCGCATCGACCTGGAAGACACCGCGGGCACCGTGTGGCGCTCCACCTTCTTCGCGTACGACGACGCGGGCCGCCTGCTGCGCGAGTACGACCGCGTCGACCAGGACTCCTACACCCCTCGGAGCGAGAGCTTCACCTACCACGCGAACGGTCACATGCAGCGCGCCTCGCGCTACCACGAGGACTCGGGCCGGACCGTGGACGAGTTCGACGCCCAGGGCCGCCGCATCCGTACGGACTGGAACAACCACCAGAGCGGCGATGAACGGTCGACCTACGCGTCGTGGTCCTACGACACGGCGGGACGGCTCCTGCAGACCCGCTCGGGCGCCAACTCCCTGGCGGGCCGCGAGAGCGACACCCTGACGCACGTCTACGACGGCGATGGCCGGCTGGGGGTGATGTGGAACCTCTCCGAGCAGTCCTCCCGCGCCGGCTCCGTCACGCGGCTGTCGACCTGGCGCACCACCTACCTGTGCGGCACGTCCCTGGCGCACCACGAGGACACGGACGAGGATGGGGACGGCCTCGTGGATGCGCGCTGCACCTATTCGCGGGATGCCCGGGGCGCGCGGCTGCGCACCGAGTGCTTCAGCCTCCCCGCGAATCCCCAGCGGGCCACGTCCGTCGACTACACGTACGACTGTCATTGACGCCGGGTCCACCCGCGCGAAGCCCGACGTTTTTCCCGGCGTCGCGCATAGGATTCCCGGATGCCGACTCCCACCCCCTCCACCGAGGCGCTCGCGCTCCGGGTCCTGCGATTGTTGCCCCCCCTGCACCGCTGGGCGGCGGCGAGCGTGCAGGCGAAGCATTGGGGGCAGGGGCTGAGCATGCGCCAGTTGAGCGTGGTCTCCGCCATGCGCTCCGGGGTGTCCTCTCCCGGGGTGCTGGCGCGGCGGCTCATGGTGACGCCGGCGGTCATCACCGGGCTGCTCGACCGGCTGGAGCGCCAGGGCTACGTGCGGCGGGAGATGGAGGCGGACGATCGCCGCCGGCTGCGTCTGGTGCTGACCAAGACGGGCATCGCGGTGAGTGACGCGGTCCAGCAGGCCCTGACGCGGGAGCTGGCCTCGCACTTCCAGGCCTCGGACGAGGAGCTGTCGCTGCTGGGCCGGGCGCTGGATCCCCTGGAGCGCACCCTGGCCCTGCTCGACTCCCGCCAGCTTCCCCTGGGCGCGGACGACGCCGAGCCCGAGGCGCCCACGCCGTCCACGCGGCGGGTCCGGGCGCCCGCGCGCAAGCGGGCGGTCAGGAAGGCGGCTCCGAGGAAGTCGCGCCCCTGAACGCCCGCCCGGCCCTGGGCTCAGTGCACGGTCACGCGGTCGACGACGACGGACGCCTTGGCGTGGAAGTAGACCCGGTACTCCAGCGGGCGCTTGGGGGCCGTCTGCGAGAAGCTCAGGCTGAAGTCCTGGTACTGGGTGGTGCTGGTGAACTGCTGGGACGTGAGCTCCGCCTGGGCGAGTGAGGAGCCCGTGGTCTCCTCCCGCACGTCGATGCGCGCGAGCGGCTGGGTGCCCAGGGTGTTGTTGTCGGTCTTCAGCCGGAACGTCACCTTGTGCGTGCCGAGGGGCAGGTTGCCGTCGTAGGGCCCGTAGAGCATGTGCCCGGCCGGGTCGTAGGACGGCGTCGCCTGCCAGCCCTCCCCGAGCGCGCGGCCGGCATGGTGCCCCACCCCGGCGCCCTCCGCCTCGTACAGCCCGAGGCGCGTGGTGGTGGTGACCTTGTCGATGTTGACCGTGGCCCGGTCGCGGTAGTGGGCGCGGAACTCGAGCGAGTGGCCGGCGACGTTCGGGTAGGTCAGGCTGAAGTCCTGGTAGGCGTTGGCGGCCTTGAACTGGTGGCGGGTGACGTCGAACGCCGTCAGCACCTGGCCCGTGGTGGCATCGCGGACATCCAGCGTCACGATGGGATCGTTGGTGCCGGTGAGGGCGTCGATCTTGATCTTGAACGTGGTGGTGAGCTGCCCCGCGGGGAACGTGGTGACGTAGGGGCCATAGAGCATCATCCCCTCGTTGTCCTGGGCCACGTTGGCCGTCCACCCGTTGTCGCTCGCGCGGCCCACGGCGTGGGAGAAGGGCGAGCTCGCGTAGGTCGTCGGCTCGGCCTCGTACACTTTCACCAGCGCGGCGGGATCCGGGGCCAGGAGGGAGGACTCGCGCAGGAGCTGGAAGTAGGTGTCCGGCCGCACGAAGACGATGTTCGGGTTGGCGCTGAAGGCATTCACCACGTTGACGAAGCTCTGGTAGGAATTGCCCTCCCACGGGTTGGCCTGGATGCTGACGAAGCGGGGCGAGGTGCCATTCCAGCCAGAGATGGCGCGGTTGATCTCCGAGACCATGGAGGCCTCGGTGGGGCAGTAGGTGGCGTTGAGGCCCTGGCTGGGCATGAGGTTGTTGTAGACGGTGATGCCGCCGCCGGCGTTCTGCGCGGTGAGACCCAGCAGCGAGGGCGCGAAGGCGGCGAAGCTGTTGCCCACGTGGGTGTCCGTGGCGCCGTCGATCTTGTTCCACACGGTGAGGACCTTCAGGCCCGCGCGGTTCATGTAGTCATTGGTCAGCGCCACGTAGTTGTCCAGGTGCGTGGCATTGCCCCAGTAGTTGGGGTACGTGTAGCCGAGTCCCGTCGGGCCCGAGATGAGGTTGTCATTGGGCGTGGCGGTGGTGTGCAGGTAGTTGAGCACGCCGGGCATGGCGTCCACCATGGCCGGGGAAATGGTCCAGCCCAGCGGCACCTGGCCCCGGTTGGGCGAGTCCCAGAGCTTCTTGAACAGGTGCTCCACGAACTGGAGGTTGTCGCCGTCGCTCAGGATGAGGGAGACGTAGATCTTGTCGCGCAGCGGCGGCTTGTTGGGCAGCGGCTTGAGGTTCACCGTGCGGGACATGCCGCCGAACACCGTCAGGTTCGAGGCGAAGTCACTGGCCACGGTGGAGATGCCGTACTCGGAGACGCGCTGGACCCCGGCGGCCTCCTCCGGCCACCAGCCCATGTAGATGCCACTGCCGTACGGCATGGCCGCGAGGAATTTGCGCAAGAGGGCGTCCTCGGCGGCGTTCTTGGGATCCAACCACACCATGGCCAGCGGGGTCGCCGCGGCGTAGTCCCGGATGAAGCCCTTGAGGCCGGGCGACAGGCCGATGAGGACCTTGTGGGACAGCTGGGGCCAGTAGTTGTCATACAGCGACTGGTACACCTGGAGCTTGTTGCTGAACGCGCCGCGCAGGTCCACCAGGATGGGCAGGGAGTAGGGGGCGGCCGTCAGCTTGCCCACCAGCGCGGGCGAGGCGGCCACGGCGCCGCGCAGGCCCGCGATGGTGGTGGCCAGGTTCACCGTGTCGGGGAGCGCCGGGTCGTAGACGACGAGGCCCTTGAGCTCGCTGCGGTACTTGCTCACCAGGCTCCACCGGTCGGCCACCTCCGTGTAGCCCAGGCCCAGGGAGTTCAACCAGCCCGTCTTGCCATCCTGCCCGCGCATCGTGACGTCGTAGGTGAAGATGCGTGGCTGCGTCCGGTTGACCAGGCCCTTGAGGGTGGTGAACAGCACCACCTCGTCATCCCAGACGGAGGCCCGGGTCCCCACGCAGTCGATCTTCGTGTAGGCGCGGCCATACCAATACACCCGGAACTCCAGGCCATGGCCGGCCTCCGGGTTGGTGAAGGGCAACTCGAAGCGCTGGTAGGAGCCGGCGACCTTGAAGTCGGTCCGGGTGATGTCCCGCTGCGCGAGGAGCGCCCCCGTGGTGTTGTCCCGCACGTCCACGGTCACCACGACGTCGCTGTTGGCCGTGTTGTTGTCGACGGTGAGATCGAAGAAGGCCGTGTTGCCGCCCACCGGGATGTCGGCCGCGTACGGGCCGGTGATCATGTAGTGGTTGGCCGCGTCGATGCCCACCTGCGCGAGCCAGCCATTGCCCTCCAGCCGCCCGGTGCCGTGACGGACGTGCGGGCCTTCCGCCTCGTAGCGGTACTCCCTGGACTCGCCGGTGGTCAGGTCCACCAGGTCCAACGTCGTCGCGGGCGCGGAGAACGAGGGGAGGACCTGTCCATTCGGCCAGGAGATGCCCGCGGCCTGGGCGGACGGGGACGCGGCGCCCAGCCCCGACGCGGCGAGCGCCAGCAGGGAGGAGAGCGCCAGACGACGGCTTCGGGGGGGATGCATGGGGGACACGCTCCGGAGTCGGGGAGGAGGCCCTGTCAGGCATTGAACGGTCGCGCGCCGGGCCTTCCTCGCGGGGCTGTCATTGCTACGCCTTTGAACGAGAAAATCAAGAATAACCAGTTAATGCGGGGGGCCTGGGCGCTCAGCGCGCGCGGAGGACCACGGCCTGGTAGGGCCGCAGCTTCAGCTCGCGCTCGCCCTCGAGCCCGGGGTAGTTGTTGCTGAGCACCTCCCCGCCGACGAACTCGCGGGGAATCGGGTACGTGCCGGGCTGGCCGTGGAAGTGGCCCACCACGAGCAGCCGCGTGTGCGCGTCGTCCCGGACGTAGGCGAAGACGGTGGGGTGCTCGGCGTCCAGGAGCGTGAAGGCGCCCTCCCGCACGACGGGCAGCGCCTTGCGCAGGGCGATGACGTCCCGGTAGTGGTGCCAGACGGAGCCCGGGTCCGCCTCGGCCGCCTCGGCGTTGATGTCCGGGTAGTTGGGGTTGAGGCCAATCCACGGCGTGCCCGTGGTGAAGCCCGCGTTCGTCCCCGCGCTCCAGTGCATGGGCGTGCGCGCGTTGTCCCGGCCCCGGGCATACACCCCGGCGAGGATGCGCGCCTCGTCCCAGCCGTGCTCCTCGCGCAGCACCTTGGAGGCGTTGAGCGTCTCGATGTCCTTGTAGTGGTGCATGCTCTCGAAGGACACGTTCGTCATCCCCAGCTCCTGCCCCTGGTAGATGTAGGGCGTGCCCTGCATGAACAGGAGCACCGTGCAGAGCATCTTCGCGCTCTCCACGCGGTACTGGCGGTCATCCCCGAAGCGCGACACGGCGCGCGGCTGATCATGGTTGTCCCAGTACAGGCTGTTCCACCCCCGGCCGTGCAGCCCTGTCTGCCAGCGCGCCAGCACGCGCTTGATGTCCGGCAGGGCCAGCGGGGGGTTGCTCCACTTGCCGCGCTCGGCCTGCTCGTCGCCGAGGAACACGTGCTCGAAATGGAACACCATGTTGAGCTCGCCGCGCTCGGCGCCGCAGTACAGCGCGCCCTCGGTGGGGGACACGCCGGGCGTCTCGCCCACCGTCATCACGTCGTAGTGCGCGAGCACCTCGCGGTGCATCTCCTGGAGGAACTCGTGGATGCGCGGGCCGTTGAGGAACAGCGGCTGGCCCTCGGTGAGGCTCGTGCCGGGGATGGGCTGGCCCTCGGGGAAGTCCTGGGGCTTGCTGAACATGTTGACCGTGTCCATGCGCCAGCCATCCACGCCCTTGTCGAGCCAGAAGCGCATCATGTCGTACACCTCGCGCCGCACCTGGGGGTTCTCCCAGTTGAGGTCCGGCTGCCGCCGGCTGAAGAGGTGCAGGTAGTACTCGCCGCTCGCCGCGTCCTTCTCCCAGACGGAGCCGCTGAAGAAGGACTGCCAGCGGTTGGGCGGCTGGCCATCCGCGCCCTTCCTCCAGACGTAGTAGTCGCGCTTGGCGGAGTCCGGGCCCTGGCGGGACTCGATGAACCAGGGGTGCTCGTCGCTCGTGTGGTTCACCACCAGGTCGAGCATGATCTTCAGGCCCCGCGCATGCGCCTCGCGCAAGAGCTCCTCGAAGTCGGCCATGGTGCCGAACTCGGTCATGATGGCGCGGTAGTCGGAGATGTCGTAGCCGTTGTCGTCGTTGGGCGAGGCGTAGATGGGCGAGAGCCACAGCACGTCCACGCCCAGGCGCTTGAGGTAGTCCAGCCGCCGGATGATGCCGCGCAAGTCCCCCACGCCATCTCCATCGCTGTCCTGAAAGCTGCGCGGGTAGATTTGATAGACGACGGCGTCCTTCCACCAGGGATGCGTCATGTGCGGTCTCCTCGGGCTCGAAACGACACAGGCGTCGACTGGGCGGAGCCAGTGACGCTTGGACAAGGGGGACGACGGGCCGGCGAAGGCCGACGGGGCTAGAGCAGCTGGGCCAGCCGGCTCACGCCCTCGGTGATCTGCTCGGGCGTGACGGCGCAGAAGGGCAGCCGCACGAAGCGCTCGCTCGGGATTTCACCGCCATCGTGGGGGTCCGCGAAGAACGGCGCGCCCGGCGTGAGCACCAGGCCCTTCGCCTTGGCGCGGCCCACCAGGTCATGCGTGTGGGCGCTCTCGGGCAGGATGACGCTCACGAAGAAGCCGCCGTCGGGGATGAAGGCCTGGGCGCCGGACAGCTTGCTCCGCACCGCGTCCGCCAGGGCCTGCCACCTCGGCTTGTAGAGCGTCTTGAGCCGGTCGATGTTGGGCTGGAGCCAGCCGCGCTTGAGGTACTCGGCCACGGCCGCCTGGCTGGGCAGCACGGGCGACAGGTAGGTGTCCTCGCCCAGCTTGGTCAGGCCCTTCACCAGGTCCGCGGGGCCGATCATGAAGCCCACGCGCAGGCCCGGGCTGAGCAGCTTGCTGAAGGAGCTCATGGTGAGGATGCGCGTGGGATCGAACGCGCGCAGCAGCGGGTGCTCCTCGCCCGCGTAGCGCAGCTTGCGGTAGGGCACGTCCTCGATGACGTAGAAGCCGTGGCGCGTGGCGAGCTCCACCACCCGCTGGCGCTTCTCCTTGGAGAGCGTGGCGCCCGCGGGGTTCTGGAAGTCGGGCACGAGGTACAGGAAGGCCGGCACCTCCTTCTTCAGCGCGGCCTCCAGCGCGTCCACGCTGATGCCATCGGACTCCAAGGGCAGGCCCACCACCCGGGCCCCCCGCCGGCGGAACGTGGTGATGGCGCGGTCATAGCTCGGCTGCTCCGTGTAGACGACGGCGCCGGGACGGATGAGGTAGGCGGAGACCAGGTCCTGCAGGTGCAACGAGCCGTTGCCGATGAGCACCTCGGCCTCGGTGACGCCGTACTCCCGGGCGATCTCCCGGCGCAGGGGCAGGTAGCCCTGCTGCTGGCCGTACTGGAGCACCACGGCGGTGTCCCCGCTCAACCCGGCCGTGAAGCACTCGGCGAGCTGCTGGGTGGGAAAAGCCTCCGGAGGCGGCACACCACGGGTGAAGACAATTTCAGTCATGGGAGCGGACGTCGATCCTTGCGGATGCAAGCAGCGCGATGAAGAGGAGAGGCGTGACGGACCCCGCACGCCGACGACAATGACACCGAGTGTACCGGGCACCCCTGGGCCCGTCGAGCATTCGCTTGACCGCCTCGTGTGGGCTCGGGGCGACGCGTCCGGGGGCCGCTCGCTCGCCCGGTGCGGGCTGGCGGTGGGGGGGTCGTTGCGTTAGAGCCGGAAGCACGCATGGTTCCATCCGACGCCCCCGCTTCCGCGCCCTCCGTCTTCCGTCACCGCGACTTCCGCCTCTACCAACTGGTGCGCCTGTGCGCCGTGCTCGCCATGCAGGTGGAGTCGGTGGCCATTGGCTGGCAGGTGTACGAGATGACCGGCAGCGCGCTGGCCCTGGGCTACACGGGGCTCGCGCAGTTCCTGCCCTTCGTGTCCTTCGCGCTCGTGGGCGGACAGGTGGCGGACCGGGTGGATCGCCGCGCCATCCTCATCGTGTGCCAGGGCGTGATGCTGCTGTGCAGTCTGCTCTTGCTGGCCTTCTCCCTGGGCCACATCCAGGACGTGCGCTTCGTCTACGGCGTGCTGGTGCTCTTCGGCACCGCGCGGGCCTTCTACTCGCCCGCGAGCTCCGCCCTGGTGCCGCGCCTGGTGCCCCCCGAGGAGCTCACGCGCGCGGTGGCCATCAACTCCACCACGTGGCAGGTGGCGACGATCGCCGGGCCCGCCCTGGGCGGCCTGCTCTATGGCTGGGGGGGCGCCACCGGGGCCTATATCGGCTCGGCCGCGCTGTGCGCGCTCACGGTGGTGTGGATGCTGTCCCTGCGGGTGCGCACGGGCCCCGTGTCCCGCGAGCCGCTCTCGCTCGACACCCTGCTCGCGGGCTTCCGCTTCGTGCGCCGGCAGCGGCTGCTGCTCGGCAGCATCACCCTGGACCTGTTCGCCGTGCTGCTCGGGGGCGCGGTGGCCCTGCTGCCCATCTACGCGCGGGACGTGCTGCACACCGGGCCCTGGGGCATGGGGCTGTTGCGCAGCGCCCCGGCGGCGGGCGCGGCGGTGGTGGCCGTGCTCCTGGCGTCGCGGCCCCTGGGCGGCCGGGCGGGATGGAAGATGTTCGTCTCGGTGGCCATCTTCGGCGTGGCGACGCTCGTGTTCGGCTTGAGCCACTCGTTGCCCCTGTCGGTGGTGGCGCTGGCGGTGGCGGGCGCGGCGGACATGGTGAGCGTGGTGGTGCGCGGCACGCTGGAGATGGTGGCCACGCCGGACGAGATGCGCGGCCGCGTGGGCGCGGTGAACATGATGTGCGTGGGCGCCTCCAACGAGCTGGGCGAGTTCCGGGCCGGCGCCTTCGCCGAGCACGTGGGCGCGGTGTCGGCGGTGGTGTCCGGCGCGGTGGGGACGATCATCGTGGTGGGCCTGTGGGCCTGGGCCTTCCCCGAGCTGCGGCGCGTGGACCAGCTGGAGGACGCGGCACGCGAGCCGCTGCCGCCCGAGACCCCCGAGGCCCTCGCCACGCCCCCGGCGCATGGAGCCGGTTGAGGGGCTCAGACGGCAGGTGAGGGGGCGGAGTGCTGTCTGGAGACAGCACTCCCTGGGGCCCTTCCGAGGGAAGGCCCGCGCGCATTGGGTTGGCTCAACGCTTGCTCAAGGTCTCGGCATCCACTCGATGCACTCCCGAGGCTCCCATGCGCTGCGCTTCCTCCACCCCCGTTCGCGTCTCCTCCTCCTGCACCAAGACCTCCACCCCGAAGACGGCCTCCTGCTCCAAGCCGTCCGGCACGAAGCCCACCCCGCCCGCCACGGGCCACGGCGGCGGCTCGGTGTTCGAGCCCTCCAAGCCCGCCCCCACGCCCGTGCCGGCTCCGCCCGCCAGGCCCTCGGTCCCCTCGGCCAGTGAGGCGGTGCGCGCCCAGGCCGTGAGCACCATGGACGCGCTGCTCAACCCCCAGATCGAGCGCAAGCAGGGCTACAACGGCGCCGTCGTCGTCCAGGACGCCGCGCCCGTGCAGAAGTCCGACAACGCCAACCCCAAGTCCTCGCGCTACAAGGCCGCCCAGGCCCAGGTGCAGCAGCACCAGGCCCTCGAGCAGCAGCAGCTCGCCCAGCTCTCGCCCCAGGAGCGCTCGCGCTACGAGACCGTGAAGCAGGAACTGGTGGCCGCCAACAACCCCGTGGCCACGCTCGCGCTCCAGAAGCTGCTCGTCAGCGGCCGCTTGGAGAAGGGCTCGGACTTCCTCGACCAGGGCTCCGTCCTCCAGCACCTCTCGGACATCGCCCAGGGCCACGACATCGACGCGCGGGTGGACCGCCGGACGCTGCTCACCGACCTGGTGCAGGAGCTGGCCACTCCGAGCGCCATCAACCAGGGCAGCCGCGGCACCTGCGCTCCCACCGCCCTCACCATCGGCGTGAACATCGAGCGCCCCGCCGAGTACGCGCGCCTCATCAAGGCCGCCGCCAGCACCTCGGGGGACGTCACGCTCGCCAACGGCACCGTCCTGCCGCGCGAGAAGGACACCGCCTTCGAGGACGACCGCTCGGGCCGCGCCCTCACCCAGCGGCTGCTCGCCCCCATCTTCATGGAGGCCTCCAACGGCAGCCGCGACTACCAGGACTCGGCTTCCAAGGACAAACGCAACGCGGGCGCCAGCGCCAGCGGTGTCGATGCCCTCTACGACGCCGTCTACAACCACGACATGGGCTACGACTCCAACAACAAGGACCGCGCGAAGCTCATGGCGCGCATCCGCTCGGAGCTGGCCGAAGGACAGAGTGTGCTGACCGGCATCACCTACCGCGACGGCGGCCACAAGCTGCTCGTCACGGGTCTGGAGAAGCGCCAGGGTCAGGAGTACGTGAAGTACATCAACCCCTGGGGCCAGGAAGAGCGCATGGCCGTCGCCGAGTTCCAGTCGCGGGTGAACAACGTCAACTACGACACCCGTCCGGCCAAGGCGCTCCTCCAAGAGCGCCGCGTCTTCCTCGCCGCCTGAGCCCTCGGGGAACCCCCTCCGATTGAAGACTCCAGCCCCGCCCGGGACACGCTCCGTGTCACCGGGCTTCGGGCGTTCGGCGGCCAGGGTCCCTCCGGTCCGGGGCCAATCGTTGGCACCGTGTCCGTTTTCACCAACATCCCTCCTTTTCGGACATGGTCCGTCATCATCGCGCCCCGGGCGTCCCCGCGTCGACGCTCGTTGGAAGCGGGCGGGACTTCGCCACGGGCAACAGGCATTGTCCCTTGTACGCGACGGTCTCGGACGGACAGTTTGGAGGCTGTTGCCAGAGCCGCAGCCAGCACACTCCGGACAGCTCCACTTCCAATCCTTGCTTGCAGGGCGCCTGCTTCTGATTGCGTGCGGGCAGCGGGGCTTGTTCGGGCTGCACGGACGTGGGCTCCACGTGCACCTCCGTGAACCACGCCGGGCGGGGAATGTGGCCTGCTGGTGCGAGGCACACCACGGGCAACAGCATCAGCAGTGCCGCCGCGGCCCATCCGATGGCGTGGGACCCGTGTCTTCGCGTTCTGGCGACAGGCGGCGCGGTGGACCCCGTGGGCCGGGGCCTTGGCGGCCGGACGATCTCGTGCTCCTGTTCATCCCACTCGAAGATGGGCGCGTCCCATTCCGCATCCGTCTCCTCGGTGGCCGCGAGCAGGGCCGCCTCGAGCGCCGCGCCGTTCGGATAGCGCGCCCGGGGGTCCTTCTCCAGCAGCCGCATGACGATGTCACTCAAGGCCCGGGGGACACGCGGGTTGACGCGCGCGGGCGCGAGCGGCAGTACGTGCACGGAGGCCAACAGCAACACCTCTGGAGGCCACCCCTCGGGAAAGGGATAATGCCCGGTGGTGGCCCGGTAGAGGCAGATGCCCAGGGCGTACAGGTCATCGGTGGGTTGGAAGACGTGGCGGACCCCGGCCTGCTTCGCGCTGCGCCACAGGGCGTAGGCCGCCTCGGGGCTGATGAGGTAGGGCGTGGCGGGCGGCAGGGGGCCGGTGGTGAGGGGCGGGGCGCCCTCGTACCAGCCCGCGCCGAAGTCGAGCAGCACTGGCTGCCCGTCCGAGGCGCGCACCCGGATGTGCTCGGGCTTGAGGTCTCGGTGCAGCACCCCGCGCGCATGCAACTCGCCCAGCGTCCGCGCCACCGTGGCGCCCACGAGGGCCAGTCGCCGGAAGGTGGCGCCCGACTCCGCCCACGCATCCAATGCCTGGCCAGGAACCCAGTCCATGACGATGCCCAGCCAGCCCTCGCTCGGGTGCGGCCAGCGGGCACAGCCATGGAAGCGCACCACGTGAGGATGGGCCGCCTGGCTCATCATCAGCGCCACCTCGCGCTCGGCCCGCTTGTCTCGCGCGTGCAGGGAGAGCTTGAGGGCGTAGAACTCGCCTGGACGGGCGACGTCCTCCACCCGGTAGACCGCGCCCTGTCCGCCCACGCCCAGTGCCTCCACCACGCGCCAGGCGCCCACCTGCGTGCCCGGCCTCAAGGCTCCTGGCCGAGGCGGCCCCTCTCCCTGACTCGTGGACATGCGTGCACCTCCCTGGCGCTCCCTACCACGAGGTGACGGCGGAAGTAACCCCGCGCACAGGACCCAGGACCTCCCGTGCGGGGCGCGCGGCTCCGATTGAGGGATGCAGACGGCAGGTGCGGCGGCGGATTGATGTCTGAAGACAGCAATCCGCCGGGCGCTCCCGAGGGAAGGCCCCGGCGCTCAGGGTTGGCCCAACGCTTGCTCAATGTCTCGGCATCCACTCGCCGCACCCCCGAGGCTCCCATGCGCTGCTCTTCTTCCTTCTCCTCCTCCACCACCGTTCGCGTTTCCTCCTCGTCCTCCTGCACCAAGACCCCGCCCAAGGCGCCCGTGTGCACCAAGCCCTCCGCGCCCGCTCCGGCGCCCGCGCCCGGCAAGGGGCACGGCGGCGGCTCGGTGTTCGAGCCCTCCAAGCCCTCGGCTCCCTCGGCCAGCGACAAGGTGCGCGCGCAGGCCGTGAGCCAGATGGACGCGCTGCTCAACGAGCAGGCCAACCGCAAGCAGGGTTACAACGGCGCCGTCGTCGTGCAGGACGCCTTCAACGTCGAGCGCTCCACCAACACCAACCCCAAGTCCTCGCGCTACAAGGCCGCCCAGGCCCAGGTGAAGTCGCACGAGGCCCTCGAGCAGCAGCAGCTCGCCCGCCTCTCGCCCCAGGAGCGCGCGCGCTATGCGACGGTGCGCCAGGAGCTCGCCGCCGCCAACAACCCCGTGGCCACGCTCGCCCTCCAGAAGCTGCTCGTCAGCGGCCGCCTGGAGAAGGGCTCGGACTTCCTCAACGAGGGCTCCGTCCTCCAGCACCTGTCGGACATCGCGCAAGGCAACGACATCGAGCGGCGTGTGGACCGACAGACGCTGCTCACCGACCTGGTGCAGGAGCTGGCCACCCCGAGCGCCATCAACCAGGGCGCGCGTGGCACCTGCGCCCCCACGGCCATGACCATCGGCCTGAACATCGAGCGGCCCGCCGAGTACGCGCGCCTCATCAAGGCCGCCGCCAGCACCTCGGGCAACGTCAAGCTCGCCAACGGCACCACGCTGCCGCGCGAGAAGGACACGGCCTTCAAGGATGACGGCTCGGGCCGGGCCCTCACCCAGCGGCTGCTCGCCCCCATCTTCATGGAGGCCTCCAACGGCGACCGGGACTACCGCGACTCGGCCTCCAAGGAGAACCGCAACGCGGGCGCCACCGCCCGGGGCCTCGATGCCCTCTACGACGCCGTCTACGACCACAACATGTCCTACGACACCAACACCAAGGACCGCGCGAAGCTCATGGACCGCATCCGCTCGGAGCTGGCCGAGGGACAGAACGTGCTGGCCGGCATCAAGTACCGCAACGGCGGCCACCAGCTGCTCGTCACCGGCCTGGAGAAGAGCCAGGGCAAGGAGTACGTGAAGTACATCAACCCCTGGGGCCAGGAAGAGCGCATGGCCGTGGCCGAGTTCCAGTCGCGCATGAATGGCATCAACTACGACACGCGCCCGGCCAAGACCCTCATCCAGGAGAACCGCGCGTTCCTCGCCGCCTGACGCGAGGCCGGGGCCTCACCGGGGAGGCTTGGGCGTGAGGCCCCGCCACAGCTCCAGGAAGACGCCGTTGGTCCAGCCAAAGCCCACGACGTTCTCCGCGTAGCCCGCGGTCACCTGGGTCTCGCTGGTGCGCTTCACCACGTCGTACTTCTCGCGCAGGGTGCCATCGCGGCGGAAGTCCTCGGCCACCATGTCGAGGAACTCGCGCGACAGCCGGTCCGCCTCCGCGCCATGGCCATAGCGGCGCAGGCCCTCGACGGTGAGCAGTTGCAGCGGGGCCCACCCGTAGGGCAGGTCCCACTGCGACGACGTCTCCCGCGTGCTCATGGCGAGTCCTCCCGGCTGCTCGAAGCGCGCCAGGCTCGCCACCACCGCCCGGGCCTGCGCCGGCGAGGCCAGCCCCGCCCACAAGGGGTAGAAGGTCGTCGCGTACTCGTAGGTGGAGCGTTTGCCCGCCTGGGTGTCGTAGTCGAAGTAGAGCCCCCGCTCGGCGTCCCACAGGTAGCGGTCCACGAGCGCCTTGCGCTGGCGGGCACGCTCCTTCCAGGTGCTCGCGTCCTGGTCCTGGCCGAGCCGGGTGGCGATGGACTCGAGGTCCGTCTCCGTCTTGTAGAGCAGGCTGTTGAGGTCCACCGCCGCGAAGTGGTGCGTGCGCGCGCTGAAGGGGCCGAAGCGAAAGGAGATGTCGAAGCCGGACTCGCGCATGGCGCGGTCGCCCAGGTAGAAGTCCGGCGTCAGGGTGAGGCTCTGGCCCGTCGTGCACACCGTGGCGCCCACGTTGCGCTGGCACACCTGGGTGATGAACACCGGGGCCGTGTCGCCCGCCGGCGCGGTGGCCTGGGGCACCTCGTGCACGAAGGGCTTTCCCTCCGCCGGATGGCTCGCGAAGTAGCTCACCACGTCCCGGTAGTAGCGCGCCTGGTCGTCCTCGATCTCCGGCACCGGCCCCTGCCCGTAGTCGAAGTAGCGCGACAGCCCCGTGTCCCCCGCCAGGTGCGCCCGTTCCTTCCACAGGCCGTAGTCCCGCACCAGGTAGGGGTAGGCCTCGGCGAGCCAGGCGCGGCCCTCCGCCTCGTCCAGCTCGGCGTGCACCGCCAGCGCCATGGAGGTGAGGAAGGGCGGCTGCGAGCGCGTCAGGTAGTAGGTGCGGTTGGCGTTGAGCACCGCGCCGTAGTGTTCGATCTCGAAGAAGAAGTTGCGCACCATGCCCTGGGCCAGCTCCCGCCGCCCGTCACGCAAGAGCCCCCGGACGATGAAGTAGCTGTCCCAGCCGTACATCTCGTTGAAGCGGCCCCCGGGCACCACGTAGGGGTGCTCCAGGTAGAGCAGGCCCTGGGAGGGCAGCGCGCGCACGTCCACCTGGCCGGGGCCGGTGATGTCCGCGGGCAGCCGCTCGATGCGCGCCTGGGGACACGCCTGGCGCAGCTTCTGGACGGCCGCGGGCTCGGGCAGATCCTGCGGCAGGTAGAGCACCGCGCGCCGGGGCACCTTGGGATCCTGGAGCACCGCGCACGTGTCGATGGAGCGCGTGAGCACGTCCCAGTTCCGGGCGATGTAGCCGCGCACGTCGGCGTAGTCGGCGGGCGCGGCCTCGGCCCCGAGCGCGACGAGGGCGAGCGCGAGGGCGGGCCCCCTCCGGAGTGTCCTGGTGCCGCGCGTGTCCGCCATGGGGCCTCCCGGCCGGGGGTTGGGTCCGTGAGCGGGCAAGCTCGTCATCCCCCCGGGGGAACGCAATCGGGGTACAACCCGGGACATGCCGCCGCACGCGCGTCTTCTTCAGCTGCATGACACCGCCCTGCCGGAAGCGGACTTCCGCCGGCTGTGGCGCCGGGTGCGCGCCCTGGGCTCCGAGCGCCTGCGTCAGACGTACCAGACGACGTTCTGGTTCGACCTGGGCACGTCCTCCAACGTGGTGGAGGACACCATCCTCGCGCTGCGTCCGCGCGTGCCCGTGAGGGGCCGGCTCGCGGGCGTGGAGTGGTGGCTGTCGCGCATGCGCACCACGGACGTCCAGGTGGACTTCCACCAGGACCGGGACGAGAAGCTGGCCCAGCGCGGCGGGCCGCTCGTGCACCCCGTGTTCACCTCGCTGCTCTTCATGAACCGCGTGCGGGGCGGGGCGCTCGCGGTGACCCAGGCCCTGCCGTGCGAGGACAACCCCTCGCTCGTGCCGGACACGGACGACTTCGACCTGGCCACCCCCCGGCCCAACCGCTTCGTCTGCTTCCGGGGGGACCTCACCCACGGCGTGCTGGACGCCAACAACCAGGTGCCCGACGGCAAGCTGCCGGGCACCTCGCGCCTGCGCGTGACGCTGGTGATGAACTGGTGGGACAAGCGCCCCACGGACCTGCCCACCTTCGCCGAGTCCCGCGCCTACCGCTCGCTCGTGGCGCGGCGGCATGTCGGACCCCCGCGCTAGAACCGTGGGCGCGGAGGCGAGCGGGGAGCCCGGGTCCGGGCGGGACTCGGGCCCAGCGGCTCCCCGCACCCGCGTCCGTCAGAGCCCGCCCACGCCCAACAGGCCCTCCAGGCCCCGGAACTCCTTGGTCACCGTGGCGTGGATGACGATGTTCTTGAGCTGGATTTCCAGCGGCAGGGGCTGGGTGCCGATGCCCGCGCGGGTGATGGTGTTGCTCACGATGACCCACAGGCGCTGCTTGCCGATGGCCTGGGCGAGCAGGGGCGAGGTGACGCTGACGTCCGCGGTCTCGCGCGGCTTGAAGACGCGCGGGGGGTAGAGCAGATCCCCCGCGGTGGCGTAGTACGCGGGCAGCTCGCGATCGCTGTAGTAGAAGATGGGCGTGCCCGGCTCGGCGGTGCCCACGAGGGACACCTTCCCGGACGTCTCCAGGGTGAACACCGCGGAGGGATTGACCACGGAGAGGCTGGCGCTCACGTCCTTGACGATGACGTCCAGGCCCTGGGTCTCGGCGGGCAGGTCGATGGCGACCTCGACGTAGACGGGGTTGCCGATGGAGGTGATGGGGATGTTGGCGTCGGTGGGCGGCGTGTCCACGGCGACTTCGGCGGAGCAGGCGGCGAGCAGCGACGCGCAGAGCGGGGCCAGGAAGCGTTTCATTGGAAGGTCCAGGACAGGTCGAGGGCGGGCACGAAGGGAACGCGGCCGTTGTTGTAGGGCAGCATGGGCTCGGTCAGGTCCACGTAGGCCACGCCGAGCGAGGCGCCGAGGTTCTCGCCCGCGTAGCGCAGGCCCAGGGCGCCGCGCAGCGGGTAGCCCGTCGGGTTGTCGGTGGCCGTCCGCTCGCCCTGATGGCTCACGCGCACGCCCAGCTCCCCCACCACGGCGAAGCGGTGGGCGAAGTTGAACACCGCCGCGGCGGTGGCGGTGGTGGACACCGTCTGGTAGCGCGCGTGGCGCACCTCCGCCTGCACGAGCAGCGGTCCGAGCACCACGCCATAGAGGGCGTAGGCGCTGGGGCCGCCGAAGGACACGTCGAAGCGCTTGACGGGGGAGTTCTCCTGGCCGGCGATGGCGTCGGCGATGAGGGAGTTGCCGAGGAACTGGGTGTAGCGCGCGCCGAGCACGAAGCGGTGGCGGCCCCACTCGGCGCCCCAGCGCGCGCCCACGTTGGCCGCGAGCGCCGCGTCCGCGAGCAGCGAGGTGTCCACCACGATGCCCAGGGCCAGGGGCAGGGCGGTGCGCTGCAGGCCGATGACGGCGTGTTGGATGGGGGCGGCTTCATCGGTGGACAGCAGCCGCGCGTTGCCCGCGTGGGCGAAGGTCGGGTCCTGGCTCGGGGCGGCGGCCGCGGCCCCGGTGAGCGCGCACAGCAGAAGTCCGGCGGCCGGGGTGAGGCACGAACGGAGGAACATGCGTCGAGGTTTCAACCACCTGCTCCTTGGGAGGGGAGGGCCCCGGTGTATCGCGCCCGGGCGCGTCCGTGCCACCCACACCGGCCGTCCGAGGTGTCGGCCGTCCGCTCCGTGACGTCGATGCGGGTTGCACCCGTCCGGGCGGGGGCGTAGCGACAGGGGGACATGAGGGAAAGCAACGAATCGCTCCAGGCGCGGGTGCTGGCGCTGCTCAAGCGCCACGGGTGGAACGCCACGTCCTTCCAGGTGGTGGAGCCGGGCTTCTCGTACTGGTTCGACGGGGAGGACGCCTGCGTGGCGTACGTGGACACGGGGCGGGCGTGGGTGACGGCGGGCGGGCCCATCGCGCCCCGGGAGCGGCTCGGGGAGGTGCTCACGCGCTTCCAGGCCCGGGCGGCCGAGGCGGGCCGGCGGGTGTGCTTCTTCGCCGTCGAGCGGCGGCTGCTCGAGGCGGTGCCCCTCCAGGCCGTGGCCATTGGCGAGCAGCCGGTGTGGGATCCGCGGCGCTGGGAGGAGAGCGTGCGCGACAGCCGCCCCTTGCGCGAGCAGCTGCGCCGGGCGCGGGCCAAGGGCGTGCGGGTGCGCGAGGTGTCCGCGGAGGAGCTCGGCGCGCCCGATTCGCCCGTGCGGCGGGGGGTGGATGGGCTGATGGCGGGCTGGTTGGAGTCGCGGCGGATGGCGCCCATGGGCTTCCTCGTGCAACTGGCGCCCTACGAGCAGGCCCATGAGCGGCGCTCCTTCGTGGCCGAGCGGGACGGGCAGGTGGTGGCCTTCCTGTCGGCGGTGCCGGTGTACGCGCGCGAGGGCTGGTTCGTGCAGCACCTGCTGCGCGACCGGCGGGCCCCCAACGGGAGCGTGGAGTCGCTGGTGGACGCGCTCATGCGCGAGGCGGCGCGGGAGGGGCGGCGATACCTGACGCTGGGGCTGGCGCCGCTGGCGGGGGCGGTGCCGGGCTGGCTGCGCCTGGCGCGGCGGCTGGGCAAGCCCCTCTACGACTTCGAGGGCCTGCGGGCCTTCAAGGGCCGGCTGCGGCCCCATGCGTGGGACCGCATCCACCTGGCCCGGCCCGAGACGGGCTCCGGCGCGCTGCTGTCGGTGTACGACGCCCTGTCCGCCTTCGCCCAGGGCGGCCTCCTGCGCTTTGGCGCCGACACGCTCCTGGGCCGTCCGCTGCTGCTCGTGTGGCTGCTCGCGTTCCTGCTCGTACCCTGGACGCTCCTGCTGGCCCTGCCGGGCACCACGCCCTACTTCCCCTCCCGGCTCGTGCAGGGGGCGTGGGTGCTCTTCGACGTGGGGCTGACGGTGGGCCTCTTCTCCCTGGTGCGGCGCTGGCGTCCGGGGCTCGCCCTGCTGCTCGGCTGCGCCATCAGCACGGACGCCTGCGTGACGCTGCTCGAGGCCCTGCTCTACAACGTGCCGCGCGCACGGGGCCTGGGCGACTGGCTCGTCATGGGCGTGGCGGTGCTGGGCCCGAGCCTGGCGGCCGTGCTGCTCTTCTGGGCGCGGGGGCACCCGACGCTCCGGCCCGCGTGAGCGCGCCTCGGCTCCGGGTGTCAGCTCCGGGTCTCATCCTCGGGGGGCAGGGTGGTCCGCGTGGGAACGAGGTACACGTCCAGGCCCTGGACCCGTTGGATCCGGTGGAAGCGCACCATGTAGTCCTTGCGTGCGGGAGAGCCCTGGCCGAGTTCGAAGTGGGTGTCCCCCACGTTCGCCACCGTGCCCAGCTTGCGGCCGGTCGGGTCCCTCACCGTCATGCCCTCGTGGATGTCTCCCGGGTCGATCATGTGCTGCCTTTCCTTGGGTGTGCTGCGGGTCCAAGGAGATCAACAGCCTGGGAATCCCCGTCCTGCCGGGACCCACCCGGGCGCGGGTGGGAGCCCCGAGCCGCCCGCTAGCCCGGCTGGCAGACCTGCCGGAGGATGTCGAGCGTCTCGAGCGCCTTGCCGGCGCCCATCACCACCGCGGACAGGGGGTCCTCGGCGAGGAACACCGGCAGGCCCGTCTCCTCGCGCAGGAGCGTGTCCAGGTTCTTGAGCAGCGCGCCACCGCCGGCCAGCACGATGCCGCGGTCGGCGATGTCACCGGCGAGCTCCGGCGGCGTGCGCTCGAGCGTGAGCTTCACCGCCTCGACGATGCCGTTGACGGGCTCGGCGAGCGCGTCGCGCACCTCGTCGCTGCTCACGGTGAGCGTGCGCGGCACACCGGCCACCAGGTCGCGACCCTTGATCTCCATGGTCATGACCTCCTCGGTGGGGTAGGCGGTGCCGATGCCCATCTTGATGAGCTCCGCGGTGCGCTCGCCGATGAGCAGGTTGTACTTGCGCTTGACGTACTGGATGATGGCCTCGTCCAGCTTGTCGCCGCCGATGCGCACGCTCTTGGCGAACACGATGCCGGCCAGGCTGATGACGGCCACGTCGGACGTGCCACCGCCGATGTCGACGATCATGTTGCCGCTGGGCTCGGTGACCGGCAGGCCCGCGCCGATGGCGGCCGCCATGGGCTGCTCGATGAGGTACACCTCGCGGGCGCCCGCGTTGGCGGCGGCCTCGCGCACGGCGCGGCGCTCCACCTCGGTGATGCCCGAGGGAATGCCGATGACGATGCGCGGGCTGACGAGCGACTTGCGGTTGTGCGCCGTCTGGATGAAGTAGCGCAGCATCGCCGCGGTGATCTCGAAGTCGGCGATGACGCCGTCCTTCATGGGGCGGATGGCCACGATGTTGCCCGGCGTGCGGCCGAGCATCTCCTTGGCCTCCTTGCCCACGGCGAGCACCTTCTTGCCGCCGCGCGCGTCCTGCTGGACGGCCACCACGGAGGGCTCGTTGGACACGATGCCCTGACCGCGGATGTAGATGAGCGTGTTGGCCGTGCCCAGGTCGATGGCGAGGTCACGCGAGAAAAGAGTGTGGAGCCAGTCGAACATACGGGGGCGGGAACTTTCCGGAGTACGGCGTCAATTCCCCTCACACGTCAGGGGCGCGCGGCAAGCTACTACGGGGCGCCCGATGCCGGAAGAAAAGGCAACTGTCAAGAGGTGGGCCCGCCCGCTGGGCGTCCGGCCCCGCACACACCCCCGGGCTGGACTCACGGGCTAAGAGCCACATCCTTGGAATCCGAGGGAATCCGGGGGCCTAGCTGGCCGCCTTGTGCTCGGCCTCCTCGGCCCGGAGGAAGTTCTCCGCGGTCTCGCCGGCGTTCTGCTCGGTGGAGACGGCCGGGGGCCGGGGCGGGGGGCTGACGCTGCCGGCCTCCACGGCATGGCGGTACTCGGGCGTCTGGCGCAGGGCCTCGCTGGTGACGCGCAGCAGGGCCTCGCGCGCCGGCTCGAACAGGAGCCCGGCCGCGTACCAGAAGGGGGCGTAGTCCAGGCGGATGAGCCCGCTCACGTTCCACCCCTGCTTCTCGTAGTCCCAGGGGCAGCGGCCGAGCGCCTTGCGCAGGAGCCACCCGGTGGCGAACTCCGCGCCGAAGATGACGGCGGTGTAGGCGAGGGCCCGCAGCGGCCGGGGCAGGAAGCGCAGCCGGTCGTGGAGGAATTCCAGGCCCAGGGCCGTGGCCCCGTAGATGGGGTGCATCCAGAGGTAGGTCTTCGCCGTGGCATGACCGTCGCCCTGGAACAGGGCCGCGCTCATTCCGGTGAAGCACACCTCCATCACCCAGCCGGCACACCCATAGAGGACGAATCGCGGTAGCACACCGCGAACCTAGGAATGCTTCGCGCGCGGAGCACCTGGGCCCCGGGTCCGGGGAACCGGCGCGCGCGCGCCATCCAACACTGGGGACACGGGGGCGTGTAGGTGCCCCGATGCGTCAACGCTTGAGGGCGTATTTGCCAATCACATAGAGCGCGCGCACGCCGTCCTTCCAGCCAATCTTCTTGCCCTCCTCGAAGGTGCGCCCGTGGTAGCTGATGGGGACCTCGAAGATGCGCCAGCCGCCGCGCGCGACCTTGGCGGTGATCTCCGGCTCGAAGCCGAAGCGGTTCTCCTCCACCTTCACGGAGCGGATGACCTCGGTGCGGAAGGCCTTGTAACAGGTCTCCATGTCCGTGAGGTTCAGGTTGCTGGCCATGTTGGACAGGGTGGTCAGGAAGTGGTTGAGCACCGAGTGCCAGAAGTACAACACGCGCCGGGGCGTGCCGGTGAAGCGGCTGCCGAAGACGACGTCGGCCGAGCCGTCCAGGATGGGCTGGATGACGCGGGGGATGTCGCGCGGGTCGTACTCGAGGTCCGCGTCCTGGACGATGATGATGTCGCCGGTGGCCTCGGCGAAGCCCCGGCGCAGGGCGGCGCCCTTGCCCTGGTTCTTCTCCTGCAGGACGACGCGGACCTCGTTGCGGTTGGCGGGGCTGGCGCCCGCGACGCCCAGCCCTTCGGAGGCCAGACGCTGGAGGAACTCGCGGCTGCCGTCCCGCGAGCAGTCATCCACGAGGACGAGCTCCTTGGGGAAGTCCACCGCGGAGACGCGGCGGATGATTTCGGCGAGCGTGGGAATCTCGTTGTAGACGGGGATGATGACCGAGACGAGCATGGCGGGACGGGGCTCTAGCCGATTTTGACGCCCCGCGCGACTCTTCCGGTGCTCCCTTTCTCAGACGGCCCGTCGCAGGGCCTCCAGGAGCCCCTCCAGGTCCACGTCCGTGGTGAGGGGGTTGATGAGGGTGGTGCGCAGCCACACCCGTCCGCCCAGGGTGGTGCGCACCAGGTAGAAGTCCCCCTGGGTGACGAGGCGCTCGCGCAGCCGGGCCTGGAGCGCGTCGAGCGCCGCCTCGGGCACGCCCGGGGGGGTGTGCCGGAAGCAGACGATGTTGCAGTCGGGCCGCAGCGCCAACTGGAAGTCCGGGGCGGCCTCCAGCCGGTCGGCGAAGCGGCGCGCCAGGTCGAAGCTGGCGGTGAGGGCGTCGGCGAACACCCGGGTGCCCAGCACCCGCAGGCACGTGTACAGCTTGAGCGCCATCATCTCCTTGGTGCACTCCAGGGTGCGCTGCGCCACGTCGTTCCAGTCGCGCGTCCCCTCGCCGTGGAAGAGGTAGGAGGCCTCCTGGGAGAAGGCCTCGAAGGAGCGGTGGCCCTCGCGAAAGAGCACCGCGGTGATGAGCGCGGGCATCAGCATCATCTTGTGCGCGTCCCACACCACCGAGTCCGCGCGCTCGATGCCCCGGACCTGGGACCGGTAGCGCTCGCTGAGCACCATGGAGGCGCCGTGGGCCCCATCCACGTGGAACCACAGGCCCTCGCGCTCGCAGAAGTCCGCCACCGCCTCCAGCGGGTCCACCGCGCCGGTGGACGTGGAGCCGGCGCTGGCCACCACGGCCAGGGGGTGGCGGCCGGCGCGCCGGGCCGCGGCGAGCGCCTCGCCGAGCGCGTCCGGGCGCAGGCGGAAGTGGGCGTCCACGGGCACCGGCGTCACGCCCCCCTCGCCCCAGCCCATCACCCGGGTGGCGCGCGCCAGGCAGTAGTGGGCCGTCTCCGGCACGAGCACGGTGAGCGGGGGGCCGGCGGCCGAGCCCTGCTTCCAGACGTCATGGCCCGCCCGGGCCTGGCGCGCGGCGAGCAGGGCGGTGAGGTTGCCCACCGAGCCCCCCGAGGTGAGCACGCCATGGGCCCCGGCGGGCAGGCCCAAGAGCCCCGCCATCCACCCGAGCACGTGGCGCTCCATGGCGGTGGCCACGGGCCCCATCTCGTAGACGGCCATGCCGTTGTTGAGCAGCGAGGAGACGAAGTCGCTCAGGGCCGCGAGCGGCAGGGGCGCGGAGACCTGGTGGCCCACGTAGTGGGGGTGGTGCAGGTGGTGGGAGGCCGTCACCACCCGGCCGAGCAGCTCCGCGGCCTCCGCCGAGGGCTCCGCGCCGAAGGTCGCCGGGAAGTCCGCGAGCAGCCGCTCCGGGGGCGCCCAGGGCAGCACGGGGCCCTCGCGCCGCTGGGAGCGGGCCAGGTGGTCGGCGAGCAGGTCCACCACCTGATGACCCAGGCGGCGGAAGGTCTCGGGATCGTAGGCGGCCAGGTCGGTGCGCGGAGCAATCATGGCCCCGCTGCATGCGCCAGCGGGGCGCGGGCCGTCAATGGGCTCGGGCGGAGGGGCGCGGGCACCCCGGGGCCCGTCTTCCCGCCCGCTTCCCGGGGGAGCGGCGAGGGCGGGGCCTCCCGTGGGGATGTTCCCGGCCCCTCGGGGGCGCACCCTCCAGGGAGACAACCCACAGTCGGACTTCCACAGGGAGCGGTGCGATGCGCCTTTCGGACGAGAACCTACGGGGACGGACCATCATCGGCGCGGACGGCAAGGTCATCGGGGAGGTGGGGACCTTGTTCCTCGACAGCACGAGCTTCCGGGTGGAGTCCTTCCAGGTGAAGCTGGACAAGCCCATCGCCGAGCTGCTCGGCACCCCGCACAGCCTCTTCCGCCCGGGCGTCATCGAGGTGCCCGTCAGCCTGGTGCAGTCCGTGGGGGACACGCTCGTCTTGAACGTGGCCGTGGAGGGCTTGCGCCAGGTGCTGCCCATGGACACCGAGGCCCCCGGCCTCCACTAGGCGGGCGGGCGAGGGGAACGGCCGCTCCGCGTGCCGCTCCCCATTGCGCCCGGGGCGCCCCACCTTTGCTTCCAGGGAGGTGTGCTCATGGAAACGCACTGGTGGGATTCCCCGTTCGAGCGGCGGTCCATCCAACATGCCATGAAGGTGCGGGACGAGGATGGCCACGTGCTCGGGCGGGTGGCGGGCATTGGCGAGACGGTGGTGTTCATGCGCAAGCGCTTCTCGCGCGAGCTGTGGGCCGTGCCCCTGTCCCATGTCCTGCGCGTGACGGGCGAGGGCGTGTTCGTGTCGGGCAAGGCCCTGGAGGCCCTGGAGCCCGTGGGGGACCGGCTGCGGACCGAAGTGGTGACCGCCATTCATCCGCTCACCGAGCCCGCGCACGACGCGTCATGAGGATGGTGCGCCCCGGGCCTTTTCATGCTTGAAGCACGGCCCATGTCCTCCATCGAGAATCTGTCCCAGAGGGTGTCCGCGGCCTTCGCCGACCGGACGAAGCTGAAGGACGCGGACCACGCGGCCGCGGTGCGCGAGACGCTCGCGCTGCTCGACTCGGGTGCCCTGCGGGTGGCGGAGAAGACGGCCACCGGCTGGACGGTGCACGCCTGGGTCAAGGAAGCCATCCTCCTGTACTTCGCCCTGTCCGAGATGAAGGTGATGGAGGTGGGGCCCTTCGAGTTCTTCGACAAGATTCCGCTCAAGAAGGGCCTGGAGGCGGCGGGCGTGCGGGTGGTGCCCCCGGGCGTGGTGCGCTACGGGGCGCACGTGGAGAAGGGCGCGGTGGTGATGCCCGGCTACGTGAACATCGGCGCGCACGTGGGCGCGGGCACCATGGTGGACACCTGGGCCACGGTGGGCAGCTGCGCCCAGGTGGGCCGCAACGTGCACCTGTCCGGCGGCGTGGGCCTCGGGGGCGTGCTCGAGCCGCCCACGGCCTCGCCCGTCATCATCGAGGACGGCGCCTTCATCGGCAGCCGCTGCATCGTGGTGGAGGGCGTGGTGGTGGAGGAGGAGGCGGTGCTCGGCGCCAACGTGGTGCTCACGGCCTCCACGCCCATCATCGACGTCTCGGGCCCCGAGGAGAAGGTCCACAAGGGCCGTGTGCCGGCGCGCAGCGTGGTGATTCCCGGCATGAAGGAGAAGCAGTTCCCGGCGGGCCGCTACATGGTGCCGTGCGCGCTCATCATCGGGCAGCGCAAGGAGAGCACCGACAAGAAGACGAGTCTCAACGCGGCGCTGCGCGACTTCGCGGTGTCGGTCTAGCGCCCTGTCGGCTCACGCGGGATGGCGGGGTGGCGCGGCCACCCGGGGAGTGTGGTGATGATTGTCGGTGGGAAGATCTCCTGGCGCATCGTTCTCAAATACACGGGCCGACCGGTGGTCGTGCACGTGCTGCTGGCCACCTGCGTGGCCCTGGCCTACCAGGAGTTCGAGATCAGCGCCCTGGCGGTGCCGGCGCTGCCCGTCACCGTGCTCGCCGCGAGCATCGGCATCCTGCTGACCTTCCGCAACAACAACGCCTACGACCGCTGGTGGGAGGCGCGCACCCTGTGGGGCGCGCTGGTGAACACCTCGCGCACGTTCGCCCGTCAGCTCATCACCTACCTGCCCATCCCCGACGGCGCGCCGCCCGGCGAGGCCACCGCCCCGTCCACCACGGCGCTGCTCAAGACGGCCGGGGAGCCCAAGCCCACCGTCACGCTCGGCTCCAGTGACGGGGCCGTGCGCGACCGCTTCGGCAAGGCCCGCGGCGCCTTCCTCTCCGCGCCCGAGCACACGGACACCCCCTCCGGGATGGATGCCGCGCGGCCCTTCCGGGCGCCCAGCGAGGGCATCACCGCGGATGCGCGCGAGCTGGTGTACGCGCAGATCGGCTTCGTGAACGCCCTGCGCCACCACCTGCGCCGCCAGGACCCGTTCCCCACCCTCGCGCCCTTCTTCCGCCCCGCCGTGCTGGACGCCCTGCGCGAGGAGCAGAACGTGCCCACGGCCATCGCCGTGTGGGTGTCGGCCCGGCTGCGCCGCATCTTCTCCGAGACGCCCGGCCCCGAGGCCATGCTGCGGCTGACGCTCCTGGACAACTCGCTCACCGAGCTGGTGAACATCCTCGGCGCGTGCGAGCGCATCAAGAACACGCCCATTCCGCTCCAGTACGACCTGTTGCCGCGCGTGATGGTGCGCGCCTACCTGGTGATGCTGCCCCTGGGCGTGGTGGCCGAGCTCGGCATGCTCACCCCGCTGGTCACCGCCGTCATCGCCTTCCTCTTCATCGCCATGGACGCGGTGGGCCGCGACGTGGAGACGCCCTTCGAGGACGGCTACAGCGACACGCCCATGACGGCGCTCTGCCGCACCATCGAGATCAACCTGCGGCAGATGCTCGGCGAGAAGGAGCTGCCGCCCCCCTTGCAGCCCAAGGACGGACTGCTCTACTGAGGGGGCTCCCGCCGGGAGCCCTCCGCATGTCCGACCTCGCCCACCGCCTCGCGCAGTCCACCCTGGCCCTGTGCCGCATCCCCAGCCCCATCGGCGAGGAGAAGGCCCTCGCCGACCACGTGGAGACCTGGGCCCGCGCCCACTTCCCGCCCGCCGAGGTGTTCCGCCTGGGGCACTCGCTGGTGCTGGGCAACCTCCTGGACCCGAGGCCCACGGTGGCGCTCGTGGGCCACCTGGACACGGTGCCCGCCCACCCCGAGGACCGCGCGCCGCGCATCGAGGGCGAGCGGGTGTTCGGCCTGGGTGCCTCGGACATGAAGGGGGGCCTCGCGGTGATGCTCGCGCTGGCCGAGGACCTGCCCCGCGCGCGGCTGCCGGTCAACCTCGTCTGGGTGCTCTACGAGCGCGAGGAGGGGCCCTACCTGGAGAGCGGCCTCGGGCCCCTGTTCGAGGCGCGCGAGGAATTGCGGCGGGTGCGCTTCGGCATCGCCATGGAGCCCACGGACGGGGTGGTGCAGGTGGGGTGTGTGGGCACGCTGCACGCGAGCCTGCGCTTCCAGGGCCGCAGCGCGCACTCGGCGCGGCCGTGGCAGGGGGAGAACGCCATCCACAAGGCGGGGCCGCTGCTCGCGCACCTGCTCACGCGGCCGAGGCGCGAGGTGGTGCACGGCGACTTCACCTTCTACGAGGTCATGAGCATCACCAAGGCCTCCGGCGGGCGCGCGCGCAACGTGGTGCCCGAGGCCTTCGAGCTCAACCTCAACTACCGCTTCGCCCCGGGCAAGACGGTGGCCCAGGCCCAGGCGGACGTGCACGCGCTGGTGGGGGACGCGGCGGAGGTGAGCTTCACGGACCTGGCCCCGAGCGGCCGGGTGTGCGCGGACAACCCGCTCTTCCAGCGGCTCCTGGCGCTCACGGGCCTGCCCGCGGCCTCCAAGCAGGCGTGGACGGACGTGGCGCGCTTCTCCGAACTCGGCGTGGACGCGGTGAACTTCGGCCCCGGGGAGACGGCCCAGGCCCATCAGGCCAACGAGAGCGCCCCCATTGCCGCCCTGGCCGTGGCCCACGAGAAGCTGGCGCGCTTCCTCACCGAGGCGGGCTGAGACGGGCGCCGCCCGGTGTTGCAGAGGGTGATGAGTCCCGCGATGAGTCCCTCCTTGCGGCGCCTGGTGGTGGTGCTCGTGTTGATCGCCCTGTTGGTCTTCGACTGGCATCCGGATGCCCGGCTGCTCAGCGAGCCCGCGCGGCGGCGCCAGGAAGATCGGCCCCTGCCCGAGGACCCGGAGGGCGTGGCCACTCCGGCGGCGCGCGCCACCCGGGCCCTCCCTCAGCGCGCGACACGAGGCCCGCGTCAAGCGGCGCGGCGGCGGCTGCCGCTCGAGTGAGCCTTGGACGGCGCTCAGACCTCCGCGTCCAGCGCGTCCAGCCAGGGCGCGAGCTGACGCGCCAGGGACTCGGCATGGGGCGGCTTCACGAGCGTGGTGTGCTGCCCCGCGGCCTGCTCCACCGTGAGCCGCGTGCACAGCCGTGACCAACCCGCTTCCTTCTCCTGGCGCGTCATCTCCTCGCTGTGCGCGGCGAACAACCGCACCGGAGCGTCCAGGGGCTCCTCCGGCAGGTCCTCCATCCGCAGACCCGCGTGGAAGACCCGCACCCGGCCGCGCAGCAGCGCGAGCTCCATTCCCGGGGGAATCACCTTCAAGCGCTCCATGCCCTCGCGCAGCACCTGGAGCCGCTCCTCGTCCGAGTCGAGGTGCGCCAGTCGGGCGCGCTCGGCGCTCACGTCCCCGTCCATCTCGGCGCCGTGGAACTCCAACATCATGTCCATCACCTCGGCCTGGTCGCGAGGCGCGCGCGCCCGGGCATGCCGGTGGGCGATGGCGTCGAAGAGCGACAGGCTCACCTTCTCGCCTCGGGCGCGCAGTCGTCGCGCGAGGTGGAAGGCCACCCAACCGCCGAGCGAATGTCCACCGAGGTGGTAGGGCCCGTGGGGCCGGACGCGCAGCAGTTCGCGCTCGTAGCGCTCGGCCATGGCGTGCAGGCTCGTGTCGGGCGGGGTGTGGCTGTCGAGGCCCACGGCCTGCAGGGCATAGACGGGTCGCTCGGGGCCCAGGTGCCGGGCCAGCGCGTACAGGGAGAACACGTCCCCCCCCACACCGGGAACGCAGAAGAAGGGGGGCTGGGAGCCCCGCGGCTGCATGAGCACGAGCGGTGCCCAGGGCTCCGCCCCCTCGGAGGACGCGAGGAGGACGGCGAGTGCCGCGACGGTGGGATTCTGGAACAGGCCGCCGAGGGAGATGGGCTGGCCAAACACCTTCTTGAGCTGCGACAGCAGCCGCAGCGCGAGCAGGGAGTGGCCGCCCAGGGAAAAGAAGTCGTCGTGCACGCCCACCTCGGACACGCCGAGCACGTCGCACCAGACCCGCGCCACGGCGTGCTCCAGGGCGGTGCGGGGCGGGACGAAGTCGGCGTGGGAGAGGAAGGAGGGGGCGGGCAGGGCCGCGCGGTCCACCTTGCCGTGGGCCGTCAGGGGAAGGGCCTCCAGGGTGACCCAGGAGGAGGGCAGCATGTAGTCGGGCAAGCGGGAGGCGAGCGCCTGACGCAGGCTATGCAACCAGGACTGGGACTCGTGAGGAGCGGGGCCCGTGTGGGCCACGAGGTAGGCGGCGAGGCCGGGCTCCCCCCGGGCGTCGGAGCGCAGCAGGACACAGGCCTCGCGCACGCCGGGCAGCTCGCGCAGGGCCTGCTCCACCTCGCCCAGCTCGATGCGGAAGCCGCGCAGCTTCACCTGGTCATCGGTGCGGCCGAGGTAGTCGAGCTGGCCGTCCCCGCGCCAGCGGGCGAGGTCGCCGGTGCGATAGAGGCGGCCCTCCTCGAAGGGATTGGGGATGAAACGCTCGGCGGTGAGGTCGGGGCGGTGGAGGTAGCCGCGAGAGACGCCCACGCCTCCGAGGTACAGCTCGCCCGCGACGCCCAGGGGGACGGGTCGCAGGTGGCGGTCGAGCACGTAGGCCTGGGCGTTGGCGATGGGCCGGCCGATGGGCACGGGGTTCATGTCCGGCTCACACCGCGCGAAGGTCGCGTCGATGGAGGCCTCGGTGGGGCCGTAGATGTTGAAGAAGCGGCGACCGGGAGCCCACTGGCGCACCAGCTCGGCCGGGCACGCCTCGCCCGCGACGATGACCGTGCGGAGCATGGGCAGGTCATGCGTGGGGAGCGCGGCGAGGGACGAGGGCGTGAGCACGAGCGCGGAGATGCGCTGGCGCTGGAGGAAGTCGAGCAGGGGCTCGCCAGGGGCCAGGGCATCGCGGGAGCCCAGGCAGAGCGTGGCGCCCGCGGCGAAGGCCAGCCACACGTCGCCCGTGGCGGCGTCGAAGGAGATGGAGGCGAACTGCAGGACGCGGTCGGAGGGCTGGAGGCCCAGGTGGAGCAGCTGGGCGAGGGCGGTGTTGTGCAGGCCGCGGTGGGGGACGAGCACGCCCTTGGGCAGGCCGGTGGAGCCCGAGGTGTAGATGACGTAGGCGAGGTGGTCCGGGGAGACGTCGCAGGCGGGGGCGTGGGAGGGCAGGAGGGCGAGGGCGGAGCGCTCGGCGTCCAGGAGCAGGCAGCGCGCGGGGGGCAGCTGGAAGTGGGCGGAGAGGGAGGCCTGGGTGAGCACCAGGTGGGGCTGGGCGTCCTGGAGCAGGAAGTCCAGGCGGGCCTGGGGGGTGGAGGGCAACAGGGGCAGGTAGGCGCCGCCGGCCTTGTGGATGGCGAGCAGGGAGACGATGAGCTCGACGGAGCGCTCGAGCAGCACGGCGACGAGACGCTCGGGGCCGACGCCGCGCGAGCGCAGGGCGTGGGCGAGCTGGTTGGCGCGGGAGTCGAGCTCGCGGTAGGTGAGGGTGACGGAGTGGGGGCCGTCCTCGAAGCACAGGGCGGGGGCGTGGGGCGTGCGGGCCACCTGGGCCTCGAAGAGCTGGTGCACGCACTGCTCGGGCACGGGCGCGGCGCTGGCGTTGAAGTCCACCAGCATCTTCCGTCGCTCGGCGTCGGAGAGCAGGGACAACTGATCCACGGGGCAGTCGGGCCGCCGGGCCGCGTCGTCGAGCAGGGAGAGGAAGTGCTCCTTCATGCGCTCGAGGGTGGAGGCGTCGAACAGCGCGCTGTTGTAGACCCACGCACCTGACAGGCCCCCCGCTTGCTCCCACAGGTGCACCTCCAGGTCCGTGCGCACCTGCAACCGCCGTGGTGGCAGCGGCTGGTGCGCGAGCCCCGGCAGGTGCAGGGGGGCCTGGGGCGCGTTCTGCAGGGCGAGCACCACCTGGACGAGGGGGGTGAAGTCCTGGTGGCGCTCGGGGGCGAGCTCCTCCACGAGGCGCTCGAAGGGCAGCTCCTGGTGGGCGAAGGCCTCCTGTGTCGTGTGCTTCACCTGGGCCAGCAGCTCGCGGAAGGAAGGGTGGGCGGACAGGTCCGCGCGCAGGGCGAGGGTATTGACGAAGAAGCCGATGAGGGGCTCGAGCTCGGCGCGGGTGCGGCCCGCGATGGGCGAGCCCACCACCACGTCCCGCTGGCCGCTCCAGCGTGACATCAACACCTGGAAGGCCGTCAGCAGCGTCATGAAGAGCGTGGCCCCCGCCTGCTGGCCCACGGCGCGTACGGCGCTCACCAGCGCGGGTGGGACCTCGAAGTGCAGCACCCCGGCCTCGAAGGTCAGGACCCCGGGGCGGGGGCGGTCGATGGGCAGTTGCAGCAGGGGCGGGGCGCCGGCCAACCGCCGCTTCCAGTAGTCCACCTGTCGCTCCAGCCGCTCGCCCCGCAGCCACTCGCGCTGCCAGACGGCGAAGTCGGCGTACTGAAGGGGTAGCTCGGGCAGCGGCGAGGCGTGACCCTGGTGGAACGCGGCGTAGAGCGCCCCCAGCTCGCGCTGCAACACGCCCATGGACCAGCCATCGGAGGCGATGTGGTGCAGGCACAGCAGCAGCACGTGCGCGTGTTCGTCCACCCGCACGAGCAAGGCGCGCAGCATGTAATCCCGCGTGAGGTCGAAGGGCCGCTGGCTGTCCTCGAGCGCGAGGCGCAGCACCTCGTCCTCACGCTGCCCAAGCGGCAGGTCGCGCACGTCCACATGCGAGAGCGCGAAGCCCGAGGCGGGCAGGAGGTGCTGGGAGGCCTCGCCGTCCTGCTCCTGGATGATCGTGCGCAGGCTCTCGTGGCGACGCACCAGCTCCGCCAGGGCGGACTGGAGGGCCGAGGCGTCCAGCGCGCCCGTCAGGCGCTGGGCCAGGGGCATGTTGTAGGCGGAACCCGCGCCGAGCTGGTCGAGGAACCACAGGCGCTGCTGGGCGAAGGACAGGGGAAGCGGGCCGGTGCGCTCGGCGCGGGCGATGGTCTGCAAACCGGCGTCCAGGGCGTCCGTGTCTCCCGCCAGGGCTTGGAGCCGCTCCGCGAAGGAGGCCAGGGTGCGCGTCTCGAAGAGCAGGCGCAGGGGCACCTCCTGGCCCAACTGTTGGCCCATGTGCGCCGCCACCCGGGTGGCCAGCAGGGAGTGGCCGCCCAGGGTGAAGAAGTCGTCGTGCACGCTCACCTGAGGCAGGTCCAACACCTGCTGCCACAGGGTGGACACGGTGTGCTCCAGGGCGGTGCGGGGAGGGACGAAGTCGGCGTGGGAGAGGAAGGAAGGGGCGGGCAGGGCCGAGCGGTCCACCTTGCCGTGGGCCGTCAGGGGAAGGGCCTCCAGGGTGACCCAGGAGGAGGGCAGCATGTAGTCGGGCAGACGGGAGGCGAGGGCCTGACGCAGGCCGTGCAACCAGGACTGAAGCTCGTGGGGTGGCGGGTCCGCGTGGGCCACGAGGTAGGCGGCGAGGCCGGGCTCCCCCCGGGCGTCGGAGCGCAGCAGGACACAGGCCTCGCGCACGCCGGGCAGCTCGCGCAGGGCCTGCTCCACCTCGCCCAGCTCGATGCGGAAGCCGCGCAGCTTCACCTGGTCATCGGCGCGGCCGAGGTAGTCGAGCTGGCCGTCCCCGCGCCAGCGGGCGAGGTCGCCGGTGCGATAGAGGCGGCCCTCCTCGAAGGGATTGGGGATGAAACGCTCGGCGGTGAGGTCGGGGCGGTGGAGGTAGCCGCGAGAGACGCCCACGCCTCCGAGGTACAGCTCGCCCGCGACGCCCAGGGGGACGGGTCGCAGGTGGCGGTCGAGCACGTAGGCCCGGGTGTTGGCGAGGGGTCGGCCGATGGCGGGCGGCTGCGGCGAGGGATCGCAGCGGGCCAGGGTGGAGCTGATGGTGACTTCCGTGGGGCCGTAGATGTTGAAGAAGCGGCGGTCGGGAGCCCACTGGCGCACCAGCTCGGCCGGGCACGCCTCGCCCCCGACGATGAGCGTGCGCAGGGCGGGCAGGGCCTGTGCGGGGAGCGCGGCGAGGGACGAGGGCGTGAGCGCGAGCGCGGAGATGCGCTGGCGCTGGAGGAAGTCGAGCAGGGGCTCGCCAGGGGCCAGGGCGTCGCGCGAGCCCAGGCAGAGCGTGGCCCCGGCGGCGAAGGCCAGCCACACGTCGCCCGTGGCGGCGTCGAAGGAGATGGAGGCGAACTGCAGGACGCGGTCGGAGGGCTGGAGGCCCAGGTGGAGCAGCTGGGCGAGGGCGGTGTTGTGCAGGCCGCGATGGGGGACGAGCACGCCCTTGGGCAGGCCGGTGGAGCCCGAGGTGTAGATGACGTAGGCGAGGTGGTCCGGGGAGACGTCGCAGGCGGGGGCGTGGGAGGGCAGGAGGGCGAGGGCGGAGCGCTCGGCGTCCAGGAGCAGGCAGCGCGCGGGGGGCAGCTGGAAGTGGGCGGAGAGGGAGGACTGGGTGAGCAGCAGGTGGGGCTGGGCGTCCTGGAGCAGGAAGTCCAGGCGGGCCCGGGGGGTGGAGGGCAGCAGGGGCAGGTAGGCGCCGCCGGCCTTGTGGATGGCGAGCAGGGAGACGATGAGCTCGACGGAGCGCTCGAGCAGCACGGCGACGAGACGCTCGGGGCCGACGCCGCGCGAGCGCAGGGCGTGGGCGAGCTGGTTGGCGCGGGAGTCGAGCTCGCGGTAGGTGAGGGTGACGGAGTGGGGGCCGTCCTCGAAGCACAGGGCGGGGGCGTGGGGCGTGCGGGCCACCTGGGCCTCGAAGAGCTGGTGCACGCACTGCTCGGGCACGGGCATGGCGCTGGCGTTGAAGTCCCCCAACAGCCTCTGTCGCTCGGCGTCCGTCATGAGCCGCAGCTCCCGGAGGGGCACCTCGGGACGTTCCAGCGCGTCTTCCAGCAGGCACTGGAAACCCTGCCTCAGCCGCGTGAGATCCTCCGCGTGAAAGGACGGGCCCGCGACGAAGGCGACCCGTACGGCGCCCTCGGCATGAATGTCCTCCATGTAGACGGTGAGGCCCGCGCTCTCATGCGGCTGCACCACGTAGTGGAACCGGGCCCGGGCTTCCCCCAGGAGCACGTCGCTCGCGCCTCCCACGTACGACACGAAGACATCGGCCAGCTGCGAGCGACCCGTCTGGGTCACCTTCACCTGCCGGTTGATCTCGCTGTGGGGAAAGCGCCGATGCGGGGCGCCTCGTGTGCTGTCCTCCCGGATGGCGCGGAGCAACTGGGAGAAGGACAGCCGCGTGCCGAAGCGGTACCAGGCCACGATGGTGTTGCTGCACATGCCCACCGTGCGCGAGGCCCGCTCACCGAACCGGTTGCGTGTCGCCAGTCCCAGCGCCAGGTCGTCACGTTGACCCGTCCTCGTGAAATAGCCATACAGCACGCCCATGAGGACATGCGCGGCGGTGACGTCATGCCGCCGAGCGAAGGACGCCAGGCGGGTGATGAACTCCCGGCTCAACAGCAGCTCGACGGTCCGCTGGGCGTCCTGGGCGAGTGCTCCACCGGAGACGGGTTGGGCGAGGGGCTCGGGGATCGACGAGAAGTACTCGCGCCAGTAGGCCGCGTCGCGCGCATGGTCCTCGGAGCTTTCGTAGGCCCGCTGCGCGGCGACGATGTCCAGATAGGAGGGCTCGGATTCCGGGGCGAGGGCGTGACCCGCGCGCAGCGTGTTGTAGGCCTGGGCCAACCGCTGGAGGACGAGGGCGATGGAAAACCCGTCCACGATCAGGTGGTGGAACCGCGCGAGCAGGTAATGGCGCTCGGGCGCGACCTTCAGGAGGGCGAAGCGGAACAGGCTTCGCGAATACAAGGGCATGGGCTCGGCCATGCGTGCGTCCATCCACGCCAGCGCGCGCTGCTCCGCGCCGTCTTCTCCCGAGAAGTCCAGCCGTGCCAGGGCGGGGTCGCACCGCGCGGCGACATACTGGCGGGCCAGGGGCTCGGCCTCGACGAGCTCCAACCGGAGCGCCTCGTTCGTCTGGAGCACATGTTCCAGCGCCCGCTCGAGGAGCTCCACCTCCAAGGCCCCCTCGATATGGAGATGCCCCCCGGCGTTGTAGAGCGGCGAGTCGGGGTGCAGGGCCTGGTCGAGCCACATCTCGCGCTGCTGCGTCGAGAGGGGAAAGGTCACGGCACTTTCAGGAGGCGATTGACGCGGAGGCAGAAGACTCATGGAGCGCGCCGACTCTAGTGCCTCCCTGGCCTTGGGGCCCGGGCTTACCGCCAGAAACCCACGGAGACGCCGAAGTTGGAGTAGCGCCGCGCGACGTCGAAGGAGGCCGTCAGGGCCCAGTCGTCGAGGTAGCGGAAGAGGAACAGCTCGAAGCCGCCGGTGAGGTGGGGGCGCACGGGCCGGTCCGGGTAGGGCGAGGGCTCCAGGAAGGCCCCCAGGCGCGAGCGCAGCCGGTGCGGGAAGGACTCGTGCTCCACGCCCAGGCGCGGCTGGAGCATGGCGCGCGCGCCCACGAACTCCGGGCTCGAGAGCGACGTGAAGGAGTGCACCGACACCGCGTTCTCCACCGGGGAGATGAGGTCCACCTGCGTGCTGACGAGCCACCGGCCCGGAATCGCCTGGGGGTCGTCCTCGGTGGGCACCTCGGCGAAGTGCGCCCCCTCGAGCATCTGCCGACGCGTCGCGGGCGACAGCCGGTTGTACAGCTCCGCGCCCCGACCCAGCCGCCAGCTCACCCCCAGGGACACCGAGGAGGGCGACACCACGGCGGCGTAGATGCGCCGGCCCGCGATGGTGGCCGGCTGGCCCAGCGCGCGCTGCCAGTCACCCAGGAGCTCCGGCCGCACCGACAGGCCCAGCCGGTAGGGCCGACCATAGGGACGGTAGAGCACGTCCAGCGCCACGCCCGTGTTGCCGTAGAACCAGTTGCCCTCGGGCTTGTAGCTGAAGATGGCCTGCCCGCTGTAGATGCCGAAGCCGAGGATGAAGTCGTCGCGCCCCAGCGCGATGGCCCCCGCGAGCGAGGCGTGCAGCAGCGACACGCGGATGAGATCGTTCGGGTCGCACGCGGGCGTGTTGCAGTAGCCGATGCGGTAGTTGCGCAGCGAGAAGCCGAAGCCCACGTTGCGGTACTGCAGCGTGAACGAGCCGATGAGCTGCAGCGTCTCGGGCGCGTTGTCCGGCTGGCCGTCGTTGTCCAGGTCCTTGTCCTGCACCTTGGCCAGCGGCAGGTCCAACCAGGACAGCGTGACGCCCACGTCCCAGTCCTTGTCCAGCTGGGGCGAGCGGTGGGCGAGCGCCGCCAGGTTGCTCGCGAAGCCCACCACGCCCTCGGCGATGCCCACGTAGGCGCCCCCGAGCCCCACCACCCGGGAGGAGCCCATGAGCAGCCCCGAGTTGAGGTAGAGCCGCTCGGCACGCGTGGCCTCGGGCACCTCGTCCTGTGCCCGGGCGCCCGCGCCCGCGAGCAGCACCGCCGCCACGAGCAGGCCCGCGCGCATGTCAGCCCGCGGCTTCCACCTGGGCGAACAGCCGATCCGCCTCGGCGGCCAGGCCCGTGTCCCGTCCGGTCAGCCCGCCCGCGTCGTGCGTCACCAGCGCCAGCGTCACCTTGCGCCAGCGGATGTCGATGTCCGGGTGGTGGTCGGCCGTCTCGGCCGCCTGGCCCAGCCGGCGCACGAACTCGATGCCGCCCAGGAACGTGCGCGCCTCGTATGTGCGGCGCAGCATCCCGTCCGCGTGCTTCCACTGGGGGTGCCGCGCGAGGAAGTGCTGGAGCTCCTCGTCCGAGAGCTTCTTCAGGTCTTGTGTCATGGTGCCTCCGCTCGGGGTTGTGCTCGCGCCTTACGCGCGCTCCACCGCGCGCCGCCACTTGGTCAGGTGCCGCTCGCGCGCGTCCGCCTTCATCTTGGGCTTGAAGACCTTGCCCTTCTTCCACGCCTTCTTGATGGCGTCCGTGCTCGTCCACACCCCCGCGCCCAGGCCCGCGAGGAACGCCGCCCCCAGGCTCGTGGTCTGCAGGTTCTGCGGGCGCACCACCTCGGTGCCCAGCATGTCCGCCTGGAACTGCATCATCAGATCATTGGCCGACGCGCCCCCGTCCACCTTGAAGGACGGAATCTCCTGGCCGCTGTCGCGCCGCATCGTCTCCGCCAGGTCGTGGATCTGCATCGCCACGCCCTCGAGCGCCGCGCGCGCCAGGTGCGCCGCCGTGGTGGAGCGGTCGATGCCGCCGAACAGGCCGCGCGCCTCGGGCCGCCAGTGCGGCGCGCCCAGGCCCGCCAGCGCCGGCACGAACACCACGTCCCCGCTCTCCTTCACGCTCGCCGCCAGGGGCTCCACGTCCCCGGACTTCTTGATGACCTTGAGCCCGTCGCGCAGCCACTGCACCGCGGCGCCGGCGATGAAGGACGAGCCCTCCAGCGCGTACGTCGTCTCCTCGCCAATCTTCCACGCCACCGTGGTGAGCAGCCCCGACTTGGACGTCACCGGCGTCTTGCCCGTGTTCATCAGCAGGAAGGCGCCCGTGCCATAGGTGCACTTGGCCTCGCCCGGCGCGAAGCACGCCTGGCCGAAGAGCGCCGCCTGCTGGTCGCCCGCCATGCCGGTGATGGGAAGGCCATCCGGCAGCGAGCGCATGCCCTTCGTGGTGCCGTAGGTGTCCACCGAGGCGCGGATCTCCGGCAGGCACGCGGCGGGGATGTCGAGCAGCTCCCCCATGGCGCCGTCCCAGGCCTGCGTCTTCACGTCCATGAGCAGGGTGCGGCTGGCGTTGGTGACGTCCGTCACGTGCGACTGGCCCCCGGTCATCTTGTAGACGAGCCAGGTGTCCACGGTGCCAAAGCACGCCTCGCCCTTCTCCGCGCGCTTGCGCGCCCCCTTCACGTTGTCCAGGAGCCAGGCGAGCTTGGTGCCGGAGAAGTAGGGGTCCAGCACCAGGCCCGTCGTCTCGCGCACCCGGGCCTCCTCGCCCTTTTCACGCAGCTCGGCGCAGCGCCCGGAGGTGCGCCGGTCCTGCCACACGATGGCGTTCGCCAGGGGCTTGCCCCCCTCGCGCATCCACAGCCCTGTCGTCTCGCGCTGGTTGGTGATGCCCACCGCCGCCAGGTCCTTGCCCGCGAGCCCCGCCTGTTTGAGCGCCGTGCGGATGCAGGCCTCCACCGTGGTCCAGATCTCCTCCAGGTCGTGCTCCACCCAGGAAGGCTTGGGAAAGTGCTGGGTGAACTCCCGGTAGGCGTCGCCCACGACGCGGAGTTTGTCGTCCAGGATGGAGACGTGCGTTCCGGTGGTTCCCTGGTCTACTGCCAGCACGTACTTCGCCTTCGCCATGGGGTGACTCTCCTCGTCGGGGTGTGGGTGTGCGCGGGCGCACCATAGCCGAGCCGGGGCCCTTGGCACGCATGGCACGAGGCGCATAGGGTGGCGGGCCATGCCCTCGGTGAAGGAATTACGGGCGCGGGCCCGGGTGGACGTGGGGACGTTCCAGGCGGAGTACGGCCCCGTGGCCCTCATCCAACAGCCTCCCTCCCTCGTGTTCCAGAAGGTGGCCCAGCAGATGGGCCGCTCGCGGACCGTCTTCATGGCCCACCGCTCGCGGCTGGCCGACCGGCTCGTGTCCATGCTCCAGGGCTTCGAGCACTTGCAGGTGCTCTTCCTCCAGCCCTCCTCGGAGGGCCAGGTGTTCGCCGTGGGCCGCCTGGAGACGAGCTCGCTCGTGGTGCATGACCCGTCCGTGTCCAAGTTCCACGCGCTCTTGCGCTGGAGCGCCGCGGACAACACCTGCTACGTGCGCGACTCGGGCTCCATGAACGGCACCTACGTCAACACGGTGCAACTGGGGGAAGAGGAGCAGCAGTTGTGGGACGGGGACGGGCTGGCCTTCGGCGACGCCCAGTTCCTCTATGTCAGCACCCAGACACTCCACGCCCACCTGAACACGGCCGTGCCCACGTCGGTGCGCTGAGCCCGGGCGCCCGGATCGTCGACTTCCCGGCGTCCCGAGCGCCCCCGCGGGGGGCTGGACCTTGCGCCCCCGGGGGCGTGCCTACCTTGTGGCGCGTGCCACGCGAGGCACGCGACGGGGAGGCGGGCGTGAAGGGATTGATCTTCGAGGAACTCAACGGTGGCGCGAGCTGCCGCACCTATCTCATCGCCTGTGCGCGCACGCGCGAGGCCATCATCGTGGATCCGGTGCTGGAGCTGGTGCCCTCCTACCTCCAGCGGCTGGGGAGGGACCGGTTGCAGCTGCTCGCCGCGGTGGACACACACACGCACGCGGACCACCTGTCGGGCGGGCGGGAGCTGGCGCGCATGCTGGGCACCCTGTACGTGGGCGCCCCCATGGCGGCGGTGGAGCGCACCCTGCGCGATGGCGAGTACATGAACGTGGGCGACATCCACGTGAAGGTCTGGGCGAGCCCCGGCCACACGGCCGACGGCCTGGTGCTGCTCCTGGAGGACCGGGTGCTCACCGGGGACACGCTGCTCATCGGCGCCTCGGGCCGGACGGACCTGCCCTCGGGAGACCCCGAGGCCGCCTACGACAGCCTGGAGCGCCTGCTCACGCTGCCCTCGCACATGCTCGTGTACCCCGCGCATGACTACGGTGGGCGCACGTTCAGCACCATGGGCCACGAGCGCGTCACCAACCCGCGCCTGCGCATGGACCGCGCCGCCTTCGTGGAGCTGATGAGCCGGCCGCGCGCGGACAAGCCCGCGCGCCTGGAGGAGGCGCTCGCCTACAACTCCCGGCCGGGCGAGGCCCTCGAGACGCCCGCTCCCGAGGAAGCCCAGTTCCTCATCTGAGGGCGCACCGCCTCGCGCGACGTGCCTCAGTGGGGTTGAAGCACATCGCTCAGCAACAGCGCGCGGGGCAGGAATGGGAGGGTCTGGCTCACCTTCCGTCCGTGATGCAACCCCAGGTTGCTCAATGCGATCAGGTGATCACAGAAATGCTCCTCGGGTGTGTCGGCGTTCTCTCCTCGCGCGAGGAGCCGGTGGAACTCCGCCTGTTGGCGCAGGCCCTCCTGGAGGGTCGCGTCATTGGCTTCCATGATTCCCGAGAGCGCGAGCATCAAGGTGTAGTAGTTGCGCGCATACCCTTTCTTGGGAGCGCCGCCCTTGTGCTTTTGCAGCCCCTTTTCCAGCCAGCGTTTCGCCGGGTCCGTGCGTGACAGGATCAGGTGTTGAAGTCCACGGGTGTAGCACTTCTGCTCCAGGGGCGTTGATGGGTCGCTGGGCTCGGCGGGGACAAGGCGGGCCAGCCGCTGGGCCAGCTCGAACTCCCCCGCGATCAATGCGGCGTTCATGCCATCGATGGCGGTCGTGTCCGTGACGGTGGTCGGATCCGCTTGGTTCCCCAGGAAATAGGGGGAGGTGGGCGCGTAGGACATCTGAAAGAGTCGCTCGATCCCCCGGGCCGCGTCCTGGAAGGTCTCACGGACCTGGGCGGGTGACGCGTTGGCGAGCGACAAGGCCCGTCCGTGGAACATCGTCCATTCGCTCCAGCCCTCCCAGGTCGCCTGGGAGGCCGTTCCCGCCTCCAGGAGTGGCTGACGGAGCGCGATGCGCTCCCGGGCGAGCCCGACCCAGGCCTCCACCGTGTGGGCGTCGAGGGATTTCATGGGCCGTGCCGCTCCTTGAAGAGTTGGGTGAGTGCGGGGAGATCGTCGAGGACAAAGTCGTGCGCGCCCGCGGCGCTCGTCTTCTGGATGTCGCCGAAGCCATTCCGCTCGATCACCCAGACCTGTCCCGTCGTGACATTGAGGTGTGTGGAGATCAGGCGCTTCCTCCCCTCGAGCACATCAATGGCTCCATACAGCGCCATCTCCCCTTGGGTATAGGCGCCACCCTGTCGCGTCGAGGGTTGATTCACCTTGTGCCTCTTGCCGAGCATCTTCTTCGCCAACTTCTTGTTGGCCTTCCAGGAAAGTTGTCGAGAGCCATCCACGTGCGTATTGAGGGATTTGGAATCCATCGTGGTGGCCTTGGCCTCTAGGCCGACGAGCTGGCGCTCACTGTCCAGGCCAATCCTCTCCCCAAGTGGAAGTGCCTCGACCCCCATGGAGTCGAGTCCATGATACCGGGAGATGAAGCGGGGATCGGACTGGATTCCGAGTCGTTTCATGGTGACTTCCAAGGCGAGTTCGCCCAGGGACTCCGTCGTCTGATGGCTGCGCTTCATGATCTGCTGGATGATGGTGTCCGCCTCCTCTCCGAGCGCGGCCCTCCAGGAGACGCGTGAACCCTTGAGCGCTTGGTTCGTGCCCGCGGCGGCCTTGGCGGGGGGCTCCCTGGTGGGAGGGCATCGTCGCCCCGGGGCTTAATCCTCTCCTTGAGTTGGGGAAGCGTGAGCCGCTCCTCGCGCCTGAGCTGCGTGATGAACCCGTCCACCTGCTCATCGGTGAGGCCGAGCGCCTTGCCGTGCTGGACGAGCTCCTCCAGGAGCTTCTGGTCTTGTTCGAACAACGACTTGAGGCGTGTCAGCTCCTCCGGTGACAGTCTGCTCAGGTCGGCGAGGATGTTCAGCGCCTTCAGCTCGAGCAGGAAGTGCTCGAAGGCCAGCACGCCTCGCCGGGCCAGATGGTAGATCACGACCAGGAGTCCTCCCGTCTGTTCGGCACCGAGGAGGCTGATCCGGAGCTGACCCTGGGGCGCGAGGAGCCGTTTGACGGCGGCCCGGTAGCGCAACTCCGCTTCGGCGGCCTTGAGGACGTTCGCACGGACCTTATCGCCGAACCGGGACAGTGTTTGGAGGCTTGTCTTGAAATCGGCGAGGTTGCTCGTTCGGTTGAACTTCCCGGCAGCCGTGGCCAGTCCCTTGACGGCGGAGGCGGTTGCAGCCAGGTCAAGACCCAACCCGAGAATCGCGGCGATGACCCACCCGAGCGATGGATCGTCCGACAGGAGTTGCGCGCCATACTGGGCGGACTCCACCTCGTACTGTCGGAACTCCTCCAGCGCCGCGTAGGTGCTGAGCCCCAGGCTAACCGTCGCGGCGACGACGGCGACAGTGCCCTGGCCAAACGTGAACAGCCCCACCACCAGCGCGAGCGCTGCGAGGAGCAGGTTGGAAGCCAACCGCCGGGCGCTGATCTCCGCGGTGCGATCCAGGAGGATGAGGTCGTAGATGCTGCCGGTCGGGATGTCCTGGACGCTCCGTGAAACCTGGAGGAGCTTGTCCAGGGCGAAGACGCACTCGGGATGTTGGAGGAGTTCGGCCCATGCGGTCCGGATGTCGCTGCGACGGGACTGGATGTAGCTCCGCATCAGGTGCCGGACCGTGCCTGGAGAAGACGCCGACAGCTCTTCCCGGCCGAAGTCACTCTGGGCGAGCAAGGGATGGTTCTTGGCGACCTGGTTGATGGCGGAGTTTCCTAGGGCCCGGTATTCCGCTTCCTTCTGTCGTGCTTCCTGCTTCCGCTCCCAGTCGCCAGGCATGTACCGATGAAGTTCCGGGTCGGTTTGAATGCTCTGCGCCACGATCTTGTTCTCTCTGGCGTGTTCGTAGTTCTTCCGTGCGCCGGTGGCTCCGAGCTCCCGGTGCAACTGGGTGATCTGGGCGCTGTCCTGGTACTTCTGGTCCTCGAGGTGAAGGAGTTGGTCGTACTTGAACATCATCTCCATGGCGATGGCGACCGTCTCCTCCTGGAAGGCTGCGGCATACGCTTGAATCGTGCTCTCGAAATCCTCAATGGCGGCGAAGCCGTACCTTCGCAGCAGGACGAGCAATTCATCCCGCGCGGCGGTGAGGCGCTTCAGGATGAACTCATGGTTCGGATCGCGAACGCCGAACTCGTCTCGGGAAGGGATCGACGCGAGCGAGCCCTTCAACGACAGATAGAACTTGTATTTGCGGTATACAGGCTCGAGGCCGTAGAGCCGGGTCTTGAGCCGCTCCCGGAGAATGGCGTCGCGCTTTCTCTGCTCTGGAGTGACTGGGGTCAGTGTCGACCAGGGCGAAGAGGAGGTCGGGGCGCCTCCGTGCTTCGCGCTGGACGTCCCCGAGGAAGTGCCGGACTTCGTGCCTGGAGTGGAGTCTCCGCCCGAAAAACCCTTGAGGTGATTGTACGTCTCTTGCGCGAGGGTGAGGTCCACGGTTCCCGTCCCCGGGTTTTTGGCCTCCGCCAACTCCGACACTCGACCGCTTTGGATGAGTGCGAGTGCTTGCGCCCGTGTCCGGTGGCCCATCGTCATGGCGAGCCATACCCGAAGCTCCAGCCCCTGGAGACCCACGGGGACGCCATGGACGCTCGTTCCCACCACGGCGACGACCGGCAAGTGGATTTTGTTCTCGAGGACGACCAACCGGCCGGTTTCAAAGGCGCGCCGGAAGGCGTGCTTCACCTGTTCCGGAGTCGCCGCTCGGGAGGAGGTCGCGCTCTGTCCGACGAGGAACCGGTAGATGCGATGGATGTTCGGATGGGTCGACTGGCTCCATTCGTCCAGACGCATCATGACGGACGAGAGCGGCACGGCCACACGATTGCTCCGTGCTGATGGGTCGCTGCCTTGGACGACAAGATAGGAGACGTGACCTCCAGGCAGACTCCAGCGCTCAGGCATTGATTCTCCCCCGCCAGCGGTTTCTTGCGAAACCAGCCTAGCAGAACACCTGCCGTGAGCGGTGGGTTGGGGTTGGGGCGGGTGCCAGGCAGGTGGAGTGTTCCTGGCACTCTTCCCGGAGGCTCAGGGCGTCTGGATGATGCGCGCCTTGATGCGATCGCTGTTCGTGGTCGCGGAGAGGTCCGCGCTCCGGTAGACCAGGAGCGAGCTCTGTCCGCCCATGGAGACCAGCGCGGGCTCTCGCTCCCCGCGCGACTCGGTCGTGAGTGCGAAGCTCTGCGCGTCCAGCAGCGTGCCGGTGTCGCTCACCCGGATCCCGTAGATGTCGTGCAGGTACAGGCCCGTGCGGTGGTCCTCCCAGGCGACCAGGAAGCTGTCCCCGTCATGCGTCACGGTGGGGCTGTACTTGTAGTCCTGGGAGGTGGGCACCGGGACGGTGGCGATGGCGATGCTGCTCGGGTCGACCACCGTGCCCGTGCTGTCCACCCGGGCGCCGTGGATCGAGAACCGGCCCGCGCGGCTGTCCTCCCACACCACCAGGAAGTGCAGCCCGTTGTGGGTGAGGGCGGGGTGCGACTGGACGCCTGGGGCGGTGCTGATGGCGATGCCACTCGGGTCGAGCACCGTGCCCGTGCCGCTCACCCGCGCCCCATAGATGTCGTTGTTCACGGCGCTGTTGCTGACGGTGTTGCGGTCGTCCTGCCAGACGACCAGGAAGTTGGTGCCGTTGTGGGCGACCTTGGGGAAGCGCTTGTAGCCCGTCCCGGTGGCGATGGCGATGCCGCCCGTGTCGAGCACCGTGCCCGCGCCACTCACGCGCGTGCCGTAGGTGTCGTAGTCGATGGCCGAGTTGCGGCCATCCTCCCAGACGACCAGGAAGTTGCTGCCGTCGTGCGCCACCGCGGGGCGCCCCAGGTGCCCGCTCTGGGTGAAGAGGTCGATGGGCGTGGTGTCCACCACGCTGCCCGTGGAGCCCACCCGCGCGCCCCGGATGCCATAGGACAGGCCGTAGGACTCCTGCCAGACGACCAGGAAGTTCGTGCCGTCGTGCGCCACGGAGGGGAACATGGCGTAGACGTTGCTGGCGGCCGAGAGGCGCAGACCGCTCGGATCGAGCACCGTGCCCGTCTCGCTCACCCGGGTCGCGTAGATGTCCGAGCCGGTGTGGCGGTCATCCGTCCAGGCGACCAGGAAGTTCCTCCCATCGTGCGCCACCACGGGGGTCTCCTGCATGTTGCTGGACCGGGAGATGAGCAGGGCGGGCGTGTCCAGCGGCGCACCCAGCCCGGTCACCCGCGTGGCCACGATCTTGGCGTTGGCGTGTCCCGCGGAGAAGGTGCTCCAGGCCGCCAGGAGGTTCGTCCCATCGCTGGCCAGCGTGACCTCGAAGTAGAAGTGGGAGTAGGAAGCGATGAGCAGGTCGCTGGAGTTGAGCACGGTGCCCGTGTTGCTCAACCGGGCACCGTAGACCTTGTAGGCCGGGTGGTCCTGCCACACCACCACGCTGTCCGTGCCCGCGCGGGCCACGCGGGGCCGACGCTGGTTGTTGCCGTTGACGCTGATGGGAATGCCGCTGGGGTTGCGCACCACGCCCGTGGCGCTCACCCGCGCGCCGTAGATGTCGGCGTTGCCGCCGCGCGAGTCCTCCCAGACCACCACGAAGTCCGAGCCGTTGTAGGCCACCGAGGGACGCTCCTGCGCCCCGGCGGCCACGGAGATGAGGATGCCGTTGGCGTTGAGCACCGTGCCCGCGCCGTTCACCCGCGCGCCGTAGATGTCGAAAACGCCGGTGCGCGCGTCCTGCCAGACGACCAGGAAGTTCGTGCCGTTGTGGGCCACCGCGGGGGCCATCTGATCGTTGACGGCGGTGGAGATGGGAATGCCCGAGGGGTCCAGCACCGTGCCCGCGCCGTTGACCCGCGCGCCATAGATGTCCTGGCTGCTGTTGCGCGTGTCCTGCCAGACGACGAGGAAGTTCGTGCCATCATGGGCGAGGGCCGGCGCGGAGCCGACGTGGGCGGTGGTGGAGAGGTCGATACCCGCGGGGTCGAGCACCATGCCGGCGCTGCTCACCCGGGTGCCACGCAGCGTGGCCGTGCCTTGAAACAAGTGCGTCCAGACGACGAGGAAGTTCGTCCCGTCGTGGGCCACGGCGGGAAGGTCACTGTCGCTGGGGGCGCCGGAGAGCAGCACGCCCACCGGGTCCAGCAGGGTCCCGGCGCTGTTCACCCGCGCGCCGTAGATGTCGTTCGCCGAATGGCGGCCGTCCCGCCAGACGACGAAGTAGTTCGTGCCATCATGGGCGATGGCGGGACTGGACTGGTAGCGCCCCGCGAATCCCGTGACCGGCGTGTCCATGCCGAACTCGGGCGAGACGATGGGGTCGAGCACCGCGGGATAGGCGGAGGCCTCCACCACGGCCGCGGGGACGCGCAGCACGATGGCATCCCCCTCGAAGCGGGCGGGCACGGGGGTGCGCTCACCGCGCGCGTCCACCCAGGTGCCATGGCCATAGCGCACGCCCAGGCCGGTGGCGCCCTCGGCGAAGTGCAGGCCGCCGTCCGTCTCGCCCAGGAAGCGCCCACCCTCCACGGGGACGCGGACCTCGAGCGCGTCCGTGCCCACGGGCCGCCGCTCGAAGCGCCAGCTCTGCTCGACGCCATCCGCGCCGTTGTGCAGGTGCTCCACCACCTCGCCGCGCGGGATGCGCAGCGCGCCCGACTCCTCCACGATGCCCTGGCTGGCGAGCCCCGAGAGCACCGTGCCGCCCCGGCTCACCCGCGCCGCGCCCAGGTGCACGGGCGCTCCCTCCACGGGGGCCGACCGGGCCGCGCGCGGGCGCTCCGCCTGCTCGGGTGATGACGTCGGGTGGTGGTAGGGCGTGAAGCTCAGGCCGAGCGCGTCCGCGCGGACCGCGTAGGTGTCATGGCTGGCCCGCCAGGCCGAGCCCTCGGCGCGGAAGGCGAAGTGCACCCGGTCCATGAGCGCCTGCACGTCGAAGGGGACTTGCGGCGCGCCGGCCTCCACGGGCGCGGCGGGCGGCGGGGGCGTGTCATGCCCACAGCCCGAGAGAACACAGGCCACGAGCATGCTCGCGGCCCAACCCATGTATGTCTTGAAACCCATCGTCATGATGTCTTGTCCGCCGGGAACGGGTCCGTCCACCACGGCCCGGAACACCCTGGCCCGGAACGGACACCCTACGTTCCGGGAGTGACATGTCTGTCTTCTCCCCGCAAGTCGACCCGGAGGCAACAACCGATGCGTTGCCTCCGGGGCAACACCAGACAGGGCACGCGGTGCTCAGCGCGCTCCGGCGCGCGTCACGGCGTCTGGACGATGCGCGCCTTGATGCGCTCGCTGTTCGTGGTCGCCGAGAGGTCGGTGCTCCGGTAGACCACGAGCGAGTTCTGTCCGCCCATGGAGGTCAGCGCGGGCGAACTCTCCCCGAGCGGCCCGGCCGCGATGGCGAAGCCCTGGGGGTCCATCAGCGTGCCGGTATTGCTCACCCGCGCCCCATAGATGTCGCTCAGGTACTGGCCCGTGCGGTGGTCCTCCCAGGCCACGAGGAAGCTGTCCCCGTCATGGGTCACCGTGGGGCTGGACTTGAAGTCCGGGGTGGGCATCGTGAGGGGGGAGAGGGCGATGCCGCTCGTGTCGAGCACCGTGCCCGTGCTGTCCACCCGGGCCCCGTAGATCTCCGGGCGGCCCACGCGCGAGTCCTCCCACACCACCAGGAAGTGCATCCCGTTGTGGGTGAGGGCGGGGTACTCCTGGGGGCCCGTGGCGGTGGAGAGGGCGATGCCGCTCGTGTCGAGCACCGTGCCCGTGCTGCTCACCCGGGCCGCGTAGATGTCGTTGTCCGCGTTGCGACCGTCCTGCCAGACGACCAGGAAGTTGGTGCCGTTGTGGGCGACCTGGGGCCTGCGCTTGAGGCCGGTCGCGGTGGAGAGGGCGATGCCGCTCGTGTCGAGCACCGCGCCCGCGCCACTCACGCGCGTGCCGTAGATGTTGTCTTGCCCGTTGCGGCCATCCTCCCAGACGACCAGGAAGTTCGCCCCGTCGTGGGCCACGGCGGGATACGTCAGGTTCGCGTCCTGGCTGGCGAGGTCGATGGGCGTGGTGTCCACCACGCTGCCCGTGGCGCTCACCCGCGCGCCCCGGATGCCCTGGGACGTGCCGCCGTAGTACTCCTGCCAGACGACCAGGAAGTTCGTGCCGTCGTTCGCCACGGCGGGGAACATGGCGTAGGCATTGCTGACGGTCGAGAGGCGCAGGCCGCTCGGGTCGAGCACCGTGCCCGTCTCACTCACGCGGGTGGCGTAGATGTCCGAGCCGGTGTGGCGGTCATCCTGCCAGACGACGAGGAAGTTCGTCCCATCGTGGGCCAACACGGGGGCCTCCTGCGTGTTGGCGGCCTTGGACAGCGGCAGGGCGGGGGTGTCCAGCGGCACACCCAGCCCGGTCACCCGCGTGGCCATGATGTCGGTGCCGTTGGCGATGCCGTAGCTGCTCCACACGGCCAGGAGGTTCGTTCCATCGCTGGCCAGCGCGACATCGTTCATGAAACTGAAGAAGGTGCCAAGGTTCAGCGTGCTCGAGTTGAGCACGGTGCCCGTGTTGCTCAACCGGGCCCCGGAGATGGTGTAGAACAGGAAGTCCTGCCACACCACGACGCAGTCCGTGCCCACACGGGCCACGCGGGGCCGACGCTGGGGGCCGCTGCTGACGTCGAGGGCAATGCCGCTGGGGTTGCGCACCACGCCCGTGGCGCTCACCCGCGCGCCATAGATGTCGGCGTTGCCATGGCGCGCGTCCTCCCAGACCACCACGAAGTCCGAGCCGTTGTAGGCCACCGAGGGACGCTCCTGCGCCCCGACGGCCACGGAGATGAGGATGCCGTTGGTGTTGAGCACCGTGCCCGCGCCGTTCACCCGCGCGCCGTAGATGTCGAAGACGCCGCTGCGCGCGTCCTGCCAGACGACGAGGAAGTTCGTGCCGTTGTGGGCCACCGCGGGGGCCATCTGGTCACTGGCGGCGGTGGAGATGGGAATGCCCGAGGGGTCCAGCACCGCGCCCGAGCCATCCACCCGCGCGCCATAGATGTCGGCGTTGTTGTTGCGGTGGTCCTGCCAGACGACGAGGAAGTTCGTGCCGTCATGGGCGAGAGCGGGCGCGTACTTGAGGCTGGTGGTCGTGGAGATGGCGATGCCCGTGGGGTCGAGCACCGTGCCCGCGCCGCTCACCCGGGTGCCACGCAGGGTGAACGCGTTGTTGACCCAGACGACGAGGAAGTTCGTCCCGTCGTGGGCCACGGTGGGGGAGGACATGCCGTCGGAGGTGGGGGACAGGCGGATGCCCACCGGGTCCAGCAGGGTGCCCGCGCTGTTCACCCGCACGCCGTAGAGCGTATTCGAGATGTGGCGGCCGTCCCGCCAGACGACGAAGTAGTTCGTCCCATCGTGGGCCACGGTGGGGTTGTCCTGGGAGTTCCACGCGATTCCCGTGACCGGCGTGTCCATGCCGAACTCTGGGGAGACGATGGGGTCGAGCACCGTGGGATAGGCGGAGGCGTCCACGACGGACGCGGGGACACGCAGCACGATGGCGTCGCCCTCGAAGCGGGCGGGCACGGGGGTGCGCTCACCGCGCGCGTCCACCCAGGTGCCATGGCCATAGCGCACGCCCGGGCCCGTGCTGCCCTCGGCGAAGTGCAGGCCGCCGTCCGTCTCGCCGAGGAACCGCCCGCCCTCCACGGGGACGCGGACCTCGAGCGCGTCCGTGCCCGCGGGCCGCCGCGCGAAGTGCCAGCTCTGCTCGACGCCGTCCGCTCCGTTGCGCAGGTGCTCCACCACCGCGCCGCGCGAGATGCGCAGCTCGCCCGACTCCTCCACGAAGCCCTGGCCCGCCAGGCCGGAGAGCACCTCGCCGCCCCGGCTCACCCGGGCCGCGCCCAGGTGCAGCGGCGTGCCTTCCACGGCCGCCGTCGCGGCCCCCCGAGCGTGCTCCGCGGGCTCCGCCGTGCGCGGATGGTGGTAGGGCGTGAAGCTCAGGCCGCGCACATCCGCGCGCACCGCGTAGGTGTCATGGCTGGCCCGCCAGGCCGAGCCGTCGGCGCGGAAGGTGAAGTGCACCCGGTCCATGATCTTCTGCACGTCGAAGGGGGCCTGAGGCGCGCCTGCCTCCACGGGCGCGGCGGGGGGCGGGGGCGTGTCATGCCCACAGCCCGAGAGAACACACGCCACGAGCATGCTCGCGGCCCAACCCCTGGATGTCTTGAAGCCCATCGTCATCATCACGCCTTGTCCACCGGGAGCGGGTCCGTCCACCACGGCCCGGAAAACCCTGGCCCGGAACGGACACCCTACGTTCCGGGAGTGACATGGCTGTCTTCACGAGGCGAGTTGCCTCCAGGGCAACACCAGACAGGACGCGCGGCGCTCAGTTCGCGCCGGTGAGCGTCACCGCGTAAGGGCTCTTCCACCCGTCGTCGAAGTGCGCGAGCACGGCGTCGTACATCGGGTGGCTCGTGCCGCTCTCCTCGCCCAGGCGCACGAAGAGGTCGTCGCCGCCGGTGAGGCTGCCCGGGCTGAAGTTGTGCGAGCCGGTGTAGACCCGGTACGCCCAGGACGAAGTGCCCGCCTTCTTCGCGGAGATGGCGATGAGCTTGTCGTGCACGCGATCCGTGCCGGAGATCTTCAGCGCCTTGAGGGGGATGCCCGCGGCCTTGAGCCGGTCGTACTCCGTCTGCTCCACGTGGTTGCCGATGATGGCCACGTCGCAGCCGCCACTCTTCATCTTGGCCAACTGCTGCGTCACCGCGCGGCGCTCGTAGGTGAAGTGCGGGTTGATGACACGCACCACGCAGCCCGCGGACGGCGTCCACACGTCCGCGTCGATGCGCTGGACCACGAGATCGCTGGTGAGCTCGGGTGAGGCATACACACTCGCCGAGGCGTCCATGTAGAAGCCGCGCGCCGGGGACAGGTCGGTGTTGTAGTAGTCCGAGTAGCGCGGGCTCATGGCATACATGTTCTCCAGGTAGTCCCGCATGAAGTTGTAGAGGTCCTGGTTGCCGTAGAGCGTGGCGGAGTTGTTGAAGCCCGCGTTGCCGTCCGGCCCGTTGGTCATGTTGTACGAGCCCACCCAGACCACGTACGTCGTGGTGGCCGTCTCGCCCGGGTAGGTGGTGCGACTGAAGGTCCACGCCTTGGTGTGCGCGGCGCCGCCGTTGGAGCTGATGCAGCCCGTGGAGGTGGGGCAGACCTTCTTCTGGGTGAGCTGGTCGAGCTGGGCGCGCGCGGCGCTGCCCGCGGCGGGAACGCCCGCGCCCCCGTCGATGCTCACCTGCACGACGGCGCCGCGCTTCTGGGCCCGCACGAGCGCGGCGGGGATGGCCGACTCGGCGTCCGCCAGCGCGTACCACGTGCCCCGGATGTACGAGCCCGCGGGCACGTTGTCGATGAGGCGCACGAGCTCGTTGCGCAGGGTGAGGTCTCGCGTCCCGTCCCCGGCGGCCACGCAGGGCGCGAGCGGGTTGTTGAAGTGGAGGATCGTCCGCACGCCGCCGGACAGGGCCCGCGTCTCACAGGTGCTCGCCGCCTGGCGGACTTGGACCGGTGCGTCGAGCGGGCCACCCGCCTCCTCCACGCCACAGGCGAGCACGAGCGCTCCGCCCATGCCCACGAGCACCCGCCGCGCCCGCTCCCGTCGATTCATCCGCTCCATGTGTGCACCCTCGCGACCCGTGGTTCACTTTTCCTTTTATTTCCTGGAAAAGTGGTTTAGTTGGTATTCGCCTCCAGAATAGGAGGTCCTGACTTCCCAGGAGGAAGCCTACATGAACTCGCGATTCTTGAATGGCGTGGTGGCCGCCGTGGTCGTGGCGTCCGCGCCGAGCGCCTTCGCGCTCACGCCGGCGGAGAAGGACCTAGCGTTCAGCTCCTACAACAACGCCTTCTACGTCGCGAACAACGGCAACGGCTATTACGTGCTCGACACGGCCCGCAGGGTGCCGACCCGGTTCGACTTCTGGCGTGTCTGCGAGCAGATCGAGGCGGCCGAGGACGCCTTTGATCGCACGCGCAGCGCGGGCCACCGCGACCTGGTCTTCTCCCTGCTCAACGGCCTGAACAACGTGGTCAGTGGCACCACGGACTTCGCCTCGTGGAACGAGTACAACGACGACGTCATGTGGGCGGTCATCGCCCTGACGCGGGGCTATGAGATCACCGGCCACCGTCCGTTCCTGGACCAGGCGCAGTGGCAGTTCAACAAGGTCTGGGACCGGGCCTGGGACAGCAAGCTGGGCGGCGGCCTGTGGTGGCGCACGGACAACCAGACCAAGAACGCGTGCGTGAACGGTCCGGCCACCATCGCGGCGATGCTGCTCGCGCGCAACACGGTGAACACCGGCTACCGGGCGCAGGCGGATCAGATCTACAACTGGCTGCGCGCCACGCTGGTCAATTCCTCCACGGGCCAGGTGGCCGACCACATCCAGGCCAACGGCACCAAGGTCTGGTGGGCCTTCACCTACAACCAGGGCACCTTCGCGGGCGCCTCGGCGCTGCTCTACCAGGCCACGGGCAATACGAGCTACCGCGACGTGGGCGGACAGGCGGTGCGGTGGACCCGGAGCAACCTCACCGGCCAGCACATCGCCGACATCCTCAACGACGAGTACGACGCCAACGGCGGCAGCGGCGACACCGCCGGCTTCAAGGGCGTGTTCGTGCGCTGGGCGAGCCGGTGGGCCGGCGCGGCCAACGACTCGGGCATCAAGACGTGGCTGGCCAACAACTCCAACACCGCCTGGTCCTACCGCAACTCCTCCGGCCTGATGTGGGGCCAGTGGTGGCGGCGCACCCCGGACAACTACGTCACGTCCTGGGAGTCCTCTCCCGGCCTGGCCGTCTCGCAGATTCCGTACTGAGCACGCCCGCCTCGGCGTGTCCTCCGTTGGACGCGCCGAGGCCCGGTGTGACGCGCTTCACATGCCCGGGGTGGGCGCCGTGCTTCTCCTCCGATGAGCTTGGAGGAGACCGTGATGCGCATCGTGACGAAGCCCTGGCGACTGGCGGGCGTGCTCGCCGTCCTGACGTTGTTGCCCCACTGCCACGGGGAGCAGACCCCCGAGGCCCGTACCCCTCCCGCGCTCGCGCGCCCGGAAGCCGTCGTGGACCCGGCCCGGAAGACGCCGGGCGAGGCGCCCTGCCCGGGGCTCGTGGCCGCGTGTGGCGAGGTGTTCGTTCCCCCCGCCGACGTCTGTAGCGCCGGAGGCTGGTGCTGGACGAGCCCCCGCCTGCCCACGGACACCCTGGTGGATGCGTGGGCGCTGGGCGACACGAACGCACTGGCGGTGGGCGCCCCGGGCTTCGTGCTGCATTGGTGGGGACAGGACTGGCGCTACCTGCCCAGCGGCACGTCCCATCCCCTGTTCGCCGTCTGGGGCTCGGGCCCCACGGATGCGTGGGCGGTGGGCCTGGAGGGCACCATCGTCCACTGGAATGGGTTCGTCTGGACGCAGGTGCGCACGGGCGGCGCGCACCTGTACACCGTGTTCGGCACGGGTCCGGACAACGTGTGGGCGGGCGGGAGCGCGGGCACCCTGCTGCACTGGGACGGGGTGCGCTGGCACGAGCTGTCGAGCGGAACGGACGGGGCGATCTACTCCCTCTGGGCGAGCGGCGGCTCGGACGTGTGGACCCTGGTGTTTCCGCCCGGGGAGGATGCGCCGAACCTGGTCCGGCGCTGGAATGGCCAGACCTGGTCCACCGTGTTGTCCACGACGTCCCAGCCGTGGAGCCTCTGGGGCTTTGGCCCCGACGATGTCTGGGTGGCGGGCGCCCGCGGTCTGCTCCGGCATTGGACGGGAACGGCCTGGCACCAGGTACCGGGCACGAGCTCGAACGACTTCTTTGGCCGGGTGCGGGGCCGGGTGCCCGGGCAGCTCTGGGTGGCGGGAGACCTGCTGTGGCGGCTCGACGGCGAGACGCTGCGGCGCCAGGCGTATGACTCCGATCGCACGCGCTCGTTCAACGCCATCGCGCTCGGGAGTCAGGGCCCCGTGCTCGCCGTGGGCACCGCGGGCGCCTTCATGCGCTACCAGGGCAACGACCAGTGGGCCATCCAGGCGTCCGCCGAGGGACGGATCCTCTCGCCGACCGTGGTGGGCGTCTGGGCCCACTCGCCGACGGAGGCCTGGGTCGCGCGCGACGATGGCACGGTGCTTCGGTGGGATGGCGTCGAGTGGAGCGTGGTGCCGGGGACGCCGTGGATGTCCATGCAAGCGATCTCGGGCAGCTCGCCCACGGATGTCTGGGTGGCGGGACGTGCCCCCAACTCCACGCCCGTGCTCGCGCGCTTCGACGGGCAGCAGTGGACCCAGACCTCCGTGCCCGGTGCGTGGGAGGGGATTGTCCGGAAGGTCTGGGCGCACCACGCCCACGCGGCCTGGGCCCTGAAGGACCTGGGAACCGTCCTGCGCTGGAATGGACAGTCCTGGAGCGAGGTCCTGAAGCTCGACCGGAGGCTCCAGGCCGTGCACGGCTCCAGCGAGGACGATGTCTGGGCCGTGGGCGACTCCGGAGCGCTGTTCCACTGGAACGGCCAGCGCTGGGTGGACCACGGCTTCGAGGGCCCCGACCTCCGGGCCGTCTGGGCATTCGGTCCGGAGGACGTGTGGGTCGCGGGTCTGGACCGCTCCCTCTGGCATTGGGACGGGCAGCGGGTGCGCCGCGTGGACACGGCGGAGCCCCTCTTCGTGACCGCCTTCTTCGGGCGGAGCCCCACGGACCTCTGGGCCGTGGGCGAGCTGGGGGTCATCGCCCATTGGGACGGGCAGGCGTGGACCCGGGTGCCGAGCGGCACCCGCCAGAGTCTGCTCGGCGTCTGGGGCGCGGAAGATCACCTGTTCGCCGGGGGCCAGGGGACCGTCCTCATGCGCCGCGACTAGCGCTCGCGCAGCGGCGTGTCGCCGTAGCCCGTCAGCTCCACGTAGCCCTGGCCCTTCACGGGCGCGCCGCCGTGCGTGCCCGTGAGGCCCACCGCGCCCTCCCAGTAGCGCACGCTCACCGGCAGCTCCTGGTCGGCGAGCGCGGGCACGACGTCGAGGGCCAGCCCCTGGGCGGGCACCTCGAGCCGCCAGCGCGCGGGGTACTCCACCGCGCTGCGCGGACTCTTCCACGTGCCCTTCACCTCCAGGCGCACGTCCTCCCGGGTCAGGTGCACGGGCTCGCCCCGGGCGGGGACATAGGTGCCCGCGGTGAAGGGGTCCACCGTGCCGTCCCGGTGGCGCAGTTGGTAGTACATGAGCTCGCTCCCGTCCGAGAGCTGGAGCGAGAACCAGTCCCAGCCCACCTGCTCCCGGCCGAGCGACGACGTGCTCCACTCGCGGTCCATCCAGCTCTCGCCGGTGACGTCGTACGCGCGGCCCTCCACCGTCACCTGTCCGTGCGTGGGCATGCGGGTGAGCGAGTAGTAGTAGGAGGCCTGGCCCGGCCTGGCGCCCTTCTGGCTCAACCCCCGGTCGCCCTGAAGCACGGGCGGCTTGCCCGGCTCCAGCACGAGCGACAGCGCGATGTCCCCACGCCGTGCGGTGAGCCGCAGGGGCGGGGTGCCCTCGCCCACGGCCTCCGCGCTCCAGTCCTCCAGCCACACCCGGAAGGGCTCGGCCCGCGCGCCCGCGAGCCCCAGGGCGCTCCGGCTGAAGCGCTCGAAGGCGTGAAAGCGCCCGGTGGCGAGGTCCGACAGCGTCAGGTGCCCCATGTAGATCTGCCGCGCGCTCCACGCGGAGCTTCCCTGGGGCGCGCCGGGGGCCAGCGCGGTGCGGAACAGGGTGAACTGGTAGCCGAAGCCGTGGCCGTCCGCCGTGGCCAGGTGGCCCGTCCAGTACCACCACTCGGTGCGGAAGTCCGGGTGGGGGCCGTGGTCCTCGGGGAAGTGGAACGTCCGGGGCCCGAGGGCGCGCGCGTAGCCTTCCAGCGCGAGCGCGGGGTCGCCGAGCGCGTCCGCCACCGTCATCGTCGGGGCCGGAGCGGGGGGCGGGGCGGCCTCCCGCGTCACCCAGGCGGCGCCCGCGCCGAGCGCGCCGAGCACCATCCCCACGCCGAGAATCAGACCGAGGCCTTGTCGCATCACTCCTCCCTCAACGCCCGCGCGGGGTTGGCGCGCGACATCTTCCAGGACGGGTACAGGCCCGCGAGCGCCGCGGCCAGCAGGGCGAGGCCCAGCGCCTGGAGCAGCACCTCGGGGGCGACCACCAACTGCAAGGACCAGCCGAAGGAGCGCTGGTTGATGACGTGCACGAGCACGTACGCGAGCGCCACGCCCAGGGGCAGCGCGAACAGGCCCGCGAGCACCCCGAGCAGGCCCGTCTGCAAGGACACGAGCGCCCAGAGCTGGCGCGGGGTGAGCCCGGTGGCGCGCAGCACGGCGAACTCCCGGGCGCGCTCGAGCTGCAGGGCCATGAGCGCGCTGAGCACGCCCACGAAGGCCACGCCGATGGCGAGCAGCCGCAGCACGTGGGTGATGGTGAAGGTGCGATCGAACACCTCCAGGCTCGTGGCGAGCAGCGCGCGGTTGGAGCGCAGGGTGAGCTCCTGCTCGCCCGCGACGCGCTCGCGCACCCGGGCGATCAGCGCATCCACGTCCTCGCCCGGCGCGGCGTACAGGGCCACGCCACTCACGCGCCCGTCCTCGAAGTGCGCGAGCCACGTGGCGCGCGTCATCAGCACCGTGCCCGCGTCCGAGCCATAGTCGTAGTACACGCCCACCACCCGGAAGGACGCGGGGCCTTTGTCCGTGGCCAGCTCCACCCGGCCCCCCACACCCACGCGGCGATGGAAGGAGAAGGGCTCGGAGACGATGACGGCGTCGGGTGCGTCCAATTCCTTCCACACGGTGGCGGGGTCGCCCGCCTTGAAGCGGTAGGGCCGCGCCGTCGTGCCCCCGAAGTCCACCGCGCGCACGTCCGTGAGGATGCCGCCCACGCGCACCTGGGCCGAGCGCAGCGTGCTGCTGCTGGCCACGCCCGGGGTGTCGCGCACGCGCTCGGCCAGGCCGGGCAGGAAGGCCGCGCCCCCGCGCCGGGCCACGAGCGAGGGCGGGGACACGTACACGTCCGCCATGAGCGACGAGCCGAGCCAGTCCGCCACCGTGCCCCGGAAGCTCGTCACCATCAGCCCCACGCCCACGGTGGTGGCCACCGCCACCATCAGCGCCGCGAGCGCCACGGCGGTGCGGCTCAGGCTCGCCGTCACGCCCCGCGCCGCCATGCGCCCGAGCAGCCCGAAGGCCCGGCCCAGCGGCCCGGCCGCGCCGTGGGCCAGGAGCGCCGTGAGCCCGGGCACCAGGAGCGACGCGCCGAGCAACACGGAGAAGAGGCCCGCGTAGGCGGGAAGCAGCTCGGGCGTGGGCAGCAGCAACAAGCCCGTGCCGACGAGCAGCACGAGCCCGCCCGCGAGCGCGAGGCGGGGCGCCCGGCCGCGCGTCACGTCCTCCAGGGTGGAGCGGCGCAGGGTGATGGCGGGGGCGGAGCGGGCCGCCTCCCACGCGGGCCGCAACGCGGCGGCGAGCGTGGCGCCCAGGCCGAGCAGCAGCCCCTTGCCCAGGGTGAAGGGCTCCAGGGCGAGCCCGCGCACGCTCACGGCCATGTAGAGGTCGTTGATCGTCTGGGTGACGAGCACCACCAGGCCCCGCCCGAGCAGGATGCCCAAGAGCAGGCCGCCCACGGTGCCCACCAGGCCCAGCACGCCGGCCTCGCCGAGCACCAGCGTGAACAGCTCGCCCCGGGTGACGCCGAGCGCGCGCAGTCGACCGAGCTGCTCGCGCCGCTGCACCACGGAGAACGTCATGGTGTTGTAGATGAGGAAGGTGCCCACCACGAGCGCCAGCAGCGACAAGGCCGTGAGGTTGGTGCGAAACGCGCGGGTCATCTGCGCCACGGCGTTGCCCCGCGCCTGGGCGCGGGCGACCTCCACGCCCTCGGGCAGCCGGAGGCCCGCGAGCGTGGCCTCGGCCGTGGCCTCCGGCAGGAGGAGGTCGATGCGCGTGAGGCGCCCCTCCTGTCCGAGCAGTTCCTGCGCGGTGGACACGTCCGTGAGGATGAGGCCCTCCATGGCCCGCGCGGTGCCCTCGTCCCCGGGCTCCAGCACGGCGAGCACCCGCAGCCGCTTCGCCACGCCCTCCACGCTCACCTCCAGCGCGTCGCCGGCCTTCACCTCGAGGGCCCGCGCGGTGCGTTGGGTGAGCAGGGTGGCGCCGGGCTCGGTGAGGAAGGCGCCCAGGTCCACCTGGGCCTGGGACTGGGGCACGTAGGCGCGGAAGGGCGCCTCGGCGAGCGGATCCACGCCCAGCACCGTGAGCGAGCGCCGGTCCCCGCCAAGCGCGCGCACGCTGCCCTCCAGCACGGGCGCGGCCACGGGGGCGTCGGGCCGCAGCCGCAGGTCGCGGTACACCGACTCGGGCAGTCCCGTGGGGCCGCCGATGAGCTGGTGCGTGGCCCGGCCCGTCACCGTGTCCGTGGAGCGCTCGAAGGCCCGGAGCGCGCTCGCGTTGGCCAGGTCGATGGACACCACCACCGCCACGCCCAGCGCGATGCCCAACAGCGACAGCGCGGTGAGCCACGGGTGGGCGCCCAGGTGGCGCAGGCTCGCGCGCGCGAGCAGCCGCCGGCTCACGGGCGCACCGCCTGCTCCACGAGCCGCCCCGCCTCCAGCCGCAGCACCCGGTGGGCGCGCGCCATCAGGCCCGGATCATGGGTGACGATGAGCGCGCACACCCGCTCGCGGCGCGTGAGGTCCTCCAGGAGGTCCAACACCTTGCGCCCCGTGACCTCGTCGAGGTTGCCCGTGGGCTCGTCCGCCAGCAGCAGGGGCGGGGCATGGGCGAGCGCGCGCGCCACCGCCACGCGCTGCTGCTCGCCGCCGGACAGCCGGTCCGGGAAGCTCGCGGCGCGGGTGTCCAGGCCCACCGTGGTCAAGAGCGCGCGCACCCGCTCGCGCGCGTCCGGGCCCGTGCGCCCCGTGAGCTCCAAGGGCAGGAGGATGTTCTCCTCCACCGTGAGCGTGGGCAGCAGGTTGAAGGCCTGGAAGATGAAGCCGACGCGCTCACGGCGCAGCAGCGTGCGCGCGTGCTCGCTCATGCCGCCCAGGTCCCGCCCCGCCACCTTCACCGTGCCGCGCGTGGGCGAGTCGATGCCGCTGATGAGGTTGAGCAGGGTGGACTTGCCCGAGCCACTTCGGCCGAGCAGCACGGTGAATTCTCCCTCGCGCAGGGTGAGGTTCGTGCCCGCGAGCACCTCGCGCACGGCATCACCCTCGGCGTAGGACTTGGAGACCTCGTGGAGCTCGACGACGGGGGCGGAGGCGGACATTCCGGGAAGTGCTAACGCGGATGCCCGCCGCATGCACGCGCCGTGTGGGATTCAGGCCTCCGGGGGCGTGCTCAGCGCGCGCAGCTTCTCCACGTCGAGGATCTCGATCTCCCCGTAGCGCAGCTGGATGGCTCCCTGGGCCTCCAGGTTCTTGAGGAGCTGGTTGGTCGTCTGCCGGGAGATGCCGAGCATCATCGCGAGCTGCTCCTGGCTCACCCCGATGACCCGGCTGCCGGGGCCGTGCCGGTCCCCGTAGTTCTGGAGGATGTGTAGCAGGCGTCGGGAGAGCCGGATGGACACGGGCAGGAGCGCCGTCTCGTCCACTCCCAGGAGCACCGTGCGCATCTGCTGGGCCATGAGCCGGCCGAACTCGAACCAATAGGCGGGCTCCTGCTGGAGCAGCGTGTCCAGCGCGGGCTTCGGCACGTGCACGACGACACAGGGCCCGTCCGCGATGGCGTCATGCGTGCGGGGCAGGTTGTCGAACAGGGAGATCTCCCCGCTCCACGAGGGCGGCTCCAACAGCAGGAGCAGGGCCTCCTTGCCCGAGGGCCCCACGCTGCGCAGTTGCAGCGCCCCGTCCACCATGCCGTGCAGGCCGTTGGGCGCGTCTCCCCGGGAGAACAGGTGCTGGCCCGCCTTGAGGGTCCGGACCCCCGCCGCGCGCAGCAGCTTCTCCTGGAGCGGCGGGGGCATGGCGCGAAACCAGCTGCCGGTGCGGAACAGCTCCAGGTAGTCGATTGCCGAGCGTTCGGGCTTCATGTCGGACGGCGGCCTTTCCGGGCACTGTTTGACGACTCTGTCGCGACGGCGACAGAGTTCTGGGTGGGGCGTTCCCATGATTCTCCCCGGATCCGAGCCCGCAGGAGAAGCGATGAGCAAGCCCCAGCGTTCACCCGAAGTGATCATCCCTCAGCCCCGTGTGCGTCCCATCGTGGGCAACGCGCCGGACCTGGGCTTCGAGACGCCCATGCAGAACCTGATGAAGCTGGCGCGCGAGCTCGGCTCCATCTTCCGGCTGTCGATGCCGGGGGGCCGCGACGTGCTGGTGATCAGCTCCCACGAGCTGGTGGCCGACGCGTGCGACGAGAGCCGCTTCGACAAGAAGGTGAGCGCCTCGCTCACGCAGATCCGCGAGTTCGCCGGGGACGGCCTCTTCACCGCGCACACGAGCGAGCCCAACTGGGGCAAGGCGCACCGGCTGCTGATGCCGGCCTTCGGCCCCGCGGCGATGCGCGACTACCACGACGCGATGCTCGACGTGGCGGACCAGATGCTCACGCGCTGGGAGCGCTTCGGCCCCGACGAGGTGCTCGACGTGCCGGACAACATGACGCGGCTCACGCTGGACACCATCGCGCTGTGTGGCTTCGGCTACCGCTTCAATTCCTTCTACCGCGAGGAGCAGCACCCCTTCGTCGAGTCCATGGTGCGCGCGCTGGCCGAGGCGGGGGCCCGCACGCGCCGCGTGCCCCTGCAGAACCAGCTGATGCTGCGCACCCAGCGCCAGTTCAAGGCGGACGCCCACCACATGCACGAGGTGACGCGCGAGCTCATCGCCCAGCGCCGCAAGCTGCCCCCCGAGCAGGCGCCGAGGGATCTGCTCGGGCTGATGCTCACCGCGAAGGATCCGCTCACGGGCGAGGGCCTGGACGACGACAACATCCGCAACCAGCTGGTGACGTTCCTCATCGCGGGGCACGAGACCACGAGCGGCCTCTTGTCCTTCGCGCTCTACTTCCTCCTGCGCCACCCGGAGGTGCTCGAGAAGGCCACCGCGGAGGTGGACCGGGTGCTGGGCACGGAGACGCCGCGCTTCGAGCAGGTGACCCAGCTGCGCTACATCGATCAGATTTTGCGCGAGACCCTGCGCCTGTGGCCCACCGCGCCCGCCTTCACCCTCCAAGCCAAGGAGGACACGCTGCTCGGGGGCCTCTACCCGGTGGGGCCGGAGGACATGCTCATCGTGCTGAGCCCCTCGCTGCACCGCGACCCCGCGGTGTGGCGCGACCCCGAGCGCTTCGACCCCGAGCGCTTCGCCCCCGAGGTGCGCGACCGCATCCCCACGCATGCGTGGAAGCCGTTCGGCAATGGCCAGCGCTCGTGCATCGGCCGGGCGTTCGCGCTCCAGGAGGCCACGCTGGTGCTGGGCATGCTCCTGCAGCGCTTCCACGTCACCGAGCCCGCGCCCTACGCGCTGCACGTGCGCGAGACGCTCACGCTCAAGCCCGAGGGCCTGAGGATCCGCGCGCGCGTGCGCCAGAACGTCTCGCGCTCGCTCACCACGAGGGCCGCGCCCGCGCCCGCGGCGACGCCCGCCCAGGGCCCCGGGCGCGGGGCCGCGCACGGCACGCCGCTGCTCCTGCTCTACGGCTCCAACTCGGGGGCCTCGGAGGCCTTCGCCCGGCGCATCGCGAGTGACGGGCTCGCGCGCGGGTACGCCGCCCGGGTGGCGCCGCTGGACGAGGCCACGGGCAAGCTGCCCAAGGAGGGCGCGGTGGTGCTGGTGACGGCCTCCTACAATGGCCAGCCGCCGGACAACGCGCGGGGCTTCCACGCCTGGATCTCCCACGTGCCCGCGGGCTCGCTGCTCGGCGTGCGCTACGCGGTGTTCGGCTGCGGCAACCGGGACTGGGCGGCCACCTACCAGGCCATTCCCACGCACTTCGACGAGCGGCTGCACGCGGCCGGCGCCGAGGCGCTGCTCGCGCGGGGCGAGGCGGACGCGCGGGGGGACTTCTTCGGCGACTTCGAGCAGTGGTACGCGCCCTTCTGGACCCGGGTGGGCGAGGCGCTCGGGGTGAGCGCGGGCACGGTGGACGCGGGCCCGCTCTACCACGTGGAGGTGGTGCCCTCGGCGAGCCTGGAGCTGGTGGCGCAGAACCAGCTCGGCATGTCCACGCTGCTGGAGAACCGGGAGCTGGTGGACATGACGTCGCCGCTCGGCCGCTCCAAGCGCCACCTGACGTTCCGCCTGCCCGAGGGCGTGACGTACGCGGCCGGGGACTACCTGGCGGTGCTGCCGGAGAACCCCCCGGCGCTCGTGGAGCGCGCGGCGCGGCGCTTCGGCGTGCGTCCGGACGCGGCCGTGGTGCTGCGCTCCACGCGCGGGGCCATGGCGGCGTCCCTGCCCACCGAGCGCCCCGTGTCCGTGCAGGAATTGCTGGGCCGCCACGTGGAGCTGTCCGCCCCCGCCACGCGCAAGGACCTGGAGCGGCTCGCGGCGGTGAACCCGTGCCCGCCGCACGCCCAGCACCTGCTCGCGCTCGCCCGGGACCCCGCGCGCTACACGGCCGAGGTGCTCGACAAGCGCGTGAGCGTGTTGGACCTGTTGGAGCAGTACGCGTCCTGCCTGCTGCCCTTCGCGGACTTCCTCGAACTCTTGCCCGCCATGCGCGTGCGCCAGTACTCGGTGTCCTCCTCTCCGCGGGCGGACCCCACCCAGTGCTCGCTCACGGTGGCGGTGGTGGACGCGGAGGCCTGGAGCGGCCAGGGGCGCTTCCACGGCACGTGCTCGAGCTACCTGGCGCGGCTGCGGCCGGGCGACGCGGTGGCCGTGGCGGTGCGCACGCCCAACGCGCCCTTCCACCCGCCGGCCTCCAACGCCACGCCCGTGGTGATGATCGGCGCGGGCACGGGGCTCGCGCCCTTCCGGGGCTTCATCCAGGAGCGCGCCCTGCGGCACGCGAGCGGCGAGCCGTGCGGCCCGGCGCTGTTCTTCTTCGGCTGCGATCACCCGGACGTGGACTTCCTCTACCGCGAGGAGCTGGCCACCTGGGAGCGCGAGGGCGTGGTGAAGGTGCTGCCGGCCTTCTTCCGCCAGCCGGAGGGCGAGGTGCTGTTCGTGCAGCACCGGCTGTGGCGGGAGCGCGAGCAGGTGAAGGCGCTGCTGGCCCAGGGCGCCACGGTGTTCCTGTGCGGGGATGGCCGGCGCATGGCGCCCGCGGTGCGCGAGACGCTGGCGCGCATCCGCCAGGAGACGGTGAACGGCTCGCCCGAGGAGGCCGCGCACTGGCTCGGGGAGATGGAGAAGCAGGGGCGGCTGGTGGCGGACGTGTTCGCCTGACGGACGGCCCGCGGCTCAGAGCGCCTGGGCCGCGGCGGCCGCGTGGGCGTCGTCTTCCTGGCGCACGCCATCGAAGAAGTCGCCGATCTCCGCGAGCAGCCGGGGCGCTTCCACGTCCCTCGGCATGATGTGGTAGCCCGTGGCCATGGACAGCAGCCGCACCTTGGGCGCGGCGGTGAGGCCCTCGGCCACGAGCCGTCCGCCCGCGGGGTCCACCACGTGGTCCTGCTGGGACATGGCCACGAGCGTGGGGCAGCGCACCCGGGCCAGGGCCGCCAGGGCCAGGTCCTGCAAGGACCACAGGTCCTGCAGGCGCGCGGACGGGAAGGCGGGCAGGATGGGCGCCTCGGCGAGCGCCGCCGGGTCCGACAGGTCCGTGCTCTCCTTGAGGATCCACGGCTTGAAGCGCTCGAGCAGGCCGTGGCGCCGCAGCCGCTTGAGCAGCCACATGTGCGCGCCGGTGAAGTGGATGGCCGGGGCCATGAGCGCCAGGCCGTGCACGTGCGCGGGGTGGCTCGCCGCGAGCAGCAGCGAGAGCAGGGCGCCCATGGACAGGCCCGCCACGAAGACGCGCCGGTGGCCGCGCAGCGACAGCAGGGCCTCGCTCGCCGCCCGGGTCCAGTCCTCGTGGGTGACGTCCAGCAGGGCCTCCGGGGTGGTGCAGTGTCCCGGCAGCTGGATGGCGCGCACGAACAGCCCCCGCGCCGCGAGCGCCTCGCCCAGGGGGCGGATCTCCCAGGGACTTCCCGTGAAGCCATGCAGGAGCAGACAGGCATCCTCGCCCGAGCCCAGGTCGAATGGCGCTGTCTTCAGGGCATCCATCCGCGCGTGCATGTGCTGACCAGTCTAGTCACGCGGGCCGCGCGGCGGTATGCCTCCCCCATGGCGGATGCCCCCAAACCCCCGGAAGCCTCCCTGGAGATTCAACTGGATGACGATGTGGCCAACGGTCAGTACGTGAACATGGCCCTCGTGAACCACACGGAGACGGAGTTCACCCTGGACTTCATCCACGTGCCCCCGCACCAGCCGCGCGCCAAGGTGCGCTCGCGCGTCATCCTCAACCCCAAGCACCTCAAGCGCCTGCTGGTGGCGCTCCAGGCCGGCGTGGCCAATTACGAGGCGCGCTATGGCCCCATCACCATGTCGGATGATGGCTCCTCCATGAATTGAGAAGGTTCGCGGGAATGACGGGAAGGCTGGCCTCTCGGCCCGGGTCGTCGCACACTCGCGGGTTTCGTGCGCTCCGCCGTCCTGCTCCTCGTCCTCTCCTGGCTCTTCGTGCCGCGCGTCCACGCGGCCTGTCCGTCGGAGGGCGTCAACGTCTTCCCGGCTCCGGGCTCGGTCGTTCCCACCAACACGCGCTTCCTGCTCGAGGGGGTGGGCGACCTGGCCAGCAAGGTGGGCACGCTGCCCGGGCGCATCCTGCGCATGCAGGGCCGCGGGCACGAGGTGGAGGTGCGCATCCAGCGCGGCTGGACGAGCGCCCTGGGCCGCAGCACCGTCATCCTCAAGCTGGCGGGGCCCCTGAGGGCCGGCCTGTCCTACACCCTGCGGCTGGATGACGTGTTGCCCGGCGTGAAGGTGCTCAACGGCGGGGGTGGCTCCACGCCGGAGTGGATCAGCGGCCGGGGGCAGGACGTGGCGCGCCCGCGCTGGCTCAAGCGTCCCGCGGTGCGCGAGGGCCTGTCGCGCCGGACCCGGGATGGAAGTGAGCGGTTCGTGAAGTTGAGCATGTCACTGCTGGAGGACAGTCCGGCCTATGTGCTGGTGACCCTGTCCCACCGGCAGGGCGACATGGCGGCGCAGCACTACGTGACCCCCCTGCAGAACGGCGTGGCCCTGGTGGGGCATGACGCCTGCGGCGGGGCGTTCGCCCTGGAGGAGGGCAAGAGCTACCGGGCCCAGCTCGAGGTCTTCGATGCCGCGGGGAACACGGCGCCCGCGGTCCCTCCTCTGATATTCGAGGCGCCCGTGGCCCCCCTGGAGAACCGATGACGGTGGACGTGGAGTCGTTGAAGCAGCGGATGGTGACGCACCTGCACGCGCTGCAGGACGAGATTTGCGGAGCGCTGGAGCGGCTGGACGGCCAGGGGCGCTTCCGCGAGGACCCCTGGCAGCGTCCGGGCGGGGGCGGGGGTCGCAGCCGGGTGATGGAGGAGGGCGCCGTCCTGGAGAAGGGCGGGGTGAGCACGTCGGTGGTGTTCGGCGAGCTCGACGAGGCCTTCGCGGGCAAGCTCCAGGGCGAGGGGCGGACGTTCTGGGCCGGGGGCCTGTCGCTGGTGCTCCACCCGCGCAACCCCCACGTGCCCACGGTGCACGCCAACTACCGCTTCATCCATCAGGGCGGCAAGGCGTGGTTCGGCGGCGGCGCGGACCTGACGCCCTACTACCTGGTGGACGCGGACGCGGAGCACTTCCACCGCGTGCACAAGGAGGCGTGTGACCGGCACGACCCCACGTACTACCCGCGCTTCAAGCCGGCGTGCGACACGTACTTCCACCTGCGCCACCGCGACGAGGCCCGGGGCGTGGGCGGCATCTTCTTCGAGAACATGGGCGGCGACCTGGAGCGCGAGTTCGCCTTCGTGCGCGACGTGAGCCAGGCCTTCCTGCCCGCCTACCTGCCCATCGCCGAGCGGCGCAAGGACACGCCCTACACCGAGGCCCAGCGCGACTGGCAGGAGGTGCGGCGCGGGCGCTACGTGGAGTTCAACCTCGTCTGGGACCGGGGCACCACCTTCGGCCTGGAGACCAAGGGGCGCACCGAGTCCATCCTCATGTCGCTGCCGCCGCGGGTGCGCTGGCGCTACGACTACCACCCCCAGCCGGGGACCGAGGAGGCGCGCCTGATCGAGGTGCTCCGCCATCCCCGCGCCTGGGCGGGGGTCTGATGGCCCCGGGTGGCAAGCGGGGGCCGCGCTGGGGCGTGCTCGCGGGCGCGGGGGCCCTGGTGGGCCTCGTGGGCGGCGGCCTGTTCCTCGCCGCGGGGTCCCGGCCGGATCCCGCGCTCGTGGCCCAGGAGCTCGCGCGCGAGGCCCGGGTCAACGTGCTGCGCCTGTGCGGGGACGTCCAGGCCTGGCGGGACGAGCATGGCCAGTTCCTCGCGGCGGGCCCGGTGCCGGCCCAGGTGCCACGCGGGGGCGAGGCGGTGGCGTTCGTGCCGGATGAGAACCTGGGGAAGATCGGCTTCGCGCCGGGCGAGCGCGTGCGCTGCCAGTACGAGGTCCGCGTGCACGAGTCGCCCCTGGGCGAGGCGGAGGTCACCTGCTTCGCGCGCGGCGACCTGGACGGAGACGGCCAGGTGTCGGTGTACAGCGTCACCCTGGACGCCAATGGCATGACGTCGGAGGTCAAAGCGGAGCGCGAGGGCGAGTGATCCGGGGGAGGTCTCGCAACTCCCCGGCCAGATGGGCGACAATCCCGGGTGATGAGTCAATCCGGAAACATCAAGGGGCCGCCTGGGGGAGCCATCGGGTTCGTCCCGACACGTGTTTCCGACGGAGGCGTGCAGGGCCGCGGCGATCGGCAGCAGGGCGGGGGCGATGGCATGGAGCGCGAGGAGCGCACGCGCATCGGCCGCTCGCCCCTGGACACCCGGCCCGGTGGCGCGGGCAGGGGTCCGGGCATGGAGCGCGAGGAGCGCCCGCGCATCGGCCGCTCGCCCCAGGAGCCCGCGCCGGCGGCGCCCTCCGGCCGAGGCGAGCCGCAGACGCTTCCCGGGGGCCCGCGCGACAGCACCCCGCGCGACACCGTGAAGCCCAACCGGATGCGCTTCGCCCAGGACGGACTGGAGACGCGCGAGCCGCAGCGGCCCGTGCGGACCCGGGAGGCCGTGACGTCCGCCGAGCTCTTCGAGAAGCCCGCCGCCCCGCGTCCCACGAGCGAGCGGCCCCGCCCGCAGGGCACCGAGGGCGCGGCGTCCAGCAACTTCGAGACCCCCGACCTGGAGCCGGCCCCGGCCCCGGAGCGGGCGTCCTCCCCGGCGGACTCCCTCGAGGTCCCGTCCCCGACCTCCTCCGCGCCGGTGGAGCGGGCCGAGACCCGGCCGGACGCGCCCGACGTCTCGTTCGAGGAGCCCGCGCCGACGCCGTCCCGCGCGCCGTCCGCCCCGCGCACCGAGGGCAAGCCCACGCCCGACGCGCTGGAGACCCGGGCGCCGGAGCAGGCCGAGCGGCCCGCGCCCACCGAGGGCGAGACGCCCGCGGACACCGGCTTCGAGACGCCCGAGGGCAAGCCGCTCCCGTCGCGCGCGCCGAGGCCGCAGGAGCCCCGGGGCGAGACGCGCTTCGAGCCGCCGCCTCCTCCCACCGACGCCGAGCCGCCCGTCGCCGGCCACCCCGTGCCGCCGGGTGTTCCCGGCCCGCCCCGGCGGATCGAGGACCTGCTGCCGAAGTTCGACGAGTCCATCGGCCAGGAGTCGCTCGCCCACCACTTCTCGGAAGAGGTCGCCTTCCTGGGCGCGGAGCTGCGGCCCTCGCGGATGCCGCCGGGGGAGCGGGCCCTGCGGCTCTGGGCCTTCTTCGCCGCCTATGCCCGGGCGAACGCGAAGGATCCCGAGGGGCAGTCGCCCGCCGGACGCGCCCGCTTTGAGCAGGCCCTCGTGAAGAACGGCTTCGGGGGCCTGCGTGACGCGGCCACCGGCAAGAATGGCGTGGAGACGGCGCTGGTGATGCTGGCGTCGCGCTCGCCGGAGGAGCTGCAGTCGCGGCTCGCCGAGGTCCGCATCGAGCCGGGTCCCGAGCACCTGCCCTCGGAGGTCTTCCTGCCCGTCGTCGACGAGCGCGCGCCGGAGAAGCCCGCCAAGGCGGCGCCGGAGAAGCCCGCCAAGGCCGCCGCGCCCGAGGCCCCCGTGGCCAGGAAGGCCGAGCCGGCCGTGGATCCGGACGACATCACCCAGCCCGAGGAGCTTCCGGGCACGCCCGCCAAGGCCCCCGCCGAGGCCAAGACCGCCGCCGAGGCCAAGGCGCGTCCGGCCGGGGCGGAGGCGGCGCCCTTCGATCAGCAGGAGCCCAAGGCCGTGGTGCCCCAGGGCCTGAGCGCGAGCGTGCCCAACCCGGCGCTGGTGCCTCCCCGGGTGGCCCTGTCCCCGCGCGACGCGCTCAAGGACGGCGCGGAGCCGGTGGTCGATCGCCGCGGCGGCACGAACAAGCGCCTGGGGCCCCACATGTTGTGGAACGCCCTGCACGGCCTGCGCGACCCGGCCGAGGACAGTGCGGTGCTCAAGGAAAAATGGAGCCAGCTCGCATTCGGCTCCATCGTGGCCCTGGTGGGCGCGGCGCTGCTGGTGGCCATGCTCGCCAGCCTGTAGCACTCAAGAATGCTTGGGACGACGGGGCGGCGTGTTAGGGTAGCGCCCCCTTGGCCACCGACGACCTCACTCTCGTCAAACGCGTGCGTGATGGAGATCAGCGCGCCTTCAAGCTCCTCGTCGAGCGCTACCAGCGCAAGGTGTACGCGGTCGCGCTCGGCATGCTCAAGGACAAGGAGGAGGCGATGGACGTCTCGCAGGAGGCGTTCGTCAAGGTCTACAAGTACCTGGACCACTTCAAGGGCGACTCTTCCTTCTATACGTGGCTCTACCGCATCACGACGAACATCTGCATCGACGTGATCCGCCGCCGGGGCACCGCGGGCGGGCCCATGGAGGAGTTCGACGAGTCCATGACGGACCTGTCCGAGACCCGGATTGGCGCCCTGGGCAGCCGCCTGGGGACCAACCCCCAGAAGAGCGCCCTGCGCCGCGAGCTGGCGGAGAAGATCCAGGAAGCCCTGGCCACCGTGCCGGAGAAGCACCGCGCCATCCTCCTGCTGCGCGAGGTGGAGGGCATGTCCTACGAGGACCTGTCCCGCACCCTGGACATTCCCAAGGGCACCGTCATGAGCCGGCTCTTCCACGCCCGGGCCAAGGTGCAGAAAATCCTCAGTGAATACCTGGAGTTGGACGAGGCCAAGAGCGGAGTGGGCAGTGAGTGAGGGCGGCTGGAATATTGCTTTTCCCTTTCCGTCCAAGCCCGCAGACACCCTTTTCCGCAACGGGTAGAACATGGCCACGAACTCCGCATGTGAGCGTTTCATCCCGTTGTTGTCCCCGTACATCGACGGGGAGGTGTCGCCCGCGGACCGGGTCAACGTGGAGCGGCACATGGCCGCCTGCCGGGACTGCGCCAGCCGGGCGGCGGACCTGAGGGCCGAGTCCGCGCTCCTGCGCGTGGGCCTCGAGATGGCCGTGGACGACGTGGACTTCAAGGACTTCACCCAGAAGGTGATGGCCCGGGTCACGCCGGACCGCCCGCCGCTCTGGGAGCGCGTGCGCATCACGCTCTCGGAGATGTTCCTCTACCACCGCACCGCCATGGTCTCGTCGCTGGCCACCGCGGCCCTGGTGGTGCTGGTGGCCGTGCCCGTGGTGCTCAACAACCAGCGCGCCGCACCCCTGGGCTACGGGGCGGAGCGGATGCGCGTGCAGCAGGTGGTGGCCAGCGAGGGCGCCAAGACCCGGCCCCTGGTCCTGGAGTCCGATGACGGAAACACCATCATCTGGACGGTGGACCAGGACGCGTCCACGCCGCACGATGCCACGCCGGCCGGCTCCGCGGCGGGGGACCGGGGCGAGGACGCGGACGAGCTCGACGGGGAGTCGCCCCAGGACGTGCCGGGTCGTCGGCCGGTGAAGCCCGCGACGCCGGACAAGCCCCCCAAGGGAGGAGAGCTGTGACGATGATGACGCGCACGCCGATGATCCCGGTGCTCCTGGTGCTGGGGTTGCTGCTTCCCGGAGGGGTGAGGGCCCAGGCACCCGCGGGGCCCCAGAAGCTCAACGTGGAGGTGGAGGTGGTGCTCGTCTCCCGCGAGGGCAACGAGGTGTCCCCCGCGCGGCTGCAGAAGATGAAGGACACGTTCAGCAAGCAGAACCTGAACTTCACCTCCTTCAAGAGCCTCTCGCAGCAGTCCGTGGTGGTGAGCAACCAGTCGCCCACCGAGGTGAAGCTGCCCAACGGCGTGACGGCCTCGATCAAGCTCCAGTCCCTGCAGGCCGGCACCGCCACCCTGCGGGTGGACGTGCCCCAGCAGACCGCCGCCTCCGTGCAGCTGGGCCGCGAGGGCGCCGTCTACCAGCGCGCCGGCAAGCACCAGGGGGGCGAGCTCATCCTCGTGCTCTCCTCGCCTCCCGGGAAGTAGCGCCCGGTTTCACTCCACGTCCTCCTCGTGCCCGCCTGGCCCCGCCCGGCGGGCACGTCGCGTCTCAGGCCCCACCCGGTCATCCGGTCATTCGTTCCGGGGGGTTTTCCCTCCCGAGCGGTAGAAATGTCAGTCCCTGGCATGGCCTTTTCCCCTCCCCCCTCCCCCCCGCTGTAAGGAATTCCAAGGGGTTACGTCCAGGCACGCCGGTTGCTAAGGGATCAGGCACGGGCGGCGGCGGCGGTTGGCGGGAACGAACGACACAGCGGCACAAGGGACGGGGTGGATCATGGCGAAGGCCCAGCGGAGTGGTGGTCGGGTGGTGCGGGTGGCGGGTCAGGTGAAGAAGTCGGCGAACCGCGCGGTGGCCAAGGCCCGCAAGCCGGTGGAGCAGGTGCAGGTGACGCTGGGAGACCTCATCGCCGCGGCGTTCGACGTCGCCGGGGAGACGAAGGCCGCCGCCAAGCTGGTGGCCTCGCGCTCCATGGAGCAGCTCACCGGCCGCCACATCGTCGTCGTCGGCTGAAGGCCCACACGCCAACGGTGTGCAGGGTCGGTTGTTCGCTGTTCGTGGAGACAAGGTGCACTTCTGTCCGAGCAGGTCCTGCCGGACGAAGCGCCCGGAGGGGATTAAAATGACGGGCCATGATCGGTGCCCTTCTCCTTGCCTCCGTGCTCCATCAGGCCCCTCGGGCCTTCGTTGAAAACCCCGCTCTGGCGGAAGAAGGCATCCATTTCCATGCCGCCCTGGAAGTCGAGGCGCTCGCGCTGCCCTCGGGCTCCCTGGGCGCCAACGGGATGGATGGCTATGCCGTGGTGTTCCCCCGCATGGGTGTGCGCGGTGGGAGTGAATTCGAGTTCGAACTGGGTGCGCCCCTGCGGCTGAGGCTGCTGGATCGCGAGCCGGTGGCGGACACGTCGGACTTCGGCGGCTTCCTGCGCTACCAGGACTGGGACGAGCGCAGTGATCTGGGTCAGCTCGTGCGCACGCTCCGGGTGGGCCGCGACGACGGCGCCTTCCTGCTGCGCGCCGGGGCGTACTCCACCTGGTCGCTCGGCGCGGGCTGGCTCGTCAACCGCTACAACAACAACCTCAACCCGGACTACCACCCGGCGGGCGCCAACGTCGTGGCGTACCTCGGGCCCACGCGCGTGGAGCTGTTCGCCAGCGACGTGCTGGCCGGACGCCTGTTCGCGGGCGAGTTCCGCCTGGACCTGGGCCGGGTGCTCAGTGACGACCCGGAGGCCTCGGACCGCTTCCTCTTGTCGCTGGACGTGGCGCACGACTTCGGCCGCGCGGGCCTGCGCGCCCAGGAGTTGTCCGCGGCGAGCATCGGCTTCCAGGCGGGGGTGGTGCGCTCGGACACGCTGCAATTGTGGTTGCAGGCGGCCGCGGGCGCGCGCGCGGACACGCTCATCGAGTCGGTGCCGGACTTCGGCGCGGCCTTTGGTGTGGTGGCCCGGGGCCTGCCCTCGGAGAACGTGGACATCACCGGGCGGCTGGAGGCGCGGCGCCAGGGCGGCCGCTTCCGCTTCGGCTTCTTCGGCCCGAGCTACGAGCTGGCGCGCTTCTCCGGCGTGGGCCTGCGCGAGGCGCCGCTGGCCGAGGAGCTCTTGCCCGCGACGTTCTCCGGCTATGGCGAGGTGGCGGCGAGCGTGCGCCCCCTGGCGGACGGGGACCTGAACCTGAGCGCGAGCGCCAGCGGCGAGTACTTCGTCGCCACGGGCCGGGTGGACGCGGACGCCGCGGTGCAGGTGACGCTGCCCGGCAAGCAGACGGTGGGCGAGCTGCGCGTCATCCTCACCGACGTCACCGGCCGGCCGCGCTACGCGGTGGCCACCGAGCTGCGCCAGCGCATCCTGCCCGCGCTCTACGGCGTGGCCTCGGTGGGCACGGTGCACTTCCCCGTGGTGGACGGGGCGTCGGTGCGGCTCGTGCGCGGCTTCACCGCCGGCCTGGGCGTGGGCGTGGACTTCGATCGCTAGCGGCTGAAGAGGCCCTTGCGCTTCTGCGGCGGGGTGTCCTGCTTGGCCATGCGCGAGAGGCGCTGGCCGAGGATGCGGCTCATCTCCAGGGCGATGGCGGGGTTGGCCATCACCACCCCGCGGAAGTCCTCGCGGCCCACGCTCGCCAGCTCGCACGCGGTGGCGGCCGAGGCGTGGGTGGCGCGCGGCTCGCCGGTGAGCAGGGCGATCTCCCCGAAGAAGCCCCCGGGGCCCACCGTCTCCACGACGCGGCCCCCGTCCGCCTTCAGGTTCACCTGGCCGGAGACGACGACGTAGAACGTCTCGCCCGCGTCGCCCTTCTTGAAGATGGGCTCGCCGGCCTGCTTGCGCAGGTACTCGGCGCCGTGCGCCACCTTGCGCAGCTCCTCGCCGCTCAGGGGCGCCAGGAAGTCCAGCTTGCGCAGCAGCTCCGCGAGTGGCGTCTCGGAGTCCTGGGGCGGCTCCTCGGTGAGGCACTCCACGGCGCGGGCGAGCTCCGCGCGGCGCGCCACGAGGATGAGCGTGTGCTCGGCGCGCAGCTGCGTGTTGCCGTCCGGCAGGGTGATGCGGCCCTCGGGATCCAGGATGCCGATGAAGACGCACTCGCGGGGGAAGCCGGGCAGCGAGCGCACCTGGGCCACGGTGCGGCCGGCCACGAGCGCCTGGGGGCTCACCTTGAGCTCGAAGAGGATGGCGTCCCCGGCGGCCAGGGGCAGCGAGCCCGCCACCTCGGGGAAGTCGATGGCCGTGGTCATCTTGGCCACCACCACCTCGGCCTCCTCCACCAGTTCGCGCACACCGGCCAGGCGGTAGGGCTCGCGGTAGCGGCTGTCCAGCATGCGCACCATGACGCGCGCGGGGCTCACCGCGCGCACCAGCGTGGCGAACGCCAGGTTCTCCGCGTCGCGCGCGAGCACCCCCGCCGCCACGTCCGCCTGGGTGATGCCCGCGGTCTCCAGCACCCGGGGGTCCGTGGCGTCCCCGCACACCGTCACCACGCCAATCTCCTCGAAGAGCTTGTGGCAGATGAGCGGATCTCGCTCCACCACCGTCACCTGGTGCTGCTCGCTCACGAGCCGCGCCGCCAGCGTGCCGCCCACCCGTCCGCCTCCGGCGATGACAATCTTCATGACACCTTCCTCCCGCTGCCCGTATCGGCGTCGGGCACGTCCGACAACACGTGTTCCAGCTCGAGCGTGCGCTCGTCCAGCCGCGCGAGCTGGGCCTCGGCCGTGGCGTCGGGGATGAGGCCCGCGCGCCGGGCCGACAGGAGCGCGGTGCGCTCGGCGTCCACCAGGTGCCGCCGCGTGGTCAGCACCAGCCGCGCCGCCTGCGCCAGGTGCTGCTCGCTCAAGCGGCGCAGCTCGCGCTCGGCGTGCGCGATGCCCACCTGGTAGTCGCTGCGCAGGTGCTCGTAGGCCGCGCGGGGGATGACGCCCTGCTCGTGCAGCCGCTCCAACTCCTGGCGCGCCGCGCGGCTGGCGATGAGCCGCGCCTGCTGCTCGCCCACCGCGTGCGCCACCGGATCGTCCCGGAACAGGCCCAGGCGCTTGAGGAAGCCGGTGAGCAGGAGCCCCTGGCCCACGAGCGACAGGAACGTCACCCCGAAGGCGATGGACACCAGCTGCTCGCGCGCGGGCGTGCTCTCGGGCAGGCCCAGGGCCAGGCCGATGGACAGCGCGCCCTTGATGTTGCCGAAGATGAAGACGTGCTGCCAGCGGAAGGGCACGGACTCGGAAGGGCGCACCCAGCGCAACAGCAGGAAGGGCACGTAGATGGCCACCGCGCGCCCGAGGAAGACACACGCCACGGCGAGCAGCGTGAGCGGCAGGTGGCGCACGAGCGAGCCCGGCTTGGTGGCGAGCCCCACCGACAGGAACAGGAAGGTGTTCACCCCGAAGGTGGCGTACTCCCAGAAGGTGTGGATGGCCACCTGGCTCTGCGCCGCCACGTGCCGGCGCAGGGTGATGCCCATGCTCAGCCCGGCCGTCACCGCGGCGATGGCGCCGGACATGTGCACCGTCTCGCCCACCACGTACGCGGAGAAGGCGAGCGCCGTCGTCACCATGATCTCCGCGAGCGGATCGCGCGTGTGGCGGATGATGACGCCGGCCACGAGCGCCAGCGCCAGGCCGATGGCCAGCCCTCCGAGGGTGGCCATCACCACCTGGGCGCCGAGCAGCGGCAGCGAGAAGGACGTCTGCCCGCGCGTCACCACGCCGGCGATGGCCGCGTAGGCCACCAGGGCGGTGCCGTCATTGAAGAGGCTCTCGCCCTGCATGATGCCCGACAGGCGCCGGGGCACGGGCGCGTGGCGGAAGGCATAGAGGATGGAGACCGTGTCCGTGACGGACAGCATGGCGCCCAGCAACATGGCGGGCCCCCACGCGAGCGCGAGCGCGACGTGCAGGGCCGTGCCGGTGGCGGTGATGGCCAGCACCATGCCCAACGAGGCCAGGGTGGCGATGGGCACCAGGTTGGCGCGCACGTTGGCCACGTCCGCGGTGATGCCGCCCTCGAACAGGAGCAGGGGCAGACACACCAGGAAGACGACGTCCGGATTGAGGGGCGGCACCCCCGGCAACAGCCCTCCCACCGAGATGAGCAGGCCGCCCACCACCAGCGCGACACTGTAGGAGATGCTCACGCGCTTGGCGGCGATCGCGAGCGTGCTGGCGGCCACCATCAGGCCGATGAGGAGGTTCATTTCAAGGTGCACGGGCACCCGCGAGTCTCGCAGATGCCCGCCACCGCCGCACGGGCCCGTTGCGACTCTCCGTGTGATTTTTCCCCGCGGAAGCAGGGGGCCGGGCTGGACTGGGAGTGGAGGGGGATGGCGAGGGTGGGGGCTCCGGGTTTCGCGCCTCCATGAAACACATTCTCCTGTCCCTGGCCCTCGTGGGGGCCGTGGCGTGTGGTCCCGCCATGCCCGGTGCGGACGCGCCGGAAGAATCCCAGACCTCCCTGGACTCCCGAGCCTCCGGGCTCGTCACGCCCGCGCAGGGCCCGATTCCCGCAGGGCTGCCCGCCCGCCTGCTCGTCGGCCTGTTCGAGGACAATGGCCAGACGTGGATGAAGAACAGCGGGGTGCCCTGGGACGTGCGCTACCGCTATCTCACCAAGGGCTGGGTGAACAACTGGGGCTGGTCCCCGGCGGATGGCTCGTTCGCGCTGCAGTACATGAACGAGTCCGCCGCCCAGGGCGCCCTGCCCGCGGTGCAGTTCTACCAGGTCAACGCCGAGCCGGGCGGGGGCGAGGATCAATTCCTCTCCAAGGTCCAGAACGCCACCACCATGCGCGGCTACTTCTCCGACTTCAAGCTGCTCATGCAGCGGGCCAAGGACCACGGCAAGCCCGTGCTCGTGCTGCTCGAGGCGGATGGCTATGGGCTCTTGCAAAAACAGACGGGGAGCAACCCCCACGCCCCCGCGGCCGTGGCCTCCACCGGCCTGCCCGAGCTCGCGGGCCTGCCCAACACCGTGGCCGGCTGGGGCCTCGCCTTCCTCCAACTGCGCAAGGCCGTGGGCGCGAGCAACGCCGTCCTCGGCATCCACGTCTCCGCCTGGGCGAGCGACAAGGACGTCGCCTACTTCTCCGTGACGGATCCCCTCCAGCCGGAGGTGGACCGGGTGCACGCCTTCCTCAAGCCGCTGGGGCTCGGCGCCAACGTCACCGGCGCCACCTACGACGTGCTGGTGGGCGACCCGCTCGACCGGGACTCGGACTTCTACGCGCGCGTGCAGGGGCAGAACCGCTGGTGGAACGCGAGCGACTCGGCCTCCGTGTCCTCGGCGAGCTTCAACCGCTACGCCGAGTGGCTGCGGCTGTGGAACGTGACGGCCGGCAAGCGCTGGGTGCTCTGGCAGATCCCCGAGGGCAACTCGAACCACCTCAACGTGGACAACGCGGGCGGGGCGCGCCAGGGCTACAAGGACAACCGCGCCGAGTACTTCTTCGGCACGGGGAGCGCCGCGCACCGCGAGAAGTTCGCGAGCGCCGGCGTCATCGCCCTGCTCTTCGGCCGGGGCGAGGGCCGACAGGCCTCGCACACCAATGACGTCTATTCGGACGGCCAGCCCTTCCTCAAGAGCCGCGCGGGCGCCTTCCTCCAGGCCGGTGGGCTGCCCCTGCCGGGCGGGAGCACCCCGCCCCCCACGACGCCCCCGCCCACCACGCCCCCGCCCGCCACGGGGGACACGGCGCCCTACCACTTCGAGGACGGGACGCAGGGCTGGGTCGCCTCGGGCGCCAGCGTGGCGTCGTCCCCCGCCAAGGCCTACGCGGGCAGCCGCTCGCTCGCGGTGGCGGTGGCGGCGAGCGGCGCGGGCCTCACGCGCGTGTCCGTGCCGAACCCCACGGTGGCCGCCGGCAAGACGGTGTCCTTCCAGGTGTGGGTGCCCGCGGGCAGCCGCCTCACGGGCGTGCAGCCCTATGTGCAGGAGGGCGCCGCGGGCAACTGGCGGTGGACGGGCGCGTGGGCGGGCGTGGGCTCGCTCCAGGCCGGTGGGTGGAGCCCCGTGCGGGTGACGGTGCCCCCGGGCGCGGCGGCCCTGTCCCAGCTCGGCCTGGAGCTGTTCACCAGCGGCGCCTGGTCCGGCACCGTCTACGTGGACGCCGTGGCCTGGTGAGGCGTCTGTCCGCTACGGCCGGGCGGACGTGGACAACATCTAGGTCCGGGGCTTGGGGCCTGGGCGGGTGAGGAGCAATTCTTCCGGCAGCGGTATCCGGACGAGCTTCAGCCCCTTCAGGCCGTGGTCCACCACCGTGAAGCCCTGGCCGGCGACCCTGACGAGCTGGCCATCCTTCGCGGTTCCGCTCGAAAGCCACGCGTCCGCCTCTTCCCGGGAGGCGAACGTGTGGGCGACCTGGATGCCCTCTGTCGCCGGGGTTGTGATTTTTCGGAAGAATTCGCGCAGCTCCGCGAGTTTCTTGGGGTCGTCGCGGATGAGGAGCAGCGCGGCCGAACAGACGCGGAGCGCTTCGTCCTCGGACGTTCCTCGGGCATGGTGTCTGCTCAAGGCCTCCATGGTTCGGAGGATGGCATCGGCATCGAAGTCCTGGGTGTATGTCATTGGGAGCGAGGGCCTAGAGGGCGAGGGGGAGGAGAATCAGCGCGCCGCTTCCGCCGGTGGCGAGGACGAAGGCGACGCCCGCGACGACGACGACCGTCCCGAGTGCGAGCTCGGTTTTGTGTGACCGAATCCAGTCTCGCGCCTTGTCGAAGCTCGAGAACTCAAGCGGAGGACGTTTCTTCACCCGCTCCGCTTCCTCCTGCTCCATCGCGTCGACACACTGCATGTACTGCTTGCGGCACTCCCTCGTGCAGTGCTCGTAGTACCACTCGTTGTGTTCAACGTGCGGGTAGGGCTGCTGAATGGACTCCCAGCAGCGGGTAAAGCACGTGTTGAGCACGTCATCGCATTCGTACCCGGAGCCGCCTGTCCCAAGCGCACTGCCCACTCCGCTCGCATCCTCGTCAATGACGTAGGCCCGAGCATTCAAGTCCCGTGCGGGTCGCGCATGCCCACAACTGGCGCAAGCCACCATCGCGGCGCTCAGCAGCACCAGCAGCCGGCGGGCCCCTCCCTCATCGACACGAGGGGGTCTGACCCCGCCACTACCCATGGGGTTGGTATCAGTCCTTCCAACCATCTCTCGAATCCCCAGTGAAATCCCGAATGATTTCGGTGGTTTAGAGCGCCGAGGGGGGGGGGGGGGGGGGGGGGGGGGGGGGGGGGGGGGGGGGGGGCTGTACGGATGTGCAGCTCCCCTGTCCTCGCCGACTGCTCTTCCGCCCATTTCGTCCGCATGGATCTTACGGACCGACGCGATACACCCTACGAGGTTGGGCCGTTGAGTGACAACGTCCGACAGACCCACTCAGGTAGGCAGTCAACGTTCTCGGCTCCGGGCGATGTCCTCGCCCCACGACCCCACGGAGCCCTGAGTCTTTCCGAGGCGAAGGGGGGGACACGCCGCCTCGCGAACAGGAGTGCTCCTGCTCAGCGCGGACGGTGTGTCGTGGAGTTTTCGGGCGCTCAGGGCTGGGGCATCAGGACGCGCCGGGGCTTGCGGTCCCGGATGAGCCAGCCATCGCCCAGGAGCGAGCCGTCGTTGCCGCCCCAGGCCCGCGTCCCGCCCTGGGCGAGGCTCGCATGGGACACCGCCCGGCCCGCCGAGATGGACACCACGCCCGTGAGCCCGGGAATGGCCGTGGGCGTGGACGAGGAGACCACGCCGGGCCGTCCCAGTTCGCCGCGGATGTTATTGCCCCAACTCCAGACGGTGCCATCGTCGCGCAGCGCCAGGGCATGCAGGTCGCCCGTCGCCACCGCCACGACGTCCGTCAGTCCAGGGACGGGCGCGGGGCTGTTGCGGGACGCGGGCGTGTCGACGCCGAGCACGCCCGCGAAGCTCTCGCCCCAACTCCAGACGGTGCCATCGGCGCGCAGGGCCAGGGCATGGGACGCCGAGGTCGCGAGCGCCACGACCTGGGTGAGGCCCGTCACCAGCACGGGGATGAGCCGGTCGGTGTTCGTTCCATCCCCGAGCTGGCCCTGGGCATTGCCGCCCCAGGCCCAGACGCGGCCATTGCCGTCCAGCGCGAACGACTGGGAGCGCTGGGCCGAGCCGGTGGCCACGGCCACGATGCCCGCGAGGCCCGGGATGGGGGCGGGCGTGCGTCGGGGCGTGGTCGTCCCATCCCCGAGCTGGCCGGCATGGTTGTGGCCCCAGGCCCAGACCCGGCCATCACCGCCGAGGGCCAGCACGTGGCCCGCGGATCCATAGGAGCGCGCGCTCGCCACGGCCACGATGCCCGAGAGGCCCGGGATGGGGGCGGGCGCGAGCCGAGGCGTGGTCGTCCCGTCCCCGAGCAGACCCTCGTGATTGGTACCCCAGGCCCAGACCGAGCCGTCCGAGCGCACGACGAGGGAGCTGCCGCGCACGGTGGTGACGGACACCGCGTCCGCGAAGCCCGGCACCTGGGCGGGCGGACGGTGGTCGGCGCCCGGAGGTTCGCCCGGCAGGAACGCGCCGGCGCCCCAGGCCCAGACGGAGCCATCCGCATGGAGCGCGAGGGCGCTCGCCCAGTCGAAGACCGCCGTCACCTCCCCCTGGCCGTGCGGCAAGGGCACGGGGGTGACGCGCTGCTCGGAGCCCGTTCCCGCCGCCCAGCTGTCGTTGTCACCCCAGGCCCAGAGCGTGCCCTCCTTCGTGCGGGCCAGGGTGTGGTACTTGCCCATCGACACCTCCACGGGCCGGATCGTCAGGGACACCGGGGCGGGCGTCAGGGGCATCGGGGACGGGACGTCGCCGAGCTTCCCGCTGAAGTCGAGGCCCCAGCTCCAGAGCGTTCCGTCCCGCCGCCGCGCGAACGAGGCCTGGTCGCTCGCGCCGATGGACACCACGCCGGAGATCGCCGTGACGCGGTGGGGCGTGGCGTAGCTGGGCTCCGTCTCGGCGTGCCCCGTCCCAATGCTCTCGCCCCACGCCCAGAGCGTCCCATCCCGCCGCAGGGCCAGCGAGTGCATCGAGCCCGCGGCCACCGCCACCACCTGGGTGATGCCGGGCACCCGCGCGGGAGCCGGGCTCGGCTCGCCGCTCCACCCGCGGCCCAGCTGTCCCACGAAGTTGGCGCCCCAGGACCACAGCGAGCCATCCCGGTGCACCGCCAGGCTGTGCGTCTCGCCGGTGGCGATGGAGACGATGCCCGTGAGTCCTGGCACCTGCGTGAAGGTGGGGTTGAAGTAGTCCTCGAGTCCGAGCTGACCGTTGTCGTTCTGTCCCGCCGCCCACACCGTGCCATCGCGGCGCAGCAGCAGGGTGTGCCACGCACTGGTGGCCAGGGCGACCACGTCCGTGATGCCCGGCACGAGCGTGGGCGTCTCCTGCTCCCAGACCCACCCCAGGCCCAGGCTCCCGCTTGCGTTGTCGCCCCAGCCCCAGACGCGGCCATCCGCGCCCAGGGCGAGGCTGTGGTCTCTGCCCGCCGCCACGGTGACCATCCCCGTGAGCTGTCCGACCCGCAGGGGCCGGGAGCGGGACATCTGGCTGGAGGGCACGCCGAGCTCGCTCCAGTCGTTGCTTCCCCAGGCCCAGACACTGCCTCCGGGCCCGAGCGCGAGGGAATGGGTCTCCGCCGCCGCCAGCGTCGGGCCTCGGCGAGAGAGAGGCCCTGGCGCGAGGGGGTTCGCCTCGAATTCCTCCAGGGGTTGGGCCCAGGCCAGGGAGCCCAGGAGTGAGAGCAACAGGACACAGCATGAGGGGAGGATTCGTCGCATGAAGACCTTTCTTGAATGAGGTGCCGATGCACAGCGGGCCCGGGTGCGCACCGGCGTGGGAGACGGGGCGCCACCCACCCGGTCGCGGGAGCGCCGGGCGGTGGACGCGGCGGGGCTTCACCCCGGAGGGCTCAGGGCCGGGGCAGGAGCGACAGGACGCGCCGGGGGACGGGGTCGATGATGGGCACGCCATCGCCCAGCATGGACAGCGGATTGGCACCCCAGGCGTAGACGGAGCCGTCCGCGAGCACCGCCTGGCTCGACAGCGCTCCCGCGGAGAAGGACACCACGCCGCTCAGGCCCGGCACGGGGGCGGGGGGCAGGAAGCCTTGGTCTTGCGTGCCCCGGCCCAGTTGCCCCGAGGCGTTGATGCCCCAGGCCCAGAGGCGGCCATCCGTGCGCAGCGCCAGCACGTGGTTGGCGGAGACCGCGGCCCGCACCACGTTCGTCATGCCGGTGATGGGCGCGGGGCTCGTGAGCAGGTCGGGGCCGGGGGGCAATTGGGGGTCGACGATGCTCCGCACGCCCCAGCCCCAGAGCGTGCCGTCCGTGCGCCGCGCCAGCGCGAGCGTGGTGCCCGCATGGATGTGGGTGACGTCGGTGAGGCCCGGCACGAGCAGGGGGCTGAGGCGGCGCGTGGTCGTGCCATCACCGAGCAGGCCCCGGTAGTTGGCGCCCCAGGCCCAGACGCGGCCGTCCTGGCCGAGCGCGAGCGCGTACTCTCTGTCCGCCGCGATGGCCACGATGCCACTCAGGCCCGGCACGAGCGCGGGCGTGGCGCGGGCGGTGGTGGTGCCATCACCCAGCTGGCCCTGGGTGTTGTCGCCCCAGGCCCACACCCGGCCGTCCTGGCCGAGCGCGAGCGTGAACGGGCCGTTTCCGGAGACGGCCCGGAGCGCGCTCAGGCCCGGCACGGCATGGGGCGCCTCCCTGGGCTGACCGTCGGCGTTACCGGTGGTGTTGCCCCAGGTCCACAGCGAGCCGTCGGTGCGCACGGCGTAGGGGTGCGTGGTGAAGGCCAGGGAGGTGACGCCCGTGAGGCCGGGAACGGGGGCGGGCTGGGGGCTGTAGCGTCCCGCGTCGCGGCCCAACTGTCCCCGGGTGTTGTCACCCGAGGCCCACACCGTGCCGTCCTGACGCAGGGCGAAGGTGTTCTGGAGGGCGAGCACGGAGGTCGTCACGCCCTGGAGGCCGGGCAGACGGACCGGCGCGGGGTGGAAGGCGAGCCCGCGGCCCACGGCGCCACTGCTGTCATTGCCCCAGCTCCACACCGCGCCGTCCAGGCGGCGCATCAGCCCATGCTCGTCGCCGAGCGCGAGGTCCACCGCGCCGCGGAACGCCGGGAGCTCGACGGGCGTGGCGTGCACGGTCGAGGGCGCTTGCGTGACGCCCCAGCCCCAGACCGAGCCGTCGCGCCGCATCGCGAAGACGCGCAGGGGACTCACCGCCAGGGCGCGCACCTGGGTGAGCCCGGGGATGCGCGCGGGCGTCGTCTGGATGTCGATGCCAGTCCCCAGGCCCAACACGCTCACGGGGTCGGGCCCCCAGCCCCACTCCGTGTTCCGGCCCCAGGCCCAGACCGTTCCCTGCCGGGACAGGGCCAGCGAGGAGAACTTGCCCGCCTTGACGGCCACGATGTCCGTGAGGCCGGGGACGGGCGCCGGCAGCGCGCGATCCTCCTGGGTGCCATCCCCCAGCTGGCCGACCCAATTGCTCCCCCAGCTCCACACCGTCCCGTCCTCGCGCAGGGCGAGGGAGTGCTCCTCGCCGACCGCGATGGCCGTGACCGAGGAGAGGCCCGGAATCGCGGTGGGCGTGGAGACCACCGGCTCGCCCGGGCCGAGCTGTCCATTGCCGTTGAGCCCCCAACCCCAGACGTGGCCATCCGCGCGCAGGGCCAGCGCGTGGTAGTTGCCCAGCGCGGTGGCGACCATCCGGGTGAGGGTGGGAATGGGCGTGAAGGTGTATTGGGGCGCTTGGGTGCCCAGGCCCAACATCCAGCCCATGGCGCCACACGTCCAGACGCGGCCGTCCACGCCCAGGGCCAGGCTCTGGTAGTCACTCATGGACACCGAGACGATGTGCTTCAGCCCGGGCACCTGGACGGGAGCGCGCCTGTCCAGGACATCGCCCGTGCCGAGCAGCAGCTGGAACGAGGAGCCCCAACCCCAGACGGTCCCGTCCGCCGCCAGCGCCAGGGAATTCTCGGAGGACGCGGCGAGCGTGCTCCACGACCTGGGCAGCAGCCCCTGGCGCTCGGGGTCGTCCGCCCCGGCGTCCTCGGGCGGCCAGGCCCAGGCGAGGGGAGAGCAGAGGGTGAGCAGCAGGGCCATTCTCGAGAAGGTGCGTCGTCGCATACACGTGTGTCCTTGCCGGCCGGGAGTGGGGCAGTGGGAGACGACGCGGGCACGCGACGAGGACACACCTCGGGCCGGGCTCGCGTTGTCTGGGATTGAATGTGGGGTGGGAAGGGTGGGACGCGGCGCCCACGCGGTCAGGGGGACTTCTCCCTTCCGCGCGAGCGCCACGTCGTGGGAAATCAAAGCATGCGGCGTGCCAGGGATGGGCCCGGGGCCAAACGCGCGGAATCACGCACGGGGGGCGCGCGACATCCGCGCCCGGTGACATTCTTTGTCACCGCGCTGACGAATCAGGGCAGGGCGCGGAACCAGTCGGCGTAGGGGGTGTTCTGCACCTTGTGGCGATTGAAGTCCGGGGCGCCGTCGGTCCACCACGGGGGGCCGCGCTCGCCGAGCGCCACCTTCGCCTTGTGCACCCGGGCCCGCGCGGCGCGCTCGGCCAGGGCATTGCCCTCGCGCAGGGCCCGGCCCACGTCCCGCCGCGCGTGCATGAGCGCCTCCACCAGGAGCGCGCGCTGCTTGGGGCCGAGCGCGGGATCCGAGCGGCGCCAGAGCACGCCGTCCACCACCAGGTAGCGGCCATCCGGCGTCACCGGGGCAGGGCGGGTCGCGCGGCGGCTCATGGTCTCAGCCCCGGGCCCGGGTGATGAGCACCACCGCGCCCAGGATGGCGCCCATGGCGAGCAGGCCCACGGGGCTCATGGCCTCGCCCGCCAGCGCGACGCCCAGGAGCACCGCCACCACCGGGTTGACGTAGGCGTAGCTCATCGCCACGGACGGCCGCGCGTTGCGCAGCAGGTAGCCATAGGCGCTGAACGCCACGAGCGAGCCGAACGTCACCAGGTAGCCGAACGCCACCAGGGCGCGCGTCGTGGGCAGGTGCGCCAGGTGCTCGCCCTTCACGGCGCTCGCCGCGAGGAAGAGCCCGCTCGCCACGAGCATCTGCGTGGCGCTGGACATGAAGCCCGGGGCCTGGGGCACCCGGCGCGACCACACCGAGCCGAACGCCCAGCTCACCGGGCCGAGCAGCAGGGCGAACGCCGCCCAGGGGTTGCCCCCGAAGCTCCCGCCCACGTTGAGCAGCCCCAGGCCACAGAAGCCCAGCACCAGCCCCCAGCGCTCCGAGCGCCCCGGCCACTGGCCGAAGAGCCCCCCGAAGAGCGCCGCCCACAGCGGCATGCTGCCCACCGCCAGCGCCACGAGCCCCGAGGACACCCACTGCTGCGCCACCACCACCGAGCCGTTGCCCAGCACCAAGAGGAGCAGCCCCAGCACCCCCCCGCCCAGCCACTGCCGGGCGCTCGGGTGGGGCGCGCCGCGCAGGCGCAGCACGACGTACAGCACCGCCCCCGCCAGCCCGTAGCGCGCCCCCGCCATGCGCAACGGGGGAAAACCCCCCTCCAGCGCGAAGCGGATGGCCAGGTAGGTGGAGCCCCAAATGATGTACAGCGCGAAGAGGGAGAAGAGCAGGGGGGCGCGGCCGCGCTCGGGCGCGGAGAGGCCCACGGACGGCGCCGCGGCGGGCGTCGAGGACGAAATCGAAGGAGACAAGGCGGCGGGCTTTTAGCGTCCCCGTCTCCGCCCCGCGATGTGCGTCGTGGGCGTACCCGGCGCGCCAGGGTCAGGGGGCGTGCGAGCGAGGGGTGAGCGTCTCGGATGCGTCGCGCGCCCCGTCCCTCGGGGTGGAGGGGATTGAACCCTCCGCGCCGACTTTTTAGAATTTCAGCTCCCATGGATTCTCGGCGCCCCCGCCGGTGCCAAGTCCATCGGCGGAGCGTGAGGCCGGATGTCCGAGGAGCTGGGAGAGCGAGAGAAGGAAGTGCTCCGCGCGGTCGTGCAGGAGTACATCTCCACGGGCGGCCCGGTGGGCAGCCACCACCTGGCGCGCAAGCCCGAGTTCGATGTCTCCTCCGCCACGCTGCGCAACGTGCTGGCGGACCTGGAGGAGCTGGGCTTCCTGGAGAAGCCGCACACGTCCGCGGGCCGGGTGCCCACGGATCGCGGCTACCGCTTCTACGTGGACACGCTGGTGCGGCTCAAGGACCCGGGGCCGAGGGACCGGGAGCTCATCCACGCGGGGCTCACGCACGAGGCGGGCCTGGACGAGCTGCTCGGCGAGGCGTCGCGCCTGCTCCACGCGCTCAGCCGCCACGCGGGCGTGGTCGTCCCGCCGCGGCCCGACGCCGCCGTGTTCCACCGGATCGAGTTCGTGCGGCTGCGCGAGGACCGGGTGCTCGCCATCCTCGTGGGGCAGAGCGGCCAGGTGCAGAACAAGCTCCTGTCCGTGGACTTCCCCATCACCTCGGACGAGCTGCTCAAGGCGAGCAACTACCTGTCCGAGCTGTTGCACGAGGTGACGCTCGAGGAAGCGCGCGAGCGCATCCGCAACGAGCTGGACCAGGAGCAGGCGCTCTACAACGCGCTCACGTCCAAGGCGCTCAAGCTGGGCGCGGCGGCCACGGATCTGCAGACGGGCGAGCGCGTGCTCATCGAGGGCACGGGCTCGTTCTTCGAGCAGCCCGAGTTCGCCGACGTGGAGCGCATGCGCGCGCTCTTCAAGACGCTGGGCGAGAAGAACAAGCTCCTGTCCCTGCTGGACCGGGTGCAGCGCGCGCGCGAGATGCAGATCTTCATCGGCACCGAGAGCGACTTCTCCTCGGCCGGGGACGTGACGGTCATCGCCAGCCCCTACGGCAGCCGCGAGCAGGTGCTGGGCACGGTGGGCGTCATCGGGCCCACGCGCATGAACTACCAGCGCATCATCCCGCTGGTGAGCTTCACCGCGCAGGCCCTCTCCCTGGCGCTCGACAAGGTCTAGCCCGGCTCAGGCGCTCTCGGCCTGGGGCTCCTCGGGCGTCTCGGGCTCGGCCTGGCGCAGGGGCGCGTAGACGCGCAGGGCGCCGGGCAGCAGCTCGAAGCGCACGGGCGTCTGGCCGATCATCTCCCCGTCCGCGTTGACGTCCTGGGGCGGGGTGGCGTCCACGCGGATGCGCGTGCCGCTCACCGCCTTGACGGCCGGGTGGCTCAGGTGCTCGCCCGAGCGCAGCGTGAGCGCCACGCGCGCGAGCGTGGACAGGTCCTGCATGTGGCCCAGGCCCGTGCCCTCGCGGCCGGACTCGTGCGAGGGGGCGACGATGGTGTAGGCGTCCAAGAGCTGGTCATCCAGCGTGGCGTCCGGCGTCACCATGTTGCCCGCGCCGTGGTAGCGGCCATTGCCCACCACGAGCTGCAGCACGTCCACCTCCAGCGTCTCGTGCTCGGTCTCCAGGCGCACGCGGAAGGGCTGGTGCTCCCACAGCTCGGCGAAGGCGGCCACGGGGTAGGCGAGCTTGCCCACGCGGCGCTTGAGCTCGGGGGTGAGGCGGCGGGCGATGGCGGAGGCCAGGCCCAGGCTCACCGCGTTGAGGAAGGGCCGGCCGTTGGCGAGCCCCACGTCCACGTGCACGGTGCGGCCCTCGGCGATGGCGTCGCAGGCGGCCTCCAGCGTGGGCGCGATGCCGAGCGAGCGCGCGAAGTCGTTGCCCGTGCCCAGGGGCAGCACGCCCAGGGACACGTCCCGGCCGAGCAGGTGCTTGATGGCGTGGTTGAGCGTGCCGTCCCCGCCGCCGAGGATGAAGCGCCGCACGCCACCCTCGAGCGCCTGGAGGATGAGCCGGTCCATGTGCTCAGGGTCGGTGACGGCGTGGCTCTCCAGCACGGGGATGCCGCGGTTGGCGAGCGCCTCGCGCGTGGCGGGCAGCGCCTCGGCGCCCATGCGCGAGTTGGGGTTGATGAGCACCAGGGCCGGGCCCTCGTCGAGGGCGATGCGCTCCGGGGTGGCCCGGAGCGCGATGTCGGAGATGGGTTCGGGATTCATGGCCGCCGCCCTCAGCGCGACTCGTCGTCCTTGGAGGTGAGCGACTCGGCCGTCCAGGGCCAGGTGTCGGGCGCGGACTCGTACTGGGCCAGGAGCTGGGAGGGGTCCTGGTAGATGGCGCGGCAGCCGGCCGTGCGCAGGTCGTCCTCGGGGAAGCCGCCGCAGCGCACGCCCACGCTCATGATGCCGAGCTTGCCGGCCGCCAGGGCGTCATAGGGCGTGTCCCCCACGACGACCACGGTGTGCGGCTGCGGGCGGCCGAGCCGCTCCAGGGCCGCGCTGAAGATGTCCGGGTGGGGCTTGCTCTTGGCGGCGTCGTCCTTGGTGGTCTCGCCGTCGGTCATGCCCTCGATGCGGCACAGGCGCAGGTAGCGCTCCAGCTCCTCGTCCTTGCAGGAGGAGGCCACGGCGACCCGCATGCCGTCCGCGCGCAGGCGCTGGAACAGCTCGCGCACCTCCGGGAAGGGGCGCAGCTTGGGCATGAACTCCCGCTGGAAGAGCGCGGAGCGGTAGTCCTCCAGCTCCTGGCCGAACTTCTCCAGCTCGTCCTCGGTGAAGAAGACGGGCAGCAGTTGATCCGCGCCCTTGCCAATCTGGCTGCGCACATGGGCGAAGGGCACATCCCGGCCGAACTCCAGGAACGCGCGCCGCCAGGCCTCGGCGTGCTCGTCCACGGAGTCCACCAACGTGCCGTCCACATCGAAGATGACGTTCTGAACCAGCGCCATACCGTCGCACTCCTTCCTTCCCAAGGTGTGGACGGTCCGGGCGGGCTTCAACCCGGAAGGGCTCGCTAGGGCGTCTGCTCCCCCGCGAATGTCTTCTGTCCAACGGTGTAGCCCGCGGGCGGCGTGAGGGTGAAGGTCTCCGCGGGCAGCGCGGGGTTGAGCTCCGTGCGGGTGAGCACCGTCTGGGCCACGCGCTGGCCCCCGGCCCACTGCGTCAGCGTGCGGGGGACACACAGCGACAGGGCGGCCTCGCAGTGCTCGGCTTCCACGCGCACCTCGGAGGTGTCCGCGCCGCTGCGCATGCGCTTGGCGAGGAAGTCCATGGCGGGCCAGCGCAGCACGTACGTCACCTCCACGTCGCTGCCCGGGGGGCGCACCGTGAGCTCCACCGCCTCGGGGGCGAGCGCGTGGGTGGCGCGGCGGGCGCTCACGCCCTCCCCGGGCAGCAGCGGGGCGCGGAAGCCCTCGGGCGCGAAGGGGTTGAAGAGCGCCGTGAGCGCGCCCACGCGCCGCTCCGGGGTGAGGTCGTCCTGGTAGGTGTAGAAGGCGCGCGCCGCGTCATCGCGCTCGACCAGGCGCGTGCCGTCCCAGGCCCAGGTGCGCTGGAGCGGGGCGCCGAGCGTGCCCAGCATCTTCTGGGGGGCGCGCCAGGCGAACTGGAAGCGCATCGTCTGCTCTCCCTCCTGGGCGCTGCCCTCCAGCACGTAGCTGGTGAGCCGGGTGTCCCGCGCCGCCAGGCGCTGCCGGGCGCCCGCGAGCAGGGCGGCGGGATCCTCGCCCTTGGGACAGCCGGTGAGCAGCACGAGCGACAGCGGGAGCAGGGCACGAGGGCGCATGGGACTCGGGGGGAGCGAGGGGGCTGGAAACGACGAAGGCCCCGCTGTCGCCAGGGGGCCCTCGGGACTCCACGGGAAGTGGAGGGGACGACTACTTCACCGCCACGCCGGTGGCCTGGGAGATGGGGAAGCCGATGATGGTGCCGCCCAGCGCGAAGATGCCGTGGCGGGGGGTGGTGCCGGCGGTGAGGATCTGCACCTTGTTGCCGCCCATGGCCTTGGCCTCGGTCACCAGCAGGCGGTTGACCACGGTGTCCAGGTCGCTCTGGACCAGGTCGATCACGTGGAAGATGGCGGTCAGGCCGAGCGCCGTGCCCTGGATCACCGCGATGGGGTCGCCACCGGAGGCGGAGACCTCGTTGTTGGAGACGATCGCCGTCTCCACGCTGGTGCACGCCACGAGACCGCTCGCCAGAATCGCCGAAACAATCGCCTTCTTCATAGTGTGTTGCCTCCCAGAAGCGTTTGACGCCGACCGTCAGGCGGAGAACCAACCTCTCGTCCCCTCGTCTGGCCCGCGCGTTGCGCGGCGGTCGTAGCAAAGGCATCCCTCAAGTCAAGCAATGATGGCGCCGGGTGCGGGGCAGTCATCAGTGCGGCCCCCTTGCGCCGCGCATCCATTGAAATGCGCCCCGGGCGTTGCTACCCCGTGGCCTGCCCATGGAGAGCGCCCCCGTTCGTTCCGCCCCCCGCCTCTGGCTGCACCTGCTGCTCTTCGTGCTGACCGTGGGGACGACGTCCTTCACCTTCGATCAGGCGTTTCCCAGTGGGCCCCTGCCGGAGCCGGAGCGACTGCGGCACGCGCTGGCCTTCAGCGCGGCGCTGCTGGCCATCCTCGGCGCGCACGAGATGGGGCACTACGTGCTCGCGCGCCTGCACGGGGTGGACGTGTCCCTGCCGTACTTCATCCCGCTGCCCTACCTGGGCATTGGCACCCTGGGCGCCGTCATCCGCATCCGCGATCGCATCCCCACGCGCAACGCCCTGGTGGACATCGGGGCGGCGGGCCCGCTCGCGGGACTCGTGGTGGCGCTGCCCCTGCTCGTCTGGGGCCTGGGCCACTCCACCTGGGTGGCCGCGCCCCCGGACACCGGGCTGTCGTTTCCCGGGGACACCTCGCTCTGGAACCTCGGGCGGCACGCGGGCGGGTGGGCCCTGGAGTCGCTCGGCCTCGTGGACCCGCCCCGGGAGGAGCCCCGGCTCTTCGGCTACCAGGCCCTCATCTTCAGCGACAGCCTGCTCATGCGCGGCCTCAAGGCGCTGGTGCTGGGCCCCCTGCCCGCGGGTCGCGACATCCAGGAGCACCCGGTGGTCATCGCCGGCTGGTTCGGCCTGCTGGTGACCCTGCTCAACCTCATGCCGGTCGGCCAGTTCGATGGTGGACACCTCGCGTACGCCCTGTGGGGGCGGCACGCGCGTCGCGTCGGTCAGGCCATGGCCCTGGTGCTGCTTTTCCTCACCCTCTTCTACACCTTCACCTGGGTCGTCTGGCTGCTGGTGGCCAGCAAGCTGGTGGGCTTCGGCCATCCGGAGGTCACCCGGCCATCCGAGCCATTGGGACTCGGGCGAAAGCTGGTATGCGGGCTATGCTTCCTCGCCTTGGCGGGGTGTGCCATGCCCGTGCCCATCCGAATGGTGATCTGGTGAAGTACTTCTGTGAGGCGTGTGAGCGGCTCGTCCCCCCGGCATCCGTCCGGATGGAGGATGGCCTGCTCGTGGTCAAGTGCTCGCGCTGCAAGGTGGAGATGCGGGGCGAGCCCGAGACGGACGAGCGCCGGGCGCCTCCCCCCGCCGCGGTGGCGGCCGCCAAGGCGACCGAGCCGGACTCCTCCGTCATCTCCCTCGCCCTGGACGACGCCGAGCTCGACCCCATCCAGAGCGAGCCCACCCGGCGCATGGTGGTGCCCGCGGAGCTGCTCGCCGCCATCCAGGCCGAGGCCGAGGAGAGCCGCAAGAAGAGCAAGGAGGTCAAGAAGGGGCCCAAGGAGAAGAAGGCGCCCATGCCGGTGCTCACGCCCGCCCTGGAGTCCAAGCCCCAGCGCGCCCCGGAGCCCGTGCGGACGCCCGAGCCGATGCCGGCCGTGGTGGAGCCGGCCCCCAAGGCCCCCGAGCGCACGTACACGCCCGCGCCCGTGCGCGCGGCCGAGCCGGTGAAGCCGCGCGAGCGCGAGCGCGAGCGGGAGAAGTCTCCCCGCGCGGCCGCCGAGCCCGCGGCGGCCCCGAGCCTGACGGTGCTCAAGCTCTCGGAGGCGAAGTCGCGCGTTCCCTGGCCCGAGGGCGCCCCGGCCGCCGAGCCCACGCCGGCGCCCGTCGCGGCGGCGCCCGAGCCCACGCCGGCGCCCGAGCCCGAGCGCGCGCCGGGCCCCAACCTGCGCGTGGTGCGCGACAGCGGCTCGGCGCCCACGGTGGCCCCGGCCGCCGCGGCGGGGCCGGAAGATCCCTTCATGCCGCCCTCGGGCTTCTGTCCCAAGTGCATCGGCACGCGCAAGGAAGGCAGCGCGGTGTGCCCGCACTGCGGCCTGGACTTCTCGCGCTTCAAGCCGGACGAGCTGCGGCCCTCGCCGCTCGTGGCCTCCACGTGGCTGGGCGTGGTGGAGCTGTGGGAGACGAGGAGCGCGCACGACAAGGTGCTGGCGCTGGCGTCCGAGCGCGGGGAGTTGCCGGCGCTCGGGCGGCTCTACCGCATCCGCCTGGCGCGCCACCCGGAGGATCCCATCGCCCAGCGCGGGCGCGAGGAGGTGGTGCGGCTGGCCTCGGCGGGCTCGCTGCTCATCCCCTCGGCGCCGCCGGACAAGCGCATGAAGATGCGCATGGCGGGTCTGGGCGTGGCCTTCCTCGTCCTGCTCGTCATCGCCGTGAGCATTGGCATGAAGGTGCGCCAGATGCTGGCGGGCTCGCCCTAGGCCGGTGCCTCCCATGCGGGACGCCCAGGCCATCAACCTGTCCTGGCTCATGCGGCTGCGCTGGGGCGCGCTCCTGGGCCAGGTGGCCGTCATCCTCGGCGTGCACCTGGGGCTGGGGCTCTCCCTGCGGCTCGGGCCGCTGTTCGCCACCGTGGCGGTGGGGGCCGTGAGCAACGCGCTGCTCGTGCCGTGGATGCGGCGGCGGCGCGGGCGGCCCGTCCCCGAGGCGCTCACCTGGGCGGTGATGGCGCTGGACGTGGGGCTGCTCACGGTGCTCCTGGAGCTGAGCGGCGGGGCCTCCAACCCCTTCAGTGCGCTGTACCTGGTGCACATCGCGCTCGCGGCGGTGGTGTTGCGCGCGGGGGGGTCCTGGGCGCTCACGGTGCTGGCCATCGGGTGCTTCGGCGAGCTGTTCGTGGGCGCGCCGGCGCACCACCACATCCACGACATGCGCATGCACCTGGAGGGCATGTGGGCGGCGTTCGCGCTGGCCGCGGCCTTCATCGTCTACTTCGTGCAGCGGGTGACGCGGGCGCTGGCGGCGCGCGAGGCGGAGCTGGTGGAGGCGCGCGCGGCGGCGGCGCGGCACGACAAGCTCACCGCCCTGGCCACGCTGGCCGCGGGCGCCGCGCACGAGCTGTCCACGCCCCTGTCCACCATCGCCGTGGTGGCGCGCGAGCTGGAGCGCCAGCTGGCGCGCGCGGGGCAGGATCCCTCGTCCCTGGAGGACGCGCGGCTCATCCGCGAGCAGGTGGCGCGCTGCCGGGACATCCTCGCGCGCATGGCCTCCGACGCGGGCGCCAGCCAGGGCGAGTCCCTGGTGTGGCTGGCCCCCGCGGACCTGGTGGCGCGCGCGCTGGAGGGGCTGCCCGGCGGCGAGCGGGTGCGCCCGGAGGTGGACGCGCGCGCGCGGCAGGAGCGGGAGCTGGTGTCGGCGCACGCCTTCACCCAGGTCATCCGGGGCGTGGTGAAGAACGCCCTGCAGGCCTCGCCCGCGGAGGCGCCCGTGCGGCTCGGGCTCGTGCGCGAGCCCCAGGCCTGGCGGCTCACGGTGGAGGACGCGGGCCCGGGCATGGCGCCCGAGGTGCTCGCGCGCGCGGGCGAGCCCTTCTTCACGACCAAGGCGCCCGGCGAGGGCATGGGCCTGGGGCTGTTCCTCACCCGCGCGCTGCTCGACCAGCTCGGGGGCCAGCTCGTGCTCGACTCCGGGCCGGGCCGGGGCACGCGCGTGGTGCTGACGTGGCCGGCCGGAGGGCCGCGACAATCCGCCACGTTGTCTCCGGAGGGCTCCCGGGTGCAAGTGGCGTCATGACGAGCCCGTTATCCGGCTCCGCGCCCACGCTCCTGCTCGTGGACGACGAGAGCGTGTTCCGCGAGCGCCTGGCCCGGGCCTTCCGCGAGCGGGGCTACGAGGTGACCACCGCCGGCTCCTACGAGGAGGGCCTCGCCCTGGCCTCGCGCGAGTCGCCGGAGATGGCGGTGGTGGACCTGCGCATGCCCGGGCGCGGCGGCCTGGAGCTGGTGCGGGACCTGCACGCGCTCGACGGCTCCACGCGCATCATCGTCCTCACCGGCTACGGCAGCATCTCCACGGCGGTGGAGGCGGTGAAGCTGGGCGCCTTCAACTACCTGCCCAAGCCCGCGGACGTGGATGATCTGCTGCTCGCCTTCTCGCGGGGGGCGGGCGAGTCCTCCCAGGTGACCGAGGACTTCCAGCCTCCCTCGCTCGCACGCGCGGAGTGGGAGCACATCCAGCGCGTGCTCACCGACTGTGGGGGCAACATCTCCGAGGCCGCCCGGCGCCTGGGCCTGCACCGCCGGTCCTTGCAGCGCAAACTCCAGAAGTACCCACCGGCCCAGTAGCGTCCGGCGCTCCACGGACGTCGGGAGAACAGGTTGTGCCCGGCGGGGGGGGTTGATACGTCCGCTGCCAGGAGTGGCGCGCACCATGATGCAAGAGCGGGAACGGCAGGCCGTCGAGCGCATGTTTCCGGGCGGCGGCGAGATGGGCGCCCGGATGCGTGCCCACGACTGGTCCGCCACGCCCCTGGGCCCGGTGAGCACCTGGCCCCGGGAATTGCGCACCGTGGTGGGCATGGTGCTCGCCAATCACTTCCCCATGAACCTGTTGTGGGGCCCGGACCTCCTCCAGCTCTACAACGACGCCTACGTCCCGCTCATGGGGGACAAGCACCCGCATCACCTGGCCCAGCCGTGCCGCGTGACGTGGGCGGAGATCTGGCCCCAGGTGGGCCCCCGCTTCGATCGCGTGCTCACCACGGGCATCTCCGCCACGCACCAGCAGACGCAACTGTTCCTGCACCGCCACGGCTTCCTCGAGGAGAGCTACTTCACCGACTCCTACGCGCCCCTGTGGGGCGAGAGCGGCCAGGTGGAGGGCGTGCTCGTCACCGTGGTGGAGAACACGGAGACCCTGCTCGCCGAGCGGCGGCTGCGCGCCCTCAAGGACCTGGCGGCGGAGACCGTGGGCGTGCGCACCTGGAGCGAGGCCCGTGGCCGCGTGGGCGAGGTGCTCGGGCGCAACCCCTTGGACGTGCCCTTCGCGCTGCTGTACCTCGTGGAGGACGCGGGCCGGAGCGCCGAGCTGTCCCTGGCGGTGGGGATGAGCCCCGGCGAGCGGGCGAGCCCCGCGCGGGTCGCCCTGGAGGCGCCCCCCCCCGGAGAGCCCTGGCCCCTGGCCGATGTCCTCCTGGGCGGCGAGGTGCGTCTGGAAAACCTGGAGGCCCGGCTGGGTCCCTTGCCCGGAGGCCCCTGGCCGGAGACCCCGCGCGAGGCGCTGGTGCTGCCGCTGCGGGATGGCGAGCGGTCGTGTTGCTCGGGGGTGCTCGTGCTGGGCGCCTCGCCCCGGCTGCGCCTGGACGCGGCCTACCAGGACTACTTGCGGCTGATGGCCCGGCAGGTGTCCACCGTGCTCGCGCGGTGCGTGGCGGAGGAGGCCCGGAGCGCGGCCCACCAGCGCGCCACCGACATCCTCGAGTCCCTGGGCGATGCCTTCCTCGCGGTGGACCGTGACTGGCGGCTCACGCACGTGAACTCCAACCTGGAGCGGCTCACGAAGCTCGACCGCGAGCGGATGCTGGGCCAGCGGCTGTGGGACCTCTGGCCGGGCCTGGAGCAGCCTCCGCTCAACTTCTGGTCGGAGTACCAGCGGAGCATGCGCGAGCGCGTGCCCGTGCGCTTCCTCGATGCCTTCGCCGGCCACGACATCTGGACGGAGACGCGGGGCTTTCCCACGCCGGACGGCGGGCTGTCCGTGTTCATCCGCGACGTGAGCGAGCAGAAGCGCGCCGAGGCCGAGCGCGACCGCATCTTCAACCGCTCGAGGGATCTGCTGTGCGAGGTGGACTTCACCGGGCTCTTCCGGCGCGTCAACCCCGCGTGGAGCCAGGTGCTCGGCTGGAGCGAGGCGGAGCTCTTGCGCATGGGCTACCAGGACATCCTGCACCCCGAGAGCCTGGACACGTGCGCGGAGCACATGCGCACGCTGGGCCGGGGCGAGGCGGTGATGAACGTGGACGTGCGCCTGCGGCACGTAGATGGCTCCTACCGCTGGCTGTCCTGGAACGTCACGCCCGAGCCGAACAAGGAATTGGTGTCCGCGGTGGGCCGGGACGTGACCGAGGCCCGGCGCGCGGCCGAGGCGCAGCGCCAGCGCTCGGACTTCGAGAAGCAGCTCATCGGCATCGTCAGCCACGACCTGCGCAACCCCCTGGGCGCCATCTCCCTGGGGGCCCAGGCGCTGCTGCGGCGCGAGGTGCTGGACGCGGCGGCCACGCGGGCCGTGGTGCGCATCCTCTCCGTCTCCGAGCGCGCCACGCGCCTGGTGCGCGACCTGCTCGACTTCACCCAGGCCCGGCTCGGGGGCGGGCTGCCCATCCAGGTCCGGACACTGGACTTCCACGTCCTCACCCGTCAGGCGCTCGACGAGGTGCAGATGGGCTTTCCCGAGCGGGACTTCCGCCTGGAGCAGCGGGGGGACGGGCGCGGCGAGTGGGATGGCGATCGCATCTCCCAGCTGCTCACCAACCTGGTGACCAACGCGGCGAAGTACAGCCCCGCGCCCTCCTCCGTCTCGGTGAGCACGCGGGGCGAGGGGGACGGCATGGTGCTCGAGGTGCACAACCAGGGCATGCCCATCGCCCCGGAGCTCCGGACGCGGCTCTTCCAACCCCTGCAGCGCGGCCAGGGCCAGAACGCGTCGGCCGCGCGCAGCGTGGGGCTCGGGCTCTACATCGTGAAGCACATCGTGGACGCCCACGGCGGCGCCATCGAGGTGCGCTCCACGGACGAGGAGGGGACGACCTTCACCGTCCGTCTGCCCCGGCACCCGCCCGGCAAGTCGCCCTGAGCCTTAGCTGAGGGTGGTGACGAGGCCGCCCTCGGCCCGGAGCACCGCCCCGTTCGTCGCGGCGGCCAGGGGGCTGGCCAGGTAGGCCACCAGGCTCGCGATCTCCTGGGGCTCGATCATCCGCTGCAGGAGCGAGGACGCGCGGTGCTTGGCGAAGAACTCGGCCACGATCTTCTCGGCCGGGGCCTGGGGCTCGCTGGACACGCTGCGCAGGAAGTCCACGATGCCCTCGGAGTGCGTGGGGCCCGGCAGCACCGAGTTGACCGTCACCTTCGTGCCCTTGGTCAGATTGGCCAGGCCTCGCGAGATGGACAGCTGCGCCGTCTTGGTCGTCGCGTAGTGGATCATGTCCGAGGGGATGGTGAGCGCCGACTCGCTGGAGATGAAAATGACGCGGCCCCAGTCGCGCTGGAGCATGCCCGGGAAGTAGGCGCGCGCCAGCCGCACCCCGCTCATCACGTTGACCTTGAAGAAGGACAGCCAGTCCTCATCCGAGATCTCGGCGAAGGGCTTGCTCTCGTAGATGCCCAGGTTGTTCACCAGGATGTCGACCGCGCCCACTTCCTTCTGGATGAGGGCCGCGCCCTCGGCGCTCGCCGCGTCCGCGAGCACGCCCCGGATGCGCTGGCCTCCGGAGGCGCGGATGTCCGCCACCGCCTGGTCGAGCTTGGCCCGCGCGCGGCCGGTGATGAGCACCTCGGCGCCCTCCACCGCGAGCGTGCGCGCGATCTCCAGGCCGATGCCCGCCGTGGCGCTGGTGACGAGCGCGGTCTTCTGGGTCAGTTGCAGGTCCATGTGCGTTCTCCGTTCGGGAGGGAAAGGGGCGGCGTCCGCCGTGCCGTGACGTGACGTGACTGGAATAGCCCTTGCCCGTCGGGCGGAACATCCCCAGGATGGTTGCAATCCTTGTGAATGGGATTCACGAATGACACGCATCCTCATGGAGCGTTCGGGTGAGCTGGAGGTCTTCCTGCGGGTGGTCCAGGAGGGAGGCTTCTCCGCGGCGGCCCGGAGCGTGGGCCTCACTCCCTCGGCGGTCAGCAAGCTCATCACCCGGCTGGAGAAGCGGCTCGGGGCCCGCCTCTTCATGCGCACGACCCGCGCCCTGAGCCTCACCGAGGAAGGGGAGGCCTACCACCGGGCGGGCCAGCGCATCCTGCGGGAACTGGACGACGCCGATCAGGCCGCCGCCGCCGGCGCGGTCCGGGGCCGCCTGCACGTCAACGCGTCCATTCCGTTCGGCTCCCAGTACGTCGTGCCCGCCCTGCCGGGCTTCCTCGCGCGCTACCCCGACGTCCTCGTCGACCTGAGCTTGACCGATGACGTGGTGGACCTGCTCGCGCAGAAGACCGACGTGGCCATCCGCACCGGAGACCTGCCCGACAGCGCGCTGCTCGCGCACAAGCTCGGGCAGAGCCGGCGCGTCCTCTGTGCCTCGCCCGCCTACCTCCAGGCCCGGGGCACCCCGAGGACGCCGGACGAGTTGGGGAAACACGACTGCCTGACGTTCAACTTCCGGCGCGCGCGCAGCGGCTGGCCCTTCCGGGAGGGGGGCGGCATCGCGCCGCGGGTCGTCTCGGGCGGCGTGCAGGTGAACAACGGCGAGACGATGAAGCACCTGCTGTTGCAGGGCGTGGGCATCGGCCGCCTGGCGATGTGGCACGTGGCCGCGGAGCTCAAGGCGGGTCGGCTCGTCGCCGTGCTGGAGAAGTACAACCCGGGGGACGTGGAGCAGATCCACGCCGTGCATGTGGGCGGCGGTCAGGTGCCCCACCGCGTGCGCGCCTTCATCCGCCACATGGTGGACGCGATGAAGGCCTCGCCGCTGCCCTAGCCTGTCAGGAAGCTGGAAAAGCGAGCGTGACGGGGCGTGAAGTCCTGGGCGTGTGCCTTGTCCTGGCTACACGCCACCGCGCCGTGATTATGCCATGGGCATAAATTTGACCTTTCCCTGAAGAAAATGGTGTTCTTTGTTGCATGATGAACACACGCTGGACAGATGGGCTTCTCGACCAGATGAGGACAGAGGGGGACCCTCACGCCGACGCAGTCTACGCCCAGATCCTCGAGAATACCGAGGGGCAGGAGCTCAACCAGCTCTTCAGGACGCTGGCCAACAATCAGGAAGTCCCCCCGGCCACGACCTTCGCGCCCTTCAATCAGTACTTCGACGAGACCCATGACGTGCCGCAGGACCCTTCCGTGCTGGCGCGCCTCCAGCGGGGCCAGGACGCGTTCATGCGCCGCGGCCAGGTGGGCGTCATCATCCTGCTGACGAAGGGCCTGCCCACCGGCTACTGCATGCCGTGCCTCACCCAGGTACTGATGATGTCGGAGGCGCTCAAGAAGCGCCCCTTCCACCGGCTGCTCGGCGTGGCCCAACTCCTGCTCAATGTCTGCTCACCGGGGAGCTTCAAGCCCAAAGGCGCCGCCGTCATCACCGCGCAGAAGGTGCGTCTGCTGCACGCGGGCCTGCGTCGTATCGCGGACCAGGTCATACCGGACTACCGCCCTCGCTACGGCGTCGCCGTGAATCAGGAGGATCTCCTGGCGACGCTGATGGGCTTCTCCCTGCTGGTCATTCAGGGCTTCCGCCAACTCGGCGCTGGGCTCAGTTCTCAGGAGGAGGAGGACTACCTCTACCTCTGGAACCAGTACGGCCTCGTCATGGGCATCAAGCCGGAGTACCTGCCCACGGACGTCGAGGACGCCGAGGCCTTCTTCGAGGCCTATGAGCGGCGCCATGCCGCCCCGCCGGAGCAGAATCCGGACGGTGTCGAACTCGCTCGAGCGCACCTGGACATGTTCACGCGGCTGATGGGCGCCTGGGGCCACCTGCTGGGCAACGACATCGTCCCGCTCATGTACCTCAACCACCTCATGGGACCCGAGCGCTGCGAGCGCCTGACCTACCCCATGGTTGAGGGACACGAAGTGCTCAAGCTCCTCCTGCACCGGCTCCCGCCGAATCCCCTTCGGCACCTCATCGTGCTCGGCCAGCTCGACCGCATCGTGCACGAGCAACTCGCCGAGGACATCGTCCAGAAGCTCATCAGCGACAACTACAGCGGCCGCCCAAGCTTCTGGATGCCCATGGACCTGGACAATCTGCGCTCGCTGGTCAACGCCGCGGCCGTCCTGGCCAAGGCGTAGGGCGGACACGGACCGCGTTCCAACAGAGATACCTGCCATGCTCGAGCACATCCTCAATCTCAAGGACTACACCCCCACCGAGTTGTTCTTCTTCGTCGGAGGCTGCTCCCTCTGGGTGGTCGTCTACATCATCTACATCCGAAACCTCGCGCGCCTGAAGTTCGCCGAGGCACCCCTCTTCGGTACCTGCGCGAACTTCGGTTGGGAATTCACCTGGGGAATGCTCTGCAAGACCGACATGGGCTTGCTCTTGCAGTGGTGTTACCGGATCTGGTTCTTGCTCGACCTCTACATCTTCTCCAGGGTGGTCCGCTTCGGAAAGGACCAGGTCCAGACGGCGGCGGTGCGCAGGTATTACGTCCCCGTCATGCTGGCCACTGCGGTCGCCTGGGCCGTGGGGGTCTACTGCATGGTGAAGTCAGGGCTCGACACCCCCATCGGTGCGACCTCGGCGTACCTCAACAATCTCGCGCTCTCCGTTACGTACCTGTTGGTCATGCTCCGGCGCGAGAGCGTCGCGGGGTACTCCCTCACCGTGGCGTTTTGCAAGATGATCGGGACGGGGATGAACACCGTCTTCATGAACATCCACGCCGCCTACGCGCACAACTACTTCCTCCATTTCATCTCGATCCTCACCACCAGCATCGACTGCCTGTACATCTACGCCCTGTGGAGACGGATGCGCGTCCCCAGTGTGGCGCTCGGTGCGGAGACAGCGACGTAGGCCATGGCTCAAAGGGCACTCTCCAACTGGGACACGCTGACATCGGCCGGGTTTGTCGCGTTGGAGTACCTGTCCGGAGATGAATCGAGCGCGCTGCTGCGCGCCCGCCGGCAGGGTTCTGACACGCCCGCGCTGCTCCAAGTGCTGTGCGCCGAGTCGCCCTCGGAGGAAGAGCGCGAGCGCCTCCAATACGACTTCGAGCTTTCGTGCATCCTCGCGGGTCAGCACGTCCTCCAGCCACTCGAGCGCCTGGCGGGTGGACGGGCCATCCTCTACGGGTCCGTTGAAGGAGTGCCGCTCCACGCCTTCGCGAGGACGGCCAGCGCGGACCTCGCCGCGCTCCTCCGTGTCGCGCTCTCCTTGGTGGACGCACTCGCCGCCATCCATGCGCGGGGATTCATCCATTGTCGCCTGGAGCCGCGCCACGTGCTCGTCGCGCCCGCGACCTCGGCGGTGAAGCTCGTGGGCTTTGGCGCCGCTTTGCGCCTGTCGCAAGAGACTCCCTCGCCGGACGCGACCGGGTTGAGGGGTACGCTCACCTACATCGCGCCGGAGCAGACCGGCAGGATGAACCGGAGCGTCGACCATCGCAGCGACTTCTACTCGCTGGGAGTGCTCCTCTACGAGCTCTTCGTCGGCGAGCCGCCATTCGTCGCGCGGGATCCGTTGGAACTCGTGCATGCGCACTTTGCGCGCCGTCCGCGGCCCCCGCACGAGGTGGCGCAGAGCGTGCCGCTCGCCCTGTCCAGCGTCGTGCTCAAGCTGCTCGCCAAGGACGCCGAGGAGCGCTACCAGAGTCACCTCGGCCTGCGCGCGGACCTCTCCTCCTGCCTCGCGGCGCTCACGGGGGGCGAGCCCCTCCGTGACTTCACCCCAGGCCTCCAGGATGTCGTGGCGCGCTTCCACATCCCACAGCGGCTCTATGGCCGGGAGCGCGAAGTGGAGGTGTTGCTCGCCGCGTGCGAGCGCGTGGGGTCGGGGACCACCGAGGTCGTCTCTGTCGCGGGGTATGCGGGAATCGGCAAGTCGGCGCTGGTGCGCGAACTGCGTCGGCCTGTCGCGGCGCGGGGCGGCTATTTCGTTAGTGGCAAGTTCGATCAGCTCCGTCGTGGCACCCCGTACTCGGCGCTCCTCGAGGCGCTCCGAGACCTCACCCGACAGGTGCTCACGGAGCACGAGGATGCGCTCGCTGCATGGCGCGCATGCCTGCACGACGCGATCGGCGACAGTGGACGCTTGCTGACGGACATCGCGCCGGAGGTGGAAGCACTCCTCGGGCTGCAGCCTCCCGTCCAGAACCAGCCCCCCGTGGAGGCGCAAAACCGTTTCAACCGCGTGCTCGGAGCATTCATTGGCGCGTTCTGCCGTCCCGGGCGCCCGCTCGCGCTCTTCTTGGACGATCTGCAATGGGCCGATGCGGCGTCGCTCGACTTCCTCGAGCAGTTCATCGCGCAGCGCCACACCCATAACCTGCTCCTTGTCGCGGCTTTCCGCGACAATGAGGTCGACGCCGCTCACCCACTGGCGGGCGTGTTCGAGACGTTCCGCGACGCGGGCGTCCCGCTTCTGCGGGTGGAACTCGCGCCGCTTGATATGGCGCCGGTGACGCGGCTCGTCGCCGACACGGTCCACGCGGTCCCCGAGCAGTGCGCCGAGCTGGCCGAGTTGGCACAGGCGAAGACGGGCGGCAATCCCTTCTTCGTCATCGAGTTCCTGAAGACGCTGCATCAGGAGGGTGCGCTCACCTTCGACGCCGTCGCGGGCCGCTTCCGGTGGGACCTTGCCGCCATCGGTGCCATGCAGGTGACCGACAATGTGGTCGACCTGGTGTGCCGCAGAATGGCCCGCCTCTCAGAGGCGACACGTGAGGTGCTCAAGCAAGCCGCGTGCATCGACAACACGTTCGACCTGGAGACGCTCGGCATCGCCTGTTCCCGGCTTCCGGCCGAACTGCTCCCGGCGCTCCGGGAGGCGGTGGAGGCGGGTCTCCTGCAGTCCGTGGGTAATTCCTTCCCCTCCGTTTCTGAGGGCGCCAACCTGGGGGCCGCGCGGTACCAGTTCCTGCATGACCGTGTCCAGCAGGCGGCCTACTCGCTCATCCCCGAGGAAGCTCGCGCGGCCACTCACCTGCGCATCGGGCGGCGACTGCGTGGTGGACAGGCCGATGACGCGTTCGGCGAGCGACTTTTCGACGTCGTGGACCACCTCGACCGAGGCCGGGCGCTCATCATCGACTCAGAAGAGCGCCTTGGCCTCGTGCGCCTCAACCTGCACGCGGGACTCAAGGCCAAGGCCTCGGTCGCCTTCGCGCCGGCATACCGCTATCTGGACGTCGGTCTCGAACTGCTCGGTGCGCGGCGCTGGGAACATCCCGAGCTCGCGGCGGTGCTCCTCCAAGAGCGGGGCGAGTGCGGCGCCCTGACCGCCCAGTTCGCCCAGGCTGAATGCGACTTCGATGAACTCCTCGCACATGTGCGCCTGCCCCTGGAGCGCGCACGTGTCTACGATGCCAAACTCCGGATGCATGTGCGTCACGGCCAGATGGAGCAGGCGGTCAGCGCGGGGCTCGCGGCGCTCAAGTTCCTCGGCGTGCACCTCGTTCCGAAGCCCACGATGGCGGCTGTCTCCGCGGAGATGCTGAAGGTCCGGTGGCTGATGCGCAAGACGCGCATCCAGGAGTTGCCCGAACTCGGTACCATCACTCGGCCCGAGTCGGCGCTCACGCTGCGCGTGATGCTCACAATGAGCACCCCTGCCTACTACTCCAGCCAGAACCTGCTCGCGCTCGTGATCTTGAAGGGCATGGGGATCACTCTTCGGCACGGCAACTCGGTGGACAGCTGCGGCCTCTACGGGCCCTTCGGCCTTCTTCTTGTCGAGGGATTTGGCGCCTACGAGGATGGCTATGAGCTTGGACAGGCGAGCATTCGTCTCGCCGAGTCGATGGGCAGTACCCTGGCTTTGGGGCGCGCGCAGTTCTCGGCTGCGGCTACGCTGCACCACTGGCGCGCGCCGCTTCGTGAGAACGTCACGCTCCTGAACGCCGCCTGTCGCAACTGCCTGGACGTGGGCGATCAGTCCTACGCGACCTGGTGCTACCAGTTTCTCACCAGCATCCGCTTCTCGCTCGGAGACTCACTCGAAGAACTCCGCAAAGTCATCGGTGATTGGATGAACACCGTGCGCCGGTGGGGGTGGAACGAGTATGCCCTCACCCTGGCCGCGTACATCGGCTTCTTGCGGTGCTTGATGGGCGAGTCTCCAATGTCAACGCGCTTCGAGGGAGACGGCTTCGACGAAGATGCCTACCGCATCAACCGCGAAGCGCCCCATAACAGCGTTTTGCGCGCCTTCTACCCGCTCTTGAAGTTGCAGGCGTGCTACCTGGCTGATGACCGCGAAGGCGCGCTTGCCTCCGCTCATGACGCCGTCGAGACCCAGGGTGGCGTTCTCGGCCAGTACGTCGTTGCGGATTATCACTTCTACGCGGCCCTCACGCGCGCCGGGCTCCTCGTCGACGCGCGTGGCACCGAGCGTGTCGAGCTGCGCATCGCCATTGAAAAGCACCTCTTCAAGCTGCGTGGCTGGGTGAAGGGCTGCCCCGAGAACTTCCTCCACAAGCAGGAACTCGTCGAAGCGGAGCTGGCGCGCGCGCTCGGCAAGCCGGATCGGGCCGCCACGATGTACGAGCGCGCCCAGCGCTCCGCGCGCGCGGCGGGCTTCCCTCACATTGAGGCGCTCGCCCACGAACTCGCGGGTCGCTTTCACCTCGCCGCTGGACGTGAGCGCATCGCCGCCGACCACCTGCACAGCGCGCGTGACGGCTACGCGCGCTGGGGCGCACGGGCGAAAGTGCGGGCACTCGAAATCGCTCACCCTGCCGTCTTTCCGGCGGAGTCCTCGGGTGCGACGGTGCGGCGCGATCCGAGCGCCCAGGCGCACCTCGCCTCCACGGAGGCGCTTGACCTCGCCGCGGTCACCCGGGCCGCGCAGGCCATCTCCGGTGAGATCCAGCTTGGCAACCTCCTCCAGAACCTCATGCGGCTGGTCGTGGAGAGCGCGGGCGCCGAGCGGGCCTTTCTCCTCCTGCCCAAGGCCCACGCGCTGGTCATCGAGGCCGCGATCGACGGCGACACGGTGACCATCCAGCCCCAGACGCCGCTCGACACGCAGGAGGAACTCTCGACCGCCATCCTGCACTACGTGGCCCGCGCGCGCGCGCCGGTGGTCCTCGCGGACGCCGCCGCCGAGGGTTCTTTCACCGAGGACCCCTACGTGCGGCGCCGACGGCCCCGGTCCCTCTTGTGTGCGCCGCTGCTCAAGCAGGGCACGCTTGTGGGCGTGCTCTATCTGGAGAACAACGCGGTGCCGGGCGCCTTCACCCCCGCGCGCCTTGAAGTGCTCCAAATGCTCTCGTCCCAAGCGGCCATCTCCATCGAGAACGCGCTCCTGTACCAGGACCTCGCTGAGCACAGCCAGACCCTGGAGACGAAGGTCACCGCCCGCACCGCCGAGCTCTCGGCCAAGAACGCCGAGCTTGGCGCCACGCTCGCGCGCTTGCGAGAGACCCAGGCGCAGCTTGTCGCGCAGGAGAAGCTCGCGTCGCTGGGCGCGCTCATGGCCGGCATCGCCCACGAGCTGAAGAACCCGCTGAACTTCATCAACAACTTCGCCGAACTCTCGACGGAGCTCGCGGACGAGCTCGCCCAGGAACTCGAGCCGGTGCGCGCGCAGCTCGGCGACGAGGCGCGGAGCGCCCTCGCAAATCTGTGCAAGAACGCCACTGCCATCCGCGTCCATGGTCAGCGCGCCGACGGCATCATCACCACCATGCTGCAGCACTCCTGGGGCGCGGGGGGTGACCGCGCCCATGCCGACCTGAACGCGTTGGTGGCGGAGACGGTGAAGCTCACGACCCTCGACCTGCGCGACCGGAGGCCGGGCCTCGACCTGACGCTCACCGAGGACTATGACCCGGCGGTGGGGATGCAGATGTTCGTCGTCAGCGAGCTCACACGGGTGTTCATCAACCTCGTCGACAACGCGCTCTACGCGATGGCCGCGCGGCACCACACCGGGGAGCCGGGCTACCGTCCGGAACTCACCGTGCGCACGCAGCGGGTGGACGGGCGCGTCCTGGTGCGCATCCGCGACAATGGCACCGGCATCCCCGCGGACATCGTGGAGCGGATCTTCAATCCCTTCTTCACGACCAAATCGCCGGGCGAGGGCACGGGGCTCGGCCTCTCCATCAGCTACGACATCGTGAAGCGCCACCAGGGCGAGCTGCGCGTCGCCTCGGTGCCCGGTCAGTTCACCGAGTTCCTCATCACGCTGCCGACGCCCGCCGCTTGAGGGAGCGCGGTCCGCGCGCTCAGGCCTTGGCCAGCTCCGCCTCGAGGGCCTGCTTGAAAGTGGGATCCTCGGGCGTGGTGTCCGGCGAGAAGCGGCCCACCACCTCGCCCTCGCGGCTCACCAGGAACTTCTCGAAGTTCCAGTGCACCTCGTGCATCGCCTCGCGCTTCATGCCGTACTTCTCCATGCGCGCGCGGAACTGGCTGTGCTCGGGGAACCACGCGTCCGGCCGGGTGTGCGTCAGGTAGTGGTAGAGCGGGTGCTGGCCCGGGCCCTTCACGACAATCTTGGAGAACATGGGGAAGGCCACCCCGAAGTTCGAGCGGCAGAACTCCTGGATCTCCGCGTCGCTGCCCGGCTCCTGCGCGCCGAACTCGTTGGCGGGAAAGCCCATCACCACCAGCCCCTGGCCCTGGTACTGCTCGTGCAGCTTCTCCAGGCCCTCGTACTGGGGCGTCAGGCCGCACTTGGACGCCACGTTGACGAGCAGGAGCACCTTGCCCTTCCAGGCGCCCAGCGTGGTCTCCGAGCCGTCGATGCGCTTGAGCGGCAGGTTCTCGATGTTCTTGTCCATGGGGGTTCTCCAGGGGAGGGGAAAGGGGTCAACCGCGGCGCTGCTCGATGATGCGGGTGAAGGAGCGCTCGTGCAGCTCCGCCACCGTCAGGTCCGTGGCGCGGACCTCCTCGGCAGTGATAGCGCCACACGCGAGCCCGCGCAGGAAGGAATTGAGCAGCCCCTGTCCCGTGGCGGCGTCATCGAACACTCCGCCCAGGCGCGTGGCCTGGGCCGCCTGGGCCACGAAGGACTTGAGCCGCAGCGTGGCGGCCTCCAGGCCCTCCAGGAAGAAGGCGTACACGCTCGCGTAGCGGATGGGGAGCTGGGCCGGGTGCAGGTCCCACCCCTGGTAGAAGCCCCGCGCGAGCGCATGGCGGACGTTGGCGTGCATCAGCCGCCACGCGCGGTGCACGGCCTGGCGGTTCTTCTCGCGCTGGGCCTCCGTGAGGGGCGCCTCGCCCGGCTTGTGGGGGCCCACGGGCAAGAGGCTCGTGGGGCCGTCCACCAGCGCCAGGCCCCGGCCCGCAAGCGCCACCTGCATCACGTCCCGGGCGAAGTCGCACGCCGGGTGGGTGAGCCGCTGGTGCTCGGCGGTGATGTCCATGCTGGCCGTGTAGTCGTAGGGGCCCAGGTGCACGCCCACGCACCGGCCCCGGGCCGCCTCCACCAGCGCGGGCAGCACCAGCCGTCCGTCCGGGCCGTACAGCGCGTGGGACGACTCCACCATCAGCTCCACCTGGATGCTGCCCGGGCGCAGGCCGTGGTGCGTCTCCACGAGCTCGAGCAGGTGCGCCAGGGCGGCGGGCTCCTCGGGCGTGGTCACCTTGGGCAGGGTGACGATGAAGGGCTGGGGCAGCCGGCCCCCGGTGGTGGCGATGAGCGTGGTGAAGAACCGGTCCAGGGTGCGGGTGCTCCGCTCGAAGCGCGCCGGGTGCAGGGGCTTCACGCGGATGCCGAGGAAGGGCGGCAGGCCGCCGTCGGACAGTCCCCGGGCCACCTCGCGCGCGGCGGCCTCGGCGTGGGAGTCCTCCTCCGCGTCCGTCCGAGGGCCATAGCCGTCCTCGAAGTCGATGCGGAGGTCCTCCACGGGCTCGTGCCGCAGCTTGGCGACGACCCGGGCGTGGACCCGCGCGGCGAGGGCCTCGTCCAGTTCCAGGCACTGGGCGAGCGCGTGCGGATCCGGCGCGTACGTGCTCATGGCCTCCAGGGCGCGCTGGCCCATCTTGCGCGCCGTGTCCGCCTTGAACAGGTGGGCCCCGCCGTACAGCGTGTGCACGGGCTGGCGGCCCGGCACGGTGTGGGGCGTGTGCCGGGCGAGCTCCCGGTGGGCATGCTCCAGGGTCGCCCGGACGGTGGCGAGGTGCGTGGGGCCGAAGGCGGGGCTCGTCATGGCGGGGGCCTCAGCTTCCCCGGTAAGTGGAGTAGCCGAAGGGGCTGAGCAGCAGGGGCACGTGGTAGTGCTCCTCGGGCGCGGCGAGCTCGAACACCACGGCGACGTACGGGTAGAAGCCCTTCGTTTGCTGGGCCCGGAAGTACTCGGCGGTGTGGAACGTCATCCGGTAGATGCCGGGCTCCAGGCGCGTGCTGGCCGGGAGGAAGTCGCGCACGCGGCCGTCCGGGTTGGTGGTGCCCCGGGCCAGCTCCCGCCAGCCGTCGGCGGCCTGGTGCTCCAGGGTGATGGGGACGCCCGCGGCGGGGCGGCCCCACTGCGTGTCGAGGACGTGGGTGGACAGGGTGCTCATGGCGCGAGGAGCTTCTCCAGTCGGATGCGGGTGATTTTCGCCTGCTCGCCCGCCGCGATGCGCAGCTCCTGCTCGGGCGGGTTGTCCAGCCGCGCGCGCAACAGGCCGAGCATCTCCCCGGCGCTCTTGCCCGTGGCGCACACGAGGAAGATGAAGCCGAAGCGCGCCTCGTAGTCGCGGTTGCCGTCGGCGAGCGCTTGAATGACGTCCTCGCCCGCGCCCTGCATGCCGCGCTGCTCCTGCTCGCTCCAGGCCCCGGTGGCCTTGTACTTCTCGCGCAGCCGCGACACGTCGCCGATGCGCGGGTGGTGCTCCATCGCCTCGCGCCACTCAGCGGGCCCCGTGGCGGCCCAGTGCGCGTCGGCCTGCTGGTACAGCGCGGCGTCGCTCGCGAAGGGCCGCGCCCGGGCCATGGCCTCGGCCCAGGTGCGCACGCCACAGCAGCGCAGGAACTCCGCCCGGGCCTCCTCGGCGGACAGCCCGTTGAGCCACGCGAGCCGGCTCACGCGACCCGCCCGTTCACCCGCAGGCGGCTGATGCCTCCGTCCGGGAAGATGTTGAGCCGCACGTGGGTGAAGGGGCCCCGGGCACGCAGCGCCTCGCCCTCGAAGTGGTGTTGATGGCTCGCCTGGAGCTTCGTCTTGGGGAGGATCTCCGTCCACGCGATGTCGCGCGCGTTGGCGAAGTCGAGCACCTCCTCGGTGAGGGTGCAGCCCTCCAGCGAGCACATGTCGGGGAAGTTGCCCTTGAAGTGGTTGGTGTCCACCTCCAGGTGCTCGATGTGGCCGGGCACGGCGAGCTTCACGACGATCCAGTCGAAGCCCGGCACGCGCTTGCGGCGCGTCTCCCAACCGTCACCCATGGTGGCCGCGCGACCGGGGAGGATGAGGTTGTCCTTGGGGCCGAAGAAGGAGTCGTTGCAGGTGACGACGGTGCCGCCGTTCTCCGCCGCCGCCAGGTCCACGCGCTGGCCCGCGCGCAGCTTCACCAGGTCTGGCCGCACCACGCCGTGCACCTTGAAGCGCGCCACGCCGCCGTCCGGGAAGATGTTGAGCCGCAGGTGCGTCCAGCGCTGCTCGCTGCCCACGGGGATGTAGTTCTGCGTGCCGCCCACGAGCCTGGTGCGCGGGACGATGGGCGTCCACGTGGCGCCGAGCAGCGAGTCCACCGTCACGTCCCCGTGGACCTCCAGGGCATCCACCGAGGCGTACTCGGGGAAGTTGCCGAGGAAGTGGTTGGTGTCCACGTTCACGCCGCGGATGGTGCCCGGCAGGCCGAGCTGGAGGATGCAGAAGTCATGGCCCGGCAGCGCGCGCTTGCGGCGCGTCTCCCAGCCGTCCATCCACTTGCCGAACTCCGTGTACTTGTCCGGGATGAAGACGCCACGGCCGGGCTTGAGCAGGTTCTCCTTGCCGGCGAAGAACTCGTCGTTGGCGTACAGGGCGCGGCCACCCACCTTCTCGGCGGCCAGGTCGATGAGCTCGGCGAAGGCGACGCGGACCTTGCCTTCCTCGGGTGCGTTCATGGGGTCGGGTTCTCCTTGGGGAGGACTGCTTTATTTCACGGGCCGCGCCGTCTGGGGGCGGCGAATCCATTGGCCGGTGGGGGCGGGGGCGGGGGCGCCGCGCTCGTGGACCTTCTGGCCGCGCACCCACGTCTGCTCCACCACGCCCACGAGTGGCCGACCGGCGTAGGGGGTGAGCTTGTGGCGGTGCAGCACGCCCGAGGCGTCCGGGGTGAAGGGGGCGTCCGGGTCGAAGACGAGGAAGTCCGCGTCCGCGCCCGGGGTGAGCGAGCCCTTCTGGCCCGTGAGGCCGGTGAGCTTCGCGGGGGCGTGGCACATCCAGCGCACGAGCTGCTCCAGCCCGTGGCCGCGCGCGCGCATGCCCGTCCACACCGCGGGCAGGCTGAACTGGAGCGAGGCGATGCCGCCCCACGCCTTGCCGAAGTCGCCGTGCTCCAGGTGCTTGAGCGCGGGCGTGCAGGGCGAGTGATCCGACACCACCATGTCGATGTGGCCGCGCGCGAGGCCCTCCCACAGCCGCTCGCGGTTCTCCGACTCGCGGATGGGCGGGGCGCACTTGAACCAGGTGGCGCCGTCGGGGATGTGCTCCGCGTCGAAGGTGAGGTAGTGCGGGCACGTCTCCACGGTGAAGGGCAGGCCCTCGGCCTTGGCGGCGGCGATGTCCTTCAGCGCGTCCGAGGACGACAGGTGCACGATGTGCACGGGGCCCCGGTGCCTGCGGCACAGCTCCACCATCATGCGGATGGCGTCGTCCTCCCACTGGCGCGGGCGCGAGGCGAGGTAGCTCTGGTAGGTGCGCGTGTCTCCCTCGGGCTGGCCCTCCGCGTCCGTCATCTCCGCGTGGACGATGAGCGGCACGCCCCGGCGCGCGAGCACCGGCATGGCGCGCTCCAGGTCCTCGCGCGTCACGTGGGGGAACTCGTCCACGCCGGACTGGATGAGGAAGCACTTGAAGCCGGTGACGCCGGCGTCGATCATCGCCTCCAGCTCGTCCGTGTTGCCGGGGATGACGCCGCCCCAGAAGCCGTGGTCGATGGCGCAGTGGCCCTCGGCGGCGGCGGTCTTGGTGCGCAGCGCCGCGAGCGACGTGGTGGCGGGAATGGAGTTGAGCGGCATGTCCACCACGGTGGTGATGCCGCCGGCGGCCGCCGCGCGGGTAGCCGTCTCGAAGCCCTCCCACTCGGTGCGGCCGGGCTCGTTGATGTGCGCGTGGCTGTCCACCACGCCGGGCATGAGGACCTTGGGGCCCACGTCCGTCACCGGCAGTCCCGAGGGAATCTCCGTGGGGCCCACCACCGCGGCCACCTTGCCGCCGCGCACCACCACCGCCGCGGGGCGCACGCCCGTGTCCGTCACGACGCGCTCGCCGCGCAGCACCTGGTCCTGGCTCATGGCTCGAACTCCTTCAAATCGAACTTCATCAGGGAAGCGAAGTGGGCGTCCTTGTCCTCGACGTAGAGCTGCCGGGTGATGCCCGACACGAGCCGCGGCAGGCTGTACTTCATGCCGGAGATGCTCGCGCCGCCCAGGCCCAACGAGACGAAGCCGCCAAAGGTGTAGTTGAAGACCGACGCGAGCCAGGGCGCCTGGCCGGGCTGCTTCGCCTGGAACTCGAACGCCGGGCCCAGGTAGGGGTGGCGGCCCAGGTCCTCATGGGCCTCGGCGGGCGGAGGCGTGTAGCGGTCCTTCCACAGCGCGATGTCCTCCACCAGGTTCGCCAATTCCGGCCGCAGCCGCAGGTCCGTCACCGTGCCGCTGCCGATGATGAGCTTGTCGAAGGTGAAGGTGCCCTGAGGCGTGGTCACCTCGGCGGCGTCGCCCACGGCGCGCGTGCTCAGCCAGGGGCTCTCCGGGTGCAGGTGGAACTGGGGGAAGGCGCGCGCCCGGCGGTACGTGTCGGTGGGCGGCAACTGCCCCATCTCCATGATGCGGCGGATGAAGCGCCAGCGGTCCGCGTCCGGCAGGTCGCCGTGGTGCTTGAGGAAGCCCACGAACTCGGCCCAGCGGTAGGCGTTCACCGTGGGCAGCGTCTTGCGGCGGTAGAACAGGTGCACCGCGCCCGCGCCCCGCTCGAGCGCCACCGAGGCGTTGTCGAACGCCGAGGCGCCCGCGCCCAGCACGCCCACGCGCTTGCCACGCAGCGCCTCGAAGTCGATGGCCTCCTGGGTGTGGGCCCACAGCGCGCGCGGCAGGTGCGTCACCGCGGACGGCGCCTCCCAGCGCCCCGAGCCGTCGATGCCCATGGCGAGCACCACCTTGCGCGCCAGCAGCGTCTCCCCGGCGCCCTCGCCCCGCGAGGGCTTCACCGGCACGGCGAAGCAGCCCTCCTCGGGCAGCCAGGTGAGCGCGCCCACCCGCGTCTCGTGGCGCACGGGGATGCCCAGCAGGCGGTGGTACCAGTGCAGGTAGTCCGCCCACAGCTCCTTGGGGATGAGGCCGAGCGACTTCCAGGCCTCCTCGCCGTACTGCGCCTCGTACCAGCTCTGGATGCAGAGGTTGGGCAGGTTGTGGTCCGGGCCGGTGACGTGCTTGGGGGTGCGCAGGGTGATCATCCGCGCGAACGTCTTCCAGGGACCGGCGAGGCCCGCGGGGCTGTCGTCCACGACGAGCAGGTTCGTCACCTTCTCGCGCATCAGGCCGAACGCGGCGGCCAGGCCACTCTGCCCGCCGCCCACGACGAGCACGTCCAGCACCGCACGGCCCTCCCGGGTCTGGCGGGGGAGGACCCAGGAGCGCTTGGGGTAGTCCAGGTGCTCCAGGTCCCGGCGAATCGAGGCTTCCAGCGCGGCGAGGGTCGAGGACGACATGGGCGATAGAAATCATGCCCCGCCCTCGCGCGCCACAGGTCGTCCCCCCGCTTGACCCTCCCCGGAGCGTGTGGTGCGGTCCGTCGGACGATGAACAAGCTCACGACGCTCAGCATCGACAAGTTCCGCAACGTGGCGCCCACCACCCTGGAGTTCCGCCCGGGCCTCAACGTGGTGCTCGGCCGCAACGGGACAGGCAAGAGCACCCTCCTGCGCCTGCTGTCGGCCACCCTGGGCGCCGAGGAGGGGCTGCGCGACGACGCCCTGGAGGTGCGCTGCCGCATCGCCGGCACCGCGCTCGAGGTCGAGCACACCCTGTCCTGCTCGCGCGTGGAGCAGCCCTCGGTGTCCATGGTGTCCGGCGAGTTCGTGAGCGAGACGCTGTCGGTGCTCCAACGGGCCGACACGTTCTTCATCGAGAAAAAGGGCCAGCCGACGCGGCGCTTCCGGGTGCTCCCCAACGACATCTTCCTGGACGGCGAGGAGCCCCAGAGCCGCGTGGATCGGGTCTTCCCGGGAGATCCCATCTGGTCGCTGGGCCTGGCGCTGATGATGGCCCGCCCGGACGCGGAGTCCAAGGCGCTGGCCCAGGAGATCCTCGCCACGCGCATCGTGGGGGCGTACCGGCTGGACGAGGGCACCGAGCGCCTGCAGCGCCTGATGGAGCTGGAGTTCGAGCTGGTGCGCGCGGGCTACCGCGTCAAATCCCCCCGGGGTCCCGAGGAATTCCCCCAGTCCTTCTTCACCATCCTCCGGGGCCCGGTGCCCGAGGGCACGTCGGAGACCTCGCCGCTGGCCTTCCTGGACCGGGCGGCGGCCATCCTTGGCTACGAGTCCGCCGCGGCGCGCTTCGACGTCGAGCGCCTGGGCCCCGCGCCGGGCCAGCAGGTGGTGCGCTTGAACAACCTGCGCTTCTTCTTCAAGAAGCCCGGCGAGGAGGTGTCCCATGACCTGCTCGGCCATGGGCAGAAGCGGCTCCTGTCCTTCCTCGCCTACGCGGACGCCTCGCGGGACATCATCATCGCGGATGACCTGGTGGCGGGCCTGCACCCGGAATGGATTCCCGCCTGCCTCCAGGAAGTGGGCGAGCGCCAGGCCTTCCTCACCAGCCAGAATCCCCTGCTGCTCGATGCCCTGCGTTTCGACAGCGTGGAAGATGTCCGCCGGGCCTTCATCCTGTGCGAGCGCGCCTCGGGCGACTCCGGCACCCAGCTGCTCTGGCGCAATCCCACACACGCCCAGGCCAGTGCCTTCTTCGCCGCGTACGAGAAGCGCATGCAGCGCGTGTCGGACATCCTGCTCACGCAAGGCTTCTGGTAGGCCGAGAGCGGCTCACACTTTTTCGGGTTTAATTTTGAATTACTGTTTAAACACGTTTTCCTCTTCCTGAGAGAGGAGGCGTGCTGTACCTTGCCGCGGCTTGGACCTGGGGCGTGGCCGCCCCTCCGCGGAGAAGGGGACAGACATGCGCGTTGCTCGGGATGTGAGAGGGATTGCTGGGGGCTTCCGGAAGGCCCTGGGGCTGACGTTGGGCCTGGCGTTGGGGTGCTCGGGCGCGCAGGAGGCGCGGCCGGTGTACGAGGGCGAGCTGCGCATGTTCTCCGTGGACCACGCGGACGGCTCGCACCGCATGGGCTATGGCCTGCAGACGGCGGACGGGCGGAGCTTCGAGCTGTCGTTCGACGGCGAGCCGACGGCCCACCCCGGCGACCGCGTCATCATCCAGGCCGAGCGCGCGGATGCGCTCGCGAGCGGCCAGCCCGGTCAGGTGGGTGAGCGGCTGCAGGTGCACGCACTCGAGGTGGTGAAGTCCACGTCGGACCTGGTGACGTCCCAGGACGCGCTGGTGAGTGGCACGCCCCGCACGGTGCGCGTGGCCATCCTCCCGCTGGTGTTCCCCGGCACCACGGCGCGCATCGACACGACCACGTCGCGCCAGCGCCTGGACACGGTGGCCGCGTACTACAAGGAACTGTCCTACGGCGCGTGGACGGTGCAGGGCGACGCGCTGGCGCCGCTGAACGTGGCCAAGCCGGCCAACTGCAACCTGGACACCATCGCCAACGCCGCGCGGGCGGCGGCCAAGGCCGCGGGCCGGGACCTCAGCGTCTACGCGCACGTGGGCTTCGTCATCCCCAACAACCCGGGCTTCACCGACTGTGCCTGCGGCCTCGCCTGGGTGGGCCGGCCCCCGGCGGCGGGCAACGCGTTCGGTGACGGCAGCCTCTACACCTGCACGGACCCCAACGCCTTCGCGCACGAGTTCGGCCACGGCTTCGGCCTGGGGCACGCGTCCACGGCGCGCTGTGGCACGGGCTCGGCCTACAAGGCCAACCCCTACTCGGCCTGTCCTCCGGACGAGTACGGCAACGCCTTCAACACCATGGGCGGCGGCCTGGGGCACATGAACGCCTTCCAGAAGTCCACCATGCTGTGGCTGGACAAGTGCAACAACGTGCGCGTCTCGCGCGATGCCACGTATGACCTGGTGCCCATCCAGAGCGCGTCCAACGGCATCCAGTCCCTGCAGGTCCCCACGGGCGACACGGTGGACGGCAAGCCCCTGTACTTCTGGGTGGAGTACCGCAACCCGGCGCGCGCCTCGTTCAACGCGGGCCCGAGCGGCGCTCCCGAGAAGGACACCGGCGTGCACATCGACGTGGCGCAGGACTTCCGCTCCACCTCCGGCAACCGCAACCCGCTGCTCCTGGACATGGCGCCCAACTACCCCAACACCCACCGCGATCCCCGCCTCACCGCGGGCCGCACCTTCCAGGATCCCAACGGCCGCGTGAGCATCTCCGTGCTGTCGCAGTCGGCGGACAAGGCCTCCGTGCGCGTCACCTTCCCGGGCGGCGGCTCCGGCACCAACACGTGCAGTGACGGCACGGTGCCCGGCGGCGGCACGACGCCTCCGCCCTCGGGTCCCCAGGACGGCAGCATCGTGAGCCTGACCGCGCAGCACAGCGGCCGGTGCATGGACGTGCCGGGCTCCAACACCGCCAGCGGCACGCAGCTGCAGCAGTGGGCCTGCAACGGCACCACCGCCCAGTCCTTCCGCCTCCAGGCGGCCAGCAACGGCGCCTTCAGCCTGGTCAACGTCAACAGCGGCAAGTGCCTGGACATCTCCAACTCCAGCACGGCGGACTTCGGCATCGTGCAGCAGTGGGACTGCAACGGCACCGCCGCCCAGGCCTTCCGCCTGAACAGCAGCAATGGCGGCTACGCGCTGGCCAACGTCAACAGCGGCAAGTGCATCGACGTGCAGAACTCCTCGGTCGACGACGGCGCCAAGCTGGTCCAGTACGCCTGCCACGGCGGCGGCAACCAGACCTGGAACTTGCGGTAGTTGGAGGGGAGGGGGACGCGGGGGTCCGCTCGGAGACGGGGCCCCCGCCGTCCTCTCCTACCGGAGCGCGCGGAAGAACGCGCGCACGTCGTCGAGGAAGAGCTGCGGCTCCTCGACGGCGGCGAAGTGCCCGCCCCGCGGCATTTCCGTGTAGCGCCGCAGGTCGTAGCGGTGCTCCAGCCAGGAGCGCGGGGCCTGGAGGATTTCCTTGGGGAAGAGGGCGGCGGCCGTGGGCACGCGCACCGGCTCGGTCAGGCCCGGCAGGCCCGCGCCAAAGGTCTCGTAGTAAAGGTTGGCGGCGCTCGCGATGCTGTTGGGCGCCCAGTAGAACATCAGGTTCGTCAGCAGCCAGTCCTTGGTGAAGCGGCGCTCCACGTCGCCGTCGCAGTCGCTCCAGGTGCGGAACTTCTCGACGATCCACGCCGCGAGCCCCGCCGGGGAGTCCGCCTGGGCGATGGCGAGCGACTGCGGCTTGGTGCCCTGCACGTGGGAATAGCCGGCCTCGTTCGCCTGGTGCGCGGCCATGCGCTGGCCATACGCCTGGGCCTCGGCGCTCCGCTCCTGTCCCGGAGGCGGCCCGGCGAGCGGCATGTTGAGGTGGATGCCCGCCAGGTGGGCGCCATGGTTGCGGCCCAGCTCCATGGTGACGATGGCGCCCCAGTCCCCGCCCTGCGCGCCGTAGCGCCCGTAGCCGAGCTCCCGCGTCATGAGCTGGTCGAACGCCGCCGCCACGCGCGTGGCGTTCCACCCGGGCTCGCGCGGCTTGCCGCCGAAGCCGTAGCCGGGCAGGGCGGGAATCACCACGTCGAAGGCATCCGCCGCGTCGCCTCCATGCGCGGCGGGGTCCGTCAGGGGGCCGATGAGGTGGTGGAACTCCAGGAGGGAGCCGGGCCACCCGTGGGTGAGCAGCAGCGGCAGGGGCGAGGGCCCCGTGCCGCGCACATGCCAGAAGTGGAGGTCCACCCCGTCCACCTCGCACAGGAACTGAGGCCAGCGGTTGAGCGCCGCCTCGTGCACGCGCCAGTCGTACTTGTGGCGCCAGTGCGCGCACAGCTCGCGCACGTAGGTGACGTCGGCGCCATGGGCCCAGGAGGCGCCAGGCAGCGGCTCCGCATAGCGCGTGGCGTCCAGACGGCGGTGGAGATCCGTGAGGACCTCCGGAGCGACCTCGATGCGATACGGGCGGGGCGGCATGGCGCGACTCCTCCTGAGCGACTGCGGGGTGGGGCTACTTCACGAACTGACTCTCGAAGGTGACCAGCTGCGTCTCCAGCTTCCACTGCAGCGCGGCGCGCTTGTGGGCCGAGAGGAACGCCTGGCAGCCGGCCGACGTGGCCTCCTGGCCGAGCGTGTCCTGGGCGCAGGCGCCCACCGGCTTGGTGAAGTCGTCGCGCTGGGCCCAGAGGCTGTCGCCCTCCACGAAGGCGTGCTGGAGGCTCGCGCGCGCCATGTGCTTGAGCACCGTGTAGTCGAGCTTCTGGTCCGTGAAGGCCGCCAGGTACTCCTGGGTGATGTCGCCGCGCAGGATGCCCGAGTCATCCGTGGCCAGGGCCACCGGCACCTTGTTGTTCAGGTAGGAGGCGAGCGGGTGCTTGTCTCCCGCCGCGCCGAGCAGCACGCGGTTGGACGTCAGGCAGATCTCCACCAGCACGCCCAGCTCGTGCATGTCGTTGAGCAGGTCCTGCGCGCCATCGCCGGCGGTCTCGCCCAGCACGTCCACGCCGTGGCCGATGCGCTCCGCGTGGGCCTTCTCCACGGCCTGGCGGATGTGGAAGCGCAGGTGCTGCTGGTCCTGCGACTTGAGCACCGCGGGGATGAGCTCACCGGCGTGCAGCGAGATGTGGACCGTCTTGCGGCCCGCCGTCTGATCGTTGAAGTCGTCGAGCGTGCCCAGGGCGAACATCTCGTCCTCGTAGTAGGCGAGCGACTTCTCGTTCTCCTCGGGGGACACGAGGTTGACGCCCACCACCTGGGGCACGCGCTGGGCCAGCTCGTAGGCGTGCACCCACTGGCCGAACACGTTGGCGCGCTCCGCGGTGCGGTTGGCCGAGGACAGCAGGCGCAGCTCCACGTCACAGCCGGGGTCGGCCTGGGCCGTGTCACACTTGAGCAGCTCGCGCATGCCCTTGATCGTGGCGGCGATGCTGTCGGCCTGGCGGGTGAGGGAGGCCTGGAAGTCGGGCAGGGCGATGAGCTGCTCGCGCTTGGCCAGCAGCGTCGCCTTGTCCCAGGCGTCGCCGGGGCGGAAGAGCCCCTCGGCGAGCCGGCCGCCCGTGCTCGCGCCAAAGCCCTGCATCAGCTCCACGTACACCTGGTTCTGGTGCCCGGCGCGCGAGACGATGTCCGCGTAGCTGTCGTCGTTGCGCGAGTCGAGCTGCACCGCGCCGTACTTGCCGAAGGCGTCGAAGAAGTGCTGGTGGGCGTCGAGCAGCGGCCCCTGGAAGTTCTCCATGGACCAGGCGCCCAGCACGGCGTCGTGGAAGGCCGCGTCCTCCCACGCGCGCGACAGGGGCGTGGTGCCCGCGGCGCACGGGTTGCTGGCGACGTAGGTCGTCGTGTTCACGCACGCCCCGTCCTCGGCGCCCCACTGGATGAGCTTCTCGGTGGTGATGGCGCCCGAGGTGTGGCTGTGCAGGTCCGCGCCCTTGGGCATCTCGTAGAAGAAGTTGAGCATCGCCGAGGCGTTGCCGCGCAGCGACTCCAGGTGGTCGCGCACCGCGTCCTCGCGCACGGGCTCCGGCGCGGGCGCCGGCGGCGTGGGTTTGACATCTCCATTGCAGGCGTTGAGGCCCAGCGCCGCCAGAACTGCGAGTCCCAGGTTCTTGGTGTTCATCCGGTGTGTGCACGCGGCGGGGTCGGTGCCGCGTGGCTCCCCTTTGCGGAAGGCCCCGCACCTTACGGGGCCCACACCGAGGGTCCGGACGAATTCGCCAGAAGGATGTTCGGAAGGGGTGGTTCGTGCGCGCGCGACTGGAATTTCCCGTTGGGGATGGAGCGGGAGCGGCCCGCAAAAGAATCGGGGAGGAGCCGCCCCCAGCGACCCCTCCCCGACGGATGCCCTTTGCTCTCACTTCCCCCGAAGTGGTCCTGCCCCCGTTACAGCTCGGTTCCCGCTCTGAAAATGTTCGCCCCGTCCCGCCCGTCCAACCCCGCCGCCCGTCCTGCCCCGCCCGTCCCGCCCCGCCCCGCCCGTCTTGCCCCGTCCGACCCGCCCTGACTTCTTGCGTGAGTCCTATAGCAGGGCGCGTGCCAGGGTCCGCGGGCCTGGCGAGGCTCCTGATTTCAAGGGGTTGGACGCGGCCCGGGCCGGAACCTGCCCCGGAGGGCAGTAAGAGTTACGGCGGCGGACGTTGGGCGGGGAAGAAGTTTCTCCAGTCTTCAGGGTGCGGGCGCGGGAGCGCAGCTGTCCTGGGGCCGGAAGGGCAGGGACCACAGCTCGTGGCCGTGCACCCCGTCATTGGCGATGAAGAAGACGTCCCAGCTCGAGCGGGCGAACAGGCGGGGCTCGGCGTCCTGCAGGTGGATGGCCACCGCGTCGAGCGGCCAGGTGTTCTCCGCCGTGCCGTCGCTCGTCCAGGCCTGGTGGCCGAGGCCCGACACCCGCGCGGAGAAGAACAGGTGGTTCTGCAGGGCCACGAGGCCGCGGGGCTCGCCGCCTTCCGCGCCCGGCCGCAGGTCCACCACGAGCGTGGTGCCCACGGCGGTGCCGTCGCTCGTCCACAGCTCCCGGCCGCGCGCCTGGTCGTCCGCGCTGAAGTAGAGCCGCTCCCCGGCGACCACGAGCGACGCGGGCGAGGAGCCGGCCGGGCCCAGGGCGATGTCCGCCACGAGCACCGTGCCCTGGGCCGTGCCATCGCTCTTCCACAGCTCGTCCCCGAGGCTGTCCGTGTCGAACCCCCCGGCGCCCGCGCCGAAGTACAGCCCGCCGCCCATCGCCGTCAGGTCATGCGGCGGCGTGCCGGTGAAGCGCCGCAGGGCGGTGCTGCGCCAGGTCTTGGTGTCGGTGACGTACAGGTCCGTGGCGCCCCGGCCCAGGTGGTGCAGGTAGAAGAGCCGGTTGTTCACCGGCGTGAGCGTCGAGAAGGCCGTCTCCATCGTGGAGCTGAACAGCGGCGTCAGGCCGTTGATGAGGCCGGTGCTCTTCCAGAGCGTGGGCCGGCCCTGCGCGTCGTTGCTGACGAAGACGAGCTGGCGGCTCCAGGAGGTGAGCTGGTGGAGGCCCGCGTCACCCGGGCCGGGCACCAGCTCGTGCAGGAGGGCGGTGCCCGCCTCGGTGCCATCGCTGCGCCACAGCTCGCGGCCGTTCACCCCGTCGTCCGCGGTGAAGTAGAGCACGCCGTTGACGACGAGGAGCTCCTGGGGCCCCGCGCCCGCCTGCCCCGGCCACACGTCCTTCACCAGCACCGTGCCCACGTCGGTGCCATCGCTCTTCCACAGCTCGGCGCCGTGCTCGCCGTCGTTCGCGACGAAGTAGGTGGTGCCCCCCATCTGCACCAGCTCCCGGGCGCCCGAGCTCTCCGCGCCTGGCAGGATGTCCTTCACCAGATGGGTGCCCACCCCGCCGGGCCCGCTGCTCGCCCACAGCTCGCGGCCGTGCTCCCCGTCATCCGCGGTGAAGAACATGCGGCCGCGCAGCCCATCCACCAGCTCGCGCGGGTGCGAGCCGGCCAGCCCCGGCAACAGGTCCCCGCGCAGCGCCGCCGTCCGTCCGCAGGGCAGCCATTTGCCGCCCACCCGCGGCTCCGGGGTATCGGAGCCAGCAGCTCCCGAGGTGGACAGCATCAGCAACGCCAGGGTCGTGGACCAGGACAACATGTGGAAGCACTCCAAGTGGGTGTGTGTGGTCCATGGTGGGGTCCCTGGCTGGAGTGTTCATTCGTTCGGAAGTCGGGGCCTTTCCCCATCCACAAGACAGTCATGGCGGGGTCCTCGGCCCCTGCTTGCTCGGCAGGAGGAGGGCCAGTCCTGGCGAGCGTCCTGCTTGGTGGAATGAGGCGGCGCACCTTGCCCGCCGTGAGGAAGACACTCCTGTTGGCTGGTCTGATCACCGTGCTCGCCGCGTGTTCTCTCCCGAAGCCAGAGGGCTCCGAGCGCTCCGAGGACGTGTCGCCCTGGCCGCCCTCCGTGCCGAAGGGACCCGCGCAACCGCCACCCCCTCCGGTGGGAGCGGCGTGTGAGGTGCCCGCGCCGCTGCCCTCCGCGCCGACGCTCTCCTGGCCGGTGGCGGAGGCGTGGGTCTCCGCGGAGGCGCTGACGCTCCAGGTGGGGGAGGCGTCGGCTTCCGGGAGCGCGGTGCCCACGCGGGCGCGGTTCGAGCTCTGGTCCATGGAGGGTGACGCGCCGCTGGGGCTTATCTGGTCCGCCTCGAGGGAGGCGCCGGCCTCGCTCACCCAGGCACGGCTGGCCGAGGGCTCGTTCGTGGGCGGCAAGGGGACGCTGTCCGAGCGGAAGCGGTACGCGGCGCGGGTGCGCTACGGCTACGCACCCGCGTCATGCGAGGTCTGGGGCGGGTGGAGCGCCTGGCGCTTCTTCCGCGCGGATGACTCCTCCGGAGAACTCTTCGATGAAACGCGCGTGCTGGAGTTCCATCTCGACATCCCTCCGGCGTCCTGGGCCGCGATGAACGCGGAGGCCGTGCCGCCCGACTGTGTCCCGCACACGCGTGAGGACCACCGGGCCACCCTGCGCCTGGGCGAGCGGGTCTTCGAGAACGTGGGCGTGCACGTGAAGGGCGGTTGTGGCTCGGCGCGCACGCTCGAGGGCAAGGCGTCCTTCAAGGTGGACTTGGAGTGGGACGATCCCTCGGCGCCCGGCTGTCCGAAGTCACGGGAGCTGTTCGGACGGAAGAACCTCACCTTCGACAGCAACGTGCAGGACCCCACGCAGATGAACGCGCGGCTGGGGTACGCGTTCTTCCGGGCGTTGGGTATGCCGGCACCCCGGGTCGCGTCGGTGCGGATGTTCGTCAATGGCGAATATTGGGGCCTCTACACGCATGTGGAGTCGATCGACCGCAGGTTCCTGGCGCGCTGGTTCGAGGACAAGGACGGCGCGTTGTACGAGGGCGCGTACTGGTGCGACCTCCTTCCCGAGAACGTGCCGGGGCCGGGCGAGGATCCAAGCGGCTTCTGCCTGGAGCGCAAGCTCTCGGGCGAAGGCGTGTGTGGCTCGGGCGGGGAGGAGGACGGTTACGCGCCCTTGCGCGAGCTCACGCGGCGCCTGGCGGCCCTGCCCCCGGGCGGCTTCTACCCGCAGGTGGGCGCGTTCCTCGATTACGAGCGCTTCCTCACCACATGGGCCATCGAGGGGGTCCTCGCGCACTGGGATGGGTACTCGTTCGACACGCGCAACAACTACCGGGTGTACCGGGATCCCTCGACGGGCCTCTGGACGCTGCTGTCGGGCGGGATCGATCAAACGTTTGGTCACCGCTCGGGGCGGGGCGCGGGCCTGGAACAGGACCCGTGGGATGTGGCGGGTCTGCTCGCGGCGCGGTGCATGGAGGAAGCGGACTGCCGGATGGCCATGGCCACGCGGATGGAGGAGGTGACGCGGGCCTTCGCGACCGCGGGACTCGAGGCCCGGGCCAGGGACATCCGGAGTCAGATCGCCTCGGATGTCCACGCGGATCCGCGCAAGGAGTCGTCGAATGCCGGGTTCGACGCGGCCGTGGAGCGGACACTTCGTTTCATCCGCGAGCGTCCGGACCGGATGCGCGAGTTCTCGTCTCCGGACTGACGGCGTCACTCCTCGCGGGTGGGCTTCCTCTCCAGGAGCTTGCCCCCCAGGTATTGATAGTGCTGGGTGTCGCGTTCGATGTTGCTCTCGGCGCCTGTGTTCATGTCCACCTGGAGCCGCGTGCGGCGCACGGCGATGTCCAGACCCTGGTCGGAAGGCGTGACCTCGACCTCCGCGAGCGACGAGCGCTTGGTCGTCGCCTCCAGTTCATCGCGCCGGATATCCACCGCGAGCAGCTCCTGGAAGAGGGGGTTGTCCAGGCGGATGAAGGTCTTGCGGACCCCATTGAGCCGCGCGTCGCCTTGGAGCGAGTCCGTGATCTCCAGCACCGGCGGCGCCGAGGCGAATTCGTGAACGGTCAGGGTCTGGATCGCGCCCCGACGGGTCGCGGCCAGGACGCGCGCCTTCTTGCCAGAACGCGCCACCCACGCCACATAGCCCGCGCAGTCGGGGTCCACGGACGCGGAGTAGACGAGCATTCGCGAACTGTTCGAGGGGACCAAGCGACGTGTGAATCGCGCACACCAGCCGCGCCGGGCTTTGGGTGCTTTCGCGAAGAGGATCGCACCTGCCGCCTCGTCTGAGAGCAGTGCTTGCGTGCCCAGGGGCTCCAGACGGGACCGGAACGCGTAGTTGATGCTCTGCTTGTCCAGCGTGACCTTCACGACTTCCTCCGGGTTTCCCTCCCACTTCTTCCCTCCCTCGGAGGAGAGCACGGTGACGAGCGTGCCCGTCGCCACATGGGTCATGTCCTCCACCTTGGGCTTGCTGCCTCGGAACACCTCCAACCGCCGCACGGACCTCGCCTCGAAAGGGGCTTGGGCGTCATTCGCCTGAAGAGGGGTGGGCGAGGGCTCGGCTCGCGCGCTACTACTGGAGAGTGCCAGGACGGCCATGCGAAGCCAGTGGGCGCCGGGTCGGAGAGACGAGACGAAAGAAGTTTGTTTCATGTATCCGGGAGAGTGGCTTCCCGTGAGCGTACCGCGTGGGGCGAGTTCACCGCAAGTGTTGCGGAGGACATTGTGATTCCATGCAAGAGAATGCGGCGGGTCCCGGTGCGATGGCGCTTCGCTCAGTTCGGGTCTCCGTCTGCGGTCATGCGTTTTCCGAGGAAAAACCGCTGGAAGCATAAGCTGCGTAGCTGTTCTGGGCTCACTCGGGCAAGGGCCCTGTTCAGGTGGCGAGGCTTCACTGTGGGTGTTGACTGTTGAAGAGTTATTTGTGTACGTAGGATCCTTGGTGCGACGAGGCATTCAACGCGTGAGGGATCTTTCGTGATGCTGCGACGAGTCAAGATAATCGCTGCAAGCTGCGTTCTGTCGTTAGGCGGTATGGGCTCGGCCCTGGCGGGTCAGACCTATACGAAGAATGCGGATTTCGATTGGGGGCAGTTGAAAGGGGTCGATCATGCGCCGCCAAACGACGACCAGTTGCAGATCACCCTCGGCGACAATCCGATTCCGCCCCCTTTCATGTGGGTGGCCAACTTCGCCGATGGGACTGTCACCAAGATCAGCACGGATACGGGCGGACAAGTGGCCAAGTATCATTCTGTGCTGATGCGTAATTGGGATGGCTCCGTCCCGCAGGGGATCACGTTGCCAATCCCTGGTGCTGATTGCAATTCTCCCTCGCGCACGACCGTGGATGGAGATGACAATGCCTTTGTCGCCAATCGCGGATTTTGTACAGACAGTACGACCTATACGCGTGCGACAGTCACCAAGTTCGCGGGGTCGCTGGGTTATTGTGTGGATCGCAATGGGAATGGGTTGATCGACACATCCAGGGATGTCAACGGGGATGGCGTCATTGGCCGTGAGCCGCCTGAATTCCTTGGTCAAGCGGATGAGTGCATCCTGTGGACGCGGAATTACGCGGAGAAGGGGGACTTGGGTCGATCCGTGGCGATAGACGGAGATCAGAACATCTGGTTGGGTGGGTACAGTTCATCCAAGTTGTGGAAGCTGGATGGCAAAACTGGCGCCCTGCTTCAGACGATTGATCTCAACGCCGAAAAGGGAACCATCGCCAATATCTATGGACTCGCGGTGGGCCCTGAAGGATTCATCTACACGTCGGATTTGACCGCTAAAAGACTGAGGAAGATCGATCCCAAGGCGCCCGTGGGACGACGTGTGGTGGCCGAGGTAGGAGTGTCCACTCCCACCTACGGCCTCGCGGTCGACCGGGATGGCGTTGCTTGGCTTGGAAGCTGGGCAGACGAATCTCCTGGAAGAGGCGGCGTGCTGCGGGTGGACTTCAAAACGGGCAAGGAGGAAAAAATACTCGTGAGTTCCTCGACGGATTGCACGGGATTGACCCGTGGCGTGGCCGTGGCCGGCAATGGCGATATCTGGGTGGCTTGCTACAGCACGCATAAGTTGTTGCATTTCAGGCGCAGTCGGGTGACGGGAAGCGTGTTCTTCAACAAGAGCTATGCGACGGATAGCGGCACCTTGGGTGTGACGATCGACGATCATCAACGTATCTGGACGTCCAATTATGATACGAATTCGGTGACCCGGGTGGACCCCGGGGCGGGGCGAGTGCAGTTGTCTCGTCCAGCAGGTGGCATACCGTACTCATACTGGGACATGTCAGGTTATCAGTACCGTAATTCCACCATCCGCCAGGGTGAATGGGTGGTTGTTCAGGAAGGAGAAAGACTGGGCGCTCAGTGGGGAACCATCCACTGGAATCGTGAGTCGGCGGGCTCGGTCCCCGCGGAAACAGCCATCGAAGTCTCCGTACAAGCTTCGGATGATTCGCGAGCCTTGTCTTCCCAGCCTGTCTTTCCGGTGACCCGTGGCGTGTCATTCACGGGGGCTGGTGTGACGGGCCGTTACTTGCGAGTGCGAGCCGTTCTCCGCACCAAAAACCTCACGCAGTCTCCTGTACTGAGTGACCTGAGCATCATTCCCAGTTGGAGTTGGGGAGAGTCCCCCGCCTTCATGTGTGAAGGAACGGTGGACGGGACTCCGCCCCCCCACGTGCAGCCATGTGCAATACCACAGGTCGGCATTATTGCCCGATGGCAGGGTGTTCACTGTCGGTGGTTATACGAAAACCGCTCGCGTATTCAATCCGGCAACCGTGACGTGGAGCGACACCGCTCCTCCATCCACAGACAGGCGGCACCATACGGTGACCTTGCTCAATGATGGCCGCGTCCTGGTGACTGGAGGCTCTGGCGACAGGCCGGACATGAGCACGGAAATATATGTCCCGGTCCGCGATGCGTGGGTTGCATCCTCGGCCATGGGTATGGCTCGGGTGCGGCATACGGCGACGTTGCTGGAGAATGGTCGGGTTCTCGTGGTGGGGGGGGCGGGCATGGCGGGCGCCACGGCGGAGTTGTACGACCCGGTCACCAATGCCTGGATGAAGACGGGAAGTCCGCGAGAGGGTCGTCAAGATCACACGGCCACGTTGCTGAAGGATGGTCGGATTCTCGTGGTGGGGGGTGTTGATTCCAGAGGAACGTCCTTGGCGTCGGCCGAGATTTACGACCCTGTGACGGGTTCGTGGTCGGGAGTGGACACGCTTGCCATGCGCCTGGCCCGTACCGAGCACACCGCGACCCTGTTGGCGGATGGTCGGGTGCTCGTGACCGGCAACAAGCAGGGGGTCGAGGGAGCGGAATCCGTGGAGATCTTCGATCCATCCACGCACAAGTGGTCGTCTGCGGCCAGCATGCATAACAAACGCTCCATGCATGCGGCGGTGCTGCTGAAGACAGGTCATGTTCTCGTGTCGGGCGGGTATCACGACTACGAGCGGATTCTCAAGGAAGCAGAACTGTACGACCCTGCCACCGGCATCTGGCGCGCGGCCGGAGAGATGAAGCTGCCTCGCTACGAGCACTCCCTCACCTTGCTGCTCAATGGTGAGGTGCTGGCGATCGCTGGAATCGGCTCTCCGGAGGCGCAGACGTCCTCGGAGATCTTCTCGCCGTGAGTTCCTGACGCGCCCCTCTTTTCCGTCGAGGAATGAGGGGCGCGAGCCCTCAAGGACACGCGAAGAGGGTGTCCAGGGCGGAGAGCGCGGCCGGAACGTCCACGTCGTCCGGCCGGGCCTTGCCCACCTGGTTCACGAGTGCATCGGCCAGAGTGGGGTTTCTCGCGCGTGCCTCGCGATCCATCAGGGGCACGAGCACCTGGAGGAACGCCCAGCGCGCCGCCTTCGCCTCGCCAGACGTGCACGCCAGTTCCTGGAAGCGCTGGCGGACAATGACGGCCATGCCCCGCAGCAGGGCCGTGTCGAGCTGGGCGCGGGCTTGGTCCCTCAACGCGAGGTTGGTCGCTGGAACGGCCCGGTCCAGGTCCCTCCAGCAGCGCACCGCCAGGGTCGCGTCATACGCGCGCGCATGTGTCTCGGGGGCCAGGTCGCTCACGTAGCGGGCCAGGCCCACGGGCTCGTTCCGGGTCGTTCCGCCCGTGTAGTAGGCCCAGGCGCTGTCACAGTCCGCGTCCTTGGTGGTGCAACTCGTCACCTCGGACAGCGGCGACACATAGAGGAACCACAGCAGGGCCGCCTCGATGCGCGCCGCGTTGACTCCCGGGGTCTCTCCGCGCATGCCCGAGGCGAAGGCCTCGTTCACGAGGGGCCGCAGCTTCGCCGGACCCACGCAGCGCTCCGGATGCTCGGTGGGAATGGATGCACTTGAGTTGCAGGCGGCGGGAGCCGATGGGTAATGGACGTCCTCGCGCCGCTCCACACGTGAGCCCAATCCTTCGGACTCGGTGTAGCGCAGGCGGGCCTGCGTGAAGTCCTCCACGGTGGGCACCTTCGTCTTGCGCCACAGCGCGTCGGCGATCGCCTCGAATGCGGCGACGCGGCCGATGGTGGAGATGCTGGGATAGAGCCGGTGGTACGTGTTGTCATCCGAGATGCACGCCGCCCACGTGTCTTGTGAGGAGCCGGCCCCGCGCGGCTGGTAGTCGGTCGACAGCGGTGCGCAGGTGGACACGTTCTCCGTGAACGTGGGCTTCTCGATGCACTCGCCCTGTTCATCGGTGATGGGTGCTGGATTCTCAGGCGGGGGCGGAGCGTCCTCGCCGCCACAAGCCAGGAGGGCCGCGGCCAGCGTCAGCGCGGAGAGGGGGAGGGACAGCGGTTTGCCGCGGGGGGTCTTCATTCCAGAGCTCCTTCGAGAGACAGGGTGATTCCACGGGCCGGGCCATTCACGCTCGAGCCGTGGTAGCGGTAGGGGGTGTCCAGCAGGTTCTCCAGGACGAGGGCCGCGATGAACCGGCTGCTCCTTCTGTAGGAGACGCGGGCATCGAACACGGCGAAGCCGGGCGTTCCTCCAAGGGGGATGCGTGCGTCCGAGCGGTCCGCGACCGCGAGCCGGGTCTGCGCCGTGGCCCAGCGCATGGCGGCGCCCGCGCTCATGCCCAGGGGATGGGTCCAGATGAGCTCAAGCGTGCCATTGAGCGGCGGCACGCGGGACAACGGCACCCGGTACTCGAAGGGGAGGGCGGGGTCGGAAGGCGGGTCACCCAGGTTGGGTCCTTCTCCCCAGGTCCAGGCGCCGGTGGCGGCGGCGGCGAGGCCGGGCACCACGCGCCATCGCGCGGAGGCTTCCAGTCCTCTCAATTCGGAGAGCGCGCGGGCGTTGACGAGTTGGAGACGCGACCAGGACGCCTGACATTGGGGCGTGTTCACGGGACAATCGGCGCTGTCTCGAGGCCGTTTGCCCACGGCGTCTTCCAGCAGCAGGGTGAATGCCCAGAACTGGAGGGTCACCGCGGATGTGCGCACCTGCGTGCCCACTTCGAGGGTCGTGGCCTTTTCCGGCTGGAGCTCGGGGTTCTCGAACTGGAAGCCTGGACCCGTCTGCTGACGGGACGTGAGGTCATCGAGGTTGGGGGCGCGGAAGGAGCGATCCACGTTGGCCAGCAAGGTGAATCCGCTCCAGGGAGTCCATTCGGCGCCCATGTGTCCCACGAGGGGCCACCAGGTCCGGTCCACGGGCGAGGAGCCAGATTCGGCATCCCCGGGAGCGTGCGCGGAGATCCAGGAGGCGCGTGCTCCGGCGCGCGCCACGAGGTTCCAAGGCAGTTGGAGTTCACCGTCGAGGAACGCTCCGCCATACAGGTACCAGGAGCCCTCCAGGTACTGTCCTCGGCTGCGCCGCACCGTCAGGTCCACGTCGGTGAAGCCCGTGGTGGACGCGGAGCGCAGCCGGTCCACATACGTCTCCACGCCGGAGTCGAGCACCAGGGGGTGGTTTCCGGGCACGAGGAGGGGCCGGCTCCGGACCCGGCCAGTGAGGCCCAGGGTGTCCACGTCGTCCGTGCCGAGTGAGTAGACGGAGGAGGCGGGACGGTCATGGCGACGGCGCTCGTGCTGCCGCTGCCAGGACAGGGTCATCCGGACGTGTTCGGCCCAGGCGCCCCAGCCCTCGCGCTTCCATGCGGCGTAGGCGAGCGTGCGGAACTGCTGCTCGTAGCGCAGGCACTCGTCGTAGGGGGCGTAGGGCGGCGCGCACTGGTCCGTGCGGGGGGCGTCATACTGACGATAGAGGTACCCGGCGAGGGTAAGGGTCTGGCCCGGCGCGAGCCGCCACACGCTCCGTCCGTCGGCGGTGAGTTCGTCGAAGCCCGTCCCCAACTGCGTGCGTTGATCCGGGGCGAAGCGAGGCACGTCGGGAAGCGCCCCATTGAGCGGGCTGCGCACCGGGCCCGCGCTCTCCAGGAGGGAGATCCGTCGGCCACCCACGCCACCGATGAAGGTCACCTGATCGCTCAGGCCGGTTTCGAGTTGAAGTCGTCCCCCGCGTTCGAGGTCCGCGCTCGTACCCCGCAGTCGCAGGCGCGGGCGAGCCCAGAAGCCCTCCCCGGGGCGCGACGCTTCCAAGGCGTGGGTGAGCAGGATGCCGCCAAGCGCGTCCGAGCCAAACCGGGTCGAGCCTCCGCCTCGCAGGACCTCGATGGACTCGATGGTGGAGGCGTCGAGTGTGAAGAAGTACTGGTTGGGCCCCTGGCGGTAGGTGCTGTTGTTGAGGCGGATGCCGTCGAAGAGCAGGAGGGTTTGTTGGCCCGTGAGCCCTCGGATGAACGCGGAACCCTGGCCGTGGCCTGTCTGCTGAACGAAGACCCCGGGCTCATACCGGAGGGCGTCAGGCGCGGAACGGGGCAGACGGCGGTCGATGTCGGAACGGCGGACGGTGGTGGAAGCACGCCCCTCGGGCAGGTCCTTGTCTCCCGGTTCCGATGCGGTGACCGTCGTCTCCCGTGGGTCTCGCGGCTCCTCCGCGCGAGCGCCCTCCATGGCTCCGGCGAGCCAGCCGACGAGCAGCCCTCCCCGTATCAAGGGAAGGGCCACGGGAAACATTCGGCGCCACCCTTGAATCCTGCTTCCAGGACGCGCGAGTGTTCGATGCACGGCAACCATTGAGGACGGACTATCTCACGCAGAGAGAAGTACGTCAGCACTGGTTGTGTGCTCCTGGCCTTTTGGCCAGGAGGTGCTCGGGCGGGGCTCAGTAGTGGCAGCGCACGCGCACGGTCCAGCCGGGGTTGGAGTCGCCGCAGGAGAGGAACTCGTCGGCGCCGAAGCGCGTGGTGCCATCCCCCAGGCGCTCGCGCACCTGGCCCCAGGGGGCGGCCTGGATTCCGGAGAAGGACTCGCCGTTGCAGTCCACGCCCTGGCTCCAGTTGGCGCAGCTCAGGCCCTCGCTGCCCTGCCAGCCGCCGGGGCAGAGGCCGGCGCCCGCGCACTGGCCCCACCAGTAGCCGTTGGCGCTGACGGCGCCCCCGAAGCCGAGCTTCTGGCAGAGCTGGTCCCCGGTGAGCGCGCCGGAGCCGCACGTCACCACCGTGGTGTGCACCGTGGGCACGCACGTGCCCTGGCCGTCACAGACGTTCTGGTTGCCGCAGTCCGTGTTGGCCGGACGGTCCTGGGCCTCGCACGCGCCCGTCTTCGCGTTGAGCAGGCCGGTGCTGCACGTGTTGCCCGTCTCGCACGGCTCCGGGGGCGGCGCGGGGGGCGCGCGGGTGGCGTACAGCTCCGCGGCCTTGGCGTCGTGGTTGCTCACGCCGCCCACCACCAGTACCGCGCCGCTCGGCAGCAGCGTGGCGGTGTGCCGGTAGCGGTCCGTGCTCATGGTGGGCGTCTGGCCCCACGTGCCGGTGGCCGGGTCGTACACCTCCGCGTTGCTCAGCACGCCCGCGGACTCGTGGTAGCCGCCGGCCACCAGCACCGTGCCGTCGGCGAGCGTCGTGGCCGAGTGGTAGCGCCGCGGCTGGGAGGGCGCCCCGGTGGCGCTCCAGGTGCCCGTGCCGGGGTCGTACAGCTCCGAGGGCGCCGCCGCGAAGTCGAGCGACTCCTCGCCGCCGGTGATGAGCACGCGCCCGTCGGGCAGGGTCGTGGCCGAGTGGAAGCGGCGCTTGTCGCCCAGGGTGCCCGCGGACGTGAAGGTGCCCGCCTCGGCCGCGAAGAGCTCCGCGGTGGCGAGGCTCTGGTCGTCGGCGCCCTGGCCACCCACCACGAGCACCCGGCCATCCGGCAGCAGCGTGGCGGAGTGGTGGACACGGCCCTCGGCGAGCGGGCCCACCTCGCTCCAGGTGTCGGTGGTGGGATCGTAGAGCTCGGCGCTCGTGAGCGGCGTGCCGCCGTGCTCGGAGTCGGTGCCGCCGGTGACGAGCACCTTGCCATCCGGCAGTCGCGTGGCCGTGTGGTGGTAGCGCGTCGTCTTGAGCGCGCCGGCCTTGACCCACGCGTTCTGCTCGGGATCGTAGAGCTCCGAGTTGATGCCGCTCTCGTCCTCGCCGCCGCCGGCGATGAGCACGCGGCCATCCTTGAGCCGGGTGGCGCTGTGGCCCCGGTGCGTGAAGCGCGAGGGCGGGGCGTCCTTCCACTGGCCGGTGTCGTCGTTGTAGACGGTGGTGGCCGGGCTGTAGCCGCCCACCACCAGCACGATGCCCTCCGCGAGCAGGGTGGCGGTGTGGTCCACGCGGTAGGCGTCCAGGGACGCGGTCTGGCGCCAGCCCGGGCTGGAGGGCTGGTCGAGCATCAGGCTCCAGACGTCGGCGGTGCCCTTGTCGGGGAGGACGCTGGTCGGACCGTCGGTCATGGGCGCACACCCACTGGTCGTCGCGAGAACCGTCAGCAGGCACTTCAGGTAGCTGGGCTTTCTCATCACGCAATCCCCCCGGTCACGTGCTTCGCCCCCGCGATGGAGGCGAAAGCGTTGTAACAGGGGCTCGCGTCGCGGGCGCTTGGACCACGAAAGGACGTCTCCGTCCGCGAGGAACGCAGGCGGCGAGGTTTCGAGCGAGCGTACCCTCCAGGCAGGCGTGCGTCCGGGGCGGGTGCAAAAGCCGACGGCACGAGGGCGGACTGTTATCTTCCCGTGTCCGTTTCCCCTCGCTCCGAGCCTGCTTCGCCCATGGCCCTGCCCGCTTCGCTCTCCCGTCCCTCCGTCGACTCCCTGCTCGGGCCGGGCGGCGCCTTGGAGGCCGCGCTGGACGCCTACGAGTACCGGCCAGAGCAGCTGCAGATGGCGCGCGCGGTGGAGCGGGCCTTCGACGAGCACGGCTATCTGCTGGCCGAGGCGGGCACGGGCACGGGCAAGACGCTCGCCTATCTGGTGCCCGCGCTCTTGTCGGGCCGGCGCGTGGTGGTGTCCACGGCCACCAAGACGCTGCAGGAGCAGATCTTCTTCAAGGACCTGCCGCTGTTGCGCGAGCGCATGGGGCTCCAGTTCGAGGCGGCGTACCTCAAGGGGCGCAACAACTACCTGTGCCTGCACCGCTACGACGCGTTCCAGAAGGATCCGCAGTTCGTCACGCGCGAGGAGGGCGGCTACTGGCCGCACCTGAAGGCGTGGGCGGGCAGCACGGAGACGGGGGACCGCAGCGAGCTGGCCCTGCCCGAGGCCTTCAGCGCGTGGGGCCGGCTGTCGACGACGTCGGACACGTGCCTGGGCTCCAAGTGCCCGGTGTACGAGAACTGCTTCGTGACGCGCACGCGGCGCGCGGCGGAGCAGGCGGACCTGCTGGTGGTCAACCACCACCTGTTCTTCGCGGACCTGGCGCTGCGGGGCCGGGGCAAGGGCAGCGAGGGCGTGCTGCCCGCGTACGACGCGGTCATCTTCGACGAGGCGCACGCGCTGGAGGACGCGGCGGGCAGCTACTTCGGGCACGCGGTGTCGAGCTTCCGGCTGGAGGACCTGGTGCGCGACGCGCTGGGGGCCATGGCGCCCACGGACGGGCGCTTCGGCATGTTGTCCTCGCTGGTGGTGCGGCTGCGCACGCATTCCGAGGCGCTCTTCTCCCAGGCGCCGCGGGTGCTGGGGCTCACCGAGCAGGAGGGCGCGGTGGCGCTCAAGCCCGAGCGCCTGGAGCGGCTCGCGGGGGCCATCGAGCAGGTGAAGGGGGCGCTCTCGGCGCTGTCGGCCTTCACCACGAGCGAGCGCGAGCCGGAGCTGACGCTGCTCACGCGGCGGTGCGCGGAGCTGGTGGCGGACTTCTCCTTCCTGGAGAAGGTGGAGTCCAACGATCACGTGTACTGGGCCGAGCAGCGCGGGCGGGGCGTGTTCCTCCGGGCGAGCCCCATCGAGGTGTCGCGCGAGCTGCGCGAGCGGCTGTACGGGAGCGTGGACACGGTGGTGTTCACCTCGGCGACGCTGGCGGCCGAGGGCCGCTTCGACTTCTACGCGCGGCGCCTGGGCCTGTTCGACGCGGACGGCGTGCCGGTGACGAGCGTGCGCACGGTGGCGGTGCCCAGCCCCTTCGACTTCGAGCGGCAGTCGGCGCTCTACCTGCCCACGCACCTGCCGGACCCCTCGGCCCCGGGCTTCATCGAGGCGGCGGTGGAGGAGATCCTCCGCCTGTGCGACGTGACGGGAGGCCGGGCGTTCGTGCTCTTCACCTCGCTGCGCAACATGGAGCGGGCGCACACGCTCGCGCGCCACCGGCTGCCCTACCAGGTGCTCCTGCAAGGCGAGCGGCCCAAGCAGCAGCTCCTGGAGGCCTTCCGCGAGCAGCCCAGCGTGCTGTTCGCCGCGCACAGCTTCTGGGAGGGCGTGGACGTGCCGGGCGAGGCGCTGAGCCTGGTCATCATCGACCGGCTGCCCTTCGCCTCGCCGGGAGACCCGCTGGTGGCCGCGCGCATCCGGCAGTTGGAGGCGCGGGGCGAGGAGCCCTTCGGGGGCTACCAGTTGCCCCAGGCGGCGCTGGCGCTGCGGCAGGGCTTCGGGCGGCTCATCCGCACGCGGGCGGACCGGGGCATCGTGGCCCTGCTGGACCGCAGAATCGTCACGAAGAACTACGGCCGAGCGTTCCTCGCGAGCCTGCCGCCCGCCTGGCGCACGCACGCGCCCGAGTCGCTGGAGGCGTGGTTCCTCGGCGAGCCCGTCTACGACATGGAGCCCTGAGCCTCGAGGGCCTCAGTGCCCGCCGCCGCCGGCCTCGGCGCCCTCGAAGGCGGTGGTGTCGAACTCGGGCTTGAGGCGCTGGATGACCTTGGCGAGCGCCTCCTTGTCCTGGGCTTTCTCCATGGCGGCCTCGGCGGTGATGGTGTTGGCGGCCACCAGGCGCTCCAGGTGCATGTCGAGCGTCTGCATGCCCAGGTTCTGGCTCGCCTGCATCTTGCTGGCGATCTGGAACACCTTGCCCTCGCGAATCATGGAGGCGATGGCGCTCGTGCCGATGAGGATCTCCAGCGCCGCCACGCGGCCCTTGCCGTCCGCGGTGCGGATGAGCTGCTGGGCGACGATGCCGGCCAGCCCTTCCGCGAGCATGCCGCGCACCTGGGGCTGCTCGTCCGCGGGGAACGAGTTGATCATCCGGTCGATGGTGGCCGGGGCGCTGTTGGTGTGCACCGTGGCGAACACGAGCACGCCGAAGCTGGCCAGCTGGAGCGCGAGCTTCATCGTCTCGTTGGTGCGCAGCTCGCCGATGAGGATGACGTTCGGGTCCTCGCGGCCCGCCGAGCGGATGGCGGTGGCGAAGGACGAGGCGTGCATGCCCACCTCGCGGTGCGTCACCTGGCACTTGACCGACTCGTGCACGAACTCCACCGGATCCTCGATGGTGAGGATGTGCGCGGGGCGCGTGTGGTTGATGTGGTGGATCATCCCCGCGAGCGTGGTGGACTTGCCGCTGCCCGTGGGGCCGGTGACGAGCACGAGCCCGCTGCGGCGCTCGGCGAGCTTCTTCACCACCTCGGGGGTGTTGAGGTCCGCGAGCGACAGCACCTTGCTCGGGATGGTGCGGAAGACGGCCGCGATGCCGCTCGTCTTGTAGAAGTAGTTGGCGCGAAAGCGCGCGCGCGTGCCGTAGCTGTAGGCGAAGTCGAGGTCCAGCTCCTCGGTGATGTGGCGCTTCTGCTCGGGGCTGGTGAGCTCGAAGAGCATGGCCTCCAGCTCCGCCTGGGTGAGCACCGTGTCGCGCAGGGGCGCCAGGCCCCCGCGGATGCGGCCCAGGGGCGGGTGGCCCACGCTCAGGTGCAGGTCGCTCCCCTTGGCCTCCAGGAGCTTGTCGAAGAACACGGCGATGCGGGGCGAGGCGGTCATCGGGGGCTCAGGCGCTCTTGCGGTTGAGGAGGTTGCCCATCTTGGACAGCAGCTGCTTGCCGGCGTCCGGCGTGGGCTCGGGCGGCGGGGCCCCCGGGCGCTTGCCCGTCACCATCATCTCCACCTCGTCGGGGCTCTCCGCGTACAGGCGCGCCGTCTCCAGGGTGGTGCGGCCCGAGCGCACCAGCTCCGCGAGCGAGTCGTCGAAGCGCACGATGCCCAGGCTCTTGCCGCGCTGCTGCAGGGAGGGAATCTGGAACGTCTTGTTGTCGCGGATGAGGTTGCCGAGCGCCACCGAGCCGGGCAGCAGCTCCGCGGCGGCCACGAGGCTCCGGCCGTCCGTGGAGGGCATCAGCCGCTGGCTCACGATGAGGCGCAGGCTGCTGGCGAGCGTCATGCGCACCTGGGCCTGGTCGCCCGGGGGGAACAGGTCGATGAGCCGGTCGATCGTCTTGGCGGCGCTCGGCGTGTTCATGGTGCTCACCAGCAGGTGGCCCGTCTCGCTCGCGGCGAGCGCCATGCGCACCGTCTCCGTGTCGCGCAGCTCGCCCACCAGGATGACGTCCGGATCCTCGCGCAGGCTGCCCTTGAGGGCGCTCGCGAAGCTCTTGGTGTGCGTGCCCACCTCGCGCTGGCTCAAGAGCGCCTTCTTGCGCGGGTGGAGGTACTCGACGGGGTCCTCCACGGTGAGCACGTGGTGCGTGGTGTCGCGGTTGATGATGTCCACGATGGCCGCCAGCGTGCTCGTCTTGCCGTGGCCCGAGGGGCCGGTGACGACGATGAGGCCCTGGTGGTGGTGGCACGCCTTGGCGATGTCCGCGGGCAGCCCGAGCGACTCGAGCGTGGGGATGTCGCGCGAGATGAGCCGGAAGCATCCTTTATAGCCGGTGCGCTGGCGCGAGATGTTGACGCGGAAGCGGCCGGACTCGCCCAGGTCCAGCGAGAAGTCGCAGCTGCCCTCGCGCTCGAGCACCGGCCGCAGCCGCGCGGGCACGTGGGGCAGGAGCATCTTCTCCACCATCTCGGGCAGGAGGCCCTCGCCGTGGGGCAGCAGCTCCCCCACGAGCCGGAAGAGCGGGGGCCGTCCGGCGACGATGTGCAGGTCGCTGGCGCCCACCGCCCGGGCGTCCTCCAGGAGCATGCCCAGGTTGCCCGTGGACTCGGGCCGCACGACGAGCCGGGGCCCGGGCGGCGGCTCGGGCGCGGGCTCGGGCTCGTCGGGCAGGGGGATGGTGTCGGCGGGCGCGGGCGCGGCGGGTTTGGCCGTGGGGAGGATCTGCATGCCCGCCCGGGGCCCCTTGGCGGCGGGCGCGGCCGGCGGGGCGGGGGCGGCCGGAGCGGGGGGGGCCGGAGCGCGCGCGGCGGGCGGGGCGGCGGGCGCGCGGGCCGGAGTGGCGGCGGCGGCGGCGGCCGGAGCGCGCGCGGCGGGGGCGGGAGCCGGGGCCGGAGCGGGCGCCGGGGCCGGGACGGGCTCGTTGCGCACGATGCGCACGTTGATGACGTCCCCGCGACGCAGCGCGCCCACGATCAGCGGCCCCTGCCCCTCGAGCCGCACGGCCCACTGGCTGGGCTTGTCGGAGAGCGTGGCCACGCGGGCGTCTCCCACCAGGCCGCGCAGGGCCTCGTGCAGGGCCTCGGGGGTGATGAGCGTGTCGTCCACGGACTCGAAGCCGCCGCCCGTCTTCACCAGGGGGGTGCGGCCACTGATGAGGGCCAGCTCCAGCACGCCCGGGCGGCTCAGGTGTCGCAACAGTTCCGTGAAGGTCTTCATGTCTCGGGCTCACCCTCGTCACGGCCCGCGGGACAGTGCGCTCCCGGGGCGGCGGAGTGCAGCATAGCCGGGATTTTCGCGGCTGACTGCGTGGGCGGGCCCCGGGTGGCCGCAGGCCGGACGGGGGGGCGGCGGGGCAGGGGGCCCCGAATGAGGACGCCCGGCCTGGCACCCTCGGGAGAGGGGCCGGACCGGGCGTCATCGGCACGACGGTGGCGGGGTCAGCGGCTCACAGCTCACGCGACATGAGCAGGCGCAGCTTGCCGGACTTCTTGGACACCACGGTGGCCACCGTGGTGAACCCCGAGGCGCGGTAGAAGTTCACCGCCGCCGAGTTGGCGGGGTCCACGCGCAGGGCAATCGTCTTGCGGTACATGTCCTGGGCCACCTGGATGCCCTTGGTGAGCACCGCCTTGCCGAGGCCCCGCCGGCGCAGCTCCGGCTTGATGACGATGTTGCGCATGTACGCGGCACCGGGCACCGGGCCGTCGCGCTCCACCGTCACGTACCCCACCACCTGGTTCTGCACCTTGGCCACGTGGAGGAACGGCCTGAGCCCCGTCAGGGCCTTCATGCTCTCCTCCAGCTTCTCGCCGCGGCCCAGCCACGGCTCGGAGTTGGCGCGCAGCGCGGCCACGGACGCCATGTCCTCGTCGGTCGGGGCGTTGTACTTCACCGCCAGCGACAAATCGTTGGGCAGGTTGGCCATGTCTGGCACCGGCATCGCAGCCACCTCCACGCCCGTTTCCACCTGCTTCATCGTCATGCCTTGCTCCTCCATTGCACTCAGGATCCTAACCGCTTCGCCACCGCTCGTGCACGTCCCAGGGTTTGGCGTACATTTCCCCTCATCGGGGGTGGGGTGCCAGACTCCCTCAAACTGCGCACGCGGCTCCAGCATTCCAAGGCCGCCCGCTCTCCGCTTCTTCCGGAGGCTCCCCCATGCGACAAACGGGGGGACGGCTTTCAATGCTGAACACCTTTCACTATAAAAAAACGCCCGCATCGAGCGCGCTGGCCCTACCCTTCCCCTTCCCCCTGGCGCCCTGAGCTCCGCACGTGCAACTCAACCACGCCCAGCGCGAACTCACCTTGAAGATCGTCTACTACGGGCCCGGGCTCAGTGGGAAGACGACGAACCTGCGCTGCATCCACGCGCGTGCCCGGCCGGAAGCTCGTGGCCGGTTGCTCAGCGTGGAGACGCACGAGGATCGCACCCTGTTCTTCGACCTGCTGCCGGTGTTCTTCACCAGCAGCTCCGGCTTCAAGGTGAAGCTCAAGCTCTTCACCGTGCCCGGACAGGTCGTCCACGACGCCACGCGCCGCGTGGTGCTGCAGAACGCGGACGCGGTCGCCTTCATCGCCGACAGCCGCCGCAGCGCCGCGGCGGAGAACAACGCCTCCTGGCGGCGCCTGCGCGCCAACATGCGGGAGAATGGTCTGGATGCCTCCCAGGTGCCGGTGGTCATCCAGTTCAACAAGCGCGACCTGCCCGACGCCCAGACGGACGAGGAGCTGGAGGCGGCGCGCCAGCGGGGCGCGGAGCCCATCCTGGGCGCGGTGGCGCTCCGGGGAGAAGGTGTGATGGAGACGCTGCACGCGCTCTTGCAGTCCGCCTGGCGCAACCTGGACGAGCGCACGCGCCTGGCGCGCAACGTGGGCCTGCGTGAACAGGAATTCCTCACCCACATCTTCCAGCAGATGGACCTCACGGGCACCGACCTGGCGTCCCTCTACCCGCCCTCCTCCGGGGGGCAGTCCCGATGAGCGCCGACAAGCCGGGCGTGGTGGACGGGGGCGCCGAGCACGCGGGGCTCGCCCTGCAGCGCAAGCTGTCGCTCGTGGACCTGCTGGACCCGCTCACCTTCGGGGACGTGGTGGACAGCCTGGGCACGCTCTTCCACGTGGGCGTGCGGGTCATCGACGAGCGCGGGCGCACGCTCGCGGACACCGAGGGGCCGGGCCAGGAGCTGTGTGACGCGCTGGACGCCACGGCCCAGGGCCGCGCGCGCCGGGGCGCCGCGGTGGAGCGGCTGGGCGAGGCCTCGTCGGGCGCGCTGGCGGCCGAGCCCTGGTCGCACCCCTGCCTGGGGGGCCTGCGCTACCTGGGCCTGCCCATCGTGTGGGACGGCGACGTGCTCGGGCGCGTGGTACTCGGGCCCTTCGTGGCCGAGGAGGCCGGCGACGCCGCCGAGGGGCTCGCCCTGGTGGAAGGCCTGGACGTGGCGCGCGCGCGCGGCTGGCTCGCGGGCGTGCGGCGCCTGTCCGAGGCGGACGTGGCGCGGGTGCGCACGCACCTCGCCCAGGTGCTCGCGGCGCTCCTGGCCGCGGGTCAGAAGTCCTACCTCACCGGCCAGCTGCACCTGGAGGCCATGCTGGAGACCCAGCGCGAGCTGGAGTCGCAGAACACGCAGCTCATCCGCCTCAACCAGCGGCTCAAGGAGTCGGACCGCAGCAAGTCCAGCTTCCTGTCCACGGTGAGCCACGAGCTGCGCACGCCCCTGGCCTCCATCATCGGCTACTCGGAGATGCTGGCCGAGGGCCTGGTGGGCGGGCTCAACCCCGAGCAGATGCAGTTCGTGCGCACCATCATGGAGAAGGGCAACACGCTGCTCAAGCTCATCTCCTCCATCCTCGACATGAGCCAGATCGAGGCGGGCAAGGTGCGGCTCGCCTTCGAGTGGGTGGACGTGCAGGAGCTGGTGGAGAGCGCCATCACCAGCGTGATGCCGCAGGCGCAGCGCAAGGGCCTCACGCTCCAGCAGCGCATGCCCGCGGTGGTGCAGGCGCGGGTGGTGGGGGACCGCGAGAAGCTGCGGCAGGTGGTGGTGAACCTCCTGGCCAACGCGGTGAAGTTCACCCCGGGCCAGGGCCGCATCGACGTGCGCCTGTCGGACCTGGGCCCGCGCGCGGAGCTGGGCGTCACCGGCTACGCCATCGAGGTGGAGGACACCGGCGTGGGCATCCCCGAGGGCCAGCGCGACCGCATCTTCCAGAGCTTCTACCAGGTGGACGACAGCCCCACGCGCGAGTACGGCGGCGCGGGGCTCGGGCTCGCCATCGTGAAGAGCTACGTGGAGGGCCACGGCGGTCAGGTCTCCGTGCGCAGCGAGGTGGGCCGCGGCTCGTGCTTCCGCGTGGTGCTGCCCAAGGAGCCGCCCCTCTCCAGCCAGGGCCCGGCCTACATCCCTCCGCCCGTGGACACCGAGCCCGAGCGCTTCTGAGCGCCCCCGCGCTGCGCTCCCACCGGATCATCCCCGCCCCGCTGTAATCCCTCACAGGGGAAGAATTCCCGTGACCGGCGAATGATGCGCTGTGTCTTGAATGGACACCGCCTCAGAGGAATTCCGCTGAACTCATAAGCCGTTCATGCAACGCTTGCCGTCCGTTGATTGAAACGGATGTCAGGCGAGGCTCGACGGACAGTGGAAGCTCGGACGCGCGCCTGGCGCCGGAGACGTGCAGTCCTCGAGTCGGAGTCGCCATGAGTCACACCCCGCCGTGCCCCTCGCCTCGACTGGCCGGGTACGCGCCGCTGTCCGCCCTGGCCGTCGTGTTGTGGGCCACGGTCTCGTTCGCTCAACCCGCGGGTCTGCCCGGCTTCGAGTTGGAACGTCTGGAGTTGAATCCCAATGGCAAGGGCTCCTTGGTGGTGGGCACCGGTGAGCTGCTGCCGCCCGGAGGCTTCCGCCTGTCGCTCGCGGGCCACTACCAGCGCAACCCCCTGGTGCTCTACGCGGACGGCAATCGCGTGGGCACGCTCGTGTCGGACCGGGTCCTCGGCCACCTGCTGCTCGCCTGGACGCCGCTGACGTGGCTGGAGCTCGATGCCCACCTGCCCCTGGTGGCCTGGCAGCGCGGCGAGGACCTGTCGGGCCGGGGCTTCGGCGCGCCCGCGACCACGGGCCTCGGCACGCCCTCGGCGGCCGTGCGCGTGGGCCTGCTCGCCCAGCGGCGCCAGCAGCCCCTGGACCTGTCGCTGGAGCTGGGGGTGGGGCTGCCCCTGGGCAGCGCGGAGACGCTGTCGCGCGATGGCACCTTCCGCTTCACGCCCCGCCTGGCGCTGGGCCGGCGCTTTGGCTTCTTGCGCGCGGGCCTCGAGGTGGGCGCCCTGGTGCGGCCCGCCACCGTGCTCTACGAGGACTTCAACATCGAGGACGAGCTGGGCAACGAGGTGCGCCTGGGCGCGGTGCTCGCCACCACGAACCGGGGCCTGCGCGGCGAGCTCAACGTGCGCGGCTCCGTGCCGCTCACCGCGCAGGGCCGGTCCATGGAGGTGCTCGCCGGTCTGCGCCTGCCCGCGGGCGAGTCCGCGGAGCTCTACCTGCTGGGCGGCCCGGGGTTTGGCAACGCGCCCGGCACGCCCTTCTTCCGGGTGCTGCTCGGCGTGGCCTTTGGCGGCATGGATCCGGACACCTCGCGCCTGGATGACGATGGCGACGGCATCATCAACCGCGACGACGCGTGCCCCCAGGAGCCGGGCCTCGTGGAGCTCAAGGGCTGCCCGGTGCGTGACACGGACGGCGACGGCATCCTCGACCCCAAGGACAAGTGCCCCCTGCAGGCCGGTCCCCCCGAGACCCAGGGCTGCCCCGTGCAGGACCGGGACGGCGACGGCCTCGAGGACGACAAGGACAAGTGCCCCCTGGAGCCCGGCCCGCGCGAGCGTCAGGGCTGCCCGGTGAAGGACACGGACGGCGACGGCATCGAGGACGACAAGGACAAGTGCCCCCGCGAGGCGGGTCCGGTGGCGCGCCAGGGCTGCCCGGTGAAGGACACGGACGGCGACGGCGTGGTGGACGAGCGCGATGCCTGCCCGAACGAGGCGGGCCTCGTGGAGCTGCGCGGCTGCCCGGCCAAGGACACGGACGGCGACGGCGTGGAGGACCACCTGGACAACTGCCCCACGGAGAAGGGCACCGCGGCCAACCAGGGCTGCCCGGCCAAGGAGAAGCAGTTCGTCGTCATCCAGAAGAACGAGCTGAAGATCAAGCAGGCGGTCTTCTTCGCCACCGCCAAGGCCATCATCCGGCCGCGCTCCTACAAGCTGCTCAACCAGGTGGCGCGCGTCATCCAGCAGCACCCGGAGATCGAGAAGATCGTCGTCGAGGGCCACACGGACACCCGGGGCAAGGCGGAGACCAACCGCAAGCTGTCGCTCGCGCGGGCCGAGTCGGTGCGCAAGTACCTCGTCAAGCGGGGCGTGGACGAGCGGCGCCTGGACGCCCAGGGCTACGGCCCGGACCGGCCCATCGCGACGAACAAGACGTCCAAGGGCCGCGCCATCAACCGCCGCGTGGTGTTCTCCATCGTCAATTCCGACAGTCCGCAGTCGCCGTAGGAGGCACGGGTCATGAGCAACGCATTCACGACGAAATGGCTGGCCACCGCCCTGGGGGTGATGGCCCTGGGCGGGCTCGAGGCCCGGGCGGAGCCGGACACCTTCGGGGTGGGCTCGGGCCGCAGCGGGCCGCTCGCGGTGACCACGGCCAACACCGTCATCAACGCCTACGCGCCCGTGACGGCGGCCCTGGCGCGCAACGCCACGGCCATCTCCGTGGGCACGTGCGTGGGCGACCCCTGCTTCGCGGACGGGGACCTCGTCCTCGTCTACCAGGCGACGGGCCTCGTGCCCGCGCCCGAGTCGGGCAAGGAGGACCCCATCGACCTGACCGGCAGCGCCGCGGGCCGCTGGGAGTTGGCGCGCCTCAAGTCGGTGTCGCCCGCGGCCGCCCCCACGCGGCTGGAGCTGGCCGCGCCGCTCGTGAATGCCTTCGCGGCCAACGTCACCCAGGTCATCCGGGTGCCGGAGTACACCTCCGTGAGCATTCCCGCGGGGCGCAGCCTCACGGCCTCCGCCTGGAATGGCAGCACGGGCGGCGTCGTCGCCTTCCTGGCCCAGAACGAGGTGAACAACCAGGGCACCATCACCGTGGACAGCCAGGGTTTCCGAGGCGGCCAGTTCTCCGCGGGAGACGGGGCCCGGGGATGCTCCGAACTGGACGAGCCGGCCCCTGGCGGCGCCCAGAAGGGCGAGGGACTGGGCGGGCCCGCGCGCTATGGCGCGGCCTTCGCCGGGCGCGGCAACGTGGCCAATGGCGCGGGCGGCGCGGTGTGCTACCGCTCTGGAGGCGGGGGCGGCGGCAATGGTGGCGCGGGCGGACACGGCGGCCGCTCGGATGGCGCGTTGGACCCGGGATCCACGCCCGGCGCGGGTCGGGACGTGGGGGGCCTGGGCGGCACCGCGCTCCGCATCCCGGCGCTGACCCACTTCACCTTCGGCGGCGGCGGCGGCGCGGGTCATGGCCTCTCGTCGGTGGGCCCGGCGGGCTCGGGGGGCGGCATCGTCTTCTTCCGCGCCAACCAGCTCTCGGGCGCGGGCTCCATCACCGCCTTGGGCGGGGCCGTGGGCACCTTCCCCGAGGGCGGCAGCGGGGGCGGGGCCGGCGGCTCCATCCACGCGCGCATCGTCCGGTCCGCCGTCTGCGGCGCGGTCTACGCCAACGGCGGCATCGGCGGCACCTCGTCCTCCGCGCGGGTGGGTCCGGGCGGCGGCGGCGGCGGCGGTCAGGTGCTGTTCCAGGCGGCCCCGGGAGGCGCCTGCGCGCTCCTGGCCACGGGCGCCAACGCCGGCACGCAGCAGGTCCCGGCGGATGGGTCCTACGGGGCGATCTCGGGCTCCATCAACACGCCCGCCGAGAAGAAGTACGGCTTCATCATTCCCGCGCCTCCCACGGTGGCCACGCCGGCCAAGAACCTCATCACCAACAATGTCCGGCCCCGCATCACCGGCACGGCGCGCATCTACGCGGAGGCCGCGCCCAACACCGAGGTCATCGTCTTCCTGGATGGCGTGGAAATCGGCCGGGTGATGTCCGATGCGACGGGCGCGTATGCGCTCGACATGCCCCGGGACCTCGACGAGCGCGAGCACCGCGTGGAGGCCGCCATCGTGGTGGACGCCGCGCAGAGCCTCAACGGCTCGCCCAACACCTTCCTCGTGGACATCACGCCCCCGAAGACCACCATCTCCGGCCCCAACGGCGCCATCCGCGAGCGCGACCCGAAGTTCGAGTTCGGCGCGAGCGAGGACGTCGTGGCCTACACGTGCAGCCTGGACGGCGCGGCCTTCACGCCCTGTCCGGCCGATGGCGTCTTCCCGGGGCTCGGGGACGGCGCGCACTCGCTCCAGGTGCGCTCCGAGGACCGCGCCGGCAACGTGGGCCAGCCCACCACCCAGAACTTCCGGGTCACCGTGGAGGACCTCGCGCTGTTCGGCGATGGCGTCGGGTGCTCGGCCACGGGCCGTGACGGCTCGCTGCTCGTGCTCTCGCTGGGCGCGCTCGTCCTGGGCCTGCGCCGTCGCGGCGGATCCGCGCGCTGAGCATGCGGCCGGCGACGCCCGCGGATGCCGCCGTCGTCGTGCGCCTCATGTGCACGGCGATCGGCGACATCGCGCACACCCTGTCCGGCACCCGGGACAAGGCCGAGACCCTGCGGGTGCTCGAGGCCTTCTTCACCCAGCCGGGCAACCGCGTGAGCCACGAGCACGTGTCGGTGCTTGAAGAGGACGGGCGGGTAGTCGGCTTCTTGTCGGCCTACCATGGCGCGGACATCCCCCGGCTGGACCAGCCCTTCATCGATCGGCTGCTCGCGCGGGGGCAGGATCCGAGCGGCGTCGTGCCCGAGGCCCGGGCGGACGAGTACTATCTGGATTCGCTCGCCGTGGACGCGCGTTATCAAGGGCGAGGCCTCGGCTCCTTCCTGCTCGATGCCTTTGAACGAAAGGCCCGGGCCCTGGGCCACCCGAAGTTGCTCTTGTTGGTGGACCAGGAGAACACGAAGGCCCGGCGGCTGTACGAGCGGAGGGACTACCGCGCGGATGGCGCGTTGGTCCTCGGCGGCCATGTGTTCGATCGGATGGTCAAGGATGGCCTGGGGGCTTGAAATCAAGGAAAATAGGCGGTTAACACGGAGGGGCCCATCCCGAGCCTTCATCCACGCCCGGTCCTCCATCCGGGATGAGCGAGGTTTTCCCCGTTCGAATCGACCCGTCCAGACGCGCGCATGACTCCTTCCTCTCCGCCCCTCGCGGTTCCCGCCGACACCCGGACCGACGACGTCCCGCCCGACGAGCTCGAGGCGGCCTTGCGGCGTGAGGGGGCGGCGCGTCTGGCCGCGGAGCAGGCCCTGGGTCGCGAGTACGCGGCACGCACCGAGCGTGAGGCGAACCTGCTGGCGACGCTCGCCGCCGCGCGCATGGGCACCTGGCGCATGGACGCGTACACCGGCCAGGTGACGTGGGACGCCGCGCTCAACGAATTGCTGGGGCTGCCGGCGGTGTCCGGCTCGGGGCCCACGCCCGGGTGGCGCCGGTGGGTGCACCCCGAGGACGAGGGCCGGGTCGACGCCGAGCTGCGGCGGGCCCTGCGCGAGGCGAGCGGCTTCTCGCTGGACTACCGGATCGTCCGGCCCGACGGCGGGGTGCGCTGGATGCGCGACCGGGGCGGCGTGCTGTTCGGCGAGGATGGCACCCCGCGCTACCTCACGGGCGTGGCCTCGGACATCTCCGCCGACAAGCAGGCCGAGCAGGACGCCCTGGTCCACGCGGACCTGGATCAGCGGCTCATCGGCATCGTCTCGCACGACCTGCGCAATCCCCTGAGCGCCATCATCATGGGGGCGCACATGCTGATGCACCGGGTGAAGGAGGACGCCAAGTCCCGCCAGGTGGTGACGCACCTGCTGTCGAGCGCCGAGCGCTGCCATCGCATGGTGCGCGACCTGCTCGACTACACCCAGGCGGAGCTCGGCGGGGGCATCCGCATCGAGTCCCGGCCGCTCGACTTCCACGCGCTCGTCGCGCAGGCGGTCCAGGAGGTGCGCCTGAGCTTCGGTCCGGACCGCGACTTCCACGTCCGGCACGAGGGGGACGCCACCGGCGAGTGGGACGCGGATCGCCTCACCCAGGTCATCACCAACCTGGTGTGCAACGCGGTGAACTACAGCCCCGAGAACACCCCCATCGAGGTCACCTCCTCGGGGGACGACACGCACGTGGTCTTCTCGGTGCGCAACCAGGGCGAGCCCATTCCCCTGGAGCTGCGCACCCGCATCTTCGAGCCCATGACGCGGGGGCTCTCCCGCGGCGCCCAGGTCAGCCGGGGCGTGGGGCTGGGGCTGTACATCGTCAAGCACCTGGTGGACGCGCACGAGGGCCGCGTGGACGTGGAGTCCTCCGAGGCCCAGGGCACGTGCTTCTCCATCCGGCTGCCGCGTCAGCGCACCGCGCGGCGGCCGTGAGGGCGCCGAGGGCTCAGGGGCCCGTCTGCACGCCGAAGTGCTCGGTCCCCCGGGGCGTGCGGCCGTAGGCCTCGCCCGGAGCCAGGGGCGCGAGCCACAGCAGATCCAGCGCCACCATCCCGTCGGCCGCGTACAGCGAGAGCTCGGGGGCCTTGGGATCCAGGAGGGCGCCCAGGTGCTCGGGGCCCACGGCGTCCTGGTGGAACGTCACCACCTCGCCCGGGGCGAGCATGCGCGCGGGCAGGGTCCACTGGCCGGGCACGCGGGTGAATCCGGAGAGCTGCAGGCCGCCCAATTCCTGGGGCTGGGTGCTCCGGTTGTAGAGCTGCACCCAGAAGGTGCCCGAGGCGTCGCGGCCCACGCGGTCGATGACGAGCGCGGTGTTGCCGTGCTGCTCCAGGTCGCGCAGGTGCTCCAGCAGCCAGGCGCGGCGCTCGCGCACGTAGCGGCGCAGGTACTCGACGCTGCGCGCGACGTGGTCCCGGCTGACGTAGGGATCCTTCGTGTGGCCGGAGGCGTCCGGGGTGATGAAGGGCGCGAGCAGGGCGTGCTGGGCCTCCACGCGCTTGCCGATGTTCTCCTCGGTGAACCACGTGTCCAGGAGCTGGCGCAGTCGGGCGGCGTAGCGCGCGCGCAGCGTGGGGTCATCGTAGATGCGCGTGGAGAGCGTGCTCCAGCCGGGCTTCATGTCCTCCATGCCGGGGAACTGACGGCGCTCGGCGGCGAGCACGTACACGCGCGGATCGTAGGGCGTGAAGCTGAAGAGCGGGTGGGCCCGCTTGACGCCCTGGATGACGGGGTTGGTGCGGTTGTAGAGCGAGAGGGCGTTGTTCAGGTCCCACGGCACGAACGTCCACTTCTGGGTCGCGCGGTCGTAGACGAGGTAGCTCCGGGTGTCGCCCTGGAGATCCTGGGCGATGAGCGTCTCCATGGCGAGCCAGGTGAGGTAGTCGTCCAGCTCCAGCGTGCGCTCGAGCAGGGCGGGCAGCGCGTGCGGCGGCGTCTTCTGCAACTCCTCGAGGAACGCCCACAGCTCGGTCCAGGGCTGGGTCTCGTTCGTCTTCTTGTCCCAGGGCTCCTGGTACTCCTCCTGGGGCGGCGGGCGCAGCTCCCCGTCGTGCATGCCGGCGCGGTACAGGTCGCTGTCCGCGTCGAACCCGTGGGCCTTGAGGAAGTCCTTGTTCACGGACTCCAGCTCCGTGAACACGCCCTCGTAGCGGGTGATGACGGTGCCGTCGGGCTGCCGCAGGTGGAGCTTCACGTGGGCATAGCGGGCCGTGGACGCGCGCAGGCCGAGGCTCGCCGCCATGTCGAACCACAGCTTCTCGGTGAGGTATCCGCTGTCCTTCCACGTGGCGAGCAACTCGATGTTCTTCTTGCCCTCGAAGCGGTCCGCCTTGTCGAACTTCACGTCCCAGGACTTCTTCACGATGCGCGGGTCCGTCTTGGTGGACCGCCCGCGGAAGCTCAGCTCCGCCGTGTACTCGCGGCCCTCGCGGATGAAGCGTCCCTTCACGCTGAAGTCCTTGGACGGTGGATCGTGGATGTGCGCGTGAAGGGCGTCGTAGTCCGCTTGGCTCAGGTTCAGCTCATAGACGGGTAAGGTGGTCTGCAGGGCGGGCCAGCGGGGAGATTCGGGCGTGGGCCGGGGCTCGGGCGGCGTGACCGGATTGGACGGCAGTTCCTCCTGCTGGGGACCGGAGGGCGGCCGGGTCTCGTCCGGGCCGCGGGGCGGCGTGCCGGGCGTGCCCGGGGCCACGTCGCTGACGCCCGGGGCCGGAAAGCGGGGCTCCGACTGCCCCGTGGGACCACCGCACGCGCTCGTCAGCAACATCAGTCCAGCCAGAAGTGGGATTCGCATGGCGGGAATCCCTCAGCAAGCAGCGCGCCAGGGCGGACTCCTTGTCCAGCAGGGGCATCGGGCTCGTTTCACGGGGAGGCGTGGGAAAACAATTCGCCCTCCCGGACAGTGGGATGCCCAAGCAGTTCACCCCCATGCCCAGGGGGCCGTGGCATCCTCGCCGGGAAGTGCCCCGCGCCCCGGGCGATGTCTCCTCCGAGACACCCGCCCCGGGCCCCAGCCGGAGGGCTCATGCGCCTGTGTACGTTGATCTCCTCTTACGAGGACTCCACCTCGCCCTACAAGGACATCGATCCGTACCCGGACCCCGCGCGCTGGATGCCCGAGCACACCTGGAGCCGGGCCCTGCTCACGCGCGCCAACGCCGAGGCGACCATCGACCGGCTGGCGGAGCAGGGCGTCGACGTCTTCGTGAACCTGTGTGACGGCGCGCCGGAGGAGGACCTCGCCGGGGTGGAGGTGATCGAACACCTGGTGCGCCGGGGCCTGGCCTTCACCGGCGCGGACGCCCGGTTCTACGCGATGAGCCGCGAGGCCTTCAAACAGGCGTATGACGCGGGGGGCGTGCCCTCGCCGGGGCATGCGTTCGTGTCGGACGTGGCCGGGGCCGAGCACGCGGCCGGGCGGCTGCGCTTGCCGCTCTTCGTCAAGCCGCTGTCGGGGTACGCGAGCGTGGGCATCGAGAAGGACTCGCGGGTCGACACGCGCGAGGCGCTGGGCGAGCGGGTGGGGCGGACGGTCGCGCGCTTCGGCGGCGCGCTCATCGAGGAGTTCATCGAGGGGCGGGAGTTCACCCTGCTCGTGAGCGAGCCGCCCCCCGGCCAGGCGCGCCCCCGGGTCCACACCCCGGTGGAGGTCCGCTTCCCCGCGAACGAGGCGTTCAAGCACTTCGAGCTCAAGTGGACGGGCTTCCAGGGCATGGACACGGTGCCCGTGACGGACGCGGAGCTGGTGGCCCGGCTCACGGAGCTGGGCGAGCGCACCTTCCAGGTGACGGGGGCCCGGGGCTACTGCCGCTGTGACGTGCGGATGAACGCGCGGGGCGAGCTCTTCATGCTGGACTGCAACGCCAACCCGGGCGTGTTCTACCCGCCGGAGTCCTTTGGCAGCGCGGACTTCATCCTGTCGCTCGAGCCCGACGGACACCACGCCTTCCTCACGGGCATCATCGACGGCGCGCGGCGGGCCGCGGGACGCCGATGAAGCGCGCGGGCGAGTTCTCCCTCATCGACTTCTTCCTGTCCCACTTTCCCCGGCCCCGGGTGCCGGTGGGGCCCGGGGATGACTGCGCGGTGCTCGCGCCGTCGCGGGGCGCGCAGTGCATCACCACCGACGCGGTGGTGGAGGACGTGCACTTCACGCGCGCCTGGTTCTCCCCCGAGGACATCGGCCACAAGGCCCTGGCGGTGAACCTGTCGGACCTGGCCTCCATGGGCGCGCGGCCCCGTTGGTTCGTCTGCGCGCTGGCGCTGCCCCGGGACTATCCGCGCCCGGCGCTCGGGGGCATCGCGCGGGGCATGAGCGCGCTGGCGCGCACCCACGGCATCGCCCTGGTGGGCGGCAACTTCACCTCCGCGCGCGAGGTGTCCATCACCATCACCGCGGCCGGGGAGCTGCCCCGGGGCACCGCGCCCCTCACCCGCGCGGGGGGCAGGCCCGGGGACGTGCTCTACGTGTCGGGCACGCTGGGCGACGCCCGACTGGGCCTGTCGCTCCTCCAGGCCGGGCGGCGGCGGGCCCCGGCCATCCTCCGCCAGAAGCGCCCCGAGCCCCGCGTGGCCCTGGGCCGGCTGGCGTCCCGCTATGCGTCCGCGGCGCTGGACCTGTCGGATGGGCTGGCCCAGGACCTGGGCCACCTGTGCGCGGCCTCCCGGGTGGGCGCGGAGCTGGACCTCGAGGCCCTGCCGCTCACCCCGGCCGTACGGGCCGCCCTGGGGCCCGAGGGGGCCCTGGCGGGCGGGGAGGACTACGAGCTGCTGATGGCCGTCCCCCCCGAGCGGACCTCGGTCTTCGAGCGGGCCTGCCTGAGGGCCGAGGAGGCCGTCACGCGGGTGGGGCGGCTGACACCCGACGCGATGGGGCGCATCCGGACGGGCCGGGGCCGGGCGCCGCGCCTGCCCGCCGGTTTCGACCACTTCCGGCGCGGAAGACGGGGGGCGGATTGACCGGTGCGGACGGGAGGGCTAAACCCTCGGGGTGTCGCAGTTGCCGTCTTCCTCCCAAAGCCCGCCCGTGCGCCGCCCTCTTCGCGACGATCCCTCTCCCGGCCTCCTCCCTCGCCGCGATACCGCGCAGCGGCTGCTCCGTTCCGTGGATCAATCGGGCTCGGGGGGGCATGAAGTGTCCCTGCAGTCGAAGATCTTCGTGGGCTACCTGATTCTCGGGGGCCTGTTGACGGTCGCGCTGTTCGCCACCGAGCCGCTGCTGTCGTACTGGTGGCGGGTGTTCGTGGCGGCGGTCATCACGCTGTCCTTGTCGCTCACGCTGCCGCGCTACCTGCCGCGCGTGATGCGCCTGCGGCCCCTGTCGCGCTCGGCCTTCGAGATCTCCCAGGGTGACCTGTCCACGCCCATGGTGGTCGAGCCGCCGCGCGCCTGGCGCCGCGACGAGATCGACGAGCTGGCCATGGCCATCCGCAAGATGCAGGAGAACCTGCGCGCGCTGGTGGGCAAGATCCAGGACACGGCCACCAGCGTGGCGGACACCGCGCGCGACCTGCAGGGCTCGGCGGAGAACGTCAACGCGACGAACGAAGAGGTGGGCTTGTCCATGGACAAGATCGCCCAGGGCGCCGAGACCCAGTCGCAGCTGGTCGGCAAGACGTCCAAGGTCATCACCGAGATGGCCGGCAGCATCCAGCGCACCGCGGCGAGCGCCGAGGACGCGGCCCGCACCGCCGCCGAGACCAGCAGCGCGGCGGAGAACGGCAGCAAGGCGGCCCTGCTCGCGGGCGAGAAGGTCAAGAAGGTCTTCAATCGCATCGAGGCGGCGAGCCAGCAGGTGTTCGCCTTCGGCGAGAAGACGCAGGAGATCTCCAAGATCGTCGACGCCATCACCCAGGTGGCCCAGCAGACCAACCTGCTCGCGCTCAACGCCACCATCGAGGCGGCGCGCGCGGGCGAGTATGGCCGGGGCTTCGCGGTGGTGGCCGACGAGGTGCGCAAGCTGGCCGAGAGCGCGGGTCGCTCCGCCGAGCAGATCTCCCGCCTGGCGCGCGACATCTCCGGTCAGTCCACGGCGGTGGTGAGCGCCATGAAGGTGGGCATCGAGGAGCTGGCCGAGGGCCGCGAGGATCTCACCGGCATCGTGCGCTCCATGGGCGCCATCACCGGCACCGTGCGCCAGGTGGCCGAGAAGGTCCACCTCATCTCCGACAGCGCCCGCGAGCAGCTCAAGGGCAGCGAGGAGATGGTGAAGGCCACCGAGGAGATCTCCAGCGTGGCGCGCAACAACGCCACCTCCACCGAGGCCATCCAGTCCGTCATCCAGGAGCAGACGGACGCCATGGTGCGCATGACGTCGCTGGCCAGCGAGCTCACCAACCTCTCCATCGAGTTGCAGAGCGTGGTGCGCAGCTTCCGGCTCAATGCATGAGGCCCGTCAGGGATTTTCCATGCGGCTGCACTTGCTGATAGAAAGTGGAACGTGCGCCACGTCATCTTCCGGGTGGAGAAGGAGCGCTACGGGCTGCCGCTGACGGCGGTGAAGGAAGTGGTCGTGCCCCCGGAGCGCTTCACCCGGGTGCCGCGCGCGCCCGCGCCGGTCACGGGGGTGATGAACCTCAGGGGCCGGGTGGTGACGGTGGTGGAGTTGCGGCAGCTGCTGGGGCTGCCCGAGGGGCCCACGCCCAACGGGCGGGTGCTGTTGCTGGAGCGGGGACGGCGGGACCTGGGGTTGCTGGTGACGGATGTGGAGGGGATCGAGGCGGTGGAGCGGGTGGGCGTGGCGCCTGGCAAGGCGATTCCAGCGGTTCGAGGGGTGGCGCGGCTCAAGGGCCTGGCGGTCACGGTGTTGGATCCAGAGGGAGTGGATTCCGCGGTGGTTGGACTCTTCACCGCGGCTCAGAAGTGAGTAGCTGTCCGAAATGTGCGGGTGGTAGTGTCCGCGGCCCTTTCGGGGCCTTCTGCGGAGGCGGAGCTTCACATGGCTAAGCGGGTGCTGGTCGTCGACGATGCCATCTTCATGCGCAACATGATCAAGGACATCTTCGCGTCCGGTGGCTTCGAGGTCGTCGGAGAGGCGGCCAACGGGCTGGAGGCGGTGGAGAAGTTCAAGGAGTTGAAGCCGGATCTCACGACGATGGACATCGTCATGCCGTTCAAGAGCGGCATCGAGGCCACGCGCGAGATCATCAAGGCGGACTCGGGCGCGGTGGTCATCATGTGCTCGGCGTTGGGTCAGGAGAGCCTGGTGATGGAGGCCATCGAGGCGGGTGCCTCGGACTTCATCGTCAAGCCGTTCCGCGCCGAGGACGTGCTGGCGGTCGTCAAGAAGGTGCTGGGCGAGAGCTGAGGGTCCGCTCCAGCACGCGCGGCGGAGGCCGGGCATGAGCATGGACATGTCCCGCTACCTCGGCCTGTTCCTGTCCGAGGCGAGCGAGCATCTGGAAGGACTGGGTCGGGACCTCGTGCAACTCGAGCGCGAGGGCGCTCCCGCCGTGGTGGATTCCATGTTCCGCCACGCCCACTCCGTCAAGGGCATGGCCTCGTCCATGGGCTTCGAGTCCATCGCGGTGCTCGCCCACCGGGTGGAGGACCTGGTGGACGCCATCCGCCAGGATCCCAGCCGCCTGGAGCGCACGCTGGTGGACCTGCTCCTGTCGGCCACGGACGTGATGATGGCCCAGGTGCGCTGCGTGGCGGACAACAAGCCGCCCGAGGACGCCTCGGCGCTGCTCGGACAGCTCGCCGAGAAGGTCAGCCGCCTCACCGGCCAGGCACCCACCGCCACGCGGGTGTTGCCCCGCATGGCGTCCGAGTCGCCCGCGCCCCCGCCCGCCGCCCCCGCTCCGCCCGAGCGGGTCGCCGCGAGCACCGCCACCGCCCAGTTGAGCACCGCCGTGGCCCAGGCGGTGAAGGCGCAGCCGTCCGCGCCCGCGGAGCCCAAGCGCGCGGCGCGCTGGAGCGTGCACCTGCGCATCGCGACGAGCTGCCAGACGCCCGGGGTGCGCGCCTTCCTGATGCACAAGCGGCTCGTCGGCCTGGGGTCGCTGCATGACCTGCGGCCGGGCCTGGACGACCTCAAGGCCGGCCGTATCCCCGGGGGCTCCATCCAACTGGAGCTGGAGTCGGCCGAGGTCGAGGAGGGCATCCGCAAGGCGCTGCGCAACGTGGCCGAGGTGGAGCTGGTGTCCCTGACGCCGGTGGCGCCGCCCCCGCCGACGCCCGCGCCCACGTCGTCCCCGGCGCTGGCGCAGGGCGAGGCCGCGCGCTCGGTCGCCACGGGCGCGGATGGCTCGCGCACGGTGCGCGTGCGCACGGAGCTGCTCGACCACTTCCTGGACACCGTGGGAGAGCTCCTGCTCGCCACCGCGCGCCTGCGCGAGCTGGGCAAGGTGCTGCCGGAGGGCTCGCGCCCGCCCATCGAGGAGGGCGTCTACCGGCTGCACACGCTGGTCAAGGACCTGCACGACAAGGTGATGAGCGCGCGCATGACGCCCTTGTCGCTCATCACCGACCGGCTGCCCCGCGCGGCGCGCGACATCGCCCGGCGCAAGGAGCGCGAGGTGGACCTGGTCATCACCGGCGCGGAGATCGAGCTGGATCGGGCCATCCTCGACGAGCTGGCCGACCCCCTGCTGCACCTGTTGCGCAACTGCATCGACCATGGCCTGGAGCCCGCCGAGGAGCGCGTGGCCGCGGGCAAGCCGCCCCGGGGCAAGCTGCAGGTGTCGGTGCGCCGCGTGCGCGACCGCGTGGTGCTGGAGATGGAGGACGACGGGCGCGGCATGAACGCGGCCCGGCTCAAGGCGGCGGCGGTCGAGCGGGGCGCCATCTCCCAGGAGGCGGCGGCGCGGATGACGGACCGCGAGGCCTTCATGCTCTCGTGTCTGCCCGGTGTCTCCACCGCCAAGGACATCTCGGAGATCTCCGGCCGGGGCGTGGGCATGGACGCGGTCAAGCGCGTGGTGGAGAACGTGGGCGGCACGCTGGAGATCGAGAGCGAGCTGGGCCGCGGCTCGCGCTTCGTCCTCAAGCTGCCCCTGACGGTGGCGGTGGTGCAGCTGCTCCTGGTGGCCGTGGGCGAGGAGGTGTTCGGCCTGCCCATCGCCAAGGTCGTGGGCGCCACGGAGGCGGATGGCGAGCGGCTCGACCGCACCCGCCAGGTGCCGCTCTTGCCCCATGGCCAGGGCCTGCTGCCGGTGTACGCGCTGGACGAGCTGCTCGGCGTGGCGGCGCCGCCGCGCACGGGGGTGCGGCCCTTCGTGGTGATGGAAGCGGACACGGGCCGGGTCGCGCTCGCCGTGGACCGCCTGGTGGGGCAGGAGGAAGCGGTGCTCAAACCACTCTCTCGGCCTCTAGACTTGCTACCGGGGCTTTCTGGGGTGACCATCCTGGGAAGTGGCCGCCCGGTCTTCATCCTGGACGTGCCAAGGTTGCTATCCGCGTGAGCCCTCATCCGAGCGACATTCAACTCGACGCCCTGCGAGAGGTGGCCAACATCGGCTGCGGGCACGCCATCAGCGCGCTCGCGAAGATGGTGGGTGGCCGCACCGTGAACCTGTCCGTGCCGCGGGCCCTCCTGGCGGACGCCACGGGCGTGGCGGAGCTGCTCGGCGGGACCGAGACCTCCGTGGTGGTCGCGTCCCTGGGCATCCTGGGACCCCTGCGGGGCCTGCTCCTGCTCGTGCTGCCCACGCCGGACAGCGCGGCGCTGGAGGCCCTGCTGCTGCGCCGCACGGACGCGCCCGCCGAGGAGCGCGAGAGCGCCCTGGCGGAGACGGCCAACATCGTGGCCAGCGCGTGTCTGTCGGCCATCGGGATGCTGACCGGCTGGCGCCTCCTGCCCACCGTGCCGACGCTGCAGCGCGGTGACGCCGGCCCGCTCATCGCGGACGCCGTGTTCGAGACCCAGGGCGATGGCCGCGTGGTGGCCCTGGAGACGCGCTTCGACTCGGTGGGCACGCCCGCCGTGTCCGGCCAGGTGCTGCTGCTGCTCGACGCCAAGAGCACCAGCGCCCTGCTCGCCCACCTGGGCGTCTGAAGACGAGCAGCCAGGCGGCCGCCTGGCCTCGCCGCTGGTTGCCACCCCCTCGCCTCGTTCCCAGCTTGATAGGCCGAGGGGCGTGACGGTCGCGTCCCAGGGGAGGCACTCATGGCGAAGCTCATCTTCGGAGGCGCGGTCCTGGGCGCGGTGCTGCTCGCGGGCTGTCAGACGGGAGGCGCGGTGGCCCTGCGCGACACGCCCGTGGTGCGGGATCAGCCCGCGCAGAACCCCAGTTCGCTCGAGCGGGGCCTGCTCGTGCGCGGCACCGTGGACAAGGACTACGACAACGTCCTCGTCATGCAGGATGACCTGGGCGAGCGGCGCTACCTGCGCATCGGCAACAACACGCGCTACTTCCAGGATGGCAAGCAGGTGAGCCGCGAGTTCCTCGCGCCAGGCTCCACGGTGCGCGCTTCGTACGACTTCAACAACCGCGAGCAGATCGCGCGCGAAATCCACATCCTGAGCACCGATGGCGAGAGCGCCCCCGTGCAGCTCCCCACGCGCTCCGGCGCGCCCATTCCCTGACGTATCAGGTTTCATGGAAACCACCCGCCGGCGGACCCCGGATCATGGCGCGCCGTGTCATGACTTCCGAGGGTCGGCGGGCCGGATTCCAACTGGATGTCCCGACGCGGCGTGCTCGCGGTGAAGACCAATATAAGACCTGTGGGATTCGGCGTTGAATCGTGACATCCCAGGTCCGAACGAATGACTTTCCGCAGCGGGTGTGGAAAAGTCCCGCGCAATGGTTGATTCGTCGCCTTGTCGCCCCCTGGGCAAACGCGCGAACAGTCGTCTTCCCGTCGCGACCTCGTTGCTGCTCTTCCCGCTGACGTTGCTGGGCTGCGCGCATGCGCGGCCCTCGGCGGAGAATGTGACCTCCGAGGTTCAGGCGCAGGCGGCCGTCGCCCCTCCCGTGGTGGAGTCCGTTCCGTCCGCTCCCGCCGTGGCCCCCCGCCCCTGGGCGGACGAGGTGCTCTACTTCGTCGTGGTGGACCGCTTCGCGGATGGCGACCCCACCAACAACCTGAACGTGGACACGAAGGCCGCGGGCACGTTCCACGGCGGTGACTTCAAGGGCCTGCGCGAGCAGCTCGACGAGCTGTCGTCCCTCGGCGTGACGGCGCTGTGGATCACCCCGGTGGTCAAGCAGATCGAGGGCTTCGTCACGGGCGCGGGCTTTCCGGACTGGGGCTACCACGGCTACTGGGCGGATGACTTCCACGCGCTGGATCCGCACTTCGGCTCGGAGGCGGAGCTCAAGGCGCTCGTGGATGACTGCCACGCGCGGGGCATCCGCGTGCTGCTGGACGTGGTCTACAACCACGCGGGCTACCTGTCGCGCTACCAGCAGGACCCCCAGACCCGGGACTGGCTGCGCACGGAGGAGACGGGCACCTGCGGCCAGGACGACGTGACGGCCTGTGTCTCGGGCCTGCCGGACTTCAAGACCGAGCGGCCCGAGGTGGCCCAATACCTGCTCGACGCGCAGCTGGCCTGGGGCAAGCGCCTGGGCCTGGATGGCTTCCGCCTGGACACGGTCAAGCACGTGGACCACGCCTTCTGGCAGGAGCACCGGCGCCGCACCCGCGCCGAGCTGGGCCCGGACTTCTACCTGCTCGGCGAGGTGTGGGGCGGGGACCGCGAGTCGCTCGAACCGTGGTTCTCCACGGACGAGCTGGACGCGGGCTTCGACTTCGGCTTCCAGGGCAGCGCGCTCGGGTGGGTGCAGGGCCGGGGCCGCACGGTGGCCTTCGACGCCTACCTGCGCTCGCGCCACAAGGTCCGCCCGGGCCACCTGCTGTCGCACTTCCTGTCGTCGCACGACGTGCCCGGCGCGCTCTTCCAGCTCCAGGGAGACAAGCCGCGCTTCCGGCTCGCGGCGGCGCTGCAGCTCACCACCTCCGGCATCCCCGTCATCTACTACGGCGAGGAAGTGGGCCGCGCGGGCGGCGACTGGCCGGCCAATCGCAGCGACATGCCCTGGGGCGAGCGGGCCGTGAAGCCCGGGGCGGGCGTGCCGCGCGACGAGTCCCTGCGCCAGTTCTACCAGAAGCTCGTGGCCGTGCGCCGCGCGCACCCCGCGCTGTCGCGGGGCACGCACAAGGCGCTGTCCACCGAGGGCGACGTCTACGTCTTCCTCCGCCATGACCCCGAGTCCAGTGACGCCGTGGTTGTGGCCGTGAATCGCGGTGATAAGAAGGGCGCTGTCTCGGTCCCCTGGCCCGAGGCCTGGGGCGGCGCGGCCGCGGAAGACCTGCTCGAAGGGGGAGGAGTGAAGGCGGCTCCCACCCTGGACGTCACCGTCGAGCCGCTGTCCGTGCGCATCCTGGGACGAGCCCGATGAAGTCCTCGCAGTCTTCCACCAGCAGGCCTGTGGGCACCCCGCGTCACGCCCACGGAGGGAGAGCCTGAATGTCCGGTGTGGTTTTCAAGAATGTGGCCAAGCGGTACGGCGATGTGTCCGTCATCGAGGGGTTGAACCTCGACATCAAGGACCATGAGTTCATGGTGCTCGTGGGCCCCTCGGGCTGCGGCAAGTCCACGGCGTTGCGGATGATCGCCGGCCTGGAGGAGATCACCGGCGGCAGCCTGTCCATTGGCGACCGGGTGGTGAACCAGCTCCCGCCCAAGGAGCGGGACGTGGCCATGGTCTTCCAGAACTATGCCCTCTATCCGCACATGTCGATCCGGGAGAACCTCGAGTTCGGCCTGAAGATCAGGAAGACGCCCCGGCCGGAGATGGACCGGCTGGTGAACGAGGCGGCGGAGATCCTCGGCATCACCCACCTCTTGGACCGCAAGCCCAAGCAGCTGTCGGGCGGTCAGCGCCAGCGCGTGGCGCTCGGCCGCGCCATCGTGCGCAAGCCCGCCGTGTTCCTCTTCGACGAGCCCCTGTCCAACCTGGACGCCAAGCTGCGCGTGCAGATGCGCTCGGAGATCAAGAAGCTCCAGCAGCGCCTGGGCGTCACCTCGGTCTACGTCACGCACGACCAGATCGAGGCCATGACGATGGGCCACCGCATCGCGGTGATGAAGGAAGGCAAGCTGCAGCAGCTCGGCACGCCGCTGGAGGTCTACGAGCGGCCGGCCAACGTCTTCGTGGCGCAGTTCATCGGCTCGCCGCCCATGAGCTTCACCTCGGCCACGCTGTCGGCCAACGGCGAGGTGCTCGAGGGGGACGGCTTCCGGCTGCCCGTGCCCCAGAGCCTGCGCCCGGTGACGGCGGGCAAGGGCGGCAAGAAGCTCAAGGTCGGCATCCGCCCGGACAACATCGTGGCCCCCACGGTGACGGCGCGCGGCGAGTCGGCGCCCATCGAGGTGGCCGTGGACCTGGTGGAGCCGCTGGGCAACGAGGTCATCGTGCACTCGCGCCTGGCCGACAACTCACTCGTCTTCCGGTTGCCGCCCCAGCACTCGCCCGAGTCGGGCGCGAAGCTCCAGGTGCAGGTGGAGCTCGAGGCGCTGCACCTCTTCGACGCCGAGACCGAGCTGCGGCTGTCCGCCTGAGCCCCCTTCGTTTGATTCCAACCCCAGGATCCCCGACATGAAGACCCCCCGATGGATGTTGGCGGCCGCGTGCCTGTGTGTGCTCGGCCTGCTGTCCACGCGCGCCTCCGCCGCCGAGCCCAAGGAGATCGTCCTGTGGCACGGCTACCGCGCCGAGGAGAAGGCGGCGCTCGAGAAGCTGGTCAACCAGTTCAACACGGCCAACGCCGCCCAGGGCATCAAGGTCACGACGCTCGCGGTGCCGTATGACGCCTACCCGGACAAGATCTCCGCCACGGTGCCGCGCGGCAAGGGCCCGGACGTCTTCATCTTCGCGCAGGACCGGCTGGGTGGCTGGATCGAGGCGGGCAACATCGAGCCCATCGACTTCTACCTGGACGATGCGCTGCGCAAGCGCTTCATCCCCACCACGATGGAGGCGATGACCTACCGGGGCACGTCCTACGGCCTGCCGCTCAACTACAAGGTCATCACGCTCATCTACAACAAGAAGCTCGTGCCCACGCCGCCCAAGACGAGCGGCGAGATGGTGGCGATGTCCAAGAAGCTCACCGACAAGAAGGCGGGCCGCTTCGGTCTGGCCTACGCCTACGGGGACTTCTACTACCACGCGGCGGTGATGAACGGCTTTGGCGGCGGGGTGTTCGGCCCGGGCGCCGCGCCCACCATGAACTCGCCGGAGAACGTGAAGGCCGCCGAGCAGGTGCTCAAGTGGATGGACAAGGACGGCATCCTCCCAGCCGAGCCCACCAGCGCGCTCATCAGCTCGCTGTTCAACGAGGGCAAGGCGGGCATGGTGTTCTCCGGCCCGTGGTTCCTCGGGGAGATCGCCAAGGGCGTGGACTACGGCCTGGCGCCGCTGCCCAAGCTGGACGAGGCGGGCGGCAAGCCCATGCGTCCGTGGATGACGGTGGAGGGCGTGTACGTGTCCTCCAAGTCGAGCAACAAGGACGCCTCCTTCGAGCTGGCCAAGTTCCTCACCTCGGACGCCGCGGCCAAGGTGCTCGCGCTGGAGGGCCGCCAGAGCCCCGCCAACCAGGGCGTGTACGCGGACGCGAAGCTGTCCGGGGACGCGCAGCTCAAGGCGTTCCGCGAGCAGGTGGAGGTGGCCGTGCCCATGCCCAACATCCCCGAGATGTCGATGGTGTGGAGCCACGCCACCACGGCCATGAGCTCCATCCTCAAGAAGACCGCTCCTCCCAAGGCCGCCTTGGACGCCGCGCAGAAGGGCGTCGTCAAGGACGTGGCCAACCTGCGCAAGAAGTGAGAGGCACCGCGTGAGCAACGTCGTCCCCCAGCCCCCGAGCGGTGAACCCGGCAACCCGGCCGCCCTGCTCACCGACACTGGGATGTCGGCCCTTCCTCCGCCACCCACGGAGAAGCGCCCGCTGTACCGTGGCCGGGTCCTCGTGGGACTCGCCCTCGCGCTGGGGGTGTCGTTGCTGCTCGCCCAGGGGCTGCTCGCCAGCGCCCTGGAGAGCGTGTCCGTGGAGCGCTCGGACCGGCTGACCTTCGTGTCCCTGCGCGCGCTGGAGGACGTGGTCCAGCGCGCCGGGGGCACGGGGGATGCGGTGCGCGCCGTGGTGGGCTCGTGGAAGGCGCAGATGCCCGAGGGCAGCGCCGCGCGCGTCATCGCCTTCTCGGGCATCAAGCTGGAGGCGTCCACCTTCCCCGAGGACGTGGGGGAGCGCGCCGCGCCGCGCCGCCTGTCGCGCGAGGAGAAGCCCCTCTATGACCGGGGCCAGCGGCTGCGCGCCTCGGTGGACACCAACCGCGAGGAGGGCTCGGCGCGCAAGCTGGAGGTGGAGGCCGAGGCGCTGCCCGCGGGCGGACGTCTGTTGAGCGCGCCCGTGGAGGTGGAGGGCGCGGTGGTGGGCATGGTGGAGATGGCCACGGCGCCGCTCGCCGCGCCGCTGGCGCCCTCGCTCGGCTCGCTCCTGCTCTGGTGGCTCCTGCCGCTGGCGGTGTGCGCCGGGGCGGCCTTCGCGGTGCGCCGCCAGGGCGTGCTCGTCGCCGTGTCGGTGGTGGCGCTGCTCGTGGGCCTGGGGGGCTATGCCTCCTACTCGCTGGGCACGCTGGGCGCCGAGGTGCGCGGCACGCAATCGCTCGTGGCGGAGCGGCTGCGCACCATGGCCGAGCGGGCGCGGGCGGTGATGGCCGAGCACCAGCTCGCCACCGAGCCCGCGCTGCGGCCCGGGGACTGGGACTCGGACGCCTACCGCCGTCCGCTGGGCCTGGTGACGCCCGAGGGCCAGGTGAACGACGCGGTGGTGTCCTCGCGTCTGTTGGAGCTGCGCTCGGGCGTGGGTCAGGCCATGGGCGCGCTGGGCGCGGTGTCGCTCGCGCTGCTGCTCTTCATCGGACTCGGGGGCGTGCACCGCACGGTGGCCACCATCCGCGAGAACAGCACCGCCTACGTCTACATCGCGCCGGCGATGGTGGGCATGCTGGTGCTCGTCTTCTTCCCGTTCTTCTACGGCATCGCGCTGTCGTTCACCGACTCCACGCTCTACAACGTGGGCCAGCCGCTCTCGAATCTCTGGGTGGGCGTGCGCAACTACGTGGAGATCCTGGGCGACTTCAACATCGCCCGGCGGGCGCAGGACGGCTCGCTCGTCTTCAACTACCTCAACTTCTATTACACGCTCTTCTTCACGGTGGTGTGGACGGTCACCAACGTGGCGCTCGGCGTGACGCTGGGCCTGGTCCTCGCGCTCATCCTCAACGTGGACAAGCTGGCGATGCGGCCGGTGTACCGGGTGCTGCTCATCCTGCCGTGGGCCATGCCCAACTACATCACCGCGCTCATCTGGAAGGGCCTGTTCCACCAGCAGTTCGGCGTGGTCAACCACATCATCCGCATGTTCGGCGGCCAGGGCCTGTCCTGGTACGACACGCCCTTCACCGCCTTCATCACGGTGCTCACCACCAACGGCTGGTTGAGCTTCCCGTTCATGATGGTGGTGTCGCTCGGCGCGCTGCAGTCCATCCCGCTGGAGCTCTACGAGGCGGCGCGCGTGGACGGCGCCTCACGCTGGCAGCAGTTCAAGGCCATCACCCTGCCGTCGCTCAAGCCCGCGCTGGTGCCGGCCATCATCCTGTCGGTGGTGTGGACCTTCAACCAGTTCAACGTCATCTTCCTGGTGACGGAGGGTGAGCCGAGCAACTCGACGGAGATCCTCATCACCCAGGCGTACCGCTACGCCTTCCAGCGCTACCGCTACGGCTACGCGGCGGCGTACTCCACCGTCATCTTCGGCATCCTCTTGCTCTACAGCATGGTCCAGAACCGGGTCTCGCGCGCCACGGAGGCCGCCTGATGTTCTCGCGTCGCGAAGGCTTCCCCCACTGGCCGCTGCACCTCTTCCTGGTGTTCTTCACCCTGTTCGCGCTCTACCCGCTCTTGTGGGTGGTCTCCATCGCGTTCTCGGGCAAGCAGAGCCTGGCCATCACCACGCTGCCGGAGGACCCCACGTTCGCCGATCGGGTGCGCGCGGTGATTCCGTGGCCGGAGACGTGGTCCCTGTCCAACTTCACCGCGGTGATGACCGAGCAGCCCTTCGGTCACTGGCTGTTCAACAGCGCCGTCATCGCGCTGGGCACCACGGTGGTGGGCGTGTTCCTCGCCTGCACGGCGGCCTATGCGTTCAGCCGCTTCAAGTTCAAGGGCCAGCGCGCGGGCATGATGGCCTTCCTCGTGTCCCAGATGTTCCCGGGCACGCTGATGCTCATCCCGCTCTACATCATCCTCGTGCAGGTGCTGGGGCTGGGCAACTCGCGCCTGGGCCTGATGATCGTCTACGCCACCACGTCCATTCCCTTCAGCGTGTGGATGCTCAAGGGCTACTTCGACACCATCCCCCGGGACCTGGAGGAGGCGGCGCTCATCGAGGGCGCCACGGTGGGGAAGATCTTCTGGACCATCATCATGCCCCTGGCCAAGCCGGCGGTGGCGGTGACGGCGCTCTTCTCCTTCATGACGTCGTGGAACGAGTTCATCCTCGCCGCCACGTTCATGGACCAGGAGGCGATGTACACCGCGCCCGTGGGCCTGCGCTTCTTCGTGGGTGGCTACTCGCAGCAGTGGGGCTTCTTCTCCGCCGGCGCGATCATCGTCTCCATCCCCGTCGTCATCCTCTTCCTGTTCCTGCAGAAATATCTCGTCTCCGGCCTCACCGCCGGCAGCGTCAAGGGCTAGCCGTCCGGCCCCGTCCCCGAAGTGTCTTACCCCGAAGGAGAAGTCGCAGATGAAGACCTCACGTCTCGCGCTGTTCACGCTCGCCGCCGCGCTGCTGGGCGCCCCCGCCCTGGCCGCCAACAAGGTGTCCTTCAAGGACCCCTCCGGGGATGACAAGGGCCCGGGCAAGTACACGTACCCCACCGACCCCGTCTACAAGCGCGGCTCGTTCGACCTGACCGACTTCTCCCTGGAGAAGAAGGGCGACAAGGGCGAGCTCACCATCGGGCTGAACACGAGCCTGGAGAACCCCTGGAAGATGGGCGCGGGCTTCTCCGTGCAGATGATCTTCGTCTTCATCGACACGGACGGGAAGGAAGGCAGCGGCTCCACTGACGGCCTGCCCGGCCTGAACGTGAAGTTCGCGCCCGCGCACGCCTGGGACAAGGCCATCATCATCTCGCCCCAGGACGCCTCGCGCGTGAAGGCCGAGGTGGGCAACAAGGCCAGCGCCCAGAAGGACAACATCATCGTCCCCTCGCGCGTGAAGGGCTCGGGCCGCAAGATCACCGCCTCCTTCGACGCCTCGGGCCTGCAGGGCGAGCCCTCGCAGTGGCGCTACCAGGTGGTCGTGCAGTCCAGCGAGGGCTTCCCCTCCGGCAATGATCTGCTCACGCGCAAGGTCAACGAGTACGAGGGCCAGCACCGCTTTGGCGGCGGCACGGACGGCGACTGCGATCCGCACGTGATGGACGTGCTCGCGGGCGCCGGCAAGGGCGACGCGTCCGAGGCCCAGGCCCAGTACGACATGCTCGCCTACGAGTGCGCCGAGGATGGCACGGCCAAGAAGGCGGCCACGCTCACCATGGTGGGCGAGGCGGCTCCGGCGGAGAAGAAGTAGTTCACGGCATCGCGCATCGCCGTTGACCGGGGCGCAGCCGCGCCCCGGTCCGGTTGTTTCAACGGAGGGGAATCACCCACATGAAGATCAAGTCCATGCGGAAGGGCGCCGCCGCCCTGGCCGCCACCGCCATCGTGTTGCCCGCAGTGCCCGTGCTCGCCCAGGAGGCCCCCCGCCTCCAGATCGGCGGCACCACCTACACCAAGTGGCTCGCCGGCAGTCAGCGCCTCCAGGGGTCGCTCTACAACTTCACCACCGTGCCCGGCGAGGGCTTCGGTGACAACGGCGTCGGCACGGAGCTGGAGCTGTTGCTCAACGCCCGGCTCTCCAGCCAGGTCGAGGTGCGCGGCCGCATCCACAGCCGCTTCAGCCAGAACTTCTGGACGAACTTCGGCGGCTTCGGTCCCAGGTCGGAGCCGTGCGTCGCGGGCGACTGCGGCGAGTTCGATCCGCGCTCCAACCAGTACATCAAGCTGCGCGGCATGGCCGTCACGCTCACGCCCGGCTACCTCATCGACTCGGCGACGATTGGCGCGAACGACTTCGGCCAGTTCGATCCCTTCATCGTGGGCCGCATCCGCTACATCGATCGCGACAACGCGGCGGGCCTGCTGGTGCAGGGCTCGTCCTTCGAGCGCCGCCTGACGTGGGACACGGCGGCCATCGCGCTGCCGCGCTTGTGGGCGGGCCCGGGCTTCAAGACGGGCGACTACCACGCCACGGACGCCTCCTACGTCTTCCAGACGCGCTACGCCGTCAATGACATGTTCGACGTCGGGGGCATCTTCCAGTACGCCCGCGACAACGAGCTGAGCATCACGGACACCAATCCGGACAACGGCCGGGACCTCTACCCGCGCTTCCGCAACGGCGTGGGCGGCCTCAAGGCGGGCTTCCACACCGATGCTGGCGTGGACATCCGCGGCTCCTTCTTCCGCTCCTACGCCCATGCCGAGAACTCGAACTACTTCGGCACCGACCCCGATGATCCGCGCTTCGTGCCCAAGAGCTTTGGCCTGAACGGCACCTCGCCGGTGCCGGTGGGCAAGCACGTGGACAACACGTGGAAGCTGGACGTGTCGCTGAGCGACCCGCTGGACATTGGCCTGTCGCTCAACGCCCAGGCGTTCAGCATCGGCTCGGACTACGTGGCGCTCATGGCCGCCCGCCGTGAGTCCGACGTGCTGCTCACCGAGGGCACCGACGGCACCTTCGCCTTCCCGGGCCCCAACAACCGCAAGTACGGTGTCTTCGCGGGCAACCCCGCCGTCATCGGCTATGGCGGCTGGACGAACGAGACCCAGCAGGTGGCCACGATCAACGTGGACAACGAGTTCACCGACTTCGACGAGCCCATGGCCCAGACGGTCATCGGCTGGAAGGGCGTGACGCTCAACCCGGTGTACACCAACGGCGCGCTGGACATCGCGGGCGAGTACTCGTTCATCACCTACAACACCAACTGGCAGGCCTGGGGGGATGACACCCGGTCCATCACCGACACGCTCTACCCCGGCGCCGAGCTGGACTCGGGCGTGCTGCACAACTTCCGCTCCGCCTACCAGCCCTTCCAGGACAAGCGCACGCAGATCGCCGTGCTCAAGGCCCGCTACGTGCTGGACTTCGGCAAGGGCGTGGATGTGTTCGGCAAGGTCAAGTACATCCACGAGACCGACAAGCGCCTGAACAACCGCAAGTACCTGCCCTTCGAGGACGGGGCCTGCCCCACGGACGGCTCGGCGCCCTGCGCGGACACCAAGCGCTACTACGACCCCGAGGGCAAGTTCTCCACGGGCGACTACTACAGCAACCCGGGGCTGGTCGCGGGCGGCGAGGGCTTCGCCTTCAAGCCGTTCAACGACATCTCGGATGACGACCGCACGCTCAACTACACGAGCTTCAACCTGGGCGCGGGCTACCAGTTCAGCGACGACTTCTACGCCTCGCTGAGCTACACCAAGTTCCTGGCCAACCTGCAGGACGGCAACACGGCCTTCCAGTCGTACAACCTGCACGAGATGGTGTCGGGCAAGCACGACAAGAACCTGGTGTCGGTCAAGGCCAAGTACATCCTGGCCGGCGTGGAGTTCGGTCTCGAGGGCCAGTACCTCTTCGGCACCTTCACCCCGGACTTCGGCACCGGCTACGTGCCGCAGCGCGCGGACGAGGCCATCGCCAAGACCTCCGAGGTGCCGGTGGGCTCGCTGGGCTTCTCCAACCGCTACGGTGGCTGGAACAGCCTGGAGACGCGCCACTTCACCCAGGCGCGCCTCAAGGCCTTCATGAAGGCGCAGTTCTAGCCGTTCGTCTCCCGTCGCATCCCGGGGCCCGGTCCGCACGCCAGTCGCGTGGGGCCGGGCCCTCTTCATGTCCGTTCGCCGCGCCCAAGGAGTGCCGCCGTCATGTCCGCCCGTCTCCCGCCGTTGCTCCTGCTCGCCGTCCTGGCGTGTGCCTGCCGAGGCACCCGCGCGAGCACGCCTCTCTTCGTCCTCGAAGACCCCCGGGGCGATGACCACGGGGATGGTCAGCTGAGCTACCCGCTGCGTGAGGACATGCCGCGCGGCTCGCTGGACCTCTTGTCCCTGCGCGTCTGGCCGGAGCAGGGGGGCACGCGCTTCGAGGCCACCTTCGCGCGGCCCATCGTCGCGCCCTGGCGCCGCACGGTGGACGCGGCGGGCACCACGCTCGCGGACCAGGCGCGGCTGGGCTTCTACACCTTCAACCTGGACGTGTACGTGGACCAGGATCGGCGCGAGGGCTCGGGGAGCACGGACACGCTGCCGGGCCGCCAGTTGGTGCTCGCGCCGGACAGCGCGTGGGAGAAGGCGCTCATCCTCACGCCGCGCCCCTACGAGGCGCGCGACATGCTGCGCAAGCTGTGGCGCGAGGCGGCCCTCGTCGAGGCCCAACGCACCCAGGGCTCGCTGGGCGAGGCCGCGGTGAAGGCCGTGGAGGCCGAGGTGGAGCAGCGGCTGGACACGCGCGTCTTCTTCCCCACGCGGGTGCGGGTGGCGGGCGCCACCGTGTCCTTCGTGGTGCCCGAGGCCTTCCTGGGCGGACCGGCCCGGGCCTCGTGGGGCTACGCGGTGGCGGTGACGGGCGCCACGCTCAACCAGCGCGTGGCGCTGCCCGCGTTCCTCGGCGGCGTGACGACGCCCGCGGAGCGCGGCGTGGCGGTGATGGGGATTGCGCCGGGCGTGTCACAGGAGCGCTTCGGCGGGGGCCGCGTGGGCGGCGGCGCGCAGTCACCCGTGGTGGACCTGGTGGTTCCCGAGGGCGTGCGACAGGAAGACGTGCTCGGCCCCGCGCTGCCGCCCTGGCCCGCCGTGGTGCCGATTCCCGAGCGCTCAGAGCCTGAGAGTCCGCATGAAAAACCCTGATGTCCGCGCGGGGTTCGGAATGTGTCGTCGCCGCGCGTGAGCGCCTCACTGGAGTTCCGGCGCGCGGGTACTCCTGGTACAGGCGCGAGGCATGACCGCCTTCTCCGCCGAAGAACTCGATGAACATCTCGCGCGAACGGCTGGCCGACTGACGCGGGAGCTGCACCAGGCGCGCCCGGTCCTCTACTGGACGGATCTGCTGCTGTCCGTGGCCGTGGGCTACACCGGCATGTTCCTGGCGCTGAGCCCCCTGGCGCTCGGCGTGCGGCTGGGCGCGGGCGTGGTGGGCGTGCTCGGCCTGTACCGTGGGGTCAGCTTCATCCACGAGCTCACCCACCTCAAGGCCAACGCCGTGCCGGGGTTCTGGTGGGCATGGAACGCGCTCATCGGCGTGCCGCTCCTGCTGCCCTCGTTCTTGTACGAGGGCGTGCACAACCTCCACCACGTGCCCTCGCGCTACGGCACCGCGCGGGATCCCGAGTACCTGCCGCTCGCCCACATGCGGCCCGGCTTCCTGCTCGCCTTCCTCGTCGTGTCGGCGCTCGCGCCGCTGTTGCTGGTCGTGCGCTTCGCCCTGCTCGGGCCCGTGTCGTGGTTCTGGCCGGGCCTGCGACGCGGGGTGGTGGAGCGCGCCTCGTCGATGATCATCGAGACGCGTTTTCGCCGCCCGCTCCCCGAGGGGCCCCGCGCGCGCGAGTGGTGGGGGCTGGAGCTGGCCTGCTCGCTCTGGGCCTGGACGGTGGTCGTGCTCGTGCTCACCGGACACGTGCCGCTCGCGACGGTGGGCGGGGTGCTGGGCATGGCCAGCGCGGTGGCCCTGCTCAACCAGGTGCGCACGCTCGTGGCCCACCTGTGGGAGAACGACGGCGCGCCCATGAGCATGACGGCGCAGTTCCTGGACTCGGTGAACGTGCCCCCACCGGGCTGGACGGCGGCGCTCTGGGCGCCGGTGGGGCTGCGCTACCACGCCCTGCACCACCTGTTGCCGGGGCTGCCCTACCACGCGCTGGGGGAGGCTCATCGGCGCCTCGCGACGCTCATGCCCCCGCCGGCGCCCTATCCCCGCGCGAGTCACGCGGGGCTGTGGCGCCTCGTGCGTCGGCTCTTCGCCCAGGCGGCGCGCCACCGCGGGGGCTCGGGGCCGGGGGGCGTGCTACCGAAGGCGCCAGACGCCCAGGCTCCGAGCGGGCAGGGTGACGCGCCAGGCGCCGCCTTCCCGCACGGGGGCATTCACGGCGGCGTCCAGGAATAGCGGCTCGGCGCTGTCGCCCTCCAGCTCGAAGGGCCCCGCGCTCGCGCTGGCGTCCCCCAGGTTGTGCACCACGAGCACGCGCTCGCCCTCGTGGGTGCGCAGGAAGGCCAGCGTCGCGTCGCGCGTCTGGGTGGAGGTGAGCAGCACGAGGCCGCCGCGCGCCAGGGCGGGCGTGGCGTGGCGGGCGTGGATGAGCGCGCGGTAGCGCGAGAGCAGCGAGCCGGGCGCCGCCGTCTGCGCGGCCACGTGGGTGGTCCGCTGGCCCGGCGCGAAGCCGAACCAGGGCGTGCCCTTGGTGAAGCCGCCTCCGGGGCTCGCGTCCCAGGGCATGGGCGTGCGCTTGGCCTCGTCGTTCGACGTGGTGCCATTGAGCAGGCCCAGCTCCTCGCCGTAGTAGAGGAAGGGCGCGCCGGGCAGGGTGAGCAGCAGCGACGCCGCGGTGGTGAGCTGGCTCGTCGAGCCGTTGAGCTGCGTGGCCACGCGCACATGGTCGTGGTTGGTGAGGAAGGGCGCGTCGGCGACCCCCACGGGGTAGCGCGTGCGCATCTCCGCGAGCTTCAGGGCGATGCCGGCGCCGCTGCTCGTGCGCGCCGCCTTGATGATCTCCTCGGCGAGCGGGAAGTTGAAGTTGAGCGGCAGCTCGTCGCCCTGGGGCACCTGGGCCGTGGAGCCGTAATACGGAGCGATGAGGGGCGTGGTCGTCCAGGCCTCGCCCACCAGGGCGGCGTCCGGCTTCACGCTGCGCACGTGCGCGGCGAACTCCTTCCAGAAGGCGTGGGACTCGGCCGTGTCGGCCTGGCCGGTGAGGCCGCCGCCCGTCTCGATGAGGTAGCGCACGGCGTCCAGCCGGAAGCCGTCCACCCCCTTGTCGAGCCAGAAGGTGGCCAGGCGTTTGGCCTCCTCTCTCACCGCGGGGGTGCGCATGTTGAGGTCCGGCATGCCGCCCCAGAAGACGCCGTAGTAGTACGCGCCCTGGAGTGCGTGCCACGTCGAGCCCTGCGCGAACACGTCCCAGGGCTGCTTCCAACCCGGGTCCGTCGCGCTCCACAGGTACCAGTCCCGCCGGGGGGAGTCGGGCGAGGCGGCGGCCTCCTGGAACCACGGGTGCTGGGTGCTCGTGTGGTTGATGACCAGGTCCACGATGACACGCATGCCCCGGCGGTGGGCCTCGGCGCACAGCCGCTCGAAGTCCGCGTTGGTGCCGTAATCCGGGTTGATGCGCTCGTAGTTCGTCGTGTCGTAGCCGTGGTAGCTCGGCGACTCGAACACGGGCATGAGCCACAGGGCGTCCACGCCCAGGTCGGACGTGGTGCTCGGATCCCCGTCATTGAGGTAATCCAGGCGCGAGATGAGGCCCGCCAGGTCGCCCTTCCCGTCCCCGTTGGAGTCCTGGAAGCTGCGCACGAAGACCTCGTAGAAGACGGCGTGCTGGTACCAGAGGTCGCCCGCGGGTGCGGCGAGTTCCACTCGGGGCGCGGGCGGGCTGTCGGTGGGGGTCGAGGGGCCGGTGACGCACGACGTCAAGGCGACCAGGGGCAGGAGGCGCGAGGGGGAGAAGCGCGGCATGGCGGAAGGCTTAACAGCGCTCGCCCGCCGCGTGCCAGTGGCCTCAGGTGAAGGGGTGGGGCGCGTCTGCTATACGCGAGAGGACCTCACGGTGTTTCCGTGTCCCCGGAGGACGGGGTCCGCGCCGCGAGGGTTTCCCCCCGACAAGTGAGTCCCCATGATTCTCTCCTCTCCACCTCTCGGACGACGCCGGGCGCGGGCGCTGCTGGGCGCGCTCGTGTTCGCCTCGGCGGGCAGCGCGCTCGCGGCGCCCTCGAACGTGTCGCTCGTCGGCTCCGTGTGTCCCTCGAGCACGCCGTGCTCCGCGCTCACCTTCGACCCGGGGGACAACGCCTGGCAGGGCTCGTTCCCGCTGGAGGAGGGCACCTACACCTTCCAGGCTTCCGTGACGGAAGGGGGCGTCACGTCCGTCTACGGCCAGGGGGGTGCCAAGGACGGGGCCGCGTTCACGCTGAACCTCACTGCGCCGGCCACGGTGAAGTTCTACTACGACGAGCGGTCGCACTGGATCACCACCCGGTACAACGCGGTCATCGCCGTGGCGCCGGGCAGCTTCCAGAGTGAGCTGGGTTGTCCCGGGGACTGGCAGCCGGATTGTCTGGGCTCGTGGCTGAAGGATCCGGACGGGGATGGCATCTACACCTTCTCCACCACGTCGCTGCCCGCGGGCAGCTACGAGGGCAAGGTCGCCCTCAACGAGAACTGGGACGAGAACTACGGCGCGGGGGGCGCGCGGAATGGTCCCAACCTCGGCTTCTCGGTGCCGTCCAACGGTCTGCCCGTGATCTTCACCTATGATTCCGTCTCGCACATGGTGACCATCGAGGTGGTGGGCGCGCCCAAGGGCGACATCCAACTGCGCCGCGCGCACTGGGTGTCCCCGGAACTGCTGGTGTGGGAGCCCTCGGGGACGATTCCCGCGACGGCGACCTTCTCGCTGCACCACGACCCCACGGGCGCCATGGCGCTCGGTCCCACGGGCATCACCGGCGGACAGTCCCTCGCGCTCACGCGCGAGCCGGCGGGCCTGCCCACGCTGATCCGCGAGAAGTTCCCCCACCTGGCGGGCAAGCCCGTGTTCCGGATCGGGGACGCGGACCTCATCAAGGTGAAGGACATCCTCAAGGGCCAGGTGGCGCTCACTGCGGTGAACGCCGACGGGAACCTGCTGGACGCCGCGGGCGTGCAGATGCCCGGCGTGCTGGACGAGCTCTACGCCAATGACACGGCCCTGGGCGTCGTGTGGAACGGCAACGTGCCCACCTTCCGGCTGTGGGCGCCCACCGCCCGCCGGGTGGTGCTGCGCCAGTACACCACCGACACGACGTCGACCTTCACCCCGACGCCGATGACGCTCGATGCCGCCACGGGCGTCTGGAGCGTGGTGGGCGGCACGCTCATCAAGAACAGCTACTACACCTACGAGGTCGAGGTGTACGTGCCGGCCCTCAAGGCCGTGGTGAAGAACGAGGTGACGGACCCGTACTCCCTGAGCCTGTCGCTGAACAGCCGACGCAGCCAGGTGGTGGACCTGGCGGACGCGGCGCTCGCGCCCGCGGGCTGGACGTCGTTCGCCAAGCCCGCGCTCGCGGCACCCGAGGACATCGTCCTCTACGAGCTGCACGTGCGCGACTTCAGCATCCAGGACGCCACGGTGCCCGCCGCCCGGCGCGGCACCTTCCTGGCCTTCGCCGAGTCCGAGTCCAACGGCATGAAGCACCTGCGGGGCCTGGCCGCCAAGGGCCTCACCCACGTGCACCTGCTGCCCGCGTTCGACATCGCCACCATCGAGGAGGACCGCACCCAGCAGCAGGAGCCCTCGGGCGACCTGGGCTCCTACGCGCCGGACTCCGACATGCAGCAGGCGGCGGTCAACGCGGTGAAGGACCAGGATGGCTTCAACTGGGGCTACGACCCGTACCACTACACCGTGCCCGAGGGCAGCTACGCGGTGAACCCCAACGGCAACGCGCGCATCCTCGAGTTCCGTCAGATGGTGAAGGCGCTGTCGGACAGCGGCCTGCGCGTGGTGATGGACGTGGTCTACAACCACACGGCCTTCGGCGGTCAGGCGGACAAGTCGGTGCTCGACCGGATCGTGCCCGGCTACTACCAGCGCCTCAACGCCGACGGCAACGTGGAGACCAGCACCTGCTGCCAGAACACGGCCTCCGAGCACGCCATGTTCGAGAAGCTCATGGTGGACTCGCTCGTCACGTGGGCGAAGCACTACAAGGTGGACGGCTTCCGCTTCGACCTGATGGGCCACCACATGAAGGCCAACCTGCTCAAGGTCCAGGCCCGGCTCGCCGCGCTCACCGTGGCGAAGGACGGCGTGGACGGCTCGAAGATCTACCTCTACGGCGAGGGCTGGGACTTCGGCGAGGTGGCCAACGGCGCCCGGGGCACCAACGCCACCCAGCTCAACATGGCCGGCACCGGCATCGGCACGTTCAGCGACCGGCTGCGCGACGCGGCCCGCGGCGGTGGCCCCTTCAGCGGGCTGCAGGAGCAGGGCTTCATCAGCGGCCTGTGGACCGACCCCAATTCGTCCACCTCGGGCAGCGCCGAGGACCAGCGCCAGCGGCTGCTGCACCACATGGATCAGATCCGCGTGGGTCTGGCCGGCAACCTGCGCGACTACACGTTCACCGACAGGAACGGCACGGTCGTGACGGGCGCCGAGGTGGACTACAACGGCCAGCCCGCTGGCTACACCCTGGATCCGCAGGAGGTCATCACCTACGTCTCCGCGCACGACAACGAGACGCTGTTCGACGCCGTGCAGTTCAAGGCGCCCGCCGCGGCGTCCATGGACACGCGCGTGCGCATGCACAACATGGGGTTGAGCCTGACGGCGCTCGCGCAGGGCATCCCGTTCTTCCACGCCGGTGACGAGCTGCTGCGCTCCAAGTCGCTGGACCGCAACAGCTACAACTCGGGCGACTGGTTCAACAAGCTCGACTTCACCTACGCGTCGAACAACTGGGGCGTGGGCCTGCCGCCGGAAGGGGACAACAAGGACAACTGGCCCGCGATGCGCACGCTGCTCGGCAACGCGGCGCTCAAGCCCGGTCCGGCCCACATCCAGCGCTCCCTGGAGCACTTCGGCGAGCTGCTGCGCATCCGCAAGAGCGCGTCCCTGTTCCGTCTGCGCACCGCCGCCGACATCCAGGCGCACGTGCGCTTCTTCAACACCGGCCCGTCCCAGATTCCGGGCCTGCTGGTGATGAACATCCAGAACGCGGACGCCACCGACGGCTTCACGGACGCCGTCATCGTCTTCAACGCCACCACCGAGTCGCACGTGTACCGCATCGACGACTACGCGGGCCGCGACATGGAGCTGCACCCGGTGCAGCGCGACTCGTCGGACATCGCCCTGCAGGACGCGTACTTCCAGGCGTCGGGTGACTTCGTCGTGCCGGCGCGTACCACGGCGGTGTTCATGAACCCCTACACGCCCCCGGTGGACGCGGGGACGCCGGACATGGATGGCGGCATCGACGCGGGGCCGGGTCCGGGCTCGGACGCCGGGATGCCCACGGACGGCGGCACGGGCACGGACGGCGGCACGGGCACGGACGGCGGCATCGACGCGGGGCCGGGTCCGGGCTCGGACGCCGGGACGCCCGTGGACGGTGGCTCCGAGGCGGACGCCGGGACCGACGTGGACGCGGGCTCGCCGGGTGAGGACGACGGCGGCACGGAGCCGGGCCCGGATGCGGGCACGCCGCCGGGTGCCGACGCGGGGACCACGCCGGTGCCCGACGCGGGCGCGCCGGTGACGCCGCCGACGGGCGAGGAGCCGGGCCAGGGTGGTTGCGGGGGCTGCGCCGGCTCGGGCGGGGGCTCCGTCGCGGGCCTCGCGCTGCTGCTGGGGGGCCTCCTGCGCTCGCGCCGCCGTGCGTAACGGCGGGGTGCGGTAGGTGACACGGGGGCCCCGGGCACGCGTCCGGGGCCCTCGTCGTTTCGGCCCTGGGGCCGCTTGTCGCGTGCGGCGCCCTCCGGAGTGGAGTAGACGTGCGCCCATGGACGAGAAGACGCTCACCCGACTGCTCGAGCAGGTGAAGGGCGGCAAGGTTTCCGTGGATGCCGCCGTGGGGCAACTCAAGGACCTGCCCTTCGCCGAGCTGGGCTATGCGACCCTGGACACGCACCGCAGCCTGCGCTTCGGCTTCCCGGAAGTGGTGCTGGGCGAGCCGAAGACGGTGGAGCAGCTGCTCGGCATCGTGGGCAAGCTGATGGAGGTGAAGCAGCCGGTGCTGGTGACGCGGCTGCAGCCGGACAAGGCCGAGGCGCTGCTCAAGGCCCACCCCAAGGGCGAGTACCACGCCGTGGCGCGCATCTTCCACGTGAAGCAGGGCAAGCCCAAGGCGGGCCGGGTGGCGGTGGTGACGGCGGGCACGAGCGACATCCCCGTGGCCGAGGAGGCCGCGCTCACCGCGGAGGCCATGGGCGCCACGGTGAACCGGGTGTACGACGTGGGCGTGGCGGGCATCCACCGGCTCTTGCGGCGGCGCGAGGAGATTCAATCCGCGCACGCGGCCGTGGTGGTGGCGGGCATGGAGGGGGCGCTGGCGAGCGCGGTGGGCGGCCTGGTGGGCATCCCCGTGGTGGCGGTGCCGACGTCCGTGGGCTACGGGGCCAACTTCGGCGGCGTGTCCGCGCTGCTGGCCATGGTCAACTCGTGCGCCTCCAACGTGGCCACCATGAACATCGACAATGGCTTTGGCGGCGGCTTCTACGCGGCGCTCATCTCCCGCACCAAGGGGCAGCGTTAGGCCATGCGCAAGGTCCTCTACCTGGAGCCCGTGGGCGGCATCGCCGGGGACATGTTCCTCGCGGCCGGCGTGGACCTGGGCCTCTCGCCGGAGGCGCTGACGCAGGCGCTGTCGGGGCTCGGTGTGCCGGGCTGGAAGCTGGCGGTGAAGCGCGCGGTGCGCCACGCCATCAGCGGCACCCACCTGGACGTGGTGCTCGACGAGCGCGAGGCGCACCCCCACCGGGCCTACGCGGACATCCGCCAGCTCATCGAGGCGGCGCCCTCCCTGCCGGCCCGGGCCAAGGAGCGGGCGCTGGCGGTGTTCCGCGCCATCGGCGAGGCCGAGGCCAAGGTGCACGGCGTGTCCATCGACGACATCCACTTCCACGAGGTGGGCGCGGTGGACTCCATCGTGGACATCTGCGGCGCGGCGGTGGTGCTGGAGCTCCTGGGCGACCCGGAGGTGTACGCGGCGCCGCCACCGCTGGGCAGCGGCACCATCCGCGTGGCCCACGGCAACATGCCCATCCCGGTGCCCGCCACGCTGGAGCTGCTGCGCGACCTGCCCGTGCGCTTCGAGGGCGTGGGCGAGCTGACGACGCCCACGGGCGCGGCCCTGCTCAAGGTGCTCGCCCACATCGGCCCGCCGCCGCCGGACTTCATCACCGAGCGCATCGGCTATGGCGTGGGCACGAAGGACTTCCGCGACCGGCCCAACGTGCTGCGCGCGTCGCTCGGCCGGGCCGAGGCGCGGGCCGAGGGGCTCTGGGTGCTGGAGGCCAACCTGGACGACTGCACGCCGCAACTGCTCGGCTACCTGCTGGAGCACGTGCTGGTGCGCGGCGCGCTGGACGCCTGGGTCGTCCCCGCGACGATGAAGAAGGCGCGGCCGGGCCACGTGCTGAGTGTCCTGGTGGAGGGCGGGGTGAAGGACTCGGTGACGGACCTGCTCCTGCGCGAGTCCACCACGCTGGGCGTGCGCTCCTACGCCGTGGAGCGCCGGGCGCTCGAGCGCGACTGGGTGGAGGTGGAGACGCCCTGGGGCCGGGTGCGGGTGAAGCGCGGCCTGCGCCAGGGCGAGGTGCTCAACGCCCACCCGGAGTTCGAGGACTGCCGCCAGGTGGCCGAGGCCGCGGGGGTTCCCCTCAAGCAGGTGATGGCGGCGGCCCTCGCGGCGCTCGGCACCTCCCGCTAGCCCGCTGTCTTCCCGAGGATTGTCATGCACCCGACCCGCATCACCGACCTGCGCTTCGAGCCGCTGGACCTCTCCCTCACCGAGCCCTTCGCCATCGCCACGGGCGCCCCGGACATGGCCAACAACGTGCTGGTGCGCCTGACGTTGGCGGATGGCACGGTGGGCCTGGGCGAGGCGGCGCCCTTCACGGCGGTCTCCGGGGAAACCCAGGCGAGCACGCTCGCGGCCCTGACGTCCGTGCAAGCGGCGATGCTGGGCAAGGACGCCTCCGCGTGGCGGCCCATCGGCGCGTGGCTGGGCGAGGCCCTGCCCCAGGCGCCCTCCGCGAGGTGCGCGCTGGAGTTGGCCCTCCTGGACGCGCTGTGCCGCCACCATCGGATGCCCCTGGCCACGTTCTTCGGCGGGGCGGGCACGGGCCTGGACATCGACATGACGGTGACGGCCGGGGACGAGGCCCACGCGGCCTCCTCGGCGCGGGCCATCCGCGCGCGGGGCATCCGCACCATCAAGGTGAAGGTGGGCGCGCTGTCGCCGGAGGAGGACGTGCGGCGCATGGTGCACATCCGCCGCGAGGCGCCCGAGGCCCGGCTGTTCGCGGACGCCAACGGGGGCTACACGGTGGCGGGGGCGCGCGCGTTCCTCTCGGGGCTGGAGGCCGCGGGCATTCCCCTGGCGCTCTTCGAGCAGCCCGTGCCGCGCGAGGACTGGGAGGGCATGGCGGAGCTGACGCGCTCCTCGCGGGTGCCCGTCTGCGCGGACGAGTCGGCCCGGACGGTGAAGGACGTGGTGCGCCTGGCGCGCGAGGGCGGGGCGCACGGCGTGAACCTCAAGTTCATGAAGAGCGGCGTGGGCGAGTCCCTGGCCATGTGGAACGTGGCGCGCGCCTTCGGCATGGAGTTGATGATGGGCGGCATGGTGGAGAGCACCCTGGCCATGAGCAGCGCGGTGCACTTCGCCGCGGGCCTGGGCGGCTTCGACTACGCGGACCTCGACACGCACCTCTTCATCCGCGAGCACCCCTTCCAGGGGGGCCTGCGGGTGGACGGGGGTCGGGTGGACGTGGGCCACACCGAGGCCGGACACGGCGTCACCTTGGAGTAGAACCTCGCGGTGAAGTGAAGGGGGCACACACATGCTGGACGCACTGGTGGTGGGCGCGGGTCCCACGGGCCTGACGATGGCCTCGGAGCTCGTGCGGCACGGGTTGAGCTGTCGGCTCGTCGAGCAGTTAGAAACGCCTTCTCCGCTGTCGCGGGCGCTGGCGGTCCAGTCCCGCACGCTGGAGATCTTCGCGCACCTGGGCATCGCCGACCGGGCGGTCGCTCGGGGGCGTCGTCCCGAGGCCCTCAACGTTGTGGGGCAGGGCGGGCTGCGCACGCGGGTGCCGCTGGGCCAGTTCGACTGGATGGAGACGCACTACCCCTACATCCTGATGCTCCCGCAGGACGCCACCGAGGCGCTGCTCACCGAGCACCTGGACGCCCTGGGCGGTCGGCTGGAGCGCGGCGTGGCGCTGGAGACCCTCCAGCAGGAGGCCGAGGGGGTGCTGGCCACGCTCCAGCACGCGGATGGCCGGAGCGAGCGGGTGCGGGCGCGCTGGCTCATCGGGTGTGACGGCGCGCGCAGCCGGACGCGCAAGCTCCTGGGCCTGCCCTTCGAGGGCGGCACCTACGAGGACTCGTGCATGCTGGCGGACGTGCGCGTGGACTGGTCGCTGGGCGCGGGGGAGGTGTGCATCATGCCCTCGGTGCACGGCATGACGCTCGCCATGCCCATTCCCGGCGACCACCGCTACCGGATCTTCGTCATCCGGCCGCGCGACGAGGCCTCCGACCAGGCCGCCGACACGGCGCCGGTATTGCTGGAGGAGTTCCAGGCCATCCTGGACCGCACGGTGCCCGTGCCCATCCGCGTGAGCGAGCCGACGTGGATGTCGCGCTACCGGTTGCACAGCCGGGGTGTGCGCAGCTACCGCCAGGGCCACGTCTTCCTCGCGGGGGATGCCGCCCACATCCACAGCCCCATCGGTGGCCAGGGCATGAACACGGGCATCCAGGACGCCTTCAACCTCGCCTGGAAGCTCGCGCTCGTCACCCGGCGCCGCGCGCCGGCGTCCCTGCTCGATACCTATGAGGCCGAGCGGCAACGCGTGGGCCGCCACCTCTTGCAGGGCACGGACCGGGCCTTCACCTTCGTCGCGAGCGGGGGCCTGCCCGCGCGGCTCTTGCGCGCCTATGTCTTCCCGCGGGTCGCCCGGCGGATGTTCCGGGGGGGCCGGGTGCAGCGGCGGTTGCTGCGCTTCGGCTCCCAGCTCGCCATCCACTACCGCAAGAGCCCGCTGTCCACCGAGCGCCTGTGGGGCGAGGACGTGAATGGCGTGCGCAGGGCGGACGGCCCCGCGGCGGGAGACCGGGTCCCGGACATGCCCGTGAAGGGCGAGGGCGTGGAGCGCCTGCAGCAGGTGCTGCATGTCCCCCGGCACACGCTGCTGCTGTTCACCGGCTTGTCCCCCGAGCCGGGCGCCCCGGAGGCCCTGGGGGCGCTCGCGCGGCGGCTGGAGGCGGCCCACCCGGGGGTCCTCCAGGTCCGGGTGGTGGTGGCCGGCGCCCAGGCGCCCTCGGCCCACGTCCTGGCCGATACGGACGGCGCGGTGCACCGTCGCTTCGGCGCGGGCTCGGAGTGCTTCTACCTGGTGCGCCCGGATGGCTACGTGGGCCATCGCGAGTGGCCCATCGAGGCGCGCCGTCTCGAGGCGGAGCTCCGGCGGCGGCTGGGCGCCGGGTGAGCCGCGTCACCGGGCCCGGTCGCGCTCCGTCCGGGGCACGTGGCCGAACCAGGACTTCGTCCCATTGAAGACGAAGATCTTCTCGGGCTGGAACCAGACGAAGGTCACGTCCCGGGGCGAGAGGTTCCCGGGCAGGCGGATGCTTCCCAGGACCGAGTCGCCCGCCAGGAGGGCCAGCTCGGACTGGGCGCCGGGTGCGCCCTCCCATCGTCCCGTCCTGGTGCCGAGCTGGTTCTGGGCTTTGCCATCGAGGACGTAGAGGTCCGGGCCCACGGGGGAGACCCCGCCCTTGATGAAGAGCCGTCGGTCGGCCTCTTCCTCCGCGACGCCCGTCAGGAGCTTCGCGGTACTGGAGCCGGAGAGGTAGGCGATGGCTCCCAGGGTCCACTCCGCCACGAACAGGGTGACGCGGTGGGGCTCCGAGGGCCCGTTCACGACGGTCAGCGCGCCGCGCACCCCGAGGGCGAGCAGCACGGCTACCCCGACCAATACTCTTCGCCAGCGTTTGTGTTTGGGTGGAGAGGTCCGCATCCACCCCGCATAGCGGAAAACCTCACCGGGCGTGGTGAGCCCCTTCACATCCGGTGCCGCCTCATTCGTGCAGGGGCAGGCCGTCGGTGAAGTGGGTGAGCGCCTCGCCCTCGGCCCAGCCGACCAGGCCCGTGGAGGACTTCACGAGGAACCAGGGCAGCTTGCCGGGAATGGAGGTGTCGGCGGCGAGCACGCGAATCTTCGTGTTCGTCGCCAGCTGGGCCACCACGTCCTTGCCGCTGCGGTCGAACGTGAGGGGGAAGGACGTGGTCACCCGGGCCTCCTCGCCGACGTAATAGAGGTCCTGGGGCACGCGCTCGACCTTCCACTTCTCCCGGTTGAGCACGTACTTGTCCCGGCGGTTCCAGAAGCCCCACCAGTCGTCCGACAGGAAGATGCCGTTGCCGTGGGCCTGGGTGAGCGTGGGCACGCTGCCCAGGTGCTTGAGCTGCGCGCCGTCGAAGCCGTAGAGGTCGATGCGGCGCTCGTCCCAGGGCAGCTCGACATGCACGAGCAATTCCTTGCGCTTGTCGCTCGTGTCCAGGTCGATGACCGTCAGCCCCTCGACCTTGACCTCGTCCCCGCGGCCCTGGAGGCGGCTCGTCCCCAACTGGAGGACATAGCTGCTGTCTCCCTCCTTCCACTTCAGGGTGGCGGCGTCCTTGCGGCCATCGCCGTTGAGGTCCTCGGACAGGGACTTCACCGGCTCGCGGGCGGCGGCCCCGAGGGGCGCGAGCAACAGGCACGTCGTCACGGCGAGGGCGCGAGGGGTCTTCCTCATGGCGGGCATCTCCTAGGACACGTTTTCACGGGCCGTGGGTCCGCTGGTCCGGAAGGAGACGAGCACGATGCGCCAGGCGGTGGCCGCCAGGATGATGGTACCGCCCACCAGCGCCCAGCCACCGGGACGCTCTCCCGCGAGCAGAAAAGTCCACACAGGGTTGAGCACGGGTTCAATGAGGATGAGAAGAGATGCCTCCACGGCCGGGGTTTCCCTCAGGCCTCGCTGGAAGCAGGCGTAGGCGAATGCCAGCTGGAACACACCCAGGAAGACCACCAGTCCCAGGTCCAGGGCCGTGGGCCGCGGGCCGTCCAGGGACAAGAACAGGGTGACGCCTCCCGCGAGCACGTTGCCCCAGACGAGCACGGAGGTGCCCTCGTTCTTGACGGCGCGCAATCCGAGAATGCACGTGGCGAAACAGATGCCCGAGATCATCGCCACCGCGTTGCCCGTGCGCTGGCCGGGGTCGAGCTGGTCGAGGAAGAAGAGGCTCAGGCCGAGCAGGAACACGGGCACGGCGAGCAGCTCGCCGCGCGTGGGGCGCTCGCCGAGCACCCACGGCGAGAGCATCAGGACGTAGAGCGGCGCGGTGCTCTGCAGGAAGATGGCGTTGGCGGAGGTGGTGAGCCGGGTGGCCACGATGAAGGACACCACCGTGCTCGCGTAGGCCAGGGTGACCAGGGCGCCCCGGCGCGAGGGCAGCCGGCGCCCGGCGGGAAGCACGAGCGCGAGCACCACCGCGGCGATGAGCGAGCGGCCGGAGGCGAGCTGCCAGCCGGACAGGGTGGACAGCTTCACGGCGGCGCCCGCCGTGGACCAGCACACGGCGGCGACGATGAGGTAGAGGCGGGCGGTGCGCATACCCGGGTCAGGGCGTCTGGGCGGCGGGGCCGAAGGCGAAGCGGCTGAGGATGGGGTAGTGGTCGGTGGTGGTCACGCCGTACCGGTCGATGTACGCCTCGGGGTGGAGGACCTGGGCCGAGTTGTTCACGTAGCTCGTGGCGAGCGCGCGCGTGGCGAGCTGATGGTCGATGAACTCGGTGTTGTTCGCCTTCACCGTGCTGCTCTGCCGGGCGAGCGACAGGGGCCGGGTGAGGAAGGTGTAGTCCGCGGAGTCCTGGACGAAGTTCTGGTAGGGCGTGGGCTGGTAGCTGCCCGTGCTGGTGTCCCGGAGGATGGAGACGTCCACGTCGTCGTTCCAGTCGCCGAGCACGAGCACCGGCGTGGTGGGGGGCAGCGCATCCAGGTTGCTCTTGAGCGCCACGGCCGCCGACTTGCGGCGATTGTAGGACTCCGTGTCCGCGAAAGCCTTCATGTGCAGCACGATGACCGTGAGCTCCGTGGCCTTGCCATCGCGGGTGACGCGCAGCTTCACCTGCAGGGGCGGCCGCGAGCCGAAGTCGTAGGAGCGCTGGGTGAGGATGAGCTTGCGCTCGAGCACGCGCACCACGTCCGAGCGGAAGAGCAGGGCCAGCTTCGGGGCCAGCTCGTCATAGTAGTAGTAGGTGCCCGAGGGGACGCTCGGATCATTGGAGAGGAAGCCGTCGTAGCCGGGCAGCTGCTGCTTGAGGCTGTTGAAGTGCGCGGTGTCCACCACCTCCTGCAGGCCCCAGATGTCCGCGTCCGTGGTCTTGATGACCTGGCGCACGTTGGCCAATTGCAGGGCTTCGTTGGTGGGCCCCTCGCTGGGGTGCCCGAACCACTCGATGTTCCAGTTGACCACCTTGAGCTCCAGGGGCGTGGTGCCGGTGTCTGGCTCTTCCCCGGTGCCCGCGCGCACCTCCATGCCGAAGGCGCGCTCGCTCTGGGCGCCATGGGCGTCGCGCACCCGCACGGTGAAGGCATAGGTGCCGGACACGGTGGGTGTGCCCCGCAACTGTCCGTCCGTGTCCAGGGTGAGTCCCGGCGGCGGTGCCCCCGCGGCCAGCTCCCAGCGCAGGGGGGGCTTGCCTCCGTCGGCCTCGAAGGCCAGGCGGTAGGTCGTGCCCTGGGTGGCGGCGGTCACGGTACCCAGGCGGATGCCCGGCACGGCGTAGACCTGGAGCAGGTACGTGCGCGTGGCCGTGGCGCCCGTGGCGTCCTTCACCTGCACGGAGATGGCGTAGGCGCCCTCGGCCGTGGCGGGCCCCTTGAGCAGGCCCGTGCTCCGATAGAAGGAGAAGCCCGGCGGCAGCTCGCCCACCCCGTACTGCAGGGGCGGCGTGCCCTGGGTGGCGCCCAGGCTCACCTCGAAGGGCACCCCCACGCTCGTCTCCTGCGGCGCCAGGTCCGGCAGCGCGAGCACATGCGACGGGGTCGAGGTGCCCTCTCCAAGGCAGCCACCAAGCAGGACGAGGACGCCGAGCATCCTCCACAGTCGGGCGAACATGAGCGGAACTCCGGACTCGGGGACGCGCGGTCCCACGTGTGGCGCCGGACTCTAGCAAGCAAGATTGCTTTGCGCCCCGCGCCCCCGTGCAGTCAGATGGCCCGGCTTGCGCTGTCCATCCGGGAGACGGACCAATGGCCGAGAAGTGGGACAAGCAACTGAAGGAAGTCCTCAAGTTCACGCGCGACGAGCTCAAGCGCACGGGTGATGAGCTCAAGACCCACGCCCAGCGCTTGCTCGAGGAGGTGCAGGACCCCGACAAGCAGGCCAAGGTGCGCGAGGGACTGCAGACCCTGCGCACCTGGGCGGTGGCCACGGGCAAGCAGGCCGCGGATCAGATCGAGTCCGCGGTGCGCCGGGTGGAGGAGACCGTGGAGGGCGCCTTCGACAAGCGCGACGCGGCCTCCGCGCCCCAGCCGCCTCCGGCCGCCGCCCCCGCCCCGTCCCGGGCCGCCGAGCCCCCCGCCGAGCCTCCGGCCACCAAGAAGGCGGCGGGCAAGCCCGGGGTCTCCAAGACGATGGGCCGCAAGAAGCCCGCCGCCAAGAAGGGCCCGACCCCGCCGCCGCCCCCGGCGAAGAAGGCCGCCAAACCGGGGCCCTCCAAGACGATGGGCCGCAAGAAGCCCGCTCGCCCGGGCTCCTGAGGACGCCGCCGGGGCGCGGGAGAACCGTCGTGGGCGTTGGATCGACCCGCGCCCCATGACATAGTGCGCCCGTGGCCGGCTCCAATCGAGACTCCAAGGGCAGCTTTCAGACCAACATCTCCGAGGACGTCATCAACGACGCGCTGAAGAGCGTCGAGCGACGTGCCTCCTCACCGCCTCCGGCGGAGGACGACTTCCCCGAGGGGGGTCGTACCCTGGACATGGACCTTCCCGATGGGGGCATGACCCTCGAGGTGGATGTCCCCGCGACCGTCTTCGGCGAGCCCGCGGCTCCAGGTGAGGCTTCTTCCCAGGAACTGGCCGACACGCGCCAGAAGCTGGCGCAGGCCGAGCGCGAGGTGGAGCAGTTGCGCGCCCAGCTCGAGTTCAGCCAGAGCAAGAGCCGCGAGACGATGGACCGGCTCAAGGACAGCCACGAGCGCGCCCTGCGCGCCGCAGCCGACCTGGAGAACTACAAGAAGCGCGCCCAGAAGGAGAAGGAGGAGGTCCAGAAGTTCGGCGCCGAGCGCCTGCTCAAGGACTTCCTGCCCGTGCTCGACAACCTGGATCGCGCCCTGGAGGCGGCCCAGAAGTCCAACGACTTCGAGAGCCTGCGCACCGGCGTGGAGATGACGCGCAAGCTCTTCGACAGCGCGTTCGGCAAGCAGGGCGTCAAGGGCTTCTCGGCCGTGGGCCAGCCCTTCGATCCGCGCCTGCACGAGGCGATGCAGCAGATGGAGAGCACCACGGTGCCCGTCGGCCACGTCGTCTACGAGGCGGTGCGCGGCTACATGCTCAACGAGCGGCTCATGCGGCCCGCCCTGGTCGTGGTGGCCAAGGCGCCCGAGGCCGCCGCGCCCGAGCCGACGTCCGCTTCCACGCCGGAAGGCGAGTCCTCGGGTGAGGCTCCTTCCGCGCAGACCGGTACTCCCTCCAGCGAGAATCAGTAGGACGCCATGGGCAAGGTGATTGGAATCGATCTGGGGACGACGAACTCCTGCGTGGCCGTCATGGAAGGCGGCGAGCCGGTCGTCATCCCCAACAGCGAGGGCAGTCGGACCACTCCGTCGATGGTGGGCTTCACCGACTCGGGTGAGCGCCTGGTGGGGCAGATCGCCAAGCGGCAGGCCATCACCAACCCGGAGAACACCGTCTTCGCCGTCAAGCGGCTCATCGGCCGCAAGTACGACTCGCCCGAGGCCAAGAAGGCCATCAGCCTGAGTCCCTTCCGCGTGGTGGCCAGCCCCAACGGCGACGCGTGGGTGGAGAGCCGCGGCAAGGGCTACAGCCCGCCGGAGATCAGCGCCATCGTGCTGATGAAGATGAAGCAGACGGCGGAGGACTACCTCGGCGAGCCCGTCACCGAGGCGGTCATCACCGTGCCGGCCTACTTCAACGACAGCCAGCGCCAGGCGACGAAGGACGCGGGCCGCATCGCCGGGCTCAACGTGCTGCGCATCATCAACGAGCCCACGGCCGCCGCGCTCGCCTACGGTCTGGACAAGGTCGGCCAGGCGGGCGCCGAGCGCATCGCCGTGTACGACCTGGGCGGCGGCACGTTCGATATCTCCATCCTGGAGCTCACCTCGGGCGTCTTCGAGGTCAAGAGCACCAACGGCGACACGTTCCTCGGCGGCGAGGACTTCGACCAGCGCCTCATCGACTTCCTGGCCAAGCGCTTCGCCGAGCAGAACAACGGGTTGGACCTGCGCAAGGACCGCATGGCGCTGCAGCGCCTCAAGGAAGCGGCCGAGCGCGCCAAGCACGAGCTGTCGAGCGCCACGGAGACGGAGGTGAACCTGCCCTTCATCACCGCGGACGCCACCGGCCCCAAGCACCTCACCGAGACGGTCGAGCGCGCCACCTTCGAGGCGCTGGTGTCCGACCTGGTCGAGCGCTCCATCGAGCCGTGCCGCATCGCGCTCAAGGACGCGGGCGTGCCCGCGCAGCAGATCCACCAGGTGCTCCTGGTGGGTGGCATGACGCGCATGCCCGCGGTGCAGCAGAAGGTGAAGGAGTTCTTCGGCAAGGAGCCGCACAAGGGCATCAACCCGGACGAGGTCGTCGCCGTGGGCGCGGCCATCCAGGGCGGCGTGCTCAAGGGCGAGGTGAAGGACGTCCTCCTGCTGGACGTGACGCCGCTGTCGCTCGGCGTGGAGACCGCGGGCGGGGTCTTCACGAAGATCATCGACAAGAACACCACCATCCCCTGCAAGAAGAGCCAGGTGTTCTCCACCGCGGTGGACAACCAGCCCCTGGTGAGCGTGCACGTGCTCCAGGGCGAGCGCGAGATGGCGTCGGACAACAAGACGCTCGCGCGCTTCGAGCTGGTGGGCATTCCCCCGGCGCCGCGCGGCGTGCCGCAGATCGAGGTCTCCTTCGACATCGACGCCAACGGCATCGTGCACGTGAGCGCCAAGGACCTGGGCACCGGCAAGGTCCAGCAGGTGCGCGTGGTGGGCAACTCCGGCCTGTCCGAGGCGGAGATCCAGGCGATGATCGCCGACGCCAGCGCCAACCAGTCCAGCGACAAGCTCAAGAAGGAGCTGGCCGAGCTGCGCAACAACGCCGACTCGCTGCTCTACACCACCGAGAAGAGCCTCGAGGAGTACGGCAACGTCCTGCAGGAGAAGGACCGCACCGACATCAAGGCCGACCTGGACGCGCTCAAGGAGCTGCTCAAGGGCTCGGACCCGGCCGCCATCAAGGAGGCCTACCAGAAGCTGGAGTCGAGCGCCTACCGCATCGCGGACGCGCTCTACGCCGACCAGTCCAAGGCGAGCACCTAGCCTCTCGCACCGGCCGGGGGGGCCCTTCCCGGGCCCCGTCCCGCCGGTGTTCAATGGCGTCCGTGGAATTCTCATCCCTGGAAGCCGAGGTCGCGTTCCTGCGCGGGCTGACCGCCGTGACGCGCATGGCGGACGAAATCATCGAGGACTGTCTGGCCCGCGGGCTGGCGCTCGACGCGGCCGTGGACGTCTACCTCACGCAATGCGCGCGGCTGGTGCGCGCCTCGGCGGGGTTCGTCAACCTCCGGGGCAGCCAGGGCCCGGTCCTCACCCGGATGCTGGGCAACCTCGGCGTGGATGTCTTCGAGGCCTCGGGCTGGTCGGGCTGTCGCGCCGTGGCGCCGGGCCGGATGCTCTTCTGCGCCCCGCTCGCGCTGGGACGGCTGGAGCTGGGCACCATGGGGCTCGTGGTGGAGGGGCACTTCGAGGACGGCGGGGCCCTGGTGATGAAGCTCGTGTCCGCCATGGCGGATCAGCTCGACAACGCGGTGCTCGCCTTCATCGCCCTGGCGGACGGCGCGCACGTGCTGGAGAAGCTGGATGACCTGGCGCCCGAGGAGGACCCCCTCACGGGCACGCGCTCGCGCATCGGCCGCTACGAGCTGGTGACGCCCCTGGGCACCGGCGGCATGGCCCAGGTGCTGGTGGCGCGCACCCGGGGTCCGGAGGGCCTGGGGCGGCTCGTGGCGCTCAAGCGCATCCTGCCGCAACTGGTGTCGGATCCCGTCATGGTGAAGCAGTTCCTGGACGAGGCGCGCATCGGCCTGCGCCTGTCCCACGCCAACCTCGTCACCATCCACGACTTCGGCGAGTCGCAGGGGGCCTACTTCCTGGTGATGGAGCTGGTGCGGGGCGTGGACTTCGATCGGGTGCTCACGACGGTGCGCCCGTCCGCGTCCGTGGTGTCGGCCGTGGTGGGGCAGGCCCTTCAAGGCCTGCACGCCGCCCACCAGGCGCCTGGCGAGGACGGGCGTCCGCTGCAGCTCGTGCATCGGGACCTGTCGCCGCACAACCTGATGGTGGGCTTCGACGGGCGGGTGAAGGTGTTGGACTTCGGCGTGGCCAAGGCGCGGGCCCAGCGCACGGTGACGCTGCCCGGCATCGTGAAGGGCAAGCCGCTCTACATGTCTCCGGAGCAGGCGCTGGGCAAGAAGCTGGATGCCCGGAGCGACCTGTTCGCCGTGGGCCTCATCCTGTACGAGGCCCTCACGGGTCAGCGCGCGTTCGACCGGGGGGACGACATGGCCACGATGGAGGCCATCTGCGACGATGAACTCGCCCGGCCCTCCAAGGTCCCGCCCGCGTTGTGGAGCGTGCTCGCCCGTGCGCTCCAGAAGCGCCCCGAGCTTCGCTTCGCCCATGCCCAGGAGATGGCCGACGCCCTGGCGGACGCCTGCCCTCCGGCACGAGACGGGGAAGTGGGCCAGCTCATGCGCAACCACTTCCCCGAGCGGCTCCAGGGCTTCGAGCGCCTGGAGCGGGTTCATCTGAACGGGACGCCGCCCGCTGTTCCCCCGCGAGCGGCTCCGGGTCGGGCCTCGAAGAACGAGGCCCGGTGAGGACGCCTAGCCTCGTTTGATGAACGAGTCGTCCCCGCTGAGGCTCAGCCTGCGCTGGCCCTCCAGGTCCGAGTCCCCACGCACGGAGCGGCGACGCTCCTCGTACAGCTCGTCCTCGACGAGCGCGGCGCGGTAGTCGTCCTCGACGAGCGCGGCGCGGTAGTCCTCCTCGATCGTGCGATCCAGGCTGGAGTCACGGGCCCCCGGGGACACCACGCCCACGGTCTCATCCAGCGAGGATGAGGCGCGCATCGCTGGCCGGGTGTCGGGCATCGGCGGCACATAGCCGGGCATGTCACGCATGGACGCGCTCGGCCGGGAGCCGATGCGGCGGTCTTCCTCCGTGAGCAGGGGGCTGGCGCTGGCGCCCTCCGTGTTGTGGGGAGAGACGCCCTGGACGCCGAGGTCATCGGAGCGCAGGCCCTCCAGCTCGCTCACCTTCGCGGGGCGATCCAGCTCGCGCCAATCGGTGATGGGGGGCACGTTGGCGCGGGCCACGGCCGTCCGGCCCGAGTCGAGCGGATCCGCGTTGGAGACGTCGTCCAGGGAGAACTTCTTCAGGCTGTCGCGGCCGTGCGTCAGGACGATCTCGCCGTCCCGGATGTTGCTGATCTCCGAGTAGCGGACCGAGTAGTCCTTGGGAAAGAAGAGTCCCTTCTCGATATAGAATTCGGCCTCGCCGATGGCGTACACCTTGCCGAGCTTGTGCCCATCGACGCTGCGAACGATCATGCCTTCCTTGATTTCGTCGCGTTGAGTCATGGTCCGCCTCCTCTGGGGTGTCCTACCCCTTGAAGGTAGGGGGCTCCTGAGTCGGTGGGGACCTTCCCCGCGCGTTTTCCACTCGGGCTCGTTGCCCTGGTCGCCGGGCGTGAGGGCAATACGGGCGCGCATGACCCGCCGCGAAATCGCCCGGCCGACGTGGGGGGAAGTGGTTGCGAGCTTGACCCCTCTTCCGCGTCCCCATAGAAAACCGGGTCTTTGCCGTGACCCTGGCCTCATGAGGACGCCCTCCATGCGCCGTCTCGCCCCGGTATTGCTCGCAGCGTTCGCCCTCTTCTCCGCCGCGTGCGAGAAAAAGTCCCAACCCCAGCCCTCGGGGGAGGCGCCGGGCGGCCAGGCGGCCCAGCCAGGCACCACGGGCACGCCCCCCAGCTCGGACTCCTTGCTGCTGGGCGTGGTCACCAGCCTCACGGGCGCCCAGGCCACCTTCGGCGTTTCCACGCGCAACGGCGTGGAGATGGCCATCAAGGAGGCCAACGAGGCGGGTGGGGTGAAGGGCAAGAAGCTGTCGGTGCGGGTGTTCGACGACCAGAGCAAGCCCGAGGAGGCCGCTCAGTCCGTCACGCGGCTCATCACCCAGGACAAGGTGCTGGTGATCCTCGGGGACGTGGCGTCCTCCAACTCGCTGGCCATGGCGGAGAAGGCGCAGGCGGCCGGGGTGCCGATGATCACCCCCGCGTCCACCAACCCCGCGGTCACGCAGAAGGGCGACTTCATCTTCCGCGTGTGCTTCATCGATCCCTTCCAGGGCTTCGTGATGGCGAAGTTCGCGCGCGAGAACCTCAAGCTGGATCGCGTGGCCATCCTCCAGGACAACAAGAGCGCCTACTCCATCGGGCTCACCGAGGTGTTCACCGCCAAGTTCAAGGAGATGGGCGGCACGCTGCTGGCCACGGAGAGCTACTCCCAGGGCGACACGGACTTCCGCGCGCAGCTCACGAGCATCAAGAAGCTCAAGCCCCAGGGCATCTACGTGCCGGGCTACTACAACGACGTGGGCATCATCGCCCGCCAGGCGCGCGAGCTCGGGTTGACGGTGCCGATGATGGGCGGCGACGGCTGGGACTCGGAGAAGCTGTTCGAGCTGGCCGGTGACACGCTGGACGGCAGCTACTTCTCCAACCACTACTCCCCGCAGAACCCCGATCCCCGCGTGAAGAACTTCATCGCCAACTACAAGGCGGCCTACAAGTCGGTGCCGGACGCCCTGGCGGCGCTCGGGTACGACGCGGCCCGCGTGGCGATCGCCGCGCTCGAGCGGAGCAAGGACCTGAGCGGTCCGGCCATCCGGGACGCCATCGCCCAGACGCAGGGCTTCGAGGGCGTGGCGGGGAAGATCTCGCTCGACGAGCAGCGCAACGCCGTGAAGTCCGCCGCCATCCTCAAGGTCGCCAACGGCACGACCGAGTTCGTCACCACGATCAATCCCTGATGTCCCAACTCCTCCAACATCTCATCAACGGCATCGCCTCGGGCACCATCTACGCGCTCATCGCGCTGGGCTACACGATGGTGTACGGCGTGCTCAAGCTCATCAACTTCGCCCATGGCGACGTGATGATGGTGGGCGTGTACATGGGCTACGCCACGGCCTTCGCGCTCGGGCGCGAGGCCCGGGGCTCGCTGGGCGGCGTGCTGCTCATCTTCCTGGTGGCCATGGGCGGCTGCGCGCTGCTCGGCTTCCTCATCGAGCGCTTCGCCTACCGGCCGCTGCGCGAGAAGCCCCGGCTCACGGCGCTCATCACCGCCATCGGCATCTCGTTCACGCTCTCCTACGGCTTCCAGCTCGACATCGGCTTCCTGCCGGGCTCGGCGCCCCGGGCGTTCCCGCAGATCATCAAGCCCGCGCAGTGGTTCACGCTCGGCGACCCCGAGTTCCCGGACGTGGTGCTGTGGAACTGGCAGGTCATCTCGCTGGTGGTGGCGGTGGGGCTGATGACGGGCCTGCAGTTCCTCGTCTACCGCACGCGCTTTGGCCGGGCGATGCGGGCGGTGTCCTTCGACCACCGCGTGGCGGCGCTGATGGGCATTCCCACCGACCGGGTCATCTCGGTGACGTTCATGATCGGCAGCGCGCTGGCGGCGGGAGCGGGTCTGCTCTACGCCATCAAGGACACGTCCGTCAGTCCGCTGATGGGGCTGTACGTGGGCCTCAAGGCCTTCGTGGCGGCGGTCATCGGCGGCATCGGCAACGTGCCGGGCGCCATGGTGGGCGGGCTCTTGCTGGGTCTGGTGGAGGAGTTCGTGGTGGGCTACGCCGCGAGCACCTGGCGTGACGCGGTGGCCTTCGGCTTCCTCATCCTCGTGCTGCTCGTGCGTCCCGGGGGCCTGTTCGGCCGGGTCGCGGCGGAGAAGGTCTGACGCCGCGCATGGAAACCGCCGCCGTGCCAACCGCTTCCCGGGTGCCCGCCTCGCTGCGCGGCATCCTTCCCGTGGTGCTCGCCCTGCCGGTGCTCTTCGTGGCCGAGTGGGCGCTGCGCGACGCTCCCTTCGCCGTCTACCTGCTGTCCGTCATCGGGGTGAACATCATCCTCGCGGTGAGCCTCAACATCGTGAACGGCATGACGGGCCAGTTCTCCATCGGCCACGCGGGCTTCATGGCGGTGGGGGCGTACCTCGCGGGCATCACGTCGCTCACGCTCAAGGACGTGGCCATCTCCTTTCTGCCCGTGGCGGTGAGCGATCAGGTCTTCCTGCTCGTGTCCCTGCTGGTGGCGGGCCTGTGCGCGGCCCTGGCGGGCTTCCTCGTGGGCCTGCCCTCGCTGCGGCTGCGGGGGGACTACCTCGCCATCGTGACGCTCGGCTTCGGGGAGATCATCCGCGTGGCCGTGACGAACACCCAGGCCTTCGGCCGGGCGCTGGGCCTGAGCGGCATCCCCCAGACGTCCTCGGTGGCCATGGTGGGCTTCTGGGTGTTCCTGAGCGTGCTGGTGGCGCGCCGCATCGCGGGCTCCAGCCACGGCCGCAGCCTGTGGGCCATCCGCGAGGATGAGGTGGCCGCCGAGGCCATGGGCGTGAACACCACGGGCTACAAGGTGCGCGCCTTCGTGGTGTCCTCGTTCTTCGCGGGCGTGGCGGGCGGCCTGTTCGCCCACTTCGTGCCCATCATCAATCCGGGCTCCTTCACCTTCGTGAAGTCCATGGAGATCGTGGTCATGGTGGTGCTGGGCGGCCTGGGCTCCACCACGGGCGCCATCGTGGCCGCGGTGGTGCTCACGCTGCTGCCCGAGGGCCTGCGCTCGCTCTTCGGCGCGCTCGCGCCCGAGGGCAACCTGGCGCAGCAGGTGGATCAGATCCGCATGCCCGTCTACGGCCTGCTCCTGGTGGTGCTGATGCTGGCGCGTCCCCAGGGCCTGTTCGGGACGCGGGAGTTGTGGGAGGTCGTGCCGCGGTGGCTGACCCGTCGTCGGAAGGGGATGTGATGAGCGGGCCCCTGCTCGAAGCCGTGGGAGTGAGCATCCAGTTCGGAGGCCTCAAGGCGCTCTCGGACTTCAACCTCGCCATCCACGCGGGAGACCTCCAGGGCCTCATCGGCCCCAATGGCGCGGGGAAGACGACCGCCTTCAACGTCCTCACCGGCGTGTACCAGGCCAGCCAGGGCGACGTGCGCGTGGGCGGACAGCGGGTGAACGGCCGGCTGCCCCATCAGATCAACCACGCGGGCCTGGCGCGCACCTTCCAGAACATCCGCCTGTTCCGGGCCCTCACGGCCTTGGACAACGTGAAGGTGGCGTGCCGCGCGCAGACGGCGCTGAACGACGGGAGCGTGGGGCCTGGCGCGAAGTTGCGCGAGGCGCTGGGCAACTACCGCGACTGGTGGCGCGCCATGCTGCTCACGCCCGGCTTCATGGAGGAGGAGCGCGAGCTGACGCGCCAGGCGGAGCGTCTGCTCGAGGTCATGGGCCTGTCGCACCGCCGCGACGAGGAGGCGCGCAACCTGCCCTATGGCGAGCAGCGCCGCCTGGAGATCGCCCGCGCGCTGGGGACCCGGCCCCGGGTGCTGCTGCTGGACGAGCCGGCGGCGGGCATGAACACGCGCGAGAAGGCGGACCTGATGGTGCTCATCCGCCGGCTGCGCGATGAGTTCCAACTGGGCATCCTGGTCATCGAGCACGACATGAAGCTCGTGATGGGCATCTGCGAGAAGATCACGGTCCTGGATCACGGCGAGACGATCGCCCGGGGCGCGCCGGCCGAGGTCCGCGGCGATCGCAAGGTCATCGAGGCCTACCTGGGTGACAGCTACCTGGAGTCCCACGGAGGCGCGGCGTGAGCGAGGAGCGGGTGAAGTTGCTGGGCGAGCGCCGGGCGTTTCCGCCCCTGCTGTCGGTGGAGGGCGTGAAGGTGTCCTATGGCGCCATCCAGGCGCTGCGGGGCGTGACGCTCACGGTGGGGCAGGGCGAGGTGGTGGCGCTCATCGGCGCGAACGGCGCGGGCAAGACGAGCACCCTGCGCGCGGTGAGCGGCATGCTCAAGCCGGTGGGCGGGCGCATCACCTTCAAGGGCGAGGACATCACCGGCGCCAAGGCGCACCAGCTGGTGCCGCGCGGCATGGCGCACGCGCCCGAGGGCCGCGGCGTGTTCCCCAACCTCACGGTGCTGGAGAACCTGGAGCTCGGGGCGTACCTGCGCCGCGACACCGAGGCCATCGCCGCGGACCTGGAGAAGAGCTACGTGCTCTTTCCGCGCCTCAAGGACCGGCGCAAGCAGCTCGCGGGGACGCTGTCCGGCGGCGAGCAGCAGATGCTGGCCATCGCCCGCGCCCTGCTCAGCCGCCCCACGCTGCTCCTCTTGGACGAGCCCTCGCTGGGCCTCGCGCCCCAGGTGACGGAGACCATCTTCCGCAACCTGCGCGACGTGAGCGCCTCGGGGGTGAGCATCCTGCTGGTGGAGCAGAACGCGCACCTGGCGCTCAACTTCGCCCACTACGGCTACGTGCTGGAGACGGGCGAGGTGGTGATGGCGGGCGCGGGCAAGGCGCTCCTGGAGAGCCCGGAGATCCGCAAGGCGTACTTGGGCGAGTAGCGCGCCCGCGCGCCGCTCAGGGCAGCACGCCGGACACGCTCACGCCCCCGGGCCCCACGGACACCCCGGAGAGGCCCGGCGTGGCCGCGCGCGGACGATCCGTGAACCACAGGTAGGCGCCCGTGCCGATCAGCACCGCGCCCGCCGCCGCGCCGATGCCGGCGAACGTGCGCTTGCGCGAGGCCTCCTCACGCAGCGCGAGGACGGAGCCCACCTCGGTGACGAGCGGATAGCCGTTGTTGGCGAAGGGCAGGTTGGACTGCCGCATCGCCTGGTCTCCGCTGAGGGCCAGGTAGCCCGCGATCCCCATGGCCACGAGGCCCACGCCCGCGGCGGAGTAGGCGACGGGGGTCTTCCACGACTGGCCGAGCAAGGGCGAGCGCTCCCGCGGCGCGGGGGGAGTGGCCGTGAGGACGGCGTCGGGAGCGGGCGCCGCGCTCGGGGCGTCGGACGGCGGCGTCGAGGCCACGGCGGGAGGCGCGGGCGGCGGGATCGGCGTGGGCTCGGGCGCGGCCGTGACGGACTTCGCGGGAAGCAGGTTGAGCTGATCCTTCAGCCGGGCGAGCGCCGTGCGCAGCAGCTCGTCCTGGGACTGCCCGCGGTTGCGCAACTGGATGCTCTTCTGGTCGATGACCTCGCCCTCGGCGCCCACCACGAGCCCGGAGACGCGGGTGACTTGTCCGGGCGTGATGGTGATGAGCACCGCGCGCGCGGCCTGGGTGGCCGTGGCCAGTCGCGCCAGGCACTCATTCGTCTTCTTGGCGGCGGGAGGCGCGCACGTCTTGCGCGGCTCCTTGTCGAGGAAGGCGGTGACCTGCTCGTCGGGCACGCGCCGGACGTTCGCCGGGACGAGCACCGTGGTGCAGGCGAGCTGGTGGCCGCGCACCTGCTCCGGGTTCTTCTCGCCCACGATGACGCAGGGATGCAGGGCGAGCTGCGGCGCGGCCTCCTCGGCGGCCAGTGCCCGCTGCGCGGGAGCGAGCCACAACGCGAGCGACAGCAGGAGCGTGGACCAGCGGGCGCGCGGCTTCATCGAAGAGACTCCTCTTTTCAGTAGGTCGAGAGGTGCACGGAATCAGGTCATCTCAGAGGGACGCCCGGGACGCAACCTTCCGCGACTGGAAGGCCCATGCTATCCACCGGTGTTGGACCGTCAAAAGGTTTGGAGAGGTGACTGTGATGCTGCGCAAGGTCCTCGGATGGCTGTTGCTGGGGGTACTCTCCGCGTGCACCCAGCCGGAGGGCGGGTGCGAGTCGAACGCTCAGTGCTTGCTGGGCGCGACCTGTGAACAACGCATCTGCTCCTTCTCGGCGGAGGCGCCTCCCGAGACATGCCAGCCCGCCTGCGCGTCTTACGAGGCCTGCTCGGCGCGGGCTCGCCAGTGTGAGGCCCGGTACTCGGGACTGACGCTGTCCCCTGAGGACGGCACCCTGCTGGGCGGCGGTGAGCGCGTCATCGAGGCGCGCCTGGAGGTGGCCAGCGGCTTCAACGCGGTCTATCCGGAGACGCTGGTGTTCACCGTGGCCGCGGAAGATGGGAGCGCCGCCGTCGAACTGACGGGCGTGGAGCGTGAGGGCGGCGTCTATACCGTCCGCTGGACGCCCCCCTCGGATGGGTCCTTCCGCGTGACGGTGGCCTATCCGGAAGCGGGCGGCCCGAGCCAGGCGGCCCTCCTGACGGTGGATACGACCGGGCCGGTCTTCACGGTCACCGTGCCGGCTCCCGAGGTGGGCAGCGCGGATGGCGGTACGACGTTCACGGATCCGGACGTGGCCTACGCGAGCGCGTGGAAGCGGGATCAGATCCTGCCCGTGCAGATCCGCACGGACGAGCCGCATCTGGATTCGAGCCAGTTGAGGGTGTCACTCAAGGGCACGGATGGAGCGGCCACGACGCCCGTGGAGGTGGTGCCCTTCACGACCGATTGCGATGCCAGGTTCTGCGGCACGGCCCGGTTGAAGCTCTGGGAGCCCACGTTCAACACGTTCCGAGGCTCGATGCCCATCGTGGTGCAAGGGCGGGACACCGTGGGCAACGAGGGCTCTAGCAACCCCGCGGAGCCCAAGGTGGCGGTGACCCGGTGGAAGTGGGTGTTTGATGCGCAAGGCACGATCAGAACAACGCCTGCGATTGGTCAATCAGGATTTGTCTATCTCGGAATGTCTACCGGCCCGAGCGGAAGGGTGTTTGGCCTCAAGGCGGACGGTCGAAAGTCTTGGGAGACGTCGTTGGGCGCCGTCGAGGGCGGAATCGCCGTCGGCGCCAACAATGCAGGCGCTGAGCTTGTCTACGTGGGGGCGAGAACGAGCAGTGGTGCGTCGCTCTACGCCTTGCGCGGAAATGACGGCAGCACGCTCAAGAAGTGCCCGGAAACCGGAGGCGGGGTCTTCGGGACGGGCACCCTGATTGGCGGAATCGGAGTGGGCGCACTGGGTGCTTCGTCTATCGAGACGGCGGTCACGATCTATAACGGCACCGACAGTTCGGCGGGTGATCCGAGCAACATCGTCAGTGTGGACTCCAGTGGTGCCTGCTACTCCTCTGGAGTGACTTCTGGTGATGCAATCGGCTCCGTGGTGCAAGACGGGCCTGTTGCCATTCGGGGAAAAGACCTGTTCTACCCGTCATCGGGCGACACGGGCGCGAAACTGGCCAGTTATGTGTATGGAGCCGCTACGCCGAGCGCCAACTGGCCCGTGGGACTGTCCTACATTCCGCGAAGTCTGGCGCTCGTCGGAACCAACGTGTTCGCTTCGACCGCGAGTACGGACTCGATCAGGGGTGGGGTTCTGCGGATCCCTCAGTCTGGCGGGGAGTCCAATGTGACTCCTGTCTACCCGGCGGGGACGGCCTTGGACGCCAGGGTCTACGGGCTGGCCGTGGGTGGGAACGACGAACTCTTTTTCGGAACGCAGGCGGTCAGTTCGCTGACGTTCACGCGAGTGCCTCCCGAGGGTCTTTCGAAGAGTGAAACGAGCACGGTGAACGTGCGGGCCTCGCCGGTGGTGGGAACCCGGGCGGTCTACTCCGCGTCCACGGGTGGCGTCGTCGACGCGCGCGCGAAGGACTCGCTCTCGCTGATCTGGCAACTGGCGCCAGGGGTGGGGACCGTGAACTCCTCGCCCACGCTGGACTGCTCGCGGGATGCCTCGGGCGCGGCGATCCCCGGGGCTCCCGGCGTCCTCTACGTCCCCGCGGGCGGCAAGCTCCATGCCTTCGTCGTGGACGGCGCGGGCCTGGACTCCTCGGCCAAATGGCCCAAGTACCAACACGACGCTCGCAACACCGGCAATCCGGACACGGTCATCCCTCCGTGTCCTTGATGCACGAGGACCTCGCTCCTCGCGCCGCAGTTCCCGACACGTCGAACGCAGTGAACGGAGGCGGGAGCCGTCAGGGTGCCGTCTCCGGCAGTACCTTCCTTCCACAACATTGGAGCCTCACGCATGTCTCCCCTGTCTCGGCTGTTCGTTGCCATCGCCACGCTGTCCCTCGTGGGTCTCGCCTGCGCGACCTCGGGCTCGGCCTCCAACGCCTCGTCCTCCGTCGAGGAGGTCGCCAATGAGGGCGCTTCCGAGGACACCAAGACCCCCACGCCCCTGCAGAAGCTGACGGCGCCCGAGGGCTTCACCGTCCTCTTCCCGGGCACGCCCGAGGCCCAGCGCAGCAAGGTGGCAGTCCCCGGTGGCGAGGTGTCCACCGCCGCCTGGTCCGCCGACGTCGAGGGCGTCCTCTTCTCCGTGAGCACGCTCGACTACCCGGAGTCCGTGGTCGCCGCCCGTCCCGCCTCGGACTTCTTCGCCGGCGGCAAGGCGCAGCTCGTCAGCAAGCTCAATGGCACCATCAAGTCCGAGGAGAACATCACCCTCCAGGGCTACCCCGGCCAGGCCCTCACCATCTCCTCCGACTCCGGTGAGGTCCGCGCGCGCAACTACCTCGTCGGCGCCCGGCTCTACACCCTGCTCACCCGCTACAACCCGAGCGTCGGTGCCCCCCAGGTGGACGAGTTCCTCGGCTCGCTCGAGCTGATCAACCCGCCCCCCGCCATCACCCCGGTTCCCCGCTCCACCCCGGGCGCGGACGCGGGCACGGCCGGTGACGGTGGCACCTCGTCCCCCGACGCGGGCTCGTCCGACGCGGGCACGCCCGGCGCGGACGCGGGCACTGCCCGTCCCCGGAAGTAGTCGGTCTCCGAGGACTCGCGTGACTCCGGTCCGCGAGTCCTCGTCCTGTGCCCTACTGGGGCCAGTGCAGGCGGCGGCTCTGCTCTCCGACGACCCAGAGGTTGCCGGGGTTGTTGCCCGCGATGTCGTTGAGCGGCTTGCCGGGATTGACCTGATGCACCTGGCTCCAGGTGTCGTTCCGGCCGTAGCGATAGATTTTGCCCGCGCTCGAGGTGACGTAGATGGAGCGCTTGCCGAAGGCGACCACGGACAGCAGGTCCTCGCTGGTCGGCGACTTGTGCGTGTTCCAGCTCGTGCCATTCCAGATGAGCACCGAGCCGCCGTCCCCCACGGCGTAGGCCAGCCGCGGGTTGACCACCCACACCGCCCGGAGCCGGTTGTTCACCAGGGGGAGGGTGCCCGTGCTCTGGATGGTCTCCTTCGCCCAGGGCTGCGCCCCCGCCGTGTAGCGGTAGATGCGCGCTTCACCGGAGAGACCCAGGAAGTTCGGCTCGTTGCCGCCCACCGCGAACAGCACCTCGCGGGAGAGGCCGTGCACGTCGTAGACGGGCTTGTCGACATCCTGCTGGCCGAGGTTGCTCGTCTTGTTGCTCCAGAACATCCGGCCCGCGGAGCTCGTCGTTCCTCCGAAGTGCACCTCGAGGCTCCCATCCGACAGGCGGACTTCCGTGAACCCCTGCACGTTCGTGCCCGTGGCGTGATTGCCACTGTTCTGCAGACACGCGCCCGCCACGGCATGTCCACCGATGAAGCTGTTGGCCCCCGCGAACAAGCCGTCACCTCCCTGGAGCGAGGCCCAGACCACGTTGAGGTCGAGCGTGCCCGAGCACTTGCCCGCGGGGATGCTGAAGGAGGCCTGCCCGGGGGCGCGCAGCTCGTATTTCGAGCCGCCCACGACCCACACGCCCTGGCCGTCGTTCCAGAGCGACACGGAGCGCCACACGTCCGCGGCCCCTCCCGATGAGGACTCGTCCTTCCACGTGGGCCCGCCCGCGGGGCACACGCCGCCCTCGTCCGATATGTCGTTGCAGTTGTTGTCCTCCTGGTCGCACAACTCGTCCGCGCCCGGGAAGGTGAAGCGGTTGCCGTCGTTGCAGTCCCCGCCGCGTGTGATGTACCCCTCGACAGGTGCCAGACAGGTCTTCACGGCGCCATCGCTCCGGCCGTAGGAGTCCAGGTCGTCGTCCGGGTAGTAGGTCGTGGGCTGATCGACGTAGACGCACTGCGCGGCGCGCTCGGACGTGCACGCCTTCTTCTGCCGGCAGCCGTTGAGCTGCGCGCACGTCTCCTCCAGGCCGTAGCCCTCGTCCGTGTTGCCGTCGCAGTTGTTGTCCTGGCCGTCGCAGAGCTCCTCGGCGCTGGGTTTCACCTTCGCCTGGGTGTCATCGCAGTCCCCGTCCTGTTGGGCGTAACCGTCGCGCGTGCTCGTGCACGACTCCACGGCGGGGCCGGTTCCATAGCCGTCGCCGTCCTGGTCCAGGTAGAGCCGGTAGGTGGCCTGGGTGGGCTTGCACTCGGCGCCCCCCGTCGCCGTGCAGGCGATCGCGCCTCCACACTGCGACGCGTTCGTGCACGACTGCCCCACGTTGTAGCCCTCGTCCCGCGTGCCGTCGCAGTTGTCGTCCCGTCCGTTGCACAGCTCGGGTTGCCCGGGGTTCACCGTGGCCTGGGTGTCGTCGCAGTCCGTGCCCCGCATGGCGGCGGTGACGTAGCCATCGCCATCCGCGTCCCGCGCCGTCAGGCTCAGGGTGGTCTTGACGATCTGCCCGTCCTCCACGGTCACCGTGGTGGACTGGGTCTCCACGGGCGTGCCCTCGCAGCCACGCTCGTAGGCGAGCGCGGTCACGCGCACGGAGGTGCTCCAGCCCGCCTCGCGCCAGGCCCCCACCGTGAGCTGCCCGCCCGAGCTCTTCGCCGCGAGCTCGTCCTTCACGTCCTTGACGCGCTCGGTGCCGGTGCCGTTGGCGTCCTGGATGCTCACGCGCACGCAGCCGGGTTTGAACTCGGGAAAGGCGACGGTGAGCTGGACGGCGCCCTTGTCACGACAACCAGCAGCAACCAGGGCCAGGAGGCTCACGACGAGCAGGGAGCGCGGGGACATGGGGCTTCATCATGCCCCACTTCCCGGCCGACTCGCGCGGCGGGGCCGCTTCACCGCGAGTGTGCCCGGAGGGCTCAGGGCGTGCCCAGCGGGAAGTCGGCGCGCGGGTGGTAGCGGCCCCCCTGGCTCTCGAAGAGCACCACGCGCTCCACCCGGGCGGTGCCCCAGCGGGCCGCCTGGAGCGCCTGGACGCACGCGGCCAGCTCCCGGTCGCCTCCGGGGCTCCGCGCGCGTGCCAGGGTGAGGTGGGCCACGTACTCGCGATGCTCGGGCTCGAAGCCCAGGGGCCCGAGCGCCGCCGCCACGTCCGCCTGGAGCGCGCCCAGCGCGGCCGTGTCCCCGCCCACGCCCGCCCAGAGGACCCGGGGCCGCTCCGGAGCGCCGAAGCCGCCCCCTCCCTGGACGGAGAGCTCCAGGGGCGCGTGCGCCGCGCCCACCGGACGCAGCACCCGCTCCACCTCGGCGGCGCGCGGCGCGTCCACGTCTCCGAGGAAGCTCAAGGTGAGGTGCAGATTGGCGGGCGGCACCCACCGCGCGCGAGGGGCGTGACGCGACAGGTCGCGCAGGGCGTCCGTGACGGTGGCCTCGAGGGCCGGGCCCAGGGTGACGGCGACGAAGAGGCGCATGGGGTCAGCTTTCTCCGGCCACGGTCGGCCGACGGCGGCGGGGCCAGAGGGCGTAGGCCCAGAAGGGAAGGAAGAGCAGCGCCTCCACGGCGAGCACGTAGGCGCCGCGCGCGGAGAGCATGCCCCCACCAATGGGGGCCACGGGGATGGGGCGCCAGGGGAAGAAGTGGCGGGCCTCTTCGAAGGGCCACAGGAGCGCCGGGCCCAGGCCGCCCGTGGTCATCGCGTCCAGGGGGCCGTGGCTGCCCACGGCGAGCAGCGTGAGCAGGCCGGCGGAGCGGGCGGGGCCTCCCACCGCGCGGGTGAGCAGCGCCACGCCGAGCGCCACCGCCGCGGCGAGGACGAGCGAGTGCGAGGCGCCCCGGTGTCCCCAGGTCGCCGCGTAGGGAATGCCCAGCGCGAAGGCGACGACGTCCGCGTCCGGCAGCAGGGCGAGCGCCGCGCAGGCCAGCATGCGCGGGGCCAGACTCCGCGTGGGGGTGTCCCTCGCGCTCACTCGTGCCAGCGCCATGCCCACCGCCACGTGACCGAAGCTCGCCATGAGGACCCCGCGGTGCACTCGGGTGGCCGTCATCTGGAGCGGCCGCCGAGGCGGGTATAGCCTGCCGCGCCGTGAGCACCGGGTCCACCGTCGACGACATCCTGCAACAGCGGTTCGATGCGCAGCGCGTGCGCATGGGCCGGTGGGTCTACCGCTTCCGCGTGGTGGGGCTGCTCGGGTGGCTGGCCTGCATCGTGCTGTTCGAGTGGCTCACGCCCTGGCGCTGGGTGGCGGCGTATGCGGTGTTCGCGCTCGGCCTGTGGGCCGGCAGCCGCCTGGTGCGCGGGGTGCGCCGCTGGCCGGACGTCGGCGTGATGCTCCTGGACATGTCCGCCCTGTTCGCCATCCAGTACACGGCGGTGTCCCTGTCCAGCCTGGCGCAGATCATCGCGGGCCTCACGGTGGGCATCTACATCGTCCTGGTGATGCTGATGGCCCTCCTGGGCAGCCCCTGGCCGCGCCTGGCGCTGGGGACCCTCTGGGCCATCGTGCTGGAGACGACGCTCTTGCATCGCGCGGGCATCGCGGTGGACCTCACCCTGCCCGGGGTCGGCCTGACGCTCGGGCTCGCGGTGCTGGTGGCGGGCTACACCCGGCGGCAGATGCACCGGCTGGTGCGCGAGGTGTCGCGCGAGCAGACGCACCGCACGCGCCTGGGCCGCTACTTCTCCCCCGAGGTGGCCCGCCGCATCCTCGACACGGGCAACGACTCCACGCCCCGCGAGGGAGAGCACCGCGAGGTGACGCTGCTGTTCGCCGACATCCGCGGCTTCACCGCCATGTCCGAGCGCATGGAGAGCCCCCAGGTGGTGCGCCTGCTCAACGAGTACCTGGGCCGCATGGTGGAGGTGGTGTTCCGCCACGGGGGCACGCTCGACAAGTTCATCGGCGACGGCATCCTCGCGTACTTCGGCGCCCCGCTGGAGTTGCCCGGCCATCCGCGCGCCGCGGTGGCCTGCGGGCTCGCCATGCTCGAGGCGCTCGACGCGCTCAACGCGGAGCGCCAGACGCGGGGCGAGGAGCCCCTGTCCATCGGCATCGGCATCCACACGGGCCGCGTGGTCATCGGGGACGTGGGGCCCGAGCAGCGCCGCGAGTACACCGTCATCGGCGACGCGGTGAACCTGGCCAGCCGCATCGAGGGGCTCACCAAGAAGGTGGGCGTGCCGCTGCTCGTGTCGGGCATCACCCGGGAGCGCTGCGGCGACACGCTGTCCTTCGTGGAGGCGGCTCCGCTGCCCGTGGCGGGCAAGGCGGAGCCGGTGGTGACGTACGTGCCCGGGGGAGCCCCGGGCCCGCTGCGGGGGCCCGCTCAGTAGGCCTTGGAGAAGACGATGCGGCCGGGGGACGGCTCGCCGGTGACCACGCACTTGCCCGGCTCCTGGGCGAGCGCGAAGGGCCGGTTGCGCGTGGTGAGGCCCGTCTCGTCCTTGATGCGCGCCTCCACCTTGGGGTCCAGGTTCCAGTGCGCGAGCAGGAAGCCGGCGTCCGCCTTCTCCTTGAGCTCCTCGTAGCTGTTGACCTCGAAGGTGTGCGCCTCGCGGTAGGCCTTGGCCTTGTCGAACAGGGCCTTCTGCATGGCGTCCAGCATCTCCTGGGCCTTGGCCACGGCCTGCTCCAGGGGGATGAACTCCTTCTGGCGCACGTCGCGGCGCACCATCACGCACGTGCCCTTGGCCAGGTCCTTGGGGCCCAGCTCCACGCGCAGACAGGTGCCGGTCAGCTCGTGCTCGTTGTACTTGAAGCCCGGGCTCTTGGTGTCGTCGTCGTCCACCACCACGTTCAGGCCGGCCTTCTTGAGGTCCGCGGCGAGCGCGTGCGACTTCTCCAGCACCTGCGCCTTCTCCGCGTCGCTCGCCTTGCCGGCGATGGGGATGATGACCACGTGCACGGGCGCGAGCCGGGGCGGCACGATGAGGCCCGCGTCATCCGAGTGCGTCATGATGAGGCCGCCGATGAGGCGCGTGGACACGCCCCAGGACGTCTGCCACACGTGGTGCTGCTTGCCGTCACGGCCCTGGAACTGGGTGTCGAAGGCCTTGGCGAAGTTCTGCCCCAGGTTGTGGCTGGTGCCCGCCTGCAGCGCCTTCTTGTCCTGCATCATCGCCTCGATGCTGTAGGTGCGCAGCGCGCCGGCGAAGCGCTCGGACTCGGACTTGCGCCCCGTCATCACCGGCATCGCCATGTAGTCCTCGGCGAACGTCCGGTAGACCTCGAGCATCTGCAGGGTCTCCTTCTCCGCGTCCGCCTCGGTCTCGTGGCAGGTGTGGCCCTCCTGCCAGAGGAACTCGGTGGTGCGCAGGAACAGGCGCGTGCGCATCTCCCAGCGCATCACGTTGGCCCACTGGTTGAGCAGGAGCGGCAGGTCGCGGTAGCTCTGGATCCACTTGGCGAAGCTGCGGTTGATGATGGTCTCGCTGGTGGGCCGGATGACGTAGGGCTCGTCCAGCTTGGAGCCACCCGCGTGGGTGACCACGGCGAGCTGGGGGTTGAAGCCCTCGACGTGCTCGGCTTCCTTCTTGAGGTAGCTCTCGGGGATGAGCAGCGGGAAGTAGGCGTTCTTGTGGCCCAGGTCCTTGAACATCTTGTCGAGGACCCGCTGCATGTTCTCCCAGATGGCATAGCCATTGGGACGGATGACCATGCAGCCCTTCACGTCCGAGTAGTCGGCGAGCTTCGCCTTCTGGACCAGGTCCACATACCACTCGGAAAAGCCCTTCTCGCGCGGCGCCAGCTTCTCGGCCATCTGCTTGAAATCCTTCGGAAACGGGTGAGGCCCGTTGCCTACGCCGACCCCCCGCCAAAAGCAATGCCCCCGCGACGGGTCGGAGGGGGGAGGAGGTCCTGTGATACACTGATGCACCGTGGAAAAGCGCACGCCTCCTGCTCTGCGCGAGCCTCCTCCTGGGCGGAGGTTGTGGCGCCGCGCGTCCATCGGTCGCGAGCGCACGGACGTCCGAAGGGGTCCGCGGCCCCTGGGCGGAAGTGGCCTCCATCGAGATGCCCACGGGAGATGCGTCCATCCCGATCGATCTGCTCCGAGACGTGGCCGAGGCCCTCCTGAAGCGTCCTGGTGCCACGGTCTGCGATCCCACGACCCGGCGGCCGATCGCCGGTCTGTCCATGGAGTACTGCTCGACGGTCTATGTCGCGGGAGACCGGGGCGCGTTGTCCTGGCGGGTGTCCGAGCCGAGGGCGGGAAACCATGAGTCCTGCGGCCCCTCCTTCCTGGTCGAGGAGCCTCGGAGCCAATGGATGACCCTCGGTCGCTGTACTCCCCAGCGGGATCGCCGCTCGCCGCAGTGCGATGTTCCGCTCCGCTTGTTGCGTGAGTAGGCGTCAGGTCAGGAGAGACGGATGTTCAAGGCGCATGCTGTCGCGATGCTCTCGATGGTGCTCGGGGGCTGTGCCCTCTTTCCGCGCACCCCCTGGGAAGGGCCTGTCGAATGGCCGGAAGAGGGTGCGCGCAAGGAGCTGGTTCCCTTCGCCCACGCCGAGGCCGTGGCCGCCGCGGCCGCCGCTCTCCGGGCGATGGTGAAGGAGAACCCGTACCCGGACTTGTTCGTGGGGTGCTCCACCCCCGAGCAGGGCTTGGACGTCGCCGTCTTCACGGGCCCCACACCGGGCCTGTACTACGTCCTGGTGGACCAACGCTTCGACCGATGTGGCGGGCCCACGGTGCGCGTGCTCGATGGTTGGTACGAGTATGCCGTCACCGCGCGAGGCGAGGTCGTGGGCAAGGCACCGCCCCCTCCCGGGGACATGGAGATGCCCGCCCTCGCGCCGCCGCCCGTTCCAGAAACCCCGTGAGCCTCAGCGCTCCAACTGGATGTCGTCGAACAGCACCGAGCGGCCATCGCCGCCCAGGGGCTCGAAGGCCAGGCCCCGCACGGCCGAGAGCGTGAGCCCGTCGTTGGGCGCTCCGGCGGGCTGCCAGTCCGTGCGCCGCTTGAAGGCCGTCATCGGCACGCTCACCCACTTCCAGCCCACGAAGTCGTCCTGGAAGCGGTACTCGAAGCGCTCGATCTTGTCCGGGCTCGGGCCGTTGTCGCGCAGCTCCAGCCGGAACGGGTCACCCGTGGCCGTGCCCCGGAACCAGAAGTTCAGGTAGCGCACGCCCCGCCAGTCCATGGGCGAGGGGAAGGTGCGCTCGGCGGCCCCGTGCGCGTTGGCCTTCACCGAGTACTCCATCGCCATCGCCCGGCCCTGGTGCCCGTAGTCCGTCTGCCACAGGTTGACGCGCGCCCCGTCGTCCACGTGCCCCGGGGACCAGAGCTCCGCCGTGTTGCCCGCCTCGAAGCCCTCGAGGATGTCCGTGGGCGTGGCCGGCCCGTGGCGGATGTTCTGGATGCCGCTGGTCAGGGGCGCGCCCGGGTACTCGAACACGCCGAGCCAGGACTCGGTCGCGGGCCCCACGCCCGGCCAGAAGTTCATCACGATGCGGCCGGGCGTCACCGGCAGGGGGCCGTTGAAGCCCGTCTCGCTGTGCACCCGCCGCCCGTCCACGTACCAGTGCAGCGCCGCGCGCGTCCATTCCAGCCCGTAGATGTGGAAGGACTCGGAGGCGTCGAAGGGCAGGTCGATCGTCGCCGCGTCGTGGCGCTTGCCCTCGCTGATGTAGGTGAGCCGCAACTGCTGGGGGTTCTTGCCGAGGAAGGCCATGCCCACCTCGTCCCAGCGCGTGTTCTCGAAGGGGCCCGTGGTGAGGGCGAACGCCGTCATGGTGCCCGGGGCGCGCGCGGGCTTGAGCCGCACCTCGTAGCGGCCGTAGCCATGGTAGCGCTGGGAGGCGAACTCCCCCGAGGCATAGGGTCGGCCCCCACAGCCCTCGGGACAGGACTCGGTGTCGAGCGTCAGGTGGAGCGTGCCCTCGGTGAGGCGCACGTGGTCCGCGCGCCAGCCCGCGTTGAAGTCCTCGCTGCTCACCCAGCCATCCGAGGCCCGCCAGCGCGACAGGTCCAGGGTGGTGAGCCGATCGTCGAAGGCCGTGTCTCCGCCCACCCAGGCGAGGGAGGGCGGGGCGCCCACGTCCACCTTGGGCGCCTCGCCTGGGTTCTGGGTCCCGGGCACCGGCGTGGACGGGCCTCCACAGCCCGCCAGCAGCAGTCCGAGCGCCACCCGCTTCCAGTTCGTCTCCAGCGCCATGGGGTCCGCCTTCCTCTCCGAGCGACGTGCGAGGGGGAAGTCTACCCCACCCGGGCGGGGCCCGGTTCCGGGCCTATGCTTGGACGTCGAACGTCATGCCCGCGCGGCGCAGGCGCTCGATGAGCGTGGTGCCCATGCTGGAGGCGGGGGTGAGCACGCCGCCCTCGGCCTTCACGTCGTCGAAGGCGAGGCAGAGCGCGGCCTCGGCGAGCATCCGGCTCGTCGCCGCGTAGCCCGGGTCTCCCTTGGCGGCCACCTTGCCCTCCAGGCGCACGCGCGCGCCCGCCTGGGACGTGCCCTCGCCCAGGAGCTTCACCACGAAGTAGCCCTTCTCGCGCTGCTCCGGGGTGGGGCCCTCGCCTGGCGCGGGCAGCACGTGCTTCTCCAACTGGCGGCGCAGGGCGGGCACGCTCGCGACGCCGAAGAAGGCGCCCAGGCCGGCCACCATGCCCGACGCGGTGAGCAGGCCCTTCACGCCGCGTCCGAAGGCCGACGCCTCCGAGTACAGGAAGTCCTTGCCCCAGGGGTAGCCGAGCAGGGCGTTGCTGCGGCGCACCACGCGCGTGTTCACCGAGGCCATGAAGAAGGGGCCCGTCCACTGGCCCAGCTCCTCGCTGTAGCGCAGGCCCATCTGGTCGCGCTCCTCGGGGCGGCCCCGGCGCGGCTCGGGATCCAGCGCGTGCGGGTTGCCCATCACCCGGCGCAGGGACGGGTCCTTCTCCAGCTCGTCGAACATCTGCGTCATGCTCGCCGCGGTGCCGCCGCTCACGCCGCCGCTCATCTTCACCGTGTAGTAGCGCACCTGGTCCAGGTGGCTCCCGTGCCGCTCGCGCATGGCCTCCTGCATCATGAGCACGCCCAGGTCCGAGGGAATGGAGTCGAAGCCACAGGTGTGCACGATGCGCGCGCCGCTCTCGCGCGCCTGGGTGTGGTGCGCGTCGATCATCCGGCGCATCCAGTGCACCTCGCCCGTCAGGTCGCAGTAGTCCGTGCCGTTGCGCGCGCACGCCGCCACCAGCTCGCTGCCGTGGCGCGCGTAGGGGCCCACCGTGCTGATGATGACCCGCGTGCGGCCCACCAGCGCGTCCAGGGACGCCGCGTCCCGCGCGTCCGCGAGCACGAGGGGCAGCTCGGCGTGGGCCGCGCCCAGGCTCGCGCGCACCTGCTCGAGCTTCGCGCGGTCACGTCCCGCGAGCGCCCAGCGCGCGCGGTGGGTGTCCTGCGTCCGGGCGAGATAGTCGGCGACGAGGCGGCCGGTGAAGCCAGTGGCTCCCCACACGATGACGTCGAATTCGGTTTTAGAGGCTTTGGGCATGGCGGGGGTTTGCCTGGAGCTGATTCAGGAATCAATCATCTCCCGCCCGCTTCCTCTCCGGCCGGACACCTCGGGGTAGGGAAGACTGCGCCGGGAGGGGCTGCCATCATCCGCCGTTCCCATGCGATTCGACCGACTTCTCGCCGGCCTGTGTCTCGCGATGCCCCTCGCGTGTGTCACCACCTCCTCCTCGTCTTCCCCTGCGTCTTCGTCTTCCGTGTCGCGCCTGGAGGCGCGGGCCCAGGGCGAGGTGGACGTGAAGGTGATGACGTTCAACATCCAGTCGGGCCTGAGGGGGCTCGACAAGGTGGCGGAGGTCATCCGCGCGGCGGGGCCGGACATCGTCGCCCTGCAGGAGGTGGATGTCGGCTCGGTGCGCGCGGGCGGGGCCAACCAGCCCGAGCGGCTCGCGGCGCTCACGGGGCTCGTGCACCACGCGCACTTCCGCACCACGACGCTGTGGGGCGGGGACTACGGCGTGGGGCTGCTGTCGCGCTTCCCCGTGCTCTCCCTGGAGCAGCACCCGCTGCCCGTGGCCAAGGGCGCCGAGCCGCGCACCGTGGCCCACGCGGTGCTGGACGTGGAGGGCCAGGAGGTGAGCGTCTACGTCACGCACCTGACGCGTCGGCCCTTCAACGACGCCGTGCGCATCCAGCAGAGCACCGCCATCCTGGCGCTCATGGCCCGGGACGCGCGGCCCAAGCTGCTCATGGGCGACCTGAACGACACGCCCGAGTCCACCTCGCTGCGGCTCTTCAAGCGCCAGTTGCATGACGTGTTCGCCCTGCGCGGCGTGGGGCCCGCGGTCACCTACCCACTCCCCGTCATCCCCAGCCTGCGGCTGGACTACGTGCTGGCGTGTGGGCAGTTCGTGCCCCGGCATGGCGAGGTGCTCCACGTGAACGCGTCCGACCACTACCCCGTGGTGGCCCACCTCACCCTGCGCGCTCCCGCCCTCGTGTCCGCCGAGGCCTCACCGGCCGAGGGGTCATCGGGCGTGGCCTCCGCCATGCCTTGACACCCCGTCCCCACTCCTCAGACGGGGAGCAGGCGTGCGTCCTGCGGGGTCCGTCCCCGCGCGCCGCCGCCCCTGGCACCCGCCCTCGACCGAGCGCACTTTAGCCCCGGTTGTTCCCACCCAGACACACACCCAGGGGGCCGGTGTATGGACGCCATCAGCTTGCTGAAGCAGCAGCACCGCGAGGTCGAGGAGCTGTTCGAGCAGTTCGAGAAGGCCTGCGAGAGCGATCAGGACGAGGAGGTGCGCCTGGAGCTGTTCACGCGCATCGCGGACAACCTCGCGGCCCACTGCGCCATCGAAGAGAAGATCTTCTACCCCAGCGTCTACGTGGACGACACGGAGGACAAGCTGCGCGAGGCGGTGGAGGAGCACCTGAGCGCCAAGCGGGTGATCGCGGACCTGTTGGACATGAGTCCAATGGACGCCCAGTTCAAGGCGAAGATGAGCGTGCTCAAGGAGGAGATCCTCCACCACGTGGAAGAGGAAGAGGGCGAGCTCTTCAAGAGCGTGCGCCAGATGCTCACCCGCGGCGAGCTGTCCGAACTGGGCGAGCAGATGCGCCTCGAGTTCGACGCCTTGCTGCAGACCGAGCCGCGCCAGCAGGTGCCCTCCGAAACCGCCGAAGCGCCCGCTCTGGACTGACATCCTCGATTTCCAGGAAGCTGGCGGGCGCCGTGCGCTGGGGCACGGCGCCCGCGGGCCTGTGTGACGTCCGACAGTCGCGGACTTCCGGCCGCCTGGGACGGGACCGAGGTGTCGGCCACCCGGCAAGTCGGCTCGCGGGAGGTGGCCTGGGCCGTTCAATCTTCCTTCCGCAGGTCGCACCCTCGTGAAGGGGTGATTAACCGTCGAGCCCCACTCCTTCACCACCAGGGACGGCGTCGATGAACTCCGTAGCCAGCCAGGCCTCCACTCCCGTCGTCCGCGCGGTGGAGCGCGTGCTCCCATCGCACTACGCCTCACAGGATGAAATCATCGGCTCGCTGCGCGACATGTGGGCGACGCGGCACTACAACCTGGATCGGCTCGAGGACTTGCACCGCGCGGTGCAGGTGAAGGGCCGCTACCTGGCGCTGCCGGTGGACCAGTACGCCGCGCTCACCACGTTCCAGCAGCGCAACGACGCGTGGATCAAGGTGTCGCTGGAGCTGGGCGAGCAGGTGGTGCGTCAGGCGCTCGCGCGCACGGGGCTCACGCCGCGCGACGTGGACCACATCTTCTTCGTCACGGTGACGGGCATCTCCACACCGAGCATCGACACGCGGCTGATGAACCGCCTGGGCATGCGCTCGGACATGAAGCGCACGCCCATCTTCGGCCTGGGGTGCGTGGCGGGCGCCGCGGGCACGGCGCGGGCGGCGGACTACCTCCGGGCCTTCCCGGACCAGACGGTGCTGATGCTCGCCGTGGAGCTGTGCTCGCTCACCTTGCAGCGCGAGGACCTGTCCATCCCCAACATCATCGCCTCGGGGCTCTTCGGAGACGGGGCGGCATGTGTGGTGTTGCAGGGCGGTCGCCGGGCGGCGGAGGTGGCCGGGCCCCGCGTGGTGGACACGCGCTCGGTGCTCTACCCGGAGACGGAGCGCATCATGGGCTGGGACGTGGTGGACACGGGCTTCAAGGTGGTGCTGTCCGCCAAGGTGCCCCAGCTGGTGCGCGACTACATCCGCCGCGACGTGGAGGGCTTCCTCGCCGAGCACGGCCTGAGCCGCAAGGACATCAAGCACTGGGTGGCCCACACGGGCGGCCCCAAGGTGTTGCAGTCCTTCGAGGAGGCGCTGGAGCTGGCGCCGGGCATGCTGGCGCGCTCGTGGAAGTCCCTGCAGGAGGTGGGCAACCTCTCGTCGGCCTCGGTGCTCTTCGTGCTGGGCGAGATGGTGGAGTCGGGCGAGGCCCGCCCCGGGGACTGGGGCGTGATGATGGCCATGGGCCCGGGCTTCTGCGCCGAGCTGGTGCTGCTGCGATGGTGAGCGCGCGCGTGCCCTCACATCCTCGTTTTCTCTTGGAGGTATGCCGTGGTTGAGCCCGAGTTGATCATCCTCGCGGAAATCCGACGCATCCTCGTGCAGGAGCTGGAGTGGGCCGGGCCGGTGGAGCCCGCCCTCCACCTGACGCGGGATCTCCAACTGGACAGCCTGGGGCTGACGGTGCTGGCGGTGGAGCTGGAGAACCGCTTCCGCATCCGCCTGTCCGTGGAGGACTCGGTGGGGGTGGAGACCGTGGCGGACCTCGTCCGGCTGGTGGCCGCGCGCCAGGCCGGCGAGTCGCGCACCTCCTACCTGGAGAGCGCCCCATGAAGGGACCCGCGCAGCCGCGGGTGCGCTTTCCCACCCTGACCCACGCGCTGGACGCCGCGGCGCGCTCCGAGCTGGGGCTCGTCTTCGTGGACGCCTCCGAGCGCGAGACCCACCTGCCCTGGGCCCAGGTGTACACGCGCGCGCGCCGCACCGCCGCGGGGCTCGCGCGCCTGGGGGTGAAGCCCGGCGAGCGCGTGGCGCTGCTCCTGCCCACGTCCCCGGGCTTCATGGACGCCTTCTTCGGCACGCTCCTGGCGGGCGCGGTGCCGGTGCCGCTCTATCCGCCCGTGCGGCTGGGCCGCCTGGAGGAGTACCACCGCTCCACGGCGCGCATGCTGGAGATGTCCGGCGCGGCGCTGGTGCTCACCGACTCCAAGGTGCGGCTGCTCTTGGGAGCACCGGTGGCGGCGGCGCGGCCCCGGCTGGGCTGCCTCACGGTGGAGGACGTGTCGCGCGAGCCGGGGGACCTGGTGCGCGAGGCCTCGCCGCAGGCGCTCGCCCTCATCCAGTTCTCCTCGGGCTCCACGGTGGACCCCAAGCCCGTGGCGCTGCGGCACGACAACCTGATGGCGCAGCTCGCGGCGCTGGAGGCGGAGCTGCCGCCGCCCGAGGACCGGGCGCCCGTGGGCGTGTCGTGGCTGCCGCTCTACCACGACATGGGGCTCATCGGCTGTCTGCTCTCGGCGCTGTACTACCCGGGGGGCATGGTGCTCCTGCCGCCCGAGGTCTTCCTCGCGCGCCCGGCGCTGTGGCTGCGCGCGCTGTCGCGCCACCGGGGCTTCGTCTCCCCGGCGCCCAACTTCGCCTACGGGCTGTGCCTCAAGCGGGTGAAGGACGCGGAGCTGGAGGGGGTGGACCTGTCGGGCTGGCGCTACGCGCTCAACGGGGCCGAGCCGGTGTCGCTCGAGACGCTGCGCCGCTTCACCGAGCGCTTCGGGCGCTGGGGCTTCCAGCCCGGGGCCATGCGTCCGGTGTACGGCCTGAGCGAGGCCTCGCTCGCGGTCACCTTCCCGGTGGCGGGGCGGGGCCCGTACGCGCTGAACGTGGACGCGCGGGTGCTGGCCGCCGAGCGGCGCGCCGTGGAGGGCACGCGCCCGGTGGTGTCCGTGGGCCGTCCGCTCCCGGGCTTCGAGGTGCAGGTGCGCGACTCCCTGGGCCATGAGGTGCCCGAGCGCCACGTGGGCCGGGTGTTCGCCCGGGGCCCCTCCATCATGGAGGGCTACTTCGGCCACCCCGAGGCCACCGTGCGCGCGCTGGACGAGGCGGGCTGGCTGGACACGGGAGACCTGGGCTTCGAGGCGGACGGCGAGCTGTTCCTCACCGGCCGCGCCAAGGACCTGGTCATCATCCGCGGCGCCAACCACGCGCCCCAGGAGTTCGAGGAGACGCTGGAGGCGGTGGACGGTTTGCGCGCGGGCTGCGCGGTGGCACTGGGCTTCACCCCGGAGGGCGAGCAGGACGAGGTGCTGCTCCTCCTCGCCGAGCACGCCCCGGGCGCCACGGTGGACGGCCTGGAGGAGCGGGTGCGCGAGGCGGTGGTGGCGGGCACGGGCGTGCGGCCCCACACGGTGCGCATCCTCGCGCCGGGCACGCTGCCGCGCACCTCGAGCGGCAAGCTGCGCCGGAGCGAGGCCCTGCGCCTCTTCCTCGCCGACGAGCTGTCCGCGCCCAAGAAGGTCCGCGCGGTGGGGCTCGTGGTGGAGATGGCCCGGAGCGCGCTGGCCTTCGCCCGCGCCCACCGCGAGGACTGAGGCGCCCCGGGGCGGCCCGTAAATGAACGACGCCGGCTCCGCGGGGTGCGCGGGGCCGGCGTCGGGTGCGACATCAGGCCCGAGGGCCCGGAATCACAGGCCGCGGTAGGTGATGACCATGGACTCCATGCGGTCCACCTGACCCGTGGTGAACTTGGTCATGCAGGCGTCGTCGCTGTAGTCCATGTAGTTCTCGATCGGGTCGAGACCGGCGGTGGAGCAGGTGTCGCGGCCCACGGGGCAACCCGAGGCCGGCGAGGCCTCGGCCGGCGTGTCGCTCACGCTGTCACCCGAGCCGGTGCAGCCGCCCTGGAACGTGTGGTACAGGCCGAGCCAGTGGCCCACCTCGTGGGTGGCCGTCTGCCCCAGGTTGAAGGGGGCCGCGGTGCCGCCGGGCAGGGACGAGAAGAGGACGACCACGCCGTCCTGGGTGGGCGCCGACTTGTAGCTGGAGGGGAAGGTCGCCCAGCCGAGCAGGCCGCCGCCCATGTTGTTCGTGTAGAAGTTGAGGTCGGCCGCCGTGCCCTTGCGCAGGGCCTTCTTCATGGCCGTCTCGCTGCTGCCGCCCGTGCTGGTGTACCAGGTGGAGTTGGTGGTGCGGTCCGTGCCCGCCAGCGTGAAGCGGTAGGGCGTGCTCGCGAAGGCCTTGTTCATCACGGCGATCTGCTGGGCGATCTGCGTGTCCGTCACGTCGCCGTTGGAGATGCCCGTGCCCTTGCGGATGACGTGGAAGTAGACCTTGATGTTGACCGAGCCGATGGCGCGGGCCTGGGCGCTCACGCGGCCCGCGATGGCCTCCTCCACCGCCTGGCGCTCCGTCTCGCTCAGGTCCTTCGTCTCGCAACCACGGCCGTGCGCCTCGGCCTGCACGGGGGTCTCCTCGACGGGAGCCTCCGGCATTTCCGTACATCCGCCGAAAGCCAGCACCGCACCCAGGAACATCGCCGAACGAACACTCTTGGTGACCACGCCGCGGGGCATTTCCAACTCCTTGGGGAAGGAAAAGTTGGATATCCTTATACTTTGAGAATGCTTGGACAGCAAGGGCCCTGGCGTTTTGAGGGAATAAAGAGGGGGGCGGGCAAAACCCGGGGTTCAGTGAACCACGGTGGGCGGGGGGGCGGGCGTGACGAGCAGGGACTGCTGGTCGAAGGCCTCGATGTGCTCGCGGATGTAGGCGCGCTTGAGCTTGCCGCTGGTCGTCTTGGGCAGGCTCTGGGGCGGCACGGGCAGCACGCGGTTGGGGCGCACGCCGGCGCCCTGGAAGACGGTGTCCTCCACGTGCTTGCACAGCTGGCGCAGCACGTCCGCCTTGGTCTCGGTCGTCTCGCACAGCACGACGATGTCCTCGGTGCCCGTCTGGGGGTTGTTCACGCCCACCGCGGCCACGCACCCGGTGCGCACCCCCGCCACGCGCGCCGCGGCGTTCTCCATGGTGTAGGGGTGGTGGTTCTCCCCCGCCTTGATGATGAGATCCTTGCTGCGCCCGCAGATGTAGAGCTCGCCGTCGGCCAGGTAGCCCAGGTCTCCGGTGTACAGCCAGCCCTCGCGCAGCACGGCCTGGGTGGCCTCGGGGTTCTGGTAGTAGCCGGAGAAGAGCGACGTGCCGCGCAGGAGCACCTCGCCCTCGTGGCGCTCGGGCACGTCGCGGCCCTCCTCGTCCACGATGCGCAGCTCGATGCCCCGGATGGGCTTGCCCACGCCCACCACCAGCAGCGAGTCGTGGCCCCGGGGCTGGAGCACCGCCTGGCGCTGGAGGGACAGGGCGGGGCGGGAGATGGACTCCAGGTGCACGGGCTCGGCGCGCGCGCGCACCGTCACCGCCACCACCATCTCCGCCATGCCGTAGGAGGGCATCCACGCCTCGGCGTCGAAGCCGCTCGGGCCGAAGCGCTCGGTGAAGTGGTGCACCGTGTCCGTGTGGATGAACTCCGCGGCGTTGTAGGCGCGCTTCCACGAGCCGAGCTCCAGGCCCTCCACCTCCGCGTCCTTGATGCGCTTGACGCACAGCTGGTAGGCGAAGTTGGGCGCGAAGCTGTTGGTGGCGCGAAAGCAGTGGATGGCCCACAGCCAGCGCGAGGGCTTGAGCAGGAAGCCGAACGGCGGCATGAGCACCGTGGGGATGCCGTGCACGAACGAGGCGAGCACGCTCGCCACCAGCCCCATGTCGTGGAAGAGCGGCAGCCACGACACCATCAGGTCATCCGTGTCCCACTGGCTGTGCTCGCCCAGGGCCGCGCAGTTGGCCAGCAGCGCGCGGTGCGTCACCTGCACGCCCTTGGGCGCGTCCGTGGTGCCCGAGGTGAACTGGATGAAGGCCGTGTCCTCGGTGTCCATCGGCTCGGGCGTGAGGGGCCCCAGGGGCGCGGCGAGGTCGGCCGGGGTCGCCACGAAAGGCACTGCACCGGGGGCTTCACCGGGCGCGGGGGCGAAGTCCGCGAGCGCCTCGTGCGCCAGGTCCACGAAGTCCGGATCCATGAGGATGGCGCGCGCGCCGAGCATCCGCAGCTTCACGCGCAGCCGCTCGCTCCACGTCCGCACGGACACCTTCGAGGAGGGCAGCTCGATGAGGCAGGGCGTGGCGCCCACGAGCCCGCAGGCGAAGAAGCACTCGAGGAACTCGGGGCTGGTGTCGAAGGAGAGCACCACCCGGTCCCCCCGGCCCACGCCCCGCGCGCGCAGGTGGGCGCCCAGGCGCGAGGCGTTCTCGAGCAGCTCGCCCGCGGTGAGCACGGTGAGCTGATCCTCCAGGTCCACGAAGGACAGCAGCGGCTGGGAGGGTCGGGTCTGGCCCCAGTGTGTCACCACCTCGGCCAGGGTGGACACGGGCGCGGGCTGGGCACGCGTGGGCGCGCGCGGCGCATGCTCCCGGCTCGGGTGGCGTCCCGCGCCGGGTCCCAGGCGGATGGGGTGGGACGGGCGACGCGGGAGCTCCTGGCTCATGGGGGGATGTCCTTCGCGGGGGAAACGTACCGCCTAGAAGCGTACCAGCATCGACTCGACGGTGAGGCCGGGACCAAAGCCCATCATCACCCCGTACTCGCCGCGCTGGGGCTTGTCCGTCTTGAGCGCTTCCTCGAGCACGAGCAGGGCCGTGGTGGCGCCGCAGTTGCCGTACTCGCCCAGCACGTGCCAGCTCGCGCGCATGCTCGCCTTGTCCAGCTTGAGCTGCCGCGCCAGTCCCTCGAGGATCTTCGGCCCGCCCGGGTGGATGAGCCAGCGCGTGATGTCCTTCTGCGTCAGGCCCTCGGGGCCGAGCAGCCGCTCCAGGATGCGATCCACGTGCTCGGCGAGCACGAAGGGCACGTAGGGCGAGAGCACCATGCGGAAGCCGTCGTTGTGGATGTTCCACGCCATCAGCTCGTTGGTGTCGTAGAGCTGTTCGGTGTGCGAGCGCAGGAACTGCACGCCCTCGCCATCCGGCGCGCTGCCGACGACCACCGTGCACGAGGCGTCACCGAAGAGGCCGTGGATGACGACCTGCTCGGGATCCGGCGTGGTGTGGAACTGCAGCGAGCTGTACTCGGAGGCATTGGCGATGACGAGCTCGTCCGGGCGCGCGGCGACGCTGTCCATGGCCGTGCGCAGCACCGGGAAGGCCGCGAAGCAGCCCATGTGCCCCACGAAGGTGCGGCGGATGCTGGAGGCCAGGCCCAGGTTCTTGGCGACGAACAGGTCCAGCCCCGGCCCCGAGTAGCCCGAGTTGGTCGTCATGGTGAAGGCGCCCACGCGCGAGCGGTCCAGCTCGCCCAGCGCCTTCTCCACGGACTGCTGGGTGATGCGCAGGCCCTCGCGCTCGTACACCCGCACGCGATCGCCCACGCCCGGGGCGCCATTCTTGAACGCCTCGCGGGGATCCCACGTGAAGTGCCGCTGGCGCACGCCCGTGTTGAACACGATGCGCTCGGCGTGGGGGATGTCCTTGTACCAGTGCTTGAGCGCCCCCTCGAAGAACTCCTGCTGCGAGAGCGCCAGGGGCGGGACGGCGGAGGCGATGGACAGCAGCGTGGCGCGGCGCGCGGGCGCCTGCCGGGTCACGCGGCCTCCAGCTCGAGCGTGGTGGACTCGGCGCTGAAGGTCGTCTCCGCCTGGGGCCTGGTGCGCGCCGCGGAGGGCTGGGCCGTCAGGCGCTCGTCGATGAAGTCCACGAGGCTGCCCACCGTGTCGTGTCCCCGGCGCGACGCCTTGATGTACCAGGGGGTGAACTCGATGTCGGCCACTTCTTCCTTCAGCCGGGAGATCATCGACTCGAGGTGGAACGAGTCCATCCCCAGGTCGTAGGTCATCGAGGCGAACTCCGCGACGTCATCCGGAAAGAGGCCCGTATGGGTTCCGAGGACGATGTTGCGCACGTGATCCAGAATTTCTTGCCGGTGCATGTGGATCTCCTGCCTCGGGGCAATCGGCGACGGGGTGGGGGAACTTCCCCTGTCACGCGTCCCAGAGTACAGGCCTGTAACTCGGGTGGTCAAGCTGTAATATTTAAGCGGAGCCGGAAAATTGACGGATGCCAGGGCACTTTATTCAACGTGGTACTGCTCCGCTACCCGACTGACCTGATTGGATACTTTTTGCAGCATGTCGGCGGCCTCCTGGGTGGACTCGAGGCGATCCAGGGCCTGGTCCATGCTGCGCGACAGGTCGGCCACGGCGTTGAAGATTTGAGTGAAGCCGGCGTTCTGCTGGCTCACGGCGGCGGTGATCTGCGTGACCGCCTCGGAGCTGTCGTTCACCATGAGGGACAGCTGGCGCAGGCTGTTGCCGGAGGTCTTCACCTTGTCCAGGCCGCCCTCGACCTGGGCGGTGCTCACGTCCGTCATGGCCACGGCGTCACCAATGGCGTTGCCCACCTCGTCCAGGATGGAACTGATGCGACTGGTGGAGCGGATGGACTGGTCGGCGAGCATGCGGATCTCCCGCGCCACCACGCCAAAACCCTTGCCGTGCTCCCCCGAGCGCACCGCCTCGATGGCGGCGTTGAGCGCGAGCATGTTGGACTGGTCCGCCAGGTCCTTCACCGTCTGGGTGATCTCCCCGATCTGCACGGCGCTCGCCTGCAGGCGCTCCATCTTGCCGCGGATGGCGAACACCGAGTCGCGGATGGCGCTGAAGCCCTCGATGGTCTGCTCGATGGCGAGCGTGCCGGCGCGGCTGAGCTCCTCGGCGTGGCGCACCACGTCGAGCACCGCCTCGGCGCGGTGGGCGGTGAGGTCCGACGTCTGCTTGATCTCCTGGGCGGTGACGTTGGTCTCCTGGATGGCGGTGGCCTGGGTGGTGAGGGCCAGGCGCTGGGCCTCGTTGGCGTGGCGCAGGGTGGCGCCCGCCTCGCCGAGCTGGGCGGCGGATTGCTGGAGCGCGCGGGGCAGGGCGCTCAATTGCAGCACCACGGCGTTGAGCCCGAAGGCCAGGTCGCCCACCTCGTCGGTGGACACCCAGTGGGGCGGACGCACGCGGCCCACGCTCAGCCCCTCGATGGCCTGCAGCACCGCGAGCGAGCCGCGCTCCTGCCGGCGCGCGAGCATCCACGCGGACAGGGTGGCGAGCACGAGCAGCATGACGACGAGCATGGCCACCGGGAAGCTCAGCTCGGAGAGCAGGGACGTGCCCATGCTCTCGATCATGAAGGCCGCCTGGTGCTGGCCCGCGGCCTGGAGGTCCTCGATGTAGTGGCGCTGGACGTTCTCCGTCTGCACCGCCACGGTGAGGCCGCCCAGGACGATGAGCGACAGCACGCACACGGCGAAGGCGTAGGGCAGGAACCAGGACTGGCGCATCCAGAAGAAGCCGCCCCCCACCACGTGCAGGTGGGGCCGACGCCCCTGCTCCTCGAGCGCCACGGGCAGGGCGAGCTGCTCGATGATCATCCCCGCGGGGAAGGCGAGCAAGAGGCCCACGGACAGGCCAATGGCGCTGCCGCCGAGGACGAGCCAGGGGCTCTTGTCGAACTCGAGGCACACCATGCTGCAGAAGAAGCAGGCCCCGAAGGTGTAGGAGCCCGCCATCACGTAGAAGGCGATGCGCCAGGGCAGCTGCAACAGGCGGCCGAGCCGCATGCCCGCGGGCTCCCCGGGCTCCTCGTGCATCGCGCGCCGACACAGGGCCCGGATGAGCAGGGGCGGGTACGTCACCCCGAAGATGAGGATGGTGGGCAGCGCGAACCAGAGGACGGACTGGGTGGCCTGCTCGCCGCGCAGGCCCAGCACCATGCCCAGCATGTAGCAGACGAAGGGCGCCGGAGGCATGGCGCACAGGCGCAGGCGCGCGTCGATGATGCCTGCCAGGGAGCGCGCGGTGTGTGTCGACGGGGGAGAGGACGCCATGTTCTTCGGGCCAGGGGCGGGGCGGCGAGGGAGGGGGCAACACGGCCGCCGGATGAAGGCCTCATCGGCCACCCAGACGCTATCACCATACGCGGCGGCGTGAGCGGGGGGCACCCGAGGGGTTTCACGCCGGGTCGCGGGTGGACCCGCGCCCCGTCACAGCTTGAGGCGCTTGAAGACGCGCTCGGGAATGCCACGGATGAGGAACATGATGGGCCGCCAGAAGTCGGGCAGATACACCTCGTCCCGGCCCGCGTCCACGGCCCGGAGCAGGCCGCGCGCCACGGCCTCGGGCGAGGCGAACAAGGGGTTCTTCTTCACGGCGGCCGTCATCGGTGTGTCCACGAAGCCCGGCTTCACCGTCACCACCGCCACGCCCGCGGGGGCCAGGCGGTTGCGCAGGCCCTGGAGGAACACCGTCAGCGCGCCCTTGGAGGCGCCATAGACGTAGTTGCTCTGCCGCCCGCGGTCGCCCGCCACCGAGGAGATGACCACGAGCGTGCCCGTCCGTTGGGACTCGAAGCGGTTGGCCAGCGGCGTGAGCAGCGACACCGCGCTCAGGAAGTTGGTGCGCAGCACCTTCTCCGTCTCCGCGTACGAGCCCTGGGCCTGGGCCTGGTCCCCGAGGATGCCGTGGGCGAGCAGCGCGCCGTCCAGACCCGCGAGCGCCGCCTCGGCGCGTGCCACCAGGGCCTCGTGCTGGGACAGGTCGTCCAGGTCCAGCACCTCGGTCTCCACGCGCGAGGCGCCCCGGGTCCGGGCATCCCGGGCCACGGCCTCGAGCCGCTCGGCGTGCCGGCCCACCAGGTACAGCGCGACGCCCCGGGCCGACAGGAGCCGCACCGTGGCCTGGGCGATGGCGCTCGTGGCGCCGAGGACGAGAACCTTTTTCATCATGCGCGGTATCTAGCGCGCGCCATTCACCCGGCGCCAGAAGGATGAGGAGAACGCCGGGTCCACGTAACCCCGGAAGCGCTCGTGCTCGGGGTAGTAGGCGCGGAAGCTCTCCGGGCTCATGCGCGAGTCCTTGGCCGGGTACACGCGGCCCCCGGCCCGGCGGGTGAGGGCGTCCAGCTCGTCCACGAGGCGCAAGGTGCGCTCGCCCCGGTGGGCGAAGTCCAGCGCGAGCGAGAAGCCCCGCTGGGGAAAGCTCATCCACCCCGGCGAGGGCAGCGCCCCGTACACCTTGAGCACGGTGAGAAAGGAGGGCATGCCGCTGTGCGCGCTGCGGTCGAGCACCTCGCGCAGGGCGTCCGTGCCCGCGAGCGTCATGGGCACGCCGCACTGGAATTGGAGGAAGCCCTGGCGCCCGTAGATGCGGTTCCAGCCGTGCACCGCGTCCAGCGGGTAGAAGAACGGCTCGTAGTGCACGAGCCCCTGGGGCCGCAGGCGGTACTGGAGGGCGTTGAAGGCCGCCACGGACACGCGGTTGAGCGCGAACTGGGGGAAGTCGAAGGGAATCTGGAGCCGAGGGGCGGGCGCGCGCGTGCGGGGCACGGCGTCCAGCTGGGGCGGCGCGTGATCACCCCGGTAGAACAGGCCGCGGCCGAGGTGGCGTCCCCGCGCGAGGCTGTCCACCCAGGCCACGTTGAACTCGAAGTCGCGCTCGGACGCCTCGAGCAGGGCGAGGAAGCCCTCCAGGTTCTCGAAGGGGACCGTCTCCTGGAGGATGTAGGGGGTGCTCACGCGCCGCAGCTGCAGCTCCGCCCAGGTGACGAGCCCGGTGAGCCCGAGCCCTCCGATGGTGGCGCCGAACCAGTCCGCGTTCTGCGTGGGCGAGCACTCCCGGCGCGAGCCGTCCGAGCGCAACAGCTCGAAGCGGCGCAGGTGCCGGCCGAAGGTGCCCTCGCGCACGTGGTTCTTGCCGTGCACGTCGTTGGCGATGGCGCCGCCCACGGTGACGAACTTCGTGCCCGGCGTCACCGGCAGGAACCAGCCCTGGGGCACCACCAGCCGGAGGATGGCGTCCAGCGTGACGCCGGACTCGCAGCGCAGCACGCCCGTGGCGGGGTCGAAGCCGAGGAAGTGGTCCAGCCGCTCCGTGGTCAGCAGCGCGCCGCCCTCGTTGCGGCACGCGTCGCCGTAGCTGCGGCCCAGGCCATGGGGCAGCAGCGAGCCGCCCGGCGGGGGCTCGGGCAGGGCCTCGCTCGCCCACGACACGGGGTGCTCCCGCTCCGCCGTCACGCGCGGGTGACGTCCCCAGGATGTCCGCTCCCTCTTCATGGCCCGTCCTCCGTCAGGATGCGATCAGCAGCACGGCCGCGGCGATGCCGCCCACCGCATAGCTCACCTTGTCCCGGAGCGCGAACACGAGCGGGTCCTCGTTCACCTCGCCCCGGTGCGCGAGCAGCCACACCCGGCCCACCCAGTACATCATCAGCGGGCAGAGCAGCCACAGGCGCTCGGGGTGGTGGTAGAGCACCGTGACTTCCTTGCTGGTGATGTAGAGCGCGAGCACCAGCACCGCGAGGTAGCCGCTGGCCACGCCCAGCGAGGACAACTGCTCGTAGTCGCTCGCCATGTAGCCGCGTCCGGGGGCCGCGGTCTCGTTGGCCAGGCGCAGCCGCCGCACCTCGCTCAGCCGCTTGACGAGCGCGAGCGACAGGAAGAGGAACATGGAGAAGGTGAGCAGCCAGCTCGACGTGGGCACGCCCACCGCGAGCGCGCCGCCGAAGATGCGCACCGTGTACAGCCCGGCGAGCACCAGCACGTCCATCATCACCACCTGCTTGAGATAGAACGAGTAGGCGAGGGTGATGGCGTAGTAGGTGCCGAGCAGGGCGAGGAACTCGCGGGGCACGAGCAGCGCCACCGCCACGCCGGTGCCCAGGAGGCCCAGGCCCAGCCAGGGTCCGGCCCCGAGCGACAAGTCCCCCGCGGCGAAAGGCCGCCGCCGCTTGGTCGGATGCCGACGGTCCGCGTCCAGGTCCAGCAAGTCGTTGAGCACGTAGACGCTGGAGGCGCACAGGCTGAACGCGAGGAAGGCCAGGAGCGCCTGCACGAGCAGCGGCGCCTGGGTGAGCTTGTGCGCGGCCATCAGCGGCACGAAGACGAGCACGTTCTTGGCCCACTGGTGCACGCGCAGGGCCTTGAGCAGGGCGCGGGGTCGGGCCTGGGCGAGGGGCCGCGCCTCCTCGTGCGCCTCGCCCACGGCCTCGCGCAGGCGGGCCGCGCGGTGCGCGCCGCTCAGGAGCCGCTCGCCGTCGCTGGCCAGCACTTGGTCGAAGAGGCCCAGGTGCGCGGCCACCGCCTCGGCCACGCGCTGGTCCGCCCGCGTGGCGAGCACCAGGCGGCGGCCCTGGGCCTTCGCCTCGGTGAGCCGGGACACCAGCGCCTCGTCATAGGGCAGCCGGCTCACGTCCAGTTCCACGTGCCGGGCCAGCTCCGCGCGCAGCACGGCCTCGCCCCGCAGGCGCCAGCCCAGGGCCCGGGGCAGGAGGTGGGGCCGACGCTTGAGCAGCCGCACGAGCCCCTCGTGGAGGGTGTCCGTGCGCATGAGGACTCCCTCCAACTCGACGACCAGCGGGGCAGGGGGAGGGACAGGAGCGGGCATGGCCATGGCGGAGCGGCCCGGACCGTAGCGCAGGCGGGGCCCGGCAAGGGCCGCATTCGTCCCGCCCGGGTGTTCTCGGACGCGCGAGTCGGAGCGTTCCCGAGGACATCTGAAGCGTATGCGCCGTTCTGAGCAATCAGACTAGAATCAGACGGATGAGGAAGAGCCGTGGACTGTCCCGATCATGGTCGCTCGCCTGGATGTTGGCCCTCTGGAGTGTGGGGTGCTCCGCGCCGCGCGTGCTGACCGGCACCCCGATGAACACCACGACCTGCTCGGAGCTGCCCACGGTCGAGGAGTGCCGGAGCGCGGCGGACGTCATCGACGATGTGTGTCTTCGCGACTGCGTGGTGGCCCAGTGCGCGGGAATCCAGGTCGATTGTGGCGAGCGGGTCCAGGAGAAATGCAAGCAGCTGAATGAGCAACGCGGGGCGCGCGTGGGCGGATTCGTGGTCCGGTCCGCCCAGACGTGCCTGCTGCCCAAGGCGGAGATTGGCTGGTGTCGGCTTCCCATGTCACGAGACTGTCGTGCCAAGGCGATGGTGCATGAGTTGGCGCACGCGTGTGGATGGAGTCACGGCGAGGGCGGCAACGTCCCGGGAGAGGGAGGGCGACTGCGATGCATGTGAATCGTCTGGCGACCGGAGGGCTCGTGGTCCTGCTGTGCCTTCCCGCGTGCAGGCTCCTTCCCTTCTTGGGCCGCGCGGAGGACCCCGCCGCGGCGCCCGCGCGAGAGGACGCTTCCGCTCGCGCGGTGTTGGAGCTCCAGAACATGCGGTTCGATGGTGAGCGCCTGTCGGGACGTCTCCTCGTGGGCGTCGAGACGGGCTCGATCACCTTCGACCGACGGCTCGTGGAGAATGTATCGGTGGAGTTGAAGTCCATCGTGGACTGCACGAACGGTCAGCCGCTCGCGTTCCTCGAGGTGGATTCCTTCCCCGCGCCGCCCGAGCCGGACGAACTGCTCACGTTGACGCCGGGCTACTGGTACGGCGCCGACGTACGCTTCGCCTTGTTCGACACGCACTTCACGGGCCCCGCCCTGCCGGAGTGCTTCGCGGGCGAACTCCGGCTGCGGACCGAAAGCGGGCACATCCCGGGTCGGCTCCCCCTCCGCGTCGAGCGGAGCGTGAAGCCTCCGCCCCCCGCCGATGCGGCGGGCGCGCCCGCGCCGTGAGGCGGGCGCCCGCTCACTCCGGCCGGGCGATGACGAGCGTCTGCAGGGGCACGTGGCGCATGGGCTTGGCGCTCTCGATGCGGAAGCCCGCGTCCGCGAGGAAGCCCTCCATCGCCGCGGGGGTGTAGGCCGCCGCCTTCGAGGTCAGGAAGTAGTGCAGGCCAATGAGCGGCGCGGCGCTCGAGGGCTTGTCCTCGTCCTCGCGCAGGTACTCCAGCACCGCGAGCGTGCCCTTGGGCTTGAGCGCCGCGCGGGCCCGGCGCAAGAGGGCCACGTTCTGCGCGGGCGACAGGTGGTGCACCACCTGGAAGAGCAGCACCGCGTCATACGGGCCGCCCAGGTCCGCGGTGAGGATGTCCCCCTCGCGGTGCGTCACCAGGTGTCCGAGCCCCTCCTGGGCGATGATCTCCCGGCCCACCCGCACGCTGCCCTCCAGGTCCAGCACCGTGGCGTGCAGCCCCCGGTTGCGTCGGCACAGCTCCGCGGCGAACCAGCCGTGCGCGCCGCCCAGGTCCAACACCTCGCTGGCGCCTCGGGGCAGGGGAATGGCGCGCGACACCTCGGGCGCGCTCAGCCGCGCCATCTGGAACATGGCGAGGATGTAGGAGCGCCAGCGCGGATCCTCGGGGGCGAACTGGTGGATGTCCACCGCCTCGCCCGAGCGCACGGCCTGCTCCATCTGGCTCCACCACTCCCACTGGGTGTAGTTGAAGTCCAGGAAGCCGCCCACGTACTGGGACGAGCGGGGATCCAACCAGCGCCGCGCCCGATCCGCCATCCGGTAGCGGCCCTTCTTGCGCTCCACCGCCTCGCACGCCTCCAGCGCCTCCAGGAGCGCGCGCGTGCCCTCGGGCGACAAGGACAGCCGCGCCGCCAGCTCCTCCACCGTGGCCGAGCCGTCCGCGAGCGCGGAGAACACCCCCAGGCGCTCGCCGGCCATGAGCGTGCGCGACGCCATCATCCCGAAGAAGGCCTGGGCCAGGGGCTGGGGCGCCAGGTTGAACCAGTCCGCGAAGCGCTCCAGCAGGTTGTCCGCCTTGAGCCCGAGCCTCATTCGTCCTCCCGGCGCCGACGCGCCATGACCAATCCCACGCCCACCAGGGCCAGGGTATCCACCGGCCCCAACAAACACCCCACCCGCTCCGCCTCGCGGATGCCCGTGTAGCGGCACCGGCCCTGGGAGCAGCTGAAGCGCGCCGTGCAGTCCGCCGTGCTCCGGCAGGCGCCTCCGGGCCGCCCCAGGTTGTCCTCGTCCTCCGGGAGGTTGGGCACCTCGCCGCCCATGCCGCCATCGGGGAAGGAATACCCGCCATCCTCCTGCTGGGACTGCGCCCGCGCCCCGAGGGGCTGCAGCAGGCAGAAGAGGAGCGCGAGACGGAAGAGGGGCGTGGGCACGCGAACGGAGGGCTTCATGGGGGCTCGGGGGGAGTGCGACCGCAACCTATCCGTCCGGCGACTGGGATGCATCATTGGGAAGACAAGCACTTCACGGGCCGCGGGCTTGTGGCTAGGGTGTGGCCCCCGATGGCCCCCCGAATCCTCGTTGTCGATGACCATGCGGAGTTCCTCTCGCTCCTCGTTCAACTCCTCGAAGACGCGGGGTATGAGGCGGTGGGGTCGGGCCGGGGCGCACATGCGCTCGAGTCCGCGCGCAACCAGCCGCCCGCGATCGCGGTGATCGATCTGCTGCTGCCCGACATGACCGGACATCAGCTGGCCGATGCCCTGCGCAAGAACCAGCCCGACCTGCCGCTCATCTTCATCACCGGCGTGTTCAAGGGCGGCAAGCACGCCATGGACGCCCGGCAGAAGTACGCCGTGGCCGATTACTTCGAGAAGCCCTTCGACGCCGCGCGGCTCCTGGACGCCGTGCGCAAGCTCGCCGACGCGGACAAGGACGCCGCGGCGGCCGTGCCCCGCACGGGCTCCTTCGACGACGTGGAGCTCGACATCGACGTGGACGAGGAGGGCTTCGAGGATCCGCTGGAGCTCACCGGCTACATCAAGGTGACGGGCGACAACCTCACCACGGAGATCCGCGGGGCGAACCTCACCGCGGCGCCCCTGCCCAAGCCGCCCCCGCCGCCCGTGGCCGCGCCGCCCGTGGCCGCGCCCCGGGTCGCCGCGCCGCCGCCCGTGGCCGCGCCGTTCGTGGCGGGACCGCCCGTGGCCGCGCCGCCGCCGCCTCCGGGCGTGGCCTCGGCCCGGCCCGCGGGCCACCGCCGGGGCGCGCTCAAGGACAACCTGCCCGCCCTCGTCACCGCCTTCTACCTGGCGGGCGAGACGGGCGAGCTGGGCGTGCAGCGCGGCCAGGTGAAGAAGGTCGTCTACTTCGAGCGGGGCATGCCCGTGTTCGCCCTGTCCAACCTGATGGCGGACCGCTTCGGGCCCTTCCTCGTGCGCGTGGGGAAGATCACCCCGGCCCAGCTCGAGGAGGTCGCCGCCCTGGCCACCGCGAGCGGACGGCGCACGGGCGACGTGCTCATCGAGCGCGGCCTGCTCAAGGACTCCGAGCGGATGTACTACGTGGGCCAGCAGGTCAAGGCCATCATCTACTCGCTCTTCGCGTGGGAGGACGGCTCCTACGTCATGAGCTTCAAGGAGAAGGCCAGCGCGGAGTCCATCAAGCTGGACGTGCACCCGGGCAGCCTCATCCTCCGCGGCGTCAAGAAGCTCTACAAGCCCGAGCGCCTGCGCACGATGATCCGCCCCGAGGAGCGGCTGTTCCCCGCGGAGGCCCCGTCCTACGCGCTCGCGGAGCTGCAGCTGGAGAAGTGGGAGACGGAGCTGCTGCCCCGCGTGGACGGCCAGCGCACCGTGGGCGAGCTGCTCGCCCTGGCCCAGCGCCCCGAGCCCGTGGTGCAGGGCTTCCTCGTGGCGCTCATCGCCCTGGGCGTGCTGGAGCGGCGCGCCTAGCCGGACAGGCGGCTGACGATCCAGAACAGGCCGAGCGCCGCGGAGACTGCGGCCACCGAGCGCTGCAGCCGCTCGGCCACGCGCGAGCCCACGCGCGCCAGGCCCTCGCCGAACACGAGCCCCACCGCGCCCATGCCCAACAGGATGCCGAGCGCGAAGCCCGGCAGGTACGTCCACCCGGACGTGCGCAGGCTGCCGCCCACGAGCAGCGGGGGCAGCGCGAGCAACAGGGCGCGCACGCCGCTGAAGGCCATGAGCGCGCCCGCGGCCGTCGTCACCCGCTCGTGCCGGTGATCGTGCGGCTCGTGGGTGTGACCTGGCAGGTGGGGGTGGCCGTGGCGCAGCACGTTGGGCGACAGGAAGGCGGCCACGGCGATGGCCACCAGCACCGCGCCGCCGAAGATCTCCGCCCAGCGCTCGAACGCCTCGGAGAGCACCACGCCCGTCATGAGGCAGAAGGTGGCGAGGCTGGCGAGCACCGCCGCGTGGCCGATGGCGAAGCGCAGCGCCACCATCAGCGTGGCCCGGCGCCGGTTGGGCCCCAGGGTACCGAGCGTGGCCATGGCGGCGCAGTGGTCCGGCCCGACCGCGTGGAGCAACCCCTGACCCAGACCGAACACGAACGCGAAGAGAAGAGGCGGCACGAGGGTTCACCCTATACCGTCCGTCCCGCCCGAGGCCAGTGAGGAGGCTCGGAGGAGATCCGTTCGTGTCCGCGACCTTTCGATTCCGTCCCCTCCTGCTGCTGGCCCTGCTGAGCGCCGGCTGTCCGCGCGACACGGGCCCGGAGCGGCTCGCGCGTGCGCAGGCCTCCTACCAGGCCCTGGTCGAGCAGGGGGTTCCCCCCTCGGATCCCCGCTGGGAGGCCATCATCACCGAGTTCGAGGCCGTCCCGCGCGACTCCCCGGTCTGGCCCGAGGCGGAAAAGCGCATCGCCACGCTCAAGCAACTGCACGCCACCCCGCTGCCCCGTCGGCCCCTGTCCCGGCCCGGGGAGCCCGATGGCGGCTCGCTGTCCCTGGACGAGCACGGCCGCCCGCTGGGGCAGGACCATGCCGGTCACGATCACGGCCCCGACGCGCCCAGGTGACTTCAAAAGTCGGGCTTGCGGCGGCGCGCGGATGGGTTATCCACTGGCCTCGCCATGGCCCTTCCCCCGACCGACAGCCCCGCTCCCGACTTCCGCCTGCAGGATCAGCACGGCCACGACGTGACGCTCGCCCAGTTCCGGGGCCGGCACGTGGTGCTCTACTTCTACCCCAAGGACAACACCCCGGGCTGTACCCAGGAGGCGTGTGACTTCCGGGACGAGCACTCGGCGCTCCAGGCGGCCGGGGCCGTGGTGCTGGGCGTGTCCCCGGACGACCTCAAGAGCCACCAGAAGTTCGCCACGAAGTTCTCCCTGCCCTTCTCGCTGCTCGCGGACCCCGCGCACGCGGTGTGCGAGGCCTACGGCGTCTGGGGCGAGAAGTCCCTCTATGGCCGCACCTTCCTGGGCGTCACCCGGGCCACCTTCCTCATCGGCCCGAAGGGCGAGGTGGTGCGCGTGTGGCCCAAGGTGAAGGTCGCGGGCCACGTGGGGGAGATCCTCCAGGTGCTCCGGGGCGAGGAGGCCGAGGCCCCCGCCACGAAGCCCAAGGCCGTGGGCAAGAGCCCCCCGCGCAAGAGCCCCGCGCGAAAGACGCCTTCCCGGAATTGAGCCGCGAGCCAGCCCTCGCTCGCCCGCCCGCCGCTACCCGCCGCCCCCCCGCATGGCCATCCCTGTTCTCACGGGATGGACCGACGACGGAGGCCGTATGCGCAAGATGGGATGGAAGTGGATGGGTCTGGGGGCGCTCGCGGGCGCGGTGATGCTGTCGGCCTGTGGGGACGACGGCGGCCGCAAGTGGGCGATGACCGCCCAGGACGACTACCTGCCCGACCACGCCCAGGCGGAGGGCACGGGCGGCTCGGGCATGGCGAAGGACACGCGCGCCGAGTCCCTGTGGCTCAAGCAGGACTTCCGCGTGCCCTATGCGCCGGACGACATGGCCGCGCTCGTGGCGCCCAACCTAGGCACCGGCAAGGCCCTGCGCGCCAACGCCCAGGGGGTCTGGGTCGAGGGCACCTACGCCGTGGAGATGGGCTCGGGCGCGCGCACCTCGGATGCGCCCTCCAGCGCCACCTTCCAGCCCCAGGAGCGCGCCGTCGGCAACTTCTCCACGCCGCGCAGCCTCCCCGAGCACAACAGCGGGAACTGAGTTTGTTCCGGGCTCCCTCCTCGGAGGGCAGCCGGGCGCTCGGGCCCCTGGTGGCGACCCGCTCGCTGGCCGGGGGACACACGGGTGCCCATCCCTAGAGACAGAGGATACGCCGGGCCGCGCGCCCGGCCGCGTCCGAACCAACACGAGACCTGGGAGACGACGATGCGCCACGGTGGCTTGAGGAAGTGGATGACGTGGGGAGTGCTGACCGCGGCGATGGGCGGTCTCGTGGCGTGCAGCGATCTGCCGCACAACGCGGGCAACGACACCTACCGCCAGGGCTTCACGCGGCCCGAGAGCGTGCACCTGTACAACGGCACCATCGTGGACAACCCCACGAGCATCGATCCCCGCACGCTCGACAAGCAGGGCGCTCAGAACAACTCCCTGAGCATGGACCTGGGCGAGAAGGCCCTGCGCGAGCGCCAGGGCGAGCCCGCCTACGGTGGCAGTGGTCCCGCGCCGACGCCGGGCGCCACGCCCTACAAGAGCCTCGGCGCGGAGGGCAGCATGTACGCGCCCTCCACCCAACTGCCCGCGTCGCAGAGCCTGCCGGGCCTCACGCCGGAGCCCGCCAACACGCACCCGTCCGGCGGCCTCAAGAAGTAGCCGGACCTCTTTCAACCCTTCGCCATCGAGGAGTGACCGTCATGCGTGGAAACAACCGCAAGCTGTGGGCCGTGGGAGCGTTGGCGTCGGCCGCGCTGCTGTTCACCGGGTGCAAGAGCGACTCGCGCGATCCCGATGAGATTCCCCGCATCCGGGTGGGCGGCGGCAAGTATGGCCCCGTGGGCGCGTACCCCGACAACGCCAACAACGCCCAGACGGGCGCGGGCCACTCGGGCGACGTCTCCGGCACGGGCGGCTCGGGTCCCATTCGCGGCGACGAGGCCGTCCAGCAGCCCGAGCACGAGGCCCAGGAGCCGGGCGTGGAGGCCGGCACGGGTGGCTCGGGCAGTCAGAGCACGGGCACCATGGGCCAGGGCGTGACGGGCTCCGAGCAGCTCAAGGAAACCCATACGCCCTCGGGCGGTGTGCCCGCGTCGGGGGACTAGACCGGACGGGAGGCCAGCATCACCTCGGTGGGATCCTTCCCACTGACGCCGCTGGCCAGCCCCGCGGCGAGCGCCTGGTGCTCCGTGTCGCCGAGCGTCGCCACCCGATCCTCGGGGCCCCGTGTGAAGCGGGCCTCGAGTCGGGCCAGACGGCGGTGGGCCTCCTCGATGCGGGAGCGGGGCACCCGGCCGGACTCCACCGCGCGCACCAGCGCCTCGATGGCGTTCCGCTGGACGTCCGCGTTGTGGCAGACGAGGAACAGGTCCACTCCGGCCAGCGTGCCCTGCACCGCCGCCTCCTCCACGGAGTAGTGCTCGGCGATGGCCTTCATCTCCAGATCGTCGCTCACCAGCACGCCGTCGAAGCCCATTTCCTGGCGCAAGAGGCCCTGGAGCACGCGCGGGCTCATGGTGGCGGGCACCTGGGAATCCAACGCATCGAAGAGCACGTGCGCCGTCATCAGGGACGCGAGTCCCGCCTGGGCGAACGCCCGGAAGGGCACCAGCTCCACGCGGTGCAGGCGCTCCAGGTCATGCGGCAGCCGCGGCAGCGTCAGGTGGCTGTCCGTGGTGGTGTCGCCGTGTCCGGGGAAGTGCTTGCCGCACGAGGCCACGCCACCGGCCTCCAGTCCCCGGGCCATCGCCACGCCCAGGCGGCCCACCTCGTCCGGATCCCGGCTGAAGCTGCGGTCGCCGATGACGGGGTTGGCGGGGTTAGTGTCCACGTCGAGCACGGGCGCGAAGTTCCAATCGAAGCCCACCGCGCGCAACTCGTGCGCGAGCAGTCGGCCCACGCGCTCGGCGACCCCCAGGTCTCCCTGGAGTCCCAGCTCACGCAGCGTGGGCAGGGTGGTGAAGGGCGCGCCGCGCAGCCGTGCCACGCGGCCTCCCTCCTGGTCCACGGCGAGGGTGAAGGGCCGGCCCGCGCGGGATTTGATCTCCCGGCACAAGGCGGCCGTCTCCTGGGCGGTGCCCACGTTGCGCTTGAAGAGGATGGCCCCGAAGAGGCCCTCCTTCATCAGCGCGGCGAAGTCGTCGTCGATCCGGGGGCCGGGAAAGCCCACCATGAAGAGTCGGGCGCAGTCGCGGTAGAGGGCGGAGCTCATAGGGGCCGCACCTTCGCATGACCGCCACCCGGGTGGGGAGGTGGTGGCGGCGCGAAGGGGGCGGCTCGCCCGGCCGCCCGTCCACTCAATTACAGGAGTAGGTGGACGACGACGGGGTGCTCCAGGTGCCGTCCGGGTTGATCTGCCGCACCGTGTAGCCGCTGGCGGGGTAGGTGGTGCCCCAGCAGTCGCGGGCGCGCACGTCGTTGCGCACGGCGGTGGAGAAGCTCCAGTTGCCCTGGCGGCGCAGCTTCTCGTAGACGGCGACGCGGTCCACCGCCTCGCGCCACGTCGAGTCGGCGTAGAGCACGTCCCGGCGCTTCTCGAGGAACTTCTGGAGGAAGGCGCTCTCGGTGATGCCGTTGGTGCCCACCGCGGGCGCCACCTGGGCGGAGTTGCCCAGGGCGTTGTTGGCCGCCTTGATGAAGGCGCTCAGCGAGCCGTGGTTGATGTACGCGTCGTAGAAGGCGGCCTTGGACAGCGCCGAGGTGAGGCCCCACTTCTTGGCCTCGTTGAGCGCGGGCGTGAAGTACAGCCGCTCGACCACCTGATCCTGGCAGCTCTTGAAGTCCGCCTGGGTGGTGGCGTTGTTGTAGCTGGCGGCCCAGTCGCTCCGCCAGTTGCCGAGGCTGTCGAGCTCCGAGGTGCCCGCCTGGTTCTGGCCCGTGGACAGGAAGCGGTTGTTGATGGTGGTGAGGCCCGGCATGTACTTGGACATCAGGTTGCCCGAGGCGCGCAGGCTCCGGTAGCACTCGATGACCTGGATGGCGTCGCCGGTGCCGGTGCAGAAGCCCGCGCGGCCGTTGGTGTACCCGCGCCCATCCCCGATGTTCTCCGCGTAGGCGTAGGCGAGCGCCGGGGTGTCGTTCTCCCAGATGCTCGTGAGGCCCTCGGCCACCTTGCGCTGCCCGGTGGTGAGGCCCGTGCTCGGCGGCGGGGTGGTGCCGCCACAGCTCGGATCGCTGATGCGCACACTGCCCGCGGTGAACGAGCTGCTGGAGGTGGTCGAGTAATAGAAGGTGTAGGAGGCGCCCGCGCCCACCGTGAGGCCCGTGGTGCGCGAGTACGTGCACGTGGTGCCGCTCTGGGTGTGCGTCCAGCCCGCCTCGTCGTGGTCACACGTCACGCCGCTGGGCACGGTGAAGGCCACCGTGGGGCTCGTCATGGCGGCGCTGCCCGTGTTCTTGAAGACGATCGTCCCCCAGTAGTCCGGGCCGTTGTAGGTGTTCGTCGTGACGCTGTACGCACAGTCCGCGCCCTGCTGGAGCGCGCCCGTGGACTCGTCGCCGAGCTCCCCGCCGCCCGCGCACCCGGCGAGCGCCGCGCCCATGCCCACCCACGCCAGCTTCCGCTTCACTTCCCGCCGATGCCCGCTCATGTCCATGGGCGCAGGGTGAACGCCCGCCCGGGATTAATCAAGGAATACGGGTAAAATCATGTATTCCTGACTTCGCGGGCGGGGGGCTACTTGCGCAGCAGGGTGCCCTCCAGGAAGAAGGCGAGCGCGGCGGCGGCGATGAGCCAGGTCCACAGGGGCACCGGGGGCCGCTCGGCGTCGCTGGAGGAGGCCTTCACCGTCTCCTCGCCGAAGTGGGCGGAGAGGGTGTCGGCGGGCAGGCGCGACAGGTCGCTCTCGGCCGGGTCCAGGGTGGCGGCGAAGGCGAGCGCGGGCAGGGGCTGGTTGTCCGCGCCGAGCACCGAGAAGATGCCCGGCTGGTGCACGGGGCCCACCACCAGGGCGCCATCCGTCTGGGGCTTCACGGGCACCTCCTGGCCGTCCGGCGACTTCACCGCGGACACCTTCTGGGTGCCCTCGGGCCGCAGGGCGAGCGTCTCGCCCACGCGCACCCGCTGCTCCTCGCGCTCCTCCAGCGAGCCGGTGAGGTAGGCGGCGAAGCGCTGCATGAGGGGCAGGAAGCTCGTGCGGATGGGGAAGTCCGTCCAGTCGCGGTCCACCGTGCTGGTGAAGAGCGCCACCCGGCCCCGGCCGCGCCGCGCCACCGCCACGGACGGCGCGCCGTCCTGGTACGCCGCCAGCACCTGGTCGCTCTCCTCCCGCGCGCCCGCGTCGGCCTCCAGGAGCATGTAGCGGTAGAAGTGCGCGCCGGTGAGGCCCTCCTCGGCCCGGCCGGTGAAGGGCGCGAAGAGCGGGTGCTCGGTGCTCACCTGCGCGAGCTTGGCGGCGCGCTCCTCGGCCGCGGCGTCGTCGCGCTCCACGCTCGTGCGCACCAGGCGCAGCTTGCGCGGCAGGAGCGCGCCGAGCCGGGCGTTGTACGCGTCCGGATCCACGTGGTCGCCCATGCTGATGAACAGGCCGCCGCCCTCGCGCACGAACTCGGTGAGCGCCGCGGCCTGTGCCTCCTCGGGCGCCGGCACGTTGAGCAGGAGCACCAGGTCGTACTGCTTCAAGTCCTCGCGCCACGCGGCCGAGGTGTCACGCACCGACGACTGCACGGGCGAGCCCGGGGCCGACAGCGCCGCGTCCACGAAGAAGGCCTCGTCGCGGTAGCGCGTGGCGTTGGGGTTGCCGTTGACCACCAAGGCCTTGAGCGGCCGGGGCACCGCGAGCACGAAGGCGCGCCGGTCGTCCTCGGCGAGCCCGTCCGGCGTGAGCGTGCCTTCACCCGTGAGCGTGCCCCCTTGAGTGAAGCGCACCGTGAGCGTCTTCTGGGCGGTGCCGTTGGCGGGCACGTCCACGAAGCCCTTGCCGAGCGTGGTGTCGCCCACGCGCACCGCCGCCTCCAGGTCCTTGAGGGGCGTGGGGGAGAAGTTCTTCACCGTGAAGGTGAACTGGAAGGCGCGCGGGCCGGCCTGCGGCGCGGGCTCCACCTTCAGGTCCACCAGGGCGTGGTTGGGCAGCGCGTCCAGGCCCTGGGCCACGTCGCGCAGCACCACCTCGGGCCGCACCTGCTCGCCCGTGGGCCCCTTCACCGTGGGGGTGGGGGACTCCAGCCGCAGCGAGCCCACCGTCAGGTCCGACACCACCACCAGGCGCTTGCCCGCGAGCGGGCTGTCCTCCAGGGCGCGCGCCGCGAGGTCCAGACAGCGCGACAGGTCCGCCGCGGCGTAGCGGGGGGCCGCCTCGTCGATGAGCTGGCGCAGCCGGGCGCGGTCGAACGCGGGGGCCCCGGGGGCCTCGGGCGTGTCCGTGCACACGAGCACCGTGGCGGGCTCCTCGGGGCGCAGGTCCGCGAGCGCGTCACGCGCCTCGTCCCGGGCGCGCTCGAACAGGGACGTGCCGTCCGACCAGCGCATGGACAGCGAGGCGTCCAGGACGATGGCCGTGGCCGCCGGGCCCTTGACCACCTGGGCCGCGTTGGCGTCCTGGCGCAGCTCCGGCATGGCGAGCGCGAGCGGCAGCGCGAGCAGGATGAGCGTGCGCAGCGCGTAGAGCAGCAGCCGCTTGAGCTTGAGCCGGCTCGCGGTGCGCTTCTGGCTGCGCAGCACGAAGGCCATGGGCCCGAAGGGGTGGGGCCGGGGCCGGCGCCGGTCGAACAGGTGCACCAGCACCGGGATGAGCGCCGCCAGCGTGCCCAACAACATCCAGGGATGCGCGAAGCTCACCGCCGCCTCCCGCGCTTGCCCAGGAAGCGCAGCAGCACATCGTCCAGGCGCTCGTCGGTGCGCACCATCTCGTAGTCCACGTCCGCCTCCGCGCACGCCGAGCGCACCCCGGCGAGAAAGCCCCCGAACTCCTCCAGGTAGCTCTCCTTGATCTCCCGGGGATTCACCTCGATGCGGCCCTCGCCCTCCATGTCCAGGAAGAGCGTGGGGTCCTCGAAGGGGAAGGTCAGCTCGGCGGGGTCCACCAGGTGGAACACCGCCACGTCGTTCTTGCGCTGGCGCAGCGCGAGCACGCGCTTGAGCGCCGTCTGGTCCTCGTCGAGGAAGTCGGAGAGCACCACCACCGAGGAGCGGCGGGGCAGCACCTCGGCGAGGTGGTCCGCGGCGCGCACCAGGTGGGTGCCGCCCTGGGCCTGGGCGCCCTCGAGCGTGTCGAGCAGGATGTTGAGGTGGCCGGCCGAGGCGCGCGGGGGCACGTCATGGAAGCGCCCGTGGGACATGATGGCCAGGCCCGCGGCGTCCTGCTGGCGCACGAGCAGGTAGCACAGCGCGCCCGCGAGCGTCTTGGCCACCTCCAGCTTGGACAGGGCCACGCTCTGGTAGCCCATGGACGCCGAGGCATCCACCACCATCATCGCGCGCAGGTTCGTCTCGTGCTCGTAGCGCTTGACGTAGTACTTGTCGAACTTGCCGTAGGCCTTCCAGTCCAGGTGGCGCAGCTCGTCGCCGGGCGCGTACTCCTTGTGCTCGGCGAACTCCACGCTCTGGCCCTGGTGGGGGCTCTTGTGGAGGCCGGACAGCACCCCCTCCATCACCGCGCGGGCGCGCAGCTTCACGCCCTGCAACCGCGAGAGTGTCTGGGCGTCCAGCAGCATGCCGGGGCGCTATCCCTTCACCAGCGCGAGGAGCTGATCCACGAGCTTCACGGACGTGAGGCCCTCGCTCTCCGCGGTGAAGTTGGGCAGCACGCGGTGGCGAAGCACGGGCCGGGCCACCGCCTTCACGTCCTCCACCGACGCCACGAAGCGCCCCTGGAGGATGGCGCGCGCCTTGGCCGCGAGCACCAGGTACTGGCTGGCGCGCGGGCCCGCGCCCCAGGACACGTTCTTCTGGATGAAGTCCGGCACGCCGGGCTCCTTGGGCCGGGTGTGGCGCACGAGCTCCACCGCGTAGCGCACCACGTGGTCCGGCACCGGCACCCGCCGCACCAGCGCCTGCAGCGCGAGGATGCGCTCGGGCGAGAGGATCTTCTCCAAGGGCGGGGGCGTGCCGCCCGTGGTCGCCTTGACGATCTGCACCTCTTCCTCGGCCGTGGGGTAGCCCACGTCCACCAGGAACATGAAGCGGTCGAGCTGGGCCTCGGGCAGCGGGTAGGTGCCCTCCTGCTCGATGGGGTTCTGCGTGGCGAAGACGAGGAAGGGCAGCTCCAGCGGGTAGGTGCGGCCACCGGCGGTGACGCGGTACTCCTGCATGGCCTGGAGCAGGGCGGCCTGCGTCTTGGGCGGCGTGCGGTTCACCTCGTCCGCGAGGATGATGTTCGCGAAGAGCGGACCCTTGAGGAAGCGGAAGGCGCGGTGCCCCGTGGCCTTGTCCTCCTCCAGGATGTCCGTGCCGGTGATGTCCGAGGGCATCAGGTCCGGGGTGAACTGGATGCGGTTGAAGGACAGGTTGAGCACGTCCGCCAGCGTGGAGATGAGCAGCGTCTTGGCCAGGCCGGGCACGCCCACGAAGAGGCAGTGGCCGCGGGCGAAGAGCGAGATGAGCAGGTGGTCCACCACCTCGCGCTGCCCCACGACGCGCTTCTCGATCTGCGCTTGAATCTGGGCCTTGGCCTGGGCGAGCTCCGCGACGGCCTGGAGATCCTCGTTCGTGGGGGCCGGGGCGGCGGAGGGGTCGGTGGGGGCGGCGCTTTCCATGAGGACCGTTTTCTTAATCGCGGGAAGGCACGGGGACCAAGCGTTTCGCGACGGCGCCGTGACTCGAACGTAGGCGGCCAACGGTTGGACCCCCGGGCTATTCCTGACTCCTTGTCCACCGCCGGGCCCGTCTCCGGGCCCGCCCTCCTGCCCTCCGGGGGAGTGTGGCGGGCGCGGACGGGAAGGGGATGACGCGCGGGCATGGCCCATTACCTTCCACCGGTTTCGTTTCTCCGGGGGCCGCTGTTGGCCAGGAGAACGGAAGGAGCCATCCCATGCACCGCGTGTCCGGACATCCCAACGCCCCCGTGTGGAAGAAGGGCCTCTTCTGCCTGGCGCTGCTCGGCCTGTCGGCCGCGTGCGGTGGACCCGCCGAGGGCCTGGAGGCGGAGCTCCCCCCGGCGTCCGTGCCCACGAGCGAGCAGGCCTCGGAGGGCGCGGAGTCCGTGCCGCCGCGGCCGGTGTCCCCGGTGGTCACCCCCTGGTTCCGGGGCTTCGGCGGGCCGCAGGACGACGTGGGCACGGGCGTGGCCGTGGATGGCGCGGGGAACGTGTCGGTGGTGTGGGTGTCCACGCCCCGGCAGGACGCGGAGCGCGAGCCCGTGGAAGGCGAGCGGCTGGCGCTCCACCTGTCGCACTACGCGCCGGACGGGACGGGGCTGTGGACGCGCGAGTTCCCCCGCAACCGCGTGGACGCGCTGCGGGTGGTGGCCTCGCCCGGGGGCGCGCTCTTCGTGACGGGCAACGCCTTCCTGTACGACATCGACTTCGGCCTGGGCGCGGCCTCCCGGGGCTTCCTGGTGAAGTTCTCCGAGGAGGACGGCACGGCGCTCTGGCAGCGGCGCGTGGGCCAGAAGGTGTACGCGTCGGTGGCGGACGCCGAGGGCGGGGTGCTCGTGCTCGGCGAGGACTGGACGAATGGCCGGGCCCCCCTGCTGGCCCGGTATGACGCCGAGGGGGAACTCTCCTGGTCGCGGCGCTTCGACGCCGTGGCGCCGGGCTCGGCCCTGCGTGCGCTGGCGCTCGGCCCGTCGGGCGAGCGGGTGGTGGCGGGTCGGCTCGAGGGCGTGCTGAACGTGGACGGCCGGACGCTGGGCGCGCCGGACGTGTCGAGCCTGATCGTGCTCGCCTTCGACGCCCAGGGCCGCCTCGTCTGGAGCCGGGAGGCGCGCGGCGCGGACGTCCAGGTCTCGGGCGTGAAGGTGGCCGCGGACGGGGGCGTCGAGCTCGTGGGCGAGGCCGCCGCGTCCTTCCCCTGGGGCGGCACCACGCTGCCGCCCGGCGCCTTCGTGCTCGCCCTGGGACCCGAGGCCGAGGAGCGCTGGTCCGGACCGCTCGCCTGCGGCGCGTCCCCCACGGCGCCCGCGCTCGCGCTCGATGCGACCGGTCAGGTCGTGGTCCTCTGTGGCGACACCCTGAGCACCTACTCGGCCGAGGGCGACGTGTACGCGCAGCGCCCCGTGACGCCCGGGGCGTGCGAGGGGGAGACCTGCGAGGTGACCGGGACGGGCCTGGCCGTGCTCCCTCGCGGCGGCTACGTGCTCACCGGCCTGCAGCGCCGGGGCGATGTGGCCTCGGGGGACCAGGACGCCTTCGTGCGGCTTCTCGCCCCGTGACACCGGCCTCACCCCCAGGCCGTCAATCGGTTGCTTGACGGGCAACTTCCCGGACGCCGGGTGCCCACTGCCTTGCTCTGGCGGGCCAGTCCCAGCGGAAACACTTGAGCGAGGCGGTCGGACCCGCGACAGTCCGAGGATGGATCAGGGTCGGCGCAACGCGGAACGCAAGGCCGTGGGCCTGTTGGTGAAGCTCAAGCACACGAGCGTCGTCAGCTTCATCCAGGAGTACGCCGTCAACATCAGCCCCGGGGGCATGTTCATCCGCTCGCGCGAGCCCCAGCCGGTGGGCACGCCGGTGCGCTTCGAGGTGCGCATCGCCGATGGCCAGCGGATGCTCAAGGGCTCGGCGGTGGTGCGCTGGACGCGGCCCGTGGAGGACGTGACGGGTCCCGCGGGCATGGGCATCCAGTTCACCGAGCTGGACACGGCCTCGGAGTCCATCGTCGAGCGGATGCTCACGCACAAGAGCACCGTCATCGCCCAGCGCGCGGCGCCCCCCGCCGTCGCGGCCCCCTCCTCGACGAAGCTGCCCTCCGTGGCGCCCGTCGTGGCGCCCGTGGCCCCCATCGTTCCGCCCGTGCCCCCGCGCGCCTCCGCCGTCCACATCCCCGCGGTGGCGCCCGCGCTGACGCCCGCGCCCAAGCCGGCCGCCGCCGCGCCGCCGCCCCGGCCGGCCGCGCCCGTGGCGCCGCCGCCCCAGCCGCCCCCGCCGCCGCGCCCGACCAGCGCCGTCGACATCTCGCTCGACGAATTGCTCGCCTTCACGCCCGTGCCCGCCGCCGCGGCCGAGGCCGATCCCTTCGACCTCGGTCCGGACGACGAGTACTCGCCCCAGGGGCCCAAGGACTTCGGCCTGACGGACCTCTCGGCGGCGGCCACGCCGGTGCCCGCGGCCCCCGCCCCGGTGGCGCCGCCCGCGCCGGCCCCGGCGCCCGCGCAGCGCGGCAGCGCGGTGGAGCTGGAGCTGGACTCCTCCGAGGACGACGAGCCCCTGGAGTTCGCCCGGCCCGTGGCGGGACATCAGCCCTCGCGGCCCGTGGCGAAGAAGCCCGCGCCGGCCCCGCCGCCCCCCGCGCCCGTGGCCCGGCCCACCGTGTCCACCCCGGTGGTCGTGCCCCCCGCGGCCCGGCCCACCGCGTCCACCCCGGCCGTCGCGCCCCCGCCCGCGGCCCGGCCCACCGTGTCGACTCCGGCGGTCGCGCCCACGCTCGCCCCGGCGAAGCCCGCCGCCCTGCCGCCCGAGCCCAAGACGTCCCCGGGCCAGGTGCGCACCGTCTTCCTCACGCCGCCCACGGGCGACATCGAGGGCAAGGGGCCCGTCATCGGCGTGGACCTGGGCACCTCCAACTCGTGCGTGGCGGTGATGGCCAACAACAAGCCCATCGTCCTGCGCTCGCGCGAGGGCTACAACACCATCCCCTCGGTGGTGTCGCTCTCCTCGCAGGGCAAGCTGCTGGTGAGCCACCGCGCCAAGAGCCAGGTGCTCTTGCGCCCCGAGCAGACCATCTACGGCGCCAAGCGGCTCGTGGGCCGGCCCTTCGACAGCGCCGTGGTGAACCAGGTGCGCGAGCGCTTCCACTACGAGATCATGCCGGACGCGCGCGGGCGCGCCGCGGTGCGCATGGGCGAGCACGTGCTGTCCCTGGAGGAAGTCCAGGGCATCATCCTTCGCGAGTGCAAGGAGCTGGCCGAGCAGCACCTGGGCCAGAAGGTGGAGCGCGCGGTGGTGACGGTGCCCGCGTACTACTCCGAGCCGCAGCGCGAGGCGGTGCGCCGCGCCGGGTGGATGGCGGGCCTCAAGGTGGAGCGCATCCTCAACGAGCCCACCTCGGCGGCGCTCGCCTACGGCCTCAACCGGGACATGGCCAAGCGGGTGCTCGTTTATGACCTGGGCGGCGGTACCTTCGACGCCACGGTGCTGCGCATCGACAAGAACGTGTTCGAGGTCATGGCCACCGGCGGCGACATCTTCCTGGGCGGCATGGACTTCGACAACAAGCTCGTGGACCTGATGCTCGAGCGCTTCCTCAAGCAGGAGAAGGTCCACTTCCAGGGGGACCGTGTGGCGCTCTCGCGCGTGACGGACGCGGCCGAGCGCGCCAAGGTGGCGCTCAGCGAGTCCAACAGCTACGAGGTCCACATCCCCATGCTGATGATGGACGACGCGGGGCGCCCACGGGACCTGCACGTCACGCTCACGCGCGCGGAGATGGAAGCGGTGTGCATGCCCATGGTGCTGCGCACGCTGGACGTGGTGGGTGACGTGCTCCTGGACGCCAAGCTGCGCGTGGGGGACGTGGACGACATCCTGCTCGTGGGCGGCCAGAGCCGCATGCCGCTCGTGCGCGAGAAGCTCAAGGAGATGTTCGGCCGGGCCCCCCACGCGGGCGTCAACACCGACGAGGCCGTCGCCCTGGGCGCGGCGCTCTACTCGAGCGCGGTGGACCGCGTGAGCAGCGTGGTGCTCATCGACGTGCTGCCCATGACCATCGGCGTGGCCATGCCGGGCGGCGCCTTCACCCGCGTCATCGAGCGCAACACGCCCCTGCCCGCCCAGCGCTCCTTCGCCATCTCCACCACCCGCGACAACGAGGAGGTGATGGAGCTGTCCATCTTCCAGGGCGAGGACACGCACATCTCCGCCAACGAGTACCTGGGCACGGTACGGCTCGAGGGGCTGCCCAAGGGCCCCAAGGGCGCGGTGCGCGTGGCGGTGACGCTGCGGCTGGACTCCGAATGCGTGCTGCACGTCAACGCCCAGGAGTACTCGACGCGCAAGGAGATGAAGGCCACGCTCGCCACGCGCTACTCCCCCGAGGAGCTGCGCCACCGCCTGGGCGTGGCCAAGGACGCCGCCCAGGCCGCCGAGGAGCGCCGCGGTCAGGACCTCAAGGAGCGCTCGGGTCGCTTCTGGGGCTTCCTCAAGAAGGTCGTGGGCAAGGGGTAGCCGCTCTCAGAGCGCCGCCCCGCGCACGAGCCGCCGGAGCGCCTGGGGCGTCTGGCCGAACACCCGCGCGAAGGCCCGGCGCATGCGCTCGGCATCCCCGAAGCCCACCGCCTCGGCCACCTGCTCGATGGACTCGGAGCCCGCCTCCAGCCGTGCCCGGGCCGCCTCCGCGCGCAGCTGCTCGATGGCCTTGGCGGGCGTCTGCCCCGTCTCCGCCTGGAACTCCCGGGCGAACTGCCGCGTGCTCAGGCAGGCCACCTGGGCGAGCCTGTCCACGGACAAGGACTCGTGCAGGTGCTCGCGCGCGAACGTGAGCGTCTGGCGGATGCGGTCCGTGGCCGGCTCCAGCTCGAGCAGGGCGGAGAACTGGGACTGGCCTCCCGGACGGCGGTGGTAGACGACCAGGTCCCTCGCCCGCTCGCGCGAGGCCTCCAGGCCCAGGTCCTCCTCCACCATCGCGAGCGCCAGGTCGATGCCCGCGGAGACGCCCGCCGACGTCCAGATGGGGCCGTCCTGGATGAAGATGCGCTCGGCGTCCACGCGCACGCGCGGGTAGCACCGCTGCAATTCCGCGGCGAAGCGCCAGTGCGTGGTGGCCGCGCGGTCGTCGAGCAGCCCCGCTGCCGCCAGGATGCCCGCGCCCGAGCAGATGCTCGCCACCCGCCGCGAGTGGGCCGCCGCCTCGCGCACGAAGCTCAAGAACGTCAGGGACTCCATCGCCCAGCGCGTGCCCGGGCCCCCCACCACCACGAGCGTGTCGAACACGGGGGCGTCCCATGGCTCCGTCAGCACCGTCACGCCGGAGGAGCTCAGGACCGGCCCGCCGTGCAGGGACAGCATCCGGAGCCGGTACTCCGGCGTGTCCCAGGGGTCCTCGAACACGGCCACTGGCCCCGTGAAGTCGAGGATGTTGAACGCCGGGAAGAGGAGGAAGCCAATGTCTCGCGCCATGTCCGAAAACGAGGGATCTACGTCCTTTCGGACATGAGCCTGACAAGACACACTGCCTCCCGTCAAACCAGACACGGAGGTTCATCCATGGCCACGCAGCTCGACATTGTCTTCCTTCTCTACCCGGGAGTGTCGTTTCTGGACTTCATGGGGCCGCAGGCGGTGTTCGGCGCGCTGCCGGGCGCGCGGCAGATCTTCGCCTCCGTGGGCGGCCAGCCCATCCGCGAGGGCGCGCTGACGCTCCAGCCCCTGACGCGGCTGGAGGACGTGGAGCGGTGTGATGTGTTGTGCGTGCCGGGCGGGCCCATCGGGCCGGCGGTGGAGAACCCCGTCTTCATGGAGGGCGTGCGTCGACTGGCGTCCACGGCGCGCTTCGTCACCTCGGTGTGCACGGGCTCGCTCATCCTCGGGGCGGCGGGGCTGCTGCAGGGGCGGCGGGCGGCGTGTCACTGGGCGATGCGCGAGCAGCTCACGCACCTCGGCGCCATCCCCGACACGGGGCGCGTGGTGCGGGATGGGAACGTCCTGACGGGCGGCGGCGTCACGGCGGGCATCGACTTCGGCCTGACGCTCGCGGCGGAGCTGGCGGGCCCGGAGATGGCCCAGGCCATCCAGTTGATGATCGAGTACGCCCCGGCGCCTCCCTTCGCCATCCAGGTGCCCACGGTGGCGCGGGAAGCCCTCGCGCGGATGCCCTCGCTCCAGGGCGGGGAGATCACGTTCGACCCGGTGGCGGAGGAGGCGCTCGTGCGGCGCGCGGGCGAGGCCCTGCGCGCACCCAAGCGCTGAGTCCGACCGCTCAGGCCTCGCGGGGCGCGGGGCGGCGCCCGCCGATGGTGGCGCCCGCGTCCGGGGAGAGCCGGTGGAACAGGGGGCCGGACAGCGCCGTCACCACGCCCACCGCCAGGAAGGGCAGCATGAACTGCTGGGGCGTCATGGCGGTGCCCTCGGCGCTCCCACCGCGCGCCAGGTGCAGCATCAGGCCGCCGAAGCTGATGCCCACGCTCAGGGCCATCTGCTGCGTCACCACCGCGAGCGTGGAGGCGCCGCTGACGGTGGACGGGGGGATGTCCGCGTAGGCCACCGTGTTGAGGGCGGTGAACTGCAGGGAGCGCATGAAGCCGGCCGCGAGCAGCAGGAAGGCCATGAGCGCCACCGGCGTGCCCGGCCGGAAGAAGGCGGGCAGCGCCGTGACGCCCGCGGTGATGAAGTTGGACAGGATGAGCGTGGAGCGGAAGCCGAAGCGGCGGATGACGCCGGGCGCCACGGGCTTGCACGCCATGGCGCCCAGGCCCGTGGCGATGGTGATGAGGCCCGTCTCGAATGGCCCCCACCCGAGCGCCATCTGGAAGAGCAGGGGCAGCAGGAAGGGCGTGGCGCCCAGGCCCAGGCGCACCACCGTGCCGCCCACGAGGCTCGCCCGGTACGTGTCCACGCGCAAGAGCCGCAGGTCGAGCACCGGCCGCGGGTGGCGCAGCGCGTGGCGCACGTACGCGCCGAACATCCCCAGGGCGAACAGCGCCGTGCCCACCTGCACGCCGAGCGGCACCAGGCCCACGCCGGCGATCTCCGCGGTGCCCACCAGCGCGGTGATGCCCACGGCCACCAAAAGGAAGCCCTTGAGGTCGAAGCGGCCCGGGTCCGGCTGGTGCAGCGGCGGCACGAAGCGCATCACCGCGAGGATGCCCAGCACGCCCACCGGCACGTTGACGAAGAAGATCCACGGCCAGCTGGCGATGCCCAGGATGAAGCCGGCCAGGGGCGGGCCCACCAGCGGGCCCACCAGCGCGGGCATGGTGAACCAGCTCATCGCCGACACGAGCCGCTCGCGCGGCGCGGCGCTCACCACGATGAGCCGACCCACCGGCACCATGAGCGCCCCACCCGCGCCCTGCACCATGCGGAACACCACGAGCTGGGCGAGTGACTGGGAGAAGCCGCAGAGCACCGAGCCCACCAGGAACACGACCATCGCGGTGAGGAACACGCGCCGGGGGCCGAAGCGGTCGGCGATCCACCCGCTCGCGGGCGCCACCACCGCCAGGGCCAGGATATAGGAGGTGAGCGCGAGCTTGAGGTGCACCGGATCGCTGCCGAACGCCGTGGCCAGCGAGGGCAGCGCGGTGGACAGCGCCGTGGAGTCGACGAACTCCATGAACAGGGCGCTCGCCACGGCGATGGAGGCCAGGCGCGTGCCCCGCTCGGAGACAGGGGGCGCGTCCACGGCGGGTTCGGGCGGAGGTGTCACGGGGAAGTTATGCCCCCCGTGCCTCCCGCTGTCATCCCCGGGCGCACCCCGCGTCTCCGCGTCGCGCGACCCGGGGTGATGAGCCCGGTCAGTTGCGCTTGGTGGACCCGCCCGTCCGCCCGTCCTTCAGCGAACGTCTCGGGGCGCCCTCCTCCTTCCGGGCAGTGGCACTGCCGCCAGGCACGAGACGTTCACGGCCCGGGAAGGGAGACCGGAGGCGGGGGTCGCGCCCCCGAGCCCGGTGCTTACTGTTTTTGCGTTGTTGGAGCCTTCCCCCCGGTGGGCTCCACGCCCGGTCCTGACCGGGCTTCCCGAGGGAGGAGGAAATGCCCGTGACATCCCTTGCTCAGCGCCCACGTGCTCGCACGCTTGCTCCGGTGCAGCGGGTCCTGATGACCGCCTCGCCACTGGGTGGGGTGTGGACGTACGCCCTGGAGCTCAGCCGGGCGCTCGTCGAGCGCGGGGTCCGTGTGGAGCTCGCGACATTGGGGGCGCCCTTGTCCGTCGCGCAATGGATGGAGGTGCGCGAGATTCCCGGGCTGGGGTTGCACGAGAGCCAGGACCGCGCCGAGTCCCTCGACGAGGAGACGTGGTTGTTGGAGCTGGAGGCGCGGCTGTCTCCCGACATCGTCCACCTCAACGACCACACCCTGGGCGCGCTCGCCTGGCGGGCGCCGTCGCTGGCGGTGCTGCACACCTGCCCGCTCGTCTGGTGGGAGGGCGTGAAGGGGAGCCGGGCGCCCGAGCGCTACACGCTCTACCAGCACGAGGCGGCCCGGGGCCTGCGCGGCGCGGACTGCGTGGTGGCGCCCACCACGGCGATGCTCGCCGCGGCCGAGCGGTGGCATGGCCACTTCGCCTCCGCCCGGGTCATCCCCCACGCGCGGCGCGCGGAGTGCTTCCTGCCGGATGCCAAGGAGTCCTTCGTGCTCGCCGCGGGCCGGGAGTGGGACGAGGCCGGCAACCTGGCGGTGCTTGAGGCCATCGCGCCCGGGCTGCCCTTTCCCGTGCGGGTCGCGGGGGAGCTGTCGCGCGGCTCGGCCCTGAACGCGCTCGGGGCCCTGCGGCCGTGGGAGCTCGCGGCGTGGATGGGCCGGGCGGCCGTCTACGCCATGCCCGCGCGCTACGAGCCCTTTGGCCTGTCCGCCCTGGAGGCGGCGCTGGCCGGCTGCGCGCTGGTGCTCGGCGACATCCCGAGCCTGCGCGAGGTGTGGGGCGACGCCGCGCTCTTCGTCCACCCGGACGACGCGGAGGGGCTCGCCCGTGCCCTGCGCTGGTTGATGGACCATCCGGCCGAGCGCGAGTGCCGGGCGGGCCGGGCGCGCGCCCGGGCCCTGTCCTTCACGCCGCGCCGCATGGTGGACGCCTACCTGGACGCGTACACCGCGCTCAGCGTGCGGCCCCATGCGACGTGGACGGCCGAGGCGCTCCACGCGCCGTGAGCCGGGGGCTCAGGGGCGCGGCGCCTGTTCGTAGAGCTCCGGCGTGTCCGAGGTCGAGTTCCTCCCGTTGTTGCCCATCACGAGCACCCGGCCATCGAGGAGCGGCGTCATCGTGAAGTCGTCGCGCCCGGAGTTCATGGGGACGGTGGGGCTCCACTGCCCCGTGGCCGGGTCGTAGAGCTCCGCCGTCTTGAGGGCGTCCGGGGTGTTGCCCCCCGCGACGAGCACCACGCCCGTGGACAGCCGGGCCGCCCGGTGCCTGGCGCGAGGCGTGCTCAGCGCTCCCTCCAGCCGCCAGGCGTCCGCGGCCGGCTCGTAGCGCTCCACCAGCGTCCCGCCGCGCTCGCCGCCCGTGACGAGCACCGAGCCATCGAAGAGCGACGTCGCCGTGAGGTAGGCGCGGGCCTCGCGGAGGTCGGCCGCGTCGCGGAAGGTGTCCGTGACCGGGTCGTACACCTCCGTGACGCTCAAGTAGTCCTGGAGGCCGACGGCGCCGCCCGTGACGAGCACCGTGCCGTCGGGCAGCGGCGCCGCGGCGTGCGCGCGGCGACGCGAGCCCGGCGGGGTGCCCGCCTTGCTCCAGGTGCCCGTGGCCGGGCTGTACACCTCCGACGTGCTCGACCCCCCCTCCACGCCCTCGAGGAACACCCGGCCATCGCGCAGCGGCGTCAGCGTATGCCCGCGGCGCGGGTAGTGCGTGGAGCCCGTGGGACTCCAGGTGCCCGTGGCCGGGTCATACAGCTCCGCGGACCGCTCGATGGTGCCATGGGTCGCCCATCCGCCCACGACGAGCACCCGGCCATCGGCGAGCCGGACCGCCTCATGCGTGGCGCGCGCGAAGCGCAAGGAGCCCGTGGCGCTCCAGGTGCCCGTGGCCGGGTCATACAGCTCCGCGGACGCCAGGTAGCGGTCCTGCGGGGAGGTGGCGCCCTGGCGGTAGCCGCCGGCGACGAGCACCTGGCCCGTGGCCAGCAGCGTCGCGGTGTGGTTGTCGCGGGCGGTGAGCAGCGTGCCCGTGGGCGTCCACCTTCCCGGGCCGCACGTCGGCAGGCCCGCCACCGGGAAGCTCCGGGTGGCCGTGGCGCCGAAGAAGTTGGTGACGGTGACGAGGACGCTCGGCGTCGCGGTCGTGGCGACGCACGCGGGCGCCGTCCAGGTGAACGTGTTCCGGGTCCTGTCCTCGCTCACCTCGCCCACGTTGGCCGTCCAGGAGAGGGCGAGCGGCGTGGCCAGGGGGTCTCGCGCCTCCACCTCGAAGGTGAGCGTCTGGCCCGGCTCGGCCGTGGGGCTCGACTGGCTGGCGCGGGTGATCTCCGGAATCGGGTGTCCCCCCCGGTCCCGCAGGGGGATGGGCTTGGTCTGCGTGCCGCGGGCGGGGAAGGTGAAGTGCTCGTCGTCGCTCTCGTAATGCAGCACGTGGGCGGCATCGAAGCCCTGGGCGACCACGGTGTAGGCGCCGAGGGCGGGCAGGCCCACGAGCTCCTCCGTCCAGCCCTCGGGCGTGGCGGTCAGGTCGAGCACGCGGGGCGCCTGGCCCTCGGAGAAGAGGGTGGCGGTGACGCGCGTGATGTATCCCGGGGGCGTCGGGGGGAGCGTGGCCATCAGTTGCACCGTTCCGGGACCGGCGTCCTCGGGGGGCGGCCGCGGGGGCGGGGGCGTGTCACAGCCCGCGAGAAAGACCAGGACGACGGCGAGACCTGCGTGAGCGGCGATCCGGGACATGCCCTGTCCCCCCCTGTGAAGGCGCTCACACGGCCTGGGCGCGCGACGGACTGTAGGTCAGACCCGTTGGCGCGCGCGAGCGAAATGCCGGGGCGCCGCTCCGAGCGCCTCCCAGCCGAAGGCGGCGAAGGTGAGCACCGCCATGATGCCGCTGAACAGCCACAGCCCCATGAACAGCGCGATGCCCGCGTGCAGGCCCAGGGTGAGCAGCACCCAGAACAGCCGCGTCTGGCGGGGCCAGATGAACACGCCATACCCCACCTCGACGAGCAGCGTTCCCCAGCTCGCCGCCATGGACACCCACGGCTGGTGCGCCAGCCACGTGAGATCGAAGCGGAAGAACTGGGGTTGCATCACCGCGTCCCAGACGGCCGTGCCCTGCTGCCACGTCGCGCCCAGCGCCTTCTCCACGCCCGAGGAGACGTAGACCAGACACAGGTGCAACTGCAGCACGCGCAGGCCCAGGGTGGCCATGGCCGAGGGCGCGTCCGAGGTCCGACCCGCTCTCACGTCCAGCGCGAAGGCCGCGCCCACGGGCAGGACCACGCAATAGAAGAGGCTGATGTGGGCGAAGACCTCCACGCCGTAGATGAACAGGGGCGCGCTGTTCATCAACACCGCGTGGAGGAGCCAGGCCAGCGTCGCCGCCGGCCGGGTGCGCCAGCCCACGAGCAGCGCCGCGAGCGCCAGCGCGTACGCGCAGCAGAGCGCCTGGATGCTCTCGCGCGCGTTGAGTCCCCAGGGCCGCGCGAGCGCCACCCAGGTCTCCACCCGGGGCATCCACGGCGAGGCCAGGGGCGCGGTGATGCTCCAGGGCGTCAGGCCCCGGTCCCCGAACAGCTCCTGGATGTGTCCGGCCAGGCTCCAGGCCTGCGCCAGGAGCACGAGCGACACGCCGATGCGGAACACGCCCAGGGGCCGGGGCGAGGACGGGGCCAGGAAGAACGCGACCAGCCGGGTGGCCTTCATGGCCGGACCGCCTGGGCGACGGACGCCGGACGGCGCTCGAACGAGGCCTGGTAGCGCTCGGCCCAGTGGGGGCGTTGCCCCTCGTGGTAGCGCGCCAGGGGGGGCAGCCGGAACTCCTCCATCCGCAGCGAGACGGAGCGGGCCGTGGCGTGCCGGCCAAACACCTTCGCGGCCCAGGCGCGCGCGATGTCGTCCTGGCCGCCCAGCAGATGGAAGTTCAAGGACAGGCAATACATGCGCACGTCCATCACGTCGTCCGCGGTGCGCAGCTCCTCGCGCACGCGCTCGCCGGACTCGAGCGTGGTCTCGAAGGTCACCCGCACCGAGGGGGTGATGTCCGGGGCGAAGAACTTGTACTGACGGTCGGCGCCGCTCCACTGGGCATAGAAGCGCAGCGGCCGTCCGGGATGGGGCACGTGCAGCACCGAGCAGAGCACCAGCAGCAGATGCACGAGCGCCGCTCCCACCGCGAGCACATGCCGCGGTGGCGGGAGGAGGGAAGTCGGATGCATGGAGGCTCCGGCTCACCCGGAAGCGCGGCGGGGGCCGCGCTCCCGGGGGCGGAAGAGGGCTCGGGGGTGGGGGTAAGGGAGGCGGCAGGGCGTGTCAGTTGCCCAGCAGGGGCAGGCTGCCCAGCAGGGGCAGGCCTCCCACCAGCGGCAGGCCGCCGCCCCCGCCACCGCCCAGCAGGGGCAGGTCCAGGTTGCCGCTGACGCCCTCGGCCGACGTCGTCTTGGAGACGAGCACCACTTCCTCGAGCGCCACGGCGTCGCCGGCCACGCGCGACTCGTCCGGCGAGTGGGCCAGCGCCACCGTGGCGCCAAGCACCGCGAGGAACGCCGCCGCCCGGAAACCCGCCGTCTGACGCTTCATGCTGTTGGTCTTCATCGCCATTGCTCCTTGGTGGTGAGGCGAGGAGCACTATGAACGAGACATCCCGGGATAACCTATCACCCTGGGATATGCGGTCTTTGTCTGCTTTCCCCGCGAAGCCCGAAGGGCAATATCCCTGTCTGCTATTGCACGGCCTCGCGGGTCGGGAAGGGTGTCATTCCGGAACACCTATGCGGGCATCCAGGGCGAGACATCATCCGCCCGTGGACCTCTGGCCACCCAGTCCACGCGCCGGCCGAGCAGCGACGCGACGTGGGCCAGCACGAGGTCCTCGCGGGGCGGGAGGGTGTCGAGGACGGGGGTGGCGGCGAGCAGCGCGCGGGTGAGCGCCTCCTGGTGCGCGAGCGAGGGCGCGGCGGCGGGCTCCAGGCGCGTGAGGGCCTGGTAGCGCGCGGCGGCCTTCCAGACGCGCAGCCGCGCGAGCAGGTCCACGTGGGTGAGCACGAGCGTGTCCACGCCGCCCACGACGTCCAGGGCGTAGCGGGCGAGGACGGCGTCGAACCAGCCGTAGCGCACGCCGCCCTGCCAGTCATTGCGCGTGTTGTGCTCGGAGATGAGCGACCGCAGCTCCGCGCTCTCGGTGGGCAGGGGCCCCGCGCCATGCCGCACCCCGTGGCAGCGCAGCACGCCCACGCGCCGCACCTCGGCCTCCACGCCGCTGTCCGCGAGCAGCGCCAGGGCGTTGTCCGGCGTGCAGCACGACCAGGTGGTGAAGGGGTGGAAGCCGCGCCATTCGTCGAGCAGCACGCCCTGGGCGCCCTCGAACACGGTGGCGGGCGTGTCCCTCATCCACGCGCCGAGCGTCGTGTCCGGGGCCACCAGCCCGAGCGCCGCCACGCGCGCCGTCCGCGCGAGCCAGGTGTCGATGACGCCCGGGTGCTCGAGCACGGCGCGCTCCTGGCGCACGGCCTCGGTGTCGGGCGGGGACAGGGCGCGCAGCTCGGCGTGCTTGCGCTCGCGGAGGCGCTGGAGCTTGAGCGCGAGGCGGGCGGGGGCGAGCAGGTCGCCCGCGTGGACGGTGTCCTCGGGAAAGGCGAGCGCGTCCTGGACCGTCTCGCCCACGCCCACTCCGCACGAGCCATGGCGGGCCTCGCCGCGCGCCAGCTCCCGCAGCCGGTTCATCGCCTGGTGGAAGGGGGTGATGACGCGTGCGCGCTCGCTCACGCGCAGCCGCTCGAAGATGTCGCCCACGCCCCGCGCGCGCAGCAGGTCCCCCTCCAGCAGCAGCGCGGTGGGGTGCAGCACGAAGGGGTGGGCGAGGAACGTGCGCACGCCGGGCACGAACGCGCCCGCGCCGAACTGGGCGAAGGTGTGGTGCTGGCCCTCGCGGGTGACGACGTTGTGGCCGGCCTGGGCGCCGCCGTTGTAGCGCACCACCAGGCCCGCCCCGTCGCGCCGCACGAGCCAGTCCGTCACCAGCCCCTTGCCCGCGTCCCCGAAGCCCAGGTCCACGACGATGGAGACGCGCCGGGCCCCCCGCGTCATTTGAAGAGCTGGACGATCCGCCCGAGCACGCCCTCGGGGGACTTGCCGCCCGTCATCGCCGGGCCCCCCGTGCGGCCCAGGGCCTCGGCCAGGGGCGTGAGCGCGCGCATGACCGAGCTCAGGTCGCCGTACTCCAGGCCCATGTCCTTGAAGACGCGGCCCAGCGCGTCCATGTCCGGCACCAGGCCCTCGTACAGGCACACGGCGCCCGCGCTCACGTAGCAGATGTCCTGGGGGTTGCTCATGCACAGCACGTGGTCACCCAACAGCTCGCGCCACCGCGCCTCGCAGTTCTCGCGGCGCTTCTGGTCCGGGATGACGAAGAAGGGCACGAACGTCTTCTGCAGCTCGGCGACGATCTCCTCGGCCGTCAGGTCCTGGTCCAACCGGTCCCCGATGAGGCTCTCCACCACGTGCTTGGACAGCGAGGGAAAGGGCAGCTCGTCCCCGGTGAGGAAGACGTAGCCCTTCTTCTGGCGCTTCTCCCAGCAGTCCATCGCCGTGTGCTGGGCGAGCGTGTAGAGCGCCAGCTCGTAGCTCTCGTGGTTGTTGCCGCCGCCCCGGCCCTCCAGGTAGCTCCAGGTGAGCCACTGGTCCATGAGCTGCGCGGTGGACTCGAACTGGCCCACCTGCAGCGGGGCCTGATCGCTCGTCGCGTCACCCACCGCCATGAAGAGCAGCTGGGGATCCTTCACGTGGCAGTCGGTGAGGATCTTCATGAACTTGGGCAGCATCTGCGTGGCCATGAGCTTGGGGATGGTGCCCATGGAGCCCGTCACGTCCAGCGCGAACACGATGCCCAGCGAGTTCGGGTGCTCCGCGCTGTCGCGCGCCTCGCGCAGGCGCAGCCCCTTGGGGTTCATCAGCGGATGGCACCCCGTCTGTTGAAACACCTCCTGGACGGGCTCCTTCGCGCGCTTCTGCACGATGGCGTCGTGCGCCTGGCTGCTGTAGTTGCCATACCCCATGGTCGCTGCTCCTGTGTGGGTCCGGCCCGTCGCCTCACGGCATGACGAGCGGCTGGAAGCTCGGGGGACCGAAGACCGCGCGGCCCACTTCACCAACCCGCTCGCGCAGTGTCCAGGCCAGGTCCCCCCCCTCCGAGGTGTATTCGCCCCGGGCCACCTGGCGCAGGAGCAGCGCCAGGGGCGCGGGCACGGCGCCGGGCACGCTCCCGCGCTCGGGGTCTCCTCCCAGCACGGCGACGAGGCAGCGGGCGCTCATGGCCACGTCGTCCTCGGGCCTTAGCCGCCGCGTGCCCGTGACGTCGCCCGGGTAGAAGTCGCGGTAGTACGGGTGGAAGGCGCGCAGGGGCTCGCCGAGGCGCTCCGCGCAGGAGAAGCCCACCAGCCGCACGCCGTGCTCCCCCGTCTGCACGAGCAGGTGGGGCGGCAGCACCGCCCCGTGGACATAGCCCGAGCGGTGAAGGAACGAGAGGGCCTCCAGGACGCGCCGCCACATCCACACGGACGTCTGGGGGGGCACGCCCGCGGGGTAGACGCGGCGCGCGTCCTCGAGCGTGCGCACGAAGCCGCCAGGCCAGCGCAGCACCAGGGCGTGCCGGCCCGCGTGGGGGCCCGCGCTCAGCTCCCCGCGCGTCACCGGCTGGGGCAGCAGCGCGGTGAAGGTGGGCGCGCCATCCGCCTGGCTGGCCTGGAGCGCGCGCAGCACCTCCCACTCGTGGTCGAGCAGGGGCAGGTGCGCGGGGTCGCGCAGCACCTTGATGAGCACGCGCTCGGTGGGCGTGCGGGCCCGCTCGGCGACGTAGACGTCCGTCATGCCGCCCTGGCCCACGCGCGGCCCCGGGGCCCAGTGGCTCGTGCCCAGCGTCCACCACTGCGTGTAGCCGTGCGTCGCCGGGTCGTTCCACTCCGCCCACGCCCGCTGGAAGCGCGAGGCGTGGACGGCCAGGGGATCCACCTGCACGGTGGTGCCGCAGTAGTCGCAGACGACCGAGGGGGCGAAGCGCCGGGGCGCGAGCGGCGCCTGGCACTGGGGACACTTCACCACTCTCTCGGTCGTCTGGAGCACGGGGCACCCTCCTCGGGGCGCGGAGGATACCAGGAGCGCTCCGCCCGCCGGGGCTCAGTCCAGGAAGAGCGTCACGCCGAGGCCGGGCTGCACGGTGCCGAGGGCGATCCCCTCCACGTCCGTGACGGTGGAGACGCCCACGGCCAGGGTGGTGTTGACGGAGAGCTGCGGGGCGATCCAGTACTCCAGGCCGCCGCCCACGGAGGCCCCGAGCAGCGTGACGCTCGTGCTGTTGTTGCCCGCGTAGCTGAGCGAGCCCTGGAGCGTGAAGTAGGGCCGCAGGGCCCGGCCCGCGCTCCCGCCGTAGACGTTGAGCCCCAGGCCCAGGGAGGCGCCCGTGGTGGGCGCCGCGGCGAGGGACGTGTAGAGGAAGCCGACGTCGACGTTGACGCCCACCGCGTCGGAGAAGAAGTAGCGCGCGCCCAGGCTGGAGCTGGTGGCCTGCTGCGTGTTCAGCCCGCCGCCGAGCAGGGAGGCCCGCAGGCCGTAGAGGCCCTCCCGGGGGCCTCCGGGCTGGGCGGACACGGGCGGGGCCGGGGGCGCGGGAGGCGCGGGCGGGGCCGGAGGCGCGGGCGGCGCGTCGGGGACGGCCTGCTCGGCGGCGCGGGCCTGCTCGGCGGCGCGCTCGGCCTCGGCGGCCTGCTGTTGGCGATAGGCGCCGACCTGCGCGGCGCGGCGCTGGGCGGCGCTGGGGCCCGAGGTGGCGCAGCCCGTCAGGCTCAGGGCGAGGAGGGCGACGAGGGACGAACGCATGAGGGGACTCCTTGGGGTAGAGGCGGCGCACATACCACCGCGCGCGCCCACCCAGCCAGGGGCCCCGACCGGGGTTCAGGGTCCGCCGTCGGTGCGCTTCGGGGCGGCGGCGGCGGGGGGCTTGCCCGCGGCGTCCTCCTGCTCGGCGGGCAGGGTGCCCTCGCCCACGAGCTGCGCGTCCTCGCTCAGGAAGTCGCGCGCCACCCGCTCCACGTCCTCGGGCTTGAGGCCGGTGAGCTTCGCGCTCGCCGTCTTGGCGCGGGCCACGAGCGCCGTCTCCCCGAGCGAGCCGTGGATGCGGGTGAGCGCCAGGTGGATCTCCGGATCGAACGGGTCCGCGGCGAGCGCCTCCAGGTAGGCCTGCTTCGCCTTGGGGTAGTCCTTGCGGTGCAGGAGGATGCGGCCCAGGTGCACGTTGGTGCTCGGCGAGCCCGGGTGCATGCGCAACGAGCCGCGCAGCACCCGCTCGGCCTCGTCCAGGCGCTTGAGCTCCAGGAGCGCGAGCGCGTACTTGTTGGACACGGACTCGTACTTGTCGCCCACGAGCTTGTGCGCCTTGGCGTACTCCTCGGCGGCGGCGCGGGTGCGGTTGCGCTCGCGCATGAGCTCGCCCAGGTGGGCGAACTTGCGCGCGGGCACCTCGCTCACCTCGGCGAAGTCCCCGAAGGAGATTTCCCGGCCCTTCTTCTTCTCGTCGGGCTTCTGGGCGTTCTCCTTGAGCACCACTTCCTCGGGCGGCAGGAGCTCCTGGGGGAAGGGCTGCTGCTTGACGTGGGCGAGCCAGTTCTTCTCGAACTGGGGGAAGCTCAGCGCGGTGGCGCCCTCCACGGCCTTCTTGTCCGTCTTGCCATCGCGCAGCCCGAGGATGATGTCGCGCAGGCCCTGGGTGCCGCGGGTGGTGTAGACGTAGTCGATGGCGAAGTAGACCTCGGCGAAGGCGGTGGCGGCGTCCTCGGCCGTGGGCAGCATGGCGATGGAGGGGTGCATCTTCTCGAAGGGGATGAGCTTGTCCTGCTTCACCCGCCGCCCGAGCAGGGCCAGCGTGGAGGGCGTCATGGCCAGGCCCGGCTTGCCGCGCCAGCGCGACTCCAGGTACTTGGCCAGGCCCTCGTGCAGCCAGATGGGCACGGTGTTGTGGCTCATCTTGCTGACGACCAGGTGGATGTACTCGTGCGCGAGCGTGTCCTGCCAGTCGTAGCCGCGCGCCACGGCCTTGGGGCTCGTCACCATGAGCTTGTTGAACTTGCAGATGGCGATGGTGCCGGTGGTTTGAATCTGCTGGTAGGTGAGGGTGCTCACCTTGGACAGCTCGCGCGCGTTGTTGACCACCTCCACGCGCACCTTGCCCGGCGGGCTGTAGCCCAGGTCCGCGGCGAGCGCGCGGTGGATGGACTCGAGCGTCTCCAGGGCATAGGGCACGAGCACCTCGTCCTTGCCCTTGGGGTAGTAGAAGACGAAGTGCTCGCTCTCCGCCTGGGCGTGATCCTTGACGATGCCGCGCGTGTCCTTGGCCAGGCGCAGGTAGCTGCCCGGCTTGTCCTCGATGCGCGCGGCCTCGAGCAGCTCCACCGCCTGGGGGTACTGACCTTCCTCGAAGGCCACCCGGCCCTGGTAGTACTTGAGCGGCTCGATGTCGTCGGGCACCTGGCCCTCGAGCGACTGCAGCTCCTGCCGCGCCGCGGCCACGTCCCAGCCGTCCAGGGCGGCCTCGGTGCGGGCCAGCCGCTCCTTCACCTCGGTCTTGGACAGCTCGGCCCACGCGCTCGGGGCCAACACGAGCGCGAGGGCGAGGAGGACTCTCGCGGGGGACGTCATCACTTCACCAACTCCTCGTAGTAGCGCTTCACCTGATCCCGGTACTTCTCCGGCGTGCCTTCCTTCATGGCGTCGAGCAGGTCCTTCCGGAACTCCTTGGGCGCCTGGTAGGCCTCCTCGTCGGGGATCTCCACCTTGTCGCGCGGGTCCTGGCCGTTGCCCTGGCCGCGGCCCATGCCCATGGGCAGCGGCAGGCCCTTGCCCTTGCCCTTGCCGCGCTGGCTCTCCTTCATCTGCTGCTGGAACTGCCGCAGCCCCTCGAGCGCCGCCTGCTGCTCGCCGTGGCCGCGGTTGGCGTCCTTGCCCTGCATGCGCTGGGCGGCCTCGCCCATGCGCCGGCCGATCTCCTCCATCTGCTCGCCGGCCTCCTGACCGAACAGGGGCGCCATCTGCTCCATCTCCTGCATCTGCTGGCGCAGGCCCTTGGCCTGCTGCTCCAGGCCCTCCTGCTCGCCGGCGAGCTGCTGCAGGCGCTGCTTGTCCTCGGGGCTGAGCTGCGAGCCGGGAGGCGGGAAGAGCGATTGGAGCTTGCGGTTGGCGTCCTCCACCTTGCGCGCGTCGTCCGCGAGCTGCTCGGCGAGCTTGGCGGACTGGCGGCGCACCTGGGGCGGGTTGCCGTACATCTCGTCCAGGGCGCGCTGCTGCTCGCCGTAGCTGGCCAGCTCCTGGGCCGCCTCGGAGGCGCGCTGGGTGGCCTCGGCCGCCAGGTCGAAGTCGTCCACGTTGAGCGCGTTGCGCGCGTTGTCCAGCTCCGCCTGGGCCTCCTCCAGCGGGCGCGAGGCGCGGCTGCTGAGCTGGTCCTCGCGCAGCGCCTGGTAGTTCTCGCGCACCTGCTCGAGCGTGCGCTGCAGCTCTTCCTTCATGGCCTGGCCGCGCTCGCTGAGCCGATCCTTGTTCTGCTTGCGCGCCTGGTCGCGGATGGCCTGGGTGGCGTCCGCCACGCGCTTCTGCTCCTGGGCCGTCTTCTCCAGCTCGCCCATGAACTGGCCGAACTTCTGCGCCAGCTCCGGGTACTGCTCGCCGCCGAACTCCTCCTGGGCGTCGTTGAGGCCGTTGAGCATGTCGTCCATCTGCATGGACAGCTCCTGCAGCTTGGCCAGGGCCTCGTCCGCCTTGCCCTCGCGCATGAGGCGCTCCACGTCATCCAGGGCGCTGGACATGTCCTGGTCCTTCATCATGTCCTGGAGCGCCTCGGCGTTGAGGTGCTCGTCGCGGATGCCCTGGCGCAGCTCGGCCATGCGCTGCATCAGCTCGTCGATGCGCGCGCGCATCTCCTGGATCTGCTGCATCACCTGCTCGCGCGTCTGCTCGTCGGGGCGGGCCTTGTAGTCCTCGATGAGGCGCGAGAGCTCGCGCCGCTCGTTGGCCAGCTGCTTGGCCAGCTCCTGCAGGGCCTCGAGCTTCTGCCGGTCCAGGAGCGACTCCAGGTAGAGCACGTCCTTTTCCAGCTCGTCGATCTCCTCGGTGACGAGCGCGCTCAGGCGCGCGCCGGTGCCGAAGTCGTTGCCGGTCTGGCGCAGCTGGGTGCGCAGGTAGACGCGGCGGAAGTCGGAGGTGGCGCGCACGCGCTGGCCCAGCTTGTCGGAGATGTTGGCCAGGGCGGTGACGAGCTCCACGGGCGTGTCGCGCTCGCGGCGCAGCTCCTGGACGAGCGCGCGCAGGTCGGTCACGAGCGCGAGGCCGCTGGTGTCCACGGCCTGGGCGCTGGTCACCTTCTGGGCGTCCTTGGTCTTGTCCCGGTCCGGCCCCTCGAGCCGGTCGGCGAGGTGGTCCACCATGCGGCCCCAGAGGGCCTCGGCCTTCTGCAGCGCGGCGCGCAGGTGCTCGGCGGCGCTGTAGATGCGCAGGACCTGGGTGCGGCTCACGCCCCGCTTGGGCCCCTCCACGGCGTCGTTGTCCCGGGCCTCGATGTAATAGGAGATGCGGTCGCCCGGCTGGACCTTGAGCGCGTCCAGGTTCCACGTGTGGGTGCCCTTGTCGCGCCGGCCGTCCTGCCGGGGCAGGGCGATGCGCGCCTCTTCCTTGGCGCCGGGCATCCGGTAGACGAGCGCGAGGGCGGACAGGCCGTAGTCGTCGCTGGCCTCGTACTTGAGCGTCACCTGCTGGCCCGGGTCCACCTCCAGCTCGGCGGCGGGGGTGAGCAGCTGCACCTGGGGCGCGGCGTCCTTCTCCACGTTGAGCGGCAGGTCCGGCCCGGTGGCGAGCACGGTGCGCGCGCCGCCGTAGAAGACGAAGTGGTAGCCGCCGGACTTCTTGGCCACGAAGGAGCCCGTCAGCTCGCGCCGGCCGGTGACGACGAGCGGCAGCGTCTCGCCATTGACGACGATCTCCGCGCGCTCCACCTCGCGGTCCGAGCGCGTCTTGAGCTGCACCTCGGTGCCGGCCGGCGCGCTCACCTCGCCGTTGGTGCCCGGCACGGTGCGCGGGGCCAGGCCCGTGTAGGCCGGGTAGCGGTACGTCAGCTCGACGTCGCCGGTGATGGGCTCGCGCACCTCGGCCTGGGCGGTGGGGTCGAGTGACTCGAGCGCCTGGGCGAAGCCCACGCGCCAGCGCGCGCCCGTGAGCGCGAGCAGCACGCCGAGCACGAGCACCCCGCCGCCCAGTCCGGCCGCCGTGCGCTTGAGGTGCCGGGCATCCACCACCGAGGCCACGTCCACGCGCTCGGCGCGCGCGTCCATCTGCCGCAGGAAGGCGTCCGTCAGGGCCTGGGAGTGGCCGTCGTGCGCCTCGCGCGGGGCCTCGCGCGCCAGCTCCACCGCGGCGAGCACGTCCAGGGACAGCGCGGGGTGCCGCTCGCCGATGAGCCGCGCCGTGCGCGCGTCATCCCCCACGGTGCGCAGCGACAGGCCCACGCCGAAGGCCACGGCCAGCAGCGCGCCCGCCACCGGCGCGAGCATCATCAACCAGCGGCCCGCCACGGGCGACACGAGGCCCGCGTAGCCCCCCGCCACGACGAGCACCAGCCCGAGCCCCACGCCCAGGAGCGCGCCGCGCAGCCACAATTGACGGCGCTGTCGCGCGCGCACCGCGCCGAGCAGTCGCTCCACCGCCCGGGTCCGGGGGGGAGGTCGGGGCTCGGCCGGGGACGGCGCGGGAGGCGACGGGGGAGGAAGCTCGGGACCTGGGGTCTGGGAGTCTAGGTTCACGCTGTCACGTCCGCTCGGTCGCGTGGCAACCCCCGACGGGGGCGCCTATTTCCCGATCTCTAGCAGGACCAGGGCCGTGACGTGTCTTCCCGTTCTCCAAGCGGGCGGGCGGCGCTCGCGCGTGTCCGCCGCTGGATGCTCGCGGTGTTCAGCGCGGCGTGCCGTCCGCCCCGTGCTCGTCCTTGGCCGCCTCGTCCTTGCCCAGGCTGGCGGTGGCCTGGGCGTACTCGGTCGTCGCGTCCGCGGCGCCCAGCTCCTCGGCCAGCGCGGTGAGGGCCTCCTGGGCGGCCTGCAACTGCGGGCGCGCCAGACGCGTGAGCACCCGCTCCACGGCCGACTCCACCGTGCCGCCCGCCGGCACGTCCATGCTCCGGCCCTGGTCCGTCAGGGCGAAGAGCGCCTTGCGCCCATCGAGCGGATCCGACTTGCGCTCGAGCAGGCCGCGCTTCTCCATGCGCTTGAGCACGCCGGTGAGGGTGCTCGGGTGCACGTGCATGATGCCCGCGAGCCGACCGGCCGTGATGCCCGGGAAGCGGCCCACCAGTCGCAGCACCAACCGTTGGGGCCCCGTCAGGCCGAGGGTGGACTCCATGCGCTTGGACGTGGACTGCAGTCCATGGTCCACCGCCCAGAGCAGGCGCATGAACTCCAGCACCTCGCCCAGCGGCGCCTTCTTGTCCTTATTCAGGTCGGAAGTTTCGCTCATGTCTTCGAGTGGCTTCATTTCTACAGTGTCCCCTGAATTCCGTTTCGCTGTCGCGTGTCTAGAATCTGGACGGTGGGTGGGTCCAGAAACCACCTGCTGAAAAGGCATCGAATTGGCGGGCGAGAGCCGTCGGCGCATAGGTTTGCGACGAGGACGGAACAATGGATCGTTGAGTTCCCTACTTTTTTAGCCTTGCCCGCGCGCCCGGCATGCCACGGGTGGAGCGCCAGCGCCAGGGGACGATGCATGGGCCGAGCGGAGGACGAGGAGGACCTGGCGGCGTACGACCTGCCGTGGCCCGCGCGGCTGGTGGTGCAGCTGTGGGCGCTGGTGCTGGGGCTCGTCACCCGGCTGACGGACGCGCTCCTGCTGCTGGGCCGGCCCGTGCTGGCGCGGCCCTACGTGGGGCTGTGGCTCGCCGAGCGCCTGCGCTCGCCCTACCGGGCCCGGCGCTCCTTCGAGGTGGTGCGCGCGCTCCAGGCCACGGGCCAGCGCATGCGCGAGCTCATCTACGGAGAGACGCCCCTGCTGTCGGCGCTCTGGGTGTTCCGGCGCGCCGGGGTGGGGCGGGCGAGCGTGGTGGTGGACCTGGGAGCGGGGCGGGGGCGGGTGCTGCTCGCGGCGCGCTGGCTCGGGGCGCGGGCGCGGGGCGTGGAGCTGCTCGCCGAGCACGTCACGCGCATGGCGCCGTGGCTCGCGCCCGTGGGCATCTCGCTGGTGGAGGGGGACGCGGCCCAGGCGGACGTGACGGACGCCACCCACGTCTTCCTGAACTGGTTGGCGCTCACGCCCCAGACGAAGGCGCGGCTCGTGGCGCGCCTGCGCACGTGCGCGCCCGGCACGCGGGTGCTCACGGTGCTCCACCCCATCGAGGACGGGGACTTCGTGCGCCTGTCGGGCCACACGGTGCTCTTCACCTGGGGCCTGGAGCGCGTGTGGATCCACGAGTACCGGCCCGCGGGCCCGGGCTAGTCCCGGAGCCCGAGCAGGAGCGTCCACGCGAGCAGCGAGCCCGCGGAGCACACGATGCCGGCGATGGCCTTGTTCCGGCCTCCGATGGGGGGCACGGCCGTGGGTGACACCCGCGCCAGGGCGAGGAGCGAGAACACGAGCGCGAAGGGGGCCACGGGCACGACGAGCACCCCCACCAGCGACAGCCAGAAGCCCGTGCGCGCCAGGGTGTTGCCGACATGTCGGCGCCAGAGCAGCCCGAGCGCCTCGTCGGACACGGGCTGCTGGAAGAAGAGGCGGCTGCGGGTGTCCACCAGGAGCGTGAGGCTCACCGTCAGGGGCACGAGCCCGAGCATCACCCCGCCCTCGTTCCGCTGGATGACGGTGAAGCCCAGGTTCACGAGCGCCAACAGGCACGGACCCCAGCGCGCGAAGGGCAGGCCCAGCCAGTAGCACAGGCCCAGGACGATGCCCGAGAGCGACAGCAGCGTCGCCGGGAACCCGGGGGGCTCGTGGGTCCCGGACCTTTGTCTGAGGAAGACGAACCAGGCCAGGGCGCCGAGCAGGAAGAACCACGCCCAGCCGTCGCGTCGGCCCCAGTACTTGCGCCGCATCGTCTCCAGGGAGTCCACCTCGGGCCGCGCGGCGCAGGTCTCGCAGTAGTCCACCCCATTCACGAGGCGGCGGTCCTCCTGGCAGATGAACGTGCCACAGCGCGCGCACGCGCCGAGCACGGCCCGCTCCGGATGACGCTCGCACCGGACGCGGCTCGACCCGGGCTCGCGGGAAATGGCATTCATGTGACGGGCTCCGGACGCGACCCTGGCCTGGGCGTCACAGGCGAGTGTACGCCCAGTCCTGGCCGCGTGTTTTCAAACCAGGAATCCATGTCGTGTCTGTCTTCTCCGCGCGAGGGTCGGCGAGCATGGGGGCGTCAACTTGCACCGTCTGGAGCGCGCCGGTATGGGTGGAGCCCGGCACCTCTCTCGCCAGTGGTGCTTCAACCTGACGCTGGAGGTTTCTCCGTGAGTTTCCTGCACAAGTCCCTTGGGATCCTGACCCTGGCCTCCTCCTTGATGGTGGGCTGCACCGACCGTGGCGCCGCTCCCGGCACGACGGACCCCGACTGTACGGGCGCTTGTGAGCCGGTGGCCGACGCGGGCACGCGCGATGGCGGCTCGGGCGACGGCGGCGGCACGCCGGGCGATGGCGGCACGGGCGACGGCGGCACGCAGACCGGCCCGCTCACGCTGACGGTCACCGAGGCGCGCCGGGCCGCCAAGGGCACCTGGGTGAAGGTCGTGGGCGCCGTCATCCAGACGGTGGACTACGAGAAGCAGGGCACCGGCGCGGACTGGTCGGCGAACTTCTACCTGGTGGATCCCGCCAATCCCAAGCAGGGCCTCTGGGTCTACAAGTTCTACCAGGACACGCCCACCCAGTACCGGGCCAAGGTCGGCGACAAGCTCGACATCGAGGGCTTCCTCCACGTGAAGGGCCCCTTCGAGCAGGTGGCCGCCTACCGGCCGCAGCTGGCGAGCAAGTACTACGTGGACGGCTCGCAGCAGCCGAAGATGGCGCTCACCAACATCGTCGCCAGCACGGCGCCCGTGGACAACGAGGTGTCGGTGGACACCGGCTTCGGTGACGCCAAGGGCGGCTCGGCGCGTCCCAACCCGGACTACGCCGGCTCGCGCGTGCACATCGCCGGCCCGCTCACCATCACCAACGCGAGCCCCAAGGCGCTCCAGCGCGTCTCGTCCAACCCGGACGACACCCGCTACTACGGCTTCGAGGTGACGGGCGGCATCCTCGTGCGCAACGCCGCCACCTTCGGCAAGTGCGACTACCGCCAGAAGGTGATCGACGGCGCCACGGTGACGTTCCCCGACGGCATCCGCGGCGTCTGGGACACCTACTCCTTCGCGGCGTGCGAGGACGGCGGCACCGCGTCCGACTGCCGCAAGAACGCCTCGGTGGTGCCCGGCACCGCCGGCGACGGGGGCACGGGGGACGGCGGCACCGGCAACATCTACACCTACGTCATCACCCCGCAGAACTGCGACACGGACCTCAAGGCCGCCGAGTAGTTCCCGCGCCGCGCCGCTCCTGGTCGCGCCTCCGGAGTGAAGTCCTCCCGGAGGCGCGGTGGAGCGTCAGATGGAGTAGTCGCCGAGGAACACCTTGGCCAGGCGCACGTCGGCGTGGACGCTGTCCCCCTCGACGACCCCCAGGTCGTCGAACTCGGCGCGGGGCACCTCCACGGACACCGCCTCCCCGGTGGGCAGCTTGAGCAGCACCTTCACGTAGCCGCCCACGGACTTGAGCCGCTCCACGCGGCTGGGCGTGGGCCCTTCCTCTCCCTGGGCGGGCTTGACGATCTTCACGTCGTGCGGGCGGATGAAGGCGTGCACCTTCTCGCCCTCGCGCGCGCTCTGGGGGGCCTCCACCACCAGCGAGCCCACCTCGGCCCGGCCCGAGTGCACCTGGCCGCGCAGCACGCTCGTGCCGCCCACGAAGGACGCCACGAAGGGCGAGGCCGGCCGGTCGTAGATCTCCTCGGGCGCGCCCGCCTGCGCCACGCGGCCCTCGCTCATCACCACCACGTGCTGGGAGATCTCCAGCGCCTCCGCCTGATCGTGCGTGACGAGCAGCGTGGTGACGCCCGTGCGCTCGTGCAGGGACTGCAGCCACTCGCGCAGCTCCAGGCGCACCCGGCTGTCGAGCGCGCCGAAGGGCTCGTCGAGCAGCAGGAGCCGGGGCCGGATGGCGAGCGCCCGCGCGAAGGCCACGCGCTGCTTCTGACCGCCGGACAGCTGCGCCGGGTAGCGCTCGCCCAGGGCCTCCAGTTGCACGAGCTGGAGCATCTCCTCCACGCGCTCGGCCACCTGGCGCCGGGGCAGCTTGCGCGTCTCCAGCCCGAAGGCCAGGTTCTGCCGCACCGTCATGTGCTTGAAGAGCGCGTAGCTCTGGAACACCACGCCGATGCCGCGCGCCTGCACGGGCACGTGCGTGCAGTCCACGCCCGCGATGCTCACGCGGCCCGCGTCCGGCAACTCCAGCCCGGCGATGAGGCGCAGCAGCGTGGATTTGCCCGCGCCCGAGGGGCCCAGCAGCGTGGTGATGGCGCCCGAGGGCGCGGTGAAGGACACGTCCGACACGGCGGGCGTGCCGCCCTGGGTGAACTGCTTGGTGAGGTGCTCGACGACGACACTCATGGGGCCTCGGCCCTCCACTCGACGTACTTCTTGACGGCCAGGGTGACGAGCGCGAGCACCGTGAGCAGCGACGCCACGGCGAAGGCCCCCGCGAGGTTGTACTCGTTGTAGAGGATCTCCGCGTGCAGGGGCAGGGTGTTGGTGACGCCGCGGATGTGGCCGGACACCACGGACACGGCGCCGAACTCCCCCATCGCCCGCGCGTTGCACAGGAGCACCCCGTAGAGCACGCCCCACTTCACCTTGGGCAGCGTCACGTGCCAGAAGACGCGCCAGCCCCCAGCACCGAGCGACAGCGCCGCCTCCTCCTCGTCCTGCCCTTGCGCCTGCATGACGGGCAGCACCTCGCGCGCCACGAACGGGAAGGTGACGAACACCGTGGCCAGCACGATGCCGGGCACGGCGAAGATGACCCGCAGGCCCCGCTCGGCCAGCCACGGTCCGAGCCAGCCCTGCCGCCCGAAGAGCAGCACGAAGATGAGGCCGGCGATGACGGGCGATACGCTGAAGGGCAGGTCGATGAGCGTGAGCAGCACGTCCCGCCCCCGGAAGCGGAAGTGGGCGATGAGCCACGCGGCCGCCAGGCCGAACACCAGGTTGAAGGGCACGGAGATGGCCGCCGCCAGCAGCGTGAGCCGCACCGCCGCCAGCGTCTCCGGCTCCTGGAGCGTGGCCAGGTAGGTGCCCACGCCCTTCTGCAGCGCGAAGGTGAACACCGCCACGAGCGGCACCACCAGGAACACGCCCAAAAAGAGCAGCGCCGCGCCGATGAGCGCCCCGCGCACGAGGGCGGGGCTCGCGAGCGCGCGCCGCACGGGCGCGGGGCGGGGGACGTGGGTGACCGGATGCATGGCGGGCGCCTCTCCTCCCTACTCGTGCCGCGCCTCGAGCCGACGGTGGCTCCAGCGCTGCAACAGGTTGACGGCGAGCAGCAGCGCGAACGACGCGGCGAGCATCACCCCGGCGATGGCCGTGGCGCCCGCGTAGTCGTACTGCTCCAGCCGGGTGATGATGAGCAAGGGGGCGATCTCCGTCTTGAGCGGCATGTTGCCGGAGATGAACACCACCGAGCCGTACTCGCCGATGGCGCGCGCGAACGCGAGCGTGAAGCCGCTGAGCAGCGCGGGGAAGACGCTCGGGAAGAGCACGTGCGTGAACGTGCGCCAGGGCGAGGCGCCGAGCGTCGCGGCGGCCTCCTCCACGTCCGCGTCGAGCGACTCCAGCACCGGCTGCACCGTGCGCACCACGAAGGGCAGCCCGATGAAGGTGAGCGCCACGCCGATGCCCAGCGGGGTGAACGCCACCTGGATGCCAAAGGCCTCCAGGTGCCGGCCATACCAGCCGTTGCGCGCGTAGAGCGTGGTGAGCGTGAGGCCCGCCACCGCCGTGGGCAGCGCGAAGGGCAGGTCCACCAGCGCGTCCACCAGCGCCCGGCCGGGGAAGCGGTAGCGCACGAGCACCCACGCCACGAGCAGGCCGAAGACGGCGTTGGCGAGCGCCGCGAAGAACGCCGCGCTGAAGCTCAGCCGGTACGCCGCGAGCACGCGCGGCGAGGCCACCGTCTCCCAGAACTGCGCCCAGGTGAGGCTGAACGTCTTGAGGAAGAGCGCCGTGAGCGGCAAGAGCACGATGAGCGTGAGGTAGAACCAGCTCACGCCCAGGGTGAGGCCAAAGCCCGGGAGCACGCGCCGGGACGCGGAGGTGGCACGCGCGCTCATCGGGCCTGGGGGGCGTAGAGCTGGTCGAACGAGCCGCCGTCGTCGAAGTGCCGCTGCTGGGCCTGCTTCCAGCCGCCCACCACGTCCTGAATGGTGAAGAGCTTCACGGGCGCGAAGTGGCCCGCGACCTTGGCCTGGGCCTGGGCCGAGCGCGGCCGGTAGTGGTGGCGGGCGGCGATCTCCTGCGCCTCCTCGGTGTAGAGGTACTGGAGGTAGGCCTCCGCCACCTGGCGCGTGCCCTTGCGGTCCACGTTCTGATCCACGAGCGCCACCGGCGGCTCGGCGAGGATGCTCGTCGAGGGGACGATGATGTCGAAGCGCTCCGGCCCCACCTCGTCCTTGAGCAGGAAGGCCTCGTTCTCCCAGGCGATGAGCACGTCCCCGAGGCCCCGCTCGGCGAAGGTGGTGGTGGCGCCCCGCGCCCCCGAGTCCAGCACCGGCACGTTCTTGAACAGCGCGGCGATGTACTCGCGCGCCTTGGCCTCGCTGCCCCCGGGCGCGCGCAGGGCGTGGCCCCACGCGGCGAGGTAGTTCCAGCGCGCCCCCCCGGACGTCTTGGGGTTGGGGGTGATGACGGACACGCCGGGCCGCACCAGGTCCTCCCAGTCCCGGATGTTCTGGGGGTTGCCCTTGCGCACCACGAAGACGATGGTGGACGTGTACGGCGTGCTGCGCTCGGGCAGGCGCGTCTGCCAGTCCGCCGGCAAGAGCCCCGCCTTGTCGTGGATCATGTCGATGTCGTAGGCGAGCGCCAGCGTCACCACGTCCGCGTCCAGGCCGTCGATGACCGCGCGCGCCTGCTTGCCCGAGCCCCCGTGGGACTGCTTGAGGATGGGCTTCACGCCCGTCTTCGCCTCCCACCGCCGGGCGAACGCGGCGTTGAGCTCCGTGTACAGCTCGCGCGTGGGATCGTACGACACGTTGAGCAGCGTCACCGCCTCGGCCTTGGCGTCGTTGGACTTGGCGCAGCCCACCGGGAGCGCCAGCGCGCCCGCGAGCCAGACGGACAGGGAAAAGACGGACCAGCGAGAATGACGTGCCTTCATTGGGCGCCTCGGTTCGGATGCCCACGACAGGCCGGGTGCGTTCCGAAAGCCCGCCGTCCCGCGCGCCGTGCAAGCGCGGGGGGGGGGGCATGGACACGCGGGAAAGTGCCCGGGGGCCGTCCGTTTGTCAAGACATGCCTCCGCTATAGCGGACAGCCCTTGCTTGGAGGGCGGGCGCAACCTTCGGGCGTTCAACCAACCGCAAAGGTTGTCCCCGCGCGGCGGTGCCGGGGGGAGTCGGTTAGGATGGAACTTTATGCCCGTGTCGCATTCCGTCGGACTGTTGCAGGAGTACCTGGCCCAGGACGTCGTTCCCCGGGAGATGACCATCGCCCGCTTCATGCGGGGGATGATGGTGCTCGGGTGCGTGGCGGCGTTGTTCCTGGGCGGGGCGATCGGCTGGAAGCTGGCGCTGAGCCTCTCGGGGCTCACCGCGGTGCTGGCCATCTACTACACGCTCATGCTCCGGGCGCTGGGCCGCGGGGGCTTCCACCCGGCGATGCAGTGGGTGGACAGCGCGCTCACGGTGTCCATTCCGGCGGTGGTGTTCCTCACCGACGTGCACTTCCACGGCGCGGTGTACGCGCTCACCACGCCGCCGGCCTATGCCTGGGGCACGCTCATCGTCGTGTGCGCGCTCCGGGCGGGACGGGGGCTCGCGTACTTCGCCGCGGGGCTCGCGGCGGTGGAGTACCTGCTGCTCTACTTCCTGGTGGCCGTGCCCCGGCTGCCCCCGGACACGCTCGACACGCTGAGCCCGGCGATGGTGTTCCTGCGCGCCGTGTTCCTCTTCTCCTACGGCCCCCTGGCCGCCACGCTCGCCACGCTCATCGTCACCAAGGCGGGCGACGCGCTGCGCGCCATCCGCGAGAAGGACGTGATGGGCAAGTACTTCCTCCAGGAGCGGCTGGGCGTGGGCGGCATGGCGGAGGTGTTCCGCGCCACCTACAGCCCCGAGGGCGGCTTCGAGAAGCAGGTGGCGCTCAAGCGCGTGCTGCCCGCGTTCGCGGACAACGAGGAGTTCCTCTCCCTGTTCAAGCGCGAGGCGGAGCTGGGCTCGCTGCTCATCCACCCCAACATCGTCCAGGTGCTCGACCTGGGCCGGCACCAGGGCACCGTCTTCCTCACCCTGGAGTTCGTGGACGGCATGCCGCTGAGCACGCTGCTCAAGCGCGTGGCGCTGCGCCGGCTGACCCCGGCGGCCGCGGCCTTCATCGGCGCGGAGATGGCCGCGGCGCTCGCGTACATGCACGACCGCTCGAGCGCCAAGGGCGAGCCGCTGGGCCTGGTGCACCGCGACCTGAACCCGCCCAACATCCTCCTGTCGCGCATCGGCGAGGTGAAGCTGTCGGACTTCGGCATCGCGCGCGCGGCCAACCAGGTGGGCGTCACCCAACTGCAGCAGGTGCGGGGCAAGGCGGGCTACATGGCGCCCGAGCAGGCCTACGGGCTCGCGCTGGATGGCCGCGTGGACCTGTTCGCGCTCGGCCTCACGCTGCACGAGGCCCTCACCGGCCAGCGCGCGCTCCAGGGGGACACCGACGCGGAGCTGATGCTGGCCTCCACCCGGCAGGAGATCCTCCCGCCCTCGCACTTCGTGCCCGGCATCTCGCCCACCCTGGACGCCATCGTCATGGGCCTGCTGCGCCACGACCGCGAGCAGCGCACGCCCACCGCCGAGGTGCTGCGCCAGCAGTTGCTCACGCTCACCGGCTACGAGTCGCCCTACATCCACGGGCGCAAGCAGCTCATCCAGGCCCTGCGCGAGGCGCGCACCCAGGCGTCCGCCCCCGTGCGGCCCCTCTTGCTCACCCCCGACATGGCCCTGACCGAGGGCGCCGCCCAGCCGGCGCTGCCCGTGCCCGAGCGCTCCTGAGCCCTCAGCCCTGGTCCGCCGCCGGCACCGGCACGCGCTCGGCCTGGAGCGTCGTCTCGCCCTGGAGCGTCAGGTAGGGCTTGAGCCGGAGCATGCGCTTGCGGCCAAAGCCTTTCACCCGCACGAGCTCGTCCACGCGCTTGAAGGGCCGCTTCTGCCGCCAGGCCACGATGCGCTCGGCGGCCTTCTGTCCCACGCTGGGCAAGAGGTCCAGCTGGGCCGCCGTGGCCTCGTTGAGGTTCACCTGCCCCGTGTAGCGCACCCGCGCGCGGGGCTCGCCCGCGTGCGCCGCGCCCCCGATCAGCCCCAGGCCCACCACCCCGAGCCACACCCAGCGCCTCACGAGTGGCCCCCCGCCGCCAGCGCGTCCATTCCGCCCTCCACGCCGTAGCGCCCGCCCCCCCCCGCCGCCTGCGCCCCGTCGCGCTTCTCCCCCGCCTCGCGCACGTGGAGCTTGCCGTCCAGCGGCAGCACATCCAGCAGCACGTTGAGCGAGCCGTCCTTGTTCACGAAGGCGCTGCCCGCGCGCACCCACACACTCCCGCCCTTGCCCTCGCGGATGGAGAACACCGCCAGCCGCTTGCCCGCAGTCAACATCGACGACCTCACCTGCCTCACGCACCCCGCCGTCATTGGCGGCGTCGTCCCCCCGAGCGAAGCAGCCCCCATGCCAGGGGGGCTCCCCTCGGGCGGCCCGCCGGGCGGTGTACGGGGCGCGCGCGCGGGTCCCGCCGGGCAGACGGCTCAGCGCAGCCCGTGGCGCGCCATCTTGTTGAGCAGGCCCTGGCGCGACAGGCCCAGCTTCTCCGCCGCGTGGGAGCGGTTGCCCGCGCACTCGGCGAGCGCGCGCGTGAGCTCCTCGCGCTCCAGCCGCTCGATCGTCTGCTCCAGCGTGAGCGGTCCGGACGCCGCGTCCGCCGGGGCCTGGGTGCGCCGCAGCGCGGGCGAGAGGTCTTCGGGGAGGACCTCCGCGCGGCCTCCGGCGAGCACCAGGGCGCGCTGCATCTCGTGCCGCAGCTCGCGCAGGTTGCCGGGCCACTCGTAGGTCTCCAGGCAGCGCACGGTGGCGGGGGCGAGGGTGGGCAGGGCCGCCTGGGGCACCAGGGCGCGCGCGTGGTGGAGGAAGTGGCGCGCGAGCAGCCCCACGTCCCCGGGCCGCTCGGCGAGCCGGGGCAGCGCCACCTCGATGCCGCGCAGCCGCCAGTACAGGTCCTCGCGAAAGCGCTTGTCGGCCACGAGCTCGGGCAGGGGCTGGTGGGTGGCGGACACGAGCCGCACGTCCACCTGGACGGGCCGGGACGCGCCCACGGGCAGCACCTCGCCGCTCTCCGTGGCGCGCAGCAGCTTCACCTGGAGCTCGCCCTGCAGGTCGCCGATCTCGTCGAGGAAGAGCGTGCCGCCGTGGGCCTCCACGAACAGCCCCTTGGTGTCCGCCACGGCGCCGGTGAAGGCGCCCTTCTTGTGGCCGAAGAGCAGGGACTCCAGGAGGTGGGGGCTGATGGCGCCGCAGTTGAGCGTGACGAAGGGTCGCTCCGCGCGGCGGCTGCGCGCGTGCACGAAGCGCGCGAACACCTCCTTGCCCGTGCCCGAGGCGCCGGTGAGCAGCACGGGGATGTCCGCCGCCGCCGCGCGCGCCGCGAGCTGTTTGGCCTCGAGGAACGCGGGCGCCTGGCCCAGCAGGTGGTCCTCCCGCGCCGCGAGCGACTGCTCCAGCTCGCGCACCCGCGCCTCCAGCCCGAGCCGTGCCCGCGCCCGGTCGAGCACCGTGAGCAGGTGCTCGGGCTCGGCCGGCTTGGCGAAGAAGTCGTAGGCGCCGCGCTGGACCAGGGACAGCGCGAGCGACGCCTCGCCCGTGCCCGACACCACCACCACCTTGGTGTCCGGCCGGGCGGAGAGGAACTCCCCGAGCAGCGCCGTGCCAGCCTCCGGGGTGTTCTCCGGGGGCAGCATCAGGTCCAGCAGCACCAGTCGCACGGGGTGGGCGTGGAAGAGCTGGCGCGCGGTGGGGGCGTCCGGGGCGTCGAGCACCTCGTAGCCCACGCCCTTGAGCAGCCGCCGCCAGGCGTGGCGCAGCGCCGCGTCGTCATCCACCAGCAGTACGAGGGAGGTCATGGCTTGGGCAGGAACAGCACGAAGCGCGCGCCGCCGGTGGCGGGCCGGGCATGGGTGAGCGTACCACCCTGCCGCCGCGCCCACTTCGCGCACAGCGCCAGCCCCAGGCCCGTGCCCGGGCGCGCCGCGTCCCGGCCCCGGCCGGTGACGAAGGGCTCGAAGAGCCGGGGAAGGATCGCCTCCGGCACGCCCGGCCCGTTGTCCTCGACCTCGATGCGCACGCCCCCCTCCTCGCGCCGCTGGCTCACCCGCACCCGGGCCTCGGGCCGGTGCTCCACGGCGATGAGCGCGTTGGTCACCAGGTTCACCACCACGTCGCCCAGGGCCTCGCCATCTACGTCCCAGCGCAGCGCGTCCAGCGCGAGCGTCACCTCGGGCGCGCCCTCGCCGAAGGCCCGGCGCGCGCGCCGCGTCGCCTCGCCCACCACCCGCGCCAGGTCCTCCTCGGCCAGCCGGAGCGGGCGGGGGCGGCTGTACTGGAGCAGGTCGTCCACGAAGCGGCTGGCCCGCGCCACCTGCTCGCGCAGGGCCTGGACGCTCTCCGCGTCCGCGCCGGACAGCTCCAGGAGCTTCGCCTCGGCGAGGATGACACCCAGGGGGTTGCGGATCTCGTGCGCCACCGCCGAGGCGAGCCGTCCCACCTCGGCCAGGGTCTCCGCGTGCTCGGCGCGCGAGGTCTGCTGCTCCACCGCCTCCACCAGCAGGGGCACCGTCTGGGGCCGCGCGAACAGCCGGCGCGTGACGGCCTCCCCGAGCAGTTGCCGCGCGGCGTCCACCGGCAGCGCGAGGGCGGCGCCCAGGAGCGCATAGGCCCAGAGCGGCCCGGTGCCGAGCGCGAGGCTCAGGGCCCCGGCGCCCAGCGCCATCAGCGCCGAGACGCTCGCGCCCTGCACGGCGACCTGGATGAGGCCCTCGCGCTCCCGGGGCTCCTCGGGCGCCCAGGCCGCGTAGGCCACCAGCGACAGGCTCAGGGCGAGGAACAGCACGCCCCCGCCAATGAGCCGCACCCCGAGCACGTGCAGGCCGATGAGCCCGCCGCCGCCCAGCGCTCCGGTGACGTTCGCGCCCAGCAAGGCCAGGCGTCGGCGCCGCTCACGTCCCTGGGCCCCGCGCGCCAGGTGGAAGAGCCACGCCAGCATGGCCGCCGTGCCCACGGTGCACACGCCCGCGAGCAGCGCGAACAAGGGCCCCGCGCCCAAGGCCCCCGGCCCATAGAGCAACCGGGGCGCGAGCAGGCCGAGCAGCGCGATGGCGAGCGAGCCGAGCCACGCGAGCGGCAGCAGTCCGCGAGGGGCACGGCCCACCACGTCCGTGGCCGCCTGAGTGAAGGCGGCCGCGAGCAGCATGCCCAGGGGCAGCACCCGGTCGGCGAGCTCCCCCGTGCGCTGCTCCAGCAGGACGAGCCCCAGCATCCACAGCGCCAGGAAGCCCGCGAGCAGCACCACGCCCGGCCCGGCCCGGCGTCCCAGCCGCAGCGTCTGCAGGGCCACGGCGCCCGCCACGCACGCGCCCGCGAGCAGGAGGGTGGCGGAGGGGTTCACGCCGTCTCCAGCGGGGTGGGGAAGGCACGCGGCTTGCGGCCCTCGCGTCCGAGCACCCGGGGGCGGCGCACGCCGAAGTAGCGGCGCGCGAGCCGCGCGAAGCTTTGCTCGGTGTACCACTGGAAGAGCGGCCGGAAGGCGAAGCGATCCACCACCCGGCCGAACGCGCCCCAGCGCACCTCGTAGGTGTACGACGTGGCGAACTCCATGCCGCCCGCGGGCAGGGCCGTGTAGCGCCACAGTCCCACGCCCCGCGCGATGAGCGAGTGGGGCTGGTCGCTCCAGAACTCGAAGGTGGACTGCCGCATGGGACGGTGCAGCTTGTATCGGCCAAAGCCCCGGATGGAAGCGCCGAGCACCGTTTTCTCGTACCGCATCACCGTGCCCGTCTGGATGCGCGGATCCGGCGTGCCCGGGGGCGCGGTGTAAGCGCCCTGGGTGTCCTCGTGCAGCATCACGATGGACGAGAAGCGGTGGTCCCAGTCCGGGTGGAGCCGGTGGTCCTGGGTGAGGTTCCACACCTGCTCCACCGTGGCGGGCAAGCGCACGCGCACGTGCAGGGGCGCGGGCGGCCCCAGGCGCCGCTCCACGAGGACGAGCACCTCCAGCGCCGACACGGCCAGGCAGCCCACCGCCATGCCACCCGCGAGCAGGCGGAGGCTCCCCGGTACGTCCGAGCCGAGCACGCCCGTGGGCAGCCGCCAATCTCCCCAGGTGGTGGAGAACACGGCGTGCAGGAGCGCGCCGACGCACACCGACAGCACCAGGTGCATCACGTACTCGCCGCCGGACAGGCCGCCCTGCGCGGCGCGCGAGCGGGGCTCCTCGCGCGCGTCCAGCCAGGCCACGGTCACGTCGGCGCCGAAGAGCACGAGCCACACGGCGTACGCGGTGCCGGTGAAGCGCAGGTTCGGCACGCACAGGAACTGGGCCGCGTACACGACGCCCCTCGCGATGTGGATCCATGCCTCGCGCTGGCACTCGGGGCGGGTGACGAGGCGGCCCTTGTAGGTATGGAACCAGGCGATGTCGAAGGCCCCGAGGAGGCCGAGCACGAGCAGGAGCAGGGTGGCGGTGGTCATGCCAACGGGTGGAGCAACGGCCGTGCCGGGCCGGTTCTCCGAGGGAAGCGGCGCCGGACTGCCCACGACGTGGACAGCGGCGCCGGGCCCTCTGCCCACGCCGTTGACAGCGCGCCGGGGGCTTCCCGAGGAAGGGGACTCCGGCACGCGGGATGCTTTGGACAGACGGCATGAGACCGCTCACCCGCCACCTGATGGATGTCCTGCTCCCCCTGATCCTCTGGAGGGTGCTGCCGCGGAACGTCCTCCAGGTTGTCGCGGCGGCGCTGCTCTTCTTCGCGATCTTCGCGCTGTTCCACGACGCGCTCCATGGCGCGCTGGGCCTGCCGCGGGCGCTGAACGAGCGCGTGCTGACGTGGAGCGGGGTGCTGATGGGCGTGAGCGGTCACGCGGCCCGGCGCGCGCACCTGGTGCATCACGCGCGGCCGTTCGCGGTGGATGACCCGGAAGGCCTGGCGGCGCGCGAGGGGCCCTGGGCGGCGCTCCTGGGCGGCCCCGCGTGCTACCTGGGCCTGCGCGCCTGGGGACTGGCGCATGCGCCCCACGAGCGCGACCTCCAAGGGCGAGAGTGGCGCGCGGTGGCGGTGTACTTCCTGGGCCTCGTGCTGTTCCCCGCCGGGCGGATCTTCCTGGTCACGATGCTGGCGCTGCACGCGACCATGCCGCTGTGGGCCGCGTTCCTGCCGCATCATCCGCCGCGGGTGCTGCTCGCCCTGGCCAGCGGGCTCGCCCGCGCGGGCTTCACGCTCCCGGCGGTCTTCGTGACGCATGGCCTGCACCACCAGCATCCCAAGCTGGATGGCTACACGCTGTTGCGCCGCTGGCGGGAAGAGGAGCGGCTCGCGCACCGGTGAGCGGTCGCGTCCCAGAGGATGGGTTACTCCCGAAACTCAGTCTTTCGAGGGCTACCCCTGGCTCTTGCGTGTAATATGTACTTGTGATGCACTATTTACTTGGTTGTTATGCGTGCGGTAGTGCGTAGATATTTTCATGGTGAGGTTACTGATGCATGTGTCGAAATCGAAATTAGATCGAGTAGGAAAGGCTATTGCGCAGGATACGTATCGTAGTGCGGAGGAGTATGTCGAGTTTGAGGGAGTATTCGATGATTACCGAAAGGCGCACCTTCAGCCTTTGTCGGAGACGACGCTCGAACTTCAAGGTTGGATGGGTGGTTTTGGTTTACCTTATTATATCGCGCAGCGCCTTAAGCGTAAGCCCCAGATAATACGCAAGTTGAAGCGTTTGAGCGTTCGGCTAAGTCAATTGCAGGACATCGGCGGCGCTCGCATAATTGTTCCGAAGAATGCTGACGTCGATAAGGTTCTCCGACACATTGAAGAGCAGGTTGCCAAAAATGGCCACTTTAAAATCGAGCGAAAGACCGATTACCGCGAGAGAGGAAGAGATAAGACTGGGTATCGGTCGTTGCATCTTGTGCTGAGTAGGGCGGACGTTGCTCTTGAATTGCAGATTAGAAGTCGTGTGCAACACTACTGGGCGGAGAGTATTGAGCGTACGTCGGTCATTTACGGGTATCATCTAAAAGAGGAGGAAGGCGATCCGCAGGTGCTTCGCTATTTTCGATGCCTCTCTGATGCTTTCTACGAGTTGGAAGCGGGGCGAGAGGCGTCTACTGAGCAACGGATTGAAATCGATTCTCTAAGGGAGTCTTGTGAAGCTGTTATTCGCGGTTCTCCGCTTGGAAATGTCTTCGATAGCTATGTTAATGAGGGGGTGATCAAGACTCTGACTGAGAAGGAGTCGCGTAGTTCTGGTGGCTTGAATAACTGGGTTATTGTTTTTGACTGGAATACTGGCTCGTTCGTTAGCTGGGATATTGTTGGGCGTAGTCCTTCTGATGCGGTAAATGCTTATGTGCGCTATGAGAAGAATTTTCCGGCGGATGCGGGGTTTGAGGTTGTTTTGATTGGGTCGTCTGAGGTGGCGACCGTTCGTCAGACACATAGTCACTATTTTGGAATAGAAAAGTACGACACCATCTTGGAAACACTCGACACGTCGATTGTTGGTTTTCGACGTAAAATCGATCTGGATGTGGGTGCCCGACAAATTCTTGCGACATTGTTTCGCAAGAGTTTCTGGGGCAAGAAGAGTGTGTCTGTAGATACTCTGAGGAATCATTACTGCAAGGGAGTGCTTACGTTTGAGTTGTCGCTTGAGACTTTGGCGGATAAGGGGCTGATTCATACGAAGGCTGGGATTTCCCTTGATTTGTCGAAAAAGGCTGAGATTGAGGGGTATTTGTAGGTTCGACTGTGCCTCGATCGAGGACTGTAAGAATGCTCGTACTTCACCTGAGCAGGAGATGGCGTCTCATGGGCCGGTGGGTCGCGCTTGCCATGGTCCTACTCGTCTCGCAGGGGTGCTCGCTCTTCCGCTACGGTTTGTACCGCAAGGCGGAGTGGGCCCCGTCGGAGCTCGTCGCCCGGGTGCGGTTCCCGGAGTCCTATGACCTGGGCGCGCACATCGAGGGGCCGAGCGTGGTGGCGCTTCAGGCCGCCCTGAACGATTTCCTGCCGCCTGGAGGTTCCACTTCGGCGCACACCGACGATGACCGGGTCGCGCGGTGTCTGTCCCTTCGCGAGTCCTTCCGGGTCTCGATCTGGCAGCCGAACGACAACAACATCTTCTTCGTGCGCTTCACGCCCGACCTGTCTCGCTGCGCGCCCGAGGTCACCCTCTCGGGAGGGGGCGCCGAGTACGCCGTGGATGCGGAGGGACGCATTCTCGCCAAGCGATGAGTGACAGGCTCACGAGTCGTGATCCGGCAACCACTCGCGGCCAAGGGGCCGGTGGTACCGGTAGGGATGCGGAGTGCCTTGGGCATCCACCCACAGGAAGCGCCGGTGGCGCGCGTCGCGGAGGTAATGGTCGCCGCAGCGACAACGGACGAGCCGTCCCCGGCGCTCCGGGAGCCAGCGATCCCAGCGCTCGCGATCCACTTGCGTTTGCTCCGGGCTGCCCACCAGGGCGTAGTCCTTGGCGCGGCACCCCCCTTGGCGGCAGGTAGGGCGGGCGGGGCGCCACCACGCCAGGAGCGCGGCCAGCGTGGCCACGCCTCCCCAGAAGAGGATCAACGCGAGGAAGACCAACAGGCCTCCCGCGATGCTCGCGAGCACGAGGAAGGCGATGCGGTTCATGCCTCGCGGCCTGTCCGTGAACAGAAACGCCGGATCCACCGGCGCATGTCTTCCAGCCCTTCCTCGTCATCGTGAAAGAACCAGCCCGTCACTTCTTGTTCGTAGAGGAAGGGCTCCAACGCTCGTGCCAGGGCGAGAAGCCGAGGGGAGGGGCTCTCTCCTCGGGCCGTATCAATGGCCTCGGGCCATTCTCCCAGGGACAGCCAGGCGCGGTGGTCATCCAGGGCATGGAGCGTGACTCCCGATGGAGCAAGGCGCTGGTTCAAGTGCGCGCATCCTCCGAGTTGGTCGAGCAGGCGCTCTCCGAGGAAGGTGAGCCAGTAGGCGCCGCGTGCACGGGTGCCAAGGACGCGGCTGGTCTGCTCGAGGTGCGCGACGTCCAGCCCCAGGTAGCGGTCGCGCAGCTCGCGAACCGCGCGGCGCGCCGCGTACCAATCCAGGTGGGGCGTCACGAGTGCCAGGCTGGCGTAGCCGAAACTGAAGGGCAAGTCCTGGCCGATCGCGAGGGCGAGGTCGCGAACCCGGGCGGGTCCGTGTTCTCGCAGGTACTCGGTGGGCAGGGTGAAGCTCACGGCGCAGGTGGCGTTCTCGTCGCGATTGAACGGCGGCGCCTCGAGTCTCCGGCCGACATACTCGAAATGATACCCGCCCATCTCCGTGGAGTGCTGCTGCAGTTGGAGCGAAAGTGAGGACGTGGAAGGTCGCGCGAGCAGCTCCTCTCGCGTGTGCTCCCATCGCTCGTCATCGAGTGGGAGGAGTCCTCCTTCCGGAGTGACGTACGCGCTCAAGGTGTGCGGAGGGATGGCCGCGCGGTATGTCCGCAAGGTCGTCCATACCGCGGAGGCGACCTCGTCGTGGGTGTGGCGCATGAAGAAGCAGAGGATGAGCCCATCTCGGGCCACGAGGAGGCCATTGTCGGCGCGCACCCGGAGCGGAGGCAGGCTCGTGCTCACCGGATCAGGCCTCGTGGAGAGAGGAGCAGGGCCTCGCCCCCCAGGGCTTCCTGGTAGACCTCACCCTGGGTCAGGCCGTCATAGGCACTCGTCTTGCCGTAGTGCTTCCAGGACGGGGTGTTGGTGGAAGGACACGGAAACTTGAAGTCAAGGATGAGCACGGCCTTGAGGCGATTGGCGTCGGGGTGGAGGACGACATCGGGCTTGATGGTACGCCACAATTCGCGCGTACAGCCCTGCTCGATGAGGCGGCGCTCCTGCTCCTGGCTGATGGTCTCGAGGAACGCGGCGTTCCGATAGTAGCGGTAGCGCTGTTCGATGCTGAAGGGCGCAGGCCAGAGCCGCTCGAGCACCTCGCGAGCACAGGCGAGGGCGAAGGCATGCTTCTGTCGGCCCAGGTGCATGGCCCGGGTGATGGGCTCGTCGCAGCCATCGAGGCTCAACTCCTCGCCGCATTCCTCCCGGGTGGGCTCGCGGTCTCCGAAGTGTTCCGCGTTGATCCGCTGGTCGGCCTGACGGGCGCAGTCGATGAGCCGCTGTTGCAACGCATCGGCTTGCTCATCGCTTCGGAGGAAGACCAGCAGCAAGGGCGCCAGTCGGGTCACCGTGGCCGTCGCCCTCACGCTCGCGCTGGAGAGGGACGTCGTGGTCCCCAGGGCGTTGGCATGACGCAGGTGCGCGGCGGTCTCCGTGTCCAGGCGGAAGCCCCGACGAGGCGTCCTCCCGGAGCGCGAGGGGCCGGTGGCACACGCGCTGAGGAGGACGCCGGTGAGCAAGGCCGTGGAGAGGCGAGGGGTCTTCCGTGTTCGCACATCACGCTCCATGCCTCTCGTCCTTCTCCCCGCTCAGCTCTCCTGGGCAGGAGCGGGCTCGGTGCGCGCGGGCTCGCGGCAGACGGGCTCCGCCTCGCCGGTGGCCTCGCGCGGGTCCACCGTGGCGAGCGTCTCCTCCTCGGTGTGCGTGAAGCCCATGCCCGCGCACAGGCCGTACTGGCCGCAGGTGACGACCCGGCTGCCCGCCGCGCACCGGATGGTGCAGGGGGTGCCGTCGTCACACACCACGTCACAGGACTCCGGCAGCGCCAGGGCCGACAGCGGGGCGAGGACCAGGGCCACGGCGCCCGCGAGCAGGCTCTTCGAGAACAGGTTCATGGTGTCTCCACGACAACGGGGTACGGGTCGCCTTCCAGGAAGGCGTGGAAACCAGTTTTAGCACGACTTGAGAAAACGCGGAGCGAGCCAAGCCGCTGATCCGCACGGGGTGTAGCTGTGCAGTGTCACGCGCCAGATGGATGGCGAGGTGCGTCGATGTGTCTCCGCCTACCGCCATTACCCAGGAAATTCCGATGCTTATCGACCCTCCAGGGGGGGTAGCCGCGATCAGGGGTCGTGCACAGTCTGTTGCCCACGTCACTGTCCAGGAGCGGTCCCGTGCACCTGAAGTTCTCCACCCTGACCTCCCAGTTCCTGGATGACCCGCAGTCGGTGCGCCGCGCGGTGTGCTGGCCGGTGCTGGTGTGGGAGGCGCCGCCGGTGGGCGTGCGGCCCCTGTTCACCCGCTCCACGATGACGGCCCTGTCCCTGAACCGGCCCACCGTGGCCGAGCCGCTGGTGCTCGAGGTGCGCAAGCGCTCGCAGCTGATGACGCCCGCCACGGGGGTGTCGCTGGGCCGCACGCCGGACAGCGACATCATCGTGGACGACCCCACGGTGTCGCGCGTGCACGCCACCTTCCGGGAGGAGTCGCAGACGGGCGTCTGGTACGTGTCCGATGCCGGCAGCCACAACGGCACCTGGCAGGACGGCACGCTGCTCATCCCGGGTCGGCCCCTGCCGCTGTTCGATCGCGCGTCGCTGCGCTTCGGCGACGTGATGGCGACCTTCCTGCACTTCTCCGCCTTCAACCAGTTCATCCTCGACTGGCTCGCGCGCCACTCGCGCGCCGCCCGCCTGCCGCTGATGGAGAGCGGCTTGACGCGCGAGGGCGGAGCCCTTTAAAGGAGGGCCTTTTCTCTCCCACCGGGAGAGCGGAAGGCGGTGGCATGCGCTGGTGGTCCCTCGCCGCGGCCGTCGCGCGCGCCCAGACGCCGGAGTCAGAACCCTTCCGGGTGCCCACCGTGGAGGTGCAGGAGGCTCGGAGCGCCCCGGAGGCGCCGGAGTCCGCCGCGCGCAGGGATCCCTCGGGCGCCCTCACCGTCATCCCCGTGGAGGCTGGAGGCAGCGCGGCCCGCGACACGGCGGCGCTCCTGTCCACCGCGTCCGGGGTCACGCTGCAGGACTCGGGCGGCTACGGCCAGAGCAAGAGCCTGATCGTGCGCGGCGCGGCGGCCAACGCCACGCTGGTGCTGCTGGATGGCATTCCCCTCAATGGCGCGGGGGGCATCGCGGACGTGTCGCGGGTGCCCGTGGCCCTGGCCGAGCGCTTCGAGGTGCTGCGCGGCGGTGCCGGGGCGCGCTACGGCTCGGGCGGGCTCGGCGGCGTGGTCAACATCGTCACCCGGCGGCCCGGGTCCCACGCGCGGCTCGCGGGCGAGCTGTCCTATGGGAGCTGGGACACGGCGGTGGGGTGGCTGTCCGCCACGGGCCCGTTGCTCGGCGGTGAGGCCCTGGTGCTCGTGCACGGGGCCACGTCCAGCGGGCGCTTCCCCTACCGCTTCAACCCGAACCCCACGCTGCCGGGCGGGCCCCAGGAGGAGCGGCGGCGCGTCAACAACGATGCCCGGGCGGCGGGGGGGCTCGTGCGGCTGCGGCGCGACCTGGGCGCGCACCTGACGCTGGACGTGCTGGGGGAGCTGTCCGCGGACGGGCGGGGCCTGGCGGGCACGGCGCAGAACCCGAGCGAGGACGCACGGCAGGACGCGGGACGGGGCGCGGTGAACCTGCGGCTCGCGGGCGCGTGGGCGGGCGGCACGCGGCTGGAGGCGCGGGCGTACGCGCGCGGGGACCGGCTGCGCTTCGCCGGGGGCGTGGGGGCCTTGCCCGCGCAGGTGCAGGTGCTCGGCGGGGTGGAGGTGGAGGGGCGCGCGCGCGTGGGCGCGTGGCAGACCGTGTCCGCGCTCGTGGGCCTGGGCGGCGAGTCGGTGAGCGCGGTGGAGACGAACGCGGCGGGCGGGGAGCGGCCCACGTGGGCGCGGGCGAGTGTCATGGCCATGGACGAGGTGTGGCTCGGGGGGGAGCGGGTGCTGCTCGCGCCCTCGCTGCGCCTGGAGCGCGCGGGGCCCTACACCCTGTGGTCCCCGAAGCTGGGCGCCACGGTCCTCTTGCCGGCGGGGCTCGAGGTGCGCGCCAACGCGGGCCGGGCCCACCGCGCCCCGTCCTTCCTGGAGCTGTACGTGCGCCAGGGCACGCTCCTGCCCAACGCGAACCTGCGCCCGGAGCGCGCGCTGTACGCGGACGCGGCGCTGGTGCACCGCACGGACGCGTCGCTCGCGTCGGTGGGGGGCTTCGCGAGCCTCTACGAGGACCTCATCTCCTACGAGGCCTACCCGCCGGGCGCGGCGCGGCCCTACAACGTCGCCCGGGCGCGGGTGGTGGGCCTGGAGGCGGAGGGCGAGTGGCGGCCCCATCCGCTCGTGTCCGGGGCGCTCGCCTACACGTGGATGGTGTCCCGGGACTTGCAGCGTGACGGGCGCTTCTACCTGCGCGCGCTGCCCTACCGGCCCGGGCACAAGGTGTCCGCGCGGGTGGGGGCGGGGCCCCGGTGGCTCACGGGCCGGGTGGAGCTGGCGGCGCAGTCGGCGCATGCGCTCACCCGGGATGGGGCCCAGGTGCTGGCCGGTCGGGCCTTCGTGCACGCGGGCCTGTCCAGCACGTGGGGCACGCGGCCGGAGCTCACCGTGTCCGCCGAGGTGCGCAACGTGCTGGATGCGCGCGCCGAGGACTTCGTGGGCTACCCGCTGCCGGGCCGCGCGGTGTACCTGTCCGTGGCGGGCACGTTCGAGCCCGGAGGAGCCCCGCCATGACGCCGTCTCGAAGCCCCGCCCTCGTGGCCCTGCTGTGCCTGGTGCTCGCGGGCTGTCCCGACCCCGAGCCCCTGTGCCCCGAGGGCCAGAGCCGCTGCGGCGTGGCGTGCGTGGACCTCTCCAGCACCTCGGCCCAGTGCGGGGCGTGTGGCGTGGCCTGCGCCGCCGCCGAGCTCTGCGTGGAGGGCGCGTGCCAGTGCCGCGCGGGGGCGGCGCTCTGCGGGGGCGTGTGCGCCGTCACCGCGTCGGACCCGGCGCACTGTGGCGGCTGCGCGGGCGCGGGGGGCGTGGCCTGCGCGGCGGACGAGGTGTGCGAGCGCGGGGCGTGCCGGGCGGCGTGCACCCTGGACACCTCGGTGGCCTGCGGGCGCTCGTGCGTGGACCTCCAGACGGACGCCTTCCACTGTGGCGCGTGCGGCACGGTGTGCGCGGACGCGCGGAGCTGTCACGCGGGCGTGTGCGCGGATGACGTGGTGGCCGCGTGCTTCAACACCGGGCAGGTGGTGGGGCTCCAGGCGGGCACGGACGTGCGGGGGCCCTCGGCGGCGGTGGGCACCAGCCCCCAGGCGCTCGCGCCCATGCAGGACGTGCTCTTGGTGTTGGACGCCTCCATGCTGCTGCGCCAGGCGCGCCTGTCCGACTATGGCGAGCTGCCCGCGCGCACGCCCACGGGGCTCGTGCCCAACCAGGTGCGCGTGCGCGAGCCCTACGTCTACGTCCTCAACTCCACGAGCAACACGCTCCAGGTGCTCCGGCGCGACGGCGAGCCCGCCCCGGCACCGGGTCCCCGCTTCCCCCAGGGCATTCCCCTCGTCAACGTGGGCAGCGTGAACCTCGGCGCCAACACCAACCCGTATGCCTTCACCTTGGAGGACACGGCGGCGGGCCCGGACGCCTACGTCACCCTCTTGGGCAACCTCCAGACGGACCCCTCCGCCGGGGGCCGGGTGGCGCGTGTCTCCCTGGCCGACCCCGCCGCGCCCGCCGTCACCGCCACCTTCGTGCTGCCCACGGGCGAGGCCCTCCAACCCTTCCCGGGCCGCTCGCCCCTGCCGGCCCCCGCGGGCGTCACCACGCTCGGGGGCCGGGTGTACGCCGCGCTCGGCAACCTGGACGCGCGGGACTACGCCCCCGCGGGCCCGGGCTTTCTCGCGCGGGTGGAGCCCACCACGGGCGCGGTGGACCTGCTCGCGCTGGGCCCCGACTGCCTCAACCCCTTCTGGGTGCTGCCCGTGCAGGGCCGCCTGCTCGTGAGCTGCGGAGGCGCGGCGACGTACGACCGGGACTTCAACCTCACGGACGTGCGGGGCACGGGCCTGGTGCTGCTCGAGGCGGACGGGCGTGTCGTGGCCTCGCTGCCGCTGCGCTGCGCCTCGGGCAGCTCCTGCGCGCTGCCGTCCGCGGGCCGCTTCGCCCTGGTGGGCCCGCGCGCCTACGTGGCCGACAACAACGCGGGCCGGCTCTTCGTCATCGAGGTGGTGGGCGATACGCTCGTGGAGCGCAAGGGGCCGGGCCCCGGCGCCGCGCCTCCGCTCCTCGTCTGTCCCCGGGCCCAAGGGCCTTCCCTCGTCAGCGACGTCGTCGCCCTTCCCTGAGAGACCCCGCCATGAAGCGCCTCCTGCTCCGCCTCTCGTTGCTGCTCTCGCTGGGCCTGGCCACCGCCGCGCCCGCCGAGTCCCCCGCGTCGCCGCCCGCGGAGGCCATCCGCATGCTGGGCCCCAAGCCGCCCGCCACCGTCAAGCGCGTGGTGACGCTCGTGCCCTCGCTCACGGAGACGGTGCTGGCGCTCGGCGCGGGGAGCACGCTCGTGGGCGTGTCGCGCTTCGACGAGGCCAAGGAAGTGGCGAAGCTGCCCCGGGTGGGCGGCTTCGTGAACCCGTCCGTGGAGGCCGTGCTGCGGCTCAAGCCGGACCTGGTGCTGGTGCAGCCGGGGCCGGGCAACCAGCGCCCCGTGGAGACGCTGGCGGAGCTGGGCGCGCCCGTGATGCTCCTGCCCCTGCGCTCGGTGGCGGACACCGAGGCGGCGATCGAGGCGGTGGGCGCGGCGCTCGGCAAGAAGAAGGAGGCGCGCGCCCTGGTGGAGCGGATCGAGGCCACCCGCGCCCGCATCCGCCAGGCCGCCAAGGGCCGCCCCTCCCCCCGGGTGCTGCTCGTCTACGGCTTCGAGCCGCTGGTGGTGGCCGGGCCGGGCTCCTTCGCGGACGAGCTGCTCAAGGACGCGGGCGCCCTCAATGTGGCGGGCGACGCGGGTTCGGCCTATGCCGTGCTCTCGCTGGAGCACGCGGTGCGCGCCCGGCCGGAGGTGGTGGTGGACGCGGCGGACGTGGACACGGGCAAGGACAAGACGCGGGCGGCGCCCGGGCTCGACACGGCCCGCTGGGTGGACGTGCCGTCGCTGGCCCTGTTGCAGCCGGGGCCCTCGCTCGCGCGGGGGCTGGAGGAGCTGTTCACGCTGCTGCACCCGGCGCCTCCGCGCGCGCCATGACGTCCCCGCCCCACGTGCTCACGCCCGCCCGGGTCCTCGGGCTCTCGGGGGTGTTCCTCGCGGGACTCGCCGTCGTGTTCCTGCTGACCGTCTTCCTCGGCGAGCAGGCGGTGTCCCCCCGCGTGCTGCTCGAGGAGCCCGGCTCCCTGGAGGCGCGCATCTTCTGGTCCCTGCGCCTGCCCCATGCGTGCCTCGCGGCGCTGGTGGGCGCGGGGCTCGCCGCCTCGGGCTCCACGCTCCAGGGCGTGCTGCGCAACCCCCTCGCCGACCCCTTCGTGCTGGGCGTCTCCGGCGGCGCGGCGCTGGGGGCCTCGCTGGCGCTGGCCCTGGGGCTGGGCACCGTGGGCGACCTGACTTCTGGGCTGGGTGGGGGCCTGGGCGGGGGCCTGGGCGGGGGCCTGTCACGCCTGTCCGCGCCCGCGCTGTTCGCCTTCGCGGGCGCGGTGGCGGCCATGTTCTTCGTGCTCGCCGCGAGCCGGGGGCAGGGGGGCCGCGCGCCCTACGCCGCGCTGCTCACCGGCGTCGTCTTCAATGCCTTCGCCTCCGCGGTCATCACCCTGCTCAAGGCGCTGTCGGACCCCAACCGCCTGGGCGAGTTGCTGTTCTGGCTCGCGGGCACGCTCGGCCACGAGCGCGCGGGCACGCTCGTGCTCTCCGCCGCGCTCCAGGCGGTGGCGGTGGGGGTGATGCTCGCCCTGTCTGGCCGACTCAACCTCTTGTCCCTGGGGGACGCGGACGCGGCCTCGCTCGGCGTGGACGTGGCGCGCACGCGGCGCTGGCTGCTGCTCGCCGCGAGCGCCAGCGTGGCGGGCGCCGTGGTGCTCTCGGGGCTCATCGGCTTCGTGGGGCTCATCGTCCCGCATGTCCTGCGGCTCGCGCTGGGCCCGGACCAGCGGCTGCTCGTGCCCTTGTCGGCCCTGGGCGGCGCGGCGTTCCTGCTGCTCGCGGATCTGCTCGCGCGCATGGCCCAGCCCCTGTTCGGCCAGGAGTTGCCCGTGGGCGTGGTGACGGCCGTGCTCGGAGGGCCGCTGTTCCTCGCGCTGCTCCACCGGCGCGGGCGGCTCTCCTCGTCTTCCCTCTAGAAGGAGTCCACCGTGAGCGACGCATCGGTCCACATCACCCGCTGGGGCGCGTCCGGTCCCCGGGTCGTCCTGGTCCACGGCAGCATGCAGGGCAGCGCCGTGGGCGGGGCCCACCACTTCGCCGCCCAGGAGCGTCTGGCCGAGCGGGGGTGGCGGCTGGTGGTGCCGGATCGTCCCGGCCACGGGCGGAGCGCGGATCCCGGTCGCCCCGATGATGCCGAGGCGGATGGGGCGTGGGTCGCCGACCTGCTGGAGGACGGGGCGCACCTGGTGGGCCACTCCTTCGGCGGGTGCGTGGCCCTGGCCGCCGCCGCGAAGCGTCCCCAGGCCGTGCGCTCGCTGACGCTCATCGAGCCCGCGCTGCAGAACCTGGCCCCGAAGGATCCGCGCGTGCGGCGCTTCGTCCTCCAGGCCGCGTGGACGATGCTCTCCTCGTTCTCCGCCACCACGCGGGCCCGGCGCTTCTTGCGGCTGATGCGCGTGCCCCCCGAGTCCGGGAGCGGCGCCTCGCCGGAGGAACTCGAGCGCGTGGGCAAGGCCCTGCTCAAGCTCAAGGTCCCCGCGTCCGAGGTGCTGCGGCGTCAGATGGAGACCGTGCGCCGCGAGGGCATTCCCCTGCTGGTCGTGACGGGCGGCTGGAGCCCGGCGCTGGAGGCCGCCGCGGAGGCCGCCGCCGCCCTGGGCGGGGGACAGCACCGGGTCATCGCCTCGGAGCACCACTTCCCCCACAACATCTCCGACGAATTCAACCCGGTGCTGGACGCCTTCCTGCGCGAGAGCGACGCGCGGCGTGCGCGCTGACGCGGCCTCCCCGTGAGTGGATTGACGCTCGTGGGAGGCGGGGGGGACACTCCGTCCCATGTCCGCCCCTAGCGCCGTGCCGCCCGCCCCCCTCGAGGTCCGTGATGCCCGCCCCGAGCGGGTGGATCTGCCCTTTGGCCCGGAGCAGCGGGTGTCCCAGCTCTTGCCCGCCCTGTCCAAGGTGGTGAAGGAGCCCAGCGGCATCGTCTTCCACCCGGGGCGGGGCACGCTCTTCGTGGTGGGGGACAAGGGCGACGTGGCCGAGCTCACCCGCGAGGGCGAGGTGCGCCAGCGCACGCGCCACGACAACCTGGGCTTCGAGGGCATCACCGTGGGGCCGGATGGTCGGCTCTTCGCCATCGAGGAGCGCAAGAAGCCGCGCATCCACGAGCTGGACCCCGAGACGCTCAAGCTCAAGGGCGAGTACGAGGTGGACACGAAGCTCAAGGGCGAGCGTGTGGTGGGCAAGACGGGCAACAAGAGCGCCGAGGGCCTGTGCTACGTGCCCGAGCAGGACGCCTTCTACGTCGTCAACCAGTCGCCGGCGTGGCTGGTGAAGCTCCGGGTGCCACTGGACAAGAAGGAGGGCAAGGCCAAGGCGCTGGAGGCGGTGGACCTGTCCTCCGCGGTGCGGCAGCAGGCCTCGGACGTGCACTATGACGCGGCCACGGGCCACTTCCTCATCACCGAGTCCGGGGCCGGCCTGGAGAAGGGCGCCGTGCACGAGGTGACGCGCGAGGGCCAGCGCGTGGGCGGCTTCTCCCTTCCGGGCGTGCGCGCGGAGGGCCTGGCCCTGGATGGCGCGGGGCGGGCCTACATCGCGGACGACGCGGGCGGCGTGCTGCGCATCGAGCGCTGACTCCCATGGCCCTGCCTTTTCCCAACAGCTTCCGCCCGGAGACGTGGAAGGGCCCGCGTTCCCAGCAGTTCCCCAAGCGGGAAGATGCCTTCCAGCAGCTCGTGGGGGACGTGCTGCGCGAGGCGCTGCCGGGTGGGGCGTTTCCCGTGCGCACCTCGGGCCCGGACGGCAGCATCGACGCCTTCATCGCCCAGGACGCGAGCCTCGCGCCGCTGTTCCAGCACCTGCCCGGCCCCGTCATCGTCGAGTGCAAGGACAACGACGACACGCTCCCCCAGGTGCAGAAGAACGTCCTGGGCGCTTGGACCAAGGTCAAGGCGAAGCTCGCGGAGCAGGCCGACAAGGGGTGGCCGGACCGCTTCGCGCCCTGGCGCGAGGCGCGCGGCTACCTCTTCCTGACGAGCGCGGTCTTCCCCGACACGGAGGCGCGGCGGCAGCTGGAGCGCACCCTGAGCGCGTTCTTCGACACGCTGCGCGCGGAGGGCAAGTGCCAGATCGAACAGGTGCGGGTCGCGGACTGGAGTGACCTGCGCGACGCGCTCGACCGGTGGCCCCGGGTCGCGGACCGCTGGCTGGGCGTGGGCCTGCGCAAGGTCGTCGGGCATGACGAGCACAAGGAGGTCCTCGCCGCGGACTTCCGCCGCTTCCTGCTCGCGCACCACCTGCCCTTCTGCGCGCCCGAGCCGGGAGGCCCCACCCACCCGCACACGCTCTTGCAGGGCGTCATGGACCGCGCCCAGACGGGCGGGGTGCTCGTGACGGGCCCTGGCGGCGTGGGCAAGACGCGGCTGCTGGTGGAGGTGGGAGAGCTCGCGCACACGCGCGGCCTGCGGGTGCTGCATGTGCTGCCCGGAGCGCCCGCGCTCGACCCCGAGGAGCTGTTCGAGCGGGTGCTCCAGGGCCAGCGGGACACCCTGCTGCTGTTCGACTACGTGGACGAGGCGTCGATCGACTTCGACGCCGTGCGGCGGCACCTGTTGCCCGAGGCCGCCCGCCGGGGCATGCGGGTGGGCGTGCTCGCCTCCGCCCGCTCCCGGCGCAACGTGCAGCGGCGCAACGACCGGGGCGCGTTCTTCGAGCACCGGGAGCTGCGGCTCGATGACGCGCACGCAGGACGGCTGCTCGGCCAGATGCGGCTGTGCGTGGCGCCCACCGCGACGGCGCTCCTGGGCGAGCGCGCGGTGATCGAGCTCGCGGGCACGCGTCCCATCATCGCGCTGCTCGTGCTGCGTGAGCTCGAGCGCCGCGCCGCCTTGGGACAGCTGCGGGAGTCTTCCCTGCGGGGCATCCGCAGCGGCGATCTCGTGGGGTGGCTGCGGCGAAGGCTCGCCGAGGACGAGCTCCTGGTTCGTCCGGCCGCCTCGCCCTGGGAGGAGGATGAGATTCCCCCCCGGCTCGTGGCCACCGCCGCCATCCTGGCGTCCTCACCCCAGGGAGAGGAGGCGCTCCGGGCCGTGGCGCTCCTGGCCACGCGGGGGCTGCCTCGGGGCGAGCAACTCGCCCAGAGAGCGGTCCCCGCCCTGGTGGAGCTCGGCTGGCTGGAGGAGCGCGAGGGCGGCTTCAGCGCCGTGCATGACGTCATCGTCGACGAGGTCCTGGGCCAGACGCTGGGCGATGCGAGCGGCGCGTTGCGCGAGGAGCTCCTGTGGCGGTTGCTCGAGCCCGGGAAGCGCTCGGCGCGCACGTTGGCCTGCCTGATGGTCTCCTTCCGGCGGCTCCTGGCGGACCTGGAGACCGCGTCGTCGGGCTTCGGCCCGGCGCTCGCCGAGGCCACGCGCGGGTGGCTCACGCGCTGGGTCTCCGAGCTGGGCGCCCTGCTGGCGGACTGTCCACCGGGCGAGGGGTCCTACCTCCTGGCCACCCTGTTGTACGACGGCGTGTGGGCCCCGTCCGTGGAGCTTCATTGGGACACCCTGGTCGCCCCGTGGTTGCAACGGCACGCGACCCATCCCGACGCGAGGCACCTGTTCTTCATCGGCTTGGGCCAGCTCGAGGACCGAGGACAGGAACTCGTGGAGCTCGCCCTGCGCTGGCTCGGCGTGAATGGTCGGGGGTTCAAGGCGTGCTTCGTGCTCGCGCGTCTGCTGGGGCGCGAGCACCTCTCCCCGGAGCAGGTGTCGAACGCGCACGCCTGGGCATTGCTCTGGCTCGACCTTCACGGCCTCCACCCCCAGGCCCCGTACGTCCTGGGGCCGCTGCTCAAGCGCGAGGACCTCACGCCCAAGGACGCGGCCTCGCTTCGTCGACGTGCGCTGTCCTGGTTGTCCGTCCATGCGAGGACTCACTCCGCCTGCTACGTCTTGCCGCCCCTGCTGGTGCGCACGGACTTGCTGGCCGCGGAGTGCGAGAGCGCGTGTGCCCATGCGCTCGTCTGGCTTCGCTCCTTCCGGGGCGATGTCGAGGCCAGCTTCGTTCTGACGGCGCTGGTCCGGCGGGAGGAGCCGAGTCCCGAGGTGGCTCGGGAAGTGATCACGGAAGCGCTGGCCTGGCTGAAGCGCCATCACGACCATTCGCATGCCTCCTGGGTCCTGCGGGTCTGCCTGCAATCGCCCCACCTCGACGCGGAACGGGTCGAGCAGGTCCTCGACGCCACGGTCGTCTGGGTCGAGACCCGCCCGTCTGTCGCCTATTGCGACTCCGTGCTCGCGCGCGCGCTTCGCTTCAAGCAGGCGCCCCCCGCCCTCCTCCGAAGACTCGCGAGGCTCGGGATCGAATGGCTGAAGCAGACGCCCGACGACGAGGACCGGCATGACATGCTCACCCAACTGCTGCCGCATGGCGCGCTGTTGTCTCCCGACGAGCTTCTCTTCGTGGCCAACGATGCCGTTCGTTGGGTGAAGGCGCTTCCGCCCGAAAAAGACACCTTCCTGGATTTGATGCGAATCGTCCGGCGTGCCACCCGCTCGCTGGACCTCTTCGTGAAGACCCCCTTCTCCGGGTGGAAGCCCGGGCCCGCCGCCCCGAGCAAGATGCGTGTGCTCTCGGCGGAACTCCGGAAGCACCTTCCCCCTCAGGGCGAGCCCGTCTCCACGGACTTCCTCCGCGGCGCCTTGCTTCGGATTCGCGAGCAGAGGACGGTGGAGTCACTGAGTGGCCGCGTCCACGCCCTGACCCTGCTGCTGCCCCTGGCGGCGAACACCGCCGACGCGGAGCTGGTCGACGGCGTGGAGTCCGCCCTGTTGAAAGATCTCCAGTCCGACATGCTGGAGCCGTATCAAATCAACGGGACTCGCAAGGGGTGTCTGAAGCTCCTCGAGGAGGGCGCGTGGAAGGATGAAGCCCAGGGTCGGCGGAGTCTCCAGCGGTTGGGCCTCTTCCAACCCGAGGCGCCCGAGGGCTGAGCCCGCCGCGTCCCATGGGGGCCGCGCATCGAGACGGAGAACCGGGGAGGTGGCATGAAGCTGGGACTGATGTGGCGGGCGATCCAGTGCGCCCGCGCGGGACGGATGGGCGACGCGGCCGCGCTCAAGGGCGCGTCGACGGGAGGCAAGGCCTATCCAGAGGTTCGCGAGAAGCTGGCCCGGCTCGCGACGCCTTTTCCCGCCATCGATCTGGAGGCCCTGCGGCGCCTGCCCGAGGGCACCTTCGGCCGCGAGTACGCGCGCTTCATGGATGACGAGGGCCTCATGCCCTTCGTCGTCTCGCGGGAGATCGCCGAGGAGCTGGCGCCCACGTCGTGCCTGGAGGTCCGCTACCCCCTGCTGCACGATGCCTTCCATGTCCTGCTCGGCTTCGACGCGAGCCTGGTGGGGGAGATGGGCGTGTGGGCCTTCGTGTCGGCCCAGCACTACAGCCCCGCGTTCGACTTCGGCGCCCGGCTGGGCCGGTGGCTCTATCCGCTCGTCATTCCGCGCCAGCGCGCCGCGCTGCGAGCCGCCTCCGCTCGGGGAGAAGCCCTGGCACGCCAGGCCCGGTGTCTCATCGCCGAGCCGTTGGAAGACCTCTTCGCGCTTCCGCTGAAGGACGCGCGTGCGCGCCTGGGGGTCGAGGGTTAGACTCCGCCTCAGGGGGAGGCACCCATGACGTCCACGACATTCAACGAAGAAGTGGCCTACACGTCTGGCTACTACGATCCCATGCTTGTCGGGCTGGGGTACGCGCTGTTGCTGCTACCGCTCGTCCTGGTGGGCCTGTTCCTGTGGCGGCGGCGGGGCGCGCGAGACGCCCGGGACGTGCTGGGTGGGGCACGAGATGTTCCAGCGGGTCTGCTCCGGTGTCTCCTGGAGGCCACGCGCCACTGGGCGCTGACCGGACTCGTGCTCCTGCCCGTCGCCTGGGTGGCGGTGATGGCCCTGGCCTTCCTGTTTGGCGTGCCGTGCTCCTCGGGCCCGTGTCTGCCGAACGAACTCCCCGACTCCCTCTGGCGCCAGAGCGCGGCGGCGATGGGGCTGTGCGTGGGCGGCTTGCTGTGCTGGCTGCGCGCGTCCCACCCCGAGCGCGACGTGCTGGGCCTCACGGCGCGGGGCTGAGCCGGCCGTTCCGGAAGCGCCAGGGGCATGACCCTGAAGAAATCCTCGTTCTCGACGAGCCGCGGCTTGTCCGGAGGATTCAACTTCAGGATGAAGGAATGCCGCCCCGTGGGTCTGAGGGGAAAGGAGATGGTCGAGGCGGAAACCTTTTCCTGGACGCCCGGGACCACGGGCTCGCCGCGCTCCTCTCCCGTCCTGGCGAGACTTTGCGCGAAGAGCTCGGTGAAGAGGACCTGCTCAAGCCGGAGCGGCGGGGCCTGTGAACTGGCGCTCGATAGGGGCTCCCCACTCGGAACCACGGACAAATCACCGATCGTGTCGACTCCCGCGGCCACGAGCAGGCTGAGCAGGTCATCTTCAGAGGTCTTCACCTTCTGAACCAAGGTGCGCAGTCTCAGCCCTTCGGGCAGCAGACCCGCGAAATAGGGATGCAGGTTGGTGCCATGGACCTCCGTGCGTCGCCGCGAGTAGGGCAGATGCACGGCGAGCCCGCCGGTTCGCGCGGACTGTCGGGCGAGGAATTCGCTGTCGTACTCGAACACCGAGCCATGCTGCGTTCGGCTGATCGTGCCGACCTTTGCCTCCTCACGCCAGACATCCGCGACCTGAACGTCGATGGGTCGTGTCATGACAAGTGATCACTCACCTGAATGCGTTGTTTTCCCGGCTCCAAGGTCAATTGCAAACCCAGGACTTCGAGGACATCGACCAGCTTGTTGAGTCGTAAGGTGGGTTTTCTCCCGCTCTCCAGGTCATGGATGAAAACGGTCCCGCATCCCGCGAGCGCACTGAGGTCTTCTTGGGTCAGGCCGAGCGCTTTGCGCTGCTTGCGGACGGCCTGCGCGAGGGCGCGTATCCAGGAGTCGCCCGCGCCAGGGTCTTCATCCAAGGGCATGGAGGTCCGATTCTCAGGGACGCTCGCGGAGGAGGCGTCATCCGTTGGTGGGAAGGGGAGTGGGCCCATTTTCCATGCGATCGCGAAGATTTCAAGAAAGGACGGGCCTCCTCGGGGTTGAGTAACCCCATTTTCTATGCGATCGCGAAGATGGGCGCTTCCGAGCGCGACGTGCTGGGCCTCACGGCGCGGGGCTGACCTCCGGCGGGAGCCGGGCGGAGACGCGCAGGCCCCGGGCGGTGTCCACGCGCAGCTCGGTCCCGTCCGGCGACAGCCACAGGTGGACGGCGTGATCGACGGGCAAGCGCAGGCGTCCCACCTCGATGCCCCGCTCGTGGTCCGTGACCACCACGTCCCCGTCGCGATCCGCGGCCACCAGGCGCCGTCCGTCTCCGGAGAACGCGAGGGCGACCACCGCGCTCTGCAGCCCCGTCACCCTACCGCGCTCGTGCGTGTCCGTGCGGTTCACGACCACGTCGCCGTTGTCGAGGCCCGCCGCCACCCGCCGCTCGTCGGGGGAGAGCGCGAGGGTGGTCATCTCCGCTCCGAGCCGCGCCTGGGAGACCCTGCCCGGCGCCTCCAGTTCCCAACGCGTCAGCAGCCATGCCTGGCGCACCTTGCCGCGGTCCATGAAAGGCAGGGGCGGCGACGGTGGCTCATCCAACAGCTCCAGATGGGCATGGGGATGGGTCGGCTGGATGTCGCCGGGGGCGAAGAAGGAGCGCCCATCCCGGGTGCTCACGATGGGCGCGGGGCCCAGACTTTCGGGGGTGTCGCCCGGCTTGCGGTGGTTCCATGCCTGGTAGATGCAGCCGCGGCAGCACAACCCCCTGCTCCAGGCGGGCGGGCCCCCGCGGTACACGGGCGGATGGGCCCCGCGGCGCACCTCGGCGCCCGAGTGCACGTCCAACACCCGCCAACCCTCGTCTCCCCAGGCACTGGAGAACATCACCTGTCCGGGGCCAGGCAGGACGTGAGCCGTGCCGTAGGTTCCCTCGGAGATCGGGCCCATCACCCGCAGGGGCTCCACGGGCGTGGTCCGCCATGCGTAGACCCGGGGCGGGTCGTCCTGGTGGCCATGCTGGAAGCCGCTCGTGACGGCGTAGACGTGCGTGCCATCGGGAGAGAAGGTGACCGTGTCGTGCTCGCTCGCGAGGCGCACCCCCAGGGCCGTGCATCCCTGGGGGCCCTCGAGCTGCACCTGCCGGGACGCATCGAGCGACGCCGTCCAGCGCCCGTCCGCGCTCCGGGCGAGCACCGGGGCCAGGCGCGCCGTGCGCAGGAGGTCGGGTGCGCCCGGGAGAGCCACCAGCCCGCCCTTCTGGTAGACGGCGCGGAAGTCCGGGGCCAGGTGGTGTGGGCTGGACAGCCCCTGGATGGGGGCGCGAAGCTCGCCCGTCTCCGTGTCATGGAGTTGCTCGAGCGGACCGAGCTGCGCGTCCACCCGCACCCGGCGACCGTCGACCGAGAAGTCCAGGCGCCCGAGGCTCCAGAACATCGCCGTGCGTTCGGCGTCGTCGGTGAGCTCCTCGTAGGGGAGCGGCTGGCTCCACAGCCGCTGGCCCGTGGTCACGTTCCACACGGACAGGGACGTGACGTCGGGCCCCGACACGTGCTCGGACGTCTCGCGCCGCCACACCGCCACGCGCTCGCCGTCCGGTGAGAGCGCGAGCAGGGGGGGCTGGCCTCCCGCTGTCTGGGGAATGGCCGCCAGGAGTTGGAGCCGCTGACCGCTCGGAGCGTCGAACACTTCCAGTCCCTCGGGGCCCAGGAGGGCGAAGCGGGGGGCCTTCGCGGCCACTAGGGGGGCTCGGGGTGAGGTGAAGCGCTGGAGGGTCCGTCCACTGGCCTCCTCGCGGACCTCCCACGTGCCTTCCCCCGTCTGGACGAGCGCGTGCGTGCCCTGGCCGAGGGCGTGCGACGTGGGCGGCTCCGGCAGGGAGGTCAACGTGCCCGTGGTGAGGTCGCGGCGCATGCGCATGCCCTCGACTCTGAATGGGAGGTCCATCGAGCGGCCGTCCGGGGAGAAGCCAGCCGCCTTGTCGTCGGCGCGCACGTGCATGCCGGGCAGGCCATCCAGCCGGAGGAACACGACGACGGACTCCTCGCGCCAATACGTCGAGAGCGCCGCCCAGGTCGCGTCCGCGTTCACCTCGACACGGGCCTCGTGGTCCAGGGCCAGCGGCACGGCGCGCCTCAGCTCGCCGCGAACCAGGTCCCAGACGAGCACGCCCTGACGGGAGGCGGTCACCATCACCGTTCCATCCGGGGTCCACGCGACGTCGGACCTGCCCGTGCGCCACTCCAGGTCGGACTCCTGGCCCATGGAGAAGCGCGCGTCCCCGTCGACGCGCACCACCTCGATCCCTCCTTGAATGATGGGCCGGGGCTCGGCGCCTCCGGCGGGGAAGGACTCGGGGGGCGGGAGCGTGCAGGGGCCCGGGATGGGGAGCGGCAGGGCCACGTCGATGCGCGGCTCGGGACGGACGAACGCCGGGGGCGGAGGCGTGTGCGCGCAGGCGGCGAGCGCCGCCGCGAGCAAGAGAGGGACACCGGAGCGGCAGGCGTCGGGGAGGCGAGGGGGCACGAGGAACTCCAGGACCAGGAGGGCGGGCCGAGCGTGGCATGGATCGTCCCGTTCCGGCTCTCCCTCTCAAGGGGGAGGGACGACTACTCAGGTCTATACAGCGGCCCGACATCTGGAGTAGGAATCCAGAACGACAGGAGGCGGACGTATGCGTGAGTCCTCGGAGTGGAAGGGCGGCCGGATCGGGCCGTATGAGATAGGGGGTCGTCGCCAGGACCTGCCAGGCGATGCCGGGCAGATCCACGAGGGGCGCCATGTCGAGACGGGCGCGCCCGTGCTGGCGCTCCGGCCGGGCCCGGGGATGACGTGGCGTCCGCGCTCGTCGTGGGAGGTGCTGACCACACAGGTCCTCCAGCCGGACCTGCTCATCGTGCATCCCCGGTGGCCGAGTGGCGCACAGGCACCGAGCTTCCACGAGCTGTCCCTGGCCTACATCCACATCGCGGGTGCCCTGGCGCTCCTGGACCAGCAGCGGGGGGAGGGGTCCTCCTTCGGGGCGCCGACGCCCTCTCGCTTCCGCCGCCGGGCGATGCGGTGGGGCCTCGCGGGCGCGGCCCTGGCGGCGGGCCTCGCGCTGCTGCTCTGGTCGCGTGTGCTCGATCAGGTGACCGCGGATGGCGCCTTGGGTGAGTCCTTGCTCTTCACCAATGGGCAAGACCTCGCCGAGAACGTCATTGCCTACCCGATGCCGGAGACGCCTTTCAAGGAGCAGCGCAAGCCTCCCTGTATGCCCGAGCTGGAGGTGGAGCTTCGCGGGGGTTGCTGGATCCTTCATACAAAGACAGCGCCTTGTCCTCGCAGCTCGGCCGAGTACCTGGGCAAGTGCTACGTGCCCGTCAAGAAGCCCGATCCGGTGCCCCGCTCCGTCCAGCCCTGACTCGCGCCCCTTGAGACGTAGGTGTAGGTGTCGAGCAGGGCGGAGGCATGGCGCAGCGGCGGCGAGCCGCGCTATCCTGGGAGTCGAGCGACAGACGACCCGCTCCAATTGGGGGGATAGCTCGTGGACACCATCGAGTACCGGATTCGCTCTGGCGACACCCTGTCTGCGATCGCCCGGCGCCATGGTGTCTCTCTGGCCGAGCTCTCCTGGCTCAATGGACTCAGCGATGTCGACCGCCTCTGGAGTGGTCAGGTGCTTCGCATCCCCCGGACAGCACCGTCAGCGCCGCCTCCCGTGGTGGCGTCGTCAACGTATCGGGTGCGTGCGGGAGACACGCTCTCCAAGGTCGCCGAGCGGCATGGTGTCTCGGTGGAAACGCTGGTGCAGGCGAACGGAATCGCTGACGCCAATCGCATCGCCATCGGCCAGCTTCTGACGATTCCGAGTGGAAGGTCGCAGGCCCGCCCTCCCTCGGCCTGGCAGGCGGCAAGAATCGAGGCCACGAAAACGGAGACATCCAGCACGCCAGTGCAGGTCGTCAAAAGCGAGGGACCTGTCACTCAAGCCGCGGAGTCCATTCTCTACAACGCTGGAAGGGAGGTCATGGGTTTTGGCCGGGTGCGTAATGAAGAGGGGGCGATCCTTCGCGAAAAACCAGGGCCCGCGGCCTTCATCCAGAAGCGACTTTCGTTCAACACCCGCGTCTTCGTCAGCCATGAACTCCCGGGTGATTGGTATTTCGTCGCCCTCGATGATGGATGCTTTGGGTATGTCTATACAAAGCACGTCAGTGTCCATCCCCCCGAACCCCAGGCCATCCTCTATAAAATCCAACCCGGTGAAGGAGCTTTGCAGGTCGTCAAGAAGCACTACAAGGCAAGCGCTCTCTCTTGGGGCCAGGACGAGAGATACTATGTCAACGTCCTGGTTGAATCCAATCGCGGCAAGGAACTTCGCGGAATCTACAAATCAAGTGAGGATGCTGCTTGGGACGAGACGCGGACACGTGGGAAATACGTCATCTGGGTTCCCAGCCCTGAGTTCGCCAAGAGCTTGAGGGGAAAGGTTCATTCTGGATCCATCAGCCATGAACTCTGGCGGGATGTGACTCGTGCGGCCGTGTCCGTGGGCGATTTTCTCTTGGGGAGCGCGGCCTTCATCGCGGGAGTGGTCCACGGCATCCTCGAGTCCTTGTGGGACTTGTTGACCGGAATCATCGAGTTGGTGGAACTGCTTTGGAAGATCGTCAAGAGTCTCCTGACCGGGGCGTTCTTCGAGGATCTGGAAAAGCTTTGGGGGCTGGTGGAGGCGCTGGACTTCAATGCCTTGATCGAGGTGGGACTCGAGGCTTTTCGTACGCGCTGGTACGAGCCAGACCTCCTCCGGAGATGGCATTTTCGAGGGTGGGTGGTGGGTTACGCCATCGCGGAGATCGTGATGGCGGTGGTGACGGGATCCGCGGCACTCGTGAAGTGGGCCGGCAAGGCGGGGAGGTTTGGCAAGCTCATCGCGAAGTTCCCTACTGTCCTTAACCTCGCCCGGAAGGTGACGACCGCTGCGGATCACGTCTCGGCGGTCACGAAGGCCAAGCTTGTGCGAGCAATCGCCCGGGCTTCCGACGAGCTGCCCACGGAGAAGTTCCTACCCAAGAGCGGCAAGGGGGTGGTGGGGAGCCCCGTGGTCAAGGAGTCTCTCCCAACGACCTCCGGGAAGGAGGTCGACGCTCGTCTCGCTGCGCTCAAACAGAGCCATGCTGCCGCTGCTCGTGCCCAGCGCCACTATCAGAAGGCCATCAAGCAGTTCCGCACGTCGCTCCGGGCGACACTCGTCACGACGTATGCGGGAGTGGACCCAAAGCTGCTCGGTGACATGGTCAACCTGGGCTATGCCGCCGCCAAGGTGGGGATCAGGCGCTTTGACGTCTTCCTGAAGGAACAGCGCCTGAAAAAGGCCGTGGAGCATGTCGACCTCGGCAAGTTGGACGCGAAACAGCTCGATGAGCTGGAGGCGGCGTTCAAGAGGGGGGTCGAGCAGGAAGCCGCCGACGTCATGACCATCGCTCGGCTCGAGGGTCACCAGCTCGGCAAACCCACGAAGAGCGTGCTTGAGCGAATCGCGCTCCGGCGTGCCATTCCGGGCTCAACGGACCTTTTCGAACTCAAGCTCAGGGGCGGTTCGAAAGGGCTCCTCGCTGATATCGATGACAAAGGAATCGTCGAACTCATGGTCGCCGCTGGAAAAGACTCACCCTTGAATGGGTACAAGATGTTCAGGGCGATGGTGGAGCACTATGGTTCCAAGATAAAAGCCATCCGCGGGAGCTGGACCTACGGTGACAATCTGGGCGAGGTCAACAAGCTCACGGCCACCGGCAAGCCCCTGGAAGTGGCCATCCAGGAGACCAAGACAGGTCAGTGGGCCGCGGATTGGGGCTTCAAGAAGGCCCGGGTCGAGCATGCTCAGGGGACGCCAGGGGCGTACACCGTCTTGCACGTGTTGTTCGAGGAGGATTTTTGATGGCGGATCCAGAATTGGTGCGGACACTTCGCCAGATGGCCAGAAACGGTGCGTCCGTCTGTGACATGGTCGCCGCCATTAGTGACACCTTGCGGATGGGAAACGACATCCGGTTGCCCGTGATCGAGCACCTGCGAGCCGCCTTCGGGTTGAAACTCTCGGAGTTGTCGCCCGTGGGCGCCTGGTCCTTTTTTCCCGGTGGCACCTGGAGCCGAGAAGAGGTGGAGCGACACGTCAAGCCGCTCATCCTGAGCAATCGTTCCAAATGGGAGAGCGCTGAGTGACCCCTGCTTCAGGGCATTGAGCTCCCCGGGGAACCGATGATCAGGAGCGTTCGCCGAGGAAGCAGCCGAGGAAGCTCCTCCCTCCAAGGAGGGCGACTCATTGTGGCTGTCCTCGCTCGTCGGGTTTGATGCCGCGCATGAGTTCGTCCGTGGTTCCGGAGCCCGTCGTTCCCTCATCCCCGTCATCCCTCGAGGAGTCCGCGCTGGCCGCCGCCGCGCGAGCGGCCAGTCGCCACGGCATCACGGAGCGCGAGTTCCGCGCCAGTGTCACCTCGGTCGAGCATGCCGCCGAGCCGTACCAGCGCGCGCTGCATGTCATCGAGCGGCGGCGGGTGGTGGTTCGTTGGGATGCGGGCGCGCCCACCCGCTCCACGCATGCCGAGCCGCCGCCGGATCCCTCCCGCGTGGACCCCTGGTCGGTGGATGCCGAGCAGCTGGCCCGGGAGTCCCGGGTCGTCACCGTGTGCCTGGGCTGTCAGGGCGAGAAGAAGCGGTCCTGCTCCGACTGCGCGGGCACGGCCCGCCGCGCGTGTGGGGGCTGCGCGGGCTCGGGCCGGGTGCCGGGGGCCAAGGGCGGCACGAAGAACTGCCCCACGTGCCGGGCCCGGGGCGACGTGAAGTGCACCGCGTGCACGTCCGGCAAGATCGACTGTGTGACGTGTGGCGCGGATGGCCGGGTGGATGCGTGGCTCGCGGTCGAGAAGGAGGTGCTCACCCAGGTCCAGTCCCATCCCGCCAACCGCGCGAGCGCGCTTCACGGGAAGCTGACGCTTCCCGCGGATTTCGACGCGCCAGCGCGCGCGTGGGGGAACCGGCTCGTCGAGGACGGAGGCGTCCAGCCGCCCACGCAGCCGTGTCCCGAGGCGCTGCGCCCCCAGCTGAACGCCGTCGAGGACCGGCTCGTGTCGACCCGCGTTCAGGCCTTCATGGGTGACGTGTTCCGGGTGAACTACGCCACGGCGCGGGGCCGGGGCGTGGTGGAGGTCGCGGGCGTGCGCTTCGCCGTCACGGGCGCGACGGTGTGGACGCCGCTGTCCCAGCGGACGAAGGCGTCCTGGGCGGTGGGCATCGGCGCGGTGCTGGCGGGTCTGCTCCTCTGGGGGCTGTACGTGTCGCGCCATGCGTGGTTCGCGAAGCACGGCCAGCCCGCCCTCGTCCTGCTGCCGACGCTGATCGCGGCCTTCTTCGCGTTCAAGGCGGCCGGGCAGCGCTTCCTCGCTCCGCCCGCGCGCTCCGCGTCCGCGCAGAAGGGGCTGTTCGGGGCACTGGCCGCGTGTTGGCTCGTCGCCCTGGGCGCGTTCGGCCTGGGCGGCCCGACGGCCCAGCGCGCCCAGGCGGCGCTCGACGCCGGAGACAGGCTGCGCGCGCGCGAGGAGATCGACGCGATGGTGTCCTTGGGACGCGATCGCGAGGCGAGCGAGCGGCTCGCCGACGCGCTGCACCAGGTGGAGGTTCGCCTCGCGGAGACGAACCCGGTCGAGCAGGCCCGGCGCGTGAGCGAGTCCTGGAACAGCCCGCGCGCGCGCGAGGAGGCCCTCGCCGTGCTGCGCGCCAACACGCGTGCCGCCTCGGATGCCCGGTTCAAGGAGGGTGATGCGCGCGTGCTCGGCGCGATGGCCCGCGCCGTCGAGGGCCTGCTGCCCGAGGAGAGTCCCGGTCTCTATGGCCGCGCGGCGCTCGCCCGGGCCTCGGCGTGCCTGAAAGGCCAGGACTTTCCCTGCGTGGAGGAGGAACTCGCCAGCCCCGCCGCCGCGCGCGCGCCGGCCGAGGAACTCGCGGCGGCGCGCGCGGCCCACCTCGCCGCGCTCGAGACCGGCCGGGACGAGGCGCTCGCGCGGGTCGCCGCCGCCCGGGACCTGGCCGCGCAGCGTCAGGCGCTCGACGACGCGCTCGGGTGGCTGCGGCGCCTGCTCAAGGCTGGCCATGGCACCGAGGCCACGCTCACGGCCCTCGGGCAGCGCCTCGCAGGGGTGGAGGCTCAGCTCGCCGCCGAGAAGAAGCGCGCCGAGGAACAGGCGGAGCGTGCGGCGCAAATCGAGGCCGCCTCCTACTCGGGCTCGGGCGGCGGGCGTGTGCATGTGAAGGGCTACCACCGCAAGGATGGCACCTACGTGTCGCCGCACACCCGGAGTCGGCGCCGGTAGCGCGGAGGGCGGCGGACTGCGACCCGCCCCCACGTTGTCCGCCTGTTCGGCAGGAATTCCTGGAATGGCGGGTTGTCGAAGGTAGGAGTCTCCCCGGGGGCGATGGGGCCCTCGGGGGCACGTTCCTAGGTTGGCTTCACCGTCACTTGAGACGGGCCCCAACAAGGACTGCCCCCATGAGCGAGAACTCCTCCCGCAAGCTCCGTCTGAACAAGAACACCGTGCGCACGCTCTCCGAGGACAGCCTGGATCAGGTGGCCGGCGGCAACGGAGATTCGGCCGGCATCATCTGCGTGTTCTCCGTGCTCATCATCTGCGGCGACTCCATCATCTGCTCGGTGGCCGCGGGCTTCTGTGACAGCGAGAACGGCGACTAGGCGCGCTCAGCGCGGTGGGGCCTCGCCGTCCAGGTCGAAGCTCCGCCGCAGCCGTCGGGTGGCCTCGTCGAGGCCGGCCGCCGCGAGCCGGTCGGCGGCCCACGCCACGCCGGCGCGCAGGGTGGTGACGTTGATGGTCGGGTAGGGCAGGGCGGCGTGCTGGTACACGGACGCGCTCTTGAGCAGGAGGATGTCCGGCGCGACGATGACGCTCGCGGTCCCCAGGAAGGTGCGCGCCAGCCGCTCCCGGTGCCGGGACACCCACTCGCTCTGCAATTGACGGTACTCGGCCGGCGGCAGCTTCATGTGCGTGGCATCCGAGATGCCCACGTGCACCTCGTCGCGCTCCAGGTACGCGGTCCTCCGCACGAAGAACTCCCGGCACTGCTCCAGGGAAGGGCTGCCCACGAAGTGCAGGATGAGCAGCGGCCAGTGCGTGTCGTCCAGCGTGATGGAGGCGGAGGTCATGGTCCAGGCGAGGGCCCGCCTCTCGGCTCGGGAGAGACGGGGCCCTGGGGCGGGGGCTCCGGGGCCACCGCGTGTCCATCGCTCAGATGAAGATCTCGTGCCAGCGGTCGGATGGAGTCGTGTCGGTCCTGCGCGCGTCCTCGCGCTGGAGCTTGAGCGGCTTGTGCGCGACGGCGGGCGTCGACGGCGGGGGCAGGGGAATCAGGGAGAGAGGGGACGGAGAGGCGGGGGGAGTCTCGGTCAACTCGTTCATGACGGTCTTCCTGGCGCCACGAGTTCCGGCAGGGGGGGGCCGTGCCTCGCTGTGGCACCACGCGCTACGATAGCGCTCCTGACAGGGACGGCTCAATGAGGGGCGGGTGGTTCACGCTGGATCCCCGCGTGACCGTGTGTCGGGGTTGCCGGAGTGTGTGTCATGCATGACAGACGGGTCGTTCTGGTCTCGATGCCCTGGGCCTTCCTGGAGATGCCCTCGATCGCGCTGGGGTTGTTGTCGAGCGTGCTCCAGCGCGGAGGCATCGTGCCGGTGGCGCGGTCCTTCAACCTGACCTTCATGGAGTGGTTGCGGCGCCACCTGACCGGGCCCGGCGAGGCGTTGAGCCTGCTGGACTACCGGGCCATCTCCAGCGCGGCGTCCGCGGGGTTGGGCGACTGGCTCTTCTCCGTGCCGCCCTTCCGCGCGTCCGCGCCCGAGGAGGACGCGCGCTACCTCGCGCGGCTGGCGCGCGACGAGGTGCTGCCCGCGCGGCTGCTGGGCCGGCTGGAGGCGGTGCGCGCGCAGGTGCCCGCCTTCATCGACGCGTGCGTGGAGGAGCTGCTCGGCCATGCGCCCGCGCTGGTGGGGTTCAGCACGACGTTCAACCAGAACGTGCCCTCGCTGCTGCTCGCGCGGCGGCTCAAGGAGCGCGCCCCGCACGTGCGGGTGGTGTTCGGCGGGGCCAACTGCGACGGCCCCATGGGCCAGGGGCTCCTGGACGCCTTCGACTGCGTGGACGTGGTGGTGCAGGGCGAGGCGGAGGCGCTCATCGTGGAGCTGGTGGAGGACCTTCTCGCCGGGCGGCCGCTCCCGCCCCGGCGGGGAGTGCTCGCGCGGGGCGTCGCCGTGCCGGAGGGCGAGGCGCCCCGGGTGCGCATGGACGACGTGCCCGTGCCGGACTACGGCTTCTTCTTCGAGGAGCTCTCGCGCACGGGCTTTCGCCAGGAGCTGGTGCCCGACGTGAAGCTGCCGGTGGAGACGGCGCGCGGGTGCTGGTGGGGGCAGAAGCAGCACTGCACGTTCTGCGGGCTCAACGGCTCGAGCATGGCGTTTCGCAGCAAGTCGGTGGAGCGGGCGCTGCGCGACTTCGAGGAGCTGTCGGCGCGCCACCGGTGGCTGGACTTCGTCGCCGTGGACAACATCATCGACCTGGGCTACCTGCGCGAGCTGCTGCCGCGGCTGGAGGAGCGGGGGTTGGACCTGCGCGTCTTCTACGAGACGAAGGCGAACCTCACGCGCCAGCAGGTGCGGGACATGCGCGCCGCGGGCATCCACCGCATCCAGCCCGGCATCGAGAGCCTGTCCACGCCCATCCTCAAGCTCATGCGCAAGGGCGTGGCGGCGTGGCAGAACGTGCGGCTGCTCAAGTGGTGCGCGCAGTACGACGTGCGCGTGAGCTGGAACATCCTCTACGGCTTTCCCCAGGAGCCCGAGGCGGAGTATCCGCGCATGGCCGCGTCGCTCGGCGCGCTCAGTCACCTGGAGCCGCCGCGCCTGTCGCGCCTGCACGTGCAGCGCTTCAGCCCCTACCACCAGAGCCCCGAGCGCTTCGGGCTGCGGCTGGAGGGGCCGCTCTTCCACTACCCGCATGTATACCCGCAGCGGGGCGAGCAGCTCGCGGCGCTCGCGTACGACTTCGAGTACGCGCACGTGGACGGGCGCGACCCCGAGGCCTACGTGGGGGGCTTGCGGCGGGCGGTGGAGCACTGGGGCCAGGTGCACGCGCGGGACCGGGGTCGGCTCACCTGGCGGCGGGGGCCCGGGTTCGTGCGCATCGTGGATGAGCGCGCGGCGGTGGGCTACGCGAGCTACCTCTTGGAGGGCCCCCAGGCGGAGGCGTGGCTCGCCTGCGAGGAGGGCGCGAGCGCGGCCCAGGTGCACCGCGCGCTGAACGAGCGGGGGCACACCGGGCTGGGGGAGGCGGACGTCGCGTCGTTCCTCGGCGAGCTCGCCGAGGCGGGCCTGGTCTACGAGGCGGACCAGCGCTTCGTGTCCCTGGCCCTGCGCGAGCGCCCGGAAGTGCCGGGCTAGCGGCGGAAGAAGATGACGTCCAGGTCCCGGTCCGGCCGGTAGTTCTTCTGGGTCATCTCGAAGCGCGTGGGGCTCGTCTTCCGCATGCCGCGCATGCAGTAGGAGAGGATGGCCTGGGGGTTGGGCTTCTCCACGGTGAGGTGGAACAGCCCGATGGGCCCCACCCAGTTGTTGCCGGTGACGAGCGTGAAGGACAGCCAGTGCACCTCGGGCCCCTGGAAGAAGCCCACGGGGATGTAGGGCGAGGGCCGCAGGGAGCGGTCCAGGGTGCTCGTGGTGTCGGTGTCCACGCAGAAGCGCTGGCGCATGCGCGGGTGGCGGTAGGTGTCCTGGCTCCAGCCCTTTTCCGAGCTGAGCGAGGGCCGGTAGGTGATGTCCACGCTCAGGCGCTCGCCCGGGGGGAACACTTGATCCCACACCTCCGAGCGCTGCAGGCTCGCGCCCACGTCCGCGGCGCTCTTGCCCCGCCGGCGCTTCTCCTCCGCCAGGCGCTGGTCCACCTGGGTCCGGTCCCGGTACTCCTGCCCCTGGAGCCAATAGACGGTCTCGGTGCGGGTGCCCTGGCGCTTGCCGGCCACCGAGAGCCGGAAGTCGGACACCTCGGACACCGGCACGCCCGGCAGCAGGTCCATGTGGGGGAAGGGGAAGGCGACGCGGGCCTCGATGGGCTGGGTCGTCGGATTCTCGAAGGTGTAGTGGATGCGGATGCGGTCCACCGTGACGTGGATGAACTGCTCGGCCACGCGGATGTTCGCGGGCATGAGCAGCTTGAGGCCCTCGTTGGAATAGCCCACCGTCGGAGTCCGGGCGGCGGCGGGTCCGGCATGCAGACAGACGAGCAGCAACGGCAGCAGCGCGATGTGTGGCTTCACGGTCTTCCCCCCAGCGACAAGCGACCGGGCAATATAGCGACGCGGGCGCGCGTGCTCGCCCGCGACTGGCGGACAGGCGCGTGTTGACAACAGGAGCCTCGCCGCCATATCCCGCCCTCGTCCTTGGTTCCTCCATGGCGTCATGGGGGTTTGAGGGAACCCGGTGCGAGTCCGGGACTGCCCCGCAGCGGTGAACGGGAACGACCGCCGTCAGATGCACTGGTGCTCATCGCGAGCGCCGGGAAGCGACGGCCACTAGGAGGAAGGGGCTTGCCTCTTCCGCGCCCGTGAGTCCGAAGACCTACCTGGGATCCGTGCCGCCACGTGGCACGGCTTCGAACCGAGGCTTCCGAGGGGAGGCGGCGGATGCGCGGTCCCGCTGCGTCCCGTTCCCCGGGGCGTGTCCTCCGTCGCATCCTCCGTCCGCTCCTCGCCGAGGCCCCAACGCCCGAGGGGGCGAGGAGCAGCTGGATGATGAAGGACATGAGGAAGTCGGGAGTGCTGGGCTGGATGCCGTGGGCCGTGGGTGCGGCGTTGATGAGCCTGCTGGCCTCGGGCTGCGCACCGGAGTGCGAGACCGCGTACGACTGCGCGCAGAAGAACGGGCCGCTGTCCGGCCAGCGCTACGTCTGCGAGGCCGAGCAGTGCGTGGTGCGTGACATCACCCCGCCCGAGCCCGTGCCGGACGCGGGGACGCCGGACTCGGGAACCCCGGATTCGGGGACGCCGGACTCCGGAACCCCGGATTCCGGAACGCCCGACTCGGGCACGCCGGACGCCGGACCGCCGGAGGTCGTGCTCCCGGCGCCGGATCCCGCGCCGGACACGGGGGTCGACTGCGCCCAGGCGCCGCATGACACGAAGCTCGGCACGCTGAGGCTGGAGGCGGGCTTCTCCGCCACCGAGTCCGCGCCGCTGCCCGCGGGCATTGGCGCCGTCGTCGCCCTGACGGACTCGGCCACGCCCGCCGTGTACGGCCTCAACGGGGCGGACGCGAGCCTCTACGCGCTCGGCACCTGGCCCGCGCTCGCCTCGAGCACCACCCTGCTCGTGTCGGTCATCTCCCCGGAGGACAAGGGGAAGACCACGTACCTGGGCGGCTACATCGCCAGCGATGGCCAGCGGCTGATGACGGGCTATACGCGGCCAGACGTCTCGGGCGCCGTGGCGCTGCATGACACCCTCCGGGCGGGCTCCGCCTCGTTCTTCTCCGCCCGGGGCAACTACTCCGCCGTGGGCACGAAGGACGTGTTCCTCATCAACGGCTTCGGGCTGGAGGGCTCGGGGTTCGACGACGCCATCGGCGTCTACGGGTTCACGACGGGCGAGGTGACCTTCCGGGGCTGGAAGCTGGCCACGTTCCCGGCCAACGCCGAGTACAGCGGCTACAACGCCCGGACGAGCACGGACATCGCCGTGTTCGGCTACGCCCAGGGCACGCCCACCTCGGACAACCCCTACGCCACCAGCAACTTCCTGCACGCGGTGGCCCCGTCCACCTGGCGCGCGGCGGTCGACTCGCTCGGGACGCTGGACCTGAGCCGGACGAACACGCCCCTGGTCTACAAGGCGCTGGACGTGCTCGACGTGTCGGGCTTCGGCGAGGGCGTGGCCATCCGCCGCGGCTTCTACGATGGCGCGGACTACTCCTCGCTCACCCGCTCCCTGGTCTACCTGCCCCTGTCGGCCTCGGGCGAGAGCGCCTCGTGGGGCGCGTCGAGGAAGGTGCTCACCGCCTCCGACACGTGCACCCGCGTGCTCCTCCAGGCCCCGCTGGCGGGAGACCTGCTCGTGGGCGTGTCCGACAAGAACGGCCGCAGGCTCGTGCGCCTGCACGCGACGCCATGAGCCGCGCGCTTCGCTTCCTCTTCGCCTGGCTCCTGCCCGCCCTGCTCGTCGCGGGGTGTGGGGCGCCGGAGTCCGAGTCCGAGCCCCGGGTGTGTGACACCGATCGGAACCCCTTCGCGGGCCGGGTCGTGTCCTTCACGCCCGGGGACGCGGCCGGCTTCGGGCAGGACCGCTTCCCGGACATCGTGCTCGGCCCTCCCCGAGGGGGCGGCGCCGTCATGGGCTCCTTGGACGTGCTGTCGCTCGGGCGGCGCGGGGAGATCGTCCTCGAGCTGACCTCGCTGGCCATCGTGGACGGGCCGGGCGTGGACCTGCTCGTCTTCGAGAACCCCTTCGGCAGCTTCGTGGAGACGGGCCTCGTCGCGGTGAGCGAGGACGGCCAGACGTGGCACGAGTTTCCCTGCGCGCTCACGGATCGCGCCGGGGGCTACCCGGGGTGTGCGGGCGTCAAGCCGGTGTTCTCCTCGCCGGACTCGGGCGTGAGCGCCACGGATCCGGCGGTGGCGGGCGGCGATGGCTTCGACCTGGCCACCCTGGGCGTCCCGCGGGCGCGCTTCGTGCGCATCCGCGACAGCGGGGCCAACTACTACAGCGGCGCGTCTGGGGGCTTCGACCTGGATGCGATCGCCGTGGTGCATGGCGAGCCCCTCTGCACGGAGTGAGGACGCCCTGAGCTGGCGGCCAGTCTTTTCCTTGGCCGCCAGGCTGTCTTCCGCTCGCGCGTGGGTGCGTTTCCAGGACTTCCGGAGAACACGTGGAACTCGGGCGAGGATCGTTGGGGCCCCCCGAGAAATGCGGGCGGCGGGTCGTGTAGGCTGCGCGGCGCGATGTGGCAGATCATCATCAACGGCCCCGGTTATTTCGACACTTCCTACGATCTGCCCGAGGGCATCACGCACCTCGGACGAGCGGACGAGAACGACATCGTGCTGGGGGGCGACCTCGTGTCCCGGCGCCATGCCCGCCTGGTCGTGGAAGGCTACAAGCTGCGGGTCGAGGACCTGGGCAGCCGCAACGGCAGCCGCATCAACGGCGTGTCCTTCCAGGGCGGCACCCCGCTCAAGGTGGGCGACACGCTGTCGCTCGGGGAGAACACCCTGTCGGTGCGCCAGCCGCAGCAGCTGGAGAACGCCGCCACGGAGATGGTGGACCTGAGCGCCGGAGGCGTGCGCCGCTTCGGCCATGGGGATGACGTGGGGCCCTCCGTCATCCTCGCCAAGAACATCAAGAACGTGGACCTGCTGCGGGCGCTGGACAACATCGGTCCGTCCACCCAGGGCTCGAACGCGCTGGCCGCGCCCGTGCCGGCGGCGCCGGTGGCCGTGCCGGTGGCGCCGCTGGGCGCGCCGTCGCGGGGCATCTTCGAGACGCTGCTCCTGCTCTTCCGCACCTCCGAGGCGCTCGCCACCGCGGACAACCTGACGGCCTTCCTCCAGGTCACCATGGACCGGGTGCTCGAGCGCATCGACGCCACCACGGCGGTGGTGCTCCTGCGCCACTCGACGGGCGTGCTGGTGCCCGCGGCCGTGCGCCACCGCGGCAAGCTGGCCCAGGGCGAGGTGCCCGTCTCGGACGCCATCATCGACGAGGCGCTGCGCCAGGGCCGCGCGCTGCTGGTGGGGGACGTGAAGGATGATCGCCGCTTCGCCAGCCGCGAGAGCGTCATCCTCTACGGGGTGGGCCGGGTGCTCTGCATCCCCGTGGGCCAGGAGCCGCACTTCACCGGCGTGCTCTACGTCAACGCCCCGGCGCGCAGCGACACCGAGCTGGAGGTGATGCTCGATGCGTGCACCGCCGTGGCGCACCTGGTGGCCGCCGGCGTGCAGAAGTTCTCCAAGCCGCCCGCGCCGGCGCCCACGCCCGCCGGGCCCGCGCCCCTGCGCGTGCACCTGGAGCGCTTCCACGCCCCGGACGTGGCCGAGCGGCGCGTGGGCGAGCTGCAGCGCGCCGCGCAGAAGCTGCCCGGCCTGGAGGAGCGCACCGTCAGCGTGCTGCACGTGGAGCTCGCCAGCTTCGGCGCCATGAGCGCCCGGCTCGGGGCCACGCGCACCTCGGCGCTGCTCAATGACTTCCACACGCGCCTGGGCGGGCTCGTCTTCAGCTTCGAGGGCACGCTGGAGGGCTTCTTCGGCGACTGCCTGCGCGCCGTCTTCGGGGCGCTGCAGGCCAAGACGGACGACGCGGTGCGCGCGGTGCGTGCCGCGCTCGCCCTGCGCGCCGACTGGGAGCGCTACGTGGCGCGGCTGCCCGTGGAGGAGCGCTTCGGGCTGCGCATGGGCATCAACACCACCAAGGCCCTGGTGGGCATGGTGGGCCCCGACTCCCGCCCCTGCTTCTCCGCGGTGGGCGAGGGCATCACCCTGGCCTCGCGCCTGGCCACCACCGCCACCCCGGGCCAGCTGCTCGTCACCGGCAAGACGCTCGCGGTGATCGGCGCCCGCTTCGACGTGATGCCCCTGGGCGAGCGCCTGCTGCCCCCGCGCGACAAGGTCGCCGCCTTCGAGGTCATCGACGAGGACGTGCCCCAGCTCACCAATCCCGGGGTGAGGTGAGGTGGGTGGGTGTAGGGGAGTTCGGGGGAGGGTGGGCAAGAGGGGTGGAAGACTCGCGCTGGCCCCCCATTCAATGAGAACATGGGAGTCCCCCCGCTCGTGAGCCCGAGAAGCCCACCCCCGGCATGAATCCGTCGTCCTCGAATGCACGACTGCGTCCGTTCCGGCCCGTGCCGTTCGGTCGCTACACGCTGCTGACCCAACTGGCCACGGGTGGCATGGGGGAGATCTTCCTCGCCCGCCTGGAGGGGATGCAGGGCTTCGAGAAGCTGTGCGTCATCAAGAAGATCCTCCCGCAGCTGGCGGCGGACCCCGAGTTCGTCGAGCGCTTCGTGGGCGAGGCGCGCACGCTGGTGAAGCTGTCGCACGGCTCCATCGCGCAGGTGCTGGACATGGGCCTGCAAGAGGGCGAGGCCTTCATGGCCCTCGAGTACGTGGACGGCAAGGACCTGCGCAAGGTGGCGGCGCGGGCGCGCGACAAGCAGCGCACCCTGCCCCTGTCCTTCGTGCTCTTCGTGATGGGCCGGGTGCTGGACGCGCTCGCCTACGCGCACCGCAAGAAGGGGGATGACGAGGGGGAGCTCAACCTCGTGCACCGGGACATCTCGCCGCAGAACATCCTCATCTCCTACGAGGGGGAGGTGAAGGTCATCGACTTCGGCCTGGCCAAGAGCCGGCTGAGCGCGGCCAAGACGAACCCGAGCATCATCCTCGGCAAGTTCCTCTACATGTCGCCCGAGCAGGCGCGGCACCTGCCGGTGGACCGCAGGAGCGACCTGTACGCCGTGGGGCTGTGCCTCTACGAGATGCTGTCGGGCCAGAACCCCTTCGACCTGTTGCCGCCCGGCGAGATGATGTCGGCGGTGGCGCACCCGAACATCGCGCCGCTCGCGCAGGTGGCGCCCGGGGTGCCCGCGGCGGTGTCCGACCTGGTGATGAAGGCGCTGGCGGTGGACCCGACCCAGCGCTTCCAGAACGCCGAGGAGCTGCGCGGCCGGCTCAACGCCTGCCTGCTGGCGCACGACGCCGACTCGGGGCCGGAGGACATCGGCCGGTTCATGCACGAGCTGTTCTCCTCGGAGTACATGGCCGAGCGGCGGCTCCTGGTGATGCTGCGCGAGGTGGGCCGCGCGCCCGAGCCGGAGCCCGAGGTGATCGGCATGCCGGAGGGGGCGCCGCCCCGGCCCATGGCCTCGCTGCCGCCCAAGACGATCCGTCTGGATGGGCCCGTGGAGGCGCTGTCCTTCAAGCCCACGCCGCGCACGCGCGAGGGCGGCGTGGCGGGCAACGATCAGGAGACGCGGCCCGGGGTGATGGTGGACGAGCCCACCCGGCCCGGGGTGATGATGGACGAGCCCACCCGGCCCGCCGTCGCCCTGGAGTCGCTCGACGAGACGCGGCGCGAGCCGGCGCCGGAGCCGCCACCGCCTCCACCACCAGCACCGGCGTATGGCATGGGCCCCGCGCCCACGAGCCACCCGACCCTCGAGGCCCCCCGGGTGCCCCAGGCCCTGCTCGACGAGGAGGAGCCCGACGCGCCCCCGCCCATCGAGAACACGCCGAACTGGGCGGTGCCCCTGCCACCGGAGGAGGATCCGCGGTACGCGGAGGCCGCGTCGGAGTCGGAGGAGGAGTCGGCGGAGGAGGAACTCGGCGAGCCCATCGTCGGCACGCTGGACCTGAGCGAGAGCGACGTCCTGGAGGACACGCGGCCGCGTGCCCAGATGCCGCGTCCGCCGTCCGGCAAGGTGCGGGCGGTGCCGTCCTCGGACGTCTACCACCAGGACACGCAGCCCCGGGTGGTGCTGGACGCCTCGCTCATGCGCGAGGGCGAGCAGGACGACGTGCCCGCGGCCCAGCGGCCCCGCTCCGGGAGCACGAAGATTCCCCGGCGCCGCGTGACGGCGACGGGCCTGCCCGCGGTGGCGCCCCGCGCGCCCGCCGCGCCGCCGCGGCTCATGGCCTCGCCCCCCGCGGCCGTCGACGACGACGTCACCTCCGAGGACGCGAACAAGTCCCTCACGCCCCCCTCCGTGCCCGCCGCGCGGGTGCCCGCGCCGCCGCGCCGCTCGCGGGTGGGCTTGTGGGTGGGCGTCGCCGTGCTGGGCTTCGGCACGGGCGTGGGCGCCTGGTGGCTCTGGCAGCAGGGGATGTTCGCGCCCGCCGGGCCTCCCCCGTCGGCCCCGCCCGCCGTCGTCGCGCGGGCGCCCGTGCCCGAGGTGCCCGCGCCCACCGAGCTCGAGCCCGCCGAGCTCGAGCCCGCCGAACCCCCCTCCGACCTGGCCGCCGCGCCCGGGCTCGACGCGCCCGATGCCTCGACGGCCGGGGCCCCCGAGCCGCGGCCCATCCCCAGCGCCTCGGCGATCGCCGCGGCGGCCGCCGCCGATGCGGGCGTGGTGGCGGACGCGGGGAGCCTCGCGGCCGCGCCGGCCCCGCTGGAGGAGGATGACATGCTCGCGCCGCTGGCCGCCGCGCCTCGCGCCCAGGCCTCGGCGTCGGCGGCCCCCAAGTCCGTGCGCAAGCCGCCGCGCTCCAACAAGCAGGGCACCCTGCAGAAGGAATGGGCGCGCACGCGGGGCCTCTACCTCAAGCTCACCCAGGACGCGGGGTGCGAGAACTTCGGGATGTTGTGCACGCGCTACCGCAGCCTCGAGTCCGAGGTGCAACAGGCGGCCGACAGCGAGGACGAGGATCTCGTGCGGGAAGTGCGGGCGCTGCAGCGCGACCTGAGCAACAAGAGGAACGGCTCCTGAGCGAGCTGCTGGAGCTCTGCGGCCTGAGCGCCGGTTACGGTGCCTCGCCCGTGCTCCAGGACGTGGACTGGCGGGTGCGCGCCGGGGAGCTGTGGGCGGTGCTCGGCCCCAACGGCGCGGGCAAGAGCACCCTCCTGCGCGCGGTGTTGGGGCTCGGGCCCTGGACGCGGGGCGAGGTGCGGCTGTCGGGCCAGGCCCGCGCGGCGTGGGAGTCCCGGGCGCTCGCCCGGCGCGTGGCGTGGGTGCCGCAGGACTTCGAGCCCGCGGAGGGCTTCAGCGGCCTGGAGCTGGTGTTGATGGGACGGGGTCCGCACCTGGGCCTGTGGGGCCTCACCTCGGCGGCGGACGAGGCCCTGGCGCACGCGGCCCTGGACGAGCTGGGGGTGGGCGCGCTCGCGCACCGCGCCTGCGAGGCCATGTCGGGCGGCGAGCGGCGCATGGTGCTGCTGGCGCGCGCGCTGGTGCAGCGACCGGAGCTGCTCTTGTTGGACGAGCCCACGGCCTTTCTCGACGTGGCCCACCAGGTGGGCGCGCTCGAGCGGGTCCGGGCGCGGGTGGACATGGGGCTGGGCGCCATCGCCGTGCTCCACGACGTCAACCTCGCGGCGGCCTTCGCCACCCACGTGTTGCTGCTCGGTCAGGGGCGCGCGCAGGCCGCGGGGCCCGCGCCGGAGGTCCTCCAGCGCGAGCGCCTCGAGCACCTGTACGGCGTGCCCATGGACGTGGCCGTGACGGACTCGGGCGCGCGCCTGTTCGCGCCCCGGGCCCGTCGGCCGGCCCTCACTCCGTCTTGAGCTGCTCCTCGGCCATCTGGCGCGAGGTGTCCGTGCCCGCGCCGACGCCGAAGGGCGCCGTGCCACGCTCACGCGGCATGGCCTGCGGCCGATCGATGGAGTAGGGCCCCTGCTGGGCGTTGGTCGTGCTGTCCGACGAGCCCTGCTCCGGCACGCGCGGCATCCACCCGCCGGTGCGCCCCGTGCCCGAGCCCCCCGAGCCGCCCATGCCCGGCCCCATGGGCTGGGACTCACTGGCCGCCGGGCTCTGGTACTTCTGCTTCAGGGGCTCGTAGGGCGGGCCCGCCTGGTTCTCGGGCTGCTCCTTGCACCCGGCCAACAACGCGCCCCCCAGTCCCACCGCCACCACCCACGTCAGTCCGCGTCTCATGCCCTGACTCCTCTCGAAAAGATTCCACACCTGTCATGGAAGGTAGGTGCGCGCCGGAGCCCAGGCCGCCACGCCACGGGGGCTCGCCTGGCCGCTCGGGCGGTGTGTCGGGCACTGTCGGGCGAGTGTCCACCGACGGAAGTCCAGGAGGGCCCGGGGCTTCCCTTCCGCGGGGGAGTTGAGACCGTTGGAGCATCAATCAACGTGCATGTGGGCCCATGGATTCGACCCGGGAGCGGGAGTGGTGGGGAGCGAGGGGGTTGGCGGTGCTGGAGCGGCTGCGGCTGCCGGGGCCGTCGGTGCTGCCGGTGGCGGGGGCCGTGGTGGGGCTCTACAGCGGCCTGGTGGCGGGGCTGTTCGTCCACCTCATCGGGCTGGTGAGCGGGCTGGCGCTGGGGTTTCCCCGGGTGATGGAGGCGCTGAGGCCCCACTCGGCCACGCGTGGCCAGTGGGGCCAGGCCTTGGCGGGCGCGCGCTGGGAGCCCGGGCTCTTGTGGGTGGGGGTGCCGCTGGGGGTGGGGGCGCTGGTGCTCGCGCGGGGGCTGCGCGGCCGCGCGGGCGGGGACGACCTCCGGCGGCGCCTGCGGGTGCTGGGCCTGCTCGTGCTCGGGGCCCTGGCGCTCTACTACCCGCTGGTGGCCCTGGCGGCGGCCAACACCGTGTTGGGGCCGCTGCACGACGGGGGTCGGGACATGGAGCGGCTGCGGCCCTGGCTGGTGCCGCTCTTGCCCATGGTGGGGGGCCTGGTGGTGGGCCACGTGTTGAGGGATCGGCCGCGGATGCTCGGCCACGGGCTGCCCGAGGTGGTTCAGGCGGTGGAGCACGAGCGGCACCTGCCGGGCCGGGACGGGGTGCTCAAGCTCGTGGCGAGCGCGCTCACCATTGGCACGGGGGGCTCGGCGGGCCGCGAGGGTCCGCTCGTGTTCGGAGGGGCCGCGTTCGGCTCGGCGGTGGGCCGCACGCTGGGCTTCTCCCGGCGGGAGTTGTCCATCCTGCTGGCCAGTGGGGCGGGGGCGGGCCTCGCCGCGTCCTTCAACGCGCCCATCGCGGGGGCGCTCTTCGCCCTGGAGATCATCCTGCGCGAGTTCCACCTGCGCGTCTTGTCGCCCATCATCCTCGCGAGCGTCACCGCCACGCTGGTGGGCCGGGGGGTCATGGGGGGCGCGCCCCGGGTGCTGCCGGGGGCCTACAGCCTGGTGAGCGCCTGGGAGATCCTCCTCTACGGGGCGCTGGGCCTGGGCCTGGGCCTGCTCGCGTATGCCTTCCTCCGGCTGCTGCACGGGGTGGAGGGCTTCTTCCAGGGGCGGGGGCCGGGGCGGCTGAGCGGATGGGTGGGGGCGCGGCCCCTGGCGGCGCGCGCGGCCTGTGGGGGGCTCGTGGTGGGGGGCCTCGCGCTCGTGCACCCGGCGGTGTGGGGCACCGGGCACGAGGCCATCAACGCCGCCGCGGCGCGGGGCCTGTCGCTGGGGCTGTTGACGGCGGGCTGCGCGCTCAAGCTGGTGGCCACGACCATCACCCTGGGCTCGGGAGGCTCGGGGGGCACGTTCTTCCCCATGACGGTGATGGGGGCCCTGGCGGGCGGGGCCTTCGGCGAGGTGCTGCACGCGCTCTGGCCCGGGGCCACGGCGCCCAGCGGGGCCTACGCCCTGGTGGGCATGGGCGGCGCGGTGGCGGCGCTCACGCGCGGGCCCCTCACGGGCCTGATGATGGTGTACGAGCTGAGCGGCGACTACGCCATCATCCTGCCGCTGATGGTGACGTGCACGCTCGCCTCGGCGCTGTGCCATGCGCTCGTGGAGCGGCGCGCGGCGGTGGAGCCCTCCCGGCTCCGGCGCCGGCCCATCGACTGCCTGGTGCGCTGGGGCGAGCCCGAGGCCGCCACGCTCCCGGGCGCGGAGGGGGCCCCCCTGCCGGTGCGCACGTGCGTGGTGGACGCGCTGGGCGTCATGGACATCCGGGGCGTGGACACGCTGCCCGTGCGGGACGGGGCGCGCCGGGGGCGGGTGACCCGGGAGGACCTGCGGCGCTTCCTCCAGGGGGGCCGCGCGGACTCAGGGCAGACGTGAGCTCCAGCCGCGGTCCGGCGCGCACCGGTCACCCAGGCGCACGAGGGCGAACGGGCCCTGGGTGGCCACCACCGTGCCCGCGCCGGACAGGCCCGTGGGGGTGATGACGTAGTTGTAGACGCCCGCGCCGCGCCCGGGCCCCTGGCCGGAGTAGAGCGGCACGTCCCGGTGGAAGTAGCTGTAGCCGCCGCTCCAGGCCACGTGCAGGCGCTCGAGCTTGAGGCCACACACGTCCGGCTGGTGGCCGGCGGCGATGAGCAGCCGGTTGACGGTGCCGAAGTCGTCCCAGGCGCTCGCCCGGGGCTTCTCGTGCTCGTACTGGCCGATGTCCCCGAAGGTGAGCCGTCCGGTGCGCGTGGCGGACAGGCCCGCGAGCACCCCGAGCCCGAGCGGCAGGGCGAGCCGCACCGGCGAGGGGGGCAGGGCGCCGCGGAGCACCTCCAGCCCCACCCCCGCGAGCGCCGCGAACACGGGCAGCACGGGCAAAAGGAAGCGCAGCTCCTTGTGGGGCTGCAGCGCGTGGAGCAGCCAGAAGGCGAGCGCGAGCAGGAAGAGCCCCGGGGCCCGCCGCGCCGCGAGCACGCCCAGGCCGAGCGTCACGAGGCACAGCGTGGGCCCCAGGGAGCGCGCGAGCACCACGTGGTAGTAGGCGAAGGGCGCGGTGCCCCAGTTGGACGCCATGCCGCGCACCAGGTTGAAGTCCAGGTAGACGCGGGCGGACTGGAACCAGTGGCCCCAGGTGAGCCGGTCCATCAGCCCCAGCACCCCGGCCCACACGACGAGCACCCCCAGGGCCTCCCCCGTCCGGCGCCACTCGCGCCGGGCGCCCAGCACCCCGAGCAGCGCCACGCAGAAGACGCCGTTCTGCAGCCGCAGGAGCACCGCCACCCCCAAGAGCGACGCCCCCCCGAGCACCGCCCGGCGCGAGGCCCCCGGGCTCAGGGCCAGCGCGAGCCCGAGCACCACGGGCAGCGCCGAGGCGTTCTCGCTCAGGGCCCGGGGGGCGAAGTACACCGGCACCGACCCCAGCGCGAAGAGCGCCGCCCCCGCCGCGGCCGTCAGCGTGGACGCCCCATACCCCCGCGCCAGCCGCCAGGTGCCCCAGGCCGTTGCGGCCCCCATCAATCCGAACACACTCCGGGTGAGGCCCAGGTAGCCCCGGGGCTCGGGCAGCCCCAGCGCCCGGGACAGCTCGAAGCACGCGGCCACCAGCGCCGGCAGCACCCACGTCCGGGCGCCCTCGATGTACTCCCAGGCCCTCAGGCCGTAGCCGAAGACGAGCCGGTGGGCGGGCTCCAGGCTCTGGTACACCTCGTCCGGCCAGTACAGCCCGTCCTCGGACAGGGCCCAGCCCACCCGGAGCGCGGCGCCCACCCCCAGCACCACCCCGAGCAGCACGAGGCCGAGGCGCCGCTCCGTGGGGGACTCCACGGAGTCCTCCATGGGGGACTCCGGGGGGGGGGCGTCGGGATGGGGGAAGGAGGCAGGCATGAAGGGTTCACCACGCAAAAGGCCCGTCGGGTGATATTCCACGGGGGGCCGATGAACTCTATCCGCGTATCCCAGCTGCTCGAAGACCGCGAGTTCGACCTCCAGCTCACGCTGGTGGCCGGCGAGCGCGGTCGGCAGCGGCGCATCAACTCCTCGCGCATCCAGAAGCCCGGACTGGCGCTCACGGGCTTCACCGAGCACCTGCACCCCCACCGCGTCCAGGTCTTCGGCAACACGGAGGTGTCCTACCTGCTGACGCTCCCGCTCGAGCGGCAGCACGAGGTGCTCGACTCGCTCTTCGAGGAGGAGCTGGCGTGCATCGTGGTGACCAAGGGCATCGAGCCGCCCCCGGCCCTGAGCGAGGCGTGCGAGAAGGCCGGGCTCACGCTCATGCGCACCCCGCTGCTCTCCAGCGCCTTCATCCAGCAGGTGCAGGCCTTCCTGGACGAGTCGCTCACCGAGTCGAGCAGCCTGCACGGCGTGCTCATCGACGTGTTCGGCGTGGGCATCCTCCTGCTCGGCAAGAGCGGCATCGGCAAGAGCGAGATCGCCCTGGACCTGGTGATGCGGGGCCACCGGCTGGTGGCCGATGACATCGTGGACGTGACGCGCCGGCGCCAGGGCGTCTACGGCACGGGCAACGCCGTCATCCGCCACCACATGGAGATCCGCGGCCTGGGCATCATCAACGTGAAGGACCTGTTCGGCGTGTCCGCGGTGCGCGAGCGCAAGCTCATCGAGCTCGTCATCGAGCTGCACGAGTGGGATCCGAACCAGGAGTATGACCGCCTGGGCGTGGAGGACCGCTTCATGAACATCGTGGGCGTGGACGTCCCGCTCTCGGTGGTGCCCGTGCGCCCGGGCCGCAACATGACGACCATCATCGAGGTGGCCGCGCGCAACCAGCTGCTCAAGCAGCAGGGCCACCACTCGGCGCGCGAGTTCGCCGAGCGTCTCAACCGCGCCATCGCCGAGGGGGCGACGCGCCGCTCCAAGCGGGAGGAAGTCGAGTGAGCAACACCCCGGCCAAGCACATCGTCGTCATCACGGGCATGTCCGGCTCGGGCAAGTCCACCGCCATCCGCGCCCTGGAGGACGTGGGCTTCTTCTGCATCGACAACCTGCCCGTGCTGCTCTTGCCCAAGCTCACCGAACTCGCCGGCGGCGGCCAGTTCGAGCACCTGGCCATCGTGGTGGACGCGCGCGAGGGCATCTTCCTGCACGAGGCGCCGCGCATCCTCGATGACGTGCGCCGCGTGGGCCACCACGTGGAGGTGCTCTTCCTGGACGCGAGCGACGACAGCCTCATCCGCCGCTTCAGCGAGACGCGCCGCCGCCATCCGCTCGCGCCCCAGGGCACCGTGGCCGAGGGCCTGCACGCCGAGCGCCTGCGGCTCAAGGATCTGCGCGAGCTGGCCGACCAGGTCATCGACTCGTCGGTGCTCAACGTGCACGACTTGAAGCGCATGGTGCAGGGGCGCTTCAACCCCGAGCCCGCCAGCGGGCCCGCCCTGTCCGTCATGAGCTTCGGCTTCCGCCACGGGGTGCCGCCCCAGGCGGACCTGGTGCTCGACGTGCGCTTCCTGCCCAACCCCTACTTCGTCCCCGAGCTCAAGGGGCTCACCGGCAAGGATCCGCGCGTGGCCGCCTACGTCATGGACCGCGAGGAGACCCAGCAGTTCATGGAGAAGGTGGTGGACCTCTGCCGCTTCCTCTTCCCGCGCTACCAGAAGGAGGGCAAGGCCTACCTCACCGTGGCGCTCGGGTGCACCGGCGGCAAACACCGCTCGGTCGCCATCGCCGAGTCCCTCAGCCAGCGGCTCGCCGGCGATCAGACGCGCGTGCAACTGTGGCACCGCGACGTCGAGAAGGAATGACGCGCCGGGCCACGCCGGACGAGGGGCCCTCGCCCCCTCGTCCGCCAGCCGACAGCCCGAGCGCGCCTCCCGAGTGAAATCTCGGGCGGAGACGGTCATTTGGCCTTACCTTCTTCTCAGGAGCCGATGGGGGAGCAGGTGGGTTGGGGTAGGGCGTCGGCTTGGATATCAGCGGAAACTTTCGTCCGGAGTTGCGCGTCGAACCGTTCAGGCGTAGTCAGGCAACCCCGGGGGGCTGCTTGAGTGAGAGGTGATCATGGTCGGCCTCGTAGTGGCATCACACGGACGTCTGGCGGACGAGCTGGTGACGACTGCTGAGCAGATCGTGGGCAAATTGTCCGCGGTGGCTACCTGCAACATCGAACCGGGCACCTCCCTGGAAGATCTCCGGGCGAAGATGCGCCGGGCGGTGACCGAGGTGGATCAGGGTGACGGCGTCATCGTCATGGCCGATCTCTTCGGCGGCACTCCCTGCAAGGAATCCCTGATGATGTGTTCGGAGCGCTGTCAGGGGCTGCTCGAGGTGCTCGCGGGCGTCAACCTGCCCATGCTGCTCAAGGCCAACTCGCTGCGCTCGGAGCAGATGCCGCTCGCGGAGATGGCCGCGCAGCTCGCCTCCCATGGCCAGCGCAACATCACCTGCGCCTCGGCCCTGTTGAGGGAAGCCCAGCAGCGTCAGCAGCAGCAACAGAGCGCTCAGCGAACTTGACGGGCCCCGCCGGGTGGGCGATTCGAGAGTGCTGTGATCACCCTGGTCCGTGTCGACAATCGCCTCATCCATGGACAGGTCGTCGAGGCCTGGCTACCCCACCTGAAGGTGTCCCGGGTGGTCGTGGCCGACGATGAGGCGTCCGAGAGCCCCCTGGTCCGCGCCGCCATGGCGCTGGCCGTGCCGAGCGCCGTCGAGGTGCTGATCCTCCCGCTCGCCCAGGTGGACTTCCCGGCCCTCTCCCGCGATGCCCTCAAGACGCTCCTGTTGCTCCGGGACGTGGCCGCGGCGCCCTTCTGCCTGACCCACGGGCTCAAGCTCGAGCACCTGAACCTGGGCAACGTGCACTTCGCCACGGGCCGGCGGCAGGTGTCCGCGTCCGTGTTCCTCACCGAGGCGGAGGTGCAGACGCTCACCCGGCTGGGCGAGGGCGGCACGCACGTGGAGGCTCGGGCGGTGCCCTCGGAGAAGCCGGTGGAATTGAGCGAGCTGCGCGAGCGCTGGGCCAGGGCGGGCTAGGGCGTGGGCGTGGGCTGGACCCAGGTGGCGCTCGCCGGCATCTGGGGCGGCCTCGTGGCGGTGGAGCGCAAGGCCTTCCTCCAGGCCATGTTCTCCCGGCCGCTGGTGGCGGCCACCATCATGGGCGGCCTGCTCGACGACGTTCAGGCGGGCCTGTTCGTGGGGCTGCTCCTGGAGCTGTTCCACCTGGGCGGCGCCAACCTGGGAGCCTCCCTGCCGGACCACGACACGCTGTCGGCCACGAGCGTCTCGGCGGCGGCGGCGGGCATGTCCAACGCGTGGTGGCTGTCCCAGGGCGGCGTGGGCGGCCTGCCCTCCTCCGAGCCCTTCTTCTGGTCCACCGCGGTGCTGCTCTTCATCGGCCTGGGCCGGGTGGGGCGCTGGGTGGATCGGCGGCTGGAGCGCTACGCGGCGCGGCTGGCCAAGAAGGCGCTCCTCCTGGCCGAGGCGGGCGAGCTCACGCGCGCCATGCGCCAGAACCTGTGGGGCGTGTGGCCGCACTTCGTCGTCTTCGGCGCCATCACCTCCGCGTGCGCGCTGGTGGGCTGGGGGCTCGGGCCCTGGGTGGCGCGCCTGCCCCTGCCCGTGCTGCGGGGGCTCGACTGGGCCTACCCCGCCATGGCCGCGGTCTGCGCCGCCATCGCCGCGCGCGGCAGCCACGCCAAGCGCGCCTCGTTCTATGCGCTGCTGGGCGCGGGCGCCGTGTGTCTGGCGGTGCTCCTGGTGGTGCTCCTGGCGGTGCTCAAGGAGCGTGCATGACGGCCCCGCCCGTGCTCTCCCGCGGCGTGCTGCTGCGCGTCTTCCTGCGCTCGCTCTTCCTGCAGGCCTCGTGGAATCCCCAGGGCATGCAGAACCTGGGACTGGCCTACGCCATCTACCCGGCCCTGGAGCGGCTCTACCCGGAGAAGAAGGCCCTGGAGGAGGCGGTGCGCCGCCACCTCGTCTTCTTCAACACCCACCCCTACGTGGCGGCGGCCATCGTGGGCGGCGTGCTCCACCACGAGCAGCGCGTGGCGCGCGGCGAGGAGTCCCCGGACAAGGTCGTGGCCTTCAAGGCCGCGCTCATGGGCCCGCTGGCGGCCCTGGGGGATGGCTTCTTCTGGTTGTCACTCAAACCAGCCACCGGCGCGGTGAGCGCGGCGCTGGTGCCCTTGGTGGGCGTGTGGGCGGTGGGCCTCTTCCTCTTGCTCTACAACGGGGTGCACTTCACGCTCCGGGCGCGGCTCTACCTGCTGGGCCTGCTGCTCGGGGACCGGCTGGTGGAGGCGGTGGCGCGCGTCAACCTGCCGGGCCGGGGCGCGAAGCTGCGCATGGTGGGCGCGGCGTGCGCGGGCGGACTCGCGGCCTGGCTGGCCGTCACCTTCGGCCTGCGCGCCGGGGGCTGGTTCACGCCGCTGCTATCCGTGGGCTGTCTGGCCCTCGGGGCGCTATCGTACGTGCTGGTGGCGCGACGGGTGCCCAGCTACGTGGTGTTGTATGTCGCCGCGGTCCTGGCCTGTGGGGCCGGGGCCTTCTTGTAGGACGACTCGGGAGAACGGGACTGGCAATGGCGAGCGTGGCCGAAGGGACATTCGAGATCGTCAACACCCTCGGGCTGCATGCCCGGGCGGCGGCGCAACTGGTGAAGGTGGCCAACCGCTTCAAGAGCGACGTGTCGCTCGAGTGCGAGGGCCAGCGCGCCAACGCCAAGTCCATCATGGGCGTGTTGATGCTGGCGGCGGGCCTGGGCATGCAGGTGACGGTGACCTGCAAGGGCGACGACGCGGACGCCTGCCTCCTGGAGATCAAGAAGCTCATCGCCGACCGCTTCGGCGAGTCGAACTGACAGCCCCCCCACGGCGGACCTCCGCCCCGCACGAAGAAGGACACGTGAGCAGCCAGGCCTCCCCCACGTTGAGTCTCAAGGGCATCGGCGCCTCCCCGGGCGTGGCGGTGGGCCACGCCTACATCCTCGACCGCAAGCGCGTGCGCACGCCCAAGCTGCGTCTGGCCGAGGCGGAGGTCGACCCCGAGCGCCAGCGCATGCGCACGGCGCTGGACCAGTCCGACCTGCAGTTGTCGGACCTCAAGGATCAAATCTCCCGCACGGAAGGGCCCGAGCACGCCCTCATCCTCGAGGCGCACCGGCTCATGCTCCACGATCCCATGTTCGTGGACGAGGTGAACCGGCTCATCGTCGAGGACCGCATCAACGCCGAGTGGGCGGTGCGGCGGGTGGCGCGCAAGCTCAAGCACCTGTTCGACAACATCCCGGACGAGTACTTCCGCGAGCGCCGCTCGGACGTGGAGTACGTGGCGGACCGCGTGGTGCGCAACCTCCTGGGCCAGGTCGTGGACGAGGAGGTGGCGCTGCCCGAGCACGCCGTGGTGGTGGCGCACGACCTGTCCCCCGCGGACGCGGCCATGCTCGTGCGCGGCGGCCAGGTGGCCGGCTTCGTCACGGACCTGGGCGGCCACACGAGCCACACGGCCATCGTGGCGCGCGCCCGCTCCACCCCGGCGGTGCTCGGCGCGGGGCGCGCCAGCGAGCAGATCTCTCCCGGGGACCTGGTCGCCCTGGACGGCACGCGCGGCATCATCCTGGTGAACCCCTCCGAGGAGCAGCTCGCGCTGTTCCAGGAGACCATGCGCCGGCACCAGGAGAGCGAGACCCGGGCGCTCGCGGCCAAGGACTTGCCGGCCCAGAGCACCGACGGCTACCGCATCCGCCTGGTGGGCAACATCGAGTTCCCCGAGGAGCTGCCCTCGCTCCTGGCCCACGGCGCCGAGGGCATCGGCCTGTACCGCACCGAGTTCATGTTCCTCGACCGCAAGACGCCGCCGGGCGAGGACGAGCAGTACCGCGCCTACCGGCAGGTGCTCGAGGCCATGGACGGGCGGCCGGTGACCATCCGCACGCTGGACCTGGGCGGGGACAAGGTGCCGGGCAAGGGCCGCCACGAGAAGGAGCCCAACCCGGCCATGGGCCTTCGCGCCATCCGCTACTGCCTGGCCAACCGGGAGCTGTTCCGGGTGCAGCTGCGAGCCCTCTTGCGCGCGAGCGTGCACGGGCACCTGCGCGTCATGTTCCCGCTCATCAGCGGCATGAGCGAGCTGCGCGAGGCGCGCACCGAGCTGGAGGCGTGCCGCACGGAGCTGGGCCGCGCGGGCGTGCCGCTCGGCAAGCGCGTGCCGGTGGGCATCATGGTGGAGACGCCCAGCGCGGCGCTCATCGCGGACCGGCTCGCCCAGGAGGCCGACTTCTTCTCCATCGGGACGAACGATCTCATCCAGTACTCGCTCGCCATCGACCGGCAGAACCGCGAGGTCGCCTACCTCTACAAGCCCCTGCACCTGTCGGTGCTGCGCTCCTTGCGCAACATCGTCACGGCCGCCAAGGAGGCGCACATCCCCGTGTCCATGTGCGGGGAGATGGCGGGCGATCCCATCTACTCCCTGGTGCTGCTGGCGCTCGGCTTCGACGAGCTGTCCATGACGGCCGGTCAGATTCCCACGGTGAAGAACGTGCTGCGCCACTCCAGCCGCGAGGAGGCCCAGAAGCTGCTCACCCAGGCCATGGGGTTGACCACCGCCGAGGAGATCGAGCGCTTCATCCGCACCGAGATGGACAAGCGCTTCGCCTCGGAAGGCTGAGACGAGGGCCGAAGCGGGGGCGGGGGCCGAGCCGGGCCCCCGCCGCTCAGGCGTTCTCCAGCACCACGCCCTCGATGATGTCCGCCACGTCCTGGCACTTGTCCGTGGCGGTCTCGAGCAGGTCGTAGATCTCCTTCCATTTGATGACGGTGAGGGGATCCACCCCGCTCTTGTAGAGCGCGCCGAGCCCCGCGCGCAGCGTCTCGTCCGCCAGCGCCTCCAGGCGGCGGATCTCCTTGCAGCCGGCGAGGATCTGCTCGGGCCGCTTGAGGCTGCGCAGCGTGCCCACGCCCTCGCGCACCTTCTCCGCGCACAGCACGAGCAGCCGCGCCAGCTCGGCCGCCTCGGGCAGGATGGACGGAATCTCGTAGAACTGCAGCCGCGCCGCCGCCGCGTGGGTGAAGTCCAGCACGTCGTCGATGCGCGAGAGCAGGTGGTGGATCTGCGTGCGATCGAACGGGGTGATGACCTGCTGGTGCAGCCGCTGGAAGGCCTGGTGGGTGACGGTGTCGCCGCGGCGCTCCAAGTCCTTGAGCGCCTGGACCCGGGACTCCACGTCCCGGTAGTCCTGGAGCAGGGCGTGCAAGAGGCGCGTGCCCTCCACGGTGACGGCGCACTGGGCGTCGAAGTCGTCGAAGAACGCATCCGCCCTGGGCATCAGTTTCTCGAGCATCCAACCTCCCTGCGACCGCGTCCGCCGCATGTCACCCCGCGTGCGTTGCGGGGTTGTTACATGTTTGTGACGAAAAATATCTAATCGTCTCGGGGCCTGGACGGCGGCGGGGGCGCGTCCTCCTCGGTGAGCTTCAGGCGCAGCCGCAGCCGCTGGACGAGGGGCTCCAGCCCCCGCAACCCCACCAGGGTGAACAGGGCGAGCAGCACCGTGAGCACGGCGGCCAGGATGAACCCGAGCCCCGTGGCGAGCCCCACCGAGGCGGTGAGCCACAGGTTGGCCGCGGTGGTCAGCCCCCGGATGCGGCTGTCCTGCCGGAGGATGGCGCCACCCCCGAGGAAGCTGATGCCCACGACGATCTGACTGGCGATGCGGCCGATGTCGGCGCGGATCTCCTCGGACTCCCCCCCGGCGAGTGGCACGGCGATGAAGATGCTGCACAGGGTGAAGAGGCAGGCCCCCAGACACACGAGCATGTGGGTGCGCAGGCCCGCCTGTTGTCCCCGGATCTCCCGCTCGAAGCCGAGGACGAACCCCAGCCCGAACGCGACCAGCAGCCGCCCCACGATCATGCTGTCGTCGATGGGCGGCATGTGGCTACTCCCCCAGTTCGATCTTGTCCTCGACGTCCTTGTCGTTGAGCTGGGGGCGGGGCAGGGTGTCGAGCGTGGCGCTCAAGAGCCGGAAGGTGGGGGCCACGTAGGGGGCGACCTCGGCGCCCAGCTCCCCGGTGTACTGCTCGGTGAGCTCCGTGTAGCGCTTGTCCTCGGAGGCCCAGCTGCCCGCGGCCTCGGCGCTCCACACCTCCTGGCCGTCCGAGCAGCGCAACAGCTGCGCCTTCACCGCCGCCTCCATGCCCTTGCCCTGGGGCTTCATGTCCGGCGACAGCCAGAGGATGCCCTCGGCGTCGTCCGTGCACAGGCCCCGGAAGGACGTGTCCGCGGGGTTGCCCACCAGGGCCAGGTTCGCCTTGGCGATGAAGTCGCGGTTCTGGTTGACGTAGCGGCGGGCCACCAGGCTCCACAGCTCGCCCACGGCCTGCTTGCCGTCGGGCAGCGGCTGGGTGACCACCACCAGCCGCTTGACCCGCGTCTTGTCCACGCTCTCGTAGTCGGGGCGGAGCTGGCTGCGCTTCACGGTGGCACAACCGGACAGCAGCGCGAGTCCCAGCACCAGCACGAGTCGTTTCATCTTCGGTGTCCCTCTCCCAGGCGTGGCTCCCGGCGTGGGAACGCACGGCCGGGGTTGTACACCACGCGCCCGGGGCGGGCGCACACTCCGGGAAGGGGATTCGCCCCGGAGGCCGAGTGGCTGACAGATGCCCGGAGCCCGGGCCTCAGCTCAAGGCCATGACGACCAGCCGGGACACGCCGTAGACGAGCACCGCCATGAGCGCCGCGGCGGGAATGGTGAACACCCACGCCCAGATGATGCGGCCGGCCACGCCCCACTTCACCGCGCGCCAGCCCCGGGTGGAGCCCACGCCCACGATGGCCCCGGTGATGGTGTGCGTGGTGGACACGGGGATGCCCAGCTTGGCCAGCGCGATGATGGTGACGCCGCCGCCCGTCTCCGCCGCGAAGCCGCCAATGGGCGCGAGCTTCGTGAGGCTGTGGCCCATGGTCTTGACGATCCGCCAGCCACCGAAGAACGTCCCCATCGCGATGGCCGCGTGGCACGAGAGGATCATCCACGTCGTGATCTCGAAGGGGCGGTCCTTCCAGATGGTGCCGTAGAGCACCACGGCGATGATGCCCATCACCTTCTGGGCGTCGTTGGTGCCGTGGCTGTAGGAGAAGATGGCCGAGGAGACGAGCTGCAGGCGGCGAAACCACGTGTCCACCTTGAGCGGCGTCTGCCGGTGCACCGACCAGGTGCTCGCCAGCATCATCACCGTGCCCAGCGTCATGCCGATGAGCGGCGAGAGCACGATGAAGGCGGCGATCTTCCCGATGCCCGAGCCCACCAGGCCATTGAAGCCGAGCACCGGCAGCGTCGCGCCGATCATCCCGCCCGCCAGCGCGTGGGACGACGAGGACGGCAGGCCCCACCACCAGGTGAGCAGGTTCCAGGCGATGGCGCCCATGAGCGCCGAGAAGATGACGATGAGCACCGCCTCCGAGCCCTGGGCCCGCAGCATCTCGAAGTCGATGATGCCCTTGCCCATGGTGTTGGCCACCTTCACCCCACCGCCAAACGCCGCGATGAAGTTGAAGAAGGCCGCCCAGGCCACCGCCAGGTTGGGCGAGAGCACCCGGGTGCCCACGACGGTGGCGATCGAGTTGGCCGCGTCGTGAAAACCGTTGATGAAGTCAAATATCAGGGCGACCGCGACGATCAGGACGACAGCGGTGAGCAACATCTCAGGAGTGCTCCAGGACCACGCCTTCGATCACGTTGCCCACGTCCTGGCACTTGTCCGTGGCCATCTCGATGAGGTCGTAGATTTCCTTCCACTTGATGACCGTGAGCGGATCCACGCCGCTCTTGAACAGCCGGCCCAGGCCCGCGCGCAGGGCCTCGTCCGCCTCGGACTCCAGGCGCTTGATCTCCTTGACGCCCGCGAGGATCTGCTCGGGCTTCTTGATGAGCCGCAGCGCCGCCACCACCTCGCGCACCTTCTCGGTGCACAGCACCAGCAGGCGCGCCAGCTCCGTGGCGTCCGGCAGGCTGCTCTCGATCTCGTAGTACTGCAGCCGCGCGGCCGCCGCGTTCGTCAGGTCCAGCACGTCGTCGATGCGCGACAACAGGCTGTGGATCTGCCCCCGGTCGAACGGGGTGATGAACTGCTGATGCAACCGGTTGAAGGCGGTGTGGGTGACCTCGTCACCCCGGTGCTCCACGTCCTTGAGGGCCTGCACCCGGGTGGCCACGTCCTTGTAGTCGCTCAGGAGGGCGTGCAGCATGCGGGCGCCCTCCACGGTGACGGCGCACTGGGCGTCGAAGTCGTCGAAGAACTCGTCCGACTTGGGCATCAGCTTCTCGAGCATCGCACTTCTCCTGGTCCGGACTTCATCCCTCGCAGGCTCCATCCGGCGCGGCAGGCTCCTACCTCAACCCGCGTGCGACCGCCAAATACGAAGATGCGAGGGGATGTAGGCTCGTGGGGGTGTGTGAACCCCTCATGGCCCGTCCGTTACGGGAGATGACGCCCGGCCTACACGCCTACACCTTGGCGATGAGGTCCATGTACTTCTTGAGCAGGTCGCTCAGGACGCCCCGGAAGGGCACCGTGCCCGCCATGCCGTAGACCGGCGCCATGGTGCCCTTGTCGCTCGGGTGGGCGCGCACGTGGGCCACCGCCTCCTGGAGGTCCGCGAGGAAGCGCTCGGCCACGCCCGGCTGGGTATGCCGCAGGGTCACACACAGGTGCACGGCCGCGGGCCTGTGCAAGCCATTGAGATTCCAGCCCTTCGTGCCCAGCCGCTCCATCACCTGGTAGATGTCCAGCTCCCGGGCCCCGAAGGCGATGACGAACAGCGGGTCGCCCAGCACGTACAACTCGGGAATGGCGCGGATGCCCCGCTTGATGACGTCCGCGGTGGCGAGGATGCGCCGGGTGGCGTCCAGGTAGCCCGCCTCGCCGGTGGACAGGAGCGAGGCCCACGCCGCCGCGATGAGCGCGCCGGGCCGGCTGCCCGCGAAGCCAGGCGAGAAGTAGATGCCGCCGGACCACTCGGTGGAGGTGAAATACTGGTGGGAGCGCAGCGCCTGGCCCCGGTAGAGCACCACCGACGTGCCCTTGGCCGCGTAGCCGAACTTGTGCGTGTCCGCGGACATGGAGGTGACTCCCGGCAGGCGGAAGTCGAAGGGCGGCACGGGGTAGCCCAGCCGACGCGCCCACGGCAGCACGAAGCCGCCCAGGCACGCGTCCGTGTGGAAGCCGATGCCGCGCTCGCGCGCCAGCTCGGACAGGGCCTCGATGGGGTCGATGACGCCGTGGGGGAAGGAGGGCGCCGAGCCGATGACCACGATGGTGTTGCGCGTGAGGGCCTTGCGCGTGGCGTCCACGTCGGCGCGGTAGTCCGGCCCCACGGGCACGCGGATCATCCGGATGCCGAAGTAGTGCGCGGCCTTCTCGAAGGCGGGGTGGGCGCTCGCGGGCGCCACCATCTCCGGCTGGGTGATGCCCCGCTCCTCGCGCGCCTGGTCCCGGTACGTCTTCATGGCCAGGAGGATGCTCTCCGTGCCGCCCGAGGACAGCGAGCCGCACACGTGCTCCCGGGGCGCCTTGCCCGCGTTGGCCTCGGCGGCGCCGAGCATGTCCGCCGTCATGGCCACCACCTCGGCCTCGAACTTGGTGGCGCTCGGCCAGAGGTCCGCGTGCAAGGGGTTGCTCTGCGAGTTGCGCGCGTAGACCTCGTTGAGGAAGCCGATGTGCTCGGCGTCCCCGTGGTACACGGCGCCCGAGACGTAGCCCTCCTGCCAGCGCGCGTGCTCGTGGGCCTCCATCACGCCCAGCTCCCGCAGCACCTCCGCGCGGGGCAGCCCCTGGGCGGGCAGCGTCGTGTGGGTGGGCACCTGGTCGCGGTAGGGCTTGAGGTCCTTCTCCAGCCCCGCGAGCATCGCGTCCGTCTCCTTCTCCAGCCGCTCGCGCAGCACGGGCACGCGCTTGAGGTAGCGCTCGGCGACGGAGATCCAACGGGGCGGCACGTGCCGCAGCAGGGAGTTTTCCAGATCGGGCAGGTCCATGGAGGGGCCTCGGTTCAGGCGCTCCGCGGGCGGTTGAGCCGCGCGAAGAGGGCCTTGTTGTGCGTGTGGAAGTGGAGGAATTCGCCGAAGAGCTCGTCGTAGAGGGCGCGGGTGCGGGGGTTGGGCTCGAAGGTCTCCCGGATGGGCGCGAGCGCGGGGATTTCCTCCACGGAGAGCCGGCCGAGCGCCACCGCCGCCTGGAAGGCCGCGCCCCGGGCATTGGCCAGCACGGGCTCGTCCACCTGCTCGATGCGCCGGTCGAGCACGTCCGCCTGAATCTGGCACCACAGCCGCGAGCGCGCGCCCCCGCCGATGATGCGCAGCGAGTCCAGCCGACGGCCGGTGAACTTCTCCACGTGGCCGAAGAGCCAGCGCGTGTTGTTCGCCACGCCCTCCATCACCGCGCGCACCAGGTGGCCCCGGGTCGTGCTCAGCGACTGGTTGACGAAGCCGCCGCGCAGGGTGGGGTCGTCCACGGGGCTGCGCTCGCCGTTGAGCCAGGGCAGGAAGAGCAGCCGGTCGCTCCCGGCGGCCACCTGGCTCGCTTCGCGCTCGAGCAGGGGAAAGCGCTCGGCTTCCGGCAGGGTGCACTCGGGGCCGAAGAGGACACGGTCCTTGAGGGTGGTGAGGCAGATGCCGGCGGACTCCTGCTCGTTGGTGAGCAGGTAGCGGCCGGGGAGCGCGGCGGGCAGGCTGCCCATCTGGTGGAGCACGTCCGTCTTCTTGTAGGGCACGTGACAGCCGATCCACGACGAGGTGCCCACGCACAGGTGGGGCTCGTGGTCGCGCACGGCGCCCGAGCCCACGGCGGCGGCGAGGATGTCCGGTGCGCCGGAGATGACCTGCACGGCCTCGCTCAGGCCGAGCGCCCGGGCGGCCTCGGGCACGAGGGGTCCGAGCACGGAGGCGGCGGGGACGAGGTCGGGCAGCTTCTCGCGCGGCAGGCCAGCCAGGCGCAGGAGTCGGTCATCGTAGGCGACGCGCGCGAGGTCCCGGTTGTCCGTCACCCAGTGCAGGGTGATGGTGTCGTGCGAGGAGACGAAGCGGCCACTCAGCCGGTGGTTGAGCCAGTCCTTGGGCTCGAGGAACTTGTAGGTGGCGCGGTAGACGTCCGGGAGCGCCTCCTGGAGGTAGAGGATGTGGCCGATCGGATCCTTGCCGGAGAGGGTGGGGGCGCCGCCGGAGATGCGCACCCAGGTGAGCAGCCGGTGGAGGGCATACCCCTCGACGGAGGGGAAACCGCCGACGCGGCGCCGCACGTGGGCGCGCCCCCGCGAGTCCATCCAGATGAGGGCGGGGGTGAGGGGCGCGCCGCGCTCGTCGACGGCGACGGTGCCGGACCATTGGGCGCTGGTGTTGAGGGCGATGATGTCGCGCGCGGCCACGGCGCCCGAGTCCAGGAGGCGGCGAGCGGCGCGGACGATGGCGGCCCACCAGGCCTCGGGGTCCTGCTCTGCGCCGCCCTCGGGGAGGAGCTTCAGGTCGAGCGGCTCCACCGTGCCACCGAGGATGTGGCCGCGCAGGTCCACGGCGGCCAGCTTCACGGCCGAGGTCCCGAGATCGATGGCCAGGATGGACGCGTTGCCGGAGGGGGTCACCCGGGTAATGTAGCGAACGGGAGAGCCGACGATGAACGCGAGCCTCATGATTCAGCGGGAGCACACCTTTCCGGCAATGCCCTCCTCGCCTCGACGTGAAGGCAGCGCGCGGCTCGTGTTCGAGCGGGTGGGTCCGCGCACGGTGGTGCGCACCGCGCTCGCGCACAGCCCGCTGCGGCTGCTCACCCCACGCAACCACGGCCACGCGGCCTGGGTGTACACGAGCTCGCTCGGCGGCGGCCTCGTGAATGGAGACCAACTCCACCTGGACATCGAGGTCGCGCCCGGGGCCTCGGCGCTCCTGTCGAGCCAGGGCTCCACGCGCGTCTACCGCTCGCCCCGGGGCTGCCAGAGTGAAGTCGTCGCCCGCGTGGGCGAGGGCGGTCTGCTCGCGCTCGTGCCGGATCCCACCGTGTGCTTCGCGGGCGCCCACTTCACCCAGCGCCAGGACATCCAGCTCGCCCCGGGTGCCTCGCTCGTGTTGATGGACGTGGTGAACGCGGGCCGCAGCGCCAATGGCGAGCGCTGGGCCTTCACCCACTTCTCCTCCGCGCTCCGGGTCCACCAGGAGGGCCGCGCCCTGTTCGACGAGCGCTGGCTGCTGGATCCCGCCCACGGTGCCCTGCCCGAGCGCCTGGGCCGCTTCGACGCCCTCGCCACGGTGCTCCTGGTGGGGCCCGCCTTCGCCGAGGCCCGCGAGGCCCTGGCCATTCAGGTGGGCAAGCTGCCCGTCATTCCCCGCGCGGGTCTCATCTGCTCGACGAGCCCGCTCGGCACCGAGGGTCTGGTGCTCCGCGCCGCCGCCACCTCCGCCGAGACCCTGCTGCGCTCGGCGCGCGAATGGTTGGGGTTCCTCGCATCGCTCCTGGGGGACGATCCCTGGGCCCGTCGGGCGTGAGTCCGCGTCTCCCTGGCTGGGATTGACGCGTCGCGGTAGCGTGACGCCTCGGGATTGCTTCCGAGGGCCGCATGCACCTGACGCCGCGCGATATCGACAAACTCATGCTGCATGGAGCGGGCTTCCTGGCGCAGAAGCGCCTGGCCCGAGGTGTACGGCTCAACTATCCCGAGGCGGTGGCGCTCATCGCCACGCAGCTGCTCGAGTTCATCCGGGACGGGCGGGGCGTGGCGGAGCTGATGGACCTGGGGCGCAAGCTGCTCGGGCGCGCGCAGGTGATGGAGGGCGTGCCGGAGCTGGTGGCCGAGGTGCAGGTGGAGGGCACCTTCCCGGACGGCTCGAAGCTGGTGACGGTGCACCACCCCATCGAGGGTGAGCACGGAGACCTGTCGCTCGCGCTCCACGGCAGCTTCCTGCCGGTGCCCGCGCTGGAGCGCTTCTCGCGCGCGAACGACACCGAGGTGCGGCCGGGCGAGGTGCTGGTGGAGCCGGGCGAGCTGGTGCTCAACGAGGGCCGCGAGGCCGTCACCCTGGAGGTGGTCAACCGGGGAGACCGGCCCATCCAGGTGGGCAGCCACTACCCCTTCTTCGAGACGAACCGGGCGCTGCTCTTCGATCGGGCGAAGGCGTACGGGCGTCGGCTGGACATCCCCGCGGGCACGGCGGTGCGCTTCGAGCCGGGAGACCCCAAGACGGTGTCGCTGGTGGACATCGCGGGCGAGCGGGTGGTGCGCGGGGGCAACGCGTTGGGCTCCGGGCCGGTGACGCCGGAGAACCGGGAGCGCGCCCTGGCGGAGAGGGCCGCGCGGGGCTTCGGACACAAGGAGGGCGCATGAGCCGGAAGATGGATCGCCGTCACTACGCGGACATGTTCGGTCCCACCACGGGCGACCGCGTGCGCCTGGGCGACACGGGGCTGGTGGCGCGGGTGGACAAGGACTTCACCGTCTACGGCGACGAGTGCAAGTTCGGCGGTGGCAAGGTGCTGCGCGACGGCATGGGCCAGAAGTCCGGCGCGAGCGACGCCGAGGCGCTCGACTGTGTCATCACCAACGCGCTCATCCTCGACTGGACGGGCATCTACAAGGCGGACATCGGCATCAAGGCGGGGCGCATCGTCGGCATCGGCAAGGCGGGCAACCCGGACGTGATGGCGGGCGTGACGCCGGGCCTGGTGGTGGGCGTCACCACCGAGGCCATCGCGGGAGAGGGCCTCATCGTCACGGCGGGCGGCATCGACTCGCACATCCACTTCATCTGTCCCCAGCAGGCGGACGAGGCCATCGCCAGCGGCATCACCACCTGGGTGGGCGGCGGCACGGGCCCGGCCACGGGCACCAACGCGACCACGTGTACGCCGGGCGCGTGGAACCTGCGGCGCATGCTGGAGGCGTGCGACAACATCCCGCTCAACATCGGCCTCACGGGCAAGGGCAACAGCTCGCGGCCCGAGGGCCTCCTGGAGCAGATCGCCGCGGGGGCCATCGGCCTCAAGCTGCACGAGGACTGGGGCACGACGCCCTCCACCATCGACACGTGCCTCACCGTGGCCGAGGGCGAGGACGTGCAGATCACCATCCACACGGACACGCTCAACGAGTCGGGCTTCGTGGATGACTCCATGGCGGCGTTCAAGGGCCGCACCATCCACACCTACCACTCCGAGGGCGCGGGCGGCGGCCATGCCCCGGACATCATCCGGGTGTGCGGCGAGCCCAACGTGCTGCCGAGTTCCACCAACCCCACGCGGCCGTACACGACGAACACGCTGGATGAGCACCTGGACATGCTCATGGTGTGTCACCACCTGGACCGCGAGATTCCCGAGGACGTGGCCTTCGCGGAGAGCCGCATCCGGGGCGCCACCATCGCCGCCGAGGACGTGCTGCACGACCTGGGCGCCATCAGCATGATCTCCTCGGACAGCCAGGCCATGGGCCGGGTGGGCGAGGTCATCACCCGCACGTGGCAGACGGCGCACAAGATGCGCGAGCAGCGCGGGCGGCTGAGCGAGGAGCAGGGCGACAACGACAACCTGCGCATCCGCCGCTACGTGGCCAAGTACACCATCAACCCGGCCATCGCCCACGGCCTCTCGCACGAGGTGGGCTCGGTGGAGACGGGCAAGCTCGCGGACCTGGTGCTCTGGCGTCCGGCGTTCTTCGGCCTGCGTCCGGAGCTGGTGATCAAGGGCGGCTTCATCGCCTGGTCGCAGATGGGGGACGCGGGCGCGTCCATCCCCACGCCGCAGCCCTACATCATGCGGCCCATGTTCGGCGCGCGCGGACGGGCCACGGGCGCCACCAGCCTCGCCTTCGTGTCCGGCCGGGCCCTGGCCGAGGGCACGGTGCGGGGCCTGGGGCTCGCCAAGCAGCTCGTGGCGGTGCGCCACTGCCGGGGCATCGGCAAGCGCGACATGAAGCTCAACGACGCCCTGCCCGTCATCACCGTGGACTCGGAGTCCTACGAGGTGCGCGCGGACGGTCAGCTCCTCGTCTGCGAACCCGCGGTCCGCCTGCCGCTCGCCCAGCGCTACTCGCTGTTCTAGGAGGCCCGCGCGCCATGGGCTCCATGTGGAGGGTGTTGCAGCTCGCGGATTCGGGCTTTCCCACCGGGGGCTTCGCGCACTCGGGAGGGCTGGAGGCGGCGGTGCAGCACGGCGAGGTGCGGGGCCGTGAGGGCCTGGAGCGCTTCGCGCGGGAGCTGCTCTGGCAGGTGGGGCGGGGCGGCCTGCCCTTGCTCGGGGCGGCGCACCGCGAGCCCGAGCGGCTGGGCGAGTGGGACGCGCGCCTGGAGGCGTTCCTCACCAACCACGTGGCCAACCGCGCGAGCCGCACCCAGGGCCGGGCCTTCCTGGACACGTGCGCGCGCATCTTCCCCGAGCCGGTGGGCCCCGTGCGTCAGGCCGCGCGCGACGCGGGCCTGCGCTACCACCACGCGCCCGTGTTCGGCGCCGTGCTGCGGGTGCTGGACGTGGAGCGGCTCGACGCCCAGCGGCTCCTGTTGTCCCTGTCGCTCCGGGGCGCGCTGTCGGCGGCGGTGCGCATGGGAATCGTCGGCACGCACGAGTCCCATCAGCTCCAGCACGCCTGTTCGCCCCTGCTGGACGAAGTGCTCGCGGCGTGCGCCGACCTGGGCCCGGACGCGCTCGCGCAGACCTCCCCCTTGCTGGACCTGCTCGGGTCCACGCACGACCGGCTCTACTCCCGACTTTTTCTCTCTTGAGGTGAACCATGCACGATGACCACCGCGGCCATGACCATGGCCATGACGATTCCGACCACACCCACGAGGAGTGGGAACACCCGGGGCACTTCCACGAGCGGGACAAGCCCCACCGCGCGGACTTCGCCCAGCGCTCCTTCACCATCGGCATTGGCGGCCCGGTGGGCAGCGGCAAGACGGCGCTGGTGCTGGCGCTGTGCAAGGCGCTGCGCGACACCTACCGGCTGGGCGTGGTGACCAACGACATCTTCACCAAGGAGGACGCCGAGTTCCTCGTGCGCAACCAGGCCCTGTCGCCCGAGCGCATCAAGGCGGTGGAGACGGGCGGCTGCCCCCACGCGGCCATCCGCGAGGACATCAGCCACAACCTCCTGGCGCTCGAGGAGCTGATGGAGGAGCTCAAGCCGGAGCTGCTCATCGTGGAGAGCGGCGGCGACAACCTGGCGGCCCAGTACAGCCGGGAACTGGCCGACTACACCGTCTACGTCATCGACGTGGCGGGCGGGGACAAGGTGCCGCGCAAGGGCGGGCCGGGCATCACCCAGTCCGACCTGCTCATCATCAACAAGACGGACCTGGCGCCGCACGTGGGCGCGGACCTGTCGGTGATGGATCGCGATGCCAGGAAGATGCGGGGCGACGGTCCCTTCGTCTTCACCCAGGTGACCAAGGGCGTGGGACTCCAGGAGGTCATCGACCACCTGGTGTCGGCGTGGCGCAAGGCGACGGGCCCCGCGTCCCGCACCTGAGCGTCGCCACCGTGAGGCACCGGGCGGGCCGGAGCGCGAGGGCTCCGGCCCACTCCCGGCGCCCGGGACTCAGGCGGCGTGGCCGGGCTTGTCGCCCGAGGCGGGCGGCGTCTGGCTGCCCGTGCCCCCGGAGTTGCGCGCGCGCCGATCCCACAGCACCTGCATCACCGCGGCGAGCACCGTGAAGGACACGATGAGCGTGGTGATGAGGCCGATGCACGCCACCATGCCCATGGACTTGAGGCCGTTGTGGCTCGCCACCAGCAGCGCGGCGAAGCCCGAGGCCGTGGTCAGCGTGGAGGTGGCCACGGCCGCGCCCACGCTGCGCAGCGCCACCATGGGGGATGTGCCCTCCAGGTAGCGGTGAAGCAGGTAGAGGCCGTGACTCACGCCGAAGCCCAGCAAGATGGGCAAGATGATGATGTTCATGAAGTTCAGGTGGAGATCCGCCAGCGTCATGATGCCGAGCATCACGGCCAGGCCCACCGTGAGCGGGATGACCGAGGCGAGCGCGAGCGTCACGCTGCGGAAGTCCAGGAAGTGCATGAACAAGATCCAGATGGTGACGAGCCCCACGGCCCACTTGCCGTCGGACAGCACGATGCGCGCGAGCCGCGCGAACAGGGGCGCGGCGCCCGCGGCCCGGTGGATCTCCGCCGGGGCGATGACCTGGCCCGACGCGTCCTTGAGCTCCGGGGTGGGAATGGCGCTCGTCTGGTCCGCGAAGTCGAGCATCTTCTTGCCGTCCCACAGGTCCACCGCCGGGTAGATGAAGGTGAGGTAGCCGTGGTTCTCCGGCTTGCTCTCCGGCAGGTGCTTGAACTGCGCGGCGTAGTTGGCCGGCACGCCGTTCACGTCGAAGGGCCGCGCCTCGAGCATCTTCATGAACAGGGCCGCCTTGTCCTGGGCCTCGGGCGGCAGCGAATTGACGTCCACGTCCGCCAGCTCCTCCTTCCACTCCTGGAGGATCTTCGCGTTGGCCGCGGCCGTCTCCGGCGGAGGCACGAAGGTGTAGATGCTCACCACCTGATCGATGGTGGGGTACTTCTTCGGGTTCTGGGTCAGCTCGTCGTAGATGGCGCGCGCCTCCGGCAGCGTCTTGGAGTACACGGCGATGGGATCGCTGGAGATGTTGAAGCGCTGGCTGATCTCGTCCTGGAGCTTCACCGAGGGCTGGCCCTCGGGGATGAGCGCGCGGCTGTTGTAGTTGAAGCGGATGCCGCCCTTGATGCGCTCGGCGAAGGTGGCGGGCCGGTCGGTGGGGATGTCCTGGTCCGTCCAGTTCACGCAGCACAGGCACAGGAGCACCGTCACCACCGTGCCGATGCCGAGCACGAGGCCCGGCTTGGGCACGCGCACCTCCTGGCCCGTGGCGTTGCGCACCGGCGGGGGCTTCATCTCGCCGATGAGCTTGCGCGGCCAGGCGGGATTCACGCGGCCCAGCAGGGACAGCAGCGCGGGGCTCCAGGCGAACAGCAGCACGCCGATGATGAAGGTGCCCACGCCGGACAGGAAGCCGAACTGGCTGAAGCCGCGGAACTCGCTGCGCATGAGCACGAAGAACGAGCCGGACGTCACCACCGCGGCCACGAGCGCCGGGCGGCCCGCGTTCACCACCGCGTCGCGGATGGCCTCGTCGTAGGGCTTGCCCGCGCCCAGCTCCAGCCGCGTGCGGAAGACGAAGTGGATGCCGTAGTCGATGCCGAAGCCCATCAACAAGCCACCGAGGATGCTGGTGATCATGTTGAGCTCGCCCACCGTCACGTAGGTGAAGCCCATGGTGATGATGGTGCCAATCACCGTGCCCGTCACCACGATGATGGTGGGCACCCACTTGCGGAAGGCCAGGATGGTGATGAGGAAGATGGCGCCGAGCGCCAGCAGCGTCACCGGCTGCAGCGACTCCTCGATGGCGTAGGAGTCATCCACCGACGTCTTGTACGAGCCGGTGAAGCCGTAGGCCACGGTCTGCTTGTCGCCCATGAGCTGGTAGTCCTCCACCAGCTTCACCCCGTCGGAGTCGGGCGTCGTGGGGTAGGCGGCGAGCTGCTGGCGCAGCCCGTCGATGTACTCCTTCGTCAGGCCGATCTGGTTGGAGTCCCACATCGGCTTGATGAGCATGAGCACCATCTTCTTGTCGTTCGAGATGTTGTAGTCATCCCGGATGCTCTTCTTGCCGACGCTGCTGTACTTGTTGACGAGATCGTCCATCTCCAGCTTCACCGGCTCGGTCTTCTGAATCTCGATGAAGAAGGGGTTGTTGCGGCGCAGCTGATCCTTGAGCCACGCCATGATGCGGCGCTTGCCCTCGGTCAGGTCCTCCGTCTTGATGAAGAGGGCCATGTTCTGCTGGATGAACTCCACCGGCAGCTTCCACGTCACCGAGCGCACGTTCTTCGTGTCGGCCTTGAGCTGGGCGCCGAGGTTGTCGGCCACCTTCTTGAGCGTGGCCTCGTCATCCCCGCGCAGCGCGAGCATGAGGTGGCCGCTGCCGCCCACCATGTCGATGATGCGCTTGACCTCCTTCACCTCGGGCAAGTCCTGAGAGATGAGGTCGAGCTGATTGGAGTTGATGGTGAGCTTCGTGGTCCCCCACAGGCACACGCCAAAGAGCGCGAGAATCACCAGGAGGACGAGCCCGGGACGACGGACCATGAGGTTCGCGTAGGCCAGGGCGAAGCGCGGGGGCTTGTGGGTCGGGTCACTCATGCGCGGCGGACCCTATCGGAGAACCGCCCCCATCAGAAGCAAGGAAGAAGGCCAGAAATGCCCGTCCGCCCGGCCTCCGGCCCGCTCCCAGAAGGGCCATGGGACCCCGGGAATAAGTCCCGGAGTCCCCGTGCTTTTTCCTACTTCTTGGAAAGCTCGGCGTCCTTCTTGCGCATCAGGTCGAGCAGGTGATCCCAGCCGCCCTGCTTGAGGATGGGGCGCACCTGATCATCCCGGATGCCGGTGAGCATGGAGTCGCCGAGCACCGACACGTCCAGCACCTTCCAGCCGCCGCCCTCCTTCACCACCGAGTACTGCAGCTTCATCTCCTGCTTCTTCATGGGGTGGTTGATGACGACCGTGGACTTCACGTTCGCCTTGTCCCCCTCCACCGCGGGCTCCGTGTAGGTGATGGATTCCAGGTTCTTGAAGTTGTCGCGCACCTTGGGGAAGGCGATCTTCGAGAACAGGCTGTGGAACAGCTGGGTGAACTCCTTGCGCTGGGCGTCGGTGCCCTTGGCCCAGTCCTCGCCGAGCAGGAAGCGGCCCTGCTCGTCGTTGGCGAGCTGCTTGAGCGCCAGGTCGTCCTTGCTGTAGCGCACCGACTGCACCACGGTCTTCACGGGCTTGGTCGCCGCCTCGTTGGCGGCGGGGGCGGCGACGGCCGGCAGGGACAGGGCGAGGGTGGCCAGCAGGGACAAAGTGCGGAGTCGAGCGTGCATGCGTTTCCTTCCTGGGTAAGAGACGGCCTCTGCCTAGTCCAGGGTGGAACGCGCCGGCGCGGACGAAATTCAGTCACTGTCGGCCAGCTACACCCGCCCGGGACTGCCTCGCGCGAAAGGGCCAGGCCGCCCGCCCGCCCAGGGGCGAAGCCGGATTCTCAAAGGGGTCTCAAGGGTTTGACCTCGGGGAACCATGTGTTTAGTGTGCCCCGTTTTTCTCGTTTTCTCCCCGCTCTTCACCCCCTTTAGAGCCCCATGCCGACCGACTACCTGTTCACCTCCGAATCCGTTACCGAAGGCCACCCGGACAAGATCGCCGATCAGATCTCCGACGGGGTGCTGGACGCCATCCTCTCCAAGGACCCCCAGGGCCGCGTGGCCGTGGAGACCCTGGTGAAGACGGGTCTGGCCATCGTCGCTGGTGAGGTGACCACCAATTGTTACGTCGACATCCCGAAGATCGTGCGCAGCACCATCTGCCGCATCGGGTACACCGACAGCTCCATGGGCTATGACGGCAACACCTGCGGCGTCATGGTGGCCATCGAGGGCCAGAGCCAGGACATCGCGCGCGGCGTGGACAACAAGAAGGAGCAGGGCGCGGGCGACCAGGGGATGATGTTCGGCTTCGCCTGCGACGAGACGCCGGAGTTCATGCCGGCCCCCATCCACTACGCCCACGCGCTCACCAAGCGCCTGTCCGACGTGCGCCGCAAGACGCACGACTGGCTGCGCCCGGACGGCAAGAGCCAGGTCACCGTGGAGTACAAGGCCGGCCGCCCGGTGCGCATCGACGCCGTCGTGGTGTCCACGCAGCACTCCGACGACGTGTCCAACAAGAAGATCCACGAGGCCATCCGCGAGGACGTCATCGCGAAGGCGCTGCCCAAGAAGCTCATCGACAACAAGACGAAGATCTACATCAACCCCACGGGCCGCTTCGTCATCGGTGGCCCCATGGGCGACTCGGGCGTCACGGGCCGCAAGATCATCGTGGACACCTACGGCGGCATGGGCCGTCACGGTGGCGGCGCGTTCAGCGGCAAGGACCCCTCCAAGGTGGACCGCTCGGCCGCGTACATGGGCCGCTACATCGCCAAGAACGTGGTGGCCGCGGGCCTCGCGCGCCGCTGCGAGGTGCAGGTCTCCTACGCCATCGGCGTGGCCGAGCCCGTGAGCGTGCTGGTGGAGACCTTCGGCACCTCCACCGTGCCCGAGGAGAAGATCCAGGCCGCCATCCGCCAGGTCTTCGGCCTCAAGCCGCGCGAGATCACCGAGCACCTGGACCTGCTGCGGCCCATCTACCAGAAGACCGCCGCCTACGGTCACTTCGGGCGCGCCGAGAAGGAGTTCACCTGGGAGCGCACCGACAAGAAGGACCAGCTGCGCGAGGTCGTGGGCGCGCCCGCGTCCACCCCCAGCAGCCGCCTCAAGGCCGCCGTCTGAGCCCTCGCCGCTGAGTCGCGGCGGAGGAACCCGCGCGTGGGACCCCCTCGGTCCCGCGCGCGTTTTTTTTGCTACAACCCCCCGCATGCCCGTTCTTGGACTCTCGGTCGTGAGCACGCTCTGGCTCGCCGCGGTGGAGGCACCCGTCACCTCGGTCACGGTCTACGGCGACCAGGCCCGGGTGGTGCGCACGGCGAAGGTGACCCTGTCGGGCACGCAGCGCGTGGAGCTGCCGAGGCTCTACGGCCAGGTGGAGCCCGACAGTCTCCGCGTGGAGGCACGGGGCGCCGAGGTGACGCGCGTGGAGGTGCGCCCGGTGACGTCCGAGCCGCTGCCCGGCAGCGAGGCCCGTCGGCTCATCACCGAGTTGGAGCGCCTGGATGACCGGCTCGCCCAGGTGCGCGCCGAGCACGCGGCCCACACCGCCGCGCTCGCCCACGTGTGGCGGCTCCAGCCCCAGGGCGCGCGGGGGTCCTCGGAGAGCGGCGAGGCCTCCGCGACCCGGTCGCCGCCTCGCCTGGATGCGGCGGGGTGGAAGGCGGCGGCGGACTTCGTGGCGGAGCGCGCCTCGCGCCTGCAGGCGAAGGTGCGCGAGCTCGCCCAGCGCGAGAGCGCGCTGGAGCGCGAGCAGACGGCCCTGGTCCAGGAGGCCCGACGTCTGGGCGGCGCGCCGCAGCAGCGGGGCCTGGAGGTGCTGCCCACGGTGACGGGGCAGGGCGCCGCCACCCTCACGCTCACCTATGTCACGCGGGGCGCGCGCTGGGTGCCCACCTACGAGCTGCGCCTGGAGCCGGAGAGCAGTCGGGTGGAGGTGGCGTTCGCCGGGCGCGTGAGCCAGGACTCGGGGGAGGACTGGGAGGACGCGGCGCTCACGCTGAGCACGGCGCTGCCCTCGCGCATCACCCGCGTGCCCGAGCCCACCACGTGGAAGATCGGCCAGCTCGAGCGCTTCATCCCCACGGCGCCGACCGTGCCGGACGCGTGGCGCGCGCCGCCCCCTCCGCCTCCGCCCTCGCCCCGGCGGCCCGACGAGGACGAGCGCCTGCGCGGCCGTCTGCTGGCGCTCTCGGCGGGCGGCGCTTCCCGTCCCCTGGCGCCCGAGGAGCGCCTGGTCGAGGAGAGCCTGGACGAGGAGGAAGTGGCGGCGGGCATGCCCATGCCGGCCCCCTCCGTGGAGGCGCGCAACTACGAAGCACTGGCCGAACTGGCGCCAGGGGCCAACAAGGGCTCTTTCAGGGGCGCGCCCCCTGACGTGGGCGCCACGGCCGTGGGGCTGTCGCCGCCCGCCGCGTGGCGTCCGCCCCCCGTGGCGCCGAACTCGCCCGCGGCGCTGGCCGGCGGGTATGCCCTGACGTTCCCGGCGCAGCGGCGCGAGACGGTGCGCAGCGGCGGGGGCGAGCGGCGCGTGCCGCTGCTCACCGAGAGCTGGCCGGTGCAGCTCCAGCGGGACGTGTACCCGGCGCTCACGCCCACGGCGTTCCTGGTGGCGCAGCTGCGCAGCCCCTCCAAGCAGGTGCTGCCGGGCGGCGAGGCGCAGCTGTTCGTGGGGGCGGATCCCGCGGGGCAGGCGAAGCTGTCGGTGGTGGCGCCCGGCGAGCCCTTCACCCTGCCCTTGGGCGTGGACCCGGCGGTGCGCCCGGTGCGCAACGTGCGCGTGGTGTCCAAGGAGAAGGGCTTCCTCGGCAAGAAGGACGTCACCGACTACCTCGTGACGCTCGAGGTGGCCAACCCCTACCCGGTGCCGCTCGCCCTGGTGCTGCATGACCAGTGGCCCCTGTCGCGCAGCCAGGACGTGGAGGTGGAGCTGGTGCGCACCGAGCCCTCCGCCGAGCAGGACAAGGACAAGGGCACCCTCGTGTGGCGCCTGACGGTGCCGCCCTCGGCGAAGACGAGCGTGTCCTTCCACTACACCGTGCGCCTCCCCAAGGGCTGGCGCCTGACGCAGTCGCCCTGAAGGACGCCACGCATGCACTCCCTGCCCTTGATGATGTTGGCGCTCGTGGCCCCCACGAAGATCTCCTCCGTGGTCGTCTACCCGGACCGGGCCCTCGTCACGCGTGTGGAGACCGTGGCTTGTGCCCCGGGCGCGCTCGCCGTGTTCGAGTCGGTGCCGCCCGCGGCGGACCCCACGAGCTTCCGCGCCCGCTCGGAGGAGGCCACCGTGGAGAGCCTGGTGGCCGAGGAGCGCTCGCGCGAGGCGGCCTTTGGCGCGCGCAGCGAGGCCGTGCGGGTGAAGCGCGAGGCGCTCGAGCGCGAGCTGGCCGAGTTGATGGACGCGCGCGCGCGGGCCAATGCCCAGCTCCAGTTGAGCGAGAAGCTCTCGGACGTGGCCGTGGAGCGCGTGACGCGCGAGCTCACCGAGTCCCGTCCGGACGCCCGGGCCTGGACGACGGCCCTCGACGCCGCGCTGGACCTGCGCCTGCGCGCCGTGGCGGACCTGTCCTCGCGCGAGGCCCGTGTGCGCGAGGTGCAGCGCGAGCTGAGCGCGCTGCGCGAGCAGGCGGCCTTCCTCGCGGCCTCGGCGGCGTGGAAGGAGCGGCGGGTGGAGGTGCGCATCGCGTGCACCGCCGAGGGCCGGGCGCGCGTGGAGCTGCAATACATGGTGGGCGGCGCGGGCTGGACACCGGCCTATGAGGCGCGGGCCGACGAAGCCCACGGCCACGTGGAGCTGAGCACCTTCGCCTCCGTGCGCCAGTCCACCGGCGAGGAGTGGAGTGGCGTGCGCCTGGCGCTGTCCACCGCGCGGCCCCGGGCCAATGCCACGCCGCCCGAGCTCCAGCCGCTGACGCTGAGCGCCTACGAGCAGGCCGCCCAGCGCAAGGTGCTGGTGCGCCGCGAGGAGCGCGTGGAGCATGCCCAGGCGGCGGGGGCCTCCGGGGCGCGCGGCGCGGACGGGCTGACCGCCGTCTCCCAGGGCGTGTCCGTGCAGCTGCTCGTGCCCGAAGTGGCCCAGGTGCCCGGCGACGGGAGCGACGTGCGGCTGCGCGTGGCGCGCACGACGCTGCCCACCACCTTCGTCTGGCGCACCGTGCCCAAGCTGCGCCCGCTGGTGTTCCGCGTGGCCCGGCTCGTCAATGGCGCGCCCTTTCCCCTGCTGCCCGGCAAGGTGGACCTCTTCCGGGGCGCGGGCTTCATCGGGCAGGAGGCGCTGGAGCAGGTGCCCCAGGGCGCGCCCTTCCAGCTCACCTTCGGCCTGGAGGAGTCCCTGCGCGTGGAGCGTGTGGTGGTGCGCGAGGTCGCGCGGGACCAGGGCCTGTTCAACTCGCGGCGCCGCTTCCACTACGCCTACCGCTTCAACCTGGGCAACCACCTGCCGCGCGCCGAGGAGCTGGAGCTGGTGGAGCCCATCCCCGTCTCCGAGCTGGAGGACGTCACCGCCTCCCTGGGCGAGAAGACCAGCGGCGGCCACGAACTCAACGCGGTGGATGGCCTCATCACCTGGAAGGTGAAGCTCCAGCCGGCGGAGACGCGCGCCATCGACCTCGCCTTCCACGTGGACGTGCCGTCCAGCTACGACATGGACGGCCTGTAGGCGGTCAGCGGCCCAGCGCGAAGTCGACGAATACCTCCACGTCCGACGTCAGCCCCACGTCGGAGAACTCCCAGGCGAGCAGGCGCTGGCGCACGCAGTCCGACAGCTCGCGTGGCAGCCGCTGCGCCGAGGACAGCACCGCCGCGCGCGTGGCGCCCGTCTGCGCCACCTGGATGCGCGCGCCCACCGTGGGCGGCACGCCCGGGGGCAGGGGACAGGCCCTCAAGTCCGGTGCCCGCGCCTCCATGGCCCGGCGCAGCAGCGCGCGCTGGGAGGACAGCACGGGGGCGGGCGGGGGCGCGGGCTTGCGCGCCACGGGCTTCTTCTTCACCGGGGCCGGCCGGGCCACCACCACCGGCGCGGGCGGAGGCTCGGGCGGCGCGACGACGGCGACGGGCTCGGGCGGGGACGGCCACCACCAGAGCAGCAGGAGCAGCAGCAGCCCCGCGGCGAGCGCCCACCGCCGCTTGCGCGAGGGCCGGGAGGACACGACGAGACGTCTCGGACGCCGCTGTCCGCGGACCGGTGGACCCGGTCCCGCCCGTCGTGCCACGGCCCGGGTCCTCATCGCTGGGATTCGGGCAGGCTCAGCAGGCGCGCCCAACTCGTGGCGAAGCCTCCCGCGTAGCCGTCCCAGTCCTTGCCCACCGCCTCGCACAGGTCCCGCCGCGTGGCGAGGCCCGACTGGTGGCGGTTGAGGGCCTCGGCGAAGGGATCGTAGTACGCGATGGACGACGGGCTCGCCGCATCGAGTCCCTTGCGCGGGAAGCCCGAGAGGGCCGCGCAGCGCTCACGCATCTGCGCGTAGGTCTCGTTCTCCGGCGTGGAGATGAAGAGGAAGCGCGTCTGCGAGCGCGGCAGGTTCCACGCACCGCTGGCGGTGTTGAGCCAGCGCGTGGCCTCGTGGCCGCCACCGAACCAGCTCGCCGTCTCCGCGCTGCCCGCGCCGCAGTCGGACGCGCCGTAGCGCACCGGGCGGGCGCCATGGTCGAGCGTGATGACGAGCAGGGCGCTCGCCGGCTGGGTGAAGGGCCAGCCCTGGCTGGGGGTGCTGCCGTCGGCGGGTTGAACCAGGGCCTGGCTCAACCGGCCGCCAAGCTGCCCCAGGGCCTGCGTGCTGCACACCGCGGGGATGGTGGCGCCGTTGGCGTTGGCGGCCTTCTCCAAGGCGAGCTGAATCTCGGGGCTGGACAGCTCCTTGCCCGGCGCGGCCCAGTACAGCCGGGGCTCGTAGAGCGAGCCGATGGCCGTCATGCGCACGTCGAAGCCCTTGGCCGCGAGCTGCTGGGTCATGCGCTGGACAAGAGAGGCGTACGTGTCCGCCATGTTGGCCGTGCCCCGATCGACGCGCACGAGCCAGAGCACGTTCGTGCCGCGATCTCCGTTCTGGCCACTGCCCGGGAAGGTCGAGGACGGAGGTGGACCCGCGTCCGGCATCCCGCCGTCGTTGCCGCCACCACCGCCCCCTCCTCCTCCATCGCCACCGCCGCCGTTCCAGCCGCCATCCCAGGAGAGGCCGCCATCGGGCAGCGGAATGGGAATGCCGCCGCCGCCGCCATCCATCGAGGGCGTGGGCGTCGAGGCATCATCGCCGCCTCCGTCCTTCACCATGTCGGGCGGCTCGATGATGCAACCCGTGACGACCGTACTCGCGACGATGATCCAGCTCAGAGCGCGCACGCGGCTCCCCCTCAGTTGGTACGCCCGGCGCGCGTACCGTTTGGACTCAAGCTCAATCCTCGGCGGAGCATCTCATCCTTCACGCAGGTAAGCAGCTCCCTTCGCGCGCCAGTGAACTCCTCTGGACGTCCACCACCCCGCATTCCCAGTTCTTCCCGGAGCTCGCGCTGGAGGGACGTGGGGCACGCGGCCAACAGTTGCTCGCGCAAGGAGCCCTCGGCGCCGTTCAAGTAGTGAACGATTTGAGCGGACGGCAGCCGCAGCATCGCCGCGCCCAGCACCTCCACGGGGGTGCCCAGCAGCGCCGACTCCGTCAGCAGGGACGAGGCCAGACGCTCCGAGCCCTCCTGCCGCAGCCGCTCGAGGAGCCGGTCCTGATCCGCCATGGACAGGGTATCGAGCACCTCGCCCAGCACGCGCTCGAGCTGGGACTGGCCGCCGGTGGTCTCGGCCAGTTGGGTGCGCAGCTCGTCGGCCACCGCCTGGGCGTAGCGGATGCTCACCTCGGGCTGACGCGCCAGGCCGAGCGCCAGCTCGCGGCGCTGCGCGGACGTGAACGTCTGGATGGCCACCGCGCGCAGGCCAGCCGGGGCGAAGCGCAGCGCCACCTCGCGCGAGCCCGAGGACAGCGCCTGGCACGCGGCGGCGAAGCGCTCGGGCCGCACGGCCTCGAGGAAGGCGAAGGCCTGCTCCACGGAGCTGTCCGCCTGGGCGAGCCGCGCGGCGATGGCCCGGCCCTCCAGGTCGTACAGCGCCGCGGCGCGCGCGCCCGCGTCCACGGCGGGCACCCGGCCCAGCTCGGCGGCCAGGCCCGTCAGGGACGCGGTGAGGGCGGGGTCTCCGCGCAGGTCCTCCAGGAGGAACTCGCCCATCTCCCGGGTCCACAGGGCCACCTGCCGGGACTCTCCCCGGGCCAGGGCCTCGCGCACCACGCCGTTGCGCACCGAGCGCTCCTCGCGCAGGGTCCGCTCCAGGCGCCGCGCCCGCACGGCCGGGTAGTCCGGCGCGGGGGTGGGGGGCAGGGGCGCGGGCTCCAGGGCGGGCAGGGGCTCGGGGGCGTACTCCAGGCCCGGCGGAGGCGAGGCCGCGCGGCGCGTGGCCACCACCAGCAGCACGCCCAGCACCAGCACCGTCAGCGCGAGCAGCGCCGCCACCGCGAGCAGCGGCGCGGCCTCCAGCAGCCGCTCCTCGGCGCGCTCGCGCACGGACGGCACGGGCCTGGCCTCGGACTCGGGTGAGCCCGGGAGCGGCGGCGTGGCGGTGGGGGGGGACGGCTTGGGCTCGCGCGGCTGGGCCTCCAGGTGCGGGGCGTTGCGCGGCGGGAAGGCCACCGTCTCCACCTCCACGCCGGGCTGCGGCCCCACCGTCTTGAGCCGCTGCGCCACCAGGTCCTTGAGGCGGGTGCGGAAGGGCCCGGGCAACTGGCTGTCCACCAGCACGCGCGCGGACACCGAGCGCACGGTGGGCAGGGCCGCGCCGCCCGAGAGTGTCTCGAAGCCCGGGGGCGCGCCGGCGAGGGCCTCGTCCTCCACCCGGGCCTCCACGGCCACGAGCACGCACTGCTCGGGACAGAGCGTGCGCAACAGGTCGGAGACCTCGGCGCGCGCGCGCTCCTCGGCTTCGGCGCGCAGACGGCCCTGGGGCGTGGTGGCCGCGGCGCGCGCGGCGCCCGCTCCCAGCAGGGTGCAGAGAAGGAGGAGGAGATGTCGTGACTGGCGATTCATGGACTATTCCACCCGGATGACGACCCGGCGGTTGGCGGCGCGCTGTTCCTCGGGAGGGCCCTGGACGTCCACGCGGCGGGTATCGGCGAAGCCGCGCACGGACATCCGCTCGCGGCCCACGCCGCTCTGCTCCAGAGCGGCGCGCACGTTGATGGCGCGCTGGGAGGACAGCTCCCAGTTGGAGGCGAAACGGGAAGTGCGGATGGGCACGTCATCGGTGTAGCCCTCGATGACGAGCCCCCGGCGCGGCAGCGTCTGCAGCATGCGCGCGATGGGGGTGATGGCCTGGGCGCCCTCGGCGCGGAGGTCCGCCGAGCCGGAGTCGAACAGGAGCGCGTCCTTGAACTCGATGACGAGCCCGTCCTGCTCCTGGCGCGTGAGCACCTTCTTCTCCAGCCCCTCCTGGGTGATGAAGGTGTCCACCTTCTCCTTGAGCTCCTCGAGCGGCGTGGCCTCGCCGGTGAGGGAGGCGGCCATGCGCTCGAACTGGGCCGTCTTGGGCGGGGACACGGCGAGCAGCAGCACGAAGAAGCCGATGAGCAGCGTGAGCAGGTCCGCGTAGCTGATGAGCCACAGCTCGTCGTCCTGACCGCCGCCGTGCAGGAGCGCCTGCAGGTCCGGATCCTCCCTCACGGCTCGGCCCCGGTGCCGGTGGCCACCTCGGGCACGGCGCTGGTGGCGCCAGCGGGCGCGGTGGCGGACAGCTCGAAGAGCTTGCGCACGTCGGCGAGCGGCTTGTCCTCGCGCACCAGCACGAGCGCGCGGGTGATGAGCCGGGCCTCCTCCACCGCCACCGTCATGTGCGAGTGGATGACGCGGCCGAGCGGCTGGTAGACGGCGTTGGCGAGGATGAGGCCGTAGAGCGTACAGAGCAGCGCGAGCGCCATGGACGGGCCGAGCTGGTCGAAGCGCGACAGGTCCTTGAGCAGCGCGATGAGGCCGAGCACCGTGCCGACCAGGCCCGTGGCGGGCGCCACGCGCGAGAGCGTGCCCAGCACGTCCTCGGCGCGCTTCATGCCGCTCACCATGCAGAAGAGCGAGGTGCTGGCGGTGCTCTCGATGTCCTCGCTGGAGTACTGGCGCACCACGAGCGGCCCGAGCTGGCGCAGCACGTCATGGCGCGCCGCGCTCGCGATCTCCAGGGCGCGGGCGGGGCGGCGCTGGCGCACCTCGGCGGCGAACTGGGTGAGCGACTCGTAGAGCTCCGCGCGCGAGCGGGCCGCGGAGAAGCGCAGCGCCCGGGCCACCGCCCGCGCCGCCCCCGCCAGCTCGCTGAACTTGTAGGAGGCCACCGTCATGCACAGCGGCGCGCAGCCGAGCAGCACGAGCGAGGGCACGTGGATGACGCCGCTGAAGCCACTGGTGTGGCCCTGGGTGAGCGTGTAGGCCAGGGTCAGGGCGAGCCCCAGGAGTCCGACGATGAAGTGCATGGGGCTATTCCTCTCCTGCGGAGGCGGTGGCGCGGAGGGCCTCGGCCACGCCCGCGTCCTCGGGGTTGATGCTCAGGGCCTTCTCCCAGGCCTGGCGCGCGAGCTTCTGCTGGCCGAGCTTCATGTACAGCGAGCCCTTCATGGCCAGCAGCCGCGCGTCCTGGGGGTACTCCTTCTCCAGCGACACCAGCTCGATGAGGGCCAGCTCGTAGCGGCGCGCGGCGAACATCTCCTTCACCCGCGCCACGCCGCCCAGGTAGCTGCGCGTGCGCGCCGCCTTGTTCGCGTCGATGAGGGGCGCCGCGTCCTTCTCGCCGGCCTTGGCCTGGGCGCCGACCACGGCCTCCGCCAGCATCTCCTCGTCCGCGGACGTCAGCATCTCCACGGGGCCGCCGGCCACGAGCGGCAGGCGCACCTCGTAGCCGCCGGTGGCCTCGGGCAGCTCCATCTCCCAGACGCGCCCGTTCTCCGCCATGCGCAGGATGTACTTCTGCGGCGGCGGGAGCGGCGGCTTGGCCTTGCTCGCCCCGGGCGTGCTGCTGGGCGCGGCCGTGCGCCGCATCTCGTCGGGCACCACCAGCACCTTGGACGTGGCCGTGGTCTCGCACGCGGGCAGCGCCGCGACGAGCAACAATCCCCAGAAGCGCGCGCTCACCATGTGAATCCCATTCCCAGCTGCGGGGTCAGCCCGCCGATCGTGTAGGTGCTGTCCGTGCTGCTCGCGAAGGGCACCAGGATGCCGAGGCTCGCCTGGAGGGAGATCCGGTGCGCCATCACGCACTCGGCCTGGGCGTTGAACAGGGGCGAGTTGCCCTGCACGCCCGTGAGGAGCATGCCCACCGAGCCGCCGCCAAAGCAGTTGATGCTGTAGACGTTCTCCCGGTTGAGCCGCGAGAGCAGCGTGGCCGAGAGGATGCCGCCCACCAGGCGCGAGGGGTTGATGATGCCCGCCACCGTGCCGCCCAGCCGCCAGGTGCGCTCCTCGCCGAAGGCCTCGGTGAAGCGGTAGGCCGTGTAGGGCGCCCAGACGGAGCCCTCGGGGTGGCCCTCGGTGGGGATGATCATCGCGCCCAGGTGCAGCGCGTGGTTGAAGTGGGGCCGCGCGTCGATGCGGTCCTGCAAATCCTTGAGCCGCGCCTCCCGGCTCTGCACCTTGTCCGCCGAGCGGTAGAGCAGCGCCGTGTGCGGGTGCACCCGGTAGCCCTCGGCGAAGAAGACGGAGGCGTCCTCGGCGCGCACCAGCTCCACGTCGAAGGCGAGCGCGTTGGGCGCGGTGTGCAGGGTGAGGCTCGCGTTGAGCACCACCTGGGTGTTGTACTTCTTCATCAACTGCAGCAGGTCCTCGCGGCGCGAGATGCCCCGGCGCACCACCCACGCCCCGTCCTCCACCTGGGCGTGCGTGGCGTAGCACTCGTAGCAGCGCACCACGCGCACGTTGGCCGCGCGGTAGATGGCCGCGATGAGCCGCGCCTCGATGATGCTCGCGAACTCGGGGTTCATGTTGTCCGAGACGCGCACGCGCTCGAGCAGGATGGGTGAGACGCGGTTGGCGCCCAGCCGCGCGATGTCCGCGGCGAACTCGTCGAGGATCTCCTCCAGCACGTCGTTGGCGTCCACCTCGGCGCCCGGGCGCACCAGCCGGCCCTCGCGCGTCTCCAGGCGCGTGGGGGACCGGGGCCTGGCGTAGATGCTGGCGCCCGCGGGGACTTCATTGTCCGCGGGCGGGCTCGCCGCGGGAGGGGATTGGGCCCCCGCGGCCAGGGCCCAGAAGAGCCCGGCGAGGAGGACGACGGCTTCACGGCGCATGCGGAACCTCCGTCTTCGCGGGCGCGGAGACAGGGGGAGGAGAAGAAGGGCCGCGCGGGAACCACGCGCGCGAGGTGCCATCCGCCAGCGGCAGGGCGAGCAGCGAGTAGGGCTCCGGCCACGCCACGGAGAAGTCGGGCGGCGGCAGCATGCCCGGGGGCGCGCCCACGGCCACCTGGCCCACCGCCACGAAGGCCCGCGCGCGCTTGCCCTTGGCCGCCGCCTGGGGCGCGCGATCCTCGAGCGCCGCGAACAGGGGCGGGAAGACCTTGTCATGGCGCGAGTGCACACCCTGGCGCATCGCCTCCAACTGGGTGGCGAGCACCGGGCGCCAGCGCGCCTCGGTCAGGTCCGCGCTCGTGGTCACCACGGACTGCGCGAGCGCCAGGACGATGCGATCCACCTCGTCCAGATCCTTCGTCGCGGCGCGGTCCTGCCGGCGCAGGGTGAGCAGTCGCTCGATGGCGCGCGTGAAGCCCGCCGCGTCGCCCGCGGCGAGCGCCACCTCGGCGCGCAGCGTGTGGCCTCGTGCCCGGCCCGGGGTCCCCGGCTCCTTGAGCAGCCGCTCGGCCACGTCCAGCGCCAGCCGGGTGTTGCCCTGCTCCAGCGCGAGTCCGCCCAGCGTGGCCAGCCGCCGACCGAGCCCCGCCGCGGGCCCCAGGTCCCGCAGCAGCGCGAGCGACTCGGGCCCCAGGCCGCCGCGCGTCAGCGAGGCCAGGGCGAGGCCGCGCAGGGCCTCGGCGATGGGGTCCTGCGCGCCCGCGAGCGCGGGGAAGACGGCGGCCCAGCCCTGGGCCAGGGTCTCGCGGTGGCCGAGCGCCTGGTGGGCCAGGGCCCGTCGGTAGAAGATCTCGCGCCGGGGGGCCACCTCCGCCGGGGGCGTGTCGGCGCCGGGCCAGGCGGCCTCGGACGCCGTGAGCGCGAGCACGTCCTCCCAGCGGCCCTCCTGGGCCAGCCACGCCGCCGCCTGGACGACGAGCGGCAGGCGGTACGCGGCGAGCGCGGGCTCGCGGGCGAGGCGCTCGAAGTGCGAGGGCGGCAGCAGGCCGAGCGCCAGCCGCAGCATGTCATCCAAGGGCCGGTCCTCGGGCGCCAGGGCGGCGGGGTCGAACGCGCGCGCCACCTCCCGGGCCGCGTCCGCCTGGCCGAGCACGAGCAGCCGCGCCGCCTGGTGGTGACTCAGCCGCGCCCACGCCTCGTCCTCCAGGGTCTCCCGGAGAGCCGTCCGGAGCTGGGGCGAGAGCAGGCTCAACTCGTCGGCGGCGGGCACGGGCTGGCCGCAGGACGAGGGCTTGAGCCGGAACTCCAGCCGCTCGTGGTTCCAGCGCTCGTCCTCCAGGGGCCAGCGCAGGGCCTGATCCTGGGGCAGGGGGGCGGCGCGCCGGAAGAAGTCCGGGGCCAGCACGTCCCGCCACAGCGTGGGCGCGCTGGTCGCGGCCGCCCCGAGCCGTCCCCTACGGGCCTGCTCCAGGCGCAGCAGCGTCCGGGGGCCGAACAGCGCCTCGGTGGCGGGCGTGGGTGCCAGCGGCTCGCAGTTGAGGAAGTGCACCAGGTCGACGTAGAGCCGACGCCGCTCTCCCTGCTCGGCGTCCGCGAGGGGCTCGGCGAGCTGTACCACCAGGGCGTTCAGGTCCCGTGCCCAGAAGGGGCCGGCGTAGGGGTTGGCGGACAGGAGCCCCGCCAGCAGCGCGCCCATCACAGCACCACCCCGAGCGTCAGCGTGGGCAGTACCCCGAGCGACAGCAGGCCCCGGCTGCGCGACTCGAAGCTGAGCACGAGCGGCACGTCGAGCTGGGCATGGAAGCGCGGGCCCATGCGCATGAGTACGCCGGGGCCTCCCATGGGCGAGGGGCTCACGCCCCGATCGGTGAAGACGAAGCCCATGTGCCCGGCCAGCTGGAGGTCGAAGTGCACGAGCGTGCCCTCGCCGACGAGCGCCTTGCCGTAGCCGAGCGTCTGCCGCCACCCGGCGGCGAGCAGGGCCACGGGACGGTGGGCGTCGGGCACCAGGCCCGTGCGTTCGAACACCTCGGTGCCCGCCGCGCCCAGGCTCGACACGAAGAGGCCGAGCTTGAGCTCCACGCCTCCGGACTCCACCGGGTACCAGCTGGCCGAGGCCATCAGGCCCGGGTTGCTGTAGTAGTCGCCGCGGGACAGGTAGCCCAGGCCCGCCGTGGTGAAGACGTGGTGGCGCTTGAGCAGCAGGCGCCGCTCTACTCGTGCCGGCTCGCCCTCGGTGCCGGGAATCGAGGCCGTGGGGTCCGCGGCCAGCAGGGCGGTGAGCACACCGGCGAACATCATGAGCCGCTCTCCGTCAGCATGCACCCGGGCGTCTGGTTCCACACCCGCGGCTCCCCGTCCGGAGGCATGGGGTAGAGCCGCTCGCAATTCGCGCGGCACACCTCGAGCGTGTAGCGGAGGGTCTGGCTGGGGGGCTTCTGGGTCCGGGACACCGGGGCCGAGGGGACGGTGAGGGTCAGGCGGATGCGCGGGGGCTTCGTCGGCTCCACCTTCACCGCCTGCTTGCCGTACACGAAGTCGATGCCCGAGAGGACGGAGGGGGCCGCGCAGCCCTTGAACTCCCGCACCGACGCCAGCTCCTGGGACGTGAAGAGGGGATAGCCGGCGTCGGGGGGCTGCTCGAGCTGGACGAGCGGCAACTGGTTCCGGGCGGCCTCCTCCAGGGCGGCGGTCAGGCGGGCATCGGTGCTGAAGGTCCAGAGGGCGGCGAAGTCGGCGCCCAGGCCCTGTTGGGCCTCCGGGGTCGCCAGGCTCCACAGCAGCGCGGGCCCCGTGCTCCAGGAGCGCATCGCGCCGAGCTGGGACTGGAGGATCGGGGGCAGCGGCAGGTTGACGTTGTTGAAGTAGAACATCACCGGCTTGACGCGGGCCGTGCCGTAGCGCTGCACCGCGGTGTTCACCTCCGCGCCATGGGCATTGAGGTTCAACTGGCGGTTCGTGCTCTGCTGGCAGTTGGGCGACAGGTCCTGGGGGGACAGCTCCATGCCCGTGCGTCCCGAGGGCAGCAGCGCGGCGCGCAGGGTGTTGCGCAGGTGGTTGCGCACCCGGGTGCATTCGGTGGCGTCCGGGATGTTGAGATCGAAGATCAGCCCATAGACGAGCGGCGCGTCCTGGGCGCCCAGCACCTGCTCGCGCTTGAGCTGCTCGAGCTCGGGCGGGTGGGGGTCCACGAAGTAGGACTCACACGCCGTCAGCCCCAAGAACCCGAGCGCCAGCACGCCGAGCACCCGACCGGGCGACCGGCGACATTCCTGCCACTCCGTGCGCGTCACGTGAACGACCACTCCCCCGCTTTGCCTGCCGGCCTGGGCGGCATCTTTATAAGCGCAACCGGCGCACCCCTGTAAAGGCCCCCCTCGCCTCCGAGGGAAGGGGTCATGGTGGGGAGCCGAGCAGGCATCCTCCCGCCCGCACCGACAGGGCCCGTGGTTGTCGCGCTCCTCGGGGTTCCCAATCTTGTTCCCGGAGGAGATCACCTTCATGAAGCTCGCCCGCCTGTTGGTCTTGTCGCGTGTCGCCCTGTTGCCCGCCTTGATGTGGTCCGCACCGGGCGTGTGTGAGCCCCGACCTCCGGAGAAGTCGGAGGCCCTGTCCATCGCGAACCTGGTCGAGGCCGTGAAGGACTCCGTCGTCAACGTGGACGTCCAGGCCCGCGCGCCGTCGGCGGAAGGCTCCGGGGACTTCTTCGAGAAGTTCTTCGGCATGCCCAACGGCTCGGGGGGCTCGGGAGGGCTGGGGGACTCCGAGACGCGCCAGCGCATCCGGCAGGGCGAGGGGTCGGGTTTCATCATCGACGCCAACGGCCTCATCCTCACCAACAACCACGTGGTGGAGGACGCCATCGCCATCCGCATCCGCCTCAATGACGGGCGCCAGTTCGACGCCCGGGTGCTGGGGAGGGATCCGCTCACGGACCTGGCGCTGCTCAAGCTCCAGGGCGACGTGAAGAACCTGCCCGTGGCGCGGCTGGGAGACTCGGACGCCGTGCGTGTGGGCGACACGGTGGTGGCCATCGGCAACCCGTTCGGTCTCACCTCCAGTGTCAGCGCGGGCATCCTCTCGGCCCGGGCCCGGGACATCCAGTCCGGCCCCTACGACAACTTCCTGCAGACGGATGCCGCCATCAACCCGGGCAACTCGGGCGGCCCGCTCTTCAACGATCGGGGCGAGGTCATCGGCATCAACACCGCCATCGTGGGCGGCGGCTCGGGCATCGGCTTCGCGGTGCCCTCGAGCATGGCCCAGAAGCTCCTGCCCCAACTGCAGAAGGGGCAGATCCACCGCGGTTGGCTCGGGGTGGCGGTGCAGGATCTGACGCCGGAGCTGGCCCAGGCGCTGCGGGTGCCGATGACCCAGGGCGCCATCGTCACCGACGTGCAGCCGGGCACGCCGTCCGCGGACGCGGGCCTGCGGCGCGACGACATCCTCACGGCCATCGACGGCAAGCCCATCGAGTCCTCGCGGGCGCTCACCCGCGAGGTGGGCTTCCGCCAGCCCCAGGAGGCCCTGACCCTCACCGTCTACCGCGACGGCAAGTCCCGCCAGCTCAAGGCGAAGCTCGGCGAGCGGCCGGATCTGGAGGGCAACGCGTCCGCGCCGCCGCCCGAGGCGCGCGCGGCGGACTCCGGCCGGGAGCTGGGCCTGAGCCTGCGCGAGGCGGACCCGCGCCTCACCCCGGGCGTCAAGGGCGGGGCGCTGCTGGTGGACGTGGCGCCGGGCTCGCCCGCGGAGCGCGCGGGGCTCCAGCCGGGCATGACCATCGTCGAGGCGGGGGGCAAGCCGGTGCGCGGAGCGCAGGCGCTCACCCAACTGCTCAAGGGCCAGAAGCCGGGCGCCGTGGTGCTCTTGCGCGTGCAGGTGGGCAAGAGCCGCCTCTTGCGCGCGCTACCCATCCCCGCGGGGAGCTGAGGCGGCGAAGGTCTCCAGGGTCAGGGACTCGGGCGGCACGGACAGCGCCCGGGGCGTGGCGGACTCGCCGCGCAGGTAGCGCCAGCCGGTGCCATCATGTTGGAACTCCGAGCGCTCCACGAAGGACACGTCCCGTCCCGACTCGAACACCCGGGCATGGAAGAGCACCACCGCCGTGCCCCCGGGCTCCGCGAGTCGCCGGTCCAGGATGTGGAGCCGGGGGTATTTGAGGGCGGTGGCCCGGGCGCGCACCTCGCGCAGGAAGTCCGCCTCGGGCCGGGCGCGGTCCGGGTGCTCGGGGTGCAGGGTGCGCCAGAGGTAGGCCACCTCGCGCAGGGCGAAGGCGCTGTAGCGCGAGCGCATGAGGGCCTCGGCGTCGGGGGCTTCCGCCTCGCCGGCGTGGTAGCGGCCACAGCAGGCGCGGTAGCGCAGGCCGGAGGTGCAGGGACAGAGCGGGGCAGGGGGCATGGCGGGGTGTTCCTGGACGACACGGCCGATGGAATGGCGCTTGCTGCCCCGCAGGCTAGCGCATAGATGCCTGTGCACCGCATGAGTCTTCTCCAAGCCATCGTCCTCGGGCTCGTCCAGGGGCTGACCGAGTTCCTCCCCATCAGCTCCACCGCTCACCTGCGCATCGTCCCGGAGCTGTTCGGCTGGCCGGATCCCGGCGCGGCCTATTCGGCCGTCATCCAGTTGGGCACGGTGGCGGCGGTCATCCTCTACTTCCGCAAGGACCTCGTCGTGCTGGCCCGGGCCTTCTTCGAGGGCCTGCTCAAGCGCGCGCCCATGGCCACCGTGGAGTCGCGCCTCGCCTGGTTCGTGCTCGTGGGCACGCTGCCCATCGGCGTGTGCGGCCTGGCCTTCAAGAAGACCATCGAGACGTCGCTGCGCTCGCTCTACGTCATCTCCGGCAGCCTCATCGTCCTGGCCCTCATCCTCTTCATCGTCGAGCGGCTGGCCTCGCACAAGCGCACCCTGGCGGACATGACCTGGCGCGATGGCGTGCTCGTGGGCGTGTGGCAGGCGCTGGCGCTCATCCCGGGCTCCTCGCGCTCGGGCACCACCATCACCGGCGCCCTGTCCCTGGGGCTGCGGCGCGAGGATGCGGCGCGCTACTCCTTCCTCTTGTCCATTCCCGCCACGTCGCTCGCGGGCCTCTTCGAGCTCAAGCACCTCTTGGAGGCCACCGAGCGGCCCTCCACGGTGGCGCTCGTGGTGGGCACGGTGGTGGCGTTCGGCTCGGGCTGGGCCGCGATCGCGTGGCTCTTGAGCTATCTGCGCAAGCGCTCCACGCTCGTCTTCGTCTTCTACCGCGTGGCCCTGGGCCTGCTGCTGCTCGGCCTCCTGCGCGCGGGCATCCTCCACCCCCAGTCGGGCCTGGAGAACACGGACACCGCGTCCCGGCCCCTCCAGACGCCGGTGGAGCGGCAGCTCACGGAGTAGCCCGCGTGCACCCGCTCTTCGACGCGCTCGAGACCCATCTGGCCACGCGGCCCGCCCAGGCGGTGGACCTGCCCGGACTCGTGCTGCGCGAGGCGGCGGTGCTGGTGCCCTTGCTGCTGCGCGACGAGCGGCCCCACGTGTTGTTCACCAAGCGGCCCACCACGCTGCGCCACCACGCCGGGCAGTACTCGTTCCCGGGCGGCTCGCGGGACCCCGAGGACTCGACGCCCCTGCACACCGCGCTGCGCGAGACGCGCGAGGAGCTGGGCATCGACGTGACGGGCGTGCGGGTGCTCGGGGGGTTGGACGAGGTGCCCACGCTGGGCGGCTCGAACTTCCGCATCCGGCCCTTCGTGGGCGTGCTGCCCCGGGGCCTGGAGTTCAAGCCCAACCCGGCCGAGGTGGAGTTCATCATCGAGGTGCCCCTGGCGCACCTGCTGGCGCCCTCCGTCCACCGCACCGAGTCACGCCGGGCCGGGGGGCTCGTGTACGAGGTGGACTTCTTCACCTGGGAGACCCACGTCATCTGGGGCGCCACGGGCCGCATCCTCCGGGACGTGGTGGGGCTGGCCCGCGAGCTGTCCCCTCCATGAGCAGGACCCTGGGGGCGTGGGGGCGGGCCCGGCGCGGGACGCTGCTGCGCGCCTGGCGCGAGCGGCTGGCCCGGCGAGAGGCGCGGGCGGAGGACCCGCCGGGGCTCGCGCCGCCCGTGCTGCTCGACGCCCTGCTGGACAGCATCCCCGTGGGGCTGTTCTTCATGGATCGCGCGCTGCGCTACGTGCGCGCCAACCGGGTGCTCGCGGACATGAATGGTGTCCCCCTGGAACAACTGCTCGGGCGCAGCTTGTGGGAGGTCGTCCCGCTGCTGGCCGACAGGCTCGCGCCGCTCTACCAGCGGGTGTTCGCCACGGGCGAGGCGCTGTTGGACCAGGAGATCAGCGGGGTCACCGCCGCGGCGCCGGGCGAGCGGCGCCACTGGCGCGTCAGCTACTACCCGATCCGCGGGCCCACCGGCGAGGTGGCGCTCGTGGGCGGCGTGCTGATGGACATCACGGACCTCAAGCGGGGACTGCTCGCGCTCGAGGCGCGCCAGGGGGAGCTGGCCGAGACGGGCCAGCGCCTGGAGGCCATCCTGGAGACGGCGGTGGATGGCATCTTCACCTGCGACGAGCGGGGCCGCATCCAGCGCGCCAATTCGGCCGCGGGCCGCATCTTCGGCTACGTGCCGGAGGCCCTGGTGGGGCGGGACGTGCGGCGTCTGCTGGCGCGGCCCTACCGGCGCGAGCTCGTGCGCTTCTTCTTGTCCGAGGAGGAGCGGGGGCCCGGCCGCGAGTGGGAGGTGCGCGGGCGGCGCAAGGACGGCCGGCTCTTTCCCCTGGAGCTGTCGGTGGGCGAGGTGCGGCTGCCGACGGGGGGGCGGCTCTTCGTGGGCACCGTGCGCGACATCTCCGCGCGCCGGCGCTCCGAGCAGGCTCAGGCGCTCTTCGTGGAGACGGGCACGCTGCTGGCGCAGTCGCTGGATCTGCCCACCACCCTGAAGAACCTGGCCGAGGTGGTGGTCTCCCACCTGTCGGACTACTGCCTCGTGGACCTGATGCAGGCGGACGGAGTGCTGCGGCGGCATCAGGTGGCGGCGCGGGACGCGTCGCCGCGGGCCGCCCTGGAGGCCACCCTGTCCTGGACGATCACGCTGCGGGAGGGCAGTCCGGTGACCCGGGTGGTGCGGGGCCACGAGGCGGAGTTCTTCGCGCCCGTCACCCCCGCGTGGCTGGACGCGGTGGCCGAGCACCCCGCGCACCGGGCCCTGCTGGGCTCGTTGGAACTCCAGGCGGTGGCCATCCTTCCCCTCAAGGCCCGGGGTCATCTGCTGGGCCTCATGTCCATCGGCTGGACGCGGCTGCCGTCCGCGCGGCTGTCCGAGGAGCTGGAGATCGCCCAGGGCGTGGCGGACCGGGCGGCCATGGCGCTCGACAACGCCCGGCTGTACCAGGAGGCCCAGGACGCGGTGCGCATGCGCGAGGACGTGGTGGCCATCGTCAGCCACGACCTGCGCAACCCCCTCAACGCCATCACCCTGTCCGCCTCGTCCTTGCTGCGGCGCGTCGACGTGGACGCGCGCACCCACCAGACCGCCCAGCGCATCTCCGCGGCCGCCGAGCGCGCCAGCCGGTTGATCCGCGACCTGCTCGACTTCACCCAGGCCCGCGTGGGGGGCATCCCCATCCAGCCCGCCGCCCTGGACTTCCACGAGCATGTGCGGCGCGTGGTGGACGAGGTGCGCCTGGCCTGGCCCGGGCGCGTCATCCACGTGACCACCGAGGGGGAGGGCCAGGGCGCCTGGGACGAGGGGCGGCTGGCCCAGGTCATCACCAACCTGGTGGGTAACGCCCTGCAGCACAGCCCGACCGCCTCCGCCGTGACGGTGTCCGTCCAGGGCTCACCGGGGGGAGTGCGCCTGGACGTCCACAACGAGGGCCCACCCATCCTCGCCGAGGCGCTCCCCACCCTCTTCGAGCCCTACCGCCGGGGCACCGGGACAGGAGAGCGGGGAGGCAGCCTGGGGCTCGGTCTCTTCATTACCCGGCAGATCATCCACGGGCACGGGGGTTCCATCTCCGTTAATTCTCAACCGGGGGATGGGACGACCTTCGTCGTCCGGCTGCCCCGGCATCCAGGCGAACCCCTGGTGTAGATCGTTGTCCTTGGAGTGTTGGAGAACGAGAATTTTATGACATCGCCCTCCATTCGGACGCGCGGGGTTGCCCTCCCCGAGACGTTCCCGGCCGGTACCGCGTGCTCGCTATTGCTCGCACCCGGCCACATCGTGGATGGTGCGGATGCCGTGCGTCGTCTCGACTTCGTCCTGAGCGCTCGTGCCTCGGAGGTTCGTTCCCTCCCGGCACGAGGAGCCCGCATCCGGGGGAATCGCGAGTCCACGTTCCGGTGTGGCTCGGAGCGCCCCCATGGCCAGGATTCTCATCGTCGATGACGAAGTACACGTGGTCGGTGCTCTCCGCCGGTTGTTGCGGCGTGAAGGCTTCTCCATCGAGGTCGCCCTCGGTGGCGAGGAGGCCATCGAGAAGCTGGCGACCTTTCCAGCGGACGTCGTCATCTCCGACTTCCGCATGCGGGGCATGAACGGCCTGGAGCTGCTGGGTCAGGTGCTGCGCATCGCGCCCTCGACGGTGCGGGTGCTCATCTCCGGGCACGCGGACCTGTCCTCGGGCGGGCCCCAGGCCGGCATCATCTCCCACTTCATCAGCAAGCCCTGGGACGATGATCGCCTCATCGCCGACGTGAGAGCGCTCCTGGGTGCCCAGGGCTCCCCGTCCTGAGGGACGCGAGGTCGGAAGTGAAGCCGGGCGGGCGGTGTTGGTGACGAGAACCCATCGGGAAGGATGCTCCGCATGCCGTTGGCCGCCCCCTCTGTCGCGAGCGACCCGCCCGAGCCGCATGCCCTGCCTCCCGGCCCGGACGAGCCCGTGCTGCTCGAGGGCGTGCAGGGTGGACGCCAGCTGCTGACCTGGCCCGGCACCTGGGTGTTCGCGCTGACCGTGCTGCTCGGCCGCCACCTGTTCCTGGCCGCTCCGCTCCTGTTGCTGTTCGCGGCGGGGAGCTTCCTCGGTGTCTTCTACCTGCGGTACGCGGGGCGCTTCTGGCTCACCTGCGAGCGGCTGGTGTGGGCGCCGCGCGTGGGCGGGTCGGTGGAGGTGCCGCTCGCGTCCATCCCGTCCGGAGGCATCACCGCGCGGCCCGTGTGGGGCGAGGTGCGGGTGGAGGGCGCGCGGCGGCTCACGGTGCGTCATGCGGGCCTGGCGGGCCGCCTGGCGGCGCTGTTGGAACTGCACCGGGACGCGCCCTTCCTGGGCACGGTGGATGGCACGTCCCAGGCGGGAGAGGTGTCCGTGCTGCCCGCGCGGCGGATGTCCGCGAAGGGGGCCGAGCAGGGGGTGGCCGTGCTGCGCCCCGGGTACGCCGCGTTCCTGCCGGAGCGCCGCCGGGGCGAGGTGTTCCGGGGACTGACGCATGCGCGGGTTCAGGCGCCCGAGGCCGAGGTATCCCTGGCGCTGCTGCTGGAGCACCTGCGGCTGCTGCCCGAGCCGCAATTCGATGCGTGCCTGCGCCGGGCCGTGTTCTCCACGGGAGGGGAGCTGTGGCCCGCGGCGGAGGTGGCCTCGGGCACGGCGATGGCGCCGGGGCGGGTGCGTCTCGTGGGCGCGCGCGGCGTGGGCATGGAGCTGCGGCCCGGTCCCGCCGAGGCCGAGGCCGCGCACCGCATCGTGCGCCAGTGGGTGATGTGAGCGGCGCGCCTAGAACTGGAAGTACACGTAGGGACGCGTTTCGACGGAGGCGAGGTGGCGCACCCCCAGGCCCACCGCCACGAGCACCACCGCGCGCACCGGCACCGGCATCCGCACGAAGAGCTCGCCCGCCTGGTGGAACCAGCGCAGGGGCGTCACGTGGCTCACCACCGCCACCGCCAGCATCACCCACACGAGCGTGCTCACGTTGGCCAGGCCCAGGCTGCCCTCCAGCATCCGCGCGTACATCTCCCCGGCGTGGGCGAGCGTGGGCGAGCGGAAGACGACCCGCGTGAGCACCACCACGCTGAAGGTGGCCAGCATGCCGAAGCCCGCGCGCACCACCGCCGCCGGGCCGTGCTTGGGCGGCTTGCCCGTCATCCACCACCACACGCGGATGACGCACTCCATGGCGCCGTGGGACAGCCCCCAGATGGCGAAGCGCCAGTCCGCGCCGTGCCACAGGCCGCCCAGCCCCATCACCACCATCAGGTTGAAGAGCGCCCGGGGCCTGGACACCCGGTTGCCGCCCATGGGCCGGTACAGGTAGTCGCGCAGCCACGTGGACAGGCTGATGTGCCAGCGGCTCCAGAACTCGAAGAGGTTGGTCGCCAGGTAGGGCCGGTTGAAGTTCTCCTCGAACTTGAAGCCGAAGAGCGCCGCGGTGCCAATGGCGATGTCCGAGTACGCCGAGAAGTCGAAGTACAGCTCGAAGCTGTAGGCCACCGCCGCCACCAGGCACTCGGCCGAGGTGTACGCCTCGGGCGTGGCGAACACCGGATCCACCAGCCCGCTGCCCAGCACGTCCGCGATGACGAGCTTCTTGGCCAGGCCCACGGCGATCCGGTACAGCCCCTGGCCGCCCTGCTCGGTGGTCAGCGTGGGCACGTCCTCGAAGCGCTCGATGAGGTGCGAGGCGCGCACGATGGGGCCCGCCACCAGGTGCGGGAAGAAGAGCAGGTAGAGCAGGTGCTCGAAGTACGTGTGCTGACGGGAGATCTCCCGCCGGTAGTTGTCGATGACGTAGCTGAGCGCCTGGAAGGTGAAGAAGGACAGGCCCACGGGCAAGAGCAGCCCGAAGGGCTCCGCGCGCACGTGCACGCCCAGGGGCTCGAGCAGCACCCGGGCCGACTCGCGGAACAGGTCCGCGTACTTGAAGGTGCACAGCACGCCCAGCGTGCTGACGATGGAGACGACGAGCAGGGCGCGGCGCACGCCATCCGAGCGGTAGCGCCACATGCCCCGGATGCACAGGTGGTTGACGCCCGTGGCCACCGCGAAGAGCAGCAGGGGCAGGGGCGTCCACATGCTGTAGAACAGCAGGCTCGCCCCCATCAGCACGCCCAGCCGCGGCCACTTGTGCTGGCTCACCGCCCAGTACAGGACGAAGGTGGCGGTGAGGAAGAACAGGAACTGGAGGCTGTGGAAGTACACGTCAGCGGCCTTCCGAGGCGAGGGCGGGGGGCGGGTGCTGCTTGAAGGCCTCGTAGGCCGACTGGAGGTCCGCGAGCAGCAGGCCCGCCAGCCGCTGATAGCCCTCGGGTGTCAGGTGCGTGCCGTCCGCGTGGCCCAGGCCTTCCTTCTGCCAGCGCAGCATGGCGCGCTCGCCACCCATGGCGGCCCGGGCGGACCAGTACGCGCAGCCCTGCTCCCGCGCCACCTCGGGCAGCACCGTCACCACCGTGCCCAGGCTCGGGGTCTCCTCCCACGTGCCTTCCGCGCGCTGCTGTTGCCGGTCCGTGGTGCCCAGCACGAGGCACTCGGCGCCGCCCGCGTCGTGCTTGAGCCGGGCGATGAGGGCGCCGTAGTCCGCGCGCAGCGTGGCGGCGTCCAGCGTCGGCAGCGCGCTCTCGTTGGTGCCGTACCAGAAGACGAGCAGCTGGGGCTTGCGCGAGGACAGCTGCGCGGCGAGCGCCTGGGGCTCCAGGGTGGCCACGGTGGCGGCGGTGGCGCCCGGCAGGCCCACGGCGTCGTAGGTGACGCCGGGCCGCTCCAGGTCCAGCGCCGCGCCGAGCACCGTCACGGGGCCTCCCCCCGCGTTGGTCACCGAGAGCAGGTGGGCGGGGCCCGGCACGGGGAAGGAGCGCACGCGCACCGTGGGCGTGGTGAAGGGCTCGGGCGGAGGCGGCTCGGGAGAGATGGCCGCGCCGTCCACCTTCACGTCCAGGCGGCCCGCGCCGGGTCCATCCAGCCAGTACAGGGACAAGCGCGCCGTGGGCGTGACGGCCGAGGCACAGCCCTCGCAGAAGCGGATGCGCCACTCGGCGCCCGGCGCCCCCACGGCGCGCACGCCGCTCAGGCCCCAGGCCTGGCCGGGCGAGGCCGTCTCCAGCGCGTCCTCCATCGTCCACTCGCCCAGCAGCTCGCGGGACACGCCCGAGGGGGTCAGCCGATCGGAGGCCCGGCCCGCGGCGACGAAGCCCCGGCCCGCGTCGCCCAGCCGCTGGCTCAGCGCGCCGCGCAGGGTGTCGGTGAAGTAGTGCGAGGCCGTGTGCGAGGCGCCCAGTTGGAGGATGCCCAGGCGCGTGGGCTCGCCCTTCTCCAGGGCGAGCATGCGCGTGAAGGTGGCGCTCAGCGCGCGGTCGGCGTCCCGCAGGCCCGGCGGGTCCACGAGCGCCACGCGGGGCGGCGCGCTCGCGGCATAGGCCCGCTGGAGCGACAGGTCGAAGAGGTGCCCGAGCAGGTTGGAGCCCTTGGCGCGCGGGTGGATGAGGTCCGCGTTGAGCATGCCGGCCGACAGCCACTGGATGGCCGAGCCCTCGTCGCCCATGGCGGTGAGCGCGTCCCAGTAGGCGCAGCCGCCCTCGCGCGCCACCTCGTGGAAGATGTCCGCCACGGCGCGCGAGCCCCGGCGCGGCACCAGCTCGCCGCCCAGCGTGCGCACCGCCGCGTCGATGGGGGACCAGACGAGGCACGCGGCATCCGGCACGGACTCGCGCACGCGCCGCACCAGCTCGCGCGCCTCCTCGCGGATCTCCTCGGGCTTCGTCCAGTCGCGCGACAGGCGGAAGGCCTCGTTGCCGCCGAACATGAGCACCACGAGCGCGGGCTTGCGCTGGCGCATCTGGGCGCGGAAGTAGGGCGCGTGCGCGCGCAGGAAGACGCCCGCGTACGCCCCCGGCAGGCCGAGCGTGTCGTACACCACGCCGGGCTGGCCGTTCTCCAGGGACACGCCGTGCAGCTCCACCTTGCCGCGCGTCCTGAGCGTCAGCGTCTGCAGGCCCTCGGGCAGCTTCACCCGGGCGGAGGCCACCTCGGCGGGCGTCCAGCGCATCTGCACGCGCTGCAGGGGCTTGCCGTCCGCGAGCAGCTGCAGCGAGCCGCCTCCGGGCTGGGCGAGGAAGAAGATCTCCGCGGTGCGCGCGTCCTCCACCGCGAAGCGCACCTCCTGCACGCTCGAGACGCCCGCGGCGAAGGCCACGCCGGAGAAGGGCAGGCGGTCGCGGGGCGGTGCCCGGTCGATGACGCGGATGAACTCCCACCCGGGCGAGGCCACGCCCGCGCGCACGCCCCGACCCGAGCGCGTGGGCCGGTCCACATAGAGGAAGCCCTTGCCGCCCGAGCCATGGCGCGCCTGCAGCCGCTCGCGCACCACGTCGGTGATGTGGTCCGAGGCGATGAGCGAGTCGCCCAGGTGCTCCACGCGCACGGGCGTGGTGCGGCGGCCCTCGTGCAGGGCCCGCAGTGCCTCGAAGAAGGGCGCGAGGCCATGCTCCTCGCAGCCCTGGGGCCCCATGCGCCGGCACCCCAGGTCCACGTCCACCTGCCGGGCGCCCATCTTCTCACCCAGCGCCTCCAGCTTGAGGGCCGAGGCGAGCATCGGGCCCGAGAGGCCCGCGAGCCCCCGGGGATCCACGGGCGCCCCGGGGTCCGTCGCTCCCGCGGGCGTCCCCCCCGCATCGGGGCTCGGCGGCTCGACGACGGCCACGGCCTCCTCGGGCTCCTCGTCGGGCAGCTCTGGCACCTCGGGCGAGTGCGTGTCCGCGTCGGGCTCCACCCCCACCGACTTGCGGCTGGCGCTGGAGGTGGTGACGAGCGCGAGCAGCTGCGGCCCCACCGGTCCTCGGCCGAGGCTGGGGATGGGACGCAACGCCTCCGGAACCGGGGCGAGGGACAACCCCACCGCGAGCGCGAGCGACAGGGCGAGGGTCAACCCGACCGATGTGTGCTTGGACTCCAACGCGGTCGGCATGAGACTGGCTTTTGAGCGCCGGGTCAAAACTCCGGCTCAAGGTCGTGGGGCATCCAGACGGACGAGCCCCTGGCGGGCGGCGGGCAAGCGGCTATGGTGCGCCGCCCATGGCACTCCATCCCGTCATCATGGCCGGTGGCTCCGGCACCCGTTTCTGGCCCCTGTCGCGCAAGGCGCGCCCCAAGCAGTTCCTGCCCCTGGCCTCCAAGAGCCCGCTCATCACCGACACGGTGTCGCGCCTCAAGGGCCTGGCCTCGGTGAAGGACACGCTCGTGGTCTGTGGCCCGGTGCACGCGAAGCAGGCGATGCGCCTCGTCAAGGGCCTGCCCAAGGGCAACCTCCTGGTGGAGCCCGTGGCGCGCAACACCGCGCCGGCCATCGCGCTCGCGGCCCTCACGGTGGCCGCCCGCGACCCGGAGGGCATCCTGGTGGTGCTGCCCTCGGACCACCACGTGGCGGACACGAAGGGCTTCCGCCAGACGCTCGCCGAGGCGGCGCGCGTGGCCGCCGGGGGCCACCTGGTCACCCTGGGCATCAAGCCCCACCGCGCCGAGACGGGCTACGGCTACATCCAGGTGGGCGAGGCGCTGCCGGACGGGGGCCGCCAGGTGAAGGCCTTCCGCGAGAAGCCGGATCCGGAGACGGCCCAGCGCTACGTGACGTCGGGCGAGTACCTGTGGAACGCGGGCATCTTCGTCTTCCGCGCGGACGCCATCCTGGCGGCCTTCGCCGAGCACATGCCGGAGATGGGCAAGGGGCTCAAGGCGCTGCGTGAGGCGGTGGGCAAGCGCACCTGGGCGGGCGTGCTCAAGCGCGTCTTCCCGAAGCTGCCCTCGGTGTCCATCGACTATGGCGTCATGGAGAAGGCCAAGAACCTGGCGGTGCTGCCGGGCGACTTCGGCTGGTCCGACGTGGGCTCCTTCGCCGCGCTGCCCGAGGTGCGCCCGGCGGACGCCCACGGCAACGTCGTCTCCGGACCGGAGGCGGTGCTGGTGGACTGCAAGGGCTGCGTGGTCGTGGGGGACAAGCGGCCCCTGGCGCTCGTGGGCCTCACGGACATGGTGGTGGTGGACTCGGGGGACGCGCTGCTCGTGGTCCCCAAGGACAAGAGCCAGGACGTGCGCAAGGTGGTGGAGGCGCTCAAGGCCCGCAAGCGCGAGAAGTTCCTGTAGCCTTTCGAGCAGTCCGCGCACCCGCGCGCTTCCCGGCGTGCCTTCGTTTTTTCAGGGCCGGATTTGTAGAAATGACGGGGCGGCTTCACCGGCGTTCCGCGCTTTCTCGCTTCGCCTCCACTTGCCGTGTCGAATAGCCCCCAGCGCAAGGGGTGCACGAAGGTTGCAGAGTTCCTCCGGCACGCCGCCGTTCAGGCAGGCGTGGCTTCGGGGGCGGCGATGGGTTGTGAACACTGTTTCACCGAGCATGAAGCGGGCGCCGGGTGCACCCGGGACGACTTCGCGGACGAGGCGCTGGCGGGCATGGGCTATGGCCCCCTGGTGCTCGCGCGCAAGCTCGGCACGGGTGCGCTGGCGAGCGTGTACCTCGCCGAGCACCGCGCGACGGGCGCCCACTTCGCGGTGAAGGTGCTGCACCCGCACCTGGCGCGGCTGCCCGCGGTGCTCCAGCGCTTCTACGCGGAAGGGCGCTCGCTGCAGCAGCACCTGGTGCACCCCAACGTGGCGCGCGTGCTCGACGTGCGCCAGGCGCCGAGCGGCCACCACTGCATGCTCATGGAGTACGTGGACGGCACCGCCCTGTCGCACCTGCCGCTGCCGCTGTCGCCCGCGGAGGGCGTGGCGCTGCTGCTGCAGGTGCTCGACGGCCTGGAGGCCGCGCACGCCCAGGGCATCATCCACCGGGACCTCAAGCCGGAGAACCTGGTGCTGTGCACGGACCGCGACGGGACGCGGCGCGTGAAGATCCTCGACTTCGGCATGGCGGGGCCGCTCTCGGCGGGCCTGTCCGACGCGGAAGTGGCCTCGGGCATGGTGGTGGGCAGCCCCGCCTACCTGGCGCCCGAGCTGTGGGTGCGCTCCGAGCCGGATGGCCGCGCCGACCTGTACGCGCTCGCGGTGCTGGGCTACCGGTTGCTCACGGGGCGGCTGCCCTTTGGCGGCGGGGGCCGCATGGGCGAGATGCTGCTCGTGCACGAGCCGACCGTGCCGATCGCCCCGCACCTCCTGGAGGAGCAGGTGCCGCCGGCGCTCTCCTCGGTGCTCTTGCAGGCCCTGTCGCTGCGTCCGGACGAGCGCTTCGCGAGCGCCCGGGCCCTGCGCGCCGCGCTGCAGGAGGCGCTGCGGCGGCCGGCGTTCGGGTGCATGGCGCCCATGGCCTTCCAGGTGCGGGTGGAGGACGCGCTCGGCCGGGGGCTGATGCCGGTGTTCGTCAACGACGTGAGCGCCGAGGGCCTGCGCATCGCGTGGGACGGGGCCCTGCCGCGCCTGGGCATGCGCCTGGACGTGGAGCTGTCGCTCAATGGCTGGGTGCTCGCGTGCGCCGCGGACGTGGTGCGGCTGCTGCCCACGGAGGAGGCGCGCACCTGGGGCGGCCGTCAGGGCTTCATCCTGCACTTCTCCGAGCCGTCCGAGGACGTCCAGCGGCTCATCGCCCAGGCGCTCGCGCCGGCCCCGGTGGAGGCCGAGCCGGACACGGAGCTCGCGCAGTTGCTCGCGCGCGCCACGGCGTGCAGCCAGGATCCGTATTCGCTGCTGGCCATCCACCCGCATGCGGACTTCGCCGAGGTGCTGCGGCGCGTGGCCCAGGCCGAGCGGCGGCTGGAGCCCTTCCGCCAGCGCATCCTCCCGGAGACGCAGCGCCAGGCGCTCGAGGCCCTGCGCAACAAGCTGGAGCTGGCCCGGCGCACGCTGGGCGAGCCGGTGGCGCGGGCGCGCTTCGATGCGTCGCGGGGCAACTTCCGCGGGGTGGCGCAGTGCCTGGCCGCGGGGATGCCGCCCGCGTCGGTCAACCGCCTGCGCCAGGCCTTCCTCGCGGCGCGTCCCGAGGCGGAGGGCCGCGCGAGAGCGATCTTCGACAAGGGCATCCTCATGGAGGCGCAGAACGCGCTGGACGGCGCGATGGAGCGCTACACGGAGGCGCTGCGGATGGACCCGCTCAACGTCTCGCTGCACCGCTACTACCACGCGCTGGCGCGGCGGCTGCGGCAGTCCAGCGTCCGACTGCCGGCCGTGCAGTCGCAGGCCGCGGCGCACTGAGCCCCCATTCTGGACAGCCGGGGCGCGTGGGCGGTAGACGCGCGCCATGGCCACTCGCGCCCATTTATGGGGTCCGCTCGCCCTGAGCCTGCTGGGCACGGGGTGCCTCGGACATCGGGGACTTTCCGTCCAGACCACGGACTCGGCGACGAGCGTCTGCCTGCGCACTCCCGCCTGTGTCACACGCGCCCCGGGCGAGGAGGCCCTCCTTCCGTGGCTGTCGCGCACGGCGGAGGCGGCCCGCACGGCGACCGCGGTGATGCGCCTGTTGGACGCGGCGCAACTGGCACGTGTCCAGGAACTCGTGGTCCAGTGCGCGAAACGGGCGAGTGACGCGGTCGACCAGTCGGACGACGTACTGCGCGGACGAAGCCCGGACCGGGAGGAGTGCCAGCGGGTGGTGCGCCGGGAGAACGGGCGTGACGTGACGCGCGCCATGGACCTGGGAAACAAGAAGCACGCGGCGGCGATGGACTGCCTCCGCCAGCAACTCGGGAAGTACTTTCCCGAGCACTTCAGCCTGGAGCCGCGCTACCAGAAGGACCTGGACACGGGCCGCTGGACGCGGCTCGACCCCGAGCAGGTAAAGGAGTGGGTGTTGCTCGGGATGACGGGGCGGCTCGTGGGCTCGCTGGCGCCCGACGTGGTGGTTCATGAGGCGGGCAATCCCAACAAGGTCCAGAGCGTGTACGACCTGAAGTTTCCCTGTCCGAAGGACAACCAGCCCCAGTGGGGTCGGTATGCGTCGACTCATCCCCACTTCCCCAAGAATCAAGGGCAGGTCTATCGGAAGGAGCTCTTGGAAGGACAGCCGTTGGTCCATCTCGTGACACCGAAAGGCAGCTATTGATGCCTACGCACTACCCTCATGTCCGTATCTTCAAGGTGAGAGATGCGCACGAACCCGAACTCATAGGGATTCGAGAGGGGCTGAGCATCACCTTCCACATGAAGCACCTTCACCGCGAGGTGGTGCTCGCCGTCTTGAAAGCCGTGGAGGTGTACCGTCAAGCGGTGAAGCCCGATGCGCTCGGTTGGTACGCGGAGCCCTTCATCGAGGACTGGAATCCCCTCGATGCCAAGGGACAGGCCATCATGTGGGGGCACATGTTGGAACACCCTGCCATGGGAATGTGGCTGAGCGAGCGTCCTGATTCCGTGACCGGGTATGACGTCCTCTACGAGGGGACCTTGTTCGAGGCCCACGCCGTAGATGAAACCAATGCGGTGTCCTTCCGCCTCCCCACGGAGGTGCTGGAGGAGCATGGTCCCGAATGGGTGCGAGACCTGGCCCTTCGATTGGCTCGGGAGCTTCCCTATGCCTCCGGCTACGTGGGCCTCTGCTTCAACTTCCCCGAGAGCGTCGTGGGCTACACGGAGGCGCTCCGTACATTCGCCCTCCGCTACCCGGGTCTGGACATTCCCGATTTGCGTTTCGAGGCCTCGGTTCTGGGCTACCAAATCAAGGGCGTGCACTGGATGAACTTCCTCGGGCCCAACGTCCTCGGCCCCCTGGGCGGCGTGGAGGGACTGCGCGCCCGGCTGCACACGTCCGGGACGACCGTGGAGGCGCTGGAGGGCGGACGCGCCGTGGTGACCCTGGGCCCCTGGCCCGAGGCGGGGGACCTGGACGAGGGCCGGGACCTGCCCGCCTGGCGTGAGCTGGCGCGGGTGCTGGAGCCCTGGATGTACCAGCCGCGCGGGGCGTGGAGCGGCTTCAGTGAGGAGGACATGCGGCGCTGGGCGCGCCGCTTCCTCGATTAGGCCCGGGCGTTCAGCGGGGCGATGTGGGCCAGCAGCGAGCGCAGCCGTCGCAGCTCCAGGGGCTTGTCCAGGCAGGGCAGGCCCGTGTCCGCGAGGAACACACGCGCGCGCTCGGAGAAGGCGCCTCCCGTCATGAAGACGACCCGCTGGGCCTGCTCGGGCGCGAGCCGTCGCAAGCGCTCGTAGAACTGCTGGCCGTCCATCTCCGGCATCAGCAGGTCGCACAGGATGACGTCGAAGCGCTGGCCCTCGGCCACCCGCTCGAGCGCCTTGGCGCCATGGTCGAGCACCTGGACCTCGCACGGCGCGCCGAGCACGCGCTGGATGGCCCGGCCCACCATGGCCTCGTCGTCCAGCACGAGCACGTTGCGCTCGGGGCTCTTCGGCAAGGCCTCGTTCGGGGTGGGCTCCTCGCCCGCCTCCGCCCTGGGCAGCACGAGGAAGAACACCGTGCCCTCGGGACCGGTGCGCTCCAGGCCGAGCCGCGCGCCCTGCTCCTGCGCGAGCCGCCGGCAGATGGCCAGTCCCAGGCCCGTGCCCAGGCCCACCGGTTTGGTGGTGAAGAAGGGCTCGAAGATGCGCTCGCGCACCTCGGGGGGAATGCCCCGGCCCGTGTCGTGGATCTCCACGCGCACCTGCCCCGCGTCCTCCAGCCGCGTCACCAGGCGGATCTCCCGTGTGGCTCCCTCGCTCTCGGCCACGGCGTCCGCGGCGTTGATGATGAGGTTGAGGAAGATCTGCCCGAGCGGTCCCTCGCCGCCGATCACCCGCGCCGGGGCGCCGTAGTCCTTGATGATGCGGGCCCGGTGGGCCACGTGGTTGTGGGCCAGGCGCAGGGACGAGTCGAGCACCTGGTGGACGTCCAGGGCGGCGCGCTGCTTGTCCTCGGGCCGCGAGAAGATCTTGATGTCGCGCACGATGTCCCGGATGCGCTCGGCGCACATGCGCGAGTCGATCAGCGCCTGCTCCTGCTCGCTTCCCGGCTCCGGCATGCTCCGCGTCTCCAGGAGGAAGTCCAGGTTGGCCAGGAGCGAGGACAGCGGGTTGTTGATTTCATGGGCCACGCTGGCCGACAGCAGGCCCAGCGAGGCGAGCCGGTCGGACAACAGCAGCTGCTCCTGCATCTCCCGGCGCTCGGCGCGCAGCCGGGCCTCGCGCAGCTCGCGCGTCAGGGCGGGGCCGAGCCGGGTGAGCCGATCCTTGAGCATGAAGTCGTGGACGCCGGCCTTCATGGCCGCCACGGCGGTGTCCTCGCCCATCTGCCCGGAGACGATGAGGAAGGGCACGTCGAGTCCCCGCAGGCGCACCAGGTGGAAGGCGGCCAGGGCGTCGAAGCGGGGCAGGGCGTAGTCGGAGATGATGGCGTCCCAGGGGCTCGTCTTGAGGGCCTGCAGGAGCGCCTCGGCCGTCTCGACCCGGGTGCAGGTGACGTCATAGCCGCTGCGCCGCAGCTCGCGCAGCACGAGCAGGGCGTCGTCCTCGGCGTCCTCGATCAACAGCAGCTTGAGCGGCGTCATCCCACGCTCCGGGGCGGGGGCAGCTCGTTGAGCACCAGCCAGTACATGCCGAGCTGCCGCACGGCCTCGAAGAAGGCGGTGACGTCCACGGGCTTGTGCACGAAGCTGTTGACGCCGAGCTGGTAGCTCTCCACCAGGTCGCGCTCCTCCTTCGAGGAGGTGAGGACCACCACGGGCAGGGTGCGCGTGCGCACGTGGGCCCGCAGGCGCCGCAGCACCTCCAGTCCATCCAGCCGGGGCAGGTGCAGGTCCAACAGCACGACCTGGGGCCGGATGTCCGGATCGCGCTCGGCGTGACGGCCCTGGACGAAGAGGTAGTCGAGCGCCTCGGCGCCATCGCGCACGACGACCACGGGGTTGTGCATATTGCCGCGGCGCAGGGCGCGCAGGGTCAGCAGTTCGTCGTCGGGGTTGTCCTCGACGAGCAGGATGACACGTTGACTCACGTCGACCATGGGTGGGGGGGCTCCATTGGGCGGCTCAGCGCGGGGGGGGGATCGCGCTGGGGGGGGGCTCGTGCAGCGTGAAATAGAAGGTGGCGCCCTGGTCGACCTGGCCCTCGCCCCAGACGCGTCCCCCATGGCGGCGGAGGATGCGTTGGACGGTGGCCAGGCCCACCCCGTTGCCCTCGAACTCCTGCTGGGTGTGCAGGCGCTGGAAGACACCGAAGAGCTTGCCCTGGTACTCCATGTCGAAGCCGGCGCCGTTGTCCCGCACGAAGTAGACGCGCGAGGGGCCGGGCTCCGGCCGCACGCCAAAGTGGATCTCCGCCTGGGGCCGCTCGCGGGTGAACTTCCAGGCGTTGCCCAGCAGGTTCTCCAGCACCGAGCGCAGCAGCCGGACATCTCCCCGGTCCACGAGCCCCTCCTGGAGGTGGAACGTCACCGCGCGCTCGGGCTGCCAGCGCTTGAGCTGCTCGGCGCACTGGCGCGCCAGGGTGGACACGTTGACCTCCGTCTCCTGGAACTCGGCGCGGTTGACGCGCGAGAGGGCGAGGATGCCGTCGATGAGGTCGGACATGCGCTGCGAGGCGGCGCGGATGCGCTTGAGGGAGTCCTGTCCCTCGCTCGGCAGCTGGTCGGCGCAGTCCTCGCTCAGCGCCAGCGTGAAGCTGGAGATGCTGCGCAGGGGCGCGCGCAGGTCATGGGCCACCGAGTAGGCGAAGGCCTCCAGCTCGCGGTTGGAGAACTCGAGCTGGGCGGTGCGCTCGGCGATCCGCCGCTCCAGGTCCTCGTTGAGCTGGATCACCCGCTGCTCGGCCTGCCGGCGCTGGGTGATGTCGGTGATCGTGCCCAGGGCGCCCGTGTAGTGGCCCGCCGCGTCGTACAGGGGGTTGGAGGAGATGATGGTCCAGAGCGTCCGCCCGCTCTTGTGTCGCAGGGCGAGCTCGTGCACGTCGGAGATGCCCTCGCGCCGCTTGCGGAAGTTGACGAGCACCTGGGCGCGGTGCTCCTCGGCGATGAAGTCGATGGCGTCGCGGCCCATCATCTCCTGCTCCGTGTAGCCGAGCAGCTGGGCCAGGTGGCGGTTGACGTAGGTGGTGTTGCCCTCGGGATCGATGGTCCAGATGCCTTCCTGGGCGGCCTCCACGATGAGGCGGAAGCGCTGCTCGGCCTCGCGCTGGCGGGCCTCGGCCTGGCGCTCGCGCGTGGTGTCGCGGATGAAGATCATCGCGCCGAGCAGCTCTCCCTCCGGGTTCTTCACCGGCTGACCGCTCACGTGCAGGTGCTGACCCTCGGGGTGCAAGTCCGACTGGACGAACATGTCAGCCGCGTGGACCTCGCCCGCCAGGGCCCGCACGAGCGGCAGCCGCTCCAGATCGAAGGGCCGCTGCGTGATGGGGTCCGTGATGGTGAAGCGCGTGCGCCAGGTCTCCTGGCCCATGCGGGGCAGTCCGAAGAGCTGGAAGGCCCGGGCCGAGGGGCTGAAGTACACGATGGTGCCCGCGGCGTCCGCGATGATGACCCCCTCGGAGAGGTTGTCGACGATGGCTCGGATGAGGGGCTGATGGGCCGCCTGGAAGAGGCCGGCGGCGAGCGCATCGGAGATGTCGGGGGCCATGTCACCCAGCAATGCCGTATTTCCCGCCAGGGCGCCAACGCGCGTCCTCCGGGACGTGGGGCATTTTGCCCCGTGGGCGTGGGGGCGTCCGGAGGGTTCCCGGAGCGCGGGTCCATGGGGTATGGGTGGTTTGTACTCCAAACGGGCGGAAGACCATGCATTTCGAACTGGCCTTCGTGCTGCTCTTCTCCATCGCGACAGCGGTGGCGATCGTGGCGCGCTACTTCAAGTTTCCCTACACGGTGGCCCTGGTGGTGGCGGGGTTGACGCTCGGCGCGGTGCACCTGTTCGAGCCGCCGCATCTGACCAAGGAGCTGCTCTTCGCCATCCTGCTGCCGGGCCTCATCTTCGAGGCGGCCTTCCACGTGGAGTTCCGCAAGTTCTGGAAGAACAAGATGGCCATCCACGCGCTGGCCATTCCAGGCCTGGTGGCCTCGGGCGCCATCACCGCGCTCATCCTCTCGCCGGCGGTGGGCGGGTTCCACCTGGTGGAGGACTTCGACCTCATCCACGCGTGCGTGTTCGCCGCGGTCATCGTGTCCACGGATCCCATCGCGGTGGTGGGCCTGTTCAAGGCGCTGGGCGTGCCCAAGCGCCTGGCCGTCCTCGTGGAGGGCGAGAGCCTGCTCAACGACGGCACCGCCGTGGTGCTCTTCACGCTCATCGTCGCGGTGGCCAACGGGGCCCAGTTCACCCTGGGCGGCGCCGCGTGGGACTTCATCCGCGTGGCGGGCATGGGTGGGCTCATCGGCTGCGGGATCGGCTACGGCATCTCCCAGATCATCAAGCGCATCGACGACGCCATGGTGGAGATCACCCTCACGATGATCGCCGCCTATGGCTCGTTCGTGGTGGCCGAGCAGTTCCACTACTCGGGTGTGATCGCCACGGTGGCGGCCGGCATGCTGTGTGGCAACGGCGTGGCGACCACGAGCATGAGCCCCACCACGCGCGTGGCGGTGGCGAGCTTCTGGGAGTACCTGGCGTTCGCGCTCAACTCGGTGGTCTTCCTGCTCATCGGCCTGGAGGTGCAGCTCGGCTCGCTCCTGGCGTCGTGGAAGCCCGTGCTGCTGGCCTACCTGGCGGTGCTCATCGGCCGCGCGGTGGTGGTCTACGGCGTGTCGGGCCTCTTGCGCTTCACCTCGGAGAAGATGCCCTGGCGCTGGAGCGCGGTCCTCACCTGGAGCGGCCTGCGCGGCGCCATCTCCATGGTGCTCGTGCTCGGTCTGCCCAACGACTTCGCCCACCGCGAGCTGCTGGTGAACATGACGTTCGGCGTGGTGGTGCTCTCCATCATCGTCCAGGGGCTCACCATGGCGCCCCTGCTCAAGCGCCTGGGCATCACCGGGCTCAAGGACATCTACCAGGAGCAGTACGAGCTGGCGCGCGGCCGGGTGGGCGCGATCCACGCGGCGCTGGTGGCCCTGGAGGGCATGCGCCGCACGCGGGACATCCCCGCGGACGTGCTGGAGCAGCTGGAGAAGGACTACCAGAAGAAGGCCAGCGAGGCGGAGAACGAGCTGTCCGCGCTCAAGCTGCAGACCAACCGCTTCCACGAGGAGGAGCACCAGGAGGCCCTGCGGCGCGTGCTCATCGTGGAGAAGGACTCGCTGCTCAAGTCCTACCAGCGCGGCGTCATCAGCCGGGAGGCCTTCGAGCACCTGGTGACCCAGCTGGACGAGCGCATCGCCCAGGCCAAGGACGCCGAGGGCCACGTGCCCCTGGACGAGTCCTCGCCCGCCCTGCCCGCGGACCCGGTGGGCACCTGACGCACCCGGCCCGGGCTCAGGGCTCCCCGGTGGCGCTCAGCGGCGCCGCGGGGCCCCGGCCGCGGATGCGCAGCGAGAAGTCGTCCCGGCCCTGGGCCTCGAGCGCCCGGGCGTTGATGCGGTGGCGCTCGCGCGTCTCGGCGAGCCCCACGTCGGTGTCGAGGAGCCCGAGCGCGAAGGCCAGCTCGTCCGAGTAGGCGGGCAAGAGGGTGCGCTGGTCGTACGGCACGTTCGTGGCGCTGACCTTCTCCAGGTGGCGCACCAGGTTGGTGGTGCAGTTGCTGGTGAGCGAGTGGTAGAACTCGGGCCGCTCCTGGAGCGCGTTCATCCGCCGCACCATGTCCAGGAAGAAGGCGGTGGTGCGCTCCGGGGTCGCGCGCACGGGGTAGAGGAAGACGTCGTCGCGCCGGTGGTTGCTGCGCAGCTGCACGAGGTCGCGCTCGTCACCCACCACGTAGATGAGCTCGTACTGGCGGAACAGGCCGCCGAGCACCGAGTACGTCTCGCCCCGCTCCCGGCGGATTTCCACGGAGAAGGCGAGGAAGCGATCCCCGGTGAACTCGAAGCTGACCATGGTGTGCGCCGCGCCCTCGAAGCCGGAGAAGGGCTCGACGATGTACCAGGCGCGCACCAGGTCCTTCGTGTCGTAGGTGGCGTCGTACCAGGCCGCGTCCCAGTCCGTGGTGCTCCGGTAGCGGAAGTCGCGCACGTCGTGGAAGGTGACGCGCGTGCCCTGCTCCTCGGCGCGGGGGGCCCGCACGAGGTCCGGCGCCCAATCCCGGGTGAGCGAGGGCTGGACGGTGTGCGTCCACGCGAGCACGCCCCCGCACAGCACGGTGAGCACCCCGAGCGCCAGGGGCCGCGAGCGCCACGCGGCGAGCAGCACGGCGAGCACCAGCCCGGCGGCGGTGGCGATCCGCGCGCCGAGGGCCATGCCGGGGTGGCCCCCGGTGAGGAGCACGGCGGCGGTGAGCCACGACAGCCCGAGGGCGAGGATCACGAATCGACTGGCGGCGCGGAGCAGGTGCATGGCGCGCGCGAGCCTACCCGCTCGCGCGCCCGTGCGCGCCCCCGCGGCCCGCCCCAGCGGCTCAGGCGCGGTTGGTCGCCTGCTGGATGATGTCCACCATGAGGTCCTTCACCCGGCGCGGCTTGTTGCCCCCGTTGTCCTCGATGATCTTCTCGATGTCGTCGGTGGGCTGGTGGTACTCCTCGATGAGGTCGCCGCCGCCCTTGGGGTTGGACAGGCCCTCGAAGATGAAGAGCACGTCCTCGCCCTTGCGCGAGAAGACGGCGCCGTCCTGCCGGTCCCGGTACTGGTTGATGTCGCGGTTGAGCCGGTCGAACGGGTCCGTCATGCGCTGGTTGGCCGTGTCGAGCAGATCGCGGAAGTAGTTGGGCGTGTTGCGCGTGTTGGTGTCCACGACCGACAGGCGCTGATCGTCCCAGCGGCCCACCATGTCCATGTTGATGACGCCGCTGATCTTGTCCAGGCCCAGGCCGGGGATGGGGTGATCCACGAAGTACTGCGAGCCGACCAGGCCCTTCTCCTCGGCGCCCGTCCACAGGAAGAGCACCGAGCGGTCCAGCTTGCCGGCCTTCTGCGCCTCGACGAGCTCGGGCATGGAGGCGAGCAGCACGGCGCTGCCCGAGGCGTTGTCGTCCGCGCCGTTGTTCACCTGGCCGCGCGTGGTGCCCACGTGGTCCAGGTGGGCCATGACCACGATGACCTCGTCCGCGTGGGGCCCGGTGCCCTTGAGCAGGGCCAGGGTGTTCTCCGCCTTGCCGTCCTGTTGGGCCGCCTGGCGCAGCTCGTCCACGCTCATGGGGCCCGAGCGCGGCGCGAGCGCCTTGCCCGTGGCCTGCTGGGTGGCCTCGTACTTCTGGGTGAGCAGCTCCCGGGTGTCCGCCGGCATGGCCTCGTCCAGGTAGAAGCCCTCCTGGAAGAGCGTGTGGCCGAACTCCTTGTGCGTGCCGTGCGACCAGGCGTCATCGTCGTGGGCGAGCCCCGCGCCCCCGCCCTTGTCCAGGAAGGAGAACACCGGGAAGCGTTGCTGGTAGGGGTTGCTCGGGTTGAGGGTGTTGGGGCCCTCCAGGCCGTACTTCTGGGCGAGCTGCTGCACGTAGGCGGACGCGGCGCTCAGGCCGTCCGAGGGGCTGTCGCGGCCCTGCAGCGCGTCCGAGGCCAGGTAGGCGATGTGCTTCATCGGGTCCGCGTCGTCCGTGTACGTGGGCACCGGGGTGCCGCCGGGACGCGGGGGGACGGGCGTGGCCGCCGGGCCGTTGGGGCTCCTCGCTTCGAAATGATCCGCCGGGGCCGCGCGGGGGGCGGGGGACGCCGTGGCGGCCGGGGTGTTCGCCGAGAGGGGGGTGGCCGGGCCCGCGGCCCGGGAGGGGACGGCGGACGGGATTCGCTCCGGGATGCGCGTGCTCATGGTGGGGGGGCCCTCGGTGTGTGAAGCTGTATGTCCTGGGTTATCGGAAGTGGGATTTTGTAGGTTTCGTGCCGCGTCAATTTTTCCAGGGAAGGGGCACCCCGGCTTGGATATCCGCCCGATTCGGGCTTGTGTAGAGTGCGCCGCCCTTCGGCTGGGACCTCCGCCGGGGGCTTTTCAGGGAAACCAACCGTCTCATGAACGCGCACATCTTCCGCGAGTACGACATCCGTGGCCTGGTGGATAAGGATCTGACCCCCGAAGTGGTGGAATTACTGGGCCAGGGATTGGGCACCGTGGTGCGGCGCAAGGGAGGGCGGACCGTGGTGGTGGGGCGGGACTGTCGCGAGTCCTCCACGGTGTTCCGGGACGCGCTGTGCAAGGGCCTGACCTCCACGGGGCTCGACGTGTTCGACGTGGGGGTGGTGCCCACGCCCCTGACCTACTTCGCCGCCAACACCCTTCCGGTGGACGGCCTGGCGATGATCACCGGCAGCCACAACCCGCCCGAGTATAACGGCTTCAAGATCGGCGCGGGCAAGACGACCTTTCACGGCGCGGAGATCCAGGCGCTGCGCCAGCTCATCGAGGCGCGCGACTTCGAGCGCTCGGAGCGGCCGGGCACGGTGAGCCCCTACGACATCATCACGCCCTACAACCACTTCGTCCGCCAGACGGTGAAGATGGGCCGGCGGGGGATGAAGATCGTCATCGACGCGGGCAACGGCACGGGCGGGGCCATCGCGGTGCCGCTCTTCGAGTCCATGGGCTTCGAGGTGGTGCCGCTGTTCTGCGACATGGATGCGCGCTTCCCCAACCACCACCCGGACCCCACGGTGGTGGAGAACCTGCAGGACCTGATCGCCGCGGTGAAGCGCGAGAAGGCCGAGGTGGGCATCGCCTACGACGGGGACAGCGATCGCATCGGCGTGGTGGACGACCAGGGCAACATCCTCTGGGGCGACCAGTTGATGATCCTCTTCAGCCGCTACGTGCTCAAGGCGAGCCCCGGCGCCGCCATCGTGGGCGAGGTGAAGTGCTCGTACACGCTCTATGACGACATCGTGAAGCACGGCGGCAGGCCCATCATGTGGAAGGCGGGCCACTCGCTCATCAAGGCGAAGATGAAGGAGGAGCACGCGGAGCTGGCCGGGGAGATGAGCGGCCACATCTTCTTCAAGAACCGCTACTACGGCTTCGACGACGCGGTGTACTCCTCGGCGCGCCTCTTGGAGATCCTCACCCACGAGGAGCAGAAGCTCTCCGGGCTGCTCGCCGACGTGCCGCGCACCTACGCCACGCCCGAGCTGCGCGTGGACACGAAGGAAGAGAAGAAGTTCGAGATCGTCAAGCGCGCCACCGAGCGGCTGCGCCAGGCGGGCCACTCCCTGGTGGACGTGGACGGCGTGCGCGTGACGTTCCCGGACGGCTGGGGGCTCATCCGGGCCTCCAACACCCAGCCCATCCTCGTGCTGCGCTTCGAGGCGCGCACCCCCGAGCGGCTGGAGGAGATCCGCCAGCTCATCGAGGGCACGGTGGAGACCATGCAGCGGGAAGTGGGCATTTGAGATGATGATCCAGACACACGACACGACGTCGCGCGGAGAGGACCCCAGGATGGCCAGGCTCGGAATCGATCTCGGTGGCACGTTCGCGCGCGCCGCGGTGGTGGATGATCACGGAAAGATCCTCGCCGTGGACAAGGTGGCGCTCTCCGAGCGCTCGCCCTCGGCGGTGGTGGAGGCCATCGCGCGGGCGGCCCAGCAGGCCATCACGGCCGCGGGCGCGCTGGACGTGCGCGCGTGCGGCGTGGGCGCCGCGGGGCAGATCCACGGCGAGTCGGGCGTGCTCGCGGTGGCGCCCAACCTGGGCTGGCGCAACGTGCCGCTGGGCGCGCTCCTGTCGGAGAAGCTGGGCCATGGCGTGCGGGTGGTGAATGACCTGCGCGCGGCGGCCTGGGGCGAGTTCAACGCCGGCGCGGGCCGGGGCTCGCAGGACATGTACACCGTGTTCGTGGGCTCGGGCGTGGGCAGCGCCGTCATCGCCAACGGCCGGCTGGTGACGGGCGGCGGGGGCGTGGCGGGCGAGCTGGGCCACACCAAGGTGGTGCCCAACGGGCGCAAGTGCGGCTGCGGCGAGCTGGGCTGCCTGGAGGCCTACGTGGGCGGGCACAACCTCATGGCCCAGACGCGCGAGCTGCTCGAGGGCGGCAAGTCCCCGGCCATCCGCGAGCTGACGGGCGGCGTGGTCGAGAAGATCACCCCCGTGACGCTGGAGAAGGCGGCGGAGCAGGGCGACCCAGTGGCGAGCGAGCTGTACGAGCGCGTGGCGCTCATGCTCACGCTGGCGGTGGCCAACCAGGTGACGGTGCTCAACCCGGCGCGGCTCATCCTGGGCGGCGGCGTGCTGACGCACTGCCCGGGCCTGCGGCGGCGGGTGGTGGAGGGCGTCCAGAAGTACGCCTCCACCACGGCGCGTGAGGGTCTGCTCATCTCCGAGGCGGAGCTGGGCGACGACAGCGGCATCATCGGCGCCGCGCTCCTGGCTTGATCCGGCGCTGAACTTGTGGGGGGGGTGGGGCTCTGCTAGACGCGGCGGCATGGCCCCTCGTCCCTCCCTGCTGCGACTGTCCCTGATGTCCGCCCTGGTGCTCGTGTCCGCCTGCAAGAAGCAGTCGGAGACGGCCAAGCCGGAAGACGCCAAGCAAACCGCGCCCCAGGCCGCCGGGACCGCCCCCCAGGCCAAGGCCCTCAAGGTGGGCCTGGTGACGGACGTGGGCGGCCGGGGTGACCACTCCTTCAACGACTCGGCGCTGCGGGGCCTGGAGCTCTGGGGCGCGGGCAAGAAGGTGGAGGGAGGCTCCTACACGGACGCCTCGCCCGCGGAGCTCAAGGAGTCGCTGACGCAGGACCTGGCCTCGCGCGAGATCGCCCCCGTGGGCGTCACCCCCGTGGTGCTGCAGAGCAAGGTGGCCGAGGACTACGAGCCCAACCTGCAGCTCCTGGTGGACCAGAACGCGGCCCTGTCCGTGGGCGTGGGCTTCATGCTCGAGAACGCCGTGGAGACGGTGGCCAAGCGCAACACGGACTCGAAGTTCCTGCTCATCGACAGCCCGCTGGTGGGCTCGGATGGCAAGCCCTACACCCTGCCCAACGTGCGCGCCGTGGTCTTCCAGGAGCAGGAGGGCAGCTTCCTGGTGGGCGCGCTGGCCGGTCTGGCCTCCCAGGGCGGCAAGCTGGGCTTCGTGGGCGGCATGGAGGTGCCCCTCATCAAGAAGTTCGAGGCGGGCTTCCGCGCGGGCGTGGCCGCCACCAACCCCAAGGCCACCGTGCTGGTGAACTACACGGGCAGCTTCGACAAGGTGGCCGCCGGCAAGCAGGTGGCGCAGGACCTGCTGGCCAAGGGCGTGGACGTCATCTACCAGGCGGCCGGCTCGGACGGCCTGGGCGTCATCCAGGCGGTGAAGGAGGCGCGCGACGCGAACAAGATGGTGTTCGTCATCGGCGTGGACTCGGACCAGGCGCACCTGGCGCCCGACGCGGTGCTCACCTCCATGGTCAAGCGCGTGGACCTGGCCGTCTACGAGGCCGTGCGTGACCTGACCCAGAACAAGTTCCAGGGCGGGGACGTGTCGCTGGGCCTCAAGGAGGGCGGCGTCACCTACGCGCCCGTGCGCGTGGAGTTCCCCAACCGCGCCGAGGCCCTGGAGAAGGTGGAGGAGCTGCGCGCCCGCATCGTGTCGGGGGAGCTGAAGGTTCCCGCGCACCCCTCCGAGCTCAAGTAGTCGTCGGGCGTCTCGACGCACCACGGCCCCGCTGCCCCAAGAGGGTGGCGGGGCCGTCGTGTTTCCAGCGGGCGCGGGACTACTTCTTGGGCGCGGGCTGCGCGCCGCCGCCGCCGCCGCCGCCACCCACGCCGCGCTCGATGATGATCTCCACGCGCCGGTTGTTCGCGCGGCCCTCGGAGGTGGAATTGGAGGCGATGGGCGCTTCCTTGCCCCGGCCGTCGATGCGGATGCGCTCCCGGTCCACGCCCTGGTCGACGAGGTAGTCACGCACGGCCTCGGCGCGCAGGTAGGACAGCTCGTCGTTGAGCTCGGACGAACCCTGGCTGTCCGTGTGGCCCTCGATGAGCAGCGGGTTCTCCGTCTTGTTGAGCGCGCTGGCCACGTCGTTGAGCCGACGCCGGGCCGCGGCCAGCAGATCCGAGCTGCCCGAGCGGAACAGGACGCTGCCGGAGAGCGTGAGGACCAGGCCTCGTGACTCCTCCTTCACCTGGACCTGCCGGATGTTGCGCAGCTCGCTGGCCACCTGGGCCTGGGCACGCGCCTCGGCCTGGGCCTCGGCGGCGCGTTGCTCGGCCTGGGCGCGTGCCTGGCGCTCCTGCTCGAGCTGACTGTTGAGCTCGTTGGCGCGCTGCTGGGCCGCGTCGAGCTGGGCCTGGCGCTCGCGCTCCTGCTGCTCCACCTGCGCCAGCCGCTGCTGCTCGGCCTGGAGCTTGGTGGCCTCCTCGCGCTGCTGGGCCGCCTGGCGCTGTTGCTGCTCGAACTCGGCCTGTCGCTGCTCGGCCTCCGCGCGCAGCCGCTGGGCCTCGGCCAGGTCCGTGCGCGTGCGCGCCAGCTCCTCGCGCGTCCGGGCCGCGTCGAGCGAGCGGGCGTCGGCGAGCTGCTGCTCGGCGTTGAACCGCTCCTGCTGGGCGACGGCGGTACGGGCCAGGGACTCGGCGAGCTGCGTCTTGCGCAGGGCCACGTAGGCGAGCGTGCGGGTCCGCTCCGAGTCGCTCTGGATCTCGAAGGCGCGGTTGGCCTCTTCCAGGGCCGCGCGGGCCTGCACCAGAGCCTCGGGGCTGTACTGCGCCGCGGGCCCGATGGAGGCCTGCTGGTAGGCGAAGCGGGCATCCTTCAATTCACGGGGCGTGCTGGTCACGCACCCCGAGATGACCGCGGCTCCGAGCACTCCCCACGTCAGTGTCTTCCATTGCATGACTTCTCCTATCGGAGGCGCGGCATCGCCGAGCCGTGGCGTCTGGCCGTCACTGCACCGTGCTTTGCTGGAGCCGCTGCACCTGCTGGAGCACCCGATCCGCTTCCGCGCGGGCGGGCGCCTCGCGGGCCAGGGCCAGGGCCAGCTCCGCATCGGCCGCGGCGCGCTGGAGGAACAGGGCGGCCTCGTCACGCCGGTTCTGCTCGAGCAGCCGCCGCGCACCCTCCGTCTGTTCCTGGGCCCACTGCAGGTGCTGGGCGGCATCGGGCACCGCGCTGGCGCCCGCCTCCTCCGCCTGGCGGATGGTGACCTGTGAGTCCACGAGCTGCCCGGTGGGGGGCACGCGTTGCGCACCCGCGCAACCAACGACTCCGAACACCAGTCCCACGGCGATGAGTGCTCTTCGCATGGCTTGTCGCTCCCTGGCCGCGAGGCCGCGAGCGAGCACCCGCCCCACCGTCCCCGCGCAACCGTCGATGCGTTCGGAGATGTGCACTGCCCGGCGGCACTACAACCCATGGCGCTCGCTGGCCCGCCTGCTCTCCGGACGGGTGCAGCGGGTCCTGGCCCGGCGGGTTGCCTGCACCTCCAGTCATAATCCGAAACCTGGCGGGGCCTTGTCAGGCCGCTCGAAGGGCCCGTTTGATGCGCGCTCCTCTTCCCCGGACAGGACGACGCCATGCCCTTGAGCGCCCGCGCTTCGAAGACGTTCCGCCTTGGTTCCTCGCTGCTGCTGCCCCTCTTCTCCCTGGCGCTCGCGTGTGGGCCCGCGCTGGAGACGTCGTCACCTGACACGGAGGAGCTCGTGTCCCAGCAGGCGGGGCTCGCGTCGGTCCGCGTCCGGCTCATGGCGGCCAACATCTCCAGCGGCAACTACCAGGCCTATGACCCGGGCCACGGCACCCGCATCTTCCAGGGCACCAAGCCGGACGTGGTGATGATCCAGGAGTTCAACTACGGCTCCAACTCCGCCGCGGACATCCGCACCTTCGTCAACACGGCCTTCGGCTCCAACTTCTACTACTACCGCGAGACGGGCGCGCAGATCCCCAACGGCGTCATCAGCCGCTACCCCATCCTCGAGTCGGGCGAGTGGAAGGACACCCAGGTGAGCAACCGGGACTTCGCCTGGGCGCGCATCGACATCCCCGGGTCCAAGGACCTCTGGGTGGTGAGCGTGCATCTGCTCACCTCGGGCAGCAGCGTGCGCAACACCGAGGCGACCAACCTCGTCAACTACATCAAGGGCAAGGTGCCCGCGGGCGACTACCTCGCCATTGGCGGCGACTACAACTCGGACAGCCGCGGCGAGGCGCTCTTCTCCACGTTCTCCGCGGTGGTGTCCACGGCGAGCCCCTACCCGGCGGACAAGAACGGCAACACCAACACCAACGCGAGCCGGGGCAAGCCGTACGATCACGTGCTGGTGAGCAGCAACCTGCGCGCCTACCAGACGGCGACCCTCATCGGCGGCAGCTCCTTCGCGGGGGGCCTGGTGGTGGACACGCGCGTGTACTCGCCCTTGTCGGAGATCTCCCCCGCGCAGAGCGGTGACAGCGGCGCCACCAACATGCAGCACATGGCGGTGGTGAAGGACTTCCTCATTCCCGAATAGTGGACGGCGCCTTGCCCCGCGGGACGGATGGCCATCGGGTTTCCCGATGGCCATGTCTAGACACCATCGTCGCCGGGGGGCGCCGCATGCCGAGCCGTCATGTTTCGTGGGTCCTGCGACTGGGCCTCTTGTCCCTGTTGTGGGCCGCGCTCGTGGAAGGCCGTCCGGCGGGGCTCGCCCTGGGCCTCGTGGCGCTGCCGTTGACGCTCTGGGGCTCGACCGCGCTGGAGCCCTCGGGCGCGCCGTGTGTGCGACCCCTGCGTCTGGCGGGCCTGCTGTGCTTCTGCGCGGGGCGACTCGTCCGGGGCGGCGTGGACGTGGCCCGGCGGGCGTTGAGTGCCCGACCCCTGTCGACCCCGGGCTTCCTGGAGACGCGCTGCCGTCTGCCCGCGGGCCCCGCGCGCCGCCTGCTCCAGGGGGTGGTGGGCGTGCTCCCGGGCCTGCTCGCGGTGGAGGGACCGGGCCGCGATGACCGGCTCACCCTGCACCTGCTGGACATCCATCCCGAGCGGGCCGCCCTCGCGCTCGCCCAGGTCCGGGAGTTGGAGCGGCGGGTGGCGCGCGTCTTCGGTCTGCCACCGCCGCCTCGGGGGTTGCCATGAACGTCTTCTACGCGGGCCTGGCGCTGTTGCTGCTCGTCACGCTGCTGGGCGTGCTGGTGTTGTGGGGCAACGTCGTGAGCGCGGCGGATCGCCTGCTGGCCGCGAGCCTCACCGGGGCGCTGAGCCTGTCGCTGCTGTTGCTCGTGGCGGAGGCCTGGAAGCTGCCCCTGCTGGACGACGTGGCGCTCGCGCTCGCGGTGGTGGGCGCGGTGGCCGTCTCCACTTCCGCGCTGCGCGCCCAGGCCACGGACAAACGCGCCCCCGAGCCCCTGGAGAAGCGCGCGCCATGAGTCTCGGGCTCCTGCTGTCCTCCGCGTGCCTGGTCTGTGGGGCCTTCTTCCTCGCCGTGGCGGCGCTGGGCCTCGTGCGCTTTCCCGATGCGCTCAGCCGCCTGCAGGGCGTCTCCAAGGCGACCGCCCTGGGCGTGGGCTGTTGGATGCTGGGGCTGCTGCTGCGCGCCTCGTCCGTGTTCACCGGGCTCAAGCTGCTCTTCGTCTGGGGCCTGGTGCTGGTGTGGCTCGGCTATCTGGGACAGCTCGTGGGCCGCCTCGCGTTGATCGCCGCCCGGCGCCGGTGAGGGTTGGGGTACGCTCGCCGCCTTCACCCTTATCCCCAGGAATCCGCATGGTCGACTTTCGCAACTTCATCGGGCGGGGAACCGCCTCGAGCGCTCCGCTGAGCATCTGGGCGCAGGTGCTGCTGCCCTACCTGAACGTGGGCACCGGCGAGTTCATCGATCTGGGGCCCCAGCAGGCCGCCTTCAAGGGGAAGATCGACACCGTTTTCTACAAGGGCGACTTCACGCTCGCGCTCAAGCTGCTCGACAACGGCACGGCGGAGATCAACCTCAACGGCACGCGCTCCACCACCGCGAAGTACACGGTGAAGGGCAGCAAGCTGTCCATCGAGGCGAAGTTCGGCGCCCACGACTCGGTCATCGCCTTCGAGCCCGGGGGCAAGGGCAACGTGGAGACGTACCTGTCGGTGTCGGGCGCCAAGAGCATCAACGTGCACCTGGCGCCGGGCGAGAAGCCCAAGGTGGCGTGAGCCCCCCGCGGGCCCGGCTCAGTCGAGCACGAAGGTGTAGGAGTACTTCATCTCCGTGGACACGGCCTCGCCATTCTTGATGGCGGGCTTGAAGCGGAAGCGCAGGAGCGCCCCGCGCGCCGCTTCGTCCAGGCCGTAGCCCAGGCCCTTGACCACGCTGACCTTCACCACGCGGCCCTCGGTGTCGATGGTGATGGACATGGTGACGGTGCCCTCGATGCCGGCGCGGCGCGCCTCGTCGGGGTAGGGCACCTTCACCTCCGAGGCCACGGAGGGCTCGGTGTCCACCTGGTACACGGGCACGTACTTGGGCGCCGCGTAGGCCTTCACGTCCTTGGGATCCACCGCCCGCTCGCCCGTCTTGCCGTAGACCGTGTTGCCCACGGGCGCGGCGAAGGCGCCCGCGCTGGTGGTGGAGGACATGGACAGGCCCACCACGAGCGGCACCGGCTTGCTGGGCGTCTCGGGGGGCGGCGCGTCGTTGGGCGGAGGCGGCGGTGCGTCCGGCGGAGGCGGCGGGGGCGGCTTCTCGGCCCGGGCGACCTTCACCGGGGGCGGCTTGGGCGCGGCCTTGGGCGGAGGGGGCGGCGGCTTGGGTTCCTCGGGGGGCGGAGGCGGCGGGGGCTTGCGCACCTCCACCATGACCAGCTCCACGGGCCGCGCGGACGCGGGCGGGGCCCGGTCCTCCAGACGCGAGAGCATCCAGAAGCCCACGGCGTGCACGCCGAGCGACGCCAGCACGAACGCGGGCGTCACCCAGGCGGGGCGCGCGGAGGGCAGGGGCGGAAGGGTCTGGACGGCCTGACTCATGTCCTCGCCTCGCTCCTCACGGCCCCGCGGGGGCGGCGGTGGGGGCCACGTCCTTCTCGATGTTGAGCGCGAACTTGGCGATGCCCTCGCCCTTCACCACGTCGATGAGCCGCATCACCCGGCCGTAGGGGATGGTCTGATCCGCGCTGATGATGGCGCGCGTCTCCTTGTCCTTGCCCAGGGCCTCGACCACGCGGCGGCGCAGCTCGTCCTCGCTCACCTCCGCGCCGTCGAAGAAGAGCTTGCCCTGCTTGTCGAGCACCACGTTGACGAGCCCCTGCACCGTCTCGCCGCCGTTGGCCGCGCGGGGCAGGTCCACCTCCACCGTCTCGCGCACGATGAAGTTGGCCGTCACCATGAAGATGATGAGCAGCACCAGCACCACGTCCACCAGCGGCGTGACGTTGATGCCGGAGATCTCCTCGTCGTTGTCCTGGGCTCCACCCGCCATGGCCTAGCGCCCCTCTCCCGCGCGCGACTTGAGGCTGCCCACGAGCGCGTGGCCCAGGGCGTTGGTGCGCGAGGTGAGCGTCTTGAGCTGGCGGTTGAAGGTGTTGAAGGCCACCACGGCGGGGATGGCCACCGCCAGGCCCACGGCCGTGGCCACGAGCGCCTCGGAGATGCCCGCCATCACCGTCTGCTGGATGGCGGCGCCCTTGGCGCCCATGTTGCCCAGGTCGTGGAAGGCCTTGATGATGCCGAGCACCGTGCCGAACAGGCCGATGAAGGGCGCGTTGTTGCCGAGCGTGCCCAGGAAGGACAGGTAGCGCTCGTACTGGGGCCGCTCGCGCGCCACGGTGGAGGCGATGACCTGCTCCACGGTGTCCGGGCCCTTGTCCACCGAGGCCAGGGCCTCGCGCAGCACCGCGGCCTCCATGCCCTTCCTCTGCGCCACCGCGGCGCGCACCGCGTCCAGCTCGCCCCGGGCGAGCTTCACCGCGAGCAGCTCCGAGTCCGGCAGGCGGTGCGTGGCGAAGTACACGGCCCGCTCCAGCATCAGCGCGATGGACAGCACCGACAGGATGACGAGCAGCCACAGCACCCACTCGGCGCTCGTGAGCGTCACGCCCAGCAGCTTGCGGCTCAGCCAGCCCAGCTGCTCGTTGCCCATCTGGGCCAGGAGGATGAAGGACGTCATGAAGGGGTTCCCGGGGAAGGTGGGACAAAGGGGGACGTAGCGCGTCCGCGCCGACGCACCGCATCCATTCTTCGACACGGTTGGAAAGTCAATGGAATCAGTCCACAAAGGAGGCGGGCGGGGGAGGGGATGCCCACCCCCGACCCCTGTCCCTGGCCCTCAACGCGTGGGCGCCGATTCTATTCGCAGGCGTTGGCCACGCACGCCAGACCCGGGGCGCAGTCGTCCCCGCTCTTGCAGCCCGTGCCCGCCTGGCAGTCGAAGCCGCTGCCCCCCGCCATGTTCACCACGGAGAAGTTGCGGTTGGTGCGCGCGTCGTTCGAGGGCGTCTTGATGATGGACTGATTGCCGAAGGCCCCGGGCAACTGGTGCGTGAGGGTGACGACGTTGAGCGACGCGCTCGCGGTGAGCCGCAGGGTGGTGGGACCCGCGGCGCCCTGGACGGCCTCGCGGATGGCCTGGGCGACATCGGTCGAATAGAAGGTGATCTCGATGGGGACCGGCACCCGGGCGGGGTTGTGCCGGTTGTTGTTGTCGAACTCGAACGTGACCGGGGGGTTGAGGCCGTCGTTGAGGGTGAAGGTGTCGCCGTCCTTGAAGTCGATGCCGTAGGCGCCCAGTACGATGGTGATGCGGCCGGTGGCCTTGGCGTTCTGCACGGCCTTGCAGGTGGCGTTGCACGAGCCGCACGCCAGGCTGTTGCCGTCGTCGCACACCTCCGCGTCGGTGACGAGGCCGTCGCCGCAGTGGGGGCCGGTGAGCGGCAGCGTCGCCTCGCACGTGGAGTTGCACCGGGTGCAGGTGGGCACGCCGTAGCCGCACGAGGTCTCGTTGGTGTTGTTGCCGTCGTCGCACACCTCGCCGTGGCTCGTGACGTTGTCGCCACAGAAGGGGCCCGTGAGGTTGAGCTCGGCCGAGCAGCTGGAGTTGCACGTCTTGCAGCTGGCGGTGCCGTAGGGGCAGGTGGCCTCGTTGGTGGTGTTGCCGTCGTCGCACACCTCGGTGCCGTTGATCTCGCCATCGCCGCACACGGGGCCCTCCAGGTTCAGGAGCGCGGAGCAGTCCGAGTTGCAGGTGGTGCAGGTGGCCTTGCCGTAGGCGCACTCGAGCTCGTTGGTGTTGTTGCCGTCGTCGCACACCTCGTTGTCCGTGGTGCGACCATCACCGCAGTAGGGACCCGCGAGGCTGATGACCTGGAGGCAGTTGGCGCTGCAGCCCAGGCAGCTGGGGGTGCCGTAGGGGCAGGACGTCTCGGCGGTGGTGTTGCCGTCGTCACACGCCTCGGGGCCGTTGATGATGCTGTCGCCGCAGACGGGGCCGTGCAGGTTGAGCACCGTGGCGCAGCTCGCGTCGCAGAACACGCAGTTGGCCTGCCCGTAGGCGCAGGCCGTCTCGGTGGTGGTGTTGCCGTCGTCGCACGCCTCGTTGTCCGTGGTGCGAGTGTCGCCGCAGAAGGGGCCCGCCAGGTTGAGCCGCTGGGTGCAGTTGGCGTTGCAGGTGGTGCAGGTGGGCGTGCCGTAGGCGCAGGCGGTCTCGTTGGTGGTGTTGCCGTCGTCGCACACCTCGCTGTCGGTCGTCTTGCTGTCGCCGCAGTAGTTGCCCCGGAGGCTCAGCTCCTTCTTGCAGTCCGCCGAGCACAGGGTGCAGGTGGCGCTGCCATACTCGCAGGTGGTCTCCTCGATGGAGTTGCCGTCGTCGCACACCTCGCTGTCGGTGACGAAGGTGTCGCCGCAGTAGTTGCCCCGGAGGTTGAGCGGCGCCGAGCACGAGGCGTCACACAGGCGGCAGGTGCGCGTGCCGTACGCGCACTGGGTCTCGGTGACGGTGTTGCCGTCGTCACAGGCCTCGCCGTCGGTCGTCTTGCTGTCGCCGCAGAAATGGCCCGTCAGGTTCAGCTCGGCCGTGCAGTTGGCGTTGCAGGTGGTGCAGGCGGCGGTGCCATAGGGGCACGCGGACTCGTTGATGGAGTTGCCGTCGTCACAGGCCTCCGGACGCGTGCCGTTGACGTTCACCTTGCCATCGCCACAGCGGTTGGCCCGGCACGTGGGCAGGCAGTCGTCGTCCTCGGCGCCGTTGCCGTCGTCGCACTCCTCCTCGGCCAGGTAGTTGTGGAAGCCGTCACCGCAGTAGGACACCTTGCAGGTCGTGGTGCACAGGCGCGAGAGGCCCCGGGCATCGCACTCCTCGCCCGCGGGGCCGTTGACGAAGCCGTCTCCGCACACCGGCGCGGTGCAGTCCGCGTCGCAGGTGGCGCTCGTGCCGCCCGTGTCGCACTGCTCGCCGGCGGGCACGTTGACGTACCGGTCTCCGCACCGGGCGCTCGTGCAGTCGCGGTTGCAGTCGGCGGTGTCCGCGCCGGTGCCGGGGTCGCACTGCTCGCCGGCCGTGGTGTTGACGATCCGGTCACCGCAGGTGCGCCAGGTGCAGTTGATGTTGCAGTTGATGGTCTCGCCCTGGCCGTCGCAGTCCTCCACGCGCGGCTCCTGCCGGTCCACCTTGCCATCGCCGCAGACGGCGAGCCGGCAGTTGGACAGGCAGTTGTCGTTGTCGAGCTTGTTGCCGTCGTCGCACTCCTCGTCGGGGTCGCGCACGCCGTTGCCACAACCCTCGCCGGACTTGCAGTCCGCGCTGCAGCCGTCGCCGTCGATGGTGTTGCCGTCGTCGCAGACCTCCTTGGGCGAGTCCACGATGCTGTTGCCGCACGTCTCGTTGGACCGGCAGTTGGCGCTGCAGCCGTCGCCGTCGGTGGTGTTGCCGTCGTCGCACACCTCGCCGCGGCCGGGGTTCACCACGCCGTCGCCGCAGATCTCCACCGAGCGGCAGTCCGCGCTGCAGCCATCGCCGTCGAGCGTGTTGCCGTCATCGCACCGCTCGCCGCGGGCGGTGTCCACGTACTTGTTGCCGCACACCTCGGTGGACAGGCAGTCGGCGCTGCAGCCATCGCCGTTCTCGTTGTTGGCGTCGTCGCACTTCTCGCCGATGGCGCGGTCGATGATGCCGTTGCCGCACGCCTCGTTGGACAGACAGTCCGCGCTGCACTTGTCCCCGTTGTTCGTGTTGCCGTCGTCGCACTTCTCGCCCTTGACGAGGTCGACGATGCCGTTGCCGCACACTTCCTGGGACCGGCACTCGTGGCTGCACCCGTCACCATCGACGATGTTGCCGTCGTCACAGGCCTCGCCCAGTTGGATGACGCCATCGCCACAGTCATCCTTGATGCACACGTCCTGACGCGCGGCGCACTGCTGGCCCGAGGGACAGACCAGGCCGGAGGGACAGACGACGCTCTCGGGCTCGAAGCACGCGCCGAGCAAGAGCAGCAGCGGCAGTAGCAGCCACGAGGCCCACGGCGTGGAGGGAATTCGGTTCACACGTCACCTCTAGAAGCGCAGCAGTGCCTGGACACCACTCGACCCCCCGCCCAGGACGGGCAGGATGCTCACCCGGGGTTGGGTCTGGGGGTTCGGATCGACCTGGTTCGGATCGATGCGGTAGGACTCGGGTTGATTGAGATAGGCGAGGACGGCGCCGGTGATGAGGGCCGCGCCCCCGAGGGCATAACCCCCGAAGGCGGCGCGCTGCATCAGGTTGCCCTGGTTGAGCTGGGCGGCGAGCGGGGTGGGGGGCACGCAGCCGCCGCACGCGTTGATGCCCGTGTCGAAGGCGTTGAAGCGCTCGCGCGACTGAAGGTGCAGCAGCACGCCGCCACCGGTGAGGGCCGCGCCCGCGCCCATGACCAGCCAGGGCATCGCCGCGGACCAGCGGCGCCGGTAGCGGGTGAGGTCGTTGGCGGTGAACAGCTTCATGTCGAGCGACAGCGTCTCACCGGGCAGCAGGCTGCGGGTCTCGTCGCTGGGCACGTAGCCCGCGAGGGTGGCCGAGACGCTGTGGGCCCCGGGGCGCACCAGGCCCGAGTAGCGGCCGGGCGCGGTGAACAGGGGCTTGTTGTCCAGCATCACCACGGCGCCGGGCTGGTCGCAGACGACCTCCACGTGGGCGAGCTGGTTCTCGATGAGCGTCTTGTAGTTGCGCGCGTACTCGAACTTCTCCGCCTCGAGCGGTTCGGCGCCGAAGCGCAGCGCGGCCACCAGGTGCTCGTGCACCTCGATGGGCTGGTCCAGGTTCATCAGCGCCAGGGCCAGGTTGTAGTGGATGGCGGGGTGGCCCCACAGCGCCAGGGCCTGGCGGTACTTGTCGCTGGCCTGCACGAAGATGGATTCCTTGAGCAGGGCGTTGCCCGCGCGGAACAGCTCGAGCGCGCGCTCCTGGTCCCGCTTCGCGACGCCCTTGGCCCACGGCCGCTCCGGCTCGGGGCCCTTGTTCACGGGGGCCGCGGCCTCGGGAGGCGGCGGGGGCGCGAGGGTCGTGGAGGGGGGTGGCTCGGGCGCGGTGGTGGGCACGGGGGCCGGGGTCGCCTTGCCCCGCGCGCCGGACTTGCGGGAGACGCCTGGCTTGCTCCCGGAGGACTGGGCGTGCACGGGCGCCGCGGCCAGCGCCAGCAGGGCCACCGTCATGTTCACCTTGTTCACGGCTCGTCTCACTTCAGGACCTCGATGACTGGACTGCCCAGCTGGGACTGCAAGCGCTGCACGCGCTCCTTCTCGCGCTGCAGCAGCGTCGCGAGATCCTGCGCGGCCCGGATGGCGTCTTCCTTGGCCTCGCGCGCGGACACCGCGCTTTGCTCGGCGCGCTTCTTGGCGGAGCGGGCCCGGGTCTGGGCTTGTTGGGCGCGATCCAGGGCGGCCAGCAGCTCGTCGTTCTTGGCCAGCAGCTCCGCGTTGGAGAGCGCCACCTGGGCGTTGGCCGCCTCGGCGGCCTTCTGGGCCTTCTGCCGCTCCAGCTCCTTGGCCTGCACCTCCGCGAGCCGCTGCCGCGCCTCGGTCTCCGCGCTCCGGGCTACCCGCTCCGCGCTGCGCGCCTGGGCCTCGGCGACCTGCGCCACGGCGGCCTGGAGCTCGGCCTGCTGCTGGGACTTGCGGATGACGACCAGGGCCACCGCCGCGGCGATGACCAGCAGCACGAGGAAGCTGGCGCTGCCGATGAGCAGCGCGCGCCGCAGCCGTCGGCCCTTGCGCGCCTGGGAGGACACTGCCTCCAGGAACTCCTGCTGCACGCGCGGCAGCTCGCCCCGGAAGCGCCGCTGGAAGCGCTGGGCCTCCTCCACCATCTCGCCGCGCCACAAGAGGTTGCTGTCGTGGTTCTTGCCCTGCCACTGCCGGGCCGCGTTGCGCAGCTGCTCCAGGAAGGCGGCGTCCTCCTGCCCCTCGTCGAGCCAGCGCCGCAGCGTGGGCCAGCTGTGGATGAGCGACTCGTGGACGATCTCCACCGTGGCGCCGGTGGCGCCGCCGCCCGTCTGCACCACCAAGAGACGCGCCTGGACCAGATGGTCGATGAGCCGCTGCATCTCCGCGGTGTCCTGCGTCAGCTCGCGCAGCTCGTCCGCGGACACGATGGCGCGCGTGCGGTCCGGGGTGATGAGCCGCAGGCACAGCGCGCGCACGAGCGTGCGCTCCTGGCTCGTCATGCCCGCGAGCACGCTGTCCGCGTGGCTGGCGAGCGCGCCGGCGATGCCGCCCATGGACTTGTAGGCGCTCACCGTGAGCTGCGTGTTCTTCTTGTCGCGCGACTCCCACAGCTGGGTGGCGGCGAACTGGAGCAGCGGCAGCGCGCCCTGGGTGGACTCCAGGTGCTCGAGCATGTTGTCCACCAGCGCGGGCGTCTCGAACTGGTAGCCCGCCATCTCCGCGGGCTGCACGAGCGCGTCGCGCAAGCCGTCGCGGTGGGGCGAGGTGAGGAAGAACAGCCCCTGGGACAGCTCCGCCATGAAGCGCTCGTCCTCGGGCACGCGGTCCAGGAAGTCCGAGCGGATGGAGAGGATGACGCGGATGGGCGACGTGGCGTCGTCCGCGATGCCCGACAGGCACGCGGTGAAGGCCTGACGCTCGCGCGCGTCGGGCACCAGCGTGTAGAGCTCCTCGAACTGGTCGATGAAGACGAGGATCCTCCGGCGCTGGTGCCGGGCGCGGCTGCGCAGCACGCTGCCCACGTAGCCGGGCTCCGCGTACAGCCGCTGCACCAGCCGCTGCTGCTCGGCGATGTCCTCCTCCACCGTGGTGGACGAGGACATGAGCGGCGCCACGCAGCTGGCGAGCGACGCCAGGGGCGAGCGGCCCGGACGGATGACGAGCGCTTCCCACGCCGTGCCCGAGCGCTTGAGCACCGGCACGAGGCCCGCGCGCACGAAGGAGGACTTGCCCGTGCCGGAGGGGCCCACCACCGCCAGGAGCGGCCGGTCCTGGATGCGGTTGACGAGCGCGGCGATCTCCTTGGTGCGCCCGAAGAAGCGGTTCGCGTCGGCCTCCTGGAAGGAGGACAGGCCCGCGTAGGGGCTCTCGTCGAGCTTCAGCTCGCGGCTGAAGCGCCCTGGCAAGAAGGGCTCGAGCGCGCGCAGGAGCGCCGCGGCGTCCGCGAAGCGCTCGTCCTTCTTCTTCAGCAGACAGCGGTCCACCACGGCCGCGAGGTCCGGCGGCACGTCGGGGGCCAGCTGCTGCAGCCGCGGCATGGGCTCGTCCAGCATGCCGGTGACCATGAGCTGCGGGCCGCGCAGCGGGTCCAACGGATGCTTTCCGCTCAACATGCGGAAGAGCATGATGCCCACCGCCCAGATGTCCGTGCGGTGGTCGATGGGCACGCCGATGCCCCACTGCTCCGGGGACATGTACGCCATGGTGCCCATGATGGCGCCGCTGCGCGTGAGGTTGCCCGTGTCCGCGCCCGCCGCGGCGGGGGCATGCAGCTGGGGCTGCGCGCCGGGGGCCACGGCGCCCTCGGGGGCCTCGGTGCCCTGCTGCAGCAGCTTGGCGATGCCGAAGTCGAGCACCTTGATGCCGCCCGTGTCCGTCACCACGATGTTCTCGGGCTTCAGGTCCCGGTGGACGATGCCCTGCTCGTGCGCGCACGCGAGCGCCTTGACCACGGGCACCATCAGCTCCACGGCGCGCGCGGGCGGCAGCCGGTGGTTGCCGAGGACCTTGGTGAGCGGCTGGCCCTGGAGGAACTCCAGCACCATGAAGGGGCTGTCCTCGTACTCGCCCACTTCATAGATGATGACGATGTTCTCGTGGCTGCAGCGCGCGGTGGCGCGCGCCTCGAGGATGAAGCGCTGGGTGAGGTCCGTGTCCTGGGTGTGCAGGAACTTGATGGCCACGCGGCGGCCGAGCCGCACGTCGCGCGCCAGGAACACGGTGCCCATGCCGCCGCTGCCCAGCTCGCGGATGAGCTCGTAGTGCTGCAGGCGCGTGCCCGGCCGCAGCTTCTGGCCTCCGAGGCCCGGCGACGTGTCGCTGTACGTGTTGGGCCGGGACGGCGTGTCCCACGTGCCCGAGGAGCGGTGCGAGCGCTGCGAGGGCGTGTCCACCGTGGGTGGCGGCGGCGTCGTGGACCCGGGAGGCGAGAAGAGCGACTCCAGATCCGCGGCGACGGTTCGCTCGTCCAGCGCGCCCGCTGGAGTGGCGGGCCAACTCAGGGCACCAGCTTCATTCTTCTTCATGTCCCGCGGCATCCCCTACGAATCGTTCGCGAACCGGGGGGTTCGCGGGGGAGGCGCCACCTGCCTTGCACCGGGCCCAACGCCCGTGGAGCCAGCCCCCGTCTTGTCGTTCCGACCGGCCGGGATCATTACACGGTCCCGGTCCTCCCGATAGTCCGTGACCCTCCTGTCACGTCGCGTGGTGCGGGGGGGCGGGCAAGGTAGGGGTTACCCGCCCCGCGTCCAAGGCCGCCCGGCTACTCGCTGGCGAACAGGAGGACGCGGTGGTTGGCCGAGTCGGTGACCACGACGTGCGGCCAGGCGAGCGTGATGCCGCTCGGCTCGGCGAGGCTGCGCGCACTGGGGGTGTTGCCCGTGGGGGGGTCCTCGCGGTCGTTGTGGGTGAAGTCCGCCTGCCCGAGCACGCGGTCCGGCGGCGTGTCGGACGTGGTGGGCAGGGTGTTCCACACGAGCACCCGGTGGTTGAGGGTGTCGGCCACGAAGAGCTGCGCGCCCGTGGAGGTGACGGCGGTGGGGTTGTCCATGGCCGTGGCGGAGAGCCCGGCCGTGCTGGTGGTGAAGTCGCGCTGGCCGAGCACCACGTCGGCGGGCTGGCCATGGGTGGTGGGGAAGGTGGTCCACACGAGGACGCGGTTGTTGAAGCTGTCGACCACCACCAGGCGCTGGCCGTCCGTCCAGACGCCCGTCGGGTTGTAGAGCGTGGTGGGGCCGGGCTTGCTCTCGGAGGTGCCATCGCCATTGGCGTCGTTGCGCCGGCAGTGGGTGAAGTCCTGCTGGCCGAGCACCAGGTCCGCGGGCTGGCCGTTCGTGGTGGGCGGGGTGTTCCACACCAGGACGCGGTGGTTGCCGGTGTCCGCCACGAGCACCTTGTCCCGGCTCAGGAACACGCCCTGGGGAAAGCCGAGCGTCCGCGGCGTGCAGCCAAAGGCGCTCGTGTCGAAGCCCTCCTGCCCGAGGACGAGGGTCGCGGGCGTGGCGGAGAGCAGGGGCGGGGGCGTGTAGAGCAGGACGCGGCTGTTGCGCTGGTCCGCCACGGCCAGGCGCGTGCCGGCGCCCCCGAGCCCCGCGGGCTGGTTGAGCTTCAGGTCGCTCGTGCCCGGCACATCCGCCGTGAAGTCCGTCTGGCCGAGCACCCAGCCCGCGTCCGCGCCCGGGAGGGTGGGCACCGGCGAGAAGCCCAGCAGCCGGTGGGCGCCGCGATCCGAGACATAGAGCCGCGCGTCCACGACGACCGCGCTGCCCAGGGGCGCGTTGAGCGTGCCCGCGCCGGTGGGCCCGCCCCGCTCCTCCGCGCGGTGGGTGAAGTCGGCCTGGCCCAGCACGCCCCGCGCCGCCGCGTGGGTGGCGAGCGTGTACCAGTCATGGCAGCGCACCGTGATGTCCTCCACGGCGCCCGCCACGCGGCCACTGCCCTTGTCCAGGGTGCAGCGCAGGCCCGGCACCGGGTTGTCCAGCCTCACCTCGTACGTCCCCCCCCGCGGCAGCCGGGTGGTGAAGGTGAAGCGGCCGTCCACGGGCAGTGCGAGCGTCTCGGTCCCGAGCGTCAGGGTGGGTGCTCCACGTGCGCCCTCGACCGTGCCGCCCAGGGCATAGGTCTTCGCGGCGCAGCGCACCCGCACGGACTCCACGTCCGCGCCCGCCACCCGGCCCGTGCCGCCCTCCACCGCGCAGTCCTGCTCCGCGGGCGCGCCGAGCACCCCGACCGTGTACTCGGTCTGGTTCTCCAGGCGGGTCTCGAAGGCGAAGGGGCCGTCCGCGGCGCGGGTGAGGCGCTCCTGGCCATTGAGCTGGAGCGTGAGCTCGCCCGCCAGGCCGCTGACGGTGCCCTTCACGGCGTACATCGGGGTCTCGGTGGGGGGCGCGGGGGGCTTGGTGCCCTCGTCTCCAGGGTTACCGCCACAGGCGGCCATCCACGCCGCCACGCTCCACAGTCCGGCACGAGCCATGCGCATGCCCGGGGTTATGTCACGGGCTTCTCGAGGGGGACAAGCGAGGGCCCCCGGGGCTCAGGGGGGCATCTCCTGGCCCCGCGTCTGCCACCAGTTCTCGCCGTAGCTGATGCACAGCTGCTCGCCCGCGGCGATGTCCCGCAGGGCGTAGAAGGTGAAGACGTCCTTGGGCGAGTGCCCCTTCTGGAAGCCCCGGTAGTAGGAGACGTTCGGCTCCTGCGAGTGGTTGTAGACCATGCCGAAGCCCATCACGACCGCCACCCACTCCCCGCCGCGGTCCTCCTCGTGGGGGCCCCACTCGATGTTGAACACGTAGTCGGTGAGCGGGGAGTTGCGCACCGAGCGGAAGGGGGCCTTGAGGTAGTGGCACTCCTCGAGCACGGAGCCCTCGGGAATGTCCTCGCTCGTGAAGACCCCGTAGCCCCACTGGCACGGCTGGACCCTCAGGCCCGGATGGATGAAGAGCGGCTCGCCTGGCTGCATGGCGGCGTTGCTACCACGGCCGGGAGGTCACATCCCAGGTCATTCCCAGCGCGCCTCCGGGTGCCATAGGTTCGCCTCCTCCCCCGCCAGCGCGGTACCCGAGGTGACGTACATGGCAATGAACAAGTTTGGTCCGGTCGTGGCATGGCTCGCGTGCGCGGCCCCCGCGGTCGCGGCCCCCCCGTCGCGAGCCGTCGCCCCCCAGCAGGAGCGCGAGGTGTGGATCACCATCGGCACCGACGCGCTCCAGCCCGTGCGCTCCTCCTTCCAGCGCGAGGGCGTGGCGCTGCCCGCCCCCACGTTCCAGACGGAGGGCGTGGCGGTGATGCGGCTGAGCGAGTCGCAGGTGCTGCGCCTGGGCCAGTCGGTGCACGAGGAGCTCAACCGCTGCGCGGGCTTCATCGCCCACGACTCCGAGGCGGAGGCGATCGCCGCGGCCAAGGCGGACGCGGCGCCCGCCCAGAACCTGGCGACGCCCACCTACTCCATCAACAACGCCCCCTCGGTGAACGCGCTCCTCGCCGAGGTGCGCGAGCTCAACATCCGCAACACCATCAACTCGCTGTCCACCAACTGGACCAACCGCTACTACAACGCGCAGACGGGCCAGGACGCCGCCGTGTGGCTGCGCGGCCAGTGGGCGGACCTGGCCAAGGATCGTCCGGACATCTCCGTGGCGTTCTTCAAGCACTTCAGCTGGAAGCAGCAGTCCGTCATCGCCACCATCCAGGGCACCACGCACCCCAGCGAGATCGTCGTGCTCGGCGGCCACCTGGACTCCATCAACCAGAGCAGCCCCTCCGCGGGCGTGGCGCCGGGCGCGGATGACGACGCCTCGGGCGTGTCCTGCCTCACGGAGATCCTCCGCGTGGCCATCGCCAAGGGCTACCGGCCGGCGCGCACGGTGAAGTTCATGGCCTACGCGGGCGAGGAGGTGGGCCTGTACGGCTCGGCCGCCATCGCCAACTCGCACAAGAACGAGGCCGCCAACGTGGTGGGCGTGTTGCAGCTGGACATGACCAACTACAAGGGCTCGGCCTACGACTTCGGCATCACCATGGACCGCACGAGCCCCGCGCTCAACACCCACGTCATCAACCTCATCACCACCTACCTGCCGACGCTCACCTATACGCAGTTCAACTGCGGCTATGGCTGCTCGGACCATGCCTCGTGGACCAGCGCGGGCTTCCCCGCGAGCATGCCCTTCGAGGCCACCATCAACACGGACAACAAGAAGATCCACACCCCCGAGGACACGCTCACGTACATGGGCGGCACGGCGGATCACTCGGTGAAGTTCGCCAAGCTGGGCGCGGCCTTCATGGCGGAGGTCGCCAAGGGCGCCTCCGAGGGCAACGTTCCGCCCCGGGTGGGCCCGGCCCTGAACAACACCGCCACCCTGGACGCCACCTACAAGGTGCCGCGCTGCGCGGAGGAGGGGCTGAGCTGTGACTCCGGCGCGCTGCTCAACGGCCGCGCCAACCTGGGCCCGGAGGTCACCCGTCCCAACACCCTCAAGGGCGCGTGCCCGGATGGCACCTCGGGCATCTTCCACCACGACGAGTCCATCGACCGCATCAAGGTGGGCACCCCGGACGGCACGGAGATGGTCGCGGGCAAGGCGGTCAAGGTCGACGTGACCGTCTTCACCTATTCCACGGCGGATGACCGGCTGGACCTCTACTCGGCGGCCAACGCGGACAGCCCCACGTGGACGTTCATCGGCACGCTCGCCCCCACCAGCGCGGGCACGAGCACCCTGTCCACCACCTACACCCTGCCCGCGGGCGGCCGGCAGGCCCTGCGCGCGCGCTTCCGCTACGGCGGCGCCGCGGGCGCGTGCGGCACCGGCACCTACGACGACCACGATGACCTGGTCTTCGCGGTGGGCGCGGCCGCCACGCCCTGACGCACCAACGCCCCGGAGCACGGGCCGTGAGGCCAGCGCTCCGGGGCGTCGTTCCCAACCCGGACCCGCTTACTGCCGGGCGTTCGTCTCGGACTCGGGCACGGGGAAGCGCGGGTGGACGCGGTGGCCCGGCACGTCGATGGGCAGCTCGTTGAGCCGCTCGTAGCGACGCAGATCGATCCACCGGTGCCCGCCCTCGAACAAGAGCGAGTAGCGGCGCTGCTTGAGCAGCTCGGTAATGAAGTCGTAGCCGCCCTCGCCCGGCGTGAGCTCGCTCAGGCCGCCCGACGTCACGCGGATGAAGTTGAGCAGGGTGCGCGCGTTGGAGATGTCGCCGGCCTGGTAGGAGGCCTCGGCGTGCAGGAGGATGAGCTCCTCGTTGCGGATGATGGGCACGGGCGAGGTGCCCGAGGGGTAGTTGCTGAACCAGTAGTCGGAGCTGACGCCCTGGTAGTTGCCCGGGGTCGTCGCCAGCCGCACCTTGCGCTGCACGCGCGCGTCCAGCTCCGTGGTGCTGCCCTCCTGGTACTCCGCGTCCTTGAGGATGGAGGGGTGGGCGTAGATGTTCTGGTTGATGGCCGGGCTCAGCTCGTTGGTGGTGTCACCCGAGCCCGCGCCGAACGCGTGGTAGACGCCCCGCTCCAGGGGCGCGTTGATGTTCTCGAAGGACCCCGCCAGGTCCACCAGCGCCTCGTCCCACTTCTGCCGGTACACGTCCACCCGGGCCTTGAGGCCGCGGTTGACCTTCTGGAAGTTGGGCACCGTCATCTTGATGTCGGGCCGGTCGAAGTCCTGGAAGCCGCTGCTCAGCGGCAGGGGGAAGGTGGTGCCTCCCGCCTTGAGGTGCACCAGGGCCTCGTCCAGCAGGGCGGCGATGAAGGCGAGCACCTGCTCGCGATCCGTGACGATGGGGGCCAGGGCCGCGCCGATGGGGCGGTCCACGTCGAGCACGACGCCGTTGGTGTCCCGGGTGTTGATGAGCACCAGGTAGTCCAGCGCCTTCATCGTCTTGGCGAAGCCGCGCACGGCCTCCTTCTCCTCGTCGCTCATGCCCGGGACCACCTCGAGCGCGCGCAGCAGGGTGTTGGCGTTGCGCAGGTTGGCGTAGGGGCCCACCCAGAAGTTGCCGCCGAACGCCGGGCTGCCGGGATCCAGCGCCGGGCCCGCGAGCAGCTCGCCCACGTAGCGCGGGTCCGCCTTGTCCAGGATGTACGCCTCGCGGCCGAGCACGCCGAGGATGGAGACGTAGCCGTTCTGGGCGGCGTAGCCCGCGCGGTTGCCCACCAGCAGGCCCTCCGCGGCGCTGATCACCGCGGGGCGGGTCGGCGTGAGCTCCAGGCTGTCCACGCTCGGCCGGTTGAGGTCCGGCACCGTCAAGTCACACCCCGCCAGCCCCATCGCGGTGGACAGGGCCAGCATCACCTTCGTCATCTTCATGTCGCGGATCTTCATGGCGCTCTAGAAACCCACATCGAGGGACGTCCAGAAACTGCGGCTGGGCGGGAAGGGGGCCACGTCGATGTTGCGAGCGATGGCCTGGTTGCCGAAGTTGCTCACCTCGGGATCCAACCCCGAGTAATTGGTGAACATGAGGAGGTTGCGGCCGCTCAAGCTCAGCCGACCGGTCTTCACGCCGGGAATGCGCGTGACGAAAGTGTCCGGCAGGTTGTAGGTGACCGTCAACTCACGCAGCTTCACGAAGGTGGCGCGCTCCAGATACGCGGAGGCGTAGTTCTGCCAGAGCGCCTGGCGCGCGATGCCCCCCGTCGTGTAGTCCGGGGAGTTGCGCGACGCATCGTAGAGGAAGCGCGTGATGTTGAGCACGTCGCTGCCCTGCTGCCAGTCCACCAGGAAGGAGAGCGCGACGGGGCCGCTCTTGAACGTGTTGGAGAAGCCCATGCGGAAGGTGGGCTCGGTGTCGCCAATCTTGCGCACCTCGCAGCAGGTGCCGTCCGCCCGGAGGCCGTCGTTGCCGACGATCTGCGTGGCGCTCGCGCCCTCCTCGATGCGGAAGGTGCCCAGGCTGGTGCCGAAGCCGCCCGTGTTGAAGGCGGGCACGGGCAGGCTGATGATGCGGCTGCGGTTGAGCGTGAAGGTGGTGTTGCTCGTCCACTCCAGGACACTGTTGCGCACGGGGGTGAGCTGGAGCATGGCCTCGATGCCCCGGTTGCGCATGGTGCCGCCGTTGAACAGCTCCACCGTGTAGCCCGTGGAGGGCGCGAGCGCGCGCTGCAGGAGCAGGTCGCTGATGTTGCGCTGGTAGAGCGACAGCTCGAACACGGCGTCACCGTTGAACAGCACCGTGTCCAGGCCGACCTCGAACTCGCGCTGACGCTCGGGGCGGATGTTGGCGTTGCCCACGATGCCCGTGGTGATGAGACCGCCCTGGCCCTCGATGTTGTTGCTCGGCGACAGGCCGATGAACTTGAAGCCGTAGAGCGGCTGGTTGCCCGTCTCGCCGTAGGCGCCGCGCACCTTGAACTCGTTGACCACCGGGTGGAACGAGGGGATGCGGTAGGCGGTGGCCACCTTCGGGTAGAAGAAGAAGGCGTTGGGGTTGCCGTTGTTGCTGCTCTGCTCGGCGCGCACCGCGCCCACCAGGGTGAGGCGCTCGTCGAGCATCAGCGCCTCCTCCTGCAGGTAGATGCCGCTGTCCTTGACGAGCTGGCGGTTCTGCACCACGCCCACCTGGGTGCCCGAGCTCACGTTGGGCTGGCCCGCGGTGAGGCCCCGGCTGTTGATGTAGATGGTGTCCAGGCCGCGCTGCTCGTACTGGTAGCCCGCCGAGGTGTTGGCGGTGAGCCCCCCGCCCGGCGCCTTGTAGTTGTGCACCAGGTTGAAGCCGGCGTTGAGGTTGAGCACCTGGCTGGTGCCGAACAGCGACACGCCCGGGCGCTCCTGGCCCTGCTGGAAGTTGAGCTGGGGCGGGAACAGCAGGGTGTTCTCCTGCTGGAAGCGGTCCACGCCCAGGTTGCCGAGCACGCGGAAGCTCTGCGTGTCCGTCTTGTAGGCGTTCCACACCGCGTCGGCCGAGCCGAGCAGGCGCCACACGTTCTCCGCGTTGGCCACCAGCGACGCGGTCTGCAGCGGGTTGGAGCCGTTGCCGAAGGCGGGGTTGAACGGATAGATGCCGTTGGCCCCCGGACGCAGGTCCACGAAGCTCGGCGTGCCCGGCAACACCATGTAGTAGGAGATGTTGGCGTTGTCGTTGTTGGTGACGCCGCGATCGCTCGTGGAGTGCACCAGGTTCGTCGTCGCGTTCAGCTCGATGTCCGGGCCGAGCTTCTGGCCCAGGTTCAGGCGGAAGGACTGCTTCTGGTAGCCCGTGTTGGCGATGATGCCCTTGTCATCGCGCACCTGGGCGGAGGCGAAGTAGCGCGTGTCGCCCGAGGCGCCGCTCACGCTGGCGAGCGTCTCGTAGGACAGGTCGCGCCGGCCCGCGAGCTGCCGCTCGTGGTCGTAGTAGCCCGGCACGTAGTAGTTGGCCGCCTCGGGGCCGAAGGCGGACACGGCCTCGTCGAGCGAGCCGATGCGCCGCGCCCCCAGCGTGTTCATCAGCGAGTACACGCCCAGGCGCTGGGTCACGTCCAGCTTGGGCGCCGCGCCCGCGCGACCGCGCTTGGTCGTGATGATGACCACGCCGTTGCTCGCCTTGGAGCCGTAGATGGCCGCCGCGGACGCGCCCTTGAGGATCTCGATGCTCTCGATGTCGTTGGGGTTCAGGTCCGCGATGCGGTTGACCTGGTTGTCCTGCGTGGGGCTCGGGTTGGAGCCGCCCACCGAGTCGGTCACCTGGTAGATGCCCGAGGCGATCGCCGCGTCGCTGATGATGACGCCGTCCACGACGTAGAGCGGCGTGGACGAGCCGTTGATGGTGGACGTGCCGCGCAGCCGCAGCTGGATGCCGCCACCGGGCGCGCCCGAGTTGCTCTGGATGTTGGCGCCGGCCACCTTGCCCTGCAGCGCCTGGTCCACCGTGGCCGCGGGGGCCCGGTTGAGCTCCTCCGTGTTCACGCTCGCCACCGAGTTGGCCAGGTTCTTGCGGGCCACCTCGCTCGCGCGGCCCACGACCACCATCTCCTCGACGAAGCTCGCATCCAGGGACACCGTCACGCTGTCCCGGTTGGCGCCCACCGTGACCTCACGCTCCTTGTGGTCCTGGCTGGAGAACAGCAGCGTCACCGGGCCCTTGGGCACCTCGAGCGAGAACGTGCCGTCCAGCTCGGACTCGGTGCCGGTGGTGGTGCCCTTGATGATGATGCGCGTGAAGGGCTGGCCGTCCTGGGTGAGCGCGTCCAGTACCTTGCCGGTGATGCGGCGCGTGTTGGCCGGAGCGGAGCTGGCAGGCGGTGCCGGCGGGGGAGTGGCGGGAGAAGCCGGCGGGGTTTGAGCCTGGGCTTCCACGGAGAGGAGTGCGACAGCGCACCCCGACATCAACGCCTGTTTCAGCGTCATTCGCTCTGTACCTTCGTCTAGGAATGAACAACCACGGATGGCACAGCCCCCCTCTGACGGGCTGCGTTAAACGCCTCATCGTGTCGGCTTCGGGCCCTTATCGTCAATCCTTCTTCTTCCGAACAGATACGAAAATCCTTCCCCCGAGGTCGCCGCGCGGGAAGCCGTCTGGGATTGGCGGGCCCGAGGAGGGAAGACCTTTCGGGTCAAACGATGGGGCGTACACCGGGGGTGGGGGGGGGCGGCGCGGCTTGTGGGATGGAGCGGCCTGCCGGAGACTGGACCGTCCATGCCCGCCAGTGATGAACGCCGTCTCCAGGCCCTCGTCCTCGCGCCTGTCCGGCGTGTCCGGCGCCGCCTCAACGCCGTCCGGTTCGCCGAGGCCAGCGTCGCGCCTCTCTGGGCCGCCGCCACGGGAAGCGTGCTGCTGCGGCTGCTCTTGCCGGAGCCGGCGCCCTGGGCCCTGGTGCTGCCCTGGCTTCCCGCCGGGGGCTGGGCCTTCCTGCGCGCGCGCGCCCGGCGCGTGTCCCTCACCCAGGCGGCGGTGCTGGCGGATCGCTCGGCGGGCGCGGGCGGCCTGCTGCTCACCCGGCTGGAGCGGCCCGTGGGCGAGTGGGAGCTGTCCGCCAACCAGTATGCCCGCGCGGTGACGCCGCCCACCGTCTCCTGGGCGCGTCCGGCGGGGGCCTGGGCCGCCGCGCTCGCCTTCCTCGTGCTGGGTCTGTCCTTGCCCCGACCCGCGCCCCGGACGGGCCCCCGCAACGCCGCCGCCGCGGCCCGGGTGGCCGCCGTCCAGGCCCAGGCGGAGACGCTCGCGCGGGAGGAGCCCACGGGAACGCCCGTCGACGAGGAGCTGCGTCGGCTGGCCCAGGAGGTCGCCGAGGAGCGCTTCGATGCCGCCGATTGGGAGGCCACGGATCGTCTGGAGCGGCGCCTGGAGGAGCGGGCCGCCACGGCCGCCGCCGCGCTCGCCGCGGCCTCCGCCGCCGCGCGGGACCTGGAGGCGTCCCTGGATGCCGCCGCGAGCGCCGAGGAGGCGGCCCGGGGGCGCGAGGCCCTGGAGACCGCGCTGATGGCCCTGGGCCCGTCGCCCCAAGAAGCCTCCAAGGGGGAGGCCTCCGCCCCGTCTCCGGACGGCACGGGCACGCCCCGCTCGCGCGCGGAGCTGGCCCAGCTGCGCGAGACGCTCGAGCGCCGCCAGCAGGAACTGGCCCAGCGCTTCGGTCAAGGCGCGGGGCGGCCGACGGCGTCGGAACGAGAAGGCCAGGGGCAGGGGCAGGGACACGCGAGCCGCGAGAGGACGCGCGCGGGCGCGGGCGCGGGCCGGGGAGGCGAGAGCCAGCCCCTGGTCTTCGGGGAGAAGGCGGAGATGGATCCCGATCGGCTCGCCTTCAAGGCCCTGCCGCGCGGACAGGGCGGCGAGGGGCAGGAGCTGTGGGGCCTGCGGGCCGCGGAGCCGGAGCCGCGAGAGGCGGGGGCGGCGCGTGGCGGGACGGGCGCGAGCGCCCGGGGCGGGGCGGAAGCGGGCCATGGCACCGGGCCGCTGTTGCCGCGCAACCGCGAGCTGGTGAAGCGCTATTTTGGGGAGCAGCCCTAGGGCAGAAGGGGAGGTGGCCGTGTCGGAACTGTTGAGCCCCGCCGAGGCACGTGACGCGGCGGAGCGCATCGTGTCGCTCCAGAAGGGGTTGAACCAAGTCCTGCTGGATCAGCCGCGGGTCGTGGAGCAGGTGGTGGTGGCGGTGCTCGCGCGGGGCCATGTGCTGCTCGAGGGCCTGCCGGGCCTGGGCAAGACGGAGCTGTGCAAGGCGCTCGCGCGGCTGCTCGGGCTGCCCTTCCGCCGCATCCAGTTCACGCCGGACCTGCTGCCCGGCGACATCACCGGTACCTACGTCCTGGAGGGCGAGGGCCGCCGCGACTTCACCTTCCGCGAGGGGCCGCTCTTCGCCCACGTGGTGCTGGCGGATGAGATCAACCGCTCGAGTCCCAAGACGCAGGCGGCGCTGCTGGAGGCCATGCAGGAGCGGGGCGTGACGGTGCTCGGCCAGACGCGGCCCCTGCCGGACCCCTTCTTCGTGCTCGCCACGCAGAACCCCATCGAGCTGGAGGGCACCTACCCCCTGCCCGAGGCCCAGCTCGACCGGTTCCTCTTCCGCGTCCAGGTGCCGCCCGTGGGCGCGCGCACGCTCACCACCCTGCTCACCACGCGCGTGCGGGGCACGCCCCCGGCGCTGCCGCCCGTGACGGACGCGGCCCGACTCGGGGAGCTGTTCGCCGCGGTGGACCGCGTGCACCTGCCCGTGCCGGTGGCGGACTTCATCGGCCGCCTGGTGGAGGCGAGCGATCCGAACAGTCCGGGCGCGCCCGAGCCCGTGCGCCGCTTCGTGCGCTTTGGCGCCAGTCCCCGCGCCGCCCTGGCCCTGGCCGCCTCTGGCCGCGCGCTCGCGCTCACGCGGGGCAAGCCCAACGTGGGCTTCGACGAGGTCGTGGCGTGCGCGCCCGCGGTGCTCAACCACCGGCTGGTGCTCGCCTACGAGGCCTCGCTGGAGAAGGTGGGCGCCCAGGACGTGGTGCGCGCCCTGCTCGAGGCCATTCCCGAGGTGCCCCGTGCGTGAGGTGCTGGGGGCCGCGTTGCTCGTCGCGTGGCTGCTCGGCGCGGCGAGCGCGCGCGCGTCGTTGCCCGGCGAGCCGGAGGAGCCGCCCCCCAACAGCTACCATGAGATCCGCGGTGAGTCGGAGAGCGAGGTGGTCGAGGGCCTTCGGGTCTCCGTGGTGGGCAGTGCGCTCGGACCGCACTGGGGCTATGTCCCGCTGGACGTGCGGCTGCAGAACCTGGAGGGGACGCCCCGGCGGGTCCAGATCACGCTGAGCGAGTCGGATGGCTCCGCGACGCTCGTCACGCGGACCGTCGAGGTGGCCCCCCGCCAGTCGCTGGTGGTCTGGCTGCCGGTGCCCTCGAGTGCTCGGGGCGGCGTGGTGCGCCTCCATTCGCCGGAGCCCTTCTCGCGGGCCTTCTCCGTCTACACGGTCAACCGCGCGGACGCCGTGCTCGTCGTGGGCACGCGCGAGGTGTTCGAGAAGGGCACGGGGTTGGTGTCCGTGGAGCGCGGCAATCTGCCGGTGCGCTTCCTCGCGGCGGAGAGCGCGCCGCGCGAGCTCGCCTCCTACGCGGGGTATTCGCAGGTCGTCGTCGCGGGGCCACCCGCGGACCTGCACGCGGACGTCTGGAGCACCTTGGAGGCCTATGCCGCCACCGGCGGCCAGCTCGTCCTGCTCCAGTCCCCTCGGGATCTGGCACAGCGCCTGCCCCTGCTCGCGGGCGACGCTCCGGCCGAGTCGGTGCTCCAGCCCTATGTCCTGGGGTGGGTGCGGAGGTGCTCGGAGGGACTGGCCTGTGGCGGCGAGCTCTTGTCCGTGGCCGAGGCCAGCAAGACGAGCACCGAGGAGGTGGGCCCCCTCCACCCCAAGCTCGTCAGCCGTGGCTCGCGACGCTACTCCCACTGGAACTCCGAGCACCTCGCCGAACCGCTGCTGCCGGGAGTCCATGCGCCCGTGGGCCGCTTCCTGCTGCTCATCACGCTCTTCGTGCTGGTGGTGGGCCCCGGCGGGTTGATGCTCGCCCGGCGCAAGGGGCCCGTGGCCGTGCTCATCGCGGTGCCGGGCGTGTCGCTCCTCACCTGTCTGGCCATCGTGCTCTGGTCCCTGGTCGTCGAGGGCTTGTCGCTCTCCGCCGCGCGCTACAGCGTCACCTGGCTGGACAGGCCCCGGGATCGCGCGCTGACGGCGGGCGTCGGCGGCTATTACGCCAACCTGACGCCGGCCCCGTTCTCACTGCCCGCCTCGAGCGTGCTGTTGACCGTGGACGACGGCTCGCGCACCCACCTGGAATCCGACTGGACCCAGGGCCAGCGGGTGCTCGGCGGCTTCCTTCCCGCGCGCGCCTACCGGGAGTGGGGCGAGCTGGGGGTGCGGCCCTCGCGTGCCCGGCTCACCTTCCGCTCCGGACCCGAGGGCACGCGGGTGCTCAACGCGCTCGGCGCGCCCATCGTGGCCGGGTACGTGCGGGACGGGGACGTGGTGTGGTCGCTGCCCGAGCTCGCGGAGGGCGCGGAGGGGACGGCGTCGCGGGTGGCCGTGGGTGACACGCTCAAGGGCCCGCTGTCCACGCTGGGCTTCTCCGAGCGCGTCTCCAAGCGCTTCTCCACCCACGTGCGGGACATGCTGCTCGCGCCCCTGGGTCCGGGGGAGTTCGTGGTGAAGACCGGTGGGCCGGGCGCGGACATGGCCACGGCGACGCTGGACATGAAACTGCATGAGGGCCTGCACCTGGTGCGCGGCCAGGTGGATGGACCATGACGAGCCTGCTGGAGGTGAAGGGACTGCGGCGCGACTTCGGGGCCCTGCGCGCCGTGGACGACGTGTCCTTCGAGCTGGAGGCGGGCTCCATCCTGGGGTTCATCGGGCCCAATGGCGCGGGCAAGAGCACCACCATGCGCATCCTCGCCACGCTCGACACGCCCACCGCGGGTGAGGTGTTCCTGCAGGGCCACTCGCTCGTGGACACGCCGGACCGCGTCCGCCCGCTCATCGGCTACATGCCGGACCGCTACGGCACCTACGACGACGTGACGGTGCTCGACTTCCTCGACTTCTTCGCGCGCGCCTATGGCTTGAAGGGCGAGGAGCGGCGGCGGCGCCTGACGTCGGTGATGGACTTCACGGGGCTCGGGCCCCTGGCGGACAAGGCCACGAGCGCGCTCTCCAAGGGCATGAAGCAGCGCGTGGCGCTCGGGCGCACGCTCCTGCATGACCCCCAGTTGCTCATCCTCGACGAGCCGGCGGACGGCCTGGACCCGCGCGCCCGCATCGAGCTGCGGGAGCTTTTGCGCGCGCTCGCGGATCAGGGCAAGGCGGTGCTCATCTCCAGCCACATCCTCACGGAGCTGGCGGAGATCTGCGACAGCTGCGCCATCATCGAGCAGGGACGGCTGCTGGCCACGGGCCGGGTGGCGGACCTGCTCGCGCAGGCGGCGGGCACGGCGGTGGCGGAGCTGGTGGTGCGCCTGTTTCCCGGCGCCGAGGGCGAGGCCGTCTGGGCGCGTGCCGAGCGGCTGCTCTTGGAGCAGCCCCTGGTGAAGGGCGTCTCCCGCGAGGGCGAGGGCCTGCGCGTGCGCCTGGAGCGGGAGGGCTCGGAGTCGGCCTGGGTGGATGAGGCGGCGGCCCGCCTGCTGACGGTGCTCGTGGGCGCGGGCGTGCCCGTGTGCGCCTTCGGGCATCGGGAGCGCAACCTGGAGGATGCCTTCCTGCACGTGACGAAGGGGCGGGTGGGGTGAGCGGACGGAGGTGGGTGGGCGTCGGGCTGGGCCTGGTGCTGGTGGGAGTCATCGCGGGGCTCGTGGAGTGGGGCGGGGGAGCGCGTTCGGCCTCGGGGTGGCGGCGCCTGCCGATGCTCCCCGCCGACGCGCGTCAGGCCCTGCCGACCTTCCTGCGCCCGTGCGAGTCCTCCGCCGACTGCGACGCGCTCCTGGTGTGCCAGTACGCCTCCGCGTTTCGCGCCCGTATCTGCGTGGGCAGCGATTGCACCACGGACTCGGACTGCCCGCCCTCGACCGTCTGCCGGTGGATTCCCTCGGAGGATCCGGGCGCGCGCGTGGCGGTGAGCGCCTGCGCGTTCTCGGGGGTCCTGCCGGAAGGCGCGCCGTGCGTGCGCCTGGGCGAGCGGGAGGACGAGGGGTGCGAGCCGCACCTGGTGTGCGCGGACTGGTGTGGCCGACGGTGTGGCTCGTGGCTGACCGGGGCGTGCCCGGAGGGCACCTTCTGCGCGCTGGAGGGCCCGGATGGCCCCGTGTGTCTGCCCACCTGCGAGGGCCGCGCCTGCCCCAAGGGCCAGGACTGTGTCCGGAGGGACGGAGGCGTCTCCGTGTGTGCCCGGGTGCATGGGAGCAATTGCCAGCGCGAGCCCTGTGCGCCAGGGCGCGTCTGCCGGGTGGACACGCGCCCGTTCCGTCCGGGCGAGGCGTGGATGGCCTGCGCCACGCCATGCGAGGGCGAGGGGTCCGCCGCGCGGGGTTGTGATGGGCTGGGTGCCTGTCTGGACGGCCGGTGCTGGGAGTACTGCTCGCCCATGGAGCGCGAGCCCTGTCTGGAGGACTTCGTCTGCGTGCCGATGGGCGGAGAGTCCGGGGCGTGTGTGCTCGCGCCCGGTCGCCCGGATGCCGGGAAGTAGGGGGCCTCAGTCGAGGAAGCGACGCTCCCAGCGGCGCATGTCCTCGGGGGGCAGGGGCGGCCGCGTCTCCTGGTAGAGGTGGGGCTCCAGCACGCGCGCGAGTTGACGGTAGGCGGGCATGTCGCCGTCCACCTCGGGCCAATCCCCCAGCTCCACCAGGACCTTGTCCGGCGCGAACTGCTGCACGGAGAGGCCGGGCAGCCGCTCCGCCAAGCCCGTCACGCCGCCCAACTCGTTCAGCAGGGGCGGGCCGTAGAAGTTGAGCCAGTAGGCGCCCTTGGGGCGGGTGCCCAGACGCCGCGTCACCTCGCTGTCGAAGATGTCCAGGCCGGGGTAGCGGAAGCACAGGTCGTGAATCAACGGGCGGACCATCTGCATGTCCATGAGACCGTTGAAGGCGGGGCTCACGTAGCCAGTGTTGAAGGGCAGCTCCCGGGCGAGCGCGAGCGCGAGTTCCTTCACCCGTGCCGGGCCCTGCTGCTCCAGGTAGTCGGTGGGGAGCCAGAAGGCCACGCCGCTGACGGCCTCCGGCTCGTGCGCGTACGGGGGCTGGTCGAGCATTCGTCCCCGGTATTCGACTCGGTAGCCTCCCAGTTGGTCGTCATGCTCCCAGAGTTCGAGCAGACACCCGTCCGCGTTCAACAGCCGCTCCTTGATGTCTGACCGTGCCCAGTTGTCGATGGGGACGATTCCTTCGGTGCCCGTGTAGTACGCCAGCTTTTCCTGACCTGTGTGTCGTTGATACAGGTCCCAAGCTCGATGAACGACATGCCCTATCTTTCGATGAGGGGCTTTCATGAAGAAGGCGATGAGAATCCCATCGCTCAAGATGTGAAGGCCGCCGGGTGAGCGTCCTTCAAATCGGGGAAGCGGGTGGTTCATCGGATGAGTTCCCATGGGGAAATGCGAGAGGCGGAGCCAAAAGCCTCCTGGTAGACCATCCCCTGGGTCCTATCCTCATGGGGATGGCCGGGTGGGTAGACGGTCCAGACTGGAGCTGTCATGCGAAGACAAGGGAATTTGAAGTCGTAGACCGCTTGAGGTTTCAAAGGATCCCCTATGTGGATGACGACATCGGGCGCTAGGGTTCCCTTCAAATCAAGGCCTTGATTTTGTCTCAACGAAGCAACGCGCTCTTGATCGCTCACGAGTTCGATTCGTTGTGTCTCGCGGTCGTACCGGTAGCGCTGTTCTAGACTGAAGCGTCCCGGAAACGTTTCTCCCAGTCGTTCTTCAACGCATGCTCGCGCCGCCCGATGCTTCTCCTGCCCGATTTGAGTGGCTCGGGTGATGTCGTTCCCACGAGAGTCCTTCCCCAAGACCTCGCGGCATTGCGACCGAGTCGGCTCGCCGCCGAAGTGCTTCTGGTTCACGGCCTCGTGGGCCTCAAGGGCGCATTCCTTCAAGATCTTCTCCACCGCGTCCCGAGTCGTGACGGGCAGGACGGCCTCGTCGGAGGCGAGGGTCGCGGCCGCGATCAAGGTGCCCGTGGTCATCGACGTGCCGGACAGGCCTGGCTCGGCGCCACAGGACTGGGGTCGCGCGGCGTGCTGCTTCACACAGCAGGAGTACGTGCTGTCGGCCGGGGTGCAGAGCGCCTCCTCGGCCAGACAGCCCGCGAGCAGGGCCAGCCCGCCCACGAGCCCGAGCAGGCGCCGCGCGCTCACCACGCGTCGTTGTCGCGCGGGCCTCCCTGCGGCCAGACGAGCGAGGCGGCCTCGTACAGGCTGGCATCGCGGAAGCGCACGCGCGCCGAGGTGTCCTTCTCCAGCGTCGCCTGCACGTCCGGGGGCAGCTGGGCGTACAGGTCCTGGCCGAGCAGCTCCTCGATGCGGTCCACCGACGTGCGCGAGGCCTCGAGGAAGGGCGTGATGTCCGACTTCTTCGTCGGCGCGTTCGGGATGTTCGGCACCACGTACGCGAACATGCTCAGGTTGCCGTTGGGCAGCTCCAGGAGCACCGTCTTGAACTGGTGCGTGGGCACGTCGATGCGGCGCGCGTTGGCGCCCGTGGTGCTCCGCGCCTCGGGCGGCAGCGGCTTGCCCTGGGCGTCCAGGTAGAGGTTGCCGGTGAGGATGGACGCCTTGCCCCCCGTGGACTCCACCAGGTCGTTGATGGCCGCCTCGAGCGTGCGCCACGTCTGGCGGTTCATGTCCGGGTGCTGCGGCGCCACGTTGCTCAACAGGTGGCTCTCGTCCATCGCCTCCTGGGTGGGCGAGTCGTCCGCCGGCTTCATGTGGCCCCGGTCATAGCCCGTGTTCGTGTAGTCCGAGTCCACCACCGCGTCCCGGCCCAGCTCCGGATCCGGCTGGAAGCGGCTCTCGCTCCGGTTCACCGCGGCGGGGGTCTCCTGGATGTCCGCCGCGGACAGCAGGTAGCTCACGAAGGTGGGCACGTTCGTCCCATCGCCCATCGTCGTGCGCATGTACTCCTTCACCATCGACAGGCCGCCGCCCTCGCCCAGGGGACGCAAGGGGTCCGCCTCGCCCGCGCTCTCGGCGATGCGGCTCGCGAACACCGCCTCGCGCTGATCCGGCATCCACGCGGTGCCGTCCACCCGGCCGTCCTTCACGTCCGTCAGGAAGGCGTTGAGCTCGGTGCGGCTCACCTGCCCGTCCCCATTGCCCGCGAGCGTGTCCGCGCGGTGCGCCACCGTGTTCTGCCAGGCGCTGTCGAAGCCATCCACCGCCACCGCCTGGCGTCCCCCGCCGAGCCGCTCGTCCAGCGCCGCCCGCTGGCCCTGGAGCGCCGCCGAGGTGAGGAAGCGCGCGTCGTCCGGCTCGGCCAGGTAGCGCTCCACCTCCGCCGCCGAGACGCCGCCATTGCCCCGGCGCTCGCCCGGGGACGTGGCCGCGCCGTCCGCCGCGCGCAGCAGGTCCGCCTGCCAGCTGCCCTCCGCCCAGCCGAACTTCCGTTGCAGCTCGGCGATGGGCACCTCCTTCTCGGCGGCCCGCGCCCAGCTCCCACCCGGAGCGGGCACGGTATTGCCCACCTTCACCGACACCTCACGGGGCGGAACGAAGGACGTGCGGGGGGGGCGCAGCTGCATCCGGGAGGCCTTCCGTGGGCTTCATCCCGCGCGGAATGAAGGGTGGGGGGTCACGGAATTGTCGTCCCCGGCCCGGGGAAGTTGCTAGCGCGGACGCTCGGTCTGGGCGCGCTGCACGGTCTGGACGAGCTGGGCCTCGGCCTGGAGGCGCGTCACGTAGGGGGGCGGCAGCCGGGCGTAGGCGGCGGCCCGGGCCAGGGCGCCGAGGAAGTCCTGACTGACCGGGCCCCGGTCGGGCGAGGCCGGGGCGGGGGGGGTGAAGGCCTGGGCGGTGACGAGGGCGCCGGACGCGGTGCGCACGTGCACGGGGTGCGCGTGGGTGGCCTGGGCCAGTTGTTCCTCCAGGGCCCGCACCTGGGGCCAGAAGGGCGGGGGCACGGCCCGGAGGCGTCCGGCGAGCCGCTGACCGGGCGCGGCCACCAGCCGGGCCACCCGGCCGTCCCAGTCCGGCGCCCTCACGTCGTAGACGAGCTCCACGTCCAGGGCCTCGGCCAGCTCGCCCTCGGGCACGGCGGGCAGGAGCACCCCCTGGAGCCGCTCGCGCACGAGGCCGGGCGCGAGGGACAGCGAGAAGCAGAACCAGGAATGGGAGGAGGCGGGGCCGGACATGCGGCGCGCAGTGTGCGCACGTCGGGCCCCGCGTTTCCACTGTGCCGCCGGACGCTACGCGGCGCTCACGCGCGCTCCACGCGCACGCGCGCGGGCAGGCCGTTGAGGCTCACCTCTTCCTCGGTGGTGAAACCCTCGGGGCCCACATGAAGCGCGGCCGTGAGCGTCTCGCGGGAGATGAGCTCGCGCGCCTCCTCGGTCACCTTGCGCACGCGGGCATCGCCGTCCACCCACAGGCGGATGCGGTCCGTGTAGCCGAGCGCCAGGTCCTTGCGCGCCGCCTGCACGCGCGCGAGCAGCTCGCGCACCAGGCCCTCGTCCACGAGCGCCTCGGTCAGCTCGGTGTGGAGCACCACCACGCCCACGCCCGAGCCCGCCGCCGCGTAGCCCGCGTTGGCCTCCACGAGCACCTCCAGCTCCTCGGCGGGGAACACCATGGCCTCGCCATTCACGGTGAGGGCCACCTTGCCCTCGCGCGCGAGCTCGCCCTGCAGCAGCCGGCTGTCCGCGGCGTCGAAGGCCTTGCGCACCGGGGCGAGCTTGGGCCCCAGGCGGCTGCCCATGGCGCGCAGGTTGGGGCGGACCTTGTAGCGCACCACGTCCGCCTCCTGGCCCGCCTCGAGGAAGCGCACCGCGTGCACGTTGAGCTCGTCGGCGAGCAGGTGCTCGTAGCCGGCCACGCGCTCCTGCAACTCGCGCCGCGCGAGCACCACGTCCACGCGCGCGAGCGGCTGGCGCACCTTGAGCCGGTTGTCCGTGCGGACCTTGAGGCCGAGCGACACGAGCTCGCGCACCGCGCCCATCTCCGTGGACAGGGCCTCGTCGATGAGGGACGTGTCCGGCTCGGGGAAGCGGCCCAGGTGGACGCTCTCCGGCTGGCTCGTGGGCCAGGGCTGGCGCACGAGGTTGCCCCACATCTCCTCGGCGAAGAACGGGGTGAAGGGCGCGCTCAGGGCCGTGAGCGTGGTGAGCACCTCGTACAGGGTGAAGTACGCGTCGCGCTTGTCCGCCTCCAGGCCCGGGGCCCAGAAGCGCTCGCGGCTGCGGCGCAGGTACCAGTTGGACAGCGCGTCCACGAGCGCCACCAGCCGCTGGGCGGCGTCGTACACGTGGTAGGCGTCCAGGGCGCGCGTCACGTCGCGCAGGGCGAGCTGCACCTCGGAGAGGATCCACCGGTCCAGCACCGGGCGCTCGGCGGGTGGGCGCCAGCCGGTGCTCTTCTGGATGGCGCGCCAGGGCGCCTCGGTGGCCTCCGGGTTGCCCTGGGCCGGGGAGAAGCCGTCGATGTTCGCGTAGATGGTGAAGAAGGAATAGACGTTGCGCAGCTTGATCTGGAAGTCCTTCTGCAACAGGCGCACGTTGCTCAGCGAGTGGCGCGTGTTGGACCAGGTGGGGCTGGCCGCGAAGAAGAACCAGCGGAACGCGTCCGCGCCCGGCGCCTTGCTCGCCGGATCCTTGAGCACCACGCGCTCGGCGGCGGCCAGGCGGGGCACCTCCACCGGCATCACGTCCGCGCCCCGCGCCGAGGGCTTCACCCCCAGGGCCGCCAAATCCTGGGCGGCGAGCAGCACCACGCGGCGCTTGAGCTTCTTGTGCGCCTTCACCGTGAGGGTGAGCGCGTTGCCCGGCGCGTCCGGGCGGAACACCTGGAGCTTCACGCCCTCCTGCAGGTCCAGGCCCTCCAGGTCCTCGCGGGCGATGAGCGCCTCGCCGGCCACGCCCGGCACGCCCGCCCGGGCGTCGTCGAGCACGGCGAAGTCCATGCGCACCTCGTCGAGGATGATCTCCGGCGGGGTGTAGTTGCCCTTGGACTTGGACTCCTTCTTGCCCTCCTTGTCGGACACGTGGCCGAGCACGATGCAGTTCTTGTAGGGCAGCGGGAAGTCGCGCGCCGGGGTGATGCCCTGGCGCTGCTGCGTCTCCTCGTCGAACACGAGCGTGCTGATCATGAGCAGCGAGTAGAACCAGCCGCGCGTCTGATCGATCGCCTCGGAGATGAAGTCCGCGGGGAAGGCGCGGGTGAACTTCTCGTGCGAGCCCGGGGCGTGGGGGTAGCCCCACTGCGCGAAGGGCATGCAGCCCGAGTCGAACCACACGTCCACCACCTCGGGCACGCGCACGAAGCGGCCCGGGGTGCCGGGCTTCTCGTAGGTGACCTTGTCGATCCACGGCTTGTGGACGATGAGGTGCTCGGCGCCCGCGGAGTCCGGCTTGCTCGCGAGGAACGCCTTGAGCTCGGCCTCCACCGCGGCGAGCGTGTTGCCCGGCTGCGCGCGCAGGGACTCGAGCGAGGCGTGGGCCTCCACCTCACCCGTCTCGGAGTGGACCCACAGGGGGAGCGGCGTGCCCCAGTAGCGCTCGCGCGAGAGCGCCCAGTCCACGTTGTTGGCCAGGAAGTCGCCGAAGCGGCCCTCCTTGATGTGCTCGGGCACCCAGTTGACCTGGCGGTTGTTCGCGATGGCCTTGTCCTTCACGGACGTGGTGCGGATGTACCAGGCGGGCCGGGCGAACTGGATGAGCGGGTCGTCATCCGCGCGCCAGCAGAACGGGTAGTCGTGGCGGTACTGCTCGATGAGCAGGAGCCGGCCGCGCTCCTTGAGCTCGCGCTGGATGTCCTTGTCCGCGTCCTTCACGAAGCGGCCGGTGAGCGCGGGGAAGTCCTCGCCGAAGGTGCCGTCCGGACGGATGGCGCAGAACATCTCCACGGCGGCGGGGTCGGCGAAGCGCGCGCGCTCGCGGCGGAAGGCCTCGTAGTCGTCCTCGCCGAAGGAGGGGGCGATGTGCACGATGCCCGTGCCGCTCGTGAGGGTGACGAAGTCCGCGCCGATGACGCGCCAGGCGGGCGTGTCCGTGCCGCCCTGGGCGAGCGGCAGCCGGGTGTCGCCCACGCGCCGGGCATAGACGTCATAGGGCGGCTGGTAGCGCCGGCCCACCAGCTCGCTGCCCTTGTGCGTGGCGAGCACCGGCAGGTCCTTCTTGAGCTTCTTGGCCAGCTCCTCGCGCAGGGCGGCGGCGAGGATGAGCTTGCGCTCGCCCGCGTCCACGGTGACGTAGTCCACGCCGGGGTTCACCGCGGCGAACATGTTGGAGGGCAGCGTCCAGGGCGTGGTGGTCCAGATGACCAGGGCCGTGTCGGGGGCGTCCACCAGGGGCAGGGCCACGTAGGCGCTGGGGTCGTCCACGGTGCGGTAGCCCATGCCGACCTCGCCGGAGCTCAGCGCGGTGCCGCCCTGGGGCCACCACCAGACGATCTTGTGGCCCCGGTAGAGCAGGCCCTTGCGGTACAGCTCGGCGAGCGCCCACCAGACGCTCTCCACGTAGCCCCGGTGGTAGGTGACGTAGGCGTCCGGCAGGTCCACCCAGAAGCCGATGCGCTCGGTGAGCCGCTCCCACTCGGAGGTGTAGCGGAAGACGGACTCGATGCAGCGCTCGGTGAAGGGCTCCACGCCGTAGCGCTCGATCTCCGCCTTGCCGTGGATGCGCAGCTCCTTCTCCACCTCCACCTCCACGGGCAGGCCGTGGGTGTCCCAGCCCGCCTTGCGCGGGACGCGGTAGCCCTGGAGGCTCTTGTAGCGGGGAAAGAGGTCCTTGATGACGCGCGTGAGCACGTGCCCGTTGTGGGGCAGGCCGTTGGCGGTGGGCGGGCCCTCGTAGAAGACGAAGCTCGGGGCGTCGTCCCGGCCCTGGAGTGTGCGCTCGAAGATGCGGCGCTCCTTCCAGAAGGAGAGGACGCGGCGCTCGTCCGCGGGGAAGTCCAGTTCAGCGGGAACGGCGGTGAACAGGGGGGCAGGAGGAGACATGGGGGCCTGTCGTAGCACCGGTGGGGCTTCCTGGGCACCCTCTCGTCCACTCCGCCTATACTGGCCCCGCCGCGCGGGAGGGGTCCGGGATGTCCAAGACGATTGGGGTGGGGCTCGTGAGCGAGACCGTGCTCTCCCGGTGGGGGGACCGGCTCAACCCCCTGGTGGTCAAGGAGGTGCGCCAGGGCCTGCGCTCGCGGGCCTTCTGGGCCTTCTTCGGGCTGATGCTGCTGGCGTGCTTCGGCATCGCCCTGATGGCCTTCATCTCCACCCTGGACGAGGGCGGCGGGCTCAAGCCCCTGGGCCAGGGCGTCTTCTTCGCCTTCTTCCTGTGCCTGGCCGTGGTGCACTTCGTCGTCATCCCCTACACCGCCTACCGCTCCCTGGCGCGCGAGCGCGAGGACGACACCTGGGTGCTGCTCGTGCTCACGGGCCTGGGTCCCCGGCGCATCCTGCGCGGCAAGGTGGCCTCCTTCCTGATTCAGGCCGGGCTGTACGCCTCCGCCATCGGGCCCTTCCTGCTGTTCAGCTACTACCTCAACGGCATCGAGCTGCCCGCCATCCTCCTGGTGCTCGCGTTGGGCGCCAGCTGGCTCGTCTTCCTCACCGTGGTGGCGGTGTGCGCGGCGACGTTCGGGGACAACCGCATCGGCCGCGCGCTGGTGCACTTCGCCCTGCTGGGGGGCCTGGGGCTGGCGTGCGTGTATGGCCTGACCGCGGCCTACGTCCTGAGCGACGAGGGCCTGCGCGCCTTCTCGCGCGAGCGCGCCCTGGTGCGCTTCACCCTCGGCTTCCTGTGGATGATGCTCACCGGCGGGTGGCTGCTCTTCGAGACGGCCGCCGCGCGGCTGTCCCTGCCCACGGAGAACTACACGCGCGGGCCCCGGCTGGCGTTGTGTGTCCAGACGGTGCTCTCGGCCCTGCTGGTCCTGGGATTGTGGCTGGAGGCGCTGCCCCGCTCCGGGGCGGAGGACGTGGGGGTCCTGGGGTGCCTGTATCTGACCGTGTGCGGCCTCGTGCTGGCCACGGATGCCGATGGCCAGGCGCGGGCCCTGCGCGCGGCGACCCGCCCCTGGTCCCTGTTGCGGCCTGGCGCGCTGCGCGGACTGCGGCTCGCCGTGGTGCTGCTGCTGGGGTGGGGGGCGTTCAGTGCCCTGCTCTACCAGCTCACCCCCGTGGGGTCGAGCTGGCACAAGACCTCCCTGGCGGGGGTGCTCGCGCCTCCCGTGTACGGGCTGCTCTACCTGTCCCTGCCGCTGTGGCTTGTCCGGCTGATGCGCGTGAGCCCGTCCGCGTCGCCCCTGGTGGTGCGGGTGCTGTTCGTGCTGCTCGTGGGGCTCGCGGGCATCCTGCCACCCCTGTTCGCCCTCGTCGTGAGCGGGAGCGCCAGCGACACGCTCATCAACCTGCTCAACCCCTTCCTCGGGCTGGCCAACTTCGTGGAGGGGGACTACCACCGGATGGGCGCGGGGACGGATTGGACGCTGTGGACGTTCATGGCCCTGCTCACCGGGCTCTCCGTCTTCCTCGCGGACCGCGCCCTCGCGGCGCGTGAGCGCGAGGTGCACGCTTCCGCCCCATGAGCGCTCCGCCCGACTTCGACGAGGCCGAGGTGGGCCGCCTGGCGCCGGGGCTCGCCCTGGCCCTGCCGCGCACCCCGCACCGGGGCCGGGTGGGCGAGGTGCGCGCGGCCTCGGCCGGGGCCTCGCTGGAGCTGCATGACTTCCGCGTCTACCAGCCGGGCGACGACTTGCGGCAGATGGACTGGGGCGCCGTGGCGCGCACGGGCGAGCTCATCCTCCGGGTGCGCCAGGACGAGGTGTCACCCCGGCTGGAGGTGGTGCTGGATGGCTCGCGCAGCATGGCGCTGTCGCCGCGCAAGGCGGGGTGCGCGCGGGAATTGGCCCTGCTGACCACCGAGGTGGGCGAGCGCGGGGGCCTGGGCCCCACGCTGCTGGTGGGAAGCGCCCGGCCCGAGCGGGTGCAGGGCCCGGTGTGTCGGGCGGCGCTGCGCGCGGTGGCCTTCGACGCGGGGGACGACTTGAACGCGGCGCTCAACCGGCTGCCGCCCCTGCGCCCGTGTGGCCTGCGGGTGGTGGTGAGCGACTTCCTCGTGGAGGCGCCCTTGCCGGCGCTCGTGGCGCGGCTGGCGCGCGGGGCGGCGGCGCTCTTCCTGGTGCAGGTGCTGGACGCGGAGGACCTGGCGCCCACGGGCGGGGAGGGCGCGCGGCTGGTGGACGCGGAGAGCGGCGCGGCCTTGGAGGAGCTGCTCACCGAGGACGTGCTGGCCGCCTACGCGCGGCGCTTCGCCGAGCACCAGAAGGCCCTGGGCGCGGCGGCGGCGCGGGCCCGGGCGGTGCACCTGGTGGCCCCGGCGCCCCAGTCCCTGCGCGCCCTGGCGCTGGGCGCGCTGCGGCCCCTCTTCCTCCCGGCGGGCGGCGCATGAGCTTCGGCTTTCCGTGGGGCCTCCTGGCCCTGGGCGCGCTCGTGCCCCTGGTGGCGGCGTACTTCCTCAAGCGCAAGCAGAAGCCCGTGGTGGTGAGCGCGCTGTTCCTCTGGCGCACGCCCCGGCCCCGCGCCGAGGCCGGCCCGCGCTTCGAGCGCTTCACCCGCGAGGCGTCGCTCTTGCTGGAGGCGCTGGCCGTGGTGGCCGCGGCGCTCTTCCTCGCGGACGTGCGCCTGGGCGGCGAGGGGCGCGCGCGGCACGTGGTGCTGGTGGTGGACGGGAGCCTGTCCCTGTCCGCGCGGGGAGCGGACGGCCGCACGGTGCTGGAGAAGGTGCGCGGCGAGGCGGCGCGGCGGGTGGAGGAGGAAGCGGCCACGCGCGTGACGGTGGTGGTGAGCGGGACGGTGCCGCGCGTGCTGGCGGGCCCCGAGGCCCCGCCCTCCCAGGCCCTGGCGGCGCTGGAGTCCTTCCGGGCGTTGGGGGCGGACCATGACGTGGCGCCCACGCTGCGCTGGGCCCGCGAGCTGGCGGGGCCAGGCGAGGCGGTGCACCTGCTCACCGACGCGCCGCCGCCCGCGGACGTGCCCCTGCCCGAGGCGGTGCGGTGGACGGCCCTGGGCGAGCCGCGGGACAACGTGGCGCTGGTGTCCGCGTGGCGCCGGGACGAGGGCTCCACCGCCACGGTGACGCTGCGCGTGGCGCGCTTCGGGGCCGGGCCCGAGGAGACCGAGGTGCGGGTGGTGGCGCGGCCGGGCCCAGGCGCGAGGGAGGGCACCGAGCGGCGCGAGCGGGTGCGGCTGCCCGACGAGGGCGCCGTCACGCTGCGCTTCACCTTCGAGGACGCGGGCGACGTGGAGGTGTCCCTGCCGCCCGACGCGCTGCCCGAGGACGGGCTCGTCCACCTGCCCCCCGCGCCCGAGCGGCCCGTGCGGGTGGCGCTCGTCGAGGGCCTGGCCGCGCCAGCGCGCACGGCCCTGGAGCGCTTCCTCGCGGTGGCGCCGGGGGTGGACCTGACGCCGGGCCCGGACACCCAGGAAGGCGCCCTGGAGATGGGCCCCCGGGACTCGGACGCGCGGCTGACGGTGGGGGCGACGGGCGCGGTGCGCACGTACGTGGGCCCCTTCTTCGCGGAGAAGAACCACCCCCTGCTGGACGACGTGCACCTGGGCGGCGTGCGCTGGGCGGCCGGGGCCGAGGCGCCTCCGGGCCGGGCGCTCATGACAGCGGGCGAGGGCGTGCTGGTGTCGGAGGAGGAGGGCCGGGTGCACCTCAACCTGGACCTGACGCGCTCCAACGTGCAGCGCACGCCCGCGTGGCCCGTGCTCCTGGGCAACGTCCTGCGCGAGGCGCGGCGGGCGCGCGAGGGCTTCGTCCAGCGGCAGTACCCGCTCGGCGAGTCCCTCGCCGTGGTGACCCGCGCGGGCGCGCGCTACACGCTCGCGGGCCCCGGAGGCGCCCGGCCGCTCTTCGGCGTGGGGGCCTTGAGCCTGCCGCCCCCCGAGGCGCCCGGCCGCTACGTGCTCGAGCGGGACGGCACGGGCGTGGACGCGGTGCAGGTGCTGCCCCTGGATCCCCGGGAGTCGGACCTGCGCACGCGCGGCGCGGGGGACGTGGCGGCCCGGGGCGTGACGCCCGCGCGCGGGGCGGGCGCCTCCGAGGGCCGGGCCTCCTGGCCCCTGTGGGTGCTGCTCGCGGCGCTGCTGGCGGACTTCCACCTCACGCGGCGCCGGGAGGTGCCCTGAGTCCCTCCTCGGCGCCCGGGGCTCACTTCCCCACGACGGTCCGCCCCAACCAGTAGGCGATGCCGTTGAAGTCGTTGAGGCCCAGGGAGATGCCGTGGAGCTGGGGCCCCGGGTGGTAGGTGTAGCCCACCCGGAAGGACTCGAAGAGCGTGAGTCCCGCCTGCAGGGAGGGATCGACCCACAGCGTCGTGGAGTCGGCGCGCACCCGGTCGACGAGCTCCCGCCCCCAGAGCCCTCCACCCACCGCGACATCCGCGCTCATGCCCACCGAGGACGCGAGCATGAGCTTCGCGCCGAGGCCCGCGCCCACCCGGGAGCCATGGGAAACGCCCAACCAGGCCGCCTCCACGGGAAAGGTCAGGCGCCAGCGGGAGCTCAAGGGCACGGTGGGCCTCCATTGCGCCCGGAAGCCGAACTCCCCGCTGGGGAAGAACTCGAACCCCAGGTAGTACGGCAACAGGTGTCCCACGGTCGCCGCGGGGGTGGCGAAGCCGTCCCTTCCATCCGGAATCGTGGAGGGATCCCACTCGAACTCGAGTTGAGGCGCCATGGAGCGGGCCACGAGGTTCGCGAACGCGAGGGGACGAATGACCCCCGCGGTGCCATTGGCGCGCTCGATCGTCAGCGCGCGCGTGAGCGCTCGGTTGCTGTACTCGGCGAAGAACCCGTGCGGATGGGCGATGACGGGGGCGTCCCACTCCACGCCCTTGTCCGAGCCCGTTGTCCGCAGGGCGTCGAGGAGCTCCGCGAAGGAGCCGTACTCCCGCGTGGTGAGCACATCGAGCATGACCTCGACTTCCGGGGCGGTGAGATCTCCCTGCGGACCGATGCCACTGGGATCGGGCGTCACCTTCCTGCGGCCCGATTCGGCGGGGTAGAGCCAGGTCAGCAGCCGATCGACGACGTAGGCGGAGATGGGCGAGCGCGAAGCGAGCTGCAACTGCTGTTTCATCGCGAGCACCTCGCCGACAACGCATTGCTCGAGGGGGGCGGTCACCGTTTCGCAGGACCATTCCGCGGCGGACATCAGCCCATCGAAGAGCCCCAGATAGAAGTCCATCTCGCGGAAGCGCTGCTCGGTGAAGGCCCCGAAGGCGAAGTAATACTCACCAAAGACGTTGGTCGTCCGGTCGGTCAAGCGGAGCTCCGCGTTGCGCAGGCCGTACCGCTCGAGGGTCTGCAGCTCGTACTTCCGCGCGGAGGACACGGCGCCATCCAGGAACGCGGTCACCGAGGCGATTCCCGCGAGCGGGACATTGCCGGGCGTGCTCGCGGGGGGAAAGCTCTGGCGGCGCTGGTCGGGGTCGATGTCGAAGATGAGGCCCTGGCGGGTGCCTGGCGCGGGCGCGGTCGTGGCGCCTTCGGTGAGCAGTTGGAGGGAAAGACCCACCGGGATGTTGTCGAAGACTCCTCCGTCGAGAAAGACGCCGGTATCGGAGGCATAGCCGCCGCCATTCTTGCTGGGCGCCCAATAGGACAGCCACAGGGAGCCAAAGGCGTAGGGGAAGGCGCTCGCCGCGAGGACGTAGTCGCGCAGCTGCGGGTCCAGGGGGAACTCGACCCCGGGCTCGCCTGGAATCAGGTGCAACCCCAGGTTCTTGATGTTCCACGCCTCGATCTCATCGACGGTGGGCGCCGAGAACTTGAGTTGCTGGCCCTTGGCCGCGGCGGCCTTGAACGGAACGACATAGCGCATCGCGGGAATGTCCAGATCCTTCTTGCCCGCGGGAATGACGAGGGTGCCCGGGTCTCTCTTGGAGAGGGTGATTCCCAGGCGCAGCGCGCAGTCCTGCTGGGCTTGCAGCGAGGAGATGGCCGCGAGGTGCGCGAGCGATTCCTGGAAGGCCGTGCGCGTGAAGAGCCCCTCGTTCTTGTCCGCGTAGCCCGATTCGAACTGGTTGCGAGGCATCAGCTTGTCCAGGCCGACGGGAATCCACGACTTCCAGAAGAGGCTCTGCTCTGGCGTCTGGAACTGGGGATCGACGCCACACCACGAGTAGGCCGTGAGGAGCGTGTTGATGTTGCCCGCCGACGCGCCCGTCACCGTCACGAGCTCTGCGTTGGCCTCTCTCAGCACGCGCACGAGCGCCCAATTGACGCCCGCTTCATACGAACCCAGACTCACCCCACCGCTGATGGTGAGCGCCACGGGCCTGTCCGCGTAGTTCGTCTTGTACTCCGCCAGGCCAGGTCTCGGGCTCAGGCTCGCCAGGGCGGCGAACACGGCGAGAGCACTTCGCACGAGCGCGATTCGTCTTGAACTCCACATGGATGGACCCTCTTGTCTGGAGTGGCACATCCTGGCACCGGCGGGGCCCCGGTGCTGTGATTCGAAACACACGCGCGGGCCGCGGCGTGTGTTTCCCCTGGGACTGGACTACATAGGGCTCCCAGGCGCTCCGCGAATGACTTTCACTCTGCCCCAGGTGTGGATCCTCCTCGTGCCCCTGGGCCTGCTCGTGTGGAAGACGGGCCGGCGGCCCGGTCCCCCCCTGGTGCTGCGCGGGCTGTTGCTCGTGCTGGTGCTCGGCGCGCTGTCCGGCCCCTCGTGGACGCTGCGCGACGCGGGCGGCGACGTGGTGGTGGTGGTGGATCGCTCGCGCTCCATGCCCGGGGACGCGGGCCGCGAGGCCACGGAGACGGTGGCCCTGTTGGAGGCCCAGCGGCGCGCGGGAGACCGCGTGGGCGTCATCGCCTTCGGGCGCGAGGCGCGGGTGGAGCAGCCCTTGAGCGAGGCGGGCCACTTCGGGGGCTTTACCCGCCCGGTGGACGCGGAGGCCTCGGACCTGTCGGCGGCGCTGGACGCGGCGGGGGCGCTCATTCCCCCGGGCCGCACGGGGCGGGTGGTGGTGCTCTCGGACGGACGGGCCACCGGCGCGGATGCGCGCGGCGCGGCGCGGCGGCTCGCGGCCCGGGGGCTCGCGGTGGACTTCCGCCAGCTCGCCCGCGAGGACGTGCCCCTGGACCTGGCCGTGCTCTCCCTGGACACGCCCACGTCCGTCACCGCGCGCGAGCCCTTCCAGATGACGGGCGTGGTGCGCGCGACGGCGCCCGTCACGGGCAGGGTGCGCCTGGAGCGCAACGGCCGCGTGCTCCTCCAGGGCCCCTTCGACTTCCAGGCCGGCCCCAACCTGCTGCCCCTGCGGGACGTGGTGGACACGCCGGGCCTCGTCTCCTACCGGCTGACGGTCGAGGCGCCGGGGGATGGCGTGGTGGAGAACGACGTGGGCCAGGCGATCGTCCGGGTGGAGGGCCCGCCCCGGGTGCTGCTGCTCACCGACAGCCCCGAGGGCACGCTCGCCCGGGCCCTGCGCGCGGCGGGCCTGACGCTGGAGGTGCGCGCGCCCTTCCGCCTCACCCTGGAGGCGCTCGAGGGCGTGGGCGCGCTGGTGCTGGAGAACGTGGACGCCAACCGCCTGGGCGAGCCGGGCCTGCGCGCGGTGGCCGCGTACGTGGAGGTGGCGGGCGGCGGCCTGGTGATGACGGGCGGCCGCGCGAGCTTCTCCGAGGGCGGCTACCGCCACTCGCCCGTGGAGCCGCTCCTGCCCGTGTCCCTGGAGATGCGCGAGGAGCAGCGCCGCATCGACGTGGCCCTGAGCGTGCTCATGGACTGCAGCTGCTCCATGGGCGTGCAGATTCCCGACGGGCGCACGAAGATGGAGCTGGCGGCCGAGGGCGTCGTGGGCGCGCTCACCCTGCTCAACCCCAAGGACGAGGCGTCCGTGGCCATGGTGGACACCGAGGTGCACCGGCTCTTCCCCATGAGCCCGGTGGAGCGGGGCCTGCCGCTCAACGAGGTGGCCCGGGGCTTCAGCGGCGGCGGCGGCATCTACGTGGGCACCGCCCTGCGCGAGGGCCGCGACCAGGTGCTCGGCAGCCAGAAGGCCACGCGCCACGTGCTGCTCTTCTCGGACGCGGCGGACTCGGAGCAGGCGGCGGACTACCGGGAGACGCTCGAGGCGCTGCGCCAACAGAAGGTGACCGTCTCCGTCATCGGCCTGGGCACGGAGAAGGATCCGGACGCGGCGCTGCTGCGGGAGATCGCCGAGCGGGGCGGGGGCCGCATGTACTTCGCCGAGGACGCCGCGAGCCTGCCCCGCATCTTCAGCCAGGAGACGCTCACCGTGGCGCGCGCCACCTTCGTGGACACGCCCACCTCGCTGGAGGCGGCGCCGGACCTGCCCCTGCTCGGCCCGCTGCCCGCGCTGGGGCTGCCCCAGGTGGGCGGCTACAACCTGGCCTACCTCCGGCCGCGCGCGAGCGTGGCCCTGCGCACGCTGGATGACCACGCGGCCCCGGTGCTGGCGCTGTGGCCGCGGGGGGCGGGGCGCGCGGTGGCCTTCCTGGCGGAGGTGGATGGCGAGTACACGGGTGAATTGCGCACGTGGACGGGCCTGCGCGGGACGCTCGAGGGCATGGTGCGCTGGGCCCTGGGCGGCGCGGGCGGCGGCGGGACGGCGGTGGCGCGCTCGGAGCGGCGGGGAGACCGGCTGCGCGTGTCGCTGGACTTCGCGCCGGGCGAGGCCCTGCCCGGGGCGCTGCCCTCGCTGGTGGTGCTGCCGGGAGACGGGCGGAGCGCGCCGGTGGAGGTGCCGCTGCGCTGGGAGGACGAGGAGCGCATGGTGGCCGAGTACACGCTGCCGGGCAGCGGCTCCTGGCACCCCGTGGTGAAGCTGGGCACCCGGGTGCTGCGCGCGCCCCCGGTGACGCTGCCCTACGCGCCCGAGTTCGAGCCGGGCTCGCGCCAGGAGGGCCTGGAGGTGCTGCGCGGGGTGGCGGCCGTGGGCGGGGGCGTGGAGCTCCTGTCGCTCACCGGGGTATTCGCGCGCACCCCCGGCTCCGAGGGGCGGGTGGCGCTCGCGCCGTGGCTGGTGGCGCTCGCCCTGGGCGCGCTCCTGGCCGAGGTCGCCGTGCGCCGCTTCCTCTCGGGCCCGAGGCCCCTGCGGCGCGCCCCGGCCGCCTCCCCGGCCGCGGCGCCCCCGTCCCCCGAGCCGTCCCCGCAGGCCGCCGACGTGGGCGACGCCCTCGACGCGGCGCGGGCCCGGGCCCGGAAACGCCTGGGACGTTGATTTCTTCTCGGATTCTAGAAAAACGAGGAATCACCTCTTTCCGGGTGCTATGAGGGGGACCCCTCGCGGTCCGAACCTGGCCGCCTTCCCCCTCCGAGGTCCGTGATGAATCCGCGACGCATGTGGTGGTGTCTGCCGGCGCTGTTGGTGGCGTGTGGCCCTGCTTCCGAGGCGCCCGCCGTGGTGGACGAGCTGACGGGGCAGCTGCTCGAGCCGGCCACGACGAGCTTCGACATGCACCGCCTGCTGGAGGACACGGACATCACCGGCGGGCAGGGCATCACCACGGCCCAGGTGCAGCAGTTCCTCCAGCAGAAGGGCTCCTACCTGGCGGGCTACACGGACCCGGCGTGGAACAAGACCGCGGCGGCGCTCATCGTGGAGCAGTCCAAGGCCAGCGGCATCAGCCCCCTGTACATGCTCGCGCGCATCCAGACGGAGTCGAGCCTCGTCACCAGTGGCACCTCCACCAACCTGGCCAAGGCCACGGGCTGTGGCTGTCCGGACAGCGGCGGGTGCAGCACGTCCTACGCCGGCTTCGGCAAGCAGGTGGAGTGCTCGGCCAAGAAGCTGCGCGGCTACCTCACGGACCTGGACGCGGGCCGCGCCACCGTGTCGGGCTGGAAGGTGAACGTGTCGAAGAGCACGTCGGACCCGTGCACGGTGAAGCCGGCCAACAAGGCCACCGCCGCGCTCTACACGTACACCCCCTGGGTGGGCGCGTACGCCACGCAGTGCGGCCGCACCACCGTGGGCGGCTCGTCGCTCGTGGCGCTCAAGTTCAGCCAGTTCAAGGCCGAGTACAACTGGAGCGCGTCCACCAGCACCGCCTGCTACTCGGGCACGGTGGACGGGGACGTGAAGGCGGGCGGCTGCGTGCAGTCCTCGTCCGACGGCGTCTGGCGGCAGTGCGTCAACGGGGAGTTCACGGCCGGCACCACCGCCAGGCCCACCACCTGCACCATCTCCTACCCCTGGTGCAGCTCCGTCACCCTGGGCCGCTCGGTGCCCACGCGCACCTGCGTGCAGTCGCGCTCCACCGCGGCCTGGCAGCAGTGCGGCGCCGAGGGTGCGTGGCTGTCCGCGCCCAACGCCGAGAGCGCGGGCGGCGGCCCCGCCGGCAGCTGCTACGCCACCTACGCCCTCTAGGGGGCGTGCTTGAAGAGGAAGACGAGCAGCGCCAGGTAGCCGCCGCCGCACAGGCAGCAGGACAGCAGGGGCGCGAGCAGCGCCCCCGCGAACGCCGGGCCCCAGGTGGTCCGGTGCAGTCCCCGGTAGGCGTAGACGCGGGACACGAGCGCCCAGAAGGGCGCCACCTGCGTGCCGAGGAAGGGAATGGCGCCGAGCGTCCAGGCGGCCTGCGAGAGCGCGTTGGCCCGGAGCGTCACCCGGAAGCCGCGCGGCACGCCGCCCGTCACGCGCAGCATCAGGTGGTCCACGGCCGCGCTCGCCAGCGTGAGCAGCAGGAACAGCGGCGGGCCGAGGAACACGCTCACGGCGAAGAAGCCCCACCCCATCCAGCGGACCATCTCCAGGCCCGAGCCATCGCCCTTGAGCTTCTCGGGGGGCAGCAGGTACTGCATCATCGAGGGCATGGCGTTGAAGATGCCCAGGTAGAGCAGCCCCGTCACCACGCACACGGGCAGGGCGCACAGCAGGGTGAAATACAGCGAGCTGCCCACGCTGTCCTCGGCGCGCGCCAGGCGCAGCGTGTCCGGCCGCAGCATCACCTGCACCAGCGTCTTCCAGAAGGCCGGCAGCGTGCCCAGCGCCTCGCGCTGGTCCCAGGGCAGGGGCTGGTCCGGGTCGAGGCCCTCGCACCGCGCGCACCGCGTGCCCCCCAGGGCATCCGTGCGCAGACACCGCGCGCAGGCGAACGCCCCACAGCGCTCACAGGTGCCCAGGCCCCGGAGCGTGGGGTGCTCGGCGCACACGGGCAGGGTGTCTCCCGGACGCGCCTCCAGGAGCAGGGACGCGCCGCAGGCGGCGCACAGGGTGGCCCCTGGGGTGAAGGGCCGCTGACAGGTCGGACAGAGGGGTCGCATGGGAGGGGGCTCAGTACGCCACGGGCAGCTGCTTCATGCCATGCATGATGATGCCCTCGCTCCAGGGGAGCGCGTGCTCCGCCACCGCCAGGCGCAGGCGCGGCAGGCGCTCGAAGAGCAGGGGCAGGGCGAGCGTGGCCTCCAGCCGCGCGAGGGGCGCCCCCACGCAGTAGTGGATGCCGAAGCCAAAACCGAGGTGCCGGTTGGGCTCGCGGGTGATGTCGAAGCGCTCGGGCTCGGGGAACTGCGCGGGATCGTGGTTGGCCGCCAGCAGCGAGACGTACACGGTGTGCCCCGCGGGAACCACCTGGCCCCGCAGCGCGAGGTCTTCCCGCGCCCAGCGGTGGGTGGCGACCTCCACCGGCCCCCGGTAGCGCAGCACCTCCTCCACCGCCGGGCCCGCCAGGGACGGGTCCTTGCGCAGCCGCTCGAGCTGCTCGGGGTGGCGCAGGAGCGCCCACACGCCATTGCCGATGAGGTTCACCGTCGTCTCGTGGCCCGCGCCCAGCAGCAGCACCACCATGCCGATGAACTCCTCGGCCGACAGCCGGTCCCCCTGCTCCTCGGCCTGGAGCAGTGCGCTGATGAGGTCATCGCGCGGCGCGGCCCGCCGCTGCTCCGCCAGCGCCTGGATGTACGCCTTGAGCCCGAGGCTGGCGCGGCGCAGCGCCTCCAGCCGCGCCTGGGTGGGCGGGGCGGTGATGGCCCCCGTCCACTCGCGGAACTGATCCTGGTCCTCGGGCGGCACCCCGAGCAGCTCGGCGATGACCGTCACGGGCAGCCGGAAGGCGAAGGTGTCGATCAAATCCACGGGGCCCTCGCGCGGCAGCGCGTCCAGCAGCCGGTGGGTGATGGCCTCCACGCGCGGGCGCAGCGCCTCCACCCGGCGCGGGGTGAACGCCTGGGACACGAGCGTGCGCAGCCGCGTGTGGTCCGGTGGATCCGACATGAGCATGTTGCGGTTGATCGCCAGCATCTCCGGCGTGCGCGACTGCCGCGCCTCGGCGGGCACCAGACGCTCGTCCTTGGTGAGGCGCGGGTCGCGCAGCACCTCCAGGGCCGTCGGGTAATCGGTGGTGACCCAGACGGGGATGTCCCGCGCCAGGTCCCGCTGGGCGAACACCGCCCCCTCCCGCCGCATGCGCGCGTAGAGGGGATGCGGATGGGCGCGCACGTGGGGTGCCCACAGCTCGTGGGGAGGCAGGATCGTGTTCACGGCGGGTGAGCCTACAGCAGTGTGCCCTTGAGGATGAGGCTCGCCGCGGAGAAGTAGATGACCAGCCCGGACACGTCCACGAGCGTGGCCACGAACGGCGCCGAGGCGCTCGCCGGATCGAAGCCCAGGCGGCGCAGCAGGAAGGGCAGCATGGAGCCGGAGAGCGTGCCCCACGTCACCACGCCCACGAGCGACAGGCCCACGGTGAGCGCCACCCGCACGGCGTGCTCGCCATAGGAGTGGAACAGCCCCTGCCACACGAGGATGCGCACGATGCCCACCAGGCCCAGGGTGGTCCCCAGCGCCACGCCCGCGAGCACCTCGCGCCGGGCCACGCGCCACCAGTCGCGCAGGCGGATCTCCCCCAGCGCCAGCGAGCGGATGATGAGCGTGGTGGCCTGGCTGCCCGAGTTGCCGCCCGAGCTGATGATGAGGGGCACGAAGAGCGCGAGCACCACCGCCTGGGCGATCTCGTCCTCGAAGTGGCCCATGGCGGTGGCGGTGAGCATCTCGCCCACGAAGAGCACGAGCAGCCAGCCCGCGCGCTTCTTGAGCATGGCGAGCAGGCCCACGTCGAAGTAGGGCGCGTCCAGGGCCTCCATGCCGCCCACCTTCTGGATGTCCTCGGTGGCCTCCTCCCGCACCACCTGGACGATGTCGTCCACGGTGACGATGCCCTTCATGTGCCGCTGGGCATCCACCACCGGAATGGCCATGAGCGCGTGCTCGGCGAACACCCGGCTCACCGCCTCCTGGTCCATGTCCTCGGCCACGGTGATGAGGTCGCGGCTCATCACGTCCGCCACGCGCTTGTCCGGCGCCGCCTGGAAGAGCTGGCGCAGGGACACCACCCCGAGCAACTGCTGCTGGGGGTCGAGCACGTAGGCGTAATAGACCGTCTCCACCTTCTCGCGCGTCTGGCGGCGCAGGTAGCTGATGGCCTCGTCGAGGGTCATGTCCGGCCGCACGCGCGCGAAGCGGGGATTCATCAGGCCGCCCGCGTGGTCCTCGGCGTAGGCCATCAGCGCCTGCACCTCGCGGCGGGTGCTCTCGTCCAGCTCGTGCAGGAGCGACGCGCGCAGGTCGGCCGGCGTGCCCTGGATGACGTCCACGGCGTCGTCCGGGGCGAGCAGCCGCAGCCACGTGCGCCGCTCGCCCGGCCCGAGCGACAGCAGCAGCGCCGCCTGCTCCTGGGCGGACAAGGACAGGAAGAAGTCGTCGGCGGTGGCGTGGGGGACGAGCCGGAAGCTCTCCACGCGCTCATCGCGCGAGAGCGCGGGCCAGGCGTCGCGCAGCTCGTGCGGGAAGATGGGCTCGGGATCCTGGGTCTCCATGGCGCCTCCAGGCCTCCCCCTTCATCCAACTCCGGCGCGTTGTCCAGTGCCCCCCGCTCGCTTCCCGCGTCAGCGCAGATACGCGAGCGCGAGGGGCGGCAGCGCCACCACGGCCACGAACAGGCCGCTCCACAGCAGCGCCTGCTTGTTGCGCGCTCCGTCCAGGGCGTCCAGGACCCACTGCTGGAGCTGCTCCCGGGCGAGGTCGTTGAGCCGAGCGAGCGTGAGCTCCACGGTGCTCGTGTCGTGCGCTTGCTCACCGATGAGGGCGTCGAGGCGCTCCTCGATGAGGCCGACCACGCCGCGCCGCACCTTGCCGAGGATGGCGCGAGACAGCGCGCCGAGGCTCGAATATCCCTCCTCGTCCGCCGCGGTGCGCTCACTGGCCTCGTGGATGAGCGCGCGCAGCTTCTGGATGGGCAGGGGTCTGCGGAGGACGGCCGGCGTGGCGGCTCCCTCCGCGAGCAGGGCGGCGCGCTCGATGACCCGCTCCACGAGGTGCTGGGACAGCCGGTGCTGCTCCACCAGGTTCATCGCCACGCGGCCGATGCCCCGCCACATGCCCGCGGCGCCGAGCCCCACCACCCCCGCCGCGAAGTAGAGCGGACCCAGCAGATAGACGCCGTAGCGCCACGCGTCCCCGGGCGGGGTCCTGAGCGCTCCCGTGCCCAGCTCGACGGCGAAGACCACCAGGCCGAGCACGAAGCCGAGTACCCCGAAGCCCAGTGTGCGCCCGGCGATGGTGGCGGCCGCGCGCCCGGCGGTGGCCATCAGCGCCCGCGTCCGACTGGGGGCGGGCTCGGACGAATCGGCCTGGAGGCGCGAGGTCTCGGGGTTCAAGGACTGCGCGTCGTGGACGGGATCGGGGCTCACGGTACGGGTTCTCCCAGGGCGGCCTCGGGGCCGTGGGGCGCCAATGTAGGCCGACAACGGGGTCCGATGCGCTCGGGGCCCGGGTCGACAGGGGCTGACCCGTGTCCGTTTTGGTGGGATCCCTCGTTTTCGGACATGGGCCACGGCTTTCGTCCCGGCGGCCTCTCCCCGTGAGCGCGCGGGACGTGCCCTGTCATTCCGGCACGGCCTGGCAGAGGACCTTGCCGTGAAGCCCGCGCGTGCGCAGGACGGCGTAGGGCCAGACCCGGCGTGTCGTGTGCTCGCCGGGGGCCTTCACCCGCCGGTAGTGGACGATGAGATCCGCGCCCCGGGCCCGCTGCTCGGCCTCTGGAACATGCTGGACGGAGTCGACGAGGAGGACCGTGCCGTCCTCCTCGCGCGTGGGCGACACGCAGAGCACCCAGTCCGCCACCTTGAAGCGCTCCGGGGGACGCAGGGCATCGGCGAGCAGCGCGATGAAGGCCTTGTCGAGCGTGCCCTCGGCGGGCACTCCGTCGCGGTGGGCGACATGTGACGCCATGAGCTGCTCGAAGCCCTGGTTCCCGTCGTCGGCCTTGAAGTGCGCGCGCATGTCGGGCCCCGCCGCCCCCGCGACCGCCGCCCACACCAGACAGGTGAGACCCATCCCCCCGTGGAATCGCATCAGGTGTGCCTCGCTTTCGCGAGACAGACACTTCATGCGACGTGTCACGCGGCGGTTCCCTCTCGGAGACGACGCCTCCCGGCCGCCGCGCCGTGACAGATTGACCGGGAGCCGCGGGGCCCGGCGGGACAGCGTGTCCGCCGGGCGGGAGCGCTCAGGGGGCTCGGCTCAGATGTTGATGCTCTGGGGGATGGCCGAGGGGATGAAGTAGGGGTAGGGGAAGCGGCGCGTCGTGTTGCGCTCCTGGATGGTGGCGCCGATGCGCTCCAGGTCCGCCTGGAAGTTCTTCAGGTGGCCGTGCACGTGCAGGTTCTTGAACCACAGGAAGGGGTAGTCCCCGAGCTTCGTGTGGTGCACCCCGCCGAGCAGGGACAGGAAGCTGAGCTGCTCGGCGGCCATGTCCAGGGGCGGGTACTGATCCAGGCCCGGGTTGAGCGCGGCGTCGGCGCGGTTGGGCGGCGCGGCGCGGTAGGCGGCCGCGGGGGCGAGCGGCACGAACGTCATCACCCCGGCCTGGGCGAAGTTCACCGCCGCGTGCTGGGCGCTGCCGGTGAAGATGAGCATGGTGAGGGCCTGGATGAGGTAGTCCACCGTGGTCAGCTTGCCGGCGACGCCGTCCTCGCCGAAGCCCTTCACCCGGCCTCCCTCCTGGGCGACCACCTCGGCGCTCCAGGCCTGGAGCGCGGTGTCCTGGGCCACCGCCGTGTCCGAGGTGTAGTAGAGGCCCACGTAGGCCCGCACCCAGTTCTCGATGGCGCCCCACACGAGCCGCGCGTCCTCACGGTAGGGGTAGTCCAGGTCGGGGTCGTTCACGTCCCGCTGCTTCAGGGCGTTGGGCAGCATGCCCTGGTTGAAGTCGAAGTCCTGGGTGTCGAGCAGTGACTCCACGGAGACGGTGCGGCTGGCCTGGATGGTGCCCGCCATCAGCATGTCCACGTCTCCGCCGGGGGCGATGAGCTTCGCCTGCGCGGCGTTGTTGATGTAGAGCGTGCCCTCGAAGTGCGGCCGCAAGAGCAGGCTCACCGGATGGTCGTCCGGGAGGTTGCGGTGGGTGGCCACCACGAAGGGCTCCACGAGCAGGTGGGTGTGGCCCAGGTGGGAGATCATCTCGTGGTAGTTCACGTCCGCCACGTTGACGGTCGTCTTGGCCTGCAGCCAGGCCTCCCCGTCGGCGGGCGTGAAGAGCGCATAGGTGCTCGCGTCCTGGCCACAGCGGATGCCCAGGGGACGCAATTGCCGCAGCCCACTGCCCGCGGGCAGGCCGAACAGGGCGCGAGGCGCGAAGCAGTACTTGGGGCTCACGGGGGCGTTGCCGTTGACGACGCGCGCGAGCGCCTTGTAGTCCGCCAGGTACAGGCGGCCCTCGTCCAGGGCGCGCTGGACGGTGTCGCCCTCGCCGAGCACGGCGCCGAGCGCCGCGTCCTGGAGGCCGAGCGTGTCCTCGAGCGTGTGCGCGCGGCGCAGCACGAGCGGGTTGAAGCCCGCCACGCGCATCCAAGCGAAGGTGGTGTCCTCCTCGTAGCTCGAGGCCGCCGCGGGCAGGGGCAGGGTGGTGAAGAGGTTGAAGTAGTCCTGCATCGAGCCCGGCCGGCCCGTGGGCTTGGTGGTGATGGCCTCGAGCACCAGCTTGAGCACGTCGAACACGCTGCCCAGCTCCTGGTTGAAGGCCTTGCGGGCCAGGAGCGCGGCCTTTCCGGCCAGCTCGGCGGCCTCGCCGAACTCGTGCAGCTCGCCGAACAGCTTGCCGGCCAGCGTGGAGGGCGCGGGCAGGGCCTGGAGGTGGCCGAGGTCCAGCGCGCCCACGCCCACGTGCGACAGGTCCACGTGCAGCGAGAGGGCCGGCGCCGCGCCGCCGTGCTTGCGCTGCTCCTGCTCCTGGACCCAGTGCAGGCGGTTGCTCGCGATGTGGAGCACCTGCGTGATGACCTGTCCCCACCACTCCAGCGTGGGCCGCTGGTTGGCGGGAACTCCCTGGGCCATCGCGAGGGGCGCGACGTACGTGTAGTTGTACTGGTACTCGGACGCGGACGACTCGCTGCGCGACGACACGGTTTGAGCGGATGACATGGGAACCCCCGGGAGAGTGGCGGACCCGGCTGGGGGCGCGGGTCCGTGCCGCGCATGATTGCAGATCCAATGCCAGACGTGCATGGAGGGGGTTCGTGTCCGCCTCCTCGGTGCGCGGGCGGCGGCCGGGCCCGATGGACGTGTCCGCCGGGCGGTTGACACGTCAGGAACGGGGGCCACCCCCCCGCCGGACGTGTCAGTCCTTGCGCTTGCGCATGGCGGAGAGGTCGAAGGGGCCGCCGCGCAGGAGGGCGCGCTGGTAGGCGGGCCGCTCGTGCAGGCGCCGCAGGTAGGCGACGAGGTTGGTGAAGCGGCCCAGGGCGTGACTGGATTGAGCGGCCTCCAGCACGAAGCCGACCTGGATGTCGGCGGCGGTGAACGTGTCACCTACCAGGTACTCGTGCTCGCCCAGGGCATTGGCGATGTAGGTGAGGTGGTTGTGCACCTCGCTGCCCAGGCGGGGCTGGAGCGGCGCCGCCGCGTCGCCGAGCCGGCTCAGGTAGAGCCCGAGCATGAAGGGCAGCATGGCCGAGCCCTCGGCGTAGTGCAGCCACTCCACGTAGGCGTCGAACGCCACCGAGTCCGGCGGGGGCGCGAGCCGTCCCCCGCCATGGCGGCGCACCACGTAGTCGATGATGGCGCCGGACTCGGCGATGACCCGCCCCTGATCCTCCAGCACCGGGGCCTTGCCCAGGGGGTGCACGGACTTGAGCTCCGGGGGGGCGAGGTTCGTGTGGGCGTCGCGCTGGTGGGGGACGAGCGCGTAGTCGAGTTCCAGCTCCTCCAGCAGCCACAGGATGCGCTGGGAGCGGGAGTGGTTGAGGTGGTGGAGCGTGAGCATGGGGGCGTCTCCTGGGGGTGGGGGCCCCCCAGGTTAGCGCCCCGCGCGCCAGGACACCCCTAGTCCGCGCCGAACGCGGTGCCCGTGCCCGTGCCCGTGAGCGGCACCGAGGTGGAGGGGCTCAGCGGATCCGAGGTGGTGAGCGTCAGGGCGCTCGCGAACGCCCCCGTGCCCACCGGGTTGAAGGTGACCTGGAACTGCACGCTGGAGCCGGGAGCGAGGAAGAAGGGCAGCAGCGGGAGCGTGGTCGCGGTGAAGACGGGGTAGGCGTGGGCGTCGAGCGCCACGGCGGTGATGATCCGGGGGGCGGTGCCCTCGTTGGTCACGGTGAGCAGCCGGGTGGCGGTGGTGCCCTTGCGCTGCGCGCCGAAGTCGATCGCGGACGGGGCCCAGACGAGGTCCGGGTCCGTGCCGGTGCCCCCACCGCCCTGGCCCTGGAGGGTGATGGAGAGGGGCGAGAGGCCTTCATCGGTCACGAAGGTGAGCTTGCCGAGGCTCGCGCCCGCCTGGGTGGGGTGGTACTTCACCTCGAACGTCGTCATGGCGCCGGCGGGCAGGACCAGGGGAAAGGTCGCCCCGTGGAGGGAGAAGGCGGGGGCGCCCGCGATGTCCGCCGCGTGGAGGAAGGTGTCGCCCGAACCCGTGTTGCGCAGGAACACCCGCTGGACGCTCGAGGTGCCCAGGGCGACCGTTCCGAAATCGAGCGTGGCGTAGGGCGTCTCGAGGCGGGGCATCGCGCCCTGGCCCCGCATCGCGACGCCGAGGGGCTCGGCGGAGGGGTCGTCGTTCTTCAGCGACAGCTGCGCGGCGAAGGCGCCCTCCCCCATGGGCGTGAAGCGCACCCGCAGGGTGAAGATGCCGTCCGGAGCGAGTGTGAGGGGGAAGATCGGCGCTCCGTCGAGCACGAAGGCGGAGGCGCCTTGAACATTCACGGCGGGAATCGTCACGCTCCCCGTGCCCCGGTTCTGGACCTGGACTTCAAGGGTCTTCGCGTGCCCCACGCGCACCGCTCCGAATTCAAGGACCGACGAGGGGGTCACGACCAGTCTGGGCGCGACCCCCAGGCCCCGCAGGTCCACGGTGAGCAGGGGCGTGGCGGGATCGTTGCTCGTGAGCTTCAGGGTCTGCGCCAGCGCCCCTTCCACGAGGGGCGCGAAGCCCACCTCGAGCTTCAGGACGGCCTGCGGCTCGAGGGTGTAGGGAAGCGCCGGGAGGGAGCGCAGGGTGAAGGCCTGACCCGCGGAGAGCGCGAGCGACTCGAGCTTCACGGGCGTCGAGCCGAGGTTGCGCAGCTCGAGCACGCGGGCGCTCTGCGTCCCCACCCGCACCGGCCCGAAGTCGAGGACGGGCGTGCTCGTGCCGAGGTCGAGCGTGTCCTCGGGCCCCGCGAAGGCGAACCGCAGCGCGGGCGCCTCACCCGCCGGGGGGGCGTTCTCGGAGGCGGCGGGGAGAGCGCCGGGCCCACATGCCGCGAGCAGCGCGAGGCCCACCAGGACAAGGACGTTGCGTAAAGCCATGAAGCACTCCGGGGAGAACCGAGGGGGCGGTCATCCTAGGAGGGGTTTCAACTCCTGGGGAGGTTGTCGGGAGTCCTCCGCCGCGCCGCTACTCCCTGGGGTCTTCCTTGTCCTCGGCGGCGAGCGAGGCGGCCACGGGGTGGCGGCGGCCCAGCTTGCGGTAGAGCGTCTTGCGGTCCACGCCGAGGATGCGCGAGGCGAGGGTGCGGCTGCCGCCCACCGTCTCGATGACGCGCTGGATGTAGCGCCGCTCCATCTCCTCCAGGGACACGAGCTCCGACACGTCGCTGGCCTGGGCGCTCGGGTTGGAGGCGCGGTAGTCGCGGATGCGCTCGGGCAGGTCCTCCACCGTGAGCTCCTCGAAGGAGGTGAGGGCCACGGCGCGCTCGATGCAGTTCTGCAGCTCGCGCACGTTGCCGGGCCATCCGTAGGCGAGCAGCTTCTGGGCCACCGCGGGGCTCAGGCCCTGCACGCGCTTGCCGCTGCGCGCGGCGACGTGCTCGAGGAAGCGCTGGGCGAGCAGGAGCACGTCGTTGCCCCGGGCGCGCAGGGGCGGCAGCTCCAGGCCGATGACGTTGAGGCGGTAGTACAGGTCCTCGCGAAAGCGGTTCTCCTCCACGGCGAGCTCCAGGTCCCGGTTGGTCGCCGCCACGATGCGCGCGTCGAAGGGCACCTCCGTGTCCCCGCCCACCGGGCGCACGGTGCGCTCCTGCAGCGCGCGCAGGAGCTTGGGCTGGAGGGTGAGGGGCATCTCGCCCACCTCGTCCAGGAAGAGCGTGCCGTTGCTCGCCTTGACGAACAGGCCCGTGCGCGCGGCCTTGGCGTCGGTGAAGGCGCCCTTGGCGTGGCCGAACAGCTCGCTTTCCAGGAGGGCCTCGGGCATGGCCGCGCAGTTGATGGCCACGAAGGGCCCCGCGTGCCGGCGGCTCCGGGCGTGCAGCGCGCGCGCCGCCACCTCCTTGCCCGTGCCGCTCTCGCCCGTCACCAGCACGGACGCGTCCGCGTCGGCCACCCGGTCGATGAGCTCGTACACGCGCTTGAGCGCCAGGCTCTCGCCCACCACGCCGCCGTCGGCCGAGGCGTCGTGCAGCGCCCGGCGCAGCCGCCGCACCTCCTCGCGCAGCGCCCGGTGCCGCACCGCCCGCTCCAGCAGGAGCACCAGCGCGTCCAGGTCCACCGGCTTGGTCACGAAGTCGTAGGCGCCCGCGCGGATGGACGCCACGGCCGTCTCCATGCTGCCAAAGGCCGTCACCACCACCACGGGGATGTCCGGCCGGTTGAGCACCACGCGCTCGCACAGCGCCAGCCCGTCCATGCCTGGCATGCGCAGGTCGGTGAGCACGGTGTCGAAGTCCTCGGCCTCCAGCCGCGAGAAGGCCTCCGCGGCGCTCGCGAGCACCGTGGGCTGGAAGCCCCGGCGCGTGAGGCCCTTCTCCAGGAGCGCGCGCATCTCGCGCTCGTCCTCGACGACCAGGATGCGGCCCTTGGGGGGGGTGCTCATGTCTCGGCCTCCGGTGATGGGCCCGCTTCGGGCGGCAGGAAGATGGAGAAACAACTACCGCGTCCGGGCTCGCTGCTCACGGAGATCCACCCGCCGTGGTCCCGGATGAGGCCATAGGACACGGACAGGCCCAGCCCCGTGCCCTCGCCCACGTCCTTGGTGGTGAAGAAGGGCTCGAACACGCGGGGCAGCACCTCCGGGGCGATGCCCTCGCCCTCGTCCACCACGTCCAGCCGCACCCACTCGGCCTCGGGGCCTCCCAGGTCCGTGGGGGGCAGGGCGCGCGCGTGGCCCAGGCGCACGCGCAAGGTGCCCGGCTGCTTCATGGCGTGCAGGCCGTTGACCACGAGGTTGGTGAGGGCCTGCTGGAGCTGGCCCGCGTCCACCTCCAGCAGCAGGGGGCCCGGGGACTCCTGGGCGAGCTGGATGTGGCGCCGGGCCGCCAGGGGCTGCAGGAGCGAGAGCGTGCGCGCCACGAGCTGGGACAGGTCCTCCGGGGCGCGCTGGGGCGTGCGCCGCCGGGCGAAGTCGAGCAGCTGGCGGATGATGCCCGTCATGTGCTGCACCTGCTGGGCGATGATGCGCGCGTACTCGGGCACCTCCTCGCCCTCGGCCTCGCCGGCGGCGATCATCCGCGCGCGGCCGAGCACCACGTTGAGCGGCGTGCCCAGCTCGTGCGCCACGCCCGAGGCGAGCTTGCCCACGGTGGCCAGCCGGTCCGAGTGCCGCAGGTGCTCGAGCGTGGCCAGGCGCGCCGCCGTCTCCGCGTCCACCTGGGCGCGCGCGGACGCCAGGTCCCCGGCCATCTGGTTCATCGCGCCCGCGAGCGTGGCCAGCTCGTCCTGCTGGTGCAGGTGCACCCGGGCCGCGAGGTCCCCCTGGCCCAGGCGGTGCGCCATGGCGACGAGCTGCTCCACGGGGCGGCCCACCAGCCGGCGGCCCATGGCCATGGCGACCAGGAAGAAGGCGAAGGTGATGGCGGCGGTGGCCACGGCGGTGCCCGTCACCGTCTGGCGCACGTGCTGGCGCTGCTCGGTGAGGGCCTCGGTCAGCTCGATGGCGCCGCGCCGCTCGTCGATCATCACCGGGGTGAAGGAGCGCCGCACGCCCGGCACCGGGCCCGTGTCCACGAAGGACGCGTCATGGCCGGCGCGCAGGCCGCGCAGGATGGGGGCGGGCAGGGCCTGGCCCGGGGGCGAGTCGAGCCACAGCCAGCCCAGGCGGATCTGCTCCTGGAAGCGGTTGGCGTCCGCGAGGATGTGCAGCGCCTCCTCCTCGCCCTCCAGCTCCCAGGCCCGCACGAACGAGCCGCCCAGCATGTGGCCGAGCAGGCGGTGGTCATGTTCCATGTCCCGCATGGAGCGGGCGAGCTCCCGCCGCACTTCGATGGTCTCCAGCCCCGCGATGACCGCGAAGGCGAGCAGGACGAGGGCGAGGACGATCTTCCGGGCGAGCTTCATGACAGGGGCTCCGGGTCTTAGCCGAGCGCCCGGGCCCCACAACGGTGCACACCCTGGCCGGGTTCAGGAACGGACGACTCCCGGGGCCAGGGGGTGGGGGAGCGGGGGCTCAGCTCTTCGTCTTGTGCATCGGAGGCTTCTGGCTCTCCGTGGGCTTGGTGGCCTTCTTGGCGGGCTTCTTCGCCGGGGCGGACGTCGTCGGCTTGGGAGCCTCCTTCGGGGCCGCGAACGCGCCAACGGACAGCAGGGACACGGCGACACCGAGCAGGATGGACGAGCGCTTCATGGGAACTGCCTCCTCAAGGGAGGACCGCGAGGTGCGGCCTCCACGCCCGACACTCAAAGCATCGCGCATGCCAAGGCGCCTTCTCCTCGGAGACCCGGGGCTGGGGGGCGCCGGGGCGGGGCGAAGCGCGAGGCGGAATGCCCCGAGGGGGGCAGCGTGCCCCGTGGCGTCGGGCGCGGGGGGCCGGCGCGCGCCCGGGAGGGCCCTGGCACGCGCCATGCTCAAGCGCCCGAGGTGGTCCTTCGAGGTGATTCTTCATCGGGAGCGTCCGTCATGATGTCCTTTCTTCCCGCCGAGCCCCGGCCCCTGCGCATCCTCCTGGCGGAGGATGATGAGGACATGCGCGCGCTCTTGACGCTGACCCTGGCGCGCGCGGGCTACGCGGTGGTGGCCCTGGAGGACGGGTACGAGCTGGCCGACTACGTCTCCTTGACGCAGGTGTGTGGGGGCCCCCTGCGCGCGCCGGACCTCATCCTCTCGGACATCCGCATGCCGGGGCGCACCGGCCTGGAGGTGCTGGCGCAGCTCCACGCCGCGGGCCTGTCCTGCCCCGTCATCCTCTTGTCCTCCTTCGCGGATGAGGAGACGCGCGCCGAGGCCCGGCGGCTCGGGGTGAGCGCCTTCCTGGACAAGCCGGTGGACCTGGACGTCCTCCGGGCGACCGTGCGCGAGACCGCCTCGGGTCTCATGTGAGGCCGGCGCGCGTCCCGCTCCTCGTCCTGGGCGCCGCCGCCCTGCTCGGGCTCGGAGGCCTCGTGGCCTCGCGGAGCGCGCGTCCGGCGCCCGCGCCCGTGCCCGCGGCGTCTCCGCCCCCGCCCGTCGCGGCGCCCGTGCTGGCCTCGCCCGCGTCGGGGTACGTGGGGTCGGCCCGCTGCGCCGAGTGCCACGAGGACGAGCACGCCGCGTGGCGCCAGGACTGGCACGCGCGGGCGCTCTCGGCGGCGCGCCCGGAGTGGGTGGTGGGCGACTTCGCCAACGCCCACTACCAGGGCACCTCCAGCGAGGCGTGGATGACGCGGCGGGACACGCGCGCCTTCATGCGGACCCGGGGCGCCTCGGGCGCGCTCGCCGACTACCCGGTGGACTGGGTGGTGGGGGGCAAGCGGATGCAGGATCCGCTCACCCAACTGCCCGACGGGCGCTGGCAGGTGCTGCCCGTCTACTTCCACGTGACGGGCCCTGGCGCGTGGGTGGACTACTCGGAGTCCAAGCAGGGCGCGCTGACGCCGGAGCACCCCTTCTTCTGGACCAACTGGCAGCGCACCGCGCAGCACGCGTGCCTGGACTGCCACGTGACGGGGCTCGACACGCGCTACGACCGCGCGAGCCACCAGTGGCGCACGGGGTTCGCGGACGCGGGCGTGGCGTGCGAGAGCTGCCATGGGCCGGGCTCGCGCCACGTGGAGACGCAGCAGGCGCGCGACATCGTCCAGCCCGCCCGGGTCGCGCCCGCCGAGGGCCTGGCCGTCTGCGGCCAGTGCCATGGGCCGCACCGCACGCTCTTTCCCTCGTTGGACGCGCCCCACCACTTCACGCCCGGCGAGCGCTACGAGGACCGCTACCAGCCCCTGGTGGTGCTGCTCGACGAGGAGCGCTCGGGGGACTTCTTCGACGACGGGCGGCCGAGGACGTCCAGCTTCGAGTACCAGGCGCTCCTCCAGTCGCGCTGTCATTTGAAGGGCGGCGCCACCTGCCTCACCTGTCACAGCGCGCCCCATGCCGCGCACGGGAGCAACGAGCTGCCCCCGCCGCGCCCGGGCGCCCCGGTGGGCGCGGCGAGCTGCCAGGGCTGCCACGCGAAAGAGACGGCCGAGGGGGCGCGGCACACGCACCATGCCTCGGCGGGGGCGCCCGACTGCGTGGCCTGCCACATGCCGCCCACCGTCACGGGCGTGCTCGACACCTTCGCGGACCACGCGCTCGACGTGCCCGTGCCGGGCAACACGGTGAAGCACGGCATCCCCAACGCCTGCAACGCCTGCCACACGCACGCCCAGGCCTCCCCCGCGTCCATGGACGCGGCGCTCGCCCGGTGGTGGCCGCGGGCGAAGGCGCGGCAGGCCCGGCGCCTGCGGCTGGCGGACGCGCTGGCCGTGAAGACCGCCCGGGACAGCCGCCCGGCGCTCGAGCAGGTGGTGCTGGACACGCACGAGGCCCCGTCCTTGAGGGGCGCGGCGGCGCGCATCCTCGCCCAGCGCTTCTCCCGGGACGCGGTGCCGGTGCTGGTGACGGCGCTCGCCTCGGCCCCGGACGCGGGCCTGCGCTCGGAGGTGGTCGCGGCGCTGGCCGCCACGCACGTGCCCGGGGCCCTGGCGGGGGTGGTGCCCTTGCTGGACGACCCGTCGCTCTGGGTGCGGCAGGCCGCGGCGCTCGCGCTCGCGGGGGCGGGGGATGCGCGGGGCACCCAGGCCCTGGAGGCGCTGGCGCGCGCGCCCGCCTCGGAGGGCCTGCCCCTGCCGCACATCGCGCTCGGTCAGCTCGCGCTGCGCCAGGGGGACTTCACCACGGGCACCCGGCGGTTGGAGCGCGCGTTGGACCTGCAGCCCTACAACACCGGGGTGCTGGTGCTGCTCGCGGATGCCTACGCCCGCCAGGGAGACATCCGCCGGGCCCGCGAGCGGCTGGAGGAGACCCTGCGCTTCGAGCCCCAGAACCGGGGGGCCCGGCGGCGCCTGAACCTGCTGCGGGGCGCGCCGGGGCATTGAGAGCGGCCGGGCCCGCGAGCCCTCGCCGCGCCTGTCGGGGAAGGCGCGGAGGGGGTGAATCCCACGTGGAGGGCACGGGGGCGGGGGTTATGGTCGAACGTGTGGGCTCCTCCTTTCTCCGCGTGATCCTCCATCCGCTCCGGCCCTTGCGGCGCCTGTTGGGGGACGCGCAGCGCTTCTGGGTCCTGGTCGTGGTCACCGGCCTGGCGAGCGGGCTGAGCGCGGTCCTGCTGGTCTCCTTCCTGCGCTGGGTGCAACGCCTCGCCTGGTCCGAGGGCGCCGACACCTTCCTGGCGTCCGTGGAGCAGACCTCGGCGGCCCACCGGGTGGGGGTGACGGTCCTGGCGGGGGGGTTGGTGTCGGCCCTGGTGCTGCTCATCCGCCAGCCGCTGCGAGGCCATGGCACCGCCGGCATCATCGAGTCCATCTGGGTGAAGTCCGGCCGGATGCAGCTGCCCCGGACGTTGTTCCGGGGCGTGGTGTCCATCGTGGCGGTGGGGCTCGGGGCGCCCCTGGGCCGCGAGGGGGCGCTGTTGCAGTCCGGGGCCGCCACGGCGTCCGCGTTGGGCACGCAGCTGCGCCTGCCGCCGGATCGGGTGCGACTGCTGGTGGCGTGTGGGGCCTCGGCGGGCATCGCCGCGGCGTACAACGTCCCCATCGGGGGCGCGCTCTTCGGCCTGGAGGTGCTGCTCGGCGGCCTGGCGCTGGAGCTGTTCGGCCCCATCGTGCTGTCGTGCGTGGTGGCCACGCTGGTGTCGCGCATCCTCATCGCCGACCACCCGAGCTACCTCATCCCCCAGTACCACCTGCTCAACCCGCGGGAGATGCTGCTGGCCATCTTCTTCGGGCCGGTGCTCGGCGTGGCCTCGGCGCTCTACGTGCGCACGGTGAATGCCTTCGCGGTGGCGCTGGAGGGCGCGCCTCCGGTGCGCGCCGCGCTGCTGCCCGTGGTGTCCATGGGCGCGGTGGGGGGGGCGGCCATCTGGTTTCCCCAACTGCTGGGCAACGGGTACGACTCGGTGAACGCGGCGCTGCAGGGCCAGCTGCCGCTGATGCTGCTGCTGCTGCTGCCCCTGCTCAAGATGGTGGCCACCGCCCTGTGCGCGGGCGCGGGGATTCCCGGCGGGCTCTTCACGCCCTCGCTCTTCTACGGGGCGCTGCTCGGGGGCGCGCTGGGCTCGCTCGCCCAGTGGGTGTGGCCGGGCGTGGCGCCGCCGGGGGCCTACGCGCTCCTGGGCATGGGCGCCATCCTCGCGGGCACCACCCACGCCTCGGTCTCCTCGGTGCTCATCATCTTCGAGCTGACGGGCAACTACGACATCGTCCTGCCGCTCATGCTCATGTGCGTGCTGTCGACGGTGGTGAGCCGGGGCCTGTGCCCGGACTCGCTCTACACCTCCAGTCTTTCCCGGCGCAACGTGCGGCTGCCCGAGCGCCAGGGCCCCAGTTGGTTGCGCCCGACGGGGGTGGCCGCGCTGCTCACGCGGGAGGCGCCCACGGTGCACCCGCGCACCTCGTTCCGGGAAGTGGTGGTGCGGCTGTTGGAGGTGCCCGCGGGCTTCGACCTCTACGTCACCGACGAGGCGGGGCGGCTGCTGGGCGTCGTCGTCCTGGACTCGCTCAAGGGCCACATCCCGGACCATGAGCTGCTGGACATGACGCTGGCCGCGGACGTGATGGACCTGACCGTGCCCACCGTGCGCGCGGACATGTCGCTGTCCGAGGTGGCCCACCTGTTCGGCGACACCGCCGTGGAGCGCCTGCCGGTGGTGGACACGCGCGGGCTGCTCCTGGGCACCATTTCCAAGAGGGAGCTGCTGCGCCATGGTCGATTCTGAGAGACAGAAGCGGGACGCCCGGCGCTGGGTGGTGGCGTCCCTGGTGGGCGCCCTGGCCCTGCTGGGGGTGGGCGTGCGCTACGCCCCGCACCCGCGCACGCCCCCGCGCCGCCGTCCCCGCGCCACCGCGCGGGCCACTCCGGCCCCCGCGTCCCCTCCACGCGCGCGGGCCCCGGAGCCCGAGGCGCGGGAGCGCGAGCCCCGCGAGGACGCGCCCCTCATCGCCCCCTGGGTCTACTTCGTGCTGCCCCGGCCCTGAGCGTCAGTACTCGTTGCTCCAGAGCAGGTCCGCGCCGCCCACCTGCGCGTCGCCGTACTGGGCCTCCACGCCCCAGCGCGGGCCGAACTGGTACTCCAGGCGCACGGAGTTGGCGTTCTCCCGCCGGGTGGTGGACTGGTTCTGCGGCGTGCCAATGCGCCCGCTGTAGCCCAGGTAGAGCTTGTCGGTGAGGTACTTGCCCACCTCCAGCCGCGCACCCGCCAGGCCCTCGTCGCCGGACTCGATGGACAGCACGTCCAGGGGCACCTTCGCCGAGATGGCCTTCTTGGCCTGGGCGGCCAGCACCGAGCCAAGCACCGACGCCACCTGGCCCTGGTTCATGGACGCGCCCGAGCCGCCGGCCTTGAGGGTGCGCCGGCCCGTGGCCAGCAGCGTATAGATGTCCGTCTCGGCGAGCGGCGGATCACTCGTGGGCTTGATGGTGAAGTCCTTGCCCTGCCCGCGCACGGCCACGTACACCGTGACGCCCGCGCTCTCGTTCTTGTACTCGGCCGTGGCGTTGATGTACGGCGCGGCGGGCGGGCCCGTGAAGCGCACCTGGCTGGAGTTCTGCACGCTGAAGCGCCGGCCCAGCACCTCCACGTCGCCGCGCTTGACGAGCACGTTGCCGTTCATGGTCAAGGTGTCCGCGGTCTCCACGTAGAAGTTCTCCGACAGGCCGAGCTCCACGTTCACGTCCGCGCCCTGCACCCAGAGGTTGCGCGGGGCGTTGAGGGTGACGCGGATGCGGCGCGTGGCGCTCGAGGGGCCCGCGCCCCCCGTGGCGCTGCCCGGAGTCGCGCCGTCCGCGCTGGCCTCGGCGGACGCGGTCTTGGGCGGGTTGAGCGGCTCGCCCGCGCACGTGAGCACGATGCCCTCGGGCCGCTCGAGCGGCTGCAAATCCTTGCGCTTGGCGTCGGGCAGTTTCACGTGCAGCTCGGGGATGGAGAGGTTCTTCACGTTCACGAACTGCGTGGACTTGGAGATGTCCCCCTCGAACTGGGTGCGCAGCTGCAGGATGGCGAAGAGCTGGTCGTCCAGCACGAGCGGGAAGTCGTCCATCTGCCCCTCGCCGCTCAGGACGTACGCGCCCGACGGGGTGCGATCGCCCCGGGCCTTGAGCTGGAGGCTTCCGCCGCCGCTCTTGGCGGAGAAGTCGGTGAGCTCCATGCGCTGGTCGTCCACGCGCAGGGCCACGTGCACGTCGCGGTAGTCCCCCAGGCCCTCCAGGGCGAGCCGGCCCTTGTTCCACTCCACGCGGCCCTTGATGACGGGCGAGCCGACGGTGCCGTCCACCCGGAACTTCTCCATGATGAGCTCGCCGCCGAGGGTGCGCACCATGGGCAGCTGGGAGCCGGAGAGAAAGCCCAGGTCGAACTGGTGCGAGTCGAGCTGCACCTCGATGGGGATGCGGTTGGGGTCCATGCCCTTGCGCAGCGTGGACAGGGACAGGTCCTGCTTCGCGCTGCCGCGCGCCATGAGCGTGCCGCCGGTGGGCGAGGTGAGCAGGGCCTCGAAGGCGGACTTCGCGTCGGCGTAGGTGTAGTGCACGCTCGCGTGGCCGAGCCCCATCTGGTCCACGCCGATGTTCTGCAACCCGGCGGTCAGGTCCACCTGGGGATCCTCCAGCGTGCCCCGGGCGCGCAGCGTCAGGGCGATCACGTTCTGGGGCGTGCCCGAGTCCGAGGGCTGGGCGAAGACGCGCTCCCCGGCGCGGCAGCGGGCGAGCGCGCCGGCCTTGGGGGACACGCTGGCCAGGCCCTCCAGCTCGCGCTGGGAGATGGGGCCCGCCTTGGCGCTGAGCGTGAAGGGCACCCGGCCCACCACGTCCTGATCCTGCAGGGCCTCGAGCGAGGCGTTCACCTGCGCCTCCAACTGGGCGAGCAGGGTGGCGTCGCGTTTGGCCACCAGCTTCACCTTCACGGCCGAGGCGCTGGTGGTGAGCGCCAGGTCGCCGTCGATGGGCACCACGCCGTTGACGGTGGCGCGTTTGGCCGTCAGCGTGAGCTCACCCACGGGCGAGAGCACGGGGCCCGTCAGGTGCGTCTTCATGGACAGGGTGCCGCCCGCCTCGGTGGCGAAGCCGAACTGGGCCAGCAGCGTCAGGGGCAGCTCGGAGATCTCCGCGTCGATGGCCCGCATGGGCGTGTTCATCATCTGCGTGGACGTGGGTGTCTTGGCGATGAGCCGGCCCAGGGTGAAGGGCGTGGCCAGCGAGGCGGTGGCCTTCTCGGCGAGCCCGTCCAAGTGGAGGCTGGCGCTCAGGGCGCCGTCCTTCTCGTCGGACTGGGCCGTCAGCTCGAAGGCGAGCGGCTTGCCGAGCATGTCGGCGGGCAGGGCGCCGGGCGCGATGATGACGGGCGCGGCCTCGGTGGCGGTGGCGCCCCAGTAGCGCAGCTCGGAGCCCTTGAGCGTGAGCTGGAGGCGCGGATCGTTCGCCATGCCCTTGAGCGTGAGCGTGCCGGTCACCTGGCCGGTGACGGTCTCGGGCTGCTGGGCCATGCGCAGCGTGGGGCCCAGGTCCAGGTGGTCCACCGTGACGAGCAGGTCCACGGCCTCGCGGCGCTGCTTGAGCAGGGCCTGCACCGGCACGTCGAAGCGGCTGGAGACGCGGAAGGCCGGCGCGCTCGCGGAGAACGTGCCCTTGGCCTTGTCGCCCACGTAGCGCGCATCCACCTCGAAGGCGAGGTCGTCGTACTGCTGGTAGCGGCCCCCGCGCAGCGTCATCTGGGCGCGGGCGTCCGGACGCGCGGTGGTGCCGCTCACCGCCACGGTGCCGGACAAGAGGCCCTCCACGTCGAAGTCCGGCGGCAGGAAGGCCTTGGGCAGCCGCGACAGGTCGAAGGCGCGCAGCTCCGTGTGGGCCTGCAGGCGCGTGCCCTCCATGCGCAGCCCGAGCGACAGGAGCTGCTCGCCCGAGGTGAGCGTGAGCGCGGGCTTGATCTCCACCGCCTTGCCCCAGGCCACGTGGGTGGGGGACTTGAGCGTCCAGCCCTCCTCGGGGTAGCGCAGGGTGAGGTCGTCGAGGGTGAGGCCCTGGTTGTCCTTGTCCACGAGGCCCGCGAGCGCGAGCGTCAGGTTCTCCTGGCCCTCGGTGGTGAGGGACAGGTCGAGCTTGCGGCCCTGGGTGGCGAGCGTGGCGGCGAGGTTCTGGTAGTCCCGGCCCCCGGCGCTCAGCTCACGTGCCCGGATGCGCGCGTCGGTGATGAGCGGCTGGGTGACGTCGGGCATGCGCACGTCCACGGTGAGCGCCTTCACGGCGGTGTCCGCCCAGGCGACCGTGTCGAAGCCGCCCACCAGGCTCACCGCGGGCGCCTGCAAGGGCCCGGAGACGTTGAAGCTCAGGGCGCCCTTGCCCGACAGGGGCAGGGGCTCGCCGCCGCCCAGCCGGCCCACGGTGCCGGCGAAGGTGCCCAGGTTGTCCGCGAGCAGCTGGCCCTTGAGGTTGACGTCCTGCTGCGTGGCGACGCCATCCGCGGTGAGCGTCACGCCCGGGGCGAGCGCCTGGAGCCGGGCGAGCGTGAAGCGGCCCTGCTTGGCGTTCACGTGCATCTCCACGGGGCCGAGCTGCTGGCCCGCGATGGGCGAGGCGGGCATGGAGAAGTCGAGCTGGCCGTCGAGCGTGTCCAGGCTCTTGCCGCCGCCCTTGACGCTCAGGTCCGCGGCGAGCGTGGCCGCGGGGCCGCCGCCCAGCAGCTTCGCCAGGTCCAGGCCGCGCAGGCGCGCGGTGAAGCCGTCCGTGGTGAACTTCTCGAGGTCCACCGCGCCCTGGGCCGTGAGCGTGCCGTCCGCGGCCTGGGCGTTGAGGTCCACCTTCACCACGTCCCCCGTCATGCCCACGGTGCCCGCCAGGGACACCGGCGCGGCCAGCGGGTAGGAGGGCAGCACGGCGCGCCCCAGCGTGGGCTCGAGCGTGAGGCGCTTCACCTCGGCGTGCAGCTGCTTCTCCCCCTCCATGCCACCGCTCGCCTGGAGCACGAGCCCCGGGGCGGTGAAGTCCACGTCGCCGCTCAGGGCGCCTTCCTCTCCTTGCGCGGACACCGCCAGGCGCACCGGCCCGCGCTGGGGCTTGTCCAGCGCCGCGGTGGCGTCGAGCTTCGCGGCCAGGGCCTCGGTGGCCGCCGCCCACGAGGCCGCGCCCGTGGCGTCCAGCGTCTCCAGGCGCACCTCCTGGTTGCCCTCGGGGCTCACCGTCACCAGCGACACCTGGCCGCCCTCGAGCCGCAGGGACTCCAGGGTGAAGCGCAGCTTTCCACGCGGGGCGTTCGGATCCTCGGGCTCGGGCGGGGAGGGGTTCTTCATCGCCACGGCGCGCGAGAGGTTGAGGCCCCGCGCGTCCTGGCGCAGCGTCAGGTGGGGCTCACCCAGCACCACCGAGCGCACGCGCACGTGCTGGCCGAGCAGGGGCAAGAGGGCGAAGCGCACCTCCAGGCGGCCGAGCTCCACCACCCGCTCGCCTTCGGGATCATCCAGGGTCACCCCGGTGAGCATCACCGAGCGCGGACTGAGCGCCAGGCCGCCCACCTCCAGGTGCCCCATCAATTGTTCGTTGGCTTGCGCCACCGCGAAGTCCCGCAGCCGGGCCTCGCCCGGCGGGCTCATCAGGTACGCGAGCGCTCCCACGACGAGCAGGAGCACCAGGCCCACCAGGCCGAGCAGCCCCCAGAGCAGGCGGCGTCCCCAGCGGCGGGGCTTGGAGGGCGGCGGAGGGGTGGGCGCGGTGGCGGTGGTCAAAACGCCTCTCCAATCGAGAGGAAGAACGTGCAAAGACCCTCGGGGGCTCCCGCGTACTCCCTCTCCACGTTGACGGTCCGCGGCGTGCCATCCGGGCCCGTGATGGTCTGTTTCTTCACTCCCAGTCCGAAACAGTCACCCAGTCCACCAATGGTGCCGATGGTGGTCGTCTGGCCGGGGGCGCTGAAGAAGATGGGCAGTGGTCTGCCGATATTCAACCTCCGGGCCACATCCAATCGGATGGGACCGACGACGGTGTTGTAGCGCAGCCCCAGGCCCACGGCCTGGTAGTGATAGTCGCCGAAGATGCGGCCGCTCTCCTTGAGCGGGTCGTCCTGGCGGGGACCGAAGGTGAGCGCGCCACTGCCGGTCAGGCCCGAGTCGTGGAAGACGGCGAGCGACAGGTCCGAGATGAGCCGGGCGCGCACCTCCACGCTCGTCTCCACCAGGCTGTTGCCGCCCACGGGCACGACGCGGTCCGAGGGCTGCTCGGCGTCCAGGTTGAGCACGTTCATGGGCGAGAGCCGGCGGCTGTTGAAGCCGCGCATGGAGGCGCCGCCGCCGGAGAAGAAGCGGTTGACGATGGCGCTGTCCGTGCGCACGCCGCCCTCCACCGAGGTGAGCAGCGTGCCCAGGCGCAGCCGGGCCGCCAGGGTGAAGCGCTCGCTGGGGCCGAAGGTGTAGTAGCCGCGCACGTCCGGCAGCACGCGCACGAAGTCGTAGTCGCCCCCGAGGAACTTGCCGCCCTCCTGGAAGGACAGCGAGGCGTAGTAGCCCTGGGTGGGCGCGAGCGAGTCGTTGCGGCGGTTGAGCTCGATGAACTGCTCCAGGTAGCTCACCGAGATGTTGCACCGGTCCGAGGTGGTGGTGTCGCGGCAGCCCAGCACGAGCGCGGGCGCGGTGGTCTGGTCCACGCTGCCGCGCTGGCCCCGCAGGTTGTAGAGCTCCAGGTTGTAGGTGGGGGACAGGGACAGGTCCGCCCGGGGCTGCCACACGACACCGGCGCGCGCCCGGCCGCCGATGAAGTTGTAGGCCTGCTCCAGGCCGCGCTCGGCGGTGAGGGACGTCTGCAGGCGCAGGTCGCGCGCGAGGAAGCGGGGCTGCTCGAACTGGGCGGAGACCTGGAAGATGGGCCCGTGGGGCGTGGTCTCGTTGGGCGCGTCGGCCACGCCGTCCCCGTCCGTGTCGATCCGGTCGAAGGCGGCGGTGATGTTGGGGATGAAGGCGTAGCCCACGCGGCTCGTCAGCGTGAGCTTGCGCAGGCCGCCGAGGAAGTTGCGGTGCGTCCACTCGCCGAGCACGCGGATTTCCTGCCGGGCCGCGTCCAGACCGATACCGCCACCGGCGCGCACCGAGCGGAAGGGCGCCTCGCGCACGTCCACCACCACGGGCACCGTGCGCGCCTCCCGGTCGGGCGCGCCCCGGTTGACCTTCACCGCGCCGAACACGCCCATGCGGAAGACGCGTGCCTGGGCCTCGGACAGCGCCGACTCGGTGAACCACTCGCCCTTCTTCACCGAGCCCTGCGCCTGCTCGATGATGCGCCGGGGGTTGACCTGGGGGTTGGCGTCCGTGGCCACGAAGATGTTGCCGAAGCGGTAGCGCGGCCCCGGGTTGGCCCGGATGTCCACCGTGGCGCCCTGGGTGGCCAGGTCCACCCGCACCTCGCCGCCCACCTCCGCCTCGGCGTAGCCCAGCTCGTGCAGCCGCGCTTGGATCTGCTCCTGGGTGCCCGCCCACTGCTCCTCGCGGAAGACCTCGCCCTGTTTGACGGGCAGCCCCTCCAGCGCCTTCTTGCGGTGCTCGTCGGGCAGCTCCTCCAGGCCCGACACCTCCACGGCCGCCACGAGCGTGGGGGCACCCTCGTTGATGACCACCTCCAGCGCCACCTTGTCCTCGCCCCGGGGCTCCTGCTGGGAGGACTCGATGCGGGCGCCGTAGAAGCCCTGGGCCTGGTAGTAGCGCACGATGCGCTTGAGGTCCGCCTGCCAGGTGTTGGGGTCGAAGGTGCTCGGCTTGCCGAAGGGGTTGAGCCGCTGCCACCAGGGTGTCTTGGTGGTGAGGATCTTCTCCTTGATGTCGGAGGCCTTGACCTGGTCGGTGCCCTTCAGGTCGAGCGCGACCACCTGGGGCTGCTCCGGGGGCTGGGAGGCGCGCTGGTGGGCACACCCGGCCGTCACGGCCAGCGCGGTGACGAGGGGCAACATACGGCGACGGAGGGGCGAGAAGGAGGCGACGTCCACAAGCGGTACATAGTCTGGAAGTTTCCAGAGGGAAGCCCTGTCCTCGAGGCCACCCCCCTCAAGGTCGTTTCCCCGCCGGTGAGCGACCTTTGGCGGACATTTTGGGGGGCCGGAGGGGCCCGGGGCGTGCATCCCGGGCGCGCCTGCTCCAGAGTCGGGCCGTATGCGATGGCCAACCAAGGGAGTGCTGGGCGCCGTGGCGCTCGTGGGGCTCGCCGCCTGCGGGGTGAGCGACGACGAGGCGGTGCGGCTCAAGGAGGGCGCGACGCTGGGCGTGGCGGGGCGGGGCGGCCTGCGCAACTGCACCGCCCTGGGCTGCGGCTACCAGGACGAGTTCTGCGTCCAGGTCTTCTTCGAGTACGGCCGCTCGCCCGCGGTGTGCGTCGCGCCGGACATCTGCGAGCGGCTCGAGTGCCAGCAGGCGGGACAGCAGTGCGCCATCTTCGATGGCTTCCCCGGGCAGGTGAAGTGCATCGAGCCCCGGGAATGAACGAGGCCCCTCTCCCCCGGGGGGAGAAGGGCCTCGCGCACCCCTCACGCCGCGGGGCGGCCTAGCGGCGGGCGGACGCGGTGAGCAGCCCCAGCTTCTGGGCGGCCTCGCGCGTGCGCGCGTCGGTCAGCAGGTCCTCGGTGTTCTGCGCGATGCGGTAGCCCCAGTTGGCGTCCCCCACCGAGCCCGGCAGGTTGATGCGGTCCTTGGTGCCGAGCACGTCCTGCCACGGCAGCACGCACAGGTCGCTGCCCGAGTTGAGCGCGGAGGCGAGCGTGGCGCGGTGCACGTCCGGGGAGAACTCGCGCGTGACGTGCACGCCCTGGAACTCCGGGTAGACGCGCGCCATGCCGGTGCGCTCGTCGTCCGTGGCGGCCTCCCACCAGTCGGCCACGGGCTCGGTGTCGTGCGTGCCCGTGGTGGCCAGGGACACGGCGGGGAAGGCGTGCGGGTCGCGGTACACCCCGTCATCGCGCTCCCAGCGCATCACCCGGTAGCCGGGCAGGCCCAGGTTCTTGAGGATGGCGCGCACGAAGGGCGGCACCACGCCCAGGTCCTCGGCCACGATGCCGGCGCCCTCGGACAAGAGGCGGAAGTGGTGCTCGCCCTGGCGCCGCCAGGCCTCCTCGTTGTCGGGCACGAAGCGGCCCGTGGGGGTCTTGTCGTCGCGGATCCACTGGCGGAAGTAGCCCACCGCGTGGTCCACCCGGCGCAGGTCGTAGTAGCTGGCGGCCTTCCTGGCGCGCTCCTTGAGCCAGCCGTAGGCGCCCTTCTCCATCTGGGCGAAGTCGAAGTAGGGCAGGCCCCAGTCCTGGCCCGTGGCGGAGAAGTCGTCCGGGGGCACGCCCAGGCGCGCGTCGCGGCGCAGGATGTCCCGGTGGGCCCACACGTCCGAGCTGTCCTGGCCGATGATGAAGGGCTCGTCGCCGCACAGGAGCACCTGGTGCTCGCGCGCCTTCTGGCGCACCGCGTTCCACTGCGTCTCGGCCACCCACTGCAGCCAGGCGTGGTAGCGCACCTGGCGCTCGAGCCGCGCCGACTCGGCCGCGAGGGCCTCGGGCTCGCGGTCGCGCAGCGGCGCGGGCCACTCCCACCAGGGGGCGTGGTTGCGCTCCTCGGAAATGGCCGTGTAGAGCGCGTAGCTCTCCAGCCACTCGCCCTGCTCCGTCCTCCAGGCGCTGAAGGCCCGGGCGCGCTCGCCCTGGGGCCACTCGGTGCGCTCGAAGTGCTCGTAGGCCCGGCGGAACGCGGCGCCCTTGAGCTTGAAGACCAGGTCGTAGCGCACCCGGGGCGCGGCGCGCGCCTCGGCGAGCAGCCGCTTGTCCTCGTCGGACAGCGCCGCCTCGCCGCCGGTGGCCTGGAACTCGGGGAGGCTGCCCAGATCGATGAACAGCGTGTTGAGGCCAAACGCGGAGCGCGTGGCGTAGGGGCTCGGGTCTCCCGGCGCGGTGGGCAGGAGGGGCAGCAGCATCAGCAGCCGCTGACGCGCCTCCGCCATCCAGCGGAAGAGACCATCGAGACCGCCGAAGTCACCGATACCGAAATCGGTCTTCGAGCGGACGGAGAACAGGGGGAGCAGAAGGCCTGAGACGCGGCCGGTGGATGCCATGGTGCGCGCACAATGCACCACGCGCCCCGTGCTGTGAACTGTCCTGGCCATTGGACGTGCGCCTGGGGTCGCTCGGGACCTCCAACAGACAACACATTGACGCGCGGGGGGCGTGCGCGGCATCCCTCGGTCCGTGAAACTGCCCCTGTCCTTCTACGCCCGTCCCGCGCTCACGGTGGCGCGCGAGCTCCTGGGCGCCCACCTGGTGGTGGAGGCCGAGTCGGGCCGACGCGTGGTGCGCATCGTGGAGACCGAGGCCTACGTGGGCGCGCACGACCTGGCCTGTCACGCGTCCAAGGGCCGCACCCCCCGCACCGAGGTGCTCTTCGGTCCCCCGGGGCGCGCCTACGTCTACCTCATCTACGGCATGTACCACTGCTTCAACGTGGTGACGGACACGGAGGGCGTGGCGGCGGCGGTGCTCATCCGCGGCGCCGAGCCGCTCGAGGGCCTGGGGGCGGCGGTGCGCACGGACGGGCCGGGGCGGCTGTGCCGGGCGCTGGGGCTGAGCCTCGCGCACAACCGCTGGGACCTGGCGCACCCGCCGCTCTACCTGGAGGCGGGCGCGCCCGTGCCCGAGTCCCAGGTGGCGCGCGGGCCCCGCGTGGGCGTGGACTACGCGGGGGCGTGGGCACTGGAGCCTTTTCGACTCTGGGTCCGTGGCAGTCAACACGTCAGCCGGCCCCCCGGTCGCGGGTCCCGCGAGTCCGCTTGACGGCCAGGAGCCAGACTGGGAGGGTGCGCCCCAAATGTCCGACGAGGCCGTCAAGGAAGAGGACCGCCAGCTGGTGGACCGCGCCCAGGGGGGCGACATCAGCGCCTTCGAGGCCCTGGTGGATGCCCATCGCGACAAGGTGTACGGCCTGGCGCTGCGGATGACCCGCTCGGAGGCGGATGCCGCGGAGATCACCCAGGACACGTTCTTCTCCGCCTACCAGCACCTCAAGGAATTCCGGGGGGATGCCGCCTTCGGCTCCTGGGTGCACCGCATCGCGGCGAACAACGCCCTCATGCGGCTGCGCCACCGGCGCGTGGTGCAGGCGGCCGAGGGAGAGCTCCAGGGCCCGGAGTTCACCGAGCGGGGGAGCTTGAGCGCTTATCCCACCCGCGACTGGAGCCGGGACGCGGAGGACCGCATCCTGGACGCCGAGCTGGGGCTGGCCATCCAGCGGGCGACCGCCCGGCTGCCCGAGGGCTACCGGGAGGTGTTCCTCCTCAAGGACGTGGAGGGGCTGAGCTACGAGCAGATCTCCGAGGTGACGGGGAATTCCATCCCCGCCATCAAGAGCCGACTGCACCGGGCGCGGCTCGCCCTTCGCGAAGCCATCGACCAGTTCTACAATCAGGGCGACACGAGCGGGTGAAACCCATCAGGGGCCGGCGCATCTGCGTGAAGGACAAGGACGCGGAAGGCCACGGCCGAGGTTCGGATGTACACGTGTAAAGACGCCATCAACCTGCTGCTGAACATGCTCGACGGGGAGATGTCCCCGGAGGAGCGGCAGCACCTGCGCGAACACCTGGCGGGCTGTTCTCCCTGCGTGGACTTCCTTCGCACCTACCGGGCCACCCCGGGCTTGTGCCGCAAGGCGCTCGCCGAGCAGATGCCCAAGGAAGTGTCCGCCAAGCTCACCGAGTACCTGCGCGCGCGCATCAAGTCCGCCTCGTGAAATTCCAACTCAAGACGCTGTCGCTGCCCGAGCTGCAGGAGGCCCTGGCCCCCGCGGCGCCCTCCCCCGTCGCGGTGCGCAAGGTGTTCGCCTCCGTGTTCGCCCATGGCGCCTCCACCCTGGAGGAGGTGTGCACCGCCCCCCAGGTGCCCAAGCGCGTGGCGGACTTCCTGCGGCAGAACGCGGAGATGAGCCGCCTGCAGATCGTGGAGCGCCGCCAGGCGGACGACGGCTTCGTGAAGTACCTCTTCGCCTCGCCGCTCGGGGGTCGGGTGGAGGCCGTCCGCATCCCCATCTTCGACCACAAGTACGTGGTGTGCATCTCCAGCCAGGTGGGCTGCGCGCTCGCGTGCGACTTCTGCATGACGGGCAAGCTCGGCTTCCAGCGCAACCTGCGCACCTGGGAGATCCTGGACCAGGTGCTGCAGATCCGCGCCGAGGCGGACCGGCCCGTGCGCGGCGTGGTGTTCATGGGCATGGGCGAGCCCCTGCTCAACTACACGGAGACGCTGCGCGCCGCGCAGATCCTCTCGCACCCGGCGGGCTTCGCCATCGCCGGGGACGCCATCACCTTCTCCACCGCGGGCCTGGTGCCCGCCATCCGGCGCTACACGAGCGAGGGGCACCCCTACCGGCTGGCCTTCTCGGTGACGAGCGCCATTCCGGAGAAGCGCGTGAAGGTGCTGCCCATCGAGAAGGGGCACCCGCTGCCGGAATTGGTGGAGGCCATCCGCGAGTACGCCGAGGTGCGGCGCGAGCGGGCGATGATCGCCTACGTGGCCATCAGCGGCTTCAACACGGGGCTCGAGGACGCGCTGGCGCTCAAGAAGGTCTTCGAGGGCATCCGCATCAAGGTGGACCTCATCGACGTGACGGACCCCACGGGCAAGTACCTGCCGCCCTCGGCCGAGGAGCTCAAGGCGTTCCGGGACCACCTGCAGGTGGTGGGCGCGCCCATCGCGCGGCGCTACTCGGGCGGCAAGGAGATCGGCGCGGCGTGCGGCACCCTGGAGGCCTCGCAGTACGGAGGCGTGGTGCTGCCCGCGCCGGCCGCGGAGCCGACCGCCGCCCCGGCCCTTCGCCCCAGCTGAGTCCGGGAGGCCGCTCATGGTGGAGTACCTGGACCAGCTCATCGCGAACCTGAGCCTGTGGTGGGGCCTGGGGCTGTTCTTCCTGGCGGCGGCGCTGGAGTACGTGGTGCCGCCCTTTCCCGGGGACACCATCACGCTCCTGGGCGGGGTGTACGCCGTGCGCGGCCATCACCCCTGGCCGCTGATGTTCGGCGTGGTGGTGGCCGGCAGCGTGCTCGGGGCCTTCATCAACTACCAGGTGGGCCACTGGCTGGGCGCCCGCTTTGAGCAGCACCCGGGCAAGCCCTTCTTCGGCATCACCCACGCGCAGCTCGAGGGGCTCCAGGCGCGCATGCGGCGGCGCGGGCCCTGGCTGCTCATCATCAACCGCTTCCTGCCGGGCATTCGCGGGCTCATCTTCGTGGCGGCGGGCGCGGCGCACATGCCTCGCGTCAACGCCCTGTTCTTCGGGATGCTGTCGGCCATGGCGCACACCGCCCTGGTGCTCACGCTCGGGGCCACGGTGGGCGGCAACCTGGACCGGCTGGTGGAGCTGATGAACCGCTACCAGCGCGGGGCCCTCTTGCTCGTGGGCATCGCGCTGGGGGTCGCCCTCATCCGCGTGCTGCTCAAGCGGCAGGCCCGCGCCACGTGAGCCCCGCGCGGGCGCCCGCTCAGCCGCGCGGGGGCACGGTGGGTTGATCCATCCACAGGTGCTCGAAGCGCACCTGGGGGGGCGTCTGCTGTAGCCGCAGGCCCTGCACCTGGGCATTGGCGGCCGTGTGCATGCGGTTGTGGAACAGCGGGATGACGGGGCAGTCGTCGAAGACGAGCCGCTCGGCGAGCCGGTAGAGGCGCTTGCGCTTCTGCGGATCGATGGTGACGCGCGCCTCCACCGTGAGCCGATCGAACTCCGCGTTGAGGTAGCCCAGCGAGTAGAGCAGCTGCGCCTTGGAGTTCAGGTGGAAGTAGAGGAAGTTGTCCGGGTCCGGGTAGTCGGCGATCCAGTTCACCCGGAAGGCGGCGAGCGTGCCGTCGCGGCGCCGCTCGCTGTAGTCCTCGGCGCGCAGCTCCACGTGGCGCAGGTCCACGAGCCGGGCCTCCACGAGCGGCCGGAAGAGCAGGGCGTCCTCGGCCGAGGTGTCGCGGCCCTGGGGGTGGTAGAGCGTGAGCGGGAGCATGCGCACCCCGGCCTCGCGCAGGAGCCGCTCCGCCAGGGAGACATCCGCCTGGAGCTCGGGCATGGGCCCGTCGTCCTCCAGCAGCTCCGGCGGGGTGAGCGTGCGGGCCACGTGCGCGCCCTTGTGGAAGTCGTCCACCAGCGAGCGCACGTCCAGGCCCGCGCGCAGCGCCTTGCGCACGCGCACGTCGTTGTAGGGCGACTCGCGCAGGTTGAAGCCGAGGAAGGTGGTGGAGGGCGTGGTGCTGGTGACCACCTGGTGTCCGTCGCGCTCGAGCGCCTCCACCTGCCGCGCGAACAGGTGCGACACCATGTCCACCGTGCCCTGGCGCAGCGCCGTCACCGCCTGCTCGCGCGACTCCATGAGGTTGAACTCGATCCGGTCCAGCAAGGGCTGGCCCCGGCGCCAGTAGGCGGGGTTGCGCTCGAGCGTGATGCGCTCCGGGCCGAAGTCCACCAGCCGGAAGGGGCCCGCGCCCACCGTCTGGCCCCGGGCGTCCATGCGCGCCACCGCCGTGCCCGGCAGGGCCATGAGCTGCAGGAAGAAGGCCTTGGGCTCCTCCAGGCGGATCTCCAGCGTCGCGCCGTCCACGGCCTCGATGCCCGTCACCTCGCGCGCGCGGCCCTCCAGGTACGCCCGGGCGCCCTCCACGTCCTCCAAGAGGCCCCGGTCCGGGGACTTCACCGCCGGGTCCAACAGCCGCTCGAAGTGGCGCTTCACGTCGCGCGCCGTGAGCGGCGTGCCGTCATGGAAGGTGACGCCCGCGCGCAGGTGGAAGCGGTAGCGGCGCGCGGACGGGTCCGCCTCCCAGCGCTCGGCCAGGTCCGGCACCAGCACCCCGTCCTCCAGGCGCAAGAGGCTGGAGAAGACGCACGAGCTCATCTCCAGGATCTGGTTGTCCACGGAGAAGAGCGGATCCAACCCGCCCTGGGCGCGCGCGAAGGCCGCCTGGTGGACGGCCGCGCGCAGCGTGCCGCCCGGCGTGGGCGTGGGCAGCCGGAAGCGGAACACCTCGCCATCCAGGCTGCGCGCCTCGTGCGCGAGCTGCTCCACCGAGCGGCTCAGGCCATCGCCGATGTGCATCACCTGGAGCGCGTCCTGGCGCACCTGGGCCACTTCCTCGCCAATGGCCGCGTCCCCGCGCATGAGCACGCCGTGCGCCGCGCGGATCTCCTCGATGGCGGTGCTCAGCCGCACCACCGCCGTGGACAGGTCGCGCCCGGTGCGCGCCTGGCCCTCGGCCTTCTGCGACGCCTCCTGCGCGAGCTTGGCCATCTGCAGCGTCTGGTGCACCAGCTCGCGCCCGTGGCCCGCCTGCTCGATGGCCGCCCGGGTCACGTCATCCACGCGCCGCGCCACCCGGCGGCTCGCCTCCACCACCGTGGAGCCCTGGGCCTCCAGCCGCTTGGTCTCGGCCACCGTGGCCTCCACCGCGCTGAACGTGCGCTGGGTGATGGCGCGGAGCTCCCGCAGGTCCTCGGCCGCCCGGTCTCCGAGCTGCACGCCCACGCCCGCCTGCTCGCGGCCCTCCTTCACCAGGGACACCGCCGTGCCCACCTCGCGGCGGATGCCGCCCACCATGGTGGCGATCTCCCGCGTGGAGCGCGCGGTGCGCTCGGCGAGGCTGCGGATTTCGTCCGCCACCACGCCGAAGGGCCGGCCCTGCTCGCCGGCCTGCGCGGCGATGATGGCGGCGTTGAGCGCGAGCAGGTTCGTCTGGTCGGCGATCTCCTGGATGACGTCCACGATGCGGCCAATCTGCGTGGAGCGCACGCCGAGCGAGTCCACCAGCTCGGCCGTCTTCCGCACCGTCTCCTCCACCCGGTACATGCCCTGCACGCAGTCGTTGACGAGCACCGCGCCGTGCTCGGCCGTGGCCGTCACCGCGTGGGCGAGCTGGTTGGTCTCCGAGGCCCGGTGGCGCACGGCGTCGATGCCCGACTGCACCACCTGCACGAAGGCCTCCGCCTCGCTCGCGAAGCGCGCCAGCTCGTCGCCCGAGGAGGCGATGTGGTGCAGCCGCTCGCTCATGGACTGCACCTGCTGGGTGGTGCGGTGCGAGAAGTCATCGAGCGCGAGCAGCGCCTCGGCCACCTGCCCGAGCCGGTCCGACATGTCCGTGAGCGAGCCGTTGGTCTCCTGGGCGAACGTCTCCAGCTGCGCCACGCGCTTGCCCGCGGCCTGGAGGCTGTGGCCCATGCTCACCACCGACTGCTGCGAGCGCTCCACCGCGCCGCCCTGGCGGTGCGCGGCCTCCAGGAGGATGCCCACCTTGTCGGAGACCTCCTGGCAGGTGCGGCGCACGTTGCCCGTCACCCGCTGCACCTGGCCGAGCGCGCGGCGCAGCGAGAAGAGCAGCCGGTGGGCCTCGCGCTGCTCGCGCGTGCCGCTGTAGTACGCGCCGTTGGTGAGGTCGCCCTCGGCCAGCCGCGCGAGCAGCCCCGCGCGCTGGCGGATGCGGTCCCTCGCCCAGAGAAACCAGAACAGGTAGCTTGAGCCGAACACCACCGTGGGAGGGCCGAGCAACACCACGGCCCAGCTGGCCCCGTTGAGGGGCTGCTCGCCGACGAGCGAGAGCAGTCCTCCCAGCACGAGGGACAGCGCGAACGAGGCGACGATGACGAACGAGAGGAGATACTTGTTGGCGCCCATGGGAGACCGAGGCCGCACCGTACCTCGCCTCGCCGCGCGGTTCCTCCTCCGTGCTCGCGCGGGCCGCCCCACCGCCGGGGTTGTCGCGGTATTACTCGCTTGGACGACCCACGCGGGCGAGCTTTCCGGGGAGGACCGTTTCGTCTTCTCCTGGCGGGGCATTCCGCTCGGCACCGTCACCCTGGCCTTCGCCCCGGAGGCGCGGCGTTTCCTCTACACGTCCCGGCACGTGCACACCCGCGGTGGACACGTGGGGCAGCGCACCCGGGAGGTGGCGCTGGTGCTGGACGCGAAGGGGCGGGTGGAGGGGCGCGGGAGCGTGCCCCAGACGTGGTGGTTGTGGCGGGGGCCGCCGGCGCCGGGCTGTGTCACCGGCCGCGAGGAGCTGTCCGGCCGCGAGGGGCCGCACTGTGTCACCGGGGCACGCGAGGGCCACGTGGAGGGCACCATGCTCGGGCAGGCCTTCACGGCGGACTACGACGCGCGGGGTCGGCTGCGGGAGGTGGTGGTGGGCGCGTCGCGCTTCGTGGCGGTGGCGCCGGGCACGCGGACGCGGCCGCCGCCGGACCTCTTCGTGGAGGGGGTGGCCGTGGAGGGCGGCACGCGAGGCGCGCTGCGCTTCGAGCCCGCCTGGCCCCTGGTGGCGCGGCCCGCGTGGGTGACGGACTGGCGGGCGGACGAGGCGCGGGCGCTCGCGGCCGAGGTCCACGCGGCCTTCGCGGAGAAGGCGCCCGGCGCGGCGGACTGGAGTGACACGGGCGAGGGCGAGGGCGGCGCGTGTCTGGCCCACGCGGCGCGCTTCGCGGCCCGGGCGGCCCAGCGGGGGCGGCGCGTGGCGCTCGTGCAGGGCCTGCTCGTGGTGGACGGGGGCCCGGGCCGGCCCCATGCCTGGGTGCGCGTGGGCCTCGCCGGCGGGCGGACCCTGGACCTGGATCCCACCTCGCTGGACGCCGTGCGCCCGGACACGCACCTGCCGCTCGCCCTGGCCGAGCCGGGCACGCCGGCGGTGGAGGCCGGAGAGCGCTGGCTCGCGCTGCTCCGGGGCGAGCACCGCGTGGTGCGCGCGGGCCCCTAGTCGAACGGGATGACGGACAGCCGCGCGCCCACGGGGGCCTGGAGCAGCTCCTTGGCGCGCGCGGGCAGGTAGGCCGTCTTGTCGTCCAGGCGCGCCGTGGTGCGCACCGCGCGGAAGCGGTTGCGGCCCGACTCGCGCTCGTAGCCCACGAGCACGTCATCCCCCTCCATGTCGAAGTCCTCGGCCGCGAGCTTCACCGAGCGGTAGCGGCGCACGAGCGTGATGTCCGCCAGGTTCGCCTCGAAGTGCGGCCCGCCGTCGAACGGATCGATGCGCTCCACGTAGCGAAAGCCCACGCGCTCGAGCATGCGCTGCACGCCCTGGGTGTTGGGCCCCACCTCGCCGAGCACCTTCTGCACGCGCTCGGGGAAGAGCGACGCGTACACGTCCGAGGAGGGGAACAGCTCCTTGATGAACTCCTTGTTCTGCCGGCTCAGCCGGTCCGCCTCCTGGTAGTCCAGGCCGGTGAACTTCTTGCCGCACGCCTCCCACAAGAGGCTGCGCCCGTCCGGCATGAGCGGCGGGAGCAGCTCGGCGAGCACCCGCGGCCGGAACGAGCGCTTGTGCATGGCCATGAAGAGGAAGCGCGCGTAGGACAGCTGCTTGCCGGGCTTGTCCGGCGTGGCGCGGTAGGGCGGGTCCACCACCAGGCCGCCGATCTCCGTGGGGCCCTCGTAGTTGTAGCCGATGGACAGCACCTTGTGCCGGAAGTGCCGGCCGATGCTCACCGAGTAGTGCTCGCGCTCGGACACGTCGTAGTAGATGTGCGGCGCCTCGTAGGTGCCGTGCTGCGCGATGATCATCGACGTGCCGATGAGCATCTCGTTGCGGACGTCCTCCAGGACGAAGAGGTACTCCCGCTCGAAGGGGTTCTTCACCTTGTCCGAGAAGCTCTTCACCGACGTGTCGATGATGGCCTCGAGCATCTCCTCGTTGTTGGGCAGGTTGACGGTGTTGAGCACCGCGGCGAGCCGTTTGAGCCCGGGCAGGTCGGTCTTCTGGACATCGCGCAGGACGAGCATGGGGCACCCGCGTCCCCCCCTTCCGGCCGGGGGTCCGCTGACAGGGAGGGCTACCTTACACCACCTGGGAGGCGCGTCAGCCGCGCTCCCCGTCCGAGCGGGCAACGCGCCGCGTCGCTGCTCCCGCTTTGTCTGCTTCTCGCGGCCCGGGCGCTCGGCCGTCTGTCTGCCCTTTTGTCAAGGGAGAAGAAATGACAGCCGCTTGAAATAAAACTCCAAAATGAGAGCGTGCACGTCGCCGTTGGCGTTCCAACCTCGACGAGGGAGTGCGTGCCTTTGAGAAGACTCCTGCTTTCTTTGCTCACCGTGCTGTTGCCAGTCTCGTCGTGGGCGGGTGTGGTCTGGCGGGGGGACTTCGAGACCGGCAACATCGGGCAGTACACGAGCACCCAGCGCGTCAGCGCGGACCGGCTGCAAGTCGTTCAGGCCGCGGGCGCCACCCCCGACAGCCGCTACGTGCTCAAGGCCACGGTGCGCCAGGGAGACAATCCCATCAACGCCAGTGGCAACCGCAACGAGCTCGTCTACATGGGCAAGGAGCGGGAAGGGTCCGAGTATTACTATCGCTGGCAGGTGAAGTTCGCGCCGGACTACCCCAGCGCGAACACCTGGCAGGTCTTCACCCAATGGCATCACGAGGGCTGCTGTGGCTCACCGCCCGTGGAGTTCTTCGTCAAGGGCGAGGAGATCCGCCTCACGCTCACCAACACCACGACGCCGTGGAAGACGAAGCTCGTGCGCGGCGAGTGGCAGGACTTCATCTTCCACGTGAAGTGGTCGTCGAGCGCGTCCGTGGGCTTCGTGGAGCTGTGGCACAACGGCAAGCTCGTGCTGTCCAAGCTCAAGCACGCCACGATGTACCCGAACGACGGCATCTACCTGAAGCTGGGCCTGTACCGCAGCGACACCGTGCAGCCGGTGGGCGTCGTGTACCACGACGGTTTCACCCAGGCGACGGCGTGGGAGGACGTGAAGCCCGCGGACCCCACGCCCGTGCCCGTGCCGCCCGCGGAGCCGACGCCCGCGGAGCCCGACGCGGGCACGCCTCCGGCCCCCGACGCGGGTGAGCCCGAGGCCGACGCGGGCGCTCCCTCCACCGAGCCGTCGCCCATCGTGGACTCCACCTCCCCCTCGCCCGTCGTGGACACGCCGCCGGCCCACACGCCCTCCGTCGAGGCCATCGGCCCGCACGTGGGCTGCACCAGCGCGGGTGGCCCGCTCGGCGCCCTGGGCCTGCTGGGGCTCGGGGGCCTGCTGCGCCGCTCGCGACGCCGGTAGCGCCAGGGCGACGGCAGAAGTAGTCTGGGGCCATGGGACGCCCGACGTCGAATCCCAGGCCCCGGCCCACCCCGGAGGAGCTGCTCGCCGCGGTGGGCGCGACGATGCCGGATGTCATCGCGCCCGGCCTGAAGGTCCTCTTCTGCGGCATCAACCCGAGCGTGTACTCGGCCGTGGTGCGCCACCACTTCGCCCGGCCGGGCAACCGCTTCTGGCCCGCGCTGCATGCCTCGGGCTTCACGCCCCGCCTGTTCTCTCCCTTCGAGCAGGAGGAACTGCTCGCGCTCGGCTGCGGCATCACCAACGTCGTCGCCCAGGCCTCGGTGTCCGCGGACACGCTGACGGCCGCCGAGTACGCCGAGGGGGGACGCCAGCTGGAGGCCCGGGTGCGGCGCTACGGCCCACGCTTCCTGGCCGTGCTCGGCATCGGCGCCTGGCGCACGGCCTTCCAGAAGCCGCGCGCCGTGCTGGGCCCCCAGCCCGAGTCCCTGGGGGGCGCCCGCGTCTGGGTGCTCCCCAACCCGAGCGGCCTCAACGCCCACTACCGGCCCGTGGACCTGGCCCGGCTGTTCCGGGTCTTCCGCGAGGCGGTGGAGTCGTTCCCCAGGTAGGGCGGTTTTGAGGGTTTGTCAGGGATGTCCTATAAGACGGTCCTCCAATCCTGTCACCGAGGGGAGCTGTCCATGCGGATCCCGAAGAAGCCCATGCTGGCCGTTGCCTGTCTCGCCCTGTCGGCGTGCGCGCCGGAAGCCTCCGAGCAGCAGCCGGAGGCCCTCACCCCCGTCGTCGCCGGCAAGTTCCTGCGCTCGCCCGAGGCCATCTCCGGGCAGTACATCGTCGTGCTGAAGGACGCCGAGGTCGGCAAGGCGCAGGTGCCCATGCGGGCCCAGGCGCTGGCCACGCGCCACGGCGCGGCCGTCACCCTCACGTACGCCCACGCGCTGCGCGGCTTCGTGGTGCGCGCGGACGAGCGGGGCGCGCGGGCGCTCGCCCAGGAGCCGGAGGTCGACTACGTGGTGGAGGACGGACGGGCCGAGGCCATCGGCACCCAGTCCGGCGCCACCTGGGGCCTGGATCGCATCGACCAGCGCGACCGGCCGCTCAATGGCGCCTACACCTACGACACCACTGGCGCCGGGGTGCACGCCTACATCATCGACTCCGGCATCCTGACGACCCACGCGGACTTCGGGGGCCGGGCCACCGGGGACTTCACCGCCATCAATGACGGCCGGGGCGCGGGGGACTGCAACGGCCACGGCACGCACGTGGCGGGCACCGTGGGGGGCACCACCTGGGGCGTGGCCAAGAACGTCCGGCTGCACGCCGTGCGCGTCTTCGACTGCACGGGCTCGGGTTCCTGGTCGTCCGTCATCGCCGGCGTGGACTGGGTGACGGGCAACCACGTCAAGCCGGCGGTGGCCAACATGAGCCTGGGCGGTGGGGCCAACCAGGCGGTGGACGACGCCGTGCGCCGCTCCATCAACGCGGGGGTCGTCTACGCGGTGGCCGCGGGCAATGAGTCCACGGATGCCTGCTCGCGCTCGCCGGCGCGCACGGGCGAGGCCCTCACCGTGGGCGCCACCGACAGCTCGGACACGCGCGCGTCGTTCTCCAACTACGGCGCCTGCGTGGACCTGTTCGCGCCCGGTGTGAACATCACCTCGGCGTCCTCCTCGGGGGGCTCCACCAACATGAGTGGCACCTCCATGGCGTCTCCCCACGTGGCGGGCGCGGCTGCGCTCTACCTGGAGCGGGTGCCTGGCGCCTCGCCGGGCGCGGTGACCGCCGCGCTGCTCACCCAGGCGAGTCTCGGCAAGGTCGCCAACCCGGCCGCCTCCAACCGTCTGCTCCACAGCCGGGTGTCGGCCTCCTCGTCGTGTGGATTGCTCTCCGGAGGCGCGTCCCTCCTGGTGGGCCAGTCGCTCGGCGCCTGCGCCGGCACCGCCACGCTCGTTCACCAATCGGACGGCAACGTGGTCATCTACGACCGGTTGGGCGCCCTGTGGTCGACGGGCACCGCCGGGCGCGCGACCTCCTCCTTCACCATGCAGGCGGACGGCAATGCCGTGCTGTACGCGCCCGGGAACGTGCCCCTCTGGGCCTCCAGGACCGCGGGCCATTCGGGCACCCGTCTGTGGATGCAGGACGACTGCAACCTCGTCATCTACAACGCGAACGCCACCCCGGTGTGGGCCAGCGGCACCTCCTGCCGCTAGGCCCGAGGCCACGGGGGGTCTCCGGTGGAGGCCTCCGGTGGAGGCCTCCGGTGGAGGCCTCCGGTGGAGGCCGCCCTCCCCCGGCGTGCGTGTTAGCCTTTGGGGCGATGGCTTCCTCGAACAAGGTCGCGCTCGTCCTGAGCTACCAGTACCCGGGCAAGTACGCCCTCACCGTGCTCGCGGGCGCGGTGGAGGCGGACGCGGTGGGCCAGCACGTGGCCCTGCGCTTTCCCCGGGACCGGGAGTCCTTGCTGGCCTCGGTGCTCGAGTGCCTCGACGCGGGCTACCAGGTGGCGGTGGCGTGGTCGTTCTACTCGGCGAGCTTCCCCGCGGCGGCCGAGGAGCTGGCGTGGCTGCGCGAGCGCCTGGGAGGCCGGGAGGTGCTGTGCCTCGCGGGCGGCGTGCACGCCACGGCGGAGACGGAGCAGACGCTCCGGGCGGGCTTCGACCTGGTGGGGGTGGGGGAGGGCGAGGTCATCCTGCTGGAGCTGTTGCGGCGGATGGTGCGCGGCGAGGAGCCCCGGGAGACGCGGGGCTGGTCGCGCCTGGTGGAGGGGCGCCTGGTGCCGCGTGGCCGGGGCGAGGGCGTGGTGCTGGACGCGTATCCGCCCTTCGCGCCGGGGCACGCGAAGTACGGGGCGATCGAGATCACCCGCGGGTGCATCTACGCGTGCCGCTTCTGCCAGACGCCCTTCTTGAACAAGGCGCGCTTCCGGCACCGGAGCGTGGAGAACATCGCGCACTGGGTGCGGGTGATGCGCGCGGCGGGCAAGCGGGACGTGCGCTTCATCACCCCCACGTCCATGTCCTACGGCACCCAGGACGAGACGATGAACCTGGAGGCCATCGACCAGATGCTGGGCGCGGTGCGCGAGGCGGCGGGACCCGAGGGGCGCATCTTCTACGGGACGTTCCCCTCGGAGGTGCGGCCCGAGCACGTGACGCCCGAGGCGCTCGTGCTGCTCAAGCGCTACGTGCGCAACGACAACCTCATCATCGGCGGGCAGTCGGGCAGCGAGCGCGTGCTCCAGGAGATGCACCGGGGCCACGACGTGGAGACGGTGGTGCGCGCGGCGAGCCTGGCGGTGGAGCACGGCTTCGTGCCCAACGTGGACTTCATCCTCGGCCTGCCCGGGGAGTCCTCCGAGGACATCCAGGCCACGCTCGCGCTGATGCGGCGGCTGGCGGACCTGGGCGCCAAGGTGCATGGGCATACCTTCATGCCGCTGCCGGGCACGCCCTACCGGGACGCGCCGCCGGGCGCGGTGGACGACGACACCCGGCGGGAGCTGGACCGCCTGGCGTCCCAGGGGCGGCTGTATGGCCATTGGAAGCAGCAGGTACAGCTCGCCCAGGGCATCGCCACCCGGCGTCAGCCCCGGCGGTGAGCCGGGGCCCGGCGCTCAGCCGCCCCAGGGCTCGATGCGGGTCGCGGTGAAGTCGGCGCTGATGTCACAGCGCACGTCGTCCGAGGGCTGTCCCTCCGGGGGCAACCGGTAGGAGTAGTAGTGGCCCGTGTAGCTCGACGGAGCGCTCGCGCTCGCGGGCACCGTGTTGAACTGGCCGACGATGGAGGCGCTGAGCCGGTGCATGTTTCCGTCGGCGAGCTTCTGGGTGTTCTCGCCTTCGATGACGATCCGCGGGCGTGTGCCGGGCTCGTACCGGCCCGCGAGCGGAATGTCGCTCATGCTGCCCTTCACCGCCTCGCCATCGCGCGCGAATTTCATCTCGGTGGGCAGCTTGAGGCCCAGCCGATCACAATCACCGACGAGCTGGAGCTTCGGGAAGGTGAGCGCGTAGGTGCCCGCGATGACATCACACGTGTCATCACAGATGGCGGGAGGCGACGGCGTATAGTCGGAGCTCCCGCATCCGGGATTGCCCAACCCGCTGCCCATCGTCATCACGCCGAGCATGGCGATCAACGGCAGACGCAAGGGAAAGCGGGCGGACTGCGGACCGGGACGCTGCGAAGAGGTCGACACGGGGTGAAGCTCCTGTTGGGGAAGGAATGACGGGAGCTTACTCCAAACCCCTCGCGGGTTCCTCGGGGCGGGCCGCTAGGCCGCTCCAGCCACGGCGTCCGCCACGTAGTCCCGGCGCCGCTCGAAGCGATCGCGCGGAACCTTCCAGTCGTTGAGCATCTTGTCCTCGTCGGAGAGCAAATCCTTGAGGCCCTGGAGGTCATTGTTGACGAGCAGCGGCTGGAAGTCCTTGCGCGTCTCCGGCTTGTAGTCACCCCGGAAGCGCAGGTCCACCGCGACGTCCAGGAGCGCCGGGTCCAGGTTCTCCCAATCGACGCGCCCGAAGGCCTCGAGCCGCGAGGGAGAATTGGAGATGTCCAGCACGTCCTTCTCATGCTCGGCATACACCGTGTTGAACAGGTTCTTCTGCGCGCTCTGGCTGATCTCGATCGCCGCGACGTCGGGGCGGTTGACGAAGTCCCGAGCATCCTGGCCCGTCAGCTTCGCCCCCTGGGCCAGCAGCTCGGCATCCGCCTGGGGCACGCCCGCGGCCGTCAGGTGCTCCACCACCTGCTCCGAAGTGCGGTACTTCATGTCGTAGCCCCGGCCGATGGTGACCCCGGACCCCAGGGTGGGGTGGTGGGGCGTGCGGCTGAAGAACGCGCCCCGCGTCTCCATGCCCTCCGCGTCGAACGTGAGCTGGCCCTTGGGGACCTTGAAGGCGCTCTCGAAGTTCTCGGGGAGGGCGGGCAGGGGCTGGGTGAAGGTCTGGGCGACCGGGTTCATCGGCGTGGCGTCGAAGAGGCCCGGCACCGACGCGCCCGGCTGTGCCGGCTCGAAGCGGCTGTTCGGGTCGAAGCCCGCCCGCGCCAGGGGCGTGGCGTCCCGGAGCGCCGGCGTCGAGCGGACGGCCCCGGCGGGATCGAAGCCGCTGCGCTCGAAGTTCACCGTCGGCGTGCGCGCGGGCGGCGTGCTCGGCGTCGGGTTCACGCTCGCGGCGTTCGCGCTGGACGGCGACGGGGAACTCGAGCCCCCACTGGACGAGGACACCGGACTCGACTTGGGACTGGAAGACGAACCGCTGACGGAATCAACGCCCATGGGGGGCCTCGTTGGAGTGACAAGTGCGTGGGCGTGGGATGATACTGGGGGTGTGGGTGGATGTCGACCTGGGTCCGGAAAAGGGAGGACAGACCGATGATGCGCTCGCTGCTGTCGTGTTGGGTGCTCGTGGCGGGCTGCACGAGTCCTCCCCCCGCGCCGAGGCCCTTGAGGCCACGGCCCGAGAAACTGCTGTCCGTACGGCCGGTCCGGGTGGAGGCGGGCTTCGAGGTCTGGCGGGAGGGCGAGCGGCTGAGCTTGCAGGACGGGCTGCTCATCCAATTGGAGGGATTCAGCACGGCCAAGTTCATGCCCCGCGCCGCCCTGTCCACGCCGAGCTTCGTCCTGGACACGACCGCCGTGGAGATGGTGGCCAGGCCCATGTTCGCCGGCGGGCGGGTGACGCTGCTCGCGCCTTTGCCCGCTCCCGGGACTTCCGCCCCCCTCTGGTTGTCCTACCCAGGGTTCGACCCAGAGCGCTTCCGGGGCCCCCTGCCCACCGTGAGGAAAGAAGGGAGCATCCCCGCCCCTTACGATTCGGGATGGACCATCCTGGCCCCTCCCGCCGGGACGCCTCGCGCCACCTATCCCTCGGTGGAGGCCTTGCGGCGCGAGGTCCTCTCCGCCATTCGGATAAAGGAGTGAGAGGCCGGGCAGCGCGGGCCCGGACCCATGGCCGCGGGGCGCGTGGGCTCAGCCCTGGACGTCGGCGGCGACCTTCGCGGACACGATCTTGTCCGGGTCCACCACGGGCTCGCCGCGCTTGATCTTGTCCACGTTCTCCATGCCCTCGATGACCTTGCCCCAGTACGTGTACTGCTTGTCCAGGAAGGTCGCGTTGCCGAAGACGATGAAGAACTGCGAGTTGGCCGTGTGCGGATCGTTCGTGCGCGCCATGGAGCAGGCGCCGCGCACGTGCTTCTCGTTGTTGAACTCGGCCTTCAGGTCGCTCTTGGACGAGCCGCCCATGCCCGCGCGCCGCGCATCGAACTTGGGGCCGGTGGACTTGCCGTACTCCACGTCGCCGGTCTGGGCCATGAAGCCGTCGATCACGCGGTGGAAGACCACGCCGTCATAGGCGCCCTCGCGCGCCAGCTCCTTGATGCGGGCCACGTGGCCGGGGGCGACGTCCGGGCGCATCTCGATGATGACCTTGCCCTTCGTCGTCTCCAGGATGAGGGTGTTCTCGGGATCCTTGATGTCCGCCATGGTGCTCTCCTTGGGGGCTGCGAGCTCTACGACTCGGCGACCCACTTAGGCGATCGCCCTCGGGCTTGTCGACGGCGACGTTGCGCTCGCGATGGGTATCGCACACGGACGGGGCGGGCTCAGCGGAAGCCGGCGAGGGTCAGGCCGCCATCCACCAGGAGCGACTGGCCCGTGATGAAGCGCGCCTCCTCGGTGCACAGCCACACCGCCACGTCCCCGATGTCCTCGGGCTGTCCGAGCCGCTGGGCCGGGGTCGCGGCCACGAAGGGCTGCTCGGCCCCGGGCGGGACGGTCTTGCGGAACATGGGGGTGTCGATGATGCCCGGGTTCACGTTGTTGACCCGGATGCCCTGGGCGCCCACCTCCTGCGCCACGGCGCGGGTCATCGCGTCCAGCCCCGCCTTGCTCGCGGCGTAGATGGAGGAGCCCGCCACGGGGCCCGGGGACAGCCAGGACGAGGTGTTGACGATGGCGCCGCCCGTGCCCCGACGACGCAGGGCGAGCAGCTCGTGCTTCATGCACAGCCAGGCGCCCTTGAGGTTGATGCCGACCACCTGGTCGAAGTCGGCCTCGGTCTGCTCCAGGAGGGGCGCGAAGGTGCCCTGGATGCCCGCGTTGTTGAAGGCGCAGTCCAGCCCACCCAGGCGCCGGAGCGTGGCCTCCACGAGCGCCGCCACGTCCGCCTCGCGCGAGACGTCCGCCGTCAGGGCCAGGGCGGTGCCGCCCTCGGCCTCGATCTGGTGCGCCGTGTCGGCGAGCTCCGCCTCGCGGCGGCCGGCCAGCGCGACCCGGGCCCCCTGCCGGGCGAAGGCCAGGGCGGCGGCGCGGCCAATGCCGGTGCCTCCGCCCGTCACGAGCGCGACCCGGCCCTCGAGCCGGCGGGAGGGCGGGGTGGAGGGCGCGGCGGGGGTGGGGGGCGTCATGGGGGTCTCTCCGGGAGGGGGATGGAGAGAAGGTAGAGGGCGGAACTGCTGGTGATAACGCGGGGACTGCCGTATGCACTGATGGTCAGGAGCCACCAATGAAGGGATCCGAGTTCGCCGAGCTGGCCGCGTTCGTCGCCGTCGCGCAGGAGCGCAACTTCCGGCGGGCGGCGGCGCGGCTGGGGCTGATGCCGTCGACGGTGAGCCACTCCCTGCGGGCGCTGGAGACGCGGCTCGGGGTGCGCCTGCTCAACCGGACGACCCGAAGCGTGTCGCCCACGGCGGCCGGGGAGCAGCTGTTGAGCCAGCTCGCGCCGGCCTTCGGGGACATCTCGCGCGCGGTGGAGACGGTGAACGACTTCCGGGGCAAGCCCACGGGCACGGTGCGGCTCAACATGCCCCGCCTGGTGGCCCTGGGGGTCCTGGCGCCGCGCTTCGGCGAGTTCACCCGGACCTACCCCGACGTCACGCTGGAGGTGACGGTGGAGGACGCCCTGGTGGACATCGTCGGCCGGCGCTTCGATGCCGGCATCCGGCTGGGCGAGAACGTGGGCCAGGACATGGTCGCGGTGCGCGTCACGCCCGACCAGCGTCTGGCCATCGTGGGCTCCCCCGCGTACTTCCGCGAGCGCGCGCCGCCGCGCGGACCGCTGGACCTCAAGGACCACCGGTGCGTGGGCTACCGCCTGTCCACGGGAGCGCTCGTGCGCTGGGAGTTCGAGCGGGGCGAGGAGAAGCACACCGTGGCGGTGAACGGGCCGCTGGTGCTCGAGGACTCGGAGCTCATGCGGCGGGCGGCCCTGGATGGCGTGGGGCTCATCTGCACCATGGAGAGCCATGTCACGGAGGAGCTGCGCGAGGGGCGGCTCGTGCGGGTGCTCGAGGACTGGTGCCCCCCGTTCCCGGGCTTCTTCCTGTACTACCCGAGCCGCCGGCACGTCCCGGCCGCGCTCCGGGCCTTGATCGACATGCTCAAGGTCTGAGCGGGCCTCGGCGCGTGAAGCCAAGGGGTGACCCTGGGGCTTCGCGAGCGCGGCCCTATTCTTCCTTGGGGGAGGTATTCCCCGCCGCGGGATTGTCCTGGAGGAGTCGGAACTCGATGCGCCGGTTCTTCTCGCGCCCCGCCGCCGTGTCGTTCGGCGCCAGCGGACGGGAGGAACCGAAGCCCTGGGCCGACAACCTGCTCGCCTCGATTCCCCTGGCCCGCAGGTATTGCTTCACCGCCTCGGCCCGCCGCTGCGACAGGTCCTGGTTGAGCTGCGCGTCTCCGTCCGCCGAGGTGTGTCCGGAGATCTCCAGCCGCACGTCCGGGTGCTCCTTGAGGACCGTCACCGCCTCGTTCAACAGCGCGTGTGAGCTGGCCTGGATGGTGTCCGAGGCCGCCTTGAACTGGATGCCGCTGATGACACCCGTGAAGCGCTGCACGCCCTTTGGCAGCTCATCCGGGCATCCATCCCCGTCTTGGAAGCCATTGCGTGTCTCCTGCTCGGTCGGGCACTGGTCGGCCGCGTCGGGCACGCCGTCCTGGTCGTTGTCGGGGTCCGGGCAGCCGTCCTCGTCCTGGAAGCCGTCCTTGTCCTCCGCCTCCAGGGGGCACTTGTCCTGGGAACCCAGGACGCCATCTCCGTCCTCGTCCGTCTCGGGGCAACCGTCCGCGTCGTCCACCTGATTGACCGTCTCGGCCTGGTTCACGCACTGGTCGACCGCGTCGGGCACGCCGTCCTGGTCGTTGTCGGGATCCGGGCAGCCGTCCTCGTCCTGGAAGCCGTCCTTGTCCTCGGCCTCCAGGGGGCATTTGTCCGTGTCGTCCGTGATGCCATCCCCATCCGTGTCCCGGGGTCCGGCAGGTGGCGACTGGACGGAGGCCGCTCCACCGAAACGGTAGGAAAGGCCCGCGTGCAACTCGAAGTCATTCGTGACGCCCATGCCCTGGCGGGAGGGAGGGAGCAGGTGGCGCGCATCCGCCCGCAGGGACAGCCGCGGCGCCAGGTCGTACTTGAGCCCCAGGCCCCAGTGAAAGGCGAAGTCCGAGTCATTCCCCACCTGATCCACGCCGGTGCGGCCCGTGAACGAGCTGTGGGCGCCCAGGCCCGCGAGCACGAAGGGCCGCCAGCGCCCCGGGTTCCAGAAGTGGAACAGGCCGTGGGCGCGCCACCCCAGCACGAAGACGGGCGTGCCCGCGAAGGTGTCCGAGGTGGGAATGGCGGCCAACTCGCCCTCCACCCACAGGCGGGAGCGCAGCTCATACCCCAGCCGTGCTCCCACCAGACCGGAGTGGCGGAGCGAGGGAACCAGGCCCGGATAGTCCGCCACGCCCAGCTCTCCATTCCTGGAGAAGAAATGCACGCCCCCGAAGAGGCCCGCCTCCAGGCGGCCCTCCGGCGTGCGCTCCTCGGCCCGCGCGGAGGGCACCGCCCACAGGCCCGAGGTGGCCAACACCCACCCCACGGCTGACATCCACGATTCGAAAACGAACTTCCGCATGAACATGACCTCTGAAAGGACGCGATGACGGGGGTTGGGTCTCAGTAGGCGACGACCGCGCCGTAGACGCTGGTGCCATTCGTGTAGGCCACGAATGCGCCGGAGTTGGAGGGAAGCGCCGCGACCGCCGGGAACGTACCGGCACCGATGCTCCGGGCGTCCGCCGCGCTGATCGAGGTGGCCCCGACGCGCATTCGATCAAGCTGGACGTCGCCCGTGTTGCGGCCCGTGACGACATACGCGTTGCCAAGGGCATCGGCGTCGATGGCCCGGTTGGAGGTGGCGCCAACGTCCGTGGGCAGGCCGGTCACTTGGGTGCTCGTCCCGGGCGCCGACACGGGGATGACATCGACGTTGTCATCGCCATTGGTGCCCACCGCGTAGAGAAACCCGTTCGACCCCGTCCAGTCCGAGTAGAAGGCCTGTCCGGGAGGGGTGCTCTCGGGACCGAAGCTGATGCCCATGTCGCTGCTGCGGCGGATGCGAAACGCCGGGCTGTCGCTCACCGAGAAAACATCCGCGCTGATCTTGTCCACGACGAGGTCGTGAAAGGCGCTGTTTTGCGTCACATCCGTGGACTCGAAGGCGTCTTCCCCCCGCGAGAAATTCCGCAGGACGCGCAGGGTGGTGCCGTTGACCTTGGCGGAGATGTAGATGGCGTCACCCAGGGAGTCCAGGCCAAGGGTGGCAGTCGCCACGCTGGTGAGCTCCCGGGGGCCTTCCCAGGTCGCGCCCGCGTCCAGGGTCCGGGTGAAGAGCAGCTTGCCCGGGCTCGCCGCGGCCACGACGTAGGCGACTCCCGTGGGCCCCCCTTCGATCGCGACCTCCGACGCGTTGGAGATGCCGAGGGAGGTCGGGCCCACCCAGGTCTGTCCGCGGTCCACGCTCACGCTGACATGGACGGTGTTATTGCATCGCATGACCGCGAAGAAGCGGCCCAGCGCATCCACCGCCACCTTGCGCCCCGAATTGGAGACCTGCGTGGTGCAATTCAACGTCCCACTGATGAGCTGGGCCGGAACAGTGGAGAAGGTGTCCAGCTTGCACGTGGCGTCACAGCCATCCCCAGAGGCCGTGTTGCCATCATCGCACTGCTCCCCCACGGTGCTGTCCACCAGCCCATCGCCACACACCTCGACGCCGCGGCAGTCGGCCCGGCAACCATCTCCAGCCGTCCGGTTGCCGTCGTCGCACACCTCGCCCGGATCCGTGGTGCCGTCGCCGCAGACGGGGGGCGGGGTGACCGTGAGGGTGACCGTGGCGGTGTTGGAGGTGAGCGAACCATCGCTGGCCTCGAAGGTGAAGGTGTCCTGTCCCAAGAAGCCCGGGGTCGGCCTGTAGACCCGGGTCGCCCCCGTCCCGGACAGTGTTCCGTGGGCGGGGGTCGTGGTGGTGAAGGTGAGCGCATCGCCGTCCACGTCCGTGGCGACCAGGGTGATGGTGACGCTGGTGCTCTGCGGGGTCGAGACCGTGACGGGGGTGGCCACGGGGGCGTCGTTGATGGGGTCCACCGTCACGGTGACCCGGCCGATGCTGTTGGCGCTGCCGTCCGTCACCACGTATTCGAAGCTCGCCGTGCCGTTGAAGTTGGCGTCGGGGGTGAAGGTGAGGGTGGTGCCGGAGAGGACGACGGCGCCGCCGCTCGGGTTCTGCACGCGGCTGAGGGTCAGCGTGTCTCCATCCGCGTCGGTGTCGTTGGCCAGCAGCACGCTGGCCGCCAGCGTCAGGGCCACGTCCTCGTCCGTAGTGGCCGTGTCATCTCCCGCCACCGGAGCGCTGTTGACTTCTTGAACCGTAACCCGGACGGTGGCCATGGCCGTGGCCTTGCCGTCGGAGACCGTGACCTTGAAGGCGTCTTCCCCGCTGAAGTTCGCCGTGGGCGTATACGTCACCGAGGGACCCGTGCCCGCGAGCGTGCCGTGGTTGGGGGGGGCGAACGTGACCTCGAGCGTGTCACCGTTCGCGTCCTGCGCGGAGACGGTGATGACCACCGGGGTGTTCTCGAGGGTCGTGACGTCGACGTCCGCGATCGTGGGAGGAAGGTTGGGCTTCTGGTTGTCTCCGCAGGCGACGAGCAGCGCAAGCACTACCAAGAGCGGGTACCGTGTCATCATGATTCAGTCCGATCCCAGGTGTCAGAGGGCAAACACTTCAGGGCGGCGACCTGACACATTTTCACTTGGGTTGGTAGGGAATTCATGACGGGGAGAGGATCGCCGTCTTGATCTCCGTGAGCCGGAATGGCCCCTGGCGCAAGACCGTTGTGGTGAAAGGGTTTCGGTCGGACAGGGGAGGACGTCACGGCCTTGCGGTTCGATGGGGGCGGTGCAGGGGCCGCTGGTGCTCGAGGACTCCGAGCTCATGCGGCGGGCGGCCCTGGACGGCGTGGGGCTCCTCTTGGTGCGGGTGCTCGCGGACTGGTGTCCCCCGTTCCCGGGCTTTTTCCTGTACTCCCCGAGCCGCCGCCACGTCCTAGCCGCGCTCCGGGCCTTGAGCGACATGCTCAAGGTCTGAGCGGGCCTCAGAGCGTGAAGCCGAGGCGCACCAGGTGGAGGTTGGGATCCCAGACGACCTTGTTCGTGCGGTCGTAGCCGTAGCTGGAGCCCAACAGCGGAAGATAGAGGCTGGGGGCGTCCCGGGGCACATTCCATCCCCAGCCCACGCCGCCTCCCACGAGGAAATCCAACTGGCCGATCTCGACGGGGACGCGGTAGCCGATATCCAGTCCCACCGTGACCTGGGTCGCCATGGACGAGCGCTGACTGTCTCTGTCGGACATGTCTCGGAGGATGACGCCCATGAGCTTGGGTTGGAGGAAGAAGCCCTGGTGCGGGGACGTGTCGTTCTTGAACCAGGTCGCGCCCGCGGCCAGGGCCAGCGCGAGGCTCCATCTGCTCGCGCTGCCCTGTGAATAGATGGGCGTGAGCTCGAGCATCAGCTCCCATTGTCTCCAGCGCTCCTCCAGGGGAACGCTCATGCCCACGGGCAGCATGAACAGCAAGGACTCGTCAAGGCTCGCGCCCCGGGTGAGCACCAGGAGCGAGGCCACGGGTTGGAACGTGAAGGCCGGCCGGTGTGGCTCGGGGCGACTCGCTTCCTCCTGGGCGCTCGACGCGCCCGCGACCAGACACAGCGCCACGCACAATGCTTTCATCCGAGGCTTCTCCGGGGGGATGGTTTCAAAACGTGAGGCCGATGCGCAGCAGGTGGAAGTTGGGATCCCAGACGAGCTTGCTCGTGCGGCGCGGGGACCGGCCTCCGATGACGGAGTAGAAGAGGCTGGGGGACTCCGCGGGCACGTTCCATCCCCAGCCCACGCTGCCGCCCACGAGCAGGTCCAGATGGCCTCCGCGGAACGCGTAGCGACGACCGATGTCCAGTCCAAGCGTGAGCTGGCTCGCCACCAGAGAGAGGCTCCTGCTCGGCAGGGGGCTCCCTCGGGGGTCATGGCTGATGGCGCCCACGAGCTTGGGGTGGAGGAAGAAGCCCTGGTGGGTGGCGCCTTCGTGGCTGAACCAGGCCGCGCCCCCGGCGAGGGCCAAGGCGAAGACCTTGTTCACCGGAGTGCGCGGATAGGTCGCCCGGTCACTTCGGTAGATGGGCGTGATCTCGAACATCAGCTCCCACTGCTTCCACTTGCCCCGCTGGGGGAGGCTCAGTCCCATGGGGAGCGTGACCAGGTACTCACCCCGCGGAATGAAGAGGGTGTTGAGGAAGTATGGCATCACGGGTTGGACCCAGAGGGAGGGGCGTTGCGCCTCCGGGGCCTTCGTCTCCGCCTGGGCCCACGACAGGCTCGCGACCAGACACAACACCCCGCAGAGGGGGCTCAATCGATGCAATCCCTTGGCGTTCATGGGTGTGCTCGGGGTTCGGGTCAAAGCGTGAGGCCGATGCGCAGCAGATGGAGGTTGGGATCCCAGACGCGCTTATCCTCGCGGTACCCGCTGGGCAGCTGCTCGGCCAGGGAGAGGAAGAGGCTGTTGTCCGAGGAGGGCACGTTCCATCCCCACCCCACGCTGCCCCCCAGGAGCAGGTCCAGGAATCCGCCCCGCACCGCGATGCGGTAGCCGAGGTCCAGCCCCAGGGAGAGCTGCTTCTCCACGGGGTTGAAGGGCCCTTGATAGCTCTCCGAGAAGTCGTTTCGCCTGTCGTAGGCGATGACACCCACGAGCTTGGGCTGGAGGAAGAAGCCATCATGGGCGGGCCGCTGCTGCATGAACCACGCGGTGCCCACGGCCGCGGCCATCGCGACCGCGCCTCCTCCATAGCGGTGGTTCTTGAGGATGGGCGTGAGCTCGAGCACCAGGTCCCAACGCCTGCTCATGGGGAGGTTCAGGCCCACGGGAAGCGTGGCGATGTAGGCGCCGTCCGTGAACAACGCCGCGTTGACCAGGATGGGCGCCACGGGTTGGAGCCAGAACGCGGGGCGCCGCTCCTCGGGCGCCTTTGCCTCCTCCTGGGCCCACGCCCCACCCGCGACCAGACACAGTGCCACGCACAGCGGTTTCATTCGACGCGCCCCCTCGGCTTTCTTCGTGGCGCGGACGCCAAAGCAAGGGCTGGGCCAGCACGGGAACGCGGCGGGCGCGAGGGTTTCCGCATGCAGGTCAGGACGGGCCTGTCCCGGGCCCCACGGAAATCCGTGGCGGGGTCACTCGGCCGTGGCGGAGCCCCGTGCGCAACAACTGCCCGTGCCGCGCGCGGGCATGTGAGTACAGGGCTCGGGCGAAGGGGACGCGCGATTCTGCTGGAAGGGACCCACGCCCTGGAGCGGGCCATCCTGCCCGATGGCGATGAAAGGGGCCCAGTGGGCGGGATGCGGATGGGTCTGGCGCAGCGTCTTCATGGCCGAGTGAAGCGCGGTGACGCGGCCCTGCCCCTCCAAGAGGCCCCGGTAGTAGAGCTCCATGAGGTGTCGGGTCGTCTCGTCGTTGACCTTCCACAAACTCGTCACCACGGTCTGCGCACCCGCGATCACCAGGGCTCGCCGCAGACCGTAGATACCTTGCCCGTAGAGGACATCACCCCGGCCGGTGTCACATGCGGACAACACCACGAGTTGTGTCCTCCACAGGTTCAAGCCCGACAGTTCCATGGGTGTCACCCAAGCATCCTCGGGTGGGGTGCTCCCGGCTGTCGTGTCCGGCGGAGGAGGGCTCGCGAGCACCAGGGCCGCGCGCAATTGGGGATGGTCGAAGGTCCATCGGGGCGATGCCCCGTCGCTTCCCATGCCAAAGCCGACCGCCGCGCGAGCCTTCTCGGGTCGGGGGGCCGATGACATCGAGAATGCGTGGGTTGCGATGTGCAGGATGCCGGGTGGAGCCATGCTCTTCAGTGCCTGTTTGGTGGCATCACGTCCCAGGATGAGTTTGGCTTGTGGAAGAAGCTTTTGGATGGCGTTGGCCTCGTCGCGCGCACCCGGCAGGGCGGCCCACGCGGAGCCGAGGGTGGGAGCGGCCAGGACCGAGACGGAACGGGCGGGGGCGATGTCTTCGCGCGAGGTGAGCAGGTCCTTGCCCGAGATGAGATAGGTGATGTCGAAGCGATCAACCAGGAACTGTTGGCGGTCGTGGAGCGCGGCGAAGGGGACCAGGGCCAGTGGGCCCTCGGGGGAAACGAAGAGGCGGCGACGCCCGCCAAGCGTTTCCTCCAAGGGACGGAAGATGAGATCGTAGAGTGTCTGGGTCGGCACCAGGTAGGCTTCTCCCTTCGTATCCATGGCTTGGTGCATGGCGTGGATGGCCGCGTCGATTGGTGCGGTGGGGCCCAGGTCGAGGGCGGAGGTGCTTCCGTTCGGAAAGAGCACCAGGGCGAGATACATGCGTCGCTGGCGCCCGAGTGGATCGTCGGCTCGAGGGACGATCGGCTCGTCGGTGTACGTGACGAATTCGATGAGTGCGCTGCCAGGAGCAAGTCGCTTGGCGATCTGGCTCAAGAGCTTTGAGGGGTCGTCGTCCGTCGCGGTGCTCGCTCGGATTGACGCGGACTGCTTGGCGATTTTCTCCTCGATGTACTCCGTGAGCTCGATGAGCCGTTGGGTCCTATTCCAATCGGATTCACCAGGCTGCTTGAAGACGCGAAGTCCAGAGCGCGTACTGAATTGATAATCTGTCTGGAATGTGCTTCTCCTGCTGGCGAGTTGTTTCTCAAGTTCTCGCAGTGCGCAGATGTCACATAAGGCGCTGTCGGTGGCGGGATCCTCACTCGGCAGCCAGAAATACCTGGAGTTGACTTTGCGCGCTGACTTCTCTTTTCGGCGATGGACATCAATCCGATTTTGTATGGACTCGACCCCTATCCAACTTCGCGGAGCCGCGCTTCGGGGTGATTGATCTGATTCGAGATACGGAGTTGTGTTCGCGTGCATCGCCTCGGAAATCTTCTCTCGCATGGCGGACAATAGTGCGAACGACAACAGGAGGTTTTTGTCGGCGGCACCTTGGTGGATGGTGCGAAAATTGAGTGCGCTCTCCTGGAGTGCGCGGCCCTTCCGGTGGACGGTCGCGGAGAGCGCGAGTCGCTGGAGTCGAACATTCGCCAGATCGGCGCGGACAAGCCTGAAGAGGGCTTCCTCGTCGATGCGGAGCGTGGACAGAACACGTGTCATGGGCGCTTCTGGCAGAGAGCGGAGTTCACGCTTCACATGCTCTTCTCTCAAGGCGAGCGCGCGCGCGATGAGTGGCAATGCTTCGTCGAGACGCTTCTGTGCGGTCAGTGATCTCGCGAGGTCATTGAGCGATTGGACGACGGAGGGATGATTCGGTCCGAATTCCCGTTCTTGGAGGGCAAGGGCTTCGCTGTAGAGGTTCTCGGCACGCTGGAGTTGTCCTTCGCGCATGGAGATGTTGGCGAGGCCCGCCAGGGACGCGGCAACATGACGGTGGTGCTCACCGGGTGCTGCTTCGAGGATGCGTCGGGCGCGCTCGTACAGCGCTTTTGCCGCCTTGTCGGAGAGTGCCCTTTCATGCAGATGGGCGAGGTTGTTGAGGACCTTGGCGACCTGGGGATGACTTCGCCCAAATGCCTCCTCTCGAATCTGGATCGCGCGCAGGTAGAGACGTTCGGCGCGGGTAAGATCGCCTTGATGTGCATGAAAATTGGCGAGGGTGATGAGGGGATTGGCGACACCCCAATGGGTTTTGCCCAGTGCCCGTTCCTGGTCGCAGACGGCCTGGATGAGAAGCCGCTTGGCTTCCGCGTAATTGCCTTGTCGCCAGTAGATGCCGCCGAGGAGCTCCAGGCACCGACCGATGTCTGGGTGGATGGGTCCGAAACGTTCGCGAAGGCGCGACATCGCGTCCGTGACGAGGGGAACGGCCTGGGCGTAGTGACCCTGCTCCTTGAGTCGAAGTCCCTCGGCGATGGACCGCCGGGCATTCATCAGGACGGGGTCCATCGGCGGGTGCTGCACGGTGGCACATGCCGCGCAACTCAAGGCGAGCACGAGCAACAGGCGACGAAGGAGGAGGGCGCGACCCCTCGTGCGGGGCGTTTTCGCTCCGCGAGAGGGACTCCGGTGCGGGTGGATGTCGGATTCTGGTCCGTTGGAAGATTTCCGTTCAGGATTCATACATTCAGTGAACGCGGGTCGTTGTCCGCGGGGACGGGGGGATGGGAGCTCCCCCTGCCGGGGGGCTACGCTTCATCCACGATGCGCTTCAGTTTCGTCCACGCCGCCGATCTGCATCTGGATACCCCGTTCCGAGGTGTGCCCGTCGAGTCGGCCCTGCTGGGCGCCTTCCAGCAGGCCACCTTCCGGGCCTTCACCGGCATCGTGGACGTGTGCCTGCGCGAGCGCGTCACCTTCCTGCTGCTCGCGGGCGACCTGTTCGACCTCAAGGACCGCTCGGTGCGCGCGCGGCTGGCGCTGCGGCGCGAGCTGGAGCGGCTGCACGCCGCCGGCATCCAGACGTTCATCGTCCACGGCAACCATGATCCGCTCAGCGGGGACCGGGGCACGCTCGCCCTGCCGGACTCGGTGAAGGTGTTCGGTGCCGCGTGGGAGGAGGTCGAGGTGCGCCGCGAGGGACAGGTGCTCTGCCGCGTGCAGGGCGTGTCCTACCCGGACGTGGAGGTGCGCGAGAACCTGTCCGCGCGCTTCCACCGCACCGCGCCCGGCTTCACCGTGGGCCTCTTGCACGCCAACCTCGGGGGCGCCGAGGGCCATGCCAACTACGCCCCCTGCACCCTGGAGGACCTGGCGGCGCGGGGGCTGGACTACTGGGCGCTCGGCCACGTGCACACCCGCGCCGAGTACCCGCTGCCCAACGGCGCGGTGGCCGTGTACCCGGGCAACCCCCAGGGCCGACACGTCAACGAGACCGGCGCGCGGGGCTGTGTCCTGGTGGAGGTGGAGGAGGGCCGCTCGCAGCGCCGCTTCGTGCCCGTGGACCGCGTGCGCTGGCACCGCCTGGAGGTGTCGCTCGCGGGGATCGGCTCGCTCGACGCGCTCCTGGCCGCCCTCGTCGAGCGCGTGGACGGGGCGTGCGCGGAGACCCTGGACGGGCACGCGGTGCGCCTCACCCTCGTGGGGCGGGGCCCGCTGCACCGCGAGCTGTCCCCGCCCGAGGCGCTCGCCCAGCTGGAGGCGGAGCTGCGCGAGCAGCTCGCCCAGCGCCACCCCCCCGTGCTGCTCGAGTCCCTGCGCGACACGAGCCGGCCCGAGCTGGATCTGGTGGCGGCGCGGCTGGGGGGCGGCTTCGCCGGCACGCTGCTCGCCGAGGCCGAGGCCACGAGTGCGGACCCCGCGGCCCTGGAGGCGCTGTGGGACGAGAGCGCGGAGCTGCGCGCGCTGCGCCTGCGCCTGCGCCGTCTGGGCGTGGACGTGCTGGAGACGCCCCAGGCGGGCTGGGTGAGCCAGGCGGGGGCGCGGCTGGTGGAGGCGCTGCACGAGGAGGACGGCCCATGAGGGGCGGACTGCGGATCGACGTGCTGCGCATCCAGGGCTTCGGACACTTCACGAACGCCGAGTGGGAGCTGCGGCCCGGGCTCAACCTGCTGTACGGCCCCAATGAGGCGGGCAAGAGCACGCTGCTCGCCTTCCTCCGGGGCATGTTGTTCGGCTTCGACGCGCGCTACGAGCCCGAGTCGGGCACCTGGGGCGGCGAGCTGTGCGTGAGCTCCGCCGCGGGGCCCCTGGTCATCCGCCGCGCCGCGAGCCGCCGGGGCAAGACGCTGTCGGTGTCGAGCCCCGAGGGTCTGACGCTGTCCGAGTCGGTGCTGGCCGAGGCGCGGGCCCAGGTGTCCGCGGAGCTGTTCAACGAGGTCTTCGCCTTCAGTCTGGACGAGCTGTCGAGCTTCGAGCGGCTGTCCAAGGAGGACGGCGTCTCCCGGGCGCTCTTCGCCGCCGGACTCCGGGGGGCGCGCCGGTTGCCCGAGGTGGAGAAGGCGCTGGAGAAGCGCACCGGCGAGCTGTTCAAGAAGGGCGGTCGCAAGCCCCGGCTCAACGAGGTGCTCAACCGGTTGGAGGCCGTGCGCGGACAGCTCGCGGCCCTGGAGGATCGGCCCGCGCGCTACCTGGAGGAGCGCGCGCGGCTGCTGTCCCTGGGCCGGGAGCTGGAGGAGACGCGCGGGACGCTCGAGCTCACCCAGCGTGAGCTGCGGCGGCTCGCGCGGCTGGAGGAGGCCCTGGGGGACCTGGGCGCGCTGGCGAGGCTCCAGCACGAGTTGGCGGGACTGCCCGATCTGGCCACCTTCCCGCGCGATGGCGTGGTGCGCCTGGAGGAGCTGCTCCAGCGGCGCAAGGACGCTCACGCGGCGCGGGATCGGACGCGGGCCCAGCGGGACTCGGCCGAGCGGGAGGCGGCGCGGCTGTCCGAGGTGTCCCCCGTGGACGCGCGGCAGGACGCCCTGCGAGCGGCCCTGACGGCCTTCTCCTCCCGGGCCGAGCCGTTGCGCACGCTGCCGGGCCGCCGCGTGGCGCTCGAGGCGCGGCGCGAGGAGGTGCTGCGGGCCCTGGAGGGGCTGGGGCTGGAGCTGGACGCGGACGGCGTGCGGGCCCTGGAGCTGGGCGCGGCGGCCCGGGGACAGCTGGAGTCGCTCGCGGATCGGCTGACGCGGGCCGAGGGCGAGCGCCACGAGGCGGAAGGCGTGCTCGAGCGCGCCCGCGCGGCCCGGGAGCGTCTGGCGTCCGGGCTGTCCCGGCTCCAGGGCGAGCGCGGCAAGCCGCCGACCCTGTCCCCGGCGGAGGTGCGTCAGCGGCAGATGGCGTTGGGCCGGGCACGGCTGCTGCGCATGGAGCGCGAGCAGGTGCTCGCGCAACGCGCCGACCTGCAGCAGCGGCTCCAGGCCCTGCGGGCCCAGGCCGAGCCGCCGCTCGGGGCCGCGCCGACGTCCGTGTGGGTGGGCGTGGCGGTGGGTCTGGCCCTGGTGGGCGCGCTGGGGGTGGGGGTCGCCTCGGGCGTGGGGCCGGGCCTGCTCACGCTGCTGGGCGCGCTCGCGCTCGTCGTGCCGATGGTGCTCCTGCATCGCGGCGCCCTGGCCCACCACCAGCACCAGGCCGAGGCCCAGGACGTCCGCCAGCGGCACCATGCCCAGGAGATCGCCCGGGTGCAGTCCGCCCTGGACGCGCTCACGGGGCGTCGCGCCGCGGTGGAGCGGGAGCTGGCGGGGACGATGGGCGAGGCGGGCGTCACCGGGGACGACTCCGTGACGGGGTTCGCCTCGGTGGAGGCGGCGCTCGCCGAGGCGCTGCGACAGGCGGAGCGCGCGGAGCACCTGGCCCACGAGCGGGAGGCCCGCGAGGCGGAGCACGACAGCGCGCTGCAGGACGTCCAGGCCGCGGAGCTGGCGTCGCGGCGCGCCGACATGCGCGTGCGCTCGCTGCGAGGGGACCTGTCCCTGCTGCTCGACGCGCGGGGCTTGCCGGCGAACCTGGCCCCCCAGCGGGCGGTGTCGCTGTGGCGGGACGTGGCCGAGCTGCGGCGGCGGCTCGTGGACCTGGACGCCGAGGGGCGCGCGCTGGCCGAGGACGCGGCCGGGTGCGAGGCCGTGGTGTCCCGCCTGCTCGCCGAGGCGCGCGACGCCGGGCTGGGGGAGGACGAGGCGAGCGCGGAGGCCGTGGCCTCGCGGGTGGCCGCCGCGCTGGAGGAGCGCAAGGCGCGGGACGCCGAGGCGCGGGCCCTGCGCGCGCGCGCCGAGGAGCTGCACGCCGAGGACGCCCGGCTCTCGCGCCTGCACGAGGCGGAGGCCCAGTCCGTGGCGTCCCTGCTGGCCCAGGGCGGGGGCGACTCGGAGGAGTCCTTCCGCCTGCGCGCCCGGCAGGCCGAGCGCTTCGAGGAGCTGATGCGGCAGGTGGAGGCGCGCACCTCCCGGGTCGAGGCGGCCACCGGGCTGTCCGAGGCCCGGGCCCGCGCGAGCCTCGACGGAGAAGGCGGCGAGGAGCGGCTGCGCGAGCGGCTGGGGCAGCTGCGCATCCAGGAGCCGGCGCTCGACGGGCGCCTCAAGCAGTTGCACACCGAGCAGGGCGCCGCGGAGAACCAACTGCGGCAGTGGGAGGACGACACGCGCCTGGCCGAGCTGCGCATCCAGGAGGAGCGGCTGCGCGCCGAGGCGGCGGACCTGGCCTCGCGCTACACGCGCGACACGCTGGCGCTCGAGCTCTTGTCCCGGGCCCGGCGGCGCTTCGAGCAGGAGCAGCAGCCCCGGGTCATCCAGCTCGCCTCGGAGCACTTCGCGGCGCTCACCCACGGCCGCTACCGGCGCGTCTTCGTGCCCGCGGGCGGCTCGCGCGAGCTGCGCGTGGCGGGGTCCCTCGGCGAGCGCGGTCCCGAGCAGCTCTCGCGCGGCACCCGGGAGCAGCTCTACCTGGCGTTCCGGCTGGCCGTCATCCAGGACTTCGGCGAGACGCATGGCGCCCTGCCGCTCATCCTGGACGACATCCTGGTCAACTTCGACCTCGGGCGCTCGCGGGGCACGGTGGAGCTGCTCGCGCGCATGGCCGAGCGCCACCAGGTCATCGCCTTCACCTGCCACCCGTGGCTGCGCGCGCTCTTCGAGGAGAAGGGCGCGCGGGTGGTGGAGCTGGGCGGGAGCGCCACCGGCCGGGAGGGCGCGCCGGTGGCTCCCGTGGGCTTGCGGCTCGCGGGCCGCTAGAACTGGTGGGCCTCGGTGGAGTCGGTGAGGGCGAGCGTGCTCGCGCTGCCGCCGGAGATGATCTCCGCCACCTTGTCGAAGTAGCCGGTGCCCACCTCGCGCTGGTGGCGCGTGGCGGTGTAGCCGTCCTTCTCCGAGCCGAACTCCTTCTGCTGCAGCTCGGAGTAGGCCGCCATGCCGCGCTCCTTGTACTGCCGCGCCAGCTCGAACATGCCGTGGTTGAGCGCGTGGAAGCCCGCCAGGGTGACGAACTGGAACTTGTAGCCCATGGCCCCCAGCTCGCGCTGGAACCTGGCGATGGTGGCGTCGTCCAGGTGCTTCTTCCAGTTGAACGACGGCGAGCAGTTGTACGCGAGCAGCTTGCCGGGGAACTTCGCGTGGATGCCCTCGGCGAACCTGCGCGCCTGGGCGAGGTCCGGCGTGCTCGTCTCGCACCACACCAGGTCCGCGTAGGGCGCGTAGGCCAGGCCCCGGGCGATGGCGCACTCCACGCCGCCCTTGAGCTGGTAGAAGCCCTCGGCCGAGCGCGCCGCCTCGCGGTCGATGAAGGCATGGTCGCGCTCGTCCGCGTCGCTCATGAGCAGCTTGGCGCTGTCCGCGTCCGTGCGCGCCACCAGCAGCGTGGACACCCCCATCACGTCCGCGGCGAGCCGCGCCGCCGTGAGCGTGCGCACGAACTGGCTCGTGGGCACCAGCACCTTGCCGCCCATGTGGCCGCACTTCTTCTCGCTCGCGAGCTGATCCTCGAAGTGCACGCCCGCGGCGCCCGCCTCGATCATCGCCTTCATCAACTCATAGGCGTTGAGCGGCCCGCCGAAGCCCGCCTCCGCGTCCGCGATGATGGGCGCGAACCAGTAGCGGTCCTGCTTGCCCTCGGCGTGGTCGATCTGATCCGCCCGGCGCAGGGACGCGTTGATGCGGCGCACCACGTTGGGCACGCTGTCCACCGGGTACAGGCTCTGATCCGGGTACATCTGCCCGGCGGTGTTGGCGTCGGCCGCCACCTGCCAGCCCGACAGGTAGATGGCCTGGAGCCCCGCGCGCACCATCTGCACCGCCTGGTTGCCCGTGAGCGAGCCGAGCGCGGCCACGTAGTCCTGGGTGTGGAGCAGCTCCCACAGCTTCCGGGCGCCCACCTCCGCCAGCGTGTGGCTCACGCGCAGCGAGCCCCGGAGCTTCTCCACGTCCGCCGGGGAGTAGGTGCGGGTGATGCCCTCGAAGCGCTGGGAATGGAGCTTCGCGTGGGGCGAGGCGTCGTTCGTCGTCGTCGTGGCGTCGTACATGGGTGACTCCGGCAGGGTGGGTGTGGAACGGCGTGTCAAAAGCCCTTGGCGTGGTGCGTTGTAAAACACGCGATGCGTCAGAATGTGCGCCCTCCACGAGGTGAAGGGAAGCCCGGCCGGTGCGGATTGACTGGGATGTGGAGCGGTCAACACGTCGGGCGCTAAAACTGTAAAAACGTGGGGGCGAAAACGGTCAAAGGCACGGGCGGCCCCGGCCCGTCTGGTGCGCCGAGGTGATGTCAGAGGTCAGGTCCACACTCGTTCGCATGGACCAGGACCGGGTGGTGAGGGGGCGGAGTCGGGTTGCACTCGTCGAGGGAACTCCCCATGCTGAGGGCATGACGGACGGGCCCTCGCGACGGGATGCGCTGTACGCCGAGCTGGAGAAGCTGCCACCCAACGTGGTGGGTGAGATCGTGGGGGGGGAACTGTACGTCAGCCCTCGGCCCGCGATCCGGCACGCTCGGGCGAGTACCCGGCTGGGGATCGTGCTCGGGGGTCCCTTCGACTTCGGGATGGGCGGACCCGGCGGCTGGGTGCTGCTGGACGAGCCCGAACTGCACCTGGAAGAGGACGTGCTGGTGCCCGACCTGGCGGGCTGGCGCCGGGAGCGCATGCCCGAGCTCCCCGAGGGGGTCGGCATCCGACTGGCGCCGGACTGGGTGTGCAAGGTGCTCTCGCCGTCCACGGCCGCGCTGGATCGGGCGCGGAAGATGGGGGTGTATGCCCGCGAGGGGGTGCGGCACCTGTGGCTCGTGGACCCCTCGCCCCGGACCTTGGAGGTCTACCGTTGGGAGCAGGGCCACTGGCGCGTGCTGCCCGTGCACGTGGACCAGGCGCGCGTCCGCGCCGAGCCTTTCGAGGCGGTGGAGCTGGAGCTGGGCGCGCTCTGGGAGCGCTGAGCCTCAGGGCAGCTTGGGGCGGATGGGGCGGGGCGCGTCCGGGTTGACGTCGAGCAGGCGCACGCCGTCGCCCTCGCGCACGAGGCCCCCGCGCAGCACCCGGGCCAGCTGGCCCCGCTGGCCCCAGGAGTCCTTGAGCAGGCCCGGGCGGATGCGCTCGAGCTTGGAGCAGGGCACGCACGGCTCGGTGATCTCCACCACCACCTCCGCGCCGAGCGCCAGGCGCTGGCCCGCGGGCAGCGCTTCCAGGGGCACGCCCGCGAGCACCACGTTCTCCTTGAGCTCGCCCGCCGTCATGCCCAGCGCGCCGTGCGAGGCCTCGTCGAGCAGCAGCAACTGCCGCTTGCCGTGAGGCTTCTTCTTGCCGTGCCGGTCCCCCACGAAGCCCCGGCCCTCCACGGCCTCGGCCTCGGGGACCCGCTTCATGGGAGTGCCTCGCTCCTGGGCGAGCAGCAGGGCGCGAATGGTACCGGAGGGAGTGTCCACTAGCGGAATCCTGCGAGGGCCGTTGGCCCCGCGCAACACGGATGCAGGGGCGGGGGCGGAGGGGGCGGTGTTATCGCGCGGGCTCGCCCGCCGAGGAGGCAGCCCCATGAGCAATCCGGACGTTCGCATCGAGAAGGACACCTTCGGCCCCATCGAGGTCCCCGCCGCGCGCCTCTGGGGCGCCCAGACGCAGCGCAGCCGGGAGAACTTCGCCATCTCCTCCGAGCGCATGCCCCTGGCCCTCATCCGCGCGCTCGTCCTGGTGAAGAAGGCCGCCGCGCTCGTCAACATGGAGAACGGCTCGCTCGCGCGCGACAAGGGCGAGGCCATCGTGAAGGCGGCCCACGAGGTGCTCGGCGGCGAGCACGACGAGGAGTTCCCCCTGCTCGTGTGGCAGACGGGCAGCGGCACCCAGACGAACATGAACGTCAACGAGGTGCTCGCCAACCGCGCCTCGGAGCTCCTGGGCGGCGAGCGCGGCGAGGCGCGGCGCGTGCACCCCAACGACGACGTCAACAAGGGGCAGAGCTCCAACGACGTCTTCCCCACCGCCATGAGCGTGGCCGCCGCCGAGGCCGTCACGCGCAACGTGCTCCCCGAGCTCATCGCCCTGCGGGACGTGCTCGCCGAGCGCGCCGAGCGCTTCCGGGACATCGTGAAGATTGGCCGCACGCACCTGCAGGACGCCACGCCGCTCACGCTCGGCCAGGAGTTCAGCGGCTACGTGGCCCAACTGGAGCACGCGCGCAAGCACCTGGAGCTGGCGCTGCCGCACCTGTCGGAGCTGGCGCTCGGCGGCACCGCCGTGGGCACGGGCCTCAACGCCCCCAAGGGCTTCGCCGAGCGCGTGGCCCAGGAACTCGCCCGGCTCACCGGCCACCCCTTCGTCACCGCGCCCAACAAGTTCGAGGCCCTGGCCGCCAACGACGCGCTCGTGCAGTCCCATGGCGCGCTCAAGGGCCTGGCCGCCGTGCTGTTCAAGATCGCCAACGACGTGCGCTGGCTGGCGTCCGGGCCGCGCTCGGGCATCGGCGAGCTCGTCATTCCCGAGAACGAGCCGGGCAGCTCCATCATGCCCGGCAAGGTCAACCCCACCCAGTCCGAGGCGCTCACCATGCTGTGCGCCCAGGTGATGGGCAACGACGTGGCCGTGGCCCTCGGCGGCGCCTCGGGCAACTTCGAGCTCAACGTCTTCAAGCCGCTCATCATCCAGAACTACCTGCAGAGCTGCCGGCTGCTCGCCGATGGCATGCGCAGCTTCCGCCTGCACTGCGCCGTGGGCATCGAGCCCAACCGCCCCAAGCTCCAGGAGAACCTGGAGCGCTCGCTCATGCTCGTCACCGCGCTCAACCCGCACATCGGCTACGACAACGCGGCGAAGATCGCCAAGAAGGCCCACAAGGACGGCTCCACGCTCAAGGAGGCCGCCGTGGCGTTGGGCCTGGTCACCCCCGAGCAATTCGACCAGTGGGTGCGCCCGGAGAAGATGACGGGCAACCTGTAGCGAACCCGTCGCGCTCTATCGCGCGCGTCTCCGGCGCGCGAGCCAGGGCACGAGGCCGAGCAGCCCCAGCAGCGCGCCGGTGCCCGCCTGGCAGCCCATGCCGGCGCGGCCCGGTGGCTCGGCCAGGGGGGCGGTCGCGTCGGGCGGGGCCGGCTGCTCCGTGGCGGGCCGCCCGTCGAGCAGCTCCTGGGGCGTCGGGGCCCTCACGGTGTGGTTGTTCACCCGGTAGGCCTCGTCGAAGCGCTCGCTCTTGAATGCCACCTGTCCCAGGTCGTCCGTGGGCGGGGCGTCCGCGCGGAAGGGGAAGCGCTCGGCGAGCAGAATCTCGGCTTCGCCTTGGGGGGTCACCCAGACGCTGTACGTCCGCGCGGGCAGGTCCACCCACAACCGTACGTGCAGGGGTCTGTGGGCCGTGTAGGGCACGGCCGCGAGCGCGCCGTACGCGTCGCCGCGTCGCGCGTCGACGAGGCCCTCGGCGTTGAGCCGCACGGCGAGCGCGAGGTCCGTGTAGCCGGTGATGGTCGTGGCGCTGTCCGCGTAGCCGATGACGCCGTCGATGGGCTGGCTCAGGGGCGTGACGTCGAAGTCCACCACGCGCACGCCCGTGTGGCTCGTGCCCAGCGCATGCGGGGCGCCGGGGAAGGCGAGCGCCGAGAGCCAACCGCCCGCGGCGGCGCGCTGGAAGCGCCCGAGGGCCTCGACGAAGTAGTAGTCGCCGTAGATGAGGCTCGCGTCGATGTCGTCCCCCGAGGGCTTGAGGGGGGTGCGGTAGAAGGCCGTGCCGTGCAGGAGGATGCCGGGGTTGGACGTGCCCTCGGCGAGGTAGGCCGGAGAGGCGAGGCTGTCGAGCATGGCGAGGGCGGCCTCGCGGTAGCGTCGGGCCTCGGCGGTGCTCGTCGCGTAGGTGCTCAACTCCTGGAGCGCCGAGGCGGCGATGGCGGCGGCCGAGGAGTCCTTCTGTTGCTGGCTCGGGGGCGCGTCGAAGTCCCACGGCGGCACCGCGTCCGCCGGGAGCCGGGCGAGGTAGGAGTCGGTGACCTTGCGCGCGGCCTGGAGCATGCGGGGGTCGCGCGTGTAGCGGTAGGCCATCGTGAAGCCGTAGACGGCCCACGCCTGGCCGCGCGACCACGTGGAGTCATCCGCGTAGCCCTGGAAGGTCTCCTTGGAGCGCACCCGCCCCGTGTCGTCGTAGTCCACCACGTGCCACGTGCCGCCATCCGGGCGCACCATGTCCCGCGCGGCCGTGAGCGCGTGCTGGAGCGCCAGGTCGTTCCACGCCGGATCTCCCCCGTTGCGCGCGGCCCAGAAGAGCAGCTCCAGGTCCACCAGCGTGTCGGTGACGGTGGCCACGCGCCAGGGGGGGTCGTTCCAGTCGCAACAGTCGATGGCGCCCACCTCCGGGTGGTAGCGCGAGGCGAGCGAGCGCGCGGCCTCGAGGAGCACGTCCCGGTAGTACGGGTCGCCCGTGAGCCGGTAGGCGTGGCCGTAGCTGGGCATGAACTTGAAGCCCAGATCGTGCGTCTCCCGGTTGCCCTTCTGCACCTCCAGGGGCCTTGTCCACGTGTCCGCCCGGGTGCGCCAGACGGCCTCGCGCCCGGGCTCGTGCATGAACCACAACAGGCCCGGGAAGAAGCCCTGGGTCCAGCCCACACGGTCGGTGTTCGCCACACGCTTCCACGGTCCGCCCAGGCTGCTCTTGGGGGACTGGGTGGGGGGCACGGCGGGGTCGGTCGCGGTGTGCTCCAACTGCCGCCGGGCGAAGGCGAGGGCCCGCTCCGCCGCCGCCTCGTCGAAGCCCCGCGCGGGTGGGGCGAGCGCGCCCAGGGCGCCCAGGAGCACCCAGGCGCGGAGGGTGGGGATGACGCGGCGGGCCATGGGGACCTTCCTTCGGCGGGAGTTCCCAGCTCAAAGTTGGGATGTGGTAGCGGGAAGGCCAGGGCCGTCTCTCCGGGAGGTCACGCGATGGATGAACGCATGAACGAGCTGACGTCCAGGGAGCCGCTTCCCGGGCGTGTCCCCGTGTCGGACGCGGCGCTGGGCTTCCGCGTGTCCCGATAGGGCCCGTCCCCATGCGCCGCGAACAGCTCATCCAGCTCATCGCCCGCGAGGTGGTGGCGCGCCGGCCTCCCCACGAGAAGCTCCGGGCGCTGCCCGCGTACTGGAACTGGGACGAGGACTCCCCGGGCTGGGCGCTCCTGCACCCGCGCGTGCGCGAGGAATTGCTGCAGCGCGCGGGCTCGCCGCCGTGGATCTGGCGCTCCACCTACGACGCCTTCTTCGAGTTCGTCGAGCAGGACGCGCGGCGGCTCGTGCGGGGCGAGGCCCTGCGCCTGGAGGCCGCGGCGCTGTTGGGGCTGGAGGTGCCCTCGGTGGAGGGCCTGCCCGACGTGGCCCACCCGTGCCCGTGCTGCGGCTTTCGCACCTTCGAGTGGCGGGGCGAGTACGACATCTGCCCCGTCTGCCAGTGGGAGGACGAGTCCGCCGACGACACCTTCGAGGACGGGCCGGCGCGTCTGGAGCGCTTCAGCCTGCCCCACCACATGACGCGCGCGGAGTTCCGCCGACGCTACGAGGCGCGGCGGGACGCGGAGCGCGGCGACCCCGGGTACGCCCTCAAGTACGAGCGCTACGAGCGCTGACTCAGTGCTCGCTGCGCCCCTCCTGGCTGCCGCGGTAGGCCGAGGGCCGCATGGCGTGCAGGAAGCCCGTGGGCCGGATGCCCAGCCCCGTCAGGAAGGGGTTGAAGCGCAGGCGCTCGGGGTCCAGCGTCACCTCCTCGCGCAGGAAGAGGTCCGCCAGGGGCGTCCACGTGGGGGGCCGGCCGGCCTCCAGCGAGCGGGCCTCCAGGGTGAGCAGGGCGGTGCCCGCCGTGAGGGCATGGCGCAGCCGCTCCACCCGCGTGCCGCGCGCGGGCGCCGAGCGCCGGGGCGTGGTGAGGCGCAGCATCAGCCGGGCGCCACCGTCCACCTCGAAGGGCGCGATGCCGAAGTAGTCGTTCTCCAGCCAGTCGTGCACCTGGGTGGTGAACATGGCGGGCAGGAGGGTCCACATGTGCCGCATGGTGCTGAAGAGCAGATCCTGATCCCCCGGGTGGGCCTGCTCGGTGATGCGCGGCTCGCGCAAGAGGCGCACCGCCGCGCCGAGGATGTCCGGCCACTCCTTGCCGCCGCGCCAGGTGGCGGTGGACAGCCGCACCAGCGCCGGACCCGCCAGGCGCGCCGCCACGTCCTGGAAGCCGGGCTCGTTGAGCTGGGGCAGGACCTCGGCGCGCAGGCAGATGCCCTCGGCGTGCAGCGAGCGGGCCTGGCGCTGGGCCGCGACCGCCTTGAAGGGGGGCTCCCAGAGCCGTCCCACCGTCCTGCCCACCCACTCCGTCCACGAGTCCATGTCCGCCTCCGTCTCCGTTGCCGGGCTCCAGGGGGCAAGGTGGGGATGGACCCGCCCCGGGGCCACCTCTGGCGGGGGGGTTGTCCGGGGGCCGGAGCGTGGGCTGGCGTACGGTCCGCGAAGAACGAGGGGGCGTCCGGGCGCGGAGCGCATTAGTGTTGCCGGGCCATGAACGTTCCCTTCGTCATCGAGACCACCCACCGCGGTGAGCGGGCCTACGACCTCTACAGCCGCCTGCTCAAGGACCGCATCATCCTGCTGGGCACGCCGGTGAACGACGATGTGGCCAACCTCATCGTCTCCCAGCTGCTCTTCCTGGAGTCCGAGGACCCGGACAAGGGCATCAGCCTCTACATCAACTCGCCGGGCGGCTCGGTGACGGCGGGCCTGGCCATCTACGACACGATGCAGTACGTCAAGTGCCCCGTGTCCACCATCTGCGTCGGGCAGGCGGCCTCCATGGGCGCCTTGCTCCTGCTGGCCGGCTCCTCGGGCAAGCGCTACGCCCTGCCCAACGCGCGCATCATGATCCACCAGCCGCTGGGCGGCGCGCAGGGTCAGGCGGCGGACATCGACATCCAGGCCAAGGAAATCCTCCGCCTGCGCTCCTACATCAACGGCCTGTTCGTGAAGCACACCGGCCACACCATCGAGCGCATCGAGAAGGACACCGAGCGCGACTACTTCATGAGCGCCGAGGAGGCCCGGCAGTACGGCATCATCGACGAGGTGGTGACCAAGCAGATCGCCGTGCCCACGCCCGCCCCCACCAAGGGCTAGCGAGCGGCGGGCGGCCCGTCACGAGGGGCCGCCTTGGACGCGGGGACGTGTCCACCTTTGGACCATCATGGTCCTCGCACGCCCCGTGGCCCTCCTGGTGTCCTCCCTCTTCCTGGTGCCCGCCTGCGCGGGCATGTCGACTCCCGAGCGCCGCCTGGTGCCGGAGCCGCCGCCCACGGTGCAGCGGGAGCTGGGCTACAACGACGTCGTGCGCCTGAGCCAGGAGTACGCCACCGGCCACGGCTACGAGGTGGCGGACGTCGCCGAGGCCCAGCGCGTGCAGCCCAACTTCTGGCGGGTGCGCTTCGGCCTCGCACCCCGGGGCTCGGGCCGAGCCCTGGACCTGAGCTTCGACGAGGCCCAGGGCCGGGTGGTGGGCTCCACCGAGGTGGAGGACCTGGCCACGGGCGGCTCGGGCCCGCTCACGCCGGTGTTGCCCGGCGGCCCGCCCTCACGGTAGCGAGGACAGGAAGCCCGACACGTCCTTCTCGAAGCGGTCCGCCTCCTCCAGGTAGGGGTAGTGCGCGCTGCGCTCGTACTCGAGGTAGGTGGCCGTCGGCAGCTTCTTGGCGAGCGCCGACAGGGTGTCCACGCCGATGGAGCCGTCGTGGCGGCCCGCGATGACGAGCACGGGCGTGTGCACGCGCTCGGCCGCGGCGAAGCGGTAGGCGGGCAGCTCCGTGGAGAACAGCGCCCGGGACAGCTCTCCCGTGTTGCGCAGGCCGCTCTCCTCGTCCACCGCCTCCTGCTGCTGCTGGTAGACGACGTCGTGGAACTGCAGCTGGTTGAAGAACGTCTGGGCATCCAGGCCCCGCAGGGCGCGCATCACCCGGGCGTAGTCGGATTGCTCGCCGGGCAGCTCCGTGGCGCTCAGCCGTCCCGGGTGCAGCCGCTCCAGCTCCTTCTTCCAGCTCGCGAAGGAGGCGGGCGCATCCGACAGGCCGCTCACGTACACCACTCCCGCCACGCGCTCCGGGTAGCGGGTGGCGTACTCCAGCGCCAGCGTCGCCCCCACCGAGTGCCCCATGAGCACCCAGCGCTCCACCCCGAGCTCCTGCCTCAGGGCCTCCAGGTCCCCGAGCTGCGCCTCCAGGCTGTAGTTGCCATCCCAGGGCCGCTCGGACTGCCCACAGCCGCGCTGGTCCAGGTAGACCATGCGCCGGCCCTTCTCCAGGCGCGTGCCCATGAGCCGGGCGAAGCTGTAGCTGTTGTAGCCGGGGCCTCCATGGAGGAAGAGCACCGGCGCCTGCCACGCGGGGCCCTCGGCGCCCGCCACCCGGTAGTACAGCCGGACGCCGTTGAGCACTTCCTGGTACTCGCCCACCTCGACGCTCTTGCCGCCGCCGAGCAGGGATTGGTGCGTACACGATGCGACCAGCACGTACAGGATGGCCCATCCGACGACTTGAGGACGCGAAACACGCATGGCCCGTATGTGTGTCTCCCGCTCCCGGCGCGCCTTGGCCGAAGGTCGCAAATGTCGTGCGTCGGGGGGCCAAGTGTCGCCGGGTGACTACTTCACGCGCGTAATACGGTCCGTGGCGGGGGGCGCGAGCGGGGAATGCGCCTTGAGGTAGGAATCCATGGCTTCCACGTCGAGCGGGCCTCCCTGGCGATGCGTGCCCAGGGCGAAGACGCGGAAGCCGTCCCCGCCGCCCGCGAGGAAGCTGCTGACCGTCACCCGGTAGAGGGTCTCGGGGCGCACCGGGGCGCCATCGAGCCGCAGGCTCGCGGGGTCCACCTTCTGGCCCTCGGGGGCCGACTCGCGCCAAGTATAGGTGAAGCCGCGCGAGGGCTGGAGGATGTGCGTGGCGCCGCCGCGCCACTGGGACTCGAGCAGCTCGTGCAACTGGGCGCCGGAGAGCGTGAAGGTCACCAGGGCGTTGCCGAAGGGCTGCACGGTGACGGCCTCGCCATAGGTGACGTCGCCGGCGTCGAGCTCCGCGCGGATGCCGCCCGCGTTCATGAAGGACACCTGGGCGCCCGCGCCGCGCGTGGCCTCCAGCTGCGCGTCGGAGATCATGTTGCCCAGGGAGGACTCGCCCGAGGGCCACACGTTCGCGTCCGGCTTGCGCAGGGGCGCGGTGAGCCGGCCGAGCACCCGGTCGCGCAGTGGCGCGGACAGCGCGTCGTAGTGCTCGACGAGCGCGCGCACCGCCTCCACGCCGGGGCCCTCGCGCGTGACGATGACGTTGTGCGCGTCCGTCTTCACCACGTCGCCACTCGCGCGGTCGAGCGTGAGGTCCATCCGGGTGATGAGCCGGCCGTAGGACGCCGCGCTGGTGACGCGCTTGCCGAAAAGCTCGCAGTTGTAGGCCTGATGGGTGTGGGCGCTGAGCACCACGTCCACCTCGGCGTCCATGCGGCGCACGATGTCCACGAGCGGCCCGGTGAGGCCCTCGCACCCGTCATACGTCCCGCCCGGCTGCTGGATGCCACCCTCGTGCACCAGCACCACGATGGCCTTCACGCCCTGCTCGCGCAGCCCGGGCACGAGCGCGTTGACGGTGTCCGCCTCGTCGAGGAAGCGCAGGCCCTGGATGCCCGCCGAGTCGACGATCTCCGGCGTGCCCTGGAGCGTCATGCCGATGAAGGCCACCTTCACGCCGTCGAACTCGCGCACGGCGTAGGGCGCGAAGAGCGTGGCGCCCCGCGCATCCACCACGTTGGCCGCGAGGAACTGGAAGCGCGCGCCCTCGAAGCGCTCCTTGCCCACGCAGCCGTCCTTGGGATGGCAGCCGCCCGTCTGCAGGCGCAGGAGTTCCGCCGCGCCCTCGTCGAACTCGTGGTTGCCCACGGCGTTGAGCGCGAGGCCCATGAGGTTCATCGCCTCGACGGTGGGCTCGTCGTGGAACAGGCCGGACACGAGCGGGCTCGCGCCGAGGAGGTCTCCCGAGGACACCATCAGCGTGGCGCCCGGCGCCGAGGCGCGCAGCTGCTCCAGGTGGCTCGCGAGCCACGCCGCGCCGCCGGCCTTCACGCGCTCGTCGCCGGTGCGGATCTCCCCGGACGAGCCCTCGGGCGGCCCGAGGTTGCCGTGGAAGTCGTTGATGGCGAGCAGGCGCAGGTGCACGGGGGTGGGCGCCTCGGGGATCTTGGGCGCCGGGGCCGTGTGCGCGCAGGCCACGAACAGCGAGGCCCCGAGCGCCAGGGCGAGCGGGGCGGTGGGACGGGACGGGCGGAAGGTCATGAGCGACTTCTTCTCACAACCCGAGAAGATCTGCCCGGGATGTATGACATGCTTGGCGAAAACGGCTCCTGTCGTTTCAAGAAAGGAGCTGTGGCCGTCCGCTCATATCGGCTCCCCACCAGGGGTTTCGGGCTCGATGGCCGAGCGGGTGTGCACCATGAGTGTGTCCATCCGGGCCTGACCGGGTTGGGTCAACCAATCATGGAACGACTGAAGGCTCATGGAGTCCTTCATGAGGCGGGTGAATGCCTCAGCGAGATCATGGGTTTCCACGACACACAGCCGTGCGATGGATTCGAGGTTCTCGGGGACGTTGGGATCGACTCCCGGCTGGCAGAGCGTCACGCAAAAATTGTCCCGATAGCCGTATTGCTCTGAACTCGCGAGGACGACCCGGGCGGCGGTGAGGTCAACGAGTTCTTTTCCCTGCTTGGTCTTGCATTCCACGACGACGTCCGGCCGCTCGTCGAACTGGAGTAGATAGTCGAACGCCCCTGCCTTCTGGTCTGCGTCGAACAGCTTGTATTCAATCCCCACACGCTTCAGAAGGTTCTGGAAGGCGACCTCAAACTCCTTTCCTCGGCTGCGATAGAACTCCTCGATCAAGTGGCGATCCGCCTCGTCAACGCGGTCAATCTGCTGCTGCAGATGCCGCTCGCGAACGGTGGTGTGCCAGTTGTTGGCGAGCTGTTGGATTTCCTTGGCGCGCTCATGCGGATTACTCACGCCATCCGCGGTCAGGATTTCAACGAGAGTGTTCCAATTGCTTCGTCTCCGAAGACTCTCGAATGAGCCGAGGCCAACTTGATGGAGGGAGAACGCTTCTTGCCGACCGACAGCGCGCTCTCCGGTCGCGGTCTTGAGCCGGGTCATCCACAGAACGGCAGAGGGAAGACCGACGTCTAGGCGCCATTGGAGCCGGCGTATTGGCGCAAGCAGCTTGCGCAGTTCGCTGAGCGCGGGGCGCGAGAAAGCCCTCAGGCACAGGGGTCGCTCCTGGACCGAGATTGTCGGTTTGGTGGCCGCCGCGAGGATGTTGGCGAGTCCAGAGAGGACCCAGGAGACATCTCGGCAGAGGCCCTTGATGGTGCCTGCCCGAACTCCAGGAAGCTGTCCCTCCAGGAGGTTCATGGGCACGCCATCGCTCCAGTCGATGAGAAGGGTGGCGGCGTTCGCTGCGGAACGATACGCCTGCCAGGTAGGCTCCGCGAGCAGTGAGGCATAACGCTCGACCCGCTCGTTCTGGACGGTTTCGTCGAAGCCGTAGGGAATCGTGCGTGTCCGATTATTGCTGGAGAACTCGGGCGCGGTCAGGCATGCATTGAGCAGGCAGTAGTTCAGTTGCATGGCGTCGCCCGGGTGTTGCTCACCACCGGGCACCAGCGCACTGAGTTCGTTGCCACGAAGTGACAGGTATTCCAAGAGGTAGGAGGCGGTGCTCGGAAGCAGTCCGCTAAAGGCGACTTGCCGTCCGACCTCTGTCGCATGGAGCGCCGTCATAGGATGAATCCCCACGACTTGAGTTCGAGGACGGCTTGTCTCATGGATTCCTTCCAGTGGGCAAGTCCGGTGCGGTTGGCCCCTCGTTCCCTCATCGCGCTGAAGCTACCCGAGAGAAATTCGTCGATGTCATCTGCGGTCTGGCACACGCCCGAGGAGACGAGTTGAAGCGCCAGTTGACTGAATACCTTCGGATCAATCCGAGGAGTGAGGGGAGTGGTCTGATCGGGAGTGAGATAAGTCGCGATGGTCTGTCGCTCAAAGAATTGATCCGTGGCCATGAAGATAACGCTCCCATGCGAGTGCTGGGAACCCATGCGCCCGACTCTGCCGGCCATGTTGTGGAATTCGCTCGCGGACAGGGGCTTCTTGGATTTGCTCCGGCTGTCCCACAATTTCCAGTCGTCGAAGACCGCTGTTTTGAAGGGGAAGTTGACCCCGGCTGCCAGGGTGCTGGTCGCGAAGACCACATCGAGTTTTCTTGAGTTTAGTTGCTCCTCCACCACGATCCGTTCTTCCTCAAGCAGGTCGGAGGTGTGAAAGGCGAACCGCTGAGGAATGATGCTGGACAGTGTCCTCGCGGATGCTGTGGGTTCTCTCAGAGGGGGAAGAAGCGGTTGCTTGGGCGAGAAGCGCACTCCTCGGACCCGGGCATAGTTCTGGACGGATTGTTCTACCCGCTTCTTGGACATACAGAAGACCACGATGGGCAGGTTCGACTTGTCCTGTACCAGGTTCATGAGCACCGTGTCGGGGTTGTACCCTTCCTGGGGTGAACGGTTCCTCTCGGAAACACCTGCTTCCGGCTGATCCGTCTTGAATGTGAGCGCCCGTGTGGAAGTCCGGCATTCGTAATGGAGGTGCTTCTCCCGGCGTTCGAGCCGGATGAGGATGACTTCGAGCCAGTCCTTCAAGTCTCTCGCATCGCGCGCGTCGATGACCGCTGAGAGGCCGATAAACTGTCCCCAGCGCGCCTTCCGGAGGAGTGTCAGCAAGACCTCGATGTTACGGCCCCGATTCTCATCCCCAAGGATTTGAATTTCGTCGCAGACGATGGCGCAGTGGGACATGTCCGTGCTGATGCCCGTGCCAGAAATCATCGCGAGATACTTCTCGTAGGTTGCGACGAGGATGGACGAGTTCAAGGGCTCCGACGGAATGTTTCCCGCACCATCCTCGACGGTATCGCCGTTCGCCAGGACGATGCTCGTCCTGTCCTTATTCAGGTGGCGGTCACACAGAAGCTTCAAAAGTTCCTCGAACTTCTGCCTGGCCAATGCGCGATGCGTGACCAGATACACGGCGCGGCGGGAGTTGCGCGAGAAGATCCAACTGGACAGGGCCCACACGCCGACGAGGGTTTTTCCCGTGGACGTCGGTGCCACGACGAGCAGGGACTCGCCTCGCGCAACTCCCTGGCTCAATGCTTCATGCTGGACGTCGGTCAGGGATGGTGCGCCCTCTTTCGTTCTGGGAACGAGCTCCGCGTCACCGAGGAGTGCATCAGGAAGACCGTGGTTCGCGGGTAGGCTAAACTTCATGCATCCCTCATGGAGAGTGACGCAAAAAACATGGCGGACGGCTCCTGCCCTTTCCATACCCCCTTGGAGGTATGACACCGCAGTCATGCTGAGGGGCAATGTGCTTGTTGAACTGGCTCCCGTGAATGGCCACCGGTTTCCGTCATGAGCGGAGACGCGGGAACTCTTTGGCTGGCCGGGTGTCCGAGCGGGCGTCTCTTTCCACGGAGGTCCGCCATGCTGGATGCATTCGTTGCTGGAGGATTCGGGATGTACCCCACGCTGCTCGCGGGGCTCGGACTGCTGGCCGCTTGTCTGCGCTACGCCCGCCGCCCCGAGGCCCGTCATGTCCCCTTGATGCTCTGTCTGGGGCTCTTCACGTTGATGGCGGGCGCGCTCGGCTTCGTCACCGGCGTGATGGCGATGCTCCGCGGCTTCGGAACGTCCGCGGGCGACGTGCGCCCAGAGGTCGTCCTGTCCCTCGGGCTCCAGGAGTCGCTGCACAACATCGCGCTGGCCCTCCTCTTGGTCACCCTGTCCGTGCTGGCGGCGTCCGTGGGGGCCTGGCGGCTGTCTCACCGCGTCTCCTCGCCCGTGCCCGCCTAGGAACCCGGACAGGCCCGGGGATGGTTTCCGCACCGAGGGCTTGCCCGCTCGTCCGCCTCTTCGGGTGAGCCCTGGAAGGGAGGGCGCGGCGCGGAGCGAGCCGGTAGACTCCCGAGCGTCACGAAGGGAGACGCCGTTTGGGGGCTCGATCCTCCTCCACCATCCAGGCGATGACCGCCGTGGGCTTCCTGCTGCTGTTCTACGCGGGCGCCCTGGGCGTGGCGGGGCTGCTGCTGGCGCTGCCCTACCTGCTGTACACGACCCACCGCTTCCACGCGCTGCTCACCGTGCTGTGCCTGGCGGGCTCGGGCGCGCTCGTGTGGAGCCTCTGGCCGCGCTTCGAGCGCTTCGTGCCCCCGGGGCTCCGGCTCACCGAGGCGGAGCATCCCCGGCTGTTCGCCGCCATCCGCGACGTGGCCGGGCGCATGGGCACGCGCATGCCGGACGCCGTGTACCTGGTGGAGGACGTGAACGCGTATGTCCTCCAGGTGGGCGGCGTGCTCGGACTGGGCGGGCAGCGGGTGCTCTGCGTGGGCCTGGGCCTGCTCGCGGTGGACGACTTGTCGCAGTGGCGCGCGGCGGTGGCGCACGAGTTCGGCCATTTCCAGGGCGGGGACACGCGGCTCGTGGGGCTGCTGTGCGCCACGCGCTCGGCGATGATCCGCACCCTGGGCGGGTGGCGCTTCTTCTCCTGGGTCCCGGAGACCTTCCTGCGCCTGACGCAAGCCCTGAGCCGTCGGCAGGAACTGGTGGCGGACACGTGGAGCGTGCGGCTGGCGGGCAAGCGCGCGCACCTGTCCGGCCTGCGCTGGGAGGCCCTGCACGCGCGCGCCTGGCGCCGCTACCTGGCGCGCGAGGTGCTGCCCCTGGCGAGTCGGGGCGTGGTGCCGGACAACCTCTTCGAGGGCTACCGCCGCTACCTGGCGAGCGCGGACTGGGCCGAGGGCCTGCGGGAGTGGGATGCCGCGTGCGAGCCGGCGAGCTGCCCGTACGACTCGCACCCGAGCCTGGAGGAGCGCATCGCCTTCGCCGAGCGGCTGGAGGCGCCGGACGTGCCCCCGGACGAGCGGCCCGCGTACACCCTGCTGTCGGACGCGGAGGCGCTGGAGCGGCGCTTCACGGCGCGGCTGTGGCCGCGCGCGGTGGAGTTCATCCCCTGGAGCGCGGCGGGCGAGCACTGGCGGGCGCTGTGGAACGAGACGGCCAGCCGCGTCCAGGCGCGGGTGCCGGACTTCAGCCTGGCGCGCGTGGCGGCGCTGGTGAAGGACGCGGGCGCGTGGGAGCCCTTCGCGGAGGCCATCCAGCCGCGGCTGGTGGGCTACCGGGCGCCGGACCGGGCCGAGCGCGTGCGGGAAGTGGTGGCCGGCTCGGTGAGCGCGTATCTGGCGAGCATCCTCTCCGCGCAGGGCCTCGCGTGGCGCACCTCGCCGGGGGAGCCGCTGCGGCTCGACTGCGCGGGGGAGCCGGTGGAGCCCGTGGCCCTGGTGGACGGCCTGCTGGCGGGCACGCTCGGCGCGGACACGCTGGAGCGGCTGCGCGAGCGGCTGGCGGTGGACGCGGACGCGGCGTGGCGTGTGCCGGAGTCAGCGCGCGCCGAGGCGCTCGAGCCCCGGGCCCCGGTGACGGTGGAGCGCACGGGCGGCGCGGTGGTGGTGCGCGCGCCCTTCTCGCGCCTGGGCCTGCCCGAGTGCTGTGCCCTGTGCGGCGGCGAGCGCGCCCGCCACGTGGAGACGCGCTTCCACGTGGGCGGCATGCTGCGCGACGACGGCGACGTCACGCTCCCGGTGCCCGTCTGCCAGGCGCACGCGCACCAGCCGCACAAGGCCTTCAAGGTCCGCCACTACGAGGAGGAGTCGGACCTCATCACCCTGGAGGTGCCCACCTGGGAGTACGCGCGGCTCATCCAGCGCAGCAACGCGTGAGCCGAGCGTTCGTGGCTGGACACTCGGCCGCGCGCGGCTTCCCGTCCGGACGGCCATGCACACCTTGTCCCATCAAGGAGGGGAGTGCATGCCAGAGAAGCCGTCGACCACACCCGATGCGCCGGTGAAGGAGCCCGAGCCGCGGACGCCACCTCAGAAGGAGCCGGTCACGCCTCCTCCCGAGCGCGAGCCGCCCAAGCCCGAGGTGCCCAAACGCGAGCCGCCCACGCCCCAGGTGCCGGAGATCGAGCCGCCCAGCCGCAAGCCGGAGATCCGGGAGCCGGAGGGCTCGCCCGGGCCGGACACGTCGACGCCGGGCATCCACACGCCGCCGCCCATGCCGACGACGCCCGGCCAGCCGCCGAACATCATCGCCTGAGGCGCACCGCCCTAGTCACCGCCGCCCTTGGCGAAGAGGGCCTCGATGACCGGGGCGTAGTGTTCACTGACCACGTGGCGCCGCACCTTGAGGGAGGGCGTCAGCTCGTTGCGGTCGATGGTGAAGTCGTGGGCGAGGATGGCGAACTTGCGGATGGACTCGGCGCGCGACACCGAGCGGTTGGCGCCCTCCACGGCCTGCTCCACCTCGGCGCGCAGCGTGGGGTCCTCGGTCAGGGCCTCCAGCGTCTGGCCTTCCTTGCCGTTCTTCTTGCACCAGTGCGTGAAGGCCCCGGGGTCCAGCGTCACGAGCGCCGCGACGAACGGCTTGCCCTCGCCCACCACCATGGCCTGGCTGACGAGCGGGTGCTCGCGGATGCGGTCCTCCAGGGGGCCGGGCGCCACGTTCTTGCCCGCGGCCGTGACGAGGATCTCCTTCTTGCGGCCGGTGATGCGCAAGAAGCCCTGGGCATCCAGGCGGCCGAGGTCGCCCGTCTTGAGCCAGCCGTCCTCGGTGAAGGCGTTCTTCGTGGCCGCCTCGTTGTGCCAGTAGCCGCGCAGCACCTGGGGCCCCTGGACGAGGATCTCCCCGTCCTCGGCGATGCGCACCGTGGTGCCCGCCACCGCCTGACCCACCGTGCCGATGCGATTGGCGTGGTCGGCGTTGACGGTCATCACCGGGCTCGTCTCCGTCATGCCGTAGCCCTCGAGCACCTTCACGCCCACGCCGTTGTAGAAGTGGTTGAGCCGCTCCTGCAGCGGCCCGCCGCCCGACACGAGGAAGCGCAGCTGGCCGCCGAGGATGCGGCGCAGCGTGGCGTACACGAGCCGATCGAACACGGCGTGCTTGATGCGCGTGACGAGCCCCAGCCGACCCTCGGCGCGATCGCGCGAGTACTGCACGGCCGTCTCCACGGCCTGGTCGAACACGCGCTCCTTGCCGGCCTGCTCGGCCTTCTGCCGCGCCGTCTGGAACACCTTCTCCAGCACGCGCGGCACGGTGCCGAACCAGGTGGGCTTCACCAGGGCGAGCTCCTCCACGAGCTTGCCGGCGCTGGTGGCGAAGGCGATGGACACGCCGCGCTCCACGGACGCGAGGAAGAGGATCTTCGCGAGCGCGTGGGCCAGGGGCAGGAAGAGCAGGGTGCGATCCTCTCCGCTGAACACGCGGCCCACGTGGTCGAGCACCTGCAAGGAGTTGACGCGGATGTTGCCGTGGGTGAGCTCGCAGCCCCGGGGCCGACCGGTGGTGCCCGAGGTGTAGATGAGCGTGGCGAGGATCGCGGGGGTGAGCGCCGCCAGTCGCTCCTCGAGCCGGGCCTCGTCCACCGCGTCGCCGAGCTTCTGCAGATGCTCGAGCGCGGCCTGATCGATGACGAAGGTGTGCTGGCACTCCGGCAGCCGGTCTTGCGCCTTGCGGTAGAGGGCGTGCAGGGCATCGGTCTCGAAGAAGGCGATCCGCGCGCCGCTGTCCTGGAGGATCCACTCCACCTGATCCGCGGACGAGGTCTCGTAGATGGGCACGGTGGTGGCGCCGGTGGCGAGGATGGCGAAGTCGAGCAGCGCCCACTCCACGCGCGTCTTGGACATGAGGGCCACGCGCTGGCCGGGCTCCACGCCGAGCGAGAGGAGGCCCCGCGCCACCCGGCGCACCGTGTCGACGATCTCCTTCACCGTCAGGGGCTCGAAGCGGTCGCCCACGCGGCGCGAGAACAGGACCTTGTCCGGCGTCTCGCGCGCGTGCTTCAGCAGGGGCTGGAGCAGGTGGCCGTCCGGGGGAAGGGACACGTGACCCTGTCCCGCGAATTCCTTGAGTTGCGAGGTGTCGCTCATGGGCGGCGGACCCTACTACGGTCGACGCGCCGCGGCGCTCCGAAATGCCGCGGAGCGTCGAAGTGAGAATTCCCGAGGGATGAGACGCGGGCGGGGCCTATCGCCGCGCGAGGATGCGGCCCTGCCCGTCGAGGGCGTACTCAGCGCCCGCGTCGGGAACGGCGAAGCCCGGTGCGCAGGTGGACAGGTCGGGAGAGAACAGCACGAAGATGAGGTCCTCGCTCGCGCGCATGACCACGGTCCGGTAGTTCTCCCACCGCGCGAGGCACTGGAACTCGGGACCTTCCAGGTCCTCGGCGCGCACATGGGGCGGGAGGTAGTCGTTCATCGCCACGGACAGGGCCCTCATCATGGCCCCATCGAGGCGCGTCCCACCTTCATAGGTGTCGGGGAAGGTGATGGCCGCGGCGGCCTCGGGTGGGGCGTGGTCGGGCTTCGAGTGCTTGTAGTAGCCGAAGTGACCGAGCAGCGCGCAGCCCGGGACGAGGCTCACGCAACCGAGCAGCAGGAGCAGGCGCTTCATGGATACTTGCTTGTATCAGGCTCAGCGCTTCCTCAGATGTCGGATGCGGCTGGCGCGTTCCCGGACTCGGGATAGCCTCGGCGCGTGAATTCCGACATCGTCATCCTGGTCGTGGGCGCGGTGCTCATCCTCGCGTTCTTCTACTGGTTCCTGCACCGGACCGAGGCGAGCCGCCTGCGCGATCAGTACTTCCTGCACATCCACCAGCCCCGCGCCGAGGCCGAGGCCTCGCTCGCCCGGCACATGGCCCGCGCCCAGGAGCAGCACCCCGGCAAGTCCGAGGCCTGGTACCTGCGCAAGATCCTCAATGACCTCCGGCGCGACCGGCGCTGAGCCTCAGCGCGTGCCCGTCGCGCAGATGGCCATCATCGTGCGCAGGTCCTCGCGCGTCTGGGCCATGGCCTCGCGCCGCAAGTCCTGGCGCAGCGCGTTGGACAGCGAGCGCGACAGCGTCTTGATCACCGTGAGCTCCGCGTCCGGCCAGCGCCGCTCGCTCTTGCAGTCGTCCAGCCGCAAGAAGCCCCACCAGGGCGCGTTCACCGTGCCCACGTTGATGGGGCTGAGCAGCACCGAGCGCACCCCTTGCGCCTCCAGGTTCACGTTGAGCGAGCCCGGCACGTTGCGCGTCAGCTCCCACAGGGGCTGGCCCCGCGAGAGGATCTCCACCCAGCCGGGCATCTGATCCCTCAGCGGGAAGGTGCGCAGCAGGGGCGGCATGGGCGCCGAGCCCCAGGCGTGCCGCAGGGGCGCCAGCCGCTTGCCGGGCATCGTCTCGGTGCTGTTCTCGTAGATGAGCGCCCGATCCACCCCCAGCGCCCGGCCCACCAGCTCCAGCGCCTTCGTCACCGCGGGTCCCGCGAATCCTTGCTCCACCAATAACTTGGAGGCTTCGGTCACCTTCGCGAACGCTTCGACGGACATGGTGCTCTCCGGGGGTCGAGGGCCAACTCCGGGGCGATGGACAGCCCGCGAGATGCCAATTTCTTGACAGGAACAACCGGATTAAACGGGAAAAGCAGACGAGTGTCAATGTGGGCACTCCTTTCTCGCTCCATGCGAAATCGCGAGCACTCCGAGAGGAAAAAGGGGGCCGGGTGGCGGCGCGGTGCACGTGCACGCTGCGTGACAAGAGGGCTTCCGGCGGCGGGCGGCGTTCATACCTTTGTCCGGCCATGGATTCTCCTTCCTCGATTTTCGACACCTCCCCGTCGGCGCTGGTCCGCTGGGAGGATCCCAACACGCAGAACGATCACAACGAGATGCGCGGACCCATGAGCTTGCCTCCGGGGTTCGAGGCCTTCAGCCACGCGCTCTACCAGTCCACGTGCCTGCGTCCCCAGCCGGGACACCAGGTGGAGCTGGTGAACAACGGGCTGGTGTTCGATCAGATCTGCGACGCCATCCGCAAGGCCAAGGAGTCGGTGCACATCGTCGTCTTCATCTGGCGCAAGTGCGAGCCGTCCGACCGCATCGTGGAGGCGCTGCTCGAGCGCGCCAAGGAAGGCGTGTCGTGCCGCGTGGTGGTGGACCCCTGGGGCAGCGAGGTGGAGAACTTCGGCCCCACGGTGGAGCAGCGGCTGCGGCAGGGCGGCGTGGAGGTGCACTACTTCCGGCCGCTGTCGGAGCGCTGGCTGGGCCGCATCTTCGGGCGCACGCACCACAAGCTCGTCATCGTGGACGGCAAGGTGGGCTTCACCGGGGGCTTCGGCATCTGGAAGTCGTGGGTGGGGGACGGCCTGTGCCCCACCGAGTGGCGCGACACCAACGTGCGCGTGGAGGGCCCGTCGGTGCACGAGATGCAGCTGGCCTTCGCGCGCATGTGGCAGGAGTGTGGCGGCGCGCTGCTGCCGGAGAGCTGCTTTCCGCCCCTGCCGGCGCGCGGCAACGCGCACGCGAGCTTCATCGAGAGCTCGGGCGTGTCGGGCATCTCCGACGCCGAGCGCATGCTGCGCATGGTGTTCGCCGCCGCGCGCGAGCGGCTGTGGATCTCCAACGCCTACTTCACGCCGCCCAAGGCCATCCTGGAGCAGCTCCTGGAGAAGCGCCGCCAGGGCGTGGACGTGCGGGTGCTCGCCGCGGGCCCGGTGCATGACTGGCGGATCGTCCGCGCCTCCCAGCGCGCCACCTACGAGAAGCTGCTCAAGGGCGGCATCCGCATCTGGGAGTACCAGCCCTCCATGCTGCACTCCAAGACGGTGCTCGTGGACGACTGGCTGGGCGTGGTGGGCTCCACCAACCTGGACGCGCTGTCCCTGCACCGCATGCGCGAGGGCTCGCTCGTGGTGGCCGACCGCAACCTCGCCACGGGCCTGGAGGCGGGCTGGCACCAGGACATGAACTGCGCCAAGGAGATCACCCTCAACCGCGGCGGCCGGGGCCACACCAACCCCTGGCGCCGCTTCGCGCGGCGGGTGACGCAGCTGCTCGCGCTGGACCGCTAGTCACACGCCCACGCGGGGGCACATGGCACGCACCGGGCACGTGGCGCAGTGGGGCCGCGTGCCGGTGCACACGTGCTTGCCGAAGGGCACCAGCAGCCGGTTGAGCTCCACCCAGTGACGCCGGGGCAACTTCGCCTCGAGGGCGTCCAGGGTGCGCTCGGGCGTGCGCGCGTGCACGTAGCCCCAGCGGTTGGTGACGCGGTGCACGTGGATGTCCACGCTGATGTACTCCTGACCCCACGCGACACCGAGCGCCAGGTGCGCGCACTTGGGCCCCACGCCGTGCAGGGAGCGCAGCACTCGCGCGTCCGCCGGCAACGTCCCCCCGAACTCCTCCACCGTCCGGGTCGCGAGCGCGTGGATCGTGCGCGCCTTGGGCTCGGGGAAGGTGACGGGCCGGATGAGGGCCTCGATGCGCTCGGGGCCGAGCTGGCGCATCGCCTCGGGCGTGGCGGCGCGGGCGAGCAGCTGGAGCGACACCGGCAGGGACACCTCGTCGCGGGTGCGGATGGACAGCAGGCAGGCGACCAGCTGCTCGAAGAGGCTCGCGTGCCCGCGCTCCGCCAGTTCGAACATGGCGGCGGCCGCGTACCCCTGGATGGCGGTGCGCACCCGCTCCAGCGCCGTGTCGATGTCGAAGGGCTCCCAAGGACCTCCTGACGCCATGTCCCACCGTCCTTTCCCCGGGAAGCATGGTGACTCCGGGCGTCGGATGGAAGAGGTGACCGGCGCGGTCACCCGTGCTGCCCTGGAGGTCGGGCGTTAGAATGGCGCCCCATGAAGCACGCCCGTCGGTTGTTGCTCGCCTCGCTGCTGGCCCTGTCCGCCTGCGAGGACTCCTCCCCGGACCCCACGCCCCTCCCGGATGCTGGCGCCGCCGCGGACGCGGGCGTGCCGCCCGGCACGCCGCCCGGAGAGCCCGTGCCGGACGCGGGCACGCCGACGACGAACGTGCCCCGCTTCGAGCACTACATCCGCCGTCAGCCCTATCCCCGCATGGTCCTGGAGGTGGACGGGTGGGGCGGCTACACGCCCACGGCCTCCGTGGCCGACAAGCTCACGAAGGGACTGCTCGGCATCCTGGACAAGGAGAGCGTCGAGGTCCGCGTCGACCAGGCCTTCCCCGGCAAGGGCAAGGACCATGCGTGGACGAATCAGGAGTTGCTCGCGCTCGCGGAGGAGACCGGCACGCTGGAGGTGCCCGTGGGCACCATCAAGCTGCACGTGCTGCTGGTGGATGGGCACTCGGCCATGGACACGGACCAGGGCCGGGTGCTGGGCCTGGCCTTTCCGTGGACGCACCTGGTGCTCTTCCGCCAGACCATGGACACGCTGTGCAACAAGGGCTCGCCGCTCAACCCATGCGCCAAGGCGGAGCTGGGCGTGTGGGCGCACGAGGTGGGGCACCAGTTGGGCCTGGTGAGCAACGGCCTCGCCATGAGCACGCCCCACAAGGACGAGACCCACGGCGCCCATGACGCCAGCGACACGTGCATCATGTACTGGGCCTACGAGGGCTCCAGCGGCCTGGCGGATCTCATCGGCCTGTTCGGGGACGCGCCCAACCTGGGCTTCGACGCGGCCTGCCTCGCGGACCTCGACGCGGTGAAGAACCGGCCCTGAGCCTTACCCGCCCGTGCCCAGCTCGAGCGTGTACCAGCGATCGCACCCGAAGTGGCCCGTGGCGCCCAGGGGCGTGTCGCGCGGCTGGAAGCCCAGGCGCCGGTAGAGCGTCTGGGCCTGGGTCATGCCCGCCAGCGTCTCCAGGTAGCAGGTGCGGTAGCCCGCCTCCCGCGCGAAGGCGAGGCACTGGCGCAGCATCCGCTCGCCGAGGCCCCGGCCGCGCGCCTCCGGGCGGAAGTACATCTTGCGCAGCTCGCAGATGCCCGGGATGCCCCCGTCCAGCGGCGCGATGCCCCCGCCGCCCATCACCCGGTCCGCGTCGTCCACCACCACCCAATAGGCTCGTCCCGGCAGCGCATAGGCGGCGCTCAGGCCGTCCACCTCCACGTCGTGCAGGGCGAAGCCCGGGCCGTCGGCGCCGAACTCGGGCATGACCGCGCGGATGACCGCGGCCATCGCCTGATCGTCCCGCGCCTGGATGGGGCGGATTCTCCATTCCGTGCTCATGAGCGGGCACGCTTTCACGGCCTTCGTTCAGAGGCCAGCGCTCCGCGCGTTCCCTATCCGCCGGCCTGCCCCCGGGGACCTTCCCGAATCCGCGCCCCGGGGAAGATTCAGGCCCGGAGAGGTCGTGTCCGCTCGCACTGGCGCGGGCCCGCGGGCTCTCCGGGGGGACGTCGGTCATGCGGATGCGCTCGTGGAGTGCCCGGACGCGGGTGTGGGCGGGAGTGGTTGGGTTGGCGCTCACCGGCTGCGGCGAGGAGGGCGGTGCGCGGGACCATGGCAGCGGCCGCATCGTGGACAAGGAGCTGGCGGTGACGGGCTTCACCGGCGTGCGGGTGAGCTTCGGGGTGCACGCGGACATCACCGTGGGCGAGCCCGAGCGGGTGGTGCTGCGCGGGGACGACAACCTGCTCGAACGGCTGCAGCCCAAGGTGGTGCAGGGCCAATTGGTGCTGCAGCGCGACGCGCTCTGGGAGCAGAACCCGCCCACGCCCACCGAGCCCCTGCGCCTCACGGTGGTGACGCCGCGCTTCAACCGGCTCCAGGCGAGCGCGGGGGCGCGGGCGCGGGCGGTGGGGGTGGACTCGGCGGACTTCGCGCTGGACGTGAGCAGTGGCGCCCAGGTGGCCCTGGCGGGCGAGGCGGGCCGGCTCTCCCTGGAGGCGTCGAGTCAGGGGGACGCGGACCTGCGCGAGCTCGTGCTCCAGGAACTCCACGTGCAGGCGAGCAGCGGGGCGCGGGTGCACGCCAACGTCACCGGGGCGGTGTCGGGCGAGCTGTCGAGCGGCGCGCGGCTCGTGTGCGAGGGCCAGCCCGAGGTCCGCCTGGTGTCCACGTCGAGTGGTTCGGACGTCAACTATCCCTGAGCCCGGCGGGTGTCCGTGGCCCACCGTGTCATCGCGGTGGGGTGGATTCCCCGGCGGGGCGCCTCTATACACCCGCCCGGGAAGTCCCACTCGGAGACATCGCACATGGCCAACAAGGTCAAGGCAGTCCTCATCGGGGGTACCGGCTACGGCGGATCGGAGATCCTCCGTCGGCTCCTCTTCCACCCCCATGTGGAGGTGGTGCGCATCACGTCGGTGGACAACATCGGCAAGAAGGTGGGCGACGTCCATTTCAACCTGGCGGGGCTCTCGGAGCTGACCTTCCAGGAAATGCCCCCGGTGCAGGCCGTGGCGGGCGCGGACGTGGCCTTCCTGGCCATGCCCCACAAGGCCACCGCCAAGGTGGTGATGGACATCCTCGACTCGGGCGTGCGCATCGTGGACCTGTCGGGCGACTTCCGGCTGGAGGACGCGGCGGCCTACGCGAAGTACTACGGCGCGGAGCACCCGGCGCCGCACCTGCTCACCAACAAGGCCTTCACCTACGGCCTGCCCGAGCTCAACCGCGAGGCCATCCGCAAGGCGCGCTACATCGCGAGCCCCGGCTGCTTCGCCACCACCATCACCCTGGGGCTGATGCCGCTGGCGCGCGCGGGGCTGCTCTCCGGCGCCATCCACACCGTGGCGGCCACGGGCTCGTCCGGCAGCGGCGCCAATCCCCAAATCACCACGCACCACCCGCTGCGCGCCGCCAACCTGCGCACCTACAAGCCGCTGGAGCACCAGCACGTGCCGGAGATCCTCCAGACGCTGCGCGCCGCGGGGGCCCACGCCCAGACGAGCCTGGAGTTCGTGCCCGTGTCGGCGCCGCTGCCGCGCGGCATCTTCGCCACGTCCTTCGTGGAGGTGCCGGCGACCACCACCCAGGAGCAGCTCACCCAGGCGTGGAAGGACACGTACGCGAACGAGCCCTTCATCCGCATCATCAGCGGAGGCCGTCAGCCCGAGGTGGTGGGCGTGGCGGGCAGCAACTACGTGGAGGTGGGCTTCACGCTGGGCCCGGTGACGGGGGCCACGCGGCGCGTGGTGTGTTTCTCGGCGCTGGACAACCTGGTCAAGGGCGGCGCGGGCCAGTCCATCCAGAGCTTCAACGTGATGATGGGCTGGGACGAGCGCCTGACGCTCGCCGAGCCGGGGCTGTGGCCGTGAGCGGACTGGCGGACTTCCGGGGACGTTGGTTCGTGGTGAAGATCGGCGGCGAGCTGGCGCAGGACCGGCCCCGGCTCGCCGCGAGCGTGGGCGCCGCGGTGCGCGCCTTCCTCGACGCGGGCATCCGCGTGGCCGTCATCCACGGCGGCGGGCCGCAGGCCACCGAGCTGCAGAAGAAGCTCGGGCTGGAGCCGCGGATGGTGGCGGGGCGGCGCTACACGGACGAGGCCACGCTCGAGGTGATGAAGATGTCGCTGGCGGGGCAGGTGTCCGTGGACGTGGCGGCGGCGTTCCGGCTCGCCGGGGTGCCCGCCCTGTGCACCACGGGCATGTCCGCGAACTTCGTCGTGGCCCAGCGCCGACCGCCCCGGGTGATGAGCGGCGCGGGTCCCGAGCCGGTGGACCTGGGCCTGGTGGGAGACGTGGTGAGCGTGGACACGGAGGCGCTCGGGCGCGTCGCGGCCGCGGGGCTGGTGCCGGTGCTGGGCTCGCTCGCGGGAGATGCCCAGGGCCAGGCGCTCAACATCAACGCGGACACGGTGGCCACGCGCGTGGCGGCGAAGCTGGGCGCGGCCAAGCTCTTCCTCGTGTCCAACGTGCCCGGGGTGCTCGCGAACAAGGACGACCCGTCCACCCGCCTGCCCACGCTCACGCCCGCGCAGGCGCGCGAGAAGATCCACGCGGGCATCATCCAGGGCGGCATGATCCCCAAGGTGGAGGAGAGCCTGGAGATGCTGCAGGAGGGCATCGAGGCCATCCACATCGTGGGCCTGTCGCCGCCGGACGCGATCCTGCGCGAAGCCGAGCGGGCAGGCAGCCACGGCACGGCCTTCCTGCGGGAGTAGGGGGGCGGGCGTGCGTCCGCGGGGGCGTGTGCGCTAGGCTGGCGCGCACGCGCCTCGGTCGTGGTTGGTGGGGGGGCGCCTGCGAAGGGGTTGTCCCGTCATGTATTGCGCGTCCTGTCGGCAGGAGCGGCTGGGTGGCCAGCTCTGCGCGGCGTGCGGCGAGTCCATGGAGTCGCGTTCACGCGAGACCCTGGAGCTGGAGCTCGCCCATATCGACTTCCTGCTCGAGGAGCTTCCGCACTGGGACACCGCGTCCGTGCCCTCTGGAGCCCTCCGCTACCTGACCCAGCGCTACGAGCGGCAGTGCCGCATCCTGCGGCTGGTGCTCGAGGGCCAGCCCGCCGCGGCGCGTGTCATGGCCCCGGAGCCGGCGCCGCCCGTGCCCGCCGTGGAGCCGACGCCGCCCGCGCCCGTCATGGCCGCTGCCCCGGTCGAGCCGCCTCCCGCCGAGGCGCCGTCCCCCGCGGCGCCAGAGGAGGCGTTCTCCTACGCCGCGTTCCGGGCCGAGGCGGCTCAGGACGAGTCGGCCCAGGACGACGCACGTCAGGAGGTGCCCGAGCCGCTGCCCCTGCCTCCGGTGACGACCGAGCCCCTGTTCGACGTGCCGGTCCGCCGCGTTCGCACCGCGCGCCTGGTGGAGGAGGTGTCCACCTGGAACACCATCTGGAAGCCCTTCCTCTACGAGAGCATCGGCTGGTTCATCGGCGCCTTCCTCATCGTGGCGGGCTCGCTCTACCTGGCCTTCGAGAGCTGGGCCGGGCTCACGTCCTCCTCGCGGTCCCTGGTCGTCTTCGGGATGACCGCGGGCTACTCCTCCGCCTTCTCCGTGTGTGGCGCGCTGATGTGCCGCCGCGACACGCTCGCCAGCGCGGGCCGCATCCTGGGCCTCATCGGCGCCGCCGTGGCGCCCTTCGCGGGGCTCGCCCTGGGGCCCGTGGGGGGCCTGGGCATGGCGGGCCTCTCGCCCCTGCTGCTCGTGCCCCTGCTCGTCGGCTGGTCCCTGGCCTCCGCCCGGCTCGTGCGCGGACCGGCCGAGGCCTTCGACACGCCCTCGCGACGGCTGCTCCAGGGCGCCCTGGTGGGCACCACGCTGATGATGGGCCTGGCGCCGCTGTTCGCGCGAATGGGTGCCCCGGCGTTCTGGCTCCAGGCGCTGCCGTGCGCCTTCTTCGCCGTCCTCGCGCGCCAGCCCCTCGACAAGCCCCGAGCGGGTCCGGCGCTCGCCTTCGTGCTCGGCTCGACCGCGTACCTGACGCTGCTCTTCGGCGCGCGCCTGCACCTGGCGCTCGGCGTCGAGGGCCTGCCGCCCGCGTTGGGCAGCTACGCCCCCTTCCTCGCCTTCCTGCTCGTCACGTGCTTGCGCTTCCGGACGGAGGAGACGGACGCGCCCGCGGACACGCTGTCCGTGAGCGTCGTCGCCCTCCAGGTGGGTTGTGGGGTGATGGCGAGCACGGGCGCGCCACCGGCCTTCTTCCTCACGGCGCTCACGCTCGTCTGGACCGCGCTCGGCCTGTCCCGGGGGGATGCGCGCCGCCTGCCGTGGCTGTACGCCGTCTACGCGGGGGCCTGGTTCGCCTACACGTCCGGGGATCAGCTCCTGCCCGAGGGACTTCGCGCCGCGCTCGCGACCTTCCGGGACTCCTGGTTCAACGACGCCTCCGAGATGCAACTGCGCGCGTTCTCGGCACTGCCCTTCCTGCTGGCGGGCGCCGCCGGAGCGGCGTGGCTCTTGTCGCGCGCGAAGCCCGCCGACGCCGATGCGGACGACGAGGCGCGCGCGGACATCCTCCTGCGCGCCACGGCCGCGGCCGGCGGGCTGATCGCCCTCACCAGCCACGCGGGCTCGAGTGCGCCCGTGGCCCTGGTGTGCTCGCTCGCGGTGCTGGCCCTGGGCGTGGGTGTGGGCTGGCGCTTCGAGCGGCCCTACCTGTCGCTCGTGGGCGCGGGCTGCTCCTTGCTGCTGCCGTTCTCGCTGTCAGGCGTGTTGGGCAACGCCGGTGCGTCGGTGGCCTGCGGGGCGCTCGCGCTGGGGTTCGCGGCGCTCTACCCGGTGTCCTCGCCGGGGGCCCGCCAGGGCTTCCACGCGGCGGCCGGCTGGCTGGCCCTGGTGGGCTTCAGCCTGTCCCTGGGCGCGGGCGCCCGGGTGCCCGCCGTGGCGGGCATGGCCTTGTCGGGCGCGGCCGTGCTGCTCGTGGCGTGGCAGAGGGCCAACCCCCAGCTGCTCGCGCTGGCGGCCTGTGTCGCCGCGGCCGTGGTGCCCAAGATCGCGAGCTTCCTGGGCCCGAACTGGGTGCCTCCGGCGATGGCCCTGGCCGCCTGTGGCCTCGCGGTGCTGAGCGGGCGCGCGGAGCGCCTGCGGCTGCTGGCGGTGTCCGGCGTGGCCTACGCGCTGCTGGGCGTGGTGTGGGGCTTGGGCGAGCGCGGGCCCTGGTTCGGCGTGACCGTGGCGCTGGCCTCCGCCGCCGTGGCACAGGCCTCGCGCCTGTTGCCGAAGGTGCGTCCGCTGGCGGTGGTGCTCGGGGGCGTCGCGCTGATGCCTCGGCTGGGCGGCGCGACGCTGTGGCCCTGGATGACGCCGGGGCTCTCCATGGCCCTGTTCGTCCTGGGCTCCCTGGGCGCGTCGGTCGTCGCCGCGCGCCGGGGCCGGAGCCCCAGTGCGTCCACCGCGGGCGTCACGGTGCTCGTGCTGACCCCGTGCCTCCTGCTGCTCGCGGGTCGGCCGTTGTCCACCGGGCTCGTGTTCGGCGGGATGCTCGCGGCCCTGTTCACCGCGCGCGCGCTGAATCCGTCCGTCGCCGTGGTGTCCGCGACCCTGTGGCTGGGGCTGCTGGCGAAGCACTGGCTCGGCGAGCCGTGGGGGCTGCTGCTCGCCACGGTGCTCAGCGTGCTCGCGCTGTTGGATTCGGTCCCCGCGTTCTCGCGGATCTTCGCGGGCGGGCGCCGCTTCGCCCATGTCGCCACCGTGTGCGCCATGGTCGTGCTGGGCGGGGTCTGCGTCGTGGGCGGAGGAACCACCACGGCGCCCTGGGCGCTCCTGGCCACGCTCGTGCTGCCCTGGATGTGGACGCGGGCCAACCGCGAGCCGCTGCTGGCCACCTTCTCGCCCCTGCTGGCCCTGGTCGTGCTGCACGCGGCGTCCCCGCGGCTCGACTTCACCTGGCAGGCGCTGCCGTGGCTCTGGCTCGCCCTGGTGCGGGCCGCGCGGCAGTGGCTCCCCGTGCGCCGCCTGTTGCTCGGCCGGGGGGAGGACACGGACCTGGAGCGGCTGTCCGTCGGGATGCAGGGGGCGCTGACCCTGATGGGGGCCTTGCTGGTGACGCGAGGCGCCGAGGCGGTGCGCGAGGCTTTCCCCGTCATCGCCGCGCTCGTGTTGTTGCCGGGAGCCCACCCCTCGGTGCGCGTGGGCTTGGGCACGGCCCTCGTGAGCTTCTTCCCGCCCCTGCGGGTACCGGCCCTGGGGCTGCTGCTCGCGTTGGGTCTGCTCACGCACCACGTGCCGCTCCGGGTGGCGCGCTTCTTCCGGGCCGCCGAGGATGCGTGGCTGCGGCCCGTGTCCGTGGTGGGCGCGCTCGTGCTCGCCGCGGTGCCCCTGCTGACGGGCCCCTCGCCCCAGGAACTGGTGGTGCTGGCGGGGGTGCTGCTCCTGGGCGCCTTCCTGCTGTCCCAGGCGTGGATGCTGACGGTGTCGCTGCTCATGCTCGCGAGCGCGTCGTTGGGCCGCACGGCCACGCACGGCTTCCTCGAGTGGCGTCCGGGCGCGGCCCTGGCCTTCGTGGGCGTGGCGTTCGGCGCGGCGCTCGTGTCGGCGCTGTGCCAGCGGGGTGGGGTGCAGCGCGCGCTGAAGCAGGCGGCGGCGCGGCTGTCTCCGGGCCTCGACACCACGTGGAGCGAGCCCTTGTGGGTCGCGGGCGTGCTCACCCTGGGCGTGCCCGTGATGCGCTCGCTCGGCATCGGGGACTTCGGCGGCCTGCCGCTGCACGTGGCGGCGCTCGGCGTGCTCACCGCGCTCGTGTTGATGGTGGCGCGTGAGCGGTGGATGACGAACGTGGCCACGGCGCTGCTGGGTGGGGTGCTGGTCGCGGCGGTGCCGCCCGAGTGGGCACCGGCGGTGCTCGCGGGCACGGGACTGCTCCTGTGCATGGCGGGCACGTGGCTGGAGAACCAGGACCTGGAGGTGGGGGCGGCGCTGCACCACTCGGGCTGGGTGATGTCGCTCGTGTCGGTGGGGGGCCTGAGGAGCCTCACGCACCCGGCCATGCCGCTGTGCATGCTCTTCGCGCTCGGCTCGGCGTGGGCGGTGGTGTACCGGCGCCGCGAGCGCGAGTGGGTGGGGTGGATCGCCTCGCTCGTGGCCGAGCACGCGCTCTTGCTGCACGTGGGGGCGGTGAACTCCACGGGCAGGGGCGCGGCGCTCATCCTGCCGCTGTTCGGCGCGGGCAGCGCGCTCCTGGCCTCGGCGGCCCTGCGCTTCGCGGGTGAGCGCATGCGCCGGGTGATGGGCCATGCCTTCGCGGTGGTCGCCATGGGCGAGGTGGTGCTCGGACTGGTGCTGGTGTCCGGCTCGCCGTACTCGGTGCGCGGGGCGGTCATCGCGTGTGGCGCGCTGGCGGTGCTCTGCCTCGCGCTGGTGCGCCGTGGCATCCGAGAGGAGGACGAGACCTCGGCCTTCCTGGCGCAGGCGACGCTCGCGTCTGGCTACCTCGCGGCGCGGTTGCACGCGTGGGGCTCGGGGCTGGGCACGGAGGACAGCGTGGTGGCGCTGGTGGGCGGCGTGCTCTTCTCCGGGCTGTATGTCCTCGCGCGGCGCGAGGGGGCGGGGCTGCCCGCCTTCCGTCGGCCGGCGTTGTGGGGCGCGTTCCTCTTCCCCATGGCGGGCCTGCTCACCGCGCCGTGGCACCAGCCGATGGTCGCGGCGGCGCTGCTCGTGGGACACTCGGCGCACTTCGCCACGCTGGCGGTGCAGCCGTCGCAGCGGGGTGTGGGCTCGCTCCTGTCGGCGGCGGCCTTCAACGCGGCGCTCCTCATGCTCTGGCTGGGGGCGGGGGCGGACGATCCCCGCTTCGTCATCATCCCCGCGGCGCTGTCGATGCTCGTGCTGCTGCGGGTGTTCCGCGACTCCATGGCGCCGGAGACCCAGGTGTGGCTGCGCGGGGCGGTCATCACCTGCGTCTACGTGTCGTGCTCGTGGCGGGCGGTGATGTTCCCGGACGTCCAGACGACGCTCTCGTGCGTGGCGGTGTGCGTGGTGGGCGTGGTGGTGGGCGTGGCGCTGCGCATCCGCTCCTACGTCTACCTGGGCACGGCCTTCATGGTGACGTGCGTGGTGGCCAACCTGGTGCGCTTCGGCACGCGGGATCGGCACGTGGGCGCGGCCTTCCTGACGGTGCTCGGCCTGGGCGTGGTGGCCTTCATGGTGCTCTTCACCGCCAAGCGCGCCGAGCTGCTCTCCCGCTACGAGCGGGTGCGCGCGATGCTCGACACCTGGGAGGGATGAGGGCCCAGGATGATGTCTCGCTTTGGAAAGGTCTCCATGCTCCGCTCGTTCTCGACGTTGCTCCTGTGCACGGCGGTCGCATGGCCCGCCCTGGCCGAGGAGGGGGATTCGCGCAAGCAACTGTTGGGCGAGTCCGTCTCCCGAGAGGACTTCGGCGCGTTCCAGCGCCACTTGAGCCGCCTCACCTCGCCCACCGGTGAGGCGGATCCGCCGGACGCGCAGTCCCTCGTGGCCCGCTGGTTCCAGCCTCCTCAATACCTGCGGGACCCGAACCTGGTGCCCGCGAGCGAGGCCCGGCTCCAGAAGGCGCTCGCGCGCACGCGCACGCTCCTCCTGCGCAACGCCTACGAGCAGCTCCAGCTCGAGGCCGCCTTCGCGCCCCTGCCCAACCTGGAGGGCGTGACGCCCGAGCTGCGCGCGCTCTCGCTCAAGGACGACAAGGGCCGGCCCGTGGCCTTCACCCCGAACGCGCTCGCGCCCATCGAGGCGGGCCGCCTGCTCGCCTCGGGGGCGCTCTCGCCGGACGTGGACCTCCAGGGCTTCTCCAAGTGGAGCGGCACCGCGGAGGTGGTGCTCGCGCTGCCCGCCGTGTCCGAGCCGGTGCGCTTCGAGGCCAAGGACGTGGGCCAGACGACGCAGGGCTTCACCCTGGAGGCCTGGGGCGCGCGGGTGCAGGTGCGCTACACCCCCGTCGCCGGGCGGGAGGCCACCTTCCTCGCGTTCGCGGACAACGGGCTCGTGCTCGCGCCCATCAAGACTTCCCGGCTCGCCGTGGGTGAGCGCGACCTGGCGCGCCAGCTCTCGCGCCAGAAGTGGGAGGACGTCCCCGAGCGGCTCGATGCTCCCGACGAGGACGACGCGGTGGTGTTGACCTGGGACTACAGCGCGCCTCCCGCGCGGCTGGACGTCTTCGTCCCGGGTGCACCCGTGAAGCGCGTGGTGAAGCTCAAGCTCGTGTCGGCCGACGAGGACACGCCCGCCGCGACCCTGGAGGAGCCCGCCCCCGAGCCCCGGTGGTGCGCGCTGGACGCGGCGGCGCTCTCGCTGGCCGTACGGGTGGACGCGTCGCGAGCGCGGGGGGAGCGCTTCGGCACGCCCGTGCTCTTCGTGCGCCTGCCCGCCTGCGACGAGGGCGCCTTCGCCGAGGTGCGGCTCGAGGGCCTGAAGTACCTGACCGCCGCGGGCGAGGCCCTTCCCGAGGTGCGGCTCCAGGAGGAGGGCTTCCAGCACGCCTCGTTCTCGGTGCCGGTGTCCTTCTCCTCCGCGCTGCCGACACGCTCCCCGGAGCCCGTGTTCAAGCGGCTCGCGCGGGTCCGAGGCGAGGTCCGCGTGCGCTGGCCCCGGGTTCGGGTCGTGGAGCTGTCACCCAAGGCGCCGCGGGCCGACGGGGTCCGGGCCACGTTCGCGGGCAAGACGGTCACGCTGGAGCAGGACTCGCCCTGGGCCGAGCGGAGCCTCGTGCCCGTGGGCGAGGCCCCCGCCTGGGTGCGCGACAATCCCCTGTTCCTCGGCGCCGCCGGACAGGTGCTCTCGGGCGAGGTGAAGCCCGCTCGCACGGAGGGCAAGGTCACCCGGCGCGAGTACCACTTCGACACACCTCCCGCGCGTGTGCGGTGGCTCCACGCGGCGGAGGTCCTCCCGCTCTCCGTGCCGTTCGATGTCACCATCCCCCCGCCGCCGCCCGAGCCGCGCGGGTCCGGGCCCCTCCATTGATGCGCGTGCGCCGTTCTGGTGAGATCTCGCGCCAGGGGGTGGTTCCATGCTGTCGCGTTCACGGGTGGTCGGAGTGCTCGTGCTCTGGTGTGGCGCCGTGGCGGGGGGCCTCGCGCTCCAGTGGCGCTATGACCACACGCCCGGGGCGCGGGAGGACTCGCCGGGCGAGTGGCCCCGGACCGAGGTCCTGACGCGCGGGCCCACCGGCCTCACCCTGGTGATGCTCGCCCATCCGCGCTGTCCCTGCAGCCGCGCGAGCCTCCAGGTGCTCGCGTCGGTGATGGAGCGGGCGCGCGGGCGGGTGTCCGCGCATGTCCTCTTGTGGGTGCCCGGACGGGGGAACGCGGATTGGCACGAGGGCGAGCTGTGGCGGCGGGCCCGGGAGATTCCCGGCGTCCAGGTCCACGCGGATGTCGAGGGCCAGGAGGCGCGGCGCTTTGGCGCGCTCACCTCGGGCCACACGGTGGTGTACGGCGCGGACGGGCGCCTGGTGTTCTCCGGGGGTCTCACCCCGGCGCGCGGTCAGCCGGAGGAGGGCGCGGGCGCGGAAGCCCTCCTGGCGCTCGCGCGGCGTGAGGTGCCGGGGGAAGCCCGCGCGGACGTGTACGGCTGTGGATTGCGTGCGCCCGGGGCGCGCGCCCGGGAACGGGGGAGCCCATGAGCATGGAGTCCAACGCATCGATGTCGGAATGGACGAAGCACCGCGCCCAGGAGCTGTATGAGGCCCAGGAGCTCCAGCTCCACACGAGCACCGACCGGATGTTCGCGGTGCTCATGGGCCTGCAGTTCGTGGCCGGGCTGCTCGCCGCGCTGCTGCTGTCTCCCCGGACGTGGACGGGGGCCGAGAGCCAGACGCACCTGCATGTCTACCTGGCGCTGCTGCTCGGCGGGGCCATCAATGGCGTGCCCGCCTTCTTCGCCCTCGTCCACCCGGGCAAACCCCTCACCCGGCAGGTCATCGCGGTGGGCCAGGCGTTCGCCTCGGCGCTGCTCATCCACCTGATGGGCGGGCGGATGGAGACGCACTTCCACATCTTCGGCTCGCTCGCGTTCCTCGCCATCTACCGGGACTACCGGGTGCTCGTCACCTACTCGCTGGTGGTGGCCATGGACCACCTGGTGCGCGGCTACGCCTTCCCGCTGTCCATCTACGGCACGCTGGGCGTGGGCCCGTGGCGCTGGCTCGAGCACACCGCCTGGGTGCTCTTCGAGGACGCCTTCCTCATCCAGGCGTGTCTGCGCGGCGTGCGCGACGCCCAGGCCACGTGTCTGCAACAGGCGTCGCTGGAGGCGACCAACACGCTGCTCATGCGGCCTTTGCGCGAGTCGGTCGGCCTCTTGTCGGATGCGTCCCAGGAGCTGACGGCCTCCACCTCCGCGCAGCGCCAGGCCCACACGCGCCAGGCCGCGGCGCTCCAGGAGGCCCAGGTGACGGCGAAGGAGATCCAGGTCACCAGCGCCATGGCCGCGCAGAAGGCCGAGGCGGTGCTGAAGGTGACCGAGCGCGCGGACACGATGGCGCGCGCGGGCGAGCAGGCCGTGGAGGCGTCCCTGGGGGGACTGGCCGACATCGGCGAGCGGGTGCGGGCCCTCTCCGAGCACATCGTGCGGCTCAACGAGCGCACCCAGCGCATCGGCTCCATCACCCACACGGTCAAGAGCCTGGCGGACCAGAGCAACATGCTGGCGCTCAACGCCGCGGTGGAGGCGGTGCGCTCGGGCGAGCACGGCAAGGGCTTCGCGGTGGTGGCGCGGGAGATCCGCAACCTGGCCAACCAGTCGCTCACGGCCACCGGGCGCGTGAGCGACGTGCTCGAGGAACTCTCGAGCGCCATCCGGGAGACGGTGGCCCTCTCGGAGACGGGCGCGCGGGAGGTGGAGGAGAGCCTCGGGCGCACCCGTGCCTCGGGGGAGACCTTGCGCGAGCTGTCCGGCATCCTCAAGGACAACGCCTCGTCGGTGCGGCAGATCACCGCCGCCGTGAGCCAGCAGAACCTCGGCGTCACGCAGATCTTCCAGGCCGTCACCGAACTGACGGCGACGATGGACGAGGCGCTCGAGCGGCTGGACTCCACGGACCGCGCCGCCAGCTCCCTGCACGAGGCCTCGGGCCGCATCGCCGAGGTGGTGCACGGCTGAGCCCGCTCGGGCCGGACGCGCTAGCTGGAGCCGGGCCCCGCTCCCCGGGTTCGGGCCGCGCGCAGACGCACGGGCGGTCCCTCGGGGGCGGGTTGGATCCACGGCTTGGGCGCCAGGCCCTCCTCCACGCGCGCCAGATCCACCTGGGGGTCGAGGAAGATCTCCGCCGGCCGGCCATTGAGGGACACGCGCGCATCGGCCCGGACCTCCACCGGCCCGCCCGCCCGGGCCGCGTAGTCCCGGGCGATGCGGTGGGCGAGCTGGAGGATGAGGTCGGGCTGCACGGACATCTCCCGCTCCTGGAGCCGGGTGAGGTACGCGCTGGGCGGCACGTGCCACTCGCGGCCCGTGCGCGGATCACTCACGAGGAACAGCACGCTGCCGTTCTTCTCCCGGGCCATCACCCGCCAGGAAAAGCGCATGCCCTGCTCGTGCCACAGCACGTTGCCGCCGTAGAAGTGGGTGCGCAGCGGGAGGACGAGCTGCACCAGTCCATAGGCCACCGCCACCCCCAGTCCCACCCAGGCGCCACGTCCGGGACGCGGTGGGGACGGCGGGGCGGGAAGCTCGGGGGCCGCGCCGCGCGAGCGCCACGGGCGCCGGGGCCAGGACGGGTCGAAGAAGACGAGCGCCGCGGTGACCATGATGACGGGGAACATGCCGATGGGGAACAGCGCCGCGGTGGCCGCGTGGAAGCCCACCACCGCCACGTACGCGAACGGGCGCGTGCGCCGCGCGAGCAGGAAGGCGACGATCGTCGTGTCGAAGAGAAAGCCGCTCCAGGCCGCGACGTAGGCCACCCAGCGCTCATCCAGCAGGGGGCCCACGAGCGGCAGGCCCGTGCGCGCCGACAGCCAGATGTGCAGCGGCTGGGCGTACAGCAGCCAGTCGCCGGAGAGCTTGGCCAGCCCGGCGAACACGTAGACCACGGCCACCTGGAAGCGCAGCAGGTACGTGCACCCCGCGGGCAACCACGACTGGCGTAGGGCGGGGCGCCGCCAGGCATCCACCGAGAAGGCGCGGTGGGCGGGCACCGCGCACATGAGCCCTAGCAGCAGGCTCACCAGGTAGTAGTGGTTGAGGTAGTTCGTCACGTCCAGGAGCTGCACGTAGGTGAACGTGACGAACAGCAGCGCGAGCGACAGGCGGTAGAAGGCGCCCGCCGCCACGCACAACCCCAGCACCGCGAGCCCCACGAACACCCACCGCATGCCCTCGGGCGAGGGCGCGGTCAGTCCGTCCAGGCCCCAGTAGGTGAAGCGGATGCGCGAGCGGTTGAAGAGCTCCTCCACCCAGCCATAGGCCAGGAAGCGCACCGCCGACACCGTCACCAACAGGCCGAGCGCCACCCGGAAGGCCACCAGCGCCGCGATGTCCTTCGGCGCGAGCAGCCAGGCCCAGAGGCGCGAGGCCGCCTCAGTCATTGTCTCCCTCGAGCGTGCTCGGCAGCTCCAGGTCCAGCACCGACACGAGCTCCGTCTTGAGCACGTCGGTGACGCCCTTGACCCGGTCGTACAGGGTGCGCACCGACGCCTTGTCCTTCTCGAGCGCCTCGTGCAGCGTCGGGGCCTGGATGGCGTCGAGCGCCGCCTGGGCCGAGACCAGCCGCTCGCGCATCTTCGTCGCCAGCGCCTCGGAGCCGGCGGCCGTCAGCACGTCGTCGAACCCCACGCCCTCGTAGTTCGTCCCGCACCCCTCGAAGACGCGGCGGAAGCCCTCCAGGTTGGCGCGCAGGTTTGCCTTGGTGCGCCGCGCGAACGGGGACTCCAGGGCCTCCGGGCAGATGTTGCTCTCGCAGTCGCGCAGGCCCAGCGGCCGCGCGAGCTTCTGATCCTTCACGATGCCCTCGAGGTAGAACAGCGCGTCGCTCAGCGCGTTCATGCCCAGCTGCGTCGAGGGGTACACGGCGTTGCCCGAGCCGGCCGTCGCCAGCGTGCGCTGGAAGTCGCCCCCGCCCGCGTCCCAGGCCCGCACGAGCTCGTCCGCGCGCGCGCGCACGTCGGTGGCCAGCACCCCGGCATAGGCCCGCTTGCGCGCCTCCCGCTCCGTCTCGGACAGCGCCGCCCACGAGCCCGAGGACACGATGGGCGAGGACGCGCCGCACGCGGTGTCCGCGCCCTCGTAGTAGAAGAGGTACTCGAGCACGAACAGCCCGCGCCGCGTCACCAGCGTGGTGTTGAAGCCCGAGGCCTCATAGCCCTTGGAGACGACCTGCTCCTCGATGCTGCAGCGGTTGATGAGCGGCCACGAGTAGATGTTGTCCCGCACGTCGCCGCCACCGGGCTGGCTGCGCGGGGCCGCCGGGCCCACCTGCATGACCTCGAGCTGTTGCCACGTGTCCATGGCCCGCCCATAGGCCGTGCGCACCGCGTCGCGCGTGGTCGCGTCCGGCCCCGCCGCGTACGCCTGGGCCGCCTGCTCCAGCGCCACCGCCCGCGTCTGGAACTCCCGCGCGGTCGTCAGCACGCACGTGCCCGCGGCGCTCAGCAGCTCCGCCCGCACCGTGTCCGTCCCCGCGGGCGGCCGGGGTTTGCTCGTCGACTCGCGGCAGGCGGGCAGGGCGGTGAGCAGCGTGACGACGAGCGCCACCGTCCTGCGCGGAGGCGCGGACGGGGCGGAGATTCGGGGCTGGGTCATGCCCCGCGATTTATCAGTACGAGTTGCAACTGACAACCATTATCAAAATCAGAATCCTTGACGGGCAAAAACTGCCCAGGCTATCAAGCGCTCGCTTTTTTGTCGCATTACGAATTGTTTCAAGCTCCGGAATTCCGGAAAGGCTGGCTTAAATGCGGAACACTCAGGCGAAGGGTATGCGGTTGGCGTTGTCGAGCGTGCTGATGCTGGGCACGGCGCTGACGTATGGCCTGGGCTGTGGCGGGGACGAGGCAGGCGGCGAGGACAACAACCCCCCGCAGAACCCGCCGGCGGCGGAGCCGACCCCCGACTCCGGTACGCCGGGCACGCCCGACTCGGGCACGCCCACGACGCCGCCGGCGCTGGCCAATGACACGGACCTGGCGATCGTGCGCCTCAACGCGGATGGCAGCCTCGACACCAGCTTCGGCACCGGCGGCATCGCCCGCCTGGACATGGGCCCGGGCGCCAGCAGCGCCAAGGACGCGCTCTGGAGCGCGGCGCTCGACGCCTCCGGCCGCGTCATCCTGTTCGGCTCGAAGAAGGGCAGCGGGGACCGCATCGACGCGGACCGCGTCATCGCGCGGCTCACCCCGGCCGGTGCGCTCGACAAGTCGTTCGGCACCGACGGCTACAACGTCCTCAACATCGGCAACCTGGCCGACCAGGCCCGCCACGGCGGGGTGGATCCGGACGGGAAGATCGTCGCGTCGGGCTACACCAGCCAGCCGACGGGCGTGGGCGTGCAGATGGCCAACCGCATCGTGCTCACGCGCGTGGACGCGGACGGCAAGCTCGACAACACCTTCGGCTCCAAGGGTGTGGTGAACTCCGCGCCCCTGCTGCCCGCGGATCCCCTCAACCAGGAGTGGGGCTTCGCCGAGGCGTACGCCGCGGGCCACCAGTCCGGCAAGTACGTCACCACGGGCTACGGCCGCTCGGCCGCCACGGGCACGCTGGACGTGGTCACCTTCCGCTACGGCGCGAACGGTCGGCTCGACCGGACGTGGGGCACCGACGGCGCCTTCGTCCTGGACGTGGCGGGCGGGGACGATCGCGGCCGTGACCTGACCGTGCTGCCGGATGACCGGGTGTTCATGGTGGGCAGCACCGTCAAGACCACCAACAACGTGGACGCCCTGGTGTTCCTGCTGACCAAGGACGGCCAGCGCGACACCCGCTTCAGCTCGGGCTCGGACGCCTTCAAGTCCTTCGACTTCAGCCGCACGGACGAGGCGTTCTTCAAGTCCGCCGTGTCCAAGGACGGCAAGTGGGTGGCCGCCGCGGGCTACACGGGCAATGGCGCGAGCGCCGCCGTGGATGACGCCCTGCTGTTCATCGCGCCGGTGAACCCCGCGGATGGCGCTGAGTTCGCGCAGCCCGTGCCCCTGTCCAACACGGGCAATGACCGCTTCTGGTCCGTCACCTTCGATGCCGCCAACAAGGTCTACGGGGCGGGCTTCATCAACGAGGGCGGGGACCAGCGCTTCGCGGTGGCGCGCTTCAACACGGACGGCTCGCGCGACACGACGTTCGGCACCGGCGGCCTGGTGACCGTGAACGTCATCGCGGGCGGCACCGAGGAGGCCGTGCGCGCGGTGCTCGTGCAGGCCGATGGCAAGATCGTCCTGGCGGGTGTCGCCGAGGCGAAGTAGTCCTCCCCGCGGTTCGCGAAGCGATCTGGAGCCGGTGCGTGGTGCCTCCCGAGGAGGCGCTCCCGCATCGGCTCCTGGCACTTTCGCCCTCGAAGTTCTTCACCAGGAGTAGGCTCGATGTGGGTTCCGGCGGGGCTCGTCGCGGTGTTCATTCTCGGTGGCACGCCTGTCGCGGGGCAGCCTCCGGATGCGGAAGTCGCCTCCCCCGCCAGCCCGGAGCCCGCGCCGCCGTCGGTGCCGGCCGAGCCCGAGGCGTCCGAAGCACCCGATGCGCCCGCGCGCCCCCCGGACGCGGCGATCCCCAACCTCGCGCCCCCGCCCAGGTTCGAGAGCGTGGTGGTGGGCACCTCGGAGGCGCGCACCAGCGGCTCGGTGCACATCATCAAGCCGGAGAAGCTCGAGCGCTTCGAGCTCGACAACCCGCAGGCCATCCTCCAGACGGTGCCGGGTGTCTACGCGCGAGGCGAGGACGGCTTCGGGCTCCGGCCGAACATCGGTCTGCGCGGCGCCAACCCGGACCGCAGCAAGAAGGTCACCCTCCTGGAGGATGGGGTCCTCTTCGGCCCGGCGCCCTACTCGGCGCCCGCCGCCTACTTCTTCCCCGTGATGACGCGCATGCAGTCGGTGCGGGTGCTCAAGGGCCCCTCGGCCATCCAGCAGGGTCCCCAGACGGTGGGCGGCTCGGTGGACTTCCTCTCCCGCGACATCCCCTCCACCGAGAGCTTCGGGTTGGATCTGGCGGGTGGCCAGTACGCGTACGGCAAGGCCCACGGCTTCTACGGCGCGAGCACCGAGCGCATGGGCTTCCTCGTGGAGGGCGTGCACCTGCGCAGTGACGGCTTCAAGGTGCTCGACGGGGGCCCGGACCGGGGCTTCCAGGGCAACGGCAACACGGGCTTTCGCAAGAACGAGTGGGTGGTGAAGAGCCGCTACCGGCTCGTGCCCGAGGGCCCCGTGCGCCAGAGCCTCCAGCTCAAGCTCAGCTACTCGGACGAGGTCTCGGACGAGACGTACCTGGGGCTGACCGACGCGGACTTCCGGGACAATCCGCTGCGGCGCTACGGCGCGAGCCGCATGGATCGCATGGTGTTCTACCGGACCCAGGGCGTGCTCAGCCACGTGCTGGAGAGCGACGACTTCACGCTCACGACGAGCGTCTACCGCCAGGACATCGACCGGGAGTGGCGCAAGGTGAACCGCTTCCGGGGCGCGTCCATCACGGACGTGCTCGGGGATCCGACGAGCGCGCGCAACAGCATCTACTACGGCGTGTTGACGGGCCAGATCGACGCCTCCACGCGGCAGGAGACGCTGATGATCGGGCCCAACCACCGTGTCTTCGTGTCGCAGGGCGTGCAGAGCGTGGCGCGGTGGACCACCACCACGGGCCCGGTGCGCCACAACGTGGAAGCGGGCGTGCGCTACCACTACGACAGCATCGACCGGCTGCACACCGAGGACGGCTTCCGGATCATCGGCGGCGAGCTCGTGCCGGACGGCGAGAAGACGGACGTCACCGCCGACAACAAGGACTCGACGCACGCCCTGGCGCTGCACCTGGTGGATGCCCTCACCTGGCGCCGCCTCGTGGTGACGCCGGGCGTGCGCATGGAGCTCATCCGCTCCAAGTCCCAGGACCGGCTGGCCGACACGGTGGACAACGGAGGGCTCCAGGTGCTGATGCCCGGCGTGGGCGTCTACGGGGCGCTCACGTCCGAGCTGGGCCTGTTCGGTGGAGCCTACCGGGGCTTCTCCCCGCCGGCGCCCGGACAGCCCGAGGCGGTCCGTCCCGAGCAGAGCATCAACTACGAGGCGGGCGCCCGGTGGACGCGCCGGGGCGAGCGCTTCGAGGTGGTGGGCTTCTTCAACGACTACTCGAACCTCACGGACGTCTGCACCTTCTCCAACGGCTGTCTCAACGACAACCTCGACCGCCAGTTCGACGCGGGCCAGGCGCACATCTACGGGCTCGAGGCGTACGCGGACAAGACCGTGCGCACCGCGTGGGGCGTGACGTTCCCGCTCTCGCTGGCCTACACGTACACGCGCACCCGGCTGCTCGAGTCCTTCCGGTCGGTGGATCCGCAGTTCGGTCTGGTGCAGGCGGGGGACGAGCTGCCCTACGTGCCCCGGCACCTGCTCTCCGCGACCGTGGGCGTGGAAGGGGCGCGCTGGGGCGCCTACGCGAGCGCCAGCTTCGTGGACGTCATGCGCGAGCGGGCGGGGCAGGGGGAGATCCCCGACGGGCTCAAGACCGACGCCCTGCTCACCTTCGACGTGAACGCCAACTACCAGCTCACGCGCTGGGCCCAGCTCTACCTGAGCGTGCGCAACGTGACGAACGAGCTGGGCATCGTGGGCCGCCGTCCCTTCGGCGCCCGGCCCAACGCGCCCCGCACGGGCCTGCTGGGCCTCAAGATTTCCCTGTGAGCGCGCCCTCCATCAGCACGCGCGTGTAGGCCACGCGGAAGCCCGCGCGGGCCTCGTTGGCCAGGGAGCCGCCCTCGGGGGCGGTGGCCACCAGGGCCAGCTCGCAGCCCAGCGCCTGGGCGTCCCGGAGCCGGGCGTGGATGAGCGCCGTCTGCGCGCCGAGCCGCCGGTAGCCCACGCGCGTGGCGGCGCCGAAGAGCGTGGCGATGCCCTCGTGCAGGCGCAGTCCCGCGCCCGCCACCACCTCGCCTCCGTGGCGCGCCAGGTAGAGCCGCACGCGCGGCGTGGTCGAGGCGATGTGGCCGATGGTGAGGTCGACGAAGCTCAGCGCCGCGTCCTCCTCCCGCTCGCCGAACCCTCGCGCCAGCGTGCGCACCCACGTCTCGCGCTCCGCCTCGCCGACGAGGGAGACCTCCAGTCCCGCGGGCGGTGGGGGCAGCGCGTCCAGGGCCGCGCCGAGGGGATGGAAGGCCACCTGGAGGAAGTGGCGCACGCGGTAGCCCCGCGCGCCGAGCCCCTCGTACAGCGAGGGGTGCGCGAGCGGGCAGGCCTCCACGACCGCGGGGACGCCGTGGTAGCGGTAGAAGGCCTCCAGGCGATCGAGCTCGGCGGGCGTGACGGGCCCCGCCATGGCGAGTCCGGCGGCGCGGTTGAGGGGCAGATCCGGACGCGTGAAGCAGGCCTTGCCGCCCGCGAGGTCCAGGACCTCCGAGCCACTGTCGGGCAGCAGACGCGCGCAGCCGTGCGCGTAGTCCGCGAGGGTGAGGGCGTTCACGTGCTCCAGCCGTCGGGCGAGCGCGGCGTCCGCGTGGAGAGGAGGGGCCATGGGAAGGGTCATCTCCGAGACAGCGAGCGAGGGAGCATGGCACCGGGGCGACGCGCCATGCGGGTGTGGCAATATGTCACGTTCCGGGGCGCGGGGCGGGCGCGCTATGGCGATGCAACCCTTGGCCCTTGGAGTCTCCGCGCATGATGTCCTCCGCGTCGCGTTTCCTGTTCGTCGCCTCGCTGTTCGCCGGTCCGTGGGGGTGTGGGGTGAGTGATCCGCCCGAGGCGAAGCCCGTGGCGGTGGACATCCCCTTCGAGGCCCGCGTGGGCGCGGAGCCCTTCGCCTGTGGCCGCGTGTACACGGGCCTGGGCACCACGGGGACGACCTACGAGCCCAAGGACTTCCGCGTGTACGTGCACGACGTGCGGCTGGTGGCGGCGGACGGCAAGGAAGTGCCGGTCACGCTCACGGACGATGACCTGTGGCAGTACAGCGGCGCGGCGCTGCTCGACTTCGCCGACAAGACGGGTCAGTGCTCCGAGGGAACGCAAGGGACGAACACGCGCCTCGTCGGCACGGTGCCGGAGGGGGACTACCGGGGCCTGCGCCTCACACTGGGCCTGCCCTTGTCGCTCAACCACCAGGACGTCACCTTCGCGCCGAAACCGTTCAAGGACACGGGCTTGTTCTGGGGCTGGCGCCGGGGCTATTTCTTCACGCGCATCGATGGCCGCACGACAGGCTTGCGCTCGGGGCACAACATGCACCTGGGCAGCACGGATTGTCCCGACGTGAATCGGGAAACCGCGCCCACCGGATGCGCCTTCCCCAACACCGTCCCCGTGGAATTGGTGGGCTTCGTGCCGGGCCAGGGCAAGGTCGTGTTCGACCTGATGCGCTTGTTCGAGGGCTCCAACCTGGACACCAACACACCGGACACCTCGATCGGGTGCATGGCGGACCAGTGGGATCCGGACTGCGCGCCCTTGTTCCAGCGGTTGGGGCTCGCGTTTGGAACCCAGGCGGCGAACCCCGCCGCGCAGGCCTTCGTTCGTTGGGAGTGAGGAGGATTCATGGCACGGCGCATGGCGACACGGTGGATGGGATGGATGGCGGCGGCCTGGCTGGTGGCGGGCTGCGAGGGCCCGGCGCCCGAGCCCACACCCGAGGAGGACACCTACGACTGGCGCCTGCCGGCGGGTTTTCCCAAGCCGCAGGTGCCTCGGGACAACCCGATGACTGAGGCGAAGGTGCAGCTCGGCCGGCGCCTCTTCTACGACGAACGGCTGTCCTTCAATGAGACCCAGTCCTGTGCCTCCTGCCATGAGCAGGCGCGTGCCTTCACGGACGGCAAGCTCCACGGCGTGGGCAGCACGGGACAGGTTCACCGCCGCAACGCCCAGGGTCTGGCCAACATCGCCTACGCCACGAGCCTCACGTGGGCCAACCCCGCGCTCACCACCCTGGAGGCCCAGGCCCTCACGCCCTTGTTCGGCAACGAGCCCGTGGAGCTGGGCTTCGGGGACAAGCAGGACGTGTTGCTGGAGCGGCTGCGCGCGGATCCGGAGCTCGTGGCGCGCTTCGCCGAGGCCTTCCCGAAGGAGGCCGAGCCCGTGTCCCTGGGCACGCTCGTACGGGCCCTGTCCAGCTTCCAGCGCTCGCTGCTGTCGGGCAACGCGCCGTACGATCAGTACCTCTACGGCGGCAAGAAGGACGCGCTCACGGCGCAGATGAAGCGCGGCATGGAGCTGTTCTTCTCCGAGCGCCTGGAGTGCAACCACTGCCACGCGGGCTTCAACTTCCAGGACGCCACGGTCCACGCCGACTCGTCCGAGGCCACCATGCCCTTTCACAACACGGGCCTCTACAACGAGGACGGCAAGGGGGCGTACCCGCTCAAGGACAGGGGCGTCATCGAGCTGACGGGCGTGCCCGAGGACATGGGCCGCTTTCGCGCGCCCTCGCTGCGCAACGTGGCCGTCACCGCGCCCTACATGCACGACGGCAGCATCGCCACGCTCTCCGAGGTGCTGGACCACTACGCCGCGGGCGGCCGGGCCCATGGGCTCGACGCCAGCCGCGTGAGCCCCGTGCAGAGCAGCTTCGTGCGCCGCTTCGTCCTGACGCCCCAGGAGAAGGAGGACGTGCTGGCCTTCTTCGATGCGCTGACGGACACGGACTTCCTGACGGATCCGCGCTTCGCCGACCCCGCGCTCCATCCCTGAAGCCCCGAGCGGCACGTCCGCTCGCACGGAGAGGGTGCCGGCGAGCGTCAGGGCGGCTAAGGTGCCCCCCCCTGATGCGCCGACTGCTCCTCGCCCCTCTGTGCCTCCTCGCCGCCTGTGCCAGCCGTGCGCCCGGGGTCCGGCCTTCCGAGACCCCCCGTGCGCCCCTCTGGGTGGCCGAGCCCGTGCCCCTGCCGGAGCTCGCGCCCCCGCCCGCCCCCGTGCTTCCGCCCGAGCCGCCCGGGGCCGTGGCCGGGGTCTGGCGCGCGCCGAGCGAGGCGGCGCGGGTGCTCGCGGCGGCCATCGTCGAGCGCGCGGTGCAACTCGTGGGCACGCGGCGGTTGGGCAAGGTGGCGCGCCACGTGCCGGACGATTGCTCGGGCCTGGTGCGGCTCGCCTACCTGCGCGGCGGCATCGACCTGGTGAGCCATGGCTTCCTCGCGGGGGAGAACGCCGTCTCCGCCATCTACCGGCGCGCCGAGTCCCGGGGCGCCGTGCACCAGGACAATCCCCAGCCGGGGGACCTCGTCTTCTTCCGCGAGACGTACGATCGCAACCGGGATGGCCGACGCAATGACGGCCTCACCCACGTGGCCGTGGTGGAGCGCGTGGAGGCGGATGGCGCGCTGACCTTCATCCACCGGGGCATGAAGGGCATCGCCCGCTCGCGCATGAACCTGGCGTTTCCCGCCACGCACCGCGCGGGGACGAGCGGCGCCGTGCTCAACGACTACCTGCGGCCGGCGGCCCGGGGACAGCGCGCCTGGCTCACCGGGGAGCTGTTCGCCGGCTTCGCCTCGCCCGAGGCGCTGTAGCACCTACTTCTGCTTCGTCAGCGTCTCGAGCGCCTCGCGCGCCTCTTCCTGGCCACAGTTGCGGCCCCGGTTGAGCGCCTTGTCGCGGGGCTGCTGGCTCAGGGCCTGCAGCGCGGGCACCACGCTCGGGTCTCCCAGGCCCGCGAGCCGCCGGGCCGAGCGCCCGCGCGTGCCGCAGTTCGTCGACTGGAGGGCCTGGGCGTAGAGCGCCACCAGGTTGAGGCCGTCGGTGGCCTGGCTCGCCTCCAGGTAGCGCAGCGCGCCCCACTGGCGCGGCGAGGGCGCTTCCTCCGCCAGGTCCTCGAAGTGCTTCTTGAGCGGATCGCGGGGCAGCGAGTCGAGCAGGGCGCGCAGCTCCTTGTCGACCTCGTTCTCCCCGAAGTCCTCGGCGAGCCCGGACAGCAGGGGCTTCTCCAACTCGGCGCGGGCCTCCGGCTCCAGGGCGAGCAGCTCCGTGTGCTCGGCGTCGTGCTCGCTCAGGGCATGCAGGGCACGCGCGCGCACCTGCCGCGCCATGGGCGTGGGCTTCTCCTTGGGCGCGAGCTTGGGCAACTGCTCGAGCGCCTCGCGGGGCTTGCCCTCGTCGAGCAGCACGCGGGCGGGGTAGGTGGGGTCGGCGCGGCGCACGAGCGCGGTGGTGCCCAGGCCGAGCAGCACGCACAGCCCCAGCCCCACGCCCAGCGCGCGACGAGGGTGGGCCCGGGCCTGGGCGCCGCCGCGCACCGCGGCCTCCCGCACGGACCACATCAGGGCGTCGCGGGCCATCCACACGGGCCGCAGCGCCTGTTCCAGGCGGTCCTTGAGCGCGGGCCGCATGGTCACCTCGTCCTGGCCCCCGAAGGGCGGGCCCTCCTCGGACCGGCGGCAGCGGAAGAGGGGCAGGCCCTCGCCCGAGCCGGGCAGGGGCACGCTGCCGCAGGGCTCGGCGTCGCCCTCCACGCGCGTGCGCGCCAGGTTCACCGAGCCGGTGAAGACGACCTCGCCCGCCTCGGCCACCTGCTCCACCGCCTTGACCACCTCCACGGGCTCACCGAGCACGGCGTCGCGCGTGACGAGCACCTCGCCGGTGTGCAGGCAGATGCGCACGGGCAGCCGCTCCTCCTGGGCGCACTGCTGGTTGTGCCGCCAGAGCCGGTCCTGCATGGCCATGCCGCACAGCACGCCCTGGGTGGGCGAGGTGAAGACGGCCAGGAGCGCATCGCCGCGCTTCTGCACCAGCCGGCCGTTGTAGTCGCGCACGAGCGGCAGGAGCAGCCGGTCATGCGTCTCGAGCATCCGCGCGTTCTGCTCGTGGGTCTGGCGCGAGGTGCGCTCGGTGTAGCCGCGCAGGTCGGTGAGCATCACCGTGAGGTTCTGCGGCTTGACGGACAGGGAGCCGGTGGTCGCGGGCGGGGCGGCGACCCGGGGCGCGGCCACCGCGTGCATGGCCACGGGCGAGGGGTGCGTGGAGGCGCGCGACGGGGAGAACGCGTCCTCGGGAATCTGCCGGCCCGGCGAGGCGCGGGTGGGCGCCTGGGAGGGCGTGCGGCCCGAGGACGCGGGCGCGGGCACGGGCGGCTCGAGCGACGCGGGGCCGAACGCGGCGGTGCCGCTCGGGGGCGAGGGCGCCGGGACGGGCGCGGGCGAGGCGAAGGCCACCGTGCCGCTCGGGGGCGAGGGGGCCGGCTCCAGGGTGAAGGCGGAGATGGAGGCCGAGGCGGCCATGGCGCCGGACACGAGCGCCTGGGGCATGCTCACCGTCTGGGCGGTGGTGGCCGCGAGGGTCCCGAGCGCGTCCACCAGCGCGTTGGCGTGGGGCAGCCGCTGGTTCGGGTCCTTGCGCAGCAGTTGCATCACCAGCGCCACGAGCGGCGCGTGGCCGGCGAGCGTGGGCGCCGCCTCGATGAGGGGCAGGGGCGAGGCCGAGGCATGCTGGGCCACGTACTGGGTGGGGCCCGGGCCCCGGAAGGGCAGCTGCCCCGAGAGCACCCGGTAGGCGAGCACCCCGAAGGAGTACACGTCGCTGCGCGGGTCCACCGGCGCGCCCACGGCCTGCTCGGGCGAGAGGTACTCGGGGGTGCCCACCACGAGCCCCACCTGGCTCAGGTTGCCGTTCTTGTCCGGCTCCACCAGCCGGGCGATGCCGAAGTCCAGGAGCCGCGCCTGCTCGCCGCGCGTGCTCCGGGTGAGCAGCACGTTCTCCGGCTTGAGGTCGCGGTGGATGATGCCCCGGTCGTGGATGGCCGCCAGGCCCTCGGCGAGCTGGTAGAGCAGGGGCAGGGCCCGCCCTGGGGACAGCGCCCCGGACTGGAGCACGTCGTAGAGGTTGTCCCCCTCCACGTACTCCATCACCAGACAGGCGCCCACGCCCGTCTCGCCGTAGTCGATGACGCGCACCACCGACGGGTGGTCCACCGCGGACAAGAGGCGCGCCTCGCGCTTGAAGCGCTCGATCATGCTTGGGTGCACCATCAGGTCCGAGTGCAGGACCTTGATGGCCACCTTGCGCCCCAGGGACACCTGCTCCCCGAGATACACCTCCCCCATGCCGCCGGCTCCGAGCAGCTTGAGGACACGGAAACGGTCATCGAGGACGAGGGTTCCTGAGTCGAGCACGCGCGCGGCATCTTCGCCAAAAACGCGCGGCCCGGGCAGTGCCTTGTGTGGACTGTGTCCGCCACCTTGCCTCCCCGTCGTCCAGGAGGGCAGTGAACTGGTAGCTTTTCAGCCAACGTGCGGACGCGTGGGACGCACGGTGAACATCCCGGACAGGGGATTGGCAAAAATTCCGAGGGGTTGGCTCGCGTGTTAACGTTGCCTTCCTTTCCGTACCGCCCCCCCGCGATGGCCACCGACAGCGACTTTCCCCCGCCCGCGTCCGAAGCACCCGCCGCCGCCCCCGAGCTGCGCCTGCTGGATCGGCGCGCCTTCGTGGGGTTCCCGCCGCTCGAGCTGGCGCCGGGCCTGTCCATCGCCGACTTCGCGCTGCAGATTCCCGACGTCACCTTCCCCTTCAACGTCAGCGCCGGGGCCTCGCGCTACCAGCGCAAGAAGCTGCACTTCGGCTTCCTGGAGCTGCACGTCGACGCGGCGCTCGTGGCGCGCAAGGTGGCGGAGCTGGCCGGGCGGGTGACGGGGCTGGAGGGCCTCAAGCTGCACTTCCGCCCCGGCTACCTGGAGGGCCAGGCCTTCCTCCAGGCCCCGGAGCGCACCCCGCTCACCTTCAAGATCGCCTTCGACGCGGAGGGCGAGCGGCTCGCCGTCTACCTCTACGACGTGCGCCTGTACGGCTTCTCCGCCACGCCGTCGGTGCGGGTGCCGGGGCTGCTCGCCACGGCGGTGTCCCAGCTGGCGCTCCTGCCCGAGCTGGAGGTGCGGGGCGCCACGGGCTTCACCACCCGCGTGCTGCCCGCGCTCTGCCAGAAGGCCGCCGTGAGCCGGGGTTTCAAGATGCCCCTGCTCGACACCGCGCGCCTGTCCTCGGCCGAGGTGGGCGTGGGCGGCCTGCGCCTGCGCTTCTCCTCGGGAGGCCTGCCGCCGGCCGCGCCGCCGGACGAGGAGCTGCTGCTCGCGCTGGAGGGCGCGCGCGCCTTCGCCGACGCCGAGGCCCTGCTCGCCCAGGGGCGGCTCGCCGAGGCCCGCGACGCCTTCCTCCAGTCCGGCGACGTCCAGGACGCGCACCCCTTCGCCGCCGAGCGGCTCCTGTCGCTGCTCGTCGCGGACCCGCAGGCGCATGACCTGGCGCTGGACGTGGCGGCCACGCTCCTGCGCCGCCGCGAGAAGAGCCCCTCCGCGCTCTGGGGCGAGGCCGTGGTGCGCGAGCGCCGGGGTGAGCACGCGCGCGCCGCCGAGCGCTACCTGGCCCTGTGTGCCCTGTCGCGCCGCGCCTCCGAGGAGTCCGCCGCCTTCTTCTCCGCCGAGGCCGCCGCCCGCGCCGCGCGCGACCACGCCCCCCAGGTGGCGGTGAAGGCCCTGCACGAGGTGCTGGGCCTGCGGCCCGACCACCTTCCCTCGCTCAAGGCGCTCGCCCGGGCCTCGGACCTGAGCCGCGACCGCGCGGGCGCCGTGCGTGCCTACCGCCGCATCGCCGCGCTCGCGCGCGACCCGGCCGAGGCCGCCGACGCCCATGTCCACCTGGCCGACCTGTGCGCCCAGACGGAGGACGACGTCGCGGGCGCGCGGCTGCACTGCGAGGCCGCGCTGCGCCTGTCGCCGGACCACCCGGACGCGCTGCTCCTGCTCGGCGACTTGTGTCACCGGGGCGGCGAGCACCTGCGGGCCCTCAAGGCCCTGGACCGCCTGCGCGAGGTGGGCATGGCCCGCCACGAGCTGGAGCGGGTGGGGCGCGCCAACCTGCTCGCGGGCCGCGTGTGGGAAGAGGGCCTGGGCCAGCCGGACAACGCCCTGTTGCGCTACCGCGAGGCCACGTCGCTCCTGCCCGGCGAGCCCGAGCCGCTCTTCGCCACCGCGCGCGTGGCCGAGGGCCTGGGCAAGCTGCAGGAGGCGCTCGCGGGCTACCAGCAGGCGCTGGAGCTCGCCGGCCCCTCGCCCCGCACGGACGGCGTGCGCCGCGCCGCGCACCAGAGCCACCATGCCCTGGCGCGCCTGTACCGCACGAAGCTGGGCGACCCGGCCCGGGCACGGGAGCACCTGGAGGCCGCGCTCGCGCTCGACCCCCGCGACACCGCCGCGCTCGACGAGCTGATTCCCTACTTCCGCGCCACCGGCCGCGTGCAGGAACTCGCCGAGTCGCTGGAGAAGGCCGCCGCCGTGCACCCCGAGCCCGGTCGCCGCGCCGCGCTCTGGGCCGAGGCCGGCGAACTGCACCGGGGACGGCTCCAGCAGCCCGAGCGCGCCGAGCGCCTGCTCACCTCCGCGCTGGAGGCCGACCCGCACCACGCGCCCGCGCTCGAGTCCCTGCTGGCCATCGCCGAGGCGCGCCGCGACGGCGGCCTGCTCACGCGCTGCCTCGCCACGCTCGCGCGCCTCACGCCCGAGCCCGACGAGCGCGCGCGCAAGTACCGCCGGCTCGCCGTGGCCGCGCGCGACCTCGCCTTCGATCTGGACCTGGCCGCCACCGCGCTCAAGGAAGTGCTCAAGGCCGAGCCGGAGGACCTGGCGGTGCTCGGCGAGCTGTGCGCCCTGCAGCGCAAGCGCTCGGACATGGCGGGCCTGGCCGAGGCCCTGGGCGAGCGCGCCCGCGTGGCCGAGGCGCAAGGCGACAAGCGGCTCGCGTCGGCGGCGCTGCGCGAGCTGGCCCATGTCCTGGAGGCCCGGCTGGGTCGGCTGGGCGAGGCCCTGGTCGCCCTGGAGAAGGCCGCGCGCCTCTCGCCGGAGCAGGCCGTGCTGCTGGAGCTGGCCGAGCTGTCCCTGCGCTGCGAGCGGCCGGAGAACGCCCGGCGCGCCCTGGAGACGCTGCTCGCCTCGCTGCCGCGCACCACCGCGCCCGAGCGGCTGGCGGATCTGCGTGCCCGCCTGGGCCGCGCCTGCGAGTTGATGGGGGACCGCGAGGCCGCCATCACCGCCTATGGGCAGGCCTTCCCCCTGCGCCGGCTGGACGACGCGCTCGCCGAGCGGCTGGAGGCGCTCTACACGGAGGCGGGCGAGACGCGGGAGCTGGCCGAGCTGTGGGCCTCGCGCGCCCAGGCCCTCTCCGCCGCCGAGCGCGCCGAGGAGGCCGCGCCCCTCTTCCTCAAGAGCGCCCGCGTCCTCCTGTCCCGGGGCGAGAAGGGCCCCGCGCTCCTGCGCCTGTCGGCCACCCTGGAGGCGAGTCCCTCGGGGCCGCTCGCCGCCGAGGCCCTGGACGCGCTCGCCGAGCTGGAGCTGGAGCGGGGCGAGCGGCTGGAGGCCGCGCGGCTGCTCGCGCGCAAGGCGGCGCTCGTGTCCGAGCCGCGCGCCAGTGCCCGGCTGCTCCACCGCGCCTCGGTGCTGTCCGTGGGCTCCAGCCGCGAGGAGTCCTTCCTCGCCGAGGCCCTGGAGCGCGATGCGTCCTTCGCGCCCGCGCGGCTGCGCCGGGGCGAGCTGCGCCTGCAGACGGACCCTCGCGCCGCGCTGGAGGACTTCGAGGCGGTGCTGGCCCTGCCCGCGACGGATCCGGACGCGCCGCGCGAGGACGAGCTGCTCTACCTCTCGCGTCGCGCCTCCGCGTGCGCCGTGCGCGCGGGCCGTCCGGATGCCGCCCGGCGTCTGCTCGGGCACTACTGCGCCCTGTCCCCCGAGGACATGGAGGCCCAGCTGGAGCTCGCGGCCCTGCACCGGCAGGCCGGCGCCCACGAGCCCCTGGCGGACCTGCTCGCCACCCTCTGGCCCCGGCTGTCCGGCGCCCCCCGCCGCGCCGCCCGGCGCGAGCTGGCCGAGCTGTCCCTGACCCTGGGCCGCCCCGCCGAGGCCACCGAGGCCCTGCGCGGCCTGCTCGCCGAGGAGCCCCAGGACGCCTGGGCCACGCGCGCCCTGCTGGAGCTCCTGCCGCCGCCCCACACGGGCAGCGCCGCCGAGGAGGCCGAGCGCCTCGTGCTCTTGGGCACCCTCATCGTCACGACCGAGGGCGAGGCGCGCGCCGAGCTGCTCGCCCGCCGCGCCGCCCTGCACCGCCACGCGGGCCGTACCTCCGCCGCGCGCGATGACTTCCTCGCCGCCACGCGCCTGTCCCGCCGGCCCGCGCCGCTGTGGCTCGCCCTGGCCGCCATCGCCCGCGAGACGGGTGAGGACGTGGCCGAGCTGGAGGCGTGGCGCCACGTCCTCGCCGCCGAGCCGGAGCTCGCCGAGCGCGCCCAGGCCCGCCTGCTGTCCCTGGGTACCGTGCTGCTGGAGCGCGACGCGCGCGAGCTCGCCCGCGCCGCCCTGCGCGCCGCCGCCAGCCTGCCGCTGGCCCCGGCCGAGCGCTGCGAGGTCTTCTTCTCCCTGGCCACGCTCGCGCGCCGCGACAAGCAGCCAGAGGCCGAGGCCGAGGCGCTCGCGGAGGCCGCCCGTCAGGGTCCCGTGGCCCGCCGGGTGGACGCCCTGCTCGCGCGCGCGCACCTGCTGGAGCAGTCGGACACGCTGGCCGAGGCCGCGGACAGCCTGGAGCAGGCGCTCACCCTGGTGCCGCGCCAGCCGGGCGCCACCTCCGCGCTCCAGCGCGTGTTGCGCGCCCTGGAGGACTGGACGCGCCTGGCGGCCCTGCTCGCCACCGAGGCCCCCCACCTGCCGGCCCCCGAGGCCGCGGCCCTGTACGCCGATCTGGGCACCCTGTACGCCGAGCACCTCGCCCAGCCCGAGGCCGCCGAGGCCGCGCTGCGCCAGGCCGTGCGGCTCGCGCCCGAGGACACGCCCGTGCGGCGCCGCCTGGTGGCGCTCGTCTCCGAGCGGGGGGACTTCGCCGAGGCCGCCCAGCTGCTCGATGTGGAGGAGGGGCTGCTGCCCGAGGACGAGACGGCCGCCCTCCTGCGCGAGGGGTGCGCCCTGGCGCGGGCCGCGGGCGACATGACGCGGGCGCTGGAGCTGGCACGCCGGGCCCAGGGCCTCGTGCCCGCGCGCGACGCGCAGCTCGCCGAGCTGGCCGAGCTGCTCTTCCTCCACGGCGACGTGCGCGAGGCGCTGCCCCTGCAGGAGCAGCTGGCCACCGCGGCGGACTTCTCCACCGACGCCGCGCACGCCGAGAAGGCCTGGCTGCGCCTGGGCGCGCTCGCCGAGAAGCTGGGCGACACCCGGCGCGCGGCGAGCGCCTACAAGCGGCTGCTCGCCGAGAGCCCGCTCAACGAAGTGGCCGTGCTGCGCCTGTCCGCGCTCTGGGAGAACGACGAGCCGCGCGCCGCCTTCGACGTGCTCGTGGCCCATGCGCGCGCCCTGCCGCCCTCCAACGACACCGCGGTGCGGCTCGTGGTGCTGTCCGAGCGGGCCCGCGAGTCGCTCGCGGACGTGCCCTTCGCCGCCTCGCTGCTGGCGCGCGCCGCCGAGATGGCGGACGAGCCCCTGCCGCTGCACCGCTCGCTCGCGGACCTCTACCGCGAGGCGGGCCTCACCTCCGAGCTGATGGCCCAGCTCCAGGTGGTGGCCGCGCTCAGCCAGGAGGCCGGGGAGATCGAGGGCGCCATCGCCGCCTGCCAGGAGCACGCGCGCCTCACGGAGAGCGCGGGCCGGGTGGACGAGTGCCTGCGCTCGCTCAAGGCGCTGCGCTTCCTGTTGGAGAAGGAAGGTCGGCTGGACGAGGCCGCCGACTGCGAGCGCCACCGCGCGGAGATGCTGCGCGATGCGAAGCTGGACCTGACGGCCGCCGAGGCCTCCCTGGAGCGCGCCTTCGCGCTGTCGGGCCAGCTCGACACGGCGCGCATGGGCCTGGAGCTCGCGGTGCGCCGCGACGACGCCCCCACCGAGGCGCGGTGGCTGGAGCGCTCGCTGCCGCTCCTGTCCGCCACGTCCGACAAGGCCCTGTCGCTCTTGCGGCTCGCGCGGCTGTACCTCGAGGGCCTGGGCGATACCGGCAAGGCCGAGGGCTTCCTGCGCGAGGCGCTGCGGCTGGATCGCTCCCTCACCGAGGCCGAGACGCTCCTGTGCGACCTGTTCGAGCGCGAGGGCCGCGTGGCGGAGCTGGCCGCGTGGTTCGAGGACGCCGCGGCGCTCGAGCCGGAGGGCCCCCAGCGCGCCGGGTTGCTGCTGCGCGCCGCCACGCTCTACCGCGAGCGCGCCAAGCGTCCGGACGCCGCCGCCATCGCGCTCATCGCCGCGCGCGCCTCGCTGCCGGATGACCTGGGCCTCACCCGCCAGGTGGCCGACCTGCTCCAGGAGATGGGCCGCGCGGCGGATGCCGCCGAGTTCGACGCGCTCCTCCTGGAGGCCGACCCCTTCGTGGAGCCGCTGTACACGCGCCACCGGGCCTTCCTCGCGGAGACGGAGGACTTCCAGTCGCTCGCGGCGCTGTTGTCTCGCCGGGCCCAGCGCCAGCCGCCCGCCGAGGCCGCCGAGAGCTACCTGGGCGCCGCCCGCGCCTTCCGCGAGGCCGGGGCCCTGGAGCGCGCCCTGCTGTGCGAGGACCGGGCCTTCGAGCTCGCCCCCGCCAGCGCCGAGGCCTTCCACCTGCTGCGCGCCCGCGCGGACGGGGACGCGCGCCGTGAGGCGGAGCTGCTCGCCCTGCGCGCCTCCGCCGTGTCCCCCGAGCAGGCCGTGCCGCTCTTGCGCGAGCGGGCCCACCTGCTGCTCGAGGCCGGCGAGGTGCTGCTCGCCGCCCAGGCCTTCGACGACTTCCTGGAGCGCGCCGCCGACGACGTGGAGGCGCTCGCCACGCGGGGAGACCTGGCGGCCGAGGGCGGCGGGCCCCGCGCGGCCTGGCCCTATGACCGGCGCCTGCTGGCCGCGGGCGGCGACGCGCTGCCCGTGCCCGTGCGCGTGCGCACCCACCTGCGGCTCGGCCATGCGTCGCTCGCCGCCGGTGCCCACCAGGACGCCGCCCAGGCCTTCGAGGCCGTGGTGGCGCTGGACGGGGAGGGTGCCCGGGGCCAGGAGGCCCTGTCGCTGCTCGCCGAGGTGTATGGCCGCATCGGGGACGCCCGGGGCTTGTACCGGGCCTCGCTGAAGCTCGCGCGCAAGGCGGACGCCGCCACCGCCGAGGTGCTCTACCGCCGCGCCGCGGACCTCTTCGCGGACCCCAAGGAGGCCATCGACGCGCTGCTGCACCTCACGCGGCTGCGTCCCGCCGATGGCGGCATCATCGACCGGGCGGTGCGCGGCCTCATGGCGCTGGGCCGTCCGGCGGACCTGCTCGCCGTCTACGAGGCCGGGGCCCAGGCCGCGGGCGGCACCCGCGCCGCCGAGCTGTTGATGGCCGCCGCCGACGTGGCCGCCCGCCAGCTGGATGACACGGCCCGGGCCGAACGGCTCCGGGAACGGGCCGCCGAGGCGGACCCCTCGCACGTCCCCGCGCTCCGGGCCCGGGTGGCCGGGCTGCGCGCGCGCGGCGAGACGGCCGCGTTGCTGGAGGCCCTCCCCCGGCTCGTGGACGCGACGGACGACGCGGACGAGGCCTCGCTGCTTCGGCTGGAGCTGGCGGCGCTCGCCCGCGCCGACGGCCAGGACACGCTCGCGCGGGAGGCCCTGGAGGTGGTGGTGGCCCGGGGCGCGTCGGGCGCGGGCTACGCCGAGGCGCTGGAGGCCCTGGAGCCCCTGCTGGTGGAGGACTCGGGTCGGCTCGGCGAGGTGTACCTGGCGCGGGCGGAGATCCTCCCCGACGCCGAGCGCCGCGCGTGGCTCCTGGCCGCGGCGCGGGAGTTCGAGAGCGTGGGTCGGCTCGCCGAGGCCCTGCGCGCGGCCCGCGCCGCCGTCGCCGTGGAGCCGGACCCGGACGCCCTGCGCCGCGTGGCCACCCTGCACCAGGCCCTGGGCGAGCCCGGACGGAGCGCGCAGGCGCTGCTGCAGGCGGCCCGGCTCGTGCCGTCCGCCGAGCGGCCCGCCTTGCTGCTGGAGGTCGTGGACCTGTGGGAGTCGGCGGGGGAGAACGCCGAGGCCCTGGAGGTGCTGGAGCGGCTGGCGGCGAAGGCCTCGGGCGGCGACGAGGCGACGGCACTGGCCGAGCGCTTCCTCCGGCTGGGCGCGCCCGCGCGGGCCGCCGAGGTGGGCTTCGCGCCCGCGCTGGAGGCGGGAGACCTGCCGGGCGCGCTCGCGCTCGCGGAGCGGGCGGGGGATGACCCGCGCATCCTCCAGGCGCTCTGGGCCCTGGTGGAGGCCGGTCAGGCCGAGTCCTCGCAGGTCGCCGAGCTGAGCCGTCGGCTTCGCGCGGACGGCCCCGGCGAGGAACTGCTGCGGCTCGCCGACGTGCTCTCCGCGTGGGACGAGGCCCAGGCCATCGCGCTGTGGGACGAGGTGTTGTCCGCGGAAGGGGCGCTCCCGGACAGTCGACTGCGGGCCCTGGAGCGGCTGTCGCTGGCCCCGGGCTTCACCCCCCGCCTGTGGCGCCTGTTGCCCGGGCTGGGTGGGAGCCCCGAGGCGCTGGCCGAGGCGGTGCTGGCGCGGGTGCGCGAGCTGCCCGTGAGCGAGCGCATCGAGGCCCTGAGCGAGGCGGCGGACGGCTGGCCCGAGCGGCGCGGCAAGCTCCTGCGCGAGCGCTTCCGGCTGCAGCGGGACGCGGGCTGGACGGCGGACGCGGCGGACACGCTCGGGCTGCTCATCCTGCTGGAGACGAGCCCCAAGGTCCGGGGCGAGCTGCACGTGGAGCAGGGTGACATGCTCATGTGGGCCGGGGACAAGGAGCGCGCGCGCGAGTCCTTCGAGAAGGCCCTGGAGGACGCGCCGGGCTCCATCCGCGCGCTGGAGTTCCTGCTGCCCCTGTACGAGGAGACGCGCGACCATGCGCGCTTCGTGAAGGTGGCGGAGCAGCTCGCCGCGCTGCTCGCGGGTCCGGCGGCCATGGGCGTGTGGCGCGAGCGACTGGCCGAGGCCTACGAGGCGCTGGGCCGGCTGGCCGAGGCCTCCGCGCAGCTCGTGTCGCTGCCGGAGACGCCCGAGCGGCTGGAGCGGCGCGCGCGCCTGGCCGAGGCCCAGGGCCTCACGGGCGAGGCCCTGCGGCTGCGCGAGCGGCTCACGGAGGAGCCGGAGAAGCTCGAGGCCATCCTGCGCCAGTACCTGGACGCGCACCTGGTGGTGTTCGCGGTGCAGCTCGCCGAGCGGCTGCTCGCCGCGGAGCAGCTGTCCCCCGAGTCGCGGCGGCTCGTCGCCGAGCGGCTGTCGCCCACGCCGCAGGGAGCGCCCCTGGCGCGCCGGTTGTGGCCGGAGCTGCTGCGGGAGCGGCCGGTGGACGCGGACGGGTGGACGCTCTACGCCGAGGCCCTGGCGGCGGACAATGAGTCGGCGCCGGTGGACGTGGCGCGGGTGGATGGGTTCGGCGCGGCGCTCGTGTCGAGCACGGCGCGCGCCCCGGCCGCGACGATCTCCTCGGTGCGCGTGCCCGGTGGCTTCCAGCACTCGCTGCCCGAGCGGGTCCTCGAGGTGTCGGGCACGACGATGCCCCGCCTGGACTCGGCCCTGCGGCCCACCCTGAAGTCCCTGGGAGCGGGCAAGGTGCGGCTCTACCTGTGGCCCGAGGGCGGGGTGGAGGCGTACCTCGCCTCGCCGGACGCGCTGGTGCTGGGCGCGGGGGCCCTGGCGGCCTTCGGGCCGGTGGAGCTGGGCTACCTGTGCGCCCTGGCGCTCTGCCTGGGCGAGGCGGGCGAGGCCCTGTCGCGGCCCGGGGTGGTGCCGGGCTTCGACGACGCGGCGGTGGAGGCCTTCCAGGCGGTGCCCGCCTCGCTCGCCGCGTCGCGGGTGCTGGCGCGGCTCGCCCCCGAGGTGCGCGGCGCGGATCCCTCCGAAGTGGAGTCCGGCACGGTGCTGCGCGACAGCTCGGCGTTCCACGCGGTGGCGCTCGCGGCCCTGGACAGCGTGTAAGGTCGGGAGGCCATGTCCGTCTCCCAGCGCCGCTTCCTGCTGTCCCTGCCCGTGCTCGTGGCGATCGCGGCCTGTGTGTCCGAGACGACGTACCCCGGGGACGTGGTGGTGGGCCTGTTCAGCTTCCACGCCCAGGCGGACTGGGCGCGCACCGACTGCAACGCGGACGGGGGCGACTTCGCCCGGTTGACGGACGGGGGCTTCGACTTCGCGGGCACGTTCTCGCGCGACAGCGTGGACGGCGGCGCCTGGCTCACGGTGGATGGCTACGCGCGCCCGGCGACCTACAGCGTGCCGGCGCAGCGCTACGTCTCCAGCGAGAAGGCACCCGCCCAGGTGCCGAGCTGTGGCGACAACTGCACGGGCGCGCAGATCGAGGAGACGCTGTCGGTGGTGGTGCTCAGCGACAGCCAGGACCGGTCGATGGGCAGCCGATGCGTGAACCTGCCCGCGGGAGGACTGCCGGACGGCTCCGTGCCGGCCCCCACGGCCAACGGCTATGACGCCCAGCGGGCCTGCGGGACGTTGTCGGTGACGTTCCTGCCGGGCACCAGCCCGGGCTGTAAATGCAAGACGGCGTGCACGGCGGTGTACGGCCTGGAAGGAGAGCGGCGTTTCAATGGCGGCCAGTGACAAGAAGGCGGTGGTGCTGTTGTCGGGGGGTCTGGACTCGACGACCTGTCTGGCGATGGCGAAGGCGGCGGGCTTCGAGCCGGTGTGTCTGGCGGTGTCCTATGGCCAGCGGCACGCGGTGGAGCTCGAGCGGGCGCGGTGGGTGGCCAAGGCCCTGGGCGTGACGGACTTCCGGATCGTGACGGTGGACCTGCGGCAGGTGGGCGGCTCGGCGCTGACGGCGGACATCGAGGTGCCCAAGGACCGCCCGGAGACGGAGATGTCCCATGGCATCCCCATCACCTACGTTCCCGCGCGCAACGCGCTCTTCCTGAGTCTGGCGCTGGGCCTGGCCGAGGTGGTGGGCGCGAGCGACCTCTACATCGGCGTGAACGCGGTGGACTACAGCGGCTACCCGGACTGCCGACCGGAGTTCATCCGGGCCTTCGAGCAGATGGCGACGCTGGCCACCAAGGCGGGCGTGGAGGGCACGCGCTTCCAGGTGCACGCGCCGCTGTCGGGGATGACCAAGGCGGAGATCATCCGCGAGGGCGTGCGGCTGGGCGTGGATTACTCGATGACGCACTCCTGCTACGACCCGGACACGCAGGGCCGGGCGTGTGGGCGGTGTGACAGCTGCACGCTGCGGCGGCGGGGCTTCGAGCAGGCGGGCGTGTTGGATCCCACCCTCTACACGGCGGGGGCCTGAGCCATGGCCGGTGCCGCGAGTCTGATGATGGGGGTGTGGCTGGCCACGGCGGGCGCGCCGGTGGTGGACGCGACCGAGGTGGTGAAGGACCTGGTGGTGGACATGCGCTACGCCACGCCGGACAACTTCCTCAAGCAGAAGGTGTACCCGGACGACGCGCGCTGTCTGCTGTTGCCGGAGACGGCCGAGCGCCTGAAGAAGGCGGCGGACACGCTGCGCGGCCAGGGCTACCGGCTCAAGGTGTATGACTGCTACCGGCCCATCGCGGTGCAGTGGCAGATGTGGAAGATCTTGCCCAAGCCCGGCTACGTGGCGAACCCGAAGAAGGGCGGCAACCACAACCGGGGCGCGGCGGTGGACCTGACGCTGGTGACACTGGAGGGTCAGGAGGTGGAGATGCCCACGGCCTTCGACTCCTTCGAGCGCTCGGCGCACCACTCCTATCCGGGTGGGACGAAGGCCTCGCGTGAGCACCGGGAGATCCTGCTCAAGGCGATGGAGGGCGCGGGCTTCAAGCGCAACCCCATGGAGTGGTGGCACTACGATCTGCCGGGCGCCACGAAGTTGCCCGTGCTGGACGTGCCCTTCACGAAGTCCCCATGAGCTTCCAGGGGTGGGGCGGATGGCTGCTGCTCGTCCTCTTCCTCCACTCCGCCTGCACTCCGCGCGTCGTTCAAGAGGCTCCGGCGCGGGAGCGGCGTTACAGTTTCCGGGCGGAACCTGTCTCCTCACCCATGGGCGCGGACGCGGTCCGGGTGAGCGCGACGGAACTCGACGCGGCTCTGGCCGAGCTGGTCCTCGGCATTCCGCTTCAGGTCGTCGCGCCGACGCCTCGTCTTTCCGTTCGCCGGGTGCTGGCGCGGACGGCCTCATCGCTCACGGGCGAGTCGTGGCGGACTCCGCTGGCGAGGTCCTACGGGCTCCACTGCGAGCGAAGCGGCACGCCTGGCGATTGCCTGGGGTTGTTCGAGGACGGGCCGGGCCTGGATGGCGGGGACAAGCGAGACCTCGCCCTGGCGCTCTCCGTGGGGACGGCGTTGGAGTCCCTGGACGCGGAGGTGCGTGCCACGTTCTCCGCGACACGGCTCTCCCTGGTGGTGGGCATCACCCTCGCGGGTTACCTGGCGTTGCTCGTGGCCCCGGAGCCTATCTCCAAGGGCGTGGCCTCCGCGCTCGCCCTGCTCATGTGGGGCTATCTGGGTTGGGAGTTCCTCGACCTGATCCAGGCGTACCTCCAGCTCTGGGAAGAGTCGGCGGAGGCGAGCACCTTCGAGGAGTTGCGCACGGCGGGAGACCGGTTCGGACGGGTCATCGGGCCCAACAGCATGCGCATCCTCCTGCTGTTGGGCACGGCGGCGATCGGGGAGACCGCGGCCCTCGTCTCCAAGGCTCCGACGTTGCCGGGCTTCGGCACTGCCGCGGCGAGGCTCGAGTCCCAGACGGGCATCTCGGATGTCCTCGTGGCCATTCAAGAGGCCGACACGGTCCAGATCGCGGTCGCCGAGGGCACCTTCAGCGCTGTACTGCCAGCGAACGCCATGGCCATGGTGTTGCGTGGTTCATCTTCGTCGCCGAGGCTCCAGGTGCACCACATCGCCACCGTGGAGAACGAGACGTCCACCGCGCGAGGCGGGCCATGGACTCCGGCGTTCAGGAAGATGTTCGACAAGGCGGGCATGTCGATGGATGACCCCGCCAACAAGGTCAAGCTCTCTGGGCATTACGGACCTCACCCCAGGAGGTATCACGAAATCGTCTTCAAGCTCTTGGAGGAGAAGACATACAAATGCGCAAGCCAGCAGGCGTGCGCTTTGGCCTTGAGGCAAGGCCTGCGCGAGCTGGCCGAGGAGATCTCCACCCAAGGGAGCAGGCTCTACGACTTGTTGACCCGTGGGGCTCGTCCATAGGAGCTGTGCGTGGCGGAAAAATTCTTTGGTGTGTTCGAAGATGTCTATGTCCCGGGACGATGGCATCTGGACGAACCCTTGGACTCGACAGGGCGTGCGGTCGAGATCAACCTGTTTAGAAACAGCACGCCCTCACACGTCGAGGAAACGCTTCGAGTTCCTCTCTACGTTCCGGGAGAAGCCCTCGACTTCTCCTTCGTGGCGGGGACCTCGGTGCCCGTCGTTCATTCCAGGGTCGCGGCCGTGCTGAGGGAGTTGGCTCCCCATGACGTGGAGCTTGTTCCCGCGCGGATCGATGGGCAGAGCGACCTGTATTTCTTTCTCAACATCACCCGGGTCGTGAAGTGCATCGATGACGCGGCCTCCGACGAGGTTCGTTACGTCACGCCCGAACATGAGCTGCCAGAGCAGCTCGGCGAGTACCGGTCCGTCATCGGCATGCGCATCGATCCCTCGAAAGTGGGTGATGCACAGGTCTTCCGCACCTGGGGCTGGACGGTCAGCATCATCGTCTCCGAGACCATCAAGGAGGCGCTGGAGCGTCTGGGCGTCACCGGCATGAGCTTCACGGAGGTGACCGGTCCCAGCGACATCAGTCCGGAGGCGCGCGAGCGGAGTCGCCAGCTGCGAGAACTCCTGGAGACCGCCGCCGCCGCTCGAGACGCCGCCTGGCGCACCCTGGGCGTCTTGGATGCGGACGTCTTCATGCCCATCGCCGTGGGAGGCGCCTGGCCTGGTCATCGGCAGCTCTGGCGGGTCATCCGGCGTGACGCGGGCCGCACGCTGCTCGTCAGCCATGGGCTCTCGGATGCGTTCATCGATACCCTGACGCCCTCCGTGGGCTTCGGGCTGGAACTCGCCCTGGAAGTGGATGCGGCGGTGAAGGACATCACCCAGGGCTGGCCCCTGGTCCTCCTGGAGCGCGTGGCGGACGAGGTGGCCGAGCACCCGCACGTGCGCGAGGGCATCCTCGCGGGGTTCTTCTCCATGGAGGTGGCCGGCAAGGGCCTGCCCAAGGCCTTCCTGACGTCCGAGGGCCGTGTGGCCGTCCTCCTGGGGCTCTCCGCGCCCTCCGTGCCCGAGGCTTTCTCCACGCCCTACGGCCGGGTGCGGCTCGTGACCGTCAAGGTGCTCCTGCCGGCGGAGCTGGCGTACGTGCTGGCCCATGGCGCGGAGGGGCACGCCGAGCTGGCCCGGCGCTTCTCCAAGAATGGCGAGGTGCTCCTGTCCCGGACGCGGCGGCGCGCCGTGGTGTAGCGCCGCTCACAGGGTCGCGTTGAGCTCCAGCACGGGCAGCTTGGGCGACATCACGTCCGGGTACTTGATGCCCGCGCCCGTGTTGAGCAGGAGCACGCGCTGGCCCGCGTTCAGCCAGCCGTCGCGCAGCAGCAGGCGCGCGGCACCCACCAGCGCGGCGCCCTCGGGGCAGATGAAGGCCCCCTCCTGGCGGCTGATGCGCTCCAGGCCCCACAGCGTGTCGGCGTCCGGCACCGCCACGCAGGTGCCTCCCGTCTCCCGCACCGCCTGGAGCACCAGGAAGTCCCCGAGCGCCTTGGGCACCCGGATGCCTTGCGCCACCGTGCTCGCGCCCTCCCACTTCTCCGAGACGTCCTTGCCCTCGCGGAATGCCTTCACGATGGGCTGGCACCCCTCGGCCTGCACCGCCACGAGCTTGGGGAAGCGCACGCCCTCCGGCAGCCAGCCCAGCTCCCGCATCTCCAGGAGCGCCTTGTAGATGCCGATGATGCCCACGCCGCCACCGGTGGGGTACAGGATGACGTCCGGCAGGCTCCAGCCGAGCTGCTCGGCGATCTCGTAGCCCATCGTCTTCTTGCCCTCGATCCGGTAGGGCTCCTTGAGCGTGGCGGCCTCGAACCAGCCGTGCGCCTTGGCCGAGCGCGAGACGATGGCGCCCGCGTCGGTGATCTGCCCCCGCACCATGTACGCCTGGGCCCCCACCGCCGAGGCCTCCAGCACGCTCATGGCGGGCGCGTCCGTGGGCATCACCAGGGTGACGGAGATGCCCGCGCGGGCTCCGTAGCTCGCCCAGGCCCCGCCCGCGTTGCCGTTGGTGGGCATGGCGAGCGCGGTGATGCCCAATTCCTTCGCCCGGCTCACCCCCGTGGCGGCGCCGCGCGCCTTGAAGGACGCGGTGGGGTTGAGCCCCTCGTCCTTGAGCCACAGGTCCGGCAGACCCAGCTCCGCGCCCAGCCGGGGCAGGGGAAAGAGCGGCGTCATGCCCTCGCCGAGCGTCACCAGGTTCCGATCGTCGCGCAGCGGCAACAGCTCGCGGTAGCGCCACAGCGAGGCCACGCGGCCGGCCAGGTCCGAGGGCCGCACGGCGCGCGCCACGGCCTTCAAGTCATAGCGCACGAGCAGCGGGCCGCCACAGACGCACAGGTTCTGCACCCGGTCCGCGTCATGGGTCTGCTGGCAGCGGGCGCACTCCAGATGGGACAGGAAGGACATGGTGCGCTGTCTTATCTGGGTCCGGCGCGGATCTCGAAGTCCGAGGAGAAGGTCTCCCCCGGGGCCACGTGCACGAGGCCCTCGCCCGAGCGCAGCGCGCCGCCCGGAGCCGTCCAGGGCTCCACGCAGACGAAGTCCCGGCCCCGCAGCGTCCACACGACGAGCGTCTTGAACGACGAACTCCAGGACAGCTCCACCGGGCGCAGGCCCGGGCCCCGCGAGAGCGTGGTGCGTGTCCCGGAGGGGTCCAGCACGTGCAGGTCCACCTCGGCGCCGGTGAGGTCCAGGCCCGTGTAGGGCACCGGGGCCTGTGCCTGGTTGTCCCAGGCGCGCGTGGCCGTGGTGTCCAGGCGCGTGATGGCCTTGTTCGCCTGGGGCACGTGGAAGTACGGGTGGTAGCCCAGGTGCAGGGGCATGGGCCGCGTGTCGCGGTTCTCGGCGGCGAACGTGAGGCGCAGCGCCTCGCCGGTGAGCGTCAGGGTGAGGCGGGCCTCGAAGTCCCAGGGGTACTCGGGCCGCGTCTTCTCGGAGGCCACGAGCGCGAGCACCGCCCGGTGCTTCTCGTGGGTGCGCACCTCCCAGGGCAGGTCTCGCGCGAAGCCATGCCGACGCATGGCCACGTCGCGGCCCTCCACGGGGTAGGTGCCGCCGGGGATGACGCCCGCGGCGGGGAAGAGCACGGGAATGCCCCCGCGCACGTTCTTCGTGGGGTCCGCGAGCGTGCTCGCGTCGAGGTAGAGCAGGGGCTCGCCGCCGACGTCGAAGCGACTGACGAGCGCTCCCCGCTCGGGCACGAGCTCCACCACGCTGTCGCCATCCGTGAGCACCACCATGTCATCCACCTCCTGGGCCGGGCGCGTGTCCTAGCCCAGGCGTGGACCGGGTTTCACGGCCTTCTCACTGGAGCGCGGACCACACGTCGGGCGGCAGACGGTCCGTCGAGAGGAACACCTCGGCGCAGCCGGAGCGGCCCTGGGCCATGGCCTCGCGCCGGTGGAAGGCGTCCAGCGTGGGGGCCACCGCCCGCGAGCCGCCGAACTGGAAGTCCACCTGGGTGCGGTAGTGGTTGCAGCCGGCGACCTTGCGCGGCAGCTCCGCGGTGACGTTCACGGCCAGGGGCTTGAGGCCCGAGGGCACGGAGTCATCCGGCTCGGCATGGGGCTGGCGCACGGCGTAGGGCGTGTCGCGGTACCACAGCGTCCGGCCCGGCTCGAGGCCCAGTGAGGGCAGGGCCCGCACCAGCTGGACATGGTCCACGTGGCTGCCCAGCGCCTGCGGCACGAAGACGAGGTCCGGCCGCAGCTCCTTCATCAGCGGGGCGAGCATGTCCACCAGGGGGCCCTCGATGGCGTCCTCCCGGCGCGGCGGCGTGAAGAGCGTCTCCCGGACATAACCCCGGTGGGGGGCCTCGGGCAGGTCCCCCCACACCAGCCGGTCCACGCCCATGAGCGTCGCGAAGTCCCGATCCTCCTCCCGGCGCAGCGCCATGTAGTCCACCTCCGGGGCGATGCCCTTGGACGTCTGGCACTCCAGGGCGAAGCCGGTGGGGTGGGGCACCGAGCGGGTGAAGCAGGTGACGAGCGCCACCGTCCACCCCTGGTCCTTGAGACGGGCGAGCGTGCCTCCACAGGAGAAGGCCACGTCGTCCAGGTGCGGCGAGAGGAAGAGGGCGGTGCTCATAGCAGGTGCGGCGCGCTCCGGAAGCGGCAGGAAGGATCGGCCTTCTCCGCGGTGGTCTGGGGATCGTAGAGGCCCGTCCACCCCGTGTCCGGACGGGTGCCGGTCAGGTCCGCGTAGACGTCCTGGATCTGACGGCCCACGGCCTGCCAGGAGTACAGCTCGCGCACTTCCTTGAGCGCCTGGCGCGCGAGGCGCTCGCGCAGCGCGGGCTCGTCCAGCATCCGGGCGATGGCGTCGGCCAGGGCGTCCGCGTCCTTGGGCGGCACGAGCAGCGCGTCGCGTCCGTCCTCCAGGCAGTCCACCACGCCCACCGCCCGCGTGGACACGATGGGCAGGCCCGTGGCCATGGCCTCCAGGATGGTGTTGGAGAAGCCCTCCGAGTACGTGGGCGACACGAAGAGGTCTCCCCGGCGGTAGATCTCGGGCGCGTGCTCGTAGTCGGAGTAGCCGGGCATCTCCACGCGGCCCCCGAGGCCCAGCTCGCCCACGCTGGCGCGCACCGCCTCCACGTCCGGACCGATGCCCGAGACGATGAGCTTGAGGTCGCGGCCGGAGGCCACGAGCTTCTTCATCGCGTGCATCATCTCCATCACGCCTTTCCGGGCGTCCACGCGGCCGTGGTACAGCAGCACGGGCGTGGGGCTCAGGGCGCCAATCGCCGACTCGTCGCGCGGGTGGAAGCGCCGGGTGTCGGTGGCGCCGGGGACGATGGTGAAGCGGTCCATGCCCGTGCCGTGGTGGCCCTTCACCTCCTCGGCGAAGGACTGGCTGCCGATGAGCAGCGCGCCCGAGTGGCCGAGCACCGCCAGCATGGCCTGCTTGTGGGTGGCGCAGCAGGTGCCCACCCAGTGGCCGTCACCGCCCTGGATGGAGACCACGTTGGGCAGTCCCAGCCGCCGGCTCGCCTCCAGCGCCGCCAGGCCGCACGGATAGCCGTACTGGGCGTGGATGAGATCGAAGGGCCGCAGGCGGTGCTCGCGCTCGATGATGGCGACCATGTCCTCCACGTCCTGCTCGAAGCTGGCGGGCAGGCCGTCGTTGACGCGCTGCTCGCCCAGTGCCTCGCGACCGAGCACCTTGGCGCCGTTCACCTCGGGCGGAGGGCCCCCGCCGTACACCGAGGCGCCCGCCTGATCGTTGCGGTACTGGCTCACCATGGTGACGTCGTGGCCACAGGAGACCAGCTCCTGCACCAGGTTGAGGGCATAGACGCTCATGCCGGAGATGGCGGGAAAGAAGCGCCGGGAAATGAAACACACGCGCAGCGGATTCGGGCTCAAGGCGAGGCCTCCAGTTGAGAAGGAAGGTGGGCCCGCAACCACTCCAGGGCCTGGGGCACCATGGTGTGGGCGCGGTGTGCATCCCGGGACAGCTCCACGCACACGAGCCGGCGGTAGCCGATGTCCTGGAGCGCCTGGAGCACCGAGGGCATGTCGAGGTCTCCCTCGCCGAAGGGCAGGTGCTCGTGCACGCCGCGCTTCATGTCCTCCACGGCCACGGTGCCCAGCACCGGTGCCAGCTCGCGCACGGCGTCCGCGGCCCCGCGCTCCTGGGTCACCAGGAGGTGGCCCACGTCCAGGGCGATCTTGATGGGCGCGGCGCCCAGGGCGATGACGTCGTGCTGCAGCCGCAGCCAGTCATCCACCGTCTCCACGCGCATGCCGGGCTCGGCCTCCACCGCCGCCACCACGCCGCGCGAGGCCGCGTAGTCGGACAGCCGGGCCACCCCCTCCACGAGCCACTCCCACGACTGCGTGGGGTCCACGCCCGCCTGGGGCACGCCGCCCCAGAAGGACACCGCCTCGCCGCGGCAGGTGGCGCAGATGTCCACCGCCCGGCGCAGGAAGTCGAGCCGACGCTCGCGGCCCACGGCATCCGGGGTGACGAGCGTGGGCTCGTGCTTGGCGCGGGGGTCGAGCAGGAAGCGCGCCCCCGTCTCCACCACCACGTCCAGGCCGAGCCGGTCGAGCAGCCCCGCCAGGGCCCCCGCGCGCCGCTCCAGGTCGGGCGCGAAGGGATCGAAGTGGTGATGGTCCAGGGTGAGGGCCACGCCGTCGTAGCCGCAGTCGGCGATGAGCCGCAGGGCGTCCTCGAAGCGGTGGTTGGACACCCCGTTGGTGTTGTAGGCGAAACGCAGCGTCATGACTCAGGCTCCTCCAAACTTCTTGCGGTCGCGCATCAGCACCTGCACGGCGTGACGCTCGGGCTCGCGGTAGAGCGCGTACAGGCGGCCCACGCGCTTTTCCGCCTCCTGCACGTTGAACCAGGCGGGCCCGCCCAGCCGGGCCTCGGCGGCGGGGGTGAGGCGCACGGGCCTGGCGCCCTCGGGCGGCGCGCCCACGCCCGCGAGCCTCCGCTCGCCCCGCTGCATCAGCTTGGCCACGTTGCGCTCGCCGATGCGGTCGTACGTCATCGTCTCCACCTCGAGCCCGGGCACCACCACCTTCACGGAGTGCAGGGCGTGGCCCTCGGGCGACAGGTCCGCCACGAGGATGTCGAAGCCCGACCCGGTCAGCAGGCGCACCACCTGCTCGAGCCGCTCGGTGGGATCCAGGGTGACCTGGACCTGGGGCAGGTCATTGAAGCGCACCGAGCGCTCGTGCTTGAGCGTGACGGCCGTCAGGGCGCGCAGGGCGGGCGCGGACATCTGCGCCCAGTCGAGCATGTCGCGCAGGGCCCGGTTCTCCTCCGTGCCCAGGCTCTTCTCCACCTCGGGCAGCACCTTGCGGAGGTACTCGGGCGGGACCACGCCCTTGAGCGCGGCGAGGGGGCCATGGCCGAAGGCCTTGCGGGTGCGCGAGCCGGCGTACTCCAGCAGCGCCTTGCGCAGGGCCCGGTCCCGGTCGGGGTCGGCCGCCTCGCCGCAGGCCGTCACCATGAGCGGCTGGTGGTCCGCGTGCAGGTCCCGGCCCACCACGTAGACACTCACCAGGCCGAAGTCGGTGCTGGCCAGCTTGGCCATGATCTCGATGCCCGCGCGGCGGTAGAGCTCCAGCACCTCACGCACCTCGGGCGACACGTCCGCGCCCTCCAGGTCGATGACGACGCCCTGGTCCAGGGCGCGGTAGCCCACGCAGTTGCCGTCGCGCTGCAGCAGCTCGAGGATGCCGTGGACGATGGCCCGGTCCCGCGTGAGGCCCGCGCCCTGGCCATTGGTGATGGGGCGGATGAGGGGCGTGCGGCCCTGCTGGAGCTGCCCGGGATCCGTGGCGATGTACTCCTCGGGCACGAGCACCCGCTCGCCCGTGGTCAGGCGCGTCGTCTCCACCCAGGTGAGCGTCATGTCCGGGTGGTAGGGGCTGCCCGCGGGCAGACACAGCGTGAGGGGGTCGGCCACCCCCGAGGCCCCGCGCTCGCGCACCATCTGGTGGTAGCTGCCCGTGAAGCGCGGGAGCGTGGGCACGAACCGGGCGGCGGACACCTCCTCGGCCAGCTCGCCCAGGGAGCTGACCGCGGCCTCGTCCTCGGTGGCGCCGTAGCCACTGGCGGGAATCCACTGGCCGTCCTCCATCTGGAGGGCGCTCACCACCGAGGGGATGCCCAGGCGGTCCAGGGCATCGTTGCGGAAGATCATCACCTCACCGGGGGGCATGGCTCGGAGATACGCGTCACGGATGTCCTTGAAGTTCATGATGAAGGCTCCTGGTGAGGTGTGGGATCGAAGGTGGGTGAGGCTCAGCCCAGGCCGCCGCCGAAGCGGGGCTGGCGCAGGAGCAGCTGGGCGGCGTGGCGCTCGGGCTCGCGGTAGAGCGAGTACAGGCGGCCCACGAGCTGCTCGGCCAGGCGCGTGTTGAACCAGACCGGGCCGCCCAGGCGCTCCTCGGCCTCGGGCGTGAGGAGCACGGGCCGGGCGCCCTCGGGCGCCTTGCCGTGGCCCGCGAGCGGATCCTCGCGCGCGAGCAGCTTGGCGATGCCGCGCTCGCCGATGCGGTGGTAGCTCATGCTCTCCACCTCCAGGCCGGGGACGATGACCTTGACCGAGTGCACCGAGTGGTCCGAGGGCGACAGGTCCGCCACGAGGATGTCGAAGCCCGCCTGGGTGAGCTTGTTGACGAGCAGGGCGGCGCGGTCCTTGGCGTCCCCGAGCGGGCCGCTGGTGGGCAGGTCGGTGAAGGGCACACGGCGCTTCTCGCTGAGCACCGGCTTCTCGATGAGCGCGCGCATCTGGGGCGCGCTGAGCCGGGCCCAGAAGGCCATGGCGTGCAGGGCGCGGGGCTCCTCGTCCTCCAGCTTGATGTAGGGCAGGAAGCGGTCGAAGTAGCCCGGCGGCACGATGCGCGCGGCCAGCTCCAGCGGGCCGTTGGCGAACGCCTTGCGGGTGCGCGAGCCGGCGTACTCCAAGAGCGCCTTGCGCAGCGCGCGCTCGCGGTCCAGGTCCGCCGCCTCGCCGCAGGCGGTGAGCGCCATGGGCTGATCATTGAGGTACGGGTCGCGCCCCACCACGTAGACGCTCACCAGGCCGAAATCGGTGCTGGCCAGCTTGGGAATCACCTCGATGCCCAGGGACTGGTAGCGCGCGAGCAGGTCACGCACGTCGTGGCCGAGCGGGGCGTTGGTCAGGTCCAGCACCACGCCCTGGTCGAGCGCGCGGAACTGCAGGCCGTTGCCATCGCGCTGGAGCAGCTCGAGGATGCCGTGGGCGAGCGCCTGCTCCTGGGTGAGGCCCGCGCCCTGGCCGTTGGTGATGGGCGTGATGAGGGGCGAGCGACCGCGCAGCTCGCCGCCCCAGGTGGCCACCCACTCCTCGGGGATGAGCACGCGCTCGCCGGTGAGCAGGCGCTTCACCGTCACCCAGGTGAGCGGCATGTCCGCGTCGTAGTGGCTGCCCGCCGTGAGGCACAGGCGCAGGGGGTTCATCACCGCGGACTCGCCGTGGTGGCGCACCAGCTCGTTGTAGCTGCCGGTCACGCGCGGGTGGGCGCGCAGCGCGGCGTCGGTGAAGACGGCCTCGGCCATCTCGCCCAGGGCGCCCACCTCGGCTTCCTCCAGCGTGGCGCCGTAGCCGTGGGTGGCGAATTGGGTGCCCGTCTTCAACCGGAGGCTGGCCGCCACGGCGGGGACGCCTACCCGATCGATGGGATCCTCCCGGAACATCTCCAGCTCTCCCGGGGGGAAAGCACTGCGGTAGGCCTCGCGCGCTTCAACCAGACTCTGCTTCTTGCTCATGACGACAACTCCTCCAACGCAATGGCGTTCGTATGCGGCATGCCCGAAAGCAGCCGATCGAACAGGGCGAGCGCGTGTTCACGCGTCACTCCGCGCGCGAACTCAAATGGCGTGAACACGTTCTCGAACGGCAACTGCTCGAAGACCTCCCGATAGCGACGCAGCTCCGCGTGACTGAGCGGAATGGCGTAATGAAATCCCTTGTGACACGACAGGCCCACGGGCTGGCCCCTCGGGCCCAGCTCCACCTTGAGCGCGTCGCCGCTGAAGAGCGAGCGCGTGCGGGCGTCGTACATGACGCTGTGGCCCTCGTAGTGGCCGTTCACGTGGTGCAGCGTCAGGTCCGGGGCGAGCGTGTGCTCGTCATCCACGGGCCAGCGCACTTTGAAGGCCTTGGTATAGGACAGGGCATCGCGGTGCAGCACCAGCAGCGGATCGAAGCGCTCCTGGAGCTGCCACAGCGCGCCGAAGCCGTGCACGTGCGAGGAGGACAGCCAGCGGATGCCCCCCAGGGACGCGATGTGCTCGAGCGCCGGGCGCGTGTACCAGGGCGCGCCCTCGAAGGCCACGTTGCCCTCGGGCCGCGTGAGCAGCCAGCCCGTGCCACCCAGGCCGAAGCCGGGCGTGCAGCTGAAGCCGAGCACGCCGGGCAGGGCCTCGCTCCAGGTCGTCTGGAGCTGCTCGGACACGCGCGCGGCGGAGCGGAAGTCCCAGCCGTTCTCGGGCAGGGCGTTGCGCACGTCCATGCAGGTGGGGCAGTGCGGGGGCGGCTCGTGCGCGAACCACGGCTGCCAGGTGCCACAGTTGGCGCAGGCGTAGCGGACTAGCGGCACGACATGTCCCCCCAGGTGCGCGGATCGCACGAGCGCTCGAGCAGGCCGAGCAGCCGCAGGTCCCGCTCGGGCGCGAACGGATAGGTCCGGCCCTCCAGCACGGCGGAGGAGAAGGCCTCCACCTGGTTGAGGAAGGGGCTGCGGTCCTCCTCGGGCGACAGCTCCACGGGCCGCTCGGCGCCGGTGGCCGCGTCGGTGAGCGTCAGCGTGCCCCCGGGCGTCTGGCCCATGGTCTTGTAGGCGAGCGCGCGCGCCTGGGTTCCGATGATCTCCAGGGTGCGGCGCGGGTAGTTGTCCGGGCAGTTGTAGGCCACCTGGAGCATGCCGAGGATGCCGCTCTTCATGCGGCCCACGAGCACGGCGCCATCATCCACGGCGTAGTCGTGCACGCGCCGCTGCTGCACGGCGATGAGCGACTCCCACTCGTCGCCGAGCAGCACCTCGAGCAGGTCGATGCCGTGGGGCGCCAGGTCGATCATCGCGCCGCCGCCGGCCTGGCGCGGGTCGATGCGCCAGTTGTTGGCCGTCCAGTCGCGCGGCGTCCAGCAGGCGTAGTGGATGCGCGCCTGGGTGACGGTGCCCAGGGCGCCCTCGTGGATGAGGGTGCGCAGCTTGCGGTGGGCCGCGTGGTGGCGCTGGTCGAAGGCGGTGGCGTACATCACGCCCGCGCGCTTGCACGCCTCCACCATGCGCACGCCATCCTCCAGGCGCGTGGCCATGGGCTTCTCGCAGAAGACGTGCTTGCCCGCGGCGGCGCACGCCTCCGTGAGGGCGGCGTGCGCGTGGTTGGGCGTGGCGATGTAGACCGCCTGGACGTCGGGGTCCTGCAGCACCTGGCGCAGCTCGGTGTGCCGGAGCACCTCGTCGCCGGGCATGCGCGCGAGGGCCTCGGCATCCAGATCACACAGCGCCACGAGCCGGGCATTGCCCGCCTGCAACACCGCGGGGGCCACGTAGTCCCGGGCCACCCATCCACACCCCACGATGGCCCACCCGAGCCGGCGTGAGCGAGGCAATGCACAAATCATCGGACTTCCCCTCCCCTCGGTACTGCTGAACGGATTGCTGGCGCGGCCAGGCGGCTAGTGGATGAGACCCGCGGCGGCGAGCACCGCGTTCTCGTAGGCCTGCATGGGGCCTTCGTGGATGAGGTCCAGGTCCACCATCGCCTGGCGCAGGGTGAAGCCCGCGGCGCGTGCATGCGCGTCCATCTCCAGCACCCGGTCCATCGCGTCGGCGGCGTGAAAGGCGCGCGCCTCCGGGCTGTCCGTGTGCGGCAGGATCTTCCTCGCCTCGCGCACGAGGGCGGCGAGGCCCTCGGGCAGCGTGGCGAGCACGTCCTCGGTGACGCGGGCCATGAGCGGCGCCGCGTCCTCTCCGAGCAGCCGGTCGCCGTAGTCCCCCGCGTCGGGCAGCACCACGTTGAAGAAGTGGTGGCTCAACGCGGCCACGAAGGGGATGGCCGGGTCCGCGCCGAAGAGCGGGGAGACGAGCACCGACGCCACGGCCACCACGTAGCAGTGGTCGGCGTGGCTCTCCGCGGGCAGGAGCACCACGCGCGGCGTGTTGGCGCGCGTGGGTCCGGCCCGGGGTTGACGCACCAGCCGCTCGACGAAGGCGGGCGGCTGGATTTGCCCCGGGACCGGCAGTCCGGCGAGCGCCGTGTGCAGGCGCTCGCGCAGCTCCCGGTCCAGGGGCTCCGCCGCGGCGTCCAGGCCCCGGCGGAGGACTTTCACGGCGCGCTCGTGCGGCATGCCGGCCCGGGACAGCACGTCCAGGTCGATGCCCCCCAACCGGATGCCGGTCAGGGCGAGCGCCGCTTCCCGCAGCGCCAGGGTGTCCGGATGCACGCCTGACACCAGGGCCGCCCAGGCCCGGCGGAAGCCATGGGCCGCCAGTCCCTCCGGTTGATCCGGTGTCCGCACCCGCTTGAGGTCCATCAGCTCGCCCACCAGGGGGCGAAGCCCGGCCAGGCGGCCGGGGACCGCGGTGATTCCCTGCGCAGTGTCCTTCATGGCCTAGCCCCGGATGCGCTCGCCGCCGCCGGTGGTCTGCACGCTCTCCTTGCCCAGCCAGCTCATCAGCCGGCGCTGCTGCTCGGGCACGGCGTGCTCGGGCGTGCCGCCGTTGCGCGTCATGGGCGCCTTGAAGAAGCAGCCCAGCTCCTCGATGACGCCCGCCTCCCCGCGGCGCTTGGCCAGGTCCAGCGTGCGCGCCAGCTCCACCACCAGCGGCGCGGCGAGGATGGAGTCCTTGCAGAGGAAGTTGATCTTCAGCTGCATGGGCTGACCGCAGAAGCCGATGACGTCGATGTTGTCCCAGGCCTCCTTGTTGTCACCGCGCGGCCGGTAGTACTGGATCTGCACGATGTGATCCTGGACCTTGTAGCCGAGGATGCTGTCGAGCACGGCGCCCTTGGTGTCGATCTTCGACGCCTTGGAGGCCGGATCGTTGAGCGCCTCGCCGTCGCGGTTGCCCAGGATGTTGGTGGAGTACCAGCCGTCCACGTACAGCGCGCGGTCGCGCAGGGCCGGGGCGAGCACCGTCTTGAGCAGCGTCTGGCCCGTCTTGCCGTCCTTGCCCGCCACGGGCGAGCCGTTGCGGCGCGCCAGCTCCAGGATGGCCGGCACGTCCGCGGCCACGCTGGGCGTGAAGTTGGCGAAGGGGATGCCCGTGGTCACCGCCGCGTAGGCATAGAGCATGGCGGGGCTGATGTTCGGATCGTTCGCGTCGAGCGCCGTGTCGAAGGCCTCGGGCGTGGCGAACTGGGGCAGGGCGAGGTTCACCGGCCGCTCGGTGGAGGCGACGTTCACCATCACCACCCGGTCGAGCTTCTGGTCCTGCTTGAAGCGCACCAGGTCCTCGAGGATGCCGTTGACCTGGTCGCGCAGGTCCTTGGCCTTCTTGGTGGAGCTGCCCACCACGTTCTTGCAGAAGTTGGTGTTGGACGAGGCCGTCCACGGCCGCATCTTGCCGAGGATGGGGCCCACCGCGGCGAGCTGGGTCTCGTTGAGCACGCCGTGGTTGCGCGCCGCCTTCGCCAGATCGTCGTCGTACAGGTCCCACCCGCCGAAGACCAGGTCCCCGTAGTCCGCCAGCCCCACGCCCCGCACCCCCGCCAGCGGAAGGCCCTTGGTGTCCGTCAGCCCCCGCTTGAGGAGCTCCATGCCCGCCACCGCGGTCGTCGCCACCGCGCCACCCAGACCCACCAACGCGACACCCAGACGCTCCGTCCCTGCCATGTGACTACCCCTTGTTGTGAAGGCCATTGCCCTGTGGACCCATGACGACTCCGGGTCGGATTGGGCTCGCACGCCCCAGCTCCAGGGCTGCGCGAGCCTTCCGATTCATCCGGGGCTCCCACGAGTTCATGCAATGAATTGCCATGAAAGCCGTCCCTCACAACCCCCATAAGGGCATACATCCCCGGCGAGGGAGGCCAACGTCTCGTACGAGAAAGGCCGCCTGGGGCGTGTCGCGTGAAGCACAGGGACAAGGTCCCCTGGCCGACAGGATGTCTGGGTTTATCGGCCGACGAGAGTCGGGGTCGGAACCGACCGCGACCCCAGGGCAGGCCTTCCGGCGTCTCGACCCGTGAGAAACGGGGTCGGAGTGGACCCCGATTCTCCGAGGAGAATCACCCTTTCTCGGGGCGTGAGAGGTGGGGTTGGAAGTGACCGCCACGCCGGGTCCGGGTGGAATGCCTTTCATCGAAAAAAGGGCGGCGGAGCGGGGTCGAAAACACCCCGCTCCGCCGCCCGATGTCTGTCTTTGAGAGGGAAAAGCCGCGTGGGTCAGATCCGACCGAGCTTCCACCGCCCGCGCCGGAAGAGCACGGCGCACAGGATGCCGAGCACGCAGTAGCCGATGGTGATGGCCAGGAAGGCGCCCAGGGCCCCGAGGCCCAGGGGGCCCGAGAGCACCCAGGCCAGGGGAATCTGGAGCAGCCAGATGGACACCAGGTTGATGAGGGTGGGCGTGGTGGTGTCCCCGGCGCCGTTGAAGGCATGGGGCAGCACGGTCCCGAAGGCGTAGAAGAGCAGGCCCACGCTCACGATGCGCAGGCAGCGCGTGGCCTGGAAGACGACCTCGGCCTCGGTGGTGAAGGCGTGCACCAGGGGCTCGGCGAACACGAGGAAGCCCAGGGCCACCGCGCACAGGAAGAAGAGGGTGTGGAAGCTGGCGCGCCAGGCGACGCGCTCGGCCCGGTCGCTGTCGCCGGCCCCCAGGCTCTGGCCCACGAGCGTGCCCGCCGCGTGGCTCAGGCCCCAGGAGGGCTGCTGCGCGAGCAGGATGATGCGCATGGCGATGGTGTAGCCGGCGAGCGCCGCGCTGCCGAACTGGGCGATGATGCGCATGAGGACCAGCCAGTTGCCCATGGTGAGCAGGGCCTGGAGCAGGGCGCTGCCGGACAGCCGCAGGAGCGACAGGAGCGTGCGCGGCTCCATGCCCAGGTGCCGCCGGGCGATGACGAGCCGGCCCCGGCCCCGGGCCAGGGCCCGGAGCTGGTAGAGCACGCCCACGCCGCGGCTGAGCGTGGTGGCCACCGCGGCGCCCAGGACGCCCATGCCCTCGAGCGGCCCCATGCCGAAGATGAGCAGCGGGGCGAGCACCAGGTTGAGGGCATTGGCCACCCAGAGCGCGCGCATGGACGTGGCCGCGTCCCCCGCGCCGCGCAGGATGGCGCTGATGAGGAAGAGCAGCATGATGATGACCGTGCTGCCGAGCATCACCCGGGCGTAGGGCGTGCCGTGGGCCACCACCTCGGGCGAGGCGCCCAGGGCCGAGAGCAATTGGGGCGCGAAGAGGGCGCCCAGCACCGCCACCGGCACGGACAGGAACAGGCCCAGCCACAAGGACTGCACCGCCGCGCTCGCCGCGCGCTCGGGGTTCTTCTCCCCGATGCGTCGGGCCACCAGCGCCGTGGCGCCGATGGACAGGCCCATGGGCAAGGTCTGCAGGAAGGACAGCATGGACTCGGTGAGGCCCACCGTGGCCACCGAGGCCGCGCCCAGCCGGGAGACGAAGAAGACGTCCACCACGGCGAAGACGGACTCCATCACCATCTCCAACACCATGGGGATGGACAAGAGCAGCAGCGCGCGGTTGACGGAACCGGCGGTCAGGTCCCGGGTCGTGCCCCGCAGCGCCTCGCGCAGCGTGGACCACCAACCAGAGGGAGCGTCGAGGGAGGGGGAGGAAGCAGGCGTGAAGATTTCAGGAGAAAGCGTCTGGGACATGAAATGAAGCGCGCCGAAGGGGTTGGCTTCTTCGCGATGCCAGGGAACCACGCCTCTGGCGTGCTTCATTTCCAACACCCGGCGCCCGGCCGGAGTCCAGACAGGGCGCCGGGCGCCCGCGCGCTAGCGGCGCGTCGTCTTCTTCGCGGCGGTCTCGCGGGCGGGGGCCTTCTTGCGCGCCGGCGCCCGGGCACGGCGGGCGGAGGCGGCGGGACGGGCCCGGCTCTTGGTGCCGCTCGCCTTCTTCTTCGCGCCACCGGCCGACGTCTTCGTGGCCTGGTAGCGCTCGAGCAGGCGGGTGCCCTTGGCGGCCAGGCGCTTGGCGGCCGCGGCGTCCTTGGGCACGGGCTCGCCCCAGGCATGGGCCGACAGCGCCAGCCGCGTGGGCTCACCGTTCTCGTCCTGCATGGGGCCGCGCGGGTGGGCGAAGTGGCGCCGCAGGAAGCTGCCCTTGCGCCGCATCTTCTCCGGCGTGTCCGCCTTGCCCTGGACGCCGGGCTTGAGGTTCGCCCCTTCCGTCTTCTTGAAGTGGGCGCGCCCCGCCGCGGTCAGTCCTCCCTTGGGATTATTGAGCGGGTTCTTGCGCGCGGCGGTGGATCGGCTCGGCATGGTGTCTCCTCCCGGGGGCACGGATGTGCCCCTCCAGGAGGAGAGGTAGGTCTTGTCGGGCGGGCGTGCACGCGAGGGCGGGCTGCCTTCCTGCCTGGCCGCCCCGGCGGGTCCTGCTAGCCGAAGAAGACCTGGGCGACCTTGAAGAACTCCTCGGGCACCTTCTTGAGCTCGCGCGTGGCCTCGGACAGGTCCACGCTGACGATGTCGTTGCCCCTCAGGGCCGCCATCTTGCCGAACTCGCCCTGGGCGACCATGTCGCAGGCGTGCACGCCGTAGCGCGTGGCCAGCACGCGGTCGTGCGCCGTGGGCGCGCCGCCGCGCTGGATGTGCCCGAGCACCGACACGCGCGTCTCGTAGCCCGTGCGCCGCTCGATCTCGTTGGCCACCAGGGCGCCCACGCCGCCGAGCCGCGGCCGGCCCGCCTCGTCCAGCGAGCCCGAGGTGACGAGCTGCTCCTGGCCCTCGTGGGTGAGCTTGATGCGCGTGCCCTCGGCCACCACCACGATGGAGAAGGAGCGGCCGGTGGAGTGGCGGTGCTTGATGTGCTCGGCCACGCGCTCCAGGTCCGCGGGCACTTCCGGCACGAGGATGACGTCCGCGCCGCCGGCCAGGCCCGCGTAGGTGGCGATCCACCCCACGTGCCGGCCCATCACCTCGCACACGATGACGCGCTTGTGCGACTCGGCGGTGGAGTGCAGCCGGTCGATCGCCTCGGTGGCGATGCCCACCGCGGTGTCGAAGCCGAAGGTGAAGTCCGTGCCGTTCAGGTCGTTGTCGATCGTCTTGGGCACGCCCACGATGCGCACGCCCTCCTGGGACATGCGCGTGGCGGCCGACAGCGTGCCCTCGCCGCCGATGGCGATGACGGCGTGGATTTCATGCCGCTCGATGGCGCGCTTGACGCGCTCCAGGCCGTTCTCGACCTTGAAGGGGTTGACGCGCGAGGTGCCCAGGATGGTGCCGCCCCGGTGGAGGATGCCCGAGGTGGTCTCCCGCGTCAGGCGGAAGTGGTTATCGTCCAAGAGGCCCCGCCAACCATCCCGAAGGCCCATCATCTCGAATCCGTGGGCGCTCGCCCGACGGACAACGGCGCGGATGACCGCGTTGAGGCCGGGGCAATCACCCCCGCCCGTGAGAACGGCGACTTTCATGAAGTGCCCTTCTAGCTCACCTCCCGCGTGAGTCATGCGCGAAGTTGAGGGAGAAACCGCCTGTCCGCCTGGAGGTCAGGCCACCCTACCCACACCGCCCCAGTCCCCGGGCCCGATGCGTTGGGTGACTCCCTCCTTGGTGCTCCGAGGGGCATTGGCTATGCTGAGGGGCACCTCTCCCCACGGACCGCCTTGAACGTTCGCGTCTTCGCCTCCGAGTTGGAAGCCGCCGCCGCCTGTGCCGCCCACATCGCGGAGGCGCTCCGGGACAAGCCCTCGCTGGTGCTCGGGCTGCCCACGGGGCGCACGCCCCTCAACGTCTACCGACAGCTCGTGCACCTGCACCAGCGGGGCGAGGCGGACCTGTCCCGGGCGACGACCTTCAACCTGGACGAGTTCCTCGGCCTGCCGCCGGATGATCCGTGCAGCCTCCGGGCCTATATGGACCGGCACCTCTTCCGCCACGTGAACCTCGCCCCCGCGCGCATCCACTTCCTGGACGGGAGCGCGGAGCGGGCGGAGTGGGAGTGCGCCCGCTACGACGCGCGTCTGGCGCAGGCGGGGGGGTTGGACCTCTTGCTGCTGGGCATCGGCTCCAACGGGCTGGTGGCCTTCAACGAGGCGGGCGACAGCCTCCAGGCGGCGAGCCACCGGGTGCGCCTGTCACGCGAAACGCGCCTGGGCATGGCCTCCTTCTTCGGGGACGACGTGTCCAAGGTGCCCATGGCCGCCCTCACCCTGGGCATGGGGGCGCTCTTCCAGGCGCGGCGCATCATCCTGCTGGCCTTTGGCATGAGCAAGGCGGCGGCCGTGACGGCGCTCGTGCGCGGACCCATCACCTCGCACTGTCCGGCGTCCTTGTTGCAGCTCCACGGGCAGGTGGAGGTGTGGGTGGACACCGAGGCGGGGCGAGGCCTGGAGGGAACCAGCTAGACTCCGGGCCCATGCCTGCCTTGCTTCTGAGTCTTCTCGCCGCGGCGTCGCTCGCCGCGGCTCCCGTGGTGACCCCCGCCGTGCCTCCCATCGAGCCTCCCGCCAAGGAGTCTCGTCCCGCCGCGCTCCTCACCCGCGTGTCGTTCGACTCGCAGGACGACCTCAACCGGCTCGCCGCGCGCCTGGACCTGACCGCGGCGGTGGACCGCGCGCGGGGCACGGTGGAGGCGGTGCTGTCGCCCGAGGAGTATGACGCCCTGGTGAAGGAGGGGCGGCGCGTGGAGCTGCTCGAGGAGGGCACCCGGCGCCTCAACGCGCCGCGCGAGCGTCTGGCCGAGCAGCGCCTGGGCATCTCCGGCTACGCCTGCTACCGCACGGTGGACGAGACGTACGCGTCCATGCAGGAGCTGGCCAACACGTACCCGCGGCTGGCCCAGTGGCGCTCCATCGGGGACAGCTGGGACCGGATGACCCCGGGCGGCAATCCGGGCGACGAGCTGAAGGTGCTGGTGTTGACCAACCGCGCGCGGCTCAAGGCCAAGCCGCGCTTCTTCCTGATGGCGGCCATCCACGCGCGCGAGTACGCGACGGCGGAGCTGGCGGCGCGCTTCGCCGAGGAGCTCGTCAACCGGTACGAGGTGGACGCGGACGCGCGCTGGCTGCTCGACTACCACGAGGTGCACATCGTGGTGCAGTCCAACCCGGACGGCCGACGCGTGGCGGAGACGGGCCTGTCCAAGCGCAAGAACACCAACACCACCCAGGGCTCCTGCTCCGCGGCGACGTGGGGCGTGGACCTCAACCGCAACAGCAGCTTCGACTGGAACCAGGGCGGCACGACCACCAGCGCCTGTGGCGAGACGTACCTCGGGCGCACGCCGGCCTCGGAGCCGGAGACCCAGGCGCTGGAGAACTACATCCTCTCGCTGTACGCGGACCGGCGGGGGCCCGCCGCCTCGGACCCGGCGGCCGAGGACACCTCCGGGGTGATGATCAGCCTGCACAGCTATGGCGGCTGGGTGCTCTACCCCTGGGGCGCGGACACCTCCGCGGCGCCCAACGAGGCGCGGCTGCGCACGCTCGGGCGCAAGTTCAACTACTTCAACGGCTACCAGGCGTGCCCGGCCGCCACGTGCCTGTACGTGGCCTCGGGCTCGACGGACACGTTCGCCTACGGGGTGCTGGGCGTGCCGTCCTACACCATCGAGGTGGGCACCGAGTTCTTCCAGAGCTGCTCCTCGTTCGAGAACGTCGTGCTGCCCAACAACATGCCGGCGCTCTGGTACGCCCTCAAGGCGACGCGGCGGCCGTACCAGTCGCCCGCGGGGCCGGACTCCGTCACCCTCAGCCTGTCCGCGGCCGCGGTGCGTCCGGGCACCCCGGTGACGCTCTATGCCCAGGCGGATGACACGCGCTACGGCACCAACGGCGGGGTGGAGCCCACGCAGAACATCGCCGCCGCGCGCTACAGCGTGGACGCGCCTTCCTGGGTATCCGGCACGCCGACGTACGCGCTCACCCCCCTGGACGGCGCCTTCGACAGCCCCGTCGAGCAGCTCCAGGGCACGGTCTTCACCTCGACGCTCACCCCGGGCAAGCACATCCTCTTCGTGGAGAGCCAGGACGCCAGCGGCAACTGGGGCGTGCCCACGGCCATCTTCCTCACCGTGGTGCAGTAGCCAGCGCCGTCATCAGGCGCAGCACGGCCCGCGCATGTCCCTGGGCGGGCGCGTCGGGGGGAAACACCTCCAGGGGCATGGCCGGGGGGATGCCCCGGGGCTCGAAGTCGGTGCCCTGGGCGTCCCGGTACACCTCGCCGGCCAGCGCCAGCCGCCAGCCGTTGGGCAGGGGCTTCTCCAATTGATCCGACAGCGCCCCCCGGGTCGTCGTGCCCACGTGCCGCACGTTGGGCAGCGCGCGCATGGCGAGGGTGAAGACCTCCCCCGCGCTGACCGTCACGTCGCTCGTGAGCAGGTAGACGGGCCCCTCGTAGCGCACGCGCGGCGAGGGCTCCACGTGGAAGGCCTGGGGCGCCACGTCCCGGGCGCCGAAGCCCACCTTGGTGTAGGCCAGTCGCCGCTCGGACGCGAAGCGCCCCGCCAGGCGCAGGCTCACGCCGTCGTAGCCGCCCCGGTTGTTGCTCACGTCGACGATCACCGCCCGTGCGCCCTGGAAGGCGCCGAGGGCCTCGTCGAGCGCGGCCTCCAGGGCGGTGGTGTCGTCCGGGGCGGCGTCGGCGTCGAACGCGCCCATGGTCACCACGTTCAGGTAGCCGACGTCCTCCACCCGTCCCCAGAAGAGCCGGTGGTTGGCCACCTGCCGGCCCGTGCCCCGGAGGATGTCCTCCAGGATGCCGCGCTTGTAGGCGCGCAGCCACGTGCGCTCGTCCATGTCCGCCCGCGCGAGGCGGCGCAGCGTGGGGGCCTCGCCCGGCGTGAGTTCCCGGGGCTCGCCGCCCACGGTCGCGTGCAGCTCCACGTGGGCGTCGTCCACGTCCGCGAGCATCTCCGACAGCGCCTCGAACAGCGCCGCGTCATCGGATGACGCGTCCAGTCGGCGCGCGGCCGTCGCGGCGCGCGCGCTCCAGTCCAGCCCGCGCGCGGCGGACGTCGGGTAGAGCGTGGCGAACGTCTCCGCCGTCAGCGCGGCGAGGCGGTCGGCCGTCCACGGTGTCCGATCCTCGCAGGCGGCGGGCAGGGCGGGCAGCCGCTCCAACACGTAGCGCGTGCCCCCGGGGGTGCCGGACACGGCGAGGGTGTCGTCCGTGAGCCGCTGGTGGCCGCCGAGCCACCCATCCGGGTCCGCCTCGGGCCGGGGATCGCGGTAGCAGAAAGGTCCGGCGACATGAAATCCCGTCACGCCCGTGGCCTCCACCTGGAACAGCCGACCATAACCCCGCGAGCGCCAGACGCCTCGGGGCAGGGCGGTGGACGCTTCCTGGACGACGGGGGAGGGCGCGTGGGCACACGCCAGCGCGACACAGACGAGGCCCCACGCCAGGGGCCGTGCACACGGTTTCATGGCGCGAGCATGGCAAGGATGCCATTCGGTTGACAGCGAATCGCCGGGCGCACATATGAGGCGCCGACGCGGCCCCCCGAGGGTCCGTCCCTCCTCTTCCCCAACCCCCCGGAGCACCATGTCCCTGTCCATGTACCAGGCGTCGGTTCCCGTTTTCATCCGCATGCTGGGCAACCTGTCGGCGATCCTCGACAAGGCCGCCGCCTACGCCGAGACGAAGAAGATCGCCCCCGCGGTGCTGCTCGGCGCTCGGCTGGCGCCGGACATGCTGCCCTTGTCCTCGCAGATTCAGATCGCCTGTGACTCGGCGGTGCGGGGCGCGGCCCGGCTGGCGAACATGGACCTGCCCAGCTTCCCGGACACCGAGACCTCCTTCCCCGAGTTCCAGGAGCGCCTCGCCAAGACGATCGCCTTCCTCAAGACCGTGCCCGCGGCGCAGGTGGACGGCAGCGAGGAGCGCACCGTCACCCTCAAGATGCGCACCGGCGAGGTGCAGTTCCAGGGACAGGCCTTCCTACTCGGCTTCTCGCTGCCCAACTTCTATTTCCACGTCACCACCGCCTACGCCATCCTGCGCCACAACGGCCTGGACGTCGGCAAGACCGACTTCCTCGGCAAGTCCTGAGCGGGTCGGGGGGACGCGCTATCGTCCGGTGTGATGCCTCCCGCCTTCCGTCCCGTCCTGTTGTCGGCCGCCGTGCTCGTGGGGACGAGCGCCTGCGTGACCTCCTCGTCCACGCGGATTCCCCCGGGCGCGGTCGTCTTGCGCTTCGCGTGGCCCCAGACGCTGTCCGCGCGCGTCTCCCATTCCGTGTTCAACGGAGACGCCCGGGGCGAGCGCCTCTACTGGTGGAGCCTGGAGCCCGGGGAGGGCGCGACGCCGCGGCGGCTCGGGGTGGAGCCCGGGGCCTCGCCCGAGGCGGGCCTCGCCGCCCTCGCGCACCCGGAGATGTCGGTGCGCTTCGATGCCGAGGGGACCTTCGTCGGCGCCGAGCCGCCCGCGGACTCCGCCGGGCAGGCGATGCTGGAGGCGTTTCCGCTGGAGCCCGAGCAGCGCGAGCACCTGTTGCGCACCCTGCGGGCCTCGCAGGAGGAAGCGGCCCGGGTGCGCTGGGAGCAGCGGGTGGGGCACTGGCGCGACGTGATGCTGCTGTCCGGGGAGACGGTGCGCTTCGCGACGAAGATGTGGTTGGGGGAGGACTCGCTCCAGCGTGAGGAAGTGGAGGCCGAGGAGCGCACCACCTTCGAGGCGGGGGTCGCCTGCGTGCCCGAGGAAGGGGACACGCGCTGCGTCCGGCTCCGGGTGGAGACCACGCCCCTGCATGCCCTCCACGAGGACGACCCGTGCGAGCGCGTCCACTCGCGGCGGACGTTCGAGTTGGTGACGGATCCCCAGACGCTGCTGCCCTACCTGACGCGCGCGGTGCAGGAGGACGAGCGGGTCTGGTGCGAGGCGGACGGCACCGCGGGCACCGAGCGCACGCGGCAGGGCGAGGTGTTCGTCTTCACCTACGGCCTCCAGCCCCTGCCGCCCGGTACCTGGACACGGCGCGAGCCCGGCTCAGGGCCCGCGCGGTCCCACACAAGGCCCTAGTTGACCTTGTCGCACACCACCTGCGGACAGCCACCGCCCGCGGGCGCGCACCAGCCACAGCTCGAGTTGCAGCAGAAGGTGCCCTTGGCGCAGGTGTTGGTGCCACAGGCGCCCCCGCCGATGATGACGGACTCCTCGCTGCCGGACACGGCGAGCGCGGCCTCCTGCGTGCCGACCGTCTCCTCTTCCTGCACCGGGCCACCACAGGCCACCAGCAGCGCCATCACTCCCAGCCACGGCATTCGCATCTTCATGGGTCGGACTCTCCTCAATCGGGGGGAAGGAAGTCTCATCCTAGTAAAATCCGCGAAAACCGTGAAGATGGAAAAGACTCCTCAGGGGGTGGAGCGGGCGAAGGAGGGGGGAACCATGCCGCGCACGCGGCGCAGCAGGCCGAGGAACTCGGCGCGGTCGCTCAGGTCGTCCAGGGCGGACTCGGCGAGGGCCTCGGCGGTGGACAGGTTCCAGTTGTCCGCCTGGGGGGCGCCGCGGAGGATGTCGGCGGTGCCCGCCACGGCGGCGGCGAAGCGCAGGTTGGCCGAGGCGCGCGACAGCGAGTCGTGCACCTGGCCGCGCTCCAGGACGAAGCGCTGCTCGGCGGCTTCGACGCCGCCGGGGCGCTTGGCGCGCACCCGCACCGTGGCCAGGGGCGAGCGCGTGCCGATGAGCTTCACCTCGTAGAGCGCGGTGACGGTGTGCCCGGCGCCAATCTCCCCGGCGTCCACCTTGTCGTCGCGGAAGTCCTTGTCGGCGATGGCCCGGTTCTCGTAGCCCATCAGCCGGTAGGTATGGACGGCCTCGGGGTCGAACTCCACCTGCACCTTCACGTCCTGGGCGATGACCTCCAGCGTGCCCGAGAGCTTCTCCTGGAAGACGCGGCGCGCCTCGTCCTCGCTGTCGATGTAGAAGCAGTTGCCGTTGCCCTTGTCGGCCAGGCGCTCGAGCACGTCATCGCGGTAGTTGCCCATGCCGAAGCCGATGGCGGACAGGGTGACGCCCTCCTGCACGTAGCCGCGGATGTTCTCGTACATCACGCTCGCCGAGGTGTTGCCGATGTTGGCGTCGCCGTCGGTGAGCACGATGACACGCGAGACGCTGTCGGGGCGGGCGTGCCGCGCCGCGTGCCGGTAGGCGAGCTCCAGGCCACTGCCCATGGCGGTGGAGCCCTCGGCGCTCAGCGCGTCGATGGCGGCGAAGATCGTGCCGCGCTCGGTGGCGGGGGTGGGCGGCAGCACGTCCCGCACGCTGCCCGCGTAGGTGACGAGCGCCACGGTGTCCCGGGCGGTGAGGCCCTGGACCAGGACCTTCATGGACTTCTGGGCGAGCGGCAGCTTGTCCTGGCTGAACATGGAGCCGCTGGTGTCCACCAGGAAGACGAGGTGGGCGGGCTTGCGCTGCTCGGCGGTGACGACGCGTCCCTGGACGCCCACCTTGATGAGGTGCCAGCCCGGGGTATAGGGCGAGGGCGCGCCCTCCAGATCCACGCGGAAGTCGCCCTCCTGGGGGGCGGGGTAGCGGTACTGGAAGTAGTTCATCCACTCCTCCACGCGCACCGCTTCGCGCGGCGGCAGGCGGCCCTCGGACATGTAGCGACGGAAGAGGGTGTAGGAGGCCGTGTCCACGTCCACCGCGAAGGTGGAGAAGCGGTCCGTGCTCACCAAGGTGTAGGGGTTGGGCCGGACGGCCTCGTGCGTGCTGCCCGCCGTGCGCAGGGTCTCGGGGACGGACTCGACGCGGGCCGGGGCCGGGGCCACGGCGGCCTGGGCCGGGGCGGGCGTGGCGGGCGCGTCGGGGTCCTTGCTGAAGTCCTTGAGCCGCTTGTAGTGGACGCTGGACTCCCTGTGCTCGGCGAACGTGTGCCCCGAGAGGCTGTCCGCGCTCGCGCCGAGGAGCCGGCGGATGTTGTGGCCCCAGAAGAGGATGACCACGAGCGGAACGACCCCGAGGACGAACAGGAGACCGCCGACAATGCCCAGGATCCGCGAGGTGCGTTTCGTCATGCTCCAGCACATCGCACGTTCCGGAGCGGCCGAGCGTCCGTCATCCGGAGGAGGTCGGTCATCCGGCGGAGGGTCGCGCCTCGGGCGATGGGTGGGTGGGGGTGGGCGCGGCGCGGCCCTGACGCTTCGCGGCGGAGGCGGGCGGGGGCGCGCGCGGCGGCGGGGGCGGGCGCAGGCGCGCGTAGGCGGTGAGCACCTTGTCCACGTAGAACTCCGTCTCCCCGTTGCGCGGCACGCGGCCATTCACGTTGCCCGGCCCCGCGTTGTACGCCGCCACCGCGAGCGTCACGTTGCCCCGGTAGCGCGTGAGCTGCTCGGCGAGGTAGCGCGCGCTGCCGTCGAGCGCCGGCGCGGGATCGAACGGATCCTCCACGCGCAGCAGGCTCGCGGTGGAGGGCATGAGCTGGCCGGGGCCCATGGCGCCCGCGGGCGAGATGCGGTGGGGCTGGGTGTTGGACTCCACCTGCACGAGCGCGCGCAACAGGCCCGGGGGCAGGCGGTGGCGGCGCTCGGTGTCGCGGATGAGGGGCTCGAGCTCCGGGTGCCCGTCGAGCACGCAGGTGGGCCGGTGGCGCGCGTAGGCGCTCAGCGCGTGGGCCTTCTCCTTGAGGAAGGACAGGGAGAAGAGCGGCACGCGGGTGTCCCCGAAGAAGGCCACCGCCAGGTTGAGCAGCACGAGCGGCGCCAGGACGCACAGTCCCACCCGCACCCAGGGAAACCCGCCGCTGCTCCGCTTGCGCCGCACGCCTCCTTCCTACGAGGCCCCCGGCGTCCCGTCCAACTTCCGGCCCGCGTCCGGCTCCTCACTCCGGGAGGCTCCGCGTGCGCGCGTACACGGCGCGCAGGGTGTCCAGGCCGGGCTTCAGCTCGTGCCGTCCCAGGGCGTGCACCGTCTCCCACAGGCAGGTGTTCACCGGCACCGCGATGCCGTGGACCTGGGCCTTGCGCACCACCTCGCCGTTGAGCGAGTCCACGGCCGGCTCGCGCCCGCGCTCGATCGCCGCCAGCATGGACGAGCGCATCTTGCGGTAGTGCGTGCCGATGGCCAGCAGCACCGCGTGCTTGAGCAGGAGCGAGGGCGAGCCCCGCGCGCGCCGCTCCGCGTCGTCCAGCGCGAGCCACTCCAGCTCCAGCGTGGGGGCCACCTTCTCCAGCGTCACCCCCTCGGCGCGCGCCACCTGGAGCACCTCGGTGATGACCTCCAGGCCCAGCCGGCGCACGAAGCGCTGGCGCATGAGCGGCCCCAGCCGGTCTCCTCCCACCGTGCCCAGCGAGGAGATGGCGCAGTTGATGGCCAGCTTGCTCCAGCGCACCCCGCGCAGGTTGGTGGTGAGCTCCACCGGGCACACGGCGCGCAGCACCCCGGCCAGCCGCTCCACGCGCGCGTCCGTGCCCCCGCGCAGCGTGCCGAGCACGATGCCGCCCGTGGCCGTGCGCACGTAGACGCCCGTCTCCGGGGACGAGGCGCCCCAGGCCACCACGGCGCCGATGACCCGCTCGGCCTCCACCTCGCGGGCCACCCGCTCCTCGCACAGTCCGTTGGACAACACGACCACGGCGCCCTCCGGCGCGAGCAGGTGGCGCGTGTCCCGCACCGCCTCCTCCACGCCCGTGGGCGGCGTGGCCAGCAGGATGAAGTCGTAGGTGCCCCGCTCCGGCGGCCGCACGAAGACCTCCAGGTTCGTTCCGGGCACCGCGCGCTCGCCCTTCTCGTCGTGCAGGCGGGGTCCCCGCTCGCGCAGCACCTGGGCGATCGCCTCCCGGCGCGCCACGGCATGCACCGGGTGGCCCGCTTCCAGGAGGCGCGAGAGCACCACGCCTCCGATGCCACCACAGCCGACGACGAGGATCCGGGGAGCGGTCCGCGAGGAGTCCATAGCGGGCGCGTGCCTACCACGGGCGGCGGGCGGAGGGGGAGCCCTCGGTCGACATCCGTGACATGACCTTCGCGGTCATCTACAGTCAGGTGACCGCGAAGGACACGTCGCCACGCACCTTCGAGGACACCCTGGAGGAGGAGCCCCCGTCATGCCGTCCCACCGTCCGTTGCCCGGCCTGGAGCGCCTGTTGGAGGTCTGCCGCGCGCGGGCCCATCCCGTGAAGCTCGAGCCGCCCGTGGCCCCGGGGGCGGACGCGCTCGTGGCCGGACAGCCCCTGGACGCCCAGCTCGCGGCGATCCACGCGCGCGCCAACTACCTGTGGGTCCACGACGAGCTGTACCTCTTCCCCGCGCGGCACGTGCGGCGGCCCGATCTGCACCGGGTCAACGCGCACTGGCGCCAGGACTGGGAGGAGCCCTTCGCGTCGCTGCTCGTGTTCGGCAAGGACGACCGGCTGGCCTACTGCTACGCCACGGTGCCGTGGCTCGCCGAGGCGCCCGGCGGTCCGCAGCCGGTGGTGTGGGTGGACGTCTACGAGACCCTGTACGCCATTCCCGTGGCGTCGAGCGTGGATGGCTTCCTCGCCACCTACGCGCGCTACCTGGACGTGGCCCCGTCCTCCACGGCCCAGAGCGAGGACTTGCCCCCGCCCCGGAGCTTCCCCTGGGACGCCGGGGCGTTCATCGCCCAGGACCTGGCGCTCGTGCGGCGCGTGGAGGCCGGCCACTTCGACGGCCTGCTCCACCCCAGCGCCCGCGCCCGCGATTGGATGGCGCGGCGGGTGCTCCAGAGCGCCCGTCAGTAGATGAACTGGAAGGCGTGGACCTCGGCGCGCAGGCTCGCGCAGGCCTGGAGGTCCACCGTCCAGGGCTGGGTGGGCAGGTGGCCGCGCGCCTCGAACACCAGCTCCACCTGCTCGTCGCGCGCCAGTTGGGGCACGCTCGCCGCCTCCACCGCCCGGAGCGTGAGCCGGGTGGGGGAGAAGCCCTGCGAGGAGTTGCCGTACTCGAGCAGCGTGCGGATGAACTCCGTGGCGCCCACGCGCCGCAGCGACACCTTCACCGTGTCGATCTGGCTCAGGTCCAGCGTGGCGTCGCCCCCCGTCACGTCCAGCTCGAACAGCCGCAGGCGCAGCTCGGTCTCCAGCGAGCCCGGGGGCAGGTCCGCGCCGAGCTGTCCGAGCGGGAAGGTGACGGTGTGTGTGAGCGTGTCCGTGCCGTCGGGGACGAACGTCAGCGCGGGCTCGCGCTTGCAGAGCTCGTCCGTCTCGGCGTTCACCACGAAGAAGGTATCGGCGATGCGCCGGCAGCCCGGAGCGAGCAGCACGGCCGTGAGCAGGAGCAGGGCGCGGGTCGGAAGGGGCATGGCCGCTTTCGTCAGTTGAAGTAGAGGAGGACGGCCAGCCGGGCCACCGGGGTGGACAGGCCCAGGCGCAGCGGCGTGGAGGTGATGGTCGGATCCTCCCCGGCCTCGCGGATGAAGGCCGGGGTGTCCGTGACGCGGATGAACCAGTAGCCGACGCCCAGCCCCCCGGAGATGGTCACCGGACGCCAGGGGGAGAACTCCAGGCCCACGGTGGCGCTCAGTTGCTCCGCGGCCACGCTGCGCAGGGCCGTGCCCGGGGTGGTGGGCGTGCCGTGGAGCCGGGAGAGCAGTCCCGGGTAGTCCAGCGCGAAGGCATGGCCGTAGCCCAGGCCCACCACGGGTGACACGACGAGCTGGATGGGCAAGAGCTCCACGCCGGCCTGCAGGGTGGTGCCCAGGCTGTTGCGCGCGCCCCCGAGCTGCACTCGGAGCCAGGGGCGGGGCTGGAGCAGGGCCGCGAGGGCCACGCCGTCCGGGGCGCCCAGGGCCAGCCGCAGTCCCACGCGCGGCGACCAGGGCGAGGCGTCATCCAGGGCCACGGCGGTGGGGGGCGCGGGCACGCTCGTGGGCGCGGGGACGCCCGCTTCTCGCGGCGCGTCCGGGGTCTCCTGGGCCCAGGCCCCGGGGCCTGGCGTCAGTAGGGTGAGCAACACGGGCAAGAGGCATGTGTTCCGTGCCCGGCCCTTGCCGGCGCGTGGAGGGGGCGTCATCGCCCCGATTGTTCGCGAGCCGGGCCCAGGAGAGAAGGGGTCTGCTAGGGTGACGGCCCCCAGGCGGCGGCTGCGCCCCGGAATCGCGTGATGCTCAAGAAGATCCTCATCTCCAGCGGAGGCGTGTTCGGCGGCGTGCTCGTGGTGGGCCTCGTGTTGCCGTCGACCTACCGGGTCGAGCGCACGACCCTGCTGCGCGCGCCGACCGGGCGGGTGTACCCCCACGTGGCGGACCCGAAGCGGTGGCGCGAGTGGACGCCCTGGCAGGAGGCGGCGTACCCGGAGGCGCAGTGGGCCTTCGGCAGCCAGGCCGGCCCGGGCGCCGTGCGCAGCTGGAGCGGCGAGCGGGTGGGGCGGGGCTCGCTCGTGCTCACCCGGGCGGACCCCGAGACGGGCGTGGCCTATGACGTGTCGCTCGACGGGGGCCGGTTCCTCGCCCAGGGCACCATCGCCTTCGCCTCCTCGGAGGATGGCACCTGGGTGACGTGGGTGGACTCGGGGGATGTGGGCGGCAACCCCTTCCTTCATTACCTGGTGCCGTGGATCGAAGCGCGGCTGGGCCGGGACCTGGACCAGGCCCTGCTCCAGCTCCAGCGCGTGGTGCGGGACGCGCCCGCGGAGGTCGTCGAGGCCACGCCCGCGCCCGAGCCCGTGCCGGAGACCGCCCCCGCCGTCGCCGCGCCCGTCCCCGACGCGGGTCCCGCCCCCATGGAGGACGCGGGCCCGGCGCCCGCAGTGGATGCCGGACACGATGCCGGACACGCGCCGGACGCGGGCGTGCTCCCCGCGGCCTCCGAGGAGCCCGCGCCCTCGGGCACACCCACGTCGGCGGAGTCTTCCCTACCCGAGGCGGCCCCGGAGGACGCCGGGCCGACACATTGAGCCGTGTTCCCTTGGAGCAGTGCTCCCTTGCCCGAGCGCTGGCTTGCCATGGGGGGCGTGCTGCACTAGGTGCTCCCCATGGCCGATGTGCTCCCCGAAGCGTTCCTGCGTGCCGTTGCCGAAGGATTCCCGGCGGACTTCCTCACCCGTGACTTGAGCGAGCTCCAGGAGTACGGGCGCGACTGGACCCGGGTCCACGCGGCCGCGCCCTGCGCGGTGGCCTTTCCCCGCACCACGGACGAGGTGGCGCGCCTGCTGGCCCTGTGTGACGCGCACCGGGTGCCGGTGGTGCCCTCGGGCGGGCGCACGGGACTGGCGGCGGGCGCGGTGGCCGCGCGGGGCGAGCTGGTGCTGTCCCTGCGGCGCATGACGCGCATGGAGCCGGTGGAGCTCCTGGGTAACACGGTGCGGGTGCAGGCGGGCGCGGTGACGGAGGCGGTGCACCAGCACTGCGCCGAGCACGGCCTCACGTGGCCGGTGGACTTCGCCTCCAAGGGCTCCAGCCAGGTGGGCGGCAACATCGCCACCAACGCGGGCGGCGTGAAGGTCATCCGCTACGGGCTCACGCGCAACTGGGTGCTGGGCCTGCAGGTGGTGACGGCCCAGGGCCAGGTGCTGGAGCTCAACGGCGCGCTGGAGAAGAACAACACGGGCGCGGACCTGCGCCAGCTCTTCATCGGCAGCGAGGGCACGCTGGGCATCATCACCGAGGCCACGCTCAAGCTCACGCCCCTGCCCGGCAAGCAGGAGGTGTTCCTCTTCGCGGTGCCGGACGTGGCCGGGGTCTTGCGCCTGTTTCGCGACGCCCGCCGCGCGCCGCTGGTGCTCAGCGCCTACGAGTTCTTCACCGACAAGTGCCTGGCGCGCGTGCAGCGCCACCGCAAGCTGCGCTCGCCCTTCGAGGGGCCCAGCGGCTGCTACGTGCTGGTGGAGGCCGAGGCGCGCGATGCCACCGAGGTGGAGAACTGGCTGGGCTCGCTCTTCGAGCAGGGGCTGGTGACGGACGGCACGCTCGCGCAGAGCCCCTCCCAGGCGAGCGAGCTGTGGGCCCTGCGCGAGAGCATCAGCGAGAGCCTGTCGGCCACGGGCCTGCCGCACAAGAACGACGTGTCCCTGCCGGTGGCCCACCTGGAGGCGTTCTGCGCGGAGCTCGACGCCGTGTTCCGCGAGCGCTACCCGGACTGGGAGATCGCCCTGTTCGGCCACATCGGGGACGGCAACCTGCACATCAACATCATGAAGCCCGAGGGCATGGAGAAGTCCGAGTTCCTCGCCCACACCAAGCAGGCGGACCCGGCCATCTTCGAGCTGGTGCGCAAGCACGGCGGCAGCATCTCGGCCGAGCACGGCATCGGCCTGCTCAAGAAGGACTACCTGTCCTTCTCCCGCTCCAGCGGGGAGCTGGACATGCTGCGCACCCTCAAGCGCGCCCTGGATCCGCACAACATCCTCAACCCGGGGAAGATCCTCGACGTGTGAGCCCGAGGTGTCCTCTGCGGTCAGTTGCCCCTGTCAGACCTCGGAAGTAACCTTCCGGGAGCGGGCATGAACGCGGGGAGGACACATGATGGGGTGGGGCAGCACAACGAAGGTCACACCGCCTGGACCCGATGAGGCGCTGCTCGCGCGGCTGGAGGCGCTCCCTCCCCATGTGGTGGGGGAGATCCTGGCGGGCCAGTTGATCGTCTCGCCCCGGCCCGCGAGCCCGCACTCGGCCGCCAACTTCGCGCTGGCGGGGGCATTGGGCGGCCCCTTCCAGCGAGACCGCCCCGGGCCGGAGGGCTGGTGGTTCTTCGCCGAGCCGGAATTACGACTGGGGCCGGACGTGGTGGTGCCGGACCTGGCGGGCTGGCGGCGCTCCCGCATGCCCGTGCGGCGGCCCGTGCCGAACTTCACCCTGGCCCCGGACTGGGTCTGCGAGGTGCTGTCCCCCTCGACGGCGCGCATCGACCGGACGCTCAAGAAGCGGTTCTACGCGCGGGAGGGGGTCGAGTACGTCTGGCTCGTGGACCCGGTGGCGCGCACGCTGGAGGTGCTGCGCCGGCACGAGGACCCGTGGCTGGAGCGCGGCGCCTGGAGCGGCGACGCGCGGGTGCGCGCCGAGCCCTTCGACGCATTGGAACTGGAGCTCAAGCGCTTCTGGTTCTCCGAGTCCCCCGAGCCGGAGTGAGGGCTCCGGCCCGGAGGTACGCACGGCTCAGAAGACGATGCGCGTCTTGATGTCCGTCTTGAGGCCGGCGATGGCCTGGCACACGGGGTTGACCACGTCCTGGTCCAGGTCCATCACCAGGTAGCCGATGTGGGCGTCCGTGCTCAGCACCTGCGCGTGGATGTTGGCGTTGAGGTCCGAGACGATGCGGTTGATGTCGCGAAGCACGCCCGGCGTGTTGCGGTGCACGTTGAGGATGCGGTGCGTCTTGGGGATGAGCGGCGCCTCCACCTGGGGGAAGTTCACCGCGCCCGTGGTGGCGCCCGTCTTCACCAGCTTGATGAGCGAGGTGGCCACCTCCTTGCCGATGGAGGCCTGGGCCTCCTCGGTGGAGCCGCCGATGTGGGGCGTGAGGATGACGTTGGACAGGCCCTGCAGCGCCGAGATGAAGCCGTCGCTGTTCGTCTCCGGCTCCTCCGGGTAGACGTCCACCGCGGCGCCGCCCACGTGGCCCGAGCGCAGGGCGTTGGCCAGCGCCTCGATGTCCACCACCGTGCCCCGGCTCGCGTTGATGAGGAAGGCGCCCTTCTTCATGCGCGCCAGCTCCGCGGTGCCCATCATCTTCTCCGTGGCGGGCGTGGCCGGCACGTGCAGCGTCACGAAGTCCGACGCCCCGAGCAGCTCCTCGAGCGACGCCGTGGCGCGCGTGTTGCCCAGGGGCAGCTTCGTCGCCACGTCGTAGAAGAGCACGCGCATGCCCATGGACTCGGCGAGCACGCCCAGCTGCGAGCCGATGTGCCCGTAGCCCACGATGCCCAGCGTCTTGCCGCGCACCTCGTAGCTGCCCACGGACACCTTGCGCCACTGGCCCGTGTGCACCTCGCGGTTGCGATCGCCCAGCTGGCGGCTGAGCATGATGATCTCCGCGATGACGAGCTCCGCCACGCTGCGCGTGTTGCTGAAGGGCGCGTTGAACACGGGCGTGCCGTGGCGGTTGGCCGACGCCAGGTCCACCTGGTTGGTGCCGATGCAGAAGCAGCCCACCGCGAGCAGCTGCGGCGCCTTGGCCAGCGCCTCCGCGTGGATGGTCGTCTTGCTGCGGATGCCCAGCACGTGCACGCCCTGGATGCGCTCCTCCAGCTCGTCGGGCTTGAGCGCGCCCTTGAGCCGCTCCACCAGGAAGCCCTCCGCGGCGAACATCTCCGCGGCGGACGAGTGGATGTTCTCCAGCAGCAGGACCTTCGGCGGGCCGTCGATGGACACCGGCGTGGACGGCGAGGGGAAGACGGGCGTGTTCATGGCCCCCCGCGTTAGATCCCGCCCCCGGGGCTGTCAAGCCTTCCGGAGCTTGAGGGGGGCCCCCGCCCGTTCAAAAGCGGCGGGAAGGCGGCTCAGTCGTGCTCGGGATTGCGCAGCCAGGCGAGGGCCGCCTCGCGCGTCTCGAAGGTCTGGGTGGGGATGGTGAGCAGGGCGCGCTTGGTCATGCGCCAGGCCTGCAGGCCGCTGGCCGGGTCCGTCACCACGCGCGCCGAGCGCTTCATGCCGTGGTGCTGCGCGAAGGCGTTGAGGCTGGCCATGGTGGCCACCATGTCCGGCGGCATCACCCGGAGGTGGGCCTGGTCCACCAGCGCGCTCCAGGGGCTGCCCACGCGCAGGATCGTCTCGCGAATGCGCTTGAGGTAGTCCTCCACGTCCTCCGCGCTGGGCTGCGGGGGATAGACGACGTCGATGATGCGGTCCGCCTCGTGGACGGTGATCTGAAAGGGCATGCGGGGTTCGGTGCTCCGGGGGTAGCGCACTCTAGCGCCCACCGGGCCCTCGTCGACATCCCGACCCACCCCGCTCCCCGGGAGAAAGGCGCGTCACCCCCTCTGAAATTTTTCCACCACTCGGGCCGGCCTTCCGGGGGCAGGCCCGCCAAGCCCTCGGAATCCATGGTCTCCGGCTCTGGCACGCCTCGCGCATGCAGTTGGGGTGGGATGGGGCGGGAGCGGGGCGGGGCGTGGCGTCGAGCGGGGACGAGGTGCGGCGTGTGGGAGATGCGGCTGGGTGAGTTGTGGGTGGCGAGCGGGCTGCTGTCGGCGGCCCAGGTGGATCAGGCGGTGGCCTACCATCGGCGGCACGGATGCCGGTTGGGCGAGGCGGCGGTGGCCCTGGGCCTGCTCACACCCGAGCAGACGCTCACCACGCTGTCCCAGCACCTGCAATTGCCCTTCGTGCGCCGCGAGGGCCTGGAGCGCGTGCCCCGGGCCCTGCTCAAGTGCATGCCGGAGGCGGTGCTGCGGCGCCTCAAGGTCTGTCCCCTGCGCATCCAATGGAGTGAGGAGGGGCAGGGCCTCGTCTACGTGGCCACCAGCGAGCCGGACAACTTCGAGCTGCTCGGGGAGATCGAACTCGTCACCGGCTGCACCGTGAAGCCCGTGCTCGCGCTCGCCTCGGACTTGCGCCGGGTGCTCGCCTCCCACGGCCTGGGCGCCGAGCCCATCGCCGAGCCCGTTGCCGCGCCCAGCGCCGCCCTCTGAGTCCCTCCGCTCGCCCATGTGGGGCGGGGTAGGTCTCCTGGAGATGTGCGCCGCGCCGGGATGGCGCGAGGTGGGCTCGCAGGTTCCAGGGAACATGGAAACGGAGACGAAGAACCAGTTGCGCCGGTTCATCCGGACGACCTTCCTGCGCAATGAGCAGGCCTCGCTGTCCGACGGCACCTCGCTGCTCGCATCCGGGATGATGGATTCCACGGACACGCTCGAGCTCATCCTCTACTTGGAGAGCGAGTTCGGCATCACCGTGGATGACGAGGAGGCGGGGCCGGAGAACCTGGACACCATCGAGCGCATGGCCGCGTTCATCGCCGGCAAGCGCTCGGCGGGTCAGCTGTCGCCCGCATGAGGAGGCCGAGCCGCTGGTCTCCGGGCGGCGGAGCGAGGGCCACACGCGAACCTTTCCCACGGGGAACGGAATGCCGGGCGCTTCCCGTTGTGCGGGGCATGGACGATCCCTCCCTCATCTTGAAACACCCCGCAGGCCTTGGTGAGTCCTGTCATGTGCGAAACGAATTGGCGGCTCCCGTGATGGATTGGGTGGAGCGCAGTGACGCGTTTCTCCAGGCGGACTCGTGGCTCAAGGGCATCCACGAGCGCCTGCGCTCGGGCCGGGTCGAGGAGGACATGGCGGCCCTGTACCAGGGGCTGCATTGGCTGCGCCGCAAGTGTGACCGCGAGGAGTGGCACGTGTTCTGCCTGGAGTCCACGCGGGCCCATCCCCTGCGCGAGCTGTTGCACCAGTGTCCCTACTCGCGCCACAGCTACGAGCGGCCCCGGGGGTATGCCGGGGACGCGGACCTCATCGACTACGTGTACGAGCCGCGGCTCACGGGCGCGCCCCCGCTGGGCCAGGCCATCTACCGCTTCCTCTTCGAGCAGACGGGCCCCCAGAGCGTGCGCGAGCGGCGGCTCATCCTGGCGCGGGAGATCGACACCATCGCCGAGCGGGTGAAACAGCCGAAGGTGCTGTCCATCGCCTGTGGGCACCTGCGCGAGGCGGAGCTGTCACGCGCCGTGGCCGAGCGCCGGGTGGGCCAGTTCCTCGCGGTGGATCAGGACCAGGCGAGCCTGGACGAGGTGGCGCGGCGGCACGTCGGGGGCGTGGTGCGCCCGGTGTGTGACACCGTGCGCTCCATCGTGCTCGGGCGCACCGTGTTCGAGCCGCAGGATCTCATCTACACGGCGGGCCTGTACGACTACCTGTCGCAGTGCACCGCGCAGCGGCTCACCCAGCGGCTCTTCCACATGCTGCGGCCGGGAGGGCGGCTGGTGATCGCCAACTTCGCCCTGAGCACGCCGGACGCCGGCTACCTGGAGGCCTTCATGGACTGGTGGCTCGTCTACCGGGACGAGGCCGAGATGCGGGGCCTCGCCCAGGGCATCGATCCCAAGCAGGTGGGCGCGATGAACCTGTTTCGCGACAGCGTGGGCCACGTCATCTATCTGGAGCTGGAGCGGCGCTGAGCGCCCGGGTCCCTCGGGCCCTGCAGGGGCAGGAGCACGGTGAAGGCCGCGCCCTGCCCCGGCGCGCTGCGCACCTCGATGTTGCCGCCCAGCGCCTGGACGATCTCCCGGACGATCCACAACCCGATGCCGAAGCCGCCGTAGTGGCGCACGGACACGGCGCGCTCGAAGCGCTCGAAGATGCGCTCGGTGTCCTCCTGGGCGATGCCGATGCCCTGGTCGCGCACCTCGAGCCGCGCGTGCGTGGCGTCCCCGTCCACGGTGACGGTGATGGGCCGGCCCGCGCCGTACTTCATGGCGTTGGTGAGCAGGTTGAGCACCACCTGCTCCAGGCGCGTGGCATCCCAGCGGCCCACCAGCGCGGGCGCCAGCTCCAGGGTGAGCTCGCACTCGGCGCGCGTGAGGCTCTCGCGGGAGCGCTCGGCCACGCCGCGCACCACCTGCACCAGGTCCACGGGCTCCAGCTCCGCGAGCAGCTGGCCCTGGGCGATGCGGGAGATGTCCAGCAGCTCGTTGACGAGCTTGCCCATGCGCTGCGTCTGCAGGTTGGCGGACTCAAGCCGGGTGGCGAGCCGCTCGGGCGGTAGCTCCTTGGCGCCCGGCCGCGTCTGGTTGAGCAGGCCCTGCAGGTGCAGTTGCAGCGAGGTGAGCGGCGTCTTGAGCTCGTGCGCGGCGATGGACAGGAAGTCGTCGCGGCGCCGCACCGCCTCCTGCTCCTCGCGATAGAGCCGACCCTGCTCCTCGGAGAGGGCGGCCATGCGCTCGAAGCCCTCGGCGTTCTCCAGCGCGGTGCCGGCGAGGATGCAGACGAAGGAGGCCAGGCGCTCCTCGTCCTCGCCGAACAGCTCGCCCACCTGCCGGTGGGTGGCGCACACGCACGCCACCGTCCGGCCGCGCACCTGGATGGGGGCGCACAAGAGCGAGCGCACCCCGAGCAGCTCCAGGCTCTCGCTCACGCCCCCGGGCATGCCCTGGCCCATGAGCACGGGCTTGCCCGACTCCAGCACCCGGCGCACGGCGGTGCGGCTCACGCCCTCGGCCGTCAGCTCCTCCTCGGGCAGGAGCGTGCGCGGCTCGAACACCACGCAGTGCTCGGGCCGCAGCAGCTCCATCATGGACTCGCGCACGGACTCGAACACCGCCTCGCCCGTGAGCGCGGAGGCGATGCGCCGCCCGGCGTCCAGCACGCGCGGGAAGCGATCCACGAGCGACAGCGTCTCCAGGCGCTCGGGGGCCCGTGTGGGGGCGGTGGCGTCCGTGCCCAGGCCCTGCTCCAGCTCCTGCAACCGCCGCCGCGCCGTCTCCAGATCCTCGGGGGCGTCGGGCCAGCCCCACGCCTGCCCCACCTCGCCGCGCGCGAGCAGCGTCTGGGCGTGCTCGTGCTCCATCTTCAAGGACTCCGCCAGGCGCAGGGCCTGCTCGAGCAGCCGGCGGGCGCGGCGGGGGTGGCCGTCCATGGCCTCCAGGAGGCCCCGCTCGCGCAGCAGGTGCACGAGGTTGTTCTGGAAGGCCTCCGCGGAGGAGCGGGCCTTGCGGGCCACGTGGCGGGCCTGCTTGAGCAGGGCGGCGCGCCGCTGGGGCGCGAGCGGGGAGACGCGCTCGGCGAGCAGGCGCAGGGCGGTGATGTACCAGGGCCCCACGGGCGTGACGTACTCGTTGCGCAGGCGGGCCTTCTCCACCAGGCGGTGCGCCCGCTCCAGCGTGGCCACGGCGCCCTCGCGGTCGTCCTCGCGCAGCTGGCGCAGGGCCTCGGCCTGGAGCAGGCCCGCGTGCGTCTGGGTGTCGATGCCCGGGTCGGTGAGGGCGTCGCGCAGGAGCTCCGGGGCGATGCGGCCCACGGACGCCTTGCCCCACACCTCCAGCGCGAGCCGCGCGGCGTACCGGTCCCCGATGGCCACGGCGGAGGCGTGCAGCCGCTGGCTGGAGGCCTCCGCCTCGCGCAGCCGCCCCAGGCGGTAGAGGCTCATGGCCTCGTGGTAGTGGGCGTTGTGCATCTCCCACTTGTCACCGGTGCGGGTGAGCAGGCGCATGCCCTCGCGCGCCTTGTCGATGCTCTCCTCGTAGCGGCCGGAGGCGTAGAGCGCGAGCGAGTAGAAGTGCAGCGTCTGGCCCTGGCCCCAGGTGTCGCCCCAACTGCGGCGCATGGCGAGGGACTTCTCCAGGTAGGCGATGGCGCGCGAGAACCACGGCACCTGCGTCATCACCGGCGAGTGTGTGGAGTAGGCCTGGGCCAGCTCGGGAGTGGGCGGGTAGCGCTCGGCCACGTTGACCTCTCGCAGGTGGGCCCAGAACGTGGGGATGGGGCCGCGCTTGTACCAATAGCCGTAGGTGAGCCGGTTGTAGAAGTGGACCGCGAGCAGGTCCTCCTCGGCGTGCTCCATGCCGCGGCGCGCGAGGCGCTGGGGCATGAGCGTGTGGCCCGCCTGGACGACGAGCTCCCACACGGCGCGCAGGCCGTAGGTGAGGTTGTGGCGGGGCACCCAGCGCTGCAGCAGCTCCAGGCCCTGCTCGTTGGCGGCGTTGCTCTCGGCCATGTTGCCGCGCTTGAACTCGAGCTCGCCGAGCTTGGAGGAGATGCGCGCCTGCTCCAGGCGGTTGAAGGCGAGCTGTTGGGCGCGCTCGAGCTGCTGCTGGGCGGCGTCGTAGCGGCCGCGCAGCATGAGCACGTCCCCGAGCCCCGCGGCGATGCGAAAGCGCGTGCTGGCGTCGGCCTCGGCCGCGCCCCGCTCGGCGATGCGGTAGTTGAGCTCGGCGGACTCCAGGGCGAACTGCATGCGGGCGCGCTCGGCGGCCACCATCGCGTGGGGCAGGGCCTGGGCGTGCTCGCCCGCGGCGTCGTAGTGGTAGGCCAGCTCGAAGGCGTCCGCCTCGTCCCGGGCCTCGAAGGTGCGCGCCGCCAGGCGGTGCAGCTCCCGGCGGGTCTCCGGCTCCAGGAGGCCGAGCAGCGCCTCGCGCAGCTTGTCGTGCACGAAGGTGTAGTGGCCCGCCTGGCCGGCCCACAGCATGTGCCGGTGCTGGGGCTCCACCAGCGCCGCCACCACCTGATCGCGCGGGGTGCCCGAGAGCGCCGCGACGCGCTCCAGATCGAAGCGCTTGCCCAAGAGGGCGCCCACGGACAGCAGGCGCAGCGACTCCTCGGGCAACAGCTTGAGCCGACGCACGAGGAAGGCGGCGGCCTGGCGCGAGGAGCGCACGTGCGCCATGGCCGCGGGCCGCACCGTCCAGCCCCCGGGCCCCGGCGCCAGCGCGCCGTCCTCCACCAGCCCGTGCATCACCGCCGAGGCCATGAAGGGGTTGCCCTCGGACAGGCGCACCACGAGCTCGGTGGCCTCGCGCGGCAGGGGGCCCGCCATGGACTCCATCATGCGCGTGAGGTCGTCCGGCCCGAAGGCCTTGAGGCGCAGGTGCGCGTCGGGGTGGAGCTTGCGCAGGAGGTGGCCCTCGCCCACCTCGTCCCCGCGGAAGGACAGCACGATCAGGATGTGGCCCAGGCCGGCGCGGCGCGACTGCCGCCAGCCCTCCAGCGCCTTGAGCGTGGGCTCATCCATCCACTGGCAGTCGTCGAGCAGCACCAGCGCGGGCTCGCTGTCCGTGCCCAGCGCGCCGAGCAGGGCCGTCAGGGCGGCGATGCCGCGGCTCTCGCCCAGGGAGTCCGGCCCCAGGTTCTGCTGCTCCGGCCGCAGCACGGGCCCGAGCTGTGGCAGCACGGTGCACACCGCCACCGCCTGCTCGCGCAGCCGTTCACGCAGGCGCTCGGCCACCTCGGGCCGCTCCCGCGCCGCCGCGGCGATGCCCGCGGCCACGTCCCCGAAGAGCTGGAAGGGGCGCTGCGCGGAGTGGGCCACGGCCTGGCCCTGCAGCAGCCACGCCCGGTGCTGGCGGGCGCGCGAGGCGAACTCCTCCAACAGCCGGCTCTTGCCGCCGCCGCTCTCGGCCTCCACCACGAGCAGCCGGCCCGGCTCGGCCCGGGCGCGCTCCAGCTCGCGCTCGAGCAGGGCCAGCTCCTCCTGCCGCCCCACGAAGGACGGCTCGGTGAGGCTGTGGCGGGTGTCGTGCGCGCCCGCCACCAGCTCCGGATCCTGCTCACCCCGGGCCAGCGCCAGCTCGATGGCCCGCAGGTCCTCGCGCGCCGAGTCGGCCGACTGGTAGCGATCCGGGGGGTCCGTCTGGAGCAGCCGGGCGACGACCTCCTCCAGCGCGCGGGGCACCTCCACGCCGGTGGTGCGCAGGCGCGGGCGCGGGGTGAGGTGCTGGCGCAGCACCTCGCCCACGGACGCGCCGTCGAAGGCGGGGTGGCCGGCGAGCGCCTCGAAGAGCACGGCGCCCAGGGCGTACAGGTCCGAGGTCGCCTCCACGGGGCGGTTGAGCAGCCCGGCCTGCTCGGGCGACAGGTAGCGCGCGGTGCCCACGGGCAGGTCGCGCAGGGAGGGATCCAACCGCTCGCTGCGCGCCAGGCCGAAGTCCACCAGCGTCGCGTGCGTGACGGTGGGGTAGCCCTGCACGACGATGTTGGAGGGCTTCACGTCGCGGTGCAGTACCCCGTGGGCATGCGCCTCGGCGAGCGCGGCCAGCACGCACTGGCCCATGGCGAGCGCCTCGGGCACCGACAGGGTGCCGCTGGCGAGCCGCTCTTGCAGCGAGCGCCCCTGGATGAAGGGCGTGGCCAGGAAGAGCAGGTCGTCACTCGTCCCGAACGCCAGCACGGGCACCAGGTGGGGGTGGGTGAGCGAGCGCAGCACCCGGGCCTCGTGCTCCAGCCGACGCCGGGACGTGGACACGAGCGTGGCCAGGGGCGTGGTCTTGACGATGAGCTGCGCCCCCGTGTCCAGGTCCATGCCCAGCCACGTGGTGATGCCCCGGCCCTGCTTCATGCGCTGCAGCAACTCGAACCGGCCACCCAACCGCCGTCCGGGGCGCGCGCCTTCGAGTGAGGGTCCCACCTGTTCGTAGCCCTCCGCCATGAAGCCCTCCCCCTCGGGATGTCACCACCAGGCACGTGGTGGGGTCGGCGCGATACCGACAAACTTGGGACCGCGGAGTGCGGTGCCAAGGGGGCCGATGCCTCAACGGCTCCCGGCCAAAGGTAGGCAGCTTCAATTGAGGCGGCTGTCCCGCTCGCGCATCTCCTCGGACATGGGCGCGATGGCTCGGGCCGCCGTCTGGGGAGCGGGCGGGCGAGCGGGGCAGCGAGGGGTTGGACCCCGGGACAAGGGGCTTTAGGGGCCCACGGTGATGCCGTCCACCCAGGCCTTGGCGCGGCTCACGGTGGAGCTCAGGTCCTTGGCGCTGACGACGAACTTCAAGGTGACGGTCTTGTTCGCGTAGGCGGACAGGTCCAGGTTGGCGCGCTGGGTCCAGGCCGATTCGCTCACGCTGCCCAGCGTCTTGGAGACGCTGTCCACCACCTTGTCCGAGCCGTCGTTGACGACCACCTGGAAGCTCACGGCGGCGCTGGTGTTGGCGCCGGACAGGTCCAGCTTGCGCCAGTAGGTGAGGCGCGCGTTGGCGGGCACCTTCAGGCTGACGCTGGCGGTGCGGGTGACGGTGCTGAAGGAAGGCGTGGCCGAGCCCGTGAGGGACTTGCTGCCCGAGGTGCCCGTCTGGTCGCCCGAGTCCAGGGCCCACTCCGTGAGGCTCCAGCCGGTGTTGTCCGGGCCGCTCTGGGAGAAGGTCTCGAGGAAGCGCGCGGAGGTCTGGTCCACGGTGACGCTCACCTGGGTGGACAGGCCGGTGTTGCCCGCCGCGTCCAGGGCCCGGGCCCGTACGGTGTGGGTGCCGGTCGCGGCGGTGGTGGTGTTCCAGCTGGCGGTGTAGGTGCCGCCGCCCGTGGGCGTGCCCGAGGCCACCACGGCCCCATCCACGAGGAACTCCACCCGGCTCACGCCGAGGTTGTCGGTGGCGGTGGCGGTGAGGGAGACGGTGCCCGAGAGCGTGGCGCCCGCGGCGGGGGAGGTGAGGGCCACGCTGGGGGCGGTGGTGTCCGAGACGCCGCCGGTCACGGTGACGGACACGGCGCTGGAGGGGGTGGTGTTGCCCGCGGTGTCCGTGGCCCGGGCCAGCAGCGTGTGCGCGCCGTTGGCCGCCGTGGCGCTGTTCCACGCGGCCTCGTAGGGCGCCGCGGTGTCGATGCCCACGGACGCGCCGTCCACCAGGAACTCCACCTGGGCGACACCCACGTTGTCCGAGGCCGAGGCGGTGAGCTTCACCGTGCCGCTCACGCTCGTGCCCGAGCCAGGGGCGGTGAGGGCCACGCTCGGCGCGGTGGTGTCCGAGTTGTCCAGCCCGAAGAAGCGCGCCACGTGCCAGGTGGAGCAGATCTTCGTGGCCAGCACGTAGGCGCCCGCGGTACCGCACGCCGCGGAGCCGCCGGGGAACTTCGTGGACGGATCGATGGCGGTGCCATGGCCCATGCCCGTCAGGTCATACGTCTCCACCAGGGCGTTGCCCGCGCCGTCCTTGTAGACCTTGTGGGGGTAGCCCGACACGGTCTCGCTGACGCTCGGCGTCTGGGAGAGCCCGTGCACCGCGGTCCACTGCTCCATGCCCTCGTTCTGGTTGCTGTTCTTCACGGTGTAGTCGGACGTGCCGTGCCAGAAGGACATCCTCGGGTAGGGGCCGCTGTAGCCCGAGTAGGCGCCGCGCACGAGGCTCGCCCAGTCCGCGGGCGTCTTGTCCGAGCCCGGGCTCATGCACGAGAAGCCCTGGGTCATGGTGGTGGCGCACTTGTAGGGGATGCCCGCCATGACCGCGCCGCCGGCGAACACGTCCGGGTAGGTGGCGGCCATGACGTGCGTCATCGCCGCGCCCGCGGACAGGCCGGTCACGAAGACGCGGCGGCCGTCGATGGAGTGGTCCGCCTTCATCTTGTCCACCATCTGCTTGATGGACAGCGCCTCGCCCTGGCCCCGCGTGATGTCTCCCGGCTCGAACCAGTTGAAGCACGTGTTCTGGTTGTTGGCGCTCAGCTGCTCGGGGTAGAGCACGTAGAACTTGAGCTGCTCGGCCAGCTCGTTCCACCCGGCGTTGGTGTAGCCACTGGCCGTCTGCGTGCAGCCGTGCAGGGCCACCACCAGCGGCGCGTTGGCCGGCATGTTGGCGGGCACGTGCTTCCACATCCGCAGGTTGCCCGGGTTGCCGCCAAAGCCCGTCACCTGCGTCAGGGCGCTCGTCACCTCCCCCGTACGGGAGGCCTCGACCTGCTCGGACGCCTCGTCCACCGCTGAAGGCCCTCCGCATCCGAGCAGACCCAGCGCCAGACTCGCACCCGTCACACCCGCGAAACGTCGCTTCGACATGTGTCCTCCCACGAAAAGGGGAGACATGGCTTAGCACCAATGACTGGGATTCGAGACGCTCCTGGGAAGGATGACGCGCGATGTCACGGACGGGGGGCGAACCCACATGAACCTCCCATCATACAAACATGAACCTGACCTCAACTCCCGCTAGGATGGCGCGCCGCCGCCTCCCCCCCCGTTCCACCAGGAGCCCGTCCATGCGTCCGTTCACGTCCTCCCTCCTCGTCGCCAGCGCCCTGCTCGCCTGCGGCTCGCCCTCGACGGGCGGTGGTGGCACCCCCACGCCGGACAAGAACCCGCCGGTGACGGTGGAGCGCTGCCGCGAGCGCATCGCCGCGCTGACGGACGAGCTGCGCGCGGCCAACGTGGACGTGGCCAACTGGTCCTTCCGGGACGCGCCGGAGATGAAGGAGCCCACCTTCACGGGCGCGCAGACGCCGAAGACCTACAAGCAGTACGACGGCCGCTACCGTCAGCCGGAGCCCGCGCTCCATCCGGGCTGCTCCACGGCGAACCTCTACTACGACAAGAAGAACGTCGCGAACGACACCGCCGGCCAGACGCCGTACAAGGACGGCAACAACGACGGCAAGTGGACGGGGCAGGAGGCCTTCGGCGGACCCAACGCGGCCACGGGCTTCATCGACGGGGACGTGGCGGACATCCCGGGCTTCCCCTGCGCCGCCAAGCAGTACACCCAGGGCAACCCGGACCGCGCGCTGCCCATCGTCATCCTCGTGCACGGCAACTCCACCCGGCCGCACTCCTGGGAGAAGTTCCTCCTGACGCCGGGCACGGCCATCAACTCCGCCTTCGAGAACGTCCAGTTCAACCCCGACACCCAGGCGCGCACCCAGCTCGCCGAGGCGCTCATCGCCGCGCGCTACGAGGTGGTGGCGGTGGACTTCCGCACGGACCTGGTGGCCAGCGTGGACCCCACGGCCAACAACACCACGGAGAACGTGGCGGGCAACATCGACCACGGCTGGTCCACGCCCATCCTCGAGTCGCTCGTCAAGGCCGTCATCCAGAACAACCCGGGCCGCAAGGTGGCGCTCGTGGGGCACTCGCTGGGCGTGACGGTGGTGCGCGATGCCCTGCGCCGGCTCTACGTGGAGTCCGTGGACGGCGTGGCGGGCGCGGTCAACCCCTTCGCCCACGTGAGCCACGTCATCCTGGGCTCGGGCGCCAACCACGGCGTGTCCACGTACGATCCGCCGAGCGCCCTGTGTGGCCCGAACCTCACCATGCGCGGCACCATCGTGTGTGAGATGGGCAGCCGTGGCAACTACCAGCAGACGTACTTCCACAAGCCGCTCAACGGCCCCCGCGACCTGTTCGCCACGCCGTGCGCGGACGGCGACTACGCCTTCGGCCGCACTGGCCAGTGCGAGGGCAACGCGGTGAAGTACCTCACGCTCACCATGACGGACATCAACTCGGGCTCCAACTACCAGGACCTGTACGTGTCCGAGTCCGCCTCGCGCATCGAGATGCCCGGGTGCGTGAACAACACCCTCACCACGCTCGGCGACTACGACACGAGCGGCTACTTCAACAAGGGCTTCATCGCCAACCACTTCGGCTCGGTGCGCTCGCCGGCGGGCCTCAACCAGGTGCTGGCCTTCCTGGCGGCGAAGTAGTCAGCTCCCCTTCCGTGAGTCTCCTCCCGCCGCCCGTGGCCGTGGCCGCCGCACGGGCGGCGGTCGTCTTCCGTGCGCGGCCGCACAAGCGAGCCTTCCCCCCTATGACTCCGTTGTTCCCCACCGCGGCGCGCGTGGCCGTGGTCTGCTCCCTGACGTCCGCGCTGCTCGCGGCCCCCACGGGGGCGCAGGAGCCCGTGGCCCCGACCGAGCCCCCCGCCGCGCCCGCGGCGCCCCCGAAGCCCGCCCGGCCCGATGCCGCCTCGAGCCAGGATCCGGACGCGCTCGTGCTCGCCACGCCGCCGCCCGCCACCCGGCCGTTGTTCGCCCTGGGCAGCGACACGTACTTCATCAGCCCGGTGCTCTCCATCGCCGGCGGCTTCCAGTCCGAGCACCTGCTGGTCAACCCCCTGCCGGAGAAGGAGGGCCGCCTCACCACCGTGGCCCTCTCGCGCTTCGGCGCCCAGGGCCGCCTGGGCCCCTACGTCACCTTCCACAGCGAGTTCGAGCGCAACCTGCGCAGCCACGGCTCGGGCATCTGGGAGGGCACCGCCTCGCTGTCCGTGCGCGATCAGATGCTGCGCCTGCAGCGCTGGGGCGCCACGGTGGAGGTGGGCATCGTGCTGGACCCCGCCAGCGTGGACTTCTTCTCCGCGCACATGGGCGACCTGCTGCTCGCGGACAAGTACACGCGCGATCCGCTGCTCTACAGCGGCTTCAGCCGGGGCCAGGGCGCGCAGGTGCGCTACTCGCGCTGGGGCTTCACCGCGGGCCTGAGCTTCACCGAGGCCAACCCCCTGAGCACCTCGGCCTCGTTCATGGTGGGCGGTGCCTTCGGCGGCAACAGCCGCTTCTGGGAGCGGCCCCTGGGCACCTTCCGCAACGGCCAGCCGGATGACGACCTGCACTTCCGCGTCGTCGCGCCCTCGCTCTCCTACGAGCACGCCGCCTTCGAGGCCAAGGCGATGGCGCAGGTCTTCCGCATCAACTACCAGACCAACTCCCAGCAGGATCCGCCCCTCAACGGCTACAACCTCCGGGGCAACTTCAAGCTCAAGCTCAAGGGGCTCATCCCCGCGCTGCCCTTCGAGGTGACGCCCTTCGTGAACGTGGCGCGCGTGCGCAACGAGGTGCTCAACTCCGCCACGGGCTACGCCAACACGCTCCTGGAGACGCCCTTCGAGGCGCTCACCGTGTCCGGCGGCCTGGACGTCTTCCTCCACGGCCGCTCGGGCGTGGGCGTGCACGTGGCGCGGGTGGCGGACGAGACGCCCTCCTTCGTGCCGGCCACGGGCAGCGCGCCCCAGAGCGAGCCGCGGCTGGCCACCACCACCACCTACGTGAACGTGGGCGCCACCTGGTGGATGTTCGATCAGATCGCCCTGGGCGCGCGCGTGGCCACCTTCAGCCGGCAGATCCAGGACAAGCCCGAGGCCGAGGAGCGCGACGTGTCCGCCTTCCTCACCTTGCGGATGATTCTCTAGAAAGGACCGTCAGGAAAACACCATGGGAACGATGAACGGGAAGTGCGCGCTGGTGACGGGCGCGGCGAGTGGAATCGGTCAGGCGGTGGCCGAGGGATTGGGTGCCCAGGGCGTGCGGGTGCTGGTGTCGGACCTGGACGAGAAGGGCGCGCGGGCGGTGGCCGAGCGCATCCCCGGGGCCATCGCGCAGCGCGCGGACGTGTCCTCGCGTGAGGACTGCCGCGCCCTGGTGGCGCGGGCCGAGCAGGAGTGGGGCCGGCTGGACATCCTGGTGAACAACGCGGGCCTGCAGCACGTGTCCCCGGTGGAGGACTTCCCCGAGGACAAGTGGGAGCAGCTCATCCGCATCATGCTCGTGGGGCCCTTCCTGCTCACCAAGTACGCCCTGCCGCACATGTACGCGCGCAAGTGGGGCCGCATCCTCAACATCTCCTCGCTGCACGGCGTGGTGGCCTCGCCGTACAAGTCCGCCTACGTCTCCGCCAAGCACGGCCTCATGGGCCTGACCAAGACGGTGGCGCTGGAGGCCGCGGACAAGGGCGTCACGGTCAACGCCTTGTGCCCCAGCTACGTGCGCACCCCGCTCGTGGAGAAGCAGATCGCCGACCAGGCGCGCGTGCACAACATGACGGAGGCGGACGTCGTCGAGCGCATCATGCTCGCGCCCGCGGCCATCAAGCGCCTGCTGGAGCCCTCGGAGGTGGCCGCCTACGCCACCTTCCTGTGCTCGGACGCGGCGGGCGGCATCACCGGCGCCGCCCAGATGATGGACTGCGGCTGGACGGCGCGCTGAGGCGCTAGGCCACCTCGCGCCTGGACTCGCTCCCGGAGGCGTCCGCGCCGGGAGCCCCGCCGGGCGCCCCGCCGGGAACATCGGTGCCGATGCCCTCGCGGAACGTCTCGGCGGACAGGTACACGGACACGATGGTGACGAGCGCCAGGCCCACCATGTAGAGCGACACCGACCAGGGCGCGTTGTCCGTGGCCTGCAACAGCCCCGTGGCGACGAGCGGGGACAGGCCGCCGGCGAACACCGACGCGAGCTGGTAGCCGAGCGAGGCGCCGCTGTAGCGCACCCGGGTGCCGAACAGCTCGGAGAAGAAGCTGGCCTGGGGCCCGTACATGGCCCCGTGGGCGATGATGCCCAGGGAGATGGCCAGCCACACGGCGCCCGTCTGCTTCGTGTCGATGAGCCAGAAGAAGGGGAAGGCGAGCAGCGCGCAGCCCACCGCGCCGCCGATGTACACGGGCCGCCGGCCCACCACGTCCGAGAGCGCCCCGAAGGCGGGAATGGCCACCAGGTGCACGCACGTGGCCACCAGCACCGCCTTGAGCATGGCCGCGCGCTCCAGGCCGATGCTCGTGCCGTAGGCGAGCACGAACGTGGTGACGATGTAGAAGAAGCCGTTCTCCGCGAAGCGCGCCCCCATGGCCAGGAGGATCTGCCGGGGGTAGGTGCGCAGCACCTCGAGCACCGGCGGCGTGCTCTTCTCCGCGGGCTTGTGCTGATGCGCGGCGCGGAACGCGGGCGACTCGGCGACACCCAGGCGGATGAAGACGCCAATGCCGATGAGCACCGCGCTGAAGAGGAAGGGCACGCGCCAGCCCCAGGAGATGAACTGGTCCTCGGGCAGCCCGGAGAAGATGGAGAACACCGCGTTGGCGACGAGCAGGCCCGCGGGCGCGCCCATCTGCGGCCAGCTCCCGTAGAAGCCCCGGCGGTGGGCGGGCGCGCTCTCCACCGCCATGAGCACCGCGCCGCCCCACTCCCCCCCCAGGCCGAAGCCCTGGAAGATGCGCAGCACCACCAGCAGGATGGGCGCCAGCACACCCGCGCTCGCGTACGTGGGCAACAGCCCGATGGCGAACGTCGCCACGCCCATGATCATCAACGTGGCGCTGAGCATGGACTTGCGGCCGAGCTTGTCGCCGAAGTGGCCGAAGATGATGCCGCCGAGCGGCCGCGCGACGAAGCCCACCGCGAACGTGCCGAACGCGGCGAGCGTGCCCATCAGCGGGTTGAACGAGGGGAAGAACAGGCGGTTGAAGACGAGCGCCGCCGCCGTGCCGTACAGGAAGAAGTCGTACCACTCGACCGCCGTGCCGATGAAGCTCGCGGCGGCGACCTTCCAGATGGGGGTCGTGGAAGGGTCGGTGGGGCCTGGGGCGGTGGGGGAGTCCGTCACGTCGTGTGTCCTCGATGGACCTGCTCGGTGCGAGGCCTCGTCTTACCACGACCCGGGTCGGCGGCGCCCGATGCGGCCGGCGCTCAGTAGGCGCGCTTGACCACGTCCTCGCGGACCCGGCCGGGGATGCCCTCCCACTTGCCGTTGCCCGAGTGGCCAAAGGCCTCGGCGTCATCGCGGAAGCTCACCGAGTGGAAGGACCACTTGGCCTGGCCGCTGCTGCACGCGGTGGTGCCGGTGTTGAGCGTGCCGCCACAGAACCAGTCCCCCGGGTTGCACAAGGAGGCGCCCGCGGAGCCCGAGACGCCGCCGGTGGAGTGGTACGCCACGGCCTCGTCGTCCTGGCCCGGGAGGATGCCCGAGTAGAACGTCCCCTTGGACGCGGCGAAGTTGTAGAACCACACCGAGCGCGTGGTGTTGTGGTTGTACATGGCGCGCGCCGTGGTGGTGACCAGGTCGCTCACGATGGGATCCTTCACCGCCCATTCGCCCTTGTCCGCGAGCTCGCTGCCGCCCGCCGCGCCCGACGCCACGTTCACCCACTTGATGTTCCAGCCCGTCTGGGTGCCGCCCGCGTCGCCACACACGCCGCTCGCGTTGGGCTTGGCGTCCTTCTTGTTGCGCGTGGAGCCGCCGTGCAGCGACAGCGTGTAGCCCATCTGCAGGTCGCCCGCGCTGTGCACGGCGACGTAGCACCAGTTCTCACCCGTGCAGAAGCAGTCGAGCGCGTCGCGCACCCGGTAGTTCTCCACGGAGATCTTCTGCGAGCCGTTCCAGTTGACGGCCTTCTTGTTCACGCCCGCCTCGGCGGTGCTCGGCCCCCAGTTGGAGAAGTCGGCGTAGTTGCCGCCCTGGGTGCCCCCGCCATTCTTGCCGTGGATCCACAGCGTGTAGTTCGTGGCGAGCGCGGGCGCGGCGAGGAGGGCGGTGGTGAGGCCCGCGGCCAGGGCCGCGTGACGGGGGAAGGGCATGGGGTGCTCCGGGTGGAAGGGGAAGCCTCCACCCTAGCACTCACGTCCCGTTGCCCAGGGGCGTCTGCCCGAGCGCGCGCGCCAATTCCGTGCGCGCGGTGGCCAGGTTGTAGGCGGCCTGGACGCGCTGCACCGCGGCATTGGTGGCGGACAGCTGCGCGTCGGCCAGCTCGATGATGTTGCCCACGCCCGCGCGGTAGCGGCCCTCCGCCAGGCGCAGCCGCTCCTCGGCGTTCCTCAGCGCCTCGTCCGCCGCGGACACGCTCTCGCGCGAGGTGGTCACCAACACCTGCGCGCGTTCCACTTCCAGTCGCACCTGCTGGCGCAACGCGTCTCGCTGGGCCTGGACGTTGCGGATGTTGGCGCGCTGCTCGCGCATCTGCGCGAGCGTGAGGCCGCCCTGGAAGAGCGACCAGTTCAGCCCCAGCTGGCCCGTCACGCCCCATTGCAGGTTGGCGGGGTTGGGGCCGGACTCGGTCGCGGCGACGGAGACGTTGAAGCTCGGAAAGAAGTTCGAGCGCGTCACGGACAACTGCTGCTCCTGGGCGGCGAGCTGGTGCGCCGCCGCGGACAGGTCCGGCCGGTTCTGGAGCGCCACGTCCACGAGCTCCTCGGGGGGCCGCTGCTCGCCCTGCACCAGGTCCACGACCTCGTCCTGCACGGCGTAGTCGGTGCCGCCCTCCACGCCCATGGCCTGGTTGAGCGCGGCGCGCGTGGCGGCGGCGTTGCCCTGGGCCTGGATGAGCTGCACCTTGGCGTTGGCCACCAGCGTCTGCTGCTGGAGCAGATCGATCTCCGCGCGGGTGCCCACCTGCACCTGGGCGCGCACCTGGTCCAGGTGCGTCTGCTGGTTCTGCAGCGTCTCCTCGGCCACCTTCACGAGCACCTGCTGCGCCAGGGCGTTGAAGTAGGCCGTCTGCACGTTGGCGAGCACGTTGCCGAGCGTCTGGGTCTCGGTGTCCTTCTGCGCCGCGGCGGTCTGCTGGGACACGCGCCAGCGGCCCGTGGTGCGGCCGAAGTCCCAGATGAGCTGGTTGGCGGACAGGCCCACGTTGAAGCCCTCGCGGCGGATGATGCCGGAGGTGGGGTCCGTGGTGCCGAACGTCGTGCCGCTGGAGAACGAGCGCTGGTAGGCCGCGTTGGCGCTCACCTGCGGCAGGAGCGAGGAGAAGCCCTGGTCCACGCGGGCGTTGGCCGCGGCGGTGCTCGCCTGGGCCTGGCGCAACTGCGGCTGGCGCTCCTGGGCGTTCTGGAGCGCCTCGCGCAGCGTGAGCACGCGCACGGGGGCCGGGGCGGCCGGAGCCGCTGCCGGAGTGGGGGCCGGGGCCGGAGCGGCGGGCGTCTGGGCGCTCGCGGGCGCGGCGGCGAGCAGCAGCAGGGCGAGGGGAAGGGAAGCGCGCATCACTCGTACCTCAGGGCGTCGATGGGATCGAGTCGGCTCGCCTTGCGGGCCGGGTAGAGGCCGAACCCCACGCCAATCAGGGCGCTGAAGCCAAGCGCCACGAGGATGACGTCGGGCCGGACCAGGAGGGGCCACTGGAACTGCTGGGCGAGCACGTTCGCCACGCCCATGCCCACGCCCGCGCCAATGAGTCCGCCGAGCAGGGACAGCGTGAGGGCCTCGATGAGGAACTGCAGGAGGATGTCCCGGGGGCGGGCGCCCACGGCCACGCGCACGCCGATCTCCCGGGTGCGCTCGGTGACGCTCACCAGCATGATGTTCATGATGCCGATGCCGCCCACCACCAGGGACACGGCGGCGATGGACGCGAGCAGCAGGCTGAGCGTCTCGGTGCTCTGCTGCCGGTTGTTGGCGAGCTCCGACAGGTCGCGGATGTCGAAGTCGTTCTGCCCGTCGTCCGCGATGCGGTGGCGCTCGCGCAGGAGCGTGGTCAGCTCCTGCTGGGCCCGGGCGGTGCCGGAGGTGGCGTCCGCCTGCACGTAGATCATGCCGGTGATGAACTTGCCCAGGCTCTGCGACTGGAGCTGGCGCTGGAAGGACGTGGCGGGCACGAAGATGCTGTCGTCGTAGTCCTGGCCCATGGGGGACTGCCCCTTGCGCGCCGTCATGCCCACGATGGTGAAGGGCATCTTCTTGATGCGGATGACCTGGCCCACCGGGTTGAAGCCCGAGCCGTAGAGCTTCTCCACCACCGTCTGGCCCACGACGGCCACCTTGGCGCCCGACTCCACGTCCGCCTCGTTGAGCAGCCGGCCCTGATCGATGCTGTACATGCGCACGCCGAAGAAGTCGGGCGTGGTGCCGGTGACGCTCGTGGTCCAGTTCTGGTCCTCGCTGAACACCTGGGCGCTGGTGCGCATCTCGGGCGCGGCGGCCCGCACGCTCGGCAGTTGCGTGCGGATGGCCTCCAGGTCGTCCCAGGTGATGGAGGGCTGGGTGCCGAAGCCGCCCCGCGCGCCGCCGGAGTTGGTGGAGCCGGGCAGGAGGATGAGCAGGTTGGTGCCCATGGAGTCGAACACCTTCTGCACGTTGGCGCGCGCCCCGTCGCCAATGGCCACCATGGCGATGACGGCGCCCACGCCGATGATGATGCCCAGCGCGGTGAGAAACGAGCGCATCTTGCTGCGCAAGAGCGAGCGCACCGCCAGCATGAGCGTTTCCAGGATGTTCATGGGACGGCCTCCTCCAGGGGCACGCGCGCCGTCATGGGCGTCTGCCGTTTGTCGGACAGGATGAGTCCGTCCTTCACCACCACCACCCGCCCGGCGTACCCGGCGATGTCCGGCTCGTGTGTCACCAGCACCAGGGTGATGCCCTCGTGGCGCAGCGCCTGGAAGAGCGCCATCACCTCCACGCTCGTGCGCGAGTCCAGGTTGCCCGTGGGCTCGTCGGCGAGGATGACGCGCGGACGGCTCACCAGCGCCCGGGCGATGGCCACGCGCTGCTGCTGGCCGCCGGACAGCTGGCGCGGGTGGTGGTCGAGGCGCGCGCCCAGGCCCACGCGCTCGAGCGCCTCCTGGGCCCGGGCATGCCGCTCGCGCGCGGGCACGCCGGCGTAGAGCAGGGGCAGCTCCACGTTCTCCAGGGCGCTCGTGCGCGCCAGCAGGTTGAAGCTCTGGAAGACGAAGCCCAGCGTCCGGTTGCGCACCCGCGCCAGGGCGTCCCGGTCGAAGCGCGCCACGTCCTGGCCGTCCAGCAGGTACTCGCCCGCGGTGGGCCGGTCCAGGCACCCGAGGATGTTCATCAACGTGGACTTGCCCGAGCCGCTCGAGCCCATGATGGCCACGAAGTCCCCGGACGCCACGGTGAAGTCCACGTGGCGCAGCGCCTTCACCTCCACGTCCCCCGTGCGGTAGACCTTGCTCACGCCGCGCAGCGCGATGAGCTCCTCGCGTTCCTGGTTGCCCGTCATGTCCGAGTCTCCCGCCTAGAACGGGCCGCGACCGCGGCCGCCGCCCATGCCGCCGCCCATGCCACCCCCGCCCGGCCGCTGCCCGCCACCCTGCGCGCCCGCCGCACCCGGGGCGCCCGCGGACTGCCCGGTGATGACCCGGTCGCCCTCGTTCAGCTCGCCCTCCACCTCCGTGTACGAGCCGTCCGTCACCCCGGCCTTCACGGGCACGGGGGTGGGGCGCCCGTCCCGCAGCACGTAGACCGTCTTGCTCCCGGGCGGGGGCGGCGTGGACGGCGCCGCGCTCGGGCGGCCCGGACGGCCCTCCTTGGCGCCGGGCGCCGCGGAGGGCGGCGGCGCGGGCGGCCGGTAGCGCAAGGCCGCGTTGGGCACGGTGAGCGCGTTCTCGGCGCGCGCGGTGGTGATGTTGACGTTGGCCGTCATGCCGGGCTTGAGCTTCATGTCCGGGTTCTTCACGTCGATGACGGCGTCGTAGGTGACGACGTTCTGCACCGTCTGGGCGGCGTTGCGGATCTGCCGGATGACGCCCTCGAAGTTCTGCCCCGGCCAGGCATCCACCGTGAACGTGGTGGGCATGCCGTCCTTGAGCCGGCCCACGTCGGACTCGGAGACGCTGGTGTCCACCTGCATCTTCGCCAGGTCCTCGGCGATGGTGAACAGCGTGGGCGTCTGCAGCGAGGCGGCCACCGTCTGGCCCACGTCCACGCTGCGCGAGATGACGATGCCGTCCGTGGGCGACACGATGGTGGTGTAGCGCACGTTCACCTCGGCCTCGTTGAGCGCCGCCTGGGCCTGGGCGAGCGAGGCCTCGGCCGACGTCACCTGGGCCTGGGCCGCCTGGGCCGTGGCCTCCGCGGTGTCCAGGTCCTGCTGGGCGATGAACTGCTGGGCCCGGAGCGTCTTGGCGCGCTCGGCCTGCCGCCGCGCGTTCTCCGCCTCCACCCGCGCGCGCTGCACGTTGGCGCGCGCCGACAGCAGGTTCGCCTTGGCCCGCTCCAGCGCCGCCTGGAGCAGCTGGGGATCGATGCGCGCGATCACCTGCCCCTTCTTCACCGGCGAGTTGTAGTCGACGAGGATCTCCTGGATGCGGCCGGACACCTGGCTGCCCACCTGCACCGTGACCAGGGCGGACAGGGTGCCCGTGGCCGTCACGCGCGCCTCGACGGTGCGGCGCTGCACGTCCGCCAGCTCCAGGCCGGCCGAGGGATCCTTCGGCTGGGGCCGCATGAACCAGAACGCCCCCCCGCCGAGCACGGCGAGGATCACGCCCCAGGTCAGCCAGCGCCGCCAGGAGGCGCGCTTCGTGGAAGGGGGCTCACCGGACACGGAGGGACTTCTGGGGGACGGGGACGACTCTTCGCGTCGGGGCAACTCGCTCATGGGCCTCATGGTCCAACGAATAGGCTTTGGCGCGTTTCGATAGATGAAGGCCAAATTACGATATGTGACGCGGAGGGGGGAGCTTGTTCGCCCGCCCGCTAGGCCCGGGGCGCCGCCGGCAACTGGACGCGGGCCGTGGTGCCCTGTCCCGGCTGACTCTCCAGGGACAACGAGCCCCCATGGGCCACGACGATGCGCCGGGCGAGCGCGAGCCCGAGCCCCACGCCGCCCGTCTTGCGCGCCCGGCTGCGATCACTGCGGAAGAAGGGCGTGAAGAGGTGCTGCATGTCCGTCGCGTCGATGCCGATGCCCTCGTCGGCGACCACCACCTCCAGGCCGCCGCCGGACACACGTGCGCGCAGCCGCACCGTGGTGTTCGGCTCGGAGTACTTGCCCGCGTTGTCCAACAGGTTGTCCAGGGCCCGGCGGAGCAGCACCGGATCCGCCTCCAGCACGGGCAGGTCCGGCTCCAGCGCCACGTCCAGGCGGTGCTCGGGGCGCGCGGAGCGGAAGCGCGCCGCGGCCTTGTCCACCAGCACCTGGGCCTCCACGCGCTCGCGGCGCAGGGGCGGCGTGGCGCCGGGCGTCTGCCCGGTGGTGAGATCCAACCGGGCCGTGGTGAGCACGTCCTGGATCAGCCGCTCCAGCTCGCCCAGGTCCTCGGCGATGTCCGCGAGCGACTCGCGCGCGAGCGACGCGTCCCCCTCGTTGGCCAGGTCCAGCGCCACGCGGATGCGCGCCAGGGGCGTGCGCAGCTCGTGCGACACGTTGGCGAGCAATTCCTTCTGCGAGCGCAAGAGCAGGGTGATGCGCTCGGCCATCTCGTCGAAGGCCTGGGACACCTGGCCGAACTCGTCGCGGCGGCGCATGCCCACGCGCGTGTCCAGCTTGCCCTCGCCGAAGGCGCGCGCCGCGCCCGCCAGCCGCTGCAGCGGAATGGCCAGCGTCTGGGCGAACACGAGCGAGGTGATGGCCGTGCAGGCGAGCATCACGCCGATGAGCGCCATCATGTGCGTGGGGGGCGGGGGCGGCTTGGTCTCGCGCAGGATGGCGTAGGCCTCCAGCGGGCCCGTCTCGGGGATGGCCACGGCCACGAGCCGCTCCGGCCGATCCTTCGGCGTGTCCGCCGACTTCTCCGTATAGGTGATGACCCGCTCGCGCCCGAGCCGCTCGAGCTGCTCGGGCGGCAAGGGCGCGAAGTCGCGGCGGGTGTTGGTGCTGATGAGGCGGCCGTCGACGCCGAGGAGGGACACCCGCATGTCCAGCCGCCGCCGCACCCTGTCCAGGGCCGCCTGGAGCGCCTCGGGCTGGCCGCGCAGCGGGGCCCACTCCGAGACGTTGTAGGCCATGGTCCGCTCCAGGCCCCGCCGCCAGGGCTCCTCCAGCGCGGAGCGGCGCACCAGGTCCATGCCCATGATGAAGAGCAGCAACTGGACGAGGCACACCAGCCCGATGCGGAACAGGAGCCGTCCGGTGACCCGGCGGCGGCGCGACGTCATGTCTCGTCCCCCGTGGCGAGCAGGTAGCCCGCGCCGCGCACCGTGCGCAGGAGCTTGGGGTTGCGCGGGTCCTCCTCGATCTTCTGCCGGATGCGGAAGATGTGCACGTCCACCGAGCGGTCGAAGACCTCATCGGCGTTGCCCTTGACCAGGTCGAGCAGTTGCTCGCGGCTGAGCACCCGGCCGGCGCGCTCGGCCAGCACGCGCAACAGCCCGAACTCATAGGTGGTGAGCGGCAGCACCTTGCCGTTGAGCGTGGCGCGCAGGCTGCGCGGATCCAACGACAGCTTCCCCGCCTGGATGGGCTGGGACGAGGGGCCCGCGCGGCCCCGGGCACGGCGCACCTGGGCGCGGATGCGCGCGAGCAACTCGCGCGAGGAGTAGGGCTTGGGCAGGTAGTCGTCCGCGCCCGTCTCCAACCCGAGCACCCGGTCCACCTCCTCGCCCCGCGCCGTCACCATGATGATGGGCACGTCGCTCCGGCCGCGCAGCTCGCGGCACACGTCGATGCCATCGCGCCCCGGCAACATCAAATCCAACAGGATGATGTCGTAGGCGTGGCGGTTGGCCTCGGTGAGCCCCTCGGGCCCCGTGCGCGCCACGGTGACCAGCAGGCCGTGCTCCTGGAGGTAGCGGCTGGTGAGCCGCGCCAGTCGCTCGTCGTCCTCCACCAGCAACACCTGGATGACGCCTTCTTCCGGATGGCTCTGTGTCGTCGGCTCCATGGACCTCGCTGCCTCCTGTTGCACGCTGCCTCGTCCTCGCCGCCCGCGCTCCCGGAGGGAAGATACGACCGGGAGGCGGGAGGGGATCATGCTCCGCCGCTCGAGGGAGGGGCGAGCGGACGGAGCCCTCCCGGGCGCAGTGGAACCCTGGCCGCGCCACATGTCCCGCGCACTTCGGCCCGATGACGAAATATTTCCTGGCTGGATTCGCACACATCCGCCGAAATCCGACTGTCTTCTGTTGGGTGTCGGGCGAAGGCCTACCCAGACACGCGTCCGAGAGGGAAAAGTGTAGAATTCCGGGAGGGCTGTTCATGCTCAAAATAGTCGAGACACGGGGTCCGAATTCTTGATTTCCTGGTCTACCCCCCGACCAGGAGCGCCATGAGACAGACACCCCAGCGGCACCTTTCGAAGGCAGGCAGGCGGTACGAGCGCGGGCTGATGCTCGCGTTGGCGGCGATGATGACCTCGCTGGGCTGCCAATCCACGGAGGCCACTCCCGAGCCCCGGGCGCGAGGCCGCGACGCGCTGACGGCGCGCTGCGAGGTGCCGCCGCCGTTCACGGGCCACTTCGAGCCCGAGCAGCAGTGGGCCTGGTCCGGCGGCGGGACGCTGCCCGAGTACGGCCAGGTGATGATGACGCCGGTGGTGGTGGACGTGAACGGCGATGGCGTGCCGGACATCGTGTTCAACTCCTTCAAGGGCGCCGAGTACTCCAAGGACGGCGTGCCGCGGGCCATCAGCGGCGATGACGGGCGCGAGTTGTGGGCGGCGGTGGATCCCGCGGTGCGCACCAAGCCCGCCACGAGCCTGGCCGCCGGAGACATCGACGGCGACGGCAAGGTGGAGATCTGCGGCATCCCCGAGGACGGCCGCGGCATCATCTGCTTCGAGAACGACGGCGCCTTCAAGTTCCGCTCGGCGCCGGACGCGTACGACTACAACGAGTGGGGGGGCCCCTCGCTGGCGGACCTCGACGGCGACGGCACCGTGGAGATCCTCGACGGCAACCGGGTCTACTCGAACACGGGCGCGCTCAAGTGGGTGGGCTCGGACGGCATGGGGGGCGCCGAGTACACCGGCCCCATCTCCTTCGCGGCGGACATCGACGGCGACGGCCAGCAGGAGCTCGTCAACGACCGGGCCATCTACCGGCATGACGGCTCGCTCAAGTGCGCCAACCCGGACATCCCCCATGGCTTCGCCGCCGTGGGCAACTTCGACGCGGATCCCGCGGGCGAGGTGGTCATCTCGGGCTACGGCAAGGTGAGCCTGATGGACGACGACTGTTCGCTCGTGTGGAGCGTGGACGTGCCCGGCGGGGGCCACGGCGGACCGCCGCTCCTCGTGGACGTGGACGGGGATGGTCGGCCGGAGATCGCCGTGGGCGGCGAGCGCTTCTTCTCCGTGCTCGCGTCCGATGGCGGCGTGAAGTGGACCTCGCCCATCCAGGATCAGAGCTCCGCGCGCACGGGCGCCACGGCGTTCGACCTGGACGGGGACGGCGCGCTGGAGATCATCTTCGGCGACGAGACGACGCTGCGCATCTACGAGGCGGCCACGGGCGCGGTGCGCTGGTCCACGCTCAACGGCTCGGCCACGGCGCACGAGAACCCGCTCGTGGTGGACGTGGACGGGGACGGGGCCGCGGAGATCGTGGTGGTGACCAACGACTTCGCCTATGGCGACAAGCGCGGCGTGCGCGTGTTCCGCGACGCGACCGAGGGCTGGGCGGGCACCCGCGGGCTCTGGAACCAGCACGCCTACTCGGTGACGAACGTCCGCGACAACGGCGCCATCCCCGCCACCGGCGCCGGGGCGTCGTGGTTGGATCCGCGCCTCAACGCGTTCCGCGCCAACGTGGCCCACTACGTGAGCGGCGAGGGGCGGCCGTATGACGCCGCGGACCTCGTGGTGTCGGGCCTGTCCTCCGCCTGTGACTTGCTGGGCCGGCTCGAGCTGGGCGCCCAGGTGCACAACCAGGGCGATGCCCCGGTGGCCGCGGGCCTCAAGGTGGCCTTCTACCAGGGCAACCCCGCCTCGGGTGGCACGCTGCTGGGCGTGGCGGAGCTGACCGAGCCCCTGGCTCCGGGCGAGACCGTGGACGCCGTGGCCCTCGTGCCGGCCGCGGACGCGGCCGCGGGCAGCACGCTCTACGCCGTCGTGGACGATGACGGCACGGGCCAGGGCCGGGACCGCGAGTGCGTCGAGAACAACAACAGCGCCTCCGCCACGGCCAAGCTCTCCTGCGGTCCGGTCATCGGCGACGGTGAGGGCCCGGGCAACGACGGCGGCACGCCCGGCGAGGGCGATGGCGGCACGCCCGGCGAGGGCGATGGCGGTACGCCGGGCGACGGTGAGGGCCCGGGCAACGACGGCGGCACGCCCGGCGAGGGCGATGGCGGTACGCCGGGCGGCGGGGAGCCGGCGAAGAACGTGCCGCCCGTGGCCCTCTGCCGCGACGTCTCGGTGGTCGCCGACGCGTCCTGCCGGTCCCAGGCGAGCGTGAACAACGGCAGCCATGATCCCGATCACGGCCCCTCGCCGCTGACGCTCACCCAGTCGCCCAATGCCAGCTTCGGCCCCGGCAGGCACGCCGTCACGCTGACGGCCTCGGACGGCGAGGCGAGCAGCCAGTGCGTGGGCCACGTCACCCTCGTGGACACCACCAAGCCCACCATCACCTGCCCCCTCGGCCTGGAGGCCAAGATTGGCCTGGGCGGCATCGGGCTCTCCCTCCAGTACGCCGTGTCCGCCAGCGACAACTGCGGCGCGGTGCCCGTCACGTGCTCGCACCCCTCCGGCGGCCTCTTCCTGCCGGGCCTCACGCGCGTCACCTGCACCGCCCAGGATGCCTCCGGCAACTCCGCTTCCTGCAACTTCGGCATCCGGATCAAGGTGGGCATCTCCCTGTAGTCCCCGAGGGGACCCCTCCGCGCCGGACGCGGAGGGGTCCCCCGGACTCGCGGGGAAACTCCGGGGAGATGTTGGAATCCGTGGATACGGTAAAGCTGCCTTGTACCTCCCTCCGGGTGGGATGGGGTAGGCTGCACCCGTGTCCGTTCCGACACCGATGATGTCGTCAGGGACCTCCGCCCTGACTTCTCCCAAGGAGTTTCCCGCGTGAGTCATGTCCTGCGCTCCTCCCTGGCCATTTCGCGCTGTTCGTCCATCGCCGAGCTGGCGACGCCGGCGCTGAACACGCTGTGGGGGCTGGCCTGTGCGAACCCCCGGGAGCAGCCCCTCGTGGCGTTGGATCGGCAGGTGCTCTACTCGCGCATTTGCGTGCGGGACCCCTACTTCGCGCTGCAGGAGGTGATGGAGAGCGCGCGGGGCGAGCTCACGGCGCGGGTGCCGGTGGAGATGGAGCCCGGCGCGGAGGCCTCGCCCATCAGCGCGGCGGAGGTGGGGCGGCACCTGGCCATCCTCGGCTCGTGCGCGGTGTCGCGGGTGAATCCCCAGGAGGGGCAGCACTACTACCTGGCGCGGCGCGCGCGGGTGGAGCGGCTGCACGAGGGGCCGCTGCCGCGGGCGCCGGGCCTGCTGTGGGGCCAGGCGAAGGCGGAGTTCAAGGAGCGGCGCACGGCCAGCGCGTTCACGCTGCTGTCGAGCGCCGAGGGCCAACCGCTCTTCTCCATGAACGTGGACTTCAACGTGCTGTCGGCGGCGGCCTTCCAGCGGCTCTTCCAGGGGGCGCGCCAGGAACTGCGCCGCGAGCCCCGGGGCGAGCGCGCGCCGCGCGACGCGGGCCCCGGCGACTTCCTGTCCCTGCGGCAGAACCCGCACCGCGAGCCCCCGCCGCTGCGCGACCTGGTGCGCGAGGGCGAGTGCCTGCGCGGCACGCTCGGTCCGGTGGGGCCGGAGCTGTGCAAGGGCCACTTCGCGCTCTACCCGGTGCTGCCCGTGGCGGTGGTCATGAGCGGCCTGTCCGGGCTGGCGGGCACGCTCTTGCGCCAGTGGCTGGGCAACGACTCGGCGCGCTACCTCGTCAAGAGTGGCAACGTGCGCGCGGAGAGCCTCGCCTACGCCGGGGAGACGGTCCGCTTCGACGCCCATCGGCTGGGCGGCGAGGGCCGCGAGCACCACTTCGACTGCTGGGCCTCGGTGGGCACCCGGGTGGTGGGCACCATGGAGCTGACGCTCACGGCGCTGGAGCGCTGACGCCCGGCGCCGGGGCTCACGTCCAGCTGATGTGGTAGTCCACCGAGTCGAGCCCCAGCGGCTGCGCGGTGACGAGGCCCGTCATGCCCAGCGTCTCCAGCGCGGCCTCGAAGATGCCCACGTGGTAGGAGGGGGGCTGCATGTCGCCCCGGTAGCGGATGAGGCACGTGTTGGGGCCCGTGGCCACGTGCTCCCGCTGGCCGTACGTCACCACGGTGCTGAAGGCCATGGGCGTCTGGGCGAAGAGCCGCTGCGGGTTGCCCTTGCCGAGGATGCCGAAGACGATCTGCCCCATGCCGCCGGAGAAGCTGTGCAGGCACGCGCGGCCACAGGCGTTGAACACCTGATCCTCGGCGCCCACCTTCGGCTCGAGCACGTCCGCGGCGCTGTAGAGCATGGCCAGGTAGTCCGCCGCGGGGTAGGTGCGCAGATCCTTCATCTCCCGCGCCAGGCCCTCGTGGGCGCGCACCTGACGCAGCGCTTCCGGCCCGCCCCGTTTCTCGAGGAGCTCGAACACGACGCGGAAGAAGATGCCCCGGACTCCATCGTTGGGCTTGGTGAGGGCGACACGCGCGGCGAATTCGGTCTTGTTCGAGGGCATATTCCGGCGCGGAGTCTATAGGGCACCCCTCATGGAGTGGAAAATCGAGGCGTGGAAAATCGGGCGCCGCTTGACACCCCGTGCTCCGGCGCGGAAAAGCCGGGGGCGGGGAGCACGGACTCCCCACGGACCCTTCTCGGGCGAGGTGGCTGCGGGATGCGACTGCACAACTACTGGCGTTCCTCGTGTTCCTGGCGCGTGCGCATCGCGTTGCATCTCAAGGGACTCGCCTACGAGTACGTGCCCGTGCACCTGGTGAAGGACGGGGGCGCCCAGCACTCGGAGTCCTACCGGGCACTCAACCCCCTGCGCACCGTGCCCACGCTCGAGTTCGAGCACGAGGGCCGGGTCCACCACCTCAGCCAGTCGCTCGCCATCCTCGAGTACCTCGAGGAGCGCTACCCGTCGCCCGCCCTGCTGCCCGCCGACGCGCTCGGCCGGGCCCACGCCCGCATGCTGGCGGAGGTGGTGAACTCGGGCATCCAGCCGCTGCAGAACCTCATGGTGACCCAACGCGTCAAGGCGGAGCTCCACGGGGACGACCGGGCGTGGACCGCCCATTGGATCGACCGGGGGCTCGGCGCGCTGCAGGCGCTTGCCGAGCGGACGGCGGGCCGTTACCTCGTGGGCGACGCGGTGTCGTTCGCCGACATCTGCCTCGTGCCCCAACTCTACTCCGCGCGGCGGTTCGGGGTAGACCTGGGGCCCTACGGGTTGCTCACGCGCGTCGAGGCGGCGTGCGCGGGGCTCGCCGCCTTCCAGGCCGCCCACGCGGACCGGCAGCCCGACGCCGTTCCGGCCTGACGCGCCGGGACATCGCATCTTTGAATCCGAAGCACGCAAGGAGCCGACACATGGCGAAGCTCGAATCGCTGGGCATCAAGGGGCTGGAGAGCATCCACTGGTACGTGAACGACCTGGAGCGCAGCCGCCAGTTCTACGTGAAGGGGCTGGACTTCACCGAGCGGGGCGTGTCCTCGCCGGACCTGGACGCCCGGGGCAAGCAGAAGTCGGCCGTGTTCCAGGCCGGGCAGATCGTGCTGGTGGTGAGCCAGCCGGTGGGCGAGGGCGGCCGCGCGTGGCGCTACCTGCGCAAGCACCCGGACGGCGTGGGCACGCTCAACTTCCAGGTGGAGGACGTGAACAAGGCGTTCCGCCTGCTCGAGGAGCGCGGCGCCACCTTCATCACGGACATCGAGCACTTCACGGACGACAAGGGCGGCAAGCTCTCGCAGTTCTCCATCACCACGCCCTTTGGTGACACCACCTTCCGCTTCATCCAGCGCGACGGCTACGAGCCCCTGTACCCGGGCTTCGTGGCGCACGCCGAGCCCCGCGGCGGCCACAACCGCTACGGCTTCAGCCACGTGGACCACATCACGACGAACTTCCAGACGATGAAGCCCATGCTCCTGTGGATGGAGCACGTGATGGGCTTCGAGAAGTTCTGGGAGGTGCAGTTCCACACCGAGGACGTGAAGGCGCAGCAGAAGCGCGCGCACGGCTCGGGCCTGCGCTCCGAGGTGATGTGGGATCCGGCGAGCCGCGTGAAGTTCGCCAACAACGAGCCTCTGCGCCCCTTCTTCAAGGCCTCGCAGGTGAACCTCTTCACCGAGGATCACCGGGGCGATGGCGTGCAGCACCTGGCGCTCATCGTGAAGGACATCCTCACCACGGTGCGCGAGATGCGCGACAAGAAGGCCGTGAACTTCATGCCCACGCCGGGCTCCTACTACGACGGCCTGCCCGAGCACATCCAGAAGCTGGGCATCAAGAAGATCGACGAGGACGTGGAGGAATTGCGCGACCTGCAGGTGCTCATCGACGGTGGCAGCGAGCACAGCTACATGCTGCAGATCTTCATGCAGGACGCGGCGGGGCTCTACAAGGACCGGCAGGCCGGGCCCTTCTTCTACGAGCTCATCCAGCGCAAGGGAGACCAGGGCTTTGGCTTCGGCAACTTCCGCGCGCTGTTCGAGAGCATCGAGCGCGCGCAGAAGGCCGAGGGCCGCGTCTAGGCGGCTTCCACGGGTCGGCGGGAAGTGCTTCCCGCCGGCTCACGCGGCGAGGAACGCGCGGTTCTCCTGGAGGAGCGCCGGGGCCGGGCGCGTGTCGTAGTTGAGGCCGTTCATCCGCGAGTGGAACTCCGCGGCGGCCCATGCGCTCGTGCTGGCCCCAGGGGTTGATGTACTTCACGTCCTCCGTGCCCTGGTGCTTCTGCAGGCCGGTGACGAGCAGTTGGTGGCCCCCCGAGCCGTACTTGATGCCGGCCAGCACGCTCTGCCCCTGGGCCAGCTCCGAGCGGATGCGGTCCATCCACGTCGACTTGTTGCGCGTGTCGAAGGCCATGTCGTGGCCGTAGACGGCGTCGTAGAGCGCGTCGAGCTCCCGCGCGGTGGCGCCCGCGTTGCGCTTGTCCTTGGCGGCCGAGTCCCGGTAGTCGTCCTGGCCGTTGGAGGCCTCCATGAAGATGGGGGCCCACGTGAGCAGGGTCCGTCGATCCACATGCCGGTCGAGGTCGTGGCCCCGGGCGATGTCCGACAGGTGCTGGAGCACGGAGCCCTGGTCGAGGAAGTCCGCGCCCTTCTCCAGGCGGCCACTGACGCGCGGCTTCTGCAGGGCGAGCGTGGCCACGGGATTGGTGGCGGCCCCCAGCTCCTTGTCTGGGGACATCAATCCGCCGCCGCACCTGCCGTCTGCATCCCTCACTCGGGGCCGCGCGCCCCGCACGGGAGGTCGTGGGTCCTGTGCGCGAGGTGACTTCCGCCGTCACCTCGTGGTAGGGCGCGCCTGGGAGGTGCACGCGTGTCCACGAGTCAGGGAGCGGGGCCGCCTCGGCCCGAGGCCTTGAGGCCGGGCTCGCAGGTGGGCGCTTGGCGCGTGGTGGAGGCGCTGGGCGTGGGCGGGCAGGGCGCGGTCTACCGGGTGGAGGACAGGGCCCGTCCAGGTGAGTTCCACGCGCTCAAGCTCTCCCTGCACGCGCGAGACAAGCGGGCCGAGCGCGAGGTGGCGTTGATGATGAGCCGGGCGGCCCATCCCCACGTGGTGCGCTTCCATGGCTGTGCCCGCTGGCCCCGCCCGCGCGAGGGCTGGCTGGGCATCGTCATGGATTGGGTGCCCGGCCAGGCGCTGGACGCCTGGGCGGAGTCCGGCGCCACCTTCCGGCGACTGGCCCTCGTGGGGGCCACGGTGGCGCGGACGCTGGGCGAGCTGCATGCGCGGGGCGTGCTGCATCGAGACCTCAAGCCCGAGCACATCCGGGTGCGCGCCTCGGACGGGCAGCCGGTACTGCTCGACTTCGGCGCGGGCTGGTACGAGGGCGCTCCGCCCCTCACCACCGGCCCCCTGCCTCCCGCGACGCCCTATCTCCTCAGCCCCGAGGCGGCCTACACCCTGTGGCGCAGCTCCAGGCAGGCCGGGGTCCGCCACCTCTTCCAGCCCGCCGATGACCTGTATGCCCTGGGCATCTGCCTCTACCGGGCCACCACCGGGCACCATCCCTTTCCCGAGGGCTGGCCCCCGGAGGTGCTGCTGTCGGCCTCCGTGCACGTGCTGCCGCTCGCGCCCTCGCGCGTCAACCCGCGTGTCCCCCGGGCCTTGAGTGACATCGTCATGCGGCTGCTGGAGAAGGACCCCCGGGCCCGCCATCCGGACGGCGCGGCGCTCGCGGCGGCCCTGCTCGCGGCCTCCGAGGAGACGGACCCGGAATGGGACGCACCCATCTTCGAGTGGGATGCACAGGAGCACGAGATCGTCCGGCCGCCGAGGCCTCGGCCCACGAGGTCCACGCGCCGCCCGTGACCCGAGGGCGGTGGCGTTGGCCCCCGGGACTGGGATGGGCCGCGGCGGCGCTCTTGATGCTGCTGCCCCTGGTGCGGCTCGCGCCGGGGGGAAGCGTCCCCGACGCGGCGTGGGTCACGGACCTGCGCGTGGAGTCCGCGCCTGGCCCCTCCGAGCCGCCGCCTCAGCCCGCCCGCGACCAGAAGCTGGCTCTCTGCGAAGACGGATTGGAGGTGGAGCTGTCCGGTGGATGTGGCATCGGCTCTGGCAGCGGCCTCCGGCCTGTCCGCGGAAGACCGTCGCGTACAAGGACCAGTGCCTCTGGCCCGTCCCCAAGTCGAAGGCGCTTCCGACGAGCGTGGACGCGGGGACGCCCGGGGCGCGATGACGACGGACCATGTCCGAAAAGGAGGGATGTTGGTGAAAACGGACACGGTGACAACGATTGGCTCCGGACCGGAGGGGCCTTTGTCTCCGAACGCCCGAGGCCCGGTGCCACGGAGCGTGTCCCGGGCGGGGCTGGAGGACTCAATCGGGACGGGGACTCAGGCGGCGAGGAACGCGCGGTTCTCCTGGATGAGGGTCTTGGCCGGGCGCGTGTCGTAGTTGATGCCGTTCATGCGCGACTGGAACTCGGCCACGGCCATGCGCTCTTCCTGGCCCCAGGGGTTGATGTACTTCACGTACTCCTTGCCCTGGTGCTTCTCCAGGCCGGTGACGAGCAGCTGGTGGCCGCCGTTGCGGTACTTGATGCCGGCCAGCACGTTCTGTCCCTCGGCCAGCTCCGAGCGGATGCGGTCCATGAGCTTGGCGCGGTCCTTGGTGTTGGTGTCGTAGGACATGTTGTGGTCATAGACGGCGTCGTAGAGGGCATCGAGGCCCCGGGCGGTGGCGCCCGCGTTGCGGTTCTCCTTGGAGGCCGAGTCGCGGTAGTCCCGGTCGCCATTGGAGGCCTCCATGAAGATGGGGGCGAGCAGCCGCTGGGTGAGGGCCCGGCCCGAGCCGTCATCCTTGAAGGCCGTGTCCTTCTCGCGCGGCAGCGTGGTGCCGTTGGCGAGCTTGACGTTGCCCGAGGTGCTGGCGGCGGCCTTGATGAGGCGCGCGTACTCGGCGGGCCGCTCGATGTTCAGGCCGATGGTCATGGCCGTGGGGGCGCAGGTGCCACGCGCGCCCTGGTTGATGGCGCTCGGGGTGGCCAGCTCCTGCACCAGGTCGGTGAGCAGCGTCTGTCGGTCCACACGCCGCTCGATGTCGTTGCCTTGCGCGATGTCCGACAGGTGCTGGAGGACGGAGCCCTCGTTGAGGAAGTCCGAGCCCTTCTCCAGGCGGCCGCTGACGAGCAGCTTCTGGAGCGCGAGCGTGGCCACGGGGTTGTTGGCGGCGGCGAGCTCCTGGCGCACCGTCGCATAGCGCGCGCTCTCCTGGGGCGAGAGGCGGGCGAGCTGCTGCTGCTCGAGGGCCTCGTGCGACTTCACCTGGGCCTGGGCGGCCTTGTAGCGCGAGGACTTGGGATTGGTGTTGGTGGAGCGCTCGACGTTGAAGGCGTCCTGGACGACGACGGCGCCGTTGTAGCCCTGCTTGCGGTTGGCCTGCGCGTTGAGCAGCGCGTCCATCTGGCTCACGGCCTGCGCGCGCACCTTGTCGCTGGCCGAGGGCTTGGAGGGCTCGAACACCGAGCCGCCACCGTGGCCCGTGGTGGGCGCCGGTGCCGGAGCGGGCGTGGGCGTCGGGGCGGGCTTGGTGCACCCAGGCGCCTTGGGCGGGGTCTTGGTGCAGGAGGAGGAGACGCGAACGGTGGTGGAGGAGGAGAAGGAAGAAGAGCAGCGCATGGGAGCCTCGGGGGTGCGGCGAGTGGATGCCGAGACATTGAGCAAGCGATGGGCCAACCCCGTGCGCTGACCACCTCCCTCGGAAGCGCCCGGCGGATTGCTGTCTTCAGACCTCAATCCGCCGCCTCACCTGCCGTCTGCATCCCTCAACCCCGCCGCGACACGCGCCGGTGGCGCCAGCTGCGAGCGCCGCGGGGGGGCGGGCTCAGATGCCCGACATGCTCACGTTCTTGCCGCCCTTGGAGCCGGTGCCCGGGGTGTTGCCCAGCGCCGCGGCGTACAGCGTGTTCTGCGCGCGCAGGCGCTGGGAGCTCGCGTGGGTGTTGGCCTTCACGGAGACGAAACCGCCGCCCTTGTGGCCGCCGCCGGTGAAGGCCTCCTGGAGCTGCTGCGGCGACAGGTAGTAGTCCTTGCCCGTGGCCGGGTTCTTCACCAGGTACTTGCCGGTGCTCTCGTCCTTGCCATCGACGATGACCCAGTGGGCCGTGCCCGCGCTCCCCGTGCCCCCGCCCTTGTCGATCTTGTCCGAGTCCACCAGGGCGACGACCTTGTGGCCCTGCTGCAGCGACGCGTCCAGCTTGGAGATGAGCCGCGGGTCCGTGTGCGCCACGCCCTGGGTCACCTCCAGTCCCGCCGACGCCAGCATCCGCCCCATCTCCTTGGGCGAGCTGCCCGCCTTGCCGTCCTGGAGCGACATGTTCCTCAGCTCGCCCATCTGCACCTTGCCGTCGCGCGAGCGCACCTGATCGCGCGAGGCGGCGAGCATGCTCACCACCGCGGGGCCGCAGTCGTCGAGCGTCTGCTGGGTGAAGGGCGGCGTGGTCTGGCTCCAGCCCCCCTTGGTGAGCTGCACCTGGGCCAGGTCGTTGCTCAGGTCCGCGCCCGCGCGCGCCAGGAGCTGTCCGTTGTTGGACACCGAGCCCGAGCCCGTGCCGTTGCCGCTGTAGGTGATGCGGATGACCATGCCGTTGTCCAGGCTCGCCAGGTACTGGCCGGAAGCGGACGTGGGCTCGAAGCCATCCGAGGGCTTGTGCGGCGCGGTCCCGGGGGCGCCCGAGGCGGTGTTGCCGGCCGCCTTCGAGGGCGTCGGGTCGCTCGGGGACTTCACGCTCGCGCTCATCTTCCCACTGCCCTTGATCGAGAATTTGAAGTTCATGGTGCTCTCTCAGTGAAAACCGTCTTCCCGGTAATTCCATCTTACATTCCGAGAGGGCGCGGGGGATACTTCACGGGAGAAGGATTCTGGGAACGACGCATGAGTGAACAGACGGTCTCCTCCCGGCCTCGGGGAAAGAAGGCGGTGCCCGCGCTCAAACAGGTGGGCCGCTACGTGCTGCTCAAGCAGTTGGGCGAGGGCGGCATGGGCGTGGTGTACATGGCCTACGATCCGGACCTGGACCGGGCGGTGGCGCTCAAGCTGTTGCGCGCGGACGGGCGGGCGAACTCGGAGGACGCGCGGGCGCGGCTGTTGCGCGAGGCGCAGGCGATGGCGCGGGTGTCGCACGCGAACGTCATCCCCATCTTCGACGTGGGCGTGTGGGGCGAGCAGGTCTTCCTGGCGATGGAGCTCGTGGAGGGCCAGACGCTGGGCGAGTGGCTGCGCGCGAACGAGCGCCCCGCGTGGCGCGAGGTGCTCGGCAAGTTCGTGGACGCGGGCCGGGGGCTCCTGGCCGCGCACGAGGCGGGGCTCGTGCACCGCGACTTCAAGCCCGGCAACGTGCTGATGGACCGGCGGGGCCGCGTCTTCGTCACCGACTTCGGCCTGGCGCGCCAGGTGGAGAAGGGCGAGCAGGAGCAGACGTCCCTGTTCCAGGCCGCGGGCCTGCTGCCCGCGGGCGTGGAGCACCGCATGTTGGAGGTGGACCTGACCGAGACGGGCTCGGTCATGGGCACGCCCAACTACATGTCCCCCGAGCAGTTCCGGGGCGCGGGCGTGGACGTGCGCTCGGACCAGTTCAGCTTCTGTGTGTCGCTCTACTGGGCGCTCTACCGGCAGCGGCCCTTCGAGCCGGATGCGCTGCGGCGGGCCGTGCAGTCCGGCGTCGTCGCGGAGTCGCCCGGCGAGACGCCCGGCGCCGCGCCCACCCGGGCCGCGCGGCGCGAGGCCCGCGCGCGCCTGCCCGCGCCGCCGCTCATCCTGGAGCCGCCGCGCGACAGCCCGGTGCCCGCCTGGGTGCGCCAGGCCCTCATGCGGGGGCTGTCGGTGGAGCCCGGCCAGCGCTTCGCGTCCATGGGCGAGTTGCTCGCGGCGCTCAGCCAGGAGGCCCGGCTGCGCCGGCGGCGTGGGTGGATGGCGGCCGCGGCGGCGGGGGTGGTGGGCGTGTCGCTCGTGGGCACGGCCGTGTACCAGCGCTCGCGCGTGTGCGTGGGCGCGGGGGAGCTCATGGCCGAGGTGTGGAACCCCGCGGCGCGCCAGCGGGTGGAGGGCGCCTTCGCCGCCACGGGCCTGGCCTTCGCCCCGGACGTCTCCGGGCGGGTGGCCGGGGTGCTGGACGGGTACACGCGTGCCTGGAGCGCGCAGCGGGTGGCGGCGTGCGAGGCCACGAAGCTGCGGGGGGTGCAGACGGAGGCGCTGCTCGAGCGGCGCGAGGCGTGTCTGGAGCGGCGCCGCCAGGACGTGCGGGCGCTGGTGGACGAGCTGTCGCGGGCGGACGGGACCCTGGTGGAGAAGTCCGTGGACGCGGCGCTCGCCCTGCCCGTGCTGGGGGAGTGCGAGAACGTGGAGGCGCTCGCCGAGCGACAGCGCCTGCCCGAGGACGCGGGCCAGCGCGAGCGGATTGCCGCCCTGGACGAGCGCCTCGCCCGGCTCAAGGTGCTCGTGGACACGGGCCGCTACGCGCCCGCGCGCGAGGCGGTGGGGCCGCTCGTGGAGGCGGCGGAGAACACGGGCTACGCGCCGCTGATGGCCGAGGCGCATGCCCAGCGCGGCTGGCTCCGCTTCCAGTTGAGCGAGCTGGAGGCCGCGCGGGGCGACCTGGTGCGCGCCGCCCACGAGGCCGAGGCGGGCCGGGCCGAGCGCGTGAAGGCGGAGGCGCTCGGGCGGCTGCTCTACGTGGACACCCGGCGCGAGCACTTCGACACGGCGGAGGAGTGGGGCGGCTGGACGGAGGCCGCGCTGCGCCGCATGGGCGGAGACGCGCTGCTCGAGGGCGGGCTGCTGTTCAACCGCGCCCACCTGGCGCTCTCGCGCGGACAGCTCCCCGCGGCGCGGGCCCTCTTCGAGCGGGCGGGCGCGGTGTGGCAGCGGGTGTTGCCCCCGGAGCATCCCCGGCGGGCCCGGCTGGGGGTGATGCTGGGCCGCGTGCTGGTGCAGGAGGGCCAGGCGGCGCGGGGCGTGGAGGTGCTGCGCGAGGCGCTCGCGCGCCTGGACAAGGGCCTGGGCGCGCTCCACCCCGACACCGTCACGGCGCACTACGCGCTGGCCTGGGCGCTGCGCGAGCAGGGGGAGCTGGAGCGGGCGCTCACGCAGGTGCGCGAGGTGGTGCGGCGGCACGAGGCGCTCCATGGGCCCGCGCACGTGCGCACCGCGGAGGCGCGGGACGAGGAGGGCCAGAGCCTGCTCGGGCTCAAGCGCTACCCGGAGGCGCTGGCGGTGTACCAGCGCGCCCTGGCCGACAAGCGCCGGGTGCTCGCGCCGGACGACGCGTCCCTGCAGTATTCCTATGACGGGGTGGGCCAGGCGCTCCTGGGCCTGGGCCGGGTGCGCGAGGCCCTGTCGCCCCTGCGCCAGGCCGTGTCCTTCGCGTCCGTGGAGCCCGAGGCGCTCGCCGAGTCCGGCTTCGCCCTGGCCCGGGCGCTCCGGGGGGACGGGCAGGCGCGCGAGGCGCTCGTCCAGGCGCGGCAGGCGCGCGACCTGTTCCTGCGCGCTGGCGAGGAGGGGCGGGCCGCCGAGGTGCTCGCGTGGATGGCGCCCGCGCGCGAATCCCCCAAGCACCAGGGCCGGCGCCCCTGAGCCCCCGGCCCGCGTGCTAGAGTCCCCGCCGTGTCCGAGTGGGATGAAGAGGGTGGGCCGCCCCAGGCCCGGACGGCGACGGCCACCCTGCCGCGCAAGGTCCGGTCTGGCCGGGTCCGGTTGAAGCTGCTGGTGCTGTCGGGCCCCGAGGCCGGCAAGAGCCACGTGCTCGAGCCGGGGCGCACGTACGTGCTGGGCAAGGACTCCACCGCCGACATCGTGCTCACGGAGAAGACGGTCTCCCGGCAGCACCTGTCGCTGGAGGTCCGCGAGGACTGCGTGCTCGCGCGCGACCTGGGCTCGCGCAACGGCTCCCTGCGCGACGGGCTGCGCTTCTCCGAGCTGGAACTGGGGCCGGGCTCGGAGTGGGACGTGGGCTCGGTGTCGCTCAAGCTCGTGCCCCAGGAGGGGCGCGCGCGCGCGCTGCTCCTGTCCGCGCGCGAGAGCTTCGGGGGGCTCGTCGGCCACAGCCGGCGCATGCGCGAGGTCTTCACCCTGCTCGAGCGCATGGCGGCGGGCACCTCGGACGTGCTCATCCAGGCCGAGACGGGCACGGGCAAGGAGTTGTGCGCCGAGGCCCTCCACAAGGAGAGCCCGCGCGCCAAGGGCCCCTTCGTCATCGTGGACCTGGCGGGCGTCGCCCCCTCGCTCATCGAGAGCGAGCTGTTCGGCCACGTGAAGGGCGCCTTCACCGGGGCCCAGACGGAGCGGGCCGGCGCCTTCGAGCGCGCCTCCGAGGGCACGGTGTTCCTCGACGAGGTGGGCGAGCTGCCGTTGGACTTGCAGCCGCGCCTGCTCCGCGTGTTGGAGCGCCGGCAGGTCAAGCGCGTGGGCGCCAACGAGTACCGCACGGTGGACATGCGCGTGGTGGCCGCCACGCACGTGGACCTGGAGAGCGCCGTGGACAAGGGGAAGTTCCGCGCGGACCTCTACCACCGGCTCGCGGTGCTCAAGGTGGTGCTGCCCCCGCTGCGCGAGCGGCCCGAGGACATCCCCTTCCTGGTGGACCACTTCCTGCGGCGCATGGGCCGCCCCCAGGGCACGCTGTCCGACCAGACGCGCGCCCTGCTCGCCCAGTACCCGTGGCCGGGCAACGTGCGCGAGCTGCGCAACGTGGTGGAGCAGGTGGTGAACCTGGGCGAGGACGCCCTGCCGGAGATGACGCCGCCCGGAGGCCCGCGCGCCGCCCGGGGCCGCTCCACGCCCGAGCTGTCCCTGCCCTTCAAGGAGGCCAAGGAGCGGCTCATCGACGGCTTCGAGCAGGACTACGTGCGTGACCTGCTCGCGCGCTGCGAGGGCAACATCTCCCGCGCCGCGCGGGAGGCGGGCATCGACCGCATGTACCTCTACAAGCTGGTGAAGAAGCACGGCCTGGACGCGGGCCGCTCCGGCGGCTCGGACGGGTAGGCCTCAGGCGCTCAGCAGCGGGTCCGCCGGCGCCGCCTCCCCCGAGGGCAGGGCCGTGGTGACGTCCTGCTCGGGCTGGCAGGTGGGGCACCAGTGGGTGTTGCGTCCGCCCAGCTTGCCCGCGCGCACCCGGTCCCCGCAGCGGGGGCAGGACTCGCCCGTGCGGCCGAACACGTTGCGGTGGTGCTTCGCGCCGCCCTGCACCCCGAAGAGGTCGCGCTGGGTGCCCCGCAGGCGGATGCCCTCGTCGAGCACCTCGCGGATGCCCTCGTACAGCCGCACCAGCTCCGCGGGGCCCAGGGAACCCGCGACCCGGCGGGGATGCAGCCGGGCCACCCACAGGCTCTCGTCCGCGTCCCGGTTGCCGAGCCCCGCGAAGACGCGCTGGTTGAGCAGCACCGTCTTGAGGGGGCCGCGCCGACGGCGCAACTGGCGCGCGAGCACCTCGGGCGAGAAGTCGTCCGACAGGGCCTCCGGACCCAACTCGTCGAGCTTGAGCCGCTCAGTCAGCTCGCTCGCGGGCGCCAGCGCCACCCGCGCGTAGCCGAGCTCGTCGCTGAAGACGAGCTCCTCGCCGCCCTCCAGGCCCAGCACCACGAGCGTGTGCTCGGGCCGGGTGCCGATGGCCCCGCGCAGCTCCAGGTTGCCCCAGAGCATCAGGTGCAGGGCCAGCACCTGCCCGTCGTCCAGGGCCAGGAGCATGAACTTGGCCCGCCGCCGCGCGGACACCACCCGCCGCCCCGCGAGCCGCTCGGACAACACACTCGCCCGGGGGAAGCGCACCGCCTGGGGCACGCGCACCTCCGCGCCCGTGAAGCGCTTGCCCACCACCGCCTGTTGCAGGTCCCTCACCAGCGTCTCCACCTCGGGGACTTCCGCCATGGTCTCGTTCCTCCCGTGACTTTTAAAGTAAGGCGCCCGAGGGGACGACTCAAGCGGTCCTTCCGGTGGACGAGACCTCGGAGGTGGGAGGCGGAGGGCGCTCGGCCGGCTGACTGGCCCGGCGGCCTCTGTTAAGGAAGGCGGCCATGACGACCGCATTCATCACCGGCGCCGGCGTGCGTGTGGGCAGCGCGGTGGCGCGCGCCCTGGGCCAGGCCGGGTATGACCTGGCGCTGCACGCGAACCGCTCCGCCGAGTCGGTGCGGGCGCTGGCGGAGGAGTTCGAGGTGCTCGGGCGGCGGGTCACCGTCCACACCGCGGACCTGTCCCGGCCCGAGGCGGTGGACGCGCTGGGCGCCGAGGTGCGCGCGGCCCATCCCGCCCTGGACGTGGTGGTGCACAACGCGGGGCTCTACGCGGCGGTGCCCTTTGGCGCCATCACCCGCGCGCAGTACCAGACGATGGTGGGGGTGAACCTGGACGCGCCCTTCTTCCTCACCCAGGCCCTGCTGCCCTCGCTGCGCGCGGGCACGTCCCCCTTGGTGGTGCACCTCACGGACATCGCCGGGGAGCGGCCCGTGGGGGGCTACGCGCACTACTCGGTGAGCAAGGCGGGCCTCATCATGCTCACGCGGGCGCTGGCGGTGGAGCTGGCGCCGCACGTGCGCGTCAACGCCATCTCCCCGGGCACGGTGGCCTTCCCGGAGGACTTCGACGCGGCGGCGCGCGAGGACACGCTGCGGCGCATTCCCCTGGGGCGCGAGGGGAGCGTGGAGGACGTGGCCCGCGCGGTGCTGTTCCTCGCCCGGGACGCGCCCTACGTCACCGGCCAGGTGCTCGCGGTGGACGGCGGCCGGAGCGCGCAGCTCTAGCGCGCGCGCCGGGCGTCAGGCGAAGGGCAGGGCGGTGACGGTGGCCTCGGCGGGGCCCTCGCCCACGGTGAGCACCGTGCCGGGCTCCAGGTGGTCGCGGTGCACGTAGCCCAGGGCCAGGGGCTCGGCGGCGCCGGGCGAGCGCGTCACGCTGGTGAGCCAGCCCACCTTCTTGCCGTCCTTCTTGAGCTCGGTGCCGGGCCCGGCCGCGTCCGCGCTCAGGCGCAGGCCGGCGAGCTTTCGGTTCATGTGGCCGCGGAAGGTGGCGCGGGCGATGACCTCCTGCCCGATGTAGCACCCCTTGTTGTACGAGATGGCGTGGGTGAGGTTGGCCTCCAGGGGGATGGTGGTGTCCACCATGTCCTGGCCGTAGCGCGGCACCCCGGCCTCCACGCGCACCACCTCGAGCGCCCGCCAGCCGAGCGGCTGGAGCCCCAGGGCCGCGCCCGCCGCCCCGAGGGCCTTCCACACCGCCTCCAGACCCGCGCGCGGCACCCACACGTCCACGCCCTGGGCCTGCAGCCGGGTGTTGCCCAAGAGCAGCACGTCCTGGTCCGCCAGACGCCCGGCGCGCGTGGCGTCCTGGGCGAGGGGCTCGAAGGGCGCGCCGAGCGCGGCCGTCAGCAGCTCGGGCGTCCGGGGGCCGAGCAGCCGCAAGAGGCCGCCCTCCTCGGTGGCGTCGTGCAGCTCGGCGTCCTCGGAGATGAGGTACTTCTCCAGGAATTCCCGCACCTTGGCGCCCAGGCCGGGCTCCAGGTCCAGCAGCAGGTCCGCGTCGCGGCGCAGGATGCGCGCGTCCGCCACCATGGCGCCCTTCACGGTGATGAAGGCCGCGTAGGTGGAGGCCCCGGCCACGAGTCCCTTCACGTCCTGGGTCACCATGCCGTGCAGGAAGGTTGTGCGGTCCTCCCCGGTTATGCGCAGCGCCTCGCGGTAGGTGGCGTCATGGAGCGCCACGCCTGTCCGGGCGGCGCGGTACTCGGCCGCCTCGTTCCCGTAGTCGGCCACGACTTCCCGGCCTTGAAGCTCTTGAAAACGGGCGCCTGCCTGCTCGTGAAGAAAATGCAGAGACAGCGGTTGCATGAGCGTCGCTATATAGAGGGCCGGGAGTGAATGCCACGATGGATGTGAAACACCTGTCGGACTACCTGGGCTTCGCGGCCGGGAAGCTCCAGAAGCACCACCTCTTCGGGTCCGAGCGCTTCTTCCTGGACGTGTACTGCCTGCTGCCCGGCCAGTCGCAGAAGCCCCATCGGCACGCGGCCTCGGACAAGGTGTACACCGTGCTGGAGGGGCAGTGCCGCTTCCAGCTGGGCGCGGAGGAGACCCTCCAGGGCCCCGGCGCCGTCCTCTTCGCCCCCGCGGGGGTGGAGCACGGCGTCACCAACGATGGCCCCGCCAACGCCCGCCTCCTCGTCTTGATGACCCCCCCTCCGGAGCACGCATGAGCAAGAAGGCCAATCCGCCCCCTCCTCCCCCCGTTCGTGGCGCCCAGGCGCTGCTCGCCCTGGGCCTCGCCGAGAGCGCGCTCTCCGTCTTCCAGTGGAGCCAGCTGCTCACCCTGCGCCAGGGCGGCGCCACCGTGTGCGGCGTCTCCGAGCGCGTCAACTGCGAGACCGTGTGGAACTCGCCCTTCGCCAGCGCCCTGCACGGGCTCTTCCACATGCCGGTGGCGGGGCTGGGCGTCGTGTGGGGCCTGGTCGCCGTGGCGCTCTCGGCGCTCTACCTCGTCTGGGCCAGGGGCGGCCGCCCGGTGCGGGCCGCCGCCAACGGGCTGCGCCTGACGGCCGCCGCGGGCCTGGTCGCCTGTGGCGTGTTCGCCGCCGCGAGCGCCAGCGTCGGCGTGCTCTGCCCCACGTGTCTGGGCACCTACGCGCTCACCGCCGCCTTCGCCGTCGTGGCCTTCAAGGGCCTGCCGGGCGCCGTATTGCCCCAGGCCGGCGAGTGGGGAGAGACCCTCAAGTGGGCCGGAGGCTTCGCGGTGGCCGCCTATGTCGCCGTGCTCGTGCCGGGCGCGCAGACGCCCCGCGCCGGGGCCGGCGCCGCGTCCATGGCCCAGGCGCCGCTCGGCTCGCTGCCGGACTACCTGGCCAGCCTCTCCTCCGAGGAGAAGCAGGCCGTGTCCGACGCGCTGGCGAAGTACCGCCAGGACTCGCCCCTGCCCGCCGCCTTCCCCGCCCGCCGCCAGTACGGCCCCGCCAGCGCGCCGGTGAAGATGGTGGAGTGGACCGACAGCCGCTGCCCCCACTGCAAGTCCCTGGTGGAGGCCCTCGCCGTCATCAAGCAGCGCCTGCCCGAGGGCAAGCTGTCGCTCGAGGCGCGCCAGTTCCCGCTCGACAGCGCGTGCAACTTCTCCCTGCCGCCGCAGCTCAGTGATGGCTCGGGCACGCGCTGCCTCGCCGCCAAGGGGCAGATCTGCCTCGAGGGCGCCTCGGACTACTGGGCGCTGCGCGAGAAGCTCTTCGAGGCCCAGCGCTCGCTCACGAGCGGCCCGGCCATCATGGACATCCTGGCCTCGGGCTCGGTGCCCCGCTCGCAGCTGGAGGCGTGCGTGAACGCGCAGGACACCCAGCGCAAGCTCCAGGAGGACGTCGCCTACGCCAAGCAGCACGAGCTGCGGGGCACGCCGCTCGTGGTCGTCAACGGGCGCGAGGCGGCCGCCTTCCCGCCCTTCCTCACCGCGCTCATCCTCGCGGACGGCAACCCGGACGCGGAGGCCTTCAAGACGCTGCCCGCGCCGCGGGCCCTCCAGGCGCACCAGGCCCACTGAACCCCGGGAGTCCCCGCCCCATGGGCAAGCGTGACAAGAAGCCGGAGGCGCCCGCCGCCCCGGCGCCCTTCCACAACCCCTTCGCCGCGCTGGGTCTGAACCGGGAGGCGCTGCCGCCCGGCCCGCCGCCCGCGCCGGTGAAGGCCGCCGCGCCCGCCCGGGGGCCCGCGCGCGCCGTGGTGCGCATGGAGCGCAAGGGCCGCGGGGGCAAGGAAGTGACGGTGGTGGAGCAGCTGGAGCTGTCCGAGGCCGAGCGCGACACGTGGCTCAAGGCCCTCAAGGGTTCGCTGGGCTGCGGGGGCACGGTGGAGGGCGACACGCTGGTCTTGCAGGGCGATCAGCGCGAGCGCCTGCCCGCGCTGCTCGAGGCCCGGGGCGTGCGCCGCGTCACCGTGGGGTGAGCCGCCGCTCGTGGGCCAGCAGCCACTGCTTGGCGGCGAGGCCCCCCGCGTAGCCCGTGAGGCTCCCCGAGGCGCCCACCACCCGGTGGCAGGGCACCAGGATGGACAGGGGGTTGCGCGCGTTGGCGGAGCCCACGGCCCGCGCCGCCCCGTCCCGGCCGAGGTGCCGCGCGAGCTGGGCGTAGGACCAGGTGTGGCCCCAGGGAATCTCCCGGAGCGCCGCCCACACGGCGTGCTGGAAGGGCGTGCCCTCGGGGGCCAGGGGCAGCTCGAAGCCCTGGCGCTCGCCCGCGAAGTACTGCGCGAGCTGGGTGCCCGCCGCGCGCAGCACGGGCAGGGCCTCGTGGGGCGTGGCCGTGAGGGCGCGCGCGTGCCGGTGGTTCTCCAGGTACACGGCGGTGAGGGCCTCGGCCGTGGCGAACAGCCGCAGCGGGCCCACGGGACTGGCCAGGGTGGTGCTGTAGAGGTTCGGGGTCTCAAGGCTCATCCGCCGGCTCCGGTCGAGAGGGAATTCCACAGGTGCATGACCGCGTAGGTGCGCCAGGGCCGCCACGCCTCGGCGCGGGCCTCGGCCGCCTTCGCCGTCGCCCCGCCGAGCGCCTTGCGGATGCCGAGATCACTCGCGGGAAAGGCGTCCGGCCAGCGCAGGGCGCGCATCGCGATGTAGTGGGCCGTCCACGGGCCGATGCCCGGCAGGGCCTGGAGCGCCGCGAGCGTCTGCTCCACGTCGGCGTGGGGCTCGAGGCGCACCGTGCCCTCGGCGAGGGCGCGGGAGACGGCCAGGAGCGTCCGGGCGCGCGCGCCGGGCAGGCCCAGGGCGGCCACCGCGTCCTCGGTGGCCGAGGCGAGGGTTTCCGGCCGGGGGAAGTGGTGGGTGAGCGCCGGGTGGGGGCCGGGGGACGCCACGGGCTCGCCGAAGCGCGCCACGAGCCGTCCGCTCAGCGTGGTGGCCGCCCGGACCGACACCTGCTGGCCGAGGATGGCCCGCACCGTCATCTCGAAGGCATCGAAGGCCCCGGGCATCCGCAGGCCCGGTGTCGCCTGGACATGGGGCGCCAGGAGCGGCTCGCGCGCGAGGCAGTCCGCGATGAGGGCGGGCTGGGCGTCCAGGTCGAAGAGGGCGCGCAGCCGCGCGGCCACCGGCATCAGCGCGCCCGCGAGGGACAGGGACAGCTCGGCCCGGAGCGCGGGCCGCTCGGGGTCCGCGCGCACCACGAGCCAGCCCTGGGTGTCACCCAGCCGCACCGTGCGCCGGTACGCGCCGTCGGCCACGTGCTCCACGCCGGGCAGGGCGCGCCCCTGGAGGAAGCCCAGGAGCGTCTCCCAGGCGAGCGGCGGGCGGTAGTCCAGGCGCAGCACGAGCGCGGGTGGGGCGGGGCGCTCCGCGTCGCCGCGCCGCAGGGCCGAGGGCGGCCGACCGAAGCGCGCCTGGAACAGGGCGTTGAAGCGCCGCACGCTCCGAAAGCCGCTGGCGAAGGCCACCTCGGCGAGCGGCAGCGCGGTGTCCTGGAGCAGCTGCTTGGCCAGCGCGAGCCGCCGGGTCTGGGCGAGCGCCACGGGGGACACGCCCAGCGCGGCCTCGGTGACGCGGCGCAGGTGGCGGCTGGTGACGCCCAGCTCCCCGGCGAGCGCGTCGAGCGAGGCCTCGTTGAGCGCCCCGGCCTCGATGCGCGCGAGCGCGGCCGCGGCCAGCCGGGCCCCCGCGTCCACGGGCGCGTGCCCCGGGGCGAGCTCCGGACGGCACAGCAGACAGGCCCGGAAGCCCGCCTGTTCGGCCTCGGCGGCGGAGCGGTAGAAGGTGCAGCGCTCGGCGCGGGGCGTGCGGGCCGTGCACACGGGCCGGCAGTAGATGCCCGTGGTGGCCACGCCCACGAAGAACAGCCCGTCGAAGCGGCGGTCGCGCGCGCTCAGGGCGCGGTAGCAGGTGTCGGGGACGAGCGGCGTCATCACCCGGCTGTCGTAGCGTGACCGCCGGGGGCGTGTCTGGCCGTTTTCGGACCCGACCGCGAGAATCGGGTCCGCCCTCCCGGACGGAGGACGGCCGGGGACTTCGATGGGGGACTACAGCGCGGCGATGACGGCGTCGGTGAAGTCGCGCGTGGTGGCGCCGCCGCCCAGGTCGCCCGTGCGGGCGGTGCCCTCGGCGTGCACCTTGGCGAGCGCGCCCTCGAAGCGCCGCGCCGCGGGGCCCATGTCCAGGAAGTCGAGCATCATCACCGCGGACATCATCAGCGCGGTGGGGTTGGCCAGGCCCTTGCCCGCGATGTCCGGCGCCGTGCCGTGCACCGCCTCGAACATCGCCGTGCGCTCGCCGATGTTGGCGCCCGGCACCAGGCCCAGGCCGCCCACGAGGCCCGCGCACAGGTCGCTCAGGATGTCGCCGTAGAGGTTCTCCATCACCAGCACGTCATAGCGGCTCGGATCCTTCACGAGCTGCATGCACATGTTGTCGACGATGACCTCCTCGTACTGGATCTCCGGGTACTCGCGGCCCACCTTGCGCGCGCAGTCCAGGAACAGGCCATCCGACAGCTTCATGATGTTGGCCTTGTGCACCGACGTCACCTTCTTGCGGCCGTGCTTGCGCGCGTGCTCGAAGGCGAAGCGCGCGATGCGCGTGCTGGCCTTCTCGGTGATGATCTTCAGGGACTCGACCACGCCCGGCACGATGATGTGCTCCAGGCCCGCGTAGAGGCTCTCGGTGTTCTCGCGCACCACGACCAGGTCCACGCCGTCATAGCGCGTCTTGATGCCGGGCACGCTCTTGACGGGCCGCAGCGCGGAGTACAGGTCCAGGCGCTTGCGCAGGCCCACGTTCGCGCTCGCCATGCCGCCGCCCACCACCGTGCCCGTGGGGCCCTTGAGCGCCACGCCGTTGCGCAGCACGGACTCCACGGTGGAGTCGGGCAGGTTGGTGCCGAATTTCGCGATGCACTCGGCGCCGGCGTCCCGGCTCTCGAACTGCAGGGGAACCTCGAGCGCCTGGAGGACGCGAAGGGTGGCCGCCATCACCTCGGGGCCGATGCCGTCGCCATTGATGACCGTGACCGTACGCGGAGTCGTCATGTCGCCGCTTCAACCACAAAACCCGAGGGGTCGGAAGGAGGAAAACCCGCCGCGCCCCCCGCCCGGCTAATGCATGGGCGGAGTCTGACGCGGCCCCGGCCCGGCCCCGGCGCCGCCCCGGCGGCGCGGCGCGCGCGTGGCGTAGGGCCGGTAGAAGGACTCCCACAAGGCGGCGCGCCGGCCCCTGGGCAGCGTGCGCAATTCGCCCATGGGCGCGCGGGTGAAGAAGGACGCCGCGAACAGGTAGGTGAAGCCGAGCATCAGCACCAGGAGAAAGCCCATCACCACCTCGCCGGGCAGGGGCCCCACGGCCGCGCGGTGCAGGAAGTCGTCCAGGTCCCGGGGCGGGCGCGGGTGGCTGTACACCTTGACGAACCAGGTGGTGGTCAGCACGAGCAGGATGGGCCCGTACGCGCGGTTGAGCCGGGTGGAGATGGCGGAGAAGAGCGACAGGTGGATCTGCGGCCGCTCGACCAGCGTGACGAGCTCCCGGATGGCGTCCGGATCGATGGGCTCGCGCCGCAGCAGCGGCACCCAGTACCCGTTCTCCAGGAGCCGCACCCGGCGGATCCACAGGTCGTAGTAGCGGTAGCGGCGCGCCTCGATGAGCAGGAAGGTGAGCACCAGCCAGATGCCCACCAGGAAGACCACGGGCGAGCCGGTGCTCGACAGGCCGAAGGACACCACGGCCGCGCTGGTGGTCAGCGCCCAGTTGGTGGTGGTGTCCAGGCGCGAGCGCCAGGTGTCCGAGCGGCTGAGCTCGCCCCGGAACAGCTGCGCCATGGCCGCGTCGGACACCGGGGGCGGCGCGTCCTCGCCCTTGTCGCGCTCGGTCATGTCGTTGGCCATCCGCGCCCCTCCCAGGGTTGTCGGGGGCGGTCTGGCTGGCCTCTCGGGCCCACCATGCCCACTGTTCCGCGGAGGAACCATGCGCATTCCCTTCCTCCAAGACACCCCGTCGCCGGTCGATCCCGTGGAGGCCCTCCTGCCCTTGCTGGAGGACGAGCCCGAGCGCGTGGTGCGCCTGTGGGCCAAGCGCCTGCGCGTGGAGACGTACGAGCTGGACCTGCCCGGCCGGGACCTGCGGGTGCCCCTCCGGGCCCTCATGGACGAGCTCGTCCGGCTGCTCAGGGACCGGGGAAAGGACGCCCTGCTGCTCTGGCCCGAGGTCGTCCGGCCGCATGGCGCACGGCGTTACAGCCAGCGCTTCGAGGCGGAGGACCTGGCGCGCGAGTTCAAGGCGCTCGAGGAGGTGCTGCTGCACCTGTACGCGCGGCGCAACGGCCGTCGCGTGGAGGCGGAGGTGGCCTCCTTCATCGTGGAGCTGGTGGGCGAGGCGCATGCCTCCGCCCAGGCCTCCTACGCCCGGGCGCTCAAGACGGAGGAGGTGCGCTTTCGCGAGGCCGCGGTGATGGAGTCGGTCCTGCACCACGTGGACGTGGGCATCATGCTGGTGGAGGTGGACGGCTCGGTGTCCTTCGCCTCGCCGCCGGTGAGCCGGCTGCTCGGGGTGCCGGTGCGCTCGGTGGTGGGCCCGCGCTCGTCCATGGCGCTCGCCACGGTGCTCTCGCAGGTGAACGCGCACCACCCGGAGGGCACGGGCTTCAAGGTGGGGGACATGCCCTTCACCCGGGCGCTGCGCGAGCGCGCGCCCGTGCACGGGGTGTGGATGGCGGTGGAGCGGCCCGGGGGCGGCGAGGTGAGCCTGGAGCTGAGCGCCACGCCCATCTTCGACGAGGGCGGGGACCTGGCCGGCGTCATCCAGACCTTCACCGACCGCACCGAGGCGGCCACCAAGAGCAAGGCCCTGCTCAGCGCGCACGACGAGCTGCGGCGGCTGCAGGGGCGGCTGTTGCAGCGCACCCGGACCCAGGCGCTGGGCCAGCTCGCCACGGGCGCGGCGCACGCGCTCAACAACTTCCTCAACGTGCTGCGCCTGCGCATCACGCTCTTGCGGCGCGAGTTCAACCCCGAGCACCTGGACGCCCTGGACAAGACGGTGGGCCAGGTGGGCGAGCTGGTGGCGCGGCTGCAGGAGTTCAACGTCCAGCGCACCGAGGAGCAGCTGGGCGACGTGCAGGTGGACGCCACGGTGCGCGAGGCGCTGGAGCTGGCGGGGCCGGAGCTGGAGCAGCGCGAGCACCCGGTGTCGGTGGAGCCGCGGCTGGGCGACCCGGGCGCGGTGCGGGCCGACGCCGGCTTCTTCCGCGAGCTGGTGGTGAACCTGCTGCTGGCCGAGCGCGAGCGGCTGGGGGACCGGGGCGGCCGCGTGGTGGTGGAGACGCGCGCCACGCCGGGCGGCGAGGCGCTCTTGCGCGTGGAGGACGCGGGCGTGCCCTACGAGGGCGAGGAGATGACGCGCATGTTCGAGCCGCTCAGCCGCGAGGTGGGCGCGCCCCAGCGCTCGCTCCTCCTGGCGGTGTCGCGCGAGCAGGTGCGCCGGTGGGGGGGAGAGCTCACGGTGGAGAACCTGCCCGAGGGGCGGGGCACGGCCTTCGTCGTGCGCCTGCCGCTCGCGCGCGCGCCGGACACCGGGCCCGCCGCGCGAGCCACGGGCCCGGCGGGCCCCGGAGTGCCCGTGCGGCGTCCGAGCGCCACGCGCCAGGTGCTCGTGGTGGACGACGATCCGGACAACGCGCGGATGATGGCGGAGGTGCTCGGCGAGGAGGGCTACGACGTGCGGGTGGCGCCCAACGGCGAGGTGGCGCTCAAGATGTGGGGCGAGCGGCACTACGACGCCGCCCTGCTGGATGCCGTCATGCCGGATCTGTCCGGGTGGGAGGTGGCGCGGGAGCTGCGCGCGCGCTCGCCCCGGGCGCTGCTGGCCATCGTGACGGGCATGGACGTGCGTGGACAGAACCGCGCCAACCTCGCCCTGGTGGACGCCGTGTTCCGCAAGCCCATCGACGTGGGCGCCCTGGACGACTTCCTCGGCCAGCCCGCGGCGGAGGGCGTCGCTCCCGATTAGGCGGGGATTGCGTGGCTGGCTCCCGCCCCGTCTACAGCGCCACGGCAATGATGTGGTGGCAGTGACTGCCCGCCAACCGACAGAGGTCGCCGCGCTGACACGTGCGATCCAGACGGTTACGCTGCGCACCCCTGGGGGCTCCGCTACAAGGGAGGAACGTATGTACACGCACGACTGTCATGTGGGCTCGGTCACGCCCGGCTCGGACGAGGACCTGGCGTTGCGCCTGGCGATGGCGTCGCCCACGGACACGGCGCGCGGCATGTTCCTGCGCTCCACCTTGGATGCGGTGCGCTGTCTGGGGGACGAGTCCGCCGTGCGCGACTGCCTCCGGGCGGGCGGCGAGGACAAGCCGGTGGACTTCTTCATCTACCCGGTGAGCGCCAACCTGCGCATGCTGTTCAGCGCGGCGCGGCTGCTCGAGGCGCGCTGCGGCGGGCTCGACGAGGCGCTGCGCGCGCTGGGCTACCGGGCGGCGGACAACTTCCTGTCGTCCGCGGCGGGCATGGCGCTCTTGCTGCTGGCCAACGGCGACGTGCGGCGCCTGGTGGATCACCTGCCCTCCACTTACCGCGCCTCGGTGAGCTTCGGCACGCGCACCGTGGTGTGGACGGGTCCCACCCGGGGCCGGCTCACCATGCGCCACGAGTTCATGCCCTATCCGTTCCACGAGGGCATCCTCATGGGCGTGCTGGACAAGGCGAGCGCCCGGGACGCGCGGGTGCGCGGTCAGCAACTCTCCACGCTGGAGAGCGAATACGAGGTGTCCTGGGAGTCGTGATAGGGCCCGGGGCATGTCCTCCCCGTTCCCCCGTCCCTGTGCCGCCGCCCTGTTCGATCTGGACGGCACCCTCGTCGACAACATGCGCTTCCACGTCCAGGCGTGGAGCGCGTTCGCCCGCGCGCACGGGCTCGAGGTCTCCGGCGAGCGCTTCGAGCGCGAGTTCGCCGGCAAGCGCAACGAGGAGATCCTCCCCGTGCTGCTGGGCCACACCCCTGCGCCCGAGGAACTGACGCGGCTGGCCGAGCGGAAGGAGGCGCACTACCGGGAGCTCTTCGCGCCCCACCTGCGGCCCCTGGCCGGAGCGCGGGCGCTGCTCACGCGCCTGAAGGCGGCGGGACGGGGCCTGGCGGTGGCCTCGGCGGCGCCGCGCGTCAACCGGGACTTCGTGCTCGGCGGCACCGGCCTGGACACCTTCTTCCCGCACGTCATCGGCGCCGAGCACGTGACGCGCGGCAAGCCCTTCCCGGACCTCTTCCTCGCCGCGGCCCGGGCCCTGGGCGCCGAGCCCGCGGCGTGTGTCGTCTTCGAGGACGCGATCAACGGCGTGCTCGCGGCGCGCGCGGCGGGCATGTTCGCCGTGGGCGTCACCACGCTGGTGCCCGCCGAGGCCCTGCGCGAGGCGGGGGCCCACTGGGTGATCAATGACTACACTTCCCTGCCTGGGGAGCTGGCCGCCTGGCTCCTGCCCGAGCCCTGAATCGCACGTGGTAATCCCATTTCACGGCGTAGCCGGTCATTTCATCTGACTGAATGCTTTCAGCATCCCGGTAGACACATCTACCGGGAGTGCAAACCCACAAGCGGAATGGACAGACGGCGCGTGTTTGTCCTCGGCGCTCGGAAAAAGAGAGGCGGGCGTGAGGGTGAGTGCTGACAGCCCGTGCGCGATGACTTACTCTCGCGGGCTCCTCGCACGGACTGGTTGCCACCAAGGGGGCACTCATGGTCGTGGGTCTCGGCGCGCGCACCGGATGGGAAAAGACAGACGGCTGGCAAGGCGAGCTCGAGCGGCGCATCTGTCTGTCCTCTCCGGATCACACCCTCAAGGGATTGTTCCTCAATGGCACGATGGATGTCTTGCACGCGCTCGGCGAGCACGACCTGGCGCGGCGCTGTCTGACGGACAGCGGCGAGACGCGCTTCCTGGACTTCTTCAACTACCCCGTGGCGATGCACTACCGGATGGTGGCCACGGCGCTGCCGGTGCTGGCCGAGGCGTACGGCGGCTCGGAGGAGGCGCTGCGGCAGTTGGGTCGGCTCGTGGGCCACCGCTTCCTGCGGCTCGGCGCGGGCAAGGTGATGCTGTCGCTGCGGCCCCTGAGTCCGCGCCAGCTCCAGTCCACGCTGCCGGTGGCGTGGCGCACCTCGGTGAGCTTCGGGGAGTACGCGGTGCGGTGGATGGGCCCCCAGTGCGGGCGGCTCATCTCCAGACACGACTTCATGCCCTATCCCTTTCACGAGGGCGTGATGCAGACGTCGTTGGAGCTGTGGGGGGGACGCTCGGTGCGGGTCAGTGGTCGTCAGACAGGTGGGCTCGACAGTGAATGCGACTTCTGGTGGCAGTGAGGCGGTGCGCTGGTCCGAGGCCGTGGCGTCCTGGGACCAGGAGGCCGCGTGGTCGCGGACGCTGGCGCTGACGACGTCCGAGGACATGGTCGGGGGCCTGTTCCTGCGCGGCACGCTCAAGGCCGTGCGCGCGCTGGGGGACGAGTCCCTGGTGGCGCGCAGCACCGCGGCGTGTGGCCAGACGAACTTCCTCGAGTTCTTCAACTACCCGGCCAGCGTGCTCTTGCGGCTGCTCGCCGAGGCGGTGCCGTCCTTGGCCCAGCGCCATGGCGATGTGGCGCACGCCCTGTGGCTGCTGGGCAACTGCGTGGGCCGTGACTTCCTGGACTCCGAGTCCGGCCGCGCCATGTGCCAGCTCTTGCGCCGCGAGGCCAAGCGGCTGATGAACCACCTGCCCGCCGCCTACCAGCTGTCGCTCACCGGCACGCGCGCGGTGCAGTGGCTCGGTCCCCAGCACTGCCGCTTCGTCATGACGCACGACGTCCTGCCCGCCGCCTTCCACGAGGGCCTGCTGGTGGCGCTGCTCGAGCACATGGACACCCGGCGCATCCACGTGGAGGGCGTGCAGACGGGCCCCTTGGCGCGGGAGTTCGACATCTCCTGGCGCTAGACTGCGCCGCCGTGGACTTCCTGGCCCTGGAGCGCATTCGTCGCAAGGTGGAGGCGGGCGAGCCCCTCGTGGACGCCGAATTGGAGCGGCTGCGCGCGGCCGCCCAGGGGGACCCGGGCCCCATGCTCCGGCTCGCCCTGGCGCACGCCTTCATGAACGCGGGCGCCGAGCGCGAGGCCCTGGGGCTCTTGGAGGCCCTGCGGCGCGACTTCCCCCAGGAGGTGCAGGTGCGTCTGGGGCTCGCGCGGGCCCTGCTCGGACTGGAGCGCTCGGGCGAGGCGGAAGGGGCGCTGCGCGAGGCGCTCGCCCTCAACCCGGGAGACCCCGAGGCCCTCAAGGTGCTCGCCGTGCTGGCGCTCCAGCGGGGAGAGCGGGCCCGGGCCCGGGCGCTCGTGGCCGAGGTGCTGGAGAAGGATCCGCTGGATGGCGAGGCGCGCCTGCTCCAGGCGGAGGTGGAGGCGGCGGCCGCGGCGCCCCCGCCCGAGCTGGCGGGGCCCGTGTCCCTCGCGGCGTTCTCCGCCGGGCTGCTGGCCGCGCTGCACCGGGCCGGGGTGGCGTGTCGGCGGCAGGGCCGGCACCTGCTGGTGAAGCTCGCCTCGGGGGAGGTGGCCCGGGTGGAGATGGCGGCGCTCCACGCCGAGTCCCTGGAGGGCGGGCGCTCCCTGGCGGAGGCCGTGGCCGGGTGCGTGGCGCGGCTCCAGGCGCTGGCGGCCCCCGAGGCGGATTCCACGTCGGGCGCCATGTCGGGCGCCATGTCGGGCTCCCTGTCGGGCCCTGGGGCGTTGGAGGCCCGGGTGCGGCCCGTGCTGCGGCCGGCGGCCTTCGTGCACCAGGCCCGGGGCGCGCTGCACCGTCCGGCGGGCGGCGGCCTGGAGGTCTTCTACGTGCTGGAGGACGCGGCCTTCGTGCGCTACCTGCCGGCGTCGGCGCTCGGGGCGGCGGGGCCGTCCGCGGCCCAGGTGGATGCGTGGGCCTGGCGCCACCTGGAGGCCGCGCCCGCGCCCGTGCGGGCCGTGCGGGTGGATGCGGGCCAGGTGGTGCTCGCGCGGGGCGCTGGCGGGCTGTGGGCCGTGGCGGGCGGGGACGGGTACGACGGCGCCCGCCTGCTCACGGAGGCCCAGCGGCGGCGGCTCGAGGCCGAGGTGGGCGCGGGCCCCTGGCGCGTGCACCTGGGCTGGCGGGAGTTCGCGCTGGTGTGCCGGGAGGCGGACGCGGCGGCGGTGGCGGCCCTCGGCGGGCTCGGTCATGCCGGGGAGGGCATTCCCGGCACGTTCCGGCTCGGGGACGGCGGGCTCCTGCCGGGCTGAGGCGCCGCGTCCCGTCACCCCGCGGTGGCGCGCGCGGGCAGCACGTCCACCACGTGCACCTCGCGGAAGCCCAGCGAGAGGAACAGCACGCGCAGCGTGTTCTCCGCCGAGGCCCGCGCCCGGGCCTTGAGCCGCGCATCCCCCTTCACCTCGCGCTCGAAGGCCTCGCGGGCCTTCTCCAGCAGGAGCGTCGTCTGGGCGCTGTCCAGGTTGGAGCCGATGATCTCCGTCTCCCCGGGCTTGAGCTCCACCTTCACCTCGAGCGGGGGCAGGAGCACGTCCACGCGCCGGCCCTGCACGCGCAGCGCGGTGTCGTCCCAGCGCCCGAAGTCGTAGCCCAGGTGCACGTCGGCGAAGACGATGGCGCGGCCCCGGGGCGTGTGCAGGCTGTAGCTCGCCCAGTTGATGACGTCCTTCCACAGCGTGTCCGTGGGCCGGGGCTCCGGGGAGAACTCCACCTTCTTGTAGAGGGAGACGGACAGCGTCTCCAGGCGGGCCACCTCGCGCACGCGGGTGACGAGCGCGGGCGTGTCCGGCAGTGGCTCGGCGGTGGGCCGGGTCCACAGGAAGGCGCCCACGGCGCCGACGACGAGGGCCAGGAGGACGGGCAACATCCGCAGGAGGAGGCGCATGGCTCCGGATTCTAACCGGCTGGGGTAGGGTTCACCGCGCCATGCTCCCGGTGTCCCCGCGAAACGAAGACATCCAATCACTCGGCGAGCGGGGGTGGTTCACCCGTGATCGCCTGCTGGGCGAGCCAGAGGCCCTGGCCCTGCGCGCCGAGGCGCTCGCCCGGGTGGACGCGGGCCGGCTCCGTCCCGCGGGCATTCGCCGGGGCGCGGACCACACCCTGGACACCGCCACCCGGGGCGACCTCATCACCTGGGTGGAGCCTGGAGCGGACGAGCCCGCCTTCGCCCGGATGCACGCGGCTTTCACCCAGCTCGGCGAGGCGCTCTCGGCGGAGGCCTATCTGGGGCTCGGGCGCTTCGATCTCCAGCTCGCCTGTTACCCGGGCCAGGGCGAGCGGTACGCCCGGCACGCGGATGCCTTCCCGGGCCAGTCCAACCGGCGCGTCACGGCCATCTACTACCTCAACCCCGGCTGGGAGCCCGCCCAGGGCGGCGTGTTGCGGCTGTACACCGGGGAGGGCGTGGTGGACGTGGCGCCCCGGCTCGACTCGCTCGTGGTGTTCCTCAGCGAGCGGATCGAGCACGAGGTGCTCGCCGCGCACGCGCCCCGGCTCGCGCTCACCGCCTGGTACTACGGGCGCACGGCGGGGTAGGGCGGCCCGCGGGCTAGCGGCTGACGTGCAAGACCAGCCGCTTGCCGAAGACGCGGCGGAACAGGGCCGTCTCGTGCTCCACCTGCCACAGCTCCAGGTCCACGGGGTGGCGCACCTTGAAGTGCAGGGTGACGGCGTCCCGGCCGTTGGTGGCGCGCAATTCCTTCACGGGCTGGTGGTGGCCGCTGTCCAGGGCGTTGGCCACGCGCAAGAGCGTGGCCAGCTTGCGCACGAGCCGGGCCTCGGCGGTGCTCAGCCCCTGCATGCCCGAGTGGTTGAGCTCGGGGGGGCTGCGCTGGTGGTAGCGCGCCACGCGCGCGACGAGCTCGCGCTCGTGCTCGGTGAGGCCCGGGATGTCGCTGTTGTGGATGAGGTAGTAGGTGTGTTTGTGGTGGCGCTCGTAGCTCACGGCGTTGCCCACGTCGTGCAGGAGCGCCGCCGTCTCCAGGTAGGGCCGGCACGACAGGGGCAGGTTGTGCAGCGCCGCCAGGTCATCGAACAGCGTGAGCGCGAGCAGGGCCACCTGCCGCGCGTGCTTCTCGTCGAAGAACAGGCGCCGGCCCATCACCACGGCCGCGTCCGCCAGCGAGTGATCCTCGCGGTGCTCGTCCTGGCGGTAGAGCAGGTCCACGAGCAGCCCGTCGCGCAGGCCCCGGTTCACGGCGATGATGCTCTCCACGCCCAGGTGCCGGGCCGCGCGCTCGAGGATGGTGGCGCCCGCGACGATGATGTCCGCGCGCCGGGGATCGAAGCGCTTGCGTCTCCGCTCCGGCGTCATCTCCGACAGGGTGTCCACGGCGCTGGTGAGCTGGCGCACGGAGGCGTGCGCGGTGCCCTCGCTCGCGGCGTAGCCCACCACGGCGTTGATGGTGCCCGAGGAGCCCAGGGCCAGGCGCGGCGCGTTGGGCAGCTTCTCCGGGATGGCCTTGCGCAGCTGCTCCTCCACGTAGCTGCGCATGAGCCGCAGCTGCTTGGGCGTCACCTTGCCCGAGGCGTCGAACATCTCGGTGATGCGCACCGAGCCGAGCGCCAGGCTCCACAGCTCCTCGGGCTTCTCCCCGGTGGCGAGCGCCACCTCGGTGGACCCCCCGCCGATGTCCACCAGCAGCGAGCGCGCGTTGGCGGGCTTGCGGTGCAGCACGCCCAGGCAGATGAGCCGCGCCTCCTCCTTGCCGCTCACCACCTCCAGGTTGAGCCCCGCCTCGTCGCGCACCCGCTGGACGATCTCCTGCTGGTTGCGCGCGTCGCGCATGGCGCTGGTGGCCACCGCGCGCACCCGGGCCTTGTGCCGACGGCAGAGCGCCGCGTAGCGCCGCAGCGTGGACAGGAGCCGGTCCGCCGTCTCCTCGGGCATGGCGCCGGTGGCGAACACGCCCTCGCCCGGGCGGATGGGGTCGCGCTCCTGGTGGAGCGTCTCCAGCGCGCCGTCGGCGTCGGGCCGGGCCAGCTCCAGGCGGACGGCGTTCGTGCCCACGTCGATGGCGGCGAGCACGGTCTGGGGAGGAGTGGGGGAGGACATGGCCTCCCTGCTTATCAAAGTTCGGACGGCGCCCGACGCATGAGGTCATCCGCCGTCCCCGTGTCGGGAGCCAGCGTTGGGTGCCGGATACACTTCCCCATGGTGCCCTTGTTACCCATGGGGTATGAAATGGGGGATGGAACGTTTCCAGGCGGGAGCCCACTGGACGGGACGCAAGGAGTCGGCCGAGGACTGCGCGCGGCGCGCCGCGCTGCTCTTCGCGCTGCTCGCCGAGAGCGATCCCGCCTATGGCCGCTGGTTCGAGTACGCCTACTCGCGCAAGAACGCGCTGACGCTGCCCTTCGAGCCCACGCGCGACACCTTCCTGCGCTTCTTCGAGCGCAAGAAGTACCGGCTGGGTCGGGACGCGTTCTATTTCGATGCCTGGACGGGTGAGGAGCACACCGGCCGGGGCGGGCAGCTGCACTTCACCTGTGGCTCGGGCGTGCCCTTCTACGCCAACGGGTGCCTGCTGCACCTGCCGGGCGCGGGGCCCACCGCCGAGCGGGTGCTCACGGTGCCGGTGCTCAAGCGGGTGGTGCACGCGCTGGTGCGCGCCTGGGAGCCGGAGCGGTGTGTGGTGGTCTCCGCCGCGGATCCCGCCTCCAAGCGGCTCGCGGAGCCCGGAGGGGACTGCATCGGCTGGTTCACGTACTTCTCGCGCGCGCGGGGGCGGGTGCCGTCGCTGCCCCGGCCCGTGCGGGTGGAGCCCGTGGGGGAGCTGGGCACGCTCATCACCCTCACTCCCGAGCCCTTCCGGCGAGAGGACGCGGCGCACGGAGCGCTCGCCGCGCTGGTCCGCGAGCGGCTGGAGGCCGGGGGCCTCCTGGCGCCGCTCGCGGGGTGAGACTCAGCGGCCCAACTGGATGTTTTCCAGCACGCCGAGCGCGTCGGGCACCAGCGGCGCCACCGAGTAGTAGGCGCTCACCAGGTACTCGGTGATGGCCTGCTGGGTCGTGTCCATGCGCCGCGCCGACAGGCTGGGCTGGATCTCGTCGGGGATGCCCGTGTTGTGCAGACCGACGACGCCCTGATCCTCCAGGCCCGTGCGCATCACGATGATGGACGTGGTGCGGTCCGGGTGGATGGGGATCTTGTCGCTCGGCAAGAGGGGCACGCCGCGCCAGGCGATGACCTGACGGCCCTGCACCTCGACGCACGTCGGATAGACGCCCTGGCGGTTGCACTCCTGGCTGAACGCCGCGATGGCCCGCGGGTGGGCCAGCAGGAAGCGCGACTTGCGCCGCCGGCTGAGCAGCTCGTCCAGGTCGTCCGGCGTGGGCGGACCCTTGCGCGCCTGGATGCGCTGCTTGAGGTCGGCGTTGTGCAACAGGCCGAACTCCCGGTTGTTGATCATCTCGTGCTCCTGGCGCTCGCGCAGGGCCTCGACGGTCAACCGCAGCTGCTCCGCCACCTGGTTCATCGGATCGTTGAAGAGATCCGCCACCCGGGTGTGAATGCGCAGGACGGTCTGCGCCACGCTCAGCTCGTACTCGCGGGGCCGCAGCTCGTAGTCCACGAACGTGCCCGGCAGGGTGGGCTCGCCGTGGTGGCCCGCGGCCAGCTGGATGGCCGCCTGGCCCGACTTGTCCTGGGGCCGCCGCAGGCGCGCCTTGTACTCCTCGACGTGCACGCCCAGCGCGGGAGACTGCTGGATGAGCAGCTCGAAGGTGCGCTGGGGCAGCATCATCACCGTGCAAGGGGTGAGCGCCTTGACGCTGTAGGACCAGAAGTCGTTGTGCTCCACCACGGACTGGTCGCCGAAGTGGTCGCCATCGCCCAGCACGTCGAGGACGACCTCGTCCCCGTACTTGCCCGTGCCCAGCTTGTTGGCCCGGCCGTGGGCCAGCAGCACCACGTGCTCGGCGGGCTGTCCCTTGCGGACGATGAGATCGCCCGCCTTGAACTGGTGCTGCACGAACTGGTTGGCCAGGCTCGACACCACCAGGTCATCGCCGTCGAAGCCCCGCAGCAGCGGCAGCTTCTGCAGCTCCTGGGGGATGACCTGCACCTTGGCGCCGATGTTGCTGAAGTTCAGCCGGCCGTCTCCCGCCAGGTAGGTCAGGCGGCGGTTGACGCGGAACACGCCACCGGACACCTGCACCCAGGGGAGCATGCGCAGGAGCCAGCGCGGGCTGATGCTCTCCATCTGCGGCTGCGACTTGGTCGTCGTCGTCAGCTGCCGGGCGGCGAGCGTGGACAGGCTGAACTGCCGCCCGTCGGGGGCGCCCCCGTTGCCCGGATTCGTCGGATTCTCCATGAATGGACTCCTCGTGAACGGGGGGGACTAGTCGTTGTGCGAACGGCCGAGCTCGACGCTCTCGAGGATGCCGAGCGCGTCGGGCACGAGCACCGCCGCGGAGAAGTAGGCGGTGACCAGGTAGTTGATGATGGCCTTCTCGTTGATGCCCATGAAGCGCACGTTCATGCTGGGCTCGATCTCGTCCGGGATGCCGGCCTGGTGCAGACCGACCACGCCCTGGTTCTTCTCACCCGCGCGCAGGAGCATGATGGAGCTGGTGCGCGTGTCGCTGATGGGAATCTTGTTGCAGGACACGATCGGGATGCCGCGCCAGGCGGGGATCATGTTGCCGTTGAACTCGATGCTCGTCGGGTAGATGCCCCGGCGGTTGCACTCCTGGCCGAACGCGGCGATGGCGCGCGGGTGGGCGAGGAAGAAGGACGGCTCCTTCCACACGGTGGACAGCAGCTCGTCCATGTCGTCGGGCGTGGGGGGACCGCCGCGCGTGTGGATGCGCTGCTTGAGGTCGGCGTTGTGCAGCAGGCCGAACTCCGGGTTGTTGACGAGCTCGTGCTCCTTGCGCTCCTTGAGCGCCTCGACCGTCAGGCGCAGCTGCTCCTGCGTCTGGTTCATGGGATCGTTGAACAGGTCGGCCACGCGGCTGTGGATCTGCAGCACCGTCTGCGCCACGCTCAGCTCGTACTCGCGCGGGTGCGTGTCGTAGTCCACGAACGTGCCGGGCAGGGTGGGCTCGCCGTGGTGGCCCGCGGCCAGCTCGATGGCGGCCTCGCCCGTGCTGTCCTGCTTCTTGTTCTTCATCCGCGCCTTGAAGCCCTCCACGTGCTTCTGCAGCGACGGGGAGAGGGCCATCACGGACTCGAACGAGGACTGCTGGAGCACCAGGATGGTGCAGGGCGTGGCGGCCTTGTAGGTGTACTGCCAGTAGTCCTGGGACTCGAGCAGCACCTGGTAGCTGTAGTGGTCGCCGTCGGCGAGCACCTCGAGCACACCCTCGTCGCCGTACTTGCCCTTGCCCAGCTTGTTCACCTTGCCGTGGGCGATGAGGAAGATGGCGTCGGCCTCCTGGCCCGCCTGGGTGATGACCTCGCCGGCCTTGTACTCCTTCTGCTCGAAGCGGTTGGCCAGGGCGGAGAGGATCTCCACGTCCTCGTACTCGCGCAGCAGGGGCAGCTCGGTCAGCTCCATGGGGATGACCTGCACCTTGGAGCCGGTGCTCACGAAGCTCACCCGGCCGTCGCCCAGCGTGTAGCTCAGGCGGCGGTTGAGGCGGAAGATGCCGCCGTTGACCTGCACCCACGGCAGCAGCTTGAGCAGCCACCGCGAGGAGATGCCCTGCATCTGCGGCTGCGACTTGGTGGTCGTCGTCAGCTGACGCGCCGCCTGCGTTCCAAGGCTCAGCTGCTGCTTCTCATCACCCGGCTTGCCCACTGGACTGGTCATGACCTACCTGCTCCCTTTCGATATGGAGGAAAAGACACGGAAACGACGGCTGCGGAGAACTGAAAGAGGGACTGCGTGTGCGCGCGTCCGGGGGCCCCCCGCCCACCGGACGCGACGAGGCCTAGGTCTTGCCGCCCGAGAACACGGACGCGAGCCGGGCCGCCGAGGTGCCCAGCCCCTTGGGGACCGAGCGCGGCAGGAACGGCTTGTGGGAGGCGCGCAGCTCGAACTCCTTGTAGCGGTCCACGGCCTGGTGCCACCGGAGCACGCCCGCCATCCACTGCTGCAACTGCTCCACGTAGCGCATCACCCGGGCCTTGCCGTCCTCGTCCAGACCGAAGTCCTCGAGGAGGATGGGCAGCTCCAGCGCGACGATGTGCTGGAACTGCTTCATGCGCGCGGTCATCAGGTTGTTGACGACCTCCACGGCCTCGAGCGAGTCGAGCTGCAGGAAGCGCTCGACGACGAGCACGCCATTGTTGAGCTCGCCCTCGAACTCGATCTCCTTCTGGTAGGAGAAGACGTCGTTGGTGAGGCAGGCGTAGTCGGCGGCCGAGTTCTCCAGCGCGCGCATGGGCCGGGTGCGGAAGATGGCCGCCGGGATGCCGTGGCCGTGGGCCAGGCGCGACAGGCTCATGGTCAGGTCCGAGCCGAACGTCTTGCGACGCATCTCCACGTAGTCGACCGGATCCGGCACGCGGTTCTGCGCCACGTTGGCCAGCTCCCACAACCAGCTGGACGTCATGTCCTGGATGGCGCGGCGGAACTGGTTGCGCGCCTCGGGCTCCATGGGGCCGGCCGTGCGGGCCCAGATGTCCGCGAGGCCCTTCTCCACGGGGTTGAGGGGCACGGTCGTCAGGGTCTTGGGGTCATCCGGCATGAACAGGGACAGCCGGGCGTTGAACACCTTGGCGCCCGCCATGTCGCGCGTGTTGCCATAGAAGGCCGGGAAGTAGTCGTCCGCGTACGTGCCCCACACGAGCCAGCAGGCCGTCAGGTTGAGCTGGGGGCCGGTGGCGTTCGGGTGGATCATCGCGCCGCACAGGGCCACGTCCGCCACGTCGAACTTGTGGTCGTCCCAGATGTAGGCGCCGGTCATGCCCGGCAGGGACACGAGCATGCCCATGTCGCGCGCCCACTCCTTGGAGTGTCGCCGCGCGGCGTCCAGGTTGCCGTTCACCCACGTCTTGTACGGCATGTAGAACTTGGGCAGCTTGAGCGGCCCCACGGCCGAGTAGGGCACGTGGGCGTAGCTGCGCATCCGCATGAGCCCCAGGGCGCCGGGCGTCAGCCGCACGCGCACCGACGACGTCCCCAGGCCCGTGGGCCCGAGCGGGATGTTCAGCTCGGGGCCGGAGCGGTTGCCCTTGTTCATGTACCGGCTCGAGCGCATGTGCCACTCGTGGCCGCCGGACTGCCAGTCCTGCAGGCCCCGGATGTAGAGCATCACGCTGGCCTGCTCCGCGGGGTTCAGGCCGTACTCGGCGAAGAGCGAGGGCAGCTCGGTGAGCGCCGTGTTCTCGAACTGCTGGAGCCGCGAGGTGAGGATGTCGTTGGTGAGCTCGGCGGCGCGGGGCGGATCCACGTCCAGGAAGCGCTCCATCACCAGCACGCAGTTGGACAGCTCGCCCTCCTCCTGGATCTCCCGCTGATAGGAGAAGAGGTCATTGCGCAGGTGCACCGCGTCGGCGAACGTGTCCTTGAGCACCAGCATGGGCCGGGTGGCGGCCACGCGGTCCGGCACCTCGACGAAGACGGCGTGCTCGACGAGGTCCGCGCTCCAGGGCGCGCCACCCACCTTGCGGCGCATCTCGATGTACTCGATGGGGTTGGAGACGCGCTTCTCGCTGATGTTGAGCAGCTCCCAGTTGGACTCCTCGAGCAGGGCCTTGGTGCTCTCGAAGAACCGGCGCCGCCACGCGAGCGACTTGGAGGGCACCGTGCGCGCCCACAGGTCGATCAGCCCGCGCTCCACCGCGTTGGTCGGCTCGGGCGGCGGCGACATGTCCACCGGCATGAACAACGGCAGCCGATCCAGGTACTTCTTGGCGCCCGCGATGTCCCGGGGCCGCTTGTAGACCTCCAGGAAATGGTCATCGAAGTAAAATACCCAGACATACCAGTCCGTGATCAGATCCAGCTCGGGACCGGGCGCCTCGGGATGCGTGTACGCGCACAGGAGCGCATAATCCATGGCATCCAGCTTCGCTTCATCCCAGATCTCGGGCTCGCGCTCGGGCGGATCGATGATGCCCATCTGGCGCGACCAAGCCTTGGTGTGCGCGCGGGCTCCCTCGAGATTGGGATTCAGACGCGCGGGCCACGGGACATAGAAATCGGGCAACTCAAAGGGTTGCTTCGCGTGCGACTTGGACATGCAGGGTCCTCCCCCAACCCACACTCTGCGTACGAGCGTGTGGCACCAGACATCAAATCCCCTGGACCAGGGTACATCACCCGGCCCGTGGATGTTGGGAAATGGATAGATACCACTGAATGCAATGCTGCCACGGGAAAATTTCCGTGAGTGCACTGACATGTCAATGCATCGCTGGCCCCGCTGGCCGGACCCCGCTGCTTGTGGCACACGGCCAGGAGCGGCTCCCGAGTCCGCGCCGCCAAGGGGATGGACGATGAGTAATGCGGAGACACGTGGAGCAGGCGACACGGAGGCGCACGAAGGGCGTGTTACCAGCGGTATTCCCCGGCTCGACTTCATCCTCCAGGGAGGGCTCAAGCAGGGGGGCACCTACGCGCTGATGGGGCCTCCGGGCAGCGGTAAAACCATCCTGGCCAATCAGTTCTGCTTCAACCACATCGCGCGCGATGACGGGCGGTGTGTCTACATGACGCTGCTCATCGAGTCGCACGGGAAGATGCTGCGGCACCTGGAGCAGTTGAGCTTCTTCCGCATGGAGTCGGTGCCCGAGAAGGTCTACTACATCAGCGGCTACCAGAAGGTGCGGGACGAGGGCTTCGCCGGGCTGTTGGAGCTCATCCGGGCCACCCTTCGGGAGCGCCGCGCAACCATCTTCGTCATCGACGGAATGGAGAGCGCCGAGCAGTTCGCTTCCTCGCGTCAGGCCTACGGGGAGTTCATCCACTCGTTGCAGGCCCTCATGAGCCTGTTGGGGTGCACGACCCTGCTGTTGTCCAACGTGCGCGAGCGCACGCACGTGGAGCACACCCTGGTGGACGGGGTGCTGGAGCTGTCCGACCAGCTCATCGGCCCGCGCGCGGTGCGCGAGCTCACGGTGCACAAGTTCCGCGGCAGCAACTACCTGCGCGGCCGTCACGAGGTGGAGATCTCCTCCGCGGGCATCGTCGTGCACCCGCGCACCGAGGTGCAGTTCGCCCACCCGGTGAGCTCCGGACAGGAGATGCGCCACCGCATGGCCTTCGGACTGCCGCGGCTCGACGAGATGCTGGGGGGCGGCCTGCCCTCGGGCTCCACCACGGCGCTCCTGGGCGCGCCGGGCACGGGCAAGACGCTGCTCGGGCTGTCGTTCCTGGTGGAGGGCGCGCGCCGCGGCGAGAAGGGCATGTACTTTGGTTTCTACGAGCCGCCGCCCCGCCTCATCGAGAAGGCCGAGGCGGTGGGCCTGCCCCTGGGGCGCTACGTGCGCGAGGGCGGCATCACGCTCGTCTGGCAGCCGCCGCTCGAGCACTTCATGGACGCGCTCGCCGAGCAGCTCCTGGAGCCCCTGCGGTTGGAGGGGTCCAAGGGGCTGCGGCGCCTGTTCGTCGACGGCGCCGAGGGCTTCCGCGCCGCGGCGGTGTACCAGGAGCGCATGCCGCGCTTCCTGTCGGCGTTGACCAACCAGCTGCGCTCGCTGGACGTCACCACCGTCATGACGGACGAGCTGGAGCTCTTCCAGCCCCAGCTCAACCTGCCCACCGCCGAGCTGGCCAACGTGGTGGAGAGCGTGGTGCTGCTGCGCTACGTGGAGATGCGCTCGCAGATCCGCCGGCTGCTCTCCATCATGAAGATGCGCGAGAGCCGCTACGACACCTCGCTGCGCGAGTTCCGCATCTCCCAGGACGGCATCGACGTGGCCGACTCCTTCCGCTCCGCGGAGTCCATCCTCAGCGGCATGAGCCGCATGCGCGATGACGCCCGGGACCCGGACGACACCGAGCGCGGCGGGGCGTCCGCGGCGCGCTCCAAGAAGGCGCGCGCGGCGAAGAAGACGACGAAGAAGAAGGACGCGCGCCCGAAGCCCACGCGGGGCTCGGGCGGCTCGCGCCGGGGTCCACGGGGCAGCCGCGGGGACGGGGGCGGCCCATGAGCACCGTGCTCGTCGTGGAGGATGAGTTCGACGTGCAGCAGATCGTGGCCGACGTGCTGCGCGACGAGGGCCATCAGGTGTTCGTGTGTGGCACCGGCCGCGAGGCCCTCCAGCACCTGAGCGAGTTCCGGCCGGACGTGGTCCTCATGGACGTGATGCTGCCCATCTTCTCCGGACTGCAGGTGCTGGACGTGATGCGCAAGACGCCCGGCCTGGACGCGATTCCCGTCATCCTCATGAGCGAAACCGAGCCTCGCCATGTCCAGGCGCGCTGGCAGTTCTTCCTCAAGAAGCCCTTCCGGCTGGAGCACCTGTTGGATGCCATCACCCGGGTCATGGGTCCGGTTTCCCTCACGTGAGGGTGGTGAGCGCCAACTTCTACCGCGAGACTGTCCCCGCGAGGGTTCAGGGTGTTGATCCGCGCGGCGCGGTGGGTCGACGCGCCGCGGGCGAGTGGCTAGCCTCGGGCGCGTGCCCTCCACCGACAAGCCCGTCGTCAAACATCGCAAGATAGGCGCCTACCGCGTGCTCGGAGAGCTGGGCCGCGGCGGCATGGCCCAGGTGTACCGGGGCCTCCACGAGATGCTGCAGCGCGAGGTGGCCATCAAGGAGATGCTGGCCGACCCGCTGCGCGACAAGGAGTCCGTGTCGCGCTTCCGCCGGGAGGCGCTCGCGCTCGCGGCCTTCCGCCACCAGAACATCGTCACCCTGTACGATCTGGTGGAGAAGAACGACGTGCTCTTCATGGTGATGGAGTACGTGGACGGCCCCACGCTGCACGAGCTGCTCAAGGAAGGGCCACTGCCGCCCGAGGTGACAGCCGCCGTGGGGGCGCGCATCGCGGATGCGCTGGAGCACGCGCACTTCCGCCGCATCGTCCACCGCGACCTCAAGCCCGCCAACGTGATGATCACCAAGGCGGGGGACGTGAAGCTCATGGACTTCGGCGTGGCCAAGGACTCCACGCTCGAGACGCTCACCGCGCAGGGCATGGCGGTGGGCACGCCCTCGTACATGTCCCCCGAGCAGGTGACGGGCGCGCCGGTGGACGGGCGCACGGACCTGTTCTCGCTCGGGGTGCTGCTCTACGAGGCGCTCACGGGCACGCGCCCCTTCCAGGGCCGCAGCGCGGGCGAGGTGTTCGCGCGCATCCGCGAGGGGGACTACAAGCCCCTGCACAAGGTGGCGCCCCACCTGCCCCGGCCGCTCACGGACGTGGTCAAGCGCGCCCTGAGCGTGCGGCCCGAGGATCGTTTCCCCCACGCCGGCGCGATGCGCCGGGAGCTGGAGGCCTTCCTGGCCGAGCGCGTGACGATGTCCTGCGAGGCCTTCCTGGTGGGCTTTTTGCGGCAGCGCGACCGGCTCACCGAGAGCGAGGCCCTCTTGCACCTCACCCAGCAGGAGCTGGCCGGGGTGGGGCAGCTGGCCCGCGAGACGCCGGGCCCCGCGCGGCCCTGGACGCGCTGGCTCGCCGCGGGGCTCATCGCCACGGGCGGCCTGGGCGCGGGGCTCGTGTCCACCCAGTCCTACTGGGCGGAGCTCGTGCAGCGGCTGACGGTGCGCTGAGCCCCAGGGCTACTTGCGGCGCGCGGGCGCGGCGGCCTTCTTCGCCGCCGGACGGCGCCCGGCCGGCTTCTCGTGGGTGACGGTCACCACGGTGCCGATGCCGCCGCGCACGAAGAAGTCACCCTCCACGGTGAGCTTGCGCGGCTGGATGGCCTTCACGATGTCGTCGGCGATGGTGTTGGTCACCTTCTCGTGGAAGGCGCCCTCGTCGCGGTAGGCCCACATGTAGAGCTTGAGGCTCTTGAGCTCCACGCACAGCTCGTCCGGCACGTAGCGGATGCGGAAGCGCGCGAAGTCGGGCTGGCCCGTCAGCGGGCACAGGCAGGTGAACTCCGGCACATCGAAGGCGATCTCGTAGTCGCGATCCTGCGCGGGGTTGACGAAGGTCTTCAGTTCCTTGGTGGGTTGGGAAGCCATAGCGGGTGTCGTCTAGCACACACCCCGCCGTTTCCAGTCGCCAATGGTGAACGCTCGCCCACCCGACAGGTCCCCTGGCTGTCCGGCCTTCAACGCCCCTGGCCTCGCCGGGGCCGTGGGGCCGCCAACCGCCTTGTGGTCGCGGGGGCGTGGGGCGTATGTGCTGGAGCAGCCCGCCCATGCCTCCACCCGATTTCCAGGACCTGCTCGCATGCGTCCCCCAGGGGATGATGCGGCTTGGTGCGGACTTGAGCGTCACGTGGGTGGAGCCCGACTTCACCGCCAAGACGGGTCTGGCCGTACAGGTGGGCGAGCGCGTGCTGTCCTTCCTGGAGGCCGGGTGGGGACGCGATGCCCTGGAGCGGGCCCTGCGCGAGGGCCGGGGTCACTCCGGCCATGTCATCACCGCGGGCCTCCGGCAGGCGCGGGTCCAGGCGCGTCCCTGTCGCACGGGGGAGGAGCCGGGCACGTGGCTGCTCTTCGAGCCCTCGGGGACGGACAGCGAGGTGACGTTCGCCCAGGCGCTGCAGGAGATCGCCCACGAGGTGAGCGAGACGCTGGACGTGGACAGCGTGTGCAAGGCGGCGGTGGTGGCCGTGGTGCGCTGTGCCCAGGTGCGCCGCGCCGAGGTGTACCTCGCCGAGGAGGGGCAGCCGCCGCGCCGCGTGGCCGTGTCCGACCTGGCCACCGGGGCCGCGGAGCCGCCCGAGATGCACACCGACTCGTTCGCCGCGGCGCTCGCCACGCGCCAGCCGCAGATTGGCGTGGAGCGCGGCGAGGGCGCGGGCGCGCTGTACGCTGCGGTGCCGCTCTTGTCGCAGAAGCGGGCGCTCGGCCTGCTGGTGCTCTACAAGGAGCCCGGTCCGTCCTTCTCCATGCGCGAGCTGGACCTGTGGAGCGCCGCGGCGGGCCAGGTGGCCGTGGCGGTGCAGAACGCGCGGCTGTTGCGCGAGGCGCAGGCGGCCCTTCAGGTGCGCGAGGAGTTCATGTCCATCGCCTCGCACGAGCTCAAGACGCCGCTCACCCCGCTCAAGCTCACGCTCTTCTCCATGGAGCGGCGGCTCGCCCAGGGCCAGCCCGTGGAGCTCTCCAGCGTCATCAAGTCCAAGCGCCAGGTGGAGCGGCTGGCGGGCCTGGTGAACGACTTGCTGGACGTGTCCCGGCTGGAGCTGGGTCGGCTCACCCTGCACCCCGCGCCCCTGGAAGTGGGCCACCTGGTGGCCGAGGTGGTGGACCAGTTCCGCCATGCCTTCGAGCGGCCCTTCTCGCTGTCCGTGCCCCGCGAGCGCGTCTGGGTCCAGGGAGACCGCGACCGGCTGGAGCAGGTGCTCGTCAACCTGCTGGAGAACGCGCACAAGTACAGCCCCGCGGGCGAGCCCATCTGCGTGGAGGTGGCGTCGCGGGACGGGCAGGCCCACATCCACGTGAGCGACCGGGGCATCGGCGTGCCGGCGTCCGACCAGACGCGCCTCTTCCAGCGCTTCTACCGGGCCGCCAACTCGTCCCACCGCCACTTCGGCGGCCTGGGCCTGGGGCTGTTCATCAGCGACTCGATCGCCCGGCTGCACGGGGGCGCGCTGTCCATGACGAGCGCCGAGGGCGAGGGCTCCACCTTCACCCTGCGACTGCCCGCCATGGCCGGGGGCGAGGTGCGGCGGCTGCCCCGCCGGGTGCTGCTGCTGGACGAGGATCCCCACCAGGAGTCCGTGGCCGCGCGGGTGCTCGGCGCCGAGGGCTTCGAGGTGCTCACCGCCCATGACGGCGTGGAGGCGCTGCGCCGGGCCTCGTCGCAGCCGGTGGACCTGGTGCTGCTGTCGTCGAGCGCGCCGCCCACCCACCTGGGCATCTTCCTGGCGGCGTTCGCGGAGCTGCCGCGCGCCCGGCCCATCCCCATCGTCCTGGCCGGCGCGGCGCGGCCCGCCTGGGCCCAGCCCGACTGCGCCCAGTGCGCCCGTCCGTACGACGACGCGGAACTGCTCGCCGCCGTGCGCTCGGTGATGGACCTGGGGGAGGACGGGGAGGACGTCGGCCCGGGTCCGGTCGATGAGACTCCTGGTGTACTCCACGCGCCCACGCCCGTTGCGTCGCGTGCCTCCTCCCGTCTGGTTCCCTAGAGAGCGGCGGAGTTACCAGGCCCCTGGATGTCGTGACTTTCTTACCCTCGTCGGAAGCAACGCGTTAAAGTCGGCGGTTCACGCGTGGTTCATCCGCAGCGAGGGGAGTAGAGATGTCGGAGCAAGGCCCGGGCCGTTATGGACTGTACGAGCCGGACACCGAACACGATGCGTGTGGTGTGGGGTTCGTGGCCCACATCCGGGGTGAAAAATCGCGGAGCATCGTCGAGGACGCCCTGGAGCTGCTCAATCGATTGAGCCACCGGGCCGCGGCGGGCAAGGATCCCGATACCGGGGATGGCGCCGGCATCCTGATGCAATTGCCGCACCGCTTCTTCGAGCGGGAGCGCCTGGGCTTCGCCCTGCCGCCGCGGCACCAGTACGCGGTGGGCATGGTCTTCCTGCCCGCGGACACCGAGGCGCGCATCGCGTGCGAGGCGGCCCTGGAGCAGGTGACGGCGGACGAGGGTCAGCGGGTGCTCGGCTGGCGCGACGTGCCCGTGGAGCCCGGACACCTGGGCAAGCTCGCGAGCGAGGCCGCCCCCGTCATCCGGCAGTTCTTCGTGGCCCGGCGCCGCGTGGTGCCCAGCGCCTTCGAGCGCAAGCTCTTCCGCATCCGCAAGCTGGCCGAGCGCCGCATCCGCGAGCGGGCGTTGGATCCGGACGGCCAGTTCCACGTGGCGAGCTTCTCGGCGGAGACGCTCATCTACAAGGGCCTCTTGCTGCCGCGCCAGCTGCCGCGCTTCTACACGGACCTGCAGCACCCGGACTGCGTGAGCGCCCTGGCGCTCGTGCACTCGCGCTTCTCCACCAACACCTTCCCCACGTGGGAGCTGGCGCAGCCCTTCCGCTACATCGCCCACAACGGGGAAATCAACACGCTGCACGGCAACCGCAACTGGATGAACGCGCGGCGCGGCCTGTTGCAGTCGGCCAAGTTCGGCGGGAGCCTGGAGCCGCTCTTCCCCATCATCGTCCCGGGCAAGAGCGACTCGGCCCAGTTCGACAACATGGTGGAGCTGCTGGCCCTGGGCGGCCGGCCGCTGCCCCACGCCATGATGATGATGATCCCCGAGGCGTGGGAGGGTCACGCGCAGATGAGCGATGACCGGCGCGCCTTCTACGAGTACTCCAGCGCGCTGCTGGAGCCGTGGGACGGGCCCGCCGCCATCGCCTTCACCGACGGGCAGCTCATCGGCGCCACCCTGGACCGCAACGGCCTGCGCCCCGCGCGCTACCTCGTCACCGAGGACGACCGCATCATCCTCGCCTCGGAGACGGGCGTCATCGACGTGCCCGCCGCCCAGGTGCGGCGCAAGGGCCGGCTCACCCCGGGCCGCATGCTGCTCGTGGACACGCGCGAGGGCCGCATCCTGGAGGACGAGGAGGTCAAGCGCGACATCACCACGCGCTGGCCCTACCGCCGCTGGCTCGAGCACAACGTGTCCACCCTGGACGACCTGCCCACGGAGCCCGCGCTCCCGCGGCCCGGGGACGAGGAGCTGTGGCGGCTGCAGCGCGCCTTCGGCTACACGGACGAGGACCTGCGCCTGCTCATCCAGCCCATGGCGGAGAGCGGCAAGGAGCCCGTGGGCTCCATGGGCACGGACACGCCGCTCGCGGTGCTCAGCGACCAGGCGCCCACGCTCTTCAACTACTTCCACCAGCTCTTCGCGCAGGTGACCAATCCGCCCATCGACCCCATCCGCGAGTCGCTGGTGATGACGCTCGCCACGGGGCTGGGCCCCGAGGGCAACACCTTCGAGGAGACGCCGGAGCAGTGCCACCGCCTGTCCCTGCCGGGCCCCATCCTCACCAACGGGCAGCTGGCCACCCTGGCCGCCATCCGCAATGACGGCATCTTCGAGCCGCATCGCCTGAGCCTCGTCTATCCGGTGCACGGGCAGGACGCCGCCCAGGCGCTGGCGACGGCGCTCGAGCAGCTGTGCAACGCGGCGGTGGAGGCGGTGGACGCGGGCGTGAGCGTGCTGGTGCTCAGCGACCGGGGCGTGGACGCGGCCCATGCGCCCATTCCCGCGCTGCTCGCCGTGTCGGCGGTGCACCAGCGGCTCGTGCGCGATGGCATCCGCATGTACACGGGCCTCGTGCTGGAGACGGCCGAGGCGCGCGAGGTGCACCACTTCGCCTGCCTCTTCGGCTACGGCGTGTCCGCGGTCAACCCGTACCTGGCCCTGGACACCCTCGACGCCCTGGTGGAGGCGGGCGAGCTGAAGCTGCCCGTGGACAAGGCGCGGGCCAACTTCGTGCACGCGGTGGAGGAGGGCCTGCTCAAGGTGATGAGCAAGATGGGCATCTCCACGCTCCAGTCCTACCGCGGCGCGCAGCTCTTCGAGATCGTCGGCCTGGAGCGCTCCCTGGTGGAGCGCCACTTCACCGGCACGCCCTCGCGCGTGGAGGGCGTGGGCCTCACCGAGCTGGGCCGCGAGGTGGACGAGCGCCACGCGCGGGGCTTCGGCCCCTCGGCCGAGCACGAGGTGGCGCAGCTGAGCGTGGGCGGCCAGTACCAGTGGCGCCGCCGGGGCGAGACGCACAAGTGGAACCCGGCCACCATCGCCAAGCTGCAGCAGGCCGCGCGCGCCCATGACACGGCCGCGTTCGCCGAGTACTCGCGGCTGGCGGACGACGAGTCGCGCGCGCACTGCAACCTGCGCGGCCTCTTGGAGGTGGTGCCGGACCTCACGCCCGTGCCCCTGGAGCAGGTGGAGTCCGCGGACGCCCTCGTGCGGCGCTTCGTCACGGGCGCCATGTCCTTTGGCTCCATCAGCGCCGAGGCCCACGAGACGCTCGCCATCGCGATGAACCGCATCGGCGGGCGCTCCAACAGCGGCGAGGGCGGCGAGGAGCCCCGGCGCTACGTGCCGGACGAGAACGGCGATTTGCGCAAGAGCGCCATCAAGCAGGTGGCCAGCGCCCGCTTCGGCGTCACCACCGAGTACCTGGTCAACGCCGCCGAATTGCAGATCAAGGTGGCCCAGGGCGCCAAGCCGGGCGAGGGCGGTCAGCTGCCCGGACCCAAGGTGGACGAGCGCATCGCCAAGGTGCGCTGGAGCACCCCCGGGGTGACGCTCATCTCCCCGCCGCCGCACCACGACATCTACTCCATCGAGGACCTGGCGCAGCTCATCTACGACCTGCAGTCCGTCAACCCCACGGCGCGCGTGAGCGTGAAGCTCGTGAGCGAGGTGGGCGTGGGCACGGTGGCCGCGGGCGTGGCCAAGGCGGGCGCGGGCGGCGTGGTCATCTCCGGCTACGAGGGCGGCACGGGCGCCTCGCCCCTGTCCAGCGTCAAGCACGCGGGCCTGCCCTGGGAGCTGGGTCTGGCCGAGGCGCAGCAGGTGCTCGTGCACAACGGCCTGCGCGGGCGCGTGCGCCTTCAGGTGGACGGCGGCCTGCGCACCGCCCAGGACGTGCTCGTCGCCACGCTCCTGGGCGCCGAGGAGTTCGGCATGGCCACCGCGAGCCTCATCGCGCTCGGCTGCATCATGCTGCGCAAGTGCCACCTCAACACCTGCTCGGTGGGCATCGCCACCCAGGACGCGGGGCTGCGCGAGCGCTTCCACGGCAAGCCCGAGCACGTGGTGAACTTCTTCTACATGGTGGCCGAGGACCTGCGCCGCAAGATGGCCGCCATGGGCGCGCGCAAGCTCGACGACCTGGTGGGCCGGGTGGACCTCTTGCGGCAGATTCCCTCGGTGAAGCACTGGAAGGCGAGCCGCGTGGACCTCTCGGGCCTGCTCGCGCCCTCGCGCGCCCCGGAGTCCGAGTCCCGGCGCTGCGAGACGTCCCAGATCAAGGACGTGTCGGACCACCTGGACCACGAGCTCATCCAGCTCGCGCGCGCCACGCTGGACGGCGGGCCGCCCACGCTGCTCGTGCGCCCGGTGAGCAACACCCACCGCGCCGTGGGCGCCATGCTCTCGGGCGACCTCGTGCGCCGCCACGGAGCCCAGGGCCTGCCGGATGGCCGGCTGCGCATCCGCCTCCGGGGCTCGGCGGGTCAGAGCTTCGGCGCGTTCCTCGCCAGCGGCGTGACGCTGGAGCTGGAGGGCGACTCCAACGACTACCTCGGCAAGGGCCTGTCCGGCGGGCGCGTCATCGTCTACCCGCCCCAGGACAGCCGCTTCGTGCCCGAGGAGAACGTGCTCGTGGGCAACACGGTGCTCTACGGCGCCACGGCCGGCGAGGTGTACCTGCGGGGCCTCGCGGGCGAGCGCTTCGCGGTGCGCAACAGCGGCGCCCAGGCGGTGGTGGAGGGCGTGGGCGACCACGGCTGCGAGTACATGACGGGCGGTGTGGTGGTGGTGCTCGGGCCCACCGGGCGCAACTTCGCCGCCGGCATGAGCGGAGGCCTGGCCTTCGTGCTCGACCGCGACCGCTCCTTCCGCGCGCGCTGCAACCTGGAGATGGTGGAGCTGGAGTCGCTGGTGGACGAGTCCGAACTGTGGCTCGTGCACGGGATGATCGAGCGGCACCTGCACCACACCGGCAGTACGCTGGCGCGGCGGGTGCTCGACAACTGGGAGCTGATGGTGCCGCAGTTCGTGAAGGTGATGCCGACCGACTACAAGCGCGTGCTCCAGGCCCGCCGGGCGGCGCGCCGCCCGCCGCCGACCCAGCTGCCGCGCCTGCACGTCGTGGGAGGAGAGTGAGCCATGGGCAAGACGACCGGTTTCCAGGAGTGGGAGCACGTCTCCGCGCCCAAGCGGGACAAGGCCGAGCGGCTCAAGGACTCGCGCGAGTTCTACCTGCCGTTTCCGCCCGAGGAGGCCAAGCGCCAGGCGGGGCGGTGCATGGACTGTGGCGTGCCCTTCTGTCACCAGGGCTGTCCGCTGGGCAATCCCATCCCCGAGTTCAACGACGCCGTCTACCGTGGCCGGTGGAAGGAGGCGTACGTCGCGCTGAGCGGCACGAACAACTTCCCCGAGTTCACCGGCCGCCTGTGCCCCGCGCCTTGCGAGGCGGCGTGCGTGCTCAGCATCGATCAGGATCCGGTGACCATCGAGCACCTGGAGAAGGAGATCATCGAGCGCGCCTTCGCCGAGGGCTGGGTGACGGCCCGGCCTCCGGCGCACCGCACCGGCAAGCGCGTGGCGGTGGTGGGCTCGGGTCCGGCGGGGCTCGCCGCGGCGGCGCAGCTCAACCAGGCCGGCCACCGGGTCACCGTGTTCGAGCGCGATGACCGGCCCGGCGGCCTGCTGCGCCACGGCATCCCCGACTTCAAGCTGGAGAAGTCCGTGCTGGAGCGGCGGCTCAAGCTGATGGAGGCCGAGGGCATCGAGTTCCGCTGCGGCGTGGACGTGGGCCGCGAGCCGACCTACGCCGCGCTGCGCGAGCAGTACGACGCGATTGTGCTGGGCATCGGCGCCCAGCGCGGCCGGGACCTGGACGTGCCCGGGCGGGAGCTGTCCGGCGTGGTCATGGCCATGGACTACCTCACGCACCAGAACCGGGTGCTGGCCGGGCTCACCTCGCTCGAGCCCCGCTTCGACGCGGCCGGCAAGCGCGTGCTCATCCTCGGCGCGGGCGACACGGGCTCGGACTGCCTGGGCACGGCCCTGCGCCAGGGCGCCGCGCACGTGATGCAGGTGTCCTACGCGCCGCCGCCGCCCCAGGTGCGCGCCCTGGAGAACCCCTGGCCCCGCTGGCCCCTCGTCTTCCGCACCTCTTCCAGTCAGGAGGAGGGCGGCCAGCGCGAGTTCGGCCTCGTCACGAAGCGCCTGTCGGGCCGGGACGGCCGCCTGGAGGCGGTGCACACGGTGAAGGTGGAGGTGCGGCCCGACGCCGAGGGCAAGCCCCGGCTGGTGGAGATTCCCGGCTCGGAGAGCGCCCTCGAGGTGGACCTCCTGGTGCTCGCCATCGGCTTCGCGGGACCGGACACCCGGGTGCTCGCCGAGCAGCTCGGGGTGAAGCTCTCGCCCCGGGGCAACGTGCACGTGGACGCGCACTTCGCCACCTCCGTGCCCGGCGTGTATTGCGCGGGGGACGCCCACCGCGGCGCGAGCCTCATCGTCTGGGCCTTCGCCGACGGCCGCGAGGCGGCCCGCTCCGTCGACGCCTACCTCGCCCAGGGCGACTCGGCGCTGCCCACCCGCGGCAAGGACTACGCCATCGGCTGAGCCCCGCTCCGCCCCCTCACTCCCGCGCGGTTCCCCCAACGGGCCCGGTCGTTTCGGGCCCGTTGTCGTTGCGGGCACCAAGTGATTGAAAGTTTACAGGCTTATTGGGATTTGAGAGTTTTGCCCGAATTCCTTTGACTACGGGATAAGAATTAGGAGAAATGCTGAATCGTGGAAGCCCGGCGCCCGACCTGTACGCGTCCGGCTTCCTCCACGACGAAGCAGAGGTTCCTCCTCCTCCCCCCAAGCAAGGGAATGTCCGATGACGCGTAAGCTCCCCGCTCTCACCGCCCTCACCGCCCTGTTCGCCGGCATGTCCGCCCTGGCGGCCCCCGTCCCCGCCGTGGTCCCCATGTCCGTGCCGGAGGCCTCGCCCGAGGTGCTCTCCGCGATGCAGCGCGACCTGGGGCTCAGCCCCGCGCAGTCCATGCGCCGCATGGCGGTGGAGGCGCTCGCGGCGCACACCGAGCAGCGCCTGGCGGCGGAGCTGGGGGACACGTTCGGTGGCGCGTGGATGAACGAGGACGGGAGCGCCCTCATCGTGGCCGTCACCGACGAGTCCAGCATGCGTCAGGTGCTGCGCCAGGGCGCCGAGCCCAAGCTCGTGACGCGCTCGCTGGCCCAGCTGGAGCGGATGCGCACCGTGCTGGACCGCAACGCCGAGCGCGCGCCCCGCGGCATCTTCGCCTGGAGCGTGGACGTGCGGACCAACAGCGTGGTGGTGACGGCGCTGGACGAGGCGCTCGCCAAGGGCTTCATCGCCGACAGCGGCGCGGACGTGGAGGGCCTGCGCGTGGAGGTGTCGCGCGAGGAGTACCGCCCCCTGTACGACATCCGTGGCGGTGACGCGTACTACCCGGGCAACGCGCGCTGCTCCATCGGCTTCGCGGTGAACGGCGGCTTCGTGACCGCGGGCCACTGTGGCGGCGTGGGCACCAACACCACCGGCAGCGGCGTGGCGCAGGGCACCGTGCGCGGCTCCACCTTCCCCGGCAAGGACCAGGCCTGGGTGCAGACCAACGGCTCGTGGGTGGCCCAGCCCTGGGTGAACAACTACGCGGGCGGCGTGGCCAATGTCGCCGGCTCCAACGAGGCCACGGTGGGCAGCTCCGTCTGTCGCTCGGGCTCCACGACGGGCTGGCGCTGTGGAACCATCCAGGCGCGCGGCGCGACCATCAACTACGCGAACGGCCCGGTGTACGGCGCCGTGCAGACCAACGCCTGCGCCGAGGGCGGTGACTCGGGTGGCTCGTGGATCTCCGGTGACCAGGCCCAGGGCGTGACCTCGGGCGGCTCGGGCAACTGCTCCACCGGCGGCACCACCTTCTTCTTCCCGCTCAAGCCCATCCTCCAGGAGTACGGCCTGACGCTGAAGACCTCGGGCGGCGGCAGCACGGGCGGCAAGGCCATCCGCTCGCGGCTGAACAACAAGTGCATCGACATCCCCAACTCGAACACGAACGACGGCACGCAGCTGCAGATGTGGGACTGCAACGGCACGGGCGCGCAGAGCTGGCAGTGGTACTCGGATGGCTCGGTCCGCGCGCTGGGCAAGTGCATGGACGTGGCCTGGGGCTCGGTGGACGCGGGCGCCATCATCCAGATCGCCAACTGCAGCGGCAACCCGGCCCAGAAGTTCATCCTCAGCGGCGCGGGGGACCTGGTGAACCCCCAGGCCAACAAGTGCGTGGACATCGTGGACCACAACCAGAACAGCGGCGCCAAGCTCATCCAGTGGACCTGCACCGGCGCCAACAACCAGAAGTGGTACCAGTAGGCCGTCGCTCCCTGGGAGGGGCTTCCCTCCCAGCGCGGTGGTGACGTCCCCTCTCGTCGTTGAACGCGCGCGCGGGGTGAGCCCCCGGGTTCCCCCGCCGCGTGCCGCCTCCCAACCCCAGACTTCAGAAGGAAACACCCGATGAACCGCATGTTCCGCACGTTCTCCACCCTGACGGCGCTGTGCACCGGCGTCGTGGGGATGTCCGCCCTGGCCTCCCCCGTGCCCGCCGCCGTTCCCCTGTCCGTGCCGGAGACCGCTCCGGAGGTGCTCGCCGCGATGCAGCGCGACCTGGGGCTCACCCCCGAGCAGTCCCTGCGCCGCATGGCGGTGGAGACGCTCGCGGCGCACACCGAGAAGCGCCTGGCGGCGGAGCTGGGCGACACGTTCGCCGGCGCGTGGATGAACGAGGAGGGCACGGCCCTCATCGTGGCCGTCACCGACGAGGCGGGCATGCCCCAGGTGCTGCGCGCGGGCGCCGAGCCCAAGCTCGTGCCGCGCACCCTGGCCCAGCTCAACCGGGTGCAGTCGGCCCTGGATCAGCGCGCCACGCGCGCCCCCCGCGGCGTGGGCGGCTGGTACGTGGACGTGAAGACCAACACCGTGGTCGTCTTCGCCGAGGACCCGTCGCTCGCCAAGGCGTTCATCGCCGACAGCGGCCTGGGCGAGGAGGCCTCGGTGCGCGTGGAGCACGCCGCGGGCGAGCCCCGGACGGTGTACGACATCCGCGGGGGTGACGCGTACGGCACGGGCAACGCGCGCTGCTCCATCGGCTTCTCGGTGAATGGCGGCTTCGTGACCGCGGGCCACTGCGGCGGCGTGGGCACGGCCACCAACGGCAGCGGCGTGGCCCAGGGCACCGTGCGCGGCTCCACCTTCCCGACCAACGACTGGGCCTGGGTGCAGACCAACGGCTCGTGGGTCTCCACGCCCTACGTGTACAACTACTCCAACGGCCTGGTGCCCGTGCACGGCTCCAACGAGGCCGCGGTGGGCGCGAGCCTCTGCCGCTCGGGCTCCACGACGGGCTGGCGCTGTGGCGTGCTCGAGGCCAAGAACATCACGGTGAACTACTCCAACGGCCCCGTCTACGGCATGACCCAGACGACGGCCTGCGCCGAGCCGGGTGACTCCGGTGGCTCGTTCATCGCCGGCAACCAGGCCCAGGGCGTCACCTCGGGCACCACGGGCAACTGCGGCAACTCGGCCACGCGCTCGTTCTACCAGCCCCTCAACCCCATCCTGAGCCAGTTCGGCCTGGCGCTCACCACCACGAGCGGTGGCGGCAGCACGGGCGGCAAGGCGATCAAGTCGCGGCTGAACAACAAGTGCATCGACATCCCGAACTCGAACACGAACGACGGCACGCAGCTGCAGATGTGGGACTGCAACGGCACGGGCGCGCAGAGCTGGCAGTGGTACTCGGATGGTTCGGTCCGCGCGCTGGGCAAGTGCATGGACGTGGCCTGGGGCGCGGTCACCAACGGCGCCATCATCCAGATCGCCAACTGCAGCGGCAACCCGGCCCAGAAGTTCATCCTCAGCGGCGCGGGGGACCTGGTGAACCCCCAGGCCAACAAGTGCGTGGACATCGTGAACATCAACAGCAGCAGCGGCGCCAAGCTCCACCAGTGGGAGTGCAACGGGGCCAACAACCAGAAGTGGTACCAGTAGGCGCGCCCGACCCGTCCGGGTCGTGAGCCCAGGGGCCTCCTGTCCATCGGACGGGAGGCCCCGTGCGTTTTCGGCGCCCTGGACGCGGGGTCCGGGTGCCTCGGGGGTGGGACGCGGGGGAGGGGAGTGCTACGGTTGGGCAGCCGTGGATTGACGGAGGGACGGGTGGGCACGCTCCTGAAGGGTGGCATCGTTGTCGAACTCGAGCCGGCGTGCGTCGAGCGCGTGGACCTGCGCGTCGAGGGCGATCGCATCGTGGCGCGCGGACCGGACCTGGCCGCCGCGCCGGATGACGAGGTGCTCGCGCTCTCGGGCAAGCTCGTCTTCCCGGGGCTGGTGAGCGCGCACCAGCGGCTCTACGCCAGCCTGGGCCGGGGCATGCCCCGGCCGAAGCTGGACGGCTACCAGGAGCTCCTGGAGAAGGTGCGCTGGCGCTACGAGGACGCGCTGGACCTGGACGCGGTGCAGGTGGCCGCGACGGCCGGCGGCCTGGAGGCGCTGCAGTGCGGCACCACCACCCTGTTCGACCTGCACTCCTCGCCCCGGGCCGTCCAGGGCGCGCTGATGCGGGTGGGCCGGGGCCTGCACGAGGTGGGTGTGCGGGGCGTGTTGTCCTACGCCGTCACGGACCGCCGGGGCGCGCTGGGGCGGGAAGAGGGGCTGGAGGAGACGGTGGCCTTCGCGCGCAAGGCGCGGGGCCGGCTGCGCGGGCAGGTGGGCTCGGCGCCGCTCTTCACCGTGGGCAAGGAGGCCCTGGAGGGGCTGGCCGAGGCCTTGAAGGGCTCGGGCACGGGCCTGCACGTGCCCCTGGCGGAGGATCCGCTCGACGAGACGCTGTCCACGGAGCGCTTTGGCGCCTCGCCGGTGACGCGGCTGGTGGAGGGCGGGCTGGTGTCGGCGCAGACGGTGCTGGCGCACGTGGGCCACCTGGCGTGGCCGGAGCTGGCGCAGCTGCTGCCCACGGGGGCGTGGCTGGCGCACACCCCGCGCTCCAACATGGAGGCCGAGGTGGGCTACGCCCCGGCCCTGAAGTTCGGCCACCGGGCCACGCTGGGCGCGGACGGGGTGAGCGCGGACATGTTCGCCGAGGCGCAGGCGGCCTGGCTGCGCTCGCGCGACGCGGGGCAGCCCATCGACGTGCTGCGCTACCTGGCCAACGGCCAGCGCCTGGCCTCGCAGGCCTTCGGGCTGCAACTGGGCCCCATGCGCGAGGGCGCGGTGGCGGATCTGCTCGTCATGGACTACCTGCCGGCCACGCCGCTCACCGCGGACAACCTCGCCTGGCACGTGGCGTTCGGCCTGGGCTCGCGCCACGTGGAGTCGGTCATGGTGGACGGGGTGTGGCGGGTGTGGGCGCGCCGGCCCCTGTCCGTCAACCCGAGCGTGGTGGCCGAGCAGGCCCGCGAAGCCGCCGCGTCCGTGTGGGCGCGCATGGGCGAGAAGTGATAAGCCTGCGGGCATGCTCACTGCCACGCTCGTCGCCGGCTTCCTCGCGGGAGCCACCCCCCAGGCTGGAGAGGTCGCGCCCGACTTCACGGTGCAGGACACCTCCGGCAAGTCCCACTCGCTCTCGGAGATGGTGAAGGCGGGCCCCGTCATCCTCGCCTTCTTCCCCAAGGCCTTCACCGGCGGCTGCACCAAGGAGCTGACGGCCTACCGCGACCGCTACAAGGACGTGGAGAAGCTCGGCGGCCAGCTGCTCGCGGTGAGCACCGACGAGGCCGCGGACCTCATCAAGTTCAAGGACTCGCTCAAGGCGCCCTTCGCCTTCGTGCCGGATCCGGAGGCCAAGCTCACGAGCCTCTACGACGTGAAGATGCCGGTGATGAACCTGGCCAACCGCTACACCTTCGTCATCGGCGAGGACCGGAAGATCCTCAAGGTGGACCAGGGCAAGGACGCGGTGGACCCCAACGGCGCCATCGCCTCGTGCCCCCTGCGCAAGCCCAAGGCGGACGCCGCGGCGACGCCCGCTCCGGCCCCGGCTCCGGCTCCGGCCAAGAAGTAGCCCATGCGTCCGGCTCCCTCCCTCGCCCGACGATGCGCCGCGCTCGGGGTCCTGCTGCTGGGCTCGGCCGCGCTGCTGGCCACCTCCCCGCCTGACTACTGGGGCCAGGACGCGGTCCTCCAGGGCCGCACCCTGTGGCTGGATGCGCGCGCGCCCGAGGCCCGGCGCGCGCTGCGGGTCGTCGTGACCCAGCCGAAGGAGGACGAGCAGGAGGTGGAGGGCTGGTTCCGGGTCGACCTCTCCGTGCGCTGGCTGCCCCCGGAGGGCGCGACCACCGCCGCGAGGCCCTGGGTGCGCGCGCGGCTCGTGCGCGCGGGGACGCCCCTGGAGCCCGAGGTGCTCATCCTCGAGGGCACCCCCGGGGTCGGGACGCTGTCCGTGTCCACGCCCCTGATGTTCAAGCCCGCGTGCGTGAAGCAACGCCGGTGCGAGCAGTCCTTCCAGCTCGAGCTGGACTGGCAGGGGGGTCCCGTGGGCGGCGTGCTCGCGGTGGACTGGCCCGCCACGGCGTACGTCCATGGCTCGGAGGACGAGCTCGTGATGCCCGAGGGCCTCGAGGTACGGCTCACCGAGCCCTGAACCCGAGTCGGGGCTGACAAGCCCCTCGCGGGGACCGGCGGACGGGGTGTCCTCGGCCGCACACCCCAAGCGTTGACGAGTCGGCGCCGCGCGAGCGCTTCCGTTCACCGGACCCTCGGTCCGCGGTGCGAGTCGTCTGGCGGGGGCCCGGGGCCGTGTTACCCCTGGGTCTACCCATGCGTGATCGTTCCTCCCTCCGGCATCCCGTTCCCGCGCATCCCCGCGGAGGGCGCCCCGTGCGCCGGGTGCTGCTGTCCACCCCCACCGGGGGGACGGCATGGGCGTCCTCGCTGGCCCTGTGCCGGGCGCTGGGGGAGCGCGGCGTGGCGGTGACGCTGGCCACCCTGGGCGCGCCCCTCACCGCGGCCCAGTGGCACGGCCTGCTGGGCCTTCCCGGCCTGCGCGTGGAGCAGAGCACGTGGCGCGCGGAGCCCACCGACGCCGTCTGGGAGGACATGGACGCCGCGGGGGCGTGGCTCCTGGAATTGGAGGCGCGCGACGCGCCGGACGCCGTGCACCTGTGCGGCGCCCGCCACGGTGTGCTGCCCTTCCGGCGCGCCCCCTTGGTGGTGGGGCTCGACTGCCCCCTGGCGTGGAACGAGGCCGTGCGCGGCGCGTCGGCGCCCGAGCGCGACTGGCTCGCCCGCTGGGAGGTGACGCGGGGCCTGCGCGCCGCCGGCCATGTGGTGACGCCCTCCGTGGACCTCCTGGCCTCGCTGGAGCGCCACCACGGGCCCCTGCCCGCCGCGAGCGTCATTCCGCCCGGCCTGTCGCCCGCCGACTTCCCGCCCGCGCGCGTGCGCGAGCCCTTCATCCTCGCCACGGGCGCGTGGTGGGACGAGGCCCACAACCTCCAGGTGCTCGAGGCCGTGGCGCCCCGGGTGGACTGGCCCGTGTTGGTGGCCGGTGGCCGCGAGCACCCCGAGGGTGGCCAGATGCGGGCCCGCTCCGTGCGGCTGCTCGGCGAGCTGTCCTCCTCCGCCCAGGCCAGCTACCTCGGCCGCGCCTCGCTCTTCGTCCAGCCCGCGCGCCAGGCCTGGAGTGACGTCGCCGCGCTGGAGGCCGGACTCGCCGGGTGTGCGTTGGTGTTGGCGGACATCCCCTCGCTTCGCGAAAGGTGGGAGGACGCGGCGGTGTTCGTGCCACCGGACGACACGGACATGCTCGCGCGGGCGCTGCGCCGCCTGGTGGCCGAGCCCGCCCTGCGCGGCCGGATGTCCACCCTCGCACGCACCCGGGCCCTGGCGTTCTCTCCCGAGCGCCTGGCGGATGCCTACCTTGCGGTCTACGCCCGCCTGGGTGAGGAATCCCAGCGGGTGTCGTCCCCCCTGTCTCAACGGGCGCGGGCGACCTGAGCGGGACGCGGGGAGGTGGGGCCCGCGTCCGGTACTTCTGCACGAGGAGCGGGACATGCGGCGCGGTCACGGACTTCGGATCGCCTTCTTCGGCGCGAGCCTCGCCTCGGCCTGGTGGAACGGCGCCGCCATGTACTACTGCGGCATCCTCCGGGCCCTGCACGCCCGGGGGCACCGCATCACCTTCTACGAGCCGGACCTGGCGGGCCGCCGTCCCGGGGAGCAGGTGCCCGCCCCGTGGGCGCGGGTCGTCGTCTACCCGGTGGAGGACACCTCGGCCCTGGAGCGCTGCCTGGAGGAGGCCCGGGGCGCGGACGTGGTGGTGAAGGCCAGCGCGGTGGGCGCGCACGACGCGTGGCTCGACGCGCGGGTGCTGGAGCTGCGCTCGGGGCGCACGCAGGTGGTGTACTGGGACCTGGACGCGCCGGTGACGCTGGAGCGCCTGCTCGGCGAGCCCGAGGCGCCCCTGCGCGCGCTGGTGCCGCGCTATGACCGCATCCTCACGCAGGGCGGGGGAGACCGGGTGGTGCTCGCCTACCGGGACCTGGGGGCGCGCGACTGCGTGCCGGTGTACGGCGCGGTGGATCCGGACGTGCACTTCCCCGTGTCCCCCGAGCCCCGCTTCGACTGCGCGCTGGCCTTCCTGGACGACCGGCTGCCGGACCTGGAGCGGCGCGTGGAGTCCTTCTTCCTGCGCGCGGCGAACCTGCTGCCCGACATGCCCTTCCTGCTCGGGGGCGAGGGCTGGGAGGACCGGCCCCGGCCGGCCAACGTGCGCTACGTGGGGCACGTGGCGCCCGGGGAGCACAACGTCATGCGGGGCACGGCGCGCACGGTGCTCGACGTGAGCCGCGAGGGCATGGCGCGCTTTGGCTACTCGCCCGCCTCGCACCTGTTCGCCGCGGCGGGCGCGGGCGCGTGCCTCATCACCGACGGGTGGGAGGGCATCGAGCTGTTCCTGGAGCCGGGCCGCGAGTGCATGGCGGCGCGCGACGGGCTGGAGGTGGCCGAGGCGGTCGTCTGCCTCACGGACGCGGGCGTGCGCGAGCTGGGACAGGCCGCGCGCCGCCGGGTGCTGGCCGAGCACACCTACGCGCATCGGGCCGTGCAGGTGGAGGCGTTGCTGGGCCACGTGGGGGGCCCGGGGGGACCGCGCGAGCACCGCGGGTGAGGCCGCAAGGTTCCGTGCCTTGATGTTCCAGGTGTCACCGCTTGACGGATGCGCGTGAGCTTCTCGGGCGGGTGGATGGGACTCGTTGGGGGCGAGGTGTTCGCGCGAGGGCTTTCAGTTCTCCAACCGTGCGGTGCTTCTCCTTCGCCGGGCTCTGTTCCGCGCGGAATGCACGCAGAAGTACCGAGCCAAGCGGGAACTCGGGCTCACGGGCCGCATGCAGGAGCCATGCTTCCTTCCTCGCGGGAGAAAGGCGCGTCACCCAGTGGCGGAACGCGTTCGCGTCGGAGGCGGGCCTCGCGCTTGCCCGCGCCGCGGCCAGGAGGAGGTCGATGTCGATGCCGAGGAACTCCACCAGCGCGTGCTGCGCGGTCGTGAGCGTGGTGAGTCCAGGCGGAACTGGCGGCTCCGTCGTGGATTCGTCCACGTCTCCCTCTTGGACCATGCGCAACCATGCCAGGTATGCACAGCGCAGGTCGCCTCGCATCAGCTCCGCGCGCAGGGGGAGCAGGGCCGCGAGTGAGCCTTGGCTCGCCTCTTCATCTTCGGCTTCCTCTGTGTGGCACGTGAAGTCCAGGACGACATGCTTGCCCGAACGCATCAACCGAGCGCTGCCCCGACCCTGGAAGAACGGTCGCAGGGTCTTCTCTTCAAGGTGGGCTCGTGGGACGCGCAGCATCAAACGACGCGTACCCCAGTTCGCGAAGTACAGGTGCGCGTCGAAGTAACGTGCCAGGAGCCTTGAAGGATCGGCCTTGAGATCTCCCCACTGGTACTCATTCCAGAAGCGTGTGGGCGAGATTTGAGCACGCGTCGAGATCGCGCGCAGTTCGGCCATCTCCTTCGCGGTCAGGGGTCGGTCAAGCGCCACGAATTCGTAGCACTGATACTCACTCACTTCGCCGCCTCCTTTCGCCCTCGTGGAGCGTGGGTCGCCTCATTGACCCGGAAGGTAGTGGGGAGGACCGACTTTTCAAGTCACGTGGGCTCCGCCAGCGGGGAGCGGTGTTGCGTGTGAAACAGGAGGGTGTTCTCGCCGGTCAATCCTCTTGGGAGGAAAACGGTTCCAAGAAGAGTCGAAGGCTGTGGTTGCGTGTGGCGCAGTCCGCGAGCGTGCGTCGCTTACGGAAGTCCCGGCTCAAGGTGTCGTGGGCGTCGTAGGCGCTCATCTGTGAGAGTTTCTTGCGCTCCTTTTCCGACTGCCGCTGGTCCAGTGCCCTGCGGAGCGCCTTCTTGGGGTCGCGCGTCGTGGAGGTGTCCTTCTGCTGATGGAGCGTCAGGATCCACGCTTCTGTCTCTTCCACGGCGATGGCGTAGTGGAACGTGGCTGAGGGGCGCCCGGAGAGCCACTCGTCGAGCTTCACCGCGACGCGCTTGCGCAATTCGATGGCGAAGTCCTTTGTCGAACCAGAGGGTCGGACGACGTCATAGCCGAGTTGCTCCGCCTCCGCGGTATCGATGTGGATGACGACAAGTCGATCCTCGTCGAGCGGACTGTTCAAGAACTCATGCAACTGAGTGCCTGTCATGCATTCTTGCTTCACGAGCCCCCAGTTGCTGAACTGCTCCTCCGTCATGTTGTGGAGGTCTGTTTCGTCGAGTGCGTACTGGGGACGCAGTGGCTGGAAGTCCGCGGAGTCGAATCCAAGTCCCCTCAAGATATTGTAGATGACGGCGAGGTCTCCGCGTCCCTCCGCGATGATTCCAATGCGCATGGTCGGTTCAAAACGCGTTGGGAATACCGCCGAGGTGTCCACGCATCCACAATTCCGAGAGCTTGTACTGAGATTCGTCCTTGGTCTTGGGCTTGAGCTTGATTCGTTTCCCTTCGGTGTGTCCCTGGTCGTTGCGGCGAATGACGACAAGCCGCTGGTCGTCGTCGTGCAGGTCGAGCCCATCCAAGATGGCCGGATTGTGCGTGGTGATGAGCACCTGCTTGTCGTGGGCCTTGGCCATGGCCGCGAGGGACTTCATCAACTCCCGGCAAAGCTGTGGGTTGAGCGCGGTCTCGATGTTGTCGATGGCGAAGATGGATGGAGTCTTGTCGCTCAGGAACAAGGCCAGGTAGAAGAGGATGTGGAGGATGCCCTCGTTCGCGTTCTCCGCCGAGAACACGTTGTTGCCTTTCTTCATGAATCGGTCCCGGAAGTAGAGCCGGGAGGTGCTTCGCCCGAGTTTATGTCCCTTGAATTTCAGTTCGTCCTGCGTGTCGATGAGGAGATTGTCGAACCAGGGGATGAACTTGCTGTAGCGCACGAGTTCGCGGCGCTGGGCCTGGGTCAGTTCCTCAAGGAAGACGTCGAGGTTTTCACCGTTGATGCCGAGCGGCAGCCTGCGACTGGTATTCTGGATGCCACGTAGCGCCAAGGGGTTGAGATTGTAGATGCAGAAACTCTTTAATTGCTGCTGCTGGAGGCTGAGATTGCTTCGGTGATTAACTGCGTTATCTAGAAACTGCAGCATGGAAGCATCACTATGGGTTCTGCGCATGTCGCGCAGATTGGATAGAAGCTCCCCGATGAACGCTTGCTTATTCGAGAGATTTGAAATTGGCCCCTTGGCGGAGGCGGTGTCGACCTGCCATCCAGAGTCAATATTGCTGGCATCAGGATGAAGCGTGAGCTTGAGCCAGGGGGCCTCTTCGTCGTTGTTGGGGGCCTTCGGTGCGGAGGTGAGCGTCAACGCGATGGCTTGAGCGGATTTCTTTTGGAGAAAGGAGCTGATCGTGATGGATGGCTTGGCGATCCGAACGCCTCTCGTATAGAGTTCCTCGATTTCGAGTGAGCCATCCGAAGCCGCGCTCGCCGTGGCGAAAGCCTCGAGGATGTTGGTCTTGCCCGCGCCATTCTCGCCGATGAGGACATTGATCCGCCCGAGTTCGAGCGTGTAGTCGAGGATCGACTTGAAATTCTGGATGTGGATCTTCTCGAGCATGCAGGACGCAGCTTAGCCCCTACGGATAGGGACCCGGAAAGTTTGGGTCCAGGTCCACGGGCGTGGACACGTCTGGACGCGGTCGGGAAGCCCGTTTCGTGCTACCCGGAGGGCGTGCGGACCGGATTGACCCTCTTCGAGCCCCAGCCCGATGCCGGTGACGTGCCGGAGGCCTTCCCCAGCCCCTTCGACGAGCTGGGCCCCCACGCCCTGGCGCGCCGGGCCGCCGACGCGGTGCGGGCCGAGCTCCAGGCGGGCGCCATCGCCCCGGGCGTGTCCGCGGCGCCGCTGGACGCTCCCGGGGGCGGCAAGATGTTCGGGGTGCTCGTCGTGCGCGAGCCCGGGGGCCGCTGGGGCTTCCTGCGCGCCTTCTCCGGCCTGCTCGGGGGCCAGTGGCGCGTGCCGGGCTACTGTCCGCCCGTGTTCGACGCCGAGGCCCGCTCCCACCTCGAGGTGCCGGGCGAGGCGGGGGTGAAGGCGCTGGCGGCCCGCGCCGAGGCCTTCGAGGCCTCCGCCGAACTCACCACCGCGCGCGAGGCCGTCGTGGCATTGACGTCCCACCAGGCCCGCGAGCGCGAGGCGATGCGGCTGCGCCACGAGGCGAACCGGCGCGAGCGTCAGGCCGAGCGCGAGCGGCTCCTCGGCGCCGCGCTGTCCGAGCCCGCGCGGCGCGAGGCCCTGCATGCGCTCGACCAGAAAAGCCGGGGGGACAAGGCCGAGAAGCGCCGGAGCGAGGCGGTCTGGGAGGCCGAGCAGGGGGCGCTCGCGCCGGGGCTCGCGCGGCTGGAGCGGCGACGGCGCGCGCTCGAGCGGCTGCGACACGGGGTCAGCCGCGCGCTCATGCGGCGGCTCCACGACACCTATTCCATCCCCAATGCCCGGGGGGAGCGCCGGCCCCTGCGCGCCCTCTACGCCTCGCGCGAGCCGCCCTCCGGCGCCGCCGACTGCGCCGGGCCCAAGCTGCTCGCCGAGGCCCAGGCGCACGGCCTCGTGCCCGTGGCGCTCGCGGAGTTCTGGTGGGGCGCGCCTCCGGCCTCCGGGGGCCGCGTCGCGGGCGCCTTCTACCCCGCGTGCCGGGACAAGTGCGGCCCCCTGCTGCCCTTCATGCTGGAGGGGCTCGCCGTGGCGCCCCCGCGCGTCTTCGTGCCCCCGGTCCACGCGCCCGGGGCCCTGTCGCTCGTGCACGAGGACGCCTGGCTCGTGGTGGTCGACAAGCCCGAGGGCCTCTTGTCCGTGCCCGGCAAGGGCGAGGCGTTGGCGGACTCGGTGCTCGCCCGGCTCCGCGCGCGCTACCCCGAGGCCCCGGGCCCGCTGCTCGTGCACCGGCTGGACCTGGACACCTCGGGGCTGCTCGTCGCGGCGCGCGCGCCCCCCGTGCACGCGCTCCTCCAGCGGCAGTTCCTCCACCGCGCGGTGGACAAGCGCTACGTGGCCTGGGTGGACGGCCGCGTCCCGGCGGACGAGGGGCTCATCGATCTGCCCCTGCGCGTGGACCTGGACGACCGGCCCCGGCAGATCCACGACCCGGTGCACGGCAAGCCCGCCCTCACGCGCTGGCGGGTGCTGGAGCGGCGGGGCGCGCGCACGCGCGTGGCCTTCTTTCCGCTCACGGGCCGCACGCACCAGCTGCGCGTGCACGCGGCGCACCCGCTCGGGCTGGGGGCGCCCATCGTCGGCGACCGGCTCTACGGGCACGAGGGGCCGCGCCTGCTGCTGCACGCCGAGGCGTTGACGTTCACCCACCCCGGCACGGGCGAGCGCGTGACGTTCACGCGGCCCGCCCCCTTCTAGCGTCTGCTCAGGTGCCGTGGATGAGGCGCCAGGCGAGCTCCGGGTTGAACTGGCCCGCGGGGGTGCCCGGGGCGATGCCGCACGCGCCATCCGAGTCGCCCGGCGTCTTCACCCACACGAGCGCGTCCGCGCCCCCGCCCGCCTGGGACGGCGTACCGAGCTTGCGGCCCCCGGGGTTGCACCACTCGCCGTTGGAGCCATTGCCGTTGCGGCTGGTGTCCACCACGAAGCCCTTGGTGTAGCCGTAGCGGTTGGAGAGCGCCGCGTTGACGGCGTTGCCGTAGGTGAGGGTCTCCGCCGTGGGGTAGAAGTTGGAGATGTTGGCCACGAAGCCGCGGATGTTGGCCGTGCCGGCCGCGTTCAGCCGCTGCGCCATGACGTCCGGGGCGATCCACCGCGCGTTGCCGCCGTCCATGTAGCTCCAGACGGCGTTGCCGGCGCTCCGCAGCCGCTCGGTGGCGTAGCGCAGCAGGTCCAGGCGGGTCTGCCGGGTGGCGTCGTCGGGCAGGCAGTCGAGCTGGGCGAGCGCGTCCGGCTCGATGAGCACGAGGGCCGGGCGGCCGTTGAGGCCCGCGGCGAAGGCGGAGATCCACGCGCGGTAGGCGTCGGGGCTGCCCGCGCCGCCTCCCGAGTGGCTGCCGCAGTCGCGGCCGGGGATGTTGTAGGCCACGAGCACGGGCAGCTTGTTGGCCGCGGCGGCGGCGCCCACGTAGTTGGCCACGTCGGTCTGGATGTTCGTGTTCCAGTTGCCGAACCAGCGCGCCATGGGCTTGCTGGCGATGTCCGACTGGATGCGCGCGGCGCGACCGTCACCGCCGTTGTTGCGCGCCCAGACGGCGGGGTTGGAGCTCGGGTCCACGTAGAACCCGTTGGTCATCACGATGGGGTTGGCGGGGGGGACGGTCGTGCCGCCATCGGTGCGCGTGAGCGAGACGTCGTCGATCCGCGCGACGAAGGCGCCCCGGCCTCCGAACTGGAACGTCACCTGGCCCTGCGCGGTGCCCACCGACGAGGTGAACGGGAAGGAGTAGCGGCGCGAGGTGCCGTCGAGGGCGATCTGCTTGTCCAGCGTGGCGGTGTAGGGCGCGTTCTCCATCTGCACCGTGGCGCGGATGCTCGTGCTCACCGTGGCCGTGACGGTGAAGGACAGCGTGTAGGCCTGACCACTCGAGAGCGGCAGCCCGCTCTGCCCGACGAGGGCGTCCCAGGCGTTGGTGGTGCCCCCGGCGACGTCGATCCGCCACTGCCCGTTCTCCACGCGCGACTGCGTGTTGGCGCCGTTCCACCAGGACGTGGTGTCGGAGTTGAAGCCGCCATTGAGGACGAGCTCGGTGGTGGCCGCCTGGGTGGTGTGCTCCAGGGCGGGCGCTTCCGGACCCGTCTCGGGCAGCGCCGGGCCACAGGCCAGCGCGAGCGCCGAGGCGAGCGTGAGGGGCAGGAACCGGCGCGACACAGGGAATCGGGTCTTGGTCGGGAAGGTCATGAATCCGGCTTTATCTCGTTTTGGGAGAAAGGGGGAAGGGGGCCGCCTCGGAATTCCGAGGGCGTTGTCGGGCACCGGGGGAGGCAAGGCATTGAAGTTGTTCGGCGGGTCCCACGCGCATGGCCCTTGCTTCCGGGGGCGTGAACCCTTCGCCGTCGAGGTGAATGCCCATGGCTGTCTTCTCCCCCCGCCGCGTCCTGGCCTGCGCCGCCGCGCTGCTGCTCTCCGCCTGTTCCGACTCCGAACTCCCGCCCCTCAAGGATCCGCCCGGCAAGCGCGTGGGCTCGTCCGAGGAGCGCGTGCTCAAGCCCAAGGCCACGGCCGTGGAGGACATGGCCACGGTGGTGGCCGACAACACGGACCTGGGCGCGGAGCTGCTGAGGCTGAGCGCGCCCGGCACCAACGTCTTCTTCTCGCCGTACAGCATCACCCAGGCCCTGGGCATGGTGTACGCCGGGGCGCGCGGCGAGACGGAGGCGCAGATGGCGCGGGCCCTGCGCTTCTCCCTGCCCCAGGAGCGGCTGCACCCCGCCCGCAACGCGCTGGACCTGGCGCTCCAGCCCCGCGCGAACAAGGACCGCTCGGGCAAACCCCTGCCCGCCTTCCGCGTGGTGAGCGCCACCTGGGGCCAGAAGGGGCTCGCGTTCGAGCCGGCCTTCCTGGACGTGCTCGCGCGCGACTACGGCGCGGCGATGTGGACGGTGGACTTCACCCAGGAGCCCGAGGCCCTCCGCGCGGACATCAATGCGTGGGTCGAGGACCAGACGGCGGGCCGCATCCGGGACCTGGTCCAGTCCGGCGGGGTGACGCCCGCGACGCGGCTGATGCTCGTCAACGCGCTCTACTTCAAGGGCGCCTGGGTGGAGCCCTTCAAGGAGGGGGCGACCCGCGAGGTGCCCTTCCACCTGCTGTCGGGCGGGTCCAAGCCCGTGCCGATGATGGCGGGGGGCCAGGGCGGCCAGTACATGGCGGGCGAGGGCTTCGAGGCGGTGGCCCTGGCGTATCGCGGCGAGGAGTTCCGCATGCTCGTGGTGCTGCCCGCGGCGGGGCGCTTCGCCGAGGTGGAGGGGCGTCTGTCCTCGGGCCTGCTGGACGACGTCCACGCGCGCCTGAAGGCCCGGCCCATGAGCATCGCGCTGCCGCGCTTCCAGATGGAGTCGGAGTTGCCCCTGGGCGACGCGCTGCGCGCGCTGGGCATGGAGGCCGCCTTCAGCGAGCAGGCGGACTTCTCGGGCCTCATGCGGCGGGCGGCGCTGAGCCTCGGCCCGGTGAGCCACAAGGCCTTCGTGGCCGTGGACGAAGAGGGCACCGAGGCCGCCGCCGCCACGGCCGTGGGGGTGGTCCTGACGTCCGCGCCCGAGCCCTTCGTCGTGGACCGGCCCTTCCTCTTCTTCATCGAGCACACGGCCACGAAGAACGTGCTCTTCCTCGGCCGCTACGTGTCTCCCTGAGGCGAGCGGGGGCGGCCCTCGGATTTCCGAGGGCCCCTGGCGGCGCGCGGGGGCGCAAGGCATTGAAGTTGTTCGGCCCCGGCATGTGCACGGCGTTTGCTTGTTCGCGGCGCGAACCGAGCCGTCTCGAGAGGACACGCATGACTTCATACCGCCGGGGATTCGCCATCGGATGTGCCACCGCGCTGCTGCTCACGGGCTGTGGGCCCGCGCCAGCGCCCGAGTCCACGCCCACACCGGAGTCGCCGGGGCTGGACACGCGCTGCCTCTGTGAGCCGCCGGTGCCCGTCACGGGCGCGCCGGGCGAGGCCGTGTCCTCGTCGGCGCCCCGGGAGCTGGCGCCCGGCGCCACGTCCCAGGAGATGGCGGTGGCCGTCGCGGGCAACACGGACTTCGGCGCGGCGCTGCTGCGGCTGAGCCAGCCCGGCGCCAACGTCTTCTTCTCGCCGTACAGCATCTCCCAGGCGCTGAGCATGGTGTACGCCGGCGCGCGCGGGGAGACCGCGGCCCAGATGTCCGAGGTGTTCGGCTTCTCGCTGTCCCAGGAGCGGCACCACCCCGCCATGAACGCGGTGGAGCTGGCGATGCAGCCGGGCACGGCGGGCGGCACCGGGGGCACGCCGCCCACGCTCCGGGTGGTCAATGGCCTCTGGGGCCGGCAGGGCTTCGCGTTCGAGCCGGCCTTCCTGGACGTGCTCGCCCGGCAGTATGGCGCGGGCATGCGCGTGGTGGACTTCTCCCAGAACGCGCCCGCCATCCGCGAGCAGATCAACGGCTGGGTCGCCGAGCAGACGATGAACCGCATCAAGGAGCTGTTGCCCGTGGGCGGGGTGAAGCCCGACACGGCGCTGATGCTCGTCAACGCGCTCTACTTCAAGGGCGCGTGGGCCACGCCCTTCTCCAAGCAGGGCACCGCCGACGCACCCTTCCTCGCGCTCGACGGCCAGACGCGCCCGGTGCCCACGATGCGGGGCGGCACGGGGCAGTACATGAAGGGGCAGGGCTTCGAGGCGGTGTCCCTGGACTACCAGGGCCGGGAGTTCCGCATGCTCGTGGTGCTGCCCGATGCGGGGCGCTTCGCGCAGGTGGAGGGCCAGCTGTCCTCGGCCTTCCTCAAGGACGTCCGCTCGCGCCTGTCCTCGCGCTCCCTGGACCTCCGGATGCCGCGCTTCGAGGTGGAGACGGCCCTGCCGCTCATCCCGCCGCTGCGCTCGCTGGGCATGGAGGTGGCCTTCACCGGCCAGGCGGACTTCACGGGCATGGCGCGCGGCGCGGCGCTGACGATCAGCTCGGCGAGCCACAAGGCCTTCGTGTCCGTGAACGAGCTGGGCACCGAGGCCGCCGCCGCCACCGAGGTGGGCATGGGCCCGCCGTCCGTCCCCGAGCCCTTCGCCGTCAACCGGCCCTTCCTCTTCACCATCGAGCACGTGGCCACGGGCAACGTGCTCTTCCTCGGACGCTACGTGTCGCCCTGAGCCCGGGTGCCCCGCGCGCGCCGCCCCATCAGCCGGTGCAGGGTGGCGCGCGTGAGGGCGGCGAGGTTGTCCGGGGTGAAGCGGAACCAGAAGCCCACGTAGCGGCCGTTGGTGCGGAAGTCCGGGTTGAGCGCCGCGTACGCCCGGGCCGCGGGCCGCTCGAAGTACGCGGGCGGGTAGCGCCCGAGCGTCTCGGCCGTCATGTGGATGTGGACGTCGAAGAGGCCGCTCGCCTCGTCCACCTCGAAGTGGCTCTGCGCGGCCAGGGCGAGGAAGGCCTCGCGCAGGGCCCGCTCCTCCTCGGTGCGCGGCCGGGGCTCGAAGGGGCGGTACCAGGCGAGCGCCTCGGTGATGGACACGAAGCCGAAGGGGCTCGCGATGGACAGGCGGTAGTGCTGGTGCGTGGGGTGGCGCAGCTTCTCCTGCACCAGGAACGTCAGCCCGGACAGCAGGTGCAGGCCCCGCTGACGGAAGTCCGGGTGGATGCGCAGCTTGCCGCCGATGATGGCGCGGCCCCGGGGCAGGCCCAGGGGCTCGGCCTTCCAGAACTGGAAGCCGACGATGCGCCCCGCGCCGTCCCCCTGGCGGAAGACATGCACCACGTCGTTGGAGCGCGCGTGCACGCCGAAGTGCTCCAGCCCCTCGGCCATCAGGCCATTGGCGAAGGCGTGCAACTCCCGGAGGAACGCGTCCGAGAAGGCCTCGCGGGGCACGGTCTCCAGGGTGACGGGCGGCGTGTGGGGCGACAGGCGCAGGAGGCGGGAGAGCAGGGCGGACATGGAGTGCCTGGGGGAGGGGGCCTACTTGGGGGCGAGCTGGGTGAGCTTGTCGAGCAGGCCCGAGCGGTGCAGCCACAGCATGAGGGCGAAGTTGATGGTGTTGAAGGCCGCGTGGGCCACCATCACCGAGGGCAGGCGGGCGCGCCAGACGAAGACGGCCCCGAACCAGGCGCCCAGCGCCGCCGTCTGGAAGACCGCGAGCGTGCCCTCGTACACGTGGCCCAGGCCGAAGAGCGCCGCCGAGACGAGCACCGCGCCCCGCCACTCGCCGAGCACCACGCGCAGCCGGGGCACGAGGAAGCCGCGGAAGGCGAGCTCCTCGAAGCCGGTGACGAGCACCATGGCGGCGGCGAACACCGGCACGCTCAGGCCCATGTCCACGAGCGCGCTCGCCACCTCCTTGCGCGCCAGGGTCTCCTGGCCGGCCAGCTTGAAGGGCACGGCGATGACGGCCACGACCAGCGAGGCGGCGACGTGCACGGCGTAGGTGGCGGGGATGGCGGGCAGCCCGAGCAGCACCTCGCGGCCGAGCCCCTCGCGACCGAGCCCCACCTGGGCGGGCCCCTGGCCATTGCGCCAGAGCAGCAGCGCCACGAGGAGGATCATCCCCAGCGCCCTGAGGCACAGCCACGTCATGGCCCCGGGCTGGAAGAGCGGCGCTCCCGCGCGGGGCCCCACCGGTACGGCCACCTCGCGCTCCTCGCCCGCGCGCTCCAGGGTGAAGCGCAGGGTCGTCTCCGCGCCGCCCCCGGCCTCGCGGATGCGCGTGCGCAGGTCGCCCGCGGGGTCCTCCGCGGACAGCGGCGCGCCGTCGAGCGCGAGGATGCGGTCGCCCACCTCCAGGCGTCCCTCGGCGGGGCGGCCCGGCGTCACGGCGGTGATGCGCGCGCCCCCGGTCGGGGCCCGCTCGTGCTGCACCCCGAGCCGGGCGGGCGATTGGGGGGACTCCCGGGTCCAGCTGCTGCCCGTGGACGCCGCGAGCGCGACGAGGAAGAGCAGCACCTGGGCCCCGGCGCGCCCCGGCTGGCCCGCGCGCCACTCCGTCCAGGGCCGCAGCAGCACGAGGCCCCCGAGCGCGAGCAGGACGGTGACGGCGACGAGCGGCGCGTGGCCGAGCGGGGCGAGGTTGGCCGGGACGAAGACCGTGGCGAGCACGAGCGCCGCCTCGGCGAGCGCCCGCCCGCGGGAGGGCGCGTGTTCAAGGAGCGCGGAGGGGTCGCGCGCGGTCCACCAGTTCATGGCGGGACACGCTAGTCCGCTTCCCGGCCTCGGGGGGACACTCTAGTTGAGCACTTCCGTGGGGGCCACGGGGTGGGGGATGAGCGGCTTGCCCGCGTGGTACGAGTTGAGGAAGCGCCGCACGCGCGCGCGGGTGAGCAGCCCACACGTCAGGCTGCCCGGCGTGCCCTGCACGGGCAGCGCGTCCACGTCCTCCTGGTCCATCAGCTGCAGCGCGTGCGCCAGGTCCGTCTCCGGCGACAACAGGGGCACCTTGCGCGCCAGGTCGCTCGCCACGAGCACCGGGTAGAGCCCCTCGTCCCGCCAGATCTCCCGGAACTGGTCCAGCTCCACGATGCCGTAGAGCCGCCCGTTGCCATCGAGCACCGGCAGGGTGCCGCTCTCGGTGGTGATGACCTGGTCCATGAGCGGGCGCAGGTGCATGCCGGCGGGCACGGGGGACAGCTCGCGCATGAGCGCGCTCACGGGCGTGGTGGACAAGAGCTCCGCGTCCGTCTTCTGCTTGGGCGCGCGGCGCTCGATGAGGTAGTGGCACAGCGCCGAGGCGATGGTGCACGTCACCATGAGCGGCAGGATGATGGCGTGATTGCCGCTCAGCTCGTAGAGCATCATCATGCCCGTGAGCGGCCCGCGGGTGAGCGCCGCCATGGCGCCGCCCATGCCCACGATGGCGTAGGCGCCGCTGGGCCCGGTGCTGGCGGGAAACAGGTAGTGCACCACCGTGCCGAACGCGCCTCCGAGCATGGTGCCCATGAGCGCCGAGGGGAAGAAGGTGCCGCCCGAGCCGCCCGAGCCCAAGGTGATGGCGGTGGCCACCAGCTTCACCCCGCACGCGGTGACGAGGAACACGAGGCTCAAGTGCCCGATGGCCGCCAGGTTGATGTAGTCGTGCCCGCTGCCCCACACGGTGGGCGTGAGCATGGCGAGCACGCCCGCGCACAGGCCCCCGAGCCCCGCGCGCGTGGACAGGGTGCGCTGGCCGAGCCAGCGTGACAGCCGCCCCTCCATGCGCCCGGCGAAGAAGTCCTCCGAGTGGTGCAGCATGCGCACGAAGGTGTAGGCGAGCAGGCCGCACAGCAGCCCCAGCACCACGTAGCAGATGACCTCCCAGCCGCTCACCATCTGGTAGCCCAGGCGGTTGATCATCGACGCGGTGCCCACCGTGCCCCGGCCCACCAGCGTGCCCGCCACGCTGGCGAGGATGATGGGCGAGAAGACGCGCAGCTCGAACTCGCGCAGGATGATCTCCATCGCGAACACGGCCCCGGCGATGGGCGCGTTGAAGGACGCGGCGATGCCCGCCCCCGCGCCGCACGCCAGCAGGATGGCGAGCTCCCGGCGCGAGAAGCCCAGCGTGCGGCCCACCGTGGAGGCGAACGCGGCGCCGCCATAGACGATGGGGCCCTCGCGGCCCGCCGAGCCACCGCTGCCGATGGTGATGGCGCTGGCGACGAGCTTGAGCAGGCCGAAGCCGCCGGGCAGCTCCTGGTTGCTCTTCACCGCCTTGACGACCTCGGGCAGGCCATGGCCGTGGGTGTCCGGGTAGTCGCGCAGGATGCGCCCCACCACCAGGCCACCGAGGGACGGCATCAGCAGGAAGACCCACCAGGGCAGCTCGGCCAATATCTCCGTGGTGTTGTGCGCGTGGCCGAACACGCGGTTGAGCGCCGTGAGCGCCACCAGCGGGTAGTAGAGCGCGAGCGCGCCGAGCACCAGCAGGGCGAGCAGGCGCAGCCGGCGCTTCACCTCGTCCCGGGGACCGCCCGGCTCGATGATGCGCGCGAGCACCAGCGCCCCCACCGCGAGCGGCGCGCCGATGATGGCGTACTCCAGGTGCCAGCGCGCCGTCATGAGCATGTCCCAGGCGGACAGCAGCATGCGCGAGCCGGGATTGCGCACGGCATCGATCAACCAGACGACGTTGAAGGCGAAGCCCCGGATGACGCCGATGAGGTTGGAGAAGATGCCGGCGGCGAGGCCCGCGTACAGGCCCACCACCGCGCCTGCGATGGGCAGCACCGTGGGGCCGGGCAGGCGGATGCGGTTGAAGGCCTGCAGGGCCGTGTGGATCAGGCGCCGCAGATGCTCGCGCGAGAACAGTCGGGAAACGGGCGGAGGCTCGGCCTTCATTGGTGTGCCTAATAAACGTCCACCCCTGGAGGGTTTCAAGGACGTTGGAGTCGCCGCCGCTCGCCCGCGTGGACGGGAGGGCTCCAATGGCACGCCCGCGACGGCCGCCTGGGCTTCACGGCGCGTGAACCCGGGTGGGGAGGTAGGCCCGGACCCAGGGGACCAGCGCGCCCACCAGCAGCCAGGGGCCCACATGGGACAGGGTGAGGTGCGCGGCTCCCCCCTCCGGACAGCGCAGGTGCACGAGGACGAGGCCCACCGCCCCCGCGGCCAGCCCCGCCGCCAGGGCACGGACAGGCTGGAAGGCGAGCCGTCGCAGGGCACCCAGGGTGACCCCCGCCGGCACGGCCGACACGAGCAGGCTGGTGCCGATGCACCCGAGGCAGCCCGGCACGAGCGTGTGCACGGTGACGCCGGAGCCGCCGAGCACCAGCGCCCCGCCCACGCCGAGCGCACCCAGCGTCACGGGCACCGCCAGGCGCCCCGGACGCCGCGCGGGCCGGAGCGCCCCCACGAGCCCGCCGCCCAGGGCGAGCAGCACCAGGACGGCCAGTCCGAGCCGCACCCCCGGGGGCGAGGTGTTGAGCAGTCGACCCATGTGCCAGGACACCGCCAGCGCGACGCCCATGACCCCGAGGCTCACGCCGAGCAGGCGCAGCGCCTCGTGCCACCAGGGCGGCGCCAGGGGTTGGGCGGCCAGGGCCTCGAGCGCGCGGTGACGGGCCCGCTCCAGACCCGGAGAGACGGGCGCCGTCGGCGGGGGCGCCGGGGGAGGAGCGCCGAGCGCGTCGAAGCCCGCGAGGAGCGCCTGGCAGTCCGCGCACGTGGCGCGGTGGGCCTCCAGGTCGGCGGGCAGCGGCGCGCCCAGGGCCTCGAGGACCCGCGAACAGTCGGGACTCATCCGTTCATCTCCGCTCGCAGGGAGGCGAGCAACTCGCGCAGCCGGGCATAGCCGCGATGGGCCCGGACCTTCACCGCCGACTCCGTGAGCCCCAGCACCTGGGCGATCTCCGCGAAGCCCAGGCCCTCGAAGCGGTGCAGGAGGATGGGCAGGCGCTGGCCCTCGGGCAGCTGCTCGAGCGCGCGCCGCACCGACTGCTCCAGGCCGTGGTCCCGGGGGCCGTCCTGCTCGGAGGCCACGTGCGCGGGCAGCTCCCCCCCGTCGGTGAGCTCCTCGGGGTGCTTGCCCCGCCGCCGCCAGTCCCGCGCCGCGTTGGTGGCGATGGCGTACACCCAGGGCTTCACCCGCGAGCCGGGCACGAAGCGCCCGCGTGCCTGGACGAGGGACAGGAAGGTCTGCTGGCACAAGTCCTCGGCCACCGGCACCTGGCCGGTGAGCCGCGTCAGGTAGCCCCTCAGGGGGCCCGCGTAACGCTGGAAGAGCACCTCGAAGGCCTGGGCCTCGCCCTGGCAAAACCGCTCCATCAGCACCTCGTCCGAGTCACCGGCGGAGGGGTCGGAGGGCGCCGGGACATGGGCGGTACGCGCGGGCGGGGAGGGCGGTTTCACGGAAAGGGGGGCGGGGGAGCGTCGGCGTGCGACGTCCCCCACTCTAGCGTGGCCGCGAAACGGGGCGGCCGGCTTTATCGGCGCTTGAGCAGCGCCTGGGGCGTGGGCGCCGAGGTGGGCAGGCTGTCGGCCGCGGCCGCCAGCGCCTCGCGCACCTTCTCCTCGGCGGCCTTCTTGCGCGCGGCCATGGGGGCGAACCACGAGGTGCGCTGGGGGGCGTTGAGCGCCGCGCGCTCCTCGGCGGTGTACTTGAGGTGGGACAGCTTCACCTGCTCGCTCGGGGTGCGCAGATCCTTCACCAGCCCCACCCAGGACAGCGCCTTGAGGGAGTAGTAGCTCAGGTCCACTTCCCACCAGAACCAGCCCTGGTTGGCGGTGTTCTGGTAGTAGTGGTGGTTGTTGTGCCAGCCCTCGCCCAGGGTGATGAGCGCGAGCAGCCAGTTGTTGCGGCTGGTGTCCGTCGTCTTGTAGCGCCGCTTGCCGAACACGTGGCTGAGCGAGTTGATGGTGAAGGTGCCGTGGTAGAGCAGGGTGGTGCTCACGAAGAAGCCCCACACCAGCATGGAGAAGCCGCCCAGGAAGTAGAGCGCCACGGCGAGCAAGAGCCCGGGCAGGGCGTGCCACCTGTTGAGCCACACGAGCTCCGGGAAGCGCGCGTAGTCCTTGATGCTCTCGTAGCGCGTGGCGTTGTACTTGTCGCTGAGGATCCACGACACGTGGCTCCACCAGAAGCCGCGCTGCAGGGGCGAGTGGATGTCCTGCTCCTGGTCCGAGTGGCGGTGGTGGTGGCGGTGGTGCGCCGCCCACCAGAGCGGCCCCTTCTGCAGGGCGAGCGTGCCCGCGAGCGCCAGGAAGAACTGGAAGCCGCGGCCCGCCTTGTACGCCCGGTGACTGAAGTAGCGGTGGAAGCCGGCGGTGATGCCCCACATGCGAAAGACGTACAGCCCCACGCACACCGCCACGTCCACGGGGCGCGCGCCCGTGGCGAAGACGAAGAGACACATCAGGTGGATGCCGATGAACGGCAGCGACGCCAGCCAGTTGATCTTCTCGTCGCGCTCGGATGGGGAGGTGGAGGTGGGTGCGGTCACGGAGCCCTCATGCGGAAGCGGGCCGGGCACACGTGCGCCCAGCGTCATTCCGCATCAACACCTCCCCGTGTCATGGCCGTGTCAGGCGCTCGGAGATTTCCGCAGGCCCTCCAGCCAGGTTTCGAATTCTGGATGCCCGTGCAGCGGGGCCAGGTCCTCGTCGGATGCGGCATAGGACACATCCTCGAAGCCCAGCTCCACGGCGCGCCGCAACATGCGCACCGCGTCACCCAGATGACGCGCCCGGGCGTGCGCGCACGCCGCGTCATAGGCGAGGCGCGGAGCGGGCGCATGCGCGAGCCCCGCCTCGGACACCGCCGCCGCCTCGGAGAAGGCGCCTCGGGTGAAGAGCGTGCGTCCGGCGCACAGGAAGGCCGCCTCCGGCTGGACGCCAGGCAGCCCGAGCGCCGCCTGCACCCGCTCGGCGCGGATGAGGGAGCCGGCGTACTCGTGCAGCACGGTGGGGTGGTGCGTCTCGCTCCAGGCCATCTCCCACAACGCGAGCGCGCGCGGCTCGTCGCCCAGGAGCGAGAAGGCCGCGGCGAGCGCGTGCGTCTCCACCGGGTGGCGCCGCACCTGGGAGAAGTGATCCAACGCCGCGCGGCCCTGGCCCTCCTTGAGGGCGACCCAGCCGAGCAGGTGGTGGGCGCGCGAGACGAACTCCGGGGGCAACTCCGGCGTCTCCAGCAGGCGTCGGCCCCCCGCGCGCGCCTCGTCCAGCCGCCCGTCCGCGAGCGCCCCGCGGGCCTGCTTCAGGGCGTCGGCGAGCGGGGCGGGCACCGGGCTCGGCTCCACCCGCAACTGGCCCCGCGCCGCGGAGAGGAACAGCCGCAGCGCCTGCAGTCCGTAGAGCCCGAAGAGCAGCGCGAGCACCGGGGCGCGCTGGGCCCCGAAGGCCACCACCCCCACGCAGAGCACCAGCGCCCCGAACTGGGCGGCGAGGAAGCCCGCCTTGCCGAAGAAGCGCGTGGCGAGCGTCGTCACCAGGGTGCCCCCATCCAGGGTGGGCACGGGGATGAGGTTGAAGAGGGTCCAGAAGAAGTTGATGACGAAGCACCAGCTGAGCAGGAAGCGGGCGGCATGGGCGTCCGGGGGCGCCAAGTAGCGCCACGCGCCCAGGGCACCGAGCGCCAGGAAGAAGCCCGCCAGGGGGCCTCCGGCGGTGAACAGCGCGTGCTGGTACCAGCGCAGGGACGCCGGGGTCTGGGGCCGCGTGTGCCCGCCGAGCCACAGCAGCCGCACGCTCGGCCGCAGCCCGAAGGCGCGCAGCATCAGCGCGTGCCCCAGCTCGTGCACCAGCACCGCGCTGAAGAGCAGCCCCACCCAGCCGAGCGCGACGAGCAGTGTGGTCCGGCCGTACGCGGGGTGGGCCGTGTCGTGCAACGCGACGTAGGGCCAGACGCCCGGCTCGAGCACGGGCATGTCCCGCACCATCAACGTGCTCAGGAGCACGCAGAAGAGCAGGTGCGAGAAGCGGACCTCGACGGGGATGTCTCCGAGGCGGAAGCGCAGCATGGGGGCGACCTTAACCAAAGGCCGCCGTTCGCGCAGGCCGTGCCCCCGGGCTGGAACAATCCAGCTAATCCGCTAGCGTGGGCCAGCACATGCTCCGCATCGGCCCCTACACGCTGCCCAACCCCTTCATCCTCGCGCCCATGGCGGGGGTGAGCGAGATGCCCTTTCGCGTCATCGCCTTCCAGATGGGGGCGGCGCTCTGCCCCACGGAGCTCGTGAGCTCCCAGGGGCTCATGCGCCTCAACCAGCGCACCCTGAAGTACCTGCGCTTCGATCCCGAGGTGGAGCGCCCCTACAGCCTCCAATTGTACGGGGGCGACCCGGAGGCCATGGCGCGCGCGGCGGTGACGGGCCAGCAGCACGGCGCGCGAATCATCGACATCAACATGGGCTGCCCGGTGAAGAAGATCACCAAGAACGGCGCGGGCAGCGCCCTCCTGTGCGACCCGGAGCGGGCGGGGCTCATCGTCCGGGGCATCCGCGAGGCCACGGGCCTGCCCGTCACCTGTAAAATCCGCTCGGGCTGGGACGCCACCCAGCAGAACTACCTGCGCATGGCCGAGGTGCTCTTCGACGCGGGGTGCGCCGCGCTCGCCGTGCACCCGCGCACCCGGGCCCAGGCCTACACGGGCCTGGCGGACTGGCGAGTCATCGCCGACCTCAAGCAGCACTTCCCCGACCAGGTCATCATCGGCAACGGGGACGTGAAGACGTGCGAGGACGCGCGGCGCATGCTGGACACCACGGGCTGTGACTTCGTGATGATTGGCCGCGGGGCGCTCGGCAACCCCTGGCTCTTCCGGGAGCTGCTCGGCGGGCCCGCCCCCGAGCCCGAGGAGCGCTGCGAGGGCGTGCTGCGCCACTTCGAGGCCCACCTGCGCTTCGATGGCGAGTCCCTGTCCGGGGTGCGCACCTTCCGCAAGCACCTGGCCTGGTACGGCCATGGGCTGCGCGGCGCCGCCGCCTTCCGCCACGAGGTCAACCAGCTCGACTCGGTGGAGGCCGTGCGCGACGCCGTGCGCCGCTTCTTCGCCGCCGCGCGCGTGGACCCCCAGGGCCCGGGCGAGGAGCAGGACGTGGACTACCGCGCCGCGCTGGGCTGAAGCACCGGGGGCAGCCGCCGCGTGGTCGCCACCTCCTTGTAGTAGTGGCACGCCGGCGTGGGGCGGCGCTCGAGCGTGTCGAAGTCCACGTGGTACAGGCCGAAGCGCGGCCCCCAGCCCTCCAGCCACTCGAAGTTGTCGAGCAGGCTCCAATAGAGGTAGCCGCGCACGTCCACGCCCTCGGCGCGCGCGGCGAGCACCTGGCTCAAGTGGTCGTGGAGGTAGGCCGCGCGGCGCTCGCCCCCGCGGTCATCCACGCCGTTCTCCGTCACCCACACCGGCAGCCCGTAGCGCTTGAGCTCGCGCAGCACCTGGCCGAAGCCCTCGGGCCACAGCTCCCAGCCAATGTCCGTGAGGCCCCGGCCGTGGGGGTCGCGGAACTGGAAGGCGAGGAAGGGCGCGCGGGTGAGGAAGCGCAGGTGGGCGCGCGTGTAGTAGTTCATCCCGATGAAGTCGCACGCGCCCCGGGCCCCGGGGATGTCCGCGCGCGCCGAGCCGATGCCCGGCATGTTCACCCGCAGCTTCCCGGACACCAGGGCCTCGTGGAAGGCGTGGTTGTAGGCCTGGGCGCCCAGCCGCACGATGGCCCGGTCCAGCGGGTGCCAGGGTCGGTCCGGCGCGAAGGCGAGCGTGTTCTGGGAGATGCCGATCTCCACCCGGCCGAGCACCGCGAGCAGCTCCTCGCGCGCGGCCACGTGGGCGCGCACCATGTTGGTGAGCGCCGCCATCGTCTTGGGCCCGTCGGTGAGCCCCGGGGGCATGAGCCCCTGCAGGTAGCCGCCGAGCAGCAGCACCATGGGCTCGTTGAGGGTGATGACCAGGGCGTCCAGCCCCACGAGCAGGGGCGCCACCGCCCGCGCATAGGCGCGGAAGGCCTCCACGCTCTGGGGCAGGTGCCAGGGCGTGTCGCGGTGGAACCAGGTGGGGTGCGTGAAGTGGTGCAGCGTCACCACCGGGCGCAGGCCCCGGGCCTTCATCCGCAGCAGCCGCTCGCGGTAGCCCTCGAGCACGGCGCCGTCGATGAGGCCGCGCTCGGGCTCGATGCGCGCCCACTCCAGCGACATGCGGAAGGCCGTGGCCCCCACGTCCAGCGCCAGGCCGTAGTCCTCCTCGTACCGGTTCCAGTGGTCCACCGCGCGCCCGCATCTCGCGTGGGCCTCCTTGAGCTTTCCGCCGCGCTCCCACTCGGCCCAGTCGTTCTCGATGCCGCCCTCCACCTGGTACGCGGACGTGGCGACGCCGAAGGTGAAGTCGGGGGGGAAGGTCCTGTCGTGAGCACTCATCGCGAGCGCGACAGTACGCACGCGCATCCCCGCGCGCTACAGGCCTGAAGCCCTGTGTCGAAGTGCCGCGAAACGCGGCGAGGGCCGAGAATTCGGCTCCGGAGCGCACGCGCGTGGCGTTCATTCCCCCGTTTCGGGGCCTTCGAACGCGCGCGATGCCGAAAAATCGGCACGCCACGCGTTGCACTACATCACCATGCGTTGACACACTGGCAAGGCATCTCTACTCTTCACCACAAGCACTCCTCAGCCGAGTGCAGGCCCCACTCCTAGCGAGTGGCGGTAACAAACGGAGGCTTTAAGATGGCCGCGAAGAAGAAGACCGCGAAGAAGCCGGCGACGAAGAAGACCGCGAAGACCGCGAAGACCGCCGCGAAGAAGACCACCCGCAAGACCGCCGCTCCCCGCACCGCGAAGAAGGCGGCCGGCAAGACCACGGCCAAGAAGGCCGCGGGCAAGAAGACCGCCGCCAAGAAGGCCCCCGCCCGCAAGCGGACGGCGAAGACGGCCCCCGAGGCCGCTCCCGCCGAGGACGAAGGCTAGACTCAGCCCACTGATCTGGCGCAGTTTGAACGGCTCGGCGGATTCTCCGCCGGGCCGTTCGTGTTTCTAGCGCCAGAGGAGGCCGTGCCGTGGCTCTACGTCCCTCGGAGTGGGAGCAGGTGGTGGCGGAGGTGGCCGCGCGGCTGACGGGTGCGGTGGTGCAGAAGGCCTGGTGTCCGCTGCCCCGGCTCGTCTACCTGGAGTGCCGCGTGCCCGGGCGCTCCGTCCTCGTGTGCCTGTGCGCGGAGGGCGAGCTGTCGCGCCTCTCCGTCGCCGCCGAGCGCTTCCCCACGCCGGGTGAGCCCGCGCCCTTCCAGCGCTGGCTGCGCCAGGAACTGGTGGGGCTCAAGCTCGCCGGGCTCTCCTGGTCGGAGGCGGGCCGCACGGTGACGCTGGACCTGCAGAGCGACGAGTCGCGGCGGCGCCTGGTGCTGGAGGTGGGCGCGCCGGGGGGCCTGGTGCTGCTGGCGGCCGACTCCCAGCGGGTGTTGATGCTCTCGGGGGACGGCCTCGCCCAGCGCCGGGCCCTGCACCCCGGTGGACTGTGGGCCCCGCCCGCGCCCGTGAACGACGAGGTGATCGCCCGCACGCGCGCCCAACCCTCCCGGCTGGAGCCCAAGCCGGATGACCTCCTGCCCCTGGCGGAGGCGGCCGAGCGGCTCCTCGGGCCCAAGGACAAGGCGAGCCGCGCGGAGATCATCCGTCGGCGGTTGGCGCTGCCCTACCGGGCGCGGCTCAAGCGCTCGGGGCGGACGCTGGAGAAGGTGCGCGCGGAGGCGGCGCGGGGCCCGGAGGCCGAGCGGCACCGCCAACTCGGCGAGCTGCTCACGCAGAACCTCTACCAGCTCAAGCGCGGGGCCCGGGAGGTGGTGCTCACCTCTTATACGGAGGCGGGCATGGAGGAAGTCCACGTGACGCTGGACCCCAGGCGCACGCCCAAGGAGGAGGTGGAGTGGCACTTCCACCAGTACCGGCGGCTGATGCGGGGCGTGGAGCACGCGCGCCAGCGCGAGGCGGAGCTGGCGCGCGAGGTGGCGCACGCCCAGGAGGCGCTGCGGCAGGTGGAGGAGATGGACGAGGCGGCGCTGCTCGCGCAGGTGGAGGTGCTGCACCAGCCGGCGGGCGAGGACGGTCCGCCCGAGGCCCGGCCCTTCAAGGAGTACGTGGGGCACGGGGGCCAGCGCATCTGGGTGGGCAAGGGCGGCGAGGACAACGACACGCTCACCTTCAAGGTGGCGCGGCCGGGACACCTGTGGCTGCACGCGCGGGGCCTGTCGGGCAGCCACGTGGTGGTGCCCCTGCCCAAGGGGGTGGAGGTGTCCCAGGAGGTGCTCCTGGACGCGGCGCACCTGGCGCTGCACCACTCGGGGGCCAAGGGCGAGCCGCGGGGCGAGGTGAGCTGGGTGCCGGTGAAGTTCGTCAAGAAGGTGAAGGGCGGTGCGCCGGGCCAGGTGCTCTACACCCGCGAGAAGACGCTGGTGGTGCGCCGCGAGGCCGAGCGCCTGGAGCGGCTGCTCAAGACGCGCGGCGGAGAGGCGCCCGTGGCCTCATGACGGGCGAGGTGCCGCAGGGCTCCGTCTGTGCCCGCTGTCCGCGGCTGCTCGGGGCCTCGTGCTGCGAGGTGAAGGAGGGCGAGCGCCTGGCCACGCTCACGCGCGCGGACGTGGAGCGGATCCAGGCCCACACGCGGCTCGCCGCCCGGCGCTTCGTCGACGAGGAAGTCCTCTCGCACGAGGAGGCGGCGGAGTACGAGGCGCGCCGTCCGCTCTACCGGGGGTACTTCGCCCGCGCGCCGGTGCGGCTGACGCTGCGCACGCGCGCGGGCGCCTGTGTGTTCCACGCGCCGGGGAAGGGCTGCGTGCTGCCCGCGGAGGTGCGGCCCGTGGCGTGTCGGCTCTACCCCTTCGAGCGCTGGCCGGACGGCAGTTGGAGCGTGCAGATGGGCCGCTACGGGGACCTGTCCGAGGCCCGGGCCGGGGGCGATGCCTGCCTGGCGGTGGAGGAGGCCGACAGCATGGACGGCGTGCTGGAGCTGTTCGGCACCACGCGCGAGCAGGTGGAGGCCTTGGGGGAAGTGCTCGCCGGTGAGACGGGGCGACACGGCCGGGGTTGACGGGGTGACGGTGGCCGGGCGGGCGAGCGCCGCCGGCCTTGAGTCCCGGAGGCCGACGGGTACGATGGGGCCCGCGTGTCGTCGCTCCCGACCCCTCCTTCCTACTTCGTTCCACGTGCTTCCTCCGCGGAGGAGGGCATGTCGTCGGCCGTGCGTCGTGGGGTCGACGCTTCCCATCGCCTCGCCTCGGTGCCGCGCGAGCCGCCCGTGCGGCCGGTGGCCCTCGCGCCCGAATCGCCCGAGTCGCCCGAGGATTGGGCCTTCACGCCCGAGCCCACCCGGGAGGAGCTGTGGGCGCGCGCGGAGACGCTCGCCTACTACCTGTCCGCCAACCTGCGCATGCCGGTGCGGCTGTCGGTCACGGACAACCGCTCCACCATGGTGTCCTTCCGGCGCAGCGCCAACGTGCTGCAACTGCGCCTGCACCACATGTTCCTGGACGCGCCCGAGGGCGTGGTGCGCGCGGTGGCGGACTACGCCGGCCGCGGCAACCGGGTCGCCGGCGGCGTGCTGGACGACTACATCCGGGGCCAGCAGCCGCGCATCCGCCAGGAGCGCCACGCGGCCGAGGCCGACCTCGATCCGCGCGGCAGCCACTTCGACCTGCAGGTCCTCTTCGATCGCCTCAACGGCTCCTGCTTCCAGGACACCATCCAGGCGCGCATCGGCTGGGGCCGCATGCCCCCGCGCCGCCGCCGCAAGTCCATCCGCCTGGGGGTCTACGATCACCAGACGCGGGAGATCCGCATCCACCCGGCGCTGGATCGCCCCGAGGTGCCCTCCTTCTTCGTGGAGTTCATCATCTTCCACGAGATGCTCCACCAGCTCTTCCCCAGCGCCAACGCCACGGGCCGCCGCGTGCACCATCCGCGCGCCTTCCGGGAGCGCGAGAAGACGTTCCCCCTCTACGCTGCCGCACTGCGTTGGGAACGGGAGAACCTGAACCTCTTGTTGCGCGGCTGAACGCTCGGCGCTTTACCAATTTACCGATCGACCGGCTCGCGGCGACGTCGCTTGACCCTTTGTGTGGCTCGACCCGATTCTCCGCCGCCATGCGACGCGCGAAGATTGTTTGCACCCTTGGTCCCGCCAGCCAGAGCCAGGAAATGCTCGAGGCGCTGATCGAAGCCGGAATGGATGTGGCCCGGCTCAACTTCTCCCACGGCAGTCACGAGCAGCACGCCGAGAACATCGCCAAGCTCCGGGCGGCCTCGCTCAAGTGCCGCAAGGCGGTGGGCATCCTCGGAGACCTCCAGGGCCCGAAGATCCGCACCGGCCGCTTCATCACCGGCAGCACCGAGCTCAAGGAGGGCGGTGAGTTCCTCATCACCACCGACGAGAGCGTCAAGGGCACCGACGAGATCGTCTCCACCACCTACGCGCACCTGGCGTCGGACGTGAACCCGGGCGACCGCATCCTCCTGGATGACGGCCTGCTGGAGCTCAAGGTCCTGGAGACGGACAAGAAGAAGCTCATCCGCACCAAGGTCATCCACGGCGGCACGCTCAAGAACAACAAGGGCATCAACCTGCCGGGCGTGGCGGTGCGCGCGGACGCGCTCACCCCCAAGGACCGCGAGGACCTGGTGTTCGGCATCAAGGCGGGCGTGGACTACATCGCCCTGTCCTTCGTGCGTCAGCCCGCGGACATCGACATGGCGCGCGCGGCCATGGCGGAGATCGGCCAGTCGGTGCCCATCATCGCCAAGCTGGAGAAGCCCGAGGCCATCGCCCGCCTGGACGCCATCCTGGACAAGACGGACGGCGTGATGGTGGCGCGTGGTGACCTGGGCGTGGAGATTCCGCCCGAGGAAGTGCCCAGCGTGCAGAAGGACATCATCCGCCGCTGCAACCTCCGGGGCCTGCCGGTCATCGTGGCCACGCAGATGCTCAACTCGATGATCGACAACCCGCGGCCCACGCGCGCCGAGGCGAGCGACGTGGCCAACGCCATCTTCGACTCGGCCGACGCGGTGATGCTCTCGGGCGAGACGGCCAGCGGCAAGTTCCCCATCGAGTCGGTGCAGATGATGGACCGCATCGTGCTCGCGGCCGAGTCCACCATCCGCGCCCAGCAGCTCACGCGGCCCTCGAGCACGCCGGTGGGCATGCCCTCGCACTTCCCGGACGTGATCGCCGCGAGCGCGTGCCACGCCGCCAAGCAGTCGGGGGCCTCGCTCATCGCGGCCTTCACGCTGTCGGGTGTGACGGCGCGCCTGCTCGCGCACTACCGGCCGTCGGTGCCCATCGTGGCCTTCAGCCCCAACCAGGAAGTGCGCCGCCGCCTGGCGCTGCTCTGGGGCGTGGTGCCCCGGGTGCTCGAGCCCATCCAGGACACCGAGGCCATGGTGCGCCGCGTGGAAGAGGAGCTCGTGTCCCGCGGCCTCGCGCGCAAGGGTGACCGCGTGGTCATCGTCTACGGCGCGCCCGTGGGCCAGCCCGGGAAGATCAACAGCCTCCGCCTGCACATCATCGGCGGCTGAGACGGAAGTTCCCCGGGCCTTCTTCTCGGAAGGCCCGGGCGGTAGCGCCTAGCCCGACTGGGCTTCCTTCTGCATGCGTTGGGCCACCTCGGCCTCCACGAAGATGCGGAACAGGTCGGCGTCGAGCTGACCGCTCTTCACCTCGCGCGAGAGGATGTCGAGCGCGAGCGTGTGCGGCACGGCCTTCTTGTAGGGCCGGTCGCTCGCGGTGAGCGCGTCGTAGATGTCGGTGATGGACATCATGCGCGACTGCACGGGGATGGACAGCTCGGGCACGGCGCGCGGGTAGCCCGAGCCGTTGAGCTTCTCGTGGTGCGCGTAGGCGATCTCCGGCACGCGGCGCAGGTTGCGCGTCCAGGGAATCTGCGTGAGGAAGCGGTAGGTGTGCTCCACGTGGCTCTCGATCTCCCGGCGCTCCTCCTCGGAGAGCGTGCCCTTGGCGATCGACAGCGAGGTGATCTCCCGGTCGATGAGCAGGGGCCGCTCCTGGCCGAACGCGTCGTCGAAGCGCAGGTGCTTGAGCTCGTGCAGGCGCTCGAAGTTGCCCTGGGCGAGCACCGTGGGCCGATTGCAGGTGAGGACGAACTCGAGCACCTCGTCCAGGTGCTTCATCTCCTGGACGAGCCGGGCGTCCTCCTCGGCGTCGATCTCCGGGAGGTGGTGGGTGCCGCGCACCCGCACGGCGTCGAGCCGCCGACGGTAGCTCTTGAGCTGGAGGTCCTTGCGCGCGAGCTGGAAGCGCGCCTGCAGGGCGTCCATCTCCGAGGGGTAGAGCTTCTCGGCCTTGACGAGCACGGGCTCGCGCACGCCCACCTTGCCGAAGTCATGCAGGAGCGAGGCGTAGCGCAGCTCCTGCAACTCGCTGTGGCTGAAGCGGGTGTGGGCGTAGGGCCCGGTGTGCACGTGCTCGAGCGCGCGGGCGAGCGACACGGTGAGGTTGGCCACGCGGCCCGAGTGGCCCGCGGTGGTGGGGTCTCTCGACTCGATGGCCACCACGGAGGCGGAGACGAAGCCCTCGAACAGGCGGTTGATGTCCTCGTGGAGCAGCGCGTTCTCGATGGCGCCGGCGGCCTGGGCGCCCAGGGCGAGCAGGAGCTCCTCGTCCTCGGAGTCGAAGGGCTGGCCGTTGAGCTTGTTGAGGGCCTGGATGACGCCCGTCACCTCGCCGTTGGCGTCGCGCATGGGCACGCAGAGCACGCTCTGGGTGCGGTAGCCGCTCAGGGTGTCGAAGGAGCGGTTGAAGCGCTCGTCGGCGTAGGCGTCCGGCAGGTTGATGACCTCGCCGGTCTCGGCCACCTGGCCGGCGATGCCGCTGCCCACCGGGAGGCGGATTTCATTCTTGGAGCCCTGGGCCACCTTGCTCCAGAGCTGGTTGCGCTCGCGGTCCAGCACGAAGAGCGAGCACCGGTCGGCCTCCACCACCTTGCTGGCCTCGTAGAGGATGAGCGGCAGCAGCAAGTCCAGGTCCCGCTCGGCGCTCATGGCCTTGGCGACGTCCAGGATGGACGTCAGCTTCTTGAGGCGCCGATTGAGGTCGGGGGGGCTGGGCGGCGGCTGGCTCTGTGGAAGCACCAAGGAGGACTCCGGAAGGGGCGGGCGCGCGGACGACAAGGGCTCTTCTTAGCACGGCCCCGCCCGTGACCAACCGGCCCCTCCCGCCCGGACGCTCCTCGAACGAGCCAGTACCCGGCGCGCCGGGAAGTGACTAAGTAGCCGGCATGACCCGTCGCGTACTCGTATCGCCCTCGCTGTTGTCCTCGGACTTCGGTCGCCTGGCCGAGGAGGTTCGCGCGGTGGAGGCCGCTGGCGCGGACTGGGTTCACGTGGATGTCATGGATGGCCGCTTCGTGCCCAACATCACCCTGGGGCCCGTGGTGGTGGAGGCCATCAAGAAGGCGGCGACGCGGCCGCTGGACGTCCACCTGATGATCGTCGAGCCGGAGAAGTACGTGGACGCCTTCGTGAAGGCGGGGGCGGACATCCTCACGGTGCACGCGGAGGCGTGTACGCACCTGCACCGGGTGATTCAGCAGATCCGCCACGCGGGGGCGCGGCCGTCGGTGGTGCTCAACCCCGCCACGCCCTTGTCCGCCATCGAGGAGGTGCTGGGGGACGTGGACATGGTGCTGCTCATGAGCGTCAACCCGGGCTTTGGCGGCCAGGGCTTCATCCCCCAGACGGTGGACAAGGTGCGGCGCCTGCGCGCGATGCTGGACGCGCGAGGACTACAGACGGAGATCGAGGTGGACGGCGGCATCAACGCCGAGACGTCCAAGAAGGTGGTGGAGGCGGGGGCGAGCGTGCTGGTGGCGGGCTCGTACGTCTTCGGCGCGAAGGACTACGCGGCGGCCATCCGCTCGCTACGCCCGTGAAGCCTCGGCGCCCTGCGCGCTCAGGGCGAACAGGCCCGCCATACGGGCCACGCGCATCATGAAGGTGTGGTCGAACGGCTTCACCTCGTAGGCGTCCGCGCCGAGCTCGAAGCACACATGGCGGGTGAACTGGTCCTCCACGCCGCTGAGGATGATGACCTTGCACGCGCGCGTCTCGGGATCCTGCTTGAGCCGGGCGAGCAGATCGCGACCGTCCTCGTGCTGGTGGATGTCGAGGATGATGACGGCGGGGCGGTGCTGCCGGGCCAGCTCCAGCACGTGGCGGGAGGTGGTGTCCGCCACGGAGGCGAGGCCCGTGCGGCGGGCCTCCCGGGCGAGCGCCGACACCACGAGGGGCTCATCATCGGAGATCAGGACGATCGGAGAGAGCATGGGGGCCTCGGGGGTGGCTGCGCGGTTCAAAGGAGTGCCAAGCAAGCGTCGTTCCATCCGGGATTTCCGGGAAAATAGAGGGGTTAGGCGAGCGGGGCCTGGGTCATGCGGGACCGATGGGTCGCTCCCTACCCGGAAAACGGGGGGCGGATGAAAAGCGGAGGGAAGGGCGTTGACTCAGCCGGGCGGGTCGGGTACATCCCCGCCTGCTTCGACGGCCCGAAAGCAGTTCCGGCGAAGGCACGTACGGTGACGGGGAGTGGCTCAGCCTGGTAGAGCACTTGGTTCGGGACCAAGGGGTCGCAGGTTCGAATCCTGTCTCCCCGACCATCAGAAGGGCGCGGATCCCACGGAGAAATCCACGGGGTCCGCGCCCTTCGCCTTTCTCAGGCAACGCGCCTCTTTCACGCCCTTCTAGTGCTCTTCCTCCGCGTCCGGCTCCTCGGGCTTCGCCGGTGCGTGGATGTTCCTGGGCTTGAGCAAGGTGAGGACGTTGCTGGCGCTCTGCTCGACAGGGGTCGTGCACCCGAGCTGGGCCATATACGCGACGAGGTAGTGTCCCTTGTCCCAGTTCTCCTCGTGGGTGAGTTCGAGTCGGCTGGTGCGCCGCTCCGATGCGCCCGAGCCCTGGGTGAGCGCCGGGGACTCTGCGTAATCGAGGCTCTTGCAGTCGCATCGCTTGTCATCGATGAGTCGGACGCACAAATGCCCAGTCACGCGGCCCTTCACGAGGTTGGTGACTTTGTAGGCCACCGTCACCTCGTCCTGTTCGTTCTGGGTGAGCTGAACCTCCTCGAGCTTGAACCAGGGACCGGTGGCTTCACCGCTATCGGCTGGAGAGACTTTGGGCTCGGGCCGAGCATCGGTCGGAAGCTCCTGTCCGGATTTGTCCATGAGAATGAGTGCGCTCAGCCGCTCGGCCGTGGGGAGGCAGGACGTCTTGCCCACGTAGAGTCGGAAGAACTCCGCCGCTCGCCAGCTTTCCGCGGAGAGGAAATCCGACTCGTCGGTCACCTGGTCGGAGTCTCCCGCCCGCAGGCTGAGCCGGTCGAAGACATTTCCCTGCTCGACCAGATATCCCTCCTTGTCCACGGAATCCAGACAGAGAAGTGCCCGGACGCGCTGGGCGCCCTGGTTGCGGACGTCGTACGAGAGGGTCAGCTTCGACTCGTTTTCGTCATAGCGGAGCCTCACGTTCGACAGCGTGTAGGTCTCCTCGGGTGGCACGGGCGCGGCTCGTGCCGCCACGGCGGGGGGAGCGGAGGGCGTCGGCGGCGCAGCGGGTTGCTCGTCCTTCTTGCAACCCGCGTGCAGCACGGCGATGCCGGTGACAACGAGAACGCAACGAACGAGCGGGGTGAAGGGAACCTTCTCGCGCATGTTGGCAGTGAATCCCACACCTGCTCCTGTCTCAAGGGCAACGTGCCCACGGGCGGCCCGGCGTTCCACTCCACTCGCGCGGATGACGACTGCCTCGACTTCAGCATGGAGGTGCTCCCGACAGCACGGTCAGCCTGTGTCTGAATAGCGATGCGAGCACCGATCGTCGCAAGAGCCCGGTGTATGGCATCACCCCGAGGAAACGGGACGTCCACGTCACCATCACGGAGAAGATGGGCAAACACAACGACCCGGCAGTTCCCGTCTTCAAGAAGACCGAGTCACCATGAACTTCTCGGACTCGGACAACCCCATCCAAAACATCAACGCCTTCGCATTGCACGTTCTGCCGGATTGGGTCACCGCCGACTCGACCCTCACGGCCTTGATGCCGAGCCGCCGTGGCATGAGCGCCGCCACGCGCGCCTTCATCGAGGCCTGTCCCCTCGCGGTCTGGCTGGATTGAAAACCGCGCTTCAACGCGCCACGAGGGCGAGGATGTGGAGCGCGGTCGCACCCGTGCAGGCGAGCGTTCGGACATGGTTCCAGCGCGTCCAGTCCTCCAGATAGCGGGCCCAGAGCGTCGCGCCCTCGGCGCTGGTGGGGGCGACGGCGGCCAGTGCGTTGTTGAGGGGGACGTTGAATGCCACCGTCACGGCGAACATGCCGAGCACCTGCAGGAGGCCACCGAGCAGCATGGGCAGCGCGCCCGGTTCACCCCAGCGCATGAGGGCGAGACCCGCGAGCACGGCGCCCGCGACCGTGGTGCCCAGGAACACCGGCATGAACAGCGAGCGCACGATCTCGACATTGATGGCGTTCATCGCCGAGATGCCCGCCGCCCGGTCGAGGCGGGCGAGCGAGGTCATGATGAAGGCGGAGAAGGCGAAATAGAGCCCGGCGAGCAGGCCATTGCCGAGGGCGGAGAACCAGAGCAATCCAGCCACGAGGGTTTTCATCGTCAGGCCATTCCTTGCGCCCAGCCGAGGAGGAGTCCCGGGCGGGGGCGAGCGGGCCTTTTCTACGCGTGTGGGCGCGGACCCGCTATCCTCCCGGATCCCTTATGGAACTTCGCGTTGGCCCGAGCGCCGTGCCTTCCTCGTCCGCGTCGCTGCCCGGGGCCTGGGGCCGCATCGATTGGTCTCCCCCCGTCCCCGACCATTTCCTCATCCCCGAGCATCACTACCGCATGCGCGGGGATTGCTCCTTCCTCACCCCCGGCCAGCGGGTGCGCCTCAACCATCTGGCGGTGCGCTTCAGTTGTGAGTCTTTCGTCCACTTCGAGCGCTACGTCATCGACTACCTCGAGCAGTACCCGGGTCGGCTCGCGCCCCTGACCGAGCGGCGGGTGCGCCGCTTCGTCGACGAGGAGCGCGTGCACGTGGACGCCTTCTACGCCGTCCTGGAGCGTCTGCGCCCGGAGCTCCATGCCGGGCGCCAACTGCGGATGCACCGCTGGACCTGGGTGGACAGACTGCTGCTGCGGGTGTCTCCGTCCGTCACCTTCTTCCTGCTGGCGGCCATCTTCGAGGAGATGACGCTCTATGTCCCGGTGGTGATGGACGAGCGGCCCGAGCAGTCCTATGCGCCGCTGCACGAGGTGATGCGCCTGCACGCCCGGGAGGAGCGGGGCCACGTGGCCCTGGACGAGCGGGTGCTCGCCCACGCGGCCCAGCGGCAACCCCGCTGGCTCGTGAGCCTCCAGGTCGTGCTGACGCTCGGACTGCTCGTGAGCGTGGGGATGCAGATGAACCGGGCCTGGAAGCGGGGCGTCGAGCAGTTCGCCCGCGAGGAGGGACTTCGCCCCGCGCAGGCCCGCGCGCTCCTGGGCAAGCGCTTGTCCACCTCGGACGAGATGGGGTTGCGCAGCATCTCGGCCCGCCTGGCCCACTCGCCCCTGGGGGGCGCCCGCCTGCTGCGTGCCGTGCTGGACCGACTGACGTGAGCGCGCTCCCCCAGGTGGACTACGTGGGCGAGCCGCGGGGGCTGCTCCAGCGGCTCCACGAGCTCATCCAGATGGCGCGCGAGAGCATCGTGCTGCAGATGTACCTCTTCGCCGCCGATGGCCATCTGTCGCTGCTGCGCCCGGGGCATGCGACCTTCCCCCTCGCGGGCACGGTCGGCGGATGGCTCCTGGAGAAGCGGCGACGCGAGCCGCACGTCCTCATCGTCGTGCTGCTCGACACCAACACGCCCGATGATCCGACCCGGGTGCGCCTGCCGGGTGAGCTGGTGCGCCACCAACTGGAGCGTGCGGGGGTGCTGGTGCTCAACGCCAACCTCTTCCACACCCGCTTCGACGCCCGGCGCACCTGGCTGCCCGGCATGGACTTCCATCGGCGCTGGCGCGAGTTCGGCGCGCGGGACTGGGTGGCCCGGCAGCAGCGCTGGCAGACGCTCCACAACGTGGAGGACCACCGCAAGAACCTCGTCATCGATCAGGGCGCGTGGGGGGCGGTCACCTCGCACAACCTCTTCGACGCGGCGGCCGCCTGGCACGAGAACCTGCTGTGCTTCGACGGCGAGGCCGCGCGGGCCCTGTGGCACACCGCCCGCCGCGCGCTCCAGCTCGCCCTGGAGATTCCCCAGCGGCTGGACGAGGCCCAGCGCACCGCCCTCCTGGCCCTGCTGTCCCGCGAGGCCCGGGGCTCGCCCCCCTTCCAGCCCCAGCCCCCGCGCCCCGAGTTGGAGGCGTTGACGGCCCCCGAGGCCCCCGCGCTGCCTCCGCCCGCGCCGCGGCGGGCGCGGGTCCGGGTGCTGGACAGCGAGCACATCCGCCCCTGCCTGGAAGCCGCCATCACGCGCGTGCCGCCTGGCGGCCACATCGCCGTGGCCACCACCTACTTCTCGGACCTGGAGATGCTCGAGCGGCTGTTCTCCGCGGCGCGTGCCGGGGTCTCCGTGCGGGTGCTCATCGACGACCTGTGCGCCCTGCCGCTGCCCGCTCCGCACGCCTTCGCCGTGCGCCAGTTCGTCAACCGTCGGGTGATCGAGGCCGCCCGCACCCGGGCGCCTTCCGGCTTCGAGCTGCGGATCCACGCCTCGGGCGCGGGGGCGATGATGCACCTCAAGACGGCGGCCTTCTCCAGCGAGCAAGGGGCCGTGCTCATTGGCGGGCAGGCCAACTACACGCCCAACTCCTTCAACGGCGCGTGGTGGGAGACGGACGTGGAGGTCGAGAGTCCCGAGCTGGTGGCGGACTTCCTCGCCCACTTCGACGCCCTGTGGCGGCTGCCCACGTGCGCGCCTCCGGCCCCGAGACCTCGGGGATTGCCGTGGGCGCAGGTGAGTCTGGCCTTGCTCGCGTTGCTGGCGCGCTGTGGATGGCGGCCATGACGCCCGCCTTCTCCATCACCCCGACGCCTGTCGAGCGGGCCCGGTGGGTGTCCGAGTCGGTGGGCCGGGAGGTGTACGTCAAGCGGGAGGGCGCCACCCATGCGCTGTATGGGGGCAACAAGGCGCGCAAGCTCGCGACCCTGCTCGCCGATGCGCGCGCGCGGGAGGCCACGGACCTCGTCAGCGTGGGGGCCGCGGGCTCCCACCACCTGCTGGCCACCGCGGTTCACGGACGGGCGGCCGGCTTCGAGGTCACCGCCGTGGTCGTCCCGGGCCCCGACTCCCCCGAGGCGCGTGACTCCCTGCGGGCCACGGCCGCCCAGGGCTGTCGGCTGCTGCCCGTGAGCGGCGAATGGGCCGCCGTGCCCCGGCTGCTCGGCGTGCTGTGGGCGCTGAAGCGGCGCGGCCGGAGGCCCTACTTCCTGCCTCCGGGAGGCAGCTCGGTGGTGGGGGCCCTGGGCTACGTGGCCGCGGTGCAGGAACTGGCGCTGCAGCACGCCCGCGGGGAACTGCCCGAGTGGCCCGAGGCGATGGTGTGCGTGCTCGGCTCGGGGGGCATGCTGGCGGGGCTCGCGGCGGGCGTGCATCTGGTCGGGCGCCCGTGCCGGGTGGTGGGCGTGGCCGTCTGGAGCGCCTGGGCGGCGCACCGGGGCGCGCTCGCGTGGATGGCGCGGCGCACCCTGACCCGCGCGGCCGGCGCGAGTGCTCCGTGCTCCCTCGAGGTGGAGCGGGGACAGTTGGGCGCCGGTTATGGACAGCCCACCGAGGCGGCCCTGGAGGCCCGGAGCCTCTTCGCCCGGGATGGGGTGGCGCTGGACCTGACCTATACCGCCAAGGCCGCCGCGGGATTGCTGGCCCTCGCGCGCGCGCCCTCGGGACCGCGCCGGCTGCTCTTCTGGCACTCGCTCTCGTCGGCGCCGCTCGGGCCGTTGCTCGAGGGGGGACCGCCTCCCTCAGCGCGTGTGCGCGCGCTCCTGCGCTGACAGCGGGGGCGGGCTCCAGACGGGCAGCTCACACAGGCCGCCGCCCAGGAACAGGTGGTGCCAGAGTTGGGTCGTCACCACCCCGGACAGGCCCGCCTCCAGCACGTAGCGCCGGGGCGCGAAGGCGGGTTGCCGGGCGATGCACGCCTGGGCCCGGGCCACGCCTTCCGGGGAGAACCAGGCGGCGGCACGCAGGGACTCGGGCGACAGCAACTGCTCGGCCCACCGGGGCCGGTGCGGACCGTGGAAGACGGGGTGGGCGCGGAACATCGCCTTGGGGCGGCGGGCCAGGGTCGCGGGCACCCGGCGCGCGGCCAGCTCGCGCAGCAGCCACTTGTCCGTCAGCCCCCGCAGTTTGTAGCGCGGCGACAGGCTCGCGGCGAAGTCGATGACCTCCTCGTCGAGGAAGGGATAGCGCGCCTCCACGCCGGAGTGCATGGAGACCCGGTCCCCCTTGTCCGCCAGCAGGTGGCCCGCGAGCAGCAGTTTGTACTCGACGTAGAGGGACTGGTGCAGCGGGTGCCAGCGGTGGCGCCTCGGGTGGTGCAGGTCCAGCTCCTCGAGGGGCGAGGCGTCCCCGAGCCGTTCCCACAGGGCCTCGCCGTAGAGGTGTTCCCGCGCACGCGAGAGTGGATCGAAGAGATCCTCCTGGGCGCCGCGGCCCGGGCCGAGCAGCGCTGGCAGGGGCAGGCGCTGTCCCCCCACGAGCCCGAAGAGCACGCGTCGCAACAGGCGCGGCCCCCATGCGCCCGCGTGCGATTCCACCCACGACAGGACCCGGTGCGATTTGTACCAGGGGTAGCCCGCGAAGGCCTCGTCGGCGCCCTCGCCGGTGAGCACCGCCTTGTGGCCCCGCTCGCGCACCCGGGCGGCGAGTCGCAGCAGGCACGCCGCGGCGGTGTCGAACACGGGGCCCTCGGCGGCGGTGACGAGCGCGGGGAAGGTCTCGGCGATGGTGGTGGGGTCCAGGGCCACGGTGTCGAGCTCGGCCCCCACGGCGCGGGCGGCGGCGGTGGCCTGGGGCCGCTCGTCGAGCCCCGCCCCCACCAGGCCAATGGTGAAGGCCCGGGGCACGGGGTGACCCTGGCGGGCCGCGAGCGCCAGGGCCACGGTGGAGTCCAGTCCTCCGCTGAGGTAGGCTCCGACCGGAGCGTCGGCACGCAGTCGGCGGGCCACGGCGCGCGAGAGCACGGCCTCCAATTCGTCCACGAGCACCTCGGTGCGCTCCTCCTGGCGCTCCTCGCCCGTGTCCGGGAAGTCGAGGTCCCAATAGCGGCGCGGGAGGACCCGGCCCTCGCGGACCTCGAGGAAGTGGCCGGGCGGCACGGGCCGGATGCCCTCGAAGAAGGAGCGGAAGGCGGGCGCGGCGAGGAAGCAGAAGAGGTGGTCCACCCCCCGGACATCCGGACGCGCGGGGACGAGCCCCGAGGCGAGCAGGGCCTTCACCTCGGACGCCCAGAGCAGCCAGCCGTCGCGCTCGGTGTAGTACAGCGGGCAGATGCCCACGCGATCCCTCGCGAGCCACAAGGTCCGGCGGGGGCGGTCCCACAGCGAGACGGCGAACTGACCCCGGGCCCGCGCGAAGGTGCCCGCGCCATGTTCCTCGTAGAGGTGCACCCACGCCTCGGTGTCACAGCGCGAGGCGAAGACGTGGCCCCGGGCGCTCAACTCCTCTCGCAGCGTGGGGGCGTCATAGAGCTCGCCATTGCTGGCCACCCAGATGTCCGCGCGCTCGTTGGCCAGGGGTTGGCGCCCTCCCTCGGGGTCCACCAGGGCGAGCCGACGCGCACACAGCGCCAGGCCGGGCTCCTGGTGAAGATGCTCGTCGTCCGGTCCGCGATGCGCGAGGGCTCGCGCCATGGCCACGAGGCGCTCGCGGGGAAACGAACGCCTTGCCTCCAGGTCCACGGCCCCGGCGATTCCACACATGACCGGGAATCTACAGCGGCGCCGGGGGACTTACCCTCTCGATCGATCCACGAGGTACCAGAGCAGCGCGGTGGCGAGGCTGCTGGGAACGAGCAGGCTGCCGGCCTCCAGGGAGGACTTCACGCCGTTTCCGCCCTCGCTGGTGAGCACCAGCACCCCGATCGCCATGACTCCGGTGAGGAGGAACACGAGCGCGCGCCGTCCCTTCCGCTCCGGGGGCGGCAGGCGCTGGAGGACCCGCATCTGGAAGCCATCATCCGGAAGCGAGGGCAGGCCCTGGTGCCGCAGGAGCGTGTCGAGCCGGGTCTCCTCATCACGGTCATTCATGGGACCTCCTCGAGTTGCCGGCGCAGCTTCTCCTTGGCGCGCGCGACGTGGGTCTTGAGCGTCCCCAGGGGGCAGTCGAGGACGTGGGCCGCCTCCTCGTGGGTCAGCTCGTTGGCGTAGGTGAGCACGAGCGCCGCCCGCTCGCGGGGCTTGAGCGCGACCAGGGCCCGCTCCAGGTCATGGCGCTCCAGAATCATGTCCGGCGGGGCCTCCCCGGTGTCTCCGGCTTCCAGGAGCGGGGGCTCCATGGGGACCTCGCGACTGCCTCGGTCGCGGCTGAAGAAGGCGTTGCACGCGATGCGGTAGAGCCACGAGGAGAACTTCGCGCCCCCCCGGTAGCCCCTCAGTCCCTGGTAGGCGCGCAGGAACGTCTCCTGCGCCAGATCATCGGCCCGTGCCACATCTCCCCCGGTCAGGCGGCGCAGCAGGCCCCGCACCGCGGACTGATGGCGCTGCATCAGCTCGCCAAAGGCCCGCCGGTCATCCCGGAGGAGCACCCGGGTGATGAGCTCGGCGTCCGAGGGGACTTCAGGGGACGGGGACATGGACGGAGGCGCTCAGGACCGAGGCTCGGGCGAAAGCGCGGTGGCCCAGGGCCCCTTGCCGTTGCGCAGACGCCAGACGAGCACATGTCCTAGGCCGATGAACAGCAGCATGGCGCCCGCGCCCCAGGCCCCTTCCTCTCCCGGGATCATCGCCAGGAACAGCGCCAGCCCCAGTCCCGACGCGGACAGGATGATGCCTCGGCGCAGGTCGGAGGGCTCGTTCCGGGGCGGCGTGAGCAACCCCGGGGGAATCTCCGCCCCCTTCTCCACCACCAGCCGCACCGTCTCGTGGATCCGGCGCGCCTTGCGATCCGCGGCCCACAGCCAGGCCAGGAAGCCCGTCAGCACACAACTGAAGAAGACGGTGCAGAGGACCACGGGCGTGGGATCGAAGCGCGCCTGCCGCGACTCGCGGGACTGGAGCAGCGAGAAGAGCTGATCCTGGCTGAGCCGTCCCGATGAGGACTCCAGGTGCTTCGCCTGGGCGTCGACCTCGGCTTCCACCGCCGCCAGCTCGGCTTCCACCGCCGCCCGATGCGCCTCGAGTTCGGGGGGAGGGGGAGGGGGAGGGGGTTGGGACCAGGCCTGACCCGCTCCCAGCAGGGTGGCCATGAGACACATCTGGAGCATCTGACGCTTCATACGCGAGGAATCCCGCCTGTCGGTTGGTGGCGGTGAGACTCGCGGAGAGGGCGTCCTGGATTCAGGCGCTGATTTTTTCCCGTGTCCGCCCGACGTGCCGGGGTGCACGCCAGGAGTCCGGGTCCAGCGACTCCTGAGGTGTGGGTTCCTCTCATCCAGGCGGCATCCCGGGAGCCACACGGGATGCGCCCGTCCACGGCCTACTTCTTCTTGACCTTGATCGACGAGGTGAGGTCGTTGAAGTTGTACGTCGTCAGGTTCGGCACGTCGCAGCCGCAGGCCAGCGCGCCACCGAGGAAGTTGGCGTCGTTGAACACGGTCCACTCGTAGCCGGAGGTCACGACCTTGATCGAGGAGATGCGGTCGTTCCACGCCGCGCCGACGAAGGAGTTGTCGCCGGTGAGGCAGAAGCTCTCGCCCCGGTAGTCCGCGTCGGCGTAGAAGCAGACGCCGGAGGCGGTGGTGCTGCCGCCGTAGATGGCGCGGATGGCCGACAGGTCGCCCGCGGTGAAGCTGTTGACGCGGTCGTTGCCGACCAGCTCGGGCGGGAAGCCATTCTTGGGCACGTAGTCCCAGCGGCCGTTCACGTAGTAGTTGCGGTAGTGCATCATCGACTCGAAGTCGTACGCGCCGATGGGCGTGCCCGCCGAGCCCCGATCGATCTCGTTCTGGCTGCCGCCCGCGTTGACGGTGACCCACTGGTCGCGGTCCTGACGCACCTGCTCGTGCGCGAGGCCCACCGCGTGGCCGAGCTCGTGCCGGGCGGGGTTCACGCCGCAGCCCTTGCCCAGGGACAGGTCCTGCCGCCCGCCAATCTTGCCGACGTAGCTCCAGCAGCCGTCGCTGGTGATGATGCGCACGTAATCGGTCTGGTTGGTCCGGGCCACCCAGCGGATGGAGGTCTTCGCGTCGTAGTCGGCCTTGGCGCCGGCGAAGGCCGTGCGCGTCTCCGACGAGGCGGCGGAATCGATCTCGTACGGAATGACGCCCCCGGGCCACTTCTGACCGGTGGCGTTGACGATGCCGGAGCCCATGGGACGCACGCGCTCGGCGCCGTCCAGGTGCAGGATCACCTGCTTGTCCGCGCTCAGCACCTGCTTGCCCGAGACCTCACCGATCACCTGATCGCCGACGAAGGCGTAGTTGCCCTTGAGGACCGCCGTGACGGGAGCCTCGAAGCCGGCCAGTCGGACCTGGAAGGACTGTCCTTTCGGGTACTGGGAGTTGTACACGGCGTCGTTCTCCGCCGCGCGCTCCTGCTCGCTCATCTCCGATTGGGACGCTTGTTGTTGCGGGAGGGCCTCCTCCTGCTGTCCACATGCGGTCCCCAGCAGACCCAAGGCAAGAAAAGCCACGTGACGCATTCCACGGTTGAGCATGTTGTCCTCGTCGGATGGTGCGGCACGGGGGCGGGAGTGCGGCTCGCGCACCCTCCCGGACGTCGTTGCCGCGATTGGCGCCGATAAATTGACGTAAACGGGTAAAGTCAGCAAGAGCTGTTTGAATCGTTTAAGCAGATAAATGGGCTTTACTGTTCAAATGTAAAATTCCGGTTCGTGGGGGTCCCTCGCGGTGGAAATGGAGGCCTGGGGTGCGTGTTGGGTACGGGTACGCTGTCCCTTGCCCGTCGAGGACTCCCCGTCCATGCGTCCCTTTCGAGTCGTGCTCTCCGCGTTCTCCCTGCTGGCGCTCACCGCCTCGAGTGCCTTCGCGCGCAATCCCACCGAGCTCCCGGTGGACGCCGCCTACCGCAAGGCCTTCCGGGAGACGATCCTCGCCCGGCACAACGAGTATCGGGCCCGGCATGGCGTTCCTCCCTTGAAGTGGAGTGACAGCATCGCGAAGTACGCGGCCACGCGCGCGAAGACGCGGGCCCAGCAGGACGGCCTCTCCGCGGGTCACTCCGGGCTCGCCCCGGGGTATGGGGAGAACCTCTACTGGGGGGGCAGCAGTGGCGCGGGCTCGGCCGTGCCTGCCGCCACGGATGCCGCCGAGCGCGCGACCAAGAGCTGGTACGACGAGATCAAGGACTACGACTACAAGAACCCGACGTTCAGTCCCAAGGTCGGCCACTTCACGCAGATGATCTGGAAGAACACCACGGAAGTGGGCTGCGCGGTCTTCAGTCTCAAAGGCAGTCAGTGGCTGGAGACGTATGTCGCCTGTGAGTACCAGCCCCCGGGCAATGTCATGGGCCAGTTCGCCGCGAACGTTCCGCCGCCCAAGAAGAAGGGCTGAGCCAATCCGCGGGGTGACGGCGATGAAGCGCGCAGGTGCGCAACGACTGTCGCGCTAGAAGGAGACCTGGGCGCGCAGACTCACGGTCTGGCCATCGTCCGCGCCCGTGAAGTCTCCGTCGCGGTTGTCGGTGTGCCAGCGGATGGCATTCAACATCAGACGGCTGAAGCTGTTGAGGTACCAGTTCACCCCCGCGGTCGCCGCCCAGCCCCGGCCCGCGGGCGCGGCGTGGGTGAAGCCCAGGGACTCGTAGCGGGCCGTCAGCTCGAGAGCGCCGGGTCCCTGGTCGACGACGGACCGGCGGACCTGGGGCTGGGTGAAGTTGCCGAAGCGGGGGTTGTAGGGCGGCGTCTCCCCGGTGATGAACCAGCCGGCCGCGACGCTCCAGGCCCGGGTGATGAAGGGGGACGGGGCCTCCAGCCGGACCTCGCGCTGGCCCAGCTCGGCCATGAGCCACACCGGGCCCGCGTACCCCCCGAGCTCGGCTCCGTAGCCGGTGTCTCCGGTGGCGCCGGTGAGGGGACCCGTCGACACGCGCAGGTTGCCGTTGAACCGGCCTCCGATGGTGGTGTTGCGGGTGACGGTGCCCGCCACCGGGGAGAGTTGCTCGGTGAAGCCCCACGCGCCGAGGTGGAGGACGACGCGTGCCGTCTTCACCGGATTCCAATGGACGCGGGCGAGCACGGTGCGGCTGTCGCTGACGGAGTAATTACTGTCGACGTCGTCTCCGGTGAGCGTGAGGGAGGCATGCCAGGTGGGCCCGAAGAGCCGGCCCTGGGCGCCAATGCCGTAGAAGCCCCGCTGGGGAAGGATGGCCGTGCCGACGACGGTGCGCTCCAGGAAGGGCGTCGCGTCCGAGCCCGTCGAGGCATCGAGTCCCCGGTCGTTGAAGAGGTTGCCGATGCGCAGGTCGTAGTCGAGCCCCACCACCTTGTGGCGCCAGCCCAGGAAGGCGGTGACCACGTCGATGCCGTTCTCCGCGAAGTCGGTCTCGAACTGGTAGAAGAAGTGCGCGCCCACGCCTCCCTCGATGCCGAGTCGCAGCGCGCGTGAGCCCGTGGTCGTGAGGTCGCGGGCCTCGTAGCGCGAGCCGCTCGTGTGGGAGGCATCCAGCAGGATGCGCCCGCGCGGCTTGAAGGAGAAGACGCCATCGGCCGAGCGGAAGATGGGCGCGCCGGCGCCCCACTCGACTTGCAGGTCCGTGGCCTTGGCGGCGGGGTCCTTCGCGGGAACGGACGCGGCCCGGGCCGTCTCCACGGGGGCCGTGGCCGGGCCGGGTGGCACGAGCTGCGGCGCGATGGGCGTCATGCCAGCGCGCACCCGCGTGAGCTGCTCATGGTCCTGCGCCTGGAGCTGCTCGAGCGCCTCCAGTCGGGCGCGGAGCATCTCGAGCTCCACCTGCTGCGCGCGGAGCCGCTCGCCCGCCGCGTCGTCCGGAGGCGTGGCCAGCAGCAGCGCGCCGACGACGACGGGGGCTAGAAGATCCACAGGTGCTCCCGGGGGATCGCGAGCATGTACTCACCCGGGGACAGCGCCTCGCGCGTGGAGGCCCGCACGGGATGGCCCGCGAGCTGGAAGTGGTGCTCCCACCGGCCCCCCACGTAGAGGGAGCTGGCCAGGTGCGCGGGAAGGCGGTTCTCGCCCGGGCCGGACGCCAGGGCGATCTCCTCCACGCGGATGACGCCGGTGGCCGCCTCGCTGCCCTCGGTCGCCGACTGCTGACGGCCCCACAGGGACAGGCCGCCAATCTCCAACCGGGCCTCGTTGCCCCGGCGCTCGAGGATGCGTCCCTTCAGGGTGTTGTTGACCCCCATGAAGTCCGCGGCGAAGAGGCTGCGCGGCTCGGTGTAGAGCTGCTGCGGCGTGCCGTCCTGCACCATGCGTCCCCCGTCCAGCAGCATGATGCGGTCGGCGATGGCCATGGCCTCCACCTGATCATGCGTGACGAAGACGGCGGTGAGCCCCAGCCGCTTGATGAGCCCGCGGATCCACACCCGGGCCTCCTCGCGCAGCTTCGCGTCCAGGTTGGACAGGGGCTCGTCCAGGAGCACCAGGGGCGGGCTGTAGACGAGCGCCCGCGCCAGCGCCACGCGCTGCTGCTGGCCTCCCGAGAGCTGGCTGGGCAGCCGATCGCCATACCCCGCCAGACCCACGCCCTCGAGCACCTCGCGCACCTTGTGCTCGATGTCCGCCTTGGACTGATGGCGCAGCTTCAGCCCGTAGGCGATGTTCTCGAACACCGTCTTGTGGGGCCAGAGCGCATAGGACTGGAACACGAGCCCCAGGTCGCGCTGCTCGGGCGGCAGGTTCACCTTCGCCGCCGCGTCGAAGACCTTGCGCTCACCGATCTGGATCCGGCCCTGGATGGGCGTCTCCAGCCCGGCGATGGAGCGCAGCAGCGTGGACTTGCCGCTGCCGGAGCGGCCGAGCAGCGCCACCACCTCGCCGTCCCGGAAGTCGGCGGTGATGCCCTTGAGGATGTCGTTGGTGCCGAGCCGGACATGGATGTCCTCGACGAGCAGCCTAGCCATGGTGTGCCTTCCTTCCGAACAGGGTGACCAACAAGAGACCGCAGCCGACCATCGCGATGTTGATGGCCGAGAGCGCGACGACGATGTCCACCGCGCCCGCGGCCCAGAGGGACACGAGCAGCGAGCCAATGACTTCCGTGCCCGGGCCCAGCAGGTAGACACCCGTGGAGTACTCGCGCACGAAGGTGATGAAGACGAGCAGCCAACTGCCCACCAGTCCCGCGCGGATGAGGGGCAGGGTGACGTCCCGGCTGACGCGCGCCGGCGTGGCGCCCACCACCCGGCCCGCCTCCTCCAGCTCCGGTCCAATCTGCAGCAGGCTTCCGGAGACCAGACGCATGCCGTAGGCCATCCACACCAGCGTGTAGGCCACCCACATGGCCAACAGCGTCTGCCGGAAGGGTTGCAGCGGCGGGAAGAACAAGAAGACCCAGAAGATGGCCAGACCCGCGACGATGCCCGGCATGGCGCGGGGTAGGAGCACCATGTAGTCGATGGCTCGCGCCCAGCGTGACTGCCAGCGGTGCACCGCGAGGTTGATGAGCGTGTAGACGGCCACCGAGGCGGCGCCGCCCACGGCCGCCAGCACCAGGGTGTTGGTGATGCCCCGGACGAGGTTGGGGTAGTTCGCCAGCTCCTGGAAGTGCTCCAGGGTCAGCGCGCCGGTGATGCTCACGCCCTCGCCCCAGGTGGACAGGAAGGCGCGCAGCACCAGCGCGCACACCGGGGCCACGACCACGCCGAGCAGCCAGAGCGTGATGAACGCCAACGCGGGCCAGCGCCACCCGCCCAGGGAGATGGGCCGCGAGCTCTGGGCCTTTCCCTTGATGGACACGTACCGGTTGGCGCCCTGGAGCAGTTTGTTCTGCAGCCACACCAGCGGCACCGCGATGAAGACGATGACCATCACCACCACCGCCATGAGCTGGTAGGAGGGGATGCCCAGCACGTTGGTCAGCTTGTAGAGGTAGGTGGCCAGCACCAGCTCGCCCTTGGGGTCCGCGAGCACGAGCGGCAGGCCGAACAGCTCGAAGCCCAGGAAGAAGACCAGCACGGCGGCGTACAGCAGCGCGGGGCGGATCATCGGCAGGCTGACGGTGAGGGCCACGCGCAGGGGGCCCGCGCCCGTGGAGCGCGCCGCCTCCTCCACGTCCGAGCCCAGGCTGCGCAGGGCCGTGGCCGCGTAGAGGAACACGTGGGGCGCGTGGGTGAGGCCCGCGATGACGATGAGCGACGTGCGCGAGTAGATGTCCCAGGGCAGCACGCCCAGGTGGCTCTTCACCCACAGGCTGAGCAGACCCACCGGGCCGAACGCCACCACGAAGCCAAACGCCAGCACGATGGAGGAGATGAACATCGGCGTGAGGATGAGGGGCTCGAGCCACCGCCGACCAGGCAGGTCGGTGCGCACCAACAGGAAGGCGAGCAGCGCGCCCACCGGCAGGGCGATGAGGGACATGCCCGTGGCCACCAGCACCGAGTTGCCCAGGGCGCGGTAGAAGTCCGGGTCGTCGAAGACGAACTGGTAGGCGCCCACGCTCGGGTGCACGTTGCGGGCGAAGAAGGGGCCGTCGAGGAAGCTCTGCCAGACGACCAGCAGCAGCGGCGCGAGGATGCCCACGGCGGACGCCAGGACGATCCCGATTCGGGTCGAACGATTCATGCGGAAGCTCTCCGGGCGTTCAGCGGCCGCGCACGATGCGCTTCCACTGCTTGAGGAAGCGCAGGCGGGTGAGCTGGTCGAGGTTGGCCAACAGCTTCGGTCCCACGCGGATGGCGCGGATCTGCTCGGCGGGAGGACTGGGCACGTCGTTGGGGATGTCCGTGCGCACCGGCTCCATGTCCCGCTCGGCCAGCATCGCCTGGCCCCGCTTGGACAACAGGAAGTCCAAGAACAGCTTCGCGGCGTTGGGGTGGCGCGCCTCGGCGGGAATGAAGGCGATGCGCGACATCGTCAGCGTGAAGTCGGACGGGAAGATGATGCCCAGGGACGGGTCCTTCTTCTGCCGCCTCAACGCGTACGAGCCAATCATGTTGTAGACGAGCAGGTGCTCTCCGGAGATGAGCCGCTCCATCATCGCGCCCGTGGACGTGTAGAGCCGCGGTGAGGTGCCCGCCATGGCCTCCACGAGCTTCCATGTGTCGCGGCTGATCTCCACGTCCTGGGAGATGTAGAGAAAGCCCACGCCGCTGCGCTCCGGGTCGTAGCTGGCCACCTTGCCCTGGTAGAAGTCCTTCTTGGTGCGCAGCAGCGTCTCCAGCTCCGCGCGCGTGTGCGGCACGTCCTCCGCCGGCATCAGCCGCTTGTTGTAGGCGATGACGAGCGGCTCGGCGGTGACGCCGTAACCCTCGTTCTTCCACACCGCCCAGTCGGGCAGGTTCGGCTTCTCCGGTGAGGCGTAGGCCTGGGCATAGCCGTCATTGATGAGCTTGACCTGGAGGTCCATGGCCGAGCTCCACACGAGATCAGCCGAGCCTTGACCGGCCGCCACCTCGGCGATGAAGCGGCTGTAGATCTCCGTGGAGTTCTGATCCGCGTACTCGACCTTCACCCCGGGGTAGGTGTTCTCGAACTCGCGGATGAGGGGGGCGACCTCGCTGGAGTCGGTGGCCGAGTAGATGCTCACCGTGCCTTCCTTGCGCGCCTCCTCGATGATGCGCGCGTAGGAGCGGGGATAGCCGTCGGGGAGCGAGGGCGCCGGGCCCTCGGCCGCGGAACCCACCAGCGGCAGCGCCGCCAGCAAGACCATCAGGAGTCGTTTCAAGGGAGCCTCACGGGTGTCGGGGAACTGCGGGACCCGTCTTCACTTGCAAGGCCTCACGATATGGAACGATGCTGTCACCAGCCTGTCGCGCGTTTGGAGGTCGCTCGCTTGCGCATCCTGCTCATCGAGGACAACGCGGCCCTGGCGCGTGGACTCACCGCGTCACTGCGCGCGTCTGGGTTTGCGGTGGATCACGTGACGCATGGCGTCGCGGCCCTCGAGGAATCCGAGCTCGTTCCCTACAACCTGATGATCCTGGACGTGGGGCTGCCGGACATGAGCGGCTTCGAGGTGCTCAAGCGTTTGCGGCAGCGCGGCGCGACGACGCCGGTGTTGATCCTCACGGCGCGGGCGGCACTCACCGACAGGGTGACGGGGTTGGATCTGGGCGCGGATGACTACCTGCCCAAACCCTTCGAGCCCGCCGAGCTGGAAGCCCGCGTGCGGGCGCTGTTGCGTCGTGGACAAGGCCAGGCGGCGCCCGCGTTGACGCTGGGCGGACTGGTGTTCGACCGCTCCGCGGGCACCGCCACGTTGCATGGTCGGCCGCTGGACTTGCGTCGGAGGGAGTGGTCGGTGTTGGAGAGCTTGATGATCCGCGCGGGCAAGGTCGTCACCAAGGAGCGCTTGAGCGCCGAGGTGTTTGGTCACGATGAGCCGGTGGGGCCCAATGCCCTGGAGGTCTACGTGGGGCGGCTGCGCAAGAAGCTGGAGCCGGATGGCCCCACCATCCGGACCATCCGGGGCCTCGGCTACCTGCTCGACGGGTCGTGAGGTCGCGGCATGAGTCCCTCCTCCCTCACCACGCGGCTCGTCGTGGCCCTCGCGGGCGCGCTGGCGGTGTTGGCGCTCGTGCTGGGCCTGGGGGGCGCCTGGCTGATTCATGGGGTGGTGGAGCGCAGCGGGGATCGGGTCCTCGCGGGCTCGGTGGGGGCCATCGCGGAGACCCTGGCCCTGGAGGATGGAGAGCTCACGCTGGACCTGCCGCCCGCGGCCTTCGGCATGTTGGAGAACGCCGAGCACGACAACGTCTACTACGCCGTCCGGCACCAGGGGCGGCTCGTCACCGGCTACGCCGACCTGCCCTTCGCCGAGCACGTCCCCCCGCGCGACACCGTGGCCTTCCGGTACGAGGCGTTCCGGGGTCAATCGGTGCGCATCGCCACCGTGAGCCGGCTGATTCCCCGACTCAAGGGGGCCGTGGTGGTCCAGGTGGCGGAGACACTCCAGGCGCGCGATGCGCTGCGCGCGCGCATGGTGGGCGGGTTGGCGCTCCTGGAGGGGGCGCTGTTGCTGGGGGCCGCGCTGGCGGCCCGGCCCGCGCTGCGCTGGGGCTTGCGGCCCCTGGCCAGGTCTCGTGCCCTGGTGGAGGAGAAGGCGCGCGCCGCGCCCGTGGAGCTCACAGCGCTGCCGCTCGCGCCCGTGCCCTCGGAGATCCGCCCCTTCGTCGAGGCGGTCAATGCCTTGCTGGCGCGCCTGGAGGAGTCCACCGTGCGCATGCGCCGCTTCACGGGGGATGCCTCGCATCAGATGCGCACGCCCCTGGCGGTGCTGCGCATGCATCTGGCGCTCGCGCTGCGTCCGGAGGCGACGGAGGCCGAGCGCGCCGCGGCCCTGCGTGACGTGGAGGGCGCGACCCTGTCCCTGGAACGGCTGTTGACGCAGCTCCTCGCGCTGGTGCGCGCCGAGGAGCGTGGCGCCCTGCCCGCGCTCCAGCGGGTGGAGCTGAATGGCGCCGTGGCCCAGGTGACGGCGGACTTCGTTCCCCAGGCCCTGCGGGCGCGGGTGGAGGTCCACTTCGAGGGGCACGCGTCGGAGGTGTTCGTGCGCGCCGACCCGGTGCTGGTGCGCGAGGTGGTGGGCAACCTGCTGGACAACGCCCTCCGGTATCACCGGCCGGGCGGTCTGGTGGCGGTGCGGGTCGTGTGTGTGGACGCGGTCCCTTGGTTGGAGGTCGAGGACAACGGGCCCGGCATTCCCCCGGAGGAGCGCGAGCGGGTCTTCCAACGCTTCCACCGGCTGCCCCGGGATCAATCCCAGTCAGGCAGCGGCCTGGGTTTGTCCATTGTCCGCTCGCTGGCGGAGCACATGGCGGCGGAGGTCGTCCTGCGCGACGGCCGGGAGGGCGTGGGCCTCACGGCCGCCGTGCGCTTCCAGTCCTGGCCCACGCGTGCCTGACCGCGGGCAGACGCGTGGGGGAGCGACAGGCTACTGGCGGATGAGCCGGATGGCGTCGACGGCGATGTTGTAGGCGCTGCTGGCCGCGTTCTTGCCCGTCACGGTGAAGGTGAACGCCTTGGGCTCCAGGGTCGTGAACGTCACCGTGCCCAGGTCCGTCTCCGCGTAGACCGTCCCGCTGGAGTACTCGTCCTGGGGCGTGCCCTGGGGCGCGCCGTCGATGTCGAGCTGGTACTGGCCCCGGGCATTGTTCTTCTTGGTCCGCACCTTGACCTGGAAGGCGCCGATCGTCCGGGGGTACAGGACGTAGGTGACCTTGCCGCCCACCGCCTGGGTGTTGTGGTAGCGCAGGCTGCCCTTCTCCGCCTGGGCATCGATGTTCGTCGAGGAGGTGTCGTCGGCCTGGCTGGGCTGGATGTTCTCCGCCTGGTAGACCAGCACGTTGCCCTCATGCTCCGCCGTGCTTCCCAGCCGCCGCTGGATCTGGTCGACGTAGAGCGACTGCGGGGACAAGAGATTGCCGGACGAGGCCGTCTCCGCGAAGTCCACCGGGGCCGTCTTCGTCGTGGTGGACAGGTCCACGCCGGTGGCGCTGCCCCGCACGCCAATCACATACCCCTGGCCATACTGCTGGGAGCGGATGATGGACGTGGTGCCGGAGCGGTACTGCGAGCCGTTGGTGTTCCAGAACACGCTCTGGGTGGTGGTGACCCCGTGGCTCGTCGTGCCGTAGGGCGAGCGGTCGGCCGCCTCGAACTTCTCCTGGTGCAGGGTGAGGTTGTCCATCAGGTTGGCGGCGCTCAGGTGCATGTGGAAGTCAGACACCAGGTCGCCATTGGAGGCGCGGTTGTTGAACAGCACGTTGCCGGTGGCCTGCGTGGAGCGGAAGTCGAAGTTGTGCCGTCCCCCAAAGGCCACGCTGTCCTTGATCAACCCGTCACTGCCGCGGATGGAATACAGGTAGCCATTGCCGCCCTCGCCCTTGTACTGCGGCTTGTTCAGCTCGCAGGCATCCACGGTGATGTTGCGCGTGAAGAGCATGTCGATGCCGTTGGAGAGCATGTGGATGTCCCGCGTGTTGGACGCGGGGCGATAGGATTTGACGTTGACCACCCACCCGTCGACCGTGTGGTTGAGCTGGATGAGCGAGGCGTCGTGCATCTCGTAGGCCCCGGTCCCGGGCGTGCTGAAGTCCGTGCCGCCGGTCCCCGGCGTCGAGTTCTCGCGCATGCCGATGGCCAGGTTCTCGATGCCCACCTCGGACAGGTGGGCCGCCACCTTGTAGACCCGCGCGTTGTCCCGCGTCTTCATGTCCAGCCGCAGGGGGATGTCGATGGACAGGGTCTTCGCGGTGGCGTCCACGGCGGTGATGCGCCGGTAGAAGGAGGCGCCCGGCAGTGACGTCCAGTCACTGCCCATGCCGAGCTCCTGGCTGAGCGCCTCGGTGAGATCCGCGCGGATGACGATCCACTGGTCCACGGCGAAGCCGCTCACGCTGGCCACGGGAACGCGGGTGGTGAGGGTGGGCAGGTTCGCCGTCACCGCGGTGCTGGTCGCGGAGGAGGGCGTCCAGGAGACCGCCGACGTCTGGGGCGCCACCCGGATGACGCTGCGCGCGCGCATGTCCGTTCCGGCGTTGTAGAGGAACGTCTCCGTGGCGCCGTGTCCCCGGAGCACCACGTTGCTCTTGTTGAGCCACAGGGCGTGGTTCTTGCCGGCGGGCGGCGACACCTTGTAGGTCCCCGCGGGCAGCAACACCACGGCGCCTCCGCTGCGCGCTCCCGCGTCATCGATGGCGCGCTGGAGCACCGCCGTCACGTCCGAGGCGCCCGTGCGGTCCGCGTAGTAGGGCGCCGCGGTCACGTCGATCACCGCGTCCATCCGCACGGGCGGCTCGGCCCTCCGCGCGCGATAGCCCGCGTAGGAGAAGTCGTGCAGGAACTGGGCGGAGTTGCCCGGGTTCGTGTACCCGGGCTGCCAGGTGGTCGGGTACAGCACGCTGCGCCAGGCGGCGTCCGCCTCGCCGGGCGCCGCGGTCCCCAACGCCACCCCCATGAGCAGGCACATCGAGCGCAATCCTGGCTTCGCGTTCATCTGGTTTCCCCGGGTGAGACGAGTCTGGCGGCGGTTTATGACACGGTTTGTAGAGCCGCAAAACGAGTTTAACTTGTAATTTTGTGTGGGACGGCCTGTGCTCGTGTGCCCTCCGCGAGTGCCTGACGCGCCCAGGCGAGAGCGGGTAGACTCCCAGGGCCGATGCCCAAGACCCCTTCGCCAGAGTCCGGCCCGTCGTCCGGGTCCGCGAAGAACCCTTCTCCGAAGTCCGGTGGGGGCTTGAAGGGCGTGCTGCGCCGCGCGCTGGGCGGAGGCAACCGGGACGCTCCCCGGAAACGGGCGCCCGCGTCGGCCCCCGAGCCCGCGCCGGAGGTCCGCCCGTCGGACGGCGCGTTCCTGGACGAGGCCCCCACGGATGCGGGGTACCGCACGGGCATGCGCACCCGGCTCCTGGGCGAGGCCACGGAGATCACCGCCTTCCATCAGGCCCGGCGGGAAGCGCAGCTGCTCGGGCAGATGGAGCACAAGGGCGAGGGCGCGGCGCGCATCGTGAGCCAGCTCAACGAGCAGCTCAGCGGCTCCCAGGGCGCGGAGTTCAAGGGCCTGCTGTCGCGCGAGCTCAGGCCCCAGCTGGATCGGCTCGCGGATCAGGTGGAGCAGGCGACCACGGAGAACCGGCGCAAGATGGCCGCGCTCGTGGCGCGCTCGGCCCATCTGGCCGGCGGCGAGAGCGCCGCGACGTTCGAGAAGCTGCTCACCGCCACGGCCAGCGCCGAGGCGCGGTATCTGGAGTCGTGCGCGCGCACGGGTCCCCTCGCCGCCGCGAAGGAGTTCCAGGCCGCGTTGCGCGCCGCCGCGAGCCAGCCCTACCGCGCCGCGGTGCTGGAGAAGTGCCGCCCCCTGCTCCAGCGGCTCGCGGGGGAGGCGCTCGACCTGCCCTCGCGGGAACTGCATGCCGTCCTGCTCCAGTTCATGCGCGCCGCGGACACGCTGGGCCGGATGGAATGCAACACGATGGCGAAGATCTTCCTCGACGGCGCGCTCGGCGGAGGCCGGCCCGACGCGGCGGAGCGCTTCGCCGTGGCCCTGGGCCCCGCGCTGCGCGACGCGCCCTGGGGCGGCAACTGGGTCGTCCGCGTGCTGTTGAACCTCACCGAGCGCGCCCTGCCGCAGCCCGCCCAGACGCTGGCGGACCTGCTCCAGCAGGCCATCCGGGAGGCGCGCGAGCGCTGTGGTCCCCTGCTGCGCGCGGTCCAGATCGCGGCGGACAAGAGCGAGCTGCTGGAGCAGAGCCTGAAGCTCGACGCGCAGGTGGCGCCGCTGGCCGCGCTGACGCCCGCCTGCGCGCTGCTGCTCGCGGCCCGCGGGTCGGTGCCCGGGGGCGGCAATGGACCCCTGGTCACCGAGGCGCTCGTGAGCGTGGCGGCCCTGGATGCGGTGGGCGCCACGGACAACGGGCAGAAGCTCTTGCGCTACACGCTCATCCGGGAGGAGCAGGGCGAGCCGAGCTTCCTGGGCATCGTGCCCGTGGTCTCCCGGCCCCTGGGGCATCCGCGCCTGTTGCAGCTCATCACCGAGAGCGGGCTCGTCACCGCGAACTACCAGAACGGGGGCGGGCTGTTCATCCAGCGCGTGGCCCGCCAGGTCTTCCGGGCGCTGAGCGCGCCCGTGGTGGCGCGCTGCCAGAAGGGGGAAGGGGAGGAGGCCCGGCGGTTGTTGAGCTCCGCCCTCTGCGTGCATGCGCCGCTCTATGGCATGGACCTGAACGGCGGGCGCTTCGCCGCGGACATCCTCGAGCGTCTGCGCAGCAATCCCCAACCGGACCAGGTGGCGCGTGTCCTCGAGGAGCTGGAGGACGTGGCGAAGAAGAACCCCAGTCCGTACCGCACCGGCTATGTCGAGAGCCTGCGCTCGCTCGTCGTCGCGCTGGCGGAGCGGGATCCCCTCGCGGCCCCCCAGCCCGGATTGCAGCGGCGCGTGGGCGCGGCCCCGAAGATGAAGGCCACGGAGGCCGAGCGCACGCACATCGTCGAGGTGAAGAAGCTCGAGGCCGAGCGGGAGGCGGTACGGGCGGCCAAGGCCGCGCCGCCCGCTCCCGCGCGCGCGACGGGCGCACGCCCAGGCGCGCCAGGGCCCGCGAAGGGGCCCGCGAAGGCGCCCGCCCGGGCCACCGCGGCGCCGTCGGCCGCGCCTCCTCCGGCCGCGGCGCCTCCTCCCGCGCCGCCGCCCCGGCCCGCGGCGGACCTGAAGTCCGGCATGGCGCCGATGAACGCGCGCGAAGCCGAGCGCACGCACATCGTCCAGACGCGTCAACTCGAGGCGAAGCGCGAGGCCCAACGCGCGGACTCCCGGAGCCAGGGCGCGCGCGAGTCCGCGCCGGCGTCCCCACCTCCTTCTGGCCGGGGCGGCCCCCTGCGCGGCTGACCCGCGGGCGCTCCCTGTCTGGGTATGACTTGCCGCGGCATGTCTTCTCCCGGCGCTGGACAGACACGAAGCTGTCTTCAAAGTAAAACCTGAAAGAATTGACAGGGTGGGAAGGGGTATGCGCTACTCCGCCGCCGCGCGGCTGGCGGGTGGAGTGCCGCCGCGCGTCACGCGAGGAATCCCGACATGAAGAGTCATCACAGCGCGCTGGGACGAGCCGTTTCCCTGTCCATGGCCATGGGTCTGCTCGCGGGGACGTCCGCGATGGCGGGTCCGACGGCCCAGGTCATCTGGAGCTCCGAGAAGAATCCCGGAGACGGCGCCTGGTTCAACGGGCCCATGACGGTGCCCTACGCCCTGAGCGCCCAGGCGTCCGCGGCGTTCACCAACCCCACCAGCACGGCGGCCACGACGCTCAACGTGGACCCGGGCGACCAATACCAGACCATGTTGGGCATCGGGACCTCCCTCGAGGAGTCCACGGTCTTCAACCTCTCGCGCATGTCCGCGACGAAGCGGACCGAGGTCCTCAAGAAGCTGCTCGACCCCACGACGGGCTCGGGCATGAACCTGGTGCGCATCACGTTCGGGGCCTCGGACTTCACCGGCCGGACGTTCTACACCTACGATGACGTGCCCTATGGGCAGACGGACCCCAACCTGACGTCCTTCTCCATCCAGAAGGACATCGACTACAACATCGTCGCCACCCTCAAGCAGGCCCTGGCGGTGAACCCCAACCTGAAGATCTTCGCGAGCCCCTGGAGCCCGCCCGCGTGGATGAAGGACAACAAGAGCCTCATCGGCGGCAACCTGCTGTCCCAGTATATCCCCCAGCTCGCGACGTACTTCCGCAGGGCCGTGCAGGCCTACCAGGCCCAGGGCATTCCCATCCATGGCCTGACGCTGCAGAACGAGCCCCTGTACCAGGCGCCCGACTACCCCAGCACCTATGTCTCCTCGGACCAGGAGCGGCAGCTGCTCGTGGCCGTGCGCAATGAGTTGAATGCCAATGGCCTGAGCGCCGTGAAGCTGTGGGCGTATGACCATAACTTCGACTCGGCCATGTCCTACGTGACGCCCATCCTCAACAACGCGGCGGCCAACGCCGCCACGGATGGCGTGGCCTTCCACGACTACGCGGGCGATCCGAGCGCCATGACGCAGGTGCGCAATGCCTGGCCCTCCAAGACCATGCTGATGACGGAGCGCTCCTGGTGGGGCACCACCGGCGCGGATCGCATGGCGCAGTACTTCCGCAACTGGGCCAGCGGCTACAACGCCTGGGTGACGATGTTGGACAGCAACATCAAGCCCGAGCAGTGGACGGGCACGCCCGGCCCCACGATGTTCATCCAGAACGCCTATACCTACGACACCTACTGGGCCTTGCCCGAGGTCTCGCTCATCGGCCAGTTCTCCAAGTACGTGAAGCCCGGCGCCCGGCGCATCTTCAGCACCTACGGCTCGGCCGCCACCGTGACGAACGTGGCCTTCCTCAACCCGGACAACAGCCTGGTGGCCGTGGTCATCAACCAGACGGGCTCGAGCCAGCGCTTCAAGCTCGTCTCCGAGGGTCAGGAGCTCCTCGCCACGCTGCCCGCAAAGACCGTGGGCACGTACACGTGGCCCCGCCAGGGCTCGGGCACGGCGACCAACCTGCTCGCCAACCCGGGCTTCGAGACCGGCACGGCCGCGTCGAGCTGGGGCTCGGAGTGGCACAGCGGTGAGGTGGGCTACAAGGTCGACACCGACTACCCCTACGCGGGCAGCTACAAGCTCACCCTGTTCGCCCCCTCCGCCTACCAGCAGGTGTTCGGCCAGGTGAAGAGCGTGGCCAATGGCACCTACCGGGCCAGCGTCTGGGTGCGCTCGGGTGGCGGACAGAAGATCCTGCGCCTGTATGCCAAGGGCCACGGCGGCGCCGAGCTCACCGCGGAGATCGGTGCCAGCGTCGTCTCGAACTACACGCAGTACGTCATCAACAACATCCCGGTGACCACGGGCAGCGTGGAGGTGGGCGTCTACACCGATGCCAACGCCTCCAACTGGGCGGCGTTCGACAACTTCGAGCTGGTGAAGAACTAGTCCCCGCGCGGACCGGTCCGGCTCCCCGGACCGGTCCGCCGTGGGTGCAGTCAGGCTGTTTGACTTCCACCTTCATGGCACCGCGTGGCATCTGGTGCGCCGCGTCATGGTGTGTCAGCCCTTCTCCCTCGTTGAGAGGTTGAGACGCGGGCCAACCATGCTAAGAGCGCGCCTGGGTAGGAGACCGCACCACCCCTGCCCCCTCGGGCGATGTCCGGGCGCGTGTCCTCCTCAATCCAAGATAAGGAGCGCACGTGATGAAGACGCAATGGATGCCGCGCCGGATGCTCGTGATGGGCATGGCCCTTTTGTCGTGGGGCGGGCTCGCGGGCTGTTCGAAGAGCAAGCAGCAGGAAGGGGAGGGCAAGGGCACGGCCGCGGCTCCGGTGCAGAAGAGCAAGGTGCTCACGGTCGCCCAGGAGGCGCAGGCCTCGTGGATTCGCAACTTCAATCCCCTGCTCGCGCCGGGCACCGCGCGCTGGCCCTCGCGCTCGGGTGTCTATGAGCCCCTGTTCGTCTTCAACACGCTCAAGGGCGAGAACGTGCCCTGGCTGGCGTCCAAGTATGAGTGGAGCGCGGACAACAAGAAGGTCACCTATTCCCTCCGGCCTGAGGTGAAGTGGTCGGATGGTCAGCCCTTCGTGGCCAAGGACGTGGTGTTCACGTTCGAGTTGCTGCGCAAGCACAAGGCGCTGGACCTGTTCGGCGTGTGGTCCTTCGTGGAGGGCGTGACCGCTCCGGACGAGCACACGGTCGAGTTCACGCTGACGCGCGCCTACGTGCCCGGCCTCATCTACATCTCCCAGCAGCCCATCGTGCCCGAGCACAAGTGGAAGGACGTGGAGGATCCGGTCACCTACAAGAACGAGAACCCGGTCGCCACGGGCCCGTTCACCGAGGTGAAGGTCTTCCAGAACCAGATCTTCGAGCTCGGCCGCAACCCCAATTACTGGCAGCCGGGCAAGCCCGCCATCGAGGGCCTGCGCTTCCCGGCCTACCCCGGCAATGATCAGGCGAACCTCGCGCTGCTCAATGGCGAGATCGACTGGGCGGGCAACTTCGTGCCCGACGTGGACAAGGTCTACGTGAGCAAGAACAAGGAGCACAACCACTACTGGTTCCCGCTGGTGGGCAACACGGTGATGCTCTACGTGAACACCACCAAGAAGCCCTTCGACGACGTGCGCGTGCGCAAGGCGTTCAGCATGGCGATCGACCGCGACCAGCTCGTCAAGGTGGCCATGTACAACTACACCAAGCCCGCGGATGCCTCGGGCCTGTGTGACACCCACGAGCGTTGGCGCAACGCCGCGGCCCTGGCCGATGGCGCCGGGGACTGGACCAAGCTCAACGTGGAGAAGGCCAACGCGATGCTCGACGAGGCCGGCTACAAGCGCGGCGCGGACGGCGTGCGCGTGGGTCCGGACAACAAGCCCCTGCGCTACGACATCAACGTGGTGACGGGCTGGTCGGACCAGGTGCGCGCCGTGCAGATCATGGCGCAGAACCTCAAGGCCCTGGGTGTAGACGCCACGCTCAAGACGTATGACTTCAGCCCCTACTTCGAGCGCATGCAGAAGGGGGAGTTCGACCTGACCATCGGCTGGACGTCCGAGGAGCCCTCGCCCTACTACTTCTACCGGGACCTGATGAGCCCCGAGACCCTCAAGCCCGTGGGCGAGCTGTCCGCGCGCAACTGGCACCGCTTCTCGAGCAAGGAGGCCGACGCCCTCTTCAAGGCCTTCGAGACCACCAGCGACGAGGCCGAGCAGCGCAAGCTCGCCGACCAGATGCAGGTGCTCTTCGTGCAGAACGCGCCCGCCATCCCGCTCTACCCCAACCCGTCCTGGGGTGAGTACAACACGCGCCGCTTCACGGGCTTCCCCAACGCGCAGAACCCCTACGCGAAGCTGTCGCCCAACAGCCCTCCGGAGAACCTCTTCGTTCTCACCGAGGTGAAGCCCAACTGATGCGGCGGGGGAGGCGGGCCCCGAGGGGCCCTCCTCCCCGTCGTCTCATTTCAGGGTGGCGATCCACGCGTCCAGCGTCGCGTCCGTCAGCTTGCCCTGGGTGAAGTTCACCACCTTGTAGGCCGGCATGTCGTGGATGAAGACGAGCGTGGAGTCCTCGCCCTTCTTCCGGGCCGCCCGCTGCTCCTCGGTGAGGCCCGGAGGCTCGGGCGGCTTGTTGTCCGGGGAGTAGCCCAGGAAGGACTCCAGCAGGCGCGAGTACACGGCCTTGCCCTTGGGGTGGTCGAGGAACTCCTTGACCGTGGAGTCGCGCGTCAGCGTCACCGGCGCGCGCCGGGTGCTTTGCACCTGCACGGTCTGGTGGAGCGGCAGATCCCTCGACGAGCCGCCCACGAGGATCTCGAACGCGCCGGAGTTCACCGCCCAGTCATGCTGGGTGCTGTCGAAGTAGGCGAAGTCGCGCCGGCTCAGCTCGAAGCGCACCGTCTTCTCCTGGCCCGCCTCGAGCGCCACCTTGGTGAAGGCCTTGAGTTCCTTGGGCGGACGCACCACGCGCGGCTGGACCTCGCGCACGTAGAGCTGGACGACTTCCTTGCCCGCCACCTTGCCCGTGTTCTTCACCTTCAGCTCGACGCTCAGCGTCTCCGTCTCCTGGAGCGAGGCCGCGCCGAGCTTGAGGTCCGAGTAGGCGAAGGTCGTGTAGCTCAGGCCAAAGCCAAACGGGAACAGGGGCGTGAGGGCCCGCTTGTCGTAGTAGCGGTAGCCAATGAAGATGCCCTCGCCGTAGTTGGCCTGCTGGTTCAGCCCGGGGAACTCCAGCGCGGTGGGCGTGTCCTCCAGGCGCATGGGGAACGTTTCGGACAGCTTGCCCGAGGGGTTCACCTGGCCCAGCAGCACGTCGGCCAGCGCGGCGCCTCCGGCCTGTCCGGTCAGGTAGCCCTCGACGATGCCCTGGACCTTGTCCGCCCAGGGCATGGTGATGGCCGAGCCGTTGAGCAGCACCACCACCACGCGCGACTGCACCTGGCTCACCGCCTCGATGAGGCGCACGTGGCCCTCGGGCATGTCCAGGCTGGCGCGGTCGAAGCCCTCGGACTCGTGGCTGTCCGGCAGGCCCGCGAACACGATGGCCACCTCCGCGCCGCGCGCCAGCGTGCGCGCCTCCTCCAGCAGCGTCTCGGAGGTGATGCCTTCCAGGTCATAGCCCGCGGCGTAGCCGAAGCGCGCCTCGCCGCCGCCCATCCGCACCAGCTCGTCATAGGCGCGCGTCTGGCGCGTGGGGTTGACCTGCGAGCTGCCCGCGCCCTGGTAGCGCGGCGTCTTGGCGAACGCGCCAATCACGGCCACCTTGCCCGTGCCGCGCGGGTCCACCGGCAGCACGCCCTGCTCGTTCTTGAGCAGGATGATGCTCTCGCCCGCGGCCCGGCGCGCCAGCTCCTGGTGCTGCTCCACCTCGTAGGTGGTCCCCGGCCGGTGGCTGTCCCGCGCCCGCAGGACGACGGTGAGCAGGCCCGTGACGACCTCGTCCAGACGCTCCACGGACAGCCGACCCTGCTCCACGGCGGCGATGATCTTCTGGCGGTTCACCTCGCCACTGCCGGGCATCTCCAGGTTCAAGCCCGCCTTGACGCCCTGGACCCGGTCGCTCACGGCGCCCCAGTCGGAGACCACGAAGCCCTCGAAGCCCCACTCATCCCGGAGGATGCGCTCGAGCAGCACGTCGTTCTCGGAGGCGTACACGCCGTTGACCTTGTTGTAGGCGCACATCACCGACCACGGCTGCGCCTCCTTGATCGCGATCTCGAACGCCGGCAGGTAGATTTCGTGCAGCGTGCGCTCGTCCAGGTTCGAGCTGCTGATCATCCGCTCGTGTTCCTGGTTGTTCACCGCGAAGTGCTTGAGCGAGGTGCCCACGCCCTGGCCCTGCACGCCCTGGATGTACGCGGCCGCGAGCTGCCCGGCCAGCAGGGGATCCTCGGAGAAGTACTCGAAGTTGCGGCCGCCCAGGGGCGAGCGCTTCATGTTGATGCCCGGGCCCAGCAGCAACTGCACGTCGTGGGTCTGGGCCTCGCGCGCCAGTGCCTCGCCCACCTGCTTGAGCAGCTCCGTGTTCCAGCTGGAGGCGAGCGCCGAGGCGGTCGGAAAACACGTCGCGGGCACGCTGTCCGCGGTGTTGGGCCCCGTGGCCCGGCGCAGTCCGTGCGGACCGTCCGCCATGAAGATGGAGGGCACGCCCAGCCGCTCGATGGCGTGCGTGGTCCACGCGCCATTCCCAGACAACAACCGGGCCTTCTCCTCCACGGTCATCTGGGACACCAGTCCCTGGGCTTTCGTTTTGTACTTCTTGGACTCGCTGGAAGGTGCGGACATGTCGTTGGGGGCCCTCGGCGCCGTGTGCGGCGGTTGCGGGCCGGAAACACTACACGAGGATGTCCGCCTCCGGGCTCCAGAGAAATCCACACCGAAAAGCAATACCTCTGGATTCTTCTCGCCCCAACGGCCGCAAAGGCCTAACACGGTGCGTCGCGGCGGCCGGGGGGCGTGTCCTCCCCGGCCGCCAGGGGCCTACTTCGCGGTGAAGGTCGTGTCGTTGCGGTACAGCAACGTCTTCGACCAGTCCGCGGTGAACACCAGCGTGTCGACGCGGTAGGTGCCCGTGGGCTCGGACGTGGGGATGACGAACGTGGAGCCGTAGGCGCGCGTCTGTCCCGCCGTGAAGGCTTGCGCGGTGTAGGCCTTCTCGGAGATCAGCGCGCGTGTGGAGGCATTGCGAATCTCATACTTCACCACCACGGTGGTGGCGTCCGGCGACGTGACGCTGGCGTTCACCTGGAAGCCCTGGCCCCGGGTGACGGGGTTGGCGCTGACGGTGGCCTGGGTGGTGGTCACCTGCGGGGCCGGGTTGGTGGGCGGCGACTGCGTGAAGCGGCTCTTGAAGAGGGCGGCCGCGTTGGGGAACTCGGTCTTGAAGGTGTTGCCCCCGCTGTCGTCGACGTTCGACAACTGGTGGTGCCCATCCCCCGCCTGGACGTCGAAGTACGAGTGGTAGCCGACATTGTTGGTGGGGTCGAAGATGAAGTCGAGCATCTGCCCGACGTAGTAGGTGTCATCCCCGCCGCCCGTGGTGGCGGCGTCGTTCACGCCCCACTCCGGAATGGACAGCCGCTTGCCGTGGGCGCGCGCGAAGTCGCGGAACTTGAGCAGCGCCGGCGCGAACTGACTGCTCCAGACGCCCTGCCAGCGGCTCAGCGCGCACGTGCCCGTGCACCCCGCCGGAATGGGGTACTGGCCATTCCAACCCTGGTCATACATGTCCAGGCCGATGTAATCGACATACGCGTCACCCGGGTAGGTGGTGGACAGGTCGCCCGCCGCGATGTCGTAGTTGGGATTCCAGTCGAACTCGAAGCCGGCCGAGGGCTGCGCGGCCCGCATGGCCGTCACGATCTTGCGAAAGCAGCCCGCGAAGTTCGCCTGCTGTCCGTTGCCCGAGTACCACGGCATCCAACTGCCGCTGAACTCCCAGCCCAGGCGGATGATGGTGCCCTGCAGCTTGTAGGCGACGAGGTTGTTGGCGAGCGTCCGGAAGCGCGTGTCGTAGGCGCCCTGGGCACACTGGGCGAGCGAGCCCTGGCCGCTGGGGAACATGGACACCGAGTAGTTGAACCGCCGGCCCGCCTTGGCCTGCACCCAGGCGCTCCAGGACTGCAATTGCCAGGTGGGGTTCTCGATGTTGTTCCAGGAGTCCTTGGCCTGGTGTCCCTGGCCCATGCGCACGTCGTAGCCGAGCCACATGGAGTAGGCGTTGACGGCGTTGGGCTGGGAAAACACCTCGCCCCGGTACACCCCCGTGAGGGGCTGCGCCGAGGCGTTCGTGGCGACGCCCAGGCCCGCGCAGGCCAGGGTCGAGGCGAGGGTGAGACAGAGGGACTTGAGGGTCATCGCAGGCATCTCCCAGGGAGGCGGCTTTCGCCGTTATTCCCGTTTTGTCGGAGTGTGGGATGCGATGGGTCCCGTGTCAACGCGCCGCGCTCAGTAGTTCACCTGGAGCTGCACGCGCGTCAGGTCTCCGCGCTGCTGGATGTAGGGCGCGCGGGAGGAGGTGCGATCGGAGATGGCGTACGCGGCCGTCAGCTCGAGCGCCTTGTAGATCTGCCACTCCACGCCCATCTCCAGCTCGCGGACGTCGTAGCGCGGGGCGTTGGTCTCGAACTTCTTGCCGCCCTCGTAGAGGGTCCCGCGCACGTAGGGGATGAGGGTGACGCCCAGCACGCCATCCAGCTTGTACATGAGCTGCGCATAGCCGCCGCGCAGGGGACGGCTGGCCACGGTGAAGGCCTCATCCCCGCCGCCCAGCGACGGCCCACGGCCCACGTTGTACTCGGCGACGAAGCCGAGCGGCTGGGGGTAGATCATCAGGCTGAGGTTGGCGCGGGTGTCGACGAGATCATTGGCCCCGTCGAGCAGGGCGTAGGGCGCCGTCGCGGTGGGGGTGACCGTGACGTTGTAGCGGCCGTAATAGCCGCCCACGCCCACCTCGACGAACTGCTTGCCGAAGAGGAAGGGCCAGGTCACGCGGGCCACGACGTGGGGCGTGTCGTTGCGCTCGGCGCGGTTGGCCGTCTGGCCGTTGTAGATGCCCGTGCCCACCACGCCGTAGTCACCCGAGCCCTTGAGGCCACTGTCGACCAGGTGCTTGAAGCGCTGGCGGATCTCGTCCGGCGCCCAGTAGAAGAAGACACCCAGGTCGCGCTCGTCCTTGACCGCGCTGTTGATGGCGTCGTTGCGGTCGAAGGGGAGGCGGTTCTGGCTCGACTGGAGGTTCTCGAAGCCGAACGGCACCTTGGACTGACCCACGCGCAGGCGGAACTCCTTGCGCGAGTCCAGGAAGACGTCGGCGTACCAGTCGCGCATGATGGCGACGTTGTACTGGTCCGAGATGACCGAGGCGAAGTCGGGCTGCAGGTAGACAGACACCCGCTCGTGCACGTCTCCGAAGAGGATGACGCGCGCGCGCCGGATGCCAAAGCCCGTGTTCTTGCCGAGGAACCGGTCACCCTGGTCGTTGATGAGCTCCTCGTTGACGCGGAAGCTCGGCAGCCGGTTGTAGCGGAACTGGGTGTAGCCGCGGATGCGAAGCTTGTCGTACCAGTGCGACTCCTTCTTCGGCTCCGCGGGGGGCGGCTGGAGCGCCGGAGAGGGAGGCTCGGCGGGCGTCTTGGGTTGCTCCGCGGCGGGGGGCGGCTGGAGATCCGGGGCGGCGGGCTCGGACTGCTGGGCGAGCGCGGCGGGGGTCTGCAGGAGCACGAAGAGGAGGGTACGGAGGGACACGGGAATGTGCATGGCGTGAAGAAGCGGATCCGCCGGGGAGGGGCACCCGGTGCGGAGCGCGATCCCTCACGTACACAGTCGCGGATGAGGGGACAACGGTGGGACGACCGCGTCGCCAAAGTGTCACCGGGCACCTGCTTCTGTGTCGAAAGTGTCACCAACACGCTGCTTGCCCGGTCACACGGGCGGTGTCGGCCGATTCCGGGGAACCCCGGGGCGAATCGTTCCATCAGGACGGGCGAATCCTTTTCGTGAACCGCCCCCGGATCCCCAACGTGAATGCCTTGATGCGCAGGCCCTGGCTTCCTGGTCGTCTTCTTCGTCCCTCCCTCGCCCGGTCGGTGTTGACCGCTTCCTGCCTGGTCTTGTCCGCGGGCGCCTGGGCCCAGCAGGGGCCCGTGCCCCAACCCCATGCGGATCCGCCGAAAGACGACACGCCGCGAGACCCCGCCCTCAATCCCGCCACGACCGCGGCGCCCCCTCCCGCGCCCGTGCCTCCTCCCGCGTCCACGCCGCCCCCTTCTTTCACCGCGGGCGCCGAGGGCTTCACTCTCTCCAGCGCGGACAAGCAATACCAACTCAAACTGCGTGGCATCCTCCAGTCGGATGCGCGCTTCTTCGCCCAGGGCAAGGAGCGCGCGGGCAACAACACCTTCCTGGTGCGCCGCTTCCAGCCGACCTTCGACGGCACGCTGGCGGGCCTGGTCGACTTCCGGTTCCAGCTGGATCTGGCCCCCAATTCCCAACCCATCCAGGACGGCTACGCGGAGATCCACCCGGCCCGCCAGTTCCGGATCCGGGTGGGCAAGTTCAAGGCCCCGGTGGGCCTCGAGCGGCTCCAGCCCGTCACGGCCCTCCTCTTCCCGGAGTTCGCGCTGCCCACCAGCCTGGTGCCCAACCGCGAGGTGGGCATCCAGTTCGCCGGAGATTTCTCCGGAGGTGTGCTGAGCTACGCCCTGGGGGCCTTCAACGGCTCGCCCGACAACGGCGCCGCGGACCTCAACGTCGACGACAACGTGGAATTGGAGGGCCGGCTCTTCGCGCACCCGTTCCGCAATGGCTCGGTGGATGCGCTCAAGGGGCTCGGCCTGGGCATCTCCGGCACGGCGGGCAGTGAGTACGGCACCCTGGGCGCCACCCAGGAGTCCGTGCTGCGCGCCGAGGGTCAGCAGACGTTCTTCTCGTACCTCACGGGCACCACCCTGGAGACCACGGTGGTCGCCAGCGGTCGTCACTACCGCTTCTCCCCGCAGGCCTACTACTACAACGGCCCCCTGGGGCTGATGGCCGAGTACGCCTCCTCCACGCAGGACGTGCGGCGGGGCGCGGACGTGGCCCGGTTGACGAACGACGCCTGGCAGCTGTCCGCCTCCTACGTCCTCTTCGGCGGCAAGGCCTCCTACGAGGGCGTGAAGCCCTTCCACCCGGTGCTCCCCAGCGAGGGCCACTGGGGCGCCGTGGAGGTGGGCGCCCGCTACTCCGGGCTGCGCGTCGACCCGCGCGCCTTCCCGCTCTTCGCGGACCCCTCGCGCTCGGCCAGCGGTGCGCAGTCCTGGGGCGCCGTCGCCCATTGGTACTTGAGTGGCAACGCCCGCATCACCTTCAGCACGGAGCGCACCACCTTCGCGGGCGGCGCGGCGGATGGCGGCGACCGTCCCACGGAGATCGCCTTCTTCAACCGCGTCCAGGCCTACTTCTAGGCGACGGTCCGCCGGGGACCCGGGCGGGTGAGGTACTGTGCGCGCCCCCATGGGTTCCGCACCTGCCTCCAGCCCCCGCCCGCGCTCCCTCGCCACCGCCGCGCTCTGCCTGTACGCGGTGGGTCTGTTCCTGGCGGAGGGGGTCTTGCAGGCGGGGGCCGCGCTGGCGGTGGCGCTGACGCTGGGGCTGCTCGTCTCGCGTCGGCTCCGGTTGGCGCCCGACGTACGGGCCTACGCGCTGGCCAGCGGCGCGTTGTGTCTGTGGCAGCTCGTGTCTCCTGGGGTGGCCCTGCTGACGGGGGCCGCCGAGCGGTGGCCCCGGAGTTCGCGCTACGGCCAGACGCTGGACACCCTGGCGGGCGCGGCGGTGGCGTGCGTCGGCACGCTGGGCGTGCCCTGGGTGGCCCTGGGCGTCATCGTCGCGGTGGGGTGGGGCGTGGCGGCGGTGCTGGGGGTGTACCAGCACTTCGTGCCCTGGGCGTGGGAGCCGCCCGCCTTCCTCAAGCTGAGCCGGGAGCGGCTGCACGAGAACTTCGGCACCGAGGAGTCTCCCCACTACGCCTCCGGCGGCTTCTTCTTCCACCGGCTGCGCTTCGCGCATGGCGCGGTCTCCGTCCTCGGTCCCGCCCTGGCGATGGTGGGGCGCGCCCGGTCGCTGCGCACCCGGGGCCTGGCGGCCCTCGTGGTGCTGGCCCTGCTCGTGTCCACCTACGTGTCCTTCGCGCGGGCGGCGCTCGGCGCGGCGGTGGTCGTGTGCGTGCTGGCGTTGCTGTTGTTGATGCGCGGCACCGCGCGCCGGGTGGGGCTCGGGGTGGCCGTGGCGCTGGTGGTCGCGGTGCTGGTGACGCCCGCCTGGAGCGAGCGGGCGGGCCGGGCGCTCGAGAACGTGGTGAGTGGCGAGCGTGCCCTGGCGATGTCCGTGGGCTGGCGCCTGGTGCGCGAGCATCCACTCGTGGGTGTGGGGTTCGGCAACCACAAGCCCGCGGCCCTGCGCACCCAGGCGGAGACCCACATCACGGATCTGCTGGCCACGGACGCGCACAACCTGTGGCTGACGACGTGGGCGGAGACGGGGCTGATCGGCCTCGTGTTACAGGCCGCGGTCCATGGGCTCCTGGCCCGGGCCCTCTTGCGCCGCCACCGCGGCGGCTCGCTGGCCGCCACGGGGGCGCTGTTGTCCTTCGTGGGCTTTCACATCCTGTCGCTCGTCCACTACCTGCCCTTCCACTCCAGCGTGCACCTGTCCTTCGCGTTCGTGTGGGGCCTGGGATTGAGCGAGGGCGGTGAGATCCTCCGGGACTGAGCCGTCGTGTGACGTTCAGCGCGCGTCCACCGCCGTGGCGCCGTGCGTGCCCCGCCGCCCATGATCGCGGGCCTCACGCTCATGGCGCTCCCGCTTGGCGCGCTCACGGCGCTCGCGCTCGGCGCGCTCACGGGCCTCACGCTCGCGGTTCGCGGGGTCCACCGTTGCCGGGTGGCCACTGGGCGGGCGGGGGTCGCGCCTCGAATCGGCCAGCGCGGGCATGCTCGCGTACAGGGTGAAGGCGATGGACATCCACGTGAACACGGTCTTCATGGGGAGGCTCCTCGGAGTTGGCTCGCTCCGTGTCGTGCTGAGTCCGACGAGGCGCCCGGTGCCTTATTCGGACCGGTGGGATGTCGAAGTATTTCGTCAGCGGCCAGGCAGGCGAGCGTGCCATTGGCGTCCCTGGAGGGGGCGGATACGCTGCCGCGCCATGTCGCTCGAGACCCTTTGCCGCGCCTGCGGCCTGTGCTGCGACGGCTCGCTGTTCTCCCGGGTGCCCCTGGCTCCCTCGGAGCGCGTGCCCGAGACCGCGCTCGCCGTGGTGACCAACGACAAGGGGGGGCGCCACGTGCCCCAGCGGTGCGCGGCGCTCTCGGGCACGGTGTGTCAGGTCTATGCCGAGCGGCCGCTCGCCTGCCGCCGGTACGAGTGCCTGCTGTTCGGGGCGCTGCGCTCGGGGGAGGTGTCCCTGGACGAGGCGCTCGCGGTGGTCACCCAGGCGCGGGCGCTGGGCCAGGAGGGCGCCCCCGAGGCTGTCCGGGAGCGCTACCTCTCGTTCCACTTCGGCAGGCGGCCGTGACTACTCGGCCTGGGTGGCCTGGAGCGTGGTCGCGGTCCACATCCGCTTGAGCTCGCTGTACGCGGAGCGGTAGTAGCGCCCGCTGGTCTCTCCGTCCAAGAGCGCCGTGGACAGGCCGAACCACTCCTCGTTCAGGAAGTAGTCGGGGCCGAGGTTCGCGTTGGTGTAGCCCCCGGTGTTGTGGACATCGCGAGGCCCGGCGCCGTCCTTCCACCACTCGTCGTTCCACTCGAACGCCACGCCGCCCAGCAGCTTGTTGCTCGTCGAGCGCGCGCTGAGGTTGGGCAGCATCGTGTTCTCCCAGCGGCTCTTGTAGAACGCGGCCTGCTGCTGCTGCGCGAACGTCGAGCCCCGGCCCTCGGGGTTGGAGGTGTCACAGCCCTGGTTGTGCTGGCAGGCGTCATAGCCAAACTCCGTGAACAGGAGCGGCTTGTTGAGCGGGTAGCCCTGGATGATGTTCTTGAAGCCCTGCTCGGTGTTGTACATGTTGATGGACCAGACATCCACGAGCGGCGCCCGGTTGAGCAGGCCGCTGTTGTGGATGTCCAGCTGGGGGTTGTCCCCGATGACCACCGTGTAGGGATGGGCGGCGTCGGCCTGCTGGTCCGCCTCGCGGATGGCCTCGCCGTAGAAGTCGAACATCGCCTCGGCGGAGATGGGCCCGCGGTTCCACTCGAAGTTGTTCTCGTTGCCGAACGCCCACATGAGCACCATGGGGAACTCGGTGCGGTTCTTGAAGACGTTGATGATGTTGCGAAAGCGCAGCTTGTGCCGCGTGCGCGCGTCCTTGCCGAACTTCACCTGCTGCCCCGAGCGCAGGTCCACGTTGGCGGGCAGGAAGTAGTTCATGATGACGTAGATGCCCTGCCGGTCCGCCTCGTCCAGCACGGCGCGGTAGTTGGCGAGCACCGTGGCATCCACCCGCGAGGGGTCCGTCGAGGGATCGTTCTGCTCCTCCCAGTTCTGGAACAGCCGGTCGTACAGGACGTAGACCCGCAGGGTGTTGACGCCCATCTCCTTCATCTTGGCCAGGTCGCTGAACGCCACCGCCCGGTTCATCGTCCAGTCATCGGGCCAGTTGTTGGGCCCCGTCCGGGGGACCGGGTGGTAGTTGACGCCCTTGACGGTGAAGGGTTTGGCGTTGACCAGCAGTTGCTTGTTGGAGAGGGTCAGGGACTCCGGAGCGCGTCTGGCATTGGCCTCGGGTGCCACGGCCAGCACGGACAGCATGCTCATCCCCACGAGGAACCGGTTCATGCGGAAGCCTTCCTTTCAGCGGTGAGGGCGCCCGTATAACACCGGATTCCTGGTATTTGTGGATTTACTCGTTTAGAAGGCCCCGAAGGTGGGCGGTCGGGTGCTGGTGAAAAAATCCTGGAAGGACAGTTGGAAGCGCAGCGCGCTGCCGGGCTCTCCGTCGAAGGTGCCGTCCTTGTGTCCGAGCACCACGAGCGACTCGTCGCGCAGGACGGACAGGTGCACCAGGGAGATGGCGCCCGGACGGCTCAAGCCGTGCGTGTCCTTCCAGACCTCCAGGTTCTCCTCGCGCCCGGCCTGGAGGGCGTCCCAGGACAGTTGCAGCAGGCGCAGGGACACGGGCGCGTCCGCGGTGGCGGAGCGGTGGCGTTTGTAGCCCACGGCGAGCCCCGAGGCGCCGCCCATGAGCGCGACGGGGCCGGGCTGGAAGGTGCGGTCGATGAGCCGGCTCTCCGCCCGCCAGGGGCAGCCGCGGCCCGGCAGCCGGGTGACGTAGACGAGGGACTCGGCGGTGGGCGTGTCGGAGCGCTCGGGCGCGCTCCACGCGAAGAAGTGACAGCCCGACCATTCCACGCTCGCATACGAGGCGTGCTCGTCCGGGGGCGCCAGCACCGTGGGCGCCGCCTGGGTGGTGAAGAAGTCCGGGTAGGTGGCCGTGAACCGGGTGCCCTCGCCCACCTCTCCCGGGATGATGCCGGACTTGGTGCCCTCGACCACGAGCGCGTCCCCTGACACCGCGAGGCTGGCCTGGGTGATGCCACCCGGCAGGCAGGTGCCCATGCCGCGAGGACAGATGGACGCGCTCAAGCTCTCGCGTCGCAGGACGTCGAGCGAGTCGGGGGCGAGGTGCCACAGATTGAACCGGCTGCCCGTGGCCGCCGGGGAGTCGCCTGTCAGGGAATGGCCCACCGCGAGGCCCTTGTCCCCGGCGACGAGCGAGAGCGTGGGCGGCGCGTGGGACGTGTCCAGCAGGCGGTGTTGCTCCTCGAAGGGACAGGTGCCCAGGCTCGTGCGGTGCAGGCGGATATCGTGGACGGGGGCGGCTGACCTCGCGCCGTCGCGGGCCTCCGCCGTCAGCGAGTAGAGGCAGCCCTTCCATTCGGCGCTCGCGCCGGGGGACGCCGTGAGAAGGGCGCGTCGGGGCTCGTCCGTGAGGGGGGGCTCGCCCCCCGGGGGGGGAGCTCCGCACCCCAGAATCCAGAGCGCGGCGACCAGCGAACGTCCCCATTTCGTGTCACGCATGCGGGTGTCCTCATGGGGCGGCGGGAGGTCGACAGCGCCCCGCGTCATTGAATTCATTCTTCCAGGCCGTTCGCAGGTGTCCCGCCGACCGGGGCCGCTGTCCTTTGTGTGACGCGCGCGGGGATTGGAGAATGATGGCGCCATGTCTTCCTCCCTTCCTGTCGTTGGAAAGGTTCCCCACGCGTCGCTGTGGCTCGAGGGGTTTGGTCTGGTGCCGGTCGCGGGCGGCGCGCTCCTGGTGGGGGGCAATGCCTGGTTTCCGGACGGCATCGGCGCCACCTGTCGGCCTTCCGACACCGTGCTGTTCTGGGAGCTGGCGACCCGCCAGTGGCATCCCCTGCCACCTCTGCCCCAGCCGAGGTTGGGTCATGCCACGGTGGCCCTGCCGGACGGGCGGGTGCGGGTGCTGGGCGGCAAGACGCCCGAGGCGCACGAATCGCGCACCACGCTGGTGTGGGAGCCCGGAAGCCGCCGCTTCCAGGAGGGGCCGCCCCTGCTCGCGGCGCGCTCGGGCCCCATCGCCGCGGGCTTCGCGGACGGGGCGGTGCTGGTGCTCGGGACGGACTTCGACGAGGACTTCGAGCGGGGCACGCGGGCGGAGTTCCTCGGACCCGAGGCGGAGGCCTGGGCGCCCGCGGGACAGACGGCGCGCCTCTTCCACCCCGGTCCGGTGTGCGTGAGTGGGTCGCGCGCGCTCATCGCCGGCGGGCGCGACAACGGCTTCGGGTTCGCCATCGTCGAGGGCGTCCACTATGCGCCGCCGTTGGACCAGATGACCGAGGTCTGGGACCGGGAGCGCCGGGTCTGGCGGCAGGCCCTTCCCCTGACGGAGTCTCGAGACGGGGCCCTGGGCGTCACCCTGTCGGATGGGCGCGTCCTGGTCGTGGGGGGCTGGCGCCAGGGTCACGTGCTGGCCTCCGCCGAGGTGTGGGACCCCCGCACGGAGGCGTGGAGCGCCACGGGGAGCCTCGCGACGCCCCGCTCGGGTTTCGCGCTGACGGCGCTTCCCGGGGGGCGGGCGTTGGTCTCCGGCGGGCTCACCGAGACCTCGGACACGGGCACCCCCACGGTGGAGATCTGGGACCCCCTCCAGGGGACGTGGGCTCCGGGCACGCCCCTGCGCATCGAGCGGGCGGGACAGCAACTGGTGGAGGTGGACCCCGGGCGGTTCCTGGTCGTGGGCTGCACCCGGACCCCCGACGGGGGCTTGGAAACGACCTGGGAACTCTGGGAGGCGTGAAGGGAGCGGCCAGCCAGGCCCTCGCTGGGAGTGCCGTGCGTGCAGGGGCGCCCTACCTTCCGGGGACGCAACGGACGCGGGAGGCAGGGCGCATGAACTGGCGGGACGGCCGACGCAGCTCGAATGTGGAGGATCGGCGGGGGCAGGGCGTGGGACGGCCCCTGGCCATGGGCGGCGGGGTGCTCACCCTGGTGGCCGCCGTGGTGGTGTACCTGCTCGGGGGCGACCCCGGCGTGGTGCTTTCCGGAGACCCCTCGGGCGCGCCGACCCAGGTGGGCACGGGCGGCTCGGGCGGGCAGGGGGACCCGGCGCAGGAGGAACTCAAGGAGTTCGTCTCCGTGGTGCTCGCGGACACCGAGGACACCTGGCCCGCGCTGCTGTCCGCCGAGGGCGTGCGGTACGTGCAGCCCCGGCTCGTCCTCTTCTCCGAGGCCGTGCAGTCGGCCTGTGGCTTCCAGGAGAGCGCGGTGGGCCCCTTCTACTGTCCGGGAGACCAGCGCGTGTACCTGGACCTGGGCTTCTTCCGGCAGTTGGAGCAGCAGCTCGACGCGCCCGGGGACTTCGCCCGGGCCTACGTGGTGGCGCACGAGGTGGGTCACCACGTGCAGAACCTGCTCGGCATCTCCGCGCGGGTCCACGAAGCGCGCGGCTCGCGGCGGGACGCCAACGCGCTGTCCGTCCGTCAGGAGTTGCAGGCGGACTGCTTCGCCGGCATCTGGGCCCACCATGCCCAGAAGCAGCGGCACGTGCTGGAGCCGGGGGACGTGGAGAAGGGGTTGAACGCGGCCTCGGCCATTGGCGACGACACGCTGCAGCGCCGCGCGGGAGGCCACGTGGTGCCCGAGTCCTTCACCCATGGTTCGTCCGAGCAGCGGGTCGCCTGGTTCCGGCGGGGCCTGGAGCAGGGCACGCTCGAGGCCTGCGACACGTTCCGCGCGGGAGCGCCGTGACGCCCCTTTCCCGCCGGGCGCCAGGTGGCGGAGGATGGCGCCATGCGCATCGAACACGTGGCGCTCTGGACGCGGGACATCGAGCGGCTTCGCTCCTTCTATGAGACGTACTTCCGGGCCAGCGCCGGGCCCCGGTACGTCAATGAGCGCAAGCGCTTCACGTCGTACTTCCTGAGCTTCGAGTCGGGGGCGCGGCTGGAGATCATGTCCCGGCCCGACGTGGAGGCGCCCGTCGCGGACGCGCCGCCCGTGGGCTATGCCCACCTCGCGGTCTCGTTGGGCTCGCGCGAGGCGGTGGATGCGATGGCGGAGCGCTTCCGGCGCGAGGGTCATCCCGTGGTGGACGGCCCTCGCCAGACGGGGGACGGGTACTACGAGTGTGTGGTGCTCGACCCCGAGGGCAACCGCATCGAAGTCACCGTGTGAGGGCTCCCTAAAGACAGACGCCGCCCGGGCCCTGTTCACTTGTGCGCCCGGGTCGGGTGTCCGACGGCGCGGCGTGTTGAGTCATGTCCGCTTGGGCGCCGGGGCCATTTGTCTCGTGTGCCTTCCCCGCTAGCGTGGCGCGCCACGCGGTTGGGGGAGTGGCCCGAGGAGGATGCCCATGATGATGCGCGAGAGGCTGGCGTTGAGTGTCCTGGTGCTGACCGTGGGAAGCACGGCCTGTCGGGACTCCGAGGTCTCCCCACAGGGGTCGTCCGCGCCGCCCGCCCCGCCCACCCGGGGCGCCAAGGTGGCCTGGGTGGAGTACCAGGCCGAGGCGGGCCAGACGAACGCGCGGCGGGAGGCCACCGCCATCGAGGCCGAGGCCGTGGGCCGTGAGGCGGTCCGGCTGGAGAAGGTGGGGGACTTCGTGGCCTTCACCGCCACCAAGGCCGCCAATTCCATCGTCGTGCGTCTGTCCATTCCCGACGCGCCGACGGGGGGAGGCCTCGACGCCACCCTGGGCCTCTACGTGAAGGGCCAGCGCGTCCAGACGCTCCCGGTGACCTCGCGCTACTCCTGGGTGTACCAGGGCGCGGGCCTCGACCCGTCCGACGACCCGGCCCGGGGCGAGCCGCATGCCTTCTTCGACGAGGTGCGCGCCCGGGTGGACGGCTTTCCCGCGGGCACGGAGGTGAAGCTCCAGAAGGATGACGAGGACACCGCGGCGTTCTACGTGATCGACCTCGTCGACCTGGAGCTGGTCGCGCCGCCCCTGTCGAAGCCGGCGGACCTCCTCTCCATCACCGACCACGGCGCGACGCCGGACGATGGCGGGGATGATGGGGAGGCCATCCAGCGGGCCCTCGACGCGGCGGTGGCGGAGGGGTGGGCGGGCGTCTGGATTCCGCCGGGCACGTTCCGCGTCGACGCGGAGCGGTTGTCGCTCCAGGGCCTCCAGGTGCGAGGCGCGGGCATGTGGTACTCCCGCCTCCAGGGCAGGCGGAGCACGCTGTCCTGCCCGGGCGCGGGCGGCTGCCACTTCGCCGACTTCTCGCTCCTCGGCGAGGGGTCGCTCCCCGACGCCCACGCGCCCGCCCATGGGTTTCACGGGGAGCTGGGCGAGGACACGGTCATCGAGAACGTCTGGGTCGAGCACGTGGAGGCGGGCATCTGGTCCGGCGCCGAGGGCTCCGCGCACCCGACGGATGGCCTGGTCGTCAAGGGCTCGCGCTTTCGCAACCTCACCGGGCAGGGCATCCACCTCGCCCACGGCACGCGCAACTCGGTGGTGGAGCACTCGCACTTCCGCAACACGGGGGCCGACGCGCTGGTCATCGGCGCCGAGGGCGTGGCGGGAGAGGCCGCCGGCCATGACAACGTCTTGCGCCACAACAGCGTGCAGATGTCCTGGCGGGGCAGCTGCTTCGCCCTCCTCGGCGGCTCCGGCAACACGCTCGAGGACAGTACCTGCGAGGGCGACACGGGCGGTTAGGCCCGCGGGGGGGCTCAGCGCTTGCCCGGGACGTGGGCCGCCGGCTCCTGCTCCGGCGCTTCCTCCGGCGCCTCCAGGCTCCCCGTGGAGATCAGCACCCCCGTGGGCTCCTCGCTGGTGGCGAACACCGGGCCTTCCGGACGCGTCTCGTGGTCGCGGTCTCCGGAGGTGGGCGCCAGGCGCCGCAGCGCCATGGCCTCCTGGACCAGGCGCGCCAGCTCCTCCTGGCCCTGGGGGTAGGGGGCCGCCGCTCCCGTCAGCTCGCACAGCCGCTCGCGCAGCCGCAGGCCCCGGGGCGTGCGCTCCGACACCCGCCACTCCAACAGGCCCATGATGGCGGCATCCAGCTGGGGGGGAATCTCCGGACGGTAGGTGGAGGGCGGCAGGAGGAAGGCGGGCGGACTGCTGCGCAGGGTGTCCGAGGCATCCTCTCCATGGAAGACGCGCCGGCCGGTGAGGGCTTCGTGCAGCGTGAGGCCGAGCGCGAAGAGGTCCGCCCGGCCATCGAAGGGCTCGCCCCGGGCCTGCTCTGGCGCCATGTAGCCGAGCTTGCCGCGCACGCGGTCCGCCTGGGTGAGGCGCACGTGGATGGCCGCCCGGGCCACGCCGAAGTCCCCGAGCTTCACCTCGCCGATGCGCGACAGCAGGATGTTGGGGGGATTGACGTCGCGGTGCACGAGGTTGAGCGGGGTGCCATCGCTCGCGGTGCGCCGGTGCACGTAGTCGAGCGCCTGGCCCATCTCCGCCCCGATGAGCGCCACCGCCGCCGGGGGCAGCCGGCCGTGCACCTTGATGAGCTCGCGCAGCGACACCCCCTCGATGTGCTCCAGGGCCATGAAGTAGGTGTCCTCGAAGCGGCCCACGTCGAGCACCTGGACGATGTTGGGGTGGTTGAGCAGCGACACCAGCTCCGCCTCGCGCCGGAACAGCGTCACGAAGTCCTCGTCCTCGGCGTACGCCGGGAGGATGCGCTTGATGGCCACCACCTTCTCGAAGCCGCCCTCGGGGCTGTACGTGGCGCGGAACACCTCGGCCATGCCGCCCACGCCCAGCCGCTCGTGCAGGAAGTACTTGCCGAGCAAGTCCTTGGCGCGCACCGCCCGGAGCGCCTCCTCCGCCTTGCTCGTGAGGTGGCTGGCCACGAGCGCCGCCATCCACCCGGTGATGAAGTAGTAGCCGGCGCGCTGCACCATGAGGGTGGGGGTGAACATGAGCGGCAGGGGTCCACTCATGCGCGGCAGGGCCACGAAGAAGTAGAGCGCCAGCATCTCCGCGGCCACCAGGCCCCCCGCGAAGAGCGCCAGCTTGAGGTTGGAGCGCAGGGCCGCGAGCACGATGATGGCGCTCCACAGCACGGCCGAGGGGTTGGACAGGGCCTGCTCGGCGTCCGCGAAGACGATGTCGAAGAGGAACAGCCCGCCGACGGCGGTGTTCTCCAGGCACACGTTGAACCAGGCCAGCGCCGGGTGGAACCAGCCGCGCTTGAGCCGCCGGTACATCCACCCGTAGTAGGCGGAGTAGGCGCCGCACATGGCCATCACGGACAGCGCCCGGGGCCAGCCCAGCACCGGGGCGAGCCCCAGCGCCGACATGAAGAAGAGGAAGCACACCCCGCTGTTGAACCGGGCCACGGAGGTCTCCCGGGCGGCGGCGTCCGCCCGGAGGTGCTCGGCGAGCAGCTGGCTGCCGAGCGGTGCGACATTACCTGGACGGTCGGTGGGAGCCATGGCTCCCCCATTCTCTTGCAGGCCGTGGCCCAAGGCGAGTTCCCTCCCCCGAGGCCACTTTTCGAGTGGTCCACCCGCGGCCCGCCACTCGTGCGGGAAGGGGGGGCCGTCCCTCAGTTCCGGGGCGCGCTGGCCGGGAGCACCCGGGACGCCGCGCCCAGCAGGCCGTTCATGGCCTTGAGGGCCTGGTGGACCGCGCCGCGGGCGAACCGGCTGCCCTCCATCATCTGCTTGAGGGTGGCGTGCGACTCGCTCACGGCCTTGAAGGCGTACGGGAGCATCTCGGTCTCGTACGCCTGCAGGGCGGCGATCACCGACTTCTCCCCCTCGCTCACGCCGATGAGCCGCTGGGCGAGCAGGAGCGCGTCGCGCAGGGTGATGGTGGCCCCGTGCTCGCGCGGAGGCACCATGCCGTGGACGGCATCCCCGAGCAGGGTCACGGGCCGCGTGCCCCAGTGGGCGTGGGGCACGGCGGTGCGCAGGGGATTGAGGCCGAGGTGGGACGGGGGCGTGCGTTCGATCATCCGGCGCAGGGCGGGGTGCCACGTGCGCGCCGTCTCGAACGCGATCTGCTTGAGCACGCCCACGTCCACCCGCTCCCCGTCTCCGGCGCGCGCGAAGTGCGCGGTCGGGGCGATCAACCCCCAGGCGACGTGATCCGGCGGCAGGTCCGCGCCGGGGCCGGGCGCCGCGCACGCGTGGGCGGCACCGGCGCGGAACTCCTGGCGGCTGAGCACCAGCATGGCGCTCGCCTTGTCCAAGACGAGCACCTGGGACTCGAGCCCCACGGCCTCGATCTCCCGGCGCGTGTCCGGGGTGAGCAGCATCCGGCCGGTGAGCTCCCGGTAGCCGGTGTCGAGCTGCTCGGCGTGCTGGGGCAGCAACTGGCGCCGCACCCGGGACGTCGTGCCATCGGCTCCCACGAGCACGTCCGCCACCACCGAGGTGCCATCCGCGAAGTGCACGCGCACCTCGCCCGTGTCCCGCTCCTCGTAGCGCTCGAACACCTTGCCATGGTGCACGGCGTCCTCGAGCCCGGCGCTCAGCAGCCGGTGCAGGGTGAGCCGATCGATGGAGTAGCTCGACTCACGCTTGCCGGAGATCGCGGCGGTGGACAACAGGAGCGTCTCCAGCCGCTCGCTCACCGTCCGGGACGGCTTCCACTCCTGCAAGGAGGCGCGCAGCCAGCCGAGGTGATCCGCGGGCAGGGTCTGCTCCAGGGCATGAAGGCTGGGCGGATGCAGGGGCACCCGGTAGCCCTGATGACGCAGGCCAGAGGCGGTGTCTTGCTCATACACCGCGACGCTCACACCCGCCTTGCGCAATCCCTGGGCGAGCGTCAGCCCCCCGATTCCCGCGCCGATGATCACCACTCGGGGCGGCTTGCCCTGGCGCGTGGGTCCGGACGCTTCCTGGATGGAGTTTCCTCGGAATGGACACCGCTGTTCTTGTGGACTCATGTCTCCCCCTGAGCGAGTCGTGGGTTCACCCACTTGTTTCTCATCTTCGCGCGTCTTGGCGAGATTCTCACCTCGCTGAGCAACTGAGCAGGCGAGGTCGATGAAACTGTTTTCTTTTGGTGAGGGTGGAAGGGAATACGGGAGGGGGTCTGGAGAGGTACACTTCGCCGTGACTCATCCCCCATCCCCCTCCCTCCTTCTGCTCGAGCCATCCATGGTGAATCCCCCAACCCGCTCGCGGCTCGCGAGCCTGCTGATTGCTTCCCTCCTGTTGTCGGTCGCGGCCTGTGGTGGCGGCGACGGACCCTCGATTCCCTCCAAACCCGACGCGGGACTCGATTCGGAAAAGACCGACGGTGGCGGGTCCACCTCGCCCGACGCGGGGCCCCTGGGCCGCTGTGGCGACGGCATCAAGCAGGGCAACGAGGCCTGTGACGACGGCAACACGGTGAGCGGCGATGGCTGCTCGGCCAACTGTTCGCAGGTCGAGCGCGGCTATGTGTGCGAGGCGCCGGGCAAGGCGTGCGCGCCGACGAACATCTGTGGCAACGGCAAGGTCGAGGGCACGGAGCAGTGCGACGACCGCAACACGGAGTCGGGCGACGGCTGCTCGTCCTCCTGCGTCACGGAGGCCGGCTGGACCTGCGTGTCGACGGGTGGCCGGTGCGTGGCGACCCTGTGCGGTGACGGCATCGTCGCCGGTGACGAGGAGTGCGAGGACGGCAACGCCACGTCGGGCGACGGCTGCAGCGCCACCTGCCGCCTCGAGGATGGCTTCAAGTGCCCCGTGGTGGGCGCGAAGTGCCAGCCCACCTACTGCGGTGACCGGCAGGTCGAGGGCACCGAGGAGTGCGACGACGGCAACAACAACATGGGCGATGGCTGCTCGCCCCTGTGCAAGCGCGAGCCCGAGTGCGGCATCGACGGCAAGTGCACGTCCAAGTGCGGCGACGGCGTGATCCTCCCGGGCGACACGACCGAGGAGTGCGATGACGGCAACACGCGCGCCAACGATGGCTGCTCGCCCACCTGCAAGAAGGAAGAGGGCTTCGTGTGCGAGCTCATCGAGAGCACGCCGCCGGACTCGGTGGCCATCCCCTTCGTGTTCCGTGACTTCCGGGGCAACGACCTGCCCGCCGATGGCGCCCTGCCCAAGGGCCACGTCGACTTCGAGAACAAGAACGTCGCCGAGCAGGGCATCGTGAAGTACGACCTGGGGACGGATGGCAAGCCCGTGTACAGCAAGGCCGCGGGCGCGGGTGGCACCCAGTCCACCAACAGCAAGGAGTCGTTCGACCAGTGGTACCGCGACACGGTCAACGTCAACAAGACGGTGGTCAAGACGCTCTCGTTGGGCCGCGATGGCAGCACGGGCACGTACGTCTACAACAACAGCAACTTCTTCCCCCTCGACAACGACGGCTGGGTGGCGGCCGGCAAGGAGCCGCTGCGCAACGACGGCAACGGCGTCAAGCGCAACTTCAACTTCACGAGCGAGACGCGCTACTGGTTCGAGTACAAGGGCAAGGAGAAGCTGTCCTTCACGGGCGATGACGACGTGTGGGTGTTCATCAACCGCAAGCTCGCCATGGACCTGGGCGGCGTGCACGGCCCGTCCTCGGGCACCGTGGACCTGACCAGCACCGCCAAGGCGACCGAGCTGGGCCTCAAGGTGGGCGGCATCTACGAGGCCGTGGTGTTCCAGGCCGAGCGCCACACGAACGGCTCCAACTACCGGCTCACGCTCAGCAACTTCCTCACCAGCCGCACTGAGTGCCGCGCCACCTGCGGCAACGGCATCGTGGACCCGGGCGAGGAGTGCGATGACGGCTTCAACGACGGCGCCTACAACGGCTGCGCCCGCGGCTGCGTGCTCGGGCCCCGCTGTGGTGACCGGGTCATCCAGCGCGAGCACGGCGAGACGTGCGACGACGGCAACCGCGATCGCGGGGATGGGTGCAGCGACATCTGCAAGATCGAGCTGAACTGAGCCACGCTTCCGGCTAGGAACACGAGGCCGCTCCGGGATGTCTCCGGGGCGGCCTCTGTCGTTCGCCCCGGCGTGTGCCTGACGGTCATGAAGACGCTTCTCGTCGACAACTACGACTCCTTCACCTTCAACCTGTACCAGTTGTGCGCCGAGGTCTCCGGCACGCCGCCGCTCGTGGTGCGCAACGACGTCGACTGGGCCCACCTCCAGTCGCTCGACTTCGACCAGGTGGTGCTCTCGCCGGGCCCGGGCCGGCCCGAGCGCGCCACGGACTTCGGCGTCTGCACGCGCCTGCTCCAGCAGGCCACGTGGCCGGTGCTGGGCGTGTGTCTGGGCCACCAGGGCCTGGGCCATGTCCACGGGGCCCGGGTGGTCCACGCGCCCGAGGTGATGCACGGTCGGGCGAGCGCCATCCTCCATGACGGCATGGGGTTGTTCGCGGGGGTGCCCCAGGGCTTCTCCGCCGTGCGCTACCACTCCTTGATGGTGACGGACCTCCCCGCGTGCCTGGAGCGCACCGCCTGGACCGCCGACGGGCTCGTGATGGGCCTGCGCCACCGGGACCTGCCCCAGTGGGGTGTCCAGTTCCATCCCGAGTCCATTCGCAGCGAGCACGGCCGGCGGCTGTTCGAGAACTTCCAGGCGCTGAGCCGGGCCTTCCTCCAGACGCATCGACGGCCCGTGCGCGCGGGGCCCGCGCCGTCCCTCGCCGCGGCGCGGGAGGAGGCGCGTGCGCCCGTCGCGGCGGAGCGCTTCACCGTCCGCTTCCGACGCCTGCCGCTCTTCCCCGAGCCGGAGGCCGTCTTCCTCCACCTCTTCGGCGAGGCGCCCCGGGCCTTCTGGCTGGACAGCAGCCGGGTGGAGCCGGGCCTGTCGCGCTTCTCCTTCATGGGCGAGGCCGGGGGCCCGGAGGGCCTCGAGGTCCGCTACCACGTCCAGCCCCGGGCGTTGTGGGTGACGCGGGGGACGCACACCGAGCGCCGGGACGAGTCGCTCTTCGACTACCTGCGCCGCGAGCTCGCCCGACGCCGGGTGGTGTCCGAGGCGCTGCCCTTCGACTTCAACGGCGGCTTCGTGGGCTACCTCGGCTACGAGCTCAAGGCGGAGTGCGGGGGAGACGCGGCGCATGTGTCGCCCCTGCCGGATGCGCACCTGCTGCTGGCGGACCGGCTGCTGGCCTTCGATGCCCAGGAGCGTGTGGTGTATGGGGTGTGCCTCGCGCGAGAGGAGGACGCGGCCGGGGCGGAGGCCTGGCTGGACACGCTGGAGGCGCGGCTGCGCGCGGTGCCCCCGGCGCCGCCCCTCGCCGAGACGCCGGCCGGCCCCGCGCCCGAGGTCCAGTTCGCGCGCTCCCGCGAGCGCTACCTCGCCGACATCGCCGCCTGCCAGCGGGAGATCCGCGAGGGCGAGACTTACGAGGTGTGCCTCACCAACACCCTGCGCACCGCGCCCCCGCCGGAGCCGCTCGCCTACTACCGGCGCCTGCGCCGCGTGTCCCCGACGCCCTACGCCGCCTTCCTGCGCCTCGGGGACACCGCGCTCGCGTGCTCGTCACCCGAGCGCTTCCTGCGCATCGACCGCGCGGGGCTCGTGGAGTCCAAGCCCATCAAGGGCACCGTGGCCCGGGGCCGCGACGCGGAGGAGGACGCGCGGCTCGAGGCGGCGCTGCGCGCGAGCGAGAAGGAGCGCTCGGAGAACCTGATGATCGTGGACCTGGTGCGCAACGACCTGGGCCGCGTGTGCGAGGTGGGCAGCGTGCACGTGCCCGTGCTCATGGACGTGGAGCGCTACGCCACGGTGCACCAGTTGGTGAGCACCATCCGGGGCCGTCTGCGGCCCGAGTCGACGGCGGTGGACTGCATCCAGGCCGCTTTTCCAGGCGGCTCCATGACGGGGGCGCCGAAGAAGCGCACCCTGGCGCTGTTGGACCGGCTGGAGGGCGCGGCGCGAGGCCCCTACTCGGGCGCCATCGGCTTCTTGGGTGTCGGGGGGGGCGCGGACCTCAACATCGTCATCCGCACCGCCGTCGTGTGTCCGGAGGCCCTGTCGCTCGGCGTGGGCGGAGCGGTGGTGGCGCTCTCCCAACCCGAGGCCGAGTGGGAGGAGGTGCTGCTCAAGGCGCGCGCCCCGCTGGCGGCGCTGGCTAGAAGCCGCTGGCCTGATCCAACTCCGTGTTGAGCCGGCCTAGCAGCCGGGTGAGTTCCGTGCGATCCTGCTCGGGCCAGGCGTCGAAGATGGTCCGCAGTATCCTGAGCCGCCGGGAGCGGGCCGCGCTGAGATGCTCGGCGCCCTGGGGCGTGATGCGCAGCAGCACCGAGCGGGCATCGCTCTCGTCCGGGATGCCCTGCACCAGGCCCTGCTCCTCCATGCGGCCCAGGTGTCGGCTCGCGGTGGACTTGTCGATGCCGAAGCGGCGCGCCACGTCGCCCACGCGCGTGGGGCCTTCCTCCGCCAGCCGCATGAGCAGGGCGTAGGTCCAGCGATCCACTCCGTTCTCGTCGCGCTTGTTGCTCCACAGCGACAGCACCGAGCGCCGTACCAGCACGCTCAGCTCCCGCTCCAGCGCCGGGAGATCCTGTCCCTGAACCTGGGCCCGTGCCAGGGCCTCGGCTTGTGCCTGCTCTCCATCTGGCTGATCTGCCATGTGTCCTCGATGGTTGGACCTCGCCCTATAGCGCGAGGGCTGCGTCCGCTTTCGGGCCGCGTGCATTCAGACAACGAGCGGACTTACCTCAGCCATTACCATTCGCACGTCATGCCCCTCATGGGCCCCGTGTTCATGAGGTCGTGACGCGTCCTGACAGGGGCAAGGGGACTTCACCCGTGTGGGGAGTCGCGGGCGGGCGCCCCTTCGCGCGCCCCCTCCCGCTGGAGCGTGTCATCGCGGAGAAGACGACGTGGACGGTGCACGCGCGGGTGGGTGTCGTTTGAGGACACCGTTCTCACGCGCAGTGCGCGCCCGCCGCGGGGGCGCTCAGCGCGCGGGGCCGGGGAGGATCTCCCGCAGGCACTGGGAGATGTCCCCGCGCCAGGTCCACTGCTTGGGGTAGCCGAGCGAGACCTCCTCGAAGCGCACGCCATCGCGCCACAGCGTGGCGGGCATGTGCAGGTGGCCGGTGACGACCACCTCGGCGCGAAAGCGCGTGTGCCAGTCCTCGGTCTTCTTGGTGCCGCACCACAGCGAGAAGCGGGGGATGCGCGGCAGGCGCACGTGCTCGTAGCGCAGGGGGAAGTGGTTGATGAGCAGCGTCTTGCAGTCGGCGGGCAGCGTCGCCAGCCGGGCCAGGGTCGACTCCACGCGCGCGGCGCACCAGGCGGCGCGCGTGGGGTAGGGGTCCGGGTGGAGCACGGCCTCGTCGGTGCACAGGATGTTGGCCGCGAGCGCCCAGTCCAGCGCGCCCTGCTCGGTGACGTCGTCCGGCCGGAAGGAGTAGTCGTAGAGCAGGAAGAGCGGCACCAGCACGCGGTGGGGCCCCTCGCCGGGCCAGCGCGGGTAGGGGTCCTCCGGGGTGAGCACGCCATACGCGCGGCACTGCGCCACCCGGTCCTGGTAGAGCGCGTCCCCGCGCAGCGCGCCCGGCTCGCGCGACAGCGTCCACAGCTCGTGGTTGCCCGGAACCCACAGCACCCGCCCGAAGCGGGCCGTCAGCGTGCGCCAGGCGAAGTCCATGTCGTCGCGTGTCTCGCCCACGTCCCCGGCGACGATGAGCCAGTCGTCCGGATGGGACGCGAGCGATTCGAGCGCCCGCCGGTTGGGCTCGTAGCGGAGATGCAAATCACTGAGGGCGTAGAGCTTCATGCGGTTTCCGGGGACACCGTCCACTCTACTGGACGCCCGAGCGGGGGCGGGGTTTCTCGCGACGGGAAAGCAGCCAGCCGGGCGGCGGTGGGGGCGGGGCTTGTCGCTTTTCCTCCGTGCCGCGCCAGGGCAGCATGGGCGCCCCGTCTGGCCCATGGAGAAGCCCCTTCCCACCCCTCGCTCCTCCGCGCGCGCGAAGGAGCCCCCCGCCTTCCGGGCCCCGGCCGCCGAGCCGGTGGACCTCGTCGTGCGCTCGGTGCTGCCCGAGGACGTGCTGGCGGCGCTGGAGAGTGAGCGGTCGCTCTACCGGTGGGTGATGCTCAAGGGGGCGGTGGACGTGCGGCTGGAGGACGAGTCCATGCTCGGCCTGACGCCCCTGCCGGCGGCGGACCCGAGCTGGAGCGGCGGCCAGCTCATCGGCTTCCTCCCCGACGAGCGCCGCTTCATCGGAGAGATCGTCCACCTGGATCCCACCACGGGCCGCGTCTTCCTCTCCACGCGCTCGATGGGCCACATCCCGCCGGCCGTCACCTCGGTGGACCGCTGGGCCTTCCAGCCCTACGATTTCTCCGAGGCGCTGGTGGCCGCCTCCAAGGCCTATGACGCGCGGGGCGCGGACGTGCGCGAGGCGCTCGAGCGGGTGCGGGGCCTCATCCCGGACGACGGCACCGGACCGAGCCAGGGCCCCGAGCACCTCTGGGAGAAGCCCTGGGCGCTGCTCTGGGGGCCGCCGGGCACGGGCAAGACGGAGACGATGGCGCGGCTGCTCGCCCAGGCCGTGCGGAACAACCCCCGCGAGCGCATCCTCGCGGTGGCGCCCACCAACCGCGCCGCGGACACGCTGGCCCTGCGCGTGGCGCGCATGTTGTCCCAGGCGGGTGCCCTGCATGCCCCGGACACCACGTGCCGCGTCTTCCGGGGGGGCCTGGGCGTGGGCCAGGAGCTCACCCGGGCCTTCCCCGCGCTCCTGCACGACGCGGGCTACCAGAAGCACGCGGCGCGCATCCAGCACATGGAGGAGCGCGTGCGCGAGGAGTTCCTCGGCAACGCGTCCTCCTCGCGCATGGCGGCGGTGAAGGCGGAGCTGCGCAAGGTGCGCGATGGGCTCACGGACGAGACGCTCTTCGTGGCGCGCGAGGGCTACGCCACGCTCATGGTGCTCACCGTGCACCGGGCGCTGCGGCTCGTGTCCGAGCTGGACGGGGCCCAGCGCTTCGACCGGCTGGTGGTGGACGAGGCGGGCATGGTGTCGCGCGCGGCGGTGGGGCTGCTCGCGCCGCTCGCGCGCAAGGTGCTGCTCGGGGGAGACCCCAAGCAGATTGGTCCGGTGAGCCGGGCGCTGGAGGGCGGGGAGCGGCCGGTGCAGACGTGGATGCGCAGCTCGCCCCTGTCGCACCTGGAGGACGCGCGCGCCGCGGCGGAGTTGCCGCACGTGCTGCTCCTGCGCGCCCAGCACCGCATGCACCCGCAGATTGGCGCGGTGGTGAGCCACTTCAGCTACGCGGGCATGCTGGAGGACGGCGAGGGGCCACGCACGCGCGCGCACAAGACGGTGGACGCCTTCCCGGCGGCGCGCGCGTGCTGGGTGGTGCTGGACGAGGCCACGCGCGATGCGCGCCGGGTGTGCCACGAGCGCGGGGACTCGGGCCATGGCTACCGGCGCCCCTTCTCCGCGGAGCTGGTGATGGCGCTCGCCGCGCCCGCGCTCAAGGCGGGGCTCAAGGTGCTCGCGGTGACGCCCTACCGGGCCCAGGCGGGCCTCCTGCGCGGCATGGCCGAGGAGCGGGGCTGGAACGAGTCGCGCTTCCAGGCCTCCACCATCCACCGGCAGCAGGGCACCGAGTACGACGTGGTGGTGGTGGACACGGTGGCCGCCGGACGCCCCTTCGCGCCCAGCGAGCTCACGCCCATGCTCAACGTGGCGGCCAGTCGCGCGCGCGAGTACCTCTTCGTCCTGTCCTCGCGCGCCGAGTCCGAGGCGGCCATCCCCTCGCAGCTGCTCGAGCTGCTCACCCCGGTGGCGCCGCGCCTGGAGCCGCGCTTCTCCCTGCAGCCGCTGCTGGTGATGCCGGGCGTGCGCGCGCGCACGGCGACGCGGCCCGACGGCCTGGGCCAGGAGATCGACGTGCTGCGGGAGATGGGGCCGCTCTTCACCCAGGAGCAGGTGTCGCTCTTCGAGCGGCGCTTCGACGAGGGGCACCACCTGGTGCGCGGGGTGGCGGGCAGCGGCAAGACGTACGTGCTGGCGCACTGGGTGGCGCGCTACCTCGCCGAGCACCCCGAGGCGCGCGTGCTGGTGTCCTTCTTCAACAAGGCGCTCACGCCGCTGCTCACGCGCCTGGTGGACTCGGCCTTGCGCCAGCGCCTGGGCCGGCGCGCCTCGTTCTACCTGCACCGCGTGACGCTCATGCACATGACGGGCACGGGCGGCTACGCGAAGGAGAGCTTCGACGCCGTCTTCGTGGACGAGGCGCAGGACCTGAGCGCCGCGGAGCTCGCCCACCTGTACGGGCTCGCCCGGCCGCTCTCGCGCGAGGAGGGCACGCCGCTCAAGGCCTTCCTGCTCTTCGCGGACGACTCCCAGAACGTCTACGGCCACAGCGCCGTGGAGGCCCTGCGCCAGGAGCTGCCGGACGGCCTGGACTTCACCGGCCGCGTGCGGGTGCTGCGCGAGACGTTCCGCTCCACGCGCCAGGTGTCCGAGCTGGCCTTCAACGTGGTGTTGGATCCGCTCGGCCTGCACCGGGTGGGCAACCCGGGCATGCGCGAGTTCATGCGCGCGAGCGAGCTGCGCGAGCAGGGCCTGTTGGAGGAGCCGGTGCCGGGGGTGGATGGGCTCTTCCGGCTGCGCAGCGGCGAGCGCGAGGGGTGGAGCCCCCAGGTGCGCGCCTTCGACTCGGCCCGGGACGAGGAGGCGTGGCTCGTGCGCGAGGTGAAGCGGCTGATGCGGCACGAGGGGGTGCGGCCCTCGGACGTGCTGGTGGTGGCGCCGGTGCGGCCCGCGCGGCTGGCCGAGGCGCTGGAGCGCGAGGGGCTCAAGGCGGTGGCCTTCGGCGGCCGGGGCGGCGAGGACGTGGCCGCCTTCAGCGTGGGCGCGGTGGACTACCTCCGGGTGACGACGGCCTTCTCCTGCAAGGGCCACGAGAGCCCCGTGGTGTTCTTCTGTGGCGTGGATGCCCTGGACGACATGGCGTGGATGGAGGGCAAGGCGGGGCGGCAGGAGCGCGAGCTGGAGCGCACGCGCCGCGCCCTCTTCTACGTGGGGGCCACGCGCGCCATGGTGCGCCAGTACGTGAGCGGCCTGGGCGGCGCGCGCTTCACCCGGGTGGCCCAGGAGTACGCCCGCGCGCTCACGCGTGGCTCGCGCTGAACACGCCTTCCAACCTCTGGGGTCGGGTCGTTGGAAGCCTGGGGTTTCGCGCCGCCCGACCTAAGAGGTTGGCCAGGTCACGCGCTCCCGGCGGCGCTGGAAGGCGTTGACGCCCGCGGGGAGGGTGGGGTGGAATGCACCCCATGAGCGAGAGCGCCGACAACATCCAGTACAAGGTCGTGGTCAATCACGAGGAGCAGTACTCCATCTGGCCCGCGGACCGGGAGAACCCCCTGGGCTGGAAGGACGCGGGCAAGCAGGGCAACAAGGACGAGTGCCTCGCGTACATCAAGGAAGTGTGGACGGACATGCGCCCGCTGAGCCTGCGCCAGAAGATGGACGAGGCGGCCAAGAAGTCGTAGTCGCCGCGCGGGGCGCGGGCCTCGGGGCTCACCCGCGAGGCGCGGGCACCGCCGACAGCAGGAAGGCCCGCAGCCGCTCGGGCGGACAGGGCTTGAGCAGGATGGTGATGCCGGGCGGGACGATGTCGCGTCCGGGCAGCTGCGTGGTGTGCAGGCCGTAGCGCGTATGGGGCAGGCGCTCGCGCAGCGCGGCGATCAACGACAACCCATCCATGCCCGGCAGGATGTACGCGGCGATGACGACGGAGGGGGCCTCGTCCTCGGCCATGCGCAGGGCTTCCTCCCCGCTGGTGGCCGCGCGCTTGTGCCCGGGCACGTCGCGCAACAGCCGGCGCAGCGCGGAGAGTTGGAGGGGATCCTCGTCGACGAAGAGATAGGAGGGCGTGGTGTCCGTGGTCATCCGGAAACCCCTGCTTTCTCTATGTAACGTGACGGGTCCTCGGACGGAGATACTACCCCAGTCGTCCTGGGAAACCAACCTCCCGAGTCATATTGCCACCGATGAACCACTCGGGTCCCGGGACAATGGCAAAAAAGCTCGCAACCAGGCTGGGAGAGTGCGCACGCGCAGCCCGGCAGCGCCTCAACCTCACACAAGAAGACGTGGCGGAGCGCGTGGGCATCGCCACGGAGGTGTACGGGCGCCTGGAGCGGGGAAACATGCTTCCGAGCGTCCCCACCTTCCGCAAGCTGTGCGCGGTGCTGGCGCTGTCCGCGGACGAGGCGCTGGGCCTGGCCGCCGAGGCGGCGCCGTCCTGGACACCGCCCCCCACGCCTCCCGAGGCCAGTGAGCCTGCGGAGCTGCGCCGGCTCTTGCGCCGCGCGCGCTTGTTGGACCGCAACTCCCTGCGCGTGCTGAGCCTCGTGGCCGCGCACCTGGGACAGAAGAACGGGTAGGTCGGACGTTCGTCTCACGGGGTGAGCCTCGCGCGCAGCCGCTTCGCCGATGGAAAACCGTGGAAGAGCACCACCTGCGGGTGTGCCTCCAGTGCCTCACGCTCCGGGGTGCTCTTGGCCAGCGCCCGATCCACTCCCAACAACAAGCCTTCATCCGGCCGCGAGCGCAGCTCCTCGAGCCGACGCGCCAGGGGCCCCGCGTGCCACGCGTGGAAGAGCTCCAGCGCCACCTCGCGGCGCGTCTGGCGGTGGCGGAACGTCACGTCGGGCACGCACAAGCCGGTGGCCCCCGTGTGTCGGGGCAGTGGCAAGAGATCCAGCTCCCACTCCGCGTCATCGAAGCCCTCCGCCAGCGACGCCACCTCGGGGGGGATGTGGCCCAGCGCGGCCCCATGAGGTGACACCAGGGGATCCTTCTCGTCCAGAATCAGGGTCGCCTCGCGGCGCGCCTGGTGGAGCGGGGCGGACAGTCGCCAGTAGCGCAAGACGGGCACCACCGAGAGGAAGCTGGCCAGCTGCAGGCCGTACTTCTTCTGCAGCGAGAGCATGGCGCCCGGCCCCTCCACCTCCAGCACCCAGTCCTCGCCCTCGCGGCGCACCTCGGCGACGAGCCGGCAGAACTTGAGCCAGCGCAGCACCTTGCGCACCCGGAGCAGCTCGGGCGCGAGCGCCCGGAGCGTCAGCCGGCGCGCGTCCATCAGCGGCCCCTGGGCCAAGGCGAGGTTGTAGCGATCGATGAGCTCCGCGGGCGAGAGCGCGTCCCAGCCGAGCAGCCGCCGGTGACCTGGGAGGTCGGCATACAGGGACTCGCGCAGGGCGGGCAGGGGCTGGGCGAGGGCCTCGGCGAGCCGGGCCTCGTAGTCCTCCACGCGCGCGTCGGGAGGCAGCGCGCGCCGCACCCGCGCCGCCTGCTGGAAGAGCACCGCGCGCGCCTCGCTGGCGCCCTCGCCGGGCTCCTCGAAGCGCATCCGGTCCACGAGCAGCTTCACCAGCCCCCGGGCCACCTTGGGCCGCGTGTGGGCGCCCGCGCGCAGCCCCAGCGCCTCCTCCACCTCGTCGCGCGACTGGCCGAGGCCCGCCTCCACGCTGGCGAGCAGCTCCCTGGCGAGCGCGAGCAGGGCGGGCTCCTCGCGCTTGACGAAGGTGGGGCGCAGCTTGGCGTCCCGCGTGCGGAAGAGCAGCAGCTCGCGCGTCAGCATGGCTCCCCCGGGCCTTCCTGGTAGGCGCGGTGCTGGCGCCGCCGCTCGCTGATGGAGGCCTCGGCCGTCTGCGCCGAGCACACCTCGTACAGGAGGGCGCGCTTGCCGGGGCGCTGGCGCAGGATGCGGCCCAGGCGCTGCACGTGCTCGCGCACGCTGCCGCTGCCGCTGAGCACGATGCCCACGCGCGCCTCGGGCACGTCCACGCCCTCGTTGAGCACCCGCGAGGTGAGCAGCACCGTGAGCTCCCCGCTGGCGAACGCGGCGAGCAGCGCCTTGCGCTCGGGCACGGGCGTGTGGTGCGTGAGCGCGGGCAGCAGCAGCCGCCGCGCGAGCGTGTACACCGTCTCGTTGTCGTCGGTGAAGACGATGCTCCGGTCCTCGCGGTGCTCGAGCAGCACGCGCCAGAGCACGTCCAGCTTCGCGCTGGAGGTGAGGGCGATGCGGCGCTGCTCCCGGTAGGCGCGGTGGGCCGCGCGGCCCTCGTCCGTGCGCTGGCTCTCCGCGAGGAAGCGCGCCCAGCCCTCGGGCACGTCGAAGCGGATGCCGCGCGCGCGGATGAAGGCCAGGTAGCGCGCCCGCGCCTCGTCGTAGCGCGGCTGCTCCTCGGCGGTGAGGGGCACTTCGATCCGGCGCACCTCGTACGGGGCCAGGTAGCGCCCCTGCAACTCGCGGATGTCGGTGCGGTGCACGAGCGGCCCGAGCAGCTCCTCGCACACGCGCTCGCCCCCGTCGGTGCGCTCCAGCGTGGCGGTGAGGCCCAGCCGGTAGGGCGCCAGCGAGCCCTCGGCGATGAAGCGGTAGCTGGGCGCCGGCAGGTGGTGGCACTCGTCGCACACGAGCAGGCCGAAGTGGTTGCCGTGGAACTCGGTCTGCATCGCCGCCGAGTCGTACGTCGTCACCGTGATGGGGCGCCGGTCACTCACCCCGCCGCCCAGCATGCCCACGGGCACGCCCAGGTGGCGCGAGAGCACGCCCTGCCACTGCGTCATCAGGTCCAGCGTGGGGACGACCACCAGGGTGGGGCGCTGGATGCGCGCGATCGCCAGCACCGCGAGCAGCGTCTTGCCCGCGCCGGTGGGCAGCTCCACCAGCCCGCGTCCGCCCGCCTGACTCCAGGCCTCCAGCGCCGCCTGTTGGTGGGGGTAGGGCTCCACCGGGGCCGTGAGCGCCACCTCCAGCGGCTCGAAGCGCCGGGCCCGGTCCTCGTAGGGGGCCTCCAGCGCGCGCAGCCGCAGCACCACGTCCCGGTAGTGCCGGGCCTCCGTCCGGTACACCCCGGTGCGCGCATCCCGTTGGAACAGCCCCCGCAGGGCCCCGTCATCGGGCAGCGTGGGCGCCACGAGGGTGCCGCAATCGAAGTGGAGTTCGGTCGCCATGTCCTGGGTGGAGAGATCGGAGTAACCCGATTCTCGCACCCACGCCAGCGCATGACCTTCCACGTCTCCCCGCCCGGTCAGGAGGCCGTCCATGACACGGGACGGCGGAGGTGCGCAGGGAATGTCCGAGGTTCAAAGTCATACACCGGGTGCGGGTGCGGGGCCCTCCTCTTCGTGTCGCATTGCCCCTAGGCTGCGCCCCCCATGCGCCGCATCCTCATCCTGAGTCCTCATCGGCCCTCCCGGGAGTTGTTGTCCCGCCTGCTGGCGCAGCCGGACCTGTCCGTGGTCGCCATGGCGGACGCGGATGAACTGCTGGAGGCGCTCGCGGACGAGGAGCCCGCCCTGGTGGTGGTGGACGCGCGCCGGCCGGACGAGGACGCCCCCTTGATGTTGGGACTGCTCAAGCGGCGCTACCCGCGCCAGCCCCTCATCACCCTGGTGCCGGGCCGCCTGCGGGTCTTCGACGGCGGGGAGGAGCGGGTGCGCGAGGTCCACGACGGCTCGGCCGAGGCGCTGCACTTCCTGCTCGCGGAGCTGCAGCGCGCCACGCGGGACCTGCTCGCCCAGCACCTGCTGCGGGTGCTGCGTCCGCCCATCGGCGAGGCCTGACCCGTCTTTTCCACCGCCCTCCGGGACGGCGCCTGGAGTTTTTTCGGGACGTCCGCGCCCCCCTTCACCGCCAACCCCCTGGAATCACGGAGCCTCCCCGCGCGGCGGCGCCTGGCATGGCGCGTGCTTTGGTGTCCCCTCGCGACACGGGGGAGGGCTTTCCGGGGGAAGGGCGGCGGGGGACTGGGGGACGGGGGCTGGGGGGCCTCCTGCTCCGAGGGCCGTCCGGGGGGAGGAAAGCAGGGCGAGGGAGGGGGGCGCCTTTCGAGGGAGCCCGGCTGGTGGGGGCCAGCCGGGCTCTTTCACTTTTGGGCGGCGAAGAAGGCCAGCACCTGGGCCTCTCCCCAGAAGACGGGAGCCCAGGCGCTGCCGGACACGAAACCGACATGACCTCCCCGGGCGGTCACCACCGGGTGGACGAGGGGGTTGGCGCCCAGGTCCCGCGGGTGGGTGGCGGCCGGAATCATCGGATCATCCTCGGCGCTCAGCAGCAGGGTGGGACGCCGGATGCGGTGCAGGTGCGGGCCCGAGGAGGCCTCGGCGTAGTAGTGCGCCGCGTCGCGGAAGCCATGCAGGGGCGCGGTGACGACGTCGTCGAAGCCCCGGATGGTGTTCACGCGCATGAGCGCCTGGGCGTCGAAGGCGCCGGGAAAGCGCAAGAGCTTCTCGCGGGCCTTGGCCTTGAGGGTGCGCAGGAAGCGCTGGCGGTAGAGGCGCGCGAAGGGCCCCGGCGCGTCGAGCGCGTGGGCGCAGGCGCTCAAGTCGTAGGGCGCGCTCACGGCGGCGGCGGCGGTGATGGGCGTGGCGTCCCCCGTCTCCTCCAGCACGCGCAGCAGCACGTTGGCGCCGAGCGAGAAGCCCACCGCGTAGAGCGGACCGGTGAGCCGCTGGCGCAGGTGGAGCATGACGGAGAGCGCGTCGTGGATGTCGCCCGAGTGGTAGGAGCGCGCGAGCCGGTTGCTCTCGCCCCCACAGGAGCGGAAGTTGATGGCGGTGGCGCCCCAGCCCCGGTCGGCCGCGCCGCGCAGGATGGCGGTGATGTAGCCCGAGCGCGAGGAGCCCTCGAGCCCGTGCAGGGTCACCACGTGCGGGGCCCCCGAGGGGCCGTCGAAGGAGTCCAGGTCGACGAAGTCCCCGTCGGGCAATTCCCAGCGCTCGCGCTTGAGGGGCGGCGCGAGCGTGGGACGCACGAGCGAGGCGTAGATGGTCTGCGCGTGGGGCGAACCGAGGCCCGTCGCGGGGACGAAGGCAGGGGTGGGTTGGAAGGACACGGCCCGGGGATATCACCCGGAGCGGGCGCGCCGCATGGAGGAACACCCGCTCTCGCGCACCCGCCGCGCTTCGTCCGTCAGCTCGAAGAGCACCAGGTACTTGTGCACCCGCTCCTCGAGCGTGGGCGCGTCGATGCGCCGGCACACCTCGTCCGCCGCGTAGTCGCGGCAGACCTGGGGCCGCCGGTCATACACCGTGCACAGGTTGTCGGCGCCCAGGTGGGGGCAGCGCAGGCCCAGGGGCTTGTCGAGCGCGGCGATGTCTGGCGCCACGCAACAGGCGCCACAGCGGGTGCAGTCCATGGAGTCGGGCCACCCTAGCTCAAACCCAGAGGCCCCGCGGGACATGGAGCAGGCTGGAGGGCAGGCTGGAGGGCAGTCCGGAGGTGGGCTCCAGGGCCCGGGCCACCTCGGGCCGCAGGGGCCGCACCATGGGCAGCGCGTCCGGGCGCGCCACGCGCCGCGCGTGTGGATGCGTGGCCAGCAGGGGCTCGAGGCCGGGCTCCTCCCAGAGCACCACGCGCTCCAGGCCCGCGAGGTGGGCCTCGTGCCGGGCCGCGTCCAGCAGGGCGTGGGCCGACTCGGGCGAGCGCGCGTCGAACCACAGCACGACGAGCGTGTTGCTCTTGGCCACGAAGGACCAGACCAGGGTGTCCGTGCCCCGGGCCGCGCCGAGCGAGGGCGGCTGGGCTCGGCCGAGCTGCTCGGCGTAGATGCGCCCGCGCTCCAGGTGCCAGTCGAGCTGCTCGGGCGTGGGCCAGAAAGAGAAGGCGTCGTCGGGGGGACGCAGCCGCGCCAGCACCGGCCCGAGGCCCGAGGCCCGGGGCAGGGCCTGGACGTCCGGGGGCGGGGTGGGCGAGGGGGGGAGGTGCCAGTCCCAGGCGGGCTGGGGCAGGTAGCCCGAGCGCGCGTAGAGGCGGGGGCCCACGTCCGAGAAGAGCAGGGCGGCGTGGGCGCGGGGCCGGCGGGCGAGCTCCGCGGCGAGCAGGTCCATCAGGTGCGTGGCATGCCCCCGGCCCCGCAGGTGGGGCTCGGTGAAGACGCTGGCGATGGCGAAGCTGTCCCCCGGCTGGCGTGTCCCATCCGCGTCCCTCAGGAAGCTGCGGGTGCGGAACGTCTCGCACGAGGCGAGCACCGCGCCGTCTTCCGCGCACAAGAGCCAGGTGCGCATGTCCGCGCGGGACCAGGCGTGCGCGCGCAGCCGGTGCTCCCGGGCGGCATAGGCCTCGGGGGTGAGCAGGCTGCCCCACTCCGCGTAGGTGAGGGCATCGCGTTCGGCCTTCTGCGCGTCGGTGGCGGGCACGAGGTGCATGGGCGGCGGGCCTCCATCGTCCCGCGAAAAATGTCCCGCGAGAGAATGCCCCGCGAAAAACAAAACGCGGCGCCGGGGACGAGTCCTCGGCGCCGCGGGGAAGACGTCCGGGGACGTCTCAGTGCGTGGGGACCAGCGGCGCCGGCCCCGTCTGCCCTTCATAGGGCAGCGACTGGCCGGTGGCCACCGGCCACTGCACCGGGTGGCCGTTGGGCGCCAGCGTGGGACGGAAGCGCGTGCCGATGTCGAACAGCGTGAAGAGCAGCAGCAGCACCACGAACAGCATGGAGCAGCCGAACACGAGCCGGTTGGCTCCCTGATGCTCGGACAGGTGCATGAAGTAGAGCGCCACCAAGGTGCCCTTCACCGACGCAATCACCAGCGCCAGCGCCAGACCCCAGTCCGGCATGTGCATGCGGCCGGTCACCACCGTGACGACGGTGAGCACCATCAGGGCGATCCAGATGATGACGTAGATGCCGGGGCCCGAGTGATGCTCGTGCCGCATGTCGTGTGATTCCTTGGACGACTCATTCGCGATCGCGGACATGGAGGGTCGGTTCCCTTAGATGAGGTACAGCATGGGGAAGAGGAAGATCCACACCAGGTCCACGAGGTGCCAGTACATGCTGCCCAGCTCGACCGCGGTGTAGTTGCGGCCGCTGAACTCGTTGCGCCAGGCCTTCACCGTGATCCACGCCAGCACGATCATGCCGATGACCACGTGGAAGCCGTGCAGACCCGTCGAGAGGAAGTAGATGGCGTAGTACATCGGCACGCCGGCCACCTGCAACTCGGGGTTGGTATCGAAGAAGTAGGGACCGGGCAGCTGCCCCTCATGGAACTTGTGGGAGTACTCGAAGTACTTGATGACGAGGAAGCCCAGCGCCATGGCGATGGTCAGCACGAACATCACCACCACCATGCGGTTCTTCGCCTCCCGGGCGTAGTGCACCGCCATGGCGGCGGTGAACGAGGAGGTGATGAGCACGATGGTGTTCACGGTGCCCAGGAACAGGTCCAGGTGCCGGCTGGCGGCGGCGAACCCGTCGTGGAACATGAACCGGTAGTTCGCGTAGATGACGAACAGACCGGCGAAGAGCAGGATTTCCGTGGCCAGGAACAGCCACATGCCCAGCCGTGCCGCGTGCTGCTGCACGTCGAGCGACGCGAAGTGCGCGGCCACCTGGGGGACGGGAGGAGTCCCGGCCGGGTAGGCCGGGACGGCGGCGTCAGACTTCATAGGGTTCCTCGGCCTTCTCGGGATCCACGTAGAAGTGGGGCTCCTCGGTGTAGATGGGCTGCGGGCCCACGAAGTTGTGCGTCGGCGGCGGGGACTCGGTCAGCCACTCGTAGCCCTTGCTGTGCCACGGGTTGGAGGCGGCCTTCTCGCCGTACACCAGCGCGTACACCAGGTAGATGGCGGAGATGATGAAGCCGAGCGCCAGCAGCGACGCGCCCGCGGTGGAGGCGACGTTGAGCGTCTGGAAGCGCTCCGGGTACTCGTAGTAGCGCCGCGGCATGCCCGCGTTGCCCAGGAGGAACTGGGGAATGAACGTGGCGTTGAAGCCCAGGATGATGAGCGCCGCGGACACCAGGCCCCATCCCTCGTGGTACATGCGCCCGAACATCTTGGGGAACCAGTAGTGGATGGCCGCCATGAAGGCCATGATGGTCGCGCCCACCATGATGAAGTGGAAGTGCGCCACCACGAAGTAGGTGTCGTGCCAGGGCACGTCCAGCGACGCCGTGGCGAAGGCCACGCCCGTCATGCCGCCGAACACGGTGAAGTAGAGGAAGCCGCAGAAGTAGGCGAAGGGCGTCTTGAAGTCGACCGCGCCCTTGTAGACGGTGCCCACCCAGTTGAAGACCTTGATGGCGGTGAACACGCCCACCAGCATCGTCAGCACCGCGAACACGCCCGCGTTGAACGTGGACTGGCCCGACACGAACATGTGGTGGCCCCAGGCGAAGAAGCCCACGAACGCGATGCCCAGCGACGAGAACGCCACGGCGCGGTAGCCGAAGATGTTCTTGCGGCTGAACGCGGCGACGATCTCGCTCATCACGCCGAAGGAGGGCAGCACCATGATGTACACGGCGGGGTGCGAGTAGAACCAGAACAGGTGCTGGAAGAGCACCGGATCTCCACCGCGCGCCGGATCGAAGATGCCGAAGTGGAAGAGCTGCTCGCCCACCACCAAGAGGAGCACGAGGCCGAGCACCGGCGTCGCCAGCACCTGGATGCACGCCGTGGCGTACATGGCCCACACGAACAGGGGCATCTTGAACCAGGTGATGCCCGGCGCCCGCATGGTGTGCGTGGTGACGATGAAGTTGAGGCCCGTGGCGATGGAGCTGAAGCCGATGATGAACGCGCCGAAGAGGATGGGCGCCACCGTCGTCGTCGTGTGCGTGCTGTAGGGCGTGTAGAACGTCCAGCCCGTGTCCATGCCGCCGTTGATCATGCCCCAGATGGCGATCATCGCCCCGATGAGGAGCAGATAGAGCGACAAGAGGTTGAGGCGCGGGAACGCCACGTCCTTGGCCCCCAGCATCAAGGGCAGCATGAAGTTGCCGAAGGCGCCCGGGATGGCGGGAATCATGAACAGGAAGATCATCACCACGCCGTGCATGGTGAAGGCGCGGTTGTACGTCATCGCGTCGATGATGGTCGGGCCCGGCGTGAGCAGCTCCAGGCGAACCACCAGCGCGTAGGTGCCACCGATGAGGAAGAAGAGCAGGACCCAGATGAGGTACATCACCCCGATGCGCTTGTGGTCGAGCGTCAGCAGCCACGACTTCACCGTGGTGCCATCGACCAGGTAGCTCGGATGGTGCTCGTGATGCTCATCCGGCGCGGGCACGGCGCCCGGCACGGCTTCAGTGCTACTGGATGGGCTCATAAACAGGTCCTTGTGTGGCACCGGTGCGGATGTCCGGGGTGCGCAGGGTCTTGATGTACTCGACGATGGCCGCGGTCTGCGGTCCCGTCAGCTTGCCCTGGAAGGTGGGCATGACATTGGGGAAGCCCGTCACGAGGTGGGCGCCCGGGTCCATCATGGACTGGGTGATGTAGGCCTCGTCCACGCGCAGGCTGGTGCCGTCCTGCATCGTCTCCATGCGGCCGTACATGCCCTGGAACGTGGGCCCGATGTGCGGCTCGCCATTGACGGTGTGGCACTTGAAGCACCCCACCTCGGCCGCCACCTTCTGGCCCTGGGCGGACATGCGCGCCGTCTCCGGCTCGAGCGCCAGGTCCGCCAGCGCGTCCTGGCGGTTCTGCAGGCCGCCCTTGCGCTGCTCCTTCACCCACGCGTCCCACTCCTCGGGGCTGAGCACGACCACCTCGCCCAGCATCTTGGAGTGCGACAGGCCGCAGTATTCGGTGCAGAGGATCTGGTACGTGCCGGGCTTGGTGGCCTCGAACCAGGTCTGCGTGTAGCGGCCCGGCACCGCGTCCATCTTGATGCGGAAGGCCGGCACGAAGAAGGAGTGGAGCACGTCACGCGAGGTGATGAGCAGACGCACCGGGCGGTTGGCCGGCACGTGCAGCACGTTCACCCCGTTGGGGCCCTCCGGGTAGGAGAACTTCCACATCCACTGCTTGCCCATGACGTAGACGTCCATCGAGTCCTTGGGCGGCGTCTGCACGTAGACGAAGTCCCGGAAGCCGATGACGAACCACGCCAGGAAGAACACGAGCGGCAGCGAGACGAAGACGAACTCCGTCTTCACCGACGGAATGACGTACTCCGTCGTCTGGTGGTCCGCCCGGCGCCGGTAGCGGAAGAAGAAGTAGATCGCCGCGGTGCCCGTGACGAACGAGCTCAACATCGTCACCGTGACGACGAAGTAGTGGAGCGAGTCCACCCGTTCCGCGAAGGTCGAGGCCTGCTCCGGGAGGAACAGGAGTTTGTTCAGCAACTCGTTCATGCTGCCGCGCCTTTCTTCAGCTCACGCCTCCAGTAGTACGCGAGCATGCTCGCGAGCGCGCCGAAGATCATGAGCGCGCCAATCCGGAGGAATCCAAAGATGTAGAAGCCGTACCGCCGTGTGGCGGTGTCATACTTGAAGCAGGTCAGGACGATACGATCAAAACTGGTGCCCACCCGGCCGCCCGCCGCTTCCACCAGGGCCAGCTTCATGTCCTGGGGCCTGAACGACGTGCCGTACAGATAGCGCGAGATGGAGCCCTCCGGGGTGATGACATTCACCACCGCGGGATGGACGTACTGCTTGCTCGTCGTGTCGTAGGCGAACTTGAAGCCCACCGAGTCCGCCAGCCGCTGGATGTTGTCCTCGGTGCCGGTGAGGAAGTGCCACGGCGCCGTCTCCGGCAGACCCATGGACTGCAGGTGCTTGCGCCGCCGCTCCAGGCTCTGCGCGGGCGTGTCCTGCGGATCGATGCTGACCGTCACCGCCTCGTAGTCCTCGCCGAGCTTGAGCCCCAGCTCGCGCATGGTGCGGATCTGCTCGTTGATGACGAGGTTACAGAGCAGCGGGCAGTTGTAATACACAAGCGTCAGCAACACCGGCCGGGTGCGCGGCAGCACGTCCCGGAGCGCCACGGGCTTGCCCGAGGAGTCGGTGAACCTGGCCTCGAGGGCGACGAGCTCGCCCAGGTGCTCCAGCACGTCCACGCCCTTGAGCTGCGGGGGCGCGTCGGACTGGGCGTCGATGATGCTCTGGGGGGTCCGCCCGCCGCCGGGAAGGGCAAACGCCGACTGCCCGGCGCCGAGCGCCAGGAGCAGCGCGGCCAACACGGCGCGCGGGTTCATGCAAGAGCGGGGGGAGTACATCGTGCTTCGGCCTCTCTTACCGCGGGGCTACTGCTGGGGGGACGGCGCGGCGGGGGCGCGCGGGGCCGCCTGGTCGCGGATGAACTGATCCATGGCCTGGGAGATGGGCACATGGCTGCGCACGCCCGGCTGGTCACCCGTGCCCTCGTCCAGGGCCTTCTGCTGCGCGGCGATCTTCTCCTCCGCGTGCGTGTCCTGGCTGAAGAGCCGCTGGTTGACGATGCCGATCTCGTAGGCCGTCTTGTAGTCCTTGTCCGGGGTGATCAGCGCCGGGATGGGCGCGGGACCGCCGGGCGCGAACTCCTCGGTGGTGGCGATCTGCAGCCGCCAGGCCCAGATTCCACCCACGATGAAGATGACGAGGGCACCCACACCCACCTGGACGACCTTGCCGGTGAGGATGTGGTCCTCCTCGGCGGAAACGCCGTGCGCGCCATGGATGACGCGCGACTCAATCTCCACCTGGGACTTCTTCATGGCTGCACGTACCTCAGCGACTCCGAGATGTAGGGGTCCTTCACGGGAACCGTATACCGGCCCTTGCTCAACCAGAAGGCGCCCGCCACCGCCGTGCCACCCACGCCCACGAAGGCGGTGAGGAGCGACCAGTGGAAGGACGGAGCCCTGGGGGAGAACGCCGGCCAGATGAGCCAGTACATGTCCACGGCGTGGATGACCAGCAGGTACACGCCCGCGACGGCCATCGCCTGGGGGCGCTGCTTCAGCTTGCGCGATAGCAGCGTGAAGAAAGGCAGGAGGAAGTGTCCCACCAACAACGACAGGGACACCGGCAGCCAGGGGCCCTCGATGCGCAGCTTGTACCAGCCCGCCTCTTCCGGAAGGTTGGCGATCCAGATGAGGAAGAACTGGGAGAAGGCGATGTAGGCCCAGAACGCCGTGAAGGCGAACATGAGCTTGCCGAGGTTGTGGTAGTGCGCGGCGGTGACGAGCGAGCCGTAGCCGTCCTTGTCCTGGGCGTTCACCGTGACGATGGTCACGATGCAGAAGGCGGCCAGGAAGCTGCCGGCGAAGTAGTAGACGCCGAAGATGGTGCTGAACCACAGGGGGGTGAGCGTCATCAGCCAGTCGAAGGCCGCGAACGTCATGGTCAGCGCCAGGAAGGGCAGGGTGCCCGGGGCGAAGCGCCGCTTCTTGGCCGTCAGCTCCAGCTCACCCGTGGTGTCCTGCTGCAGGCTCCAGGAGCGCAGCCGCCAGGACACGAAGATCCACGTGAAGAAGTAGATGGCCTGACGGATGTAGAAGAAGGTCAGGTTGAGGTACGGGTGCTTGTGGTGCAGGTGGTGCAGCTCCACCGGGGTGTACTTCACGCCGTCGGTGCCGGGGAACACCCAGTTCTCGGCGTCCACCCAGGGAAAGAGCTGCTTGACCGTGAGCAGGATGGGGATGATGAGCACGGCGAAGAACACCACGCTGGCGCCCATGGTCTCCATGGTGCGGCGCAGCACGATGATCCACTTGACCTTGGCGGTGTGGAAGATGGCCACCATGATGATGGAGGCCACGCAGATGCCCAGCCAGTAGCAGAAGCCGAACAGGTAGCCGTACGCCGAGGCCTGGGGGTCGAGAAAGAGGCCCGCGAAGGTGGCCAAGAGGCCCAGGACGCCCACGGCGCCCGCGCCCAGCATCACCTTCGAGGGGCCGTCGAAACGGTCCACGGCAATCATCGGTTCTCCTGAGGCACCGGCTGCGTGCCGCCCGCGGTCGCCGAGCGGGCGGTCTGCAGGGCGCGAACGTAGGCCACCACGGCCCAACGCTCCTGGATGTTGAGCTCACCCGCGAACGACGGCATGGCGCCGTAGCCCTCGGTGATGGCGACGTAGAAGTGGCCATCCGGCTTGTTGGCGATCTCGTGCAGCGAGGGCGGCAGGCGCAGCGCCATGTTCTCGGCGACCACGCTGTTGCCGTCGCCGAGCCGGCCGTGGCACTGGGCGCAGACGATGTTGTACTTCTTCTGGCCTTCCTCGAGCAGCGCGCGGTCCACCTTGAGCGAGCGGGGCAGGGCGCTGACGAACTGACCGGCGACGCGGCCCGTGGTCAGGGCCGGGTCACCCACCAGGCGCTCCCGGGGAACCGTGCCCTCGGGCGGGGTGCGCATGGCGCGACCGTCCGCCCAGAACGAGCTCGACTCGTAGTACTCGTACTTGGCCTGCTCCTCCATGCGCTGGAGGAACTCGGACGGGACATTACAAGCGGCCAGGGCGAGCCCGGCCACGGGGATGAGCCGCCTCATTCCTTCTCTCCCGTCACAACCGTCACCTGGGTGGCGCCCAGCGACTTGAGCTGCTCCATGATGGTGTCCGACTGCACGCTCACGGTCTTGGGCACGCTCAGCCAGTAGCCGTGCGTGGTGGCCGTGCGGAACGCGTCGTGCTCGTACACCGGGTGGTAGGGCTGCGGCAGCCGGCTGAGGCCCAGCAGACCAAAGAAGATGCCGAACGCCGCGAACAGCACGGTGAGCTCGAACGTGATGGGCACGTACGCCGGCAGGCTGTACTGGGGACGGCCACCCACGTTGATGGGGTAGTCGTAGCCGTTCATGTAGGCCATCATCGAGATGGCCGTCACCATGCCGGTGAGCGCGCCGATGAGCGCGATGAAGGGCACGCGCGAGGGCGGCAGGCCCAGGGCCTCCGAGCCGCCGTGCAGCGGGTAGGGGGAATAGGTGTCCATCCCCTCGTAGCCGTACTTCTCCCGCATCTGGCGCGTGGCATCCACCAGCGCCTCGGGGGTGGCGAACTCGGCGAGGAACCAGCTGTCCAGGACCTTGGTGTCAGCGGACATGGTCAGTGCGCTCCGTGAGTGTCATGGCCGTGCGCGGCGTGGTGCGCGGCGTGCTTGAGCTCGAGCTGCAGCTCCTTCACCTCGCTGATGGCCACCGCGGGCACGAACTTGAGGAACAAGAGGAAGAGCGTGCTGAAGAGGCCCAGCGTGCCGATGTAGAGGCACCAGTCCACCCAGGTGGGGCTGTACAGGTCCCACGAGGAGGGCAGGAAGTCCTGCGTCAGCGACGTCACGATGATGATGAAGCGCTCGCACCACATGCCGATGTTCACCACGATGGAGGCCACCCACATGATGGGGATGCTCGTGCGGCACTTGCGGAACCAGAAGATGTTCGGGGTGATGACGTTGCAGGCGATCATCAGCCAGTACACCTGCCAGTACGGGCCCCGGGCGCGGTTCACGTAGAAGGTCCAGATCTCGTACTCGCTGCCCGAGTACCACGCGATGAAGTGCTCCATCATGTACCCGTAGGACACGATGAGGCCCGTCGCGAGGATGACCTTGTTCATGTTCTCCAGGTGGCGGTCGGTGATGACGTCCCGGAGGTTGAGGTACTTGCGCGCGGGGACGATGAGCGTGATCACCATCGCGAAGCCGCTGAACACGGCGCCGGCGACGAAGTAGGGCGGGAAGATCGTGGCGTGCCAGCCGGGGATGAGGCCCGTGGCGAAGTCGAAGGACACGATCGTGTGCACGCTGAGCACCAGCGGCGTGGAGAGGCCCGCGAGCAGCAGGTAGCCAATCTTGTAGTTGTGCCAGTGGCGGCCCGAGCCGCGCCAGCCGAGCGAGAACAGGCCGTAGATGGTGCGCTGGAGCTTGGTGGGCGAGGAGTCACGCAGCGCCGCCAGGTCCGGGATGAGGCCCACGTACCAGAAGAGCAGCGACACGGTGAAGTACGTGGACACGGCGAACACGTCCCAGTCCAGCGGAGAGCGGAACTGGGGCCAGGCGCCGAGCGTGCTCGGGTAGGGCAAGAGCCAGAAGGCGAACCAGGGACGCCCCGTGTGCAAGAGGGGGAACTGGCCCGCGCAGATGACCGCGAAGATGGTCATCGCCTCGGCGAAGCGGTTGATGCTCGTGCGCCACTTCTGCTGGAAGAGCAGGAGGATGGCGGAGATGAGGGTACCGGCGTGGCCGATACCGACCCACCACACGAAGTTGACGATGTCGAACGCCCAGCCGTTGGGCTGGTTGTTGCCCCACACGCCGATGCCGCGCGCGAGGGTCATCGTCACGGCGACCAGGAACATGCCCAGGCCGACCAGGGCGATTCCGAACAGCAGGAACCAGCCCTTGCCCGGCTTGCGCCAGACGTGGTCGAGCAGCGTCTCGTTGAGCGTGGCGTCGTCGTGGTGCGGCGCGACGAGCGCCCGCGGCTCCAGCGGATCGACGCCCGGGGGGAAGTGGGAGGTGGCTGTCTCGGCCATGGCTCAGTGGCCTCCTTCGTGCTCCGCGGCGTGCGCGGCGGACGCGAGGGCGGGATTGGGGTTGCGAAGACGGATGAGGTGGGCGGTGCGCGGCGCGGTGCCCAGCTCCTTGAGGAGCTTGTAGGCGCGCTCGTCCTGGTGGTGCTTGCTGACCGTGGAGTTCGGGTCGCTCAGCGTGCCGAAGACGATGGCCTCGGTGGGGCACGTCTGCTGGCAGGCCGTCTGCAGCTCCTTCTCGAAGATGGAGCGCTTCTCCACGCGGGCCTTGATGCGCACGCGCTCGATGCGCTGCACGCAGTAGGTGCACTTCTCCATGACGCCGCGGTTACGCACCGTGACGTCCGGGTTCATCATCATCTTCTGCGTGGGCGTCTTGTCCGCGGTGTAGTGCAGGTAGTTGAAGCGGCGGACCTTGTACGGGCAGTTGTTCGAGCAGTAGCGCGTGCCGACGCAGCGGTTGTACACCATGTCGTTGAGGCCCTCGTCCGAGTGGACGGTGGCGTTCACGGGGCACACGTACTCGCAGGGCGCCTTCTCGCAGTGCACGCAGGCGATGGGCTGCATGATCATTTCGGGATCATTCAGCTCATGGCCGGAGAAGTAGCGGTCGATGCGCAGCCACTGCATCTCGCGGCTGCGGGCCACCTGCTCCTTGCCCACCACGGGAATGTTGTTCTCCGACTGGCAGGCCACCACGCACGCGGCGCAGCCCGTGCAGCGCGCCAGGTCGATGGCCATGGCCCACTTGTAGCCCTGGCCGCCGCGGTCCCCGTGACTCGTGGTCACGTCCTGGACCTCGGGCATCAGGTTGACCTGCTCGCCCTTGACGCGCGCGAAGATGGGGCTCGCCTTGTTCTTGTCCTTCTCGAGCTCGGCGCGGAACTGCTCCACCGACATGTCGAGGGCGATGGGACGGCCCTCGGTGCGCCAGTGCTGCTGGGTGAGCGAGAACTTGTGGGTGGCCGACTTCTTCTCGAGCCTGGCGCCGCCGTCGAACCAGGGCGCGTTGATGCTGCGCACCCGGTTGGCGTTGAAGCCCACTTCCTTGGCCACCGTCTCGAACACGCCCGTGCGGCCGTAGCCCAGCGGGAGCACCACGACGTTGTCGGCCGTGCCGGGGATGATCCACACGGGCACGTCCAGCGAGCGGCCGCCGTAGGTGAGCGTCGCCACGTCGCCGGGCTGCAGGTTCAGCGCGCGCGCGGTGGTGGGGCTCAGGTAGGCGGCGTTGTCCCACGTCATCTTCGAGATGGGATCCGGCAGCTCCTGCAGCCAGGACATGTTGGCGAACTGGCCGTCGTAGACCTTGTAGTCGGCGACGAAGTTCACCTCGAGGCCCTCGGCGGCCGGCGCCTGGTAGGCGTTCACCAGGGCGCTGGCGCCCGCGGCGTTGAGGGTGTTGGAGGTGAGGCGGGCCGAGGCGCTGTTGGGCACGATGCCCACGGACACCCACGTCTCCCACGGCGTCTCGAAGTCCTCGGCGGCGGCCGAGCGGCCCCGCCAGAAGTCCCGGAGGATCTGGTAGCTGCCGCGGTAGGGCTCACCGAGGAACAGCGCGAGCAGCTCCGTGGTGGGCACGCCGTTGAAGATGGGCTGCACGAGCGGCTGCACGATGGAGACCGTGCCGTCGTGCGAGCGGCCATCACCCCAGGCCTCCAGCTCGTGCGCGGCCGGGATGAACCAGTCGGCGTACGCGCTCGTCTCGTCCTCGAACAGCGAGGTGTAGATGACGGTGAGCTTGGCGCGGTTGGGGTTCTTCGCCGGGTCGAGCGCCTCCTGGAGGCCCAGGTCCGCGGGCGCGCGGTACACGGGGTTCCAGGCGGTGATGACGAGCACGTCCACGGCGCCCGCGTTGAGCTCCTCCACGAGGGGGCGCAGGCTGGCGTCGCTGGTGGTCTCGTTGGTGACGCTGGCGACGTAGCTGACCGTGTTGCCCTCGTTGCCGAGCGCCGCGTTGATGGCGGCGGCCAGCGCGTGCACCGCGGCGGGCTGACGCTCACCGGCGAGCACCAGCGAGCGGCCCGTGTGGGCGCTCAGGTCGGCGGCGACGGCGTCCACCCACTTCTGGTGGTGCTCGTTGAGCTTCGCCTTCTGGCCGGCGGCGGCGCCGAGGCTCGCGGCCGGGCCCCCCACGCGCGCGGCGAGCGCGGCGGCGATGGCGATGATCTCCTGGGAGCGCGCGCGCAGGCGGTGGTCCGCCATGCCACCGGTGATGGTGTAGCGCGGCTCGGCCACGTAGAGGCGGTTGAGCTCGCCCTCGGCCGGGTCACGCCGACGCGCGAAGGCGCGGGCGTAGGCGAGGTTGGCCGGACGGCTCTCGAGGAAGTCCGCGTCCAGCGAGACGACCACGTCCGCCTTGGCGAAGTCGTACAGCGGGTGGGCCGCCTGGCCGAACACCGCGCGCAGACCCTCGCTGGCCGCGTCCTGGCTCACCGAGGTGTAGGCCTGGAAGCGGGCGTTGGGCAGCCGCTCCCGCATGCGCGTGTGCAGGTGCTCCTGCACGGGCGAGGTGTTGGGCTCGGTGAGGAAGCGGATGCGACCGCCGCCGTTGGCCTGCACGGAGCGCGCGAGCGTGTTGCCGAGCTCCTCGCCGAACGTGCGCAGGGAGCGGGGCTCCTTGCGGTAGCGCACCACGCGGGCGCGCTGCGGATCGTACAGCGACATCAGGAAGGCCTGCTCGAACACACCGGCGGCGCCCAGATTCACCGGGTGCTGCGGGTTGCCCTCGACCTTGATGGGCCGACCCTCGCGCGCGGTGATGAGCACGCCGGAGGTGTGGCCACCGAACGTCATGCCCGACGCGTACGTCAGCGGGTTGCCGGGGACGAGCTCCGGCGGCGTGCGGGTGTAGGGCACCATGCGCTCGTCCACCGGACGGGTGGAGCAGGCGGTGGCGCCGGCCATGGCGAGCGACGCGCCGAGCAGCTGCATGAACTGGCGGCGGGCCACGCCCGTGGGCGGCAGGTCCGCGCCCTGGGGGAACTCGGGACGGGTCTCCTCGAGGTACTCGGACTGGCCGAGCTTCTCCTCGAGGCTGCGCCAGTACGTCTTGCCGTAGGCGCCCTCGGTGGTGGAGGTGTGGGCGCTCTGCGAGGCCGCGTGCTCGAGCGCGTCACCGACCACGTCGTGCGCATGCTCGTGAGCGTGCGCCGCCGCGGGGGCCGCGTCCGTGACAACCGGCAGGGCGAAGGAAGCGGGGGTGTCCTTCATGGGGGCTCCGTCGAGCGTGGGCTTCAGCGGTGGCATGTGGAGCAGCTCGTGCGCGAGTGAACGTCGTTCTCGGTGTACAGCTTGTCCGCGAGCGCCTTGGCCTCGGCCGGATCCTTCGGGGGCGTCCAGGTCAGGCTGGTGATGAACTCCTGCGGACGCAGGTTCGGCGCGGGGTTGCGGTGGCAGTCCAGGCACCACTGCATGGTGAGCGGAGCCACCTGCTCGATGGCGCCCATCTCGTCCACGCGCCCGTGGCACGTGACGCAACCGACGCCCTTGGCCACGTGGATGGCGTGGTTGAAGTAGACGAAGTCCGGCAGGTTGTGGATGCGCACCCACGGGATCGCCCGATCCGTGAAGTAGGCCTCCCGCACCACCGACAGGTACGGGCTCTTGTTCCACACCTGCGCGTGGCAGGACATGCAGACCGTGGTGGAAGGAATGCCCGCCGACGGCGACTTCTCGACGGAGAAGTGGCAGTAGCGACAGTCGATCTGCTCGTCACCCGCGTGATGCCGGTGGTCGAACTCGATGGGCTGTTCGATCGGACGGTGCTGGTTGGTGACGAACGGAGACCGTACGTACGCCATCAGACCGCCAAGCGCGATCGCGGGGAGGGCAAGGAGGGCCGCGGCCGAAGCGCGCGACGCCGTGTTCGTCCATCGTGGGAAGAGAGGACCGCTCATACCAGGACCGGGGGGCTAGTCAGTGGACCCCTCCGGACGTCGCCACCGGGAGGACGGGGCGCTGGGACCGGAGAGAAGCACGGGGAGACTGGAACAAGAAGCGCATTGGCGTTGCTAAGGCAGCGAGGACTCCCACCTTCATGGGAGTTTCGCGGAGACACCCGACCCCAACCCTCGAAAGAGATGGCGTGGGCGGGGTCGATCCTCCTCGTCCCTTCCCAACGCGGCGCGTGACCATCGGGCATCATTATCAGGCTGTCAACCTTTCTGTGTTCCGCTCTACAGGGTGCGCGGCGCGCGGGATACCACGACCCAGGACTCCTGGCGCGATCAGAAAGCAGAGCCGATGACGATCTCTTCTGGAATATGGAAGGGGGGTTGAAAGCCCCGGGTGGCCCTAGGGTTCCTCGGGCTCACGCCAGCGCTCCCGGCGCCTCGCGAGCAGCCGATCCACCAGCTCGCGCACCCGCGGATCCCGCTGGAAGTGGCGGTCGTGCCGGCTGCCCTTGCCCTGGTTGCAGCGCGCGCACGCCAGGCCCAGGTTGCCCAGGTCGTCCGAGCCCCCGTGCACCTGCGGCACGATGTGCTCGATGGTGGCGCGGCTGACGGGCTCGCCGTCCAGGCCGATGACCAGATGGGCGTTGCAGTGCAGGCACTTGCCGAGCCAGACCTCGCGGCCCCGGTGCTCGGTCCGTTCGAAGGTGGCGTCGGTGGCCACGATGCCGAGGACCCGGCGGCGTTTGGCGGCGCTCATCCCTTCTCTTCCTAGGACCCGCGCGGGCCGCGCGCCACCGGGCCTGGAGTCGGGCGGGAGCGGCTGGCTCCCCTTCGGCCGCCCGGAATGCGAGCATGGCCCCATGACGGAACAGACAGTGGTCATCACGGGGGCGTCCTCGGGCATCGGCGAGGAGCTGGCGGTGGCGCTCGCCGCGCGGGGCGCCCGGCTGGTGCTGGCGGCGCGGGACGCCACGGCGCTGGAGCGGGTGCGCGAGCGGTGTGAGCGGGCGGGGGGCCGCGCGCTCGTGGTCCCCACCGACGTGAGCGACCCCGAGGCCTGTCGCCGCCTGGTGGAGCGGGCCGTGGAGGCCTTCGGGGGCATCGACGTCCTGGTGAACAACGCGGGCGTCGTCATGCGGGGGCGCTTCGAGCAGGTGACCGACCTGTCCGTCTTCGAGCGGCTCATGCGGGTCAACTACCTGGGCTCCGTCTACTGCACCCACCACGCCCTGCCGCACCTCAAGGCCCGCCGGGGGCTGCTCGTGGCCGTCTCCTCCCTCACGGGCAAGTCGGGTGTCCCCGGCCGCAGCGGCTATTCCGCCACCAAACACGCCATGCAGGGCTTCTTCGACTCGCTGCGCATCGAGCTGCTCGGCAGCGGCGTGGACGTGTTCGTCGTCTGCCCCGGCTTCGTCGCCACCCCCATCCGCTCCCGCGCCTACGGCCCCGATGGCTCGGTGGGCCACGAGGACATCGCCGAGGAGCAGGGCAAGCGCATCATGGACGCCGCCACCTGCGCGGCCCTCATCCTCCGGGGCATGGACCGGCGCGAGCGCGAGCTGGTGATGGTGCCCGCCCCCCGGCTGCTGATGGCCCTGCGCGCGCTCCTGCCCGGGCTGGCGGACCGCATCGCCTCACGAATGATGAAGCCCCAACGGCCTTGAGCCGCCGGGGACCTCAGCTCGTCGGCGGGTGATAGGTGACCTGGGTGACCGTGTACTCGATGGCCCCTCGGGGGCGCTCGACGCGGACGGACTCCCCTTCCTCCCGACCCAGCAGGGCCCGCGCCAGCGGCGACTCGACACTCAGCCGCCCCTCCTTCACCTCGGCCTCGTCCGGCCCCACGATGCGGTAGGACGTCTCCTCGCCCGCCTCGTCCTCCAGTCGCACCCAGGCGCCGAAGAAGACGTGCCGCTCGTCCGGGACCTCCGTCACCACCTGGACCTCCTCCAGGGTGGCCGCGACCTGCCGCGCCCGGTGGGCCCGCTGCCGGGCCGCCCCCTCACCCAAGCGGGCCTGGGTTTCCTTCTGCTCCTGGCTCAGGGGGGCCGTCAGCGCCGCCAGCTCCTCTTGCAAGGCGCGGTAGCCCTCGGCGGTGATGTAGCGCTTGTCTCCCGAGGCCGAGCGGGGACGCGGAGGCGGCAGGATGTCCTCCCCTCCCGCGTCCTCCTTGGTGAAGGCCTTCGACATGGTGCTCCCTCGCCCGTGGGGGCCACGTGAACCCCTCTATTATAAGGATGCGGACCCCCGGGCGGCCCTTCCCCGGACGCCTGTCCGAAGCCGGGGGGCCCTCGTCTTCCCGCTCCCTCCTCGGTCCGGCGGGCCGCGCCTGCCGGGACGGGGGAGGACACCATCTTCATCCCCAAGACCACGACTTCAGGAGGTGGCGCATGGCGAGGAAGACGCTGAAGGGCATCCGGGTGGGCGTGCTGGCGGCGGACGGCTTCGAGCAGGTGGAGCTCACGATTCCCGTGAAGGCCCTGCGCAAGCGGGGCGCGCAGGTGGACATCGTCTCCCTGCACAAGGGGAAGATCCGCGGCATCAACTTCATGTGGCCCGGCAAGAAGGTCGCCGTGGACGAGACCGTGGACCGGGTCCGGCCCAAGGACTTCGACGCCATCCTCATCCCCGGCGGCTTCCAGAACCCGGACGCGCTCCGGCAGAGCGATGCCGTGCTCGACTTCGTGCGGGAGATCGACCGGCTCCAGCGCCCCATCGCCACCCTGTGCCATGGGCCCTGGGTGCTCGTGTCCGCGGGGCTGGTGAGCGGGCGCAAGCTGTCGGCCTGGCCGGGCATCAAGGACGACCTGCGCAACGCCGGCGCGGAATGGGTGGACGAGTCCGGCGTCCGCGACGAGCGCTGGTTCTCCAGCCGCGGCCCCCACGACATGCGCCACTTCATCAAGGGCATGGTGCAGCTCTTCGCCGAGCACGCCCCGCGCAACCACCCCGTGCCCGAGAGCCGCACGCACTGGGGCCGCTGGGCCCTGGCGGCCGTGATGGGCCTGGTGGCCATCCGGCCCCTGCGCACCGCCCTCGCGCGCTGACGCCTCTGGCGCCCGATGGGTTGGAGTTGCCGCCGGTGCTTCGAAAAGAGGATAACACCGGAAATCCAACCCATCGCGAGGCACGCAGATGAACGCTCAGGAGCGCAAGGCGGCCTACCGCCAGCGCGCGGAGAAGGGGGAGGCGGTCCCCGTCTCGGTGGTGCTCCCCGCCGACCTCGACACGCCCTTGTCTGCCTACCTCAAGCTCGGAGGGGCGGGGGGCTTCATCCTCGAGTCCTGCCACGGTGGCGAGCGCTTCGGTCGCTACAGCCACGTGGGTCCTGCGCCCGCGGGCCGCCTGCGGCTCGATGCCCGCGGGGGCACGCTCTGGCGGGGCCGGGAGTCGCGGCGCCTGGAGGGCAAACCCCTGGACGTGCTGCGCGCGGTGTGGCGCGAGAACGCCGTGGCCATGCTGCCCGGAGAGCCCCCATTCATGGGCGGGCTCGTGGGCTACCTCGGCTACAACTGCATGTCCTGGTTCGAGCGCCACGTGCCCGACCGGCACCCCACCGACACGTCCTTCCCGGACTCCGAGTGGCTGCTGTGTGATGACTTCGTCACCCTCGACTCGCGCACCCAGACGCTCCACGCCACCGCCATCGCCCGGCCCGCGCTGCACGGTGGCGTCGAGGCGGCGCTCAAGGACGCCCAGGCGCGCGCCGAGGGGCTCGCGCAGCGGCTGCTCCGGCCCATCTCCGCCGAGGCCTACGCGCCCGAGCCCGTCGCCACCACGCCCCTGGACGTGAAGGTCGCCTGGGACCGCGCCGGCTACGAGGCCGCCGTGGAGCGCGTGAAGGAGTACATCCGCGCCGGCGACTGCATGCAGGTGGTGCTCGCCCGCCGCTTCGAGGCCCGTGGCGCCCCGCCGCCCCTGTCGCTCTACCGCGCCCTGCGCCGCATCAACCCCTCGCCCTACCTCTTCCACCTGGACATGGGCGAGTCGCGCGCGCTCGTGGGCGGCTCGCCGGAGCTGCTCGTGCAGGTGCGCGACGGGGACGTGGTGGTGCGGCCCATCGCCGGCACCCGCCGCCGCGGCGCCTCCGAGGCCGAGGACCAGGCACTGGAGAAGGAGCTGCTCGCGGACGAGAAGGAGCGCGCCGAGCACATGATGCTCGTGGACCTGGGCCGCAACGACGTGGGCCGCGTGGCCGCGCCGGGCTCGGTGCGCGTCGAGGATCTGATGGTCATCGAGCGCTACAGCCACGTGATGCACATCGTCTCGCAGGTGCGCGGCCAGCTCGACGCGAAGTACGACGCCCTGGACGCGCTCGCCTGGACGTTCCCCGCGGGCACCGTCTCCGGCGCACCGAAGATTCGCGCCATGCAGATCATCGACGAGCTGGAGCCCATGCGCCGCGGCCCCTACGCGGGCGCCGTGGGCTACCTGTCCTTCTGTGGCGCGCTGGACCTGGCCATCGCCCTGCGCACCTTCTACATCGATGGCGAGCGCACCATGTGGCAGGCGGGCGCGGGGCTCGTGGCGGACTCCGTGCCGTCCAAGGAAGCCGATGAGACCGAGGCCAAGGCGCGCGTGCTCGCCACGGCCCTCCAGCAGGCGCACCAGGGAGGCGTGCGATGATCCTCGTCATCGACAACTACGACTCGTTCACCTTCAACCTCGTGCAACTGCTCTACTCCCTGGGCGCCGAGGTGAAGGTGGTGCGCAACGACGAGATCGACGCCGCAGGCGTGGCCGCCTCGGGCGCCTCGCACCTGGTGGTGTCCCCGGGGCCGTGCACCCCCAACGAGGCCGGCGTGAGCATGGCCGCCATCCGCTCCGCGAAGGTGCCGGTGCTCGGCGTGTGCCTGGGCCACCAGTCCATCGGCGCGGTGTTCGGCGGCCAGGTGGTGCGCGCCCCCGAGCCCGTGCACGGCAAGACGGTGACCGTGCGCCACGAGAGCCAGAGCCTCTTCGTCGGCATGCCCGTGGGCTTCCAGGCCGCGCGCTACCACTCGCTCGTGGTGGACGCCGCGACGCTCCCGCGCGAACTGGAGGCCACGGCCTGGTCCCCCGACGGCCTCATCATGGGCCTGCGCCACCGCACCCTTCCGGTGGTGGGCGTGCAGTTCCACCCGGAGAGTGTCCTCACGCCCGAGGGGCCCAAGCTGGTGCGCAACTTCCTCGACGGGCGGCTGTAGGCCGCCGCCCGCCGTATGCGGCTCAGGGGACCGCGGGCGCCGCCACCGGGGCGGACTCGGGCTTGCCCGAGGGCTCCACGCGGATGCCCGAGCGGTCCGGCTCGTCCGTGGTGCGGATGACGGGCAAGAGGCTGCTCAGGTCATCCGTCCAGCGCACGGGCGGGGTGATGTCGTACGCGAGCCGCTTCACCCGCTCGTCGCTCTCCGCGAGGAACGTCTCCCCACGCGAGAAGTCCTTGTCCGGCGCGAGCAGCACCCAGGTGTTGTCCTCGCTCTCGGCCTCGTCGTTGCCCTTGGTGTGCACGCGCGTGAGGTGCAGCCCGAGGTTGTGCGCGTGCGCGAGCGGAATGGGCAACAGGTCCAGGTGCACGTTGCTGATGTGCAGGGCGATGACGCCCCCGGGCGCCAGGTGCTGGCGGTAGAGCGCCACGGCCTCCTCGGTGAGCAGGTGCACGGGGATGGAGTCCGAGCTGAACACGTCCACCGCGAGCACGTCGAAGCCCTGGCCCTGACCCTTGGCCAACTCCTGCTCCAGGAGGATGCGCGCGTCGCCCTCGTGGATGCTGTACTTCGCCTTCGTGTCCTTGAGGAAGGTGAAGTAGTCGCCCTTGCCCTCGGCCAGCTCGATCACCTGGGGGTTGATCTCATAGAAGCGCAGCGTGTCCTCGGGCCGTCCGAGCGCCGCCGTGGTGCCGATGCCCAGGCCCAGCACGCCGATGTTCAGCCCCGGCGCCTTGCCCGCCACCTCGCGCAGCCGACGCTGCTCCTGGATGGCCAGACCGAGCCCGCTGTCGGGCGTGTAGTACGCCGTGGGCTTCAGCCGCCGGCCATTCTGCGTGTACTGCACGCCGTGGATGATGACGCCGTGGCGCAGCAGGAAGGCGTGGTTCTCGTTGCCCGGGCTCTTGTTCTGCCCCACCTGCACCACGCCGAAGAAGCCGCGCCAGGAGTCCAGCGGCCGGCGGGTGTCCGCGTCCGCCAGGTGCACGCCCACCGACACGAGCAGCAGGCCCAGCGCCGGGGCGAAGCGCACCGCCGCCCGGGGGATGCTCTCGTCGTCCGCGCGCCGCAGGAGCAGCATCGCCGCGAGCAGGCAGCACGCGCTGAGCGACAGGGGGAACTCCAGGTAGGTGCGCAGCACGTTGGGCGCCACCAGGTTCACGATCGCCGTGCCGAGAAAGCCGCCCACCGAGCCCCACAGGTAGAAGGCCCCCAAGTGGCGCGGCGCGGGCCGCAGCCGGTACAGCTCGCCGTTGCACAGCAGCGCCCCGGAGAACAGCGTGAGGCAGTACACGAGCACCTGGATGGGCAGGGGCACGTGGGGACCCTCGTAGGTGATGCGCGCCACGCCGTACACCGAGCCGAGCAGCAGGAGCGCCGTGCCCGTGCGCGAGTAGAGCGCCTCGCGCTCGAAGGCGATGATGAAGGTGATGAGGTAGAGCGCCAGCGGGAGCACCCAGACGAACGGGCCCGCGGACACGTCCTGCGACATCTGGTTCGTCGTGGCCGTGAGCAGCACCGACGCCAGGGTGCTCAGGCCAAGCCAGCCCAGCGTGCGCGGCACCCCGGGCGCCGCCTCGTCCGCGCCCTCCGCCTCGGCCGGCTTCTCCTGCACGACCGCCGCCGCCGCGGGCTCCTCGAGCTTCATCGTGTTGCGGGCACACACCGCGCTGCCCACCGCGAACACCAGGAAGCCCAGGCCCCACGCCCATGCCTGCACGCCCCGGCTCAGCCAGGGCTCGGCGAGCAGCGGATAGGCCAGGAGCGCCAGGAGCGAGCCCGTGTTGCTCAGGGCATAGAGCCGGTACGGGGACACGCCGGGCTTCGCGCGGCTGAACCAGCTCTGCAGCAGCGGCGCGGAGGTGGACAGCGTGAAGAAGGGCAGGCCCAGGGTCGCCGCGAGCATCGCGAGCAGCCGCCAGGTGGAGATGCCATCCGCCGCCGGGCGCCACTCGGGGCCGGGGGCCACGGGCGAGCCCTCCACCAGCACGCGGCCCAGCAGCACCGCCGCCGTGATGCCGAGCAGGCCCAGGTGCACCCGCGCCTGCTTGCGCGGCGTCAGCCAGCGCGTGGAGACGTAGGAGTACGCGTAGCCTCCCAGGAGCATGGCCTGGAAGAACAGCATGCACGTCGTCCAGACGGTCGAGGTGCCGCCAAACCACGGCAGGGAGTACTTGCCCGCCAGGGGTTGCACGCCAAAGAGCAGGAACGCGCTGAGGAAGAGGGTCGCGGCGTAGGGAAGCATGGGCGGGCGGCAGCATACGCGCGCTCTCACGTCCCGTACGAGTCCGCGCCGCTTTTCACGCCCGCCCGCCCGCTCCCGGGCCCACCCCTACCGCGAGTCCTTGCGCTTCTGCTGCCGGGCCTGCTCCGCTCGAAGCGCCCCGCCAATCCGGCGGCCCGCCACCAGGGTCATCTTCGAGACGGGATTGCCCTGCTTCTTGGGATGAGCGGGCTGGAAGCCTGGCTGGGAACCAGGCGAGCGCTTGTTCTTCACGATGACACCCCCAGGGTGAATGGCCTCATTTCACGGACGCCTCGAGCTTCGCGCGGAAGCGTTCGGTGAACAGATAGGCATCGCCGGGCCAGCGTGCCGAGACATACCGCCCGCTCTCCACCACGAAGGCGGGCGCGTGGTCCGTGGCGGTGCCGCGCCGGGAATACTCGCGGGGACCGCGCTCGAACTGGCGGGGGTGGGCGAGCGCGTCGCGGACCTCGTCCTCCACGTAGGCCGGATAGGTGCGGTAGTAGCGCCCGACCTTCCAGGCAGTGAGGAAGTACGCCGCGCGCTCCATGTACTTGGGCAGGCACGTGGTGCGCTCGCCCGCGAGCAGGCTCTGGCCGGTGGCGGGATCCTTCGCCCGCGCGAGCACCAACACGCCATGGCAGATGGCGCCCACGGGCCGCCCGAGCTTCCAGAACGCGGCCACCTTGGCCTGGAGCGTCTCGCTGCCCAGGTACTGCCGCATGCCGGGCGCGTGGCCACCGGGGAGCACCAGGCCGTCGTAGTCCTCGGGGCGGATGGCGTCCCAGGCGATGGGCTGCTGGTACGCGGGCGAGGCGAGCATGTTCTCGTAGAAGCGCTTGGGCTCGGGTTCCGCGCCGAGCTTGCCGAAGACCACGCCCGTGAGCAGCAGGGGGTCCGCCGCGGCGACCTGGCCCTTCTCGGTGGCGAAGACCACCTGATGGCCCGCGTCCGTCAAGAGCCGCCAGGGCACGGCGACCTCCGTCACATCGAAGTCCTGGTCGGGAAGCGGAATGAGGACGCGGCGCACGGAGCTCATGGGCGAGGACCCTTACGTGAGCCGCATGGGACAGGCAATGCTCCTGCGCGCCCCTGCGGTGGTGAGGTCCGGCGCATCCGCTGTCCCATTTTCTTGAGGAACGCGCCTGCCCAACGAGGGCCCTCGAAGAGCAGGGTGCGCAGGAAATTGCCCTTGGCCAGCGTGTAGTGATGCTCGCCTCGGCTGGGAATGCGGAAGGTCAGCGCGTCCTTGTCCGTCCGGAACCCTCCGAGGGACTGCTGGCGGACCTGCGGCCGGGTGTAGGCGAAGTAGTGGCGATAGGCCGTGTTCGCGCGCAGGTACATGCCCGCGCAGCAGAGCAGCGCGGGCGCGAGCCGGTTGATTCCCTCCGTGCGCTCCACGACCAGCCGGCCCCACTCCACGAAGTGCGTGTCCCAACCCTTCTTCAACCACCCGGCCAGCTCCGCTTCCGGCACATACCTCAGGGTCTCGTACGGGTAGCGCGTGGCCCGGAGGGTCGCCACGGCCTGCGAGCCCCTCCAGATAGCGAAGACGAAGGATTGGGCGTCGTAGGCATCCGTCCCGGTGTCGGACAGCTCCTGGAGCAGGTACGGCAACTTGTCCTGATACACGCGCAGCCGCAGGGCGCCCACCGCCGCGAGCTCCTCGGGCGTCCTGGCCACGCCCAGACGCAACGTCACCGCGCGGGGCTTCTGGACGATGAGATTCAACAGTCCTTGGATGACGTGCATCCAGCGCTCCCGGGGAGCGTCGGGCCTGACGGGCCGTGGAACCTCGGTGAGTACCGGTCCGGGCGGCGGCGAGTCCTCCTCCACCGGGACCGCGGTCTGTTGCGACGTTCTCAAGGCACACCCTCTGGGAAGTTCTGACACCCGACGGTGCGAATGAGCGTCTTTTTAACGCGTGTATGTCAAGACTTCACGCCGGGCACGTCGACAAACATTTACAGATATTTTCCCATCCGCTCACGTGCCGAGAATGCAGGGGCCCACCGCCGCCAATCAATGCTCATGCTCGTCTACGCGACGAGGGCCTGCTCACGGTTGTGACCGATTTCGCGTGCGCGATGGCACTCAGGCCCTCCTTCCGGAGGAAATGTGCCTTGGGGACACGCAGCAGCCTTCGCTCGGCGTCCTCCAGCATGTCCCAGGCGTCCCGTGCTTGACGTGGGTAGAGGTGAAGCGATTGAACGTAGAGGCAGGCGATGTGAACGCGTAACGCGAGGTTGGAGAAACCCAGCCGCTGAACCACACGAAGTCGCGTACCGAATTCCTTCCAGGGCATGTCGAAGGCGTACGCCTGGGAGACCAGGTCTTCCGCGATGCTCCTCCGAATCCTCAGCCGACCGGTTTCGGTGGCTTCTCCCTTCAACCAGTGCTTCTCCAGCTCCAGTAAAGTGCGTTTGAACTCCGCGTAGGGCGCATCGGCATTGAGCAGTTCGAGGATTCGTCGGTCCTTCTCCTGCCCGCGCTCCAGTCCGCGTTCTTTCAGTGTGCGGCGCATGGTCAGTCTCCTGGACAGGGCTTGCCGTTCGCTTCCTAGGGCCAAGTGCCGTAGCGCATGCAGGCCTCGAAGCACGCCTTGCACTGCGTTTCGTCCCAGACGCGGCCTTGGGTGTCACCTCCACCTGCTTCAATACACCTGCTGTAGGCCGGTGTGCAGATGTCCTTGCGCCATTTCTCCTTTTCCGTCCGTGTCGGAAGCTTGGGAATCGCCGCGTTGATTCGCTGCGTGGGTGGGTGCGGCGATGGAGCACCGCACCGGTCATATTGGCCCGGGTTCAGCTTGAGGCAGCAAGTCACGGTGCTGTCCGTCTGGTTGCACTCCCGGTCGACGAGTGCCGCGTCCGGCCCCATGCAGCCCGAGGCCAACGTGGTGACGGCAAGGGTCCATCGGCACCAGGAGAGGTTTTTCATAGACGTGACCTGGCTCACGGCATTTCGGGGCGGAACAGCGACCGTCGGTTGAGGAGTGCTCAGGGCGGCGCCACGTCCTGAAAGGGGAGCACCCAGGTGTGCGTGCCTTGCCAGGGGCTCACCGTGGCCAGGTTCACGCTCGGGTCCACGAGCCGCTGTCGGGGCCGACCATTGAGGCTCGCGAAGGCGTTCACCCGCACCTCCACGTCCGGATGGCCCTTCTCGGCGAAGTCCCGCGCCAGGTAGTGCGCGAACGTGAGCAGCATGTCCGGCTGCGTCGCCATCATCTTCACCTGGTAGGGCGCGAGGTACTTGCTCGGCGACACCACCCACCACTTGCCCGTGGCGGGCTCGCTCACCCGGAACTCCGCCACGCCGTCCTTCTCCATCAGCATGACGTTCCACGAGAAGCGAAAGCCCTCCTCGGTCCACATCACGTCCCCCGGGTAGAGCAGGTGCCGCAACGGCAAGAGGCACTGCACCCCGAGGAACGTGACCGCCAGCACCGGGCCCGTCCACGCACGCCGTACGGGGACGGCCTCCCGGGGGGGCTCCACCCGCGCGCCCCGCCGTGCCCACGCCGCGAGCCGCCTCGGCCAGTCCGGTGGGAAGAAGAGCAGGGCGCCGGAGATCATCACCCAGGGGAACATGCCGATGGGGAAGAGGATGCGCGTGATGACGTGGAAGACCACCACCGCCGCGAAGGCGAACGGCCGCGTGCGCCGCCATAGCAGCGCGGGCACCACGCTCAAGTCGAACAGCGCGCCGCCGATGCTGAACGCGTGCGGTACCCAGGACCACTCGAAGAAGCGTCCCAGCACCGGCAGATCCGTGCTCGCCCGGAGCCAGATCTTCAAGGGCTGGGCATGCCAGAGCCAATCACTCTTGAGCTTGGCCACGCCGCCAAAGAGATACACGAGCCCCACCTGCGCCCGTAGCAGCCATAGCCACCACGCGGGCACGGCCTCGCGCTTTCCCACGCTTCCCAAAGGCAGGCACACCATCACCAGCCCCACGAGCGAGATGAAATAGTAATGGTTGAGGTAGTACGTGCGGTCGATCAGATGCGCGTACGTGAACGTGAGCAGAAAGAGGATCGCGCTCGCCCGGTACGCCACGCCCGCGGCGATGCCCAGCGCGCCCAGGCCCATGAGCGCGAAGTGCAGGTACATGCCCTCGCGCGGCCAGGGGCGGATCCACTCCAGGCCCGCGAAGGGGAAGAGCACCTGGGGGGCGAGGTAGTGCTCCTCGATCCACCCGTAGGCGAAGAAGCGCGCGACGGCCACCGCCATCAGCAGCCCGAACAGCACCCGCCACACCGTCAGCGAGGCCGGGTCCACGGGCGCGAACAGCCGCGCGCGCGCCCGCTCAATCTCCATCGTTGTCGTTGAACTTGAGCGTCACGCCCAGGTTGGACACCACCTCGGTGGCGAGCGTGGCGCGCAGCGTGGAGAAGGCGGCCCGGGCGGCCTCCACCGACTCGCGGTTCTCCAGGAGCGCCGTGCGCAGCGGCGGCGGAATGGCCTCGAGCGCCCCGCGCAGCCGCGAGAGGTCCGCGCGCACCGTGCCGTCCAGCTTCTTGTTGGTGGAGGCCACGATGCCCGACAGGCCCGATTTGCCGTCCGCGCCGAACCACAGCCGCTCCATGCCGGCGACGTTGGCCCGCAGGTCCGCGATCGAGTTGTCGCTGCGCCGCGACCGCTCCTCGTCGGGACGCACCGTGCCGCCCGTCTCGAAGCCCAGGGGCTTGCTCAGCTTGAGCTCGGCCACCTCCACCGAGGAGATGAAGCGGTTGACGACCTCGTCCACCGCGTCCTTCTGCGTCGCGTAGCGGATGCTCGACACGCCCGCGTTGGCCAGGCGCGACACGAAGTCGCCGCCGTCCGGCTCCCACGCGGTGCGCACCGCCGTGGCGTCATTGTGCAGCACCTCGCCGAGCGCCCGGGCATAGGCGCGGCGGCGCGTGCCCGGCTCACCCTCGGCGGTGAAGCGCGCGAGCACCGCGGCACTGCCCTCCTTCGCGTCGAAGAGCAGGTACTCCAGCGCCATCATCCCCTTGCGGTTGGTGCCCAGCTGCTCGACGTTCTCCACCGTCAGCTTGGTGGTGCTCGTGAGCACGCTGTCGATGCCACTGGGCGACGACACCTGATCCACCGCGGAGACCGTGCGCAGGTTCTCCGAGGGGCCGATGCTCATGACCGCCAGCATGCCCCAGGGCTCGCGCACCGCGCGCCAGGCCGTCTGCGCCTGGGTGAGGGTGGCCTCGGTGGGGGTGGCGTCGAGCGCGTCGAGCGCCGTGGCCAGCGTGGCCGAGCGCGTGTCGAAGTCGCGGTACGCGGGGAGGATGGTGTCCTCGCCCAGGCTCTTGAGGAAGGCCGTGCGCAGGGTGGTGCCCTGGGCCTCGCCACAGCCCGACAGGGCGACGAGCGGCAGCACCACGGTGGCGGTCAGCAGGCGGCGAATGGTGGGGTTCACAGGGACTCCAGGAAGCGCAGCAGCGCGGCGCGCTCGGGGGCGGACAGGTGGCGGAAGTGCTCGCGGGCCCGCTCGGCCTCGCCACCGTGCCAGAGGATGGCCTCCTCCAGCGAGCGCGCGCGCCCGTCGTGCAGGAAGCGGGTGTGGCGGTTGACCGTCTTCACCAGCCCAATGCCCCAGAGCGGCGGCGTGCGCCACTCGCTCCCGGTGGCCTCGAAGTCCGGGCGGCCGTCGGCCAGGTCCGGCCCCATGTCGTGCAGGAGCAGGTCCGTGTACGGGAAGATGACCTGGCCGGACAGCTCGGGCGCGTCCGCCATCGTGCCCGTCTCGTGGCGCGGCACGTGGCAGGACGCGCAGCCCGCCTCGCGGAAGAGCGCGCGGCCCTCGAGCACCTCGGGCTCGTTCGGCTCGCGGCGCGCGGGCACGGCGAGCATGCGCGTGTAGAACGTCACCTGCTCCAGCTTGCGCGCGTCCAGCTCGGGTTCGCCGCCGTTGGGCGCCGCGCGGCAGGCCTCCTGCGCCGGAGGACAGTCATGGGTGGGGAACAGGTCCGAGGTGATGCCCAGATCCCCTCGGAACGCGCCCGCGTTCTGGTGCTGGAGCGAGGGCTTGTTGGCCTTCCAGCCGAAGCGGCCCACGCGCGTCGCGCGGTGCTCCACGTCCCAGACGTGGTTCACGCGACCGGAGATGCCATCTCCGTCCCGGTCCTCGGGGTCCGCGAGCGCCTCCAGCCGGGCCTCGGGAATGGCCTCCAAGAGGCCCAGGCCCACCATCACCGGCGCCACGCGCGGGCTCATCATCAGCTGGGGATGGGGCGGCCCGAACGCCAGGTCACGCAGGGTGTACTGGGGCACTTCCAGCGACCAGGGCGTGCCGTCCGCGTACTGGCCCGGGCGCTCGGTGCGGCCGAGCTCCACCCAGCCCTCGGCGGGCACGCCCAGGATGGCGAGCGGCTGGAGCTGCCCGCCGTAGACGGGATCCTCCAGCGGTCCGCCGTACGCGTCCTCGCCGGGGATGCTCAGCCGGAAGAGCAGCGCCTGGGCCTTCTCGCCCGGCTCGGTGGGCGGCTTGCCGCGCCCATCCTTGAAATGACATGCGGCGCACGAGGCGGCGTTGAACGTGGGGCCCAGGCCGTCGAGCCCCTCGGTGGACGCGGGCGCCGTCACCCAGTTGCGGTTGAAGAGCGCGTTGCCCACGAAGAACGCATCGCGCCGCTCGCCCTGGAGGTTGCGGGCCACCAGGGTGAAGGCGTTGCGCGTGGTGTCGTGGACGGTGGTGGCCCCGCCCGGCAGCTCCTCGCCGGGCTCGGGTCCTTCCTCTTCACGCTCGCCGCCACAGGCGAGCAGACAACACAGGGTGATGAGCGCGCGCCGCATGTCGGGAGGTCACTCCAGGTTGAGCGTGATGCCCAGCGCGGTGGCCACCTCGACGAGCGTGTCCGTCTGCGCGCGCAGGGCGTCGATGGCGGCCTTCACCTTCTGCCGCCCGGGGCTGCTGTCCGCGCCGAGGATAGCCTGATCGAAGGGCGCCGGAATGGCCCGGATGGCGTCCAGGCTGGCCTTCAGGCGAGCCTTCATCTTCTGGTCCAGCGCGGGGTTCACCGCGGCCACCAGCGTGCTCAGGCCCTGGCCGGACACCGAGCCGTACGCGCCCAGGTACACGTTCTGGATGCCCAGCGCGTTGTTGTAGAGGTCCTGGTGCGTGTTGTCGCTGAAGCAGGAGTGCTCGTCCTCCTGGTCCTTGTTGTCGTAGGCCACCGCCATGCGCTCACCGGCGAGCTCAGCGCCGCTCAGGCTGCCCAGGCCGGTGAGGATCTTCAGCACCGCCTCCTTGGGGGCCTCGGCGGTGAAGCGCCGCGCGTAGTTGTCCTGGCCGGGCGCCCACTGCACCTGCACGGACTCCAGGTCCTCGATGAGCTGGCGCGTGGCGAGCGTGAGGTACTGCCGGCGGCGGTCGGCGTTGGGGCGCGTGCCCCCGTCCACGAAGTCCGTGAACGGCCGGTCACCCGGGCCCGTCTCGGACGTGTCCTCGCCCCACAGCAGGAACTCGATGGCGTGGTAGCCCGAGGAGATGTTCACCTCGCTGTCGCGCTCGTTGGCCTCCAGCAGGGTGCCCTGGGTGAGGCTGGGGTAGTTCACCGTGTCGGCGATGATGCCCACGGTGTTGGAGCCCGCCGCGCCGTCGATGTAGTTCTCGTCCAGCGGCCAGGCGTTGATCTGCCCCTCGGGGCCGTCGTCCTCGTTGTCGATGGGGCCGCCGTAGAAGCGGAACGCCTCGCTCTGGCCGTAGGAGTCACGCGCGGCGAGCCACGCCGTGCGCGCGGCCTCCAGGCGCTCCTTGCTGGGGCTGGCCACGAAGGCGTCGATGACCGTCTGCATCGCCTTGGCCTGCTTCACCGCCTCCGTGTAGTTCGCGTACGTCAGCGCCGCGTAGTTCTGGATGACCGGCCGCGCGCTCTGCTCGGGGAGCGGATCCACCACCACCGCGTCCTCTCCACAGCTCGTGAGCAACAGCGCGCCCGTCATCAGTGCGACCCACCCGTGCTTCTTCATGGCGACTCCTCGTGACTTGGAATTGGCAGGGGCTCCTATTGAATCTGCGAAGCAAAGTCAAAAACGGTCGCCCCGTGCGAGCGGCGACCGAGCGCGGACCTCACAGGGAGTCGAGGAACGCGAGCAGGGCGTCGCGCTCGGCGCGCGGCAGCTGGAGCACCGCGTCCCGGGACGCCTGGGCCTCGCCGCCGTGCCAGAGGATGGCCTCCAGGGGCGAGCGGGCGCGGCCGTCGTGGAGCAGGCGCGTGTGGCCGCTGACGACGCGGGTGAGGCCCAGGCCCCAGAGGGGTGGGGTCCGCCACTCGCGGCCCGTGGCGAGGGAGTCCTCGTACCCGTCGGCCAGGTCCTCGCCCAGGTCGTGCAGGAGCAGGTCCGTGTAGGGCCAGAGGCGCTGGTGGGCCAGCTCCGGGTGCTCGGGCGCGGCGCCCGTGTCGAGCGAGGGCCGGTGGCAGCGCGCGCAGCCCACGCGGTGGAAGACGTCCTTGCCGCGCAGCACGCCGGGTGTGTCGTGCCCCCGGCGCGCGGGCACGGCGAGCCCCCGGGTGTAGGCGGTGAGGGCGTCGAGCTTGGCCTCGTCCAACTCGGGCGTGCCGCCGGAGGGGGCGTCGCGGCAGGCCTTCTGCGGGGCCGTGCAGGACTCGGTGGGGAAGAGCGCCGTGGTGATGCCCAGGTCCCCCCGCAGCGCGCCCGCGTTCTGTTGTTCCAGGTCCGGCTGGTTGGCCTTCCAGCCGAAGCGGCCCAGCTCCACGCGGCCCCGGCGCGCGCTCCACACGCGGTTGGGTCGGCCGGAGATGCCATCGCCGTCCGTGTCGTCCGGATCCGCCCAGGCGAGCAGCTCGGACTCGGGGACGGCCTCGAGCAGCCCCGAGCCCACGAGCGGCGGCGCCACGCGCGGGGACACGCGCACGTCCGGCGCCAGCGGGCCGTGGGCGAGCTGGCTCACACGGTAGTCCGGCGCGCGCAGCGTCCACGGCTCGCCGTCCGCGAAGCTGCCCGAGCGCTCCGTCCACACCAGCGTGGCGCGGCCCTCCGCGGGCACGCCCGCCACGGCGCGCGTCTGGAGCTGGTCTCCATAGGTGGGCTCGGGCCGGGGGCCGCCGTGCGCGTCCGTGCCCGGCACGCTCAGCCGCAGCAGGAGCGACACCGTGGGCTGCTCCTCGCTGGTGGGCGGGGTGCCGCGCCCGTTCTGGAAGTGGCAGGCCTCGCAGGAGACGGCGTTGAAGACGGGCCCCAGCCCATCCCGGTCCGCGCGCGCGTGGGGCGCGGCGAACCAGTCCGCCTCGAAGAGCGCCTCGCCCGAGCCGAACGCGGACAGGCGCGCGGTGGGCAGGTTGGGCGCGGGCCGTGAGTAGGCCTGCGCGTCGCTCGCCAGGCTCGTCGCGGCGCCGCCGGGCAGCTCCTCGCCGGGCTCCACCACGCCCCGGTTCACGGGCGTGGACGGCGGCTCGGTGTGCGGCTCGAGAGGGGGGGGCGGCACCGGCGCGGGGCCACACGCGGCCCCGAGCGCGAGGAGCCAGGCCCCCAGCAGGGTGTGGCGCCTCATGGCCACTCCACCCGGAGGGGCACGGCGGAGCGGGAGGCGCCGGACGAGGACGTGCTCGCGCCAAGCTGCCCGCTGGTGTTGGCGCCCCAGGCGAAGCACGCGTCCGGCCCGGTGAGCGCCAGCACGTGCAGCGAGCCCGGCCCCACCGCGCGCGCGGCCCCGAGGCCCTTCACCTGCACGGCGCGGGGACGCTCGGCGGTGGTGCCGTCGCCGAGCTGGGCGTTGGAGTTCTGCCCCCACGCCCAGAGCGCGCCCGTGGCCGAGAGCGCGAAGCTGCTGTGGGCCTGGGCGGACACGGACTCGGCGCCGGTGACGTCCAGCACCTCCACGGGCTGGGCGCGGCCTCCGAGTATGCCGCTCTTGCCCTGGCCGAGCTGCCCCGAGGAGCCCATGCCCCAGGCACGCACGCGGCCATCCTCGCCCAGCGCCAGCACATGGGCCCGGCCGGCCGCCACGTCCACCACCCGCTCCAGGTGCGTCACCTGGAAGGGCTCGGGGTGGGGCGCGTCGTCCACCTCGCCGTTGCCGAGCTGCCCGTCGCCATTGGAGCCCCAGACGAACACGGCGCCATCCGCGCGCAGGGCCACGGAGTGCGCGCTGCCCGCGGCCACGCGGACGATGCGGTCGAGCCCCGGCACGCGGGTGGGTCCATCCACGGTCGTGGTGGAGCCGAGGCCCAGCTGGCCCGCGGCATTGGCCCCCGCGGCGAGCACCGTGCCATCCGCGAGCAGCAGGAGCGCGTGCGCGCCCCCGAGGGACGCGCCCACCACCGGCGCGGGCGTGGGAATGCGCGTGGGGACGTGGGCCGCCTCGCGTGGGGGCACCAGGCCCTGGGGCAGCGAGCCCCACGCCCAGGCGCTCCCGTCCTCCTGGAGCACGAGTGTCCCGGAGGCGCCCGTCACCACGGTGCTCACCCGGTCGAGTCCCGGCACGGACGCGGGGCGGACGGGGCCCGTGTCCGTCCGCCGCCCGAGCTGGCCCGCGCCATTGTCTCCCCAGGTGTACAGCTGGCCGTCGCGCACGGCGGCCGAGTGGGACAGACCTCCGGCGAGGGGGCTGCCCAGCACGAAGCGCACCTCGGCCACGCCCGTGTTGCCCGCGGCGTCCACGGCCTCCACGCGCAGCACGTTGGCGCCGGGCCGGGGCGTGCCCTCGAGGGTGAAGTCGCCCGTGGGGGACAGGTCCACCGGGGCCTGGCCATTGAGGGACCACGCGGCGCGCACCACGCCCCGGTCATCCGCGAGCGTCCCGTGCGCACGGAACTGGTACACCGCGCCCACCTGGCCTTCGCGCGGCGAGAGCAGGCGGACCTCGGGGGCCTGGGTGTCGGGCGGGGTCGGGGCCTCGGGGGGAGGCGGGGACGGGACTTCCGGCGCGGGGCCACAGGCCGCGGCCACGCCCAGCAGCAGCAGGGCCAGTCCCCGACGGGCGCCGCTCACGGCAGCACCACCCGCTGCGGCAGGGGGTAGGCCCAGTTCTCCAGCAGGTCCGCGCGGCCCAGCGAGCCCTTGGCGCTCCAGCCCCAGGTGTACACGGTGCCGTCCGGGTGCAGGGCGACGACATGGGTGGCGCCGGGCGTCACGTCGGCGAGGCCGAGCAGCGGCTCGGCGGGCGCCACGCGCAGCAGCACCGGGGTGGTGGGCACCGACAGCTCCGTGGTGTCGCCCGTGCCCAGCTGGCCGTTGAAGTTCTGGCCCCAGCCCCACAGCGAGCCGTCCCGGCGTCGGGCGAAGCTCATGTTCCCCTGGGCGTGCACGGAGATGGCGTCGGTGATGGCTTGCACCGGGGCGGGCGTGGCGCGCTGGCTGTCCTTGCCGCCCTGGCCGTCGCCGAGCTGGCCGCTGGCGTTGAGGCCCCAGGCGGACAGGGTGCCGTCGCGGTGCAGCGCGAGCACGTGGTCGCGGCCGTTGGCGATGTCCACCACGTCCGTGAGGCCGGGCACCCGCACGGGCTCGGGGTGGTTGTCCGCGTCGGCCGCGCCGGAGCCCAGGTTGCCGTAGCTGTTGCGGCCCCACACCCAGACGGTGCCATCGGCGCGCAGGGCCGCCGAGTGCTGCGAGCCACCGAGCACGCGCACCACGTCGGTGAGGCCCCGCACGGGCACCGGGTAGGTCTTGTCCTCGGTGGTGCCGTCGCCGAGCTGCCCGTTGTTGTTCTTGCCGAAGGCGGACACGTGGCCGTCGCGGTGGAGCACGAGCATGTGCGTGTAGCCGATGGCGGCCATCACCGCGTCGGAGATGCCGGGCACGCGCGTGGGGATGTCGCGCGGCAGGGTATCCGGGGGGCCGGGCCGCCCGATGCCGAGCTGGCCGCTGCCGTTGTCACCCCACGTGTACACCGAGCCGTCCGCCCGGAGCGCCAGCGAGTTGTTCTGCGCGATCACCAGCGTGGCCACGTCGCTCAGGACCGTCACCTTCACGGGCGCGTTCGTGTCCGTGGTGCCGCCGTGGCCGAGCTGGCCCCGGTTGTTGCGGCCCCAGGTGTAGAGCGTGCCCTCGCGGATGACGCCGCTGTGCAGGCCGCCCGCGCCCGTCTGCGTGCCGAAGAGGAAGGACACGGTCTGCTCGCGCTCGTTGCCGTGGATGTCCCGGCTCACCAGCACCAGCGTGTTGAGGCCCGGCCGGGGCTTGAGCTCCACGCTCAGCTCGTGGCGCGTGGCGCCCTGGGGCTCGCGCTCGCCGTGGGCGGTGTCCGCGTTGAGCTTCCAGCCGATGAAGGCGATGCCCGACGCGTCCGTCACCGTGCCCGTCAGCTGCACGCGCCACGTGCTGGGCCGCGTGTCCGCGCTCGGCGAGGTGAGGGTGATGACCGGCGCCTCCGTGTCCTTCTGGGGCTCGGGCGGCGGCGGCTCGGTGGGCGGCTGGGGCGGGGACTCCGGGCCCGGTCCGGGCTCCACGGGCTCCGTCGTTCCCGGCGCCTCCGGCTCCGAGGACCCGGGCGGCGTCGAACCCCCACAGGCGGCGCCGGTCAGCGCCAGCGTGAGCAGGAGGGCATGAAATTTGAAATTGATTCGCAGTATCGACATGGCCTGGGCTTCTACCAAGGCCATTCTTCACGGTGCAAGGCGCGGGGGGAGCGGTTCAGGGCGCCACGCAGGTGAAACTGTCCGCGAGGTTCGGATTGCCGGCGCCGGAGTAGCGCGGATAGAGCGGGTACTTGCAGACGGGGCGGGAGAGGACGGGCGCGCCCGTGGCATCCGGCGTGTGGGCGAGGAGCGGGGTGCGCGAGGGGGGCACGCCGCGCTCCACCCAGGTCTCCAGCGCGGAGAGCCAGTCCACCTGGTTGGGGCCCGGGCCGGGGATGCCGCCGCAGTGGTGGACGCCCGGGGCGGGGAAGTACTCCACGAAGGTGTCCGCCTGGGCCTGTCCTCCCGCCGCGCGCACCACGGCCTCGTAGTACGCGTCCGTGCCGCGCGAGCTGATGATGCCGTCGGCGCTCCCGTGCCGGAGGATGAGCTTGCCGCCCCGCGCCCGGAAGCGGCTCAGGTCCGGGTCGAGCGCGGACACCTGGGCCGTCACCTCCGCGATGCGCTCGCGCCACGCGCCGGGCTGGAAGCGCAGCGGGTCGAAGCCGGGGTCCCGGGTGATGAAGTAGCGGATGAGCTCGCGCGAGAGGACCTGGCCCGCCGAGCGCTCGAAGTCGCCCGGCTCCAGCCGCCACGCGGCCCAGCCGCCCGGATCCTCCGCGTCTCCCACCGGCCAGCCCGGGTAGAGCACCTGCCCGTCGACCACCACGGGGGCGGCGAGCGCGCGGGCCGAGGCCACCTGGGCGGGCGTCAGGCACGTGTCGCGCTCCGGGCCCTGGCACTGGAGGACGCCGGGGTCGAACGCGCAGCCGGGGTGGGAGACGATGCCGTCGGCGAGGCCGTCCTTCGCGTCACAGGCGGCGAGCATCGCCTGGCCCAGGTGCGAGAGCTGGGCGCGCGAGGGCAGGGCGCCCGGGAGCGCGAGCCGCTGGGCGTGCTGGTTGAACGCGAGCATCAGCGACACGAAGTCGTGCGCGGGCGCGTGGATGACGAGGCCGTCGAAGTCCTCGGGCCAGCGCTGGGCGGCGATGAGCCCCTCGCGCCCGCCGTTGGAGCAGCCCTCGAAATACGTCTTCGTGGCGTCCTGGCCGTAGTGCGCGCGGATGAGGGCCCGGGCCACGGGCAGCACGCGGTGCACGGACAGGGAGGCGAAGTCCTCGAGCGGCCCGGGCTCCAGCGCGAACGCGCCCTGGGCGGGTGTGCCGGTGTGGCCACCATCCGAGGCGACCGAGGCATAGCCCCGGGCGAGGTTCTCGTCCGCGGGGAAGATGACGCCGTCATAGCCGCCCCCCCCATTGTAGACGGTGCGGCCATTCCACCCGGTGGGCAGCCGCACCTCGAAGTGGAGCGAGGGCGGCAGCTCGCCCCGCACCCGGCAGTACTCCGGCACGGGCCCCTGGGCGGGCACGCGCGTGGCCTGGGTGAGCGTGGCGCCCTGCACGGCGAGGGCGGCGAGGCGCTCGCAGTCGGGGGCGCGGGCCTCGGGAGCGGCGGAGGGGGAGTGGGTGCAGGCGGCCACGCCCAGCAGCAGCGTGGCGAGGGTGGAGCGCGAGGCGCCGGGGAGCGGGGACATGCCCCGAAGCCTAGCCGGGAGCCAGGTGGGACGTGTCGTTCCAGCGCTGGATGACGGGCTGGCGGGAGTCCGGGTCGAGCGCCACCACGCTGATCGCCGCGGTGCCGAGCACGAAGAAGCGCCCGTCGCCCGGCGGCAGGCCGAGCCAGCGCGCGCCGAGCACCCGCAGCAGGTGGCTGTGGGCGAAGACGAGCACCGCGCCGTCCACGGCGCGGGCCTCGGCGATGACGCGATCCACGCGGGCGCCCACGTCCTGGGGCGACTCGCCCTGGGGCACGCCGTCCGTCCAGATGCGCCAGTCGGGCCGGTGGGCGCGGATCTCGTCCTTCGTCTTGCCCTCGTACGCGCCGTAGTCCCACTCCATCAGATCCGGGCGCGGCGCGGCCACGTCCCCAAAGCCCGCCAGGGCGCACGTCTCGCTCGCGCGGCTCAGGGGGCTGGTCCACACGGCGGCGAAGGTCCACGCACGCAAGGGCTCGCGCAGCCGCGTCGCCATCTGACGCCCCTCGTCGAGCAAGGGAATGTCCGTGCGGCCGGTATGCTGGCCGCTGCGGCTCCAGGCGGTTTCCCCATGGCGGACCAGGACGAGCACGGACGGCTTCTTCATGAAGGCGATGACCTCGGGAGGGAGCACGGGTGAAGCGCGGGCGCCGCACCACAGGTTCCGAAAAAGAGCAAGCGGGCGGGCGTGGCTTTTAAGAAGTGTTACGTCGGACCCCGGCTCCTTGGGGCCCGGACGATTTCGTGACACAACCGCGAGGCGACGGGAAGTGCCGGACCCGTTCATCGCTCATCCGTGAGGCAGCGTGCGTTTCCCTGTGGACTTCGACGGTGCAATGGGGCGCTTCGCCCGACTGTCCTACCAACGGCCAGGACGGGTGCTCCTGGGCGCCCTCCTGGTGGCGCTCCTGGCGGCGGGGTTCGCCGCGCGCCTGGGCTTCCATGGCTCATTCGTGGAGCTGTTGCCCTCGCACACCGTGGAGGTGAGCGACCTGGAGGCGGTGTCCCAGAAGGCCGGAGGGGATGGCTACCTCGTGCTCCGGGCCCAGGGCGCGGCGCCCGAGGAGCTGCGCCGCTTCGCCCACGCGCTCGCGCCTCGGCTGGAGACGCTGGAGGAGGTGCGCTACGTCGAGTACCGCTACGACACGCGCTTCTTCGCGGACCGCGCCCTGCTGCTCTTGTCCGCGCCCCAGCTCAAGGGCCTGCGCGAGGACCTGGAGGAGGCGCTGCGGCAGCAGAAGCTCGCGGCCAACCCGCTGTTCGTGTCGCTGGACGACACGCCGCCGCTCACCTTCGAGGAGATCGCGCGCAAGCACACGCCCAAGCTCGGGGTGAGCGAGTACCTCACGTCCCCGGACGGGCGCGAGCTGTACCTCTTCGTCAAGCCGGCGGGCGTCGCGGGTGACCTGGTGTTCGCCCAGGAGCTGGTGGCCGCGGTGCAGGCCACGAGCGACGCGGTGGCCAAGGACTTCCCCGGCGTGCGCACGGACGCCACGGGCACGCACGTGCTGCGCATCGAGGAGGATCGGCGCATGCGCGAGGACCTCACGCGCGCCTCCATGCTCTCGGGCCTCATCGCCGCGGCGATCGTCGCCCTGTCGTGCCGGCGCCTCACCGCGCTGGCGGTGGTGGGCGCGCCCGTGGGCGCGGGCCTGCTCGTCACCTTCGCCGTGGTGCAGGTGACCATCGGCTACCTCAACATCATCACCGGCTTCCTGGTGGCCATCCTCATCGGCCTGGGCATCGAGTACGGCCTGCACCTGTTCCTGCGCTACGCCGAGGAGCGTCGCGAGCTGCCCGCCGAGGCCGCGCTGGTGGCCGCCATCCAGGGCACCTGGGCCGGCGCGCTCACCTCCGCCTGCACCAACGCCGCCGCCTTCGCCGCGCTCACGCTCGCCCAGTTCCAGGCCTTCGCCCAGTTCGGGTGGATCGCCGCCTCGGGCGTGATGTGCACCGTGCTGGCCACCTACCTGCTGGGCCCCGCGCTCGTCGCCCTCACCGAGCGCCTGCGGCCCTCGCGCGCCGCGGCGCCCCTGCCGCACCGGCCCCGCCGCTCGGCCCCGCGGCCCGTGCCCCGCATGCTGCTGGTGGGCATCGTGGTGGGCGTGGGCGCCATCGTGGCCTACTCGGCCTCGGTGGCCCACACGGTCGGCTTCGAGCCCAACATGCGCAAGCTGCGCGGGGAGTTCGCCGCCACGCGCCTGGACGATCACATCATCTCGCAGCTGGGTCGGCGCCACTCGCCCACCGTCTTCCTGTCGCCGGACGTGGCCCAGGCGGGTCAGCTCGCCACCACGCTGCGCGACCTGGAGGCCCGGCACGGCAAGGACCGCACGTTCGCCGACGTGGTGTCGCTCAATGACTTCCTGCCCCGTCAGGGCGCGGACGTGGAGGCCGAGCGCGCCGCGCTGCGCGCCTTCATGGACGACCTGCCCGAGAGCGCCCGGACGTCGGACCGGCTGCGTCCGGCGTTGGATCGGCTGGAGACGCTGCTCGCCGCGAAGCCCTACGGCGTGGAGGCCGTGCCCTCGGAGGTGCGCCGCCGCTTCACGGCGCTGGATGGCGCGGGCAGCTTCGTGATGGCCTTCAAGCGCGAGTCCCTGTCGGACACGGACGCGCTGCACCGCTTCGGCGCGCAGATGGACGAGTTGCGCGAGGTGGCGCGGGCGCGCGGCCTGGACATGAAGGTGCTCGACTCCAACCTCATCGCCTACCGCATCTTCGAGCTGGTGCGGAAGGACGGCCCGGGCCTCTTGCTGGCCGCGGGGCTGGCGGTGTTCGCGATGATGGCCATGAGCCTGCGCAGCCTGCGGCGCGCGGGCCTGGTGGCGGGGCCGCTGTACGTGGGGCTCGCGTGCCTGCCCGCGGCGATGCACCTGTACGGCCTCAAGCTCAACTTCATCAACGCGGTGGTGCTGCCCAACCTGCTGGCCATCGCGGTGGACAACGCGGTGCACCTCTACCACCGCTACCGCGAGGAGGGCCCCGGCTCGCTCGCCCACGTGGTGCGCACCACGGGCGTGGCGGCGGTGGTGGCCACCCTGTCCAACGCGGCCGGCTACGGCGCGCTGCTCACCGCGCGCCACCCGGGGCTCAAGTCCATCGGCGAGCTGGCCCTGCTGGGCGTGGCCTGTGCCTTCCTCGGCACCACCGTGCTCTTCCCCGCGCTGCTCGCGCTGCTCGAGCGCCAGCCCCCGGGCTCGCGCCTGGAGGAGGACGAGCGCCTGCTGCCGCTGCCGGCCGAGCCGGAAGAGGAAGTCCAGCGCTCCGCCTGATATGCCGGGCGCGCGCGGACGTTGTGAGCGCATGACACCTCGTTCGCGCGCGTCGATGGGCTGGGTCTCGCTGGGTTGTGTGCTGATGTGGTTCACGGGTTGCGCCACGATCGACCGGCGGCAATTGCTCGAGCGCGGGGCCGCCGCCATCACCTACCGGCTGCCCCCCGAGCGGCTCCTGGACGTGGCCCGGGAGCTCCTCCTGGAGGAGGGCTACGCCCTGGTGCCGAGCACGGATCCGCTCTACGTGCGCACCGCCTGGCGGGTGAAGTTCGACGACACCCTGGACATCGGAGGCCTGCGGCAGCGGCACTTCGTCCTGGTGAAGCGGCTCGACGAGGGCCTCTGCGCGGTGAACGTGTACCGGATGTCCAGCACCTCCGTGGGCCGGACCGCGCCCCATCCCGTCTCGTCCCATGTGGACGAGAAGACGGGCACGCAGAAGATGACCCAGGGAGACCCCATGTCCCCCGGCCGTCCGGTGCTCGAACGGGACCTGGAGCTGGAGTGGCGCCTCCTCTCGCGCCTCTCTCCCGCCACCGCGCACGCGCTGGAGTCCCAGGTGGATGCCTACCTCGCCCAGCACCCGTGAGGCCCGAGCGGCGCCTCGCGCGGACCGTCAGGCCTGGGCGAGCGGGAGCGTCGCCGCGGTGGGCAGGCTCAGCACGAAGCGGGCGCCGCCCGCGGCGTGGTTCTCCGCGTGCAGGGAGCCGCCCACCCGGGCCACGTACTCGCGGCACAGGGCGAGTCCCAGTCCCGTGCCCTTGCCCGGGGGCTTGGTGGTGAAGAAGGGCTCGAAGAGGCGCGCCAGCACCTCGGGGGGAATGCCCGGACCGTTGTCGTCCACCCAGAGGATGACCCCCTCCGCCGCGAGCCGCGCGCTCACGGTGATGTGGGGGCGGCGGGGGGGCTGGGCCATGTCCACCGCATCGGCCGCGTTGAGCAGCAGGTTCACCAGCACCTGCACCATGTGGCGCTGGCCCAGGCGCACCTCGGGCAGTCCCGGGGCGAGCACCAGGTGGACCGCGCCCTCCTCGCGCAGCCGCATGGAGACGAGCCGCCGGGCCTCCTGCGCCGCTTGCTCCAGCTGGCCCCGCTCCTCCTCGCCCATCACCCCCGCGCGCGAGAAGCCCCGCAGGTCCGTGACGATCTGCTGGATGCGCAGCACGCCCTGCTGGGTCTCGCCGAGCACCTCCTCCATCTCCTGCCGGTCGAGGGGCTCGTGGGCACTGCCGAGCTGGCGTCGCACGTGGCTCAGGTTGGCCTTCACGTACGCCAGGGGGTTGTTCACCTCGTGCGCCACGCCCGCGGCGAGCTGGCCCACCAGCACGAGCCGCTCCACGTCCGAGCGTTCGCGCTCGGCGCGCGCCCGCAGCCGCTCGCTCTCCGCGAGCTGATCCAACGCCTGGAGCCGCTCCGCGTGCGCCGCCTGCTGCGCCTCGATCATGCGCCGGTACATGCGCGTGCCGAAGAGGGCCAGGGCCAGGAGCGTGGTGAAGCTCACCGACTGCAGGAGGATGCGCTCGGGGGGCACTCCGGCCAGCGCGTTGAGCAGGATGACCACGCCGAGTCCCGCGCCTCCGGCGATGAGCGTGGGCATGCGGCTGTCGGGGGAGAACACCGACAGGATGAAGGGCATCACGAAGAACACCTGGAAGTAGGGGCTCTGCGGCCCGCCACTCAGGTGGACGAAGAAGGTGGTGGTCACCAGGGACAGGCCGGCGGCGAGCGCTCCCGCCCAGCGCATGCTGATCCACCCCGCGCCCACGCCCAGGCCCATGAGGCAGAAGCTCACGATGCTCAGCAACTGCACGCCCACGAGCCCCGGTGGGACGTCACGTGTCACCACGCAGTGCAGCACCAGTCCGCCCAGGAGCGCGCTCGCGCCAACGAAGTAGTTGCGGCGCTGCATGCGCAGCAGGGCTTCACGGGGCGACGGGCGGGGGTTCATCGGAAGCGGAAGCTAACGCGACCCCCCCCACGCCCGCTGGACCCGGGGCCGCGGGGGGGAGGCCCGGCCCCATGACTGCTCACCAACGGACAGCGGCCTCATCCCCCTGTCCCGCGAGTGTCTTCTGCCCGCACCCCGGGTTGGTGTGGGTGCGGCACCGCCTCACTCCAGGTGAGGCCTCGCCGCGGGCGATCAGCCGCCGTGGACATTCACGATGTCGAAGCCGCCCGTGAGTCCGCCCCAGGTGCGCAGGCCGATCCGGCCGGAGGCGTACTGCGCATCGCGGCCGGTGCCCAGCGTCTGCCACGTCCCGCCGGGCTGCCAGACGCCCATCGTCAACGCATCGCCCTGCACCGAGAAGCGGATGTTCATGTACTGGCCCGCGCCGGACGGCCAGGGGTAGAGGCCGCCAGCCAGGAGGGTCCACGTGCCGCCGTTGTTCTTCGACACCGCCCACGTGTAGCCGGCGCTCGTGCGCTTGAACTCCGCCTGGTAGTAGTGGGTCGCGTCCTGGGCCCGGGCGATCAGCGCGATGCCGGCGTTGAGGGGCGCGTTGTGGGCGAGCACCGAGGCGTCCATCGTGTACGCCCGCCAGCCGGCACTGCCCCCGAGCGTGAGGTTGTCGCCGGTTCCGGTGGCGCAGTACTCGGTGGAGACGGGGCGGCACAGCGACCAGGTGCCGAGCTGCGGCGACCACTGCTGGGTCGTGTTGCCCTCGAAGTCGTCCTGGAAGAGCCGGGGCTGCCAGGCCGGCTCCACCCGCCAGAGGTGATCGCTGGTGCCGTTGTCGCTGAACTGCACCACGTTGGCGCTGTCCGCCTTCGACATGCCGTCCACGCCCAGCACGAGCCCGCTGTGGCGGTTGAGGATCTTGAACTGTCCGCCGCCCGCGTCGACGAAGCGCCAGAGCTGATCGTTCGTCCCGCTGTCCTGGTGCTGCTGGATCCGCGCGCTCAGGGCCTGGGAGGCGCCCTGGACGGCGAGCACCAGGCCACTGTTGAGGTTGAGGACCTTGAACCAACCGCCGCCCGCGTCGACCAGCTCCCACTGGTGGTCCAGCGTCCCGTTGTCGGCGTACTGCTGCACCTGGGCGCTGTTGTCCTGGGACGCCGCGGCGATGCCCATGAGCTTGCCGCTGTTGACGTTCTGCAGGAGGAAGACGGGCGCCGACCAGACCTCGAACTCGCTGAGGCCCCAGCCGGTGCCGCCTCCGGCGTTGGGCGCGACCACGCGCAGCTGGGTCGTGGTCAGCGGCGGGAAGGTGATGTGATTGACCGTGGTGGCCGTGGGCGCCGAGGGCGTGCGCGTCTGCCCGGGCACGCTCGCCCAGGCGCCGCCGGTCCAGTACTGCAAGTCATAGCTCCGGGGCGTGCGCACGCCCCCGCCGTCGTCATAGAAGTACAGCCGGACGTCCGAGGTGGTGATGGGGTGCTGGTACCTCACGCCGAAGTGATCGCTCGCCTGCGCGGTGGCGTAGGTCGTCCAGCGGGTGTTCTGGGGAATGCCGTTGCGGAAGACGAGGCCGTCGATCGCGTTCCAGGCGTTGTCCCCGGCGCCCCCGAACGTGTACGACGCGAACGGCTGCGCCTTGTAGGCGATGCGCTGGCCGTTGGCGGCGATGTTCACCTTGCCCCCGCCGTTGGACTGCACGAGCGGCGCGCCCACGGTGACGGTGACGGCGCCCAGGCCCGTCTGGGTGGCGACCCGCGCGCCATCCACGAAGACGTGCAGACCCACGCCCTGGCCGTAGCGCGTGCCCAGCCGGTCCCACAGCACGGTGACGTTGTGGCCGTGGTACGGGAGGTTCTCCAGCGCGAAGTAGTCCCAGGTCGCGGGGGCGAGCGGCTTGAGCGTCAGCGTGTCGTCGGCCTGGCCGCGCACGCCGAGGAGCCCGGAGATGACGTTGTCGGTGTAGGTCGAGTGGTTGTAGTCCTCGCTGTGCCCGGCGCCATCGTAGATCCACGTGTTGGCGTCGGCGTCGTGCGCCTCGGCGACGTAGGGGACGCCGTTCTTGTACTGCGTCGCCGCGTAGCCCCGGAGCAGTTGGACGTAGTTCGCGGCGGTGATCGTCGTCTGGGCGGGATAGTCGATGAGCAGGTTGGCCAGACCCGTCAGGGTCTGCGAGGTCTCATAGGGCCAGGACGGGCCGGTCCAGCGGCAGCAGCCCTTGTTGGCCTCGTGGTTGAACCACTTGCTGCGCCGCTCGACGGTGGTGGGCCCGTAGGTCGCGGCGAAGCCCTGCGGATCGAGCAGCTGGGCGAACGCGGTGGCGTCCGAGGCCTGGGGCAGGTGGAACATCCACGGCACGAAGCCATGCTCCTCGCGCGTGCCGAGCAGGGTGTAGCCCGGGTTGTTGTCGCGGTGCATGTGGTAATAGAAATTCCGGCTCGCGTCCCACAGCCGGGCCCGGGTCGCGGTCCTGAGCGCGTCCGCCCGGTTGTTGTACTCGGTGGTGGTGGCCGTGTCGCCCGCGAGCCCGGCGATCTGGGCGATGGCCCGCGCATCCCCATACTGATAGGCATTGAGGGTGGGCCGGTAGCCGGCTCCGCCGTGGTAGGGGTCCGGGCTCTCGTAGGACGCGGGCGTGAGCTCGGTGGCGTCCCAGACGGGCACCTGCCAGTAGAGGCCCAGCGTGGCATTGAAGTGGTTGTCCCAACCCCGGTACTGCTTGATCAGGTTGGGCAGCTGGGCGACCACGAACGCCTTGTCCCCGGTGACCAGGTAGTGCTGCCACACCGAGCTGGCGGCCCAGAAGCTGTACTCGTGGGCCCAGTCCGAGGTGTTCGGGTTCACCGACTCGACCATGGGCTTGGGGAACTGTCCGGGCCCCGCGAGCCAGTAGTTGATGACGTCCTTCACGTACTGCTGATCCCTCAGCCAGCGGCCCTCGTGGATGTGGTGCCCGGCCGCCGCGACGATGCCGCCGTAGGGCGCGCCGTAGAACACCGGCGTGAGGAACTCGTTGGACAGGTAGCCGTACTCCGCGCCCGTGTAGACCAGGTGCTCCTTGTAGGTCTGCCAGCGGTAGTAATAGACCTCCTGGATCTGCCGGTCCGGCACCTCGAGGAAGGGGATGTTGGCCTCGAACCACGGCTTGTCGTTGATGCCGCCCAGGAGCGCGGTGTGATCGAGGAAGGCCGTGCCTCCCGTGGGATTGCGCGCGTAGACGGTGGGCGCGTTGATCGCCCAGGCCGAACCCGCCACGCCAGCGGTCGTGGCGGCGAGCAGGGCGGCGGCGGCGATGCGAGGGGCGGGCATCGGGCACTCCTTTCGAGAACGGCGGGGACGGCGCGTGGATGCTGCGGCCCCTCTCGCTCGTGGGTCAAGGAATTCATGAATTGCGGACTTGTGAGGGCGCCGGGGACACGACATCGTGCGCGGCCTCGTATGCGTGCCTGGGAGGCCGATGGTGGAAGCGGGTTATGAGCTGGTGGTCGAGGTGCCCTCCGCGGAGGACTACCGGCGGTTGCGCGTCGTGTCGGGGTTGAGCCCCAAGAGCGCGGAGGCCGCGGCGGCGGGTCTGCCCCGCACCCTGTTCGCGGTGGTGATCAAGACCGGGGGGCAGGTGGTCGGCATGGGGCGGGTGGTGGGCGATGGCGGCTTGTTCTTCCAGGTCGTGGATATCGCCGTGGAGCCCCAGCACCAGGGCCGGGGGCTGGGCAAGGCGATCGTCGGCCGGCTCGTGGAGCACCTGCGCGCCACGGCCCCGGTGAGCGCCTACGTCAGCCTGATCGCCGATGGGGACGCCCACCGGCTCTACGAGCAGTTCGGCTTCAAGCCGACGGCCCCGGCCTCCATCGGCATGGCCTTCGTGGTCCGCTAGCCCGCGCGCGCGCAACAGCGTGTTCCGTGTTTCGCGCCTGTTGGAGGACGCCTCCTTCCGTCTACCGTTCCGGCCATGAGCACCTCTCCCTTGGAAGCGGCGGAAGTCGAACTCGTTCTCGCGGCACGCAGCTCGGACCTGGGCGGTGGCCTCCAGGTCCTGCGGGCCCTGCCCCAGGCCCGGCGCCGCATGGTGGGCCCCTTCGTGTTCCTCGATCAGATGGGCCCGGTGGACTTCGCGGCGGGCAGGGCCGCGGACGTGCGCATGCACCCACACATCGGCCTGTCCACCGTCACCTACCTCTTCGCGGGCGAGGGCGTGCACAAGGACACCGTGGGCAGCGTGCAGCGCATCCTCCCCGGCGACGTCAATTGGATGACCGCGGGCCGGGGCATCGCCCACTCCGAGCACATCACCCACGCCACGGGCGCGCCGGGGGGCCGGCTGTACGGCATCCAGATCTGGGTGGCCCTGCCCAAGGCCCACGAGGAGGTGGCGCCCGCCTTCGTGCACCACGCGGCGGCCACGCTGCCCGAGTTCGGGGAGGGCGGGGCGCGCATCCGCCTGGTGGCGGGCTCGCTCTTCGGCGAGCGCTCGCCGGTGAAGACGCACTCGGAGCTCTTCTACGCGGACGTGGCGCTGGAGCCCGGCGCGGTGCTGGGCCTGCCCACCGAGCACGAGGAGCGCGCCGTCTATGTGGTGGAGGGCGCGCTGGAGCTGAGCACGGGGACGCTCCCGCCCGGCCACATGGCGGTGTTCCAGCGCGGCGCCGAGGTGTGCCTGCGCGCGAGCGAGGGCGCCCGGGTGCTCTTGCTCGGGGGCGCGCCGCTGGACGGTCCCCGCCACATCTGGTGGAACTTCGTCTCCAGCTCCCAGGAGCGCATCGAGCAGGCCAAGGAGGACTGGCTCGCCCAGCGCTTCGGCCGCATCGAGGGGGCGACGGACTTCATCCCCCTGCCGGGCTCGCCGCCGCCCCCCGTCAGCTATCCGTAGCGCCTTCGCCGGGTGGCGGGCGTCCCGGATTTGTCAGCGCGGTGGACGAGAATTGTCACTGTTTGTCCGCGCCGGGGCGGGGCGGAGAGGAATAACAGGCGGTTGCCCGCCCGCCGGACGTGGCATGACGCGTGCTTCGTGGACGAGATGACATGGCGTGGGCGTCTGGACCGCGTGGCCGAGGGCCGCGGGGGGAGATGTCTCGCCAGGTCACTCCCCCTTCCCACGAGCTCCGAATGATCCGAGGACTGAAGTCCTGGTGTGTCTGTGTTTTGTCGTTGTCGGCGGGCCTGTCCGTGGCCGCTCCTTCACCCCTGCCCGAGGCGGAGGCCCTCGCGGCGGAGGCGGGCGCGCTGAAGGGCCGCGCGCCGGGTCGCGCGACCCTGGCGGTGGGGGCGGACCATTCGCTGGCGGTCGCCCTGGACGGCACGGTGTGGGCCTGGGGTGACAACTCCATTCGTCAATTGGGGGTGTCGGACTCCTGGTCCGTGCGGACGCGGGCCGCGCCGACCCGGGTGCCGGGTTTGACGAACATCGTCTCCGTGGCGGCGGGTCAGTATCACAGTCTGGCCTTGGGCGCGGACGGCCGGGTCTGGTCCTGGGGCGACAACATGTTCGGACAGTCGGGTCAGGGGAGGATCGACACCTGCGTGTTTGGCTGCCTCCCCGCGCTCGTTCCAGACCTGTCGGGGGTGGTCGCCATCGCGGCCAACGGGGAGTATTCCCTGGCCTTGAAGGCCGATGGCAGTGTGTGGGGCTGGGGGGTCTCGTCTCACGCACAGCTCGGTGTCTATGAATGGGCGCTCTTCGAGCCCACCGCCATTCCGGGGGTCTCCGAGGTGACGTCCCTGGCGGCCGGCATGCGGCATGTGCTGGCCACCCGCCGGGATGGCGCGGTCTGGGCGTGGGGCGCCAATCACCTGGGTCAGCTGGGGCGTGGGGTCGTGCACGGCCCGGGCTATCCCGGGCCCGTCCCGGGTTTCACGGGAGGGTCGTCCGTCGCGGCGGGTGAGTCCCACAGTCTGGCCTCGCGGTGGGACGGCTCGGTCTGGGCCTGGGGCCAGGGGTCGGTGGGAGAGTTGGGGTTGGGTGACCCGGCGACCGCGCCTCGGACCTCTGCCGTGCGCGTGCCCGGGCTCTCGCTCGTGCGGGACGTCGTGGCGCGGCAGCGCTCCAGCTTCGCGCTGCGGTGGGATGGAACGGTCTGGGGCTGGGGGCTCAACACCGGGCATCAGCTCGGGCACCTGCCGGCGGAGAACCAGGTCACGCCCGTGCGGCTCCAGGGGCTCCAGGGCATCGTGGAACTCGCGAGTGGGTCCGCGCATGGGCTGGCCCGTGACTGGACCCAGTCCGTGTGGGGCTGGGGCGATGACACCCAGGGCCGGGTGGGACTGGGCTCCGCGTGGCGGCTCGAGCCCGTCGTGCTGCCCGGGCTCCAGGACGTGGTCAAGACGGCGCCCTCGCTGGCGCTGCGCGCGGACGGCTCGGTCTGGTCCTGGGCGGAGGGCGCGCCGCCCGCGCGCGTCGCGGGGCTCACCCACGTCGTGGATGTGGCGCGGTGGAATGGGGAGGGCCTGGCCGTGCGCGCGGATGGCTCGCTGTGGCGCTGGAGCGCGACCCAGGCGCCCCAGCCCGTGCCGGGTCTGTCCGACATCGTGGCGCTGTCCGTCACCTCCCATGTGCTCGCCTTGGGCCGGGACGGACGGGTGTGGGCCTGGGGGTTCAACCAGTCGGGCCAGCTGGGCGACGGCACGACCACCTCGCGCACCACGCCCCTGCCCGTCTCTGGCTTGACGGACATCGTGGCCGTCTCGGCGGGAAGCAACTTCTCGCACGCCGTCCAGCGCGACGGGCAGGTGTGGGCCTGGGGGTTCAATGTCGCGGGCCAACTGGGGGACGGGACGACCACGACGCGCCTCACGCCCGTGCGGATGGCCCACCTCTCGGATGTCGTGGAGGTGCGCGCGGGCCTCGCCCATGCGCTGGCGCTGCGCGCGGATGGGTCCGTCTGGGGCTGGGGTTCGAACTGGGACGCGGCGCTCGACGCCACCGCCCCCCAGGAGAGTGTCCTCGTCCCCCGGCGGGTCTCCGGACTGACGCGCGTCGTGGGGCTGGCCACGGCCGAGACCCACTCCCTGGCGCTGCGGGCCGATGGTTCCGTCTGGTCCTGGGGCGTGAACTACCAGGGGCAGCTGGGCCGGGGTCCGGTGAGCCAGACGTTCTCGCCGAGCGCGCCCGCGCCCATTCCGGGTCTGCGCGACGTGGTCTCCCTGTCGACCTCTGCCTCCACCGCCCACGCGGTGCGGGCGGATGGCTCGCTCTGGGGCTGGGGCGACAACCAGTCGCTCCAGATTGGGGATGGCGTCTCCAGCATCATCCCCCGGGCCCGGCGCGTGTGGACCGTCTACCCGGGGCATTGAGGCCGTGACGGCTCATGCCGCTGGGGGCCGGCGGTGCTTCGCGTAGAGGGCGTCGCGCCACTGGAGCAGGGCCGGGTAGCGCGCCGCGAGCCGGGGCTGGGTCCAGGCGGCGCGTCCTCCAATCCCCACGGGCATGAAGGACGTGTCCACGGGGCTCACGCCCTGCAGCACCAGGGCCATGGCGATGTCCGCGTACGAGAACGCGCCGAGCAGGTAGGGCCGCTCGGGGGACACCGCCGTGGCCAGCGCGTCCAGCGTCTGGGTGAGGAGCAGCTCGTGCCGTCCGGCGTCGTCGCGCATCCGGTACTTGAGGGTGAGGGCTTCCAGGCTCCGGCGGACCACGGGCCGCACGAGGGGCCGCAGGGGCGCGGGGACCTCGGGCGGCACGAGCGCGTCGAGGGCACCCGGGGTGTCCAGGGCGCCGAGCATGAACAGGGCGCGTCCGGCCGCGAGCGCCGCCTCGCTCCGGGCGTTCCAGGCGGTGAGGGCGTCGAGCTGCCCCTCGGGAAACAGCCGGGGCCCGTGTCCGAGCCCCTCCGCGTACCGAGCGATCTCGAACGAGTCCCGGTACCACCGGTCCGCTTCCAGGACGGGCACCGTCACCGGGCCGGTGGGCTGGCGCAGGCGCCGGCGCAGCCGCCACTCCCCGAGCAGGGGCCCGTGCTCGTGGAAGGTGTACGCGAGCCGGTGGTGGTCGAGCGCCCAGCGGGCCTTCTCGGTCCAGGGCGAGAACGGGATGCCGAACAGCTTCATGGGGAGGTCTCCTGGGCGCCCGCGGGACGCCGCCGTGCTACGAGGAGCCGTGTCTACCCCATCATGTCCATGCATTGGCTGACGCGCGTCCTTCCAGGGACGCCCCCGGGCCGGGCGGCGGCCTCGTTCACCCTGACCTCGGGCGGGGGGGTCCTCCTGGGCGGCCTCGTGGCCGCCGCGCACGGCGTCCCCCTGTCCCTGGGGGTGCGCAACGCCGGGGCGTGGCTCGTGGGGGCCCTGCTGGCGGCGCTCCTGGCGAGGCACGCGTCGGGGCGGGGGGCCTGGCTCCTGCTGCCCCTCGCCGTGTTCGGGGTGGGGGCCACGTTCCTCGACAGTGGCCTGTCGGGTGTGCACCGCTGGGTGGGCCTCGGCCCGGTGCGGCTGCACGCCGCCGCGCTCCTGCTGCCCGGGGCGCTCGTCGCCTGGACGGACCTGGCGGCCCGACGTCACCCGCTCGGGCTCGCGGTCCTCGGGCTCGCGGGCCTCCTGGCGCTCCAGCCCGATGCCGCGCAGGCCGTGGCGCTGGCGGGCGCCGTCGGGGCGGCCCTGCTCGTGCTCCGGAGGCGCGGGGCCCTGGGGGGCGGGGTGGCCATCGGCTCCGGGGTGGCGGCGCTGGTGTCGCTCGGGCGTGCGGACCCGCTCGCGCCGGTGCCCGAGGTCGAGGGCATCGTCGGCCTCGCCTGGGAGACCTCGCCTGGGCTGGCGGTGCTGGCGGTGCTCCTGCTGGCGGGCGCGGCGCTGTCGCCCCTGGCCGCCCGGGCGAGCCCCGTGGAGGGTGTCCGGGCGGCGGCGTGGGGCCTCGCCGTCTATTTCGCGCTCTGTGTGCTGGCGCCAGGGCTCGGGGCCTTTCCCGTGCCGTGGCTGGGCATGGGCGTCAGTCCCATCCTCGGCGCCTGGTGCGGCCTGGGGTTGCTGGTGGGGCGCGGGGCCCGCGCCCTCAGCGCTTCAGGCCCCGCTTGATGTCGGCGCAGAGCTGCCGGGCGGCGCCGGGGCCGTCCGCCTGGGCGGCGCGGACGATGGCGCTGCCCACGACCACGCCATCCGCGTGGGCACCCACCACGCGCGCCTGCTCGGCCGAGGAGATGCCGAAGCCGGCCACCACCGGCACGGGGGAGACGCCGCGCACCAGCTCCAGGCGCTCGGACAGGTTGGCCGGCAGCTGCGAGCGCATACCCGTCACGCCCGCCACCGACACGCAGTAGACGAAGCCGCGCGCGTCCTTGGCGATGCTCGCGGCGCGCTGGGGCGACGTGGTGGGCGCGCACAAGGGGATGAGCGCCACGCCCTCCTGGTCGAAGGCGGCCCGCAGGGACAGGCTCTCCTCGGGCGGCAGGTCCGGCAGGATGGTGCCCGAGACGCCGCGCTCCCGGGCGAGCTTCGCGTAGCGCGCCTCGCCCAGGGCCATCACCACGTTGACGTACGTCATCACCACCAGGGGCGTGTGCGGGCAGCGCTCGCGCACCGCGGGCACCACCTCGTCGAGCACCCGCCGCAGCGTGGCGCCCGCCTTGAGCGCCCGCTCCGAGGCGGCCTGGATGACGGGCCCGTCGGCGATGGGGTCGCTGAACGCGACGCCGATCTCCAGGAGGTCCGCGCCGCCCTCCACGCACGCGGCGAACACGTCCACCGAGCGCGCGAGGTCCGGGTCTCCCGCCATGGCGTAGGCCACCAGCGCGCCTTCTCCCCGCGCCCGGGCCCGGCCGAACGCGTCCGCGATCTCCCCGCTCATGCGCCCTCCAGACGGATGGCGGCGGGCATGCCGCGCGCCGCGATGGTGGCCACGTCCTTGTCCCCGCGGCCCGAGCAGTTGATGACCAGGTGCTTGCCCTTGCCCAGCTCCCGCGCCAGGTCCGCGGCGCGCGCGAAGGCGTGCGAGGACTCCAGGGCGGGGAGGATGCCCTCGGTGCGGCTCACCTGGTAGAAGGACGCGAGCGCCTCGTCGTCCGTGGCGGTGCGCACCTCCATGCGGCCCGTCTTGGCCAGGTGCGCGAGCTCCGGCCCCACGCCCGGGTAGTCCAGGCCCGCGGAGATGGAGTGCGCCTCGGTGATCTGCCCGTGCTCGTCCTGCAGCACGAGCGAGCGCGAGCCGTGCAGCACGCCCTCGGTGCCCAGCGTGAGCGACGCGCCGTGCTGGCCCGAGTCGAGTCCGTGGCCCCCGGCCTCCACGCCCACCAGCCGCACGCCCGCGTCCCCGACGAAGGGGTGCAGCACGCCGATGGCGTTGGAGCCTCCGCCGATGCACGCGATGATGGCGTCTGGCAGCCGGCCGAAGTGGACGAGCGACTGGGTGCGCACCTCCTTGCCGATGATGGCCTGGAAGTCCCGCACGATGGTGGGGTAGGGGTGGGGCCCGGCGGCGCTGCCGATGACGTAGTAGGTGTCCTCCACCTGGGACACCCAGACGCGCATGGCCTCGTTCATCGCGTCCTTGAGGGTGCGCGAGCCGGACTCCACCGCGTGCACCGTGGCGCCCAGGGCCTTCATGCGAAAGACGTTGAGCGACTGGCGCTCCACGTCCAGCGCGCCCATGTACACCTCGCAGGGGATGCCGAACAGGGCGCACGCGGTGGCGGTGGCCACGCCGTGCTGGCCCGCGCCCGTCTCCGCGATGATGCGCCGCTTGCCCATGCGCCGCGCGAGCAGCACCTGGCCGATGGTGTTGTTGATCTTGTGCGCGCCCGTGTGCGCCAGGTCCTCGCGCTTGAGCCACACCTCGGCCCCGCCCCACAGCGCGGTGAGGCGGCGCGCGGGCGTCAGCGGCGTCTCGCGCCCGACGTACTCGCGCAGCACCTGCGCCACCTGCTCGTCGAAGGCCGGATCCTTCCGGGCCTCGGCGTAGGCGACTTCCAGCTCCTGCAACGCCGGCACCAGCGTCTCCGGCACATAACGGCCGCCATAACGGCCGAAGCGGCCCGGGGCGGTTTGCGTGTCCATGGGGTCTCTCACTCCGAAAATGAAGTCTTCGCGGCGCGGAGGAAGGCCCGCACCGCGTCCGCGTCCTTGATGCCGGGGCGTGACTCCACCCCGCTCGCCACATCCACTCCGTAGGGCCGGGTGGCCCGCACGGCCTCGAGCACGTTGCCCGGGTGCAGTCCGCCGGCCACCAGCACCGGCGTGCCCACGTCCGCCAGCCGCGCCACGAGCGACCAGTCGAAGCCCACCCCGCCGCCGCCATAGCCCGGCGCCGCGCCGTCCAAGAGCAGCGTCGTCACGTCGCCCGCGCCCACGTACGTGCGCGCCCGCTCCACGTCCTCGGCGGTGCGCACCCGCAGCGCCTTGATGACGGGCACGTCATAGCCCTGGCAGGCCTCGGGGGGCTCGTCGCCGTGCAGTTGCACCGCCGTCAGGCCGCAGTCGCGCACCCGCGCCCGGATGACGTCCGGCGACTCGTTGACGAAGACGCCCACCAGCGCGCCGAGCCCCGGCCGCGTGCGCGCCAGCGCCGCGCCCTGCTCGGGCGTCACGCAGCGGGGCGAGCGCGCGTAGAAGTTGAGCCCGAGCGCGTCCGCGCCCGCCGCCCACGCCAGCCGCGCGTCCTCCACCCGCGTGACGCCGCAGATCTTCACGCGCACGCTCACGGCGCGTCTCCCGGGGCGAGCAGCCGCGCCAGCGCCCGGCCGGGGTCCGCGTCGCGCAGCAGGGACTCGCCCACGAGCACCGCGTGCGCGCCCGCCGCCCGCGCCGCCCGGAAGTCCTCGGGCGTCTTGAGGCCGCTCTCGGCCACGAAGGCCCGGGCCCGTCCGCGCAGGAGCGGAATCACCCGCAGGGCGGTGGTGGTGTCCGTGCGCAGCGTGGCGAGGTCGCGGTTGTTGAGCCCCACCAGCTCCGCGCCCGCCTGGAGCGCCCGCTCGGCATGGGCCTGGGTGTGGGCCTCCACGAGCGCCGCCACCCGGCTCGCCCGGGCCGCCGCCACCATCTCCCGCAGCTCGCCGTCCTCCAGCGCGTCCGCGATGAGCAGGATGGCGTCCGCGCCCAGGGCCGCGCTCTCCTCCACCTCCTGGGGCGACACGAGGAAGTCCTTGCGCAGCACCGGCAGGCCCGTGGCCTCGCGCACCTGGAGCAGGTCCTCCAGGCAGCCGCCGAAGTCCACGTCGTCGGTGAGCACGCTCAGGGCGCTGGCGCCCGCGGCCTCGTAGCCCCGCGCCACCGCGACCAGGTCCGTGTGGGGGAAGTCGCCGCCGGAGGGGCTGCGGCGCTTCACCTCGGCGATGACGTTGATGGGCTGGCCCGGCCGGGGCTGGGTCAGCGCGGCGGTGAAGTCGCGCGGGGCGGGGCGGGGATGGGCGGCCACGCGGGGGCCGCGCGCGGCGAGCTCCCGGCGCTTGCGCGCGAAGATGGCCGCGAGCTTGTCCTCGGGGGGCGCGCTCACGGCGTGCCCCCCTGCACGAGCGCCGACAGCTTGGCCGCCGCCGCGCCCGAGTCGATCGACTCCATGGCCCGCATCGCACCCTCCTTGAGATCCGCCGCCTTGCCCACCACCACCAGGGCCGCCGCGGTGTTGAGCACCACGGCCGTGCGCACCCCGGACCGCTCGCCTTCCAGGAGCGACTTGAAGCGCCGGGCGTTGTCCTCCACGTCGCCGCCGACGATGGACTCGGGCTTCACCCGTTCGAGGCCCGCGTCCTCGGGTGTGAGCGTGAAGGTGTGCACCGAGCCGTCCTCGCGCAGCTCCGCCACGTCGGAGGAGGTGCAGGGAGACAGCTCGTCGAGCCCGTCCCAGCCGTGCACCACCCAGGCGCGCCGGCTGCCCAGGCGCCGCAGCACCCGCGCCGTCTGCTCCAGGCGCTCGCCGGCGAAGGTGCCGAGCAGCTGATAGCGGGCGCCCGCCGGGTTGGTCATGGGGCCCAACAGGTTGAACACGGTGTACAGGCCGAGCTCGCGGCGCGCGGGCGCCACGTGGCGCAGGGCGCTGTGGTGCGAGGGCGCGAAGAGAAAGCCCACGCCGTGCGCGTCGATGTCGTACGTCACGTGCTCGTGCGAGCGGTCCATGGACACGCCCAGCGCGGCGAGCACGTCCGAGCTGCCACAGCGCGAGGACACCGCCCGGTTGCCGTGCTTGGCCACCGTCACCCCCGCGCCCGCGGCCACGAGCGCCACGGCGGTGGAGATGTTGAAGGTGTGCGCGCCGTCGCCGCCCGTGCCGCACGTGTCGAGCACCACGTCCGCCTTGGGCTGGATGCGCACGGCGCACGCCCGCATGGCCTCGGCGGCCCCGAGGATCTCGTCCTCCGTCTCGCCCTTCATGCGCAGGGCCACCGCGAAGCCACCCACCTGGGCATGCGTGGCCTCGCCCGCGAGCATCTGGCCCATGACGGACGCCATCTCCTCGCGCGTCAGGTCCTTGCGGCCCACGACCCGACTCAACGCTTCCTTGAGGGTCATGACACCGCTTCCCACCGGGCCACGTCACCGCGGGTGACTCTCGACATGGTTCTCGACTCTCCGCCGTCCGCCGCCCCCGTGGGGGAGCGGGCCGGTGTTGGGAACTGCTTGAACGAGGAGCGCACAGGACACCTCGTGGGCACAAGCGGTCCGGTCGCTTCTATATTCCCCCCGAGTCTGACGGGCCCGTTCCTGGGAATCAAGACAGGACGGACAGACGGGTATTTCTGGGAGGGAGCGCGGCGTGGCGAAACCGGTGGTCATCGTGGTGGGCGCGGGGCTGGCGGGGCTCACGTGTGCGCGGATGCTACAGCGGGCCAAGGTGACGGTCCGGGTGCTGGAGGCGAGCGACGGGGTCGGCGGTCGGGTGCGCACGGACGTCGTGGAGGGCTTCCGGCTGGACCGGGGCTTCCAGGTGCTGCTCACCGCCTACCCGGAGCCCCCGCGGTGGCTGGACTACGGGGCGCTCGACCTCCAGCGCTTCTTTCCCGGGGCGCGCGTGCGGCGCGGAGGCCGCTTCCATCAACTGGCGGATCCGCTGCGCCGGCCCCTGCACGCCGCCCGGAGCGTCTTCACGCCCGTGGGCTCGCTCGCCGACAAGCTGCACGTGCTGGACGTGTGGAAACAGGCGCACGCGGGAGAGGTGGAGGACGTGTTCCTGCGCCCGCAGAAGACGTCGCGCGCGTACCTGCGGGACGTGGGCTTCTCCGACGCCATGGTGGAGGCCTTCTTCCAGCCCTTCTTCGGGGGCATCTTCCTGGAGAAGGAGCTGCGCACCTCCAGTCGGATGCTGGAGTTCGTCTTCCGGATGTTCTCCTCGGGGGCCACGGCGGTGCCCGCGCGCGGCATGGGGGAGTTGACCGCGCAGCTCGCCGGGAAGCTGCCCCAGGGCGGCCTGCACCTGAACACCCCGGTGGAGGAGGTGTTCGGCCACCGGGTGCGGCTGGTGTCGGGGGCGCGCGAGGAGGCGGACGCGGTGGTGGTGGCCACGGACGGGCGCGCGGCGGAGGACTTGCTGCCGGGACTGCCCCCCCGGCCGACGACGGGGGTGACGGGCCTGTACTTCGCCGCGCCCGAGCCGCCCGTGCGCGGCCCCCACCTGGTGCTCAACGGCGAGGGCCACGGGCCGGTGAACAACCTGGCGGTGATGAGCGAGGTGTCACCCGAGTACGCGCCCGCGGGCCAGGCCCTGGTGTCGGTGTCGGTGCTGGAGACGGGGCAGGAGGCGGGGGCGCTGGAGGCGCGCGTGCGGGAGCAGCTCACCGAGTGGTTCGGCGCGGGCGTGGCGGGGTGGCGGCTCTTGCGCACGTACGCGCTTCCCCGGGCCCTGCCCCTGCAGACGCCCGAGGCGTTCGAGGAGCCGCACCGGCGGGTGCGCCTGTCCCCGGGCCTGTACGCGTGCGGGGACTATCGGGAGAACGGCTCCATCGACGGGGCCATGGTCTCGGGCCGGCGGGCCGCCGAGGCCCTGCTGAGCGACCTGGAGCTGCCCCTGCCATGACGGACACGCGGGAGGACCGGCGGCTGGGGTGGCTCGTGGCCTCGGGGCTGGCGGTGCTCGGGTGGACGGCGCTCGTGCGCTGGAATCCGCCGCACTTCTACGCCTGGGCCTCGCTCACGTGTGGCGTGCTGGCGGGGCTGTCGCTCCTGGCGCTCGGCCAGCGCACGGGCCGGGCGCTGCTCACGCCGCGGGGCGAGGACGTGCTCTGGGGCGTGACGTTCGCGGGCGTGCTGTACGTGGGCTCGCGCGTCGTGCTGTGGGCGCTGTGCGGAGGCCTCACGCGGGTGGCGTGCGAGCCCTTGCGGGACATCTACGCGGGCTTTGGCCGGAGCGGCTGGGGGGCGGCGGTGGCGTTGGTGTTCGTGCTCACGCCCGCCGAGGAGCTGTTCTGGCGGGGCGTGGTGCAGGGGGCGCTCAGGCCGAGGCTCGGGAGCCGGGGCGCGGTGGTTGTGGCCGCGGTGCTGTCGAGCCTCGTGCTGCTGTTCTTCCAGGAGCCGCTGTTGGCGCTCGCGGCCCTGCCCACGTCGCTCGCGTGGGGCCTGCTCGCCGAGTGGCGCAAGAGCCTGGTGGCCTCCTGGGTGAGCCACGCGTTGTGGGACGTGTTGATCATCGTCCTGCTGCCGGTGGGCTGAGCTACCCCGAGGGCAGGGGCGCGGGTCCGAGGTGGGAGGGATCCCACACGAACTGCTCGGAGGGGGTGAAGCGCATGTTGGTGAAGCCGTGCTGCTCGGCGAAGTCCTTGAATCGCTCGGTGACGAGGAGAGTGCCCGGCATGCCTCGGGGCCGGAAGATGTCCTCACCGCTCCAGGTGCCCGGCTCCAGGACGATGCCGTGCACGGCCTGGATGTTGGTCGAGCGGCACTCCTGGCACGTGATGGGACGCGCGATGCGCGCCCGATTGAGCACCAGGTCCACCGCCGCTCGGCCATAGGCGGTCGAGACGACCACGTAGTGGGGCACGGTGTCGGGACGGCGAGCGCCCTTCTTCATCGGGCGTACCCGGACGACCTCGACCGGATGAAAGCCTTCCAGTCCCGTGAGGTGCTCCGCGCGCCACGCCTCCGCGAAGCGCTCGGAGACGAGGGGGTGATAGGGCGACTTCTTGATGAAGTCCCCGAGTTCCTCCCCGTGCAATTCGAGTTTGACCCGGTAGGGCGGCATCCACCTCAGCAACCCAACGAACACACCGCAGCATGGGCAGCGGGGCGCATCCGCGCGGTTGATGGGCTCAATGGTGTCGACGTCGACATCATAACGAGACCCAAGCGGGCTTTCCTCGAAGACGAAGAACCGTGGGTTCTTGGCGGATTCAGAACCCATGAGGGAACCTCGCCTGCATCGCGGGGCGACTGTAGATCTCTCGCAGTTTGTTCATGAAGTCCTGGGGAGTTGCTCCAGGTGTTTCATCGAGCCACCGGATGACTTCCCTGTCCACGGCGCGGTGCCACTGCTGGTAGCCGCAGTGTGATTGCTCGTCCTTGGCTCGGGTTACGAAGCGGGGGTCTCGAGGTTTGTAGAGTCCCTTGAGCGTGGCGTGGTCCTCCAACGCCTTGGCAATGGGCCGGGAGATGAGGTGATGCTCCTGTCCCTTGCAAGGGGGCTCGGGGGAACCCAGGGCCTCGGACAAGGACTCCGCCACGGCCTGGAGTCGCTGCTTCTTCTTGTCGTCGCCTTCGCCTTCCATCAACGCGGCCTGCTCCAAGGCCGCCTCGACCTGGTCCAGCACCTGGGCGGCCTTGCGCGTGTCCTCACCCACGAGCGTGACGCAGGCGCTCACCATGCCCGCCTTGCAACCGCACACCAGCGTGGTCTCGCCGGGCGTGCAGGCGATTTGTGTCAGGAGGGTCAGAAGAAGACTGGCGAGCATGTGACGGGTCCGGAAGGCGGTTTCACGACGAGGGGAGGGGCGCGGGTCCGAGATTGGAGGGATCCCACACGAACTGCTCGGAGGGGGTGAAGCGCATGTTGGTGAAGCCGTGCCGCTCGGCGAAGACCTTGAAGCGCTCGGTCACGAGGAGTTCGCCCTGCATGCCACGAGGCCGGAAGATGTCCTCTCCGCTCCAGGTGCCCGGCTCCAGGACGATGCCGTGGACGGCGTCGATGCCCGTGGAGCGGCACTCCGGACAGGTGGGCGGCGCGGAGATGCGCGCGCGGTTGAGCACCGGATCCGCCAGGGCACGGCCAAAGCAAGGGGAGACGACGTAATAACGGGGCACCGCTAGCGGCGTGAGTGAGCGCTTCCGCATGCGACGCACGCGGATGATCTCCACGGAGTGGAAGCCGTCCAAGCCGGTGAGTGCCTCCGCACGGAAGGCCTCGGCGAATCGCTCGGAGACGAGCCAGTCGTATCCTGGGCAGCTGATGAAGTCGGCGAGTTCCTCTCCGTGCAACTCCAACTCCGCTCGATGGGGAGGAAGCCAGGGCAGCATCCCGATGAAGTCGCCACACCGTGGACAGCGAGGGGCCTCGCCCAGGTTGTCGGGCTCGGATGGATCAACGTCCGCATCGTATCGAGATCGGGTTCCCTCCGATTCCAGGACAAAGAAACGTGGGTCGCTAGAGGCCTTGAACACCATCGGGAAACCTCGCCTTCATCTCGGGACGGCTGTAGATGTCACGTAACTTGTTCAAGAATGTCTGGGGCGTGGCCTTGGCTGTCCTCAAGAGCCATTGGATGACCTCCTTGTCCACGTCGCGGTGCCATTGCTGATAGCCGCAATGTGATTGCTCGTCCTTGGCTCGGGCGACGAAGCGCGGATCCCGAGGTGTGAAGAGTCCCTTGAGCGTAGAGTGCCGGGACAGGGCCTTCGCGATGGGTCGGGAGATGAGGTGGTGCTCCTGGCCCTTGCAGGGCGGCTCGGGAGAACCCAGGGCCTCGGACAAGGACTCCGCCACGGCCTGGAGCTGCCTGGCCTTGTGCTCGTCCTCCTTGCCCTCCATCAACGCGGCCTGCTCCAAGGCCGCCTCGACCTGGTCCAGCACCTGGGCGGCCTTGCGCGTGTCCTCGCCGGCGAGCGTGACGCAGGCGCTCACCATGCCCGCCTTGCAACCGCACACCAATGTGGTCTCGCCGGGCATGCAGGCGAGTTGCGTCAGGAGGGTCAGAAGGAGACTGGCGAGCATGTGACGGGTCCGGAAGGCGGTTTCACGACGAGGGCAGGGGGGCGGGACCGAGCCCGTCGGGATCTCGAACGAACTGCTCGGTAGGGGTGAGTCGCATGTTCGTGAAGCCGTGCTGATTGACGAAGTCCTTGAAGCGCTCGGTGACGACGACCTTCCCCTGCATGCCGCGTGGGCGGAAGATGTCCTCCCCTCTCCAGGTGCCCGGCTCCAAGACGAAGCCGTGGATGGCGTCGATGCCCGTCGCGCGGCACTCGGAGCAGGCCGGAGGCCTCGAGACACGCACGCGGTTGAGTACCAGATCCACCGCTGCGTGGCCGAAGCAAGGCCAGACGACGGAGTAGCGTGGAACGGTGAGGGAATGGCGCGGTCTCTTCCTCAGGCAGCGTACTCGGACCACTTCCACGGGGTGGAAGCCCTCCAGCCCCGTGAGTCCCTCCGCGCGAAATGCGTCCGCGAATCGCTCCGAGATGAGCCGCTCGTATCCAGTGCTTCGGACGAAATCGCCGAGCTCTTGCCCGTGCAGCTCCAACTCCACACGATAGGGGGGAAGCCACGTCCGCAATCCGATGATGTCTCCACACCGTGGGCAGTGAGGCGCGTCCGAGCGGTTGACGGGCTCGACCTTCTCCACCTCGACGTCATAACGAGACGAGGACACCTCCTCCTCCAGGACGAAGAAGCGTGGGGGGGCAGGAAATTCAGAAGCCATCGGGGAATCTCGCCTGCATTTCAGGGCGGTTGTAAATGCGACGCAGCTTTTCCATGAACTCCGTGGGTGTGGCCTTGGGATGCTCATCGAGCCAATCAATCACTTCCTTGTCCACATCGCGGTGCCACTGCTGGTAGCCGCAGTGCGCCTGCTCATCCCTGGCGTGGAGCACGAAGCGTGGATCTCGGGGTTTGTAGAGTCCCTTGAGCGTGGAATGTTCCTCCAGACTCTTGGAGATGGGTCGAGAAATGAGATGGTGCTTCTGGCCCTTGCACTGGGACGTCGCGGAAGAACCGAGCGCCTCGGACAAGGACTCCGCCACCGCCTGGAGCTGCCTGGCCTTGTGCTCGTCCTCCTTGCCCTCCATCTGCGAGGCCTGCTCCAGGGCCGCCTCGACCTGGTCCAGCACCTGGGCGGCCTTGCGCGTGTCCTCGCCGGCGAGCGTGACGCAGGCGCTCACCATGCCCGCCTTGCAACCGCACACCCGCGTGGTCTCGCCGGGCGTGCACGCCACTTGCGTCAACAGGAGCAGCAGCAAGGCGGAGATCATGGACGGCCTTCTAGACGAAGAGTGGCCGCGGCTCGACTTCCTCCCGTAAGGTCGTGGGCGCAACGTGAACCCCGCTTCCCAGGAGAGCACGCCATGACCCAGCCCTCGTCCAGCAGTGCGCCGACCTTCTACCCGAGCCTGCGCTACCGGGATGCGCCCGCGGCCCTCCGGTGGCTCGCCACGGCCTTCGGCTTCGAGGAGCACCTGGTCGTCCCCGGTCCCGAGGGCACCATCGCCCACGCGGAGCTGCGCTTTGGCAATGGCATCTTCATGATGGGCAGCGTCAAGGACGACGTCTTCGGCTCCGCGGGAGGCATGGCGCCCTACGTCTACGTGGCCGACATCGACGCGCACTGCGCCCGCGCCCGCGCCGCGGGAGCCATCATCGTCCGGGAGCCGTTCAACACCGACTACGGCTCCCGGGATTACGCGGCGCGCGATCCCGAGGGCCATGTCTGGAGCTTCGGGACCTACCGGCCCGCGCCCTGAGGCCTTTGCTGTCCCGCGCGCCCGGGCGGGGGTAAAAGGGCGGGCATGAACCGCACCTTCCTCTCCCTCGCCGCCGCGGCGGTGCTCGGCTCGAGCGCCGCGGGCGCCGCCGAGCCCTCCGCTCCCACGGCCCTTCCGGGCGCCGCCGAGCTCAAGCGCATGACGGCGCGCTTCGCTCCCGTCGACATCACCGGGGACGTGTCCAAGCTGCCCGACAACGAGCGCCGGGCGCTCACGAAGATCCTCCAGGCCGCGCGCATCATGGACGCGCTGTTCCTGCGTCAGGCCTGGGCGGGCAACGAGACGCTGCTGCTCGACCTCGTGCGCGACACCTCGCCCCTGGGCAAGGAGCGGCTGCACGCGTTCCTGCTCAACAAGGGCCCCTGGTCGCGCCTGGACCACAACGCGCCCTTCATCCCCGGCGTGCCCGCCAAGCCCCCCGAGGGCCACTTCTATCCGGCGGGCGCCACGCAGGCGGACGTGGAGGCCTGGGTGAAGTCCCTGCCCGAGGCCCAGCAGAAGGAGGCCACGGGCTTCTTCTCCACGCTGCGCCGGGGGCCGGACGGCAAGTTCCGCGCGGTGCCCTACAGTGTCGAGTACCAGGGGGAGCTCGCCCAGGCGGCCCACCTGCTCATCGAGGCCGCGGAGCTCACCGGCCAGCCCACGCTGCGCGCCTTCCTCACCCGGCGCGCGGACGCCTTTCTGAGCAACGACTACTACCCGAGCGAAGTGGCGTGGATGGAGCTGGACGCGAGCATCGAGCCCACGCTCGGGCCCTACGAGGTCTACGAGGACGAGTGGTTCAACTACAAGGCCGCCTTCGAGGCCTTCATCGCCCTGCGGGACGACGCCGAGACGGCCAAGCTGTCCAAGTTCAGCGGGGAGCTGCAGGGCCTGGAGGACGCGCTGCCCATCGATCCCAAGCTGCGCAACCCCAAGCTCGGCGCGCTCGCGCCCATCCGGGTCGTCAACAGCCTGTACTCCTCGGGTGACGGCAACCGGGGCGTGCAGACGGCGGCGTACAACCTGCCCAATGACGAGCGCGTGGCGGCCGAGAAGGGCACCAAGCGCGTGATGCTCAAGAACATCCAGGAGGCGAAGTTCCAGCGCGTGCTCCTGCCCATCGCCCAGGTGGCGCTCGAGGCGAAGGACAGGAAGGACGTGTCCTTCGACGCGTTCTTCACCCACATCCTCATGCACGAGCTGATGCACGGCCTGGGGCCCCACACCATCACCGTGGAGGGCAAGCAGACCACGGTGCGTCAGGCGCTCCAGGCGTCCTCGAGCGCCATCGAGGAGGCCAAGGCGGACATCTCCGGCCTGTGGGCCCTGCAGACGCTCGTGGACAAGGGCGTCATCGGCAAGGAGCTCGAGCGCACCATGTACACGACGTTCCTGGCGTCCGCGTTCCGCTCCATCCGCTTCGGCATCAACGAGGCGCACGGCAAGGGCGTGGCGCTGCAGCTCAACCACTTCCTGGACACCGGCGCGGTGGTGGTGGCCAAGGACGGCACCTTCGCCGTGGTGCCCGCCAAGGTGCGCGAGTCCGTCACCGTGTTGACCCGGCAGCTCATGGAACTGCAGGCCCGGGGCGATCGCGCCGCCGCCGACGCGCTGCTCGGCAAGATGGGTGTGGTGCGCCCCGAGGTGAAGCGCATCCTCGACAAGATGGTCAACGTGCCCGTGGACATCGAGCCGCGCTACGTCACCGCCGAGCGCCTCATGGCCGGCACCGAGGCGGCCGCCCCGGCGGGCAAGAAGTAGTGTCGCCTGCCCGCTCGCCGTGTGTTTTTCCTCGTGCACGGCGAGCGAAAGGTGATGAGACATGAGGCTGTATGCGCCACCACCCGCGCCACCACCCGCATCAGGGTCCCTGGGGAGTCCTCATCGCGCTCGCCGTGCTTGGGGCGTGGCTGGGCCACCTCGTCTGGCTGCTCGCCTTCTCCGAGCTGTCGCTCGCCTCGCCGCTCGCCTGGCTGCACATGGCGGTGCAGGCCTACCTGTCCACGGGACTGTTCATCACCGGGCATGACGCCATGCACGGCACGGTGAGCCGCCACCGGTGGCTCAACGAGGCGGTGGGCACGGCCGCGTGTTTCCTGTTCGCGGGGCTGTCCTACACGCGCCTGGTGGTCAATCACCGGGCGCACCACCTGGACCCCACGGGCCCGGACGATCCGGACTTCTCCACGCGGACGCAGGCCTTCCTGCCGTGGTTCACCACGTTCATGGTGCGCTACATGACGTGGCCGCAGTTCCTCACCATGGCGCTCAAGTTCAACGTGCTGTGGTGGCTGGGCGTGGAGCAGTGGCGCATCTGGGCCTTCTGGGTGGCGCCCGCGGTGGCCGGCACCTTCCAGCTCTTCTACTTCGGCACCTATCGGCCGCACCGTCAGCCGCACACCCCGGACATGGCGCCCCACCACGCGCGCTCGCTGCCGCGCAACCACCTGTGGGCCATGCTGTCCTGCTACTTCTTCGGCTATCACTGGGAGCACCACCAATCGCCCGTGACGCCGTGGTGGGCCCTGTGGCGTGACCGCGATGCGCGGGTGCGCGCGGGTGAGGTCTCGGATCGGGAGACGGCCGCCCGGCTGCCCCGCCCGGACGCCCCCTTGTAACCCGATGCTTTCCCGGGCGTTATGAGGGGCATGCGCCACCTGCCTCCCGAGCCGCCTGGGTCCGAGATCACCGCCGAGCCGCTGTACGCCCGGCGGCGCGAGTTCATCAAGGGCGCCGCGCTCTTCACCGGCACCGCCGCGGCGGTGGGCGCGGGGCTGCAGCTGCTCAGCGGGCGGCCCTCGGGAGGGGAGGGGGGCGGAGCGGGGCCCGCCCCCGCCACGCCGGACGCGGTGGCCCGGAAGGCGCGCCCCCAGGGCCCCTACGACACCGACGAGGCGCCCACGTCCTACGAGGACGCCACCACGTACAACAACTTCTACGAGTTCGGGTACGACAAGGGCGACCCCGCCCGGAACGCGCACACGCTCAAGCCGCGGCCCTGGACGGTCGTCATCGACGGGGAGGTGGCCCGGCCGCAGCGCGTGGACGTGGACACGCTCCAGTCGTGGTTCCCGCTGGAGGATCGCATCTACCGGATGCGCTGCGTGGAGGCCTGGTCCATGGTGATTCCGTGGATGGGCCTGCCGCTGGCGGGGCTGCTCAAGCGCGTGGAGCCCACGAGCCGGGCGAAGTACGTGGCCTTCACCACGCTGAGGGATCCCCAGCAGATGCCCGGTCAGCGGCAGGCCGCGCTCGACTGGCCCTATGTGGAAGGGCTGCGTCTGGACGAGGCCCTCCACCCGCTCACGCTCCTGGCGGTGGGGCTCTACGGCAAGGTGCTGCCCAACCAGAACGGCGCGCCCCTGCGGCTCGTGGTGCCGTGGAAATACGGCTTCAAGGGCATCAAGTCCATCGTCCGCATCTCGCTCACCGAGGAGCCGCCGCCCACCACGTGGAACCTGGCCAACGCGCGGGAGTACGGCTTCTACGCGAACGTGAATCCCGAGGTGGACCACCCGCGCTGGAGCCAGGCCACCGAGCGCCGCATCGGGGAATTGCGCCGCCGCCCCACGCTGCCCTTCAACGGCTACGCCGAGCAGGTGGCCCACCTCTACGCGGGCCTGGACCTGCGGGCGAACTACTGACGCCATGGCCTCCACTCCCTACCCGTGGCTCAAGCCCGCCGTCCTCGTGGGCGGCCTGTCGCCCCTGGCGCTCCTGCTGCTCGATCTCGCGCGGGGCACGCTCGGCGCCAACCCCATCGAGCGCGTGCTCAACCAGACGGGCCTGCTCGCGTTGATCATCCTGGTGGCGTCGCTCGCGTGCACGCCGCTCAAGGCGCTGCTGGGCTGGACGTGGCCCATGCGCCTGCGCAAGCTGCTGGGCCTCTTGGCCTTCGCCTACGCGGTGCTGCACTTCCTCGTGTACGTGGGGTTGGATCAGGGCCTGGCGGTGGGGGCGGTGCTCGCGGACATCACGAAGCGGCCCTTCATCACCGTGGGCTTCCTGGCGCTGGTGCTGCTCGTGCCCCTGGCCGTCACCAGTACGAATCGCATGGTGCGGCGCCTGGGGTTTCCCGCCTGGCAGCGGCTGCACCGGCTCGTGTACGTGGCGGCGGTGCTGGGGGTGGTGCACTTCCTCTGGCGGGTGAAGAAGGATCTGACCGAGCCGCTCGTGTACGCGTGCGTGCTGGGCCTGCTGCTCGCCCTCCGGGTGGCGGAGGCCGTGCGCAAGCGGCGCGCGCGCGCGTCGCTGCCCGCCACCTGACGCCCGCTCAGGTCTTCTTGGGCGCCGGGAGGATGGTGTCCACCAGCGTCATGAGCTGGGCGCAGCTCACCGGCTTGCGCACGAAGGCGTTGATGCCCGCCTTCTGGCCCTTGTTGCGCACCTCGGCGGCGTTGGCATCACCCGTCATCATCAGGATGGGGATGCGCGACACCTTGAGATCCTTGTGCGAGCGCACCGTGGCCGCGAAATCCGCGCCGTTCATCCCGTCCATGTGGAAGTCGGTGAGGATGAGGTCCACCTGCTGCGTGTCCAGCTCCTTGAGCGCCGACTCGGCCGACTCGGCCTCGATGTACTCGAAGGAGCGCGCCATCAGGTAGATCTTCAGCAGCGTGCGGATGGAGCGGCTGTCGTCCACGAGCAGCACGCGCTGGGGCTTGATCCCGGGCTCGGGACGGGCGAAGGGCCGCGTCTCGGGCGGGTGGGCCACGGCGGTGAAGGCGCGGGCCGTCTCGGCGTTGATGCCGCCAAAGGGGCGCGCCGTCTCGCCCGGACGCGTCACCACGGGCGTGGACACGGAGGGCCGGGCGGGCTCGCTGGGAGCCGCCGGGGAACGAACTGAAGCTGTCGCCAGTGACTCGGGCACAACGGTGGCCGACTTCATCGAAGAACCTCCCTGCGGTGTTCCCCCCCCCCGCTCACGACCCAACTGATCCTCATGTTGTCCCACGCACACCTCGAAGTCAAAGTCGCACCTCCCCGGATTCCGGCCGGGGCGCCGAATCCTTCACGGGACGTTGATCGTGAACGACTGGGTGTCACTGGGCAGCAGGTCGATCGAGGGCGCCACGCTGGCCGACAGCTCGTTGGGCACCCGCCAGGTCTGCCCGGTGAACTGGACCAGGGTGATGGCGTAGCGCCCCGAGGGGACGGCCTTGAGCGGCACGGGGTGGAGCGGATCGCGCGCGTCGACCGCCTGGGGCTGCAGCGTGAGCAGCAGGGTGGGCGAGGGCACGGGCTGGAAGTTCCAGGTGCCGTTGGCGTTCTTCTGCATGAGCCGGTCGCGCACCTCGGGGGGCACGTCCAGGCTCGTCAGGAGGATCACCCGGTCCGGCTGCCCGTCCTTGTCCCCCACCAGCGGGGCGTGTTCCACGCCGGTCTTGTCGAGCAGGCCATTGCGGTCCAGGTCGTTCTCGTCCGCCAGCTCCTGCGAGGGGTTGTCGGGGTTCTTCACGTCGGTGAGCTTGCGCACGAGGACCCGCGGCCAGATCTCCAGCTTCTTGTCGCCGTCCGGCTGGCCGTCGTTGTTGTCGTCCACCAGCCGCACGAAGAAGGCGGGCGCGCCCTGGGTGGACAGCAGCCTGGAGTCCTCCTCGCCCGTCTTCTCCTTGTCCGTGCGCACCTCCACGGCGCGGGGCCGGAGGGTGAACAGCGCGCCGGCCTGGCCGCTGAAGTTTCCGGTGCCATCCACCGAGAACACCGGCCGCTCGAGCGGGACCGTGGCCTGATCGGCGGAGAAGCTCACGTTGACGCCCGTGGCGACGGGCAGGGTGCCGTCCGCGCGCGGGGTGAGGTTCAACACCCGGGGCACGGGCGCGCCGTCACGCGAGGTGTCCAGCGCGGCGCCGCCCACGTCGCCCGTGTTGGGCTCGCTGGTGATGGTGTACCAGGGGATGAAGTCCGGGGTGCGGCAGGACGACGTGGCGCCCGGCATGACGCAGGTGTCCACGTCGATGAAGCCGCGCACGAAGTAGCTCCCCGGCGCCACCTGGCTGAAGGCGTAGGGCGCGGTGAAGGGGCCCGTGGACGTCACGTCCGAGGGCCCGAAGAGCTGCTCGCGCGGAACGACGGTGAAGCTCACGGGGCGGCCGGTGCCCTGCGGGGGCGGAGGCCGCTCGGTGTCGTAGAGCAGCACGATGGCGTTGCCGCGCACGCGGCCCTGCACCACGAGCTGGCCCTCGATGCGCGTGAGCGCGTTCTTCTGCCGCACGTCCGCGGTGGGCACGACGGGCGGGGGCTCGCAGCCCGTGGCGATCAGGGCCGTGAGGGCGAGGCCCCCCAGGCGCTTGGCGAAGGGGGGGGTCATGGCGTCACCGTCAACAGGGCGAGCACCCGGCGCTCGATGAGATTGCCGAAGGGGTGCTGGGTATGGGAGGGGCCCAGGTTGGTGCCCACGAGCGCCACCGACACCCGGTCCTTCACCGGGCTGTAGCCCACGCGGGCGTTGATGACGGTGTAGGCCCCCAGGCCGTTGGTGATGGGGATGATGCGGGTGGGATCCTGCGCCGTGGGCTCGCGCTCCAGCCAGCGGGTGGCGGATGCCCAGGCCACGTCGAAGCCCAGCTCCAGGCTCTGACGGGTGCGGTAGGTGATGCCGCCGTACAGCTTGAACTGGGGCGCCTCGCCGCACGGGCCGCACGCGGCCTCGTCGAGCGCCTCGTCCTTTTCTCCGGTGGACGTCAGGCGCTGCAGCGCGCCGCTCAGGCGGATGCCCAGGCCGTCCACCGGCGCGAGCGTCATGCCGACCTCGGCGCCCCGCGCGGTGTAGATCGCCCGCTCGTTCATGAAGACGGAGTGGCCGAGCAGGTAGGTGCCCAGGGCGGGGTTCCAGGCCGCGCCGGCGCCGATGGGCTCCACGGCGGACAGGCGGATGAGGTTGCGCACCGTGTTCTGGTAGAGCGCCAGGTCCCAGTCGATGCCGAGCCGGGGCGCCTCGCCGCGGTAGCCGAGCTCGTAGGCCTGCAGCCGCTCGGCCTGCAGCCGCGTGTTGCCCGTGGTGAGCAGGTTGGCCCCGTTGACGCCCGGGATGGGGAAGCCCACGTAGGCGTAGCTCTCCATGAAGGTGGGCACGCGGAAGGCCGTGGCGGCGCTGGCGCGAAACGCATGTCCGGCCACGGGCATGAAGAGCGCCGAGACGCGGGGCGAGTGCGCCAGACCCGGATTGCCGTTGTCGAGCAGCGGGTGTCGGTCCACGCGGTAGGAGGCCACCACGCGCAGGGGCTGGATCAGCCGCCACTCGTCCTGCACGAAGGCCGCGGCGTGCAGCTCCTGACGCAAGCCCTGCATGTAGGCCCAGCCCAGGCGCTTGACGCGGCCCTCCACGCCCACGTTCACCTGGTGCTCGCCGAGCAGGGAGAAGCTCTTGTTGAGCAAGAGCTCGCCGTTGAAGACGTTGGAGTCCACGCGCGTCTGCAGCGAGCGCAGGCCCAGGGCCTCGTACTGCGGCCCCGCGTTGGCCGACAGGTGGTTCCAGAAGGCCTTGGCGCGCAGGGGACCGAGGTTCGCGTCCGCCTTGGCGAAAGCGCTCACCCCGTCCATGTAGAAGTTGCGCAGGGCGCCGAGCGGATAGGCCTCGGTGTAGAGCCGGTTGACGCCGCCGGTGAGCCCCACCTGGGGGCCCGCGGCGAACTGGTAGCTGGTGGCCAGGGTGGCCCGCGCGCTGCGCACGCCGAGCTCCGGGTTGGGATCCCGGATGACCAGGTCGGCGCGGTCCGGGGACACGTCCCGGCTCCACTTGTCCGCCTGGGTATAGGACACCGAGGCGCGGTAGCGCAGCGCGCCCGTGCCGCCGTGGCTCACGAAGTCGCCGCCCGCCACGTCGGCGTTGCCCGCGTAGCCCTGGAAGCGGGCGCGGGGGCCCGTGCCCGGGGCCTGGGTGATGATGTTCACCACGCCGAGCATCGCGTTGGCGCCGTACAGCGCGCTGCCCGGCCCGCGGATGACCTCGATGCGCTCGATCTCATCGAGCGACACCGAGATGGCCGGCCAGAGCGTCATGCCCAGGAAGTCCTGGTACTCCGAGCGGCCGTCCACCAGCACCAGGACCTTGTTGGACAGGCGCTGGTTGAAGCCGCGCAGCGACACGTTCGCGCTGCTCGCGCCCATCATCATCACCTCGGCGCCGGGCACGCGCCGCAGCAGCTCCGGCAGGGTGCGCGCCCCGGACAGGCGGATGTCCTCGGCGGTGATGACGGTGGTGGCGTTGGGCGCCTCGAGCGAGGACTGCGCGCGGCGGCTGGCCGTCACCACGCGCTCCTCGTAGGGCACGTCCCCGTCGTCCGCGGCGGGCGCCGTGCCCGTCTGCAGGGCCACGGCGTCGGCGGAGGCGCTCTCGGGGGCGCGCGGCGCGGTGGACGCGGCCGGCAGCGACTCGGCGCGCACGATGGCCTTCTCCAGCCGCTCCATCAGCGACGCGAGCGCCTTGCTGGTCTCCGCGGTGCCGGCGGGCGGAGGCGGCATGGGCGGCAGCCCCGGGGCCTGGGTGCCCTCGGCGGGCGCGGTGGCCGCGAGCTGCTGCTCCAGCTTCGCGAGCGTGGCGGCCGCGGGTCCCGAGTCCGGCGGACTGGCGGCGAGGTAGCGCCGGTAGTAGTCCACGGCCTCGGGAACACGGCCCGCGTCCTGGTAGGCGCGCGCGATGTTGTAGAGCACGTTGGCGTGGGGCTTGATGGCGTAGGCTTCCAGCAACTCGGCGATGCCCGCGTCATATTGACCCTGGGCGATGAGGCTCATGCCGTTGCGGAAGTGGCGGCGCGCCTCCAGGCGCGCATCGCCCCAGGCCGTCCCCGCGCACAACACCAGAGCCAGGGCGCCGGCTCGCTTCCAGGCGATCTTCTTCGACATTGTCAGTAAGGGTCGTCCTTATACCCGGAGGAGCTCCGGTCCGCCGGGGGGCGGGTCCCGCTCCTCTTCTTCAGCAGCTTCTGGTGGAAGCGTAGCACCGGCCCCTCGCCCGCGACGAGCGCCGTGGCGCGCTGGTAGCCCTCGAGCGTGAACGTCAGCCGGGCGTTGGCGCGGCCCTCGGCGTCCGAGGGCAGGGGCAGGCTCAGCGGCGTCTCGCCCAGCACGCGGCCCTGGTACATCACCGTCGCTCCCGGCGGCTCGCTCGACAGCGACACCTCGATGTCGGGGCCGGCGGGCTGCACGAGCGGGGCGAGCTCGTCTTCCACCTCCTCGGCGGGGGGCGTCTGGGCGGCTGGAGCGGCGGCGACGGGCGCGGGCGCGGGCGTCGGCGCGGGCGGGGCCACGGGCTCGGGCGCCACGGCCACCGGGCCCGGCGCGGGCGCGCGCAGGGTCAGCGCCGCCGCCACGCCCAGCCCCAGGAGCAGCGAGCCGGCGAAGAGGGCCAGGGGCAGGGTGAGCCGGCGCGGCGCGGGCTCCTGGCCCGGCGTCGTGAACGACAGCGTGTTGGCGCCCGAGGTGTTGGGCGAGGGCAGGGGACCGGTGCGCGAGCCATGGGCGTCCAGGCCGAAGGCCGGCGCGGACATGACCCCGCTGTTGCCCAGCGTGCGCGAGGTGGCGAAGGCGCCGCTGTGGCCCGCGGCCGAGGCGGCGCGCCGGATGGCGTCCAGCACCTCGTCCATGGACTGCAAGCGGTCCTCGGGGCGCTTGCTCAGGCAGCGCATCACCAGCGCCTCCACGTCCCGGGGCACGTCGTGCGTGGCCCAGACGGAGGAGAAGCTGGGGGGCGCTTCGTTGATGTGCTTGAAGATGACGTCGATGCCCTGCGGGGCCACGAAGGGCGGGCGGCCCAGCATCATCTGGTACATCACCACGCCGAGCGAATACACGTCGCTGCGCGGGTCGGCGCTGTTGCGCGCCTGCTCGGGCGCCATGTACAGCGGCGAGCCGAGGATGACCCCCGCCTGGGTGATCTCCACGTCCTGGGGCGGGGCGCGGTCGGGCAGGAAGGACTTCACTAGACCGAAGTCCAGCACCTTCACCAGGTCATGATCGTCCTCCTGCGAGAGGATCATGATGTTGGCGGGCTTGAGGTCGCGGTGGATGAGGCCCACCTTGTGCGCCTCGCGCAGCGAGCGCGCCACCTGCTGCACCACGTTGAGCGCGCGGATCCACGGCAGGGCGCCCGCGTTGGCGAGCAGGTTCGCCAGGGTCTGCCCCTCCAGGTACTCCATGGCGATGTACAGCACGCCATCGTCCGTCTTGCCGTAGTCGAAGATGGTGACGGTGTTGGGGTGGCGCAGCTTGGAGGTGACGGCCGCCTCCATGAAGAAGCGCTTCTGGAAGCCGGGGTCCTTGCCCTCGCTGTACTGGGGGTTGAGCACCTTGAGCGCCACGAGCCGCTCGAGCGGGGACTGCACCGCCTTGTACACCCGTCCCATGCCCCCCGCGCCGAGCACTTCCACGATGCGGAACTTGTCGTTGAGCACCCGGCCGACCAGGGGATCTGCGGCGTCGGCCGGTGCGCTCTGTGGCGATGCGCCATTCTGGACCATGCGCTCCCCTGCCGCCCGTCGGGGGCGGAATGGAATGAGGACTGGGCGACGGATGCTAGCACCAGACCCCTGGGACTCGAAAAGCCGCGCCGGGCCCCTCCTCGCGACCCGGCCCCTCCCGGCCCCCTTCTGCTGGTTCGTGTCAGCCCCACTCACAGGAGATTGGACTTGCGCGTTGCGTCAAGGCACGCTGGGTCCACATGGAGATTTATCGAGGAATGAGAGGCCTCCGGCGCCTGGCGCCGGTGCTGGGGCTGTTGACGTCGGCGCGCGCGCATGCGCAGGCGGCCGAGGCGGTGGCCAACACCGGCGACACGGCGTGGATGCTGGTGGCCTCGGCGCTGGTGCTGTTGATGACGCCCGGACTGGCCCTGTTCTACGGCGGCATGGTGCGCAAGAAGAACGTGCTGGCCACGTTCATGTACTCGTTCTTCGCCATGGCGCTGGTGACGGTGCAGTGGGTGGTGTTCGGCTACTCGCTGGCCTTTGGCAAGACGCACGGGGGCTTCATCGGGGGCGCGGACTTCCTGATGCTCCAGAACGTGACCACGGAGACGCGCGGCACCATTCCGCACCTGGTCTTCATGGCGTTCCAGCTCAAGTTCGCCATCATCACCCCGGCGCTCATCTCCGGCGCGTTCGTGGAGCGCATGAAGTTCGGCGCCTACGTGCTCTTCACGCTCTTGTGGACCACGCTCGTGTACGATCCGGTGGCGCACTGGACGTGGGCCGAGGGCGGGTGGCTCTTCAACCTGGGCGTGCTCGACTTCGCGGGCGGCACGGTGGTGCACTGGACGGCGGGCCTGAGCGCGCTCATCTGCGCGCTCTTCATGGGCAAGCGCCTGGGCTTTGGCCGCGAGCGCTTCATCCCGCACGACCTGCCCATGACCATCCTGGGCGGTGGCCTCTTGTGGTTCGGCTGGTTCGGCTTCAACGCGGGCAGCGCGCTGACGGCCAGCCCCCTGGCGGCGCTCGCGTTCGCCACCACGCACATCGCCGCGGGCGCGGCGGCGCTCGCCTGGACGACGGCCGAGTGGGTGCTGCGCAAGCGGCCCACGCTCCTGGGCATGGTGTCGGGCCTGGTGGCGGGTCTGGTCGCCATCACCCCGGCGGCCGGCTTCGTGTCGCCCGCGGCCTCGCTCGTCATCGGCATCCTGGCGGGCGGCGTGTGCTACGGCGCGGTGCTGCTCAAGGAGAAGCTGCACTATTATGACGACTCGCTCGACGCGTGGGGCGTGCACGGCGTGGGCGGCCTGCTCGGCGCGCTGCTGGTGGGCGTCTTCTCCCAGGCCGCGCTCAACCCCGCGGGCGCCGACGGCCTGCTGGCTGGCAACCCCGCGCTGCTCGGCAAGCAGGCCCTGGCCCTGCTCGTGGTGGGCGTGTACACGGCCGCGGTGACGCTCGTGCTGCTCAAGGTCGTCGACAAGACGGTGGGCCTGCGCGTCACCGAGGACGAGGAGCGCATGGGCCTGGACGCCACCCAGCACGGCGAGGCCGCCTACAACTCGTGAGCCCGGGCGCGGGGCCGGGTACACTGCCGGCCCCATGACCGACCGCTTCCGGGCGTTGCTCTCCTCCGCGCCGCGCTACCCCCAGCGCATCATCTGCATGACGGAGGAGACCACCGAGACGCTCTACCGCATCGGGGCGGGGGACCTGGTGGTGGGCGTGTCCGGCTTCACCGTGCGGCCCCCCGAGGCCCGCCAGAAGCCGCGCGTCAGCTCCTTCCTGGACGCCAACTTCGAGCGCATCCTCGAGCTCAAGCCGGACCTGGTGCTGGGCTTCTCCGACTTGCAGGCGGACCTGGGCCGCGAGCTGTGCAAGCGCGGCGTGCCCGTGTACCTCTTCAATCAGCGCTCGCTCGCGGAGATCCTCCAGACGGTGCGCGTGGTGGGCGCGCTGGTGGGCCGCGCCGAGCCCGCCGAGCGGCTCGCGGACGAGCTGGAGGGCAACCTCGCCCGGCACGCCGAGGCCGCCGAGGCCCTGCCGCGCCGCCCCCGCGTCTTCTTCGAGGAGTGGCACGAGCCGCTCATCTCCGGCATCCGCTGGTGCTCGGAGCTGGTGGAGCTGGTGGGAGGCGAGGACGTGTGCCGCGAGTCCCGGCTGCGCCAGGACGCCCAGGGCCGCATCTTCGCGCCCGAGGAGGTGGCCCGGCGCGACCCCGAGGGCGTCATCGCCAGCTGGTGCGGCCGCAAGGCCAGGCGCGAGAAGATCGCCGCGCGGCCGGGCTGGGAACGGGTGACGGCGGTGGTGGAGGATCAGCTCTACGAGGTGAAGAGCTCGCTCATCCTCCAGCCGGGGCCGGCGGCGCTGTCGGACGGGGTGGCGCAGCTCGCGCGCATCGTGGCGGCCATCGCCCGGCGCGAGCCCCTGCCGCCCCTGCGTCCGGGGGACTTGAGGGGCGTGCCGCGCTAGGCCCCCACGGCGGCGCGCGGCGCGTTGTGCAGCGTGCCCACCAGCTCCAGGAAGGAGTTGATGTCCAGGGGCTTGTGCACCAAGCGCACGCCCGCCGGCGGTTTGACGCGCGGGTGCGCGGTGATCATCACCGCGGGCGTGTCCCGCAGGCGTTGTTCGCGCTCGGCCTGCTCCAGCATCCATCCGCCGTTCTCACCGGGCAGCATGTAGTCGGTGATGACGAGCTGGAAGCACTCGGCCCGCAGGTGAGCGAGGCCCTCTTCGGCGGAACCGCTTCCGACCACCGAATACCCCTCGCTTTCCAGCAGGTCGGTGAGTCCTTCGCGGATGTCCTCGTTGTCCTCTACCAGGAGAATCTTCACTTTGCGTCCGGACGTTACGGAGAACAGCGTCTCTTGGGGGCAGACTGTCTCCCTTCCGAGTCGCATCGGGAATCCCCCGTAATCTCGGGGAGGGGAGAGCTGTTCACTACCGTATTCCGGACATGCGAATCGTGCCAGCATCTGGACATGTCACCCCTCGGGTTCGCCCTGCTGGCCGTGCACCTGGTCGCCACGGAGCCGTCGCCCGCCGGGCTGGGAACCGCCGATGGCTACGAGGACGTGCTCGTCCGCTGGGGGCTCGACCAGCGCGGTCGGGTGTCGGACCCGGCGCCCGAGGGCAAGCGCCTGGCCGCCGTGGAGGTGGCCTCCGAGGACGTCGTCGCCGAGACGGACCCCTATCCCTCCCTGCTCAACCTGCTGCACGCGCGCACCCGCGAGCACGTCATCCGGCGCGAGGTCCTCCTGGAGGTGGGCGCCGGGTACTCCTCGGCGCTCGCCCTGGAGACGGCACGCAACCTGCGCCGCCTGGGCATCTTCGCCGTGGTGCGCGTGCAGCCCGTGCTCGGCCCCACCCCGGACACAGTGTCCCTGCTCGTGGTCACCAAGGACTTGTGGTCCCTGCGCCTCAACCAGGATCTGCAACTGGTGGGGCCGCTCGTGCAGGCCCTGCGCCTGCAAGCCACCGAGCAGAACTTCCTCGGCCTCAACAAGAAGGTCGCCCTGGACTTCCTGCTGCGCCGCGACTCGGTGACGCTGGGGCAGAGCTACGTGGACCCGCGCCTGCTCGGCAGCCGCTGGTCCCTCACCGAGAGCGCCGCGCTCATCTTCGCGCGCTCGGGGCAGGCCGAGGGCTCCAAGGGCAGCGTGCTCGTGTCCCGGCCCCTCTTCTCGTTGAGCACGCCCTGGAGCCTCCAGGCCCAGGCGGTGTGGCGCGTGCAGCCGGTGCGCGTCTTCCGGGGCGCGGACGTGTGGCAGTTGCCCTACCCCGAGGGCGGCACGGTGCCCTACGTCTACGACGCGGAGGAGTGGAGCGGCAGCTCGCTGTACCTGCGCTCCTGGGGCGCGCGCTTCAAGCTGGACGCGGGCGGCGGCCTGGGCGCCTACCACCGGCGCTACGCCGCGCCCCGGGACAGCGGCCTGGACGAGGCCCGGCGCGACTGGCTGCGCGACACGCTCCTGCCGCGCAGCGAGAACGCCACCTACGCTCTCGCCTACGCGCGCCTCTGGGACACCCGCTACGAGGTGATGCGGGACGTGGACTCCTACGCCCTCTCCGAGGACTACCAGGTGGGCCACTACCTCACCGCCTCCGCGCGCTACGCGCCCCCGCTGCTCGCCTCCGCGAGCACCTTCGCCGAGGTGGCCCTCACCGCGCGCTACCGCCTGCGCCTGGGCGATGCGCTCACCACGCTGTCCACCGCGGCCTCGGTGCGCCGGTGGCTCGGGGGCGAGGCCCGGGGCCCGTGGACCAACCGGCGCTGGGCCGCCGAGGTCCAACAGGTGTCCCCCAAGGTGCTCGGTGGCCGCTTCGTGGCGCGCGCCCTCGTGGACCTCAACCGGGACGACCTCAACGAGCGGGTGCTGCTGCTCGGCGGCGGCAACGGCCTGCGCGGCGCGCCCCCCGAGGCCTACTCCGGCAAGCGGCTGCTGCTCGTCAACCTGGAGTACCGCACCCGGCCGCTCGTCCTCTACACGGTGCACCTGGGCGGCGTGCTCTTCTATGACGCCGGCTCCGCGTTCGACGAGGCACCGACCCTGGTGCACTCGGTGGGCCTGGGCCTGCGCCTGCTCTTCCCCCAGTTCAACACCTTCCCGTTCCGCCTGGACTTCGGCTACGTGCTCAACGGCGCGCGGCCCCCCGTGAGCGGCCGCCTCTCCTTCAGCGGCGGTCAGGTGACCGAGTTCCGGCCCTCCTTCCTCGACGCCCCCCTCTGAGCCCGTCCGCCGGGCCTCAGCCGCGGGGGCCCGGCGCCGCGAAGGTGCGGCGGTAGGAGGGCCACGCGTCCCAGAGGTAGAGCGAGAAGGGCACCCACCAGACGAAGTCATTGGTGAGGCAGAGCACGAGCGTCGCCGGGGGCCACTCGCCCCGGTGGATGAGCACCCCGAGGCCGATGGGGCCCAGCACCTTGCCGAGCAGGCCCACCGCCGCGAGCGCGAAGCCGTGCTCGGGGCGCCGCGCCACCTCGGCGTAGAGCAGGCCGTACACGCCGACGACCATGCCCAGGCACGCGAAGATCGCGGGCTGGTTGAGCGCGGGCATGCCGGCGAAGCGGAAGAGCCACTGGGGGTCCACCGCCGCGTACAGGCCCCAGAGCAGGTTGTAGACGGCGGCGAGCAGGAACACGGCCTGGTGCAAGAGGCGCCGCTTCATGACGCGCGCTCGCGGGGCGGGGGCCAGGGCCAGTGGCCGCCGGGCAGGCGCAGGGCGGCGTACAGGTCGCGCGCGCCCGAGCCGAACACCCCCACGGCCATGAGGCCGAGCACGACCCGCAGGCCCTCGGGGATGGGCACGGGGGCCAGGGCGAGCGCCGTGGGCAACTGGCCGTTCGCGAGCAACTCCGGCACCACGTGCGCGAGCACCGCGCCATAGAGCAGGGCCATCACCGCGTGCGTGCAGCGCTCGCCCGGGTAGACGCCCCCGAGCGGCGCGCGCACCCGATCCTCCACCACGAAGTCCGCCAGGGTGATGCCGATCTCCGCGACGATGACGGCGCCGAGCACCGCCGCCCACGCGCCCCGCCAGGCGATCCACGGCAGGGTGGCGAAGAGCAGCGCGTAGAAGAAGTCCCGCGCGGCGTGCAGCAACAACTCGGGACGGGCGCCGGGCACGTGCGCGGGCAGCCGGGCCTTCCACTCGTGGTAGTACAGCGTGTCGAACGCGCCCAGCACGCCCTGGATCGCGAAGAGCCACAGCGCGGTGATCATGCCGCCTCCTCGGGTTGGACCTGGCCCTCGTAGACCAGGAGCGCGCCCACCAGGGCCGCGCCAATCCGCACGCGCACCCGCATGCCCTCGGGGGCGTCCGTCACCCAGGCCTCGACGCGGGGCGCGAGCAGCCGCGGCAGGGGCAGCCGCCAGGGCCCGAGCCGCAGCCACGCGCCCACCTGCTCGTAGCGCAGCCCCCTGGCCTCGGGGCACAGGCGGAAGACACACGCCACGGGGCCATGCCACTCCACGAGTTGCTCCCCGCGCCACACCTCCTGGCGCGTGGCGAGCGCATGGGCCCCGAAGGCGCGCTCCCAGCGCTGGCCCTCACCCTCGCGCCGCACGGCGAGCCGGGTGGGCACTCGCGCGCCCGCGGGCGGAAAGCGGCACACCCAGCCCACCAGGGCGGCCAGGGGCCCCGTGCCGCGCTGGATGGTGAAGTGGCCCCGGGCGAGTCCCTCGCCGTGCAACCGGCGCACGCGCACGGGCAGCCGCTCCCAGTCCGGGCCCAGCAGCCGGGCATAGAGCGAGGGGTCGGGCGCGCTCATCCGGGTGGCCCCCTCAGCGCTGGAGCTGGTAGCGCTGGGCGATCTCCGTCACCTCGCGCGTGACGGCCTGGAGCGTCTCGGTGGCCTGGAGCGTGGTGTCCAGGCGCTTCATCGTCTCGTCCATGCCGGAGGAGATGTGGGCGATGGCGTTGAAGATGTGCGAGATGCCCGTGTTCTGGTGGTTCACCGCCACGGCGATCTGCCGCACCGCCGCGGCGTTCTCCTGGATGATGAGGGACATCTCGCGCAGGTTGTTGCCCGAGGTCTTCACCCGCTCGAGGCCGCCCTCCACCTGGAGCGCGCCCTGCTCGCTCATGGAGACCACGTCGCGGATGGCGGTGCCGATGTCCAGCAGGCTCTTGCGGATGAGGGCGTTCTCCCGGATGGTCTGGTCGGCCAGCTTGCGGATTTCACTCGCCACCACGGCGAAGCCCGCGCCCTGGTCTCCCGCGCGCGCCGCCTCGATGGAGGCGTTGAGCGCGAGCAGGTGCGACTGGTCCGCCAGGTCCTTCACGGTGACGGCGATGTGGGCGATCTGCGTGGCGCTCTCCTGCAGCCGCAGCACCTTGCCCCGGATGCCATCCACGAAGTCGCGGATGGTGTTGAGCCCGGTGAGGGTGCGCTCCAGGGCCTCCTCGCCGTACTGGCCGAGCTTCTCGGCGTGACCGGCCACGCTGAGCACGCTCTCGGCCTTGTGCGAGGCGAGCTCGGAGGTGGTGCGGATCTCCTCGGAGGTGAGCTGCGCCTCCTGGAGGATGGCGACCTGCTCGGACAGGCGCTCGCGCTGCTGGGTGCTGGCGGTGCCCAGGCCCGTGCTGGCGGCGAGCAGCAGGCTCGCCGAGGCCTGCAGGCGGGTGGGAATCTCCTGCAGCCGGTTGAGCGCGAGCGACATCTCCATGGCCACGTCGCCCAGCTCGTCGGTGGAGGCCCAGGCGGGCGCCACGGGGCTGCCCTGGGACAGCCGCTCGATGGCCTGCTGGAGCGCCTCGGCGGCCCGACCCTGACGGCGCGCCAGCAGCCACGCGGAGAAGGTGGGGATGGTCAGCACGAACAGGCCGAGGATGCTCAAGGACACCATCAACCGGTTGATGAGGGTGTCGCCGAAGTCACGCAGGTGCTGGGCGACGAGCTGCGCCTGCAGGGGCGAGAGCGCGGTGTCCTCGAGCACGGCGCGCGTCTCGGTGTCGCGCATCTCGGCGGTCTGCACGAGCAGCGCCATGCCCGCGAGCAGGAGGGTGCTCAACAGCAGGCTGGCGAAGATGTAGGGCAGGTACCAGCGCATCCGCATCCAGTCGAGGCCCTGGCCCGTCACGCGCGTGCGCACGCGCTCGCGCTGGGCGAGCACGAAGGGCATCAGGAGCTGCTCGAGCTTGAGCGCCACGGGCAGGGACATCGCCTGGCCCACGGTGTAGGCGACGACGAGCTGCAAGAGGATGAGGACCGGGTGCTTGTGGAAGTGCACCACGAGCGGCACCGCCAGCAGCAGGCCGCCCAGCACGTAGGGCACCTGGATGCCCACCACCGCGAGCCGCCACGGCAGCCGCTGCAGGCGCAGCATGCGCTGCTCGGGCGTATCGCCCTCCGCCGGCACGGAGAAGCCCCAGCGCAGCACGGCCTGGATGCCCACCCACGGCAGCCCCAGGCCCAGCAGCGCGAAGAGGGGAGGCGCCAGGTAGCGCAGACTCCAGCTCATCTGCTCGGCCGTCAGTCCGATCGACAGCGCGAGCAGCGAGGTGGTCAGCGGGGCGGACAGCAGAATCCCCAGGGCCACGAGCAGGAACACGCGGCCGGCGAGCTGGGGAGGAAGAACCGTCTGGGGTTGGGCGCCGTTCATGAGACCTGGACCATTCTCCCAGAGGCGCGGGACGGAAACGACAAGACGGTGAGGGAAGATGGTCGAACACCCGCCTGGACGCCGCCCGGCGGGGCGCGGGTGTGGGACTCAGGGGGGCTCGGTGCGCAGCAGTTCCCGGAAGAGCACCTGGGCCGCGTCCTGGAAGAGCCGGCCCGAGGCGAGCAGACCCCCACAGTGGTGCGGCTCGCGAGCGAGGGTGAGCGCCACGCACTTGCCCAGCACGGCCTCCCAGAAGGGCTCGCTGTCGGGTGGGAGCAGGTACTCCCGGATGATGTCCCGGGGCCAGGGCAGCACCGTGGTGGGGTCCGCGTCGCTCGGGCTGGTGAAGCAGTCCAGGTCCACGTCGAGCAACACGCACGCCGCGGCATCGAGAACCTCCCGGACCCGGTCTCCGGGTGCGGGTTGGAGGAAGGCCTCGGCGGCCCGGTCCACGGTGGACACCACCACCAGCCGATGGACCCGGCCGCGGGTGTCCACGTAGGTGTCGGCCGTGGTCGAGCCCCGGGGCCGGGCGCGCGCGAGCACCAGCGCGTCCCCCACCAGTCCCGCCTCCATGGCCGCGAGCACGTGGTCGTAGTTGCGCACATCCAGCTGCCAGCGCGCGTGCTCGTCCAGGGCGCGCAGGCCGGCGGAGCGGTCGGGGACGGCGGCCGGGGCCTGGGGCACCACGAGGTCCAGGTGGCGATCCAACGTCACCAGCAGGGCGGGGGGCCCCTCGGGCCCGAGGGCACACGCCCACGCCGGGAGCGCGAGCCGGTGGGGATCGAAGACGTAGGCATCCGTGGGCCCTCGTCCGCCGCCGAGCGCCAGGCGGATGACGCCCGCGAGCCGCAAGTGAAGGTGCGAGTCGTCCATGCGCAGGGCGGGGAGTGTAGGCTGCGCGTCCCCATGCGCCAAGCTCCCTTCCTGCTCGCCGCCGCGCTCCTGGCCTCGGCCTGTGCGCCTGTCCTCACCCAGCACGCCCCGACGTCCGCCTCGTCCTCCTCTGCTTCCCCCAAGACCATGTCCCCTTCGCAAGAAGCCTTCCTGCGCGACTTCGCCCAGACGCGCCGCTTCATGAGTGGCCGTCCCGTCAGCGCGCGCTTCACCCCCGACGAGAAGACCATCCTCTTCCTGCGGGGCCAGCCGCGCGCCCCGGTGCAGACGCTGTTCGCCTTCGACGTGGCCACGGGTCAGACGCGCGAGCTGCTCACCCCCGAGTCCCTCCTCAAGGGGGGTGAGGAGACGCTCACCGCCGAGGAGAAGGCCCGCCGCGAGCGCATGCGGGTGAGCGCCCGGGGCTTCACCTCCTACCAGCTGTCCGAGGACGGCGCGTCCATCCTCGTGCCGCTCTCCGGGCGGCTCTACCTGGTGGACCGGGCGAGTGGCCGCTCCACGGAGCTCAAGACGGGCGCGGGGGTCATCGATCCGCGCTTCTCCGCGGACGGCAAGCACGTGGGCTACGTGCGTGACCAGGACGTCTACCGCCTGGAGGTGGCCACCAACACCGAGCACCGGGTGACGCAAGGGGGCACGCCCCAGAAGACCCACGGCCTGGCCGAGTTCGTCGCCCAGGAGGAGATGAGCCGCTTCTCCGGCTGGTGGTGGAGCCCGGACGCGCGCTTCGTCGCCTACACGGAGTCGGACACCTCGGGCGTGGAGAACCTCTCCATCATCGACGTGATGCACCCCGAGCGGGGCGCGGAGAACTACGCCTACCCGCGCCCGGGCAAGCCCAACGCCCAGGTGCGCCTGGGCGTCACGCCCGCCACGGGCGGACCCACCGTCTGGGCGAAGTGGGACGCGGAGGCCTATCCCTACCTGGCCACGGTGGTGTGGCCGAAGAAGGGCCCCCTCACGCTGCTGGTGCAGAACCGCACCCAGACGGAGCAGAAGCTGCTCGCGGTGGACCTGGCGAGCGGCGCCACGCGCGAGCTGCTCACGGAGAAGGACGCGGCGTGGCTGGAGCTGGACCAGAGCTTCCCCCAGTGGGTGGACGAGGGCTTCCTCTGGTACACCGAGCGCAACGGCGGCCCCGAGGTGGAGCTGCGGGGCGCGGACGGCGCGCTCGTGCGCTCGCTGGTGAAGCCGGAGGCGGGCCTGCGCGGCTTCGTGCGCTACCTGGAGAAGGAGCGCACGCTCTACTTCAACGGCGGTCCCAACCCCACGGAGAGCTACCTGTGGCGCGTGAAGGACGGCGGCGCGCCGGAGGCGGTGCGTCCGGGCACCACCGGCGAGGCGGTCGAGGGCGGCACAGTGTCCAAGACGGGCGCCCTGGTGCTCGTGACGCACGCGAGCCCCACCTCCATGCCCCGCTCCTTCGTGGCGCGCGCGGACGGCTCGCGCGTGGGCGAGCTGCCCTCGGTGGCCGTGGAGCCGTCGATCACGCCGCGCGTGGAGTTCCGCGAGGTGGGCCCGCTCAAGTTCCACACCTCGCTCGTGCGCCCGAGCACCGCGCGGCCCGGTGAGAAGCTGCCCGTCATCGTCGACGTGTACGCCGGCCCCACCGTCACCGTGGTGCACAAGAGCATGGCCGCGCACCTGCTGTCGCAGTGGATGGCGGACCAGGGCTTCCTCATCGCCCGCATCGACGGCCGCGGCACGCCCCTGCGCGGGGCCCAGTGGCAGCGCGCCGTGCACCTGGACTTCTCCGGCGTGACGCTGGAGGACCAGGCCGCGGGCATCCAGGCGCTCGCCGCCGAGGTGCCCGAGGTAGACCTCTCCCGCGTGGGCATCGAGGGCTGGAGCTTCGGCGGCTACATGGCCGCGCTCGCCGCGCTCAAGGGGTCGGACGTCTTCAAGGCGGCCGTGGCGGGCGCGCCCGTGGTGGACTGGCTCGACTACGACACCCACTACACCGAGCGCTACCTGCGCCTGCCCCAGACGGACCCCGAGGCCTACGCGAAGAGCTCGCTGCTCACCTACGCGAGCGATCCGGCGCGCTCCATCTCCCCGCTCTTGCTCATCCACGGCACCGCGGACGACAACGTCTACTTCTTCCACACGCTCAAGCTGTCCGACGCGCTCTTCCGCGCCGGCAAGTACCACGAGCTGCTGCCCCTGAGTGGCCTCACCCACATGGTGCCCGACCCCCTCATCACCCAGCGGCAGTACGAGTGGGTGATGAACCACTTCAAGCGCCACCTGCGGCCCTGAGCGAGCGCCTGCTAGGGGCCCCTTGAAGGGGCCCCGCAAAGCAGAAGGCCCGGCACTCCGTTTCGGGAGTCGCCGGGCCTTCCGTGCTTCAGCTCACCGCGAAGCGGTGAAACGACGCATCAGGTGGCGCGCACGTTCTGGGCCTGCAGGCCCTTGGGCCCGCGGGCGACCTCGAACTCCACCCGCTGACCTTCCTGCAGGGTGCGGAAGCCGTCCATGTTGATGGCGGTGTGGTGGCAGAACACGTCCTCGCCACCTTCCTCCTGCGTGATGAAGCCAAAGCCCTTCGCGTCGTTGAACCACTTCACGGTGCCGATAGCCATGCTGCTCTTCCTCGTCAGGAGCCGACCCGGAGACCGGCTCGTCGTCCCGTCCCCCGTCCGTCGGGTGACGATGATGGAGTTGTAGGCGCTTGGCCGACCGGCTGTCCAGTCGGCTCACGCGTTTTCCCCACTTTGACGGTTTAGCAGGGCTTCAAATTTCCAGCAGGAGCCGGGTGGGATCCTCGATGCAGTCCTTGATGCGCACGAGGAACTGCACGGCCTCGCGCCCGTCGATGAGGCGGTGATCGTAGGAGAGCGCCAGGTACATGATGGGCCGGATGACGACCTGGCCGTTGCGGGCCACCGGGCGCTCCACGATGTTGTGCATCCCCAGGATGCCCGTCTGGGGCGGGTTGAGGATGGGGGTGGAGAGCATCGAGCCGAAGGTGCCCCCGTTGGAGATGGTGAAGGTGCCGCCCTGCAGCTCGTTGATGGTGAGCTTGTCGTTGCGCGCGCGGGTGCCGAAGTCGCCGATCTTCTTCTCCATGTCCGCGAGCGACAGGCTGTCGGCATCGCGCAGCACGGGCACCACGAGTCCGCGCGAGCCGCTGACGGCCACGCCGATGTCGTAGTAGCGCTTGAAGATGACGTCCTCGCCGTCGATCTCCGCGTTGACCTGGGGGAAGGTCTTGAGCGCCTCGATGGCCGCGCGCACGAACAGGCTCATGAAGCCGAGCTTCACGCCGTGCTTGGCCTGGAACTTCTCGTTGTACTGCTTGCGCAGGTCCATCACCTCGCCCATGTCCACCTCGTTGAAGGTGGTGAGGATGGCGGCGTTGGACTGGGCCTGCAGCAGACGCTCGGCCACGCGGCGGCGCAGGGGCGTCATCTTCACGCGCTCCTCGCGGTCGGCGCGCGGGCGGGGACCGGAGGGGGCGGGCGGCGCGGCGGGCCGGGGCGCGGGGGCGGGCGCGGAGGGCTCGGCGGGGCGGTTGAGCTGACCCAGCGCGTCCTCCTTGGTGATGCGGCCTCCGGCGCCGGTGCCCTTGAGCTGGCTCACGTCCAGCTTGTTCTCCTCCACGATCTTCCGGGCGGTGGGCGTGATGCGCGCGTCGGCCGAGGCGCTGGACGCGGCGCTGGCGGCCGGAGCCGACTCGGCCGCGGCGGCGGGCTTGGACGCGGGCGCGCTGGCGCCCCCGGCCTCGATGGTGCCCAGCACGTCGCCCACGCGCACCTTGTCGCCCTCCTTGAAGGCGATGGCGGAGATGGCGCCGGCGGCGGGAGCGGGCACGTCGATGGTGACCTTGTCGGTCTCCAGCACGACGATGGGCTCGTCGGCGGCCACCGTCTCGCCCTGCTTCTTGTTCCACTTCCCGACGACGGCTTCAGTGATGGACTCGCCCAGGGGCGGGACTTTCAATTCAACGGCCATTCTTGGTTCCTCGGAGGATGGCTTCCTCCACGATGAGCTGCTGCTCGAGGTTGTGCGTCTGCAGGAATCCGGTCGCGGGACTCGCCGCTTCCGCGCGTCCGATGTAGCCCACCTTCACGGGGGCCTGGCCGCGCGTGGCGATCAGGTCGTGCAGGCGGGGGAAGATGAAGTGCCAGGCGCCCGAGTTGCGCGGCTCCTCCTGGACCCAGTACAGCTCGGCGAGCTGGGGCATCTTGCCCACCAGGGCCGCGAGCTCCTCGAACGGGAAGGGGAAGAGCTGCTCCACGCGCACGATGGCGATGGACTCGTCCTTCTTCTCGTCGCGCGCCTTGACCAGGTCGTAATAGACCTTGCCCGAGCACAGGAGCAGCCGCGTGACGCCCTCGGGCTTCACCTTGTCCAGGATGACCTCCTGGAAGCCCCCGCTGGCCAGCTCCTCCAGCTTGCTCACCGCCTCGGGGCGGCGCAGCAGGCTCTTGGGCGACATGATCACGAGCGGCTTGCGCAGCGGGCGGAGGATCTGCCGGCGCAAGAGGTGGAAGATCTGCGCGGGCGTGGTGGGGTAGACGACCTGGATGTTGTCCTCGGCGCTCAGGCTCAGGAAGCGCTCGAGCCGGGCGCTGGAGTGCTCGGGGCCCTGGCCCTCGTAGCCGTGGGGCAGCAGGAGCGTGAGGCCGCTGAGCCGCCGCCACTTGCTCTCGCCCGCGGCGATGAACTGGTCGATGATGATCTGCGCGCCGTTGGCGAAGTCACCGAACTGCGCCTCCCAGAGCGTGAGGCCGTCCGGCACGTCCAGGCTGTAGCCGTACTCGAAGCCGAGCACGCCCATCTCCGACAGCGGGCTGTTGAGCACGGTGAAGCGCGCCTTGCCGGTGGCGAACTGATCCAGGGGCGAGTACTTGGCGCCCGTCTTCACGTCGTTGAGCACCGCGTGGCGGTGGCTGAACGTGCCGCGCTCGCAGTCCTGGCCGCTCAGGCGCACCGGGTAGCCCTCGGAGACGAGCGTGGCGTAGGCGAGCGTCTCGCCCTCGCCCCACTGGATCTCCTCCGTCTGGAGCATGGTCTGGCGCTTCTTGAGCACCGTGCGCTCCACCACCGGGTGGACATGGAAGCCCTCGGGCGCGTGGGCGAGCTTCTCCAGCGCCTCGCGCAGCTTCTGCTTGTCCACGCCCGTCTTCACCTCGGGCACGCCCGCCTCGGGCCCGCCCTTGTAGGGCTTCCACAGGCCCTCGAGCGCGTTGGGCTCCTTGAACTGGCTCTCCGCGCGGGCGCGGGTGAGCGCCGCGTCGAACTCCTGCATGCACTGCTGCTTGATGCCGTCGGACACCTCCAGGGAGATGCGGCCCTGGTCGGCGAGCTGCCTGGCGTAGAGCGCGCGCACCGGGTGGTGCTTGTGGATGAACTCGTACATCACCGGCTGGGTGAACGACGGGTCATCGCCCTCGTTGTGACCGAAGCGGCGGTAGCAGATGAGGTCCACCACCACGTCGCTCTTGAAGGTCTGGCGGTACTCGGCCACCAGCCGGCCCACGTGCACGCACGCCTCGGGGTCATCCCCGTTCACGTGGAAGACGGGCACGTCGAGCATCTGCGCGAGCGCGGTGGAGTAGATGGAGCTGCGCGAGTCCATGGGGTCCGTGGTGAAGCCCACCTGGTTGTTGATGACCAGGTGCACGGTGCCGCCCGTCTCGTAGCCGCTCAGGCGCGAGAGGTTGAGCGTCTCGGCCACGACGCCCTGGCCGATGAAGGCCGCGTCGCCGTGGATGAGCAGCGGCATCACCTTCCGGCGCTCGCCGTCCCCGCCGCGGTCCTGCTTGGCGCGCACGCGGCCCTCGACCACGGGGTTGACGGCCTCCAGGTGGCTCGGGTTGAACGCGAGCGACAGGTGGATGCTCTGCCCGCCGCGCGTGGTGTGATCCGAGCTGAAGCCCATGTGGTACTTCACGTCGCCGCGGCCCATGTGGTTCTTGGGATCGCGCGGGCCGTCGAACTCGCTGAAGATCTGATCCGGCTTCTTGCCCAGGATGTTGGTGAGCACGTTGAGCCGGCCGCGGTGGGCCATGCCGATGACCACCTCGCGCAGCCCCATGCCGCCGCCCACTTCCAGGAGCGCGTCGATCATGGGCACCAGGGCCTCACCGCCATCGAGCGCGAAGCGCTTGGCGTTGACGTACTTGGTGTGCAGGAAGTTCTCGAAGCCCTCGGCGTAGGACAGCTTGGTGAGGATGTCGCGCTGCTCCTGCACCGGGAAGTCCGTGCGGTTCTCCGTGTACTCCATGCGCTTCATCAGCCAGCGGCGCCGCTCGCTGTCGAGCATCTGCATGAACTCCACGCCGATGGAGCCCGTGTACGTGCGGCGCAGGCGCCCGAGCAGCGTCTTGAGCTGCACGCGCGCCTCGGGAAAGACGCTGAAGCTCTCCACCATCTGCTCGAGCTCGGTGGCGGAGAAGTGCTGGTCGTCCGTCATGCCCACGTCGGCCACGTGCTCCAGGGGCGGGCGCGGACGGTCGAGCGGATCCAGCTTCGCGCGCAGGTGGCCGCGCAGGCGGAAGGCGGAGATGGCCTGATCCACGCGCGCCTGCAGCTTCATGTCCTGCTCGAAGGCGACCGAGGTCGCCGTCTGCGGCGCGGTGGCCACCGCGGCGGCGGACTTGCCCCCCTCCTTGGCGCCGTCCTTGGTCCCCTTGCCCTCGCCCTTGCCTTCCTTCGCGGCGGGCGCGGGCGGATCGATGGGCGTGGGGTTGAAGATGGGACGGCCGGCGCCGTCGGTGCTGCGCTCGAACAACTCGCGCCAGCTGGGGTCCACACTGGAGGCGTCCTCGAGGTAGCGCGCGTAGAGCCCCTCGATGAAGTCGATGTTTCCGCCGGAGAGGTACGAGTCCTGGAAATTCGCCATGGCGTGCTGTCTTTTACTGGAAGGCCGCCCCGTTGGGGGGTTTTCGGCACGTTTTATTGAGAAGTGGGGCCTGGCGCTCTCACGTCGGGGAGGGCCCGAGCAGCAAGGGTCATGCGCGACGTGAGCACAACTTCACCGTGTCCCTGTTCGGGGGCGGGGGCCGGGCGGGGCTACTTCCTGGCGTCCCCGCGCCCCGGGAGTGATAAACCGCCCCGGTCCTCCTCTTCTTAACCAGAAAGGCCTTCGCATGCTGCTGCAGGGCAAGAAGCTCCTCATCACGGGCGTGCTCACCCCTCAGTCCATCGCCTACGGCGTCGCCGAACTCGCGCTGGAGCAGGGCGCGGACATCCTCCTCACGGGCTTTGGCCGGGCGCGCTCGCTCACGGAGCGCAGCGCCAAGCGGCTCAAGGCGGGCACCGAGGTGCTGGAACTGGACGTGGCCAACCCCGCGCACTTCCCCGCGCTCACCGAGGCGCTGCGCCAGCGCTGGGGCCGGGTGGACGGCGTGCTGCACGGCATCGCGTTCGCGCCCGAGGACGCCCTGGGCGGCAACTTCCTCAACACCCCGTGGGAGAGCGTGCAGACGGCGTTTCGCGTCTCGACCTTCTCCCTCAAGGAGCTGGCCGTGGCGGCCCTGCCCCTGATGACCCAGGGCGGCTCCATCGTCACGCTGGACTTCGACAACCGCGTCGCCTGGCCCATCTACGACTGGATGGGGGTGTGCAAGGCGGGCCTGGAGGCCACGGTGCGCTATCTGGCGCGCGACCTCGGGCCTAAAGGTATCCGGGTCAACGCTGTGGCCGCCGGGCCGCTGTCCACGGTGGCGGCCAAGGGCATTCCTGGTTTCAAATCCCTGGAAAGGGGCTGGGGTCGTCAGGCTCCGCTGGGGTGGGATGCTCGCAACAGCCATGAGGCGGTGGCACGCACGGCCTGTGCGCTGCTCTCGGACTGGCTCCCGTCCACGACGGGAGAGCTGGTGCACGTGGACGGCGGCTATCATGCGATCGGGGCCCCGCCGGTGGACACGAGCCAAGACGAGAAGGAGGAGAGCGGCCAGCCACCCCCGACGCCCTCGGCTGGTTGAGTGCTGTACGGTGGGAGGAGCATGCTCCTCCCCCGGGAGTCGTGTTTCGGCCCCCCCCCCGTCTTTCGCTGGGGGGCGAGGTCACGTTAGAGTCTTCACCGTTTCCTTCAACCGGGACCCGAACTTCGCGGCCCGGGCGGAGTACTGGGTTTGAGCGCCAACATCCTTCTCGTGGATGACAGCCCGACTGTGCGCAACATCCTCAAGATCTACCTCATGAACCTGAAGATGGGGTTCGTCGAGGCCGAGGACGCGTCACGGGCGTTGCAGCTGCTCCGGCTGGTGCCGGTCAAGCTGGTCATCGCGGACATCAATATGCCTGGCATGGACGGCATCACCTTCGTCAAGCAGGTGCGTACGAGCCCGATCCTGGCCTCGGTGCGCGACGTTCCCGTCATCTTGCTCACGGGTGAGCGGGGTGGGGACCTGCGACAGCGGGGCGTCGAGGCCGGAGCCAATTCCTTCATCAACAAGCCGGTTTCCCACAATGATCTGACGGAAACCGTGCGTAAACTCCTCGCCCAGAACTGAGCGCCGAGCCGTGAGCCTCCCGTCCCTGCTCCTTGTCGACGACAGCGATGCCATCCTTGCGCTCGAGCGCGCCATCCTCTCCGGCCACTACGCCCTGAACACGGCGAGCAATGGTCGCGAGGCGCTCGAGAAGATTGGCAAAGTCCAACCCGCCGCGATGTTGTTGGACCTGTCCATGCCGGAGATGGATGGGGACGAGGTGCTCAAGCGGGTGAAGGCGGATCCCGCCACCGCCCACATCCCCGTCATCATCATCTCCTCGGAGGCCAGTCGCGCCGAGGCCTGCTTGTCGCTCGGGGCGGAGCTCTTCCTGTCCAAGCCCTTCCGGGCCGATGAGCTCCTGAGCGCGGTGGAGAACGCGCTGCAGAACGCGCGGCGCCGGGCACGGGCGGGGTCCATGGCGCTCCTGCGCTTGGGCGTGGGGGGCCTGGAGTTCGCCATTCCCCTGGAGGGCGTGCGGCAGGTCATCCTCCAGCCGGCCACGCGCTCGCTGCCCATGGGGCCGGGCTACATCTCCGAGTTCTTCGAACTCAAGGGCCAGCCGGTGTGCGTGCTGGACCTGGCGCGTCGCCTGGACGTGAACCACAGCGAGCCCGTGGAGGAGCGCAAGCTCGTCATCCTGGAGATCGACGGGGTGCAGTTGGCGCTCAGCGTGGACGCGGTGCAGGACCCCGAGGAATACCCGGCCGCGGACATCGAGCCGCGCGAGCGCGTGGGCGGCACGGGCCATGGTCACCTGCGCGACGCGCTGGTGGGCATGCTCAGAGCGAGCGGGCGACCGGTCCCCATCTTCGACCCCAGGGCCTTCGCCACGCAGGAATTGTTGCATGAGGCGGCGGCGTTGCTGCGTCCGGACCAACGGGAGCGCAGCGCATGAGTTCGCAGGTGGAGTCTCTACAGGTGCTCGCCCGGGCGCGAGAGGTCGTCGCGTCGTGCACGGGATTCCGGGACACGGCCATCTCGCCCACGGCGGTGGATCGCGTCGTGCGCGCGGAGCTGGCGCGGGGCCGCTCGCCCTCGGAGCTGATGGCGGAGCTGCAGAGGCCCAACGGTCCCCTGGCACGCGCGCTCCTGGACGCGGTGCTGGTGGGCGAGACGTACTTCTTCCGCCACCCCGAGCAGTTCCGCTTCCTCGCCGCCGAGGCCGTGCCCTCCGCGCTGCGCCGGGGCTCGCTGCACGTGCGTGGCTGGAGCGCCGGGTGCGCCTCCGGTGAGGAGACCTATTCCATCGCCGCGTGCCTGCTCAACACGGTGACCCCGGGGGTCACGGTGGAGGTGCTCGGCACGGACCTGCACGAGGGCCGGCTGGAGTACGCGCGCCGCGGCACCTACGGCAACTGGTCGCGCCGCGAGGCCGGGCCGCTGCTCTACCCGCTCTACCAGGAAATCGCCGACAGCCGGGTGAGCGTCAACGACTCGGTGCGCGCCGTCACGCGCTTCGCCCAGGGCAACCTGCTCGAGCCGCTGGCCGGGGTGTACGGGCAGTTCGACGTCATCTTCTGCCGCAACGTGCTCACGTACTTCTCGCCCGAGGCGGTCCAGACCGCGCTCGGCCATCTGGCGCGGGCGCTCGTGCCCGGCGGTCACATCCTGCTGGGCACCGTGGAGGTGGACCATCCGCCCGAGGGTCTGGTGCGCGTGGGTCCGCCCGAGCTGCAGGCCTTCCGCCGGCCGCTGCCCAACTCCGCGCCGCCGCCCCGGCCCACGCCGCCGCCCGAAGTGGCCCGCGTGCCCGTGCGTCCGGCGCCTCCCCCCGAGCCCGTGCGGCCGCCCGTGTCCGCGGTGAGCCTGCACACCGATGCGCTGCAGCGCATCGAGGGGGGCGACGAGAAGGGGGCCGCCCTCACGCTGGAGCAGCTCCTGGAGCGCTTCCGGGACTATCTGCCGGGCATGCTGGAGCTCGCCCTGCTGCGCGAGCGCGCGGGGTCGCGCGAGGCGGCCTTCGCCCTCATGCACGCGGTGCGTGACAGCGCCGCCAAGCTGCCTCCGGACCAGATCATCGAGGGACCGGAGCCCCTGCCGGCCCGCTTCTACCGCGCGTCCGCTGACGCCTTCCTCACGTTGGGATCGATCGAATGACAGCCACCACCCGAGGCCCCGAGGAGGTTCAGGATCAGGAAGTCCGCGCCCTCTTGGACGAGCGCGCGACACGACTGCGTGGACGCTCCGACACCACCGCCGATGAGACCGTGCTCATGGTGGCCGAGTTCCCACTGGGCGAGGAGCGCTACGCGATTCCGCTCGCCTCCTTGCGCGCGGCGCTGCCCCTGCGCCTGGTGACCGCGGTGCCCTTGTCCCTGCCGCACGTCATCGGCGTGCTGCGCTACCAGGGGCAGGTTCTGGCGGCGCTCAGCCTCGCGGCGCTCCTGGGCGGCCACGGCTGGCGGCAGGATCCCGCCGTGCTGCTCGTGGTGGACCGCGGCGACGGCGAGCTGTGCGCCCTGGACTGCGAGGCCATTCCCCGCCCGCTGAGCATCTCCGCCGCCGCGGTGGAGGCCTCCCGGACGCACGCGGAGGGCTCGGTGATCGAAGTGCTCGTCCCGGGGTCGCGACAATTGATTCACCTCATCGATCTGCCGCGCCTCTTCGCGGGCGCCACCGGGGTACGTAATGTCGGTTGACCCCATGCTGCAGAGCCTCGTGGCGGGTTTCTCGTCCGAGGCGCAGGAAGTCTGTCAGAAGGTCACCCTGGACCTGCTGGAGCTGGAGCGCGAGGGGCTCGACTCCGAGGCCCTCGGCAAGGTCTACACGCGTCTGGCGCGCCACCTGCACACCCTCAAGGGCAGCGCGGCGAGCCTCGGCCTGCAGGACCTGAGCTCCATCGCGCACAAGCTGGAGGATGCCCTCGCGCCGCTGCGCAAGGACATCAAGCCCATGTCCCGCCCCATGGTGGACATGCTGCTGCACGGGCTGGATCTCTTCCTGCTCCGGGCCCAGGCGCACGCGGATGGCCGTGGAGACGCGCTGCCGGATCCCGCGGTGGCCCTGGCCCAGCTCGTGGCCGATGCCCCTCCGCCCGAGGAGGCGGCGGCCATGGGTGGCGAGTCCGCGATGGTCGCCCCGGCGCCCGCGGCGGCCCCCTCGGTGGCCAGCTCCGTGGCCTCCGCCAGCTTCGTGCAGGACGAGGACGCGGACGCCGGCTGGCGTGTGGCGTCCCACCAGGTGACGGCGCTCATGCGCGAGGTGGAGCGCCTGCGCGAGTTCCGCATGCGCCTGGAGGATCGTCTGCGCGACATCTCCAAGTCGGTGGAGCTGCTCACGGCGCGCGAGCTGCTGGCGCCCACGGCCCGCGCCCGCGCCATGCTGTCGGCGGTGACCGCCGGCGTGCGCTCGGACGGCCACGAGGCGTCGGACATCGTGGACAGCCTGGAGGAGGGCCTCAAGTCCATCACCACGCGTCCGGTGCGCACCATCCTCGAGCCCCTGCAGCGCATGGTGCGTGACCTGTCGCGCCAGCTCGGCAAGGCCTCGCGCCTGTCGGTGGTGGGCGCCGAGGTGTCGCTGGATCGCCGCCTGCTCGAGAAGCTGCGCGGCGCCATGGTGCACCTGCTGCGCAACGCCGTGGACCACGGCATCGAGATGCCCGACGAGCGCGAGCGCGCGGGCAAGCACCACGAGGGCGCGCTGACCCTGCGCGTGGAGCAGCAGGGCAACATCCTCTTCCTGGAGCTGAGCGACGACGGCCGCGGCGTGGATGCCGCCCAGGTGCGCGCCTCCGCGGAGCGCAAGGGCCTCATCACGACGGAGGAGGGCGCGCGCATGCACGAGACGCAGATTCGCGACCTCATCTTCCGCCCGGGCTTCAGCACGCGCACGGACGTGACGGACACGTCGGGCCGCGGCGTGGGCCTGGACGCGGTGCGCGCCGCCGTGGAGTCCATGCAGGGCCGCATCGAGGTGGTGAGCACCAAGGGCAGCGGCACGCGCTTCATCATCACCATCCCCATGGAGCTGGGCAGCTCGCCGGTGCTCACGGTGCGCGCCATCGACGTCAACGTGGGCCTGCCCATGCTGGCCGTGGAGTCCACGCAGCTCGCCACCCAGGAGAACCTGCGCATCGGCCGCACCAAGACGCAGCTGGACTACAACGGCCAGCTCGTCCCGGTGTCGGACCTGGCCGCCCGCCTGGGCCTGCGCGCCTCGGCGCCCCCGTCCGAGGGCCAGCCGCTCATCATCGTGCAGAGCGGGGGCAAGCGCATGGCGCTCGCGGTGGACTCGGTCGTGGGTGACCGCGACCTCGTCATCCGCCCCCTGCCCGCCGAGGTGCGCGACGTGCCCTCCTACCAGGGCGCCGCCATCCTCAGCCGGGGCGAGCTCCTGCTCATCCTGCGTCCGGGCTGGGTGGTGACGGACGCGACCCCACAGACGGTGGCCATGCCGCAGAGCCGCCGCGCCCTCGTGGTGGACGACTCGCTCACCGCCCGCGCCCTGCACCGTGCCATGCTGGAGGCCGGTGGCTTCACGGTGCACCTGGCGGCCAGCGGCGCCCGCGCCCTGGAGCGCCTGCAGACGGAAGAGTACGACGTGATCATCTGCGACCTGGAAATGGAGGAGATGAACGGCACCGAGGTCATCGCGAAGCTGCGCGCGCAGCCCGATACCCGGCATCTTCCCGTCATCCTCGTGTCGGCCAATGACAGCGCGAGCGCCCGCTCCCGCGGCCTGGCCGCCGGCGCGGACGGCTATCTCAGCAAGCGCGAGTGCGCCGCGGGCCGTCTGCTCTCCGAGGTGCTCGACGTGATGAGCCGCAGGGGGGCCCACGCATGAACGAGTTGAAACCCCGCATCCGTGTCCTGGTGGTGGACGACTCGCCCACCATGGCCGAGGCGGTCAAGACGCTGCTCACGGACGATCCGCGCATCGAGGTGGTGGGCTCGGCCAACACGGGCGCCCGGGCGGTGGTGCTCGCGCGCCTGATGCGCCCGGACGTCATCACCATGGACCTGCTGATGCCGGACGTGGACGGCCCGGCCGCCATCGCCGCCATCATGGCCGAGGCGCCCGCGCGCATCCTCGTGGTGAGCGCCGTGGCGGATCAGCGCAACCTGGAGGTGTGCTTCCAGGCCATGAGCGCCGGTGCCCTGGAGCTCATCGGCAAGCCGAACGTCGCCAGCGGCGAGGAGTTGCGCCGCTGGGGCCGTCAGCTCGTCGAGTCCGTCTGTCTCATGGCCGAGGTGCCCGTCATCTCCCGGCGCCTGCGCGTCTCGGGCCCGCCGCCCCCGGTCTCCGGAGCGCGGGTGGACATCCTCGGGCTGGCCGCCTCCACGGGCGGTCCGCCCGCCCTGTCCGAGGTGCTCTCCCGGCTGCCCACGGACCTGCCCGTGCCCATCGTCATCGCCCAGCACATCACCGAGGGCTTCACCCCCGGCATGGTGCGCTGGCTCTCCCAGGTGACCCAGCTCAAGGTGGTCATCGGCAAGGAGGGCGAGCGCCTGGAGCCCGGCAAGGTCTACTTCCCCCTGGACGGTCACGACCTGACCATCGAGGGCACGGGCGTCATCCGGCTCACCCGGACGCGCGGTGGGCCGTGCCCCTCGTGCGACCTCCTCCTGTCCTCGCTGGCCCGCACCTACGGCAGCCGGGCGGGCGGTGGCGTGCTCACCGGCATGGGTGAGGACGGGGCCCGGGGTCTGCTGGAGATCCGCAAGGCCGGGGGCGTGACGTTCGCCCAGGACGAGGCGACGAGCGTCGTTTTCGGCATGCCCCGGGTCGCCCTTGAAATGAAGGCGGCGGATCGAGGCGTTCCCCTGTCCGCCATCCCCGACATCATCCGCATGAGCTGCCGCCGTGGTCCCATGCCCCTGCGCCCGTCGGGCCCCGAGGGCGTCGCTTGATTCTCCTTCCTCTCCGGTCCCTTTCGCCGTTCCCGTCTTTCCCCGCTGAGGAGCTTTCGTGAGCCCCCACGCACCTACGAACCAATCGACCGTTGGTATCGGTCCCAAGTTCACCTTCGTCACGGCGGCCGTCAGTGTCGCCATCGCCGTCCTCTTGTCCGGAGTGGCCACCCAACGGCTGCGCACGGGCCTCCTGTCGAGCACCGTGAGCGAGGGCAAGGCCATCGCCCACGGCTTCACGCGCGCCGCGGACCACGTCTCGACCGATGCCGGCTCGATGCAGTCCCTGGTGGACAGCTACCGCGGCATGGAGGGGCTGGCGTACGTGTACGTGCGTGACAGCTCCGCCAAGGTCATCGCCCACTCGCTGGCGGGGGATGTGCCCGTGGAGCTCACGGACATCAACGCCGCGTCCGCCGAGAGCTTCACCACGCCGGGGGAGATCAAGGCCGTCCCCGAGGCGGACGTCTTCCTCGATGGCAGCCGGGTGTCCGTGGCCGACGTGGCCGCGCCGCTGTCTGGTGGCCGCGTGCTGCACGTGGGCATCAAGCACGAGAACGTGAACCGGCAGGTGGGCGAGCTGGGCTTCACCCTCGCCATGCTGAGCATGCTCATCGTGCTCGGGGGCGTGGCCGCCTCCTACGTGCTCAGCCGATCCATCGTCGGACCGCTGCGCGAGCTGACCGACGTGGCCGCGCACATCGTCGACTCGGGGGACCTCACCCGTCCCATCCAGGTGTCCGCCGCCGGCGAGGTGGGCCAGCTCGCCCACTCCTTCTCGCAGATGGTGGAGCGCCTGCGCTCGGTGGTGCAGAACCTCCAGCAGGCCTCCGAGGCCCTCAACGCCTCCACCGAGCAGCTCAACGCCTCGTCCGCCGAGCAGTCCCAGACGGTGGCCCGTCAGGCTTCGGCGCTCCAGGAGACGCAGGTCACCGCCCAGGAGATCCGCCAGACGAGCTTGCTCGCCTCGCAGAAGGCCGACGCGGTGCTCTCCGTGGCCGAGCGCGCCGACGAGCTGAGCCGCACCGGCGAGGAGTCCCTGGAGCAGACGCTCGCGGGCCTCAACGACATCCGCACCCAGGTGCAGGAGATCGCCCAGAAGATCCTCGAGCTGGGCGAGCGCACGGTGCAGATCGGCAGCATCACCCAGACGGTGAAGGACCTGGCCGACCAGTCCAACATGCTCGCGCTCAACGCCGCCATCGAGGCGGTGCGCTCGGGTGAGAACGGCAAGGGCTTCGGGGTGGTGGCGCGCGAAATCCGCGCCCTGGCCGACCAGTCCATCGAGTCCACGGACCGCGTGCGCGAGCTGCTGGACGATATCGGCAACTCGGTGTCCATCGCCGTGCGCTCCACGGAGAAGGGCCAGCAGCGCATGGAGGCGGGCCTCGAGCAGGTGCGCACCTACGGCAAGAACCTGCGCGAGTTGTCCACCATCAACCAGGACAACGCGGCCGCCGTGCGGCAGATCGCCGCCGCCGTGGGCCAGCAGAACGTGGGCATCAACCAGATCACCACCGCGGTGAGTGATTTGTCCAAGATGATGGACGAGACGGTGGCGCGCATCGGCGCCACCGGCGAGGCCGCCACCACGCTGCAGATCATCTCGGATCAGCTCAGCAGCGCGGTGAAGGCCTACCGCGTGCAGTAGCCGCGACGACACGCTCCGGACGCACGAAGGGCCAGGGGAGGGGAAACCCTCCACCTGGCCCTTGGCGTTTTCAGCGGGTGGGCCCGGAGCCGGGAGGGCTCAGGCCTGGGCCTCGGCGGGCGCCGTGGCGGTGGCGTGGAGCTTGAGGCCCTCGCCCTCCACGTCGAAGCGGGCGGTGCCGCCGTCCTTGAGCTCTCCGAAGAGCAGCGCCTCGGCGAGCGCCTTCTTGAGGCTGTTGTCCACGAGCCGGGCCATGGGCCGGGCGCCGAAGGCCGGGTCGTACCCGTTGGTGGCGAGCCAGGCGCGCGCCGCGGGCGTCAGCTCCAGCTTCACGCGCTTCTCCTCCAGCATCTTCTGGAGCAGGCCCACTTCCTTGTCCACCACCTTGAGGATGATGTCCGCGGGCAGCCCGGAGAAGAGCACCCAGCCGTCCAGCCGGTTGCGGAACTCGGGCGTGAAGGTGTTCTCGATGGCCTTCTTGGCGCGCAGCGCGTCCACGCTCACGGTCATGTCACCGAAGCCGATGGACTTGGTGCTCATCTCCCGCGCGCCCGCGTTGGTGGTGAGGATGAGGATGATGTTGCGGAAGTCCGCCTTGCGGCCGTTGTTGTCCGTCAACGTCGCGTGATCCATCACCTGCAGGAGGATGTTGAAGAGGTCCGGGTGGGCCTTTTCAATCTCGTCCAGCACCAGCACCGCGTAGGGGTGCTTGCGCACGGCGTCGGTGAGCAGACCGCCCTGGTCGAAGCCCACGTAGCCCGGAGGCGCGCCGATGAGCCGGCTCACCGTATGCTTCTCCGAGTACTCGCTCATGTCGAAGCGCAGGAACTCCACGCCGAGCACCTGGGCGAGCTGCTTGGCCAGCTCCGTCTTGCCCACGCCCGTGGGGCCGGAGAAGAGGAAGCTGCCGATGGGCTTTTCCGGAGCGCGCAGGCCGCTGCGCGACAGCTTGATGGCGTCCGTCACGGACTTGATGGCCGGGTCCTGGCCGAAAATCACCTGCCGCAGCTCGGCCTCCAGGTTCTTGAGCTGCACGCCCTCGCTGGCGGTGACGCTCTTGGCCGGGATCTTCGCCATCTTGGAGATGACGTTCTCCACGTCGGTGACCGTGACGAGGCCCGTGCGCTGGCCCTCGGGCTTGAGCCGCTCGGCCGCGCCCGTCTCGTCCATCACGTCGATGGCCTTGTCCGGCAGGAAGCGGTCATTGATGTGCTTGGCGCTCAGCTCCGCCGCGGCGCGCAGGGCCTCGGAGGCGTACTTCACGCCGTGGTGGTCCTCGTAGCGGCTCTTGAGGCCCTCGAGGATGAGCAGCGTGTCCTCCACGGAGGGCTCGCCCACCTCGATCTTCTGGAAGCGCCGCGACAGGGCCCGGTCCCGCTCGAAGGACGCCTTGAACTCCTGGTACGTCGTGGAGCCGATGCAGCGCAGCTTGCCGCTGGCGAGCGCCGGCTTGAGCAGGTTGCTCGCGTCCATGGAGCCGCCGCTCGTGGCCCCCGCGCCGACGATGGTGTGGATCTCGTCGATGAAGAGGATGGCGTCCGGGTGCTCCTTGAGCGCCTTGAGCACGCCCTTGAGCCGCTCCTCGAACTGGCCGCGGAACTTGGTGCCGGCCAGCAGCGCGCCCATGTCGAGCGAGTACACCGTGGCGCCCTTGAGCACCTCGGGCACCTTGCCCTCGTGGATGTGCAGGGCCAGGCCCTCGGCGATGGCCGTCTTGCCCACGCCCGTCTCGCCCACGTACAGGGGGTTGTTCTTGCGGCGCCGGCAGAGCACCTGGATGGTGCGCTCGAGCTCCTTCTGCCGGCCGATGAGCGGATCGATGCGGCCTTGCCTGGCTTCCTCGTTGAGGTTGGTCGTGTACTCCTCGAGCGGGCTCTTGCGCGCGCCGCCCTCGCCCTCCTCGTCCTCGCCCGCGGGCACGCCCTTGGTCTCCCCTCCCTCGTCCGCGGCGTCCTTGGTGATGCCGTGGGAGATGTAGTTGAGCAGATCCAGGCGGGTGATGCCCTCTTGCTGCAGCAAGTAGAGGGCGTGGCTCTCCCGCTCGCGGAAGAGCGCCACGAGCACGTCGCCGCCATCGAGCGACTTCTGCTCGGCGGACACGGCGTGGATGGCGGCGTGTTGCAGCACGCGCTCCACCCCGATGGTCTGCTGGGGCTCGGCGTCCACGTCCTCGGGCAGGCGCTCGACGGTCTCCTCGAGGAAGGACTCCAGGTTTTCCTGCAGGCGCTGGATTTGAGCGCCGCAGCCGATGAGCACCTTGCGGGTGTGCGGCTCCCGCGTGAGCGCGAGCAGCAAGTGCTCGAGCGTCAGGTACTCGTGACGCATCCGGCGCGCCTCTTCGAGCGCGTTGCGGAAGCTGTCCTGCAATGTCTTGTCGATCGACGGTCCTGCCACGGTCTCAACCTTCCTCTGGTTCCATCGAGAGGCGCAGCGGGAAGCCATTCTCCCGCGCCGCCGCCTCCACGATCCGTACCTTCGTTTCAGCGACCTCGTGCGTGTAGACGCCCGCGACCCCGAGGCCGTTGTAATGAATGTGCAGCATGATCCGCACGGCATCCGAATCGGATTTGTGGAAGACCTCCTTGAGCACGGCCACCACGAACTCGCGCGTCGTGTAGTTGTCGTTGTGCAGCAGCACCTTGTAGAGCGTGGGCCGTTTGAGCTTCTTCTGCGGCACCGTCTCCGTGACGACGTTGGAATCCGGATCGAACTTCTCTCGAGCCATGCGCTTCCTCTAATGAGCGGGAGGGCGCCAGGGGCCTCCCACTCGCGAACCTGACCTGGCCGCTCGGACCGCGGGCGGGCGTCCGGAACGGCCTCGCCGGAGCGCTCCGGGAGGTCGGCTCCCGGCCAGGGGTCAGCCTATAACGGCCCGCCCGCGTGCTCGCCAACCCTCGCGAGCGCCCACGGTCACGTGCCTAACGGCCCCGGGTGAGCTCCGCGGCCAGGAAGGCGCCCACCTCCACCACGCCGGCCTGTCCGCGCTGCCGGCCCTCGGGGGACTCCATCACCCGGCGCGCCGCGTCGCTGGCGGTGCCCGCCTCCAGGTCCGCGAGCACCAGGAACGCGCTCCACCCGGGGCTCACGTCCACCACCCGCCCGGGCCGCTGGGGCCGGTCCTTGAGCGTGGTGGCGACCTTCTCGAGCAGGCCCTCGTCGTCGAGCCGCTTCGTCTTGCCCTTCATGGCGGTCCACGCCGCGTCCAGCAGCGCGGGCAGCAGCGTGCCCCGGAGCGCGAGCGACAGCCGCTGGGCGGCCTCCTCCTCGTCGAGGTTGTGGGCGCGGGAATAGGTGGGCACGAGCTTGGCCACCACGACGGAGCGGGTGGCCAGGTGAGCCAGGCGGGGCGGGTAGGGCATGCGCCTCCTTCTAACAGCGCCCGGCTACCAACGGACGAGCAGGCGGTAGCCCTGGGGCGAGCGGTCATCCACGTGGACGATGGGCTGGACCTGGGCGCGCTCGAGCACCACCTCCAGCGCGCCCGCCGTGAACTCCGGGCGATGGTGCAGGTCGGTGAGGCACACCCGCCGCTCCCGGTCATTGAGCACCAGCAGCTGCACCTGGATGTCGGCCCGGCCGAGCATCGCCAGGTAGCGGGGCAGCCGCTCCATCACCCGTGCCGGGCCAATCATGGGCAGGGGCACCGCGGCCACCCGGCCCACCAGCGTGCGCCCGAAGCCCTCGCACATCTTGCGGCCGAGCAGCCGTTGGGCGTCCGCCTCGTTCAAGTCCCCGAAGGCGAGCATCCGCGCCTGGATGAGGCAGCGCTTCCAGACCCCCAGGGGGTAGTCCAGCTCCGGGCACCGGAGGTCGTACCCCTCGGAGGCCAGGGCCCGCGTCAGCGCGCCGTGCGGTTCCAGCCCCCGGATGAACAGCCCCTCGAACACGCTCGAGGGGATGCGCGGAGACGCGACCGGGCTGACGGTTCCCATTCGCAGGCTTGGGCTCTCCATGGGGGGCTCTCCCGGCTGTGGGTCTGGTGTCCGAGTCAAGCTTAGCACGCTTGCTCGGTCTACCGATGAAAACCCGTAAAATTCCCTTCCACCCGCTCCAGGTGAGACTCGGTTGCCTCGGGGGGGCCAAGGGCTTAGAGGAGGGGAAACGGAGAACTCAACACATGTCGGTGAACATCCAGCTCGAGTGGACGCCCAACCCCAGCACCCTGAAGTACGTGGTGGATCGGCGGCTCGTGTCGTCCGGGGCGGTGAGCATCACGAACCTCGAGGCGGCGCAGGAGAAGTCGCCCCTGGCGCTCAAGCTCATGGGCATCATGGGCGTGGTGGCGGTGATGGTGGGCAGCAACTTCGTCACCGTCACCAAGGGAGACGCGGGCGAGTGGGACGAGCTGAATGACGCGGTGATGGCGACGCTCGACGAGCACCTGGGGGCCAACCTGCCCGCGGTGAACGAGGAGGCGCTCGCGGCGGCGCGCACCCAGTCGGCGGCGGCGGGTGGCTCGGTGGAGTCGCGCATCCAGGAGATTTTGGACGCGGAGATCCGCCCGGCGGTGGCCCAGGACGGTGGCGACATCACCCTGGACCGCTTCGAGGAGGGCATCGTCTACCTGCACATGAAGGGCTCCTGCGCGGGCTGCCCCTCGTCCACGGCGACCTTGAAGATGGGCATCGAGACGCGGCTGCGCGAGCTCGTGCCCGAGGTCTCCGAGGTGGTGTCCGTCTGAGGCGGCAAGTCAAAGGCGCCCAGGTCAAGCGCGAGCTGCTGCCGGACCAGTCCCGGGAGCTCCTGCGCGAGCTGCACCTGCTCACGCGCGAGGGCAACCTCAACGCGGACACGCTGCGCAAGCTCAAGCAGGTCAACCACCTGGTGGGGCTGCTGCGGCCCGCCCTGGAGGACGTCCAGGGTCGGCACGCCTCGCCGGTGGTGGTGGACGCGGGCAGCGGCAACGCCTACCTGGGCTTCATCCTCTACGAGCTGTTCTTCAAGGACGCCGAGGGCGGCGGGGTGCTCAACGTCGAGGGTCGGCCGGAGCTGACCCAGCGGGCGAAGGAGCGCGCGGGGCGGCTGGGCTTCGGGCGGATGGAGTTCCAGACGGCGAACCTGGAAGGCGCCGTGTGGCCCGAGCGCATCCACGTGCTCACCGCGCTGCACGCCTGTGACACCGCGACGGACGACGCGCTGGCGGTGGCCATCCAGAAGGGCGCGGACCACGTGGCCGTGGTGCCGTGCTGTCAGGCGGAGGTGGCCACGCTGCTCAAGGAGAGCCGCGCCGGGGTGGATGACACGTTGTCCCTGCTCTACCAGCACCCCTGGCACCGCCGGGAGTTCGGCAGCCACCTGACCAACGTGCTGCGCGCGCTGACGCTGGAGGCCTTCGGCTACCAGGTGACGGTGACGGAGCTGACGGGCTGGGAGCACTCGCTCAAGAACGAGCTCATCCTCGGCCGGCGCGTGCACCGCGACAACCGGCGTGCGCGCGTGAAGCTGGAGGCGCTGCTGGCCACCTACGGGGTGCGGCCCAAGCTGGCGCGGCTGCTCGGCGTGGAGCCCGCGGGCCGCGCCGCTCCGGCCCCGGACACGGAAGCCCCGGACGTCACCCGAACGCCTCCCGCTTGATGCGCTTGTCGTCCACGCCGAGCGTGTGGAGGTGGCCGAGCACCGTCTCCATGAAGCGCGGCGTGGCGGGGGTGCGCGTCTCCAGCGCCTTCTTCCGGTCCCACGCGGCGATGGCCGGGCCACACACGTAGACGAGGCAGGTGGCGCGGTCCGGGACGAGCTCCTCGAGCAGGGCCTCGCTCACCCGGCCCTTGCGCACGCTGGGGCCGTAGCGCGCCTCGTCCGTCTCGCGGGTGAGGGTGTGCAGGATGCGCAGCCGCTCGGGATGGGCGCGCTCGAGCGCCTCCAGCTCCTCGCGAAAGAGCGTGTCCTCCCACGTCTTGTTGCTGCACAAGAGCGTGTGGCGCGGGGTGAGGCCCCGGTGCAGCGCGTCCTTGATGAGGCCGAAGTTGGGCACGGCGCCCGAGCCGGCGATGAGGTGGACGATGTGGTCCGTGCGCTCCTGCACGTCGTCCGGCAGCACGTAGTGCCCCATGAAGCCGAGCACCTTGAGGCGCGTGCCGGCGAGCGGGGCATTCACCAGGTAGGGCGAGAGCAGGGGCGGGTACTGGGTGAGGCCGGGCAGGTACTCCTCGTCCTTCACGGTGATGCAGACGTGGGGCTCGTGGGGCGCGGAGGCGAGCGAGTAGGAGCGCGCCAGCTCCTTGCGGCCCTTGTGCTCCTGGAGCCAGGCGGCCGTGCGGCCCAGGGCGCGGAACTGGTGGGGGTCCACGTTGATGAACTGGCCGGCGCGGTAGGAGGGCCGCTCGGGGCCGAAGTCCAGCGCCAGGGTGACGGTGTCGGCCGTCTCCCGCCGCACGTGGGCCACGGTGACCTCGTATTCGAGCGGACGGCCGCGGGGGGTGCTCACCACTGCGCTCACGGACTCCTCCTGCCAGCCCGGCGAGCGCGCTTCCGGAAGAGGAAGGCATTGCGGCCGGGCGCCGGGCGCGGACAATGCCCGTTCAGATGGCGAACGTCCAACAGAGGGAGCACGTCTTCGTGGCCACGCTGCCCGGCCTGGAGCCGGCGCTGGTGATGGAGGCGGAGGCGCGGGGTTTGTCCCCCCAACGGGTGGAGGGCGGCGTGGAGCTGGTGGGGCCCTCCGGCCTGCACCAGGAGGCCAACCTCCACCTGCGCACGGCGAGCCGGGTGTGGCTGCGCGTGGGGCGCTTCACCGCGCCGGACGCGGGGGCCCTGACCAAGGGCCTGGCGGCGCTGCCGCTCGGCGCGGTGGGGGAGGGACGCGGGGCCCCGCGGCTGGCCGTGTCGCTGCACGGCGCTCGCCTGCCCGGCCCGGACGCGGTGCTGGCGGCGGCGGCGCGGGCCTGGGGCGTGCCCGCGGTGGAGCGCGCGGGCGCCCTGGACGAGGAGGCCGCGGGCGAGGGCCTCACGCTGCTCGTGCGCGTGGAGGGCACCCAGTGCACGGTGAGCGCGGAGACCAGCGGCGAGGCCCTGCACCGGCGGGGCTATCGGCAGGAGGTGAGCCGGGCGCCGCTGCGCGAGACGCTCGCCGCGGGCATCCTCCTGTTGGCCGGCTACGACGGCGCGGCCCCGCTGGTGGACCCCATGTGCGGCTCGGGCACCTTCCTCATCGAGGGGGCGTGGATGGCTCAGCGGCGCGCGCCGGGGCTCGCGCGGGCCTTCGCCTTCGAGCGCTTCCCCGGTTTCGTCGCGGCCGAGTGGGAGGCCCGGCGCGCCCGGGCCCAGGCGGAGGTCCTGTCCGCGCCGCCGGAGGGGCCCCGCGGGTACGACCTCAACGCGGGCTCGCTGGGCACGGCGCGGCGCAACGCGCGGCGGGCGGGGGTGACGCTCACCCTGGAGCGCCAGGACGCGCGGACGCTCCAGGCGCCCCCGGGCGCGCCGGGCTGGGTGGTGGCCAATCCGCCGTATGGCAAGCGGGTGGGGGAGGGGGAGGACCTGCCGGGGCTCTACCGGGCCCTGGGCCGCACGCTGCGCGAGTCCTTCGCGGGCTGGCACGCGGCGCTGCTCGTGCCGGACGAGCCCGCGCTCGTGCGGGCGTTGGAGCTGCCGGGAGCGCGGAGCCTGCCCCTGCGCAATGGCGGCCTGCGCTGCCGCCTGCTCTTGCGCGCGCCGCCGTGAGCCTCGGACGTCAGTCCCGCGCGCGGGTCATGGGCAGGTAGCCCAGGGGCCGCGCCTCGGTGTGCAGCGGCAGGCGCAGCTCGAAGCGCGCGCCGCCGCCGGGCCTCGGGCGCACGGACACCGTGCCGCCATGGGCCATCACCACCCGCCGCACCACGGCCAGCCCCAGGCCCGTGCCCGTGGCGCGCGTGGTGAAGAAGGGCTCGAAGACGCGGTGCATGTCCTCCGGGGAGATGCCGGGCCCCTCGTCCTCCACGGACAGCAGGATGCCCTCGGGCACGGAGCTCACCCCCACCTTCACGCCGCTCTCGGGCGGGCAGGCCTGCACGGCGTTGCGCAGCAGGTTCTCCAGCGCGAGCTGCAGCAGGAACTCGTCCCCCTGGAGCGTGGGCAGGTTCGGGGCCTCGTCCATGCTCACCCGCAGCGTGCCCAATTGCCGGCGCTGGCCGAGGATCTCCAGCGTGCGCCGGGCCAGCTCGCCCGGGTGCAGCGGCCGGGGGCGGGGCTCCAGGGGCCGCACCACGTCCAGCAGGTCCTTCACCATCGCGTCCAGCCGCGTGGCCTCCTCCTCCAACATCTCCAGGGCGCTGCGGCCCACGGGCCCCAGCCGCTCGCGCTTGACCACCGCCACCGCGTTGAGGATGGCGCCCAGGGGGTTGCGCACCTCGTGGGCCACCACGCCCGCGGCCTCGCCCAGCACCGCCAGCCGCTCCTGCGCCACCAGCTCCGACTGCAGCCGCGACAGCTCCGCGAGCCGCTCGGCCGCCCGGCGGTGGTGGCGCACGTTCTCCAGCGCGCCGCCCACCTGCCGCGCGAACAGCTCCAGCGTGGCCGCGCTCGTGGGCGTGAGGGACTCGCCCTGCACGGAGAGGATGCCGTGCGGCTGGCCTTCCACGAAGATGGGGGCGTCCAGGACACGCACGGCCGGGGGCCGCTCCTCCGCCAGGCCCCGCCGCACGGGGTGCCCGAGCAGGCGCGGGAAGTCGGTGTGGAAGGCCGCCTTGCGCCGGCTCCAGACCTCCTCCACGTGGGGCAGGGACGTGCGCGGCACGCGGATGTCCCTGAGCGGCTGGCCGAAGCGCCGCTCACACGCCGTCACCACGCCGTGGGGCTGGCGCAGCGGCCCGTACTGGAACCCGTCGTCGTCCAGGAGCAGCGTCATCACGGAGAAGCCGTGCCGGTGGATGGCCTCCACGGCCGTCTCCAGCACGCGCGGCTCGTCCCGGCAGTGCACGAGCTCCGCGGCGGCCGCCACGAGCGACTCGGTGAGCCGGCGCGTGCTCTCCTCGCCCTCGGCGTCCAGGAGCATGAGCACGGTGTCCTCCTCGCGCAGGCCCTCGCCCCGGCACATCCGGAAGGTGCGCTCGGCGCCGCCGGCCACCCGCAGGTGGACCCACAACGAGTCCGGGGGGCCTCCCGCGCCCAGGGCCCGTCCGGAAAGCGCGGGCTCCAACCAGGCGAGCTGCGCGGGCGAGAAGCGCGCCAGCAGCATCAACACGGGGGTGGCGAGCGCGTCCTCCAGGCTCACGCCCAGCAGCGACAACAGCGCCGCGTTGGCGTGGTGGATGCGCTCGCCCCGCACCACCAGCACCGGCACCGGAAGCCCATTGAACGGCTGGTACTCGGACAACGTCCTTCTCCTTACTGGCTGGACGAGGGCGGTGCCGCGGCGCGATGGGCGCGCAGGTACTCGTCGAGAAACGCGCGCTCCTCGGTCCTCAGGTCCGCCAGCCCCAGGCCATAGCCGCGCGGCTGCTTACCGTCGTCCAGCGTGTACTCCCAGATGACCGAGCTGCGCAGTTTGAGCTGGCGCGCGGGCTGATCGAAATTCAACACCAGGTCCACCCGCGTCCCCAGCCGCAGGGGCCGGTGCGTGGGCAGGAACAGGCCCCCGGACTGCAAGTTGATGATGCGGTGGTCGGTGAAGATGCCCGTGTTGCGCCCGCTCACGCGCACCTCCACCTGCAGCCGCTCGTTGCGCGTCTGCAGGCCCACGAACTCCTCGGCCGAGTAGGTGTAGGCGGGCGTCTGGGCGGCGGCGGCGCGAAACGGCGGCGGCGTGGCCACGCGCATGGCCGGCGCCGCGCGCAGCGTGTTGGGCGCGGGGGGCCGCTGGCCCTCGGCCTCGCGCATGCGGCGCGCGAGCAGCTCGAAGATGTCCGAGTTGGCCTGACGCAGCTCCGCCGGCGTATCGGCGCTCAGGTGCTCGGGCGAGAAGCGCCGGGCGGCGCGGAAGAAGGCGCCGCGCAGCTCCTCCAGCGGCGCGTCCGGCTTCACGCCGAAGAGCTGCCAGGCGGTGAGCGGCTGCATCTGCCTGAGCTGCTGGCGCAACCGCTCCGTCTGCGCGCGCGCGTTCTCGGGCGGGTGGACCGCGGCGGCGGCGCTCAGCAGATCCCGCACCTCGCTGAACTGGGTGATGGGCTCCCAGTGCTCGCCATCCCGGGACGCCCGGGTGACCGCCTTGAGCCGCCCCGAGCTGATGAGCGCGCGCAAGGACTGCAGCGTCAGGGGCCCGAGCACTCGACCAATGGAATCTCCAATCCAGTAGTTCGACATGGACGCTCCTCGAGTGGGGGGCAAGGGGGTGGGGGTGCTCAATGCGCGAGGGCCTGGCGGACCGCCTGGGCGATCTCCAGCGGATGGAAGGGCTTGCCCACGAAGCCCACGGCTCCGGCGGACAGGGCCTGCTCCACGACGGGCTCCACATCCATGCTGCTGATGATGAGCACGCGCGTGTCGGGCGCGGTGGTGCGCAAGGACTCCAGCACCTCCAGCCCACTGCAGTGGGGCATGAACAGGTCGAGCAGGATGAGCGCCGGATGCTCGCGCTCGGCGACCTCCAGGCCCTCGCGTCCATCCCGCGCCTCGAGCATGCGCACCTCGAGCCCGCTCTGGCGGATGGCGTCCTTGAGGAGGTCGCGCACGAAGCGATCGTCATCGACCACCAACAGCGTCGGGGGGCTCATGGGGCGTCATGATAGGTCGCGTGATCCAGGAATGCCCATGCCTCCCGACAAGAGAATGCGATTCCTCCATGAGGCCGTGTGACGTTGAACGCGCGGTATGCCCATGAGGACGAAGTGGGCTAATCAGTCGTCATGACCACAGAGCACGCCCTGGCCCACTTCGAGGCGCAGCGGAACAGCTATCTCGAAGATTTGAAGCAACTCATCCGCATTCCCAGTGTGTCTTTCGACGGTTTCGATCCCGCGCACGTGGCCGAGAGCGCCCGCGCGACCGCCACGCTGTTGAAGTCGCGTGGCTTCGAAAACGTGCGGCTGCTCGAGCTGCCCGGCGCCCATCCCTACGTCTACGGCGAGCGATTGAAGGCCCCTGGCAAACCCACGCTGCTGCTGTACGCCCACCATGACGTACAGCCGGCCGGCAACGAGGCCGCGTGGAAGAGTCCGCCCTTCGAGCCCCAGGAGCGCGAGGGTCGGCTGTATGGCCGCGGCTCGGCGGACGACAAGGCGGGCATCGTGGTGCACACCTCCGCGGTGGACGCGTGGCTCCAGGGCGGCGGCGAATTGCCGCTCAACGTGAAGGTGCTCATCGAGGGCGAGGAGGAGGTGGGCAGCGGCCACCTCACCGAGTTCCTGCGGCTGCACAAGGACCTGCTCCAGGCCGATGCCATCGTGCTCACGGACACGACCAACTTCGACACCGGCCTGCCGTCCATCACCACCGCGCTGCGCGGCCTGGTGACGGTGGACGTGGAGGTGCGCGCGCTCAAGCAGGCCCTGCACTCGGGCATGTGGGGCGGGCCGGTGCCGGATCCCGTGATGGCGCTGTGCCGGATGCTGGCGAGCCTGAGCCACCCGGACGGCAGCATCGCCATCGAGGGCCTCTACGACAAGGTGCGCCCGCTCACCGACGCCGAGCGCCAGAGCATCCAGTCCCTGCCCGCGGACGCCGAGTCCTTCAAGCAGCAGGCGGGCCTGGTGCCCGGCGCCGAACTGTTGGGCGGACGTCACCCGTGGGAGACCAACTGGCGCCAGCCCGCGCTGGCCATCAACGCCATCGAGGCGAGCAGCCGCCGCGACGCGCGCAACATCATCTGCGACGCGGCGTGGGCCCGGGTGGGCATCCGCGTGGTCCCGGACCTGGACGGCGCGGACGTGCTCCAGCGCCTCACCCGGCACCTGGAGGCGCGCGTGCCGTGGGGCCTGGAGCTGCGCCTCAAGGCGGATCCGCCCTCGAGCCCCTGGTTCACCGACACCTCCCACCCGGCGTTCCAGGCGGCCTTCCGCGCGCTCAAGAAGGGCTATGGCACGGACCCGGTGGCCATCGGCTGCGGCGCGTCCATTCCCTTCGTGGAGCCCTTCGCCCGGGAGCTCGGCGGCGTGCCCGCGCTGCTCATCGGCGTGGAGGATCCGTACACCAACGCGCACTCGGAGAACGAGAGCCTGCACCTGGGGGATTGGGACAAGGCGGTGCGCAGCGCCATCCACCTCTATGAGGAGCTGGCCCTGGCCCTGAAGTAGCCCTCCGGAATCGGTCGTCCTTTGGGCAAAGGGACGCACATCCCACGGGCATGTGGGTCCGTCCTGCGTTACAAGGGCCCTCATGAAAATCGCGAAGGACAGCGTGGTCGCCATCGAGTACCGGTTGCATCTGGGCGATGGCAATGTCGTGGACGAGAGCGAGCCGGGCGAGCCCCTGGAGTACCTGCACGGCTACGAGCAGATCGTCCCCGGCCTGGAGCGCGAGCTGGAGGGCAAGGAGGCCGGCGCGGCCCTGAAGGTCGTCGTGCAGCCCAAGGACGGCTACGGGGACATCGATCCGGACGGCGTGGAGGAGGTGCCTCGCACCGAGTTCCCCGAGGGCATGGAGCTCAAGGCCGGCAGCATCCTGAGCGCCACGGACGACGAGGGCGACGAGGTGGACTTCCTGGTGAAGGAGGTCAGGGGCGACATGGTGGTGGTGGACTTCAACCACCCCTTCGCCGGCAAGACGCTGCACTTCGAGGTCACCGTGCGCGGCGTGCGCCAGGCGACCGAGGAGGAGCTGGAGCACGGGCACGCCCATGGCGAGGGCGGCCACGACCATTAGTCGGACTCAGGCGCCCTCGCCCCGTCCCTCCGGGGGCGCGGGCGGGGCTTCCTTGGGCGCCGGGTCGAGCGCCGGAGGAGGCGCCGGGGGCACGGCCTGACCGGGCCAGGCCACGGTCCGCACCTCCGAGCGGTCATCCAGCGCGAGCCCGTCGCCCTTGGGCTCGGTGTTCGTCACGGAGATGACCTCGCCGCGCTTGAGCTTGAAGAAGCGCTGGTTGTGCTCGGCGCGGTGCTTCTCCTGCATCGCCAGGCCCATGCGCCCCTCGGGGCCGCAGCCGATGTAGCGCTGGCGTCCCTTGCCCTCGAGCGACTCGGACACGATGCGGAAGAGCCGGTCGGGCCGGGGCGCGCTCCAGGGCTCGCCCGCGGGCGCGAGCATCAGGTAGCTCATCTTGAGCGACTCCTTGTGCAGGCCCGCCGCCCGGGCGATGTCCTCCACCACGCCGGGCATGGGCCAGTCGCGCTCGGCGTGACACCAGTCGCTCTCCTTCACCAGCGCGGGGCACGCGCCCCGGTACAGGCACGGCGCGCGGATGGCGTGGCCCTGCTCCACCATCACGTCGCGCACCTTGAGCAGGAGCCGGGACGTCTCGCGCAGCGCGGGCTCCAGCACCAGCAGGCTGCCGCCGGGCTTCACCTGCGCGAGCACCTGGGTGAGCAGGGCCGCGCGGGGTTTCACCGCCTCGTCCCCCACGCCATACAGCTCGTTGAGCACGTGGCCCATCGTGATGAGGTCGTACTTGCCCTCGGGCGGCGGGGCCTTCTTGAGCGGGTCCCACTCGCGCGTGGCGATCGCCTCGCCCGCCTCGGTGGCCAGGGCCCGGGCGAGCGCCAGCGCGGGCTTGCTGCGGTCCGCGGCCGTCACCTCGGAGGCCCCCGCGTCCAGGGCGGCGAAGGCCAGGGGGCCGGGGCCGCTGCCCAGGTCCAGCACGGCGCGGGGCCGCTGCGGCAACTCGCCCATCGCCTCGCGCGCCTGGGCGTAGGACACCGGCCAGTAGAAGAGCAGGTAGGCCCCGAGCAGCTTGGGGTCGTCCATGTACCGCGCCCCGGCGAGCTTGCGGTCGCGGGTGAGGCCCAGGGACAGCTGCTTGACCCCCGCGCCCACCTCCTTGATCTCCTGGGGCGTCAGCCGGGTCTCCGGACCCTCTCCGCGTCCGCGCGCCTGCCGCCACACGGCGATGAGCCGCGGAATCCACCGCTCCAGATCCTTGCCATACGCGCCGCTCATCCCGTCCCGCCTTGCTCACAGAAGGGTCGCCTCGGAGGGGCAACCGCGTTAAATGCCGTCCAATGATCTCCGTTCGCGACCTGCGCAAGCACTATCAGGTCCACAAGCGTCCGCCCGGCCTCCAGGCCGCTCTCCGATCGGTCTTCCATCGCACCTATACCGAGGTGAAGGCGGTGGATGGCATCTCCTTCGAGATCAAGGCGGGCGAGCGCGTGGGCTTCCTCGGGCCCAACGGCGCGGGGAAGACGACGACCCTGAAGGTGCTCTCCGGGCTGCTGCACCCGTCGAGCGGGGAGGTGCGCGTGGACGGTCACGTGCCGCGCCACCGCGAGGACCTGTTCCTCAAGAAGATCATGCTGGTGACGGGGCAGAAGCAGCAGCTCCTGTGGGACCTGCCGCCCTCGGAGACGTTCGAACTCAACCGCGCCATCTACGACGTTCCCCGGGCCCAGTACAAGCAGACGCTGGAGGAGCTGGTGACGCTCCTGGAGCTGGGCGAGCTCATCGGCAAGCCGGCGCGGCAGCTGTCCCTGGGCGAGCGCATGAAGTGCGAGCTGGCCGCGGCGCTCATCCACCGGCCGCGGGTGCTCTTCCTGGACGAGCCCACCATCGGCCTGGACGTGTCCATGCAGGCCACGATGCGCGCCTTCATCAAGTCGTACAACGAGCGCCACGGCGCCACGCTCATCCTCACCAGCCACTACATGGACGACGTGGCGGCGCTGTGCCCCCGGGTCATCGTCATCGACAAGGGCCAGCTCTCCTATGACGGTGGGCTGGAGGCGCTGGTGCAGCGGGTGCGGCCGGAGAAGCGCGTGGTGCTGCGGCTGTCGCGCGAGGTGGCCGCGGCGGACCTGGCGGCCCTGGGCAAGGTGGTGTCGCACGAGCGCGCGGAGGCGGTGCTCCAGGTGAGCCAGGACTCGGTCAACGCGACGGTGAGCCGGGCCCTGTCCACGCTGCCGGTGATGGACCTGACGGTGGAGAACGCCCCGCTCGAGGAGGTCATGAGCGAGCTGTTCGCCGAGCGCAAGGCCCAGCGGGCGGCGGCGGCGGTGGTGGGCGCATGAGCGTGCGCGGGACGATCCGGGCCTTTCCCACGCTCTTGCGCGTGGGGGTGTCCGAGGCGGTGGCCTACCGGGCGGAGATGATCGTCTGGTTCTTCTCCACCACCATGCCCTTCATCTCCATGGCGCTGTGGACGGCGGTGGCGCGCTACAACCCCGTGGGCCGCTACGACTCCGAGGACTTCGTGCGCTACTTCCTGGCCACCTTCTCGGTGCGTCAGGTGACGGGCTCGTGGGTGGCGTGGCAGATGAACTACGAGGTGCGTCAGGGCACGCTGGCCATGCGCCTGCTGCGGCCCATCTCCCCGCTGTGGGCCTACGCGGCGGAGAACCTGGGCTACATGCCCCTGCGCGCGCTGATGGTGCTGCCCATCGTCATCTTCTCCCTCGTGCACTCGGGCGCGGCCGCGCTGCCCCGCACGGCGTGGGGCTGGCTCTTCCTCGTGCTCGCGCTGGTGGGCGGCTGGCTCATCACCTTCCTGGCCAACGTGGCCATCGGCTCCTTGAGCCTCTACATCGAGAGCAGCCAGCGGCTCATGGACGTGTGGTTCGCGCTGTTCCTCGTGGGCTCGGGCTACCTGTACCCGGTGGAGCTCTTTCCCTCCGCGCTCAAGGGCCTGCTGGACTGGCTGCCGTTCCGCTACCAGATTGGCCTGCCCACGGAGATCATGATCAACGCGCACGGCTTCAGCGAGGCCCTGGGCCTGCTGGCGCGGCAGTGGGCATGGGTGGCGGTGCTCTTGACCGTGTCGGTGGTGTCGTGGAAGCGGGGCCTCAAGCGCTTCGCGGCCTACGGAGGATAGGACCATGCTGCGCCGCTACCTGCGCCTGTTGGGAGTCCGGCTGCGGGCCTCCAGCCTGCTGGCCATGCAGTACCGGGCGGACTTCCTCGTGGACGGCCTCATCTCCGTCTTCTGGATGATCACCGCCCTGGTGCCCCTGTTCGTCGTCTTCCAGAACGCCCAGCGCGACATCGAGGGGTGGAGCTTCGGCGAGTCGCTGCTCGTCATCGGCTGGTTCACGCTCCTGCAGGGCATCCTCGAGGGCGCCATCAACCCGAGCCTCACGGGCGTGGTGGAGCACATCCGCAAGGGCACCCTGGACTTCGTGCTGCTCAAGCCCGCGGACGCCCAGTTCCTGGTGTCCACCGAGCGCTTCCTGCCCTGGCGCATCACCAACGTGTTCGCCGCGCTCGTCGTCTTCGGCTACGCCTTCCACCGGCTCGGGCGCGTGCCGTCGCTCCTGGGCGTGGGCATCTCGCTGGTGCTCCTGGTGACGAGCGTGCTCCTGCTCTACTCGCTGTGGATCCTCACCGTGTGCGCGGCCTTCTACGTGGTGAAGGTGGACAACCTGTCCTACTTCTTCACCTCCATCTTCGACGCCGCGCGCTGGCCGGCCCCCGTCTTCCGCGGGGCCCTGTCCTTCGTCTTCACCTTCATCATCCCCCTGGCGGTGATGACGACGTTCCCCGCCGAGGCGATGCTCGGGCGGCTGCCGTGGTCGGCGCTCGGGTGGGCCATCCTCGGCTCGGGCCTGTTCGCCTTCCTGTCGCGCCAGATGTGGAAGCACGCCATCGGCCGCTACACCTCCGCGAGCAGCTGAGCCCAGGCGGGTGACGTCAGGGGGTGAAGTCCGGCCCCTTCAAGAAGGACAGCTCCCGCTGGACCTCGAGTCCCACGGGCGCGCCGGCCTCGTCCCGGGCCCGGAGCCGCTCGCCCGCCTGGAGCCGCCGCTCCAACCGGTTCTCCCGCCCCTCGAAGCGCAGCACGGGGAGCGGGCCGTCCCGGCGGGGCAGGGGCCGATCGAGCTTCACCCGGAGCACCTGATCGAAGTCCGGGGCGTGTGACAGGACATGGACGAGGTAGACCTCGGTGCCCTCGCCGAGCACCAGATAGCGCGGCGCGCCGAGCGCGGGCGCCGGGTCGGACAGCACGCGCTGGTAGCGGACGGCCTCCACCTTCACGGTGACCTCGCGCGCCACGGGCGTGCCTCCGCCCTCGAAGTTGCCCTGGTACACAGTGGCCCGGAAGCGCTGGAGCTTGCCGCTCGCGAGCGCGTCCAGGTCGAAGCGCTCCGGCTCGACGGTATAGGTCCCCTGGGAGAAGTCCGTCGGCACGGCGCCGGCGTCCTGGGGCTCCAGGCTCACCGCGAGCAGGAGCTGCACGTCATGGGGCCGGTGGAACATCGGGATGTGCGACAGGTACAGCCGCGGACCCGCGCCGAAGAGCACCATGCCGTGGGTGCCCATGCGCCGGGGCGCGACCGTGCGCTCCCGCGACGGAGGCACCTGCTGGAGGACGAGCTGCGGGACGGGAGGGAGGGCCAGGAGCATGGCCCTCGATAGCACGAAGCGGGAGGGCCTCGACCCCCCCGCCGCCCGGGCTCAGGGGCCCGTGTACACGCCCACGGCGCCGCGCCGCTTGCTCGTGCCATCGAAGCCGATGAGCACGCGGCGGGTGGAGCCCGAGCGATCCACCTGGATGTCCGTCACGGGCAGCCAGTGCAGGGCCGAGGGCAGCACGTCCTGGCCGTAGAGCAGCACCTCGCCGCCGCGCACCCGGCTCAGGCCCTCGCCCCAGCTCGCGCCCGCCCACACGCTGCCGTCACTCGGATCCGCGGCCACGGCGGACACCCGGCCCGCGCCATCCACGAGCTGGGTGGACAGGGCGCGCAGCCGCTGGCCGTTGACGTCGAGCTGCGCGAGCCCCCGCGTGAAGCTGCCCACCCACACGCTCTGGTCCCCCATCACCGCCATGCCCGAGACGTGGTCGTCCACGCGCTGCGCCACGGTGGGGATGTTCGGCTCGCCCACGGCGTCCGGCCAGACGTCGATGCGGTTGGCGCGGTAGGCGCTGTCCTCCGCCTGGGACTGGGCCGACCAGTAGTTGTAGCCGGTGGTGCCGTAGCGGAAGCGCGTGGAGCGGTTGGCGCCGCCGAACCACACGTCGCCATTGGGCAGCACCGAGACGCCGTAGTACGCGTCCGTGAGCAGCACCACGCTCGTGCCCGCCGCGTTCCAGGCGTTGATGGCGGGGTGCACGTGCTCCTTCACCCCGGCGCAGCCGTAGTCCCAGGTGCCCGGCGCGCAGGAGTAGCCGGCGAAGTCCGCCTGGCCCCAGGCGAAGCCGTGGTTGGCGCCGAACCAGACGCTCTGGGTCCTCGGGTCATAGGCGATGCGCAGCACGCTGCAGAGCTTCTCGCGGCCGCGCGGCTCGGCGGCGACCTTGTTGGGCCCCGTGGACAGGTCGTAGTGCACCACCTGCAGGCCCGAGCCCGAGAGCGTCACGCGGTCCGCGTCGCCGCTCTTGTAGACGCTCGCGTCCGGCGCGCGGCCCGCGTACCAGGCCGCGTCCCACTCGTCCTCGCACGAGGGCATGCCCGACGCGGGGGGCTTGCCGCCGTAGCCGACGAAGGCCACGCCCGCGGGGCCACCCGTCACGGAGATGACGTTGAGGTACGGCGTGCCCGGAGGGGCGCTCCCATCCGGCATGTAGCCATAGGGGCGCAGGCCGTCGGCCATCGTGAAGCGGCGGAACTGGCTCTGGCCTTTCTGGAGGACGAAGAGGCCCTCCTGGCCTCCGGCCACCCAGATGTTGCCGCCCGCGTCGGCGCTCACGCCCAGCACCCGCTGGGGCGCTCCCTGCGCGGCGCCGTAATACGTCCACGCGGCCTGGGGCGGGGGCGTCCCCCCCTCGACGGTCACGACGAGCTGGGGCCGGAGCGCCGCATCGGGGGCCTCGCGCGAGGAGAACACCGTGCCATCGCTCCCCGTGGGCTCCAGGCTCCAGTCGGGTGTCCCGCCGCCCTGGAGCGCCGCCGTCACGTCCCACTCCACCCAGGTGTTGGCCGCCACGGCGCCCACGGTGGCGACCCGGGCCCCGCTCGGGGGCCGGGACTGGTAGGTGACGCCGCGCTCCTGCCACGCCGCGTCGAGCGCGTGGAGCGCGGGCCCGTGGAGGGTGGCATCCGTGGCGTACAGGCGCAGCTTCGCGCTCGTCACGGTGCCGCTGAGCCCGGAGAGGTCGAAGCGCAGCAACGACTGGTACAGGGGCGAGCTGTCCACCTTGAGCACCGAGGAGCCGCCGAAGTTCTCTCCGGGCGCGGTGGCCTCCACCCGGGCATCGGCCACGGGCGGGAAGATCTGGGTTCGTGTCTCCGCCCACGCGCCCGCCGAGGCCCACACCACCATGCCCACGCCCGCCACGCGTCCCACCCCGCGCCATCCACCCATGACCGCTCTCCCTTGCGCCCGCGCGTGCCTCGGCATGAGGCGAGCCGGGTCGGGTTCGAGCCAGTGCAGGGGGAGTGCCGGACGGCGTCCGCTGGCGCCGCGCTCGATGGTCACCCCGGAGGCCCCCAGGGGTGTCTTCGAGGATGGGAAGCCAGCGCGCCAGGATGGGTGTCCGGGGTGCGTGGATGGGGAACGCGGTGGCGGAATTCCATCCAGGGCCTCGCTCAAGGGACACTCGGCCCATGTCCCTCCGAATCCCGCTGGTTCTAGTGATGGCATGTCTGGGCGTGGCCTGCGCTTCCGTTCCCGCTCCGTCCCCGACGGCGCGCGTCATCGAGCCCTCGGCCGCCGAGCCGCCAGACGAGGTCGTGCTCGCCGAGGACGTGCGGGTGTACCGGCTCGCGCCCGGGGTCTGGGTGCACGTGACGCTCGCGGGGAAGGAGTGGGGCCATACGCCCGCCAACGGTTTGATCATCGAGGAGGGCGCGTCCTCGCTCCTCGTCGAGACGGGCTGGAATCCCCGGCAGGCGGAGCGCCTGCTCGACTGGGCCCGGGACGCCTTGCACCGGCCGGTGCGCGCGGCGCTGGTGACGCACTTCCACCTGGACCGCATCGGAGGCATCCCCGCGCTCGGGGCCCGGGGCGTGCCGGTGTCCGCGCGGGAGGAGACGGCGCGGCGCGTGGTGGCGCGGGGCATGACGGTCACCCTCCAGCCACTGGCGGACGCCCAGGAGTGGGGGCCCCTGTCGGTGTTCTTCCCTGGCGCGGGCCACTCGCCGGACAACCTCGTCGTGGCGTATGGCGACCGGGGCCTGCTCTATGGGGGCTGCTTCGTGAAGGACGCGAGCGCGCGCGACCTGGGCAACCTGGAGGACGCGGACGTCGCCGCCTGGCCCCGGAGCCTCGAGCGCGTGCGCCAGCGCTTCCCCGACGCGCGCCAGGTGCTCCCGGGCCATGGCGCGCCCGGAGGGCCGGAGTTGCTCACCCATACCCAGGCGTTGTTGCGCGCGGCGCCGTGAGGCGTCTCAGTCGCCCACCAGGGCGTCCGCCTCGATCTCCACGAGCATGGCGGGGTCGATGAGCCGTCGCACCTCGACCATGCTGGTGGCGGGGCGGATGGCGCCGAAGAACGCGCCATGGGCGCGGCCCACCTCCTCCCAGCGGGTGATGTCGGTCACGTACATCCGGGTGCGCACCACGTGCTCCAGGCTGGCGCCCAGGGCCTCGAGCGCCGCCTGGATGTTGCGCAGCGCCTGCACGGCCTGGGCATGGGCGTCTCCCGCGCCCACGAGCTGGCCCTGGGCATCCGTCGCCGTGGTGCCGGAGACGAAGATGAAGGGCCCGGCGCGTACGGCGCGCGAGTAGCCCACGCGGGGCTCCCAGGGGGTTCCGGTCGAGTGTCGCTCGCGCCGCATGACAGCTCCAGGGGTGAAGGGGAGGGGACGCGGAGTGTACGCGGCGGGTCTTCCGGAGCGCCCGGTTCCCTGGCCGGACCCCGGCGGAGCGCGGGCGCGAAGGGAGGCGCGAGAAAAAACATACGCCCCGTGATAGTTGCATCCCTCATGGCATCCGAGCTCGAGCAGGAGGTCGCCCGTCGGCGCACCTTCGCGATCATCTCCCACCCCGACGCGGGCAAGACGACCCTCACCGAGAAGCTGCTGCTCTACGGCGGCGCCATCCACCTGGCCGGCAGCGTGAAGGCCCGCCGCGCCAGCCGCCACGCCACGAGCGACTGGATGGAGCTGGAGAAGCAGCGTGGTATCTCCGTGACGTCCTCGGTGTTGCAGTTCCCCTACAAGGGCCACGCGGTGAACCTGCTGGACACCCCGGGCCACCAGGACTTCTCCGAGGACACCTACCGCACGCTGGCGGCGGCGGACGCGGCGGTGATGCTCATCGACGCGGCCAAGGGCGTCGAGCCGCAGACCAAGAAGCTCTTCAAGGTCTGCCGCATGCGCGGCATCCCCATCTTCACCTTCGTGAACAAGCTGGACCGCTTCGGTCGCGCGCCCCTGGAGCTCATGGACGAGCTCGAGCAGGTGCTGGGCCTGCGCGCCTACCCGATGAACTGGCCCATCGGCATGGGGCCCGAGTTCCGGGGCGTGTATGACCGGCAGCACAAGGTGGTGCACGTCTTCTCCGCGGAGGGCCGCCATGGCGAGTCCGAGGTGGCCGAGCGCTCGGTGCCCATCGACTCCGACGAAATCCACTCGGTGCTCACCGAGCGCGAGCTGTCCACGCTCAAGGAGGAGATCGAGCTGTTGGACATTGGCGGGGACGAGTTCACCCGGGAGAAGGTGGCCTCGGGACAGCTCACGCCCATGTTCTTCGGCAGCGCGATGACGAACTTCGGCGTGCGGCCCTTCCTGGATGCCTTCCTGGATCTGGCGCCGGCGCCCACCTCGCGCCCGACGCAGGAAGGCCCGCGCGAGCCCAACCACCCCAAGTTCGCGGGCTTCGTGTTCAAGATCCAGGCGAACATGGACCCCTCGCACCGCGACCGCATCGCGTTCATGCGTGTGGTGTCCGGCCGCTACGTCAAGGGCATGACCGCGTTCCACTCGCGCCTGGGCAAGGACGTGCGCCTGGCCAAGCCGAGCCAGTTCCTCGCCGCCGAGCGCACCGCCATCGAGGACGCGTGGCCCGGGGACGTCATCGGTCTGTTCGACCCGGGCATGTTCCGCATCGGAGACACGCTCGCCGATGGCGAGGACCTGCTCTTCGAGAGCGTGCCGCGCTTCAGCCCGGAGTACTTCGCCATCGTGCGCTCCAAGGATCCGCTGCGCCGCAAGCAGATGGAGAAGGGCCTGGAGCAGCTCTCGGAGGAGGGCACCGTGCAGATCTTCCAGCAGATCGGCATGGGCATGAAGGACCCCATCGTCGGCGTGGTGGGCGCGCTGCAGTTCGAGGTGCTCCAGTTCCGCGTGGAGCACGAGTACGGCGCGCGCATCATTCTCGACCGCCTGCCCTTCAGCCATGCGCGCTGGGTGGTGGGACCGAACTTCGATCCGAAAACTTTCGACTGGGAAGGGAATCGGCAGACGGTGCAGGACCGCGATGGTCTGCCGTTGGTGCTCTTCCGGGACGACTGGGCGATGCAACACGCCGAGGAAAAACATCCGGAATTGAAGTTCTTGTCGTCGGCCCCCCAACTAAGGCAACTTGCTGCGACCGGAAGCTGAGCGGGGCCGGAGCTGACGGGACCTCGGACGCTCGGGGTTTGGGGGCCGTCGATGTCTTTTTTTCAGGGTTCGCGGGTGGCGCTGGTCGCCACGTCGCTGCTGTGGGGGGCGTGTGATCCCGCCGCCAATCCGGAACTGGTCAAGACGGGGGTGTATCTTTCCATCCCCTCGGTGACCATCACGCGGATGGACAATGTCCAGCACGTGCTCGAGGGCTCCCTGCGGAGCCGGCGGGCCATTGCCTGGGTGGAGGTCTACGAGGACACCCGCCTGCTCGGGTACGCCCAGGTGGACGCCGACGGGGTGAACTGGCGCTTCGATTGGAAGCCAGACGACGCGGCGAAGTCACTCCTGGTGCGGGCGTATGACGTGGACGGGCAGGCGGGGAGCGCGGCCTTGAACCTCCAGCACGTGCAGTTCGCCACCGAGCCGGGCCTCTACCACTCCGAGGTGTTCCTGCGCCTGCCGGTCTCGTCGGCGGCGCAGACGCGCTACACGCTGGATGGCTCGACCCCCACGGTGAACTCTCCCCTGGCCGAGGGCCCGCTGGTGCTGCTGCCTCGCCAGGGCGAGCCCACGCCCCTGTCGTTCATCGAGACGAACCCCTTCGACGCGCCCCTGCACTGGCGCTGGCGCTCGCCCAAGATGGACACGCTCCCGCACGCCACGGTGGTGCGCATCCAGCAGTTCGTGGGCAGCCTGCCCGTGGGCCCGAGCGAGACCCGCACCTATCTGGTGGGCGGGAGGGCCTCGGCGCTGCCCGTGGCGTCGCTCGCGACGGACGCGGGGAACTTCTTCGACTTCGACCGGGGCATCTACGTGCCGGGCCGGATGAACGCGGAGGATCCGAGCTGGCCCTGGTACTGGGGCACGGGCAACTACATGGAGGATGGCAAGGAGTGGGAGCGTCCCATCCATGTCGAGTGGTTCGAGCCGGCGGGGCAGCGGCTGCTGGCGCAGAACGCGGGCGTGCGCATCCACGGCTCGGGCAGCTCCGCGCTGCCGCAGAAGAGCCTTCGGCTGTATGCCAAGGAGGACTACGGCCCGGAGACGTTCAAGCCGGCGCTCTTCCCCGACTCGTCGCTGCGCGACTACAAGCGGCTGATCCTGCGCACCTCGGGACAGGACTCCCTGGCCTCGAAGCTCAAGGATTGCGCGTTGCAAAGCGCGCTCGTGGGTCTGGGATTGGACCTGCAGGCCTGCCGTCCCGCGGTCGTGTTCCTCAATGGCGAGTACTGGGGCCTGCACGAGCTACGCGAGCGCTATGACGAGTACTACCTGGCGCAGCACCATGGGCTGGACCGCAAGAAGATCGTCGTCCTGGAGGGCCTGGGCGCGGTGAACGTGGGGACGGACGGGGACGAGACGCCCTACCTCCAGCTGCTGGACTACGTGCGCCAGAACGACCTGTCCGTGGCGGAGCACTACGCGTACGTGAAGGCGCGGATGGACGTGGACAACTTCACGGACTACGTCATCGCGCAGGTCTTCCTGGGCAACGAGGACTGGCCCCACAACAACGCCAAGTGGTGGCGCTTCACGGGGAAGAACCCGGGGGGAACGTCCACGGACGGCGATGGCCGCTGGCGCTGGCTGCTGTATGACCTGGACCTCGCCTTCGTGTCGGGGCCGGATGCCAACTCGCTGGCGCGGCTGCTGACGGGTGACGAGCTGCCGGAGCCCAGCGTGGCGCTCGTGCGCGCTCTGCTCCAGTCGCCGGAGTTCAAGGCCCGGTTCATCGAGCGCTTCCGCTGGCACCTGGACCACACCTTCACGGAGGAGCGGATGACGGCGCACGTGGATGCGCTGGAGGCGCTGATCGCGCCCGAGATGCCCGCGCACATCAACCGGTGGGGCTATCCGCTCTCGCTGGAGGACTGGTCGGCGGACGTCGCCTCGCTGCGCACGGCCCTGGAGCAGCGGCCCGCGTTCATGCGCCAGTTCCTGGAGGAGGCCTTCGGTCCCCTCTGAGCGGCGGGTTTAACTCCCGTCGCTCCTACTGTGGAAAAGTCGAGGGAGGGCACGCCAAGCACGCGCCCTCCCTTTTTTTGTGACCTGACAGGCCAGCCTGACGCAGCTTACCCGCGAGTGCGTAGGCTTCTCGTTTGAGAGGAGTGGAGTAACAGGAACTTCGGGGCGTGCACGACCTGTCCCACGCAGTGCCATCGCTGTCGGGTTACCAGCAAGCTTCGGAGGTAAAAACTGTGAATCTTGAAAAACTCGGCCCCCCTGGGACTGTTCCCCGGCAGCATGCGCGGCTCATCGAACCGCTGCCACATCGCCTGCTAACCACTGACGTCCTCAAGATCCTCAAGACCAATCCGGGCCACGTGGGGTTCCAGACCGCAGGGGCTTCGCCCACCCTGTTTTTTCTCGTGGACGGGACCTTTCAGCCATCCGGCAACTACTTCTTTTACTCTTACGGTTGGGATTCCGAGTTTGGGGCCACCCTCACCGTCTCGCTGTACTGGAAAGGGGGAGGAAGTTGCACGTTCCTACCGTCGACGCAGCAAGCGTTTCACGACCTGAAGACAGGTAGCTGCACGGTCGTCATTGTTCGAGGGGAGCGGTGTGTCGCCGCCCTCTCCCTCGATTTGGGCCAACAACCCGATTTTGATGCCCAATGGGCGAGGGTAGCCGATCATGTACCCCTCATGCCCGATGAGCGTGCCTCGTTCTGGCATATTTTCGGTCTGCACCCAGGCCTACGGAGCCAGGCTACTCCCGGTGAAAGACTATCCCTGGGGTGGGCCAATGAATATCGGCGCTCTGTGCTTGCTCTCTCTGAACTGGCGGTAGCGGCTCAGGGAGCGCCGCCCCTCACTCAACTTGGTCGGATTCCACCTGACGCCTTTGGCCCTTTAGCTAACATCACAGCGCGGCCGAACTGGGGTGCCAAAGATGCACTGGAAGCTCTTCAGGAGATTCGAAGCAAGGGCGGCGCGTCCTTTCTGAAGTTCCTTGCTGCGGACCACGAGTTCGACACCTACACCCACGAAATCAGTGGACATGCCCACTGCGTTCTAAAGACGGCCGCTACTCAAGCATTCCTTCTCGGAACGCACCTGACTCGTGAGGGCCGTTTCCTCCCATGGTTGGACTTCGCCACCGGAGAGTTGCGCGCGCTGCAAATTCTGCCAGAGCGCTTCTCCGAAACCTTTGCGGCAGAGGATTATTGGGCTCGGCAAAGCTCGGCGCTTCACATCAACACCGGACATCACATTGGGGGGGAGGATGTCCCAATGGACTTGCGGCCTCAGTCGGCCTCGTGGCTGGGGTTTCCCTTTGCTGAAGAAACGTCGCCGACTGATGCTGCCGCGGATGTCTTGATTGACGAGGCGCTTGCACATCGCCGATGGGCGCTAGAGCCAGGCGCCATCTTCGAACTACAGGTGGGGCCGTTTGCGCGGTTTCAGGCTTGGGAGCACGGTTCAGACATCGCCTTTGTCGCTCGCGGGCCAACCGGCGAGTACGCAGAACTTGCGCTGGACACTCGTGAGAAACTCGTGGTCTGCAATGGTCTCCTCTCTCTGAACCCGGAAACGGACAAGCCCGCTCGCGCCCACGCAGCGCTCAAGCTCCTGTTGGCTTCTCTGTTTCGCGACTTCGTGGTGGTGGAGGATCGGGAGCGTGTTTTCTCCACCGTGGCTCGACAACTGCGGCAGGGGCAGGTGAAGCGCGGACAGGAGGATAGCCCTGTCGTTGTTTACTTGCCTCGGATCAGATACGTCGGAAGACCTGCAGTAGAGAATTGCATGCGCGAACTCAACCAAGAGGAGCGCCGAGCTCACTATGTACGCGCGCACCTGAGACGTGCAACGCGAGCGTCCGAACATCAGCGGGCACTGGGGCAGCGCTACGGCTTTCCCGTTCCGGAGAACTACACGTTCGTTCGGCCGCATGAGCGAGGGAAGAATGAACGAACCGTCATTTACCGCAGCCGCTCAGCGCTCCTCTCGCTTTATGAGGTTTGGGACCCTGGCCAGTCGGTGACAGGAGGCGCGAACTGGTTTCAGTTTGAACGAGACGTGAATTGCCTCATGGAGAGATTAGGCTTCGTCGTGGAGCACACTGCTGCCTCGCGGCGTGGGGACCAAGGTGTCGATGTGTATGCCACGCGCGGCGTTGAAGGGTCGGGCGAACCTGAGCGCTGGGTCATCCAGTGCAAGTGCTACGCACCGCACAGGAAGGTAGGACCTGCGATTCTGCGGGAACTGTTGGGCGCTATGCGGGCCTACCCTGACGGAACCCGTGGCATGGTCGCCACGACGAGCACCTTCACGGGGGAAAGTCGGCGCTTGGCGAAGGCGGAAGGTCTTCGCCTCATGGACGGTGAAGAGTTTTCGCAACTGGCCCGTCTCAAGTAAGTGCCTATTTCCTGTGTCAGGGCTGCTGATACCTGGAGAGATTACACTGGGCTTAGAGAGCCTAACTTAACTTGCGGAGTAGCCTGGGCGTAACCACCTTGGAGGTATGGCCAGAGAACTGCTGCCGGACGTCCTGTGGGTGCGCGTGAAGGACCTGCTGCCCGTCCATCCTCCTCAACCCAAGGGCGGGCGGCCCTGGAAAGAGGACCGGCTCGCGCTGCGCGGCATCATCTTCGTGCTCAAGGCCAACGTCCCCTGGGAGTTGCTGCCCGCCGAGGTGTTCGGCGTGTGCGGCATGACGTGCTGGCGACGCCTACGCGACTGGGCCGAAGCGGGAGTGTGGGAACGCCTCCAGCGACTGCTGGAGGCGGAGTTGGGAGGCCAGGACCTGATTGACTGGAAACGAGCCGCCATCGACTCCACGTCGGTGCCGGCAAAAAGGGGGGTCTACTCACCGGCCCCAACCCGACGGACCGAGGGCGTCCGGGCAGCAAGCACCACCTGGTGACCGACGGCGCGGGCCTGTCGCTGGCCGAGTCCCTCACTCCGGCCAACACGCATGACAGTCGTGAGGCGCTGCCGCTCGTGGACGAGATTCCTCGCGTGAAGTCTCCGCGGGGCGCGTCGCGCAGGCGGCCCGGCAAATTGCATGCGGACAAGGGCTACGATTATCCGCGTGTGCGCCAGGGACTGCGTCAGCGGCACATCCAACCGAGGATTGCTCGCCGGGGCGTGGAGTCCTCCACTCGCCTGGGCCGCCACCGGTGGGTGGTGGAACGGACCTTTGCCTGGTTGAAGTTCTTTCGCCGCCTTGTCATCCGCTACGAAGTGCGCGACGACATCCACTTCGCCTTCCTCCAGCTCGCCTGCTGCCTCATCCTCGTCCGGAGGTTGAGTTAGGCTCTCTTAATCCGCTAAGAACATATTTTGGTAGGAAGACGTGGCGCCAAGTAATGATGCCCAGGGCGAAGTGCAGCATCCCCAGGGAGGTGTCTTCGCGCTTCTCCCTACACACCAGCAATCGACGGAAACGCGTGAGCCAGGCGTAGGTTCGCTCCACCACCCAGCGCCGTGCTTTCTAGTGCCTTTGGCGCTTGGCCTTCTTCTTCTGTGGTTCGCGTAAGGGCACGTGTAGGCGAAAACCGAACTCCGCCGCCAAACGGCGTACCTTGAGCTTGCCCCAGTTACGTGGCTCTCACGCACTTGATGTGCACGACGTGCTTGCGGCGCTCTCTGCTCGTGGGAGCGGGCGGGCGTCGTCCTTAAGGAGCGGAGCGCCCGCCGACCTCCGGGAAGCGCTCGTAGGCCTGCTTAAGCGCGTCCAGGTGGGCGGGGTTGTCCAGGTCGAGCGGTGTATCGGTAAGCTGCACGAGCCACCCACCCGTCGCGGTCCGCCGCGCACGTGACAGCAGTTCCGAATCACGTGCTGGGTCCGGAAAGCCAATGGCCCGTGCGGCAGCGGCCGACCAGTAATTCAGCCATCCAAGGTAGGCAGGAATCTCGGGCGAACGGATGTGCTCGAAGAGCTTCAGGGCGGGCAACCCCCGGCGTGGGGATGGCGGTCCTTCCAGCGTCGGTGCGGTTTGATACGCGATGTCCAGAGCGGCTTCACCCGGCGTCGCATGCCCCCAGAATGCGCGGGCTCCCTCCGCGATGCGTTCCAGCATCTCCACCGCTGCCGAGATGACGACTGCGTCGAGTGGCAGCTTGGCGTGAACATCGAGCAGCGGCTGCTGACCGCCAGGGGCGTGGGGGGCGGAGGTTTGTAACCCATACACGGTAATGGGAGAGCGCTCATCGCCGTTGCATACCAGAGGAAACTCCCCGTCCTTGGTTCTCCCTACGAGCCATGTGTCGCGCTGCGGCAATGCGATGGGTCGCCCATTTTCAGAAACCTCCCACGCCATGCGCAAGCCGGGAAGCGCTTGTTCCATCCCCTGGACAATTTCGAGTGTGCGACCGTCTTCGCGCACCAGAGCAGGCGCATAGACGATGATGCCGAGTTTCTTTCGTCGAGTCATCGAGTGCACCCTGTGACGACGATTTTGAGGAACCGATCCTCCTGCAGCAGCGCGTCCTTGTGCTCCTCGGTGCTTACCCCCACAACGTAAGCATATCCGCAGTGTCGAGCAGCGTCGCGCTGCTTGCGCAATTGCTTCAGCTCCCGCTTGATTTCCTTGTCCTGGACGAAGTCAGGGTACGTATCAAATCGATGGGTCTTGATTTCCCACAGCACACGCGCGCCGACTTGCAGCGCATCGAAGCTCACACCGTTCACGAGTACATCCATTCCGGGGTAGCGGTTGGGCGGAAACTGATCGGCGCACCTGTTGTGCGCGTCATCCTTGCCCTCGTGCGGCACGGGTATGGGCTCGCACCTGCGGCGGCGCTCGCTCTCCGTGACCTCGGTTGGACCCACGGGAGGGTAATCCGGCCCTTTTGGCTCCGGCTTGGGCCTTTGTCCTGGTGTGGCCTTCATCGGTGCGGTCTTGGTGACAGGTACGGGGTGCGGTTCCAGCACCGGGCGCGTTTCGGGGCGACCCCTCCTCAGTTCGTATGTGTCCAGGGCCTCTTTGATGAGGACGCCCACCACCACGACGCCGGTCACCACCACCGCCCCCACGGCAATCTCCGGCGCCGCCAGGACGCACAGACCGAGCCCCATGGCCGCGGCCCCAGCAGAGGCCATCCAACATCTTCCCGAGGGGTCGTGAAACTCAACCCGGTCATGGTCGAGGGCCTGATAGCAGCGCTCCGCCAATACGGGCCAGGGCCGCGAAGCCTCTTGGACCACGCACCGTCCCCCATCCGTCCAAGGGAGGGCCGCCGCCCGCTGGAGGTTGGCATACTTCGAGTTCCAGTCCTCGGTCTCATCCTTGCTCGGCGCTGACGTCGCGCAGGCGGAGACGTGGAGCAGAAGTGCGATGCACGTGCGAAGGCGCATGGATGGGTCCTCTGTTGTTCGATTTCCGCCGCCACGTGGAGAATCAACGCGTACCGCGTATGCCTTGGGGTGACGCGAGGGGGCAGGAGTTCATGGCGCCTCGTTACAGCTCCCCCTCGTCTTCCTGGTCGTACGCCTTGCCGTCGACGCGGTCCCGGCTGATGGCGGCGAGCATGTCTCCCGCGCTGGGCAGGGTGTGGCGCGCGACGTGGGTGCTCGGGTCCCACACCCGGCCGCGAATCAGCGCGCGGGCGCACTGGAAGTACACGGACTCCACCTTCACGACGAGCACCGTCTTGGGCGGGCTCTTGCCCGGGCTCGTGAAGCGCTCCAGCCAGCGCGGCTCGATGGAGATGGAGGCCCGGCCCCGCACGCGCATCATCTCCCCCACGCCCGGCACCAGGAAGAGCAGCGCCACGCGCGGATCCTCCACGATGTTCAGCAGGCTCTCGATGCGGTTGTTGCCCGGGCGGTCCGGAATGAGCAGCGTCCGCTCGTCGAACACCTCGACGAAGCCCGCGCCGTCGCCCCGGGGCGAGCAGTCGACATGGTGCGCGCCCGCCGTGGCCAGCACGACGAAGGGCGAGGCCTTGATGAACGGCCGGTACTGGGGATGGACGTGGTCCACTTCCTTGGTGAATGCGAGCGCGTAGGGCTCGCCGTAGTGCTGCCGCAGCTGCTCGGCGGTCTCGAGCAGGCCGCCGCGGGTCGTCACGTCGTTCATGGGGCTCCGTGCCTGGGAGGGCCTGCCTGGCGGGTGGGCACTCGCGCCTTGATCTTCAGGGGATCGCCGCCCAGGTTGTAGGGAAGGGGTGGGGAGCGTCACGGAGGACACATTCGTCTTCCCGGGGCCTCCGCGCCCTGCTTGCCCGCCCGGGTTCTGTGAGTACATCTCGCCATGTTCGACACGCGCCACATCGACCCCTTCTGGAAGGGGCTGCAGTCCTGTGAACCGTACCGGCCCGCGGCGGACTGGTTGCTGGAGAGCCCGTATCACCGGCCCACGGACCTGTCGGCGCTTCCGGTGGAGACCCTGGACGAGCCCTTGCGGCCCGACACGCTGCTGACCCAGCGCTCGCTCGTGCTCAACCGGCTGCTCTTCAACATCTACCAGCAGAACAACCTCTACCTGCCCGAGGGGCGCTTCTCCGAAGCGGACACGCGGGCCTTCCAGGGCTTCTACGCGCCGCAATTCGTGGCGGCCAACGCGCTGGTGCGGCCCGCGCTCGATCGCACGTGCTTCGACTTCCTGTCCCGGGAGATCTCCGTGGACGGACCCTGGACGATCGAGCACCTGGAGGAGTACTGCACCCGGCTGCTGGCGGACTACGAGGCCACCCCCAGCGACTTGTGCCTGCGCATCGAGGCCTCGCCGCATCCCCAGCAGGCGGCCCGGGCCTATCTGGTGCAGCTCGCGGTCGACTTCCTCGCCGAGGCCTCGCAGATGGCCCTGGCCCTGCCCGGCAACTACGGCCCGGCGCAGTCGGAGATGATGAAGATCTTCATCGACGAGTTCGGCTACGGGGTGCACCAGAAGAAGCACTCCACGCTCTTCGTGAAGACGATCGAGTCGGTGGGGCTGAGCGCGCGGATGCACACGTATTACTACTGGTATCTGCCCAGCTCGCTGCTGCTGACCAACTACTTCTTCTGGACCACCGTCCACAAGCCCAGCTGGTTCGAGTCCCTGGGCGGGCTGTACTGGGCGGAGGCGGTCAATCCATACTTCCATCGCCGCTTCGGCCAACTGCTCAAGAAGGTGTTTGGCAGGGAGAAGACAGACACGGGCTACTTCGACGAGCACGCCGGCATCGACCTTCACCACCGGCGCATGGCCTTCGACAAGCTCATGCGCCCGATGGTGCGGCAGTACGGGGACGCGGTCATTCCCGCCATGGTGCGCGGCATCGAGACCTACCGGCTGCTGGGGGACCTGACCGAGCGCGACTTCCTGGCCCAGATGGACTTCTGTGATGCGCTGTTGACGGGCGGGGCGGCGGCCTCCGGACCCGTGGACCTGTCGCTCGCCGAGGAGCGCCCCCGGGGGTTCCTGCTGGAGCCCCGGGTGTGTGACGTCGACACGGTGGTGGCCGTGGCGCGGGGCGAGGTCGAGGTGGACGCGGGTTATCTCCAGCCGCGGCGGCTGGGGGCGGGGGAGGCCGTGCGCGTGCCCGCGGGCCGGATGGTGGGCGCCCGCGTCGTGAGCGAGGGCGCACGGCTGTCCGTGGCACCCGAGCGGCCGGTGGGCCGGGGATGAGGGTTCAGCTGGAGGCGCGGCACTGGAGTCAGGTGCGCGTCGGCGATGCGCGCTACCTGTGCCTGCGCCAGGCGGGCCGACTGGTGGTCATCCGGGACGAATGCAAGCACCGCGGGGGCCCGCTCAGCCTGGGCACCTGGGACGAGGCCACGGAGTGCGTGACCTGTCCCTGGCACGAGATCGTCAACTCGCCGAGGGATCTCGCGCGGCGTCAGGTGCCCTCGGTCCGGGTGGGCGGGGTGATGCACATCCTCGTTCCCGAGCCCTCCTGAGCCAGGCCCGGTCGAGGGACGGGGCTCGCGCCGCGATCAATCGGCGAGGCAGCCCGTATCGAGCAGCGCCATCTCCCCGGCGATCGTGCGCAGATCGGCCTTCAAGAACTCGATCGCCCTGCGCGCCCTGGGGCCACCGTCCTTCGTGTACTTCATGACCTGCGTCATCCCGAACAGGGTCGCGATCGCCCTGCCGGCGAGGACCTGGTGCGGTTGGGTCAGCTCGCGATCGAGGAAGGCCACGTCCACGTGCGGGAGCGCGGGCCCCGTGAGCGGATGGGCGGCGAGGAACTCGCTCAGCGTGCGGCCCCGGGCCGCGCGCAGGCAGTGCTCCGCGAGTTGCTGGTTCAGCAGATCATTGTTCCCATCGAAGATGGGGAAGACCCGCGCGTCGAGGGCCGCCTGCGCCGCGATGTTCGAGGGCGCGCCGAAGCGGTAGCCCTCGCCGCCACACATCTGCTGGTAGTGGAGCGCCGAGGCGAGCATGCGGTCGGTGCACAGCGTCTTGATCGCCTGCACCGCGAAGAAACTCCCCATCATGTCCTCGCGCAGGTCCGCCTCGGCCTCGAGGTAGCGACAGGCGGCCTCGCAGATGGTCATCGAGGACTCGATCCACTTGAGCCGGTACCGCGCGTAGCCGATGTCGGCGATGCGCACGGGGCCTATCCGCCGTTCCTCCGCCCGCGCTTGCGCGTCCCGGGAAATGCGCTTCAAGAAGCCGCTCGCCAGCGCGGCCATGCTGATCCGCGGAGGGCAGAGCATCTCCAGCGCCCCGCTCAAGTCGTGCTCCTCGCACTGGAGCTTGCGGTGCTTGGGGACGAAGGCGTCGATCTCGTTGAGCCCGTAATCGATGAGCTTGAGTCCCAGGGGGCGATACCGCTCGACCGTCTTGAACCCCTCGGTCCGCTTGACGACGAAGTAGGCATACCGCTTGGTCGACCTGTCCACGTGCCGCGCGCTCACGACCCACCAGTGAGCGCTCCCGCTGAAGGCCTGCCAGTGCTTTTGACCGCGAATCCGGTAGCCGCCGTCGACCTCCTCGAAGCTCGTGGTCATGCGCGACATCGATGAGCCACAATCGGGCTCGGTCAGCGCGAAGCCGCCGATCAGCGGCTGCTGGGCGAAGAGCGGAAGCACCTCCTGCTTGAGCGCGTCGGTGCCGTTCTTGGCGACATGGCGCAAGAACAGCAAGCTGACCACCATCGTGCACATGCCCAGGGGCAGGCTGTGCTCGGAGATGCGCTCGATCAGTCGACACATCTCGACGTGGCTGTCCCTGCCGCCGTACTCCTTCGGCAACGCGGGCAGAAGCAGGCCAGCCCTCGTCAATGACTCCCAGTCCTCGCGGGAGATGTCCGCCTGGGGGTGGGTTTTCGAGTCGAAGCGTCCTTGGACGTGCGAATCGATGGTGTTCAAGAACTCTTCGGTGGAGAGGGACAAGAGATTCATGCGCATCAACCTAGCAGTCTCCTCACCGCCTCCTGGACCGCTCCGCGGGGTGTAATCCCTCTCCCCTGGGGCGGCACGACTCCCAATGCCTACCGCGTACGCCCTGGACTCACTTCAAGCTACATTTCCGCTCAAACGTGTTTTTGTCGCTCTTGCCGTAAAACGTGAAATACGGTTGAATACGGGAATCCTATTCCGAGCCGCCGCTGGCGCTCCCCGAGGATCCCGACCATGAAGAAGACACTGCTGATGGCGTTCGTTTCCGGTCTGCTGCTCGCCGCTTGCGGAGCGCCTGGCCCCGAGGAACTGCAGATTCCCACGGACGAGCTGGCCACGTCGCAGAGCGCCCTCTGTGAGGGCTGGGACTCGGGAGCGCGGCGTTGTTCCTTCAAGTGCTACAGCGACTCCACGTGGTGGACCACCACGTCTGGCACCGTCGCCCACAATCAGTGCCAGGAGTTCGCCAACAACGCGTGCGGACGCACCGCGTACGGCGCCTGCTGGAGCAAGTAGCGCCTGGCTCGCTCCACACGGACCCCTCGTTCCCCAAGGATTTGCCCATGAAGATGAAGACCCTGTTCCTCGGCCTCGTGTCTGGTCTCCTCCTCACCGCCTGCGGCGCTCCCTCCCCGGAGGAAGAAGCCGCCGAGCAGCTCGGCGCGACCGAGCAGGCCGTCTGTGAAGGCTGGGCCGCTGGCGGGCGGCAGTGCACCTGGAAGTGCACCGGCACGGAGAGCAAGTGGTCGGGGTGGACCGGCGTGGTCTATGGCCAGTGCGAGGCCACCGCGACGGCCGCCTGTGGCCGCTCCCCGGCCGCCGTCTGCTGGAGCCGCTGAGCCCACTCCGGAGGCGTCAGCTCCTGTTGACAGCCAGCCCCAGGACTCGATATATTTTCAGGGTAGTCGAATATTTCCAGCAAGGCGGGAAACCATGAAGAGCAAGATTGCTTCCGCGGTGGTGGCCATGGCTGTGTTCGCGGTGCTCGCGGTATCGGCCCCCGCTCGGGCGGAAGGGCTCAGCGTCTGTGACCTGGATCCGAACACCAACGCCTCCAGCTGGTTCGCGCACGCCGTGGGCATGTGCCGCCCCTGAGCAGGTGTCGCGGGAGGCCTTGAGCCTCACGGAGTTCCCGGGGGCGCCCATGAGGCGCCCCTTGCTTTTTTCCAGGGCCTCGGTGGAGAAGCGCCCATGGCCCTGCCTCGGGACGAGCCCTCGCGCTGACCGGCCCGCCCCTCCGCGCGCCGCCTGGAGTACGGCGGCCACGCCCTGCTCCGTGAGTTCGAGGGGCAGGTCACGGTTCCACGGACACACACGCCAGCACCGTTCGACCGTGAAGCAGTCGGGTGCGCGGCGCCGCGGCGAAAATTCGTTCGCGCGTGTCGATCCCCTGCATCGTCGTTCGTCGTCCGGGGCAGAACGCGTTGTTCCACCCACCTTTCGACATGGGGACGTCATGAACAAGCAGGTCATCTTCAACCTTCCGGTCAAGGACCTGGACAAGTCCAAGGCCTTCTTCTCCGCGCTCGGCTTCAGCTTCGATCCACGCATGAGCAACGAGAGCGCGGCGTTCATGATCATCGCGGAGGGCAGCATTCACGCCATGCTGACGGCCGAGGCGTTCTTCAAGACCCTCATCGACAAGCCCGTCGTGCAGGCGAAGGAGGCCAACGAGGTCGTCATCTGCCTGATCTGCGAGAGCCGGGACGAAGTGGACGCCCTGATCGCCAAGGCCGTCGCCGCCGGCGGCCGGACGCCGCATCCGCCCGAGGACCACGGCTTCATGTATGACCAGGGTTTCGAGGACCTCGACGGCCACCTGTGGAACCTGGTCTGGACGGCGCCGCAGGCCTGAGCCGGCGCAACGCGACGGACTTCTGGAAGCGCTTCTTCGACAAGCAAGCCCAGGAGAAGTTCTACACCGAGTGCTTGGGGTAATGCTCATACTCGGTGATCGAGCAGTACAAGAGGGTCCTGGCAAACGGATACCTCGCTCTGGACGGCCAAGAGAGTTCCCAGCCCCATCGGTTCGGACAAGGTCCGGTTGCTCGTCCACTTCGAATGCGAGGCCAAGGTCTTCGGCATGGGCGGCTCGTTGGAAAGCTTCGGCTTTTGGACGCTCCTCACGACGCACGACTGGGACTGTTGCGGGCCCCTGCTTACTGGTGACCGTGGAACGCCACCGTTCCACGTCAACGGGAGGATGTGCGATGGACATCCAGCAGAAGGCCGAGGGCCGCGCCGCCACCGCGCGGCCGGTTCGCGTCGTCCAGCGGGCGAGGCGCGCGGAGGGGGGACGGTCATGAGCAAGCCTCGGATCCTGGTGACGGGGGGGACGGGCAAGACGGGCGCGCGACTGGTGCGGCGGCTGCGGGAGCTGGACTGGCCGGTGCGGCTCGCGAGCCGCTCGGGTCAGGCGCCCGACGGGGTGGAGGCCGCGCGCTTCGACTGGCTGCGGCCGGAGGGTCATGCCGCCGTCCTGGAGGGCGTGGAGCGGGTCTACCTCGTGGCTCCCGAGGGCGTGCCCGATCCGGCCGCTCCCATGAAAACCTTCATCGAGCGGGCACTCGGGGCGGGGATGCGCCGCTTCGTGTTGCTCAGCTCCTCGGCGGTTCCCGAGGGAGGGCCGTTCATGGGCGGACTGCATCGCTTCCTGCACGAGCGCGCGCCGGAGTGGACGGTGCTGCGCCCCTCGTGGTTCATGCAGAACTTCTCCGAGGGTCCCTCCCGGGACGACGTGCGCGATGAGGACGCGCTCTATTCCGCAGCGGGGGAGGGGCGCGTGCCCTTCATCGACGCGGGAGACATCGCGGAGGTGGGCCTCCGGGCCCTCATCGATCCGACGGCGCACAACACCGAGCACGTGATCACGGGGCCCCGGACGCTGAGCTACGCGGAGGTGGCCGACATCCTCGGCGCCGCGCGGGGCCGGGCCGTGCGCCACGTCTCCCTTTCCGAGGCGCAGTACACCGCGTACTGGGTCCGCCACGGATTGCCGCCAGACTACGCCGCGCTGCTGTCGGCCTCGGATGTGGCCATCTCCCAGGGGTCGGAGGACCGGACGACCGACGCCGTGGAGCGGGTGACGGGCCGACCTCCACGGGACCTGGTGGACTTCGCTCGGGAGCATGCCGCGGCCTGGCGCGCGTGATTCCAGGTCGGGGGCTAGGGGGGTCCCAGCCGCATGAGCACCTCGGCGATGCCGTCCTCGTGCTCCGGCTGCGCTTGGGCCACGGGGCGGAAGCCGCACTTCTCGAGGACGCGGATCGACGCCCCGTTGTGCTGGGCGACCCACGCATGCAGGGGACGTATCGGCTCGAGCGCCAGGAACGCCGCGAGCGCCCGCGTCGCGAGGCCTTGGCCCCAGTGCTCGCGGCCCACCCAATAGGCGATGAGCCGCTGGGTGTCCTGGTCCCAACTGCTGACGTAGCCCGCCACGACTCCGTCCACGAGGATCGTGCGGGTCACGTTCTCGGGGCGGAGGACCTTCGTGCGCCAGTGGGTCAGGAAGGCGTCGCGCTCGCGCGAGGAGAAGGCGGCCATCCGCAGCGCGTCGGGGTCGCGTTGGTGTTCGAAGAAGCGCGGGAGGTCTTCCTCCGAAACGGGGCGCAGGGTCATCACGTGATCGTCTCCGCGAGCCAGGGCGACGCGCGACTTTAATCCCGTCGATGCGAAGGTGAACAACTCCGAGTAATCGCGCCCCCAACGATTGCCGGATCCCGCGACCGTTCCTATTGCTGAGGCCTCTTCACGGGAGAGGAGTCACGGAATGGGGATGAGCAAGTGGGGCGCGTGTGTCCTCGCGCTGATGGTCGTGGCCTGTGGGGGTCCGGTCGAGATGGCGCCGCCGCCGTCCGAGCAGACCCAGGGAGCGCTGCGGTTGCCGTTGACCGCGCCGAGTCCCGAGGGAACGGTCAAGCTGGTGGGCGCCACGTTCACCCTCACGGGCCCCCAGACGGTGTCCATCACGGACACGTCGGCCGACACGTTGACCGTGCCGCTCGTGCCGGGCGACTACACCCTCGAGCTGGGCGGGGACTGGCACCTGGAGCGCCTGTCGGCGCCCGGCACGACCCTGGCCGCCGAGCTGCTGTCGTCCACCGTGCTGACGTTCTCGGTGCTCAAGGGGCAGACGACCCAGGTGCGCTACCTCTTCAATCTCGCGGGCAGCGGCGGCGTGGACGTGGGCATCACGGTGAACAAAGGGGGCTACATCTCGGGCCTCCTGACGTTCTCCCTGCACGAGGGTCCCGAGGACTCCGAGTTCAAGTCGCTCGTGGGCAAGAGCGTGCCCTTCGTCATCAGCTTCGAGGCGGCTCGCGTGATCAAGGACGGCTCGGTGGGCCCGAGGGGCATCTCCGTGGAGACCGGTCCCATCACCGTGCAGTTCGGCGGAGCGGACGGGGCCCTGCTGGAGAAGCACGTGTCGCCCTTCTTCACGGGGCAGCCCATCACCTTCACCGTGAACCGCTTGCCGGACGGATACCAGGTGTTGGGCGCCTTCTGGATCGACGGTGTCGGCAGCGGCTCGCCGCTCGATTTCCTCTCGCGGGCCAGCCAGCCGTTCCTGGGCACCGTGGACAGCGCGGGCTACCCCGCGCTGAGCGCCTTCGAGTTCCAGTCCACCATGGTCTTCAGTCTCCACGCGTTCGGGGACCTGAGTGGCACGTTCGCCGGCAAGGTGCTGCCCCGGTAGTTGCGCGAATCATCGATGTTCCTGGGCGCGGACTCCCGGGTGCACTCCGCGCCGGAAATGTCACCCCAAGTACGGATCGGATAGTCTCCTAGCGGACGTCAGGGCTTTTCCCTGTCGACATCGCTCTGAGGAGACCTCCGTGCCGCTCAAACCGTTCATCCCGCTGTCCATGGCGTTCGGTGCCCTGGGACTCGTGGCGTGTTCCACGAAGCCCGTCGTCGACGTCGAGAAGGCCGCGCCTCGGATGGCCCTGGCGGCGGTCCCGTCGGGGGCGTGTCAGGCGGACCCCGCCTGGCTCACCAACGCCACGCTGCCGAGCGAAGTGCCTGGCAACGAGTCGATGTGCGACTTCCAGCAGTTCATGTGGCAGAGCATGCTCGCGCTCGTCCAGCCCGCCAGCGGCAATCCCAACCAGTTGCAATTCGAGACGTGGATGCCCTCGTATGGCATCTTCATCAAGGACGGAACGCCGACGCCGTGGGGCCAGGAGCCGCCGACCTCCTGCTCCACCGCCGCCAAGCGCACCGCGGTGTCCGGGAAGACGCCCCGCCTCTATTCCGACATCACCAAGCAGGCCGGAGCGGATCAGCCGCTGATCGATTTGAAGGGCGAGTTCGTCTACTACAGCATGTCCGTGAATCAGAGTGCCTACGACATGCTCACGTCCTGTCAGCTCTACAAGGCCCACTGCGCGGGCCCGCTCCTGCCGGGCAACAAGGGCATCGACCTGAGCAGCAAGTACCCGGACCTGGCCCTGCCCGACACCGCCGTCGAGCTCAAGACGAGCTGGATGGTGCTCGATGAGGCGGGTGTGTCCTCGGGCCTCTACTACGTGGTCCCCGGCGTCATCCAGTACAAGGGCGGGCCCTGCCGCCAGGTCAACCTGGGGCTGACGGGAATGCACATCGTGTCCAAGACGCCGAAGTTCCCGGCGCTCATCTGGGCCACGTTCGAGCACCGCAACAACGCGCCCGATTGCAGCAACACCTCGGCCCCCCCGCCGCTCGGCGGCGCGTGGAACTTCTACAACCCGAGCTGCACCCAGTGCGTGACCAACACCTATCAGGCGGGCAAGCCCGCCCAGGTCTGCCGCATGCATCCCGAGGGGGACTCGGCCGTGGGGACCTTCCCGGCGGGGGATGACTGCGAGGCCAATCCCAACCAGTTCGCCTGTCAGGACAAGACGAAGCAGATGCTCGCCCAGAGCAGCGCGGCCATGCAGTCCATCAACGCCAGTGTCCAGGCGCTCATCCAGGCCAACCCCACCCGCATCAACAAGGTCTGGGCCAACTACGAGCTCGTGGGCAACGTGTGGACCGTCAATGGGACCCTGCCCCCCTACCTGCAAGCGCAGCAGGGCTCGCTGTCGGCCGCCAACACCTCCATGGAGACCTTCGTCCAGAACGGCGTCGCGGCGGTGAGCAACCCCTACAACTGCTTGAGCTGCCACAACATGCAGGGGTCCACCAACCTCCAGAACCTGCCGCCCGTGGGGTTGAGCCACCTGTTCCACAACGTCCAGATGCCGGGCGGATGCGAGAACGGTGCCCTGCCCACCACCTGCAATCCCTACCTCTCCAGCCACTAGCGCCCCGAGCCGACCGCCATGAGCTATCTCGACCTGCCGCGCATCAACTTCTCGGGGACCTTCCAGGCCTCGCCCTCCACCATCAACAACACGCCCAACAATTACAACCCGGCCAACTACAACGCGGACTCGCTCAAGGCCGAGAACATCGAGCTGTACTGGGAGCCCAAGGGGGATGGGGTCTTCGATCTCATCAACTGCCAGGTGACGACCGTCGAGGCCCCCGGGGTGACCCAGGATCCGCTCCTGGGCAGCTCGGTCACGGCCCTGTACACGGGGGCTCCACCCAAGATGGTGGACCTGGATCCCATGCAACAGAACGGCAGTGAGATCTGGGGCCTCACCGTCATGCTCGGCGATTTCAGCGGCGCCTATGTCCAGGGCGTCTTCTCGCCGGTGGCCTTCAACGGCATCTGGGGCAACTCGCAGGGGCCCAACTCGCCCCGCAACTCCGCGAGCGGTTCGGCCGTCTATCAGTCGACGCTCACCCAATTGAAATGGAATGTCACGGGCTCGCCGCTCCTCCAGAAGCTCCAGGCCCTGTCACCCAACCGCCTGTCCATTCGTCTGGTGGTCAGCGCCCACAACAACGCGCCCCAGCTCTATGCCTTCACCTCCGACACCTTCCAGGCGATGCAGGCCCAAGGTGTTCCCCAGGCGGTGCTGAGCCAGCTCACGAGTCTCCAGGACTACGTGATGAACTTCGACGACAATGGCAATCCCGTGCCTCCTGGGCGGGGGTTCATCCCCACGCAGAGCTACGTCGACTCGCTGCTCGTGCAGCTGCTGGGGCAGAGCACGGCACAGCAGTACGGCCCGGTCATCCTGGCGGCGGCCCAGCGGCCCTACACGCCCTGGACCTACCCCAAGACGACGATCCCCCTGCCCGAGCAGCCCCTCTTCAACTTCAATTATGGGAAGGTCGTCGGCTCCGTGGGGCCGTGCCTGGATGACGAGCCCACCTTCGCCGTGCCGGCGCGCACCCTGGCGCCTCCCACGCAAACGACGAAGCCCGCGGCGTGGTGGGCCCAGGCCCAGCTGGACGTGAAGAGCAGCACCCCCTCGCTGACGATCGACCTCGCCAACTCGCTGCCCGTCGAGCTGCCGGGACGCCCCCTGTGGTCGGAGAAGCTCGGCACCCTGTCGCTCGCCTACTACACCGTCTCGGGCGGCACCAAGACGTACACGACCGTCGTCCCGTCGATCGACTACACCAACGCGGACTTCATCGACAAACAGTCCGGCATGCTGGTGATCTCCAACTTCGGCTCCGTCGATCCCAAGAGCCTCGCCAACCTGCCCCTCGCGCTGCGCAGTACGGCGAAGAACGACAAGGGCGTCGTCGTGACCCAGACGCTGCTGGAGGAGAACGCGGAGGGTTTGAGCCTGCGCGCCGACAAGTTCATCTTCCGCATGAATCCGGGCATGCAGACCACCCCCTCCTTTCCGCGAGGAGAGACGCATGTCGTCGATTTCTACGCGCGCAAGTTCGGCCGGGTCGAGGGCACGGAGCAGTGGAAGGTCAGCCTGAACACCCTGGATCCGAGCGCGGCGGTGACCTACACCCTCGGCACCCTGGGCACGTCGGGCACCCATGGCATCGACGAGAACAACCTCTCGACGCCCCCCGGACGGCTGCAACTGTCCGGCAACCCCGTGCCCCTCGTGGGCGGCAAGGCCTCCGTCACCCTCACGGGCAAGGACCCGGGCAATCCGCGCGGCTACGTCGACGGGCAGGTCTACTTCACCCAGTACACCTTCTCGCCCCAGGTCTCGGACTACAACCAGGACCCCAATGATCTGCTCAGCACCCAGATCTACCAGCAGAACCCCATCTCGGGCACGCCCACGTGGATCAATGGGATTGGCGACATCCTGCGGCAGTACGGCATGCTCTATCCCATCATGGGCCGCTTCCAGCTCTGGACCTATGAGGGGGTGGTGGGCAACCGCGAGAAGATCCAGCGAGTGCTCAGCCTGGACATCACCCAACCGCTGCACATGCCGGTGACGCGGGACCTGTCGGCCATCCGGTGCAGCCTCATCCTGAACTGGTTCAACACGGGCATGCCCTATGGGCCCGTGGGTCCCGTGGGAGGCTCGGGCACGAGCTGGAACAACCTGCCCACGGTCGCCAACTGGGGGCGCATGACGAGCCTCGTGGTGCGCTCGGGCGACATCCTCGACGCCATTCAGCCTGGCTATGGCACTAACACCGCGCCCCTCCAGGGAGGCCTGGGCGGCATCGCCACCACCATCGACCTCACCGATGACGCGATCGTGTCGCTCACCGGCTACACGGGTGTCTTCTTCGGCCTTCAGCAGGTCGCGCAGCTCAGCATCCACACCGCGAGTGGCAAGACCCACGGCCCCTTCGGGACCATGGACAACGTGTCCAACGCCCAGCCCTTCACGCTCGCCGCGCCCACGGGCAGCGTGATCCGGTCCTTCTTCGGCAACACGGTGGTGCACTCCGGCGGGGGCACGTACATCGCCGCCCTCGGCGGCAACGTGCAGTTGCCCTAGCCTCCGGGCTGCTCAAGCCCTCGCCCCGCGGCGCGTCCGCCGGGCGAGGGCGGCGCTAGAATCCAACGCCCAGGGAGAGGCTCGCGCTCGGCTGGAAGGAAGACTGCGGGAGGTTGAGCAGGGGGGCGTAATGGAAATACGCGCCACTCACGCCCACTTCGCCCACCCATTCCATTCCGGCCACGGCGGGCAACAGCAGACGCAGCGAGGCGCCCACCTCGGGGCCAGCCGTCTCCACGCCCGTGGCGCCCACGCCCGCGAAATGAAAGCCTCCCCCGTCCTCGCCCACCTGCAGCTCCGCGAAGCCCACGCCCATGCGGGGTTGCAGCCAGACTCCGCCCAGCTTCCAGGACGTGAGCTTCAGCCAGGAGCGGAAGTGGGCGATCTCCGGCGCCTTGTCATGGTGCAGGAAGCCCGAGCCCGTCCCACATCCCTCCAGGGAGAGCATCTCGAGAGGCGAGAGCTCCAGACAGAGCGTCGGACGCAGGCTGGAGGTGGAGGCCCCGACGCGCAGGTTGCCGTAGTTGCGCGGAGGCTCCGCGCTCGCGGCGTCGAGGACCTCCACGGGCTCCGAGGCACTCGCCGCCCCTCCCACCCAGACAACACCCACCAGCGCCGTTCTTCTGAGGCTGCGCAGCGGACTCATCGATGCCCTCGAGCGAAGGATGTGACGGACGAACAGCCCACCGTGTTGTACCACCGCTCCGAGGCGCTCAGGCAAGCGCGGGCAGAGCGGAAACCGGATGCTCAGGGCCGGGGATGCGCGGCGAAGAAGCGCCACATCTCACGCGTCGCATCCAGGTCCTTCGTGGTGTAGCCCAGCCCCGGAATCTCGGGGCCCCCGGGCCAGGTGTGGCCGCCGCCCTGGACGCCGCAGCGGGTGACGGTGGCCCCCTGGGCGCACGACTCCCAACTGACACAGGTGCTGTCGCCGTTCTGGAAGGTGGTGCGCGGCTCGCCGGTGCAGCCATCGCGCGCCACCCAGCGCGCCACGGTGTCCGTCACGGAGGGGTAGGGGCCCGTGAGGAAGAAGGCCGTGCCCCCCTGCTCCTCGATGGTGCGATCCTCCGAGCCGTGGAAGTGCATGACCGGCACGGGGCGCGTGGGCGAGCACGGCGTGGCGCTCTCCACACCCGCCACGGGAGCGATGGCCGCGAACTGCCCGGAGCGCTCGCAGGCGAGCCGGTAGGAGAAGAACCCGCCATTGGAGAATCCCGTGGCGTAGACCCGCTTCGTGTCCAGACACACCTGGGTGTCCAGCTCCGCCAGCAGCGTGTCCACGAAGCCCACGTCATCCACCTGGGCGTCCCGGGCCGGACCACAGCAGACCCCCGCGTTCCACGCGCCCGCCGCACCGAACGACGGATCCGGCTCCTGGCCGAGATCCGCCGCCGCCAGCCCGCGCGCGTACACCACGAGGAACCCCTGGGCATCGGACTCCTCGGACAGGTGCGTCAGGACCCCCATCTCCTTCTCGTTGGAGCCAAAGCCGTGGAAGGCGAGCACCACCGGGGTGGGCCGGGTGGGGTCATAGCCAGGCGGCACGTGGAGGCGGTAGTTCCGCGTGCGCTCCTGGTGGGTGAGCGTCCGGTCATGGGTTCCCGGGCCCAGGGGACGGCCCGAACACGAGGTGTGCTCCGGCAGGACCGCGGGACCGGAGGGGGCGCGGGTCGGGGAGTCACAGGACAGGAGCAGGCACAGCGGCGGGAGCATCAGGAGAGCGCGCATGCCGCCGCCTTACTGAATTCAGCCCACGGCCTCAACCGCCCGTCGCCAGGGCGCCTTCCACCACCGAGCGCGCGAGCTCGTTCGTGCGCTCGTTCTGGTACTGCTCGTAGGTGCCGAAGGCCGCGCCACTCAGCCGACCCTTCTGTCCCTGTTCGAGGTATTTGCCTGTCAAGGCGCCGCCCGCCAGCGCGGCCTACGCGAGGAGCTCGAACTGCCCCAGGTCGTAGCGGGGCGTGGTGAGGTGCCACACCAGGCTGCCGCACACCCACTGGGCGCAGATGTTCCAGAGCACCTCGAGCGGACCGGGGCGTCCCGGCCGCAGGGCGCGCAGGGCGTCGTAGCGGGTCCGGTACAGGCCATTCAGCGCCTCCGCGTAGGGCCGGGGCTCGGGGAAGTAGGCCTTGAGGTTCAGGTGGCCCTGCTCCTGGGCTTCCTCCTTGGACTGGGACAGGGCGTCGTTCTGCAGCGCCACGAGGTGGGCCGCGAGCTCCTTCATCCGCTCGCCCACGATCCGCTCCTCGGGGGACAGCGTCAGGCCGGAATAGGCGAAGCAGAACTCGACCTCGGGCCGCATCCCGATCGTCAGGGCCCGGTTCTCCAGGTAGCGCGGCAGGGTCACCGTCGGATCGAACTCCAGCAGGAAGCCCTCGAAGTAGCCGCGCGTGTCCTGGATGAGGCGCGACGTGTCGATGCCATCCGTCTCCAGGTCCTCCAGGATGACCCGCAGCATGGCGTTGAGGGTGTTCACCCAGCGCGTCTGGCTCTGGTGGCCGCGGTCCTCGAGCCAGGCGCACAGGTCGCGCACGACGTCCGTGCGCTGCTCCGGGCTCAGCTCCTGGCCGTCGACGAAGGCATCCAGGGCGAAGAACCAGTCCATCCGATCCTGGCTGTTCTGCAGGTAGCGCACGGAGCGGGTGCTGCACGTGTAGTAGGTCAACAAGTCGAAGCCACCCCGCAGCAGGTGGGGGCGCAGCCGTTCGAGCTCCGGGAAGTCTCCGCGCGTGGCGAGCCCCAGGGAGACCGGGGTCGTGCTCGCGATGACCTGATACGCGGAGAAGTCCACCGGCCACTCGATGCGGTGGCGCGACCCGTCGATCTGGAGGTCATACGCCACCGAGTCGCGCCGCTTGAGCGTCTCGATGAGGGAGTCGATCCGCTGGTACCGGGTATCCAGGACGAAGGGCGGCACCGGGGGCGCGGGGGTTACGGCCGTCAAGACAGTCATCGCGAAACGCCTTGTTCGAAGGAAGGGGCGCCCTCTTACACGAAAACCCCGGAGTTCCACGATGGCCCCCCCCCATTCGATGCGCCGCCCTACGGCGGGCAGGGGCTCAGCCCGCGTGGGTCGCGAGGAGCTGCCGTGAGGCGAACTCCGCGATCATCACGGTGGGTGCGAGCGTTCCCGCCGAGGGGATGGTGGGCATGATCGACGCGTCCGCGATGCGCAGGCCCTCGAGGCCGTGTACCCGCAGCCGGGCATCCACCACCGCCTCCTCGCCAGAGCCCATCGCGCAGGTGCCCACGGGGTGGAAGTAGGGCGAGCTGCCGCGGCGCACGAAGGCCACCGCCTCCTCCCGGCTCAACCGTTTCGGCGGGGCGACCCAGCGGTGGGCGATCTCCCGGAACGCGGGCTGCGAGGCGATGTCGAGCCCGAGCTCGAGGCCGGCCACCAGGGCCTCGACGTCGGCCTGCTCGGCCAGGAGGTGGGGTTGGATCTCCAGCGGCCCGTCGTGCCGGGCCGTCTTCATGCGCACATGTCCCCGGCTCTGGACATGGACGAGGCCCGGCGCGAGGCAGAAGGAATGGGGGGGCACCGGGTATTGGGCGGCGATCTCCGCGGACACATAGGGCAGCTGCACGGGCACGAACATCAGGTCCGGCACCGGGAGGCTCGCGCGGCTCTTCCAGAAGAAGGTGCTGTCCACCAGGTTGTGGTGCGGGGGCGGCAGGGGCTGCTTCGCCTCGAAGCAGAGCCCCGCGAGGATGACGTGCTCCTGGAGGTTCTGGCCCACCCCCGCGAGCGCGGCGGCGACCGGAATGCCGAGCCGTCGCAGGTCCTCCGCCGGGCCGATGCCCGACAACATCAGGAGCCGAGGGGTGTCGATCGTCCCGGCGCACAGGATGACTTCCCGGGAGGCGTGGAGGACCTGGCGCTCGCCGTCCATCAGGAGCTCGAGCCCGGTGCAGCGCGTGCCGGACAGCGTCAGGGAGACCACCTGGGCCCCCGTGAGGACCGTCAGGTTCGCATGGCCCCGCACGGGTTGCAGGAAGGCGCGTGCGGTGCCGCAGCGGGTGCCCTCGCGCACGTTCATGTTGATGGGGCCCACGCCCTCGGGGTGGGGGACGTTCACGTCCTCCAGGTACGGCATGCCGTAGGTGCCGCACGCGTCGATGAGCGCGGCGGCCACGGGGTTGAGCTGTCGGGCGCGCTCGATGCGGATGGGGCCGCCCGCGCCGCGAAACGCACTGGCGCCCCCTTCCCAGTCCTCCGACTTCTTGAACAGGGGCAACACGGAGTCGAAGTCCCAACCCGCGTTGCCCGCCGCCGCCCAGCCGTCATAGTCGGCCCGATTGCCCCGGGCCCAGATCATGCCGTTGGTGCTGCCCGAGCCGCCCAGCACCTTGCCGCGTGACAGGAAGAGGGCGCGGTTGTCCACGTGGGGACTCGACTCGTACGCGTAGGACCAGTCGTGCGCCGCGCCGATGTTCTCCAACCACCGGGCGGGGTGCGAGATGCTCGCGATCCCCTCGTCCGATCCTCCCGCCTCGATCAGGAGGACCCGCGCGTCCGAACCTTCCACCAGACGCCGCGCGACCACACACCCAGCGGTCCCCGCGCCCACGATCACGTAATCGAAGTGTCCCTGCTCAATCTTCATGGCCCCAGTCTACGTCAGGGCACGGAGACACCGCCGGCGACCTGACCCAGGGGGATCCAGCCGCCGTAGTTGACGCCCCCATTGTTGTCGCCTCCCGCCCAGCCGTAGACGGAGGCGGCGTTCGTGGACGCGTTGCCCACGACGTAGTCGGCGTTGCCATCGCCCGTGAAGTCCGCGAACGACACCAGGCTGGCATTCGCGGTCACCCCCGGCGCCGTCAGGCCGAGCCCGAGATAGCCGCCGTACCCATCGCCTCCGCGGTTGAGGTAGGTCAGCACGGCGCCCTTGGCGTCCAGCATGATGTAGTCGGCCCGCCGGTCACCATCGAGGTCGGCGAAGCGCACGCGGCTGGCATCGGAGGTGGTGCCAGGCGCCACCTGGCCCAAAGGCAGCCAACCTCCGCCCCCGGCAATGTCGCCCCCACGATTCAAATACACCTGGACCGCGCCGCTGGCCGAGAGGGTCAGGTAGTCCGCCTTGCCATCCCCGTCATGGTCGGCGAAGCGCACGCGGCTGGCATCGGAGGTGGTGCCGGGCGCCACCTGGCCCAAAGGCAGCCACCCCCCGCCCCCGGGAATGTCACCTCCGCGATTCAAATACACCTGGACCGCGCCGCTGGCCGAGAGGGTCAGGTAGTCCGCCTTGCCGTCCCCGTCGAAGTCGGCGAAGCGCACGCGGTTGCCATCGGAGGTGACGCCCGGGGCCACCTGGCCCAGGGACTGCCAGCCCCCGCGCCCGTCGCCTCCCCGGTTGAGGAAGACGGACACCGCGCCGCTGCTCGAGAGCGTGAAGTAGTCCATCCGGCCATCGCCGTCGAAGTCCGCCCAGCGCACCTTGCCGGTGCCGGACTCGGTGCCCGCGTTCAGGGCGCGGCCTCCCGCCACCCAGCCGTCCGTGAACGCCTGGTTGAGCACGTCATGGAAGGCCTGGGCCATGCGCGCATAGCCCGCGTCGTTGGGGTGGAGCTTGTCGGGAAGCTCGGCGGCGGTGAGCGCGGGCGGCTGGACATAGCGGAACTTCTTGCCCGCCTGCCGCAGACCGCTCTCCATGGCCTTCACCTGGCTGTTGAACGTGGCGGCCTGCGCCTCGCGGCCGACGGTGGTCGGAATGAGGCCCATCACCAGCACGGTGATGCCGGGCTTGTTGGCGAAGATGCGATCGATCAGCACCCGCAGCCGGGCGGACGCGTTCGCGGTATCGACTCCGCGATTGAAGTCATTGATGCCCAGGTGCAACAGGACGACGTCCGGCCGGGCCCCCGTCATCCAGCCGTCGATGCCGGCGCGGATCTCATCGATGATGTAGCCGCTGTGCCCCTCGTTGGCGAGGTCCGGCAGGTTGCCGGAGGCCTGCGAGCCCACGTAGGTCACCGAGAACCGGGACTGGTTGGCCAGCAGGTCCACCAGGGGGCGCCGGTACGACGAATGGGTCGGGCTGCCCACGCCAAAGGTGATCGAGTCCCCGACGGGCATCAGCCGCAGCACGGGCGGCGCCGCCACGGCGCTCGCGGACGTCAGTGCCAGCCCCGCGCTCCCCACCAGGGCCCAGGCGCCTCGGGTTGCCCGCGTCATCCACTTCATGGCCATTGTCTTCATCCCTTGCTCCTCGTGCCGTGATGGGGAACACCCGACGCGCGCACCGCATCGAACGCTCCCACGCCCATCCCGGCTATACCATGAAATCGCGAATTTCATGACTGGAGGGGACGGCCGTTAGCCCGTGCCGGGAAGTCTCCTATCCTGCGCCCCGTGCGAATCGCCCTTGTTCTCCTGTGGGCCGCGTTGAGCGGATGCCAGCCCCGTGACGACGCCTCCGCGTCGAGCCCCGACGCGAAGGCGCCCGCGTTCCGCTACCTCCATGCGAGCAGGACCGTGGCGGGCGAGGCGTTCGCGCTCGGGTATGGCCGACCGGCGGTGATGTACCGCGTTGGACGCGACGGCGCCCTCTCGCCTGTCGGAACAGTGGACCTGGGCGGCCCCGAGGGCGGTATCGAATACGCGCCCTTCGCGGAGACGGATGCCATCTGGTTCCTGGCCCCCGGGGCCGCGGCGGCGGTGCACTGGGACGGCGGCACGGCGACGCGCATCGAGCTGGGTGACGCGCCCCAGGTGACGGACTGTGACGGCTGCCGCCTCGAACTCGTGGGGCAGCGGCGCATCGTGCCCGGACGCGACGGCGGTGCGGCCGTGGTGCGCAACTTCGCCGACCCCTCGCGGGCGCACCGATATTGCGAGGTCGTGCGGGTGGCGCCCACCGAGGTGCTCGCCCGGGACGTGTTCCCCGGCCTGTGCGCACCGGTCGGGAGGTCGGGCGCCCCCGCGGTCATGATCACCGACCAGGAGCGCACCGTGTTCCGCGTCCTGGACGAGACGGGCTGGTCGAACCTCGCGGTCCCGGGCGTGAGCACCTACGAGGGCTGGGTCGATGCCGAGGGCTCCCTGTATCGGGTCGACCGGGACAAGCTGGAGCGCGTCGGCCTCTCGGCTTCCGACCCGGGGTCCGCGCTGTCCTTTCCGGGGTATCGCCTGCTGGCCCTCTCGCCCGCGCGCGCGGGCGGCCTCTGGGGCATCGTCCAGGGCGTGCGGGGAGGGAACCCTGAAGCGAAGCCCCCGAGCGTGCTGGTGCGGCTCGAAGGTGGCCAACAGACGAGCACCTCCCCGGCGCTTCCGGACGCCTCCGCCTGTACTCCGGCGGCACCCGAGGAGCTCGCGGACGGGCGGGTGGTCGTGCCGTGTCGCGGGTGGGACGGACGGGTGAACGCCGTCGACGTGCTGGTCCAGGGGCAATGGCAGAAGTTGCGCTCCGCGGAGCAGGAGGCGGAGCGCATCCGGGTGGAGCAACTGGCGGCCTCGCGGCGGCTCGCGCGGAAGTTCGCGCCCTGGCTGACGAACACCTCGCCGCTGAGCCTCGTGGGCCTCCATCTGCTCTTCATGGGCATCCTGTGGCTGATCTCCCGGACCGTTGGGCGCGGGGCTCCGGCGCCGCGCCGCTGGGGCTGGCTCGCCGCGCTCCTCGGTGGGGCGGCCGGCCTGCTGTTCGGCTTCTTCGAGCAGTTCGCCTCCGGATGGTGGCGCAACGACTCGTTGTTTCCCTCCTTCGCGGCGCAGGAGTGGTGGCTCGCGAAGTTCACCGCGACGGTCGCGGGGGCGTCTCTGGGCGTGCGGCTGTCGCGTCTCGGGACGCGGTCTCCCCGGTCCACGCGGTCTCCGCCGCCTCGGCGCGTGGCCTCGCCTGGGCGGCCGGGCTGGCGCATCACGGCCCGGACCGTCCGGAGCGTGGGGCTCGGGGTCGTCCTCGTCGGGGTGGCCGCGGCCATCGGTCTCGTGCTCACGCGCGACCCCTCGTCCTTCCGCTCCGAGCAGTTCCTCATCGCCGGCCGCCTGCCCAAGGACTGGTCGAGCCGCGAGAGTCCGGGGACGCTGGGGTTCTCGGTCTCGCGCACGCACGCGCATGGCCGGGGCTCGCGCGGCGCGGCGTGGGTGAAGGGGGTGACGGTCGATCCGGAGGGCACCCTGGCGCGGCTGCGCGACCCGTCGTCCTCGGAACAGGTGACCGAGGTCATGATCGATGCCCAACCGGCCCTGCGCGTCCAGAAGGAGACCCGGCGCTCCTACTACGTGAAGAACCGCAGCGGGGAGCTGCTGGTCATCCGGTTCGAGGAGGCGACGCCCGTCGAGGAGAGCGACGCGTTCATGGCGAGCCTGCGTTTTCTGCCGGGGCGGAAGGTCGACCCGGATGCCCGGTTCGAGCTGAGCGGCAAGGTCAGTCTGCTCGAGGGCGACTGCATGCCGCCCGCCGAGTGCAAGCCGCGCGGGGTGCGGCGCGAGCTCGTCATCCGTGGGGCGGGGCCCGAGCTGTCGGCGGGGGAGGTCGTGGCGCGCGTGATGTCCGACGGCGACGGGGACTTCGCGCTCGAGCTGCCGCCCGGGCGCTACCACCTCTTCGCGATCGAGGACGGCAAGGAGTGGTGCAGGCGCTCCGGCGAGTACGGGCGCTGCGGTGTGCGGATCATCGACCGGGACATCGAGACTTCGGTGGTCATCGACCGCGCGGGCCACTGAGCGCGCCTCTCTTCGAGGCGGCTTGGTTCGCTCCGTTTTCGTGGTTCTGCCTCACTTCATGTGTTTCGCCTGCGGCGGGCACCCAAGCTGCTTGCGGGCAACCGGGCGAACAGGCGCAGGATGCACGCGAACTGGGGAGAGCCACAATAGCGGATCAGTCTCATTCCGCGCATGAGTTCAGGATGACGGTGCCTACGCGTGGACGTTCATCCATGTAGACGGCGGCGTCCAGGACCAAGGGCATGGGGAGGGTCATCGATCTCAGACGGAGTGTCCGACCACCGCTGTAGGCCCCCTCTGTACGAAGTGTCCGTACGGGGTGCCGCAGTTGATGCGTAGCGCGTCCCTACGCAGTGGTACGCGAACTGCACACGTTCCTCATTTACAGCTAGTCTCTACCCCCTTGGAACGATGGAGCACCCATATGGAACTGAACCTCAATCGGAATCGGTTGGCTCTCGACCCTGCAACCAGGGCTCTCGTCGATTACCTCAAGGCGAATGCAAACCGCCTGAATCTCGACAAGGCGCTCATCTATCACGAATTCCCTATTTTCCGGGATGCCGAAGGAGAGCTTGTCACCTCGCGACTGTTCCTCGTCTCGCCAACCCACGGGGTAGTCGTCTTCGGGACTTCGAACGCTACGCGTGTCGCGGAGCATGACCTTGGGAATGTCGAGCGCGAACTGGATGAGGTTTTCAACTCCATCTTCTCTCGGCTTCTGAGGAACAAGGCGCTGCGCAAGGGCAAGCGTGAGATCGTATGCCCTGCGGAAGCTGCGATTTTCGCTCCGTTCCTTGACGGTCAGCCGATTACGGACGAAGTCTCGGAGTCAGAACTAATCAGGTCTGATGACGAACTGGACTTGTATTTGCAAGACATCTCTGTGTCGCCGCTGGATGCAACCACCTTCACAGAACTTGTCGCTACGGTGGAGGGTGCAAAAGGTCTCGTCCGTCCGCAGAAGCGAGAGAGCGACGAAGCCAACCCCAATTCGAAGGGCGCACAGGTTGGGAGACTAGAAGCAGAGATCTCAAGCTTCGACAGAAAGCAGAAGACCGCTTACATGTCGGAGGTAACTGGTGCGCAGCGGATCAGAGGTCTCGCTGGCTCGGGAAAGACTGTGATTCTCGCCATGAAGGCGGCTCTTACTCATCTGCGCTTTCCTGACGCGACTATTCTTTATACTTTCTACACGAAGAGCCTTTACCAACACGTTAAGCGGCTTATCACGCGCTTCTACCGTCAGTTCAATGACGTGGACCCCGACTGGGGGAAAGTTCGGGTTCTCCACGCGTGGGGAGGCTCTAACTATGCTGGAGTATATTCCGACGCTTGCAAAGCATTCGGGCAGAGGACCTTAACCTTCTCGGACGCAACACGACAGCGGCCCGGGGATGAATTTGGGTTCATTTGCGCGGAGTTGCTTGCGTCAAAGAGTGTTCACCCGCTGTATGATTACGCATTTATCGACGAGGGGCAGGACTTTCCTGCCTCTTTTCTTCAGTTGTGCCGCGCACTAACCCAAGGCTCGATTGACATGACCTCAGAAGTCATGTCCAACTGAGGGGATGAGCGTCGGTCAGGCCACCCCGGAGAAGCTGAGGCAGGCGATTGTTCGGGCCTTCCACGAGGAGGACATGAGCTACGCGCGCATCGCCCACCTGCTGGGCGTAGCGCAAGCCACGGTCAGCCGAGTCCTTCGGCTGCATCGGGAGACGGGCGACGTCACGCCCCGGCCGCGAGGGGGTGGCAATTTCTCGCCTCTGCGAGGGGCGGTGGCCGAGCAACTCAAGCGCTTGGTGCGCGAGCGCCCGGGGGCCACCGTGCGGGAGTTGCTCCGCGAGCTGAAGGCGCGCACGGGCGTCGTCACCAGCCGCCCCTCGCTTCAGCGCGCCCTGCACCGGCTGGGTTTCTCACACAAAAAAAGTCCCTCGTCGCCACCGAGCGTGACGCGCCCCCCAACCTCTGGCGTCGTAGGATTATCGCCGCCCTGCTGTGCCTCGTGGATGCCCGTCGACTCGTCTTCCTGGACGAGTCCTTCTGCAACACCTGCATGACGCGCGAGTACGGCTGGGCCCCCGTGGGTGAGCGCGCCGTGGGTCTGCGTCCGGGCGGCTGGTGGACGAGCCTGACCCTGATAGGTGCCATCCGCCTGGACAGCCGCCCCAAGCTGATGACGCACCGCGGAGCCGTCAACGGTGCTGTCTTCCTGAGCTTCGTGCGTGAGCGGCTCTGCCCGTGGCTCAGGCCCGGAGACATCGTGCTGATGGACAACCTGGGCGCCCACAAGGTGCGGGGCGTACGCCAGGCCATCGCGGCCGTGGGCGCCTGCGTGGTGTACCTGCCCACCTACAGCCCTGACTTCAACCCCATCGAGCTGTGGTGGGCGGACCTCAAGCGGCATCTGCGCCGCCTTGAGCCTCGCGCTTTGGCTGACCTGCGCCAGACCGTGCGGCGGCTTCGCGCCTCAACTTCCCTCGCGAAGCTCTCCGCCTGGTTCCGCCACTGCCTTTCCTTCCCTCAGCTCAACTGATCTCGGCGTTAACTCGCGAGGACAAGTTTGTCTGGGCCTACGATGAGTTCCAAACCATTTTCAAGGCTCAAGCACCATCGATGGAAGACATTTTCGGTAGGACATCAGATGGGCGGTCGGCTGTTGAGTTGACCGAGGATGTTGTCCTTTACAAGTGCTACCGGAATCCGCGCGAAATTCTGGTCAGTGCACACGCAGTCGGACTTGGGCTGTATGGAAAGATCGTTCAGATGCTTCCCGATAAGGAGCATTGGAAAGATATTGGCTATATTGTCCGCAAGGGAGAATTGACCGAGGGTGTAGCGGTAGAGATCGAAAGGCCAGAAGAAAACTCCCTTACCTCGATCTCTAGTTCTAATTCTATAGATGAAATCATAAAGGTAAAGGTCGCAAGTAACCTCACCGAGGAAGTGGACTGGGTTGCCGCATCTATTGCCGACGATGTTGCGCAGGGGCTTCGGCCGGAAGAGGTTTTGGTGATTTGTACCGATAACCGGAACACCAATGCCTACCTTAAAGCGATTGGGGATCGGCTCATCGAACGTGGCATTGGAGTTCACAATTTTCACGCGGATCGCTACGGATTGGCTGACTTCACCAAAGAAGGGTATGTCACTCTGTCCACGGCTTACAAGGCAAAGGGGAACGAGGCATACATGGTTTACATCACGGGAATTGATGCAAACTTTGCCGCTCCCGATGTTCGCAGCCGGAATACGGTATTTGCGGCGCTCACGCGCGCGAAAGCCTGGGTTCGCATTTCAGGGGTGGGCGATTTCGCAGCAAAGTTCGCAAACGAAATCGCAACCTCTAAACAGAATTTTCCCTTCCTGCGCTTCACGTACCCAAGTAAGGAGCAACTGACCATTATGAAGCGAGACTTGGAGACTGGGGGCTCGCGCCGTCGTGAAATCGACCGCGCGCTCGATCTTCTGGAGTCTCAGCTTTCTGAGGAGGAGATCGAGGAGCTTGTCAAAGCCAGAATCCTCAGCAGAGAGAAGGCACGGACTTCTCCCAAGTAAAGGACCAGGGGACTACTCCGTGAGCCCAAATGATTTCGGCCCTCAACTCGTCCATCCCTGGAAGATCCTTGGCGACCTGGGACTCGCTGCCGAACGCATTTTTGAACCTAAGTACCCCAGTGGGCTACCAGCTCAACTGCGTCGGCTCGGCTACGCGGGAGCGTACCGGTTCCTTGTTCAAGAGAAATTATTCGACTTCCAGCTAATTGATGGCGCTCTTTTCCTCTTCCGAGCAGGCGTAGAGAACGGTCAGGAGCTTATATCCTTCTCCTACTATGAGGCTCCTTTCGCAGCACCCTCATATGAAGAGTTTCTAAGGGAAAATGGATTGGACCAAAGTGATGTGGGCGACGCTTTCATGGATGACTATGAACAGGTCCTTGCTGAAGCAGGACTTAAGAGTGCCGTCACGCCTATTCGCTATGACTACGACCCTTCGGCGTATCGCGAAGGCAGTCACCCCGCCTCTCACCTCCATATCGGTCACGAAAACGACATTCGTATTGGTACGGACCGAATTTTTACCCCACTCGCCTTTGTCGCTTTCGTTCTGAGGCAGTCTTACTGCAAAAAATGGCTAGCCCTAATCGGAGCGAGTTCTTCTCCCCCCCCTGGGCTCGCGCGTGCAGTGCGGGATGATCTTCGTGAGGTCGACAAGGCGTTTCTTCGCCCCCTAGACAAGTTGGAGGTTTTCCTCCGCTAGACCCTGTCTGACGGATGGGGCGAGGCCGGTTATTGAGTCCGCGAGGAGGCACACCAGCCATGACCTAGCGCTACGAACTGAACGACCGGCGGTGTGCAGCGATTGAGCCGCTGCTGCCCAATCAGGGGAGAGGGTGGGCTGGAGGGATCCATCGCCCCCCCGCTCAACGCCATTTCTTGGCGACTGCACACGGGCGCCCCCTGGCGCGACATCCCCGAGCGCTACGGGCCCTGGCAGACCGCCTACGACCGCTTCATGCGTTGGCGCCGCGACGGTGGCGCTGATCCGCTCTTGTGGCTCTCCCACAGTTTGTGTGCATCCCGTACGGACGTGGATGGTCGCGGGAGCGATGCTTATCTGTCCTCCAGCGGCGGCGCCCATGAAATGCGGAAGAGCCACTAAAGCGGAACAGTCCTACCTCCCGTGTAGCCGACTTACATGGGTGTCCACACCATCGGACAGGCCCACGTCAGCGACTCACGCGCAAAAAGCCATTTTCGTGGACGACAGACGAACAAATTGCGGTCGGACGTATCAGCCTGATATGTCGGGCTGATATATCGTGGTGGAGGAGGCGGTCTTGGCGAGGGAGAGCACCTGTCGGTTCGCCATCCTGGGGATGCTGTGCCGGGAGCCGATGAGCGGATACGACCTGCGGAGCGCCATCGAGCGGTCGGTGGGGCACTTCTGGCAGGAGAGCTACGGCAACCTGTACCCGACGCTGGAGCGCATGGCGGAGGAGCACCTGGTCGAACTCGACCCGGAGGCGTCCTCGCGCAGCGGGCGGGTCCGCAAGGTGTACCGGGTGACGACGGCGGGGCGGTCGGCGCTCGCGGAGTGGCTGCGGCGGCCGGTGCTCCCCCATGTCGAGCGCAACGAGCTGCTGCTCAAGCTCTTCTTCGGGGCCCAGGTGGGACCCGCGGACTCCCTCGCCCAGGTGGAGCGCGGGCGCGCCGAGGCGGAGGGGCTGCTCGCGGCGCTGCGCCTGCTCGACGAGAACGTCCGCCAGGCCCGGAGCGACGATCCGGAGTTCGCCTACCGGCACCTGTCCATTCGCGCGGGGCTGCTCGGGCTGGAGGCGCACCTGCGCTGGTGTGACGAGGCGCGCGAGGCGCTCCAGCGGCTCGAGCGGACGACGGTGTCGACGAAGAAGAGGGGCACACGATGAGCAGTCATTCGGAGGAAGGCGCGCGGCGTCCGCCCGCGCTCGTGCCGTGGCTCGCCCTGGGGGCGGGGGCCGGGCTGTTGATGGGGCTGAACACGGAGTGGGCCGTGCTGCCCGGCTGGTGGATGGGCGCCCTGTTCCTCTTCTTCTCCCGGCAGACGCGTCCCGGAGTGGGGTTCGTGGGGCTCCTGGTGGCGAACACCGCCGCCGCCGGCGTGGCGAACCTCGGGGTGTTCCCGGGCTCCGTGGAGAGTGCCTTCGGCATGGCGCTGGGGGGCGCGGTCGTCGTCGCGGGGGTGTACCTGGCGGACCGGCTCCTCGTGGGGCCGCGGGGCTCCTTCGTGGGGACGCTCTTCCTGCCAGCGGCGATGACGGGGGTGGAGTTCTTCAGCAGCCAGGGCAACCCGTTCGGCACCTGGGGCGTGCTGGCCTACACCCAGGCCCGGGTGCCGGTGCTGGTGCAGCTCGTGTCGGTGACGGGACTGTGGGGCCTGACGTTCCTCTTGGTGTGGTTCGCCACCGTGGCCAACTGGGCCTTCGAGCACCGGGCGGCGGGGCGCCGTGTCCTGCCCGGGGTGGCGGTGTACGCGGGGGTGTTGGGGGCCGTCCTCGGCTTCGGCGTGCTGCGGCTCGCGATGGCCGGGAGCGTGGGCGCGCCCGTCCGGGTGGCGGGCATCACCGTGGCGGGGGAGCTGGCCAGGGGCCGCGAGGCGGGACTGGCCCGGCTCATGTCGGGTGAGCGCTTCGACGCGGAAGCCTGGCGCGCCTTCGCCGAGGCCTCGCGCCCGGTGAACGAGGAGCTGCTGCGCCTGTCACGGCGGGAGGCCGAGCGGGGGGCGAAGCTGCTCCTGTGGTCCGAGGGCAACGCGGTGGTGCTGGCCGAGCAACTGGAGGCGCTCGTCGCGCGGGGCGGCGCGCTGGCGCGCGAGCGGGGCGTGTGGCTCGGCCTGTCGGTGGCGAGCTTCACGCCGTCGGCGGAGCGGATGCTGCGCAACGAGCTCATTCTGGTAGGGCCAGACGGCGCGGTGGCGTGGCGCTACGTGAAGTCCCGGCCGGTGCCGGGATGGGAGGCGGAGCACTCCGAGCCGGGCAGCGCGGAGCCGGCGGTGGGCCCGGTCCCCGGTGTGGGCGTGGTGGGCGGCGCCATCTGCTTCGATGGAGACTTCCCGGAGGTGTTCGCCAGCGCGTCGGAGCGAGGGCTCGAGCTGCTGCTGCTGCCGTCGAGCGACTGGAAGGGCATCAGCCCGCTGCACACGCGGCAGGCGGTGTTCCGCGCGGTGGAGCGGGGCTTCAGCCTGGTGCGGCAGGTCAACCAGGGGCTCTCGGTGGCGGTGGACGGCTACGGGCGCGTGTATGGCGAGCGGGACCACTTCACGGCCGAGGAGCGGGTGCTGCGCGCGGAATTGCCAGTCGGTCGGGTGCCCACGCTCTACGCGCGCATCGGGGACGCGGTGGGGCTGCTCTCCGGACTGTTCGCGCTGGGATGGGGGCTGCTGGCCGCCATCCGCGGGCTCGTCGCGCGGCGGCGCCGCGCCGTCCAGGCCGCCCGCGTTCAGTACGGGTAGCGCTCCGCCGTGGACCGCGTGTCACGGATCATTCCAGTCCACATGGCGGATTCAAGTATTCTGTGAATTCATGGTTTTTAAGGTATTGCTTGGAAAACAAATCTGCCGTACTGGAGTCGCTCTGCGGGAATGACCTTTTGCGCGGAGCGGCACATGCGGACGATGGCGAACGCGGTTCTCGGAATGGTGGTGGGCTCCTCCCTGGTGCTCGGTGGATGTGGCGCCGACGTGACCGGAGACGAGGCGGAGGCCGCCGAGAGCCTGGCGCTGGAGAGCAGCTGGGTCCCCGCCGACGCCCCCGTGCGCAAGGGCTACACCCGGAACGCCTCGGGCCGGCCGGTTCAGATGTCGTACACGGAGGTGGATGGGCAGGCCGTGGTCGAGGGCGACATCCTCGTGGGCTCCGTGCGGGAGGTCGACGCGCTCACCCGTGAGGTGGAGGCGGGCGGCGCGCGCTCGGGGCAGAGCGTGGCCATCACGGGCTCCAAGTACCGGTGGACCAACGCGCTGGTGCCGTACACGATCGACTCGGGACTGGCCAGCCAGAGCCGGGTGACGGACGCCATCGCGCACTGGCAGCAGAAGACGCGCGTGCGCTTCGTGCTGCGCACCTCCAGCAACGCCGCGAGCTACCCCAACTACATCACCTTCCGCACCAGCACTGGCTGCAGCTCCTCGGTGGGCATGCGCGGCGGCCAGCAGTTCATCAACCTGGCCACCGGGTGCAACACGGGCAGCACCATCCACGAAATCGGTCACGCCCTGGGCCTGTGGCATGAGCAGAGCCGCGAGGACCGCAACAACCACGTCACCATCCGCTGGGAGAACATCGAGGCGGGCAAGGAGCACAACTTCGATCAGCACATCACCGACGCGGACGATCTGATCGCCTACGACTTCGGCTCCATCATGCACTACGGCGCCACGGCCTTCTCCAAGAACGGCCAGCCCACCATCCAGACCAAGGGCGGCCAGAGCATCGGGCAGCGCACGTCGCTGAGCGCCACGGACATCAGCGCCGTGGGCAAGCTCTACCCGTAAGTGCCTCGCGAGCCCGCTTCCGTGCGCGCGGCCGGGGACTCCTCTTCGGCGTTCCGGGAGCCCCGGCGGGGTTCACTCACGACCCGCCGGCGCGACGGCGCCGGGCGGCGTAGGGCAGCACGAACAAATACAGCCCCGTGAACAGCAGCACGAGGAGCGGGGGCAGCGCCAGGAAGCCCACCCAGGTGGCCGTCGAGCCCCGGGCCAGCGCGACCATGTTGATGATGACGGCCACCGTGAAGGCCAGCGACAGCCAGCGGTGGGACTGCCTTATCCAGTGGTTCCAGTTCAAGACAGACTCCTGTCGATGCGAGCCGCGTGCGGCTCAGGGAATGCGCGGGAGCAGCTCGACGAGCCTTCCGCCCATCATCTTCCAGCCGTAGCGCGCGCCGCCGAAGTTCTGCTTCTGGTCCGGCTTGAAGCCCGCGTGCACGAGCGACAGGCGCGTGCCCGACGCCGTGGGCGTGAGCGTGAACGTCACGACCGTGTCCATGCCGCCGACGACCCACGTGTAGCTGATTCTCCTGGGCGCCTCGGACTCGAGCAGCCGGCAGTTCACGAGGCCATCCCACCCGGGCATGGGCGGCGCCTGGAACGTGAAGGCCGTCCCCGGCGCGAGCTGGAGCCCGGCGACGGGCAGCAGCCACTCCGCGAGCAGCTCGGGGATGGTGAGCGCGCGCCACACCTTCTCCGGGGGGTGGTGCAAATCGAAGTCGAACGAGAGGGTCGCCGTCTGCGCGGGATCGGTCTTGTCGGTGGGTGTCATTGGTCCATCTTGTCCAGCAGCTGCTCGAGGCGATCGACGCGCTCCGTCCAGAAGGCGCGGTAGTGCGAGATCCAATCCATGAGTGGTTTCATCCCGCGCGGCTCCACCCGGTAGAACACCCGGCGGCCCTCGCGCCGGCTGCTCACCATGCCGGCCTCCTTCAGCGCGGCCAGGTGCTGGGACACCGCGGGCTGAGAGATGGCGAAGCGCGCGGTGAGATCCTTCACCGCCGCTTCGCCCCGGGTGAGCGACTCGAAGATCGCGCGCCGGCTGGGGTCCGCCAATGCCTGGAAGATCTTGTTCTCGGCCTCGGCCGCGCTCTGCATGCACAACGAATAAGCCGAGGCTTATGGGTTGTCAAGCATGGGGCGCCGCGTGCGCCGCGTGGCCGTAGTCGGGCAGGTCGATCTTGTCCGCGGGCGGCGCCATCAGCTTGCCGAGGAGGTCGCGGATGCCGGGCTTCGTCGCGAGGTTGAGGACCCCACGCTGCAGCGCGATGCCGAAGCGCGTCCGGGGCTGGGCGATGCGCGGGCCCAGGCTCGGCACGTCCTGTCCCTGGTCGACGTAGGGCCGCAGGATGCGCTCGTAGGCGGCGAAGGCCTCGGCATGGTCGTCGTGACGCGACAGCTCGCCCGCCAGCACGTAGGCGCCGACCAGGCCCAGGCTCGTGCCCATGCCGCTGATGGGGGAGGGGGCGTAGGCCGCGTCGCCCACGAGCACGGTGCGGCCCTTGGACCAGTGGTCGAGCCGCACCTGGCCGATCATCTCGAAGTAGAAGTCGTCGGCCCGGGCGAGCCCTTCCAGCACGCGGGGCGTCTCCCAGCCTGCATCCGCGAAGCGCTCCGCCAGCATCCGCTTCTGCTCGTCGGGTGACAGCTTCTCGTAGCCGCAGGGCGCCTGCTGCAGGGTGAGCACGGCGTGCGTGTGGCCCCGCTTGTCCGGACGGAGGAACACGCTGCGTCCGCCCGGGGCGTTGTACCAACGCGCCAGCGCGCTGTCGTTCTCGCCCTTGGGGATGGTGAAGTAGCCCATGTAGAGATCGAGCGGCCGTCGCTGGGCGGCCTCTCCGAACACGAGCCGGCGCGTGGAGGAGCCAATCCCCTCGGCGGCGATGACGAGATCGAAGCGGCGCGGGCCGCCCTTCTTGAAGGTGACGGTGATTCCGTCCGCCTGGTCGTCCAGCGCCTCGATGGTGTCGCCGAAGAGGTACTCCGCGCCGCCGCGGCTGTGCTCATAGAGGATGCGCGCCAGGTCCCCCCGGAGGATCTCCAGCTCGGCGGTCGGGCCATTGCTCCCGAACGTCTCTTGATCGAACCGCGCCTCGACATGGTTGTCCGAGTCAACGAAGGCGATGCCCAGCTCGCCCGTGCCGGCCTCCATCGCCGTGCGCTCGAGCCCCATGCGCCGGAGCACCTCGCGGCCCGCGCCGCGCACGTCGATATTCTGGCCACTGTCCCGGAAGGCGGGGGCCCGCTCCAGGACGGTGACGGTCATTCCGAAGCGGTGCAGCCACCAGGCAAGGGTGGGACCCGCGATACTGGCGCCAGTGATGAGCACGGTGCGTGACATGGGCTTCTCCCGCGAGCGAATCCTCGCTCCGTCGGGATAACGGAACGTCGCGGAGGCGGAGCGCCAAAGTCATCCGCGACCCAGTGGGATAGCGCGGTGCGTGACACTGGATGCCTTTGTTCTCGTCGAGACAGTGAGAGGCATTCTTGTTATTCTCCACGCACTATCCAGGGAAGTCGGTTTTGACACCTCTGCTTGGAGGTGCACCGACGCAAGGGCTCCACGGAGCCCGGAGGGGAGCGCGCGATCCATGTGCCAGAAGCTCTGTGGAAACCAGTCGACCCATGAGGGCGAGCCCGTGAAGGCCGAGCCGTCCCGACGCGACTTCCTCTCGGCGGGGGCGTCCGTGCTCGGCGCCGCGGCGATCTCCACGGCGGCCACGCCGGCGCGGGCGTCGTCCGCGCAGGGGGAGCAGACGCCGCCCCCCGAGACCGGTGCTCCGTCCCGGCGCTACCTGCTGCGGGGCGGCGCGGTGCTCAGCATGGATCCCCAGGTGGGCAACTTCGCCCAGGGGGACGTGCTCATCGAGGGCAAGCGGATCGTGGCGGTGGGGGCGCGCCTGCAGGCGCCCGGCGCGGAGATCATCGACGCCTCGGGCACCATCGTCATGCCGGGCTTCGTCGACACCCACCACCACCAGTACCAGACCGCGCTGCGCAGCTACCTGTCGGACGGCCTGCTGTCCGACGACGGGCTGCCCCACGGCGAGAAGAACTACCTCGACTACATCCACACCCGCATCACCCCGGTGTTCCGGCCGGAGGACGCCTACCTCGCCGAGCTCGTCGCGTCGCTCAGCCAGCTCGACGCGGGCGTGACCACGGTCGTGGACACGTCCCAGGTGGGTCACTCCCGACAGCACACCGACGCGGTCATCCGGGGGCTCCAGGACGCGGGTCGACGCGCGGTCTTCGTGTATTCACCCGGAGTGGGCCCCCAGAACATCTTCCCCCGGGATCTCCCGCGGATCCGGAGTCAGTACTTCTCCTCCACGGACCAGCTCTTGACCCTGGCCATGGGCGGCGAGGTGTTCGACCCCGCGTTCCGGACCTACTGGGCGCTCGGGCGCCAGAACAACCTGCCCATCGTGACGCACCTGGTTGGCGCGCTGGGTCAAGAGACGCTCGTGGAGCAGCTGGACAGCGAGCGCCTGCTGGGCCCGGACCTCGAGTTCATCCACGCCACGCGCCTCTCGGAGCGCTCCTGGCGGGCCATCGCCCGCGCGGGCGTGGGCATCTCGGTCGCCGCGCCCATCGAGATGACCATGCGGCACGGCATGCCGCCGCTCCAGGCCGCGCTCGACCATGGGGTCCAGCCCTCGCTGAGCACGGACGTGGAGTGCACCATGGCGGCGGACTTCTTCACCCAGATGCGCACGGTCTTCACGCTGCAGCGGGCGCTCATCAACGAGCGGGCGCTCAACGGCGAGCAGAACCTGCCCGAGCTGCTCACCTGCCGGGACGTCATCCGCTTCGCCACGGTGGAGGGGGCCCGCGTGGCCCGGCTGTCCCACAAGATTGGCTCGCTGACGCCGGGCAAGGAGGCCGACATCCTCATGCTGCGCGCGGACACCCTCAACGTGGCCCCGCTCAACAACGTGCCGGGGGCGGTCGTCACGCTGATGGACCGCAGCAACGTGGACACGGTCATCGTCGCGGGGCGGATCCGCAAGTGGAAGGGCGCGCTCCTGGACGTGAACTGGCCGAGCCTCCTGCGCTCGCTCGAGGCATCCCGGGATTACCTGCTCCGGGCCGCGGGCGTTCCGCGGGCGCTCTTCTAGCGAGCGGACCCGGAGAAAGTTGCACACGCCCGGGACAGGCGGTGGACTCGCTCCATGTTGAACCTTCCTGGCTACACGCTGCGCCGTCCCATTCGCGCCACCGACTCGAACCTGTTGTTCCAGGCGGTGCGCGAGGTGGATGCCGCGCCGGTCATCATCAAGACGCCGGCGGGCGCCAGCGTGGGCCCGGGCGAGGAGGAGCGCTACCGCCGGGAGCACGGCATCCTGCGGCGGCTGCTCGGCGTGCGGGGCGTCACCCGGCCCCAGGGGTGCGAGCGGGTCAACAACCGCCCCGTCCTGGTCCTGGAGGAGGTGCAGGGCGTGGCCCTGTCGGAGGCGGTGGGGCGGCCCTTCGAGCTCGCGCGCTTCCTGGAGCTGGCCGTGGCCCTGACGTCCACGCTGGCGGAGATCCACCTCCGGGGCGTCATCCACAAGGACCTCAAGCCCTCCAACATCATCGTCCTGCCCTCGGGCGAGCCGCGCATCATCGACTTCGGGGCCGCCACGCTGCAGCGCACCGAGCACGTGGACGTGGCCCAGACGCACCTCATCGAGGGGACGCTGGCCTACATGTCCCCGGAGCAGACCGGGCGCATGAACCGCTCGGTGGACTACCGCACCGACTTCTACTCGCTGGGCGTGACGTTCTACGAGCTGCTCACCGGGGCCCGGCCGTTCCAGGGGCGGGACGCGCTCGAGTGGTTCCACGCGCACATGGCCCAGATGCCGAGGCCGCCGCACGAGCTGGTGGCCAGCGTGCCGCCCGTGCTGTCCGCGATCGTCATGCGCTGCCTGGCCAAGGTCGCGGAGGACCGCTACCAGAGCGCCGAGGGGCTGCGGCACGACCTGGCGGAGTGCGTGGAGGGCCTGCGCCGGGGGGCCCTGGAGTCCTTCGTGCTGGGCAAGCGGGACATCCCCAGCCGGTTCCAGCTCCCCCAGCGGCTCTACGGGCGCGAGGCCCACGTCGCCACCCTGCTCCAGGGCTTCGAGCGGATCGTCGGGGGCGGCAGGCCCGAGCTCATGCTGGTGCGCGGCTACTCCGGCATCGGCAAGTCGTCGGTGGTGCACGAGCTGCTCAAGCCCGTGGTCCAGCGGCGCGGCTTCTTCCTGAGCGGCAAGTTCGATCAGCTCCAGCGGGACGTGCCCTACGCCACCCTGGCCCAGGCCATCCGGGGCCTGGTGCGCCAGTTGCTCGCGGGCACCGATGAGGAGGTAGCCCGCTGGCGCGAGCGCCTGGACGAGGCCCTGCGGGGCAACGGCCAGGTCCTCATGGAGCTGATTCCGCAATTGGTGCTGCTCATGGGTCCGCAGCCCGCGGTGCCGGAGCTGCCGCCCGCCGAGTCACAGCGCCGCTTCACGCAGGTGTTCCTGCAGTTCCTCGGCGTCTTCGCCACCGTCGAGCATCCGCTCGTCATGTTCCTGGACGACCTGCAATGGGCGGATCTGGCCAGCCTGCGACTCCTGCGGGCGCTGCTCACCGAGGACGAGGCGCCGCCGGCGCTGTGGATCGGCGCCTACCGGGACAACGAGGTCAGCCCCTCCCATCCGCTGATGATGATGCTCGGCGAGGTGCACGAGGCGAAGGTCCGGGTGACCGGGCTCCAGCTCGAGCCGCTGAGCCTGGTGCAGCTCCAGGAACTCGTGGGCGATGCGCTCCCGGGCGCGGGGGCGGAGCTCGTCGTGCCGCTGGCGGAGCAGGTGCACCAGAAGACGGGCGGCAATCCCTTCTTCCTCCTGCAGTTGATGCAGGCGCTGCACCACGATGGCCTGCTGCTGCGCACGAGCGGGGGCGGCTGGCGGTGGGATGCCGAGGGCGTCCGGTCCCGGGGCTACTCGGACAACATCGTCGACTTCATGGCGCGCAACCTCCACCAGTTGCCCGTGAGCACCCAGCGCCTGCTGCCCCTGGCGGCGTGTGTGGGCAACGTCTTCTCGCTCGGACTGCTGGCGCTCGTCGCCGGCCTGTCGGTGGACGAGGTGGAGCGGGGCCTGGAGCCGGCGCTCCAGGAGGGCCTGGTGGTGCGCGGGGAGCTGGAGCAGTACCGGTTCCTGCATGACCGCATCCAGCAGGCGGCGCACTCGCTCATCCCCGAGTCCGAGCGCGAGGCGGTCCACCTGCGCATCGGGCGCCTGTTGCTCGAGCGGCTGTCGGCGGAGAAGGTGCGCGAGAAGCTCTTCGAGATCGTGAGCCAGCTCAACGTCGGGGTGGGGCGCATCCAGGAGCCCGGGGAGCGCCACCGGCTCGCGCGCCTGAACGCCGAGGCGGGTGGGAAGGCCCGGGCCTCGAGCGCGCACGGCTCGGCCGCCGCCTACCTCGCCATGGCCTTCTCGCTCATCCCGGGTGACCCCTGGGAGACGGACCCGTCGCTGGCCTTCCAGGTGCGGCTGGATCGGGCGAGCAGTGAGCTCATGAGCGGCCAGCTCGCCGAGGCCCGCCGCCTCCTGGAGGACCTGTGCGCCCGGGCCGGGAGCCGCGCGGACATCGCCGCCGCGCACAGCCTGCGGCACGAGGTGCACCTGCTCTCCGGCGAGATCGAGGCCTCGGTCCACTGCCTCCTGGCGGGCCTGTCCCGGCTGGGCATGCCCATGTCCCCGCACCCCTCCTGGGAGGAGGCCGTGGCGGCCCGGGAGGAGGTCCAGGCGCTGCTCGGCGACCGCGCCATCGAGAGCCTCGTCGAGCTGCCGTTGATGACGGACGCGGACATGAAGCCGGTGATGCGCCTGTTGGGCCGCCTCTTCCCGTCCGCCTACTTCACCGACAACAACCTGCTCATCCTGCACGTCTGCCGGATGGTCTCGCTGAGCCTGCGCTACGGCCACACCCCCGAGTCGGCGATCGGCTACAGCTCGCTCGGCATCCTGCTCGGCACCTTCTTCAAGAGCTACCAGGAGGGCTACGCCTATGGCGTGCTCGCTCGCGCGGTCGTGGACCGGCACGAGCTGACCCTGGAGCGGGTCCGGGTGCTCTTCAACCTGGAGATGATCAGCTACTGGTGCCGGCCCCTGGCCGAGGCGCACGCGCACGCGCTGAGTGCCTTCGAGCACGCGGTGCAGTGCAACGACTACCTGTTCGCCTGCTACATCGTGGGCCACGTCGTCTGGAACCGGCAGGCGATGGGGCAGCCCCTGGACGACGTCTACCCGGACGCGGTGGCGCGCATGGACTTCATGCGCAAGACGGGCTTCGTGGGCGTGGTGGACACGACGCTCATCGTCCTGCGCTACATGCAGCAGCTGCGGGGGCTCTCGCCCACGTTCGGGACGCTGGACGGGGAGGGGTTCGACGAGAAGGCCCTCGAGGCCTCGCTGTCGCCGGCCCACATGAGCAGCATGGTGTGCCAGTACTGGCTCTCCAAGATGCAGGCGCGCTTCATGTGTGGCTCCTACGCGGAGGCCCGGGAGGCGGGAGACAAGGCGGCGGCGTTCGCCTGGTCCTTCATCGGCATCATCCCGCTGGTGGACTTCCACCTCTTCCGGGCCCTCTCGCTGCTCGCGTGCTGCGAGGGCGCGGCGGACGAGGAGCGGCGGCGCTACCTGGAGACCGCCGAGGGGCACTGGCGCCAGCTCGTGGAGTGGGCGGACAACTGTCCGGAGACCTTCCGCGCGCCCGAGCGGCTCGTCTTCGCGGAGCGGGAGCGGGTCCTCGGCCGGCTGGAGCACGTGCTCCCCGCGTACGAGGAGGCCCTGGGCGCGGCCCGCGACCACGGCTTCCTGCAGCACCTGGCGCTGGTGTGCGAGCGGGCGGCGGGCTTCTACCGCGCGCAGCGGGCCCCCTTCATCGCGGAGGCCTACGCGCGTCAGGCCCGGGAGGCGTGCCTGCGGTGGGGCGCGCACGGCAAGGTCCGGCAACTGGAGGCCCTGTGGCCCGCCCTGGTGAGCCCGGTGGTCCCCGACAGCACCGCCACCTCGTCCTCCTCGTCGGAGTCCCGGGAGATCGACGCGCTCGCCATGGTCAAGGCCCAGCAGGCCATCTCCAGCGAGATCGTCCTCGAGCGGCTGGTGTCCACGCTGATGCGGGTCGCCACCGAGAGCGCGGGGGCCCAGCGGGGCGCCCTGCTGCTGCCGCGCGGTGACAAGCTCGTGCTCGTGGCCGACACGGAGTCCGGCGCGGGCGGCCCGCCGACCGCCTCGCACGAGCTGGAGGAGGCCCGCCTGCCCTGGACGATCGTCTCCTATGTCCGACGCACGCGCGAGCCCGTGCTCATCGGCGACGCCAAGGCGCCGCATTCCTTCGCGGGCGAGCCCTATCTCGCGCGCAGCGGCGCCCGGTCCGTGCTCTGCCTGCCCCTGCTGCGCCAGGAGTCGTTGTCGGGCGTGATGTACCTGGAGAACCGGTTCGCCTCCGGGGCGTTCACCCCGGAGCGCATCCTGCTGCTCGGGCAGCTCGCCTCCCAGGCCGCCATCTCCATCGAGAACGCGCGGCTGTACGCCGAGTTGCAGCGCACCGAGGCCGCCCTGCGCGGCGTCAACGACGGGCTGGAGCGGCGGGTGGAGGAGCGCACGCGGGAGCTCAAGCAGGCCCAGTCGCAGCTGGTGGACACGGCGCGGGCGGCGGGCATGGCCGAGGTCGCCTCGGACGTGCTGCACAACGTGGGCAATGTCCTCACCAGCGCCGTCATCAACCTGGATCAGATGCGCCTGGGCGTGGCGACCTCGCGCTTCGACCGGGCCGCGCAGCTCTCCTCGCTGCTCAAGGCGCACCAGGAGGACCTGGTGGGCTTCCTCACGCGCGACCCCCGGGGCCGCGTCCTGCCCGACTACCTCCTGGCCCTCACCGAGGAGCTCCGCCACGAGCGCACCCAGCTCCAGACGAACCTGAACGAGATGGGCCTGCACCTCGAGCACATCCACGCCATCATCCGGGTGCAGCAGGACTACGCCCGGACGTCCCTCATCCTCGGGGATTGGGATCTCGCCCAGCTCATCGAGGACAGCCTGCGCATCCAGCTGTCCGCCCTGCAGCGCCATGGGGTCTCCGTGACGCAGGAGTTCGCCGCCGTCCCCAAGACGCAGGTGGACAAACACAAGGTGTTGCAGATCCTCATCAACCTCTTGAGCAACGCCAAGGACGCCATGGCCGAGGTGCCCGAGGGCCAGCGTCACCTGTGCATGCGGCTGTCGGCCGAGGAGGGGGTGGCCCGCATCCAGGTGGTGGACAGCGGCAAGGGCTTCACGCAGGAGCTGCACAAGCAACTCTTCGCGCTCGGCTTCACCACCCGCAAGGAGGGGCACGGCTTTGGCCTGCACTCCAGCGCGCTGGCGGCCCAGGTGATGGGCGGACGCCTGCTGCTGGAGAGCGAGGGGCCCGGCAAGGGCGCCACGGCCACGCTCGAGCTTCCGCTCTCCCCCGTGTCCTGAGGGCCCGCTCCGCGGAGCGCGGGCGCTCAGTTCTCGCGCAGGTGCTGGACGCCGAACCAGATCAGCAGGGCCAGCGCCACCGCGCAGACCCCGAACATCACCCGCGCGAGCAACCACAGGCCCCGCGACGACCTCTCGGCCGCGCGCACGAGGTCCTGCTGGGTCCCGCTGAAGACGCGCTGGGCCTTCACCTCGGGCGTGTCCCCGGTGTTCACCAGCGTGCCCAGGATGACGACCCGCTCCCCCGCCTTGAAGCCGGTGTACCAGCGCTCCCTCGTCCCGAGCAGGCCCGTGGCGCTGGCGTCTCCCTCCCGGACGCCCTTCCACGAGGTGGCTCCCCACTCGTCCACGTCGTTCTCGGGGGCCGGCGTCGCCGCGCCGATCTGGTAGTCCGTGTTGCTCACGCGGACCCCGCCGGTGGCGGTCTCCACCCGGAGCTCCGGCGTGGCGCGCCGCGCTTCCCGCCAGTGGGTCTTGCGCCGACGGCTGCTGGTGCCGCTGAACCTCTTCTTGTACGGCTCGTACTCGAGATACGCCACGTAGTCGCGGAAGAGCACGGCGTTGTCCTGCGCCAGCGTGCCGCCCACCAGCACGGGATCTCCCGGCGCGAGCCGGTTCAAGGTGGCGGTGTCCCAGACGTCCAGGGCCCGCGCCACCCGGCCTTCCTTCCGGGACTTGCTCGAGGCGAGCCCGGTGCCAATCCCCACCGCTCCGGACACCAGGGCCACCAACCCCACCATCAACAAGCCGCGCCCGGATCTCAAATCGTCGAGGGTCATCGCCAGGGACGATGCCACATCGCGGCGCGGGACGACGGGCTCACGGCGTTTGGTTCATGCTCTTGGGGACGAGCGGCTTGACGACCACCCGCAGGGCGCCGTCCCGCGCGACGCAGGTGGCCTCCTCGGCGGGCACCTCCCGCACGGGGTTGAGCGTCTCGGGGCGCGCGAACTTCAGCGGGCTGGTGGCCAGCAGGCGCTCCTGCTTCTTGCCCGAGTCGCTGTCGCTGTAGAGCACGCTCAGGGCCCTCGCGGGCCCGGGCAGCGTCACCTTGAGCCGGTAGCCCACGAGCGCCTTGCCCTCGCGCACCTCCACCTTCTCCACGCCGAGCGGCTGGGCGGGCGCGCCGTGGGCGGGGAAGACCTGGTCGTCCGCGATGCGGATGCCCCACTGCACGGCCTGCTGCTCGGCGCCGGGCGCGGCGCACGTGTTCAGCTCCTCGGGCGGTGTCGTGCCCAGCCACAGTTCCACGTGGTCATCCGCGAGCCACTTCTTGCCCGGACCCGTCCACCGGTCGTCCCGCACCTCGATGATCACGGTGTCCGGCGCGACCAGCAGCGCCTTGAGCTCGTCGTCCCGAATGGGGCCCTTGCCGCCCAGGACGAGGAACCGCGCGGCGAGGGCGCAGTCGCCCATGCCCGTGCGCTTCCAGCCCTCCTTCACGTAGGCCGCGTCCATCGCGACCCGGGGCAGCAGGGGCAGCGTCAGCGTCTCCTTCCCATAGGGGCTTGGTGCCGCCTCCGCGTCCTCTTCGCAGTCGGGGGCGGAGACCTCCACCGTGCCCCGGAGCCGCCACGCCTCCCAAGTGCGCTCCGTCGTCTGATCCGGGCTCCCGGCGAAGAAGCTGCGCTCGTTGCGCTTGAGCTCCTCCAGCGGCGAGAGCTGGAGCGTGCGCGTCTCCGTCCACCGCTGGCCGGCGCCCCCGAAACGCGTGTGGGTGATGCGGTTGCTGCCCACCTCCACGGAGTCCTCGCCGATGCCCGAGGCCCCGTACCCGTCATTGCACAAGGCGAGCAGGAGCTGGGTCACCTTGCCCCCGCGCAGCAGCCAGTACTCCTCGGCCTCGCACTGCCCGTTGGCCCGGTCGCCTTCCTCCTGACGGCCGCCGCCGAACTTCGCCTCCGCGGCGTCCTGCACGTCGGAGATCTTCGCCCACCCGAGCGACAGGTGTTTCACCTGGAGGGACTGGCCCTGCGCGTCCTTGCCCGCGGCGAGCGTCTCGGACAGCTCACAGGGCGCGCGGTTGACGCACAGGGGGTCGGGCGTGGCACCGGACGCGGCGTTCAGCCAATAGAGCAGGGGCAGCAGGGAGGCGGACATGGTCCGCGCCATCCTACGGGTCGAGCGCGCACCCGAGGAAGACCGTGCCCGCGAGCGGCGTGTCGTAGTACGGCGGGATGGGCCGGAAGCCCGCCTCCCGGTAGAGCGCGAGCGCCGCGTCCATGGTGGGCAGGGTGTCCAGGCGCATCTCGCGGTAGCCGCGCCGTGAAGCCTCCTGGAGGATGGCCGTCACCAACGCCCGGCCCAGCCCGAGTCCTCGCGCGTCGGGCGAGACGTAGAGTCGTTTCATCTCACAGCACCCCGCCTCGCCCAGGGGCCGCAGCGCGACGCAGCCCAGGGGCTGACCCTGGGGCGTCCGCGCGAGCAGCAGCTCCCCGGCCGGGGGCGCGTACTTGCCGGGCAGGTTCGCCAGCTCCGCCGCGAAGTCCTGGAAGGACAGGTCGATGCCGAGCGCGGCCGTGTAGGCCTCGAACAGGCGCGCCACGTCCGCGAGCTCCGGGGCGGTCCGCACGGGCACGATGTGGAAGGCGGCGTCTGTCATGGCGGGACTCTGCCATGGCGACCTCGCCGGGCGCGGGCTCCGTTGATCAGCGGATGGATGGCCCCGAGCGGCGATGGAAGCCGCGGGAAGCGCCAGTACGCTGCGCGCCCATGAACGACCGAAGCATCCACCGGAAGCGTCTGGGCCTGGCTTTCGCGGCCGCGGCTGTCTTGACGTTCGTGATGGGCTGCGGGGCGCACGCTCCCGGAGCGGGGCCCTCGCCGGAGAAGGCCCCCGTCGCGATGGCCGGGCAGCGCGTCTACCCGACCACGCCCGACGAGGCCGAGACGCTCAAGAAGAATGGCAGCGCCTGGAGCAACGCGGAGATCCGCGAGTACTACCTCCAGCTCGCGGGCTCGGTCGACACCTCCGACGCGCAGTGGAAGCAGCAGGGGCTGTCCCCCGAGGAGCGCGCCAGGCGGGCGTACGAGGTGCGCCACAACGCACGCGTCACCACCCGGGCGATGATGGGCGACCCGCGCGAGGTCGAGGACCTGCGGGCCCGGGACCGGGAGAAGTACGGCAACCCCGATGGCCCCACCTTCGCGCAGCTCGTCGAGAACCAGCGCAAGAAGGGCCTGGAAGGGGACGCCGTCTACGAGGCCATCGTGGACAGCGCCCAGCGTACCCATAAGGAGACCAACGAGAAGTTCAAGCTCGAGGGGTCGAAGTGACCGGACCCGCCCGGCCGAGCACCCGTCACGTCCTCTGGCACCCGGGCCCGAGCGCCGGGGTGCCGTATGAGGCCGAGGTCGAGGGTCGGCGCTGGCAGGTCCAGGTGAACGACTTCCCGGCGGAGGCGCTCTACACCCTGCTCATCGAGGGGTCGCCCGCCGAGCAGCTCGAGGCCTGGCCGGAGACGTGGATCCGGCCCGCCCCGAGGTGAATCGCGGGTCAGGCCGCGTCGTAGGCGGCCTGGAGCCCGGCGATGTCCAGCTTGACCATCTTCAGCATGGCCTGGGCCACCCGGCCGGCCCGGACGCGGTCGGGGTCGCCCATCAGCCGGCCCAGGGCGTTGGGGACGATCTGCCAGCACACGCCGTAGCGGTCCCGCAGCCAGCCACACCGCTCGGGGGTTCCGCCCTCGGACAGGGCGTCCCAGAGCCGGTCGACCTCCGCCTGGTCATCGCACGTGAGCACGAAGGAGACCGCGTGGTTGAAGGGCTCCATCGGACCGGCGGTCATGGCCAGGTAGGGCTGTCCCGCCAGGACGAAGTCGACGATGGTGACCGAGCCCGGCGGTCCACTGGGCGATTCCCCGGGCATCTTGGTGATGTTGTTGATGCGCGAGTTGGGAATCAGGGAGACGTACAGCCGCGCGGCCTCCTCGGCCTTCTCGGAGTACCAGAGGTGGGGGCGAATCGAGATCATGGAAGGCTCCAGCGGGGAATGGGGTTAGCCGTCGACCAGGGTCTCGAAGCCGCCGTAGATCATGCGCTTGCCGTCGAAGGGCATCATCAGTTCCTGCATGCGCGGATCCTCCATCATCTTCTTCTGCCCCGCGTCGCGGACGGCCTTGGACGGCCACTCGATCCACGAGAAGACGACCACCTCGCCCGCCTCGGCCTTCACCGCGCCCTTGAAGTCGGTCACCTTGCCGTCGGGCACGTCATCGCCCCAGCACTCGACGACGCGCACCGCGCCGAACTCCTTGAAGAGCGTCTGGCCCATCAGGGCCACCTTCCGGTAGGCCTCCTTGTTGGCGGCGGGAACGGGGACCACGAATCCATCGATGTAGCTCATGATGTTTCTCCTTTCAGGGTGAGGGCTCAGGCGGCGGTCTGCGCGGCCTGGGTGGTAAGCATCCACGGCGTGCCGAAGCGATCCGTCAGCATGCCGAAGCACGAGGACCAGGACATCGGGGTGAGGGGCACTGTGACCTGGCCACCCTCGGCCAGGGCGGCGAAGAGCCGGCGCGTCTCGTCGTCGGTCTTCAGGTGCAGGGTCATGCTGAAGCCCCCGGATTTCTGGGCGTAGGCCGGCGGGACATCACACCCCATGAGCGCCTGGTCACCCGCCTGGAGCCAGACGTGCGCGATCTTGTCCTGCCACTCCTCGGGCACCTGGCTTCCCGGCATGTCCCGGAAGGTGACCAGGGTGAGCTTGCCTCCCAGCACCTCGGCGTAGCGCTCGAAGGCCTCCCGGCACTGGCCGTTGAAATTCAGGTTGCTGACGATCTTCATGGTCGAGTTCCCTCGTGAATCGGTGGCTTCCCCTTCACGTCGGTCGAGCCCGCGCCTTTTCGACACCGCCCGCGCGATCTCCCGAAAAAAAAGCGCGGGGCGTGGCGCGGCGCGTCAGGGCACCTCTCCCGGGCGCCCGCGTCCGGCGCTTCATCGCCGCCGCCGCCCGGAGGCCCAGGGCGGACAGCAGCAGGCCCAGGAAGGGCAGGTAGAAGGGCTCCCGGTTCATCACCGACCGGCGCCCGTAGGACACCAGGTAGTTGAGCGCCAGGACATGCAGGCCCACCCGGTGCCACCGTTTCCAGCGCCGGGGCCCGAGCGCGCGCTTCGCGGGCTCGAAGGAGGTGGCGCTCATGACACCCAGGGCCAGGAAGCCCGACAGTCCCCCGATGCGCTGGAGCGGATAGGTCGCCTCGCGGAAGTGGATGGGGTGGCGCATCCGGAAGGCGAGGATCGCCGCGCCGGCGGTGAGCTGGGCCACCGCGCAGGACAGGCCCAGCGCGCGCTGGCGTGCCGCGAGCCCCCGGCTCAGGGCTCCCGGCCACAGCGTGACCAGGCTCGAGGAGACGAAGACGGGCAGGAACAGACCGAAGCCGAGCCGGGCCGAGCCGCGCAGCACCCGCCGGATGCCCGCCTCGGTGACGCCGTCCCGGCCCAGGATGAAGGCCGTCCGGGCGCCCACACAGCCCAGGGTGGCGAGCACCAGGGGGCGGTCCCGGGTCATGGCGCGCGCTCGGCGTGGCCCATGAGCCAGGTGGCGAGCCGGGGCCAGAGCTCCTCCCGGGCCGACCGGCTGGCGATGAGCCGGGTGTGGCCGTAGTCCTCGCGGAAGCCGTCCTCCTTGGAGCAGGTGAGGAAGGTCTTGTCGTCGCTGCCGAGCGCATCGAACAGCCGGCGGCAGCCCGCCACCGGGGCGATGAAGTCGTCTCCGGCGCCCGCGAGACACAGCGTGGGCACCCGCACGTGCATCAGGGCGTCCAGGTAGTCGAAGCCGTCCGCGCCGAGCCACCGGCCGCTCAGGTTCCAGCGGAACCACTGGTTCATCAGGGGCCGGGTCTCGTCCTCGGGTCCGAGCCCCATGGCCTTGCCCGAGGCCCGGCCCATCACGTTCGTCAGGAGCAGCCCCGCGCCGAGCTTCATCATGCCGAGCACGCCGGGGCCCGCGTGGGTCGTCTGGCTCCCCATCGTGACGATGCCCTGGAAGCGGGCGTCATCGCCCGGGTTGCGGGCGAGGTGGATGAAGGGCAGCACGCCGCCCGCGCTGTGGCCGATCCAGAACAGCGAGTCCCGTCCGGTGGTCTCCCGCACCGTGTCCAGGGTGGCCTGGACCTCGTGGAGCGCGAGCCGCTCGTAGCTCCACACCGGGCCGCCGCGCGCGCTCTGTCCGTGCCGGGGCCACTCCAGCACCCAGCTGTCGAAGCCCGCGTCCTGGAGGAAGCGCGCCAGTTGCTCGCACAGCTTCGCGTTCGAGAACGTCCCGTGCGTCAGCACCACCGGCGGCAGGTGCGTGTCCTCCCGGGGCAGCCGCGTCAGCGTGCCGCCCACCCGCTCGCGCGGTGCTTGCCGGGGGATGACCTCTGCCCGCCTGGGCTCCACCTGCATGTCCATGGTTTCCATCGCCCTGTTCCCCTTTCTCTCCGCCCTGCCTTGCCCGGCCTCACCACGAGGCCAGGGTTTCGTTCACCTCCGACCCCTCGCTTCCCAGGTCCTCCAACCTCCGTGACACCAGCCCGAGCAGTTCCCGCCAGGCGCTCTGGAGGAAGAAGTGGTCGCCGGGCAGCAGGTGCAGCGAGAAGGCCCCCTGGGTGTGCTCCGCCCAGGCGGCGAGCGCTCCCCGTCGCGCGAGCGGATCCTCCCGACCGCCGAAGACCGCGAGCGGGCATTCCAGGGGCGACTCCTCCTCATGGCGGTACGAGGCGCATACCTTCAGGTCCGCCCGCAGCACTGGCAGGTGTTCCTGGAGGAGCGCCACGTCACCCGGTCCCCGCCGGGTCACGCCGTGCCGCGCCAGCTCCGTGAGGAGCGCCTCGTCGCTCAGGGTCTCCAGGGTCAGGGGCGTGGGCGGCCGGGACAGGTGGGGCGCGGGCTCTCCGGAGACGAACAGGGCCTCCAGTCCGGCTCCCCGCCGCCGCAGCCGCCGCGCGAGCTCGAAGCCGAGCAGGGCGCCCATGCTGTGGCCGAAGAAGACGGTGGGCACATCCAGGTACGGGTGCAGCTCGTGCTCCAACTGGTCGACGAGCGCCGTGAAGTCCTGGTGGGGGGGCTCGTCGCTCCGGGTCTCCCGTCCGGGCAACTGCACGAGCCCGAGCTCCGTGTCGTGTGGCAGGGCCTCGGCCCAGCGCCGGAAGGACGTCGTGCCCGCGCCCGCGAAGGGGAAGCAGAGCAGCCGCCGCTGGGCGCGGACCCTCGGCTGGGGGCGCACGAGGACCGACGCGGGAGACCGTCGCGGAAGCGGGCGCTCCGGGCGGGGCGGCTCGGGCAGGAAGTCGCCCTCGCGCAGGTCCTGGACGCTCTGCTTCACCGCCGTCACCAGTGCCTCCACGTCCTCGTCCGTGTGGGCCGTGGAGAGGAAGAAGCTGCGCCCCTCCCAGACGTAGATGCCCCGGCTGAGCAGGTGGAAGAAGAACAGCTCCAGGTGCCGGGGCAGCTTGAAGCGGAAGAGCGAGCCGAAGTGGACGACCTCCAGCGGCACCTGGCCCTCCTGGAAGAAGGCGTTGAGGCGCTCGGCCAGCTTCGCCGTGCGGGCGTTCAGGCGTTCCTGGAGCGCTGGGCCCTCGTCCTTCAAGCGCCGCAGCGTGGCCACCGCCGCCGCCATGGCGAGCGGGTTCTTGTTGAAGGTCCCCGCGAACCAGACGGGCTCGGTGCCCGGCTCCGAGTCGTCACCCTCGCGGTAGGCCCCGCCGTCGATCGCGTCGAGGAAGCGCGCCTGGCCCGCCACCACGCCGATGGGCATGCCTCCGCCGATGATCTTCCCGTAGGTGACCAGATCCGCCTGGACGCCGAACAGGGCCTGCGCGCCGCCCTGATGGCAGCGAAAGCCCACGAGCACCTCGTCGAAGACGAGCGCGATGCCCTTCTCCCGGGTGAGCGTGCGCAGGTCCTGGAGGAACGCGCGGGGTTGGAACTCCGGGCGCCGGCCCTGGACGGGCTCCACCAGCACGGCGGCCAGGGAGTCCGCGTGCTCGCGGATCAACTCGAGCGAGCGTGGGTTGCCGTACTCCAGCACCAGGACGTCCTGCTCGAGGCTCGGCGGCGCGCCATGGGTCATGGGGATGGTGCCCAGCACGCCATCCGAGGAGCCATGGTACGAGCCCGAGAAGAGCGCCACCTTGGGGCGTCCCACCACCCCGCGCGCCAGGCGCAGCGCCGTCATCACCGCCTCGGTCCCCGAGCCGCAGAACGCCACGCGCTCCACCCCCGTCAGCGCACACAGGAGCCGGGCCGCCTCGGCGGCGTGATCGGCTTGAGGGCCGATGGAGACGGTGCGCTGGAGTTGGGCCTGGAGGGCCTCGGTGAGCCAGGGCGCCGCGTGTCCGAACAAGTGGACGCCGAAGCCCATGGCGAAGTCGACGTAGGCGTTGCCATCGGCATCCCAGAAGCGCGCGCCCTCGGAGCGCACGCCGACGAGCGGGTAGCACATGGCCTTCGTCCAGTGCCATTGGGCCCGGAGCGCCGCGGGGAAGGTCGACCGGAAGCCCGCGGAGGCGCGGGTGTCGGCCAGGTGGATCTGCGACTCCCGCCGACGCGCCTGGGACGTGGGGGTGCGCCGCGTGTAGCGATCGATGAGCGCGTCCAGGTGGGCCCGCTGGCGCGGGGTGAGTTCGCGCACCGGCTCGGGAGTCCCCGGCGTCGGCCGCGCGTCGGCCAGGTGCGTGGCCAGCGCGTCGAGCGTGGGCAGCCGCTCGAACACGTCCCGCAGGGACAGCGGCACGTGGAACTCGCGCTGGATGCGCTGCAGGCCATCGATGAGGACGAGGGAGTCCACTCCCAGGTCGACGAGAGGCGTGTGGGCATCGACCGCGGAGGGCTCCACGGCGAGCAGCTCCGCCATCAGGGTCCGCAGCCGGAGGGAGATCCAGGCCCGGCGCTCGGTGGGGCTCTTGGGGGGCGGCGGCACGGGCATGGCGGGCACCTCGGGGGGCCGAGGGGGTTCGCGTTCCTGGCGCTCTCCGAGCCAGAAGCGGCGACGCTGGAAGGCGTAGGTCGGCAGGGGGGAAGGGACGCCCGGCGTGCTCCGGCCCAAACGCTTCCACTCCACCGGGGCGCCCTGGACATGCAGGGCGCCCAGGCTCTCGAGCATGCGCTTCCAGTCCTCGCCCGGACGGCCCAGGGACGGCAGCAAGGACGCGGGAGCCCCACTCGCGCCGCGACGCGCGAGTCCCAGCAGGGTGGGCTGGGGACCGATCTCCAACCAGACATCGAGGCTCATACTCACGAGCCTGTCCATGGCCGCGCCAAACAGCACGGGCTCGCGGAGCTGTCGTCGCCAGTAGGCTGGCGAACCGAGCGTTCCATCCTCGAGCGCCGTCCCGGTGAGCGAGGAAATCATCGGCACCCGGGGGGCGTTGAAACGAACCCCCGAGGCCACCTGCTCGAAGGCGGCGAGCATGGGGTCCATCCGGGGCGAGTGGAAGGCGTGGGACACCCGCAGGCGCCGGTGCCGGAGGCCGTGGGCACGCAGCCCGGCGAGCACCTCCTCCATCGCCTGGGCCTCCCCGGAGAGGACGACGTCGTCCGGGCCGTTGATCGCCGCGAGGGACACCCGGCCCGCATGGGCCGCCAACACCGGCGCGAGCTGTTCCTCGCGGGCGATGACCGCGGCCATGATGCCCGACCCGCAGCGCTCCTGCATGAGGCGTCCGCGTGCCGCCGTCAGCCGCGCCGCGTCCTCCAGGTCGAGCACTCCCGCCACCACGGCCGCGGCGTACTCGCCCAGACTGTGGCCGACCACCACGGCGGGCTCGATGCCCCAGGCTCGCCACGTCTCGGCCAGCGCGTACTCCACCGCGAACAGGGCGGGCTGCGCGTAGCTCGGCTGCTCTAGCGGCGTGGACTCACCGGGCGCGGGGTACAGCACGGACAGCAGGGGCCGCTCCAGGCTCGGGCGCAGCAGCGCCTCGCACCGCTCCAGGGCGGCTCGGAAGGTGGGCTCCGTTTCGTACAGCGCCCGGCCCATGCCCGGGAACTGCGAGCCCTGGCCCGTGAAGAGGAAGGCCACCGTGGGGCGCTTCTGTCCCCGGACGCCCTGGGAGACCCCCGTCCCCCCGGGCTCGCCCGCCGCGAAGCGCTCCAATTCCGTGCGCAGGGCCTCCGGGGCGCTGGCGACGAAGGTCGCGCGGTGCGCGAGCTGGGCCCGTCCCGTGTTGGCCCGCGCGGCCACCTCCGCGAGCGACACGTCCGGCCGCTCGGCGAGGGCCGCCGCGAGCCGGGCCGCCTGGGCTCGGAGCGCGTCCGGCCCCATGGCGGACAGGCGCACGAGGTGCGTGGACCGCCGGGGCGCCCCGTCCTCGCGGATGCGAGGGACAGGCGGGGCTTCCTCCACCACCACGTGGGCATTGGTGCCGCTCAGCCCGAAGGAGCTCACGCCCGCGAGGCGCCGCCGCGGGCCCTTGCGCCAGGGCATGTTGTGGTGGGGCACCGCCAGCGGCAGTCGCTCCCAATCCATGTGCGGACTCGGCTCCCGGGCGTGCAGGTGGGCTGGAAGCTCCTCGTGCTCCAGGGAGAGCACCACCTTGATGAGGCCGGCGATGCCCGCCGCGGCTTCCAGGTGGCCGATGTTCGTCTTCACCGAGCCCACCCACAGGGGCGCGTCCGAGGCGTCCCGGTCTCCGCGCACGTGGGCCAGGGCGGACAGCTCGATGGGGTCTCCCAGCGCGGTGCCCGTGCCATGGGCCTCCACGTAGTCCACGTCCCGGGGCGCACAGCCCGCGCGCTCGAGCGCGGCGCGGATGACGGCCTGCTGGGCCTGTCCGTTGGGCGCGGTGAGGCCGTTGCTCGGCCCGTCGTGGTTGATGGCCGAGCCGCGCAGCACGGCCAGCGGCGTGTCGCCATCGGCCAGGGCGTCCGAGAGCCGCTTGAGCACCACCACGCCACAGCCCTCGCCCCGGCCGTAGCCATCCGCCGAGGCGGAGAACGTCTTGCACCGGCCGTCCGGCGACAGCGCCTGCAGGGTGGAGAGATAGAGAAAGCCCTCGGGGGAGAGCAGGAGGTTGACGCCCGCGGCCAGGGCCAGGTCGCTCTCGTGGCGCTGGAGGCTCTGGCTGGCGAGGTGCAGGGCCACCAGGGACGAGGAGCAGGCCGTGTCCACCGCGAGGCTGGGGCCCTGGAGTCCGAGCACGTAGGACAGCCGGCCCGCGGCGGTGCTGAGCGCGGTGCCGGTGCCCGCGTGGGGGTTGCCTTGAGCGACGCTCCCCGCGCGGGCGTGCAGCAGGGTGTAGTCCTGGCTGGAGATGCCGACGAAGACCCCGGTGCGCGAGCCCACGAGCGCGTCCGGGGCGAGGCCCGCGTGCTCCAGGGCCTCCCAGGCCACCTCCAGCAGCAGGCGCTGCTGCGGATCCATGCTCCGGGCCTCCGCGTCCGAGATGCCGAAGGGCGCCGGGTCGAAGCGGTCCACCGCGTCGAGGAAGCCGCCCGCGCGGGTGTACGTCTTCCCGGGCGTGGGCCGCGGGCTGTAGAGCGCGTCGACCGACCAGCGCTCCGGGGGCACGTCGCGAATGGCCTCGCGGCCCTCGTGCAGCAGCCGCCAGAAGTGCTCGGGATCCGGGGCGCCGGGAAAGCGGCAGCCCAGGCCGATCACCGCGATGGGCTCGTCCTGGGGCGTGCTCGCCACGGGCTCGGGCGCCGGGGTGGTGCCCGTCAGGTGCGCCGCGAGCTTCTCCACGGTCGGGTACGCGTAGAGCAGGGTCGGCGACAGCCTCCGCCCGAGCCGCTGCTCCAGGGCGCCGGACAGCGCCACGGCCTCCTTGGAGTCCAGGCCGAAGCGGGCGAAGGGCGCGTGCACATCCACCGCCTGGGGCGACACGTGCAGACGGGTGGCGAGCTGCTCCAGCAGCCACTGTTGAAGCGCCGCTCGGGAGGGCGTCGCCGGGGCCTCCGGACGGGAGGCGAGGCCCGCGCGCCAGAGGTGCAGCACCTCCAGGGTCCCCTCGAGGAACGCGGTGCGCGTGGCCCGCCGCTGGATCTTTCCACTGGAGGTTTTTGGCAGCTCGCCCTGGGCGAGGAGCACCACCGCCCCGAGCGACAACTCATGCTCACGCGAGACCGCGAGGCGGATGGCCTCCACGATCGACTCTGGCGCCAGGTCGTCCTGGGCGCGGACCTCCTGGACCACCACGAGCTGCTCCTGTTGGTCCGCCTCGATGGCGAAGGCCACGGTGCAGCCGGGACGAAGCGCGGGGTGGCTGCGCTCCACGGTGGACTCGATGTCCTGGGGATAGTGGTTCTGCCCGCGCAGGATGATGAGGTCCTTGCGGCGGCCCGTCACGAACAGGCGCCCGCCCTGGAGCAGCCCCAGGTCTCCCGTGCGCAGGAAGGGGCCCGTGTCCGACTCCGCCAGGCGGGCCTGGAAGGTGTGGGCCGTCTCCTCGGGGCGATTCCAATAGCCGTCGGCCACGGACGGACCGGCGAGCCAGATCTCCCCCTCGTGCCCATCGGGGCAGGGCACGCGGGTCTCCGGCTCCACGATGACCAGCCGCTGCGTGTCCCAGCACTGGCCAGAGCCGATGCGCGGCCGGGTGTCCTGACGGCCGGGCAAGGGGAGGGCATGGGGCTCGGGTGGCTCACCGCGGGGCCCGCCGGTGACGAACAGGGTGGCCTCGGCGAGGCCATAGCAGGGGAAGAACGCGCGCCGCTGGAAGCCGCACGGCGCGAAGGCCTCGACGAAGCGCTGGAGCGTCTCGGTCTGGATGGGCTCGGCGCCATTGAAGGCCGTCTCCCAGCAGCTCAGGTCCAGTTCGCCGCGCTGCTCGGGCGGGATGCGGCGCACGCACAGGTCGTAGGCGAAGTTGGGACCGCCGCTGAGCGTGGCGCGGTGGCGGGAGATGGCTCGCAGCCAGCGCGCGGGCCGCTGGAGGAAGTGCAGCGGCGACAGGAGGACGCAGGGCAGGCCCCGGTACAGCGGGTGGAGCACGTTCCCGATGAGTCCCATGTCGTGGTACAGCGGCAGCCATCCCAGACAGCGGGTGTCCGCATGGGTCTCGAAGGCGCGCCCCATGAGTGCCTCGTTGCTCATGAGGTTGGCGTGGCTCACCCGGACGCCCTTGGGGCTCGCCGTGGAGCCAGAGGTGTACTGGAGGAAGGCCCAGGCCTCCCGGACGGGCGCGGGTCCCTTCCAGAGGTCCCCACCGCCACCGTTGACCGTATCCGTGGCCAGCCAGCGGGGCGCGGCGAGGTCCGGCGTCTGGGCCAGCAGCTCGGGCGTGAGGTCCAGGAGCGCCTGGGTGGTGAGCACGGCGCACGGCTGACAGTCGGCCACGATGCTCCGCAAGCGCGGCAGCGTGCGCGCCAGGCGCATGGGATCGGGCGGATAGGCGGGCACCGCGATGACGCCCGCGTAGAGGCAGCCGAAGAAGGCGGCGATGAACTCCAGGCCCGGCGGGTAGAGCAGCAGGGCCCGGTCCCCCGGGACGCAGTGGCCCAGGAGGCTCGCGGCGATGGCCCGGGCCCGTGCATCCAGCTCCGCGTACGTGAGGCGCTGCTCCTCCTGCTCGCCATCCACGAGGAAGAGGTAGGCCTGGGCCTCGGGCTGGTGCTGGGCGCGGTGCGCCAGCACGTCCACGAGGGTGGCGTGCGCGTCGAGGTTCTCGGGAGCGGATGCGGGCGTCATGGGAGCCTCGGGGAGGTCAATGCAGGGCGGCGGCGGCGGCGGCGGGACGGGCCTCGGCCAGGAAGTGGTCGATGAAGTCGTTCCAGGTATCGAGCGAGCGGAGGATCTGCCGATGGACCTCCGCGTAGCGCTCGGGGACGAGGGCCTGGCGCAGGACGAACCACATGTCCTCGGAGTGGTCGTCGTCGAGGAACGCCCCGTCGTGATCGATGTGGATGGAGTGGTAGCCGTGCGTGGCATCGACGGTGGTGCGCTGGTGGACGTTGTGCGACCAGGCGACGGTGAAGCGCACGAACACGGACTCCGCGGCGCAGAGCGTGGCGGCGAGCCGGTCCAGGTCGCCGTAGGTCTCCTCGAACGCGCGGCGGGCGGCGCGGGCGGCGGGGCTGGGCGGGTAGGTGTCGATCTCCCGCTGCGTCACGCCGAGCTGGTGCAGCGTGGTGTCGAACTCGAGCAGGTGGGCCCGCGAGGGATGGCCCGTGTAGTCCGCCTCGGTGGAGCCGTTGGGCACGAAGCCCAGCTCGTCCAGGACGTTGAGCTGGATGAGGAAGCGGCCCGCGATCTTCGCCACCGCGCCCAGGCGGGGCTCGAGCTCGGCGGTGCGGAACATGGCCATGATGAGGGCATCGGTGAAGATGTCCGAGAAGGCGTAGCGGAACTCCTGATGGAGCATCCGCTGCTGTCCGGCGTCGATGCTCGCCGAGCGCATGGCCTGGATGAGCGGGTGGTGGGAGATGGGGTGACCGTCGATCATCTCGCGCAGCTCGCGACAGAAGTCGCCGTTGCGGCGCCAGAGCTCGGCGGGGACGGATTCCTGGATGACCTGTCGGCCATTCTTTCGCGCGGTGTCGAGCATGGTGGGTTTCCCTTTCGTTTGACGGGGGGCATGAGGGCGTTCCGGGTGGCGAGGGGGCGGCGTCATCCGTTCGCCTTTTGGAGAGAGGGCGGCGGGGGGATTTGTGAGGCCCGGGCCGCTTTTTTTTCTCCGCCCGAGATTCCTCGAGGAACGCCATCTCCTTGGATTCACAGGGGATTTCCAGGCGCGAGCGCGGGGCATTCCCACGGCTTGGGAATTCGCACGCAACTCAGCGCGGGAAATCACGACAACTGGTGCAAGGAGCTTTCATGACCACCTACCGCATCCGCCCCGGCGACACCCTCTCCGCCCTCGCTTCCCGCTTCAAGACGAGCGTTTCCGCGCTGGCGCGCACCAACAAGATCGCCAACCCGAACCTCATCTACGCGGGCAAGACCCTGCGCATCCCCGGCCACGGCGGGAAGGACAGCTTCGAGCCCGCCAAGGGCGGCGCGAAGGGTGGCACGGGCGGAGCGAAGGGCGGCACGGGCGGCACGAAGGGCAACGCCCCGGTGGGCGGGAGCACGGGCGCCGGTGGCGCGGGTGCGACCCCCGCGATGCGTCGGCTCGCCGAGGCGGGCCGCGCGGCGGCGATGGGCATGGGCGGCTACAACAGCCAGGGCCTGTGCGCCACGGGCGTGAGCCGGGCCATCCAGAACGCCTTTGGCATCAAGGTCTGGGGCAACGGCAACCAGATCGACAACAACCTGCCGCGCGACAAGTTCAAGCAGGTCAACATGTCGCTCGAGGAGGCGCTCAAGACGCCGGGCCTCGTGCTCACCTGGGAGAAGACCTCGTCCCGCCTGGGCAGCATCTACGGCCACACCGCCATCACCACCGGCGACGGCCGCTCGTCCGTGAGCGACTTCATCGAGCGCAACACGCTGGGCGCCGGGGGCCGCAGCGGCCTGAAGATCTTCCGGCCGCTCGTCTAGTCCGGGCGAGGCTCAGGACGACACGCCGCCCGCGAGCGGCGTCGTCCGCCAGTGCTCCAGGACGGGCCGCAGGGCGTCCACCAGCAAGGGCAGCTGGGGCGCCAGCGCGAGGCACGCCACCACCTGGAGATTGCGCGCCGCCTCCATGACGGCGAGCACCCGCCGCTCGAGCGGCCTGAGACCCAGCCGCGTCGCGGCGGCGTCGTAGGCCGCGAAGCCCTCCTCCCCGACCCCGGCGAGATCCCACTCCACGGGCCCGAGCGTCGCGTGCTCGAGGTCCGACATCAGGGGTCCCGAGGCCGTGCGGATGATGTTGTAGTAGGGCGCGTCCCCGTGGATGCGCTGGACGCCCACCTCCGGAAAGCGCTCGGAGAAGGCCTCCCGCGAGGTGGCGAGCGGCGCGAGCAGCGCCCACTCCCGCCGGGCCCGCGCGAGATCCTCCCGGGTGAGGAACAGGGGCGTGGCGTCGAGCTGCTCGAGGCTGTCGGGAATGGCCGAGTCGAGCGGCACCAGCCAGCGTGCCTCGACCGGGCAGTCCCGCAGCGCGGCGTGCAACTCGGCGGTGGCCTGGAAGCCGGGCCCGAAGTCCGTCACGGGCTCGGGCAGGGCGTCCACGAGCCGCCAGAACGTCATCGAGAAGCCCTCGCGCTGGACGGGCGCCTCGGGGACGAGCGGACTGGGCGGCACCACGGGAAAGCCCTGTCGCGCGAGCCAGGCCGCGACGGCGAGCTCGACGCGCTGTTGCGCCGCCCGTCCCGCCAGGTCCGCGGCCACCGCGCGCGGGAGCACCGTGGGCACGCGGACCACGACGGGCGCGGGCGCCAGGTGGACGACGACCGAGAAGACATCGTGGAGCACACGCGGCTGTTCCACGGTCAGGCCGAGCGCACGGCCCGCCTCCACGGCGGCCGAGACGGCGCGCTCCCGGCGCGCCGCGAGTTCTTGGGACGTCATCATGTCGGGGGGCTCCCTGGGGTTCAGTCCTCGCTCTGCACGTCGCCGGGCGCGGCGCCCCAGTCCTCGAGCACCTTCGCCTCGTCCTGGGCGCTGCGCGTCTTCTTGAAGCGCGCGCCCGACGCGCCCTTCACCCGGCGCTCACAGGCGGCCCAGGTCCGGTGGCGCTTCACGACGCGGCCCACCTCGCTCAGGTACGAGTACGCCTTGGCGGAAGAGGAGGACTCGCGCTCGCCGGACTTCTTCTCGGGCACGGCGGTGTCCGTGGGCAGCTCGTGCACGGCCACGGTGTAGCCCTGGAGGGGACCCGTGTGGAGCCGGATGCCGCGGCCCTTGGAGTAGGCCACGGCGATCTCGTCCACCCGCTCGTTGCCCGGCACGCCCGCGTGGCCGCGCACGTAGCGCCAGTCCACGGAGGCGTCCTCGCCGGGGAACGCCTTCTTGCGCTCGGCCAGCAGGGCCATCAGCCGCTTCCAATAGGGCGCGTTGGCCACGTCGCCGCCCGAGGCCGTCTTCCACCCGCGCTGACTCCAGCCGAACACCCAGCGGGTGATGCCCTGAATCACGTAGGTGGAGTCCGTGTAGATGTGCACCGGGCCGGGTGTGCGCTCCAGGTGGCGCAGCGCCTTGCCCACGGCCGTCAGCTCCATGCGGTTGTTGGTGGTCTCCGGCTCGTGGCCGCCCAACTCCGTCACCTCGCCCGCGGGCGTGACGATGAGGGCGCCCCAGCCGCCCGGGCCCGGGTTGCCGGAGCAGGCTCCATCCGCGAAGACCAACGTGGCTCGGCCATCCATGCGGCCATCCTATGCCGTGCGCGGGGCACCGGTGCGCGGTTCTTCGAGGTCGTCATCCGCTCGGCGTGCTTGTACGGCACCCCGGTGGCCGTCCCGGTGGGCCGAGTCGCGCGGGACCAGGGTGGTGAGGGTGAGGGGTTGGGTGCGTGAGTCGTGGTTACGGGATATTGGTCGGATCGTTGGTGAAGAGGACGTGGAAGAGCGGGGTGTGGGGGGCTCCAGGGCGTTCGCATTATAACCCCTTGAAAAGACGAGGTTGCGCGAGGTGGGCACTACTGCGAAAGTAGGTCAACATGCCCGGCCAGACGCCCAAGGACGCCTCGCCGTGGACGTACTTCGCCTCGTTGAAGGACAAGCGCATGGAGCGCTGCCGGAAGCATTCGCACCAAGACATCCTCGTCATCGCGATTTGCGGCTTCATCTGTGGCGTCGACAATTGGGCGGATAGGGAACGGTGGTGGCGATTTCGCTGGGGTAGAAGAAGCCCCCAGCGCCTCCCATGCCGATACGGAAAGCCACGAGCAGGGACACAGGCGGGTGGAGACACGACGCTGCTGGGTGACGTCGCAGGTGAAGAGTACGCGCGGCATGAGGGCGTCTGGACGTCGCGTTCTCGTGAAGATGAGAGCCGGGGGCGTGAAAGACATGCGCAAGAGAACATGGCCATGATGCGACGCCTCGCATTGCCCTGCTGAAGCAAGACACACGGACGAAGGCGGGCATTTCCGGTCGTCGCGAGAAGGCCGGGTGGAACCATGACTATCTTTTTTCTCTGCTGACGCTCCGCTCCTGACCCTGACAGCGGAGATCACGTGGCTTGAGGCTGAAAGCCACAGGCTTTGAACCATTGGGCCGCATCCGAGGCAGAAATGAGCAGCATGGCGTCCTCGACCGCCTGACGAAGTGCTGTGACGGTGCGCGCTTCTGCCGTCCGGAGCAATCCCTTGAGCTTGGACCATGCGAATTCAATGGGGTTGAGGTCGGGTGAATACGGAGGCAGGTAGAGCACCTGGCCTCCATGCTGCTCAATGAGGGCGATGGCTTCCTTTCGAAAGTGCGCCCCCGCTCTGTCCAACAAGACGATGTCTCCAGGCCGCAGCATCGTCAGGAGATAATGGCTGACGAAATGGAGGAAGACATCCCCAGTCGTGGCTCCCTCATTCATCATGACGGTTTCCAGCCCATCGAGACTGAGCGCGCCAATCATGCTCAGCACGGTGCCTCGATTGCGAGGGACAGCTTGCGCCACGCGTTGTCCCGTCGGGGCCCAGGCTCGTTCGCGCGTCATGTCGATGGTGCAGCCCGCCTCGTCGATGCTCAACACCTTGGGAGTCGGAAGCTCGGGTTGTCGTTGGTGAAAGGCCTCTCGTTGGGCTTGGACGTCGGGTCGTTCGCGTTCGGTCGGGTAGCGGACTTTTTTTGAGCGTGTAGCCCAATCGCGTCAGCGTCCGGCCGATGGTTGCCACGCTCACTCGCACGCCTGTGCGCTCCGTCCACGCTCGCGCCATCTCGGCGCGGGTCCGGTCGGGTTGTTCATCGACCAGGCGACTAAAAGCGCTCACCTCCCCATCGCCTATTCGGTGGGTTTGCCCACCCCCGTGCGGCCGCGGAGCAGGGCTTCCCGTCTCACGAGTGAGACGCATCCAGCGTTGGACCGTGGCCCTACCCACTCCGAAGCGACGTGCCAATTGCTTGGACGTCCCCTCTCCTTGCTGGAAGGCCTCAACCACCCGTTGCCTCAAGTCCATCGAGAGTGCTGTCGTTCCCATCGCTCCCGATCAACCCCTGGGCGCCTCAGCTCATTCGATTCCCGCTGTGACAGGGCCGTTTCATTAAAATCAGCCACTTGATGGTGCGATTGCTCTGGACGCCCCCCATCCCCCAATGCCATCCGTTGCGGTGTCCCTGGAGCCCGTCACAGGCCCGATGCGCAGTTCCCCGGTTCACCACCCCCCGAGCAGCTGGGGCGTGCGGCTCGTTCCTCGCCCCGATAGGGGGGGACCTGGGCGCTGCGCCCCGGCTCACATGGCCGTCCTCGCGCTGGCGCCCTTCTCCACGTCACGGGTGCGTTCTGCGCACGGAACTCCCGCCCTTCACTCCTCTGGTCCCGGGATTGGGTCTTCACGGCCCTCACCCCGAGAAGTGCCGCTGCGGCGCAACCTTCTCCTGCCCGTGCTGGAAAGTCCATGCGTGCCCCAAGCCCGTCACGACAGGTTCTGGCCACGCCATGTTTCGCACTCGGGCCCCTGGAACCGTCGCTGTCAGAGCGCGTCCGCATAATCCATACAGTTCTACCAGGACCCTCCAGGTCCTGGATGGATTGGAGGACGTATTCATGCACTTGCGAGTGTGCTTCGCACTTCTCTTCTGGGTGTCCGCCTGCGCGAGCGCGCCCCCCTCGCTCTCGCCGTCACGCTCCTCCGCCTTCGCCTTCGCCCCGGCGCCTCCCTCGTACCCGCGCCTCCAGTTCGTCTCCGCGCGGACGGACGTCGAGCATCCGCCCATCGCAAAGGCGGACCTGGAACAGGCCAGGGCGCTGCTCCTCCAGGCGCGCAATGACCTGGAGCCCCGTCAATGGGAAGCGTTGGCGGGCAAACTCACCGCTGCGGAACGAGCCTTCGAGCGCTTCTCCCAGGCCACGAAAGCCAGCGGGCAAGCCGCGGAGGTGGTCAGGGGGGCGGAGGGAATCGCACAGGCGAGCCGTGCCAGGGCGTGGGTTGAAGTTTCTCCCCGAGTGGGCCCATTGCTCGTGTTTCTCGTGCTGCTCGACCCCTCCAGCACCGCCGGGCCGGAGATCGACCGTCGCCCGGAATGGGTGGACGCCCAAGGGGAGTACGAGGCCCGTCTGCGGGAGGTGGCAGAGGAGTCGCGACGACTCATGGGGGAACGTGCACTACAGGATGCCGAGCCTGACTTTGATTCGGCCCCGCTGATGGCCGTCAGGGAACCCAAGACTTGGCGGAACACGGAAAATCCAGCGACAGGTAGGTTCTACACCAGCGTCGAGGAGTATGACCGTATTCCTCGTTACCCTGATCAGACCTGTAAGAACAGCCACCTCGACAAACATCGTGAGCAGAAGTTCGCACTCTACAAGGCAATCCCTCCTCTAGATCCAAGACGGCCCAATTCGTCGAACAAAAGATGGTACCCGGTGACACCATGCTCCAGGATTCGGCTGCGTCTTGCAGCCATGCAGAAAGTTCTTGATAAACGGGAGGAGATCCGGAAAGACTGCTTTGGGGGTAAATCTGATCCTGGCCATGATCAAGCAATAGACGATGTTGAACAGGGCATTGAAAACCTGAAGCCGCTCGAAGCAACAAATTGCGCCCCGGGTCACCTAATGGCGGATAAGTGAATCATGTCGGAAGAACTCTTCGCGGCGATCGAACAGCACGACACAGCTCGGGTCAAGGCACTGCTGGCAGGGGGAGCCAATCCGAACGAGCCGCAGTCAGAGGAGCGGGGGCTGCGTCCGCTGCAAGAGGCCATCTTCGCACTTTACGATGGAGGCGAGGTCGACGTACTCCAGGCGCTCATCGAGCACGGCGCGGACGTCAACGCTTGGGACGCCAAGCGGGACCAGACCCCCTTGTTGACGGCCGTCTGCGAGCAAGAGGTAGCGGCCCTCGAAGTGCTCGTGCGGGCGGGGGCCGACCCCAATGTGCGCAGCAGCGAAGGCATCATGCCGCTGCGGGCATGCGCGGAGGTGGGCAGCCTTTCCATGGCGGCTCTGCTCCTGTACGCGGGGGCCGCCCGGACCATCAACGATTGGGGCGGGCTGTCCGGGCTCACCGCTCTCGGGCATGCGGCACTTCGACTGGACATACCCATGATCAAGCTACTGCTCGCCGCAGGCGCTAACCCGAGGGCCCCGGACGAGGACGACCTACATGCCCACGACCGTCTGCCGCCGCGTGCTGAATCTGATTCCCAGACATGGGACGCCGCGTTCGAACTGCTCGGAGGAGCGAAGGACCGCATGCCGTTGTAGAATGGAGGTCGCGTGCCTCGGGCTCACGGACACGCCGCTCGACCTGGACACCCCCGCGCACCTGGACGCACTCAAACGGGCCTACGAGCGCTTCCCGAAGATTGGCGGGCGCGCGACTCCGTGACGGCTGCACCGTTCGCAGGCCGTTGCTGTGGCCCCCTACGGCCCTCTTCACTTCCGGCAAGCCTCAAGTCGGCCTGCCCCAAGGCGCTCCCTACGCGCTCCGCTCGGGCCCGCCCACGCGTAAAGCAACGCGGGCAGCGGTTCACAACGTCAACGAAGCCGGAGGACCGTGAGCTGGCGTGTCATTGGCCATGATGCGACGCCTCGCATTGCCCTGCTGAAGCAAGACACACGGACGAAGGCGGGCATTTCCGGTCGTCGCGAGAAGGCCGGGTGGAGCCATGACTATCTTCTTTCTCTGCTGACGCTCCGCTCCTGACCCTGACAGGGCCGTTTCATTAAAATCAGCCATTTATGGTGCGATTGCCCTGCTGCCACGCCTTGATGCCCTGCCGACCCGGATAGAGGGCGTGTGGCGGGGCTCCATTACTGGGAATCGCTGGAAGCTCAGGGGGTGCAGGTCATGCAATCCACCCAGACTCGCATGACGAGACTCAACGGGATGGGGACGCTGGCGAACACCACGCAGAGCTTCCCCCGTAGGGCTTGGCGAGGGCGAAGGTGCAGCAGCACAAGCGGGATGACGAACAGCAGGACAAAGACGATTCCGAAATGAATGGTCGCGTCCGGATCGGCTGGGAGCACGAGGAGCGGTTCCTGCTGTCCCTCGATGTACTCGTAGGCATCCGAGAAACGTTCGGAGGCGTACAGGGCCAGGGGAAACAACACGAGCCACTGCGCGCCCAGGAGGAGACGGGCGAGCCTTCTGCCCGATCGGGTCCCTCCCGGAACCGGGGTCTCTCGCGCGCGCTCGGTGGCCATCGCGAGTGGGGGCCTACTTGTACGGCACCACGGTGCCGCCCCGGTGGGCGGAGTCGCGCAGGACCAGGCGCGTCTCCTTGTAGAGGCGCGCCGCCTTGGGCCCCACCAGGAAGGGCTTGGGGTCTCCCTTGCGGAAGGTCTTCTTGAGGTACTCCTCCACCTCTCGGTACAGCCTGAGGAACTGGTCCGCCGCCGCCTCCTTGCGGCCCGTCTGCGGCGTCACGTCCATCTCCGCCCACATCTGGCCACTGAGCAGCTCGCCCTCCTCGTTGAGCCGGCTGCGCTCGAAGAAGATGACGGGCGAGCGCACCTCGTCGATGCGCCAGAAGCCCTTGTCCGGGCCCCGCTTCATCTTGTCCACGATGGCCGGGCCCACGGCCACGGCCACCAGGTAGAGGTCCTCCTCGGGCAGCCGGGGCACGTTCTCCTGGCGCGCCTTGAAGGCGACCCAGTCCGGAGGCACGCGCCGGGGGTACACCTCCAGGTCGAAGCGCTCGAGGTGGCGGAAGAAGGCGACCTCGTCGTCGGGGGACATGAAGAACTGGAGCTGGGTGGCCATGCGTCCGCCCCTTAACCGAATGCCGGCTCTTGCGGAAGTCCGAGCCCCTTCCGGACTAAACAATCGCCCCCTCATGGACACCACTTTCGACGCCCTGCTGCTCCGGATGAAGGAGCTCCGCGACCTCGGAGGCCTCATCGGCCTGGCCTCCTGGGACCAGGAAACCTACCTGCCCGCCAAGGCGGCCGAGGCGCGCGCGCAGCAGCTCACCACCCTCCAGGGGCTCCAGCACGAGCGGCTGGTGGACCCGCGCCTGGGCGAATGGCTCGCCTGGACCCAGGACCGCAGGGATCTCACCGACGACCAGCTCGCCATGGCGCGCGTGCTCATCCAGGAGCGCGATCGGGCGGTGAAGGTGCCCCGCACGCTCGTGCATGCCCTCGCGGAGGCTCAGAGCCGGGGCGTGCACGCCTGGCGCGAGGCGCGCAAGGCCAACCGCTTCGACCTCTTCCGGCCCGCCCTGGAGCGGCTGCTCACCCTGCGCCGCGAGCAGGCCGACGCCTATGGCCACGCGGGCGAGCGTTATGACGCGCTGCTCGAGGGCTTCGAGCCCGGCATGCGCGTGGCGCGCCTGGGGCCGGTGCTCTCCTCCCTGCGCGACACCCTCATCGGCTGGGTGGGCCGCCTCCAGGCCTCGCCGCGCCAGGGCCCGGACCTCCTGGCGGGCCGGCACTTCGACCTGGAGGGCCGCAAGCGCCTATGCCAGCGGCTGCTCGAGGACATGGGCTTCGACCTGGAGGCGGGGCGGCTCGACCAGAGTGTCCACCCGTTCTCCAGTGGTTTGCACCCCACGGATGTGCGGCTCACCACGGGGCTGGAGGAGCCCGGGCTCGCGTGCCTCTTCAGCACCCTGCACGAGGGGGGGCACGGCCTGTACGAGCAGGGTTTCCACCCGGTGTTGCATCGCACGCCGCTGGCGAACGCGCCCTCCATGGGCCTGCACGAGTCCCAGTCCCGGCTGTGGGAGAACCTGGTGGGCCGGGGCCGGCCGTTCTGGACGCACTACTTCCCGGTGCTGCGCGAGGCCTTCCCGGACACGCTCGCGGACGTGGACCTGGAGGGCTTCCTCGCGTCCGTCAACCGGGTGACGCCCTCGCTCATCCGCGTGGACGCGGACGAGGTGACGTACAACCTGCACATCGTGCTGCGCTACGAGCTGGAGCTGCTGCTCATCCGGGACGAGCTGCCGGTGGCGGACCTGCCCGAGGCGTGGAACGAGCGCATGCGGCGCTTCCTCGGCGTCGCCCCGCCGGATGACCGCCGGGGCGTGCTCCAGGACATCCACTGGGCCTGGGGGGAGTTCGGCTACTTCCCCACGTACGCGCTCGGCAACCTGTACGCCGCGTCCCTCTACGCCACGGCGCGCCGGGCCCTGCCGGACTTGGAGCGGGGACTGGCCCGAGGCGAACTGCGGCCTCTGCGCGACTGGCTGCGCACCCACGTGCACGCGGAGGGCTACCGCCTGCCCGCGGAGGAGCGGGTGCGGGTGGTGACGGGCGAGGGCCTCACGGACGACGACTTCCTGGGCTACCTGAAGTCCAAGTTCGGGACGCTCTACGACGTGAAGTTGTGAGGCAGGTGTGAGGCAGGTGTGAGGTGGTGGGCGTCCGCGCCCGGGCCTCCGCCGCGCGCGTTGTGGCGGCGGGGGCTCCATGGAACGGTGCCGCCCCATGGCCGTCACTTCGCAGTCCGTCTCGCAGCCCGTCTCACCGCAGCCCTTCGAGCTGTCGCGTTCGGAGAAGATCCTCACCCTGGCGGGCGTGCTGCTCGGCATGTTGCTGGCCGCGCTCGACCAGACGATCGTGTCCACCGCGGGCCCCGCCATCCAGAGTGACCTGGGCATTCCCGCGTCGCTCTACGCGTGGATCACCACGTCCTACCTGGTGGCCTCCACGGTGCTGGTGCCGGTGTACGGCAAGCTGTCGGACGGCTTCGGCCGGCGGCGCATCCTGGTCATCGGCATCCTCATCTTCCTCACGGGCTCGGCGCTCTGCGGCCTGTCGCGCACCACGATGCAGCTCATCCTCTCGCGGGCGTTGCAGGGGGCGGGCTCCGCGTCGCTCTTCACCAGCGCCTTCGCCATCGTGGCGGACATCTTCCCGCCCTCCGAGCGTGGCAAGTACCAGGGCATCTTCGGTGGCGTGTTCGGCCTGTCGAGCGTGGTGGGGCCGCTGGTGGGGGGCTTCCTCACGGACCATCTGAGCTGGCACTGGGTGTTCTTCGTCAACCTGCCCCTGGGCGCGGTGGCGCTCGGCTTCATCCTCACGCGCATGCCGCCCCTGCGCCGCGAGGGCGTGCGGCCCTCGGTGGACCTGTGGGGCGCGCTGACCCTGGCGGTGTTCACCGTGCCCCTGCTGGTGGCGCTGTCGCTCGGGCGCGGTGCCCCGTCGTCGGAGGGCGGGGGCGCGTCCTGGTCGGTGGGGCTGCTGGTCGTGTCCGCGGTGGGGCTCGTGGCCTTCCTGTTCGTGGAGCGCTCGGTGCGTGAGCCCCTGTTGGACCTGTCGCTCTTCAAGAACCGCGTGTTCGCCGTGGGCAACCTCGCCACCTTCCTCAATGGTGGCGTCTTCCTGGGCGCCATCGTCTTCCTGCCGCTCTTCATGGTGAACGTGGTGGGCCTGTCCGCCACGCGCTCGGGACTCACGCTGACGCCGCTCACCCTGGGCATCGTCGCGGGCAACGTGCTGTCCGGGCAGCTCGTGGCGCGCTGGGGGCGCTACAAGCCGTTGATGATCCTGGCCCAGTGTCTGCTCCTGGCCGCCTTCGCGGTGATGGGCTTCACGCTCTCGCCCGAGTCCACCCAGGGCGAGCTCACCGTGAAGATGGTGGCGGTGGGGCTGGGGCTGGGGCCCGCCATTCCGCTCTTCACGCTCGCCATCCAGAATGGCGTGTCGCCCACCCGCATGGGCGTGGCCACGGCGAGCGCGACCTTCTTCCGGCAGATGGGCTCCACCGTGGGCGTGGCGCTCTTGGGCATGGTGTTCGGCGGGATGCTCGGCTCGGCCATGGCCACGCACCTGGCCGAGGCCACCCGGGACGCGCCCGAGGGCCTGCGCCAGGAGCTCCAGGCCGCCGCGGTCCCGGGAGGGGAGGGCGCGGGGGCGGGTGAGGGCGCTCCGGGTCAGCGGGCGTTCGACGCGGCGGCGCTCCGCGCGCGCCTGGCCGGGGAGTTCGAGCAGCGGCGCGCGGCGCTCCCACCCGGGGAGGAGGCCCCCCGCGCGGCGCTGGAGCGGGAGCAGCGGGAGGCCGAGGCCGCCGTGGACCGGATGGACCTGGGCATCAAGCGCGCCTTCACCGAGGCCATTCGCGCGCTGTACCTCAGCGCCCTGGGGGTGGCGGCCCTCGCGCTGCTCGTCATCCTCGCGCTGCCGGAGCTGCCCTTGCGCAAGAGCAACGCGCCCCCGCCCGTGGCGGAATAGCGCCTACTCCTTCTGGCCGCGCGCCCGCGTGTAGATGAACGAGACGGCCAGGAGCAGCGCCCCGAGCACCAGGAAGGTGAGGATGCGCTGATTGGGCGGCAGGCCGGACAGGTCCACGAACAGGAGCCGCGCGAGCGCGAGGCCGAGCACGCCGAGCCCCGCGAAGCGGTACCAGCGCTCGCGCACGGTGAAGCCGAGCAGGAACAGGAGCGAGGCCGCCAGGCCCCAGGCGAGCGTGACGAGCGCCGGGGGCAGCACGTCGCCCAGCATCCACACGGCGGCGAACCCCGCGCCCAGGGCGCACAGGGCCTGGAGGCTCGGACGGGAGACGCTGGCGCGCGCCACCGACAGCCGCTCCACGATCACGAAGGCCACGAGCAGGCCCGCGTTGAGCCCGGCGCGCCCCGCGGGCGGCAGCCATGTGGCCCCCAGCGCGAGGAAGAGCAGGCCCACGCCCACGCTCGTGAGGGCGCTGGCGCCCAGGGTCCGCCCGGCGAGCCCCGCCCCGAGCCCCACCACCGTCCAGGTGCGCACGAGCGTCGCGCCCTCGAACTCGGTGGGTACGCCCAGGGCGAGCGAGAGCACCGCCGTGGCCACGTACGTCTGGAAGAGGGCGTCCGAGGCCCCCCGCATCCGCGCCCCGGCGCCGCACGCCGCCTGGGCGAGTGCCACGGCGACGAAGAAGGCGAACAGGCGCGGGGAGTCCCAGCGCTCCACCTCCACGGCGCCCAGGGCGAGCAGCCCGGCCCAGTTGAGCAGGGCGAAGGTGAGCCCCACGCGCCGCGACAGCTCGCGCGGCTCGATGAGCAGGGCCACGGAGAAGAGGACGTAATAGAGCGCGAGGAAGCCGAGGCTCAGGGCGAGCCGGTCCCCCGTGCTTCCCCCCGGCGCGATGGCCTGCGTGCGCATGGCCCACACCACGTGCGTGGAGTAGACGGCGACGAGGCTCGACAGGGGGACGATCACCCAGCGGTTCTTCACCAGGAAGAAGAGCGCCCCGGCGGCCAGCAGCGCCGTGGACAGGAGCGTGAAGAGGGTGATGTCGCTGAGCATCCCCGTGTGCAGTCCGAGGAACAGGGCGATGCCCGCCACCGTCTCCGAGCGCATGCGGTGGGCCACCACCACGATGGCCACCGTGTTGAGCGCCAGCAGCACGAGCGCCAGCACCTCGCTGTCGATCACCCGCACGGCGGGCACGAAGTGCAGCGCGTAGGTGACGAAGTAGCCGAGCGCCAGGCCTCCCCCGAAGAGGATCTGCCCGAACAGCGCGTGGCGCCGCGACAGCCAGAGGCCCAGCGCCGCGAGCCCCGCGCTCAGCAGGTAGCCCAGACCCACGCGCGCGAGCACGCCCAGGTCCCCGAAGTGGTAGATGATGAGGAAGGCGAAGCCGAGGATCAGCGCGACGATGCCCGCGCGGCTCAGCCAGTACGTGCCCAGGTGCGCCTCGAGGTCCCTCGGCGCGGGGGCCGGCGCGGCGCTCGGGACGACGGGCGGAGGCGGTGGGAGGGCCACGGGCGGCGGCGCGGCTTCCAGTCGGGCGATGCGCGCTTCCAGCCGGGCAACCGTGTCCTCCAGTCGCCGCACGACGTCATTCAACTCCCGCGAGTTGTCCTCCGCCATGGACTCCCTGGGCGAGCCCCCAGGCTCAGGTGAACAGCAGCGGGCGGCACGCGCGCGCCAGTTGTAGCGCGTCCCGGGCGAGGCCGTGGTTGGAGATGTTGCCGTCCAGCCACGCGGTGCGCGCGACCTGGTTGCTCAGCTCGAAGCACAGCGTCGCCGTGCGACGGCTCAGCCGACTGTCCTTGCGCAGGGCGCGGACGTTGAGTTCACACAGCTCCGCGCACTGACGCAGCAACCGCACCGGCTCGCTGTCCGCCCGCACGCCCTTGGCCACCAACAAACGCATCGCCGCCTCGCACGAGGCCTGACAGCTCAGGCTCGCCGAGATGCAGTGATGAATGTCGTTGGTCTCCCCACCCAGCCGAACTCCAGACATGCCCGCCACCTCCACACCGATCCCCAACCTACGCATGTTCCGGGTGTCCGCAACCTTCCGACGTTCGGCGTCATACAGGTTTCATCCGCCGACCGGGTCGTTTTCTTGCCTCCCTTGTCACACCCGTGCGTACCCGCGCCTACGTGAGCGCACGAGGGTGTGCGCCCGCGGACACTCAGGTCTGGAGGGGAAAGGCGGCCAGCAGGGTGAGGAGGCCCTCGCCGTAGAGGCGCACGCGCTTCTCGCCGAGGTAGGGCAGGGCGCTCAGGGCATCGAGGTCCGCGGGCGGACGGGAGGCGAGCGCGTCGAGCAGCGGGTTGGGCATCACCACCGAGGGCGTCACCTTGCGCGCGGTGGCCTGGGCCGAGCGCCACGCCTTGAGGGCGTCCTCGCGCTTGCGCCGGTTGAGGTCGCGCGGGCCGCGCTCCTCCGCCTCGGGCTTGAGCTCGCCCTGGCGCGACTTCTCCAACAGCTCGCGCACGAGCGCCAGCACCTCGTCGCCGTGGGCGCGCACGAAGGAGCCGCGCACGCCGGCCGCCTTGGACAGCTCCTTGGTGTTGCCCGGCGGTTTGAGGGCGATGTCGGTGATGGCCATGTTGGAGAGCGTGCGCCCCATGGGCACGTTCTCCGCCTCGGCCCACGCCAGGCGCTTCTTGTGCAGGGCCTGGGCGAGGGTGTTGGCCAGCAGCAGCTGCGCGGGGGACAGGCCGCCCTTGGGCAGCTTCGGCTTGAAGTCCGCGCCCACGTCGGGCCGGGCCGCCGCCTCGTCGCACATGCGCTGGCAGTCGAGCTGCACCTCCTCGAGGATGTCCGCCGCGCGGCACTCCTCGCGCACCTGCCGGCCCAGCTCCACGAGGTAGCGCACGTCGTTGGCGATGTAGTCGCGCATCTCCGGCGGCAGGGGCCGCAGGGCGAAGTCCGACTGCTGGTGCTCCTTGGGCAGCTCCACGCCCAGGCGCTCGCGTGCCAGGTCGGCGAGCCCCACCTTGGGCCAGCCAAGCAGCGTCGCGGCGCGGTGGGTGTCGAACAGGCCTTGCACGCGCACGCCCGCCTCGGCGAGGAAGGGCAGGTCGCCCGAGGCGGCGTGGAAGAACTTGGTGCGCGCGGGGTCCTCCATCACCCGGGCGAGCAGCGAGGGCGTCACGCCGGGCTGCAGCGTGTCGAAGAGGAAGACGTCCGCGTCGGTCCCGACCTGGAGGAAGCACAGGCGGGCGCGAAAGGAATGCATCGCGTCCGTTTCCACGTCCACGGACAGCTCCGCGACGTCCTCGAGTCGTTGGGCGGCGGCCTGGGCGCTCGCCGCGTCCTGGATGTCCTGTGCACCGGTGGGAAAGGTCGGCATGGGATGGAGCAGGCTAGCGGACCGGCTGTGTCCATGGAGCGTGTTTTTTCCACCGCCGCCGCTAGGATGACATCCCTGATGACCGCCGACGTGCTCCGCCTGGAAAAGACCCTGCTTGGCCACATGGGCCGGGCCATCTCCGACTATTCCCTCATCTCCGAGGGAGACCGCATCATGGTGGGGGTGTCCGGCGGCAAGGACTCGTACACCCTGCTCTACCTGCTGCGCGAGCTGCAGCGCAAAGCCCCGGTGAAGTTCGAATTGCTCGCGGTGAACCTGGACCAGGGCCACCCGGGCTTCCCCGCGCACACGCTGGAGGGGTGGTTCCAGGGCGAGGGCTTCGCCTACAAGATGCTCAAGGAGGACACCTACTCGGTCGTCCTCGAGAAGACGCCCCCGGGCAAGACGCAGTGCTCGGTGTGCTCGCGCATGCGCCGGGGCATCCTGTACTCGGCCGCGGTGGCGCTCGGGTGCAACAAGATCGCGCTGGGCCACCACCGCGACGACCTCATCCACACGCTCCTGCTCAACCTCTTCTTCGCGGGCGCCGTCCGGGGCATGCCGCCCATCCTCAAGAGCGATGACGGGCGCAACACCGTCATCCGGCCGCTGTGCTACGCGCCGGAGAAGGACATCGCCGCCTACGCCGCGCTCAAGCAGTTCCCCATCATCCCGTGCGACCTGTGCGGCTCGCAGGAGAACCTGCAGCGCGCGCGCATGAAGAAGCTGGTGGAGGAGCTGGGCCGGGACATCCCCGACGTGCGCCGCAGCCTCCTGGCCGCCATGAGCAATGTGCGGCCCAGCCAACTGATGGACAAGGACCTCTTCGACTTCTCCGCCCTCGCTTCCGAGGGCGCGGTACCGTCCTTGGACGCGCAGCCGCCGCTGGATGGCGGCAACAACGAAGGAAGGGTGGGCGGATGCCTCGAGAACAGGCAGTAAAGGCGCGCAAGCAGCGCAACGCGGCTCTGGTGGAGGTGATGTTGCTGGCGGCCATGGCCGACGGCCGGGTGAGCCAGGTGGAGCTGCAGACCCTGCTGCGGCGGGTCATCGAGCGGCCCGAGTTCGAGGGCACCAAGCCCGACGAGCTCAACGCGCTGGTCATCGCCAGCGCCCAGCGCCTGTCCAAGGCGCACGACATGGACGAAATCCTCGTCTCGTTCCGGGCGCGGCTGCCGGACCACAAGACGCGCATGCTGGCCTTCGGGCTCGCGGCGTCCATCGCGTTCGCGGACCACCGGGCCACGCGCACGGAGCTGGGCCTGCTCAAGATGTTCCAGGCCGCGCTCGGCATCTCCGAGGACGAGGTGGCGCAGATCATCGACGTCATCGAGGGCGGCGGCAGCCTCTCCGAGGCGCTGGGCGAGCCGCTCGAGCGGCTGTACGCCGAGGTGATGGTGCTGGTGAGCGCCGCGGACGGCCAGCTCAAGGAGGCCGAGGCGCGCGAGCTCGTGGAGAGCTTCGCCTCGGATCCGCTCTTCCACAACGTGAGCCCCGATCGGGCGCAGGAGTTCGTGAGCGAGTCGGTGGCGGCGCTCATGGCCGAGGGCCTGCCGCAGCGGCTGCAGGTGCTGGCGCACGGCCTGTCCACGCACGCCCAGCGCATGAAGGCCTACCGCCTGGCCACGAAGATCGCGCACGCGGGCGGTCAGGAGCCCAGCGCGGGCGAGCAGCGCATCCTCCACATCCTCCAGGCGACCTTCGGGCTCGCGGACGACGAGGTGGAGCGCCTGGACCGCCAGGTCTGAGTCCGGGAGCCCCCGCCGCCCCATGCCCGCGCCCCCTCCGCATCCGGCCCGCGTGTCGTTCCGCTTCGGTCTGCCGCCCTCGCTGGGCAGCGGCCCGGCGCGCGAGCGTGCCGAGGCGCTGACGGCCTTCCTGGCGCGTGCCCTGCACCGCAAGGTGGAGGTGGGGGTGGCGGCCAGCTACGAGGCGCTGACCAAGGACTTGCTCGCGGGCCGGGCGGACGCCGTCTGGGCGCCGCCCTTCGTGTGCGCGCGGATGGAGGCCATGGGCGTGCGGGTGCTGGCGCGGGGCGTGCGCCGGGGGCGCTCCTCCTACCGCTCGGCGCTGGTGGTGCGCGCGGGCTCGGGGCTGACGCTGGCCACGCTCCAGGGCCGGCGCATGGCGTGGGTGGACCGGGACTCGGTGGGCGGCTACCTGCTGCCGGCCGCGTACCTCAAGGCCCAGGGGCTGGAGCCCGCCCGCGTCTTCTCCGCGCAGCAGTTCACCGGCTCCTACCAGGCGGCCCTGGCGGCGGTGCGCGAGGGCACCGCGGACGTGGCGAGCGTCTTCTGCCCGCCGGAGTCCACGGGCCTCGTCTACTCGGACGGCGTGGAGGTGGTGCTGCCGGGCCAGGGGGGGGCGTTCGACCTGCTCGCGTACACGGAGGAGGCGCCCAACGACGGCGTCCCCGTGGGCATGAGCGTGGCGGCGGACGTGGCGGCGCTCCTGGAGCGCGCCTTCCTCACGCTGCACGAGCGCGCGGACGGCCAGCGCCTGCTGGAGGAGATCTTCACCGCGGAGCGCTTCGAGCCCGCCCCCCGCATGGGCTACCGCGCGCTCTACCGCGTGGCGCTCGCGAGCCTGTAGCCGCTCAGCGCTTCGTCATGTCGAACAGGGCGCGGGCCTGGGGCCCGAGGAAGCCGTCGAAGCCAGGCGCGCGCTGGGCGATCTCGAAGTAGGCATAGGGCCAGGGGCGGGTCTGGCCGCCCCGGAGCGCGAGTGGGACGGGCGCGGCGCGGGTGGCCGTCTGCCGCAGGGCGGTGCCGGGCGCGCCCTCGATGTCGCTCTTCATGGGCACGCCCGCCTCCAGCATGCGCCGCTGCCAGGCCTCCACGTCGTCCACCGTCCCGGTGAAGTGGTTCACCTTGCGCCCGAACGCCAGCAGCCACGCGCCGTACTGGGACTCCCGCTCCAGGGCCAGCAGCGCGGCCTCCTCGGGGGCGGGGGGCGCCGAGAACCAGTCGGCCAGGGCTTGAATCTCCGTGGGCGCGGGCGGGTCCACGGGCAGCGCGGCCAGCAGCCGCTGGGCCTCGGGGGACAGCCGCTCCGCGTGGAGCTCCGAGATGAAGACGCGGGGCAGGCCCTCCGGGTGCGCCAGGTAGATGGCGGACAGGTGGGTGTCGGGGAACGTGTACTGCCCGGCGGGCGTCCAGCCGAACCGGGCGAAGACGTCCGCGAACAGCGCGATGCCGCCCCCCGGCCGGGCGAGCGAGCGCAGCGCGATGTGGTCGTTCTGGAATCGGCCGTTGGAGAGGGTCGCGAACGTCCGGGCGTAAGGCACCTCGGCCGCATAGCGCTCCCACAGCAGGTCCAGCAGTCGGGTGGCGTCCTGGCTCATGCGCCGTGTCTTAGTGGAAAGACGGCGGGCGTCCCAGCGTCCGGGGCCTGATAGCTCCCGCTTGTCAGTGCCATTCCCCCAATGTCTTGGCGCGAACGGACCCCACGACGCATTGTTCTGACATCCCCCGCTGCTTCCGCGGGGGAGGGAAGGAATCGTCTCATGGGTCTCGCCGCCCTCGTTGGACTGGGCTCCGGAGCGCTGCACGCCGTCTCGGGTCCGGACCATCTGTTGAGTCTCGCCCCGCTGTCCCTGGGCCTGCGCCGCAAGGCGTGGCGGGTGGGCCTGCTCTGGGGCGTGGGCCATGCCCTGGGCACCCTGGTGTGCGCCTCCATCGTCATGGCCGTGGCCTCCATGCTCGACCTGGCGCTGCTCGACAAGTGGGGCAGCCGGGCCGCTGGCGCGGCGCTGCTGGTCATGGGGGCCGTGGGCCTGGGCCGCTGGGTCCACACCCGCAACGCGCCCGTGGCGGCCCTGGGCGCGCCCGCCCCCGGCTCCAAGACGTCCTGGGGCGTGCTCATCATCGGCCTCATCCACGGCCTGACGGGCGCCGCGGCCGTGCTCCTGTTCCTGCCGGCGGCGGTGTCGGCCTCGGTGGCCTGGAAGGTGCTCTACCTGGGGGGCTTCGCGCTGGGCAGCACCCTCGCCATGGCGGGGCTCACCGCGGCCCTGGCGGCGACGACGCGGCGCATGCCCCGTCCGGAAGCCCTGCTGCGCCACGGACCCGCCGTGGCCTCGTTCGGCTCCATGGTGCTCGGCGGCTGGTGGGTGCTGGTGTAGCGGAGGCGAGGTGCGCTCCCCACGCCGTGGACCTTTCCGAGGCTCACGGCGTGCTGTCCACGGGGGAGCGGTTGAGCAGCAAGGCCCTCACCCGCGGGGTGCGCAGGGCCAGCCCCGCCCACATCATGGCCGCCACGTAGACCGGGAAGAGGGTGTGGCTGAACAGGGGGTTGCCCAGGCGCACGTGGGTGGCGATGGCTCCGCCGAGAAAGCCGGTCAGCCAGATGGCGCCGAGCACCGAGGTCCGGGGAATCAGGTAGAGCCCCAGCCCCACGAGCACGAGCACCCCGATGGGGACCACCGAGCTGTCGGGGTAGCCGAGCGTCACGGTGCCCTCCACGGACATGGGATGGCGCATGACCTTGGTCACGCCGTCGAACAGCAGGAACAGGGTCACCAGGCCGGTGAGGACGCGGCCGATCCAACGCTGGGGGGTCGAGACAACTTGCATGACGAAACTCCGGAGACCGGGGTGGCTTTCCACTCAAGGACGAATGGCCCCAGGCGGGATCGACACGACGTTTCCGGTTTTTCCAGCCGGTCCCGGGGGAGGACGGGGTGGACCTGGGGCGTCTGCCCCCTCGTCACCCGGACGGATTCGTGGCATCAGCGGAATACACCGGCAGTCCATGTTCGTTCGCCCCCGCCCCATTGTCTCGGAGAAGTGCATGCCGATTCGCAAAGTGTTGCTCGTGGATGACGAGGCCGACATCCGGACCATTGGCCAGCTGAGCCTCAGCCGCGTGGGCAAATGGGAGACGGTGCTCGCGGCCTCCGGGGACGAGGCCCTGATGAAGGCGGACGCCGAGCGGCCCGACCTCATCCTGCTGGACGTGATGATGCCCGGCATGGATGGACCCACCACCCTGGCGCGGCTGCGCGCCCAGGCCTCCACCGCCCAGACGCCCGTCATCTTCATGACGGCGAAGATCCAGAAGCACGAGGTGGCGCGCTACCTGGAACTGGGCGCCGTGGGCGTCATCGGCAAGCCCTTCGAGCCGTTGACCCTGCCCGCGGAGATCAAGAAGCTGGTGCCGTGAAACTCCCCGTGCGAATGCGGCGCTTCTCCAAGCGCTCCGTGGTGCTCGCCGCCGTGGCGCTCGCGCTCTTGTGCGTGCTGTTCGTGCTCGGCCGACCCCTGCCCGTCGCCGAGCACGAGGCGTACCGCGCGCAGCTGCGCCAGCTCCGGGTGTCCAGCACCCAGGTCGACCAGGACATCCTCCAGTTCCACCTGGGTCTGCCCCAGGCCAGGGAGGTCGCCCCGGAGGCCTTCGCCACCCTGCGGGTGCAGGCCGACGCCCTGCGTCAGGGTGTGCCCTCGTACCTGTCCGACGGCGAGAAGCGCTCCCTGCGCGAGGCCATCGACGTCTACGTGAGTGTGCTCCTGCCCGAGGAGCTGCTGGTGTCGCGGCTGCGCGAGGAGACCGCGCGCCAGCACGAGCGGCGAGAGCGCCTGGCGCGGGAGCTCGCGGGCCTGGTGGCGGCCCTGCCCGCGGGTGATCCGCGCGAGCGGACCCAGGTGCTCGCCCAGGCGGTGCAGGCCAGCGCCGAGCAGGGCGAGGGCCCCTCCCTGGAGCAGGCGCTGAGCGCCGTGGCGGCGGTGAGCGCGGGCCTGCCGGACGCCGAGGCCCTCCGCATCCGCGTGGAGGCGGAAGCCCACGCGCTCCATGTCCATGCCAAGGACCGCGAGCAGACGCTGACGAACCTGATGCGGCGTCCCGTCGGTCCCGAGGGGGAGAAGCTCATCTCCGCCTACCTCCAGCACTACGAGCGCGCGCAGGCGCGCTCCGAGCGCTTCCGGGTGCTGCTCTTCGTCATCACGCTCTTGCTCGTGGCGTTCGTGCTGGAGGTGCTCTGGCGGCTGTCGCGCACCGGCGAGGCGCTCGACGCGCTCAACGCGGACCTGGAGCGGCGCGTGTTGGAGCGCACCGAGGCCCTGTCCACCGCCAACCAGGAGGTGCGCGAGAGCGAGGCGCGCAAGGCCGCCATCCTCCAGAGCGCGCCGGACGGCATCATCACCCTGGACGAGGCGGGCCGCGTGTTGGACTTCAACCCCATGGCGGAGCAGCTCTTCCGCCTCTCGGGCGCGGAGGCCAGCGGCCGGGACTTCCTCGCCCTGGCGCTCTCCGCGGCGGTGCGGCCCGAGCAGCGCGCGCAAGTCATCCGGGCGCTCCGGGCGGATTGCGCTCCCGGGCTGCCCACGCGCCTGGAGCTGCCCCTCTTGCGCACGGATGGCGGCACCTTTCCCGCCGAGCTCACCGTCTTGCGCGTGCGCTCGGAGGGGCCGCCGCGCTTCACCACCTACGTGCGCGACATCACCGAGCGCCAGCACGTGGAGCGGCTCAAGAACGAGTTCGTCTCCACGGTGAGCCACGAGCTGCGCACGCCCCTCACCTCCATTCGCGGCTCGCTGGGCCTCCTGGAGGGCGGCATCATGGGCGAGCTGGACGCGCCCATCCTGGAGATGGTGCGCATCGCCCGCTCCAACACGGACCGGCTCATCCGCCTCATCAACGACATCCTCGACCTGGAGAAGATGGAGTCGGGGATGCTGGAGCTCAAGCCCCAGCCCCTGGAGTGCGCCGAGGTCATCGAGGCCACGCTCTCGGGCGTGAGCGCCATGGCGGACGCGGCGCGCGTGACGCTCGTGGCCCGGGCGGAGGACGCGGGCCAGGTGAAGGCCGACCGCGACCGGCTCATCCAGGTGCTCACCAACCTGGTGTCCAACGCCATCAAGTACTCGCCACCGGACGGCCGGGTGGAGGTGCGCGCCGCCCGGGACGCCCGCGGCCAGGTGCGCTTCTCCGTGGTGGACCAGGGCCCGGGCATCCCCCCGGACAAGCGCGCGCGGCTGTTCGGCAAGTTCCAGCAGCTCGACAGCTCGGACACCCGCTCCAAGGGCGGCACGGGCCTCGGGCTCGCCATCTCCCAGGCCATCGTCGAGCAGCACGGCGGCCACATCGACGTGCTGGGCGAGCCCGGTGAGGGCGCCACCTTCACCTTCTCGCTCCAGGCGGTGCGGCAGGGCTCGAGCACCGTGTCTCGGGTGGCGGACGACTCGCGCTACACCATCCTCGTGGTGACCACGGACGTGGAGATGTCCGGCGTGCTGCGCGGCCTCTTGGCCCACGAGGGCTACCGCGTGCTGCGCTCGTCCTCGCTGGACGAGGCCGCCAAGCTCATCGAGGTGGGCGCCCCGGACGTGCTGGTGGTGGACCCGCGGGGCCAGGAGGGCGGGGAGCTGGACTTCGTGCGCCGCCTGCGCGAGCAGCCCCGGGCGCGCGAGCTGCCCGTGCTCATGCTCGCCGAGCGCGCCGAGGGCGGCGTGCAGCCCATGTTGGTGGACTGGATGAAGAAGCCCCTGGACGAGGGCCGCTTCCTGCACACCCTGCGCTCCATCATCCGCCAGCCCGGCCACGCGCGCGTGCTGCTGGTGGACGACGACGTGGCCACGCGCCAGATATTGCGCGCCCAGCTCGAGCGGCTCGGCGCCACGTGCTTCGAGGCCGAGGATGGCGAGCGCGCGGTGGCCCTGGCCCGGGTGACGCCGCCGGACCTCATCGTCCTGGACGTGAACCTGCCCCGACTGGACGGGTTCGAGGTGGTGGACATCCTGCGCCAGGGCAAGGGCCGGGGCACGCCCCTCATCGTCTTCACGGGCCGAGACCTGAGCCCGGCGGATCAGAACCTGCTCACCCTGGGCGCCACCCGGCATCTCATCAAGACGCGCACCACCGATGAGGTGCTGCTGGCGTCCGTGAAGGACATGCTCAACGGACTGCTGTCCCAGCGGGACGGCGGCGCCCCCCCCCACAAGGAGACGTCATGAGTCGCGGCACGCTGCTCTTCCTGGAAGACGACAAGGACCTGCAGACGCTCGTGTCCACCTACCTGCGCGAGCGGGGCTATCAGGTGGAGTCGGCGCGTTCGGTGCGCGAGGCCCGGGACGTGCTCAAACGCGCGCGGGTGGACGCGGCCATCGTGGACGGCCTGCTGCCCGGCATGTCCGGCACGGACTACATCCAGGAGCTGCGCGCCTCCGAGCCCGCGCTGCCCATCCTCTTCGCCTCGGCCTTCTGGCGCGACAAGAAGAGCCACGACCTGCTCACCCGCGAGCTCAAGGTGGCGCGCGTGCTGCACAAGCCCTACACGCCCCAGGAGCTGTTCGTGTGGGTGGAGCAGGCGGTGAAGCCGCCCGCGCCGGCCGTGCCCGCCACGCCGCCCCCGCGCGAGCTGTCCCCGGAGGAGGAGCTCGCCGCCGCCATGGCCGAGCTGAGCCGCGAGTACGGCGCCCGGCTGGGCGAGAAGGTCCAGGAGCTCGCCGACGCCCTGGAGCGGGCCCGCGGTGGCCAGGCGGGTGCCCTGGAGGACGCCTTCATGCTCGTGCACAAGCTGCACGGCACCGCGGGCACCTACGGCTTCGTGCACGTGAGCGCGGCGGCGGGCCGCCTGGAGCTGCAGTTGCGCCCGGTGCGCGACGGCGAGGGCGCGGCGGACTGGGCCTCCCTGAAGACGGCCGTGGCGGAGCTCGGGCAGCTCGCCCAGCGCGCCGTGTCGCCCCTGCCGCCGCCCCTGCCCCGGCCGAGCGCGAGCGCCGCGTCCGGGTGGTTGGGCACGGTGCTGGTGGCGGACGACGACGCCCAGTGGCTCGCGGACATGGAGCGCCTGGGCCGCGAGCGCATGGTGCGCGTGGTGACGGCGCGCACGGAGGACGAGGCGGTGGAGGCGGCGCGCAAGCAGTGGCTGGACGGGGCGCTGCTCCACGTGGACCTGGGCCACAAGGAGGGCGGCTTCCAGGCCGCCGCGCGGCTGCGGGGCGAGGACTCCACCCAGTCGCTGCCCCTGGCCTTCTTCGGCACCCAGGGCGACGTGCCCTACCGCATGGCGGCGGCCCAGGCCGGCGCCTCGCTCTACCTGCCCCGGCCTTTCTCCGAGCAGGACCTGATGGACAGCGTCAAGCGCATGGCCGCCACCCGGCGCCCCGAGCGCTCGCGCGTGCTGGTGCTCGACGATGATCCGGACGCGGTGCGGGCCCTGAGCGCCGCGCTGACGAGCCACCAGGTGGAGGTGGTGGGCCTGGGCGACTCCTACCGGCTGGTGGAGGCGCTCGCCGAGCACCGGCCGGACCTGCTGCTGCTGGACGTGGAGATGCCGGGCCCGAGCGGCTTCGACCTGTGCCGCATCGTGCGCTCCATGCCCGAGTGGCAGTCCCTGCCCATCCTCTTCATCACCGCGCACACGGGGTCGGAGTTCCGCGTGGCGGCCTTCCAGGCGGGGGCGGACGACTACCTGTCCAAGCCCGTGCTCGGCGAGGAATTGCGCGCGCGCGTCAACTCCCGACTGGAGCGGGCGCGGCTGGCCAAGGATCGCGCCGAGCGTGACTCGCTCACGGGCCTGCTCTTGCGCCGACCCTTCATCGAGTCGCTCCGGGCCCGCCTCGCCGAGGCGCTGCGCCTGGAGAAGCCGCTCGCGGTGATGCTCATGGACGCGGACCGCTTCAAGGCGGTGAACGACACCTACGGCCACCTGGCCGGGGATCGGGTGCTCATGCGCCTGGGGCGGCTGCTCTCGGCGCGCTTCCGCAAGGAGGACCTGCGCTGTCGCTGGGGCGGCGAGGAGTTCGTCGTGGCGCTGCTGGGCGAGACGGCCGAGAGCGCCCGGGAGATCCTCTCGCGCACGGCGCGCGAGCTGGAGCGCATGCCCTTCGAGGGCGACCGGGGCGAGACGTTCCACGTCACCCTGAGCGCCGGCATCGCCGTGTCCGGCACGGACGGCACCCAGGTGGAGGCGCTGCTGCGGCGCGCGGACGAGCGGCTGTACCGGGCCAAGCAGAACGGCCGCAACCGCATCGAGATTTGAGGCTCAGGCGGGCAGGGGGAAGGCTTCCCAGCCCGTGGGCCACACCACGCGCTCGTAGGTGAAGTGGTGGGGGTCGTCCTCGGGCCAGGGGGCGTCCACGGGCTCCTCCACCAGCGCGAAGGTGCCGTGGTCGAAGGGGCGCCCCGTGCTGGCGGTGTGGGGCACCACCCGCTCGCGCACGCCCCGTCCCGCCAGCTCCAGCGAGCGGTGGTGGCAGTAGGGGTTGTTGCCTCTCCGGTCGAAGAGCACGTGCGCCTGCTGGCTGCAGCCGCCCCGGCACGCCGCGGCGTACTTGCAGCCGCCGCAGTAGCCCCACATGTGCGCGGTGCCCTCGGGCGTGCCGGCGGACACGTTGAAGGTGAGCTCGCGCGTCTCCAGGATGTCCGTCAGCGGCTTCTGGCGGATGTTGCCGCCCACGTACTCGGAGGGCAGGGTGGGGCAGCCCTTGATGCCGCCATCGGCGTGGATGCCCAGCACGGACAGGCCCGCCTTGCACCCCGCCCACACGGTGCCCACGCTGCCAAACAGCAGCGCGTCATACGGGCCGAAGTAGCCCATGTCGTTGGCGGGCGCGAGCGCCACGCGCGACTCGTCCCGTGCCCGCACCGCGATGCGCGCCAGCGAGCGGTACAGGTCCGGCAATTCCGCGGGCTGCAAGAGCATCCACGCGTTGTCCGAGCCGTTGCCCATGGGCGTGGTGAGCTGGATCTGCCAGGAGCGGATGCCCGCGTCCCGCAGCCGCTCGTACAGCGCCGGCAGCTCCGGGGCGGACAGGCGGTTGATCTGCGTGTTGGCGCTGAAGGGCAGGCCCACCTCGCGAAAGTGCCCCATCGTCTGCATGCAGAAGAAGAAGGAGTTGGCCTTGCCGCGGATGCGGTCATGCGTGGCCGCCAGCCCATCCACGGACACCGACACGTGCGCGATGCCCGCTTCCTTCATGCGGCGCGCCGTCTCGCGCGACAGGCCATAGCCGCCCGTCGTCATGGTGCACATCATCCCGTGGTCCGTGATGGCGCGGGCGATGTCCAGCCAGTCCGGGCGGAGGAAGGCCTCGCCGCCCTCGATCGTCACTTCCTGGATGCCCACCTCGGCCATCTGGCGGACCAGGTCGAGCGCCTCTTCCCGAGACAGCTCGTCGTTGCGCTTGTCCCCCGCCCGTGAGCCGCAATGCCCACAGGCGAGATTGCACTTCAGGGTCAGCTCCCACACGGCATAGGCCGTGCGTTTCTGCAGGCGCGGAAGCGTCATGGGCGGGGGACGCGCTCGGCGGCGGGACTAGTTCTGCTGCTCGAACTCGGTCGGCGGGGGCGGCAGCTTCGGGGGGATGCCGTACTTGGCTCCGCCACCGCGCACGCCCTCCAGGGTGTTCTCATCCAGCTCGAGGATGTCGCGGGCGACCTCCTCCTGACGCTCGATGACCTCGGTGCGCGGGAACTTCTTCTCGGTCTTCGTCATGGCACTCCCTTCGGGTGTGAGGCCATGGAATTAAAGAAAGACGCGCCTTCACTGTCAATGTGAGGGCCGCACTTCTCCTGAGACTATCAGTGGACAGGGCAGCCACGGGTGCGGCAGCGCCGTCATGGGATAGCCAAACGCCCGGCCCAGGCGCTCCGTGGTCATCACCTCGGAGGGCGGCCCGAAGGCCAGGGCCTGTTGCTCCGCGAGCAACAAGACGCGGTCCGCGTACTGCGCCACCAGGTTCAGGTCATGCAGGATGAGCAGCGCGGCGGCGCCCTCGCGCGTGAGCTCCCGCACGAGCTCCAGCGTCTTGTGTTGGTGGGCCACGTCCAGGCTGCTCGTGGGCTCGTCCATCAGCAGCAGCCGGTCGCCCGGGGTGCCGTGCAGCTGCGCGAGCGCGCGCGCGATGTGCACGCGCTGCTGCTCTCCGCCGGACAGGGTGAGGTAGTCGCGGGCCTCGTGGCCGCCCAGGCCCACGCGCTCCAGACACGCCCGGGCCACACGCACGTCCTCGGGGGACTCGGCGCGGCGGCGCTGGTGGGGAATGCGCCCCATCAGCACCACCTCCAGCGTCTCGTAGGAGAAGGGCAGGTGGATGCTCTGCGGCACCACGGCGCGCCGGCACGCGAGCGCCTCGCCGCGGTGCTGGGCCAGGGGCTCGCCGAACAGGCGGACGTCCCCCTCATGCGCGGGCACCTCGCCCGTCAGGTGCTTGAGCAGGGTGCTCTTGCCCGCGCCGTTGCGGCCGACGACGGCCATGAACTGGCCGGGCTCCAGGGTGAAGCGCAGGCCGGACAGCAGGGCGCGGTCGCCCACCCGGCAGCTCAGGTCGCGCACGTCGAGGATGGGGCTCATGGGGCGGGCCTCCCGCGCTGGCGCATCAACAGGGCGAGGAAGAAGGGGGCCCCGGCGAGCGCGGTGACGATGCCGATGGGCAGCTCGGAGGGGACGACGACGGTGCGGGCCAGCAGGTCGGCGAGCACGAGCAGCGTGGCGCCCAGGAGCGTGGACAGCGGCAGGAGCGCCCGGTGGTTGGAGCCCAGCGCCAGGCGCACCAGGTGCGGCACCATGAGCCCGATGAAGCCGATCATCCCGGACATGGCCACCGCGGCGCCCACGCCCAGCGCCACCAGCGCGATGAGCGTCCACTTGAGCCGCTCCACGGGGATGCCCAGGTGCCGGGCGTTGGCCTCGCCCAGCAAGAGCGCGTTGAGCGGATTGGCCAGCCACGTCATGCCCACCACGCACACGAGCACCAGCGGCGCCAGCACGGACACGGACGTCCACGTCGCCGCCGAGAGCGAGCCGAGCTGCCAGAAGGCGAGCACGCGCAACTGGTCATCCGTGGAGAAGTAGGTGAAGAGCCCGGTGAGGGACACGCACAGCGCGTTGATGGCCACGCCACACAGCAGCATCATCGCCACGTTCGTGCGCCCGCCCTCGCGCGCGAGCGAGGAGATGACGAGGATGGCCACGAGGCTGCCGAGGAACGCCGCCACCGGCTGGGTGTAGAGCCCGAGCACGTGCGGGGCGAGCACGGTCACGGCCGCCACGGCCACCGTGGCGCCGCCGGACACGCCGAGCAGGCCCGGATCGGCGAGGGGGTTGCGCAAGAGGCCCTGGAGCGCCGCGCCCGCCACCGCCAAGGCGGCGCCCACCAGCACGCCCATGCACACGCGCGGCAGGCGGATGGCGTGCAGCACCGCCGCCTGCTGCGGGGTGAACTCGGCCAGGCGCGGCAGGCCCAGGGACTCGAGCAGGATGGACACCACCTGGGCCGGGCTGATGGCCACCGCGCCCACGCCCAGCGAGACGATCACGCACCCGAGCAGCAGCGGCACCAGGACGAGCAGCCCCCGCGTGCGCCGGGCCCAGACGGCCGGCGCGTGGAACCCGGGCATCCCGGGCGCGTCAAGGCCGAGCGGGCGCATGCAGGCCGGTGAACAGGGTGTCGGCGAACTGAGGGAAGCGGGGGCCCACCCACCGCACGGTGTCATCCACGGCGAGGATGCGCTTCTGGGCCCCCGCGGGGGTGAGCGCCACGCCCGGCATCTTCAGCACGCCGTCCACGCTGCCCACGGCCTTGATGCCCCGCTCCAGCAGGATGATGGCGTCCGGCGCGGCCTGCACCATGCCCTCGGCCGTCAGCGCTTTGGTGCCCGTGGTGAAGTCCGCCGCGTTCTGCCCTCCGGCCAGCTCGATGAGCACGTGCACGCCCGTGTCGCGCCCGTAGACGAACGCCTCGCCCGGGCCGTGCGCGTAGAGGAACAGCACACGGGGCTTCGTCTTCACCCCGTCGACCTTCTTCTGGAGCGCGGCCAGCCGCGTGTCGAGCTCCTGGGTGAGCTTCTGGCCCGCCTCGGGCACCTGGTACAGCGCCGCCACCTGCTGGATGCGCCGCTTGAGGGCCGGGATGCCCGACTTGCCCGAGTGCTCCAGCACGAGCACCGGCACCTTCGCGCCGCGCAGCTGCTCGGCCGTGGCGGCGGGCATGTTCTCCTCGCTCGCGAGCACCACGTCGGGCGCCAGGCTGATGATGCCCTCCACGCTCGGGTGGTAGGGGTGCCCCACCTTGGCCACCTGGGCCAGCTGCGCGGGGTAGGTGCCCGCCACGTCGGTGCCCACCACGCTGCCGCCCTGGCCGAGCGCGTAGACGATCTCCACCAGCGAGGAGTTGATGGCCACCACGCGCTTGGGCACCGCCACGTCCACCGTCTTCCCATCCACGCCCTTGAGGGGCGCGGCGTGGGCGGGTGCTCCCGCGAGCACGGCCCCCACGAGTGACAACAGGATGGCGAGCGGACGCATGACGACTCCTCTTCCCCTGTCCAGAGGAAGTGAATGTGATAATCAAAATCAACTTCGCGGCGGACCTTCTCCTCTCGGGCGCGGCCTGTCAAGCGCGGGAGGGGGCGTGTCAGTCTTCGGAGGGCTCGTCCGGCGCGGCGGGCGGCGTGGCCGGGCCCCGTGCGGGGGCACCCGGGGCCGGGGCTCGCCGGGGGGCGGGAGCGCTCGGGAGCGGGGCGGCGGGCGGTGGCGCGGGCTGCGCGGTGCGCAGGCGGGGCGGCTGGACGGGCCCCTGCACCGGGCCCACCCGGGTCGCGGAGGGGGAGCTCGTCTCGCGCGCCGGGGCCGGGGCCGGGGCCGGGGCCGGGGCCGGCGCGGCGGCCGGGGCGTGCTCGCGCAGCAGCCGCGGGTCGAACTGGATGACGGTGGGCTCGGTGGCGAAGCGGTCCTCCTCGAGCTCCGGCGCGTACAGGTCCTTCATGAAGGCCGTGAGGTGGGCCTGGGTGCCCGGCAGCCGCTCGGCGAGGAGGAAGTCCTCGAGCGCGAGCTGCAGCTCCCCGGCGCTCTGGTAGCGCTCGTCGCGCTTGCGCGCCAGGGCCTTCATCACCACCGCGTCCAACTCCGGGGGGATGCCGGGCACGAGCTCGCTGGGCGGCGCCACGCGCGCGCCCACCACGGCCTTGAGCGTGGCCAGGTCCGTCTCGCGCTTGAAGAGCCGCTGGCTCGTCAGGAGCTCGTGGAACACGATGCCCAGGCCATACACGTCCGAGCGCGCGTCCAGCTCCTCGCCGCGCGCCTGCTCCGGAGACATGTACGCGTGCTTGCCCTTGATGGTGCCCACCATCGTCTGGGACAGCTTGCCCGCGGCCTTGGCCACGCCGAAGTCGATGATCTTCACGTTGCCGTTGAAGCCCACCAGCACGTTCTGCGGGGACACGTCGCGGTGGATGAGCCCGAGCCGCCGGCCCGAGGGCGTGCGCGCCTGGTGCGCGTGGTCCAACCCCGCGGCCGCGTCCGCGACGATGCGGCACTTGAGCCCCAGGGGCAGGCCGCCCTTGGCGCGGCGGGCGCGGATGTTCACCTGGTTGACGGACTCGCCCTGCACGTACTCCATGGCGATGTAGAAGATGCCGTCCACGTCCCCCAGGTCGTAGATCTGCGCGATGTTCGGGTGGTTGAGCACCCCGGCGATGCGCGCCTCGTCCAGGAACATCTGGATGAACTCGTGGTCCTCGGACAGGTGGGGCAGCAGCCGCTTGAGCACCAGCAGCTTCTGGAAACCCACGGGACCCTTCTGCCGGGCCAGGTAGACCTGACCCATGCCACCCGTCGCCAGTTTGCGCAGCAGTTCGTAGCGGCCGAAGGTTTCCACGGAAGGGGCCCACCATATCCGTCCTGGGGGCGCCAACGGAAGCGCCCCCGCGAGTTCCCTCGCGGGGGCGCCCTGCTCAAGCAGCCGCGTCAGGGGGCCGCGCAGATGCTGCGGTAGCGCACCTCGAGGTTCTGGCCCGGCACGGGCACCGCGCCCGTCTTGAAGACGACCGCGTTGCGGGCCGCGTCATACGACCACTGGTCCGTGCCCAGGACCCGACCCGCCACCTGGACGCGCATCTCCGTCAGGCCGTTGGGCGTGGCCGTCAGCGGGAAGTCCGCCTGGAGCCCCTCGGCGCGCTTGAGCAGCTTCTCCAGGAAGGAGCCGTAGTCCCCCAGGCAGATGGAGTCCGCGGCGCCCCCGGTGGCCTGGGCCACGGCGGAGAAGCGCGTGCCGGGCCCGCCCGCGGTGGTGCAGCGCGTGTCGGTGGGCACCAGCGCGTACAGCTGGCTGCGGTGCCCCATGCCCGTGCCCTTGATGGACTGGAGGAACTGCACGTAGCTCTCCGGCTCGAAGCCCGAGTGGTCGTCCTCGTCGGCCACCACCACCACGGCCAGCCGCGCCGTGGTGCGCAGGAAGCCCTGGTTGCCGTCGTTGGGCAGCGGGGTGCGCGGGTCGTCCATGCTGGTGATGAGCGGCGAGGACAGGCCCTGGCGCATCGTCTCCAGGCCCTGCACCAGGTTGTGGCACAGGCCCACGTCGTCGATGTTGGCCTGCACCGTGGTGGCCGCCGTGGCCGAGGTGCTCGCCGCGGTGCGGGCGCGGTGCCCGTCCGCCGGCACGAGCCGCCCCGCGTCACCGCCCGCCGTGGCGTTGGTGCACGCGGGCGAGCGGGTGCTCAGGCCCGTGCTCGTGACGCCCACGCGCACGTCCACGCCCACCTGCCGCGCGCGCTCCAGCCACCCCGGGATCGCGTTCTTCAGCCGCTTCTGGAACTCCCCCATCGTCGTGGTGTTGCTCACCACGAAGAGCACGTCCAACTGGCTGTCGGTGCCCTGGATGAAGCGGTCGATCTGCAGGCCCTCGTGGTTGGTCTCCGCGAGCAGCGGGATCATCAGCGGGTTGGGCTCGTTCTGCTCCTTCACGAAGAAGGGGCTGTAGTGCTGGCCGAGCACGTCGCGGGCGTAGCTGAACTCCAGCTCGAAGCCCTCGCCGGGGGCGAGCTGGCGCGGCAGCGCGGGCGGCGTGACGAGCTGGTACTGCTCGCTCGTGCCCGCGCCGATGTGCGCGTCCGTCACGCTCACCGGGGCCGCGCACTGGTTGGACACCAGCGTGCGGCGCGGGCGCGTGGCGCAGTCATAGCGGATGGGGCCGAAGTCCACGAAGGCCGGCGCCGCCACCAGGCAGCTCGCCAGGGACGTGCCGTGCAGCGGCAGGCGCACCGTGGGGTTGGCCGGGTCATTCACCGTGAGCGTGAGCTCGCCCTGGTAGTCGCCCACCGCGGGCGGCCGGAAGGACACCATGGCGCTGAACGCCGAGGCGTAGGGCACCGAGCCGCCCACGATCTTCCCGCCGGGCATGGAGAAGGCCCCGCCCCCGTCGTTGGACACGTGGATGTTCTTCACCGCGCACTCGGCGCGGCCCGTGTTGTCGAAGCGGAAGCCCAGCACCGCGCCGCGGCCCGGCTCCAGGTTGCCGAAGTCCAGCACCGGCTGGGGCTTGAGCGTGTAGACACACGTGCCGGTGTCGCGCGCGGTGCCGGTGAGCAGGATGGTGCGCTCGGGGTTGAAGAGATCGTCCGACACGAGCACCAGCGTCGCCTCGAAGCGGCCTGAGTTCTGCGGCTCGAAGTACACCGTCAGGTCCAACGCGTCCGTGCCCGGCGCGATGGGCAGGTTCTCCGTCTCCAGCGCGGGCCAGGTGCTGCCCGGCGTCCAGGGCTGCACCGCCTTGCCGCGCAGGATGTTGTCCACGGAGAAGTGGGCCCACATGCCGTCGGCCCGCACTCCCTTGAGGTACAGGTTGCCCGAGGTGCCCGCGTTGGTGATGCGGATCGTCTTGGCCAGCTTGCCGCCCGAGGGCAGCTCGCCGAAGTCGAGCGCCAGCGGGGCCACCGCCAGCGTGGGCCGGCCGCCGCGCGCATCCAGCGTCACCTGCGCCTGCCGGGGCTTGTCCGACTCATAGCCCACCGTCAGCGTGCCCATGTTGGGCCCGGAGAAGCGCGCCGCGAACTCCAGCGGCACCCGCACCTCCTCGCCCGGCTGCACCTGCCGCGACCCCATGGCCTCCAGCGGCGTGAAGGCCGTGTCGCTCGTGCCCATGCCCTGGATGGTCACCGGCCGCCAGGTGATGTTCTTGGCGCGCGTGAAGGAGCGCGTCGTCTCGTGCACCGGAATCTGATCGAAGGGCACCGGGGCCGGGTCGAACACGAACGCGCTCGCCACCGAGCGCCCCGCGAGCCCCGCCACCGTGGGCGTGCACGTGTCGCACGGGCGCACCTCCACCTGCGCGCTCATCTCGCCCAGATCCTTGGGGAAGTACTTCGTCTCCAACTGGGCGGTGGCCCGGGGCGGCACGGTGATGTTGTCCGCGCTGAACGCCTTGGCCGCGTCCCCCGTCACCGTCACGCTCAGGGGCAGGTCCACGGGGTTGGTGATGGTCAGCCGCAGCACGCGCTGGCTGTCCACCTCCAACGTCTGGAAGTCCAAGAGGGCCGGCTCCAGTCGCACGGTGAGCGGCGCGCCCTGGCCCTTCACCTTCACCAGGTGCTCCTGACCGGCGTTGGCGTCCGTGTTGACCTTCAGCGACTCCTCGCTGCCGCCTTCCGCGAGCGGGTGGAAGCGCACCCGCACCAGCTTCTCCTCGCCCGGCATGAGGCGCGCCTCGCCGTCGAAGGACACCTCGTAGGCGGGGTTGTCACCGAGCTTGAGCGCCTCCAGCGCGTGGAAGGGCACGTAGCCCACGTTGCGCAGACGCACGACCTTCTCGCGCCACTCGCCGACCGGCACCTCGCCGAAGTCCAGCGCGTTGGTGTCCACCGCGGCCGTGGCCTGCACCGCGCGCGTCTCTCCTGGCTCATGGCACGCGGCCAGCGCTCCCGCCAACAGCGACAGCCAGATGATCCGTTTACCGTTTCGACCTGTCGTCATCACCCGTCCCCGCCTCGAACACACACCTACCCGGCAGGGCACCCATCAAATTGCGTACCAGACGGGGCGCCTTGGCACGGGTGAGCAATTCCAGGGGCTTGGCCGAGGGTAGGCGGAGGTAGGCGGGGATCAGTGGGAAACGAAGTGCCCTCGGGGGTGGAGCTTTTTTCATGGCTTGCCGATCAGCCCCGACGGACAGGAGGGGCGGGCAGGCGACAAGATTTTCCCACCCGGAGGCGGGGTCCCGGGCCTTGGCGGGCGGTCCGGAACCCCTCGTGGGGCGCTACTCCGTCAACAGGTGAACCTCGGTGGTGCCGGCGCCCACGGTGATAGGGATGCGGCACGGGCCCTCCGGGACGACCACCTCCACGAGCCGGGTGGCGGTGGTGGTGAGCCCCGCGCCGTCCGTCACCGAGTAGATGAGCGGGTAGAGGCCCGGGACGGTGGGATCGATCGCGCCGATGACCTCGACCTGGGCGCTCAGGTCTCCCGCGCAGGCATCGAGCGCGAAGAAGCCGGGCTCGGTGTAGCTGGACACGCCGTGGCCCAGGACGATGACGTCGGGCCCGAGCAGCGTCAGCGCGGGCGGCTGGGTGTCCTGCACCGTGAGCGTGGTGGTGCAGGAGAGCGCGTGGCCGTCCTTGTCGGACGCCGTGTAGGTGAGCGGGGTGATGCCCGTCATGCCCTCCGTCCGGCCGCGCACGCACTCGAGCGTGCTCGGATCGGGGCAGATGAGCTGGGGTGGGGGGGCCTCCCAGGCGGACCCCGCCACCTCGTGCGAAGCCGGGGCGGGTGCTTCGAGCGCTTCCGGGGGCGGCGCGCTGTCCTGGGGCTGTCCGTCTGGGTTTGGCGTCGTCGGGAGGGCCAGCGCCTCCGGTGTTTCGGACGCCGGACTGTCCTCGGGGACGGGGCCCTCCGACTGGAGTCCCTCCACGGCTTGTCCTTCGGACGGAGTGAAAGGGTTTGCCTCCGCGCTCGGACCGTAGGCACACACATTCAGTGCCGCCAGGAGCACGAGCCCTGGCAGGCGTTGGAATTGCGTTGTCATGGACAGGTAACCCCCGGATGCACCCATGGCGGAGTGAACGCCAATCGGCACCCGGGAACATACCCGTGCCTCATTCCGTGTGTTTGTGATTCGGAGTCTGTGTAGGAATGTGAAACGAGTCCACCGCCCGAGTGTCCGCTCCCGCGCGTCAGGGCGTGATGAAGTCCACCAGGGCCCGGGCCACGGCCTCGGGTTGCTCCAGGTGCACGTGGTGCCCGCCGGGAATCACGATCGGCGGCCGCGCGAGCCGCAGGGCCGCGAGCCGCGCCTCGGCCCGCGCTTCTTCCATGCGGTGGCCCGTGCTCCCCAACACGAGTTGCACCGGGCACCGCACGCCCGAGGACACCGCGAGCCACTGCGCGTCGTCATAGCCCTGGGCGAAGCGGCGGCGGTGCGTGGGATCGAAGGTGAAGGCGACGCCGCCGCCGTCCCTCTCCGGCAGGGGCTCGGTGCCGTGGCGGGCCAGGTGCAGCGCGGCGGCCTCGGGCAGGCCGGGGTTGTTCTCGCGCAGGCGCGCCGCGGCGGCCTCCACGGACGGGTAGCGCTTGCGGTTCGGCTCGCGCTCCAGGTCCTGGAGGAAGCCGCGCAGCCGAGGCAGCGCGTTCTCGGGGGGTCCTCCCGTGGGCCCCAGGCTCTCGATGAGGCTCAGGCTCCGGACGTGCTCGGGCCGGGCGGCGGCGTACATCGTGGCGATGATGCCCCCGAGCGAGTGGCCCACCAGGTGCGCCTGGGCGAGCCCCGTGGCGCGCAGCACCGCCTCCAGGTCCACCAGGCAATCGCCGAGCTGGTAGTGGCCGGGCCGGGGCAGCCACGCGCTGCGGCCCATGCCCCGGAAGTCGAACACCACCAGCCGCCACGTGTCGGGCAGGTGCTCGACGAGCGTATCGAAGCCATGCCCATGGTCCAGCCAGCCGTGCAGGAACACGACGGCCGGCGAGCCCTCGGCATGGCGCTGGCGGACGTGCAGGCCAAGGCCGTGCACCTCCACCGACAGGGTCTCGAAGGGGGGGCGGGTCATGGCTCCCGCTTACCCCATCGGAGGCGGCTCAGAGCGCGGAAGTCGCTTCCATCCCCGAAGCCGCCGAGAGCACCAGCGCGAGTTGCCGCGCCTGGTTCTCGGTGCTGCAACGATATTCCTGGACCTTCCCACTGGCCGTTTGAAGGCGCAGAACCCAGACGTCGGCTTCCCTGGACACCACAGGACGTGCTTGCGGCATGGATCCCCCTCTCGTGTGCGGTGTGGCCGCACGAGCCTTTCCCAAGCATCCCCCATGCCGACCCCCGGTCCAGGCCCGCCCCCAAGGAATCCGGCTATTTGGCTTTTCACGCCGCCTTCGGGGGTGACAAACTTTGCGGAGTGGGGTGACAAAACGTGCAAGTCACCTTGCACTCTTTGCGCAGTGCGGGCCGGAGCCGTTGAGCGGAGGACACACCGCCGCCAGGGCTTTCAGGGAGCGCGGCAGCCCGTGGTGGTGCGGTGCTGACGCACACATTCCATGTCGAGCTGGGGCAGTCGCGAGTGACCCGGGCTGGAGAAGACCAGACCCACCGACAGGCCGAAGCGCACGGTGTCGGTGAAGGTGTCGAGCACGCCCGCGTCCGGCTCGAGGCCGATCCGGTCGTTGGCGTTGAGGAACACGCCGCCCAGGTCCCCGCCCATGTAGAGCTTCTGGCCGAAGAGCGAGGCCTTGGCCAGGGTCCAGCGCAGCTGCAGGAGCGCGCCCAGGCCCTGGTGCGGGCCGAACAGGCCATAGGTGGCGGCCACGTCCACGGCGATCTTGTCCGCGCGCTCGTGGTAGCCCCAGCCCTCGATGTCGGCCGCCACGTCCACGGAGCGCTCGATGTGCAGGCCCCCCATGAGCGTGGGGCTGAAGCCCAGGCGGCGGCCGGCCGGGTCGCCCTCGGGCTGCCAGGGGTGGACGAGCACGTCCAGGCCGCCGAACGGTCCGAAGCCCCAGGCCTTCGCGGTGGGGACGTCCTTGAGCGAGCGGTCATCGCTCACGCCGATGTTGGTGGTGCCGTAGCCCCAGAAGGTGGGCACGAAGCCCGCCTTGAGCTGGAGGCCGAAGGTGGTGCTGACCGAGCCGCTGTAGTTGTAGGAGAAGCTGTCGGCGAACGGGCCGTAGGACAGGTGGGCCCGGGCATCCAGGTAGAGGTTGGGCGCGAAGGTGGCGTCGGTCGCGTTGGCGAAGATCTCCCCGCCGAAGGTGCCAGGCACGGCGAGCAGCAGGCCGCCACCGAAGGTCAGGGCATGGTCGTAGGAATCGCCTTGCCGGAGCGTGTAGGTGACCCGGTCATCGTCCGCGTGGGCTGGAGACGACCAGACGAGGGCCGCCGAGAGGACCGCGAGGACCGCACTACCGCATTCGTGCTGCTTGACCATGGATGAACGACTCCCAGATGAGGTGGGCCCATGGTGTTCAGAGTGTCACCCCGGAGCCTAGCCCGTGTTCAGGGGGGGGCGGACCCCGTGCGCCGTCCGGGGTAGAAGGGCCGGGCGATGACGACCCTCCTGTCCCGGCTCCGCCCCGACACCTTCACCCTGGCCCTGCTGGCGACGGTGGGGCTGGCCACGGTGCTCCCGGTCCGGGGCGCGGCCGTGGCCCCGCTCGACGCCGTGACCCACGCGGCGATCGCGCTGCTCTTCTTCCTGCACGGCGCGCGACTGTCGCGTCAGGCCATCCTCGAGGGCATGGGGCACTGGCGGCTGCATGGGGTGGTCCTCGCCTCCACGTTCGTGCTCTTCCCCCTGCTGGGCGGGGCCCTGCGCTGGGCGCTGGACGGGTGGGTGGATCCCCCCCTGCTGCTGGGCTTCATGTTCCTGTGCCTCCTGCCCTCCACGGTGCAGTCCTCCATCGCGTTCACGTCCATGGCGGGGGGCAACGTGGCGGCGGCGGTGTGCAGCGCCTCCGCGTCCAACCTGCTCGGGGTGTTCCTGACGCCGCTGCTGGTGAGCGTGTTCCTGCGCGGCGGGAGCGAGGGCGGGGGCATCTCCCTGGAGTCCGTGGGCGTCATCTTCGTGGAGCTGTTCGTGCCCTTCGTGGCGGGACACCTGCTGCGCGGGTGGATCGGCGCCTGGGTGGAGCGCCAACGCCCCGTGTTGGGCTTCGTGGACCGGGGCTCCATCCTGCTTGTGGTCTACACCGCGTTCAGCGAGGCGGTGGTCAACGGCCTCTGGTCGCGCCTGGGGTGGAGGGAGGTGCTCGTGCTCGGCGTGCTCAGCGGCGTGCTCCTGGCCGCGGTGCTGCTCGCGACCGTGGGGGCCAGCCGGCTCTTGGGCTTCTCGCGCGAGGACGAGATCACCATCGTCTTCTGCGGCTCCAAGAAGAGCCTCGCCAGCGGAGTGCCCATGGCGAGCGTGCTCTTCGCCGGAGGCTCGGTCGGGGCCATCGTGCTGCCGCTGATGTTCTTCCACCAGTTGCAGCTCATGGTGTGCGCGGTGCTGGCGCGCCGGTATGCCGCCCGGCGCGGGTGACGTCAGCGCGCCGCGGACTTCTGCGGGACGGGCAGGGGCCAGAAGCTGGCCTGCTCCGGGCCCTCCAGGGCGAAGAGCATCCGCCGGGCCTTCAGGTCCCACAGCCGCAGGAAGGTGCCCTGGTCGTTGTCGCCCACCACGAGCACCAGGCTGCCCCGGGTGAAGAGCGTGAGCGCGCTGTCCGCCCGGGTGCCCTGCAGGGGCAGCGGCTCCAGGCCCTTCGGACCCTCGGTGTACACGGGGCCCTCGTCGTAGGTGATGCCCCCTTCCTGGACCTGGGTCAGGTACAGCGGGCCCGCGGCGGTGTCGAAGCGCCGCCAGACGGGCGCCGAGGGCGCGGGGAGCTTGGGCGAGGGCAGCTTCGCGCGCACGGCCTCGGTGTCGGTGACGCGGGTGAAGCGCTCACGCGCCGCGTCCTCCATCGCCTCCGGGCTCGGCCCGAGCGACTGGAGCGCCTCGAGCGCGCGGACTCCCGGGGCGGCGTCTTCCCCATAGGAGGTGCTCCGTGTCTCGATGCGCGTCCACCCGCCCTCCTCCCACCGGAAGGCATGGGCCAGTCCCGGGATGCCCGTGTCCGAGGCCGGATAGTCCTGGCCCTCGAACGCGATGACCCCGCGCATCCGGGTGCCCTCGAGTCGCGGGACCACCTTTAAGTAGGGCGCATACCCCTTCTGCTCGGGCGGGTTCTCGTCCTCCGGGAAGAGGTCGATGGGATCCTCCAGGAAGACCAGGGGGCGGCCCTCGGCGTCGAAGCCGTGCCGGGCCAGATCTCCCTGGGGGGGCAGGGTCATGACCGTGTGTTGACGGGCGTCCAGCCGCACCCGCCAGAGGTGGGCCATCTCCTCGCCGTTCAATCCCTCCGTCTTGAAATGGACCAGCCCCTGGGCACCGTCCGCGCTCCAGGCGAGCCGTACCTGGTGGCAGGCCACGGGCAGGGTCGCCAGGGTTCGCGGATCCGCGGGCGGGGTGTGTTGCAGCCAACGGCACCGGCCCGAGACGTCCTTCAAATAGGACAGCGTGGCCTCCGGAACGGCGTCCGCGGTGGGGGACGGGTTGGGTTTGGCGAGGGAGAGGCCGCCCGCGAACAGCAGGGCGGTGGCCAGGGGCAGGCCCCAGGAGACGGGAGGAAAACGCATGTCGGGAGTCCTCGTGCGTCCGCACGAGCAGCGGCGAACGACGTGCGATGAAACATACGCTGAACTTCGTGGCGGATGGAATCCGTACCGGAGGGCTCCTTTCTTGTGTCTGCATTGTCTTTGAGGCCGTGATTCGCGGGCTTTGAAAATAAAATGTCAGCCATTCATCGGGGGCGTTCCGTGCTTGCCCGCCTGCCTGGCCCCGCCGGAGCGCTTTGAGCTCCTCGGGGCCCCGTGGGTGACGGGAGGCATGCGAGGATGCGGCCCATGTTTTCCCGCCGGTTCCGGTCCGTATCCCTCCTGCTGTGTCTGGGCCTTCCTTCCCTGGGGTGTTCGAAGGAGGAAGCTCCGCCGCCCAGGCCCGCGGGGCGTCCCCTCGCCGTGCCCCAGGATCCCTCGCTCTCGCGCGCCGACGGCCTCGAGGCGTTCCGCACGGGGTACCTCGCGGCCTACCGGCTCAAGCCGGATGCGCGCTTCTCCCGTGCGCTCACGGACGTGGAGTCCCTGCTCACCGGCAAGCCCGCCGCCCCCGTGGAGGCGCGCTTCCAGGACGGCACGTGGACCTTCCTGAGCCAGGGCCAGGAGGTGGGCACGCTGCCCGAGTTCCCCAGCTACGCCCAGGCGCTGGCCGTGCTCGAGGCGCGGGTCCGTCAGCTCGGCACCCAGGGGCTCGCGCTCCCGGCGGATCCGGCGGCGGCACCTCCCGCTCCGGCCCCGAAGCCCGCGAAGGGCACGAAGCCCGCGAAGGGCACGAAGGCCGTCCGCAAGCCCGCGCGGGCCCCGAAGGTCGCGGCCAAGAAGAAGGGCGCTCCCGCGTCGGCCACGTCCGCGCCCCTGCCGCTCGGCCTCGACACGCTCGCGGCCCTGCACGCCCTGGACGTGGACTGGGCCGAGGGCAAGCGGGGCGCGCCCCAGGTGAAGGCGGGAACGCGCGCCCTGGCCTCCCTTGCCTTCCAGCTCGTGGACTTGACCGAGACGGCCGACGACGTGCCCGCCCGGGCCCTGGCGCACCTGGCCGTGGCGCGTGTCGTCACCGGCGAGCCGCTCACCGAGGAGCAGGCGTTGATCGCCGCGAGCCTCGGGTATGAGCGCGAGGCGCGCCAGCTCGCCGAGGCGCTGCCCGCGGGCACGCCCCTGCGGCTCTACTTCCAGCGGGACGACGCGCCCCTCGAGGCGCTCGCCCGGCGCGAGCGCGATCCGGGCCTGGCCCACTACCTGTGGGTGCGCCGCCTGCCCGAGATCGGCACGTCCGAGCGCGCGCGCCGGCTGGCGCGGCTCCAGGATCTGCCCGTGCCCCGGCTGCACGAGCTGGTCACCCGGCTGCGCGTGCGTGACTTCGACACCGACCAGGCCCTGTCCGTGGCGGCCTCGCTGCTCGTCCTGAGTGAGGCGGCCGCGTCCACGGGCAACACCGACGTGGAGGATCGCCTCCGCGCGAAGACCCCGGCCGGCAAGCGCGAGGAGGCCTTGCGCGCGAAGGTCAAACGACTCGAGGCGCGCTTCGATGTCTCCGGACGCGGACTGCTGCCCGCCTTCGAGCAGCAGCTCGCCCAGGTGGGCACCCAGGGCCGCTACTTCCTCGACGCGCCCATCGAGCGCTCCTGGTTCCAGGGCTTGTTCTACTCCGCGCAGTACCGCCTCTCGCTTCACCTGCTGGATGGGCGCGCCGCGCCCGACACCGCCGCCGCCTACACCCGGGCCCTCGGGACCCCCGCGTCCGCGGCGGGCAAGGACTTCCAGGCCTGGATCTCCCAGCTCACCGCCTCGCGCAAGGGCCAGCAGGTGGACGCCGCGCTCATGAAGTCCCTCACCGGGCTCCAGGTCTTCGGCACCGCGCCGCTCCTGCGGGTGATCGAGGAGCTCCAGGACGCCGCGGACTGGGGTGACCCGGCCTTGTCCACCCTGACGCGCCGGATCGCCGTCCGCATGGACTCGCGCCCGGACCATCGGCTGCAACTGGGCACGCTCGCCCACGAGGCCCTGTATGACGTGCCCCTCTCGGAGAAGCTGCACCGCGCGGCCCTGGACGCCACCGGCTCGCCCCGCCTGGCCGAGTGGCTCGCCTGGCTCGATCGCGACACCGCGGCGCTCAAGGCCCTCGTCGCCTCGCCCGACCCGGACGTGCGCGGCAGCACCCGCCTCCAGGCGATCTCCCACCTGCTGGAGGCCGGCGCGCTCGAGCCCGAGGCCCTGCTGGACACGCTCCGGCCCGTGCTGGCCGCGGTCGACGACGACTGGGGCTTCATCCAGCGGAGCGTGGAGCTGCTCGAGCAGCACGGGCGCCGTGCCGAGGCCCGGGACCTGCTGACGAAGTGGCTGGCGACGCGCCAAGACTCCCAGGCCTTCGAGGTGGTCTTCGCGCGCACGGAGCTCGCCCGGACCCTCCAGGCCGAGGGCAAGCTCGCGGAGGCGTGGGAGGCCGTGGTGCCCGCCATGAAGAGCCAGCAGTTCGATGCCCTGCGGCGCGCGGCGCTGCTGTCCCAGGCGCTCGGCGAGTCGGCGCGGGCCCAGACCCTGGCGGAGGGCGCCGCCGAGCGCTACCCGGGGGCCAAGAGCCTGTCCCTGCTGGCGGAGCTGCACTGGCTCGCGGGCCGTCCCACCGAGGCCGCCGAGGCCCTGAGCCATCCCAAGCGCTCCGTGCGGCTGGTGGACTGGCGCTGGCGCATCGGCGAGCGCTTCGCCTCCGTCTACGCCGCGCGTCCGGTGGCCGAGGGAATGAAGGCCTTCCAGGCGCTCGAGAAGCAGAAGGTGGGCGCCGCGGAGCTCGGCCAGCTCCCGGTGGAGGTGAACAAGGCGGGCAACCCCGCGCTCGCCTTCGCGATGCAGTCACGGCTGCGCGCGCCCGGGTTGCAGCAACTGGAGCTGCTGATGCGGGCTTACGGCTACCAGAAGGCGGCGAAGTCCGAGCCGGAGGCGCTCACGTGGCTGAAGAGCGCCGTGCCCGAGCGCATGCGCGAGCCGATGAGCATGTTCGCCTTCGCCGAGCAGGAGGACGCCGTGCTGTGGGACGTGGTCCCCGTGTCGGACGCCACGGGGGAGACGGCGGACTATGTCTGGTTGATGCGCGCCGCCGCGAGCGCCCGGGCCCATGACACGACCCCGGCGCGTCAGCAGGCCCTCACCCAGCGCTTCTCGGAGGAGCGGCCGGGCTTCTACCACCAGCTCGGCCGGCACCTGGTGGGCCGGGTGCCCGAGGAGGCCGCGCGGGCCGCCGCCACGACGTCCAAGAACCGCGAGGAGCTGCCCTTCTTCCTCGGGCTCAAGGCCCAGGCGGATGGGCGCTTCGAGGACGCCGTGGCCTGGTACCGGAACTGCGTGGAAACCGGCAACCCACGCAATGGCGAGTACCGATGGGCCCTCGCGGAACTCAACCGCATGCGTCAGGCCGAGCGGAGCGTGGCCCTGATGAAGCAGGCCACGCGCTGAGCCCGGGGGTTACCGGGGGAGGCTGTAGTTGACCGGCACCCAGGCGTAACCCTTGCCCTGGGCCTTGAGCCGACCGAGGCCGGGGAAGGAGACGTGGGCCGCCGCCACGGTGTAGCCCTGCTTCGCGGCGTCGGCGTAGGCCTTGGCGCGCTGGGGCGCCGCCGCCTTGCTGTCCACGTCGAACTGGACGGTCACCGAGGGGTCGGCGAACTGCACCGCGGCCACGTGCATGATGTCGCCCCAGAACACCAGCTTCTGGCCCTGGCTCTCCGCGACGTAGAAGGAGTGCCCGGGGGTGTGGCCCGGCGTCTCCAGGGTCCGGATGCCGGGAAGGAGCTCGGCGTTGCCCTCGAACGTCTTGAGCCGGTGGGCCGCCACGTACGCGGACAGCGAGGCCCTGGCTTGCTGGAAGGCGGGCTTCTGGCTCTCGACGGCCTTCGCCTCGTTCGCCTCGTCCAGCCAGTACGCCGCCTCGCGCTTGTGGGCGTGCACGACGGCATTGGGGAAGACCTGCTTGCCCGCCATCATGAGCCCGCCCGAGTGGTCTACATGGATGTGGGTGATGAGCACGGCGTCGATCTGCTCGGGCTGGTAGCCCGCGGCCCGGAGCGCGGTGACGAGGTGTCCGCCCGCGGGGCCGAACAGCTCGCCGGCGCCCGTGTCCACCAGGTACAGGGCGGTGCCGGTGTTGATGAGATAGGCGTTGATGGACGTCTCCACCGGCGTGGTGAGGTACGCGGCGGACAGCAGCGATTGGACCTTGGCCGGCGGGGCGTTCAGCAGCTTGTCGACCTCCAGGGGCAGCGTGCCGTCGGACAGCACGGTGATCTCGAAGTCGCCCAGCATGTACCGGTAGTAGCCCGGCGCCTGCGTCTTGACCTGGGGCGCGGACGCCTGGGCGGGCAGGGAAGACAGACCGGTCACGGCGGTGAGGCAGGCGGCCAGCGTGGCGCGGCCCCACAGGGAACGAAGCGTCATGGATGGACTCCAAGGCGAAGCGGCGCCGGGAAGTTCCCGGGCGCCGCTTTACTGTTACCGAGCGGTCACATTGTCAAGGCGATGAGAGGGGGGACGGTCCGGGGAAGGGTGAGAACTCTTGAAGTCAGGTGGTGCGAGGTGACTTGAAGCGTGGTATGTCCGGCGGACATGAAGACCACGACGAAGGGTGGGGCCCGGTGGGGTCCGTTCGTGCTCGGCAGGCGGTGCAAGCACGCTGCGGGGGAGTTGGGTGACATCTACGAGGCCGTTCACGTCGACACGGGGGCGCCGGCGCTCGTGATGATTCCCCGTCCCGAGTCGAAGTGGCGTCCCCGGAGGGACTGGCGCACGCGCACCTTCGTGCAGACCTCGCCGCCGCTCCTGGCGAAGGTGGTGGAGGCGGCGCCGAACCAGGGCCGACTGCCGGACCTGACGGAGTCGGAGAGCGTGCTGCTCGCGGGCTTCGAGGCGCTGAGCCACGATGGCCGGATGCGCACGTACCTGACGGGTGGCCTGTTGGGACGGCACAAGTGGTGGCCGGTGGTGGCGGGCCTGGCCGTGGCGGGGATGGCCCTGCTGGTCTTGGGTGGGTGCGTGGGGTGGATGTCCCGGGGCCGCACGGCCGAGGCGCCGGTGCTGGCACCTGTTGTCCACGTGATCTTGGACAGTGAGCAGCGGGCGCCCTTCCTGACAGATGGTGAGGCGCACGGCGTGAACGGCATCGCCTACCCGCTCCCGGACAAACCCTTTCAGAACCAGGCCAAGGCGCCGTGTCCTGGCGACCGCGATGAACTCGCCATCAATGGAGGCTGTTGGGTCGTCCTGAAGCGGAAGCCGCCGTGTCACAAGGACCAGGCGGAGTACCAGGGCGAGTGCTACCTCCCCGTCTCATCGAATCGGGGTGCTCGTCCGCCGCAATCCGTGTCGCCCTGACGACACGCGCTCACCGCGTTGAGTCCATGTACGGTGTGGAGCGGTTATCCAAGACCGATGACCTCCGCCCGCATCGACGTCCACTCGCACTATCTGCCGGACTTCTACCGGGAGGCGCTCGCCGCCGCCGGGCACACGCGACCCGACGGAATGCCCGCGATTCCCTCGTGGAGTGAGGCGGCGGCGCTCTCCACGATGGATCGCCTCGGCATCCGGACCGCTGTCGTGTCCATCTCCTCGCCAGGGGTTCACTTCGGTGACGACGCGGCGGCGCGGGCCTTGGCGCGTCGGGTGAACGAGGAGGGGGCGCGACTGAAGGCCGCGCATCCAGGGCGGTTTGGCTTCTTCGCCTCGACGCCCCTGCCGGATGTCGAGGGAGCCCTCGCGGAAGTGCGCCATGCCTTCGACGTGCTGCACGCGGACGGCGTGGTGTTGGAGAGCAACTTCCACGGTGTCTATCTGGGGGATGAGCGTCTGGCCCCGCTCTACGCGGAGCTGGACCGGCGCGCGGCGGTGGTCTTCCTCCACCCGACCTCGCCCGCGTGCCCCTGTCACCCGGTGGGAACTCCGGGTTGCACCGAGCCCAAGGACATGGCGCTCGGCTACCCCCGGCCCATGCTGGAGTTCATCTTCGAGACGACGCGCACGGTGACCCAGATGATTCTCTCCGGGACCCTGGCGCGCTATCCGAACCTCCGCGTCATCGTGCCTCACGCGGGCGCCGCGCTGCCCATCCTCGGCAACCGGATCGAACTCCTGACGGGTCTGGCGGCGAAGTCCTCGGGGGCTCCGCCCGTCGACGTCCGCACAGCCCTTCGGCGTCTGCATTACGACCTCGCGGGCGCTCCCGTGCCCGAGCAGCTTGGTGCACTGCTCCAGGTGGCGGACCCCGGGCGGATCTTCTACGGCAGTGACTGGCCATTCACGCCCGTGGAGATTTGCGAGGAGCTTGCCTCCCAACTGGAGGCGACCACCCTGCTCGAAGGGCCGCTGCGTGAGTCGGTGCTGCGCGGCAACGCCGCCCTTGTGTTTCCCGCCCTGACGCGATGACTCCCCGCAAGAGGTACCTATCTCTTGGTGTGCAGGAGCCAGACGAACTTTCGATACATTTGCGAGTCGCTGTCCCGGGTGATGATGAACAAAACCGCCCTTCCAGCGATGGGAGGCGACGCGATGTGTCCATCCGCCGTTACCGCGAGAGGGGTGGCGCTGGCGCCGTCGAGGAGCGCCCTCTCCTGGGCGATGTAGGCGTTGAACGTCGCGGGCGGGGTGTATGGCTCCCATCCGATGGACAATCGCTCCTTGCCCGTCAATGGGATTGGGGACAGATCGGGACGCTCGGAAAGGTGAGCGGTATCGTCAGCGACGCGTCCAGGGCATTTTGTCTCGTCTCTCAATTCCGAGCACGAGAACAGCGCGGCAGCTGGATGTGTTTGACCGTTGATGCGCAGCCATACTGACTTCTTGAGTTCGTCATTGAGTGCTGAGTCGATCTGGTCCGAAACGCACCCTTCCGGGTCCTCGCCAATGCTTGCTGCGATCTTCTTGAGTTCGACCATGCGCTGTGGCGGTGAACGATCGGCCAGTGCTTTGCTGCGAACTTGCCACTCCGCGCGCATCCGCTCACAGTTGGATTGAGCTGGAGTGACCGAGGGTGCTGGAGGCTCCGTGGGTGCGGCGGCCTGCTGCGTGACAGGTGGCGGGTTGTCGTTCTCTCGTTTACAAGCGAGTCCAACTTCCAGGACCATCATCAGGGCTATACATGATTTGAAGTTCAACCTGCGGAGCCACCAGTGTGGGGTGTTCGTCAGTGACCTAGAGTGTTCCGACACTTTTTCCGTCCTTTGCACGTCGATAGTTGTAGGGCGCTGGCATACTCCGAACGACCCAACCAGGGCCCGTCAAAGCTTGGTTCGATGGGAGGATGTCCCCATGCGTTTCCGAGAGTGCATCGCGCTTCTGTTCTATGCCTCCGCCTGCGCCACGTCGGCGCCCCACCCAAGAGAACCAGAAGCCCGGGACCCGAGCATCGCCAACCTCCAGCGAGCGTCGAAACTGCCTTGGATGGACGATGGACGTTGCACCGTCCGCGAAGCTTCCTCGCCCTGGCCCGTGCTCGTGGAGCGGTGCTTTCATGCCTTGGACCATGACCGGATCGCGTTTCACGACTCCACCGGGAAATGCGGGATTGCCTCGGTGGGTGCTGCGGCCGTGGGGCTCGGGGTCTGCGTGTTGGCGGCACCGGAAATTGCCTTGGGCGCGGTGGTCATCACGGGCGGCGTGGTGGTGGGATTCGCCATCAAAGAGGCCCTGGATGCGTACGCTCTGGATAGGGGCGGCTCCGGGGAACGGCCCGCACCTGATGCCGTGCTTGCTCCTCGCAAACCCTCGTCGAAAAAAAGGCCCACGCCGGAGCCAAGAGGGCCGGATTTTCCTCCCATGGGGCCAGGCGGAGTCACGGAGCAAGATCCTTCCAGGTGCGAGCCCATTCCAGTGCCGTACCACCTTGGCGGTCATAAATTGCACGACACGTGCGCCGACAAAATCCCGAACAGTAGTTTTCCCGGAGGGGACGTGTTCGTGAATGGGAAGAACTTCGACGCGCTGCAACTTGCCACGCGCAGTCTGTGGGAGGTGAAGACCGACAACTTCGACACCTATTCGCCTGAGCTTCGCGAATTCGTGCTCGTCGATCAACTGCCGAAGTTGCAGCACGAGCGCGCTCTTGCCCTGGCCTGTGGCTTTGATTTCAAGATCGGTGTGCGCAGTGCCGCGCATCGAGCTGCCTTGCTCGCCCAAGACATCTCTCTCGATATCGTCGTCATGGATTGGTGCTGAGATGGCAAATCCTCAGAGTCTTCTCGTCCTGACCGTTTATGCGCCTGCTCTCGCGGATGAGGACAGCCGCCCACTGGCGGTCATTCGTGGACTGGAGCGCGCGCTTCCCGGTTTGCGCCTGGACTCGACGATCTCTAGCGAGGGGAGGCTGATCCCACTCCCTCGGCGCGAGATGTGGCTCGCTGAGGGGCAGCCAAACGGAAAAGAGGTTCGGCTCATTTGTAATAGTGATGAGCGCTACCGAGTAATGGTGTCTGGATGGGAAAGACCGGCGGGGATCTCCCCGGGAGGACGGTCTCAGCTTGAAGTCCATGTGAAACTGCCGCTGCATATCGCTGGGGGCGCCGTGGCAGTGGATGTGCTTGAGCTCGTCGGAGAGGCCACACGCGCTTTTTGGGGGCGTGTAACGCCCGAAGGTGTGGCGGCTGAGATGGCGCAGCAGGTGCGCCATTCCATGCGCCAGCCGCATGTGCCGCCACGCGGGTTGCCAACCCTCAAGCGCACAGAGGAACTCCACTCACCTGAGCTTCCTCATCACCTCGGATGGCTGAATTACTGGTCTGACGCCGCCTCACGAGCTATCGGTTTTCCGGACTCCGCCCGCGATGCGGAACTGCTGTCACGCTCACGGCGTACCGCGACGGGTGGGTGGGTTGTTCAGCTCACGGATGCGCCGCTTGACCTGGACACCCCCGCGCATCTGGAAGCGCTCAAACGGGCCTATGAGCGCTTTCCTCGGATCGGCGGGCGCTCCACTCCTTGATGCTCGGCACGGCGCGCGGTGGGCTTGAGGCGTTGACGTGACTCTCCCTCGCTAGGGTGGCAGTCCACGGGGCGGAGGTGTCTGTCCCATTCATAGAGGAGCCCATTCACCGCGGAGCGGTGGGCGCTGGAGACGCTCTCGAAATCATCCGGGGACAGCGCGGCGAGGCGCTCGCGTTGGAACGCGGGATCGCCGAGCCCTTCACGGTGCTTGAAGTCCTTGTTCGCCGCGAGCAGGGCGGGCATCACCCGCATCACGGCCTCCTCGCACTCCCGGCGGGTCGCGTGCGACATGCGCTCCACGCTCAGGGACAGGTGCTCGCGCACGGAGGCTGCGCCACCGGGACACCACGCCTCCAAGGTCTTGCCGTAGAGGTCTTGGACGAGTGCTTCCAGCGTGTACGTCTGCTCGTAGGGCCAGAATGCGTAGCGCGGACCCTCCAGCGCTTCCCAGAAGCGCAGCAGCGCCGCCAGCCTCCGCGCCATCCGCTCGGCGCTTCGTTTCGGAGGCGGAGCCACACCGTAGTGGAGCGCCCCCCAGGCCGTTCCCAGACAGAAGGTCTCGAAAGCCTCCTCGGCTCGCTGGCGCTCGGAGGCGGGGAGACCGTGCCCGAGGTTCGTGAAGACCTCGATGAATACATGGGGCCGCCAACCAGGCGCGGGCGCGAGGAACTCGGCGCCCATGTGCATGATCAGCACTTCATCCGTCCGCACCGGACGCATCCGCTGGGGTGGCGTGAAGGACCTTGTTTGGAGGAACTCCTGGGTCCATCTGTGCCCCTCCGCGCTCACCCGGCGGCGCGTGGCGGCGAGGGAGCCGTGCAGGAGTGCCGGGAACTCGAGCCCCGGGCCGGAGGCGGTCGTCATGCCTCCTGGCCCTACCACGCGAGGTATGTTTCGTCAGCGGCCCAGGCGCGCTGACCCCGGGGCTCAGTTCGCGGGGAACAGGTACTTGAGGATGTCGCCGAAGCGCGCGGACCAGGCACCCTCGTTGTGCCCGGCGCCCTCGATCTCGACGTACTTCAGGTCGGCGTCGAGCACCCAGCCCTTGGCGGTGAGCCGGTCGCGCAGCTTCCGCGTGGACTCCACCGTCTCCTCCTGGCTCTCGCGGGTGCCCTCCTTGGTGCCGATGTCCAGCCAGATGCGCGTGCCCGACAGCTTGCCCGGCAGCGCCTCCACCCGCGCGAGGATGTCGCTGTCACCCCAGAACACCGAGGGCGACACCACGCCCAGGCGCGTGAAGGTCTCCGCGTGCGTCATGCCCAGGTACATGGACACGAGCCCGCCCAGCGACGAGCCCACGAGGCCCGTGTCCGCCGCCCCCGTCTTCGTGCGGTACGTGCCGTCGATGCGCGGCTTGAGCTCCTCCACGAGGAAGCGGCCATAGCCATCCGCCTTGCCGCACTGCTCGCCCTTGATGTCCTTCCACCGCGGGTCGGGCACCTGGGTGTACTCGATGGCGCGGTCGGCGCCCGCGTTGTAGACGCCCACGATGATGACCGGCTCCACCTCGCCCGCGTTGATGAGATCCCGCGCCGTCTCGTCCACCTTCCACTCGCCCGCGTAGGACGTGGCCGCATCCATCACGTTCTGCCCGTCGTGCATGTACAGCACCGGGTAGCGCCGCGCGGCGTTCTCCGGCAGCTCGTAGCCCGGCGGCAGCCAGACGATGACGTCCCGCTTGGCCTGGGTGGCGTACGCGGAGGGGACGTCCCGCAGGTACTCGATGTTGCCCGTGGTCGTGTGCTCGACGGGCGCCTTGTAGAGGTCCTCCCAGTTGGCCACGGTGAAGGTGACGCGCTCGAAGCCGCCGCCCGTCGTGAAGGCCCGGTTGTCGACGGACTTGCCCTCGCTGCTGTTCTCCACCTTGGCCCACTCACCGCGCGTCACCTTGAACTCGAGCGACGTGCCCGGCGCGAAGGACAGCGTCGTGGCGTAGTGGCTGTCCACGGCCTTGTAGAGCTTCGCGCCCGAGGGATTCCAACCGCCGAGCTCGGGCTGGTTGCCCGCGAGCCAGATCGTGTCCTCGCGCGGGGTGCTCTCCGGCGCGGCTACGAGGAAGACCGTCTGGGGACGGGTCTGCCCGGTGGCGGGGCCCCAGCGCTCCACGGTGAGGTCCACCTTCTGCTCCACCAGCTCGCGGGCCGTGAAGGTGTACGCGGGCTTGCGCACGCCCGCCAGGTCGAGGGCGTCACCCTGGTCCGGCGACGAGGCGAGCCGCACCTCGTAGCTGACCGCCTTCTCCTTGGGCAGCCGCGTCTTGCCCGAGAAGACGAGCCCCCCCTGGTAGATGAGCTCCAGCCCCCCCCCGATGCGACCGGAGAAGCCGGGATCCTCTCCGTAGAGGAAGATCCGGGCGTCCACGGGCGTCTCGGGCGGCACGGTCAGGTTGAACTGCACGTCGGTGTACGGATCGGGCGGGGAGGGCGTGGGGGTGGGGGCGGGCGTGTCGCAGCCCACGAGCGCGGTGAGGACGAGCAGGGCCAGGAGCGTGGGTCGGGAGGCAGCGGGGTGCGTCATGGGCTTCCAGGTGCGAGCGGGGAGGAGAGAACGCGCTCGGAACCCGAGGGCCCGGCGCATTCCCGAGGGGGAGCCTAGCGCGTCGAAGGACCGGGTGGGAGGCAGGGGGCCGCCGGGACTTCCGGGACGCTCCGTCCAAGCCCCGCGATAGGCTGGCGGGTCGCCGATACGGCTGGTCGTGCCTGTCTACTCTGGCGCGGTACCATCCAGCCAGGAACCAAGGCATGGCTCGGGGAGTGATACATGGCGTTCTTGCAATCGGCATTGGGCGCGGCACGGTGGATTCGAGTGGGGTGCGCCATCGCTTGCATCCTGAGTGGATGTGCCACGGTCGCGCCGGTGAGTGGTCCGGAGGCGGGGACGCAACGCGCGGGGGACTCGAATCGGGGTGAAGGTTCTCCGTCGGAACCGGTCGCACCAGGCCCGTCCGCCGCCGCGCACCCCGTGGACGGGTTGGAGGCTGAATGCTCTCGCGGGAGTGCTCCTTCATGCCTCAGGCGTGGCAACGCTTTGATGAAGCGTAAGGGCGTGAGCGAAGCTGAGAAACACGAAGCGGAGTTGTTGTATAAAAGGGCCTGCGAGCTTGGGGATCAGGTCGGGTGTTTGTCCCACGATTTGCTCCGCGAGCATCGCCGTATCGCCGAGCAGGACGCTCGCCGAGCAGTGGCTCCCCCTGAGACCGCATGCGCGGACAATGCGGAGAAGGGGTGCGTGCGTCCCGATCCGCTTCGTCACGCGGGGGGCGACAAGGACGATCCTGAGACGATGCGAGTGCTTGACAGGGCATGCGCTGCTGGCGAAGGAGCGGCGTGTTTCCGACTCGGGATGATTCTCGCGGAGGGTCCAGGGGGGAGGAAGCGCGAGCGACTGACCGCTGGAATGTTCGCGAAAGCGTGTGAAATGAACTACCTCGAGGCCTGCCATCGTCTCGGATTGCTTTATGAGGTGGGCAAAGGCGTGGCGGTCGATGAACGCCGAGCAGCGGTCTTGTATGAGCAGTCGTGCTCGGCTGGAATCGCCAAGGGGTGTTCTCTTCTGGGGATGCTCCATGAGAGGGGTCGCGGCGTGACGCAGGATCTGCGCCGAGCCGTCACGCTGCACAAGACCGCATGTGCGGCGGATGACGTCGACGGATGTACACGCCTGGTCATGCTCTATGGGAATGGATGGGTCGGGGCCGAGGACGTGCGCCGTGGGATGGCGTCCCTCGAGAAGGCCTGTGCGGCTGGCGGGGCCGAGGGGTGCTTCATCCTCGGGCGGATTCACTCGAGAGGGCTTGGCGTGGCCAAGGACGACGTCCAAGCGGCTCGGCTGTATGCCAAGGCCTGCTCGGCGGGAGAGCCCAGGGGGTGCTTTGGACTCGGCGTGCTTCACGAGAATGGCCGCGGCGTGGACAGAAGTGATGAGCAAGCCGCTGTGTTCTACGAGCGGGCGTGTGAGGGTGGGGAGCCCGCGGGGTGTTTCAATCTCGCGTCGTTCTATGCGGGGGGGCGCGGAGTCGTGGAGGACCCTCGCCGGGCCGCGACGCTCTATGAGAAATCGTGTGATTCAGGCGTGCCCGCTGGGTGCTCGGGACTTGGCGTCCTCCACGAAAGGGGCTGGGGCGTGAGCAAGGACGAGGGCCGTGCCGCTGCCTTGTTCGAGAAGGGATGTGAGGGCGGGGATCCCATGGGGTGTTTCAATCTGGGCGTGCTCTACGAGACGGGTCGAGGTGTGGCCATGGATGCGGCTCGTGCCAATGCGCTCTACGAGAAAACGTGTGCGGCCGGCGAGAGCGCCGGATGCGGACGACGGACGCCGTGAGTCACGTGGGCGCTCCTGGCGTTCGGTCGAGGGCTGAATGTTTCTCAGCGGGGCGGTTCAGCACCCGCTGACAGGTGACGCCTCACGGCCTCGCGCGGGCGCCGTGGGGCCGCTTCCGCGGGGCGAGCGCCAGGCCCACCAGGGCGAGCACACCAGCCAGTGCATGCGAACCCCCCGTCGCACCGCAGCCGCTCGTCCGCGCTTCGTCCCCACCGGGCTTCACCGCCGGCGCCTGCCCATCCCGCGCGCCCGAGAGTTCCAGATAGCGCTGGATGAGGCGCAGACGGGCGCGCTCGAAGGCGGCGCCGTCGTCCGAGACCTGGGAGGCCGCGGGGATGAGCTCGCGGGCCACCTGCCGCGCGAAGTCCGGGTCGCCCGCGTCGCTCACCATCTTCAACCACTCGTAGTCCTGCACACCCAGACGGATGAGCTTGAGGCGCAGGGAGGCCACGGGCACCTGGGTGTCACCCCCAATGCGCTGGACGGTGCCCGGGTAGAAGAGGGTGCCATCCCCGTTGCCGTTGAAGCGGAACTGGTCCTCCCACGCCGAGGCGAGCATGCCCACCGTCTGGTAATACAGCTCGCCGGTGGCGCCCTCGAGGAAGGTGGCCCACTCCATCGCGCGGGCCTTCGCCGCGGAGCGATCCAACATGTACGAGGGCCAGCCCGAGCCCGGCTTGTTCTCGGGCGCGTTGGTGCCGTAGGCGCAGCCGTGGCTCATGCAGCTCTGGTACATCCACAGCGTGCGCTCCGGCGTGGCGAGATAGCCGGTGTATTGCTCGCGCTGATCACCCAGGTAGGGGGGCTCGGCGCCGTCCATGTAGTTGACCAGGGGGGCGATCAGGTCCAGCTCGTCCTCCAGGTGCTGGGCCTTCAGGTCCTGGATGGAGGTGGTGAGGAGCGTGCGCAGTTCCGGCGCCGCCTGGTTCACCACCGAGAGGTTCTGGCGAATCTCGTCCCAGGAGTTGCCATAGGGGGGCTCATCGCCCACGTAGGCATAGGCGCGCGACAACCAGCCGCGCTCGCGGAAGTGGGAGACGAAGTCGGTCAGGGCCTGGGGGGTGTACTCCCCGAGGTACTCGATGCTCGTCATCCTCGCGCCGGGCAGCCGCGAGGGCGCGGTGCCGTCCAGGAAGGGGCCCCAGGTGGCATCGAAGGCGGCCAGGTCCGGCATGTCCCACCGGCCCGATGCCCCGGGGACGCGGGGGAAGGCGCTGGAGAGGGTGATGCGGTGCTCGAGCGCCATGCGCTGGTAGCGCGACAGGAGCGGCTCCAGTTCCTGGGGAGAGCAGTCGGTGCGGCCACCGAAGTGCGCGCGGCACAGGTGGGGCGGCCACGCGAGGAAGGCCGTGGCGAGCGACGGCGTGCTGGGCAGCACGGCGTCCACCACGGTGAGCCGCACGGCGACGTCCTCGTGCACGCCGTCTCCCGTCACCTTCACCGTTCCCTGGTAGTCACCAGGTGGGGCATCCAGGGGCACGTGCACGTCGATCCAGAGGGCACGGGCCTCGCGGGCGGGCACGTCGAAGGGAAAGGCATTGCGGGCCTCGCCGGCGATCTCATCCACGTCCGGGACCAGTGCATCCGGCCAGCGCCCCACCGACTCATCCGGCACCGAGGCACGGCGGGTGGTGACGAAGTCCTGGCGGTAGAGCGTGAGGTCCGCGCCCTGGATGGAGGCAGGGCCGTCCAGGGAGGGCAGGCTCGCTCGCACGCCGCGCAGCCCGGTGTCCCCGCCGTGCAGGCCCACCTGGAAGGAGACGAACTCGTTGCGTGCGGCCGTGATGTGGACCGAGGCCTGGGCGCGAGGCGCCGCGTCGGGCAGCACCTTCACCATGGGGCTCTCGCCCCAGACGGAGGGGCCAGCCGCGGCGGCTGGGAGCGCGGAGACGAGGAGGAACAGGGGAGCGACAAGCAGGGCGCGGAGGCTCATGTCCCGAGTGAACGGGGCCGCACTGGCCGTAACTTCCTGCTCGGAAGAGACCACGGTCCGAGCCCTTGCCCGCTCGTCTGCTCTTTGGTTTAGGAAGGTTAGAGCGCGTCGGCCGAGTCAGGCCATTTATATGTGAAGCGATAGCCCAAGCCCTCCTACGTGGACTCGATGTAGCGCGCAGCAGGAATGGCTGCTCAGCATGACCGAGTTGCCCGCCACGAAGCGGTGCCGGCGCGCCTGCGTGAGCATCACGTTCATGCGCCGTAGGTCGGAGAGGAAGCTAATCTGCTCCTCGCCGTTGGATCTCACGAGGCTCAGGAGCACCGCGTCCTTCTCCCGTCCCTGGAACGCGTCTATCGTATTTATGTCCACGCCCGCTGCCAGCAGCGCCTGCTCCCGCGCCACCAATAGGTAGGGCCGCCTTGGTCGCCACGAGGGATAGCTACAGGGCTGCGAAATCAACCCTACCCTGATAAAGTGAATGAACGGCCTGGGTGCACGACGTGTGCTCAACTTCGCAAGGAGACATTCATCATGGACCCCAAAACAGAAAAAACATGCGACGATTTCTATCTATATCACCAAACTCTCTTGAGCCCAGCTGCGCAAGAATTTGAAAGCAATCTCAGCGCAGGGAGAGTCAGACTGCACCATGTCGTCCAAGTAAATATGCTAACGGCACACGCCGTCGACTACCTCGTGGCAATTAGGAACTCCACGAGAGGGAGTCAAGTTAAGCGAAGCCAGCTTGTAAGGGAATTCGACAAGGACTTCTTTGTTTTAGGTGCACGTGTCCAGAATCAAAAATTCCAAATTGTGGATGCAGTCAATAATTCCGTTAAGCATATTGAGTTGGATAGGGGTCGGTACAAGGAACTCGTCACCAAGTATGGCGACATTGGTTTTCGCTGCCTTCGAGAGGAAGGTGGTTTAGTGCTATTCGAAACCACCAAGTACCGCTTTGATTATAGTCGTGTTGTGTTGGGGCCTGTTTTGTCTTCCATTGCGCGTGTGTGTTTTGACGGTATTGAGGCTGTCTATGGTTTTGCCCAGGGGGGCGGTGAATTGATTCAAGGGGACGCTAGCGATGAAGATCCAATAGATAGGATGATTGCCTACTGTAATCCAGTTTACAAGTGTGATGATTGTGGGCAGTCGGAGGACGATTGTCGGTGTGGTGAGTTTGTGTATGACGGGGAACGAGGGGAGTTTCGGCCATTCAAAGAGAACTCCGACTTCAATTTTGATTTTGATGACGTAATGGCGGAAATATCAGGAGCCTATACAAAAGATTAATACAGACCTGGACCGTGCGCGCTGAGCTTGACGAGAATCACTGTTGAGGGAAGGAGAGGCGACAGTGAAACTAGGCGGCTAGTGTTCGCAGGCCTGTAGTGGCGGGCGCCGACGCTCCGCCCGCGTCAGTCCGAGTAGAGCACGAGACTCGAGTTCGCAGTGGTGTCGCTTGAGGTTCGCCCATCGCAGTTCGATGGGGTTGAAGTTTGGGCTGTGTATGGACAGGTGCACCACCCAGGCCACCACCGCTTCAATCGTCTGGCGTCTGCCCACTGCCTTGGCCCGTTTTTGTGGCTCTCCCGCACTTGGTGTGCTCGACGCGTATGCGGCGCTCTCTGCCCGTCGGAGCGATAGGCGTCCCAGTTCATGAAGCACAAGAAGGGCGGGAAAGCCCCACATCAGCGAATCAGTTCCAGTTGGTTTTTCCGAGCCATGAATCAGCTGAGAGCACGCTGCTTGAGTCAGTTTCGCTGAAACAACACCAGTGCCCTCCGAGGCAAACTTACGGCGGAGGGCACGGGAAGAGGTCGAGTAGAATTAGGCAGGGGTACTATTTCTTCTTCGAGAGCAGAGGCTCTGCTGTCACGCGAGTCGAGAATTCATCGTAAATCTTCTTGTTTGACGGACGCGTCGAATTTACGAAGCTGCGGAATTGGGCGATTGGCTGCTTGGTGTCTACTGTGGTTGTCAGCGATTCTTCCAGAGGCGGGCGTAGCGCGGATTGGAAAGGGATGCAGCATTCAATTACCGGACGCCATGCTTGCTCTGCCTCTGCGAGCTTGAGGTGTTTACGGAATCGCAAGTTGAATTTACTTGGAACAGGATATCCTAGAATTGTTTCCATGCACGCCCCGATGGCGGCCATGAACATATGAATAGAGCCGCGGAGACGGAAGAAATTCAGGTTTTCTCTGTCGGACTCCGTGAGTTGCTCTTCCTTCTTTTGGAAGAGGTCCATTTTAATTTTGCTAATGATTTGGTATGATGCGCAGACGAAAAGTATGTGCTCGGAGTTTGTGTGGTCGCTGAATACAGATGAGTAGTATTTGTCTGACTCCCAAATGTCGCTTTTACGGCTGTATGCTACGGATGGGTTTCCATGGAATGCCGTCAGCGATTGCGCAGCGGTGTCCGAAGGAATGTGGTTACCGCTTCCCGGCCTTTGGATGGCGTCTTGCGCCCCACCGCGACGGCCTCCGAGATAGCTGATTTTGTTGGGGCGCTGGTTGAATTCCTGACGTAGCCGGTCTTGGATCGCATCAGTACTTCTGAAGTCAGCCGGAGCTACTTTGTTTTGGCTGTTGTTGTAGCGAACAATTTCCTGAACGAGATCAGGAGATGTGCATTTTATGAAGCGAGCTGGAACCATGGCGTTTTGAACGGGAGGATTATCAAGTGAGCCGATGGCCCCCGTTGTTTGCGCTCCATTCACAATGGAGATGCCTTTGATTGTGAACGTCTTCTTTTTTTGTTGGGCTCTATGAAGTCATTGACGAGTGCCGTTATCCCGTTATTGAAGGCCCAGAACTCTGATGGCTTTTGCTCTGCGGACTCTTTTATTCCGTGGTTGATGTTGGAATCGCTCTTTCGGCTTCCAAGATAATCTCGAACGTTGGCGGAGAAAAGGTCTGTCTTGTGCTTCTTGTAGATTTCGTAAAGCCATTTTGCAGGAACAGCCGTTGAATAGGCAGCCCATTTTCCCTCCTCGATTTTATATCCTCCAGGGATTTGAATCGTAAAATTGTCGCTGACCAGAACGGCTGTTTCGATGGTGCGATACCAATTCCCAAGGGTATTTATTCCAACTTCAAGGAATTGTACTTCGCTGCAGCCGGACTCTTTGTATCCTGAATCTAGTGCTGCTTTGGCTCCGCTTGTTACGGCGGCCAATTCGCTCTTTACGTTGGTGGATTCAGTGCAGTTGTGCACGTACCATATTTCCAAAACATCTATTTCTTTGTTTTTTAGTGCCTCCCTGAGGTCTTTTGCGGCGGGGCGCATCTTCTCGGGCAGGCTCTTTATATTTGTTGTCAGTAGCCACGTTATTGCCGTGTTTAGATCGGAGGCCTTGTTGGCGGGCGCCTCTTTTTTTGGTTGTTTAGCCAGATATCCTTGTGCGACGACGGCTAGTCTGGAGCTTCTGTCTACATAGACTAGATCGCATTTCTTGTCATTTGAGCCGTCAGTTAGAGCATCTGCTGCTGCGGTATCAATATCATCGATGTGGTGTCTTAACTGAAGGGCGAAGAGAAGTAGCGCGTTGCTGCCATATTTGTTTAGGTCTTTTCTGTTTTCAAATGCATTCATCACGGGGGCGGTGGTCATTGCTGCACTCCTCCTGTGTTTTAGTCGAAGGTGGACTTTAATTCGCTCGAGCGTATTTGCCCTAGTGGAATGTTGGGGGGCGTTTGGGTACGGAGCGGTTATTGAGCCGGGTCGGGCCATTCCCAGGCGGAGCGGTAGCCCAGTCCCTCCTGGGTGGACTCGATGAAGCGCGCGTAGAAGGGATGGCCGCTCAGCGTGGCCGAGTCGCCCACCACGAACAGGTGCCGCCGGGCCCGCGTGAGCGCCACGTTCATGCGCCGCAGGTCCGAGAGAAAGCCAATCTGCCCCTCGCCGTTGGAGCGCACGAGGCTCAAGAGCACCGCGTCCTTCTCCCGCCCCTGGAACGCGTCCACCGTGTCCACCTCCACGTCCGCGGACAAGGGCTCCACGCGCTCGCGCAACGCATGCGCCTGCGCCCGGTAGGGCGTGATGACCGCGAGTTCCCTCGGCTCCAGCCCCGCCGCCAGCAGCTCCTTCACCCGCGCCACCACCAGGTCCGCCTCGCCCGTGTTGAAGAGGCTGCCCGTGTCCTTCTCCTGCTCCTCGTCGAAGCCCTTGCCCGCCGTGTCCAGGTAGAGCACCGGGGGGAAGTCTCCCTCCGCCCCCGCCGGCAGCACGTCCGCCAGCGTCCGCCCCGCCACGCTCGGGTGCGCGCGCAATTCCCCCGCGTACATCTCCCGCGAGGGGAAGGCCATGATGGCCTCGTTCATCCGGTACTGCTCGCGCAGCATCCGCTTCACCCCGTCCCCGTGGTCCGCCAGCAGGCGCTCGAAAAGGCTCACCGCCAGGCCCGCCTTGGCCGCCTCGGGCGACAGGATGGTGGGCGGCAATTGCTGCGGGTCTCCCGCCAGCACCACCTTGGGCGCGCGCAAAAAGCCCAGCAGCGCCAGGGGCTCGGTGGACTGGGCCGCCTCGTCCAGGAGCGCCAGGTCGAACTCCTCGTGCGAGAGCACCCCCGAGTCCAGGCTCGCCAGCGTCACGCACACCACCTGCGCCCGCTCCAGCACGGCGCGCACCGCCTTGCGCTCCAGCGCCCGGGCCTCGTCCAGCATGCCCTTGGCCTCCGAGGTGGAGGCGCGCGCGTTGGAGAAGCGCTCGCGGCTGCGGCCCTGCGTGCGCTGGCGCCGCGCGTAGCCCAGCAGCGAGAAGGCCTCGTCGAACAGCTCGCGCGAGAGCACCCGGTCCGGATGCTCCTCCACCAGCAGGTCCAGCGTGTGCTCCTGGAGCCGGGGCGTGACGCGGGCCGGGTGGCCCACACGCACCGCCCGCAGGCCCTTGTCCAGGCACAGGTCCAACAGGTGGTCCACGGCGGCGTTGCTCGCCGCGGCGCACAAAAGGCGCTGGCCCCGCTCCACCGCCTGGGCCGCCACCTCGGCGAGCACCGTGCTCTTGCCCGTGCCCGGGGGGCCGTGCACCAGGAAGAAGTCCTCGGCGGCGAGCGCCCGGGTGACGGCGTCGTGCTGCTCGGGGTTGAGGGCCCGGGTGGGGGTGAACTCCCGGAGCGAGTCGAAGCGCGGGGGCTCGTTGCCCAGCAGCACCTCGCGCTTGCGGCGGCCCGCGCCCTTGTCCAGCGCCTTCACCCGCGAGAGGCCCGCGCGCACCCGCTCGTAGGTGACGTCGTTGGGGACGCCGTCGAGCCGCAGCAGGCCCTCGTGGATGAAGGGCGGCGGCGAGCGGTCGAAGGCGAGCTGCACCCGCATGGCGGTGGCGCGGGTGACGAGCGCCCGCGCGGGCTCCTTCACCTCGGCGCGGCGGGGGTAGACGGCCACCTGGTCGCCGTTGTCCAGCCGGGCGGGGAAGCGCGCCCGGTCCTTGCGCGCGAGCGTCACCAGCACCCGGCCCCCGAGGCCGACCTCTTCCTCCAGGCTCTCCAGGTCGAGGAACGTCAGGCCCTGCTCGGCGCGCTGTTGCAGGGAGAGGCCCTCGGCCAGGGCCTCCGTGCGGGCCCGCTCGGCCTCGCGCTCGAGGGCGAGCAGCCGACCCAGGGAATCGAAGAAGGAGACGTCACGCGGCATGCGCCGGTTTATGCCATGGGCGTGGGGCCTGGGTGTCCCAGCCTGGGCAGGAGTGTTCCCCAGCGTGGGAAAAGTCCTTCCACTCGGGACGCCGAAAACCCCGGGAATGCGGGGAATGGGTTTTGCTTCCGGGGCCTGCCGACGTCATCGCGAACGGACACGAGGGCGAGCACATGCGCGGTCGCTGGTCGGTGGGGGTGGTGAGTGGGTGGTTGTTGGGGGGCTGCGCGCCCCTGCAGGAGGAGGAGGGCGTCGAGCCGCCCCCGCTGCCCGAGCCCGCCGTGCCTCCGCCCGCCGCCCTGTGCGAGCCCCCTCCGCGCCGCAGCGGGGAGTGGGCCGCGGTGGGAGGCCGCTGAGGCGGCGCGCTACTTCGCCTTCTTCATACCCAGGTCGCCGCGCTGCGGGGTGGTGTCCCCCGCGCCGCCCACGCCCGCGCTCTGGAAGGCGTTCTTGAGCGCGCTGGCCGCGTCCGCCTGGGCCTTGGCGGCCGTGCCCACCACCGCGCCCATGCCGAAGAACTCGTGCGTCACGCCGTCGTAGTTCTTCAGCTCCGTCTTCACGCCGGCCTCCTGGAGCTTCTTGGCGTAGGCGGTGCCCTCGTCCTTGAGGGGATCCAGCCCCGCGGTGATGATCATCGTGGGCGGCATGCCCCGGAGCTTGTCGGTGCTGGCCGTGAGCGGCAGGGCCAGGGGATCCGTGTTCGTCTTCCAGCCCTCGCCCAGGTAGTTGTTCCAGAACCAGGCGATGTCCTGGTTGCCGAGGAAGTAGTTGCCCTGGCCATTGGCCTTGTGGGACGGGGTGTTCACGTCATTGCTCACGAACGGGTAGACGAGCAGCTCGAAGACGGGGAGCGTGCGCCTGGCTTCCTTCTGCTGCATGGCCACCACGGTGGCGAGGTTGCCACCCGCGCTCTCGCCGGCGACGGCCACGCGCTGGGGGTCGCCGTTGTATTTGGCCGCGTTCTCCTGGACGTAGCGGAAGGCGGCCGTGGCGTCATCGGACGCGGCGGGGAAGGGGTGCTCCGGCGCCTGGCGGTAGTGCACGCTCACCACCACGGCCTTGGCCTGCTGGGCCAGGGCGCGCGGGCCGGCGTCATAGGTGTCCAGGTCGGCCACCACGAAGCCACCGCCGTGGTAGTAGACCACCACGGGGAAGGGGCCCTGACCCTCGGGCGTGTAGATGCGCACGGGGATGTCCCCGCCCGGCCCCGGCAGCGTGGTGTCATCCACCTTGGCCAGGCCCGTCTTGTCGGGCGTCGTGGACTTGCCCTCCTTCTTCATCAGCGACTTCACGGCGTCCGTGGCGCTCGGCCCCTTGCGGGCCTGCTCGGGCGTGAGGGTATGGAAGGGTTTGGGCTTGAGCGCCTTGTGGGCGTCGAGCACCTTCTGCATCCGCGGGTCCACCTGGGTCTTCGCGGGCACCCCCGTCTTCTCCGGCGCGCCCGGCTGGGCCAGGGCCGCGCCCGCGGTGAACAGGGGCAGCGTCGCGATCAACCATTTGTAGGACCGGGTCATGGGCTCTCCTTGGAAAGTGTGTGCTGCGCCCAAGGTGAGGCGTGCCCGTGCGCGCGGTAACTGGGCACGTGTCCCGAGCCTGGACGGTTGGCGGAGAGCGGCCACTCGGACATGCCGGGCTTTGACCCCTGCATCCAAAAGCGTCCCCGAGTTCCGGGGCTCCCCTGTCTCTATTTGCGCGTGGCGCGCCACCGGGCCAGGTCGCGCTTCTTCTCCTCGCCCACGGCGTCCAGGCGCTTCTGCCAGGCCTCCCGGTGGGGGCGCAGTTTGTCGACGAGTGCTTGGGCCACCACGAGGTTGCGGTACCACTTGGAGTCGGCGGGGACGATGGTCCACGGGGCCTCGCGGGTGGACGTGCGCGCGAAGACTTCCTCGTAGGCCTGGGTGTAGGCGTCCCAGTTCTGTCGGTCCTCCCAGTCCCCGGCGCTGATCTTCCAGGCCTTGCGCGCCTCCTTCTCCCGGGCGAGCAGGCGCTCTTCCTGCTCCTGCTGGCTGATGTGGAGGAAGAACTTGAGGACGAGCGTGCCGTGCTCGGCCAGCAGTTCCTCGAAGTCGCGGATGTGGCCATAGCGCTCCTTCCAGAGCGCCTCCGGGACGAGCTGGTTCACGCGCGCGACGAGCACGTCCTCGTAATGCGAGCGGTTGAAGATGGCGAACTCGCCCAGGCGCGGGGTGTGCTGGTGGATGCGCCAGAGGAAGTCGTGCTGGCGCTCCTCCTCGGTGGGCACGCCGAAGGACACGACGTTGAGGCCCCGGGGGTTGAGGTGCCCGGCCACGTGCTTGATGGTGCCGTCCTTGCCGGCGGTGTCACGGCCCTGGAGGATGATGAGCACGGAGTTCAGGCGCGCGCCCCACATCAGGTCCTGCAGGTCGAACAGCTCCTCGCCGAGCGCGTCGAATTCCTTCTTCGCCGCGTCCTTGTCCGTCTTCTTGGGCGACGTGGTGGCGATGTCCGCGAGGTGGATCTTCTCGCCCTGCTTGTCGAGGGTGTGGGTCGTCATCGGGTTCCTTCCGGGCCAGGCGCGAGGATGTCCCATGGGGCCTCCGGGCGGACAACCGCCGTGTCCCGGACTGTTGGCGAGGGCACGGGACGGGGGACTTCAGGGCCGGGCGTCGCGCAGCCGCCAGACGAGGAAGGTGTGCACCCGGCGGCCCCGGAAGTCGGACGTCAGCTCGCGCGGCCCCTCCACCGTGGAGAAGCGCTCGGTCAGCTCGGCGGGCGGCGGCTTGCCCTCGGAGTACCACAGTGCGTCGCGCCCCACGGGCACCTCGGGCCGGGGCCAGAGATCGTACTGGCTGCGGCGCGCCCCGCCCGCCGTGTCCGCGGGCAGGCCGGTGAAGTAGGCCACCTCCGAGGCGAGCTGGTAGCTGGGGGCGTACACCACCGCCACGTCCTCGCGCGCGAGCGTGCCCAGCACCTCCCAGCCATGGGTGCGCGCGAGCAGCACGTCGCGCTCGAAGCGCAGCAGCGGGAAGAGCAGGTGGGACGTCACCGCGAGCACCAGCGCCAGGTTGACGAGCGCCGCCGCGCGGAACCACCGCGCGTGCATGCCGGCCACGCCCACGCACGCGGAGAGGTACGCCGCGGCCGGCCAGTTGGCCTCGCCCCGGGTGCGCACGGACGCGTAGCCGAACAGGAGCAGGGGCGCGGCGGCGGCGGCGCGCAGGAGGAACTGCTCGCGGGGGCCCCGGACGACGTACGCCACCGTCAGCGGCACCAGCACGGGCCCGCCGAGCGCGAGCTGGCCCAGGAGGAACTCCCCGAAGGTGCGCCAGCCGCCCTGGCCTCCGAGGCCGTGCTGCAACTGGAAGGCGAAGCCCGCCCAGTCGTTGCGCGCGTTCCACGCCACCACGGGCAGGAAGAGCCCCACGCCGAGCAGCGCGGTGAGCCAGGCGCCCGCGGGCAGCCGCCGGGCCCGCACGCACGCGGCGACGAAGGCCGCGGCGAGCAGCACCCCCGGGTACTTGGACAGCAGCGCCAGGCCACAGGCGAGCCCCGCCAGCACCCAGCGCTCGCGGTGGAGCGCCCATAGCGCCAGCGTCCAGAAGAGCAGCAGGGGCGTGTCCGGCGTGGCCCACACGCCCGCGAGGATGCCCACGGGGACGACACTCCAGAGCGCCGCCGCGCGCCAGGGCGCCTCGCCCGGGCCATGCACGTCCCGGGCGAGCCCCCACACCGCGCCCACGGTCGCCACGCCACAGACGAGCGCGGTGGGGCGGATGCCGAGCAGCGCGATGAGCCACGCCACCCCGGGGGAGTGGTCGAAGTAGCCCCCGTCCAGGTGCCGCGACCACTGCCAGTAGTAGGCCTCGTCGAAGTAGACGTCCGTGCCCAGCACGAGCGCCAGCCGGACCGCCGCGCTCGCCACGAGCAGGACGAGGCAGAGCGTCAGGTGGGGGACAGGGCGGAGGGCGGAGCGGTGGGCCACGTCTGGCACTAAGCGCACTTGCGGGCCTTTGCCCAGCACCTTTCCACGGGCGCCTGTACGCTCCCGCGCCCCGCCCCGTTTTCCGGAGCCCGTCATGTCCCACCCCCCGCCGGCCGGCCCCAGCAACCGCCTCGCGCGCGAGCCTTCTCCCTACCTGCGGCAGCACGCCTCCAACCCGGTGGACTGGTACCCCTGGGGCGAGGAGGCCTTCGCCCGGGCCCGCGCGGAGGACAAACCCCTGCTCCTGTCCGTGGGCTACTCGGCCTGCCACTGGTGCCACGTCATGGCGCACGAGTCCTTCGAGAACCCGGACATCGCCCGGCTGATGAACGCGGGCTTCATCAACGTGAAGGTGGACCGCGAGGAGCGGCCGGACGTGGACCAGCTCTACCAGGGCGTGGTGCAGCTCATGGGCCTGGGGGGCGGCTGGCCCCTGACGGTCTTCCTCACCCCCGAGCGCGTGCCCTTCTTCGGCGGCACCTACTTCCCGCCGGAGGATCGCTACGGCCGGCCGGGCTTCCCCAAGGTGCTGCAGGCGCTGAGCGAGGCCTGGACGAGCCGGCGCGACGAGGTGGTGCAGCAGGCCGGGGAGTTCCGCGAGGGCCTGGGCGAGCTGGCGCTGCACGGCCTGGACGCGGCGCCCGCGGCGCTCAAGGCCGAGGACCTGGTCGCCATGGGCACGGCCCTGCTGCGCCGCATGGACGGCGTGAATGGGGGTTTTGGCGGTGCGCCCAAGTTCCCCAACCCCATGAGCGTGGCGCTGGTGCTGCGGGCCTGGCGGCGCGCGCCCGAGCAGGATGCCCTCCGGCAGGCGGTGCTGCTCACGCTGGAGAAGATGGCGCGCGGGGGCATCTATGATCAGCTCGGCGGCGGCTTCCACCGCTACTCGGTGGACGAGCGGTGGCGGGTGCCGCACTTCGAGAAGATGCTGTACGACAACGCGCAGCTCCTGCACCTGTACACGGAGGCGCACCAGGTGGAGCCCCGGCCCCTGTGGCGGCAGGTGGTGGAGGAGACGGTGGCCTACGTGCGGCGCGAGATGACGGACGCGCGCGGCGGCTTCTACGCCACCCAGGACGCGGACAGCGAGGGCGAGGAGGGCCGCTTCTTCGTCTGGACCCCCGAGCAGGTGGCGGCGGTGCTGGACGACGAGCTGGCGGACCTGGTGACACGGCGCTTCCACATCACCCCCAAGGGCAACTTCGAGCACGGCACCACGGTGCTGGAGTCGGCGGTGACCGAGGAGGTGCTGGCGTCGGACTTCTCCCTGTCTCTGGAGGAGACACGCGCCTTGCTGGACGAGGCGCGCGAGCAGCTGCTCGAGGCGCGCGAGCGGCGGGTGAAGCCGGGCCGGGACGAGAAGATCCTCGCGGGTTGGAACGGGCTGATGATCCGGGGCCTGGCCTTCGCGGGCCGGGTGTTCGCCCGGGAGGACTGGGTGGACGGGGCCCGGAAGGCGGCGGACTTCCTCCTGGCGGAGCTGTGGGACGGACGGCGCCTCACGCGCGCGTACCAGGAGGGCCAGGCGCGCATCCCGGGCTTTCTGGAGGACTACGGGGGCCTGGCCGCGGGCCTCACCGCGCTCTACCAGGCCACCTTCGAGCCGCGCTACCTGGAGGCCGCGGAGGCGCTGGTACGCGTCGCCGAGGAGCTGTTCTGGGACGTGGACAAGCAGGCCTGGCTGCTGGCACCCCGCGAGCAGGGAGACCTGGTGGTGGCCCCCTATGCGACGTTCGACAACGCGGTGCCCTCGGGGGCGTCGCTGGTGACGGAGGCGCAGGTGGCGCTCGCCGCGCTCACGGGCAACAAGTACCACCTGGACCTGCCCGAGCGGTACGTGTCGCGCATGCGCGAGCAGCTCCAGAAGAACCCCATGGGCTACGGGCACCTGGCGCTGGCGGCGGATGCGCTGCTGGAGGGCGCCCCGAGCGTCACCCTCGCCGGGGAGCGCGACGCGGTGGCCCCCCTGTTGGCGGCGGCGCGCGGCGTCTACGCGCCCACCTCCGCCTTCGCCTGGAAGGCGCCCACCGCGCCGGTTCCGCCCTCGATGATCGAGACCTTCCTGGGCCGCGAGCCCGTCCAGGGCCAGGCGGCCGCCTACGTGTGCCGCCACTTCGCCTGCGAGCCGCCCGTGACGGACGCGACACACTTCGCGCGGCGGCTGGCGGGCGCGAGCCGGGGGGGATGACGCGCATGTTCAACCTGCTGCCCAAGGACGAGAAGTTCTATGACGAGCTGGAGCGACTGTCCGGCTTCGTCGTGAACTGCGCCCAGCAGTTCGAGCGTGTCGTCTCCACCTTCCCCCACTTCTCCGGGCCGCTGCAGTCCATCGAGCAGGACCGCGTGGGCGCCAAGAAGGTCTTCAGCGAGTCGCTCTTCCGGCTCGACAAGGCCTTCATCACCCCGCTGGATCGCGAGGACATCCTCGGCCTCATCACGGTGATGTACGGCGTGGTGGACCGCGTCGCGGAGCTGTCGCAGCGCTTCCGCCTCTACCAGCTCAAGGCCCTGCACCCGACGCTCAGCGGACAGGCCCGCAACTTCGTGACCATCGCGCGCGAGCTCGACACCATCATCCATGGCCTGCGCCGCGGCCAGAAGCTGGAGGACCTCAAGCCCGCGCTCGACGCGGTGGGTGACACCATGGAGCTGGTCAAGCGCGACCGGGAGGCCTTCCTCGGCCAGCTCTTCGAGGGCACGCCGGATCCCCTGGAGGTGATGAAGAAGAAGGAGCTGCACGAGCTGTTGGAAGAGGCGATCGAGCGCAGCGAAGAGGCCACCGAGACCCTGGCGCGCGTGCTGCTCAAGAACGGCTGAGGCGCTCCATGTCCCTGCTGACCTTCGCCTTCGTGTTGATTGGCGCCGCGCTGATCTTCGACTTCCTCAATGGCTTTCACGACGCGGCCAACTCGGTGGCCACCGTGGTGACCACCCGCGTGCTCACGCCGAGGCAGGCGGTGCTCTGGGCCGCGTTCTTCAACTTCGTGGCCGCGTTCTTCTTCGGCACCACCGTGGCCAAGACCATCTCCGAGAAGCTGGTCGACCCCCAGGTGGTGGACCTGAACGTCATCTTCGGCGCCCTGGTGGGCGCGGTGGTGTGGGACCTGCTCACGTGGTGGTGGGCCCTGCCCACCAGCAGCTCGCACGCGGTGATCAGCGGCCTGGCGGGCGCGGCCATCGCCAAGGCGGGGTGGGGCGCGCTGCTGCTCAAGGGCTGGGTGCCCGTGCTCGCCTTCCTCGTCCTCTCGCCCATCATCGGCATGGTGCTGGGCTGGAGCTTCATGACCGCCATCGCCTGGCTCACGCGCCACGCCGAGCGGCACGCGGCCGAGCGGCGCTTCCGGCACCTGCAATTGCTCTCCGCGGGCCTGTACTCGCTGGGCCACGGGACCAACGACGCGCAGAAGACCATGGGCATCATCGTCGCCATCCTGGCCGCCACGGGCCACGAGGCCTGGAGCCAGCCCAACCCCGAGGGCTTCCGGGGCCTGGGCGGCCAGCACGAGGTGGCCTGGTGGATCGTCCTCTCCTGCCACGGAGCCATGGCGCTCGGCACCATGGCGGGCGGGTGGCGCATCGTCCAGACGGTGGGCTCGCGCATCACCCCCTACCTGCGGCCCGTGGGCGGCTTCTCCGCCGAGCTCGCCGCCGCCACGAGCATCGCGTTCGCGACCCTCGCGCATGTCCCCATCTCCACGACCCACGCCATCGGCGGCGCGGTCTCGGGCGTGGGGGCCACGCGCGGCCTGCACGCGGTGCGGTGGATCTGGGGCAAACGCATCGCCTGGGCCTGGGTGCTGACCTTCCCCGGCGCGGCGCTGATCGGCGCGGCGGGCTATGCCCTGGCCCGCTTCGGCCTGGGTCCGTTCGTCCACTGACGGGCCGCGGGGGGGCTCGCGAGGCGATTGACATGTCATTGCATGGGCTGACGTGTCATTGACACGGTGCCTGTGCAAGACACGGCGGGGAAGGGCAATTGACAGACATGCGAGGCCTGTCGCTAGGATGGCGGCGGGCTGCTTCCCGGCCCCCTCAGGAGGAGCACGCATGAAGGCATTGTTCTACGTGGCGGTGGCGCTGGGTCTGTCCAACCCGAAGAAGCTGACGCGCCCCTACCAGGCCATCACGCCCGGCGGCGGCTACTGAGTGACCCGCGGGGGGCCGCATGACCGAACTTCCGGGTGAACCTCCTGGCCCCGTGGGGGGGTGGGGCATCGCGAACACCGCGGACTTCCACACGGATCCGCTCCAGTTCGTGACCCGGTGCGCCCGGGAGTTCGGGGATGTGGTGCGGCTGGGCCAGGACAACTACCTGGTCTGCCATCCGCGCGACATCGAGCGCGTCCTGGTCAACGCGCAGCGGCACTTCGCGAAGGAGACCGGAGCGAAGCCGACCGAGGCCCGGACGGGCTCGTACCACTATGCGCTGATGCACACGGATGGAGAGGACTGGCGCTACAAGCGTCGGCTGCTCCAGCCCCTGTTCCTCCGGGAGCGTGTCGACATCGGCGCGGCGCCCATCGTCGCGGCCACCGAGGAGATGCTCGCCGCGTGGCGCCCCGGTGTGGCGCGCGCGATCGCGGACGACGTGTCGAGCCTGGCGGCCCGCTGGGTGGGGCGGTACCTGATGGACGCGGACCTCACCGCCAACGAGGTCCGGCGCTCCACGTCCTTCCTGGCGTGGAACTTCCGGCCGCTGCCGATCCGGCTCCCGCGCTGGCTCCCCACGCCCGGCAACCTCCGCTTCCGCTGGTCGGTCCATCAGTTCGAGCGGGCCATCCACGGGCTCATCGCGCGGCTTCGGGAGCGGAGCCTCGGCGCGTCCAACCTCCTCGGGCTGGCGCTCCAGGCGCGCGACGGGGACGAGGGCTGTCTGGCGCCCCCGTGGTACCCCCGGGACGAGGTGGCCATCATGCTCCTCGCCGCGCATCAGCCCACGGCCATCGCGTTGGTGTGGACGCTCCACCTGCTGGCGACCCATCCGGAGGTGGACGCGCGGGTGGCGGACGAGGTGGTCCGGGTGCTGGGCGACGGGCGCGCCACCGCGGGAGATCCCGAGCGGCTCGTCTACACGATGGCGGTCCTCAAGGAGTCCCTGCGGCTCCATCCCCCCGTCTGGATGACGGCCCGGGAGACCGTCGAGCCGTGTGAGCTGGGCGGCTACCGGTTGGGCGCGGGCGTCAGCCTGGCGCTCAGCCCCTGGGTCCTCCACCGAGACCCTCGGTGGTTCGCGGACCCGGACGTGTTCCGCCCGGAGCGCTGGCTCGATGGCTCCCTCGAGGGGTTGCCGAAGTTCGCCTACGTGCCCTTCGGTGGTGGGGCCCGGCTGTGCATGGGGGCCGCGCTCGCGAGGCGGGCGCTGGTGCTCGCGCTCGCGACGGTGGTCCGCCGCTACCGCCTCACGCCCGCCGCGGATGCCCGGGTCTCCGCCTTCGCGGCGGCGTCCTTCCTCATCCCCCAGGGGGTCCGGCTGGTGCCCACGGCGCGGATGTGAAGCCCGCTAGACTCGGGGCATGTCCCATGCGGTCCGCGACCCCCTGCTCTGGCAGTTCGACATGGCGTGGCAGCTCACCTGGTACCACCTGGAGAGCCTCACCACCGAGGAGTGCCTGTGGCGCCCCGCCGCCCAGGGCCTGCACGTGCGTCCGGACGCCGAGGGCCGGTGGGTGGCGGACTGGCCGGAGCGCGAGGACTACGGCCTGGGTCCCTCCAGCATCGCGTGGCTGACGTGGCACTTCGGCTTCTGGTGGTCCATGGTGCTCGACCACTCCTTCGGGGCCGCGACGCTCTCGCGCGAGCAGGTGACGTGGCCCGGCTCCGCCGAAGGTGTGCGGGCGTGGATCCAGCGGCTGCACGGCGAGTGGCGGGCGGCGCTCGAGCGGCTCTCGGACGAGGAGCTGCGGTCCACCGAGCGCACGCGCTGGCCCTTCCAGGATCAGCCCTTCGCCCACGTCCTCGCCTGGGCGAACGTGGAGCTCACCAAGAGCGCCGCCGAGCTCGGCTACGCGCGCTTCCTCCACGCGGTGCGCGCGGGGTAGTCCGCCCTGTCCTCAAGTGCAGAAGCGTCGGAGCCATCGGCGCATGGGTTCCTTGTCCAGGGAGAACCAGCCGGTGTGCTCGTCGAGGAAGAAGGGCTCCAACAGCCGGGCCAGAGCGCGGTAGTGGGGGGCATCCTCGTTCTTCCGCGTGTCGAGGGCGTCGGGCTCATCTCCCAGCGTGAGCAAGAGCCTCCCTTGCTCCAGTTCGTGAATGGACACGTGGAGAGAGGACAGGGCCTCGCGCAGGCGGTGGAGGCCTCCCAATCCGTTCACGAGCTCGGGCCCGAGGAACGTGAGCCAATGCGCCCCGCGCGCACGTGCACCAATGGCCCGGCTGGTTTCCTCGAGCCGGTAGAGGTCGAGTCCCAGGTATCGCTCGAGCAGGGGAATCAGGGCCTGCCGCGCCATGTACCAGCGGCCTCCGGGGGACACGATGGCGAGACTGGCATAGCCAAAGCTGAACGGCAGCTCACGGGCCAACTCCAGTGCGAGCGTGCGCAGCGCGTGCGCGCCCTGTCCCTGGAGGTATTCCGAGGGAAAGGAGAAGCACACGCCGCAGGTCGCATCCGTGTCCTGATCAAACGGGGGAGCGTCCAACCAACGGCCGAGATACTCGAAGTTGTACCCCCCGACCTCGCTCTCGTGCTCCCAGAGTTCGACGCGGGCCGTGGCCGGCGAGGCACAGCCCAGGAGTTCCTCCTGGACGAAGGCCCAACCCGTCGAGTCGAGGGGGAGGGTATTGCCGTCATAGTCGCCGTACCAGCCGAGCGCTCCGGGAGGAATGGCTTGGACATAGGTCCGCAGCGCTCGCCAGATGGCGGGGGCGATCTCTCCATGGGAGCGACGGATGAAGAAGCACAGGACGAGTCCGTCGCGGCCCACCAACCTGTGCTGGTCCGTTCGGAGCCGGATGGGCGGAACCGGTTCGTTCACGGTGTGATGCCCTGGGGCGAGAGGAGCAAGGCTTCGGCGCGCAGCGCTTCCCGGTAGATTTCGCCCTGGGTGGCACCTGGGTAGGCGCTGTCCTTGCCGTACCGTGTCCACCGTGGGCTGTTGGTCTCGGGACAGGGAAACTTGAAGTCGAGGACGAGCACGGCGCTCAGCGGGTTGTCGCTCGCGTGAAGGACGATGTCGGGCTTGATGGTGCGCCAGAGCTTTTGAGTGCAGCCCTCCGCGAGGAGTCGTTTTTCCTCCGCCGCGCTCAGGGTTTCGATGAACCGCGCATGGCGGAAGAACCGGTAGCGCTGCTCGATGCTGAAGGGCTTGGGCCAATACCGTTGGAGCACCGAGCGGGCGCATTCGAGTGCGAGTGCGTGTTTCTTCCGACCCAACGCCATGGCCTGGGTGATGGGTTGGCCACAGCCGTCGACGTCGACTTCTTCTCCGCACTCCTCCCGGGTCGGGGTCCGCTCTCCGAACAAAGGCTGGTGGATTCGCCGTTCCGCCTCCCGGGCGCATTGCAACAGGCTCAGCTCGAGTTCGCTCACCGCCGCATCACCGGGGAGCAATCCGAGCAGCACGGGCGCGAGACGGGAGCGCGTGACCCCGGCCGCCACGGTCGTGAGCACACGCGTGGTGCTTTCCACGGGAGCGGCGTGGCGCAGTCGCGAAGCCGTTTCCGTGTCGAACCGGAAGCTTCGACGGGAACTCGGTGGTGCCGCGACACACGCACCGAGCAGGAGAACGGACAGCGGACCCGCCATCCAGGGATGGACGGCGGGTCGGAGCGCTCGTGGGACCATGAATGCGTCCCTACTTCACCTCGACGACCTTGAGCGTACCGATGAGGGGGGTGATCTCCGCGTTGCCCTCGAAGCCCACGCCGAAGTGGGTGGCGTCCGCCACCACCTGGTCGAAGGTGGGATCCATCTGGGTCCACTCGCCCACGAAGGCCTCCACCCACTCGTGCCAGTAGAGCGCCGGCACCCCGTCCTGGTTCACCATGTAGATGACGCCATCCACGCGCCGCGCGGGAATGCCCGCCGCGCGCAGGAGCGACACCGTCAGCAGGGAGTGCTCCGTGCAGTCCCCCTTCTTCTGGCGCAGCACGTCCGTGGCCCGGTCGGCGCTCGCCCCGTAGTCCTTCTTCAGGTTCGTGGCCACCCAGGAGCTGATGGCCTGGGCCGCCGCGTAGGCGTCCTTGTGCGGCGCCGCGAGCTGGTCGGCGAGGTTGCGGATGGTCGGGTTGTCGCTCTCGATGATGATGGACGTCTCGAGGTTCTTGCCGCCCTCGGGATCCTTGAGCGGCCGGGGCTTGAGCTTCTGGGCGTCCGGCGCCCGCGCCGACACCGTCACCCGCACCCGGCCGTCCGCCTCCGCCTGGTACTTCTGGCGGTTGCTGTCCTGCTGGAACTGGGGGGGCAGGTTCTCCATCACCAGCGTCACCTGGCCGGGGATCGTCTTGGCGGACTCGGGCAGCGGCTTGGGCAGGACCACCCGGGTGAGGCCGAACACCTCCACCAGATCCAACCGCTTGGCCACCGCCTCCGGCTCGGCCCGGGCCTTCATCGTCTGCCCGTACTCCATCTCCAGCACCTGGCCGTCCTCGGTCAGGTAGGTCGTGACGGGGACCTTCTCCTTCTCGGAGATCATCACCGCCTTGCCCAGCTTCACCTGCACGCCGCTGATGAGCCGCTGCTCGGTGGGCTGCACCGTCACCTGGTACGGGTAGGTGCCCAGGTCCGTGCCGTCCAGCATGTGGCCGCTCAGGTTGCCCTGGCGCAGCAGCGCCACGCGCGCCGGATCCGCGTCCTCCACGACCTCGGCGGTGGGCGGCAGGCTCACCGTCTCGTCCGCGAGCCCCGGGCGCTTGCGCACCACGCTCACGCCCGAGGGGGTGATGGTGCCCACGAGCGTCTGGGTGCCGCCATCGCCGCGCTGCTCGATGGTGAAGGCCACCAGCCGCCCGCCGGGGTGGGCCTCGTAGATGCGCTCCTCGCGGTGCACGCGCTCGGACAGGCGCGAGCCCACGTTCGCCTTGAAGTGCAGTTCACTGAGGGCGCGCACCCGGTCCGCCCGGTCCGGGATGAGGCCCAGGTCCGTGAAGAGGTAGCCCACCTTCTTGTCCACCAGGTACAGCCCCAGGTACTCGCCGCCCTGCGGCCGGCGCGCCTTCACCACGTCCGAGACGCCCTCGGGGGCCGGGGGGGACGGGGCGGCGGCCTTCGCCGGGGCGGACGGGGCGGAGACGGGGGCGGCCGGGGCCTCCGCCTTCTTGCACTGCACGAGCGCCGGGCCCAGGAGCAGGGCGCCCAGCGCGACGAGGGCCTTGGGGGAAGTTCTCACGCCCGCTCCCGCGCTCAGACGCGCTTGGTGAGGATGATGAGGTCGTCGCCGACCTTGTAGAAGTCCCGGATTCGGGCCTCTTCCGTGTACTTGAGCGCGGCGTAGAAGCCGCGGGTGGGGCCGTAGGACTCGGTGGCGCTCGTCTCCACGCGGATGATGCGCGCCTGACGGCCCCGCAGGTCCGCCTCCATGCGCGACACCAGCGAGGCGCCCACGCCCTGGCCCCGCACCTTCGGATCCGAGGCGATCCAGTACAGGTCGTACGTGCCCTCGGTCATGGGGGTGGGGCCGTAGCACACGTAGCCCACGAGCGTGCCGTCCCGGTCCGCGACGAGGATGTGGTAGTCGCGGTTACTTGGCTGCAGCGCGAGATCGACGAGTTCGACCGCGCAGTCCTTTTCCTCCGAGGAGAAGGTTTCGATTCGGTGAATCAGGGAGGCGAGTGACTCCCGATCCTTTCCTTCGAGGGGGCGAATGTCCATGGGTCCTCTCCAGCGCGACCTCGACCAGCGTGCGGGCCAGGGCGCGGTAGTCCATCCCCGCGGCCAGGGCCGCCTTGGCGAAGCCCGCGTCGGGATGGAGATCACAGTTGGGGTTGATGTCGATGACGTAGGGCTGGCCGTCCGGGGTGACCCGCAGGTCCACCCGGCCGTAGTCCTGGCCCTCTAGCGCGGCGAAGGCCTCCAGGGCCGTCTTCACCAGCCGGGCCTCCAGCGCCTTGTCCTCCAGCAGACACGGCCCCGAGGGGGTGTTCACGTACTCGGGCGAGTTCTCCTCCCACTTGCCCGCGTAGGTGACGATGTTGGGCCGGTCCTGGAAGAGCTGGCCGAAGCGGATCTCCGTGAGCGGCAGGGCCCGGCGGGGGGCGTTGCCCAGGAGGGGCACGTAGATTTCCCGGCCGGGGATGAACTGCTCGACGATGGCGGGCTGGTGGAAGGTGGTGAGCACGGCCTCCACCGCCCGGCGCAGGGCGGCGGGGTCGTGCACCACCGAGTCGCGGGTGATGCCCATGCTGGCGTCCTCGCGCGCGGGCTTCACGATGAGCGGGAAGGGCAGCGTCAGGCGCTCCAGGTCCTCGAGCCGGTCCACCCGGGCGAAGCCGGGCGTGGGCACGCCGCGCGCCCGGAGCAGCTCCTTGGCCTTGTCCTTGTGCAGCGCGAGCCCCAGGGACAGGGCGGACGAGCCCGTGTAGGGCAGCCCGAGCATGTCCAGCAGGCAGGGGATGACGACCTCGGCCCGGCTGTCCGCGGCCACGGACTCACAGAGGTTGATGACCAGGTCGGGCCGCATCCGGGCGAGCAGGTCCACGAACTCCAGCCGGGTGCCCTCCACGGCGATGGGCTCGGGCCGGAAGCCGCCGTGCTGGAGGGCGTCCGCCAGGGCGGACGCCACGCGCGTCACGTCTGCTCGCGCCTCCCGACCCGGGTCGTCCTCCAACTGCTCGTGGTCTCGGTTGTACAGGATGGCGATGTGCATGCGCGATCTGGGCAGCGGGCAGGGTTACCACGTCCCCCGGGGGGATGACAGTTCACAGGCGGGCCGAATGGCTGGCCGCTGAGCAGTGTCCGGAAGTATGAGGAGAACCATGCGGATTCGTGACCCCATCCACGGCACCATCGATGTGAGTGGCGAGGAGAAGGCCGTCATCGACAGCCGGTTCTACCAACGGCTCCGTCACGTGCGGCAACTGGGCTTCGGGGACCTGGCATTCCCCGGCGCCACCCACACCCGGCATGCCCACTCGCTGGGCGCCATGCATGTCGCCTCCCGGGTATTCCACGCCGTCACGGATCGCGCGGAGCTGCCCGCCGAGGTGCGCGAGCGCTTCAGCGCCGCGGTCCGGCTCGCCGTGCTCTGCCATGACCTGGGGCACATGCCCCTGTCCCATGCTTCCGAGCGCATCGCCCCCCCGCGCGCCTCGCTGCGGCTGCCGGCCTGGCTGGACGCGGTGGCCGAGGGCGAGCAGGCCACCCACGAGGACTACACCGCCAAGCTCCTGCTGGACAGCGCGCTCACCCCCCTCATCGAGGAGCAGTACAAGCCCCGGGGGATTTCGCCGGAGGCGGCCGTGGGGCTCATCACCGGCGCGCGGCCGCCGAGGGACCCGGGCTTCTCCCATGCCGGGGTGGACTGGACGCCGCTCCTGCGCGCCATCGTGTCCGGGGAGCTGGACGCGGACCGGATGGACTACCTGCTGCGCGACTCGTTCTACACGGGCGTCAACTACGGCCGGTACGACATGGACTGGCTGGTGTCCAACCTCAACCCGGCGGTGAAGGACGGGCGGGCCTACCTGGCGCTCAGCCGGGCGGCGGCGTTCGCCTTCGAGGACTTCCTGCTCAGCCGCCACCACATGTTCATCTCGGTGTACTACCACCACACCTCGGTGAACTTCGACGCCATGCTCCGGCGCTACTACGAGGAGGCTCCGGGCGAGTTCGAGATCCCCTCCGACCCGGACGCCTTCCTGCACTGCGACGACGTGGCGCTCTGGTACACGCTGCGCCGCTCGAAGAACCGCTGGGCCCAGCGCATCGCCACGCGCCAGGGCTTCAAGCTGCTCGCGCAGTTCACCGAGCGGGACGTGGGCTACGACCTGGACGTGCTGCGCAGCGCGCTCGTCACCGGCGGCTTCGAGCACTTCACCGTGGAGTCCAAGGGCGTGCTCTCCAAGTACTTCGCGGAGGGCTCCGTCCCGAGCCTCTACATCGTGGACCGCTCGACGGGCCGGCTCACCGAGGTGTCGCGCTACACGCCGCTCTACCAGCGCTACAGCGGCGCGGTGCGGCTCACGCGGCTGTACGTGCGGCCGGATCAGATCGAGGACGCGCGCAACATGATGGCGCGGCTGCTCGGACAGGCGGTGGGGGGATGAGCGAGACCGTCCAGGGGGCGCCGCCCCCGCCGCCCGTGGCCGTGCCCCGGCTGTCGTCCGTGGTGGTGCCGTGCCGCCGCACCGCCCAGGGGTGGGAAGTGTTCTGGGTCAAGCGCGACAAGGCGCTGCGCTTCGCGGGCGGCTTCTACGCCTTTCCCGGCGGCAAGCTGGACGCCCAGGACGCGGACGTGCCGGTGCACGGGGCCTCGGGCCAGGACGCGGCCCTGCGCGCGGCGGCGGCGCGGGAGCTGCTCGAGGAGGCGGGCGTGCTGGCGGCCGAGGGCGCCGAGCGGCTGACGCCGGACGCGGTGGCCACGCTGCGCCGGGAGGTGCTGGAGGGCCGGGTGTCGTGGCGCGCGGGGCTCGAGCGCCATGGGCTGTCCTTGCGGAGCGGGGACTTGCTCGAGGCGGGGCGGTGGGTGACGCCGGAGTTCGCCCCGGTGCGCTTCGACACCTTCTTCTACTTCCTGGAGGTGGGGCCGCACGCCCGGACGGAGTGGTGGCCCGGGGAGCTGTCCGAGGCGGCGTGGGTGACGCCCGCGGAGGCCCTGGCCCGCTGGGAGGCGGGCACCGCGCTGCTCCATCCGCCCGCGCTGCACGTCCTGCGGGTGCTGGCGCGCGCCGGGTCGCCCGAGCGGACGGCGGCGGCCCTGCGCACGCCGGAGCACTGTCCGGACTTCATCGCCCAGCGCATCGAGTACCAGCGCGGCGTGCGCGTGTTTCCCCTGCGCACGGCCACGCTGCCCCCGGCCACGCACACCAACGCGTACGTGCTGGGCGAGGAGGAGCTGCTCATCGTGGACCCGGGCTCGGGGGACGAGGAGGAGCTGGCGCGGCTGCTGGCGCTGGTGGAGGGGCTGGTGGCGGAGGGCGTCCGGGTGAAGGCGGTGGTGCTCACCCACCACCATGGGGACCACACGGCGGGCGTGCGCGCGGTGACGGAGCGGCTGGGCGTGCCCCTGTGGTGCCATGCGCGCACGGCGGACCGGGTGGCGGTGCCCACGGCGCGGCTCCTGGTGGACGGCGAGGTGCTGGAGCTGGCGGGCACGCCGCCCCAGCGCTGGCGGGTGCTGTACACGCCGGGACATGCCCAGGGGCACGTGTGCCTGGTGGACGAGCGCACGCGCGCGGCGGTGGTGGGCGACATGGTGGCGGGCGTGGGCACCATCGTCATCGACCCGCCCGAGGGCGACATGGCCGAGTACCTGCGGCAGCTGGCGCGCCTGCGGGACTGGCCGGTGACGACGCTCTACGCGGCGCACGGCATGGCGATTCCAGATGGGCCGGGCAAGCTCCAGGAGTACCTGGACCACCGCGCGGCGCGCGAGGCGCGCATCCTGGCGGCGCTGCCCTCGGAGGGGGTGACGCTCACCGAGCTGGTGGCGCGCGCCTACGTGGAGACGCCGCCCTTCCTCCTGCCGGTGGCCGAGCGCAGCGCCCTGGCGGTGTTGCTCAAGCTCCAGGGCGAGGGCCGGGTGCGCGAGGCATCCGGCCGCTACTTCCCGGGGTGACTCACCCCTGGGGCGAGGCGTCCGCCAGCCGGGCCGAGCCGTCGCGCCGCCGCTTGATGAACACCAGGGCGAGCGGCACGACGGTGAGCAGCACCTGCGGCACGAGCGACACCGCGTCCGGATAGACGCCCAGGAGGTCGATGGTGACGAAGGGGATGGGCTTGATGGGCAAGAGGGCCACCTCCTGGAGGGCATGCAGCGCCTTGCCCAGGAGCATGACGGCGGTGGCCACCAGCAGCACCGTGGACGCCTTGAAGAGCGTCTTCATGGGCAGCTTGTAGCCCACGCGGTTGACGAAGAAGACGAGCACGGCGATGGCCACCGTGCCCAGCGCGCAGCCCCACATCACGCCCGTGGCCGAGTCCAGCGCGAGCCCCTGCAGGAAGATGGCCGTCTCCACGCTCTCGCGCAGCGCGGACGTGAAGGCGATGGCGAACAGGCCCGCCATGCTGCCGCGGCCCAGCGCACCCTTCATCTTCTCGCGCAGCTCGCCCATGAACTTGCTCATGTTGGCGCGCGCGTTGAGCCACAGCGCCGCGTAGAGCAGCATGGCCACGGCGAACAGGCCCGCGAAGCCCTCGAGCAGCTCGCGGTTGGCGCCATTCATCAGGTGCCGGCCGAAGATGAAGGCCAGCGCCCCCACGACGAGCGCGGACACCCAGCCCAGGTGCACCACGCGCGCGTACTCGGGCGCCTGCATCTTGCGCAGCATGGCCAGCAGCGCGGCGATGATGATGCTCGCCTCGAAGCCCTCGCGCACGAGGATGAGCATGGTGAGCCAGATGACCGACAGGAAGCCCATGGTGTCGCCGCTGCCCCGGCGCGCCTGATCCAGGAGCGACAGGAGCACCCGGCCCTCGTCCTGGACGTGCGGGCTCTTGTTCTCCGCGGCCAGACGCGTGGCGAGGAAGGCCTTCTCCAACTGGAGCACCAGGTCCGGGTCGCGCGCCTGGAGCATGACCTCCACGGGCTCGAGCCCCTTGAGGTACGCATCCAGGAGGGCGTTGCGCGCGCCAAGCATGTCCCCGGCGTCCGCCAGCCGCAGCGCCTGCTCCACGTGCTCGCGCGTCACCACCAGGCTGCGCTCCGTGTCCACCTCGGGCATCTTCTGGCGCAGGCACGCCAGGTGCTGCTGGCCATAGTCCTTCTCGAGCTCGGTGTCCGTGGCGTTGGCCAGCTTCTCCATCGAGGCGCGGGGCGGGGTGCCCTCGCACGGGGGCTGGCGCAGCGTGAAGAGGTAGAAGGCGACGGACCAGCGCTCGTGCTCGCTCAGGGTGGGAAAGCCCGGCATGGGCGTGCCAGGCACGCCGAAGCCCGTGGTGTTGAAGGCCTTGTACGGGGTGATGCCGGACATGAGCTCCGCGTCCTGGAAGTTGGCGGGCGCGGGCTCCATCGTCTTGGCGATGGGCACGTCCGCCCGGCCGTCCGCGCCGTGACAGGCCGCGCAGCTCTCCTGGTACAACTGGGCGCCCAGCTTCAGGTCCGGCGTCAGGCGGGGACTGCGCGCCAGGCCTCCGGCCAGCACCAGCGACTCCACCAGCTCGCCGCACTCGCGGCTCACGCCCTCGGGATCCTCGCCCTGGTCCACGCGCTTCTGGATGGACTCCAGCTTCACGACGAACGTCTCGCCCCGGCGGCCCAGCTCGCTCGCGGCCTCGCGGGCCTCGGCGATGAAGCTGCGCTGCTCGGCCAGCTCGAACTCCGAGCGCGACTCCACCGCCGCCGGATAGTCCGCTTGGAGGTATTGGAGGATGCCCACCAGGCGGTGCCAGGTGCGCGTCTCCGATTCGCCCTCCTGGGCATGGGCCAGCGGGGCCAGGAGCAGGAGCGACAGCAGCAGTAGACCGGTGCGCATGACCGCCCCGGTCTACCAGTCCTCCCGGGGATTCTCAAAGTTGAGAACCAAACTCAAAATCGTCCGGGCTTATCGCTCGTAGGTGAGGAAGCGGAAGGGGGGCGTGGTGTCCGTGGCGGGGTGGGGCTCGTCGGCGACCAGGCGCCAGCCGGACAGGTCCACCTCGGGGAAGAAGGTGTCCCCCTCGTAGGGACGCTCGATGCGGGTGAGGTACAGCCGCCGCACCCGGTCCATCGCCTGGGCGTAGAGCTGCGCGCCCCCGGCGAGGAAGACCTCACCCGGGCCGGCCATGTCCAGGGCCTCGTCCAGGGCGTGCGCCACCCGCACTCCGGCAGGGGCCGCCCAGTCCGGCTGGCGTGTCACCACCACGGTGGTCCGGCCGGGCAGCGGCCGGCCGATGGAGTCGTACGTCTTGCGCCCCATGACGAGCGTGTGCCCCAGCGTGAGCCGCTTGAAGCGCTGGAGGTCCTCCGGCAGGCGCCAGGGCAGGGCGTTGTCCCGGCCAATGCAGCGGTTGGACGCCAGGGCCACGATGGCCGACAGCGTCATACCGCCACCGGCGCCTTGATGGCCGGGTGGGGCTCGTAGTCACGCAGGGTGAAGTCCTCGTACTTGAAGTCGAAGAGCGAGCGCACGTCGGGGTTGAGCACCATGCGCGGCGGGGCGCGGGGGGCGCGCTGGAGCTGCTCGCGCGCCTGCTCCAGGTGGTTGAGGTAGAGGTGCGCGTCGCCCGTGGTGTGGATGAACTCGTGCGCCTCAAGGCCCGTCACCTGCGCCACCATCATCGTGAGCAGCGCGTAGGAGGCGATGTTGAAGGGCAGCCCGAGGAAGATGTCCGCGCTGCGCTGGTAGAGCTGGCAGGAGAGCTTGCCGTCGGCCACGTAGAACTGGAACAGGATGTGACAGGGCGGCAGCTTCATGGCGGGCAGGTCCGCCACGTTCCACGCGCTCACCAGGTGGCGGCGCGAGTCCGGGTTCTTCTTGAGGCCTTCCACCAACTGGCTCATCTGATCGATGGTGCCGCCGTCGGGCGTGGACCAGGAGCGCCACTGGTGGCCGTAGATGGGGCCCAGCTCGCCCTCGGCGTTGGCCCACTCGTCCCAGATGGAGACGCCGTGGGCCTGCAGCCCGCGCACGTTGGTCTGGCCCGCGAGCATCCACAAAAGCTCGTGGATGATGGACTTGAGGTGCAGCTTCTTCGTCGTCACCAGGGGAAAGCCCCGGGTCAGGTCGAAGCGCATCTGATGGCCGAAGATGCTCAGCGTGCCGGTGCCGGTGCGATCGCTCTTCTTCGCTCCGTGATGAAGCACGTGCTCGAGCAGGGCGAGGTACTGTTGCATGGACTTCTCCTAGCCCACGCCCCCGGAGCGCGCGAATCTTCCGCTGCCCGGGCTGCTGACTGTCCGACGAAAGAGGAACGCGCCAGTGAAGATCTACACGAAGACCGGAGACGCGGGAGAAACAGGCCTGTTCGGCGGAGGCCGGGTGGGCAAGGACAGCCTCCGGGTGGAGGCCTACGGCGAGGTGGACGAGCTCAACGCCACGCTGGGCCTGGTGCGCGCGATGGCGCCCCCGAGCGACCTGGACGCGCTGCTGCAGCGGCTGCAGGACCAGCTCTTCACGGTGGGTGCGGTCCTGGCCACGCCCGCGGGCACCAAGGCCTCCAGCCACATCCCCCCGCTCAAGGCCGAGTGGGTGACGGACATGGAGCGGGCGATCGACACCTTCGAGACGGAGCTCGCGCCCATGACGCACTTCATCCTGCCCGGGGGCTCCCAGGCGGCCGCGGCGCTGCACCTGGGACGCACGGTGTGCCGGCGCGCCGAGCGGCGTGTGGTGGCCGCCCTGCACGCGGGCGAGGGCTCGGCCGAGGCGGTGACGTACCTCAACCGGCTCTCCGACCTGCTCTTCGTGCTCGCGCGGGTGGCCAACCACCGGGCGGGCATCGAGGACGTGAAGTGGATCGCCGAGAAGCCCTCGACCTGAGGCGGAGCGGGGGTATGTAAGGGGCGTGCCCCCGCTGCCCACCGCCTTCCTGCGCCCACTCGCCCACGAGGTGGGCTTCTCCCTCGTGGGCTTCGCGCGCGCCGAGCCCATTCCGCCCCGCTTCTTCCTGGAGTGGCTGGAGGCGGGGTGCTCGGCGGACATGGACTGGCTGGGCTCGCGCGCCGCCGAGCGGCTGGACGTGTCGCTGCTCTTGCCCGGGGCGCGCACCGTCATCGCCTTCGCGACCAACTACTACCGCGACGCCCCCGAGGCGGCCGACTCGCCCATCGCCCGCTACGCGCGGGGCCGCGACTACCACTCCACCTTGCGCGACAGCCTCAAGGCCTTCCGCAAGCGCCTGAAGCAGGCGTACCCCGAGGTGCGCGACTACGGCGGCGTGGACTCGGGGCCGCTCATGGAGAAGGTGTGGGCGGCGCGCGCGGGCCTGGGCTACGTGGGCAAGAACGGGTGCTTCATCACCGAGCCCTTCGGCTCCTGGGTGATGCTGGCGGCGCTCATCCTCGACACCGAGGTGGACGCCTACGCGGACGGCCCCGCGACGGACCGCTGCGGCAGTTGCCGCAAGTGCCTCATGTCCTGTCCCACCGGGGCGCTGTTGGGCGAGGGGCGGGTGGATGCGCGCGCCTGTCTGTCCTACCAGACGGTGGAGAACCGCGACCTGCAGGTGCCCGAGTCCTTCCGCATGGAGATGGACAACCTCGTCTTCGGCTGTGACATCTGCCAGGACGTGTGCCCCCTCAACCGCCGCCCGGTGCCCACGCCCAACGAGCGCTTCGTGCCCCGGGCCGTGGCGCAGCTCGGCGTGGTGGAGCTGGCGGCGCTCTCCCAGGAGGACTACGACCGGCTCGTGCCGGGCACGGCGCTGGCGCGGGCGAAGTACGATGGGCTGCGCCGCAACGCGGTGTACGCGCTCGGGGCGGCCAAGCAGCACGCCTCCCGGGCCCTGTTGGAGCGCCTGCGCGAGGACCCGAGCGAACAGGTCCGTCAGGCCGCGCTCTGGGCGCTGTTGCACCTGGACGCCTGAGGGTCTCCGCCCGGGTGTACGCTGGCGCGCGTCGTCCCCCTCGTCAGGAGTACTCCCTTGCTCAAGTCCCCTCGTGTGGTGCGCGCCGTGCTCGGCGCTCTCTCGGTCCTCGTGCTGTCGGCGTGTGGCGAGCCGACCGGCACCAGCTGCCCGCCGGACAGCACGCTCACCGCGGCCAACTTCGGCACCGACTTCATGACCCGCTACTGCAACCGCTGCCACGCCGCGTCCCTGTCGGGCTCCGCGCGGCAGGGCGCGCCCGCGGGCGTCAACTTCGACACCCTGGACGCCGTGCGCCGCCAGACCGAGGACATCGACCGGTGGTCGGGCGCGGGCCCCAACGGGGAGAACACCCAGATGCCCCCGAGCGGGCCCCTCCCCACGAGCGAGGAGCGCCGTCAGCTCAGCGAGTGGCTCGCGTGCGGCGCGCCGTGAGCTAGTCCTCGGCGTCCGGATCCCAGTCCGCGATGTCCCGCTTCTTGGGCTCGGGCGGCGGGGTGGGGCGCACGGGCTCCGTGGGCCGGGGCGGGGGCGCGTTCACCCGGGGCGGCGGAGGCGGCTCCTCGGCGCCCTCCTCGCTCGAGGCCTGGGCGGAGGCGGCCGGAGCGGGGGGCGGCGGCGGGGCCGCGGGCTTCATCACGGGCGCGGGCGGCTCGGGCGCCAGGGGGGCGGGGGCGGGCGGGGGCGCGGCGGGCGTGACCCGCTCCTCGGTGTCGTCGCGGAGATCATCGGAGGCGGCGGGGGCCGCGGGTGCGGCGGCCTCCGAGGCGCGGTAGACGCCACGGCGTCCGCTGTCCGGCGCGGTGGTGGAGTCCGGGACGGTGCGCCCGCCGCCGCTCGACTCGCGCTGCTCCCACTCGTCCAGGGGGGGCCGCGCGCTGGGGGTCGTGGGCAGGTCCCCGCCCGTGTCCCGGAGCGAGTAGTGCCGGGTGGTGCACGCGTCGCGCTCGCGGTTGCACGTGTCGACGCACTGGCCGAGCTGCTTGTACTTCGTCGTGACGCCGCCGTAGTCGATGGTGCAGTCCTCGCGGCAGGTGCCGTAGTCCTCGCGGCAGCCGGCGGGGATGGTCTGGTCGGATGCGCCAAGCGACAGGGCGAGGACGAGCGGAAGCAGGGCCATAAGTGGGGCGCGAGGCTAGCAGGCCCGGGGCCCGGGTGGCATGGGTCGGGTGGGGGGCTTGCTCGCGCCCCTGGTGGACGTCCTCCTCCGTGACTACCGTGTCAGCCCCTCCCCGGGCAGGCGGCAGGGGAGGCGACCAGGGGCACGATGCGATTGCGAGGGCTCAAGCACCTGACCTGGCGGGAGTTCTTCCGTCGGCTCTGGGTGGAAATCCAGGAGGACGAGGTCACCGGCTGCGCGGCGCAGCTGGCCTTCTATTTCCTCTTCGCCCTGTTTCCCTTCCTGTTCTTCCTCGTCACGCTCGCGGCGCACCTGCCGCTGGAGCCGGGGTCGGTGACGCTCATGGTGGAGCGGCTCGGGCCGCTCATGCCGGCCGATGCGCTGGGCCTGGTGCGCGAGCACCTGCGCACGGTGGCGGGGGACACCCAGCCGAGGCTCGTCACCCTGGGCTTCTTCGTGGCGCTCTGGTCCTCCTCGCGGGGCATGGACGCGTTTCGCCGCGCGCTCAACCTGGCCTACGACGTGCCCGAGTACCGGCCGCTGTGGCACACGCAGGCGCTCGCCGTCGTGATGACCGTGGCGGGCTCCTTGCTCATCCCCGTGGCCTTCGCGCTCTTCCTGCTCGGAGGCCGCGCGGGGGAGTGGGCCGCGCAGCACCTGCACGTGCTCCACGCCTACCACCTGATGTGGTCCTGGCTGCGCTGGCCCCTCACCGCGGCGCTGGTGATGCTGGTGCTGGCGCTGTGTTACTGGCGTCTGCCCGCGGTGCGGCACCGCTACGACTTCCTGTCCCCCGGGTCGCTGCTGGCCAGCGTGCTGTGGCTGCTCACCACGTGGGGCTTCACCTGGTACGTGGAGCACTTCGGCCGCTACAACATCACCTATGGCTCCATCGGCGGGGTCATCGTGCTGCTCCTGTGGCTCTACCTCACCGGGTTCATCTTCATCCTCGGGGGCGAGGTGAACGCCATCCTCGAGCAGGCCCAGGCGGAGGCGGCGCGGGCCGAGGGCCGCGAGCCGGAGATCCAGACGCCGCACCTGTCGACGGGGGCGGGGGACACGGACGGGCTGCGCCAGCGCCTGGGCTTCTGGCGGTGGCGTCGGCGCATGGCCGAGCGCGCCCCGCCGGGCGTCGAGCCTCCCGACGAGGTGCCCGACGACGCGGGGCGGGACTCCCGGACGCCGGAGGACTCCCCGGCGCCCTGAGGCCCCTCGCGGCTAGCGGCGGATCTTCTGCTTGATGGCGGCCAGGCGATCCGCGCCCAGCTCCGCGCCCGTCAACCGGTTCTGGGTGATGAACTGGTTGATGTGGGTGACGCGGTCGGCGCTCGCCGGGTGGGTGCTCATCCACTTGAAGACGGCGGGCGTCTTGCCCTCCTGGGCGGCCAGCTTCTGGAAGAACGAGGACAGGCCGTGCGGATCGTAGGCGACGGCGGAGATGTACTTGGCGCCCAGCTCGTCGGCCTCCGTCTCGTTGTCGCGGCTGAACTTGAGCGCGGCGCCGTTGCCCGCCAGGGCCGCGGCGATCTGCGACACCGTGCCCGCGTCCTTGCCGAGCGCCGCCTCGACCACGGCCTGCTGGCCGTACTGCAGCAGCATGGCCTGGGCGGAGTGGCGGCCCACCACATGGCCGGCCTCGTGGCCCATGACGCCCGCGAGCTCCGCCTCGTTCTCCGCCGCGAGCAGCAGGCCCGTGTACACGTACAGGTAGCCGCCCGGGGTGGCGAAGGCGTTGACCGTCTTGGGATCGTCGATGACGTTGACCGTCCACTTCACGCCCGGACGGTCCTTGTTGGCCTGCTGGAGGATGCGTCCGGACACCGTGCGCACGTACTCGACGATGGCGGGATCCTCGACGTACTTGATGTTCTCCTTGGTCTCCAGCTCCTGCTTCACCTGCAGGCCGAGCTTCGACTCCTGCTCGTCGGAGATGAAGATGGAGGCGGCGGTGCGGCCCACGTTCAACTTCTTGCCCGCGCAGGCGGGGAGCATGCCCAGACCCAGCGAGAGGGTGAGTGCCGCCGAGAGAATCCGCTTCATGCCGTGCCGTCCTTTGCGTTGGTGCTGCCGGAAAGCCCGCGTCGTATCCAGCGGGCTCCCACTCGGCAAGCGCTCCGTGGCGGCGGGCGCGCGCGGAGCGTCCGCTCCTCGCAAGCGCAAGCGTCCGGAACCGGAAAGACCGGTGTCTGCTTCAGAAGACATGCGGGCCGCCCGGGCGAGGTGTTATGCCGCGCACGTCATGCCCGAGCTACCCGAAGTGGAGATCGCCCGGCGCAACCTCGTGCGCTGGTTCAAGGGCCACCGGGTGCTCCGGGCCGAGGCGGATGACACCCGCGTCTTCCGGGGCGCGCGCTGGAAGGACTTCGCGGCGCTCCAGGGCCGCCTGGTGTCCCTGGAGCGGCGGGGCAAGTACCTGTTGTTCACTTTCGAGAAGGAGCGCGGGCTGCTCGCGCACCTGGGCATGACGGGGCGCTTCGTGCGCCGGGCCCCCGAGGACGTCGTGCCCTACAGCCGTGCCCGCTTCCATCTGGGGGGCGGCCAGGTGATTCACTTCGCCGACGCGCGGCTGCTCGGGCGGATGGAGCCGTGCCCCGCCGGGGCCCTGTGGGAGCTCGCGCCGGTGCGGGCCCTGGGGAGGGATCCGCTCGTCGAGGGCCTCACCCCCGGCGAGCTCCAGGAGGCCGTGGGGGACTCGCGGCAGGCGCTCAAGGTGGCCCTGATGGACCAGGGGCGGCTCGCGGGCCTGGGCAACATCCACGCCGCGGAGGCGCTCTACCGCGCGCGCGTGCACCCGGGGCGCGTCCCGGGCTCGCTCACCCCGGTCGAGTGGCGGCGCCTGGCCACGGGCATCCACGCCGCGCTCGCCTATGGCCTCGAGGAGCAGCGGGGGGACGAGCCGCGCTATCTGAAGGACGGGGCCCACAACGGCTTCCTGGTCTACGGACGCGCCGGCGAGGCCTGTGCCCGGTGTGGCACGACGGTGGAATCCCTGGCCCAGGGGGGGCGCACCACCCATTTCTGCCCCGGGTGCCAGCCCGCGCACCCGGAGGCGCCGGCGCGCTCCCGGGGCACGACACGGGCTGCTCGCCGTCGTTGACACCCCCCACGCACTCCGCTTGACTCGCCCGCCCTTTGCACCCGCCGCAATCGCGCGGCCCCGGAGAAGAATCCCCTATGTCGTCCAACGCCCTGCTGGCGGTGCTGCTCGTCGCCTCCGCCACGGCCACCGCGCAGACGCCGGAGCCGTCTTCCGGCTCGCCGACGCCCGCGCCCGCCTCGCCGACGCCCGCCGAGGGCTCCGATGCCCTCGAGGAGCGCATCCGCCAGGAGGTCGACAAGCGCGTGACGGCCGCCAAGCAGGAGATGCGCGAGGAGATCCGCGCCCAGACGGCCACCAACTCGGTCGGCGCGGAATGGCAGCAGGAGTGGGTCGCCGAGAAGCGCAAGCTGGAGCTCTTCCAGCTCGATGGCTTCTTCCGCCTGCGCCCCAACCTCTACTACCAGTTCGACCTGGGCAAGGCGCCCGACCGTCGGCTGTTCCCCTCGCCGCGCGGCAACGAGAAGACCCAGTCCGGCGCCGACATGCGCCTGCGCCTGGAGCCCACCTTCAATATCTCCGAGGAGGTGCGGATCAAGACGCAGTTCGACGTGCTGAGCAACGTGCTCCTGGGCTCCACGCCCTCCACGAGCTTCCCGAACGACGGCTACCGCCTGTTCGACGTCTTCAATGACGGGCAGTCGGCGCCCGCCTCGGCGCTCAACGCGCTGCAGGACTCCATCGCGGTGCGCGAGGTGTACGGCGAGGTGTCCACGCCGGTGGGCCTGTTGCGCTTTGGCCGCATGACGGCCAACTGGGGCCTGGGCGTGTTGCGCGCCGACGGCAACTGCATCGAGTGCGACTACGGCGACGTGGTGGACCGGGTCATGTTCGTCGCCGAGCCGCTCAAGGGCTTCTACGTGACGCCCATGTTCGAGTTCAACGGCGAGGGCCGCTACGCCTACCCGAACGGGACGCAGAGCCAGCCGGTGGACCTGTCCAACGCGGATGACAGCCACAGCTTCGTGCTGGCGGCGGCGCGGCGGGACACGCCCCAGGAGGTGAAGGCCAAGCTGGAGAACAACCAGGGCGTGCTCAACTACGGCGTGCACTTCAGCTGGCGCACCCAGCGCTACACCTCCGAGGGCCTGAGCTCGGGGCCCGCGGTGCTCAACCCGGACGGCTCGGTGGGCCCGCCGAGCACCTACATCCAGCGCGACGCCTCCATCTACATTCCGGACGTGTGGCTGCGCTACGAGGAGCGCAACTTCCGCGTGGAGTTCGAGGTGGCGGCGTACCTGGGCAAGATCGGCAGCCGCTACAACGCCCCCCAGGCGCCCAGCGCCGTGGACCTCACGCAGAACCAGTCGCTCACGGTGGCGCAGTTCGGCGGCGCGGCGGTGGGCGAGTACCGGGTGCTCAACGGCAAGCTCAACCTCCAGCTGGAGCTGGGCTTCGCCACGGGTGACCGGGCGCCGGGCTTCGGCGCCTACCCGGGCCGCCCCGGCTCCAAGGCGGGCGGCTTCACCCAGCCGGGTGACGTGGACGGCCCCCAGTTCAGCTGCGACAACGGCGGCTGCGCCGACAGCGCCATCCGCAACTTCCGCTTCAACCGCGCCTACCGCGTGGACAACATCCTCTGGCGCGAGCTGATCGGCACGCTCACGGACACCGTCTACGCCAAGCCCACGCTGCGCTACACGCTCACCCAGGGCCTGGACCTGTTCGGCAGCGCCATCTACTCGCAGGCCATCTACGCCGAGTCCACGCCGTCCTTCACCAACAAGCCCCTGGGCATCGAGACGAGCCTGGGCGCGAAGTACGAGACGGAGGATGGCTTCGTGGCCCGGGTGGACTGGTCCGTGCTCTTCCCGCTCAGCGGCCTGCAGGACTACAACACCGGCCTGCAGACCCAGACGCTGTCCACCGCCCACGCCGTGCGTGGCACGGTGGGCATCCGCTTCTAGGAGCCACGCGCCATGAACCGCTCGCTCGTCGGGGTGCTGGTGCTGGGCTGTGCGCTGGGGGGCTGTGGCATCAAGGCGCCGCCGCGCCCGCCCCTGCCGGCGCCCGCGCCCACCTCGGAGACGCCGTCCCCCGACGGGCAGCGCGGTCCGCTGCCCTCGTCGATTCCTCCGCCTGACGCCGGGGTGCCGTGAGTCCCTTCACCTACCGCAAGCGCGTCCTCCACGCGGAGGACGTGCCCCTGCCCGCCATCGCCGAGGCGGTGGGCACCCCCACCTACGTCTACTCCGCCACCGCCCTGCGCGAGCACTTCCAGGCGGTGTCCAGCGCCTTCGGCGAGCACCCGCACGTCGTCTGCTACGCGGTGAAGGCCAACTCCACGCTCGCGGTGCTGCGGCTGCTCGCGGAGCAGGGCAGTGGCTTCGACATCGTGTCGGGCGGCGAGCTGGCCCGGGTGAAGGCGGCCGGCGGCGCGCCGGGCAAGACGGTGTTCGCCGGCGTGGGCAAGACGCCCGAGGAGATGGCCCAGGCGCTCGCCGCCGGCATCCTCTTCTTCAACGTGGAGAGCCCCGAGGAATTGGAGCTGCTCGACGCGGTGGCCCGGGCCCAGGGCCGGCGCGCGCCCTTCGCCCTGCGCGTCAACCCCAACGTGGACGCGCGCACCCACCGCTACATCGCCACGGGCCTCAAGACGTCCAAGTTCGGCGTTCCCTTCGAGGAGGCCCACGCCCTCTACGCCCGCGCCAAGAAGATGAAGGGCCTGGAGGCGGTGGGGCTCGACTGCCACATCGGCTCGCAGATCACCCTCACCTCGCCCTTCAAGGCGGCGCTCGCCAAGGTGGGCACCCTCTACCGCGAGCTCCAGGCCCAGGGTCACCCCTTGCGCTACCTGGACGTGGGCGGTGGCCTGGGCATCACCTACACGGACGAGACCCCGCCCTCGGCCGAGGAGTACGCGCGCACCATCCTCGGCGCGGTGGGCAAGCTCGGCACCACGCTCGTGTTCGAGCCGGGCCGCTCCATCGTGGGCAACGCCGGCGTGCTGCTCACCCGGGTGCTCTTCCGCAAGACGACGCCCGCGCGCCAGTTCGTCGTGGTGGACGCCGGCATGAACGACCTGATGCGGCCCGCGCTCTACGAGGCGCACCACGGCCTGCAGCCGCTCATGCAGCGGCGGGGCAAGGCGGTGGAGGTGGACGTGGTGGGGCCGGTGTGCGAGTCCACCGACGTGCTGGCCCGGCAGCGCTCGCTCGTCCTGCCCCAACAAGGGGAACTGTACGCGTTCATGAGCGCGGGGGCGTACGGCATGAGCATGGCCTCCAACTACAACTCCCGGCCCCGGCCCGCCGAGGTGCTGGTGGACGGAGGCGCCTGGCGGGTGGTGCGCGAGCGCGAGCGCGTCGAGGACCTCTGGCGCGGTGAGCGTCCCTGACCGTATAAGCCGCCGTATGAGGACTTTCGAAGGGTCGATGACGGCGCTCGCCACCCCGTTTCGTGACGGGGCACTCGACGAGTCGGCCTACCGCGCGCTCATCCAGCAGCAGATCGCCGGGGGCACGAGCGTGCTCATCCCCATGGGCACCACGGGCGAGTCGGTGACGGTGTCCCCCGAGGAGCACCAGCGGGCCATCCGGGTGGCGGTGGAGGAGGCGGCGGGCCGGGTGCCGGTGGTGGCGGGCGCGGGCTCCAACAGCACCGCGGCGACGATCGAGGGCGTGCGGCGCGCGCGCGAGGCGGGCGCCGACGGCACGCTCCTGGTGACGCCCTACTACAACAAGCCCACCCAGGCGGGCCTCGTGGAGCACTACAAGGCCGTGGCGCGTGCCCACCCGGGCCTGCCCATCATCGTCTACAACGTGCCGGGCCGCACGGGCGTGGACCTGCTGCCCGAGACGATGCTGCGGCTGTGCGACCTGCCCGAGGTGGTGGCCGTCAAGGAGGCCACGGGCAGCCTGTCGCGCGCGGTGGACCTGGTGGAGGCGTGCGGCGAGCGGCTCACGCTCCTGTCCGGCGACGACTTCACCGTGCTGCCCTTCATCGCCTGCGGCGGCAAGGGCGTCATCTCCGTGTCCTCCAACGTGGCGCCCCGGATGATGGCGGACCTGGTGGCGGCGGCGCGCGCGGGCCGACTCGACGAGGCGCGCGCGCTCCAGGTGCGCATGAACGCGCTGCACCGGCTGCTCTTCGTGGAGCCCAACCCCATTCCGGTGAAGTGGGCGCTGCACGTCATGGGCCTGTTCGGCCCCGAATTGCGCCTGCCGCTCGTGCCTATGTCCGAGCCCAACGCGAGGAAGCTCGAGTCCGAGCTGCGCGAGCTGTCCCTGCTCAAGTGAGGGAGCCCCCCCGATGATCCGCACCGTTCTCACCGGCGTCACCGGACGCATGGGCGCCACCCTGCAGCGGCTCGTGGGCGACGCGCCGGACCTGGAGCTCGCGGGCACGAGCACGCGCGGGGACGACTTCGGCCGGGTGCTCGACACGGCGCGCGCCCAGGTGGTCATCGACTTCACCAGCGCCGAGGCGAGCGTGGCCCATGCGCGCGCGTGCGCCGCGCGGGGCGTGGGCCTGGTCGTCGGCTCCACGGGCTTCACCCCCGAGTCGCGCGCCGAGCTGGCCCGGAGCGCCGCGGCCATTCCCGTGGTGCTCGCGCCCAACACCTCCGTGGGCGTCAACGTCGTCATCCGCATGGCGGCCGAGCTGGCCCGGGTGCTGGGCGAGGGCTATGACGTGGAGGTGCTGGAGGCCCACCACCGGATGAAGAAGGACGCGCCCTCGGGCACGGCCCTCAAGCTGGCCGAGGTGCTCGCCGCCGCCCTGGGCCGGGGCGAGGAGGACCTGACGTTCGCCCGCCAGGGCCAGATTGGCGCCCGCCCCCCGAAGGAGATTGGCGTCCAGACGCTCCGGGGCGGGGATGTGGTTGGCGAACACACCGTGTTCTTCTATGGCGAGGGCGAGCGCATCGAGCTGACCCACCGGGCGACCAGCCGGGACCAGTTCGGCCTGGGGGCCCTCCGGGCCGCGCGCTGGGTGACGGGCCGGGCGCCGGGCCTGTACGACATGGCCGACGTGCTCGGCTTTCCGAGGGGCGCGTGAGGCTCCGGGGAATCCGGATGCCCGCCCCCCCTGTTGAGAGGGAGCCTTGAATTCCACTGTCTACGTCGGGTTGGGTTCCAACGAGGGTGACCGCGAGGCCCAGTTGGTGTCCGCCCTGGAAGCCTTGTCCCGCATCGACGCCGTGGCGGTGCTGCGCTGCTCCGCGCTGTTCGAGAGCGCCCCCGTGGGACCGCCCCAGCCGCGCTACCTCAACGCCGTGGTGGAGCTGGAGTGCTCCCTGCCCCCCCAGCGCCTGCTGTGCATCCTGCAGCAGATCGAGAAGGACCTGGGCCGCCTGCCCCGGGACGGGCGCTGGGGCCCCCGGCCCATCGACCTCGACATCCTCCTGTGGCCCGGAGAGCTCGTGGCCGACCCCCAGCTCCAGGTCCCCCACCTGGAACTGCACAAGCGCCGCTTCGCCCTGGAGCCCCTGGCCGAGCTGGCGCCCGACGAGGAGCACCCGGTGCTCGGGCTGTCCGTGACCCAGTTGCTCGCGCAGCTCGCCCCCCAGGACGTCCAGCGCCTGGAGGCCACCCAGTGGCCTGAAACCCCTTCCCCCGTGACCGAGTCATGACCCTCTCCCTGGCCCTGACGGCCACCGCCGCGCTGCTCGCCGCCGAGCCCTCCTCCCTGCCCGCTGGCCACCCCCCTCTCGGGACGGAGGCCCCCGCCGCGGCGCCGGGCGCCATGCCCCCGGGCCACCCGACCTTCGGCGCGGGCGCGCCTTCCAGCACCGGGGCGCTGCCCCAGGGCCACCCGCCCATGACGGGCCGGGCGCCCCCCAACGCCGAGGAGCTGCTCCAGCAGCTCGAGGGCATGCAGGGCCTGCGCGAGCGCGACAAGACGTTCGAGATCGCCTCGTCGCTCGGCAAGCTCTACTACGCCAATGGCCGCCCGGCCGACGCGCTCGCCTACCTGGTGCAGGCCGGGGACAAGGCCAAGGGCGTGCGCGAGCTGTACACCGTGCAGAAGAAGAAGCTGGGCGCGGGCGCGGTGAAGAGCGCGGCCGAGGCGGGCTGTGGCTTCTCCGCGCAGACGCCGGTGGAGGAGATGCAGAAGGTGGCCGCCGAGCGCGCGAAGAAGGGCGACACGGCGGGCGCCGTGGCGTGCGCGCGCGCGGCGCTCGAGCCGGTGCTGGACGTGGAGGTCATGCACGCCAACAGCCTGTTGCTCACCCATGACACGCGGGGCGCGCTCGCGGTGTACGAGCGGGTGCTGGAGGTGGCGCCGTCCAACGCGGACGCGCTCTTCGGCCGCTCGGCGCTGCTCTACGAGACGCGGGGCGAGGACGTGAAGGCGCTGCGCTCGGCGCGCGAGGGCTTCGAGGCCTTCTCCGCGGCGCACGCGGACGCCCCGCGCGCCCCGCTGGCCCAGAAGCTGGCGCGCATGGCGGGCGAGGCGGAGCGGGCCGGCGGCATGACGAAGTGGAAGGCCACGCGCGCGGAGGATCGCCGCATTCGCGCCACCAAGCTGGACCTGCAGCACCAGTCGCCCCTCATGGCGCGCGGTCCCATGCAGGGCGGGGCCGCGGCGGCTCCGCCCCCGGGCATGGCCCCGGGTGGGGGAGGGGACGCCACGTCGGCGCCCACGCTCTCGCCCGAGACGATGCAGGCCATGCAGAACGTGGAGCGTACGCCGGAGCTCGAGGCCCAGCTCACCGAGACGGTGGACCGGGGCGAGGCGCTGCTCGCGAGCGGTCGCTACGACGAGGCGCTGGCCGCCTACCGCCAGGTGATGCCGCTGCGTCCGGATGGCCGGGTGAAGGCGGGCCTCGCGTGGACGCTCGTGGGCCTGGGCAAGCCCACGGCGGACCGGGTGTGGGGCGTGGCCGTCAGCTCGGACCCGGCGGCGGTGGATCAGCTCGGCGAGACGCTCAAGGCCAAGGGGGATGCGCGCGGCGCCCGAGCGCTGTGGGCGAAGCTGGCGGCCTCCGCGCCGGACTACGCGGCCCGCGCGTCGCTCCAGGCCAAGCTGGAGCCGTAGCGTCCGGGTCTCCGCCCGGGCGTCTTTGTGGCAGGCTGCTGCGTCCGGGCGGTCGTCATCCCCGGAAGGATCGAACGCATGTCACGCATTCTCCGCGCCACGTCCCTCGTGGCGCTGTCGTTGCTCTTCACGGCGTGTGCGCACGCCGACCGTGCCCAGGACGAGCTGTCCATCCGCCAGATGGTGGCGGCGCAGACCGAGGCCTGGAACCGCCAGGACGCGGCGGCGTGGACCGCCGACTTCGTGGCCGACGCGGACTTCGTCAACATCGTGGGCACGCCCTTCGCCGGTCGACAGCAGATCGAGGAGCGCCACGCGGCCATCTTCAACTCCCTCTTCAAGGGCAGCCACGCCGAGGTGACGGTGCGTCGGCTCGTGTTCCTGGGCGAGGACGCGGCCGTGGTGGACACCACCCACAACGTGACGCAGTACCAGGGCCTGCCCCCGGGCGTGCAGGCCACGGAGCCCGGCCTGCTGCGCACGCAGATGAAGTACGTGTTGCAGCGCATCGACGGCACCTGGCGCATCGTGGCCGGGCAGAACACCGACGAGAAGCCCCGGCCGCAGCCCCAGCCCTGAACCACCCGTGCTAGCGTGGACGGTCGTATGGCCGTCTCCAAACTGGTCGCCGCCGCCGTGCGGCTCATGAAGCAGGGTCGTCTCAAGGAAGCCGCGCGCGAGTTCGAGAAGGTGCTCGCGCAGGAGCCCCAGAACTCCCAGGCCCTGCTGGGGCTGGCCCGGGTGCGGCTCGCCCAGTACGACGACAAGGCGGCCCGGACGGTCCTGGGCCGGTTCATGGCGCTCAACCCCACCCACCCCGAGGGGCTCAGCCACCTGGCGCGCCTGGAGGCGGAGGAGGGCAACGCGTCCGCGCTGGAGTTGCTGGGCACGCTCGCCTCCCAGCCCAACGCGGGCTTCTTCGAGTGGCTCAACCACGGCCGGGCCCTGCTGTCCGCGGGCCGGCACGCGGAGGCGACGCGGGAGCTGGAGCGGGCCGCGCGCTCCCAGCCCACCACCCAGGTCCTCACCTACCTGGGCATGGCGCTGCAGGGCCAGCAGCGCCTGGACGAGGCGCTCCAGCGCTACCAGGCGGCCGCCGCGGCGTCCCACACCGAGCACCTGCCGTTGCTGTTGGCCTCGCGCGTCCAGACGCAAACAGGGCGGGTGGGCGCGGCGATGGAGTCCCTGCGCCAGGCCATCCTCCGGGCGCCTCGGGAGCCGGGCCTGTTCCGGGAGTTCGCCACGCTGTGCCTCATGTCGGGCGCCACGGACGAGGCCCAGCGCGCCGCGGTGGAGCTGCGCATGCTCTTGCCCGCGAGCGTGGATGCCATCTACCTGCACGGCCTGGCGCTGCTCCTGGGCGACAAGGCCGGCGAGGCCGAGCCCGTGCTGCGCGAGGCGCTGAGCAAGGCCCCGGACTCCCCGGACGTGCGCCAGGCGCTGGCCAAGACGCGGCGCAAGCAGGGCGATGACGCCGAGGCCCTGCGCCTGCTGGAGGAGGCCGTGCGGCTGGCGCCCACCGCGCTCGGGCCCGCCAACGATCTGGCGGTGCTGCACCTGTCGCGCCCGGGCGGCGCGGACGCGGCCCGGGTGGTGATGGAGCGCGTGCTGGAGGCCCACCCGGAGGATCCGGGCGCCCACCTCAACCTGGCGCTCGCGCTCGTGGACAGCGACGCGGGCCGCGCGCTCACCCACGCGCGGCGCGCCCAGACGAGCCCCGAGCCCCATGTCCGCGCCCAGGCGGAGCGGCTCGTGGCCCGGCTCGGCGGGCAGGGCGGGTCGGCCTAGGGCTCCTGGAGGGCGCCTAGAAAGACCGGGCGGCCAGCAGGTCCTGCACGTCGAGCAGGCCCACCGCCTTGCCCTCGGCGTCCACCACGGGCAACTGGTCCACGCGGGCCTCGCGCATCATCCGCGTGGCCTCGAGCACCAGCACCTCGGGGCCCACGCACCGGGGCCGCTTGCCCATCACCTCGCGCAAGGGCCGCTGGAAGTCCGTGTGGCCCTGCTCGACGAGCCGGCGCAAGTCCCCATCCGTGAAGATGCCCACGAGCCGTCCGTGACGGTCCACCACGTTGGTGGCGCCGGGGCGGCCCGGCGTGTTGGTCATCACCACCACGGCCTCGGACAGCTTCGCGCTGTCGCGCACGAGCGGGTTGGCGGGGCCCGCGCGCATCAACTCGGACACGCGCATGACGGCGCGGCCAATCTTGCCCGCCGGATGGAGCAGGGCGTACTCGGCCGAGCTGAAGGAGCGGGCGCGCAGCACGGCCAGGGTGAGCGCATCCCCCAGGGCGTGCAGGGCGGCGGTGGACGCCGTGGGGACGAGGCCCATGGGGCACGCCTCCTCGATGCGACCGATGTCCAGCACCACGTCCGCGCCGCGCGCCAGCGGACTGTCCGCGTCGCCGGTGAGCGCGATGACGGGCGCGCCCAGGCGCTTGAAGGAGGGCAAGAGCCGCACCAGCTCCTCGGTGGTGCCGCTGTTGGACAGCGCGAGGATGACGTCGCCCCGGCTCACCCGGCCCAGGTCCCCGTGCGCCGCCTCGGTGGGGTGCAGGAAGATCGAGCGCACGCCGGTGGAGGCGAGCGTGGCCGACAACTTCTGGCCGATGAGCCCCGCCTTGCCGATGCCCGTCACCACCGTCTGGCCCGCGCAGTCGCGCACCAGCTCCAGCGCGCGCAGGAAGGGAGCGTCCAGCCGCCCCATCAGTCCGAGGATGGCCTGGGCCTCGGCCTCCAACACGCTGCGCGCGTAGGCGAGCGTGGCCTCACGCTCGGCGGACGCCTGCGCATCGGCGGGCGCGGGCACACCTTGAGGGGGAAGGGCACGCAGGCGGGGTTTCCGGGCGGTGCTGCGAGAGACTCGGGCCATGTCGGGAGGGTTTGTACCTCTGGACAGAGCGGGCCTGCCAGCTTGACGCACTGGGGGGCATGGACTACGGGCTTCCTCGTCCGGCGGGCAGACGGGAGTGCTGCACCTGGCCACCGTGCGACGACTCGAACCTGGAGAGGCGACGACATGAAGTTCTTCATCGATACCGCTGACATCAAGGAAATCCGCACCGCCTACGACATGGGCTGCGTGGACGGCGTCACCACCAACCCCTCGCTGCTGGCCAAGACGGGCCGCGGCCTCGAGGAGACCATCCGGGAGATCTGCTCCGTGGTGGATGGTCCGGTGAGCGCCGAGTGCGTCTCCGAGAAGGCCGACGAGCTGGTCAAGGAAGGCGAGGGCCTGGCGAAGATCCACAAGAACGTGGTGGTGAAGATCCCCATGGGCGTGGAGGGCATGAAGGCCGTCAAGACGCTCACCGAGCGGGGCATCAAGACCAACGTCACCCTGTGCTTCTCCGCCAACCAGGCGCTCCTGGCGGCCAAGGCGGGCGCCACGTACATCTCGCCCTTCGTGGGCCGCCTGGACGACATCTCGCAGGATGGCATGGAGCTCATCGCCCACATCCTCGAGATCTACCAGAACTACGACTTCCAGACGCAGGTGCTGGTGGCCAGCGTGCGCAACCCCGTGCACGTGCTGCAGTCCGCGCGCATGGGCGCCCACGTGGCGACCCTGCCCTTCAGCGTCATCAAGCAGCTCGCCCAGCACCCGCTCACCGACGCGGGCATCGCCAAGTTCCTGGCCGACTGGGAGAAGGTCCCCAAGGCCGCCAAGCCGTAGTGCTCCTGACGGCGCGTGGCGCTCAGCGTCCGCCGTCGGTGCCCGCGTCGGGACGCGTGCCGCCATCGCCGGTGCCCGCGTCCGGGCGCGTGCCGCCATCGCCGGTGCCCGCGTCCTCGGGAGCCTCGGCCGCCGGGAAGTTGACGAGGACCGAGTCCTTCACGCCATTCCACTCCGCGCGGATGCGCGCGGTGTTCTCGCAGCGCTTCTCGGGCGTGCTCGTGCAGGCGTAGCTCACGCTGGCCTTGCCCCCCTGCAGCGTCACCTCGGCCTCGGCGCCTGCATCGGCCAGCACGCCCCGCTCGGCGAGGAGCTTCACGCTGCCCGTGCCCGGCTTGCCCTCGGCGTCCAGGGCCGTGACGTAGAGGGTGGTGCCTTCGCCCTGGCCATCCAGCCAGACCACGCCCAGCGTGACCTCGAGCGATCCCGTCGGCTCGTCCTCTCCGGAACAGGCGAACAGCGCGGCGCCGAGCAGCAGCGGCAGACCCAGGAACTTCCAATGTCGGTGCATGAACCCTCTCCCCGATGAGGTGTGGGGCGCGTGAGTACCGGGGCCACGCGGCCGACGTCAATCCGTCCATCCACGCGGGATCGGATACGAATTCCAGAAGTCCTTTCAATCCTGGAATCCCTCTCATCCATGAGGGCGCTCAACGAGTCTCGTCCGCCCGGAGCCCGGGTTGACAATACCTCCCCGTTTGCCCAGACACTGCGCGGATTCTTTTTTCAAGTGAGGCGGTACGCATGATGCGCCGAGGGGGGCTGTTCCTGGGAAGTGCGCTGTTGATCTCGATGCTGGGGAGCGCCTGTGGCGAGCCCGAGCCGGCCCGGATCACGGCCGAGACCTCCGAGCAGCTCATCGACGCCGTGGGGGCGTCCACGACCATCACCTTGTCGGTGGTGGACGAGGACGGGAAGAAGGCCACGGGCGTGGTGCGCGCCACCACCAAGATGGGGGAGTTCGGCGACCAGGGGAACAACACCCTCGTGACGCTCGAGAACGGCTCGGCGAGCCTGCCCTTCTCCTGCCATCAGGAGCGCTACCCGGAGTGCGGCAAGGGCCTGGCGCGGGTCTCGCTCAAGTGGCGGGACGCGTCCACCTCGGTGAAGGTCTACGTGGGGGAAGAGGGCAAGGCCCTGCTGGAGAAGGGCTCGGATTCGGACCCGGAGGCCACGAATGGCGGGAGCGGCGGAGGCAACAACATGCTCTCCTCGCTGAGCGCCGGTCAGGTCTACTACTTTGGCTCCGCGGGCGGTGAGGGCGCCGGAGGCCCGCGCGTGACGGCCATCTCGCCGGTGCTCGCGCCCACCCGGCAGTTCACGGGCGTGGTGGGCTCCATGCAATTGCGCGGGGATGGTCGGCTCGTCTACTCGTCCGGGGGAAAGTTGTTCCTGTCCACGCCGGATCCGTTCACGGAGAGCCCCACGAACACGACCCTTCCTCCGTCGAACGTCACGGCGAACGACACCGTGATTCCCACCACCCGGTGCGCCGGCGGCGTCTACCACTTCGCCACCACGAGTGGCACGGACATCTACTACAAGTGTGAGTACGAAGGGGCCTACTACAACCTGGGCGGTGCCGAGGTGGTCCCCGCGGGCACGTACTTCATCCTGGCGGTCGCGGGGGGCAGCAAGCTCGTGACCGACAGTGGCCGCCGTCTGTCGATCTTCACCGCCGCCAAGAAGCAGATCAACGCGCACTCGCCGTCCAATCCCAGCGCCTACTCCTTCGTGCACAGCACCGCGCGGGCGCGGGGAGGGGACTTCGACGTGGTCTACAACGGGGGGACCATCCTGCAGTTGTGGCGCATCGACTCCGCCAACGGGACCTACACCAAGCTCGCGACCTACGCGGACCGCTCGAAGGACACCGTGTTCAGGACCTGGAGCGCCGAGTCCGACAGCACCTGGGTCATGGACGCCGGAGGCAACATCTACATCCCGGTGACGAACAAGGACAGCAAGACCCGGATCTACGGCATCGCCCGGACGTCCTACGGCGGCGCCTCCTCGCTCGTGCTCGATCCCGCGAAACGCCCCTCCGGGACGAGCTGGGATCAATGGCCGCCCCGGCTCTACACGGAATACCAGGGCGGTAGCCTGTTGACCGGGCCCTAGTCGGGTCGCTGGTGGGTGAAGGGGCTTGACGGCCCCCCCGGGGACATTGTTCCTCATGGGAGTTAAGGGTGGACGGTTCTTCGCCCCCCTTCTCCCCACGAGGTGTTCCCATGGACTTCCAGCTTTCCGATTCCCAGCGTGCCCTGCAGGACATGGCGCGCAAGTTCGCCCGTGAGGTGATGCGCCCCAAGGCGGCCCATCACGACGAGACCTCCGAGTTCCCGCGCGCCATCATGGTCTCGGCCTGGGAGAACGGGCTGCTGAACATGAACCTGCCCGAGTCGTGTGGCGGCCTCGGCCTGTCGCACCTCGATCAGCTCCTGGCCTACGAGGAGCTGGCCTGGGGCTGCTCGGGCATGGCCACCTCCATGACGGCCAACGACCTGGCCAACCTGCCCATCGTCGTGGGCGCCAGCGAGGAGCAGAAGAAGCGCCTGCTCACCCCCTTCACCGAGCAGTTCAAGCTGGCCGCCTTCTGCCTCACCGAGCCGGAGGCGGGCTCGGACGTGTCCAACATGGGCACCACCGCCACGCGCGATGGCGACCACTACGTGCTCAACGGCTCCAAGTGCTTCATCACCAACGGCGGCCACGCGGACCAGTACACCGTGTTCGCCACGGTGGATAAGGCCAAGAAGCACAAGGGCATCACCTGCTTCGTGGTGGAGGGCCGTCCCAAGGGCCTCACCGTGGGCAAGCACGAGAACAAGATGGGCCAGCGCGCCAGCGACACCGTCGCCCTCACCTTCGAGGACGTGCGCGTGCCGGTGGCCAACCGCATCGGCGAGGAGGGCGAGGGCTTCCGCATCGCCATGGAGACGCTCGACAACAGCCGTCCCATCACCGCCATCCTCTCGGTGGGCATCGCCCGCGCCGGCCTCGAGTACTCGCTGGAGTACTCCGCCCAGCGCAAGACGTTCGGCAAGCCCATCCGCGAGCACCAGGCCATCCAGTTCATGCTCGCCGACATGGCCATGAACACCCACGCCGCGCGCCTGCTCTGCCACCAGAGCGGCTGGCTGCTCGACCAGGGCCAGAAGAACACCCTCTTGTCCTCCTACGCCAAGTGCTTCGCCGCGGACATGGCCATGAAGGTCGCCACCGACGCCGTCCAGGTTTACGGCGGTTACGGCTACATCAAGGAATACCCGGTGGAGAAGCTCATGCGCGACGCCAAGCTCATCCAGATCTACGAGGGCACCAGTCAGGTGCAGCGCCTGGTCATCGCCAAGGAGCTGTTCAAATAAGAAATACTACACTTCCGGCACCCTTCTTCGTTGCCGGGTGGGGGCGTTGATGCGAAAATCAACGCCCCCGATTATCTCTTCGTGCATCGCGTCATCCACAGGGCGCGGCGCGGGAGATACCCGCTCTGCGAAGGGAGAAGAACGCCGTGAAGATCCTCGTCACCGCCAAGCGCGTGGAAGACCCCGAGTCCAAGATCAAGGTGAAGCCGGATGGCTCGGACATCGTGAAGGAGGGGCTCAAGTACAAGATCAACCCCTTCGATGAGATTGGAGTGGAGGAGGCGCTGCGGCTCGTGGCCAAGCATGGCGGCGAGGTGGTGGTCGTCTCCATCGGCGGCAAGGAAGTGCAGGAGCAGCTGCGGCACGCGCTCGCCATGGGCGCCACGCGCGCGGTGTGGGTGAACCACGCGGGCGCGCTGGACCAGATGGGCGTGGCGGCGCTCTTGCAGAAGGTGGCGGACAAGGAGAAGCCGGACCTGGTCGTGCTGGGCAAGCAGTCCATCGACGATGACCAGAACCAGGTGGGCCAGTACCTGGCCGAGTACCTGGGCTGGGGCCAGGCCACGTTCGCCTCCAAGGTGGAGTCGCTGGAGAGCGAGCAGGAGAAGAGCAAGACGCCGGCGCTCACGGTGTCCGCGGACAAGAAGACGGTGCGCGTGGTGCGCGAGGTGGACAACGGACTGGCCACGGTGGAGTGCACCCTGCCGGCCATCGTCACCACGGACCTGCGCCTGAACCTGCCGCGCTACGCGAGCCTGCCGGGCATCATGAAGGCCAAGAGCAAGCCCATCGAGGAGCTGACGCCCGAGAAGCTGGGCGCGGACGTGGCCCTGAAGATCCAGGTGCTCAAGCTGGCCTCTCCCCCGGCGCGCAAGGCGGGCATCAAGGTGCCGGACGTGGCGACGCTGGTGGACAAGCTGCGCAACGAGGCCAAGGCCCTGTAGGCCGCCCCGCGGTCCAACCTCTTTCGACACACGGAACACTGGAGCTGAACATGTCGATCGTCCTCATCGTCGCCGAGCAGCAGCCCGACGGGCAGCTGCGCAAGGCCACCCTCAACGCCGTGAGCGCGGGCAAGCAGCTGGCCGACAAGGCCGGCGCCGAGCTGCACCTGGTGCTCGTCTCCAAGGATCCCTCCAAGGTCGCCGAGGAGCTCAAGGGCCTGGGCGCCAAGGTGGTGCACACCGCCACCGCGCCCGAGTTCGAGCACTACCTGGCCGAGACGTACGCCCCGGCCATCGCCGAGCTGGCCACGGCGATCAACGCCGACTACGTGGGCATGGCCTCCACCGCCCAGGGCAAGGATTTGCTGCCCCGCGTGGCCGCGCGCCTCAAGGCCGCCATGGCCACGGACGTGATGGGCTTCGAGGGCGCGGGGGCCGACATCGGCTTCCACCGCCCCATGTGGGCCGGCAACGTCTTCGCCCAGGTGAAGCTGTCCACGCCGAAGAAGGTCTTCACGCTGCGCCCCACCGAGTTCCCGGCCGCCGCCGGGGGCCAGGGCGCCGCCGAGCACAAGACGTTCTCGCCCAAGATCGAGGGCGGGAAGACCCGGTTCGTGAGCTTCAACGAGGTCAAGAGCGCGCGGCCCGAGCTGACCGAGGCGCGCGTGGTCATCTCCGGTGGCCGTGGCACCAAGGGTGACTTCAAGGAGATCGAGGCCCTGGCCGACCTGCTCAACGGCGCGGTGGGTGCCTCGCGCGCGGTGTGCGACGCCGGCTGGGTGCCCAACGACTTGCAGGTGGGCCAGACGGGCAAGGTCGTGGCGCCCCAGCTCTACATCGCCGCGGGCATCAGCGGGGCCATCCAGCACCTGGCGGGCATGAAGAGCTCCAAGACGATCGTCGCCATCAACAAGGACGCCGAGGCCCCCATCTTCCAGGTGGCGGACTACGGCCTGGTGGAAGATCTCTTCAAGGTCCTGCCCGCGCTGCGCGAGGCGGTGGCCAAGGTCAAGGGCTAGCACTCCCGCGGTTCTCGGGGGTGCACCGCAGGGGCGGTCGCGGGGAGGTGCGCTCCCGCGGTCGCCCCTTCGCCGTTTCGGCTACAGGTCGAGCTCCCGCTCCTCCTCGGCCGGGGGCGGCGCGGCGTCGTCCTCCTCGGGGATGGGCTCCACCTGGGGCAGGTTCGGCCGGGCGGCGGGCGCCTGCTCGAGGCGCTCGTCGCGGGGCGTGTCGGCGGCGTCGTCGAGCAGGTCGATGGCGGGGATGCCGAACACGTCCACGCGCATGAGCGTGAAGCGCCAGGTGCCGTCCTGCTTGAGCGCGCGCACGCTCATCGTGCCCTCGCCCTTGGGCCCCTTGAGGGGGATGCGCAGGTTGGCCGAGCCCTCGTCGTTGACGGAGGAGATTTTCATCTGGCCGCCGAGCATGCTCGTCTCGAGCGGCTCTCCGAGCGCCTCGCGCACCTCGGGCGACTGCTTCGCGCGCTGCACCGCCTCGGTATAGACGGGCGTGTCCGCGAACTGCTTGAAGGCGAAGCCCGCGAACACCATCCCCAGACAGCCACACGACAGCAGCAGGCCCAGACACCCCATGGGCACCGCCCAGGGCCAGTTGCGGCCCCACCAGCTTCGTTGGGGCACCATGGGGTTTTCGTCCGTTGGGTTCATGTGTCCCTCCTCGGGCCTTCTCTTAGCGGTTCCCCAGACGACGACAAGGGGCGGGTCATTGCATCCACCCAGGGGGTTGGGCCAAGAAGCGGATGGGGCATTTTTCCCCGTCCCGTCCTTCTTCGAGGCCGTCCGTGAGCTCGCCCGCCGTCGTGACCCCACCCCCCGCTTCGTCCGATGTGCCCCCGCAGCCGCCGCCCGAGCGCTCAGGCGGGTGGTTCACCGCGGACCGGTTCTTCACCGTGCTGCTGGTGGTGTCGCTGCCCGCGGCCATCGCCTCGCACTTCCTGCACCTGGGCACGCCCACCTTCATCCTGTGCGCGCTGGCGCTCGTGCCGCTCGCGCGGCTGATGGGCGAGGCCACCGAGGTCATCTCCCACAAGCTGGGCAGTGGCCTGGGCGGGCTGATGAACGCCTCGTTCGGCAACGCCGCGGAGCTCATCATCGCCCTGGCGGCGCTGCGCTCGGGTCAGCTCGACGTGGTGAAGGCCTCCATCACCGGCGCCATCCTCGGCAACGTGCTCTTGGTGCTCGGGGCGAGCATCCTCATTGGCGGGCTGAAGTTCCCCCGGCAGACCTTCAACCCCACCGCGGCCATGTCCGGCATGTCGATGATGTTCCTGGCGCTCGTCTCGCTCGTCATCCCGGACCTCTTCCACGCGTTCCAGGGCCCGGCGGCCGACCCCATCCTCTTTCCCATGTCGGTGACGATCGCCGTCATCCTGCTGGTGGTGTACGGCCTGTCCTTGCTCTTCTCGCTCAAGACGCACGCGCACCTGTACGCGGGCGAGGCGCACGGCGAGGGCGCGGAGGAGGAGTTGCCCACGTGGAGCACGAAGAAGGCCACGGGGGTGCTGCTCGCCGCCACGCTGGGGGTGGTGGTGGTGGCCGAGTTCCTCGTGCACGCCATCGAGGCGGCCATCCAGACGTTCGGCTTCACGCATACCTTCGTGGGCGTCATCATCATCGCCATCGTGGGCAACGCGGCCGAGCACTCCACGGCCATCCTCATGGCGCTCAAGAACAAGATGGACCTGGCGTTCAACATCGCCATCGAGTCCTCCAAGCAGATCGCCCTCTTCGTGGCGCCGGTGCTGGTGCTCGTGTCCATCCTGCTCGATCCCTCGCGGCACCTGACGCTGGACTTCACCCACATGGAGGTGCTGGGCATTGGCGTGAGTGTGGGTGCGGCCACACTCATCGGCATGGACGGCGAGTCCAACTGGCTGGAGGGGGTGATGCTGTTGGGCGTCTATGCCATTCTGGGGGTCGCCTTCTTCTTCATCCCCTGAGTCCATGATCCCCCCCGTCGCCTCCGCCCCGTCCGCCGCGCCGTCCTCCCCTTCCTCCGAGCGCCTGCGGGCCGATGGGGTGATGCTGCTGGTGACAGCGCTCTGGGGCGGCACCTTCGTGATGGTGAAGGGCGCGCTGGGGGCGGCAGATCCCTTCAGCTTCCTCGCGCTGCGCTTCTGCGTGGGGGCGCTGACGCTCACGGCCATGGCGCGCGGGCGCATGTTCGAGCGCACGACGCTGCTGCGCGGCGCGCTGCTGGGCGTGTTCCTCTTCGGCGGCTTCGCCTTCCAGACGTGGGGGCTCGTGTCCACGCCGCCCTCGCGCTCGGCGTTCATCACCGGGCTCTACGTGGTGCTGGTGCCGCTGTTGGGCTGGGGCCTCTTCGGCCGCCGGCCGCCCGCGTCGCTGTGGCTGGGCGTGGGCATGGCCCTGGCGGGGCTCTACACGCTGTCGGGCGCGGACCTGGGGCTGGGCCCCACTCCCGGGGACGCCCTGACGCTCGGCGGCGCCGTGTCCTACGCGTTCCACATCCTCTTCACCGAGCGCCTGGCGCCCAAGAAGGACGTGGTGGCGCTGGTGGCGGTGCAGCTCTGGGTGGTGTGTGCCCTGTCCGTGGCCTGCCTGCCCTTCACCGAGGTGCGGCTCACCCCGACGCCCGGCTTCATCGGCGCGGTGCTCTTCTGTGGCTTCGTGGCGAGCGCGCTCGCCCTGAGCCTGCAGGCGTGGGCCCAGGCGCGCACCACCGCGGTGCGCGTGGCGCTCATCTGCTGCATGGAGCCGGTGCTCGCGGGGCTGTACTCGGTGGGCCTCGGCTACGAGGAGCTGGGCGAGCGCGAGTGGCTGGGCGGCGGTCTCATCGTGCTGGGCGTGGGAGTGGCCGAGCTGAGCGGCCACCTGTGGGCCCGGTGGCGGCCCGCGCGGCTGCCCCAGCCCGAATAGGCCGGGCCGCCCGGCATGCGAGCGGGCGAGGCCGCGCGGAAGGCGTGCGGATGGCGTCGGGCGCGCTATACCCGGCATCTCCCATGAGCGTCGAACTGAGGCGGAACGGACTGCAACTGGCGGGAACGCCCCTGTTCCTGGACGCGACACGCAAGACGCCGCTGTCCTTCGTGAGCCATGCGCACGCGGATCACATCGGCCGGCACGAGCGCACCATCGCCACGGCCGCCACCCTGCGCTTCATGACGCACCGGCTGGGCAAGGTGCACGCGCCCCTGCCCGCGCCCTACGGCCGGCCCTTCGATCTGGGCCCGCTGTCGCTCGAGCTGCTGCCCGCGGGCCACATCCTCGGCAGCGCCCAGCTGCGCGTCATCCGCGAGGACGGCAAGCGCATCGTCTACACGGGGGACCTGAACCTCCTGCCCTCGCTCACCGCCGAGCCCGCCCAGGTGGCCGAGTGCGACCTGCTCATCATCGAGTCCACCTTCGGGCACCCGCGCTACGCCTTCCCCCCGCGCGACGAGGTGTTCGGCCAGGTGGAGCAGTGGGTGCGCCGCCACCTGGAGCGCGGCGTGGTGCCGGTGCTGCTGGGCTACTCCCTGGGCAAGAGCCAGGAGGCGATGAAGTACCTGTCCGGACGGGGCTTGTCGCTCGTGGCCCATGCCTCCATCCACGAGGTGGCGGTGATGTACGGAGAGCTGGGCGTGCCCATCGAGCGCATGCGCTGCTTCGATGGCCGCGTGGAGCCGGGCGAGGTGCTCTTCTTCACCCCCCAGGCGGCGCGCAACGGGGGCCTGTCGGCGCTCTGGCCCCGGGCCACCGCGGTGCTCACGGGCTGGGCGCTGGACGGGCCGGGCGCGGCGCGGCGCTATGGCGCGGACGTGGCCTTCCCGGTGTCCGACCACGCCGATTGCGCGTCGCTCGTGCGCTACGCGAAGGCCACGGGGGCGCGGGACATCCTCACCCACCATGGCTTCGCCGACGAGCTGGCCCAGGTGATGCGCGCCCAGGGCCTGGATGCGCGAGCGCTCGGTCAGCCCAAGCAGCTCGCGCTCCTCTGAAGCCGGGAAGCCGGCGTCCTTATGCCTCGCCGGGCGACTGGACGATGAGCTTCTCCTTGCCGCACACGTCGCAGCGCAGGTGGACGAAGAGGTCCTCGTCGCTGTCCTCGGGCACCTCGCCCTCGGGCACGCCGAGCTCCGCGCGGGCCAGGGCCGCCACCTTGCTGGGGATGTCGCTGGCGCGCAGCGCCTGCACGAAGGTCATCTCCCGGTCGTGACACTCGCGCGTCTCGGGGCCGGTGAGCCAGGCGGGCTCCATGCCCTCGGGCAGACGGCCCAGCAGCTCCAGGTGGCCCAGGGCCTCGGCGAGGTAGGCCAGGCGCCGCACCCGGGCCTCGTCGGGCAGGGCGGCGAACACCTGGAAGCCCTCGAGCAGGGCCTCGCGGTCCTCGCCGGTGGCCGACTGCGCCAGCTCCAGCGCGGCGTCCGCGGACTCCAGCGCCTCGTCCCAGTTGTTCTCCGGGCTGAAGCCCGCCTCCAAGAGGGACGTGTACAGGTGCGCGGCGGCGAGGCGGCGGCGCACCTCGTGGGTGTGCTCCACCACTTCCTGGGGCAGGCGCAGCTCCATGAGCGCGCCCGTGGTGCGCGGGTCCACCGTGCCGGTGAGGTCATCCACCGCCAGCTCCTCGCGCAACGAGTCCTTGAGCGCCTTGGCCGTGGCGAAGCGGAAGAGGGGCTGCACGCCCACCTCGCGCAGGTACATGGCGGCCACGTTGGCGTCCTTGGCGCCCATGCGCAGCGCGCGCTGGGCCCGGTCCACGGCGCCCGGGTCCGACTGGGGCTTCTTGTTCTCCAGGCGCGTCTTGACCGCCTCGCGGTAGAGCGTCTCCAGGGCGCTGCCCGGCGGCAGGCGGGTGGGCAAGAGCGGCCTCAGGCCCGGCACGTCCAGCACCCACAGGGGAGGGGAGCCCAGGCGCTTGAGGGCGCGGAAGCACAGGGTGCCGGGGGGATCCTGCGGGCGGAAGGGCGGCAGCTCCCCCTCCACGGGCTGCTCGGGGTTGGTCTGGAAGAGGGCGCCCGCGGCGCCCATGGCCTTCTCGCGCTGCTCGCGGGTGAAGGCGGTGATGCCCTGCACGGGCGGGGGCGGGGGCGGGGGGGCCTCCTCCCCATCCAGACCGACGACGCGGTCCATGTCCACGTCGTCCATCTCCATGTCGTCCAGGCCCCGGGCGCCGGTGAAGTCACAGCGCAGGAGCTTGAGCTTCTCGAAGGTGGCGCCCTCCAGGTTGGCGCCTCGGAAGTCACAGTCCTGGAGGCGGCCGCCGTGGAAGTAGGCGTTGGAGAGGTCCGAGTCGCGGAAGTTCATCTTGGACAGGTCGCAGCGTTCCCACTCGCTGCCCACCAGTTCCAGTCCCGACAAATCGGCATTGGCGGAGAAGAGCTGCGAGAAGGTGGCGCCCGTGTGCTCGGTGGGGACCTTGCCAGCCTTGCGCAGGCGGTTCCAGTCCGCGCTTCCGTTCTGCAGGAGCTGTTCAATCGTGGGGGCTTTCGGCATGGACCCGAATTTATCGGTGTGGTGTGGTCCGGGCGCCAGTCAAATGATCGAGTTCCGAATCGAGGAAGACAGCGCGGGCATGCGGTTGGACAAGTTCCTCCGCAAGAAGCTCGCGAATGTGCCCACCTCCCACCTCTTCAAGATGATTCGCGTGAAGAAGGTGCGGGTGAACGGCAAACGTGCTCAACCCGAGCAGCCCCTGGCCGCCGGGGACACCATCTCCATCCGGGGGACCGAGCAGCAGCTGCTCGCCCCCGCCGCGCCCGAGGAGCGCGCCCCCGCACCACCCCCCCCCGTGGACCCCTCCGAGCTGGTCATCCTCCTGGAGGACGACTGGATGATGGCGGTGGACAAGCCGAGCGGCATGGCGGTGCACACCGGCAGCGGCATCACCGGGGGCACCCTGGTGGACTACGTGCGCGCCCACCTGGGCCCCAAGGCCGTGCGCAACGACTTCACCGCCAGCCCCGCCCACCGGCTGGACCGGGAGACGAGCGGCGTCATCCTGGTGGCCAAGCGCCGCCCGGCGATGGTCCATTTCACCGACCTGTTCACCAACCACCACCCCAAGAAGCGCTACCTCACCCTGGTGAAGGGCCGGATGCCGCGCGACTCCGGGGTCATCAACCTGCCGCTCGCCGAGCACCAGCAGACGGCCGAGTCCAAGGCCCGTCGGGGGGTGAACATGCAGGAGGCGGTCACCCGCTGGAAGGTCATCCGGCAGTCGAGCGAGGCAGCCCTCCTCTCCTGCGTCATCGAAACGGGGCGCACCCATCAGATAAGAAGGCACCTGGTGGCCATCGGACATCCCGTGGCGGGAGACAAGAAGTACGGTGACTTCGCTTTCAATCGGGACGTGCGGGCGCGCTGGGGTCTCAAGCGCCTGTTCCTGCACGCCGCGAGCATCGAGTTCCCCCATCCGGCGCACAAGGGCCGGGTGGAGGTGGAGGCGGACATGCCTCCGGAGTTGAAGGACGTGTTGAAGCGCGCCGCGCTGGAACCCTCATGAGCACGAAACCCCCCAACAACGCCCCGTCGAAGCTGGTCCTCGACGGCGTCCCCCCCAAGCGCAACCTCCTCGTGCGCCTGCTCAAGTTCGTCGCGTGGGCTGGCCTCACGGGCGCCACGGCGGCGGCGGTGGCGGGACTCGGCCTGTACTACCACTTCTCCTCGGGGCTGCCGGACATCCCCCAGGTGGACCAGTATTGGCCGCCCATCGTCACCGAGGTCTACACGGACGACGCGGTGCTCGCCGGCGAGTTCTACCACCACCGGCGCAAGGTGGTGCCCTACGAGCACATCCCCAAGCGGCTCGTGCAGGCCTTCATCGCCAGCGAGGACTCGAGCTTCTTCGACCACATGGGCGTGGACGTGCTCGGCACGGCGCGCGCCGCCTCGAAGACGATCGCCAAGAAGCTGGGCCTGGGCGGCAGCATGCAGGGTGGCTCCACCCTGACGCAGCAGACGGCCAAGGCGGTGCTCATCTCCGCCGAGGGCTACGCGTCCGCCACGGCCAAGAACCTCACGCGCAAGATCCGCGAGGCCATCCTCGCCCGGCGCCTGGAGGAGGCGCTCACCAAGGAGGAGATCCTCTACCTCTACCTGAACAACGTCTTCCTCGGGCACCACAGCTACGGCGTGCAGAGCGCGGCGGAGAACTACTACCGCAAGGACGTGCGCGACCTGACGCTCGGGGAGATGACGCTCATCGCGGGTCTGCCCCAGGCGCCCAGCCGCTACTCGCCCTTCCTGCGCCCGGAGGCGGCGAGGAAGCGCCGCTCCTACGTGCTGCGGCGCATGCACACCGAGGGCATGATCACCGAGGCCGAGCGCGCCGAGGCCGACGCCGAGCCGGTGAAGGTCTACCCCGTGGAGGACGTCTTCCACGAGTTCGCGCCGTACTTCACCGAGCAGGTGCGCCGCAACATGGTGGACCGCTACACCAACAAGGCGCTGCTCAACGACGGCCTGAAGATCTTCGCCACCATGGACAGCGAGCGTCAGCGCGCCGCCCAGGAGTCGGTGCTCGAGGGGCTCCTGGCCATCGACAAGCGCCAGGGCTTCCGCGGGCCGGTGCAGCAGCTGGCCACGGACGCCGAGCGCAAGACCTTCCTGGACAAGGCCACCAAGGCCATGGGCGGCGAGAAGCTCCAGGAGAACAAGCTCTACCTGGGCCTCGTCACGGCCGTGGCGGCGGACGGCTCGGGCGCGGACGTGCGCGTGGGGCCGCACAAGGGCCTCTTGCCGCTGCTCGGCATGCGCTGGGCGCGCAAGGTCAACCCCGAGGGCTACTACCCGGGCCTGATGCTCACCTCGGTGAAGAAGGTGCTCACCGTGGGCGACGTGCTCGTCGTGCGCCACGTGGTGAAGAAGGACCTCACGGACGACAACGTCCAGTTCGACCGCAAGATGGACAAGGAAGTGCCCGAGGGCGTGCCGCTCTTCCGCCTGGAGCAGGACCCGGAGCTGCAGAGCGCGCTCGTGTCCATCGATCCGCACCGCCAGTACCTCACGGCCATGGTGGGCGGCTACGACTTCGACGCCAACGAGTTCAACCGCGCCTTCCAGGCGTGCCGCCAGCCGGGCAGCTCCTTCAAGCCGCTCGTGTACTCCGCGGCGCTCGAGAAGCTCAAGTGGACGGGCGCCACCATCATCGTGGACTCGCCCATCGTGGAGCATGATCCCGAGAGCGGCGTGAGCTGGAAGCCGGACAACTACAGCGACGCGTTCCTCGGGGACGTGCTCCTGCGCACCGCGCTCGTCAACTCGATGAACATCCCCGCGGTGAAGACGTTCGGCGCGGTGGGCGTGCACGAGATGGCGGACTGGTCCACGCGCCTGGGCCTCACCACGCCCATGAACATGGACTTCTCCGCGGCGCTCGGCTCCTCGTGCGTGTACCCGTACGACCTGGCGGGCGTGTACGCGACCTTCAACCGCTACGGCCGCAAGAAGCCCACGTACTTCGTGCGCAAGGTGGAGGACCGCTTCGGCCGCACGCTGGAGGACCACACCGCGTACGACGACGCGTGGGCGCCCCTTCAGGACCGCGTGGCGGCCGGCTACGCGCGGCTGTTCGAGTCGGGCGAGCAGGTGATGAGCCCCGAGACGGGCTTCATCCTCACCTCGCTCTTGCGCGGCGTGGTGCAGGAGGGCACGGGTGGCCCGGCGCAGAAGCTGGGCAAGCCCGCCGCGGGCAAGACGGGCACCACGAACGACTCGTTCGACACGTGGTTCGCCGGCTTCACGCGCGACCTGGTGACGGTGACGTGGGTGGGCTACGACAAGAACGAGCACCCGCTGGGCCGCTACGAGACGGGTGGCCGCGCCTCGCTGCCCATCTGGCTCAACTACATGAAGCCGGCGCTCGCCGCGCGTCCCCAGTCCGAGTTCTGGCCCCCCGAGTGGATGCGCGACAACCTGCGGCTGCTGCGCATCGACAAGAAGACGGGGAAGATCGCGTCCTCGGGCAGCAAGGACGCGGTGAACATCTGGTTCAAGAAGGGCACCCAGCCCGAGGACGTCGCCCCGGAGAAGGGCTCCGTGGGCGCCACGGAGTTCCTGATGGGCGCGCCCTAACGCGCCTTGCGCACGAGCCGGTCGAACAGGGCGTTGGGCAGCAGTCGCAGCACGCTGCCCACGCCCGCCATCTGCCAGGGGAAGGCGTACTCGGCCTCACCGCGCGCGATGGCCCCCGCCATGAGCTCCACCGCGTCCTCCGTCTCCAGCAGGAAGGGCATGGGAAACTTGTTCTGCGCCGTCATCTCGCTCTTCACGAAGCCCGGGTAGATGCAGGTGACGTCCACCCCGGTGCCCTTCAAGTCCACGCGCAGGCTCTCCATGAAGGTGGAGAGGTAGGCCTTGGAGGCGGAGTAGGCGGCGTTGCGCGGCAGGCCCCGGAAGGCGGCGAGGCTCGCAATACCCACCACGTGGCCCTTCTTGCGCTCCACCATGCGCGGCAGCACCGCGGTGAGCGTGGCCGCGGCGCCCGTCACGTTGACGTCGATCGTCTGGCGCACCGTCTCCCAGTCCAGGCGCTTGGCGGACGTCTCCCGGCCGAAGCCCGCGTTGGCGACGATGAGCTCCAGGCCCCCGCAGGCGTCGTCCAGCTCGCGCACCCGCGCCACCGTGGCGTCCCCGTCGGACACGTCCAGCTCCACCGGCTCGATCCGGGAGCCCGAGGCGAGCGCCTCCTGGGCGAGCGCCTCCAACTGCTCCCGGCGCCGGGCCGCCGCGTACACCCGGACGCCCTTGCGGGCGTACCAGAGCGCGAGCCCCCGGCCGAGGCCGCTCGAGGCCCCCGTCACCAATGCCGTCCGGTAGTTCCTGTCCGCCATGTCGTGTCCTCCCTCGTCGTCGCGGGGCTTCCTGCCATGGAAACCCGCGGACGGGGGAGGGGAAAGCGACGGGGCGGGGCCCGGCCTAGCGCTGGAGCATGGACTGGACGGACTGCACGGCCTGGGCGGCCGACTTGGGGTCCATGGAGGAGGCCTTGGGCACGGTGATGCCCTTCTGCGCCGCGGGCCGCTGCTCGATGGCGGCGAGCCAGCGCTGGACGTGGGGCAGGCCGTCCACGGACACGCCGGCCCAGTCGTGGATGCGCACCCAGGCCCAGTTCGCGATGTCCGCGATGCTGTAGTCCCCGGCGAGGTACTCGCTCCGGGACAGCTGCATGTCGAGCACCGTGTACAGCCGCCGCGTCTCGTTCTGGTAGCGGTCGATGGCAGGCTGGAGCTTCTCCGGGAAGTAGCGGAAGAAGACGTTGGCCTGGCCCTGCATGGGGCCCACGCCGGACATCTGGAACATCAGCCACTGCACCACCCGCGAGCGGCCCTTGGCGTCCGTGGGCATGAGCTTGCCCGTCTTCTCCGCGAGGTAGAGCATGATGGCGCCCGACTCGAAGATGGGGAAGTCACCCGCCTCGCGGTCCACGATGGCGGGGATGCGCCCGTTGGGGTTGATCTTCAAGAAGTCCGGCTGCTTCTGCACGCCCGAGCTGATGTCGATGGGGTGCACCGTATAGGGCAGGCCCAGCTCCTCCAGCGTCACGGACACCTTGTAGCCATTGGGCGTGTTCCACGTGTACAGGTCGATCATCGCGGCTTCCTCTCGAGGTTCAGACCGGGGTTCAGGCTCCGAACAGGCCTCGGAGCACGTCTCGGTGGTAGTTGGTACTGCCCACGTGCGTGGAATGCCACTTGGATGACTGGCTCAGCCGGTTGAGCACCGCCTCGAACTCGGCCTGGCTCACGTCGCGCAGGGACATGTACAGCCGCACCGCGCCCTGGAGGTAGGACACGAGCGGGTGCGCGTCCCGGCCATCCGGCCGCCGCCGCACCTGCCGGTACAGGCGCTCGAAGGTGTCGTCCGTCTCCGCCCGGCCCGTGGCCGCGCAGTAGTTGGCGGCCGTCGTCTCCAGGAGCAGCAGGAAGGGGTGGTACTCGGGGGGCGGGGTGCGGCTCAAGTCCGGCGGCACCCGCGCGCCCGTCCACAGCTGGGAGATGGGCTTGAGGGGCACCAGCACCAGCCCCTCGTTGCCCATCACCGGCACCTGATCCGTCACGGGCACCACCTGCTGCTGCTCGTCGCGCTGGATGGGCACCCGCAACAACTCCGGCGACTCCAGCTTCAACCCCGCGCGCTGCAGCTTCTCCACGGCTTCAGAATCCACGTCTCGCTCCACTCCAGGCAAAAGGGTTCAGGCGCCCAGCACGGGCCAGTGCGCCGCGAGCGCCGCGCGGCTCTGGCGCAGCGCCACCGCCACGTCCCGCGAGGGCTCGGTGGGGGGGAAGGGCTCGCGCGTGTGCTCCGCCAGCACCTCGATGCAGGCGTGCACCGAGCGCGACAGGCCCTCCAGCGAATAGCCGCCCTCGAGCAGCATCACCAGGCGGCCGTCGCACACGTCCCGCGCCAGGTCCTTGAAGGCCGTGCACATGGCGGCGAAGCCGCGCTCGGTGAGCACCATGCCGCCGATGGGATCCTCGCGGTGGGCGTCGAAGCCCGCCGAGATGAGGACGAGGTCCGGCTGGTACGCGCGCGCCACGGGCAGGAAGAGCCCCTCGCACAGCGCGCCATAGTCGGCATCGGTGCCGCCCCCGGGCAGGCCGCAGTTGACGGTGTAGCCCGTGCCCTCGCCCGCGCCGATCTCCCCCGGCGCGCCCGTATGCGGGTAGTAGGGGAACTGGTGCACCGACATGTAGAGCACGTCCGGCCGCGTCCAGAAGGCCTCCTGGGTGCCGTTGCCGTGGTGCACGTCCCAGTCGAAGATGAGCACGCGCCGGGCGCCCAGGCGGCGCGCGGCTTCCGCCGCGAGGGCCGCGTTGTTCACCAGGCAGAAGCCCATGGCCCGGTCCGGCTCGGCGTGATGCCCCGGCGGGCGCACCAGGGCGAAGGCGTTGCGCGCCCGGCCCGCCATCACCTCCTCGACGGCCTGGATGCTCGCGCCGGCCCCCAAGAGGGCCGCGTCATAGCTCTCCGGGCTCGTGGCCGTGTCCTCGTCGATCTTCACGCGCTGTCCCTGGAGACCTCTCAGGTAGGCGAGCAGCCGCGGGGTGTGCACGGCGGCCAGTTCCTCGGCGGTGGCCGCGCGGGGGAGGCGTCGCTCCGTCCCCGGGATGGGCCGACGCTCCAGCAGGTCCAGGATGCGCGAGAGTCGCGCGGGGGACTCGGGGTGCCGCGGGCCTGGGTGGTGCTGGAGGAAGAGGGGGTCGGTCAGCAGCAGCGTCTGGATCATCGCGCGGGCTCCCACTTCTGTAGTATGGCGCGGCCAAAGTCCAGGTGCCTGCCCGCCCCGCGGGCAAGTCGGGGCGGGCCCGTCGGTTTCTTGCCCTCCGAGGGCCAACCTTCCTACAGTCCCGGGGCTTTGCTCCGACGCGTAAAAAAGTCCGGCCTCCGCCTCACGCTCTTCCTCTACTTCACGGTGGCCCTGGCGGCCATCATGGCCGTGCTCTACGCGGCCATCTCCTGGCGGAGCTCGTCGTATTCCGAGAACCGGCTCATGGACCACGGCCGCGCGCGGCTCCAGGAGGTCACCGGCATCCTGTCCTGGCCGGCCTCGGCCCAGGAGCGGGACATGCGCGCCATCCGCCTCATCGGCGGGCTGCCGGACGTGGACAAGGACTTCACCTACGCGGCCATCGTCTCCGGCGGGGGCATCGTGCTGGAGAGCGGCACCGCGCCCGAGGACGCCAACTGGAAGGGCCAGGTCTCGGCCTTCGAGGGCTATGGCGCCTTCAAGCTGCTCAACGGGGACTGGCTCTTCACGGACCGGGTGCCCGAGGGCGCTTGCAGCGCCAACGTGCCGCAGTGCCGCCTGGTGCTGGTGGTGAGCTTCGCGCCCCTGCGCGCCATGCTCGGCGAGCTGCGGGTGCTCCTGCTCGTCGTGTTCGGCAGCGGCCTGGTGCTGGTGGTGGCGCTCATCTCCTACGTGACGCACCGGCGCATCCTCCAGCCGCTGGACCGGATGATGGCGGTGGCGCGCAAGATGGCCGAGGGGGACTTGACGAGCCGCGTGGCGCTGGACACGGGCGGGGAGTTGGGCGCGCTCGCCGAGGCGCTCGATGGCATCGGTCAGTCCCTGCGCAAGACGCTCGGCCAGGTGCGGGGCGTGTCGGAGGTGGTCTCCAACGTCATCGAGCAGTTGTCGCGCGCGGGCACCACGGTGTCCTCGGGCGCGGCCACCATCCAGGGCCGGGTGACGGAGACGTCCTCGTCCATGGAGGAGATGCTCGCGTCCTTGCGCGGCATCGCGGAGAACGTGGAGGTGCTCTACCAGAGCGCCGAGGAGAGCAGCTCCTCCATCATGGAGATGGCCGCCACCAACGACGAGGTGGCCGAGAACGTCCAGGCCATGGCGGGCAGCGTGGAGGAGACCACGAGCGCCATCGAGGAGATGACGTTCTCCATCAAGGAAGTGGCCAAGAACATCGACGAGCTGCGCGACTCCACCGAGGAGACGAGCACGTCTATCGGCCAGATGGACAACGCCATCGGCCAGGTGGAGGCCAACGCCAACGAGACGGCGCGCCTGTCCGAGCAGGTGTCCGAGGACGCCAAGACGGGCGTGGAGGCCCTGCGCAAGACGATGCAGGGCATGGACCGCATCAAGGAGAACAGCCGCACGGCCGCGGGCGTCATCGACAGCCTGGGCAAGCGCATCTCGGAGATCGGCAACATCCTCAACGTCATCGACGACGTGGCCGAGCAGACCAACCTGCTCGCGCTCAACGCCGCCATCATCGCCGCGCAGTCGGGCGAGCACGGCAAGGGCTTCGCCGTGGTGGCCGACGAGATCAAGGACCTGGCCGACCGCACGGGCAAGTCCACCAAGGAGATCGCCGACCTCATCAGCGGCGTGCAGGAGGAGAGCCGCAACGCCGTGCAGGTGATGAACCAGGGCGTGCGCAACGTGGAGGAGGGCGTGCAGCTGGGCCGCGAGGCGGAAGGCACCCTGCGCAAGATCAACGACAGCGCCCAGAAGTCCACGCAGATGGTGAAGGCCATCGCCCGCGCCACCGTGGAGCAGGCGCGCGGCAGCCGCCAGGTGACCCAGGCCATCCAGCGCATCTCCGAGACGGTGCTCATGATCTCCAAGGCCTCCAACGAGCAGGCCAAGGGCGGCGAGCAGATCATGAACAGCGCCGAGCGCATGAAGGCCATCACCGCCCACGTGCAGCGAAGCAGCCAGGAGCAGGCGCACGGCAGCAAGCAGATCACCCGCTCCATCGAGAACATCAACGAGATGGTCACCCACCTCAACCGCGCCCAGAAGGAGCAGACCAAGGGCAGCGAGCAGGTGCTCAAGGCGGTGGAGGCCATCCAGGGGGTGTCCGACCACCAGACCCGCTCGGTGAAGGCCCTCGAGGAGGCGATCGACAGCCTCCAGCGTCAGTCCGAGGTGCTGCGCGCCGAGAGCCGCCGCTTCAAGGTCTGAGCCCCGGGGCACTCCGCCCCAGGCCGTGCAGGCCAGGCAAGCGGACGTGCACCGGGCGTATCGGGTTGCACCCCGCCGCCGGGGGCGCGATAACGCTCGGTGCCATCTCGGGAGTTCACCTTCATGTTCAACATCGGCGCAGGCGAACTCATCTTCATCCTGGTGGCGGCGCTGCTCGTGCTGGGCCCGAAGCAGCTGCCCGAGTTCGCCCGGGCCATCGGCAAGTTCGTGCGGGAGTTCCGTCGCCAGACGGACGACGTGCGCACGACGGTGGAGCGCGAGTTCTACAAGATGGACCAGGAGTTCCAGGACGAGCCGCGTCCCCCGGTCCCCATGGGCTTTCCGAGCGCCCCCTCCCAGTCGCTCGCCGCGCTCCCGCCCCCCCAGGCGGTGGTGGACCCGGGCCTCGGGTCCTCGCCCGCGCCGGTCGCCGAGTCCCTGGCCGCCTCGGTCGTGCCCGCGCCGAAGCCCCCCGACGATCCCTCCCAGAGCGGCTAGCCCGCGAGATCCGCCCCCGTGGACAACGACCTTCGCATGAGTCTGATGGAGCACCTGTCGGAGCTCCGTTCCCGCCTCCTCAAGTGCACGGCCGCCGTCTTCGTGCTCGGGGCCGTGGCGCTCGTCTTCGCCCGCCCCATCTTCGGCGTGCTCATGCGGCCGGTGCTCGACGCGCTGCCCCCGGACGGGCGCGCGCTCGTCTACACGTCGGGCATCGAGGAGATCAACGTCCTCATGAAGGTGGGCGTCTACTGCGGCATCTTCCTCACCACGCCCGTCATCCTCTGGCAGATCTGGGGCTTCGTGTCGCCGGGGCTCTACCCGGAGGAGCGCCGCTACGCCTCGCCCTTCGTGGTGATGGGCTCGCTCGCGTTCCTGCTCGGCGCGATGTTCTGCTACTTCGCCGTGCTGCCCTCCATGTTCCAGTTCCTCCTCAACGAGGAGGAGAGCACCGCCATCGCGCAGCGCCTGGAGGTGGGCCGCCTGCGGGCCGACGATGCCCTGCGCTTCCTGCGCATCGGCGAGGCCGAGCGCGCGGGCAAGGTGGCCTTGGACGCCAGCGCGGGGCTCAAGGAGTCCGGAGAGGGCCAGTTGTCGGACCCCTCGCGCCAGCCCTCGGAGAAGGTGGAGCTGGAGGCCCGGCTGACGGGGCTGGGCGCGCTCATCGACGCGACGGCGGCGGGCTTTCCCACGCCGGCGGCGCGGCTGGCGCAGCGCCAGGCGGTGGAGAAGCGCTCCGAGGCGGTGGAGGCCTTCGTGAAGGAGGACTACGGCACCTCGGCGCGGGCCATGGACGACGCGGCCGGGCTCTTGGCGGGCTCCGCGCCCACGCGCGCCGAGGAGCTGGGCGGCCTGTGGCGGCTGGAGAAGGAGCTGGCGCTGGGCAAGGCGCGCTACGTGGCGGAGGCCTGGACGCGGCCCATGCTCACCATGGACGAGCAGCTGTCGCTGGTGCTGCTGCTCATCCTCTCCTTCGGCATCATCTTCGAGCTGCCGTTGGTGATGGCGCTCCTGGGCCTCCTGGGCATCGTGAGGGCCGGCTTCCTGATGAAGTACCAGCGGCATGCCTTCGTGGTGTGCCTCATCGCCGCGGCCATCCTCACGCCCACCGGTGACGTGGTGAACCTGTCGCTCATGGCCGGCCCCATGCTGCTGTGCTACGAGATGGGCGTCCTGGCGGTGTGGTTCATCGAGCGCAACCGCAAGAGCGACCCGAACATCGGCATCACGCCCACGGGCGCCTGAGCCAGAGTGGCCGGGCCCTCCGGGGCCATGGTACGCAGGGGGCGATGCTCGACGCGCGTCGCCGCCTGGTGATGAACCTGCGCTACCTCCGGGCGCTGCTCAAGCGCTTCCGCCCCACCATGCTCATGGGGGTGGTGCTCTTTGGCCTCATGCCGCTGCTCTACCGGTGGCGGCACGTGTCGCCCGAGGGGCACCGGGTGAGCCTGGGCAAGGCGCTGCGCCACGTCTACTTCCTGCTCTACGGGCAGCCCTCCCTGGACGTGGACGACACGCTGTTGATGATCGTCGACATGATCATCCCGCCCGTGGGCATCGCGGTGCTGGTGGATGGTGTGGTGCGCTTCGCCTACCTCTTCTTCGCGAGGCATCGTCAGGACAAGGAGTGGTTCGAGGTGATCTCCGAGACGTTGACGGGACACGTGGTGGTGTGTGGCGCGGGGCGCGTGGGCTACCGCGTGGTGTCGCAGCTGCGGGCGCTGGGCAAGGACGTGGTGGTGGTGGAGAAGCGCGAGGACGCGGCGTTCGTGGCGGTGCTGCGCGACGAGCAGGTGCCGCTGCTCATCGACGACATCCGCAGTCACCAGTGCCTGCCGCGCACCAACGTGCTCAAGGCGGCGGCCATCGTCTGCTGTACGGACGACGACCTGGCCAACCTCAACATCGCGCTGGATGCGCGCAAGGTGAACCCGGACATCCGCGTGGTCATCCGGCTGTTCGACGACGACCTGGTGGCCAAGGTGCGCGACACCTTCAAGGCCGAGGCGCTGAGCAGCTCGTCCCTGGCGGCGCCCGCCATGGCGCTGGCGGCGTTGGACCCGCGCATCGTGCACTCCTTTCGCATCGGCACGCACCTGATGGTGGTGTCCGTGTTCGAGGCGCGCACGAGCCTGCCGGGCATGACCATCTCCGAGGTGCGCGACCGCTTCGGCGGGCTGACGCTGTCCATGCGCCGCCAGGGCGAGCGCGACGAGCGGCTGCACCCCAAGGGGGAGACGCGCATCGAGCCAGGCGACGCGCTGACGGTGCAGGCCGAGTACGAGGACTACCGCAAGCTCCGCGCCTTCACCCAGGAGGCGCAGGCCCCCGTCTTCGCGGTGCGCTGACGTGCTCATGCGTCCGTGCCCACGCGCTGACATCGCGTGGGCTCGCTGGGTACGCCCGTGGCTCATCCTCTGTCTGCTGGGCGCGGGATGTACTCCCCTGATGGCGACCCGCCCGGGCCTGGACCTGCGTGACTCTCCGCGGGAGGCTGGTACGAGGCTCGATGTGTCATTCCCACGGGCCGCTCCTCCAGGGATGCGCCCAGAGGCGGAAACCCACGGCCAGGCGCGGACGGAGTGGCGGGCTGTCCTCGCGGCTCAACTGGCGTTTCGCGGTGCCGTGCGTGACGTGTCTGGCGCCACGCGCGAGATGTCCGGTGTCCTCTCTCGTCTCAAGGCGAGCCCCATGGGCATCGCGGGCAGGGCCTCGGGCCTCTTCCTGCCAGTCCTCGAGGAGGTGGAGCGACAACTTCAGTGGAGCGAGGCCCAGCTCGCCGCCGCCAATCGTATGGTGGACATCGCCTCGGAGGTGGAAGACCCGGACATGCAACTCGCCTTGCTCCGCCTCGCGGGCCCCCGCCTGGAGGCCACGCTGGTGGGTGCTCCCTTGCTCGCGGCATGGCTCGACCTCCTGCAACTCGTGGATGGAGCGCTCAAGCAGGGGTTCATCAGCGTGGAGACGCTTTACGTCAACATGGAGCGTTGGCGGGCGAGGTTGACGCCCGCCTTGTCGGCACTCTCCTCCCTGGACGCTGTCCAGGTGGAAGCGGCGACGGTGGATGCGCCCGCGCTCACCAACCACCTCGCCGCTGAGTTCCGCTCGACCGTGGACTCCTTTCGTGTCGCGACGAAGCGGGGTGAACGGGTGGTTGTGTTGGCGCAGGCGGTCGAGTTCGCGTCGTTGTTACCGGCGATGAGATTCTCGCTTCCCCCCTTGCCGCCCTCCGCTCCCGCCGCGCTCGGCATGAGTCTCCTGGTGAGGGGTGATGGGGTGATGGCGGGGACTCGACTGGTTGTCTCCGCCGAGTGGGTGGAGATGATGCGTCGGCTCGTCCGGGCGGGGGTGATTTCCCTGCCCGCCGTCGGCTCGGTCGTGCGGATCCACGCCGGCCAGGCCGTGATGGCGCAGTCCCATGATGGGCTGCCCAAGGGGGTGCGCGATGCCCTAGGTGATGGGCCCGAGGTTCGGAGCATGCGCGTGACGGGAAGGGCGGGGGCTGGAATGAGCGCGCCCCCTCGGCACCACGTCCTTCCCAAGGAGTTCCGCGAATGGTTCGAGGCGCGCGGTTTCACCGGTGAGATGGACATCGATCAGTTTTGCGTTGAAATGCAGCGGTCTCACCACGAGGCCATCCATGGGGGGGGCGACTGGAAGCTCGGTCGCACCTGGCCCGGTGAATGGAATCGAATGATCATGGGCACCTTGCGCGAATCCGAAGCCGCGATCGGCCGGATGTTGACGCGCAAGGAGATCCTGAACATCGTCGCGGGTCGCATGACTGTGTACAAGGTTCCAATCCGTTTCATGACTTGGCGCGGACGATGAGTGAGGACCGTTCCTGGGAAGGCAATTGGAGGGTCCGCTTGTACGCGCGGGTTCGTGAACGGGGTTACGCTTCACTCACGGCCTTCGCGGAGGCGCGTCCGACCGCTTCGCTCGTGGCGTTGGCCGAGGAATTGGGGCCAGAGGACGTCGCCGGCGTGCAGATCTACAGCGGACTGGTGGCCGAAGCGGAACGAAGCGGTCGGGTGACGCGCCTCGTGCGCGGACAACTCGTGCGAGAACTGTGCGAGTGTCTTCCGGACGGTTGGCCCGCCGTACTGGATGATGCCAACCGTTTCGAGGTCGCCCGGGCGATCGGTCCGTGGATCGCGTTCACTCCGGAAGAGCACAAGGCGCGCGCCAGACGGGTCCGGGACGCACTCTTCTCGATGCCACCTCCGCCCGGCTGGCGCCCGCTCGGTCCGGACGACGCGTTGCTGCTCACGCTCCTACCCGACGAGGAAGTCTGAGGCCAGGGCCTCCCGCGCCACCGCCAACCCTCGAACGGACCGTGACAGTGGCGAGCGAGCAGGCAACGGGATGCCCGGTCGGCAAGACCCAGGGTACGGGTGGAGGCCTGCCTTTCTCTCGGCCCGTTCACAAGGGGTGAATCCGCCGGGTGTTTCGCGCCGTACAGCGGACATCCGCGCGAGCCTTCCGGGCGCGTTGCCGTCACGTGGGGAGCGCCGCGCGGGAGCGGAAGTTTCCAACCCATCAGGACTGGTACTCGCGGCAAACGGCCCCCGTGGACTAAGTGGAAAGCCAAGGACAAGATGCGTGGGTGAGCACCCCCGTCCCTCCTCTTGGCAAGCTGACCGCGTCGGGCCGTTTCGCCGCGGTCAAGTCCCTCTGGTTGGTGCCCCCCCGGGTCATCCTTCAACGCCGGGCTTCGCGCACCCTGCTGATGCACGCCATCCGCGCCACCGCGCGGGTGGTGCTGCTCGTGGCCGCGGACATCGCGGCCTTCGTGCTGGCGCGCGCCGCGGTGAACGCGCTGCAGACGAGTCACCGTCTGGAGCCCATCGACGCGGCCACGCGCTGGGCGGTACCACCGCTGGGCTCCGCGGGCGGCTGGCAGATGGGCGCCGCGCTCGTGGTGGGCCTCATCGTGGCGGGGGCGTACCACTCGGGTGATGCCTGGCGCTCGCCCCGGCGCATCCTCAGCGGCGTGCTGCTCGCGGTGGGCCTCGTGCTCTGGCGCGACCTGTGGGTGCGGGGCCTGGCGCCCGTGGTGGTGCACTACCTCACGGCGGTGGTGGGCCTGGGCATCGCGATGCTGCTCGCGCGCGGCGCGCTGGATCGGCTCATCGGTCGGCTCATCCGCATTCCGCTCTTCCACTCGCCCGCCGAGCGCGTGGTGCTCGTGGGCGACCCGGATGCGCCCGACTGCCGCCGGGTGCACGCGCGGCTGACGCACTTCGGCGTGCTGGACACCGTGGGGTGGATCTCCCTGGGCGCGCCCGAGGGGTTGGATCCTCGTCCGGGCGTGCTCGGCACCCTGGATGACCTGTGGAACGTGCTGCAGCACAACGCCGTGGACACGGTGGTGCTCTGCGGCACCGTGGACGACGCGCAGCTCAAGCTCATGCTGGAAGCGGTGGAGTCCGCCGGCGTGCGGCTGCTCGCCGCGTCGCGCTACGAGCGCCTGGGTTGGGTGCGGCCCTCGCCCATCTCCTACCGCTCGCAGCCCTTCATGGAGCTCACGCTGCCGTCGCTGCGCGCCCAGCAGCTGTGGGTCAAGCGCGGGGTGGACCTGCTGGGCGCGGGGCTCGGCCTGGTGCTCATCTCGCCGCTGCTCGCGTTCATCGCCCTGGCCATCAAGCTCGACTCCTCCGGGCCCGTGTTCTTCGCCCAGGAGCGGGTGGGGCGCGGCGGCCGGACCTTCCGGATGATGAAGTTCCGCACCATGCGCGTGGGCGCGGACGCGGAGAAGGCCAAGCTCGCGCACCTCAACACGAGCGGCGACGCGCGCCTGTTCAAGATTCCCAACGATCCCCGCGTCACCCGGGTGGGGACGTTCCTGCGCAAGTGGAGCCTGGACGAGCTGCCCCAGCTCTTCAACGTGCTGCGCGGGGACATGTCCGTGGTGGGGCCGCGGCCCTTCTTCGAGTCGGACCTGGCCACCTACCGCGACCACCACTTCGGGCGGCTGGGCGCCCGGCCGGGCATCACCGGGCTGTGGCAGGTCAGCGGCCGCAGCTCCATCACCGACTTCGAGGAGGTGGTGCGGCTGGACTGCGAGTACATCCACCGCTGGTCGCTCTGGTTGGACCTGGAGATCCTCTTCAAGACGTTGCCAGCGGTGCTGCGCCGCACCGGCGCCTACTGAGCGTGGGCCACGTCCAGCGCCAGTTCGATCATCTCGTCGAAGGTCGTCTGGCGCTCGGTGGCGCTCATGGACTGGTGGGTGAGCAGGTGGTCGGACACGGTGAGGAAGCCGAGCGCGCGAGCGCCATGCTCCGCCGCCACGCCGTAGAGGCCCGCCACCTCCATCTCCACGGCGAGCACGCCCATGCTCGCGAACAGCGCCGTCTTCTGCTTCTCCACGGCCGGCGTGTAGAAGTAGTCCGAGGTGAAGACCGAGCCCACGCGCACGGGGCGGTTGCGCTTCTCGGCCGCCTCCACCGCCTGGCGCGCCAGGGTGAAGTCCGCCACGGCCGGGAAGTCATGGCCGCCCACGCGCATGCGGTTGACGTTGGAGTCCGTGCCGGCGCCCAGGGCCACGATGATGTCGCGCAGCTTCACGTCCTCGCGGATGGCGCCGCAGCTGCCCACGCGCAGGATGACCTTCACGCCGTACTCGCGGATGAGCTCCGTGGTGTAGATGGACAGCGAGGGGATGCCCATGCCGTGGCCCATGACGGACACGCGCCGGCCCTGGTGCATGCCGGTGAAGCCGAGCATGCCGCGCACCGAGGTGACCTCGCGGGCATCCTCGAAGAAGCGCTGGGCGATGTGGCGCGCGCGCAGCGGATCTCCCGGCATGAGCACCACGTCGGCGAAGTCCCCTGGGGCGGCGGAATTGTGCGGAGTTGGCATGGCGCGGCAGCATAGTCCGTCCAATGTTGGGGAGAGGAAGTTCCAGGAGGGCTCCGGCACGCGGGCGTCCTGATGGCCCGCCCGGGGACGTCCGCCCGCGCTATGCCTGCCTCGCCCGAGGCTCATGCGTTCCCCTTCCTTCCGCTCGCTCTTCCTGCTGCTGATGGTGACGCCCGTCCTCGTGGCGACGGCGGTGCTGGGGTGGCTGTCCTATCGGGCCGCGCACGAGGTGCTCGTCCAGGACGCCATACGGGCGGTGAAGATCTCCTCGCAGGCACGCGAGCAGCTCCTGGTCACCCGGCTCTTCCGTCAACGCGAGCGCGCCCAGGGTCTGCTCGCGCTCGTGGGCAAGGAGTGCGCCGCGGTGCCGGTGGCCGGGCAGCGGGAGTGCTTCCGAAGGGCGATGGATGACTTCCGCGTCACCGAGGGGGCGCTGTCGGCGCGGCTGGTGGTGCCCGCGCTCGGGGTGATGACCGTGGGCGAGCCGACGGGGCCCCCCGACGAGGGCCCGCCGCGGCTGCCTCCGGGCCAGTGGGTGCGCTTCGAGCCCCGGCGCGGGGGGGCGCCCCGCGTCTATGAGCTCGTCGTCGACTCGGGACCGCGGCGGCTGGGCCTGCGCTTCAGCGCCGCCGCGCTGGATAAGCTCTTCCTGAATCCCTACGGACTCGGCGCGTCCGGCGAGACGTTCCTGGCCGACAGCCAGGGCTTCTTCATCACCCCGCCCAAGTACCCAAGCCACTCCGGACACAGTCATTCCATCGACGCGCGGCCGATGCTCACGTGTCTGTCGGGTCAGGACGCGGCGATGCTGGCGCCGGACTATCGGGGCGTCCCGGTCATCCACTCCTTTCGCTACATCGAGGAGATTGGCGGCGGCTGCATCATGGCCCACATCGACCAGGACGAGGCCTTCGTGCCCGCGCGGCAGCTGGGCCGCCGGGTGGTGGAGGCGTCCGTGGCCCTCGTCCTGGTCACCGTGGCGCTCTCCTTCCTCTTCGCGCGTCGGCTGTCGCTGCCGGTGTTCGGCCTCATCCGGTCCACCAGCGCGCTGCGCGCCGGTGACTTCGACGCCCCGGTGGAGAGCGGCGGACCCCGGGAGCTGCGCACGCTCGCCCTGTCGTTCACGGACATGGCGCGCTCGCTCCGGGAGTCCTCCGCCGAGCGGGCGCGGCTGCTGGCACGCGAGACCGAGGCGCGCGAGGACGCGGAGGCCCAGCGCTCGCTGCTGCGGCTCATCATCGAGCAGAGCGGGGAGGGCATCCTCATGGCGGACGCGCGGGGCGTGCTGCGCGTCTTCAATCCCGCCGCCGAGCGCTACCACGGCGTGCCCGCGCGCGAGCTGGAATCGTCCGAGTGGGGGCGGGCCTACGGGCTGTTGTCGCTGGACGGCGAGCCGCTGAGCGAGGCCCAGACGCCGCTGGCCCGCGCCGTGCGGGGCGAGACGGTCGTCAACGCGCGCTGGCTCGTGCGCGCTCCCGACGGGGTGACGCGCACGCTGGAGGGGACGGCCTCGCCACTGCGTCACGTGGACGGCACTCCCGCGGGCGCGGTGCTCATCGCCCATGACGTCACCGAGCAGCAGGCGGCCGAGGCCGAGCGCGAGCGGCTGCTGCGGGAGGTGGACGCCGAGCGCGCGCGCCTGCTGGTGCTCTCGGAGCTGTCGCGCGCCCTGGCCGAGTCGCGCCTGTCCCTGGCGTCCATCCTGGACACCACCTGCCGACAGCTCGCGGAGCGCGTGGGGGACATGTGCTCGCTGCGTCTGGTGTCCGCGGACGGGCAGTGGCTGGAGGCGCGCGCGGTGTACGCCCGTGCCGGCCACATGGAGACGCGCCTCCGGACCCTGCTGGACAGCCAGCCGCAGAGCGCCCGGACGGGCATCTCCGGGGTCGTGCTGGCCTCGGGCTCGCCTCGGATGATCTCCCCCCTCACCGAGGAGGATCTGGCGCAGCTGATGGCGCCCCTGCCCGAGGACTACCGCGACTTCCTGCGCGAGCAGCGTCCGAGCAGCATCGCCGTGCTGCCCGTGCGGGGACCGGATCGCACCCTGGGCCTGTGGATGTTGCTGCGCTTCGCGCCCGAGCCCTATGGCACGGACGACCTGATGCTCTTCCGGGAGATCGCCGACCGCACCGCGCTCGCCATCGAGAACGCGGAGCTCCTGCGGCAGGCGCACGACGCGGTGCGCCTGCGCGAGGACCTGGTGGCGGTGGTGTCCCATGATCTGCGCAACCCCATCTCCGCCATCTCCATGGCCGCCACGGCGCTGCTCAGGCGCGGGCCGCTGGCGGAGGGCCTGGACAAGGGCGTGCGGCGCATCCACGCGGCGGCGGATCGCGCGCTGCGGATGATCCGGGATCTGCTCGACTCCACCCAGGCGCGGGTGGGCGAGCTGCCGGTGGAGCGCCGGCCGTTCGACTTCCAGGAGTGGGTGCGGGGCGTGGTGGACGAGGTGCAGCTCGCGCACCCGGGCCGCGTCATCCTCCTGCACACCGAGGGGCCCGCCCGGGGCGCCTGGGACGCGGACCGCATCGCCCAGGTCGTCACCAACCTGGTGGGCAACGCCCTGCAGCACAGCCCCCCGGAGAGCACCGTGCGCGTGGACGCGCGCCCCCTGGACGGCGAGGTGCTCCTGTCCGTCCACAACGACGGGGCGCCCATTCCGCCCGAGGCGCTGGCGACGCTGTTCGAGCCCTTCCGCCGGGGCCCGGGCGCGGGCAATCAGCCGGGCAGCGTGGGGCTCGGGCTCTTCATCACCCAGCGCATCGTCCAGGCGCACGGGGGCCGCATCGAGGTGCGCTCCCGGGCGGGGGAGGGCACCACGTTCACGGTGCACCTGCCCCGCGACGTGGCGCCCCCTCGCGAGTGAGGCGGGCCGGCTACGGCGCGCACTTCGCCGGGCCGAGCGTGCCCCGGAAGAAGTACGCGTAGAGGTCCGGCGAGAGCACGAAGTTGCACGTGTTCACGGCGTCCGGGTCCAGGTCGGGATGCTTCTCCACGTAGCGGGCGATGTAGTCGCGCACGCCATCGGCCGAGGTCCACACGAGCGTGCCCTCCTTGAACATGGAGTAGCCGCCGCCGCCGCCGCCCCGGTAGTTGTTGATGGCGATGGTGAAGGTGTCCGTGTCCTTCACGTCCTGGCCCTTGAAGCGCAGGTGGGTCAGGCGCGAGCCCTGGGGCTTCGTCAGGTCATAGCCGTACTCGATGCGCGAGTAGAGATCCCAGTTGTAGTCGGCCACGCTGGCCACCTTGGCCGTCTCCGGCTTGGAGGCATCCGGCGGCGCGGCCGGGTTCCACGGCGCGAGGTAGCGCGTGTTGTGCTCCAGGGCCCGGCGCAGGATGGAGCCGTTGATGCGCATCACGTAGAGCGTGTTGTCGTAGATGTAGATGCTGTAGGCGTCGCGCAGGGTGAGGCGCCCGGCGGGCAGCTGGCCGTCATTGGTGAACAGGGCGGCGAGCGAGAAGTCCACCGGGTGGCCCGCCTCGGCCGCGGCCTCCTCCTGCACGGTGTTGATGAGGTCGCCCAGGGCGCTGTCCACGTAGCGGCCCGCGAAGCCGCCGGGGAACGGCGCGCGGGTGGAGCCGATGGGGGTGTTCACGTACGCGACCGTGGTCTGGTGGTGGCCCTGGGTGAGCCGGTCCACCTCGGCGTCCACCGCGACGGTGTCATCCACCTTGCGCAACAGCGAGTCCTTGCCGTCCACCTTCCAGTGGCCCGCCTCCCACACGAGCGACAGGTCCACCTGGCCCAGGTGGCTGCCCCAGCGGTTGGGCTGGATGAGCAGCACGTCCTGGCCCTGGGGGTTCTTGAGGAGCATCTTGGGGATGGGCTGGTGGGTGTGGCCGGTGAGCATCACGTCGATGCCCTCGACCTCCTGGGCGATCTGCACCGCCTCGTTCTCGCCGGGCAGGTTGCCCCGGTCCGCCCACTTCGTCGGGTCCGCGTAGTCCGCGAGCCAGCTCGCCGGATCGCTCGCGCTGCCGGTGGGCTGCTTGTCCGGGCCGCTGTGGATGGCCACCACCACCACGTCCGCGCCCTCCTGGCGCATGCGGGGCACGTACGTGCGCGCCGTCTGGAGCGGGTCATCGAACCGCAAGCCGGGGATGTTCTCCGGCCGCTCCCACGTCGTCACCCCCGGCGTCACCAGGCCGAGGATGCCCACCTTCACGCCGCACACGTCCTTGATCAGGTAGGGCGTGAAGGCCTCGCCGCCGTCGGCCTCGTGGCGCACGTTGGCGCCGAGCAGCGGGAAGTTCACCTCGCTCTTGAACTTGCCGAGCACGCCGAGCCCGTAGTTGAACTCGTGGTTGCCCAGGGCCATGGCGTCATAGCCCAGGGCGCTCATGGCCACGGCCATGGGGTGGCGGGGGGCGTTGTCCACCAGGGCGTAGTAGGTGCCCAGGGGCGTGCCCTGCAGGGTGTCTCCCGTGTCGAGCAGCAGGTTGCAGTCCGGGTGCTCCGCGCGCGCCTGGCGCACGAGCGTGGCCACCTTGGCCAGGCCCCGCTGGGCATCCGCCTTGCCGGTGAAGTAGTCCCAGGGCTGGATGTTCGTGTGCAGATCGCTCGTCTGCATCAGCCGCAGCGTGCGTGGCGCGGGCGGCGGCTCGGGCTGGGGTTCGGGCTCGGGACCGTCGCACGCCGCCAGGGGCAGGAGCACCCAGCAGCAGGCGCGCAGGAGGGTCGCGCGGCGCGCGCGGCTCACGAAACGAAGTGTCATGGGAGAAGACCTCGTGGCTAGGACCCGGAGCACCGTGCCCGGGGGCGCGCACCCTACTACCCGCCGCCGACATCGCGCGGCCGTCCAGCCGGGCATTCGCCCGTCCTCTTCACGGAGGTGGAGCGCGCCAGGATGCCCGCTTATATGGTGACACCTTGCCTTCTTTCTTTTCCGAGGACGTGACGATGCGCGGCCGAGTCGAGACACGGAGTGTGCGGATGCTGCTGGCCCTGGTGGTGGCCGGGAGCGTGGCGTGTAAGGGCGACCCGCCGCCCGTGACGACTCCCGCGCACTCCTGGGGCTGGACCTCCGTGCCCGAGTCCATGTGCGACGAGGGCACCCCCACGGGCATGGGCAGCGACCTGGCGCCGGACAGCAAGAACCTGGTCATCTACTTCAGCGGCGGGGGCGCGTGCTGGGACGCCACCACGTGTCTGGAGACGAACCGCTCGCTGCACGGCCCCTTCACCGAGTCGCACTTCGGCTTCCTGCGCACCAACCTCCTGCGCGACTCCATCCTGGACCGGGCGCTGGCCAACAACCCGTACAAGGACTGGAACCTGTTCTTCCTGCCGTACTGCACGGGGGACTTGCACATCGGTGACGCGGACCGGGTGTACACGAGCGGCTCGCGGACGCAGACGATCCACCACCGGGGCCGGGCCAACACCAAGGCCTTCCTCGAGCGCATCGCCGCCACGGTGCCCGAGCCCGAGCAGGTGCTCGTCACCGGCTCGAGCGCGGGCGGCTTCGGCGCGGCGCTCAACTACGTGCTCGTGCGCTCCACCTTCCCCAAGGCACGGGTGTTCCTCGTGGACGACGCGGGCCCGCTGTTGCGCAACGAGGCCCTGTCGCCCCAACTGCGCGCCGCCTGGGCCCAGGCCTGGAACTACGACGCGGTGATCGACGAGATCGACCCCGCGGTGCGCAACGACTTCTCCGCCGTCTACCCGGCGATCGCGCGCAAGTTCCCGGAGGATCGCCTGGTGCTCCTGTCCTCGCTGCGCGACCAGACCATCCGCGACTACTTCAACCTCACGCCGGACGCGTTCGAGACGGCGCTGCGCGAGCTGGACACCGCGGTGCTCTCGCCGCTGCCCCACGCGCGCGTCTTCCTCACCTCGGGCGAGGGCCACACCCTGTTGTCCCGGCCCACGAGCCAGACCACCCGGGGCGTGACGCTGCTCGACTGGCTCCAGCAAATGCACACCGCGAGCGACGCCGAATGGACGTCGGTGCGGCCGTAGGCGCGGACCATGGACGACTCCATTCTCACCCTGGCGCTGGGGCCCAACGGCACCCGCGCCCTGACGACCCGGGCCGTGGAGCGGGACGCGGTGCTGCTCGTGCTCGAGGGCTCCCGGGTCCCCGAGCCGGAGCGCCACTCGCTGCAGATTGGCGAGGCGCTGCACCTGGTGTCCCCGGACGCGCCCTGGCGCTACCTGGACCATGCGTGCGAGCCCAACGCCTGGATCGAGCTGGACGCGACCGCGGACGTGGCCGGTGTGCGGCTGCGCGCCCTGGTGCCGCTCGAGGCGGGCGTGGCCGTGACGTTCAACTACCTGACCACGGAGTGGGAGCTGGCGACGCCCTTTCCCTGTGGGTGTGGGGCCGCGTCGTGCGCCGGGTGGATCCGCGGCGCCCGCCACCTCGACGCGGCCCGGCTGGCCGCGCTGCGCCCGACGCTCGCGCCGCACGTGCGCGCGCGGCTGCGGGCCGAGGGGCGGCTCGGCTGAGGGCCGCCTACTCGTTCATGGACGGGTAGGGCACGCGCGTGGGCGGCACGAAGTTCTCCTTGATGGTGCGCGGCGACGTCCAGCGCACCAGGTTGAGGAAGGAGCCCGCCTTGTCGTTGGTGCCCGAGGCGCGTGAGCCGCCGAAGGGCTGCTGGCCCACCACGGCGCCGGTGGGCTTGTCGTTGATGTAGAAATTGCCCGCCGTGTGCCGCAGCACGTGCAGCATCCGCTCGATGGCCTTGCGGTCGCGCGCGAACACCGCGCCGGTGAGGGCGTAGGGCGCGCCCGTGTCGCACAGGCGCAGCGCCTCGTTGAAGTCGGCGTCCGGGTACACGTACACGGCCACCACCGGCGCGAAGATCTCCTCCTGGATGATGCGGTGGCGCGGGTTGGTGACCTGCACGAGCGTGGGCCGCACGAACCAGCCCTCGCTCCGGTCCGTCTCGCCGCCGGCGAGCACGGCCGCCTCGTTGCCGCCGTGCCGCGCCATCTCGATGTAGGAGCTGGCGCGCTTGAAGGCCTTCTCGTCGATGACGGCGCCCATGAAGTTGCGCAGGTCGGTGACGTCGCCCATGCGCAGCTCGGCGATCATCTCCTGCAGCCGGGGCTTGAGCCGGGGCCAGAGGGACTCGGGCACGTAGACGCGCGAGGCGGCCGAGCACTTCTGGCCCTGGTACTCGTAGCCGCCGCGCACGATGGCGGTGGCGAGCGCGTCCAGGTCATCCGCCGCCGAGGGGTGCACGAAGATGAAGTCCTTGCCGCCCGTCTCGCCCACGAGCCGCGGGTACTGCCGGTAGCGGGCGATGTTCTCGCCCACCATGCGCCACATGCCCTGGAAGGTGGGCGTGGAGCCGGTGAAGTGGATGCCGCCCAGGTCCGGGCTGGAGAGCACCGGGTTGCCGATGGTGGGCCCGTCCCCGGGGAGCATGTTGATGACGCCCTCGGGCAGGCCCGCCTCGCGCAAGAGCTCCATCACGTACCAGTTGCTGAGCGCCGCGGTGGTGGAGGGCTTGAAGAGCACCACGTTGCCCATGAGGGCGGGGGCCACGCACAGGTTGAGCGCGATGGCGGTGAAGTTGAAGGGCGTCACCGCGAAGACGAACCCGTCCAGCGGCCGGTAGTCGAGCATGTTCCACGTCTGCGCCGAGCTCACCGGCTGCTCGGACAGGAGCTGCTGGGCGAAGTGGACGTTGAAGCGCAGGAAGTCGATGGCCTCGCACGCCGCGTCGATCTCCGCCTGGTAGACGGTCTTCGACTGGCCGAGCATGGTGGCGGCGTTGAGGATGGGGCGGTAGCGCGTGGCGAGCAGCTCCGCGGCGCGCAGGAAGATGGCGGCGCGCGAGGCGAAGGGCATGCGGGCCCACTCGTCCTTGGCCGCGAGCGCCGTCTGAATGGCGGGCTGCACGTGGCTGGCGTCCGCCTCGTGCACCGTGGCGAGCACGTGCGCGTGGCGGTGGGGCATGCGCACGGTGTCCGTGCGGTGCGAGCGCACGTGCTGGCCGCCGATGACGATGGGGATCTCGATGCGCTCGGCGGCGATGCGCTTGAGTTCACCCTGGAGCGCGGCCCGCTCGGGGCTGCCCGGGGCATGGGCGAGGATGGGCTCGTTCTGGGGCGGGGGGACGCGGACGTAGGCGTTGATCACGCGGAGCACCTGGGGGTCGGGAGGACAGAGGGCGCGGAGCATAGCGCCGGGCCCTTCCTCCAGGAACCGCCCAGCGCGGCCATCAACTCCCGGTGCGCGCGGGAACGGGACGCACCGCGGCGACGAGCTCGTGCAGGCGCGAGATGAGCAGCGTGGGCTCCACCGGCTTGACGAGGTAGGCGTGGCCGCCCTCGGGCGTGCCCGGGTCGGGCGCGTGGCCGCTCAGGAACAGGAAGGGCACCTCGCGCAGCGGTGTCTCCTCACGCACCCGGCGGCACAGCTCATACCCGTCCATGCCCGCCATGCTCACGTCGGAGACGATGACGTCGGTCGGGTGCGTCCGGGCGTGCGCGAGCGCGGCGTCTCCATCCTCCGCGAGCGCGCAGTCGAAGTCGGGGGCCAACAGGAAACGCAGGGTCAGACGCATGGACCGCGAGTCATCCACGATCAGGACTCTGGGTTTCACGATGGGCCTCCCCTGGTGCCGGGAGCCGGGGGGGCTCCGGAGCGTGTGGACTGGCCCGTCTACCCCCCGGCCAGCCTGTTGATTTTCGCCCAAACGCCTGGGCGTGTGAAGGGGGAGAGCGGATTTCTCCGGATCAAGGGGCGCTCCCCGAGCCGCCCACGCCCTGCTGCGCGTCGGGCCGGGCCACCTCCGCGACGAGCATGTCCACCAAGGGGGACACCTCGACGGTGGGGGCCGCGATGCTGCACGCCGCGCCGCCGTGGACCAGGCCCACCACCCGCAGGTGTTCATCCACCACGGGGGCGCCGGAGTCGCCCTTGGCGCCGCGCAGGCTGGTGAAGAGCGCCTGGGGCACGTCGGGCAGCGAGGGGCAGCGGCCGAGCCGGCGCAATTCGATCTCCTGGGGCTCGCCCGGTCGGTCATTGCGGCCCGCGAAGAGCAGCGCCATGCCGGGCGTGGGGGGCGTGCTCGCCACCGCGAGCGGGTGGACGGGGGCCAGCGTGTCCAGGCGGATGACGGCCACGTCCCGGTGCACGTCCACGACCTTCACCTCGCCCCCCAACAGTTGGCCTTTCCGCAGGACGACGGGCTGACGGCTGCCCGGCTCGCCCCGGATGCAGTGCGCGGCGGTGAGCGCGTGGTGGCCGTCGGCCACGATGACGCCCGCGCAGTGGCCCGGATAGAGCGTCACGGTGGCGTCCTTCAACGCGCTGAACCCGTCGACCCGGACCGCCTCCGGGGTGGGAGCGCTCGCGGCGGGGGCCTCGTCCCGGGTGGGCGTGCATGCCGCCAGCAGGCCGAGCGCCAGCAGTCCGCCCCATCTCGTTCGTGTCATCCGAGGCCCTCCCATGTGCGGTGATGGGGAGACGATGTGCATTCCCCCCGGGGCACCGGTGTCGAGCCTCCGTCGCAGGTCCGCCCAGCGGGCGTCCGGGCGGGGCTTGCACCCCGTGCCTTGGCATCCCATTGGCCGAGACGGCGCGCGCCGGGGCGGGGTAGGGTGCTCGCCCCATGCGGCTCGCTCCCGATGCGCTCCCCGCCCTCCTCGAGCTGGTGATCGTGCTCGCCGTGCTGGCCATGGCGCTCCAACTGCTGCGCCTCAACGCGTGGCGGGCCTGGCTCTTCCTGTTTCCCCACCAGGTCCGGCTCCTGCCCGAGGCCCCGTCCGAGCCGCCCGCGCCGCTCGCCGCCTGGACCCAACAACTGCGGGCGCTGGGCTTCGTCCCGGTGGGCGCCCACGTCCAGAAGTCCCCCCTGCAACGGGGCACCCCCTCCTACGACTTCGCGCATCAGGGCGAGCGGACCTTCGCCACCCTCTACTTGTCCCTGCGCGGGCAGCCCCGGCTCTACCTGCTCACGCCCCTGGCCGGAGGCGATGCCGTACTCACCGATGGGGCGCTCGCGACCCGGGGGGGCGTGGCCCCGCCGCCGGAGGCCCTGCTCCAGACCCACCGCGCGCGGCTCGTGGGCCTGTCTCCGGAAGGGGAGTTCACCGCGGCGGGCCGGTTGGTCGCTGGGCGCTCGTGGTTCCAGGGACGGGGTCAGCGGGAGATTCGACGACAGAGCGTTCCTGGGTTGTTATGGACACTCGTGGCCCTCGCCATGGTGGTCTACCTGTTCGTGGGGGGCCGTACGGTTTGACCCATCGGGCGCGTGCACCGCGCCCCCGTGCGGAGTAGGAAGGGGCTTTTCCTCCTCCCCAGTTCCGGAGCGTCCCGCGATGAAGAGCGTGTCCAAGAGCGAAGAGATCTACTTCCTGTCCGGCAAGCGCACGCCGTTCGGGACCTATGGGGGCGCGCTCAAGGACGTGAGCGCCACGGATCTGGCGGTGGAGTCGGCGCGGGCCGCGCTCGCGCAGGCGAAGGTGTCGCCCGAGCACATCCAGCACGTCGTCTACGGCAACGTGGTGCAGACGAGCGCGGACGCCATCTACCTGCCCCGGCACGTGGGCCTGCGCACGGGGGTGCCGGTGCCGGTGCCCGCGCTGGGCGTCAACCGGCTGTGCGGCTCGGGCTTCCAGGCCTTCATCAACGCCGCGGAGCTGATGATCACCGAGCAGGCCGAGTGCGTGCTGGCCGGTGGCACCGAGTCCATGAGCCAGGCGCCCCACGTCATCCGCGGGGCGCGCTTCGGCATTCCGCTGGGCAAGGGCGGCATGGAGGACATGCTCTGGAGCGCCCTGACGGACAGCTACACCGGCATGCCCATGGCGCTCACCGCCGAGCAGCTCGCGGTGGACTACGGGCTGAGCCAGGACGTGGTGGACGAGTACGCGGTGCTCACCCAGAAGCGCTTCGCCGCCGCGCAGGAGTCCGGCCGCTTCGAGCAGGAGATTTCTCCCGTCACGCTCAAGGGCAAGAAGGGCGACACGGTGGTGTCCCGCGACGAGCACAACCGTCCGGAGACCACGGTGGAGGGGCTCAAGAAGCTGCCCAAGGTGTTCAAGAAGGACGGCGTGGTGCACGCGGGCGCCGCCAGCGGCATCTGCGACGGCGCGGGCTCCATGGTGATGGCCACGCGCGCCTTCGTGGAGAAGCACGGTCTGACGCCCATCGCCCGGCTGGTGAACTGGGGCGTGTCCGGGTGTGACCCGAAGGTGATGGGCATCGGCCCCGCGCCCGCCATCCGCAACCTGCTCACGCGCGCCCAGTGCAAGCTCACGGACGTGGACCTGTTCGAGGTGAACGAGGCCTTCGCGCCGCAGTACCTCGCGGTGGAGAAGGAGCTGGGGCTGCCGCGCGAGCACAGCAACGTGAACGGCGGCGCCATCGCCGTGGGCCACCCGCTGGGCGCCTCCGGCGCGCGCATCACCATGACGCTCGCCTACGAGCTCAAGCGCCGCGGCGCGCGCTACGGCATCGGCTCGGCCTGCATCGGTGGCGGCCAGGGCATCGCGCTTCTCATCGAGGCGCTCTGAGGCACAGACGATTTCCATGGATCAGGTGACGATGAGCAACGAGCTGGATGCGAAGGCGGCCCGGGAGCGGGCCAAGGCGATCGCCGAGCAGCGGCGGGCCGAGCGCCGCAACCGCAAGCGCAAGTGCGTGGTGTGCGGCGTGGAGGAGAACGACAAGGCCCCCCTGGTGGCCCACCCCGATGGCATCGGCCCCTCGTGCAAGGACGACCAGTCCTGCCAGGCGCGCCGGGCCTCGGCGCTGCGCTGAGACGGCGGGTTCGGGTGACGGCTCCCACCGTACGGGGTAGGGTGGGAGCGGCACCGACGGGTAGGCGGGGGGCCGGAGATTCGGGACGTTTCCTTGCTGGTCCCCGAGACTCGCGATATTCCTGGGGAATCTCTTCGGCTACACGAGGATGGAAATGGCCGTGACCAACTTCACCGGAGTCAAGGTGTTCTCCACCACGCTCGCGCGCGATCGCGAGAACATGGGCGAGAACATCACCAAGTGGCTCAAGGAGAACCCGCAAGCGGACGTGTTGGACAAGATCGTCACGCAGTCCTCCGACAAGGAGTTCCACTGCCTGACCATCACCCTGTTCTACCGGCACAAGACCTGAGCCGGACGGCCGTCCGGGCCGCGGTGAGACCGAGGCGCTCTTTCCCAGAAGGTGGGGAAGGGCGCCTTTCGTCATTCGGAGTGGCGGGTAGTGGACGGAAACGGTTGCCAAGCGGGCTGCGTTTCCCCACCTTTTGCTCCACTCCCGGGCGCTACCGGGTGGAGAGGATGACGTGATGCGACCGATGCGCAGCATGGGCGGTGGGGGTTTTGGATTCGCGGGCGTGGAATCCATGGCCGCGAAGCTGGCGATCGCGCTGGTGGCCGGCTCGGTGATTTCGCTCGCGGCGGGCCAGGTGGGCTCGCTGCTGTTGCTCGCGCCGCAGGGCGTCCTGGGCAACTTCTGGCTCTGGCAGCCCTTCACCTACGCCTTCGTGGAGCGCAGTCCGCTGGGCATCATCTTCGGCGCCCTCATCCTCTACTCCATTGGTGGGGGCCTGGAGATGACGTGGGGCTCGCGCCGCCTGCTGTGGACCATCTGGGGCGGGGCGGTGCTGGCCGGCGTCCTCACGGTGCTCACCGGGCTCGTGCTGCCGGTGCAGGTGGCCTACTCGGGCGGCGGCGTGATGACGACGCTCGCGTGGGTGTCCTACGGCCTGTCCATCGGACGCGGTCAGGCCAACTTCTGGGGCCTGCCCCTGAGTGGCTACTGGCTGGCGGCCATTGGCGCGGGCTTCGTGGTGCTCAACGCCCTCACCGCGGGCGTGGCCAGCCAGATTCCGGAGATCTTCGCGCTGGGGATCGCCTGGTTGGCGGTGAACGCGGCGAGCCCGCGGCGCCTCATGCTCCGGGCGCAGCACTGGCGGATGCAGCGGCAGATGCGCGGGCGCTCCAAGCACTTGAAGGTGCTCTCGCGCGACCGCGACGCGGAGCGGCCCAACGACCGCTACCTGAACTGAGCCGGGTGCTTCGGCCCGGGCGTCAGTGGGCCGTCTCCGGCTCGCCGTACTGCTTGAGCTTGCGGTAGAGCGTGGCGATGCCGATGTCGAGCTGCTCGGCGGTGCGCGCGCGGTTGCCGCCGTTGCGCGCCAGCACCGCGAGCACGTAGTCGCGCTCCATGGCCTCCAGCGTGCGGGGCGTGTCCCCGGGCAGGAAGGTGGGGGGCGCCACGCGCACCTCCTCGGGCAGGTCGTCCCGCTCCACCCGGCTGTTCTCACACAGGGCCACGGCGCGCTCGAGCGCGTTGGACAGCTCGCGCACGTTGCCCGGCCACTCGTAGCGCAAGAGCTGCTCGGCCGCCTCCGGCGACAGGCCCTGGACGCGGCGGCCCAGCCGCTCGGTGGCCTCCGCGAGCAGCATGCGCGCCAGGGGGAGGATGTCGTCGCGGCGCTCGCGCAGGGGCGGCACCTTGAGCTCGATGACGCGCAGCCGGTAGTACAGGTCCTGGCGGAAGCGCGCCGCGGCCACCTCGGTGGGCAGCAGCCGGTTGGTGGCCGCCACCACGCGCACGTCCACCTTGCGGCTCACGTTCTCGCCCACGCGCCGCACCTCGCGCTCCTGCAGCACGCGCAGCAGCTTGGCCTGCATGGCCGGGGGCACCTCGCCCACCTCGTCGAGGAAGAGCGTGCCCCCGTGCGCCGCCTCGAAGAGGCCCGCCCGGTCATGCGTGGCCCCGGTGAAGGCGCCGCGCGCGTGGCCGAACAGCTCGCTCTCCAGCAGGCTCTCCGTCACCGCCGCGCAGTTGACCGCCACGAAGGCCTTGTGCGCCCGGCGGCTCTCCTCGTGGATGAGCCGCGCGATGCGCTCCTTGCCCACGCCGCTCTCGCCGGTGATGAGCACCGTGGAGTCCACCTTCGCCGCGCGCCGCGCCAGGTCGAGCACCTGCTTCATCGCCTGGGTGCGCGCCACCATGCCCGCCGGATCCTCCTTCACGCCGGACACCCGCGCGAGCGTCTGCCGCTTGACGCGCAGCTTGCGCTCGGCCTGCTTGAGCGCCTCGGTCACCTGCGCGAGCGCGCCCTCCATGCACTGCGTCTCGTAGAAGCGCAGCGCCTCGCGGCACGACTCGCTCCACTCCTCCGCGGGCTTGCCGATGATCTGACACACGGGGTCTCCCCGCCCCACGCAGCGCGTCTCCAGGCAATAGATGGGCTTGCCGTTGCAGCAGCTCATGTAGCCGCTGGCGAAGCCCGTGAGCGACCAGCACACCGGCTCCTCCGCCGTGCCCAGGTGCAAGAGGTGCTGCTCGGCCTCGTACGAGTCGTGCCACAGGGCCTCGGCGAACGGGGCCGGGCCGTCCGACTCGCGCCGCTCCACGGGCTCGAGCACCACCTGGCCCTGCAGCGTGTGCAGCCGTCCGCCCGCCCGGCGCCACTGCGCCTCGTCCTCCCAGGGCAGCGCGTCCCGCATCGCCTCCGCCGTGCGCCAGCCGTGGGCGTAGCCCAGGCGCGTGAGCATGCCGCGCGCCGCCGTCATGCCCAGCGTGTCGATGAGCTCGCGGCGCAAGAGCCCCATGCCCACCGGATCCCACAACACCACCCGCTGCCCCGCGAAGTGGATGAGCCCGCCCTGGGGCTCGAAGGTCAGCAACTCGCGCAGATCCAACTCCGGCTTCACCGCCACGTCCGGGCCTCCCTCTCAGGATGAGCCTCTTCCCTATCGTTTTGAGAGGCCCGTGGCGAGCCGATGTGGGGCGGTCCGAGTCATTCCGAGGATTTACAACGTTGTGCGTCCTGGTCTGGGGCTTGCTATAGGAAGGCGCCGTGGGGCCGCGGCGACGCCTGGCCGCCCTCGTGCCGCCCCGCGCTGGAGACACACCATGAAGCTGTTCCTCAAGTCCGTCGTCGCCGCCGCCGTCCTCGTTCCCTCGTTCGCGTTCGCCGCCACGTACACGCTCGACCCGTCCCACTCGACGGCGGAGTTCTCCGTGCGGCACATGATGGTGTCCAACGTGAAGGGCGCCATCAAGCTGACGTCCGGCAGCCTGAACCTGGACGAGAAGGACGTCACCAAGTCCACCGTGGAGGCCACGCTGGACACCTCCACCATCAACACCAACGAGCCCAAGCGCGACGAGCACCTCAAGAGCGCGGACTTCTTCGACGCCGCCAAGTACCCCACCATCACCTTCAAGTCGACCAAGGTGGCCAAGGCCGGCAAGGACAAGCTCAAGGTGACGGGTGACTTCACCCTGCACGGCGTGACCAAGCCGGTGGTGCTGGACGTGACGGGCCCCACCGCCGAGGCGAAGGATCCCTGGGGCAACACGGTGCGCGGCGTGGAGGCCACCACCACCATCAACCGCAAGGACTTCGGCCTGTCCTGGAACAAGGCGCTGGAGACGGGCGGCGTGGCGGTGAGCGAGGACGTGAAGATCACGCTGAACCTGGAGATGAAGAAGGAGGCGCCCGCGGCCGCGGCGCCCGCGGCGGCCGAGCCCGCGAAGAAGTAGTCCCTCGCGCGGTTTCATCAAGACGGCCGTCCTGGCGGGGCCCCGGGCGACGGGGCCCCGCTTGTCGTGCGGGGGCGGATACGGCATCGTCGCGCGTCATGACCAGCCAGCATTCGCCGCGTCCCTCCACCTGGAGAGCGCTCTCCGGTGCCCTCGTGCTCACCGGTGCCTTGTGGGGTTGTGGGGCGAACGGATCGACGCCTCCCCCGAAGCCCGTGAAGGCCCCGGCCCCCGTCCTGGTGGCCGCCAAGCCGCCGCCCGCTCCGGCGCCCGCCGCCAAGCCGCCACCCGCTCCGGCGCCCGCCGCCACGCCGCCGCCCGCTCCGGCGCCCGCCGCCAAGCCGCCCGCGCCCAAGGTGGACCCCGCGGTGCTCTTCACCAAGTACGGCTGCCCGCTGTGCCATGCCCCCGGCGCGCGCTACCACGAGAAGATCCTCAAGGCGCCCACGCGCTCGCCCGAGGACCTGGCCAAGTGGATCCGCAATCCGGAGAAGTTCATCCCCGGCACCGGCATGCCCACCTACGCGACGATGATCGACGAGCCCACGGCGCTCGTGCTGGCCAACTGGCTCAAGGAAGCGGGCCCCGGCGCGCCCACGCACAAGAAGTAGCCGGCGCTTCTTCCCCCGCGCGCCCCCGGCGTCACGGATCCACGATCCGGTGCACCAGGGTCTCGAAGAGCGCGGGGTGCTGGGCGAGCTGGCGGATGACCCGCGCCCGGAGCCAGGGTCGGCGCGCCAGGGTGAGCAGCATGCGCGTGAAGACGACGTAGCGGCGGTAGTGTGGCCGCACGGCGCGCTCATAGGCCCGGAAGGACTCCCGGGTGGCCCCGCGCTGGAGGATCTCCGGCAGCCGCTGTCCCAGCTCGCGCGCCGAGCGCAGCGCGAGCGTCAGGCCCTCGCCGGTGATGGCATCCACGTACCCGGCGGCATCCCCCACCAGGACGAAGCGATCCAGGGCCCGCGCGCGCACCGTCTGGGCGAGCGGCCCCGCGCCCCGGGGCGACGAGTCCTCGGGCGCGCCGGCGATGCGCGCCTCCAGGGCGGGAAACCGCTGGAGCAGCTGCGGGAAGCCGACCCGGCCCTCCACGCGTCCGTCCTCCCACAGGAAGGCCACGCCCACGCGCGTGTCGCCCGTGGGCGTGACATAGGCCTCCACGCCCGACGCGAAGTGGACCTCCACGAAGGGGGACCACGGCGCCAGGCGGAAGTGCTGCCGCAGCCCGAAGCGCCGGGGCGCATGGGGCAGGGGCGCCACCTCCAGGCCCTGGGCGCGCCGCAGGGGCGAGGCGAGTCCGTCCGCGGCCACGAGCAGCCGGGCCTCCACCCGCTCCCCACTGGCGAGCGTCAGCCGGGCCTGCTCGCGCGTGCGCTCGACGTTGGTCACCTGGCAGTGCTCGCGCACGTCCACACCCGCCTCGCGGGCCACCTGCGCGAGCACCCGCTCCAGCGCGAGCCGCCGGATGCCCAGGCCCCCGGGCGCCGGCAGCCGGCCTTCCACCGTGGTGCCGTCCTCCTGCAGGTAGCGGATGCCCTCCAGGCGCGCGCAGTCCTCCGTGGTGAGCAGCGCCCGCGCACCCAGCGCCTCGAGCTCCCGCAGGCCCGCGGGCAGCAGGCCCTCGCCGCACGCCTTGTCCCGGGGCAGGCCCTGCCGCTCGAACAGCCGCGTGACGAGTCCCTTCCTCGCGGCGTGGATGGCCACCGCGAGCCCCGCCGGGCCACCGCCCACGATGGCCACGTCCGTCATCGCCGGGCCTCAGGACTCATGGGCGCCGCCGGGCACGAAGCGGGGGCGGGCGCCAAAGGCGCGCTGGTACTCGGGGCCGAGCGCGGCTTCCTCGGCGCGGATGCGCACGACGAGCAGCGCCGCGTTGGCCACGCTGAAGACGAGCGCCGTCAGGTAGGCCCCGTGGATGAGCGGAATGCACGCCATCTCCAGGATGACGGCCACGTAGTTGGGGTGGCGCACGAAGCGGTAGGGGCCGCTCGTCACCGGCCGCGCGCCCGGGATGAAGAGGATGCGCGTGTTCCAGCGCTCGCCCAGCGTGGTGATGGCCCAGTAGCGCAGCGCCTGCGCCAGCACCGCGCCGCCCAGCGCCACCCACCCGAGCACGCCGGGGAAGGCCCGGGGCCAGCCCACCACCTCGGCCGCGCACGACACGAGGAAGGCCGTGTGCAGCACCGTCATCACCCGGTAGTGGCCCTGGCCCACCTCCCGCCCGCCCGCGGCGAGCGCTCGCCGGGCGTTGCGCGTGGAGAGGACGAGCTCCACGACCCGCTCCACCCCGATGAGTCCGAGGAAGAACAGGTAGGCCCGTGCGGAATCCGAGAGTTCCATCGCGGCGGCACCCCTTGAGCGCCCCTGGCTGGCCGAGCGCCACCGCGAAGATAGGGGCGCCCCCCCGCCCTCGCACCCGGCGCGAGGCCTGGGCGGGGGCAAGTGGGGGCTAGCGGACGTCCGGCGTCGGGCTCAGCCCTCGGCCACGGCCTGCACGCTCGCGCGGTAGATGAAGATGCGCGAGGTGTTGGTGCGCGTGTCGGCCGGGACGACGAAGAAGCCCTGGCCCGCGCCCTGGTAGTCGCTGGAGAAGCCCGCCACCTGGCGGCCGTCGTTGAAGGTGACGCGGATCTTCTGTCCCTCGGGCTGCGGCGGACGCGCGCCCGTGGCGAACATGAAGAAGATGGCCTTGACGCGCTGGATGGCGATGCGCTCGGGAGCGAAGCCCGCCTGCTGCTCGAGGGGGATGGCCTCGTCGAGCAGGTTCACGTCGCGGATGGCGCCTCGCTTCACCTGGCCCTCCACGGTGTGGATGATGACCCGGTGCTCGCCCTCGATGAAGGCGTTGACGGGCGTCACCGGCACCGGGGCGGCGGTGGGGGCCTTCACGGCGGCCATGGCGACGCGCGAGGCGCGGGGCAGGGGCGAGCCGGGCACCATCGTGGGGGTGGCCGGCGGGGTGAACACCGGCGGAGCCACCGGCGCGGGCCGGGGCGCGGCGGCGGCCGGAGCCAGGGGCGCCCGAGGCGGCGCGACGGGGACGGGCACCGGGAGCGGGGCCTCCTCCACGATGTCCTCGGTCACATCGATGTCCTGGGGCTCGGGGGCCTGGGCGAAGGCCTCGGCGGGCTCCTCGGGCGGAGGCGGAGGCGGCGCGTAGGCGGGCTCGGGCTCCATGACGGCGACGTCGGTCTCGAGCGGAGGCAGCTCCTCGAGGGGCGCGGCCTGATGGGCGTCCTGCCCCCAGGCGCTCGCTTCCGAGTCCTGCGCCCACTGGCCATCCGTCGCCGCGACGGGCGCGTTCCACTCGCCCTGGGGCTCCTGGGCGGCCCATTCCCCCGCTGCTTCCACGGGCATTTCCTCGACGGGCGCTTCCCAGGACGCGGTGGCCTCCTGGGGTGACCAGTCGGCCTGCGCGGCGGTGTTCATCCACGGCTGGGGCTCGGCGGGCGCTTCCCAGCCGGCGTGCGCCGCCTCTCCGGCTTCGGCCGGGGCCGTCCAGTGATCGCTCGCGGGCTGCTCCTCGGCGGCCCACTCGGACTGAGGCTCGGCGACAGGCTGCTCCTCGGCGGCCCACTCGGACTGAGGCTCGGCGACAGGCTGCTCCTCGGCGGCCCATTCGGGCTGAGCGGCGAGGACGGGCTGCTCCTCGACAGCGCCCCACTCGGACTGAGGCTCGGCGACAGGTTGCTCCTCGGCGGCCCACTCGGGCTGCGCGGCGAGGACGGGCTGTTCCTCGACAGCACCCCACTCGGACTGAGCCTCGAGGACGGGCTGCTCCTCGGCGGTGGCCCATTCGGGCTGAGCCTCGGCGACGGGCTGCTCCTCGGCGGCCCACTCGGGCTGAGCGGCGAGGACAGGCTGCTCCTCGACGGCGCCCCACTCGGACTGAGGCTCGGCGACGGGCTGCTCCTCGGCGGCCCACTCGGGCTGAGCGGCGAGGACAGGCTGCTCCTCGACAGCACCCCACTCGGACTGAGGCTCGGCGACGGGCTGCTCCTCGGCGGCCCACTCGGGCTGAGCGGCGAGGACAGGCTGCTCCTCGACGGCGCCCCACTCGGATTGAGCCTCGAGGACGGGCTGCTCCTCGGCGGCCCACTCGGGCTGAGCGGCGAGGACGGGCTGCTCCTCGGCGGCCCACTCGGACTGAGGCTCGGCGACAGGCTGTTCCTCGGCGGCGGCCCACTCGGGCTGAGCGGCGAGGACAGGCTGCTCCTCGGCGGCACCCCACTCGGACTGGGGCTCGGCGACAGGCTGCTCTTCAGCGGCGGCCCACTCGGACTGGGCCTCGAGGACGGGCTGCTCCTCGGCGACGGGCACTTCCTCGGCAGCCCACTCGGGCTGAGCGGCGAGGACGGGCTGCTCCTCGACGGCGCCCCACTCGGACTGCGCTTCGAGGACAGGCTGCTCTTCAGCGGCGGCCCACTCAGACTGCGCCTCGAGGACGGGCTGCTCCTCGGCGATCGGCTGCTCCTCGGCGGCCCACTCGGGCTGAGCGGCGAGGACAGGCTGCTCCTCGGCGGCGCCCCACTCGGACTGAGGCTCGGCGACAGGCTGCTCTTCAGCGGCGGCCCACTCGGACTGGGCCTCAAGGACGGGCTGCTCCTCGGCGACGGGCACTTCCTCGGCGGCCCACTCGGACTGAGTCTCGGCGACCGGCTGTTCCTCGGCGGCCCACTCGGACTGGGCCTCGAGGACGGGCTGCTCCTCGGCGACGGGCACTTCCTCGGCGGCCCACTCGGCCTGAGGCTCGGCGGCGGGCTGCTCCTCAGCGGCGGCCCACTCGGACTGCGCTTCGAGGACGGGCTGCTCCTCGGCGACGGGCACTTCCTCGGCGGCCCACTCGGACTGAGCCTCGAGGACGGGCTGCTCCTCAGCAGCGGCCCACTCGGACTGAGCCTCGAGGACGGGCTGCTCCTCAGCAGCGGCCCACTCGGACTGAGCCTCGAGGACGGGCTGCTCCTCGGCGACCGGCTGCTCCTCGGCGGCCCACTCAGCCTGCGCTTCGAGGACGGGCTGCTCCTCGGCGGCGGGCACTTCCTCGGCGGCCCACTCGGCCTGAGCCTCGAGGACGGGCTGCTCCTCGATGGGCGTGCTCCACTCAGCCTGCGCTTCGAGGACGGGCTGCTCCTCGGCGGCGGGTACTTCCTCGGCGGCCCACTCGGCCTGGGCCTCGAGGACGGGCTGCTCCTCGGCGGCGGGCACTTCCTCGGCGGCCCACTCGGCCTGGGCCTCGAGGACGGGCTGCGCCTCGGCGGGCTCCGCCCATGCGGCGTGCGCCTCGGTGGGCTCGGGCTCCGCCTCCGCGCCGGGCTGGTGGCCCCAGGTCGCGCTGGCCGAGATGAACTCCGGCGTGCTCATGAACTCCGCGGCGCTCTCCAACTGCAGGCGCTCTCCGGATTCATAGGCCTGATCTGCGCTCCAACCCGTGTCCATGTCCTCGAGCGGCACGGGCTCGTCGGAGAACGTTCCTCCCGCGGGCAGGTTGTGTCCCAGGTAGTCCGAGGCGCTGGACAGGGGAACCGGATCGCTCGGGCTGCCCGAGTCGAACGTCTCCTCCGCCATGCCCCACTGACCGGGCTGGGTGGCCTCGGGATCGAACGAGTCGGCGACCTCGACGGTATCCGCCACGAGGTCCGGCCCCACCTGCACGGGGTTGAGCTCCAGCGTGGTGACGTGGGGGGACACGTGCGCCGGCTCGGGCTCCACCTCGGCGCCGAGCGCCTCCATGTCGAAGGTGGGCGCCTCCGCGACCGGCGTGCTGGCCGAGAGCTCGTCCACGGGCGTCTCCCAGGGCGTCTCCACCGCGGGGTAGGCATCGCGCGGCTCGGGCGAGGCCTCGAGCTCGGACACATCGAACGTGGGGCTCTCCTCCAGGGCGAGCGGCGCGGGCGCCGGCGGAGGCGGGGTGACGCTCGAGGGGTAGGAGGGCAGGGCGTAGGAGGCGGTGACCTCCATGCGATCCGCGTCGGCCAGGCCGTCCTCGTCGGAGTCGAACGCGCGGGGCACGTCCCCCTCCTCCCAGGCGTCGGCGGAGGACGGCGCCGTGGACTCCCACTCCTCGGAGACGGGCTGCACGGGCTCCTCGGACGGAGGCAGGTGGCCCGAGGCGTCGAGCACCGAGATGTCGGTCGCGGGGATGTCGAGCGTCTGGGTGGGGCTCAGCTCCTCCACGCGCGGCGCGGCGGCCCGGGGGGGCACGGCGGAAGCGGCGCTCTCATCGTTGTTGAGGGAGGAGAAGTCGTCCTCGCCCAGCTCCTGCACGGGCTCGGGCGCCGCCAGGACGGGCTCCGGCTCGGGCGCGGGGCTGTCTTCCCAGTCCCCCATGTCGACGGACTCGATGATGGGCTCGGGCAGGGGCGTGGCGGCGCTGACGGGCGCGAGGTCCGTGTCGGCGACCTCGAAGACCTCCTCGGCCATGGGCTCGAGCGGCGCGGGCTCCGCGGGCTCGGGCTCGACGTCCGCCCAGGAGGACTCCGCCTCCATCACGGGCATGTCGGGCTCGGCGGCGGACAGGTCCAGGGCGGAGGTGTCCACCTCGAGGGTGGTCTGCAGCACGAACGGCGTCACGGGGGCGGGCGCCTCGAACTGCGCGGCCTCGGCCACCGGCTCCTCGGCGGTCAGCGTCTCGGCGGCGGGCGCCTGGGCCTGGGCGTCATCGCTCGTGGGGTAGGCGTACCACTGGCCATCCTCGCCGTAGTAGCCCTGGGGCTGCTGGGCGTCGTAGTTGGCGGGGTAGGCGTACCACTGGCCGTCCTCGCCGTAGTAGCCCTGGGGCTGCTGCGGGGCGGTGTAGTCAGCGGGGTAGGCGTACCACTGGCCGTCCTCGCCGTAGTAGCCCTGGGGCTGCTGCGGGGCGGTGTAGTCGGCGGGGTAGGCGTACCACTGGCCGTCCTCGCCGTAGTAGCCCTGGGGCTGCTGCGGGGCGGTGTAGTCGGCGGGGTAGGCGTACCACTGGCCGTCCTCGCCGTAGTAGCCCTGAGGCGCGGCTTCCGCGACCATCGGCTCCGCCCCCGTGGCCCCCGGGTCTCCCAGTTGGCCCCGGAGCTCGTTCCAACGAGCCTCCTCGACGGGAGAGAAACTCCCCCGTGCCCGCTTCTCGTTCAAGAAGCGGTACTCCCTCATCGCCGCGCGTGTGTCGGACATCCGTCACCTCGCTGCGAACCGGGGGAACCGGTGCTCCCGGTGCAGCGCCAAGCAAGAAATTTCCCAGCCGGACTCTAGGAGACTCGGACAGGGGGGTAAACTTCGCGTCCGTGGATTCCGCCCGCCTGTTACCTGCGCGAGAGAGCGGCCTTCACGGCCTCGTTCAATTCTGGAATCGTCCGGCCGTAGCGGTCGCGCAGGGCTTGCTCGAAGGGGGCGCCCTCGCCCACCTCGCGGATGAGCCTGAGCAGGCGGCCGGGCCCTCCGTCGGCCATCAGCTCCCGCACGGCCATGGCCGAGGTCGCGTACGCCAGCCCCGGATCCCCCAGGGAGATGAGGGACTGGCCGGACATCTGCTCCAGGGAGGGCAGCTGGTCGGCCTGGGCGGCGCCGCGCAGGCGGTTGGCCATCTGGACGGGGGGCTTGTCGTGGCCCAGGTAGCGCCATTCCACGTACTCGGCCAGGCCCTCGTTGAGCCAGACGGGCACGTGCTGGCCGCCGCGCGCGGCTTGGACGAGGTCATCCACCACGGCGTGGACGTACTCGTGCACGAGCGTGGCCTTGGTCTGGCGGGTGAGCTCCGCGGCGTCGTTGATGCGGATGGCGCCGGCCGAGTACAGCCCGGCCACGGTGCGCGCGAGCGCGGCGCCCTGGTGGGTGCGGAACTCCTCGCGGGTGTAGAGCACGACGTCCACGGGCGCCTCGCGCGCCTCGCCGAGCACCTGGCGGGTGTGGCCATGCGCCTCGTCGAGCGCGGCGACGATGCGGCCCTCGTACTCGGCGCGCTGGCTGAAGTCGCGCGCGTTGTTGAAGTACTTCACGATGAAGCGGCTGTTGGCGCGCGTGCGCATGCCGTCCTCGCCCACGCCGGACGCGTAGGAGAGTCCGGAGGTGCTCGGGGCGGCGGGGGGCAGCCCCGCGCTGTCCCCCTCGCCGGAGAAGCGCCGCTCGATGGCGCGCGCCTGGGAGCGGGCCTCGCGCTCCTCGCTGGAGGCGCCTCGGGCCTTCTCCAGGAGTTCCCGGGCCTGCTCCGCCTCGGGCGCGCGCGGGGAAATGCGCTGGAGCACCTCGAGCGCGCCCTGGGCATCCTTGTCCTCCAGCAAGAGCCGCCCGAGCTCCAGCGCGAAGGCGCCCTCCTTGGGAAAGCGCTTGTGGCCCCGGCGCAGGGCCTCCTCGGCGCCGCCGCGCTGCTCGGTGGCGAGCGAGGTCTTCGCCAGACAGCGCAGGCCGGGCACGGTCTCCTCGAAGAGCACGGCGCGCTCGCCCAGCGAATACGCCATGACGGCATCGGTGCCGGACAGGGCGTCACAGCCCTTGCCGAGGGCGAGGGCGACGGCGCGGCGGTCGGGGGCGGAGTAGCCCTGGGGTTTGACGGCGGCCCAGGCGAGGTACAGCTCGTCCCACTGCTCCTGCTCGGCGAGCTTCTGGGCCTGGGCGGCGGAGGGCGGCGGGGCGGCGGACAACAGGGCGGACAGGAGGAGTGCACGCATCGGGGTACCCCCCATTATGGCCGAGCCGCCCCATCGAGGGCGAGCGGCCCGCTCCCCCCTTGACTCCCGCCCGCTCGGGCTATGGGGTCGCGACGGGGTGGCCCGCCTCGTAGTCCTCGACCCGCAGCACGAGCTCCCGGATGTCGGGCACGGAATGTTCCACGGTCAGCTCCACCACCGGCTCCCGGCGCTTTCTCTTCTGGTCCCAGTAGGCGAACGGGTAGCGCGCCAGGGACAGGAAGGTGTCCGGCCCCCGGGGCGCGGGGAACGGCTTGGTCGCCCCACTGTTGATGGGGGAGAGCAGGACACGCGCCTCGTGACGCGCCAGCAGCCGCGCGGTGTCCACCGTCAGCACCGTCTGCCGCTTGTCCCGGTACGCTCGGGCCCCGAGCAGCCGGGTGAGCCGCTCGGCGCTGACCCAGAAGAAGACCCGGGCGTTGAGCAGCCGGTACCAGTCCGTCGGGGACAAACCCCCACCCAGGCTCCGCGCGAGCCCCTGGTCATCCATGGGCTTCTGGTCCCGGACGACCGCCGTCCCGTGCCGGGGGTGCTGGAGCGCGACCGACTCGGGCCGATGCCGCGCCTCCAGGGCCACCCGGCGCTCGCCCTGGACCTCGAAGAGCTCCAGGAGCGCCGAGGTGCTCAACAACCCGTGGCGCTGGATGCTCGGCCAGCTGCCCGCCTCCGCCATGTGGAAGAGCTGGGGGAACCGCTCGGCGAAGGCCTTCGCGTCCATGCCGCTCACCACGCCCTCCGGTCGAGGATGCTCCGAAACCCGAAGCCCGTGGACAGCAGCGACACGGGGGACTGGGCGACCCGCTCGATGCCCTCGATGAGGCGGTGCGCCTCGGGAGTCAGCTGCTCGATGCGTCGGGCGGAGCGGTGGCCCGCGGCGAGGTAGTCCAGGAAGGTCAGCACCACGTCCGTGGGGGCGTTGAGCGCGGCGGCCTTGCGCAGCAGGGCCCAATCGAACTCGGCGACCCGCCGCTGACGGTTCGTCGTCGAGGTCCGCTCCTGGGCGCGCAGCTCGTCCAGCGGCAGGCCCGAGCGCCGGGCGATCTCCTCCCAGGACAGCTCTGCGACCATGGGCCCCGAGGTGCCCGTCCCTTCCTCCGTCCCTCTCTCTGGGTTCTGCACCCGGATGGGGTAGGTGCGGCACACCAGGAGCGTCTTGCGCACCCGCCCGGGCGCGATGCCGGCCTCCGCCAGGCACCCGCTCGCCGTCGTGTCCCGCGAGGTCACGTAGGGGTAGTCCCCATGGTGCAGGCTCAAGCCCGCCCCCTGGGTTCCCTCGACGAGCACCCGGCCTCCCCGCGCGTAGGCGTCCTCCAGCACCTCCCGCGTGGGACGCAGGTAGGGCCCGAGCTCCGGGATGTCCCGGGCGAAGCGCACCGGGAGCCGCGCCGCCGTGCGCAGCACCTTGCGCGCGGCCGCGGCCCCCACGCCTCGTGCTGTCGATGCGATCTGCTGGCGCAAGGACGCCTCCTCGAACGCGACGTCCTCGGGCTCGATGAGGAGTGCCTGGGGGTCGATGAAGAGCCGCCCCGGCTCGAGCCGACAGTCGGCGATCTCCTGCTGAAGTACCGTCAGGTCGAGCGTGGCTCCAGGACCCAGCACCACCCGTGTCCGGGGGGCTACCCGCGTCCCCGAGGGCAGGAGGTGGAAGGTATAGGGAACGCCCTCCTCGTACACGCGATGTCCGGCGTTGGGCCCCCCCACCCGCACGAGGACGTCGTACTCGGGGGCGAGGTAGGCGGCGATCTGGCCCTTGCCCTCGCTGCCATACTGGCCGCCCACCAGCACGTCGACGAGCCGCTCCGCGTCCCGGCCGTACAACCCGAGCAGGGCGGAGACCTGGACGCGCACGGCCTCGGTGGGATGGCGGTGGGTGTCCAACACCAGGTCCGCCCGCGTCGCGAGCGCCTCCACGCCGCGCTCCGTGGTGTCGGCGCGGGCCTCCGCGAACGAGGTGCGCTCGGGATCGGACGCCGCGTGGGCACGCCGCTGGTCGTACCGCGCCGCGAGCTCCGGCTCGGGCGCGGTCAAGTGCACGTGGAGCACCCGGGAGCCCAGGGCCTCTCGCAGGGACTCGACCTGGGCGGCGACACGGACGGAATCCACGACGAGCAGGGATGGGGGCACCTCCGCGCGCTGGAGGAGCTCCTTCACGCTGTCCGCCACCCAGCGCCCGCCCGTCTCCCGATCCAGCGCCGCCCCCGCCTCCTGGAGCGAGCGCCGGTCCTCGCCGCGTCCCTCCAGACGCGCGAGCAACAACGCCCGGGAGCTGACACGGTGCGCTCCGTGGCGCGCGACGAGTCCCTCGGCGAGCGTGGACTTGCCCGCGCCTATCGGACCCGAGATGACCAAAATCCGCTCCCTCGACGACATGCGCACCTCCCCGCTGTCGAAGAAGCTAGGGAAGACGGTGCCGGGGGCCCATACCCCTTTCGGGGGGGGCCGCAGAGGGGAAAAAACGACGGCCGCGGCGCACTCGCGCCTCGGGCCCCGAACAGTTTCCTGAATGCACGGTTCGGCACGACGCCGACCCGTCAGGAGGGGTTCATGGCCACACTGACCTGTCACATCGCCGCCACCCAGCGGCAGCTCGATGATGCGCTGCGCGTGCGCTGGAAAGTCTTCGGCGAGGAGCTGGAGCTGCTCGGACGCACGCCCCATGGCGTGCCTCGGGAGAACAATGGTTTCGACACCCTGGCCACCACCGCGCACGTCATCGTCTACGCGGAGGACGTGCCCGTGGCCACCGCCCGCCTGCTGCTGCCCAACCCCGAGGTGGCCCGCGCCACCGGACACCGGCTGGGCATCGATCTGGAGAGCAAGGTGGACCTCACGGACCTGGCGGGGCCGGGCCTGGTGTTCGCCGAGACCACCCGCTTCTGCATCCTCAAGGACTGGCGCCACTCCGCGGTCCTCATGCGGTTGCACGCCGGGCTCTATCAGGAGAGCCGCCTGCGGGGCGTGACGCACTGGATCGCCTCCGCCAACACGGAGACGGACTCGGCCGAGGACGCGCGCCTCCTCCACCAGGTGGCGGCCCACCAGGGGCTGCTGAGCACCCGGTGGCGCGCGCGGACGCTCGTCTCGCCTCCGTCGCCGGAGGTCCCGACCGCGCCCCTCTACACCCCCGAGGAGCGGGCGCGCGCCCACCAGGGGCACCTGGAGGGCCTGCGCCTGCCCCGGGTGTTGTCGCTCTTCTCCGGCAAGCTGGGCGCGCGGTTCATCGCCGAGCCCCTCTATGACGCGGGCTTCCGCCGCTTCTCCCTGCCCCTGGTCGCGGCGCTCGACGCCACGCCCGCCAGCACCCGGGCGCTGTTCGACAAGCTGACCGCCCGCACCTCGCGCGGCTGAGTCGCGCCCGACTTTTCCCCCCACACCTCTTCACCTCACCACCCACGGTCCCCTTCCCGGGGCCCGAACAGGAGACGTCCATGCACACGCCCACCGAGAACCCCTCCCCGATGAACTGGCTCACCCTGTTGGAGCACGAGGCGCGCACGCTGCTCGCGGAGTTGGACGCGCACCCCGAGGCCCGGCGGCTCTTCGACGGCAGCATCGACAAGGACCGCTACGTCCACTACCTCATCCAGACGTACCACTACGCGCGGTGGAGCACGCCCCTGATGGCCGAGGCGGGGCGGCGCATGAAGCGCCTGAACCCGAACTCCTGGCTGGGGGAGCTGTTGCAGCAGAAGGCCGACGAGGAGCGCGGGCACGAGCGCTGGCTGCTGTCGGACCTGCGGCAACTGGGCTGGTCCGCCGAGCGCGTCGAGCGGCAGATGCCCAACCCCGCGACCACCGCCTACGTGGCGTGGAACCGCTTCACCTCGCGCTGCGGCCGGCCCGAGGCGTTCCTCGGCACGGCCTACGTGCTGGAGTACCTGTCCGTGAGCCGCGCGAGCCAGTCCGTGGAGCGGATGCTCGCGGCGGACACCATCCCCAACATCCGCAAGGCCGTCACCTTCTTGAGGGCGCATGGCCCCACGGATGAGGGGCACGTGGCGGAGCTGACGTCGCTGTTGGGCTCCCTGGAGGAGCCGGAGGCGCGGGACGCGCTGCTCTTGTCCGCGCGCACCACCCGGGTGCTCTACCTGGGGCTCTTCGCCTAGGAGCGTCGGGCCAGGGCGAGCAGCCCGGTCCGGCCCGAGGTCACCCCCAAGCGCTTGAAGGACGCCTCGACGTGGTCCTTCACCGTGCCCTCCTTGATGGCGAGCGCGGTGGCGATGTCCTGGTTGGACAGGCCCTGGGCGATGAGGGTCGCCACCTCGAATTCTCTGGGCGTCAGGATCCGTCGCCACGCCTCGGGGATCGCGTGGAGCTCCTTGAGCCGGAGCTCCCACAGGTCGCGGCCCTCGATGCGCGGCAGTCGGGTGAAGCACACCTCCAGGGAGCTCGTCCCCCGCTCCTCCCGCCACACGAGGGGGGTGGACGTGACCACGGCACTCCCCGCCAGGAACGCGTCCATCCGCTCCTTCCAGGCCCGGGGGATTCCGTCCTCGTCCCGGTCCGAGCGGGAGGGGAACCACCGCTCCAGGAGGGCCGTGACGGCCTCCGTCCGGAAGCCTTCCCGCCGCCGGGCATCCAGCACGATGGCGTGGGCGCCTTCCTGGCGGAGCAGCTCCTCCATCAGCTGACTGTGCGCGGACAGCGCGCCGAAGCGCGCGAAGTTCTGGAACGCCCCGGACAGGGCGGGGGTGAGTTGCTGCAACAGGCGCTGCTTCGTCGCGGAGAAGGCCCGGACGCGGTCGCTGTACAGCGCGACCGCGCCACTGCCCACCTGGTGCTCGGGCACGAGCAGGACCGCGAGCACGTGCCGCAGGCGCAGGTGCGACTCCCGGCTGCGCCGATACGTCTCCGTGTCGTGGAGCTTCTTGCCCCGGAGCATCTCCAGGTCACTCCAGGCGGTGTTGGGATTTTGCGAGAGCGACTGGAAGACGAAGTCGTCCGGGTACCACTGGTGGTAGCTCTGGAGGAAATGGCCCGTGGTGCTCGCCCGCCACTCGAAGCCGGTGGGCAGGTCCGGATGCATCTGGCAGAACGCCACGTGGTCCGCGTCGAACAGCCGCGTCAGGAGCGACTCCGTGCGCTCCTGGAACTGCGCGAGGCTCCGGGACTCGACGAGCCCACACGTCAGGTCGAGCAGTGGCTGCTTCGGCGAACGGCTCATGGCGCGGCGTCTCCCGTGTCAGAGATGGGCCCCCCGGGCCTCGTCCGGTCCGGGACGATAGCGCGCGCCGCTCGACGGGTGGAAGGCATCGGGTCGTCTCACCCGACCTGCCTTCCCGCGTTCTCAGGGACTCCGCGGCCCTAGAGGAGGATGACCACGACCACGACGACCACCACGATGATGCCGCCACACAGCCACCAGCGGCCGTGGCAGTTGATCCCGAGGGTGAGGCCAATGAACCGCTCCGCGGCCTCGGCGTGCTCCTCGGCGAAGAGGGGATCACAGGCGATGCGCGCCTTCGTGCGCTCCAGCATCCGCCGGAAGTAATCCGGGTTCATCGGGCTCACGTCGATCGGCGAGGACAGGCCCTCGACCAGCTTCTCGTGGGAGGGCCGCTCGGCGCGCATCTCGAAGAGCCGCCGCGCTTCCATGTAGAGCGCGCCCTGCAGGATCCGATCGTCCTCCGAGCCGAACTCCACGGGGTAGTGGTTCTTCATGAACTGCTCGAGATCCCGCAGGCCCTCGGCCTCGGGCTGCTCCTCGATGAACTTGCCGATCGACTGTGCCGTCTCCGTGATGAACTCATCCTCCCGCCCGTGCTCCACGGCGGCGCAGGTCTTGGCGGCCGAGGCGGTCCCGGTGAGTCCCAGTCCCGTGGCCAGGGACACGCCCCCCATGACTCCCGTACCCATGAAGAACCTGCGCGACATCGTCATTGAAGCGACTCCCTCTCGGTGGTGGACCCGTGCTGCGGGGTGGCCACAACGGTAAATAACACTTCCAATGAAATCAAGTGCTCACCGTCAGACAGGTCAAAGCCGTAAAGCGGTAAAGAATGACCCAGGTGGCGGGCTCGGCTGGAGTCCATCGGGGCGCTGAAGCGCCGCGTCGCGCCCCACCGCGAGAGCGCCACGCGCGGCGCCGTCCTGGTCGCTTCAGGGGGTGGCGCGGGTCACGGGGCGGGACACCATCCCGCGCAGGCGGCGCAGCAGGCCGAGGAACTCGGCGCGGTCGCTCATGCCGTCCAAGGCGGCCTCGGTGAGGACCTCGGCGGCGGCCAGGTTCCAGCTCTCGGCGTGGGATTCACCCCGGAGGATGTCGGCGGTGCCCGCGACGGCGGCGGCGAAGCGCAGGTTGGCCGAGGCGCGTTGCAGCGAGTCGTGCACCTGGCCCCGCTCCAGGAGGAAGCGCTGCTCGGCGGCCTCGACGCCGCCGGGCCGCTTGGCGCGCACCCGCACCAGGGCCAGGGTCGAGTGCGTGCCGACGAGCTTCACCTCGTAGAGCGCGGTGACGGTATGCCCGGCGCCAATCTCCCCGGCATCCACCTTGTCGTCGCGGAAGTCCTTGTCGGCGAGGTCCCGGTCCTCGTAGCCCATCAGCCGGTAGGTGTTGACGGCGTCGGGGTTGAACTCCACCTGCACCTTCACGTCCTGGGCGATGACCTCCAGCGTGCCCGAGAGCTTGTCCTGGAAGAGGCGGCGCGCCTCGTCCTCGCTGTCGATGTAGTAGGCGTGGCCGTTGCCCTTGGCGGCCAGGCGATCGAGCACACCATCGCGGGAGCCGCCCAGGCCGAAGCCAACGGTGGACAGGGTGACACCCTCCTGTACGTAGCCCCGGATGTTCTCGTACAGCACGCTCGCCGAGGTGCCGTCGAGGTGGGCATCGCCGTCGGTGAGCACGATGACGCGCGAGACGCGGTCGGGGCGGGCGTGCCTCGCCGCGTGCCGGTAGGCGAGCTCCAGACCACTGCCCAGGGTGGCGGATCCCTTGGCGCTCAGCGAGTCGATGGCGGTGAAGAGGGTGTCGCGCTCGGTGGCGGGGGTGGGGGGCAGCACGTCCCGCACGCCGCCCGCGGAGGTGACGAGCGCCACGGTGTCCTGGGGGTTGAGTCCCCGCACCAGCAGCTTCAGGGCCTTCTGGGCGAGCGGCAGCTTGTCCTGACTGGACATGGAGTCACCGGTGTTCACCAGGAAGACGAGGTGGGCGGGCTTGCGCTGCGCGGCGGGGACGACGCGCCCTTGGACGCCCACCTTGATGAGGTGCCAGCCCGGAGTGTACGGCGAGGGCGCGCCCTCCAGGTCCACGTGGAAGTCCCCTTCCTGGGGCGCGGGGTAGCGGTACTGGAAGTAGTTCACCCACTCCGCCACGCGCACCGCGTCGCGCGGCGGCGGGCGGCCCTCGGCCATGGAGCGGCGAAAGAGGGTGTAGGCGGCCGTGTCCACGTCCACCGCGAAGGTGGAGAAGCGGTCATGGCTCACGCAGATGTAGGGGTTGGACGGGGGCTCCTCGTGGGTGCTGCCCGCCCTGCGCGGGGACCCGGGGACGGGCTCGTCGGTGGCCAGGGCCTCGGAGGGCTTGAATCGCTTGCTGGAGTTCCTGCTGAAGTCCTGCAACGGTCTGGGCTCGCGGGGGGGCTGGAACTCCTCTCCCGGCATGCTGGTCGTGGCCAGGCCCATGAACCTGCGGATGTTGTTGCCGAAGAAAAGCAGGGTGACGATCAGCAGGAGCCCGACGAGCAGGAGGCCGCCGAGAATGCGCAGGCTCCACGAGACGTACTTCTTCATTCTCTCGCTTATCCCATGATCCCGCGCGGCCGAGCGTCCGTCATCGGGCGGAGGTCGGTCGTCCGGCGGAGGGGGAGGGCCGCTGAGGTGGCCGTGGCGCACGGGTTCAAGACGTGTGAGCGGGTAGGTCTCGGTCGCACGGTCACGGGAAGCGCACGCCCGAAATCGTCGCCGTTCGTGTGGCTTCCTGATTCCAGAGCTTGAGGGTGCTTGGGCCGGGGGTCGCATTTCCTGGGAGGTCGACTTCGATGAGAACCCGCCCGGTGCTCTTGGGAAGAATGGGCTGGGGTGACCACACCTCGGCGGGCCATTCTCCGGTCGGCGTGACGAGTCGGGCCTGGGTGGGGGTCCAGGGGGTCGAACCGTGATTCGTCAATTGGAGATCCACGGCCAGGCGCATCCTGGGCATGCGCATGCTCCCATCCGCGGCCCGATAGCTGACGGCGTTGCGGACGCGAAATGTCTCGGGTTGACCGATGATGAGGTGGGCTGTGATGGACATGCTGGCGATTCCCGCCGACGAGAGTTGGCCCTGGATGAGCATTCGCATCAGACCTTCATGTCTGTCCTGTTCCTTTGTCGCCAGGAGCAATGCCGTCTGGCATTCCTGGAGCCGCGTGCGGCTCTCCTCGGCTTCTGTGTGAGCGCGATCGGAAGGAGCGAGGCGTCTGGAGACCTCCCACTGCGGCTCCGATTGAGGTGACACCACGAGAACGAGATCGAGCGGGTTGGGCTCGGCCTCGTTCACGAACTGGAGGGTCAAGGTCAGGCGCCTTCCCATCCGCAGTTCACGCGAGGGCAAGAGGGTGAGCAGCAGGCCATCCGCCGACAACGTCACGTGCCGGAAGGATTCTCGCGCCTCCAATACGATTCCGTCCCGAGTGAGGGGGGCGTCGAAGATCAGCAGCAGTCCCCGCCCTGGACTGATGCGTATTTCTCGCGGTGACCGTGACGCTCCGGTGGTCCCGGAGGAACGTGAACCCGTCGAGCTTGTTCCCGCATCGGGCCGAGCTTCCGCCGGTTCAGGTGTGCTTGTCAGCAACAGCCAGGACAGCATCGCGAGCGGGACGGGCATGCAGAGGTGACCTCCTGGGTGGACACCTTATCAGGCACCTCCGACGTCAGTCCTCGAATTCAATCCCGGTGGGCGGTGTACTCGTCGAAGCGAGCCACCGCCATCAGATAGACGGTCGAGACAATCTTGATGGCGCCAGGCTTGCTACCGGCCTCGATGGGCATACCGCGTCGAAAGGGGACCTGATCCCAAATCTCCATGCAGACGGGATAGACCTTTCCGTCCGGGGTTTGGGCCCGCGTATAGCGGCCATAGGCCCGATCCTCCGAGAAATACAGTCGACCCGTGAAGACGGTCTCTTGAGGCAGGTGCTCTCCCCACGCTTCGAGCGCGGCGAGGGGCGCGTCTGGCTGAACGACGACAGGTGCCACGTGGCTCTCGTTCGGAAACGTCGCGAGGTATTTGCCTCCGGGCCCGACTCCCCATTCCCGCATGTAGAGCCAGGCCTCGGGAGGGCACTCCTCTTCAGGGGGCAGGACAGGCCTGGCCGCCTGAGGGGTCGCGCAGGCGAGTTGTCCCAGCGCCCAGGCGGAGATGCAGGCCTGGGTCAGTCGAAAGGTCTTCATGAGCATGTTGTCCTGGGTGGGCGCCGCGTGGGCGCTGTGCGTGGGGTGACCTTCGGGTGGCTCGCTCGACGTGGTCACCTCCGACGTCGAGACGAGAACGGTCAGGGCGAGAAGCAGCAGCATGAGGCCCATTCCGAGCAGAACGGGCCGGGTGATGCGTCGCGCGGGCGGGGGTGCTTCGTGCCCGCCCGCGTCCGTGGAGGCCTCCTCCCGGGGCCGGGGCGCGCCTCGCCGGGCGTGGCGCCGCGCGTAGTCCCGCAGGCGCAGGGCCTTGTCCCTCCGGTCTCCCGGCGTGAGCGGCCCGTCCTGGGGCGTGGTGGCGGTGTCGGGGGACCACGGCTGGCACAGGGGCGCGTCCCACGTCGGGTCCGCCGCCCGCTCCAGGGCCTCCAGGGCCGTGTCCAGGGCGCCAGCGTCGGGGAGGCGCGCGTCGAGCGCCTTGTCCAGCAGGCGCAGACACAGCTCGCCCAGCGCCCGGGGCGCGCGCGGGTTGCGCACATGGGGCGGCTCGGGCGTCTCCTGGAGGATCCGGTCCGCGAGGCCGCCCTCGTCCTCCAGGGCCGAGCGGGGCTCGAAGGGGTAGCTGTGCGTGAGCAGCCAGTAGAGCAGCACGCCCAGCGCCCACAGGTCATCCGAGGGCCGCGCCGGGGAGAACTCGCCCACGTGCTCGCGGCGGAAGCGCAGGGCCTCGGGGCTGCGGTAGTACGGCGTGCCGGGCAGGGCGAGGGGATGGGTGATGTGCGGCGCCCCGAGGTACGTGCCCACCCCGAAGTCCACCAGCACCGCCCCGCCATCCACGTCCCGCACGAGCACGTTGGACGCCTTCACGTCCCGGTGCACCACGCCCGCGCGGTGGATGTACCGCACCTGCCGCGCGAGCTCGCGCATCACCCGCGCCACCGCGCGCGCCGAGGGGTTCTCCTCCCGAGCCCAGGCCTCCAGCGGACGACCCCTCACGTAGGGCAGGACCAGGAAGAGGTGAGTGGGGTGGTCCGCGGGCCATTGGCCATGGCCGAGCACGCATGCCGACCCCAGGCGCCGCAGCCGCAGCCCCACCTCCAGCTCCCGCCAGGGCCACCCGCCGCGCGCCAGGGGGAGGAACTTGAGCGCGTAGAGCCGGCCCGCGCGCCGGGCCCGGTACACCGTGCCCTGGCCACCCGCGCCCAGCCGGGCCTCCAGCCGGTAGCCGTCCACGTGCTCGCCGAGCGCGGGCGGCGTCGCGTCCTCCAGCCCCGGTGGGGGCCGCTCGGTCCTCCACCGCCGGGGCGCCCCGTGCGGTTGTCCTGCCTCGTTCATGGACGTGACCTCCGACGTGGTTCACTGTAACAGAACCCCGGGCGTCACGTCCTCGGATTTCCGCGCTCAGGGGCCCCGGCGCAGGCGGCGCATGTCCACGAGGATGTCGTACTGGCGACGCTCGGGCGCCACGCGGCCCGTGGCGAAGCGGTACAGGCGGCTCACGTCGCGCTCCTGGGGGAAGCGCTCGCGCACCACCGCCTTCCACATCTCCTTGGCCACCCACTCGGCGTCCACGGACACCGAGCCGAACTCGTCCAGGTAGCGCTGAGGCGCCGAGGTGTCCGACTGGAGCGCGGTGAGCACGAAGACGCGCGGGCGCGCCGAGGGCACCACCTGCCGGGCGCCTTCCTCCATCAGCGCGAGCTCCCGGCCCTGGGGCTCGACGAACAGCTCCAGCGTCTGGCGGTGCGCGAGCCACGCGCTCACCGCCACGAGCCCCGCGAGCACGCCCGAGGCCACGCGCGGTCCCCTCCCGGGCCAGCACGCCCCGAGGTTCACGAGCGAGGCGGCGAAGAAGACGCCGCACACGCCGGTGAGGGCGAAGAGGGTGCGGTAGGTGGGCCAGCGCTCGCCGGCGAGGAAGCTGATGGAGCAGGCCGTACCCGACAGCAACACCAGGCCCAGCAACCACCGGCCGCTGGCGGCGAGGCCTTCGCGACGGCCCTCCAGCGCGACGCCCCCGGCCACGAGCACCAGGCTCACCCCCACCATGAGCGGATAGCCCACGGGGGGCGCGCCCGTGGTGCGGTTGAGCGCGCCCAGGGCGAGGCCGTTGGGGAGGACGTGGGTGACGACCCACACGGCCTTGTCCCAGAAGTGCCGCTCGAAGGTGAGCCGCGGCGAGGGCGTCATCCAGCCCGAGCGGAAGGCCACCTGGGTGGTGACGTACGCGAGGCCGAGGCCCAGGGCGAGCAGGCCCAGGTGCCGCGCGAGCCAGCGTCCCGTCTCCGGGAGCGACGTGTCGCGCCGGGCCACGAGCGCCGCGGCCACCAGCACGGCGTAGACGAGGCCGCTGACCTGATAGGTGAGCGTCGCCGCCGCGAGGCCCAGCACCGTGAACGGCCAGCGGCGCGGGGCGAGCGCGAAGGCTCCGGCGCCCAGCAGCATCGCCACCGTGTGCGGCCAGCAGATGCCCCAGCTCACGATGACCTGCGCGGACGGCGTGAGCGGCAGGAAGGCGGCGAACAGGGCCGCGGGGCCCCAGGCCCAGCCCTCGCGCACGAGCAGGAGGAAGACGGCCACGGCGAGCAGGCCCAGGCCCGTCACGGCGAGCAGGCGCAGCTCGGAGAGGTCCCCGATGCTGTCCGCGCCGCGCAGGGACGCCTCCAGCAAGAGTCCGTACAGGGGCCGCCCGAAGGTGGAGCACACGCGGACGATCTTCCCCGGCTCCTCCAGCGCCTCGCGCAGGATGGCGTAGTCGTCGCGCATGCCGTAGCGGCGGAAGATGGCGCTCCAGTAGGTGAGCCAGGGCAGGGCGAACAGCAGCGCGGCCGCGCCCCCCAGGAGCGCGCCGCGGCGGGGGAGGGTGTCCATGTCAGGTCTCCTCCACCACCTGCCAGCCCTTCTGCCCGAGGCTGCCCATCAGCTCCTCGATGTGGGGGCGCCCGCGCGTCTCGAGCGTCACCTCCACCGCCACCTCGCCCAGGCCCGCCTTGGAGAAGGCGCGGTTGTGGTAGATCTCCACCACGTTGGCGCCCTGCTGGGCGATCTCCGCCGTGAGCCTCGCGAGCATGCCCGGCCGGTCCGGCATGCGCACGATGAGGCGCACGAGCCGGCCGCCCTTGACGAGGCCGCGCTCGATGATGCGGCTGACCAGGTTGACGTCGATGTTGCCGCCGGACAGCAGCACCACCACCTTGCGGCCCCGCGCCGCGGGCAGCTTGCCGTTGATGAGCGCCGCGAGCCCCACCGCGCCCGCGCCCTCGGACACCGTCTTCTCGCGCTCGAGCAAGAGGAGGATGGCGTTGGCGATCTCCTCCTCGTCCACGGTGAGGATGTCGTCCACGTAGCGCTGGATCATCCCGAAGGTGTAGTCCCCGGGGCGCTTGACGGCGATGCCGTCCGCGATGGTGGTGCCCGAGGCCACCTCGGTGAGCGCGCCCGCGTCCACCGACGCCTTCATGCTCGCGATGCTCGAGGCCTGCACGCCGATGATCTTGATGCGCGGGTTGGTCTCCTTGAGGGCGCACGCCACGCCGGAGATGAGCCCGCCGCCGCCCACGGGCACCAGCACGAAGTCCATCTGCGGGCACTGCTCGAGCAGCTCCAGGCCGATGCTGCCCTGGCCCGCGATGACGCGGGGATCGTTGAAGGGGTGCACGAAGACGCGGTTGTCGCGCTCCTGCAGGCGCACCGCCTCGGCGAAGGCCTCGTCGAAGTTGGCCCCGTGCAGCACCACCTGCGCGCCGTAGCTGCGCGTGCGTGTCACCTTGATGATGGGCGTGCGCTCGGGCATCACGATGATGCTGGACACCCCCCGGCGACCCGCGTGGTAGGCGAGCCCCTGGGCGTGGTTGCCCGCCGAGGCGGCGATGACGCCGCGGGCCTTCTCCTCGGCGGAGAGCGACAGGAGCGTGTTGAGCGCGCCGCGCTCCTTGAACGCCCCGGTGAGCTGGAGGTTCTCCAGCTTGAAGTACAGCGCCGAGCAGTCCGTCAAATCCTTGAAGTGCTCGGAGCGCGGGCAGGGGGTGCGGTGGATGGAGTCGGCGATGCGCTGCTGCGCGGCCTCGATGTCCTGGAGCGTCACCATGGGCGTGTGGGCGCCCCATAACCGAAGCCCGGCCCGCGCGAAAGAGGCGGGCGGGCGGGCGGTCGCGGCGGGTCAGATTCCGCGCAGCACCGTGGCCTTGCCCACCCGGCCAATGGCGAGAATGTACGCCGCGGTACGGAGGGTCACCTTGCGCGAGCGCGCCAGCTGCGCCACCCGGTCGTACGCCTCCTTCATCGTCCGCTCGAGCTCGGCGTTCACCCGCTCCTCCTCCCAGGAGAGGTGCTGCAGGTTCTGCACCCACTCGTAGTAGCTGACGGTGACACCGCCCGCGTTGGCGAGGATGTCCGGCACCACGAGCACGCCGCGCTTCTCCAAAATCTCGTCCGCCTCGGGCTCGGTAGGGCCGTTGGCGCCCTCGATGACGAGCCGGGCGCGCACCTGGCCCGCGTTGTTGCGGTTCAAAGCACCGCCGATGGCCGCCGGGATGAGCACGTCGCAGTCCGAGGCGAGCACGTCCTCGTTGGAGCAGGCTTGGCCGCCGCCGAAGCCGGTGACGGTGCCGGTGCGCTTGACGTGCTCGAAGAGGCCGGGGACGTCCAGGCCCTGGGGGTTGTAGACGCCGCCGTACACGTCCGACACGGCGATGATGACGCCGCCGTCCTGCCAGAGCAGCTGGGCGGTGTGGCTGCCCACGTTGCCAAAGCCCTGGAGGGAAAAGCGCGTGCCGCGCATGGGCATGCCGGTGTCCCGGAGGATTTCCCGGGTGATGTAGAGCAGGCCGCGGCCGGCGGCGGCGTCCCGGCCGCGGGTGCCGTAGAGCTCGGGGGGCTTGCCGGTGACGATGGCGGGCGAGTGCCCGTGGAAGCGCGAGTACTGGTCCATCATCCACGCCATCACCTGGGGGTTGGTGTTGACGTCCGGGCCGGCGATGTCACGCGTGGGGCCGATGAGGTCCTGCACCTGGTCCACGTACTTGCGCGTGAGCCGCTCCATCTCCTTGAGCGACAGCTGGGTGGGGTCCACCGCGATGCCGCCCTTGGCGCCGCCGTAGGGCAGGTTCACCACGGCCGTCTTCCACGTCATCAGCGAGGCGAGCGTGACGCACTCCTCCTGGGTGATGGAGGGGTGGAAGCGCAGGCCGCCCTTCATGGGGCCGCGGCTGTTGTCGTGCTGGATGCGGTAGCCGTGGAAGGTGCGGATCTCCCCCGTGTCCAGCTCGATGGACACCTGCACCTTCACCTCGCGCAGGGGCGTGGCGAGCAGGGTCTCGATGCGCTCGCCCACGTCCATGATGCGCGCGGCCTTGCGGAAGTAGTGTTGGATTCCCTCGATGGCGGGCGGCATGGGCGGGTGGTCCTCCTGGGCACGAGGCCCGGAACTCCAGGGCTTGCGCTAACATGGGTTGGCCATGCGCTCCAGTTCCCCGTCGGTGCCGGACCCGAGGGTTCCCCTGCAGGCGCTCGCCCGGCGCATCCGCGCGCTGCGCGAGCGGCGGGGGCTCACCCAGGAGGACTTCGCCTCCCGGTGTGGCATCTCCGTGAGCTTCGCGTCGCTGCTGGAGCGCGGGGAGCGCGGCCCCAGCTCCGAGACGCTGGTGCAGGCGGCGCTGGCCCTGGGCGTGCCCCTGGCGGAGCTGTTCCGGACCGAGGAGGACGAGGCGGCGGGGGTGCACCGGCTGGTGGACTTCGCGCGGGAACGCTCCCTGTCACGCGCAGAGGTGGACCAGATGCTGGAGGTGGCGCGGGTGCTCTTCGGCGCGGGGGCGCGCGCCGCCCCGGGACCCGCCGCCCCTGAACCCCCCCGGTGCCGGGTGGAGGCGTGTGGGCGGGTGGTGCTGGCGCGGGGCCTGTGCGGCGCGCACTACCACCGCGAGCGCCGGGCGGTGAAGGCGACGAGGCCCTCCCCACCCTGACGCCCGGCGGGACTACTTGCGGCGGGCGCGCTCGAGCTTGAGCGTCTTGTTCTCGCCGTACGACTTGCCGTGGAGCGCCTCGAAGGCGGCCACGTCCTCGTCGGCGATGAAGACGTAGGCGTAGGTGGACTTGAGCTCCACGCGCTGCACCTTGCCGGCCGGCGCCCCGAGCGACTCCAGGGTGCTGGTGACGGTGGCCTCGTCGGCGACGTCGGAGCGGCCCAGGCCCACCCACAGCCGGGCCTGGCCGGGCTGCTCGGGGGTCTCGGTGCGCTCGGGCCGGGGCGGACGCTCGCGGGTGCCGCGGGGCCGGTGCCGGTCCACCTTGAGGGTCTTCTGGCCGTGGCCCTTGCCCTCGAGCGACTCGAAGGCCTGGGCGGAGTCCTCGGGCACGTAGGCGTAGCCGTAGTGGCCGCGCAGGAGCGCCCGGGTCACCTGGCCCGCCGGAGCGCCCGCGGCCTCCAGGGCGGCGATGAAGCCCGCCTCGTCCAGGCCGTCATCCGTGCCCAGGTTGAACTTGAGCTTCGCCTCGCCGGGGCCCGCGTCGGGGGAGGGCGGGGGGCGGTTCGGGTCGCGCTCGCCGCGCGGCCGGCTCTTCTCCACCTTGAGCGTCTTGTCCTTGTACTGCTTGCCGGACAGGGCCTCGTAGGCGGCCAGGTCCCCCTCGGACACGAAGACGTAGGCGAAGCCCGGCTTGAGGTCCGCGCGCACCACGGTGTTGGCCGGCGCGCCCGCCTCCTCCAGCGCGGTGACGATGCTGCCCGGGCCGAGGCCATCCTCGCTGCCCAGGTTGATCCACAGCTTCACCTCGCCCGGAGCGGCCTCCAGCGAGCGCCCGGGGGCCCGGTCGGGGCGATCCCGGCGGCGCTTGTCGCCAGTGCGCTCGTCGCGGCGCTCCTCGCGGCGCGACTCGCCCGGACCCTCGGCGCGGCGCTCCTCGCGGCGGGGCGGACGCTCGCCCCCGCGCTCCTCGCGGCGGGGCGGACGCTCGCGCTCACCGCGCTTGTCGCGGCGGGGCTCGGACGTGCGCGAGGGGGCGGACGCGGCCTGGCCGGTCGCCTCCTCGGCGGCCTTGGCCTTCTCCATGCGCAGGTGGCTGAAGAAGTACTTGAGCAGGAAGGCGATGAGGTCGTCCGAGTCCGCGCGCCCCTTGAGGTGCGACACGAGCGGCAGGAAGCCCTCGAAGATGGAGCCGGAGGCGGCGTCGCGGATCTCCCGCACGTGGCGCTCGGCCCACAGGCGCACGGCCTCCTCGGGGGCGGGCATGCGCTTCTTCTCGAACTTGATGCCGAACTTCTTCTCCAGCGTGGTGTACGTGGCCAGCTCGCGGCCGGAGAAGAGGTTGATGGCCGTGCCCTTGTTGCCGATGCGGCCGGTGCGGCCCACGCGGTGCAGGTAGACGGCGGGGTCCTCGGGCAGCGAGTAGTTGATGACGTACTCGAGGCCGGAGATGTCGATGCCGCGCGCGGCGATGTCCGTGGCCACCATGAAGGCCACTTCCCCGCGCTTGACCTTGGCCATCACCCGCTCGCGCTCCTTCTGCGGCAGGTCGCCGTTGAGCAGGTCCGCGTCGAAGCCGTTGCGGTTGAGCACCGCGGTCACCAGCGCCGTGTCATCCCGGGTGTTGCAGAAGATGATGGCGTTGCTGGGCTCCTCGGCCTCCAGCACGTAGATGAGGTTGCGCGGCTTCGGGTACTCGTCCGACACGTCGTAGCGGATGTGGTGGATGTGCTCGACGGTGAAGACGTCGCCGGAGAGCAGGAGCGTCTCGGCGTTGGTGGTGTAGCGCGCGATGAGGTTCTGGATGTCCGTGGGCACCGTGGCGCTGAAGAGCAGCACCTGCCGGTCCTTGGGAAGGCGGTCGAGGATGCGCGTGACTTCCTCGTAGAAGCCCTGGTTGAGCATCTCGTCGGCTTCGTCCAGCACCGCGTGGGTGCAGGCGTCGAGCTTGAGGTTGCCGCGGTTGATGTGGTCGAACACGCGGCCGGGCGTGCCCACGATGATCTGCGTGCCCTCCTCGAGCGCGTCCTCCTGCTGCTTCATGGAGGCGCCGCCGTAGATGGCCGCCACCTTCACGCCCTTGTACTTGCCCAGGGCGCTGAGCTCCTCGGACACCTGGAGCGCGAGCTCACGCGTGGGGCAGAGGATGAGGGCGCGCACGCGCTTGTCCTCGGCCGACAGCTTCTCGAGCAGGGGCAGGCCGAAGGCGGCCGTCTTGCCCGTGCCCGTCTTGCTGCGCACGATGAGGTCCCGCCCCGCGACCACGGGCCCGAACGCCTTGGCCTGGACAGGGGTGGGGTGGGTGTAGCCCCGCTCGGTGATGCCACGGCGCAGGAGCTCGGAAATGTTCAGGTCATCGAAGCTGACGTCCGCCACGTACTCGGCGGGGCGGGACGAGGCTTCGGCAGTGGTACCCGGCTGCTCCGGGGTTTCGATGTCACTCATCAGGCAGGGGGCATAACCCCTGCATTACCCTCTGGCAACAATCGGAGCACTTTGCTTAAGGAACCCCTCATGGCGATTGGGAGGAAGAAAACGGGCGGGACGGGCTCCCGGGGCCGGGCCAAGAAGCCCGCCGAGGCCCCGACCCCCTCGGAATCCGAGGCGCAGGAGCCCGAAACCGTCGAGCCGGAGGCCCTGGAACCCCTCCTGGAGGAACTGGAGGAGGTGGACGCCGAGCTGGAGGAGGCCACCCCCTCCGCCCGGGCGCCCTCCTCGGCCCTGGTGCGCGCGGGCGATGCGGCCGTCACCCGGACGGACCCCCTCCAGGCCTACATGAACGAGGTCCACCGCCACCCCCTGCTCAAGCGGGAGGAGGAGGTGTCGCTCGCCCGGAGTTTCCGTGACACTGGAAATGTCCAGGCCGCCTACCGGCTGGTGGCGAGCAACCTGAGACTCGTGGTGAAGCTGGCGCACGAGTACCACCGCAACCCCCTGTCCCTGTTGGACTTGGTGCAGGAGGGCAACATCGGGCTCATGCAGGCGGTGAAGAAGTACGACCCGGAGCGGGGGGTGAAGCTCAGCTCCTACGCCGCATGGTGGATCCGCGCCTACATCCTGCGCTACATCATGGACAACTGGAAGATGGTGAAGCTCGGGACCACCGAGGCCCAGCGCAAGCTCTTCTTCAAGCTGCGCCAGGAGCAGGAGAAGCTGGTGGCGCAGGGCTTCGAGGTGACGCCGAAGATGCTGGCCGACCGCCTCAACGTCACCGAGCAGGACGTGGTGGAGATGGACCAGCGGCTCGGGCACGACGAGGTGTCCCTGGACGCGCCGGTGGGTGGGGACGACTCGACGGCGACGCGGGGCGACCGGCTCCTGCCGTCCTCCTCGTCCATGGGCGCCGAGGAGCGGCTGGGCAACGAGGAGCTGCGGGTGCTCTTTCGCGAGAAGCTCCAGGAGTTCGCCAAGTCGCTCGAGGGCAAGGAGCGCTACATCTTCGACCACCGGCTCATCTCCGACGAGCCGCTCACCCTGCAGGACATTGGCGACAAGTACGGGGTGAGTCGCGAGCGGGCCCGGCAGATCGAGGCCGCGCTCATCAACCGGATGCGCGAGTACATGCGCGAGCACATCCCGGACTTCGACCTGGTGGCGGTCCCCAAGGGGTAGGCCCGGGGGCCTGGACGCCCCCGGCTATTTCTTCTTCGTGTCGTCCGGCGCGCGGTGGTCGCGGAACGTGGGCACCTCTTCCATGCGGGCGTCGGCGTAGCCCCAGTGCTCCACGTCCACGCGGTACTGGCCCTGGGCGATGATCATCCCCCGGCACAGCTTCTTCTTCTCGGGCTCGTTCTGCTGGTGGCGCGCGCGCTCGAGCAGCTCCTCCCAGACCCACTGGGGCACGTGGTCGCGCTGGCCCGGGTAGGCGAAGCGGTAGAAGGTCAGGTGCGCGAGCAGCACCTCCCAGTGCGGCTGGAAGCGCATCATCAGATGGTTCCAGTCCATCTGCTTGCCGCGCGCGAGGATGAGGTGGTTGATGTCCGTGCCATCGAAGCGCTCGCGCTCGCACACGAAGGACTTGGACCAGATGATGTCCTCGGGGGGCGCCACCAGGATGGGCAGGCCGTGCACGATGCCCGCGGTGGCCCGGTCGATCCACAGGTCGTCCACCACCGCGATGCCGTTGCCAGAGCTGAAGATGAGGTCCGCGAAGTACTCGTCGCTGGCGTACGCCTTGGCGATCCACACCGGGTCGTGCATCTTCGTCTGGAAGGACATGGCGGACAGGGCCTCCATGGCGCGCTCCACGTGCTCGCGCTTGAGGAAGAGGTCCAGGTCCTTGGTGTCCCGGTAGATGCCCGTATAGAGGTGCAGCGCGTAGGCGCCCGCCACCACGAAGGGAATCTCCGCGTTCTTGAGCGCGCTCAGGGCGAGCAGGTGCGCGCCCCGCTCGATGGGCGGGCGCTGGTCCGCCTGCATTGGCGGCGGGGCCTTGCTCGGGCGCTGCTCGATGGGCGGGGTGGCGCGCTGGGGCTGGGGCCCGCTGCCTCGTTCCGCCGTCTGGGTGTCGGTGTCGCTCATGGCCGCCCTCGCTGGTCTTGTCGGAGAAGGTAGGGATGGAGGCAGCCAGGCGCAGGGCGGGGCGTCACACCCCCCGCCCGGCTGGCCGCCTGCCCAGCGGGACTACCGCGCCCAGAGCGCGGTGCCCGGCTCGCTGCCGGCGACCTGTCGCTCGGCGTGGCGGTAGGCGAGGGGCTCGGACGCGGCCTCCACCTTCATGCGTTCCCCCCGTGGACCATGGAGTTCCAAGTGAAAGACCTTCTCCCGCTGCCCCTCGTTGGCGATGCTCCATCCAGCCTGCCGGATGTGCTTCTTGCACACGCGCGTGCGTCCCTTCATGTCGTGCCTCCCGTCGAGCCTGGCGAATGAGCCACTCAGGATTCGTCCGGGTGCGTCGGACGGCACGAGGGCCCGCGCGGGGCGTGCCTGGATGCTCGCCCCGCGACCACGCCAGCTCAGGCGGCCGGGGGGCCGGGCGGACCGCCGAAGGGCCAGCGGAAGCCCGCGTATTGAAGGACATCGGGCGCCTTGCGGCCGTGCCAGCCCACCGCCTCGCCGGGACGCAGGAGCAGGGCCCGGGGCAGGGTCTTGTCGCGCCCCCGGACCTGGGCCAGGCGCTCGGGGTAGGGGTCCGCGTCCGGGTTCTCGTCCCGGGTGCTGGCGCCGCTCACGGGCGTGCCGGGGTAGCCCGGGTAGCGGGGGCCCATGCCCTCGCGCCAGTACCAGGGGGCGCCGCCATCCGCGCAGGGCACCACGTACCGGGCGCCGAGCCACTGGCCATAGCGCAGCGCCTCCTCGGGGCCGGCCATGAGCCGCTGCGGCCGGGTGAGCGCGTCGAGCGGCACGTCGACGAGGTAGGCGTCCAGGGTGGTGTAGCCGAAGAAGAGCGGCTCGAGCCGGAAGCCGCGCACGCCGCAGAAGAGCACGTCCACGGGAGCCTCCTCGCGCACGGCGTGGCACACCGACTCCATGTCGCCGCGCACGTCGTGGCCGGCGTCGGCGAAGAAGGCCGCGGAGAAGCCCGGCGCGCGCACGAGCCACGTGTTGCCCTGGTTGAAGAGCCCCGGGTAGAGGCCCTCGCCGTCGGTGGGCTGCTCGCCGTAGAAGGGCAGGGCGCGCACGGTGATGTCGCCCACGCGCCGCTCCTCGCCCCAGCCGAGCGCCTCCACGCGCGTGTAGCCCAGCTGGGTGAGCCGCAGCACGCAGTCGGTGGAGAAGAGGCTCTCGCGCGGCACGGCGGGCACGAAGATGCGCGTGTCGCGCGGCAGTTGCAGCAGCGAGCCCAGGTGGAAGTGGTCCCCGTGCGAGTGGGTGATGACCACCGCGTCCACCGGCCCCAGGTCCTTGGGCTGCATGGGCGGGTAGTCCGCGTCCAGCGCGTGCGCGGGGCGGAAGTACGGGTCCACCAGCACGCGCGCCTGGGCGCTCGCCACCAGCACGGTGTTGTGGCCCACGAAGAGCGCGCCCGGGGTGGGCACGGGCACGGTGCCCTCGTGTTCCTCCAGCCAGCCCGCGCCGGACAGGTCCGCGAGCAGCTCGCCCGCGGCGGGCCGGGCCGACAGGGCGCGCAGCTCGGCCGGGGTGGCGCCGCGCGCGAGCGTGGCGAAGAGCTCGGCGAGCGCGGGCCACTCGCGCGCCTTCACCGGGAAGTCGAGCCCCTGCGCGTCGCGCCGCAGGTGCAGCACCCGGGGCGTGTGCCGGGTGGCGTCCGGGAAGAGCACGTCGGACCGGAGCGGCCGGCGGCCCTGGCGCCGGGGCCCCTCGGTGCACAGCGCGGCGTAGCGGGGCGTGTCCTCCAGCCAGCGCACCAGCGCCTGGGCCTCGCGCAGGGCCCGCTCGGGTCCCAGCTCCGCCAGCCGGCGCTTGAGCGCGGCCTGGGCGTGGCGGACGGGGCGGGCGGTGGGCCCCTGGATGCTGCAGCCCAGATCCTCATGGTGCTCGGCTTCGTTCCGGGCCGAGGCGAGCACGGCGAGACTGATTTCCCGGCGCAGCGACAGACGCATAAGTTCGTGGTCCTACCAGGACGAAAGTACCAGTGATGAGAGACGATTCGGGGCGCTTGCCCGCCCCCTGCTTTCCGATGATGCTCCGCGCGCGACCGGGACCGTGGGCTGGAGGCGGAGGAGGGTGCCGGGTGGATTCTCTGTTCCAGCCATCGGAGGGGGCATGAAGGGTGTTTACAGGAAGGTCGCCGTCCTCGCGACGGTGGGTACCCTCCTGGGTCAGGTGGGGCTCGCGGCCGCCCGGCCCCCGAGTGCCTACCGCGAGTACGACAGCACCCTGTTCGTCAACGGGGGCTTCAAGCTCGCCTTTCCCAAGAAAGGCCGGGCCGTCTCGCCGCGGGAGAAGGGGGGCGAGGAGGCCGTCTCGCCCGTGCTGTTGCCGCTGTCGGTGTCGTCGTTCCGCACCGTGGGCAACCCCATCATGCCCAAGCGCATCGCCTCGGGCGTGTCGGACCTGGACGCGGACACGCGCCGCCAGCTCGAGGCGGCCCTGCTGACGCTCTTGCGCGAGTACGAGCAGATGCTCGACCGCAACGACGACTCGCGCCTCAAGAACAACCTGGCCGGGGCCTTCAACCACCTCTTCGGCGCCGCCTACCGGGTGCTCAAGGGCGCGGGCCTGTCCTCCGAGCAGCAGAAGAGCATGCTGACGCAGCTCAACGCCGGCTTCGCCCTGGGGCTCAAGGAGCAGCGGCTGTCGGACCGGCAGAAGCAGGAGCTCTACGAGGCCGCCGTGCTCTCGGGCTCCATCATCCTCGGGCTGTCGGGCGAGGGGCGGGACAAGGACGTGAAGACGGCGCGCGCGCTGGCGCGCTCCCTGCTCGAGCAGCTCATGGGGATTTCCCCGGAGCGCATCCACACCGAGGGCGAGGCGGTGTGGGTGGAGTGAGGTCCGGTGGGCGCCACGAGGGGCGCCTCGGTCCGGGTCGCTACGGCCAGGGGCGGGAGATGACGCAGGCGTTGATGCCGCCCACGCCCATGGACAGCTTGCCGGCGCAGCCCTGGGGCGAGGCCACCGCCGCGTCGAAGACGTAGCGGCCGTGCACCCGGCCAATCTCCTTGTTGAGCTCGCCCTCGCCCAGGGGCGTGGGGAACACCTGGCCCGCCGCGTAGCCGAGGTACTGGGCCGTCAGCTCCCAGCCTCCGCCCGCGCTCATGCCGTGGCCGAAGGTGCCCTTGCGCGCCGTGACGAGCACCGACTCGGGCATCACCGCGCGCAGGGTCTCCATCTCCAGGAAGTCACCCGGGGTGGCCGTGGCGTGCAAGTCCCAGCTGCCCATGTCCGCGGGCGTCAGGCCCGCCTTGCCCAGGGCCTCGTGGATGGCCAGGGTGGGGCCTTCCTTGGAGGGGGTGATGATGTGGTCGGCGTCCGAGGTGACGCCCACGGTGACGGGCTCCATGCCCAGGGGCTTGAGCCCCTTGGCGGTGAAGTGCTCCAGGTCCCCGAGGATCCACACCACCGAGCCGCCCGCCACGTGCGTGCCGCGCAGCTGGGTGAGGGGCTTGGACACGGCGCCGTCCGCGCTCACCACGCGCGCGTTGTAGAAGCCGCCCACCACGAGCGGGTGCGGCGGCGGGTCCGTCATGCCCAGCACCACCGCCTGGGCGTCCCCGGAGCGGATGGCGTCCAGCGCCAGCTTGAGCCCGTAGCCGAACGAGGAGCACGCCGCCACGGGCGCGAAGCTCATGCCGGTGAGCTTGCCCAGGATGGAGATCTGCGAGGCGGGCATGTTGTGGATGTTCCAGAGGATCTCCGCCGGCACCGCGTTCCACGGCGGCTCGGGCGCGCCCCACTTCTTCTGCAGGCGCTGGTTGCGCGTGCGCTTCTCCTTGATGACGGCGAGCTTGGCGGCCTCCACGTTGCCGCTCTCCACGCCCAGGCCCTCGATCTGCTTCTGCTCGGCCAGGTACTCGCCGAGCTCCGGGGACTGGGCGGCCCAGAAGTGCCACCAGGCCTCCTCGGCCTCGTCCCGGTCATTCTCCTCCACGCTCGCGGGGTCCGCCGGCAGGCCCGGCAAGGGCTCGCGCGTCTCCAGCCAGCGGCGCAGCACGCTGTTGCGCTCGGGCGCCGCCCAGAACCGGTCCCACTTGCGCTGGGCGCGGTGCAGGCCGAGCGTGATGTCGTGGATGGTCGGCAGGTCGCCCAGGCCCGTGCCCACGTAGACGTGCGTGCGCGGCCCGAGCGCCTGCAGCTCCTTCTCCAGGCCCGGGTTCTGGCCGAGCGCCTGGATGAAGGAGCCGATGGCCATCTTCGTGGGCTGGCCCATCTTCTTGTCGAGCTGGGCGAAGCGCGTGGCGGGAAAGCGCGCGTCCACCCACGGCTTGTACTCGGAGAAATCGAAGTCCGGCTGGCCCACCAGGAAGTTGTTGGGACCAAACCCCGTGGTGAACGCGGACAGCCAGCTGTCCGAGGAGGCCAGGTTCTTCTCGAAGGACTCGATGTTCCGCGACCGGGGCGCGACCACTCCCCAGCCAAAGATTCCGACTCTGCGCACGGTGATTGTCCTCGAAGGCGAGCGCTAGAGCGGCTCGATCCTCAGGTTGTCGAAGTAGAGCTGGGCCTCCCAGGAGGAGAACCCGAACCGGTCATGGCCTTTTCCCACGAGGGGAAGGGGATCGTCGAACTCCATGAAGGGCCGCCCGTCGATGCTCCAGCGCAGGAGCGAGCCCCGGCGCTCGATGCGCCAATGATACGTCTGCCCGATCTTCACCGGGTAGGGACGGGCTTCCACGCGCATGTGCGTGTCCTTCTTGAACACGCCCGTCTCCACCAGGCCCGCGCTCGCGCCCCCGCCCCGCTTCTCGGCCGCCCGCTGGGCCTGCGCCTGGAGCGTGCCCAGGGACGCGCCGTGCTCGTCCAGCCGCGCGATGATGGACAGCGTGTTGTTCCACCCGCCGTGGATGAAGACGTAGCCCGAGGCGTGGTCCGTGCCGTCCCCGAACAGCTCCACCTTGATGTCGCCCTCGGGCGACTCGGAGCGCACGTCGAACTCCACCGCCACGTTCGGCGGCAGCGCGGCCTGGAGCCACAGCGGGTTGTTCTTCACGCCGGGTGACAGGAGTTGCCCCTTCACCACGCGCCACAGGCCGCCCGTGGAGAAGAAGTCGCGCGGGACCACGCCCGGGTCCCCGAAGTCCTGGGTGTAGGGCAGGCTCGCGGTGGTGGGCGCCTCGCCCCGCAGCAGCGCGTAATGGAGGAGGGGGAACTGCAGGAGCACCAGCACCCCGAGCAACACCGCCCAGCCCCGGCCCGACAGGCCCTCGGGCTTCTTCCAGGCGACGTGGCCCGCGGGCTCGCCGGGGGACGTGTCCTGGGTGGCGGGGGCCTGGGGCCCCGGGGCCTCGGGTTGCTTCTCCTTGCGTCTGGCCTGGCCCATTCGGTGTCGCTCGTCCCCGGGGGAGGGTGAAGGGGCGCGGACTCTACGCGCGGCCCTGTTACAGGTAAAGCCCGACGCCCGGGCCTACTTCCGGGTCACATCCCAACGCTTCTCCATGGCCCGTTGTTCTTCCTTGCGCTTCTTGAGGCGCTGGCGCTCGGCCTGCTGCTTCTCCACCTCCTCGGGCGAGGGGCGCACGAGGATTTGATAGATGCTGCCGGCCACCGCGAACAGCGCCGCGGCGAGCACGATGCCCCAGGGCTGCCGGGCGAGCGCGCCCACCAGGCCGCTGAAGTGGTGCAGGGCCGCCATGCCGCCGATGACGAGCAGCCAGGCGCCCAGGCACGAGCTGATGATGGCGGACATGGGACGCGAGAGCACCACCGCCACCAGGCCCCCGAGGATGAGGCCCGGCGCGAAGCCGAGGATGAAGTCGTTGGGCCCGGCGATCTCCCCGCCGAGCAGGCCCAGGGGAATGCCCACGGCCAGGTAGATGATGGCGGGGGGGAAGATGAAGCCCACGGCGGCGAGCACGGCCGCCGCGAGCGTGGGCAGGCGCGGGTCCATGCCGGTGAGGGAGAAGCGCGCGAGCAGCACCCCCGTCCACGCCAGGCCGATGAGCGCGCCCAGCGGGCCGGCGACGAGGCGGAAGAGCCGACCGCCGCCCATGAGCAGCAGCACGAGCCCGAGCGCGCCACACACGATGCCGGCCCACATGGGCAGCACCCGGTAGAGCGCCACCCAGCCCGCGGGATTGAAGGTCTGATAGGCCTTGAGGGCCTCGATGTACGCGTCCAATGCGGTGTCCTAGTAGCGCGCGGCGGCGAGCCCCACGAGCAGCACGAGGAGAAGCGCGGCGAGCGCCGCGAAACCAAAGAGGGCGGGGGGCGGCGTGGCCCGGCGCAACAGGTCGCGCGCCTGGGCCGCGTCCTCGGGGCCCGGCTCCCGCGCGAGCACCCGCGTGGCGAGACGGCGCGCGGCCACCACGTCGCCCGCGTCCTTGAGCTGCCACGCCTCGCGCATCCAGGGAGACGCGGGGTCTGTGGGCGTCTGTCCGCCTTTCGCCATGCCCCCCGTGTATAGCGGGGAATGCAAGGGCGAGTCGACGGTATATAGGTCCCCCATGTCCGTGCGCCCCCTCAGCCGTCGCCACCTCCTGTTCGGGAGCGCGGCGCTCGTCCCGTTGCTCTCCGGTCGTGCCTCGGCCTTTGGCGAGAAGAGCCGCTTCATCCCCGCCGTGGCGCGTCACGGGGGCCGCTGGGACGGGCGGTTGTCGGGGCTCCGACGAATCGCCTGGGAGCTGCAGCGGCGCACCTCGGTGGAGGTGCTCCCCGACGCCCGGCCCTTCGCCCTGTCCAGCCCGGACATCTTCGAGTTCCCCTTCCTCTACCTGGGCGGGGACGGGGCCTTTCCGCCCTTCAGCACCGCCGAGGTGGAGAACCTGCGGCGCTACCTCACCTTCGGCGGCTTCCTGCTCGCCGACGCCAACGACGGCAGTGACGGCCAGGGCTTCGACGCGAGCTTCCGCCGCGAGCTCGCCCGGGTGCTGCCGCAGAGCCCCCTGCGCGACGTGCCCTCCACGCACGTCGTCTTCAAGAGCTTCTTCCTCCTGGAGTCCGCCCCGGGGCGACTGCTCAACAAGCCCCAGTTGCAGGCGGCGAGCATCGGCAAGCGCGCCGCGGTGATGTACTCGCAGAACGACCTGGCCGGGGCGTGGAGCCGCAGCGAGGCGGGCGACTACGAGTTCGACGTGTCCCCCGGCGGAGAGCCCCAGCGCGAGCTCGCCGTGCGCCTGGGGGTGAATCTCTGCATGTACGCCCTCTGCCTGGACTACAAGGACGACGCCGTCCACCTGCCGCTCATCCTCAACAAGCGCCGCTGACTTCATGGACACCACTGCCTTCAATGCCTGGAAGCTCGTCAGCCTCTCGCCCCTGCCCGTGTGGGTGCTGGGGCTTCTGGCGGTGGGCCTGGCGCTGGGTGTCGTCCTGGCCGCCTGGGGCGTGCGCCGGGAGTCCTCGCGCGCGCGGCGCTGGGTGCTGTGGCTGCTGCGCGCGGGCGCGGGGCTCGCCGCGCTCTTCTTCCTGCTCGAGCCCGGCATCCGCAACCTCCAGGTGGCGCGGATGAAGAACCGGCTGGCGGTGCTCGTGGACCGCTCGGCCTCCATGAACTTCCCCGTGGAGCCCGGCGGCGTCACGCGCTCGGCCCAGGCCGCGGACTTCGTCACCCGCGCCACCGCGGGGCTCGCCTCGCTCGCCGACCGCTACACCGTGGAGGTGTACGGCTTCGATCCCGAATTGTCGCCCACCACCGCCGAGGCGCTCGCGAGCGAGCCCGCGCGCGCGGGCACGTCGGACCTGCTCTCGGCCCTGCGCGCGGCGGGCGCGGGCGCCCAGGGCGGCAAGAAGCTGGGCGGCGTGCTGCTGGTGAGCGACGGGGCGGACAACGTGGACCTGGCCCAGGGCGCGGTGGGTCGGGCGCGCGCGGCGCTGGCGGACCTGGACGTGCCGGTGTCCACCTTCCTCGTGGGACAGGAGGCCCTCAAGGACCTGGCCGTCGAGCGCGTGAAGGTGGACGACTTCGCCTTCGTGCGCAACTCGCTCACCGTGGAGGTGGAGCTGCACGCCCGGGGCTTCTCCGGCCAGGAGGTGCCGGTGGTGCTCAAGCAGGAGGGCAAGGTGGTGGCGAGCAAGTCCGTGCGCTTCGACTCCTCCGACGACGTCAAGCCCCTGGGCTTCACCTTCACCCCGGATCAGACGGGCCGCTTCGTCTACACGGTGAGCATGCCCGTCTACCCGGACGAGGCTGTGGGCGAGAACAACAGCCGCTCCTTCGTGCTCAAGGTCATCCGCGACCGGGTGCGCGTGCTGCTCGTGGTGGGCAAGCCCTCGTGGGACGAGCGCTTCCTGCGCGGGCTGCTGCGCCAGGACGCCAACGTGGACATGGTGTCCTTCTACATCCTGCGCACCATGTCCGATGACCCCGGCGTGGTGAGCCAGGAGCGCGAGCTGTCGCTCATCCCCTTCCCCATGGAGGAGATCTTCGACACGAAGCTGGACACCTTCGACGTCGTCATCTTCCAGAACTTCGGCTACACGGACTCGTCGCTGTCCATCGCCCAGTACGAGCGCAACCTCGAGCGCTACGTGCACAACGGCGGCGCGCTGGTGATGATCGGCGGCGACAGCGTGCTCGGCGAGGGCCGGGCGAACATGCCCACCCTCTACGAGGCCCTGCCGCTGGAGGGCGCGGGCCCCGCCAGCCCCGAGCCCTTCAAGGCGCGGCTGACCCCCGAGGGCCTGCGCCACCCGGTGACGGCCATGGCCTCGGGCGGCGTGAGCACGGAGGCGGCGTGGGGCGAGCTGCCGCCCATTCCGGGCGCCAACCTCACGCGCGCCAAGCAGGGCGCCACCGTGCTCATGGACCACCCCTTCCTCACCGCGGACGGCAAGAACGCGCCGCTCGTGGCGGTGTGGGACTACGGCCGGGGCCGCACCCTGGTGATCGCCACGGACGCGAGCTGGTACTGGGCCTTCAACGCCCACAAGGAGGGCTCGCCCAACCGCACCTACGACCGCTTCTGGGGCAACGCGCTGCGCTGGCTCGTGCGCGACCCGGACCTGACCACGCTCAACGTGACGGCGGATCCGCCCTCCGTGGAGCCGGGCCGGCCCGTGGGCGTGGTGGTGGCGTCGCGCACGTCCGACTATCAGCCCGCCCAGGACGCCCAGGTGCGCGTGGAGCTGGTGTCCGTGGACACGCAGCGCCCCGTGGCGGTGCAGACGGGCCAGACGGGGCCGGACGGCGTGGTGCGCCTGGAGTTCCCCCCGCCCGCGCCCGGCCCCTACAAGCTCGTGGCCACCGCGAAGAAGGGCGAGACGGACCTGGGCCAGGGCGAGGACGCCGTGGCGGTGCGCGCCGTCGGGCCCGAGCTGTCGGACGCCTCGGTGCGGCCCGAGCTGATGGAGCAGATCGCCAAGTACACCGGCGGCAAGGCCTACCGCCTGCCCCAGGACGGACTGCCCGGGGACGTGCCGCTGCTCGACCCGCCCGTGGTGGAGGTGGGCCGGGCCAAGGACAAGCCCCTGTGGGACCGGTGGTACTACCTGGTGGCGCTCGTGGCGCTGCTCGGCGGGGAGTGGTTCCTGCGCCGCCGCTTCGGCTACGTGTGAGCCGCCGGGCCCGGGGGACTTCATGAACGCCGCGGACATCGACGCCATCCTCCGCAGCACCCTGGAGGACCGCACGCTCACCCGGAGCGAGCGGCAGGCGCTCCAGGCGGTGCTGGAGGAGCGCAAGGCGAGCGAGGCGCTCCTGGCGCTCTTCCGCTCGCGGGCGTTCGAGCTGGCGCGCGACTCCGTCACCGACTTCCGGGCCCGCGAGGTCATCACCTGGCTGGAGGACATGGTGAAGACGCTCCTGCCCGCGCGCGAGTCGGGTCAGGTGGACGTGCAGTTCAGCCCGGGCGAGGGTCCCCTGCGCACCATCCTCCGGCTCATCGGCGAGGCGCGGGGGAGCGCGGACGTGTGCGTCTTCACGCTCACGGATGACCGCATCACCCGCGCGCTCCTGGAGGCGCACGCGCGGGGCCTGCGGCTGCGCGTGGTGTCCGACGATGGCAAGGCGTTGGACCCGGGCTCGGACGTCGAGCGGCTGCGCGCGGCGGGCATTCCCGTGCGCCTGGACCGGACCCCGGCGCACATGCACCACAAGTTCGCCGTGTTCGACCGACTGCGCCTGCTCACCGGCAGCTACAACTGGACGCGCTCGGCCGCGACCGAGAACCACGAGAACGTGCTCGTGTCGGAGGATGCCCGGCTCGTGCAGCCCTTCTGCCGGGCCTTCGACGCGTTGTGGGAGTCCCTGGAGTAGCCGCTTGGGCTCAGGGCTCGAGCTGGATGGCGTAGGTGGTCCACTTCGCGAGGTCGAACAGGGCGTCGCGCTCGACCTGGAGCGTGGTGGGGGAGATCAGGGTGAGCCGCCCCGTGCCCGCGCCCGGAATGTCCCGGGTCTTGTATCCCGTCTCGCCGTTGCCCTGGCCGCCGTGGATCTGACTGCTGGCCATGAGCAGGGTGCGGGTGGGGTCCACGGGCGAGGCGAGGGTCGCGGTGGCCTTTCCCTGGTTGTTGCCCACGGCCAGGGTGCTGTCCTGCACGACCGAGCCCGTGGGGAAGGAGATGCGCTCCCAGTAGACGGCCTCCACGTCGGCATTGTCGCACGTGCCCTCCGCGTAGCGGCTGAAGGCGATCGAATTGACGGTGGAGAGCTCCGCGCGGACCATGCGGTTGCAGATGTTGGCGTCGGACTCGACCTTGGTCGTCAGCGTGGTCAGCAGCGCGGTCCGGTCCTTGGCCTGCTCTGGGTCCAGGCCCGTTGCGGACAAGGCACTGCCCGTCATCTTGCCCGTCTTCCCGCGAGACACGAGCGCGCCGTCCATCTCCACGACCTGCACGTTGTAGGTGTTGTTGAAGCAGTTGGCCATCAGGACGACGTCCACCTGGTTGTTCTGGGTGAGTTGCACGCCCGCGATGTCGTTGTTGCCGGTCTGCGCTCCGTCCTGGGCGGCGCTGAAGAGGACGAAGGACTTGGCGAGGTCGACGGGGTTGAAGGTCACGGAAGTGGTCTGCCCGGTGCAACCCTTGGTGAGGTGCTGGACCCGCAGGCCGTTGGCCTTCTCCACCACCTGCCATTGGATGACGGCCTCGCCCTTGTTGCCCCGGCGATTGCACACGACGCGCCCGGCTTCCAGCAGGCAACGGACGAAGGAGTCCTCGGGATTGTCGGTGGTGGTGGTGGCCTGGAAGACGAGGAAGCTCTTGGACAGGTCGCGCAGCGCGGGGCTGAACGCGCAGTTCGTACCCGTCTGGTTGTTGGCGAGGGTGCACAGGCCTCGGCGCACCAGCGGGATGATGTCGTGCTGCTGGTTCACCCCGGTGAGCGAGTGCTGGGACGCGGTGAGGGTGACCTTGCCCCCCGTCTTGCCCTTGAAGCGGAAGTTGACCTGCTGTGCCCCGGCGGGGACGGGCAGGGAGGACAGGGCGGAGCCCGTGCAACCACTCTCGGCATGGAAGCCGAAGTCCCCCGTCGCGTCGGAGGAGAGGGTCAGGGTGGTGGCCGTGGGGAAGGACGTGGGATTGCCGAACTCGTCCTGGATCCGCACGCCCACGGGGCTCGCGCACTCGCCGGCCAGCAGGGTCTGCGGTCCCGAGGGGAACTCCAGGCGCTTGGGAGGACCGGCGATCACGTTCAGGGCCTGTCGGGCCTCCATGTTGCCGCTGGCGACGACGAGGTCGAAGCGGGTGGGCGTGGTGCCTCGCACGTAGACGGTGTGGGTGCTGCCCTCGGGCAGCGCCGCGAGCGGCTGCGTGCAATCCCGGTCCCGGTGGAGCGAGACTCCCGCGCCGGGCTCGAGCTTCACCGTTCTGGGCGTGCCCCTGGAGAGGTTGCCGAACGCGTCGCGCCATTCGATCTCGACGGCGTTGCAGACGCCGGCCAGCGCGGTGTCCTGGCTGGGCTTGAGCACGGGGACGCCGGGTCCCGGGACGATGGCGTGGGACACCTGGGTGGTCGCCAGCCCCGTGGACGACGCGAGCAGCTGGCCGTTTCCGGCGGTGGTGCCGCGCACATAGAAGGTGAAGCGGGACTGGCCCGGGGGAATGCTCGGCGTCGACAGGGAGGAGGAGCAGTTCGGGTCCGCGTGCAGCGTGGCGCCCGAGGGCAGCGTGTTCTCCAACGTCAGGGGCGTGGGGAGGTTGGGTCGGGTCGCCAGGCCATCACTTCCCACCCGCTCGATCGTGAGGGGCCGCGAGCACGCGCCGGCTTCCCGCTCGTGCGCCGCGTCGACGAACGCCAGCGCGGTGGGCATCCGCTCACAGGCCTGGGCCGAGCACGTGGCGTCGTCACAGCCGCGCTTGCCGTCACAGTTCAGGTCATCCGAGCCGTCACAGAGTTCCTGCACCTCCGGCTTGCGCTCGGCGCGGTCGTCGTCACAGTCCGGGCCGCCCGCTTCCGCGGACACGAAGCCGTCCCGGTCCCGGTCCAGGGCCGCGCCGGGCCGCTGCAGCGAGAGCACCACCTGCTGGATCTTCCCGGACTCGAAGCGGGCGGTCTCGGCCAGGCTCTGGCCGTTGAAGCGCAGCGAGGCCTGGCCGCACTCGCCGCCCCACAAGGCCCGGGCCTGGAATTGGAGCTGCTCGGGCAACTGTCCCCGGAAGACGCCGACGCGCACTTCGTCGCGGCCGGAGGGGCGCGCCACCTCTTGGGTCTTGATGCGCGTCCCATCCGGGTGGAGCAGATCCAACGCGATGCAGCTCGCGCGCACATCGGCGTCGACACGGATGAGGGCGTGGACGGCCCCGGGGTCCTTGCCGCACCCGGCGAGGACGAGGAGGAGGAGCAAGCCGGCTCGGTGCATGGGCCGCAGTGTATTCTCCCCGGGGACCGGATTGTTGGACCAACCACGGTTGCCGAGACGTTCCACTCCCAGCGTCATCACCCGCCGTGAGGAGAACGCATGACCCAACGTCTCAGGGCCCCCATCCCCGCGCGCGAGCCGGGGGCCGGGCGCTTCAGTGCCGGGCCACCAGCGTGACGCCGCCGATCATCAACGCGCAGCCGACGAGGCGCCAGAGCGTGGCGGGGTGCTCCTTGAGCCCCAGCCAGCCGAAGTGGTCCAGCGCCACCGTGGTGACGAGGGCCGCGGTGACGGTGAGGCCGGTGAAGGTGCCCGCGCCCACCCGGTCCGTCGTGTACTGCATGGCGATGATGTAGATGGCGCCGAAGATGCCCCCGAGCCAGGCCCACCACGGGGCCTGTCCCACGCGGCTGTACGCGGAGAAGGAGAAGCCCAGGAAGGGCGCGCTCACGGCGAGCGTGAGGATGCCCACGGTGTAGACGATGAAGGCCGCCGCGATGGGCTGCTCCAGGCTCTTGCCCAACTGGGTGTTGTTGCCCGTCTGCAGGGAGTTGAGCACTCCCGAGAGGATGACGAAGGGGATGAGGAGCCACTGCATGGAGACAATCCTTTCCATCGAGCGCGAGGCCTCGATGTACGGGAGGACGCGTGGGGGCGGACGCGCGGATTCACCGAGAGGTTTGTTTTCCTACAGGCCCACGGGCACGGGCACCACGCGCGTGGCGCCGTAGACGGGCGCCCAGCGGCGCTGCACCTCGGGGCCGTTGAGGAAGCCCACGAGCCAGCGGAAGGCGGCGAGCGGGCCGCCCAGCGTCTCGGCCCACGCGAGGCCGCGCGGGGAGAGGTTGGGCACGAGCGGCCCCAGTTCCTCCTCGCCCCGGGCCATGCGGGTGACACCCAGGCCCTCGTCGCGCAGACGCCGGGGCACCCACAGCGGCGCGAAGCGGGCATGGCGATGGTCATGCACGCAGCCCTCCTCCTCCAACAGCGCGGCGGACAGGGGCAGCTCGCGCACGTTGAACAGGAGCTTCACCGCGCAGCGGTGTGGATCCCACGGGCCGCGCAGCCGGTGGTCCCCCCGGGGAATGAGCCGACGGTCCAGGTAGCAGAAGGCGCGGGCCTCCGCGGGCAGCTGTCCCCGGTGCCTCGCTCCGGCGTAGCGGAAGAAGGGCCGGATGAAGGCGGGCTCCACCTGGAAGGGCGGGCCGTCCTTGAGCGCGCGCAGCTTGGGCACCAGCGGCTCGGGGATGCCCCACGTCTGGGCGAAGGTGGCCAGCGCCTCCGGGGGCGTGCGCGCGAAGTGCTCCACCCGCTCCGTCAGCCGCTGGGCATCCGCGTCCACCAGCAGCTCGTCGAAGCGGGTCTTCACCCCGGGCAGGCTCACCGGCACGAGCGTGGTGAGGGGCTCGCCCGCGTCGCTCCAGTCGGCGTCCAGGCTGGCGGCGTCGGTGGGCGTGGGGGACAGGCGCCACTCGGGCGCGCAGGGGCGGAAGGTTTCCCGGGGGACGGGCGCGGCCCGCTTGTGCACGTACGGGGTGTAGAGGGGGACCCCGTCGGGCTCGGGCGGCGAGGTCCACACGGTGATGCAGGTGCGCACCTGCGTGCCCGCGAAGACGCCCGGGCCCAGGTCCACCACCTCGCGCAGGGTGAGCGTGCGCAGGAGCGTGGCGCGCAGGGGCGCGTAGAGGAATGCTTCCAAGAGGCTCGTGGGGGTGATGAAGGTGAGCACCCCGGGGCGGTGCGCGAGCCGGTGGGCCGCGAGCAGCAGGAAGAAGGCGAAGTCGTCGCGCAGGCTCGTGCCCGGCAGCAGCGTGAGCGGCAGGAGCGAGCGCAGGCGTGCGTAGGCGTCCCGGTCCTTGAGCACGGGCGAGGTGCCGTTGTAGGGCGGGTTGCCCACCCAGACTTCCTGGGCCACGGCGGGCAGGCGCGCGAGCAGTGGACCCAGGCCCTCGCGCAGGGCATCCCCCACGTGGATGTCCGCCTGGGGCACGCGCGCCTGACAGGCCCGCGCCACGTCCGGGGACAGCTCCAGGCCCGCCAGGTGCGCGTCGGGCCGGGCCCGCGCCGCGGCGGCGAGGAAGGCGCCCGCGCCACACGCCGGGTCCACCACCGCCAGGGGCCCCGGCCCGGCATGCGCCAGGGCGAGCGCCAGGGTGCGCTCGACGAGCGGCGCCGGGGTGTAGAAGGCGCCCAGCGCGCGCCGGTCGAGTCCGGGGAACTGGTGGACGAGTGCCTCCTCGTCGAGGACGGGTGGCACGGGAGGGACACGCGGCATCGGAGTGTCCCTCCTTTTACTACGGATGCGCGCTCAGGTGCCGGCGGGCACGGTCGCGGGCGGCGTCCCCGCGGCCACCTGCGTCATCAGCGCCGTCATCCGACGGGCGAAGCGGTTGGGATCCTCCACGCTGCTGCCCTCGGTGAGCAGGGCCTGGTCGTAGAGCATCTCCACCCACTCCTGCATCTGCGCGGAGCCCGGGTCCTTCTCCTGGAGCGCGCGCAGGTGCTGGATGATGGGGTGCTGGGGGTTGACCTCCAGGATCCGCTTGGCGCGCGGCACGCTCCGGCCGCGCTCGCGCAGCAGGCGCTCCACGAAGGCGTGCGAGCCGCCCTCGGGCACCACCAGGCAGCAGGGCGAGTCGGTGAGGCGGTCGGACGCGCGCACCTCGCGCACCTGCTCCTTGAGCACCTCCTTCATCTTCTCCGCGAGCGGACCCAGGCCCTTGGCGCGCTCTTCCTTCTCGCGCTTCTCCTCGTCCGTCTCCTTGAGCTTCAGGTCCGCGTGCATCGCCGACACGATGGGCTTGCCCTGGAAGTCCTTGAGGCCCTGGATGGCCCACTCGTCCACGGGGTCCGTCATGTACAGCACCTCGTAGCCGCGCTTCTTGAGCGCCTCGAGGTGCGGCGAGTCCACCACGGCCTTGCGCGTCTCGCCGAAGACGTAATAGACGGCCTCCTGGCCCTCCTTCATGCGCGACACGTAGTCGGCCAGCGAGGTGAGGCCCTCCTCGCGCGAGCTCTCGTAGCGCAGGAGCGCGCCGATCTTCTCGCGGTACTCCACGTCCATGGCCAGGCCTTCCTTGAGCACGGGACCGAAGGCCTGCCAGAACGTCCGGTAGTCCTCCGGCTTGTCCTTGGCCAGCTTCTCCAGCATGTCCAGGGTCTTCTTGGTCACGTGCTTGCGGATGCCGGAGACCACGGCGGAGTCCTGGAGCAGCTCGCGCGACACGTTGAGCGGCAGGTCATCCGAGTCCACCACGCCGCGCACGAAGCGCAGCCACTGCGGCAGCATCTCCTCGCAGTTGTCCATGATGAGCACGCGCTTGACGAACAGCCGCACGCCGCGCGGCTTCTGGCTGTCCAGGTCGAACGGCGGGTGCTTGGGCACGAAGAGCAGGCTGGTGAAGACCTGGTTGCCCTCGGTGCGGAAGTGCGTCCAGGTGAGCGCCGGCTCCCAGTCGTGGGACAGGTGCTTGTAGAACTCCTGGTACTGCTCGTCGGTGATCTCGCTCTTGGCGCGCTGCCACAGGGCGCTCGCCTTGTTCACCGTCTCCAGCTGGGTCTCGGTCGTGGCCTCCGCGCCCTCGCCCGTGGTCTTCTGGACCTGGAGCTGGATGGGGTGGCTCACGTAGTCCGAGTACTGGGTGACGAGCTCGCGCAGGCGCCACTCGCTCAGGAAGTCCTTCTGGTCCTCCTTGAGGTGCAGGGTGATGGAGGTGCCCCGGGTGGCGCGCTCGGCGGGCTCCACGGTGAACGAGCCCTTGGCCTCGGACACCCAGCGCCACGCCTGGCCGTCCTTGCCCGCGGCGCGGCTGACCACGGACACCTGGTCGGCCACCAGGTAGGCGCTGTAGAAGCCCACGCCGAACTGGCCGATGAGGTTGGCGTCCTTCTGCCCGCGCTGGGCCAAGAGGTCGAGGAACTCGCGCGAGCCGGAGTGGGCGATGGTGCCCAGGTTCTTCACCAGCTCGTCATGCGTCATGCCGATGCCGGTGTCCTCGATGGTCAGCGTGCCCGCGGCCGCGTCGGGGACGATGCGGATGGCCAGCTCCGCGCCGCCCTCGAGCAGCTCGGGCTCGGTGACGGAGCGGAAGCGCAGCTTGTCGAGCGCGTCCGAGGCGTTGGAGACCAATTCCCGCAGGAAGATCTCCTTGTGGCTGTAGAGCGAGTTGATGACCAGGTTGAGCAGCTGCTTGATCTCCGCCTGGAACTGATGGGTTTCCCGGGGGGAGGAGGATTCGACGGTCATGGATGGTCTCCGATTTCCCCTCCCTCTAACCATTGGGGCCCGCTTGTCCAGTAGAGTGCCCGCATGAGCCCGACCCCGCCTCCGTTCGGTCCCCCGCAGGGAGAGCGGGAGCTCGCCCAGATGGTGGACATCCTCGCCCAGGCCTTCGCGACGCCGCCCGAGGAGATCCGCCAGCGCATCCTGCTGCCCGGCGCGGACACCTGGGTGCTGCGCGCGGGCGGCGAGGTGTGCGCCACCGCGGCCCTCATTCCCATGGGCCAGTGGTTCGGCGGCCGGCGGGTGCGCTGCGCGGGCATCTCCGCCGTGGGGGTGGCGCCTCCCCACCGGGGCCAGGGCAGCGGCGGCCGGCTGATGCAGGCGGTGCTCGGGCAGGCGCGCGCCCAGGGCTTCGCGCTCGCCACGCTCTACCCCTCCTCGCAGGGCTTCTACCGGCGCGTGGGCTTCGAGCAGGCCGGGGCGCGCCTGGAGCACCGGGTGCGCATGGCCGGCATCGAGGTGCGCGAGCGCGGCCTGTCCCTGCGCGCCGTGCAGCCCGAGGACGGACCCCGGCTGCGGGAGGTGTACGCCCTGCACGCGCGGCGGCAGCAGGGGTGGCTCGACCGGGGCCCGTATGTCTGGACGCGCGTGACGCACCCGCGCACGGACCTCGTCTATGGCTACCTCGTGGAAGGGGCGGGCGGGGTGGAGGGCTATGTCTACCTGGCGCGCCGCGCGCTGCCCGGCTCCTACCGGCAGGAGCTGGTGCTCACGGACCTGGTGGCGCTCACGCCCGGGGCGGGGCGGCGGCTGCTGGCGTTCCTCGGCGAGCACCGGGCCCTGGCCACCGAGGTGGTGTGGCGCGGTGGCCCCGCCGAGCCCCTGCTCTTGCTGCTGGACGAGCAGGCCTACGACTCCAAGATCCTGGACCGGTGGATGGTGCGGGTGCTGGATGCGCGCGCCGCGCTCCAGACGCGGGGCTACGCGGAGGGCGTCTCGGCGGCGCTGCACCTGGACGTGGAGGACGCGCTGTTCCCGGAGAACGGGGGCCGGTTCGTGCTCGAGGTCACCCAGGGCCGGGCCCAGGTGCGCGAGGGCGGGGAGGGGGACTTGAAGCTGGACGTGCGCGCGCTCGCCCCGCTCTACACGGGCTACCTCACGCCGGACGCGCTCCGGCTCGCGGGGGCGCTGTCGGCCAGCGACGACACCCTGCGCGCGGCCACGACCCTGTTCTCCGGGCCGTTCCCCGCCATGCCCGACATCTTCTAGCGCGCCGCCCTAGAACACCCAGGCGCCGAGGCCCGCCGGGGCGCCCCCACAGGGGTCGCGCAGCCGGGCGATGGCCTCGTCATAGGTGAGGGTGCGGGCGGCGTGCTCCACCGTGGGCGACACCCAGTCGCGCCACGAGCGCAGGACAACGCCGAAGCGCCCCTCCTCGTTCTCCGCCTCGGACACGTGCACGAGCAGCCGCTCCTCCAGGGTCTCGCGGGCCTTGGTCCACGCGCCCTCCTTGTCCAGGAGCACCCGCCGGTCCCGCTCCACCGCGGACAGCAGCGCGCGGGCCTGGGGCGACAGGCCCTCCAGCGAGCGGCGGCGCCGGGTGGGCTCCATGACCATGCGGTACACCGCCGGCCACAGCCGCGCGTCCACGAACGCCACCTTGCCCTCCACGAGCCGCACCGCGAGCACGTCCGCCGACGCCCGGAGGATGCGCCCGAGCCGGTACATCAACCGACCCTTGGCGTGGGCGCGCCAGCTGCCGCTGACCGGCCCGCCCGCCACGGCCTCCACCAGTGAGGTGGTGCCCCGCGCGGGCACCTCCGTGATGACCCCCCGCTGGTGGACGAGCTCCAGCGCATCATGCTCGGTGCGGACCGCCATGGCTGTGCCTCCCGTGTCTGGAGTTCAGGGTAGTCAGCCGAGCGCGAACCCGGAACTGCTCCTGAGACGTAGGCACCCCTCCCACCCGCTGCCACGTCCCTGTAGCGCGGTGTCGTCGCCCGCTTCAGGACGCCGCGCCGCTCGGGCTGCCCGCGTCCTTCCCGGCAAGCGGGGCGGGAGGTGGGAGGCCTGGATTCTTGGAAATGAGCAGGCAGAGGGGCAGGGCCACGAGGACGATGGCGGTGGCCACCAGGTAGACGTCGTTGATGCTCTCCACGAAGGACCAGCGCTCGAGCTCGGCGGCCCCCAGCCCCCGGGCGCGCAAGAGCGTGGCCTCGCGCGCGCCGAAGGAGGCCAGCAGCGAGGTGAAGATGGCGATGGAGAACGAGCCGAAGACGTTGCGCAGCCAGTTGTTGATGGACGAGGCGTGGCCGCTGAGCGCGGGGGGAATCTGCTCCATGCCCGCGTTGCTCGCCGGCATGGTGGACAGGGAGATGCCGGCGTTGCGCACCAGCATCCACACGAGCACGTAGGTGCGCGAGGTGTCCGGCGTGAGGTGGGCCAGGGCGTAGGTGCCTCCGCCGATGAGCGAGACGCCCAGGGTGAGCAGCACGCGCGGCCCGATCCACGGGTAGAGCCGCCCCACCACGGGCATGAGCAGGGCCATGGTGAGCGAGGCGGGCAGGAGGATGAGCCCGGTGTCCAGCGCGGTGCGCCCCTGGATGCGCTGGAGGAACACCGGCATGAGGAAGGTGCCGGCGTACAGGCTGGTGGTGATGATGATGGAGATGATGAGCGTCATCAGGTAGCGCGCGTTGGCCAGCACCCGCAGGTCGAGCAGCGGGGCGGGCGTGGTGAGCTCCCGGCGGATGAAGACCGCGAGCGCGATCGTGCCCACGACGAACAGGCTGATCGTCCACGGGCTGTGCCAGCCCCAGGTGGCGCTCTTGCTGAAGGCGATGAGCAGGAGGAGGCTGCTCGTGATGACGGTGACGAGGCCCGTCAGGTCGAACGCGCCGGCCTGGCGCAGCCGGTACTGGGGCACGTGGCGCGCCGCCATCCCCAGCGCGAGCAGCCCCACCGGCACGTTGACGAAGAACAGCCAGCGCCAGTTGCCCACGGTGATGAGCCAGCCGGCGAGCGTGGGGCCGAAGGCGGGCGCGAGCATGGCCGACAGGCTCCAGAGGCTCACCGCCATGGGCTGCTTCTCGCGCGGCAGCACCTGGTAGATGAGCGTCATGGTGACCGGCAGGATGGCCCCGCTGAACGCGCCCTGGAGGATGCGAAAGGCGACGAGCGAGGTCGCGTCCCACGCCGCGCCACACAGGAGCGACGCCACCGCGAAGCCGAGCAGCGCGCCCAGGTAGAGCCGCTTCGCGCTGAAGCGGTCCCCCAGGTAGCCGGTCAGGGGCGCCACCGTGCCCATGGCGAGCATGAAGCCGGTGAGCGTCCACTGGATGAGCGACAGCTCCACCCCGAAGAAGCGCTGCAGCTCCGGCAGCGCGATGGTGATGGTGCTGGAGCTCATCACGCAGATGAACGAGCCGAGGAAGGTGGCGAACATGAACGGCCAGAAACGGACGTTCGCGAGGGCTTCTCGGCTCATGGTGCGGTGCTGCTCCTTCTCAGTGCGGCGCGATCACGTTCTCGCCGGGCTCCGCGCCCACGTGCATGCGGTGGCGCACCTCGGGGAAGCGGTCGGAGGCCTCGGGCTCGGGCTTGAGCAGCGATACCACCCAGCCCACGAAGAAGGCCAGCGGCATGGTGACCAGCGCCGGATTCTTCAGCGGGAAGAGGGCCGCCCGGCCGAGCATCTCCACCTGCACCGTGGGTGACAGGAAGATGAGCAGCACCGCGCTCACCGAGCCGGTGAGCATGCTGGCCACCGCGCCCCGCGTGGTGAAGCCCCGCCACGCCATGGACAAGAGCAGCGCCGGGAAGTTGCCGCTCGCGGCGATGGCGAACGCCAGGCCCACCATGAAGGCCACGTTCTGCCCCTTGAAGACGATGCCCAGGATGATGGCGAGCACGCCCAGGCCGAAGCTCGCCAGCCGCGCCACGCGCAGCTGCTCGTGCTCGGGCGCCTGGCCCCGGCGCACCACGTGCGTCCACAGGTCGTGCGACAGGGCCGCCGCGCCCGACAGCGTGAGCCCCGCCACCACGGCGAGGATGGTGGCGAAGGCCACCGCGGAGATGAAGCCCAAAAACGGCGTGCCGCCCACGGCCTCGGCCAGGAGCGGCGCCGCCATGTTGCCGCCCTTGTCCACGCCCGTGATGCTCGCGCGCCCCAGCACCACCGACGCGCCGAAGCCGAGGATGAACGTCACCAGGTAGAAGTAGCCGATGAGCCCCGTGGCGTAGAACACCGAGCCGCGCGCCGCCTTGGCGTTGGGCACCGTGTAGAAGCGCATGAGGATGTGTGGCAGGCCCGCCGTGCCGAACATCAGCGCGAGCCCCAGCGACACCGCCTCCAGCGGACTGGACACGAGCTTGCCCGGCGCGAGCACCTCCGGGCCGTACTGCGCCACCGCCTCGCGAAAGAGCGCCAGCGGGTTGTAGGAGAAGCGCGCGAGCACCATGAGCGCCAGCGCGCTCGCTCCGGCCAGCAGCAGCACCGCCTTGACGATCTGCACCCACGTGGTGGCGATCATCCCGCCAAACAGCACGTAGAGGATCATCACCCCGCCCACGATGAGCACCGCGGCCTCGTAGCTCAGGCCGAACATCATCCGGATGAGGTTGCCCGCGCCCACCATCTGCGCGATGAGATAGAAGCTCACCACCGTGAGCGTGCCCACGGCCGCCGCCAGCCGCACCGGCGTCTGCTTGAGCCGGTAGGCCACCACGTCCGCGAAGGTGTACTTGCCCAGGTTGCGCAGGGGCTCGGCGATGAGGAACGTCACCACCGGCCAGCCCACCAGCCAGCCCACCGAGTAGATGAGGCCATCGAAGCCGGACAGGGCCACGAGCCCCGCGATGCCCAGGAAGCTCGCGGCGCTCATGAAGTCGCCCGCGAGCGCGAAGCCGTTCTGCACGGCGCTCACGCCGCCGCCCGCGGTGAAGAACTCGGAGGTCGTCTTGGTGCGGCGCGCCGCCCAGTAGGTGATGCCCAGGGTGAGGCCCACGAAGGCCAGGAAGAAGACGATGGCCGTCGTGTTCGGCTGGCCGATCGACGTCTCTACGTTTTGGGGATTCATGTCGGAAGCTCGTGGAGCGAGAGGAGACTCAGCGGCGCAGCTCGTCGAGGGCCTTGTCGTAGTGGTTGTTGGCCCAGCGCACGTAGATGCCCGTGAGCGCCCACGAGATGAAGATGACGAGCGCGCCCAGGAGGATGCCCCAGCTCAGCCCGGGGGTGAGCTGCTGGCCCATCAGCGGCTTGTTGAACGCCACGAGCAGGATGAAGCCGAAGTAGGACACCAGGGTGGCCGTGGTGAGCACGGCCGCCACGCGCCAGCGCCGGGCGGCCAGCTCCTCGAGACGGGGGTTGTGCGGGGGAGGGGACATGCGGTCGGGTTCTCCAGTCATTCGGGGGACTGCACCTCGGGACACTTCAACTGCGCGAGCAGCAGGGGCCGGGCCTCGGTGAAGGCGCGCTCCACCTGGAGGATGAGCGCCTCGGCGCCCTCCAGGCCGGAGCCTCGCACGAGGTTCTCCAGGGACTTGCACAACAGCCGCACCCGCATCATGCCGAACATGCCACTGCTGGTGGCCAGGCCATGCGCCTCGTTCGCGAGCCGTCCGGCGTTGCCCTCGAGCAGACACTCGCGCAGCCGGGCGAGCCGCGCCGGCGTGCGCGCGAGGAAGCCCTGGGCCATCTCCGCCACCAGATTGGGGGCCTGCTCGTCCTGGAGCACGCTGAGCTTCTCCAGTTGCCGGACATCCATCGCGAGGGCTTGCGGCTCCATGCGGCGGCATTCTGCCCGAGCCCCGGAGGACCGGAAGAGAATGGGCGCCCCGGGCAGAGGCCCGTGTCGGGAACACACCCGCACCGGCCACCCGCGCCAAATCCGTGGGGAGGGCTTCGCTTCCCAGGGCCCATCCGCGCTAGAAAGGGTGGCCCCTCGCCCCTCGCCCCCATGCGCGTCATCGTCCTCGGCTGTGGAGTCTCCGGCTTGTCCTGTGGTGTCCGGCTGCTGGAGGCCGGCTACCCGGTGGAGATTTGGGCGCGGGAGCTGCCGCCCCACACCACGTCGGACGTGGCCGCGGCCATCTGGTACCCGTACCGTGCCTGGCCCCAGGCGCGCGTCAACGCCTGGGCGGCCCGCACGCTCCAGGTGCTCGATGCCCTGGCGGACGCGCCCGACACGGGCGTGCGCCGCGTGGCCGGGGTGGACCTGGTCCGCGAGCCGGCCAAGGACCCCTGGTGGGGCGGCGCGGTGCCGGGCCTGCGCCGGGCCACGCCCGAGGAGCGGCCCCCGGGGTACGCCGACGGCTTCGCCTTCGCGGTCCCCGTCATCACCATGCCGCGCTACCTGCCCTGGCTCCTCGGGCGCTTCGAGGCCCTGGGCGGCCGGATGACGCGGCGCGCGGTGGGCGCGCTGGACGAGGCGTGGGCCGCGTCCCCCTGGGTCGTCAACTGCACGGGCCTGGGCGCGCGCGAGCTCGTGGACGACCCCTCCCTGTTCCCCGTGCGCGGCGAGGTGCTGGCCGTGGCGCCCCTCGGGCCCGCGCGCTTCCTGCTCGATGATCGCGACGAGGCGCGGGGCATGACCTACATCATTCCCCGCGAGCACGACTGCATCCTCGGCGGCACGGCCGAGGAGGGCAACGCGTCGCTGGAGCCGGACGCGCGCGCGGCCCGCGCCATCCTCGAGCGCGCGGCGCGGCTGTTGCCCGAGGGCACGCGCCTGGAGGTGCGGCACCACCGGGTGGGGCTGCGGCCCGGACGGCCCACGGTGCGCCTGGAGGCGGAGGCGCATGGGCCCCACCTCGTGGTGCACAACTATGGCCACGGCGGGGCGGGGGTGACGTTGTCGTGGGGCTGCGCCGAGGAAGTGGTCGCGCTGCTCTCGCGGCATGTCGGACCGGCGGGGAATCCTGCGAGCAGTGGGAGGACGGATGGATCGTGAGGAGAGTCAGGAGCGCATTCAGGCCGTGCTGCGGTTGCCCGCGGTCCGGCGCTATGCGTACTTCCTCCAGCGCGTGGTGGAGTCGGGACAGGTGTGGGGCCTGGATGGCGAGGGGTGGGCGCTGGCGCTCGACGACGCGGGCCGGGACGTGCTGCCCCTGTGGCCCGCGCCCGAGTTCGCCGCCCTGTGCGCCACGCGGCTGTGGGAAGGCTTCCAGCCCCGGCCCATCGCCCTGAGCGAGCTGCTGGAGAACGTGCTGCCGCAGCTCGAGGAAGAGGGCATGCCGGTGGGCATCTTCTTCACGCCCCAGGGCCAGGGTCATCCGGCCAGCGCGCGCGAGCTCATGGACGCGCTGCGCGCGACGCGTGCGCCCGTGGTTTGATCCGCCGACGAAATACCGCCGGGCGAGCCGATTCTTTCCGTTTATTCATGTCAAAATAAATGAACCGTGGGCCGCCCGCGTCGGGGCCCGGCGGCAGTGCCAGACGTCGGCCGTGACGCGCCTCCGGGGGAATGGCGCGATGCGGACGGCCGATGGAATCAAACCCCCCGTGAAGGCTGGAGTGCACATGATGCGATGTCGCGGACTTGGAGGACGGCTGTTGATGGCCCTGAGCGTGTTGGTGCTCGCGGCCTGCGGAGAGGGGATTGCCCCGGACGCCGAGGAGGGACTGATGTCCACCCCCGTGTCCCCCCAGAGCGTGGGCACGCGCCCGCAGGGGCTGGCCAGCTCCAACAAGGTCCTCATCCTGTCGGGCACCGTGACCGGTGGCACCAACAGCATCGAGGCCATCAGCGCGCGCAACCTCGGCTACACCGTGGAGTTCGCCACCGACGACCAGTGGAAGGCCAAGACGTCCGCGGACTTCGCCACCTACCGCGCGCTCATCCTGGGGGACCGCACCTGCAGCACCGCGCGCACCCTCTTGGCCGCCGCCGAGCAGAGCACCGCCAAGTGGGGCCCGGTGGTCGACGGCAACGTCGTCATCATGGGCACCGACCCCGTCTACCACGAGGAAGATCAGGTCACGATCAACTCGGTGAAGTTCGCCGCCGCCCAGGCCGGCAAGACGGGCATGTACGTCAACCTGTCCTGCTACTACCACGAGACCGCGCCCCTGACGGCCGTGCCCGTGCTGGCGCCCTTCGGCAACTTCACCGTCACGGGCGTGGGTTGCTACAACACCGCGCACATCGTGGCCACGCACGCGGCCCTCACCGGGCTGACCGACAGCATCCTGTCCAACTGGAACTGCTCGGTGCACGAGGCGTTCGACACCTACCCCGAGGCCAACTTCACCCCGCTGGTCATCGCGCGGGACCCCACGTACGGCGCGCGGCTGCCGGGCAGCAAGGACTTCGCGGACGGCTCGCACGGCGTGCCCTACGTGCTGGCGCGCGGCGCGGTGCCGCTGCGCTGTGGCGACGGCGTGGTGCAGTACCCCGAGGAGTGTGACACGGGCAGCCAGAACGGCGTGCCGGGCACGGTGTGCTCGTCGGTGTGCCGCAAGAACTGGTGCGGCGATGGCGTGGTGAACCCCGGTGAGGAGTGCGACACGGGCGCCGCCAACGGCACGGGCACCTGCTCCGCGTCCTGCCGCTCCACCGGCCCGACCAACCGTCCTCCCGTGGCCAAGTGCAAGAACATCGACCTGTCGCTCAACGCCACCTGCGGCGCCACGGGCTCCATCAACGATGGCTCGTACGACCCGGACAACAACCTCAAGGAGTGCGTGCAGAGCCCCACGAGCTTCACCGGCGCGGGCAGCACCACCGCGACCCTCACCTGCACGGATACGGCCGGCTTGAGCGCCAGCTGCACCGCCACGGTGAAGACCGCCGACGTCACGCCGCCCACCGTGCGCTGCCCGGAGAACGTGCGGCTGGATTGCGTGAACGCGGGCCGTTGGTACTCGCCCGGCCCCGCGTCCTACAGCGACAACTGCAAGGTGGTGTCCTCCACCGCGGCGCCGCCCACCACGCACCTGGGCGTGGGCACCCACACCTTCACCTATTCGGCCTCGGACGGCACGCAGAGCGCCAGCTGCAACACCACGGTCACCATCTACCGCAACAACGTGGACGTCGAGCTGAGCGGCGCTCCGGAAGTGACGCTGGCGTGCGGCGCTCCCTACGTGGAGATGGGCGCGGGCGGCTTCGACTCGTGCTCGGCCGGTCCGATTCCCGTCACGGTGTCCGGCGCGGTGAACAACAAGGTGCCGGGCGTCTACTTCATCACCTACACGGGCCGTGACATGGGGGGCTACGTGTCGACCGTCACGCGCAAGGTGACGGTGACGCCGAGCGCCGCGTGCGGCCTGGACGAGCCCAAGGGCGGCTGGATTCTCACGGGCAGCATGGCGCTGCCGCGCCTGCAGCACACGGCCACGCTGCTGGACGACGGCCGCGTGCTGGTGGCCGGCGGCTACAACACCAGCTCCGAGCTGTATGAGCAGGGCACCAAGGTGTGGACGGCCACGGGCAACACCCTGGGCGCCCACCGCGGCCACACGGCCACCAAGCTGCAGAACGGCCAGGTGCTGATTGCCGGCGGCGGCGCGTGCCCCATCACGAGCGCCTCGGCGGAGCTGTACGTGCCGGCGCAGGGCAAGTGGAAGCCGGCGGGCCTGCTGAGGACGCAGCGCTTCAACCACTCCGCGGTGCTGCTGCCCAACGGCAAGGTGCTGGTGGCCGGTGGCTTCACCAGCGAGTTCTACGGCACGGCCCTCTCCTCGGCCGAGCTGTACGACCCGGCGACGGGCACCTGGAGCTACACGGGCGCCCTGTCCCAGGCGCGCGGCTACCACACCCTGACGCTGCTGCCCAACGGCAAGGTGCTCGTGACGGGTGGCAGCAACGTGGCGGAGGACAACGCGGAGAACCCGAACCTGCTGGCCTCGGCCGAGCTGTATGACCCGGCGACGGGCACGTGGTCGAGCGCGGGCGGCCTGAGCACGGGTCGCGCGTGGCACTCGGCGACGCTCCTGCCCAACGGCCAGGTGCTGGTGGCGGGCGGCGCGGGCATCGACGTGGCCAAGAGCCAGTCGGCCGAGCTGTACAACCCGGCGACGGGCACGTGGACGACGACGGGCAGCATGAAGTCGCCCCGTCGCTGGCACACGGCGACGCTCATGGAGAGCGGCGAGGTGCTGGTGGCCGGCGGCTACCACCAGCTCACCGGCATCCAGGTGGCGTCCGAGCGCTACAACCCGGCCACGGGCAAGTGGACGGCCACGGTGAACATGAACGTGGACCGCTACCGTCACACGGCGACGCTGCTGCCCAACGGCACGGTGCTCGCGGTGGGCGGCGCCAGCAACCACGACCAGGCCTCGGCCGAGTACTACGACCTGCGCAAGCTGTAGTCCGCGGCGCGGATGAGACGTGAACGGGAGGGCGGTGCGAGCCGCCCTCCCGTTTTTTCAAGGCGGCGTGGGACTCGCCAGGGGGTCCGGCTCGTGCCCGCCATGACGGGCGAACAGCCGGTCCAGCTCGGCCAGCTCGCTCGCGTGGCGCAGCGGCGCCCGGGCGTAGGTGGCGCGCGCGGACTGGGCGAGCGTCCAGGCTCGCTCCGGCTGGCGCCGGGCGTCCCAGAGCGCGCGCGCGAGCGCGAAGCGCACCGAGGCGGTGTACACGGGGCGCAGGGGATGGCGCTCGACGACGTCCAGCACGTGCTCCAGCACGGGAATGGCCTCCGCCGCGCGGCCGAGCTTCTGCAGGGCCTCGCCCTTGCCCGCGAGCGGCAGCACCCCCGCGGCGGTGTCCGGGCCCAGCGTCTTCTCGAAAACTTCCCGTTCCCGCTCGAAGAGGGCCAGGGCGCGCTCGCCCTGTCCCAGCTCCAGGTAGCTCGTGCCCAGCGCCACCCGCATCAGCGCGGTGTTGATGTGCTCCTTGCCGAGGGTGCGCTCGCGCAGCTCCAGCGCCTGTTGGCGCAGGCCCAGGGCCCGGGCGTACTCGCCCCGCGTGTCGTACAGGTCCGCGAGGCCGCCGAGCGCCTGGGTGTGCACGCGCTCGTAGCGCTCGGGATCCTTCTGGGAGACGTCCAGCACCTGCTGGTAGGTGCGCAGGGCGAGCTCCAGCCGCTCCAGGGCGGCCCGCGCGTCGGCCACCTTCACCAGGGCCTCCAGCAGCTCCAGGCTGTCGGCGCCGGTGAGCGCGCGCAGCTGGCGCTCGGCCTCCTCGTAGTGCCCGAGCGCCGCGGCGTCATGGCCCTCGGCGGCCTCGAGGTCGCCATAGGCGATGTGGAACTGGGCCCACTCCTCGGAGCGCTCGCCGTAGGCCTGCTGGCCGATGATGCGCACCCGATCCAACAGCCGGCGCGCGTCGGCGAGCCGGCCCTGGAAGGCGTACATGTTGGCCAGGTTCGTCAGGGGCTGGGTGAGGAAGGGGTGGAAGGGCCCGAGGTTGGTCTCCCCCAGGCGCACGAGCGTCTCGTAGGCGCGCTGGCTCTCCTCGAGCCGGTCCAGGTTGCCCAGCGCCGCCACGGCGTTGGAGCCGTAGCGCAGCGTCATGGCGTTGGCCGGCCCCAGCTGTCGCTCGGCCAGGGCGAAGGCCTCGTCGAAGGCCTCGTGCGCCTCGGCGAAGTGGCCCTGGGCGTAGAGGGAGAGGCCGCGGTTGTTGTGGTAGATGGCGCGCAGCTCCCCGTTCTCCCCCAGCCGGTCGAGCGCCGCGCGGGCGAAGGGCTCCCACCGGGCGGCCTCCTCGGGCGGGCCGTTGTCGTCGTAGTAGCCCATGAGGCGCACGCTGGCGCTGGCGGCGATCCAGTCGTGCCGCGAGGCGTGCGCGAGCCACAGCGCCTCGGTGAGCAGCTCGGGCACGCCCTGCTTCTCCCCGGCGAGGTTCTGCGTCCAGGCGCGCAGGAGCAGGGCCTCGGCGCGCACGGGGCGGTAGCCGAGATCCCGCGTGCGCTGGCTCTCGTCGGCGGCGAGCTTCAACGCGTCCTGGAGCTTGCCCGCCTCGGTGAGCGCCTTGACGCGGGCGAGCCGGGCCCGCGAGGCGTCCACCTCGCGCCGGGTGGCGGGGTCCTCCGGCGGCTTCACCTCGGAGAGCAGGGCGCTCACGTCCGCGCAGCCTCGCAGGCCGCGCAGCGCGCTCGTGGCGGAGATGGCCTTCTCCACCACCGTGCCATCGGCCTCGGTGAAGACCTCGGTGAGCGCGGCCACTTCCTGCAGCCGCCCATCCAGGCACGCCATGCGCAGGGACAGGACGGCCTCGGACTGCTCGCCCCTCAGCCGCGTGGCCTCGCACGTCTCCACGTGCATCTGCTTCCAGGCGGTGGTGTACGTGTCGAGCGCGTCGCGCACGCGCTGCCAGGTGTCTCCCGCGTAGGCGCGGCCGGTGGCGAGGAAGGCCTGGGAGATGCTCGCCTGGCGCCGCTCGTCCCAGATGCCCTCCAGCCGCTCGGGGGCCCCGCTGCACAGGAGCTCCCGGCGCTCGTGCCAGGAGGCCGCCGCCAGCGTTCCCGAGCCCACCACGAGCAGGAGCAGCGCCGACGCCGTCAGCCGCCTGCGGCGCACCTGGGCGGGATCGCGGCCGAGCACCGCGAGCAGCGCGTGGATGGAGGGGTAGCGCGCGGCGGGCTCGCGGTGCAGGGCCCGGAGCAGGGCGCGGCTCACCCAGGGGGGCACCTTGGAGGACGAGGGCGGCGCGCGCACGCGGCCGTCCAGCACGTTCTGCCGGCGCTCGGCCGGGGTGGTGCCCTCGAAGGGGCGCTCGCCGTGGAGCGCCTCCCACAGGGACACGGCGAAGGAGAATTGATCGCTCCGGGCATCCGCCACGGCGCCGAGGAACTGCTCGGGGGCCATGTAGGCCGGGGTGCCGAGCACCGCGCCGTGCTGGGTGAGCTCCAGCTCCAGCAGGCTGTGCGCCTTGACGGGGCCGGTGTCCCGGGAGGGCGCGGGGGCGGCGGGGGGGGCGTCGGGCGGGGCATGGCGCTCGCGCGCGAGGCCGAAGTCCGTCACCCGCACGCGGCCGTTCTCGCCCACCAGCACGTTGGTGGGCTTGAAGTCGCGGTGCACCAGGCCCGCGTCGTGGGCCGCGGCGAGCCCCCGGCCCGCGTCGAGGAAGGCGGCGAGGATTTCCTTCCAGGCGCGCGCGCGCTGCTGCTGCCATTGCAGGAGCGTGCGGCCCTCCACCAGCTCCATGGCCATGAAGACCTGGGCGCCGTGCTGGTGCACGTCGTAGACGGCCACCACGTGGGGGTGGGACAGCCGGGCCATGGCCTGCGCCTCGCGCAGCAGCCGGGCCCGTCCCGAGTTCGCCTCGCCGGCCGTCTCCGGGTCGCCGGGCGGCAGCAGCTTGAGCGCCACCTTGCGGTCGAGCACCGTGTCATAGGCCGCGTACACCATGCCCATGCCGCCCTCGCCCAGGGGCTCGAGCACCACGTACCGGTCCAGCGCCGTGCCGCGGCCCAGGGGCGCCACGGAGGCGGGCGCCCGGGCCTCGCCTCCGAGCTCGCCTCCAAGCTCGACCGTGCGCCGCTCGTCCGTGCGCCGCTCGTCCGTGCGTTGGGTGCGGCGCTCGTCGTCATCCACGGGCTGCGGCATGGCGCCTCTCTCCACCCGGCCATGTTACGCCGGGGTCGGACCTCGCCGCGTCGGCTTCTGGACGCCAGGGAGGCGGGCGGGCGCCTGGCCGCCGCTCACGCTCAGGGGGTGGGCGTGGCCGAGCCGGACGCGGGCTGCGCCACGGTGCCCGAGGGCTGCTTGTCGATCTCCTCCGCGGGGTAGCCCCGGGCGGCCTCGAGGTAGCGCGCGGGCTTCACCTTGCGGCGCTCCTTGGCGCTCAGCTCGGGGCCGGAGAGCGTGGGCTCCGCGTCGGGCGAGGCCGCCGAGACCATGTGGCCGTCGCAGAAGAGCCACTCGGTGCGGCCATTGGCGAAGCGGCGTGCGTAGAACAGGTCCGTGCTGCCCACCTCGGGCTGCTTGGCGCACCACGTCTCGCGGGCCTTCTGCTCGCGCTGGGGGCCCTCCTCCTTCCACTTGGAGCGCTCCTCCTGGGCCACGAGCAGCTGCTCGCCCTCCTTGAGCCGCCCGCGCGACAGCTCCACGAGCTCCTGCCCGCGCCGCGTCAGCTCCGGAAACGCCCCCGAGCGCGCGAAGCCGCAGCTCTGCAGCGCCTTGAGGTTGGACTCGTGCACGACGAGCACCTTGGGCAGCGAGTCCGCGGCGTCCTTGAGCAGCGCCGTCTGCTGGGCCCGCTCGCTGGACGCCGGGTTGTTGACCTGCTCCGTGGACGACAGGAAGCGCGCCAGCAGGCCGTTGACGCCGCTCAATTCATCGAGCAGCCAGCGCGGCTCGGCGGTGTCGCAGATGTTCGCCTTGGCTCCGACGTAGTCCCGGTACTCCGCGCGCCCTCCGGCCAGCGCATAGGGCTGCACCGGCACCGGCGTGGACGCACAGGCGCCCAGCACCAGGCCCATACCCCCGAGGATCCATTGCTTCCGGCTCGTGAAATTCATGGCTCACCACTCTAACGGACGGGGCCCGTCCCACTGAACTGGTTTGACGTCAAGACATCCCGCCGGGACAGGAGGCCTGTCCCGGGGAGCAAGGGGTGTCGTGACAGGGATGGCGGCCGCTTGCAAGGCGCGGATGCGGGGAGAACGCCCCACGCGGAGTGTGGCCAGGCGGGCGGGCGGGCTTCAGGGGCCCCGGGCGGCGAGGTCGATGTAGCCGCGCACCCAGATGAGGTTGATGGCGTGGCAGGCTTCCAGGGGCGTCTGGGTGGTGGTCTCCAGCGTGGCGACGTTGGGCACGCCCATGCGCAGGAAGTAGTCGCTGACGCTGCCGTCGTTGTACTCGATGAGGCCGTCGCCGTCGGTGTCGTTGTTGTCGTCCACGTGCGAGTCGCGCAGGACGCGGGCGTACTGGGACGCGGCGGTCATCAGGGCCCGGTGCGGCGCGCGCTCCCCGAACACGTAGGCGTAGGTGCCGGCGCCCGGCAGGTAGTCGTCCTGGTGGATGTCGAGCGCGGCGGCGGGGGCGGGGTGGCGCGTGATGTCCGCGCGCACGGCGCGGGTCTCGCGGGGGCCGCCGTCGAAGAGCACCCAGCGCTGGAAGGACTCGCCGCGCGCCAGCTCGCCCTTCCACACCCCGGGGGCCGTCTCGTAGCGCAGGAAGTCGTTGTTGACGCGCTCGCCGCCGCGGTTGTACCGCGTGCCGTCCTCGAAGCCCGAGGGATTGATGCACGGGTAGACGCGCAGGCCCACGCCGCGCTCGCGCGCGTACGCGGCGATCTGCTCGAAGTGGTGGCTGAGCGTGAGCGGCCCCGCCGGCTCCTCGCCGTGGAAGCCCGAGGTGATGACGAGCCAGCGATCCCCCGGCACGGTGAGGCGGAAGAGGGGGTACTCCACGCCCCCCTCGACGACCCGGGCGTACTCGTTCACCTCGGCCAGGTGCGAGTAGTTCCGGATGCGGCGCATGAACTCTTGGTAGCTCTGGGTCACCCCCTCAACCTACTCACGGTCCGGGTGGACCGAAGTGGCCAAAGGGAGGAACTGTGTCCAGCCGTGAGCACACCGCGGCGCTCAGCGCGCGTGGTGCTCGCGGATCTGCGAGGACACCTGCTGGCGCTGCGCGGGCGTCAGCGTCTCGTGGGCGCGCAGGAAGGCGTCGGCCACCTTGTGGGCGAAGCCGCGCAGGGCGTCCACGCGCGCGTCCACCAGCGCGTGCACCCGCGTGGCATCCGGCCGCTCGGCGTCCCACTGCGCCAGGGCCTGCTCCCGCGCGTCCTTGTTGCCCTCCATCAGCTGCTTGCCGTCCTCGAACAGCCCGTCCTTGAGGCCCTGGATCGTCCGCTTCTGCGCGTCCGTGGCCTTGAGCTGCTCGAGCCGGTCGTCCAGACGCCAGGTGATCATCTGCTTGACGCGCTCGGGGTCGCGCGCGCCGCCGCCCCAGGGCCCGCCCCGGAAGCCCGTGAGCAGGACGAAGGCGAGGACGGCGGTGCCGGCGAGGACGTACTTGTTCCGGGTCTTCATGGGTGGCTCCTGGGCGCGGGGGCGAACCCCGCGCGGTGGGGGGACTGCACACCGGTCATCCGGTGACAGGACACACTCTGCGCGCCGCGCATTGGGCGTGTTTGAGCGGGGCGTGAAGAAACGTGAAGGCGGGGCACCTGGGGTGAGCGTGCGGCCAAGGGCCCGTGCCCCTCGCCCAACCCATTGGCTCCTTCACGAGCCGTACGGGCCATGACACAAACCCCCCGGTTTTCCGGGCCCGGCTTCACGGGGTTTCCGGGAGCGGACGGGATGCGCGGCCGGGAACTGGCGGGCGGACCGGACCTGAACTTTGGTGCAGACAAACCCGGGCAGCTGTCGCCCCCATCGACTACTTATCCGCCATGTCCTTTACCCACCTCCACCTGCACTCCCTCTACTCGCTGCTCGATGGGGCGATCCGGATGAAGGATCTCATCAAGACGGTGAAGGAGAAGGGGATGTCGAGCGTGGCCGTGACGGATCACGGCAACATGTTCGCCACCATCGACTTCTACAAGAAGGCGAAGGACGCGGGCATCAAGCCCATCATCGGCATGGAGACCTACGTCGCCGGGCCCAAGGGGCGCGAGGACCGGACCGAGAAGGTGGGCCACCACCTCATCCTCCTGGCCAAGAACAAGGAGGGCTACGACAACCTCAAGTACCTGTCGTCCATGGCCTACCGCCAGGGCTTCTACTACCACCCGCGCATCGACAAGAAGATCCTGGCCGACCACAGCAAGGGCCTGTTCGCGCTCACCGCGTGCCTGGGCGGCGAGGTGACGGGCGCGGCGTTCCGCGGGGACATGGACCACGCGCGCCGCGCGGCGCTCGAGTACAAGAACATCTTCGAGCCCGGCCAGTTCTTCCTCGAGGTGCAGTCCAACGGGATGCCCGAGCAGGAGACGGCCAACACCAACCTCAAGCAGCTCAGCCGCGACCTGGACATCCCGCTGTGCGCCACGGCCGACGCGCACTACATCAAGAAGGAGGATGCGCGCGCGCACGAGCTGCTCATGTGCATCGCCAGCGGCAAGACGCTCGCGGACGGCAAGCGCATGAAGCACTCCACGGACAAGCTCTACGTCACGAGCCCCCAGGAGATGCTCGCCTACTTCCACGACACGCCCGAGGCGGTGCACAACACCCAGCGGATCGTGGAGCAGATCGACCTGGAGCTGAAGCTGGGCAAGCCCATGCTGCCCACCTTCCAGGTGCCCGAGGGCTCCACCGCCGACAGCTACATGGCGGACCTGGCGCGCAAGAACCTGGAAGAGCGCTTCATGGAGATCGACACCGCGCGCTTCCGCGCGGGCCAGCCGCCCGTGGACCGCGAGCCCTACAAGGCCCGGCTGGAGCTGGAGATCGGCGTCATCCTGAAGATGGGGTTCAGCGGCTACTTCCTCATCGTGCAGGACTTCATCAACTGGGCCAAGCAGCACGGGATTCCGGTGGGCCCGGGCCGTGGCTCGGGCGCGGGCAGCCTCGTGGCGTACTGCCTGCGCATCACCGACCTGGATCCGCTCCCGTACAACCTGCTCTTCGAGCGCTTCCTCAACCCCGAGCGCGTGTCGATGCCCGACTTCGACGTCGATTTCTGCCAGGACCGGCGCGACGAGGTCATCAAGTACGTGGGCAAGAAGTACGGCGAGAACAACGTGGGGCAGATCATCACGTTCGGCTCGCTCAAGGCCAAGAGCGTGCTGCGCGACGTGTGCCGCGTGTTCGCGCTGCCCTTCAGCGAGGGCGACCGCATCTCCAAGCTGGTGCCCGAGGTGCTCGGCATCACGCTCAAGGAGGCCATCGAGCAGGAGCCCCGGCTCAAGGAGATGATGGAGAAGCCGAGCCCCATCGGCCAGGTGGACGGCAAGGACGTCACCACCAAGGACGTGCTGGAGATCGCCATGGCGCTCGAGGGCCTGCACCGCCAGCCCGGCATGCACGCGGCCGGCGTGGTGATCGCGGACAAGCCCTTGTGGGAGTTCGTGCCCACCTACCAGCCCCCGGGCCAGGACACCCTCATCACCCAGTTCGCCAAGGACGAGGTGGAGGCCGCGGGCCTGGTGAAGTTCGACTTCCTCGGCCTCAAGACGCTCACGGTCATCCAGAACGCGCTCAACCTGGTCAACCGCAATCCGCCGGGCGGCAAGAAGATCGAGCGCGAGGACATCCCGCTGGACGACGTGGAGGTCTGGAAGCTCATGGCGGAGGGGGACACCGCCGGCGTGTTCCAGATGGAGTCCAGCGGCTTCACCGAAATGGTGATGAAGCTCAAGCCGAGCTGCTTCGAGGACGTCATCGCCGCCGGCGCGCTCTACCGCCCGGGTCCGCTCGACTCGGGCATGGTGGACGTGTTCATCAACCGCAAGCACGGCCGCGAGCCCGTGCTCTATCCGCACCCGCTGCTCGAGCCCGTCCTCAAGGACACCTACGGCGTCATCGTCTACCAGGAACAGGTGATGCAGATCTCCCAGGTGCTGGGAGGCTACACCCTGGGCCGTGCCGACCTCTTGCGCCGCGCCATGGGCAAGAAGAAGGCCGAGGTCATGCAGGCCGAGCGCGCCGGCTTCCTCGAGGGCTGCAAGACGAACAACGTGGACCTGAAGGTCGCGGGGGAAATCTTCGACCTGATGGAGAAGTTCGCCGAGTACGGCTTCAACAAGAGCCACTCGGCGGCCTACGGCCTGGTCACCCTGCACACCGCGTGGCTCAAGGCGCACTACCGCGTGGAGTTCATGGCGGCCCTTCTCACCAGCGAGAAGGACAACACCGACAAGGTGGTGCTGCACATCGGTGAGGCGCGCCAGTCGGGCGTGCAGGTGCTGCCGCCGGACGTGAACCAGTCGGACATGGCGTTCGGCGCCGTGGAGGGGAAGATCCGCTTCGGCCTGGGCGCCATCAAGGGCGTGGGCGAGGGCGCCATCGAGTCCATCGTGGAGGCGCGCCAGGAGGGGCCCTTCAAGAGCCTGTTCGACTTCTGCGAGCGCGTGGACTCGCGGCGCGTCAACCGCAAGGTGCTCGAGGCGCTGGTGAAGGCGGGCTCCTTCGACTTCGAGAAGCGGCCGCGCCGGCAGATCTTCGAGAGCATCGAGCGCGCGATGAACCGCGGCTCCAGCAGCCAGAAGGACAAGGCCGCGGGCCAGAGCTCGCTCTTCGGGATGCTCGGGGGCGGGGGGCCGGGCGGGGGCGTGAAGGACGACTACGCCCAGGTGGAGGAGTGGGCGGAGAAGGAGCGGCTGGCGCTGGAGAAGGAGGCCATCGGCTTCTACGTGTCGGGCCACCCGCTGCACCAGTACGACAAGGAGCTCAAGCGCTACGCGCGGCCCATCACCGCGGTGCAGCGCGCGCGCAAGGACGAGCGGCTCACCATCGCCGGCGTGGTGGCGGCGCTGCGCGAGCGGCCCACCAAGACGGGCAAGCGCATGGCGTGGGTGACGCTGGAGGACCTGAGCGGCTCCTTGGAGCTCGTGTGCTTCCCGGGCAAGGACGGCACGCGCAACGTGATGGGCAAGGACGGCAAGTGGAGCAAGTCCGGGCCCAAGCCGGGCTTCGAGCACTGGGAGACCCTGCTCAAGAACGACGATCCCATCCTGGTGACGGGCACGGTGCAGATCAACCAGCGCGACGAGGACACGCCGGTGGCGGAGCTCATCGTGGAGGACATCCAGAGCCTCAAGGCGGTGCGGGAAAAGCGCACCAAGCGGCTGGAGTTGCGCGTGCCGGTGGACCTGGCCACGGACGAGCGCCTGGTGAAGCTCGCGGAGATCGTGAAGAAGTACGAGGGCGCGACCCCCATGGCGCTCAGCCTCCTGTTCGCCAACGAGGGCGAGGCGCTCCTGGGCAACTTCGCCCTCAAGGTCCAGGTGAGCGATGACCTCATCCAGTCCGTGGAGCGGCTGTTCGGCATGAAGGTGGTCGAGTTCGGCTGAGTGTTTGTGTTGACCTCACATACTTTGGGCAGAGCGGGGATGTCGAATGCTGACGAGCAATGAGCGAGCTAGGACATGCTGACTCGACTAAAGATTGACGGCTTCAAGAATATGAATGCTGTTGATATTCGTTTTGGTCCGTTTACTTGTGTGGCGGGTGGCAATGGAGTGGGGAAATCAAATCTCTTCGATGCCATTCGGTTTCTAAGTGCACTCGCTGATCAACCTCTGCTGGATGCGGCTTTGTCGGTGCGTAATGAAGGAGGCGTTGGCGGCGATTTACGCAGTATTTTCCACCATGTGGGTGAACGGTATGGACGTACCTTGTCATTCATGGCGGAAATGTTAGTCCCTAAAAAAGGAATTGATGATTTAGGACAAGATGCTGAGGCTAGTATTACCTTCCTGCAGTACTCTTTGCATTTGGAGTATCGAGAAGAAGAGCGTGGACAGTCACTAGGCGGTTTACAAATTACGCACGAATCCCTCAAGCACATTAGTTTGGGTGAAGCGAAAGCTCATCTCCCGTTTGCGCATAGCTCGCACTGGCGTCGCTCGGTGGTGACGGGTCGCAGGACTAGTCCATTCATTTCTACCGAACAAGCGGGAGAAAAGATATACATTAAGCTGCACGGCGATGGGGGAAAGGTTGGAAGAACCCGCCAGTTTTTGGCGGAAAGTCTTCCGCGAACAGTATTGTCGAGTGCTACCGCTGCTGAAAGCCCAACGGCTTTGCTTGCGCGAAGAGAGATGCAGTCGTGGCGACTTTTACAATTGGAGCCTTCCGCTCTTAGGTCGCCCGATCCTTTTAGTGCACCGAGTAAACTAGGTTCAAACGGTGCGCATTTGCCTGCGACTTTAGGCCGGTTGGCGCAAATTCATCGCGGACGACGTGAGAGGACTCCAACTTCTCAGCAAATATATACGCGAATTGCAAACCGTTTGGCCCAATTGGTTGAAGGGGTTCGTTCGGTTCGAGTTGATGCGGACGAGCGGCGAGAATTGCTTACTCTTGTTGTTCGAGATCGAGACGGAACTGAGCACGAAGCTAAGGGGTTGTCGGATGGTACGCTCAGATTTCTCGCCCTGTGCGTTTTGGAAAGTGACCCTCAATCTCAAGGGTTGCTTTGTCTGGAGGAGCCCGAAAACGGGATTCATCCAGAAAGAATTCCAGCTATTATTAGGCTTATGCGAGATTTGGCTGTTGATGCGAACGAGCCAGTCGATGATGACAACCCTTTGCGGCAGGTTATCATCAATACGCATTCGCCGGCAGTTGTGAGTATTGTTCCGGATGAGAGCTTGGTCGTAGCTGCCTCTGAGCCTGTCGTGCTGGAGGAACAGCGGTGTTCTATTGCTTCCTTTAGATGGTTGCCCAAAACGTGGAGATCTCAAGCTGATCATGAAACGGAAGCAGTACCTAAAGGTAAACTGCTGGCTTATCTTAATCCGTTGGGAGTTATCGCGCATGAGCAGCAGGTGGGGGATGTGGCGCGCAAGCCGACTCGGCGAGTTATGGACCGACTGGATGTTCAGTTGTTGTTGCCGTTGCCAATTACTTCTGCGGCGGATTCCTCATGAAGTGTTTCCGCTACTCTCTGCTGAGTGATGGCCCTTCGGATCGAATGTTGATGCCAGCGCTGGATTGGTTGCTTCAGCGGCACTCGCGGCATTCTTTTGTGGGAGAGTGGGCTGAACTTCGCCGGCTGCCTCGCCCACCGCGCACTCTGGGTGAGCGGATTCAGATGTGTTTGGAATTGTATCCCTGTGAGCTGTTATTTGTGCATCGGGATGCGGAATCGGCCAGTCGAGTGGATAGGGTCGAAGAAATATCACAAGCGCTAGCTCTTGTTGATGCGCCACCGGCAATTCATGTTGTTCCTGTGCGTATGCAGGAAGCTTGGCTGTTATTCAATGAGTCTGCAATACGCGAAGCTGCTGATAACCCAAATGGTCAAGAGCGACTGGTTCTGCCTGGGTTGTCCTTTTTGGAAGGTGTGTTAGACCCTAAAGAGGTTCTTCGAGACTTACTGAGGGTGGCTAGCGGCCATTCTGGGCGTCGTTTGAAGAACTTCGATGCTCATGCAAGAACTTACCGGCTCGCACAGATTTTGACAGATTACTTGCCTCTCCTTCAGGTTCCAGCGTTCAAGGAGTTAGACGAGGATGTGCGGAAAACAATTAAGGAAAATGGCTGGGCGTGAACTCAAGTTTTAGGGGAGTGGCATGACGCAGAGCGTGTTCCGGGACGGGTTGCTGGCGGGCAAGGTGGCGTTCATCACCGGGGGCAGCAGTGGCATCAACCTCGGCATCGCCGAGGCCTTCGTGAAGGCGGGCGCCCACGTCACCATCAACGGGCGCAACGTGGAGAAGCTCGAGGCGGCGGTGAAGGGGCTCCAGGCCCACGGCTCCGCCCGGGGCGTCGCCGCCGACGTGCGCCAGTACGACGCCATGGCCCAGGCGCTCCAGGGCACGCGCGACGCGCACGGGGAGATCGACATCCTCGTGTGCGGCGCGGCCGGCAACTTCCCCGCGCCCGCGGTGGGCATGTCCTCCAACGCCTTCCGCTCGGTCATGGAGATCGACGTGCTGGGCACCTTCAACACCTGCCGCGCCGCCTTCGAGCATCTGCGCAAGCCGGGCGCCAGCGTGATCAACATCTCCGCGCCCCAGGCCTACCTGCCCATGGCCCTGCAGGCCCACGTGTGCGCCGCCAAGGCCGGCGTGGACATGCTCACCCGCACGCTCGCCATCGAGTGGGGCGGGGCGGGCGTGCGCGTCAACTCCATCGTCCCCGGCCCCATCGACGACACCGAGGGCATGCGCCGGCTCGCCCCCGGCGACGACGTGCGCGAGAAGCTGATCGGCTCGCTGCCCCTGGGTCGCTTCGGGACGAAGCAGGACATCGCGCAACTCGCGCTTTTCCTGGTCTCGGATGCCGCCACGTACGTCACCGGTTCGCTCATGGTGTGTGACGGCGGCCAGTCCCTGCTGGGCTCGGGGTTGATGCTGCGCGCGATGGGCGTCTAGGCGAGCGTTCTTCCGCCACTGCGTTTTTCCGCCCACGGGGTGTCTGATAGAAAGCACTCCGTGCCCGTGGAGCCCTCCTGGTTGACGGGTGCTGCTTTCCCCCTCCCTTGGAGTCGCCCCATGACGCATGGCCTCCCCCCGCTGTCACGCTGGCTCGCGTGCAGCGTGTTGTTGCTCGGTCTCACCCTCACTGGCACGGGCTGCCGCGAGGACAACCCGCCCACGCCGCCACCGCCCGCGCGGGCGCTCCCGGACGCGGAGCGCTCCACGGTGGAGGTGAACCCGGCGACGGGGGCTCGTGCCAATGGCGTGGATGGTGTCGACATCCAGGTGACGGTGCGCGCGGCGGACGGCACGCCGCTGGCGGGTCACGCGGTGACGGTGGCGGCCTCGGGCGTGGGCAACACGCTCCAGCAGCCCGCGGGGCCCACGGACGCGGAGGGCGCGGCGAGCGCGCGGCTCACCTCCACGGCCGCGGGCGTGAAGACGGTGACGGTGTCGGTGGCCACGGAGGGCGGCGCGGTGGTGCTGGCCTCCCAGCCCACCGTGGAGTTCGTGCGGGAGCCCGCCACGCGGCTGGCCTTCACCTCGGCGCCGGGCTTCGGCACCGCGGGCGCGCCCCTGGACGCGTTCGAGGTGGTCATCCAGAACGCGGCGGGCGGGACGGTCGCGGGCGCGGGGGACACGGTGACGCTGTCGCTCGGAGACGCTCCGGCGGGCGCCACGCTCAAGGGCGAGGTGTCGGTGGCGGCGGTGAACGGGGTGGCGCGCTTCCCCTCGCTGGTGATCGAGAAGGCCGGGACGAACTACACGCTCGTGGCCCGGGTGGACGGCCTGCCCGAGGCGAAGAGCCCCGCGTTCGACGTCCAGCCCGCCGCGCCCTCCGCGCTGGCGCTGACGGCGTCCCAGACGGACGTGGTGGTGGGCACGCCGGTGAGCCTGGGCCTGACGGTGGTGGATGGGTTCGGCAACACGGTGACCCCGTACACGGGCACCGTGCGCTTCTCGTCCGATGATGGCGCGGCCTCGCTGCCCGCGGACTACACCTTCACCCCGGCGGCCCAGGGTCGCCACGACTTCTCCAACGGCTTCACGCCGCGCACCGTGGGCACGTCGCGCCAGGTGACGGTGACGGACCGGGACAACGCGGCCCTCACCGGCTCGGTGACCTTCACCGTGCGGCCGGGCACGGCCCGCAAGCTCGTCTTCACCCAGCAGCCGGCCACCACGTCCGTGCGCGCGCCCTTCGCCGTGCGGGTGGGCGTGGTGGATGCCCTGGGCAACCCGGTGTCCGTGTCCTCGCCCGGGGTGACGCTGGCCGTCAACAAGGGCGGCACGCTCGCGGGGACGGTCTCGGTGGCGCCGGTGGCGGGCGAGGCCTCCTTCCCGGGCCTGTCCATCGCGCAGGAGGCCGAGGGCTACGTGCTGACGGCCACCGCCTCGGGTCTGGAGCCGGCGACGAGCACCGCCTTCACCATCGTCGATGACGTGCCGCCCGCGGTGCCCGTGGTGACCCAGTCCGGCTCCACCGCCGCGTCGGTCACCGTGGCCTGGACGGCGGTGGGGGACGACGGAACGGCGGGCACGGCCACCCGTCAGGAGCTGCGCTACGCCACGACGGACATCACCTCGGAGGCGAGCTTCGCGGCGGCCACCCTGGTGACCACGGGCGCGCCCAAGGCGGCGGGCAGCGCCGAGTCGGCGGTGATCTCCGGCCTGCAGCAGGGCCGGGACTACTACGTGGCCCTGAAGGTGACGGACAACGCGGGCAACTCCGCGCGCTCGGCGACGCGGCTGGTGTCCACGCTGGCGCTCAACGCCTCGCGGCTCGCCTTCAGCGTCCAGCCCCAGAGTGGCACGGCGGGCGTGACGCTGGCCCCCATCAAGGTGGAGATCCGGGACGCGGCGGGCGCGCTCGTGGACACGGCGACCTCGGCGGTGACGCTGACGGTGGTGGGCACCTCCGGGTATGGTCCCTTCACCGTGTCCGCGGTCAACGGCGTGGCGACCTTCTCCGCGGTGCGCATCGACACCGCGGGCAAGGGCTACACGCTCAAGGCCACGGCGGGCTCGCTCACCGAGGCCACCAGCACGCCCTTCGACATCGCGTCCGCGGCCGCGGCGTCCCTGACGCTGACGGGACTGCCCGCCACGGTGACCGCGGGCAGCGCCCAGAGCCTGACCGTGGAGGTGCGTGACGCCTTCAACAACCTCGCGGCGGGCTACACGGGCACCGTCCGCTTCACCTCGAGCGACACGAAGGCGGTCCTCCCCGCGGACGCCACGTTCTCCGCCACGGACGCGGGCCGCAAGACCCTGTCGGTGACGCTCAACTCGGTGAACAGCCAGTCGGTGACGGTGAAGGACGTGGTGCGCGGCGAGCTGACCGCCACGGCCTCGACGGTGGTGAACCAGGGCACGCCCGCCAAGCTCGTGTTCCAGACCCAGCCGACCCACGGCACCGTGCGCGCGGCGCTCGGCGCGGTGTCCGTGGCCATCGCGGACGCGTCCGGCAACGTGCTCGACGTGAGCGCGCCGACCATCTCCCTGCACCTGGTGGGCGGCAATGCCTCGGCCACGCTCGAGGGCACGCTGACCGCGACCCCCTCGGCGGGCGTGGCCACCTTCTCCGGCCTGAAGATCGACCAGCAGGGCACGGGCTTCCGCTTCGAGGCCACGGCGGGCACGCTCAACGGCGCGAGCAGCAACCCGTTCACCATCGTGGACGACCTGTCGCCGGCCGCCGTGACGCTCCGGGTGGAGGGCACGATCACCAGCACCCGCATCCCCCTGGCCTGGTCGGCGGTGGGTGATGACGGAATGCTCGGTCTGGCCAGTGCCTACGACCTGCGCTACTCCACGAGCCCCATCGACGCGGCGAACTTCGCGTCCGCGACCCAGGTGCTCACGGATCCGCCGCTGCCTCCGGGCTCGGCCGAGGCGGTGGAGATCACCGGCCTGACGCCCAGCACCCGCTACTACCTGGCCCTGAAGGTGGAGGACGACGCGGGCAACTCCGTGCTGGCCTTCGCGAGCGCCACCACCCAGAAGGATCCCTGCATCGGCGCGCCGGCCTGCACGGCCCAGCCGACGGTCTGCGGCGCGGATGGCGTCTCGCGCATCAGCTACACGGCCGCGTGCGTCGACGAGGACAACCAGCCGGTCTGCCAGCAGTCGGAGACGGTCACCGCGTGCGCGGGCGCCAATGCCGTGTGCTACCAGGCGGCGTGTGAGACGGCGGCGCGGCCCACGGGCAACCAGCTCGCCTTCTCCGAGCTGATGCACTCGCCCACGGGCACCACCACCGAGTACTTCGAGCTGACCAACACCACGGGCCAGCTGCTCAACCTCAACGGGGTCACCGTCACCTACCGCAACAGCGCCAAGGTGACGCGCTCCTTCCAGGTGGGCCAGGGAAGCGTGCCCGTGGTGGTGGGGCGCCGGGGCACCTTCGTGCTGGCGCACAACAAGGACCGCGCCACCAACGGCGGCGTGTCGGCGGACTACCAGTACCCGGACGCGATCGTCCTGGATGGCGCGGGTCAGTTCAGCGTCGCCCATGAGTCCACGCCGGTGACGGACTTCCTCTACACGTCGGCCTTCCCGCAGACGTCGGGCAAGGCGATGAGCCTGTCGTCGGCCGTGGTGGGCTCCTACGCGGATGCCTCGCCCTGGTACTGGTGTGACGCGACGACGGCCCTGAGCGGGGGGGACTTCGGCTCGCCCAACGCGCCCAATGGCACGTGTGGGGTGGCGGCCGCGCCGCCGGTGGACTTCTGCAACGTGCAGCACCCCAAGACGATCCCCACCACGCCCGCCAACACGGCGCTCGTCATCTACAGCCGCTTCTACGAGCCGAGCATCACGGACCGCAACACGGCGGGCAACGACGGCTACCCGTACGTGTCCGCGCAGCTGGGCTACGGCCCGGTGGGCACCTCCGCCACGGAGTGGACCTGGAAGGCCATCTCCTTCAACGCGGAGTACTCGGCCACGGTGAGCAACGACGACGAGATGATGGGCACGCTGCGCATCCCCACGGCGGGCTCGTACAAGTACGGCTTCCGCTACGCCTTCCAGGATGCCGCCACCGGCACCGCGACGCCCTGGGTCTACTGCGACCAGAACGGCGTGGCCGACCCCACCAACGGCATCTTCGGCACGGTGACCATCGAGTCCGCCGTCACGCCGCCGCTCACCAACCACGTGGTCATCAGTGAGTTCAGCGGCGGCAACGGCAGCGCCGCCAAGGACGAGTTCATCGAGCTGTACAACCCCACCAACAGCCCGGTGGCCATCGGCGGCTGGAAGGTGCAGTACAAGTCCGCCACGGGCACGGCCTACAGCAACAACGCGGCGGACGTGATTCCCGCTGGCGCGGTCATCCAGCCCAAGGGCTACTACCTGCTCGGGGGCACCGCCTACTCGGGCTCGGTGGCCAAGAACGCGGAGTACTCCTTCGACTCCTCGGCCTCGACGAGCGGCGGCGGCCACATCCGCATCGGGCCCAACCTGGACGACAAGATCGCCACGGTGGCGGTGGACGTGCTGGGCTACGGCACCGCGAACAGCGCCGAGGGCGGCAAGGCCGCGCCCTCCCACCCGGCGGCGGGAGGCAGCCTGGAGCGCAAGGCCGTGTCCACGTCCGACTCGACGAGCATGGCCACGGGCGGCGCGGATGCCCTGCGCGGCAATGGCTACGACACTGATGACAACTCGACGAACTTCGTGACGCGCGCGGTGCGCGACCCGCAGAACGCGTCGAGCCCCACCGAGACGCCGTAGCGCGTCATCGCGGGTCCCCGTGGCCACGAGGCCGCTCCGGCAAGGGTCCGGAGCGGCCTTTTTCGTGGCTCCCCGCAAACCCCGTGACGTGGCGTATGGGTTCTGGTACGGTGGGCGAACGACGACGCTTCCGGGGGGGGAGCGGCGGGAACAAGTGACTGCGGCGTGTCCGCACCGATCCGTCCCGCATCGTCCCTCCCCCCAGCGCCGAGCAGTTTACGCATCGGGGGGATGCATGGACGCCGTGATTACTTTCGACGACTCGCAGTGGCCGTTGTTGTCCGTGCGGCTCAGCGGGAACGTGTCGGATACGCAGTACGCCCAGTACCTCACCACCCTGGAGGGCTACCTGCAGCGGGGGGAGCGCTTCGTGTGCATCGTGGACGTGAGCCAGTGCTCCGTGCACTCGGTGGCCCAGCGCTACATGCACGCGGCGTGGATCCACAAGAACGAGGACCGGCTGCGCGAGCTGCTGCTGGGCCAGTCCTCGATCATGACGTCCGCGCACATGCGGCTGTCGCGCAGCATGCTCAACTACGTGAAGCCCCTGCCGGTGCCCAACGCGGCGGTGCCCGACATGGACGCGGCGCTGCGCTACGTGGCGGGCCGGCTGGAAGGCGAGGGCTGCCTGGCCCAGGCCGAGCGCATCCGGCACCGCTTCGGGCTGCGCATCCGCCAGGCGGGCTGAGCCGCTCGCCGCGCCAGCGTCCTGTGCGTCACCGGGAGGCCGCGGGAGACCGCGGCCTCCGGTGTTTTCAGGGGCCCACGGGGATGCGCTTCACGCGCCAGATTTCCTCGGCGTACTGCGTGATGGTGCGGTCCGAGGAGAAGATGCCCGCGTGCGCCACGTTGTGGATGGCCATGCGCGTCCAGCGCTCGGTGTCCTTGTAGGCGTGCGCCACGTCGCGCTGCCGGGCCGCGTAGGCGGCGAAGTCGGCGAGCACCAGGTAGCGGTCCTCCTCCAGGAGCCCGTCGATGAGCGGCTTGAAGAGGTGGCGATCCTCGGGCGAGAAGAAGCCGGAGGAGATGAGCTCCAGGGCCTCGCGCAGGTCCTGGTTCTTCTCGTACTCCTCGCGCGGCCGGTAGCCGGCGCGCTTGCGGGCGATGACCTCGTCGGCGGTGAGGCCGAAGAGGAAGAAGTTGTCGTCACCCACCGCCTGGCGGATCTCCACGTTGGCGCCGTCGAGCGTGCCCAGGGTGAGCGCGCCGTTGAGCATGAACTTCATGTTGCCGGTGCCCGAGGCCTCCCAGCCCGCGGTGGAGATCTGCTCGGACACGTCCGCCGCCGGGATGATGCGCTCGGCGAGGCTCACCCGGTAGTTGGGGATGAAGAGCACCTGGAGGCCCGTGGTGCCCGCGTCGCTGTTGACCACCTCGGCGATGCCGTTGATGAGGCGGATGATGAGCTTGGCCTGCACGTAGCCCGGGGCCGCCTTGGCGCCGAAGAGGAACACGCGCGGGGCGACGATGGTGCTCGGGTCCCGGCGCGCCTTCATCCACAGGGATACGATGTGGATGGCGTCCAGCAGCTGGCGCTTGTACTCGTGCAGGCGCTTGATCTGCACGTCGAAGATGGCGTCCGGGTTGAGGTTCACGCCGCACAGCTGGCTGAGGTGCTGGGACAGGTCCTGCTTGTTCTGCCGCTTCACCTGGGCGAAGGCCTCGCGGAAGCCGGCGTTCTGGGCCAGGGGCTCCAGCTCCCGCAGCTTGTCCAGGTTGGTGGTCCAGCCGTCCCCGATGTTGCGGGTGATGAGCTGGGACAGGCGCGGGTTGCTCCACAGGAGCCAGCGGCGGGGCGTCACGCCGTTGGTCTTGTTGTTGAAGCGCTCCGGGTACATCTCCGCGAACTCCGGCAGCACGTCGCGGCGCAGCAGGTTGGTGTGCAGCTCGGCCACGCCGTTGATGCTGTGGCTGCCCACCACCGCCAGGTGCGCCATGCGGATCTTCTTCTCCGGGCCCTCCTCCACCAGGCTCATGCGGCGGATGCGCTCGGTGTCGAAGGGGTAGCGGATCTGCACCTGGCGCAGGAAGCGCTGGTTGATCTCGAAGATGATCTCCAGGTGGCGCGGCAACAGGCGCTCGAAGAGCGAGGCGGGCCACTTCTCCATGGCCTCGGCCAGGAGCGTGTGGTTGGTGTAGCCGAAGGTGGCCTGGGTGATGGCGGCGGCCTCCTCCCAGGGCAGGTGCTTCTCGTCCACGAGCACGCGCATCAGCTCCGCCACGGCGATGGCCGGGTGGGTGTCGTTGAGCTGGATGGCGACCTTCTTGGGGAAGTCGCGGAAGTCCGAGTGCGTCTTGAGGTAGCGGCGCACGATGTCCGCGATGGAGCAGGCGACGAAGAAGTACTGCTGCTTGAGCCGCAGCTCCTTGCCGGCCTGGAAGGCGTCGTTGGGGTAGAGGACCTTGGAGATGACCTCCGAGTCGTTCTTCTCCACCACCGAGCGCTCGTAGTCGCCGGCGTTGAAGAGCTTGAGGTCGAACTCCTCGCTGGCGCGCGCCTGCCACAGGCGCAGGGTGTTGACGGTCTGGTTGCCGTAGCCGGCGATGGGTGTGTCATACGGCACGCCGATGACCGTCTTGGCGCCCACCCAGCGCGCCTGCGTCTTGCCGTCCGGGCCCTGGTGGTGCTCCACCCGGCCGTAGAAGCGCACCGGCACGGCCTTCTCCGGGCGGACGATCTCCCAGGGGTTGCCGAACTTGAGCCACTCGTCGGCGCGCTCCACCTGGTAGCCGTCGATGATGTCCTGGGTGAAGATGCCGAACTCGTAGCGGATGCCGTAGCCCATGCCCGGGTAGCCGAGCGTGGCCAGCGAGTCGAGGAAGCACGCGGCGAGGCGACCCAGACCGCCGTTGCCCAGACCCGCGTCCGGCTCCATCTCCACGAGCGCGCTCAGGTCCACACCCAGCTCGCGCATGGCCTGCTCGGCGGCCTCGTACATGCCCAGGTTGATGAGGTTGTTGCCCAAGGCGCGGCCGAGCAGGTACTCGGCCGACAGGTAGTAGGCGCGCTTCACGTCCTGCTCGTAGTACGTGCGCGCCGTGCGCACCCAGCGGTCGGTGAGCCGATCCCGCACGGCCAGGGCGAGGGCCATGAACTGATCGTGAGGCGTGGCGTTTTCCGGGTTCTTGCCGCGCGAGTAGCGCACGTGCTCGCGCACGCCGCGGTGCACGTTGGGTGCGTCCAGGCCGGTGCGGCTCGGCTCACGTCCGGTGTCGGACTCGGAGGTGGGCGGCACGGCGGTGGCGGGGACTCGGTGGGACATTCGACGGGCTCCTCGGTTGTTCCAGAGAGGAAGAGGATGAAGTGGGGCCCCAAACCCCAGGGCCCCACGGGGCCGGGCGAGGGTAGACCGGGCGGACGCTCCTCGCACCGAAAGAAAACGGCGGATGCCGTCAATCCGGCCCTCTCCTCGCCCTCCAGGCCTGGGAGTCGCGGGCGGGACGGACGCTTTCCCGCCCCTCCTCGACGGCGCCCCCCCACGCGAGCGACAATGGAGCACGCTCGCGGAGCGGACGAGGAGTCTGGTAGGAAGCGGGGCGTCAGGTCGTGCTCTCGACTTGAGACCCAGAAGGTTCTTTTTTCATGCCGAGCGACAAGAATGATCTCGTGCAGCGGGTCGCCATCTGCAAACCCGACGACACCGTGCGCGGATTCCTGTTCAAGTCCGTCTACACGCTGGTGGAGCAGCGCGTGGGTTCCTCCGGCACGGATCGCATGCTGCAGCAGCTGCGCATCAACAAGATGCCAGTCGACTTCTTCTCGTATCCGGCGGCGGACTTCCTGCGCATGCTCTACACGGCGGCCGACGTGCTGGAGCCCCACTACGCCTCGGTGGAGGACGCCATCCGCGCGTGCGGCGGGGCCACGGTGACGGGCTTCTTCAAGTCCTACGTGGGCAACACGCTCATGCGGCTGGTGGGCATTGGGGATCCCAAGCGCGTCTTCGCCTCGGTGGACACCATCTACTCGACGCTGGTGAGCTACGGAAAGCGCACCTCGGAGGAGCTGGGCGACAAGCGCCTGCGGTTGCACTACCGCGGCGACATGCAGCCCATCGCCTTCCACGAGGGCGCCCTGCGCGAGGCGCTCGTCGTGCTCCGGGGCAACGGCACGGCCAAGGGCACGGCCGTGGCCCTCAACTACGGGCAGTACGTGCTCGAGTGGACCTGAGCACGCGCCCGCCGCCGCTCAGCGCCGCCGGCCCGCCCAGAAGATGTTCGTGTCCGTGGCGTCGGTGATGGTCTCCAGCGTCGTCATGCCGCGCTCCGGGGTGCCCTCGCAGATGCTCTGGAACTGCGCCTTGCTGCGGTGGATGACGTTCCAATCACAGACGTACTCCATGACCGAGCGCCACGGATTGTTGTCGTGCAGGTTGGTGAGCAGCAGCAGGCCTCCGGGCGCGAGCTGCGAGCTCATCATGTCCAGGAAGCGGTGGATGACGTTCTCCTTGAGGTAGTCGAGGATGCCCGCGGCGATCACCACGTCCATGGGCCCGTCCGGGTGGCGCAGCTGCTCGAGCGTGTCCCGGTAGCGCAGGAGCTGGTAGGTGGACACCTGCACGAAGCGCAGCTCGGGGGCGGGGATGCCGCCGCGGGGCATGCGCGCGAGCTTCTCGAACTGCCGGCGGCAGAAGTCCAGGGGCGCCGGGTCGAAGTCGCACAGCGTGAACTGCCCCGAGCCGCCCATGCTGGTGTGCTCGCGCAGCGCGTGCTCGGGGCCGCAGGCGAAGGACAGCACGCGCAGGGGCCGGCCCAGCTCCTCCTCCTTCTTGTTCAGGTGATCCATGATCCACGGCGCGCGGGCGCGGTGCGCCTGGGCCGGGCCCACGTTGAGCGCGTAGTTGGACAGGATGCGCGCCATGGTGGAGACGCCGAGCTCCTCGGTGCCGAAGATCATGTCCACCATCACGTAGTCCCCCGGGTAGCCCAGGGGCTTGTCCACGCAGCGGCGGATGAGCGGGCACTGCAGGAAGAAGGGCTGCACCGCGGCGCGGTGATGCTCCATGGCGCCCTCGCGCTCGTCGGGCGTCATCGCCTTGTCCAGCTCGGTGAGCCGCGCGTACTGCTTGTCCAGCCAGAGCGTCACCTCGGGCGTGCGCTTGCGCAAGAGCTCCTGCTGCTCCTGCTGCATCACCGCGCGCTGCGCGGGATCTCGCGGGAAGCGGGCCAGCCGCTCGGGCAGACCATGCTGCAGTTCGTCGCTCAGCTCGGTGAGACCCTTGCGGATCTCCTCGGCGGTCTGGATGAAGTCATTGATAGCGGGCATACGGGATGGGGGGGGTTGGGGGAGACGCCGAGGCGCCGGCGCGGCCCCTCCCATCCTATCAGACAGGTCTCCTCGCGCGCATCGCCCCGGACTGTAGGGCGAGCGGCTTTTTCTCCCGTACCGGTGCGCGGTGACCCTACATATAGAGTAGGCCGACTATCCCGGAAGCGTTCAATTCCCCGCGTGGGCGTTGGCCACGGAGACCGCGTCGAGCTGGCTCGCCAGAGAGGAAACCTTGCCCCGGAAGTCCGCGAGCAGGTGCTTGGGCAGGGGCTCGGTGCGCGGGAAGTTCTGGTTGAGCGGGTTGACGTACTGGCCGTTCCGTTTGAGGGCGTAGTGCAGGTGCGGGCCGGTGCTGCGGCCGGTGTTGCCCGACAGGGCGATCACCTGCTTCTGGCTCACCCGGGCGCCGGAGCGCACGCCCTGGCCGAACTTGGACAGGTGCAGGTAGCACGTCTCGAAGCCGTTGGTGTGGCGCAGGCACACGGTGTTGCCGCCGGCGCCGGTGTTGGCCGCCACGGTGACGAGGCCATCGGCCACGGCCCACACGGGGGTGCCGATGCTCGCCGCGTAGTCCACGCCGTTGTGCGCCTTCACGTACTGGAGCACCGGGTGGAAGCGGCTGCCGAAGCTGCTGGTGACGTGGGCGTACTTGAGCGGGCTCTTGAGGAAGGCCTTGCGCGCGCTCGCGCCGTCCTCCTGGAAGAAGCTGGGGCGGCCGTCCGGCAGCTCGTAGCGGAAGACGCGCTTGGTGCCCACCGCGCCGCCCTGGTAGCTGGCCGCCAGCACCTCGCCGTAGCGCAACAGCCGCCCCTTGGAGACGAACTTCTCCACCAGCGCGCGCGCCCGGTCCCCCTGGCGCACGTCCCGGTAGAAGTCGATGTCCCAGGCGAACACGTCCGCGAGCGCCATGCCGATGGCGGGATCCTCCCCCGCCGTCACCGCCGCCATGTAGAGCGAGTGGGTGATGTCCAGGGTGACGAGCGCCACCTGCTTCTCCACCTCGATGGTGCGCTTGCTGCCCACGTAGCGCTCGCCATCGCGGCGCACCTGCCACTCGTCCACGGCGCTCTGGCGGTAGCCGAAGAAGTCCAGCTCCCCCTCGCGCAGCACCAGGCGGAACTGGTCGCCCACGCGCGACTTGCGGAAGTCGAACACGCCCTCCAGCGCGGCCACCACCGCGCCCACCTGCTCGGGCGGCAGTCCCGCGCCCTGCAGGGCCACGGCCAGGGGTTGGTTGGGCTCGATGCGGCGGTTCTTGACGGTGTAGCGCGTCGGGGCCGCGGGGGCGGCCGTCACGGCGAGCAGCAGGGCCAGGCAGAGCAGGGCGGGAGCGGCTTTCATGGGCCGGCGCAGTGTAGGGGAGCTACAGGCCTGTGCCCAACTTCCCGCCCGGGCTCGCCCGGACGCCTGGGTGCGTCCGGGGAGCGGGGTGGTTTTTTCCGCCCGGACTACAGACGGACTACAGGTCGATCTTCTTCTCGGTGTGGTTCTGCCCGTCGAAGCGCAGGAGCACGCCCTTGTTGTCGTAGCGGGTGATGATGCTCGTGGGGCGGCGCCAGAGCGACTGCACGTTGCGCAGCGTCTCGCGGGCGTAGTCGCCCTTGAGGTCCTGCCCGTCGTGCTTGTGCGCGATGAGCAGCTCGCCCCGGTTCTCGTGGTTGCCGTCCACCACCTCGATGATGGGCTGGCCGAAGTTGGTGAGCTGCTGCAAGAGCTTGTTCTTCACCTTGCGGAACTCCCGGTCGAGGATCTCCCAGGAGTTGCGCTTGTCGTTGAAGCCGTAGACGAAGAGCTTCTGCTCGATGGCGAACTCGGCGGTGAGGAACGTGTCGATGAAGGTGATGTCGTTGTAGTGCTTGCGCACCTCGAAGATCTTCTCGCGCCCCAGGCCCGTCTTCTTGTCCCAGGAGCGGCGCGCGCGCAGGTCATCGCACTCGTCCCACTCCTTGCCGAAGCGGCCCTTGTTCCAGCGGTCCTCGATGTCGCGCCACAGCTCGATGCCGAGCTTGTACGGGTTGAGCGAGCCGGGGCGGGTGCCCATGGTGCCCGAGTGCCGGTCCGCGTAGTCGATGACCTCGTCGTCCTTGAGCGCGCGCCGGGTCATGATGGTGGAGTGCCAGTAGCTGGCCCAGCCCTCGTTCATGATCTTCGTCTGGCCCTGGGGCGCGAAGTAGTAGGCCTCGTCGCGGATGATGGCGAGGATGTCCGCCTCCCACGGCTCCAGGGGGGCGTTCTCCAGGAGGAACTGGAGCACGTCGCGCTGGGGGCGCTCGGGGAACTTCTTGGACTTCTGCTTCTCGTCCTCCACGCGCTTCTTCTGGCTGTCGAGGAACTCGGAGGGGTTGATGAAGCCGCGCATGTACTCGCGGTCCACCTTGAAGCCCTCCACGCGCTCGTTGGACTTCATCTCGTCCTCGGCGCGCCGGGGGTCCGGGTTGCGGCGGATGTGGGGCGCGTGCTGGTCGATGAGGTTCTCGAGCGACAGCGTCCGGTCGATGAAGTCCTCCACCTTCTCCACGCCAATCTTGTCCACCCACCGGCGCACGCGCGTGGCGTGGTTGGCCATGTCGTCGATCATCCGGCGGTTGGTGTGCCGGAAGGAGAAGTTGTTCTTGAAGAAGTCGCAGTGCCCGTACACGTGCGCCATCACGAGCTTCTGATCGACGTCCGAGTTGCTCTCCAGGAGGTAGGCGTAGCAGGGGTCGTTGTTGATGACGAGCTCGTAGATCTTCGACAGGCCGTACTCGTAGCCCTTGGAGAGCTGCTCGTACTCCATGCCCCAGCGCCAGTGCGGGTAGCGCGTGGGGAAGCCGCCGTAGGCGGCCACCATGTTGAGCTCGTCGTAGCTGACGACCTCGAAGCGGGTGTCGAAGAAGTCCAGACCGAACTCCCGGGCGTGACCCTCGATCTCCTCCTTCAACGTGCGCAGCGGCGGGGTGAGGCTCTTGGGCATCGCGTACTCCGGGAAAGCGGGGGGGCGGGGGGGCCGTGCGTCAGCGGCCCTTGCCGAGGAAGTCCTTGATGGAGGGGTAGATGGCGTCCTTGTCGGCGATCTCGCTCAGGGCGACGTTGTTCGAGTCGCCCACGGCCTCGCGCAGATCCTTGATGAACTGGCCGCTGCCGTAGGGGCTCTCCACCTGGCCGTACGCGAACTGGTTCACCCCGGGCAGGATGTCCTCGCGCAGCATCTCGATGCACTGGCGCGTGTCGTCCGCGCTCCAGTTGTCCCCGTCGGAGAAGTGGAACGGGTACACGTTCCACGCGCTCTTGGGGTAGTCCGCCTTGATGATGTCCCGGCACAGCTTGTAGGCGCTGGAGATCATCGTGCCGCCGGACTCGCGGGTGTGGAAGAAGGTGTCGCGGTCCACCTCGCGCGCCACGGCGTCGTGGATGATGTAGCGCGACTCCAGGCCCTTGTACTGGTGGCGCAGCCACGTATCGAGCCAGAAGCTCTCGATGCGGACGATCTCCTTCTGCTCGTCCCCCATGGAGCCCGACACGTCCATCATGTAGATGATGACGGCGTTGGTCTCCGGCAGCTCCTGCAGCTTGTAGCTGCGGTAGCGCCGGTCCTCGCGCGTGGGGATGATGACGGGGCGGGCGGGGTCGTACGTGCCCATGGCGATCTGCCGCCGCAGGGCCTGCTTGTAGGTGCGCTTGAAGTGGCGCAGCGACTCGGGGCCCGTGGTGTTGACCCCGGTGTACTTGATCTTCTGGGTGACGATCTTCTCGTTGTGCCGCCGCTCGATGTTGGGCAGGCGCAACTCCTCGCCCAAGATCTGCGCCAGCTCGTCGAGCGTGACGTCGACCTCCAGGGTGTGGTCGCCCTCACCCTGGCCGGCCTGGTGCCCGTCCCCGGGCTGCACGGCGCCCGGAGACAGCTGCTGGCCCACCTCGCCATCCCCCTGGCCCACACCGCCCTGCTCCTTGTGGCCGTACTTGAAGTGGGGGATGTCGATGAAGGGAATGGGGATGGAGATCGTGTCCTTGCCCTTCTTGCCGATCATCTCCCCCTTCTGCACGTACTTGCGCAGGTTGGATTTGATCTTCCCGCGGACGATCTGTTTGAAGCGTGAGTGGTCCTGGTGGATGCGCAAAGACACGATCGGGCCCCTTATTCCTTGGCGTCGCCGCGAGCGAAGATGCTGGCCACGAAGTTGAGCACGTCCGTGGAGCAGATCTCGCAGTAGCCGTAGTTCTTCATCAACCGGTCCTTCACCAGATCGATCTTCTCCTGCGTCTCCTTGTCCACCACCGTGGACACCAGGTTCTTGAGCTTGATGCTGTCCTTCTGGTCCTCGAACAGCTTGAGCTCGAGCGCCTTGTGCAGCCGCTCGTTGGTCCGGTAGTTGAACGTCTTGCCGTCCACGGCGAGCGCGCCGATGTAGTTCATGATCTCCCGGCGGAAGTCTTCCTTGCGGGTGTCGGGGATGTCGATCTTCTCCTCGATGGACCGCATCAGGCGCTCATCCGGCTCCTCGTAGAGGCCGGTGTACTTGTTCTTGACCTTCTCCTTCTGGGTGTAGGCCTTGATGTTGTCGATGTAGTTGCCGCACAGCTTGCCGATGGCGTCCTCGTCGGCGCTGATGGCGCGCTGGACCTCGTTCTTGACGATGTCCTCGTACTCCTGCTTCACGCTGGTGAGCATCTCGCGGAAGCGCTTGCGCGCGTCCTCGCTGTTGATGAGCGAGTGCGCCTTGAGGCCCGCCTCCAGCTCGTTGAGCACCATGAAGGGGTTGATGCAGCCCTCGCCCTTGTCGCTCACCAGGGCGTTGGAGATCTTGTCCTGGATGTAGCGGGCGCTGATGCCCTCGAGGCCCTCGCGGCTGGACTCCTTGCGCAGCTCCTTGATGTTGTCCTCGGTGAAGTTGGGCAACGTCTTGCCGTTGTAGAGCTTGAGCTTCTGCAGGAGCGACAGGTTGTGCTTCTTGGGCTCCTCCAGGCGCGTGAGCACGGCCCACATGGCGGCCATCTCCAGCGTGTGCGGGGCGATGTGCTTGCCCTTGATGGCGCGGGAGTTGAAGTCCTTCTCGTAGATCTTCACCTCCTCGGACAGCTTGGTGATGTACGGGATGTCGATCTTCACCGTACGGTCACGCAAGGCCTCCATGAACTCGTTGGTCTCGAGCTTCTTGAACTCGGGCTCGTTGGTGTGCCCGATGATGACCTCGTCGATGTCCGTCTGGGGGAACTTCTTGGGCTTGATCTTGTGCTCTTGCGAGGCGCCCAGGAGGTCGTAGAGGAAGGCCACGTCGAGCTTGAGCACCTCGACGAACTCGATGAGGCCGCGGTTGGCGATGTTGAACTCGCCATCGAAGTTGAAGGCGCGCGGGTCGGAGTCCGAGCCGTACTCGGCGATCTTGCGGTAGTTGATGTCGCCGGTGAGCTCGGTGGAGTCCTGGTTCTTCTCGTCCTTGGGCTGGAAGGTGCCGATGCCCACGCGGTCCTTCTCGCTGAAGATGAGGCGGTTGACCGAGACGTGCTCGATGACCCGGGCGAAGTCGCCCTTGTACTGGGTCATCAGGTCCTTGAAGACGTAGCGGCAGGCGGGGCACAGCTCGCTGCCGGTGGGAATGGAGTAGCCGCTCTCCGCGGGGGACAGCTCCCCGAGCGCCTTCTGGCGCCACTCGCGCGGGATGAGGTTGAGGGGCTCCTCGTTCATCGGGCACTTCATCTTCTCGCGCACGGTGCCCGTGCCGTCCGCGTTCTTCTTCTCCAGCGTCCAGCTGAACGTGTAGGAGGCGCCCTCGGGCGTCTTGGAGTACTCCTCCAGGCCCTTCTTGAGCAGGCGCGCGATGGTGGACTTGGAGGAGCCCACGGGGCCGTGCAGCAGGATGACGCGCTTTTCCGTGCCGTAGCCCTGGGCCGCGGACTTGAAGACGTTGACGAGCTTCATCAGCGGCACGTCCAGGCCGAAGATGGCGTCCCGGCCGCCGAACTTCTCGTCGGAGAAGAAGTGGTAGCGGATGAGCTTCTTCTTGTTGTCGATGTACTCGCTCTTCCCGTGCGAGAGGATCATGTCGTAGATCCTCTGGAACGCCGTGCGGGTCACCTTGGGGTTCTTGCGCACGATCTCGAGGTAGTCCTCGAAGGAGCCCTCCCAGTGGAGTTCCGCGTAGGTCTTCGCGTCCTGGAGCGCGGCGATCTTCGCGACCCACGAACCCTTGTTTTCCAAGTCCTTCATGACTCTCCCTCGGGCGCCCTGGATACGCGGAATCCCGCGTTAGCAGAGGGCCTGAAAATGAACCTGGGGGGCTACTGGGCCATTCCAATTCCCACCCGTCATGGGTCCCCAGCACGGCAGCAGCGTTCGACCGCCCTTTTCGGGACCCCGCCGCGGGGTGGGACCGCGTGGCCAGCTCGTGTCGGGAGGGCGCGTCGCCGGTGCGGCGCGCTCCACCTTCCACGGGGTGAAAAGGCTCTTCTCAGTATAAACGAGCGCCTCGCGCGCAGCAGGGCCGCGCCCACCGGCCGGTCATCAGTGAACGGCTGGACGAAGGGATGAATGGAAATTGAACGGTCGGCTGTGGGGCCGGGTCTTCGCCTGCTCTACATGTCGGTCGCGGGCGCTGTCGGCTGTCGGACAGCGCGGGGGCGTGCCTAGTTGCGCGGCGGCAGGGCGACGAGGGTGGTGAGCACGGAGAGCAATTCCTCGGGCGCGATGGGCTTGGGCACGTGCATGTCGAAGCCCGCGTCGAGCGCGCGGGTGCGATCCTCCACCCGCGCGTAGGCGGTGAGCGCCACGGCGGTGACGTGGCCGCCCTCGGCGGGGGGCCGCGCGCGCACCCGGGCGATGAGCGCGTAGCCGTCCTCGCCCGGCATGCCGATGTCCGACAGGAGCAGGTCGGGCCGCGCCGTGTCGAACAGCGCGAGGGCCTCGGCCACGGAGGCGGCGGTGGTGACGTGCGCGCCGTGATCCTCGAGCAGCAGCTTGAGCATCTCCCGGCTGTCCTCCTCGTCATCCACCACGAGCAGGCGCCGGCCCTCGAGCACGGCGGGCGGGCGCGAGGGCACGAGGTCGGCCTGTGTCGCGCCGGGGGCGCGCGCCTGCGCGAGCGGCAGCCGCACGGTGAACCGGGCGCCGGGCGCGGGCGTGTTGTTCGAGGCGTGCACCGAGCCGCCGTGCAGCTCCACGAGGTGGCGCACGATGGCGAGCCCCAGCCCCAGGCCGCCGTGCTGGCGCGTGGTGCCGCCGTCGAGCTGGCGGAAGCGCTCGAAGAGGTGGGGCAGGAAGGCCTCGGGAATGCCGGGCCCCTCGTCCTGGACCGTCAGCTCCACGGCCGCGTCCTCGGCGCGCAGCCGCACCTGGACGGCGCCGCCGCCGGGCGAGAACTTCACCGCGTTGGCCACGAGGTTCCACACCACCTGTTGCAGGCGGCTCGCGTCGCCCATCACCCGCGCCTCCCGGGCGCCGAGGTCGGCGTGCAGGCGCATGCCCTTGGCCTCCGCGGCCGGACGCACCGACTCCATGGCGCCGAGGATGACGCCCTCCAGGGGGACGACCTGGGTGTCCAGCCGCAGCTTGCCGGAGACGATGCGGCTGACGTCCAGCAAGTCCTCCACGAGCTGGGCCTGGGCGTGGGCGTTGCGGTCCACGGTCTCCAGCGCGCGCGCCTGCTTGGCGGGCGGCAGCCGGCCGTCGCGCAAGAGCTTGAGCCAGCCGATCATCGCGGTGAGGGGCGTGCGCAATTCGTGGCTCACGGTGGCCAGGAATTCGTCCTTGAGGCGGTTGGCGTCCTCGGCGCGCGCGCGCTCCTCCCGGGCGAGCGAGTAGAGCAGGGCGTTGTCGAGCGCCAGGGCGGCGCGGTGGGTCACCTGCTCGAAGCGCAGCACGTCCTCGCGCCCGTAGCGGCGGCCCGAGGCGGCCGTGGTGAAGAAGGTGAGCACGCCGAGCGTGCGGCCCCGGGCGCGCAGGGGCACGGACACGAGCGACAGCAGCCGCAGGTCGAGCGCGGTGCGCAGGTGCGCTTCGCTCCGGGTGATGCGCTCGAGGAGCGCGCCCGTCACCTCGGGCACGAAGACGGTCTGGTCCAGGCGGGCGGCGCGCACGGGAGGGTGCTCGTTCTTGTCCTCGGGGGGATGGTGGCGCAGCACGTCGGCGGCCGGCGCCAGGGCGGGGTCCGCGTGCGCCACGAGCGCCCGCTGCATGTGGCCCGCCTCGTCCACCCGGTCCACCACGCACCAGTCCGCGAGCGACGGCACCGTGAGACGCACCACCTGCTCCAGGGTGGCCTGGGGCTCGAGCGAGCTCGTCAGGGCCTCGCTCACCTCGGAGATGAAGCGCAGGGCGTCGATGCCGCGCTTCTGGTCATCGATGTCCGTGCAGGCGCAGAAGCCGTGGGTGATGGCGCCCGTGGCATCGCGCAGCGCCAGGCCCTGGGCGAGGAACCAGCGGAAGGTGTCCTCGCCGGCCCGGCGCAGGCGGAACTCCATGCGGAAGGGCTGGCCGGCGGACAGGGCCAGGCGCATGGCCTCGTGCGTGGCCGCCACGTCGTCCGGGTGCAGCGCCTGGAGCCAGCCCTGGCCCAGGGCCCGCTCGGGCGTCTGCCCCGTGTACTCGTACCAGCGTGGGTTGAAGTACTCGGCGGTGCCGTCCGGCCGGGTCATCCAGATGAGCTGGGGCAGCATCTCCGTGAGCAGCCGGAAGCGCTCCTCGGACTCGCGCTGGGACTGCTCGGCGCGCTTGCGCGAGGTGATGTCCAGCACCACGCCCGCCAGCCGCGTGGGCTGTCCCGCGTCGTCGAGCAGGACCCGGCCCCGGTTCTCGTGCCAGCGCACGCCGCCCTCCGCGCGCAGGATGCGGTACTCCAGCCGGAACTCGGTGCTGGCGCCCAGCGAGCGCGAGAGCCGCTCCGCCATGCGGGGGCGATCCTCGGGGTGCAGGAGCGTGAGGAAGGCCTCGAGCGTGGTGGGAAAGGCGTGGTGCGCCATGCCGGACATCACCTCGATGTGGGACGACCACGTCAGGCGCCGGGTGCGCAGGTCCGCCTCCCAGGCGCCCACCTCCGAGGCCTTCAAGGTCCGGCGCAGGTGGGCCTCGTTCTCGCGCAGCGCGAGCTCGGCGCGTTGGCGATGGGCCAGGGCCTCCTCGGCGCTCCGGCGCGCGCGCGCCTGCTCCGTCACGTCCGCGGCGAAGATCAGCACCGCCTCCACCTGGCCGCTCGCGTCGAGGATGGGCTCGAGCGTGTAGTCGATGAAGAACTCCTGCCCGGTGCCGGGCACGGCGGGGTCGGCGACCCAGTGACGGTCGGTGCCCGAGCGGCCCCGGCCGCTCTGGATGACCTCGTCCAGCAGTTCCCGGCCGTGCGCGGGCATGCGCGCGTCCGGGTCTCCGCCGCCCAGCAGCTTGACGAGCATGGGGTTGGCGAACTCCAGCCGGCGCTCCCGGGCCTGGTAGACGCCCACCCCGGCGGGCACCTGGGTGAGCACGTGGAGGTAGCGCTGGCGCTGGCGCTCGCCCTCGACCGCGAGCAGCAGGCGCTGTCGCTCGTCGCGCTGGCGCTCGTCGGCGAGCCGCTCGCGCTCGCGTGTCCGGGTGTCGCGCAGGACGGTCACCCAGGACAGGCCGATGAAGGCCATGACGAAGCCGCTGCCCAGGAGCACGGTGAGCCGCGAGTGCCACGAGGTGCGCTCCAGCCGCGTGTTGCGCGTGTCCAGCCGCCGTTGCTCCTCGGCGTCCATGCGCTCCTCCAGCTCGCGCAGCTCGGTCATCAGCCGCTGGCCATCGCCCGTGCGCAGGGAGGCGAGCGCCACGTCGGGCTGTCCGGAGCGGGTGAGGGTGAGGTTGCGCTCGAGCTGCGCGAGCTCCCGGTGCACGAGCGTCTCCAGGCGGTCGAGCCGCTCGCGCTGGAGCGGGTCCTCCGGGGCGAGCGCCCTCAGCCGCGCGAGCGAGCCGGTGATGTGCCGCCGTGACTCCTCCAGGGGGGGCGCGTCGGGGGCCTCGCGCATGAACAGCAGCCCGCGCTGCTGGGTCTCCGCCTCCTTCACCAGGTAGAGCAGGTGGTCCGCTTCGTTGAGGAAGTCGAGGGACCGGGCCAGCTCGCGCGACGTGTCGACGAGGCGCTGGGTGGCGTCCAGGAAGAGCAGGGCGATGACCCCCACGGCCAGCATCGCCACGGCGTGTCCCAGGAGCACTGGCCGCGCGGAGCGCGCGCGGAGCGGGGATTCATCGGCGGGGGACGCTCCAGGAGCGGGGGGGCGGGGGTCCATGGCGTGCGTTCCGGGCGTAACACAACGCCCCGCCGAAAAACGGGGAGGGGCCCGCCGGTGCGCACCAGGGAACAGAGCGGCCGTGTTCCCGGGCGGCGCGTGGGGGCTACTCGGACAACGCGCGCTGGTCGGCGAGCTGTCGGGTGCACGCGTTCTTCATGTCCACGTAGTACCCCTTGGTGGACAGGGAGATGGCCTGGGTGTAGCGCTCCAGGGCCTCGGGGTAGCGGCCCGTGGCGTCGAGCAGCACGCCCAGGTTGTAGAGGGCGGGGGCGTTGTCCGGGTGGGCGCGCACGTAGGCCTCCATCTGGGTGACGGCGCCGGGCATGTCCCCCGTGCGCGCCGCCTGGAGGATGGGCTGCTGGGCCCGGTCCTCGTCATCCATGCGCAAGGAGCGCGTCTCGTAGTGGGGCGTGATGTGCGCGAGGATGTGGCGCACCACCTCGCGGCCCGCGTTGTCCAGGGCCTCGTTCGCGTCCAGGCCCCGTCCGCTCGCCGTGTACTCCTGCTCGGCGAGCAGGGTGTCCCCCGAGGCGGTGAAGGCCGTGAGCGTCACCAGGGCGCGGCCCTCGTAGAAGGACACGGGCCGCTCGTCCGTGCCGCCCTTGCTCGCGCGCGGCTTGGGGCGCTCCGTCTTGCGCGCCGCGCTCCACTCGTGCACGTCCAGGCGCAGGCCCACCTCGCCGGGGGCGCCGAGCGGCGCGGGGCCCGGCGCGAGCAGGCGCACCGAGTCGCCGGCCACCTTCACCACGCGCCCCTCGTGGGTCCGGTCCGCCACCTGGAAGTGGCCCTGCGCCCGCGCCTGGTGGCTCAACTCCTGGAGGAGGAAGTCCCGGGCTCCGGGGCGGCCCTCCGTCTGGACCACCGTCAACAGGCGCGAGGCGCCCAGGTTGACCGGCGCGGGCTTGAGGACGTGGATGGTCAACTGCGGTGCACAGCTGGTGGCCAGCGTGGTGGCGAAGGCCAGCACGACGTGGCGCTTGGCGCGCAGGGACAGCATGTGGATGGTTCCCCCCGGGTGAGACGGCCCTGGAACAGGGCGGCGCGATTTTAACACGGAGGCTTGACAGGAGGGGGGAGAGGAGGGCGAGGGCTCGCGGGACTGTCCTGCGGGACGCGCTCTTGGCTTTGGGCCGCGCCTGCGTATTCTCCGCCGCCCAATGTCGTCCGCCTCGCCCGCCCCCGCTCCGTCCTCGGTTGAACCGAGCCCTCCCTCCGCCCTCTCCGCCGTGCGTGAACTGGCGCCGGAGCCCGACACCCGGCTGTTGATGGCCCTGCTGCTCGCCGCGGCGCTGCTGCCCCGGCTGCTGCTCATGCCCGTCAACGAGAACTACTACGGTGACGCGGTGGCGCGCACGGAGCTCGCCGAGCGCTGGGCGCGGGCGCCGCACCTCATCACCTCCTATGCGGACGGGGCCTTCCAGTTCGGCCCGCTGCACCTGTACCTGGTGGGGGTCGCGCTCAAGGTGGTGCCGGACCGGGCGTTGGCGGGGCGGCTGGTGAGCCTGGTGTTCGGCGTGCTGGCGGTGGTGCCGCTCTTCGCGCTCACCCGGCGGCTGTTCGGCTGGCGCGCGGGGGTGGTGGCCGGGCTGGGCCTCGGCGTCTGGGGCATGCACCTGCAGATGTCCACCACCGCCGCGAGCGAGTCCCTGTCGCTCTTCCTCATGCTGTGGGTGTTCGCGCTGCTGGCCGAGGGCCTGGACGACAACCGCATGGGGCCGCTCTTCAAGGCGGCGCTGGTGCTCAACCTGGCGTGCGCCACGCGCTACGACGCCTGGCTCTACATGCCCCTGTTGTGCGTGCTGCTCCTGCTCTGGGGCCCGGACCGGCTCGCCGGGCTCACGCGCGCGGTGGGCTTTGGCTTCATGTGCCTGCCCTTCCCGCTCTTGTGGATGCAGGGCAACGAGATGGCCCATGGCGACCCCTTCTACCCCGTGCGCATCGTGGAGCAGTTCCACGCGCAGTGGGTGAAGGACGGCATCGCCTGGCTGGGCACGCCGCTCTTCCGGCTGCAGAGCCTGGGCTTCTGGCCGGGCATGGCGCTGCTCACCCTGTCGCCCGGCGTGGCGCTGCTGGGCATGGTGGGCATGTGGCGCACGTGGCGCACGCGGCCCGACGTGCGCTGGCTGACGCTCGCGGCGCTGGTGCCCACCGCCTACTTCACCTTCCGGGGCGCGGTGCTCCTGGACTTCCAGCCGCTCGGGCGCTTCACGGTCACCCAGCTGGCGGTCCTGCTGCCCTTCGTGGTCCCCGGCTTCGAGGCCTGCACGGGCGCGTGGGGCCCGGGGGCGCGCAAGGCCCTGGCGGTCGTGTGCGGCGTGCTGGCGGTGGCCGTGCCGGTGGGCATGGGGCTGTACACCTTCCGCGCGGACGGGGGCCGCCGGGACACGATGCGTCCGGTGAGCCCCACCTCCACCAACCCCGTGCCGCTCATGCAGGTGGCGCGCTTCCTCAAGGAGGAGGTCGCCGCGCACGGCGGCGCCGCGGTGGTGGACGACGACCCGCGCTACATGGACCTGCAATTGGCCTTCTTCTCCGGGCTGCCCGACGAGCGACTCGCCCGCGTGCGCTGGGAGACGTTCCGCAAGCACCTGCGCGAGGCCCAGCCGGAATATCTCGTGCGCTTCGACGAGGGATCGTTGGTGAAGGACAGCGGCGTGACCCTGGAGGGCAAGACGCTCGTGCTCGACGGCGTGGAGTATGGAGAACTCGACGGCTTCGCTCCGCCGCTGCACGTGTACCGTCGCCATTCGCGGTAGAGTGGGCGGGCGCATGGCTTGTCGGGGGGGCACCGGGCGGGGGGGCGAGGCTCCTTGGGCAGGCCGTTGGAAGCGGCGTCTGACCGACGTTCCCCCATTCGACCATGGTCCATCACACCGCCCTTGGGGTTGAAGCCGAGCACTTCCGTCTGGGCACGTTCATTCGTGCCCACCGCACGCGCATCCTGGAGGATTGGGAGGAGTCCGTGCGGGGGCTGCCCTACACCCAGGGGCTCTCGCGACCCCGCCTGCTGGACCACCTGCCGGACCTCCTGGAGCGGGTCGCCAACGTGGTGGACACCGTGCACACGGGTGGCCATGGCTCGCTCGACCGGATGCCCGAGGTGCATGCGCTCGAGCGCTTGGACTCCGGCTATGACCTGGACGCGGTGGCCGAGGAATACGCGCTGCTGCGCGCGTGCATCCTCCAGCGCTACGGCGAGTACGTGGAGGCCCGGGGGGACTCGTCCATGGCGGTGGCCATGCGCGAGGTGGTGTCCTTCAACCGCACCTTCGACGAGGCGGTGTCCGCGGCGGTGACGCGCTACACCCGGGCGCGCGAGCGCACGCTGGTGGCGTTGGATCGCATCTCCGAGGCGGCGCTCGGCACGGAGGAGCTGGACGCGTTCCTGCCCCGGCTGCTGCGCGTCATGTTGGAGACGACCGAGGCGGTGGACTCCGTCACGCTGCTCCTGCGCGAGGGGGAGTGGCTGCGGGTGCGGGCCTCGGTGGGCCTGGGGGACGGCGCGCTGCCGCCCTTTCGCGAGCGGGTGGGGGAGGGCTTCAGCGGCGTCATCGCGGCGGAGCAGCGCCCCTTCGAGCTGCGCGCGGCGGCGACGGATCCCCGCGTGCGCGACGAGGCGGTCCGGGCGCGCGGCACGCGGGCCCTCTATGGGGTGCCGCTGATGTACGGCGGCGAGGTCATCGGCGTCGCGCACATGGGCAGCCGCACCGCGCTGGAGTTCTCCCAGGAGGACAAGCTGCTCTTCCGGGCCATGGTGAGCCGGGCCACCATGCTCATCATCCAGGCGTGGCTCGCGGCGCGCGAGCACGCGGCGCGCGCGGAGGCCGAGGAGCGCAAGCAGCAGCTGCAGCTCATCATCCAGCAGAGCAGTGACGCCATCATCATGGCGGACGCGCAGGGCGTGATGCGCGTGTTCAACACCGCGGCCGAGCAACTGCACGGCTTCGGGCTCAAGGAAGTGCCGTCCACGGAGTGGAGCGACACCTATGGGTTGCTCACCCTGGACGAGCAGCCCATGAAGCTCGAGGACGTGTGCCTCTACCGGGCCCTGCGCAACGAGGTGGTGACGGAGGACCGGTGGAAGGTGCGGCGGTTGGATGGCTCGGTGCGCACCTTGAGCGGGACGGCGGCGCCCCTGTGGCGGCCGGATGGCTCGCTGGCGGGCGCCGTGCTCAACGCCCGGGACGAGACCGAGCGGCTCGACCGGGAGCGCGAGCAGACCGAGACGCTCGCCTTGCTCGACTCGCTGCTGGCCACGGCGCCGGTGGGGCTGGCCTTCCTGGATCCCGCGCTGCGCTGCGTGCGCATCAACGAGGCGCTCGCGGAGATCAACGGCCTGTCCCTGGAGCAGCACCGGGGCAAGACGGTGGACGCGCTGTTCGGCGCCCGGGCCGAGGACCTGGAGCCCCTCTTGCGCCGCGTGCTGGAGACGGGCGAGGTGCACAAGGGCCATGAGTTCTCCGGCGCCACGGCGCGCGAGCCCGGCGTGTCCCGGCACTGGGTGGGGGACTACTTCCCGGTGCGCGCGCCGGACGGGCGGATGCTCGGCGTGGGCTGCGTCGTGGTGGATGTCACCGAGCGCACGCGGCAGGAGGAGCACATGCGCCAGACGGCCGAGTTCCGCGAGCGCTTCCTCGGCGTCGTCTCCCACGACCTGCGCAACCCCCTCAACGCCATCCTCCTGTCCGCCAACGGCCTCTTGCGCGCGGACGGACTGCCCCCCACGCACACGCGGCTGGCGCGCCGCATCGTCACCAGCGCCGAGCGCATGGGGCGCATGATCGGCGAGCTGCTGGACTTCACCCGGGGTCGGCTCGGCGGTGGCATCCCCATCCAGCCGCGCGCCTGCAACCTGCGCGTGTTGTGTCAGCAGGTCCTGGAGGAACTGGAGAGCAGCCATCCCGGACGGGAGCTGCGGCTCGCGGCGGAGGGCCAGTTCCAGGGCGAGTGGGACCCGGACCGGCTCGCGCAGCTGCTGGGCAATCTGGGCAAGAACGCCCTCGACTACAGTCCGCCGGGCTCGCCCGTGGACTTCTCGCTCCATGACGAGGGGGGGCGCGTGCGCGTGGAGGTCCACAACGGGGGGCCGCCGATTCCCCCGGAGATGCTGTCCGGCATCTTCGAGCCCTTTCGCCGGGCGGTGCCGGGCGATGCGAATCCGAGCTCGGGCCTGGGGTTGGGCCTCTTCATCGTCGAGCGCATCGCCCAGGCCCACGGCGGGGAGATCCGCGTGCGCTCCTCGGCGGAGGCGGGCACGACCTTCACCCTGTGCCTGCCCCGGACGCAGGACGGGGCGCCCCCGGACTCCGGCGGCGCCCCGTCCTGAGTGCACGTCGCGGTGAGGCCTACGGGTACACCTCACGGCGCGTGGGCGGCAGGCTCGTCTCGGGCGGCGTGACGAGCGGCGTGCCCGCGTAGAGCTGCTGGCGCCGGTTCACGCCCGCGGCGCCACCGAGGATGGCGGAGATCAGGCCGAGGAAGAGCGCGCCGAACACGCCCCAGAACACCTTGCCCGTGGCGTCCGCCGCCTTGAGCGCGCCGGTCTGGACCGTCTGGGCCGTCTGCGACACCTTGCCCTGGAAGGCGTTGAACTGGGTCTCGATGCGCTCGGCCACCTGCTCGGCATCGGCGCGCGAGAGGGCGGTGTTGTCCGCGACCGAGCTCACGAGCGACTGGCGGTCCAGCTTGCCGTCCTTCACGGCGGTGCGGACCGCGTCCCGGGTCGCCGCCTCGAGCTGCGCGGCCGTCACCGCGGGCTTGCCCTCGGACGCGAGGCGCTCGTTGACGGGACGCAGGGCGTCATTGGCATCCAACCCGAAGTTGCGCGCCACCTGGCCCAGGTTGCCGGCCTGCGAGGCGCCCGCCGCGGCGGCCACGCCCGTCGCCTGGACGGCCGTCTTGCCCACGGAGAACACGCCACCGGCCACCGACGACAGCACGCTGCCCAGCAGCCAGATGCCCACAAGCGTGGTGACCGCCCACATCGTCAAGCCGTGGATGCCGCCGCTCGCCTTGGTCTGCGCGCCCGCGCCCCGACCCGCGACGATGCCGCCCACGAACAGGGCGATGAGCGGCGAGAGGATGCCCCAGATGCCCGTGAAGGCTCCCGAGGACTTCGCGCTCGCGGCGTCCTGGGGGTTGATGGACGACAGGCCCAGCGCCAGCCCCAACGTGTAGAGCAGGATCCACAACCCCAGCGCGGTCACCGTGCCCGCGAAGATGGCGCCCCAACTAATCTTCACGGGACCGCCCGCCAGGATGCCTACATTCCGATTGTTGTGCGATGCCACGGCCATGTGCCACCTCCCGAGAAAAGGGGGTTTTCCCCTTCGTCTCCGGACAATGGCCACGGGGGACACTGGACGAGGTCTCCCCACACAGAGGCGCAAACTCCCTGCCCGGGAAGAGGGAGGAAGCACGAGCGCTCGACCCGTCCCTCCCTCATTCCTCCGAGGCGTCCTCCTCCGCTTCTCGAACCGCTCGCGCCTGGGCGACATGCCGCGCGTCGAGCCAGCCCTGGAGGATGAACTGGGCGGCCATCTGGTCGATGACCCCGCGGCGCTTGGCGCGTGACAGGTCCGCTTCCAGCAGGGTGCGTTGGGCGGCCACGGTGGACAGGCGCTCGTCCCAGAAGTCCACGGGCAGCGAGAAGGCCTGCAGGAGCACCTCCACGAAGCGGCGCGTGGCCTCGGCGCGAGGCCCCTCGCTGCCGTCCATGTTGAGCGGCAGGCCGACCACGAAGCCCTGGGCCTCGTACTCGTCGATCAGCTTCTGGAGGGCGGCCAAGTCCGCCTTGAGGTTCGTGCGCCGCACGGTGGTGACCGTCTGGGCGGTGAGCCCCAACGCGTCCGACACGGCGACGCCAATCGTTTTGGTGCCCACGTCCAGGCCCAGGGTGCGCATGCGCGGCGCAATCTAGCCGCAATCCCCGGCAGGGGACCGCTCCGTCCGCGCGCCCAGACGCCTTCGGCGGGGCGGGGCGTCCAACCCGTTGAATTCGTTGAGGCGTGTGCCCTCCCGGCCCCGGCACCCGCGCTGCAATCCCCCCGCGTGGCGCATGGCGCGGCGACGGGGGGCACGACGCCCTCCCTCCGCGCGGGAGGAGCCATGAGTGATTTGCTGAAGGGACTGGGCAGTGCCCTGGGTGGGGTGACCAACCTGTTGTCGGGAGGGGCGCTGCTCGATGCGGCGGGCAATGCCCTCGGCCTGCCTCCGGTCATCACCCAGGCGGCCAAGACGGTGGTCGGCGCGATGACGGGCAACGTGATGCTGGCGGCCGATGGCGCCCGGGGGCTCGCCCAGGAGTTGACGCGCAATCCCCCGGCGGCCACCGAGTACTGCGCGCCGCGGGAGCCCTCGAAGGCGGGCGCCGGCTACGCGAAGCCACCTCCGCCGACCGCTTCCCCTGGGACGGGCGGCGCGCGGGGGCCGTGTGCTCCGCCCGGGCACAGCCACCTGGATCCCAAGCTGAACGACTACCTGCATTCCCTGCGGACGCTGGAGCAGAACTTCCAGTACCTGGACGCGACGGACGGGCGGCTGGATGGCGCGCTGTCGCGCACGGACCTGCAGCGCATCGCGGGGGACGCGCGGGTGTCGCCGGAGCTGCGCCAGTCGGCGCGCTTCCTCGTGGACAACCCGGGCTACTTCGAGCGGCTCGACGCGTCGACGAGCCTGGGCGGCATGCTGGGCCGGGTGGTCCAGGGGATGAAGAACGACGACCGCGTGAGCCTGGACGACGTGCGCGGGGAGATCCTCAAGGTGAAGGCGGACCTCGCCCAGTACGGCGCGCCCGAGCGGACGCGCGCGCCGGGAGGCGTGTCCCCGCCGCCGACGGGCGACGCGGGGCCTCCCGCCTCGTCTCCGGGTGGGGGGGGCGGCGCGTCCGGGGCGGGCTCGAGCGCGAAGGGCATCATCAATGATCCGCGCATGAGCCTGGAGGAGAAGATCAACGCCATCCTCACGAGCCTCACGGAGAAGATGGACGACGAGATCCTCCAGACGATGGACAACCTCGCCGCGGCGCAGGACAGGAAGGCGGGCATCTCCAACGACAAGGGCAGCGAGAAGGCGCTCACCGAGTCGCAGCGGGACATCGACCGGCTGTCCATGCGGCTGCAGCAGCTCGTGGAGAAGCGCAAGACGATGTTCGAGATGATGAGCACGCTGTCGATGAAGTTCAACGAGATGGCCAAGACGGCCCTCAACAACATGCGGGGGGCGTGAGTCGGCCCATGGGACGCGTCATCAAATACGAGGGAGCGGCGATGGACACGGCGACGGTGGGGCGGCTCAAGGCGTTCGCGCGCGGGGAGGCCACGTGGGCGGAGGTGGAGGGGATGACCTTCGAGGAGGCCAAGGCGATCGCCCAGGTGGGGTGTGAGCTGGCGGGCGCGGGGCGGCTCGAGGAGGCGCGCATCCTGTTCGAGGGGCTGGTGGAGGGCAATCCCCGGGACACGGCGAGCCGGGCGGCGCTCGGCACGGTGTACCAGAAGCTGGGCCGGCTGCCGGAGGCGGTGACCGAGTACTGCGCGGCGCTGGAGGGGGATCCGACCAATCCCGTGGCGCTCGTCAACCGCGGCGAGCTGTACCTGCGGCAGGGCAACCGGCAGGGCTTCACGGACCTCGCGCGCGCGGCGGAGGCGGATCCGGAGGGGGTGACCTCGGCGGGCCGACGGGCCCGGGCGCTGGTGCGGGCCATCGCGCTGGCGGCGGTGGAGACGATGAAGGACACCCCGGCGAAGGAGGCCCCGGCCCGGGCGTGAGCCCCGGGGGTCCTCAAGGGGGAGGGGGGAGGGCGGCCAGCCGCTCGCCGATGGGCGGATGGCTGTGCCCCTTGAGGACGATCCAGCGCGGCGGCTCCGGGTCCATCTTGTTGACCCGGGCGGCCTTCACGAGCATGCGGCGGAAGGCGGCGGGGTCCTGGGTGAGGCGCAGGGCATAGCGGTCCGCCTCGCGCTCGCGCTCGCGGGAGAAGGCGGCGGACACGGGGGCCGAGAGCGTGAAGACGAGGAAGGACAGCAGCCAGAGCAGGGGCAGGGTGCGGATGTCCGCGAAGCGCGTGGTGCCGAACCAGCCGCGCGCCGCGGCGAGCCGCAGCAGCCGGTCGATGGCGAAGAGGAAGGCGACGAGCGCGAACGACGCGGCGATGCGCCCGGGCCATTTGGACTCGTGGACATGGCCGGCCTCGTGCGCGACGGCGGCGAGGACCTCCTCGGGGGACAGCTCGCGCAGCATCACGTCGTTGAGCACGATGGTGCGCGTGGGGCCCTGGCCCGCGAAGTACGCCTGCAGGCGCTTGCTCACCACCGACGTCTTCTCCACCCGCACGTCCTGGAACGACACGCCGGCCTGGGCCATCAGGGCGGTGATGCGCTCGCGCAGCGGGCCCTGCTCCAGGGGCGTCTGCTGGAAGTAGATCTGCGCGCGGTAGGGATCGAGCACCGAGGCCCCCAGCAAGAGCAGCGCCGAGGGCACGCCGAGCACGAGCCACCAGCGCCGCACCCGCCGGGCCAGGCCGTACAGCCCGAGCACGAGCATGGCCGAGGCGATGGCCTCCAGGGACAGGTCCTTGAGGGTGTCCAGCGCGTAGCGCCAGGGGGTGTAGTTGGACATGCCGTAGCGGTGCTCCAGCACGTACCCGAAGTAGATGTTCGCCGGGGAGTAGACGAGCTCGAGGAAGAGGTCCACGAACAGGGCGAAGAGCAGGGCGGCGCCCCAGCCGGACTCGCCCCACATCCTGTCCAGGGCGCTCACCACGACGCGCAGCACGGGGGCGGTGCGCAGGGGGGCCAGGTGGCGCGAGAGCCAGGCCGCGCTCCGCTGGGCGCCGCGGTGGAAGGGCTGGACCAGGACGCCGAGGATGAGGGCGAAGATGCCCAGGTAGATCAGGGGGCTCACCGCACCGCGGATGTAGATCGGCAGGTGGTAGGCCTTGATCTCGGCGAGCTGTTCGGGCGTGAAGAGGGGCTCCATGGCGCCCGCGAGCGTAGCGCCACGGAGCCCCGGACTCCCAGCGCCGAGGCTCAGGAGTGGGGCCGCGCCTGGACGGGCGTGGGGGCCTCGTCCTGGAGCAGCAGGGCCTTCATCTTCTCCAGGCTCTGGCGCGTCTTGTCGACGAAGGTGTTGTGCGAGCCGATGCGCTCGGCGGCCTCGAGGGTGCGCTCGTAGACGTCGATGGCCTTGGTGAGCAGCACGTGGACGCGCTTGCGCAGCTCCTCGCGGTAGACCTCCGCCTGCTCGGCATCCAGCTCGCGGGGGGCGGGGGAGTGGACGAGCTGCTCGTAGAGGTCCTCGTAGAGCGCGCCAATCTGGGCGCCGGCGGCCGTGGCCCAGTGGCCGTTGCCCACGCGGATGGTCCGCAGGTAGTGGCCCTGGGCGGACAGGAGCACCTCGGCCTTGTGGTTGAGGTCCTCGGCCAGCGCCTCGGCGCCCCGGGCCGGGTCGAGCTTCACGTCGGCGTAGCGCAGCCGGTAGAGCTCGCCGATGAAGAAGTGGGCCTGGGCGGGGTAGTAGTTCTCCACCTCGTCCTTGTCCGCGAGCGCCTCGTAGGTGGAGACGGCCTGACGGAAGGTGGCCTCCGCCTGCTCGGGCTGTCCCGCCTCCAGCTCGCACACGCCGCGCTGCACCTGGGCCCGCAGGCGCTGGCCGACGGGCAGGTCCGCGCGTCCCGCGAGCGTGGAGAGCAGCCGCGCGGCGTCCGCGTAGCGCTCCTGGTGGTAGTGCGTCTCCGCGAGGCGGAAGGTGGCCTCCAGCGCGTCCCCGGTGCCCTTCTGGGCATCGGCGATCTCGGCGAAGCGCTGGGCGGCGGCGTCCCACTGCTCCAGCCGCTCGTGGGCGAGCCCCGACTGGTAGAGCGCCGCGCTGCGGTGCGGGCTCTGGGGGTGGAAGTCCACCAGCCGGTCGAAGTAGCCCGCCGCCTGGGCGTAGTCCTGGGCGGCGAAGGCGGAGGTGCCGCCGGCGAACAGCTCCTCGTCGTTGAGCGAGGCGAGCTCCGGGTTGCCCGTCACCGTCTCCCCGTCGAAGCGCACCTCCTGCCGGGGAGGCTCGGGCGTGTCCCGCCCCGCCGAGCCCGTCGTCCGGCAACCCACCAGGCCAACGATTCCCACCCACACCCATGTACGCCAGGTGGCCGACATCCGTGTCCTCCGCGTTCGCGTCCGGGGCCCGCGCGTGCGGACCCGATGCACTCCGCCCCAGACAGCGTCACGCGACGCCGGGTTCCCGGGGCGGGGGGAGTCTAATCTCGCCCCGCGCCGTCCGCCCGCCAGGAGAAGGCCCGGGAATGGGGGCCATGGGGCGGGGCGAACGTACGGCGGTGAACGTCTCGGGAGCGCTCAGGCCGGGGAGGGCGGGGAGGGAGGCGTGGGGATGAGCTCCTCGCCCATGAGGAAGCGGCCGGTGCGCCACAGGGCGCCAATCTCGTGCACGTCCATCTCGAAGCGGGGCACCTGGATGAGGGGCGTGTCGCCGCAGGCGGCCTGCAGCTCGGCGATGCCGCGCGCGTCCTGCTCGGCCAGGAGCGTCATCTCGTCCAGGGTCGTCTCCACCTTGGCGCGCCGGGTGGAGATGAGGCCCCGGGCCTCCTGGCGCAGGGCGGGGTCGGGCAGGGGGTGGACGCGGTTGACGACCACGGCCACCACCTCCATGCGGCTCTGCTGCAGCAGCCGGTGGAAGTGCATGACCTCGTCCAGCCGCTCGCGCCCGGGGCTCGTCACCAGCACGAAGCCGGTCTGCTCGGCCTTGAGCAGCTCGCGCACGCTGCGCGCGCGCTCGCGGAAGCTCTCGTTCATGGGCGCGATGGAGAGCATGAAGTTGGCCAGCTCCTGGAGCGTCTCCGTGCCGGTGAACCTGGAGATGGTCTTGGCCATGTAGCTGCTGCCCAGGTTGAACAGGGACAGGCCCACCTTGCCCGCGGCGAGCGCCGGGGTGAGCAGCCACCGGGCCGCCTCGTTGTCCAGGAAGTCCAGCACGCGGTTGGGCGCCTCCAGGAAGTCGAGCGCGTGCGCGGTGGGCGGGGTGTCCAGGACGATGAGCTCGTAGTCGCGCTGGTTGCGCAGCTCCCAGAGCTTCTCCAGGGCGACGTACTCCTGGCTGCCGGCGAGCGCGCTGGACAGCGACTGGTAGAAGCGGTTGGAGAGGATCTTCTCGCGCTTGTCCGCCGGGGCATGGCGCAGGATGAGGTCGTCCCACGTCTGCTTCATGTCCAGCATCATCGCGTGCAGGGAGGCGCGCGGGGTGAGGCCCAGCGGCGCCACGGCGCTCGCGGGCACCTCGGCCTCCACGTTGCCCAGGGCGTTGAGCCCGAGCGCGTTGGCCAGGCGCTTGGCGGGATCGATGGTGCACACGAGGCTGCTGCGTCCGTCCACCGCGGCGCGCAGGGCGAGGGTGGCCGAGACGGTCGTCTTGCCCACGCCGCCGGAGCCCACCGACACGAGCACGCGCTTGTGGGCCAGGGCCCGCGACAGGGCGTTCACGCGCCCTCCTTGCCCGTCACCAGGGACTCCAGGTGGTGCATGACCTGCTCGATGGCCGAGCGGTCGAAGTTGGGGGTGAAGATGCGCGGCACGCGGTGCACGGGCACGTTCAGGTTGCGCTCGAGCTTCACCTGCGCGAGCACCGTCTGCGCCGCCCGGGCGTGGTGGGCGTGCGCCACCTGCAAGAGGCCGGGCTGGTCCACCAGGGCCTCCAGGTCATCCTCGCTGAAGCGCTCGGGGAAGGTGGCGTTGAGCACCGCGGCGTGCGTGCGCACCCGCACCCGGGTGCGCAGCGCCGTGTGCAGCTCCAGCGTCTCGTTCACCGGCAGCTCCTCGGGCAGGGACACCAGCACCGCCGCCGTCACCGCCGGGTCCTCCAGCACGTCCTTCATCTTGAGGGCCTCGCGCGCCATGGGGCCCGGGGGCACCGTCTGCAGCAGCACCTGGGGCACGCTCAGGAAGGTGATGGCGTGGCCCGTGGCGGGCGCGTCCATGACGATGGTGTCCCAGAGCGGCTGGCCGTCCGGCCGCTTCTCCTGGGCGTGGAAGAGGATCTTCCCGAGCAGCACCAGCTCCTGCAGCGAGGGGATGAAGCGCAGGAAGTAGCGCACCACCTTGTTCTCGAAGACCGTCTTGTAGAGGGTCTCGAAGCGCAGGACCATGAGGGCGTACTCGCGCATGGCCTCCTGGGGGCGCACGTCCACGGCCCACAGGTTGTCCTCCAGGGCCGTCACCTCCGGGCCCACGGGCTCATGCCCCAGCATGCGGCTGATGCGCTCCTGGGTGTTCACCTCGCACACCAGGGTGCGCCGGCCCGCGCGCGCCGAGCGCAGCGCGAGCGCGGCGGCGATGGTGCTCTTGCCCACGCCGCCCTTGCCAGTGACGATCCACAACCTCTTGTCGAGCAGCGCCGCCATTCGAGAGCGGCGAACCCTAGGGATGGCCCCCCCACCTGTCAACGCGTGCCGTCATGCCTCCGCCTCGTGCTTGACACGTCGCGTTGCGTGCTTCCAGAGTCCGCGCGTTTTTCCCCTGGGGTCCCCCGCGTCCCCCCGACAATTCGCGGATTCACGGAGACCCCGATGCTCAAAGACAACCCCATGGTGAAGCGCATCGTCGAGACCGGCGAGGAGCGCGTGGGCAAGCTCGCCCAGCAGCTCATGTCCAACGAGAAGTTCGTGGCCACGGTGCAGACGCTGGTGACGCGCACCCTCGCCGCCAAGGGCACGCTGGACGGCGCGCTGCGCACGGCGCTGGCGGCCATGAACCTGCCGTCCACCTCGGACGTGGAGCAGCTGCGCGCCAAGGTGGAGGACCTCGAGCGGCTGCTCGGCTCGGTGGAGGCGAAGGTGGACGCGCTGGTGGCGGCCAAGAAAAAGTAGCTGGGCGTCATCGCGGCGGAGCGCGTGGCGTAGGGTGGGGGGCATGTCCTCCTCCCCTCAGGCCGAGCACCACCACCGCATCGACTACATCGAACTGCCCGCCACGGACCTCTCCGCCGTGAAGCGCTTCTACGCCGCCGTCTTCGGCTGGCGCTTCGAGGACTACGGGCCCGACTACACGAGCTTCCACGATGGTCGGCTCGCCGGGGGCTTCACCACCGAGCTGCCCCGGGGCTCCGGCGGGGTGCTCGTCGTCCTCTACTCCAAGGACCTGGAGGCCACGCTCGCCCGGGTGCGCGAGGCGGGCGGCCAGGTGGTGAAGGATGTCTTCTCCTTCCCGGGCGGGCGCCGCTTCCACTTCACGGACCCGAGCGGCAACGAGCTCGCCGTGTGGACCGAGCCGTAACGCCTCGCGGCAATCCCTTTCAGCTCCACCATCTGGGATTGAACATTTTATTCCCGGAATTCGGAGCTGGGACACGATTCAGCGTTGGAGGTAAAACGCGTTTTCTGTATTATCCCCCTTAAGCGGATAAACAAGGAACGCGGACCTTCAGGGTGAAGTCCTGAAAGTAGGAATTCGAGGGTCACAGACGTTTCGAGTCTCCGTCTCTTCCTTTGGAGCAGACATGTCCCCCTCGAATCCCTCGCGCGCCCGGGCGTCCCGGACGCGTTCCACCCCCATGTTGTGGGCCGGCGGTGCCGCGCTCCTGTTCGCCTCGTCGCTGGGCTGCGGCATGGACGCCGTGCCGGAGACGAACAGCCACGAGGAGCTGGTGCAGAAGGCCTCGGCGGGCGCGGTGAGCCACGTCCCCCTGGCGCAGCCCCTGGCGGCCAACGTGCCCGTGGTGGTGACCAACAAGTGCCCCTTCGCGCTGCAGGTCATCCTCTCGGGCGTGGGGGACATTCCCCTGGAGCCCCTGGTCAACGGCGCCAAGCCCTTCCGCAGCCTGGCCACTGGCGCCAGCTACACCTACTCCGCGCCGAGCAACTACCCGAGCGGGCGCGTGAGCGCGTACAAGACCAAGCCCACGGCCACCTCGCCGCGCGAGCTGGAGAAGGCCGAGTTCACCCTGGGCATCGACCCGGGCAACGGCGCGCAGAACCTCTACTACAACCTCACCTACGTGGATCACGTGGGTCTGCCCATGCAGATCACCGGCATCGGCTCGGGCGCGGGCTGTAAGGACGTGCGCTGCAACAAGACCCAGAGCGCCCTGGCCACGGCCGTGACCAATGGGTGTCCGGACGGGCTGCGCTACCAGATGGGCGGCGGCACCATCTGCCTCGCGCCGCGCTCCTTCTGTCTGGATGGCGAGTACGCGGGTGACTCGCGCCGCGCCTCGGTGTGCAACCGCCTGGATGGCGAGATCGCCCGGTGCGCGAGCAAGTACCCCGGCCAGTGCAACCCGGGCACGGCCAAGACGCCCCAGGTCTACGCCTGCTCGCCGCCGTTCTTCAACGAGAGCGCCAAGTGGTGCTCGGCCATCACGCGCGGCATGCTGGACAACCCCGACAGCACGACGGTGAGCCAGTATTACAACACCGGCAAGCCCTTCAACCTGTACGCCAAGTGGGTGCATGACCAGTGCGGCGCGGTGTACTCGTTCGCCTACGACGACTACCCCATGGCGGCCAACCAGGCCGGCTTCTACACCTGCAACGGCGGCCGTCAGCTCAACGTGACGTTCTGCCCCGCGGGCTAGTCGCTCCCGTCTCGCTCCCGGTTCCGACGCCCGGTCCCCTGTCGCCAAGGGGGCCGGGCGTCGTGTCGTCTCCCCTTACCCCCCACGAGAAAGTCGTCCACGCATGAAGACCTCCCCCCCCGGCATGAAGATGGGCTGTTCCCTCGCGCTGGCGCTGTTGGGCCTCACGCCCTCGCTCGCGCTCGCGGCCAACGAGTCCGTGCAGGTGTGGCTCACCACCTCCTCGGGCAGTGCCCTGTCCAAGCGCTTGAACGTCGAGGCGAACAAGACGTTCGGGGCGCAGAGCGGCACCTCGACGGTGATCGACATCACGGACTCGACGACCTACCAGACCATCGACGGCTTCGGCGCGGCGATGACGGACTCGTCCGCGTGGCTCATCTTCAACTCGCCCCAGCGCAACACCATCATGAACGACCTGTTCAACGTGGGGGGCGGGGCGGGCTTCAACTTCGTGCGCGTGCCCATGGCCGCGAGCGACTTCGCGCGCAACAACTACAGCTACGACGACACGTGCTGTGACCTGAACGACTTCTCCATCAACCACGACAAGGCGTACATCATCCCCATCCTGCAGCAGGCGCGGCAGATCAACTCCGAGGTCAAGCTGCACGGCGTGCCGTGGAGCGCGCCGGGCTGGATGAAGTTCAACAACTCCTTCACGGGCGGCGGCTACCTGCGCAACGACCTGTACGGGATGTACGCCAACTACTTCGTGAAGTTCATCCAGGGCTACCAGGGCGCGGGGCTGCCCATCCACTCGGTGAGCATGCAGAACGAGCCGCACAACGGCAACAGCACCTACGCCACCATGCAGATGGAGCCCGCGGACCAGTCCAACTTCGCGACGCAGAACCTGCGGCCGGCGCTCAACAACGCGGGCCTGGGCGGCGTGAAGATCATCGCGTGGGATCACAACTGGCAGGAGAACGGCTCGGAGGCGCGCTTTCCCTATGACGTGATGGCGCACAACGGGGGCCAGGCCCAGGCGGCCGTCGCCGGCGTGGCCTACCACTGCTACGAGAGCGCCGAGGGCTCCTACAGCGTGCAGAACAACTTCCACAACGCCTACCCGAACGAGGAGATCCACTTCACGGAGTGCTCGGGCGGCGAGTGGTCCACGGATCAGGCCAACAACCTCACCTGGAACGTGCGCAACCTCGTCATCGGCCCGGTGCGCAACTGGGCGCGCACCTCGCTGTACTGGAACATCGCGCTGGATCAGAACAACGGCCCCTACACGGGCGGCTGCTCCAACTGCCGCGGCATGCTCACGGTGAACAACAGCAACGGCACGTACACGAAGAACGCGGAGTACTACGCCTGGGGCCACTTCGCGAAGGTGGTGCGCACGGGCGCGGTGCGCGTGGGCTCCACGAGCCTGGGCAACAACAACATCGAGACCGTGGCCTTCAAGAACCCGGACGGCACGCTGGCGCTCGTGGCGCTCAACTCCAACGGCGGCTCGACCCTCACCTTCAAGGTGCGCTGGGGGGGCCAGTCGTTCGACTACTCGCTGCCGCCGCGCTCGGTGGCGTCGTTCAAGTGGAAGCCGGGCACCACCGGGGGCGGCACCCCGAGCCCCACCTACCGGCTGGTGAACAAGTGGTCCAACAAGTGCCTGGACATCGTCGGCCCGGACGCCAACAACGGCACGGGCATCCACCAGTGGACGTGCCACACCGGCTCGAGCCAGCAGTGGACCCTGGAGCCGACGGACAACGGCTACGCGCGGCTCGTGTCGCGCTACAGCGGCAAGGTGCTGGACGTGGCGAGCGTGAGCACCGCGGACGGCGGCGTCGTGTACCAGTGGGACTGGGCCAACGGCAGCAACCAGCAGTTCAAGGCCGTGTCCACGGGCAACGGCTACTACAAGCTGGAGGCGCGCCACAGCGGCAAGGTGCTGGACGTGGCGGACTGCACTAAGAGCGGCGTGGGTGACGGGGCGCGGCTGCAGCAGTGGACGTGGGCCAGCGGCAACGACTGCCAGCAGTTCCGGCTCGAGGCCCTCTAGCCCCTCCAGGGGCCCTCCAAGGGCCTTCCGGGCCCCCGGGTCCCTCCGGTTGAACGGGGGGACGCGGGGGCGGGGCGGCTCAGCCCTGCTCGGAGCCGCCGGTGTTCTTCTTGTCCTGGGCGTCGAGCTTCTTCTCGAGCTCCTCCAGGCGCTGGGAGAGCGTCTGCATGTCGCGGCCGAGCGCCGGCAGGTTGCCCGCCAGGTTCTCCACCACCTGCTTGACCCGCTCGTCCACCCGGCGCTGCCACTCCTCCAGGGCGCGCTGGCTCGCCTTGAGCAGGTCCGCCGGGCCACCGGCCGCCGCCGCCGCCGCGCTGGCCTCGTCGGGGCTGACCGGGGCCTCGCCCGCGGGGGCCTCGGCGCCCTCCTCGCGCTTGTCCTCGCGCCGCAGCAGGGTGTTGATGCGCGACTCGGCCTCCTCGCGGATGGAGGCGACGCGCGGGGTCACCGCCTTCTGGATGAAGTCGGTGAGCGAGTCACCCGGGTGCCGGATGATCTCCCGGAGCACCGTGAGGGGCATGCGGTTACGCTTCTTCTCCTCCTCGAAGATGATCTGCGCGAGCGTGACCGAGGTGAGATCCTCTTTTGTCTTGTTGTCGACAATCTGGACCTCGACCCCGTCCTTGATCATCGCGGCGATCTCGTCAAGGGTGACGTACCGGCTCTCCACGGTGTCGTAGAGCTTCCGGTTCGTGTAGCGCTTGATGATCTTGGGGTCCTTGGCTGGACCGGGCACGCCTGCCTGCTCTGGCTCGCTCATGTCATTGTCTCCGCCACATTAGAGGCGCTCGCGCACATGGGTGTGGATGGGCAGCCTGTAGCAAGAGGGCGGGGGGGCGGGCAAGCCATGCGAAGGCAAGCTCGCGGTGGGTGTGGACCTGGGCCTATACTGCCGGACTGGTCGAGCCTCCCGAATGATTGTCAACTGTGAGCGGTGTCAGACGCGGTTCAAGATCCCCGACGAGAAGGTGACGGAAAGGGGAGTCAAGGTCCGCTGCACCAAGTGTCAGCATACCTTCCGGGTCGTGCGCGAGGGGGCCCCCTCCGTCGCCGCCGACCCGGGTGCGCCCATCGCCGAGCCGGCGCCCGCCGCGCGGCCTCCCGCTGTGGCGCGTCCGGTGACGCCTCCCCCGGAAGGACCCCGCGCCGTCGCGCCCGTGTCCGTGCCGCCGGTCTCCTTCAGCAAGGCGGCTCCGCCCGGCGTCAAGCCGGCGGGGCCGGGCGCGGCCTCCGCGCTCGACTCGCTGTTCGGCGCGCCGGGAGTCCCCTCGGCGCCGCCCGGCGTGGCCGCGTCGCGCAACCCCCGCCCCCCCGGGGTGGTGCCGCGCGTGCCTCCGGGCACGGACTTCCCCAAGACGCCGGCGACCATCGACCTGGACCCCTTGATGGAGTTCATGGGCGAGGCGCCGCCGCCGCCCTCGCCCGTGGAGTCGCTCCGGCAGGCGGCCCGGAGCCCAGTGCCCCAGGCCCCCGCGGGCGCGCTCGCGCTCGGCGGGGTGCAGGAGTCGGCGCGTCCCCTGACGCCCGCGCTGTCCCTGTCCTTCGACGAGAGCAACCCCTTCGCCCAGGAAGAGGCGCCCAAGGCCGCCGCCCCCCGGCCGATGCCGGCGCCCAAGCCCGCCGCGGCGCCGCCCGCTCAGGCCCGTGCCCCCGCGCCGGTGGCCCCCCCTCGGGGCCCGCCGCCCGCGAGCGCCGCGCCCGCGCCCCGGCCCACCCCGGCGCCCGTGCCCCGGCCCGCCCCGGCGCCGCGCGCTCCCGCTCCCGCTCCCGCCCCGGTGTTCCAGGCGTTCGACCCGGCCCCCGCGGCGCTTGGCGCGGAGGATCCGTTCTCGCTGCCGCCCGAGCCGGCCCCCGCGCCCGCGTCCCTGTTCGGGGCTCCGGCCTCGTTCGACGCGGACGATCCCTTCTCGCTGCCGTCCACGCCCGCTCCGGCCCCCGCGCCCGTGTTCGCGGCGCCGGCCCCGGCGCCGGTGTTCTCGGCCCCCGCGCCCGTCTACGAGGAGATGGAGGGCCTGGAGGGCAACAACCCGTTCGTCTCCTTCGAGCCGCCCCCGCCGCCCGCGCCCAAGCCGGTCCCCGCGCCCGCGCCCCGGCCGGCTCCCGCGCCCGCGCCGCCCGCGGCCCGGATCGCGGCGCCTCAGCCGGCGCCCGTGCCCGCGCCCGCGCCCGCGGCGTTCGAGGACAACCCCTTCGACGCGTTCGATCCCACGGCCGCGCTGCCTCCGCCGGATGCCGCCGAGGCGATGCCCTCGGGCATCCCGGACTGGGGCGCGCCCGCTCCAGCGCCCGCCGCCGAGGCGATGCCCTCGGGCATCCCGGACTGGGGCGCGCCCGCTCAAGCACAGGGGCTGCCCTCGGGCATCCCGGATTGGGGCGCGCCCGCTCAAGCGCCTCCCGCGGGCGCCGCGCCCACGCCCTTCCCCGACTTCCGCGAGGGAGATGGGGGCGCGCCCACGCGTGAGCTGCTGCCGGATCTGCCGGCGCTCGCGCCCGAGGCGCCCGCCGCGCCGCCCGCGTCGGAGCCCGCCGCGCCCGTGGTGCGCAAGGACGCCGGGGAGCGCCGGGGCGCGCGGCTCGTGCAGCGGCTCGCCGCGGCGGCCGTGCAGGCCGTGGTGGTGACGATCCTCATGGTCGCCCTGGCCGCCGTGGCCCTGGCCTCGATGAACGAGGGCCGCTTCCAGTGGTCCGACCTGTCGCCCGAGCAGCTGCGCGAGGTGGTGGCCCCCACGATGCCCCTGGTGGCCAAGGAGGTGTCCAACGGCCTCTACGAGACGCGCGCCGCCCAGCCCCTGTTCTTCGTGCGGGGCGAGGTGGAGAACCGCGGCGCCTCGCCCATCCGGGTGAAGGTGGATGTCGCCCTGTATGACGGGGAGACGCGGGTGAAGAGCGCGGAGGGCCTGGCCGGCGCCGTGCCCAACCCCGAGGAGTTCAACGCGCTGGGCTCCGCCGAGGACGCCCAGGCGCTGCGCTCCCGGCTGGACGCCTCCGCGCGCGAGGTGGCACCCAACGCGCGAGTCCCCTTCGTCGTCTTCTTCACCGACTACCCCTCGCAGGAGCTGGGGCGTCTGCGGCTCGAGGTCTCGCTCTCCGCCCAGGATGGGTCGCGCGCCGCGGGAGGGCCTCGGCAGGAACGTGTCGGCGATGCCCAGCCGTGAGGAGGCCAAGAGTGTCGTGCGCCGGCTCCACGCCCTGAGCGGGAGCCCGGAGATCGTCCGCAAGGCGGCCGCGCGCGAGCTGGCCCGGTGGGATCCGCTCGACACCAACGAGCTGCTCCACCACATCCTCCTGCTGGCGCGCGGGGGCTGGGAGCCCGCCACGTGCGTGCTCGGCTCGGTGGTGGCTGCCCTGGGCCTGGAGGCCGCGAGCCTTCCCTACGCGGACTCGATGCGCCGCATGGCGGAGGTGCAGTCGCTCACGTCCGTGGCGGATCTCTTCGAGACGGGCCCGGCGCAGAAGGAGTTCGACGAGGGGGCCGCGGCCCGCGCCGACGCCAAGGCCTTCAGCCAGTCCCTGGGTCACGTCAAGCAGCAGGCCCGGCTCACGCGCGACCCGGACGTGCTGGCGCGGCTGGCCGCGGTGAGCGATCCCTCCGTGGTGCGCAACGCCCTGCTCAACCCCCGGCTCACCGAGCCGCTCGTGGTGCGCATGGCGGCGCGCCGTCCCGCCCGGCCCGAGCCCCTGGTGGAGATCTGGAAGGCCACGCGCTGGTCCTCGCGCCACGCGGTGCGCCGCGCGCTCGCCTTCAACCCGTACCTGCCGCCCGAGGTGGGCGTGAAGATCGTCCCCCTGCTCAACGCGAACGACCTGGCGGAGCTCGCTGGGGACGCGTCCGTGCACCCGTCCCTGCGCGAGCAGGCGGCGCGGCTGTTGTCCAAGGGGTAGGGGAGGGCGGGCGCCCGGGACTCAGCCGCGCTTGGGGCCGGAGTCCGTGTAGTCGGCGTCGGTGACGTCCGCGCCGCGCCGGGCCCGGGGCAGCGTCTTGGCGTCCACCAGGTCTCCGCCCTTGGAGGCCTTCTTGAACGAATAGACGAACCGGCCCACGGCGTTGCCGAGCTGGCCCATCCGGGCGGCGGAGAACACCACCACCAGGATGAAGCCGATGAAGAGGAGTTCTCCGGGCCGCAGTCCCAACATGCGGCGCACAATGCGGCAACGGCCGGAGGGAGGCAAGCCGCGTGTCGGCCCCTGGACGGGGGCCGCCGGGACGCTCGCTCCCGCGCCCGCGCTGTCGCACACTGGCTTCATGCTCCTGCTCGCCCACCGTGGTGCCAGCGCCCATGCCCCCGAGAACACCCTCGCCGCCTTCCAGGAGGCCGTGGCGCAAGGCGCCGACGGCGTGGAGCTGGACGCCATGGTGTGTGGCTCGGGCGAGGTGGTGGTGTGCCACGACGACTTCCTGGACCGGCTCGCGGGCGAGCCCTGGGAGGTGCGCCGCACGCCGTGGGGGCGCTTGCAGCGCGCGGACGTGGGCACCCGGCTCGGCTTCGCCCCAGCGCGCATCCCCCTGCTCGCGGACGTGCTCGACGCGCTGCCCACGCACTTCCTCGTCAACATCGAGCTCAAGTGCGACCACTTCGAGGACCTGGGCCTCGCGCGCAAGGTGGCGCGGCTCGTGGAGGAGCGGGACATGGCGGACCGGGTGGTCATCTCCAGCTTCAACCCCCTGTGCCTCTTTCGCATGGCCGCCGCCGCGCCCACGCTGCGCCGGGGCTTTCTCATCGACCCGGACAAGGGCTGGGGGCTCCAGGCCCACGCGGTGACGCCGCTCGTCTCCTCGCACTCGGTGCACCCCTACCACGCGCAGTGCACCCCCGAGCGCGTGGAGGGCTGGCGCGAGCGGGGGCTGCGCGTGGCGGTGTGGACGGTGGATGACGTCCAGCGCGCGCGCGCGCTGCGGGAGATGGGCGTGTCCTACCTCATCACCAACACGCCCCGCGCCGTGCGCGAGGCCCTGGCCTAGAAGTCCAGGCCGAGCGTGGCGTTGAAGGCCAGCACCGAGGACAGCGCGCCCGCCGGCTCGGTCGAGCCCGTGGCGACGCCGCGGCGCGGGCCATCCACGGAGCCCAGGGTGGCCATGGACACCTCGGCGCCGAGCTGCAGCGCGCCGCCGATGAAACGGCCGCCCGCGTAGAAGCGCGTGTTGATGTTCGAGAAGCCCTTGAGCTCCTCGTAGGTAACGACCGCGTTGTCCGCCAGGCGCACGGCGTCCGCGCGCGAGCGCACGCCCGTCAGATCGATGCCGCCATAGGGGGTGAGGGTGACCATGCCGCCGATGGGGAACTGCTTGCCCACGCTCGCGTCCAGGCCGGTGGCCGTCAGGTGCATGTTGCGCGTGTTGAGCAGCTGCGTGGCGTGCAGGCGCAGCGCGATGTCCGGCAGCCACGCGATGAAGCCCTCGTTGACGGCCCAGCGGATCTCCCCCGTGGCGGCGAACAGGCTGCTGCGATCCAACCAGCCCACGCGCGCGCCCAGGTCGATGGAGAAGGGCAGGCCCTTGCGCACGTGGATGGAGGGCACGAGCACCGAGCCCGTCTGCTCGCGCTCGGTGGGCAGATAGGTGTCGGAGGGCAGGCCCACCACGCCCAGCTCCGCGTTGACGGCGAAGCCCGCGTGGCCCAGGGACTTCGGGGGGGTGAGCGTCGCCGAGGTCACCACCGCCGCGAGCGTGCGCGAGAACGCCTGGAAGTCCGCGTTCGCGGTGCTGCCGTTGCCGAGCTGTGACAGCACGATGTCATTGCGATCCGCGTATGCGGTGGGACCTCCCACCAGCACCGCGAGAGCCATCCACCGGCTGAACGTCCGCATCCTCACGACCGCCTCCCGAGGCGCACGCCCTTGGCGACGGCGCCAAACGGGGGGGACGCTAGCGTGGGCGTGCGAGGAGCGTCAATAAAACGGGCGGCTTCCGAGGGGTCCTGGATGGACCCGACGAAAGCCGCCCGGGAACAGGCCTCAGGGGGCCTGTTCAGTGCCTCACGGCGTGACGGTCTTGGCCGGCTTGGTGGCCTGGCCCGGCGCGGTGAGCTTCTGGGCCATCTCGGCCGGACGGCGGCGGATGACCAGGGTGCGGCGGCTGGCGAAGTCGGTGCTCTCGCGCGCCACCACCAGCACGCTGTTGTTGCCCTCCTTGAGCGCGAACTCGGTGGAGAACTTGAGCCGCTGGGGCGCGTTGCCCTTGACCTTGGTGGGGTCCACGGCCTGGAAGTACACCTTCTGGTCGTTCACCAGGACGTACATGTCCAGGAGGCCCTGGGCGTCCTCCACCACCCCGCTCAGGGTGAAGCGGTCGCCGTTGGCCACGAGGCCGCCCTGGCTCGGGTCCACGTCGAGCTTGATGTCCGGCGGCGAGCGGCGCGCCACGTAGGTGAGCTCCTGGGACGTGTTGGGCTTGCCCCGCGTCTCGCTGGCGTCCTGGGCCTTCACGAAGGCGAAGCGACCCTTGTCCAGCTCCACCCGGTAGAAGCCCTTGGTGCTGGCCTCCACGGTCATCGTCGCCGGGCGCGGCAGCCGGGCGATGACGGTCGCGTCGGCGCGCGGCTCGGCGAGCAGCTCCGCCTTCTCGGCCACCTTCACCAGGCCCTTCTTGGCCTCGAGCTTCACCGCGGGCGCGTCCGTCACCGGCAGCTCCAGCTTCTCCACGGCGAACTCCTCGAGCGGCTCGTCGATGATGTTGAGCTTGAGCGCGAAGTGGTCCTCCTTGAGGCCCTTCTTCACCGCGAGCTGGAAGCGCGCCGTCTTGGTCTCGCCCGGGCCAATCTCACCCAGTTTGAAGCGGCCCTTCTCGATGAAGATGTTCGGCTCGCCCACGTTCTTGATCTGCGCGAACGAGTCGAGCGCCTTGCCCTTGCCGGTGTTCGTCACGTCCAGCACCACGCTCACGTCCTCGCCGCGCTGGGCGATGCCGTCGCCGTTGCACGCGGCGCAGTCATCCACCACCTGCCAGTTGAAGGCGAACGCGGGGCGGGGCAGCTCGGTGAAGATGAGCTCGCTCACGACCGTGCCGGGCAGCGGCCCATTGTCGTCCAGCACCTTCACCGTCACGTCGTCGCGGCGCGACACCAAGTCCTTGGGCAGGCGCACCTTCACCTTCCAGGTCTTCTTCTCGCCCGGCGCCAGGCTGCCGATGAGGAACTCGCGGCGATCCAGGTAGTAGTTGTCGCTCTCGGTCCAGGCGCGCACGCGCTTGAGGGCCTCGGCCCCCTTGTTCTCCACCGTGACGGCCATGTCGAAGGTCTCGCCCGCGGCGATCTTCTGATCCTGGGTCGGCGAGAACGTGGCGGCGAGCTTCACGTCCTTGGGGGTCGCGCCCGGGCTCCAGTCCACGCCCAGGGCGGTGATGGCCGCGTCGATGCGCTGCTGCTCCTCGGCCATCTTCTTCTCCACGAAGTCCTTGCCCTTGTCGAGCATCTGCTTGCGCGTGGTGAAGGGCACCTGGAGGACGTAGTCGCGGGCGAACTGCACCTCGAAGTCCTCCTTCACGTCGTCCTGGCTCTCCGCGTCCAGCTGGTCGTCCAGCTCCTCGCTGGAGCCCACCGAGTTCACGTCCAACAGGTGGCTGCCCGCGTGCTGCTTGGGGTCCTCCTTGACGGCGGTGCCCTTGCTGGCCTCCTCCTGCTTCTTGGCGACGGCCTGCAGGTCCTTCTGGTCCACCTTGAGGTAGCGCACCGTCTCCAGGGGCTTCTCGCGGCCGAGCACGTCCTCGCGCTTCTTGGCCACCGAGTCCGAGTTGGGGTTGCCGAAGTGCTGATCCAGGTCCGCCTCGCCAATGGTCTTGCGGGGGGCGAACACCACCACGCGCTCGTCGGTGACGGCGGACGGCACGAGCTCGATGTCCGGCACGATGCCCACCTCCTGGATGGAGACGTCACCGGGGGTGAGGTACTTGGCGATGGTGAGCTTGAGCGCGCTGTCGTCCGGGAAGTCGTAGAGCACCTGCACGCTGCCCTTGCCGAACGTCTGCCGGCCGATGATGACCGCGCGGTTGAGGTTCTTGAGCGCGCCGGCGACGATCTCCGAGGCCGAGGCGCTGCCCGCGTTCACCAGCACCGCCACCGGGTAGGACTCCTCGCCCGGATCGGCGTGGGCGCGCTTCTCCTCGCGCAGCTTGTCCGACAGGCCCACGGTGGAGACGATGGTGCCCTCGGACACGAAGGTGTCGGACACCTGGATGGCCTGCTCGAGCAGACCGCCCGGGTTGCCGCGCATGTCGAGCACCAGGCCCTTGAAGCCGCCCTTGCCCTCGGCCTGCTTGCGCATCTCCGCGAGCGACGCCTGCAGGTCACGCGTGGTGTTGCCCTGGAAGTTCTTGAGCCGCACGTAGCCCACGTTGCCGGCCAGGAGCTTGGACTGCACGCTGTCGATGGAGATCATCCCACGCGCGAGCGTCAGGGCGCGCGGCTTGTCCCAGCCCTTGCGCTCCACGGTGATGGTGATGCGGCTGTCCACGGGGCCGCGCAGCTTGGACACCGCCTCGTTGAGGTCCATGCTGACGGTGGACTCCTCGCCGATCTTCTTGATCTGATCGTCCTTGAGGATGCCCGCGCGGTGCGCCGGCGTCTTGGGCAGCACCTTCATGACGGTGAGGTTGCCCTCGCGCATCTGGATGACGAAGCCCAGGCCGCCGAACTCGCCCTTGGTGGACAGCTTCATCTCCCGGTAGACCTCGGGGCGCAAGAGCACCGAGTGCGGGTCCAGCGTGGAGAGCATGCCGTTGACGGCCGCGTACTCGATGTCCCGCGTGTCATCCATGGGCCGCATGTTCTTGCCGATGAAGTCGAACACGTCCTTGAGCGTGAAGGACATCTTCCAGAGCGAGTCCACGTGGGAGATGTCGAACTCGCGCGGCTTGCCGTTCACGTTGACGTTGAGCTTGCCCGACTCGGCGTTGCCGTCCACGAGCACGTCCGGCACGCTCTTCTCCACGTACTCCAGCGCGGCGATCATCATCTCCTTGGGCCGCACGCGCTTGGGGTCGACGTAGTTCTCCTTCACGTAGAGGATGACCTTGGTGAAGACGCGCAGGGAGGACAGGTCGTTCTTCTTGTCCCCCGGGCTGGCGGAGTCCGGGGCCGTCTGACCGGCCTCCGCGGCTCCAAGCGTCAGGGGCATGGGTGCCCGGTTGTTGCCCACGAGGGCCCAGGCGCCCAGCAGGACGGCGACGGCGGTGATCCGGCGAAAGATTCGCGGCATGGTCCATCCAGGTCGGAGCCCGCGGGCTCCGAGGGGGGGTGATGCGTGAAAACCCGAGTCAAATCGAGGAGTTGGAAGAAACGACAAAGATGCCGGAAGCAGCCGGGCAAGCCTAATCACGGACCCCCGGTGCTTCAAGCGCACGTCCTCGCGCAGTGTTGGACAACACCACGGCGGCGTGCTGCGTTCCCGCGCCGGGGTCCGAATGAACCCCAGACAGTCGGCGGGGACGATTATTTCCCGTCGGGCGGAGGCGGCACGCCGCCCACGGCGCGCAGGCCCCGGTAGAGCAGGGTGCCCCCCACCACGGCCACCGGGAGGAAGAGACTGTTGAGAATCGGGATCCACAACAGCACGTAGACGCCCGCGCCGAAGCCCAGGCACAGGGGCCAGCGCGCGCGCAACGTGCGGCGGATTTGCGCGAAGGGGTAGAGGTGGCGCGTCATGGGGGCCGCCAAGTGCTCCCCGGCGAGCCAGAGCATGGTCCACGACGTCGCGAGCACCGCCCAGGCCACGCTGCCCACGCCCGGCAGCAGGTTCAGGGGCAGGAGGAGCGCCAGGCCCAAGAGCAGGAGCAGCACGCGGGCCAGGGTGTGCGCCACGCTCACGCCCAGGCCCGTGAGGAACGCCCCGGGCCGGAAGGGCGGGGAGACGTAGTCCCCGCACAATTCCTCGGTGATCTCCGACAGGGGATCCTGCAGCGGCGCCAGCACGATCGGCAGGCCGACATTGGCGCCCACCACGAAGCCCAGCACGCCGAGCACGAGCAGCACCCCGGTCCAGAGGGCGCGTGCCCACCAGGGGTCCGGCCGGGGCCACACCGCCCCGAGCCAGCCGGGCGCCTGGGTCCAGAGCAGCACGAGCAGCGCCGCCAGGGCCACCAGGGTGACGAGGGCGCACAGGGCCGACAGGCGGAGCAGCCGGGGGGTGCGGAAGATGAGGCCCCAGGCCCGGAAGATGAGCCCCACCCCCTGGAAGAAGTCCGAGATCGAGGAGCGCGCGGAGAAGGGCGGCACCGGCGAGGAGGGCGTCATGCCGGGACGATGCGCAAATGGCAGCGGCCGGGTCAACGACCGTTATATAGGGCCGCCATGTCCCTCGACCTCAAGCGGACCGACTCCGCGCCCATCACCTCCGTCGACATGCTCCTGGAGGGCTTCCGGTCCGCGGAAAAACCCCGAGCCCAACACCGCCTGGGTCTCGAGCACGAGAAATTCGTCTACCCCGTTGGGGGTGCACGGTCCGTGCCCTACGAGGGCTCCTCGGGCATCGGCGCCCTGCTGGAACGGCTCGCGCCGGGCGGCTACACGCCCTTCCGGGAGACGCCCGACTCGCCCATCATCGCCCTGCAGAAGGGCATGCTCACCATCTCCCTGGAGCCCGGGGGCCAGTTCGAACTGTCCGGCTCGCCCTTCGTCACCGCCCGCGAGGCCCACGCGGAGAACCTGGCCCACCTGGCCGAGGTGAAGGCCGCCGCCGCCCCGCTGGGGCTCCAACTGGTGGCCATGGGCTACCGGCCCTTCGGCACGACCGACGCCGTGTCGTGGATGCCCAAGACGCGCTATGTCGCCATGCGTCAGTCCCTGCCCGAGCGCGGCGCGCTGGCCCACCACATGATGCTGATGACGTCCACCGTGCAGGTGTCGATGGACTGGGAGGACGAGGCGGACTGTGTGCGCAAGACCGTGCTCATCGCCCGGCTCACCCCGCTGCTCGTGGCCCTCTACGCCAACAGCCCGCTGCGCGACGGCAAGCCCTCGGGCTACTTGTCCTTCCGCAGCCGCGTCTGGGACGAGGTGGACCCCACGCGCTGTGGCTACCTGCCGGCCTTCTTCGACGGCTCCTTCTCCTACCGCGCCTATGTGGAGTGGGCCCTGGACGCCCCCATCCTCTTCCTGCGCCGCAACGGCCAGTACCTGCGGCCGAAGATGACCTTCCGGCGCTTCATGCAGGAGGGCTACGAGGGCAGCCCGGCGGACCTGTCGGACTGGACGGACCACCTGTCCACGCTCTTCCCCGAGGCGCGGCTCAAGAAGATCGTCGAGGTGCGGGGCGCGGACTGCGTGCCCGCCGACATGACGGGGGCGCTCGCGGCGCTGTGGCGGGGCCTCTTGTATGACCGCACCGCCCTGGACGAGGCCGAGCGGCTGCTGCCGCGGCTGACGCTGGAGCAGCAGCGCGCCTTCCACGACACCGGCCGCCGCGAGGGTCTGGCCGGGCGGTTGGAGGGGCAGGAGTTGCACCGGCTCGCCGGGGAGATGGTGGCCATCGCCCGCCGGGGCCTGGAGCGGCTGGATCCCGCCGACGCGCCCCTGCTCGACGTGCTCGCCGAGGTGGCCGCGTCCGGCAAGTCTCCGGCGCAGCGGGTGCTCGAGGCGTGGGAGAAGAACCCCAACCCCGAGACCCTGCTGGCGCGCTGCGCGCTGTGACGCGCGCCGACCGGGTGGCTAGAAACGGCCACCCAGCGTCGCGGCGAAGTTGAGCAGGCCGCCGCTGGTGTCGCCCGTGGTGAAGGCGTTGGCGCCATCGGCGAACTCCTGGCCGACGAGCACGCGGTAGGAGGCCCGCGCTCCCGCGAAGATGCTCGGGGTGAAGCGGTAGTCCAGGCCGGCGGCGAGGGGGACCTCGGCGACGAAGTCGTTGCTGTAGAGGCCCGTGGCGCCGTTGGTGATGTTGTAGTAGCTCATGCCCGCGCCCACGCCCACGTAGGGCCGCATCTTCTCCTGGGCGATGAGCGGTCCCGCCTTGGCCATCAGGCCGGCGTTGTAGCGGTACAGGGCCTCGCCCGAGCCGATGCGCACGTCGTCAATCGCCAGGCGCTGGCCTTCCACCCCCGCCTCCACGCCGAAGTTGCGCCACGGCTGGGCTCCAGCGGTGACGCCCACCAGGGGGCCCACCTTGGTCCGATCACCCGCGCTGCCCGTCAGACCGCCCACGCCCAGGCGCACGTCCACGCCCACCTTGGTGCGGTCCGCGTCGTAGTTGAGCCGTCCCGCCATCCGCGATGCGTCGATCGCGGCCGTCGCCGCCCCCGCCGTGCACAGAGACACCAGCGCGAGCCCACCCATCCAGGAACGAGCCTTCATTTCGTTCTCCCGTCATGTCGGCCTTGACCGACTTCGTGTGTACGGACGGAATCTGGCCATGCGTGCGGCGGGAACACGGACACGGGCCGCCTGCCCTCCCGAGGTCGGGCCCTGCACCGTCGGGATGGGTGGGGCTCGCCTGGCCGCCTGTTCCCCTAGCGGCGCCCGAAGAGTTTCTTCAACCCCTTGAACAGTCCGCCGGGCTTCGCGCCCGCGTCGCCTTCCAGCGGCGAGCGCGCGAGGAGCGCCTCCAGGTCGGCCTCCTCGGGCAGGGCGGTGGCGAGGGTGACGGCATGGCGGCGCGCGGAGGGCAGGGTCGCGGCGAGCGAGAGCGTGCCGTCCTGGGACAGGCTCAGGTGCACCTCGGCCTCGCCGGGGCGGTCGATCTCGAAGGTGAGCGCGCCGAGGTACTCGTTGTCCAGGGCCAGGGCGGAGGGCCCCTGGAAGAGCGCGAGCGAGAGCGGCCCAGGCGTCACGGGAATCACGAGCGTCTTCTCCGCGGGCAGCCGGGTGTTGCGCTCGAGCACGCGCCGCAGCGTGCCGCCGCGCTCGGCCACGCCCAGGGGCACGGACAGCACATCGGACACGGTGGCGCCGGGCTTGCCCGTGGCGGCGTCCAGGAGCCCCTGGCCCAGCAGCGCCGCGCCGAGCGCCGCCCAGTGCGAGGTGTCCGGCTCCAGGCGCACGGGCACGCCGAGGCTCTCCTCCAGCCGGCGACGCACGAGCGGCATGCGGCCCTGGCCCCCGAGCAGCAGCACCGCGTCGAGCCCCTGGGGCGTGAGCGCGCTGGACTCCAGCACCTGCCGCACGCCGAGGGTGACGCGCTGCACGAGATCCGCGGTGAGCGCCTCCAGCCGCTCGCGCCGCAGCACGAGGGGCGCGGCGCCTCCGGGCAAGGGCAGGGTGACCTCGTCGCGCTCGCTCAGGGCGAGCTTGGCGGACTCGGCGGCGAGCCGCAGGGGCACCCACTCGGCGGGCGTCTGGGGCCGGGGCAGCCCCTGCTCCTGCAGGGCGCTGGCGAGCGCCTCGGCGAGGCGCGCATCGAAGTCCTGGCCGCCCAGGCCCGGCTCGCTCCCGGTGGAGATGACCTCCAGGTCGTCCCCGGTGAGCTGCACCACGGACACGTCCAGGCCGCCGCCGCCGATGTCCACCACGAGCAGGCGCTTGCGGGCCAGTCCCCGCTCATGGCCGAAGGCGAGCGCCGCGGCCGAGGAGGCGTTGAGGATGCGCAGGACCTCGAGCCCCGCGAGTCCGGCCGCCTCGCGCAGGGCGGCGCGCTGGCGGTCGTCGAAGTGGGCGGGCACGCACAGCACGGCGCGCGCCACGTCATGGCCGAGGAAGGTGGTGGCGGCGGTGCGCAGCTCGCGCAGGAGCCGGGCCGCGAGGCGCGCCTCGCCCTCGGGCCCCTCGCGGGGAAGAGGGGGCGGCGCGGTGGGCGCGCGCGACGGGAGCGAGCGCGTCCGCCGTCCGAGCAGTCGCTGCCACTCGAGCACGGCCTGGGCCGGCCGGAGCTCCGCCGCCTCGCGGGCCCGCTCGCCCACGAGCACCTCGCCCGCCTCGTCCACGGCGAGCAGCGAGGACAAGGTGTCCCCGGGCCCCACCGGAATGCGCCGCAGCGAGCCCTGGTGGTGCACGGCGGCGCGCGTCCACGTGCTGCCCAGATCGATGCCGAGCACCACGTCCCGGGGCGCGGCGACCACGGTGGGCGTGACGGGCACGTCGAGGATGGAGCGGCGGCGCCCCCGGGGCTCGAGGGGCTCGGTCACGGGCGCGGGCGCCGGAGCGGGCGGGGGTGGCTCGGGAGGTGGGGGTTGGGGAGTCGGGGGCGGGGGCGGTTCGGGGGCGGGCGGCGGCGCGGGCTTGGGGGCGCCCCCGCCGGGGATGGGCACCCGCTCGGCCTGCTTGCGCAGGGCCTCCGCGGTGATGACGGGCCGGGCGCGCCGGGGCGGCTCGGGCGGGGGGGCCACCTCCGCCACGGGCGCGGGGGCGGGCGGCGCGGGGGCGGGCGCGCGCAGCTCCAGGATGCGGTCGATGAGGGCCTTGCTGTGCGCGTCCAGGCGGGTGAAGCGCACGGTCATCCCGGCGCGGGCGCCCTCGGTGACGGCCTTCACCACCACGCCCTCACCGCGCAGCAGGCGGCCGCCCTCGGCCAGCACGAGCTCGAAGGCCAGGCCCGTGCCCTCGGGCTTGGGCGCGCGGGTGGCCAGGAAGAGGCCTCCCCGCGCGACGTGGGGGCCGTACTTCGCGATGAACTCCTCCTCCGTGGCGTACGGGAGGCGGATGCGCATCGGGAGCAGTTTGGACTCGGCCGTCACCGCGCGTCACCGCCTCCGGGGGTCCGTCATTGCAGCGGCACGCGGGCGTCCGCGTCGCCAGCATGGGGGAGCACGAGGCTCAGTCCCGGCTCCAGGGCGGTGGCGGGCACCTCGAAGAGCAACACGAGCGCCTGCGGCTCGCCGGGGGGCGCGGTGAAGCCCAGCTGCCGGGTGCCGGCCACGGTCTGGGCATCCCGGGCGATGGGATGGCGCTGGCCCGTGGCGTCCTCGAGCACCGCGCCCTCCACCGACTGGGTGGCGGGCACCTGGCCCTTGTTGAGGGTCTCGAGCGTCAGGCGCACGAAGTACTCGTCGGTGGTGAGCGACAGGCGGCCCGTGCCGCTCACCGTGTGCATCGCCTCCAGGCTGACGGCGCGCACCTCGAAGCCGTCGTGCACGGGCACGGCCTTGCGCGACACGGGGCGCAGGCGAAGGGGCGCGTCGTCCTCGCTTCCGGCGGCCAGCTGGGCCAGCCGATCGTGAGGCGACTCGGGCGCGGTGGGCGCGGCGGGAGGCCCGCTGGGGGCGCCTCCCTTGTTCATCCGCTCCACTTCCAGGCGCAGCTGCTCCAGCGTGCGGTCCGTGGTCGGTTCGGGCTCGGACTTGTCCTTGCAGCCGCCCACGAGGGCCGACACGCACAGGAGCGAGGCGAGCACCCGGAAGTGGCGGCTCATGCGAGGGTCGTCCCCTTCACCAGCTCGTAGAGCTTGTCGAAGGCGGCGGGGATGCGCGAGGGATCCTCGCCACCGCCCTGGGCCAAGTCGGGCTTGCCACCGCCCCGGCCGTTGACCTCCTTGGCCAGCTCGCGCAGCAGCGCGCCCGCGTTGATGCCGCGCTTCACCACGTCCTGGGTGGCGGCCACCATGAGCACCGCCTTGCCGTCCTTCTCGCCGCCGATGAGCACCACGCCGGACTTGAGCCGGTCGCGCAGCTGATCGGCCAGGCCCCGGAACACGTTCGGGTCCGCCGGATCCATGCGCGTGGCGAGCACCTTGATGCCGTTGATGTCGCGCGCCTGCTCGAGCAGGTCCTTGCTGGAGCCCGACTGCGCCTTCACGGTCACTTCCTCGACCTTGCGCTCCAGGTCCTTCACGCGCTTCTGCGTGGCCTCCACGCGCTTGACCAGATCCTTGGGGCTCGTCTTGAGCAGCTCGGCGGCCTTCTTGAGCTCGCGCTCGGCCTCGCGCACGTACTGCAGCGCGCCCAGGCCGGTGACGGCGTTGATGCGCCGCACGCCCGAGGCCACGCCGCTCTCGGAGACGACCTTGAACAGGCCGATGTCGCCGCTGCGGCGCACGTGGGTGCCGCCGCACAGCTCCGTCGTCTGCGGATGCACGGTGACGACGCGCACCGTCTCGCCGTACTTCTCGCCGAACATGGCCACGGCGCCCGACTTGCGCGCCTCCTCCAGGCTCATGATGCGCGTCTGGGCCTCGGTGTTCTCGCGCACCCAGCCGTTGACCAGGTCCTCGACCTGATCGAGCTGATCGTGCGTCATGGGCGAGAAGTGCGAGAAGTCGAAGCGCAGGTAGTCCGCGGCCACCACGGAGCCCGCCTGCTTCACGTGCTCGCCGAGCACCATCTTGAGCGCGCGGTGCAACAGGTGCGTGGCCGAGTGGTTGGCGCGGATGGACGCGCGGCGCTCGCCGTTCACGCTCGCCTGCACCATGTCGCCCACCTTGAACGTGCCCTCGGACACCTTCACGTGGTGCACCACGAGGCCGGACACCGGACGCTGGGCGTCGGACACCTCGGCCACCGCCTTGCCGCCATGGCCCACCACGCGGCCCGTGTCACCCGTCTGGCCACCGGACTCGCCGTAGAAGGGCGTGCGGTCCAGCACGAACTCCACCTCGTCGCCCGCGTGCGCCTCCAGCACCTCGGCCCCGCCCTTGAGGATGGCGCGCACGGAGCCCTCGCCCTCGTGGCCCAGGCCCTCGTAGCCGAGGAACTCGGTGGTGCCCAGCCGCTCGAGCAGCTGGTGGTACACCGCGCCCACCGCCTTGTCCTTGTTGAGCGTGGAGCCCTCACCCTGCTCGGCCTCTTCCTTCTTCTTCTGGTTGAAGCCCTCCAGGTCCGTGCCGAAGCCGCGCTCCTTGAGGATGATCTCCGTCAGGTCCCACGGGAAGCCATAGGTGCTGTGCAGGTCCCACACCTTGTCGCCCTTGAGCTGGGTCTCGCCCGCGGCCTTCATCCGGGCCACTTCCTCGTCGATGAGCTTGAGCCCGCGGTGCAGCGTCTTGCGGAAGCTCTCCTCCTCGAACTTGCACACCTCGAGGATGAACGTGCGGCCCTCGCGCAGCTCGGGGTAGGCGTCGCCCATGAGCTGGATGACGCGGTCCACCACCTCGAAGAAGAAGACCTTGTCGAGCTCCAGCTGCTGCGAGCCGTGACGGATGGCGCGGCGCATGATGCGCCGGAGCACGTAGCCGCGGCCCTCGTTGGAGGGCTGCACGCCATCGGCGATGAGGAAGGCGGCCGCGCGGCTGTGGTCCGCCACCACGCGCATGGAGGCCCCGCCCTCCTGGGTGTAGGCCTTGCCGGACAGCTCGCTCACGCGCCCCAGGATGTTCTGGAACAGGTCCGTGTCGTAGTTGGAGCGCTTGCCCTGGACGACGGACGCCACGCGCTCCAGGCCCGCGCCCGTGTCGATGGACGGCTTGGGCAGGGGGATGAGCGGCGCGTCCTTCTCCTTGCGCTCGAACTGCATGAACACGAGGTTCCAGATCTCCAGCCACCGGTCGCAGTCACACGCCACGCCCTGACACGCGCGGCCCGCGGCCACCTCGGCGCACGGGATGTCGTCGCCCTGGTGGTAGTGGATTTCCGAGCAGGGGCCGCAGGGGCCCGTGTCGCCCATGGCCCAGAAGTTGTCCTTGAGCCCGAGCTTGTAGATGCGCTCGGCGGGCACGCCCTGCTTGAGCCACAGCGTGTGGGCCTCCTCGTCCCAGGGGACACCGCCCTCGCCGTTGAACACCGTGACGGCCAGGCGCGTCGTGTCGATGCCCAGCGTCTTGGTCACGAACTCCCAGCCGTACGCGATGGCGTCCGCCTTGAAGTAGTCGCCGAAGGAGAAGTTGCCGAGCATCTCGAAGAACGTGTGGTGGCGCGCGGTGTAGCCCACGTTGTCGAGGTCGTTGTGCTTGCCGCCGGCGCGCACGCACTTCTGCGACGTGGTGGCGCGCGCGTAGTCGCGCTTCTCCCGGCCGGTGAAGACGTCCTTGAACTGCACCATGCCCGCGTTGGTGAACAGCAGGGTGGGGTCGTTCTGGGGGACGAGGGAGGACGACGCGACGCGGCGATGACCGCGCCCTTCGAAGAACTGGAGGAACGCCTCGCGGATCTGGGAGGCGGACAGGGCAGAGGACATGGTGAGGGTATATGCCACAAGAGAGGGGGATGCTGCCTTTCTTGTAGACCGGGCTAGGCTCTCCACCTGACATGCGCTCTCCCACCCACCTTGTCGCCGCCCTGCTGCTCGCCTGTCCCACCCTCGCCCTGGCCCAGGCGGATGCCCGGACCGCGTCGCTGGCCCGGACGCTCAAACAGGGCGCGCTCGCGACCCAGAAGGTCCAGGCCGCGCGGGTCCTGGGAGAATCGGAGGACCCCGAGGCCCTGGCGCCCCTGTGCGCCGGGCTCGCGGACGAGGCGCCCGAGGTGCGCGCGGCGGCGGCCAAGGCCCTGGAGGCGCTGGCCGAGCCCGGGGCCCTGGAGTGTCTGGAGGCGCGCAAGGACGAGCCGGACGCCACCGTGCAACAGGCGTTGGCCTCGGCGGTGAAGGCCACCCAGGCGCTCCGGGCGCGGCCCCCCCGCATGGTCGTGATGCTCGGCGCGCTCAAGGACACCACGGGCACGCTGTCCCCGGAGATGGTGAAGCTCACCGAGGCCCGCATGCGGCGCAAGCTCTTCCAGCTCGGCGCGGACCTGGCGCCCGCGGGCCAGAGCGAGGCCGAGGCCAAGGCCCAGCTCGCCCAGGGCAAGCTGCCTGGCTACCGGCTGCTCTCTGAAATTCGTCCGGGGAGCGCGGGAGGACTCAAGCTCTCGGTGATGTGTCTGCGCTATCCTGGCAAGCACCAGCTCCTCGGGAACGTGGAGGTCCAAGGGTCCGACGAGGAGCCGGGCGAGCTGCTCGCGGCGCTGGCGCCTCGGGCCGTCGAGGACGCACTGGCCTCGATGAAGAAGTAGGGGGCGGGCCGGTGTGGGGGGCGAATGGGTTTCGCCGGGTACGCGCGCTAGGATGGAATGACCTGACATGCGGTGTTCGTCTTTCCTGCTCCTCGTCTCGATGTGTGTCGTTGTTTCCCCCGCCGCGGCCCAGGTGGACGTGCGGATCGCCGCGCTGAGCCGACAGCTCGGGCAGGGGGAGGATCCCCAGGCGCGCTCCAAGGCGGCGTCGACCCTGGGCGCCTCGGATGACCCCGAGGCCCTGCCGCCCCTGTGCGAGGCCCTGAAGGACCCCAGCGAGGCGGTGCGGGCCGCGTCGGCGCGGGCGCTGGGCACGCTCCAGGAACTGGCGGGCCTGGAGTGCCTCAAGGGGCGCAAGGGCGAGACGGACGCCGCGACGAAGACGGCCATCCAGGCCTCGCTCAAGACGCTGCAGGGGCTCAAGGATCAGACGCCCAAGGTCTACGTGTCGCTGCTGGAGCTCAAGGACAAGTCGGGGCAGGTGAAGGCCGAGGTCCTGCGGGTCACCGAGGCGCGCATGCGGCGCAAGCTCACGAAGCTGGGCGCGGCGCTGGCCCCGGCGCGCGAGAGCAAGGCCGCGGCGCAGGGCGTCTTGCGCAAGCTCGGCGTGCGGGGCTACCGGTTGCAGGGGGAGATCCACGAGACCGAGTCCGGGGGCCTGCGCGTGACGATGGTGTGCATCGGCTACCCGGACCAGGCGCTGCTCGGCGACGTGGAGCTCCAGGCGTCGGGGGCGAAGCCGGAGGAGCTGCTCAAGGCGCTCGCGCCGCGCATCATCGACGAGGCCGCGGACACGTTCGAGTGGGAGCTGTGACAGACTCGGCCGCATGACGACGACGCGCCGGCGCTTCCTCCTCGACTCCCTGCTGATCACGGCGGCCCTGGCGGCGGGGTGCTCGCGCGCTCCCGCGTACCACGCCACGTCGGACCGCAAGGTGCTCGACACCTTGAGCGGCGTGCCCACGAGCGACGGCGCGGGCGTGCGGCTCACGCGTGTCATCGGCCAGTCGGCGCTGCGCCACCTGGATCCGTTCCTGATGCTGGACCACTTCCACTCGGACGATCCGGGCGCGTACCTGGCGGGCTTTCCCGACCACCCGCACCGGGGCTTCGAGACGGTGACGGTGATGCTGGACGGGCACATGCGCCACCGCGACAGCCAGGGCAACTCGGGGCTCATCCTGGGGGCGGGCTCGCAGTGGATGACGGCGGGGCGGGGCATCATCCACTCGGAGATGCCCGAGCAGGAGCGGGGGCTGATGTCGGGCTTCCAGTTGTGGGTCAACCTGCCCGCGCGCGAGAAGCTGTGCGCGCCGCACTACCAGGACCTGCAACCCGACCGCCTGAGCGAGGCGAAGCTGTCGGCGGCGGGCAGCCACGTGCGGCTCATCGCGGGCGGTCTGGAGGGCCTCCAGGGCCCCGTGCGCGAGCGCCCGACCGAGCCCGTGCTCTTCACGTTGCGGCTGGAGGACGACACGCCGGCCCGGTGGGAGGTGCCCGAGGGCCACACGGCGTTCGCGTTCGTGCACGAGGGCGAGGTGCACATCGGGCCCGAGGACACGCCGAGGACGGTGCGGGCGGGGAGCCTCGCGCTGTTGGGGCCGGGCAAGCGGCTGCGCATCCGGGCGACGAACCAGCGCAGCGCGGTGCTGGTGGCGGCGGGCAGGCCCCTGCGCGAGCCCATCGTCCAGCGCGGCCCCTTCGTGATGAACACGGAGGCGGAGATCCGCCAGGCGATCCAGGACTACCAGAACGGCGTGCTGGACAAGGCGTGAGCGCGGAACTCATCCGGAGGTCATCGTGCTTTCGCTCTTGTGGGTGCTCCTGACCCAGGTGCCGTGCGCGCCGAACGACCTGACGGTCGTGTGTCATGGCAAGCAGGGGAGGGTGAGCGCCTGCGCGGTGCTGCGAGAGACCGATCCAAAACCGGGAACTGGACAAGGAGATCATCACCTGGCTGAGGCGCTACCGTCAGGCGACACCGGGTCAGTTCGAGGCTTTCCTGCGCGAGGTCTACAATCGGCCCGTGATGCGCATGCGCTTTCCCCGTGGGTTCTGACGTGTCCGAGCGCTTCTTCGTTCTAGAGGAAGGCGAGTCCGGCTCCCGGTACGACACGGAGGTCGATACCGTCGAGCCCATCAATCGAGAGGACGGGGCGCGTTGTCCGCGTTGTGGTGTCGGGGTGGGCATGCGGACGTGGCTGCCGCCCTACCGATGTGACCTGGTCCTGCATGGGGAGGCGTGGGGCGATTTCCTCCAGGGGTCGGGGGATGACCTCCTGGTGTCCGAGCGCTTCGCGCGGGCCTTCCAAGAGGAAGGGCTCACGGGGCTCGAGGGCTTCCATCCCGTCGAGGTCCGCCGGGTACGTGGCAAGCGCCGGAACTCCACGCTCTCTACGCCACCTCCGTACCTGTTCACCAAGGCCTGCTTCGGCCGAGGGGCCTTGGACCTGACGCGCGGTCGCCTCCGCTTCCCGGCGCCTCCCACGTGTCCGGAGTGCCTGTCCGTCCATCTGGATACCATTCACGGCTTCTCGCTGGAGCCCGGCACCTGGCGGAGGGAGGACATCTTCCGGCCGAGGGGCCTGCACGGTTGGCTGACCGTCTCCGAGCGCTTCGCGCGCTTCGTCGCGCGGCATGGCTTCACGAACCTGCGCCTGACGCCCAGCGAGGAGTACCTCTGGGATCCAACGGCGCCTGCGGACTCGGCCTGACGGCTCACGCCCGGCGGATGAGGCCCATCTCGTCGAGCGTGGAGAACAGGCGCACGCGCGCCTCGCTCCAGGGCATGAGCACCACGCGGTAGCCCGCGAGCGCGTCGAGCAGGGCCTGGCGGTAGCTCGGGTGGCCCGGGTCGGCGATGATGACCACGCCCCGGTCCTCGGTCGAGCGGATGAGCCGGCCCACGCCCTGGCGCAGCATGAGCAGCGAGCGCGGCAGCCGGTACTGGAGGAAGCCCAGGTGCGCGTGCACGCCCCGGGCGAGCGCCTCCTCGCGCGAGGCCACGAGCGGGCGGCTCGCGGGTTCCAGGGGCAGCTTGTCGATGAACACGCACCCCACGCCCCGGCCGGGGATGTCCACGCCCTGCCAGAAGCTCTTGGTGCCCATGAGCACCGTGCCAGTGTCCTTCTCCTGCCGGGCCGCCAGCGAGCGGCCATGGCCCCGCGACTGCCGCATCACCTCGATGCCCTGGGGCTCCAGCTTCGTGCGGAGCTGATCCGCCACGCGCTCCATGCGCCGCGTGGAGGCGAACAAGCCCAGGAGCCGTCCGCCCATCACCTGCGCCAGGCCCGACATGCGCTGCGCCGCCCAGTCGATGAACGCCGGCTCGTGCGCGCGAGGCGCGTCCGTCACCAGCACCACGAGCGCCTGCTGCTTCAAGTCGAAGGGCGTGGGCGCGCGCAACAGCCGGGGCGGGGGGATGCCCTCGTTGCGCCCGTCCAGTCCGAGCCGGTTGAGCACGTAGGGCATGCGCTCGGTGCCGGTGCTCAGCGTGGCCGAGGCCAGCACGAGCGAGCGCTTGTTCTGGGCGAAGTCGCGCGACACGTACGCCGCCACGTTCACCGGCTGGGCGATGAGCGTCCAGCGCTGCTTGCGCGGCACCGCCGTGGCCGCGTAGCACCGCCCCTCGGACGGGTCGTCGGACAGCTCCGTGGCGAGCACCGCCAACTCCTGCACCTCGGCCACGCCGCCCGCCAGCTCCCGCTCCAGGGGCGGCATGCGCACCGCCAGGTCCGGCAGCACCTCGGCCACGCCCACGGTGAGCCGCTTGTGCAGGGTCTGCAGGCACTCGCGCACGTCCAGCAGGCCCTCGCGCACGGGGCTCCACGGGGCCGAGCGCCGCACCTCGGGGGTGATGCGCAGCTCGGGGGCGTAGGCGGCCTCGTCGTCGGACTCGGAGGCGCTCGCCGCGGCGGGCTCGCACAGGGCCATCACGCGCTCGCCCAGGTCCGAGACGCTCGTGCCCACGTCGTGCAGCGCGCCCTCGATCTCGCTCATGAGCACGCGGGCCTCGGCGCGCCGCGAGGCGAACAGGGCCCGGCGCAGCTCGGCGAACAGGCCCCGGCGGCCATCGCGCCCGTGCAGCCGCTCGGACAGCCGCGAGAAGGCATGGTCCGACAGCTCCGAGGACAGGGCGGTGGTGGCCACGTCCTCCACCTCGTGCGCCTCGTCGAGCACCAGGTGATCCAGCTTCGGGTAGCGCGCGGGCCAGGCGAAGGCGAGCGACTGGTTGATGACGAGCACGTCGGCCTCGCGCGCCTGGGCGACGGCCGAGTGGTAGTAGCAGCGGTGGTAGTGCGGGCAGCGCTCGCCGAGCGTGGTGGCCGCCTCGGAGCGCACGGCCGGCGCGAGCGCGTGCAGCACGGGGAAGCGGTCGCGGAACCAGTGGCTGAGCCGGTCCAGGTCGCCGTCCGGGCCCCGGCGCATGAGCGCGCGCAGGTAGGCGCGGGGGGCGCGCGCGGCGTGGCTCATGCCGGGCTCCACGCGCGTGACGTCCAGGGCGCGGCGGCGGCACAGGTAGTTCGTCTGGCCCTTGAGCAGCGCGTAGGAGAAGGCCCCCTGGGTGGCGCGGTGCAGCCGGGGCAGATCCTTCTCGATGAGCTGATCCTGGAGCGTCTTGGTGTGCGGCGCCACGCCCACCTTGCGGCCGTTGCGCACGGTGAAGAGGGCGGCGGGCGTGAGGTACGCGAGCGACTTGCCCGTGCCGGTGCCGGCCTCCACCGCGAGCTGGCCTCCGTCGGACAGGGAGCGCGCCACGGCCTGGGCCATCTCGAGCTGGGCGGGGCGCACGGCGAAGGACTCGTGGGCCCCGGCCAGGGCGCCGCCCGCGCCGAGCAGGGCGGAGACCTCCTCGGGGCGCACGGGCACGATGGGCACGTCCTCGCCCGGGGGCTCGTCCGGGGGCCGGGTGCCGTTGGCGCGCTGGCGCTCGGGGCGGCCGGGGAGGAAGCCCGAGGCCGAGAGTTTCAGGGGACTCGGGCGCGCGCGGCATATCTTCCACGCGCCCGTGAGCAGCGTCACCAGGGGCGCCGCGTCCGACTCCAGCGCGCCCTCCAGCTCCACGCCTTCCTCGCCCGCCTCGATCTGCGCGAGCCTGAGCCCGGCGCGCGGATCGAGCGTCTCCAGCAGGTCCGCGAGATCCTCGGCGCGCCCCTCGGCGATGCAGCCCTCCAGCGCGTGCAGCAGCACGGCGTGGGTGGCCTCGCAGTCCGTCATGGCGCGGTGGCGCTCGCGGGGGCCCTTGCCGGCCCAGCGCAGCAGCGACTCCAGGGAGTGGCTGGGCAGCTCCGGGTGCAGGTAGTGCATCACCTCGCACGAATCGAGCACCGGCGCGCGCAGGGGGCCGAGGATGTCCGGGAGGAAGCCCTTCTCGAAGGACGCGTTGTGGGCCACCACCGTCCAGCCCGCGAGCTTGTCGCGCAGCTCGGCCGCCTTCTGCGCGAGCCGGGGCTGGCCGACGAGCTGCGCGTCCTCGATGCCCGTGAGCCGGCGGATGGTGAGGGGCAGGGGACGCGAGGCGGAGAAGAAGCGGGCGTAGCGCTCGGTGACGCGGCCGTTCTCGATGAACAGGGCCCCGAGTTCGATGACCTCGTCGACGCGCGGATCCAACCCCGTTGTCTCGAGGTCGAGGAACACGTGCCGGGTGAAGAGCTCCGCCGCGCCGCCCATGGGAAGGAATGCACAGCCTACCCGCCTTCGGGCGTCATGCCGAGAAACCGGCCGTGTGGGATCCGGGACGGGAATTGCCGGGACTTCCCGCGCGACCGCTCGCCCGGGGGTTTCGACCGTTCGCCCGCACGGCGCCCTCCGAGCGGCCAGGCGGGTCCATGTTCCCGGGCAGCCATGACCCCTCCTTCCCCTGCTCTCCCCTCGCCGTTCCGTCCCAACCACCCGAGGGCCACCCTGGGGGCGGCGCTCGCCCTGGGCCTGTGCGCCGAGGTGCTGTTCGACGGGCCCGACCTGGGCATCTCCGTGCCGCTCTTCTGTGGGCTGTTCGTGGGGGCCCTGCTCGCGCTGGGCGGCCGCGAGGGCTGGCAGCGGGCGCGCCCCAACGCCTGGCTGCTGGGTCCGCTGCTGTTCTTCTCGGGCATGGTGTTCGTGCGCGCCAGCCCCCTGCTCACGCTGCTCAACCTGGCCTGCGCGCTGGGCTGCTGCCTGCTGCTCACGCACTTCTGGGCGGCGGGGCGCGTGGAGCGGCTGGGATTGTGGGGCTATGCCTCCACGGCGCTGGGCAGCCTGTGGCTGGCCTTGTCCACGCCCGGCGGGGTGGTGCGCGCGGAGGCGGCGCGCTGGCCCGTGCGGGAGCAGGTGTCGCGCGGGGTGCCCGTGCTTCGGGGCGTGCTGCTCGCGCTGCCCATCCTGCTCGTGTTCACCGCGCTGCTGGTGTCGGCGGACGCCGTGTTCGCGTCGGTGGTGGATGGGGTGTGGCTCGGGCTGGGCGAGGCGCTGTCGCCAGGCACGCTCTGGGGCGCGGGGTTCACGGGCGTGAGCGCCCTGGGACTGCTGGGCCTGCTCGTGAGCGCGCTGCGGCGGCGGCGGGCCGAGGAGGCGGGGGAGACGGAGGTGGCGCCCGTGCCGCCCCGTCTGGGCTTCGCCGAGAGCCTCACCGTGGTGGGCCTGGTGGACGTGCTCTTCCTGGGCTTCGCCTCCATCCAGTTCGCCTTCCTGTCGGGCGCGGCGCGGCTGCCCGCGGAGTTCACCTACTCGGCGTATGCCCGGCGGGGCTTCTTCGAGCTGCTCGAGGTGTCGGTGCTGACGCTGGGGCTGAGCCTGGCGCTGACGCGCTGGACGCGGCCGCGCGAGGGCGCGCAGCTGCGAGCCTTCCGGGTGGCGTGCTCGGTGATGGTGGGGCTGGTGCTGGTGCTGCTCGCGTCGGCCATGAAGCGCATGGCGCTGTACGAGGCGGCCTATGGCTACACGCACCTGCGCGTCTACACGCAGGTCTTCATGGCGGTGCTGGCCGGGGTGCTCGTCTGGCGCGGGGTGACGCTGTGGTGGCGGCCCGAGCGCTTCGCCCTCGGCGCGTTCGTGGGGGGCCTGGCCTTCGTCGCGGTGCTGGACGTGCTCAACCCCGATGCCTTCATCGCGCGCGGAAACCTGGAGCGCGCGGAGGCGGGCCTGCCGTGGGACGCGGCCTATTTCCAGGAGTTGTCCGAGGATGCCGCGCCGGTGCTCGCCGCGCGGCTGGGGCCGGGGGACGCGGACCGCACCGACCTCACGCCGCTCGACCGCGTGCTGTGCGCTCGGGGCGAGCCGATGCGGGGCGGCTGGCCCGCCTTCCACCTGGCCCGTCACCGGGCGGCGGCCCTGCCGCGCACGTGCGTGTTCCAGACCGTCTACATGCCGCCGATGTCCGCGCGGGCGCTCCCGGTGGGGGAGGCGCGCGCGGAGGGGGACGTCACTCGACCATGAACACGCCGCTGATCATCTTCCCCATGGCGCAGCCGTAGACGAGCTTTCCCGTCTGGGTGGGGGTGAAGCTCACCTCCACCGGCTGGTTGAGGGGCAGCGGGGTGTTGATGTTGTGCTCGTCGAGCACGATCTCCGTGGCGCACGTGTGCTCCGTGGTCCGCGTGAGCACGAGCTTGACGGGCTGACCCTGGCGCAGGGTGACGGGGCTCGGCTCGTAGCCCTTCTCCGTGATGCTGAGCGCGATCGTGCGCGGCTCGCCGGGCTTGCCCTCGGGCACGGCCGGGGCGGTGGGCGTCCCCTGGGTGCAGCCCTGCTCGGCGGCGAGCATCGCCGCGGCCAGGGTGAGCGCGAGCAGGGGCTTGATGAGCCGGGCGAAGTAGGTCCTCACGCGTCCTCCTCCATGGGGCTGTCCAGCTCGGAGTCCGTCCCTTCCTCGGCGGCGAAGCGCACCAGGGCGTGCAGGGGCACGAACACCTCGTGGCCGTCCTCGCCGACGATGAGGTCGAAGCGGCCCACCACGCGCAGACGCATGACGAGCTGGATGCCGTTGCGCAGCGTGAGCCGCACGAGCTTGCCCTGGTGGACGAGGAACGGGCGGGGGTCGGAGAAGGGCCGCTTGTCGGGCTGACGCGCGACGCTGGCGGGCTTCTGGGTGAGCTTGGGGTCGCGCTCCAGGTGGGGCATGAGCTGCTCCCAGTCCGAGCGGCGCGTGAGCAGCACCACCTGGAGCTTCTCCTGCCGGCCGCTGCGTCCGAGCACGAAGGAGATGGGCTCCACGCTGGCCAGGGTGTCGAGCACGGTGCGCTCGCCGAGCACCACGGACAGCTCCGTCTTGCCTTCCATGCGCTCCTGGATGAAGGCGCTCACCGCGGTGTCATCCACCTCGCCGCGCGCCGTCTTCACGGCCGCCTTGCGCTGGGTGCGCTCCTTGCGCGCGAGGAACTCGGCCACCGTCAGGCCGCTCTGCAGCACGCCGAAGCCGTCCGGCAGGGACAGGCCGGGGTTCTGGGTCATCAGCGCGTACACCTGGTCGAAGCGCTTGGCCTCCTCGGCGTGCAGCTTGCGCCAGATGCGGCACTTCATCTTCCCCTCGAGCTCGCCCTTGGCGATGCGCGCGGGCACGTGCTCCTTGGTCGCCAGCGCGAGGATCTGCTCGGCGGTGGGCGGGGGCCGGGGCGTGCGGGGACGGCTGAAGGCGCCTCCGGGACGCGCGCCCATGCCACCCGGCGCGGAGGGCCGCGGACCCGGGGACACCGACCGGGGCGCCACCGGCACCGCGGTCGCGGGACGGGGCACGGCGGCCTCGACGACGGGACGCGGAGGCTCTGCGGAGGCGGGCGCCACGGCAGGCCGAGGCGCCGGGGCCACCGCGCTGGGCGCGGGCGCGGGTGTGGGCGTTGGCGCGGGCCGGGGCGCGGGCGCCGGGGCCGCCGCGCTGGGCGTGGGGGTGGGCCGGGGCGTGGGCCTCGGGCTCACCGCGGGGGCTGGCGTGGGCGCGGCCGTCCCGGGGGCGGACGCCGGGCGCCGGATGACTTCGACCGTGGGCAGGACCCGCCGTGTCTTCCGATCATTCACGTTCGTAGGCTACCTGTGCGCGAGCGGCCTGGGGGAGGTCCATGCTCACGGCTGCTGGAGGGACTGCGTAAGGTCAATCTTCCATCCGGATGGCTCACGGACCATCTGGACCTGTCTTGTGACACCCGAGGAAACCACGCTCACCTTGGCCGTGTCCCCACTCTCGCCCGCCAGCGTGACCTCCGCAACATCCGCCGGGGGTGGAATATTCGATAGAAAGAACGCCAGGGGGTCGGCCTTCACGGCGCCCGAGGAGGCCTGGGCCACGGCCTGGGCCCGGGCGAGCAGGGCGTCCTGGGAGGCCTGGGAGAGGGTGGCGTAGGCGGTCTTCTCATCGCCGCGCTGCACCGAGCGCAGGAAGGTCTGGTAGGCCCGCACCGGGGTCTCGTAGCTGGGCCGGTTGCAGCCCGCGAGGGTCGGCATGGTCAGCAGGAGCAGCAGGGAGGCGAGCTTCAGGCGCATGATCCTCTGATGTAGGCCAAAGCGCCGCGCTCGCCAAGAGGCTCCTCACTCGGGGGCATCCCCGGTGTACTGACGGACGCAATTGCGGCCGGCGGCCTTGGCGGCGTAGAGGCAGTTGTCGGCCTCGCGCAGCAGGTCCTCGGTGGCCAGCAGCGTCCGGTCGGGCACACTGGCCACGCCCAACGAGGCGGTGCAGCGCACGTCCTGGCGCGTGCCGTCCGAGGTGCGGTGCTCCAGGACCACCGAGGCGATGGCGTCGCGGATGCGCTCGCACGCCCCGAGCGCCTCGCGGGGGCCTGTCTCCGGCAGGAGGGCGATGAACTCCTCGCCGCCGTAGCGCGCCACGAAGTCCACCTCGCGCAGCCGACCGCGCACCGCCTTGGCCACCCGGCGCAGCACCTCGTCGCCGAAGGGGTGGCCGTAGGTGTCGTTGAGCCGCTTGAAGTGATCGATGTCCATCATCACCAGCGACAGGGGCGAGCGGTAGCGCGAGGAGCGGGCGAACTCCTCGCCCAGGCGCTCCTCGAAGTAGCGCCGGTTGTAGAGCCCGGTGAGCGCGTCGATGCGCGTGAGGTTGAGCAGCTCCTCGCGCTTCTGGGCCAGCTCCTTGTTGGCCCGGTCCAGCTCCCGGTTCTTGAAGTCCAGCTCCCGGTTCTTCTCCACCAGGGCGTCCTGGAGCACCTTGAGCCGCAGCATGGACTTCACGCGCGCGGACAGCTCCAGCATGTCGAAGGGCTTGACCAGGTAGTCGTCCGCGCCCAGCTCCAGGCCCTCCACCTTGCCGGCCGCCTGGCGCGCCGTCACGAGGATGATGGGGATGAAGCCGAAGCCGCCCTCGCCGCTGTTGGCCTTGATGATGCGGCACACCTCCACGCCGCCCAGCCGGGGCATCTCCACGTCCATGATGATGAGGTCCGGCCGCGACTCGCGCAGCGAGCGCAGGGCCTCGGTGCCGTCGTGCGCCTCGCGGAAGCGGTAGCCGGGGCCCGTGAGCCCCTCGCGCACGTGCTGGATGTTGGCCGGATCATCGTCGACGAGCAGGATGGTGCGATCGGCGAGGGGATGCGGGACCGGGGCCCGGCGTGTGTCCTCCGCCCTCTTTGTCGTCATTGCTTCCGCCATGTCGCAGCCACCTGTCCCCCGAAGTCCGAGCGAACCGCGTGGTGGCTGGATTCTTCCCTGATCCCGGCGTGCTGCCAAGTCGCCGCCCCGGCTTCCCGCCGGACGGGCCCCACCCGGAGTCTCTCCAGGGTCTCCCCGGACGGACCCCGGGCGGAACTGGCACGTGTCAGGACGGCTTGCGCAGGCGGGCCCGGTAGACGGGCTCGCCGCTCACGAGGTAGCGCCGCTCGCGCGTGGAGGGGGCCTCCTCGGGATCGTACGGGTGGAAGACGCCCGCGCCCAGCGGGTTGACGAAGCCGGCCCCCTCGAGGATGGAGAGCATGTTGACGGCGCGGTCCTGCACGTCGGTGCGCATGTCGAACAGGCCCCCGGGCTTCATCTTCTCGAGCATGAGCCGCGCGAAGTCCGGCTGCACCACGGCGCGCTTGAAGTGGGCGCGCTTCCACCAGGGGTCGGGAAACTGCAGGTGGATGGCGTCGAGCGAGCCCGCGGCGAAGAGGCGCGGCACCACCGAGCGCGCATCGGCCTCCAGCACGCGCAGGTTGCGCAGGCCCTGCTTCTGGGCGCGGTCCTGGGTGTCGCGCGCGTACTTCTTGCGCCACTCGAAGGCCACGAAGCGCACGCCGGGGTTGCGGCGGCAGTACTCCAGGGCATGGCCTCCGGCGCCCGAGCCGATCTCCAGCTCCAGGGGTCCGGAGAAGCCGAACTCGGCGTCCCAGTCGGGCGGGGTGTCCAGGTTGGCCAGGTGCAGGCCCACGGGGTCGGGGAGCAGGGGAGGACGGGGCATGTCGCTCAAGGAACGGGGAACGGGGGGCCTCTTCTCACGGGGCGAGGCGCTCTGGCCAGGGCAAAGCGACGCCATTGGCGCTATACCGGGGCGCATGAAGCTCTTTCACGGACTGGCCGAGGCCCGGCAGCTCGCCGGGTGCGCGCTCGCGCTGGGCAACTTCGATGGTGTCCACCTGGGCCACCAGGCGCTCTTCGCCGAGGCGCGGCGGCACGGCGTGCCCGTGGCCGTGCTCACCTTCCAGCCCCACCCGGGCAAGGTGCTGCAGCCGGACCTGGCGCCCAAGCTCATCACGCTCTTGCCGCGCAAGCTGGAGCTCCTCGCCGAGCAGGGCCTGGACGCCGCCGTGGTGCAGCCCTTCACCCGCGACTACGCCCGGCTCACCCCGGAGGCCTTCGAGGCGTCGCTCCTGGACGCCCTGGGCGCGCGCCACCTCGTGGTGGGCTACGACTTCACCTACGGCGCCGCGCGCGCGGGCAGCGTGGACACCCTGCGCGAGGCCGCGGCGGCCCGCGGCGCCCAGGTCCACCGCGTGGCGCCCGTCACCGTGGACGGGCTCATCGCCTCCTCCTCCAAGGTGCGCGAGTACATCCTCGAGGGCCGGGTGGGCGCGGCGGAGCGGCTGCTCGGGCGGCCCTTCGATCTGGACGGCACCGTCGTCACCGGCCATGGCCGCGGGCGGGGCATCGGCTTTCCCACCGCCAACGTGGACACCCAGAACGAGCTGCGGCCCGCGCCGGGCGTGTACGCCATCCGTGTCCGGCTGGGGGACACTCCCCCGGGCACCTGGCTGCCAGGCGTGGCCAATATCGGTGTCAAACCCACCTTCGGGGTCAACGAGGTCACCATCGAGGCGCACCTCCTGGACTTCAACGCGGACCTGTACGGGAGGGACTTGCGCGTGCAGTTCCTGGACCGGCTGCGTCCCGAGCGGCGTTTTGGCTCGGTGGCCGAACTCGTGGGACAAATCAAGCGGGACGTCGAGGCCGCCCGGGCGGTCATCGCCCGGGCGTCCGGGTGAACTTTTCCCGAGTGGATTCAATGGCTTGCTGGGAGGAGGGGGCCGCCTGGACGCCTTGACAGGCCCGCGTCTCCCTCTCTTTAATCCCGGTGCTCATGCGCTGATGTCTTCGCGCATCCGTGGCCGTGCTCCGTGACATCCCACGGGCGCGGTCACTTCATCCCCACGCTTCGAGGCTTCTGAATGTCCGGTCGACTTGGTGAACTGCTGGTTCGTGAGAACCTCATTTCGGTCCAGCAGTTGCGCAAGGCCCAGGAAGAGCAGCAGAAGACGGGCACGCGCATTGGCACGGCCCTGATCAAGACGGGCGCCATCGAGGAGTCCAAGCTCACCGACTTCCTCTCCAAGCAGTACGGTGTGCCCGCGATCAACCTGAAGGACTTCGACATCGACGCGGAGATCATCAAGCTCGTGCCCAAGGAAGTGGCCGAGAAGCACCTGGTGATCCCGGTCAACCGCGCGGGCCCCTCGCTCATCGTGGCCATGTGCGATCCGTCCAACATCTACGCGGTGGACGACCTGAAGTTCCTCACCGGCTACAACGTGGAGCCGGTGGTGGCCTCGGAGATCTCCATCCGCGAGGCCATCGAGCGCTACTACGCCGAGAAGGGCCCGGACATGGACGCGCTCGTGGCGGACATGGCCGACGACATCGAGGTGGCCAAGGAGGAGGAGGAGGGCAACGTCGAGGAGATGGCCCGCGCCGCGGACGACGCGCCCGTGGTGAAGCTCGTGAACCTCATCCTCCAGGACTCCATCAAGAAGCGCGCCTCGGACATCCACGTGGAGCCCTACGAGAAGGACTTCCGGGTGCGCTTCCGGATCGACGGCTCGCTCTACGACGTGATGCGTCCGCCGATGAAGCTCAAGAACGCCATCACCAGCCGTCTGAAGATCATGGCGAACCTGGACATCTCCGAGCGCCGTCTGCCCCAGGACGGCCGCATCAAGATCAAGCTCGGCGGTGGCAAGGAGATGGACTTCCGCGTGAGCGTGTGCCCCACGCTCTTCGGCGAGAAGGTGGTGCTCCGCCTCCTGGACAAGTCCAACCTCCAGCTGGACATGACCAAGCTCGGCTTCGACGCGCAGCCGCTCGCCTGGTTCAAGGAGGCCATCGACCGGCCCTACGGCATGGTGCTGGTGACGGGTCCCACGGGCTCGGGCAAGACGACGACGCTCTACTCGGCGCTCTCCTCGCTCAACCAGGTGGACACCAACATCGCCACCGCCGAGGACCCGGTGGAGTTCAACTTCGGCGGCATCAACCAGGTGCAGATGCACGAGGACATCGGCCTGAACTTCGCCGCCGCCCTGCGCTCCTTCCTGCGCCAGGACCCGGACATCATCATGATCGGTGAGATCCGCGACTTCGAGACGGGCGAAATCGCGGTGAAGGCGGCGCTCACGGGCCACCTGGTGCTCTCCACGCTGCACACCAACGACGCGCCGGGCACGGTGAGCCGTCTGCTCAACATGGGCATCGAGCCCTTCCTCGTGACGGCCTCGCTCAACCTCATCCTCGCCCAGCGTCTGGCGCGCCGCCTGTGCCCCGCGTGCAAGCGGCCCGCGGAGAAGGTGGACGAGCAGGCCCTGCTCGACGCCGGCGTGCCGGCCGAGAAGCTCGGCGCCTTCACCCTGTACGAGAAGGTCGGCTGCCGCGAGTGCAATGACCGTGGCTACCGCGGCCGCGTGGCCATCTACGAGGTCATGCCCTTCTGGGATGGCCTCAAGGAGCTGGTCATCAACGGCGCGTCCGCCGCCGAGCTCAAGGCCGAGGCCATCCGCCTGGGCATGAGCTCGCTGCGCATGTCGGCCCTGGCCAAGATGATGGACGGCGTCACCACGCTGGACGAAGTGGTGGCCAACACGGCCCCCGACAACTTCTGACGCCCCCCGCGCAGTCCGCCTCCCCCCAACTCCCCGAAGGACGGTTTTCGTGAACCTGCATCAGCTGCTCAAGGCGATGGTCGAGAAGGGTGCTTCCGACCTCCACATCACCACCGGCTCCCCGCCCCAGCTGCGCGTGGACGGCGAACTGGTGCCGCTCAAGACGGCCCAGCTGTCTCCCGCGGAGACCAAGCAGCTCTGCTACTCCATCCTCACGGACGTGCAGAAGCACAAGTTCGAGGAGGAGAACGAGCTCGACCTGTCCTTCGGCGTCAAGGGCCTGTCGCGCTTTCGCGCCAACGTCTACATGCAGCGCGGCGCGGTGGCGGGCGCCTTTCGCACCATTCCCTTCAAGATCCTCACCTTCCAGGAGCTGGGTCTGCCCCCGGTGGTGGCCGAGCTGGTCAAGCGCCCGCGCGGCCTCATCCTGGTGACGGGTCCCACGGGCTCGGGCAAGAGCACCACGCTCGCGTCCATGGTGGACAAGATCAACACGGATCGTCACGAGCACATCATGACGATCGAGGATCCGATCGAGTACCTGCACCCGCACAAGAACTGCCTCGTCAACCAGCGCGAGGTGGGCGCGGACACGCGCAGCTTCAAGACGGCGCTCAAGTACATCCTGCGCCAGGACCCGGACGTGGTGCTGGTGGGTGAGTTGCGCGACCTGGAGACGATCGAGGCCGCGCTCGTCATCGCCGAGACGGGCCACACCTGCTACGCCACGCTGCACACCAACAGCGCGGTGCAGACCATCAACCGGGTGCTGGACGTGTTCCCGCCCTACCAGCAGCCCCAGGTGCGCGCCCAGCTGTCCTTCGTGCTCGAGGGCGTGATGAGCCAGTCGCTCATCGCCAAGGCGGGCTCGCCGGGCCGCGTGCTGGCGCTCGAGGTGATGATCCCCAACCCCGCCATCCGCAACCTCATCCGCGAGGACAAGGTGCACCAGGTGTACTCGTCCATGCAGGTGGGCCAGGCGAAGTTCGGCATGCAGACCTTCAACCAGGCCCTGGCGGCGCTGCTCATGCGCCGGCTCATCACCCAGGACGAGGCCTTCGGTCGCTCGAACGACCCGGATGAGCTGCGCAACCTCCTCGCCGGAAGCGGGCCTGGCGGCTTGCCCGGCCAGCGGCCCGCCGGTCCCCCCGGGCGCTAATTCGCGAATTTCAACCGCGGCGATAGAATGCGGTCCCTCTCGGAGGCCTGATGGCTGCAACGGCAACCACGAAATCCACTGCTCAGAAGTCGAAGAACACGGCCCAGTTTCTCTGGGAGGCCAAGACCAAGTCTGGCGAGACCAAGAAGGGCGAAATGGAGGCCTCGGATCTCGAGGCCGTCAACGCCCGGCTCAAGTCGCTCGGTCTCAATCCGGTCAAGGTCCGCCGCAAGGGCCTGCTCGACTCCGACCTGAACCTCTCGCTCGGCACGGGCGTGACGGGCAAGGACATCCTCATCTTCACCCGGCAGTTCGCCACGATGATCGACGCCGGCCTGCCGCTGGTGCAGTGCCTCGACATCCTCGGCAGCCAGATGGACAACCCGGCCTTCCGCAAGGTCGTGTTCGCCATCAAGAACAAGGTGGAGCAGGGCTCCACCTTCGCCGACGCCCTGGGAGACCATCCCAAGGTGTTCGACGAGCTCTTCGTGCAGCTGTGCGCGGCGGGTGAGGTCGGCGGTATTCTCGACAACATCCTCAACCGGCTCGCGGCCTACCGCGAGAAGAACGAGAAGCTCAAGCGCAAGGTCAAGAGCGCCATGACCTACCCGGTCATCGTTCTGTGCGTGGCCTTCGGCGTGACGGCGCTGCTGCTCCTCAAGGTGACGCCGGTGTTCGCCAAGATGTTCTCGGACTTCGGTCAGGCGCTGCCGGCGCCCACCCAGTTCGTGGTGGACATGTCGGCGTGGGCCCAGGCCTATGCCCTCTACGTCTTCATCGGCGTGGGCATCTTCGTGGGTCTGTTCTCCTGGACCTACAACCAGCCCCAGGGCCGGCGCTTCCTCGACAAGGCCTTCCTGCTGGCGCCCATCTTCGGGCCCGTCATCCGCAAGGTGGCCGTGGCGCGCTTCACCCGCACGCTCGGCACGATGATCTCCTCGGGCGTGCCCATCCTGGACGCCCTGGACGTGACGGCGAAGACGGCCGGCAACCGCTCGGTGGAAGAGGCCATCTACTACGTGCGTGGGAAGATCGCCGAGGGCAAGAACATCGCGGGTCCGCTCTTGGAGACCAAGGTGTTCCCCCCCATGGTGGTGCAGATGATCGGCGTGGGTGAGGCCACGGGCGCCATGGACACCATGCTCAACAAGATCGCCGACTTCTACGACGACGAGGTCGACACGGCCGTGGCGGGTCTCACGGCGATGATCGAACCGTTGATGATGGTGTTCCTCGGCGGCGTGGTCGGTGGCTTCCTCATCTCCATGTACCTGCCCATCTTCCAGATCGCCGGTGCCGTTAAGTAGCAACGTCGGTCGTTTCCTCGCCGCGCCTCCGCAGCCTCACACGCTGCGGAAGCGCCTGGTGTGGCTCGCCGTGTTCCGCACGGTGGCCGTCAGCCTGTCGCTGGTCGCCGTCGCGGTGCGCCTGTTCCTGCAGCCGCTGGCGGAGCCCAGCGGCGCGGACAAGCTGACCTTCACCGTCATCGGGCTCGTCTACCTCTTCACGCTCGTCTGCGGCCTGATGCTGCGCGGCGGCTGGGCGGTGCGCCTCGCGGCGGTGGTGCAGGTGGTGGGCGACCTGCTCGTCGCCTCGGTGCTCGTCCTGCTCACGGGCGTGGGCGACAGTCCCCTGACCTTCCTCTACCTGCTGGCCGTCATCGGCGCGAGCATCGTGCTCGATGGCCGCGGTGCCCTGGTGGCCGCCGGCGCGAGCGCGCTCGCCTATTCCCTCCTGCTGGTGGCCGTGCGGGCGCGTTGGCTCGAGGCCCCCTCGGGCATGGGCAACCTCAGCCAGCAGCGGCTGCTCTTCCTGGTGGGCAGCAACCTCTTGGCGCTCGTGCTCATCGCGGTGCTGGCGGGCTACCTGACCCGGCAGCTCTCGGACACGGGCGGCCGGCTGTCCGAGCGCGAGGCGGACCTCAAGAACCTGGACCTGTTGCAGCGGCAGATCCTCGCCTGCATGCCCTCGGGGCTCATCACCTGCGATGCCCGGGGCCGCGTCACCTTCGTCAACCGCGCCGCCCACGCCATCCTCGGCCTGGAGGGCGCGGCGCCCTTCCTCGACACCCCCGTGGAGTCCCTGCTGCCCGGGGCCCTGGGCACGGATGTCCACCAGCGCCGCCGCGAGCTGTCCGTGCAGACGCGCGCGGGCCCCCGCACGCTCGGGCTGACGGTGACGGGCCTGGAGGGCACCGGGGGCGGCACGCTCGTCGTCTTCCAGGACCTGACCGAGCTGCGCCGCATCGAGAATGACCTGCGGCGCGCGGACCAGCTCGCCTCGCTCGGGACGCTGTCCGCGCAGCTCGCGCATGAAATCCGCAACCCCCTGGCCGCCATGCGGGGCTCGGCGCAACTGCTCGTCCAGGCGCCGGACGTGGACCCCACCTCGGCGCGGCTCGTGGACATCCTGCTGCGCGAGTCGGATCGGCTCTCCAAGCTGGTGGACGACTTCCTGCGCTTCGCCCGTCCGCCCCCGCCGCTCAAGCGGGAGCTGGACCTGGCGGTCCTCGCGCGGGAGACGGTGGAGATGCTGCGGGCGGATCCGCTCGCCGGCCAGGTCCGCCTGGAGCAGGCCCTGACGCCCCTGCGGGTGAGCGTGGACGCGGATCAGATCCGCCAGGTGCTCATCAACCTCTTGCGCAATGCCTTCCAGGCCGCGGGGCCCGGGGGGCGCGTGCGGGTGGAGCTGCGCGAGGCGGACGGGCAGGGGCGGCTGAGCGTCTGGGACTCGGCGGGGAGCATCCCCGAGGCTCATTTGTCGCGCATCTTCGAGCCGTTCTTCAGCACGCGCGAGGGAGGGACCGGGTTAGGGTTGTCCACGGCGCATTCCCTCGTGCGCGCGCATGGCGGAACCCTTCGGGTCTCGTCCTCGCCGCGGGACGGGACGGAGTTCCTCATCCATCTGCCCCCGCGGGGATGAGGAAGAAGGAGAGCGAGAGCCGTGCACATCCTGGTGGTGGACGACGAGCGCTCGATGCGCGACGTCCTGGAGATCATGCTCAGCCGCGCGGGTCACCAGGTGACATGCGCGGAGGGCGTGCGCAAGGCGAACGAGGTGCTGGGCGCGACGCCGGTGGACCTGGTCATCACGGACATGAAGCTGGGCGCGTCCCAGAGCGGCATGGACGTGCTGCGCACGGCGCGCTCCCTGGCCGAGCCTCCCGAGGTCATCGTCGTCACCGCCTTCGGCACGGCCGTCTCGGCGATGGAGGCCATGCGCGAGGGGGCGTACGACTACATCGGCAAGCCCTTCGACACCGAGGAGCTGCTCCTGCTCGTGCACAAGGCGCTGGAGAAGCGCGCGCTGCGCCGGGAGAACCTGTCGCTGCGCGCGCACCTGCTGCCGGGCGCGGGGCTGATGGCGGTGGGCCGGGGCGAGCGGATGCGCGCGGTGCGCACGCTCGTGGACAAGGTGGCGCCCACGCGCTCCACGGTGCTCATCCACGGCGAGAGCGGCACGGGCAAGGAGGTCATCGCCAAGGAAATCCACTTCAAGAGCCCCCGCGCCAGCCACCCCTTCCTCCCCATCAACTGCGCCGCGGTCAACGAGGGGGTGCTGGAGAGCGAGCTGTTCGGCCACGTGAAGGGCTCGTTCACCGGGGCCACGCACGATCGCGCGGGCCTGCTGGTGCACGCGGGCGAGGGGACGGTGTTCCTCGACGAGATTGGCGACGTGCCGCTGGCGACCCAGGTGAAGCTCCTGCGCGTGCTGCAGGAGCGCAAGGTGAAGCCCGTGGGCAGCTCGGCGGAGGTGCCCTTCCAGGCCCGTATCCTGGCGGCCACCCACCGCGGCCTGGAGGCCGAGGTGAAGGCGGGACGCTTCCGGGAGGACCTCTTCTACCGGCTCAACGTCATCCTCATCGAGCTGCCGCCCCTGCGCGAGCGGGCGGAGGACATCGCGCCCCTGGCCGAGCACTTCCTGTCCCTGCAGCGCAAGGCGCTCGAGCGCCCCGGCCTGCGCTTCTCGCCCGAGGCGCTGGCGATCCTCTCGTCCTATTCCTTTCCGGGCAACGTGCGGCAACTGGAGAACGTCGTCGAGCGCGCGGCCACGCTCGCCGACGGCGACATCCTGACGCCCGCGTCCCTGCCGCCCTCGCTCCGGGGCGAGGCCATGCCCGGCGCGGCCGCGACCGCCGCGGACATCATGCTCGGAGGGGGCTTCTCCCTGGAGCGGCACATGGACGAGGCCGAGCGGCGCTACCTGGTGGCGGCGCTGACCCAGGCGGGTGGGGTGAAGACGCGGGCGGCGGAGCTGCTCGGGCTCACGTTCCGCTCGTTCCGCTACCGCCTGGCCAAGCACGGCCTGTCCGAGCGCGAGGACGAGGCCTGAGGGCCCCGCCTCCCGCGCGCGGGCCTCAGCGGAAGTCGCGCCGGTTGAAGAGCAGGATGGCCAGCGCCACCAGCACGCAGGTGTAGGCCACCCCGTAGCCCATGCCCGGCAACAGCTCCGCGAAGGACACGGGCGTGGCATAGGCGGCCTGGGGCCGGTAGTTGAAGCGCGACAGGTCCGGCAGCACGTAATAGACGGCCTTGCCCAACCCCTCGAGCGCGTTGCTCTGGGATCGGGTCGCCAGCTTGTAGATGTCCGAGGACAGACTGCCCGCCACGTAGACGCTGACGCTCACGAAGGCGGACACCATCTGGCTGGAGAAGCTGGACATCAGGAAGCCCACGCCGCTGAGCACCCACAGCTCGAACCACAGCATGCCCATGGCCGCCAGGTGCGCGGACGTGAGGGGCGCGCCGTAGAAGGCGAGCAGTCCGCAGAAGAGCGCCGCCATGGCCAACTGCAGCACCGTCACGGTGAGCATGTTGCCAAACAGCCGGCCCACCAGGAACGCGCCCCGGGACAGGGGCTTGGACACCATGAGGAAGATGGTGCGCCGTTCGATCTCCCGCGAGATGAGCCCGCTGGACAGGAAGATGCTGAGCAGCACGAGCATGAGGCTCATGGCGCCCAGGCCCACGTCGGTGAGAACCCGGTCGAACGTGCCGACGGTGACCTCCAACACGAGCGAGGTGGACAGGAGCATGGCGAGGGCGAAGAGGCCCACCAGCAGGGTGACGCGGTTGCGCCGGGCTTCCCGGAAGCCGTTGAGCGCCAGGGCGATGAACGGACCCATCACGAAATCTCTCCTCCCACGGGTCCCTGGCGGGCCTCCTCGAGCGCGCGCAGGAACAGGTCTTCCAACGAGAACCGGGCGGGCTGCAGCTGGGTGACGCGTCCGCCTCGCTCCAGCACCTGCTTGAGCAGGGGTTGGGCTTCCGCGTCCCGCACCCGGACGAGCACCCGGTTCTCCAGGGCCCGCACCTGCTCCAGCGCGAAGCCCAGGGCCTCGAGCTGCTCCACGCCCAGGCCCTCCACCGTCAGCTCCACGTGCGTGGCCTGGGCGCTCACGAGCTCCGCCACGCTGCCCTCGCGCACCCGGCGACCGCCCACGAGCACCACCGCCCGGTCACACAGCGCCTCCACGTCCGGGATGATGTGCGTGCAGAAGAGGATGGTGGTGCCCCGCTGCCGCTCCTCGAGGATGAGGTCGCGGATCTGCCGCCGGCCCACGGGATCCAGGCCCGAGGTGGGCTCGTCCAGGATGAGCAGCTCCGGCTTGGACACCAGCGCCTGGGCGAGCGCCACGCGCTGCACCATGCCCTTGCTGTAGCGGCGAATCTGCAGGTGGGCCGCGCGTGTCATCTGCACCATGCCCAGCACCTCGGACACCCGCGCATCCAGCTCCTTGCCGCTCATGCCCATGAGCCGACCCGCGAGCGTCACGAACTCGCGGCCCGTCAGGTACTCGTAGGGCGCGGGATTCTCCGGCACGTAACCCACCCGGCGGCGCGCCTCCCGGTCCGCGGGCGACAGGCCGAACAGCCGCGCCGTGCCCCCCGAGGGCTGCACCAGGTTGAGGAGGATCTTGATGGTCGTGGACTTGCCCGCGCCATTGGGCCCCAACAGGCCGTAGACCTGGCCCGGCTGCAGGGCCAGGTCCAGCGACTGCAGCGCGCGCACCCGCCGGTTCATGAGGAAGCCGAGCCGGTAGGTCTTGGACAGGTCCCGGATCTCGATCGGGAGCGGAACATCCTTGGACATCACTGCTCCTCGGGCGGGGGCATGACGAAGTTCATGCCCCGTTGGTCAGGGGTGAAGAGCTCCAGGCGGCGCTGCTGGGTGACCGAGTACGTTCGTCCATCGCTCCCGATGAAGAAGCCTCCGCCCTTGGGATCCCGCGGCGGCACGCGCAGATAGCCCAGCCACGTCAGGGTGCGCACGTTGGGCGGCGCCGTGCCGAAGGTCTGACGGAAGCGGTCGACCGCGGCATCCACCCGCCGCAACTCGCGCTCCATCTTCAAGTCCTGCACGCGCTGCTTGAAGGTCTCGCGCGTGGCGTCGTCCTCGGCCGAGTCCACCAGCGACTGCGCCAGGGCGAGTCCCGCGTCCACCTGCCCGGATTGGGCATACAGGCGCGTGGCGAGCGCGGACAGGTAGGCCGGGGCGCCGGGCAGCTTCGAGGCCTTCTCCGCCACCGCGGCGGCCTGCGTGTAGTCCCGCTCGTAGGTGCTCAGGTTATAGGCGAGCAGCATGTTCAGCTTGAGATCGTCGGGAAACAGCGCGAGCCCCTTGCGCAGCAGCCGCGTGGACTCTTCGGTGTTCACCCACGTCTCGCGACCCAGGTTCGTGGGAATCACTCCGGCGGCGAACCCGTAGACGATCTGGAACATCGGATCCAGATCCGTGATGAGGTTGGCGTAGGGAAAGACATCCCGGTATTCGGCCGCGCTGTTGGCCCGGCCCGTGGTCTGCGCGAGCTGGATCCAGAAGTAGTCCGCCATCAACTGCAGGTAGCCCCGACCCACGAGCCTCAGGACGTCCTGCCGCGGCAGGAGGGGCTCTTCATGTGGACCGCGGGCCCGCTTGGCCGGGGGCGCGGCGAGCAGCACGAGCAGCACGAGGCCGCCCAGCAAGGTCACCAGGGGAGGCCAGGACGAACGCACCTTCATAGCGGGACCGATAAAAAGGAAAAGGACACCCGGAGATGATTCCGGGTGTCCTGGTTCTGTCAACACTGCTCACCCAAGAGAGCCGGTGCGTCTGGCTCCCGGGCGAGTCATGTGAATCAGGTGTCGCAGTCGACGTCGTTGTAGCTCAGCGTCGGGGAGCCGGCGACGGCGGCCTGCTCATCCGCGTTGCCGCAGACGTGCACGAAGCTCTTCACGTCCTTGGTCGAGATGAACCAGGTGTCGATGCCTTCCTTCTCGTTGTCGATGTTGCCCGAGGCCAGACCCGAGATGTTGCAGCCGGGGCAGGCGCCGGAGATGCCGACGGGGGTCACCGGGTCGTCACCGCCGCCCGTGACGAAGGTCACGTTCGGGGCCTTGCCCTTGCCGGGGTTCGGCTCGGTGTCGGCGAACTTGCCCTGGTCCACGTAGATGCAGTTGTAGGTGGTCGCGGTGCCCAGGCCGTCCGCGGTGCGGGTCTCGCACGCGTCGGTCGCGGCGAAGTAGTAGGCGTAGCGGTTGCCACGCTCGGGCGAGAAGCCGAGGATCTTGATGTCGTCGACGTACTTGTCCTTCTCCTGAAGGAACGCACGCTGGGAGGTGAACCAGGCCTTGAGGTTGGCCTTGGCCTCGCCCTGCTTGGAACGCGCCTGGAACTTGATGAAGTTCGGGATGGCGATGGCGGCGAGGATGCCGATGATGGCCACGACGATCATCAGCTCGATCAGCGTGAAGCCGCGGTTCTTGCGAACAAACAGACGGTTCATGGGGGATTCCTTGACGGCGGGACGCGAGGGGTTGCGGCCGAAGCCGACGGAAGCAATAGCACGAACGGTGCCAGCGTCAAATGGCCCCCGCCGCGTCCTTTCTCCAGGGAGTTGCGCCGGGATGGGGGGCATCCAGGCGAAGAAAGAGTGCCCATTTTTGTCACCCCAGTGACAGGAATGGTCTGCCCGCCCGCCTTCCCCGGGCCCTATGCTGCGCGCCGGCGGATTGGACTGACAAAGAAGGGACGCGGCGGACTGTGACTCCTCAGGCGGTGGAAGGCGCGGCCATGGTGTTGGTGGTCGTCATGGGCCTGCTCTTCGGTAGTTTCCTGAATGTCGTGATCGCGCGGGTGCCCGCGGGGGAAAGCATCGTGCGGCCCCGCTCGCGCTGTCCCCACTGCGGCCGTCAGCTCACCTGGTACGAGAACATTCCGGTTCTCTCCTGGCTCGTCCAGCGCGCGCGCTGCCGCGGCTGCCAGGCGCCCATCTCCTGGCGCTATCCGCTCATCGAGGTGCTCACCGCGGCGCTCTTCTTCGCGTGTCAGCGCCGCTTCGGGTGGACCCCCGAGCTCGTCCTGGCCCTGGTCTTCGTCCTGTTGCTCGTGCCGCTCGCCTTCATTGATCTCGAGCATTGGATCCTCCCCACGGAGCTGACGTGGCCGGGCATCGCCGCCGGTGTGGCCCTGTCGGTGCCGCTCGGCATGCCGCGGCTCATCGACGCGGTCCTCGGCGCGCTGGCCGGCTTCTTCGTCTTCTGGGCCCTGGAGTGGGTGGGCGAGAAGATCTTCAAGAAGGAGGCGCTGGGGGCGGGGGACAAGGATCTGCTCGCGCTCATCGGGGCCTTCTTGTCCTGGAAGGCCCTGCTCGGGGTCATCTTCCTGTCGTCCCTCCAGGGCGCCGTGGTGGGCTCGGTGATGCTGCTCCTCTATGGGCGGGCGGGACCCGCGCCGGACGCGTCGCCCGAGCCCGATGCGCGGACCCCCGCCGAGCCGGCCCCCGCGGACGGGGCGGGGGAGGGGACGGCGGAGGACGAGGAGGATGACTGGGTGCCGGGTCCCACCAACATTCCCTTCGGCCCCTGGCTGTCGGTCGCGGCGCTCGAGGTGATGCTGCTCGGACCCTGGCTGCGCGACGTGCTGCCCGTGCCCATGGACGTGCTGCTCACGGGCCTGCGGTGAGCCGGGACGCGGTGCGATGAAGGGCCGGATCGCCAGTGTCGCCTTCCTGTTGAGCGCGGTGGGGACGGGACTGGCCTGGCTGACGCTGCAGCGGCCCCTGCTGTCCTTGATGGATCTGGTGCGGCAGTGTGGCGCCCAGGGCGCGCTGCGAGGCGTGTCGCTGTCGCGCACGCTCGGCTCGCTGCCCTTCCTGCTGGGCCTGGACCTGGTGCTGCTCACGGCGGTGTCCTATGGCGTCCTGGACTTCATGGTGGGGCGGCCCCTGCGGCGGACCGAGAAGGTGGTGGAGCACCTCGGGCGGCTGGAACTGGACGTGTCCCTGCCGGAGAGCCCGGGCCCGTTGCTCTCGCGGGTCCAGCGCGCGCTGTCTCGCCTGCGGGGAGCGCTCCAGGAGGAGCAGCAGACCACCCGCCATCAATTGGAGGCGCTCCGGGCCGCCAACGCGCGCTTGAGCCAGGCGCGCACGGAACTGGTCGCCGCGGAGCGCCTGGCGACCGTGGGGCGGCTCGCGGCGGGCGTGGCCCACGAGGTGGGCAACCCCCTGGCTGGCATCCTCGGCTACCTGTCCCTGGCGCAGGCCCGGACCCGCGAGCCCGAGGTGCTCGAGTACCTCGGGCGCATCGATCACGAGGTGCAGCGCATCGACGGCATCGTGCGGGGCCTCTTGGAGATCGGCCGCCCGGCCCAGGTGAACCTGGGGCCCGTGGACGTGGGGCGGGTGGCGGAGACGTGTGTCCGGCTCGTCAAGGCCGGGCGGGATTTTCCCGACGTGCGCTGGGAGTGCGCCTTCGCGCCCGGCCTGTTGGCGTGGGCGGACGCGGGACCGGTGTCACAGATCGTGATCAACCTGTTGCTCAACGCGGTGCAGGCCATGGAAGGGCACGGCGTCGTGCGGTTGTCCACGCGCGCGGAGACGAGGGGCGTGGTGCTGCGCGTGGAGGACACGGGGCCGGGCATCGCGGCCGAGGCGATGACCCGGCTCTTCGAGCCCTTCTTCACCACGCGGCCGCCTGGAGAGGGCACCGGCATGGGCCTGGCGGTCTCGCTGCATCTGGCGGAGTCGATGGCGGGGCGACTGACGGCGGAGAACCTCCCCGGGGGCGGGGCCTGTTTCACCCTGTTGCTTCCCGGGAGTTGAGGCGACCCCCCTGGCCGAGTCCCCCCGGGGTGCGCTACTTCTCCAGGTACGCCCCCCCCCATGGCCTCCCTCTTCCGCAGCATCCTCATCGCCGACGACGAGCCGTCCATCCGTCATGTGCTGAGCCTGGTGTTGTCGGAGCTCGGCTACGAGGTCCGCGCCGTGGCCGACGGCGAGGAGGCGCTGCGGGAGCTGGCCACGCGGGGCTATGACCTGTTGCTGTGTGACGTGCGCATGCCCCGGCTCGATGGCCTGTCCCTGCTGCGCCAGGCCCTCGCCGCGCATCCGTCCCTGACGGTGGTGGTGATGAGCGCGTACGGCTCCCAGGCCCAGGCCCTCGAGGCGGTGGGCGCGGGCGCGTACGACTACGTGCGCAAGCCCTTCAAGCCCGAGGAGATCGTCTTCGTCCTGCGCAAGGCCGAGGAGCGCGAGCGCCTGCTCCGGGAGAACCGGCGCCTGCAGGGCGCGGGGATCTCGGCCACGGGCGACAACATCCTGGGCGAGAGCGAGCCCATGCGCGCGGTGATGCGGCAGGTGGATCGGCTCGCGCCCGTGGGCACCACCGTGCTCATCACCGGCGAGAGCGGCACGGGCAAGGAGCTCGTCGCGCGGGCGCTGCACGCGCGCTCGCCCCGGGCCGCCATGCCCTTCGTGGCCGTCAATTGTGGCGCCATCTCCGCGGGCCTCATCGAGAGCGAGCTGTTCGGCCATGCCCGAGGCGCCTTCACGGATGCGCGCACCGCCCGGCGGGGCCTGTTCAGCGAGGCCGATGGCGGCACGCTCTTCCTCGACGAGGTGGGGGAGTTGCCCGCGCCCGCCCAGGTCAAGCTGTTGCGCGTGCTCCAGGAAGGGGAGATCCGCCCCGTGGGCGAGAACCGGGCGGAGAAGGTGAATGTGCGGGTGCTCGCCGCCACGCTGCGCGACCTGGGGCGGCTGGTGGAGCGGGGGGAGTTCCGGGAGGATCTCTACTACCGGCTCAACGTGGTGAACGTGCGCGTGCCTCCCCTGCGGGAGCGCTCGGGCGACATCCCGCTACTGGCCCATAGCTTCCTGTCGCGCTTCAACCGGGAACTCAACCGGGAGCCGCCCGTGCTCGGCCTGGGGCCCGGCACCGAGGCGCTGCTGTGCGCCTACGCCTGGCCGGGCAACGTGCGCGAGCTGGAGAACGCCATGGAGCGCGCGGTCCTCCTGGCGGATGGGGAGTGGATTTCCCCGCAGAACCTGCCCGAGCGCCTGGGCTTCTCCTCGGGCGGCGCCTCGGTTCCCTCCGTCCCCCGGTCCCCGGTGGCGCCGTCCGCCGCGGACGCCGACCTGTCCCTCAAGCGGGCGATCCGCGACCTGGAGGAGTCCTACATCCGCGCGGCCCTGCGGCGCACGCGGGGCAACCGCACCCGTGCCGCCGAGGTGCTGGAGATCAGCCACCGCGCCCTCCTGTACAAGCTCAAGGAGTACGGAATCGACGCGGACGCCGAGGGAGAACACGGCTGACGGCCCGCTCCACGACAGGGGAGGCGGGCCTGCCGGGGGATTTGACGAAACACGCCGGAGGCCGGAAAATCGGCCCTTGGAGAGCGGTGAGGTATTCGCCGCGAGATTTCCGGGGTCAGAGCGGCCGCCTGCTGAGCGGGCTGTCGTGAAGCACTTTTTAGGAGGGCTTGCCAGCCGATGCTACCCTGGCGGCCTCTCCACGGAGCGACGACTGTATGGCGAAGGGTAAGCTGGCTCTCGGTCTTGATATCGGATCGACCTCGGTGAAGATGATTCTGCTCAAGGAGCAGCGCAAGCGGGGTCAGGTGAACTACGCGCTGCAGAGCTTCGGAATGAAGCCGCTGCCGCCCGAGGCCATCGTGGACGGCGCGCTGATGAACTCCACCGCCATCGTCCAGGCGCTGCAGGAGTTGCTCACCGAGCTGAAGATCAAGGGCAAGGACGTCGCCATCGGCGTGTCGGGCCACTCGGTCATCATCAAGAAGATTCAGATGCCCCGCATGAGCCAGGCCGAGCTCGAGGAGAGCATCCAGTGGGAGGCGGAGCAGTACATCCCCTTCGACGTCAAGGACGTGAACATCGACACGCAGATCCTCGACGCGGGGGGCAACGACGCCACCGGTCAGATGGACGTGCTGCTCGTGGCGGCCAAGAAGGACATGATCAACGACTACACCACCGTGGTCTCCGAGTCGGGGCTGCAGCCGGTGGTGGTGGACGTGGACGCCTTCGCGGTCCAGAACATGTTCGCCGCCAACTACGATGTCCCCGAGAAGGAGACCGTGGTGCTCATCAACGCGGGCGCCTCGGTGGTGAACATCAACATCATCGCCAACGGCATCACGGTGTTCACCCGTGACGTCACCATCGGTGGCAACCAGTTCACCGAGGAGATCCAGAAGCAGCTCAACGTCTCCTACGAGGAGGCCGAGACGCTCAAGATCGGCGGCACCAGCAGCGACGCGGACGCGGTCGTTCCGCAGGAAGTGGAGCGGGTGCTGTTGAGCGTGGCCGAGCAGGTGGCCGGAGAAATCCAGCGCTCGCTGGACTTCTACGCGGGCACCGCCGTGGAAGCCAACTTCACCAAGGTCTACCTGTCGGGCGGAACGGCGAAGATTCCCGCGCTGTTCAAGACCATCGAGTCGCGCGTGGGGGTGCCGGTGGAGATCCTCAACCCCTTCCGCAAGATCGACGTGGACAACCGCAAGTTCGATCCCGCCTTCATCATGGAGGTGGCGCCCATGGCGGCGGTGGCGGTGGGTCTGGCGCTTCGGCGACCGGGTGACAAGGTCGGCTGATCCCTCTTCCTCTCCTTTTTGATGAAGGACTGATTCAACATGATGATTCGCATCAATCTGTTGCCCATCCGCAAGAAGGTGCAGCAGGAGGCGGGCCGGCAGATCCTCGCGCTGTTCGCGGTGGTGCTGCTGGTTGCCGCGGGTGGCAACATCTACTGGTTCATGGAGCAGGACGGTATCGTGCAGGGGCAGCGCGAGGGCATCCGCGCGACCAAGGCCCGCATCACCGAGCTCGACAAGACCATTGGCGAGGTGAAGAACATCAACACCCGCAAGGCCGAGGTCGAGAAGAAGCTCGCGGTGCTCGATGAATTGCGCCGGGGCCGCTCGGGTCCGGTGCGCATGCTCGACGCGCTCTCCAGCTCCATGCCGAAGAAGGCGTGGCTCAACAGCTTCAACGAGGAGCGGGGCAGCGTGAAGCTGGCGGGCTCCGCGGTGAGCCACGACGACGTGGCCGAGCTGATGCGCAACCTGCACGGCATGGTGTGGACGCCCAAGGGCATCGGCCGGATGGTGGAGCAGCGCCGCGAGGCCAAGACGACCCGCGTCGAGCTGCTCGCGGCCGAGGTCTCCATCGAGGAGTTCCCGGTGAGCGACATCAAGCCCTTCTTCTCCAACGTGGACCTGCGCAGCACCCAGCAGAAGGGCCAGGCCACCAAGCCGGGCGAGGTTCCCACGGTGGACTTCGACATCACCCTCTCTTCCAACTACGCCATCTGAGGACTCGCCACGATGGACAAGCATCTCGATAGAATCGTCAAGGCGCCTCCCGCGGTGAAGTTCGGCGGCCTGGCCGCGGTGGTGGTCCTCATGACCGTCGCCAACTACTTCCTCGTCATCGAGCCGCTGGAAGTCACCAGCCAGGGCCTCCGGGGTGATCAGCGCAAGCTCGACCTGGAGCTGGCCGAGAAGAGCGAGATCGCGCAGAACCTCAACGAGCGTCGGCGCGAGATGGACGTGCTCGAGCAGAAGCTCGCCGAGGCGCTCACCGAGCTGCCCGAGAACAAGGACGTCGAGGAGCTGCTCGCTCAGCTCAACGACATTGGCAAGAAGTCCGGGCTGGAGATCGCCCGCGTGGAGCCGGGCCCCGAGTCGGTGGGCGGTGGCGACTTCTTCGCGCGCATCCCCATCAAGATGTCCGTGAGCGGCAACTACCAGGAGATCGCCATGTTCCTCCAGGAGGTGTCGACCATGCGGCGCATCGTGAACGTCAACAACATCAAGCTCGATGGCGCCAAGATGAAGAACGAGAAGGTGGTGCTCACCAGTTCGTTCCTCGCCACGACGTTCCGCTTCGTCAACACGGCCAATGCGGCCGCGAAGCCAGCTCAAACCAAGAACAAGAAGTAGCCGCACGAAATCTTGATCGGTCCTGGAAATGCGGCGACAAAGGGTCCTGAGGATGAAGACGATCCACTCCATGCTGTTGTCGGGGGCTCTGGCCCTCTCACTCGCGGGTTGCGGCGAGGCGGAGGCTCCCAAGCCGACGCCGGCGCCCAAGCCCGCCGCTCAGGCGGAGGCGCCCAAGCCCAAGCCGGTGGAGACGACGGTCGCGACCGGCTACGTCTACAGCTACAACCCGGTGGGCAAGCGTGATCCGTTCCGCAGCCCGTTGGAAGACATCGTCGACCGCGCGCCCGTGGCCGGCTCGGGGCCCGCGTGCAGCGAGCCCCTGTGCCAGTGGGACATCGACCAGCTCAAGCTGGTGGCGGTGGTGACGGGTGATGCCAACCCCATGGCCATGGTGGAAGATCCCATCGGTCGGGGTCACGTGGTACGCCGCAACACGCGAATGGGTCGCCAGGGTGGAAAGGTGACGCAAATCCTCCGGGACGAGGTCACGGTGACCGAGACCATCACCACGGATTCGCGGGTGCTCTACAACTCGGTGAAGCTGGGTCTCAAGCAGGATTCCAAGATGGATCCGGCCTACAACCTGATGACGGGCAAGAACTGGGAGCAGTAGCGGCCCGGTGTCTTGGAGCCGAGCAGGTTCGGCGCCCATGGCACAGTGCAACTTGTTGAGGGGAAGCATGCTCGAGGAGAGCGTTGTGACGAGGGGCAAGTTGATGAGCGTGGTGGCGGCCCTGGTGGCCGTCACCTTGAGCGTCGGGGCCGAGGCCGCCGAACTCAACACGCTGAAGGATCTCAAGGTCGTCCAGACGGCGGCGGGAGCCCAGGTGGTGGTATCAGGCACCCGGGCTCCCACCTTCACCGTCTTCCGGTTGAGCGGTCCGGAGCGACTGGTGGTGGACCTCTCGTCGGCTGACGCCACGGGCATCAAGGGTCACCACAATGGACAGGGCCCGGTGGCTGGTGTCGTGGCCATGCAGTTCTCGGACGAGCGCGCGAGCGTCGGCCGATTGCTGGTGGCCCTGCAGCAGACGGCCCAGTACGACGTGCGCGCGGACGGCAACCGGGTCATCATCTCGGTGGACGGCGTCCAGGCGCCCGCGGCCGTGGCCGCGGTGACGGAGCCCAAGGCGCCCGAGGCGCCGGCCCCCGCCGAGGCGAAGCCCGTGCCGGCCGCCCCCGTGGTGGCCAAGGCCGAGCCCGCCGTGACCAAGGAGCCCTCGCCGCGCCCCGTGGCGGAGAAGGCCCCCGCGCTGCCCGAGAACGTGGTGGCCGCAGAGGTGGACGATCGGGAGGTCGCGCACCCGGCACGCCGCATCACGGGCATGGCCTTCCAGCGGGACACCCTGGACATCCGCACGGACGGAGAGGTCGCCCGCTACGAGGTGCTGGAGCTGGCGGATCCCCCGCGGCTGGCCGTGGACGTGTATGGCGTGGGCCTGTCGGCCAAGGCGCCGCGCGTGCAGTCCGGTCCGGTGAAGGACCTGCGGGTGGGTGCCCACTCCGACAAGGTCCGCCTCGTGCTGGACGTGCGCGATTCCATGCCCACCTATCAGGTGAAGCGCTCGGGTCGCGGCCTGGCCGTGGTGTTCGGCGGCGCGGTGGCCACCCAGAAGGACGCGCCGGCGAGCGCGCCCGAGAAGGCCGTGGCCGAGACCGAGCCCCTGCGCGCCGCTCCGGTGGACGCGAAGCTGGCCCTGGTGGACGTGAAGGACCTCTCCTTCGACGACAACGAGGCCGGTGGCCGGGTGGACATCAAGCTGTCGGGCGCGGCGGCGTGGAAGGTCGAGCGCCCGGATCCCCGCAGCGCGGTGCTGACGCTGGAGAACGCGCGGCTGCCCAAGCGGCTCGAGCGCAGCCTGGACACGAGTGACCTGAACACGTCGGTGAAGATGGTGAGCGCGTTCGCGGTGCCCGGCGCGGGCAACCGGGTGCGGGTGGTGGTGGCCGCCGATGGCGCCATCGACGAGAGCGTGAGCCAGTTGGCTGGTGGCCTGGCCTGGCGCCTGAACGTCAAGGGCGTGAAGACGGAGCAGGTGGCCGTCACCCAGCGCACCGCCGGCTTCACCGCCGAGGCGTCGACCTACGCCGCCGAGGGCGCTCCCCAGCAGGCGCGCTACCGGGGCAAGAAGGTGTCCTTCGAGTTCAAGGACATCGACATCCAGAACATGCTCCGCGTCATCGCGGAGATCTCCAAGAAGAACATCGTGGTGGCCGACGACGTCCAGGGCAAGGTGACCATCCGCCTGCGCAATGTGCCCTGGGATCAGGCGCTGGACCTCGTGCTGCGCAGCAAGTCGCTCGGCAAGGAGGAGATCGGCAACATCCTGCGCATCGCTCCGCTCAAGACGCTCGAGGATGAGGCCCGCGCCCGTCTGGAGGCCAAGAAGCTGGCCATCGTCCAGGAGGAGCTGGTGGTGAACCTGGTGGCGGTCAACTACGCCATCGCCAACGACATGGCCGCGCGGGTCAAGGACGTGCTGAGCGAGCGGGGCTCGGTGACCGTGGATACGCGCACCAACGTCCTCATCGTGAAGGATGTTCGCGCCAGCATCGAGAAGGCGCGTGCCCTGGTGCGCAACCTGGACACGCAGACGCCCCAGGTGCTCATCGAGAGCCGCATCGTGGAAGCCAACACCTCGTTCACCCGTGAACTGGGTGTGCAGTGGGGTGGTCAGGCGCTTGCCGCCCAGGCCACGGGCAACAGCACGGGCCTTATCTTCCCGAGCAACGCCATCGCGACCGGTGGTGTGTCGGGCACGGCGCCGGGTCTGCCCCAGGTGCCCAACTTCGCCGTCAACCTGCCGGCGGCGGCGGCTCCGGGTACGGGTGGTGCGTTGAGCTTCGTCTTCGGCTCGGCGGGCGGTGCGCTGGCCCTCAACCTGCGCCTGTCCGCGGCGGAGACCGACGGTGTCGTCAAGACCATCTCCGCGCCCAAGGTGACGACGCTGGACAACAACACCGCTCGCATCAGCCAGGGTGTGTCGCTCCCGTTCAGCCAGGTGTCCGCGTCCGGTGCGAACACGACCTTCATCGAGGCCCGTCTGTCGCTCGAGGTCACGCCCCACATCACCCAGGACGGCAGCATCCTGATGTCCATCAACGCGCAGAACAACCAGCCGGACCCCTCCAACACGGGCGCCAACGGTCAGCCCGCCATCCAGCGCAAGGAAGCCAACACCCAGGTGCTGGTGAAGGACGGCGACACGACGGTCATCGGCGGCATCTACGTGCGCCGGGGCAGCTCCCAGAGCGCGTCGGTGCCCTTCCTGTCGAAGATTCCGGTCCTGGGTCTGCTCTTCAAGAACCACCGCGAGACGGACAACCGCCAGGAACTGCTCATCTTCATCACGCCGCGCATCCTCAACCGGCAGACGATCGCGCAGACCCTCTAAAATCCCCAGCGAGTCACCACAGGAGCGCAATTCCATGAAGCGATTGATGTTGATGGCCGCGCTGTGCGCGGCCTCCCTGGGCTGTCTGTCGGACCAGGCCACCGGGCCGTTCCGGGTCCTCAATGCCTACGCCACCAGCGGCTCCACCTGTGATCCGGAGTTCTCCCGGCTGCTGAGCCAGGGGCGGCTCGTGTGGAGTGTGAGCAACAACTACGGCCTCTTCCTCAACCTGGAGACCGACAACGCCCGTCAGCCCATTGAAATCAACAACGTGGAGGTCGCGTCGGGGTTGGGCTACTCGGACATCACCCTGGAGGAGATCACCTACGAGTACGAGGGGGCCGACCTGGGTGTGGAGGAGGAGTCGAGTGTCCTCCGCGTGCTCTTCCGGCCCGCGGTGGGCGCGGAGCAGAACAGCTACATCTCCGTCCTGGCGCTGGGCCCCAAGGCCGTCGAGGGCATGCAGGCGGCCTTGGATGACTCGGAGAATGGCCAGGTCAACCTGATGGTCACCATCCGTCTGCGAGGCCACATGGGCAGTGGGGGGTTCGCGGTGGAGAGCAACGCGTTCACCTTCCCGCTGCAGGTCCTCGCTTCCGCGACGTGCAGCGGGGGCGCCGCGCCCACCTACGCCTGCCCCGGGCAGGATCCCGTGTGCGGCGGCTAGCCGCTTCGACTTGACCCACCTCCTCACACCTCCTACAAGCCAGCCACCATGTCCTTCCGTACGCACCTCGAGTCCGTGGTCAATCAGGTTGACGGTTCGCTGGCCTGTAGTGTGATGGGTTTCGACGGCATCGCCGTGGACACCCATCAGAATGAGGAGGCGGTCGAGCTGGATCTCAACGGGGCGTGGATCGAGTACGCCAACCTGCTCGGTCAACTGCGCCAGGCCGCCGAGGTGCTCAAGACGGGCGACGTGCAGGAGGTCAGCATCAACAGTGATCGGGTGCTGACCCTCATGCGCCTCGTGTCGCCCGAGTACTTCCTGGTGCTCGCGCTGCGCGCGGATGGCAACTACGGCAAGGGTCGTTATGTCCTGCGACTGACGGCGCCCCGGATCCGCGCCGAGCTGTAGCCTGGAGGGCGATCGGCGCGGTGCGCCGCGCCTTTCCACTTTGCAACGCGCGGTTCCATCGGCTAGACACCCCGGACTTTTTCAAGTTGTCCGAAGGAGCTGTCCATGGCCGGTGTCATCGATACGTCCGAATTCCGCAATGGCCTGAAGATCGAGATCGACGGTGAGCCGTTCGTGATCGAGTACTTCCAGCACGTCAAGCCCGGCAAGGGCTCGGCCTTCGTGCGCACCAAGATTCGCAGCCTGTTGTCCGGCCGCGTGCTGGAGCCCACGATGAAGTCCGGCGACAAGGTGGGGGTGCCGGACATCGAGAGCAAGGACATGCAGTACCTGTATCTCCAGGACGGCGACTACTACTTCATGGACAAGCGCAACTTCGAGCAGACCTTCATCGGCGAGAAGGTGCTCGGCGAGGCGAAGAACTTCCTGAAGGAGAACATCGACGTCGAGGTGCTCTTCTGGAACGGCAAGGCCATCACCGTGACGCTGCCCAACTCGGTGGACCTGAAGGTCGTCAAGTGCGACCCGGGCGTGCGCGGTGACACGGTGTCCGGCGCCCTGAAGCCCGCGACGCTGGAGACGGGCTTCGAGGTCAACGTGCCGCTGTTCATCAACGAGGGCGACGTCCTCAAGATCGACACGCGCGAGGGGGGCAAGTACCTCACGCGCGTGGCGGTCGCGAGCTAAGTCGGCCCATCGCGGCCCAGGGAGGGGACGGAAAGTGGCAAGCAAGCGCAAGAGCATCCGGAGCGAGTCCGCGCCCGCCGCACGGGCCGAGAGTGTCCGCGTCGAGGGCAACACCACGTCGTTGGACGTGGAGTCGCTGCGGCAGATCGTGGAAATCCTCGAGGCCTCGGAAGTGACGCGGCTCGTGTGGCAGAAGGGCGATGAGCGGCTGTTCATCCGCCGGGGACACGTTCCCGCGCCGACCATCGTGCACGCGGCGCCCATCGCGCCCTCGGTGAGCCCCGCTCCGGTGGTGGCCGCGCCCCTGGCCGCCCCGGCCCCGGCCATGCCCGTGTCGGCGCCCGCCGCCGCGGGGGCGCCGGCCGAGAAGCCCGGCCATGGCGTCACCAGCCCGTTCGTGGGGACGTTCTACCGGACGCCCGCCCCGGACCAGCCCTCCTTCGTGGAGGTGGGCGCGGTGGTGAAGAAGGGCCAGGTGCTTTGCATCATCGAGGCCATGAAGCTGATGAACGAGATCGAGGCCGACGTGGCGGGTCGCGTGGCGGAGATCCTCGTGGAGAATGGACAGCCGGTCGAGTTCGGCCAGGTACTGTTCCGCATCGAGCCCGTTTGACATACGCGGGCGCCATGGGCGCCCCGCGGAGGCACGACATCGTGTTCAAGAAGGTGCTGATCGCCAACCGCGGGGAGATCGCCCTGCGTGTCATCCGTGCCTGCCGGGAGCTGGGCATCGCCACCGTGGCGGTGCACTCCACGGCGGACGCCAACGCGCTGCATGTGCGTTTCGCCGACGAGTCGGTGTGCATCGGTCCGCCCGCCTCGAAGGAGAGCTACCTCAACATCCCGCAGCTCTTGTCCGCGGCGGAGATCACGCGCGCGGATGCCATCCACCCGGGCTACGGCTTCCTGTCGGAGAACGCCGAGTTCGCCAAGGTCTGCCAGGACTGCAAGATCCACTTCATCGGGCCCCGGCCGGAGATGATCCGGCTCATGGGCAACAAGGTGCGGGCCCGTCAGGCGGCGCGTGAGGCGAACCTGCCCCTGCTGCCCGGCAGCCCCAACGTGGTGAAGGACGCGCGTGAGGCGGAAGTCTTCGCCCGGGAGATCGGCTTTCCGGTCATCCTCAAGGCGGCGGCGGGCGGTGGCGGCAAGGGCATGAAGATCGTGCGCGAGCCGGGGGCCCTGGCCCAGGCGTTCGCCACGGCGTCCGCCGAGGCGGTGGCCTCCTTCAGCAACGGCGACCTGTACATCGAGCGCTACGTGGAGAAGCCGCGCCACATCGAGATCCAGGTCGTGGCCGACGAGCACGGGCGCGTCATCCACCTGGGCGAGCGCGAGTGCTCGGTGCAGCGGCGCCACCAGAAGCTCATCGAGGAGAGCCCCTCGCCGGCGCTCACCCCCGAGCTGCGCCAGCAGATGGGCGAGGTCTCCGTGCGCGCCATGGAGAAGCTCGGCTACAACAACGTGGGCACCATCGAGTACCTGCTCGACGAGAACGGGCGGTTCTACTTCATGGAGATGAACACCCGCATCCAGGTGGAGCACCCGGTGACCGAGCTCGTCACGGGCATCGACCTGGTGCGCGAGCAGATCAAGCTGTCCGCGGGCGAGCCCCTGCAGCGCACCCAGGAAGACATCCAGATGCGGGGGCACGCCATCGAGTGCCGCGTCAACGCCGAGGACCCTGTCACCTTCGCGCCCTGGCCGGGGAAGATCACCGCCTACAGCGCGCCGGGTGGCTATGGCGTGCGGGTGGATTCCAGTGCCTACGGGAACTATACCGTGCTGCCGTACTACGACAGCCTGATGGCCAAGCTGATCGTGTACGCGGAGGATCGCCCCACGGCCATCCGCCGCATGCAGCGCGCCCTGGGCGAGTACGTGGTGCAGGGCATCCGCACCAACATTCCCTTCCACCGCGCGGCGCTCGCCGATGAGTCCTTCATCGAGGGCAACTACGACACGCGCTTCGTGGAGCGGCTCCTGGCGAGCGAGACGGGCACCCGCCGCCTGCGCAAGGCCATCGAGGAGACGCCCTGACGGGTTGACTCGCCGTCCGCCGTGCCCGACCGATGACGCTCCCCGGGTATGGGGGGAGGGTGGATTCCTTGACCCCCGAGGGATGATTCCGCTAGCCTCCCCCCTCCCTCGCAGTCTCCTTGAAGGAAGCAGAAACCCCAGCCTTTCCAGGGGGTTCGCTCGGCAGGAAGCCCACGCTCGATGGACAAGAACAAGATCATCGAAGCCGCCGCCAAGCTCGTCGCGAAGGGTGCCTACGACAAGGCCATCAAGGAGTATCAGAAGGTCCTGGACGTAGATCCCAAGGACGGTCGCGTCCTCCAGAAGATGGGGGAGTTGTTCCAGAAGAAGAACGACAACGTCCAGGCGGCCCATTACTTCACCAAGGTGGCCGAGGGCTACTCGACGGACGGCTTCTTCCTCAAGGCCGTCGCGCTCTACAAGCAGGTCCTCAAGCTCAACCCCAACCTGCTGGACGTGAACCTCAAGCTGGCGGAGCTCCACCAGCAGCTCGGACTGATGTCCGAGGCCATGGCGTATTTCCAGATCGTCGCCAACCACTACGACAAGTCGGGCGACGTCAAGAACTCGCTGGATACGCTCAAGAAGATGGTGGATCTCGACCCCGAGAACGTGGCGTCGAAGATCAAGCTCGCCGAGCTCTACGCACGCGAGAACATGGCGCGCGAGGCCGCCCAGGAGTTCAAGAAGGCCGCCGAGTACCTCAAGCGCAACAACCGGATGGATGACTGGTTCCGCGTGGCCGAGCGTCTGGCCACGCTGGACCCCGACAACGTCGCGCTGGCCAAGGACCTGGCCCAGCAGTACCTCGCGCGCTCGGATTGGAAGCGCGCGCTCGCCCGGCTCCAGGTGTGCTTCAAGGCGGACGGTCGGGACGTCGAGACGCTCGGCATGCTGGCCCAGGCCTTCCAGGGGCTCGGCCAGACGGCCAAGACCGTCTCCGTCTACAAGGAACTCGCCAAGGTCTACCAGGAGCGCGACCGGAACGCGGACGCCAACGACATCTGGAACCGCGTCGCGGAGCTGGACCCCTCCGACGCCGACCTGCTGGCGTGGCAGTCCTCGGGCCCGCAGACGAGCGCTCCCGCCGCGGCGGCGCCCGCACCGGCCCCCGCGCCCGCGCCGGCTCCCGCCCGGCCCTCCATGGCGATGCCCGTGGCGGCCGCGCCCGCGGCGCCCGCGTCTCCTCCCGCGGGCATGGGCGGCACGCCGTCCGGTGTCTTCGCGGCCGCGCCCGCGCCCGTGTCCACGGCGCCGGTGGGCAAGGACCAGTTCTCCAAGCTGCTCACGGAGACCGAGGTCTACGTCAAGTACGGCCTGCACGACAAAGCGCTGGATCACCTGCGGAAGATCTTCGCGGTGGACCCGGAGAACCTCGACGCGCACGAGAAGGCGTACCACATCTACGTCGCCTCCGGGAACATGGCCCAGGCGGGCGAGCAGCTGCTCAACGTGCTGCGCTTGTGCACGCGCCGCGCCGAGGTGCAGCGCGCTCAGCCGTACCTGGCCACCATCCTCCAGCAGAACCCTGGCCACCCCGAGGTGCCCGCCTTCCTGTCCGTGCTCCAGTCGGACGAGGCCATGCCCACCACGGGCTCCAACGTGGAGTCGGTGGCCGAGGACGCCATCCTCGTGGACTCCAACGACGACGAGATCGTCGTGGCCGACGCGCCCGAGGATGCGCTCGCCCAGCCCATGGGCGATGAGCTGGCGCTCGTCTCCGCGAGCGACGAGCACGACGAGGACGCGCAGATCGTCTCCGGCGAGTTCAGCCTGCCGCCGGAGGATGCCGACGCGGGCCTGGTGCTCGAGGACGAGCCCGGCGCCGTCATCGCGGGGGACGAGCCCCTGTTCGGCTCCGACGAGGAGCCCGAGGAGGCCACCACCGTCTACATGCCGGAGGCGTCCGACGACGACGCGCTGGCGGCCTCCTCCGACGAGGACGAGGCCCTGGTGTCGGACGACGCCGGTCTGTCCCTGTCCCTCGGGGAGGACGAGCCGTCGCCCACGCAGGTGGGCGGGCTGAGCTTCGACGCGGACACGTCGGACTCGGGGTCCGAGTACGCGCTCGAGCTGGACTCCGAGCCCGAGCAGACGTCGGAAGGGGAGGCCGTGCTCGGCGAGGACGAGCCGGTCGTCGAGCCCTACGCGTTCGACGAGCCCGAGTCCTTCGCCGCGCCCGAGACGTTCCCGGAGCCGGAGCCCGAGCCCGAGACGTTCCCGGAGCCCGAGCCCGAGCCCGTCCCCGTGGTGGTGGCCCGCCCGGCGCCCGCCGCTCCGGTCGCCAAGGCCCCGGCGCCCGCCGCTCCGGTCGCCAAGGCCCCGGCGCCCGCCGCTCCGGCCGCCAAGGCCCCGGCGCCCGCCGCGCCCAAGGCGCCGCCCCAGCCCGTGGCCCCGGTGGTCGAGGAGCCCGAGGAAGAGCCGGGCGGCGAGGAGTGCGACGAGGCGAGCTTCTTCATCGATCAGGGCATCTACGATGAAGCGCGGGAGATCCTCGAGACGGTGATGATCGCCTTCCCGGGCCATGCGCGCGCCAGCGAGCTGATGGAGAAGCTCGAGGCGCTCGAGTCGGGGGAGTCCCCGGCGGCCGAGGAGCCCGAGACGCCGTCCGAGCCCGTGGCCGTGCCCGCGGTGCCCGCCCTGGGCGAGTCCCCGGCGGAGCGCGATGCGTTCGACCTGGCGGCGGAGCTCGCCGGGGAGTTCGGGGACCTGAGCGGCGCGGAGCCGCCGGCGCCCGCCGCCGTGGAAGAGGACTTCCAGTACTCGGTGGAAGAGGTGTTCGCCGAGTTCAAGAAGGGCCTGGCCAAGGTGGTCAAGCCCGAGGACGTGGACACGCACTACGACCTGGGCATCGCCTACCGGGAGATGGGCCTCATCGACGACGCGCTCCAGGAGTTCGCCGTGGCGCGCGAGGGCTCCCTGGGCAAGAAGCGCGAGCTGGACTGCCTCACGATGACCGGCATGCTCCAGGTGCAGAAGGGCGATGCCCGCGCGGCCGTGGGCACCTTCAAGCAGGCGCTCGGCTCCGAGCACGCCACGCCCGAGGTGTCCAAGGCCCTCGGCTTCGAGCTGGCCACGGCCTACGAGGCCGTGGGCGAGCTCGGCAAGGCGCTCTACCACTACCAGCGCGTGGCGGAGCTGGACCCGCGCTTCCGCGATGCCCAGGGCCACGTGGACCGCCTGGCCGCCACCACGTCGCCGGTGGCGGATCCCCTCACCCCGGCCAAGCCTCCGGGCGGGGGGCGGGGCGGCAGTGGCGCGCCCCCGTCGGGGGCACGTCCCGTGGCGGCGGCCCCCACCCCGGCCGCCAAGCCGCGTAAGGTCGGCTACGTCTAGCGCAGTCAGAGGTTCGCCGAGCCCATGACCACCTACCTCGACTACTTCGAACTCTCCCAGGAGCCCTTCTCCAACGCTCCGGTGAGCCGTTTCTATTACAACTCGGCTCAGCACTCCCAGGCCCTGACCCGGCTCATGCACGCCGTGAGCTACATGAAGGGTCTGTCCATCCTCGTGGGGGACATCGGCGCGGGCAAGACGACGCTGGCGCGCCGCATGCTCGACTCGCTGCCCGAGTCCGAGTACGAGGCCGCGCTGCTCGTCATCATCCACTCGGGCATCACCGCCAACTGGCTCCTGCGCCGCATCGCCCTGCAACTGGGCGTGGAGAACCCCGCCCAGGAGAAGCTGGCCCTGCTCTCGCAGCTCTACCAGCGGCTCCTGCAAATCTACGAGTCCGGCAAGAAGGCCGTCGTCCTCATCGACGAGGCCCAGATGCTCGAGACGCGCGAGCTGATGGAGGAGTTCCGGGGGTTGCTCAACCTGGAAGTGCCCGAGCGCAAGCTCATCTCCTTCGTGTTCTTCGGCCTGCCGGAGATCGAGCGGAACCTCAAGCTGGACCCGCCGCTCGCCCAGCGCGTGGCGCTGCGCTACAAGCTCGAGCCCTTCACCGCCGAGTCCACCGAGGCCTACATCAAGCACCGCCTGCGGCTGGCGGGCTCCTCGCGCATGCCCTTCACCCCCGAGGCCCTGCTGGCCATCCACCAGCACTCGGGGGGCACCCCGCGCGTCATCAACAGCATCTGCGACAACGCCCTGTTCGAGGGCTTCCTCGCCCGCGAGGCCTCGCTCGGCGACAAGCTCATCCACAAGATCGCGGAGAACCTGGGATTGCAGGGCTCCTCGGCGGCCGAGGCCCCGGCCCGCGCCCCCCAGGCAGCAGCCAGCCGGCCAGGCACCGCGAAGGTGGACCTCGCGGAGATCGACCGTTACCTCGAGGGACTGGGTAAGCTGTAGCGGTTTTGGTCCCAAGGAACCGGCAGCAGAGCGCGCGGCGTGTGCCGCCATGGCTCGTCGTCCTCCTGCTCGTGCTGGGGACGGTGCTGCTGTTGCGCACGCGCACGGCCTGGGACGCCCTCTGCTCCCAGGCGCGGCGCCACCTGCCGGCGCTGATCGGCCTGGAGGTGGGCATCGGGCAGTGCGAGGTGGATCCGCTCGGTCAGCGGCTCGTGCTGCGCGACGTGTCCCTCACCCAGAAGGGCCAGGACACGCCCCTGCTCGCGGCGGACGTGGCGGAAATCCAGCTCGGTCTGCCCACGCCCTTCTCCGGCCAGTTCCCCATCGATCAGGTGCGCATCCAGCGGCCCCGGCTCGTGTTGGACCTGTCGCGGCCCCGGCCTCCGCGCGAGGACGCGCCGGGTACCTGTCCGCTCGTGCCCCTGAGGCGGCTGCGGCTCGGGCGCCTGGCCATCACCGGCGCGGAGGTGAAGCTCGTGCTGCCCGAGGGCCGGCAGGTGGAGCTGTCCGAGCTGGACGTGAACCTGCGCGAGCGCTGGGGCGAGGAGGAGTTCGAGGTGGAGGGCCGCCGGGGTCTGGTGCGGCTGGGGCCGGGGCGCGAGCTCGTCCTCGGGCGGCTCGCGCTCTCCGGAGGCCTGGACGTCGACGAGGCCCTGCTGGAGGTGGACCGGGCGGAGGCGACGCTCGATGACGTGACGGTGAACATCTCGGGCCGCGTGGAGCGGTTGTGCGAGCCGGTGCTCGCGCTCGACGCCCAGGTGTTCCTGCCCCTGCGCACGCTCTCGCGCGTGGGGGTGCTGCCCGCGCCCGCCCAGGGCCACCTCTGGACCCGGTTGACGATCAACGGCCGGCCGGAGGCCCCCACGGTGTCCGCCGAGCTGTCGGGCAGCGGGCTCGTCTACGACAAGTACACGCCGGGCGCGCTCTCCGCGCGGCTCGTGTACAGCGGCGACCAGGTGACGGTGGAGCAGATGCGCGTGCCCATCGGACAGGGCGAGCTGCGGCTCACGGGCACGCTCGGGCTGAGGCCGGGGCTGCCCGTGTCGGTGAACCTGGAGACGCGCGACGCGTCGTTCGGCCGCATCCTGGAGAAGAGCGGGCTGACGGGCTCGTGGGTGGACTTCCCCGCCACGGCCAAGGCGCACCTGTCCGGCACGCTGTGGCCCCGGTTCAGCGTGTCGGGTGACCTGGACTTCCACCATGGCCGCTTCACGCTGGCCTCGCGCGCGTTCGATGCACCCGCGAACAAGGGCCTCACCTTCCTCACCTACGAGCGCGGCCACGTGCGCTCGCGGCTCGCGCTCCTGCCCGACCGCGTCACCTTCTCCGAGGTGCAGATCGACACGGGCCGCTCGCGCATCGGCGGGGACGTGACGCTCTTCTTCGAGGCCCACAAGGGCATGACCGTGCGCGCCGGGGGCGACGTGGACCTGTCGGACTTCGGCCACATCGCGGGGCTCGCCTGGGCGGGCCGGGGCACGGTGAGCACCACCGTGGAAGGGCCCTACGCGAACGTGCGCATCGGCGCGGAGCTGTCCCTGCGCGACTTCGACTTCTGGAACTTCGACCTGGGCGTGGTGCAGGGGCGCGTCACGTACCACGACAAGGTCATGGGCCTGCCCATGTTCTCCGGCCAGAAGGGGCGCACCCAGTACTTCGGCAACGCCGCGCTCACCTTCGGCCGCGCGCTGCACCTGCGCACCGAGGTGCAGGTGCCGCGCGGCCGCATCGAGGACATCATCGACGTCATCGCCCCCCTGCACCCCAACGTCTCGCTCATGCAGGGGCCGCTGGTGGGCGAGGCCTCGGGCCGCGTGGAGATCGACAGCCCGCTGGACGAGTTCGAGGGCCTGGTGGCCCTGGACTTCAAGAACACCCTCTACTACGGGCGGCGCATGGGCGACGGCTCGACGCGGCTGCGCTTCGACCGCGAGGGCGCCATGGTGCTCGAGCGCACGACGCTCGAGGGGCCCCTGGGCCTCACCTGGGTGGAGGGCACCTTCGGACTGTCCGGCCCGACGAAGGGTGAGCTGGACTACCGCTTCGGGGGCGAGAACCTCTCCCTGGCGGAGCTCGTGGGCCAGGAGTCGGCGAAGCGGCTCGGCGTGGAGGGCGTGCTGGCCCTGGAGGGCAAGGTGTCGGGCACCACGGACCTGCCGGTGACCACGGCCCGGGTCTGGGGTCCCCGGGTGACGTTCGCCGAGCGCAACCTGGGCAACATGGGGCTCGAGGCCCGGCTGGAAGGCCTGCAGTTGCAGGTGGCCGGCCGCCCCTCGCGCGACACGAGCGGCATCCTCTCCCTGCGGCTCAAGGAGCCCTATCCCTTCGAGGCCATGGTGACGCTGGAGCTGCCGGAGATCCGTCCGCTCCTGCCCACCCATGCCATTACCCAGGGCATGTCCGGCGCGGTCAAGGCGGTGGTGGAGGCCAGCGGCGCGCTGCTCGACACCAAGGCCCTGCGCATGCGCACCCGGGTGGAGCGGCTCGCGCTGTCGCGTGGCGAGCTGTCCGGCGAGAACGATGGCCCCATCCTCCTGGAGTACGACAACGACCGGCTGCGCGTGCCGTCCTTCGTGTTCCGCGGGCCGGACACGGAGCTGTCCGCCACGGGGTGGGCCGGCACCGAGCAGATGGAGTTCTTCCTGCGCGGCGCCCTGGACCTGCGGCTGCTCGAGTCCTTCTCGCCCCAGCTCGTGCGCACCGGCGGCCGCGTGGAGCTCACCGCGGTGGCCACGGGCAAGCCCTCCCGCCCGGCGCTGGCGGGCACGGCGCTCATCTCCGACATGCGCGGCGCCCTGAGGGACTTGCCCGTGTCCGTGCGCTCCCTGGATGGCCGCGTGGAGTTCTCCGAGCAGCGCGTGCTCCTGGAGTCCCTGTACGGCGTGCTCAATGAGGGCCGCATGCAGGCCTCGGGCGACGTGCGGCTGCGCGACTTCCAGCCCGCGGAGCTGGCGCTCAACATGTACCTGTCCGACGTGTCCGCGCGCTTCCACGAGGACCTGCCGTTCAACGCCACCGGCTCCCTCACCCTGTCGGGCAACCCGGACGCGCTGCGGCTCGGGGGCTCGCTGGACATCCGCAACCTGCGCTACCGCCGGGGCCTGGAGCTGGAGGACATCCTCAAGCGCCTGTCGCGCCGCATCGTGCTGCCCTCGCCCACGGCGGAGCGGCCCCGCGAGTACCTCACCCTGGACGTGGGGCTCAACCTGAGCGACGTCGCCGTGGACAACAACCTGGCCCGGGCCCGGCTGCTCGGCGCGGTGCGCCTCACGGGCACCAACGCCCGCCCCGGCGTGCTCGGCACCGTGGAGACCGACGCCAACAGCCAGGTCTTCTTCCGCAACAACCAGTTCACCATCAGCCGCGGCCAGGTGGAGTTCCAGGACCGCTACAGCATCGATCCGGTGTTCGAGATGCGTGCCCAGACCCAGGTGCGCGAGTACCAGGTGAAGCTGCACGCCTACGGCCGACCCGCCGCGCCCCAGGTGGTGTTCTCCACCGAGCCGGCCCTGCCCGAGGGCGAGATCGTCTCGCTGCTCACCCTGGGGGTGATGAGCACGGACCGGGACACGGTCGCCTCCGCCGGCGCGGGCCTGGCCGCCGAGGCGCTCTTCAACATGTCCGGGTTGGACCGGCAGGTGAAGCGCTTCCTGCCCGACAACCCCTTCCTCAAGGACATGTCCTTGCAGATCTCCACCACCTACAACGACGCCACGCAGCAGGCCGAGCCCACCGCTCGCCTGGAGTCGAAGTTCCTCACCGAGCAGCTCAAGATTGGCCTGAGCCAGCCGGTGAGCGGGCGCGGCACCCGGGCCCGGGCCGAGTACCGCTTCGACGACCGGCTCTCCGCCCAGCTCCAGTGGGACAACGAGCATCCCGAGACGGCCCTGGGAACCCTGGGCAACCTCGGACTCGAGCTCAAGCTGGGGTGGGAATCGCAGTAGCGCGAGTTGGTGTCGAAGTTCCTCATGGGTCGTCCTAGGATTGGAAGACGTCCTTGGTCTCGCCCCGCCCACCCCCTCGCCGCCGGCCCGCCGCCGCCTCCTGGAGTCCCGCCCACCTGCGGCTCGTCCTCCGGTGGGTGCTCGTGTGCGCGCTGTGGCTCGGGACAGGGCCCGCGGCGGCGCAGGAGCTTCCGCGGGAGGACGCCCCCACGGTGGCGTCGGTGGAGCTGCACCTGCCGGAGGGCGTGGACGCCAAGGGGCTCGCGGACCTGGTGGCGGTGCGCACGGGCCAGCCCCTGTCGGCGCGCGCGGTGCGCCGCTCGGTCGAGCGCCTGTGGGCCAGCGAGCGCTTCGCCGACATCGTGGTGCGCTCGGTGCCCGAGTCCGGCGGGGTGCGCGTGGTGTTCGAGCTCACGCCCATCCAGGTCGTGCGCAAGGTGGAGGTGGAGGGCAACGTCATCCTCCGGGATGACACGCTGCTCGAGGTGCTCCGCGCCGAGGGGCTCGTCGTGGGCCAGCGGCTCGACGAGGACGCGCTGGGCGCGGCCGTGACCGCCCTGTCCCGCGCCTACGGACGGCAGGGCTACAACGAGGCGAGCATCCAGCTCACGCGCGAGTCCGCGCCGGGCGGCGTGGCGCTCGTCTTCACCGTCTTCGAGGGCCGGCCCACCCAGGTGGCCGCCGTGTCGGTGACGGGCAGTCCAGGGCTCGCGCTTCCCGAGCTGCTCGACACCCTGGGCCTGCGGGTGGGCGGGGTGCTGGACCGCGGCGGTCTGGACGCGGGCCTCGTGCGCCTGCAGGCGCTGCTGCGCGAGCGGGGCTTCTGGCTCGCCACCGTGGGCCAGCCGCTGCTCGAGGAGGAGGGTGGGGCGGCGACGGTGGTGGTGCCCGTGTCCGCCGGGCCCCACTACCGTGTCCGTTTTCATGGGAACCACCACTTTTCGGACACGTTGCTCTCGCGCGTGCTCCAGCACGACGTCTCCGAGCCCCTGGAGGAGCTCGCGGTGGCGCGCATGACGCGGCAGCTCGAGTCCTTCTACCGCTACCGGGGTTTTCACGGCGTGCACGTGGAGGTGCGCGAGGTGGACCGGCCCGATGGGGAGGCGCGCGTGCTCGCCTTCGACATCGAGGAGGGCCGGCCGTTGCGCATGCGCCGGGTGCACTTCCGGGGCAACACCGTCTTCTCCCCGGAGACGCTGCGCGAGCTGCTCGCCGAGCGCGTGCGGCTCAACACGCCCCAGCCCTCCTCGCCGCCGCGCTTGAGCGGGGTGGCGGAGATGGGCCCGGTCGGCGCGCGCGGTGGACCGCCCGAGTGGTTGAGCGAGCCGGCCACGGTCTTCGTCGAGGAGGCCTACCGGGATGCCGCCGAGACGATGACGGAGGCCTACCGGGAGCGGGGCTACCTGGAGGCCGAGGTGCGCTTCGTCCGGGTGGCGGTGGACCTGACGACGGGAACGGCCGAGGCCTGGTTCGACGTGCGCGAGGGCGCGCAGCTGCTCGTGGCGGGCGTGCAGCTGGAGGGTGGCCCGGCGGGCTTCGACGGCCGGCGCTTCGTGGAGGTGCGCACCGGGGATGCCCTGAACCCGGACACGGTGGAGCTCGCCCGGCGCGCGCTCGTCACGCAGCTCAACCGCGAGGGCTACCTCTTCGCCCGCGTGGAGGCGGAGCCCCGTCGGGCCGACACGGGCGTGGAGCTGCTGTTCCGCATGGAGCCCGGCCCCCAGGTGCGGCTGGGTCGGCTGCTCGTGCGGGGCACCCAGCGCACCTACGAGGAGGTGGTTCGCGACACGGTGCGCCTGCGCGAGGACGAGGTGCTGTCGCCGGAGAAGCTCTTCGACAGCCAGCGTCGGCTCGTGCTGCTCAACATCTTCCGGCAGGTGACGGTGCGGCTGGACAAGCCGGACGTGCCCGAGGCGAGCAAGGACGTGGTGGTGGAGGTGCGCGAGCGGCCCCGGTGGGAGGGGGAGATCGCGGGCGGCTACTTCCTGTCGGAAGGTCCCCGCGTGGTGCTGGACGCGGCGCGCACCAACGTGGATGGACGTGGGCTCAACCTGTCGGGCCGGCTGAAGCTCAACTACGTGGGGCTGAGCGCCCAGGGCATCCAGGCGGCCTCGGCCCTCCGCGTGACGTGCGCCACGCTCCCGGACGAGTGCCCGCGCCTGGGCGCCTACGATTGGCTGAGCGCCTTCGGTGGCCGGGCCGTGCTGTCGGCGGCGCAGCCCCGGCTCCACGGCCTGCTGCCCCTGGACGTGGGCGCGCGCCTGGACCTCATCGCCGAGCGCGTGCAGCGGCCGTCCTACCTGTCCTCGCGAATCGCCGCCGTGACGGGCCTGGACTGGTCCATCATCCGCTGGCTGAACTTCGCCCTCCAGTACGAGCTGGAGGGCAACCTGCTGCAGTCCGGCAGCCGCCCTCCCGCCACGCTGGACCGGGCGGACCAGGAGCGCCTGCGCTTCCCGTACGGCTTCTTCATCCTGCACTCCCTGCGCTCGTCGCTGGCGATGGACCTGCGCGACAACCCGGGCAATCCCCACAAGGGGCTCCTCGTGTCCACCAGCGCCGAGTGGATGCGGGACCTGCGCTCCTACGAGACCACGGCCAGCGGCGAGCCGCTGACGGCGCTGCCCATCAACGGCGTGAAGCTGTCGGGCAACGTGAGTGTGTACGCGCCCCTGTCCTCGCGCGCCGTGCTGGCCGTGTCCCTCCGGGCCGGCACCATCGTGCCCCTGGTGACCGACGCGCGCGTCATCGGCTCCAAGCGCTTCTTCCTCGGCGGCTCCAACAGCCTGCGCGGCTTTCGCGAGGACGGCATCCTCGGTGAGGACCGGCGCACGGAGCTGCGCCGACAGGTGGGCTACTGCCGCTCGCTCGTCCACCCCGCGGCGTGCAGCGCCGAGCTGCTGACCCTGCTCGGCGGCCAGCCCCCCATCAGCGAGGGCGGTGAGCTGTTCACCCTGGCCAAGACCGAGCTGCGCTTCCCGGTGCGGCCCTCGTTCGACCTGGGCCTGTTCCTGGAGGCGGGCAACCTGTGGTTGGACCGCACGAAGTACCAGGCCCTGGCGCTGCGCTACTCCATGGGCGTGGGCTTTCGCTACATCACCCCCGTGGGACCGCTCGCCTTCGACGTGGGCGTCAACCTGGACCCCGACGAGACGCTCAACGAGTCCGTGGGCCAGCTGCACTTCAGCATCGGCGCCTTCTAGCCCGGGTCCTCTCCCGGGCCATCCCCCGGGCCCTCCGACAGGCGAGCGGGCGGGGGAGCGGATCCCGGATGTTTCCCGGTGTACACTGCCGCCCGTGTTCTACAGCTTCGTACGGACGGTGGTGGCGCTGTTGCTGCGGCTCTTCTACCGGGTGAAGGTCCATTCGCCCCAGGCCGAGCCCGAGGGGCCGGTCATCTTCGTGGGCAACCACCCCAATGGGCTCATCGATCCCGCGCTCGTGTTCATGCTCACGCGCCGGCACGTGACGTTCCTCGCCAAGGAGCCGCTCTTCCGGCTGCCCGTCATCGGCTGGCTGCTCAAGGGCCTGGGCGCGCTGCCCGTGTACCGCAAGCAGGACGACCCCTCGCAGATGGGGCGCAACGAGGGCACGCTGGACGCGGCGCGGGGCGCGCTCGTGGCGGGCCGGGCCATCACCCTGTTTCCCGAGGGCAAGAGCCACTCGGAACCCTCGCTCGCGGAGCTGAAGACGGGCGCGGCGCGCATCGCGCTCGGGGCGGCGCGGCAGGGGGCGGCGGTGCGCATCGTGCCCGTGGGCCTCACCTACGCGGACAAGCACCTGTTTCGCAGCGAGGTGCTCATCGAGATGGGCACGCCCATCGAGGTGCGCGACTTCCTGCCCGCCGACGACGCGGGCGAGTCCGCCGCCGTGCGCGCGCTCACCGAGCGCATCGCCGGGGCCCTGCGCGGGGTGACGCTCAACCTGGAGCAGTGGGAGGACCTGCCGCTGCTCCAGCTCGCCGAGGGCCTCTACGCCCTGCGGCAGAAGCAGGCGACGGATCCCGAGCGGCTGCGCTACTGGGCGCGGGGCCTGCAACTCTTCCGCGCCGAGCAGCCCGAGCGCTTCGCGAAGATGCGCGGCGACTTCATGTCCTTCTACTGGCGGCTGTCGCTGGTGCGCGCGGACCCCACGGACCTGTCCCTGGAGTACCGCCCGGTGCCCGTGGCGCGCTTCGTGGTGAAGAACCTGCTCCTGCTCGCCGTGGGCCTGCCCCTGTTCATGCTGGGCCTCGTGCTCTTCTACGTGCCCTACCTCGTGCCGCGCTGGGCGAGCCGCCGCGCCGAGCTGGACGTGCAGGCGACGGTGAAGTTCCTCACCGCGTGGGTGGTGTCCTGGGGCTGGTGGGCGGCGCTCACGGCGGTCGCCTGGTGGACGGGCGGGACCGGGGCGGGGGTCGTGGCCCTGGTGGGCGTGCCCCTGCTCGGCCTGCTCACGCTCTACCTGTCCGAGCGCTGGGCCGTGGTGTGGCACGACGTGGCCGTGTTCTTCTCCCTGGGCAGCCGGGCCAAGCTCAAGGAGCGGCTGGTGGAGGAGGGCAGCGCCCTGTCGGACGCCGTGGAGGGGCTCGCGGGCGAGTACCGGCCGCGGCTGGACGGGACCGGGGCTCCGGTCGACGTGGTCGCGGGTCGCTAGGGACGCCCACGCGCATGCTCCTCGGCGAACATCCCTGGCCGGATCCCCTCCAGGCCCTCTACGCGCAGGTCGCGGGCGCCACGCCCGAGGCGCTGCTGGCCTCGCGTCCCCAGTGGGCCGAGCAGCTCTCGGACTGGTTGCGCCGGGCCACCCTGGAGGAGCGCGAGCAGGCGCGCTCGGCGACCTGGACCCGTCTGGACACGGGCCCGCGCTCCCCGGGCGAGCTGTTGTTCCTCATGGCCCATTGTGGGGAGCTGCTGTGGCCCTACTCGGACGCGCCGAGCGAGCTCTTGCAGCGGCTCATCGCCCGGCGGGCGCAGCTCGTGCAGTCCTGGCGGGAGGACGGGCGCGGTGAGAGCGAGGAGGTCGGGGCGCTCACGCGGCAGGTGGAGGGCGAGCTCGGCAAGGTGCTCGCGCGCCACCTCAAGCGGCACCCGGACGCGCTGCGGCGGCTGGTGGGCGGCGTGCGCTGCGCGTTCGACGGCCGGGTGCTGCGCTTCAATGATGGCGTGAAGGATGGCGTGGAGGTGGACCTCAAGGTCCTGCTCGGTTCGGACAAGCGGCTCATCGGCCGGTTGGATCAACTCCGCGAGCTGTTGCCCCACCTGCGCGAGGGCCGCGACAAGCTGGTGACGTTCATCCGCGAGCGCGCCACGCGCATCCCGTGGGCCGAGTGCCGGGACATCCTGGAGGAGAAGCTCTTCCAACTGGTGGCCAGCGCCGAGGGCCCGGGCGAGCTGCGCGGCTTCCTGGGCAGCTATCCCCAGGGCAAGCGCGAGGCGCGGTGGTGCGCGCGGGCGAGCCTGTTGCTCGCCCGGAATCTGGAGGAGGGAGGGTCGGTGTCGGTCATCCAGAACCTGAGTGAGCTCCTGGGCCACTTCGAGGCTCCGGTGCAGGGCCTGCGCGGCGCGCTGCACGCGCTGGTGACGAGCCTGCACGAGCCGGGCGAGTACACGCGGCGGCGGCGCGTGGCGGACACGTGCTGGGAGCACCTGGTGCCCAAGGCCGAGCCGGGGCTCGCGCTGGTGCTGCTCTGGGTGGAGGAGCACCTGTTCCGCGAGGCGCTGCGCCAGGGCCTGCCGGAGGCGTTCGAGCGGCGCAACCGGGGGCGCGAGCGCGTGCGGGGCCTCGCGGTGGCGGACACCCTGGGCTGGCTCGCCGAGGAGTGCGCGGAGCTGTGGCCGCGCCTGGAGTCCGAGCGGCGGCCCGGCGCGGACGAGCTCGCGGCGTGGCGGCGGGAAGTTGCTCAGCGCTGCGCGAGGAAGCCCCCCTTGCGCAAGGCGGCCATGGAGTTCTTCCTCTGGTGCGCGCCCGACGCGGCCGCCTCCGAGGCGGAGCTGGTGACGCTGTCGCTGGTGAAGACGTCCACGGACCGGCGGCTCCTGCGCAAGCTGGGCGAGCACCCCGCCACGCGCGTGCGCTTCCGCGTGCGCGCCATCAACGCCTGGCTCGCGGCGGGCCCGGAGTCCGCCGAGCCCGAGACACCCGCCACGCTCACCGGCGCCTTGCGCCACCTGCGCTCGGCGGGAGCCCTGTCGCTCGGGGGCGGGCGCACGTGGCTGCGCGACCGGGACCTGGAGGAGCTGCTGCTGGGGGCCTTTGGCCGCGTGGAGCGCGACTTCTCCGCGCGCTACCCGGAGCATGCCCGCGAGGACGAGGCCTCCCTGATGACGCGGCTCCTGGAGGACCTGGCGCACGAGTTCGACAGCATCCGCTCGGACCTGTCCATTCTCCTGTCCCAGGGTCAGCCGGTGCCGCTCGAGCTGTCCTTCCGCTTCCGCCGCCGGCCCGCGCCCGAAGGGGGTCCCGTGCCCGAGGAGGGCGCGCGTCCCGCGGGCGTGGCGCTGGCGTTCGTCCTGGACGTGGCCGTGGACGGCTTCCTCACGACGAAGCGCGCGGCGCTGGTGCGGGCGCGCAAGCTGGAGTCGCGGGGCGAGGGCCAGTGGGCGCCGCAATTACGGCTCGGCCGGGAGCAGGTGGACGAGCTGCTCGGCCGCAGCGAGTCCTCCTTCTGCCTCTTCCTCGGGCCGCCCGCGCCGCGCGCCGAGTGCTGGATGGTGCCCGCGCGGCTCGTGCGGGGGCTGATGGAGGCCCAGGCGTCCCTCTCGACGGTGCCCCGCGAGAGCGTGCAGCGCGTGGGCCGCTCCCTGGCCCAGTGGATGACGTACGAGCTCCTGGGCTTGTGGACGGGCGATGACCGGCCCGGTGTGTTGGAGTGGACGCAAGACGGCGCCGCGAACGGTCCGGAATTCGTCGTGGACATCTCCGTGCGGAAGAACGCGCGCTGAGGCGCGTCTATGCTGACGGGCCATGGAGCGGGAACTCTATCTCGAGCGCATGCGCTACCGCGGCTCCCTCCAGCCCACGCTGGAGGCCCTGCGCTCGCTGCACGTGCGCCACCTGGAGACCATCCCCTTCGAGAACCTGGCGCTCTTCCTCGACGAGGCGCCGCTCGCGCTCGAGGAGGACGTGCTGTTCGACCGGCTCGTGCGGGGCCACCGGGGCGGCATGCGCCACGCGCTCAACGCCCTGTTCGCCGCGCTCCTGCGCTCGCTGGGCTTCCAGGTGTCGTACCTGTCCGCGCGCGTCGCCCCCGAGGACTCCACCCGCGCCCCGTCCGGCTTCGAGCACCTCGTGTTGGAGGTGGCCCTGGAGGAGCGCTGGCTCGTGGACGTGGGCTTCGGCGCCTCGTTCGATGAGCCCCTGCCGCTCGTGCCCGGGCGCTGGCCCTCGGCGGGGCGGATGTTCCGCCTGGACGTCCACGGCGAGGAGTGGAGCCTGACGCGGGAGTCCCCGGGCGGCGTGGGTCGGCTGCTCTACGTGTTCTCGCGCACGCCCCGGCGCCTGGAGGACTTCGCCGAGCGCTTCCGGGCGCTGCAGACCGCGCCCGACTCGCCCCTGCGCGCGGAGTCCCTGTGCACGCGCAAGACGCCGCGGGGCCGGGTGACGCTGCGGGGCAACCGGCTCATCCTCTCCGAGGACGGCCACCGCGTGGAGCGCAGGCTCGCGGCCACGGAGGCGCGCGACCAGCTCCTCTGGTCCCACTTCGGCATCCCACTGCCCGAGGGCGCCTAACCCGCGAGCACGCCGTCCCACAGGGCGCGGCGCGCGTCGAGCGCGGACAGGGCCGCGGCCTCCGCTTCGCTCCACTTGCGCGCGTCGTCCCCACACAGCCGCTCGAGCAGTGACGCCGCGTGGGTGCCGTGCTCGCCGCCGTCCAGGAGGATGTGGCGCTCCAGGTACAGGCTCAGGGCCTCGCACGGCGCGCCCAGGGGCCGCACGGCCGTGAGCATGTGCTCGAACACCGCGGGCAACAACTGCTCCCGGCCGAGCAGGAAGGCGGCGGCCACCTCGTGGGTGCTCGCGTGGGTGAGCGCGAGCGTGTGTTTCACGAAGGCGCGCGCGGGCTTGGGCGCGTGGCCGAGCGCCGTGTCGAGCGGGGCCCCGGCGCGCAGCCTCTCCAGCATGCCGAGCACGGGCCCGGTGTCCGCGCCCGTCTCGCGCATGGCCTCCAGGTACAGCTCGAAGTGGCTCCTGTACTCGCCCGGCCGCACCTCGTCCGTCTCCTCGCCCAGGACGATCTCGTTGATCCACCGCGCGCAGGCGATGTCCGCGGGCGGCATCCACGGCACGTCCACGCACGTGAGCCGCCGCTGGAGCGTCTTGAGCAGGCTCATGAAGTCCCACACCGCGAACACATGGGCGCCCATGAAGCTCCGCAAGGCGGGCAGCTCGCCCAGCCGCGCGTAGAGGGGATGCGCGACGAGCCCCTGGCGGGCGTGGGCGGTGGCGTCCAGCAGGCGGTGCAGCGGGGGGCGGAGGGTCGCGGCGGGGAGCATGGTCCAGAAGGTATGCCGCTCCCCGCGCGCCCCGTCTACACGCCGCCCGTGCGGGTCCGGCGGGTCGGGCTCATCAGTGCTGTGCGCGCGCGTACTGCTTGGGCCAGGCCACCTGGGCGTGCAGCTCCTGGGCGGCGTGCAGGGGCCAGTAGGGGTCGCGCAACAGCTCGCGCGCGAGCAGCACCAGGTCCGCCTGACCGGTGCGCAGGATGCTCTCGGCCTGGAAGGCGGACTGGATGAAGCCCACCGCGCCCGTGGCGATGCCCGCGTGCTCCCGGACGCCCGCGGACAGGGGCACCTGGTAGCTCGGCCCGGCGGGAATCTTCACCCCGGGGATGATGGCGCCCGAGGAGCAGTCGATGAGGTCCGCCCCATCCTCCTTGAGCAGGCGGGCGAGCCGGATGGAGTCGTCCAGCGTCCAGCCTCCCTCCACCCAGTCCGTGGCGGACAGGCGCACGAAGAGCGGCAGATCCTCCGGCCAGCGCTGGCGCACCGCGCGCGTCACCTCGCGGATGAGCCGCACCCGGTTGTCATACGAGCCGCCGTACTCGTCCGTGCGCTGGTTGCTCAGCGGGGAGAGGAACTCGTGCAGGAGGTAGCCGTGCGCGCCGTGGATCTCCACCACGCGGAAGCCCGCCGCCTTGGCGCGGTCGGTGGCGTCGGCGAAGGCGCGGATGACGCGCTGGATGCCCGCCGCGTCGAGCGCGGTGGGAATGGTGGACTGATCATCGAACGCCACGGCGCTGGGGGCCTCGGGCACCCAGCCGCCCGCCACGGGGGCCACGGCCTTGTCGCCGTCCCAGGGCGGCGTCTTGGACGCCTTGCGCCCCGCGTGCGCGATCTGGATGCCCGCCACCGAGCCGTGCTCGTGGATGAACTTCACGATGCGCGCGAGCGGCGCCACGTGCTCGTCCTTGTAGATGCCCAGGTCCTGCGGCGAGATGCGGCCCTCGGGGGTGACGCCGCTGGCCTCGAAGAGGACGAGCCCCGCGCCGCCCACGGCCCGCGAGCCCAGGTGCACGAAGTGCCAGTCGTTGGCGAAGCCGTCCTCGCACGAGTACTGACACATGGGCGAGACGGCGATGCGGTTCTTGAGGGTGACCCCGCGCAACTGCAGCGGGGTGAAGAGCAGACTGCTCACGATGGCTCCCGGCGGAGGACGAGCCGGGAGGCTTCCCGGCTCAGGCGTTCTGTCGCTGGAACGCCTTGCTCGCCATCAATAACGCGAGTCCCCCCAGAATCACGGGAACCGCGTTCACCTCGATGGCGAAGCCGAGGCTGCGCATGTCCGCCAGCTTACCAATGGCCGTGGGGGACAGCGCATCGCCCAGCATGTGGATGAAGAGCACGTTGAGCCCCATGGCGAAGGCGCGGAAGGCCGGGGGCACGGCGTTGACGATGGCCGCGTTGATGGGCCCGCTGTTGAGGAACAGGAAGAACTGCGCCAGGAACACGAGCGCGAACATGAGCTCGAGCGAGCCCACCTGCACCGAGAAGTACATGAGCGGCGCGGCGATGAGCAGGCCCACGCCCGACAGGCGCAGCCCTCCACCCGGTCGGCGTCGGTCCATCTTGTCCCCCAGCGCGCCGCCCACCACGGTGCCCGACAGGCCCGCCACCGCCGTGACCGCGCCCGAGAGGAAGCCCGCCTTGTCCGCCACGAGGCCGCGCTCGTTGACGAGGAAGGAGGGCAGCCAGAAGGCCAGGCCTCCGATGGCGAACGTCATCAGCGTGTAGCCCGCCGTCGTCCACCAGAAGGCGTCGTTGCGGCCCAGGCCCCGGAGCCCCTCGAGGAAGGGCAGCTTCTTCTGCGCCTCGGGGCCGTCCATGGCGCCGCGCTCGGGCTCGGGCATGAACAGCGCCATGACGCCCAGCACGAGGCCCGGCACGCCGCCCACGAAGAAGGCCATGTGCCACGAGTAGGCCTCGCTCAGCCAGCCGCCGAGCCCATAGCCCGCCGCGGCGCCCACGGGGATGGCGATGTAGAAGAACGACAGCACGCGCGTTCTCTGCTCGCGCGGGTAGAGGTCGGAGATGATGGAGGGGGCCACGGCGCCGTAGCCGGCCTCGCCGATGCCCACGCAGGCGCGCGCCACCATGAGCGCGGTGAAGCTCGCCGCCAGCCCCGAGGCGCCCGTGGCCAGGCTCCACAGCAGCACGCCCGCGGCCACCAGGTAGCGCCGCGGCATGCGGTCGCCCAGGAAGCCGCTGATGGGCGAGGCCAGCATGAACACCACCATGAAGAAGCTGCCGAGCATGCCAGCCTGGGTGTTGTCGAGCTTGAAGTCGCGCTGGATGTAGGGCAGCGCCACCGTGACGATGTACCGGTCGAGGTAGTTGACCAGGTTGATGAGGGCGAGGATGAGCAGCGCGTAGGTGCGGGTGCTCGTGGCGGAGGCGGTCGTGGAGGGAGGTCCGGCCACGGCGGCGGGGCGGCTCATGAGGGGGTGGCTCCGAAGCGGTGCGACAAGAGGCCCCAGCGCAGGCCCCGGTCACTGACCCGGCAGCGCTCGAGACCCAGGGCCTTGAGGGACTCCACCAGGATGAAGGCCCCGGCGGGGATGACATCCGCGCGCTTGGGCTGCAGCCCGGGCAGCGTCTGGCGCTCGGCCACGGGCTGCCGACTCAGCCGGTCCGCCAGCGCCTCCAGCTCCGCGAGCGTGAGCTCCCCGCCGTGCACGCGCGCGGCGTCATAGGGCTCGATGGCGTGCTGGACGGTGAAGAGCGTCGTCACCGTGCCGGCGATGCCCACCAGCTGGGCTCCGGGCGGGCAGGGCGGCAGCGTGGAGAAGCTCTCGCGCAGGTGGGCCTCCACGCGCGCGCGCTCCTCGGCCGAGGGAGGGTCCGCGTGGATGAAGCGCTCGGTCATGCGCACCGCGCCCACGTCGTAGCTGTGGCGGAAGACGACCTTGCCCGAGAGGTCCCCGTAGATGAACTCCGTGGAGCCTCCGCCGATGTCCACCACCACCAGGGGGCCCTTCGCGTCGCGGCCGAAGTCCGCCCACGCCGAGGTGAAGGACAGCTGCGCCTCCAGCTCGCCGGCGATGATCTCCACGGTGACGCCGGCCTGGGCGCGGGCGGCCTCGAGGAACTCGGCGCCATTCTGGGCGTCGCGCGCGGCGCTGGTGGCGGACACGGCGATGGCCTCCGCGCCGAGCGTGCGCGCCTCCTGGGCGAAGTCCTTGAGAACCTGGAGCGTGGCGTCCATGCCCTCGGGGGACAGGCGGCGGCTCTTGTCCACGCCGCGTCCCAGGCGGGTGATCTCCGCGCGCTCCTGGACGGCGTGGAAGCGGCCGTCGGGTTGACGGTCGGCGACGAGCAGGAGGACCGAGTTGGTCCCCACGTCGATGGTGGCGTATCGAGGCATGGGGGCGCAGTTTACTCAGCGCAGCAGCGCCACCAAAGCTTCCGCGAGCCGTTGGTACTCCGCGTGCGTGTTGTAGAGCTGGGCGGAGATGCGCACGTGGCGCTGGGGGGCGCGGGGCCAGGGGGTGATCTGCACCTCGATCTGGTGCTCGTCCATGAGCCGGCCGTGCAGGGGATCCAACCCGAGCGCCGAGGGCTCCGTGGGGAAGCCCGGGGGCAGGGCCACGGTGGCCATGGCGCCCATGAGGTTCTCCGGGCAGCGCGGCGCGCCGCCGAGCTTCTGGTGCAGCAGCGTCCGCGCGGAGACGGCCAGGGCGTGGTTGCGCGCCATGACCTCGGGCCAGCCGCCGGGCACCAGGCCCCCCACCGTCTGGAGGGCCGAGGGGATGCACAAGACGGCCGTGGGGTCGTCCGTGCCCGTCCAGTCGAAGTCCAGGCGGAAGCGCGACAGGTCCTCGCGCCGCGAGTTGTAGCCGTGGCTGATGACGAGGGGGCGGATGCCGGCCTGGAGGTCGCGGCGCACGTAGAGGAAGGCGGCGCCCTTGGGCGCGCACAGCCACTTGTGGCAGTTGCCGGCGTAGTACGCCACGCCGAGCTCGCGCAGGGACACGGGCACCTGGCCGGGGGCGTGGGCCCCGTCCACGAGCGTCTCCACGCCGCGGTTGCGCAGGTGGCGCACGATGGAGGCCAGGGGCATCACGAGCGCCGTCTGGCTGGTGACGTGGTCGATGAGCAGCAGCCGGGTGTTGGGTGTGACCTGGGCGAGCACCGCGTCCACCACCGACTGCGCCGAGGGCGTGGGCCAGGGAATCCGGGCCACCACCACCTTCACGCCCCACTGCTGGGCCACGAAGTCCAGGGCGTTGCGCGAGGCGTTGTACTCGTGATCCGTGGTGAGCAGCTCGTCACCGGGCGCGAAGCGCAGCGAGCGCAGCACGGTGTTCACGCCCGTGGTGGCGTTGTTGAGGAAGGCCAGGTCGTCCGGGTTGGCGTCGACGAAGTCCCCGAGCGTCGCGCGGGCGGCCTCGGCGAGCGCGGGCAGCTCGCGGTGCAGGAAGCGCACGGGGTTGGCTTCCAGGCGCGCGCGCAGCCGGGACTGCTCCTCCAAGACGCGCGTGGGGCAGGCGCCGAAGGAGCCGTGGTTGAGGAAGGTCACCTCGGGATCGAGCGACCAATGGGCACGCAGGGGGGGGCTGTCCATGGTCCCCCGAGTCTAGCCCGTCCCCCCGGGCGCTCCCAGGGGGAAGCAGGTGGGTCTAGCGGCCCCAGTCCGGCGTGGTGAGGGCGGCCTTGTCCTTGGGCGAGGGCAGGGGCAGCTGGTTGTTGCCCTCGGCCGTCATGACGTAGAGCTGCGAGGGGCCGCCCCGCGTGGACGTGAAGAGGATGAGCCGGCCGTTGGGCGAGAAGCTCGGCTCCTCGTTGTTGGCCTGGTCCTGGGTGAGGCGGGAGATCTTCCCGCTGTCCACCTGCACGGTGAAGAGGTCGAACGCGTTGCGCTCGTCGCGCGCGGTGAAGGCGATGAGATCGCCCCGGGGCGACCAGCTCGGCGTCTGGTTGTAGTTGCCCTGGAAGGTGAGCCGACGCACCCCCGAGCCATCCGTGCCCATGACGTACACCTGCGGCGAGCCGCCCCGGTTGGACACGAACGCGAGCCGCTTGCCGTCCGGCGACCAGGCCGGGCTCGTGTTGATGCCAAAGCGGGTGTCGGTGAGCTGCCTGGCGCCCCCGCCCTCCGCGTTCGCCACCCAGATCTGCGCGCTCTCGCCGTCGGCCAGGGCGTAGGCGATGCGCTTGCCGTCCGGCGAGAAGGCGATGCCGGTGGCCATCTGCCCCTCGTTCGTCTTGATGTGCTTGAGGTCCGAGCCGCGCTGCACGTACAGGTCCGGCTTGCCGCCCTGGTAGGAGGTGTAGCCCACCACGCCGTCGGTGCCGAGCGCGGGCAGCACGTTGATGCCACCGCTGGTCATCTGGCGGGCGTTGCGGCCGTCCCAGTCCGCCACCCACACGTCCTTGTTGGCGCCGGACTTGCGCACGTAGGTGATGGAGGACAGGAAGGGGCTCGGCTCCCGGGTGTAGTGGCGGTAGATGGCGTCGGCCACCTTGTGCGCCAGCCGCGAGGGCTCGGAGGCGGGCGCGCTCTGGGACGTCTTGAAGTCCTCGCGGCCGTTGCCCACGTTGAACACGCGCGCCTCGGCCCGGAGCTCGTCGCCCTCACGCGCGAGCGAGTACTTCACCAGCGACTCGGCGCCCACGTTGGCCCAGCGCGAGAAGTTGATGCTGCCGGCCGTCATGCCCTCCTTGGCATCGGCGAGGAAGCTCGCCCGGTCGAGCACCTGGAACAGGCCCGAGGCGCGCAGGTCGAAGAGCAGCGCGTCGTCCACCGACTGGGGGGTGGCCTTGGACTCCGTGCCCTGCACGAGCGGCGTGGAGAGCGCCAGCGGCAGGGGCCGGAAGTTGGCGCCGGAGATTTGGATGACGGGCGCCTGGGCGAGCGCGGCGAGCGGCGACACCAACAGGCACAGCAGGAGGACTTTCGCGTTCACGGACTGAACTCCAGGACGATGCCGCTCTTTTGCAGCGTGTCCCGCAGGTGGGTGGGAGGAGGGGAGAAGGGCGAGGCCTTGGTCACCGCGGAGAGAACGGCGGAGTCGAACAGGGTATTGCCGCTGGCCTTCGCCAGGCGCGCCTCGATGACCTCGCCGGTGCGGCTCAGGCGCATGGCGACCTGGGCCTTGAGGTACAGGCGCTCGGACTCGGGGATGGTGTCCGCCACGTTGTAGTGGCGGCGCACCTGGGAGGACAGCAGGCCGAAGTAGCGCTCGCCCTCGGCCTTGGCGGCGTCGCCGTTGGGGTCGCCGTCCTCGGCGCCTTCCGGGTCCTCCTGGGCCTTGGTGGGCTTGGCGAACTTGTCGAAGGCCCCGAAGAGCCGGTCGCGCCGGTTCTCGCCCTTGCTCTCACCCGGGGACGGGGTGGGCTTGGGGGCGGGCTCGGGCTTGAGGCCGGGCACGGGCACGGCGACCTTGGGCGGCTCGGGCGGGGGCGGCGTGGGCGAGGGCGGGGCGTCCACCTTCTTGGGGGGAGGCGGGGGCGGCTGCTCCTTGCGCGGCAGGAGCTTCTCGTCGCGGGGCTTGCCCTGGCGCACCAGCGTGGCGCGGATGGGCGTGGGCTCCACGCGCAGGGCCGGCGCCTGGAAGAAGGTGTTGTAGAGGACCACGGCCAGGAGCACCGCGGCGTGGCCCACCACGGACACCGTGAGGAAGCGCCCCAGGGGCGAGGGCCGGGACTGGAGCAGGCTCTGTCGGGCGGCGGGGTGCATGGGCTAGCGCCGGGACTCCTTCTTGCCCTTGGTCGCGGGCGCCCGGGTGGCGCTCGTGGGGTCGGTGATCATGCCCACGTTGGTGATGCCGGCGCGCTGGGCGGCGGCCATCACGTCCACCACCACGCCGTAGGGCACGTCCCGGTCCGCGTGCAGGTAGAGCTCCTTGTCCGCCTGGGCCTTGGCGTTGCTCGCGAGCTTCGTCTCCAGCTCCTCCACGGGCACCTCCGCCTCACCGATGAACACGCGCTTCTGCGCGTCGATGGACAGCACCAGCTTCTTGTCCGAGGCCTCCACGGCCGCCGCGCGCGCCTCGGGCAGGTTCACCTTCACGCCCTGCTGGATGAGGGGCGCGGTCACCATGAAGATGATGAGCAGCACCAGCATCACGTCCACCATGGGCGTGACGTTGATCTCGCTCATGGTGACGCGGCCGCTTCCGCCTCGATTCGAGCCCATGCCCATGGCGCCGTGCCCTCAGCGGAAGAAGTGCCGCTTGACGATGTTGAGGAAGTCCGCGGAGAAGTTGGCCATCTCCGTGTCGAACACCTTGATGCGGCTGATGAACGCGTTGTAGGCGACCACCGCGGGGATGGCGGCGAACAGGCCCGCGGCGGTGGCGAACAGGGCGTTGCCCACCGGGGCGGCCACCGTGGCGAGCGTGGCGTTGCCCTGCTCGGCGATGGCGTTGAAGGCGTTGAGGATGCCGATGACCGTGCCGAACAGGCCCACGAAGGGCGAGGCCGAGCCCACCGTGCCCAGGAAGGACACGCGCGCCTCCAGCTCCGTGAGCTGGTTGGTCGAGGCGCGGTTGAGCGCCCGCTCCACGTTCTCGATGCCCCCGAGCCGCTCGGCCATGGCGCCCTCGGCGCCCTCCTTCGTCTGGGCGAGCTTGCTCAGCTCCTCATAGCCCGCGCAGAACACCTTGGAGAGTGGCGAGCCGTCCATCTTCTGGGCGTCCTGGTAGATGCTCTCCAGGCGCGAGGCCTTCCAGAAGGAGTCGAGGAACGCGAGCGACTGGCTGCGCGCGCGCGACAACTGGGTGGCCTTGAGCGCGATGAGCGCCCAGGACGCCACGGACACCACCATCAGCAGCGCCAGCACGCCCAGCTCCAGCAGCGAGGCGTCCCGGAGGATCTGCACGTAGTTCATGGCGCCGAGCGCCAGGGGGAAGCGGGGCATCAACATGGGGTGCAGGCCGTAACATCACGTTCAGGGGTGGTCAAACCAAAGGCCAGGACGGGAGGGGGGCGATCTCGCTTGAGATGAAACAGTGAATAATTCCCGCCCAGGGGCGTCCGGGTGGGTGTGACGGGCCGCTCGCCCGCTTCCCCTTCTCCCCACTTCGAGGGCGCTTCATGAACGCCAGACTGCTCACCGCATTCCTCTGCATCGCCATGGCCGGCTCGGGCTGCATCATCGTCGACGAGGAGGGAGGCGGCGGGGGACGCCCCAGTGGCCCCTGCTGCACGTCGGAGCCCACCCAGCCCACGCCCCAGCCCCAGACCAAGAGCGACATCACGTTCCTGTGGACGTTCGCCAACGTGGGGGCCGGCCGGTGCGAGGACGTTCCCGACGTCAAGAGCATCCGCATCACCATCCCGGGCGAGAAGCTGCACAACGGGGGCATCTACCCCTGCAAGACCGAGGGCACCGACGGCATCGTGCTGCACGACTTCGTCGCGGGCTCCTACGCCTACACGCTCGAGGCCCTCAGCTACGGCGACAAGGTCCTCTACGAGGCCAGTGGCAAGGTCCAGGTCAACGGCAACGTCCGGGAGACCGTCAACCTGACGCCCCGGGGCAGCCCGTCCTCCTTCGCCTACCTCTCCTGGACGTTCGAGGAGAACACCAGCAGCAACAACCCGGACTGCAACCAGGCTGGTGACACGCACGTGGACGTGCGCATCGACGGGGGCCCGTGGACGCGCTACGTGTGCGAGAAGGGCCTCGGCAACAACCAGGTGTCCTCCATCTACCTGCAGCCCGGTGACCACATCGTGGAGTTCGTGGGCGTGCGCGTGGCCTCCGGTGCCGAGTCCATCTACTACTACCGCAAGGGCGCGCTGAAGACGCAGGCCGGCAGCCCCATCGTCTCCTCCTACAAGCTCTTGGCGGTGGGCGGCATGTCCCTGCGCTGGGAGCTGCTCGACGGCACCGCGGCCAAGACGTGCGCCCAGTCGGGGGTGACCTCGATGCGCATCAACATGCAGAACCTGGCCACCAAGGAGCTCGTCTACGGCAATGACGGCGACGCCCAGCGCTGCGACGGGGCGCCCATCCTCTACCCCTTCCTGCGGCCGGGGGACTACCGGGTGTACGTGCGCGGCCTGAACGGCACGCAGGTGACCTACACCAACGAGAGCGACGCGCCGGTGCTGACGGTGAAGGCCTTCGTGCAGAAGAAGGACACGGACGCCGTCACCCTCGAGGCCCGGCGCAAGTAGTCGGGCGCCCCCTCACACGGGGCGGGCCGTGGGACCGGAGGGCCGGGGCACATGCCTCGGCCCTTCGCCGTTGCGGGGGCCCAAGGACTTGGGGCTGGCATCATTCGTGATAGAGCCCTCCGCCATGCGGTCCGCGAGCCACAGTCCCATCGGCGTGTTCGACTCGGGCGTTGGAGGTCTCACCGTCCTCAAGTCGCTGCTGTCCCACCTTCCCCACGAGAGCACGCTCTACCTGGGGGACACGGCGCGGGTGCCCTACGGCACCAAGTCGGGCGAGGTGGTGACGCGCTACTCGCTCAAGAACGCGTCCTTCCTCATGGAGCGGGGCATCAAGCTCCTGGTGGTGGCGTGCAACACCGCCTCGGCGGTGGCGCTGCCGGCGCTCGCGGCGGCGCTGCCCATTCCGGTGCTGGGCGTCATCGCCCCCGGGGCGGCCGCCGCGCTGCGGCAGTCGCGGGGCGGCCAGGTGGGCGTCATCGGCACCCCGGGCACCATCCGCTCGGGGGCCTACCAGCGCGAACTGGAGGCGGCGGCGGGGCCGGGTGGGGTGCGGGTGAAGGCGCGGGCCTGTCCGCTCTTCGTGCCCCTGGCGGAGGAGGGGTGGCTCGCCGGAGACGTGCCGCGGCTGGTGGCCCGCGAGTACCTCGCCGACTTCGTCCAGGAGGGGGTGGACACCCTGGTGCTCGGCTGCACCCACTACCCGCTGCTCAAGGACATCATCGCCGAGGTCGTCGGGCCGGGGGTGGCCCTGGTGGACTCGGCGGAGGCCACCGTGCACGTGGTGGCCCGGCTCCTCGCGGAGCGGGGGCTGCTGGCGCCAGCGGGTGGGACACCTACCCACCATGCCTTCGTCACGGACGTGCCGGAGCGCTTCGTGGAGGTGGGGGCGCGCTTCCTCGGTCGCCCCATCGCCTCGGCCGAGCAGGTGGACCTGTCCTTCTAGGTCCGCCCGCTCCAGGCCGGAGCACTCAGGCGGCGCGCACGGGAGTGGAGGGCGCCGCCGGGGCGTCCTCGCCGGACGGCTCGGTGCGCTCCTGGGTGTGGAGGATCTCCAGGGCGGCCTCGGTGCCGATGTCGTCCTGCCGCGGCAGCTGGCCCGTCACCCGGGTGATGAGGCGCTCCATGCCGGAGAAGAAGCCGATGAGGGCCAGCGGCTTGTTCATCCACCCCACGGTGATGCAGTAGTACTTGTCGTAGGGCGACGTGTGGTGCACGCGGTGGTGGTCCGGCGGCAGGATGAGGTGCACGCGCTGCAGGAAGCCGATGAGCGCGGGCGGCTTGTCCGTGTGGGACCACTTGTGGAACTGGTTGGTCGCCATCACCCAGAAGATCATGGCCCCCAGGAAGGTGGAGAGGAACACCCAGGTGGTGCTCGAATGGGGGACGAGCAGCGCCAGCAGGGCCACGGGCAGGGACACCAGGCAGTTGTTGCCGTTGGTCTCCACGAAGTCGTGGCGGGTGATGGCCTTCTCGTCCACGTGGTGCTCGCGGAAGGGGCGGATGAAGGCCGCGCCGAGCACCGGCATGCGCGTGGAGCCCCAGGTGTCCCCCATCCAGTGCACGACGCCGGAGACGAAGTCGGCGGCCAGGTAGCCGAGGATGACCGCCCCCAGGACCAGCCAGGGACCCACATGGGGGTTGCCCCACAGCCTCCAGACCAGACCGGCCTCCAGGCCCGTGAAGGCGAGGATGCTGGTGATCTCCATGGCTCGGATGGCGGGCGAGTAGCCCCGCGCCAGCTCCTTGGCGTCCTGCTGGCGCACCTGGTTCTTGAGTTCGGTCGTCATCGTATTCGTCCGTCCGCGCCCTGGGGAATGTCCAGCGGGAAGTCCCGCCGAAAAGGGTACGGAGTCTAACCGCAAGCGGATTCAGGTGCTTTTTTCTTCTGGTGGACTCTTGCCCGCCCGCTCCTCCCCCAGGGTGGGTTTCGGGCCAGAGTGACGTTCATTCCGACGCGTTTCTTGTTTCGCCCCCGCCCCGCTGGTACGGTCCCGGGCCTCGGGCATGGCGAAAACCTTCGAAAAAGCCGTCACCGGCTTCAATCACAACATCAAGTACAAGGGCCGGGTGTATCACGTCCAGACCGAGGACTCGGGCGTCAACAACCCCCACATCATCACCCACCTGTTCGTGGGGGGGAACATCCTCGCGTCGAAGAAGACGTCCTACGCGGACATCCTCAACGCGGAGAGCCTGTCCGAGGTCGTGCGCGAGTTGATGGAGGAGCAGCATAAGGAAATGCTGCGCAACCTCATCAACGGCGTCTACGACGGGTACGAGACGGGCGTGCGGCACTACCAGCCCGGCCAGCTCGGCTCCTCCGAGGACGCCCAGCCGGCGCGTCCCGTCCCGGTGCCCAAGGCGCCGGTACCCGCCGCCGCTCCCGCCTCCCACCTGCCCCCCGAGGTCGCCGCCGCGCGCGCCATGAAGGTGCAGCCGAAGATCAACGAGGTGGGGGTGGAGACGCTGTTCGGAGAGGATCTCATCTCCGAGAAGAGCCTGGACGAGGTCATCCTCAGCTACCTGGCGGGCGAGGACAACAACCAGTAACTCCACACGTGGCGCGAGCGGTGCCATGATCGGGCCCGCCGATGATCCAGATGTTCCACGTGTACAAGTCGTACCCGGGCGATCCCCCCGTCCTCTCCGACATCAACCTGCATGTGCAGAAGGGCGAGTTCGTCTTCCTGACCGGGCCCTCGGGCGCGGGCAAGACGACGCTGCTCAAGCTCATCTTCTGCGCGGAGAACGCCACCAAGGGGCAGATCCTCGTGGGCGGGCGCAACATCGCACGCATCCGCGAGTCGGCCGTGCCCTACCTGCGGCGCAACATCGGGGTGGTGTTCCAGGACTTCAAGCTCCTGCCGCACCGCACGGTCGAGGACAACGTGGCCTTCACGCTGGAGGTGCTGGGCGTGCCCCGCGCCGAGGCGCGCGAGCGCGTGCACCGCATGCTCAAGCTCGTGGGCCTGCAGCACAAGGCGGGCGCGCTGCCGCTCAAGCTCTCCGGTGGTGAGCAGCAGCGCGTCGTCATCGCCCGCGCGCTCGTCAACGATCCCACCATCCTCCTGGCCGACGAGCCCACGGGCAACCTGGACCCCGCGCTCACCGTGGAGATCATGGACCTGCTCATGGCGGTGAACGTGCGGGGCACCACGGTGATGGTGGCCACGCACGACACCGGGCTCATCACCCGCTACCAGAAGCGCACCTTGCGGCTGGAGAACGGGTTCGTCGTGTCCGACGAGGACGGGGTGAAGGCCGCGCGGCGGGTGTCGGCCGGATGAGCGCGCTGGCCAAGACGGCGTACTTCTGGCGCTCGGCGGCCTCGGGGCTCAAGCACGCCCCCTTCGTGCACTTCATCGCGGTGACCACCATCGCCATCGCCCTGTTCTCCGCGGGGCTCGCGCAGGCGCTGGGCCAGCGGCTCGACGGCCTCCTGGGCTCACTCGGGGGCGAGGTGCAGGTGACGGTGTACCTGTCGCCCGGTCTCGACGAGGAGGGCGCCACCGTGCTGCGCGAGCGCATGGAGACGCGCAGCGGCGGCCGGGCCTCGCTCGTGCCGCCCCAGGCCGCGCTCGAGCGGCTGGCGCGGGAGCTCGGGGACTTGGGGGAGGCGCTCGCGCAGTTGCCGGAGAACCCCCTGCCGCCCTCGCTGGAGCTGCAGGTGCCCGCCGAGCGGCGCACGCCCGGCGCCCTGCGCGCCCTGGCCGAGGAGCTGCGCGAGCTGCCCGGCGTCACCGGCGTGGACTACGGCGAGGAGGCCGTGGAGCGGCTGTCCTCCATCGCCAAGGCCCTGCGCCTGGGCGGCTGGGTGGCGTTCGGGGTGGTGCTGGTCGCCACGGTGATCATCGTGTCCGCCACGCTCCAGCTCGCCATCTACGCGCGGCGCGAGGAGATCGAAATCCAGAAGCTGGTGGGCGCCACGGACCGCTTCGTGAAGGTCCCCTTCCTGATCGAGGGCTTCCTCCAGGGGCTGCTCGGCGCGGCGGTGGCGCTCGGGGGCCTGGTCCTGTTCGAGCGACTGGTGGGGCCGTGGATGACCTCGCTCTTCGCCTTCCTGATTGGCCCGGGGGGCTCGACGCCGCTCGTGGAGCCCGTCCTGGCGCTGCGGCTGCTCGTGGCCGGGTGCGTGCTGGGCCTGGGGGGCAGCTTCATCGCGGTGGGGCGCTTCTTGCGCGTATGAGCCGCCTGCTCGTCCTCGCTCTGGTGCTGTTCGCGAGCGCGGCCTCCAGCCAGGAGGAGTCCGCGGAGCGCCGGGCCGTGCGCGAGAAGCTGGCCACCCAGCGCGCGGCGCTCGCGCTCATCGAGTCGCGCAAGGTGTCCGCCCTGGAGGTGCTGGAGATGGTGGAGCAGCGCGCGTCCACGAGCGCCCAGCGCGTGAAGCTGCTCGAGAAGGACCTGTCCCTGTTCCGCAAGCGCCTGGCGGTGGCCGAGCAGGAGGACGAGGTGACGCGCGAGGTGCTGCGCGAGCAGATGCGCCGCCTGTCGCCCCGGCTGTGGACGATGTACCGGATGATGCGCCGCCGGCCCCTGGAGGTGCTGCTGGACGCCAAGGACTTCTCCGCCATGGTGTGGCGCTCGCGCGCGCTCCGGGCCACGCTGGAGGAGGACCTGCGGCAACTGCGCACGGTGCAGCGCGTGGCCCGGCTGCGGCGCCAGGTCTCCACCGAGCTGCGCCGGTTGCAGGGCTCCTTGGACACACGGCTCGACTTCCTCCGTGAGCAGGCCACGCTCGCCCGGGCGCAGCAGGAGGCGCTGGAGGAAGTGGTGGGCACCATCAAGGGCGAGGCGGAGCTGGCGCGGCGCATGGTGCGCGAGCTGGAGGTGGCGGATGGGGACCTCACCCGCGTCATCCAGGAGATGAACGAGGGGCCCGCCACCTCGGGTTTCGGCGCCCTCAAGGGCAAGCTGCCCTTTCCCGCGCCGGGCGTCATCGAGGTGGGCTTCGGCCGCGTCATCAACCCGCGCTTCAACACCGTCACCGTGCAGAAGGGCGTGGACATCCGCGCCGCCGCGGGCACGCCCGTGCACGCCGTGGCCGAGGGCACCGTCGCCTACGCGGGCTGGATGCGCGGCTATGGCAACCTGCTCATCCTGGACCATGGCGGGGGCTACCACTCCCTGCTCGCGCACCTGGCCTCGGTGCTTCCCCAGGTGGGGGACCAGGTCGCCGCCGGCACGCCCGTGGGCGAGGTCGGTGACACCGGCTCGCTCAAGGGCGCCTACCTGTATTTCGAAATCCGCCGCGCCGGCCAGGCCGTGGATCCCGCGCCCTGGCTCGCGGCTTCTCGCTGAGATGCCATGACCTCCTCCCGACCTCCCATCCGCGTGGGCCTGCTGGGCTACGGCCTGTCCGGCGCGCTCTTCCACGCGCCCCTGCTCGCCGCCGACCCCGCCTTCTCCCTCGTGGCCATCGCCACCCAGCGCGCCGCGGACGTGGCGCGCGCCTGGCCCGCCGCACGCGTGGTCACCCCGGACGCGCTCCTGGCGGACCCCTCGATCGACCTCGTCATCGTCGCCTCGCCCAATGACTCGCACGCGTCGCTCGCCGAGCGGGCGCTCCGGGCCGGCAAGCACGTGGTCGTGGAGAAGCCCTTCACCCTGGACGCGGCCGAGGCGCTGCGGCTCGATGCGTTCGCGACCGAGCGCGGCCTGTGCCTCACCGTCTTCCACAGCCGACGCTGGGACGGGGACTTCCTCACCGTGCGGCGGCTGCTCGAGGACGGGCGGCTCGGCCGGCTGTTCAGCTTCGAGAGCCACTACGATCGTTTCCGCCCCCAGGTGAAGGCGCGCTGGAAGGAGGACGCCGTGCCCGGCGCGGGCACCCTGTGGGACCTGGGCGCGCACCTGCTCGATCAGGCGCTCCTGCTCTTCGGGATGCCGGACTCCCTCGACGCGGACGTGGGCCAGCAGCGCGAGGGCGCACGAGCCCCGGACTGGTTCCACCTGGTGCTGCGCTACGGCGAGCTGCGGGTCCTGCTGCACTCGGGCTCGGTGGTGCACGAGCCGTGGCACCGCTTCGTGCTGCAAGGCGAGCAGGGCGCCTGGCACAAGACGGGCCTGGACCCCCAGGAGGAGCAGCTCCGGGCCGGACTGCGGCCGGGTCAGGCCGGCTGGGGCCTGGAGCCCGCCGAGCGCCATGGTCGCCTGAGCCAGGGAGGGAGCGTGCCCACGCTTCCGGGCTGCTACGAGGACTTCTACCGGCGGCTCGCCCGCGCCGTGGTGGGGGAGGGCCCCGTGCCCGTCACCGCGGCGAGCGCCGCCCAGGTCATCCAGCTCATCCAGGCCGCCGAGCGCTCCGCGCGCGAGGGCCGCAGGGTCCACCTGGCGCCCGGGAGCACTTAGGTTGATGCGGTGCGCCACGGGCGGCGTTAGGCTCCCGCCGTGAACCTCATCTCAGGACTCCAGGAAGTCTCGCGGCGCATGTTGGTGGCGCGCGGGGTGCGCTCGGAATCGGTGGTGCTCGCCGGTCAGCGGCTGCACCACTTCTCGATGAAGGGCAGCGGCAAGGGTCCGCCGCTCCTGCTCGTGCATGGCCTGGGGGGCGCCGCCGCCGGCTTCGGCCGGGTCCTGCTGCCCCTGGCCCGGCGCTTCTCGCGGGTGTTCGCGGTGGACCTGCCCGGCCACGGCTTCTCCCCGGAGTACTGCCTGGGCCCCGTCTGCGTGCGGGGCCAGTACGACATGCTGGTGGAGTACTGCCGCACGGTGGTGGGCGAGCCCGCCTTCGTCGTGGGCAACTCCCTGGGGGGCGCCCTGTCGGCGCAGCTCGCGGCCGAGCATCCGGAGTTCGTGCGCGCGCTGGGGCTCGTGGCGCCCGCGGGCGCGGACGTGGGGCCCGAGGCCATCCGCGAGGTGCTCGCGGCCATGGACGTGAAGACCGCCGAGCAGTCGCGCGCGCTCACCCAGCGCCTGTTCCACCGGCCGCCCTGGGCGATGCTCTTCTTCGCCGACATGCTCCGGGGCGTGTACTCCACGCCGGCGGTGCGGGCGCTGAGCGCGGACGCCCTGGCCACGGGCGATTACCTCAAGCCCGAGCAGCTCCAGCGGCTGGAGATGCCGGTGATGTTCGTGTGGGGTGGCAGTGAAAAACTCCTGCCGCGGCAGAGCCTCGCCTTCTTCCAGGCCCACCTGCCGCCGCACTCGAAGGTGAAGGTGGTGGAGGGCTTCGGCCACATCCCCCACGTGGAGCGGCCGGGCGAGTTCGTGTCCGAATTGGTCCAGTTCGCGGACGGCGCGGGGTTGTAGGGCCGGTCGAGCGCGGGCCCGGTGCTAGACTCCGGGCCCATGCGCTCCCAGTCCTCCTGGCGCGCGGCGCTCGCCGCGGGCCTGCTGCTCCTGGCGCCCTCGGTCCAGGCCGACAGCCGCGCCCCCTCCGCCAGCACCTCCACCTACGAGCAACTCGAGGTGTTCGCGCGGGTGCTCTCCTACGTGGAGAACAACTACGTGGAGCCCGTGGACGAGCGCAAGCTGATGCTCGGCGCCATCCGGGGCATGTTGGAGACGTTGGATCCCCACACCGTCTTCATGCCGCCCGAGGTCTTCAAGGAGATGAAGATCGACACCTCCGGCGAGTTCGGGGGCGTGGGGCTCGAGGTGGCGCGGCAGGGCGAGGGCTACGTCGTGTCGGCGGCGATCGAGGACACGCCCGCGGCGCGCGCGGGCATCCGGGCGGGAGACACGCTGGTGGCCGTGGACGGCGAGCGCCTCAAGGGCCTGGCCTTGCCGGACGTGTTGCAGCGGCTGCGCGGTCCGGCGGGCAAGCGGGTGCTCCTGACGCTCATGCGCGAGGGCTTCTCCGCGCCGCGGGAGATGGCCCTCATCCGCGACCACATCCGCATCGTCTCCGTGGAGGGCGCGCTGTACGGCGGCGTGGCGCACGTGCGCGTGAAGAGCTTCCAGGACCGCACGGCCTCCGCGCTGCGCAAGGAGCTGGACCGGCTGCGGACGCTCAACGGCGGCCAGCCCCTGCGGGGCGTGGTGCTGGACCTGCGCAACAACCCGGGCGGGCTCCTGGAGCAGGCGGTGGCGGTGAGTGACGTGTGGCTGCCGGGCAACCTGGTCATCGTGAGCACCCGGGGCCGCAAGGGCACGCAGATGAACGAGGAGCGCAGCAAGGATCGCGACACGGAGCCGGACTACCCGCTGGTGGTGCTGGTGAACGCGGGCAGCGCCTCGGCCTCGGAGATCGTCGCCGGCGCGCTGCAGGACCACGGCCGCGCCACCATCCTGGGCACCCAGACGTTCGGCAAGGGCAGCGTGCAGACCGTCATCGAGCTGGAGGACGGCTCGGGCCTCAAGCTCACCATCGCGCGCTACTACACGCCCAAGGGCCGCAGCATCCAGGAGAAGGGCATCACCCCGGACATCTGGGTGCCCGAGAGCACCCAGGGCAAGGCCGCCCCGCAGGAGCAGCGCGAGAAGGACCTGGAGCGCCACTTCAAGGCCGAGCCCGTGCTGGCGAGCGAGCCCCAGGGCACGTCCAAACCCAAGGGCTTCGCGCAGGAGCCCCGCGAGTGGGCGGCGACCGCCGCCGTGAGCGACACGCAACTCAAGCGGGTGCTCAACTACCTCAACGAGCTGGCGCGCTGAGCCCTACCGGGACACGGCGCGCAAGGCGAACAGCCGGGACCAGTTCTTGCCGGTGACGAGCAGCCGGTTGTTCGCCTCGTCGTAGGCGATGCCGTTGAGCACGTCCTCGTTGCCCGTGCGCTGCGCGGGCGGCAAGAGGCCCGAGAGATCGATCCACGCCTTGAGGTGGCCCGTCGCGGGGTCGATGCGCGCGATGAAGTCACTGCCCCACTGGTTGGCGTAGATCTCCCCGTGGATGTACTCCAACTCGTTGAGCCGGGAGACCTCGCGGCCGGCGTCGGTCACCTTGAGGGTGCGCTGGACCTTGAACGTGGTGGGGTCCAGGAAGCGCAGCACGCTGGTGCCGTCGCTGAGGATGAGGGACGTGCCATCGCTGGTGAGCCCCCAGCCCTCGGTGTCGTAGCTGAAGCGGCCCACGGGCGTGAACGTCTTCACGTCGTAGATGAAGCCCACGTTCGAGCGCCAGGTGAGCTGGTACAGCTTGTCCCCGTGCAGCGCGAGCCCCTCGCCGAAGTACTGGGACTCCAGGTTGACGCGGCGCAGGACCCGGCCCGTCTCCAGCTCCACCTCGCGCAGGCTGGACTGCCCGTTGAGGCCCGTGCCCTCGTACAGGTGACCCTGGTGGTAGACGAGCCCCTGGGTGAAGGCCTGCGGGTCATGGGGCCAGCTCGAGAGCACCTCGTAGCCCTCCACGGGGGCGCTGTCGGTGGCACGGCGCTCGGTGCGGCAGGACACGCCCGCAAGCAGCAGCAGGGCGGCGAGGAGCACAGGGGGAAGTCTCATGGGAGTGGGAAAATAACGCGAGACCGCCTGGACGCGATGCCTATGCTCTGGCCCATGCGCTCCCTCCTCACCGCCGCGTTGTTCTCCCTGGTGGGCTGTGCTCACTCGCCGTCCGAGCCCGCCCCCGCTTCGTCCCCCGCTTCCGTCCAGGCGCCCGCCCCCTCGGCGCAGGCCATCATCGACGCACCCGACCGGCTCGAGGCCGACCGGGCCCTGGACAAGGGCCGTCATCCCGCCGCGCTGCTCGAGTTCGTGGGCGTGCGGCCCGGCATGAAGGTCGCCGAGTTGATGGCCGGCGGGGGCTACACCATCGAGCTGCTCGCCCGGGCGGTGGGTCCCGAGGGCGTCGTCTACGGGCAGAACCCCAAGGTCGTGCTCGAGCGCTTCGCGGAGAAGCCCTGGAGCGAGCGGCTGGCGCGGCCCATCAACAAGAACGTGGTGCGCGCCGACCGTGAGTTCGACGCGCCCTTGCCGCCGGAGGCCACGAACCTGGACGCGGTCGTCAGCAACATCATCTACCACGACATCGTGTGGATCGGCGGGGACCGGGCGAAGATGAACGCGGCCATCTTCCGCGCGCTCAAGCCGGGCGGGGTGTACGTCGTCGTCGACTCGAGCGCCCAGGCGGGCTCGGGCGTGCGTGACGTGCAGACGCTGCACCGCATCGACGAGAAGGTGGTGCGTGACGAGGTGCTCGCCGCGGGCTTCCAGCTCGCCGAGGAGAGCACCGTGTGGCGCAACCCCGAGGACACCCGGGACTGGAGCTCCAGCCCGGGTGCCGCGGGCGAGCGCCGGGGCACCAGCGACCGCTTCGCGCTGAAGTTCATCAGGCCCCGGTGAACTGCGCGACAGCGGCCCGTCTCGCGGCCTGACCCGGCGGTCACTCGTGAGTAGACTTGTCCTCATGGGTTCCCCGTCGACCGCTCCGTCCCGCCGGCCAGCCACCTACCAGGACCTCGTCGCCTTGCCCGAGCACCAGGTAGGCGAACTGATCGCCGGGGAGCTGTATGCCTCGCCCCGGCCCGCGTCCCGCCATGCCAAGGCCGCCTCGATCCTGGGCATGGACCTGGGCAACCCCTTCCAGCGGGGGCGGGGGGGCCCGGGCGGGTGGTGGCTCATCTTCGAGCCCGAGCTGCACTTCGGCGAGGACGTGCTCGTCCCCGACCTGGCGGGCTGGCGTCAGGAGCGCATGCCGACGATTCCCGACGTGAGTTACTTCGAGCTGGCGCCGGATTGGATCTGCGAGGTGCTGTCACCTTCCACGGCGAAGCTCGACGTGGTGCTCAAGCTGCCTCGCTACGGGCGCGCGGGCGTGGAGCACGCCTGGATCGTGGACCCCATCCACCGGATGCTCCAGGTGTTCCACCAGGAGCAGGGCCGCTGGGTGCTCGCCGCGTCCTTCTCGGGCGATGACCGCGTGCGAGCCCAGCCCTTCGACGCCGTCGAGCTGGAGCTGGGCTCGCTGTGGATGGACACGCGCACGCCGTGAGTCACACGGCCGACGCGGGCTGGCACTCGGCCACGAGCCGGGCCACCGCGTCGTCCTGGGACAGCGCCGCCTGCGTCCCGTCCCGGCGGCGCAGGCTCACGGCGTTCTTTTCCACCTCGCGCCGGCCCACCACCACGAGCCACGGCACGCCGTCCTGGTGCGCGTCGACGATCTTCCGCGACAGCGACTCGGCGCGCGCGTCCACGGCCACCCGGCAGTCCGCCGCGCGCAGCCTCGCGGCGAAGCGCTCGGCGTCGACCACCTGCCCCTCGCCCAGCGGCGCCACCACCACCTGCCGGGGCGCCAGCCACGCGGGCAGCGCGCCCTCGTGGTGCTCCAGCAGGATGCCGATGAACCGCTCCAAGCTGCCGAGCATCGCCCGGTGCAGCATCATCGGTCGGCGCTTCTGTCCCGACGCGTCCACGTAGCTCAGGTCGAAGCGCTCGGGCAGCACCAGGTCGAGCTGGATCGTCCCGCACTGCCAGTCGCGGCCCAGGCGATCCTTCAGGACGAACTCCAGCTTCGGGCCGTAGAAGGCGCCCTCGCCCGGCTGCGGGCGGCAGTCGAGCCCCGCCCGCGCCGCCGCCTCGGACAGCAGCGCCTCGGCCCGATCCCACACCGCGTCGCTCCCGGCGCGCTGGGCCGGACGGCTGGAGAAGGCCACCTGGATGTGCTCGAAGCCGAAGGCCGCGTAGAAGGCGTGCAGCGAGCGGCAGAAGGCGAACACCTCGTCGCTCAATTGCTCCTCGGCGCAGAAGATGTGCCCGTCGTCCTGCGTGAACTGGCGCAGGCGGAACAGGCCGTGCAGCGAGCCGCTCGGCTCACTGCGGTGCACGAGCCCGAACTCGCCCAGCCGCAGGGGCAGGTCGCGGTAGCTCGGGCCCATGCGCTGCACGAGCTGGATGTGGCCCGGGCAATTCACCGGCTTGAGCGCGTGGTGGCGCTCGCCCTCCTCGGCGAGGGAGAACATGTTCTGGCGGAAGTTGTCCCAGTGGCCGCTCTTCTCCCAGAGGGGCTGGGCGAGCAGTTGGGGCGTCCTCACCTCGAGGTAGCCCTCGTGCCGCATCCGCCGCCGGACGCGCTCCTCGATGAGCTGGTAGAGCTGGTAGCCGCGCGGGTGCCAGAAGACCATGCCGGGCGCCTCCTCCTGCAGGTGGAAGAGGTCGAGGCGCTGGCCGAGGGAACGGTGATCATGAACGTCGAGCATGGGTGACTCCGAATCGGGAAGAAGAAGGCTTTCCGGTCGGAGCACTGAGCGCTTGCACGGACGCCCCGGCCGGTGAAGGCGGGGCGAGGAAACCGTGCGGCGTCAGCTCACTGCACGCACACGCGTCCCACGCCCGCCAGGAGTGGCGGTACGGGTCGCGGTGGTGGTGGAGAGGACGAGGCTCACGCGAACCAAAGTGCGCGCGGCGCGCGGCGTTGTCAAGCCGGGGGGACTACTGGCGCGTGGCCAGCAGGGAGGCGAGCCGCGCCGAGGTGCGCTCCGCGCCCATGGCCTGCGCGTAGTCGATCGCCCGGCGGCGGGCGGCATCCTGTCGCTGGGAATCGGCGCCGCGCGCGAGCAGCTCCTCGAGCACCTCGAGCTTGTCGAACATGGCCGCGAACATGAGGGCCGTCTTGCCGTCGGGGCCCGCGCCGTCGACGCGCGCGCCGCGCGAGAGCAGCAGTCGGGCCATGGACAGGTCTCCCTTGAAGGCGGCGCCGGACAGCGGCGTCTGGCCCCGGTCGTTGGTGCGCTCGGGATCCGCGCCGTACTCGAGCAGCACGCCCGTGGCCGCGAGGTGCCCGTGGTAGCTGGCGAGCATCAGCAGGGTGTCCCCGCGCTCGTTGCTCAGGTTGGCCGGCAGGCCCACGCCGAGCAACCACTCGAGCTGGGCCGCCTCCCCGGCGCGGGCGTGCTGGAAGGCGCGGCGCGCCAGCGCCATCACGTCCTCGTCCGTCGTCTTCACCTGGGCGTCGCGGGTCTCGGTCTTCATGAGCTTGGGGTCCTCGTGGGTACGCCGTGAATGCCCTCAAGGTATGCAAAGGGCCTTGAACGGGCCAAGACATGGTTCTGATGGACTTGATAGGCCGGGCCTATCAATGATGGGGCATGCCCTCCGTCAATGACATCTCCCTGCGGCAGCTCGAATATGTCGTCGCGGTGGCGGACACGCTCGGCTTTCGGAAGGCCGCCGAGCTCTGTCATGTCTCCCAGCCCGCATTGAGCGCGCAGATCCAACAACTGGAAGACGTCTTGGGGGTGCGGCTCTTCGAGCGGGACAAGCGCCGGGTGATGCTGACCGCGGCGGGCGAGGAGCTGGTGGCCCGGGCGCGGCGGGTGCTCACGGAGACAGGGGACATCCTCTCGGCGGCCTCGCGGCTGTCCGACCCGTTCTCCGGCGTGCTGCACCTGGGAGTGATTCCCACCGTGGCGCCCTACGTGCTGCCGGAGGTGGTGCCCGCGGTGACGAAGAAGTACCCGCGGCTCAAGCTGCGGCTGCGCGAGGAGAAGACGGAGCTGCTCGTGCGCGGCCTGGAGGAGGGGCGGCTGGACGCGGCCCTGGTGGCGCTCGACGCGGAGCTGGGGGACGTGGAGCAGGCCGTCATCGCGGAGGACCCCTTCGTCGTGGCGGCGCCGCCCGGCCACCCCGTGGTGAAGAAGGAGCGCGTGCCGCTCAAGGACCTGGACGAGGAGAACGTGCTGCTCCTGGAGGACGGGCACTGCTTTCGCAGCCAGGCGCTCGCCCTGTGCCGGCGCGTGGGGGCGCACGAGGTGGACTTCCGCGCCACGAGCCTCACCACGCTCGCGCAGATGGTGATGTCGGGGGAGGGGAGCATCACCCTGTTGCCCGCGCTCGCGGTGCCGCTGGAGAACCGGCTCGGCCAGCTGGCGGTGCGGCCCCTCGCGCCCGCGCCGAGCCGCACGCTCGCCCTGGTGTGGCGGCCGGGCTACCCCCAGGGGGACGCGCTCCAGGCCCTCGCGGACACCCTGCGCGCCGCCTGGCCCAGGCCCCGCGAGTCCGCGAAGCGCTAGCCGCGGACCGTGTACGTCGAGCGCATCACCTGTCCGTCCCGCTCCACCTCCAGCTCGAAGCGCGAGGCCTCGCGCAGGCGCGGGAAGATCTCGAGGGCGTGCTCCACGCTGCTCAGGTCCAGACCGTTGATGCGCCGCAGGATGTCCCCGTTGCGCAGGCCCAGCCGCGTGAAGAGGGAGTCCGGGCGGATGGAGAACAGCTTGAAGCCCTGGGCCACGCCCTCCCGGAAGGCGGGGACCACCCGGGCCTGCATCGCCACCTGGCCGAGGTTGGCGAGCGAGTGGGTCACCTCCTGGCGGGAGATCTCATAGGCCCCGGGGCCCACCTGCCGGATGGAGGACTCCGCGCCACGTGGGCTGGAGGGCGCGGGGGCGGCGACAGAGACGGGCGGGACCGCGATGGCCTCGAGCCGCCCGTCGCGCGAGAGCAGGACCCGCGTGCGCTCGATGGCGGTCACCCGGGCCCCGTCGAACTCCTCGCCCAACCAGACCGAGCGGGTGCGCTGGGACGCGCTCTCCAGGACGGAGGCGAAGCTGACGGAGCCGCGGAGCGTGCCGAGCAGCCGCAGATCCGTGCGCGTGGGGATGTCCGCGGAGGCCTCGGGCGCGGGGATGACTTCCTGGCGCAGCTTCTCGGGCAGGCCGAGGTAGCGCCGCAAGGGCACCAGCGCCAGGGGCGTGGGCAGCGCTTCCTGGCGCGGGGGCGGCGCGCGCAGCACCCGGTCCACGGACGGGGGCGGAGGTTGGAGCCAGGCCTCCACCACGGCGTTGAGCGACAGGGCGAGCACCGCGCTGGCGCACAGGGCACAGAGCAGGGCGAGGGCGGGGAGGGAGCGGCGGAGCGAGAGTTCCATGCGAATCCCCCGAGCAATCCCGGGACCAGCGGCCCCGTCCGAGAGCGGCATGCCTCCACCAGCACCCGGGTGGTGCCGATTTGTCATGGGGACACGCGGGGGAGGTGACAGCCCGTCCGCATCCGCTAGCCTCCCGCCATGCTGACCGAGGTCCAGGCGGGTCCCTATACGATTCGAGGTATCTCGGTGGGCGGCGTGTACACGTCCTTGCAGGTGCCGGAGCTGGGCGTGGTGCTCGACGCGGGCGTGCCCATCCGCTCCTTCGCCGGGACGGATCGCATCTTCTTGAGTCACGGACACTCGGACCACGCGAGCGCGTTGGGCTCGCTGCTCGGCATCCGCTGCCTCATCGGCAAGGGGCCGCCCCAGGTGTTCCTGCCCGCGGAGATCGAGGCCCCCCTGCGCGAGTCCCTGGCGGTGCAGAGCCGGCTGTTGCGCGCCTCGCTGGACGTGGAGACCGTGCCCCTGCGGCCCGGAGACGTCCACCCCCTGGGCCATGGGCTGTTCGTGCGCGCCTTCCGCACGCACCACCCGGTGCCCTCGCTGGGCTACCAGTTCTTCCGCCGCGCCTCCAAGCTCAAGCCCGAGTTCCAGGGGCTGCCCGGCGAGGAGATCGCCCGGGGGCGCAAGGCGGGCGCGCCGCTGTTCGACGAGGTGGACAAGCTGGAGCTCGCCTACGCCACCGACACGCTCGCGCGCGTGCTGGAGAGCGCGCCCGAGGTGCTCCAGAGCCGGGTGCTCATCCTCGAGTGCACGTTCCTCGGGGACAAGCGCTCGGTGGAGGACGCCCAGGAGCGCGCGCACCTGCACTTCGACGAGATCGTCGCGCGCGCCGAGCGCTTCCAGAACGAGGCGCTGGTGCTCATGCACTTCAGCCAGGCCTACAGCCCCGAGGAGGTGCACGCCCTCATCCAGGCCCGGGTGCCCGAGGTGCTGCGCGAGCGGCTGCGCGTCTTCGCCCCGACCTCGGGCCGCTGGTTCGGCTGAGCGCGGGCGTGGCCGCCGGGCCGCGCCGTGGTCCGCCGGACACGCCCGCTCGGCGGGGCCCGCCCCCTGGTGCGCGCGCAAGTGTCCGGAACTCCTCGGCAAGGGGGCGCTGGCATCTCGTGTGCTCTGGGCTCCGGGCAACGGAGGCATTCCAAGTCATGGGCAAGCGAGTCGGCGTACTGATGGGGGGCTGGGGCGAGGAGCGGGAGATTTCCCTGGTGACCGGCGAGGCCATGGGGGTGGCGCTGGAGTCCCGGGGCCACGAGGTGGTGCGCATCTGCGCGGGCCCCGGGCTGGACCGGGCGCTGCGCGCGGCGGCGCTCGACGTGGCGGTGCTCGCGCTGCACGGCCGCATGGGCGAGGACGGCAAGGTGCAGGGCCTGCTGGAGTTGATGGGCCTGCCCTACACGGGCTCGGGGCTCCTGGCCTCCGCGCTGGCGATGAACAAGCCCATGGCCAAGAAGCTCTTCCGGCTGCACAACCTGTCCACGCCCCACGGCTACGCGGTGGGCCGCGCCGAGGCCTCGCGGGCGCTGGAGCTGCATGGGGACCTGGGCTTTCCCTGCGTGGTGAAGCCCGCGTGTGGGGGCTCGTCGGTGGGGCTCACGCTGGTGCGCGAGCCCGAGGCGCTCGAGGCCGCGGTGGCGCTCGCGTGCCAGTTCGGCGGCGAGGCGCTGGTGGAGCGCCTGGCGCGGGGCCGCGAGGTGACGGTGGGCCTGCTGGGCGACGAGGTTCTCGGAACCTGCGAAATCGTGACGCCGCGCGAGGGCTTCGACTACGAGGCCAAGTACCAGGGGGGCTCGCGCTACTTCGTGCCCGCGCGCCTGTCGCCCACGCGCCTGGGCAATGTGGAGGCCCTGGCGCTGGGGGCCTGGAGGGCCCTGGGCTGCCGAGGTTATGGACGCGTTGACCTGATCTGCTCGGACGAGGACAACGACGTGGTGCTGGAGGTGAACACCCTGCCGGGCATGACGCCCACCAGCCTGCTGCCGAAGATCGCCGCGGCGCGGGGGCTGGATTTTCCCTCGCTGATGGAGCGCATCCTCGCGCTCGCCACGCGCGACGAGGGGGCGGGGAGGGAGGCGCCGCCGCGGCCCCGGGAGCGGGTGCGCCGGGTGGCGGGTTGAGCCCCGGGCGCCGCTCGCGGGGGCACAAGCATTTGACAGCCACCTGACGCGTCCCTATTGTCCGGCGCTTCGTAGCTTACCCGGATGACAATCCCTTGTCATTCCGGGCACATAGCTGGAGGGGGGCCTCCGCTGGACCGTGTGCGGCGGTCGGTGTGGGTCGGACTTTCTCTCCGCCGGGCAAGGTAAGGACCGCGGCGCAGTCGACCGCGGGAGGGGCCAGGTCAGATGACCACTGTCGAGATCATCTTCTTGGGCGTGTACTTCAGCGTCCTGTGCGTGCTGGCGGTCTATGGATCGCACCGCTACCGGATGGCGTATCTGTACTACCGCCACAAGTTCAAGCTGCCCACGCCTCGTGGCACCCTCGCGGCGCTGCCGCGGGTCACCATCCAACTGCCCATCTTCAACGAGATGTACGTGGTGGAGCGGCTGGTGGATTCGGTGTGCCGGATCGACTACCCGCGCGAGTTGCTGGAGATCCAGGTGTTGGACGACTCGACGGACGAGACGTGCGGCATCGCGCGGGCGTGCGTGGAGCGCCAGCGTCAGGCGGGCCACGACATCGTCTACGTGCACCGCACCAACCGCCAGGGCTTCAAGGCGGGCGCGCTGGAGAACGGCCTGGCCACGGCGCGCGGCGAGTTCGTGGCGGTGTTCGACGCGGACTTCGTGCCGGCGCCGGACTTCCTCTTGCGCACGGTGCCGTTCTTCGCCGACGCGCAGGTGGGCATGGTGCAGGTGCGCTGGGGCCACCTCAACCGCGACTACTCCATCCTTACCCAGGCGCAGAGCATCTTCCTGGACGGGCACTTCATCATCGAGCACACGGCGCGCAACCGCTCCGGCTGCTTCTTCAACTTCAACGGCACCGCGGGCATCTGGCGCCGGGTGACCATCTCCGACGCGGGCGGCTGGCAGCACGACACGCTCACCGAGGACCTGGACCTGAGCTACCGCGCGCAGATGAAGGGCTGGCAGTTCATCTTCCTGCCCGAGGTCATCTCCCCGGCCGAGGTGCCGGTGGACATGAACGCCTTCAAGAGCCAGCAGCACCGCTGGGCCAAGGGCTCCATCCAGACGGCGCGCAAGCTCCTGCCCACCATCCTCAAGAGCGACCTGCCCTTCGCCGTCAAGCGCGAGGCCTTCTTCCACCTGACCAACAACCTGGCCTACCTGCTCATGGTGTTGCTCAGCGCGCTCATGCCGCTGTCCATGGTGGTGCGCTTCCAGCACGGGCTGTACGGCACGCTGTTCCTGGACCTGCCCTTCTTCATCAGCGCCACCGCGAGCGTGTGCTTCTTCTACGTGGCGGCCCAGCGCGAGCGCGGCGCCACGGGGTGGGAGCGGGTGAAGTACCTGCCCTTCCTGATGAGCCTGGGCATCGGCATGGCCATCAACAACGCGCGCGCGGTGCTCGAGGCGCTCCTGGGCCAGCAGTCCGCCTTCTCGCGCACGCCCAAGACGGGCTCGGAGGGCAAGAAGCTCGTCGCGGTGAAGAAGACCTACCGCGGGGACAAGACGCTCATGCCCGTCATCGAGCTGTCCTTCGCGCTCTACTTCACCGGGGCGCTCTGGTTCGCCATCGACAAGCGCATCTACACCTCGCTGCCCTTCATCATGCTCTTCCAGCTGGGCTTCCTGTACGTGGGCGTGTCGAGCCTGTTGCAGGGCCGGCTGCGCCTGAGCGAGGCCGCTCCTCCGGCCGTGGTGCCCGAGGAGCAGCCCCGCCGCGCGGCGTGATGCGGGGGATGAGGGCCCCGCGGGCCGTTCAGGGCGTCGGCGGTGTGCCGGCGTCCGGCGCCGGGGCCGGCTCTCCGCGCAGCAGTCGCTGCTCCTTCCACACCGGCTCGGGGCCCTGGGTCGCCGGCTGGCAGTCCTCGTCGAGCGCCGTGGACGTCACCGCGCGCAGGGTGAGCCCCTGGGCATCGCAGCGCACCGCCTGGGTGGGGAAGTGGACCGGGCAGGGCGCGCCGCCGGGCGTGAAGGCGGTGGCCTGGGTATCGCCCACGAAGCCCTCGGCTGTCCGGTGCAGGACAATGCTCACCGTGGTGCCCGCGTCGGGGACGGGCTCGGCGGGCTCGCGCACCCGGGTCACCGCCAGACTCAGCGTGCCGCCGTCATCCTCGCCGAGGTAGCGAAACGCGCCGTTGTCCGCGTGGTGGTAGGTGCCCGCCTGGTTCTGCTCGCACCCCGGGGGAAGGGGAAGCGGGGGCACCGTGACGGGCGGTGCGGGGGGCCGGGCCGCGCAGCCGGCGAGGGCGGAGGCGAGTCCGCCGAGGACAATCCAGGAACGGTTGGGTGACATGCGGCCGCGATCTTCCCTTAGTTTGATTCCCCGCGTTCGACTCTCTAACCTTGGGGGCGCCATGCTCTTGCGCCGCGTTCTATTGTTCGCATTGGTCCTCTGCTCCGCCGCGCCCTCGTTCGCCCAGGACGATGATCTGCTCGCGCCACTGACGCCGCAGTCCTCGCCCAAGAGCAAGAGCAAGCCGGCCAAGACGCGCAAGCCCCCGGCGGCCAAGGGCAAGAAGCCCACCAAGGTGGCCGAGCCCGCCGAGGACACCGATCTGCTCGCGCCGCTCGTGAAGAAGACCGAGCTGCTCGTGAAGTTCAGCGGGGCGCTCCGGGGCACCCGGCTGTTCGTGGACGACAAGGAAGTGGGCCCGGTGAGCCGCACGCCCGTGGAGGTGGAGGCCGGCGAGCACACCATCGTGGTGCGCAAGATGGGCTACCGGGACTACTCCCGGCGCCTCACCTTCAAGGAGGGCGAGGTCACCGAGCTGAACGTGGCCCTGGAGGCCACGGCGGCCTTCGTGTCCGTGAAGGCGGACGCCGACGACGTGCGCGTGTCCATCAACGGCGAGGACAAGGGCGTCGCGCCGCTCGACAGCGTCATGGTGCCCGCGGGCGCCCTGGAGATCGCCGCCCGGCGCGAGGGCTTCCGCACCGAGACGCAGCGCATCGCCGTGCGCGCCGGCAAGGACTACACCATCGACTTCAAGATGCGGCCGGAGGCGCTGGCGGCGACGGATCAGCCCCGCGCCCCCAACCTCACGCCCGCCGTGCCCGCGCCCTCGCCGCTCCAGCCGCTGCCTCCCGAGGTGGCCACCAGCAAGCCCCTCACCTCGCGCTGGTACTTCTGGGCGGGCGTGGGCGCGGTGGTCGCGGGCGCCGCGGTGGGCGCCGTGATGGTGGCCAACTCCGGGCCGCCCACGCCGGACGCGGTCTGCAGCGGCCCGTGTGATGCCGTCATCAACGCGGGCCGTCCGGCCCCGGTCGGCGTGAGCTTCTGAGCCGCCCCTAGCGCAGGGCGCCGAAGCGCTCCGGGTGGGCGGTGATGTAGACCACCGCGACCGCCACCGCGAGCAGCAGCGGCGCGGCGCGCGCGAAGACGCGGGGGCCCGAGCGCAGGGCGATGCCCACCGGCAGCCCGAAGAGGAAGCCGCCCAGGTGCCCCGCCCAGCTCACGCCGGGAATCAGGCTGAGCGCGGCCACCTGCACCAGCCAGAAGATGATGCCCCGGCGGAACTCGCGCGTGGCCGTCACCAGCATGGCCCCGCCATAGCCGAGGATCATCCCCGAGGCGCCCACCGTGGCCACGTTGAAATTGAAGAGCAGGGCGAAGGCGGACGAGCCCAGCGCGGCGATGATCGACAGCAGCAGGAAGCGCCCGCTGCCGATCGCCCGCTCGAAGGGCCCGCCCAGGGAGTAGGCCACCCACATGTTGAAGCCCAGGTGCAGCAGGCCGCCGTGGGCGAAGATGAAGCCGAGCGTGCGCCAGTACTGGCCCGCGTCGACGAGGGGCCCGTAGAGCGCGAGCTGCTGGAAGACGGGGCCCATGCGGCCATTGACGGTGCCGCCCCCGCTCAAGAGGGTGTCCAGGACGAAGAGCGCCACCGCGCCGCCGATGACGGCCATGCACACGGGCGGCGGCCGGGGCAGCCGCGCCGCGGGCGGGTCCTCGGGGGGAAGGGGGGCCTCGTTCCGCTCGGGCTCGGGCGGCAGTTCCAGGGGGCCAGGGGGGCGGGAGGGAGGGGTCATCCAGTGTCCGGAAGGAGGGTGGGACATGGTAGTGCCGCCCCGGGCCCGGTGCTCGCTGGATTAACATGCCCGGCATGCCCGCCCATCCACGCCCCTGGCCCCTCGTGGCCCTGCTGCTCGTGCCGGGATTCGCCTCGGCCGGGGACCTCGTGCCTCCCGAGGTTCAGTTCTCCCTGCAACACCTCAAGCCGGAGGAGAAGGCGCGGGCGGCCCAGGCGCTCGGCCCGCTGGAGGCGCTGTCCAACTACCAGGTGCAGCTGGAGGTGGACGCCCCGGGGCGCTCGGTGAAGGGCCACCTGCGCGTGGAGTCGCGCGTGAAGGAGCGGGCGCTGGAGGCGGTGTACCTGCGCGTCACGCCCAACGCCTTCGATCCGCGGATGACGCTCGATGGGGCGAAGGTGAACGGCCAGTCCGTGACGCTCGAGCGGCCCGAGCACGGGCTCTACCGCTTGGCGCTGCCCGCGCCCGTGGCCCCGGGAGGCGCGCTGGTGGTGGAGGTGGACCTGGAGGGCAAGGTGCCGCGCGCGCAGCCCGGCACGGCCTCGCTGTTGGGCGCGCTCGGCGCCTCGGCGGGGGGAAGCTCCGGGGGCGACTACGGGGCCTTCTCCGCCACGGAGGACTTCCTGAGCCTGGTGGGCGTGGTGCCGCTGATGCCTCCGCTGGACGCCGCGGGCGCGCCCTGGGCGGGCCCCACGGGCGTGGGGGACCTGGCGCTGTACGAGCCGGCCAACGTGCTCGCCAGCGTGGTGGTACCCGCGGGCTGGAAGGTGCACGCCACGGGGGTGGCGATGGGCGAGGTGCCCCAGAAGGACGGCCGGGTGCGCTTCAGCTTCGCGGCGGGCGCGGTGCGCGACTTCCCGGTGTTCGCCTCGAAGGGCTACTCGAGCGCCACCACGACGGTGAATGGCGTGAGCGTGGAGAGCCACTTCGCCTCCCAGGACGCGGTGGCGGGCAAGCGCGTGCTCAAGTACGCGGGGGACGCGCTCGGCGAGTTCGAGCGGCGGCTGGGCCCCTTGCCCTTCAAGACGTTCCGGGTGGTGGAGGCGCCGCTGTCCGGTGGCGCGGGCGGCATGGAGTTCCCCGGGCTCGTGACCGTGGGCACCTCGCTCTACCGGAGCGTGGCCAACCCGGAGCGCGTGCTCGCGGACGTGCCGGGCATGGAGCAGATGAAGGGCCTCTTGGGGGCCCTGGGCTCAGACGCGGCGCCGCTCGCCCAACTGGGCAAGATGCTCGAGCGCACGCTGGAGTTCACGGTGGCCCACGAGGTGGCGCACCAGTACTTCGCGGGGCTGGTGGGCTCGGACCCCATCGCCTCGCCCGTGGTGGACGAGTCCCTGGCCCAGTACGCGGCGCTGCTCTACATGGAGTGGAAGTACGGCAAGGCCGTGGCGGAGCAGTTGCGGCAGGAGTCGCTCGTGGGCGCCTACCACATGATGCGCATGTCGGGCGGCAAGGACGCGCCGGCGGATCGGCCCACGTCCGACTTCCACGACTCCCTGGAGTACGGCGCGCTCGTGTACGGCAAGGCGCCCTTGCTGCACCACGCCTCGCGCAAGCTCATCGGGGACGAGGCCTTCTTCAAGGGCCTGCGCGCGTACGTGGACACGTACCGCTTCAAGTGGGCGTGTGGGGACTGCTTCACCCGGGAGCTGGCCAAGGCGAGCCCCGCCCATGCCCGCCAGCTCGAGCGCCTGCGGGTGCGCTGGTGGCGCGAGGCGCACGGCGACGAGGACCTGGGTCAGCCCAACCTGGGCGCGCTGCTGGGCGGCGCGGGCCTGGGCGGCCAGGTGGACGCCGAGACGATGAAGCTCATGAAGGAGCTGTTGCCGGGCCTGCTGGACATGGGCCAGGAGTAGGGCGCCCAGGCGCGTTCAGTCGAACAGCGCCTGGACGAACTCCTTGGGGTTGAAGCGGCGCAGGTCGGCGATCTTCTCGCCGACGCCCACCCACACCACGGGCAGCTTGAGCTCGTCGCAGATGCCGATGATGACGCCGCCCTTGGCGGTGCCGTCCAGCTTGGTGAGCGCGAGCGCGGTGACGCCCACGGCGTCGTGGAACTGGCGCGCCTGCTGGATGGCGTTCTGCCCGTTGGTGGAGTCGAGCACCAGCAGCACCTCGTGGGGCGCGCCGGGCATGGCCTTGTCGATGGTGCGCTTCACCTTCTTGAGCTCGTCCATCAGGCTCACCTTGGTGTGCAGCCGGCCCGCGGTGTCCGCGATGACGACGTCGGCGCCCTCGGCCTGGGCCTTCTTCACCGCGTCGAAGATGACCGAGCCCGGGTCTCCGCCCTCGGCGCCCTTGACGAGCTGGGCCCCGGCGCGCTCGGCCCACACGTCGAGCTGCTCGGTGGCGGCGGCGCGGAACGTGTCGCCCGCGGCGAGCACCACCTTCTTGCCCTGGCCGGTGAGCTGGGCGGACAGCTTGCCGATCGTCGTCGTCTTGCCCGCGCCGTTGACGCCCACCACCATCACCACGTGCGGGGGCCCGCCGCCCTCCAGCGTGCGCGGCACGGGCAGGTCCACGATGCGCGTCACCTCGTCGCGGATGAGCGCCTTGATGCGGCTCGCGTCCCCCAGCTCGTTGCGCTTGAGCTTGTCGCGCGCCACCTCCACGAGGTTGGACGCGGTGCGCACGCCGATGTCCGCGGTGAAGAGGATCTCCTCCATCTCCGCGAGCACCGACTCGTCCACCTGGCGGTTGGAGCCGAACAGCCCGTTGAGCCGCGCCATGAAGCCCTGGCTGCGCGTCTTGTCCAGGCCCTGGGCGAGCGTGCGGCCCGCCTCGGCCTGCACCTTGGCGCGCGCGGCGGCCTCCTCGGCCAGCCGCGCCTCTTCCACGGCCGCCGCGGCGCGCGCCTGCTCCTCGCGCACGAGCCGCTCGGACTCCTCGCGCTCGCGCTTGCGCCGCTCGCGCGTCTCGTCCTCGAGCGCCTTGCGCGCGCGGTACTCGACGCGCTTCTCCTCTTCCTCGCGCGCCTTGAGCTCGCGCACCTGGGCCTCCAGGCGGGCGCGCTCGGCGCTGTCCGTCGTGGCCCTCGCCGCGCGCGCGGCCTCCTCGCGCTGACGGCCGAGCGCCTCGGCGCGCGCGTGGATCTCCTCGGCCTCGCGCTGCCGGGCGAGCTCCGCCTCGCTGGGCGGCAGCTGCACGCGCAGCTCCGGGCGCGCCTCGGGCAGGGCGGGCGTGTCCTCGGGCGCGGGCTTCTGGCCGGGCAGCTCGGGGCGCCGCTTGAAGAAGAGCTTGCGCGCGGCGGCCACCATGAGCGCCACGAGCAGCACGGCGACGCCAATGCCCACCACGTCGCCCACGGGGCCGCCTCCGGGGGGCGGCGTGCCCGTCTGCGGCACCCCCGGCTGGGTGACGGGCGGAGCCGGCGGCTCGGAAGAGGGCGCCTGCGCGAGGAGGAAGGGGAGGGCGGTGGGCGTCTGCATGGCGCGCACCGCATATCGCAAGAGGCTCCCTCTGGCCTACCTCTCTTCGCCGCGAGGCGCCCTCGGGTGAACAGCCACGCGCGGGTGGATGCCGCGCGGGGAAGCCGGTAGAACCGGGGCCGTCATGCCCCGTCCCGCCTCCCTCGCCCTCCTGTTGTGCGTGTCCTCGCTCACCCCGGCCTGCATCGTGGAGGCACCCGGCGGCGCCAGCCCCAGCGAGCGGCGGCAGGCGGTGGTGGCCGAGGTGCCTCCCCTGAGCGTCAAGGGCGGCGCCAACTTCGAGGACGCGGTGGAGCTCGTGGGCGCGAGCGTGCAACCGGGGCGCATCACGCCGGGCGACGTGGCGCGCGTGACGGTCTACTTCAAGGTGCTCAAGCCCCTGGAGGAGGACTACACCATCTTCGTGCACGTGGAGGACGCGGAGCGGGCGGACCGCAACAACGTGGACCACAAGCCGGCCGGCGGCCTCTACCCCACGACCCAGTGGAAGCCCGGCGAGACCGTGAAGGACGAGTTCTCCATCACCATCGCCGGCACGTCCGCCGCGCGCACCATCAACCTGTGGATGGGCTTCTGGGATCCCAAGACGGACGGGCGGCTGCGGCTCAAGAACCCGGACGCCGTGCGCAACGACGGGCAGAACCGCATCCTGCTCATGCAGATCCCCGTGGCGCGCTGAGCCGCGCCAGGCGGGGGAGGCCCAGGGAAAAAAACCGGAGTGGCCCTGTAAGCCGAGTCTTGTCCCCACCCCTTTCGGAGTGGGCGGTGAACATTCATCTAGGGCCCTGGTTGCCCAGGGGCCTCATCAGCGAGCAACCCGAGCGCATGGGGCGGGCAACCCGTGTCCCCCGAGAGGGACGCGCTCCTATTGGCTCTTGCTCCAGGTGGGGTTTTCCGTGCCGTCCGAGTCACCCCGGACGCGGTGCGCTCTTACCGCACCGTTTCACCCTTACCGGCCCCTCGCGGAACCGGCGGTTTGTTTTCTGTGGCACTGTCCTGCGAGTCGCCTCGACTGGCCGTTAGCCAGCACCCTGCCCTGTGGAGCTCGGACTTTCCTCCCGTCACCCCGTCCCGCGGTGACCAGCGTTCACCCGGACCACTCCGGCAGGGGCCTCATACCACGAGGCGCGGCGCGCTTCATCCCCCGGCGGGAAAACTACTTCTCGGACGCGGGGGTCTCGAGCGCCTCGACGGCGTAGATGATGCGGTTGCAGGACGGGCACACGTCGGTGCCGAGCGACACGCGCAGGTTGTTGTAGAGCTGCGGCGGCACGTTCATCCGGCAGCCCAGGCACGTGCCGCCGAACACCACGCCCACCATCGCCGGCAACTTCTTCTTGCGGATGGTCTCGTAGCGGCGCAGCAGGGTGGCGTCCACGCTCGAGGACACCGAGGCGCGCTTGGTCTCGAGCTCCTTGACCTGACCCTCGGCCTGGCTCTGCTTGGAGCGCAGGTCCGTCATGCGTCCGGACAGGTCCTCCTGGCGCTTGGCGAACTCGGCCTCCTTGCCCTTGATGGCCTCGCGCGCCGCGCCGAGCGTCTTGCTCAGCTCGACGAGCTCGTCGGCCATGGTCTGGTTGGCCTTCTTCGCGATGTCGATTTCCCGGGCGAGCGCGGAGTACTCGCGGGTGGAGCGCTGCTCGGCGAGCCGCGCCTCCCACTTCTTCACCTTGTCCTTCTCGTCGGTGATGTTCTGCTCGAGCGTGCTCTTCTGCCGCTCGATGTCCGCCACGCGGCTGCGCTCCGCCTCGAGGGCACTGCGCGCGGAGCCCAACTCGCGCTCCAGCTCCGCCAGCTGCCGGGGGTGCACGTCCGCGGCCTTCTGGAGCGAGGCGACCTCGAGGTCCACCTTCTGCAGCTCCACCAGTGCCTTCAGTTTCTCCCGCAAAATCGTCTGCCTCCATGGGCCCGACCCCGGGGCCCGCGCCCTTCTACCAACAAGGGTTTAAAGGGTCCAACCCACAAATCAGCCCACGCTCATCCTCAAGCCCACAGCCTCGCCTGTCCCCCGCTCAGCGTCCACCCGGGCGAGCCCTCGATTCCCCGCCTGGAAACCGGCGCATGGCGAAAAGTTTCCGTCCGGGCGGAAAGCTGCTACATCCCTGAACATGTCAGCCGGGGGACGAGCCATGCCACCCAAGAAGCCCATCGCGCCCAGGCGCGCGCCACGCCCCACGCGTTCCGTGAAGGCCCCCCTGCGTCGTCCCGTGGGGGTCCAGACGCTGGGTCCGGTGCGCTACGCCCAGGTGCGCCACGCCATCCATCAACTCGCCCTGGCCGAGCCAGAGCGGGCCTAAGCCCCCAAAAAAACGGGGGGCCCGCACCCAGCGTGGGTGACGGACCCCCCTGGAATGGGGAACGAGGCGCGAGCCGGGCTCAGATCTCGTCTTCGTCGTCCGAGGCCGCCTCGGCGTCCTCGTCCTCGAATTCGCCGCCCTCCTCGTCCTCGCTGGCCTCCGGCTCCTCCGGCTCCGGCGTGGGCTCGATGACCTTGGAGCTGGCCAGGCGTCCCCGACGGCTCTCGGGTTGCGGCTTGAGCGCGGGGCTCTCGCGCTGGTTCGCGCCGCACTTCGGGCACAGGGGGTCCGGCTTCTTCATGTCGTAGAACTTCGTGCTGCATTTGAAGCAGACGAACTTGGTGCCGAGATCGCTGGCGGGCATGCGCCACCTTCTATGTCAAGAGGGTAGGGGACGGCGGCTCTTAGTTGGGCTGGCAGGCGGAGTCAACCCAGTGGTTTGCACTCTAGCGCCTTGGGGTTAGCATTCCGCACGCTCGCCCAGGGTGTGCGTGCGTGGGACAGCCCTCTTGAACTTCTCCTGCAATAAGTGTCAGCGGCGGTACTCCATCGCGGACGACAAGGTCCGCGGCAAGACCGTCAAGGTGCGTTGTAAGAACTGCCAGAACGTCATCTCGGTGGAGGGGCCTCCCGCCGAGATGGAGGAGAGCACGCGCGTCGTGTCTCTGGCGGACGTGGAGCGGCTGCGTGAGCAGGACCGCTCGCTCGCCGAGGAAGAGGCGGCCGTCCAGTCCGCCCAGGTCGGCGGCTGGGAGGACGAGCCCACGCGCGCCATGCCCGCGGCGGAGGTCGCGGCCGCCTGGTTCGTGATGATCAAGAGCAAGCAGGAGGGCCCGCTCGACGAGCCCGCCCTGCGTGCCCTCGTGGTCGAGGGCACCATCTCCGCCCGGAGCTACTTCTGGCAGCAGGGCATGGCGGACTGGAAGCGGGGCCAGGACGTGCCCGCGCTCGAGTTCCTCTTCGTGGCCGAGGAGCCCGTCGCGGCGCCCGTGGCCGCGCCGCCCCCCATGATGGTCGCGCCGGAGCCCGAGCCGGAGCCCGCGCCCGCCGCGCGCTCCTCCACCTCCTGGCAGCCCGAGCCCGCGCCGCCCTCCCAGACGACCTGGAGCACCGAGCCGGAGCCCGAGCCCGCTGCCCGCGGTGCGTCCGCCTCCACGCCGTGGGAGTCCGAGCCGGAGCCCGCGCCCGCCGCGTCCGCCGAGAGCAACGCGCCCTCGGCGCAGCTCGGCGAGCTGTTCTCCGACCTGGACCTGCCGCAGTCCAACCCCGACGAGGACGGGGGCGAGCGGCCCCTGGTGGACCCCGGCGCGGATGACGAGCGCACGCCGCTGCCCGAGCCGGTGGCCGCCAAGGCGGGCCGCTCCGCGAACAAGCCGGTCGCCGCGCGGCGCTCGCCCGCGCTGAAGATCGCCCTGGTGCTCGTGCTGTTGGTGCTCCTGCCGGTGGTGCTGGTGGTGGCCCTCACCGAGACGCAGGTCATCCCCCTGCGCGTCACGCGCGTGGATGCCCAGGGCCGCGCGACGCAGGAGTCCGTGTCCCTCTTCTCGCCCGAGGGACCCGGCGCGCTGCGCGACCTGGTGACGGGCGGAGGCGCGCCGCCGCCCGCCGCGCCCCGGCCCGCCGCGCCGCCGAAGTCCGCCACGCCCGCGCCCGAGCCCACGGCGCCCACCGACGCGGCGCCGGGTGAGGCCCCGACGGGAGAGACCGCCGCCGCGCCCGGCGCGGCCGGGACCGAGGCGGTCGAGGACGACGAGCTCGCCGCGCTGGGGACCTCGGACGCGGCCCCCGCGGGTGAGTCCGCCACGGGGGGGGAGGCCGCCGCCCCCTCGGGGCCGGTGAAGGGTCCGCCCCAGGCCGATGTGGCGCGCGTGGTGGATGCCTCGCGCCCCAGCTTCAAGCCGTGCATCGACCAGGCGCTGCGCAAGAACCCCAAGCTGAAGAACGGCAAGCTCTTGCTCATCACCACGGTGGCCAGCTCGGGCGAGGTCAAGCAGGTGGCCTTCGACCGCCCGGACATCGGCGCCTCGCCCTCGGGCGAGTGCTTCAACGAGCGCGCGCGCGAGCTGGTGTTCCCCGCGTTCTCCGGTGAGGACGTCGAGGTGGAGATCCCGCTCGTCCTCAAGTCCCGCTAGTCGCGGGCGCTCACAGGTCGAAGTCGCCGGGAGGAGCCGCCTTCTTCGCGAGGGCCTTCTCCCGCGCCCGCCGCACCTCCTCGCGCAGCTGCTCGGTGGCGGCCGCGTCCACCCGCATCGTCTCCAGGTCCACCACGTCGCCCTCGCGCGCCTCGGGGGGCAGCGCGGCGCGAGGCCTCACGACCTCGCGCCCCTCGACGACGAGCACCGCCAGCGCCTCCTCGAAGCGATCCACGGTGGCCCGGCCCTTGAGCGGCGGGGTCTCAGATGCAGTCGTGGGCGTTGAAGCGTTTGCCTTCGGCTTCGGCGCGCGATTTGAAGACGAGCTTGTTCTGGTTCTTGATTTGTTTGGCGGCATAGCAGCTGGGCCTGTGGAAGAGACGCTTGGGGCTGTTCTTGCTGGCGACGAAGGCGCCGCCCTTTTCCTGCGCGGCGGGGGTCGGGCGCTCGGCGCGGGGGGACTTCGCGCCGGGCTCGGGCTTGGACTCCAGGTCGAGGTGCGCCGGCTCCTTGGCCTTGGTGGGGGCCTTGGCCGCCTCCACCAGGCCCTTGAGGATGAGGCCGCCCTCCGGGACCTTGTCCGAGCGCCGCTGGGTGGTGAGCACGAAGCGCTGGCCGTCCCCCACGGCGTGCACCTCGCCATCCCGGTCCGTGCGGAACAAGCGCGCGCCGGGCGACTCCAGGCGGCGGAGCACGTCCGGGGACGGGGCGCTCTCCGGGTTGCCCCGGCCCGTGGACAGCACGGCGCCCTGGGGCTGCACGGCCTCGAGGAACGCGGCGCTGGTGGCGGTGCCCAGGCCGTGCGCGCCCACCTTGAGCAGCGTGGAGCGCACGGGCACCTCCAGCTCCAGCAGGCGCCGCTCGGTCTGCTCCCGGGCATCGCCCATGAGCAGCACGGAGGTGGTGCCGTGGGTGAGCCGCAGGACGATGGAGTTGCTCTCCACGGCCCCGTCGCCGATGAGCAGTTTCTCGGTGGGCACGCGCGGCCAGAGCACGCTCAGCTCCGTGTCTCCGCCGAGCGGCAGCTTGAGGGGCTCCGCGCCCGGGGACTCCGGGGAGAAGATCTCCACGCCCTTGGCCGCGAGCGAGGCGAGCAGCGCGTCGTAGTCCGAGGGGGTGTTGGGCAGCTGGGGCTCGAGCAGCCGACGCGCGCCCACCGCGCCCACGGCCGCGGTCAGGCCGCCGTAGTGGTCGAGGTGGGGGTGGGTGAGGATGACCAGGTCGAGCTTGTTGGTGAGCAGCTCCGGCAGGCGGTTGGCCAGGTGGGTGCCCGCGAACGGCGGGCCGGCGTCGATGAGCACCGTGTGCCCGTCGGGCGAGACGATGAGCGTGGCGTCGCCCTGGTCCACGTCGAGGAAGTAGACGTGCAGCTTGCCGTCGGGACGCGGCCCGAAGTAGCGCAGCGCCGGGGCGGCCGGGGCGGCCTTCTCCACGGGCGGGGGCGCCGAGGCGGGCTGCTCGCAGGCCCCCAGCAGGCAGAGGCTCAGCAGCGCGGCCAGCGTCGAGATGCGACTCATGGTTTGCAGTCCTCCGAGGGACGGCGTTCCTTCATGGCGGAGGCGCGGTCCGGGTACACCGTGCGCTCCTGGGTCTTGGCCCGCTTGAGCGTGGCGCAGTCCTCGCGGTGGAAGACCTTGCTGCCCTTGAGGCTCACGAACCGGCCACCCTCGCCCCGGGGGGACGGGCCGCGCGGCTCGACGGAAATCTCCACCGGCCCGCTCTTCGTCCCGCGCGGCGTGTCCACCGGGGGCACGGCCCGCGCGCCCAGGCCCCGCACCACCACGGGCGCCGCGGCCGAGCCCCGGGCGGCGGTGAGGGTGACGCGCTCGCCGTCGCTCACCGCGCGCACCTCGCCGTCCCGGTCCGTGCGCCAGACGCGCGCGCCCACCTGGCCCAGCCTGTCCAGCGCCTCGCGCGTGGGGTGCCCGTAGTCGTTGCGCGCCCCACAGGAGATGACGGCCGCCTGGGGCCGCACCGCCTCGAGGAAGGGCGCCGTGGAGGAGTAGCGGCCGCCGTGGTGCGCCACCTTGAGCACGGTGGCCGAGTAGTCCTGGGGCTGGCGCAGCAGCCGCGCCTCCGTCTCCGGCTCCGCGTCCCCGGTGAACAGGAACGAGGTGTCGCCATAGGTCAGCTTGGCGACGATGGAGTTGGAGTTGGCGTCCGAGCGCGTGTTCTTCAGGAAGGGCTCCTGGGGCACGCGGGGCCAGAAGATGGAGAGCGTGGCGCCCTCGCCCAGGCCGATGCTCAGGGGCGCGTCGGGCGTGGCCGCGTTGGGCGTGGGCGTCATCACCTGCCCGGCCTCCTGGCCCACCACGTCCAGCACCTTGCGGTACGCGTCGCTCGGGTGGTCGAAGCCCGGGTCCATGAAGCGCCGCACCCCCACCGTCTGGATGACCCGGGACATGCCGCCCAGGTGGTCCAGGTGCGGGTGGGTGAGGATGATGAGATCCAACGGGCCGTTGACCAGTTGCTTCACCCGCGACACGAGGGAGATCTGCGCCTCGGGCGGACCGGCGTCGATGAGCACCGTCTTGCCCGTGGGCGAGACGACGAGGGCGGCGTCTCCCTGGCCCACGTCCAGGAAGTACACCGACAGGGGTCTGAGCGACGCGGCCTGGCCCGGGGAGGCGGCGAACAGGAGAAGCAGCGCGAGGAGCAACCGGGCGAAAGCCATGACCCGGACAACTCTAGCCCACGCCCTGGCGTCGGTGCTTCCCGAGTGACGGGAGATTGCGCTACATCCCGCGCCATGGCCGAGGCCCAGGACATCCCGCGTGTCGTCGAGCAGCTCGCTGAGTACTTCCGCCACCACCCGTCGGGGTCCCGGACGGACGGTGCACGCCCCGCACCCTCCGTGCGGACGGCGTCCGTCGACGTCTCGCGCCTGACGGGCAACGCGGACCTGGCGCCCTATATCGACCACACCCTGCTCAAGCCCGAGGCCACGCGCGAGGACGTCACCCGCGTGGCCCAGGAGGCCGCGCGGCATGGCTTCGCCACGGTGTGCGTGAACTCGAGCCACGTGGCCACGGTGGCCGCCGTGCTGGCGGGCTCCGCCTCGGTGCCCATCGCCGTGGTGGGCTTTCCCCTGGGCGCCGCGCTGACGAGCGCCAAGGCGTTCGAAGCGCGCGAGGCCATCCGCGCCGGGGCCCGGGAGATCGACATGGTGCTCGACGTGGGCGCGCTCAAGGGCCGCGACTGGGCGCGCGTGCGCGAGGACATCGCCGGCGTCGTGGAGGCCTGTGGCCCGGTGCCGCTCAAGGTCATCCTCGAGACGAGCCTGCTCACCCGGGACGAGAAGATCGCCGCGTGCGTGCTCGCGCGCGACGCGGGCGCCTCCTTCGTCAAGACGTCCACGGGCTTTGGCTCCGGGGGCGCCACCGTGGAGGACGTGGCGCTCATGCGCCAGGTGGTGGGCGAGGGCGTCGGCGTGAAGGCCTCGGGCGGCATCCGCTCGGCCCAGGACGCCCTGCGCATGCTCGGCGCGGGCGCCAACCGCCTGGGCGCCTCGGCGTCCGTGGCCATCGTCAGTGGCGAGCAGTCCAGCGCGAAGTACTAGCTTCCGGAGGCCGGTCCGTGAACACGTCGCAGCACGAGAAGTTCTTGCAGAAGCTGCTCGCGCTCCACGCCGAGCTCACCGGCAAGACGCCCCTGCGCATCGAGCCCAACCGCACCGACGAGGGCCGCGTGGGCGGGGACGAGGACGAGCAGCCCCTCAACGAGATGATGCAGGCCATCGCCTCCAACCGCAACCGCAACTCGGACGTGGTGCTCGCGCGCGTGGTGAAGGCGCTGGGCAAGCTGCGCGAGGATCCGGACTCCTTCGGCGAGTGCGAGGAGTGTGGGGACGACATCCCCCTGGGGCGCCTGGAGGCCATGCCCTACGTGGAGTTCTGCGTGAACTGCCAGGGCCAGAAGGACGCGCCCAAGGGCGGCCCCACCCGCAAGAAGCTCACGGATTACTCGTGATTCCCCGGCGTGTGGGCACCCGGGTTGACCATCGCTGAACACAGCGCGTGACAGGCGCCGCGCCCGGGGGCGCGCTCGGCCTATGCAGGGGATGACATGGACGCGACAGGACTGAAGGACAGGGCGGAGGCGTGGCTGCGGGCGGATCCGGACCCGGACACCGTGGCGGAGCTGCGCGGGGTGCTCGCGCGTGGAGCAGAGGCGGACCTGGCCGACCGCTTCGCCATGGACCTGGAGTTCGGCACCGCGGGCATGCGGGGTGTGCTGGGCGCGGGCCCCAACCGGATGAACCGCGCGGTGGTGCGCCGCACCACGCTGGGCCTGGCGCGCTACCTCAAGGCCACCGTGCCGGACGTCACGCGCCGGGGCGTGGTGGTGGGCCGGGACGGCCGTCGGCTCAGCGCCGAGTTCGCCGAGGACACCGCCGCCGTGCTCGCCGCCGAGGGCATCCCCGTCCACGTCTTCCCGGGCCTCGTGCCCACGCCGCTCGTGGCCTTCGCCACGCTGCACCTGGGCGCCGCCGCCGGCATCATCGTCACCGCGAGCCACAACCCGCCCGAGTACAACGGCTACAAGGTCTACTGGGGCAACGGCGCGCAGATCATCCCGCCCCATGACAAGGGGATCGCCGCGGAGATCGCCCGCGCCGGGCCCGTGGACGGCATCCGCCTGCTGGCGCCCGACGCGGCGCGCGCCCAGGGGCTGTGGAGGGATCTGCCGGACAGCGTGGGCGAGGCATACCTGGAGGCCATCTCCCGGCTGCGCGTGCACGGGCGGGGCTCGTCCACCCTGCGGCTCGTCTACACCGCGATGCACGGGGTGGGCGGCGTATGGATGGAGCGGGCGCTCGCGCACGCGGGCTTCACCCAGGTGCACCGCGTGGCCGAGCAGGCCCAGCCGGACGGCACCTTCCCCACGGTGCGCTTTCCCAACCCCGAGGAGCCGGGCGCCATGGACCTGTCCATCGCCACGGCGCGGCGCGTGAACGCGGACCTGGTGCTCGCGCATGACCCGGACGCGGACCGGCTCGCGGCCATGGTGCGCACCCCGGAGGGCGGCCTGCGCATGCTCACCGGCAACGAGGTGGGCGTGCTCCTGGGCCACTACGTGCTCGCCCAGGGCCCCAAGGGCGGCGCCACGCCCTATGTCGTCAGCACCATCGTGTCCTCCACGCAGCTCGGGGACATCGCCGCCCAGCTCGGCGCCGCGTACGACGAGGTGCTCACGGGCTTCAAGTGGATCGCCAACCGGGCCCTCGTGCGCGAGCGCGAGGAGGCCGTGCGCTTCGTCTTCGGCTACGAGGAGGCCATCGGCTACTGCGTGGGCACGGTGACGCGCGACAAGGACGGCATCGGCGCGGCGCTCGTGTTCGCGGACCTGGCGGCGTGGTGCGAGGCCCAGGGCACGACGGTGCTCGGCTACCTGGAGGACATCCAGCGCCGCTTCGGCCTGTACGTGAGCGGCCAGCGCAACTTCACCTTCCCGGGCGCCGAGGGCGTGCAGACCATGGCGCGCATCATGGCGTCCCTGCGCGAGGCGTCTCCCGAGCGCCTGGGCGAGTGGACGGTGACGCGCATCCGGGACTACCTGCCCGGCGGCGCGCTGCCGTCCTCCAACGTGCTCGCCTTCGAGGTGGAAGGTGGGGGACGGGTGACGGCGCGGCCCTCGGGCACGGAGCCGAAGATCAAATATTACTTCGAACTGAAGGAGACGCCCGGCGCGGGCGAGCCCGTGCAGGCGGCGCGCGTACGGGCCGAGGCGCGACTCCAACGGTTCATCGACGCCTTCCTCGCGTTCGCGCGCGAGCGGGGGCAGCCGGAGGTGGGAACGTGAAACGCGGAGCACTGTGGGGCGTGGTGTTGGGACTTCTGCTCGTGTCGGGCTCGGCCCTGGCGCAGGAGGGCGGCTATCGGGGCCAGGGCTGGTCCGTGCTGTCGGGCCAGACGGTGGGGCAGGGGCGCAACACCCTGGTGGGACAGTTGGGCTGGCCGGGCCTGTCGCTGGGCCTGCTGCATGGGGCCACCCCCCGCTTCGACATCGGCGGCAAGCTCAGCTTCAACTACGGCTACGAGGGCATCGTCACCAGCGTGGTGCCGGGGCTCAAGCTGCAGGCGTGGATGAAGCTGGCGCTCATCCAGACGTCGCAGGTGAACGTGGGACTCACGTTCGCGCCCGGCCCCTTCTTCTACTTCTTCGACGGCTTCACCAACGTGGGGCTCGCCCTGCCGGTGGGCCTCACCCTGGGGCTGCCCGTGGGCAGCGCGCTCATGGTGAACGTGGGCATCGACGTGCCCTTCTACGTGACGTTCGGCAACGGCGGCGGACCCGCCTTCCCGCTGCTCGTGGGCGGCGGGCTCGAGTACTTCGTGAGCCGCGAGCTCGCCGTCACCTTCAACGTGCGCATGGGGCCCACGCTGGGCCGCTACTACCTCTACAACTACTCGGTGCGCCGCGACGCGCGCTTCACCCTCGACGCGACGATTGGCGTGGCCTACCAGCTGTAGGCCCCGCCGGGACGGACGGGGCCGCCGCGCGCCTACCAGCTCGCGGTGCCCTGGTCCGGCAGCTCCACGGTGACGATGACCGTGCTGCCCGTGCGCCCGTGGTGCTTCACCGCGAGCTGGCCGCCCTGGGCCTCCACCAGCTCGCGCGCCAGGCTCAAACCGCCGCGGGGCATGGGGTTGAGCACCGGGTTGGACACGTCGCGTGCCTGCGCCGGGCCCTGGCCGCGCGCCGCGTAGCGCATCTGGATGGTGGGGCCGTAGTCGCCGAAGTCGTCCTGCGGCTCCACGCTCAGGCGCACGGCGCGCGAGCGGTCCTCGGCGTCTCGCCGCATCCACACCGCGTCCACCAGCAGGTGCAGCATCACCTGCTCCATGCGCCGCGCGTTTACCCGCGCGAACACCGGCTCGTCGGGCAGCTCCAGCTGCACCTCCGCGGGCTCCACGTGCCCCGTGGTGTGCAAGAGCGACACCGCGTGCCGCGCCAGGGCGCACAAGTCTAGGCGCTGCTCGTCCGCGCCCTCGAGCGCCTCCACCGAAGCCAGGTGACTCCGGTTGTCTCCACCCATGCCGAGTAGCTGCTGCGGCCACCAGGCCATCGCCACCGCGCTCATCGCGTCCCCTCGTGCATCACCCGCACCGTGTGGTTCATGTCGGCCCCCCCCACGCATGGGTCGCCGACGTCCCGCCACCCGCCCTCCATCCCCGGTCGCCGCCCCGACATCCAGCTTCCGTCCCCGCGCCGCGGACCCCTCCAGGGGCCCACCGTCCACCCCCGGCGAAGGCCCGCACGCGCGGAGTTCATTGAATGCGATGAACGTGCCGACGGCCTGGACGCTCGCCTGCCTCTGTCCGGACACCGACAGCGGCCTTTTTCATCCATGAAATCCAGGTCTTTGTTGCGTTGTCCGGAGGATGCCGTCTTCCCCGCGTGCCGCCGCTTGGAACCCAGGGGAGGGTCCAGAATGAGTCCCCGTCAGGAATGACCCGGGGTTGCATGGACCCAGACGGTAAAAAGCCGCACCCACGGCCCGAAGGCGAGCAGAGGCCGGAAAGTGGGCGAGACCGGCTTAACGCGACTCCTGCTGATAGGGGACCCCGAGCGCGGCGGGGGCGTGGGTGCGGCGGCCCTGGACGGCGAGCAGCACCAGGGTGAGCAGGTAGGGCAGGGCGAGCAGGAAGCCCTGGGGGATGATGGTCATGAGGCCGGGGGCGCTGGAGGCCAGGCCGATGCGCAGGGCGCTGCCCGCGGCGAAGAAGAGCCCGGCGAGCAGGGCGCCCAGCGGTGTCCACCGGCCGAACACCGTGGCGGCCAGGGCCATGTAGCCCAGGCCCGAGGGGGTGTGCTGCTCGAAGCGGTCCAGCACGGCGGTGGACAGCGAGGCGCCCCCGAGACCCGCGAGCATTCCACCACCCAGCACGGCCATCCACCGCAGGCCGGGCACGGACAAGCCCAGCGTGGCCACGGCATGGGGCTTCTCGCCCACGGCGCGCAGCCTCAGGCCCCAGGGCGTGTGGTAGATGATGCCGTGGAAGACCACGGGCAGCACCAGGGCGAGCCAGGTGAGGGCCGAGTGCCCCGAGAAGGCGCGCAACAGCGGCACCTCCGCCAGCCCCGGCACATGCCAGCGCGACAGTTGTTGGATGGAGGGCGTGCCGTTGGGCCCGTAGAGCGCCTCGAGCAGGTAGGTGCCGCCGGCGAGCGCCACCAGGTTGAGCGCCATGCCGGAGACGACCTGGTCGGCCCGCCAGTGGATGCTCAGCGCGCCGTGGATGGCGGCCATGCCCGCGCCGGCGAGCATGCCCACGCAGACCCCCAGGGGCGTGGGCATCGTGATGGAGGCCACGGCGGCGCAGAAGGCGCCGGTGCGCATCATCCCCTCGATGCCCACGTTGGTGACGCCCGAGCGCTCGGAGAGCGTGGCCCCCAGCGCCGCGAACACGAGCGCCGGGTAGTACTCCAGCGTGGAGGACAGGATGGCTTCCACCACCTCAAACACGGGGCACCTCGGGGCGCTGCGCGGGCGGCGCGGCGGTTTCGGGAGCGGGTTGGGGCTCGGCGGGCGCGGGGGGCGGCCGGCGGCGGGCGGCGAGCAGCGCGAGCCACACCTGACGGCCCGCCACGAAGAGCAGGGCCAGGCCCTGGATGAGCTCCGGGTAGCTCTTGTGCACGCCGAGCAGCTGCATGCGCGTGCCTCCGGCGCGGAGAATTCCGAAGAACACGGCCGACAGCGTGACGCCCAGGGGGTGGTTGTTGCCGATGAGCGAGATGGCGATGCCGTCGAAGCCGTAGGGCGCGCCGAGCGTGCCCGGGTAGCGCATCTCCGTGCCCAGCACCAGCACCGCGCCGGCCAGTCCCGCGAGCGCGCCGGCCAGGCCCATGGCCTCGGCGGTGCGCCGGGTGACGGGGATGCCCGCGGCCCGGGCCGCCTCGGGGCCGAGCCCCACCGCGCGCGTCTCGAAGCCCGTGCGCAGCCGCGCCAGCCACACCCACAGCACCAGCGCCACCGCGAGCGCCAGGGGGAAGCCCAGGTGCAGCCGCGACATCTCCCCGAGCAGCCGGGGCAGTTGCGCGCTGGCCTGGATCTCCGCGGTGCCCGTGATGTTCACCGCCGTGCCGGCCCCGGCGCGCAACGGGCCCACCACGAGCCAGTTGTCCACCAGGCTCACCGCCACCCAGTTGAGCATGATGGTGGAGATGACCTCGTGCACGCCCCGCACGAGCTTGAGCCAGGCGGCGATGAGCGCCCAGAACGCTCCGGCCACCCCGGCGGCCAGGAGCGCCGCCACCACGTGCAGCGCCGAGGGCAGTTGCACCTGGGCACCCACGACCGCCGCGGCCAGCGCGCCGAGCAGCATCTGCCCCTGGGCGCCGATGTTGAACAGGCCCACCTTGAAGGCCACCGCCACGGACAGGCCCGTGAGCAGGAGGAGCGCCGCCTTGATGGCGGCCTCGCCCCAGGGACGGGTGAGCAGGGTGATGCGGCCGCCGTCCAGGTAGGCCCCCCAGTCGCCCACGCCCCCGCGCAGCATCTGCAGGTAGGCCTCGCTGGCCACCTGCGTGTCGCGCGTGAGGGCGATGAACACCCAGCACAGGGCGAGCGCCAGGAACACGGAGAACACCGAGGGCAGGATCGCCCGGGCGCGCTCACCCATGGGAGGCCTCCCCCGTGGTGCCGAGCATGCGCCGGCCGATCTCCCGCTCGTCGAACTGGGGGCGGGTGAACATGCCCGTCACCCGGCCCTCGAAGAAGACGTAGACACGGTCCGCCAGGGCCAACACTTCCTCCAGATCGAGCGAGACGAGCACCACGCCCGCCCCCTGGTCGCGCGCCTCGCGCAGCCGCGCCTGCACCTGCGCCACCGCGCCGATGTCCAGGCCACGCGTGGGCTGCACCACCACGAGCAGCCGCGGCGCCGCGTCCAGCTCGCGCGCCACCACCACCTTCTGCTGGTTGCCGCCCGAGAGCGCCTGCAGGGGCAGGGTGGGGTCCGGCGGCCGCACGTCATAGGCCTGCAGCAGCGCCTGGGTGCGCGCGCGCCGCCCGGCGAAGTCCACCTGGAGCCCCTTGGCGAAGGGCTCGCGCGACTGCCGGCCCAGCGCCACGTTCTCCTCCACGCTCATGGCCTTGACCACCGCGCGCCACAGCCGGTCCTCGGGCACGTGGCCCACGCCCCGCGCGCGCGCCGTGGCGGGCGTCAGCCCCGCGAGCGGCTGGCCCAGCAGCGTGCCCTCGCCGCCCTCCATCTCCCTGAGGCCCGTGAGCACCTCGGCGAACTCGCGCTGGCCGTTGCCGTCCACGCCCGCGATGCCGACGATCTCCCCGCCGTGCACCTCCAGGGTCACCCCCCGGAGCATGGGCTGGCCGTCCTCCCCCCGCGCGGTGAGGTCCTTCACGTCCAGCAGCCGCTCGCCCTCGGGCGGGTGCCACGCCTGGGCCTCGGCCTGGGGCACGCGCGCCTCGCCCACCATCAGCGCCGCCAGCGCCTCGGGCCGCGTCTCGGCGGCGCGCACCTCGGCCACGCGCTTGCCGCGCCGCATCACGACCACCCGGTCCGCCACGCTGAGCACCTCGCGCAGCTTGTGGCTGATGAAGACCACGGTGCGCCCGCCCGCCGCGAGCCCCCGCGACACCCGGAACAGGTCGTCGGACTCCTGGGGGGTGAGCACCGCCGTGGGCTCGTCGAGGATGAGCACCTGGGCGCCCCGGTGCAGCGCCTTGACGATCTCCACCTTCTGCTGCGAGCCCACACTCAGGGTGTCCACCCGGGCGCGCGGGTCCAGCTTGAAGCCGAAGCGCTCACACGTGGCGGCCACCTCGGCGCACGCCCGCTCCTGGTCGAAGCGGCCCAGGCGCGTGGGCTCGCGCCCGAGCACCACGTTCTCGGCCACCGAGAGCGTGGGCACGAGCATGAAGTGCTGGTGCACCATGCCGATGCCCCGGGCGATGGCGTCGCGGGGGCTCTTGAGCCGCGCGGGCCGTCCCTGGATGAGCACCTCGCCCGAGTCGGCGTGGTACAGCCCATACAGGACGTTCATCAGGGTGGACTTGCCCGCGCCGTTCTCGCCCACCAGGGCGAGCACCTCCCCGGTGCCGATGTCCAGCGACACGTCGTCCAGGGCGGTCACGGCGCCAAAGCGCTTGTGGATGTTCCGGAGGGAAATCAAGACCCTCCCCCTTTATCAGAAGGCGGGCCGGGCGTACCGGATGGACGATGGTGGACGGCGGCCTTTTCTTCCCGCTGCACGCGCGCGGGGCTTCCTGCTATGGGCTCTAGGCGTGAGACCCTACGAGCTCATCAAGGCCAAGCGGGACGGCAAGCGGCTGCGTGCCGACGATATCCAGGCATTCCTCCGGGCGTACACCGACGGGGAGGTGCCCGACTACCAGATGTCCGCCCTGTGCATGGCCATCTTCTTCCGGGGCCTGGACGCCGAGGAGTTGAGCGCCTGGGCCCAGGCCATGCTCCACTCCGGCGAGGTGCTGGACCTGTCGGACATCCCCGGCACCAAGGTGGACAAGCACTCCACCGGAGGCGTGGGGGACAAGGTGTCCCTGAGCCTGGCGCCTCTGGCGGCCGCCTGCGGGGTGCCCGTGCCGATGATCTCCGGCCGGGGCCTCGGGCACACCGGCGGCACGCTCGACAAGCTGGAGTCCATTCCGGGCTTTCAAATCAACCTGCCGGTGAGCGAGTACCGCCGCCTGGTGCGCGAGCTGGACTGCTGCCTCATCGGCCAGACGGCGTCGGTGGCGCCCGCGGACAAGAAGCTCTACGCCCTGCGCGACGTGACGGCCACGGTGGACTGCATCCCGCTCATCGCCAGCTCCATCATGAGCAAGAAGCTCGCCTCGGGGCTGGACGCGCTGGTGCTGGACGTGAAGGTGGGCTCGGGCGCCTTCATGAAGACGCAGGAGGACGCGCGCACGCTGGCCCGGACGATGATCGACATCGGCGCCCAGATGGGCCGCAAGGTGACGGCGCTGCTCACGGACATGAACCAGCCCCTGGGCCGCGCGGTGGGCAACGCCCTGGAGGTGGTGGAGGCCGTGGAGATGCTGCGCGGCCGCGCCCCCGAGGACTACACCGAGGTGACACTCGCGCTCACCGCGGAGATGCTGGTGCTCGGCGGCAAGGCGCGCTCGCTCGACGAGGCCCGTGCCCGGCTCCAGCGCGTCATCGAGGACGGCAGCGCCGTGCGCAAGCTCCAGCGGATCGTCGAGGCGCAAGGCGGCGACCCGCGCTCCATCGAGGACTACGCGCGGCTGCCCCAGGCGCGCTCCACCCTGGACGTGCCCTCGCCCGGCGAGGGATTCATCACCGGCATCGAGACCGAGGCGGTGGGCCTGGCGGCGGTGGCGCTCGGGGCGGGGCGGCAGCGGGTGGACAGCCGGATCGATCCGGCGGTGGGCTTCACGCTCCTGCGCAAGGTGGGTGAGCCGGTGAAGCGGGGCGAGCCGCTCGTGCGCATCCACTTCAACGAGCCCGGAGGCGTGGAGGACGTGAAGGCCCGGCTGCTGTCGGCCTACAGCTTCGGTCCGGTGGCTCCCGCGCCCCGGCCGCTCATCCTGGAGCGCGTGGAGTGAGCGCGTCGTCCCGGGAGGATCGGCGCGCCTCGCCCCGTGTGCCGCTGCGGCTGGGCATCCGCGTGGCGGGCAGCTCGGGCGCGTTCGACTCCCGGGAGGGCAACGTGTCGGTGGGTGGGTTCGCCTGGCATGGCGCGGCCCTGTCGGTGGGCACGCTGGTGGAGGTGTCGCTGTCGCTGCCGGACATCTCCGCGCCCTTCCTCGTGCGAGGTCAGGTGCTCAACGTAAGCTATGGCGCCAGGGGTACCTCCGCGCACGCGCGCTTCCTCGACCTGCCGGTGGACGTGGAGCGGCACATCGCGCGGTACCTGGATGAAGTGGAGCGGCTGGAGTCCTGACCAACGAGGGTGGCGCATGAGCACGGACATTCCCTGGGACAGTCTCTTCGAGGCGGCGGCGAAAGTGCGGGAGCGGGCCCATGCCCCCTACTCGCGCTTTCCCGTGGGCGCGGCGGTGTTGTACGCGGACGGAGTCGTGGAGACGGGCTGCAACGTGGAGAACTCCTCCTACGGGCTGTCCGCCTGCGCCGAGCGCAACGCCCTGGCGGCGGGCGTGGGGCGGGGGCGGGGTCGGCCCCTGGCGGTGGCCATCGTGGTGGACACGCCCACGCCCTGTCCGCCCTGCGGCATGTGCCGGCAGGTGATGATGGAGTTCGCCCCGAAGGAGCTGCCCGTGCGCAGCCGCAACCTCAAGGGGGACGAGGCGCGCTACTCGCTCGGGGAACTGCTCCCGCACGCCTTCACGAGTGACTTCCTCTAGAGGGGCGCGAGGAAGCGGCCATCCCTCAAGAAGAGCCGCTCGCCGTCCCATCCGTTGAAGAAGGCCGCGTCCCCGAGGACGCGCGCCTCCAACTCGCCGGGCGCGCTCAGGGTCATCGGCCCCTGGAACCAGACCTCGCCCGTGTACTCGTTGTAGATGGTGACGTCGTAGACGGGCCGGGGCTTCCGGGCCTTCTGCCGCACGCGCACGAAGACGCCTCCGTCCAGGCCGCCATTCCAGAAGGCGTCGGCGGGCACGCCCGCGGGCCTCGTCGGAGCCGTGGGGGAGGATGTGCAGGTGCAGCCCGACGAGGACGCGATGCACAGCACGAGAATGGCGCGAAGGATGGACATGTGCGGATGCCGAGGGGTGCACTCCCCACGTCTCCCCACCCGCCTCACCGTGAAAGGTGACGGGGAGAACGGGATTTCAGGTGTTATGCTCGCTCCGGACCCGTCATGAACGCAACGCCTCCCGCTGAAGACATTGGCATCGGCAGCATCCTCCGCGACACGTACGAGCTCGTGTCCGTCCTGGGCAAGGGCGGCATGGGCAAGGTCTACCTGGCGCGTCACCTGCGACTGCCCGGCAAGCAGGTGGCGGTGAAGGTCCTCCACACCCAGGAGGAGATCACCGCGGAGCAGTACGCGCGCTTTCGCCGGGAGGCGGAGATCACCTCGCGCCTGGGTCACCCCAACATCGTGGGGGTGTACGACTTCTATGGCCAGGAGGGCGGCGCGCCGTGCCTGGTGATGGAGCACCTCAAGGGCGAGAGCCTGTCCCAGCGCATCCGGCGCGGGCCCGTGCCGCTGCCCGAGGTGATGGCGATCGCCCGGCAGATCGGCTCGGCGCTGCACGCCGCCCACCAGGTGGGCGTCATCCACCGCGACCTCAAGCCGGGCAACATCTTCCTGGTGCCCACCGAGTCCGGCGGCGTGGTGACCCAGCAGGTGAAGCTGCTGGACTTCGGCATCTCGAAGATCGTGTCGTCCCAGACGATGCAGACGGTGGACGACGTGCTCATGGGCACGCCCCAGTACATGTCCCCCGAGCAGGCCATGGGCCAGAACAGCACCCTGGATGCGCGCTCGGACCTGTTCGCGCTCGGGTCCATCGTCTACGAGCTGCTCTCCGGCGTGTCGCCGTTCGACGACGACGTGATGATGCGCATCCTCTACCGCATCGTGCAGGAGCCGCTCCCGCCGCTGGCGCCGCGCTGCCCGGACGTGCCCGCGGAGGTGTGCGCCGTGGTGGAGAAGGCGCTCGAGAAGCGGCCCGACGACCGCTACCCCAGCGTCGCGGCCTTCATCGAGGCGCTCACGGGCAGTCCGCTGCGCACGCTCGCCGAGGCCATCGCGGATGCCGAGGCCGCGGCCGCGGCGACGCCCGTGTCCGCCCGGGTGACCCCGGCGCTGGGCGCGGCCCCGGGCTCGGCTCGGGGCTCGGCGCCTCCTCCGGGGCCCACGGTGGCGGGGCGGGGTTCTTCTCGCTCGCCCCCGCCCGCCGAGTCCACGCCGGAGGCCGCCGCGCCGTCCCTGGCCCCGTCCGCGCCGTCCGTGCCCGCGAAGTCCTGGCGGCCCGTGGTGGTGGGCGCCTCGCTCGTCGTGCTCCTGGGCGTGGGGGTGAGCGTGGGGCTGATGCGGCGCGAGCCGCCGCCCGTGGCGCCCACCCTGTCGCCCTCGGCGCCCGCCGCGGTGGTGGCCCAGCCCACACCCACGCCCGTGCCCCCGCCGACCGCGGCTCCGACGCCGGCGCCGACGGAGGCCGCTCCCGAGGCCGAGAAGCCCACGCCCTCGGCGCCCGCCCTGGCGGCGGCGCCCACGCCCCCGGAGCCCGAGCCCTCGGCGCCCCGGCGCGCGCCGGTCCGGGCGGAGGAGAAGCTGCCCGAGGTGGTGCGCGCGGACCTGACCCTGGCGGAGAAGGCCCTGGCCTCCAACGACGTGAACGAGGCGCTGCGTCTGGCCCGTCGCAGCCAGCGCAACGCCGTCACCGGCGCGTCCTTCTCCGTGATCACGCGTGCTTACTGCCAGCGCAAGGAGCTCACCAACGCCAAGGCCCACTGGATCAAGGTGCCCGAGTCCGAGCGCGCCCGGGTGAAGCGCTTCTGCAAGGAGCAGGGCATCGAGCTGTGACCCCGGGGGGCCGATGTGGGCCCCGGGGCGCGCCGAAGGGGCTGGCGCGGCGGAGAACCGTGCTAAGAGGCGTCGAACCTTGGACCTCCTCCTGACGAACGGCACCGTCGTGACGATGAACCGCGAGCGCGAGGTGCTCGTGGGCGCAGACGTCCTCATCCAGGACGGGCGCATCGCCCGGGTGGGCCACAACCTGCGCACGCGGGGCGCGAGCCTGCGGGTGCTGGACGTGAAGGGCCATGTGGTCCTGCCCGGTTTCATCCATGGCCACCTGCACGCGTGCCAGACGCTCTTCCGCAACCGGGCGGACGGCCTGGAGCTGCTCGACTGGCTGCGCGAGCGCATCTGGCCCTTCGAGGCCAGCCATGACGCGGACTCCATGCGGGCCTCGGCGGACCTGACGTTCGCGGAGCTCATCCGCTCGGGCTCCACGGCGGCGCTCGACATGGGCTCGGTGCGTCATTACGACGCCGTCTTCGAGTCCGCCCGGGACTGTGGCTTCCGGCTCACCGGGGGCAAGGCGATGATGGACGCGCCGGACCTGCCCCCCTACCTGAGCGAGTCCACGGAGGCCTCGCTGGCCGAGAGCCTCGCCCTGTTGGAGCGCTGGCACGGCACGCAAGGGGGCCGGCTGCGCTACGCCCTCACGCCGCGCTTCGTGCTGTCGTGCACGGAGAAGCTCTTGCGCGAGGTGGGCCGGCTGGCGCGCGAGAAGAACGTGCGCATCCACACCCACGCGAGCGAGAACCGCACCGAGTGCGAGGTGGTGCGCCAGCTCACCGGCCGCGACAACATCGCCTGGTTCCACGAGCTGGGGCTCACCGGGCCGCACCTCACGCTCGCCCACTGCGTGTGGCCCACCGACGCGGAGGTGGAGCTGCTGCGCGACACGGGCACGGTGGTGTGCCACTGCCCGGGCTCCAACCTCAAGCTGGCCTCGGGCTTCGCCCCGATTCCGGAGATGCTCGACGCGGGCGTGCACGTGTGCCTGGGCGCGGATGGCGCGGCCTGCAACAACAACCTGGACATGTTCGTGGAGATGCGGCTCGCGGCGCTCCTGCACAAGCCGCGGGTGGGCCCCCGGGGCATGCCCGCCGAGCGGGTGCTGGAGATGGCCACCCTCGGGGGCGCCCGGGCGCTGGGCCTGGAGTCCGAGCTGGGCTCGCTGGAGCCGGGCAAGCGCGCGGACATCACCGTGGTGGACCTGTCCGGCCTGCACGCCACGCCCCAGGATCCCCGGGACGTGCTCTCGCCGCTCGTCTACGCGGCGCGCTCGAGCGACGTGGTGCACGTGCTCATCGACGGGCGCCCCGTGCTCAAGGACCGCACGCTGCTCACCCTGGACGCCCAGGCGGTGGCCGCGAGCGCCCACCAGCACTCCGCGCGCATCGTCGCCCGCCGTCCCTGAGACGGTTCGTCCTGGCCGGGGGGCGGGGGGGCGGCAATAAAGGGTGGATTCCGGACGTAGATACCGGGAGGCCTCTCCGTGGGTGGCGGGGCGGGCGGGCTGGTGTAAGGTGCTGTTTCTTCAAGACTCGAAGTGGAGGAGGTCGACACCGTCATGTGGCAACGGTTCAGAAGGGCAATGCGCAGCTTCGGTGGATTCTTTGTCTCCTCCCTCGAGGATCCGGAACTCATCCTCGAGCAGAACGTGCGGGACCTGAACGATCAGGTTCCCAAGATGAACGAGTCCATCGCGATGGTGAGGGCCAACCTCACCCTCCTGGAGAAGGAGAACGCGAAGTACACCCAGGACATCCGCGAGCTGACGGCCCGCGTGAAGGCGGCCATCCAGGCGGGCCGGGATGACCTGGCCGCCCAGTACGCCACCAAGCTGCAGACGGAGAAGTCGGCGCTCGAGCGCAACGAGATGCAGCTGGCCACGGCCAAGCAGGCATACGAGAAGTCGCTCAACCTCAAGAAGGCCTTCATGCGCGAGAAGGAGCGCAAGACGCAGGAGGCCATGACGGCCATCCGCGACGCGCGCCGCGCCAAGTGGCAGTCCAAGGTCGCCGACGCCATGGAGTCCTTCACGGTGGCGGGCATCGACCAGACGCACGACGAGATGCTGCGCAAGGTCCAGGAGAAGGCCGCCGTCAACGAGGCGCGCATGCAGATGGCGCTCGATTCGGTGGACCACCAGTCGGTGCAGATCGAGGAGGACGCCGAGCGCCTCCAGGCCATGGACCTGGTCAAGCAGATGAAGATGGAGATGGGGCTCAACAGCCCCGCGCCGGTGTCCGAGGTGGGCGGCTCCCCCGAGAAGACGATCGGCAAGAAGGTGGGAGTCGAGTAGTCGGATGGATGGGTGGAGGCCGCGCCGATGGGCTTGAAACGCGGACCGGGTCTCCTCCCGTTCCTGGTGTTGTGTTGTCTGGGCGGGGCCTACCTGATGGCCTCGCGCCTGGGCTACCTGGACCGGCTCCAGGCGCGCTTCTTTCCCGCGGCCAAGGAGACCGTGCGCCTGTCGCCCGGGGACTTCCCCGCGGGAGTGGCGGCGCCGGTGGCGGACCTGGCCTCGGTGCCCCTGCGCCCCACGCTCATCGGCTTCTCCGCGCGCGGCTCGGCGGCGGCGCTGCTCTTGGCCACCGGGGGCGTCTCCACGCTGGACAACCTCGCGGCCCCTCCCGGCGTGGCCCAGGGCGTGCTCAAGGCGGGCTACGCGCTGGACGCGCGCGCGGTGCTCTTCGCCCGGGAGGAGGAATTGCGCCAGGCGCTCGCCCTGGGGGCCGAGCATGGGGGCGTGGACATGGCCGCCTTGTCCGTGGACCGGCTGGCCGCCTGGCTCCCGGCGCTCCGGGACGCGGCGCCCCGGACGGTGCTGCTCCTGGGCCGCAGTCGGGGCCAGGAGGCGCTGGCGGCGGTGGGCGTGGCGGACCTCGCCTCGCTCCGGGGCAAGCGGCTGGGGGTGTACCCCTCGGGCTCCTCGTACTACTTCACGCTCTGGGCGCTGTCCCGGGCGGGGCTGCGCATGTCGGACGTGCGCTGGGTGGACCTGCCCTCCACCCTGGACGCGGGCCGGGCGCTGCGCGAGGGGCGGGCGGATGCCGTGTCGGGCCTGTGGGGCGACGTGGCGCTGGCGGCGAGGGATCGGGGTGGCACCGTGCTGGCCACCACGGCGGACGCGCCCCACCTGGTGGCCACGGTGCTGGTGGCCCGGGGGGACTACGCCGCGCGCTACCCGGACGCCGTGCGGCGCATCATCCGGGGTCTGTTGGATGCCGGCCTGAGCGTGTCGAAGGACCCGGCGCCCGCGGCACGGCTGCTCGGCGAGGTGGCCCCCTACCTGGGAGACCCCACCGAGGCCATCCGCAGCGCTCCCCCGGCGACACTCGCGGACAATCGCTCCTTCTTCGGGCTTTCCGGCGAGGCGCCCGTCACCTATGACGAGCTCTTCCAGAGCGCCTCGGCGCTCTACCAGAAGATCAAGCGCACGGCGGTGATTCCGCCCGCCGAGGACACCCGCGATCTCGGCGCGTTGAAATATGTGTCGGAGGCGCGAGGGCCCTAGCGGCCCTCGGTCCGCGAGGCGCTTCACTGGCGAGGACTCACGTGGCCCGCTCACCCAACTTCCTGAAGGCCGCTTTCCTGATGCCCGCCAACCTGGTGGGGCTCTTCACCGCCGCGGCCTCGTCGGCCATCACCCAGGAGCCGCTGCCGGCGCTCATCGCGCTGGGCGTGGAGGGGCTGTACCTGGTGGGGGCCGCGTCCTCCAAGCGCTTCCAGCGCGCGGTGCGCGCGGGGCTGTCCGCGGAGGACGATCCCGAGGTGGCCCAGAAGCAGGTGGAGGCCCTGCTCGCGGACCTGGCCGCCTCGCAGCGCGAGCACTACCAGCAGCTCGTGGGGCTCAAGGAGAAGATCCTGGCCAACTACGCGAAGCTGCCGGGCGGGCGCGTGCTGGCGGCCAGCAGCGAGCAGCGCCTGGACGCGCTGCTCACCTCGTTCCTGCGGCTCATCTCCACGCTCAACCAGTACCGCGCCTACCTCAACCCGGCCGAGCGCCAGTCGCTCGAGAAGGACGTGCGCGCGCTGGAGGCGGAAATCGCCCAGGAGGGCAGCGCGCGCATCAAGGACGTGAAGGAGAAGCGGCTGGACATCCTGCAGAAGCGCCTGGCGCGCTTCGAGCAGGCGCGCGAGAGCCGGGAGGTGGTGAGCCACCAGCTCGCGAGCATCGAGGACCTGATGCGGCTCACCCACGAGCAGTCCATCGCCATCCGGGATCCCGAGGGCGTCACGCGCCAGCTCGACGCGCTGAGCGCCGAGGCGAGCGCCACGGACGAGACGGTGCGGCAGATGGAGCGCTTCCTCGACTTCACCGAGGAGACGTCCGCGCCGCTGCCCCACGGCACCCGCGTGCGCTAGCGGGGCAGGGGCGCGCCCCGGGTTGGATCGCGGACGCCCCCGACGGCGCGGCCGCGAGAAGTATTTGACTCCGGGCCCGAGCCCGTCTGCACTCCGCCTCCTATGCTCCGCCGCGCCACGCCCTGGCTCCTGCTCGTCTTCCTGGTGTTCGCCGGCTGCTCCCGCTGCGGCGGCGACAAGCCGTCCGGGGCCAAGGTGCTCAGTCCCGCCCGCTACCTGCCGCGCTCGGCCCGGGCGGCCGTGGTGATTCCGGACGTGGGAGTGCTGGGCGAGAAGCTGGCGCGCCTGCAGCGGCTGAAGATCGCCAACTTCGCCGCGCAGCTGCAGAACGCCCAGTCCGCCGAGGGCTTCGTCTCCGGCATCATGCGCCAGGTGGGCGTGGACCTGCGCAGCGCCCAGGCCATGGAGGCCGCGGGGCTCCAGCCCTCGCGGGGCGCGGGCCTGGCGCTCTTGGCGAACAACCAGGTCGTCTCCGTGCTCGGCATGAAGGACGAGAAGGCGCTCACGGAGACCTTCGCGAAGCTCGCGCGCGAGCGGCTCGGCGCGCCCACGCGGGCCGAGGAGAAGGTCCCCGGCGGCACGCTCGTCACGTTCAGCCGCGCGGGGGCACCGGCGCCGTCCCTCGGCCTCTTGCTCTCGGACGGGTACGCCCTGGTGGGGGCGGGCGAGCTCGTCGCCCAACTGCCGGGCCTGGCCACGCTGGCGCCGGAGCAGTCGCTCGCCCAGGAGCCGCTCCTGTCCGACGCCCTCAAGCGGCTGCCCACCGAGCGCGACTTCTACGCCTTCCTGCCGGGGGGGCTGGGCTTCCTCCTGCCCGTGGGGGGCACCGAGTCCGTGACGCTGGTGGGCTCGCTGCGCGAGGGCGCGCTGTCGTTGCACGCGGACATGCCGTGGCCGGACCAGGCCTCGTTCGAGGTGTTCAAGGCGCAGAAGGGGCCGGACCTGGCGGGCTACCTGCCCGCGGACAGCTTCCTCACGGTGCGCTACGGGGGAGACCCCGCGAAGCTGGAGGGGGTGTGGCCCTACCTGGCGGGCGGCGCCATCACCCGCGCGGTGCAGTCCAGCGGCGTCGACGTGAAGGGCGAGCTGCTCTCGCGCTTGGAGCCCGGCATGGTGGCGGGGGTGGCCCTGGCGCCCACGGTGCAACTGGGCGCGGGCCTGCCCCGGCTGGATCCGCGGCGCACCAACCCGTTCCGCTTCGTGCACCTGGTGGTGGTGGGCGAGGGCAAGGACGCGGCGGGCGTGGCCTCGCTGCTGGAGAAGGTGCCGCCGCTGGCGCAGAAGCTGGGCGCGAAGGTGGAGCCCGCGGAGCTCAACGGCCAGCGCGTCTACCTCACGTCGTATGCACAGGGCGAGGGCACGCACCTGGCGGCGGTGGACAAGAAGGTGCTGCTCGCCGCGCCCCAGACGCGACTGGAGGCGGTGCTGCCCACGCTCTCGGCGCCCCCGGGCCCCTCGCCGGTGCCGGAGGAGCTGCGCGCCTCGCTCCAGGAGCCGGTGCTGGGCGCGGTGCTGGACCTGCGGCGGCTGTCGGACACGGTGAAGGCGCTGCCCTCGGAGGCCTGGGGCATTGGCGGCTTCGCCATCAAGGCGACCACGGTGCGCTTCCTCGAGGCCACGGATGACCTGCGCGCGGTGACGCTGGGCGTGTCCGCCAAGGACAAGGCCCTGCGCGCGGACCTCACCCTGTGGCTCACCCCGGCGGCCCGATGATTCGCGCGCGGGACATCGTCAAGCGCTACCAGGACGGGGAGGGCGCCGAGGTGCGCGTGCTCGACGGCCTGTCCCTGGACGTGGAGGCGGGGGAGTTCGTCGCGGTGGTGGGCCCCTCGGGCTGTGGCAAGTCCACGCTGCTGCAGCTGCTCGGCGGGCTGGACGTGGACTACCAGGGGCAGGTGGAGGTGGCGGGGGTGAAGTTGTCGGGGCTGCGCGACGCGGCGCTCGCGCGCTTTCGCAACCAGCACGTGGGCTTCGTCTTCCAGTCCTTCCACCTGATTCCCAACCTGTCCGCCGTGGAGAACGTGCTGCTGCCCTCGCACTTCGGCGCCAGCGTGTCCGAGGACGCGCGCAAGCGGGCCGAGGCCCTGCTGGATCGGGTGGGCCTGCTGGCCAAGAAGGAGCGCACGCCGGTGCGGCTGTCGGGCGGCGAGCGGCAGCGCGTGGCCATCGCCCGGGCGCTCTTCACGGGCCCCCGACTGCTCCTGTGTGACGAGCCCACGGGCAACCTGGACGCCGCCACGGGCGCGGGCGTCATCGCGCTCTTCCAGGAGCTGCACCGCGAGGGGCTGACCCTGCTCGCCGTCACCCACGAGGAGCGGATGAGCTCGGCGGCGCGGCGGGTGTTGCGGCTCAAGGAAGGTCGGCTGGTGGAGGAGGGGACGGTATGAGACTCGCGGCATTGGCGCGGCTGGTGCGGTTGAGCCTCGCGCGGGAGCGGCGGGGCGCGTTCTTCTCGGCCTTCGGCGTGGCCATGGGCGTGGGCGCGCTGGTGTTCTTCGTGGGCCTGGGCCTGGGCGTGGGGAGCGTCATCCGCGAGCGCGTCTTCCCGACGGATGCGCGGCTGGTGGACGTGGTGCCGCCCGCGGTGTCGCTCGGCTCGTTCCTGGGCGGCGGCCGTCTGGACGCGGCCATGGTGGAGCGCCTGGGGGCGCTGCCGGGCGTGGAGCGGGTGTACCGGAAGATGAACGTGCGCGCCCCCGCGGCCAGCCTCTACAACGGGGACTTCTTCGGCCGCCGACTGCGCATGGGCATGGACCTGCTGGCGGTGGGCGTGGACCCGGGCCTGGTCGAGGGCGACGTGCCCCGGGAGACGTTCGTGGACCCCGGGCCGGGCCAGCCGCTGCCGGTGCTCATCTCCACGCGGCTCTTGGAGATCTACAACAACACCTTCGCGCCCTCGCGCAAGCTGCCGAGGCTCGCGCCGGACATGCTCCGGGGCTTCGTGCTGCCCGTGGACTTCAACCGCTCGTACGTGACGGCGCCGCTGCCGGGCGTGGACGTCATCTCCGTGCAGGCCCAGGTGGTGGGCGCCTCGGACCGGGCCCTGCTCGCGGGCATCACCCTGCCCCTGGACGTGGCGGTGCGCCTGAACAAGGCGCTGGGCCAGGACACGGACACGTACACGGGGGTGACGCTGGTGACCACCAGCCCGGGCGGCGTGCCCGCCGTGGTGGCCGCGGTCAAGGAGATGGGCCTGGAGATCGACGACCAGGAGCGGCGGCTCGCGGAGAACGTGGGCGCCGCGGTGACCCTCACCACGTCGGCCATGGCGCTGCTCTCCATTCTCATCTGCGTCCTCGCGGCGGTGAACATCGCCCACGCGTTGAGTGCGTCCGTGCGGGCGCGGGCCAAGGAGATTGGCGTCATGCAGGCGGTGGGCGCCTCGCGCGGGGACGTGCGCAACATCGTCCTGGCGGAGGCGGGGGTGGTGGGGCTCGCGGGGGGCGTGGTGGGCACGCTCGGCGCGGTGCTCCTGGCCCTGCTCACGGACCGTCTCGCGGCCCGCTGGCTGCCCGAGTTTCCCTTCAAACCCGACAGTTTCTTCTCCTTTCCCGCGGGGGTGGTGGTGGGCGGCATGGTCCTGGGGTTGCTCGCCGCGCTGGCGGGCGCGTGGTTCCCCAGCCACCGTGCCGCCGCGACCGACCCCGCCCGGACCCTCGCCGGATGACGCGTCCTTCCCGACAGACCCTGCTGCTCAATGCCGTCAGCCTCGTGCTGCTCCTCTGGCTCTATGGAGGGGACCTCTGGGACGCGCTGCGCGCCCGGAGCGCCGAGGTGTCCGCCTTCCTGGCCCCACCCCCCCTGGTCTGGCCCGCGCTCGTGCTGGGCGTGACGGTCGTGCTGGGGGCCGTGGGAGCGTGGGGCCTGCTCAAGGGCCAGGGGGAGGGCTTCAAGGGCTACCGGGTGCTGCCCATCCTGCTGGTGGTCGCGCTCTTCGTGGACCTGGTCTTCGCCGAGGGCCAGGGGCCGCTGCGCGCCGAGGACGTGGCGGCGCTCACCCTGTCCCAGTTCCAGGAGCGCGCCCAGGGGTTGATGCGCGAGGGCAAGGTGCCCTCCACCCCCGAGGTGCTGCGGCCCGTGGTGGAGGAGCTGGGGCAGCCGCCGTACCTCGTCCGGGGAGAGCGGGCCCGGGCCTGGTCACTCCAGGTGCGCCAGGACTGCACCGGCCCGGTGGCCGAGGCGCCGGGCCTGGAAGTGGGGACCCTCCTGTATTGCGTGGCTCCCCAGAAGGACCGGGCCTGGGTGTCCCTGGTCGGCCTTCCGGCGGGCAGCCGGTTCGGCCTGCCGGCGGTGTACTCCACCCAGGGCCAGCCCTACGGGGTGGTCGTCGAGGCGCCCCCTCCGGAGGACCCCGCGGACGGGGCGCCGCCGCCCTTCGAGGGCCGCGAGCCTCCCGCCGGACCTGGGGGCCCGGCACCTACACCGTGAGGGTCGCCTGCGCGGTTGACCCTATGGAGGGGCGATCGGATAGGCTCGCGCCTCAAACCCGAGCCACGTACGCCCGTGACGACCACTCAACCGAAGCGGCAACCCATTCCGTTTGGGAAATACCTCCTCCTTGACCGAATCAACATCGGCGGCATGGCGGAGGTGTGGCGGGGGAAGATGTTTGGCGCCGGAGGATTCGAGCGCCTTGTCGCCATCAAGCGCATCCTCCCCAACATCGCCGAGGATGACGAATTCATCTCGATGTTCATCGACGAGGCGAAGATCAGCGTCCAGCTGAACCACGCCAACGTCGCGAAGATCGAGGAGCTGGGGCAGATCGCGAACAACTACTTCATCGCGATGGAGTACATCCCCGGCAAGGACATGCGCGCCATCTTCGACCGCGGCCGCAAGAAGAGCGAGCCGGCGCCGGTGCCGCTCGTGGCCTACATGGTGTCGAAGATGTGCGAGGGCCTGGACTACGCCCATCGCAAGAAGGACGGGATGGGGCGCGACCTCAACATCGTCCACCGCGACATCTCGCCGCAGAACGTGCTCGTGTCCTTCGAGGGCGAGGTCAAGATCATCGACTTCGGCATCGCCAAGGCCGCGGGCAAGGCGACCAAGACCCAGGCGGGCATCCTCAAGGGCAAGTTCGGGTACATGAGCCCGGAGCAGATCCGCGGCCTGCCGCTGGATCGGCGCTCGGACATCTTCGCCATCGGCGTGTGTCTCTACGAGATGCTCACCGGCGAGCGGCTCTTCGTGGGCGACAGCGACTTCTCCGTGCTGGAGAAGGTGCGCAAGGCCGAGGTGGCGCCGCCCTCCACCTACAACCGCCGCATCCCCGAGGCGCTGGAGAAGATCGTCCTCAAGGCGCTCGCGCGCGACGTGGACGAGCGCTACCAGTACGCCAACGAACTGGGAGACGACCTCCAGCGCTTCCTCATCACCTCCGAGTCCATCTTCAGCCGCAAGGACCTCATGCAGTACATGAAGTCCACCTTCGCGGAGGACGTGGAGCGCGAGAAGCAGCGCCTGCAGGAGTACGCGGACATCCGGCCGCCCGAGGGCATGCTGGCCGCCATCGAGATGGGCTTTGGCGCCCACCCCATCTCCCCGCACTCCACGCCGCAGCTGTCGCCGCCGCAGGTGGAGCCCGCGCCGCCGCCCCCGCCGGGCGTGCGCCGCTCGCCCACCATGGCGGCCATGCCCAAGCTGACGGCCGCGCCCGTGGCGCCTCCCAAGGAAGAGGAGGAGTCCGGCGCGACGCAGGTCGTCAACGCGGGGGACTTCGACGAGGACAACCCCACGGGCGAGCACGTGGGCCCGGGCCGCTCGGTCACGCCCATGGAGGTGCCGCGTCCGCCCACGCTCCAGGAGGGGCCGCCGCGCGCCGCCCCGCGCCTGTCGCACCCGGGCATGCCCCGGCCCCCGGTGCTCGCGCCCAGCCAGGGCGAGAGCACCACCGTGGCCCGTCAGGGCCGCAACACCCTGGACTCCATTCCGCGCGTCGGACGGGACGACGCCTCGGGGCCCGCGCGCAGCTCGACCTCCCAGGGCCTCAGGCCGCCTCCGCCGGTGATGTCGCCGCCGCCCACCGACGACCTGACGGAGGACGGCATCGCGCCCGCGTCCGTGTCCGCCCCCTCGGGCCGCATGCCCGTGGCCGCGCCCCGGTCCCAGCCCGTGGCGCCCGCGCCCGTGGCCCCGCCGCCCGCGGCGCTCGCCCCCGCGGGGCGCAACCGCCTGCCGCTCATCCTCGGCGGGGCGCTCGTGGCGCTGCTGGCCATTGGCGGCGGGCTCATGGCCCTCACGCGGCCGCCGCCCACGGGCTTCATCTACGTCATCCTTCCGCATGACGTGCAGGGCAAGAACCCCCGGGTCAGCTACAACGGCAAGGACCTGGAGATTCCGCCCAAGGGAGGCCCCATCCTGCAGCCGGTCTCCTCCGGCCCGGGCGTGGTGCTGGTGAGCGTCGAGGGCTACAAGCCCTTCACCCAGAACGTGCAGATTCCCCCGGGCACCACGCCCACCCACGTGGAGGTGGAGCTGCAGCGCGAGGCCCGCCTGGGCCAGCTCATCGTGTTCACCCAGCCCGCGGACGCCGAGCTCAAGCTCAATGGCGAGGTGGTGCGCCCCAAGGGCGACAGCAAGACGTACATCAACAACGAGGTGCCCGCCGGCACCGTGCTGACGCTGGAGGCGAGCGCGCCGGGCTTCCGCTCGCGGCAGGAGCAGGTCAGCCCCGTGGCGGGCGCGCCCACGGACGTGCGCCTCACGCTGGAGGCGGACTCGTACCTGGTGGACGTGCAGTCCATCCCGGCGGGCGCCACCATCGTCGCGGGGGGCAAGGAGCTCGGCCTGACGCCCAAGACGGTGACGGTGCCCATGAGCGTCAAGCAGGTGAGCCTCCAGATGGAGTGCTACACCGGCGTGGACGTGCCCGTGGCGCCCGCCGCCAATGGGACCGCCCGCGTGAACGAGCGGCTCAAGAAGGTGAAGGGTCGCTGCAGCAAGTAATGCCGTGTGAACCAGACAGGCGCCCCGTCCCGGTCGGGGCGGGCGCCGTGCCTCCGCGCGGGGGCGGGAGAGGGGTGTGTCGGTGAGCAAGTCACGCAAGTCCGCCGAGGCGGATCCACTCGCGGAGCTGCCTGGCTGGGCCCGCAAGCTGGCGCAGAAGTACTACACGAAGACGGTCAACACCTTCCTGCTCTACGGCGCGGTGAGGGATCTGCAGCCGCTCACGCTCGAGGACGGCGGCCGGGGCTTCGGCCCCTTGCGCACCTTCCTCGCCGAGGAGCTGTTCGGCGGGCGCGATCACGTCGTCTTCTATGATCGCTCCTCGGGCATCCGCTCCGCCTCGACGGAGACGCAGAAGGACCTGCAGCGCACGCTCGCCGGCTACGACACGCTCTACGGCACGGACTTCGCCAAGAGCCTGCCGCGGGATCCAGGTCGGGCGCTGCAGATTCTGGAGAACTTCCTGCGCATGCGCCTGAGTGATGGGCGCTCGCTGGCGCTCGTCATCGACTTCGCCGAGACGCTGGTGCCCGGCGGGGAGATGAGCCACCTGTCGGCCGAGGACCGCTTCGTGCTGGCCACGCTGGAGAAGTGGGCGCACGACCCGCAGTTCCTCGCGGGCGACGTGTCGGTGGTGCTCCTGGCGGAGAACCTGGCGGACATCTCCCCGCGCCTCACGCGCAACCCCTACGTGGCCCCCATCGAGCTGCCCCTGCCCGTGGAGGAGGAGCGCCTGGAGTACGTGCGCTACAAGCTCGAGGGCAAGAAGCTCGCGGCGGTGTCGGACGTGCCGCTCGCGGGCCTGGCCAAGATGACGGCGGGCCTCTCGCGCATCAACCTGGACCGGGTGCTCACCGAGTCGCTCGAGCGCGGCGTGCGCATCACCTCGGAGCTGCTCAAGGAGAAGAAGAAGGAGCTCATCCAGGCCGAGTGCCACGGCCTCTTGGAGTTCATCGAGCCGGTGCACACGCTGGACGCGGTGGCGGGCCACGCCAAGGCCAAGGAGATGCTGCGCTCGGCGGCCAACGCCCTCAAGAAGGGCCGCATGGAGGTCATGCCCATGGGCTACCTGGTGAGCGGGCCGGTGGGCACGGGCAAGACGTTCCTCGTGTCGTGCTTCGCCGGGGAGATTGGCATCCCGGTGGTGAAGTTCCTCAACTTCCGCAGCCAGTGGCAGGGCGTCACCGAGAGCAACCTGGAGAAGATCTTCAACCTGCTCAAGGCGCTCTGGCCCGTGGCGGTGATGGTGGACGAGGCGGACACCTTCCTGGGCAACCGCGACTCGGGCGGGGACTCGGGCACGAGCAGCCGCGTGTTCGGCTCCATCGCCTCGTTCATGGGCAACACGGTCTACCGCGGGAAGATCGTCTGGTTCCTCATGACGGCGCGGCCGGACCTCCTGCCCATCGACCTCAAGCGTCAGGGGCGCGCCGAGGAGCACCTGGCGCTCTTCTACCCGGAGACGGAGGCCGAGCGGGAGGAGCTCTTCAAGGTCATGCAGAAGAAGACGGGGCTCAAACTGGAGGTGCCGTCCATCTCGGACCTCATCCCCATTGGCACCCGGCAGCTGAGCGGCGCGGACATGGAGGCCGTCATGGTGCGCACGCGCTTCCGGGCGCTCGCCCAGGGTCGCGAGCAGGCGACCGAGGAGGATCTCAAGGCGGTGTTCGAGGACTTCGTGCCCCCGAGCTATCCCCTGGAGATCGAGCTGCAGAACCTGGTGGCGGTGCAGGAGTGCACCAGCCGCGAGCTGCTGCCCGAGAGCTTCCGGCGCATGGACCGCGACCTCATCACCCGCCGGGTGCGCGAGCTCAAGCAACTGCTCGAGCAGGGCTAGCCGCGGCGGGGCGGGTGAGCGCGCGGGAACCGTGAGGCCCGCGCGCTCGTGCGGCCTACTGCTTCTGGAACGACACCGACAGGGTCACGGAGTCCGAGTACGAGGAGCCCGGGGGCGCCACGTAGCGGATCTCCGCCTTGCCCACGAAGTTCTCGTACTTGTAGTTGCCGCCGGTCAGATCCTGTCCGGCGGGCACCGTGTCGATCGTCAGCGACACGTTGCCGTCCTGCGTACCGTTCGAGCGCAGCACGTGGTAGTCCTTGTCCCCCTTGACGGTCACCTGACCCACCGCGTCGGAGAAGGTGTCCAGCGTGATGGCGCCCTTCTTGGGATCGCCCTTGCCGATGAGCTCCAGGTTGGTCGTGCTCTCCACGGTGCCGCTCGTGTCGGGCTCCAGGCTGAGCGTGTACTGGATCGAGCCATCGGAGGTCTTGAGCGCGGACAGGCTGCAGAACGAGATCTTGCCCGTCGCGGCGCCGCTGTAGGTGCCCGTGCACACGATCTTGTCCTGCGACGGGTTGCCGCCGTTCTCGCCGCCGTTCTCGCCGCCGTTCTCGCCATTCGAGCCATTGCAGCCGGTGCAAGCCGCGACCGACAACGACAGCGTCACAGCCAGGGTCCGCCAAATCTTGTCCATGGTGATCCTCCTCGGTAGGCTCGGATAACATCAAAACCGCGGTCCGCGCGGCAAGTTGAAAGCAGGCCGCTCGCCGCCCCGCGCCCGGACGATGACGGACCTTCCGGGTCACCTGCTCCTTGGTGGCTTGCTCTGAGCCAACCCCTTGGATTCATTCGGGTTCTTGTGCAAGGCCAGGCTCCGGCAAGTTGACCGATAGCGAACCCTCCCGATACCCTTATGCTGGGCCTTCACGATGGGAGCGTACATGCGGGGTCGATCGAGAAGGCGGCAATCGGGACAGGTGGCGGTGGAGACCGCCCTGATCATCCCCCTCTATGTCTTCTTGATCCTGGGCATCCTGCAGCTGGGCCTCATCGCTCAGGCGCGCGTGATGGCCAAGTACGCCGCGTACCGGGCGGTGCGCGTGGGCGCGATGCACAACGCCAGCCCCAAGGCGATGGAGGCGGCGGCCGTCTTCCACCTCATGCCCGTGCTGACGGACAGCCAGGGCAAGAAGATCCTGCCCAACGACAGCAGCTCGCGGGTCGTCATGAAGTACGGCCGGCTCCTGGGCGAGAACTCGCTCGGCGTGGGCCAGATGGTGAAGGTGGTCATCTGCGGCCCCACCGACAGTGAGCTGAGCGGCTCGGGAGGCCAGGCGCTGGCGGCGGGGCACCAGTCGGCCCTGCACGGCCGCGGCAGCCGCAACGAGGTGGACTTCGACGACCCCCGGCTGATGATCTCCGAGGAGGAGGATCAGGACCCGCAGACGGGCCCGGGCATGCGCCAGTACAACCGGCTGCGCCTGCGCGCCCAGCTCCAGCTGCTCTACCGGATGCCCATCCCGTTCGCCAACTGGATCATCACCCGCACGTATCTGGGCGCCACGCTGCCCTCGGTGCTGATGATGACGCAGAAGGGTGTGCCCAACAAACCCTCCACCGCCACGCAGGCCTCGTCGGTGCGGGCGCTGGAAGCGATGAAGATCTACACCATCCCCATCAACGTCAGCTACGCGATGCGGATGCAGAGCAACTTCTTCCTCAACAAGTTCGCGCTCCCCAAGAGCAACGAGTGCATCCACTACAAGCCGTAGCTTTCGCCAGGGCTCCCATGAAGACGCTTTCTCGAATCTTGAAGCGCCGCGCGTCGGATTCCCGCCAGGGTCCTCGCTCCCGCGGCCAGGCGATGATCCTCGGAGTGGTCTCGCTCGTGGTGTTGGCGCTGGTGGTCTTCATGACCATCAACGTGACGGTGTCGGTGCAGCAGAAGATCCGCCTGCAGAACTACGCGGATGCCAAGGCGTTCTCCATGGCGGTGATGGAGGCCCGGGCGCTCAACTACTTCGCCTACAGCAACCGCGCCATCGCCTCGTCCTACGTGAGCATGGCCAACGTGCACGCCTACGTGTCCGAGGCGACGATGCTCACCGACCTGCGCTTCAGCGGCGCCCTGGTCATGCAGACCATCGCGGCGGAGGAGCTCGCCCAGTGCTTCTGCGGCTGGGTGCCGTGCCGTCCCCAGCACTGCCTCCACGCGGGCGAGGCGGAGATCAACGTGGCGGGGCTGTTCATCGACGCGTTCGGCGGGAAGATCGCCAAGAAGGTCCAGGCCGTGGACCGCTCGGCCCGGAGCGTCACCGACGCCCTGAATCGGCACATCCAGGCGCTGAACCTCTCGCAGAAGGCCGTGCACGGCGGCGTCATGGTGGCGCTGGGCAAGGGCTCGTTCGGCTCGCTCAAGGAGGACAACATGTCCAAGGCGGCCTCCGTCACCAGCGACCCCATGACGCTGAGCGCCCAGAACATCGTGCAGTGGACGCAGGCGTTCGAGACCAACGATCAGAAGAAGCGGCGCATCCTGGCGGAGAACGTGAACGCCACCCGGCAGGACTTCGCGTGGAACCGCACCAATTCCCTCATCGCCACCCCGGTGCTGTTCGCCCGGCTCAGTGATCTCGTCAAGGCGGAGTCCCTCTGGGTGGGCCCCAAGGGCACCTGGATCATCGAGCAGTTCCCGGGCGGCGTGAGCGGCCGTACGGGTGTCGTGGCCGCCGGAAACTTCCCGGGCCAGTCGGGCGCCACGGCGATCATCACCCGCGACGTGGCGGCCAACGTGGAGGGCAAGAGCATGACCTCCTTCGACCACGGCCTGCTGGGCGGCACCTGGCGTCACGGCGTGGGCGGCGCGCCCCTGCCGATGCTGGGCCCCATTGGCGTGGCCCGGATCACCACTGGCGCCAGCCAGGCCCACGCCTCGGGCCTCTTCTCGCTGACCGGCAATCCCCACACGGGCGCTTCCCACTCCAATCCCGAGCTGGCGATGGAGCGCTTCATGGAGTTCAACATCGGGGACTCCTTCCCGTTCAACCAGCCGGCGGTGTTCGCCACGGCCACCACGGACGGCCGGGTCAACGAGTTCGGCATCCGGGGGCCGTATGAGATCGCCAAGGATGGCACGGGCACGGTGCGCTTCACCAACGTGGGCAACTCGGACGCCTCGCTGACGCTCACCAACAACTCGCCCACCAAGGCCTTCTCCAAGGCGCAGGTGTACTACCACCGCATGGGCGACTGGTCCGACTACCCGAACCTCTTCAATCCCTACTGGCGCGCCAAGCTGCACCCCGTGACCACGCGGGAACTGGCGACGACGCTGACCATCGTGGATTCCAACGCCGCCATCGTGGTGGGAGGCGCATCCGCCATCCCCGGCAGTGGTGGCAAGGGAGTGAACGTCCAATGAACCGCTCGAACTCGAGGCTTGCCGTCCCCATGTCGCGTCGCCCGCGCGGTGCCGCCATGGTGGAGACCGTGCTGTTGATGCTCGTGCTGCTCCCGCTGCTCTTCTACGCGTTCTTCCTGATGGACGCGGCCTACATGAAGCTGGACCTGCAGGAGTCCGTCGTCTCGAGCGTCTGGGACATCTCCACGCTCAATGGCGAGAATGACGTGCAGCAGACGCGCGGGCGCTACAAGCCGGACACCAAGGATCAGCGGGGCGACGATCCCGACCCCCGTCCGAGCAACTGGAAGGACGCGGCGGGCTGGAACCGCTCCTACCACGCCTCGCGTTCCTCCTACTCGGACCACACCTCCGCCTTCGAGGATGGCGCCGAGCCGGGCTCCCCGGGCCTGGGGGTCGTGGAGCGCATCAACGGCAATCACAACCACTCCAAGCACCACAAGATCTACTTCGCGGCCCAGTACACCTACCGCTTCGAGGCGAGCGCGGGCTCGGACACCCAGTTCAAGTGCTCCATGGAGGACGACAACGCCTGGGCGATTGATCCGCTGATGCTCGGCAGCTTCGCCCGGAAGTACAGCAAGGGCGGTGCGGTGCGTTGTGACGCCAAGGGCTACATCTACAACTACATCATCCCGCAGAAGCTCTTCTCCAAGTTCTCCGATCTGGACCTGTCCAACCTGACCAAGCGCGACAAGGACTCGGACTCGCACAACTTCCAGGGCCGGGGAAACAACGTCGTGGCCTCCGAGATGGGCTCCGTCTACTTCAATACCTGGGCCCTGGAGACCGGCGCCTCGCGCAGGCGGGGCCAGCGCGAGACCATCGCGGACGCGGACCTCGGGGACCGCAGCTTCGCCTCGTCGTACACCAAGCTGGATGACAGCAACTTCTACAAGCGCGTGGTGTACTTGAACTCCACCAGCGGAGCCGCGACGTTCTCGATGGTGCAGGCCAATGCGGCGACCCTGGCCCGGGACGCGTCCAACAACCTCAAGATGACCGTCAACCCGGGCCTGAGCCTCATGGAGACCTCCATCCGCGAGGATCCCGTCGCCCGACTGCCGGGCATCGCGGGCACCTTCATGGTCGCCCGCTACAAGCCGCAGGCGCCGGGTCAGACCAAGGGGCCGAGCATGGACCTGATGTCCAACTCCAAGTTCGAGTCCACGCCCTACAAGAACGCCAACCCGAAGTACCAGACCGCCTACAACAAGCGCGGCTTGTACTACATGGGCTGCAAGACCGAGCAGAAGGACGGCGCCTGCCCATGAGCCGAGGCGTGCTCCTCGCCCTGCTCGGCGGGGTCCTGACCGCGGGCGGGGCGAGCGGGGAGGGCCCGGCGCCCTCCGCGCCGAAGGCCCCGCCCAAGGCGGCCTCCAGTGCCGCCGCCGGCAAGCAGCCCGCCGCCAAGCCGGCCCCGTCGGCCACGCCCACGAAGGCGGACTGGCAGGAGCTGGTGCGGGATGCCATCACGCCCTCGCAGGACGCCCCGCCTCCGGAGGACCCGGATCCCTTCGGGTTCAGCGTCTACCGGGGAGCCCGCCCCGAGCCCATGGGGGAGCAGACCCTCATCAATGGCGCCCGGATGCAGATCGCCACGCTCATCGTGGACGATGCGCCCCACATCGTGATGAACAACTACGCGGACTCCCTGGAGAAGCAGGGCGTCGTCAACGTCATGGTGGGGAAGGTGCCGGAGGTGAAGCTGATGTACATGAGCTTCCGTCCCCCGGGCAGCGACAACCTCAAGACGCTCACGTTCGTGCCGCACGGCTCGGGAACGGTCATCCTCGCGTCCGTGGGCAATCCCGAGGAGCTGCTCGAGCGCAAGAACTTGCCGGATGGGCTGCCCCAGCCGCCCAATTCGGAGCCGCCCACGGCCATGCAGCAACTGGAGCCGGGGCTGTCCTCGCGCAGCGCGTTCTTCCTGGTGAAGGACAGCACGCCCGCCAAGGTCATGACCTTCTACCGCACGGAACTGCTCAAGCGTGGCTACGTCCCCACGCCGGAGGGCGAGAGCCTTCCGGGCATGGAGAGCTACCAGAAGGCGGGTTCCGTGTTGTCCATCACCGCCAAGGTCGAGGACTCCTCGGGCGTGGCCGTGTCTCTCGTGTGGTTCGACTCATGAAAACTTCCCTGAAATCTCTCCGGATCCCGGCCCTGGCGTTGTGCGTGGGGCTCAGCGCGGGGTGGGCCTTCGCCGCTCCCAAGAAGGACAAGCCCTCGATCCAGCCCACGCCGGCGCCGAAGATCACCAAGCGCCCGACGACCTGCAAGGATCAGTGCGACCTGATGGCGCAGATGTGCGCGCAGCCTTGCGCGGATCCCAAGCGCAAGAACAGCAAGGCCCAGTGCGAGAAGAGCTGCGACAAGATGGTCGCCGCGTGCGATGGCAGCTGCCAGGAGAAGGGCCGCATCGACGCTCAGTACATGAAGGATCACCTCAAGCCGCCCTCGATGCCCGAGGGCGGATCGGCGGAGGATTGAGGCGCATGGGTTCCCAATCGAAGAAGTCGCGGCTGCTGTCGCGTCGGCGCCGTGGCCAGGCGATGGTCGAGTACTCGATGGTCGTCTATGCGCTGGCGCTCGCCGGTGGCGTGGCCATCATCACCGTGCTGCCCATGCTCATGCGGGCCCTGAACATCTACCTCAACGGCCTGTACTACATGATCAACCTGGCCACGCCCTGAGCGGGGGCGCGGTCCCGGGGCCCCGCTCGCGGCGGGGCTCCTCCCTCCGGTCCTGCTCTGCTTACGGCGCGCTCACGGTGAGCTTGAGGCCGGTGGGCAGGCGGCTGGTGTCCTTGATGTGGTTCCAGCGCTTGATGTCCTCCACGCTGATGCCGTAGCGCTGGGCGATGCTCCACAGCGTCTCGCCGGCGGCCAGGTGGTGGACGTTGGTCGCGGAGGCCGGGGGTGGCGCGGCCGTGTGCCGGTTGGTGTTGCCGATGACGGGGGCCGCGGCCGGGGCGGCGCGCTGGGCGATGACGGTGCCCGCGCGCTCCTCCACCTGCCGGGGCGCGCTGTCCGGCCAGAGGTAGAGCACCGAGCCCACCTTGAGCGCCCGGCGGCTGGCGCGCGCGGACAGGCTGTTCCACTTGCGCACGTCCTCCACCTGCACCTGGAAGCGGTTGGCGATGGCCCACACGCTGTCGCCGGACTGCACGCCGTAGGTGATGCGCTTGCGGCCGCCGATGCTCTCCGTCTTGATGGGGCCGGAGGCCACGGGGCCGCGCGGCGTGCCCGCCGGGACCTCGTCCTCGGGGCGGGGCGCGGTGACACCGCTGCGCCGCGCCTGGGCCACCTTGCGCGCGATGGCCGTGTCCGCCGCGTCCTCGGTCTTCACGCCCCCGCGGCTGGCGGGGATGGGGATGACGAGCTCCGAGTTGAGCTTGAGCGTGCGCAGGCTCTTGAGCTGGTTCATCTGGAGGATGGCCTCGGCGGCCGTGCCGTAGCTCAGGGCGATCTGCGACAGCGTGTCCCCGCGCTTCACCCGGTGCACCCGGAAGGTGAGCCGCTCCTTGGGGGGCAGCTTGGCGAAGTTCTCCGTGAAGCGCGGCGCGGTGCCGGTGGGCAGGCGCAGCACGTAGGGGTTCTTCGTGCTGGCCGGCGGGGTGCACCAGCGGCGCAGCTCCGGGTTGAGCTCCTGCACGGCCGTCACCTCCACGCCCGCCGCCCGGGCGATGACGTCCAGGTCCGTGGCGTCGGTGAGCTTCACCTCCTCGAAGCTGAGCGGCGACTCGTAGACGAACTCCTCCTCGGCGAAGCCGAAGGCGGCCGGGTGCTTGGAGATGAGCGCCGCGGCGATGAGCTTGGGCACGTAGTGCTTGGTCTCCGTGGCCAGGCCCTTCTCCGCGGAGATGAGCCAGAAGTCCTTGGTGTCGTGGCGCTCCATCAGGCGGCGCACCCGGCCACTGCCCGTGTTGTAGCCGGCCCACGCGAGGTACCAGTGGCCCAGCTCCGCGCGCAGATCCTTGAGGTAGCGCGCCGCGGCGCGCGTGGCCTTGAGCGGATCCCTCCGCTCGTCCACCCAGAAGTCCTGGTGCAGGCCGTACTGGCGGCCGGTGCTGGAGATGAACTGCCAGGGCCCCGAGGCATGCGCCCACGAGTACGCGGTGGGCGAGAAGCCGCTCTCGATCATCGCCAGGTACACGGTGTCGCGCGGCAGGCCCATGGACTCCAGGATGGGCTGCATCACCGGCAGGTAGCGCGTGGAGCGGCCCACCCACTTGCGGAACCACTTGCGGCCCGGGCCCTGGAAGAACTGGATGTACTGGGCGACGAGCGGCTGCATCTCCACGGGGATGTCGTAGTGCGGCTGGAAGCGCGCCACGTCGAAGGTGGACAGGTCCGTGATGAGCGGCGGCCCATCGTCCGCCTCGTCCTCGCGGAAGGTGGACTCCTCCAGGGCGTCCAGCATGCGCAGGCGCAGCGGGTTGGCCACGCCCAGGCGCCGCAGGGACTGGAGCACCGCGGCGTCCGGCCGGGCGCCGGGGTCCAGCGTGGCGCCCTCCAGGGCCCGCATCTCCTCGAGCTCGGTGGACTCGTCCTCGTCCGCCTCCTCGCCCTCGTCGGGGGCCGGGGGCTCCACGGGCAGGGCCGCTCCGGCGATGGGGGGCTCGGACTCCCGGGGGGCGGCGCCTTCCATCGCGGGGGCGGGCGTCGCGGGCGACGGCGCCGCGGGGGCCGTCAGGCTCGCGGGCTCGGGCCGCGGAGGGAGGGCCTCACCCGACGGCGGGACCGACGAGAGCGCCAGGAGGAGCAGGCTGAAAGACGGCATGAGCACCTGGGAACCGGCTGCCAGGCGGGCCGGGTGGGTTGAGGGGCGGAAGGATTCGATGCTTTTCGATTCGCTCCAACAAGCATCCAGACGGGCCATCTTCCCCTCGGATGCCTGGGACGGGAAGAAACGCACCGCGTGGGCGGGCCAGAACGCCTACTGTTTCACTCCGCGTGTGGCTCCGTGTCCAGGACCGAGCACCTTGGGCAGGTAGGTGGCGAAGTCGAAGTGGGGGGAGTTCTCGGGGTTGTGACAGGTGACGCACACCGTCTGGCCGGGTTGGGCGATGACATTGGTGGGGGAGGGGTCCTCCACGTGCAGCGAGCCGGGGCCGTGGCAGCTCTCGCAGCCCACGTTCTCCCGTCCGGCCACCTTGTCCAGGCGGCACACCCCGCCGGGCTGCTGCCAGCCGGTGACGTGGCAGCCCGTGCAGTTGAGGTGGAACTGCTTGCCCACGTCCTCCAGCGTCTTCCACGCCTGGTGGTGCTTGGAGCCCTCCCACACGGGGAGTGTCTCCGCGTGGCACTCGGCGCAGGCGGCGTTGCCCACGAAGGCCGCCTGGCCCTTGGCGGGCGCCGGGCAGTCCTGGCCGTGGGCGCGGGCCCATTCCAGGTTCATCTTCCCCACATCCGCGTCATAGGCGTTCACCACGGCCTGGACCTGGGGATCCGAGGGCAGGGTGGACTCGAGCGGGACGAAGCGCACGGCGAAGCCGTCTCCCTCGCCCGTGGGGGTCAGGGGCGCGGTGAGCAGCGCCTGCCGGCGGGCCGCGAGCTCCGTGCGCTTGTCCTGCTTGAGGGCCTTGAGCTGGGGGTCGATGCCGGGGCGGTTGATCTCCGCGTCCATCAGCGCGAGGCGCCGGTCGAGCGAGGTGACTTCCCGCTCGCTGTCCTCCGCGGTGCGCTGCTGGGTGAAGGGGCCCGGGGTGGGGCCGTACGTCAGGTCCACGCGCAGCAGGGAGCGGCCCTTGCTCTGCATCGCCACCACCGGGACCGCGTCGCGCGTCAGGGTGTTCTGCTCCCCGTCGAACTCGGAGGCGGTGTGGGTGGCGATCACCAGATCCACGCCCGCGGCCGAGGAGGACACGGCGCGTTGGGCCTCGGCGAGCGTGCCCCGGAACAGGCCCACCACGAACGTGGCGCCCGCGGCCCGGGCCCGGGCCGCGCCCTGGACGAGCCCCGCGCTGGCCGAGGCGCTCACGAGGCCGACCTTCCGGGCGCCCGCGGGCAGCACCTTCACGGCCCCGGAGGCGAGCTCGGGCAGTCCCAGGGACTGGCGGAAGCCCGCGCCGCGGGTGTCGTCCAGCTCGCCCACCGCGCGCACCGCGAGGCCCATGTCCCGGTAGGCCTCGGCGAGCGCTCGGGCCTTGCGCTCTTCCTGGGGCACCTGCTCGGGCTTGAGGTGGGGCTCGCCGAAGAGGCTGTCGCCGCCATCCACGAAGAGCACGGGCAGGGCGCCCTGGCGCGCCTCGCGCACCTGGAAGGCGGCTCGGGCGATGCCCCCGCGCATGTTCTCGCTGCAGCCGCAGGGCCCGAGGTAGCCGCGCACGTCCGCGGAGAAGAAGAGGATGGCGCCCGGGGCCTGGGAGGCCTGGGCGGCCGGAGCCTCGGCGGCGGGGTTCGGGGGCGGGGCGGGCTCGGGGGCGCGGACGTCCTTGCGCGGGCAGCCCGCGAGCGCCGACAGCACCAGCAGCCCGGCGACGAGTCGCCTCACCGTGCCACCGGGCCCCGCACCCACGCCGTCACCAGATGATGCTCTGCACCAGTTCGTCGATCTTCTCACCCATCGCCTCCAGGCCATTGCCCTTGGACAGGCTGCCGTCGGCCCCCACCTGCTCGGCCAGCTTGGCCAGCTCGTCGTCGGCCAGACTGGAGAAGAGGATGATGGGGATGTCCTGGGTGTTGTACTCGTTCTTGAGCGTCCGACAGATGTCCGTGCCCTTGGCCTCGGGCATGTGGATGTCGGTGAGGATGAGATCCGGCTTCCACGACTGGAGCGTCTTCTCGAACTCCATCAGCGTGGAGGTGGCGATCACCTCGTAGCCGCGCGCTTCGAGCACGGCCTTCTCCATGGCGAGGGTGATCTCGCTGTCGTCGATGAGGAGGATCTTTCGCTTCTCTTGCACGGCGACCTCTCGCGGAGCGGCCCTTGTAGCCTACCCCTTCCGGGGGCTCCATGCTTTTCCCACCGATTCGGGGCGCCCCCCGGCGCCGTTCGTCCAATAGGCCGTGGGTCGAGCAGCCAGCCTCATATAACGGTTGCCGGGCGGAACGGGGTGTCGCAAAGAGGGCCGCATGCGACGCACCTCGGCTGGATTGAGCCTGTTGTTGTCCATCCTCGTGTCCTGGCAGGCATGGGCCCTCAACCCGGGCCTGGGGACCCCCCCGTCGCGGGTGGACCGGCAGACCCCCTACGCCACGGCCAACGGCTTCTCGGACGCCGTGCACCAGGGCGACTACGCGCTGGCGGCGCACTACCTCTACCTGGACTACCTGCCCGCCTCCTCGCAGAAGGAGCAGGGGGCCCGCCTGGCGCGCCAGCTCAAGTTCGTGCTGGACCACAAGCTGCCGTCCACCGCCCTGGCCAGCCTGAGCAAGGAGCCCGAGGGGGATCCGGAGAACCCCCGCTTCGATCAGATCGGCATCATCCCCGTGGAGGACATGTCCTACCCCCTCCGCCTGACCCGGGTGTCCCTGCCAGAGGGTGGGAAGGTGTGGGTCTTCGCGGAGGCCACGGTGAAGTCCATCGAGCCGCTCTACCAGCGGTACGGCCCGGTGTTGCTCGGCGAGGAGCTGCCGGCGGTGCTCTTCGAGCGCACGGTGCTGGGGCTCGAGCCGTGGCAGTGGCTGGCCCTGGTGCTCACGGTGGCGGGGGCCGGGGTGCTCAGTGTGCTGCTCGAGCGGCTGTCCTTGTGGGTGCTCTTGCGCGTGGTGCACTGGACGCGCCTGGGCTGGGCCGTGGCCCTGGTGTCCTCGGGCCGGGGGCCGCTCAAGCTGTTGTACTTCGCGCTCCTCACGGCCCTGGGCGCGGAGCTGGCGCTCTTGCCGCCCAAGCCCGGCAACATCGTGCGGCACATCGACACCACGCTGAGCATCATCGCGGTGGCGTGGTTCATCCTGCGCTTCTTGCGCGCGACGGCGCAGTACGTGCACGAGTCGGTGGCGCAGGACGCCAATGACGCGGGGAGCATGCGCGGCCTGCGCACGCAGCTGTCGGTGATGCGCTCGGTCTTCGAGGCCGCCACCTACCTCATCGCCGCGGCGCTCCTGCTCATGCAGTTCGAGACGGTGCGCAACGTGGGCGTGTCCCTCCTGGCCTCGGCGGGTCTGGCGGGCATCGTCATCGGTCTGGCGGCGCAGAAGCCCGTGGCCTCGCTGCTCGCGGGCATCCAGATCTCCTTCACCCAGCCCATCCGCATCGGGGACGCGGTGATCGTCGAGAACGAGTTCGGGTGGGTGGAGGAGATCACCCTCACCTACGTGGTGGTGAAGGTGTGGGACGAGCGGCGGCTGGTCATCCCCATCTCCCAGTTCCTCGACAAGCCCTTCCAGAACTGGAGCCGCGGCGGGCAGTCCATGCTGGGCGTGGTGCGGGTGCTCGTGGACTTCTCCACGGACCTGGACCTCTTGCGCGCGGAGCTCAAGCGCATCCTGGAGAACGAGGCCAAGGCGCTGTGGGACGGCCGCGTGTCCACCCTGGTGGTGGAGGACGTGTTGGACCGTACGCTGCAGGTGCGTGTGGTGGTGAGCGGCTCGCTCGGGGTGCTCTTCGATCTGCGCGCCGTCGTGCGCGAGCAGCTGATGAAGTACCTGCGCGTCCGGCCGCACTGGCTGCCCACCACCCGCACCGAGGCCCGGGCCGCCATCACCGTGCCGCCCAAGGAAGAGTTCAAGTCGGAGTTCAAGTCGGAGCCCAAGGACGACGACGCCCAGGACGACACCGAGGCCGCGTCGGACTCGACCCTGGGGCCCACCCGACCCTAGGGCGGGCGAGGGAGCGAGCCAGGGAGACGGGCGCGTTTGAATATCGGTCGCGTTGCCCCGGTCGGGAGGGCATCGCCGCAATGAACGTGGGAGCCTGTGTGATGAATCGTCTCGCCGGAGTGTGGGGTATCGCCCTGGGCGTGGTGTGTGGACTGCTTCCCGAGGACTCCTGGGCCCAGCGCCGGGGCCGCACGGACGGGCCCGAGCGGTCCGAGTATGGCCGGGGCGGGTACTCCCGCCAGTCGAGCCCCCGCTTCTCGCTCACCTTCGACTGGGGGGCGGGCTTCGCCGCGGAGCAGTCCCGGCTGCGCTCGGGTGGCCCGCCGCTGTTCATCGGAGGCACGGCGTCGTTCTGGGGCGCGGACTGGTACCAGTTCGACGTCAGCGGCAACTACGTGCTCCAGAACGGCCTGGTGAACGTGCTGGTGGGCCCGCGCTTTCGCACCTACGGCCTGCCGGTGAGCTTCTACGCGGGCCTCAAGGCGGGCGCCTTCCTCGTGCCCGACGAGGGCCTGCGCTTCGGGCTGTCGCCCCAGGTGGGCGTGGACCTGCTGCCCCGCGGCCCCTTCCTCATCGGTCTGGGCTACGCGCTGGATGTGCCCATCGCCAGCCACGGCATCACCAACCGGCTCTACATGAACGTCGGCTTCAAGTTCTAGCGCGCCATGCTCACTCACGCCCTCGCCGCCGCCCTCGCGCTCGTCACCGCCCAGACCGCGCCCCGCGTCTCCACCGCCAACGGCCAGCCCGTGGCCGTGGCGCCCTTTCCGGGCCAGACGCAGACGTACAACCTCATGCAGTGGGACTCCAACCAACTGCCGCGCCTCTACGAGCGCTCGGAGCAACTGCCGCTCACCGACGCGGAGGTGACGAAGCTCGCCCAGGCGGGGTTCGACGAGGCGCAGCTCGTGCGGATGATCGAGCAGCGGCGCTGTGCGTGTGACGCGAGCGCGGACGGGCTCATCCGGCTCAAGCAGGCGGGGGTGTCCCCGGCCGTGCTGGACGCGGTGAGCACCCACGCGCTCGCGCCCCACCGGGCGCTGGACGTGCTGGTGACGCTCGACTTCACCGGCGAGAGCCGCGTGGCGCGCGAGTCCTTCCTCTACTTCTTCGTGGAGGATGGCGAGTTCACGCGCGTCTTCACCGCGAACCTGTCCGAGCTCCTGGGCCGCCAGAACGCCCACGAGACGCGCGTGGACCGCAGCGACATCCTCCGGGCGCGCACGGTGCGCCGCATCCAGCTCGCCGGCCAGGTGCCCCTCAAGAGCTACGGCCCCCACCGGGTGCTGGTGGCGGCGAGCGCCAACCCCAGCCTCAGCCACCCCTCGCAGCTCACCGACGCCGAGCGCCAGAAGGCCCAGGCCTACACGTTCGACTACCCCCGCTCGTCGTTGCAGAGCCTCTGTCGGCTCACGGCGGGGTACAAACGCGACGCGGTGCTCACGTCCAAGTGGAACTTCCAGGGCAGCCGCTTCGAATGCGAATGGAACTAGGAGTGCGTCCCATGAAAACCCGTCTCATCGCGTCCGTCTCGCTCGTGGGTCTGCTCGCCGCCTGTGGCGGCCCCCGCGCCTTCACGCGCGGCACCTACGAGGACCCCAACACCATCGAGATGCTGTCGGATCAGTTCAACGAGAACGACCTGCAGCTCATCGCCAAGAAGATGGTGGAGTCGCTCGCCGGTGTGCCGCGCTTCGCCCAGCCCAACGCCCAGCTGCCGGTGGTGCTCGTGGGCCGGCTCAAGAACAAGACGTCCGAGCACATCGACATGGCGTCGCTCGGGGACAAGATTCAAACGGGCCTGGCGCGCACGGGCCGCTTCGCGCTCCTGGACAAGGCGGCGCGCGAGGACCTGGCCGAGGAGTACGAGTACCAGGGCTCGGGCTACGTGGACCCCAACGCCGCCAAGGCGCCGGGCCAGCAGGCCAGCGCGGACTTCCTGCTCACCGGGGAGATCGCCTCCATCGTCCAGGAGGTCGGCGGCGACAAGCTCGTCTATTACAAGATGACCGCGAAGCTGAACAACGTGCGCACGGGCATCGTGGAGTGGACGGACGAGAAGGAGATCCGCAAGAAGTTCGAGAAGCAGGGCATCTCCTGGTAGCGCGCCCATGAGCCGCGCGCGACCACAGGCGGGTGGACTGCTGCTGGTGGCCCTGGTGCTCCTGAGCGGCTGCGCGGGCGACTATGTCGCGCGCACGCGCTCGCTCCGGGGCGCCTACGAGTCCGGGGACTATGGCCGCGCGCTGAGCGAGCTGGACGCCGTGGAGAAGCAGGGCAGCGGCAAGGACGCGCTGCTCGTGCTGCTGGACCGGGGCATGGTGCTGCACTCGGCCGGCCGGTGGAAGGAGAGCATCGAGGTGCTGGCGCGCGCGGACCGTCTGGCCTCGGAGCTGGACGCCGTCTCCGTGAGCGAGGAGGCCGGGGCGCTCATCACCAACGAGCGCCAGCGCGCCTACCGGGGCGAGGACTTCGAGAAGCTGATGATCTCCGTGCTCCAGGCGCTCAACTACGCGCAGCTGGAGCAGGACGAGGAGGCGCTCGTCGAGGTGCGCCGCGTCAACGAGCGGCTGCGCAAGATGGTCGTCGAGGAGAAGAAGCCCTACGAGCAGCTCGCCATCGCGCGCTACCTCGGCGGCGTGCTGTACGAGGACCAGCGCGACTGGGACGCGGCCTACATCGACTACGAGAACGCGCTGCGGCTCGCGCCCGGGCTGGGGGAGCTGGCCGAGCCCCTGCTGCGGCTCGCGCGCCGCACCGGGCGTCAGGACGAGTACGAGCGACTGCTCGCGCGTTTTCCGGGCCTGCCGCATGCGCCCCTGGGGCCCGACGAGGGCCAGGTGGTGATCGTCGTCGAGGCGGGGCGTTCCCCCGAGAAGGAGCCCGCGGACCGGCGGCTCAACTCGCACGAGCTCATCCAGGTGCCCGTGTACCGGGACCGGAGTCGGCCGGGGCTCGTCCGGGTGGGGGTGGAGTCGGGCGCGCCGATGCGGGCCGTGACGGTGACGTCGCTGGCGGACGTGGCCGAGGTGCACCTGGAGGATCGCCTGGGCCGGATGCTGGCCAAACAGGTGGCGGGGGTGGGCGTGAAGGCGGGCCTGGCCGCGGGGGCGGGCGCCCTGGCACGCAGCGAGGCGGTGGGCGCGCTCACCTTCTTGGTCCTCAACGCGGCCAACCAGCCGGACCTGCGCTCGTGGCTGTCCCTGCCAGCGGAGTTCCAGGTGGCGCGGCTGCGGCTGCCCGCGGGCGTCCACACGGTGCGGGTGGAGGGCCCGGGCTGGAGTGCCTCCCAGCGGGTGGAGGTGAAGCCGGGCCGGGTGCGGCTGGTCGTGGTGCGCGGCTACGACTGAGGGTCCGGAAATCCCCGGGCCGCCACTTGACACCGGATTGCATCAATCTGTGCAGGGGGCCAATCTGTGCTAGGTGTCGGGCCCCCCATGTCTCCGGTAGTAACCCTCTCCGCCTATTCGTTGGTCATCCTGCTGGGCGCGCTCGTGGGCGCGCTCGCCGTCGTCTTCACCGAGAAGCCGACGCGGCTGGTCACCTTCCTGGCGTTCGCCGCGGGCATCATGTTCGGCGCGGCGTTCTTCCACATGCTGCCCGAGGCGTACCACGGGGGCGGCTTCTGGGCGTTCGTCATGGTGCCCGCCGGCTTCGTGTTCCTCATGGTGCTCGAGCGCTACGTGCTCACGCACGCGTGCGAGGAGCCGCCGGAGTGCGAGGAGCACGTGCACGGGCACACCCTGGGCCTCACGGCGTTCCTCGGCCTGTCGGCGCACACGCTGTTCGACGGCATCGCGCTGGGCTCGGCGGTGAAGGAGGGCGTGGGGATGATGGCGCTCATGGCCATCACCTCGCACAAGGTGCCCTCGTCCTTGTCCCTGGCCTCCATCCTCAAGGCCGAGGGCAAGAGCTCCTCGCGCATCCTCGGCTACGCCGTGGCCTACGGGCTCATGGTGCCCGTGGGCGCGGTGCTCTACTTCGCCTTCGACGCGGTGCTGCGCTTCGATCGTCTGGCGCCCCTGGCCCTGTCCTTCTCCGCGGGCACCTTCCTCTACGTGGCGGTGTCGGATCTGCTGCCGCACGTGAACCGCCACGGCAAGGACAACCGGGGCCGCAACCTGGTGGCGCTCGCGGCGGGCCTGCTGGTGATGCTGGCCCTCTCGGGCATGACGGAACATCCCGGACACTGAGCCATGCAACGACTCTCCGACTGGTACGACCACCCCGAGTACTACGAGGCCATCTTCGGCACCGGCACCGCGCGGGAGATGGACTTCCTGCTGGAGGTGGGCAAGCGCCATGGCACCGGGGGCAAGCGCTGGCTGGAGCCTGCGTGCGGCGCGGGCCGCCTGGTGGAGGAGGCCGCGCGCCGGGGCCTGCACGTGGTGGGCTATGACCTGTCCGACAAGATGCTGGCCCACGCCCGCGCGCGCCTCACCCCGGCCCTGCGCCGGCGCGTGAAGCTGCAGGTCGCGCGCATGGAGGACTTCTTCCGGCCGGAGCTGGAAGGCCAGATGGACCTCGCGTTCAACCTGGTCTCCACCTTTCGCTACCTCGACAGCGAGCAGGCGGCGCGGGCGCACCTGGCGAGCACGCGGCGGCTGCTCAAGCCCGAGGGCATCTACGTGCTGGGCTTCCACCTGACCGAGTACGCCCGGCAGAAGGTGGAGGCCGAGCGCTGGGTGGAGACGCTGGGCGCGGACACCGTGGTGTGCAACACCCGGGAGAGCGTGCCGGACCGCAAGCTGCGGCGCTCGGCCATGCGCAACCGCCTGCGCATCACGGGTCCCGACAAGGACCTGCTCATCGAGACGCACTGGCACTTCCGCACGTATGACCTGGCGCAGACGCGGCGCCTGTTCCGCTCGGCCGGGTTCGAGGTCCTCGAGACCTACGACTTCGACTACGACATCACCGCGCCCCGGCGCCGGGGGGACATCCGCCTGGACAGCATCTTCGTCCTGCGGGCCCTTCCCGACGCGGAGGCGTGTTAGCGCCGGGGCCTCAGGGCACGTACTTGCCCAGCCCCGCGATGCGGTGCAGCCCGAGCCCCACCGCCCAGTAGGGCTCCATCGTGGTGGACACGCCTACGCCCGCCTGGAGGATGTCGCCGAACAGGTGACCGGTCACCATCCAGGTGATCTTCGTGGAGCCGTCCTGGGCCTGGGGGATGCCCACGGCGGCGACCCCGATGCCCGGCGCGAGCACGTGGAAGAAGTTGGAGTTGGCGTCGTCGTCGCCGCGCCAGCCCTTGAAGCGGATGACGGCGTAGGCGCCCGCCGCCGGCAGCAGGGCGCCCGCGTCCGGGCGGATGCCCCGCGCGAACAGCACCGCCGCGCCGGTGTCCGTGAGGAACCCCCGGCTGCGCACGCGCAGGTAGCGCAGCGTCTCTCCGCCCGGGACGATCTTCCCGTCCTTGTCCAGCACGCGCGCCCGCACGGTGAGCAGGTCGCCTTCCTTGCGAGGCGTGTTGATGAGGGAGAACTCGGTGTCGGTCGCCTCGTGCAGGGGCGTGGTGAGCGTGGTGAGCGTGGGCAGCGAGGCCGCGTCGGACTGCGCGACGCTCGCGGACACGAGGGCGATGGCCCGTGACAGGGCCTCCAGGGGCGGCGAGAGCGACGCCAGCGCGCTCCGCTTGTCGGAGGCGAGGGCGCCCCAGGCGGTGACCGCGCTGGAGACCGCGTTGAGGCACGCCTGGGCCTGGGGCTTGCCGTTCTGCAGCGCGGAGATGGTGCTCGCCAGGATCTGCGCGGCATCCACGCCGCTCGCGGGCTGGGCGGCCTCCTTGAGCGGGGGCAGCAGGACCGTGCTCGCCGCCTGACAGGCGGACACCGCGGCCTTGGCCTTCACGACGGCCGGATCGGCCGCCAGCGCGGGGCCCACGGCACTCAGCGCGTCCTGGAGCTCACGCGCGGCGAGCCCCATCACGGCGTCCCTCAAGCTGGACAGCTGCTCGCTCAGCATCCGCGTGGCCTGGGCCTTGAGTCCGTTGAGGCTCGTGGCGCTGGCGGACAGCTCCACCGCGGCGCGGTACTCGGCCTGGAAGCGCTCGTCGAAGACGAAGCGGGTCTTCTCGATGGGGTGGGGCGTGCCCGGGGTGAGGTTGTCGTAGCCCGGCACGTGGATCTGCGTGGCGGGCTCGCCCAGGTACGCCACCACCTCCAGGGTCTGCGAGGCGCCCCGCAGGAGGTGGTCCACCTGCGCCTGGACGGAGGTGTTCTCCGCCTGGAAGAACTCCTCGATGCTCTTGCCGAGCGGCTTGCCCGGCGAGAAGAGCGCGTCGAAGCGCAGCTGTCCGCCCGCGGGGTCCACCTCCACGAGGTAGGCCTTGATGTCGGTGAGCGTGCCGAGCAGCGCCCCGTAGGCGGCCTGGAACCGCTCGAGCTGGGCCCCGTCCATCCGCTGCGACTGGCGCCACAGGGCCTCCGCCGCCTGGCCCAGCTCCTGGGAGCGCGCGAGGCTCTCGGTGAAGCGCGTCTGCAGGAGGGTGAGCCGCTGGATGCGGGTGACGAGCGGACCGCCGGTCTTCGTTCCCGTGACACGCTCGGAGGCGAGCGCGGTCGGGTTGATGCGTACGAGCACGGCGCTGTTCACGTCCACGTCGACGATGGGCGCCTCGGGGTAGCACGTCTCCTTGCCCGCCTCCGTGCGCTCCACCAGCCAGAACAGGGCGGTGTCGCTCCGGGTGCAGGAGGGGGCCGCCCGGGTGTCCGGCGCCACGAGCACCACCACCGGCGCCACGAGCCCGGCGAGGACCTGGGACCACGGGGAGCGAGGGGTCTTCATGAGGTCTTCCCCGCGAGCGCGGCGAGCAGGGCCAGGGTGAGGTCCGACGCCTTGCTGGCCGCGGGCATGGTCAGGTGCGAGGACACGTGGCGCTCCACGGTGAGGAACGTGACGAGCGTGGTGGCCTGGGGCCTCCACCGGGCCCGCTGCTCGTCCGTGAGGGCGCGGGGATCCTTCAGCCAGAGGACCCGCGAGCCGGGGAACTGCCGGGCCATGCCCGAGAGCGTGGCCGCCGCCAGGGCCGCGTGCGCGTCGTCCCCCAGGATCAACCCGAGCGCCGACTGCTCGTCCAGGTAGGCCTTGAGCAGCTCCTGGAGCCGTTGACGCTCCTTCGTGTCCTTCACCGAGGTGAGGACGGGGATGACGCAGTAGGGCTCCAAGATCATGGGCGCTTCCTTCCCGTGGGGGATGAGCCGCGGGTCGAGCATGCGCCGAATGACCTGCCTTGTCATCCGGCGCGCGGTCAGTCCAGGGACGCGGGCGGACCCAGGGGCTGACGCTCGGCGTCCCGCAGCCCGACGAGCACGCTGGTGCCATCCGCGGCCACGCGCAGCTCGCCGTACTTCGCCCGCGCGTAGTGGTCCGCATGCCCTTCCTGGAAGAAGAAGGACTCCGCGCCCAGGCGGACGCGGCTGCCGCGGACCTTGAAGTTCAGCCACAGCTCTCCGGGCCCGAGCGCGAGGCCCGGCGTCTCCACGCCCACGAAGCGGCCCACGCCCGCCTCGTCCCGCCGCAGCACGAGCCGGCCGTCCTCGGCCGGATTGTCCCAGCCCGGTCTGACCTCCTGACTGATGGCGTAGTTGAGCACCATGTAGTCCCCCTGCATGAGCGAGCGGGGATCCACCGGCGCGAGCTCCAGGAGCAGCGGGGTGCCGTGCTGGAGCAACTGCTCCTTCTGGATGACGAGCAGCACGAGGGCCCCCACCACCAGGGCGAGTCCTCCGTAGATGACACGGGTGCGCATCAGGACACCTCCGGGGCGGCCATGGGGAAGCGGCGCAGGATGAACAGCCGCAGACCGAGCATCGCGAGTCCTCCGCCCAGCAGCGCGAGCGACTTGGCGAGCAGGGTGAGCTGCAGGCTGTAGTAGTAGTTCACGCCGAAGGCGAGGATGAAGACCACCGCCATGCCGAGCAGCACCACGCTGCGCCGGTGGAAGCCGAGCAGCAGCACGCCCACGGCGGCGATGACGCCCGGGGTGCGGTAGGTGAGCAGGGACAGGAGGGCCAGGGCGCCGAACAACGTCACGCCCGGAGCGCCACCCGGTGCGCGGTGCGACTCCTCGAGGACCCGCCAGGCCGAGTACATCGTCACCGCGGCGAGCCCCGTCGTCACCACGATGCGCAGCACGGTCTGCTCACCCCGGCCGAAGAGCTCCTCTTCCCCGACGCCCGCGAGCAGCAGGCCCATGACCGTGGTGACCAGTCCGAAGATGGCGGGGGTGACCCAGGGGGCCCAGCGCCGGGCCTGGAGCTCGGCCTGGTGCAGGACGAGCGCGTGCGCGAGCCCGGCGAGCACCACCAACCCCAGGCTCGCGGCCTCGATGGCGATGGCGTCCTGCAGCGCGTACAGCAGCGAGAGGCTCGCGGCGCACACCGACAGGAAGCGCTGGACGAGGTCCGCGTACAGGACGAAGACGATCGCCTCGAACACGGCGAAGAGGAGCGCCGAGAGCGCCCCGTCGCTCTTGCCGAAGAGTCCGAAGGCGAAGAGGCCCTGGCCAGCCAGGCCGATGGCCAGGGCCGCTTGCGAGAAGAAGAGGCTGGAATCCATGAAGCGCAGGCCGATCGCGCACCCCGTGAGCAGCAGACCCATCACGAGGGCGGCCGTCTCGTTCGACAGCTCCATCGCCAGGGCCACGAAGACGATGAGGAACAGCGAGGCCAGCCAGGCGCCCGCGCCGATGAGAACCCGGATGAACCAGGGCGTGGGCGTGATGCTCTCCTTGCGCGCCTGGAGCTCGGTATGGGCCCGCGCATGCACCGACGGGGACAGGACCTCGCGCAGCGAGGGTTTGAAGGCCCGTGTCATACGTCCTCCGCTCCCTGCGCCTCGGTGCGCAGCCACCAGGCCGCGGCACTCAGCTCGCCAATCAGCACCGCGGCCATCAGGAAGATGCCGAACAGCTCGGCGTCGAGGACCTCGAAGATGATGCGCCCCGCGAAGGTGGTGACGAGCGTCATCACGCTCAACACGCCGAGGGTGAGCAGGAACAACTCCGGACGCACCCGGCGGTGGAAGAAGTAGGTCGCGGCCACCAGGGCGCAGACCAGCACCAACGCCACGTACTCCGAGGCATCGGCCCGCTGGGGCTCGAACACCACATGGGCGGCGAGCCCGAGCAGCGGCAGGATCGTCATCGCCGCGAGGACCCGGGGCAACCACCGGCCCTGGGCGGACTCGACGCCCCGGAGGGCGAGGACCTCATGGACCGCCCACGCCGCGCCGTTCAGCAGGCCGATCATCAGGACGAGCAACGCATCCTCCCGGCCGAGCGCCTGGATGCGATAGAGGCTCAGGCCCGTGTCCACGAGCACGAGCAGCAACAGCCACAGGGGGCCGAAGCGCGCGAGGGCCACCCAGGGCAGGATGAGCAGGCCCCAGCCGAGGAACAGGCCATACGGGTCCGCGCCCGTCTGATAGGCCTGTCCGTAGACGGCGAGCAGCGGCCCCACGAGCACCGCCGCGAAGAGCAGGGCGAACTGTCCCGGGAGCCCGTCTTTCAACTGGGTCGCGGCGACACACGCCCCCGCGATGGCGGCGAGCAGCAGGCCGAGCTTGCCGAAGCGGTGCAGCGCCGCCCAGTTGTAGGCGAAGAAGTAGATGACACCGGAGAGCACGAGCAGCGAGCCGAAGCCCATCAACCCGATGGACAGGAAGCGTTGCCAGGCGGGGGGGGCGGGGGTCTGCACCGCGCGCCCCAGGGCCTGCTTCAGCTCGGGGGGGGACAAGACACCGGCATCGGCGAGCAGGTACAGGCGCTCGGGCGTGGCGGCGAGATCGAGAGGGTCACTGGACACGAGGGGAGACGCTAGTCCCAAGCGCCTCCCTTTGTCTCACGCCTCACCAGTGCGCACGCCGTAGCTCCAGCAGCCACGCTTCCAGGGCCGCCGTCTCCCCGGGCTCCTCGGGAAGGACGGACCGCTCACGCGCCGCGTCGAGCTGCTCGAAGGCCCGGCCGACCTGTCCCCGCCATCGCTCGGACAGGGCCTCGGACAGCTCACTGCGCTCGCCCCGTCGCTTCCAGGCCACCAGCTCTCCCGCCTCTCCGAAGCCGTACCGGTCCATCACGGCGGTGAGATCCGCCTCCACCTCGCCCGTGAGCAGGGCGTGGGTGCCGGTGAGCGTCGTGCGCAGCACGTAGAGCAGCTTCTTGGCGGAGCGAAAGCCCGTCTTCTCCCATTCACGCAGCTGGCTCTGGGCGAAGCCCCGGTAGTGCCGGTGCAGGCGCCGCGACAGCACGCCGCGCACCCGGGGGCGCAGGGACTCCAGCTCGGCCGAGTGCCGCAGGGCATGGGCGCCGAGCAGCCGCTCCAGGTAGTTGCCGTTGCCCTGGAGCACGCCCGTCAGCACGGCGCCAATCTCGTTGGACGAGTAGTCCACCTCGACGCCGTCCAGGACCTCCAGGCGCTCGGCGGGCGTGAGGCGCGGCTCCAGCCCGAGCAACTGGGAGGTGGGCGTGATGTGCACGCACTTGAGATCCAGATCGCTGTCGGGCGAGGGGAAGCCGTAGGCGTGGGCCCCGGTGAGGGTGACCACGAGGTGGTGGCGGCGCGCGGCCTCCTCGTCGAGGACGCGGTCGGCGACGCGGGTCTGGTGCTCCGTCATCCGTGCATCCGTCATGACGCGTCCTCCGTGTTCTCCAGGGCCGGGGGCGCGGGCGCCTCCCGCCCGAGCGGTCCTGGTTCCTTCATCACCCAGCGTCGCGCCAGCTCCTCACCCACCCGCCGCAGCAGCCGGTCCGCCCGAGCGTGGTCGGGCAGGGCGGGCAGGGCGCTCTGGCGGTGGGCCTCCTCCAGCTCCGGGGCCAGCGCCTCGGCGTCCCGCAGCACGTCCTCCAGGGGCACCTGGCCGGCCTTGATGTCCAGCAGCCGGGCCTTGATGGCGCCCGACACATCGAACGTGGGCACGCCCTCCTTCAACCAGCCGGTGGCGAGCACCACCAGGCGCAGCAGGTTGTAGGCGTTCTTCGGCCGCAGCTCGCGGGCGCTCGGGGGCCGCTGCCCGCCGCCCCGCGCGTAGCGCACGAGCGCGGCGAAGTCGTTGGCCTCGAGCAGGCCCTGGTCCGACAGCGAGCGGTAGAGCTGCTTGATGTACGTCTTGGCCGCGAGCAGGCCGTCCTCGGGCGTGGGCGCGGGACGCGGGGAGATGGCCGCCAGGCGCCGGGCCACCTCGTCGAGCGACGGCGTGGGCTCCTCGCACAGCCACTCGAGCACGAGGTCACGGTGCTCGGCGAGCCGCTGGCTGCGCGTGAGCTTGTCGAGCTGGCTCATGGCGTAGCGGCCGAAGCTGCCGAAGAGGGCCTTGGACACGAAGGCGTCGCGCTCGGCGAGCAACCACTCCCCGAGCACGTCCGTGGCGCGCGCGCCGGGCACGAAGAGCATCTCCAGGGTGTTGGGGTCCGCGCGCAGGGCCTGCTCCACCGCCTTGGAGAGCTCCCAGAAGGTGTGGCTGCCATCCGCGCTGACGAGATCCTTCGCCTTGTCCGCGAGCCCGAAGTGCCAGGGCAGGGGGAGGCCGAAGACGCCGCGCACGTCGACATCGGATGCCTCGTTGGCCAGCCCCCAGGCCTGGGAGCCCACGATGGTCTCCAGCACCACGCAGGGGCGCAGGGCGTCCCAGGTCGCGGCGCGGCGGAGCGCGAACTGGAGCTGACCGGGCCGACGGGGCACGAGCTCGCTCCGGGCGTACCAGACCTCGCCCACGCCGACGATCTGCACGTCGAAGCCGCCGTCGCGGGCGCGGGCCACGCGGCCGACCACGCCCTGGGGGATGCGGCGCTCGCCGGCCAGACGCTCCACGCGTGTGGTCACCTCGGTGCCGTGGGGGAGGGGAACGGAGAGCCGGTCCACCTGCTCATAGCCCCGGGGCCGGGCTGGGGTCTCGGCCGGATCGTGTTCGGGCGTCGAGGTCTCGCGGGTCATGGTGCCTCCAGGGTCGGGCTCGCGGGGAGTGTCACGGACGTCCGCGCCGGATGTGCCTGACATACACTCCGTCCCGCATGCCCGTCTTGTCCTGGAGAATGCGCCTGGGGTGGTTCAGCGCCGTGGTGTCCCTCCTGTTCTGGGGCCTCGTGGCGTTGCGCATCCTCGCCACGACCGACAATCACATCGGGGTCGACCCGTGGTGGGCCTCCCCGTTGTTCCTGCTGACGGTGCTCGCGGGCGGAACGTGGTGGTCGGCGAATCGCCGGGCCGCGGGCGCGACCCTGATGATTCTGGGGGTGCTGTCGCTCGTCGGCATCCTCCTGCTCGACCGGCTCGACATCCTGGTCGAGTACGAGGCCTGGCTCGAACGGGGCATGCCCGAGCGGCCCTTCTGACGCGCGTGTCCTAGAAGGTCGACAGCGACAGGACGGGCGAGCGGCGCTGGACCGCGTCCCGCGCGAACGCCGCCAGGTCCTCGAGCTGCTCGAGCAGCTCCTCCGGCGCGTAGTCCGAGTCCATGTGTCCCGCCCAGGCCTCGACGAGGCTCGCCTGTTTCCCCGGGGCCACTTGCGCCAGCGCCTGGATGAGCGCGTCCGAGACGCGGATGACGAGCAGCCCCGAGTCCTCGTCGAAGACGAAGGGCTCGCCCTGGCTGCTCGGGACGGTGAGATCCTCCGAGCCGCGCAGCGTGGCGAACAGCGCCATCAGCTCCATCTCGATGAGGGGCAGCTCGATGTTCGGCCACTCCTCCGGATCGTGCTCCTCGGTGGTGACGATCGACGCGATCGCCTTCGCCTCGTCTTCTCGCGCGATGAACCAGGTCGTGATCTGCATGGGCCCCGTCCAAGCACGGAAGGGGCTCAGCCGTCGAGCGGCGTCTGGAGCTCCTCGGCCGCGCTGTCCCATCGCTCCTGGTGCGGGCTGTGTCCGGCGGCGACCCTCAGGAGCCGGGCCCGGGGCAGCCGCTTCACGGCGGCCTCCGCGAGCGAGACGGGCAGCACGTTGTCCCGCTCGCCCCAGTAGAGGAGGGTGGGGACCTTCACCTCGCCCAGGCGCTCGCGGCGGTGGAACACGTCGCCGGTGAGCGGGACCAGGGTGTTGAAGGCCCGTGTGGCCTCGGGTCGGCCTCCCGGCACCGTCATCAGCTCGTGGTCCAGCGCCATCAACCGGTGGTGGACCGGGGTGTCCGGCAGCGGCGCGATGCGGCCGAAGAGGCGGGGCCCCAGCACCCGGGCGAGCCGCTCGGGGCCCAGTCGGAAGAACAGGCGCGAGGCGAGGGTCATCTCCGGGCCGAGCCCCATCGCGTCCACCAGGACGAGCCGTTCCACGGGGACACGGCCGCGCAGCGCCAGCTCCAGCGCCACGAGGCCCCCCAGCGAGTGGCCCACCAGGGTCATCGGGCCCGGAGCCAGCGCCGTCAGCACCGCCTCCACCGGCTCGACGAAGGCGCGCAGGCCCTCCTCGGCCGTCCGGAGGGGACCCGGTGGGGGGGTAGAATTCCCGAAACCCGGTAGGTCCAGTGCGAGCACCCGGTGGGTCCGGGCCAGCGCGGGCCACAGGGGAAACCAGGTGCTCGCGGCGTTGCCCCGCCCGTGCAGGAGCACCCAGGGCGGCCCCTCGCCCCCGTCGAGCACCCGGAGCGCGCCGCCCCCGGGCACGGGACACCGTTGGAGCCGCACGGGGGGCACGAGCCGCGCCACCTCCTGGACGTCCGCTCCGGCCATCAGGGCTGCCTCCGCATGGGTGGAGGCGAGAAAATACCGGAATGCCGGGCCTACTGCGATGTTGAGCCGGAACCTCCCACCCCCTAGGCTGCCTGCCTCCTCAGGGACGGTCGAGACAACACCTTATGAACACGGACATCCGGGCACTCACCGAGCGCGTACAGCAGGAGAGCTCCTTCGTGGAACTCCTCAACCAGGAGGTCGGCAAGGTCATCGTCGGCCAGCGCTACATGCTCGAGCGCATCCTCATCGGCGTCTTGTGCAACGGCCACGTGTTGCTCGAGGGCGTGCCGGGTCTGGCCAAGACGCTCACGGTGCGCACCATCGCCGACAGCATCAGCGCCTCGTTCGCGCGCATCCAGTTCACGCCGGATCTGCTGCCCGCGGACCTCGTGGGCACGATGATCTACAACCAGCAGGCGGCCAACTTCACGGTGCGCAAGGGCCCGGTGTTCGCCAACGTGGTGCTCGCGGACGAAATCAACCGCGCGCCCGCCAAGGTGCAGTCCGCGCTGCTCGAGGCCATGCAGGAGCGCCAGGTCACCATCGGGGACACGTCCTTCCCGCTGCCCTCGCCCTTCCTGGTGCTCGCCACCCAGAACCCCATCGAGCAGGAGGGCACCTACCCGCTGCCCGAGGCGCAGGTGGACCGCTTCATGCTCAAGGTGAAGGTGGGCTACCCCACGCGGGACGAGGAGAAGGTCATCATGGACCGCATGAGCGGCGGCAAGCCGCCCTCGGTCCAGAAGGTGATCGCCCTGGAGCAGCTCGTCAACGCGCGCGCGCTCGTCCAGCAGATCTACATGGACGAGAAGGTGAAGGACTACATCCTCAACGTCATCTTCGCCACGCGTGAGCCCGCGCGCTACGGGCTCAAGGACCAGGCGGACTACATCCAGTTCGGCGCGAGCCCCCGCGCCACCATCGCCATGAGCCAGGCGGCGCGTGCCCATGCCTTCCTGCGCCACCGGGGCTTCGTCACGCCCGAGGACGTGAAGGCCATCGCGTTCGACGTGCTGCGCCACCGCGTGGCCCTCACGTACGAGGCCGAGGCGGAGGAGCTCACCACGGAGAAGCTCATCCAGCGCGTCTTCGACCGCGTCGAGGTGCCTTAAGCCCGCCCCCGGGGTCTGGAGGCCGCGCCATGCTCGCCAAGGACATCATCCGCCGCATCCGCAAGCTGGAGATCCGCACCCGCAAGGTGGTGTCGGACATGCTCGCGGGCCAGTACCACTCGGTCTTCAAGGGCCGGGGCATGGCGTTCTCCGAGGTGCGCCAGTACCAGCCGGGCGATGAGATCCGCATCATCGACTGGAACGTCACGGCGCGCATGAACGACGCCTACGTGAAGGTCTTCACCGAGGAGCGCGAGCTCACGGTGATGCTGCTGGTGGACGTGTCGGCGTCCAAGGAGTTCGGCTCGCGCGAGCGCTCCAAGGCGGAGGTGGCCGCGGAAGTGGCCGCGCAGATCGCCTTCAGCGCCATCGCGAACAACGACCGGGTGGGGCTCATCCTCTTCTCGGATCGGGTGGAGAAGGTGGTGCCGCCGCGCAAGGGCCGCACGCACGTGATGCGGCTGGTGAGCGACATCCTCACCTTCCAGCCCAAGGGCAAGGGGACGGACCTGGCCGCGGGGCTCACGTACCTGAGCCGTCTGGCCAGCCGCAAGACGGTGACCTTCCTCGTGTCGGACTTCCTCGCCTTCGGCTACGAGCCGCCCTTGCGGCTGGTGGGGCGCAAGCACGACCTGGTCCCCGTGGTGATCGTGGATCCGCTCGAGCGCGAGTTTCCGAGGATGGGGCTCGTGGAGATGGAGGATCCGGAGACGGGCGAGCGCTTCGTGGTGGACACGAGTGATCCGCTCGTGCGCGGCCGCTTCGCGCGCACGCTCCAGGCGCAGCGCGACGAGCTGCGTCGGCTGTTCAAGAAGCTGGAATTGGACCATGTGGAGCTGAGCACGGGAGACGACCACGGCCTGGCCCTGGTGCGCTTCTTCCGGGCCCGCTCGCGGAGGATGGCGGCATGAAGGGGTGGGTTCTCTGCGCGCTCCTGGCCGCCTCGCCCGTGTGGGCCCAGGCGCCCGCGGCACCTGCGGCGGCACCGGCCAGCGCGACGCTGCCCGAGGCGATGCCCGCGGACGTGCGGGCCCGGGTGGAGCCCGAGCGCGTGCTGCTGGGCGAGCCCTTCGTCTACGAGCTGGCCATCACCCACCCCGCCCAGCAGCGCTACGAGCTGGAGCTGCCCGCGGACCTGGGGGACTTCGAGGTCATCTCCCAGGAGCGCACGCCGCCCGAGTCGGGCAAGGAGCCGGCCGTCACCACGTTCCGGCTGCGCATGTCCGCCTTCAAGCTGGGCACGGTGACCTTGCCCGAGGTGCCCTTCGCGGTGAGCACCCCGGAGGGGCCGCACCGCTACGTGGCGCCGGGCCGGACGCTGGAGGTGGGCTCCACGCTGCCCGACGACGCCCAGACCAAGGGCGAGGACCTGCGCGACATCCAGCCGCCCACCGAGGTGGCCATCCGCTCGCTCACGCTCGTGTGGGTGTTGCTCGGCGCCATCGCCGCGGCGCTGCTGGGCGTGGTCGCCTGGCGCGCCTTCCAGAAGTACCGCGAGCGCAAGCTGGCCGCCGTGGCGCCGCCCCTGCCGCTGGACGTGCGCACCCGCCGCGCCCTGGATGCCCTCAAGACGGAAGACCTGCCCGCCCGGGGCCAGGTGAAGGACTTCTACTTCCGCCTCTCGGAGATCCTCCGCGGCTACCTGGGCGAGCGCTATGGCTTCGACGCGCTCGAGTGCACGAGCAGTGAGCTGATGACGCGGCTGCGCGGGTTGCACGCGCCCGGCCTGCCCGAGGACGGGCTCATGCGCTTCATCTCCGAGTCGGACATGGTGAAGTACGCCCGCGCGGATGCCTCCGCGGATTCCTGCCAGGACGCGCTGACGTTCGGCTACGCGCTGCTCGACAAGACCTGGCCCCCCCTCTTGCCGCCCGTGGCGGCCGACGTGTCCCATGCTTCCGGACCTCGCGTTTCATAGCCCCCAGTTCCTGTGGGGTTTGTTGCTCCTGCCCCTGCTGATCGCCGCGGGCCTGTGGGAGAAGCGCCGCCGCGCCGTGCTGCGCTTCTCCGCGGCGCACGTGTTCGCCCAGCACCGCAAGGGCCTGCGCACCTACCTGTTGCCGCTCTTGCCCCTGTTGCGGCTGGTCGCGGTGGCCTCCGCCGTGGTGGCGCTCGCCCGGCCCCAGACGCGCGACACGCGCGTGCGGGACCTGAACGTGGAGGGCATCGACATCGTCGTGGCGCTCGACCTGTCCACGTCCATGGAGGCCGGCGACTTCCGCCCGCAGAACCGCCTGCACGTGGCCAAGGAGGTGCTCGCGGACTTCATCTCCAGCCGGGTGAACGACCGCATCGGGCTCGTGGTCTTCGCGGGCTCGGCCTACACCCAGGCGCCGCTCACGCTCGACTACGGCGTGCTCAAGGAGGTGCTGCGGCAGTTGCGCACCCGGGTGCTCGAGGACGGCACCGCCATTGGCGACGCGCTGGCCACGTCCCTCAACCGCCTGCGTGACTCGGACGCCAAGAGCCGCGTGGTGGTGCTCATCACCGACGGTGACAACAACGCGGGGAAGATCTCCCCGCTGGACGCCGCGGGCATGGCCAGGAGCCTGCACGTGCCCGTCTACACCATCCTCGTGGGCAAGGGCGGCAAGGTGCCCTTTCCCCAGGGCACGGACCTGTTCGGCAACACCGTCTGGCGCGAGACGGAGATTCCCATCAACCCGGAGCTCATGCAGGACATCGCCTCGTCCACCGGCGGCGAGTACTACCGCGCCACGGACCCCGAGGGCCTCAAGCAGGGCCTGCAGAAGGTGCTCGACTCGCTCGACCGCACCAAGCTCCTGGAGGGCGGGGCCTCGGCCAACTACCGCGAGAACTTCCACCCCTACCTGCTGCTGGCCTTCGGGCTCGCCGTGCTGGAGCTCTTCCTGCGCTCCACCTTGCTGAAGGTGCTGCCGTGATGGCGCTGGAGCCCTGGCGGTTCAAGTTCCTGGGGGAGGAGATGGGGCTCGCCCAGCCGCTCTTCCTGGTGATGGTGGGCGTGGGCCTCTTCGTGGGGAGCATCGCCCTGTGGGGCGCCCTGCGTCGGCGCTCGCGCATCCGGGCGATCCTGGCGGATCGGCTCGTGGACAAGCTGGCGCCGGGCACCGTGCGCTGGCTGCCGGCCACCCAGGCGGGGTTCTATGGCCTGGGACTCATGCTCTTCGGCGTGGCGCTGGCCCAGCCCCAGTGCGGCACCACCACCGAGCCCACCAAGCGCCGGGGCATCGACGTGGTGGTGGCCCTGGACGCCTCCAAGTCCATGCTCGCGCGTGACGTGCAGCCCAGCCGCCTGGAGCGCTCGCGGCTGGAGCTCAACACGCTGCTCGACGAGCTCAAGGGGGACCGGGTGGGCCTGGTGGCGTTCGCCGGAGACGCCTTCATCCAGTCGCCCCTCACCTCGGACTACTCGGCGGTGAAGCTCTTCTTGCGCGCGGTGGATCCGGAGCAGATGCCCCAGGGCGGCAGCAACATCGGGGACGCGCTGATGCTGGCGCGCGAGGTCCTGGAGAACGCGGACCGGGGCTCCAAGGAGCGCGTGGTGGTGCTGGTGTCCGATGGCGAGGATCTGACGGGGCAGGTGAAGGAGGCGGTGGACGCGCTCAAGGAGGCCAAGGTGCGGGTGCTCACCGTGGGCGTGGGCTCGGAGCAGGGCGAGCCCATTCCCGTGTACAACCGCCGGGGCGAGTTCGTGGACTTCAAGAAGGACGCGAGCGGGGAGACGGTCATCACCCGCATGGATCGCGGCGGCCTCACGGCCATCGCCGAGGCCACCGACGGGGACTTCTTCTACCAGCCGCGCGGCGTGGCCATGAGCGGGGTGTTGGAGCGCATCGACGCGATGCAGAAGAGTGAATTGGAGAGCCGCATCACCGTGCGCTACAACGAGCGCTTCCAGGTCTTCGCGCTGCCGGGGCTCGTGCTGTTGATCCTGGGCATGGTGCTGCCGCCCTCGTGGCGCCGGAGGTCCGCATGAAGCCGCGTCCCTTGGGCAGGCGTCTGGGCGTCTGGGGCCTGTTGGCCGTGGGCTGGGTGGTGCCGTCCGTGGCGGGCGCCGCGGGGCTCCTGGAGAAGGATCATCCCCTCGTGCAGAAGGGCCGCGACGCCTACTCCGCGGGCCGCTACGAGGACGCGCTCAAGTCCTTCGACGAGGCCAAGAAGGAGCGGCCCAACGACCCGGCGGTGGAGTTCAACCGGGGCGACGCATTGATGAAGCTGGGCCGCTACAACGACGCCCGGCAGTCCTTCCAGAGCGTGGCCGAGTCCAACACCCGGCCGGACCTGCGCCAGAAGGCCACCTACAACCTGGGCAACGTGCACGCGGCGACGGGTGACACGCGCGAGGCGCTCAAGGCCTACCGCCGCGCGCTCACCCTGGACCCCACGGACGCCCAGGCCCGGCACAACTACGAGGTGCTGCTGCGCAACCTGCCTCCGCCCCAACAGGGCGGCGCCGATGGCGGCTCGGACGGGGGCCAGGACGCGGGTCAGGACGCCGGTCAGGATGGCGGCGCGCCGGACGCGGGTCAGCCGGACGCGGGTCAGCCGGACGCGGGTCAGGACGGTGGCACCGACGGCGGTCAGGATGGAGGCCAGGACGGCGGTCAGGATGGGGGCCAGGACGCGGGCGGTGACGCGGGCTCGCCCTCCGATGGCGGCCAGGATGGCGGCGGCGATGGCGGGCAGGATGGCGGTGGGGACGGGGGGGCCGGGGACGGCGGCGGCCAGAGTGATGGCGGTGACAGCGACGGCGGCGCGGATGGCGGCCAGGGCGACAGCGATGGCGGCGCGGATGGGGGTCAGGCGGACTCGGACTCGGCGGCGGACGCGGGCACCGAGGAGCGCGATGGCGGCATGAGCGCGGAGGAAGTCGACCGCCAGGACGCCGAGCGGCTGCTGGATGCGATGAAGCAGAACGAGAAGAATCTCCAGTTGTGGCGCTTCCAGCAGAAGAAGCGACCGAGGAATCCCAATGCGAAGGATTGGTAGCGGCCGCGCGGTGCTGGCCGCCCTCAGCCTGCTGCTGACGGCCATGCCCGCGTGGGCGGAGGTCGAATTCTACCAGACGGTGGATCGCTCCGAGGTGGGCACCGAGGACGTGTTCCAGCTCACCGTGGTGATCGTGGATCCCCCGGACGATGCCCAGGTGCGCTTCCCCGCGCCGGAGGACTTCGAGGTGCTCTCGACGTCGCAGAGCACCCAGCGCTCCATCCAGATGAGTGGAGGCGGCCCGCCCGTCATCCAGACCGTGCGCAAGCACGTGTTGATGATGCGCGCCAAGCGCGCTGGCACGCTCACCATCCCCGCCGCGGTGTTGACCTCGGTGGGCCGCACGCTGCGCACCGAGCCCGTGAAGATGACGGTGACCCGGGGCCGCACCGGACCGCCGCCGCGCTCCCCGCGTTCCCAATTGCCAGACCCCCTGCGCAACTTGCCCTTCGGCGCTCTGCAGGACCCCTTCGCCGAGGAGGAGTCCGAGGAGGAGGACACGCAGGGTGCCCGGCGCGAGGACGTGCGCATTCCCCGGGGCGACTCGGACCTGTTCCTGCGCGCCACGCTCGACAAGAACCAGGTGTTCGTGGGCGAGCAGGTGACGCTCTCGCTCTTCATCTACTCGCGCGTGGACCTGTCCAGCGTGGACTCGGTGAGCATGCCCAAGCTGGAGGGCTTCTGGAGCGAGGACGTGGAGAGTCCCACCCAGCTCACCGGCGAGACGCGCGTCGTCAACGGCGTGCCCTACCGCACCTACCTCCTGCGCCGCCGCGCGCTCTTCCCCATGCGCTCGGGCCGCCTGTCCATCACCCCGGCCGAGGCGGACATCACCACGGGCATGCTCTTCGTGGGCCACCGGGTGCACCGCGTCTCCAACGATCTCCAGGTGACGGTCAAGCCGCTGCCCCCGGGCGCGCCCCGCGACTTCTCCAACGCCCAGGTGGGTGACTGGAAGCTGTCGGTGGAGGCCACCCAGCACGAGGTGGAGCTGGGCCAGCCGGTGACGGTGACGGTGGTGCTCGAGGGCTCGGGCAACGTGAAGAACGTGACGCCCCCGCGCCTGGCGGCGCCGTCCGCGTTCAAGGTCTACGATCCCAAGACGACCGACAAGCTGACGCCCGGCAAGTGGCGCATCCAGGGCCGCCGCGCCCAGGAGTACCTGGTCATGCCCCAGCGCACCGGCACCTTCACCCTGCCGGCGCTCGAGTTCCCCTACTTCGATCCGAAGGAAGGCCGCTACACGGTGTCGCGCACCGAGCCGGTGGAGATCGTGGTGACGCCCGGCGCCGGTGGCGCGCCGACGCCGGGGGGGCAGGGGAGCGCGACCACGCCGCTGGCGGACGCCGCGGCCGAGCAGAAGAACGTGCTCACCGCGGGCGGCCTGCGCCCCCTGCGCTACCAGGCGCGCTTCGAGTCGCCGACCACGGCCGTGTGGCAGCGGCCCTTCTTCCTGCCCGCGGTGCTCTCGCCCCTGGGCCTCTTCCTGGCGCTGGGCCTGGGCGGCTTCGTGCGCGGGCGGATGGCGGGCCAGGAGGTGGGCCATCGCAAGCGGGCCCGGGCGGCGCGCAAGCAACTGGCCGCGGCGGAGAAGCTGCGCGAGGGCTCGTCCAGCGCGTTCTACGGCGAGGTGGAGAAGGCCGTGCTCAACTTCCTGGAGGCCCGCCTGCACGCGCCGGTGGGCGGACTCACCCGGGACGCGCTCGACGCCCGGCTCGCCGAGGCGGGCGTGGACGACACGCGCCGCCAGCGGGTGCGCTTCGTGCTCGAGTCGTGTGACACCGGCCGCTTCGCGCCTGGCGCGGAGCAGGCCGCCCGCGAGCGGATTCTCGATGACGCCGCGGCCGTGATGGAGGGATGGGACAAGTGAGCGCCCTCGCCGCCGTGCTCGTGGCCACCGTGCTGGGCCAGGGTTACTACTCCCCCGAGGAGGCCCAGGGCCTGTTCCAGCAGGCCAACGACGCCTTCTACAAGCAGGACTACGCCGCCGCCCGCGCGGGCTACGAGAAGTTGCTCGAGCGGGGCTTCGGCGGGCCGGATCTCCAGTACAACCTGGGCACCACCTCCCTGGCGCAGGACGACCTGGGCCACGCGGTGCTCGCCTTCGAGCGCGCGCGCCGGGCGGGCGGCGAGGGGCCGGACCTGGAGGCCAACCTGGCCCATGCCCGCGCGCGTCAGCTCGACAAGGTGGTGGGCAGCGGGCCCGAGGAGCCGCTCCTCCAGCGCGTGGTGGCCGCCACGAGCGGCAACGGCGCGGCCTGGGGTTTCCTCGGGGCGTGGCTCGGGGGCTGCGCGTTCTTCCTGCTCTTCCGGCTGCTGCGGCCGGGGCGGCGGGCGTGGGCGGCGGTGCTGGGTGGACTGCTGCTCATCCTGTCCCTGCCGGCGGGCGCGCTGCTGGCCGCGCATGTCTGGGTCCAGCAGACGCTGCACGAGGCCGTCGTCGTCGCGCCCACGCTGCGCGCGCGGGAGTTCCCCCGGGAAGAGGCCAAGGTGGCTTTCGAGGTCCACCCCGGCCTCAAGGTGCGCGTCATGGAGGACGCGGGGCGCTACGTGCGCATCCGTCTGCCCAATGGCCTGGAGGGTTGGGCCGAGCGCGACGGCGTGGCGGAGATCTGACGGCCCCCGGAGGTCTCAGGGAGCCGTCGGCTCCAGCGCGTAGCCGAGCAGCTCCTCGGTCTCCTCGCCGGTCTCCTTCACCTTGCCGACACCGCGCACGAACCAGTACGTCTTGGTCTTGCTGTTGCCCGTCTTGCGCAGCACCACGGCGGTGAACGTCCCGGCGGGGACGGTGACGGACTCCGCCTCGGACACCACCGTCCACAAATCCCGCGTCGTCTCCGTGGTGGGGGACTTGCCCGTCTTCTGCTTCGTCTCGGCGTAGGTCTCCACCCAGGTGGTGCCCTTCACGAGGTGCTCGGGGCTCATGTCCACGTGGAGCTTGGCGGGGTTCCACCACTCCTCGCTCTTGGCGCTCGTGGTCCCGGCGTCGAAGGACTGCTCGCGGTAGCGCAGGAGGCGCTCGCCCGAGACGGTCTGCCAGCTCAGGGTGACCTCCCCGTTGCTCTTGCGGGACGTCACCCGGTGGGCCTTCTCGGCCGACAGCGGCCCCGTGCCGCCCACGGCCTCCAGCGCGCCCACGGACAGCTCCTTCTCCGAGACGGTGCCCGACACGGTGACGCGGTACGTCCACCGGTGGCCCTCGGCCCACGGCAGCAGCGCGCCTTGCGTTTCCTGGACCTCCCCGCCGTTGTCTCCGTCGGTGCCGGTGTCCGTGCCGCCCGCCACGCCGCAGCCGGTGGCGAGCCAGCCGAGCACGAGCAGTCCCCTCCAGAGCGGGCGGCTCATTGGCCCCGTCCCGGGTGGGGGCGGGCCTGCTTGATGATGGCCTTGGGCGTCTCGCCCGGCTCCCCGTCGAACTTGAACTCCACGTCCATGGCGTACCACCCCGTGTTGCCCGCCTTGGGCCCGTACGCGGCCGAGAAGCGGTTGTGGATGAGGTCCAGCGCCTGGCCCAGCTCGTACACCTGGGCGGCCGTCAGCACTTTCTGGCCGCTCGGCATGAGGTTGGAGCGGGACAGGTAGGTGATGGGCAGACCCGTCTGGTGGAACTCGTAGATGAACTGGTCGCTCGTCACGCCCGCGGGAGGATGCACCACCTCGGCGTCTCCGCCCACCTGGACGTTCACGTAGAAGCCCGGCTGGTTGCCCGTGGGATCGAAGGGGTTGGCCGTGAGCGCCACGCCGTTGGCCTCCTCGTCCGGGAAGTTGTGGTGCACGAGCAGCGCCATCACCACGGACTTGTGGTCGATGCTGCTGTAGGTCCGCTCCTCGAAGGTCCGGAACAGCCAGACCGTCGCCCACGTCTTGCGGATGGCCTTGAGCACGTCGTTCCAGTCCGTCCGCGGGTCTCCCGTGTGCGACTCGTAGCAGCCCGCGCAGGGGAAGCCCTCCAGGTCCTCGCTGTTGGTGCTCGTGCGAAAGCGCATGGTCAACCCGGGGTAGTCCTTCTCCAGCTTCGCCTTGAGCATCGCCTGGAACTCCGCGTTCACCGGCGCCGCCTTCATGGCCTTGCGGAACGCGTCGAGCTGCGCGTCGCGCACCTCGGGCTTGCTCTGGAACTCGGGGTCCGCGAGCAGCGTGTCCAGCCGCTCGTAGAAGCCGTTCTCCTGCATGAACTGGACGTAGTAGTAGGCCGGAATGGCGAACGCCTTGCGCATGGGGATGCCCGGCGTGTTGGCCATGACCCCGTAGTGCACCGCCTTGCCGCCGAAGGCCGGGACCGCCGCCTTGATGGTCTCGCGCAGCGTGCCCTTGCTCTCGTCCACGAGCTTCTCCACGTCGCGCAGGTCCTTCACCGACAGGTCCACCGCGGGCAGCACGACGGGCGAGGGCTTGTGGGCCTCCCAGTAGGCATCGGCCTCGGCGGCGGAGACCTCCTGGATGCTCCAGTCGAACGCGCCCACCGTGAGTCGCACCCACTTGCCCTCGAGCGCCCGCAGCGTCGCGTTGCTCATGGCCCCGCGCAGGCCCATGTTGGGCGTCTTGCGGTTCTGCGACAGCACGTTCACGTGCGACAGCGGCGTCTGGAACTCCTCGCTGATGATGCCGAGGATGGTGGAGATGTCGTTGGGGATGCGGTCCAGCACGATGATGTCGCGGAAGGACAGGTACGTCGTCGTGAGCTCGGTCGCGGTGAGGAAGCGCAGCTTGCCCACCGAGCTGGCCAGGTTGAGCGGCTGGTAGTCGATGGCCGCGAAGAGCTCGTCCGTGCTCATCACCTGGATGGTGGAGGGCAGGTTCCGGGCCTCCTGGTGCACGGCCTCGGACGTGGGGTGGAAGACGAGCGAGGCGCCGAAGAAGGTCGCATCGCGCACGGCCCCGTAGAGCTGCGTGAGCATCTCGGCGGAGGCCGTGTCGTAGGGGGAGATCTCCAGCGCCCAGACCTTGGCCCCCTCATAGTAGGTGACGGAGCCGAGCACGAAGCGCCGGTCCGGCGAGTAGTACTCGGTCTGGTTGAAGTCCGCCAACGAGCCGACCACGGGCCTGCCCGCGCCGGAGAGGTTCTTGGACACGAACGCGTAGTGGATGGCGTACTTCTGGCTGTTCTGGAAGTGGAGCGTGTCGTTGTCGTAGCGGTCCAGCACCACCTTGACCGAGCGGGCGCCGGGAATGCTCGTGTCGATGGGCTGCGAGGCCAGGGCGCTGAAGTCCGTGGCGCACGACAGGCGCTTGAGGGCATCGGGGGCCGTGGCGCCCTCGGTGAGCTGGCAGGACTCCTGGATGGGCTCCTGGGGCGTCTCGTCCGGGGGCGTCGTGGGATCGGGCGAGCACGCGAGCACGAGCGCGGCGCCCATCAAGAGCAGGAATGAGGATCTCATGGGGTCAGTCTCGGGGCTGGGGTTCAGGGAGTGGTGGCGAAGCAGTAGATGGCGCCGTAGCCGCCCGCGCCGCCCACGGTGGGCGTGCCGTTGCCGCCCCCGTTGTCGACGAGGTTGACGCCGGCCGCGCAGCCGGGCACCGAGTGGTCGGACAGCCAGTGGGCGCCATTGCCGGTGGTCGCGCCGTTGCGCGGCCAGGAGTGGCCACACATGGGCTTGCCGGTGGAGCCCACGGAACTCGTCCAGTCGTTGCAGGTGTTGCCCTTGGTGCCGGAGAACCTGCCCTGCTTGCTCGAGCCGGTGAGGACGTCGTGGTTGTCGACGCCCTGGTGGTTGGGCTCGCCGCGCTCGTTGGGCAGGTCGTTCTTGATGACGGCATCCGACGGCGGGCGGTACGCGCTCAACAGGCTGGCCTTGTCCTGCGCCACGAGCCGACCCATGCGGTCGTACCAGGGGCCCTCGCCAATGCGGTCGATGGCGTTGATGGCCGCGCCGCCCACGCCACCCGTGGACGCGCTGAGGAAGGCGTGCCACTCCTTCTGGCCCGCGCCGGGCAGGGCCATCTCGGCGATGGTGCGGCAGATCTTGTCCGCGCCCGCCAGGCCGGTGTTCTCGCCGTAACGCAGGTCTCCACCGAAGCCGTTCGGGCTGCCGGACAGCTGGCGCATGGCCTCGATGCTGGTCACGAAGAAGCTGAACGGGGGAAGGGTCGGCACCGTACCGCTGTCGGGCGTACCGCTGTCGATGGTGCCGCTGTCGGGCGTACCGCTGTCGACGGTGCCGCTGTCGGGGGTGCCGCTGTCGACGGTGTCACTGTCGGGCGTACCGCTGTCGGGCGTACCGCTGTCAGGCGGGGTCGTTCCGCTATCGGGAGTGCCGCTGTCTGGCGTGGAGGTCCCGCTGTCGGGCGTCTCGGTCGGCGGCGTGGTCGTGCCGCTGTCGGGGGTCTCGGTCGGGGGCGGGGTCGTGCCACCGCACGTCAGATCCGCCCGGCAGGTCTGTCCCGAGGGGCAATCCTCGTCCGTGCTGCATGACACGAGGCCCGGGATGACGACCTCACGGCTCACCTGCGAGCGGACCAGCAGGTCCACGCAACCCGAGGCGAGCTGGGCGGAGTCCGCCGTGCGGCGGCTGAGGGTGATCTTGGGGAAGCCCGCGATGCCCCGATCGACCAGCTGGGACACCAGGCCCGCGGGCAGGGTGAAGCTGCCCGTGTCCGGGACGTTGTCGCACTCCACCGAGGCGGCGATGCCTCCGTGGTGCGCCAGGTCCAGGAGGACGTGGATGCGCGCCGCGCTGGAGTTCGTGGAGGGGGTCCAGGAGAGGGGCACGGGCTTGCCCTTCTCGATGACGATGTCCGCCTCGGCCACGGTGAGCGCGTCCACGCCCTGGCCGCGCAGGGTGAAGGCGGGCAGGTCCGCGCCGGTGGCGGCGAGCTGGATGTTCGCGCCCGTGTAGAAGCCCGGGAAGGGCAGGGGCGTGGAGCTGCTGGAGTAGAACCGGGCCGAGTTGGGGCTCATGGCGAGCGCCGCCTTGAGGCCGGTCACGTTCACCGTGCCCACGTTCTGGGAGGTGGGGTAGGGGATGCAGACCCCGCCCTCGCCGCAGGTCTGCGAGGAGCCGCAGGCCGGATTGCAGAACAGCGCGCGGCCCACCAGCAGGCGGCAGGCGCCCTCCTCGGCGGCGAGGGTGCGCACCGTGCTCGGGATGACGCCGTTGCGCACGTTGCCCTGGACCGCGGTGTAGCCGTCCAGGTTCTCCACGGTGAACTGCCCGAGCCGCGCGCTCGCGTCACACGGCGTGTACGCGAGGGGGCTGGGGTTCTCCTGTCCGGGGGGCGTCTCTTCTCCCGGGACGGTCGGGTCGGGCGTCGTGGAGCCGGAGTCGGGGCCACAACCGCTCAGCAGGCACAGCAGCGGGGAGAGAACGAGCCAGGCGGGTGTCTTCATGGGGGGCATGTCCTGTCTGGGCGGCATGTCAGGGCGTGGTGGCGAAGCAGTAGAGGGCGCCGTAGCCGCCCGACCCGCCCACGGTGGCCGAGCCATTGCCGGGACCGTTGTTGGAGAGGTTGACGCCAGCGGCGCAGCCGGGCGCCGAGTGGTCGGCGATCCAGTACGAGCCGCTGCCGGTGCTGGAACTGCGGGGCCAGGAGTGGCCGCACATGGGCTTGCCGGTGGATCCCACGGCGCTCGTCCAGTCGTTGCAGGTGTTGCCCTTGCTGCCCGAGAAGGTGCCCTGTTTGGTCGAGCCGGTGAGGACGTCGTGGTTGTCGACGCCCTGGTGGTTGGGCTCACCGCGCTCGTTGGGCAGGTCGTTCTTGATGGTGGCGTCCGCCGCCGGACGGGACGCGCTCAGCAGGCCGGCCTTGTCCTGGGCCACGAGCCGGCCCTTGCGGTCGTACCAGGGGCCCTCGCCGATGCGGTCGATGGCGTTGACGGCGCCGCCCGTGGCGCTCCCGGTGGAGGCGCTGAGGAAGGCCCGCCACTCCTTCTGGCCCGCGCCGGGCAGGGCCATCTCGGCGATGGTGCGGCAGATCTTGTCCGCGCCCGCCAGGCCGGTGGCCTCGCCGTAGCGCAGGTCTCCACCGAAGCCGTTCGGGCTGCCGGACAGCTGGCGCATGGCCTCGATGCTGGTCACGAAGAAGCTGAACGTGGCGCCATCGGTTCCACCGCCCTCGGGCGTCTCGGTGCCGGGCGAGGTGGAGTCGGTGGGCTCGGCGTTACACGCGGCGATGCCGCCACCCAGGCAAAGGGTGGCGATCACGGGCAGCACGAAGGAAGCGCGCATGAGGGGTCCTTTTGAAGAGGGAGACGACCCAGGCGTCCTCCGCCGGCCCAGAAGCTCTACCGGACGCCAATGATTGTCACCCCATTCATGGGTACCACGGCGCTCGCGCGGGAAGATGACTGGAAATGAATCGTAACAGTCTCGTCACGGACGCCCACCCTGGCTCCCCGTCGACAGGAGGCGAGGCGCGCTTCAGGGAAACTTCAGATTCGGGGCGTAGAACCGCTCACACCCGGCGCGGCGTCTGTCTTTGACTCGCGTGTCTAGAATGAGGCGAAGACAAGCGTCTTGCCCAACGTCTGGGCACCCCGCCCGGTGCCCTCCAGCCCCCGGGCGAGCGTGAGGAATTCCGGAGAGGTCTCCACGTGCCGGGCCACGAGCTGGAAGGTCTCCACCACGGCCAGGTCCAGGGAGGCGGAGGCCTCGGGAGTCGCGGGCGCGAGGTGGAGGGCTTCCACGCGGGGATGGCCCATGAGCACGAAGCGCAGCAGGCCCAGGCGCAGGGCCAGACGGAACACGTACCCGAGCAGGGTGGGCGCGTCCGTGAAGGGCGTGCGCCACACGGCATGCAGGGCGTAGTGCCGGAACACCTGGTCGAGCCGCGCCCCGTGGGTTCCCGTCAGGTGGCGCCAGCGGGCGTCGTGAAGGCGCCAGGCCGCCTCCAAGCGCTCGGGGTCGTCCGTGTCGAGTCCCAGCGAGGTCAGTACGCCATGCGCCAGGGCGCGGAAGCGAGGCCCGCGCAGCGCCGCCATCCGGGCGCGGAGGATTGAGGCGAAGAGTCCCACGCTGGGGGCACCCGGCAGCGCGAGCGGGGCGAAGTCCTGGTGCACGGCCTGCTGGGTGTCCGCGCGGTCGAAGTGCTGGAGGGCGGCGTCCAGGTGGGCCTGGAGCGCTTCCCGAGACGCCCGCGTGCCCTGGAAGTACACGTCCTCCACGGCGTGGGCGAAGTGTCCCAGCAGGGCGATGCGGGACGCGAGGGGATGGGTCCTCCGGTCGAGCCAGCGCAGCAGGGCGTCGCGCACGGTCTCGGCGTGGGCGGTCCAGGCCTCGCCGGGCTCGATGGCCCGCGCGACGTCCGGGCGGGGCAGGAGGGACGCGGGCGGCACGGCGGCCTCGAGGTGGAAGGCGTCCTCGGCGAGCAGACACAGCCGGGCCACCTCCGGACAGGCCAGGGTGCCCGCGAGTTCCCAGCGCTCACCCCAGCGGGTGACGACCCGGGGAAAGGTGGCGCAGATGTCGGGCAGGAGCGCCTCGCCGTGGTGGCGCTGCAGCGAGCACAGCCGCTCGGCATCCAGGAGGGCGCAGCCTCCATCGGGCCGCATCCGGAGGACGGCGCCGAGCGAGGGGTCTTCCTCGGAGAGCGGCGCCGTGTCGCCGAGGGCGTCCCGGATGCGCCGGGCCTGGGGTGGGCTCACCGGCACCGTGAGCCCCGCGCAGCAGGAGTCCTCGCAGCGCTCCGCGATGCAGCGGAAGCGCGACATGTAGCGGGGTGGGGCGAGGGCGGGCATGGGCGCGCCCCAGCCTACCGCGTCCTCAGGGCAGGGGCGCGAGCCCGTCCAGCGCGTCGAGCGCCGTCCGGGCCTGGACGAGGCCATGCCCGTACTGGTTGTCACGGCCGGGTGTGCCCAGGTCGAGCGCGGTGCGCTCCATCACCTCGCGCACCTCGCTGGCCGTCAGCTCCGGGTGGGCGCCCCACAGCAGCGCGGCCACGGCGGTGACGTGGGGGGCGGCCATGGAGGTGCCCATGAAGCGCGCGTAGTCGACGCCCCGCAGGTTCACGTGGATGGGCTTGCCCAGGTGCTGCAGCACGGCGCCCCGCGACTCCCGGCCCACGCTGAGCGCGGGCACCCAGGCGGCGCTCGGCCCCTCCAGGCTCATCTGCCAGGACTGGGACTCGGAGTCGCTCGTGCCGAAGATGATGGCGCGCGCGCCCTGGCTCATCACGTTCCGGGCGATGCGCGACGGGTCGGCGCCGTGCTCCAGCCGCACGTAGGCCACGAAGCCCGCGCACGTGCCGCCCTGGCACCCGAGCGCCTCGCCCTGGCCGCAGTCCACGAGCGTGCCCGTGTAGTCGCCGGGCGGGGAGAAGAAGAGCGAGCGCGAGTCGTAGCTCAGCACGCCCGCGTCGAGCCGGGACACGGTGTTGCCGCTCACGCTGATGGACGAGAGGATGTCCACGCCCGGGGCCACGAGGCTCAGGCCCTCGCCGCCGTTGGAGAAGGAGGCCACCTGGCCATGCGCGTCCACGGCGCCCACGGCGAGCACGGAGGGGTAGGCGGCCGGGTAGCTCAGGGGCGCCTGGCGCGTCAGGTCGCTGTCGTTGCCCGCCGCGGCCACGATGAGCATGCCGGCGTCGCGGGCGGCCTGGAAGGCCTCGCGGGCCGTGCGGCCCATGTCCACGGGCGACCCGAGCGACAGCGTGGCGATGTGCGCCTTCTGCCGCTGGCACCACTCGAGCGCCGAGAGCACGCCGCTGACACTCGCGCGCTCCTCCACGTTGAGCACCCGGGCGATGAGCAGGTCCACGCCGGGCGCCACGCCCACCATGCCGCCGCGGCTCAGGCCGTCCCAGATCTCTCCGCCCGAGGCGAGCTGCGCCGCGACGATGCCCGCCACGTGCGTGCCGTGGCCGAGGCCCCGGACGCCGCGCGACTCGTCGCTCGGATCGCTGTCGCCGTCCACGAAGTCGTAGCCCCCCACGTAGGGGATGCCGAGCTCGGGGTGGCGCCGGTCGAGCCCGCTGTCGATGACACACACGCGGATGCCCGCGCCCACGGGCGCGCCCCGGTCGAGCACGCCGTCCTGGTTGGCGTCCCACACGTGGGGGGCCTGCACGAGCCGCAGCGCGTCGGTGTACTCGTCCACGGAGCCCACGCTCATGGGCATGCCGAGCGCGCGCACCTCCAGGTCCGGCTCGATGCGCTCCACGTCGGGATTCGCGGCCACGCGGGCGATCTCCTCCGGGGTCAGCCGGGCGGACACCGCGGGCACGAGCGTGTGGCGGGTGTTCACGGCCACGCCCAGGGACTCCACCGCCCTCGCGGCGCGCACCCCCGAGCGGTAGCGCACGATCACCGCCTGGCGATCGTCCTTCGGAAGGGGATCCTGGAGCCGGTTGGACACCGCCTCCTCCCGCGTATCCACGCACCCCGGGTGGCTCAACCCCGAGGACTCCCCCTCCGTGTTCGAGCACGCCGCCAGGACCGCCAGTCCAAGAACCGCCCACGCCCTCATCGCCGCCCCCTCCGCCGATTCCGCCCCACAGGGATGTGGGCAGGGGTCGGGAAGAAAGCCAGGGGTCCCCGTGCTTTCGGACAGGGGGCCGGTGCCCGGTTCCACAGAGTTCCCGTCGTCTGTGGAGCGGTGAGCGGTCCGGGCGTTGGCTGGCCAACGGTGGCCGCGCGGGCGGGGGTGGCGGGCGGGGGGCCCCGGTGTGCGCGAAGGAACGGATCAGGGACCCTGGCGTGCTACACCGTGCGGATGCCCGAGATTCCCTTCCCCGCTGGGCTGCCGAGCGAGCCCGAGATCCTGATCGAATCGCCCCGGGGCTCCGTGGTGAAGCGCACGGCGGAGGGCGGGGTGGACTTCGTCTCGCCGCTGCCGTGTCCCTACAACTACGGCTGCATCCCCGGCCTGGACTCGGGGGATGGGGATCCGCTGGACGTGGTGGTGCTGGGCCCGCGGCTGCCGCGGGGCGCGCGGGTGCGGCTGCCGGTGGTGGGGGTGATTGGCTTCCTGGACGCGGGGTGCGCGGACCCCAAGGTCATCTGCAGCCCCCGGCCGTTGAGCGCGGCGGACCGGGCGGGCCTGGCGGCCTTCTTCCACGTGTACGCCTTCTTCAAGCGGGGCCTGCACCGGGTGCGGGGCCGCCGCACGGGGGCCACGCGCTACGTGGGGTGGTTGCCGGGCGTCACGGACGGGCCAGCATGAAGCGCCGCAGGTGGGCGGGGGGCACCGGGCCGAACGAGAACAGCTCCTCGTGGAAGCGCGCCTCGTCGAAGTGGCTCCCGCGCTCGCGTCGGCAGTCGGCCTCCAGCCGCTCGAACTCGAGCGCGCCGAGCAGATAGGTGATGGCCTGCATGGGGATGCGCTTGTAGCGGAGGACTTCCCGCTGGGCGTTGGGCTCGGGCATGCAGGCGTCCTGCACCAGGTGGCGCACCGCCGTGGCGTCGTCCATGCGCCGGGTGTGCAGGCCGATGTCCACCCGCACGCGTACGGCGCGCAGGGCCCGGGCCACGAGCGCGGTGAGCTCCTCCGCGGCGGTGTAGAAGCCGGCGCGGCGCATGCGCTCCTCGGCGTAGGTGGCGTAGCCCTCGATGTTGAGCATGGGTCCGAAGTGGCCGCGCGCCATGGCCACGTGGTCCGTCACGAGCAGGAAGCGCACCGGCGCCGGGTGGTGGGAGAAGGCGCGCTGCCAGGCGACGCTCTGCAGGAAGTGGCCGGGGATGCCCTCGTGCACCGCGAGCAGCGCGGCCCAGACCTTGGGGTGCGCGGCGGCCATGGGCGCCACCACGAACCAGCCCACCTTGCGCGTGTCCAGCAGCGGGGCGGGCCAGTTGGTGCCCCGCACATCCACCATGCCCGGGGGCAGGGCCTTGATGCCCAGGCGCAGGCCCTCGGGGACGTGGAACATGCCGTGCTCGAGGATGAACTGCTCCGTGTGGCCCACGAGCTCCCGGTACAGGGGGATGACGTCCTCGTCCCGTTCGGGGTGGAGCGCCTCGAGCCGGGCGAGCAGGGCGCGGGCCTCGGCCAGACTGTCGAGAGAGGCGGGCGCGTCGGGCAGCTCCCGGGCGAGCGTGGGGGCGAGCCGGGCGATGGCGCGCTGGGCGTCCTCCTGGACCTCCCGGGCCCGCTGCATCAGGGCCTCGGGGGACTCGGTGATGCCGAACATGTGCTCGAGCCGCCAGGCGTACTCGTCCGCGCCGAGCACGACGCCGGGCCGGGCCCGGGGCAGCACCCGCTCGGTGAGGAAGCGCTGGTGCGCGGCGAAGGCGCCGTGGGCCTCCCGGGCCGCCAGCTCCAGCTCGCGCGAGGCCCCGCCCGTGAGCGCCACCCCGTGGGCACCGGGCAGTTGGGGGAGGATCTCGTAGTAGCGCGCGATGACGGGCAGCTGGTCCTCGGCGAAGTCGCGCACGCTGTGCAGGTCCGGCGGCGCGTCCGAGGCCAGTCCCGCGAGCAGCAGCGCCTCCTGTTGCTGGAGGAAGAGGGGGATGCGCGCCAGCCGGCTGGCGATGGCCGCCCAGTCCTCGGACGTCTCGGCCTGGCCGATCTGGTACTGCACCATCGTGTGGGGATAGGTCGACAGCTCGATGTTGCGCCGGTGGGCCCCGAGCGCCGCGTAGGCGTGCACGTGGAAGCGCGTGAGGTCGAGCATCGCCCGCCAGTCGAGTCCATCGCTGGCGGGCAGGTGCTCGACGGGCAGCCGCTCCAACTGGGCGAGCGTGTCGCGGTGCAGCGCGTACTCATCCCCCAGGGCCGAGTCGGACAGGTCCTTGAGCCGGTCATCCAGGTGGTGCAGGCCGAGCGTCGTGGCTTCCTCCGGCTGGGCGCGCAGGTAGCGCTGGAAGAAGGAGGCGCGCAGTGCCGTGAAGGCCGTGAGGGTGGGTGAGGGAGCCGGGCTCATTGTCCTCCAAGGTAGTCACTGCCCCGGGGGGGCGAGGCGTTGGCTGGTGGATGTTCCCGGGGGGCCTGGGGGGCTTTGCCCCACGGCGGAGGTAGACCGGACATCTTCCCGTGTATCCAACCCTGGGCGGCATGGGCTCCGGGCTGTATCCTGCGCGGCACGCCGCGCCATTGCCTCAGCCCCAGGGGGAGGCGCCCGCACACGAGTGAAACCCATGGCCGCCAATCCGCAGACGCCCTTCCACATCCTCCTGGTCGAGGACGAGCCCGTCATCCGGGAACTCGTGCGTTCCATGCTGAGCGACGGGGCCGTGGAGGTGGTGTGCGCGGCCAACGGCGTCGAGGGCCTCAAGCTGGCCAAGAGCCGGTCCTTCCAACTGGTGCTGATGGACGTGGTGCTGCCCCAGCTCGACGGCATCTCGGTCTGCCGGATGCTCAAGAGCGATCCGTCGACGTCCAAGGTGCCCGTCTACATGCTCTCGGCGAAGTCCAAGAAGTCCGACATGGAGAGCGCCACGCTCGCCGGAGCGGATGGCTACATCCAGAAGCCCTTCAAGGGCGCGGAGCTGATGGCGCTCGTGGAGCGGCTGCGCAAGGGGGAGTGAGGCTCAGGGCAGGCGCGGGTGGAGGTAGCGCGCGAGCAGCAGCAGGTGATCCCAGTCCAGCTCGTCGAACTCCACCGCCACGCCATGCGCCTCGCGGCGCACGATGCAGCACGTGGTGGTGATGTCGCCCACGCCCGGCAGCGGCAGGGTGAGGGTGAGCCTGCGCACCGCGTCCTCGGGGTGTCCCTGCAGGAAGAGGCCGGCCATGGACAGGTCCAGCGCCTTGACGAGCACCCGGCGCTCGCCCAGGTGCACCTGGACCATCCAGTTGGCATCCACGCGCGGGTGGTAGCGCCCCTGGGGACGGGCGGGATCGGTGGGCGGCGTCATCGGAAACTCCTCGGTGTACGACAAGGGACTACGAGTGTGTAGCAGTCTGGGCGGGTAGCAACTTTTCAGCCGCCGCCCGCACCGTCCGCCCTCGTGGACATGACCTCCACCGGGTGGGCCCTCGCGGCCCCGGTGTCGTGGCCAGGTGCCTGGGAACACGGGCGCCGGGTGCCTGGCACGAAGCCTGAAGAAGCTCCGGCGCATCCACGATGCGAGGAGGCTTCACATGGAGAACGGCAATCGGTTGGGCGGGCTGTCCATCACCCCCACGGTGGCGCGGCAGACGCCCCGCAACGACTTCGGCACGGTGTTGGCGCACACGGCGCGCGAGGTGGTGCGCTCGGGCGCGGGCGTGGTGGCGTCGTTCGCGCCGGGCGCGCCCGCGGTGAGCGCGGCGGTGGCGAGCGTGGGCTCGGTGGTGGCTTCGGCCACGTCCGCGCGGAGCGCCGCGGCCACGTCCCTGCCGGTGGGCGCGGGCGGCGCTTCGCCCTCGGCCCAGGGCGAGCAGTGGGATCTGCTCTCGGCCCAGCGCGAGATGCAGGCGGAGGGCGCGAAGATGAACCTCGCCTACATGGGCCTGCAGAACGAGATGCAGGCGGAGAGCCGGGCGCACAACGCGCTCTCCAACATCATGAAGGTGCGCCACGACTCGGCCAAGGCGGCCATCAACAACATCCGCTAGGGGCGCGCGTCATGGCCATGGGCAATGTGGGAGCGCTGGGCGGCGCGGGGGTCTCGCCCGTCGGGGAGTCCTCGGCGACGAAGGGCGACTTCGCTCGACTCCTCGAGGGCATGAAGGGTCCAGCGAAGCCGCCGGGGGTGCCGGTGGCGGGCGAGGCGGGGCGTCACCACCTCGTGCCCGCCGAGCGGACGGAAGCCGTGCGTGGCCCGTGCGAGGCGCGAGGCGGGGACGCGGCCGTGGGCGGCGTGTCCTCGGTGTCCGCCGCGGCACCGTCTCGGGCGGTCCGCGTGTTGGACCAGGTGGGCGAGGCCCAGCGGCGGTTGGATCACGTGTTGGCGCTGGCGGAGTCCGGCAGGTCCTTCTCGCCGGCGGAGCTGCTGGCGTTCCAGGCGCATGTGTACCGGGCGAGCCAGGAGCTCGATCTGGCCGGCAAGGTCGTCGAGAAGGCCGTCGGCGGCGTGAAGCAGATCCTGCAGACCCAGGTGTGAGGAGAGCCGTCCATGAACGCGCGACGCTGTGTCCTCCTGCTGCTCGTGTGGCTCACCGGGTGCCAGGATCGCATTCAACACGGTCTGGATGAGCGTCAGGCCAATGAGCTGCAGCGGGTGCTCGTCGAGCGGGGGCTCGACGCACGCAAGGTGCCCGAGGCGGGAAAGAAGCCCACGTGGGCCATCGAGGTGGCCGAGGAGCAGGGTTCGGCCGCGGTGCGCATCCTCGCCGAGCTGGGTCTGCCGCGGCCCGCGGAGGAGACGGGCTGTGACGTCTTCGGGAGCGGTGGCTTCGTGCGCACGCCCCTGGAGGAGCAGCTGTGCCGGGGGCGGATGCTGGAGCGGGGACTGGAGAAGACGCTCCAGACCGTGGAGGGCGTGCTGTTCGCGCGGGTGCATCTGGTGGTGCCACCTCCGGCGCGATTCGGCCAGTCGCCCGTTCCGGCGAAGGCCTCGGCGCTGGTGCGCGCGGCGCCGGGCCATGCCACGCGGCTCGCGGCGTCGCGGGAAATGCTGCGCGCCCTGGTCGCGGGCGGCGTGGAGGGCCTGTCCGCCGACGCGGTGTCCCTCATGGTGGATGAAGTGGCCACGCGGGTGGAGACCCCACCGCCCGGGCCCTCCGTCCTGAGCCGCTTGCGTGTGCTGCTCGCGGTGCTGTGTCTGGTGATCACCGGCCTGTCCGTGGGCTTGTCCGTCATGACGCTGCGCGCGCGGCGGGGAAGGGCCCATGAGGAATCGAGGACGAACATGCCTCCCGTGCCCACGCGTCCCGTCGTGACGCCGGGCGGTCCCCGCAAGGTGGCCTGACATGGACGCGACACGCATCGTGCGGGTTCGCCCGCCAGCATCCGGCGACGACAAGACCCAGGGGGGACGGGGCCTCGCTCCGCGGGCTTCCCCGGGCCCGGGAGGTCCGGAGGCGCTTCCCTTGGAGCGATGGGCCCTGGTGGCCCTGATCTTCGGGCGGGAGCGCGCGGCGGCGCTGCTGGAGGGCTTGCCGGAGCACGTGGTGGGGCGGGCCCAGGCGCATCTGGCCGAGTTCATCGCGCTGTCGTCCGCGCGGCGGCAGGCACGGGTCTCGGTGGAGTTCGGGGGGCGGCCGGATGCGGCGGTCCGGTTGAGGCGGGTGATGGAGGAAGCGCCCGAGGCCCTGCGGCGCGCGCTCTACCAGCGACTGCCCGCGTTTCACCGCGGCCTTTTCCCCGAGATGCGGGACACGCCGCTCGACGTTTCCGCCCCAGCGGCGGTGGCGCCGTGGGCCGAGCGGCTGATCCGGGAAGCCACACGTTGAGCAGCACGGGCCGTTCACGCGAGCGCATGGAGCGAATCATGGGAAGTCCCTCTGTCCTTCATTCTCAATCCACCCGGGTGGTGCCGATGGGGCTTCGCCAGTTGGGCGTCCGGCGCGTGTCGCGTGCCCATGTGACGCTCCAGCAGCGCCCCCACCTGGGTCGCCTGGGCGCGCGGGCCTTGAAGGCGGTGGAGACGGCGCTCACGCGGGAGCTGGGCTGCGAGGTTCGGGTGGAGGCTCGCGTGGTGGAGGCGGTGGTGATGCCCGCCTCGGGGCTGGCGCACACGGCCGCGTTCGCCTGGGTGGATCTGTCCTCGTTGGGCGGCCTGGCGATCCTGGAACTGGAGCCCGCCGTCCTCTTCGCCGTCCTGGATCGCCTGTCGGGCACGGCCACCCGACCGTGTCCGCTCACGGGCCTGACCCGTCTGGAGGAGGCGTCGTTCGCCTTCGTGGGGTTGTCGGTGCTGGACGTGCTGCGAGGCCAGGAGGAGCTGTGGCGCCGGTTCGGTCCGCGGCTCACCGGCGTGACGATGAATCGCACGGACACGCTGGCGCGCATGGATGCCCGGCGAAGACACCTGGGCGTGGAGCTGCGGGTGACGGTGGGCGGGACGACCGCGGGGGGACGGCTGCTCCTGCCCGCCCAGGTGCTCGACAGCGCGTGCGGGGACCTGCCGCTGGAGCGGGATGGAGGGCTCGCGCCCGAGGTGCTGGCGGCGAAGGTGGTGGCCGGGTGCCGGCTCGGGCGGGCGTCGCTGCCGCGCGAGTCCTGGCGCGCGCTGGGGCAGGGGGACGTCGTGCTGTTCGAGGGCGTGCGGTGGGACGGCGCGGCGCTGGTGGGGGCGGGACGCCTGGTGTCGAGCGGCTTCGAGCTGGGGGGGACGGTGGGTCCCGAGGGCTTTTCATGGAGCCGCGTACAGGTGCGCGGCGCGCTTCAGGAGTTGGACATGGTGACGCAGGTGAATGAACGGAGCGAGGGCATGCCGCCCCTGCCGGTGGAGGTGGAGATCGAGCTGACGCGTTGCCTGCTGCCGCTCTCCGAGCTCGCCGCGTTGAAGCCCGGCGGATTGCTGCCGCTGCGCATCAGCGCGAGTGAGCCGGTCGTGCTGCGGGTGGGCGACCGGGCCGTGGCGCGGGCGGAGTTGGTCGACATCGAGGGAGAGGTCGGGGCGCGAATCCTCTGCCTGCTGCCATGAGCCCGGGCATGACGACACCTCCTGACGCACGTGTGTCTTCCCGGCTCCTGCTCGCCGGAGGAATGTTGACGCTGTGGCTCGCCTTGACGTGGGGGCAAGACACCTCCGCCACGTCCACGGCGCGGATGTTGTGGGGCGCCCTCGTGTTGGGGGCGGGGTTGTTCTGGTGGTGCCGCAGGGGCTGGAACCGCGCCCGTTTTCCTGGCGCGGAGCCCCTGCGGGTGGTGGCCCGGACGGGCCTGTCCCAGCGCTGCGGGGTGGCGGTGCTCGACGTGGAGGGCCGCCATTACCTCGTGGTCTTCGGAGACTCCTTCGCGGAGATTCGCCGGACGCGCGGTCCCGTGCTCGCGAGGCCGCGGCCCGAGCGCCCTCGGATGGGGCGGGCCGTGGGCGAGGGGCCGTTGTCATGACGTCCCTCTCCCAGATGTCCTTCGCGGGCAGTCCCTTGTCGATGATGGGGATGCTGGCCGCGCTGTCCGTGCTGCCGTTCGCGGTGATGATGCTGACCTCCTTCTCGAAGATCGCCGTGGTGCTGTCCCTGGCGCGCTCGGCGATGGGCACCCAGCAGGCCCCGCCCACCCTCGTGCTCACGGGCCTCGCCGCGGTGCTGACGGGTCTGGTCATGGCGCCTGTCGTGGAGCGCATGTACGACGTGGGCCAGGCCGTCCATCAAGAGGCGGACTCCGGCGCGCGAATCCTGGAGGCCGCGGCGAAGGTCACCGAGCCCCTGCGGTCCTTCCTGCTCAAACACGGAAGCGTGGAGGAGCGGGAGCGTCTCGTGGAAATGGCGCGGGAGTTGCGTCCCCCGGAGGACGCGGCGCGGGTGGGGGCGGAGGACCTCTTCGTGATCATCCCCGCCTTCGTCCTCACCGAGTTGAAGGAGGCCTTCCAGATTGGCTTTCTCGTCTTTCTCCCCTTCCTGGTGCTGGACATGGTCGTCGCCAACGTGCTGCTCGCGTTGGGAATGCAGTCGCTGTCGCCCAGCCAGGTGAGTCTGCCCTTCAAGATCCTTCTGTTCGTCGCGGTGGATGGATGGTCGCTGCTCGCGCGCGGCCTCGTCCTCGGCTACCGGTGATGCCATGAGTCCGGATGTCTTGCTGTCGTTGGGGCGGGAGGCGTTGCTCCTGATGGTGCTGGCGTCCTTGCCACCCATCGGGGCGAGTCTGGTGGTGGGTTTCGTGATGAGCCTCTTCCAGGCGACCACGCAGTTGCAGGAGAGCACGCTCACGGTGGTGCCCAAGTTGTGCGCGGCGGTCGGGGCACTGGTGTTCGCGGGCCCATGGATCGCCGGACAGCTCACCGTGTTCGCCCAACGGGTCCTGGGCGTCATCGCGGAGGTGGGCCAATGAGCCTCGACCTCCTGCGGGCCGCGCTGGAAGAAGGGGGGGGCGGCGTGGTCTCCGTGGCCTTGTGTTCCGCGCGGCTGTTGCCCGTGGCCTTTCTCTGTCCGTTGTTGGGGGGACAGGCCACGCCCATGCCGGTGAAGCTCGCCGTGGTGCTGAGCCTCGCGTTGTTCCTCCATCACGGCGCGGGAGTGGCCTTGAGCGCGCCGGTGACGTCACCCGTGGGCCTGATGGCCCTGACCCTCAAGGAGTTGTCCTACGGCACGGTGCTGGGCCTGGTGGCGGCGTTGCCCTTCGACGCGGCACGCATGGGAGGCCGGTTCATCGACCTGTTCCGGGGGACTTCCGCGGAGGCGAGCCTGCCGGTGACGGGGACGCGAGAATCCGCCTCGGGGGAGATGCTGTACCAATTGCTCGTCGGCCTGGCCATGACGAGGGGACCGATGCCGTGGGTCCTCGCGGGGGTGTTGCGGAGTTTTGGTCCGGTCCGGTTGGGCGCTTACGTGCCCTCCGAGGGCGTGAGCTTGCAGGTGGTGGGGCTGGTGGGCCAGGCCTTGTCCACGGGTCTCTCCGTGGGCGTGCCCGTGGCGGTGGTGACGATGACGGTGGATGGGCTGTTGGGCGTGTTGTCGCGGGTCGCGCCTGCCCTGAACGCGAGGGACCTGGGGGCGCCGTTGCGCATTCTCGCGGGGGGCGCCTTGTTGTGGCTGGGGGTGGGGGCCCTGTGCGAGCGATTGTGGGTGGATGTCCTGGCCGTGGAGGACGTGCTTGGACGCCTGACCTGGGGGCACGGTGAGTGAGAAGACGGAGCAACCCTCGGCCAGGCGTCTTCGGGAGGCGCGCCGCAAGGGACAGATTCCGCGCAGCCGGCTGCTGTCCTCCAGTGTGGTTTTGCTGGGCGGTGGGCTGGGTCTGTCCGCGGTGCTCCCGCGCGTGATCACGAAGTTCGAGGCCTGGACAACCCAGCTGTTGCTCACGCAGGACGCCTCGGGCGCCTTGCGGGAGGCGACGGTCTGGCTGGCATGGGGGGCGGGGCCGCCGTTGCTCGTGGCCTGGCTGGCGGCGCTGGGCGTCTCGGTGGCGATGAGCGGCCTGGAATTCAACGCGGACCATGTGATGCCCCGCCTCGAGCGCATCCATCCCGTGGAGGGGTGGAAGAAGCTCTTCAGCATGAAGCCCCTGGTCGAGTGGGTGAAGGCCCTGCTCGTGGCGGCGCTCCTGGGCTGGCTCGTATGGCGGGAGATCGTGCTCGTGGGACCGGATGTGCTCCGGGCGGTCCGGGGGACGGGGATGGAAGGCATGGTGCACGGACTGGCGCGAGGGGAATCACTCGTCTCGCGACTCGCCGGAGTGCTCGTGGTGTTGGGCGTGGGGGACTACCTGCTCGAGCGCCGGAGGCACCTCAAGGACCTGCGGATGACGCGCGAGGAGGTGAAGCGCGAGCACAAGGAGAGCGAAGGAGACCCTCACCACAAGGGACAGCGTCGGGCGGCGCATCGCCAACTGGCGGCGGGAGGAGGCGCGCGGGGCGTGAAGGCGGCAACGGTCGTGGTCGTCAATCCCACGCACATCGCGGTCGCGCTCCGTTACGACGCGGGCGAGTGTGCCGCGCCCTATCTGGTGGGCAAGGCGCGAGACGCGGAGGCACTCCATCTGCGACAGGACGCCGAGCGGCTGGGTGTTCCCGTGGTGCGGGATGTGCCGCTGGCGCGCGGCCTCGTCCACTACGACGTGGGGGAGGAGATCCCCGAGGAGTTGTACCAGGCGGCCGCGGCGGTGCTGCGGGTCGCCCGGGAGGGCATGGCCATGGACGTGCGGACGGGAAGGAAGGCGTCGTGAATCCCTTGATGAAGATGCTGCTCCGGGCGCGGGAGTCGTCGGAGGGGGTGCTCGCCGTGGCGATGGCCGCGGTATTGGGCGCGCTCATCGTTCCCTTGCCCCCCTGGTTGTTGGACCTGGGCCTGGCGCTCAACCTGGTGGTGGCGGTGTCCTTGCTGGTGGCGGCCCTCCAGGCCCGGGACGCGCTGCGGGTGACGTCCTTTCCCACGCTGCTCTTGTTCACCACGCTCTTCCGGCTCGCGCTCAACGTGTCCTCCACGCGGCTGGCCCTGGCGGAGGGCCATGCCGGAGACATCATCCAGGCGTTCGGTGAGTTCGTGGTCCGGGGTGACTACGTGGTGGGCGCGGTCATCTTCGCCATCCTCACGCTGGTGCAGTTCCTCGTGGTCGCCAAGGGCGCGGAGCGCGTGGCCGAGGTCTCCGCGCGCTTCACCCTGGATGCGATGCCTGGCAAGCAAATGTCCATCGACGCGGACCTGCGCGCGGGTGCGATCGACCAAACGCGAGCCCGCCAGCGGCGCCGGGACTTGGAGCGCGAGTCGCAGATGTTCGGCGCGATGGACGGCGCGATGAAGTTCGTGAAGGGAGATGTCATCGCGGGGCTGGTCATCGTCGCGGTGAACCTCCTGGGGGGCAGTTGTATCGGCGTGCTCCAGAAGGGGATGACCCTGACGGAGGCGGCTTCCACCTATGCCCTCATCGCCATGGGGGATGGACTGGTGTCCCAGATTCCCTCGCTCTGCATCGCGATCGCGGCGGGGCTCGTGGTCACGCGCGTGGCCTCCGAGAAGGAAGAGGACTCGCTCGGCTCGGACATCGGCTCCCAGATTTTTGGCGAGGCCCGGGCGCTCTGGGTGGTGGCCGCGCTCTGCGTGGCGCTCGCCCTGATGCCGGGCATGCCGCACCTGACATTCCTCGGGCTCGCCGCGGGCCTGGGCGGCCTCGCCCAGGCGCTCCGGCGCATGAAAGCGCTGTCCGCGCGGGAGGCTCCCGAGGTGGCCTCGCGGGAGAACACCTCCGGATCCGGGGCCGCCGCGGCGTCTTCCGAGCCCAAGACGGCTCCCGTGGGGGTGGCGCCGTTGACGGTGGAGTTGGCGTCGGATCTCACGCCCTTGGCCCAGGCGCGGGGAGGCGAGTTCGTGCACCAGGTGCTGCATCGGCTCCGTGAGGAGGTCTTCCTGGAGCTGGGCGTACGTGTGCCGGGAATCCAGGTGCGCACGGAAGCCTCCTATCTTCCCTCCAGCAGCTACCGGCTGCTGCTCGACGAGGTTCCCGTGGGCGTGGGTCAGGTGGTGCCCGAGGGGCTCTATGCACTGGCGCGGCCCGAGGAGCTGTCGTTCCTGGAGCTCCAGGCGGAGCCGGTGGTGGAGCCGTTCTCGGGAAGAGCCATCAGCCGGGTGCCGGCGGACGGTCGCGCCCGTCTGGAGATGGCGCAGGTGCCCGTCCGGAGCGCCGGCGAGCTCATCGCCGAGCATCTGCGGGGCCTGGTGGGCACCCGCGCCGCGGCCTTCCTGGGCATCCAGGAGGTGCAGGGGCTGCTGGATGGGTTCGAGGCGCGGGCGCCCACCCTGGTCAAGGAGGCGCTGCAGAAGGTCCCCTTGCCCCTGCTCACGGAGGTGCTGCGCAAGCTCGTGGAGGAGCGGGTGAGCATCCGCAATCTCCGCGCCATCCTCGAGGCCCTGGTCGCGCCCACCACCGAGGGGGATGCCTCGGCATTGGCCGAGCGGTGTCGACAGGCGCTCTCCAGCTACCTGAGCCACAAGTTCGCGCCCTCCGGGCCCCTCTTCGCCTACCTCGTGGATCCGGACATCGAGGAGACCCTGCGTGCCACGGGCCCGAGAGGCCCCGCGCCCGCTCCCGAGCGCATCGCGGAAATCCTGGAGGGGGTGGGACGCATCGCCGTGGGGGGACAGACCGTGCTGCTCACGGCGCCAGACGTCCGGCGGACCCTGCGCAAGCTCTGCGAGGGCTCGTTTCCCGACGTCGCGGTCCTCACCTACGGGGAGCTGGAGGCACACCTGCGGATCCGCCCCCTGGGGCGGCTTTCCGCGGTGAGCCCAGGGGCGTGAAGCGGGAAGTCAGTAGCCGCCGCTGCCGCGCTTGGGGTCGAAGGAGACGTCCGACTGCGGCGTCTGGGGCGGCGGCCGGTTGACCCGGTCCCGCAGTTCCTTGCCCGTGCGGAACAACAGGCCCCGCTTGGGCTTCACCGGGATGATCTGCCCCGTCTTCGGATTGCGGCCCTGGTAGCCCTGGTAGTTCTTCACATGGAAGGCCCCCAGGCCGCGGATCTCGATGTTCTCACCGCGACACAGGGCGTCCTTCATGGACTCGAAGATCGTCTCGACCGTGGCCTCGGCCTGCTTCTGCGTCATGCCCTTTTTGGCGACGAGGACGTTGATCAGATCGGACTTGAGCATCGCATGCTCCCGCAAACCGCGTAACCCCTCGTCACAGGGCGCGTGGCCCATGGTCAGTCTCGGGACGATAGCAGACTCAATCCGGCGCGCAAGCCGTGAGGGCCGCCAACCTCCCAGAAACGTTACGGATTTCCGCCATCCACCGCCCCGAGGGACGGGGCGTCCAGGTGGGCGGGACGCGAGGGGGGGAGCGCGAGTCCGGGCCGCACGAGGATGGCGAGATCCATCCAGCGGGTCCGGCGCAGGACGTCGAGGCCGAGGGCATCCGACTGGCGGAAGAAGGCGTCCAGGGTCTCGAAGCCCTCGGCATGAGGGGGGCTCCAGGCCCCGGGGGTGATGGGATCGTAGACGCCGTGGACGGCGAGGGTCAGGTCGGCGAGCGTCAGCGTCTCGGGGGAGCGGGCGGGCAGCAACCCTCCCCGGCGGTGGCGGGTCATCAGGCCCGCGCGGACCAGGGCCTCGGCCACTTCGTCCACCAGGGCCTCGGACACCCGGAGCTCGAGGGCCAGCTCCCGGGGAAGGGGCGGCGTGCCGCCATCGAACCAGACGAGCGAGGTCTCCTGCGCCAGCCGGGCCGCCACGAGCTCGCGTGCCCGGGGGTGCATGCCGAAGCCCGACAGCGAGTCGCGGAAGGTGGCGTGCTCCACCGCGTAGGAGAGGCGGGCGCCGGCGAGGAAGATGAGCCAGTCCACGTACAGCCACGCGAGGAACATGGGCAGCGCGCCGAGCGACGCGTAGAGCGGGTTGTTGCGAAAGCCGTAGGCGGCGAGTCCCGTGTACACGTGCCGCGCCACGCTCCAGGCCAGGCCCGCCACCAGCCCTCCCGCGAGCGCCGAGCGCATCCGCACATGGGTGTTGGGCGCCACCCGGTAGATGAGGGTGAGCCCGCCGGTGATCATCAGCGGAGAGACCGCGCCGAACAGTGACTCGAAGACTTCCAGCACGAGGGCGGTGTGCGTGCCGCTGAGCAGGGAGCGCACGCCGCTGGTGCCCGCGAAGGACAAGGCCAGCATGAGCGGCCCGAACAGGAGCAGGCCGGCGTAGACGAGGCCCCGGACCCACCAGGAGCGGTGGTTCTTCACGCCCCAGATCTCATTGAGGGAGACGTCGATGTTGTGCAGCAGCGAGCCCGCGGACAGCAGCAGGCCGAGAAAGCCCGCGCTCCCGATGGCCGTCGCGTTGCCTGGCTCGAGGAACCGCTCCAGCAAGGCGGCCGATTCCTCGCGGACGCCCGGGGCGAGCACCGCGGAGATGAATCCCCGGAGCCGGTACTGGAAGGCACTCTGGTGATAGGCGCCCAGGATGCCCAGGACCACCGTCAGCAGCGGGACCAGCGAGAAGACGCTGATGTAGGTGAGCGCCGCGGCCCGCAGGCGGATGTTCTCGCCTTGGAATCCCCGAGCCAGCTCCCGGAGGGCGGCCAGCGTGTCTCCGGCGAAACGCCCCGAGCGGCTCTGGGCCAGGGTCGCCCAGAGGGTACGTGCGTGTCGGAGGACGGGGGGAGGGAAGGGGCTCATCCGCGGCCCCCCAGGCTAACCAATGCCGAGGGGGACCGGCCAGCGGACTTCCTGGCTCGCTCGCCCCTCGGGCATCCGTTCATCCCTCAGTTCCCGTTTCCGGAGCCCTGACCATTCCCGGAGGAGGACGGAGGCGTTCCCCCACCCGAGGACTCTCCGGAGGGCGACGTCTGCTGGCCCCGGGCCTCACGCGGCTCGGAGCGGCGCTGCTCTCCCCGATTGCGGTCACGGCCCCCATTGCGGTCACGGCCTCCGCCGCGGTCCCGATTGCCGCCACCGCCACCGCCACCGCCACCGCCGCCACCACCCGAGCGCTCCCGGTCACGGCCGCCGCCACCGCCGCCGCCGCCCGAGCGTTCCCGCTCGCGCTCGCGGTTGCCTTCCGCGCGGAAGCCGCGCTCACCGCCGCCGCCGCCGTTCTCGGGGCGGCGCTGCATCGACAGCTCGCCGTCTCCGGAGCCCGGAGAGGAGGCCACCTTGTGGTCTCCGCCCTGGGCGCTGCGGCCGTACACGTCGTACTGCTCGCGGTGGTAGTTCTGCTGGGCCTTGACCTGGATGGACTTGTTGTAGCGGTCCATCAGGTGGCGCAGTTCCTGGCGCTCCTCGCCCTGGAGCAGCCGCGCCACCTCGGCGTTGCAGTTGATGACGAGCGTGGGATCCTTGTAGCCGGGGGCCTCGCGGCGGATCTCCCCGAAGATTTCATAGGCCACGGTGGTGGCCGTCTTCACGAAGCCCTTGCCGTCGCAGTACGGGCAGTCCTCGTGCAGCACGCGGCCGATGGACTCGCGCACGCGCTTGCGCGTCATCTCCACGAGGCCCAGCTCGGAGATGCGCAGCACGTTCGTCTTGGCCTTGTCCCGGCCCAGCGCCTCCTGTAGCGACTTGAAGACCTTGTCGCGGTTCTGCGTCTTCTCCATGTCGATGAAGTCGCAGATGATGATGCCGCCGATGTTGCGCAGCCGCAGCTGGTAGACGATCTCCTTGGCCGCCTCGACGTTGATCTTCGTGATCGTCTCCTCGAGGCTCTTCTTGCCGACGTAGCGGCCCGAGTTGACGTCGATGGCGGTGAGCGCCTCGGCCTGATCGATGATGAGGTAGCCGCCGCTCTTGAGCCACACCTTGCGCTGGGTGGCGCGCTGCAATTCGTGCTCGATGCCGTAGGCGTCGAACACGGGCTCGTCCGACTCGTGCAGCACCACCCGGTCCTTGAGCGCCGGGTCCTGCGCGTTCACGAAGCCGAGGATGCGCTCGTACTCCTCGCGGTCATCCACGACGAGCTTCTCCACGTCATGGGCGAACAGGTCGCGCGTGGCGCGCAGGATGAGATCCAGGTCCGGGTGCAGGAGCCCCGAGCCGCCGCGCTTCTCGTTGCGGCGCACGACCTGGTTCCACACCTCGATGAGGAAGCGGATGTCGCTCTCGAGCTTCTCCTGGGGCACGTTCTCGGCCACCGTGCGCACGATGAAGCCGGTGCCCGGCGGGCGGAAGCGGTCCACCATCTCCCGCAGGCGCTTGCGCTCCTTCTCGTTGGAGATGCGGCGGCTGATGCCCACGTGGTCCACCGTGGGCATGAACACCAGGTGGCGGCCCGGGATGGAGATGTGCGAGGTGAGGCGCGCGCCCTTGGTGCCGATGGGATCCTTGGAGATCTGGACCACGACCTCCTGGCCCACCTTGAGCAGATCCTCGATCTTCGCCGTCTTGCGCGGCTTGCTCTTGTCCTCCTCGCGCTTGCGCTGCGGCTCGTCGCGCTGCTTGTTGCGCTTGTCCTTGTCGCCGCGCTCCTTCTCGCCGCGCTCCTTGGACTCCTTGGGGTCACGGCGGGCTTCACGCGCCTCGCGCGCGGCCTCGCGGTGCTCCCGGGGGGCGCGGCGCTCGCCGGCGGCCTGCTCCGGCCGGGCGAGGGCGGACTCGGCCTGGGGCGCGGACTCGGCCTGGGGGGCGGACTCGGCCTGGGGGGCGGACTCGGAGGCGGTGACCGGCGTCGCCTCGGGCGCGAGCTCCACGGTGGGGGGCGCCGCCTCGCTCACCGGCACGGGGGCCTCGTGGTGCGCGGGAGACTCCAGGGCGAGGGGCGACTCGTGCGGCGCCGCCTCCAGGGCGGACATGGGGGCCTCCGCCTCGGCCGCGGGCGGCACGAAGGGGGGCGGGCTGTCGGACGCGGGCTCGGCGGAGGCCTCGGTGGCCTCTGCCCCGTGGCCAGACGCCTCGGCCGGGAGGGGGGCCTCGGGCACGGGCCCGGCGACCGCGGGCTCGGTGGGCACGGGCTCGGCGTGGGCGTGCTCGGGGGGCGCGGGCTCATGGTGCGCCTCCTCGGCGGCCATGGCCTCGGACTCCTCGGGCACGTCCATGGCCTCTTCGTGCTCGCCCTCGGTCAGCTCGAACTGGGCGCGCGCGAAGTCCGGGTCGTAGACCACGTCACTGACGTAGAGGAAGGCCGCCTTCTCCAGGCCAATGTCCACGAAGGCCGCCTGCATGCCGGGGAGCACCCGGACCACGCGGCCCTTGTAGATGTTACCGACGACTCCCTTGTCCTTCTTGCGCTCGAGGTAGAACTCCGCGATGTGCCCGTTCTCGACGAGGGCGACCCGGGTCTCCCGGCCCGCGGCGTTGATGACGAGGATGCTGCTCATGGATGAATCCTGGGCGCGCGCGCGGGCGCGGGGACTCCGGCGGACGGGAGTCGACGGCGTCTGCCGCTACCGAGCGCGCTGCGAGGGGAGAGGCGGTCCTGGCTCCTGCCCGTGCGCGGACGCGGATCCGCCCGCGGATGCGGGAGGGGGCTGTTCGCGCGCGAGAGGGGGCTGAGGGGACCACGACCTGCTCCTCCGGTGTCATGTCGTCCCGCGGCTACCGGCACCTCGCCGGGCGGGACTGGCTGCCATATCGAGCGTTCGAGGCAGTCCAGGCGCTCGTGCCTTCCGGCTGCTGGCCTTCCTCACCCGGTCGGTGCCCATCCGCGGGCGCCTTGGGGGCGGCGAGAAGCTCGGAGTGGCAAGCGCGTCCGGGTTGCCGGGAACGCACCCGTCTTGAAATCTCGAATCCACTGGCGACTGAACCCCCCGCCCCTGGCGGAGAGTTCCGAGGCCTGAAAACCCCAAAAGGTTTTCACGCTTGATCCGGCGTGTAAAGGCGGGACGTGGAAAATGTCCAATGGACGCCGTCCGCCGGTCTGGGGGCCCGGGGGGGGGTCAGGCCTGGGCGGTGGGGGCGCGCTTGCGGTGGTCCGGCTTGTCCAGGCGGCCCCGGGGCCGACGCACCAGGCGCAGGCCCGTCCAGGTGGAATCAATGAGGCACAACTTGTTGTCCACCATGCCGATGTCGAGCGCGGCCTGACGGATGAAGTCCTCGGACAGGGCCGTCTTGATGCCCTCGCCGCTGGGCCAGCACACCCAGATGCCGCCCTGCAGCGTCATGGCGCGCGAGAGGGCCGGCAAGCGCTGGACGAGCTCGTGCGTGTCCTGGGTGAAGAAGAGGATGATGTCCAGGCCCGTCTGGGCGGTGATGAGGAATTCCACCCCCTCGGGCAGGGGGTTGAGCCGCTGCACGAAGCCGCGCGGGGGGTTGATGACGGACACCTTGCTGCCCGACTTGATGCCCAGCATGGAGCTCAAGGAGGCTGGCGCGTAGGGATTCATGAACTGCGCTCCACGATGAAGGTAGTGAACTCCCCGAGCGCCGGGGCCTCGGCGCGCGCCACGTCCGTGACCCGGGCGAGGGGAGGGCCCTGGTGGCACCAGGTGGTGAAGGCGTCGAGGGCGGGGGCGGGGCCCTCGGCGAGCGCCTCCACGGAGCCGTCCGAGCGGTTGCGCACCCAGCCGGTGAGCCCCAGCCGTACGGCCTCGGCGCGGGCGCTCTCCCGGTAGGAGACCCCCTGCACCGTGCCCCGGATGCGCAGCACCACGCGCCGTCTGTCCTGGGTGCCGTCGTTCATGCGCTCGCTCATGCCCACATGCCCTATCCCCTCGCGTCCGTCTGCAGCAGCTGCAAGAAGCCCTGCTCGTCCAGGATTCTTACCCCGAGTTCCTGGGCCTTCTTCAGCTTGCTGCCGGCGTCCTCGCCCGCCACCACGAGGTCAGTCTTGCGCGAGACACTTCCGGACACCTTACCGCCCCGGCGCTCGATTTCCTCCTTGGCCTGCTCGCGGCTCATGGCGCTCATGCCGCCGGTGAGCACCACCGTCTGGCCGGCGAACAGCCCCGTCTTGACGATGACGGGGGCGGCGGGCGAGACGCCCGCGGCGAGCAGGGCCTCGATGGCGTCGCGGTTGAGGGGCTCGTGGAAGAAGGTGTGGATGACGGCGGCCATGGTGGGGCCCACGTCCTTGACGCGGGTGATGTCCTCCATGGAGGCCTCGTACAGGCCGCGCACGTCGGGGTAGGCCTCGGCGAGCACCCGCGCGGTGGACTCGCCCACGTGGCGCACGCCCAGCGCGTAGAGGAAGCGCGGCTGGGTGGTCTGCTTGGCGCGCTCGATGCTGGCCAGGAGGTTGTCGGCGCTCTTCTCGCCCATGCGCTCGAGCGTGAGCAGGCGCGCGCGCGTGAGGTGGAAGACGTCCGCGAAGGTCTTCACCAGCCCCGACTCCACGAGCTGGGCGGCGAGCTTCTCGCCCAGGCCCTCGATGTCCAGGGCGGTGCGCGAGGCGAAGTGGCGCACCTTCTCCACGAGCTGGGCGGGACAGGTGGCGCCCGTGCAGCGGATGATGGCGCCCTCCTCGTCCCGCGTGGCGGCCGCGTGGCACACCGGGCACTCGGTGGGGAACACGAAGGGCTGGGCGCCCTCGGGGCGCTTGCCCTCCACCACCTTGACGATTTCTGGAATCACGTCCCCGGCGCGGCGGATGAAGACGGTGTCGCCCTGGCGCACGTCCTTGCGCCGCAGCTCGTCCTCGTTGTGCAAGGTGGCGCGGCTCACCGTGACGCCGCCCACCTTCACCGGCTTGAGGTGGGCCACGGGCGTGAGCGCCCCCGTGCGGCCCACGTACACCTGGATGGACTCCACGAGCGTGGACTCCTCCTCGGGCGGGAACTTGTAGGCCACGGCCCAGCGCGGGCTCTTGGACACCTGGCCCAGGCGCCGGCGCAGGTCCTCCTCGTCCACCTTGACCACCATGCCATCCACCTCGAAGGGCAGGGCGTGGCGGCCCTCGAGCGAGGCGCGGTACTGCGCGCGCACCCCGTCCACGTCCTCCACCGCCACGGCCCGGTTGACCGGCAGGCCGAGCGAGCGCAGGTAGGCGAGCTTCTCCGAGTGGGAGCGGAAGGCGGGCACGCCCTCGCCGGGCACGCACTCGTAGAGGTAGAGCGACAGGGGGCGCGAGGCGGTGATGCGCGGATCCAACTGGCGCAGGCTGCCGGCGGCGGCGTTGCGCGGGTTGGCGAAGAGCGGCTCGCCCTCCGCCTCGCGCGTGTCGTTGAGCCGCTTGAAGTCCTTCTTGGAGATGAACACCTCGCCGCGCACGTCGATGGCGCCGGGCACCTTCACCCCTGGCTCGGCCATCAGCTCGGTGGGCAGGGCGCGGATGGTGCGCAGGTTGCCCGTCACGTCCTCGCCCTCGGTGCCGTCCCCCCGGGTGGCGCCCCGCACGAAGCGGCCGTCCTCGTAGCGCAGGGTGATGGCCAGGCCGTCCAGCTTGGGCTCGCACACATAGCCCACCTTGGCGAGGCCCGTCTGGCGGCGGATGCGCTCGTCGAAGTCGCTCAGCTCCTCGTCGTCGAAGACGTTGGCCAGCGACAGCATGGGCTCGCGGTGGCGCACCTTCTCGAACTTCTCCGCCGGCGCGCCGCCCACGCGCCGGGTGGGGGACTCGTCCGTGACGAGCTCCGGGTGGCGCGCCTCCAGCTCCTGGAGCTCGCGCATCAGCCGGTCGTATTCCGCGTCGCTCACCTCCGGGGAGTCGAGCACGTAGTAGCGGTGGTTGTGGTGGGCGAGCTCCTTGCGGAGCTGCGTGATGCGGAGGGCGTCGGCGGTTTTCGAGGCGGTCACGGCGGGAGGCTCGGCGGCTGGACGGGAATATTCTGGGGCGGTGCGGCCTTGGGCTGCGTGGGAAGCGAGGATGCCTTGACAGCTCCGGAGGTGGTCAATAACCTCGTGCGGCGCGCATGAGGTGGTTGTCCTACCCGTCAGGCGTCACTTCCCAGCACAAGGTTCCTCCACCCGCGTGGTCCCGGCAAGAAGGGATCCCGGTGCCGCCCTGAGGGCGTTTCGCGTTCCGCGTTTCCCCCGGACATCGTTCACGACATTCCCGGGCGCGTCCCATCGCGCCGCCAGTGACCCCCGCACCATGGCCAAAGCCCGTTCACCCAAGGAAAAAGTTCTGCTTCCCCCGGTTGTCGAGGAGGAGAAGCCCAAGCGGCGCTCGACACGGGCCAAGACGGTGGAGCGCGAGGAGCCGGAGAAGCCCACGCGCTCGCGCCGCACGGCGGCCCGCCGCGAGGAGGAGCCCGCGGTCGAGGCAGCCCCCGCCCCCGCGCCCCCGCGCCCGGTGCTCACGCCCATGCCGTCCCAGCCGGTGCCCGTGCGGGACGACGAGTACCAGGAGGCGCGCGCCTCCGAGGAGCCGCGGGAGGAGGAGCCCTCGGCTCCGGCCCCGGCGCCCGAGGCGACGGACGCTCCCGTGGTCACCGAGGTGACGCGCGACGGGGCGCCCATGCAGGTCATCAAGCTCAATGACCTCAAGCGCATGAAGATCACCGACCTGGCGAAGATGGCCCACGACTTCGGCATCGAGGGCTACCAGGGGCTCAAGAAGCAGGATCTCATCTTCGCGCTGCTCTCGGGCATCGCGGACAAGAAGTTCGAGGTACACGCCGAGGGCGTGCTGGAGCTGCTCAGCGACGGCTTCGGCTTCCTGCGCAGCGCGGACAGCGACTACCAGGCGAGCCCGGACGACCTCTACGTGTCGCCCTCGCAGGTGCGCCGCTTCAACCTGCGGCCCGGCGACACGGTGACGGGCCCCATCCGCCAGCCGCGCGAGGGCGAGCGCTTCTTCGCGCTGCAGAAGGTGGACAAGGTCAACTTCGCCGACCCCCTGTCGGAGGTGACGCGCGACCGCATCCTCTTCGACAACCTCACGCCGCTCTACCCCACGCGCAAGCTCAAGCTCGAGCACGACGGGGCGGAGATGACCACGCGCATCATCGACATGTTCTGCCCCATCGGCCTGGGCCAGCGCTGCCTCATCGTGGCGCCGCCCAAGGCGGGCAAGACGGTGCTCCTGCAGAACATCGCGCACGCCATCTCCAAGAACCACCCGGACGTCTACCTCATCGTGCTGCTCGTGGACGAGCGCCCCGAGGAAGTCACCGACATGGCGCGCAACGTGCGCGGCGAGGTGGTCAGCTCCACCTTCGACGAGCCCGCCACGCGCCACGTGCAGGTGGCCGAGATGGTCATCGACAAGGCCAAGCGCCTGGTCGAGCAGAAGTATGACGTGTGCATCCTGCTCGACTCCATCACCCGTCTGGCGCGCGCCTACAACACGGTGGTGCCCGCCTCGGGGAAGATCCTCTCGGGCGGCGTGGACGCCAACGCCCTGCACAAGCCCAAGCGCTTCTTCGGCGCCGCGCGCAACATCGAGGAGGGCGGCAGCCTCACCATCATCGGCACGGCGCTCATCGACACCGGCAGCCGCATGGACGAGGTCATCTTCGAGGAGTTCAAGGGCACGGGTAACTCGGAAATCGTCCTGGACCGCAAGCTGATGGAGAAGCGCATCTTCCCCACGCTGGACATCAACAAGTCCGGCACGCGCAAGGAGGAGCTGCTGCTCACCCAGGCGGACCTGGTGCGCATCACCGCCCTGCGCCAGGTGCTCCACCCCTTCACGCCCATCGACGCGATGGAGTTCGTGCTCAAACACATGCGTCCCACCGCGGCGAACGCCGAGTTCCTCGGCTCGATGAACCGCTAGACTCGGGGCCTCCTGGAGGAGGCCTTCATGTCGCGCATCCGTTGTTCTTCTCTCGCCGCCCTCGCCCTGGGGGCGGCGTTCGTTTTGCTGGCGGGCTGTGAGCCGGTGGACCTGGACTTCGGCAACATCCCCGTGTCCGAGTCCGACCGCGTCTGCTACTCGGACGCGGACTGCACGGGCAACGCGTGCTGCGGCCTGGGCACCCGGCCCACGCACGTGCAGGACGGGCCCAACTGCTCCGGGGTGCGCTGCGGCGGAGACTGTCCCGAGGACGGCCTGGAGTGTGGCCGCTGCACCGTCATCTGCCGCGACTCGCGCTGCGCGGCGGCCTGCCAGGGCTGAGCGGCCCCGGGCTCAGTCGATCGCGCCCGACAACTCGATGGCCGAGGGCTGGGTGGGCTGGGCCTTGAGGCGCGCGTAGTCGAAGCACGCCACGAGGATGGAGGCCACGGGCACCGCGAAGAGCGCGCCCACCAGGCCGAACATCTTCTCGCCGCCAATGAGGCTGAAGGCCACGATGACCGGGTGGATGCGCGCCGCCGAGCCCATGATCTTCGGGTTGAGGAAGTAGGCCTCCAGCGCGTGGATGCCGATGATCCACACGAGGATGATGACGCCCTTCTGGAAGCCGTCCGCCAGCGCGATGAGCACGATGGGCACCGAGCTCAGGATGGTGCCGAAGATGGGGATGAGGCTGAACACCGTGGCCACGCTGGCCAGCAGGAAGGCGAACTTCACCCCGAACAACAAGAGCCCGATGAAGGTGAGCGCCCCGTTGACGAGGCAGATGGTGACCTGGCCGCGCACCACGCCGGACAGCGAGCGATCGATGCGCTCGAGCAGCCGCTGGGAATCCGTGCCGTACTCGGCCGGCAGCAGGCTCGTCACGTAGGCCACGATGGCGTGCGCGTCGATGGACAGGAACGCGGCCACCATGAGGATGAAGAACATCATGAACACGCCCGTCACCACCGAGGTGATGATGCCGCGCGAGAGGGTGACGATGTCGCCCAGGTGCCGGCTCACCAGCAGGCGCAACTGCGCGGCGCTGTCCTGGATGAGCTTCTCCATGTCCAGCATCAGCCCCACGCCGGGCGTGCCGCTGCGCATCTCCGCGGGCGTGGCGAGCGCCACGGGAATGCCCCGCGCGCGCAGCCACTCCTCCACCCGGTCGGCCAGCACGTGGATGCGCTCGGGCGTGAGCGAGTTGACGAAGGCCACGCCCTCGCGGCTCACCCGCGCCAGCTCGCCGTAGAGCTGCGGCACCATGGCGATGAAGAACAGGTAGAGCACGAGGAAGAAGAGCGAGTAGATGAGCAGGATGCCCGCCCAGCGGGGCACGGCGTGGCCGCGCACGCGCACGCGCGTGAGCCGGGTGACGAGCGGATGCACCAGGTAGGCGATGAGCGCGGCGCTGGCGAAGGGCAGCAGCACCGAGTGGAACACGACCAGCACGACGGCGATGGCCGCCCACAGTCCGGCGAGGATGACCAGGCGCTTGCGGCGCGGGTCCGGGATGTCCGACTCGTGAGGCTCCGGCATGGCGCGGCTTATGGCAGAGGGGCGCCTGGGGCTCAAGCGGTGGGCCCCTGGATGAGCCGCCGACGGGCCTCCAGCCGCTCCAGGCACTTGAGCATCAACCGGCGGTTGACCCGGCCCTCGGTGGCCTCGCCCAGGCCCAGCATCTGGTCCACGAGCCACCGGTTGAGCAGGAGCAGCGGCAGCCGGTCCGTGGGCGCGAGTCCCCGCTCCAGGTAGCGCTTGTTGCGCATGTAGTCGTCGTACGCCTCGTGCTCCCGCTCCAGCTCCCAGCGCGACAGCCGCAGCGCCTCGTCGTAGACGGCCTCGGCGGGGCGGGGGGTCGGCTCGGTGAACAGGGGCGCGAACGTGCCGCCCACGTCCAGGTCCACCTCCTGCACCGGGGGCGGCCACTGCCGCAGGTCCTTGGCCAGCAGCTTGGCCACCTCCTCCAGGAGGTGGTCCATCATGGGAACCGGTTTGGTCTCGAAGAGGTAGTCCCAGCGCGACGCCATGGGGAAGTCCTACCCCAGGCGGGTCCTCAGGTGAACCGCTCCACGAAGTTTCGGAGGATCTGCTGCCCGGCGCTGGTGGGCAGGATTCCCGCCAGCAGCCGGGGCACGCGCTCGCCGGGCGCGAGCCCATGGCGCGGGGCGTCGGCCTCCAGCTTCTCCGCGCGCGCGAGGATGAGGGCGCGCATGGCGGCCGGATTCACCTCCGGGTGGAACTGGACGCCGCGGATGCGCGGCCCGTAGGCGAGCGCCTGGATGGGGGTGTGCGCGTTGCCCGCCAGCAGCGTGGCCCCCTCGGGCACCCGCTCCACGACGTCCTCGTGGGTGGTCTGCACCGCGAAGCTGCCCGGCAGCCCCGCGAAGAGCGCGTCCTCCCGCCCCTCGGCGTTGAGCCGCACCTCCACGGTGCCAATCTCCCGGCCCTGGGTGCTGCGCACCACCCGGCCCCCATGGGCATGCGCGAGGAGTTGGTGCCCAAAGCATACCCCGAGCACCGGCGTGCCCCGGGCGGCGGCGGTGAGCATGAAGTCCGCGGCGCGCTCCATCCAGGGCTCCACCTGGGTCACGGACAGGGGCGAGCCGGTCATCATCACCCCGTCGTAGCCCGCGGCGCTCGCGGGCAGGGGGGCGTCGCGGTGGACGTGGAGGATGTCGAAGCGGCATCCGCCGGGCGCGAGCGTCTCGACGAACCAGTGTTCGTAGTCGCCGACGCTCAGTTGCACGGGCCGGGCCGCGTCGCCAGCTTTCAACAGGAGAACGTTCTTCATGGTCTTGCTCCAGGTCGGGTTGCCGCGGCGGCGGGGGTTCCCTACGTTCGGCTGCCGCTTGTGTTGACGTCCGTCCAATTCACACGTGCCGTCCGGGATTCCGAACATCTTGGAGGGCCCCTGCCCGTACACTCGCGCCACGGCGGCTTGGGTTCAAGCTGTGCATCGCGAGGTGTGGTGGGGATCCCGGTGGGCACGCGCGTCCGGGGAAACTGAAAGAAGACGGCACAAGGGGCACTTTCTGAATGGGCGTCGGGAAAAGGAAGAGGCCAATGGCGAGTCGTTCCAAGGCGAAGGTCATCACGTTGCCATCTCCCGCGAGCAGGCGGGCGCGCGCGAAGGACAAGGAGAAGGAGCGCGACACCGGCAGGCCCCTGGGGCGCGTTCCCTCGGGCACGGACGTGCTGCACAAGTGGTTCGAGGAAAAGGGCATTCGCCAGGTGAAGCTCGGCGCGGTGGACCTGGACGGCGTGTGGCGCGGCAAGTACGTGTCGGTGGAGAAGTTCTTCTCCGCCTGCAAGAGCGGCATGGGCTTCTGTGACGTGGTGTTCGGCTGGGACATCGCGGACGAGCTGCTCGACAACACGAAGGTGACGGGCTGGCACACGGGCTATCCGGACGGCATGTGCCGCGTGGACACCAGCAGCGCGCGCATCATCCCCTGGGAGCCGGACACGGCCGCCTTCCTGCTGGACTTCGTGAACCCGGACGGCTCGCCCTTCGAGCCGAGCCCGCGCCAGCTGCTGCAGAAGATTGGCCAGCGCGCGCGCGACATGGGCTACCTGCCCAAGTTCGGCGCCGAGTACGAGTTCTTCATCTTCAAGGAGACGCCGCAGACGCTCAAGGAGAAGGGCTACTCGCAGCTCACGCCCCTGACGCCCGGCATGTTCGGCTACTCGTGGCTGCGCACCTCGCTCAACGCGCCGCTCGTGCACGCCATCATCAATGGCTGCCGCGACTTCGGCGTGGAGCTGGAGGGCTTCCACACCGAGACGGGCCCGGGCGTGTTCGAGGCCGCCATCCGCTACGACTCGCTGGAGAAGATCGCGGACAAGGCGGTGCTCTTCAAGACGGCGGTCAAGGAGATCTGCGCGCGCCACGGCCTCACCGCCTGCTTCATGGCCAAGGTGGACCCGAAGCTGCCCGGCTGCTCGGGGCACATCCACCAGTCGCTGTGGTCGCTCAAGGAGGACGAGAACGTCTTCCACGATCCGGACGACCGCGACGGCATGAGCCAGACGATGCGCCACTACCTCGGCGGGCAGATCGCGCTGATGCCGGAGCTCACGGCGCTCTACTGGCCCACCATCAACAGCTACAAGCGCAGCGTGGAGAACACGTGGGCGCCCACCACCGCCACGTGGGGCAAGGAGAACCGCACCACCGCGGTGCGCGTGATTGGCGACAGCCCCAAGTCCATGCGCCTGGAGTACCGGCAGACGGGCGCGGACATGAACGCCTACCTCGGCATGGCGGCGAGCCTGGCCGCGGGCCTGTGGGGCGTGGAGAACGAGGTGGAGCTGCCCGAGCGCTGCGCCGGCAACGGCTATGCCTCCGAGGCGCCGCTCCTGCCGCGCACGCTCAAGGAGGCCGTGACGCTGCTCAAGGAGTCCGAGCGGGCCCGGCAGATCCTGGGCGAGGAGTTCGTGGACCACTTCGTGCGCACGCGCGAGTGGGAAGCGCGTCAGTACGAGCGCGCCGTGACGAGCTGGGAGCTCGAGCGCTACCTGGAGCTCATCTAGTAGGAGAGCGAGAACCGCAATGAAACCCTTCGACTTGCCGAGCGAGCCGCGCATCACCGAGATGTCCTGGCCCACGAAGATCGTCTTCGGGGCCGGGGCGCTGCAGCGCGTGCCCGCGCAGGTGTCCCGGCTGAACATGAAGCGTCCGTTGGTGGTGACGGACGGAGGCGTGGTGAAGGCCGGGCTCGCGCAGCGGCTGTACGACGTGCTCAAGGGCGCGGGCGTGGCGTATGTCGCCTTCGAGCAGGTCAAGCCCGACCCCACCGAGCACGATGCCTTCGCGGGCCTGGAGGCGTACCGCGCCGGGGGCTGCGACGGCATCATCGCCATTGGCGGTGGCAGCCCGCTGGACGCGGCCAAGCTCGTGCAGGTGCTCGTCACGCACGAGCCGCCCCTGTCGCGCTACGACGACGCCACGGGCGGCGACCAGTACGTGCGCGACAACATGCCGCCGCTCATCGCCATCCCCACCACCGCGGGCACGGGCTCGGAGGTGAGCCGCTCGGGCGTGGCCACGCTGTCGGACACGGGCCGCAAGACGGTCATCTTCAGCCCGTTCCTCATGCCCAAGGCGGCCATCTGCGACCCGGAGCTCACCCTGGGGCTGCCGCCCGGGCCCACCGCGGCCACGGGCATGGACGCCTTCACCCACTGCCTGGAGGCCTACCTGTCCAACGGCTTCCACCCGCTGGCGGACGCGGTGTCCATCGACGGCATCGCCCGTGTGGCGCGCTCGCTGCCCCTGGCCGTGAGTGACGGCAAGAACCTGCTGGCGCGCACGGACATGATGGTGGCCGCCTTCCAGGGCGCCATGGCCTTCCAGAAGGGGCTCGGCGCCTGCCACGCCCTGGCGCATGCGCTCACGCCCACCTCCGGCGTCCACCACGGTCTGGCCAACGCCATCGTGCTGCCCGTGGTGATGGAGTTCAACCGGCCGGTGTGCACCGCGCGCATGGCCCGCGTGGCCCAGGCCATGGGGGACTCCTCCAACGCGCGCGAGGAGGTGCTCGCCGCCAACGCCGTGGAGCGCGTGCGCAAGCTCAACCAGACCGTTGGCATTCCGACACGTCTGCGCGACGTGGGCGTGCAGGAGAAGGACCTGGAGCGCATCGCCGACAAGGCCTTCCAGGACGCCTCCCATCGGGGCAATCCTCGCCCTTGCACCCAGGAAGACCTACTCGCGATGATCCGCGAATCGTATTAGGTCAAACCGACGGGACTGGGACCCGGAGGCAATGCACGTTCCAACCCCGAACATACTCACTTCACAGCGCGCTCGGTGGCCACAAGATTACCGGTCGCGCTTATGGACAATGAGAAAGCCATCCTTTCGGGGCGGTTCGGTAGCCATGTGAAGCGCCTCCGGAATTCACGTAAACTGACGCAGGAGCAACTCGCCGAGCGCAGTGCGCTGTCCGTCGATGCCATCCGGCGCATCGAGCGCGGCGGGTTCTCTCCTTCTCTTGAAACCCTCAACAAGCTGTCGGGCGGTCTGGACCTGTCCTTGAAGACGCTGTTTCACGGCTTCGGCCGGGAGAAGCCCGATCGGGTCGCGGAGCTGTGTGACTTCCTCGGGCGCCTGTCCGGGCGCGAAGTCCAGTTGGCCTGGCGGGTCATTCATGCGATGTTCGAGGAGAAATGACGGGAACACCCCGCGTCGTGCTGCTGGTCGAGGATGAACTCGACTTGCGAACGGTCATCGAGGAGTTGCTCATCGAGGAGGGCTTCCAGGTCGTGTGCGCGGCGGATGGTGTGGCCGCGCTCGACTGGGTGTCCGCCGGAGGGAAGCCCTCCCTCGTGCTTCTCGACTTCTTCATGCCCCGGCTGAGCGGGGATGAGTTCATCCAGCGGCTGCGGGCCATTCCCGCGCTCGAGCGGGTGCCGCTGGTGGCCATGAGCGGCGCGGAAGTGAAGCACGCCGATCTCACGGCCTCGCTGCGCAAGCCCTTCGAGCTGTTCGATCTCGTGGATCTGGTGCATGCGCTGGCCCGAGCGCCCTGAGGCTCCCCGAGGGGAGCCCGGGACGCCGCGTCAGGGTTGAATGCCCGCGTCCGGTGCGGCCAGCTGCATGCCGGGCTCGTCGGCCTCGGGCTCCGCGCCCTCGGGCACGTCGTTGAGCTCCGTCGTGCCCACCACGGCGTTGGGCACCGCGTCCCCGCCCGCCTGGGGCGTGAACTCCAGCATCTCCACCGCCACCGAGCCCGGCATGCGGAAGTCCATGGCCGTCACCCGCGGCTTGTCGCGCAAGTCGTAGAGCTGCTGCGCCAGCGAGCCCGCCTGGACGCGCTGGTCCGAGAAGAAGACGTAGATGCGCACCTTGCCTTCCTCCACGGGCACCCGGAAGCTGGAGTTGTAGATGCGCTTGCCGGGCTCGCATCGGATGGAGCGGTTCTCGCGCGTCATCGTCAGCTGCCGGATGACCCCTTTCTCGGACACCGTGTAGAGCAGGCAGTAGGGGTACTGGCCCTCCTTGGGGATGATCTCCACCGTGGACCCACTCAGCGTCTTGAGCTCCGCACGGGAGGGCAGCGCGGACTTCTGCTCCTGCTGGCAGCCCGCTGTCCCCAGTGCCACCGTCATCATGGCCCACATCCACCGCGTCATGCGCCCTCCTGGTGCTGGTTGTCCCGATTCTGGGAATACCCGTTCTCGGACGCCAGACGTTTCGTGCACGAGACGCCTGCCCGTCCGCGCGTGAACAGACGCCTCGCGTCATGGCGGGGGGCCGTGGGGAAGCGCGCTCGGGGCGGGCTCAGGGCCGCTGGTAGACGATGACCTGGGGCGCCTCGTCCAGGTAGAGCCCGGTGACGGGCGTGCGGGTGCCGTAGGCCTGCCAGAGGGCGAACTCGTGCTCGCGGAACTCCTGGTGGTACTGGTAGGCCGCGACGTCCGAGTCACCGAGGCCCGCCGGGCGCAAGTCGGCGCGCAGCAGGCCCTCTCGCTGGTAGTCCTGGAAGGCGAAGCCCGTCACCTCGTGCAGGAAGAGGCGGGCGTTGCGCGGCGCGTGCGCGTTGATCCACGGCAGCACGGCCGTCACGTTGCTCGACCAGAACTGGCGCTGCATGCCCAGGGAGGCGGCGCCCGGAATGCCGCCGGCGAGCTCCGAGTAGTAGCTCGTGCCGTAGGGGAACACGCGCACGAGCGCGAGCAGCGCGGGCAGCAGCACCGCGGCGAACACGGGCGCGGCCACGGCGGAAAAGGGCAGGCGAGGCCAGCGCGCGCGGAGCGTCTCGACGAGCGCCGCGCACCCCCGGCACACGGCCACGCCCGCGAGCAGGCCCAGGAACGGCATCGAGGGCAGCCAGTGCTTCACGCCGCCGAAGTGCGGCACGCTCGGCGGGCTGATGATGAGCAGGGCGGCGATGGCGTGCAGCCCCACCAGCCCCTCGGCGAGCGTGAGGGGCGTCACCCAGGCGCGGGTGCGGGCCGCGAGGCCCAGGAGCGCGCGCGCGGCGAGCACGAGCCCGCCCGTCACCATGGGCACGAAGAGGCTGGTGGGCACGGTGAGCGCCGTCTTCACGACCACGTAGCTCCACGGGAAGGGCGGCTCGCGCATGAGCGTGCCCAGGTAGAACCAGGCGTAGTGGTTGTGGGTGGCGTGGAAGACGAGGTACCAGGCCGTGCGGTCCACCGGCGCGTGCCAGAGGTAGGGCCAGTGCAGGTAGAAGACGACCGGGCCGAACGTGGCCATGGTGGCCAGGGGCAGCAGGGCGAGCGCGGTCGTGGGGTGCGTCGCGTGGAGCACGTGCAGCAGGCCCAGGGCGCCCACGGCGAGCACGACGAACAGCAGGGTGTGGGGGCTGAGCAGGAAGAACTTCCGCTGGAAGCCCTCGGGCCCGAGGCTCACGAGGAGCAGCGCGTAGAGCACCGCCACGGCGCCGAACAGCCCCACCACCCGCCATAGGGCGGTGCGCGCCACGGGCTGCCCCTCGCTGCTCGTCCACGCGCGCCACAGGGCGAAGGGCGCCAGGGTGAAGGGCAGGAAGAGGGCGTTGTGCTTGGTGGCCACGGCCAGCCCGAAGAAGACGCCGCACAGCACGCCCCAGTGGCGATCCTCCAGCGCGCGCCAGAAGGCGTAGACCACGAGCAGCCACATGGCCGCGATGGGCATGTCGAAGCACGCCAGCTCCGCGTTGAAATACTGGCGCGGCACGAGCAGGAAGGAGAGGGCGGCGAAGAGGCCCGCGGCGCGGCTGAACACCGCGCTGCCCAGCAGGAAGGCGAGGGCGGGGATGAGCGCCGCCAGGGCAAAGGCCGGCAGGCGGAAGGCCGCGGCGGGGCGCAGCCACCCGAGTGTGTCGTGGAAGAGCAGGTGCGACAGCCCGAAGAGCGTCTTCATCAACGCCGGGTGCTCGTGGTTGTAGTCCCAGGCGCGCACGATGGCCGCGTCGGTGAGGGCCCGCCCGGGCTCGTGCACGAGCTGCTGGAACCAGCGCGCGTAGTCCCGCGCGGCGTGGAAGTAGAAGCTCTCGTCGCGGGTGAAGCCCACGGCGGACTCGGTGGCCCACAGCGCGCAGAAGGCGAGCGCCCACAAGCCCAGGGCGATGAGCTTCTCCGGGCGGGTCGCGGCGCGGCCTCGGGTCGTCATGCGCCCTCCCGGGGGCCGAGCGCGAGCAGGTCCAGGCACACCTGGCGCGTCTCCGGGTTGTCCGCCTGGACCCAGAGCTTGAGCGTACGGGGCTCGCCCGGAGGCACCTGGCGCGAGACCTTCTGCACGCCCTCGAGCCCCGGGGGAATGGCGATGGACAGCGCGGGCGCCTGGCTCCGGGCCTCCTCCACGCCCAGGTGGGTGATGCTCAGGTGGGGCGCGTGGGCGGCGGCGAACTCGAAGATGAGGCCCCCCTCGAGCCGCCACTCCGTGCCCGCGGGCACGCCATCGAACTCGGCCACGAGCCGCTGGGGCCCCCCGGGCGGGTGCATCCACAGGCAGTGGCGGGGCTGGTAGCGCAGCTCGTGCCACTCGGGGGCCACGTACAGGTGGGAGGCGCCCAGGCATCGGTGCGCCCGGCCATCGAAGGGGCAGTCCGTGCGGGTGCCGTCCGGAGACTCCAGGTAGACGCGGGCCCGGGCATGGGCCTCCGAGGCCACGAAGCGCCGGGGCTGGTGACGGCCGTTCGTGTACAGCGTGAGCGTCAGGGGCCCGGCCTGGCGGGGGGCGCCCACGGCGGTGCGTCCGGGGAGGAACGCGGCCTGGAAGCCGGCCGCGTCGGCGCGCGGCAGGCCGGGCTGTCCGAGCACCCAGACGCGCGGGTGGGCGTCCAGGTCATCCGCGTCCGAGCCGAGGTAGCCGTATACGGGCGTCTGGGAAGGCAGGTAGAGCCGGGCGCGCTCCGTCCACCAGGGAAAGAGCAGCACCGCGTCCCCCGGGCGGGCCTCGGCGCTCAGCCAGCCGGCTACGGCGCGGTAGTCCTGCTCCGAGGGGAACAGGCCCGGCAGCCGCAGCTGGAACACGAGACAGGCGAGGGCGACGAGCAGCAGCCCTCCCAGCTCCACCAGGGGGAGGGCGCGCGACGGCGACCTAGGACTTGGCAAGGCGGAGCTTCTGCTCGCTCTTCTCGCGGCAGAAGCTGCAGAAGGAGGGCTCACCCGTGTTGAAGGACGGCGTCCAGGGCGGGTACATCGCGCAGCGCGGATCCAGGCAGTGGTGCAGGCCCCACAGGTGGCCAATCTGCTGCAGCGCGTTGCGGGCGATGGGCTTGAAGGCCGCCTCGAAGTCCTTGTGCCCGTGCGTGGTGATGATGGCCCGGTTCTGGTTGTACAGGGCGTAGCCGGTGGTGGGCGCCTTGCCGCCGGGCAACTCGCGCTCCTTGAGCTTGCGCGAGGTGATGAAGAGGACCTTGTCGTCCTCGTAGGCGCGCACGCCCTTGATGTCCTTGATGAGCTGCTCCGCGTCCAGGGGCTCGGACATGCCCGGGGGCACCTCCTTCTGGCCGGAGTGCTCGCTGCCCACGCCAAACGCCGTGTAGAGCGCCTGGCAGAGCTTGGCGGTCTGCTTTTCGTCGAAGGAATCCAGCGTCACGACGCGAATCACGGCGGGTCTCCTCGGAGACGGGACACGCGGTCCCGGGGGACGTCACTCATCGGACTCGAAGTCCTCGTCCAGGTCGGCCTCGGGCTCGGCCTCGGTGTCCTCGGCCTCGTTGGGCCGGGCCTTGGGCGGACGGCCGCGCTTCTTGGGCGCGGCGGCGGCGGCCTCGGCACCCTCGGGCTTGGGCTTGGGCGGACGGCCGCGCTTCTTGGGCGCGGCGGGAGCGGCCTCGGCGCCCTCGGGCTTGGGCTTGGGCGGACGGCCGCGCTTCTTGGGCGCGGCGGGAGCGGCCTCGGCGCCCTCGGGCTTGGGCTTGGGCGGACGGCCGCGCTTCTTGGGCGCGTCGCCGTCGCCGGACGCCGCGGCCTTCTTGGCCTTGGGCTCGCCCTCCTCGTCGGAGTCCTCGCCGCCCTCGCCGCCCTCTTCCTCGGAGGACTCCTCCTCCTCGGCGGGCTCCTCCTCGTCCGGAGGCAGGTCCAGGTCGCCGTCCAGCCCGAGCAGGTCCGCGTCCAGGCCGAGATCCTCGTCGCCCTCGCCGCGGGTCTTGAACTCGGCGGCGGTGCGCTTGGGCCGCTCGCGGCCGGGCGGGAAGAGGACCACGTCGAGGGAGTCCTCGGCGTTGGCCTCGGAGATGTTGAGCGCCGCGGCCAGCTCGGACACCAGCAGGTGCCGGGCGTTGTCGTAGAGCTCGCGCTCCTTGGTGGGCAGGGGCCGCAGCTCGCTGAGCACCTGCAGGCCCTTGACGACCTCGGCCAGACCGAGCAGCCCGCCCTGGGTCATGCGATCCAGGTTGGTGCGGGCGCGCTGCTTCCAGTCCAGGTCCGCCTTGTCGCTGTCGGAGCGGAGGAAGTCGAAGACCTGGGTCACGTCCTCGCCGCCCGCGACCTTGCGCACGCCGATGGAGAGCACCTTGGCCTGAGGCACCATCACCACGGCCCCGTCTTCTTCCCGGCGCATCGTGACGAACGTGAGCTTCTGACCGGCCACTTCTTTGACGTCGATGGCCGAGACCCGGCAGACCCCCTGGTTGGGGTAGACCACCCGGTCGCCAACCGAGAGCTGGAGTGACGCGGAGCCTTCTGGCATGTCCCCCTCATCGTCGGAGAGTAAGAGAGCGGCGCAGGTCGTAACATAACCCTTCGCCGATGCCACGACTTACCGCCGGGGATTTCCGTTCCCCTCTTGTGCGGCCGTGCGGACGAGCGGGTGTCCCCTTTCCGGGAGGGCCCGGTGCTACAGGCCGCTACAGGCCGAGCGTTGGCTCGCGAACGCTTGGAGGAGGACTCAGGGCATGCGCATCACGGCGTCGATGCCGAAGCAGATGCGGGCGCGCCAGGGCGGCGGGGGCATGGCGGCCAGGGTGAGCAGCTTCTCCAGCCGCTCCACGGTGTCCTGGCGCAGGGTGCCGAAGTTGACGCCGAAGGAGGGCAGCACCTCGGCGCCGCCCGCGGACGTCCAGGCCACCTCGCCATGCAGCATGAGCGTGCCGAGCGACAGCTCCATCTCCAGGAGGAAGGGCATGCCGACCTTCACCGTGGTGGGCAGGGCGGGGGCTTCCACCTCCAGGCCCACGCCGCCGCGCGACAGGTCGCGCACGAAGAAGAGCGGGGCGAAGGGCGTCTCCTCCTCGGAGGCCGGCAGGTTCAAGGGGATGCGCGCATGGCGGCGCAGCTTCTCGTACTCCTGGAGATCGAAGATGCGCTGGAGCACCGTGTCCAGGCCGCCCCGGTCCTGACCCGGGTCGTACTTCACGGTGAGCAGGTAGCGGTCACCGGGCTGGGGCGTCGAGCGCACCACCTCGCCCAGCACCTCCACGGGCTTGGTGAGGCCCGGGTTGTGCAACTCGAAGACGAACCGCGTGCCCACCGGAAGGCTCTTCTGGGTGTGCAGCGTCACACCCCCCCGACCGATGCTGCGTGTGTACTCACTCAGCAGATCCTCGGGCTTCTTGTAGGCCACCTTGAGGCGCACCTCGCCGAGGGTCTGCTTCGTGCCGCTCTCGCTCATGCCGGGAAGCATACGGCAAAATCCGGAGCGGGCCTCTTTCGTGCCCGCCCCGTTCCTCGTCTCGTCCGGCGAGCGGGCACTCAGGCCTTGGGCAGCTCGCCGACGTGGAGGGAGAGGGCCTCCTTCTTGTAGACGTACGTCGCCTCGGACGTCTGGATGGTGCCGTCGAACACCAGCTTCACGCTGCCGGCGTGCGTCGCGGTGGCCGACACGTCCATGGTGAGCTTCACGTCCACGTCGAGCGTGTCGGAGATCTCCCCGTCGATGCTCACCCGGCCCTTGTGGGCGATGGCGAAGCCCAGGCCCATGAGGTCCGGCTCCAGGTTCAGGCCCATGGAGGTCTTCAGGGTGCCGTTGAACTCGTTGCGCCCGTCCTCGTTGCACGCGTCGTAGGTGACGGAATAGGTGAACAGTCCGCCGCCCGGGCCGCCCTCGGTCGTCAACTCCAGGTGGGCCGTGCCGCCGTGGAAGCACGTGGCGCTGAGCGTGAACCCGGAGGTGGCGCCGCTGGCCATCGCCCGCGAGATGAGCGCCTGGCCCGTCGTGTTGTGGCCCCGGCCCGGCGCCTGCGAGAGCTGGAACACGGCCTGGGCGGCCCCGTCCTTGCCTCCTCCGAGCTTCGCGCCTCCACAAGCGGACAGACCCAGGGCCAGCGCGGAGACCACCAGCGGACGAATCGAACGCGTCATGTGTGCACCTTTCGTCGTGTCGCGGCGGCGTGCTGCCCGGGGCCGCTCGCGAGGCGCGTCATGACAGAGGGCCTCGCGCGGGGTCAATGCGACACGGGTCTGTACGGGCCTGTTGCATTTCTTGACCGGGTAGGGGGCCGCGCGTATTTTCCGCCGCCCGAAGTGGATCGGAGTGGCAAGGAGTGGCGTGATGGGGATCGGCCGGGCTGACAAGGTGGTTGCTTCCGCGTGTTCCGAGGCGTCTACGAGCACCAGATCGACGCGAAGGGGCGCACGAGCCTCCCGTCACGGCTGCGCGAGACGCTCGTGGGGGGCTACGACGAGCGCCTCATCGTCACGACGGCGCTCGATCCCTGTCTGCACGCCTATCCGGTGCGCGAGTGGGAGCAGTTGGAGGTGGCGCTCGCCCGCCGCAACCCCCTGGAGCCCGGGGTGAAGACGTTGATGCGGCTCTACGTGGCGAGCGCGCAGGAGTGCCCCCTCGACAAGCTGGGGCGGTTGGTGATCCCCCCGTCGCTGCGAGCGCACGCGGGGTTGGACAAGGACGTGGTGTGGGCGGGGATGGTGAAGGTGATCGAGCTGTGGAGTCGCGAGGGCTGGGCGCGTGCCCAGGAGGAGGCCCGCAAGGAAGCCTCCAGCGCGGACGTGATGCGCGTGCTCACCGAGCTGCGCCAGTAGCGGACCAGAAGTTCGACGTGATGCGGGAAAGCCGGGAAGGTGGCGACATGAACCAGGTAGCCGAAGCGCAGGGCATCCGCGCGGTCTCCAGTGGCCGGGTGGAGACGCTCATGCTCGAGGGGGAGCTGCTGGAGCGGGATCTCGTCCAGGTGTGCGAGGACCTGGCGCTGCGCATGCAGCGCGGCCTGCGCAACGCCGTGCTGGACTTCAGCGACGTGAGCCACCTGGACTACCGCGGCGTCAAGCCCCTGTTGGCGCGCGCCGACGCCTTCCGCAAGGCCGGCGGGGACATCAAGCTGTCGGGCCTGTCGCCCTACCTGGCCGCCATCTTCCGGGCCGCCGGAGCGCATGACAGCTTCGAGCTCTACCCGCACATGAACGACGCCCGGGCCGCCTTCGCGCTCTCGCGCGCTCCGTTCGTCTGACGCCTTGGCTGACTTCGGCCACCAGACCGTCCTCCTGCGCGAGGCGGTGGATGTCCTCCAACCGGGCGCGGGCAAGGTGATCATCGACGGCACGCTCGGTGGGGGCGGGCACTCGGCGGCCCTGCTCGCCCGGGGCGCGCGGGTGCTCGGCGTGGATCGGGATCCCGTGGCGCTCGCGGCCGCGCGGGCCCGGCTCACGGACGCGTCCGCCTTCGAGGCCCGTCAGGGCAACTTCAGTGAGCTGCTCACGGTGGCCGCGGACGTGCTGCCCGTGGACGGCGTGCTGGTGGACCTGGGCGTGTCCTCGCCGCAGCTGGACGTGGCCGAGCGGGGCTTCTCCTTCCAGAAGGACGGGCCGCTGGACATGCGCATGGGCGACACGGGCCGCACCGCCGCGGAGCTCATCGACGAGGAGGACGAGGCGCAGCTCGTGCAGGTGCTGCGCGAGTACGGCGAGGAGCCCTTCGCCCGGCCCATCGCCCGCGAGCTCAAGCGCGCCCTGCCCGCGCGCACCCTGGAGGCCGCCGAGGCCGTCAAGCGCGCGGTGCCGCGCAAGGCCTGGCCCCAGAAGATCCACGTGGCCACGCGCACCTTCCAGGCGCTGCGCATGGCGGTGAATCAGGAGCTGGAGTCCCTGGAGTCGCTGCTGGCCGCGCTGCCGCGCCTGCTCAAGGTGGGGGGCCGCGCCGCCGTCATCTCGTTCCACTCGCTGGAGGACCGCAAGGTGAAGGAGACCTTCCGGGACCTGGTGGGTGGGTGCAAATGCCCGCCGGGCCTCCCGGTGTGCGTGTGTGGTGGCCAGGGGGACTTCACCCTGGTGACGCGCAAGGCGCTCGCGCCCTCGGACGACGAAATCGCCGCCAACCCCCGTGCCCGTAGCGCGCACCTGCGCGTGGTGGAGAGGATTCGATGAGCCGCAGCAAGTTCATGTCGTCGCGAGGGATGGGCGGGACCGCCCGGGCCCTGGGTCCCAATGGCGCGTCGGTGGGCCGGGTGTTCCTGCACCTCTTGCCCGCGGTGCTGCTCTTCGGACTGTTCGCCGGGGTGGGCATCCTCCACGTGACGAGCCGGGTGCTGGTGGTGGACATGGGCTACCGGCTCTCCAAGGCCGAGGCGGAGGGGCGGGACCTCACGCGCGAGAATGATCGGCTCAAGCTGGAGCTGGCCACGCTCAAGAACCCAGCGCGCCTGGAGCGGCTCGCGCGCGAGAAGCTGGGCATGGCCATGCCCGCGGGCCCGGCCGTCATCGCCCTGCCCGAGTCCGGTGGCAAGCGTCCCGTTCAGGCCCGAAGCGCCCCGGTGGTGCGCGTGGCGGAGCGCGGCGGAGCACTCTGAGGAGGCGGGCGTGAGGGACTTCAAGACCACGCGGGCTCCCGAGCCCAACACCCAGTGGATGCGGCTGCGCGTGAAGCTGCTGGCCGGCTTCTTCGTCTGTCTGCTGATGGCCGCCTTTGGCCGCGCCGTGTTCCTGCAGGTCGTCGAGCGCGACAAGCTGCGCGGCATGGCCCAGGATCAGTACGTGCGGCAGATCGAGATTCCCGCCCGGCGCGGGGACATCTTCGATCGGCGCGGCTCGCCCCTGGCCCAGAGCGTGGAGGTGGACTCCATCTGGGTGGATCCCTCCCTGCTGCCGGACGTGAAGGACACGGCGCGCGCGCTGGCCCGCACGCTCAAGCTCGACCCGAACGACGTGCTCAACCGGCTCACCCGGGGCCGGCGCTTCGCCTGGGTCAAGCGCCAGGTGACGCCGCGCGAGGTGGAGGCGGTCAAGGCCCTGGGGCTGCCGGGGTTCGGCTTCACCAAGGAGCCCAAGCGCTTCTATCCCCAGCGGGAGCTGGGCGCGCACGTGGTGGGCATGGTGGGCCTGGATGGCCACGGCCTCGAGGGCCTGGAGATGGCCTTCGAGGACGAGCTGTCCGGCCAGAACTCGCGCCTGTCGGGCTTCCGGGACGCCAAGGGCCGCAAGCTGCTGATGACGGGCGCGCCGGACACCCAGGATCGCCAGGGCGCCACCGTGACGCTCACCCTGGATCGGCACCTGCAATACGTGGCCGAGAAGGCGCTCTCGCGCGCGGTGGTGGACGCCCAGGCCACCGCCGGCATGGCCATCGTGATGGATCCGCTCACCGGGGAGCTGCTCGCCATCGCCAACGAGCCGCGCTTCAACCCCAACGCCCCGGAGAAGCAGGCGCGCGCCGGCATGCGCAACCGCGCCGCGCTGGACGCCATCGAGCCGGGCTCGACGATGAAGTCCTTCGTCGTGGCGGCCGCCCTGGAACAGAAGGTCATCAAGCCCGAGGACTCCTTCTTCTGCGAGAACGGCTCCTGGCGCGTGGGCAAGCACACCATCCACGACACCCACGAGCACGGCTGGCTCACCCCGAAGGGCGTGCTGCAGGTGTCCTCCAACATCTGCTCGGCGAAGATCGCCCAGCTGCTCGGCCGCGAGCGCTTCGTGAAGAGCTACCGGGACTTCGGCTTCGGCGAGCGCACGGGCCTGTCCCTGCCCGGCGAGAGCCGGGGCGCCATCCCCTTTCCCAAGGCGGAAGTGTCCCTGGCGACCCAGGCCTTCGGCCAGGGCATGACGGCCACCGCCGTGCAGATGGCGGCGGCCTGGAGCGCGCTGGCCAACGGCGGCGTGCTGATGCGGCCCTACCTGGTGTCCAAGGTGGTGGACCCGGACGGGGTGGTGTTGCTGGAGAACCGTCCCACCGAGGTCCGGCGTGTCATTTCCCCCCAGACGGCCCGCACGGTGGTATCCATGCTCGAGAGCGTGGTGGTCAAGGGGGGAACCGCGACGAAGGCGGCCATGGAAGATTACCGCGTGGCGGGCAAGACAGGCACCGCCCAGAAGGTGGACCCCGTGGCTGGAGGGTACTCGGACAAGCGCATCGCTTCCTTCGTCGGCGTGTTGCCTGCCGAAAATCCGCGCGCGGTCATCCTCGTGATTGTGGACGAGCCGAAAACAGACGTGTACGGGGGAACCGTGGCCGCTCCCGCATTCAAGGAAATAGCTACCGCCGCCATGGCGCACTTGGCCGTCCCGCCTTCGCGGGAGGTGCCGTTGCCGTCCTCCGCCGTGTTGGCGGCGGCCGTGCCGGCTCCCGCGGCCAAGGCGGTGGCGGCGCGGGCCGTGGTGGAAGAGGTCGTCACCGAGAACGTGGAGCCGGGCTCCGTCCGCGTTCCGGATGTCATGGGTCAGGCAGGACGCGAGGCGGTGACGAAGCTGCTCTCCGCGGCCCTGGAGCCACAATTGTCAGGTAGTGGACGCGTGGTAGCGCAGACTCCCGCCGCCGGTTCGCTGGTGGAGAAGGGTGCGCGGGTGACGCTGGAACTGGCGACGCGGCAATGAGGCCGTGGCGCCGAGGTCCGGCCGTCGCGCGGTATTTGTGAAGGGGAAAAGATGAAGCTGACGGATGTCCTCGCAGGGTGTGGTGCCGAGCAGACCTCGGGCGGCCGGACCCCGGTCGATGTGACGGGGGTGTCGCAGGACTCGCGCAAGGTGAAGCCGGGTGACCTGTTCGTCGCCGTGCCTGGCACGAAGGAGGACGGCGCCCAGTTCGTGGGTGAAGCCGTGTCTCGCGGTGCCGTGGCGGTGGTGTCGGAGAAGCCGCTGTCCTCGCAGGTCCCTTACTTCAAGGTGTCCAACGCCCGGAAGGCCCTGGCGCTCATCGCCGCCAACTTCTACGGCCGCCCCGCGGATCAGCTCTCCGTGCTGGCCGTCACGGGCACCAATGGCAAGACGACCACGAGCTATCTGCTCGAGGCCATGGCCGCCGCGGCCTACACGTCCACGGGCGTGATTGGCACGCTGGGCTACAAGTTCAACGGCGAGACGCATCCCACCGCCCACACCACGCCCGAGCCCTTGGAGCTGCACCGCATCCTCCGCCAGATGGTGGACGCGGGCGTGGAGACGGTGGTGATGGAGGTGTCCAGCCACGCGCTCTTGCAGGAGCGCGTGCACGGCATCACCTTCAAGGCCGCCGCCTTCACCAACCTCACGCGCGACCACCTCGACTACCACAAGGACCTGGAGGAGTACTTCCAGGCCAAGCGCAAGCTGTTCGTGGAGAACCTCTCCCAGAGCGGCGTGGCGGTGGTCAACGGCGACGACACCTACGCCACGCGCATCTACACCGAGCTGCGCGGCCAGAAGCGCATGGCGTGGAAGTTCAGCCGCCAGGGCAACGGGGAGATCTCCTGCGCGGGCGTGGAGTTCACGCTCAAGGGCATCCAGGGCACGCTCAAGACGCCCGCGGGTGACATCCCGGTGAAGAGCCGGCTGCTCGGCGGGCACAACCTGGAGAACATCCTGGCGGCGGCCGGCCTGGCGCTCGGCGCGGGCTTCGCGCGGCGCAAGGACGTGCAGACGGGCATCGAGCGCATGGCCGGCGTGGCCGGGCGCATGGAGCGCGTGGAGAACCACGGTCCCCCGGCGGGCGCGCCCGCGGTGCTCGTGGACTACGCGCACACGGATGACGCCCTCAAGCGCGCGCTGGAGGCGGCGCGGGCCATGGCCAAGGGCCGGGTCATCGTGGTGTTCGGCTGCGGCGGCGAGCGCGATCCCGGCAAGCGGCCCCTCATGGGCGCCGCGGCGGCCGAGGGTGCCGACCTGTCCATCCTCACGAGCGACAACCCGCGCAACGAGAACCCCGAGGACATCATCGCCCAGGTGACGCCGGGCATGGAGAAGGGCGGCCTGCGCCGCATCTCCGCGGGCAAGGCCAAGAGCGGCGAGAAGGGCTACCTCGTGGAGACGGACCGCAAGGCCGCCATCGAGACGGCCATCTCGCTGGCCAAGGAGGACGACGTGGTCCTCATCGCGGGCAAGGGGCACGAGACGTCCCAGACCATCGGGAGCGAGAAGCGCGCCTTCGATGACCGCGAGGTGGCGGCGCGGGTGCTCGCCATCCGCACCCCGTAGCCCTGGCGCGCGAGCCTCCCTTCCATGGCCGTGACATTCTCGGATGAGCAGGTGGTGCGCGCGACCGGAGCCATCCGGCGCGGCGCACCGGCGGCGGAGTTCCAGGCCGTCTGCACGGACACGCGGGCGCTCGCGCCCGGGTGTCTCTTCGTGGCGCTGCAGGGCGAGCGCTTCGATGCACACGACTTCCTGGCTCAAGCGGCCCAGGCGGGGGCCGGCGGCGCGGTGGTCAAGCGTGGCCGGGCCTTGCCCCCGCTCCCCGAGGGCTTCACGCTCTATGAGGTGGAGGACACGCTCCAGGCGCTCGGCGCCCTGGGGCGTGCCTGGCGCGAGCGCTTCCGGATTCCGGTGGGCGCGGTCGGGGGCTCCAACGGCAAGACGACCACCAAGGAAATGGTGGGCGCCATCCTCTCCACGCGCGGCCCCGCGCTGAAGACGGAAGGCAACTTCAACAACGAGATTGGCCTGCCCCTCACGCTCTTCCGCCTGGAGCCCACGCACGTGGCGGCGGTGGTGGAGCTGGGCATGAACCAGCCCGGGGAGATGACGCGGCTCACGCGGGTGGCGCGCCCGGACGCGGCCGTCATCACCGTGGTGCAGCCCGAGCACCTCGAGGGCCTGGGCAGCCTCGAGGGCGTGGCCGAGGCCGAGGGCGAGATGTTCCGCGAGCTGCCGCCCGAGTCCGTGGCGGTGGTGAACCTGGACGACGCGCTCATCGCCGCCCAGGCGGCGCGGAGCCGGGCCCGTCAGCTGACGTTCGGGCGGCACGCCGAGGCCCAGGTGCGGCTCGTGCGCGTGGAGCCCCGGGGCCGTCAGGGTCTGGACATGACGGTGCGCTGCCAGGGCCAGGACTGGCCGGTGCGGCTGGGCTTCGTGGGCGAGCACAACGCGCTCAACGCCACGGGCGCCTTCGCCCTGGCGGTGGCGCTGGGCTACGCGCCCGAGGCGTGCGTGGAAGGACTGGAGCGGGCGCGGCCGTACGCGCGTCGGCTCAACGTGGTGGACGCCCCGCACGGCGTCACCGTGGTGGACGACTGCTACAACGCCAACCCGGCCTCCATGGGCGCCGCGCTGGACACGCTCCGCTCGCTGGTGGGTGAGGGCGGTCGGGCGGTGGCGGTGCTCGGCGACATGCTGGAGCTCGGGCCCGGGGAGCTGGAGGAGCATGCGCGGCTGGGCGTGCTCGCGTCCGGCCGGGCGGAGCTGGTGGCGTTTTTCGGGCCGCGCTCGCGCGAGGGCCTGGGCGCGGCGGGCCTGGGCGAGCGGGCCGCCCATTTCACCGAGGTGGAGCCCCTGTTGGCGTGGCTCCAGCCCAAGCTCAAGGCGGGAGACGTGGTGCTGGTCAAGGCGAGCCGTGGCATGCGGCTGGAGCGCGTGGTGGCGGGTCTCACCGGCGTGACGTCGGCGGCGGGGGGACACTAGGGTGCTCATCCTCCTGTACGAGTGGCTCAAGGACACGGACTCGGGGCGGCTGCTCAACTTCCTGCGCTACCCCACCTTCCGCATCATCGCCGCGGGCGTGGCCTCGCTGCTGCTGGGCATGTTCGTGGGTCCCCGGCTCATCGAGGCCCTGCGGCTCAAGCAGCACGGGCAGAGCAACGTGCGCGAGCACACCCCGGACACGCACAAGAAGAAGAAGGGCACGCCCACCATGGGGGGCGCGCTCATCCTCCTGTGCATCGCCGTGGGCACCATCATCTTCGCGGACCTGCGCAGCCGCGCGGTGTGGGCGGCCCTGCTGCTCACGCTCGGCTACGGCTTCATCGGCTTCCTGGACGACTGGCTCAAGCTGTCCAAGCGCAACTCCAAGGGCCTCGCGGGCCGCTACAAGATGGTCCTGCAGACCGTCTTCTTCCTCGTGGCCGTGTTCGGCTTCATGTGCACGTGGTCGGGGCCGGATGGGGCCTTCACCGGGCCCCGGCTGCTCATCGACACGCGGCTCACGCTGCCCTTCGTGCCCACGCACCGCTTCAACCCGGACTTCGGCTGGTTCTACGTGTTCTTCGCGTGGTTCGTCGTGGTGGGCACCTCCAACGCCGTCAACATCACCGACGGCCTGGATGGCCTGGCCATCATGCCCACCATCATCGCCGCCAGCACCTTCGCGGTGCTCTGCTACGTGGCGGGCTCCTCCATCCGCCTGTCGGACGTGGAGACGGTGGATGGCGCGGCGCGGCTGGTGGGCATTCCCCTGTGGCGCTACCTCGGCGTGCCCCAGGTGCCCGGCGGCGCGGAGCTGTCCATCTTCTGCGCCAGCATCGTGGGCGCGGGCATCTCCTTCCTCTGGTTCAACGCCTACCCGGCCTCCGTCTTCATGGGCGACATCGGCTCGCTCGCGCTGGGCGGGGCGCTCGGTGGCCTCGCCGTGCTGTCCAAGAACGAGGTCGTCTCCGCCATCATCCACGGGGTCTTCTTCGCGGAGATCCTCAGCGTGATGATCCAGGTGACCTCCTTCAAGCTCACCGGCAAGCGCGTCTTCAAGATGGCGCCCGTGCACCACCACTTCGAGCTCAAGGGAATCGCCGAGCCGAAGATCATCGTGCGCTTCTGGATCGTCGCCATCCTCTGTGGTGGCGTGGCCCTGCTGTCACTCAAGTTGCGCTAGTCGCGACGAAGGAGCCTGGCGCGCATGACGCCCGACTTGCTGCGGGACTCGAAGGTGGCCGTGTACGGCCTGGCCAAGAGCGGCGTGGCCGCCATCCGTCTGCTCGTGGAGAAGGGCGCGCGGGTGACGGCCGTCGACGCCCGCTCCCCGGAGGCCCTGGGCGCCACGGCGCGCGAGCTCCAGTACCTGGGTGTCACGCTCGTCACCGCGCCGCCCGCGCCGGGCCTGCTCGAGGCGCACCAGCTGGTGGTGGTGAGCCCCGGGGTGCCGCTCGCGCTGCCGGAGCTCCAGGCCGCGCGGCGCGCGGGCGTGCCCGTGTGGGGCGAGGTGGAGCTGGCCGGACGCTTCCTCGCGCACGTGCCGCTCTTCGGCATCACCGGCACCAACGGCAAGAGCACCACCACGGCGCTCACCGGCGAGCTGTTCGCCCAGGGCGGTGGACGCACGTTCGTGGGTGGCAACCTCGGCCGTCCCTTCACCGAGGCGGCCCTGACGCCCGAGGGCTGGGACGCGCTGGTGGTGGAGCTGTCCAGCTTCCAGCTCGAGGGCATCGACACGCTGCGGCCCCGGGGCGCCGCGCTGCTCAACCTCACGCCGGACCACATCGACCGGTACGCGGACCACGCGGCCTACGGCGCGGCCAAGGCCCGCATCTGGCGCGCGCAGCGGGACGCGGACTTCGTGGTGGTCAACGCGGATGACGCGGACGTGATGCGGCTGGCCGAGTCCGCGCCCGGCCGCGTCTACGGCTTCAGCCTCACGGGTCAGCCGGTGGCGGACGCGCCGCGGCTCGTGGGGCTCGCGGTGGCCCGGCCCGGAGGCTTCCTCTTCGAGGGCGTGGGAGAGCCGGGCGAGGCCTTCACGCTCACCAACCGCGCGCTGCGCGGCGGCCACAACACACAGAACGCCATGGCGGCGGCGCTCCTGGCCCGGCTCGGCGGCGTGCCCCACGCGGCGGTGCAGGCGGGGCTCGACCGCTACCCGGGCCTGCCGCACCGGCTGGAGAGCGTGCGCGTGCTGGAGGGCGTGGAGTGGGTGAACGACTCCAAGGCCACCAACGTGGATTCGGTGCTGGTGGCGTTGCGCGCGTTTTCCCGGGATGTGGTGCTCATCGCCGGGGGCAAGGGCAAGGGCGCGCCGTACGCGCCCATGGTGGAGGAGGGGCGGGGCAAGGTGAAGGCGGTGCTGACCATCGGTCAGGACGCGCCCCTGCTCGCCGAGGCCTACACCGGGGTGGCGCCCGTGCACGCCTGTGGAACGCTCGAGGAAGCCGTGCGTCAAGCCCGTGCGCTGGCGCGGGCGGGAGACACCATTCTTTTGTCACCCGCATGTGCGTCCTATGATCAGTTCCAGAACTTCGAGCACCGGGGCGACACCTTCAAGCGCCTCGTAGGGGAACTCTGATCCCATGAAGGCCGCTGCTTCCGTGTCCGCCGCCCCCGTGCGGTTCGACGCGCTGCTGTTGTGTGCCGTGTTGTCCCTCGTGTCGCTGGGCCTGGTGATGGTGTACTCGGCCAGCGCCGTCATGGCGGAGGACAAGCTGGGCGACAGCTTCTACTTCCTCAACCGCCAGCTCATGGCGGTGGGCATGGGCGTGGTGGCGATGGCGGTGGGCATGAAGGTGGGCTGGCGGCGCCTGGCGCGGCTCGCCTATCCGCTCTTGCTGGTGACGCTGGTGCTGCTCGTGCTGGTGCTCATCCCCGGCATCGGCACCACGGTGGGCGGCGCGCGCCGGTGGATCCGCCTGCCGGGCTTCGGCCTGCAGCCGGCCGAGGTGGCCAAGTTCGCCTGGGTCGTCTACCTGTCCTACTCGCTGGCCAAGAAGCGCGAGAAGGTGGCGTCGTTCTCCGTGGGCTTCCTGCCGCACCTCTTGCTGTGTGGCCTGCTGGTGGGGCTGTGCATGCTCCAGCCGGACTTCGGCAGCTCGGTGTTGTTGGTGTTCCTCCTGTTCGCGCTGCTCTTCGCCGCGGGCACCAAGCTGAGCTACCTGGTGGGCTCGGTGCTCCTGGCGCTGCCCCTGGCCTACGCGGCCATCGCCACGAGCCCCTACCGGATGAAGCGCGTGCTGGCCTTCCTGGATCCGTGGGCCCACCGGCACGACATCGGCTACCAGGTGGCCGAGTCCCTCATGTCCATCGGCTCCGGCGGCCTCACCGGGCTGGGGCTGGGCGATGGGCGGCAGAAGCTCTTCTTCCTGCCCGAGGCGCACACGGACTTCATCTTCGCCATCATCGGCGAGGAGCTGGGCCTGCTCGGGGTGGGGGTGCTGGTGGCGCTCTACGCCGTCATCATCTGGCGCGGCGTCCGGGCGAGCCTCGCGGCGCCGGAGGTGTTCGGCACCTACCTGGGGCTGGGCATCACCTCCATCATCGCCTTCCAGGCCACGGTGAACATGTGCGTGGCCATGGGCTTGCTGCCGACCAAGGGCCTGACCCTGCCGTTCGTCTCCTACGGGGGCTCTTCCCTGGTGGTGTTGATGGGGGCGGCCGGTGTATTGCTCTCGCTCAGTGCCAGCGCGCAGCCCGTGGGTGGGGCCCGCGTGACGCGCACCGGTGGTGACTTGAGGGAGGTGGCGGCGTGAAGGTGCTCATCGCGGGTGGCGGTACGGGCGGTCATCTCTACCCGGGCATCGCCCTGGCCGAGGAGGTGGTGACGCGGCACCACGCCAACAAGGTGGTGTTCGTGGGCACCGAGCGCGGCCTGGAGGCCCGGGTGGTGCCCCGCGAGGGCTACCCCCTGGAGACCATCCGCGCCCAGGGGCTCAAGGGCAAGGGGCTGGTCGGCCTGCTCAAGGGCATCTTCCTCTTGCCCCTGGCCCTGTTCGAGTCCTTCCGCATCCTGCGCGAGCACAAGCCGGACGTGGTGGTGGGGGTGGGCGGCTACTCGAGCGGGCCGGTGGTGCTCGTGGCGGCGCTGATGGGCATTCCCACCGCCATCCAGGAGCAGAACGCGCTGCCGGGCCTCACCAACAAGGTGCTCGGCCGCTTCGCGCGCGTCGTCTTCACCGCGTTCGCGGGGGCGGGGGCCTTCTTTCCCGCCCGCAAGGTGCAGCTCGTGGGCAACCCCATCCGCCGCAAGCTGATGGACAACTTCCTGCTCGCGCACGTGGCCCAGGACACCTTCTCCCTGCTCGTCTTCGGCGGCAGCCTGGGCGCGCGCGGCATCAACCAGCGCATGCTCGACGCCCTGGACCACCTGGGCGACCTCAAGGGCCAGCTGCGCATCGTCCACCAGACGGGCAAGAACGACCTGGAGTCCGTGCGCCAGGGCTACGCGGCCCGGGGCTTCGAGGCCCAGGTGGTGGAATTCATCGACGACATGTCCAGCGCCTACGCCGAGGCCTCGCTCGTCGTGTGCCGCGCGGGCGCCACCACGCTCGCCGAGCTGATGGTGGCCAAGAAGGCCAGCATCCTCATCCCTTTCCCCTTCGCCACGGACGACCACCAGGCCGTCAACGCCCAGGAGATGGTGTCCGCGGGCGCCGCGCTCATGTTCCGCGAGGCGGGGCTCACCGGGGAGAAGCTGGCCGCGGAGATCCGCCGCCTCAAGGACGAGCCGGAGCGGCTGCGGCAGATGGAGAAGAAGGCGGGTCTGCTCGGCCGTCCCGAGGCCGCCAAGGAGCTGGCCGACGTGCTCGTGGACCTGATGGTGAAGAAGTACGGTCCGGACGGGCGCGCCGAGGCCCGGGGGGAGGATCCCCGCGCCAAGCCCCCGCCCAAGAAGAAAACCGACGGTGGCGGCAAGCCGACGGATGGCAACGAAAAGCAGGCTCGAGGAGAGTAGACCTTCGTGACGACTCAGCGCCCCGCCAGGACCACGAGCCTCTTCAAGACGCGTCATGCCGCGCACGTGCACTTCGTGGGCATTGGCGGCATCGGCATGAGCGGCATCGCCGAGGTGCTGCTCAACCTCGGCTACCGCGTGTCCGGCTCGGACCTCAAGGCGAGTGACATCACCCGGCGGCTCGGTCGCCTGGGCGCCACGCTCTTCGAGGGCCACCGCGCGGACAACCTCGTGCACGCGGACGTGGTCGTCATCTCCTCGGCGGTGCGCAAGGACAACCCCGAGGTCATCACCGCGCGCCAGCGCAAGATTCCCGTCATCCCCCGCGCGGAGATGCTCGCGGAGCTCATGCGGCTCAAGTACGCCGTCGCCGTCGCGGGCAGCCACGGCAAGACGACCACCACCTCCATGGTGGCCACGGTGCTGTCCGCCGCGGGGCTGGATCCCACGGCGGTGGTGGGCGGCAAGGTGAACGTGCTCGACTCCAACGCCAAGCTCGGCAAGAGCGAGCTCATGGTGGTGGAGGCCGACGAGAGCGACGGCAGCTTCCTGCACCTGCACCCGTCCATCTCCATCGTCACCAACATCGACCCGGAGCACATGGACCACTACGGCACGCTGGACAAGCTCAAGGAGGCCTTCACCTCCTTCTGCAACCGCGTGCCCTTCTACGGCCTCAACGTGCTCTGCCTGGACAACCCCAACGTCCAGTCGCTCCTGCCCCACCTGGAGAAGCGCTTCGTCACCTACGGCAGCTCGCACATGGCGGACTACCGGCTGGAGGGCGTGCGGCTCGAGGGCTTCACCACGCGCTTCGAGGCCTTCCGGCGCGACGAGCCGCTCGGGGAGTTCCGCGTGCGCATGGTGGGCGCGCACAACGCCCTCAACGCCCTGGCCGTCATCGCCGCGGCCGAGGAGATGGACGTGCCGCTGGACGTGGTGCGCGACGCGCTGGCCGAGTTCGGCGGCGTGCAGCGGCGCTTCACCGTGCGCGGCGAGGTGGCGGGCGTCACCGTGGTGGACGACTACGGACACCACCCCACCGAGGTGCAGGCCACGCTCGCGGGCGCCCGGCGCGCCTTCGGCCGGCGGCTGGTGGTGGCCTTCCAGCCGCACCGCTACACGCGCACCCACGAGCTGTTCAAGGAGTTCGCCACCTCCTTCAACGACGCGGACGCGCTCTTCGTATGCAGCGTCTACGCCGCCGGCGAGGAGCCCATTCCGGGCGCCACCGCCGACGCCCTGGCCGAGGCCATCCGCGAGCACGGCCACCGCGACGTCACCTTCGTGGAGAAGCGCACGGACCTGGCGCGCGCCCTGCTGCCCCGGCTGCGCGAGGGGGACCTGGTGGTGACGCTCGGCGCGGGCGACATCACCCAGGTGGGTCCCGAACTCGTCGAGCTGCTCAAGCAACACGGCCTGGGGAAGGGCGACTAGGACGCCATGGCCGCCGTCTTCTCCTCGTCCCTGCCCGAGCGGGTGGGGCGCCTGTCCGGCTGTGACGTGAGCGCGGACGCGCCGCTCGCGCCCCTCACCAGCGTGCGCGTGGGCGGCCCCGCCGAGGCGCTCGTGCGCCCGCGCTCCCCCGACGCCCTGGTGGCCCTGCTGCGCCTGGCGCGCGAGGAGGGCGTGCCCTTCACCGTGCTCGGTGGCGGCGCCAACACGCTCGTGGGGGACGGCGGCATTCCGGGCCTCACCGTGAAGCTGCCGGGGGACCTGTTCCCCGAGCAGGCCGAGCTGGGCGAGTCCGAGGGTCGGCTCACGCTGGGCGCGGGCGCGGCCATCGTGCGGCTGTGCAACCAGATGCGCGCGCACGGGCTCGTGGGCGCGGAGTTCCTCGCCGGCATTCCGGGCACGCTCGGGGGCGCGGTCACCATGAACGCGGGCACCAAGAACGGCGAGTGCTTCCGCGTGGTGGAGGCCGTGGAGGTGGCCACCGCGGACGGGGTGGGGTGGCTGTCCCGCGCGGAGATTCCGCACCGCTACCGCCACTCGGAATTGCCGCCGGGCGGCGTGGTCACGCGCGTGCGCTTCCTCCTGCCCAAGGGGGACCTCGTCACGTCCAAGCGGGTGATGGACGAGGACCTCGCCTACCGCAAGCGCTCCCAGCCCCTGAGCCAGCCCAACTTCGGCAGCGTCTTCACCAATCCCCCCGGGGATTTCGCCGGACGGCTCATCGAGACCGTGCAGCTCAAGGGCCATGTCATCGGCCGCGCGCAGGTGTCGCTCCTGCACGCCAACTGGATCGTCAACCTGGGCGGCGCCACCGCCCGCGATGTCCTCTCCCTCCTCACCCTCATGCAGACGCGCGTGCGCGAGGAGCGGGGCGTCGAGCTACAACCCGAAGTCAAGCGCGTGGGAGTCTTCCTGCCATGAGCACCCTGTCCAAGGACGAGCTGAAGCGCAAGCGGGTCGGTGTGTTGCTCGGAGGTCTGTCCTCCGAGCGCGACGTGTCGCTGCGCTCGGGCGCCGCCGTGTCCAAGGCCCTGCGGGGCCTGGGCTACGACGTGGTGGAGATCGACGTGGGCCGCGACCTGGCCGCCCGTCTGGCCGCGGAGAAGGTGGACGTCGCCTTCATCGCCCTGCACGGCCGCTATGGCGAGGACGGGTGCGTGCAGGGCCTGCTCGAGTGCCTCGACATCCCCTACACGGGCAGCGGCGTGCTGGCCTCGTCCCTGGGCATGGACAAGGTCTTCGCCAAGCAGATCTTCATCGCCCACGGCATCCCCACGCCGCCCTACCGCGCCTTCGCCTCCAAGGAGGAGGCCCTGGCGGCCGTGGACTCGCTGCCCTTCGGCCTGCCCGCCGTGGTCAAGCCCTCGCGCGAGGGCAGCAGCGTGGGCGTGCACCTGTGCAAGACGCGCGAGGCGTACCTCGCCGCCGTGGAGGACGTGGCCGGGCGCGCGGGCACCATCCTCGTGGAGCAGTACATCAAGGGCCGCGAGGTGCAGGGCGGCGTGCTGGACAACGAGGCCCTGGGCGTCATCGAGGTCGTCGCCGCGCGGGAGTTCTACGACTACCAGGCCAAGTACCAGTCCGGCGGCACCACCCAGTACCTCTTCCCCGCGCCCCTGCCGCCCGAGCAGTACGCCCGGGTGAACGAGGTGTGCCTGGGCGCCCACAAGGCCCTGGGGTGCAGTGGCGGCTCGCGCTCGGACGTCATCCTGACGCCCGCCGGAGACGTCTACCTGTTGGAGACCAACACGTTGCCGGGCATGACGGAGTCCAGCCTGCTGCCGAAGATCGCCGCGGGCCAGGGCATCGACTTCCCCGCGCTCTGCGAGCGCTTGCTGCAGGGAGCCACTGTCAAGGCCTGATTTCGGCGCCTCTCGGAAGTCAACGTGCCGGCCCCTTGCACGAAGGGCGCCGGACTACAGCGACGTGCCTGTAGCGAAAAACTGGCATGGAGATCCAACCGCGCGCAGCATGCGCCACCCACGCACCATGGCATTCGGTCAGTCCAAGAATCGGCGTCATCAGGACGCCGCCCAGAAGAAAGAGGCGATGAAGGGCGCCGTGCGCACGCACGGGCCCGGCGTCGCGAAGGCCATTCTCCTGACCGGTCTGACATGCGCCCTGGTGTGGGGCTCCATCGAGCTGCGGCGCTGGGCGCTCACCTCGCCCTTCTTCCTGCTCAAGGAGACGTCGTTCAGCGGGCTGCAGCGCGCGGGGGCCGGTGAGCTGCTCAAGCTGTCCGGGCTCACGGTGGGACAGAACCTGTGGTCCCTGGACGTGGGGGCGCTCGAGCGCGCCATGGACACCCACCCCTGGGTGCGCCAGGTGGAGGTGCGGCGGCACTTCCCCTCCAGCGTGTCCGTGGAGGTGACGGAGCACGTGCCCGCGGCGCTCGCGGTGCTCAGCGACCTGTACCTGCTGGATGACCAGGGCGAGCCCTTCAAGCGGCTGCAGCCCGGGGACGGGTTGGACCTGGTGCTCATCACCGGCGTGGAGCGCGAGGCGTACCTGACGGACGAGACGCGCACGCGCGAGCGGCTGCGCGAGGCGCTCGCGGTGCTCGAGGCCCACGCGGCCACGCAGCCCGGCAAGCGCGACCGGCTGAGCGAGGTGCGCATCGGGGCCGGGGGCATGGTGTTGGTGCTGGCGGACGGGACGGAAGTGTTGTTGGGGCAGGGGGACACGGACGCCAAGCTGAAGAAGCTCGTGCGCGTGCGTGAGGAATTGAAGACCCGCGGCTTGTCCGCGGAGGTCATCCACCTGGAGAACCGGGCTCGGCCCGGCTGGGTGGCGGTGAAGTTGTCGAGCCCCGTCTCCGAGAGGACCGGGGCCTCGTCGCGGTAGACGATCGCGCCCCTTTCACGAGAGTGGGGGGCCTGGGAGGGCAGTCATGGCGAAGCAGAAGTCCGGGGAGATCATCGTCGGCCTCGATATCGGCACGACGAAGATCTGCGCCATCGTCGGTGAGCTGACCGACAATGGGATCGACATCATCGGCATCGGGACCCATCCGTCCAAGGGTCTGCGCAAGGGCGTGGTGGTCAACATCGAGGCGACCGTGTCCTCCATCCGCCGCGCGGTGGAGGAGGCGGAGCTCATGGCGGGCGCCGAGATCTCCCACGTGTACACGGGCATCGCCGGCGGCCACATCAAGGGCTTCAACTCCCAGGGCATCGTCGCGGTGAAGGACAAGGAGGTGCGCGAGCCGGACATCGCGCGCGTCATCGACGCGGCCAAGGCCGTGGCGATTCCGCTCGACCGCGAGGTCATCCACGTCCTGCCCCAGGAGTTCATCATCGACGACCAGGGCGGCATCAAGGAGCCCCTGGGCATGGCGGGCGTGCGGCTGGAGGCCAAGGTGCACATCGTCACCGGCGCCGTGTCCAGCGCGCAGAACATCGTCAAGTGCGCCAACCGCACCGGGCTCAACGTGGCGGACATCGTCCTGCAGCCGCTCGCCTCCGCCGAGGCCGTGCTGGGCGAGGACGAGAAGGAGCTGGGCGTGTGCCTCGTCGACATCGGCGGGGGCACCACCGACATCGCCATCTTCTCCGGCGGCTCCATCGTCCACACCGCCGTCATCGCCCTGGGCGGCAACAACCTGACGAGCGACATCGCCATCGGCCTGCGCACCCCGGCCCACGAGGCCGAGCGCATCAAGCAGAAGTTCGGCTGCGCCCTGTCCTCGCTCGTCAACAAGGACGAGACCATCGAGGTGCCCAGCGTGGGCGGCCGTCAGCCCCGCGTGCTCGGCCGGCAGATCCTCTGTGAGATCCTCGAGCCGCGCGTGGAGGAGATCTTCCAGCTCGTGCACCGGGAGATCCAGAAGTGCGGCTACGAGGATCTGCTCGCCTCGGGCGTGGTCATCACCGGGGGCTCCACGCTGCTCGCCGGCATGCCGGAGCTGGCCGAGGAAGTGATTGGCCTGCCCGTGCGCCGGGGCATGCCGCGTGGCATCGGTGGGCTCGTGGACGTGGTGAAGAGCCCCATGTACGCCACGGGCGTGGGCCTGGTCGTCTACGGAGCCAAGCACCTGGACCGCAAGATGTTCCGCATCCGCGACGAGAACGTCTACAAGAAGGTCAAGGGCCGCATGCGCGAGTGGCTGGAGGAGATCTTCTAGTCCGCCGTCCCAGCACCCGCCGCACCCTCCGGGGCCGCCCCTCCCAGCGGCCCCGTTCTTTTTTTCCGCGGCGCGGGCTCAGGGCTCGTCGTGGGCGGGGGCCACGGGCTTCGGGCCCCGGCGCAGGAAGTTCTCCAGCCCGTCGATGTCCACCGGCTTGACGAAGTGCTTGTCGAAGCCCGCCTCCAGCGCGCGGCTGCGATCGCTCGCCTGGCCGTAGCCGGTGAGGGCCACGAGTGTCAGGCCCGGGCCCAGGGGCCCCGCGCGCAGGCGGCGCGCCACCTCGTAGCCGTCCATGCCCGGCAGGCCGATGTCGAGCAGGACCACGTCCGGGCGGTGCTCCTCGGCGGCCTTGAGCGCCGCGTGGCCGTCATGGGCCTGCCAGACGGTGTGATCCCACGTCTGGAGCAGCTCGGCGAGCGTGTCGGCGGCGTCGACGTTGTCGTCCACCACGAGGATGCGCCGGGTGCTCGGCGGGGGCGCGCTCTCGGGGACGGGCGCGGGCGCGGGGGACACGGGTGACGGGGACGCGGGGGCCGGGGACGCGGTCGGAGTGGCGGGGCCCTCGGAGAGCGGGAGCCGGACGATGAACTCGCTGCCCCGGCCGACCCCCTCGCTGCGCGCCTCGATGGTGCCGCCGTGCAGCTCCACCAGGTTCTTCACCACGGTGAGCCCGATGCCCAGGCCCCCCTGGGAGCGATCCAGGCCGCGCTCGGCCTGCTCGAAGAGGTTGAACACGCGGCCGAGCATCTCCGGGGCGATGCCGATGCCCGAGTCCTTCACCCGGATCTCCGCCACCGTGCCCGCGCGCTCGAGGCTCACCCGGAGCAGGCCCTCGGGGTCCGTGTACTTGGCCGCGTTGGTGATGAGGTTGACGATGATCTGCTCGATGCGCACGGCGTCGCCGAAGGTGTACAGGGGCTTGCGCGGCAGGGTGACGCTCACCTCGTGGCGTCGCTCGTCGAGCAGCGGCTGCACGGACTGCAGGGCGCTGTCCACCAGCGCGGGCAGGGCCACCGGGCCCTTGCGCAGCTCGATGCGCCCGCGGGTGATGCGCGACACGTCGAGCAGATCATCCACCAAGCGCGCCAGGTTCGTGGTCTGGCGCTCGATGACGTCCAGGGCGTGCTGGCTCTTCTCGTCCAGGGTGGCGTGGGTGGTGAGCAGCTTGAGCGCCGAGCGCACGGGGGCCAGGGGGTTGCGCAGCTCGTGGGCGAGCATCGCCAGGAACTCGTCCTTGCGGCGGCTGGCCTCCTGGAGCGAGGCCTCGGCGCGCTTCTGCTCGGTGAGGTCGCGCGCCTCGAGCACGGTGGCCACGCGCTGGCCTCCGCGCAGCAGGGGGCTGGACGACACGGCCACGGGCAGGGGCTCGCCGCTGACCCGCACGAAGACGTCCTCGTGGCCCGCGCCGAGCGCCGCGCGTCCGGTGAGCAGGGACTCCAGCGGGCACGGCGCCGCGTCCGTGTGCGTGGGGTGCAGGAGCGTGTGCAGCTTCTGGCCCCGGATGTCCGCGAAGGTGTGGCCCGTCATCCGCTCGGCCGCGGGGTTCATGAAGGTGCAGCGGCCCTCGGCGTCCGCCATGTACAGCGCCGAGGTGGCGTTCTCGGCGATGGTGCGGCTCACCTGGCGCTCGTACTGCTGCAGGGCCTCCTCGGTCGCCTTGCGCGAGGTGATGTCGAAGAGGATGCCCTCGAGCGACCAGGCCTTGCCGTGCTCGTCGTACAGGGCGCGTCCCACCTCGGACACCCAGCGGGGCAGGCCGTCCGCGTGCATGATGCGGTACTCGAGCTCGTAGGGCGTGTGCCGGTCCACCGCCCGGGCGATGCGGGCCTCCACGTTGGCCAGGTCCTCCGGGTGGACGAGCGGCGCCCAGGTGCGGCCCTCTCCGAGGAACTCCGAGGCGGGGTAGCCGGTGAGGCTCAGCACCGGCTCGCTCATGAACGTGAAGCGCCAGGGCGCCTCGGGCTCGCACACGTAGACGGCGCCGGGCACGTTGAGCACGAACGAGCGGAAGCGCTCGCTCTGGGCCTCGGCGCGCAGCCGGGACAGCTCCAGGTGGGCGCGCACCCGGGTGAGCAGCTCCCGCGCGCCGAAGGGCTTGACGAGGTAGTCGTCCGCGCCCTGCTCCAGGCCCTCCAGGCGCGACTCCTCGCCCGCGCGGGCCGACAGCAGGATGACGGGCAGGGTGTGGGTGCGCTCGTTGGCGCGCAGCGCCTCGAGCAGGCCGAAGCCATCCAGCCCCGGCATCATCACGTCCGTGAGCACCAGATCCGGCCGCTGCTCGCGCGCCGCGGCGAGGGCCTGGAGGCCATCGGCCACCACCCGCACCTCGTGGCCCGCGGCCCGCAGCAGCCGGGCCACGTAGTCGCGCATGTCCGCGTTGTCGTCCGCCAGGAGGATGTGGCCCCGCTTGTCCTGGCGCTCCAGGGCGGGCGCGGCCTCGCGCGGCTCGAGCAACCAGCGCAGGGCCTCCTGGACATAGGGCGCCGCGACCTCCGAGAGGGCACGCGCGGGCTCGCTGGAGACGCGCAGGCGCTCGGCGGGCAGGTGCGCCACGCCCAGGGGAAGGGTCACGGTGAAGCACGTGCCCTCGCCCACGGTGCTCGCCACCGAGAGCGTGCCCGCGTGCATCTTCACCAGCTCGCGCACCAGCGCCAGGCCGATGCCGCTGCCCTCGTGGCTGCGGCTGCGCGCGCCCTCCACCCGGTAGAAGCGCTCGAAGAGGTGGGGCAGGGCCTCGGGGGGAATGCCCGTGCCGGTGTCCGCCACCGTGAGCACCGCCTGGCCGCCCTCCTCCCGCAGCGCCACGGTGATGCCGCCCTCGAAGGTGTACTTGAAGGCGTTGGACAAGAGGTTCAGGACGATCTTCTCCCACAGGTCCCGGTCCACGTGGACCGGCTCGGACAGGGGCGGGCAGTCCAGGGTGAGCGTGAGCCCGGCCTGGACGACGGCCGAGCGGAAGACGCTCGCCAGGTCCCCCGTGAGCGCCGCGAGATCCGTGGGCTGGTAGGTGGCCTGGACCCGGCCGGCCTCGATGCGCGAGAAGTCCAGCAGGGAGTTGACGAGCTTGAGCAGCCGCAGCGCGTTGCGGTGCAGCGTGTCGACCTGGGCGCTCTGGGCGGGCGTCAGGGGGCCGAACGCGCCCGAGCGCAGCTCCTCCGCGGGGCCGAGCATGAGCGTGAGGGGCGTGCGGAACTCGTGGCTCACGTTGCTGAAGAACGCCGTCTTGGCGCGGTCCAACTCGGCGAGGGACTCGGCGCGCTGGCGCTCCTCCTCATAGACGCGCACCTGGGCGATGGCCTCGGCGATGTGGTGCGCCACCTGGGCGATGAAGTCGCGATAGCCCGGGTCCACGGGCAGCCGGGGGCTGAGCCCGGCGACGAGAAAGCCGGTGGGCGGCCGCTCGCTCCCGCGCACGAGCGGCTGGACGAGCGCGCTCCGCGCCGGTTCGGGCCAGGGTCCTCCGGGAAGGCCCTCGCCCCGCTCGGCCTCCTCGCGCACGTCCACGTCCCGCGCGGCGCCCGGGAGCATCAGGGGCCAGGGCGCGGTGGGATCGTTCACCGGCAGGCTCCGGGGCGCGAGCCGCGCGGGAATGCTGCCCGACCGCCCCCGCAGCGTGGCCGTCTGGCCGTCCGGCTCGAGCACATAGAGCAGGCAGAAGGGCACGTCCTGGGACGAGGCGTCGAGCACCGACGCGGCCACCGCGTAGGTCTCCTCGGCCGTCTTCTCCTCCGCGGTGCGCAGCGTCAGCTCGCGCAGCACTCGCAGGCGCCGCTCGCCCACCACCTTCTGCGTCGTCTCGCTCACCGCCGTGAAGACGCCCCCCACCGCGCCCGACTCCACCCGGATGGGGCTATAGGAGAAGGTGAAGTAGACCTCCTCGCGAAAGCCGTGCCGCTCGAGGATGAGCTGCTGGTCCGCCGACCACGTCGCCTCGCCCCGGGTGAGGACGCCGCGCAGCATGGGCTCGATGACGGCGCGCGTGTCTGGATCTCCCCACACCGCGCGTGACAGGCCGGGCGCTCCCAACGCGCCGGGGTGCTTGCGCCCGAGAATGGAGATATACGCGTCGTTGTAGATCGCGATGAGCTCCTCGCCCCACCGCACGATCATGGGGAAGCGCGAGTCCAGGCAGATGCTCACCGCCGTCTTCAGGCTCTGGGGCCAGCGCTCGGGAGGCCCGAGCGGCGTCCGGGTCCAATCGAAAGCGCGGATGCGCGCCGCCATCTCCCCGCCGCCGCCAGTCAGTCCCTCATCCACGCGCGCACCTCATGGGCGATTGCCTCGCGCAACCATACGTCAGGGGACGCGCCCGAGGCGGGGAAGACCGAGCGGCTCGCCGCCCCGAGCAGCTCCCGCGTTCGTGGCGAGAACGGCTGTGGCGAATCTCCTCAGTCCCCAAATGCCCCGGTCGTCTCCACGGCTCCTCTGTCCGAGCCCCCCCTGAGGGGAGGCGGTCCGCCGCTCGCCCGCGGTGGCGCGGAACGCCCCAGCCGCGTGCCTCGCCCGCGCGTGCCCTCACGAGGGCGCGCCGTGGCACATCCCTCGCACTGCTTGGCCCCGACAGGGGCTGATTCCCGCCTCCGTGCCACGTGCCGACTCAGCATCCGAGCGGTCGCGACATCCGTCCTTCAAGTTGCGGGCCCCCCGGACCGCATGCATTCTCGCTGACAATTTTTATCCCCATGAGAATTACGGCTCATTCCATGAATACCCGTCTGCCTTTCAATTGGACGACCCAGCTTCGTTGGATCTCATCGGTGGCCTGGTTGGCCGTGGGCGTGGCCTGCGGCACTGAAACCGCCCCGGTCTCGAGCCCGAAGGCTCCCGCGGCGACGGCGAGCGTGCGGCAGGCGAGCGCGGGCAGCCATGGCAACTTCACGGTGACGGCCGCCAACACGGTGCTCAACCGCTACACGGCGCTCACCGCGGACGCGGCCGTGGGGGCCACGAGCCTCCAGGTGGCCAGCGCCGCGGACCTCAACAGCCCCATCGGAGCCATCGGCAACCTGGTCCCGGGTGATCTGCTGATGATCATCCAGATGCAGGGCGCCACCATCAACACGGCGGACACGGCGGCCTACGGCACGGTGACGGCGCTCAACGGCGCGGGCCACCACGAGCTCGTCACGGTGGAGTCCGTCACGGGCAACACCGTGCGGCTGCGCACCGACGGCGAGTGCACCACGGGCCTGCGCTACCCGTACACGGCCTCGGGGCACGCCCAGGTCATCCGGGTGCCGCAGTTCAGCGCCCTCACCGTCAACGCGGGCGCGAGCGTGGTGTCCACGCCGTGGAATGGCACGATCGGCGGCGTGGTCGCGCTCCAGGTCGCGGGCGCGGTCACCCTCAACGGCGCGCTGGACGTGAGCGGCGCGGGCTTCCGGGGCGGCGCGCTGGACAACTTCGCCGGCATGAACTCGACCATCTACCGCTCCGCGAGCAACACGGCGGGCGCGGAGAAGGGCGAGGGCATCGCCGGGTTCCAGACGGAGTACGACGCGCTGGGCGGCCGCTATGGCCGGGGCGCGGCGGCCAACGGCGGCGGTGGCGGCAACTCCCACAACACGGGCGGCGGCGGCGGCGCCAACGGCAACAACGGCAACACCTGGACGGGCCAGGGCGTGATGAGTGGCTCGACGACGGGCGCCACGGCCTGGCGGTTGGATCCGGGCTACGCCGCCAACGGCAACGCCCTGACGACCTCCTCGGGCGGCGGACGCGCGGGCTACGCCTACTCCGCCAACGACCGGGACGCGCTCAACGAGGGCCCCGGCAACACCAACTGGGGGGGAGACAACCGCTCCGCGCACGGAGGCCTCGGCGGCCGGCCGCTGCCCAACGACCCCGCGGTGCGGGTGTTCCTCGGCGGTGGCGGTGGCGCGGGTGATGCGAACGACAACGCGGGTGGCGCGGGCGGTCGGGGTGGCGGTCTGGTGTGGCTCGCCGCCCTGCAGGTGACGGGCTCGGGCTCCATCGTCGCCAACGGCCAGGACGGTGCGAGCACCACGGGCAGCCACAATGACGCGCCCGGCGGTGGCGGCGCCGGTGGCTCGGTGGTGGTGGCGGTCGACTCGCTGGAGGGCATCGTCATCTCGGCCAATGGCGGACGCGGTGGCACCCAGCTCATCACCACCCCCGAGGCCGAGGGCCCCGGTGGCGGCGGTGGTGGTGGCTATATCGCCACGTCCGGCGGCGTGGTGACGCGCTCGGTGGTTGGCGGCACGGCGGGCATCACGCGCTCCAGCTCGCTGACCGAGTTCCCCGTCAACGGCGCGACCAACGGCGCCTCGGGTGGGCTGGAGGGCGTGACCTCCATCCCCATGTGCTACCCGTCGGACCTGTCCATCACGGTGACGGACGGCGTGACGAGCGCGGTGCCGGGCACCCAGGTGACCTACACCCTCACCGTCACCAACCAGGGACCCCTGGGCCAGGGCGGTATCTCCGTGACGGACACGTTCCCCGCGATCCTCACGGGCGTGACGTGGACGTGCGCACCGGCGGCCGCGTGCTCGGCGACGAGCGGCACGGGCAACATCAATGGCCTGACCCTGGGGCTCGCCAATGGGGGCGTGGCCACCCTCACCGCGCGGGGTACCATCAACCCCGCGGCCACGGGCACGCTGGTGAACACGGCCTCCGTGTCCCCGGGCCCGGGCTTCTCGGACTCGAACTTCGCCAACAACTCGGCCACGGACACCGACACGCTCACCCCGAGCGCGGACCTGTCCGTGTCGCTGAGCGCGGCGCCCAATCCGGTCACCGAGAAGCAGAACCTGACCTACACCTTCGGCGTGTCCAACGCGGGGCCCAGCACGGCGACGAGCCTGACGGCGACGCTGGTGCTGCCTCCGGGCGCGGGGTTCGTGAGCGCGAGCGGGACGGGGTGGACGTGCTCCCAGGCGAGCGGCACGGTGACGTGTACCCGGCCGACGCTCGCCAGTGGCCCGGCGTCCACGATCAGCGTGGTGGTGACGGCGCCCAACCCGGGCGGCTCGGTGACGGCGACGGGCTCGGTGAGCGCGGCCACCGCGGATCCCTCCTCGGCCAACAACAGCCAGTCGGTGAACACGACGGTGACGGGCGTGAACGACGCGCCGGTGAACGTGGTGCCCGCGGCGCAGACGATGGACGAGGACACGACGAAGGTGTTCTCGACGGCGCAGGGCAACGCGCTGGCGGTGACGGACGTGGACGTGGGCACGGGCAACATGGAGGTGACGCTCACGGCGACCAACGGCGTGCTGACGCTGGGCCGGCTGACGGGCCTGACCTTCTCCACGGGTGATGGCACCACCGACCCCACCATGCGGTTCCGGGGCACCCTGGCCAACGTGAACGCGGCGCTGGACGGCCTGGTGTACGCGCCCACGGCCAATTTCAACGGCGCGGCGAGCATTCAGCTGGTGAGCAATGACCTGGGCAACACGGGGACGGGCGGGGCCCTGACGGACACGGACACGGTGGCCGTGACGGTGCTGCCGGTGAACGATCCGCCCACGGCGAACGATGACGTGCTGACGGTGGCGGAGGACAGTGGGGCCACGGTGGTGGACGTGCTGGCCAACGACTCCAGCGCGCCGGACGTGGGCGAGACGCTCACGGTGGTGGCGGTGACCCAGCCGGCCAACGGCACGGTGACGCTGGTGGGCGGCGTGGTGCGCTTCACCCCCGCGCTGGACTTCAACGGCGCCACGAACTTCACCTACACCATCTCGGACGGCAATGGCGGCACGGCCACGGCCACGGTGCGCGTGACGGTGACGGCGGTGAACGACGCGCCGGTGAACGTGGTGCCGGTGGCGCAGACGATGGACGAGGACACGACGAAGGTGTTCTCGACGGCGCAGGGCAATGCGCTGGCGGTGACGGACGTGGACGTGGGCTCGGGCTCCATGGAAGTGACGCTCACGGCGACCAACGGCGTGTTGACGCTGGGCCGACTGACGGGCCTGACGTTCTCCACGGGCGACGGCACCACCGACCCCACCATGAAGTTCTACGGCACGCTGGCCAACGTGAACGCGGCGCTGGACGGGCTGGTGTTCGCGCCCACGGCCAACTTCAACGGCGCGGCGAGCATTCAGCTGATGAGCAACGACGTGGGCAACACGGGCTCGGGCGGGGCGAAGACGGACACGGACACGGTGGCCGTGATGGTGACGGCGGTGAACGACGCGCCGGTGAACGTGGTGCCGGTGGCGCAGACGGTGGACGAGGACACGACGAAGGTGTTCTCGACGGCGCAGGGCAATGCGCTGGCGGTGACGGACGTGGACGTGGGCACGGACAACATGGAGGTGACGCTCACGGCGACCAATGGCGTGCTGACGCTGAGCCGGCTGACGGGCCTGACGTTCTCCACGGGCGACGGCACCACCGACCCCACCATGAAGTTCCAGGGCACCCTGGCCAACGTGAACGCGGCGCTGGACGGCCTGGTGTTCGCGCCCACGGCCGACTTCAGCGGCGCGGCGAGCGTGCAACTGGTGAGCAACGATCTGGGCAACACGGGCTCGGGTGGGGTCAAGACGGACACGGACACGGTGGCGATCACGGTGACGGGCGTGAATGACGCGCCGGTGAACGTGGTGCCGGTGGCGCAGACGACGGCGGAGGACACGACGAAGGTGTTCTCGACGGCGCAGGGCAACGCGCTGGCGGTGACGGACGTGGACGTGGGCACGGGCAACATGGAGGTGACGCTCACGGCGACCAACGGCGTGTTGACGCTGAGCCGGCTGACGGGCCTGACGTTCTCCACGGGTGATGGCACGACCGATCCCACCATGAAGTTCCAGGGCACCCTGGCCAACGTGAACGCGGCGCTCAATGGCCTGGCGTTCGCGCCCACGGCCAACTTCAACGGCGCGGCGAGCGTGCAGCTGGTGAGCAACGACCTGGGCAATACGGGCTCGGGCGGGGCGAAGTCGGACACGGACACGGTGGCTGTGTCCGTGACGGCGGTGAATGACGCGCCGGTGAACGTGGTGCCGGTGGCGCAGACGATGGACGAGGACACGACGAAGGTGTTCTCGACGGCGCAGGGCAATGCGCTGGCGGTGACGGACGTGGACGTGGGCACGGGCAACATGGAGGTGACGCTCACGGCGACCAACGGCGTGCTGACGCTGGGCCGACTGACGGGCCTGACCTTCTCCACGGGTGATGGCACCACCGACCCCACCATGAAGTTCCAGGGCACGCTGGCCAACGTGAACGCGGCGCTGGACGGCTTGGTGTATGCGCCCACGGCCAACTTCAACGGCGCGGCGAGTGTGCAGTTGGTGAGCAACGACCTGGGCAACACGGGCTCGGGTGGCGCCCAGACGGACACGGACACGGTGGCCGTGACGGTGCTGCCAGTGAACGATCCGCCCACGGCGAACGACGACGCGGTGACGGTGGCGGAGGACAGTGGGGCCACGGTGGTGGACGTGCTGACCAACGACTCCAGCGCGCCGGACGTGGGCGAGACGCTCACGGTGGTGTCGGTGACCCAGCCGGCCAACGGCTCGGTGACGCTGGTGAGTGGCGTGGTGCGCTTCACGCCCGCGCCGAACTTCAACGGCGCCACGAGCTTCACGTACACCATCTCGGACGGCAACGGCGGCACGGCCACGGCCACGGTGCGCGTGACGGTGACGGCGGTGAATGACGCGCCGGTGAACGTGGTGCCGGTGGCGCAGACGATGGATGAGGACACGACGAAGGTGTTCTCGACGGCGCAAGGCAACGCGCTGGCGGTGACGGACGTGGACGTGGGTACGGGCAACATGGAGGTGACGCTCACGGCGACCAATGGCGTGTTGACGCTGGGCCGGCTGACGGGCCTGACGTTCTCCACGGGCGACGGCACCACCGACCCCACCATGCGGTTCCAGGGAACGCTGGCCAACGTGAACGCGGCGCTGGACGGCCTGGTGTACGCGCCCGCGGCCAACTTCAACGGCGCGGCGAGTGTGCAGTTGGTGAGCAACGACCTGGGCAACACGGGCTCGGGTGGCGCTCAGACGGACACGGACACGGTGGCCGTGACGGTGCTGCCGGTGAACGATCCGCCCACGGCGAACGACGACGCGGTGACGGTGGCGGAGGACAGTGGCGCCACGGTGGTGGATGTGCTGACCAACGACTCCAGCGCGCCGGACGTGGGCGAGACGCTCACGGTGGTGTCGGTGACCCAGCCGGCCAACGGCACGGTGACGCTGGTGAGCGGCGTGGTGCGCTTCTCGCCCGCGCCGGACTTCAACGGCGCCACGAACTTCACCTACACCATCTCGGACGGCAACGGCGGCACGGCCACGGCCACGGTGCGCGTGACGGTGACGGCGGTGAACGACGCGCCGGTGAACGTGGTGCCGGTGGCGCAGACGATGGATGAGGACACGACGAAGGTGTTCTCGACGGCGCAAGGCAACGCGCTGGCGGTGACGGACGTGGACGTGGGCACGGGCAACATGGAGGTGACGCTCACGGCGACCAACGGCGTGCTGACACTGGGCCGACTGACGGGCCTGACCTTCTCCACGGGTGACGGCACGACCGACCCCACCATGAAGTTCCAGGGCACCCTGGCCAACGTGAACGCGGCGCTGGACGGGCTGGCGTTCGCGCCTACGGCCAACTTCAACGGCGCGGCGAGTGTGCAGCTGGTGAGCAACGACCTGGGCAACACGGGCTCGGGTGGCCCCCAGACGGACACGGACACGGTGGCCGTGACGGTGACGGCGGTGAACGACGCGCCGGTGAACGTGGTGCCGGTGGCGCAGACGGTGGACGAGGACACGACGAAGGTGTTCTCGACGGCGCAGGGCAACGCGCTGGCGGTGACGGACGTGGACGTGGGCACGGGCAACATGGAGGTGACGCTCACGGCGACCAACGGCGTGCTGACGCTGGGCCGACTGACGGGCCTGACCTTCTCCACGGGCGACGGCACCACCGACGCCACCATGAAGTTCCAGGGCACGCTGGCCAACGTGAACGCGGCGCTGGACGGGCTGGCGTTCGCGCCCACGGCCAACTTCAGCGGCGCGGCGAGCGTGCAACTGGTGAGCAACGACCTGGGCAATACGGGCTCGGGCGGGGCCAAGTCGGACACGGATACGGTGGCGGTGACCGTAACGGGCGTGAACGACGCGCCGGTGAACGTGGTGCCGGTGGCGCAGACGGTGGACGAGGACACGACGAAGGTGTTCTCGACGGCGCAGGGCAATGCGCTGGCGGTGACGGACGTGGACGTGGGCACGGGCAACATGGAAGTGACGCTCACGGCGACCAATGGCGTGCTGACGCTGGGCCGGCTGACGGGCCTGACGTTCTCCACGGGCGACGGCACCACCGACGCCACCATGAAGTTCCAGGGCACCCTGGCCAACGTGAACGCGGCGCTGGACGGGCTGGCGTTCGCGCCCACGGCCAACTTCAACGGCGCGGCGAGCGTGCAGCTGGTGAGCAACGACGTGGGCAACACGGGCTCGGGCGGGGCGAAGTCGGACACGGACACGGTGGCGGTGACGGTGACGGCGGTGAACGACGCGCCGGTGAACGTGGTGCCGGTGGCGCAGACGATGGACGAGGACACGACGAAGGTGTTCTCGACGGCGCAAGGCAATGCGCTGGCGGTGACGGACGTGGACGTGGGCACGGGCAACATGGAGGTGACGCTCACGGCGACCAACGGCGTGTTGACGCTGGGCCGGCTGACGGGCCTGACGTTCTCCACGGGCGACGGCACCACCGACGCCACCATGAAGTTCCAGGGCACGCTGGCCAACGTGAACGCGGCGCTGGACGGCCTGGCGTACGCGCCCGCGGCTGACTTCAGCGGCGCGGCGAGCGTGCAGTTGGTGAGCAACGACCTGGGCAACACGGGCTCGGGCGGGGCCAAGTCGGATACGGACACGGTGGCGGTGACCGTGACGGGCGTGAACGACGCGCCGGTGAACGTGGTGCCGGTGGCGCAGACGATGGACGAGGACACGACGAAGGTGTTCTCGACGGCGCAGGGCAACGCGCTGGCGGTGACGGACGTGGACGTGGGCACGGGCAACATGGAGGTGACGCTCACGGCGACCAACGGCGTGCTGACGCTGGGCCGACTGACGGGCCTGACCTTCTCCACGGGCGACGGCACCACCGACGCCACCATGAAGTTCCAGGGCACGCTGGCCAACGTGAACGCGGCGCTGGACGGGCTGGCGTACGCGCCCGCGGCCAACTTCAACGGCGCGGCGAGCGTGCAGCTGGTGAGCAACGACCTGGGCAACACGGGCTCGGGTGGTCCTCAGACGGATACGGACACGGTGGAGGTGACCGTGACGCCGGTGAACGACCCGCCCACGGCCATGGACGACGACGTCACGGTGGCGGAGGACAGTGGGGCCACGGTGGTGGACGTGCTGGCCAACGACTCCAGCGCGCCGGATGTGGGCGAGACGCTCACGGTGGTGGCGGTGTCTCAGCCGGCCAACGGCACGGTGACGCTGACGGGTGGGGTGGTGCGCTTCACGCCCGCGCCGAACTTCTTCGGCGGCACGGACTTCACGTACACCATCTCGGATGGCAACGGCGGCACGGCCATGGCCACGGTGCGCGTGACGGTGACCCCGGTGAATGATCCGCCCACGGCCGTGGACGATGACGTCACGGTGCCTGGTGGACAGGAATCGGTGGTGGACGTGCTGGCCAACGACTCCATCGCGCCGGATGTGGGCGAGACGCTGACGGTGGTGTCGGTGACCCAGCCGGCCAATGGCACGGTGACGCTGACGGGCGGCGTGGTGCGCTTCACGCCCGCGCAGGGCTTCACTGGCGCCACGAGCTTCACCTACACCATCTCGGATGGCAATGGCGGCACGGCCATGGCCACGGTGCGCGTGATGGTGATGCCGTCGAACGTGGACACGGATGGGGACGGTCTGACCGACAACGAGGAGATCGCGCGGGGCACGGATCCGAACGACCCGGACACGGACGGCGACGGTCTGATCGACGGGATCGAGGTCAACGGGAAGAACCCCACCAACCCGTTGGATGGGGACTCGGACGATGACGGTCTGCTCGACGGCACCGAGGATGCCAACCACGACGGCATCGTCGACGCGGACGAGACGAATCCGAACGTGTTCGACACGGACGGCGACGGCCTGGGCGACGGTCTGGAGTCCGGTCTGGCGCAGGCCGAGGGTCCGGGCACCGATCCCGACGTCTTCGTGCCCGACGCGGATCCGAGCACCACGACGAATCCGCTCTCCAAGGACACGGACAACGGCAGCGTGTTCGATGGCATCGAGGACGCCAACCACAACGGCCGGGTGGACCCGAACGAGACGGATCCCAACAAGGCCTCGGACGACGTGGACGCGGATGGGGACGGCATCGACAACGCGACCGAGATCGCGCTCGGCCTGGATCCGTTCGACAACGACAGCGACAACGACGGCGTCCCGGACGGTCTGGACGGCGTGACGGACACGGACGGCGATGGCCTCATCGACGCGCTCGACGGGGACAGTGACGACGATGGCATCCTCGACGGCACCGAGCGGGGCGTGACGGCCGACACGGCGCCCGTGGGCACCGACCGGACCTCGCCCAACTTCCGTCCGGACGCGGATCCCTCGACGACCACGGATCCGCACAACCCGGACACGGACGGCGATGGTCTCAAGGATGGCGAGGAGGACAAGAACCACGACGGGTCCTTCGATCCCGGCCAGACCGAGACCGACCCCAACGATGCCGACACGGATCGCGGTGGCGTGAAGGATGGCGACGAGGTTCGCGCGGGATCGGATCCGCTGGACGGGTCGGATGACCTCCGGCTGGCGGGCCATGGCTGCGCCGCCTCGGGCTCGAGCCTGGGCTTGCCGCTGGCGATGCTCCTGCTCGCGGGGACGCTGCTGCGCCGCCGGCGCGGGGGCTCCTCCCAGCGCTCGCTGCTCGGGCTGGGCGTGTCCTGCGTGCTGATGCTGGGCACGGGGCTGGTGGCGGCGCCGGCCTGGGCGCAGCGCTACCCGAGCGCCTCCGAGTCCATCGACGTGCAGCAGTACAAGCCGGGCCCGGGCGCCCGGGACGTGCTGGGGGTCTCCAGCCCGAGGATGGCGTCCCACCTCGGGTGGAACCTGGGCTTGTCGCTCAACTACGCGCGGGATCCGCTCGGCTTCGTGGATCCCCGCTCGGACGACTACGTGTACCAGGTGGTGCACCACCAGTTTACCGCGGACCTGATGGGCGCCATCGCGCTCTTCGATCGGCTGGAGCTGGGCGTGGCGCTGCCGGTGACGCTTCAACGCTCCGAGCGCGAGCCCCTCGTGGCGCCGCTCTTCGCGGGAGGCGTCGATGCCACGGGCGTGGGGGACCTGCGCCTGATTCCCAAGCTGCGGCTGCTGTCCACGCGCGGTGACGGCTTCCACCTGGGCCTGCTGGTGCCCATCGTGCTGCCCACGGCGGGGGGCCAGCGCTTCCTCGGCGGGGGCGGGGTGTCCGTGCAGCCCAAGCTGCTCGGTGAGTGGGACGCGGGACGCGTGCGTGTGCTGGCCAACGTGGGCTTCCACTTCCGCGGGGATCAGTCCTCGTACAACCTGGACCTGGGCAACGAGTTCGCCTACGGGCTGGGGGCCGAGCTGCCCTTCGAGCTCGGCACGCACCGCCTGGCGGCCGCGGCCACGCTGGTGGGCGCGGTGGGCCTGCGCGAGACCGAGGCCGAGGAACTGCCCGTGGAGCTGCTCGGGGCGCTCAAGTACCGCTTCACGGAGGCGTTCGCGGCCCATGTGGGCGCGGGTCCGGGCCTGTCACGCGGGTACGGCACGCCCACCTACCGCGTCTTCGCCGGGCTCATGTGGACGGCGGGTTCGGGCACGCGGGCCGCGCCCCGGCCGCTGCCCGCCGTGGCGTCCGTGTGCGCGTATGGTCCCGAGGACAAGGACGGCTTCCAGGACGACGACGGCTGCGCGGATCCGGACAACGATCAGGACGGCATTCCGGACACGCGCGACCGCTGCCCCAACCAGCCGGAGACGATCAACGGCTTCGAGGACGAGGATGGCTGCCCGGACACGGCGCCCGTGGCGCCCGTGGCTCCCAAGGCCGCGCCCAAGGAGGCCCCCAAGGCGTCGGCTCCGGTCGCGCCCCCGGCGCCCGTCGATTCCGATGGGGATGGGCTGCTCGACGCCCAGGACAAGTGCCCGCTGGAGGCCGAGGACAAGGACGGCTTCGAGGACGAGGATGGTTGCCCGGATCCGGACAACGACAAGGACGGCATTCCGGACACGAGTGACCGCTGCCCCAACGAGCCGGAGACGATCAACGGGGTGAAGGACGAGGACGGCTGCCCGGATCAGGGCAAGGCGATGGTGGTCATCCAGGGCAACAAGATCCTCATCCTGGAGAAGGTCTACTTCGCCACCAACAAGGACGTCATCCTTCCCCGCTCCTTCAACCTGCTCCAGCAGGTGGCGGCGGTGCTGCGCGCCAATCCTCAAATCGAGAAGGTCCGGGTCGAGGGCCACACGGACAGTCAGGGCTCGGACGCGAAGAACCTGGACCTGTCCCAGCGCCGGGCGAACAACGTGCGGCGGCGGCTCGTCGAGCAGGAGAAGATCGGCGCGGAGCGGCTGGAGGCCACGGGCTACGGCGAGACGCGGCCGGTGGACAGCAACCTGACGTCCAAGGGGCGCGAGAACAACCGCCGGGTGGAGTTCACCATCCTCCGGATGGACGGCGTGGACACGCCCTAGTCGTCGCGAACCTGTCCACGCAGGTGGACCGCGGAGCGCGTGAGAAGGGGTTCCTCATGCGCTCCGCGATGCCCGTCACGCGAGTCAAGAGGTGTGATGCACCCACCACGGCGCACGGCTGCTCTGGTGGGGCTCTCGCGTAAGTGCCTGTGACGACTTGGCGATGCGACGGGGCGCTACAGGTTCGTAGCTCAGAACTTGCCAAAGAACGCGACTTGCTGAAGATGGTGTCCGCAGTGGCGCGCGCGGACTGCGGATGGCCCGCGCCGAAAGAAGGAAACACATGGACCAGTTCGAGCAGAACAAGCAGGCCGCCAAGATTCGTGTCATCGGCGTCGGGGGCGCTGGGTGCAACGCCGTCAACACGATGATCATGGCGAAGCTTGAGCGTGTGGACTTCATCGCCGCCAACACCGATGTGCAGGCGCTCGCGGCGAGCAAGGCCCCCATGCGGCTGCAGCTCGGACAGACGTTGACCAAGGGGCTGGGGGCGGGTGCCAACCCGGAGATGGGCCGCGAGGCGGCGCTCGAGTCGCGCGATCAGATCGCCTCGATCATCGAGGGCGCGGACATGGTGTTCGTCACCGCGGGGATGGGCGGTGGCACGGGCACGGGCGCGGCGCCCATCATCGCGGACATCGCCAAGAGCCTGGGCTGCCTGACGGTGGGCGTGGTCACCAAGCCCTTCCTCTTCGAGGGCAACAAGCGCCGCAAGCAGGCCGAGCAGGGGCTCGTGGAGCTCAAGGCCGCGGTGGACACCCTCATCACCATCCCCAACCAGCGCCTGCTCACGCTGAGCAACGCGCCCATGCCGCTGCTGGAGACGTTCAAGCGCGCCGACGAGGTGCTGCTCAACGCCGTGCAGGGCATCTCCGACCTCATCCAGTACCACGGCTACATCAACGTGGACTTCGCGGACGTGAAGACCATCATGAGCGACAAGGGCCTGGCGCTCATGGGCACCGGCCAGTCCACGGGAGACAAGCGCGCGCTGAGCGCCATGCAGCAGGCCATCTCCAGCCCGCTGCTCGAGGACATCTCCATCGACGGCGCCACGGGCCTGCTCATCAACATCACCGGCGGCCGCGACATGACCCTCCAGGAGGTCAACGAGGCGCTCACGCTGGTGCACGACGCGGCGGACCCGGACGCGGAGATCATCTTCGGCTCGCTCATCGACGACAACATCCAGGACGAGGTGAAGATCACCATCATCGCCACGGGCTTCGTCTCGCGCGATGCCAAGCGCCAGCCGGCGCCGGTGGTGCAGGTGCCCGTGGTCACGCGGCCCCCGTCCATCAGCCTGTCCAACGCGCGCGAGGAAGTGGCCAGCCTGGTGCCCGCCAAGGCCGGCGCGCGCACGGTGGCTCCCGCCGAGAGCCGCTCGCTGACCGGGCGCACCGCGGTGGTGCGGGACGCGGCGCTGCCGCTGGACGAGGATCAGTTCGACATCCCGACGTTCCTGCGCCGTCAGGGCCAGACCGAGATGCCGTGAGTCAGCGCCCGGGGAGGCGGGCCACGCCCGCCACCCGCGCATGACGTCCAGAGAGCGCGTCACTCCGCGACAGCAGCGTGTCCAGCTCGCGGTAGAGCGCGTCCACCTGGGCGGGCAGCCGGGGCGCGGGGACCACGCCCTCGCCGGACAGCAGCTCCACGAGCCCGCTCGCGCGCTGCAAGAGTTGCTGGGCGCGCAGCAGGGCCCGGCCCGCGCGGGTGCCCTGCGGCGTGAAGAGCGTGCCTCCCTGGTAGAGTGCCTCCACCGCCGCGCGGTTGGTGCCATGGCGCTCGGCCACGCGCGTCCGGTACAGCTCCAGCCGCCGCTCGAGGCGCGCGCCCTGGAGATCCACCACTCGTCCTGTCATGGGAGGCTTCACGGCCCGGAACCTACGCCATTTCCCTACATGGTCGCAACTTCCCGGTCCGGGGACGTTGGCTCCTTGTCAGTGGGGGAGGGGGCGTCTAGGGTGGCCGACCGCCCCGAGCGAGGAGGCGCGGTCATGTTCAAGAAGCTGCTCATCGCCAACCGGGGAGAGATCGCCCGCCGCATCCAGACGGTGGCCCGGGGCATGGGCCTGGCCACGGTGGCCGTGTACTCGGACGCGGACGCGGGGCTGCCCTTCGTGCGCGAGGCGGACGAGGCGGTGCGGCTCGGTCCGGCCCCGCCCCGGGACAGCTACCTGAATGTCGCGGCGCTCCTGGAGGCGGCGCGGGCCACGGGGGCGGACGCGGTGCACCCGGGGTACGGCTTCGTGTCGGAGAGCGCCGGGTTCGCCCGGGTGTGCCAGGACGCGGGGCTCGTGTTCGTGGGGCCTCCCGCCGAGGCCATGGAGCGGATGAAGGACAAGAGCCGGGCGCGTCAGCTCGTGGCCGCCGCGGGCGTGCCCGTGGTGCCGGGCAGCGAGGGCCTGGTGCCGGACGTGGACGCCGCGCGCGAGGCCGCCGAGCGCATCGGCTATCCGGTGCTGTGCAAGGCGGCCGGGGGCGGGGGCGGTATCGGCATGGCCGTGGCCCAGACGCCCGCCGAGCTGGCGAAGGTCTTCCGCCAGTGCGCGGATCGGGCCCGGGCGGCCTTCGGGCGGGACGGCCTCTACCTGGAGCGCTACTTCCCGGCGCCGCGCCACATCGAGGTGCAGATCCTCGGAGACCACCACGGCCACCTCCTGCACGTGCTGGAGCGGGAGTGCTCCCTTCAGCGCCGGCATCAGAAGGTGGTGGAGGAGGCCCCCTCGCCCCTGTTCGCGGACGTGGGAGGGGAGGCGCTGGCGGAGCGGCTCTTCCCGGCGGCGCTCGCCGCGGCGCGGGCCTTCGGCTACGCCAACGCGGGCACGGTGGAGTTCCTCTGCGCGGACGGGGCGTTCTACTTCATCGAGATGAACGCGCGGCTGCAGGTGGAGCACCCGGTGACGGAGGCGACCACGGGGTTGGATCTCATCGCCTGGCAGCTGCGCATCGCCGCGGGCGAGCGGCTCACGGTGCGCCAGGAGGACGTGCGGCGGCGGGGCGTGGCGCTGGAGTTCCGCATCTACGCGGAGGATCCGGTGCGCTTCTTGCCCTCGCCGGGTCCGCTGCGCGTGTTCCAGGGCCCCACGGGCGAGGGCGTGCGCCTGGACGCGGGCTACGCGGAGGGAGACATCGTCACGCCTCACTACGATCCGATGATCGCCAAGCTCATCGTCTCGGGCGCCACGCGCGCGGAGGCCATCGCGCGGGCGATCCGGGCACTCGAGGACTTCCGGGTCGAGGGACTCAAGACGAACATCCCCCTGCACCTGCGCATCCTGCGCGATCCGGTGTTCCAGGCGGGGACGTTGAACACGCGCTTCCTCGAGCAGCACGCGAGGCCGTGAGCGCACAGGCGATACATCCAGGGAGGAGCACAGCGATGGCGGACGTGGCGGCGCACATCACCGGGACGGTGTGGAAGATTCTGGTCGAGGTGGGACAGCGGGTGGCCGCGGGCGACACGCTCGTCATCCTCGAGTCCATGAAGATGGAGATGCCGGTGGAGACGGAGGGGGCGGGGATCGTTCGGGAGCTGCGTTGCCAGGAATCCCAGTCGGTCAGCGAGGGGGACGTGCTGGTGGTCGTGGAGCCGGAATGACGGCGTCGGGTGCGTCGCTGGCGGTGGAGTGGGGCGAGGACGGGGTCCTGGTCCTCCGGTGGTCCAACCCCGCGCGGCGCAACGCCCTGGACGACGCCCTGGTGGCCCGGCTGGACGAGGCCCTAAGCGAGGCGCCGTCGCGGGCGCGGGCCGTGCTCCTGTCGGGCGAGGGGAGTGTCTTCTGTTCGGGCTACGACCTGCATGGGCTGGCGGCGCCCACCGCCGAGCGGCTGCCAGATGACGCGCTGATGGCGTGCCTGGAGCGGCTGGAGACCCTGCCCCTGCCCACGGTGGCCCTGGTGAATGGCGCGGCGTTTGGCGCGGGCTTCGACCTGGCGATGGCGTGTGACTTCCGCGTGGGGTTGGAGACGGCGCTCTTCTGCATGCCGCCAGCGCGGCTGGGCATCGTCTACGCGATGGCGGGCCTGTCGCGCGCGACGCGCCTGGTGGGCCTGTCGCGCGCGAAGATGCTCTTCCTGTCCGGGCGTCGGCTGGACGCGCGCGAGGCGCTGGCCTGGGGGCTGTTGGACGAGTGCTCGGCGGAGGCCGACCGTCGGGCGATGGAGCTGTGCCGGACGCTCGCGCAGCAGGCCCCCCTGGCGGTGGCGGGCATGAAGGAGGGCTTCCACCTGCTCGCGCGTCCCGCCTTGTCCGAGGAGGCGTCGCGGCGGATGCGCGACACGCGGGCACGGGCCTTCGCGAGCGAGGATGCCCGCGAGGGCAAGGCGGCCTTCTTGGAGAAGCGTCCGCCCCGCTTCCACGGGCGCTGAGGCCCAGCGGGGGAGCGGCCTCGCTCCCCCGCCACGACTCAGGTGTCGCCGAACAGCTCGCCCATGCGCAACTGCAGCGCGGAGGCGATCTTGTAGAGCGACGAGATGGACGCCGAGGACTCGGCGCGCTCGATCTGCGACAGCAGCGACACGGACAGGCCGGTGCGGCGCGCGAGCTGCTTGAGGGTGAGGTCCTGCGTCTTGCGCGCGTCGCGGATGGTGCGGCCGATGGCGCGGTGCAGGTCCGCTTCGGGGTCCTGGGACAGGCCCTTCTTGGCGAGCGCGTTGCGCACGGCGCCTAGGAACTGCTCCGGCTCCATGGGCTTCTTCACGTAGTCGCTGGCCTGGTTCTTCAACGAGGCCACGGCCGTGTCCACCGTGGGGTAGGCGGTGGCGACGATGACGGCGACGTCCGTGTCGTACTTGCGGATGTGCTCCAGCACCTCGGTGCCGGACATGACGGGCATCATCATGTCCAGGATGACGAGGTGGAAGTCGGCGCTGCGCAGGATCTCCACCGTCTTGGTGGGATCCGTCGTGGTCACGACGTCGTAGCCCTCCCGCATGAGGACGAGCTTGAGGTAGTCGCAGTTGTCCTGCTCGTCATCGACTACCAGGATACGGATCTGCACGAACCTTCTCCTTGGGTGAAGGGGGCACGTCAGTGGCCCACTGAGTGCGGCGCGGCCCTGGGGCTACTTGCCATCCCCCGTGGTTTTTTGACTCTTCTCGTACTCATCCACCAGCTTGCGGACCTGGACCGCCTTCGGATCGTTGGGCGCGAGCCTCAGGAACTCCTGGTAATACTTGGCGCCCTCGGCGGGGCGATTGAGCCGGGCCACCACACTGCCCATCAACATGTAGCAGGGGGCGAAACCCGGATCGGTGGCGATGCACTTCTTGAGGGAGGCTTCCGCTTCCTTGTACTTCTTCTCGCGCAGCAACTGCGCGCCCTCGTTATAGGTCTTCTCGGCGACGTCCGCCGTGTTCGCGGCCGTGGGGGTCGCGGCGGTGGGCTTGGTGCCGGTGCTCGGCTTGAGCGCGGTGTCCACCTTCTGCTTGAGGTCGGCGTACTCGGTGGCGAAGGCGCGCGTGGTGGCCGAGGCGGCCAGGGCCTTCTGGGCCTCGGCGAACTTGCCCGCGCCGAACTCCCGCTGCGCCAGCGCCAGGTTCTTGGACGCGGTCTGCTCGGCGCGCGCCAGGGTGAGCAGCTCGCTGGCCGCGGTGGACGGCTGGCCCTTGGCGTCGAGCCCCTCGAGCGTGGCCACCGCGGCGTCGAAGTCGCGCGCGTCCATGGAGGCCTGGGCGCTCTTGAGGGTGTCCTCGAGCGAGGGCGCGGCCGGTGGCGTGTCCATCACGGGCGGGGTCGGGGGCGCGGGCGGGGTGTTGGTGGCCACGGGCGGCACGGGGGCCGGCTCCTTGTTGCCGAACACGAACCAGGCGGCGCCGCCGAGCGCGCCGATGGCCACGACGCCCACCAGGCCCAGCACGAGTCCCTTGCGCGAGCCCTTGGCCGAGCCGTCATGCAGCAGGCCGTCGGTGCTCTTGCCCGGACCGACGAAGCGCAGCTTCACATGGCCCAGCTCCAGCAGGTCGCCGTGGTTCAGGGGCGCCTGGGCGTAGCTCTCGCCGTTGACGCTCAGGCCGTTGGCCGACTGCATGTCGAGCACGCGCCACTCGCCCGTGTCCTCGCGGACGATCTTGGCGTGCAGCCGCGACAGCGACCGGTGATCGATCGCGATGTCGTTGTCCTCGGTGCGGCCCACGCGCATCTCGGTGCTGATGCAGGCGAACTCCTGCCCCTTGAACTCGGGGCTCACCACCACCAGATGGGGCGCGTCTTCCGCGGGCACCTGCACGGCGCGGCGCGGCCGGTTGGCCTCCACCTGATCCAGCCGGATGACCGCGGTGGCGTGGCGGCGCTGGTCGGGCGTGGAGGGCGTGTCGCCTTCGTCATGGGCGTCGGGCGGGTCCTCGAGCTCGTCCTCGGACGTGCGCTCGCCGTCCTCGAGGGCGGCCTGGAGCGCCGCGCTGGGCACCCGGATGGTGGGCGCGATGGGCGGCTGGACCGCGGCCTCCTGCTGGAGTGCCAGGTCGTAGTCGCCAATCTGGATGAGATCGCCGTCACCGACCTGGGCAGGTCCCTGGATGCGCTCGCCGTTGATGCGCACGCCGTTGTAGCTGCCCAGATCCTCCACGACCACGTGCCCGTTCTGGCGCAAGAGGCGGGCGTGGCGCCGAGACACGTTGCGCTCGGTCAGGCGGATGGTGTTTCCCTCCTGACGACCGATCGTGATCTCGTCGCGCATGAAGGGAACGACGGTCTTTCGCCCTTCGTCGTCTTCGATGATGAGCTTCAGCACGAGTAGAGTCCCCTTACAGCTATAGCAGAACGCCCCCAGGCACCTCAAGAAGGGTATCTGCGCCAAACGACAGGGCTTTTAGCGTAGCAAGACCCTTGACAGGAGTGATGTCCATCCGACAGGTGGCCGAGGGGGGTCCGGCCGCCCGGCGCCCGTGCCCGGTGGCGGGCCGTGCGTCGGGTGGTGGTCGACCCTGGAGGGGGGCGGGGATATAAGGCCGCCACCCGGAGCCGGAGCCGGGGACCCCGTGGACGGAGGCGACTTGCCCGTGGAGAGCAACGGAGTGCGGCAGGAGCCGCGGACCTTCACCGACGCCATTCTGGGCAGGGAGCTGGCGCGGGAGCCCTGGATGAAGCGGTGGTTGGGGCTGGAGCCCTCCCTGCGGGTCGCCCTGGCCACGGCCGCCTTCGCCGCGCTGCTCTTCGTGCCCTACCTGGGCGCGGTGGGGCTGTGGGACCCGTGGGAGACGCACTACGGCGAGGTGGGCCGGGAGATGGTGCAGCGCCGGGACTACGTGTTCCCTTATTGGGAGAACGCCTGGTTCTTCTCCAAGCCGCCGCTGACCATGTGGATGCAGGCGCTGGGCATGCAGGTGGTGGGCACGCTGCGCACCGAGGGCGCCCTGGGTCTTTATACGGAGTGGGGCATGCGGATGCCCTTCGCGCTCTTGAGCATCGCGGCCGTGGCGCTGCTGTCGCTCGCGGTGGCGCGGGTGGTGAGCGCGCGGGCGGGCCTGGCCACGGGCTTCGTGCTGGCCACCATGCCGCTCTACTTCCTGCTCACGCGCCAGACGGTGACGGACACGCCCTTCGTCACCACGCTCGTGTGCGCCATGGCCTGCGCGCTCGTGGGCCAGCTCGACGAGACGACGCGCCACCGCGCCGCGTGGTGGTACGCCTTCTATGTCTTCCTGGGGCTGTCCACCCTGGCCAAGGGCCTGCTCGGCGTGGGCCTGCCCGCCATCATCCTGATGCTCTACGCGCTCTTCGCGGTGGTGCCGTATGACGGCGCGAGCATCAACGCCCACCTGCGCTGGCTCTTGGAGCGGGGCGTGCGCGCCGAGGTGCGCGCGGGCACGCGGCCCATGCCGGTGGTGTGGGCGCAGCTCTACCGGATGCGGCTGGGCACGGGCATCCTCGTGTTCGCGGCGGTGGCGGTGCCCTGGTACCTGGTGCTCTGCCTCTTCGAGGGCGTGGACGACGAGGGCAAGCGCTTCTGGTACCGCTTCTTCATCCACGATCACCTCAACCGGCTGAGCGCGGGGGTGCATACCACCACGCCGGGCGGCTCCTTCGTGTACTTCATCGAGCAGGGGGGCTTCGCCATCTTCCCCTGGGTGGCCCTGGTGCCGGGGGCCTTCGCCCTGGCCACGCGGCTGCGTCCGCGCTCCCCGGACAAGGCCGAGCACCTGGCGCTCATCGCCGTGTTGTGGGTGGCCTTCTCCTTCACGCTCCTGTCCTCCTCGGCCACCAAGTTCCACCACTACGTGTTCCCCGTGCTGCCGGGGCTCGCGGTGCTCATCGCCCTGTTCGTGGACCGGCTCTGGGAAGAGGGCATCGGCGCCCACGCCATGAGCCTGGTGCTGGGCCTGGTGCTGTTCCTGCTCGTGGGCCATGACCTGGCGGGCAACCCCAAGGCCTTCACCGACCTCTTCGTCTACAACTACGACCGGCCCTACCCGCTGGAGCTCGTCACCAAGCCCATCGCCATGTTCTCCTCCCGGCCGCTGTGGGCGGGTGACGTGCTGGCGGCGGTGCTGCTCGCCGTGGGCCTCTACCTCGCGCTGGGCGTGTTTCCCCCGCGCGCGGGGGCCTCGCCCGTCTCGCGCGCCGTGGCGCTCGTGTGCCTGGGGCTGGGGGCGGCCTTCGTCGTGCCGCTCGCGGCGCCCGGCTCGGTGGCCGCCACGCCGGTGGCGGGCGGCGCGCTGGTGCTCGTGGGGGCGTGGCTCGCGTGGCAGGCCTGGCGCGCGGACGCGGAGTCGCGCACGGGGCTGTGGGCCTTCACGGGGCTCCTGTGGGTGGTGGGCCTGGGCTGCCTCGCGCGGGGCTGGCGAGGCACGCTGGCCAGCGACGCGCTGCTCAAGACCCTGTCCGAGCCGGTCAACGTGAAGATGATGCTCGGCTATGCCTTCTTCGTGGCCGGGGGCCTGGCCGTGGTGGCCGCGCTCCTGCGGATGCGGGTGCTGCTCTACGGCACGTTCTGGGCGCTCGCGGCGGGCTTCGCGCTCTGGTTCAGCTGGGGCCACTGGGTGGACCTGTCCCACCATTGGACCCAGCGCGACCTGTTCTGGCGCTACTACGCCCAGCGCAAGCCGGGCGAGCCCATCACCGCCTACCTCATGAACTGGCGCGGCGAGACGTTCTACTCGCGCAACACCGTGAAGCAGATCCGCGAGACGCCCAAGCTCAAGCCCTTCGTGGATCAGCCCGGCCGGGAGTGGGCGCTCGTGGAGCACAACCGGCTCAACGTGCTGCGCCAGACCGCGGGCGCCGACAAGACCGTCACGGTCATCGACCGCGACATCAACAACAAGTTCGTCCTGGTGACCATCGATTGAGCGGCATCTCCGTGCAGGGCCTCGCCAAGCGCTTCGGTGCGCGCACGGCGGTGGAGGGTTTGACCTTCGACGTGCGTCCCGGCGAGGTGTTCGGCCTGCTCGGGCCCAACGGCGCCGGCAAGACGACCACCGTGCGCATGCTCACGGGGCTGCTGAAGCCCTCGGAGGGCGAGGCGCACGTGTGGGGCCACTCGGTGCGTACCCAGGGCGAGGCGCTGCGCCGCGCCGTGGGCCTGCTCACCGAGCAGCCCGGGCTCTACGAGCGGCTGAGCGCCCGGGACAACCTGCGCTTCTTCATGAAGCTGCACGAACTGGACGAGCGCCGTGTCTGGCCCCGGGCCCAGGCGTGGCTCGAGCGCTTCGGGCTCGGCGGCCGGGAGGACGAGCCCTGCGGGAGCTTCTCCAAGGGCATGCGGCAGAAGCTCGCCATCGTGCGCACGCTGGTGCACGAGCCCCAGGTGCTCTTCCTGGACGAGCCCACCAGCGGGTTGGATCCCGAGTCGGCGCGCACGGTGCGCGACGCGGTGGCGGAGCTGGCGGCCGAGGGCCGCACGCTCGTGCTGTGCTCGCACAACCTCGTGGAAGTGGAACGGCTGTGCACCCGGGTGGCGGTGGTGAAGGGCCGGCTCCTGGCGCTCGCCCCCCTCGAGGACTTGCGGCGCGCGGGCAGCGCGCTGGAGGTGAAGGTGGAGGGGGACGCGGAGCGGTTCGTTCCGGCCCTGGCCGCGCTGCCCTTCGCGCCGCCCTCGCTCGCCGAGGGGGGACGCCTGCGGGTGATGCTGACGGACGAGGCCCAGACGCCCGACGTGGTGGCCTGTCTGGTGGGCGCCGGAGCCCGCGTGCGCAGCGCCGTGCCGGCCCTGCGCCCGCTCGAGGAAGTCTACCTGGAGCTCATCCGCGACGGAAAGGAGGCGCCATGAGCTTCCATCCCCGGCGCGCGCTGGCGGTCTTCTGGAAGGACTTCCTGGACCTGCGCAAGAACCCCTCGCTCCTGCTCGCCATGGCGGCGCTGCCGCTGGTGCTGGTGGTGGTGCCCGTCATCGTCGTGTGGACGTACGTGCGCGACCCCTCCGACACCAACCTGCGGGTCATCGCCCTCTATTACGACCCGTCCCTGCCTCGGGACTTCAACGCGGGCCGCTTCCTCGTGGAGCGCACGTTGATGGACTGGTTCGGCATGTTCCTGGTGATGCCGGTGTTCGTGCCCATCCTCATCTCCTCGCAGAGCGTGGCGGGCGAGCGGGAGCGGCGCACCCTGGAGCCCCTGCTGGCCTCGCCGGTGACGTCCCTGGAGCTGGTGGTGGGCAAGAGCCTCGCCTCGCTGGTGCCCGCGGTGCTCATCTCCTGGGTGGCCTTCGTGCTCTTGTGCGTGGGCGTGGACGTGGTGGGCTGGCCCCTGGGTGACGGGCTGCTCATGCCCAACTCCCTGTGGCTCTTCGGCGTGCTCATCCTGGCGCCGCTCTTCGCCTTCTTCGGCAACGGCGTGGCCGTCATCATCTCCGCGCGCGTGGCCGAGGCTCGCACGGCGCAGCAGCTCGCCGCGCTCGTGGTCCTGCCGCTCGTGGGCCTGGTGGCGGGGCAGATCGCGGGCTTCCTGCGCGCGGGTCCCGCTTACTACGCGTCTCAGGGAATCGTGGTGCTGCTGCTGGACCTGGCGCTCTTGTGGGCGAGTGTCCGTCTGCTGGATCGCGAGCGGCTCTTGAACCGGTGGGGTTGATCGCCCGTCAACGGGGGCTCGTCCGCTTGACTGGCCAAGAGCGCGTTTTATCTGTCATGGTCGGGGAACAGGCCGGGAGCGGAGCGATCGTCGGGAATGCAATGAGTCCCGGCGTTATTCGTTCAAGGTAGGTGGGCGGCGTGGGCTCCCGGTGGTCGACGCGGTCTCTTGGAGGCGACGAAAGCACGATGGGATTCTTCGGTACGATCAAGAACGAGTCGCAGCGCAACTTCATCGCGCGCGCCGACGAGGCGAAGGGGGAGATTGTCTACAAGTATCCGGAGAAGAACATCCGGATGCTCACCCAGCTCACCGTCGATGCCGACGAGGTCGCCCTCTTCGTGAAGGACGGGAAGGTGGAGGGCAAGCTCGGGCCGGGCCGTCACCAGCTCGACAGCAAGAACATCCCCTTCCTGGGCCGCCTCATCGAGGGTTTCACGGGCGGAAACCTCTTCATCACCGAGGTCTTCTTCGTCTCGACGCGGGAGATCACCGGGCTGAAGTTCGGCGGCCCCATCGGCGACGTGCGCGACCCGGAGACGGGCCTGGGCATCGGCACCATGGTCTACGGTGACTTCTCCATCCGCGTGACGGAGCCGGAGCAGCTCGTGGTGGGCCTGGTGGGCATGGGCCGCACGTCCAACGCGGACTTCGTGGGCTGGTTCAAGAACCAGGTCCTCAAGGTGACGCGCGACCGCATCGCCGAGCTGCTGGTCAAGAAGCGCTGGCCGCTGCTGGACGTGACGAGCGGCGCGTACACCGAGGAGATCGAGACCGAGGTCATCGCCGGCCTCAAGCCCCATGTGGACAGCTACGGCCTGACCGTGGTGCGCATGGGCAACTTCCACATCAGCATCAAGGAAGAGGACGAGGCCACGCTCAAGAAGCTGTCCAAGGACGTGGCGTACTCGCGTCTGGCCGGCGGCTTCCAGCAGTACGCGCAGGGTCAGGCGATGCTGGGCGCGTCCGAGGGCATGGCCAAGGGCGGTGGCGGCTCGGATGGCGCGCTGCAGGGCATGGGCATGGGCATGGGGTTCGGCATGGCCCAGGCCTTCGCCAACAACCAGCAGCCGGGCCAGCACGGCGGCGGTGGTGGGCAGGCGGGTCAGTTCCAGCAGCCGCCCCCGCAGCCTCAGGCGGCGGCCCCGGCGGACACGCGCACCCCGGCGCAGCGCCTCAAGGAGATCAAGGAACTCAAGGACGCGGGTGTGCTCTCCGATGAGGAGTACACCGCCAAGCGCGCCGAGCTGATGAAGCTCCTGTAGTCCCGCGCGTGCTCCGGCACGTGACGCCCAAGGCCTCCCTCCCCACGCGGGGTGGAGGCCTTCGTCGTTTCCGGGCCCCTGGTGCCGCGTCTTGGTGACTCCAGACACCATGGGGTGCTCGGTGTCACCACCCGGGGCCCGGGCAAGGGGTCCGAGGAAACGTGGGCCACCGAGCCAAGTGCTTGATTTTCCAGGGCATGAGGGAGGACGGCGGGTTGGCACGCGCCCTGCTTTAGGTCCCAGCATGGCCGCGCGACACGGCGGCCCCTTCGACCTCGACCTCGCCGCTTCCGAAAGAAGACCCGCCATGTCCATCAACTCCATCTCCCAGCGTCCCGTTGCGTTCTCCTCCGCCGCCAGCCAGATCCCGACGCCCGCCGCTCAGGCCACGCAGCCCGCCGCCCCGATGGGTCCGATGGGGATGGTGGACAACAAGATGGGGCGGCTCGCGCACGAGGCGCTGCCGAGAGATCAGTTCGACGTGGGCGGGCTGGACAGCCCGGGGGCGTCGTTCAAGAAGTTCGTGGGTCCGGGCCCCATGCAGCGGCCGGACGCCCTGCAGAACCTGAAGCTGCCGGTGGAGCTCAGCCCGCAGTCGGCGCAGAACCGGGTGCAGGACGTGGCCCGCGAGGCGCTGACCGGGAAGCTGGACGACCTGAGCAACAAGCTGAGCACGCGCGCCATGATCCAGTCGACGCACACGATGTCGGTGAAGCCCGACCTCGGCCTGTCGGATCGCGTGACCCCCCGCCAGGTCGACAACGCCGCGCGCAACGTGCTCGCGGACGTGCGCCAGCAGCTCCAGGAGGGTGGGGTGGAGAACCTCGCCTGGGCCGACAAGGCGCTGGACAAGGTGGCCGACCTCACCGACTCGAACAGCAACGTGTCCCCGCAGAACGCCGTGAAGCAGCTCAAGCAGCTGGACAAGTCCCAGCCGGCCCTCGAGTCCTCCCCCGAGTCCGTGAAGCCCAGCCTGCGCGAGCTGCTGGACATCCGGACCTCGCCGCTGATGATCAAGCCGGACCCCGAGCTCCGGCCGTCGCAGGACCTGAAGAACTTCGCGAACGACCTGCCGTTCTAAGGAGCGGAAGCGGGCGGGGCGGGCTCCTCGTGGGAGCCCAGCTTCATGGGCACGCCCAGGGTGGTGCCCAGGCGCAAGAGCAGCACGTCCGGCACGATGCCCTCATCCCCGAGGCCGCGCGCCAGCTCGCGCGCCGAGAGCGCGTTGCCCTGGGCCCACAGGCCCTTGAGGAACGTGCCCGCCTCCAGGCTGTGCCACCACGCCGGTCCGAAGCGCGCCTTGAGCTGGCCCTGGAGCTGGCCGGCGAGGAACCACGCCCGGAAGTTGTCCGCGGACTGGAAGAAGTCCTCCTGGTCCACGAGGTAGCGCGCCACGTCGTCGGCCGAGGCCGGCATGCCGTCCACGCGCTCGAGCATCGCCTGGTACAGCGCGCGCGCGTCCGCGCCCGGCCGGTGCAGGGCGAGCGCGTAGAGCAGCCGGCCCGCCGCGCGACGGATGAGGAACAGCTTGTGCGCGCTCGCCGCCGCCAGGTAGTCGCTGCGCTCCTTGTCCTTGAGCCCCGCGTGCTCCTCCAGCCACACCGGGTCGTCCATCAGGTCCTCGAAGAGGGCCGCGTACGTCTCGGTGACGGTGGGGTTGCCCAGCTTGGCCAGCTCGAAGCGCGGCTCCTGGGTGAAGGCGTAGTGCAGCGCGTGGCCGAACTCGTGCAGCAGCCGCACCTGCTCCAGCGCGCCGCCCACCGGCTTGACCGACAGCCGCACGTCCTGGGGCACCCGGATGCCGAGCGCCAGCGGCCGCGGGTTCTTGCGCTTCACGTCCGCCCGGGCGTCGATGCGCACGTTCTTCATCTCCCCCAGGTCGATGCCCATGCCCGCCAGCGTGCCGTGCGCGCGCAGCAGGCCCTCGCCCTTGAGGAACAGCCCCTCCACCTCCCGTCCGCGGAACAGCCGGGGCAGGTCCGCCCGCGTCAGCTTCGCGTAGGCCTGCCCCAACTCGCGCTGGGACAGCCGCTCCATCACCACCTGGTAGGGCGCCTCCGTGGCCTGGAGCACCTCCTCGGCCAGGACGCCCAGCCGGCCCAGGTCCGCCTGGCGCAGCTCGCCCCCGAAGGCCTCGTAGGAGGCGTAGCCCAGCTCGCGCACCAGCGCCTCGGTGCGCTCCTCGCGCTTGCGGATGAGCGGGGTGAGCCGCTCCAGCGCGGGCGTGGCCGCCGTGTAGAGCGCCCGGCGCTTGAGCGCGCTGCGCTCGTTGGCCAGCAGCCGCTCCAGCTCGTGCCAGCGCACGTCGTGGCCGTCCACCTGGAACGTGAGCGAGGCCTCCAGGTTGGCCAGCGCGTCGTTCACCTCGGCGAGCTGCTGGGAGAGGTACTCGCCGGCGAAGTGCGACTGCAGCGCGGTGAGGGCCCGCACCTGCCGGGGCTCGGCGTCGAGCTGGCGCAGGCGTTCAATCTTGCGGATGGCCTCCAGGGTGAAGAGCCCCTCGCGCCCCGTGTACGTGGCCGCCATGTCCCCCTGGGTGCCCTCCGTCCAGAAGTTCCAGACCAGCAGATCCTGCGCCTCGAGCAGGGCCTGGGCCTCGGTGGTGCTCCGGGCCACCTCCTCGGCGAGCCGCTGCGCCTCGGTGGGAGGGGGCGGGGCGGGGGGCTTCGGCGTGGCACACCCGCCGAGCAGACCGAGACCAATACCGAGAACGAGTGCGGGAAGCCTTGGGCGCATGGGACGCGCAATGTAACGTCCGCGCCGCCCATGCCCAATCCAGTCCAGTGGCGCGCGGCCACCGCCCGACAGACGCTCTACTCGGCCCTGCGCCGCTTCTTCACCCAGCGTGACTACCTGGAGGTGGACACGCCCCTGCTCGTGCCGACCCCCGGCATGGAGCCCCACATCACGCCCTTCGAGGCGCCCTTCGTCCCCGAGACGAACGTGGGCCGGCGCCGGTCGCTCTACCTGCACACCAGCCCCGAGTACGCGATGAAGCGGCTGCTCGCGGACGGCGCGGGGCCCCTGTTCCAGATCTGCAAGGTCTTCCGCAACGGGGAGGTGTCGCCCACGCACAACCCCGAGTTCACGATGCTGGAGTTCTACCGGCCCCACGCGGACTACCACGCCATCATGGCGGACCTGGAGGGCGCGCTGGCCGAGGCGGACCGGGCCGTGGGCGGCGACGGCTTCTTCTCCCGGACCCCCTACGAGCGCCTGTCCGTGCGCGACGCCGTGCTGCGCGCCACGGGGGTGGACCTGCGCGCCTGTCCGGACGGGCCCTCGCTCAAGCGGGCGGCGGAGGCGGCCGGGGTGCGCACCGGCGACGCCCTGCTCTTCGACGACGTCTTCTTCCACCTCTTCCTGCAGAAGGTGGAGCGGGGGCTGGGCCACGAGCGCCCCACGTTCCTCACCGAGTACCCCGCCTCCATGGCGTCCCTGGCGCGGCTCAAGCCCGGAGAGCCCGCCGTGGCCGAGCGCACCGAGCTCTACGCCCGGGGCCTGGAGCTGGCCAATGGCTTCTCCGAGCTGACGGACGCGGTGGAGCAGCGCACCCGGCTGATGGAGGAGCAACAATTCCGCCGCGATGCGGGCCGGGCCGTCTATCCACTGGACGAGCGCTTCCTCGACGCGGTAGGGCGAATGCCGCCCTCGGCGGGGATCGCCGTGGGGTTGGACCGGATCCTGATGTTGCTGCTGGGCGTGGAGTCCATCTCGGACGTGCTTCTCTTCCCGGCACACGAATTCGTAGGTGAGTGACATGGCCCCCAAGAAGCCGCAGACCCACAACTTCCAGGCCCACCCGTGGCATGGCATCTCCCCGGGCGAGGAAGCCCCGGAGACCGTGACCACCTACGTGGAGATCGTCCCCACCGACACGGTGAAGTACGAGCTCGACAAGGAGGCGGGCATCCTGCGCCTGGACCGGCCCCAGCGCTTCTCCAGCCAGTGCCCCACGCTCTACGGCTTCGTGCCCCAGACGTACTGCGACGAGCTGGTGGCCAAGCGCTGCGCGGACCGCACCGGCATCAAGGACATCAAGGGCGATGGCGACCCGCTCGACATCTGCGTCTTGACGGAGAAGGTGATTCCCACGGGCGCGCTGCTGGTGCGCGCGGTGCCGGTGGGGGGCTTTCGCATGGTCGACGGCAACGAGGCCGACGACAAGATCATCGCCGTGCTGGAGTCGGACCTCGTCTACGGCGCCTTCCAGCACGTGGCGCAGCTGCCCACGGCGCTCGTGGAGCGGCTCAAGCACTACTTCCTGACCTACAAGCAGATCCCCAGCCAGGCCAAGCGCTCGGTGGAGATCGTCGAGATGTACGATCGCTCGGAGGCCCACGAGGTCATCGTGCGCAGCATGAAGGACTACCAGCGCGTGTACGGCCAGGGCTCGGCGAGCAAGCCCCGCGCGCGCGGCAAGCGCTGAGTCCCCTCTCTCCCAGGTGTCCGTGACGTGTCCGCGCCGCTCGACTCCCGCCTGATCGCCAGCTTCGGCGTCGCCATCGTCTTCGACGTGCTGATGCCCGTCCTGCTCGTGCTGGCGGCGCGGCGGCGCTGGGGCATCGCCTGGAAGACCGTGGGGGTGGGGGTCCTGACCTTCACCTTCTCGCAATTGCTCACCCGCGTGCCCGCGGTGTGGGGGGTGCAATACCTGCTGCGCGACGCGCTCAAGGCCTCCGAGTCCCTGCGCCTGCTGTGGCTCGTGGTGCTGAGCCTGTCCGCGGGCCTGTTCGAGGAGACCGCGCGGCTCGTGGCCTTCAAGTACCCCTTGCGGGAGCTGCGGCGGTGGAAGGACGCCGTGGGCCTGGGCCTGGGGCACGGCGGCCTGGAGTCGGCCGTGCTCGTGGGGGGCCTGGCCGCGCTGGGGCTGGTCAACGTGGTGGTCCTCTCGCGGATGGATCCCTCGGCGATGTCGCTCCCCGCCGAGCAGCTCGAGCAGATCCGCGCCGCCCAGGCCCACGTGGCCGCGATGCGCTGGTGGGAGCCGCTGCTGGGCGCGTACGAGCGCCTGGGCGCGGTGGTGATGCACGTGGGCTTCAGCGTGCTCGTGCTCCAGCGCTTCTCCCGAGGACACGTCGGTTGGTACTGGGGCGCCGTGGGCCTGCACGCGCTGTCCAACCTCGCCGCCGTGTGGGTGATGCAGTCCTGGGGCGCGGTGGCCGCCGAGGGCGTGATGACCGTCTTCGCCCTCGCGACCCTGGGACTCGCGCTGCGGCTGCGAGAGGGTCCCGCGTCCGGCGCCGCTTAGCGCACCTCGAGCAGTCGCACGCGCTTGTAGAGGTGCTGCCCGGCGGGCAGCTGGAGCTGCGTGGGCGTCATCTCCGCGCTGAACTCGAGGCCCCCCTCGGGCGCGGGAGGGTGCTCGGCGACGGTGAGCTCCGCCTCCCACAGGCTCCGCACGAGGGCCCCCTCCTGACGAGGGGGGTCTGGGGCCAGGAGCCCCTGGCGCCTGGCGGCGTCGAGGAGGGCCTGCACCGCCACGACATCCAGGCGCGGATCATGACTGGAGGCGACGACCCGCACGCTGAGCACCTGGCCCCGGGCATCCTGGAAGATGTGCATCCGGGTGTGCCGGGCGGTCCGGACCGCCTGCTTCGTCTCGCGGCGCAGGGCCTTCCTGTCTCGTGCGTCGGCCGCCGCCACGATGCGCCCCACCTCGTGCTGGGCGCCGACGCTCATCGCGAAGGCGCCCTCGAAGCCGATGGCCGCCAGGTAGGGCTCGGGGTTCCAGTGCTGGAGCATCGACCGCCCCAGCGTGAAGAACGTGGGATGCAAGCCGCCGGAGGCATCCTCCAAATCGGGGGCCTTCGCGGCGTTGGACAGGGGCTTGGACAGCCGACGCGTGACCTTGGGGGCGGGGGCGCGAATCGGCTGGGTGCTCCCAGGCGGGGCCGACGGTGGCGCGGGGCGGAGGGGGATCTCGACCTCCACGAACTGGAGCTGGGTGGGATGCTGGAGCGGCTCCACGGGAGGGGGCTCGGGCTCGCTCCGGCTCCAGAGCCAGACGCCCAGACCCAGATGCATGCCCACGCTGAGCAGCAGCGCGCGGGGCAGGCGGTGGGAGGAGGGCGGCATCCGGGCGGAGATTCAACCACGACCCAGGAGCGGGCTGGATGCGCGAGAAAGAGTGTTGCTGACCCTTTCCCCGCCCGCTAGATTGCCGTCCCAGGAGGCACATCCATGGGAAGTCCGCTGCTCGCGACGGACGGCTACAAGTTCAGCATGGCCGAGGCCGGCTGGCCGTTGCGCCGGGAGACGTTCTACTACTCGCACCGCAAGGGAGGGCAGCAGGTGGTCCCCCTGGACATCGCGTCCTACGTGCGCGCGCTGCTGCCCACGCCCACCGAGGCGGACTACGCCTACCTGGCGCGCAACAGCTACGAGATGGGGGCGGGCTTCAAGGCGGCCATCCGCAAGCAGGAGCTGGTCATCCGGGCGCTGCCCAAGGGCGCGCGCTTCTACCCGCGCGAGCCGGTGTTCACGCTGACGGGCAGCTCGGCGCTGGTGTCGTGGCTGGAGCCGTTGCTGCTCCAGCTCAACTTCCGCATCCAGGTGGCCTCGGTGGCGCTCACGGATCGCGAGGCGCTGGCCCAGGCGCTCGCCGTGGTGTCGTGCGAGGAGGAGAAGCGCATCGCCCTGGAGACGCTGGACGCGGTGGGCGCGGCGCCCGTGCCCATCCGGGTGGACACGGAGGGCTATCACGCGCGCGTGGTCGCGGTGGTGAAGGACCTGGTGGCGGCGGTGGGGGACGCGAGCCGCATCTTCGAGGTGGGCCTGCGCGCGGCCACGTGCCTGCAGCAGCATGAGATCGCCTTGCGCGCCTGTCACGAGGCGGGGGTGACCCGCACGAGCAACGTGCTCCTGGCCGAGAAGCTGGGGATGATTCCCGTGGGCACCATGGGCCACGAGCACGTGCAGCGCTACGGCCAGGACGAGGCGGCCTTCCGCGCCATCCGCGAGCGGCGGCCCGAGCGCTCCAGCTTCCTCCTGGACACCTACGACACGCTGGCCTCGGGGCTGCCCACGGCCTTCCGCATCATCCACGAGGAGCCCAACGCGGGGGACTCCATCCGCTTCGACTCGGGCGACAAGAAGAAGCAGTACACGCTGGCGGTGTCGCGGGCGAAGCAGGAGGGCATCAAGCCGGTGCTCATCCTGGAGGACGGCCTGGACGCCCAGGCCACGCGCGAGTTCGAGGCCCTGCGCGCCGAGTTCGGCTGGGAGCCCTCGCAGCAGTTCTACGGCTACGGCGGCTTCATCGTGGCGCGCACCATGGCGAGCCCCTTCACGCGTGACCGCGTGGCGGCCGTCTACAAGCTGGCGTGCACGGGCCATGTGCCCACCATGAAGTTCGGCAACGAGCTGGCCGAGGGCAAGCAGAGCATCCCGGGCACGCCGGTGGTGTTCCGCCGGGTGAGTGGCACGGGGCCCATCGGCCTCGTGGGGCAGCACGGCGAGGCGCCGCCCGAGGGCTACGTGCTGCTCAGCGGCGCGGCCGCGGACACCACGCCCGCGGAGAGCGAGCCCGCGCCGCGCATCGCGTACACGGCGGCCACCCAGGCCCTGGTGGACGAGCTGCGCGAGCGGCACTTCCCCCACAAGCCCGTCGCCGCCGCCCCCATCGCCAGCTGAGTGTCCCCCCGGAGGTCGTCATGTCGCTGCCCATCCCGTCGTTCTACAACGAGAAGCAGGTCAACACGTTGTACCTGGAGCGCTCCGCGCTGGTGACGGCGGAGGCCCGCAAGTACGCGGCCGAGCACAAGCTCCGGCCCGCGAGCGAGGACCGGTTGCGCATCGCCGCCTTCGGCATCGACGTGCAGGTGGGCTTCTGCCTTCCCGAGGGCGCGCTCTTCGTGCCCGGCGCGGTGGAGGACACCCGGCGCACGTTGACCTGGCTGTACTCGAACCTGGAGAAGATCACCTCGCTCGTCTTCTCCCTGGACACGCACAACGCCTTCCAGATCTTCCACCCGGACTGGTGGCGGGACGCGCGCGGCAACCCGCCCGCGCCCATGACGGTCATCACCGCGGCGGAGGTCCGCTCGGGCCGCTGGCGCGCCACGCGTCAGCCGGAGAAGAGCCTCGCCTACTGCGAGAACCTGGAGTCCTCGGGCCGCTACGTGCTGACCATCTGGCCCTACCACTCGCTGCTCGGCAGCCTCGGCCACGCGCTGCTGCCCTCGGTCATGGAGGCGAGCCTCTTCCACGCCGTGGCGCGCGACACGCCCACGCGCTTCGATCTCAAGGGCGAGGAGCCCCTCACCGAGAGCTACTCCGTGCTGTCCCCCGAGGTGAAGGACCTCGCGGGGCAGAAGGTGGGCGAGTTCAACCAGAAGCTCTTCGACTACCTGCGCGCCTTCGATCGCGTCTACGTCTTCGGCCAGGCCAAGTCCCACTGCGTGCTGTCCACGCTGATGGACCTCAAGCAGGCCATCGAGGCGACGGACCGCTCCCTGATGAAGCGCATCTACATCCTCGAGGACGCGATGAGCCCCGTGCGGCCGCCCATGATTCATCCGCTGCCGCCAGCGCTGGACTTTCCTCGATTGGCCGACGCTGGCATCCAGGCGCTGCGCGAGGCGGGCATGCGGGTGGTACGGACCACCGACCCGATCGACGCGTGAGGGCTCCGGACGTCCTGCGAGCCCGCCAGAGCCTGGCGCCCCATGCGCGCCCGGCGGTGGCGGTGGACCTGGTCATCCTGACGCTGGTGGACGGCGCGCTGCACGTGCTGCTCATCCGCCGGGGCGAGGCGCCCTTCGAGGGGCACCTGGCGCTGCCGGGGGGCTTCCTGCGCGTGGGCGATGGGGTGGAGGACCAGGGCGAGGACCTGGACCTGGCGGCGGCGCGCGAGCTCCAGGAGGAGACGGGGCTCGCGCCCGGGGACGTGCTCCTGGAGCAGTTCGCCACCTTCGGGCGGCCGGGACGGGATCCGCGCATGCGGGTGCTGTCGGTGGCGTACTACGCGCTGGTGCGGCCGGAGCTCTGCCCGCGGGTGCGCGCGGGCGGCGACGCGGAGGAGACGTTCTGGGCGCCCGTGGCGGACCTGGTCGGCAGCACGCTCGCCTTCGACCATGGGCACATCCTCCAGGTGGCGCTCGCGCGCATGCGCGACAAGCTGGACACCTCCGCGCTGGCGTTCTCGCTCGTGCCCGAGCGCTTCACCATTCCGGAGCTGCGCACGGTCTTCTCCGCCGTGAAGGGCGAGGCGCAGGACCCGGGCAATTTCCGCCGCAAGGTGAAGCGGCTCGTCGAGGACGGGGTGCTGGAGCCCGCGCCGGGCGTGCGGCGCACGGCCTCCAAGCCCGCGGCGCTCTACCGCTTCCGCGCCTCCTGAGCCCATGCGCGGACGGACCTCCGAGGGGCGCCTCCAGGCGCTGGACGCCTACCTGCTCCACCACGAGCGGCCCCTGCTCACGCGCCAGGACGGCGACTGGGCGCGGGCCGTGTTCGTGGACGTGGGCCTGGGCGAGCAGCCGTGGACCACGCTCGAGAGCGCGCGGGCCTTCCGGGAGGTGAACGCCGCGCTGCGCGTGGTGGGTGTGGAGGCGGACCCGGCCCGGGTGGCGTCCGCCCGCGTCCATGCCGACGCGCTCACCGACTTCCGCGAGGGCGGCTTCACGCTGCCCCTGCGGCCGGACGAGACCGTCCGCCTCATCCGCGCCACCAACCTGCTGCGGGGCTACCGCGCCGAGGACGTGCCCGGCGTCCACCAAGTGCTGGGCGAGCGGCTGCTGGAGGGTGGCCTCTTGGTGGAGGGGAGCACGGACACGTCGGGCGCGGTGGGCGTGTCCCACCTGCTGCGGCGCACGGGGTCGGGGCTGGCGCGCGAGGCGCTGCTGTTCCACACGGACTTCAGCCGCGGCTTCGCCCCCGTGCTCTTCCGCGACTGGCTGCCCCGCGACTTTCGCCGCAGGGTGAAACCCGGCGAGCCCATCCATGACTTCTTCGTCTACTGGACAGAAGCGTGGAGCGCGGCGCGCGCTGGGGGGCACGTGTCTCCCCCGGAGGCCTTCCGTCACTCGCTCCAGGGGCTGTCCAGGCGCGTGGAGGGCCTGGTGCTGGAGCCGTGGCTGCTCGACCACGGCTACGCGCTCTGGCGGCCCACGGGCGGCGTGTTCGGTTAAGACTTCTTGTTCTTCGGGGGGTCCACTCGTGGCTTAAATGCGGTCACCGTGACCTTCCCCCGCTTCTCGCCCTGGTCGCTGCTCGTCGTCCTCCTGCTCGTCGCACCCCACGTCCGGGCCCAGGCCTACGAGGGCGCGCGCCGCGAGGAGGTGGACGCGGGCGTGCATACCCCCGTGTTGACCAAGCCGCCCGAGCTCGTGCGCACCGTGGAGGCCGTCTACCCCGCCGAGGCGGCTGCCGCCGGCCGGACGGCCTCGGTGCAGATGCTCATCACCCTGGACGCGCAGGGCCGGGTGTCCGACGCCCAGGTCACCACCCCGGTGGGTGAGGGCTTCGACGAGGCGGCGCTCGCGGCGGTGAAGCAGTTCGAGTTCACCCCGGCCGAGGTGGATGGCGTACCGGCGCCCATCCAGCTCCAGTACGTCTACAACTTCGTGCTCCAGGCGCCCCCGCCGCCGCCGGAGGACGCGCCGCCGCCCGTGCCCCAGTCCACGCTCACCGGGCAATTGCTCGCGCGCGGCAGCCGCACGCGCGTGGAGGGCGCCACGGTGCGCTGTGGCGACGACCCCGAGGCCCCCGAGGCCACGAGCGACGCGGAGGGCCGCTTCACCCTGCGGGTGCCCTCGGGCGTCTGTGACGTGCGCGTGGTGGCGGGCGACTACCACCTCTTCGCCACGAAGGAGACCCTGGCCCCCTCGGAGACGACGGAGGTCATCTTCTACCTGATGCCCAAGGCGCCGGGCTTCGAGACGGTGGTGCGCGGGGCGCGCGAGAAGAAGGAGGTGGTGCGCCGCACCCTGGAGCGCCAGGAGTTGCAGAAGGTGCCGGGCAGCTTCGGTGACCCCATCCGCGTGCTGCAGAACCTGCCGGGCGTGGCCCGCTCGCCCTTCATCACCGGCCAGCTCATCGTGCGTGGCGCCGCGCCGGACCAGACGCTCACCTTCTTCGACGGGGTGGAGGTGCCGCTGCTCTACCACCTGGGCGGTGGCCCGTCGGTGGTCAACGCCGAGTTCGTGGACCGCATCGACTTCTTCCCGGGCGGCTTCGGCTCGCGCTACGGCCGCGCGGTGGGCGGCATCGTGGACGTGGCCACGCGCAAGGGCGCCTCCGACACGCTGCACGGCTCGGTGAAGGTGGACCTGCTGGACTCGGGCTTCTTCCTGGAGGCCCCCATCACGGACGGCATCTCCATCGCCGGTGCCGCGCGGCGCTCCTACGTGGACGTGCTCCTGCCGCTCGTGCTGCCGGAGGACCCCGAGGGCGGCACGCTGCTCGTGCTGCCGCGCTACTGGGACTACCAGGTGCGCATGGACTTCGGCGCCAAGCGCGGAGAGAAGGGGGCGGGCCACAGCTCCGGCTACGTGATGGCCTTCGGTTCGGACGACCTGCTGCGGGTGGTGGCCACCGGCGGCGGTCGCAACCGCGACGTCACCGTGGACGCGCGCACGCTCTTCCACCGCGTCAAGGGCGACTGGACGTGGCGCAAGGGCAACCTCACCTCCGTGGTCACGCCCTATTTCGGCTACGACCTGGGCAGCTTCGGCTTCGGCACGACGAAGCTCGACGCGAACGTCTGGTCGCTCGGCCTGCGCGAGGACCTGTCCTTGGAACTGCGGCCCTGGCTCGTCGCGCGCGCGGGCGCGGACCTCCGCTTCGAGCACCTGGTGGGGGAGGGCACCCTGCCGTCCGTGGGCGGCATCCAGTACCCGGCCTTCCCGGGCGCGGAGCCCCTGGCGGAGGTGCAGGCCATCAAGCGCGTGGCGAACACCTTCGACAGCGCGCTCTTCGCGGAGGTGGACGTCAAGGCGGGGCCGGTGACGGTGACGCCGGGCCTGCGCGCCACGTACTCGCGCATCTACGGCCAGACGCGCTACGCGTTGGATCCCCGCCTGTGGGCGCGCTGGGTGCTCACGGAGAAGATGGCGCTCAAGGGCAGCCTGGGCCTGTACAGCCAGCCGCCGGAGGCCTTCAACCTGGAGCCCGCGCCGCTGGGCAACCCCCGGCTGTCCTACGAGCGCGCCTTCCAGTCGAGCCTGGGCGTGGAGCGGCAGATCACCGACGCCATCGGCCTGGACGTCACCGGCTACTTCAACCGCCGGTATGACCTGGTGGTCAGCCCCGGGGACCGGGTGGTCAACGCGGACGGCTCCATCACGAGCTACCCGTACTCCAACCGGGGCCTGGGCCGCGCGTACGGCATGGAGGTGATGTTGCGCCACGCCGTCACGCGCAACTTCTTCGGCTGGCTGGCCTATACGCTCAACCGCTCCGAGCAGCGGCGCGCGGGAGGAGATCCCTACCGGCTGACCACGTTCGACCAGACGCACATCCTCACCGCGGTGGGCAGCTACCGGCTGCCCTACGGCCTGGAGCTGGGCGCGCGCATGCGGTACGTGACGGGCCGACCCACCACGCCCTTGCAGCACACCTTCGACCGGTACGACGTGGACCGCAACCGCTTCTACGGCACCTACGGGCCCACGGATTCGGCCCGCTTCAAGGCCTTCCACCAGCTGGATCTGCGGTTGGACAAGAACTGGCTGTTCGATCGCTGGACGCTCACCGCGTACATCGATGTGCAGAACGTCTACAACGCCTCCAACGTGGAGGCGACCTTCTACGACTACCGCTACCGGGAGCAGTTCGAGGTGCCTGGCATCCCGATCCTCCCGGTCGTCGGCGTCAAGGGGAGTTTCTGATCATGCGCCACCTGTCCGCCTGTCTGGGATTGCTCTTGTGCGCCGCGTGCGTGGGGTCGGAGGACAGACCCTCGAACGTGAAGGACTTGCGTGTGCTCGCGGTGCGGCTGGAGCCGCCGGAAGTCTTCGCCGACACGTGCTCCACGGACCCCGCCGCCTTGCTGCCCGCGCTGTCGCGTCCGCTGCGCTTCACCGCGCTCATTCCGGACCCCGCGGGGGAGGGCCGGGATTTGGACTACGTCCTGACCACCTGCGCCACCACCACCTCCGCGCTGTGCGAGGGCGAGCAGGTGGAGCTGGCGCGGGGCGTGACGCGGGGCGGAGAGCTGACGGTGGAGCTGTCGCCGGGGCCGGGCCTGGCCCGGTTCCAGGACGGCTCCTTCGTGGCGCAGCGCGTGCTCGAGGAGGACGCCTACCGGGGCCTGGGGGGCATCTGGCTGCCCTTGCAGCTCGAGGTGTCGGGCGGGAGCGAGCGGGTCTACGCGCGCAAGCTGATGGTCTACAACTGCCCCCTGGTGCCGGGCATGGTGGTCAACGTCCAGCCGGAGCTGGGCAGCCTGGTGCTGGAGGGGGCGCCCTGGTTCGAGGGCGTGCCGCGCGAGCTGTCGGGGCCGGGCCCCTTCCGGGTGGATCCCGAGGACTTCTCCGCGCGCCAGGAGGACTACGTGGTGCCCTCGTTCGAGCTCAAGCCCGTGCAGCTGCGCGAGTCCTGGGAGCTGGCCTGGTTCAGCACCCTGGGCGGGTTCTCGCCCAACCAGACGGGCGGCGCGGACCTGGGCGGTGGCGAGGGCCGGCACCAGGTGGAGTGGAGCCCCCCGAGCGGTGTCTCCGGGCCCCAGGACGTCTTGTTCTGGGTCGTCGCGCGGGACGGACGCGGGGGCCAGACGTGGGTGACCCGCTCGGCGCGCTACACGCCCTGAGTTGACCGGGAATTCACAGTTCACCTCCCTGGGGGGTAATGGAGGGCTTTCCAGTCCAAGTTGTACTGTCCTTTTCGTCGCTACCCCTGGCGGCACGAAAGGACGGATTGAACCCATGAAGAACGACATGAAGCAGGCCAAGCTCCGCCTCAACAAGGAGACGGTGCGCAACCTGTCCGACGAGAGCCTGGGTCACGTCGCGGGCGGCAATGGAGATTCGGCGGGCGTCATCTGCGTCTTCTCCATCCTGCTCATCTGTGGTGACTCCATCGTCTGCTCGGTGCTCGCCGGCTCCTGCAACAACGACAACGGCGGGTGAGGCTTCCGCCCCCGTTCCCGTCACGCCTCCGCTCTCATCCACGCCACGGTCCGGCTCCGTCTGGGATTGTCCCAGGGAGACCGGACCGTGGTGCTTTTAGGCTTTGTCTGTCTGTCTGGAATGGCGATGGGCAGTGCACAATCGGCCACCCCGGGGGGTGATGGAGGGCACGCCAGTGAGAGTTGTACTGTCTTTTTCGCCGCCACTCCTGACGGCCAATCCAAGGACACTCCCCCCATGAAGACCGACAAGGCGCAGAAGAAGCTCAGCCTCAACAAGGAGACCCTGCGCAACCTGTCCGACGAGAGCCTGGATCAGGTGGCCGGCGGTAACGGTGACTCCGCGGGCGTCATCTGCCTCTTCTCCATCCTCATCATCTGTGGTGACTCCATCGTCTGCTCGGTGCTCGCCGGCTCCTGCAACAACGAGAACGGCGGGTAGTCCAGACGGTCATGACAGGGCCTGGAGGGCATCGCCCCGGGAGGTGATGTCCTCGGGCCACGACAAGACCCACGCTTCGCGTTTTTCGCGCCGCCGTGTCCACACCCCCTCCGGGCCCGAGCCCCGAGTGGATGGACACCGCGGCGCTTGTCGTTCCGGATCTCCGCACAATGACTTTCATGTCGGGAAGACACCGCACGGGATACGTCAGGACAACACAGTCCACGGCCCTCGGGTGCGATGGATGGGGTGGATGGCCGTCCGTACTGTCTGTTTCGCCGCCACTCCCGACGGCCCGTAAGAACGGATGACGCCCATGAAGACCGACAAGGCCCAGAAGAAGCTCAGCCTCAACAAGGAGACCCTGCGCAACCTGTCCGACGAGAGTCTGGATCAGGTGGCCGGCGGCAATGGTGACTCGGCGGGTGTCATCTGCGTCTTCTCCGTGCTGCTCATCTGCGGCGACTCCATCATCTGCTCGGTGCTCGCCGGCTCCTGCAACAACGAGAACGGCAGCTAGTCCCCATCCCCGAGAACGTCTGTCCTTGAATTCGTCCCGGACACCGGCGGCCGTCTGGCTTCCGGTGTTCAGGCCCGTGTGGCCCAGTCCCGGCCCACCTGGCGCAGCGCCTCCGCGGGAGGCCGTCCTGCGGGCCCCCGGGTGGAGACCTCGAGCACCTCGTCGAACGGAGCGTCCCCGGTCCTCGCGTCGGGAGCCACCTGTCCGGCGAACAGCACCGTGCGCTTGCCCAGGGTGCGTGCCTCCCGGGCCAGGGCGCCGGGCCCCTTGCCCAGGGCGGTCTGCCGATCGAAGCGCCCCTCTCCGGTGAGCACGGCCTCCACGGCGGCGATCCGCTCCCGCAGCCGCAGGGTGCGCGCCACCAGCTCATAGCCCGACACGATCCGCCCGTGGGTGAGCGCCCGCAGGCCGTAGCCGAAGCCGCCCGCCGCGCCCGTGCCCTCCTCCTGGGCGAGCCTGGGGTCGAGGCAGTCGGCCAGGTGCGTCAAGGCCGCCTCCAACTCCTCCACGGCCGCCGCGTCCGCGCCCTTCTGGGGACCGAAGAGTCGGGCGGCGCCCTCGGGGCCGAGCAGGGGCGCGGTGACATCCGACGCCACCCACCACTCCACGTGCTCCAGCGCCGGGTGCCGGGCGCTCGCGTCCACCCGGGCGAGCCGCTGGAGCGCGGCGCCGCCGGGGGGCAGGGGGTGGCCGCGCGCATCCAGGAAGCGCCAGCCGAGCGCCGAGAGCGCGCCCGTCCCCCCGTCCGTGGTGGCGCTGCCGCCCAGGCCGAGGATGAGCCGACGACACCCGCGTTCCAGGGCGTCGCGGAGGAGCTCGCCGGTGCCGTGGGTGGAGGTGCGCCGGGCATCCCGGGCCTCCGGGGCGAGCAGGGACAGCCCCGAGGCGGCCGCCATCTCGATGACCGCCGTGTGTCCCCCGTCCAACAGCCCGTAGGTGGCGGAGACGGGCGCGCCGAGCGGCCCCGTGACGGTGCGCACCACCCGCTCGCCGCCCACCCCCGCGAGCAGCGCGTCCACCGTGCCCGGACCGCCATCCGCGAGCGGCGCCACGTCCAGCTCCACGCCGGGCGCGCCCTCCCGCAGGCCCTCGGCGAGCGCCTGGGCCGCCTGGGTGGCGGTGAGGGTGCCCTTGAACTCCTGGGGGGCCACGAGCCAGCGCGCCATGCCGCCTCCTACTCGCGGGGGAGGGCCTCCGCATGCCAGTCCAACAACGGGCGGGGGGCCTTCAACGCGGGGCGCAGGCGCTCGGACAGGCGCTCGAGGCGCACGAGCAGGGCGTTCACCGTCTCCGCGGGCTGGCGGGCGGGGCCCTGGATGCGCTCGCAGAAGAAGGTCCGGCAGCCGAAGGGCCGGTCCGCGTACACCGAGCAGCGGCGGCCCGTGGCGTCCAGGTAGGGACAGGCCCCATCCGCGCGCGCGGGGGGCAGGGGGTGACGGCGGGCGAGCAGCAGCCACTCGGGCCACCACAGCCAGGGCTGGCGCCGGGTGACGGCGAGCTGGCAGCACTCGCCGCTGGCCGGGCAGGAGTAGGGGGCGTAGGCCGCGTCCGCGTGCTGGTAGACGGTGCGCAGCTCCTTGAGGACCCGCTCCTCGGCATGGGTGCCGCCCGGGCGCGCCGCCTCGTCCTCGTCTTCCCAGTCCGCGCCGCGCATCCCTAGAGCACCCGCAGCACGAAGCACTTGAGGTAGCGCGTCTCGCGCAGGTTGAGCAGCACGGGGTGATCCTTGCCCGCGCCCCGCTTCTCGATGATCTGCACGCGCCGCTTGGCGTCCGTGGCCGCCGACACGAGCATGTCCTCGAAGCCCTGCTCGTCGATGTGGTACGTGCAGCTCGCGGTGATGAGGAAGCCGCCCGGCCGCAACAGCTGGATGGCGCGCAGGTTGAGCTCCTTGTAGCCGCGCAGCGCCCCGGGGATGGCGTCCTTGTTCTTGGCGAACGAGGGCGGGTCCAACACGATGGTGTCGAAGCGGTGGCCCTCGTCCAGCGTGTCGCGCAGGTAGTCGAAGGCGTTGGCCACCACCACGTCCACGTTGGAGAGCTTGTTGGCCGCCGCGTTGGCGCGCAGCTGGCCCGCGGCCTGCTCGGAGATCTCCACGGCGGTGACCTTCTGGGCCCGCGTGGCGAGCTGCAGCGCGAAGCCGCCCACGTACGAGAAGCAGTCCAGCGCCTCGCCGAAGGCGTACTGCGCGGCCATGACGTGGTTCTCGCGCTGGTCCAGGAACGCGCCCGTCTTCTGGCCCTCCATCAGGTCCGCGCGCACGCGCACGAGCCCCTCGTCGTACGGCACCGGGCCGGACAGCTCGCCGTACAGCACGCCCTTCTCCTGGGGCAGCCCCTCCAGCGCGCGCACGCCCACGTCCGAGCGGTTGACGATGGCGCGCGGTTTGAACAGCTCCACCAGCAGCTCCACGATGAGCTGCTTGCGCTGCTCGGTGCCGGGGGTGAGGAACTGTACGCTCAGGCAGTCGCCGTAGCGGTCCACCACGAGTCCCGGCAAGAGGTCCGCCTCGCCGTGCACCAGCCGGTAGGTGGTCTCCCCGGGCAGGGCGCGCTGGCGCATGGCGTTGGCCTGGGCCAGGCGCTGGCGGAAGAAGTCCGTGTCCACCGGCACGTCGTCGTAGGACAGCCAGCGCAGGGAAATCTTCGACTGCTTCGAGTAGAAGGCCTTGCCGAGGAACCAGCCCCGGTTGTCCACCACGCGCACCACCTCGCCGCCCTCGAGCGCCGGGTCGCCGTTGAGGTCGGCGCGGTAGATCCACGGATGGCCGCCCTGCCAGCGCTCGACGCCGCGGCGCACGATGGACACCTGGGGCAGACCGTCCGGGGCGAGGTCCGGCGAGGTCCGGTCCGGCGCGGGCTTCTCCGGACGGTGCGAGGGACGCTTGAAGCCACCAGCGGGGGGGCCGGAACGGCGTTCGGGACGGGAACCAGGGGCAGGAGGCTTGGACATAGCGTGGGGCGCGTATACTCCAACCGGCGTGAGATACGACCTGCTCCTTCAATCCTTGGTCCCCGGAACCCCCTTCGACAATGCCCGGGTGGAAGAACTCCTGATTGCCCGGGGGGCGAAGGCCCTGCCGAGCGGTGGGCTGCTCTGGCGGCTCAACCATGGCGAGGTGGAAGTCCACCCCCTGCGCGAGGGCGGGCAGTGGATCGCGACCGAGATCCGCGTGCCCCTGGTGGACCGGACCGAGCTCGTGCGGGAGGTGCTCGTCGAGGGCGCGGCGCTGTCGGAGCAGGCCCAGGTGCGCTTCTTCGATCCCCAGCTCGGCCGGGAGCTGACCCGGCGAGAGGACGAGGCCGTGGCCGACCAGTACAAGCGCACGGTGCGCTACGCGAGCGACACGCTCGGCATGGTGGACGCCATGCCGCTGCCCACCCCTCAGGAGAAGCAGGGCTTCGAGCCGACGACGCGCTTCTTCGTGGGCGTCATCGCCTTCTTCGTCGTGCTCTACCTGCTGGTCAACTGGATGGGCTCCCAGCTCGAGGGCGGGTGACCCGGGCCCCCGCCGGGCTCAGTGGTAGGGCAGGGGCTGGTTCTCGCGCACGAGCAGCTTGAGCGTGTCCTGGCAGAAGCCCTTGAGGCGCTTGCAGTCCAGCGCGCGCGGCTCCTCCAGGCGCAGCGTGTCGTCGAACAGGAGCACGTCCTCGGCGTCGTGCAGCCGCAGGTGCACGCGCTCCTCGTCGCTCCAGGAGACGTGGGCCTTGAGCAACAGGCGTTTGCCCTGACTCTCGAACGCCACGGGGATGCGCTCGGCCGGGGACAGGGTGTACACGCCGGTGACGGCGGGGTGTTGCAGCAGCAATTGAACCGGGCGCTGGTGCTCCTCGGCGGCCTTGAGCATCAGGGTGTCCTGGCCGGTGATGCGCAGGGCCATGAAGTCCAGGGTGGGCGGGTGCTCCTGGGCGAAGGGCCGCAGCTCGAGCTGCTTGGCGCTGCCCGTCACCCGCGCGATGGCGCCCTGGGACGTGCGCACCGTGCCCGTGCAGCGCTCCGGCTGGGTGCAGTCGACGGTGAGTCGCCAGTCGGCGCCGGCATCGGGACAGCCCGCGGGCACCTTCAACTGGCCATGAGCCCGGGGGGTGAGCACCAGACTCTCGGTCTTTCGCTCCCGGCAGACGTAGTCCACCTCCACGGAGAGGGCCACCACCGGGACGAGCGGCTCGGTGGGCGCCTTCACGGGGGCCGGGGTCTTGTCCGCGGCGAGCAACAGGACGAGCACGGAAAGGGCGGAGTGCATGGCCGTGGATCTACCATGGGCCAGGCGTTCCGCCCTGTTCGTGGCGCGCCGACGGAGGGACTACTTGTCGGTGGCGTCCTCGATCTTGTCGCCGGCGCTCTCCATCGCGTCCTTGGTGTTGTCCTTGGCCTCGTCGGCGGCGTCCTCGATCTTGTCGCCGGCGCGCTCGGCCTTGTCGGCGGCGTTCTCACGGGTGTTGCGGTGGCAGCCCGTGGCGCCAGCCAGCAGGGAACCCAGCGTCACGGCCAGAAGTGCCTTCTTCATGGTGTTGTCTCCTTGCGAGAGTGCTCCCGGCGGGAACGCCGGGGTGCGACGGCGGCGCAATCTAGGGATGCGCCGGGCGCTTGCACGGAGAAGTTGCTGGAGCGTGAAGGAGGCGACACATGCCGTCCGGACGGACTCAGCGCTTCGTGCGCGAGCCGGTGGCGGTCGCGGCGCGGGTCGGTGGGGTCTTCTTCGCCCGGGCGGCGGCCTTGCGTCCCCGCTCTCCGGCGAGCTTGCGGCGCGCGAGCACGGCGCCCGCGTCGGTGGGTTGGGCGACGTCCTGCTCGCTCTGGGTGGAGATGTCCAGGGTGCCCGCGACGACACCCGATGCCTGCTCCGTGACCTTCGTCATGTACGACCTCCGTCCGGGTAAGGTAGGGACGATGCCGCGCGCGTGAAGCGCTCGCCCGGAGTGTTCAGGGGTGGACGCGCGGCGAGGAGGTGGCCTGCGTGGTGGCGGTCGAGTCGATGGGAGCCGCGGCGCGGTGGCGGTACGCGCTCAAGCCGGCGAGCTGGCCCAAGGTGTTCGTTCCCGCGGTGTTCGGGCAGGCGGTGGGCGCGCTCGTCGCGGGCCGACTGTCGGGCCCCGCGCTGCTGTGGGGCGTGCTGTGGACCGCCGCGGACATCGCCTTCATCGTGTGGCTCAATGACTGGGGCGACCGCGAGGTGGATGCCCTCAAGCGCCGCATGTTCCCCCGGGGCTGCTCGCCCAAGACGATCCCCGACGGCCTCTTGTCCGCGCGCGCGGTGCTCGGGGCGGGGCTGGGGGCGGGAGGGCTCGCGCTGGGGCTCGCGGCGGTGGGCGGCGCGGGGCTGGGGCGCCCGGCGTTGCTGCCGCTCGCGGCGCTGAGCCTGGGGATCTTCGTGGCCTACACCCTGCCGCCCCTGCGGCTCAACTACCGGGGCGGAGGCGAGCTGCTGGAGATGGTGGGCGTGGGCGGGGTGCTGCCCGCGCTGCACGTCTACGCGCAGTGTGGGGAGGGCGCGCCCGCGTTCTTCCTGCGGTGGCTGCCCGGGCTGTTGGCCCTGTCCCTGGCGAGCGCGCTCGCCAGTGGCCTGTCGGACGAGGAGAGCGATCGCGCCGGGGGCAAGCGCACCTTCACCACGGCGTGGGGCAACACGCGGGCGCGGCGGGTGACGGAGGGCCTGGTGGGGCTGGGCGCGCTGCTGTGGCTGGTGGCGGGCGGCGTGCTGGCCGTGCCGGTGGTGCTGTTCTTCGGCGGGCGCATGATGCGCCGGAGCGCGGGCGCGGTGACGAACGCGTTCGCCGAGCAGGGGGCGTACAAGCAGGAGCTGCACCGGGCCATCTGGTGGGGCACGGCGGCGCTGGCGGCGTCCCTGGTGCTCACGGGCGGGAGGACGCCATGGTGAATCCCCACCTCCAGGACGCGCTCGAGGAGCTGGAGGGGCTGGGGCCCCGCCTGGGCGAGCGGGCCTCGTTGGACCCCTCGCGGGCGTGCGCGCCGCTGCCGGTGGAGCTGGCGGCGCGGGTGCTCGCCGGCAACACGCACGAGGCGCGGGGACGGGCCTTCCTCCGGGGCCTGCGGGACGTGGTGCTCGTGCTGAGCGAGGACTTCCCGGACAACATCTTCTGGGACCTGGACTACCTGGCGAGCCAGCTGTGGCGGGCGGGCGGGCCCCGGGAGATCGAGGACTTCACGCACCGGGTGGTGGGCCTGTTCCGGGGCTTCGGCAACAAGTCCGAGCTGCGCTTCCGCTATGCCCATGACTTCCTGTTCGGCTTCGACTGGGCGCGCTGGGTGGCGCGCGAGCCCCGGGAGCGCGCGGACATCGGGCCCTTCGATCCGCCCTTCTTCGACTACCTGGAGTCGCGGCGGGAGGAGCTGCTCGGGCTCATCGCGGAGAACGACGCCAAGTACCATCCGCTGGAGGGCGAGGCGTTCCGCAACCCCTTCGTCTTCATGCGCGAGCCCCACGAGGAGGCGCTGCTGCACCAGACGCTCGCGCGGGAGGACTTCATCCCGGTGAAGGCCTGGCGCCTGGATGGGGAGCGCCGCTGGGAGCTGCCCTTCTCGGACCTGCGGACCGAGGCGGCCCGGAGGCTGGGCCTGCTGCGCGAGGCGAGCCCGTGAGGGCATGGCTCCAGGCGTCCCGGCTGCCCTCCCAGGCCTACCTCGCGCTGCCGCTATTGCTCGGCCAGGTCGTGGCGGCGCGGGAGCGCGGGGGGGGACTGGCCTGGGGCACGCTCGTGGCGGTGCAGCTCTTCGGCGTGTTCGACCAGCTCTACATCGTCTACGCCAACGACTGGGCGGACCAGGAGACGGACCGCCGCAACCGCACGGCCACGCTCTTCTCGGGAGGCTCGCGGGTGCTCGTCGAGGGGCGGCTGTCGTCCCGGGCGCTCGCGGTGGCCGCGGGGGTGTGCGCGGTGGGCGCGCTGGGCGTGTCCCTGGGCCTGGCGGTAGGGCTGCACCAGCCGGGGCTCGTGCTCCTGGCGCTCCTGGCCCTGCTGCTCCTGTGGGCCTACAGCTATCCGCCCCTGAAGCTGTCCTATCGCGGGGGCGGCGAGCTGTTGCAGATGCTGGGCGTGGCCGGGGTCCTGCCCGTGTACGGCTACCTGGCGCAGGGCGGCCCGCTCGCGGCGTTCCCCTGGGCGCTCACCGCGCTGCTGCTGCCCACGCATCTGGCGTGCGCCATCGCCACCGCGCTGCCCGACGAGCCCTCGGACCGGGAGAGCGGCAAGCACACCGTGCCCGTGCGCCTGGGCGGCGAGCGGGCCGCATGGCTCATCCTCGGGCTCAACGGCCTCACGTGGCTGCTGGCCCCGGGGGCCCTGAGCGCGTTGGGCCCGCGGATGAGTCTGGGCTGGCTCGTGCCGGTGGTGGCGGCGCTCACGGTGGTGGCCGTGCGGCCCGCGCCTCCGGGCTCGCGCCGCATCCTCGTGCGGGTGCTGGCCGCCGTGCTCGCCACGCTGGCCACGGTGGCCGAGGTGCTGCGCGTGCTCGTGTTCGCGTGAGCTGGCCCGCGCTGCGTTAGGCTCCCCGTCGCATGTCGGTCTTCCTCGTCCTTCCCGATGGCCGCCGCCTTCCGCTGACGAAGCCCGTGGTGTCCGTGGGCTCGGATTCCGCCTGCGACGTCGTCCTCGAGGCGCCCGGGGTGAAGGCCAGTCACGCGCTGCTCTTTCGCGACGCGCGCGGCTGGTCCGTCTCTCCCGCGAGCAAGGGCTGTGAGGTGCGCGTGCGGGGCAAGCGCGTGGAGCTCGCCCCGCTCCGCCCGGGAGACGCCTTCTCCGTGGGCGCGATTCTCCTCTCCCTCGATGCCTCCGAGCAGGAGCCAGCGCCCGGCGAGGCCCCGTCCCCGGGCACCTCCCGCGGGCGGCTCGTCTCGGTCCTCGCGGGCTTCGCGTCCCGACTGCTCGTGCAACGCCCCGCCGTGGAGCTGCTGGAGACGGCCATGCGTGGGCTCGCGGAGGTGACGGGCGCGGACGTGGGCTTCCTCGTGTCGGTGGACGGCACGCGGCGCCAGGTGCTGTGCGCCACCGGGCCCGTGCCTCAGGCGGCGGTGGTGGACAGTCTGGTGGAGCGGGTGGTGGCCTCGGGCGCCCCCGTGCTGGTCACGGACGTGGCCTCGGACGCGGTGCTGGCCGGCGCGCCGAGTGTCGTGGCCCTGCGCCTCGCCTCCGCGCTGGTCGTGCCCCTGCGCGCGGAGCCCGCGCCGCTCGCGGTCGTGTACCTGGGACGGCGCGTGGGCCGTGCGCCCTTCTCCGCCGTGGAGCTGGAGGAGGCCCTGGCCCTCTCGTCGTTGGCGGCGATGCTGCTGGCCACCTCGCGAGAGCTGACGGAATTGCGCGCCCAGGTGGACAACCTCACGCAGCGCATCGAGGCCGCCACCTTCGAGGGCCTCATCGGCGAATCGCCGCCCATGCGCGCGCTCTACCGGCAGGTGGAGCGACTGGGGCCCACCTCGCTCAACGTGCTGCTCCAGGGCGAGACGGGCACGGGCAAGGAGGGCGTCGCGCGGGCGCTGCACCGGCGCAGTGGACGGCGCGGGCGGCTGGTGGCCATCAACTGCGCGGCCCTGCCCGAGTCCCTCATCGAGCGGGAGCTGTTCGGCCACGCGCGCGGGGCCTTCTCGGGCGCGGGCGCGGACCGGCCGGGGCTGGTGGAGGCGGCGGACGGGGGCACGCTCTTCCTCGACGAGATCGGGGACATGCCCTTCGCCCTCCAGTCGCGGCTGCTGCGGGTGGTGCAGGAGCGCGAGGTGACGCGGCTGGGAGAAAACCACCCGCGCAAGGTGGACATGCGCGTCGTCTCGGCCACGCACCAGCGGCTCGAGACCTTGGTGGAGCGGGGCGCCTTCCGGGCGGACCTCCTCTTCCGGCTGGAGGAGGTCCGCGTCGACGTGCCGCCCTTGCGCGAGCGGGGCGACGACGTGCTGCTCATCGCCCACCAGGTGCTGACCCAGGAGGGCCGACGCGCTCGGGGCCTTACCCAGAAGGCCACCGAGGCGCTGCGGGGCCACCCCTTCCCCGGCAACGTGCGGGAGCTGGTCTCGCGGGTGCGGCGCGCGGCGATCCTCGCCTCGGGGGAGCTGCTCGGACCGGAGGACCTGGAGCTGGGCGGAGACGATGCGCCCCTCGTTCCGCTGGACGAGGCCCGCGACGCCTTCGTCCACCGCTACGTGCGCGAGGCCATCACCCGCAGTGGCGGGAGCAAGAAGGACGCGGCCCAGGCGTTGGGGATCGGCCTGCGCTCCCTGTTCCGCTACCTGGGCGAAGGGGACTGACACGCATGTCCCCTGGGGAGCCCCTCGCGCGTGCCAGTCCTGGCACGTTCCTCCCGCGGCCATGAGCCCTCCCGGGACGCCCCGGCGCGCAACCCCGCGAAATGGTGGGCTTTCGTCGCTCCGAGGCCCCCTGGCACTCCCCTTGCCCTAGGCGTGCCCAGCTGCGCCGGCAGGGGCCGATGCGCAGGACGCATGAGGGCAAAACACATGAAGCGGATGATGATGGCGTTCCTCCTGGTGCTGACGGTGGGCTGTGGCAACAGCTCGGGCGGCGGAGACACCGACGGCAACAACGGCGGGGGCGGGGGAGGTGGCGGTGGTGGCACCACGCTGCCGCAGGGCCTGTGCAACGCCACCAACCGGTGTCCCGATGGCCAGTTCTGCTTCAACGGCATCTGCGCCCCGGGCTGCACCTCCAACAAGGACTGCGGTGACAGCATGTACTGCGACACCGAGGACATCGGGCCGCCGTACTACTGCAAGAACAAGACGGTGCCCACGTGCACCTCGGACAGCCAGTGCGCCGCGTCGCAGGTGTGCCTCAAGAACTTCTGCAGCCTCAAGCCTCCCGAGGCCAAGCCCGCGTGCGAGCCGGATCGGTCGGGCTCCGCGGAGGATGGCTGCAACACGTACGCCATCTGCGTCGACCCGAACGAGCAGAACGGCACGACGCAGGACGCCTACTGCGCCTCGTTCCCGCCGTGCCCGCAGAGCGGCGTGTGCCCGACGGGCATGTTCGGCGCCGTCTGCAACGACGGCTACCTCACCGGCAAGGGCCGCTTCTGCATGGAGGGCCTGTGCAAGGACAACTCGAACTGCCCCTCCAGCTGGAGCTGCGTGAAGCCCTACACCAACGCGGTCCTCGGCTTCTGCAGCTCCGGCGCTCCGGGCATGCCCTGCACGAGCAACGACCAGTGCGCCAGCAACAGCTGCGCGTCCTTCCCGGGCATGAGCGGCGTGTGCATGTAGCGCGCTCCTCGTTTCACTCCGCTTGAACCCGTGACCCGCGCGCGGAAGGACAGCGTCCCCCCCCCGGCTGTCCTTCCGCGCCTGCTCACATAGAGTCCTCCTGTCCCCATGCGCCGACTCCTCTTCCTCGCCTCCGCACTCCTGGCCCTGGTGGTCGCCGGGTGCCCGCTCGTCATCCAGGTCCGCTGCGACGCGTCCTTCCTGTGCGACGACGGCGCGGCGTGCGTGGCGGGCGCGTGTGTCCCGGTGGAGTTCGCGCGGGTGGGGGCGGCCTGCACCTCCGACGCCGCGTGTGGCGCCGGGCTCACCTGTGGAACCGGCTTCCCGGGGGGCTACTGCCTCGCGCCGTGCGGCGCGGAAGTCACCTGCGCCTCGGGCTCGGTGTGTGTGGGGGAGCTGGGCCGGTGCATGCGGGCCTGTGGCGAGGCGTGTGACCGCCCGGGCTATGCGTGCGCACCCGTGCCGCGACCCGGGAGCGGTACCTGGGCCTGTGCCCCTTCCTCCAGCAGTGGAGGGGACGGGGGGACGGACGGTCCGTCGCCCTCGGAGGACGCGGGCTGCGCGGGACAGGTGCCCCTGTACGAGCGCTGTGCCCGGGCCTGCGACTGCGCCACCCCCGGGGCGGACTGTGACGACGGCGCCTGTGCCCTCGCGTGTACCCGGGACGCGGAGTGTCCGGACGGCTCGCGCTGCGGCAAGTCGTGGCACCAGTGCGAGAAAGGGCCGCGGCTCGGTGAGGCGTGCCGCGAGGGCTTCGACTGCCAGCGCGACGCGAGCTGCAATGCCCAGCGCCGTTGCAAGCTGAGCTGCCTCTCGGACTCGGGCTGCCCGCTCGACTACCGTTGTGCCCCGGACTCGGTGTGCGTGAACGAGTGCACCGGCACGCCGCCGGAGACGGTGGGCCTCACGTGTGAATCCTCGTTGGACTGTGGCCGCTGCGGCTTCTGTGTGGCCTCCGGCGGCGTGAAGCGGTGCCACCAGCCCTGCCTGCTCGACCGGGACTGCCCCGGCGGCGCGGCGGGAGCGTGCGAGCAGGTGGGCTCGACGTCGCTCCGCGCCTGCCGCCTGCCCTGAGGCGGAGGTTGCTCCCGGGAGTCCGGGCCCTACAATACGCCCGCGATGACGGGTGAACCGCTGGCCGGCCGCTACCAGTTGGAGCGGGAGTTGGGACACGGAGGCATGGCCACGGTCTTCCTGGCCACGGACCTCCACCTGTCGCGCCAGGTCGCGGTGAAGGTGATGCACCCGGGCGGGGACGGACGCCGCGCCGAGCGCTTCCGCCAGGAGGCCGCGCTGGTGGCCTCGCTCAAGCACCCCAACGTGCTGGAGATCCACGACTTCGGCCAGGACGCGGCGCGCGGTCCCTTCCTCGTGTGCGAGTGGGTCCAGGGCGAGGACCTGCGCGCGCTGGCGCGGCGGCTCGCGCCCGTGCCCCCCGAGGTGGCGGCGGTGCTCGGCTGGGAGCTGGCCCGGGCGCTCGGGGCGGCGCATGCGCGGGGCGTGGTGCACCGGGACGTGAAGCCGGAGAACGTCCTGGTGGCGCGGGGCGGGCCACTGAAGCTGGCGGACTTCGGCATCGCCGCGCTCGCCGACCAGGAGCGGCTGACGAGCACCGGCGCCATCACCGGCTCGCTGGCGTACATGGCGCCCGAGCGCATCGACACCGGCGCCTTCTCGCCGGCCTCGGACGTGTACGCGGTGGGCGTCCTCCTCTTCGAGCTGTGTGCTGGCACCACCCCCCATGGCGGCAAGGGCGCCGCGTACCTGGCCGCCTCGGTGATGACGAAGGACGCGCCGCTCCTGGCCTCGGTGGTGCCCGGCACGCCCGAGCCGTTGAATGCGCTGGTGGCGCGCTGTCTCGCGCGGGACCCTCGCGATCGGCCCGCGAGTGGGGAGGAGCTGGCCCGGCTGCTGGAGGACGCGGTGGGCCGGATGTCTGGTCCTCCCGCCGAGGAGGTCCGGGCCTTCTTCCAGGACCCGGAGGCGTACGCGGCGCGCTGGCGCGAGGCCCGGTTTCAACGGCTGCTGAGCGAGGGGGGCGCGCTGCTGGCGCGGGGGGAGGGGGCCCGGGCCGCGAAGCTCCTCAACGAGGCCCTGGTGCTCCGGCCGGAGTCGCCCGAGGTGATGTCGCTCCTGCGCGAGCGGCCGAAGGCCCGACGCCCGACGGCGCTCGGCGTGGGGGCGGCGGTGGCCGGCCTCGTCGCGGTCGTCGGCATGGTGGGGTGGGGCGCATCCGTGTGGCTCACTCCGCAGCGGTCGCTCCAGGCGCCGGAGGCGCGAGTCCTCGCGGCGCCGGTTCCCACCCGGGCTCAGGAGCCTCGGGAACCGAGCGAAGAACCCCGACCCGCCTCTCCGGAAGTCCTTCCCAGGGAAACGGCCAGCGCCGCACCGGAGGCCGTGGCACCCGTGCGCATGGCCGCGCCCACGCGGACGGGGGGCGCGAAGGGCGCGCGTGCGCCGACCGCTTCCACCACGGACGCACCCTTGTCCGCGGAACCCGTGAAGCCCGCGACCCTGCGGGTGGCGACACGCCCGTGGGCCGAGGTGTTCGTGGACGACCAGAGCCGGGGCTACACGCCCCGGGTGCGTGAGGTGAACCTGTCTCCGGGCACGCACCGGCTGCGTTTCGTCAACCCGTTGTGTGACACCTGGGAGGAGGTCATCCAGGTGGCCGCCGGGGAGAGCGTGTCGCGTGAGGTGAAGCTCCAGGTGCGCAAGGCCGAGCTGGCCATCGTCGCGCCCGTGGGAGCCCGCGTCTTCGTCGATGGAGTGGAGGAGGGGGTGGCGCCGCTGCCCGGTCCCGTGAATGTCGAGCACGGCGCGCACGTCGTCTCGGCCCGGGCGCCTGGCGGGGCCCTCCTTCAACGCGAGGTGGACGTCGTGGCTGGCCAGCGCATCGAGGTGGTGGTGGAGGCGGCGCCGTGACGGGCCTCGTCCTGGCCCTGGTCCTATCCCTCGCGTCTCCGCTGGAGCCCGCGCGCGCGGCGTACCAATCCGGCGAGCTGGCGCGGGCCCGTGCCGAACTGGAGGCGCTGCTCTACCCCCTGCAACTGCACGAGGCGCCACTGGAGGCCGAGGCCCATCTGCTGCTGGCCGCCACCTACCACGCGCAGGAGGACCCGACCCGCGCCGAGAACGAAGCGGTGCTGGGGCTGGGCGCCCGTCCCGACACGAAGCTGGATCCGCTGCTGTATCCGCCGGACTTCATCGCCTTCGTGGCGCGCGTGCGCACGGTTCACCGCGAGCGCATCGCCGCGCTGAACGCCCCTCGCCGCGCGCCCGTCCTCACGCCCTCCCTTGCCGCCACCTCCGAGCCCGCTCCGGCGGACCTGGCACTGCGGGGCACCGTCGGCCCCTCGCGAGGCTGGTACCTGGTGCCCTTTGGCGTGGGCCACTTCCAGCACGGCCAACGCACCCGGGGCACGGTGCTGGCGGTGACCCAGGGCGCGAGTCTGGCCGTGTCCGCGGCCTCGTTGGGCACGGCGCTGGCGCTGCGGGGCCCCGATGGGCGCTACAGCGCGGGGGACGCGGGCGTGGCCCGAGGGCTCAACGTCTCCTATCTCGTGGGGGCCTACGCCTTCGCCGCTCTCTACGCTTACGGGGTCCTCGACGGCCTCGTCCTTACCCCTCGTGCCCCTGCGCCCTGAATGCGTGGAGCCTTGCCCTCGCGGAGCGGCTTGCCGCTGCGGGCCAGGTCGTGGCGAGCGATGGACCTGTACTCCATTTGCTCTGGTGGGTCTGCCGGAGCCGCCGACGATGGCTGCCCTCGTCGTGAGAGGGGGACGTCCTCCTCACAGCGGCTCAGTCCTGACTTGTTCAGCAGCCTGCTCGCTCGCTCCAATGAATAGCCTGACCGGGTTCGCGGCGCGTGTCGGTTGCTACCGGGTCCTCAGTCGCTCCGTCAAAAGAGAGAGCCCACACACGACCAGATGACAAACACCTGGAAGGCTCGCGGCCGCGGTCGATGAGAACGCATTCCGAAAGAAGGCGGAACCAAGGGCAACCAGGAGCATCCATGCCCCCCAGGCGCCCAGAAACACCGGTAGCTTTTCAGGGGGACGGGAGGCCAACGCTCGAACTCCCAGAAGGGCCGTGTTCCCCGCGATTGCCCCCACCGCGAACAATCCTCCGGTCAGTACCCGGTCCGTAGGTTGAGTGTCGGGGACGGGACCCGGACTCTGTGCTCAAGCGAGTGCGGGGGTCAGCGCGCGCCGGTAGTGCATGGCGACCGCTCCGCAGCCGAGCGGCTTCGCCGAGACCAGCTCGAGCCGTCGTGTGCTTGGCAGCCCGCTCTGGTACAGGGTCGGGCCGTGGCCGGCGAGCCTGGGGTGGACGAGGAACTTGTACTCGTCGATCAGATCCAGTCGGTCCAGCTCGGTCGCGAGCTTGCCGCTCCCGAGGAGCACGCCGGACGGGGTCGCATCCTTGAGCTTCTGCACGGCCGTGCGGAGGTCGCCGACGAGGTGGTGGTTATGGGTCCACGGGAAGTCCTTTCGCGTCGACGACACCACGTACTTGGGCTTGTCCTCCAGCTTGAGCGCCCACTCGCGCATCGCTGGCGGCGCCGACTCATTGCCCCGGGCGACCGCCGGCCAATAGCTCTCCATCATCTCGTAGGTGACGCGGCCCCACAGCATCGCCCCGCTCTCGTCCATGAGGCGGGTGAAGAAGGCGTGTGTCTCGTCGTCGGCGATTCCCTCCTGGTGGTCGACGCAGCCGTCCAGGGTGACGTTGATGCTGAAGGTCAAGAGTCCCATGCGGCCAGTCTAAGCCCACAGCGGGCTGACTGGGCTCTCCCGCATTTCGTGTGCTCGATACACCTGCGGCGATCACCGCTCGTCGGAGCGGCAGGCGTCCCAGCTCACGGTGCACATGAAGCGCGGGAGAGCCACGAAACTGGGGCAGGCTCAAGCCCACTTTGCTACCTGCTTCGCAGGTGGCGGGCCACCCATGCGTCACGTGTCGCAACTGCCGCCCGGGAGATCGCGGCGTCGGGAGCTACTGCGTAGAAGCCGTGGAAGCCTCCCGCCCAGACATGCAGTTCCGCCTGGACGCCAGCCGCCCAGAGCGCGCTGGCATAGGCGACGTCCTCGTCACGGAATACCTCGGCCGACCCGGCTTCAATGAAGGCGGGCGGGAGACCAGCGAGGTCGATGGCACGCGCCGGCGCCGCGTAAACCGAGACGTCGTCGGTGTTGCGGCGGTCGCCGAGCAGTGCTGTCCAGCCCATCCGGTTGCTGACCCGGTCCCAAGGCGGCATGCCCTCATATTGCTCCGTAGAGGCCGTGCGATCGCGGTCGTCGAGCATGGGGCCGATCAAGACCTGGCCCGTCAGGCGGGGACCGTTACGGTCGCGGGCGAGCAGCGCGGTCCCCGCGGCCACTCCGCCACCGGCACTGGCTCCGACGATCATGATCCGGCCGGGGTCTATGGCTAGTTCCGCCGCCTGCCCTGCCATCCAGACGAGAGCGGCGTAGCAGTCCTCGACGAGATACGGGGCCGGAAACTCCGGCGCCAGCCGATGCTCCACCGTGACCATCACCGCGTCGTGCTCGACGATCCAGGGCAGCAGGCTGTGCAGGCCAGTCATCCGGTTGCCGGCGACCATCCCGCCCGGGTGAACGTTCAGGATGCCAGCTGTGGTGCCGCTGTGGTCGGCACGGGCAAGCACCGAGACTTCGATCGGAGCGCCCTCGAAGCCCTCGATCGTATGGTCCTTTCGCACGAGGCCATGAGCGGCGATCGTCTCGTCGGTGACATCCATCGGGCTGTCCCCGCGCATCATCGGGATCATCGCCTCGGTCATGCCGGACGGCAGTTGCTGGGCGAGGGCGGTATGCGCCAGCTCCAACTCGGGGTCGATGGGCGGGCGCGAAACAGGTTTTGACATGGCGGCGCTCCATTAGCGCATTGCGATGTGGGGTACGGGTGCCCCGGGGAGTGGATTTCCCGCTCCGTCTGGCGACGGGCAGGTACCGACAATAGGACCGCTTGCGATTCCATCAAGGACGATTATATCGTTCGCTATATTATCGCTAAATATTATATGGTGCAATTCCTAGTGGCGTGAAATCGTTATACGGATGAACGAAGGAGGGTTTTCATGGTGGACACAAACAAGCTGGTGGCGGTCGTCACGGGCGCCAGCAGAGGGATCGGCAAGGGCGTCGCCCTGGAACTCGGGCAGCGCGGGGCGACTGTCTACGTCGTCGGGCGCACGACGGCGGGCATGAGCCAGGTGTCGGCGGGCGGCAGGCCCGTGCCCGGATCGATCGACAAGGCGGCGGCCGAGGTCACCGCCGCTGGCGGCCACGGCATCGCGGTCGCCTGCGACATGTCCAAGGACGACGACATCCAGGCGCTATTTGAGCGGGTGAAGGCAGAAAGCGGCCACCTGAACATCCTGGTCAACAACGCCGCCTCGCTCCACGAGGACATGGGCAAACGCCCCTTCTGGGAGGCGCCGATCAAGCTCGCCGACATCATCGACGTCGGGCTGCGCTGTCACCAGGTCGCGACCTACTACGCTGCGCCCCTCTTGGTCGCAGGCGGACGGGGCCTCGTCGTCAACATCTCTTTTTACAGCGACGCCAAGATCCACGATCCGGCCTACTACGCCGCAAAGGCCGGGCTCGACCAATTGGCCGCGTCCTGGTCCGAGGACTTCGTGCCCCGGAACGTCGCCGCGATCTCGCTCTGGCCCGGCTTCGTCAGGACCGAGCGCGGGGAGGAGATGCTCGGCGACAAAAAGGAGGTCTTCGAAGGGATGGGCATGGAAAGCCCGCGCTACGAAGGCCGGATCATCGGTGCTGTCTGGGACGATCCGGAGATGATGGCGCTGGCGGGCAAGACGGTGATCGGGGCAGAACTCGGCGAGCGATATGGCGTGACGGACCTTCCCGGCTTCCATCCGAAGTCGCTGCGCGAGTTCTATGGACCGCCCCATCCCCGATTCGACCTCGAATGACGGGAACGGGCGCGTGTAGTTCGTTGCAGAACCACTTGCACGCGCACAACGGGGCCAGCGCCAACGGACTCCGTAGGTGGCGGTCGACGAAGGAGGAGGTATGAAAACCAAGCAGGACGGTGTGGGCGCCCAGCTCTCGTTCGCCCTCTACGGGGCAGCGAACCGGGTCGTGCGCCTTCACAAGCCGTTCCTCGACCCGCTGGGGCTGACCTTTCCGCAGTATCTCGTGATCCTTGAGCTGCTCAGCGGCTCTCCGCGGAGCGTGGGCGAGCTGTGCGAGCGGCTGGGGATGGAGACGGGTACCATGACGCCGATTTTGAAGAGGCTGCAAATCGCCGGCATGATAACCCGTACCCGAGACGTGAACGACGAACGTCGCGTGCTGATCGACCTCACCGACGCGAGCCGTGCAATCGGGAACGAGGTCAGGGCCATCACCGGCAGAATCAGGGCCGCATGTCAGCTCACGGAGCAAGGTATCCAGGCTCTTCGTCGGACGTTGGATGCACTGGGGCACCCCGCCGCTGAATGAGACACCGAGCGACCTGGGCTTGATCCGCTGACGTGGATCAGTCCCACTCCGTGAGGAAGGACGCCCGCCACCCCGACGAGCAGAGAACGCCACAAGCGCGTCGTGCACACAAAATGCGGGAGAGCCAGGCGCGCGGGACAGCTCGTGCTCGGCTCGGATGGCCTCTGGAAATACGTGCGCTGGGAGCGGCTCGCCGAGGCCCTTCAGCACCCACCCCAGGAGGCGGCCCATCGCCTGGTGGAGTCGGTGCGCTACCCGTCGGGGGCCCTCCCAGACGATGTCTCCGTGGTCGTCTGCCGCGTGGGAGCGGGCGAGCCGCAGGGACCGCCGTGACCCTCGGGGCTCTGGGCCTGGCGCCGTGGAGCAGCCCGTTCACCAGCACGTCGAGCCCCAGCGGAAGCGCTGCAAGCCCTCTCCGGAGACGAGCTCGGCGCCGAGCTTCGCGAGGTGGGGATGCACGGACGCATCGAGCGTCGCCCCCCTCTGACGGAGGCTGTCGAGGCGTGCGCACGGTTCACCGCGAGCGTATCGCCGCGCTGAACGCCCCGCGCCGCGCGCCCTCCCTCACGCCCTCTCTTGCCGTCACCCCCGAGCCCTCTCCGGCGGACCTCGTCTCCTACCTCGTGGGGGCCTACGCCTTCGCCGCCCTCTACGCCTACGGGGTCCTCGACGGCCTCGTCCTCACTCCTCGCGCCCCCGCGCCCTAGTTCACCTTCACGGTGACGGCCGTGGAGGTGGTGACGTTGCCCGCGGCGTCGTACGCCTTGGCCGTGAGGGTGTGGTTGCCCTTGGTCGCGGAGAGCAGGTTCCAGCTGTAACTGTAGGGCGCCGAGGTGTCCGTCCCCAGGACCTTGGTGCCGTCGTAGAACACCACCTGGGTGACGCCCACGTTGTCGCTCGCGCTCGCCTGGAGGGTGGCGCTCAGGAAGAGGGAGGCCCCGTTGGCCGGCGAGGTGATGGCCACGGTGGGCGCGCTGTTGTCCACCAAGACCGCGACGCCAGCGGAGACGGTGACGTTGCCCGCGGCGTCGTAGGCCCGCGTCGTCAGGGTCACCGACCCGTTGACCGTGGCCGTCGTGTCCCAGCTCACCTCATACGGTGCGCTGGTGTCCGTTCCCAGCAATGTGGGGCCAGCGTAGAACTCGACCCGGTCCACGCCCTGGGCGTCGCTGGCGGTGGCGCTGAGCAGTACCGTGCCTCGGAGCCGGGCATTCTGCGCCGGAGCAGCCAGGGCGGTCGTGGGCGCGGTGTTGTCCACGGTCACCCCCACCGCGGCGGAGGTGCTCGTGTTGCCAGCACGGTCCACGGCCTTCACCGTGAGGGTCCGGGTTCCCTCCGTCCCGCCCGTCGTGTTCCAGCTCACCGCGTAGGGCGCCTGGGTGTCCGTGCCCACGAGCGACGTGCCGTCGTAGAACTCCACCCGCTCCACTCCCTGGTTGTCGCTGGCGTTGGCCGTGAGCTCGACCATGCCGCGCAGGAAGGCGCCCGGCGAGGGCGAGGTGAGCGCCGCGACCGGCGAGAGCCTGTCGGTCCGCACCACGACTCCGACCGAGCTCGAGACGTTGCCCAGGGCATCGGAGGCCTGGGCGCTGAGCGTGTGGGCACCGTCCGCCGCGGCGGCGCTGTTCCAGCTCGCCTCGTAGGGCGCGCTGGAGTCCGTGCGCAGCAGAATCCCATCGACATAGAAGGAGACGGAGGAGACCCCGGCGCCATCCGTGGCGGATGCCTGGAGGGACACCAGGCCATTCACCCAGGCCTCCGGGGCCGGGGAGGTGATGGCCACGGCCGGACCCGCGTTGTCGACCGTCACGCTCACCGTGGACGTGGCGGTGTTGCCGTAGACATCGGTCGCGCGGGCGCTCAGGGCATGCGCGCCATCCGCCACCGTCCGGGTGCTCCAGGAGAAGTGGTAGGGCGAGGAGGAAACGCTCCCGAGCAGGACCCCATCCACGAGGAACTCCACCCGGGACACCCCGGACCCATCGGAGGCACTCGCCGAGAGCGTCACGGTCCCGCCGAGCCTCGCCCCGCTCGCGGGGGCGGTGAGCGAGACGGACGGGGGGTTGAGCTCGACCGTCACGTGCACCCGCACCGGCGCGGAGACGCCCACGTTGCCGGCGGCGTCGTAGGCCCGCGCGGTCAGGTCCGTCCAGGAGGGGCCGGTGATCTTCGTGTCACAGGTGCACGTGTAGGGCGCGGTGGCGTCGGAGCCAATCAGCCGGTCGCCGGAATAGAACTCGACGAGGGTGATGCCCTCCGGGTCCGTGGCCTCGGCGGCGAAGTCCACCACCCGCGTCAACCGCTCCCCGGGCGAGGGCGCGGTGAGGGTGACTCCCGGCACCGACAGGTCGTTGGAGGCCGTCACCGTCACCGGCGGCGAGGGGGTCGCGTTGCCCGCCAGATCGCGGGCCCGGGCCGTCAACACGCGGGCGCCGTTGGGGCCCTGGCGGCTGTTCCAGCTCACGCTGAACGGGGCCTGGGTGTCCGTGCCGATCAGCGTGTCTCCGTCATAGAAGTCCACGGCCGCCACGCCGAAGTTGTCGCTCGCCACGGCCGTCAGCGTGACGGTGCGGGTCACCGCCGCGCCCTCCGCCGGAGCGGTGAGCACGACGCCGTGCGGGGGCACGGTGTCCGCCTCCTGGCCCACCGCGAAGACCAGGTCGTCGCGATCCGTCCGGTTGCCCGTCTGGCACGTCCCGGGGCTGATGTCTCCGGTGGACAGGAAGCGCGCGCGCACCGCCTGCGAGGCGCCGGCGGGCAGGACATACTCCGCCGAGAGCGTCTGCGCGCCCTCGCCCGCGGGCTGGAGGGTGGTGAGGTGCGTCCACGCCCCTCCCGGTGCCGCCTCCGCCATGTAATACAGGTCCAGCCTGTCGCCGGGGGCGTAGCCGCTCCACACATCCGCCACGATCCGCACGCGCTTGCCGACGGCCAGGAGGGTGCCGTCCTCCCGGATGACCCGGATCCGGTCCACCCGTCGGCGGCTCGAATCCACATCCCTGCCATCGACGCAGCCATCCAGCGTGTTGGGTGAGTTGCGCTCGGAGCCCCCGATCTCGCGGAGCAGATCCCGGCTGTCACAGTTCGCCACCACGGCGTCGCACCGGGGGACCTTCAGCACCGGATCGTAGCGCACGCTGCCCGGGTTGTTCGTGATCACGGTGATGCGCGTGCTGTGGGTGGAGTTGCCCGATACGTCCAGGGCCTCGCTCAACAGCTCGTGGCTTCCGTTGGACAGCTCCGCCGAGTCCCAGGTGACGGAGTACGGCGGCGTCGTGTCGATGCCGGCCAGCACCCCCCTCGCGTAGAACGACACCTGCGCGATGCCCAGGTTGTCGCTCGCGGTCGCCTCGAGGGTGACGAGTCCCGTGAGGACCGCCCCGTCCATGTGCGAGGTGATCGTGGTGGTGGGGGCGACGTAGTCGTTGTTCACGAGCACGTTCACCGTGCTCGGGGGCGCGGCGTTGCCGCCCGCGTCGTGGGCCGTCACCTTGAGGACATGCGGCCCGTTGTTCACGCCGTTGGGCCCCGTCGGGGCCCCCACGCGCGAGTTCCAGCTCACGGTGTAGGGCGGCGTGGACGTGCTCCCGATGTAGACGTCATCCACGTAGAACGAGACGTACACCGTGCCCCGGTCATCGCTGGCCTGGGCCTGGAGCGAGACCGTTCCGCTCACGGTCGCGCCCGTCCCGGGCGTGACGAACGCCACCTGTGGCGCCACGAGATCATTGTCGACCAGGACGTGGACCGGGGCGGTGCTCGAGACGTTGCCCGCCTGGTCATACGCCCGTGCGGTGAGGGTGTGGGGCCCGTTGGACGCCGTCCGGGTCGCCCAGCTCAGGACAGAGGGGGCGCGGGTGGCGCTGCCCAGCAGGGTGGTGCCGTCATACAGCTCCACCCGGCTCACGCCGAAGTCGTCACCCGCCGTCACGTGGACGTTGACGGTGTTCACGAGCGTGGCGCCCTCCACGGGTGAGGTGAGGGCCACCGAGGGCGGCGTGGCGTCCGTCTCCTGGCCCACCGCGATGACGAGGTCATCATGGTCGTAGGCGGAGGTGCTGTAGGTGGGCTGGAGGCAGGGCACGGGCGGGGTGGCGCGGCCATTCGTGCGGGACACACCCCGGAGGGCGTGCCGCGTCCCGGCGGGTATCAGGTACCGGGACGTGAGGGTGAAGGTTCCCATCTCACTGGGCGGAAACACGGTGTCCACCCACGTCCAGGAGGGGTTGCCCGGGTCGGCCGCGACATAGAGATCCAGGGCCTGGTTGGAGGCGGCCCCATTCGTCGTCACCGTGGCCTCGACCTGGACCTCCTTGCCCGCGGCGAACGCGGTGCCATCACTCCGCGAGACCACGAGCCGATCCAGCGACGCGATGTAGCCCGCGGTCCCCGTCGTGCCATCCGCACAGGAGCCCCCCACGGTGTTGGGCTGATGGGGCTCGGGGCCGAAGGAACCCCGTCCCACCAGCAGGCCCACCGAGTCACACCGGCTGCCCACGGTCGCGCACGCGGGCGCTGCCCACGTGGTGTCGAACGTCGCGGCGCCCTCTCCTGGCTCCAGGGCCTGTCGCCGGACCCCCGTGTCAGGCTCCCGGGCCTGTCCGGACAGCGGCTCCTCTCCGGGAGCGGGTTCACAGGCGGCGAGGACGAGTCCGGCCGCGAGCAGGGTCATCAAGGGTCGCATGGTCTTCCTCTCGGAAAGGACCCCCATCGTTTCCTGGAACATTGAATAATTCCAGTAATATCGGATTAATCCGAGTATGGGTGCGGAGGCGCCTGGTCCCCGACGTCGATGGCCTCGAGGGGGACCTCTTCACCGAGGACCTCCGAGTGATGTGCGGACCGCGCGGGCGTAACCGGTGGCGGCGCCAAGATTCAGAGGCGTGGTGGTGGGACGGCCCGCCTTGACCCCGTGGGCTCAGGGCCTGGCGCCGTGGAGCAGCCCGTTCACCAGCACGTCGAGCCCCCAGCGGAAGCGCTGCAAACCCTCTCCGGAGACGAGCTCGGCGCCGAGCTGCGCGAGGTGGGGATGCACGGACGCATCGAGCGTCGCCACCCTCTGGCGGAGGCTGTCGAGATCCGCGTCATTGTTGCGTCCGGCGTGCTCCACGGCGGTGGCGACCACGTAGGCGAGCACGATGTCGACCCCCCACGCGGCGGCTCTCGCGTCCGCGCCGCCCGCGAGCAACAACCCAGCGATCGTGTCGAGGAGCCGGATCGAGTTCGGCTCCATGACGAGGTTCGTCATCGTCATGCGCGCGATCTCGGGATAGCGCATCAGCACCGCGAGGAACGCCTCCGCCACGTGCGCGAGGTCCGCGCGCCAGTTCGGTCCGGGCTTCGGCGTGGGGAGTTCGGCCAGCAGCGCGTCGAGCAGCTGGGCGTGCAGGTCTTGCGTGTCACGCACGTAGACGTAGAGCGACGCCGGTCCCGTCTCGAGCACCTCGGCGATCCGGCGCATCGTCACCTTCCGCAGTCCGTCCTCCTTCAAGAGGGTGAGCGCGGCCTTCACCACCGCCTCGCGGCTCAACGGTGATTTCGCCGGGCGCTCCCGCCGGCTGATGGGTTTGCGTTGCATGTGCCCGAAATTACACCTGTTTTCGGGAGCGGGTATGAACATGTTCTTGACGAACTTGATCGTGACGAACGTGTTCGTTAGCTTGAAGTCATCATGAACGAACATGTTCGTATCGCCATCGTCGGGGCCGGATTGAGTGGGCTCACGCTCGCGCGGGTGCTGCACGTGCACGGCATCGCGTCCACGCTCTTCGAGCTTGAGGCCTCGCCCACGGCGCGGTCTCAGGGCGGTCAGCTCGACATCCATGAGGACACCGGCCAGGAGGCGCTGCGCGCGGCGGGGCTGCACGACGCGTTCCTGCGCCTCGTGCACACCGGTGCGCAGGCCACGCGGGTCCTGGACCGCGACGGCGTGCTGCTGCACGCGTCGGTCGACGACGGCACCGGTGGCCGCCCGGAGGTCGATCGCGGTCAGCTCCGGCGGCTGCTCCTCGACTCTCTGCCCGAGGGCCTCATCCGCTGGGGCATGAAGCTCGTCGACGCGCGGGCACTCGGGGACGGACGGCACGCGCTGCGCTTCGCCGACGGTTCCACGGTGACCTGCGATCTGCTCGTGGGCGGTGACGGCGCGTGGTCGCGCATCCGGCCGCTCGTGTCCGACGTGAAGCCGGCGTACACGGGCATCAGCTTCGTCGAGTGCTACGTCCCCGACGCGGCGGTGAAGCAGCCGGAGTACGCGAGAGTCGTCGGCGACGGCGCGCTCATGGCGCTGGCGCCCGACCAGGGCTTGCTCGGGCACAAGGAGAACAATGGGAGCCTGCACATCTACGCCGCCGTCCGCGCGCCGGAGTCCTGGTTGCCGAGCCTCGACTTCACCGACGTGCCCGCGGCCAGGCGGGCCCTGCTGGCGAAGTTCGAGGGCTGGGCGCCGGAGCTTCGCGCGCTCGTCGAGCACGCCGAGGGCGCGCTCGTGCCGCGACACCTCCACGCGCTGCCCGTCGGCCATCGGTGGGAGCCCACGCCCGGTGTCACGCTCCTGGGCGATGCCGCGCACCTCATGTCGCCCTTCGCCGGAGAAGGCGCGAACCTGGCGATGTTCGACGGCGCGGAGCTCGGCAAGGCGCTGGTGAAGCACGGGGGCGAGGTCGAGAGGGCAGTGCGGGAGTACGAAGCCGCGATGTTCCCGCGCAGTGCGAAGTCGGCCCAGGACTCAGCCGACGGGCTCGAGCTGTGCTTCGGCGCGCGGTCCCCCCATGCGGTGGTGGCGTTCTTCTCGGGCACGTGAGCCTTCCGCAAGGGGCCTTTCGGCTTCTCGCCTGCTCAAGGCCTGGGACCACTCGGCTTCTTTCCGGGAAGAACGCTTTTTCTACTCCTTGAACTCCCGGTTCTCCGCCTCATTGGACTCAAGCTCCATGCGGCGCTCCCGTGCGGGCCCCCGGGCTCGGCACGCTCCTTGGATTCTCCCCAGGAATCCAAGGAGGGACGTTCCATGCAGGTCATCCCGTGGTCGGTGGTGGTGGTGTGTCTGTTCTGCGCCTGTACTCCAATGGAGCGCACCTCGAGCGAACCCGAGGCGCCTCCCCTCGCTCCAGGCGAGTCCCCGGCGCCGGAGCCGAGGGGGCCCGATGCCTCCGTCCCCGCCACGCCATCCGAGCCGACGCGGCCCGAGCAGGACACGCCCCCGCCACCCTGGACGCCTGCCTGGACTGGACCGCAGTCGCAGGTGGAGAACTTCGAGCTCTCCTTCGACGAGACCACGTGGAGGCTCGTCAACGACCCGAGCACCTCGGAGGACTATGCACCCGGCCGCTTCAAGGCGCGGGGGGTGGAGTACGCGGTGGGGATGCGCCTGCGCGGCGATCAGGCCTTCTTCCACCCGAAGAAGAGCTGGAAGGTGGAGTTGCCCGAGGGCCAGAAGCTCGATGGCGCCCGTCACCTCAACTTCCTCGCCGAGTGGCTCGACGCGGGCCTGCTCACGGACGCCTTCTCCTACGAACTGATGCACGTGGCGGGCGCCCACGCACCGCGGGCGCGCTACGTCACCCTCACGGTGAATGGCCGGTTCGAGGGGGTCTTCATGCTGGTGGAGCAGGTCGACAAGTCCTTCTTGAAGGCGCACGGCCTGCCCTCCGACTCGAGCATCTACCGGTGCGGCAGCAAGGACTGCGAGATGCGGCTCACCCCGAAGGCGCACTACCAGTCCCCCTGGGACAAGAAGACCCAGGAGGACCTGCCGTGGGATGACCTGAACACGTTCCTCTGGAAGATCTCCCGCACGCCCGAGCACGAGTTCGAGGCCTTCCTCCGCGAGCACCTCGATCTGGACGCGTACCTGCGCTACCTCGCCGTGGGCGCGTTGATCAGCATCAGCGGGATCGACGACTCGGGCAGCTACCTGGTGCGCGATCCGAAGCAGGGCCGGTGGCTCTACGTTCCCTGGGATTTGAACAACAGCAAGCTGCTGTACTACCGCTACGAGCCGGTCGGCACGGATCCGAGCGTGAAGCTGCCCTTGCCCGCCTATACCGCCTACGACACGCGGCAGGAGCGCATCTACCAGTACAAGGAGGAGAAGTACGGGGGGGCGCACCTGCCCTTCAGTGTCCTGAACCAGCGCATCTGGGATTGTCCCGCCCTGCGCGCGCGGGTGCTCGACACCATCGAGACGTTGATGGCCACCGTCTTCACCGAGGAGGCCACGACCCGGCGCATCGATGAGGAGCATGCGCTCATCCGCGACCTGCTGCCCAAGGACCCGTATGTCGTGCTCCCGGCGGCGCGCTATGCGCCGGAGTACCTCAAGCGGTACGTCACGCGCCGGCGGGCCTTCATCCAGCAGCAGCTCCCCTTGGAGCGGCACCGGGGGGAGGGTGGGGTGGTCATCAACGCCTTTGGCATCCTTCCGGGCGCGGCGGTCGACGCCCAGGGACGCGCGGCGGGCTACATCGAGCTCTACAACCGAGAGGACACCCCCGTGGCGTTGGGCGGGATGACCTTCACGGACGACCTGAGCCGCCAGTTCAAGCACCGGCTGCCCAAGACCCTGGTGGTGCCCGCGCATGGGACGCTGCGACTGGTGGCGGATGGCGCTGCCCAGGCGGGCGCGGAGCACCTGCCCTTCAAGCTCTCCACGCAGGGCGGCGAGCTGGGGCTCTTCGACGGTCAGCGGATGACGGGCGTGGTGGACCTCACCTTCCATGCGCCACTGTCCCCGGGCCAGGCCTATGGGCGCCTGCCGGATGGGGCGGAGGCCTGGGGCTGGCACGAGGCGCGGTGAGAAGGGAGGGGCGGAAACCTATTCCTTCACGCTCGTGGGCAGTCGCTTCTTCTCGACGATGGGCACGTAGCACCGGCCCTCCTGCTCGTAGAAGTCGCCGCAGGGCGGACGCTGTTCGAGTCGAGCCCAGCATGCGTCGCTGAGCGCCAGGTTGGGCTCCTCGCATGGCGGCGCCGCCTGGCCCTTCATCCGCTGGCGAGGCATCTTCTTCGCCACCACCCCGGCGTCTCCCTGGCGGGTGATGAGCCACTCCGGCACCTCCGAGTCCTCCACCTTCCGTTCCGCTCGCGGCTCCGGTCCGCCGCTGAGCGTGAGGACAGATGCCGCGCCGGGCGCGTCCTCCGCCATCTCCCTCGAGTGGGTGCGACCCGAGGCAGCACACGCACGGCCAGGAGCACGGGGAGCATGGAGCCCAGCTCCCGCGCGCATTCAACGGAGAAGAGGACAAGCCCCAGCCTGCCGAGCCCGTGGCGCCTGGCGCTGATGAAGACGCGAGCCCACTCCCCCCTTTTCCTTGGAGTCATGTTGGTGGCGTGACGTATCGCGTAGTGTGCGTGCGCGTCCACTGGGCTTGAGCCGCTGACGTGACTCTCCCGCACTTGTGGCATCGCGGACGACCTGTGGGTTCCTGGTGTTTCCGCGCACGGGTCCGCTTCTTGCGGTCGCGCCGGGTGGTGCCGGTTTTTAAGATGACCGGGCGATGATCAACCACGAGTTGCTAGAGGCCTACCTGGGCCGTCAGGCCACCTTCGAGGCGCTGGGCCAGGCCCTGCATGCGCGCTTGAAGGACGTGCTCTCGAGCGGTGGGGTCGAGGTGCACGCCGTGAGCTACCGGGTGAAGGACCTCAAGAGCCTCGCCCACAAGCTGGGCCGACCCGACAAGACCTACCAGCGCCTGGAGGACATCACCGACCTCATCGGGCTCCGGGTCATCACCTACTTCGATGACTCCGTCGACCACGTGGACGGTCTCATCAAGGCGAACTTCCGCGTGGACTCCAGCCGTTCGGAGGACAAGCGGCGGCGGCATGATCCCCACAGCTTCGGCTACGTCTCCCTGCACAGCATCTGCCACCCTCCCGCGGATCTGCTGGAGGCGCACCCGGAGTGGGACTGGCCGTTCGAGATTCAAATCCGCACCATCCTCCAGCATGCCTGGGCCGAGATCGAACACGACCTGGGCTACAAATCCGCCGAGTCGATTCCCATCCCCCTGCGCCGGCGCTTCTCACGCCTCGCGGGGCTGCTGGAGCTCGCGGACAGCGAGTTCGTCGAGCTCCAGCGCGCCCTGAAGGACTACACGCGCAAGGTGGCCCAGCAGGCGACGCTCGCGCCCGATGCCCTCGAACTCGACACGGTGTTGTTGCAGTCCCTCACGGAGAAGGGCCCCGTGGCCGAGCTGGACCTGAAGCTGGCGCAATGGTCGCGCAAGCCCCTGAGCCCGACGCCCTTCTACCCCGCCTACGTGACGCGGATGCTGCGCCAGGTGAACCTCGGCAACCCGTCCGGCATCCTGACCCGCCTGGAGGAGTTCGCCCCGCGGCTGCATGCCTTCGCGGAGCGCTACTTCCGCTTCACCACGGAGGCCTGGGGCTTTGGCATCGAGAAGCTCCACAGCGTGCAGCGCGGCTACAGCCTGCTCTTGCTCGCCCACTGGCAGGCGCTCCATCAGGCCGAGCAGGACGCCCACCGGCTGGAGAACATGAAGGGCTTCTACCAACAGATCGATCACCCGCATGACGAGGCGGAGGCGCGCCGCATCGCCCGCCTGTTCGTCAACTGCTTCGTCGGCTGGTAGCCACGATCCGAATTCGAGCAAGACCGCCAAATCCTAAAAAACCAGTGATAGGCTCCAAGGCCGTCATCAGCACCGCCCGTCTGGGCGGAAGGAGCCAGGAATGCGTCTGCCTCGAGGTTTCGAGAATCTTCTCCGTGCGGCCGTCTTCATCGTCGCGCTGCCCTTCGCGCAGGCCCGGGAGACGACGACCGACGTGTGCGCTCCGGCCCAGGCGTCCGTGGGACCCGCGCCGACCTGTCGGCCGCCGACCCAGGGCAGCCTGGCCTGCGTGCAGAGCTGCGTGATCAGCGGGTACTCCGACTGTGGCTACTGCAATACGGTGTGCCCCGCGCCGACCTGTCGGCCGCCAACCCAGGGCGGGCTGACGTGCCTGCAGAGTTGCATGAACAGCGGGTACGCCAGCTGCGACTACTGCAACACCCCGTGTCCTCCGCCGACCTGCCGGACGCCGAACCAGGGCGGGTTGACCTGCGTGCAGAGCTGCATGAACAGCGGGTACTCCGACTGCGGCTACTGCAATACGGTGTGCCCCACGCCGACCTGCCGGCCCGCCAACATGGCCGGGTTGTCGTGCGCGCAGCTCTGCATCCTCAACGGCTACCCCAGCTGTGATTTCTGCTCCACGCCGTGTCCCGCCGGAGCGTCCCTCCAGGACACGGAAGTGTCCGCGGCACCCCTCTGCCAGTAGTCCCCGCTGGCCTCCGGGCTCGTGACGGGTCATGAACCCGCTCCGGTCATGACCCACGAGTTCCTCGTGCTGTCGGTGTTGTTCCTCGTGCCCGGGGCGCTGTTCGCCTGGGCCCGGCCGGACCTGCGCGGGTTGATGGCGCGCTCGGTGCTGTTCGCGCTTCCGTTCGCGACGACCGAGTGGCTCTTCTACCCGGCGTACTGGACGCCGCGCTTCCTGTTCGACCTGGCGGACCACCTCGGCTTCGGCATCGAGGACGTGCTGTTCGTGGCGGGGCTCGCGGCGTTCGCCTCCACGGGCTACGCGGTGGTGTTCCGGCGGGCGGTGGTGTCCCGAGGCCAGCGCGTGCGGCCCGTGTGGCGGGCGGTGGGCGCGCTGGGCGGCGTGCTGGGGCTGGCGGGGGTCGCGCACGCCCTGCGGGTGCCCATCCTGTACGCCTCGGTGGGGGCCATGGTCGTGGGCGCCGGGGCGCTCCTGGGCGTTCGCCGGGATCTGCTCGGGCCGGGGCTGCTCGGGGGGCTCGTGTCGGTGGCCATCTATCTGGTGCTCTGCCTGGTGTTCGCGCGGCTGGTGCCCGGGGTGTTCGAGCGCACGTGGCGGCCGAGCCTGCTGCTCGCGGGCCGGTTCCTGGGCGTGCCCTGGGATGAACTCTTGTACGGCTTTGGCGCGGGGGTGGCCGCCACGGCGTTTCCCGCCTGGGCCTTCGGACTGGGGTTCGTGCCCCGTGCGCGCGAGGCGCTTCCCGCCAGGACGTGAAGCGTGTAAGCCGATGTGGCCATGGCCTCTCCTGATTCCCCTTCTGGGTCGGACCCCCGCGCCGAGGAGGCGCCTGTCCCCGCCGCTCCCAGCGCGCTCGCCGGGTGGTGGCTGCTGGGGGCGGGGCTGGGGCTCGCGCTGGTGTCCAACGCCTTCACGCCGGTGAACGCGGACCTGGGCTGGACGCTCGCCTTCGCCCGGAAGCTGGCGGCCACGGGCGTCTTTCCTCGCGTGAACGAGGAGTCCTTCACCGAGCCCACCCATCCCCTCGTCATGTACCAGTGGGCCTTCAACGTCCTGCTGTACGGGCTGCACGAGCGCTGGGGCGCTGGGGGCGTCATCGCCGCCAAGTGGGGGTGGATGGCGCTCACCGTGGGGGGGCTGACCGCGAGCATCCGCGCGGTGAGCCGCAGCGCGCTGGTGCAACTGGTGGTGCTGCTGTTCGCCGTGCACTGCATGTGGATGAGCTTCGAGCTGGTCCGCGCGCAGCTCGTCAGCTTCGCGCTGATCGCCCTGGTGGTGTACGCGGGGGTCTCGGGCCGACGCTGGGCGCTGTGGCTCGCCGCGCCGCTGACGGGCCTGTCCGCCAACTTCCATGGAGGCTTCCTCGCGGGCTGGGGTCTGCTCGCGGGCCTGTGCGTCACGCGCATGCTCGAGGCGAGGCTGGGCTGGAGCGGTGACGCCCGGCGTCCGCACTGGAGCGAGTGGACGGTGTTGCCGGGGGTCGCGGCGCTGTCCGCGTGTCTGACGCCCTATGGGCCCCGGCTCGTGCTGGAAACCCTTCGGCTGTCGGGAGATCCCGCCCGGCTGTTGGATCGGGAGTGGATTCCCCTTTGGTACGTGCACCTCCTGGTCCCCACGGAGAAGGTGGCGCTCGGGTTGCTGGCGGTGACCGGGCTCCTGGCGCTCGCCTTCCTGCCCCGACGGCGCCTGGGGTTGTGGCTGCTGCTCGTGCTGGCGGTGGGCACGAGCCTGTCGGCGAGCCGGCACCTGCGCATGGCGCCGCTGCTGCTCGCGCCCGTGGTGGCGGTGTCGCTCGAGGCGATGTTCGCGCGGATGAAGTCCTTGCGGCTCGAGCGCCTCGACGCGCTGGCGGTGAAGCTCGCGGGGGTGCTCGCGGTGGGGTTCCTGGCGCTGTGGGGCCTGCGCGTGCCCGAGGCGTTGAGCTTCATCGAGTGGCCCTTTCGCAACCCCTCCAACGCCATCGCCGTGTTGCGGCTCAATGGCCTGTCGGGCCGGCTGTGGAACGACTTCGACTGGGGCGGGTTGCTGTTGTGGGCGGCGCCGGACTCGCGCATCGCCTGCGATGGCCGCCACGTCATGGCCTATTCGGGCCAGATGATCTCCACGAACATCCGCATGGGCGTGGACGGGGTGGATCCCCTGGTGACGCTGGAGCGCTACGGCACGGAGTTGGTGCTGCTGCGGCGGGACGATCCCGCCCTCCCGCGGGTGGTGACTCGCTTCAAGCCCCTGTTCTGCGACGAGGATGCCTGCCTGCTGTCCCGTCGTCCCGAGGACATCGCCCTGCGCGAGTCGGGTCGGCTGCGGCTTCCCGAGAACTATGTGTTCGTGGGCGACTACTTCAAGTCGGCCCGTGGCCCCGATGCCGCCTGGGACACGAGCGTCCAGAAAGCGGCGTCCCGTCCGGTTTCACCTGCGTTCCGGGCCGGACTCTGATCCAATCGCGCGCGAGGGCGGCGTGGTGCTCCAGCTCCCGGAGCGCGTGAGGGTCCGCCCCATGGAGTGCCCCATGTCGAACATCGCCCCGTCTCCTGTGTCCCGCTGGATGCCCCTGCTCGCGCTCGTCGTGGGCTTCGCCACGGGATGTGTCTTCGTCGATGGTCACGGCTCCGGTTGGGACGAGGAAGGGTCCTCGTGTTGGAGCGACTCGGACTGTCGCTCCGACCAGTACTGCATGCGCGGCCAGTGCGAGGTGCTCAGCGTCGAGGCCGAGGCGTGCCGCTCCGCGAGCGACTGCACGAAGGGCGATACCTGCGTCAACGGCGTGTGCAACCAGTCCTGCTCCCGGGATTCGCAGTGCGCCGCGGGCTTCGTGTGCGACGGGAACTACTGCCAGGTGAAGGGCGGCAAGCCCACGGATGGCGGCACGAGGCCCTCGGACGGCGGCACCGGCACGGATGGCGGCACGAAGCCCTCGGACGGCGGCACCGGCACGGATGGCGGCTCCTGCCCCCGGGGTGATGCCGGCACGCCCGCCACGGACGGCGGCTCGGCGCCCGGGTGCGTGCGCAACACCGATTGCGCCACGGGCTCCTACTGCATCAACAACGCGTGCGTGCGCGGCTGCGCGTCCGACACGGAGTGCCGGGCCACCGAGGCGTGCGTGAGCAACCTGTGCCGCCCGCGTCCCACGGCCTCGTGCACGAGCGCCGCGCAGTGCGCCTCGGGCCAGGACTGCGTGGATGGCTCCTGCCGCGCGCCCTGCGCTTCCACCACGGCGTGCCCCTCCGGCCACGTGTGCAAGGTGGGCTACTGCTCGCCCTCCAGCACCCCGGGCAGCGGCGCCACCTGCGCCGTCAACTGCGACTGCCCCTCGGGCGAGCGCTGCGTGGAAGGCGCCTGCCAGATCTGATCCGGCTGGGGGACGCGTTTCCTCAGTCCGTGCTTCCTGAATCGAGTCCCCCATGGATTTCTCCGCGTTGTCCCTCTCCCCGCCCTTGTTGCAGGTGCTCGGGGAGCTGAAGTTCCAGAGCGCCACGCCCATCCAGGCCCAGACCATCCCCGTGCTGCTCGCGGGGCGGGATCTGGTGGGCCAGGCCAAGACGGGCAGTGGCAAGACCGCCGCGTTCGCGCTGCCCCTGCTGCACCGCACGCGGTTGGACCGGCGGCGGCTCCAGGGGCTCGTGCTCTGTCCCACGCGCGAGCTGTGCGCGCAGGTGGCCGGGGAGTTGCGCCGTCTGGGCCGGCGCCTGCCGGGCCTCCAGGTGCTGGTGCTCGCGGGCGGCCAGCCCCTGCGTCCCCAACTGGAGGCCCTGGAGAAGGGCGCCCACCTGGCCGTGGGCACGCCGGGGCGCGTGTTGGACCTGCTCCAGCGCGAGGCCCTGGACACGCGGCAGCTCGCCACGGTGGTGCTGGACGAGGCGGACCGGATGCTCGACATGGGCTTTCGCGAGGACATGGAGCGCATCCTCGGCGCCACGCCGCCCACGCGGCAGACCGTGCTCTTCTCCGCGACATTCCCCGACACCATCGAGGCGCTCAGCCGCTCCTTCCAGAAGGAGCCCACGCGGGTGACGGTGGAGGAGGCGCCGGGGGCCGCGCCGGACATCCAGCAGCTCGCCTACACGTGCCTGCCCGAGGACAAACCGGCGCTGCTCTCGCGGCTCTTGCGCCACCACCAGCCCGGCTCCGCGCTCGTGTTCTGCAACCTCAAGGTGACGGTGGCGGAGCTCTCGCGCGCGCTGCGCGAGGCGGGGGTGAGCGCGGATGGGCTCCAGGGGGACATGGAGCAGGGCGAGCGCGACCAGGTCATGGCGCGCTTTCGCAACCACAGCATCCGGGTGCTCGTCGCCACGGACGTGGCGGGCCGGGGCATCGACGTCGAGGCGCTGGACGCGGTCGTCAACTTCGACCTGCCCGCGCAGCCCGAGGCCTACGTGCACCGCATCGGCCGCACGGGCCGCGCGGGTCGGCGGGGTCTGGCCCTGTCGCTGCTCACGCCCAAGGACGAGCGTCGGGTGGAGGAGCTGGAGCGGGTGCTGGGCACGCCGCTGGAGCGCGCGCGGGTGGAGGCGCTGCCGGCCGAGGGGGCGTCCGCGCGGGGCGCGCTGGCCTCGCCCTGGGAGACCTTGTGCATCGGCGCCGGGCGCAAGGACAAGATGCGGCCGGGGGACATCCTCGGGGCCCTGACGGGGGAGGCGGGCGGCCTGGATGCGTCCCACGTGGGGAAGATCGAGATCCAGGATCGGCTGTCCTACGTCGCCGTCTCCCAGGGGCTCGTGCGGGTGGCGCTCCAGCGGCTGCGCGACGGGCGCATCAAGGGCCGCAAGCAGCGCGTCGACTGGGTGCGCTGACGCCCCGGAGGCTCTTCCGGGGCGCCGGCCCACTCGGACTTCAGCACGTCAGCCGCGGCTCACAGGGCGCTGCGGCAGCTGTTGCCCACCTTGTCCTTGATCTTCAGGTTGCAGCCCTCGACCGCGTTCTTGAAGGTGTCGCGGGTGGACGGCGAGCACTCGGGCAGGGTGCGCAGGCAGTCGGCGTAGTCGTTGATGGCGTCCTGCTCCGCGTCCGTGCACTTGTCGACGGTGCGCTCGCACTGGGTGACGTTGAAGGCCTCGTTGTCGAAGATGTTCTCGAGCGAGCTGCTGCAGGGGCTGTACTTGGCCCGGTAGGTGTCGGACGCATCCAGCATGTCGTCGCAGATGCTCCCACAACCCGTCAGCGCCAGGGCCGCGAAGGCCACGATTCCGGCAAACTTCTTCATGGTGGTCCGCTCCTCAACTCGTCCCTCATGGACGTGAATGGGGCGCGCACATACTACGGCCGCGCGGCGCTTGGCCAGCCAACCCGCGAGGGCCTCGCCGCACGCGGGCGCGGTGGAACGGAAGATGACGACGGGGCCGGAATCCCACCGAATCGGCTTGCAAAAGCGTGTCACAGCGCACAGTCATCGGACGCTTTTTTCCCCCCGGAGGAGAATTTCCATGAAGCGCGGACTCGGAGTGGTGGTGGGGCTGCTGGCCCTGACGGCGTCGGCCAAGCCGGTGCAGAAGCCGGTGAAGTACGAAGTGGACGGCACGAAGTTCGAGGGCGTGCTCGTCTATGACGACGCGGTGAAGGGCGCGCGGCCGGGCCTGGTGATGGTGCCCAACTGGCTGGGCATCGCGCCGGCGAGCCTCAAGATGGCCTCGGACGTGGCGGGCAAGCAGTACATCGTCTTCGTCACGGACATGTACGGCGAGGCCGTGCGCCCCAAGAACCAGCAGGAGGCGGGGCAGGCCGCGGGCGCGGTGAAGGGCGATCGCAACGTCATGCGCGCCCGGGTGAACAAGGGCTTGGAGCTGCTGCGCTCCGAGGGCAAGGCGGCGGGCCTGGACGCCAAGAAGGTGGGGGCCATCGGCTTCTGCTTCGGCGGCACGAGCGTGCTGGAGCTGGCGCGCGCCGGGGCGCCCCTCGCGGGCGTGGTGTCCTTCCACGGCGGGCTGGACGCGCCCATGCCGGCCACCGAGGGCGCGGTGAAGGCCAAGGTGCTCGCGCTGCACGGCGCGGATGACCCGTTCGTGCCGGCCGCCGAGGTGGCGGGCTTCCAGGAGGAGATGCGCAAGGCCAAGGCGGACTGGGAGCTGGTTGCCTACGGCGGCGCCGTGCACAGCTTCTCGGAGCCCGAGGCCAATGCCCCGGGTCAGGCCCAGTACAACCCGAAGGTGGCCAAGCGCGCCTTCCAGGCGATGAACAACTTCTTCGCCGAGGCCTTCGGCAAGTAGTCCCTCGTGCCCGGGGGGGTGGACCCCGCGTCCACCCCTCTTGTCGTGCTCCCACCCCCTCGCCCCGCTCGTCGAGATGAAGATCTTCAACTGCCAGCAATGCGGCCTGATGGTGTACTTCAGCAACACGCGGTGCGAGCGCTGTGCGCACGCGCTGGGCTACCTGCCGGAGCTGACGACCCTCAGCGCCCTGACGCCGCTGGAGGACGGGCGCTTCAGCCCCCTGGCCGCGCCGGAGCGCACCTCCCGGTTCTGCGCCAACGCGGCCCACGCGGCGTGCAACTGGCTCGTGCCCGCGGACAGCCCCGACGACTACTGCCGCGCCTGCCAGCTCAACCGGACCATTCCGCCGCTGAACGAGGGGGACAACCTGCTGCGCTGGCAGCGGCTGGAGGTCGCCAAGCACCAGCTCGTGTACGGCCTCTTGCGCTTGGGCCTGCCGGTGGTGGGCAAGGGGGAGGAGCCCGAGCGGGGGCTCGCCTTCGACTTCCTCGCGCGCTTGAAGGGCAAGGGCGGCAAGCCGGCGCCCGTCGTCACGGGCCATGCCTCGGGGCTCATCACCATCGACGTGACCGAGGCGGATGACGCCGAGCGCGAGCGCCACCGCCGCGACCTGGCCGAGCCCTACCGCACGCTGCTCGGACACTTCCGGCACGAGGTGGGGCACTACTACTGGGACCGGTTGGTCAATGGCGGGCCGTGGCTCGACGCCTTCCGGACGTTGTTCGGCGACGAGCGCCAGGACTACGGCGAGTGCCTGAAGGCGCACTACGCGGACGGTCCGCCCGCGGACTGGCGGCAGCGCTTCGTGAGCAGCTACGCGAGCACGCACCCCTGGGAGGACTTCGCGGAGACGTGGGCGCACTACCTGCACATCGTGGACACGCTGGAGACGGCGCATGCGTTCGGCCTGCGCGTGCAGCCCCGGGGCGCCCAGGACGCCGCGCTCACGATGGAGATCGACTTCGAGCCCTACCACCAGTCGGACTTCGACGTGCTGCTCAAGACGTGGCTGCCGCTCACCTACGCGGTCAACAGCCTCAACCAGAGCATGGGGCAGCCGGACCTCTATCCCTTCGTGCTCGCGCCCGCCGTCATGGGCAAGCTGCGCTTCGTGCACGCCCTCGTCTTTCCCGCCAAGGTGGCGGCCATGAACGCCCTGTCGGCCATGCAGTGAGGCCGCGGGGCCTGGAGCGGTGATGAAGATCCATCCGTGGGCCCTGGCCCTGTTGTTGTCCTCCGCCTGCGCCACCAATGGCGCGCGCACCTCGGACTTCGTGCTGCGGGGGGAAATCCCCGCGGATCCAGAGGGCCTCGGGCTGGCGCTCTACCAGACGCTCGGCACGCCCTTCACCGAGGGCAACCAGGTGGAGTGGATCGACAACGGCGCGCTCTTCGACCTCATCGCCAAGGACGTGCGCACGGCGAAGTCCTCCATCAACATCGTGCTGTTCATCTGGCGCTCGGGGGAGCCGGGGGACTCGCTGGCCCGGGAGATCGCCCAGCGCACGAAGGAGGGCGTCGTCTGCCGGGTGTTGCTGGACCCTTTTGGCAGCAACGACCTGGAGATCGTCAAGCCCCAGTTGGAGCGCGCGGGGTGTGACGTGCGCATCTTCCGGCCGCTGCCCGCGGACGAGACGCTGGCGCGCAACCACCGCAAGCTCGTCATCGTGGACGGGCGGGTGGGGTACACGGGCGGCTTCGGGGTGCACACGGTGTGGCTGGGGGACGCGCGCAACGAGAACGAGTGGCGCGACGTCGCCGTGCGGGCCGAGGGGCCCGTGGTGGCGCAGATGCAGCAGGCCTTCGCGGAGAACTGGCAGGAGATGGGGGGCGTCTTGCTGCCCGCGTCCGATTTCGCCGCCCTGCACGCCCCGGGCAAGGCCGGCGGGGCGCGCGCCGCCTACGTGAGCAGCACGCCCAACCCGGAGTTGTCCCGCGCCGAGCGCAGCATCCTGCTCATGTGCAAGGCGGCGCGCAGCCGGCTGTGGATTGGCCAGTCCTACTTCACGCCCACCTCCAGTCTGCTCGAGCTCCTGGTGCAGCAGGCGCACTCCGGCGTGGACACGCGGGTGCTCGCGCCCGGGGACAAGAACGACCAGCCGGCCATCACCCTCACCCAGCGGCTGTCCTACCCGGACCTGGCCACCGCGGGCGTGCGCCTGTGGGAGTGGCCCATCTCCATGATGCACTCCAAGGTCATCCTCGCGGATGACCACCTGGTGATGGTGGGCTCCATCAACTTCGACATCCTGTCCTACCGGCTGATGGAGGAGGGGGCGCTCATCGTGGACGACAAGGCCTTCGCCCGGCAGGCCGAGCGCGCCTTCCTCTCCGACTTCCAGAAGTCCGTGGAGGTGGGGCAGCGCTGGTACGGCTCGCGCTACGGCAAGGAGTAGCCTCCCGCCAGGACTATTCGCGCGGCGCCACGAGCCGCCAGCAGCGGTGGATGTGCTCGCGCTGGAAGTCCTCGGGGATGGAGCCGGGGGTGAGCTCGGTCACGCTCGCGTAGTCGCGCACCGCCGCGTCCTTGAGCTCGAAGCCGAGGAAGTTGGTGGAGAAGTAGAGCACCCCGCCCGGGGATAGCAGCGCGCCCAGGGCCTGGAGCATCTTCACGTGGTCGCGCTGCACGTTGAAGCTGCCCTGCATCTTCTTGGAGGTGGAGAAGGAGGGGGGGTCGCACACCACCAGGTCGAACGTCTCCTCGGGAGCCTCGGCCTGGGACAGCACCCACGCCAGGGCATCGCCGCGCAGCAGCGTGTGCCGGGCGCTGGAAAGCCCGTTGAGGGCGAGGTTCTCCTCGGCCCAGTCGAGGTAGGTGTTGGACAGGTCCACGCTCAGGGTGCGCGAGGCCCCGCCCGCGGCGGCGTACACCGTGAACGCGCCCGTGTAGCAGAAGAGGTTGAGGAAGCGCTGGCCCCGGGCCTCCTCGCGCACCCGCGCCCGCGTCACCCGGTGGTCCATGAAGAGGCCCGTGTCCAGGTAGTCGCCCAGGTTCACCCAGAACTTGAGCCCCTGCTCCTCCACCACGAGCTTCTCGGAGCCCTCGCCCACGCGGCCGTACTGCGCGCGGCCCCAGGGCTGGGGCAGGTGGGTCTTCACGTGGATGCGGGCCTCGGGCACCTCCAGCACGGCGCTCACCGTGGCCAGCACCTCGGCGCGCTGGGCCTCCAGGCCGCCGCCCTTGAGCGCCCGGCGGCGCGGGTACTCGACCAGGTGCACGTGCTCGCCGTAAACGTCCACCGCGAAGGGGTATTCGGGGATGTCCCGGTCATACACGCGAAAGGCGGTGAGCCCCCGGGCCCGGGCCCACTTGCGGAAGTGCCGCGCGTTCTTGCGCAGGCGGTTGTCGAACATTCCACCCGCTGTCGGGCCTGGACCCTCTGTCGTCATGTCCGCTCTCTTCTCCGACTCGACGCCCCGCGGCAAGCCTTCCTGTGCTAGGTCGGCTCCCATGCGCTTCGATACCCTCGCCATCCACGCCGGCCAGGAGCCGGATCCCACCACGGGCGCCATCATGACGCCCGTGTACCTGACCTCCACCTACGTCCAGGCGGGCCCCGGGGAGCACAAGGGCTACGAGTACAGCCGCACGCAGAACCCCACCCGCAGGGCGCTCCAGGACTGCCTCGCGGCGCTGGAGGGGGCCAAACACGGCCTCGCGTACGCGTCGGGCCTGGCCGCCACGGACAACCTGATGCACCTGCTCAACGCGGGGGACCATGTCGTCGTGTCCGACGACGTGTACGGCGGCACCTTCCGCATCTTCGACAAGGTGTGGAAGCGCCACGGCCTGGACTTCTCCTTCGTGGACCTGTCCAACCCGGACGCCTTCGAGGCCGCCATCACCCCGAAGACGAAGATGGTGTGGGTGGAGTCGCCCACCAACCCCATGCTCAAGCTCATCGACCTGGCGCGCATCGCCGAGACGGCGAAGAAGCGGGGCATCCTCTCGGTGTGTGACAACACCTTCATGACGCCCTACTTCCAGCGCCCGCTGGAGCTGGGCTTCGACGTGGTGACGCACTCCACGACGAAGTACCTCAACGGCCACAGCGACGTGGTGGGCGGCTTCGCCTGCACGAGCCACGACGACCTGGCCGAGAAGATGTTCTTCCTGCAGAACGCCGTGGGCGGCGTGCCCGGCGCCATGGACAGCTTCCTCGTGCTGCGCGGCGTGAAGACGCTCGGTGTGCGCATGGAGCGCCATGCCCAGAACGCCATGAAGATCGCCGAGTTCCTCGCCTCGCACCCCAAGGTGAACAAGGCCACCTACCCGGGCCTCACCAGCCACCCGCAGCACGCCCTGGCCCGCAAGCAGATGAAGGGCTTTGGCGGCATGATGACCTTCGACATCAAGGGCAGCCTGGAGGCGGCGCGCACGTTCCTCAAGACGGTGAAGGTGTTCGCCTGCGCCGAGTCGCTCGGCGGCGTGGAGTCGCTCATCGAGCACCCGGCCATCATGACGCACGCCTCGGTGCCCCAGCACACGCGCGAGGCGCTCGGCATCTCCGACGGGCTCATCCGCCTGTCGGTGGGCATCGAGGACGCGCAGGACCTCATCGACGACCTGCGCCAGGCGCTCGAGCGCGCCTGAGCGCCCTCGGGGCCGCGGGGCGCTACTGTTTGCAGGGCATGTAGAGCCCCAGCTGCGCATCCACCTGGACGTAGATGCGCAGGAAGTTCGCGTGGGGGTGCACGCCGGTGACCTCCGAGCGCAGCACCTGACCGCGCACGCAGCCCTGGTCCTCGGCGAAGGACAGCTCGGTGGACAGCTTGTCCTTCACCGCCGCGAGGCGCTCGGACACGTCCACCCGGAGCGCCTGCCGGGCCTGGTCGCGGATGGAGGCGTAGTCCAGGGCGAACTTGAGCTTCACCAGCTCGCTCGCCGTGCCCGGGGCGATCTCCAGGTCCGGCACGGACAGCTGGTTGTCGAGCACGTGGGGGTGGCCGGCGAAGAACAGCTCGCCCCCCACGGGCACCGCGTAGCCGCCCACCTGGGCCTTGCCGCCCAGGTTCATCCGGATGACCACCGAGTCGTGCGAGGGGTAGACCTGGGGGCGCTCCATATAGAGCTCCGGGTTGGACGCGGAGAAGTAGAGCCGCCCGTTCATGGACGTCTCCAGCGCCCGGGACAGCTCCTCGTAGCGCGCGGCCACGGGCACCACCACCCGGAAGGGTCCGGAGGGCAGGGTGGACACGTTCTGCAGGAGCGGGATGGGCACGGGCGGCCGGGCGGGGGGCGGCGGCGGCACCGAGAGCTCCGGCCCGGGGGCGGGCGGGGCGTAGCTCGCCAGGCGCGTGTCCCCCGCGTCCCCCGTGTCCGGCGTGCCGGGGCTCGCGGTCTCGGGCGGGGGCGGGGCGCGGAGGCTGGCCTCGGGCGTACAGGGCAGGGTGACCGAGGGCATCACGACGATGCCCAGGTCCTTCTCCAGGCCATCGGCGAGCACCGTGGGCGCGGCCTCCAGGCTCGTCACCTTGAGCTCGGCGCACGCCACTTGGTCCCCCACGGGAATCTCGATGGGGCGGGCGAGCTGCTCGAAGGCCCGGCTCAGGAGTGGCCGCACGTCGAAGCGGAACGTGTCCACGGTCTTCATCACCGTGTCGCGCAGCGTGGCCTCGATGGCGCGGTTGACCGACTCCACGGGCCCGGAGGCCACCACCTGCACCTCGGTGGACTGCAGCAGGGCCTGGAAGTCCGGCGTCATCACGGGCTCGCCGGCCAGGGTAATGGTGAGGGGCAGGGTGCGCTCGCCCAGCAGGTTGAAGCGGCCGTGCACCGCCACGCCCACCACCACGCGGCCCCGGTCGAACTTGAGCGTCACCGGCTCGCGCTGCCAGGTGTAGTGGACGCGCTGGCCGGCGAAGACCTGGGCATCGCCCTCGCCCGTGCGCGGCAGGCTCTCGGCCATCTTGCGGATGAGCGCCTCGCGGAAGACGGTGGCGTGCAGGACGATGCGCGAGGGCGGCGGATCCGACACCGGCCGGCCCCCATTGGCCGCGGGCGCGGTGGGCCGCAGGTGCTGCGGTTCGATGCGGTGGCCGCACGCCCCGAGCAGCAGGGTCGTGAGGAGCACGGGGACGGGACGGAGGCGCGAGCGGGACATGGTCGGGGTGCACCCGGGGGTGCGGACGGGGACGATACCCCGGGGGGGGTGGTGACTTCAGTCACCACCTGGAGACTCCAGTCACCAGCGCGGGGCTCGCTCCCTGGAGACTCCAGTCACCAGGGGGGCTGGTGCTGTCCCAACTTTTCGTGGAATATGAGGAACTTAGCGAAGGTGTCGGTCCGGGTATGCCCTGGCACACCTCCTGCTAAGGTGTATTCCCGTCACCGACGCACAGGTCGCCGGTTCTCCAAACCCCGCCGCTCCCCCTTCGAGGTCTCCCATGGCTATCGGTCCCGTGAACCGCTCTCCCATCGCCCCCACCACCCCGAAGCCGAGCCGCGTGGAGGTGAACGTCGACAACAAGGGCCTGACGAACACGGGTGTGACGGTCAACCTGCCCAACAAGCCGACGATGCCGAAGCCGACGGCGCAGGACGTGAAGGACACGTTCACGCAGGGCGCCAAGGACACGCTCACCTCGGCCCTCAAGGGGCTCATCCCCACGCTCTCCACGGGCGTGCAGGGCAGCTCGGGCAACCCGGACTTCAAGGCCACGGGCGGCGCGGGCGCCACGGGTCAGGCCGGCGCGAGCGTGGGTCCGGACGGGGCGCAGGCGGGCGCGAGCGGCTCGGCGGGCGCGGGCGTGGGCGGCGTGAAGGTCGAGGGCGAGCTGCCCGGCGGCATCCAGGGTGAGGCGCACGTCAACGGCCCGAGCATCAGCGTCGAGGGTCATGCCGACGCCAAGGTGGGCAAGGACGGCCTGGACATCAACCTGGGCGTGGAAGTGGACGCCACGCTGGCGGACGCCGGCGCGAGCGCCAAGAAGACGATCGACTTCGAGGTGGCCGGCGAGAAGTTCTCCGCCGAGGTGGACCTGTCGGCGGCCGGCAAGATCGGCGCGGACGGCAAGATCAACCTGAACGTGCACCTGGGCCTGGACGGCAAGCCCTCCATCACCGCGAGCGCCGAGGGCTTCGCGGGCGCCAAGGCGGAGCTGACGGGCTCGGTGGCCCTCAAGCACGACGGCGACACCATGGTGAGCGGCAGCGTGACGGCCAGCGCCACGGCGGGCATCGGCGGCAAGGCCCACGCGGACATCGGCATCAGCGGCGGCAAGGTGAAGTTCGACGTGGGCGCCGAGGCCACGGTGGGCGCGGGCCTGGGCGTGGAAGTCGCCGGTGAGGTGAACATCCCCGAGATCGCCGAGGCGGTGGCCGACGTGGGCATCGGCGCCGTCGGCGGCAAGATCGAGGAGGGTTGGAACAAGTTCAAGGACGGCATCGGCGGCCTGTTCAGCTAGTCCGCGCGTTCGCTCCCATCGCTTCACTCCCCGAGGGGGATCCGTCACCGCCAGGCGCGGGAGCGGATCCCCCTCGGTATTTTCGTCTCCCGGCGCCTAGACTGGACGCCGCGCTTCCTTCCCCCTTCGTTGAAAAGGTGTCCCCCATGACCGTCTCCCCTCATGCCGCCGAAGGCGTGCGTCTGATGACCCAGGGCATGCTCGCGCCGGCCGCTCAGTCGTTCGACCGCGCCCTGACGGAGAACCCGCGGGACCTCACCGCGCTGCTCGGGCTGGCGCGGCTGCGGTTGGCGCTGAGTGACAACGCGGCGGCCCGCACGCTGCTGGGCCGGGTGCTGGAGGTGCAGCCCACGCACCCCGAGGCGCTCGGGCACCTGGCGCGGCTGGACGCCGAGGCGGGGGACGAGAAGGCCGTCACGGTGCTGCGGGGCCTCGCGAGCCAGCTGGACGCGGGCTTCTTCGAGTTCCTCAACCTCGGGCGGGTGCTGCTGGCGCGCGACGTCTTCGAGGAGGCCGCGGTCGCCTTCGAGCGCGCGCGCAAGCTGCAGCCCAACGACTACCACGTGCTCACCTACCTGGGCCTGGCCCTGCGGCCCCTGGGCAAGACGGACGAGGCGCTGGCCTGCTTCCTCAAGGCCTCGTCGCTGACGCAGCACGAGCACCTGCCGCTGCTGCACGCCGCGCGCCTGCTCGCCTTCAAGGGCCAGGTGCCCAAGGCGCTCGAGTACATGCGGCAGGCGCTGTCGCGGGCGCACGACAAGGCGGAGATCTACCCGGAGCTCATCAAGCTCATCATCCTCACCGGGGACGCGAAGGGCGCGGCCCAGACGGCCGCCGAGTTCCGCAAGACGAGCCCCCAGAGCGCGGAGGGCGCCTACCTGCAGGGGCTCGCGACGCTGCTGTCGGGAGACCCCCAGGGCGCCGATGCCCCGCTGCGCGATGCCATCGCCCTGGAGCCGCGCACGGTGGAGGCCCGCGTGGCGCTCGCCAACGTGCGCCGGCTGCTCAAGGACCCCGCCGGAGAGCTGAAGCTCCTGGAGGAGGCCAACAAGGTGGACCCCACGGCGGCCGCGCCCGCGTGCGACCTGGCGGTCCACTACCTGTCCAAGCCGGCCGGCGCGGGCCGGGCCCAGGCCATCCAGGTGCTCACGCCGCCGCTCGCCGCGAGCCCGGAGGATGCCAACCTCAACCTGAACATGGCGCTGGCCCTGGCCGACACCGACAAGGCCCGCTCGCGCGAGCACGCGCGCAAGGCGCAGAAGAGCTCGCAGCCGAGCATCCGCGAGCAGGCGGACCGGCTGCTGGCCAGCCTGGGCTGAGTCAGGCGCCGTCCGCCGGGGCGCGGCCGAGCAGCTGCTCCACGCGCTCGGCGGCGTCCGACAGGGTCTGGGTGCAGGGGTAGCACCCCTCGCCGCAGCACTCGGGCCACTCGGCGCGAGGGGTGCGCAGGCGCTGGAGCACCGCCGCGCGGTAGGCGCGCGGCAGGCCCACGTCGTCGCAGGCCCGCAGCACGGCCTCCCGCAGGGCCTCCTCCTCCGCGTCCGGTGGCATGCGCGGGGGCGTGCTCAGGGCATGCTGCGGTGCATGTGCTCGATGAGATCGATCTTGGTGACGATGGCGAGCACCTTCTCGCCCTCCTTCACCACGGCGACCTTGTCCTGGTTGAACACCTCGCGCAGCCGGGGGAGGCTCGTCTCGGGCGCCACCACGCCCTGCATGGGCGCCACGATGCTGTCGATGGGGTCGGCGAACTTCACCTGCGCGGCCACGAGCGCGTTGAGCAGGTCGTACTCGTGGATCATCCCCAGGGCGCGGCCCTCCGCGTCGAGCACGGGCATCTGGCTGATGCCGCGCTGGCGCATGGTCTCCACCACCTGGTCCACCCGCTGGCCCTTGCGCGCGGTGATGACCTCGCCGCGCTTGCCCTGGAGCAGGTCGCGCACCGTGCCCGCGCCCTTCTCCTCGAGGAAGCCGTTGTCGCGCATCCACTCGTCCGAGTGGAACTTGCTGATGTAGCTCATGCCGGTGTCCGGCAGGATGACGACGATCGTCTTGCCCTTGCCCACTTCCTTGGCGAGCTGCACCGCCACGTGCACCGCCGCGCCGGACGAGCCGCCCGCGAAGATGCCCTCCTCGCGCGCGAGCCGCCGCGCCGCCACGAAGCTCTGGCGGTCATCCACCTGGCGCACGTCGTCCACGACCTTGAAGTCCATGGCGCCGCAGAGCATGTCCTCGCCAATGCCCTCGACCTTGTAGACGTGCGGCTCGGTGAGCTTGCCCGTCTTGAAGTAGCCCTCGTACACGGAGCCCTCCGGGTCCACGCCCACGTTCTTGAGGCCGGGGATCTTCTCCTTGAGGAACTTGCCCGCCCCGCTCATGGTGCCGCCCGTGCCCAGGCCCGAGACGAAGTAGTCCATCTTCCCCTCGGTCTGCTCGAGCAGCTCCGGGCCGGTGATCTTGTAGTGCGCCTCGATGTTGTCCGGGTTGTGGTACTGGTTGAGCATGAAGGCGCCGGGCGTCTCGCGGTGCAGGCGCTTGGCCGTCTCGTAGTAGCTGCGCGGATCCTCCGCCGGCACGTTCGTGGGCGTCACCACCACCTGGGCGCCCAGGGCCTTGAGCCGGTTGATCTTCTCCAGCGACATCTTGTCCGGCATGGTGAAGATGCACTTGTAGCCCTTGACCGCCGCGGCCAGCGCCACGCCCATGCCCGTGTTGCCCGAGGTGTTCTCCACGATGGTGCCGCCGGGCTTGAGCTTCCCCTCCCGCTCGGCCTTCTCGATGATGTAGAGCGCCATGCGATCCTTGATGGACGCGCCGGGGTTCATGAACTCGCACTTGACGAGCACGGTGGCGTCATTGGGTCCCACCAGCCGCTGCAGCTTCACCAGCGGGGTGTGGCCAATCGCGGAGAGGATGGTGTCGTGGATGTCCATGGGAGACTCGCTCGGGGCTAAGGGAGTGGGGGGCCGTTATACGCAGCCCCGGAGAAAGGGGTCGACCCTCGCGGTGAGCGCCGCCTCCGTCTTCGTTCAACACCCCGGGGGGGCCCGACCCTCCCGGGCCGGGGCCCGGTGACTTTCCAACAGGGCGGGGGAGCGGGCGGGCGGCCCATGACGCGTCCCGGCACGCGGGAGCTTTGACCCCGCCGGGCGGTGCTCCCATACTCGCGCGCGCCCGTCCCAGGACGGACTTCCGGAGAAACGCTGACCCATGGAACTCGAGGCCGCGCTGCGCGACCAGGTGGGGAAGGCCATTGGCCGCCCCGTGTCCCAGGCTCCCATCAAGAAGCTCAAGGGGGATGCGAGCAACCGCTCGTATTACCGCGTGGGCACGCCGCCCGAGAGCTGGGTGGTGATGGAGATGCCCCTGGATGCATCCAAGAAGAGCGAGGAGGCCTCCAAGGGCGAGCCGCCCAAGGAGCTGCCCTTCGTCAACGTGCACCGCTACCTGGAGCGCCTGGGCGTGCGCGTGCCGCGCATCCTGCGCTACGACGAGCCCGCGGGCATGATGGTGCTCGAGGACCTGAGCGACGTGACGTTCGAGGCGGCGCTCGAGGGCGGCAAGCACCGCGACGCGCTCTACACCCGCGCGGTGGACCTGCTCGCGCGCCTGCGCGCCCAGGCCGAGCGCCAGGCGGACCCGGACTGCCTCGCCTTCACGCGCGCCTTCGACGAGGACCTGTACGACTGGGAGCTGCACCACTTCCGCGAGTGGGGCCTGGAGGCCTGGAGCGGCAAGAAGCCCACGGAGACGGAGCGCGCCGAGCTGGACCGGACCTTCCGGGACATCGCCCGGCAGCTCGCCGCGGCGCCCCGGGGCTTCACCCACCGCGACTACCAGAGCCGCAACATCATGGTGAAGGACGGCGAGCTGGTGGTCATCGACTTCCAGGACGCGCTGCAGGGCCCGCGGCAGTACGACCTGGTGGCGCTCCTGCGCGACAGCTACGTGGAGCTGGACCGGGGCTTCGTGGACGCCATGCTCGACCGGTACATCGCCACGTTCGCCGAGGCGACGGGCGAGCGCATCGAGCCCACGGCCTTCAAGGCCTACTTCGACCTGCTCACGCTCCAGCGCAAGATGAAGGACGCGGGCCGCTTCGAGTTCATCCACCGGGTGAAGGGCAATCCGGGGTTCCTGGTGTCCATTCCGGCCTCGTTGCGCTATGTGCGCGACGCCTTCGAGCGCCGTCCGGAGCTCGGGGCGCTGCGCACGCTCGTGGCCCGGTACGTGCCCGAGCTGGGGTGAGCCGGCGGCGGTCGAGCACTCGGCGGTCGAGCACGAAGGGGTGGGTCCATGAAGGCGATGATCCTGTGCGCGGGGTTGGGCACGCGCCTGCGGCCGTTCACCGAGCGGTGGCCCAAGCCGGCGCTGCCCTTGCTGGGCCAGCCGCTGTTCCGCTACCACCTGTCGGTGCTGCGGAGCGCGGGGGTGACGGCGGTGGGCATCAACACCCACCACCTGCCGGACGTCATGGCGGAGACGGCGCGGGCGGAGTGCGCGCGCGTGGGGCTGCCGCTGCACGTGGTGCACGAGCCCGTCATCCAGGGCACGGGTGGGGGCATCCGCGGCCTGAGGGACTTCCTGTCGGACGGGGACTTCCTCGTGTTCAACGGGGACATCCTCTTCCCGGTGGACCTGCGCCCGGTGGTGGCCGCGCACCGCGAGGCCGGCGCGGCGGCGACGATGGTGCTCCTGCCCATGCCGGAGAACGAGACGTACGCCTCGGTGGACCTGGAGGCCCGGGGACAGGTGCGCCGCATCGCCGGCCGGGGCCCGGGGGGCGAGGGCCTCACGCCCTGGCACTTCACCGGCGTGCACGTGATGTCCCCGCGCGTCTTCGACTTCATGACCGCCCAGGGCCCCGAGGACATCAACCGCGACGTCTACGTGCGGATGATGGAGGCGGGCCTGAGCGTGCGCGGCGAGGCGGTGAAGGCCTACTGGTCGGACCTGGGCACGCCCTCGCGCTACCTGGCCACGGTGCACGACGTGCTCGGGGGCCGGGTGCCGCTCACGGGCCTGGGGGCGGACTCGCCCTTCGCGGAAGCGCCCCGGGGCGCGGGCTACTTCTGGGCGCACGCCTCGGCCCAGGTGGACGGGCAGGTGGAAGGGCCGGCCTACTTCGAGGCCCGGAGCGTGGTGTCCCGCGACGCGCGGGTGGGGAGCTCGGTGGCGGTGGGCGCGGGCGTGCGGGTGGCGGAGGGCGTGCGCCTGGAGCGCAGCGTGCTGCTGGAGGGCACGGCGCTCCAACCCGACGAATCCCTGGTGGACACGGTGGCCTGGGGCGCGCACCGGGTGCACGCGCCGCGCTGAGGCCCCGGCTGCGGCGTCAGTTGGCGTGGAAGCGGGCGAGCACGCAGGTGACGTTGTCGTTGCCGCCCGCGGCGTTGGCCAGATCGATGAGCTGCGAGCAGGCCTTCTCCAGCTCCAGCGTGCGGCCCAACAGGTCCTGGATCTGCGGGTCCGTCACCATGCCGCTCAACCCGTCCGAGCACAGCAGGAAGACGTCGCCCTGCTGGGCCTCCACCTTCGTCACGTCCACCTGCACCAGCTCCTTCATGCCGAGCGCCCGGACGATGACGTTCTTGTGCGGGAAGTTCTCGATCTCCTCCGGCGTGAGCTTCTTGGCCTTGAGGTAGTCGTTGAGCAGCGAGTGGTCCTCGGTCAGCTGGCGCAGCACGCCCTGGCGGAAGAAGTACACGCGGCTGTCACCCACGTGCCCCACGTAGGCCGAGTCCTGGGTGAAGTGCACCGAGACGATCGTCGTCCCCATGCCCTTGTACTTCGTCTCGTGGGTGGCCTTCTCGTAGATGCACTTGTTGGCCAGCTTGATGCCCGTGGCCAGGCGGTTCTCGTCGTAGTTGCGCGCCTTGTCCATCTTGAACGGCCAGGTGGCGTCCTGGTCGCGCGCCGTCATGCGAAAGAACTCCGCCAGCTCGTCCACGGCGATCTTCGAGGCGATCTCCCCGGAGGAATGGCCGCCCATGCCGTCGGCCACGCAGCACAGGTTCTCCTCCTGGAGGATGAGGTAGTTGTCCTCGTTGTGGTTGCGCTTCATCCCAACGTGGGTGTGGCCAGCGACCTCAATGCGCATGCTCGGCGGTTCTCCAGCGTGTCCAGGATGGGCCGTGGACGGGGCGCGCAGGTTAACAAAGCGCCACGAGGAGGGTCAAAACCGAAGCGACACCCCACCCGGCGCGCCCCCCGGTCCCTCACCCGTCCCTCAGGCGACGGGCTCGAGCACGAGCCGGTCCCCCTCCTGGGTTCCACTCGCCGCGAGGGTGCCCGCGGGCAGCTCCACCACCGATTTCGCGCGGAAGTACATCGACGTGGTCCTCCAGGGCGGCAGGGCGAGGAACTGCTTGACGATCACCCCGTCCGGGTCGAGGAAGGCCACATCGATGGGAATGCGCATGAAGAAGGTATGAATGGAATTGCAAGGGTCGATGTGCAGCCCCTCGCCCAGCGCCAGCGAGCGCCGGCCCATCAACCCCACGAAGCGGTCCGCGAAACGGGTGGCTCGCTCCGCGCGGTCGGCGAGCAACCGGTCTCGTGTCATGTTGGTCACCCTCAAGCGCATACCGCGCGTTCTACTCCAATGCTCCAGCCCTTGGCGCGCCCCTTCCACCTCGTCCTCGTCTCCCCTCAGATTCCCCCCAACACCGGCAACATCGCCCGCCTGTGCGCCGTCACCGGCTGCCGCCTCATCCTCGTGGAGCCCCTGGGCTTCTCCATCGCGGACCGCGACCTCAAGCGCGCGGGGCTCGACTACTGGGACAAGGTCTTCCTGAAGCTCTACCCGGACTACGCCGCCTACCTGGCCGAGTGGCCCTCCACCAGGCGCTGGCTGTTCTCCGCCCGGGCTGAAACATCCCTGTATGACGCCCGGCTCGAGCCGGGGGACCACCTCGTCTTCGGCTCGGAGACCCAGGGGCTGGGCCCGGAGGTGCTCTCCGGAGGCTCCGGCACGGCCGTCACCCTCCCCATGCTCCCGGAGCGCCGCAGCCTCAATCTGTCCACCGCCGTGGGGATCGCCGCCTACGAGGCCCTGCGGCAAGTCCACTTCGGGATGCCGGGCGGCCGGGCGGACACGCCAAGTTGAGAGGAGGGAAGGACGGACTACACTGGGCGCCGCATGCCCGCCTCGCAGGTCGCCGACACGCTGTACTCCGTCCACAAGTCCCGCTCCACTGGCCGGCTCACGCTCCGGGCCGGGGACCAGGAGTCCCTGCTGTTCCTCCAGGAGGGCAACCTGGTGGGGACCCGCCTGGGCTTCGGGTTCCAGACGCCCGTGCAGTCGCTGTTGCAGTCCGGTCTGCTCTCTCCGGAGACGCTGGATGCGCTGTGGGCCCGCGAGAGCGCGGGCGCCCCGGACGAGGAACTGCTGGAGAGCCTGGGGCTGTCCGCTCGGGGCGTGGCCGAGCACCAGGTGCTCGCGCAGGTGCGCCGCCTGAGCCAGTTCGCCGAGTCCGCTGACTTCGAGGAAGGGGACATCGAGGAGATGTTCCTGCCCATCCCGGGGACTCGGGTGGTCCGTGCCGCCTTCGAGCCCTTGCGCCAGGAGGCCCTCGCCGCACGCATGTACCGGTGCGTGGACGTGGACGCCTGCGCTCCCTGGGTGCAGGGGGAGGAGGAGCGCACGTTGCTGGAGGCGCTCCCGGACTTCCATCGCCTGGAGGGCGTGCCTCCGTCCATGGACATCCTGCTGAAGGTCCTGGAGCGCGAAGGGCTCGTCGAGTCGCTGTCCGTCGAAGAATGGACGGAGCGCGAGAACGCCCGGCTGGCCGAGGAGGCTCGGCAAGCGGAGGAGGTCGCACGGCTCGCGGAAGCGGCACGCCTGGCCGAGGAGGCACGCCTGGCCGAAGAGGCACGCCTGGCCGAGGAGGCACGCCTGGCCGAGGAGGCACGGCTCGCGGAAGAGGCGCGCTTGGCGGAGGAGGCCGCACGGCTCGCGGAAGAGGCTCGGCTCGTGGAAGAGGCCCGGCTTGCGGAAGAGGCACGCTTGGCCGAGGAGGCCGCACGACTCGCGGAAGAGGCGCGTCTGGCCGAAGAAGCACGCTTGGCCGAAGAGGCCGCACGGCTCGCGGAACAGGCGCGTCTGGTCGAAGAAGCACGCTTGGCCGAAGAGGCCGCACGGCTCGCGGAAGAAGCACGCCTGGCCGAAGAGGCGCGTCTGGCCGAAGAAGCACGCCTGGCCGAAGAAGCACGCCTGGCCCAAGAGGCCGCACGGCTCGCGGAAGAGGCGCGCTTGGCCGAGGAGGCCCGGCTCGCGGAAGAGGCGCGTCTGGTCGAAGAAGCACGCTTGGCCGAAGAGGTGCGTCTGGCCGAGGAAGCCGCACAGCTCGCGGAAGAGGCACGCCTTGCCGAGGATGCACGCCTTGCCGAGGAGGCGCGCTTGGCCGAGGAGGCCGCGCGACTCGCGGAAGAGGCACGTCTTGCCGAGGAGGAGCGCCTTGCCGAGGAGGCACGGCTCGCGGAAGAAACACGCTTGGCTGAGGATGCTGCGCGACTCGCGGAAGAGGCACGCCTAGCCGAAGAGGCACGGCTCGCGGAAGAAGCACGCTTGGCCGAGGAGGCCGCGCGACTCGCGGAAGAAGCACGCTTGGCCGAGGAGGCCGCGCGACTCGCGGAAGAAGCACGCTTGGCCGAGGAGGCCGCGCGACTCGCTGAAGAGGCACGCCTGGCCGAAGAAGCCGCGCGGCTCGCTGAAGAGGCACGCCTAGCCGAAGAGGCACGCTTGGCCGAGGAGGCACGGCTCGCGGAAGAAACACGCTTGGCTGAAGAGGCTGCGCGACTCGCGGAAGAGGCACGCCTAGCCGAAGAGGCACGGCTCGCGGAAGAAGCACGCTTGGCCGAGGAGGCCGCGCGACTCGCGGAAGAGGCACGCCTAGCCGAAGAGGCACGCTTGGCCGAGGAGGCCGCGCGACTCGCGGAAGAGGCACGCCTGGCCGAAGAAGCCGCGCGGCTCGCCGAAGAGGCGCGCCTGGCCGAAGAAGCCGCGCGGCTCGCCGAAGAGGCGCGCCTAGCCGAAGAGGCACGCTTGGCCGAGGAGGCACGGCTCGCGGAAGAAGCACGCTTGGCCGAGGAGGCCGCGCGACTCGCGGAAGAGGCGCGCCTGGCCGAAGAAGCCGCGCGGCTCGCTGAAAAGGCACGCCTAGCCGAAGAGGCACGCTTGGCCGAGGAGGCACGCCTTGCCGAGGAGGCCGCGCGGCTCGCGGAAGAGGCGCGTCTGGCCGAAGAAACGCGCCTGGCTGAGGAGGCCGCGCGGCTCGCGGAAGAGGCGCGTCTGGTCGAAGAAGCACGCCTGGCCGAAGAAGCCGCACGGCTCGCGGAAGAAGCACGCCTAGCCGAAGAGGCGCGTCTGGCCGAAGAAGCACGCCTTGCCGAGGAGGCCGCGCGGCTCGCGGAAGAGGCGCGTCTGGCCGAAGAAACGCGCCTGGCTGAGGAGGCCGCGCGGCTCGCGGAAGAGGCCCGGCTGGCCGAAGAAACGCGCTTGGCCGAAGAGGTCGCACGGCTCGCGGAAGAGGCTCGCCTGGCCGAAGAATCCGCGCGGCTTGTGGAAGAAGCACGCCTAGCCGAAGAGGCGCGCTTGGCCGCAGAAGCGGCGCGACGCGCGGAAGAAGCACGCCTAGCCGAAGAGGCGCGCTTGGCCGAAGAGGCGCGCTTGGCCGAGGCGGCCGCACGGCTTGCGGAAGAGGCGCGTCTGGCCGAAGAGGCCCGCTTGGCTGAAGAGGCCGCACGGCGCGCGGAAGAGGCCCGCTTGGCCGAAGAGGCGCGGCAGGCCGAAGAGGCACGGCAAGCCGAAGAGGCCCGCTTGGCCGAGGAGGCCACACGGCGCGCGGAAGAGGCGCGTCTGGCCGAGGCGGCCCGCTTGGCTGAAGAGGCCGCACGGCGCGCGGAAGAGGCCCGCCTGGCCGAGGAGGCCGCACGGCGCGCGGAAGAGTCCCGGAAGGCCGAAGACGCACGCCTGGCGGCGGAGGCCGCACGGCTCGCGGAAGAGGCCCGGCTGGCCGAAGCGGCCCGTTTGCAGGAACAGGCACGGCTCGCGGAAGAGGCGCGTCTGGCCGAGGAGGCCGCACGGCGCGCGGAAGAGGCCCGCCTGGCGGAAGAGGCCCGCCTGGCGGAAGAGGCCCGCCTGGCGGAGGAGGCGCGCCTGGCCGAGGCGTCTCTGCGCGCGGAGAAGGCGCGACTGGCTGAAGCGGCCTGGCATCGTGCGGAAGCGCTCAACGAAGCCGAGGAAGCGGCCCGGCTCGCCGAGAATGCCGCCCGGCTTCTCGCGGAGGGGCAGCAGATCGAGCAGGCGCGTCTGGCCGAGCAGATCCGCCTGGCCGAGGAAGCGTCCCGCATCCTCGAGGAGCAGCGTCTGGCCGAGGACGCCGCACGGCTCGCCGAGGAAGCGGCCCGGCTCGCCGAGGAGGCGTGGTTCCGCTCCGCGCGGGAAGAGCGACTGTCCACTCCGGAGGGCCCGTCCGGGAACGTCGAGACCGTCAATGTCTCGTCCCCCGAGGTGGCGGCGCCCTTCGCCGATTCGTCCTCGCTCCAGGAGAACGACTTCGTCTTCACCACCCTCACCGATGTCCTTCCTCCTCCCGAGGACATCCAGGGCGCCGCGCTCGATGTCTCGCTCGCCGACCTGTCTCCGTCGACCGAGGGGTGGTTCGACGCCGCCCCCACGTCGCCGCCGCCGGCGCCCGAGGTCGTGGTTCCCGCGCAGGCGCCCGCTCCCCGCGTGGCGGACACCCCGGACGCCCTGCGCGGAGCGCGGGCCCAGGCGAATAGCGCGTTGATCCAGGACATGGAGGAGGCCCTGCGCAGAGCGGGTGCCGCTCCTCCGGACGCCTGGCTCATGGAGGAATCGGAGCCCGTGGCCCCGGCCCCTCCTGTCGCGGAGCCCTCGGTTCCGTCTCCGGAGAGCGCCGCGCCCGTGGAGTCGTGGGCCATGTTGTCGGCATCCGATTCACCCGAGCCGGTCGTGCCGCCTCCGCCCGTGGTCGTTCCCCAGCGGCCCACCACGCCTCGCGCCGATGTGCCTCCCGGCATGCGTCCGCCCGCGGCGGGCGCGCGTCCGGCCGTCGCCGCCGTGCCGCCAGGCCTGCGTTCCTCCTCCACGAGTGGCGCGTCCACGCCCCGCGCCGCCGGACAGACGTCCTCCGTGCCTCCGAACCTGTCCGCCCGGGCGACCACGGCGGCGCCTCCGCCCGCGTCCGTCCTGGAGCCGGACGTGCGTCCCATGACCGAGGACGTGCTCTGGCGCATCGTCGCCTTCGACAAGGCCTCGGCCGGTGAAGCGGCGGGGGACATCAACGCCTCCTTCGAGGCCGCGCTGCATCAGGTCGATGCCCATCTGGAGTCGCTCGTCCAGGTCGAGCTCGGCGCTGCTCCGGCGGCGGCACCGGTGCCCGCCGTGGAGCCGCCTCCCGCCGTGGAGCCGCCTTCCGCCGGGGCGCCTCCGCCCGCGGCGACGGTGGCCGCCGCGCCAGCGCCCCGCGCGCCCGCGCCTCCGGTCTCCGCCCCGCGCGCCCCCGCGCCGGGTCCGGTCGCGGGGGGGCGCGAAGCGGCCGTGGGCGCGCAGGCGCCGCGTCCAGCGCCCATCCGGGCGCCGGAGCCCGCCGCCAAACCGGCCTCCCCGGCGCCCGCTTCGCCGGGCGTGGACGAGCAGCAACTCGCCCAGCTCATCGAGAAGCGCTACGCGGACGTCCAGGCGAAGAAGGATCACTTCACGATGCTGGGGCTCGCCATCGGCCCGGACCTCAAGCGCGAGCAGGTGAAGACGGCGTTCCTCGGGCTCGCCAAGCGCTTCCATCCGGATCGCCTGCCGCAGTCGCTCTCGCCCCTGGCGCCCAAGATGACGGCCATCTTCGAGGCCATCCGCGATGCCTACGAGGTGCTCTACGACGACGCGAAGCGCGCGGCGTACCTCCAGGAGCTGCGCTCCAAGGGGGCCTCTCCGTCGCTGCGGCCCCGGCCCGGCGGCGGCATGGATCCCGAGGAGCTGTTCAAGATGGGCGAGGTCTTCTTCCGCAAGCGGGACTTCGTGGCCGCGGCCGAACATTTCGACAGGGCCTTCCAGGTGGAGCCCAAGGCGACCTACTTGGCGGCGAGGGGGTGGGCCATCTACATGGACCCCCAACGCAAGGCGGAGGCGGGCAAGGCCCGGCAGATGATGACCGAGGCGCTCAAGAAGGATCCGCACTGCGAGCGGGCCCACTATCAGCTGGGGGTGATCGCCCGGGTGGAGGGGGACATCGAGCGGGCCGAGCGGCACTTCCGCGAGACCCTGCGTGTCAACCCCAAACACCTGGAGGCGGGTCAGGAAATGCGCATCATCGAGATGCGCCGCAAGAATCCACCTCCGGGGAAGAAGGGCGGCTTGTTCCGCTGAATCGCCCGGCGGGAGGTGCCTGGCCCCCTGTCCTCCTGGCGGGGGCCGTCGCCTCCTCGACCATTGACACACGCGGAGAGCGGGCGTGATCATCCGGCCTTCTCCGCGCCGGCGCTCCGTCGGAGACCGTCCGCAGCGAAAGGCAATCGAACGTGGCCAAGCAGCACCTGCTCCTGGTCGATGGTGACCCGAAGAGTCTCCGTGTCATGGAGGTCAGCCTGAAGAAGGCGGGCTTTTCCGTCACGACCGCGATCCACGGCAGGGACGCGCTCGAGAAGGTGCAGATCAGCCCACCGGATCTGGTGCTGTCCGACACGAAGATGCCCGAGATGGACGGTCTGGTCCTGTGCAAGACGCTCAAGACGGACGAGCGCTACAAGCACATTCCCTTCGTCTTCCTGACCAACCAGAAGGCGGTCGAGGCCAAGGTGAAGGGCCTGGAGATGGGGGCGGACGACTACTTAACCAAGCCCATCTACATCAAGGAGATCGTCACCCGCGTGACGATGATCCTCCAGAAGGCGGACAAGGAGCGCATCGAGCGGCGCGAGACGACCAAGGGCGGCTTCGCGGGCAACCTGGTCGACATGGGCGTCGTGGACCTGGTGCAGACGTTCGAGATCGGCCGCAAGACGGGCACCATCTCCATCAAGGGCGACCGCGTCGCCACCATCTACTTCAAGGAAGGCCGCGTCATCGACGCGGAGATGGGCCGGCTCAAGGGCGAGAACGCCTTCTACCGGCTGCTCAACGCCACCGACGGTGAGTTCGAGGTGCAGTTCTCCGCGCTGGATCGCCCCGAGCGCATCGAGGTCTCCACCCAGGGCCTGCTCATGGAGGGCATGCGCCGGCTGGACGAGTGGGGCCGCATGCTCGAGCAGCTGCCGCCGCTGGAGACGCTCTTCGAGATCGACTACCACCAGCTGGCCGACCGGCTCTCGGAGATCCCGGACGAGGTCAACGGCCTGCTGCGCCTCTTCGATGGCAAGCGCTCGTTGAGCCGGGTGGTGGAGGACTCGGACTTCGACGACCTCGCGGCCCTGGGCATCATCAGCAAGCTGTACTTCGAGGGGCTCATCCGCGAGCTGGGCAGCGTGTCGCAGGAGCCCGTGCAGAGCGGCAAGCCGGGCATCGAGGAGTGGCTGCACAACGCGCCCGCGCCGAGCGCGCCCGTCGAGCCGGCGCCGCTGCCCGAGCTGCGCGCGGTCGCGCCCATGCCCGAGCCCGAGGTGGTCGCGGCGCCGGTGGTCGAGCCCGTGGCCGCCCTGGAGCCGCCCGCGCCGGAGATTCCCATCGAGGTGGCGCCGCAGCCGCAGCTCGCCAACGTCGTCGTCTTCGAGGCCCGTCGCCGTCCGGCGAACGCCGCCGAGGCGGACCTGATGGCCCCGCCGCGCACGGCCGAGGGCTCGTCGTTCCTCGTGGATCCCGCGCCGGCCCACCGCGCCAAGGACGAGGCCCAGCGCAGCCTGCTGCTCGACTGGGACCGGGTGGACGAGGATGGAATCGGCTCGGCGCAGGGGTGGGGTCCCTCGTGGTCGCCCGCGCCTCGCGCGCCCTCCGCCTCCGCTTCCGCGCCCACGTCGGCACCGGTCGCCCCCGCCCCCGCCCCGGTCCCGGCCGTCACCCCCACGCCGGTGGCGCCCGCCGCGCCGGTGGAGAGCCTGGCCTCCAAGGCGCCCATCTTCGGGGGCGCGGCCCTGTCGCCTCCGCTGGCGGCGGTGCCTCCTCCGGAGCCCGCCACGCCCGCCGAGGAAGTGACGCACGTGTCGGCCAAGATGCCGGTCATGCCGCCCGTGCCCGCCGAGGCCGCGCCGCCCGCTCCGGTTGTCGCCGCTCCGGTTGTCGCCGCCGCTCCGGTTGTCGCCGCGCCCGTCGCCGCCGCTCCGGTCGTCGCCGCTCCGGTCGCGCCCGTGTCGCCGGCCGCGCCCGCGGTCCCGCCCGCCGCCGAGGCGCGCAAGCCCTCCGTGGAGTCCACGCCCCGGCCGCGCACGGGCTCGGCGGAGCGCAAGGTGTCCGAGTCCGAGAAGCCCAAGCGGACCGGACTCTTCGTGGGCGTGGGCATCGCGGCCATCGCCGTGGCCGCGGCGGTGGTGGCCTTCACCCGCTCGGGGGGCGAGGCGCCCGCGCCGACCGTGACGCCGACGGCTCCCCGTGCCGCGACGCCGTCCGCGCCGCCGGCCCCCACCGAGGCCAAGGCGCCGGAGACGCCCGAGCCGGAGACGAAGGCGCCCGTCGCGACTCCGGAGCCGGCCACCGCCACCGCCCCGGCCGCGCCCGTGCCGGCCCCCGAGGCGGCGGCGAAGGCCGAAACCCCGGGGGCGGCGCCGCCCACGGCCGCCGCCGCCGAGAAGGATCCCGAGGCGCGCTTCGCGGAGCTGGTGCGCGAGGCCCGCAAGTCCCTGGCGAGCGAGCGCTACAAGGCCGCGGCCCGGGCCTACCGCGAGGTGCTGGAGCTCAAGCCGGACCATGCCGAGGCCCGGGTGGGGCTGGGCATCGCGCTGGTGCGGGGGGAGACGGGCGACTACCGGGAGGCCAGCCGCCTGCTGGAGGACGTGACGCGCGAGCAGCCCCGCAACGCCAGTGCGTGGTTGTTCCTGGCCGTGGCCCGCGAGCAGACCCAGCAGAAGAAGAAGGCGGCCGAGGCCTATCAGCGTTATCTCTCGCTGGAGCCCAGCGGGAAGTACGCGGCCGACGCACGAAGCGCGCTCAAGTCGCTCGGGCAGTAGGCGCGGCGATGGGCTCCTGGTAGAGAAGGTGCCCTTGCTCGTCCTCGGACTCGAAACCTCTTGTGATGAAACCGCCGCCGCCCTCGTGGAGGACGGTCGGCGGGTGCTCTCGGACGTGGTCTCCACCCAGGTGGACATCCACCGGCGGTGGGGTGGGGTGGTGCCGGAGTTGGCCAGCCGCAACCACGTGGTGCAGGTGATGCCCGTGCTGCACGAGGCCCTCACCCGCGCGGGCAAACGGCTCGATGACGTGGACCTCATCGCCGTCACCTCCGGGCCGGGGCTCATTGGCGCGCTGCTGGTGGGCGTGCAGGTGGCCAAGTCCCTGAGCCTCGCCACCGGCAAGCCCTTCGTGGGGGCCAACCACCTCGAGGGCCATCTGCTCGCCATCCGCCTGCTCGAGGACGCGCCGGAGCCGCCCTTCCTCGGGTTGGTCGTCTCCGGGGGCCACACGAGCTTCTACGAGGTGCGGGACTACGGCCATTACCGGCTGGTGGGCAGCACCCGGGACGACGCCGCGGGCGAGGCCTTCGACAAGACGGCGCGCATCCTCGGCCTGCCCTACCCGGGCGGCCTGCCCATCGATCAGCTCGCCCAGAAGGGCAACCCGGAGGCCATCCGCTTTCCCCGGGCGCTGCCGGGGGCGGACAACTTCGACGTGTCCTTCTCCGGGCTCAAGACGGCGGTGCTCCACCACGTGAAGAAGCACGGGGTGCCCGAGGGACAGGGGCTGGCGGACCTGTGCGCGTCCTTCCAGGAGGCGGTGGCGGACGCGCTGTCGCGCAAGTTCGTGGGCGCGGCGCGGCGGCTGGGCCTCGAGCGTCTGGTGGTGTGTGGGGGCGTGGCGGCCAACTCGCGACTGCGCTCGTTGTGCCAGGAGCGCGCCCGGGAGCGGGGATTGAAGCTCTTCCTTCCCCCGGTGCGGTTGTGCACGGACAATGGCGCGATGATCGCCGTGGCGGGTTACGAGGCCTGGCGTCGCGGACTGCGCGGCGACTTCAGCCTGTCCGCGGACCCCGCCTGGCGCATGTGAAGGGAACACCTCGTGGATACACCTCGTGACATCCTCCAGCGCCATGGGCTCCGGGCCAAGCACAGCTGGGGTCAGAACTTCCTCGGAGACCCGGACATCCTCGAGGCCATCGCCGACGCGCTGGAGCTGCGCGAGGGCGAGCCCGTGGTGGAGCTGGGACCGGGCCTGGGCCACCTCACGCGCTTCCTCGCCGCCACCGGGGCGCGGGTCACCGCGGTGGAGAAGGACCGCGACATGCTCGCGGTGCTGGAGAAGGAGGCCATCCCGGGCGTGCGGGTGGTCAGCGGCAACGCGGCCACGGTGGACTTCGCCGAGGTGGCGGAGGCTCCCGAGGTGAAGGTCGCCGGCAATCTGCCCTACCACCTGACCAGCTCCATCCTCTTCCAGGTGCTGGAGCAGCGCGAGCGCGTGTCGCGCGCCGTCTTCACCCTGCAGAAGGAAGTGGTGGACCGGCTCTCGGCCGAGCCGGGCGGGCGCGAGTACGGCCTGCTCACCGCCATCCTGGGCCTGTACTTCAGCGCGGAGAACCTCTTCGACATCGACGCCCGGCGCTTCCATCCCCCGCCCAAGGTGGACTCGGCGGTGCTGCGGCTCATCCGCCACCCCCAGCCCCTGGCGCCGGTGACGGACGGGGCGCGCTTCATCCGGCTGGTGAAGGCGGGCTTCGCCCAGCGGCGCAAGACGCTGCTCAACTCCCTCAAGTCCGACAAGTCCCTGGGGGATACGGCGCGGCTGCAGCGGGCGCTGGAGACCGCTGGCATCGATCCCATGCGGCGCGCGGAGACGCTGTCATCCACGGAGTTCGCCGCCATCGAGCGGGCGCTCGGGCCGGAGGAGGATTGACGCTTGGACACCCCCCTGCCCGTGGAGGCACTGGCGCCGGTCCTTGGCCGCTTTGGCGTGTTGTACGCGGTGTTCGCCCACGCGGACGGTCAGGTGTTGCTGACCTGGGGTGATGCCTCGTCCATCCCCCAGCCCGACCCCTGCACCTTCGTGGGGGCCACGACCGACATGGCGCGGGTCTACCGCTCGTTGGAGCGCATGCTCCTGCCGCGCATGGACGTGCAGGGCGAGCACCTGTGCATCCGCTCCAAGGTGGCCGAGCGGGTGGTGTACGCGCTGTTCTTCGAGACGCGGCGCTTCGAGGCCTCCACGCCCGTGGAGCGGCTGCGCACCGAGTACGCCTTCTGCAAGTCGCTGAGCAACGCGGTGGACGCGGTGTTGCTCGGCTGGGTGTCCGGACGCTGAGCCCACGCGGCCGGAGCCAGGGGCGGCTACTCGCCGAACACCTTGGCTAGGTCCCCGCGCTCGGCGAGCCACGCGCGGAAGTCCACCTCGGACAGGCGCATGCGCAAGAGCACCCCGCGGAGGATCTCCTCGGGCGTGCCGTCACGGCGGCGCTTGAGCTCCAGGGCGACCTTGAGCAGCGCCACGCCGTAGAGGGGATCCAGCTCCAGGGACTCCACGGCCTCCGCCGACGCGGCGGCGGTAGCGGGCTCACCGTCCATCTCGGGGACGGACGCCCGGTGGGTCTCCAGCTCGATGACCGTTCTTGGCCGCTGACGTCGGCTCATCTCGTTCAGTCCTCGCGCGTCCCGCGTGCCGCTCCTGGCGCGTGGGCATCCTGGTAGTGGACGCCCCGGATTCCGTCAAGCCCGGCGAGGCGCGCGACGCGCCGGAACATTGCCCGGGCGCCTGGGCCGTGTTCTTATCCGCGCCCCGTTGTCGGCCCGCTCCTGGCGGGGCTCACGGCGTGACTTCAAGCAGCGTGGTTCGGAGGTTCCGAAGCGGATGGACAACCGCTACATCGTGGTCGAGGGGCCCATCGGCGTGGGCAAGACGAGCCTCTCCAACATCCTCGCCGGGCGCTTCAGCGCGCGGCGTGTCTTCGAGATCGTCGAGGAGAATCCCTTCCTCGCCAACTTCTACGCGGACCGGCAGAAGTACGCCTTCCAGACGCAGATCTTCTTCCTGCTCTCGCGCTTCAAGCAGCAGCAGGAACTGTTCCAGCCGGACCTGTTCCACTCGGTGACGGTCAGCGACTACCTGTTCGCCAAGGACCGCATCTTCGCGTGCCTGACGCTGGACTCGCACGAGCTGGCGCTCTACGAGCGCGTCTTCGAGGCGCTCGCGCCCCGGGTGACACGGCCCGACCTGGTCATCTACCTCAAGGCCCGGCTGGACGTGCTGCTCTACCGCATCCGTAAGCGGGGCCGCGAGTTCGAACGCCAGTTCGACGTGGGCTACCTGGAGGAACTCGTGCACGCGTACAACGAGTTCTTCTCCCACTACACGGAGACGCCGCTGCTCGTGGTGGACACCTCGGACATCGACTTCGTGAACAACGAGGGCGACCTCCAGGCGTTGATGGAGAAGATCGACCGCGCGAGTCAGGGCGCCGCGGCCCAGCGTCTGGCCCAGGCCAAGCGGGCCTGAGCGAGGGCCCGCCGGGCCGCCTGCCTTCACGACATTCCCCCCCGCGGGGCGGGCAAGGGCGTTAGAGTGTGGCGCAATGGTCTCCTCCGTCGATCCCCTCGGGGACGGCGAGGGGGGTCCAGGCCGTGCGCCGTACTCGTTCCCCCTCACCCCATAGGAGGTGAACCGTGAAGGACAAGGTCACCATCCACACGCTGAAGCGTCAGAAGCAGAGCGGCCAGAAGATCTGTATGGTCACGGCCTACGATGCCACCTTCGCCCGGATCCTCGACGAGGCCGGGGCGGACCTGCTGCTCGTGGGCGACTCGCTGGGCATGGTCATCCAGGGCCATGACTCCACGCTGCCGGTCACCATGGATCAGATGGTCTACCACACGGCCATGGTGGCGCGCGGCACGAAGCGGGCGCTCGTCGTGGGTGACATGCCCTTCATGAGCTACCAGGTCTCCACCCAGGAGGCGGTGCGCAACGCGGGCCGACTGGTGGCCGAGGGCCACGCGGGCGCGGTGAAGCTGGAGGGCGGCGCGGAGTTCGCCGACGTCGTGGCGGCCATCACGCGCGCGAGCATCCCGGTGATGGGCCACCTGGGCCTCACGCCGCAGTCGGTGCACAAGATGGGCGGCTACGTGGTGCAGGGCCGCGACGAGGACGCCGCGCGCAAGATGATCGACGACGCGCTCGCGCTGGAGCGCGCGGGCTGCTTCTCGCTGGTGCTCGAGGGCGTGCCCCTGGAGCTGGGCCGGCAGATCACCCAGCGGCTGTCCATCCCCACCATCGGCATCGGCGCGGGCAAGCACTGCGATGGCCAGGTGCTCGTCTGCTACGACCTGCTGGGGATGAACCCGGACTTCAAGCCCAAGTTCGTCAAGCGCTTCGCCCACCTGCACGGCGCCATCACCGAGGCGGCGGGGGCGTACTTCGCCGAGGTGCGCGAGGGCAGCTTCCCGGACGAGGAGCACTCCTTCAAGTCCAAGCAGCCCCAGCGCCTGATGCCCACGCAGCCGGCCGTCTCGGACGCGCCCCCCTCGGCGGACGTGGGCGACAAGCTGGGCGCCATCTACGGAGCGCCGGTCTAGCCCATGAGCCTGCTCGTCCTTCGCACCGTCGCCGAGACCGCCGCGTGGGCGGAATCCCTCCGCCGCGCGGGGCGCCGTCTGGCCCTGGTGCCCACCATGGGCTACCTGCACGAGGGGCACCAGTCGCTCGTGCGCGAGGGACGACGCCGCGCGGACGTGGTCGCCGCCTCCATCTTCGTCAACCCCACCCAGTTCGGTCCCACCGAGGACCTCTCGCGCTACCCGCGCGATCTGGAGGGGGACCTGGCCAAGTGCGAGAGCGCCGGGGCGGAGGCCGTCTTCGCCCCGGTGCCCGAGGAAATCTACCCGCCGGGCTTCCAGACCCACGTCCAGGTGGCGCAGGTGAGCCAGGGCCTGTGCGGCGCGCGCCGGCCCGGGCACTTCCAGGGCGTGGCCACCGTGGTGACCAAGCTCCTGTGCCTCTTCAAGCCCCAGCTCGCGCTGTTCGGCGAGAAGGACTACCAGCAGCTCCAGGTCATCCGCGCCCTCGAGCGCGACCTGAACCTGGGCGTGGAGATCGTCGGCATGCCCACCGTGCGCGAGCCGGACGGGCTCGCCCTGAGCTCGCGCAACGCCTACCTGACGCCGGACGAGCGGCGGCGGGCGCTCGCCCTGTCCCGCGGCATGGCCGCCGCCCAGGCGCTCCTCGGCCAGGGCACGCGGGACACGGCCTCCCTGGTGGACGCGGTGCGGCGTGAATTGGCGGCGGCGGACCTGCGGGAGGATTATGTCGAGGTGGTGGACGCCACGTCGCTCACCTCGCTTTCCTTCGTGACTCCGGGCCAGCCAGCGCGGATCCTGGTGGCGGCGTTCGCCGGGAAGACCCGGCTGATCGACAACCAGCCCATCGGGGGCTAGTGGGACCACGAGGACACGAGCGTATGGCGGGTGCGAAGGGCAAGGGCGGGGCGGGCGAGGGCGGTATCCGGATCATCTCGGAGAACCGCAAGGCACGCGCCAGCTACTCCGTGGACGAGAAGATCGAGGCGGGCCTGGTGCTCACCGGCAGCGAGGTGAAGGCGCTGCGCGCGGGCACGGCCAACCTCTCGGATGCCTACGCCCTGCCCAAGGGCAACGAGCTCTTCCTGCTCAACGCCCACATCGGGCTCTACAACCCCTCGAGCTACTTCACCCACGAGGCCCTGAGGGGCCGCAAGCTGCTGCTGCACCGCGAGCAGATCGAACGGTGGAACACCAAGGTTCGGGAGCGGGGCTATTCGATCATCCCCCTCGTGCTGTATTTCAAGCAGGGCCGGGCCAAGGTGGAGCTGGGGCTGTGCAAGGGCAAGACGCACGAAGACAGACGGCAGGACATCAAGGAAAGGGAGACGAAGCGGGAGATGGATCGAGCGATGCGCCGTCGCTGATCGCCGCCACCCCGCTCACGCGCGTCGATGGACAACAAAGGTCCCGAGAAGAAGGCCCGGCTGCTGGCCGCGCTCGACAAGGGCATGGTGATGATCCACCTGGACGCGCGGCGTCCCGGGGTGCTCGTCCCGGCCTCCCTGCGCAATGAGTCCCACCTGCGCCTCAACCTCTCCTACCGGTTCGATCCGCCGGACCTCACGGTGGGCGAGTGGGGGGTGCGCTGCACGCTGAGCTTCTCCGGCAGCCGCTTCACGGTCGCGGTGCCGTGGTCGGCGCTCTTCGCCGTCACCAGTCAGGTGACGAAGGAGTCCTGGGCCTATCCGGAGGACATGCCGGTGGAGCTGCTGCAGCAGTCCATGGTGACGTCCAAGGTGCCCGTGCCGGAAGCGGTGGCCGAGCAGCCCGCGCCGCGGCCCCGCGCCATCCTGCGCGAGGTGGTGGCGCACGAGGAGGAGCCCGAGGTCGCCCCGGTGCCCACGGCCGTGGAGTCCGAGGGGCCCAAGGATGATCCGCCGCCGCCCAAGCGGGGCCACCTGCGGCTGGTGAAGTGAGCGAGGGGGCCCCGAGCGGGGCCCCCTCAGCGCTGGAGGCGGACGTCCAGGGTGACGGGCTCTCCGCCCCGGAGGGTGCCCTTCCAGGGTTTGTACCCCTTGAGCGTGAGCCGGACGGGGATGTCCCGCTCGGGGTACACGTTGTCGACGAACAAGGGCGTGGTGCCCAGCTCGACGCCGTCCACGTGCACCGTGGCCTGGGGCGGCTCGCTGGTGATGGAGAGCATGTGCACCCGGGGCGACAGGCCCACGGCCTGCCGCACGCGGGGCCAGAGGGCCCGCCCGAGGGATTGCGCGTGGGGCGCCGCCAGCCAGAGTCCTCCCGCCCCGACGAGCAGCAGCAGCCCGGTGCGCGCGACGCGGCCCAGGCGCGCGAGCAGGGGGCTCGGCTCCAGCGGGGAGCGGAAGTCGCTGGGCGGATGGGGCGCCCGTTCCTCCAACTCCAGCCCGGAGCCGGTGGGCTCGCGGGGGGCGCCGCCCACCGGGGGGGCGCTCCAGTCGAAGGTCTGCTCGTACGCGACGGGGGCGGGACGGACCGGGGCGGGTGGGGGACCCGGGGGCGGCGGGCTCTGGAGGACCTGGCCGCTGGCGCTGAGGGCGGGGCCGGGCGGCGGGGTCCACTCGTCCGTCAGCTGTAGCTCGAAGCTGGCGCTCACGGCGGGCAGGGACAGGCTGGGCCGCTCGGAGGTGTGGGTGCGATCGTCGTGCGGCACGGTGGGCACGTCGCGGTCGAGCAGCGGGGGCGGGGGACCCAAGCGGGTGATGAAGGCCGCCAGGGTGCGGGACTGCGTGGGCTCGCCGAGCTGGGCGATGACGCGCGCCAGGGCATCGGCCATGTCCTCGGGCCGCGCGAAGCGGTCCTGGGCGTCGCGCGCCAGGGCCTTGAGCACCACGGCGACCAGGGGCGCGGGCACGTCCTCCAGGGGCGCGGGCTCGCGCTGGGTGATGGCGAGCGCGAGCGCCAGGGGCTCCCTCGCGTCGTGGGCGAACGGGTGGCGTCCGGCGAGCAGCTCGTACAGGACGATGCCGAGCGAGAACTGGTCGCTCGCGGCGGTGGCGGGCTCGCCGCGGAGTGTCTCGGGCGCGGCGTAGGGCATCTTCCCGCGGAAGGTGCCGGGCTGGGTCCCCGTGGAGAGTCCCTCGACGCGCGCGATGCCGAAGTCTGTCACCTTCACCTCGCCCTCGCGTGACACGAGGATGTTGGAGGGGGAGATGTCCCGGTGGGCGGCGAGCACGGGGCGGCCCTCGTGCAGGCGGCGGTAGGCGTGCACGAGCCCCGCGAGCACCTGGGTGCCGATGAAGGCCACCAGGTGGGGCGGAAAGCGCACGCCACACGGGGTCGCGTGCCGCAGGAGCACCCCCAGGTCCCAGCCGTCCACCAGCTCCATCACCAGGAAGAGGCCCTCGGCGCCGCGGCCCACGTCGTAGACGCTGGCGATGTTCTGGTGGTGCAGGTGCGTGGCCAGCCGCGCCTCGTTGAGGAACATCCGCGCGATGTGCGGCTCGCGCGCCAGGTGGGGCAGCAGCCGCTTGATGGCCACGGGCTTCTCGAAGCCCTCGGCGCCCCGGGAGATGCCCAGGAACAGCTCCGCCATGCCTCCCAGGGCCAGGGAGCGCACCAGCCGGTAGCGGGACTCGGTCACGGGCGGCCTCTCCGGGGCGGCCGACTCAGGCCGAGGGCGATTGGGTGAGCTCGCGCAGCAGCTTCCACGGGTAGATGCCCGTGGAGTGCCCGTCGCTGAAGGCGAAGGTGAGCGCGTAGTTGCCCACGGGCTGCACCAGGGTGACGCGCACGTCCGCGGGCACCTTCGTGGCGTCCAGGGTGCGCTGGTTGGTCCACTCGTCCACGCAGCCCGCGCACGGGCACTGCTGGCGCAGGTGCTGCGCGGTGGCATGGGTCTTCACGCCGTCGTCCCAGGTGAGGTGCAGATGGGTGCCCTCGTGGGACAGCTCCGCCTCGGTGGCGGAGGTGGGGCGCTCGGCGGGCTTGATGCGATCCCAGAAACTCAAGGCGGTTCCTCTCTCGGGGCCGGAGGGGCCCGGGGCGGCTGCTTACCACCGGCGCCAGTCCGAGGGGAGCGCCGCGTGGCTCAGGACGCCAGCTTGACGGGCAGCCGGTGGCCCTCCACCCGCACGCCGCGCTTCTCCAGCACCCGGCGCAGCGCCTTCACCACGGTGGGATCCAGCTGCTTGCCACTGAGGTTCTCGAGGATCTCCATGGCCTTCTCCAGCGGCATGGCCTTCTGGTAGGGGCGGGTGGAGGTGCACGCGTCGAAGGTGTCCGCGCAGCCCACGATGCGCGCGAGCAGGGGAATGTCCTCGCCCTTGAGCCGGTCCGGATAGCCCGTGCCGTCCCAGCGCTCGTGGTGATGGCGCACACACGAGCGCATGGGGGCCAGGAAGCTGATGGGCTTGATGATGGTGTCCCCGATGTCCGGATGCTCGCGCATGATGGCCATCTCCTCATCGGTGAGCCGGGACTGCTTGCAGAGGATGGACTCGGCGATGCCGATCTTCCCGATGTCGTGGAGGATGCCGCCGAACTGCAACTGCTTGAGCTCGCGCTCGGACAGGCCCATCTCCCGGCCGATCTCCACCGCCACGTCGCCCACGCGCTGGCTGTGGCCGCGGGTGTAGGAGTCCTTGGAGTCGATGGAGTTGGCCAGCGCCACGATGGTCTCCAGGTAGCCCTGCTCCAGGCTCGCGTAGAGGCCGCGGTTCTCGTGATCGTAGGCGAGCAGCTGCTTGCTCATGTAGTTGAACGTGCGGGCCAGCTCGCCCAGCTCGTTCTTCTGGGGCACGTTGACCTCGAGGCCGAACTTGCCCTGGGCCAGCTGGAGCGCGCCCTGGGTGAAGCCCTTGAGGGGCCGCGTCACCCCGCGCGAGAAGAAGGCGGCGAGCCCCAGGGCCACGAGCGTGGCGGCGAGCACGGTGAACAGGAGCCGCCGCTCCATGGTCTCCACCTGCTTGTAGGCGAGCGCCACGGGCTGCTCGGAGGCGATGGCCCAGTGGGCATCGGCCAGGGTGGCGTAGGCGGCCACGACGGCGTCCTCGCCCTCGCCGAAGTTGCCCACGTGGAGGATGTCCGTGTCGGGGCTGCGCATGAGGCCCTGGAGCATGTGGGCCACCACGGGGCGGTGGGAGATGTCCTGGTTGGCGCTCAGGCCGCCGCCGCCGGCGAGCACCCGGCCCTGGGCGTCGGTGAGGTAGACGAAGCCCGTGCTGCCCACGCGCTCCTGGGCGAGCATGGTCTGCAACTCCGAGAGCGACACGTCCGCGGCGATGTAGCCCTCCACGGGCTCGCCCACGGAGAAGGCGAACGTGACCACGGCCTCGCCGCCGGGGCGCCAGGTGCCCTCGGCGAAGCGCAGGCCCTGCAGTCCCTGGACGAGCGCGGAGACACGCGCCTCGTGCTCGGCGAGCGCGCTGGGCGGCACGTCGTTGACGGCGAAGGCGCGCAGGCCCGGCAGCCGGTGGCCATCGGGGCCGAGCAGCGTGATGGCCTGCACCTCACGGCACTGGTTGAGCAGCGCGCGCAGGTACGTCTGCTGCTGCTCCAGGGGCAGGGCGAAGAAGTGGGGCACGCGCGCCATGCTCATCACCGCGCCGATGGGCTCGGCGAGGAAGCCCTCCGCCTTGAGCTTGAGCTGCTTGACGCGCTCCTGGGCCATCTCCTGGGCATCGCGCACCAGCAACTCGCGCGTGTCGGACACGGACAACAGGCCCACCATGACCGTGGGCACCAGGCTGGCCACCAGCATCAGCAGCAACAGCGTCTTGAAGAGGCGCAACGGGGGGACGCTCCTCTCTCGGCTACTTCCAGGGGGACGACTTCACGTTGAGACGTATGCCCTTGGCCGGCGTTTCCCGCACCTCGAAATCCCGCTCGGCCGAGTTGGGCGAGCGCGCATCGCGCGCCAGGGCCCGCACCACCCAGCGGTAGGCGCCCACGGTGAGCGGCACCTTGAGCTCGGGGCTGGTCGCGGCCATCACGCGACGCGCGCTGGGCTCGCCCTGGGCGGGCCAGAGTTCCACCTCGTAGCCGGCGGCGCCCTTCACGGGCTGCCACGTGATGAGCACCGGCGTCAGGCCCCCCTTGGCGGTCTTCACGCTCATCCGCTGCTTGTCGGGGGGAAGCAGGGGCGCGGGACTGGCCAGCTCCCGGCGGGGCGCCTGACCCTTGTCCACCCGCACGCTGTCGTTGTCCGCGAGCACCTCGGTGACGCCGCCGCCCTCCACGGACACCTGGCCGGACTCGGATTTCACGGTGGTGCCGCCCTGCTCATCCACCGTGACGCTGAGCTTGGTGGACTGGCCGGAGCGCTCGCCAATCAGCTTCCAGGCGGCATCGGCGGCCTGGGCGGCCTCGTCGTAGCGCGCGTTCTGGAAGTGCGCCTCGGCCTCCTTGAGCTTGGCCTCGGCCTCGGCGTGGCGGGGCGCCTTCGCATCGGAGCGGGCCACCGACTCGCGCGCGGACACCAGGGCCGTCTGGGCGATCTCGCGCGAGGGCGCGGGCCCGCGCGCGCCCCCTCGGGTCTGGGCCGAGGCGGGGGCCATCAGCATCAAGGCCACCAGGAAAGGGGTCTTCATTGGAACACGATCTCCCGTCCGGCGCGCACGGTGGCCGCGGGCGTGGTGACCGACAGGGACTGGTGGGTGGGATCGGCCAGCTCGGCGTCCACCCGTCCCTTCAAGACGGTCAGGTCGGTGCGCTGCTGCCCGGCCCGGGGGCGTGTCTCCGCGATGCTGATCAACGCGTCCTCGCCCAGGCTCACCACGCTGCCCTGGGTGAAGACGATCTGCGCTCCGGCTCCGGCCACGGTCCGTACCTTGTCGTTCTCGAAGAGCGCCATGCCCTCCTGGGCGGGGAGCCATTCATCCCCCGCCGCGCGTTTGACCTTCACGTCTCCCTGCAATCCCTGCAGTTGGGCGCGGCGCACGGCGACCGGCGCGGCCGGGACGGCCGGCGCGCTGGGCGCCGACGGGGGCACGGGGGGTTCTGCGGCGGGGCAGCCCCCGCCAAGAGTCGATAGGGCGAGGGCGACCATCATGGGGGGCCAGCGGTTGTTCACGGGGGGTCCGGCGCGCAGTGTAGCGGGGAATGCGCGCGAGACCCAGGGGGGCCGGGGTCAACCGCCTGCCTGCTTCACTCCAGCCGACGGTGCTGCAGGCACGGCAGGTCGCGGCGGATGCGCGCGAGCAGCTCCGGATCCACCGCCGCCACGGCCAGTCCCTCGCCCTCCGAGGCCCGGGCCGTCACCAGACCCCAGGGGTCCACCACCATGGCATGGCCCCACGTGACGCGCTGGGCCGAGTGCCGTCCGCCCTGGGCGGGGGCGAAGAGGTAGCACTGGTTCTCGATGGCGCGCGCGCGCAGGAGCACCTCCCAGTGATCCTTGCCCGTCATCAGGGTGAAGGCCGCGGGCACCGCCAGGAGCGTGGCGCCGTCGCGCGCCAGGCGTCGGTAGAGCTCGGGAAAGCGCAGGTCGTAGCAGATGGACAGCCCCAGGCGTCCCACCTCGGTGTCGGTCACCACCACCTCCTCGCCCGGGGCCACCGCCGCGGACTCGCGGTAGGGCGTGCCGTCGCCCACGTCCACGTCGAACAGGTGGATCTTCCGGTACACCGCCCGCCGCGACCCATCCGGTCCGAGGATGACCGTGGTGTTGTAGAGCCGTCCGCCCGGCGCGCCCTCCTCGAGAATGGAGCCCGCCAGCAGCGTCACGCCCCGCTCGCGCGCCACCTCGGCCATGCGCGAGAGCGTGGGGCCCTCCAGGGTCTCGGCGGCGGCGGCGCGCTCGGCCTCGGGGCCCATCCAGGAGAAGTTCTCCGGCAGGCCCACGAGCCGCGCGCCCAGGTCGGCCGCCCGGCGGACGAGCCTCACGGCGGCATCGAGGTTCTGGGCCTTGTCCGGGGTGGACACCATTTGTGCGGCGGCGATCAGGTGCATGGGCCCGTTATAAGGGGAGCGCGGGGGGCGTGTCCCCGAACCTCCGGGAATCCCTGGGTCCGGGTGGACTGTTGGCCAGGGGAGTGACGGGGGGCTCGTGCTTCTTTACACCCCGAGGGGGCGTGTGCTACGGACGCCGCCGACATTTTTCGACGCAGTTCCCTCGAAAAGTGGGCCGTCGTGCCCGCTTTTCGTGTTTTTGGAGTCCGGAGTTTTCGAAGCGGCCTATGGCGGAGAACATCAAGCAGACGGTGGAGGCCCGGGTACAGACGGTGCTCGAGCCCATCGTTGCGGGCGAGGGGTTGGAACTCCTCGAGGCGGAGTTCGTCCGCGAGCACGAGGGTTGGGTCCTGCGCCTGTTCATCGACAAGCCCGGTGGACGGGTGGGCCTGGACGAGTGCTCGCAAGTGTCGCGGGCGGTGGACACCGTGTTGGACGTGGAGGATCTCATCCCCCACGAGTACAACCTGGAGGTCTCCAGCCCCGGCGTGAACCGCCCCCTGAAGAAGCCCGTGCACTACGAGCGGGTCAAGGGCCAGCGGGTCAAGGTGAAGACCTTCGGCCCCATCGGGGAGCCGCCGCGCAAGAACTTCACCGGAACGCTCACCGAGGTGGCGGCCGACGCCATCGCCGTGGACGTGGAAGGAGCGGGTGTGTTCCGCATCCCCTTCAAGGACATCGCCAAGGCGAACCTGGAGTTCGAGTTCTAGCAGTCCACATACAGGGGGCGCCCTCGCGCGGGCGCGCCCGTGGAACCTTTTGGAGAAGACGATGCCCACGCCAGCCAATCCCAACATCAACCTCAACCTCGTCCTGGATCAGGTGGCCAAGGACAAGGGCATTGACCGGAGCGTGCTGATCTCCACGCTCGAGGACGCGATGACGACCGCGGCCAAGAAGCACTTTGGCCAGGAGCGCAGCCTCGAGGCCAAGTACGACGCCGACAAGGGCGTCGTGGAGCTCTTCCAGGCCATCACCGTCGTGGAGGAGATCACCGATCCCGTCCAGGCGGTGAACCAGATCCCCCTCGACGAGGCCCACAAGAAGGGCATGGAAGTGGAGCCCGGCGACGAGCTCGTCTTCCAGATCTTCTACCGGGACGAGGACGCCGAGGAGGCCAAGGCCCAGGACAACCAGTACGGCGACATCCTGCGGCTCAAGACGTTCCGGCGCGGCTTCGGCCGCATCGCGGCCCAGACGGCCAAGCAGGTCATCCTGCAGCGCACCCGGGACGCCGAGCGCGAGAACGTCTTCAACGAGTACAAGGACCGCAAGAACGAGATCGTCACGGGCATCGCCCGGCGCTTCGAGCGGGGCAACATCATCGTGGACCTGGGCCGCGCCGAGGCGGTGCTGCCCGTGCGCGAGCAGGTGCCGCGCGAGACGTACCGCGCCGGCGACCGCGTGCAGGCCTACGTGCTGGACGTGCTGCGCGAGTCCAAGGGCCCGCAGATCGTCCTGAGCCGCGCCTCGGTCAACCTGCTCACCAAGCTCTTCGAGATGGAGGTGCCCGAGATCGCCGAGGGCATCGTGGTCATCGAGGCCGCGGCGCGCGAGCCCGGCGGGCGCGCGAAGATCGCCGTGTCCAGCCGCGACTCGGACGTGGATCCGGTGGGCGCGTGCGTGGGCATGAAGGGCAGCCGCGTGCAGGCCGTGGTGCAGGAGCTGCGCGGGGAGAAGATCGACATCGTCCCCTTCGACGAGGATCCCGCGCGCTTCGTGTGCTCGGCGCTCGCCCCGGCCGAGGTCAGCCGCGTCATCATCGACGAGGCCAACCACGCCATGGAGCTCATCGTGCCGGATGACCAGCTGTCGCTGGCCATCGGCCGCCGGGGCCAGAACGTGCGCCTGGCCGCCCAGCTGACGGGCTGGAAGCTGGACATCAACAGCGAGAGCCGGGTGCGCGAGATGCGCGAGTTCGCCAACCGCTCGCTGGGCGCGCTGCCGGGCGTCAACGAGATGCTGGTGGAGACGCTCTACGCCCACGGCTTCCGCCAGGCCAAGGACATCGCCGAGGCCAATCCGGAGATGCTCTCGCAGATTCCGGGCGTGGACCCCTCGCGCGTGCCGGCCATGCAGGAAGAGGCCCGCAAGCAGATGGGCCTGGACGCCACGGAACTCTCGCGCATGGAGCGCGAGCGCGAGCAGGCCCGTCAGGCCGAGGCCCGTCGGCACCCCGACGAACTCAGTCAGACCGAGCGCATGGCCCGCGTCAGGGGCATGGGCGAGAAGGTCATCGAGCAGCTCGTGGTCTCGGGCTACAAGACGGTCGAGGAAATCGCCAACGAGAAGGACCTCACCCGGCTGGGGGATGTGCCCGGGGTGGGCATCAAGAAGGCGCGCCAGCTCAAGAGCGCTGCCGAGAACTATCTGGTGGAGGAAGCCCGGCTCCGGGCGGAACTCAATGCTGAACGGAGTTCTTCTTCCCCCTCGCCTGCCGAGCCTGCGGGCGCTTAGTCTACGGAGTGTCGTAAGCTGGCTTGGACTGTCGAGGGGATGCGCCTGAACGCCCGCTCCAATACTAATAGACGGGATGCGGGCCCGGAGGGGGCCGGACCGGTGCGCAGCTGCATCGGATGCGGCGCCAAGCGCATCCAGGCGGAGCTCACCCGTTTGGGGGTGGGTCCAGAGGGCGTGGTGGTGGACTGGCGGAGGCGGCTGCCCGGTCGGGGAGCCTACCTCTGTGGAGTCGGTTGCCTGGCGGCGGCGGTGAAGCGGAAGGCCTTTGGCAGGGCCTTCCGGGGAAAGACGGGGTCGGTCGACCCGTTGCTCCTGGGACAGGCGTTGGAGTCGGGCCCGGGCTCGCGGGGAGCAGCCGGGGGACGTGGGTGTTAGCACCACTCACACTCAATTTTGGATTAGGGTGCTGCGCCCGGTAGCCGGCGGAGCAAAAGGCCAATCAAAGTATGTCGAAGAAGCGCGTTCACGAGATTGCCAAGGAGCTCAAGGACCACGGGGTCGAGCTCGACAACAAAGAGGTCGTGACCGAGCTCGTCGCGCTCGGCTACGACGTCAAGAGCCATTCGTCCTCGCTTGAGGACGACCAGGCCACCGCTGCGGTTCAGCGGATCCTGGACAAGAAGAAGCCCAAGCAGGCCGCGCCCCCCGTGGCCGCCAAGGGCTTCGTCGTCCGCCGCCGGGCACCGACGGCGCCCTCGGCCGACCAGCCGAGCGAGGACTACGCGCCCGCCTCGGGGAACGAGTCGGCCCGTGACTACGTGGAGGCCGCGCCCGAGCCCACCGTCGAGGCGCCGCGCGCCGAGGCCTCGGCCCCGGTGTCCGCGCCCGAGCCCGTGGTGACCGCGCCGACGCCCGCGCCCGCCGTCGAGGCGCCGCGCGCCGAGGCCCCGGCCCCGGTGTCCGCGCCCGAGCCCGTGGTGACCGCGCCGACGCCCGCGCCCGCCGTCGAGGCGCCGCGCGCCGAGGCCCCGGCCCCCGCCGCCGTGACGGCGCCGCCCGCGCCCCCGGCCCCCACCCCTGTCGCCGAGACCCCTCGGCCCGTGGAGCCTCCGCGCCCCACCGCTACCCAGGCGGTCGTCGTCCGTCCGCCGCCCTCGTACAACAAGGAGTCGCCTAGCTTGTCCAATCGCCCGCCTTCGGCGGTCCCCCCCTCTGTTCGGACCCCCTCGCAGCATCCCTCGTCCAGTGGTCCCCGCTCGCCTTCCTCCGGTGGGCCGGGCATGTCCGGCTCGAGCCGCCCCGGCGGTCCCGGACAGGGAGGCCGCCCCGGCGGTCCTGGACAGGGAGGCCGCCCCGGCGGTCCCGGACAGGGAGGCCGCCCCGGCGGTCCGAGCCAGTACCAGCGTGGCGCGCCGAGCCAGTACCAGCGCAGCGGCCCGCCCACGTCGGCTCCGGTGCGTCCGTCCTCCTCGCCCACGGGCGCCCAGGCCAGCGCCACCCCCGGTGCCACGCCCCAGGCGACGCACATGGTGGGCGGTGTGCCCCACCAGCATGTCGCGCAGGATGCCCGCGCGCTGCGCCCCACGGCCACCCAGGCCGTCGTCATCTCGCGCCCGCTCATCCAGGTGCGCCGCGTCACGCCCACCACGGGCACGGGTCGGCAGTACCCCATGGCGCCGGGCAAGAGCGCCATCGGCGAGAAGCGCGAGTACAAGGTCGTTCCGGATCACCTCGGCCGAGGCCGTGAACTCGTCGACGTCTCCAAGAACAAGGAGAAGGAGCGGGCTGGCCGCGGCAACAAGCGGGGCTCCGCCACCGAGGGGCCGACCAAGCAGGAGATGACGGACCTGGCCTGGGGCCGGGTCACCATCCCCGTGCGTGGCAAGAAGAAGAAGCCCACGAAGAAGGGCGCCAAGACGCAGATCACCCAGATGGCCGAGGAGAAGAAGGTCATCAAGATCCAGGACGGCATCAGCGTGTCCGACCTGGGCCAGCGCATGGGTGTGCGCACCAACGAGCTCATCAAGAAGCTCATGGGCCTGGGCAAGATGGCCACGGCCAACCAGATCATCGACTCGGAGACCACCGAGCTCATCGCCACCGACTACGGCTGGCGCGTGGAGAAGGCCGGCTTCGAGGTCGAGGACTTCCTGCCCGAGGTGGAGGTGCGTCCCGAGGACGAGCGTCCGCGTCCGCCGGTCGTCACGGTCATGGGCCACGTCGACCACGGCAAGACGAGCCTGCTCGATGCCATCCGCGCCGCCAACGTGGCGTCCGGCGAGGCCGGTGGCATCACCCAGCACATCGGTGCCTACTCGGTGAAGACGTCGCGCGGCGACATCACCTTCCTCGACACCCCGGGCCACGAGGCGTTCACCGCCATGCGCGCCCGCGGCGCCAACGTGACGGACATCGTGGTGCTGGTGGTGGCCGCCGATGACGGCGTGATGCCCCAGACCATCGAGTCCATCAAGCAGGCCAAGGCCGCGGACGTGCCCATCGTGGTCGCCATCAACAAGATGGACGTGCCGGGCGCCAACCCGGACCGCGTCAAGAAGGACCTGGCCAACTACGAGCTGACCCCGGAAGAGTGGGGCGGCGAGACCATCATGGTCCCCGTGTCGGCCAAGCAGAAGATGGGCATCGACCTGCTGCTGGAGAACCTCGCGCTGCAGGCCGAGGTGCTCGAGCTCACGAGCAACCCGGCGCGTCCCGCCGTGGGCGCCATCATCGAGGCCAAGCTGGAGAAGGGCCGCGGTCCCGTGGCCACCGTGCTGGTGCAGGAGGGCACGCTCAAGGTGGGCGACGCCGTCGTCACCGGCACCCACTTCGGCCGCGTGCGCGCCATGAACAACAGCCGGGGCGAGGCCGTGAAGGAAGTGCTCCCGGGCTACTCCGCCGAGGTCATCGGCCTGTCCGGTGTGCCCACCGCGGGCGAGACGCTCAACGCCGTGGAGGACGAGAAGGCCGCCAAGGAGATCGCCACCCACCGCGCCATGAAGGGCCGTGAGGCGGAGCTCGGCAAGGCCAACAACCGCGAGACCCTCGAGCAGCTCTTCGCCAAGACGAAGGCCGGCGGTGGTCCCAAGGAACTGCGGCTCGTCATCAAGGCGGACGTGCAGGGCTCGGCCGAGGCCGTCAAGGAAGCCGTCCAGAAGCTGTCCACCCACAAGGTCCGCGTGGAGATCATCCACTCGGGTGTGGGCGCCATGACCGAGGGCGACGTGATGCGCGCCGCGGCGTCCAAGGGCATCGTGCTCGGCTTCAACGTGAAGCCCGAGTCCGGCACCGAGGCCGCGGCCAAGGCCCAGGAAGTCACCCTGGAGACCTACAGCATCATCTACGAGCTCATCGATGGTGTGCGGCAGTCCATGGAGAACCTCCTGGAGCCCATCCGCACCGAGCGCAAGCTGGGCCGGGCGGAGGTGCGCAACACCTTCAACGTGCCCAAGCTGGGCACCATCGCCGGCGCGGCGGTGCTCGATGGCGTCATGAAGCGCGGCGCCTTCGTTCGCCTGCTGCGCGACAGCAAGCAGCTGTTCTCGGGGAAGATGGCCTCGCTGCGCCGGTTCAAGGACGACGTGAAGGAAGTCGGCCAGGGCTTCGAGTGCGGTATCGGCATCGAGAACTACAGCGATCTCAAGCCGGGCGACATCATCGAGGCCTACGAGATCGAGGAGACGCGGCCCAGCCTGAGCTAGTCCCGCTCTGGCCGTCGTCCTCCACCACCAGGACGCTCCCGGTGGCCCGCTTTGTGAGCGCGGCCGCCGGGGCCAGGGGCATGTGTCATGTTCGTTTGTGTCGCACGTCTGACCCTCCAGATTCCGGAGAGCGGCTCCCTCAAGGCCAAGCGCCAGGTGCTCCGCCGGGTCTCGGAGCGGGTGAAGGCCCGTTTCAACGTGGCCGTCGCCGAGGTGGATGACCAGGATCTCTGGCAGAAGGCCACCCTGGGACTCGCGGTGGTGGGCAACGACCGCCGCCACGTCGACGAGCAGATGGAGAAGATCATCCACGCGGTGGAGGAGATGTACGTGGCCCCCCTCCTGTCCCGGCAGACGGAGATCATGGCCCTGGGCAACTCGCTCTACACGCCCACGGCCGCTCCACGTGCTTCCCGGCGCGAGCCGGAGGCGGGGGACGAGGGGGAGGGGACGGGCGACGAGGCGGGTCCGGAAGCGGACCTGGAGGATCTCATCGCCGGAATGGGGCGGAGTGACAGGTCCATGGCCGAGGCCGAGGGCCTGGAGGAGTGGGAGCGTCGGCACGCGCGGCGGGAAGGTGAACGGTCCGGTGTCAGTCCGGAAGGCCGTGAGGTGTCACCTCTGGATGAGGCCCGGGCGCGTGCCCGCGCCCTGCGCAATCCCCGAGATTGGGAGAAGAAATGAGTACCAGCAACCGGCCCGCTCGCGTGGGCCAGGAGATCCAGGCGGCCCTCGGGCGGATGCTCACCCGAGGGGAGTTGAAGGATCCCCGCATTGGCTACATCACCATCACCGGCGTGGAGGTCTCGCCGGACCTCAAGACGGCGCGCATCTACTATTCCATGATGGGCACCGAGCAGGCTCGCAAGGACACCCAGAAGGGGCTCGAGGCCGCCAAGGGGTTCATCCGCAAGGAGATCACCGAGGCGGTGAACATGCGCGTGTCCCCCGAGGTATTCTTCACCTTCGACGAGTCGCTGGAGCGGGGTGACCGGATCGAGCGGTTGCTGCGCGAGGTGAAGGACAAGGAAGGCTGGTAGTCGGCATGGACGGCGTGCTGGTCATCGACAAACCCAAGGGGCCCACGTCGTTCGACGTGGTGCGGCAGGTCCGGAGTCTGCTCCGGATCAAGAAGGTGGGTCACACCGGCACGCTGGATCCCATGGCCACCGGGGTGCTGCCCCTGTGTCTGGGAGAGGCGACCAAGGTGGCCGGCTTCATCACCGAGGGGGACAAGGCCTACGACGCCGTGGTCCGTCTGGGCGCGGAGACCGATACCCAGGACGCCGAGGGCCAGGTCACGGCCGAGGCCCCCGTGCCGCCCCTCACCACCGCGCTGCTCGAGGACGTGCTCGGCCGCTTCCGCGGCACGTTCGATCAGGTGCCGCCCATGTACTCGGCGGTGAAGGTGGGCGGCAAACGGCTCTACGAGCTCGCCCGGGCGGGCGAGGAGATCGAGCGCGCCAGCCGCCAGGTGACCGTGTACGACCTGGTCCTGCGCGACTTCAACGCCAACCAGCTCCGGCTGTCCGTGCGGTGTTCCAAGGGGTTCTTCGTCCGCACGCTCGCCTACGACATCGGCCGGGCGCTCGGCTGTGGGGCCCACCTGGAAGGGCTGCGCCGCACCATGAGCGGCCCGTTCTCCCTGGCCCAGGCCCTGCCCCTGGCCGACGTGCCGGGCCTCATCCAGGACGGCACCCTGGCCCGGCGGCTGGTGCCCATCTCCGCGGCCCTGGTGGACCTGCCCGCCGTCCGGGTGAACGAGGCGGACGCGCAGCGCGTGTCCCATGGCGTGCCCGTGGAGGCGCCCTCCCTGCCCGGCCGCGTCCGGGTCCTGGGCCCCGCCGATGCCCTGCTCGCGGTGGCCGAGGTGGTGCGCGGTCGCCTGCGCTACCTCCGCGTCCTCGTCTGACCTCCTCTTGGCCCGGGCACTCGACGTCACCGTCGTGGTTCCTCCGCCCCTGCGCCCCCTCTTCGAGGGCCGACGGGAGATCACCCTGGGCGTTCCCTCCACCTCCGGGGTGGGGGACGTCGTGGAGGTCCTGCTGTCGCTCTACCCCCGGCTGGGCCAGCACCTCGCCGGAGATCGGCGCCCGACGGGGGGCTTCTACGTGCACCTGGCCCTGACGGCCCACGCCCTGGAGGAACTGGCCGCGGGGGGCACGGGCCTGTCCTCGGGAGGACGCCTGTTGCTCTTCGTCCTGTCCCGTCCGGCCCCGGGGCGCCAGGCGGGCGCTTCCGGTTGACCGCCCCCCACCCGGTGCTGATAAGCCGTCGTCCCGTTACAGCAGAATACCCGGTCTGTACCCCTCCGCGGACCGCGGGCAGCGCAGCACCCCACCCCGGAGCGGGAAGAAAACAGGAAGCACATGTCGGCACTGCATCAGGACCGTAAGGCGGAAGTCGTCGCGAAGTACCGCACCCACGAGAGCGACACGGGCTCGCCCGAGGTGCAGGTGGCGCTGCTGTCCGAGCGCATCACCATGCTCACCGAGCACTTCAAGACGCACAAGAAGGACCACCACTCCCGCCGTGGTCTGCTCAAGCTGGTGGGTCAGCGCCGCCGCCTGCTCGACTACCTGAAGAGCAAGGACACCAACCGCTACAAGAAGCTCATCGACGGTCTCGGCATCCGCAAGTAAGCCGTCGGGAAAAAACGGGGCGCCGGCATGCGCTGGCGCCCCGAGTCGTTCATAGGCAGTCCCTTTCACGAGGAGTGGGGTAATCCAGAGAGGACCGGTGGAGATGAGGACGGAGGTTTTGGTTTCCGTTCGGACGGGCCGACCCGACAGCAGGGGTGGGCCCGCGCGAGCAGGGATCAAGACTCCGACGCATCCCTCCCGGCGCTTCCGAGGCGCCCCCCCGCAGTTCAGTCGCGGTTGCTTGTCCGTGCCTGTTCCAGGCCTGGCGACCGCATCCACCCACAGGCCTCGCTACGAGGCGCGTGGACCCAAGTCCTCTGGTGAGGGCGGGGCGCGCGCTTGGAGGCCCCACAGTCACAAGGCAAGACGGATATGCACCTGAAGAAGAGCGTCAAGATTGGCGAGACCGAGCTGACCATCGAGACCGGCCACCTGGCCAAGCAGGCCGACGGCTCCGTGGTCGTTCGCTACGGCGACACCATGCTGCTGGTCACCGCGGTGAGCGCCCGCGAGAAGAAGGACGTGGACTTCCTCCCCCTCACGGTGGAGTACCAGGAGAAGCTGTACGCGGCGGGCCGCATCCCCGGCAGCTACTTCAAGCGCGAGGGCCGCCTCACGGAGAAGGAGACGCTGGCCAGCCGCATCGTGGACCGCTCCCTGCGCCCGCTGTTCCCCGAGGGCTACGCCTACGAGACCCAGGTCATCTCGAGCGTCATCTCCGCGGATCCCGAGCACGAGGGGGACGTGCACGGCATCACCGGCGCCTCCGCGGCGCTCTGGGTGTCGGACATCCCCTTCAACGGCCCCCTGGCCGGCATCCGCGTGGGCCGCGTGGACGGCAAGCTCGTCGCCAACCCCACCGCCAAGCAGCGCGAGCAGTCGGACATGGACATCGTCCTGGCCGTCAGCCGCGAGGCCATCGTGATGGTGGAGGGTGGCGCCGAGGAGGTCAGCGAGGCCGACATGGTGGCCGCGCTCGAGTTCGGCAAGCAGTCCGCCCAGGGCGCGCTGGACTTGCAGGACGAGCTGCGCCGCACCCTCAACAAGACCGAGCGCTCCTTCGATCGCGCCCCGGCCGTCGCCGAGGACCTCAAGGCCAAGGTGCGCGCCCTGGCCTGGGACGGCATCGTCCACGGCTACACCATCAAGGAGAAGCACGCCCGCTACGACGCGCTCTCCAAGGCCAAGAAGGAGACGGTGGCCAAGCTCAAGGAGCAGATGGGCGAGACCTACACCTCCCAGGTGGAGAAGCACGCCAAGCAGGTGGTGGAAGACCTCAAGTACGAGCACATGCGCACGCTCACCGTGAACGGCGGCCGCATCGGCGCCCGTGGTCACGCCGAGGTCCGCTCCATCACCAACCAGGTGGGCGTGCTCCCGCGCACCCACGGCAGCGCGGTGTTCACCCGCGGCGAGACCCAGGCGCTGGTCGTCACCACGCTGGGCACCACCGAGGACGAGCAGCGCCTGGAGCTGCTCAACGGCCAGTCCTTCAAGAAGTTCATGCTGCACTACAACTTCCCCCCGTTCAGCGTGAACGAGACCAAGCCCCTGCGCGGCCCCGGCCGTCGCGAGGTGGGTCACGGCGCCCTGGCCGAGCGCGCCCTGCGCAACATGATGCCGCCGGCGGACCGCTTCCCGTACACCATCCGCCTCGTGTCGGAGATCCTCGAGTCCAACGGCTCGTCCTCCATGGCCTCGGTGTGCGGTGGCACCCTGTCCCTCATGGACGCGGGCGTGCCCATCAAGGCCCCCGTGGCCGGCATCGCCATGGGTCTGGTGAAGGAGGGCGAGCAGGTCGCCATCCTCTCGGACATCCTCGGTGACGAGGATCACCTGGGCGACATGGACTTCAAGGTGTGCGGCACCGCCAAGGGCATCACCTCCATCCAGATGGACATCAAGATCACCGGCCTCACCACGGAGATCATGAGCCGCGCGCTGGAGCAGGCGCGTCAGGGCCGTCTGCACATCCTGGGCGAGATGCTCAAGACGATGGCCGAGCCGCGCAAGGAGATCAGCTCCTTCGCCCCGCGCATCACCACCCTGCAGATCCGCCCCGAGTTCATCAAGAACGTCATCGGGCCGGGCGGCAAGGTCATCAAGGACATCATCGCCCGCACGGGAACCGTCATCAACATCGACGACTCGGGCCGCGTGGACATCGCCAGCTCCAACGTGGACTCGGTGAAGTCCGCCATCGCGATGATCCAGGCGCTCACGCGCGAGGCGGAGATCGGGAAGATCTACACGGGCACCGTGCGCAAGATCGCCGAGTTCGGCGCCTTCGTGGAGCTGTTCCCGGGCACCGACGGCCTCATCCACATCTCCGAGCTGAGCGACAAGCGCGTGAAGAACGTGTCGGACGTGCTCAAGGAGGGCGATGAGGTGCTGGTGAAGGTGGTCAGCATCGACAAGACGGGCAAGATCCGCCTGTCGCGCAAGGAGGCCATGGCCGAGCGCGCCGCCGCTCAGCAGGGCTCGGCGCCCGCCGCCGCCGCCCCCGAGGCCACCCCCGCCGCCTCGCCCGAGGCCACCCAGCCGGGCGCCAAGGCCTGAGTTCCCGGCCTCGGCCGTGACCGCGCCCTCCCTTCCGCTCCGGCGGGGGAGGGCGTTGTCGTTTCCGGGGAGGGGGCAGACCGCGACCTGTCCTTCGTGCGTTGATGGGCCCGTGCCCCAGGCCTCCCTCGCCGCGTTCTCCCACTTCCTCGGCCACTTCCGCTGGGCCTTCATGCCGCTGGGCCTGCTGGCGCTCATCGCCGTGGGCGTGCATGCCGCCACGGACACGCTCGATGACCGGCTGCTGCTCCTGGTGGACGCGGCGGATGCCCGGTTCGATGCCTTCGTCGGCCGCTCCCCGCTCACCGAGCCCCTCGTGGACCTGCTCTCCCTGGAGCGGCGCGCCACGCTCGCGCGACTGCTGGCGCTCGTCTGGGAGTTGGCGGCGGACCTCGTGCTCGCGCTGCCCGCGCTGGGCTACCAGGAAGAGGACAGCGCGCCCCCCGGCGCCTGGCGCGCCCTGGGACTGAGGTGCCTGCGCGCGCCCACCACGCTGCGGTGGATCCGCCCGCTGGCGACGGCGTTCGTGGTCGTGGCGGGCGCCTGTGCGGTGGCACGACTCGTCCAGGGCACGGTGTTCCTGTCCTGGACCGCGTTGTTCGGCGAGCGCGTGGCGGCGGCCCTCTCCCAGGGCATCGCGCTCGGGGCCCTGGCCGGACTGCTGGGGCGACTGGGCGCGCGCGCCGTCCTGCTCAACCTCCAGGCCGCGGATGCGGAATCCCAGGCGCAGGGCAGGGGCTTCGTGAAGGCCGTGGGCCATGGCCTCGCGGGCTCGGTGCTGGTGCTGCCCCTGGCGATCGCCGCCGCGCTGGATGCCTCGCCCCTCTTGTCCTTCGTGCGCTGAGGAGCCGTCATGTTCGCGCGACCCGCCCGAGGCCTGCTCGACTTCTCGCTCGTGCTCCTGTGCGTCTGGACCGCCTGGCACCATACGCCCGCGGGTGCCCTCGTCCGGCGCGGCACGGCCTGGGCGCTCGGGCATCGGAGCACGGCCCGCGCCCTGCTCGACTACTACGCCCTGGACGTACCCCCTCCGGCTTCGGCGACGGGGGACGCGCTCGACGCGCTCGTGCCCCTGCCCACCGCGCCTCCCCCCGTGCCGCTCGCGGCGCCCGAGGCGCTCGCCCACGGCTCCTACCTGGCGTTCCAGGCGCTCTCCGTCGAGGCACGCGCCCCCGTGCTGGCGCTCGCGCGGGAGCGGGGCCTGTCCCCCGAGCTGTTGAGTGATTCGCGTCAGGGTCCGGTCGCGCTCGGGCGGCTGCACGCGGCGCTGGCGGTGGACTTCCCCGACGAGGAGAGCCGCCTGGCCGCGCTGTTCGTCGGCCGGCTGCCCACGCACTACGCGCTGGAGCGGCTGGCGGCCGAGGGCCACGCCCCGAGCCTCAAGCGGCTCGCCCAGCAGTGGCCGCCGGGGTACGAGGCGGCCAGCGGCGCGGCCGTGCAGGCCCTGGCGTTGGCGACGGCCTTCTCGCTCGCGTGGCCGGTGCCGGAGCACAGCCGCATCTCCAGCCCCTTCGGCATGCGCACCAACCCCGTGTTGGGGGTGAAGAAGCTGCACACCGGCGTCGACCTGGCCGTGCGCACGGGCACCGAGGTGCGCGCGGTGGCCGATGGCACCGTGAGCCGCGCGAGCGAGGACGCCGTGAACGGGCGGGTGGTGCTGCTGCGGCACGAGCGCGGGGTGACGACGGCCTACTGCCACAACTCGGCGCTCCGGGTGCGCCCGGGGGACCGGGTGAAGCGCGGACAGGTCATCGCGCTGTCGGGCAGCACGGGGCGCTCCACGGGGCCGCACCTGCACTACCAGCTCACCCTGTTCTCCCGCCCGGTGGACCCCTTACGCTTCCGCCCCCGGGGCCTCGCCGTGGTGGACAACGCGTTCAGCGAATGAGTGGCGGGGAACTCGCCCCGGCGCGCGTGCGTGGTACAGCTCCGGCGGATGACGCCTCCCGTGTCCGTGGGGGTCCGGCGGGTGCGGGCCCATGCCGAGCCGTTGCCACTGCCCCGCTATGAGACGGCGCTCGCCGCGGGCATGGACCTGCGCGCGGACATCGAGGACGAGCGCACGCTCGCGCCGCTCGAGCGGCTCCTCGTGCCCACGGGCCTGGCCCTCGGGCTGCCCCCCGGGTACGAGGCCCAGGTGCGGCCCCGCTCTGGCCTGGCGCTGCGCCATGGCCTCACCCTGCTCAACGCCCCGGGCACCGTGGACGCGGACTTCCGGGGCGAGGTGCAGGTGCTCCTGGTCAACCTCTCCTCGGAGCCCTTCACCCTGCGGCGGGGGGACCGCATCGCCCAGCTCGTGGTGGCGCCCGTGAGCCGCGCGTCCCTCGTGGAGCTGCAAATCCTGGAGTCCACCGAGCGGGGCGAGGGCGGCTTCGGCTCGACGGGCCGCTGACGGGACGCCGAGGCCCGCGCGTTCCTTGCCCCGTGTCGGCGGCGCGCGGTAAGAGATCTCCCGGGAAAAGTGGAAGCCCCCCTCCTCCTTCCCGCCACCCGCCCGGAGCCCGACCCCCTTGCTTTGCCAACGCTGCGGAAGCCTCGTCCCGGACAACAGCGCCTCCTGCGCCACCTGTGGCCTGAAGCTCTCGGGCGGAGCGACGGGGAGCACCCCGCGCCGCCGCGCGGGCGGGGTGGAGGCGCCCTACAAGGCCGGCGACGTCTTCGCCAAGCGCTACGCCATCCGCGAGGTCATCGGCCCGGGCCCCGTGGGGCACGTCTTCCGCGCGCTCGACCAGGAGATGGACGTCGAGGTGGCCCTCAAAGTCATCAACCCCCGGCTCGTGCAGATGCAGGAGGAGCGCACCCAGTTCTCCCTGGCGCTGCGCGCGGGCAAGAAGCTCACCCACCCGCACCACGTGCGCGTCTACGAGGAGGGCGAGGACCGCAACCGGCCCTTCTTCACCACCCAGCTGCTCGAGGGCATGACGCTGCGGCGGATGCTCGAACAGCGCGCCTCCCAGGGCCAGCGCTTCACCGTCAAGGAAGCCGAGCCGCTGCTCGCGCAGCTCGCCGAGGCGCTGGAGCACGCCCACAAGTACGGGCCGCACTCCAACCTCAAGCCGGAGAACATCCTGCTGCTGCCGGATCTGCTCAAGGTGACGGATTACGGCCTGGCGCTCGGCATTCCGCGACTGCCCTTCATCCAGGCGCAGAAGTCCTGGAAGGTGGGCTGCTACCTGGCGCCCGAGTACTCCGAGGGGGGAGAGCTCGACACGCGCATGGACATCTACGCCCTGGGCGTCATCCTGGGCGAGCTGCTCACCGGCCAGATGCCCGAGGAAGGGGAGGTGTCCGAGCTGCTGGCCTACGAGGCGGACCTGCCCCAGGGCGTGGAGGCGCTCTACCGGCGCGCCACCAACACCAACCCGCTCGCGCGCCCCAAGTCCGCGAGCGAGTTCCTGTCCGAGTTCTCCGCGGCGCTGTCCTCGCGGCCCCGTCCGGCGGCCAAACCGGCCCCGTTGTCCCTCAAGGGCCGCGGCAAGGCCGTGCCCTTCAGCCTCACCGCGGAGCTGGCCACCGCGGCCCCGCCGAGCTCCAACGCGCTGCCGCCGCCGGTGCCCACCACGGAGCTGCCCACGCTGGGCACGCCCACCATCCAGGTGCCCACGGTGCAGCCCGGCGCGGCGCCCACGCAGGAGGCGCCCCGGAGCACCGTCGAGACGCCCGTGGCGGTCGCGCCCACGCTGGAGATGCCCCACGCGGCGGCGCCCACCGAGGTGTTGACCGCCGAGAGCCTCGCCCAGCGGGGCATCTCCACGGCCCGCGAGGCCCCGCCTCCGCCCGACGCCACCCAGAAGCTCGACTCGGAGGCCCTCGCGGCCATCATGGCCACGCCGCCCCGGCAGGCGGGCGCGCCCAAGGGCCGTCCCGCTCCGGCCGCGCCGCGCGCCGAGCCGCGTCCCGCAGCCAAGGCCGCCGCGGGCAAGGCCAAGGCGGCCGCGCCGGCCCCGGCCTCCAAGGCCTGGATGGTGGCGCTGGCCATCGGAGGGCTCGCCGTGGGCGCCGTGGCGGGCTACAGCCTGTTGAAGCTGCGCGGAGGCACGCCCCCCGCCGTCGAGTCGTCGGCGGGCGCGCCCGCGGCCACCGCCCTCACCCCGCCGGGCGCGGGCGAGGGGGGCGTCGCGGGAGCGCTCGGCTCGTGCCCCCAGGGCATGCGGTACGTGAGCGGCGGCGCGTTCAAGATGGGCAAGGAGTCCGCGGACGAGGGCCCGCGCAACGAGTCGGCGTTGATCTCCCGGCAGGTGGGCGCCTTCTGCATCGACGAGTTCGAGTTCCCCAACCAGGCGGGCGTCGCGCCCCGGGTGGGCGTGTCCTGGCAGGACGCGCGCAACGAGTGCGCGAAGATGGGCCGGCGCCTGTGCTCCGAGGAGGAGTGGGAGAAGGCCTGCAAGGGCCCGGGCAACCTGCGCTTCCCCTACGGCACCGCCTTCGAGGCGCGCCGGTGCAACACCGAGGGCAATGCCGGGGACCGGGCGCGCTCGGGTGCCTTCACCACGTGCCGCTCGGGCTACGGCGTCATGGACCTGTCGGGCAACGTGGCGGAGTGGACCGAGTCCGAGTTCGGGGATGCCCGGGGCCGGGTCCAGAAGGGAGGCTCCTTCAGCCGGCAGGAGATCTCCGCGCGGTGTGCCTCCCGGGCGAGTGGAGAGCCGGAAGTGACGTCGGGTGAGGTGGGGTTCCGCTGCTGCATGGGGGTGAAGCGATGACGCGTTGGGGCCTGCTGCTGGTGTGGCTGGTGGTGCTGCCGTGGGAGGCGTCCGCGCAGGCGGCGCGCCCGAAGGTGGTGGTGGTCAAGTCCTCCGGGCTCGCGTCGTACGCCTCGGTGGTGGCGGGCTTCAGCGCCGAGGTGCGCGCCGAGGTGTCGGAGGTGGTGCTGGAGGACAGCGCGCAGGCGGCCTCGCGCGCCCTGCAGCGCATCGCGGCCCAGAAGCCCGCGCTGGTGCTCGCCATCGGCCCCCTGGCGGCCAACTCCGCCCGCCGCGCCCTGGAGAAGGACGTGCCCGTCCTGTTCGCCATGGTGCCCTACTACGAGAAGTACGGCCTGGAGGGGCCCAACCTCACGGGCATCGCGCTCACCAGCGACTTCCGGCCCGAGCTCTCCTCGCTCAAGGCCCTGTCCGGCTCCATCAAGCGCGTGGGCATCCTCCACGATCCGCGCTTCTCCGCGGGGCTGGTGGAGTCGGCGCAGTCGGCGGCCTCCGCCCTGGGCATGTCCATCGTGTCCCTGGAGACGGATGGCCAGGGCAAGCTCGACAAGGTGCTCGCCAACGCCAAGGACAAGGTGGACGCGATGCTGATGGTGGCCGACAAGACGGTGGGCAACGCCGCCGTGGTGCAGGGCCTCATCACCTTCTGCGCCGCCCAGCGGCTGCCGCTCGTGGGCCTCACCCCCAGCCAGGTGAAGGAGGGCGCCACCCTGGCCCTCGCGCCGAGTCCCGTCACCATCGGTCAGCAGGCGGGACGGCTGGCCAACCGCATCATCCATGAACGGATCGACCCGGGCGCGCTCGCCGTGTCGCAGCCCGAGGGTCTGGACATGGCCGTCAACCTCTCCGCCGCGAGCAAGCTCGGAGGCTCCAAGGACGCGGTGCTGGAGCTGCTGCGCTTCGCCGCCAAGCGGGACTTCCCCGTGAGGGTCTTCGAGTGATTCCGCGCTACAGCCGCAAGGAGATGTCGTCTCTCTGGACCGACGTGGCCCGCCTGCGCCGCTGGCGCGACGTGGAGCTGGCCGCCCTGGAGGGCATGGTGGAGGCGGGCATCGCGCCGCGCGAGGCGCTCGCCGACTGCCTTGCGCGCGCCGGGGACTTCTCCGAGGCGGACGCCGCGCGCATCGAGGAGATCGAGCGCACCACCAAGCACGACGTCATCGCGTTCCTCACCTTCATGGAGGAGCGCATCGGCCCGAGCGCGCGCTGGCTGCACCTGGGCATGACGTCCTCGGACGTGCTGGACACGTCCCTGGGCATGGCGCTGCGCGAGGCGGCGGAGCTCATCCTCCAGGGCGTCACCCGGGCGATGGCCGCGGTGGAGAAGCGCGCCTTCGAGCACCAGCGCACGGTGATGATGGGCCGCAGCCACGGCATCCACGCCGAGCCCATCACCTTCGGCCACAAGCTGGCCATCTGGTACGACGAGCTGCGCCGCGCCCGGGTGCGGCTCGAGCACGCCCGGGACACCATCTCCGTGGGGATGATCTCCGGCGCGGTGGGCACGTTCGCGCACCTGCCGCCCTCGGTGGAGGAGTTCACCTGCCGGAAGCTCGGCCTGTCCCCCGCGCCGGCCTCCAGTCAGATCATCCAGCGCGACCGGCACGCCGAGTACTTCTCCGCCCTGGCGCTCCTGGGCGCGAGCCTGGAGAAGTTCGCCGTGGAGATCCGCCACCTGCAGCGCACCGAGGTGCGCGAGGTGGAGGAGCCCTTCACCGCGGGCCAGAAGGGCTCCTCCGCCATGCCCCACAAGCGCAACCCCATCCTCACGGAGAACCTCTCCGGCCTGGCGCGGCTGTTGCGCGGCTACGCGGTGAGCGCCCTGGAGGACGTGGCGCTGTGGCACGAGCGCGACATCTCGCACTCGTCCGTGGAGCGCGTCATCGGGCCGGACGCCACCATCGTGGCGGACTTCATGCTGCACCGCTTCTCCGGGCTGATGGAGAACCTGCGCGTCTACCCCGAGCAGATGAAGAAGAACCTGGAGCTGCTCGGCGGGGTGGTCAACTCGCAGCGGATCTTGCTGGAGCTCGCGCGCAAGGGCATGGACCGGCAGGCCGCGTACGTCATCGTCCAGCGCAACGCCATGCGCATGTTCGAGCACGGTGGCACGTTCCGCGAGGCGCTCGCCCAGGACGGGGACTTGCTCGCGGTGATGACGCCCGCGGAGATCGAGGCCTGCTTCTCGGCCGACTACCACCTCAAGCACGTGGAGGACATCTTCCAGCGGGTGTTCGGCCGGCGCGCCTGAGGGGTGGGGCCCCGGTCCGGTCCGGGGCCCGCTGCTGGCACTAGAGGTAGCCGCGGGCCTGGAGGTTCTTCTCCAGGCGCGCCTGCACGTCGCCGGGCGTGAGCACCAGGGGCGTGCCGGTGATCTGCTCGTAGGCCGCCAGGTACGTGCGCGCGGTGGACACGCGCACCTCCTCGGGGATCTCCGGCAGGGGGCCGTGGCCCTGGAAGCCGCGCTCGCGGATGAGCCACTGGCGCAGGTTCTCCTTGTCGAGCATCCGCTGATCCTCGCCCCGGGACAAGCGCGCCTCGTACTCGTCCGCCATCCAGTAGCGGCTGGAGTCGGGCGTGTGGATCTCGTCGATCACGAACAGCTCGTCGCCCACCTTGCCGAACTCGTACTTGGTATCCACGAGGAGGAGGCCCCGGGTGCGTGCCCACTTCTGGCCCTCGAGGAACAGGGCCCGGGCCGCCTCGGTGATGCGCGCCCAGTCGCGTGCGCTGGCGAGGCCGCGGGCGAGCAGCTCCTTCTCGGAGATGGGCTCGTCGTGCTGGCCCTTGGGCGCCTTGGTGGACGGGGTGAAGAGCGGGGCGGGGAAGGCCTCGTCCTTGCGCATCCCGTCGGGCAGGGGCAGGCCGTAGGCCGTGTGCGTGCCCTTCTGGTAGTCGCGCCACAGGCTGCCGGTGAGGTAGCCGCGCACGACCACCTCCAGCGCGAAGGGCTGGCAGGCGCGCGCCACCGTCACGTTCGGATCCGGCACGTCCAGCACGTGGTTGGGCACGATGTGGCGCGTGCGCTCGAACCAGAAGTTCGTCAGCCGGTTGAGCACCTCGCCCTTGAAGGGGATGGTGGTCAGCACGTGGTCGAACGCGGACAGCCGGTCCGAGGTGACGAGGACGAGCCTGTCCCCCTGGCGGTAGGTGTCGCGCACCTTGCCCTGGTAGTGCTGGCCGAGGGAGGACGGGAGCTGCGGACGCCCGAGCGTCTGGGACAGCTGGGCGTGGAGTGCGGAGGTGGTCACGGCGGAGGGCGCCTCGGCCCCGGCATGGGGCGGCAAAGGCGCTCCGGACTCTACTGGACCGCGCCCGGCAGGGAAGCGGGACCGTAGGCCGCCGCCATGTAGAGGAACGCGGGGTTGATGCGCAGGTTGCCGTCCACGTAGGCCGCCGCGTACGGCGCGCTGGAGGCGCGATCCACCTGCACCATGCCCTGGGGCTGGATGTGCCAGTGCGCCAGCAGCGTGCGCGCCACGAGCTCCGCCACCTCGCGCTCGGACAGCCCCTGCAGGCTCTCGCGGCGATCCTCCTGCCAGCGCTCGCCCGCGCGCCCATCGAAGCTCAGCTGCAGCGGCGCGCCCGCGTCCGGCGCCTGGAGCAGGTCCGTTCGGGCCTCGAAGCCCGGGGCCGCCACCAGCTCGCCGCCCACGCTGATGGGAAAGAGCATGGGCGCCTGCGCCGCCTGGCCCGCCTCCGACTCGGAGATGCGTGCCACCTCGCGGTAGAGGTCCAGGCGCGTGGCGGGGTTCTCGAACTCCAGCAGTTCGGGGGGATTGGTGAGGGCCTGGCGCGCACCAGGAGCCGCGCGCACGGGCACGCCCCCGACGCCACAACCCGTCAGGACCACGAGAGAAAGGATCAAGCCAGGGATCCAGCGCCGCATCCGGGGGAATATACCGATGCACCCCGGGCTCGGGAAGCTAAACTCAGGCCCATGCTCGCGGCGGCGAACCTCACCGTTGTCCTTCATCAGACGAGATCTCCCGACAACCTGGGCGCCGTGGCCCGGTTGATGGCCAATTTTGATTTTTCCCGGCTCGTGCTCTCCGAGCCCACGGCCCATGTCTTCCAGGGCGCCGAGCGCATGGCGGTCAAGGGTCAGGCGGTGCTCGCGGGGGTGACCGTGGTCCAGAGCCTGCCCGAGGCGCTCCAGGACTGCGTGTACGCGGTGGGCACCACTTCTCGCACCCAGATCGAGGGCCGCGCGCCGTCGCTCACGCCGGAGGAGGCGGTGGCGCGGCTGGCCGAGCAGAGCCAGCGGGGGCGGGTGGCGCTGGTGTTGGGCGGCGAGCAGCGGGGGCTGTCCAACGAGGAGCTGGCGTTCTGTTCGGATCTGCTCGTCATCCCCACGGGGCAGGTGCAGCCCTCCATGAACCTGGCCCAGGCGGCGGCGGTGCTGCTCTACCTGTGCGCGCGGGCGGGTCAGGCGCCCAGCGGCCCGGCGCCGCGGCTGCGGGAGGAGCCGGGCGCGCGCATGGGCACGGTGGGGGCGCTGGGCGAGCGCATGCGCCAGGTCTTCCTGGAGGCGCAGTTCCTCAACCCCCAGGCGCCCGAGCACGTGCTGCGCGAGCTGGAGCGCAGCCTCTTGCGCGCGGAGTTGACGCAGCGCGAGGCGGAGCTGTGGCTCACCGCCTTCAAGCACGTGTCGCGGGTGATGAAACGCGAAGGGGGCGCTCCCCGAGAGGAAGCGCCCCCTGGACACCCCGGACGGGGAGTCTAGGCCGCGGCCTTCTTGTAGGTCTCGTCGTAGTGCTTGGTGCACAGGCCGCCCTTGTCCGTCTTGGTGCGGCACTCCGGCTTGGAGCAGGTGCGGTAGCGCGAGTGGGGCAGGTCGCCCTGGCGCCACTTCTTGAAGTGGAAGAAGCAGTAGCTCTTGGCGCGGTAGGGGCGCTTGCAGCCCTCGACGCTGCAGGCCTTCTTGCCGTTGCCCTTGGCCGTGCGCGGCCAGCTCTTCAGGGTCGTCTTCTGTGCTTCAGCCATGGAATTGCTCCTGTTGCATCGCTGCGGAGGTGATGCGCAAGGAGCGTCGTGTAGCGCTGGCTCTAACGGAACGCAAGGAGGCAGGCGGGGAGCCAGGCCCTGCCCGCCGCCGTCCGCCTCAGGGCGAGACGGCCTTGGCCGGCGGCACGGGCGGCCCCAGGGGCCCACTGCCTCCCGTGCCCGCCTGCTCGTCTGCTGGGGTCTCGGGCTGTACGTGGCGCGAGGGGGTGGTGGTCTTGGCGGAGAGGGCCGGGGTCTCGCCGGGCTGGTCCTCCAGCCGCACCCGCATGCGCAGGGGGTGCTCGCCGCGCCGCACCCGCAGCGTCACGTTGCCGCCCACGCCCCGCACCGCCACCTGCCAGCGCAGGTTGTGGGCGCGTTGAATCTGGGAGGTGTCCATGCCCTCGATGACGTCGCCCACCTGGAGCCCGGCGCGCGAGGCGGGGCCTCCGTCCAGCACCTCTGACACCACCACGCCCCGGGGGCGCACCAGCCCGTAGGCCTCCACCACGTCCGGCGTGCAGTCCTGCACGGAGACGCCCATCCAGCCCCGGCGCACGCGGCCGTACTTGCGCAGGTGCGGCAGCACCGCCTTGGCGATGTCCACGGGGATGGCGAAGCCGATGCCCTGGCCCGCGACGTTGACGGCGTTGGCGACCGCCACCACCTCGCCGTGCAGGTCCAGCACCGGCCCCCCCGAGTTGCCCGGGTTGATGGACGCGTCCACCTGCATGTAGTCGAAGTCGCCGTCGCGCCCGCTGGGCGTCACGTCCGTGCGGCCCTTGGCGCTCACCACGCCCGCGGTCACCGAGTGCGTCAGGCCGAACGGGTTGCCGATGACCACCACCCACTCGCCCACGTCCACGCGCGTGGCGGAGGACAGCTTGAGCACCGGCAGCTTGTGCGGGGCATGGATGCGCAAGAGCGCGAAGTCCGTGCGGGTGTCCTCGCCCACGAGCTCCGCCTCGTACTCCTCGGCCTGGCCGTGTCCCGAGTACACCGAGATGCTGATGTCCTCGGCGCCCTCGATGACATGGGCGCTCGTGAGGATGTAGCCGTCCGGGTGGATGATGAAGCCCGAGCCGATGCCCTTCTGCGTCTCGCCCTCCGAGCCGGGCGTGGGGTTGGGCTGTCGGGTGGTGATGGACACCACCGCGGGCAGCGCGGCCGTGGCCACCTGACTCAGCGCGGAGCGCTCCTGTCGGACCGACCGCTGCCGGGAATCCTCCCACAGCTTGTCCGCCCGCTCGGCGGCTCTTCCCCAGGCTGGCGCGCCGAGCAGCGTTGCCAGCGCGACACCCTTCCACCACCGTCCACCGACCATCGTCCCGCCTCCGGACCACCCGCCTCGTCACAACCTAGGGAGGCGGCCCCCGGAGGGGAAGCGGGCTCGGGGGACAGTTACTTCTTCTGGGCGATGAGGCGATCAATCGCCGCCCGATCCTCGTGGGTGATGCGCTCGCGCGGCGCCGGGGGAGGGGCCGGAGCCACCGCCGGAACCACCTGCTTCGTCGTGCGCTTGACGGCGCTCTCCGCCTGATCCAACGCGTCCGTCAGCCCGTTCTTCACCCGCTCCACCCGTGTCGGGGGCTGCACGTTGCGCTTCCACGTGCGCTGGGCGAGTTCCACCGGCGTGCGGCCGTCGATCTCCACCGTCGCCAGACCCACCCCGAGTCCCACCGCGCAGGCCGTCCAGATCAGGAACTTCAGGAAACCCATTGTTCACACCCTCCTACCCCGTCATACATTTGGTGGACCGAAGGGGCCAGTTTCCGGCGGAAGCGGGGGAAGGACGCTGACAGGGGAGGGGGGCTGCCCGTAATGTGCGCCGCCTTGCAGCCCGAAGACTTCCTCCAGGCGGCCCGTGCGCGGGCCGAGACCCTTTCGCCCCCGCGGGCCCAGGAGGCGCGCGAGCAGTTGCGTGCCCTGGCCCTGGGCCTGTTCTCCCGGATTCCCGAGCCGCCGGTGTACCACCGCGCGGGTGACCCGGCGCGTCAGCAGGCCGAGGCGCTCTTGCCAGAGGTGGAGAAGGTGCTGGCGCTGGGGCTGGCGGTGCGGCGCGACTCGGGGGCCTGGGAGGCGGGGGACAAGCTCATCGCCGCGCTCGAGCGGCATGGCGAGGCGCTGTGCCTCACGGGGGATGGGCGGCTCGCGCAGGCCGAGGAGGCGTGGCGGCACGCCATGGATCTGGAGCGGCTGGCGCATCCCCTGCGCGCGTTCGGCGCGAGCCCGCGCGGCGTGGAGCCGGTGTTCGATCGGACGACGGGCGCTTCCCGGTTCGACCCGCGCGAGGAGCCCGTGGCGCGGCTCAAGCTCGTGTGCCCCAACACGGGCTGCAAGCGCGTCAACGAGTATGGCTACGTGCCGGGCCCGGGGACGCGCCCCTACGTGTGCCCCGCCTGCCGCACGCCCTTCCTGGCGTACTTCGGTGAGCTGCGCGGGCTGGAGATCGAGCACAAGAGCAGCTCGCGGCGCTTCCTGTTCACGGTGGCGGAGATCCGCGGCTCGGGCGTGTCGCGCGTCGAGTTCGAGGAGGCGAGCGGCGATGAGTTCCCGGCGGCCCGCGGCGATCTGCTCGTGTTCCTCTACACCGAGGCGCGCGAACTCAAGGCGGTGGTGAACCAGACGAACCAGCGGCTGATGTGGATCTCCCCCGCCGGCTCGTGCTTCGTGGTGACGGCGGCGTTCGGCGAGGGCGCGCCGGAGCTGGTGGCGTTCCGGGCGTTCCGGGACGAGGTGTTGCGCCGGCATGCCTGGGGACGGGGCTTCATCCGCGTCTACTACCGGCATGGACCTGGACTGGCGCGTTGGGTCGTGGCCCGGCCGTGGGTGCGCCGCCAGGTGCGGCGGGCGCTCGGGCGGGTGCATGGCGTGTTGCGCACGACGAGGAGTACACACACATGACGGAGCCGCTGAATTCGGACGCCGGGTCACCCCCACCGGCGCGGCATGGGTGGAGCAAGGTGGTGCTGGTGGTGACGGCGCTGCTGGGCCTGGCGGGGCTGTCCTACCTGGGCGTCCAGCAGGCGCTCCGGGCCCGGCTGGCCTCCAACGGGACCGTGGCCCCCGCGGTGAAGATGCAGCGCTATGAGAAGGGCACCCTGTCGCTCGCGGACCTCGAGGGCAAGGTGGTGATGCTGGACTTCTGGGCGACCTGGTGCGCCCCGTGCCAGGCCGAGATGCCCTCCCTGGTCAAGCTGGCCAAGGAGTACGAGAGCAAGGGCCTCGTGTTCGTGGCGGCCAGCCGGGACGACATGCCGGACGCGCCCCTGTTCGTGCAGGAGTTCATCCTGAGCCGCATGCCGGACCTGGCGCCCTACGTGGTGTTCGCCCCGGACGAGATCGCCGCCACCTTCCAGGTCACGGCCCTGCCGACGCTCTACTTCCTCGACCGCCGCGGACAGGTCGTGGACGCCCAGCGCGGCATGTTGTCCGAATCAGAGCTGCGCCAGCGCATCGAGCGCGCTCTCCAGCACTGAGCAGGGTAGGCACACCGGTCTTCGCGGCTGAACTCACCTGCGAAGACCGGCTCCCCAACCCCGTCCCCCAACTCCCCTTGAGCCGTATCGTCGAAGGGCTCTCGCCCCGCGCGATGGTCGTCCTCATTGCTGCGCCCCGCGTACCGCCCCGTACTGCCCAACCGACCCGCCCATACTGCCCCGTACTGCCCGACCGACCCGCCCGTACCGCCCAACCAACCCGCCCGTACTGCCCGACCGACCCGCCCGTACCGCCCGACCGACCCGCCCGTACTGCCCAACCGACCCGCCCGTACTGCCCCGTACTGCCCGACCGACCCGCCCGTACCGCCCCGTACCGCCCGACCGCCCGACCGACCCGCCCGTACCGCCCGCCCAACCCGACCGACCCGCCCGTACTGCCCCGTACCGCCCGCCCGTACCGCCCCGACCGACCCACTCCGAACTTCGCGTCGACCCCTGTCGACCGCGAGGATGGCTATAGCATTCGCCGTGCCGGAGGCCTGGCGCGCCCCCGTCCTCGTGATTTCAAGGGGATGGCGGAACAGGAGCCCCTGGGGTGGGCCTCCGGGACGTCCCCCCTCCAGAAAAAAGTGCTGTGGGATGGACGGGGGCCTGCACTCTTGGGGGGATTGGCCAATGTGGCAGGCTCTGCGCCATGAACCGTTCCGCTCTCACCCTGTGGCTGTTCGTGTCGTGCGCCGTGGCGTGTTCCCGCCAGGTGGAGTCCTCCGCGTTGGCGCTCCGGTACGAGCCGCCCTCGGGCATGCGCCTGCTCTCGGAGGACGCCGGCGTGCCCGCGGAAGCCCGCTTCGAGGGCGGACTGCGGGTGCGCTCGGTGCCGGGCGCGCCGTTGCGCCTCGACGCACCTCCCGCCGAGGTCCTCCAGGCGGCCGGCCTCCAGGAGGACGGCTACCAATCCCTCACCGCCACCCAGGGCACGCTGTCCGCGGGGCCCGTGGCCCGCCATGAGTTCCGGCGGGGCCCGTCGCGGATGCTGCTCTACATGGTGCCCCGCGAGGACCGCTGCGTGTTCGTCATCTACGCCGCGTCCGAGCAGGACTACGGGCGGGGACTGGCCCGGGTCGAGCGCTCGCTGTCCACGCTCGCCTTCACCCGCTGAGCCCCCGCCCGGGGCTCACTTCGCCTCGGGCTTCTTCTCCTGGGGGACGATGCGCGGCGCGGTCTGCACCTCGGACTTGATGAGGCGGAACTCGACGCGGCGGTTCTTCGCGCGTCCGAGCGGCGTGGTGTTGGTGGCGATGGGCCGCATCTCGCCGAAGCCCTTGGCGCGCAGGCGCGAGGCGTCGATCCCCTTGGACACGAGGTAGTCCATGACGGACTGGGCGCGCCGCTGCGAGAGGCTCAGGTTGAGCGAGTCCGAGCCGATGTCATCCGTGTGGCCCTCGATGAGCACGGGGCCGAGCTCCGGGTTGCGGTCGAGCACCGTGGCCACCTCGTCGAGCAGCTTGAGCGACTGCTTCTGGATGGTGGCCGAGCCCGTCTCGAAGAGGATGTTGCCCTTGATGCGGATGCGATCCGACTCGATGACCACCAGGGGCGGGTTGTCGATGGGGCAGCCGTCGTTCTCGGGCGGACCGGACTCGTCGGGGCACTTGTCCACGTTGTCGGGGACCTCGTCGCCGTCCGTGTCGGGGCAGCCGTCGTAGCCCTTGGGACCGGGCTTGGTGGGGCACTGATCGATGCCGTCGGGCACGCCATCGCCGTCCGTGTCCAGGCAGCCCTGGTGGGCCGCGACGCCGGCGGTGTTGGGGCACAGATCCTCGCCGTCGCTGATGCCATCGCCGTCGTTGTCGGGATCCGGGCAGCCGTCCTCGTCCTGGAAGCCGTCCTTGTCCTCGGGCTCGTTCGGGCACCGGTCGCGCGAGTCGGGCACGCCGTCGCCATCCGAGTCGAGGAAGGGGGCCTCGTAGCGCACGGAGAAGAGGACGCGCACGTCCTCGCGCCCGTAGCCGCTGCCAATCGTGACGCCCCGGCCCACGGCCAGCTCCACGCCCCAGGGGCCGTACACCCGGGCCCGCGCGCCGCCGAGCACCTCCCAGGGCGTCTTGAGCGAGTCGGCCTGGCGGAAGTTGAAGGGGGCGGAGGCGGGCGTGGCCAGGTGCGTCTCGAGCATCGCCTGCACGTCGGTGAGGGGGCCCACGTCGGGCAGGTCCACGACGGCGCCCGCGCCGAACGTCACCTCATGGCCCACGTAGAGGTTGAGGTACTGGCCGGGCCGGGGCCGCAGGCGCATGCCCACGTTGCCAATGAGCCGCACGGGCCCGAAGGCGCGCTCCACGGCGAGCCGGGGCGCCACGAGCACGCCGCGCTCGCCGAGGAAGCTCTGGCCGTCACCGGTGGGCAGCCGCACCTCGGTGGTGAGGGCGAGGCCCACGGGGAAGTCCTCGGGCAGCAAGAGGAAGAAGCGCGGGAGCACCCGCACGTCGCCCAGGCCCCAGCGGCGCACGCCCGCCGCGCCCGGGAAGTCCGGGGCGTTGAGCGTGTCGCGCAGCAGCTGGAAGTTGTCCCCCTGCACGAGCGTGAAGGGCAGATCCGCGGCGACTTCCAGCCGGCGGTGCAGCTGCCAGGCGAAGAGCGCGTGGGCATCGAGCCGGTAGGGCAGCAGGTTGCCCAGCTTCTCGTCGCCCAGCCGCAGCGCGAGCACGCCGTGGTTGTAGTCGAACAGCAGCGCGCCCCGGAGGCTGTCGGCGTACTCGGGCGAGGCGCCTTCCAGGGCGATACCGCTCTTGTGCGCGGGCGTGGCCTTGAGCGGAACGGCGTCGAAGCCGCGCACGAAGGGATCTTGCTGCGCCCGCGCGGAGACGCCCACCAGCACGAGGAACACCACCGCGAGTCGAATGACCGTGCGTCGCAAGGACCGCTCCCGGGCAAAGGGGCCCGGAAATCCGGGCATTGAACCCGACAGGCTCTACCACTGCCTCCCCGGGGGGAGGAAGAAAACCCCCGGGGAAAGCGTCCTGGCTACAACGGGACGCTACTTCTCCATGAATGCGCGCGCGGGCACGATCCGGACGGCGTCGGGCCGCACGGGCAGTGGCAGCGCGCCCACGGCCTTGTCCTCTTCCAGGAGCGCGGGGGCCTTGGGCGAGGCGTAGGTGATGGTGGAGGGCGACGGCTCGCGCAGCTGCTTCGCGAGCCCCTCGGCGTCCTCGGTGACGAAGGCGAAGTTGAGGGCCTCGGGCCGGAGCTGGCGCTTCACCGCGGCATGCACGGACTCGGGCGTCATCTTCGCGAGCGCGGCGCGGTACTGCTCCAGGTAGTCCGGCGTGCCGTAGAACAGCGAGTCGATGGCGTAGCCCAGCCGCCGCTGATCCGTCTGCTCCCACAGGCGCGTGTAGCCCAGGAGGAAGTCGCGGCTCAGCCGGAACTGCTCGGCGGGAATGCCCTGCCGCACCATCCGATCGAGGAAGTAGACGGCCCCGCGCGTGGCGAACATCCCGTTGACGGGCACCACCGGGCGGATCCACACGGAGATGTCCTGCTGGGTGCGCGCCACGTTGGTGCGGTTGTAGGTGGTGCCGGAGTCCTGGATGAAGTGCTCGGCGTAGGCGTAATCGCCGTAGTTGAGGCCCCGCTTCTCGCGCAGCTCGTTGAAGAGCACGCCGCCGAGCTGCCGGTGCTCGCCGAGGTACGACAGGGCGAAGGAGACGGGGAAGAAGTCCGGATCGCCCCGGCGCAGGGGCGTGACGTAGCCGAGCGACACGCCCGTGGACAGCGTGGGCTTCTGCACGACCACGGCCCGGCCGCCCTGGGTGGACACGGGGGGCAGCTCCACCCGGGGGGCGCCCGTGGCGGGCAGCGCGGACAGGCGGGCGACGACGTCCTTCTGCAGCGCCTCGTCCACGCCGCCGGCCAGCCCGATGACGAGCCGATCCTGGGTGAAGACGCGCGCGGCGTGCGCCTTCACGTCCTCGAGCGTCAGCGACTCCAGGCCCTTCTCGGTGCCGCCCACGAAGTGGGCATAGGGGTGGCCCTCGAACAGGAGCGCGTCGAGCGCCACCTTGCCGAGCGTCTCGTCGTCCTCGGCGCGCAGCCCGTTGCGCAAATCACTCAGGGCGCGGGTGCGCAGCCGCTCGAACTCCTGGGGCGACCAGCGCGGGTGGAGCAGCACGTCGGTGAACAGCTCCAGGAAGGGCGGCAGGAAGTCCTTGTGGACACGGCCCGCGAAGACGGTGAACTCCTTGTCCGTGGAGGCGTTGAACTCGGCCGCCATGGGGAAGAGCGTCTCGAGCACCTGGGCGGAGGTGAGCTTCTGCGTGCCGCCCTCGGCGAGCACGGTGGCGGCGAGCGCGGTGAGGCCCTCCTTGCCCCGGGGGTCGTCCACCGAGCCCGTGTGGAAGACGAGCCGGAAGCTCACCAGGGGGCTGGCGGGGTTGGCCTGGACCACGAGCCGGGCGGGCTCGGGCGTCCGCAGCGGCCGGGCGGGCACGGTGGCGGGGACGGCGGGCGTCTCGGCGGCGGCCTGGGTGGGCGCGGGCGGCGGAGGCGGCGGCGCGGGCGGCGCCTCCGCGCGGGGCGTGGTGGCGCAGCCGCCGAGGCTCAGCGCGGCGAGGAGGACGAGGGAGGGAACACGGGGGGAGCGCATCACTTCTGGCCTCCGGCCGGGGCGGGCGTGAGGGTGAGCACGGTGCGGTTGGCGGCGGTGAGGTGGCGGCGGGCGAAGGTGACGAGGTCCGAGGGCTTCACCTCGGATACCTTCTGCAGGTGGCGGCCGAGCGCGTCGGGGGCGCCGTAGATGCCCGCGTACCAGGAGACCTGGAGCGCGACGTCCTTGGCGGTCTCCATGCCCATGAGCAGGCCGTAGCGGGTGTTGCTCTTGATGCTCTCCACGCGGGCGGCGTCCACCTTGCCGGTGACGAGCTCCTTCACGGCGGCGTTGAAGGCGGCGCGCACGGGGGCCAGGCTGGCCTCGTCGCTCAGGAGCGCCTCGACGCTGAAGAGGCTGGGGTCTCGGTGGAGCGAGGCGTCCGGGGTGAGCTCCTGGGCCTGCTGCTTGTCGAGCACCAGGGACTTGTAGAGGGGGCTGGTGGGGCCCACGAGGTAGCTGCCGAGCACCTCCTGGATGGCGGCGTTCGCGGTGTCGAGCTTCGCGGCCGGGGTGTGCCAGGCGTACACGAGCCGGGGCTGGGTGCTCTGGGGCCAGTCGACGTGCACGGAGCGCTCCTGGGTCTGCGAGGGCTCGGTGGGCACGGTGACGGAGCCGCTCTGGCGGTCCCACGGGCCGTAGTGCTCGCGCACGCTGGCCATCAGCGCGGCGTCATCGAAGTCCCCGACGATGACGAGCAGGACGTTGTCGGGCGTGTACCAGCGCTCGAAGAAGGTCCGGCTGTAGTCGTAGGCCTTGGGCATGGCCTTGATGTCGTCGTAGTAGCCGAGCGTGGTGTGCCCGTAGGGGTGCTTGGTGAAGGCGGTGCGGGCCACCTCCTCGGCCACCTTGAGGCCAGGGGAGGCCGCGTTCTTGTGGTACTCGCCGAGCACGGCGAGCGCCTCGGTCTGGAAGGACGGCTCGGAGTACTCGAGGTGGCGGAAGCGGTCGGCCTCGATCTCCACGAGCTTGCCGAGGCCCGCGGTGGGCCCGTACGAGTAGTAGACGGTGATGTCGTCGGTGGTGAAGGCGTTGTCGTCGAAGCCGTAGGTGGCGATGACCTTCTCGCGCTCGCCCTCGGGGTGGTTCTTCGTGCCCTTGAACATCATGTGCTCGAAGAAGTGGGCGAAGCCCGTGCGGCCCGGCTCCACCTCGTTGCGCGAGCCCACGCGGACCACGGTCTGGTAGGCGATGAGGCCCGGCGAGTTGAAGGGCACGCGGATGACCGTGAGCCCGTTGGGCAGGCGGTCGACCTGCATGGGGTAGGGGAAGAAGGAGGCGGCGGCCGGCTCGGCGGCGGCCACGGGGAGGGCCACCCCCATCAGCAGGAGCAGGAGCGGGATGAAGCGATGTCGCATGCGGGTCCTCATGTCGCTGAAGCCCCCACCGGAGGGGGGCGCCCCGGAACCCTACAGCCTGGTTGCTATTCCCACGAACGGACGAGCGGGCGGGGGGTCCAGGACGTCACGAAGCCGCCACTCGGGGGTGTCAGGAGGATTGACGTGCCGCCGTCAGCGGTTAAGGTAGGTGGAGCAGCGAAGAGGTAGAGCAGTGGCCGTACGAAGTCACGACCGGGGGCGACCTGGTTTCGACGGGGGCATGGAAGTTCGAGACGCGTGCCGAGCATGTTGGTCGCTCGTAAAAACGCCCAACACAGACACAAAAGCCAACGACAACGTTGAGCTCGCGCTGGCTGCCTAACTAGGCGGTTCTTGGTGCGCGGTCCTCCTGCTCTCGGCCCGTGGGGTGGGGTAGGACCGTCATAATGCGGGCTGGCCGTCGAGTGAGCCTGGGCGCTCGACGGTGAGATCTTCCAGGACCGGCTCACAGGATTCCGTCCGTGGAAGCCTGGGGGACGTAATAAAGCGCGGACTACGCACGTAGGGTCGAAGAACGGAAGGCTTTCGGACGCGGGTTCGATTCCCGCCGCCTCCACACGTAGAAGCCCAGCAACCTCACCGGGTCGCTGGGCTTTTTTTTGCCCTCGTTTTCGCATGTGCCCGCGGTGTGGGTCTGATCCGCTTTTGGGACTGGCCCGCTTTTGTGGACATACCTCGTAAGTCGGCTACACGGGAGGTAGTGTCCATGGAACGAAGGAAGAGGCGCAGCTTCAACGAGGAGTTCAAGGCCGAGGCGGTCCGACTGGTGCGCGAGGGCGGCAAGAGCGTGCCTCAAGTGGCCAGGGACTTGGACCTGACGGATTCGGCCCTGCGCAACTGGGTGAGGCAGGCGGAGGTGGACGAGGGCAAGGGCCCGGCGGGCGCGCTCACCACGGCCGAGCGGGAGGAATTCGCACGGCTGCGCAAGGAGGTGCGCCAGCTGACGATGGAGCGTGACTTCCTAAAAAAAGCGGCGGCCTTCTTCGCGAAGGAGGGCTCGACGTGCAGTTCGAGCTGATGGACGCGCAGAAGGCCCACTTCCCCGTGAAGTTCATGAGCCAGCAGTTGGGGGTGTCGCGCTCGGGCTACTATGCGTGGCGAGGGCGCCCGGAGTCCGCGCGGCGGGCGTCGGACCGTGCACTGTCCGAGGAAGTCACCCGGGTGCACCACGCCAGTCGCCGCACGTACGGCAGCCCGCGAGTGCATGCGGAGCTGCGAGCCCGCGGCCAGCGGGTGAGCCGCAAGCGCGTGGTGCGGCTCATGCGCGAGCAGGGCCTGGCCGCACGCAGGCGGCGGCGCTACGTGGTCACCACGGACTCGCGCCACCACCAGCCCGTGGCGCCCAATGTGCTCGCGCGGGACTTCTCTCCGGCGCAACCCAACACCACCTGGGCGACAGACATCACGTACGTCGGCACGCGCGGGGGATGGCTGTACCTGGCGGTGGTGCTCGACCTGTTTTCGCGCAGGGTGGTGGGCTGGTCCATGAGCAATGCCATCGATCGGCACCTGGTGCTGGCCGCCCTGGATATGGCGCTCGAGGGCCGTCAGCCCCCACGCGGGCTGGTGCACCACTCGGACCGGGGCAGTCAGTACGCCAGCGAGGACTACAGACGTGCCCTGGCGACACGGGGCATTGAGTGCAGCATGTCGCGCAAGGGCAATTGCTGGGACAACGCCGTGGTGGAGAGTTTCTTCAGCACCCTGAAGCAAGAGCTCGTCTACACCACGGACTTCACCACGCGCGCGCAGGCCCGGCTGGCCCTCTTCGAGTACATCGAGGCCTTCTACAACCGGCAGCGTCGCCACTCGACCCTGGGCTATGTCAGTCCTGTGGCTTTTGAGCTTGCGGCCTTACCGCAGAAGTTGGCAGCATAACCCCACTGTCCACGTCAGCGGGCCAAGCTCAGGCAGGAAGCGCCACTTGTTGGTGGACACCCTGGGGCTGCTACTCGTCGCGTGGATGACGACAGGGGACGTGCAGGACAGGGACGCGACCCCTGCGGTGTTGCCTCTGGCGGCGCAACAATATCCTACGCTCAAAAAAGTCTGGGTGGATGGCGGCTACACTGGGCCGAAAGTTCAAGCAGTGGCCCAGGAGAGCGGCATTGACGTCGAGGTGGTGAAGCGCTCGGACCAGGCGAAGGGATTCGTTCTCCTTCCCAAACGATGGATTGGAGAGAGGACCTTTGGATGGCTGAACCGGCAGCGGCGCCTTTCAAAGGACTACGAGCGCCAAGAGTCTTCCTCCGAAGCGTTCATTCAACTCGGCATGATCGACCTCATGCTCCGGCGCCTCGCCTGACTGCCCCACTTCAACACCCTCTCAGTTCCAGCAAGCTCATGCTCTTTCAACCCATGAGCCCCGACGGTTTCTTCCGAGCCGTGAATCAGTAGCTCTTTCCTGGCCGCTGCTTGGGGCGCCTCGTTCGTCTCTTCCGTACCTGCTTGGGTGAACTCCTTGGCTCCTTGCAGACGGCGGCTTGATACCAGTCAGAAAGTGCGAAACTCTAACTCAGTATTAATAGGGGAGACAGGCCCCACACCTGTCTCCCCTATCAATTCCGTCGCTCGTGTGCGCCCTAGGCCAAGAAACTGGGCATTACTTAACATCTACCAAGGGCAGTCAACGACCTCAACCGTACGAGTTACTGGCAGAGAACTGTTTCCACCACTGTCCCGTACCTCGTAAAGCACAGTATATGTGCCTTGGGACCAACCATTCACGTACCCTGTCGTCGCCACGGTTGGCTCCACGTTGCCGTAGCATGCGTCAAATGCCTCAACCCCAGGATCCTCCCACCAACTTCCGCACTGATGCGTCATATGAGCAGGTCCCCTAAGCTTCAGAGTCGGAGGTGTTTGATCATCCACATGCACCCAACGGACAGCACTTGCCGTGAAGCCGGCGGTGTTCCACGCGATATATTCTACTGGGTATGAGCCCTCTGCCCAAGTATTCGGACCTGGTCCGTAGTCATCGGGGTCTTGTGTACCCGGGATGCCGTCTCCATCATCGTCTCCAGAATTGTATCGGTGTACCTGCAATGGTCCACATGAATCCCACGCTTGTGCGCCGGGGTCTACCCAAGTGTCCCTGCCACACTCCAAAGAGATGTGACTATCACCATTGAGCACGAGCGTTGATTCGCTTGGATCGATCACCATGATCATAGCTTCGCAAGAAGACGACAACCCTGATGAATCCGTGCAGGTCAGCGTTACCAAATGAGAGCCCACTGGATAGGGCCCAACTGGTGTCTGAATACATGAAAGCGTGTCTTCCGGATCTGGATCGTAGGAACCATTATTCACTGAATCCTTCAACCCACATGCCGCCGGCATTGTCACATCGCGGCAGCGCGCTATGGGTGACCGGTTCTCCTTCGCAAGGAGTATTTCCACAGAGGCTTCTGCAATGACGGAATTACCTTCGGGATCGGCTACTTTTACACGAACTGTCTGAAGCCCCACCGGAGCATGGATGTAGGGCGTGAAAGTGACCGACTGTCCCGACACTTCGAAAATCCCATCAGCGTCGAGATCCCATGAATAGTCGAGGACCTCCCCTTCTGGATCAATACCAATCGCTGTCAACGCAACGGAACCACCGGCACGGACGCGGAATGGTCCTTCGATCAGAACGAGCGGAGTTCCGCGCATAGGCGCAAAGCTTCGATATGTATAACTCTGGGTCGAGTGGGCGAGGCGAATCTCCTGGCTCAACAAAGGAGCCGCTCGCGAATCGAGAAGCCTCACGTTCCGGACAGTATAGGGACCATCCATCTTCGACCGATAGATATCCTCGGCACGGAAGCGCAGTTCCACATCATTCGTGCCGCGCCGGGCTGGTACGGAGACGCTCGACCTTGCTACGACACTACCATCCGAACCCGTCAGCTCGGCGAAAGCTCCAAGTTCCCCGCCTTCGTAGTCAGAAATCACCCTCAAGGAGACAACCAGTGCACTATTTAGTTCCACGACGTCGGCGCGAGGAAGAGCGCGATCCGTATGCCCGTGTCCCAGGCGAACTGCTGTCGATTGAACTTGGACGAACTCGCGTCCACCGCGTTCGAAGGCAACGCCATCGGATCGCTGACCTGTCATGGACCAGTCGAAAGCCACGTAACCCGATGGCCCCGAAACCACATACTTGGCCTCGAATTCGTTGGCGCTGAGGCGGGTCAGGCTTATCACTTCCGAATTGCCGCCGGGGTATTGTACCTTCACCTGAACATTGGCATCCAGCACCGGCTCTGAAAGACTCACGCGCAGTGTGGCTATGGTGCCAATTTCATATGAAATTCGATCGCTTGAGAATCCGGCCGAAAGAGGACTGTCGAATCCAGCCGCTGTTGTAACGGATGCCCCTTCAGCAGGGAGGTCATCAAGCCCATCCAGGACGATCTGCCACGTGCCCGGACGGGTTGCGGGAAAATAGTATACCGCCTGCATCGAATCCCCAGAGTATACAACTGTATCTGGAGTCGGCTCCGTTACCACTACAGCATCAGACTCATCGGTCTCTGCTTGGATCGAAGCGGCGTATGCAGGATCGATAACCTTTCCTGTTGGGTCGATGAGCGTAAAGTTGACATGGCCCTCAGTCCAGGAAGAAGAGAAGGCTGTTGCCCCCCCTTCGATATAAACGGAACGAACCCTATGTTCACCAGGCCGGAGGATGGTCTGCGCAACACGCGAAAGCTGATCGAGATTGGGAGCAGGTAAAAGCTCTTCATCATTCGCCGCCGCACTTTTCAGGCTCGCAAGACTCAAGCCTAGACAAGAGAGAGGTGGACCCCAACTGCGAGCACCGCACGTGAGTGCACTGCGGTCGAGTAACAGTTTCTTGGAGCATTGTGCAAACCCTTCCTGCGAAACCCCGCCGTCCCACGAGTGATAATCGCGTCCCCCAAGCATAGGGGCCGAATGCACCTCACGTGTGAGGTAACGATCAATATTGCTTCCAAGCATCCCGGATGCGCTACAAGTTTGAATGAAACCATCATCCGGCCCGAGGATCAAAACGCCCGTCGCCCAACCTCCGGCATTTCGGAAGCTCAAGTCAGGCCAGGGAATCTTGAGGAGGCATATTTTCTTGCCAAAGATTTTGAAACACACTTTTTTGTGCGTCCACATAGGGGCGTCGCCCGCGATCAAGTGGTAGTCGACACCATCCCGCTTGTAATGTGTCAAATTAAAGAGTGCCATTCCCGGCTTCGTCATCTGGCAGACGGCATCAGGACGTGGCAGCACGTAACAACCAAGCGCAAGAAGCGATGGAGTGCCAAGATGAGGACTTCCATAGGTGAAAATTTGTGAGACATCTCCCTCGTACATGCCTCCCTCTAAATAGGAGCGCGCCACCAGACCACCCATACTTTGCCCATAGAGAATGACTTTCTCGCGGCCTGTTAGTTTTTTGGCGGCAGTGATCCCTTCTTTGACTCGTTTGGCATTAACACTGAAAGGAGGGGTCCATAGCGGACTGGTTTGCAGGTTAACGGAAACGGTATAGTACCCTCCTCCACTAAATTCATTAGGTAGTCTTGCAAAGTCACTTGGTCCCGAGGTCCATCCATGCACAAAAACGATTGGGTCGCGATCCCAACCCGTGACCCCCACTCTCGTGCGCGGCTCAGTTTGTGTTAGGGATTTCGTATAGTTATCGTTTTGGTATTGGGCGGAGCCAAAAGCCCATCCATCAAGCGTTGCCCGCACAGTATAAGTGCCCAATGGCAGGTTTGAAAACACCCGGCATCCAGATGCATCTGTATCCCCACCCAGGCCAGGTCCCACCTCTATCCATGCCTTTTTTTTGATGAGCTTGTTAGTTAATTCAGCCGTCCTGCCACTGACACATGCGGTGATTTGACCCGTGGACGCAGTGCCACGACCAAAGACCGAGGCGAGGTCCTCTTTTGTGATGGCCCGATCGAACATCGCTGCTTCGTCAATGGCTCCTGAGCCATTGCGAAGGTCGCAGCAACTGTCGCTACCAAACCACACATCAATGAGCCCGGAGAAAGACCTTCTGCTGGCTGGATATGAACTGGTCGAAACAATCTCTCCGTCGAGCACCAAAGAAGCGGTCTGAGCAAATTCATCGTATATAATCCCGTACTGATGCCAGTGGGTTATGTCAGCGACATTTAGCGTGCCAACACGTTCATAGTCGGTAGGGCCCTGCTTGCCAATTATGTAGAGTCCAACGGTTTTCTTACCCTGATCTGGATGGATTATGAAGCCGTTTGGAGAGCGTGAACTCCAAATCCATCCATAGTCGTTCCACTGCGTTGTGTTGGAGCGGGCCCACACCAAGGCGGTAAAGCTACGCTTGACAGGTATGTTGAGCGCCTGGGCATGACCATTGCGGCCGTCCACGGCCATTGCCGTGTTGCCATCGCCAGCAATGCCTGGCACTCCCTGTGTGGTCGAGCCAAGATAGACTCCGTGGAAGCCATTGATCGATGAGTCGGACATCGTCGATGCACCACGGGGCTCACCAAAACGCCAGTAGGCGGTTGGTTTTTGTGCGATGATGTCGACTGGATTTGGCGCTTGCGCTTGCGCTCGCGCCAAGAAAACAAGATTCGTCAATAGAATAAGGCAAATGTACAACAGGGGACTTGCTCTGCGCATGATGACGGCCCTCTGATTTACCAATTCGAACATGCATGTCTGAGCGCCTCCGGCCGTGTGATTGGAAGAAAAAACGGCCGAGGTGGGCTCATGCTTGAACGGTAAAATACACCAAGAATAATTATTCACCAACGGTGAAGGCCGCAAACTTCCAGGCTTGTTCTTTTTCATGGACCTCCAATATTTTGCATGCTTAGCATTGCTGCGTCAGGGACCCAGCAGGTGCGCGATGCAACTTGCCGGGTGATGTAATGGGCGCTGGGTGTTGGAGCGGTGACAGCAGGGGCAGCGCGGCAACCAAGTGGCAATCACCCGGGCTATGGCAATCCGCGCGGTGATGAAGCTGTCGTGAAGGTGGCGCTCATTCACGGCTCGGGTGGATCAGTCGGGGGACCAAGAAGCGCCAATTAGAGAGCCTAACTTAACTTGCGGAGTAGCCTGGGCGTAACCACCTTGGAGGTATGGCCAGAGAACTGCTGCCGGACGTCCTGTGGGTGCGCGTGAAGGACCTGCTGCCCGTCCATCCTCCTCAACCCAAGGGCGGGCGGCCCTGGAAAGAGGACCGGCTCGCGCTGCGCGGCATCATCTTCGTGCTCAAGGCCAACATCCCCTGGGAGTTGCTGCCCGCCGAGGTGTTCGGCGTGTGCGGCATGACGTGCTGGCGACGCCTACGCGACTGGGCCGAAGCGGGAGTGTGGGAACGCCTCCAGCGACTGCTGGAGGCGGAGTTGGGAGGCCAGGACCTGATTGACTGGAAACGAGCCGCCATCGACTCCACGTCGGTGCCGGCAAAAAGGGGGGTCTACTCACCGGCCCCAACCCGACGGACCGAGGGCGTCCGGGCAGCAAGCACCACCTGGTGACCGACGGCGCGGGCCTGCCGCTGGCCGAGTCCCTCACTCCGGCCAACACGCATGACAGTCGTGAGGCGCTGCCGCTCGTGGACGAGATTCCTCGCGTGAAGTCGCCGCGGGGCGCGTCGCGCAGGCGGCCCGGCAAATTGCATGCGGACAAGGGCTACGATTATCCGCGTGTGCGCCAGGGACTGCGTCAGCGGCACATCCAACCGAGGATTGCTCGCCGGGGCGTGGAGTCCTCCACTCGCCTGGGCCGCCACCGGTGGGTGGTGGAACGGACCTTTGCTTGGTTGAAGTTCTTTCGCCGCCTCGTCATCCGCTACGAAGTGCGCGACGACATCCACTTCGCCTTCCTCCAGCTCGCCTGCTGCCTCATCCTCATCCGGAGGTTGAGTTAGGCTCTCTTAGTTGGAGTACGGCCTGGGGTCACGAGCTGAAGCCGCGCCAGTTCAGGGAGGAACTGGTTGTGCGTGGCACGGCGGCGCAGCAAGCGCCACAGTCGCTCAATGGGCTGTAGTTGGGGGTTGTAGGGCGGCAATCGATAAAGCTTCATGTGAGGACAGCGCTTCAAGACCCAGTCCACGGGTCGTCTGCGGTGCCAGGCGCGTTGTCGATGACGAGCAGAACCTCGGGGTAGGCTTCGGCGGGACAGGCGCGGGAGACATCCAGCAGGTGGTTGCAGAAAGCCAGCTGCAACCGCTTTGTCCAAGGGGACCAAACCGAGCGGACGCGCCTGAACTCGCCCGGACAGATGAGCGCTCCGTTATCATAGGAAAAATGGGGATGTGCCTCTGGTCCCTAAACGACGGGCCGTGATTCTCGAACGGCCTGGAGGGTAGGCAGGCCAGGGGTAGGCCGCAGAGGGAAGGAAGAGGGAGAGACCCGACTCGTTCGGCTTTGTGTGCGCAAGAACCAGAAGACGAGAAGAGCCCTCCCTCAAGGCAAGGTGGTGCTGAGGCTGAGGGCGGGCCAGAGGAGAAAGCTGCTGCGGTGGGCGGAGAAGAAGGGCTGCCCGCTGACCTTGCGACGTTGCATGGCGGTGGCGAAGGTGGGCCAGGGGCTGTCGTACCGGGCGGTGGCTCGCGAGTTGTTGTGCTCGGTGTCCACGGTGGCGGATGCCGTGCGGCGCTACAAGCAGACAGGCCGCCACGGACTGCTGGACAGAAGAGCGGGCAATGGCCGACGCAAGGTGGGCGAGCCCTATGAGGCTCAGCTGAAGCAAGTGCTGGAGGGCACGCCCCAAGACATGGGGTGGTTGCGCACGACGTGGACGCGCGAATTGCTGGCGTGCGAGTTGGAGCGGAGAGGTCTGCCTCGGGTATCGGTGACGAGCGTGGGCCGAGCCCTGGAGCGAGTCGGCGCGAGCCTCAAGCGGCCTCGACCCGTCGTGCTGTGTCCATGGCCCGCGCCCCGCCGCGCTCGCCGCGTATGGCAGCTCAAGTGCCTGGCGGCCCATGCCACGGCGAACGAGCCTGTCTTTTATGAAGATGAGATGGATGTGCACCTCAACCCCAAGCCAGGCTGGGACTGGATGCTGCCCGGCCACAGGCGACTGCTGGTCACGCCCGGGAATAATCGCAAGGGGTATGTCGGGGGGGCGCTGGAGTCCAGGACGGGACGCCTCACCTGGGTGAAAGGCGCGAACAAGACGAGTGACCTGTTCATCGAGCTGCTGCACGCGCTTGTCCAGGAGCATCCGCGGGCCACGCGACTGCACGTCATCCTGGACAATGCCTCGATGCACCACGGCCAGAAGACAAGACGTGCACTCGCGGCGCTGGGAGGGCGGGTCGTGCTGCACTTCCTGCCGCCCTATTGCCCCTCGGCCAACAAGATTGAGCGGGTGTGGTGGGACGTCCACGCCCACGTCACTCGGAATCACCGTCGCGCGAACCTGGACTCCCTTCTGGGCGATGTGGACGCCTACCTCGCAGGCCGCAACGTCCACGCCACCTCTCATCCAACCCTGCGCAGCGGGTATGCCCCCCTTGCCGCATAGGGTCGTTCGGGAATCATGAGCGGTCGTTTAGGGCGCGCGGTTCTGCCGCCAGCGGGTTCGATTCCCGCCGCCTCCACACGGAGAAGCCCAGCAACCTCACCGGGTTGCTGGGCTTTTTCTTTGCCCCGAACCGATAGGTCAGGGGCTCTCGCCACGCAGGAGCCGTGCCTCGTCCGCATAGCCGCACGGGCCTTCCTCGCGCAAATGCGGTTCTCCCTCCGTGAGCTTGATCTTCCCCTTGTCGAGAGCCGCCCGGACCCTCCGCCTCCAGCCTTTGAAATAATCGCTGGAGGGCTCGCACCGGGGATCTCCATACTTCACCTCGGCCACGAGCTGTTCTTCTTCAATCTTGAGGGACTCGAGCTCCGAGGCATCCGTGGGACCGGAATACGTCTTGGAATCCAGGAGCCGTCGCTTCTTGTCCACCCCGAAGTAGAGCGCCTTCACGTTGAAATAGGAACTCCCGAAGTCTCCCTGCTGTGACCAGTAGTAACTGAAGGTCAGCGCGATGAGTGTGCTCTTGCCCTGGACGACTCGCTCGGTGCGCTCGATTTTCCAGCGAACGGGCTCGCCGTCATCATTGCTGGTGGCCTCCGCCATCTGGGGACAATCCAGCGCGGGGAGGTCATGCGTCGGCGCATACTTCACGGTCCGCGTGTAGACCTCCGGGGCGAGGGCCTGGAAGACCTTCAACAACGTCGTCTCCGCCTTGGGACAGACGCCGAGCGCGACGACGAAGAAGCCCGGCTTGAGGCCCTCGATGCGCGCACTTTCCAGCACCTGGGGTTCGAGCGTGAGCACGGACTCGAGCACCCGTTGATAGGCCGCGAAGTGCTTCTTTTGGGCCTCGGCCTCGGCCCGGGTGGCCCCGCCCGACCAGACGAACAGCTCGCCTTGCACCTGGGGCGATTCATTCGTCTCGGGCTCGGGAGGCGGAGGGGAACTGGCCCAGGCCAGGCGCGCCGTGAGAAGCAGCAGGCCTCCCAGGAGTGAATGAGCGCTCGTTCTTCGTGGCATGGACGACCTCCGGCTGAGTGGGGTGGGCGCCATCCTGGTCTACTCGGCGGCGTATAGGCAGGACAAAGGCCGTGTTGAGGGGAGAGGGCTGGTGCGGAGAGGCCGAGGAGGGCCTGACGGGGGCCGGTCGAGCCGTGAGCCGGTCGGTGGAGATGGCTGCGCGAGCCCTTGAGGAAAATCTTCGTGCCCACGCCGCTGTCCACCGAATGTCGTGACAGAACGAAGGGCGGGAGTCGCGCGGCGGAAGAGCTAGGATGTCCGGATGATCCTGAACTTCCCTTCACTCCGCTTCCTCCTCCTGACCTGCGCCCTGTCCACCGGGTGCGGCGACTCGCCCACGAGCGGTGACTCGCCCACGAGCGGCGACTCGCCCACGAGCACCGGCCTGCCCATTGCCGAGGCGCGCGCCCTCGCCAAGGGCACCCAGGTAACCGTGGAAGGGTACGTCACGGTGGCGCCCGGCACGTTCGTGTCCGCCATGAACAACGAGGGCTTCGCCATCCAGGACGCCACCGGTGGCATCTACGTGAAGCTGGCCCAGAAGCTCGACTTCGGCGTGGGGACCCGGGTGCGCGTGACGGGCACCCTGAAGGACGAGGCCCAGCTGCGCATCCTGGAGAGCGAGCCCGCCTCGGTGGAGAAGCTGTCCGGCACCCAGAAGATCGAGAGCCGGGACGTGACCACCGGCGGCATCAACGAGTCCACCGAGGGCCTGCTGGTGCGCGCCTCCGGCAACGTGACGCGGATCTTCGAGGATGACTCGCCCTACGGCTACAAGCTGTACTTCAACGACGGCTCGGGCGAGGTGCAGATCTTCGTCCACGTCTCGGCGGGATTCGAGCCCGACCGGTTGCGCGCCATCACCGCGGGGCAGCACCTCCAGGTGACAGGCTTCTCCACCCAATACAAGACCACCTACGAGCTGGCTCCGCGACAGCCCTCGGATCTGGTGGTGCAGTAGCGCGGGCCGCCACGGGGGCGGGCGCGGCTATCAGGCCACCCATACCAGACAGCCCAGCACGCCGAGGCCCCCCCCGTTGAACACAGAGAGCGCTCAAGGGCTTCGAGGTGGCTTTTCTTGCCCGCGTTGTCTTCAAGTGCCCTCGGGGTGGGCCGTAGATCGACAGGATGGGGACACGCGTCAGCCTCGGCGCGAGTGCCGGGAGGCTCCATCCGGGCCCCTGGGAGAGGAGCTCGTCGGCGGTGCTCTCGGGGGTGGCGCCGTACAGGGCGCGTCCGAAGTCGCTCAGGTTGGCGACCATGTGGGCGCGGCCGTTGGGTCCCGCCGTGCTCGCCCTGGCGGCGCTGCGGGCGATGTACCGCCTGCGCCAGGTCGAGGTTGCGCTCGTTGCCCGGCAGGCCATGCAGCAGGAGCATCGTGGGGTGCGGCCCGCGCCCCGCGTGTCCGGGCGAGGTCAGCGCCGCTGGCAGGGCCGTGGGATTGACCGTGCCAACGGTCCGGGTGCAAATCGCGCAAACAACCTGGAGGACCCCGATGCACGCCTACCTGCTCTTCACCCTGCCCCTGCTGCTGGCAGCGGCCGAGGCCCCATCGCTCGAGGGCCACTGGACCGTCGACCTCTCGGTCAAGAAGGACGAGCCCTATACCCGCCCGATGACGCTGAAGCTCGCGGCGGACGGCACGGTGTCGGGCAGCTTCTACGACAGCAAGATCCTCGCGGGCCGGTGGAAGACGGCGCGCGGGCGCACCTGCGTCAGCTTCCGCACCACCGACGGCGCTGGCCCGTATCACACCGCCGCCTGCCTGGTCGGCGACACCGTGCAGGGCCAGACCTGGGCCGAGCACCGCGATTTCCTCTTCAACTGGAACGCGGTGCGCGCGCCCGCGACGCCGTGAGCCCGGTGCGCGCCGACGCGCTCACCGCCTCGCCGGTATACACGGCGACCCCATCTTCCGGCAGGGAGCCTGGGAACGACTGATTGGGCTGGAATCCGCTCAGAGGCGGGTCAAGCCTCACCCTGCAGGTGAGCCGCTGGTGCTGTCCTATGCTCTCCGGATGGACGACACGCTGGAGGAGGCGATCGAGGACGTCGAGCGGCACCGGGCGCTGGTGCGCGGCAACCCGGACGCCGATGGCCTGCGCCGTCTCGCCACGAGCCTCGCGAACCTGGGCAGGACGTTGTACGCCTTGGACAGGCGCGAGGAGGCGTTGCCCGTCTTCCAGGAGGCGGTGGACGTGCTCCGTTCGCTGGTGCCGCTCAATCCGACGGGGCTCCAGTCCGGGATCGTCTGGCTCACTTTTTCCCACCTGGTCGACGCGCTGCTCGCGCGGGGCCAGTACGAGGAGGCGCTGAAGTGGGCGGCCGGGGCCGTCGAGCTCTGGTGGGCGATGGCACAGTCCCTCCGGCACGGCCGGGTGGACGACGACATGACCATGGATCTGTTCGTGAACCTCGCGCGCCTCGGCATCCAGCTTCCGCACACCGTGTTGAAGCACCTGGGCGGACACGCCGGGCCGCTGGCGGGGCGAGATTCCGCGGCGCTCCTTCTCGGCCTGGCGGGCCAACTCAACCAGCTGGCCAGTTGGTCCACCCTGGGGGGCGAGCTCGAGGTGGCGCCCGCCGCGTGGAAGGAGATGCACCTCTTCTGGTACGGCGAGAGCGCGGTCTCCAATGAGGAGGGGTCGGCCGCATGGTTCGCGATCCTCCTCTTCCTCGCGGCGCTCCAACCCGGCCCGGCCGAGCCCCTCGGCCAACTGGGCTCGCTCTGGAACACCTTCGGGGCGCGGCACCTGGTGGAGTCCCTCGCCGGGGAGGCGGTGGAGCTGTGGCGGGCCCTGGCGCGGCGCAACCCCGAGGCCTTCCACCCCGGACTCGCCGACAGCTTCACCCACCTGAGCAGGGTCCTGGACGACCTGGAGAGACACGAGGAGGCGCTGGCGTCCGCGCAAGGCGCGGTGGAGCTCCGGCGCGAGCTGGCACGGCGAGACCCCGAGGCCTTCCTGCCCGGCCTCGCCTCGAGCCTCGTCACGCTGGGCCACAGGCTGCACGGGACGCAGCGGCACGACGAGGCGCTGACGGCCGCCCGGGAGGCGGTGGACCTGTACCGCGCCCTGGCGCAACGCGACCCAGACACCTTCCAGCCCGGCTTCGCCCTGAGCCTCCGCGGCCTGGGCGACAGGTGGGAGGACTCGAAGCACCCGGAGTCGCGCGAGCAGGCACTGACGGCCACCCGGGAGGCGGTGGACCTGTACCGCGCCCTGGCGCGGCGCGACCCCGATGCGTTCGTGCACCACCTGGCGGACAGCCTCCTCGTCCTGGGCCACCGCTCGTACGAGACGGCGCGATACGAGGAGGAACTGCAGGCGACGGGCGAGGCCGTGGAGCTGCGCCGGGTCTTCCGGGCCCACCGCGACCCGAACGTCTTCCTGTCCGACCTCGCCTCGAGCCTCCGCGTCCTGGGCGACAGGGCGAGCCGGCAGGGCAGGCACGAGGCGGCGCTGAAGGCCACGCAGGAGGCGGTGGACCTGTGCCGCACCCGGACCCAGCTCCATCCGCACGGGCCCGGGCTCGCCCTCGCCTCGAGTCTCAACGACCTGGTCCACAGGTTGCGCGTCCTGGGGCGGCACGAGGAGGCACTGAAGACCGCGGCCGAGGCCGTCGAGCGCTGCCGGGCACTGACGCCACCCATCGAGCCGAACAACAGCGTCCACGACCAGGACATCAAGGCGAGCCTTCCCGTCGTGGGCAGGAGCCTCGAGACGCTGGAGGCCCTGTTGATGGACCTGGGCGGACGCGCCGAGGCGCTCACGGCCGCGCCCCAGGCGGTGGAGCTTTCGTGGGCCCTCGCGCCGCACGGCTCCGCGGGGTTGCTGTCCACCCTGGCGGGCCAGCTCAACGATCTGGCCGAGGGGTTGTACAAGGCGGCGGCGCTCCCCCGCCTGGCGAAGGACTTGAACACGGTGTCGGTCGTCGACCGCGTGGCCTCGGCCGCGTGGATGGCGGTGCGCCTCTTCCTCGCCGCGCTCCCTCCGGGCCCGGCGGGCGGCCTTGGCCGCCTGGGCTCGCTCTCGAACACGCTGGGGAGGCACCCGGAGGGGCCCGCCGTACGGGAGGCGGTGGAGCACTGGCGTGCCCTGAGCCAGCACCATCCCGAGGCCTTCAACCACGGACTGGCCGACAGCTTCGGCTTGCTGAACGCCTCCCTGTTCGCGAGAGGGCAGCGTGAGGAGTCGCTGCCGCTCGCGCGAGCAGCGGTGGAGCTCCGGCGCGAGCTGGCACGGCGAGACCCCGAGGCCTTCCCGCCCGGCCTCGCCTCGAGCCTCGACGTGCTGGGCCACAGGCTGCACGGGACACGGCGGCACGAGGAGGCGCTGACGGCGACGAGCGAGGCCGCGGCGCTGTACCGCGCCCTGGCCGGAAGAGCGCCGGACGCCTTCCGGCCCGCCCTCGCGTCGCTCCTCCAGCGTCAGGGTGACACGCTGAAGGAACTGGAGAGGCACGAGGAGGCGCGGCCAGTCCTCGAGGAAGCGGTGAACCTGTACCAGCAACTGGTGGCGCACGTGCCGGGTGAGTACCAGCCGGACCTCGCCGCGAGCCTCCACTCGCTGGGCGCGACGCTGAGCCGCCTGGAGCGGCACGAGGAGGCGCTGGCAGCCGCACAGGAGGCGGTGAACCTGCGCCGCGAGCTGGCGCGCTACGACCCCGGGCAATACTGGCCCCTCCTGGCGGACAGCCTCGAGCTCCAGTGGAGTACCTTGCTCGAGCAGAAGAGGTGCGAAGAGGCGCTGCCAGCGGCGGTGGAGGCCGTGGAACTGCACCGGGCCCTGGCGCGACAGAACCCCGAGCGCATCCCGTCCGACCTCGCCGTGAGCCTCAGCTCCCTGAGCTCGACGCTGGGGGGGATGGAGCGGTGCGAGGAAGCACTCGCCCCCGCTCACGAGGCCATCGACATCCTCTGGCCCCACCTGGAGCACCACTCCAAGTACGCGGCGGTCATGGCCCTCCTGCTCTCCGCCCTGCGGATTCTCTACTCCGCCCTCGAGCGGCCACTGCCCGCCGAGCTCCAGGAGCGCGGGGCTACCCTCGAGCGCCTCCAGAAGCAGGCACGCGCCCTGGCGTCATGAGGCCCCACGGGCCGCACGTGAGCCGCGAACGGCCCGGGGCCGCCACGCTCTCGCGGGCCACGCTCAAGGAACCCTGGATGACAGCAGGGGCTGTCCTCTTGGACTCGACAAGGGAACAGGTGGATCTAGCCGCCTTCCAGCCCACCCCCATCCTGGGTACTGAAAGGGAGCCGGGGCAGGTGGTCCACGAGAAGATGGAGCGCTTCGCCGAGCGCATCCGGCTGCTCTTCGGAGAGGCGCCGATGACGCCCGAGGAACAGGTGTACCTGGCGGTGGCGCTCGGTGGGCTGCGCAACGCGGCGGCCTGGTTCCCCGCGTTCTCGGATGCCGACCTGAACCAGTACCTGATGTCCGCCGCCGAGCGAATGCCCTGACGTGCCGCGCCGTGGGCGCGCCGCTAGCAGGCGCCCCCGGCGAGGGACGCCGCGGGCTCGGGGCTTCGCGTGAAGCGGGGCCACGTCGGGTCAGCGTGCGGTCGCGGCGGCGAGCTCGCTCTTGGCGGCCATTCCCATGAAGGGGACCAACCGTTGCTTGAACATCTCTTGGAATGCGGAGCGGGTGTCCCTGGAGGCCAGCGTCTGGATCTCGAAGAGGACCTCGTAGGCCGTCACGTGTTGGAACCCGACCTGGGTGAAGAAGGACTCGTAGTCATGAACACGCCCGATCGAGGGCTCGAAGGTGCCTGGCACCTCGATGTTGGGCAGTTGCGTGTAGGGACCGGGAAGGGCGCCGCCGGCCAGCGAAAGCAGGACGGCGCCGTTGATGTCATTCGCGAGCTTCGAGGGGACCTGTCCCTCATCCCAGGTCGCGGGATAGAGGGAGGGAATCCGCCGGAGCATGTCGGTGACCCATGCATGCGGAATGGCGTCGAGGTTGTTCCAGATGTTCTGGTTCCAGGCATAGTGGGGCTGGGGCAGGTTCAGGCTGACCGGCGGAAATACCTGGGAGAAGAACTGGGAGAGGCCCTGGTTGCCAGGAGTGGGACCGGCCACCGGGAGCACGTAGACGTGGCCCCATTTCCCGGTGCTGAACTGCCCGCCCGACGGATTGAACAGGGCCAGGGCGAGCGTCGGCGCCAGCGCGCCACCCAGACTGTGGCCGCCGAAGATGAGCGTCTTTGACTCCGTCGCGCTCAGCGAGTGCAGAAACTCCACCAAGCCCTTGTGGGTCGCCGGGTCCTTCATCCCCAGCAGGGAGTTGACGCCCAACGCGGTCCCCTTCGAGACAACGGGCCAGGGTTTGATGCCCGAGGGCACTCCGTAGGGCTTCAGCGACGGGAACGCCTCTGTCCAGAGCTTCGTGGTGTTGACGCTGAGGTCCTCGGTTTTCTGATCATACTCCGAAGACATGTTGGTCCCCGCGATGGCGACGACGTAGACGGACTGGTCGGGGCTCGCAGCGACGTACATGACGTTGTCCGCGTAGCTCGTCTCGCCGGGCTGATGCTCGAAGACAGCAGGGCCCCAGACGAGCGACCACTGACCCTCCATGGCGGCCTGGATGTCCGGCTGGGCCAGGAAGTGGGTGAGCTTGGTTTTCTGCTTCTGGGCCAGCGTGCTTTCGTCGCCCTGCGTGGCGCCCAAGCCACCGGACTCGTAGGTAAGGAGATAGGCCTTCTGACAGAGATTGAGGGGCTGGATGGTGGATGACATGGAGCCTTCCGCAAAGGTTTGGAGCCGCTTCGCGCCATGGGGTGCGCGATGGGGCGACAGTGCAGAAGACGAGCCAGCACCGCCGGCCGAGGGAGTTCCTCTCCTCGACTCCGACCATGAAGCAGGCTTCGCCTGGGAAACCGGCGTGTCAGCCCTCCGCGCCGACGTGTCAATTCCCCGGCTGACCCATCAGCGGCTCAAGCCCACTTTTTGCCAGCGTTTTCCTCAGGTCCCCTCGGGAGGGGCCGAGGGCTCGCGCGGCCGCTCCAACCAGCGCACCAGCTCGCGCGCCAGTTCAATCCGGTGATCGGCGAAGGCATGGTCGCTGTCGAGCTCGGCCGTGTCGACTCGCGCGCCGGCCTCGCGCAGGGCCTCGGCCACGCGCTTGTTCTCGGTCGCGCTGCCATGGGTGGCGTAGATCGACAGGATGGGGACACGCGTCAGCCTCGGCGCCAGTGCCGGGAGGCTCCATCCGGGCCCCTGGGAGAGGAGCTCGTCGGCGGTGCTCTCGGGAGTGGCGCCGTGCAGGGCGCGTCCGAAGTCGTTCAGGTTGGCGACCATGTGGGCGCGGCCGTTGGGTCCCGCCGTGCTCGCCCTGGCGGCGCTGCGGGCGATGTTCCAGGCGTCCAGCAGGACCAGCCCCGCCAACGGCGGCTGGCTGTCGTGTTCGGCCGCCGCCTCGTGCGCCGCCGCGTAGCCACCCATCGAGTGGCCGGCGATGACCAGTCGATTCACGTCGATGCCATGGGCGCGGATCGCCTCGGGCGAGCGGAGGAACGCCATGGCGGCGGCGGTGTCCTCCAGGCCGTGGGCGATCGAGAAGTCGCCCTCGCTGCCCCAGGCCCCTCGATAGGTGAAGGTCAGGACGTTCCACCCGGCCCGGCGTACCGCCTGGGCCAGGTCGAGGTTGCGCTCGTTACCCGGCAGGCCATGCAGCAGGAGCATCGTGGGGTGCGGCCCCGCGCCGCTGGCCAGGAAGAAGAGGGCGTTCATCCGCGAGCCGTGGCTCTCGATGAGCAGTTGCTGGTTGCGGGCCGGGTGCGCGGTGTCGCGCGGCGGGTCGACCACGGCCCTGTCCCCGGGTGCGCCCGCCGGCTTCGTCCCGGAAGCCAGCGGAGTGCAGGAAAGCAGCGCGAACGAGGCCAGGGTCACGGTCAGCTGTTTCATGGAGCGTCCTCTCCGCCGCGAACGCCACGGGCGGGCTCCAGAGCATAAGGCGTTGGACGCGCGGCGGGGTGGTAGACAGTCCCATGCGCCTCCAGTCACTCGTGCTCGCCCAAGGCGGTTTCGACCACGACATCTTCATTCCCGTGGCCCCCGAGGCCGTCCTCGCGCTGCTCTCCCGGCCCCAGGAGTGGATCCGCCTCCAGCCCCTCGTCATCGCCATCGACGAGGAGCCGCGTGCCCCGGGGATGCTCCGCATCACCGACCGACACACGATCGGAGGCCTCACGTTTCGGGCCCGGTACCGGGCCCAGGTGGTTCCGGTCGCCGGCGGGCTCGATGGACACGCGTGGAGTTTTCCCTTCATCCACGTGCTCAACCGCTACCGCTGGCACGCCCAGGAGGGGGGAACCCTGCTGCGCGAGACCACGACCATCGAAGCGCCGCGTCCGCTGCTGGGCTTCACCGTGAAGACCGCTCGGGCGGCGCACGCGAGCCTGTTGGCGAACGTGAAGCAGGCGCTCGTCGAGCGGAGCGGTGCGCGATGAGGTGCTCAGGACGGGGTTTCCAGGCCCAGGGTCCGGAGGAGCGCGCGCAGCTTGTCGGGGTTGCGCGTGATGTAGATGGCGACGATCCGGCCCGCGTCGATGGCGAGGGCCGTGCTCTGCCATGACCCATCGGGCTCGGCGGTGATGAAGCCGGGCAGCCCGTCGATCTTCCCCTCGTACACGAGGCGTGAGGCGTCGGGTCCCATGCGCTGGAAGATTCCCGCGGCGAAGCGCAGGTTCTTCTCCAGCCCGTAGATGGGGTGGAGGGCCGCCTTCGTTTTGCCTCCGCCGTCGGCGTAGAGGACCACGTCCTGGGTGAGCAGCGCCTGGAGCGCGCCCACGTCCCCGCTGCGGGTCGCGGTGAAGAACGCGGAGGCCAGCTCGCGGCCCTGGTTCTCGGTGACGGGGAAGCGGGGCCGGGCGTCGCGCACGTGGCCGCGCGCCCGGCTGGCGAGCTGCCGACAGGCGGCGGGGTCTCGGCCAATGGCACGCGCCACCTCGTCGAAGTCCATGCCAAACACGTCGTGGAGCAGGAAGGCGGCCCGTTCCAGCGGTGACAGGCGCTCCAGGGCCATCATCAGGGTCAGCGTCAAGTCGTCACCTTCCAGGGGCTCGACGATGGGCTCGGGCAGCCAGGTGCCCATGTACTGCTCATGCCGGACTCGGGCGGACTTCAGGACGTCCAGGCACAGGCGCGTCACCGTGCGCACGAGCACGGCGCTCGGGTCCCGGATGGCGGTGCGGTCCGTCTGGTGCCAGCGCAGATAGGCTTCCTGCACCACGTCTTCCGCCTCCGCGGCACTGCCCAGCATCCGGTAGGCGATGCGGAGCAGGCGCGGGCGGAGCGGGTCGAAAGCGCCCGGGGAGAGGTCGTCAGGCGGCATCACTGCGCGAGGCGACCGGATGGATGTGCCGGAAGCCGACGGCAATCCGGTTCCAGGCGTTGATGAGGGAGATCGCCAGGCTCAACTTCACGGTCTCCTGCTCGGAGAAATGCGCCCGGACCGCGGCGTAGTCCGCGTCCGGCGCGTGCGTCTGGGACACGAGCGTGAGGGCCTCGGTCCAGGTCATGGCGGCCCGCTCACGCTCGGTGTAAAGGGGCGATTCGCGCCAGGCGCTCAGCAGGTAGATGCGCTCCTCCGTCTCGCCTTGCGCGCGGGCATCCCGGGTGTGCATATGGAGGCAGAAGGCGCATCCGTTGATCTGCGAGGCGCGGATCTTCACCAGTTCCAGCAGGCTGTGCTCCAGCCCGCAGTGGGCGATCTTCTCGCTCAGGGTGAGCATGACCTTCATCAACTCCGGCTCGGCGGTCCAGGCATTCAGTCGGGCGTCCATGGGGGGCTCCTTCTCCGTGGGTTCGCCCCCAGGACGAGACACCCGACGCCGCTGTGACATGGCTTTTCCGCCGAATTTATCCGCCTGCTGCCCGCTCAGGAGTCTCGCGTGACCCCCCACCGTCGACGACGAAGCGGCTGCACCTCAGCGACCAGAAATAGTTGGCCAGGTACCAGACCTTCAGCCCGTGCAGGTAAAGCCGGGTGTCCTCGTTCGAGGCGCGGGGGTCTCGCCCCAGCTCGCGTGCGCTCCTCTCGAATTCCTCCAAGCGGGATTTGATCCAGTCGACCGTTTGGCGAATCGCCTCCTGCTCCGAGTGGCCGCGTCGGTTCATGAGGATGATCACGATGTTGTGGACGTCTCCCTGCTCCATCTCCTTTGGGAACGAGACGAGGTCGTTGGACAGGGTGATGATCTCCGACGAGAGATACTCGAGGCGTCGGAGCCTGGAGTCCGTCAAGTCCAGATGATCGCAGCGGACCCCCGCCGCGGGGACGATCAAATCGAAGCACGGATGGGCCGCTCCCGTGTGCTGTCTTTTCTCCAGGTACTCCTCGACGTCAGGACAATACCCGATGCGGCGGTTGTGTGTCTCCCACTCGTAGGACTCGAGGTAGTCGCTCACGTGCCCCGCGAAGCGCGCCTGCATGCGCGGACGGGTGACGGCCCGCAGTCTGGACCAGATGTCCTGCAATCCGGATTGAAGGGTTCGCCCCGGGACCTCGCGCGTTGTCCCGAGGGGGTCGCTCAGGATCGCCAACAGGCTCTCCCTGGAGCGTCTGGCCTTGTGTGTGCTGTGACCGTCGGCGCCATCATCGAATTGATCATCATACTCGAACAGCCAGGCCATCCAATCATGGGCCAGGAGCAGGTGGTCGCGAGCCGCCGTGGGGTAGGCCATGGCCGCGAACAAGGGGACCGCGATCCGTTGATGGCGCTCACGGCGGCCCGGCTTGTCCGTCTGCCCGACCCTGTCCAGCCAGCCATCCGTTTCATGGCAGATCCCTGGGTAATGCGTGTTGATGGGGGGAGCATCTCCCCAGGGGACGGTCTCCAGGGCCTGGTAAATCAACTGCGGGTTCATTCGAACTCCCAAGACAATAGGGGGTGAGGGAATCTCGCTAGCTCCGACGCGTGACCCGCATCCTCAAGTGCTTCGGTGTCAACGAGACATGAGCGGGGGCGGGTTCGACCGGCCCGTTCTCCACGTCGCGCACCTCCCATTTCGAGGCGATCGTCGCCAACGTCAGCATGACCTCGGTCAAACCAAGCATTTCACCAATGCAGCGGCGAGCCCCTCCGCCGAAGGGGACGAAATTGCTCATCGCCAGATCCTTGGAGCGCTCCGGGAGCCACCGGTCCGGATCGAAGAGGTCCGGCTGTGGGAAGGCGCTGGGGTTGCGGTGCAGCAGGTACGGGCTGTAGGCGATGCCGGTTCCCTGTGGAAGCAGATACCCACCCAGGACGGTTTCACGCATCGTGACCCGCGTGAAAATCCAACCCGGTGGATAGAGGCGCAGCGTCTCCATGACGATCCTGCGTGTTTCCTTCAAATGGGGAATGTCATCCCACTGCGCGTTTCGTCCTTGGAGGACGCTGTCCAGTTCGGCGTGAAGTCTCCGGGTGATGTCTGGATGAAGGCTCAGCAGGTAGAGCGCCCAGCACAAGGTCGCGGCCGACGTTTCGATTCCAGCCAACAGCAGGGTCGTGACTTGATTGTGGACCTCCCGAGGGGATAGTCCTGCCTTCTCCTCTTCATCCTTTTCTTTGAGGAGCATGGACAAGACGTCCTCACGTTCCACACCCGTATTCACATACGCGTCGATGATCTTGCGTATCTCCTCATGGAGGATCGCGATCGACTGCTTGTAACGGAGGTTGCCTGGAATGGGCAGCAGATCGAAGATCAGCCCCGGCCCCACCGTCCGGACGAAGAGACCGTTGAGATAGACGGACAAGGCCTCGGACACCCGGGCAATGGAGGCGTCGTCCATCTCCGCCGAGAACATCGAGCGGGCGGAGATCCGAGAGACGATGTGGTAGGCGGCGGCCTTGATGTCGATCCGCCTGCCATCCTCCCAGCCACGGAGCGCCTCCTCGACGACGCCGGCCATGCCCACCGAATAGGCCTTGAGGGCGTTCCTGTTGAAGGAGGGCTGGATCAAACGACGCTGCCTCTTGTGCAGCTCCGATTGGCTCGTGAGCAGTCCCGCGCCCGTCAACTCGCTCAGCTTTTCGTACAGCCCGCCTCCTTTGTCGAAGGTCGTGCTGTCATTCAACATCTGTCGTGTGAGTTCGGCATCGGTGACCACGACCAGGGGCATCTGCCCGATATAGACACGGACCAGTCCTCCGACCTCGGCCAGCGAGCAGAGAAACTCACGCGAGCGGTTGAGCAGTGGCAACGAATGCCCGAGTAAAGGTAGCCGAGCGGGGGCCGTCGGAACTTGCAAGAGAGACGCTTGTGTCATGCCTGCACAACCAATCCCAGACCGTGGTCGGTTGCAAGAAAGAAGCGGGGGACACCGATCGCGGAGTCTGGGTTTCATGTTTCCCATCAAAAGATTCGATGGATGGATGTCCATGCGGCTCCCTCCGCGGTTCCGCTTCCCCTGGGGTTGACGAGCGGTGTCTGGCATTCCGAGCCGCATGCGCTTGCCGTGGGCATGTCCGCTCCGACCCGTCTCCGTAGGCGAAGAGAGGCACCAGCCGTTGCCGGTCGGAGTCGGCTGGCGCTTTGCCCTGGGCGACTCGTAACTCGCCCGGGCCCTCGCGAGCAGGCACGCACGGCCCGCGCATGGCTGGACCGTCCAGGCGCTCGCCGGGCAGGCGCACATGTCGAGGCGTCCCTGCCGTCGAGCGGTTCCGAAAGACGTTTGGAGCGTCCCCAACGGATTATTATTTCACGGCTGAACGGACCCTTGCGGTCCAAACGGATTCACCCGCGGGCAACACCTTGTGCACAGCGGGGAGCAACTTGGGCTCTCATCCGCCGAGAATCCGTGCATGAGGATTCTCGCTCCCGCCCATCACGCTGCTCCCGTCCACCCCAACGCCCCCAAGTCGAAGGGCCCGACGGACTTCAAGATCGGCTCGTTCAACGTCCTCGGCGCCAGCCACACCGCGCCCGGTGGGAACAAGGCGTCCCGCCCCTCCGGCGTGGAGCGGATGAAGCTCGCCGCGCAGGCGATTCAGCAGCACAAGCTGGACGTCATCGGCTTCCAGGAGTTCGAGCCGAGCCAGCGCAAGGCGTTCATGCACGACACCCGGAACCAGTTCGACATGTACCCGGGGAAGTACGGGGGCGCGGACCCGGTGAACTCGGTCGCGTGGCGCAAGGACACGTTCGAGTTCGTGAAGGGGACGCACGTGACCGTCCCGTACTTCGAGGGCAACAAGAAGCAGATGCCGGTGGTGCTGCTGAAGAGCAAGGAGACCGGGCAGAAGGTGTGGGTGATGAACGTCCACAACCCGGCTGACACCAAGAGCCACCCGCACAACGAGAAGAACCGCGACATCGCGACCGCGAAGGAGATCGCGTTCATCAAGCACCTGGAGAAGACGACCGGCCATCCGGTGATCCTGACGGGTGACATGAACGAGAAGGCGGAGGCCCGGCAGCACATCACGAAGGGCACCGACATGGAGGCGGCGATGAATGGGAAGAACCCGCGCTCGCATCAGGTGGGGATCGACTGGATCTTCGGGTCGCCCTCCGTGCACTTCGACGGCTATGACCGCGACACCAGCAACAAGGTCCGGCGCGCGAGCGACCATCCGCTGATCTACAGCAACGTGCACATCCCGGCTGGCAAGAAGAAGTAGTGCCCCGCGCTGTGCTTGTGTTGCTGACGTGGCCCTCCGGGTGATCAGTCCGAGCGGGCGCGCAGCCGCGCCACGTGAGAGGCGATCTGCCGGAGCGCATCCAGGTGGGCGGGAGACCAGGTGGGCGAGGCCCCCGAGGGCGGGGTCGGCACGTCGTGATCGTCTCCGAGCCCGGCCGAGCGCGAGGCGCGCACCCGGTTCATGATCTGCTCGCGCAGGGCCGCCGGGTTCTCGATGCCCGCGAGCAGACCGACGTGGCTGGCCTGCTCCAGGTTCTGCTGGGGCCCGCCGCCGCCGCCGCCCGCTGTTTCGATCACCAGGTCCGAGAAGTCGAAGACCCGCTGGAGGGGTCCCTGGGAAATCTTCACGTTCTGCACGTTGTCGAAGGTGATGGTGGTCTCGTGCAGCGTCCACACGCCCCGCCGGATGCGCAGGGCGCGGTCGGAGAGCACGTACCAGGTGGTGTCGAAGCCCAGGTGGATGGACACGTACCCGACGAGCCCGAACAGGACGACGAGGCCGAGCACGGGAACGAGCATCCAGGGCCGGATGGACGAGGTCAGCAGGAGCGGCGCGCCCACGACGCCGATCGTGAGCAGCGTGCTGAGCATGCCGAGCCAGAAGGACACCTTGCGGTAGCGCAGCCAGCCCGTGCACGGCCGCAGGGAGACGACCTGGGTACCGGAGGCGGTGGGCAGCACCGGGGGCTGGTCGGGCACGTGGAAGAGGTCCGTCAACACGGCCCAGAGGCCCTGGTAGATCCAGGCGGAGGCCTGCCTCGTGCGGGGCGGGGTCATGGCGTGGAGTCCTTCCGGGCGGGCAGTGACGAGACGACGACCTCCAGGTCCGAGGCGATGCGCCGCAGCAGCGCCAGGGCCTCGTCCGCGGAGGGCGCGGACTCCGGGAGCGCGGGAGCCTCGGGCTTGTCGAGCCCCTTGGCGCCGCGCATCTTCATGTAGAGGAAATCGCGCAGCGGCTCGAACTCGAGCAGTCCCTCGATCTGCATCTCCGGGGTGGCGCTGCCGCTGGCGGTCTGGATGCTGATGGTGGCCAGGCCCATCCAGCGCTGGAGCAGGTTGCGGGTGACGTGGATGTCCTGGATGCGCCGGTAGGTGAGGTGCACCTCGCGCCGGAACAGGATGCCCCAGCTCATCGAGAACCCGTCGTCGGTGAAGGCGTACTGGAGCGTCTGGTAGCGAAAGAAGCTCACCAACCAGACGACGGGGAAGGCGGCCAACGTGGCCAGGGACACGAGGGTGTAATAACCGAGCAGCACGGGCGCAGGCCGGGTGAGGCCGCGCGGATCGAACGCGGGAGGAGGCGCCATGGGTCCAGCCACTCTACCCGGCCCGGACCTCCTGTCGCACGACGGTGGGGTATATTGTTTGGGATGAGCGCTACCGTCACGGAAGACCCCGGGGCGACAGTCGTGCGGAACGTGTGCCCGCATAACTGTCCGGACACATGTTCCATGCTGACCACGGTCAAGGCTGGCCGAGCTGTCGAAGTCCGAGGGAATCCCGACCATCCGACGACTCGGGGCTTCCTCTGCGCGAAGGTCTCTCGGTACCTGGAGCGGACCTATCATGCCGGCCGCGTGCTCCACCCGATGCGCCGTGTGGGCGCGAAAGGTGAGGGACGCTTCGAGCGGATCTCCTGGAAGGAGGCGCTCGACGAGATCGCGCACCGGTTCAAGGGCATCATCGCGCAGTGGGGGCCGCAGGCCATCCTGCCGTACTCGTTCAGCGGCACGCTCGGGCTGCTGCACAACAGCTCGATGGATCGACGGTTCTTCCACAAGCTCGGCGCCTCGCTCCTCGATCGCACCATCTGCGGCTCCGCCGGCGTGGTCGGCATGGCCTACAGCATGGGGAGCTCCATGGGCATGGATACCGAGAGCTTCGAAGGCGCGCGCACGATCCTCCTGTGGGGCACCAACACGTTGACCTCGAATCCCCACCTCTGGCCGTTCGTCACCGCGGCGCGCAAGAGAGGGGCGCGGGTGATTGCGATCGATCCACGCAAGACGCGGACCGCGGAGCAGTGCGACGAGCATATCGCGCTGCTGCCGGGCACTGACGCCGCGCTGGCGCTCGGGATGATGCACGTCATCTTCCGCGACGGGCTGGGCGATGAGGACTACATGGCCCGCTACTGCGTGGGTCGGAACGAGCTGGCGGCGCGCGCCGCCGAGTACCCGCCCGAGCGGGTGGCGGCCATCTGCGGGATTCCAGCGGCATCGGTCGAGGCCCTCGCGGTTGAATACGCGACGAGCAAGCCCGCGGCCATCCGCCTGAATTTCGGGATGCAGCGCCACACGGGCGGAGGGATGGCGGCGCGCGCCATCACGTGCTTGCCCGCGGTGACCGGCGCCTGGCGCTCCGCCTCGGGGGGGGTCCAGCTATGGACCTTCGAAACCTTTCCGCTCAATCACGCCGCGTTGCAGCGTTTCGATCTGATCCCGCCCGGCACCCGCACGCTCAACATGGTCGAACTCGGGCGGATCCTCACGGAGGTCTCCGACCCACCCGTCAAGGCCCTGTTTGTCTATAATTCGAATCCCGCCAGCGTGGCTCCCGACCTGGAGCGCGTCAAGGCTGGGCTCCAGCGCGAGGATCTCTTCACGGTCGTTCACGAGCAGTTCCACACGGACACGGCCCACTTCGCGGATCTCCTCCTCCCGGCGACCACTCAGCTCGAGCACGTGGACATGCACGCCGGGTACGGTCACCTGTATGTCATGTGGAACGCGGCGGCGATCGCGCCACTCGGCGAGGCCGTCCCGAATACGGAACTCTTCAGAAAGCTCGCGGCGCACATGGGCTTCAGCGAGCCGTGCTTCCAGGACAGTGACGAATCCATGGCCCGGCAGGCGCTGCACGGTGAGCACCCATGGCTTTCGGGCATCTCACTCGAGCGCGTTCAAGCCGAGGGCTCGGTGCGCCTGAATGTGCCGACGCCGTTCGCCCCGTACGCCGAAGGAGGCTTCTCGACGCCCTCCGGCAAGTGCGAGTTCTTCTCCGCGAGGATGGCCCGCGACGGCCATGACCCGCTGCCGACATGGACTCCCCCACGGGAGAGCAGCGCTTCGAGCCCCGAGCTCTTCGCACGCTATCCGCTGGCGCTCATCTCACCGCCCGGTCATTACTTCTTGAACAGCACGTTCAGCAATGTGCTGACGCGCTTCGAGAAGGGCCCGCGGCTGGAGATCCATCCCACCGACGCGGCGGCGCGCGCGATCCTCAACGGCCAGAGGGTCCGTATCCGGAATGATCGCGGCGCGTTCCTGGCCGAGGCCTCCGTGACGGAGAGGGCGCGGCCGGGGGTGGTTGTCGCTCCGTCGCTCTGGTCAAGCGCGCTCACCCCTGATGGGCGGAACGTGAATCACACGACTTCGCAGGCGGTGACCGACATGGGCGGCGGGGCGACGTTCTACGACAACCTCGTGGAGGTCGAGGCCGTGGGCTGAGCGGGAACGCCGTGGGGCGGCCCTCGCGCTGGCTCAGATCTGGGCGACGCCGCCATCGACGAACAGCTCGACGCCGTTGACGTAGCTGCTGTCGTCCGAGGCGAGGAACACGGCGACCTTGGCCATCTCGTCGGGGTCCGCCATCCGGCCCATGGGGATCATGTTGGCGAACTGCTCGTAGACCTCCTTCGCGTGCGCCTCGCCCCCGGCGAGCGTGTGCAGGGTATGCATTCCCGGCGTCCGGGTGGCGCCCGGGCTGAGGACGTTGACGCGGATGGGGCGGCCCTTCAGGTCGAGGATCCAGTTGCGGGCGAAGCTGCGCACGGCCGCCTTGGTCGCGCTGTAGACGCTGAACGCCGGCGTGGCCATGACGCTCGTCGTCGAGCCGTTGATGATGATGGAGGCCCCCTCCCGCAGCAGCGGCAGTGCCTTCTGGACCGTGAACAGCACGCCCTTGACGTTGGTGTTGAAGGTGTCGTCGAAGTGCTTCTCCGTGATGGTGCCCAGGGCGGCGAACTCCCCCGTGCCCGCGTTGGCGAAGACGATGTCCAGGGCGTCCGCCTTCTGCTTCACCACCTCGTAGAGCCGGTCGATGTCGGCCAGCTTGGACATGTCGCCCTGGACGCCCGTGGCCTGGGGACCGATCGCCTTCACCGCGGCGTCCAGCTCCGCCTGACGGCGGCCCGTGATGAAGACCCGCGCCCCCTCGGCGGCGAAACGCTTCGCCGTGGCGAGCCCGATTCCCCCATTGCCACCCGTCACCACGGCCACCTTGCCCTGCAGTTTGTTGCTCATCGTCGTGTCTCCCGGTCCTGGGCGAGGGCAGTCCGTCGCCTGTGGGAGGTACTTAACGGGGAACGATTGGCCCCACGGGTGGCGTTTATGGGAACCTGCGTTCCTGAATTGGAACGCCGAGGGCCGGATGCGGGACTTGAACGACATGTACTTCTTCACCGAGGTGGTCTCGAACGGAGGCTTCGCGCCGGCGGGCCGGGTGCTGCGGCAGCCCAAGTCGAAGCTCAGCCGCCGGGTGGCGCGGCTCGAGCAGAGCCTCGGGGTGCGGCTGATCGAACGCTCCTCGCGCAGCTTTCGCGTCACCGACGTGGGCCAGGCCTTCTACGACCACTGCCAGAACGTGCTGGCGGAGGTGAACCGGGCCGAGGCCGTGGTGGCCGCCACCCAGGGCGAGCCGCATGGGACCGTCCGGTTCAACTGCCCCCTGGGCCTCGTCGATTCGCTGGGGTGCCTGCTCGTCAGCTTCATGAATCGCTACCCCCGGGTGAACCTGCAGGTGGTGGCCACCAATCGGCGGGTCGATCTCATCGCCGAGCGCATCGACCTCGCGCTGCGCGTGAGCCCCCTGATGGATACCGACGCGGCCTTCACCGTGCGCAAGCTCCTGGAGAGCAACTGCATCCTCGTCGCATCGCCGACGTGGGCCCAGCGCCTCGCGGGGCGAGGCGTGGAGGAGCTGGCGTCGGTGCCCACCTTGAGCCTTTCCGAACACGAAGGGCAGGACACCTGGGCGTTCCTGGGGCCCGAGCAGCGGACGTTCACCCTGCAGCACAAGCCCCGCCTGTCCTGTGGAGATGGCCCGACCCTCCGCTCGGCGGCGATCGACGGGCTCGGGGTCGCCCTGTTGCCCGAACCCCTCTGCGGCGCCGCCGTGCGCTCGGGCCAGCTCGTCCGGGTGTTCCCCGACTGGCACACCCAGCAGGGCCTGGTCCACCTCGTCTACACCAGCCGCCGGGGCCTTCCCCCCCCGGTGTCCGCGTTGATCGCGCACCTGACGGAGCATGTCCGGGGGTTGACGTGCGCGAGGACGGAGCCCTGAGCTCGGGGCTGGGCCGCCCGCTGGGAGGCCACCCGTATCCCGTCAGGGCCAGGTCTTCTCGCCGGTGGGCTCAGGACGCCGGGTCATCCAGTTCGGGGTAGCGGCGGAAGATGCCCTGCTCGTTGAACGGCTGGGCGCGGGGGGAGTTCTTGTACGCGGCGATGCGGGGGCGCTCCGCGACCCGCTGACGCAAGGCCATGACGCCCGGGAACCGGGGCGCGACGCGGCGCATGGCGTTGGGAAAGGCATACGTCAGGCCTTGCACGAGCTGGAACAGCGCCAGCTCCGGGTAGCTGAAGTCCTGGCCGAGCAGGTACTTGCCCCCTCCCTGGGGATTCTCCTGGAGGACGCGCTCGAAGTAGCCCAGGTACTTCGGAAGGCGGTGGGCGCGGAAGTCCTCGGCGCGAGCCCTCGCGACCTCCTTCTGCTCTTCGTAGTACTTCATCACGGCGACAGGATGGTGGGTGTCGTGTGCCTCCGCGACCGCGTCCGCGATCGTGAGCTGCAATTGGCGCGCATGCAGACACGAGGTCTCGTCGGAGGGGACGAGACCGAAACGTTCGCCCAGATAGGAGCAGATGTTGGCGGTCTGGGAGAGCACGAGGTCACCCACCTTCAACAGAGGCGGCGCGTAGGCGGGCACGGGGCCCCGGCCCACCCGGTCCATGACGGCCTTGCCCCCCTCCTGGGAGGACATGCCCACATCCACCCAATCCGCGCCGGCCTCTTCGAGCACCAGTCGCACGAACTCGCCCCGGCCGGGGATGCCGGGCCAATAGTACAACTCGAACTTCACGTCGCTCATCTGGACTCTCCTCGCGTGGGCGTGCTGGCCGCCACGCCTGGTGGGCTCACCCGGCACTCCATCAACCGCGGGAGCGCCGTGAAAGCGAATCAGCCCCGACTCCCACCGAGATCTGCCGCGTAGAACGGCGCCAGCCGGGCGATGGCCTGATCCACGTACTCGGCCTTGCTGTACAGGTCGTAATGGCCCGCGCCCTCGACGACGAAGAACTCCTTCTGGGTGCGCGCGAGGTCGAAAAGCGTCTGGCCGTCTTCGTAGGAGCCCGTGATGCCGATGCGACCGCCGACGATGACCTGGAGCGGCTGCGTCAGCAGCTCGGGCACGAGGTGGAAGGCGTCGAATCCCAACAAGGCCCCGAAGCTGCGGAAGTAGACGCGGTTGGTGGAGTTCGTGTGGCGCCAGGGCGGCGTCCGGTAGAACCTGATGGCGTCGAGCACGTCGGGATCGGTGACTCCGGCGGCTTGTGCTTCTTCCAGGGTATCGGGAATCCAGGGGTCGCGGCGCTGCGCTCCGCCCCGCGCCTCGAGCGTCCGCTGCTGTCCGACCGCATCGAGGATTTTCAGGACGTCCGCCATCGGCTGCATGCGCCGGAACGCCCGACCGATATTGCTGGCCACCACCGTGCCCACCGCCTTGAACCGATGTTCGGTCAAAGCGGCGTTCACCGCATAGCCGCCCCCCGCGCAGATACCGAGCAGGCCGACACGGTTCTCGCCGACGTAGGGCAGCGTCATGAGGAAATCGACGGCGCAGCGAATGTCCTCCACGCGCGCTGACGGATCTTCCAGATCGCGGGGGTGGCCATCGCTTTCACCCTGGTAGGAAGGATCGAAGGTGAGCGTCACGAACCCACGGGCCGTCAGCCTGTCCGCGTAGATCGCGCCGATCTGCTCCTTCACGCTGCTCCCAGGCGTGGCGAGGACGATGGCCGCATGGGTACCGGCCTCGTCGAAGCCCTCGGGGAGGCGAAGGACACCCGCGAGGGTGAGGTTTCCGTTCCTGAACGAAATGCTTTTCAGCACGTGCGCCATCCCGTTGCTTCTCCTGGTGCGACAGGCTCCCGCCTGTCGTTCGGTGATGAATGCGGCGGCGTGGAGGCTTCCGACTGGGCAGGAGGCCGAAGCACGCCACGGAACCGTGGGTCATTCGGCGTCTTCGCATAGCGCGCGGGCGTCGTCCCCACGAGTCGCCGGAAGTGACGTGTCAGCTGCGCCTGGTCGTAGAAGCCCACCAAGGGGGCGAGTTCGGAGGGCCTCACCCCGCGGTGGAGCAGTTCCTTCGCACGGGCGACGCGCAGATGCGTGAGGTACGCGTGCGGAGGCATCCCGACCTGTGCGCGGAAGGCACGGCACAGATGGAACTTGTCGAGCTTCGCGTGCGTCGCGAGTTCCTCCAGGGAGATCGATTCCTCGAGGTGCTCGTGGATGAACGCCAGCGCGCGTCGCACGGGACGCGAGGGGTCCGACCGTGTGTCGCGGGTCGCCCCCAGCGCCTGGAGGGCCTCCGCGAGCGCCACCTCCAGCGTGAAGCGGTCCTCGCCGGAACAGGCCGCGTCGAGCAGCCGATGGAAGGGCGCGGCGCGAGGGTCACCGGGCTCGAACTGGGGCGTCACCACGGCGTCTGTCTCGCGAACGACCCGGGCCACGTCGTCCGTCGGCAAGAGGACGACGCTGAAGACCGTGGGTCCGCGATGCCGCAGGTGGCGCACCACGTCGCCGGGCCGCTTCAGGAGGATGCATCCGGACACCGAGCGCCGGATACACCCGCCGCCCCACCACTCGGTGTCGCCCTCGTCGATGCGCCCGATACCCCAGTGTTCCTTGATGCCGGTATGCAGCGATGTCGTCATGCCGCGCATCACGCGCAGGCCGGGAAGCGCGGCGGGAAGCTCGGTGAAGCTCTCCATCGGCGCAGTGTAGCGCGACCCCCGCCCGGGGCTTGGCGTTTCTTGGCGCGGCGTTCGTGCCAAGAAACGCCAAGTCCGGGGCGCCGCGCATCCGTAGAGAAGGGCCATGAGCGAAAAACAGCGGATCGCCTTGGGTTGCATGGGGATGTCTGGGGTGTACGGCAAGACGGACGACACGAAGAGCATCGCCGTCATCCACGCCGCCATCGCGCACGGCATCACCCTCCTGGACACCGGTGACTTCTATGCCTCCGGACACAACGAGCTGCTCATTGGCAAGGCCATCGCTGGCCGCCGGGACAAGGTCCAGCTCTCCGTGAAGTTCGGCATGATGCGGGGGCCCGACGGTGCCCCCGTGGGGGTCGACACACGGCCCGCCGCGGTGAAGAACTTCCTGACCTACTCGCTGATGCGGCTTGGGACCGATCACGTCGACGTCTACCGCCCGGCGCGTCTGGATCCCACGGTGCCCATCGAGGACACCGTTGGCGCCATCGCGGATCTGGTGAAGGCCGGCTACGTCCGGAAGATCGGTCTGTCCGAGGTCGGCCCGGAGACCCTCCGCCGCGCGGCGAAGGTGCATCCGATCGCCGACCTGCAGATCGAGTACTCCCTCGTCAGCCGCGATCCCGAGGACGCCATCTTCCCGATCCTCCATGAGCTGGGCATGGGCGCCACCCTCTACGGTGTCCTGTCTCGGGGCTTGCTCCCGGCGAGCCCGCTCCAGCCGGGAGACGCGCGGGCCCACATGCCGCGCTTCAGTGGGGACAACGCCGCGGCGAACGCCAGGCTGGTCGCGGCGCTGCGGGACCTCGCGGAGAAGTGGGGCCTGTCGCCCGGGCAACTGGCGATCGGGTACGTGCTCGGCAAGGCGCCGCGCTTCACGCCGACACTGGGCATGCGCACCCTGGAGCAGCTCGACGAGGCACTCGCCGCGAAGCCGTTGACCGCGGACCAGATCACGCAGGTCGAGAAGCTTGTCCCACGCGGTGCCATCGCGGGCACACGCTACCCGGCCGCGCACATGGCCCACCTCGACAGTGAGCGTCGCTAGGGCGGTACGCGGCTTCACAGGGCCGGAGTGAGCGACATCACACCTCGGGGAAGGGGGCCTTGTATGCTCTCGACCTCCCCCCGGCCCGTGGGCAGTGCCCACTCCTGAAAAGACCTCTCATGTCCTACGCGGCGCTCCTCGTCCATGTCCCCATGTTCTCCTCGCTCGGCCCCGAGGACCTGGAGCAGCTCTCCGCGGTCCTGCAGCCCTGGCGCTACAGCAAGGGGGAGGTCATCTTCCATCAGGGCGACGTGGCGACGGCACTCTACATCGTGCGCAAGGGCGAGGTGTCCATCCGGCTGAGCACCTCGGAGGGCAAGGAGCGGCTGCTGACGCTGCTCAAGCGGGGGGACTCCTTCGGTGAGATGGCGCTGCTGGACGGCGAGCCGCGCTCGACGGACGCGGTGGCCCGGGAGGAGACGTCGGTGCTGCGGCTGCAGCGCGAGGACTTCCAGCGCTTCGTGGAAACGCGCCCCTGGGTGGCCATGCGCATGCTGGCCGAGATGAGCCGGGTCATCCGCCGGATCACCCGGCGCGTGTATGACGCGAGCTTCCTGGATGCGCGCTCGCGCCTGGCGCGGGTGCTGCTGGACATGGTCGAGGAGCAGGGCGGGGCGGCCGCTCAGGAAGCGGTGCTGGCCTCCCAGTTGACCCAATCAGACCTCGCGCACCTGTGCGGACTGACGCGCGAGAGCACCAACAAGTGCCTGCGTGCCATGGCGCGTGACGGCATCCTGTCCTACGAGGACGGCCGCATCACGGTGCTGAAGGTCACGGAGTTGCGCGCCAACGCGGACTGACGGCCGACTCACGTTCCAGACGATTCCCGCCACTCCAACCGGTGCAGGCTCAGGGCTTCCTGCTTGCCCTTCACCCAGGTGGCGGGCAAGGGGTGGGCGGGCCAGGCGCGATCCTTCCACCGCTCGAAAGTGGTGGCGTTCATGCAGATCTCCCCGTCCCCCGCGGCGGAGCACACCCGGCTGGCGACGTTGGTCGCATCCCCGATGGTGGCGTACTGCAGGTATTTCTCGGAGCCGATGTTGCCGGCCGCCACGCGCCCCGTGTTCAGGCCCACGTGGATGTTCAACTCGGGCCGACCCTGGGCCCGCCAACGGGTGTTGAGTTGGGCCAGGGCTTGCTGCATCTCCACCGCGGCGCGCACGGCCCGGTCCACGTCATCCCCATGGGAGAAGGGCGCGCCCCATACCGCCATCAGCGCGTCGCCGATGTACTTCTCCAGCGTGCCCTCGTACTTGAAGACGATCTCCGCCATCACCGGGAAGTAGTCATTGAGCAACTCCACCACCTGCCGGGGCTCCAGCGTGGAGGAGAGCGCGGTGAAGCCACTGATGTCGGAGAAGAGCACGGTCACCTCCGTCTCCTGGGTCTCCAGCGAGCCGCCCCGGGCCATCCGCAGCTTCTTGAGCGTGGTGGGCGGGAAGAAGCGCATCAGCACGGCCTCTTCCTCGAGCCGCCGCACCAGCAGCGCGTTGTCGATGGCGATGGCCGCCTGATTGGCGAAGGCGGTGAGGAACTCCAGATCCTCGTCGGTGAAGCCGTTGGGGCGGGTGAGGTTGTCCACGTACAGCACGCCCAGCACCTCGTCGCGAGGCTTGAGCGGGGCACACATGGAGGACTGGATGGACTGCCGCATCACCGACGAGGCCGCGTCCAGGCGGAGATCCCGCCGGGCATCGGCGAAGAGCGCCGCCACGCTCTGCGTCCGCGTGTAGTCGACGATGCGCTGGCTGTAGAAGGCGCCCGAGGGTTTTTCTCCCGTGGACAGGCGCGACACGCGCGGCGTGAGCCTCCCCGTGGCGGGGTCCGCCATCAGGAGGGCGGCGCGGCTCACGTCCATGATCTGGAAGAGCAGCTCCAGGATGCGCTCCAGCAAGGCATCGAGGGAGCCTGGCGAGGAGAGCAACTGGCTCACCTTGAGCAGCACCTGGAGCTTGCTCTGGGCCCGCTCTGCTTGCTCCGTGGGCCGCACCCGGATGGCGGACTGGTCCAGACGCTCCGCGCGCCGATCCAGCAGGTCGTCCATCGGGCCTGGGAGCAGCTGGGTGCGAAGGGACCGCAGCTGGGTCGATGACAGGTCCAGGGGCAGTTCGTGCGCGGTGGGGACGAGCTTGAACCGCACCTCGCCACACCGGAACGCCCCGCCGTCCTTCAACTCATGGCGGCTGATTCGCTGCTCGTCGACGAATGTCCCATTCTTGCTGTTCAGGTCGACCAGCACGACCCGCTCGTCCTGGCGTTCGAGCTGCGCATGCCGCCGCGAGAGGCTCTTGTGCAGGATGCACAAGGTGCTCTCCTCGGTGCGTCCGATCGTCACGGGGCCTTCGGGGAGATCGAACACCTGCTCGTCCGTCAGCCCTGGATTCATGATGAGCTGCATGGGGCGGGGCTTCCTTAGCGGGTGTTGTCTTCCTTCTTGGCCACGAGCCTGGCGGGCACGTGCACGTGCGGCACGTTCTCCTCGATGGAGGCCGTCCGATCCGCGCTGGAGACGCGTTGTTCCCGACGGGCCACGACCTCCTGCACGCCCAGGGGCAGGGCGGAGCCGGGGATGAGCCTCGACCCGAGCGCCCTGCACTCGAATTCCTCCTCCACGCGCGCTTGGAGGTGCTCGGCGATGAGGAGCTGGTCCTTGTCGGCGAGCACCGCCAGCCGGGCCGCGGTGTTCACCGTCGTGCCGAGCACCGTGTAGTCCAGCTGGCCCAGCCCCTTGGCGCCGATGCTGCCGCAGATGAGCTCCCCGGAGTCCAGGCCCATGTTCACCCCATGGACATAGGGGGAGTCCTCGCCATACCGGAAGGCCATGGCGCGCAGCTGCAGCCGGGCCGCGAGACAGGCTTCCAGACCCCGGCGCAGATGCCCCGGGCCCTGGAACACGGCCATCACCGCGTCGCCCACGAACTTGTCCACGAGGCCCCCGCGCGCGAGCAGCTCGGCGACGATGACCTCGAAGTTGGCATTCAGCCGGCGGATGACGGCCTCGGGCTGGGCCTTGCCCGTGATGGGCGTGAAGTCCTTCAGGTCCAGGAAGGCCACCGTGGCCTCCATGCGCTCGCCGTCCACCAGATCGGGGCCGAGCATCAACGGCGCCATCCGATCGAGGATGCCCCCATTCACGAACATCCGCAGCAGGTGGTTCTCCTCGGCGGAGCGCACCATCTGCCGCAGCTCGGTCACTTGCTTGAGTGCCTTGGTGAGCGTGGCCTCCAGATCCTGGAAGTCGATGGGCTTGACGAGGAAGTCGAAGGCCCCGTGGTTCATCGCCACCCGGATGTTGCCCATGTTGCTGTAGGCCGAGACCATGATGACCTTGGCGAGCGGGTTCACCTCGCCCACCCGCGCGAGGAACGTGAGCCCGTCCATGCGCGGCATGTTGATGTCGGAGAGGATCACCTGGGTGTCGGGGTGCTGGCGCAGCTTCGCCAGGGCGTCCTCGCCGTCACTGGCGAAGACGAACTCGTAGACGGCATCACGCAATTGCTTGCGGAAGCGCTGACGCATCAGCAGCTCCACGTCGGGCTCGTCGTCGATGACCATGATCTTCGCGGCCCGGGCCGGACGGCTCTTCTCCAACAACTCGGCGAAGGCCGAGGCCAGCTCCCGCGCGGACTGGAACCGCCGCGAGGGCTCGACATGCAGGGCGCGCGCGAAGAAGGCATCCACGCCCTGGCCCAGCTCGGGCACCCATTGCGAGGGGGGCTCCGCCACGGCGCGGCCTCGGCTCATCTCGCCGAGGGCATCCGCGGAGAAGGGAAAGCGACCGGTCAAGGCCCGGTAGGCCACCACCGCGAACGACCACAGGTCCGTGCGGTGATCGACCCGGGCGTCGCCCCGCATCTGCTCGGGGCTCATGTACCGCAGCGTGCCCATCACCTGGCCCGGCTGCTCGGACGAGGATGAGGATGCGCCGCCCTCCCACCGGGCCAGTCCGAAGTCGAGCACCTTCACCACTTCCTCGCCATCGCCCCGGGCGAGGAAGAGGTTGGCGGGCTTGAGATCCCGGTGGATGACGCCGGACGCATGCGCCGAGGCGAGCGCGCGGGCGATCTGGTTGAGCAACGAGGCGACCACGGCGGGCTCCAGACGCCCCTGCCGCTCGAGTCGTGCCTCGAGGTCTTCCCCCTCGAGCAACTCCATCACGATGTAGGGCGTGTCACCATCCACGCCATAGTCGTGGACCTGCACCACATGCGGATTGCGCAACTGCGCGATCGCCATCGCCTCCCGCTCGAACTGATGACGCGCGGAGTAGGAGTCGATGCGCTCGGGTGCCATCAGCTTGAGCGCGACCCGTCGCTTCAACTGGGAATCGAGCGCGACCCAGATGGCGCCCATCCCACCGCCCGCGATCTTGCGCTCCAACTGGTACCTGCTCCCGATACGGCGAAAGGACATGCGCCATCCATCCAGATCCGACGACCCGGCCTCCGGCTCCGAGACAGTGAGAGTGGTTGAATCCAGCTCCCCCTCGGGCCTTCTCGAACGGGCGCATGATGGCACAAGTGCTGGCAGGGCGGTGAGAGGGGGCCTCCTGGGTAGGCTGCCCTGGTTCACCAAGCGATCAGGCGAGGGGCGCGAGCCTCCGGGGGCCAGGGGGTCTTGACGCCACGGGCGCGTGGCACCCGGCGCGGGAGCGCGTTCAGCTCATCTTCTCCAACAACATCCGCAACTCTTCCTGCTGCGCGGCGCTCAGGCGGCCCAGCCGCTCACCGAATGCGCCCGACAGCAGTGTCAGGCCTTGATTCATCACCTTGCGCCCGGCGGGGGTGAGCCGCAGCCGGTGGCGCCGCATGTCCTCGGTGTCGATCTCCCGGCTCACGAAGCCCGCGGCCTCCAGTCGCTTCACGTACACCGTCACGGTGGGCTTGGGCATGCTCAAGGTCGCCGCCAGCTCCGCGGGGTAGGGGTGCTCCTCCAGCGCCGCGAGCACGAACAATTCCTTGGTCTCCACCCCCAGCGCGACGATGTCCGGGGTGACGTGGGAGATGACCGACATCAGCAGTCGGTACTTCAGCGACCAGATCTTCGCCGGATCGATTTTCGACATGGTTCCGTTGCGCGGGAAATGGTTCAAGATTAAATTGATTCAAGGCTGAATCATTTTGGCCCCTCCCACGGTAGCACGACCTCAGGAGTTCCCATGCCTCTCGATCATTATGTGACGCTCGGCCGTTCGGGCCTTCGCGTCAGCCCGCTGTGCCTCGGAGCGATGACGTTCGGTGAAGACCTCGGCTGGGGGACGAGCGTCGAGGAGTCCCAGCGGATCATGGACCGGTACATCGAACTGGGCGGCAACTTCATCGACACGGCGAACCTCTACACGAAGAGCCATTCCGAGAAGATCATCGGCGACCACCTCGGACGCCACCCCGCCCGGAGGGATCGCCTGGTCCTCGCGACCAAGTTCAGCGGCAACCTCTACCCCGGGGATCCGAACGGCGGCGGCTCCGGCCGCAAGTCCATCATCGCGGCGTGCGAGAACTCGCTGCGTCGTCTGCAGACGGACTACATCGACCTGTATTGGCTGCACAACTGGGACATGCACACGCCCATCGAGGAGACGATGGCCGCGCTGGAGGATCTCGTGCGCGCGGGCAAGGTGCGCTACCTCGGGGTCTCCGATACGCCCGCGTGGAAGATCGTGGAAGCCAACATGCTGGCGCGCTTCCGTGGCTGGTCGGCGTTCATCGGCCTGCAGATCGAGTACTCGCTGCTGGAGCGCACCGTGGAGCAGGAGCTGGTGCCGATGGCGCGCGAGTTCGGTCTGGGCATCACGCCCTGGTCGCCGCTCAAGAGCGGCGCGCTCAGCGGCAAGTACACGCGCGCGAACGCGGGACAGCTCAAGGGCGACCGGGGCTTTTTGCTGGACTCGTTCCTGAACGAGCGGACCTACGCCATCGTGGACGCGCTGGAGGTCATCGCCCGGGCGCACGAGAGCACCGTGGCGCGTGTGGCGCTGGCGTGGGTGCAGTCACAGCCGGGCGTGACGTCCACCATCATCGGGGCGCGGCGGCTCGCGCAGTTGGAGGACAACGTGAAGGGGTTGGATGTGCCGCTCACGGCCGAGGAGCGGGGACGCCTCGATGCGCTCACGAAGCCCACGCTGGGCTTCCCCCAGAGCATGCAGCCCCTGTTCCCCGCCCTCCACAATGGTGGCACGACGGTGAATGGCATCTCCGCGCCCGCGTTCTCCTTGGGCTTCCAGAAGGGCGACGCGCCCCACTGACGGCGGAGGGCCGGGGCGCGACGCGGAGGGCGGCGTTCTATCTGGCCAGCAGCCGTTCGAGCCACGCCTCGCGTGCCGCGTTCGCGGCTCGCGAGATGGCGGCATCCGGCGCCATCTGGCTGAAGCCGTGGAACGCGCCGCCCCAGACGTGAAGCTCCGCGTCACCACCGGCGGCCCAGATCGCGCTGGCATACGCGACGGCCTCATCGCGGAAGACCTCCGCCGACCCCACGTCGATGAACGTGGGCGGCAGGCCGCTCAGGTCGGTGGCCCGGGCGGGGGCCGCGTAGCTCGACACCTCGGCCGTTCCCCGTCGGTCTCCGAGCAGGGCGGTCCATCCCGTGAGGTTGCTGACGCGGTCCCAGATGCCAAGGCCCTGCATCTGGTGCGACGACACGGTCTCATTGCGATCGTCGATCATCGGGCACTGGAGGAGCTGACCGAATACCGGGGGGCCGCCGCGGTCGCGCGCCAGCAGGGTGGTGCCCGCGGCGAGGCCTCCTCCGGCGCTTCCGCCAAAGACGACGAGCCGCTCGGGTTGGATCCGCAGCTCCCGGGCGTGCGCGGCCATCCATGCGAGTCCCGCGTAACAATCCTCCACCGGGATGGGATCGGGGTTCTCGGGCGCCCGTCGGTATTCGACCGTCACACAGACCGCGTCGAACTTCAGGGCCCAGGCCACGAGGTCGGTGGCGCCCGCGAAGCGGTTGGCCATGACCATGCCCCCGCCGTGGATGTGATAGATGCCCGGCCCCGGCCGGACATGGTCCTTCCGGGAGATCACCGACACGGTGATGTCCACCCCTTGGTCGCCGGGCAGGGTGAAGTCGACGCACTGGACCGGCCGATCCCCGATCTGCTCGGCGATAGAGGGGATGGGCAGGGCGCGGTACCGCTCGATCTGCTCGGCCGTCATGTGGACGGGGGCGAACGCGGTGAACGTCGGAAGAATCCGGGCCAGCTCGGGCTCGAACGGAGGCGGTGGGGGCGCTTGCTTGGGGGGAGGCATGCTCATGAACCTCGGGGTTCGGGGATCCGCTCGAGCATCCGGGTCGGATCGCCTTTGTAGGTGCCGCGTGCGAACTGCTGGAACCCGCACTTGTGCGCCACGTGGAGGGAGGCCGCGTTCTCCGGGTGGATGAGGCACACCACGCGCTCGGGTCCGAACCCGTCCTCCACCCAGCGCAGCGCGGCGCGCACGGCCTCCGTGGCGAAGCCCTTCCCGTGGGCCCACGGAGAGAGCACCCAACCGGCCTCCTTGGCGTCTCCGAGGGGCGGCTCGATGTCCCGCTGGAAGTTCGCGAGGCCCACCTCGCCGACGAACCGGCCCGTGCTCTTCTCGCGCACCACCCAGAACCCAAACCCCATGAGCTCCCAGTGGCCCACGTAGCGCAGCAGGCGCGCCCACATCTCCTCGCGGGTGGAGGGCTTGCCACTGATGTACCGGACGACCGCGGGGTCACCCCACATCGCGAGCGCCTCCTCGAAGTCCTCGCGGCGGGGGCGGCGCAGCGTGAGTCGCTCGGTGTCAAGGGCGGAACGGTCGGGGCCGGACATGGGTCCTCGTTCAACGACGGGTGGAAGGGTCAGACGGGCAGCGGCCGTACCTCGAGCTGCTTGGAGGCGAGGAAGTCCGGGTTGAACACCTTGGAGCTGTAGCGGCTGCCGTGATCACACAGCAGCGTGGCGATGCGCAGTCCCTGGCCCCGGTGACGCCGGGCCACCTCGTAGGCGGCGCGCACGTTGAGGGCCGCGGAGGTGCCCACCACCAACGCGTCCTCGCGCGCCAGGTGGTAGAGCATCTCCAGCATGTCCTGGTCGGACATGCGCAGGGCCTCGTCCACCCGCGCGCGGCGGAAGTTCTCCGTGAGGCGCATGATGCCGATGCCTTCCGTGATGGAGCTGCCCACGGTCTCCATGCGCCCCTCGCGTACCCAGCAGTAGAGCCCCGAGCCGGGCGGGTCCACCATCACCACGCGCAGCGCGGGGTTCTTCTCCTGGAGGTAGCGGCTCACGCCGGAGATCGTCCCGCCACTGCCCACGGAGCAGACGAGCACGTCGAGCCGCCCCTCGCACTGCTCCCACAACTCGGGCCCCGTGGTCTCGTAGTGGAAGTCCCCGTTGGCGGTGTTCTCGAACTGGTTGGTCCAGAACCACCCCCGCTCCTCGGCGAGCACGCGGGCCCGGTGATAGAAGTGTCCGGGGTTGGAGAAGGGGACCGCGGGGACCTTGATGACCTCGACGCCCATGGCCTCCAGGTACTCGTACTTCTCGCGCACCTGGTTGTCGGGCATGGTGACGACGACGCGGTAGCCCCGCTCGCGCCCCAGCAGGCCCAGGCCGATGCCCGTGTTGCCGGCGGTGCCCTCGACGAGCGTGGCGCCCGGCACGAGCCGTCCCTCCGCCTCGGCCTGACGGATCATCCCCTTGGCGGCGCGGTCCTTGATGCTGCCCCCGGGGTTCATGAACTCGGCCTTGCCCAGGATGTCGCAGCCCGTGAGGCGCGAGAGCGAGCCGATGCGCAGCAAGGGCGTATTGCCAACCGAGTCCCAGAGCGAGCCGATGGGGGGCGCCATGTGTCTTCCTGACGAGGAGCGAGAGGGCCTCGGTTCTACCTCAACGCGATGGTTCCTCGCCTGGAGGGTGTGCGGGTCCAGGCGCACCCTTGGACGTACGGTCGAACGCCCACCAGACCCCGCCCGTGTGATACTCCCGCCCCATGAATGGCCGTCGTGCCCTGTCTCCTGTCCTCCTCGTCGGTGCCGGAACCGGCGAGGCCACGTGCGGCATCCTCTACCTCGCGGGCTACCTGCGGCGGAACGGGGTCGAGGCCTTCGTGCGGTTGTACGACGGGGACCAGACGGAGGAGGAGGTGGCCCACTCCCTCGAGGTCCTCGTGGCCCGGGTGCGGCCCCGGCTCGTGGGCATCAGCCTCAAGTGGTTCCATCATGTCCACCGCGCCTTGCTCCTGGCGCGGACGCTGCGGCGGATCGACCCCGAGATCCAGATCGTCCTGGGCGGCAACACGGCGTCGTACTGGTGGCGGGAGCTGGACGCGTTCGATTGCATCGATCACATCGTCCTGGGGGATGGGGAGGTGCCGCTGCTGGCGCTCTGCCAGGGGCATCCCGCTCCGCCCAACTGCGTCACCCGCAAGCCGGACGGCACGCCCCGGCGCCTGCCCCTGGCGTACGTGCAAGGCGCCACGAACAGCGAGGACATCTATTACTCGCACTTCGATGACATCTTCCTGAGCCAGCAGGACCGCCACGCCTTCTCCGGCTGGGTCGCGCCCGGCAAGGGCTGCGGCGAGAACTGCCTCTACTGTGGCGGGGCGCGCGGCAACCAGAAGGCGGCCTTCGGACGCGCGAAGCCGTTCCTGCGCTCCGAGGAGAGCGTGCGCCGCGACCACCAGGAGATCGCCCACCGGACGTGGCAGATGCGCTACGACTTCTCGGGCAGCTCGGCGGCGTTTCTCCAGGGCACGTGGGCGGGGGTCGATCTCTCGCGCCACTCCTGCATGTACTTCCTGTGGGGCGTGGCCCGCATGGAGCTCATCGACGCGCTGGCCAGCACCTTCGACCATGTCCACATGGTGCTGGACATCGGCTGCTTCTCCGAGAAGCAGCGGCTCGAGCAGATGGGCCGGGGGCTCCTCAAGCCGTGCGCCTCCGATCAGCAGCTCCTCGACATCATCGACGCGTGCCAGCGCCACCCGAACCTGGACGTCGAGGTGTCCGGAATCGCGGGCCTGCCCTTCGCCAGCGCCGCCACGCTCAAGGAGGAAGTGCGCCTGGTGGAGCGCGTGATGAGCCTGGACTGTGGGGTGGGCTACCAGCGGCTCGAGGCGCAGCCCGGAGCGCTCGCCACGGAGCATCCCGCGCGCTTCGACATGGTGACCGAGGCGCGGACGTTCTCGGAGTTCCTCGAGTACTTCGAGCGGCGCGAGCCCGGTGACGTGTCCGTGCCGATGCTGCGCTTTCGCGATCCGGCGCTCGAGGCGGCGGTGCAGCGCACGACGGCGCACGTGGAGGCCCTCGAGTCCAAGCACAGCGAGGCCAAGCGGCGGGTCGTGGTCAACGGGCGCACGCGGCTCAAGAACACCGCGCCCGCGACGCTCCAGTTCAAGCTCGGGGAGTGGCTGGGGCCCCACCGGGTTCCCGCCCGGGTGGCGCAGGAGCCCGTGACCTATGTCCGCTCGGTGGACGGAACGGGCCTGGCCTGCGCGCCATCGCTCAATCCCCGACGTTTCACCGATCCCACGTTGGATCAGGGCGACGATGGCCGCATCCTGTTGACCACGCTGGGCGTCTTCGCGCAGCCCACCACCGTCTCCCAGGCCGTGTCGCAACTGAGCGCGAAGCTGAGGCTCGACCCGCACTCGGCGCGAGACGTCATCGACCACCTCGTGGACGGTCGCTTCCTGCAGCCGGTGTGAGGCGTTTCCCAGGCGTCATGTCCCGACGCCGGGGGGTCGCTCTCCGGGCGGAGGACGATTCCAGGGGTTAGACTCCGCCTCATGAACGCCAGCGCATCCAGCCGGTCGTCGATCGTCGTGGCGGAGCTGGGGCCCACGAATACGGGGAAGACGCACCGGGCCATCGAGCGCATGCTCGAGCACGACACGGGCATGATGGGGCTGCCCCTGCGCCTGCTCGCCCGTGAGGTCTACGACCGGGTGACCGCCCGGGTGGGCGAGGGGCGGGTGGCCCTGATGACGGGCGAGGAGAAGCGCCTGCCGCCCCGTCCGGACTATTGGATCTGCACCGTCGAGGCGATGCCGACCGACAAGGCCGTCGACTTCCTCGCGGTGGACGAGATCCAGCTCGCCGCCCACCGTGAGCGCGGCCATGTCTTCACCGACCGCCTGCTGCACGCGCGGGGTCTCCGGGAGACGTGGTTCCTCGGCGCGGACACGATGCGGCCCATGGTGCAGACGCTCATCCCGCACGCCTCGATGAAGCGCGCCACCCGGCTGTCCCAGCTGAGCTACACGGGCAGCCGCTCCTTGAAGAGCCTGCCGCCGCGCTCGGCCGTGGTCGCCTTCTCCGCGGACCGGGTGTACGAGTACGCCGAGTCGCTGCGTCGGCTCCGGGGCGGGGTGGCCGTGGTGTTGGGGGCGCTTTCTCCCCGGACCCGCAACGCCCAGGTGGCGATGTACCAGGCCGGCGAGGTGCAGTACCTCGTGGCGACCGATGCCATCGGCATGGGGTTGAACCTCGACCTCAACCACGTGGCCTTCGCGGCGCTCTCCAAGTACGACGGCGCCGAGCAGCGAGATCTCTTCCCGGACGAGCTGGCGCAGATCGCGGGTCGCGCGGGACGGCACCTGAACGATGGGACGTTCGGCACCCTGAACTCCGTGCCCGAGCTGCCGCCCCGGGTGATCTCCGCCATCGAGACCCACCGGTTTCCGGCCGTGCGCAGCCTCATCTGGCGCAACGCGTCGCTCGACTTCTCGAGCCCGGAGGCCCTGCTGGATTCCTTGTCCCGGGCGCCCCAACACCAGGCGTTCATCCGGGTGGAGCGCGCGGACGACTTCGATGCCCTCCGGGAGCTCGCGCGTGTGCCCGCGGTGCGCGACGCCACGACCGATCGGGCCGGGGTCGAGCTGTTGTGGCAGGTCTGCCAGATCCCCGACTTCCGCAAGGGGCTCTTCGGGCAGCACCTCACGCTCCTGCGCGAGACCTTCCTGCAGCTCTCCGAGGGCGATGGGCGGCTGGATCCCACCTGGCTCCACCGGCAGGTGTCTCCGCTGGATGATGTGTCCGGAGACATCCACACGCTGATGGACCGGCTCGCCGCCATCCGCATCTGGACGTACATCAGCCATCGCTCGAGCTGGATGCACGACGCCGAGCACTGGCAGGAGCGCACCCGCCGCATCGAGGACGCCCTGGGGGATGCCCTGCATGAGCGGCTCGTGGAGCGCTTCGTCCAACGGGCCGCGCGCCGGAGTGCTCGCCGCTTCGTGCGGGCCTCGGCCCGGCCCCAGACGACCTCGGACAGTCCCTTCGCCCGTCTGGGCGCGCTGCTGGGCGAGATGCCGGGCCCGGACGGCACGATGACCGAGGAGCAATTCGTCCAGCGGGCGGTCGACGCGACCCACGACGCCTTCGAGGTGGACGCGCTGGGGAACATCTCGTTCGAGAGTCAGCCCCTGGCGCGCCTGGTGCGGGGAACGGACCGACGCTCCCCGCAGCTCGCGCTCGCGGAGCCCGAGGTGTGGACGGCCGGCGCGCGGCGGCGACTCGAGCGCCGGTTGCTGGCGTTGGCGCGGGACCTCGTCACGGAGGCCATGGGCGGTTTTCCCGCCGAGTCCCTGACGGGCGAGGGCCGCTCCGCGGCGACACGCGGGCTCGCCTACCGTCTGGCCGAGGGCCTGGGGGTCATTCCCCAATGGGAGGCCCGTGAGCAGTGGCGGCTGCTGGACGCGCAGGCGCGTGAGCACTTGAAGACGTTGGGGGTGCGCGAGGGGCGGCGCTACTTCTACGTCGCCGAGGCCCTCTCTCCCCGCGCGTTGGAGCGGCGCCGCATGTTGACGGCCCTGTTCCAGCAGACCCTCGCACCCAAGGGCGTTTCCCAGGAGCCCGTCCTCTCGGTGGCGGAGCTGGGGGGCCAGGGGGTGCGTGCCTACGGGTACGAGGTGATTGGCCCGGTGGCCCTGCGGATCGACATCCTCGAGCGGCTCGGTGAGGCCTTGCAGCAACGGCAGGGCGCGTCCCAGGCGCACCTGCTCCTGCGGGAGCTGCACCTGGAGGGCGGGGTCCGGGCCCGCGTGCTGCGAGAGCTGGGGGGACAGGCCGGGGGGGACGCGGTGAAACGGCGGCGCCGGCGGCGGGGCGGGAAGCCCCGGCCCGCGGCGCCGAGCCCCCCGCACCAGCCGTCCCTGGGCCCGGGCGAGTAGCCCGGGCCTCGCGGGACGGCCAGCGGCTCACTCGACCCAGTAGGTGTCGGTCAGCACGCTGAAGCCATTCTGCGTGTCCACGAAGAAGGCGACGCTGTTGCCGCTCCAGGGATCCTTCGCGTAGCTGTAGTAGCAGCCCTTGAAGGTGCGGCCCGTGATGCGCTCGTCGAGGTTCGCCATGCCGACGGAGACCACACTCGCGGGGATTTGATTGTTGCCGTTGGCGGACTTCACCGTGCTGTCGACCTCGGCGCGGACCTCGGCGGCAGTGGCGAGGTACGGCCGGACCGTGGCGCCATGGGGAACGCTGCTCGCCTCGAGGCCGAAGCACTCGAAGCGGCCGACGCGGTAGGCGCGGCCGTCGCCGACCACGGTTTGCCACCAGTCGAAGTGGCGCTCCATCCGCGTGCCACCGTGGCCGCGATCACCCGCCGTGTTCACCGCCGAGATGAGCGCCTCGAGCGGACGGCTCAGCGTGGCCGAGTTGCGCAGGTTGCGCAGGCTCACGTCGCTGATGCCCGAGACGTTGGCGATGGCCTGGACGGACGTGAACGGGCGCAGGTTGAGCAGGTTGGAGGCGCCATTCCAGGCGTTGGGCAGCACGTCGTGCAGCTCGGAGTCACTGATGCCGTTCACCAGCGACACGATCGCGGCGGCGTCATCGGTGGAGAGCGCGAGGCCATCCAGGATGCCCACGCAGCTCGCGCCGATGAGGCCCTTGGCGCGGGCGCCCGTGGCGAGCTGCTCGAGACGGGCGGGGCCGACCAGGCTGACCGAGGAGAGGTCCGTCAGGGAGACGAACGGCGACGTCGCGCGCCGGGCGATGAGGTTGTTGGCGACGTTGCTCGGGACGTACTGGTTGAGCGTCTGGAACGACGCCGTGTTCGCGAAGCCCAGGATGCCCTGACACTCGGGCGCGACATCCACGTCCCGGGTCGTGAGCGCGGCCTGCTGCTGGGCGAGCGGCTCGGCGGACGACTCGAGCTCGGGGCCACCACAGCCCGCGAGCAGGCTCAGGGAGACAAGGGCATGGCCAAGACGACGCATGGGAAACTCCTCGGATGACAGCGTGGGGGATGGGTTGGATACACCAGATCCACGGAAGTCAGGAGTCTCATTGCTGGAGCGAATGTCGCCCCTTTTGTCACGAATGCGTGACGCGCGTCAGATGGAGCCCTCGAGCAGCCCGGTGAGATGGGGGACGGCCTTCGCGCCGTTGTTGTCGTCCACGAGCGCCGCGGCCAGGGTGTACTCGCGCAGGCGGCCCGTGTTGCTCTCCACGCCGGGAGAAGCGTCCGGGCCGGTGAGCCGCTCCGAGCAATCGTGGATGACGCGGGTGTGGAGGTAGCGGGCCATCTCCGGGAAGAGCTCCGGCGCGGGCGCGCGCGCGGCCCAGGCGAGCACGTCCTGGCAATAGGCCGCGCCACCCTCGCCCTTCATGTAGGCGCGATAGCCCTTGAGCGTGGCGGACTCCTTGTCGCCCACCTGGGCGTAGTGGCGCGCGCTGATGAGACGCAGCGGCGGGTTCGTCTGCGCGTCCATGAGCCGCCGCCACTCGGGCCGATGGCTGGCCTGGTTGAGCGCCGCCAGGTAGTTCTCGAAGTTGCCCTTGAGCTGGAGCCTGTGCTCGGGCACCCACTCGTCGGTGAAGGGCGCGAGCTCGCGCCGGGCGTCGTCGATGGGGAAGAGCACGAGCGCGGTGAGGCCCACCGAGGCCCGCAGGTGCGGCTCCACCCGGGGGTCCAGCGCCATGCGGGTGAGGCTCTGGCGCACCTGCGCCACGTCGGTCTTCTGGTTGAAGGCGTAGAGGTGGCCATGCTCGAAGAAGTCGTTCTGGAAGAGCGAGGCGAAGCCCACGTGGAGCAGCGCCGAGTGCAGGTGCCGCACCGAAACGAAGAGCGCCGGGTCCTCCGTGCCCGTGGTGACCTGGAAGTCCCACAGGTTGGTGTTCATCTGCATCACGCCGTCCGGGGCGAGCCGGGCGCGCGCCAGGGCGAAGAACTCCTGGGTGACGCAGTGGGCGGGGAGCTGCTCGCCGGAGAAGACATCCACGACGATGTAGTCGTACTGGCTCGTGTCCTCGCGCAGGAACAGCCGGGCGTCCTCCACCACGAACTTCACGTTGGGCGAGCGCAGGCTCGGCACGTAGCGCTGGGCCAGCTCCACGACCAGGGGATCGATCTCCACCGCGGTGATCTGGGCGTCGGGGTTGGCCGCCAGCAGCGCGCCCATCGCACCCCCCAGCGCCGCGCCGAGGATGAGGTAGCGTTTGGCGCCTCGCGCCAGGCCCACGTTCACATACGCCGTGGTGAATTGATCCTTGAGGGGCCGGTTCGGGTACACCGTGGAGTGCACGTAGTCCCGCGAGGGCATGTAGTCGAGCCGCTCGTCGCCATCCGTGTCGGTCGACCGCAGGATCTTCACGTTGCCGTACTGGGACTCGGCCTCGAACAGCACCTCCTGCCCGGCGGCGGAGGGGGCTGGTGCCCGCTCGTTCATCAGCACCGGCACGCCCACGCCGCCCACGAGGGTCAGGCTCGCGACGGCCACCACCGCGGTGCGACGGCGCAGCAGCACCAGGCCCACGGTGATGATGAACAGCATGGAGCCGATGAAGACCCCGAGCGTGCGGTGCGCGCCCCACAGGGGGATGAACACGAAGGAGGGGAGCAGGGTGCCGGCGATGCTGCCGACGTTGGACACGGCCATGAGGTTGCCCGCCGTGGCCCCCACCGCGCCGGGCTCCTGTGCGCGCGTGGACAGCATCCGCATGAGGAAGGGCGACACGTGGCTCAGGGCGATCATCGGGGGGGCGTACAGCACCACCGTGGCCACCGCCGGCGGTACGGCGTGGATCATCAGCGAGGAGGTGAAGAGCCCGCGCATGCCGAAGCACAGGTCCATCATCGGCTCGTTGAGCACCACGCCCATGAGCACCACGTAGGCCACCGAGGCGAGCAGCACGCCGAGCAGGAATTCAGGGGTGCCGAAGCGTTTGGAGAACCGCCCACCCAGGTAGTAGCCCACCGTCAGCGCGATCATCACCAACGCGAGCAGCACACCCGTCACGTAGATGGACGAGCCGAACGTCGTCTCGAGCACGCGAAAGGCACACATCTCCAACAACATCACGTTGAAGCCGCCTAGGAACGCGAGCCCATGGAGATAGAGAGGGAACAGTCGAGGCGCCCCGGAGGCTTCGGCGGAAGTGGACATGCCCTTCGTCGCTACCATGAGATTCTCATCCCTCACAAGGGCCCAACCGGGTAAAACCCGCTGTCCGTGATAGACCTCCCATACCCGGCGCGTGCGTTTGGAGGATGCACTTCTCGCGGTCTAGAGTGCCCGCCTCGCCGACTGCCCTCATGACGACTCCGCCGCCCGACCGTCCCAAGATGTCTGCCTTCGGGTTGTTGTGGCTGGGTCAGCTCGTGACCTTGCTGGGCTCGGGGCTGACGGCCTTCTCCCTGGGCGTCTGGACCTATCAGCGCACCGGCTCGGTGACCGAGTTTGGGCTCATCACCTTGTGCGCGGTGGCGCCGGTGGTGGTGCTCGCGCCCCTGGCGGGCGTGCTGGTGGATCGCTGGGACCGGCGCTGGGTGATGATCGTGAGCGACTCGGTGGCGGCGCTCTGCACGCTGGGGCTGCTGCTGCTGTACACGAGTGGTCGGCTCGAGGTCTGGCACGTCTACCTCCTGGTGTGCCTGTCGGCCGTCACCAGTGCCTTCCAGGAGTCCGCGTTCTCGGCGGCGACGACGCTGCTGGTGGAGGAGCGCCACCTCGGGCGGGCGAGCGGCATGGTGCAACTGGCCCAGGCCGCGGGGCGTACCCTCGCGCCGCCCGTGGCGGGTGCCCTGTTCGTGTCGTATGGGCTCGAGACGGCGATGGTGCTGGACCTGGTGAGCTTCCTCTTCGCGCTCGGCACGGAGATCGCGGTGCGGATTCCCGCGCCGCCCCGCAGCGAGGAGGGGGAGCGGGCCCGGGCCCTGGGCTGGCGGGCCAATCTCACCTTCGGCTGGCGCTACATCCTCGCCCGGCCCTTGTTGCTGTCCCTCTTGGGCTTCTTCTCGGTGGTCAACTTCACCCTCGGCCTGGCCGAGGTGCTCGTCACGCCCCTGGTGCTGCGCATGGAGGCCCCGGACCGGTTGGGCTGGGTGCTCGGGTTCTGTGGCCTGGGCATGATTGGCGGCAGCGCGGTGATGAGCGTGTGGGGCGGGCCCCGTCAGCGGCTGCTCGGGATCATCGGCTCGGGCGTGCTCTATGGCGTGTGCCTGATGCTGGCGGGTCTGCACCCCTCGCTGCTGCTCGTGACCGTCGCGGGCTTCGGGATGATGTTCTTCAATCCGCCCATGGCGGCGTGCAGTCAGGCGCTGTGGCAGTCCACGGTGCCCGCGGATCTCCAGGGCCGGGTCTTCGCCGTGCGCATGGCCGTGTGCTGGGCCTCCATGCCCCTGGCCTACGTGCTCGGGGGTCCCCTGGCCGACGGGCTCTTCGAGCCGCTCATGATGCCGGGGGGCGCGCTGGCCTCCAGCGTGGGCGCCGTGCTGGGCGTGGGCCCCGGGCGCGGCATCGCGCTGCTGCTCCTGGTGCTGGGACTGATGCCCATGGGCGTGTCGCTCGCGCTCCTGCTGTCACGGCCCGACCTGCGACCCGACACGGCCGCGCCACCGTCCGCCGCGCCGCCCGATCCCGCCATCCATCCGTTCTGAGGTTCCCGGTATGTCCTCCCTCTTGCGATTCGCCACCTGCGCCGAGGAGCGCCAGGCCCGCTCCGTCCTCTTCGGGGCCAACACCCAGGGCGCGGGCTTCTCCGAGAGCGCCCGGGGTCAGTCGGACACGCCGCGCGCGGTGTTCACCGCGGACTTCGTCCGGGCCGCCGACAACGAATCCCCCTCGCTCACGGAGGCGCTCGCCGATGGGCGCACGCTCTTCGACGCGGGGAACCTGCCGCTCGAGGGTCTTCCGGCGTCGGTCCAGGTGGAGCGTACCCGGGAGCGCTTCCTCGGCGCGTTCCGCCAGGGACAGCGGCCCATCTGCGTGGGGGGCGATCACCTCATCAAGTACGCGGCCCTCTCGGCGGTGAGCGCCGCGTTCGAGGACTGCGGCGTGGTGTACTTCGACGCCCATCCGGACTGCGCCCTGGACGAGCGTCTCTTCTACGGCTCCATCCTCCACCACGCCTGGCGCCTGCCGCACATCCGCCCGGAGCGCACGAGCCTGTTGGCCCTGCGCCAGGTCAACGCGGCCGAGCGCGAGGGCCTCGCCCACTGGAAGCCCGGCATCATCCCCGCCCTGGACTTCTGCGTGCGCGGCCTACCGGGCGTGCTCGATGCGCTCCAGGCGCAGCTCGGGGGCGCGCGCCGGCTCTTCCTGTCCATCGACCTGGATGGGCTCTCGCCCCACGAGGTGCCCGCCGTGGAGGCGCCCTATCCGGGTGGCCCGTCCCTGCGGGAGCTGCTCGCGCTGATGCACGCGCTCGCCGGACGCTACGAACTGGTGGGCATGGACATCACCGAGTTCCTGCCCGCCTTCGATCCGGCGAAGCTCACCGCCCTCACCACCGCCCGGCTGGTGAAGGAGTTCTCCGCCCTATAGGGGCAGGGCGATGCTCGTGGCCTGCTTGGGATCGAGCAGCCCGGTGCGGATGGTGCCGCCGCAGTACTGCTGGATCTTCTGGCCGATGAGCTCGGTGAGGCCCACCAGGTCCTCGGTGCGCACCAGGGCCGAGGGCGCCTCCACGAACAGGGCGATGTCACGCGAGGCCGCTTCCACCTTGGCCGCGTCGCAGTCGCGGAAGTTCCACCGGCGCGTGAGCACCTTGGCGTCGTCCGCGTACACCACCTCACCCGCGTCGGTGCGCTCCTCCTCGCCCGCGCCAATGGCCTTGAACGGCTCGTTGCCCGGCGACAGCCGCAGCACCACGTCCCCCTGGACGCCCCGGAGGTCATAGCCTCCCACCGGCAGCAGGTAGGACAGCTCCGCCAGGAGGTAGGCATTGACGGCCTTGCTGATCCACGGCACCTGCGAGCCCTTCACGACGCGGCGCAGCAGCGCCTCGGCGCTGGGCTTGAACTTCTTCGGGTTGACCTTGAATGCCTGGTAGGCCTCGCGCCACGCGCGGATGCGGCTGTCCTCTCCCAGTTTGTCCTCGTCCGGCACCCGGGTGCGGAAGTCCGCCTCGGCCGCGCGCAGCTCCGCGGCCAAAGCCTCGCTCTCGCCCGTGTTGTCCATGCCCTGGATCGTCACGAAGCTGATCCGCAGCTCCGGGAAGCGTTGCGTCATCTCTTCGGAAACTCGCAAATGCATCAAGGTCCCTCGCGCTCGAATCCCCGCTCGTACCACCATTCGCGCACAGGTGTGTGTGTCAGCTGTCTCGCCGTGGCTTGTTTCCCGTCTCGAAGCATGAGAAGACTCTCGCCTCTTATTCCGCTCTAGCGGCTCTCTCTAGAATCGGGGGATTCGGGTTGAAGACACAGGCACAGGAGATTCCGCTCCCGGGCCAAGCCTCCAAGCCCCCCGGGCTGCGGGTCGATGACGTGCGGGCCCTGCGGGCCTTCATGACGAGCGGAGGGCGCGGCGCGCGATTCCAGGCATTGCATCGGCCGGATGCGCGGCGTGTGGGATTGAATCTGCTGGAGACCTGGGCGCTCATCCTCGGGGCGTGGGCGCTGTGTTTCCACGGCTCGCTGTATTGGACGCCGGTGGCGCTGCTGCTCATGGGCTCGCGGCAACGGGCCCTGGGCAATCTCCTGCACGATGCGTCACACGGCAACATGCTCGAGGGTCGCGCGCTGAACGCGCGGGTGTGCATGGCGTTGTGCGCGTTGCCGATGTTCGAGGACTACGAGCGCTACCGGCTCCAGCACCTGCGGCACCACGCGTCCCTGGGGCAGCCGGGACAGGATCCCGACTACCTGGAGCTGCCGCCCCCGACCCCTGGCCAACCCGCACCGGGCGCCTGGGCGGTGTTCACCCGGTTCTTCTTCGACGCGCGCATGTGGCGCGCCTCGATGCTGGCCACGCTGCCGCAGGTGGGCGTCGCCCGGCGGCTGCAAGTGCTTGGCTGGTGGCTGGGCTTCCTGGGGCTGCTGTCCCTGGCGGCGGGGCCCCACGGCGCGGCGGTCTTCGCGCTGCTGTGGCTCGGCGCCCGGGCGAGCGTGTACCACGCGGTCAAGGTCTTCGCGGAGATCTCGGACCATGTGGGCCTCGTGCCGGGAACGACCGTTGGCTATACTCGCAACCTGCCGAGCAATTGGCTGTCCTTCTTCATGCATCCGCATCACGACAACTACCACCTCACCCATCACCTGTTTCCGCGCATTCCCCTGGCGCATCTGCCCCAGGTGCACCGGATGCTGATGGCGGTGGACCTCTATACCCAGGCCTCGCACTGCGACAGCTACTTCCTGGGGGAGGACTCGGTGGTGCGCAGTTGGATCCACCCCAAGCCGGAGCCGGTTCGCATCCGCGCCGTGTCTCCCTGAGAGAAGCCATCCCGTGATGTTCGACACGCGCCAGCTGGTCGCAGCGGAGACGCTCGCTCCTTTCTGGAAGGGTCTGCAGTCCTCCGCGCCGTACCGGCCCGCGGCGGACTGGCTGATCTCCAGTCCCTATCACCGGCCCACGGACCTGTCGGGGCTGTCCATCGAGGCCCTGGCCGAGCCCGTGCGGCTCGAGACGCTCTTCACCCAGCGCTCGCTCCTGCTCAACCGGCTGCTCTTCAACGTCTACGAGCAGAACAACCTCTACCTGCCGACGGAGCGCTTCTCCGAGGAGGACACGCGCGCCTTCCACGGCTTCTACGAGCCGGGCTTCGTGGCGGCCAACGCCGTGATGCGGCCCGCGCTGGAAAGCACCTGCTTCGACTTCCTGTCGCGGGAGCTCTCCGTGCAGGGGCCGTGGACGGTGGAGACGCTGGAGGCGTATTGCACCGAGCGGCTGCGGGCCTACGAGGCCAGCCCGAGCGAGACGTGCCGCCGGGTCCAAGCGTCCGCCTGCCCGAAGGAGGCGGCGCGCCTGTTCCTCCTGCAGGTGGCGCCCGACTTCATCTCCGAGGCCTCGCAGATGGCGCGCGCGCTGCCCGGCAACTTCGGCCCGGTGCACTCGGAGTTGATGAAGATCTTCATCGACGAGTTCGGCTACGGGGTGCACCCCAAGAAGCACTCGACGCTCTTCGAGAAGACGCTCGAGTCGGTGGGTCTGAGCAGCCGCGTCCACACGTACTACTACTGGTACCTGCCCAGCTCGCTCGTGATGACGAGCTACTTCCACTGGATCACCAGCCACAAGCCGCGCTGGTTCGAGTACGTGGGCGCGCTCTACTGGATCGAGGCGGTGGTGCCGCACTTCAACCGCCAGTACAGCAAGCTGCTCAAGGCGGTGTTCGGTCGGGACGGCGTGGACACGCTGTACTTCGACGAGCACGTGGGGATCGACATCCACCACCGGCGCATGGCGTTCGACAAGCTCATCCGGCCCATGGTCCAGCTCTATGGCGAGTCCGTCATCCCCGCCATGGTGCGGGGCATCGAGGCGAGCCGGCTCCTGGGCGACGTGGCCGAGCGCGACTTCCTGGCCCAGATGGACTTCTGCGATGCCCTGCACTCGGGGCAGGCCACGCCCGCGAGTCCCGGGGACCTGTCGCGCGCCGAGGAGCGCCCGCGCGGCTATTTCCTCGAGCCGCAGGTGTGTGACCGCGACACGGTGCTGGCCGTGGCCCAGGGCGAGGTGGAGGTGGACGGCGGCTATCTGCGGCCGCGCGTGCTCAAGGCGGGCGAGGCCCTCCAGGTGCCCGCCGGGCGCATGGTGGGGGCCCGGGTGGTGGGGGAGGGGGCGCGCTTGTTCCTGGGGGCGGCGCCCCCGGCGGTGCGGGGATGATCGTCCAGTTGGAGGCCCGTCATTGGAGCCAGGTGCGTGTCGGCGACGAGCGCTACCTGTGCCTGCGTCAGGGCGGGGAGTTGATCGTCATCCAGGACCGCTGCAAGCACCGCGGCGGACCCCTCAGCCTGGGGACGTGGGATGAGGCCTCCGAGTGTGTGACGTGCCCCTGGCATGAGATCGTCAACACGCCCCGGGATCTCGCGCGGCTCCAGGTGCCCGCGGTCCGCGTGGGCTCGGTGTTCCACCTCGTCGTGCCGGAGCCCTGAGCAGGCGAGGGACTGGACGTTCCGGTCCCGCCTCCAGTCTCCGTGCGTCTTCACGTAGAAAGCCCTCATGTCCGACAGCCCTTCGCTCGCCGGTGAGCCGCGCGGTTCCGTTGCCTCTGGCGTCTACCCGCTCAGCCACGCCCAGCAGCGCATCTGGCTCACGGAACAGCTCCACCCGGGAACGCCCATCGCCAACCTGGCGGGTCTGCTCACCATCCGGGGGCCCGTCCAACTGCCCCTGCTGGCGCGGGCGCTGGCGCTCTTCGCCCAGGGCACCGAGGCACTCCAGCTCGAGTTCCTCGTGCGGGGGGGGCAGCTCGTCCAGCGGCGGTCGGCGCGCGCCGTGCCCCCGCCGGAGGTGGTGGATTTCTCCTCCGCGCCGGAGCCCCAGGCCGCCGCGGAAGCCTGGGCCCAGGCGCAGGCGCGCACGCCGTTCTCGCTCTTCGATGGGCCCCTCTTCCGGCTCGCGGTGGTGAAGCTCGGGCCGGAGCGGGGGGGGTACTTCGCCTGTCTGCACCACCTCATCGGCGATGGCTTCTCGCTCGGTCTGCTGGCCCGGAACGTCCAGCGCCTCTACGAGGCCCTCGCGGCGGGCCGTGCGCCCGAGCCGACGGGGGGCTCCTATGCGCGGTACGTGGAGCGGGAGCGGGCCTGGCTCGCTTCGCCCGAGGCCGAGCGCGAGCGTCAGGCGTGGCTGACTCGGCTGTCCGGACTGGACGAGCCCGCCCTGCTGCGCGCGGTGGGCTCCGCGCTGGATGACACCCGCACCGTGCGCCACACGCTGGTGCTGGACGAGGTCACCACCCGCGAGGTGTCCCAGTACGTCCAGCGCGCGGGCAGCTCGTTGCCGCGCTTCTTCGCCGCGCTCACCGGGCTCTTCGTCTCCCGACTGACGGGCCGCCGGGACGTGTGCCTGGGCTCGTTCGTCCATGGCCGCGCCGAGCGGGAGGACTTGGTCACCTGCGGCATGATGGTGGGCACGGTGCCGCTGCGCTTCCAGGTGGAGGGCCGCGCGCCCTTCACCCAACTGCTGCGCGACGTGGGCACCGCCCAGCACCAGGCGCTCAAGCGGTCGCGCTACCCGTTCGATCTGCTGGCGCAGCAACTGCGCGCGGGCCGGGGCGAGGGTGTCACGCTCTTCGACGTACTCGTCTCCTTCCAGACGGGACGCTTCGAGGCCCGGTGGGACGGGCACCCGGTGGACATCCACTGGCTGTCCAATGGCCACGAGACGCATGCCCTGGCCGTGCACGTGAACGACCGCACCGCGCGGGGCCAGCTCTTGCTCGACCTGGACTTCCGCGCGAGCGCCTTTCCGGAAGAGCAGCCCGCCGTGCTGACCGAGAGCCTGCGGCACCTGCTGGACGAGGTGCTCATCGAGGGGCGCGAGGCGCGCAGCCGCCCGGTGTCCGGACTGTCCGTGGTGAGTCCCCCCCAGGCGGCGCGGCTGGCGGCATGGAATCCGGCGCCGGAGGCGTTCTCCCGGGAGTCCACCGTGGCGGAGCTGTTGGCCTGGCGGGCGGAGCGGTCACCGGAGCGGGTGGCGGTGCGCGCGGGAGGGCGAACCCTCACCCAGGGCGCGCTCCAGGCGAAGGCCCGCGCGGTGGCGGCGGCGCTGCACGCACGGGGCGCGGGACCGGGCGCGGTGGTGGGGCTCATGGTCTCCCGCTCGGAGCTGCTGCTCGTGGGCCAGCTCGGCATCCTCCAGTCCGGCGCCGCCTACCTGCCGCTGGACGCGCACCTGCCGCCCGAGCGACTCGCGGCCCTGGTGGCGGACGCCGGCGTTCAGTGCGTGGTGGTGGATGGCCTCCACGCGGCCCAGGCCGAGGCGCTCGGGCGGGACGTCCTCCAGGTGGAGCCCCTGGCGCCAGTGACGACGCCCGTGCCCTCGCGCGCGGGGCCCGAGGACGTGGCCTATGTCCTCTACACCTCCGGCTCCACGGGCAAGCCCAAGGGCGTGCAGGTGCCCCACCGCGCGGTGGTCAACTTCCTGGCGGCCATGGCCCGGGCGCTCCCGCTCGACGGCGAGGGCCTGCGCTTCCTGTGCACCACCACCAGCACCTTCGACATCTTCGTGCTGGAGACCTTGCTGCCCCTGTGGCTCGGGCACGAGGTGGTGATGGCGGACGAGGCGGCGCAGCGCGCTCCGGACGCGCTCGGCGCGCTCATCCAGGCGCACGCGTGTGACCTGGTCCAGCTCACGCCCTCGCGCTTGCAGTTGCTCCTGGAGGTGCCGGCGGGGCGCGCGGCGCTCGCGGCGGCGCGGCTGGTGCTCGTGGGCGGCGAGGCGCTGCCGGCTCCGCTCCTCGCGCGGCTGCGGGCCACGACCCGCGCGCGGATCTTCAATATGTACGGCCCCACCGAGACCACCGTCTGGTCCACGGTGAGCGAGCTGACGCACAAGGAGCGCGTCGACGTGGGCCGCCCCGTGCTCAACACCCAGGTCCTGGTGCTCGGCCCCGACGGGGAGCCGCTGCCGCCCGGGGTGGTGGGTGAGCTGTGCATCGCGGGCGAGGGCCTCGCGCGGGGCTACCTCGGCCGTCCGGAGCTCACCGCCGAGCGCTTCGTCGCCTCGCCCCTGGCGGACGGCGGGCGCATGTACCGCACCGGTGACCGTGCCCGCTGGCTGCCTGGCGGAGAGCTGGAGCATCACGGGCGCATCGACTTCCAGGTGAAGCTGCGTGGCCACCGCATCGAGCTGGGGGAGATCGAGGCGCAGCTGCTCGCCTCGGGACTCGCCTCGGCGGCGGTGGTGGTGGTGCGCCAGGCGCCCGGCGTGGGCGCCGTGCTGGCCGCCTTCTACGTTCCCACCCAGGACACGCGCTCGCCGCGGAACGTCCTGTCGCGCGTGCTGCCCGACTACATGGTGCCCTCGCACTTCGTGACGCTCTCCGCCCTGCCCACGCTGCCCAGCGGCAAGGTGGATCGTCACGCGCTGGTGCTCGTCTCCGGACCGGAGGGTTTCGAGCGCGAGTGCGTCCCCGCCGAGACCGAGACCGAGCGGCGACTGCTCGCCCTGTTCTCCCAGGTGCTGGGCGTGGAGCGCCTGGGCGTGACGGATGGCTTCTTCGAGCGGGGAGGACACTCCCTGCTCGCGGTGCGGCTGGTGCACCAAGTGGCCGAGGTGTTCGGGCGGACGCTGTCCCTGGCGGACGTCTTCCACGCGCCCACCGTGCGGGCCCTCGCCGCCCGTCTGGAGTCGGCCGCGAGCCCGCTGGCCCCCTTGCCCCGGGTGGCCGACGCCCCTCACTTCCGGGCCTCCCCCGCGCAGCGCCAGCTCTTCATCCTCCAGGCGCAGGGCGGCGGGGCGGACACGCGCTACCACATGACGGGCGCGCTCGCCGTCTCGGGACCCCTGGACGTGGCCCGTCTGGAGTCCGCCCTGCGCGCGCTGGTCCAGCGGCACGAGGCCTTCCGCACGTCGTTCGCCCTCGTGGACGACGACGTGGTCCAGCGCGTGGCGCCCTCCGTGCCGTTCGCGCTGGAGCGGCTCGAAGGGCAGGGGGACGTTCCCACGTGGGCCCGCCGTTTCGTGCGTCCGTTCGATCTGAGCGTGGCGCCCTTGTTCCGCGCGGGTCTGGTGGCGCGTGAGGGTCAGCCCGCGCTGCTGCTCGTGGATCTGCACCACATCATCTCCGACGCCGCCTCCGTGGCGCTCGTCCTCGCCGAGCTGGTGGCCCTGTACGACGGCCAGGTTCTTCCGGCCCCGGGCCCTCGTCCCGTGGATGTCTCCGCGTGGCGACAGGCCCGGCTGGGGACGTCCGAGGGCGAGGCCGACGGCGCGTACTGGATGCGGGTGTTCGCCGAGCCTCCTCCGCCGTTGGATCTCCCCGCGGACGGGGTGCGGACCGCCCAGGCCTCGCTCGACGCGGCCGTGCACACGGTGACGCTCCCCGCCGAGTCCGCCGAGCGGCTGCGCGCGTGGTGCCGCCAGCACTCCACGACGCTCTTCAACGGGCTGCTGGCCGCCTTCTCCCTGCTCCTGTCGCGGCATGGCGCCACGCGCGACGTCGTGGTGGGCACGCCGGTGCTCGGCCGGACGCATCCCCAACTGCACGAGGCGGTGGGCTTCCACGTGGACACCCTCGCCCTGCGCAACGAGGTGCACGAAGCGCTGTCCGTCGAGGACTTCCTCGCCCAGGTCTCGCGCACCACGGCGCAGGCGCTCGCGCACCAGGAGTTCCCCTTCGCCCACCTCGTCGAGACGCTGCATGCGCGGGGCGGGCTGGCGCGCGGCTCGCTCTTCGACGTGCTCTTCAGCCTCGAGGAGGAGGGACGGACGGCGTTCACGTGCGCGTCCGGCGTTCGCCTGGAGCGGCTGGACAACCCCCTGCCGTCCTCCAAGGTGGAGCTGACACTCACCGCCCAGGTGCGTGAGGCGGGGGCCCTGCGGTTGGAGTGGAGCTACCGCACCGCGCTGTTCTCCGCCGAGCGCATCGCGGGCCTGGCCCGGCGCTATGTCCGCCTGCTCGATGCCCTGGTGACGCAGCCCGGCGCGGCGCTGCGCGATCTGCCCATGTTCAGCGCGGCCGAGCGCACGCGGCTCGTCGAGGGCTTCGGCCAGCGCCACGACTACCCCCTGCATCGCACCCTGGGCGAGCTGTTCGAGGAGCAGGCCGCCCTGCACCCCGAGGCCCTCGCCGCGTGGCACGAAGGCCAGGGGCTCACCTACCGCGAGCTGGACGCCCGCACGAACCAGCTCGCGCGGCGGCTGCGCGCGCTCGGGGTGGAGCGCGAGACGGTGCTGGCCGTGCTGGCCCGCCCCTCGCTGGAGATGGTGGTGGGCATCCTCGCCGTGGTGAAGGCGGGCGGTACCTATCTGCCGTTGGATCCCGCCCATCCGGCCGAGCGTCTCGAGCTGCTGCTCCAGGACGCCGGGGCGCGGTGGGTGCTGGAGGACGTGCCTCACCCCGAGGTGCGGACGGAGGCGCCCCGGTTGACGCTCTCCGCGCCGTCGAGCTTCGACGCGGACGCCGCGCCGCTCGCGCGGGTGAACGCGCCCGAGGACCGGCTCTACATCATCTATACCTCCGGCACGACGGGCCGCCCCAAGGGCGTGATGGTGGAGCACCGCGCCCTGTGCAACCAGGTGTACTGGCTGCGGCGGATGTTCGCTCCGGCGGGACAGATGCGGCACATGCTGCTCGTGTCGCCCGCGGTGGATGTCTCCGTCCACCAGCTCTTCCTGCCGCTCATGCGCGGCGATGCGCTCTTCCTGCCCACCTACGACACGCTCGTGTCCCCCGAGGGTCTGTACGCCTACGTGGTCGAGCACCGCATCGACGTCGTGGACTCGGTGCCCGCGCTGCTCAAGGGCCTGCTGGAGCACGGCACGGGCCGCGCGAAGCTCCGCGTGCCCTACCTGGGCTTCGGCGGCGACGTGCTGAGCGCCAGCGTGGTGGAGCTCGTCGAGCGGCACGCGGAGATCTCCACCCTCATCAACTACTACGGCCCCACCGAGGCCTGTCTCAACACCACCGCGCTCTTCACCCAGGACTGGCGCCAGTACACCCAGGTGCCCATCGGTCCGCCGGTGGACAACTACCGCGTCTACCTCGTCGACGCGTCGCTCAACCTCGTGCCGCCGGGCTCCGTGGGCGAGCTGTGTGTGGGCGGTGTGGGGCTCGCGCGGGGCTACCTCGGTCGGCCGGACCTCACCGCCGAGCGCTTCGTCCCCAATCCCTTCGCCTCCGGCGAGCGCATGTACCGCACGGGAGACCTCGCCCGGTGGCTGCCGGATGGGAAGCTCGAGTTCCTGGGCCGCGTGGATCATCAGGTGAAGATCCGCGGCTTCCGCGTGGAGACGGCGGAGATCGAGGCCGTCATCAGCCGCCTGCCCGGCGTGGCCGATTGTGTCGTCGAGGCGTTGGAGGATCCGGATGGCGACAAGCGCCTGGCCGCGTTCCTCGTGGCCCGCGCGGGAGAGACCCTGGAGCCGAGCCGGGTGCGCGAGGCGCTCAAGGCCCGGTTGCCCGCGTACATGGTGCCCTCGGTGCTGGTGCCCCTGGCCGCCCTGCCCGTGACGATGAGCGGCAAGCTGGACCGCAAGGCCCTCGCGGGCCTGGCCACCTCGGTGGGGACGGTGACGGGCGCCCAGACGCGTCCGCTCACGCCCTTCGAGCAGCGCCTCGCCGCGCTCTGGTCCGAGGTGCTCGGCGCGCCGGTGTCCCAGCCGTCCGATGACTTCTTCGACCACGGCGGCCACTCGCTGCTCGCCACCCAGGTGCGCTCGCGGGTGTCCCAGTTGCTGGGGGTGGATGCGCCCCTGCGTCTGCTCTTCGAGCACCCCGTGCTGGAGGACTACGCGCGCGCCCTGGAGGAACTGAGGCCCCAGGCGTCCGCCACGCCCGTGGTGCCCATTCCGGTGGTGCCGCGCACCGAGGTGCTGCCGCTGTCCTCCGCGCAGCAGCGCCTGTGGTTCCTGGATCAGCTCGAGCCCGGCAGCCCGCTCTACAACATCGCGGGCGCGGTCCAACTGGAGGGCGCCCTGGACGAGGCGGCGCTCACCAAGGCCTTCCGTGCGCTGGTGGCCCGCCACGAGTCGCTGCGCACCACGTTCGCGACGCGCGATGGCACCGGCGTGCAGGTCATCCACCCGGAGGGGTCCTTCTCCCTGGAGGTCGAGGACCTGCGCGCGCAGCCCGAGGCCCGCTCCGACGCGGCCTTGACCCAGCGACTCGCGCGGGTGGCCCAGCAACCGTTCTCGCTCGCGCACGGTCCGCTGCTGCGCGTGCGGCTGGTGCGCCTGGAGGCCGAGCGCGGAGTGGTCCTGGTGGTGATGCACCACATCATCTCGGATGGCTGGTCCATCAACGTGCTGCTCCGCGAGTTCGCGGCCCTGTACGCGGGCCAGCTCGCGGGCGCGCCCGTGGCCCTCGCGCCGCTGCCCATTCAATACGCGGACTACGCCCACTGGCAGCGGGCGGGGCAGGGGCGTGACGCGCTCGCGGAGGACCTCGCCTTCTGGACGGCGCACCTGGGCTCCCGCCCGCCACCGTTGCGCCTGCCCACCGATCGGCCCCGTCCCTCCGTCCTGACCCACGCGGGCGCGCTCCTGTCGGGCCGTTGGTCCCCAGCGCTGCTCCAGGGACTCCAGGAGACGAGCCGCCGGAGCGGACGCACGCTGTTCATGACGCTGCTGGCGGCCTTCCAGGCCCTGCTGCACCGCTATACGGGCCAGCGCACCGTCATCGTCGGTACGCCCATCGCCCAGCGCACCCGCGCGGAGACGGAGGGCCTCATCGGCTGCTTCGTCAACACGCTCGCCCTGCGCGCGGACGTGGACCCGGCGCGCTCCTTCGCGGACTTCGCCGACGACGTGGGCCGCGCGGTGCTCTCCGCCTTCACCCACCAGGCGCTGCCCTTCGACGTGCTGGTGGAGCAGCTCGGGGTGGAGCGGGACCTGAGCCAGTCGCCGCTCGTGCAGGTCCTCTTCGCGCTGCAGAACACGCCGGGGGGGCCGGTGGAGCTGCCGGGCCTGCGGATGTCGCCCCTGGAGGTGCCCACCGGCACCGCCCGCTTCGAGCTCTCGGTCGCGCTCAGCGAAGAGCCGGACGGGCTCGCCTACACCTTCGAGTACAACACGGACCTCTTCCAGCCGGAGACGATGCGGCGGCTGGCGCGGGCCTTCGAGGTGCTCCTGGAGGGCGTGGTCCAGGCGCCGGACACCCGCGTGCGCGCGCTGCCGGTGGTGCCTCCCGAGGAGCAGCGCTTCCTGGAGGGCCTCGCGCGGACGGAGCGGCCCGTGGAGCACCGGCTCGCGCGGGACTTGCTGGAGGCGCAGGCCCGGCTGCGTCCGGATGCGCTCGCGCTCCAGCACCGGGGCGAGCGCGTGACGTTCGCCGAGTGGGAGCGGCGGGCCAACCAGCTCGCCTGGGCGCTGCGCGCGCGCGGTGTGGGCCCCGAGAGTGTCGTGGCGCTCAGCCTGGAGCCCTCCATCGACGTGCTGGTGACGTTCTTCGGCATCCTCAAGGCTGGCGCCGCCTACGTGCCGTTGGATCCCAGCTACCCGGCGGACCGGCTCGCCTTCATGTTGAAGGACTCGGGCGCGCGGTGGCTCATCACCCGGGAGCACCTGCTCGGCCAGTTGCCCGTGCCCGAGGGCGTGGAGGCGTTCGTCTGGGAGCGGGAAGCGGAGCGGCTGGCCTCGCATCCCGCGACGCCTCCGCCCGTGGCGGCCGAGCCCGAGTCGCTCGCCTACCTCATCTACACCTCGGGCTCCACGGGCCTGCCCAAGGCGGTGATGATCTCCAACGGGGCGATGGTGAACTACAGCGCCGCGGCCGCCCACGCGTACGGTCTGCGCGCCACGGATCGGGCCCTGCTGCTCTCGCCCATCAGCTTCGACATGAGCCTGGAGCAGATCCTCCCGTGTCTCCACGTGGGCGGCACGCTCGTCATCCGCGAGGAGGACACCCTCGACTCGGTGGAGCGCTTCGTCGAGCGCGTGCGGGAGTGGGAGATCGGCTTCCTCAGCATGCCCGCCGCGCTGTGGGCCGAGCTCACCGCCGCCCTGGAGCAGGGACGGCTCCAACTGCCGCCGTCGGTGCGCGTGGTGAACTCGGGGGGCGAGAAGATCCTCCCCTCGCGGGTGCTCACCTGGCGCCGCGCGGTGGGCCCGTCCGTGCGGATGATGAACTCGTACGGTCCCACCGAGGTCACCGTGATCGGCACGACGTGCGACCTCACCGCGCTGGAGCAGGAGGTTCTCGAAACGCACGAGGTGCCCCTGGGCCGGGCGATCGCCAACGTGCGTGTGCACGTGCTCGACCCCGACCTGCGGCCCGTGGCCCGGGGCGTGGCTGGGGAGATCTACATCGGCGGCGCGGGCGTGGGCCGGGGCTATCACCGCCGCCCGGAGCTGACGGCCGAGCGCTTCGTGCCGGATCCCTTCGCTCCCACGGCCGGCGCCCGCATGTACCGCACCGGAGACGTGGCCCGGCTGCTCGACAACGGCATGGTGGAGTACCTGGGCCGGGGCGATCACCAGGTGAAGATCCGCGGCTTCCGGATCGAACTCGGGGAGATCGAGACGGCGCTCAGCCAGCACCCCCAGGTGCGGGACGTGGTGGTGGTCGTGCGGGAGGAGCCCCCGGCGGGCAAGCGGCTCGTGGCCTACGTGACGGCGCGGGGTGACCGCCCGGCCGCGGGCGCCGAGCTGCGCGGCTTCCTCAAGGGCCGGATGCCCGACTACCTGGTGCCCCATGCCTACGTCTGCCTGGAGGCCCTGCCCATCGCGCCTGGCGGCAAGGTGGACCGCTCGCGGCTTCCCGCACCGGAGCGGGAGCAGGGCCAGGCCTTCGTGGCGCCCCAGGGCGAACTGCAAAGCGCCGTGGCCGCCCTGTACGCGGCCGTTCTGTCCGTGCCCCAGGTGGGGGCGACGGATGACTTCTTCTCGCTCGGCGGCCACTCGCTGCTGGCGACCCAGCTCGTCGCCCGGTTGCGGGACGCGCTCTCCGTCGAGGTACCGCTCAAGACGATCTTCGAGCACCCCTCGGTCGAGGCGCTCGCGCGGGCGGTGGAGGCGCTGCGCCAGCAGGGCGCTCCGAGCGGGGAGGAGCGAATCGGACGTGCCTCGCGTCAAGGTCGAAAGGTCAAGCGGTGAGCGTTCACGACACGAGCCCCCAGGCCTCGTTGGAGAACGACGAGGTCTTCGTCTTCCCGGCCTCCTCCTCGCAGCGGCGCTTGTGGTTCCTGGAGCGGCTGGAGCCGGGCCTGGCGACGTACCACATGCCCTTCGCGCTCCACCTGGCGGGCACGTTGGACGTCTCCGCCCTGGGCACGAGCCTCGACACGCTCATCGAGCGCCACGAGGCGCTGCGCACCTCCTTCGAGGAGGAGTCCGGCGGCGAGGTGTCTCAGGTCGTGCATCCCGCCCGGCCGCTGTCCCCACGGCGCGTGGACCTGAGTGGCCTGTCACCGGCGGAGCGCGAGCAGGAGCTGCGCGCGCTGTGCACCGCCGAGGTGAGCGCGCCCTTCGTGCTGTCTCAGCCCGGGCTGCTCCGGGCGACGCTGTTCGTGCTGGGCCCCACGGAGCACGTGCTGCTGCTCGTGTTGCACCACCTCATCGCGGACGGCTGGTCCGTGGGCGTGCTGACGCGCGAGCTGGCCGTGCTCTACCCAGCGCTGGCCTCGGGCGCGGAGCCCTCGCTGGAGGAGCCGGAGCTTCAGTTCGTCGACTTCAGTGAGTGGCAGGCCGAGTGGCTCGACGGGGGCGCTGCCCAGGCGCAGCTCGAGGTGTGGCTCCAGCGGCTCGCGGGTCCGCCGCGTCAGGTGGAGCTGCCCTCGGACCGGCCTCGGCCCCCGCATGCCTCGTACCGGGGCGCCACACGCGAGTTCGCCCTGTCCCGGGCACTCACCGAGCAGGTGCGGCGCTTCGGGCAGCAGGAGGGCGCCACCCTCTTCATGACACTGCTGGCGGCGCTCGACGCGCTGCTGTACCGCTACACCGGCGAGACCGACATCGTCGTGGGCACGGCCATCGCGGGCCGCAACCGCCGCGAGCTGGAAGGGGTGGTGGGCTTCTTCGCCAACACCCTCGCGCTGCGCGTTTCGGTGGAGGGAGATCCCGACCTGCGCGAGCTGGTGCGCCGCGTGAAGGCCGTCACCTTGGAGGCGTTCGCCCACCAGGAGCTGCCCTTCGACCGGTTGGTGGAGGCGCTGCGGCTGCCGAGGGACCTGGGGCGCAATCCGCTCTTCCAGGTGATGCTCGTGCTGGAGAACATGCCGCTCGGCGAGCTGACGTTGCCGGGGCTGACCCTCCGTCCGCTGGAGCTGGAGACCCACACGGCGAAGTTCGACCTGTCCCTCTCCCTGCGCGAGACGCCCGAGGGACTCCGGGGCACGGTGGAGTACAACCGCGACCTCTTCGAGCCGGCCACCCTCGACCGCTGGTTGTCGCACCTCGAGACGCTGCTGGAGTGCACGGCCCGGCCGCACACGCGGGTGTCCGAGCTGCCGCTGTTGGGCACGACCGAGGCGCACCTGCTGCGCGAGACGTGGAACCCCGCCGGGGCGCTGCCGCGTGAGGGCGCGCTGCTGCACACGCGGCTGGAGCGGCAGGCCGAGCGGACGCCAGACGCGGTGGCCGTGGCCGATGACACCCGCGCGCTCACCTACGCGGAGCTGATGCGGCGCTCCAACCAGTTGGCCCACCACCTGCGGGCTTTGGGTGTGGGCCCCGAGGTGCGCGTGGGCGTGTGTCTGCGGCGCACGGTGGAGCTGCCCGTGGCGCTGCTCGCCGTGCTCAAGGCGGGCGGCACCTACGCACCCCTGGATCCGGACTATCCGCCGGAGCGGCTCGGCTACCTGCTGGAGGACTCGTGCGCCGCGTTCGTCATCAGCGAGCGCGCCGTGCTGCCCGCGCTTCCCCCGGGCGGTCCGCCCCCGCTGGTGCTGGAGGACCTGACCGAGGCCCTGGCGGCGCTGCCCGAAGGCCCGCCCGTCAGCGGCTGTGACGCGGAGAACCTCGCGTATCTCATCTATACCTCGGGCTCCACGGGGCGGCCCAAGGGCGTGGCCATCCCGCACCGGAGCGTCGCGATCTTCATCGCCTGGGCGCTCGGGGTGTTCTCGCCCGAGGAACTGCGCGGCGTGCTCGCCGCCACCTCGGTGTGCTTCGACCTCTCCATCTTCGAGCTGTTCGTTCCGCTGTCGTGCGGCGGCCGGGTGCTGCTCGTCCCCAACGCGCTGCACCTGCCGACCTTCTCGCGCCGCCAGGAGGTGACGCTGGTCAACACCGTGCCCTCCGCCATGGCGGAGCTGGTGCGCTCGGGAGGACTGCCCTCCTCGGTCCGTGTCGTCAACCTGGCCGGAGAGGCGCTGCCCCGGCGCACCGTGGAGGCCCTGCACGCGCTCGGTCACGTGGAGCGGGTCCTCAACCTCTACGGGCCCTCGGAGGACACGACGTACTCCACGTTCGAGGAGGTGCCGCGCGGGGAAGGGCGCTCGCCCACCATCGGTCGGCCGCTGGAGAACACCCAGGCCTATGTGCTGGATCGCCACCTGCGGCTCGCGCCCGTGGGCGTCCCCGGCGAGCTGTACCTCGCGGGGGATGGCCTCGCGCGCGGCTACCTGCTGCGGCCCGAGCTGACGGCGGAGCGCTTCCTGCCGGATCCGTACAGCCGCGCGCCGGGTGGGCGCATGTACAAGACGGGCGACCTGGTGCGCTACCTGCCCGATGGGCGGCTGGACTACCTGGGCCGCCTGGATCACCAGGTGAAGGTGCGGGGCTTCCGCATCGAGCTGGGGGAGATCGAGGCCCGGCTGCGCGCGCTCCCGGACGTGGCCGACACGGTGGTGGTCGCGCGGGAGGACGTGCCCGGCGACAAGCGGCTGGTGGGCTACGTGGTGCCCAAGGCGGGCCAGACGCTCTCGGTGGTGGCGCTGCGGAGCGCGCTGCTCCAACAGCTTCCCGAGTACATGGTGCCCGCGCTCTGGGTGGTGCTGGAGAAGCTGCCGCTCACGCCCAACCGCAAGGTGGACCGCGCCGCGCTGCCCGCGCCCGAGCGCCCCGAGGCCCTGGTCGGAGGACTCGCCCCCCGGACGGAGACCGAGGCGACGCTGTGCGCGCTGTGGTCCGAGCTGCTCGAGACCCCCGTGGAGGACGTGCGCCAGGGCTTCTTCGAACTGGGCGGCCACTCGCTGCTGGCCATGCGGCTCGTGTCCCGGCTGGAGTCGCTCTTCGCGGTCCGCCTGTCCCTGAAAACTTTCTTCGAGCTGCCCTCGCTGGAGGCCCTGGCCGCGCGCCTCGACGCGGAGCGGGGCTCGGCGGCCGGCCGCGCCGTCGTGGAGCGGGTGCCGCGCACGGGCTTCCTGCCGCTGTCCTCCGCCCAGCAGCGGCTCTACTTCCTGGACCGCCTGGAGCCGGGCAGCCCGTTCTACACCATCGCCAGTGGCGTGCGCTTCACCGGCCCGCTCGACGTGGCGGCCCTCTCCGGGGCGCTGGCCTCGCTCGTCGAGCGGCACGAGAGCCTGCGCACGGTCTTCACCCTGGAGCAGGACGGGCCCGGACAGCGCATCCTGCCCGCGGCCTTCTCCCTGGAGCGCGCGGACGTGTCCGGGTCGCCGGAGGACACGCGTCGGGAGCGCGCGCTCGCGCTGGCGGGGGCCTTCGCGCGCAGGCCCTTCGAGCTGTCCCGGGAGACTCCCTTCCGCGCGCTGCTCATCACCCTGGACGCGCACGCGCACCTGCTGGTCCTGGCGGTGCACCACATCGCCTCGGATGGCTGGTCCATGCAGCGCATGCTCCGCGACGCGGCGGCCTTCTACTCGGCCCGCCGGGAGGGACGCCCGGCCTCGCTGCCGGTCCTGCCCTTCCAGTACGCGGACTTCGCCGTCTGGCAGCGGCGCCAACTGGAGGCGGACGCGCTCGCCCCCCAGCTCGCCTACTGGGAGCGCGCGCTCGCGGGGCCCTTGCCCCTGTTGGAGCTGCCCTCGGATCATCCCCGCCCGTCGCGGCGCACGGACCGGGGCCGGACGCTGCACTTCGAGCTGTCCGCCGCGCTCTCCTCGGCGCTCAAGACGCGGGCGCGGGCGTGGGACGTCACCCTCTTCACGCTGCTGCTCACGGGCTTCAAGGCCGTGCTCTCCCGCCTCACGCGCCAGGGCGACATCCTCGTGGGCACGCCCATCGCGGGCCGCGGCCTGCCGGGAACCGACGACCTGGTGGGCTGCTTCATCAACACGCTCGTGCTGCGCACGGAGGTCTCGGGCGCCGACAGTTTCGAGGCCCTGCTCGCGCGGGTGAAGGCCACGTGCCTCGACGCCTTCGGCCATCCGGACGTGCCCTTCGAGCAGTTGGTGGAGCGGTTGGATCCGCCGCGCAGCACCGCGCACACGCCGCTCTTCCAGACGATGTTCGTCCTCAACGAGCAGCCGCTGGGCCGGGGCCTCTTCGCGGACCTCGCCCTCGCCGAGGAGCCCCTGGAGGCGGGGACGTCCACGTTCGATCTCACCTTCACGGTGCTCCAGGCGGAGGAGCGGCTCGGCGTGGCGCTCGAGTATTCGACGGACCTCTTCGAGGCGCCCTCGATGGTACGGGTGTTCGACGCCTTTCAGTCCCTGCTCGCCGACGCGCTCGCCCGTCCGGGGGCCCGGGTGGAGGGCCTCGGACTGCTTTCACAAGAGGCGCGCCTGCGGCTGCTCGCGCGGAGTCAACCCGCCTGGGTGGCGCTCCCCGAGGACGAGACGGTGGTGTCGCGCTTCGAGGCCCAGGCCGCGCGCACGCCCGAGCGGGTGGCGCTGGTGGCGGTGGACCGGACGCTCACCTATGCCGAGCTGCGCGCGGAGTCGCGGGCCCTCGCGGCCCGGCTGCGGGCCCAGGGCGTGGGGCGGGGTGACCGGGTGGGCGTGTGCCTGGAGCGCACGCACCGGCTGCCCGTGGCCCTGCTCGGCGTGCTCGCCACCGGCGCGAGCTACGTGCCGTTGGATCCGCGCTTCCCTCGCGAGCGGCTCGAGCTGATGGCCGGGGACGCGGGACTGCGGCTGACCCTCACGGAGGAGGCCTTCCTGGACGTGCCCGGGGCGGTGGGCGGGGACGTGTCCGGCGCGGGGCCTCACGGCCTGGACGAGGCCTATGTCCTCTATACCTCGGGCTCCACGGGCCGTCCCAAGGGGGTGAGCGTCCACCACGGGGCCTTGAACAACTTCCTGCGCTCGATGGCCGAGGCGCCGGGCCTCACGGCCGATGACGTGCTGGTGGCCATCACCACGCTGTCCTTCGACATCGCGGCGCTGGAGCTGTACCTGCCCTGGTGCGTGGGGGCGCGGGTGGTGCTCGCCACGCGGGAGGAGGCCCAGGACGCCTGGCGGCTCGCGGAGCGGCTGGAGTCGATGGGCGCCACGGTGATGCAGGCCACGCCAACGACGTGGCGCATGCTGCTCGACGCGGGGTGGAGCAACCCCCGGCGGCTCACCCAACTCTGTGGCGGCGAGCCGATGCCCGGAGACCTCGCGCGGCGGCTGACGGCCACGGGGGGCGCGTTGTGGAACCTCTATGGCCCCACGGAGACGACGGTCTGGTCCAGCGTGGAGCGGGTGGCGCCGGGCGGCGGACGGCTGACGGTGGGCCGGGCCATCCTCAACACGTCCCTCCATGTGTTGGACCGCCGCCTGGAGCCCGTTCCCGAGGGCGTGCCGGGCGAGGTCTATATCGGCGGCGAGGGCGTGGCGCGCGGGTACGTGGGCCGACCGGACCTGACGGCGGAGCGCTTCGTGCCGGATCCGTTCAGCGATCGGCCCGGCGCGCGGCTGTACGCCACGGGCGACGTGGGGCGCCTGGGCGCGGACGGACGGCTGGAGCTGCTGGGCCGTGAGGACTCGCAGGTGAAGATCCGCGGCCACCGCATCGAGGTGGGCGAGGTGGAGTCCGCGCTCCGCGCGCTGCCGGGCGTGCGGGACGCGGCGGTGGTGGCGCGGGAGACCTCGCCCGGAAACGCGCGGCTGGTGGGCTACGTGGTGGGGCGCTCGGACGGGGCGCCTTCGTCCGAGGCGCTGCGGCGCGCGCTGGAGGAGCGGCTGCCCGGCTACATGGTGCCGTCGGTGTTCGTGGTGCTGTCGGCCCTGCCGATGACCCTCAACAACAAGGTGGATCGCAAGGCCCTGCCGCCACCGCCCGAGGCGCCCGTGTCCGAGGGGCGCGCGCCACGGGATGCCCGCGAGGCCCGGGTCGCCGCCATCTTCGCGGAGGCGCTCGGTCGGAGCGCGGTGGGGCTCGACGAGAGCTTCTTCGCCTTGGGCGGGGACTCCGTTGTCGCCATGCGCATCATCGCCCGGCTGCGGCGCGAGGGCTTCTCCACCTCCGCGAGCGAGTTGTTCGCGCACCCCTCCGTCGGTGCGCTGTCCGCCCGGCTCGTCGTGGGGGCGCGGAGCGCGGCCGAGGCGGGTTCGGCGCTCGGCGAGGTGGCGCCGCTGTCGTCCATGCAGCGCGGCATGCTGTTCCGCTCGCTGTTCTCGCCTTCGTCCCGGGACTACTTCGAGCAGGTGGGCGCGGTGCTGGAGGCGGGCCTGGACGTGGACGCCCTGCGCGCCGCCTGGCGGACCGCGATGGCGCGCCATGGCGTATTGCGCACCGTCTTCTCCCTGGAGGACCCCGCGCACCCCGTGCAGCGGCTGCTGGCCGAGCCTCGGCTCGACTGGCGGGTGCATGACGCGCGGGCGCTCTCGCCAGAGTCCTTCGAGGCGGAACTGCGACGCGGCCTGGACGCGGACCTGGCCGAGGGCTTCGCCTTCGAGCAGGGCCCGCTCTGGCGCATCACCTTGTGGCACACGGCCTCGGGCGCATGGCGCTTCCTGCTGTCGTTCCACCACGCCCTGCTCGATGGCTGGAGCCTGGGTGTGCTCCTGGCGGAGGTCACGGCGCTCTACGAGGCCGAGCGGGTGGGGCGCACGTCGCCGCTGGCCGCGCCTCCCGACTTCTGGCGCTTCGTGCACCACGGCGAGGCCCAGGACCTGGGCGCGCTGGAGCGCTTCTGGAAGGAGTCGCTGCGAGGTTTCTCCTCGCCCACGGCCCTGCCGCACAGCGAGCACGTGCGGGCGGCCCGGACGGAGCCCGTCTACGCGCGGCGTGGCACACGGCTGGAGGCGCCTGACGCCGCGGCGCTCCAGGCCTTCTGCGCGCGCCACGGGGTGACGCTGGGGACGCTGCTTCAGGGCGCCTGGGGACTCGTGCTGGCGCGGCATGCCGGTGAGTCCGAGGCCGTCTTCGGTTCGCTCGTATCGGGACGCTCGGCCCCACTCGAGGGCGTCACCGAGATGGTGGGCCTGCTCATCAACACGCTGCCCACGCGCGTGACGGTGGACGCCGCGCGTCCCGTGCTCGAGTGGCTGCGGGCCCTGCAACAGGCCCAGACCGAGGTGCGCGAGCACGAGGGCTCCCCCCTGGAGCGCGTGCAGCGCTGGAGCGAAGTGGCGCCGGGGCGCCTGCTCTTCGAGAGTGTCCTGGTCGTCGACCCCTGGCCCGTCCGGGGCCCCTCGGGAGGGCTCTTCGGCTCCGTCGAGGAGTGGGGCCTGCCGCGCACGGGCTTCCCCTTGCACCTGGCGGCGTACCCGGGCGAGCGGCTGGAATTGCGCCTCACTTATGACGCCGCGCGCTTCGGGGCGGAGGCCGTGGACCGGTTGCTCGGGCATGTGCGCACGGTGCTGGTGTCCCTGGTCGCCCGGCCGGACGCGCCCGTGGGCCAGGTCTCCTTGCTGACCCCCGAGGAGCGCGACACCCTGCTGCTCGGGTGGAATGGCACGGAGCACGTCTGGGCGCATCCGTGCCCGTTGCACGAGCTGTTCGAGGCGCAGGCGGCGCGGACGCCCGAGGCCATCGCCCTGGAGTTCGAGGGCCAGACGCTGACGTACGCGGCCCTCGCGGCGCGCATCCACCTGCTCGCCCACCGGCTGCGCCTGGAGGGCGTGGGCCCCGAGTCGCGGGTGGGCGTGTTCATGGAGCGCTCGCTGGAGATGACGGTGGCGCTTTACGGCGCGCTCGAGGCGGGTGGTGCCTATCTGCCGTTGGATCCGGGCTATCCGCCGGAGCGCCTGGCCTTCATGGTGGAGGACGCGCGTCCCCGGGTGACGCTCACCACGCGCGCCCTGGCCGCGCGTGTTCCGCCGGGGGCGGGCCGGGTCTGGGTGCTCGACGAGGCGGCCTGGTGCGAGGGGCTTCCGGCCGACGCCGCGAGTGCTCCGCCCGCCGTGGCGGTCTCCCTGGAGAGCCCGGCCTACTGCATCTACACCTCGGGCTCGACGGGCCGTCCCAAGGGCGCGCTCATCTCGCATCGGGCCATCCACAACCGCATCCTCTGGATGCAGTCCGCCTACGGCCTGGGCCCCGAGGATCGGGTCCTCCAGAAGACGCCGTTCAGCTTCGACGTCTCGGTGTGGGAGTTCTTCTGGCCCCTGGCCGTGGGCGCGCGGCTGGTCATGGCGCGTCCCGGCGGGCACCAGGATCCGGTGTACCTCGTGCGGACGATGGCCGAGCAGGGCATCACCACGGCGCACTTCGTGCCCTCGATGCTCCAGTTCTTCCTGGCCGAGCGGGGCGTGGAGCACCTGCACGCGCTGCGCCGGGTCTACTGCAGTGGCGAGGCGCTGCCCGCGGCCCTCCAGCGCCGCTTCTTCGAGCGGCTGCCCACCGCGGGGCTCTACAACCTCTATGGGCCGACGGAGGCCGCGGTCGACGTTTCGCACTGGACGTGCCGGGCGGACGACCCGCGCGACACCGTGCCCATCGGCGCGCCCGTCTTCAACACGCGGCTGTACGTCCTGGACGCCGCGCTCAACCCGCTGCCCGCGGGGGCGCTCGGCGAGCTGTACCTCGCGGGCATCCAGCTCGGCCGTTGTTACCTGGGACGGCCGGAGCTGACGGCGGAGCGCTTCCTTCCAGACCCCCTCGCGCGCACGCCCGGCGAGCGCATGTACCGCACGGGGGACCTGGCGCGCTGGTTGGAGGACGGCACGGTCGAGTACGTGGGCCGCGTGGACAGCCAGGTGAAGCTGCGCGGCTTCCGCATCGAGCTGGGCGAGATCGAGGCGACGCTCCTGGCCGAGCCGGACGTGGCCGAGGCGGCCGTGGTGGTGCGCTCGGCGCCGGGCGGTGACGCGCGGCTGGTCGCCTATGTGGCGCCGCGCGGGGGCCAGGCGGACGCGGCGTGGGAGGGCGTGCTGCGAGCCTCGCTCGCGCGCGTGTTGCCCGAGTACATGGTGCCCTCGCGCTTCGCCGTGCTGGAGCGTCTGCCGTTGACCTCCAGTGGCAAGGTGGATCGCCGGGCCCTGCCCGCGCTCACCGAGTCGGGTCCGGGCATGTCCGCGCCGGTCGTGCCCCCGCGTGACGAGCGCGAGCGGGCGCTGGTGGAGATCTTCGAGGCGGTGCTGGGCGTGGGCGGCGTCGGCGCCACGAGCGACTTCTTCCTGCTCGGGGGCCACTCGATGCTGGCGCTGCGGTTGATCGCCCGGATCGAGGCCACCTTCGGGGTGCAACTGCCGCTCGCCACGCTCTTCCAGACGAGCACCGTGGAGGGGCTGGCGGTGGCCCTCTCCGCGGCGGGGGGCACGCGCGGCGTCCTGGTGCCGCTGGGCGGCCAGGGCGAGGCCCCGCCGCTCTTCCTCTTCCATCCGGTGGGCGGCAACGTGCTGAGCTATCGCGCGCTCGTGCGGGAGCTCACGGAGGACCGGCGGGTGTACGCGTTTCAATCCCAGGCCATGGTCGGAGGCGAGGCGGACACGACGGTGGAGGCGATGGCCGCGCGCTATCTCGGGGAGCTCCGCCGGGTGCAGCCCTCGGGGCCCTACCACCTCGCGGGCTGGTCCATGGGCGGGGTGATCGCCTTCGAGCTGGCGCGCCAGTTGCGCGAGGCGGGCGAGGACGTGGGCACGCTGTTGCTGCTGGACTCGACCCTGGAGGGCTTCGAGCGGCCACTGACGGACGAGGACGAGGCGCTGCTGCGCGGGGCGTTCGCGGTGGACCTGGGCCTCGCGGCGGAGGACGTGCCGCCGGGGGGCTCGCTGTCCGAGGTGCTCCAGGTGGTGCGGGCGCGGGGCGTGTTGCCGGCGGATGCGCCGCTCGCCCTGCTGGAGCGGCTCTACGGTGTCTTCCGCACCCACCTGGCGGCGCTCCACCGCTACCGGCCCGCGGGCCCCTATGCCGGCGCCCTGCACCTCATCGCCGCCGCGGACGGGGGCCACCGCCAGGCGTCCACCCGGGATTGGGGTTGGTCGTCCTGGGCGCGCGGCGGGGTTCATGTCACCCTGATGGCGGGCGATCACTACACCCTCCTGACCGAGCCGAATGTCCGAGACGTCCGTGCCCTCGTGCGGCGTCTTCTCCAGAGCGGAACACCATGAACTTCCACGACACGAAGCTGTTCCCATTCGTTCAGCAGTTGGAGTCGCGCTTCCCGGAGATCCGCAAGGAAATCGAGAACCAGATCGAGACGCGCTTCAAGCCCTACGCCTACTCGGACGTGTACACGGCGGGGTGGACCACGCTGGATCTGCTCTATTACGACAACCGGCTGAACGTGCGGAACCTGCCGCGCTTCACGGTCTCCGACTGCACGGACCCGATGGCGCTCTTCATGGTGCTGCTGGGCGCGCCGGACTCGTTCGAGTCGCGGCTGCTCCAGTCCCGGCTGGGCGAGGAGACCATGCGGGAGCTGGCCTCGTACCGCTCGCCCCATGACTGCACGCCGTCGATGATCGACCGGCTGGTGGGGGGCATGAACGCGCTCGTCTTCGACCCCGAGTTCTTCGTCACGCACCAGGACAGGCTCGTGCCCGACGGGCGCTTCCCGCGCTCGCGCGAGCGCTTCGAGCGGCTGCTGGCCAGTGGCCGCCTGGTGAAGCGCGAGGAGCGCTTCGTGCTCGGGGACGTGGGCGGGGACGAGGGGCGGGATGCCCTGCGCTGGTTCCACGTCACGCTGCTCGAGGAGCGCCTCTACCCGAGCTTCCTGAAGAAGGGCGGCATGACCGAGTTCAAGGACGTGACGTCCGCCTGTCCGGTGACCACGAGCATCGTGAAGGCCATTCCAGGCCTGCGCAGCGTGTGGTTCTCGTGCCTGGCGCCGGGCGCGCACATCGTGTCGCACACCGGCAATGACGCCACCATGCTGCGCTGCCACCTGGGCCTCATCGTCCCCGAGGGCTGCGTCATGCACGTGGGCTCGCAGCTCTTCTCGCCCAACGACTTCCGGCACGCCGACGCGCTGCTCGAGCTGGCGCGGCCCTCGAACACCGGCGTGCCGGCGCGGCTGCTGCGCGAGGTGCTGCCCGCCGACGTGCTCGCGCGGCTCCAGGCGCTCTCGTCGCTGGAGCACCCGGAGGATCCCGACGAGGCCTGGAAGCTCCAGTGGGCCGTGGCCGAGGCCCTCAACCAGCGGGTGCGGCAGGTGGGCTTCTACTCCTCCGTGCAGGGACAGGTGCGGCGCGCGGGGGCCACGCCCGTGCTCGACGAGACGGTGTCGCGCCTGCGGGAGCGGGGCCTGCTCACCGCCGAGGGGCAGGTGGCACCGGACGCCACGGCGACGGAGCAGGGCGTGGAGGAACTGGAGTACCTCAACACCGTCTTCCTCATCGAGGCCGTCTATCCCCGTTGGCTCGCCAAGGATCCCCGGGTGCGCAAGGAGGCCATCTCCTGGCGCGAGGGCCGCTGCTTTGTCTTCGACGACACGCAGTACCACGAGGTATGGAATCGCTCGCAGCGCAACCGGGTCATCCTGAACGTGGACATCGAGAAGAGCGTCTACGTCCGGTGACCCGAGGCCGCCTCGGCCATCGGGAGCCCATGGACACCGCATCGAAGATCGTGGGAGCGCTGGGGGTGGGGCTCGCACTGGTGCTCGCCTCGCCTGTCCTGGCGGCCGAGGAGCCCCTGGAGCCGAGGGCGCTCTTCCTGGCGGTGCGCGCCCGGGGAGAGCTGGTGACGGATGGCCGGTTGGACGAGCCGGCCTGGGCCGAGGCCCCGGTGCTGTCCGCGTTCACCCAGAGTTTTCCCGTGCCGGGCGCCGCGCCCAGCGAGAAGACCGAGGTGCGGCTGCTCTACGACGACGCCAACCTCTACGTGGGCATCACCGCCTTCGACAGCCAGCCGGAGGCCATCCACCAGGGGCTGGGTCGGCGCGACGCCATTCCCGCATCGGACGTCGTGCGGGTGATGATCGACAGCCTGCGCGATCGCACCACGGGTTACGTCTTCTCCATCAACGCGGGAGGCACGCTGGAGGACGGGCGCCTCACCGATGACCTCACGCTCTCCACGGACTGGGATGGGATGTGGGAGGGGAGCGCGGTCGTCACGAACGTCGGGTGGACGGCGGAGATGCGCCTGCCGCTGCGGATGTTGCGCTTTCCGACGGCCTCCGAGCAGCGCTGGGGCTTCCACGTGCGCCGGGAGATCGCCCGGACCCAGGAGCAGCTCGACTCGGTGGTCATTCCACGCGAGGCCAACGCACTGGTGTCGCGCTTCGGGGACCTGCGGGGCCTGCGCGACATCCAGCACCGCTCCCAGCTCACGCTGCTGCCCTACGTGGCCAGCCGGCTCACCGCGCAATCGTTCGCGCCGGGCGGTGGGGCGCGGCGCCTCGTGCCCTCGGTCGACGTGGGGTTGGATCTCCAGGCGAACCTCACGAGCGACCTGACGCTGACGGCGACGGTGAACCCGGACTTCGGTCAGGTGGAGGCGGACCGGCTGTTGGTGAATCTGGGCACCGCCGAGGTGTTCTTCCCGGAAAAGCGCCCCTTCTTCCTGGAGGGGGTGGAGCTGTTCCTGCCGGTGGGCGCGGAGAACGGGCGCGCGGCGCAGACGCTCTTCTACTCGCGGCGCATCGGGTTGGAGACGCCGGTGCTGGGCGCGGCGAAGCTCACGGGGACGGTGCGCGAGGGGCTCCAGGTGAGCCTGTTGGACGCGGTGGTGATGGGGGCGGTGAATCCCCATCCGGACCGTGAGCCGCCGGATGGCCGCTACCAGTTCCATCCCCGGCGTCCGTTCCACTTCGCGCCCAACAGCTCGCTGCCCACCGCGGTCCAGTCCCCGACGAACTACCTGGCCGGGGTGATGCGGGCCGAGCTGGCTCCGGGCGTGCGCACCGGGGCGATGATCACCTCCGTCAACCCGCTCACCCAGGACTGTTGCGAGACCAAGGGCGGGCAGGGCGCGGCGGTGGACTTCTCGCTGCGCAACCCGGATGGCGCGTATGTCCTCCTGGGCCAGGTGGATGGCTCGCGGGTGACGGGGCTCGTGCCCGAGGGCGTGCGGCTGCGCGACGGGACGCTGCTGCGCTCGGGGGACGTGGGCTTCGGCACCTACCTCAAGGGCGGCAAGCTGGGCGGTCAGCCCTGGCGCACGACGCTCACCTACCAGTTGGCCACGCCGCGTCTGGACCTCTCGCCCGCGGGCTTCCAACCCGTGCAGAACGAGCAGGACGCGAGCGCCCACATCCAATACGGCTACAGCGATGGGTGGGGCCCGTTCGCCGAGCTGTGGCTGGGGATCAAGGGACACAGCCGGTGGTCCGCGGATGGGCGGGGACTGGGGCTCTACAAGTCCGCCATGCTCACGATCGACGCCACGTTCCCCGACTCCTCGAACTTCTGGTGCGAGAGCGGCGCGGATGGTCGACGGCAGGACCTCCGGGAGATCGACGGGTATGGCGTCGCCTTCGAGCGGCCGACCTTCCTCTACGTCATCTGTGGCGCGGTGACGAACCGGGCGCGGCCGTTGTCCTTCTCGGCCGTGGGGTACGTGGACCGCACCTTCAATCAGGGCGCCACGCTCGGGCAGGTGGGCAGCTCCCTGGAGCTGGGCGTCACGTGGCGACCGCTGCCTCGCTTCCAGACGCAGTTCCAGGCCGGCCACGAGGCGACCCAGGACGGGCCCCGGTGGGTGGAGGCGCTCGGTCCGGACAGGCACCTCTTCGCGCAGCTCACGCCGCGCTTCCTCTCCTTCACGCTGCGCCAGCTCGTGGTCATCACTCCCCGGCTCACGCTGCAGGCCTATGCGCAGCTGCTCTCGGGCTATGGGCACTACGGGCCCTTCTTCCTGGGCGTGGCGCCGCCTCGGGGCTTCTTGCGGTTGAGTGACCTGGTGCCCACGGACACCCAGACGGACCCGAGCTTCCACTCCTCCGCGCTGAACCTGAACCTCGTGGCGCGGTGGGAGTACCGGCTCGGCTCGACGCTCTTCCTCGTCTACTCGCGCGCGCAGGAGGAGCCCTCCGAGCTGGAGGGGGCCGTGGCGAGCCGCTCCCTGTTGCCGCGCGCCCTGCTGAGCGGACCGGGCACGGACACGCTGCTGCTCAAGGCGAACATCGCGTGGTGAGCCCGCGCTCGGGCGTCTGGGGCGCGCTCGTGGGCGTGCTCCTGTGGGGGGGCGCCTGGGGTTGGGCCCGCCAGCCCGTGACGCCGCTGCCCGTCACGGCGGACGCCGGACGCTTCTCCGAGGCGCGGGCCTGGCCGCTGGTGGAGGAACTGGCGGACGGCATCGGCCCGAGGCCCCTGGGCTCGTCCGAGGCCGATCAGGCGGCGCGGTCGCTGGAGCGGCGGTTGAGGGCTCTGCCGGGGGTGGAGGTGGAGCGCCAGGAGGTGTCCGGCACACGGTTCGAGGAGGGGGTGCTCGTCGTCTACCGGGTGGTGAACGTGCTGGCCCGGTACGAGGGCGAGCGGCCCGAGGCGGTGCTCCTGTCGGCGCACTACGACTCGCCGGCGGAGAGCCCCGGAGCGGCGGACAACGGGCTGGGCGTGGCCACGGGGGTGGAGGTGATGCGGGCCCTCGCGGCGGGGCCTCGTCCGCGCCAGACGGTCGTGCTCAACCTCAACGGGGGAGAGGAGTCGGGTCGGCTGGGCGCCGCGGGCTTCCTGGCGCATCCCTGGGCCCGGGACGTGCGCGCCTTCGTCAACCTGGATGCCACGGGCGCCGCGGGCAAGGCGCTCCTGTTTCGCGCCGGGCCCGGACAAGCGTGGCTGCTCGAGGCCTACGCGGCCGCGGTGCCCCAGCCGGTGGGCTCGGTGCTCGGACAGGATCTGCTGGGGAGCGGGGCCGTGCCGTTGTTCACCGACTTCGAGGAGTACACAGCCGCGCGGCTGCCCGGGGTGGACCTGGCGACCCTGGAGGATGGCTACGCGTACCACACGGAGGGCGATCGCCCCGGGCGCCTGGCACCGGGAACGCTCCAACACCTGGGGGACAACACGCTCGCGTTGCTTCGCGCGCTCGTGCTCCCGGCGCGGACGCCTGTGCCCGAGGCCCCCGTCGGGGCCTTCTTCTCCGTGTGGGATCGGGTGATGGTGGTCTACTCGCCGCGCGTCGCATGGCTGGGCGTGGCCCTGGCCTGGGCGTTGACCCTGGGGGCCTGGGGGGCGGCGAGCCGTCGGCGAGGCCTGTCCGTCCGGGGCGTGCTGCGCGGGGCCGCCTGGACGGGCCTGGGGGGCGTGCTGGGCCTGGCGGTCCCCCTGCTGGGCGCGCTGCTGTTGGGCGGCGTGCTGGGCCGTCCCCACGGCTGGTTCGCGTGGCCGTGGCTCGGTGGGGTGACCTTCGGCGCGCTCGGACTCGTGGGCGTGTGCGCGGCGGAGGCCGCGTGGTCCCGGAGCGCCGCGCGCCGGGGTGGGGACCTGGCGGTGCGCGGGCTCGAGCGCTGGAGTGGGGCCTTGCTCTGGGGCGGTGTCTTCCTTCTGGTGATGTCGGCGGCGGGGCTCGGGTCCGCGTACGTGCCGCTGCTCTGGGTGTTGGGCGGCGCGACGGGCCTGGGGGTCGCCGTGCTCGCGCCTCGCTGGTGGGGCGTGGGGTGGGTGCTGGCCTTCCTGCCCGGCGCGGTGGTGACCGGGGAGCTCGTGGGGTGGGTGCTGGCGCTGGCCGTACCGCTCACGGGCCATCTATTGGTGCCCTTCGCGTTGGACGGCGCCATCGCGCTGCTGGTGGCGCTTCCCCTGGCGGCGGCGGCCTGGCTCGTGCCGCTCGTGTGGCCCTGGGAGGCCGGGGGCCGACGGGTGCTGGGCCTCGTGGGCCTGTGCGCGGTGGTGGGGTGGGGCGCGCTCGCGCTCGTGCCGACCTCCAGCGCGCAGCGTCCGCGTCGGCTCCGGGCCGTCGAGCGGGTGACGCCCGAGGGGGCTACCCGCGTGGTGCAGAGCCTGGACGGCTTGCCCCTGGGCGCGATGCTGCCCGGCGTGCCCGACACGGAGCGGACGCGACCGGAGGTCTTCCTGCCGCTCCAGACGCCCGTGTTCCCTCCGCCTCGTGCGGAGGTGCTGCACGAGGCGCGACAGGAGGGCGCGCGGGAGGTGACGGTCCGCTGGGACGTGCCCCCGCGCGCGGAGCTGCGGCTGGAGGTGCCACGGGACGCGCTCGTGGGCTGGTCCCTGGGGGCGGCGCTGCCCGTGCTCGCCGGGGACCGGGACGCCTATGTGCTCCACGTCGTGGCGCCTCCGGAGGAGGGGTGGACGCTCACCTTGCGCCTGCGTGGGAGCGCGCCTGTGGCCGTGCGGGCAACAGCGCGGCGCGAGGGCGCGGTGACGCCGGGGCTCCAGGCGCTGCGGGCCGCGCTGGCGCCCGAGGTGACGGGCTCGTTCGCCGCGTCCCACCGCATCACGGTGGAGCTGTGATCCACTCGCACGGGAAGTGTAGAGGGGGGCCCCCCTCGCGCGAGCCTGGGAAGAACCGCTAAGCTGTAGATTCATTTGAGTGAGGAGTGCCGTGATGGGAGCCCCTGGCGTCGAGTCTCGGGACAAGACGCAGCCGAGGCCCCTGTGCGTGCAGGACTACGAGGCGCTGGCGCGCGCGCGCATGGAGCCCTCCCAGTGGGACTACCTTCAGGGCGGCAGCGATGACGAGGTGACGCTGCGGGCCAACCGCGAGGCGTTCGCCCGGCTGCACCTGCGTCCCCGGGTCCTGGTGGACGTGTCGCGCTGCGAGCTGTCCACCCAGGTGGCGGGCCTGTCGCTGAACCAGCCTCTGCTGGTGGCGCCCATGGCCTATCACCGTCTGGTGGATCCCGAGGGGGAGGTGGCCACCGCGCGCGCGGCCGGAGCCCTGGGCATTCCGCTGGTGGTGAGCACCTTCGCGAGCCGCACGGTGGAGGAGGTGGCCGCCGCGGCGACGGGGCCGCTCTGGTTGCAGGTGTATTGCTTCCGCCGCCGCGAGGCCACCGCGGCGCTCATCCGCCGCGCCGAGGCCGCGGGCTACCAGGCCCTGGTGCTCACCGTGGACGCGCCCCGCATCGGCCGGCGCGAGCGCGACATGCGCAATGGTTTCGGTCTGCCGCCGCACGTCCAGGCCGTCAACTTCACCCAGGAGCTGACGGCCACCCTGTCCACGCGCGCGCAGGGCCACTCGGGCATCGCCCTGCATGCCCAGGAAGCCTTCGACACGACGATGAGCTGGGAGGTCGTGGAGTGGGTGCGCTCGGTGTCGCGCCTGCCCCTGTTCCTCAAGGGCGTGCTCACCGGCGAGGACGCCGCGCGGGCCGCCGCCGTGGGGGTGGAGGGCGTCATCGTCTCCAACCACGGAGGCCGGCAGTTGGATGGCACCCTGGCCGCGCTGGACGCCCTGCCCGAGGTGGTGCGGGCCGTGGAGGGCCGCTGCGCCGTGCTGATGGACGGCGGCATCCGCCGGGGCACGGACGTGCTCAAGGCGCTCGCCCTGGGCGCGCGGGCCGTGCTGGTGGGCCGTCCCGTGCTCTGGGGTCTGGCCGCCGCGGGAGAGCCCGGAGTCCACCACCTCCTGTCGCTGCTGCGCGAGGAGCTGGAGCTGGCCATGGTGTTGGCGGGACGTCCCACCGTGAAAGACATCGACGCGTCGCTCGTCTACCGCCCGTGAGGGTGGTCTGAAGGAAGAGGGTTGCACTTGAACTTCGATGGGATTGATCACCTGGAGCTGTACGTCGGCGACCTGGATGCCGCGGCGGAGCTGTTCTGCGCCGGTTTTGGTTTCCGGGTGACGTGCCGCTCCGTGCCGGAGTCGGGACAACCTCACGGTCGGGAGAGCCTGCTGCTCGAGCAGGGCCGCATCCTGCTCGTGCTCACCCGGCCCGGGTCGGACACGGACGAGGTGGCCGATTTCCTCGCGGTGCACGGCGACGGCATCAAGGACGTGGCGTTCCGCACGCCGGACGCGGTCGCGGCCTTCGAGGAAGCGGTGCGGCGGGGCGCGAGCGTAGTGCACGAGCCCCGGGTGTACGAGGGGCCGCATGGCCGGCTCGTGCGGGCGACGGTGGCCTCCCCGGTGGGCGACCTCGTCCACTCCTTCATCCAGCGCGAGACGCCCGTGGCGGACTTCTGGCCGGGCCGCTTCCCGTTGAGGGAGGTGCCCACCGCGTCCACGCCCCTGGTGGCGGTGGACCACCTGGCCCTGTGCCTGCTGCCGGGCTCGCTCCAGGAGACGGTGGATGCCTACGCGCGGCTGCTGGGCTTCCACGAGAGCCACGAGGAGAACGTGGAGACGCGCTACGGCGGCATGACCTCCAAGGTGGTGCAGGACGCCTCGGGCCGGGTGTGCTTCGCGATGATGGCGCCGATGCCCGGCAAGCGTCCGGGGCAGATCGATCACTTCCTCGCCAACCACCGGGGCGCGGGCGTGCAGCACCTGGCCTTCCTCAGCGAGGACATCCTCGCGGCCGTCGACCTGCTGCGGGCGCGGCGGGTGCCCCTGCTGGACAGTCCGCGCGGCTACCACGATGCGCTTCCGGCGCGCGTGGGCACGCTGGCCGAGGATCTGTCGGCGTTGCGCGCGGGCCACGTGCTGGTGGATCGCGAGGGCGAGACGGGCTACCTGCTCCAGGTCTTCACCCGCTCGGTCCATGACCGGGGCACGCTCTTCTTCGAGCTCATCCAGCGCAAGCAGGCCCACGGCTTCGGCACGGCCAACATCCGCGCGCTCTACCAGTCCGTGGAGCAGGAGATGATGCGCCAGGAGCGGCCCGCCGCCGAGTGCGGCTAGCCGCCCGGGCCGCTGGGGGAAGGCTCAGCCCGCGCGGGCCACGCCTTCCCGCCGCTGCTCCAGCGCGCCGCGCAGCACCCGCGCCAGGCGCGCCACGCCCTCCTCGATCCGCTCGGGCGTGAGGTAGCTGACCGACAGCCGCAGCTCGTGCTCGCCGCCCGTGCCCAGGTAGAAGTAGCGCATGGGCGTCCAGATGACCTGGTGCTGCCGCGCGGACTGCTCGAGCAGCGCCTCGTCCGCCGCGATGGGCAACTTCATCACCAGGAAGAAGCCCCCGTCCGGCACGTTCCAGCTCACGTCGCGGGCCCACGCCTCGCTCCGGGGGAAGTGGCGCGCCAGGGACTGGAGCGTCGCGTCCATGTTCTCCTTGTAGAAGCGGATCGCCTCCTGGTTGGCGTCGAGCAGGCTGCAGTCGTTCATCACCAGCATGCCGCCGATCAGCGCCTGGCAGATGGGCGAGGTGTTCACGGTGAGCATGCTCTTGATCTTCGAGAACTCCTCGGCCAGCAGGTGCGGCGCGCCCGAGGGGCCGGTGACGCGCTGATCCGCCACGGCGTAGCCCACGCGCAGCCCGGGGAAGGCGGACTTGGAGAACGAGCCCAGGTAGATGACCTGGCCGCGCGTATCCATGGACTTGAGCGTGGGCTTGCGCGACCCCTCGCGCGAGAAGAAGCCGTAGGGGTTGTCCTCGAGGATGAGGAAGTCCTCGCGCGCGGCGATCTCCAGCAGGCGCGCGCGCTCGGGGGCCGGGAGGCTGCGCCCGGACGGGTTGGCGAAGTCCGCGACGAGGTAGAGCGCCCGGGGCCGCTTGCCCTCGGCCCGCAGGGCCTCCAGCGTCGCCTCGAGCGCGTGCAGATCCAAGCCCTGTTCGCCCTCGGTCACCGGGGCGACCGCGATGTCCAGGAGCTTCGCGGCGCCGGTGATGCCGATGTAGCAGGGCATGCCCACCAGCAGCACGTCCGTGGGCTGGGAGAACAGCGCGCGCAGGGCGAGGAACATGCCTTCCTGGCAGCCCACCGTGACGACGATGGACTCGGGCGCGGCGCGGATGCCCTCGTCCTTCTCCAGCATCCGGGCGATCAGATCGTGGATGTGGCCGTTGGTCCGGCCGTACTGGAAGAGGTTGGTGCGGATGCGCTCCTCGGAGAAGCCCCGCGCCTCGCGCAGGTGGCGTGTGTACGCGTCCAGGTAGGTGGTGAGCTGCTGGGGATCGTAGAACTTCTCGTGCGGCCGACCGGGCGCGAAGGAGATGGCGTCCGGGTAGCGGAGCGCGATCTCGTTCAAGAAGTTCATCACCTCGAGGGTGGGATCCGACAGGGAGGCGTGCAGGGAGTCTTGGAGCAGCATGGGAGCGGAAGCGGGAGGATCCCACTTCCGCTCCGAGCCTGTCAAAGCGTCAGGGGGCGATGTACATCCACCCACCGAGCAGGCTGTTGTTGTCCGTGCGCAGCTCCATGGTCGAGGGCGCCGGGTTGACCACGGCCCCCACGTACACCGGCCCCGGGGCTCCCGGACCGCTCGGCGGGAACGGCCAGACCGGCGCGGTGATGGCCACCGTCTCGCACCAGCCGGGCCGCAGGTTGCCCGTGAAGGCCTCGCCCACGAGCACGTCCGCGAAGGGGGCGTCCGGGCCGGGCGCGCGCAGGGTGGTGTCCGTGGACAGGAGCACGCTCACCCGCGTGGAGTCCTCGCGCGTGCCCTGGTTGCAGACGGTGACCCGCGTCGTGAGCGGCTGGCCCCCCTGGGTGAATACGGGATGTTCCACCGCGGTGAGGATGAAGTCCGGCGCCTCGCCCACGCCCAGCAGGTAGCCCGCGTGGGTGTTGTTGCTCGTGATGAGTTCCTGGCCCGGGAACTCCACTTCATGCGGATTCACGACGGAGCCCAGGTGGAAGGCGCGCGGCTCGGACGGACCCGTGGTGGGCGGATGGACCGTGCCGTGGATGGACACCGTGCCGCACTGGCCCGGCGCGAGCGTGCTGATCGGCGCATGGCCCACCACGACGTCCGGCGAGCGTCTGTGGGGCCAATCCAACTGGAGGTGCGCGTCCTCGGACAGCACCAGCGCCACGTCCGTGCCCCCCGGGCCGGTGCCCTGGTTGCAGACGGTGACCTGGGCGGTGGTGGACTGGCCCTGCTCCACGCTGGCCGGGCCCGTGACCGAGCGGATGACGAAGTCCGGCCCTTGGCCCACGCCCAGCAGGTAGCCCGCGTGGGTGTTGTTGCTCGTGATGAGCTCCTCGCCCGGATAACCCGGGGGGCGCGGATCCACGACGGCGCCCAGGTGGAAGGCGCTCCGGGGGGCCGGCGTGAACGGGGGCTGGACCTGGCCCGAGATGGGGAGCGCGGCGCATTGGCCTGGGCGGAGCGCGTTGACGAAGGTGCTGCCCACCAGGATGTCCCCCGACATGGCCGGAGATTGGGGGAACTCCATCTGCTCATCCGTGGAGAGCAGCAGGCTCACCGGGGCGCTCCCCTCGCGGGTGCCCTGGTTGCAGACGGTGACCTGGGCGGTGAAGGACTGACCGTGCTCCACGTTCGCCGGACCCGTGACCGAGCGGATGACGAAGTCTGGCCCCTGGCCCACGCCCAACAGGTAGCCCGTGTGCGTGTTGTTGCTCGTGATGAGCTCCTCGCCCGGATAACCCGGAGGGCGCGGGTTCACGATGGCGCCCAGGTGGAGCGCGCGCGTCTCGGAGGAGAAGGCGTACGAGGGGATGTAGCCGGGAATGGAGACCGGGGTGCACTGGCCCGGCTGGAGCGTGGGCACATGCATGTCACCCACGAAGGCGTCCGGGCCCTGGCCGAACGTGGAGGCGGAGTCGAACCGCGCGTCCTCGGAGGCGAGCAGGACGAGCTGGGTGCTTCCCGAGCGGGTGCCCTGGTTGCAGACGGTGACCTGGGCGGTGAAGGACTGGCCGTGCTCCACGCTGGCCGGACCCGTGAGCGAGCGGATGACGAAGTCCGGCCCTTGGCCCACGCCCAGCAGGTAGCCCGCGTGGGTGTTGTTGCTCGTGATGAGCTCCTCGCCCGGATAACCCGGGGGGCGCGGGTTCACGATGGCGCCCAGGTGGACGGCTCGCGACTCGTAGGAGAAGGGAGATGAGGGGATGTAGCCGGGAATGGAGAGCGGGAGGCACTGGCCCGGCTGGAGCGAGGGCACGGGCGTTTCACCCACCCGGGCGTCCGGGCCCTGGCCGAACGTGGAGGCGGAGTCGAACCGCGTGTCCTCGGAGGCGAGCAGGACGAGCTGGGTGCTTCCCGAGCGGGTGCCCTGGTTGCAGACGGTGACCTGGGTGGTGAAGGGCTGGCCGTGCTCCACGCTGGCCGGACCCGTGAGCGAGCGGATGACGAAGTCCGGCCCTTGGCCCACGCCCAGCAGGTAGCCCGCGTGGGTGTTGTTGCTCGTGATGAGCTCCTCGCCCGGATAACCCGGGGGGCGCGGGTTCACGATGGCGCCCAGGTGGAGCGCGCGCGTCTCATAGGAGAAGGTGTACGAGGGGATGTAGCCGGGAATGGAGACCGGGGTGCACTGGCCCGGCTGCAGCGAGGACACATGCGTCTCACCCGCGAAGGCGTCCGGGCCCTGGCCGAACGTGGAGGCGGAGTCGAACCGCGCGTCCTCGGAGGCGAGCAGGACGAGCTGGGTGCTTCCCGAGCGGGTGCCCTGGTTGCAGACGGTGACCTGGGCGGTGAAGGACTGGCCGTGCTCCACGCTGGCCGGACCCGTGAGCGAGCGGATGACGAAGTCCGGCCCTTGGCCCACGCCCAGCAGGTAGCCCGTGTGCGTGTTGTTGCTCGTGATGAGCTCCTCGCCCGGATAACCCGGAGGGCGCGGGTTCACGATGGCGCCCAGGTGGAGCGCGCGCGTCTCGGAGGAGAAGGCGTACGAGGGGATGTAGCCGGGAATGGAGACCGGGGTGCACTGGCCCGGCTGGAGCGTGGGCACATGCATGTCACCCACGAAGGCGTCCGGGCCCTGGCCGAACGTGGAGGCGGAGTCGAACTGAGCGTCCTCGGAGGCGAGCAGGACGAGCTGGGTGCTTCCCGAGCGGGTGCCCTGGTTGCAGACGGTGACCTGGGCGGTGAAGGACTGGCCGTGCTCCACGCTGGCCGGGCCCGTGAGCGAGCGGATGACGAAGTCCGGCCCTTGGCCCACGCCCAACAGGTAGCCCGGGTGGGTGTTGTTGCTCGCGATGAGTTCCCGGTTCGGAGAGGAGGCTTCCACCACGGCGCCCAGGTGGAAGGCGCGCGTCTCGGGGGACACGGAGGGCGGACGCATGGCGCTCGCGTCGATGGACACCGGCGTGCACTGGCCGGGTTGGAGCGGGTGCACCGGGAACTCCCCGAGGAGCGAGTCCTCGGGCGGCGAGGCGGCGCCGGGAGCGCGGATGTTCTCGTCCTCGGAGAGCACCAGGAAGAGCCGGGCGCTGTCGCTCTCGGTTCCCCGGTTGCAGACGGTGACCTGGCTGATGAGCCGCTGGTCAGGGTTCACGCTGGTGGGGCCCGTGACCGAGGTGATGACGAAATCCGGCCCTTGGCCCACACCCAGCAGCCCGCCCGCGTAGGTGTTGTTGTCCTCGCGGAACTCCACCTGGGTGTTGAACGGATCCACCACGGCGCCCAGGTGGAAGGCGCGCGTTCCGGGAGCCGCGCCAGGCGGAGGGGTGGCATCGCCGAACGCGGTCACCGTCCTGCATTGGCCGTGGGCAAGGGAGGGCACCTGGGCGAGTCCCACCAGCGTGTCCTCGGGCGGCGAGGCGTCACCGGGGACGCGCGGGGTGGTGTCCTCGGAGAGGACCAGGGCCACCTGGGTGCTCGCGGTCTGGGTGCCCTGATTGCACACGGTGATGTCGGCGGTGAGGGGGCTTCCCGGCCGCACGCTGTCGGGACCCTTCACCGCGGTGACGACGAAGTCCTCCCGGATGCCCACGCTCATCGGAGCGCTGAAGCGCAAATCGTTGCCGGGATTCTCGTCGCCCTGGGTGAGCCGGGCCCCGACGTACCAGGAGCCCTCGGTGAGCGGGGGGAGGGAGAGCTGCGTCTGGCGTTGGGTGCACTGACCCGGCATGAGCAGGGCGGAGGACGTCACCCCCGCGGGGAAATCCGTCTCCGCGGACCAGGTGGTGTCCGCCGACAGGACGAGCTCCGCGGAGGCATACCCGGATGGGCCGCCGCGATTGCACAGCGTGACCGAAACGCCGACAGGGCTTCCGGGTGCGGCGCTGGGGGGCGTGCTGACCTCCGCTACCTCGAAGTCGAGTCCACTGCTCAGGGGCGTCGCGACCTCCGTCGCTCCCGTCGAAGGGGCCTCCGGTGATTGACATCCCAGGACTGCCATCAAGGACAGGGTTCCCAGGCCTCGTTTCATCCAGCGTTCATGCATAGGGGGTTGGCTCTTTTTGAGAGGGAAGACCGCGCGGCCTTTCGCCAGGGAGGACCGCGCCCCCCCGACGTGCGCGGCGCCAGCATATTCTTTCGCCGCCAAATAAAACGGACTCCGAAGGAATTTCTGGCTGGACGGGCTATACGGGGTTGCGACTGTGTTAGAGACGCGGGCATGGCGAGCCATGGACGAGGACGCCGCATCAATGTCGAGGGTGTCACCTATCGCTGGAGCGTGCGGGGCTCACGAACGCTCGGCGAGGGCGGTGCCTATCGGCTCCTGTCGATCGTCGCGGACGAGGCGACGGGCCAGGCCCTGCACGTGTGGGTACGGCACGATGACGTCTGGGTTCATTTCTCGGACTTGACGCGGCTCCGGGTGCGCGCGTCTCCGGCCTCACCTGGGCTCGTGTTCCGTGGCATCAAGCCGGGCCTGGTGGCCCAGGTCATCGCGGCGGCGCGCACGCGCGGGTGGGAGGCGTCGCGCCGGGGCCCGACCCTGGAGTTCGTCCTCGAGGAGGACCAGCGGCTCCTCCCCCTGGCGGAGTTCTCCGGGCGGGACGAAGTCCCTTAAGGTGCGGCATGCCCTTGTTCCGTTCGTTCGCGCTGCTCGCGCTGCTGTCCGCCGGACCCGTGTCCGGGGACGAGTTGAAGACGCCCTTGTCCCGCGTCCAGGTGGAGTCCCCCGAGGCTCCTTTTCGGGGAGCGGTGCTCGCGGCGGGCGCGCCGACGGTCCAGAAGCGACCCAACGGCGTCGTCACCGTCAGCATCCCCCTGGGCACGAGCCGGCCCATTTCCTGTCTGTTCTATCCCAACCCCATCGATGCCGGGGCCACGGCGCGCTCGCTGATCAACACGTTCCAGGCGCGCATCAAGTTCGAGCGCGTGCGGGCCACGGACGTGAAGACGCTCGCGAGGAGCCCGGCCCTCTACCTGGAAGGAGAGGTCTCCCAGGGCGGAAAGGTGGGCCGCATCCTGATGATGGTCCATGCGGATCCCGCGCTGCCCAAGGCCTGCTACCACGAGGAGCAGGGCCTCCCGCGGACGTTCCTCGACGTCACCGCGTCGCTGGCCACGGGGCTCACCTCCACCGCGGCCGAGAAGCCCGTGGCCTCCGTCTTCAGTGAGGTGCAGGTGCTGCGCGAGGGCGAGCAGGTGCTCGGGTTCCAGTCCACCGCCGTGTTCGGGGCCCGCTCGGGAGGCACGGTCCTCGAGCGCACCACCACCCGGGTGCGTCCGGGGCCCCCCTCCGAGCTCCAGTTCGAGGACATCAACGTCCAGGCGCACGCGGACACCTCGGGCCTGCTCGTGCGCGAGAGCTACGAGGAGCGGCGCGGAGACACCGTGGTGGGGCGCCTGGTCCTCACCCGCGAGCAGGACGGAGGCTCCCAGGTCCAGGGACAGTGGGCGGGCAAGGACGTCCAGGCACGCATGAAGGGCACGGTGGTGGGGGACGTGGGCCTCGCGCAACGGCTGCGGGACACCCTGCTCCAGCGCGGCAAGCCCGTGGAGGTGGTGATGTGGGAGCCCTCCGCCCATCCCACCGCGCCGACGAAGGTGGTGGCGCGCCGGCGCGCGGGCAAGGGACCCCGGGCCGCCACGCTGAAGGTGGGGACCGGGTCGCTGAACGTGGAGCTGGATGCCCATGGGTTCGTCTCCCGCGCCGAGGGGCCCGCGCCCCGTGTCACGCGCGAGCGGCTCTCCGAGACAGACGCGCCCTAGATTCCCATGACGGACCGGGAGGGGGTTGGGCTAGATGGGGGTGGACCCTCCACGAGGAACTCGCCCTCATGTCATCCGTCGATCCGAATCTCCGCCGGGAACTCCACGGCTGGTACAGCCACCGGTTGGGCATGGACATGCCCATCGTCCGCTACGGCCACTGGGGCCCGGCCCTGCTGCTGTTTCCCACCGCGGGAGGCGACTTCCTCGAGGCCGAGCGCATGGGGCTCATCCAGGCCGTCGCGCATCACCTGAGCGCCGGCCGCTTCCAGCTCTTCAGCATCAACAGCATCAACCCCTGGGCGTGGATGAATCCCGGCATGCCCATGCACGAGAAGGCCCACAACCAGGCGCGTTTCTCCGAGTACATCGAGAACGAGGTGGTCCCGCACGTGCGCCACTGTCTGGGCAACGAGCACGCGCGCATCGGCGCGGCGGGGGCCAGCTTCGGTGCCTTCCATGCCGCCAACGCCTTCTTCCGGCGTCCGGATCAGTTCGAGCTGCTGCTCGGGCTGGGCGGCCTCTACGATCTCCAGTCGGAGTTCCTCCACGGCTACTGGAGTGACGACGTCTACTTCAACAACCCTGTCTCCTACGTGCCGAACCTGGCCGAGGGCCACGGGATGGACCTGCTGCGCCACCACAGCCGGATCCACCTGGTGAGCAGCCGGGGCGCGTGGGAGTACCCGGAGTTCTCCGAGCACTTCAGCCACCTGCTGCACCAGCGGGGCATTCCCCACAACCTGGACATCTGGGGCCACGACATGCCCCACGACTGGTCCACCTGGCACCGGCAGCTCGAGCACTACGTGGCCGAGCGGCTCGGCTACTGAGGCGCGGCGCATGAAGGTCCTCTTCTTTCCGCTGCTGAGCCCTGGCCACGTCAATCCCATGTTGCCCCTCGCGCGGGAGCTCGTGTCGCGGGGGCACGACGTGGTGTTCTTCGTGAACGAGGCGTTCGAGCAGGTGGCGCGGGCGACGGGCGCCACGACGCACCGGCTGGGCAATGGCCTGGCGCTGCCGTCGCCCTTCCAGGTGGCGCACGGCGGCCTGCCCCGGGTGAAGGACTTGATGGCGCCCTTGTTCGAGCAGATGCGTCAGGCCCTGCACGAGCTGCCCCACATGGTGGACGCGGCCCGGGCGCTGGGCGCCGAGGCGGTCGTCTACGATCCCATCGCGCAGTGGGGCGTCTCGGTGGCCCGGGCGCTGGGCGTGCCCGCGGTCCAGTTCGAGATGGCCTTCGCGCGAGGGGCGCCGTCGCTCACGCGGGAGATGAAGGCGGACATGGGCGGGCCGCCCCCCCTGGCGGCGTTGGGCGCGCTGGTGCGATTCAAATGGGAGGCCTGGAAGCTCCAGCGCGAGCGGGCCGTGCCCGCCATGAACGTCCCGGGAGGCTTCGAGGCCTTCGCGGACCTCAACCTGTTGTCCATTCCGCGCGGCCACCAGCCGGATGCCGAGCGCTTCGACGAGCGCTTCGTCTTCGTGGGGCCCTCGGTCGCGCCCCGGGGAGACCGGGGGGACTTCCCCCTGGAGTGGCTCGAGGGCCACCCGGTGTTGCTCATCTCCCTGGGGACGTCGTCCATGAACCAGCAGCCGGGCTTCTTCGCGGCCTGTGTCGAGGCCTTCCGGGACTCGCCCTGGCGCGTGGTGATGGCGTGCGGCGCGGGGGTGGACCCCAGCGCGCTGGCCGCGCCCTCCAACTTCCTCGTGCGCCGGTACGTTCCCCAACTGGAGGTGTTGCCGCGTGCCCGGGTCTTCATCACCCACGGGGGCACCAACTCCGTGCTGGAGAGCCTCTGGTTCGGCGTGCCCATGGCCGTCCACCCCACCGTGGGGGGCGGATGGATCGACCAGCCCCTGAACGCGCGGCTCGTGACCCGGCACGGCCTGGGGCTCACGCTCACCTCGACGGAGCCCCGGGCCCTGCGCGAGGCCGTGGAGCGGCTGGACACGGAGCCGGGCTACCGCGAGCGCATCGCGGCCTATCAGCCCACCCTGCGCGAGGGGGGAGGCGCCCCCCGCGCGGCGGAGGCGCTCCTGGCCTTCCTCGCGTCCCGCCGTCAGGCGGCCAGCAGATCGGTCGAGGCGCGCTCGGTGTAGCGGCTCAGCAACTCGGGCGTGAAGGCGGGATAGCGCACCCCGAGCGCGGCGAGCAGGGCCTGGGTCCGCGCACAGCCGAGGATCGACATGCGGTCGACCGCCAGCCGCTCGAGGATGGTCTTCCCGTCGGTCGCATCGGGCTCGAAGAGCGGGCGGACCGCGGCGAGGGCATTGGGCTCGCGCCGCTCGAGGGCGCCGTGGAGCCGCTCGATCCACTCCGACACGGGCACCAGGGGCAGGGGCTGACCCTTCGCGCCCATGTGCGTGACGAACTCCCGCCACGTGATGGGGGCGGGGTGGCTCATGTGGAAGATCTCCCCGCGGGCCTGCTCCAACCGGGACAGCCGGATGATGCCGTGGCTCACGCTGTCGACGGGGACGGCGGCCAGCTCGTGGTTCCAGTCCGGCGCCGCGCCGAGCTCCAGGCACCCCCGCAGCATCAGCCGGTACAGGTCCGTCGCGTCCCAGGCCCCCGTCTGGGCGTGGCCCGTCAGGAACGGGGTGCGGTAGACGGTGACGGGCAGGCCCCGGGCGCGCGCCTCGAGCACGAGCCGCTCGGCGACCCACTTCGTCTGCTCGTAGCCAAGCGCCAGCGGGCCGCACTCCCCGGGCGGCGTGGACTCGTTCACCGTGAGGGCCGCGTGCTGCGGGCCACAGAACACCCCGAGGGTCGAGATGTAGTGGAAGGGCTTGGCGCGCACCGCGCAGGCGAAGCGGAGCGCTTCCTCGGTGCCCACGATGTTCGAGGGCTTGAGGGTGGCGTAGGGGAAGAGGAAGTTGATCCACGCGGCGCAGTGGTGGACGGCGCCGATGCGCGAGGCCAACTGCGCATAGGCCGCCTCGGTGAGCCCGAAGCGCGGCAGCGACACGTCTCCGGCGAGGGCGCGGACCCGAGCGGCCCGGCTGCCCAGGGCGAGGCCCCGGCGCTCCATGCTCTTGGCCACGCGGCCGAGGGCCGCGGCGTCGTCGTGGGCGCGCACCAGGCAGGTGATGGTGCTGTCCGTCTGCTCGAGCAACTCGTGCAGCAGGTGATTGCCCAGGAAGCCCGTGGCGCCCGTGAGGAGGATCTCCGTCCCCTCGGCTGGCGTCGGAGCGGGCACGATGTCCGCCGCGAGCGTGGCGTCCGCCTCCAGGGGCGGGGGCGGCACGGTGTCCGCCGCGCTCGAGCCCGCGTACGCCTGGACCAGGTCTCCGAGCGTCCGCACGCTCGTCACGTCGACGCCCCCCTGGGTGAAGGGCGAGACGTCACACTCGTAGTCCAGGGTGACGATCACCCGCGCCATCGTCAGTGAATCCAGCCCCAAGGAGGACAGTCGGGTCCCCTCGTCGGTGGACTCGAGCCGCCGTCCTTCTTCCGCGAGGACTTCGTTGAGCGCCTTGCAGACTGTGTCCTTGATGTTCAGCACGTCAGGCCTCCATCGACCACCAGGGTTTGTCCCGTCATGAAACCCGCCGCCGGGGATAACAGGAATCGGATGACGTCGGCCATCTCGCCCACCTGGCCGACGCGCTTGAGCGGGGTGCGCTCGACGATCTTCTGGACCTGCTCGGACTCGAGCAGCTCCTTGCTCAGCTCGGACTCGAAGTAGCCGAGCGCGACCGAGTTGACGCGGATGCCTTGCGAGCCCATCTCCCGCGCGAGCCCCCGCGAGAAACCATCCACGGCGGCCTTCGTCGCGCCATAGGCCGCGGCGCCCTTGATGCCGCGCAGCCCGGAGACGGACGTGACATTGATAATGACGCCCTTGCGCACGCGCACCATGCCCGCCAGGCACAGCTGGGTCAGGTTCATCAGGGCTTCCACGTTCACGGCGAGCGCCCGGTGGATGTCCTGGGATTTGGCGAAGAGGAAGAGCCCGTCGGTGGCGAACGCCGCGTTGTTGATGAGCGCCGTGGTGGGCCCGAAGCGGCGCGTGCTCGTGGAGACGAACTTCGCGAGCCGGGGCGCGTCGGTGATGTCGCACTCCTCCCAATAAAAGGCGTCCGGATGCTCGGCCGCGCACGCGTCCAGGAAGGGCGTCCGTGCCCGGCTGAACGTCGCGACCGCGTGCCCGTCCGCGAGCAGGGCGCGCACCAGGTTCTCCCCCAGGCCCCTGCTGCCGCCACTCACGATGACCAGTGTCTTCTCAGCCATGATTCGTCCTCACGCGCGCCTTCTTCATGCGCTCGGTGGAGAGGTCCCGGTCCGTGACCGTCACGAAGGCGGGGACCTTGAAGGCATCCAGGGTGCTCCGGCAGTGCTCGCGCACGCGCTTGCGCACCTCCTCGACGCTCTCGGGTTGGGCGAGCTGGACCGTGGCCACGACGACCTGACCGACGACGGGGCTCGCCCGGCCCTCCACCAACACGTCGCGGATGTTGGGCAGGCCGAGGATGACGTTCTCCACCTCCTGGGGAAACACCTTCTGGCCGCCCACGTTGATGAGCTCGGACTGCCTGCCGAGGATGCGCACGTAGTCCCCCCGGACCTCGACCGCGTCCCCCGTGTCCATCCACCCCTCGGCGTCGAAGGGGGAGGGCGCGTTGAGGTAGCCGAGCATCGCCGTGCGCGCGCGCACGCGCAGGGTGCCCGCCTCGATCTTCGTCTCGAAGCCCTCGCCGCCGAGCTGGATCCACAGGGAGTCCTCGGCCTCCGAGCGCGTGGCGACGACGCCCAGCTCGCTCAGGCCATAGGTCTGCTTGATGCGCACGGAGGGCAGCGCCCGGTGCACCGCCTTGAGCGTCGAGGCGGGCATGGGCTCGGTGCCGTAGGTGATGAGCTGGAGCGAGGACAGGTCATGGCGCTCGTGGGCCCCGGACAGCAGCAGGACGTTGAGGAACGTGGGCGTGGCGGGTAGCAACTCCACCCGGTGCCTCGCGATGAGGGCGCAGATGGCCTCCGGCGTGCGGCCGTCCGGCGTGACCAGGGTCCCGCCCGCGGTGAGGATGCCCAACAGGGTGTTGATGCCCCCGGCGTGATCCAGCAGCAGGAAGCTCAGCGTGCGCCGGGGGGGCCGGGGCCGGGTGAACTTCTCGAGCATGCGATCCACGGCGTGCAGCATCGCCTTGGGCGTGCCGCTCGACCCGGACGAGAAGAAGACGATGCCCGCGCGGCCCTCGGCCCGCAGGCCGGCCAGCATGGGGTGGGGCTCCCCCGTCATGGACACCGGGTGGGCGCGCCAGGTGTCGTCCGCGTCGAAGTCGAACACGTGGGAGACCTGGGCGATCTCGAACGCCTGGGCGTGCTGGGCGCGCGCCGAGGTGCCCAGGGGCACGGCGATGTTCCCGTGCTCGATGAGCGCGAGCAGCAGGGCCACCGTGTTGGGCGAAAAATCGCCGCGCAACGCGACCCGGGCCCCCGGCGCGATGCCTTCCGCCACGAGCGCGGTCATGAACGTGTTCATGCGATCGACCAATTCGGCGTAGCTCACCATCGCTTCCCGGTGGATCAACGCGGGCGCGGACCCGAATTGTTCGAGTCGTGACTTCAAAAGGGTCATGGTCCGGATTCTGGGAGGAGGGCGCGCGGGCGCGGACGTCCGCGCGTGGCAGCATACCCACGGGGCTCTCGACCGCTCGGGCGGAGCGCTCGCCAGGACCCGTGTTCCCGCGCGCCCGCCCCCCTCGAATGACAGGTTCTGGACGGTCCGCGGCACCCGGGCCGCGCGGGCCTTCACCTCGCGTGAATTCCCCGGGCTCCGCTCGTGAATCCACCTGTCAGGCAGCCGACTTCGATAGGTACGGCCTATCAGACAGAGCGGGAGGATGTATTGGTCGCGCGGGGCGCCGGGGCGCATCTTGTGTCCATCGCCGTGAACCCCCGTGTCCCTCGGACACGCAAAGGAGCCCCGCGTCATGTCCACGAAAAAGTTCCTGACCACCGCCAATGGTGTCCCGGTCTACGACAACCAGAACTCCCTGACCGCTGGCGAGCGCGGCCCCATCGTCTTCGAGGACTTCCACCTCTTCGAGAAGCTCGCGCACTTCAACCGCGAGCGCATCCCCGAGCGGGTCGTGCACGCCAAGGGCTCGGGGGCCTTCGGCGAGCTGACGGTCACCCAGGACATCTCCCGGTATACGAAGGCGGCGCTCTTCTCGCAGGTGGGCAAGAAGACGCCCGTGTTCATCCGCTTCAGCACGGTGGGCGGCGAGGCGGGCAGCGCGGACACCGAGCGGGATCCGCGCGGCTGGTCCATCAAGTTCTACACGGAGCAGGGCGTGTGGGATCTGGTGGGCAACAACACGCCCGTCTTCTTCCTGCGGGATCCCTCGAAGTTCCCGGACTTCATCCACACGCAGAAGCGCCATCCGCGCACGCACCTCAAGGACGCGACGATGCAGTGGGACTTCTGGTCCCTGCATCCCGAGTCGCTCCACCAGGTGACCATCCTCTTCAGTGATCGGGGCATCCCGGACGGCTACCGGTACATGGATGGTTTTGGCAGCCACACCTTCAGCATGGTGAACGCGCGGGGCGAGCGCTTCTTCGTGAAGTACCACTTCAAGACGAAGCAGGGCATCCGCAACCTCGCCCCCGAGAAGGCGCTCGAGCTGGCGGGCACGGATCCGGACTACGCCCAGCGCGACCTCTTCGAGGCCATCGCCCGGGGCGACTTCCCGCGCTGGAGCCTGGAGATCCAGATCATGCCCGAGGCGGACGCGCTCACCTACAAGCACAACCCCTTCGACGTGACGAAGGTGTGGAGCCAGAAGGACTACCCGCGCATCGTGGTGGGCGAGGTGGTGCTTAACCGCAACCCGGACAACTACTTCGCCGACGTGGAGCAGGCGGCCTTCGCGCCCTCCGCGGTGGTGCCGGGCCTGGGCTTCTCGCCGGACCGCATGCTCCAGGGCCGCTTGTTCTCCTACGCGGACGCGCACCGCTACCGGCTGGGTGTGAACTACCACCAGATCCCGGTCAACAAGCCCACCAGCGCGGTGCACCACTACCACCGGGACGGTGCCGGGCGCACGGATGGCAACGGAGGGTTCGGGCACAACTACCACCCCAACAGCTTCGACGATGTCCAGGAGCTCAACGACGGGCACCTGCCGCCCTACGCGCTCACCGGCAACATGGGCCGCCACAACCACCGCGGCGACGAGGACTACTACACGCAGGCGGGCGACCTGTACCGGCTGATGAACGAGCCGCAGAAGGCCCTGCTGGTGAACAACATCGTGGGCGCCATGCGGTCCGTGCCGGAGTTCATCCAGAAGCGCCAGGTGGAGCACTTCAAGAAGGCGGACAAGGACTACGGCGCGCGCGTGGAGAAGGGGCTCGCCCAGGCCGTGGCCGGAGACCCCAAGCAGGTGCCGGTGACGAAGTAGCACCACCCCGGGGGGCCGCCCTCTTCAGGGCGGCGCCTCGCCGTGCTCAGCCCTCGTTGTAGCAGGGGCCGAGCTCCCGCACCTCGATGGTGGCCCAGTCGGCGGCGGGGCACTCCTGGGCGAGCGCCAGCGCCTGCTCGCGCGTCTCGCACTCCACCAGGAAGAAGCCCCCGATGAGCTCCTTGGCCTCCGAGAAAGGCCCATCGCTGATGACGCGCCGGCCCCCGCGGTGGGTGAGCCGGACGGCGTCGGTGCGCAGCGACTCGCTGGCCCGGAACAACCCGCGGGCCTTGAGGTCCTCGCCGAAGCGGATCATGCGATCCATCTTCTCGCGGCCCTCGTCCGAGGGCCGCTCGCGACGCTCCTGGGCGTTCTCCATGATCAACAGCATGTACGTCATGACGTGCTTCCTCCCCGCCCCCCTATCCCAGGTCTGACGCTCCAGCGGAAGGGCCCGCGGGGTTGGCCCCCGCGGGCGGGACGCATCCGGCCTACGGCTGCGCGGTGAGGGTGAAGGACTGGGCGAGTCCCCCGTTGCAGGTGCGCTGCGTCATCGGGGCGCTGTCGGCCGTCCCCTCCGTGGTCAGGCACTTGCCGCTGTGGCGGTTGACGAGGCGCCAGGTGCCCCCGGACTCGGACACGGGCTGCCACTGCTGGTTGTTGCCGTTGCTGTAGGACCACAGCTGGATGTTCGCGCCGTCGGTCGTGGACACGTCCTTCACGTCCAGGGAGCGCACGCTGTCCAGGCGGCTGTTGACGCGCATGTAGACGCCGCTCGTGGTCTGGAACTGGTAGTGCTGGGCCTGGGTGCCGTTGCAGGCGTACTGCTGGATGACGGTGCCGTCGGCCGAGGACGCCGCGCGCGCGTCCACGCACTTGCCGGAGCTCTTGCTGATCAGGGTGTACCAGGCCGTCGGCGAGATGGGGGACGTGGACGGCGGGGGCGTGGTCCCGGCCCCGCCCAGCCACTTGAGCCCGTCGATGAGGAAGCGGTTCTGGGTGTCGCTGGCGAACGTCGAGGACAGCCGGGTGTTGTTGGAGTAGTTCATCGCGTTGTGGCCGAAGTTCGCGTACAGCATCTTGAACTTCTTGTTCGTCCACAGGATGGGGTAGTCCCCGCTGTACCAGGACTGGTTCGGGTCCGTGCCCAGGGGGAAGCTCACCGAATCCACCGACGCGAGCACCTGGATGTCGGCGTTGCTCCGCAGGTTGTTGCTCCAGCCGTACCACTCGCTCACCGCGGAGGTGAACGTCGCCGGCAGGGCCGTGGTGGCGGGGTGGGTGCGGTTCTCCACCTTGAGCACCGCGGTGGTGGGGCCCCAGGTGTTGGTGCGGAACGCGCCCGAGCCGAGGAACTGGTGGTGGTACCAGCTCCAACTGTCCGGGGACGTGGTGAACGCGGAGACGTGGAAGCCCATCCACCCGCCGCCATTCTGCATGTACTGCTGGAAGGCCGAGCGCTGCGCCGCGCTCTGGGGCTGATCATCCAGGAACATCACCACCTGGTACTGGGCGAGCGTGGTGGGGTTGAGCAGGTCCCAGTTGGTGGTGGCCGTGTAGCTGAAGCCATGCTGCTCGGCGGCCTGCGGAAACCACTGGTTGGCTTCCTTGATGAAGTCGATGTGGGCCGCGTCCCAGGTGCCTCGGTAGAAGGCCAGGACCTTGAAGCTCGGCGTCGCGAGGCTCGGGCCCGTGGCCGCGTCCTCGCTCCGGGTGTCGACCCGGGCCGCCGCCGGACTCGCGGCGAGGAAGAAGCACGCACCGCCCATCGCGAACAGCGGCGCCCAGCGGTGTGTCCTGTGGCCTGCGCTCATGTGGAACCGTCCCTTTCCTGGGAATTGCCCACCGGTCCTCGAACGAACCGGTTTTGCGGGGATTACTTTGGATTCCGTTCTCGTGGCAAGGGGGATGTCCCGTGAGCGTCCGAGGCACATTGCGTGGGGCGCCGGACATGGGCATATCGGCGCCGTGACGGAATCCTCGACGCATCGCACGATCGCCGCGGTCTGGAGAATCGAGTCAGCGCGGCTCATCGCGGGCCTGACGCGCTTCGTGCGGGACGTGGGGCTCGCGGAGGAGCTGGCCCAGGACGCGCTCGTCGCCGCGCTCGAGCGCTGGCCCGGCGCCGGCGTCCCCGAGAATCCGGGCGCCTGGCTCATGGCCGCCGCGAAGCATCGCGCCATCGACCGGATGCGCCGCGACAAGCTGCTGGAGGGCAAGCACCAGGAGCTCGGGCACATGCTCGAGGTGCAAGGGCGGGGCGCGCGCGACCTGGAGACGGCGCTGGACGAGGACCTGGGCGATGACCTGCTGCGCCTGGTGTTCATCGCGTGCCATCCGGTGCTCTCGTCCGAGGCGCGCGTCGCGCTCACGCTGCGGCTGCTCGGCGGCCTGACGACGGGGGAGATCGCGCGGGCGTTCCTCGTGCCGGAGCCGACGATCGCCCAGCGCATCGTCCGGGCCAAGCGGACCCTGTCCGAGGCGGGCGTGCCCTTCGAGGTGCCTCGCGGCGAGGCGCTCACGGCCCGGCTCGCGTCGGTGCTCGAGGTCATCTACCTCATCTTCAACGAGGGCTACTCGGCCACCGCCGGGGATGACTGGATGCGGCCCGCGCTGTGCGAGGACGCGCTGCGCCTGGGCCGGATCGTGGCCGGACTCGTGCCGGACGAGCCCGAGGTCCATGGGCTCGTGGGCCTCATGGAGATCCAGGCGTCGCGCGCGCGGGCGCGCCGGGGGCCCTCCGGACAACCCGTCCTGCTGCTCGAGCAGAACCGCGCGCTCTGGGATCGCCTCCTCATCCGCCGGGGACTGCAGGCGCTCGAGCGGGCCGAGGCCCTGGGCGGCGCGCGGGGGCCCTATGCGCTGCAGGCCGCGATCGCCGCCTGTCATGCGCGCGCGGGCTCGGCCGAGCAGACGGACTGGACGCGCATGGCGGCGCTCTACGCGGTGCTCGCCGAGGTGGCGCCCTCGCCCGTGGTGGAGCTCAACCGGGCGGTCGCCGTCTCCATGGCCTCGGGTCCCGCGGCGGGGCTGGTGCTCGTCGACGAGCTGATGGCGGACGGCGCGCTCGAGGGCTACCACCTGCTGCCGAGCGTGCGCGGCGACCTGCTCTTCAAGCTGGGCCGCTTCGTGGAGGCCCGCGAGGCGTTCGCGCTCGCCGCCTCGCTCACGCGCAACGCCCGCGAGCGCGACCTGCTGCTCGAGCGCGCCGCGGCGTGTGCCCGGCCAGACCCGGCCTGAGCCGGGCGTCCGTCAGGGGGCGGCGGGGCCCTGGAAGCCCCGGGCGCGGAACGTCAGCACCAGCGTGTCCCGGTGGCCGTGGGCCTCCAGGGGCTGGATGGGGGTGCTCTCGTGGATGACCCGGGCGTCGTCGAGCAGCAGCGCGGACCAGGGCTCGGTCAGCGTGAAGCGGATGCCCTGGGGCCCGTCGGCCTCGAAGACGCGCGTCTCGCCGCCCTTGATGCCGTGGCGTCCGACGAGCAGCACGGCGACGAAGTCCACGCCATCGCGGTGCGCGCCCTCGGGCGTGGGCCGGCCGATGCCGTCCGTGGTGTCGATGCGGAACTGGTGGGCCTCGACGTACCACGTCCCCGGCCCCTTCATGGCCGAGCAGGCCGTGGCGAGCGCGCTCAAGAGCCTCGGCCAGACGGGCCGCGAGAGGACGTCGGCGGAGAGGGGCTCGAACCAGCGCTCCATGCCGCCATGCAGCGCGTTGTACTCGACGGGCTGCCAGTGCGCGCGGTGGGGCACGGGCGTGACGTTGTCGCCGTCGACGATGAAGCAGGAGTGGCGGCGCGAGCGGTAGCGGCCTCCATCGCGCAGGTAGGCGTCGGGGCGCAGATCGTCCCAGGTGGGCGCGAGGGCGTCGAGCTCGGCGGCGGGCAGGGCGGCCCACTGGCACAGGCCCTCCCGGCCGAGCACGGCATAGCCCTGCTCCCGGAGGACCTGGACCACCCGGTCCGGGGGCGTGAGGGGCGGCGAGAAGCGTGGGGCGGCTTCCGTCATGGCGTGGGCTCCGCGACCACCTCGGCGGGCGGAGGGGCGGGGAGCGCGCGCTTCTGGGCGTCGTCCTCCGCCGCCTGGCGCAGGGCCGCGAGCCCGTTGTCGAAGTCCTTGCCGAGCAGGGCGTCCATGTCCATGACGAGGCACATGGCCTTGCTGATGAAGTTCTGGGGCCCCTCCATCCGCCAGCGCACCTCCACGCCCTGGGCGGCCGGGGTGAAGGTGAAGGTGACGTCGTTGGTGGCCGCGAAGGGGCGGATGAACTCCAGCGAGACGCGCACGCGCGTGGGGGCCGTGCTCTCCACGATCGTCATCCGGCCCTCGCCCGCCGCGTCGTTGCCCGACCAGCCATAACGCGCGCCCGTGCCGCTCGCGGGCCCCTCGAAGGTGGTCTTCTGGTTCGGATCGACCTTGTCCCAGGGGGACCACTCGCCCCAGCGGTGGAAGTCATTCACCAGCGCGAACGCGACGTCTGGCGGGGCCTGGATCGTCGTGGCGCGCTCCACCGAGAACGTGGAGGGACGACTGGCGATGAAACCACACAGCGCCACGAGGGCGAGCGCGACTCCCAGGAGGATCTTCTTGAGCATGGACGGCCTTCGCGAGAACGGGAACGTGCGCGCGTCATAGGGGATGGGGCCTCGCGTTCGCAAGGGGGCGGCGGGTGGGCCGGAGACGGTTGTCAGTCCAAGGAGGCGGGCGGCGTCCACCTCGCACGAAAGGGGGCGCTTCATGTCCCAGGACAGATTCCAGACGAGTCGGGAGGTCTACCACCGCATCCGGTGGGATCCCCGGATCGACGCCCATGACTTCGTCATCGGGTACGACACGCACGGCGAGCAGTTGGAGGAGGTGGGCTTCACGTCCTTCGTCCCCGAGGGAGACATCCCCTGGCACCGGGTCTGGTACTTCCGGCGGGGGCACGAGCGCATCTGGGACCGGCGCGAGCGGGTGGATCGCACGGCGAGCCTGGGGGCCTCCGACGGAGTGCTCTAGATTTGCTCGCCTGCCCGCTCGCGGGGGGCGATGCTGGGCGCTTCGTCCCCTCACCGAGGAGTCCGATGTGAACGCCCTGCCCCTGCAGCACCATGGTCTCACCGCCAGCCGGCTCGTCCTGGGCTGCATGCACCTGGGGGGAACGTGGGACCGCTCCGCGCCCACGGCGGAGCACGTCCAGCGCGCGCACGAGGTGGTGGATGCGGCGCTCGCCCAGGGCATCAACCTGTTCGACCACGCGGACATCTACACCCTGGGCAAGTCCGAGCAGGTGTTCGGCCAGGTGCTCAAGGCGCGTCCGGGGCTGCGCGAGCGCATCCTGTTGCAGTCCAAGTGTGGCATCCGCTTTCCGGACGAGTCGGCGCCCGGCCGGTACGACTTCTCGCGCGAGCACATCGTGTCCAGCGTGGAAGGCATCCTCTCGCGGCTGGGGGTGGAGTCCCTGGACATCCTGCTGCTGCACCGGCCGGACCCCTTGATGGAGCCGGACGAGGTCGCCGAGGCGTTCCGCGGACTGAAGGCGTCCGGCAAGGTGCGGCACTTCGGCGTCTCCAACATGAGCGCGGGGCAGATCAAGCTGCTGCGCGCGGCGTGGGACGAGCCGCTGGTGGCCAACCAACTCGAGATGAGCCTGGAGAAGCTGGGGTGGGTGGAGAGCGGCGTGCTCGTGAACCAGCCGCCCGGCGCCCACGTGGGCTTTCCCGAGGGCACGCTCGAATACTGCCGGCTGGAGCGCATCCAGCTTCAAGCCTGGGGACCGCTCGCCCAGGGGCTCTACAGTGGCCGCTCCCTGGAGGGGCAGCCCGAGTCGGTGCGGGAGACCGCGGCGCTCGTGGGTCGGCTCGCCGAGGCGAAGCAGACGACCCGCGAGGCCATCGTCCTCGCCTGGCTGCTCAAGCACCCCGCCGGCATCCAGCCCGTCATCGGCACCTCCAACGCGGGCCGCCTCGCCGCGTGCGCGGATGCCTCGCGCCTCTCGCTGACGCGCGAGGAATGGTACGCCCTGTACGTCAGCTCGCGTGGCGCGCGGATGCCCTGAGTTATGGTGGTGTCCCTCATGACGGACACCTCCCTCGATCCCTCCTCGCTGCCCCTGCGGACCGCCGAGCCCGGCGCCAGCGTGCGGCAGTTCACCGAGACGTTCACGACCGCGCTCGCCCCGGAGGCGCTCTGGGCGGAGTTCACGCGGGCCCTGAAGGACTCGCGTGGCGCGGTGCTCTGGGCCCACGACATCTCCCAGGTGCGTGTGCTCCAGGAGCCCGTCGGGCAGGACTCGGTGCTCGTGGAGACCGTCCAGGCCACCGGCACCGCGCTGCACTACCGCCTGGTGCGCTTCGAGCCCCCGCGCCTGGTGCAGTACGCCGCGCTCCAGGGCCACGCGCTGGCGGGCGGGGCCACCATCACCGTGGCGTCGGAGGAAGGCCGGACCGTGCTGCGCTGGCAGGGCGAGTACCGCGCCTCCGAGGCCGCCCTCGCCGTGTTGGACCGCTTCCGCGCCGCGTTCTTCTCGCGCTTCGCCGACGCGCTGCGGCGGTTGGACGCCACGTCATGACGGACCTGCTCATCCGCGGCTGCCATGCGCTCGTGCCGGAGGGCTCCGGCGCGCTCGGGATCGCCCGGGACCAGGACATCCGGGTGCGTGACTCCCGGATCGTCTCCCTCCAGCCCACCGGGACGCCCCCCGAGCCCCAGGACACGGTCCTCGACGGGCAGCGGATGCTGGCGATTCCGGGGCTGGTCAACGCGCATGCGCACGTGGCGTCGGTGCTCTTCCGCGGACTGGCGGAGGACGTGTCGCTCGAGCGGTGGTTCAACGACTTCGTCTGGGCGCTGGAGGGCAACCTCACCGAGGAGGATGTCTACTGGGGCGCGCAGCTGGGCCTGCTCGAGATGATCGAGTCCGGGGTCACCACCGTGGCGGACCACTCCTTCTTCATGGACGGGGTGGCGCGCGCCGTGGAGGAAGCGGGCACCCGGGCCCAGCTCGGCTGGACGTCCTTCTCCAGCCGGGGCCCCGCGGCGCTCGCGGAGACGGCCGCCTTCGCGCAGCGGTGGAAGGACGGGGCGGGGGGACGCGTCTCCACGCGGCTGGCGCCCTATTCGCCCTACACGTGCGATGACGGGACGCTGCGCGCCGTGGTCGAGCACGCCACGCGGGTGGGGGTGGGCATCCACATCCACGCCGCCGAGGAGATGAACCAGACGCTCGCCAGCGCGAACCGGCGGGGCCGCACGCCCGTGCAGGTCCTCCAGGACACGGGGGTGCTCGGCGTGCCCACGCTCATCGCGCATGCCGGCGGGCTGATGCCGCAGGACCTCGATCTGCTCGCCCGTCACCGCGCGCACGTGGGCATCGCCCATGCGCCCAAGACGTCGCTCAAGCTGGGCCTGGGGCTCGCGCCCGTGCGGGCCCTGCGCAAGGCGCGCATTCCCGTGGGCCTGGGCACCGCCAGCGCCGCCAGCAACTACTCCTTCGATCTGCTGGAGGGCCTGCGGCTGCTCGCGCTCTCGCAGAAGCACGACGCGCTGGACCCCGAGGTGCTGCCCATGACCGAGGCGCTCGACGTGGCCACGCGGGGGGGCGCGGCCGCGCTGGGGCTCGGCACCGAGGTGGGCACCCTCGCGCCCGGCTACCAGGCGGACATCGTCTTGTTGGATCTCCGGGGAACCCACTGGCACCCCCCGCACAACCTGCTGGCGGGACTGGTGTACGGCGCGCGCGCCAGTGACGTGCACACCGTGCTGGTCGGCGGGCGGGTCCTCCTGCGTGACCGGGCGCCGCTCACGATCGACAAGGAGCGGGTGCTCGAGGAGGTGTCGCGCCGCATGGAGCGTCTGGCCCGGCGCGAGCCCGGGGCCCGCATCCAGCGCTACGCGCCCTGAGTCCCCGTGAAACCGGACGCGCGGCGTGCGTGCCGTGTCGCCCCTTGCTTGCCTCGAAGGGGCCATGCTACGCCGCCAGGCGGCTTCTAATCGCGATTGAGAATCATTCTCAAGTCGCCCAGGAAAAGCATGTCCCCTTACCGTCGAAGCAAGCGCGCGCCGAAGCTGGCCGCGGGTGGAACGTTCCTCGCGCTGGCCACCGTGGCCGCCGCCCAGGAGCAGGGCACGAGCATCGTCACGTTGGACACCGTCCAGGTGGAGGCCGAGCGCGACAGCGCCCAGGGGCCCGTGGAGGGGTACACCGCGCGCCGCAGCGCGAGCGGGACGAAGACGGACGCCTCGCTCCTGGAGACCCCGCAGGCGGTCTCCGTGGTGGGCCGCGCGCAGATGGACGCCCAGCAGGCGCAGACCCTCGTCGAGGCCACGCGCTACACGCCCGGCGTGCGCTCGGAGACGTTCGGCGCGGACTCGCGCAATGACTGGTTCCTGGTGCGAGGCTTCACCTCGCAGGACGCGGGCTACTACCTGGACGGGCTGCAGCTGTACTCGAGCGCCTTCGCCACGTGGCGCATCGAGCCCTTCGGCATGGAGCGGGTGGAGGCGGTGCGCGGGCCCTCGTCCGTGCTCTTCGGCGGCACCAACCCGGGCGGTCTGCTCAACCTGGTGAGCAAGAAGCCGTCCGCGGAGGCGGTGCGGCACGTGGAAGTGGGCGTCAACGAATTCGCCAACGGCTATGGCGCCGTCGACTTCGGCGGGCCCGTGGACAAGGACGGCCACTGGTTCTACCGCATCTCGGCGCTGGCCCGGGGCGGCGGTACCCAGGTGAAGGAGATCGACAACAACCGGCTCTTCATCGCGCCGAGCGTGACGTGGGCGCCCACCCAGCGCACCTCGCTCACCCTGCACGGCAGCTACCTGCTCGACCGCACGCGGGGCCAGAACTTCCTGCCCTACGAGGGCACCGTCACCCAGGCCCCCTACGGCCGCATCGCCACGGACCTGTACACGAGCGACACCAGCCTGGATCGCTTCAAGCGCGATCAGGCGCTGGTGGGCTACGAGTTCGAGCACCGCTTCGCCGACACCTGGACCGTGCGGCAGAACCTGCGCTTTGGCCGGCTGGGCATCGACTTCCAGACGCTCTACGGCGTGGGCTACGACGGCCCGCCAGAGAACGCCCGGCTCGCGCGCGGCAACTTCGTGACGACGCCCACGGCCAACCTCTTCACCGTGGACACCCAGGGCGAGGCGCGCTTCACCACGGGCCCGGTGCGGCACACGGCCCTGGTCGGCATCGACACCAAGCACTACCGCCTCGCGGACGAGCAGGGCTACGAGGCCGCCGAGTCGGTGAGCCTCGTCAACCCCGTGCGGGGCAGCTTCACGCCCACCGCCTCGCGCTACACGCTGGCCACGTCGCGCCAGAACCAGCTCGGCGTCTACCTCCAGGATCAGCTCCAGTTCGCCGAGCGGCTGCACCTGGTGCTCAGCGGCCGTCATGACTGGGTGGGCCTGCACCTGGACAACACGCTGCTGCCCACGGCGAACTACGACGGGGTCCAGTCGGCGTTCAGCGGCCGCGCGGGCCTGCTCTACGCGTTCGACTTCGGCCTCTCGCCGTACGTGAGCTACTCGCGCTCCTTCAACCCCGTGGCGGGCACCACCCCGGCGGGCAACCTCTTCGAGCCCGAGCGCGGCGAGCAGTTCGAGGCGGGCGTGAAGTACCAGCCCGTGGGCACCCGGCTGACGCTCGGCCTGTCCGCCTTCGAGCTGCGGCGGCAGAACTTCCTGACCACCGACGGCCTCTTCAACACCCTGCAGCTCGGCGAGGTGCGCTCGCGCGGCCTCGAGCTGGAGGCGAACGCGAGCCTCGCGCGCGGGCTGAGCCTGGTGGGCTCCGCGTCCTTCTACCGGCTGTCCATCACCAACGGCGCCGAATTCGAGCAGGGCAAGGTGCCCGTGGCCACGCCCTCGCTCATGGCCTCGCTGTGGCTCGACTACACGCTGCCGGACGGCTCGCTCAAGGGCCTCGGCGTCGGCGCGGGCGTGCGCCACGTGGGCGCCTCGTTCGCCGACCGCCTCAACGAGAAGGAAGTGCCCGGCTTCACGCTCGTGGACGCCGGCGTCCACTACGAGCGCGCGAACTGGCGCGCGGCCGTCAACGCCTCCAACGTGCTGGACAGCACCTACGTGTCCAGCTGCAGCTCCACCTCGGCGTGCTTCTACGGCGATCGCCGCCGCGCCATGCTCAACGTGGGCTACTCGTTCTGAGCGTCGCCTGAGTGAAGGGCCTCGCGTCCGCCGGGGAGGGGCTCAGCCCTTCGCCGGCGGACGCGGGCGCCCGAGCCCCCAGGCCACGGCCCCCGCGCCCGCCGCCAGCGCGCACAGCAGCACCTGGGCGATGAACACCGGCTCCTGTCCCCGCGCCAGGGCCGTGAAGAGGTTCACGTCCTGGAACACGACGTCCGCGGCCACGACGCCCGTGAAGAGCAGCGCGGCGCCCGCGCACAGGCCCGCGCCCATCCGCCGGGACGCGAAGCGAGGCACGAGCGTCACGGCCGCCCCCAGCGCCCAGGCCCCGAGAAACAGGCCGAACTCCCAGTCCGCGCGCCGCTCCAGGCCGCCGGGCAGCGCGCGGTTGGCCACGAAGTAGACGGCGCTGCCGAGCACCAGGCCCGCCGAGGTGCCCACCGTCAGCCGCTCCAGGCACCGGTTGCCCCAGTGGGCGCGCGCCGCGTCCCGGCGCTCCAGCCAGATGAGGTTGCCCGTGAGGATGACGACGCACATGGCCAGGGCCAGCAGCGCGTAGAGCCCCTTGAGCAGCAGGCCCCCGAAGTGGGCGTAGTGCAGGTCGAACAGCACGCGCTCGAGGGTGAAGAGCGGCCGGCGGTCCCCCTGGCTCGTGGACAGGGGCCGACCCTCCACGGCGTCCATCATGGCGTAGTGGTCCGCGCCCAGCGGCGCGAGCTGGAAGTAGACGCCCACCCAGGCGTTCGCATCGCCCCAGAGCTGCACGTCCACGTAGCGGGGCGTGCCCTCCGCGCCCGGCACGGCCTCGCGGGCGCGCGCGATGAGGGTGTCCAGCGGCAACATGACGGCGTCGCGCTTCGTCTCCGCGCGCACGAACTGCGCATAGCCCCGCAGCGCGGCCACCCGGTCCGCGTCACCCCGGTACACCGTGGCCGTGACGCCCTGGGCCAGCAGGCCGGAGAGGCACAGGATGGCGCCCGTCCAGCCCATCATCGCGGTGAAGGGCAGGCCGAACACGCCCAGCACCTTGTGGGCGTCCGACGAGGAGAAGCGCGCCTTGAGCGCGGGCCGGAAGGACCACCACTGCCGGCGCAGGTCCTTGAGGTGGATGACGAGCCCGCTCACCAGCGTGGCGAGCAGCGCCACCGCCAGCAGGCCCGACAGCTCCATGCCCCAGGGCACCCGGTAGAAGAAGTGCATCCAGTACAGCTCGCTCGCGAGCCGGCTGCGCGCGGGGCTCGCGCTGCCCGTGGCGGGATCCAGCCACAGCTCCCGCAGGCCCGTGGGCTCGAAGAGATAGGCCGTGACGAGCCGCGTCTCCTCGTGGCTGAGCAGGCCCACGTGCGCGCCGCGCGGGAAGGGGCCCAGGGCGGACACCTGGCGCAGCAGCGCATCGAAGGAGGGCGGCGCCGGGGCCGGCGGGGCCGTGTGGAAGGCGGGCTCCTGCCAGAGCTCGAGCTCCTCGCGGAAGAGCGAGAAGACGCCACAGAAGAAGACGACGAAGAGGAACAGGCTCGCGAGGACCCCGGCCCAGGCGTGCAGGTCCCACTGGATGCGGAACGTCCGAGGGGTGAACTTCAACCCGTGCTCCTCCACCAGAGCGCGGCCGCCACCGGTACCAGCACGGCGAGGCACACCCCCCAGGCCACCCGGCCATCGCGCAAGAGCGGGAGGAGGCACGCGAGCGCCACCCACAGGGGGATGATCACGTGGAAGCCCACGGCGAAGGACACGCCCCCGGCCTCGGGCAGCCAGGCCATCAGGCCCGCGCCCACCGCGAAGGCGACCAGCGGCGCGCCCACCACGGCGGCCAGGGTGCGCGCCGCGCTGTGGTTCACCGCCTTGTCCAGCACGGAGCCGCTCACGGGGGCACCCCCGCGAGCAGCACGGGCAGGAGGCCCAGCACGCCGCTCACGAGCGCCACCGGCCGCGCGCGCTCCGGATGCGGCGCCAGCACCAGCACCAGCACCGAGGCCGCCGTCATGGCGAGCACCGCCGTCACCAGCAGGCCCTGCACCGCGCCGTGCGCCGCCACGCCACACCCGGCCGAGGCGAGGGCCGCGCCCAGGGCCACCCAGCGCGTCCGCTTCTGGGCTCCCTGGCTGAGCCACGCCACGGCGGACAGGGCGAAGGCGAGCGCCGCGAGGCTCAGCATCGCCAGGCCTTTGTCGGGACACCGCGCGGAGGGAAGGAAGAAGGGGCGTGGGGCATCTCGGGGCTCGCGTGAATCCTGCGAATGATTCGCGTTTTCATCTGGGCCCGCTCGCCTGTCAAGCCAGGAGGTGGGACTTCCGGGGACGCTCCTACCGGGCGAGCAGGCGGGGACTCGGCGGGTGCGCGGGGCTTCCCTGTCCCCGGGTCCGAGGCGTGCCCAGTGTCATCGCGGAAGGCCGGTGCCTCGCGCGCGGCCCATGAGGGGAGCTACCCATGGTGAAGGCACTGTCGGAGCGCACGCTCTTCGCGGGATACGACAACAAGGACGACATGCCCCTGGGCTCCTACGCCGTGCTGATGGGCGTGTATGGCGGCGCGCTGACGGGCTACTTCGCCTGGCGGGGTGGGGGAGGCCGACGGGCCTTTCCCCGGATGGACCTGGGCGACGTGCTGCTGTTCGGGCTGGCCACCCACAAGATCACCCGCATCATCGCCAAGGACTTCGTCACCGCGCCGGTGCGCGCGCCCTTCGTGCGCTTCGAGCAGAAGGAGCGCGCGAGCGAGGTGAGCGAGTCCTCCCGGGGCGAGGGGCTGCAGCGCGCGGTGGGGGATTTGATCTCCTGCACGTTCTGCCTCGGCCCGTGGGTCGCCGGGGCGCTCGCCGCGGTGCACGCCCTCCGACCCCGGGAGACGCGGCTCGTGGCGTCCATCTTCGCGCTCACCACCTTGTCGGACTTCCTCCACCGCTCCTACGAGTGGGTGGGGCAGGGGCTCAAGCGGACCCGCGAGCGCGCCAAGGCCGTGGAGCTGTCCGAGGGCACTTCGCAGGAGCGCGACAGCGCCCAGGCCCACTGACACCGGGCCGGGATGTGCGTCCCAGACGGCCGCTGTAACCCGTGTGCCAGCGTACGTTGGCCCGCGGCGCGGCTTGTGGTTGTCCTCGTGCGTGCGGAGCTTGCGCCCCCGTGAAGCTGGCGCTGTGGACACGAGGACACGGGACGATGCCGGAACTCCAGGACGGGTGGGGCTTCAAGAGCGCGTGGGGTCTGTTCACTTGTCTGCTGCTGGCCGCGTGCGCGCCAGAGCCCGGCGTGGAGGAGGCCCAGCTCGTCGACCTCGAGCCTCCGGGGCTCCAGCCGCCCGTGACCACGCCCGAGGGGACCCCCGCGCCCGCTCCGGCGCCCGAGGGGGGCCTGCCCTCGCCGGAGCCCACTGGCGCCACCTGGTTCGTGAGCACCCAGGGCAAGGACACCGCCCCCGGGACGAGCGCGGCGCCGCTGCGGACCGTCCGCCGGGCCGTGGCGCTCGCCCAGCCGGGAGACCTCATCCGGGTGCGCTCGGGCGTGTACGCCGAGGACTTCGTCTTCGATGACCGGGGCGCGACCGCGGCCGCCATCACCGTGCGCGGGGAGGGCTCGCCCCTGCCCACGCTGGTGCCGGGGGGCGGCTCCACGACGGTCGTCCGCGTCCAGGGCCGCTGGCGCCTGGAGAGCCTGCGCGTGGACGTGGGGGGCGCGCCGATGCTCGCCGTGCTCTTCGAGAAGAGCTCGCGCGGCGCCGTGCTCGCCGGCAGCGAGCTGCGCAGCGGCGCCGCGGGGGCGGGGGTGCTCGTGGAGGGCGCCCAGGACGTGCTCTTGCGCGACAACCACATCCACCACTTCATCCGCGAGGATCGCGACTCGCACGGCGTGCTGGTGGTGGGGCCCTCGCGCGGCGTCACCGTGCGCGGCAACGACATCCACCACAACTCGGGGGACTCCATCCAGTGCCAGGCGGGCAGCGCGCCCGCGCAGGTGCTGCTCATCGAGGACAACACCCTGCACGACGAGGGCGAGAACGGCGTGGACATCAAGCGCTGCCTCGACGTCACCGTGCGCGGCAACGTCATGCGGGGCTTTCCCAACACGGCCATCCGCGCGCTGGGCTCCTCCGCGGGCGAGGCCGTGGTCATCCACGAGTCCGCCCAGCGCGTGCTCGTCCAGGACAACATCCTCTCGCGCGCGGGCCGGGGCGTCTCCATCCTCGCGGATGCCGCGCCGCCCGAGGACATCCGCGTGGAGAACAACCTCTTCCAGGAGATCCGCGACGTGCCCGAGGGCAACGGGCAGGGGGTGCGCGTGGCGGGCGCCCGGAACGTGACGGTGGTGGGCAACACCTTCGAGCGCACCGCGAGCTGGGCGATGATGCTGGCCGCCGATGGCGTGGAAGTCCCGGGCCTGGAGGTGCGCGACAACACGCTCCCGGGCACGTCCGCGAGCCTGCTGGTGCGGCTGGGCGAGGCGCGCTACCGGCCCGGCATGGTGCTGCGCGACAACCACTACGCGCGCCAGGGCATCCTCAAGGCGGACCACGTGACGGACGCGCTCACCGGCGCCAACGCGCGTTTCCTGCCGGATTTCCCCGGCGACCGGCTCACCCTCTCCTCGGACGCGAAGCTCCAGGTGTGGCGTCAGGTGCTCGGCCTGGACTCCGGGACGACGCTCCTGGAATGACCGCCGGGGGATGACGCGGCGCGTCCGAGCGCGCGGAAGGGTTGACCGCGAGGGGACCCGGGGGGAGGGTTGGCGGCGAATCCGAGTCCTCGCGGAGCGTGCATGCGTGGTGTGTTGAGCAAGCTGGGTTGGGCCCTGCTCGCCGTGGTGGGAGCGGCCTGTCTGGGTGTGGTGGCACTGCGGCGGGGCGAGACGCTCAACGCCACGTGGCTGGTGGTGGCCTCGGTGTGCGTCTACCTCCTGGGCTACCGGTTCTACGGGCGGTTCATCGCCGAGCGGGCGCTGCGGTTGGACGAGACGCGGGCCACGCCGGCCCAGGTGCGCAACGACGGCCTGGACTACGTGCCCACGGACAAGTGGGTGGTGTTCGGCCACCACTTCGCCGCCATCGCGGGCGCGGGTCCCCTGGTGGGCCCGGTGCTCGCCTCGCAGATGGGCTACCTGCCCGGCACCATGTGGATCCTCTTCGGCGTGGTGCTGGCCGGCGCGGTGCAGGACTTCATCGTCCTGTTCCTGTCCAGCCGCCGTGACGGCAAGTCGCTCGGCGACATCGTGCGTCTGGAGATGGGGCAGGCCTCCGGGGTGGTGGCCATGGTGGGCGTGCTGATGATCATGATGATCATCCTCGCGGTGCTCGCGCTGGTGGTGGTCAAGGCGCTGGCGGAGAGCCCCTGGGGCACCTTCACCGTGGCGATGACCATTCCCATCGCGCTGGTGATGGGGCTCTACCTGCGCGTGTTCCGGCCGGGCCGGGTGCTGGAGGTCTCCGTCCTCGGCTTCGTGCTGCTGATGCTGTCCATCTTCCTGGGCGGCCAGGTGTCCGAGTCCCCCACGCTGGCGCCCCTGTTCACCTTCGACGCGCGCGCGCTCGCGTGGATGCTCATCGCGTACGGCTTCTGCGCCGCGGTGCTGCCGGTGTGGCTGTTGCTCGCGCCGCGCGACTACCTGTCCACGTTCCTCAAGATTGGCACCATCCTCGTGCTGGCGCTGGGCATCGTCCTGGCGGCGCCCGACCTGAAGATGCCCGCCGTCACGCGCTTCGTGGATGGCTCGGGGCCGGTGTTCTCCGGCAACCTCTTTCCCTTCCTCTTCATCACCATCGCGTGCGGCGCGGTGTCCGGCTGGCACTCGCTCATCGCCTCGGGCACCACGCCCAAGATGCTGGCCAACGAGCGCGAGGCGCTCTTGGTGGGCTACGGCGCCATGTTGATGGAGTCCTTCGTGGCCATCATGGCGCTCATCGCCGCGTCGGTGCTGGACCCGGGCGTGTACTTCGCCATGAACGCGCCGCCGGCCGTCATCGGCACCACCGTGGAGCAGGCGGCGCGCACGGTGAGCGAGTGGGGCTTCGTCATCACCCCCGAGGTGCTCAGCCAGACGGCGCGCGACATCGGCGAGTCCTCCATCCTGTCGCGCACGGGCGGCGCGCCCACGCTCGCGGTGGGCATGGCGCAGATCCTCCACTCGCTCATGGGCGGCGAGGGCCTGATGGCCTTCTGGTACCACTACGCCATCCTGTTCGAGGCGCTCTTCATCCTCACCACCGTGGACGCCGGCACGCGCGTGGGCCGCTTCATGATTCAAGAGCTGGCGGGGCTCGTGTACGCGCCCCTGCGGCGCACCGAGTCCTGGGGCGCCAACCTGGCGGCCACGGCGGTGTGCGTGGCGGGCTGGGGCTACTTCCTCTACCAGGGCGTGGTGGACCCGCTGGGCGGCATCAACACGCTCTGGCCCCTGTTCGGCATCGCCAACCAGATGCTCGCGGCCATCGCCCTCACCCTGTCGTGTGTGGTGCTGGTGAAGATGAAGCGCGAGCGCTACCTGTGGATCCCCGCCCTGCCCACCGTGTGGCTCGTGGCCTGCACGCTCACCGCGGGCTCGCAGAAGGTGTTCGGCGCGGACCCCCGGGTGAGCTTCGTGGCCCACGCGCGCAAGTTCGCCGCCGCCGCCGCCGAGGGCAAGGTGCTCGCCCCGGCCAAGAGCGTGGCGGACATGAACCAGGTCATCTTCAACGACTACCTGGACGCCGGGCTCACCGTGCTCTTCATGCTGGTGGTGGTGGCCACCCTGGGCTTCGGCATCCGCTCGGCGCTCAAGGCCCGGGCCTCCGCCGAGCCCACCGCCCACGAGTCCCCGCGTGTCCCGCTCTCCTCCGTGGGCTCCTGACATGCCCGCCCTCCGAGAGCTGCTGCGCGCCGCCTGGCGCCGGGCGGTGCAGATGGCCCGCCTGAGCATCGGCGTGCCGGACTACGACACCTACGTGGCCCACATGCGCCGGCACCACCCCGAGCGCGAGGTGATGAGCTACGCGCGCTTCTTCGACGAGCGCATGCAGGCCCGCTACCGCGCCGGCGGCGGACGCTGCTGTTGAAGGGCCGGCCCTGGGCGGGTGAGCGGGCTCCCGGTCGTCCGGGGGCCCGGTCCCACCGAGGGCCCGTGCGCTCCGCTGGGGGAAAAGAATTCCATCGAGCGGGGTTTCACTCCGGGTTTCGCCTGGAGATGTGCGCATGGAGCAGCACCGTCGGTTCCTTCTCGCGCCGTTCATCGTGCTGGTGCTGGTGGTGGGCTGCTTCGGCGCCTCCGTGGCGTACGTGGAGCATGTGCGCAGGGAATTGGCGGAGACGGCGCTGTCGTACGGGCGGGTGACGGGGCCGCTGCTCTCGCCGCTCACCGACATGCGCTTGCAGGTCCACCGCATCGTGAGCCTGGGCCGCAGCGAGCCGGGCCTGCACTCGCGCGCGCAGCGCATGGAGATCGTGCGCGAGGCCCTGCGCGAGTTCAACGTGTCCTACCAGCGCTACCTGACCATGGCCCGCGGGCTCCAGGGGGCGCCCTTTGGCGGGGAGCTGTCCGTGGCGGTCGATCGGCTCGACGCCACGTGCGCGCAGGTGATGGAGCACGAGGCGAACGAGGCCGAGGCGGGGGCTCCCGAGCCGCCGTCCCTGGAGCACCAGCGGCTCATCGATGCCTCCGAGTCCGTCACCCGGCTGTTGATGAAGGAGATGGCCGTGGGGGCGCGCGACTCGAACCTGTCGCTCGCCGCCTTGGAGGCCGCGAACACGCAGGCCCTGCGGCTCGGGCGCACCCTGTATGGGGTCTGCGGGCTCACGGCGCTCGTCGGGGGCCTGCTCGCCGCGTATGTCGTCCGCAAGCACCTGCGCCTGAGCGAGCTGTACACCCGGCTCCAGGCGGAGCGGGCGCGGGAGCTCGAGCAGTTCTCCGGCCGGGTGGCCCACGACATCCTCGGGCCCCTGCAGCCCGTGTCCCTGGGGCTGGAGCTGCTGGGGCGCAAGCGGGCGGGGGATGCCGAGGTGATGGGGCTCTTGGCCCGGAGCCAGCGGGGGCTGGCGCGGGTGCGGCTCATCGTGGAGGGGCTGCTGCGCTTCGCCCGCGCGGGGGCCCAGCCCGAGCCGGGCCAGAGCGTCTTCCTGCCCGGGGTGGTGGACGGGCTGCGCGAGGACCTGGGCCCTCCGGCGGAGCTGGCGGGGGTGGGGTTGAAAATCGATCCCCTGCCCGAGGTGAAGGTGGCGTGCTCGGAGGCCGCGCTCGTGGTCGTGCTGCAGAACCTCATCCGCAACGCGGTGAAGTACATCGGCGAGGGGCCCCTCAAGCAGGTGGAGGCGCGCGCCACGGTGGCGGCGCGCACGGTGCACCTGGTGGTGCGCGACTCCGGCCCCGGACTGCCGCCGGGCATGGAGCGCTCCATCTTCGAGCCCTACGTGCGGGCCACGCGCGGCTCCCAGCCGGGCATCGGCCTGGGCCTGGCCACCGTCAAGCGGATCGTCGAGGCCCATGGCGGGCAGGTGGGGGTGCACTCCACGCCCGGCGCCGGGTGCGCGTTCTGGGTCGAGCTGCCGCTCGCGGTCTGACGAGCCCTCGGGCGCGTCTTGGGGCAGACTCCCCGGCACGAGGAGGCGCGCATGGCGGAGCTCGAATCGGAGATGGGGGATGGCTCCACGCCGGACATCACCCCGCTGACCGCGGAGGACGGGCGTCGGCTGCCCCTCTCCGCCTTCACGGTGCTGGCGGGCGGGGACGTGTTCGAGTCCGGTCGGGGGCAGCCGCCCGCGGACGGCCCGCGCCGGGCCCGGGCCTGGTTCCAGGCCAAGGTGGAGCTCAAGGCGCACGGGGCGCCCGCCGCGCTGCTCCAGCGCGTGGAGGGGGACATGGTGCGGCAGCTCGCCGGCAACCTCCCGCTCATCGGCCGCATGGAGGCGGCGCGGCCCCTCGAGGTGGACCTGATTCCCCCGGGGCAGCCCCTGGCGCGCTACGGCTATCCGCGCTCCGTGTCGCCGCGCGCCGCGGGCCTGTTCTGGGTGCAGCCGGAGTGGGCGCGGGCGCGCATCGCCCTGCGGCAGGACCTGCTCGAGCGCGAGCCCCATCTGGTGTTCCACGAGCTGGCGCACGCCATCCAGGGCCTGGCCTTCACCGAGGAGGAGAACGCGCTCATCTACCGCACGCTCCAGCGCACGTACCGGGTGCGCTCGCGCATGGACGAGGTGTTCGCCCTCTACAGCGAGCGCGAGTTCGTCCCCAGCGTCACCGCGCACGATCTCCGGGCCCCGGGGGTGTACGGCATGGCGCGCCAGCGCTGGAACGAAGAGCACGTCTTCACGCGCTTCGTGCGCCTGCTCTACTTCCCCTACAAACCCCTGGCGGGCCCGGGCGTGTCGCGCGCGGGGCAGGGGGCCTCCTTCTTCGGATAGGGCGGACAGCCAGACGGGCGTCCGCTGGAGAGGCACCCGCCGCCAGGGCGGTGCTTCCCCGCGCTCATTCCTAGTGTGTATGAGGGTGAGCGACGCGCGGGGAGGCGGCATGTCGTGGCTGTTCAGGTGGGGCGCTCCGCTGAGTGCCGCCCTGGTGTCGGTCTTGGGAAGCCTGGTGCTGATGGGCTGGTCGTTCGGCCTCACGCCTCTGACGCGGGTGCATCCCTCCCTGCCGTCCATGGTGCCGCTCTCGGCGGTGTCCCTGGTGGTACTGGCCGGTGGGCTGGCGGGCCTGTGGTCGGGGGGCCGCTGGATGTGGGCCGCGCGTCTGGCCGCCGGGAGTGTGTCTGGCTGGAGCCTCCTGCTGCTCGCCCTCTACGCCTGGATCGCGTGGGGGTCGCCCCTGCGGGTCCCCGCCGCCTGCTCCATGTCCACGCCGACGACGGTGTCCTTCGTGCTGCTCGCCGGGGCGATGGGCAGCGCGAGCGGACGCGGGCACCGCTTGGGGCGGCCCGCGCCCTGGCTGACCCTGGCCGCGATGTTGCCTCCGCTCGTCGCCCTGGCGGGCTACGTCTTCCAGGACCATCGCCTCTATGCGCCGGGCCCCCACGGGGGCATGGCCGTGCACACCGCCACGGGCCTGCTGCTGTTGAGCGCCGGCACGCTCGCGCTCGACGCGACCTGGGGCTTCATGGGCGCCCTCACCACCCGGGCCGCGGGGGGCGTGCTGGCGCGCCGGATGCTTCCCGCCGCGCTGTTGCCCCTGCTGCTGGGTGGACTGCTGACCCGGGCGAGCCGCGCGGGACTGCTCGATCCAATCCTCGCCCAGGCCCTCTTCGGCGTGCTGATGATGCTGGCCTTCGCGGTCCTCACCTGGCTCAACGCGCTCCGGCTCAACCGCGGCCACGCCGAGCAGGTGAAGGCCGAGCAGCGCGCCCTGTCCGAGGCCGAGCGCCAGCGCGTGCTGGCGGCCGACAACGCCCGGCTCCTGGCCTCCGCCGAGAAGGCCGCGCGTGACCGGGAGCAGGTACTGGCCGTGGTGTCGCACGATCTCAAGAACCCCCTGTCCGTCATCCGCTTGAGCACCACCCTGCTGGCCACGCGGCTCGCGGGCACGCCTGTGGAGGCGGGGCTGGGTCGGCAGGTGGCGGCCATCGATCGCGCGGCGGCGCACATGCTCACCCTCATCCACCAGCTCCTGGACGCGGCGCGGCTCGACGCGGGCCAGGCGCTCGCCGTGGAGCCCCGGTCGCAGCCCCTCGCGCCCGTGGTGGAGGAGGCCCTGGCGCTCGTGGAGCCCCAGGCCTCGCAGAAGGCGCTGGCCCTGGAGCGGCGGCTGGAGCCGGGCCTGGAGGCCGCGTTCGACCGCGACCGCATCCTCCAGGTGCTGGCCAATCTCCTGGGCAACGCGGTGAAGTTCACCCCCCTGGGCGGCCGCATCACCGTGGAGGCCTGGCGCGAGGGCGACGACGTGCGCGTGCGCGTGCACGACACCGGCCCCGGCATTCCCGAGCTGCTGCGCGACCGGCTCTTCGAGCGGCACTGGCAGGCGCGGGAGACGGCGAGCCAGGGCAGCGGCCTGGGGCTCTACATCGCCCGGGGCATCATCGACGCCCACGGCGGCCGCATCTGGGTGGAGGAGGGCAGGCCCCTGGGGGCGGCGTTCGTCTTCTGCCTGCCCCCGCGGGCGCGCGAGGCGTGAGCCCGGGCGCTCAGCGCTTGCGGCGCGAGCGGGGCGCGGCGGCGGGGGGCGGCTCGGTGCCCAGGGCCGCCACGCGCATGCCCAGCGACTCGGCCACGCCCACCGCCGTGGCGAGCGGCACCTGGGTGTCCTTGAGCCGGTTGCGCGCCGGATCCAACGCCAGCCCCACCGCCCGCGAGAAGTCCGTGCGCGTGAGCACGCAGCCGCGGAAGTTGCTGCCCGTGAGCTCCGTGCCCGCGAAGTCCGCGTCCGTCAGATCCAGGTCGAAGAAGTTGGCCTCCTGGGCCGTGCAGCGCAGGAAGGCCGTCTTGCGCAGGCTCAGCCCCACGAACGAGGCGTAGCGCAGCTGGCAGTCCGTGTAGGACACCTCGGGGTTGGCCGACACGCCCGACCAGTCGATGCCCATGAGCTTCGAGCCCTCGAAGCGCACGCCCCTGAGGGCCGCCTGCTCGAAGCGGGCCCGGGTGAGATCGCACCCGGTGAAGACGCAGTCCTCGAACTTGCACCCGCGCCACTGGCTCTCCTGGAGCTGGCCGCGCTGGAACGTGCACCGGTAGAACTCCTTGTGGTGCAGCGCGCGCCCGGACAGCTCCAGATCACTGAAGGTCTCGTGCTCGAAGGTGTCCTCGCGCTCCAGCCGCCGTGCCTGCCCGGCCGCCTGCCCGGCCGCCTGCCCGGCCGCCTGCTCAATGTCCTGGGGGGACGCATCCTTGGGGGAAGTGCTCACCCGGCCTGCTTCGCACGGGGCTCCGGCGCCGGGAAGCGCCAACCCCCTGTCCGGCGGAAGTAGGACCCCCGACCACTGAAATCTCGGGAGAAACCTCCCCCGGGGCCCCCGTAAAAACTTCCGGACTTCAGGCATAAGCATGCGGGCCCAGGGGTGCAAGCCCTTGTATTCACTCGGAACCGTGCAGGGCGGACCTTGGCACTCCGCTTGCTAAAAGCAAGGGCACGCAGTCTTCGCGGTCCTACCCCACGCGCCTTCCCCGAGAGACCACCATGACCCAGGCTTCCGCCTTCTCCTCCGCTGACTCCCTCTCCACCTACCTGTCGGAGATCAGCCACTACCCGCTGCTGACGGTGCAGGAGGAGCAGGCCCTGGCGCGTCGTTTCCGGGAGGGCGACCTGGCCGCGGGCCACCGCCTGGTGACGAGCAACCTGCGCTTCGCGGTGAAGGTGTCCTACGAGTACCGCTCCTACGGCCTGAAGATGTCCGACCTCATCCAGGAGGCGAACATCGGCCTGATGAAGGCGGTGCAGAAGTTCGACGCGGACAAGGGCATCCGCCTCATCTCCTACGCGGTGTGGTGGATCCGCGCCTACATCCAGAACTACGTGCTCAAGAACTGGAGCCTGGTGAAGCTGGGCACCACCCAGGCCCAGCGCCGGCTGTTCTTCGCGCTGGCCCGCACGCGCCGGGAGCTGGAGAAGCTGGGCTCGGGTGAGGGCGTGGCCGTGGACGCCGAGGAGATCGCCCGCAAGCTCAACGTGAAGGCCACCGAGGTGCGCGAGATGGAGCAGCGCATGGGCGGGCGGGACCTGTCGCTGGACGCGCCGGTGGGCGAGGAGGGCGACGCGACGCACATGGACTTCGTGGAGAGCGAGTCGGCCTCGCAGGTGGACGAGGTGGCCGACCGCCAGGAGGCCAACCTCACGCGCACCCGCATCCAGCAGGCGCTCACGCGGCTCGATCCCCGCGAGCGCTTCATCATCGAGCACCGGGTGATGGGTGACTCGGAGATGACGCTCAGCGAGCTGGGCGAGCACTTCGGCTTCTCGCGCGAGCGCGCGCGCCAGCTGGAGATCCGCGCCAAGGACAAGCTCAAGGCCGAGCTGCTGTCGCTCATGGCCGAGCGCGAGCAGCACGAGGCGGGCTTCGGCGGCTAGTCGTCTCGCCGCGAGGCGCGGTGCCAGCACCCCGGGGGACCGCTCACCGCGGTCCCCCTTCGCGTTTTCAGTGCCACGTTTTCAGTGCCCTCTTTTCAGTGCCACCAGGAGTCCGGCGCCACCCGGTAGAAGTCCACGAGCGAGGCGAACTCCCGCACCTCGGCGGGCGCGACCGGGGGCCGCGAGGCGTGAAGGTTTTCCGCCATGCCCGAGGGGGTGCCTGTAAGGATTTCCGCCATGCTGCTCAGGGGCGCGACCTTCCACAGGCGGCGCAGCTGCTCCTCGGTGACCTCGCCCAGCCACTCGCCCCGCTCCTCGTCCACCACGGGCAGCCGCCGCACGCCGTGCTCCTGCATGACCCGAAGCGCCGCCATGATGGTGTCCTTGGCGAACAGCATCACCGCCTGCGCCACGTCTTCCGGCCCCTGCTCCTGCGCATCCATCGTCGTGTCCTCCCCGTCGCCCTGCCTGTCCTGAGGTACTAGCAAGGCGCTTGCCAGCGAAGTCCGGGCCTGGCGGGGAATGCGAGACCGCCTCGGGTCTGGGCTAGCATGCGAGGGCTTCCTCTCAGGAGGCGGAGCACCAGGAGGTGCCGTGGCGCGGGTGATGGCGAGTTTGTTGCGGCTCAACGCACATTTCGGAGGGCGGTTGCTGACCACGGGCGTGGCCATCGCGGGGACCTTCCAGCCCTACTTCTGGCTCAACGATCACCTGCCGCCGCGCTTCGACTTCCTCACGCCCCTGGACACGGCCATTCCCTTCCTGCCGTGGACCTACGCCCTCTACTCCAGCTTCTTCGCGCTGCTGCTGGGCGCGGCGTGGCTGCTGGATGGGCACGAGTACCTGCGGATGCTCGGCGCGGTGCTGCTGGCCAACGCCGTGTGCTACCTGGGCTTCTTCCTCTTCACGGCGCACTACCCGCGGCCTCCCCTGGACAGCATTCCCCCGGGCTTCTGGCGCGAGCAGTTCCGGCAGATGCGCGCCTCGGACAACGCGGGCAACACCTTTCCGAGCATCCACGTGGCCACCACGCTGCTCGGCGCGCTGCGGCTGCGCCACCAGCGGGGCGGAGCGCTGTGGGTGCTGTGGGCGGTGCTCATCTGCCTGTCCACGTTGACGGTGAAGCAGCACTACGTCGTGGACGTGCTCGGGGGCATCGGGGTGGCCTGGGGCGTTCATGCCCTGCTGTTCCGCCGCCCGGTGCCCGCGCTCGCGGCCCCCGTGGAGGCCCGGTCATGAGCGGCCCGTCCGTGAGTGGCGCGGGCGTACCGCCCCGGCCCCCGGGGACCCTCAACGTGTGCCTCGCGCTGGGGATCGTGGCGGGGGGCGTGGGCCTGCAATGGCTCGCCTCCCGGGCGGAGGGCACGGCGACGCTGCTCGGGCTCGGCGTGGCCTTCTCCTTCCTCTTCCTGCCGCTGTACTCGCTGCTGCACGAGGCCGAGCACCGCGTCTTCCACGTGAATCCCCGCGTGAACGAGGGCTTTGGCCTGCTGCTGGCCGCCTTCTTCCCCGGGCCCTTCACCTTCCTGCGCGCGTGCCACCTGGGCCACCACCGGCGCAACCGCAGCGACGCGGAGATGTTCGACCTGTACTACCCCTCGGACAACCGCACCTGGAAGCGGGTGTACTTCTACTTCCTCTACACGGGGGGCTTCTGGCTGGCGGTGCCCCTGGCCGTGGGGTCGATGCTGGTGTGGCCGGGCTTCCTGCGCGGCCAGGTGATCAAGGATCCCTCCACGGTGGCCATGCTCCACGGCATCCCCGAGGGCTTCTTCCGCCGCATCCGCCTGGAGTGCGCGGGCGTGGTGCTGCTGCACGCGGCGCTCATCGGGGGCCTGGGCTTGTCGCCGGGGCGCTACCTGCTGCTCTACGCGCTCTACGGCGTGAACTGGTCGGCCCAGCAGTACATCACCCACGCGGCGAGCCCCCGCCACGTGCTGGACGGAGCGCACAACCTGCGCGCCTGGCGCGGGTACGAGGTGTTGCTCCTGCACTTCAACTGGCACCTGGCGCACCACCAGCACCCGCGGGTGCCGTGGCTGTACCTGCCGCGCTACGACGATGCCTCGCGCACGCGGCCCGGCTACCTGACGTCCTTCCTGCGCTTCTGGCGGGGACCGCGGCTCACGGAGCCGCTGGCCCAGGCGCCGGGACTGGCGGGGACTCTAGAGGAGGCGTCGGCGGGGGACGCTTCTTCTGGGGAACGAAGCCGCGAGGACTGGGCAGCAACAGGAACTCCAGCGTCTCCGAATAGCCCCGGTAGCCGGAGAGCTTGCTGACCTTGCCGCCGTCGGGCGCGACGTAGACGAGCGTGGGGAAGTTGAGGACCTCGAACCGCTTCTGGAGCGCCTTCACCTCGGGCGGGTTCTCGCCCTCCTCGTTCATGCGATCCGTCACGCGCACCGGCAGGTAGGCGGCGTTGATCTTCTGGGCCGCGTCCAGGTCGTTGAACACCTGGCGCTCGAGCAGGTGGCACGGCTCGCACCAGTCCGCGGTGAAGTCGTAGAGGATGGGCAGGTTGCGCTCGCGCGACAGCTCGCGGGCCTCGTCCAGGGACAGCCACCGCACCTGGCTGTGGGGCTGGGACGGGTGGTGCTTCTCGTAGACGGTGCTGGCCACGCGGGCGCCGAGCAGCACGGGCAGGGCCACGAGCAGCCAGCGGGGCTGCGAGCGCGTGGTCCGGGGACTAGCGGGAGGCATAGGACACCTCGCGGCGGTTGAAGACGTGGATGCCCAACCACAGCCACAGGGCGATGTTGGACAGGTAGGTGAAGAGCCGGGCCCAGGAGATGGGCGTGGCGTCGAAGGTGGGGCGCAACTCGAGCATGGGCATCAGCAGCCCCGAGAGGAACTGGCGCAGCGTGAACACGATCTTGAAGGGGTCGTCCCGTCCGTAGCCGGGCAGCACCAGCTCCACCAGGTAGAACAGGGCGCCCCACATGACGATGTTGCCGAAGGCGGGCAGCCGCGTGGAGAAGGCGACCAGGGGCGCGGCCATGCCGAAGCACAGGGTGACGCGCTCCAGGCCGTTGATGAGGAAGTCCCAGCCGCTCGTGTAGAAGATGGACTCGTGGGGGAGCGCCGAGGCCATCAGGATGAGGCCGCCTTGCGCCAGCAGGTGGAGCAGCGCCCAGAAGGAGGCCACGGTGCCCAGCGCCGCCCAGGACGTGAGCACGTAGCTCGAGCGGGGCACGGCCCGGGTGAGCAGCACGGGCAAGAGGCCCGTGGAGGCATCCCGGCCGATGCTCCCCAGCGCCAGGACGAGCGGCAGGAAGAGCATCTCGCTGGGGGACTCCAGCCGGGGGCTGACGTCGAAGTTCGTCGACAGCAGCAAGGCGATGTCCTGCGCGGAGAAGATCAGCAGGAGCACGAGCGGCAGGGCAAGCGTGGGCAGCCAGTGGAAGGAGCGCCAGACCCGCGAGCGGTAGAGGACCCAGTTCATGGCGCGCGGCCTCCCGAGCCCTGGAAGAAGCGCTCCAGGCGGCCCTCTTCCCGCGTGGCGCTGGCCACGGGCAGGCCCGCGTCCAACAGCGCCCGCAGCAGCCGCGAGGCGGCCCAGTCATCCTCCACGGAGAAGCACAACGAGTCCTCGGCGGTGTCCATGGGGGTGGCGCCTTGCTCCTGGAGCAGCCGCGCGAGCCGCTCGGGGGAGAGGGGGTTGGTGCCCGCCCAGCGCACCCGCAGGGCATGCCGGCCGCGCTGGGTGGCCGAGGCCCGGAGGTCCTCGATGGCCTCCACCCGGCCCGCGCGGAAGAACGCCACCCGGTCGCACACGCGCTCGAGCTGCGCCAGGTCATGCGAGTTGATGAGCACCGTGACGCCCTGGGCCTTGAACTCGCCCAGCAGCGCGCGCAGGTGCAGCAGTCCCTCGGGATCGATGCCGAGCGTGGGCTCGTCGAGGAAGAGCATGCGCGGCTGGCCGATGAGCGCCTGGGCCAGCCCCAGCCGCTGGAGCATGCCGCGCGAGAAGCTGCGGGGCGTCTTGTCCCAGACGGCCCGGTCCAGTCCCACGCGCGTGAGCAGCGCCTCCACGGCGCCCGCGCGCTCCGTCCGGGGTCGCCCGGCGAGGTCATGGTGCAGGGTGAGCACCCCCCGCGCGGTCAACTCCGGCTCGAAGGCGATGCGCTCGGGGAGGTAGCCCGTGACGCGGCGAACCTCCAGGTCGTCCGGCGCCCGTCCCGCCACGAGGATGCGGCCCGTGTCCGGCCACATCAGCCCGAGCATGCACCCGAACAGGGTCGTCTTCCCGGCGCCGTTGGGGCCGATGATGCCGAAGGTCTCTCCCGCGTGGACATGGAGGTTCACATCCGAGAGGACCCGGAGGCCTCGACGGTAGGACTTGCTGACGCCCTCGACTTGGACGTCGGGGACGGGGAGCGCGGAGGCGGACATGGGGCTCAGGGGCTGCTCGGGGGGAGTTGATCCGGGTGGGTGGGCACGCGGATGTCCCCGGCGATGATCTTCGCCTGGAAGTCCGCGAGGGCGCCGAGCGCCTCGGCCTTGCCGGGGAAGTCTAGCCGCACGGGGGCGAGGGTGATGCCGCCCTCCTTGAGGCCCAGGTTCTGGGTGCCCCCCTGGAACGTGCCGGCGCGCTCGTCCTTCACGGCCTCGTACACCACGCGGTCCACGCGCTTGACCACCGCGGACAGCACCGCCTGGGGCGCCAGGTGCGAGGGATCCGAGTCCACGCCGATGACATAGACGGGCTTGCCCGCGTCGCGGGCCTCCTTCACCGCCTGGATGGCACCCAGTCCGTCCACGCCCGCGGCCGCGAAGATCACGTCCGCGTCCTTGACGAGCAGGTCCTGTCCCACCTGCTTGCCCAGGGCGAAATTCGTGAAGCCACCGGTGTAGTTGACGAGCACCCGGGCCTGGGGTCGGGTGGCGGCCACGCCCGCGCGAAAGCCCGCCTCGAAGCGCTTGACGAGGGGAATCTCCATGCCGCCCACGAAGCCCACCGTGCCCGTCTTCGTCACGAGCCCCGCGAGCGCGCCCACCAGGAAGCATCCCTCCTCCTCGCGGAAGACGACGGTGCGCACGTTGGGCAGGGTGAAGGGCTCGCCCTGGGCGGACAACAGCGGGCTGTCCACCAGCAGGTAGTGCATGGAGGGGTTGCGCCGCGCGGCCGTCTCCACGGCGTTCTCCATCGGGAAGCCCACCGCGATCGACAGGGGCACGCCCTGGTCCGCGAGCAACTGCAGGTTGGGCTCGTAGTCCTCGGCCACGCGGCTCTGCACCACCAGGGGCGTGACCCCGAGCGCGGGCAGGGGCGTGTCCAGGCCCTCGAGCGAGGCCCGGCGCTCCTCGGCGCTCAGCGGCTGGTAGCCCTCTCCCGCGGACTTCACGCCCGCGGACCACTGCTCCAGTCCCCGCAGGGCGGAGTCATTGAAGGACTGATCGCCCCGTCCGCCGAGGCTCAGCACCAGCCCCACCCGGGACACCTTCGGGGCGGGCGGTGCGGGCTCCTCCTTGCGGCTCTTGCAGGCGGACACGGCGGACAGGGCGAGAACGAGACCCAGGACGGACACGCGCATGGGCCCGTCCTAGCACGTCTAGGCGCCCGTTCCGTCGGTGCGCATGCGGTTGAGCCGGTCGTAGTGGCGGTAGCCGAGTTGATCCAGCGCGCCCGCCGGCGCCAGGCCGATGTCCACCAGGGTCTTGATGTCGTAGGTGCCCGCGAGCACCGGCGGGGCATAGGCCTCGACGACCTCGGGGGTGCGGAACTTCGGCAGCGGGAAGAGCACGGTGCTCGTGTGCACGTGCATGAAGTGCGCGGCGGACTGCCGCTGCCAGCCCGGCACGCCCGGCGCGGTGATGACGTGCGGCGTGGCGAGGAACGTGCCGCCGGTGAGGATCTCCAACTGCTGGCCCACCTGCGCCACGATGCACCCGGCGGGAGCCGTGCCCCGCACGAGCCGCCCCTTGGGCTCCTCGGGGGTGGCGCGGGTGCGCAGGTACAGGCCGCTCTGCTCGTCCGGCTTGCCGGCCGGTCGGGCCTGGGGGTCCAGGAAGCGGCCCCCGGGCAGCAGCGTGAGCAGGTTGAAGTCGGTGTGCTCCTCGCCCCAGAGGATGCCCGTGTTCACCTGGTCGGGCTTGAGCGGCAGGTACTGCAGGGCCCGCGTGACGTGGGGGCCGCGCGCGCAGGGATCCGTGAAGGCGGTGGTCGGCAGGCCCAAGGCCTGGGCCGCGCCCCGCAGCAGCGCGAGCCCCGCCTCGTGCAACGCCCGACCCAGCGTCAGCAGCCCGTCCTGGAAGTACGCGGGCGCATCGGGCGGCCAGAGGTTGTCCGGGTAGAGGCGCGGGAACTCCAGCGCCGAACTCTCGTCGGGCGGGTAGGGCGCGGCGAAGTAGCACTCCTTGAAGTCGGGCTGTCCGTTGCCCGCGACCGCCACCTCGGTGTTGGGCGGCGTCCAGCCGCGCTGGTACCAGAGGTCGGCGCGCCCGTAGGGCTTCTTGGCCTCGGTGGACCAGCCGATGAACGCCCCGAAGGCGTCGTAGTAGCGCTCGAGCGCCGCGGCATCCACGCCGTGGTTCTTCACGTAGACGAGCCCGAAGACGCCGAACGCCTCGCGGATCGCCGCCGCGCCCCGCTCGACGCGCGCGGGGTCGTCCGACGAGAGATCATGGAGATCGACAGTGGGGATGTTCATCGAGGTCTCGGCCATGGAGACCCCAGGTGTACCTCGCCTCACCCCCTGAGCGGAATACGCTCGCAGTGGAGGGCTCCGCCTCGGCGGGCGGCGCCCCCCCTCCCGGGCCTACCGGGTCCCCGGCGAGATGGGCTGGACGCCCATGGGCGTGGTCGAGGTGTTGTTGCCCGGCAGCTGCGACTGGGTTCCCGGCACGCCGAGGGACGGGTTGGAGGTCGAGTCGAAGGCGGAGGACCCGGGCGGCGTGAGAGGCGAGGTCGTGGTGGTGCTGTTGAGCCCCGAGCCCAGGGGCGTCTGGAGGCCGTAGTTGTTGCTCAGGGGCTGCTGGAGACCATAACTGCCCGTCATGGGCTGGTTGAGCTGGGTGCTCCCCGTCATGGGCTGGCTGAGCTGATAGCTCCCCGTCATGGGTTGCTGGAGCTGGGTGCTTCCGGTCATGGGCTGCTGGAGTTGGGTGCTCCCCGTCATGGGCTGCTGCAGGGGGATGGTGCCCAGACCGGGCTGGAGCTGGGTGCCGTCCGTCACGGACTGCTGGGCGCCCGCCACGCTCGCGGAGGCCGCCACGATCGCGATTGCCAGGATGCTCGTGCGCATGGGATTGCCTTTCCTTGGGATGACAAAGAGATAGCCACGGGCGGGCGAGCGGAGAAGCTTCCCAGGGGGTCGCTGGAACCTGGCGGGTGGCTGCCTGGTGGCTCTCCCTACGGGGGCCAGAACGTGACGGCCCGGGCCGTCTCCGAGCGCCAGACGGGCCGGGTGCCCCGGTACAGCCGGGGATGGCCTCCGGAGTCCGCGAGGGACAGGAGCAGGAACGCGCCCTGGGTCCGCGCCCGGGTCAGGTCGTTCGCTCCGTAATCGAAGCCCGGCAGGGCCAGGGCCCGGCCCCGTTCCACCTTGCGCAGCAGGCCCGTGGCGAGCGCCCGCTCCCCATAGGGGACGCCCCATACGGCCAGGGTGGCGATACCCTCGCGCAGCAGCGCCCACTCCCCGTCGGGCTGCTCCGGCGTGAGCGGATGGAGCTGATCGAGCAGCGCGTCGCTCTCGATCTCCTCGGGGGTGAAGCGGGGATCCAGCGTGACGTTCGAGCGCTCTCCGAGCGAGGCGCGCGGGCCCAGCTCCGCGGTGCCCACGGCGTCGGTGGTGAGCTTCACCTCGCGGCGCACCCAGGCGCCATCCCGCCAGGCGAAGGCATGGGCGAGCAGCGGACGGCCGCGCCCCTCCAGGTGGAAGGACAGGCGGGTGCCATCGATCTCCACGCCGCCCGCCCGCTCCTGCTCGGGGGTGAGGCGCTGGAGCGTCAGGCCGAGCAACTGGCCCGAGGCGTCGAAGCCGAACTCGATGAGCTCGCCCGAGCCGGGCAGGGGCAGCTCTCGCGCCGTGGCCGTGTCCACCTCCACGAGGAACAGGCGATCCCGGAACGCGGCGGAGGGGAAGGGCTCGGGGAAGGTGGGGCGGCCCTGGACGGGAGCGCTGACGCCGCCGCGCCAGAAGCGGATGGCGCCCCACCGGCCATCGCGGCTCACGGCGGTGGTGCCGCCCTGACAGCCCGCCGCGAGCCGGGCGAGCACCTCGCGCGTCTGCCGGACGGGCTGGAAGCGGACCCACTCACAGCCGTCCGCCGAGGGCTCCAGCAGGGACAACACGGGGCCGCTCGCCGGGGCCGCCGGAGCGCGGGGAGGACCCGGCTCCGCGGCCAGCACGGCGAGTGGAAGGCACGACAGGAGAAGGAGCCGCGTGGGCTTCGTGGGCTTCATGGGACGGCGACAGTGTCCCATGAATGGGGCGTCAGATGTTCCAGCGCACCATGCCCTGGAGCACGTTCTCGATCTTCCCGGGGATGAGGTAGCGGTTGAAGGCGAACTGGTACTCGGCTCCCAGGTAGATCTTCCCGGGCGTGAAGCGGATGAGCTTGCCGAAGTCCCACAGCAGCTCCGGCTGGGCGAGGAAGAAGCGGTTGCCGCGGAACCCCTCGAGCGAGCCGATGCCCTCGCCCTCGCCGAACAGGCCCGTCTGGAAGAAGCCGAGGAAGAGGAAGTCCTGCTCGGCGATGGAGAAGGACTTCTGCCAGGCGGCGCCCACCTGCAGGTCCACGCCCCGGTAGCCCCAGTCATCGCGGATGACCGTGGTCACCGTCACGAAGTCCATGGTCGGCACGCGCAGGTCCCACTGCAGGCCGTAGTAGTGGAGCATGCCGAACTTGCTCACGTGCTCCGCCTCGTACTTGAGCGACACGTTGAGCAGCGGCCCCCAGTCGAACTTCCGGTTGAGTGCCGCCTCGGCGATCGTCTTGGGCGACACCGCGACGGTGATGCCACCGAAGAAGCCGCCCTTCTCGTTGGGGCTGGCCGTGGGGGCGTTGGCCGCGTTGAAGGGACCGGTGATGTCGTAATAGAGGAAGACCGATCCGTACTCCCACTGCTGGAAGGCCTTGATGGTCAGCGTGGTGCGGGCCCCGGCGCCATTGAAGTCCTGGTTGAAGCAATCCACGGCGCCCACGTAGCGGCCCGTGTTGTTGATCTTCGCCTTGTCTCCCGTGAGGCAGGGCGCCCTCAGGAGTTCGAACCAGACGCCCGCGAAGGCACTGGAAGAGGTCAGCAGGGCAGCGAGCACCGCGAAGGCGTACAGCGGACGACGGGTCATGGCGTTTTCCTCGGAATGACCCCGCCTTCTTGAGGAGAGAAACCCGCGGGCGTCAAATTTTGGGTGCGCCGGTCACCCATGCTCCCCACGGGGCTCCTCACTCGCGCAGCGGACGAGCCCCCGGATAGTTCATGCATTGACAGTTGGCCAGGGAATTGCAAAGCTTCCCGTCGGTTTGAATCCATACATCTCCGACCAAGATCGGCCCCGCGCCTCATGACGAATCCCACCATTCGTTTCGCCAACAAGAACGCCGCGTTGTTCGTCGATGACGTCAAGGCGCGTGTGGCGGCCTACTTCGAGCAGGAGGGCCGCTCCCGCAGCGCCAACGGTCAGATGAAGCTCAAGACGGTGATTCTGTTGGGGGGATCGGTGGGGGCGTACGCGGCCATCCTCAGTGGCGCGTTCGGCCCCTGGGGGATGTTGGCGCTCGCGGTGCTGCTGGGCGTGGGCATGGCGGGCATCGGCTTCTCCGTGGCGCACGATGCCCTGCACGGGGCGTATTCCGGCGATGCCCGCGTCAACCGGTGGCTCGGCTACACGTTCGATCTGGTGGGCGCCAATGGCTACATGTGGCGGATCACCCACAACGTGATCCACCACACGTATACGAACATCCCCGGCGTCGATGAGGATTTGACGGTCTCGCCCCTCTTGCGGCTGAGCCCGGGCGCGGAGCGGACGGCCCTGCACCGCTGGCAGCATGTCTATTGTTGGTTCGCCTATAGCCTGTCCACGCTCAACTGGGTCTTCGTCAAGGACTACCAGCAATTCCTGAAGCGAGACATCGGGCCGTACAAGGACAAGCGTCACAGCGCGCGCGAGTGGGCGGTGCTGGTGGTCGCCAAGCTGTTCGCCTATGTCTGGATGATCGTCCTGCCGCTCGTGCTGCTGCCCATCACCTGGTGGCAATTCGCGCTGGGCTTCCTCGCCATGCACCTCACGGCGGGCATCATCCTCGGGGTCATCTTCCAGCTCGCCCACGTGGTGGAGGGCATCGCCTACCCGGAGCCGGACGCGAGCGGCCAGATGGAGCACGCCTGGCTCGTGCACGAGCTGTACACCACGTCCAACTTCGCCCCCGGCAACACGCTGCTGTCTTGGTACATCGGGGGGTTGAACTACCAGATCGAGCACCACCTGTTCCCCCAGGTGTGCAGCGTCCACTACCCGGCGCTCTCGCGCCTCGTGCGCGCCGCGGCCGAGGCCCATGGCATCCCCTACCACTCCCAGCCCACGCTGCTCTCGGCGATGGGCTCGCACTTCACGATGCTCAAGCGGCTCGGGCGGGCGCCTGTCGCCGCGCCCGTCGTGCCCGTGATCGAGCGCGCGCTGTCCTGAGCCCCCGCGGGCGGCTCCCGTGCGCGCCCCTCGTGCGCGGGAGCCAAACTGGCTACCATCCGGCGCGCCGTCTTCCCGCCGTTGGTGTCGCCAGGATTCCATGCGTCCCGAGCCCCGACTCGCCGTCGTCTACGAACATCCCGAGTGGTTCAATCCGCTGTTCGCCGTCCTCGAGCGGCGCGGCATCCCCTACCTGCCGCTGCGCATCGACGAGCACCACTTCGACCTGAGTGAGCGCGAGCCCCCGGCGCCCGTCATCTTCAGCCGCGTGGCGATGAGCTCCTTCCTGCGCCAGGGCCAGCACGCCATCTTCTACGCCCAGTCGCTCTATGCCCACTGGGCGCAGGCGGGCGCGCGCATCATCAATGGCAATCCGGCCCTGGCGGTGGACACCTCCAAGGCGCGGCAGATGTCGCTCATCAACGCCCTGGGCTACGCCACGCCCGCCACGCGCGTGGTGCACCGCCGGGAGGACCTGCCGCGCGCCGCCCAGGGGCTGCGCTTTCCGCTCGTGGTGAAGGTCAACATCGGCGGCTCGGGCGCGGGCGTCGTCCGCTACGACAGCCTGGAGCAGCTCACCCAGGCCGTCGCCGAGGGCACCACCCCGGAGAGCATCGACAGCGTGCTGCTCGTGCAGGAGTTCATCCCCACGCGCGACCGGCGCGTCGTGCGTGCGGAGACCCTGGACGGCCGCTTCCTCTACGCCATCTCGCTGACGACGGACGGGGGCTCGTTCGATCTGTGCCCCGCGGATGCGTGCAGGGTCGGCAAACCCGCCATCACCATCACCCGGACCGACCTGGACGCGGACACCGTCCGGGCGGTGGAGGCCATCTCGCGCGCGGCCCACATGGAGCTGTGCGGCATCGAGTTCATGATCGACGAGCGCGACGGCTCCCGCCGCTTCTACGACATCAACGGCCTGTCCAACTTCGTGGCCAGACCCCTCGAGGTGCTCGGGTGGGATCCGCACGAGCAGCTGGTGGACTACCTGGAGAAGGTCCTCGCCACGGCGCGGCACGGGGAGGCGGCATGAGGTACGGCTTCTGGGCCCCCGTCTTCGGCGGCTGGCTGCGCAACGTGCGCGACGAGAACATGTCCGCCACGTGGGAGTACATGAGCCGGCTGTGCCGGCGCGCGGAGGAGATCGGCTACGACCTGACGCTCATCGCCGAGCTCAACCTCAACGACATCAAGGGCGTGCGCGAGCCGGCCCTGGACGCCTGGTCCACCGCCGCGGCGCTCGCGGCCGTGACGCGCACGCTCGAGCTCATGGTGGCGGTGCGGCCCAACTTCCACCACCCCGCGCTGTTCGCCAAGCAGGCGGCCAACATCGACCGCATCGCGGGGGGCCGGCTGTCGCTCAACGTGGTGTCCTCCTGGTGGGCGGACGAGGCCCGGCAGTACGGCCTGCCCTTCGACGAGCACGATGACCGCTATGGCCGCACCACCGAGTGGCTGCGCGTGGTGGACGGGCTGTGGTCCCAGACGCCTTTCAGCTTCGAGGGCCAGCGCTACCGGCTCCAGGACGCCATCTGCGAGCCCAAGCCCCTGGCCTCGCCCCGGCCCACGGTCTACGCGGGCGGGGAGTCCGAGACGGCCAAGCAGATGATCGCGCGGCAGTGTGACGCCTACGTGATGCACGGGGATGCGCCGGACGTCATCGCCGCCAAGGTCCAGGACATGCGCGCGCGCCGGGAGCGCGAGGGCCTGCCGCCCATGCGCTTCGGCATGGCCGCCTACGCCATCGTGCGCGACAGCCAGGCCGAGGCCGAGGCCGAGGTGGAGCGCATCACCACGCTGGACCCCGCGGCGCCGGGCTTCGCGAACTTCGAGCAGTGGCTGTCCGGCACCCAGCTGGAGCGCGAGCTGAAAATCAAGGAGTACTCGGTGTCCAACCGGGGGCTGCGGCCGGGCCTCGTCGGCACGCCCGCGCGCGTGCGCGAGCGCGTCGCCGAGTTCGAGGCCGCGGGCGTGGACCTGTTGCTGCTGCAGATGAGCCCCCAACTGGAGGAGATGGAGCGCTTCGCCGCGCACGTCATCTCCCCGAGGTCCTGATCATGCGTCGTGTTCACACCGGAGCCGTGGGCGTGGGGTGTCTGCTGGGTCTGCTCTGCGCGCCCCCGGCCGAGGCCGGGCTTCTGTCGGATGGGGTCCTGCGCGATGAGACCTACTTCAACCCCGGCGTCCTGTTGGGCTTCGCGAGGCGGGACGGGCAGACGGTCGGCGCGTTCGGGGCGGAGCTGAGCGTGCACCACTTCCTGCCCAATCGCCTGGGCGTGGGCGGCTTCGTCCAGGCGCAGTGGATGAGCCGCGGGTCCGGGCGCTTCTGTGGGGGCGTGCAGTTCACCGCGCCCGAGTTCCAGAGCATGGGGTTGGAGCTGGGGGGAACCTACGATACCCGCGACGCGCGCTTCGCCGGGACCACGAGCCTCCACCTGGCGCCGTTCCTCACCGTGGGAGCGGTGGGGTTGGGCCTGCGCTTCGGCATTCCCCTCCACGCCGCGGCCTCGCCCCTGCCAGGCCGCGGCTTCGAGTGGGGCCTGAACATGACGCTCAAGATTCCCCGCCCCATCGGGCAAAAATAGGAGGCGCGCGGCTCGCGCGCCCGTTCAGTCGGCCCGGGGCGCCTCGGCCACGTGCCCGACGAGCGTCTCCACGTGCGTGGCGCGCAGGCGCAGGAGCGGGCCCGGCATCAGCCCGCCGAGCAGCACCAGGGCCAGCAGGGAGAACACCGCCCAGCGCTCGCGCGGCATCATGTCCTCCACCGTCTCCACCACGGGCGCGTGCCCGTGGGCGGGCGTGCCCAGGAACGTGCGCTGGAAGGAGCGCAGCAGGGTGACGCCGTTGATGGCGGTGGTGAGCAGCAGCGGGAGCGCCACCAGCGGGTGGGCGTCCAGGATGCCGTGCAGGAGCAGATCCTCGCCCACGAAGCTCAGCGTCCCGGGGAAGCCCAGGGTCGCGAAGCCCATGAGGAAGAAGAAGGCCGCCAGCCGCGGCGCGCGGCGCACGAGCCCGCCCAGCCGGTTCATGTCCGTGGTGCCCGTGCGCGACTCGATGGCCCGCACCACGAGGATGAGCCCCGTGAGCGCGATGCCCGCCGCCACGCTCTGCACCAGCGCGCCCGCGATGCCCTGGGTGTTGCCGAGCGCCAGGCCCGTGAGCAGCAGGCCCGACTGGCTCACCATGAGGAAGCCCACCACGCGGCGCAGGTCCGTCTGCGACAGCGCCAGCACCGAGCCATAGAGCGCGCAGCACAGCCCCAGGGCGCCCATGGCCGGGCCCACGCGCGCCCACTGCTCGGGAAACAGCGGGATGACCACCCGCACGAGCAGGTACAACCCCGCGTGGGCGTTGATCAGCAGCACGCTCGCGCCGAAGGGGCCGCGCGACACGAGCACCGGCAGCCACGAGTGGAAGGGCACCACCGCCATGCGCACGCAGACCGCCAGCATCAGCAGGGTGAAGAGCGGCAGGCGCCAGGCCTCCGGCAGCCCGCGCGCCGTGAGCGCCTGGAGGCCGAAGGGCCCGGCGGTGCCCGCGTCCCGGCCCGCCACGCCCACCAGGATCGTGGCCAGCAGCAGGGGCAGCGTGCCCGCCACCATGTAGGCGCGGAAGGTGCGCAGCGTGCGCGCCTCGGCGCGCGCCCGGGCGCTGCGCCAGATGAGCCGACCCACCGGCATCAGGATGGCCACGAAGAAGAGCACCATGAGCGCCAGATCCTCGGCGCAGAAGAAGCCCAGCGTCATGCTCTCGGTGAGCAGCAGCGCGCCGAGCGTGTCCCGGTCCAGGGCCTGGCGCGGGCCGGCCGCCACGAGCCCCAGGGTGAGCAGGGCGATGAGCGGCAGGGCGAGCACGCTCATGCCATCCACGCCCAGGCGGTACTCCAGGCCGAGGCCGGGCACCCGGAACCAGGACTCCTCGAGCTGGGGGCCCACCGTCGTGAGGTGGAAGAGGCCCAGCACCCCGGCCGTCAGGGCCAGGGTGAGCGCCGCCACGCCCACGGTCATCTGGCGCATGCGCTCGGGCCGCCGCGCCTGGCGCAAGAGGAGCGCGCCCAGGGCCGGGACCACCACCACCAGGGAGAGAAGGGGAAAGGACCGCATCACACCGCTCCTGTCGAGGGACCGCCCGGGGTGCTCTCGGGCGTCGTCACTAAGTCGGACCGCTCGGGGGACTTCGTCCGCGCGTCGGCCGGGGACGTCCAGCCGCTCAGCGCGCTCATCCACCGCTGCTCCATCCCATCCAGCCACTGGCCCGCCCGGAACAGCGGCGCGAGTGCCCAGCGCTCGTGCATCACCTCCAGCGAGAAGCGCTCGAGGGCCAAGCGGTAGAGCCGCCGCAGCAGCCCCTCGGGGAGCACCCGGTGGGCCACGGCGACCGCGGGCGGCGGCGCCAGGCGCAGCGCCGCGCGCTGGCCCAGCACCTCGCGCAGGGCCGAGGGCGCCCGGAGCAACTGCAGGCAGCGCAGGCACGCGTGCGCCACCAGGTGCGCGAGCGCCAGCCGGTACAGCCCCAGGCCCACCTCGGCGAACATGAGGCCCACCTGGGTGAGCACGCCATAGGCCAGCGCGCTCTTCACGTCCGTCTGCACGCGCCACACCAGCGTGGCGTGCACCGCGGTGAGCAGTCCCACCCCCACGAGCAGCCCGCTCACCAGGGGCGCGCGCTCCAGCAGGGGCGCCACGCGCAGGAGCAGGTAGACGCCCGCGTGCACCGACAGCGCGCCGTAGAAGAGGGCGCTGGAGGGCGTGGGGCCCTCCATGGCGCGCGGCAGCCAGCTGCTGAAGGGCAGCTGCGCCGACTTGCCCATGGCCGCGAGCATCAGGCACAGCGCCATCACCGTGGCGGGCACCACGCCCAGCGCCGCGGCCGGCCCCGGCCAGGGCCAGGAGCCCAGGGCCTCGGACCACTCGGCCGTGCCCGCGAAGTGGTGCAAGAGCACCGCGCCCACCAGGAGGCCCGTGTCGCACAGCCGGTAGATGGTGAAGGCGCGCAGGCCCGAGCGCACCGGCGTCGAGCGCTCGTGGAAGAAGCCGATGAGCAGGGCGGACGTGAGGCCCACCAGCTCCCAGCCCACGAAGAGCAGGTCGATGCTGCCGCTCTCCACCAGCACCAGCATGCCCGTGGCGAAGACGCACAAGAGCAGGAAGAAGCGCGCGAAGCCCGGCTCGCGGTGCAGGTAGTTCACCGAGAAGCGGCCGATGAGCAGGGTGATGGCGCTGGAGAGCACCATCATCGTCACCGAGAGCAGGTCCGCCCGGAGCGTCAGGTCGAAGGCGTAGTGGCCCGTGCTGAACCACTGGCCCACGTCCAGCTCCACCACGTCCTGGTGCATCCACAGCATGCTCGCCGCCGTCAGCACCGAGCAGCCCAGCGACAGCCACAGCGCGCCCAGCACCCAGCGCACCACGGCGCGCTCGCCCGGGGCGCGGTGCATGAGCATCACCCCACCCAGGCCCACGAAGGCCAGCAGCGGCCAGAGCGGCGCCAGGGCCGCGACCCAACCCATCTGCATGTTACTGACGTGCATGAACGGTCTCTCCGGAGGAGGCGGGGCGCTGGGGACTGTCGATCAGCGCCGGCGGCAGGAAGTCGCGCTGCCCGCGGTACCACTCGGGCGAGGAGGCCACCACGGGCAGCGGGCCCGCGGGGGGGATGACGGGCTCGAAGCCCCGGGGCGTGAAGCGCTGCTGCGCCCCCGTCGTGGGATCCACGCTCACCAGCTGCACCCACTGGTTGCCGATGAGCTCGCGCAGCAGCGGCTGGCGCTCGTAGATGCCGCCGAGCACCTGGGTGGAGGCCTCCACGATGATGAGCAGGCGGATGGGCTCGTGGATCTCGATCATCTGCCGGGGCAGGCCCGTGCGCAGGTCGCTCTCCACGCCGTCCATCACCCCGAGCATGCCGGTGAGGTTGTGGGGCAGCTTGGTGCCGCAGCCGTAGCGGTCATTGTCGATGCAGGAGAAGTAGTACTCCAGGTTGATGCCCGCGCCCACGGGGCCCGCGGCGGCGAGGATCCGCTCGGCGATGGCGCCCGAGGCGTCGATCGTGGGGTCGTACGAGATGAGGAAGGCGCGCCGATCCAGGAACAGGCCCCGGCTGAGCGCGCGCCGGCCCACGATGCAGGTGGCGTTGGTGACGTGGCCCAGCTCCGGCCGCGCCTGGCTCAGGTCCGCCGAGCGCTCCTCCACGTGCCGCAGCGCCGCGGCCGGGGTCAGGCCCAGGGGCGCCGACTCGAAGCGCCGGCAGCGCTCGTGCGCGGACAGGGTGCGCGCGGCGTCCAGCGCCTCGCGCAGCGCGGCGTACTCCTCGCGCAGGCCCGCGGGGAGGGCGTCGGTCTCGTAGAGGTCGATCTCGTCCGTGGTGGTGTTGTGCTCGCCGCCCAGGAACCACGTGGTGTCGGGGATGGGGATGCCCCGCTCGCGCAGCACCGCGCGCACCTCGGGGCGGTTGGCCATCTCCGCGAACAGCCGCGCGTTGGGGCCGCCATGCCGGCCGCCGCAGGCGCCGCAGTCATAGGCGGACTGGTGGGGGTTGTTCATGCTGATGGCGCCGTGGCCCAGCACCACCACCAGCGGCGCGAAGTCCTTCACCAGGCCCATGTTCTCCAACGAGTTGGCCACGCGCGCGGCCTTCTCGGCCACGGTGAAGCCCAGGGGCTTGCCCAGGGGACTCACGGCGCCGACGGGCGCGTTCGCCTGGAGCGCCTCGGCCTGCGCGCGCAGGCTCACCAACTGGGTGCGGGGCGTGGGCAGGAGTCGGCGGGAGATCGCCTTGCGCCACTGGCCCGCCGTGCGGGGCGCGAGCACTTGCAAGGGCAGGAGCAGCACGGACACGAGGCCGAGCAACGGCGTGAGCAACCAGCTCAGCTCCAGCGCGTGGGAGCCCCCCTGCAGCCAGTGCTCGACCCGGGCCCCCAGGGCGCGCAGGCGCGCGCGGGCCTCGGCCAGATGGCCGTGCTCCGGGTGGGGCCGCTCCTCCACCACGTGTCCCGGCGTCACCACCACCGGGCACAGGGCGGCATGCCCCGGATCATCCAGCCCCAGGTAGTCCATGGCCACGCCGAAGAAGCCCGCGATGCCGAAGGTGTCGTGCCGGGGATCGAGCTCCTCGAAGTGCCGGCGGATGGCCTCCTCGCGATCGTCCATGCAGAAGATGACCTGGAAGCGCGGCGCCGCCACCGTGCGCGCCGACTCCGGACGGAGCCGGTTCTGCGCGAGCCCCTGGAGCACGTCCATGCGGTAGTGGTGCTCGTAGGCCTCCTGCCACACGCGGCGGCGTGCCTGCCCGTCGAACGCCTCCAGCCAGGCGAGCAGCGCCTCGCGCCGGGCCACCGGGAAGACCGCCACGTCCTGGGCGGAGAGCCCCGCGAGCTGCAGCAACTGGAACAGGCGCCAGCTGCCCTCGTCCGCCGGGCGCTCCAGGGCGCGGGGGCGGTGGGTGGCCGCGTGGTCCGCGTGCGCGAGCAGCCCCCCGAGCGGGCCCCGGTAGTCGAGCCGCCGCCGGGCGACGCTGGCCAGGGCATGGCGCTCCAGGGTGAGCCGCACGGCGAGGAAGTCCATGAGCCGCGCGGGCGGCGCGCCGGCGGGGCGGTCCGCGGGGTTGTGCTCCAGGCGGTACACCATGCCCGCCCACCCGGGCAGCGCGAGCAGCACCCGCGTGAGATAGGGCTCCCAGTGCGTCTCGGGCACCCCGAGCTCCTCGAGCGCGGCGAGCACCACGTCCCGCGAGGACAGGTGCTCCGCGGCCGACCGGGCCAGCTCCGTGTCGAGCCCGTCGAGCCAGTCGGGCAGCAGGCCGCCGCCGAGCGTCAGCGCCCGCCACGCGGCGTACAGGCCCTGGTCACGCTCGGGCAGGTTCCAGTGGGAGACGCCCTCGTCGAGGAACGCCGAGCAGATGCGGATGAGCGGGGGGTTGACCCACTCGTTGATGTCCTCCCCCGTCGCGGCGCGCAAGGCCTCGCGGTGGCTGCGCACCGCCGCCACGGGGGCGGGACGGGCGCGGGTGGCCGTGAGCGCCGGCGTGCGGCACGCGGCCCACAGGGCGCTCACCGCGAAGCGCTCGGGGGCGCGCTCCAGCCGCTCCGTCAGCGAGCGCAGGCCGCCGTCCCCTCCGAACGCGGCGGCCAGGGCCGCGCGCGCGAGGGACACCTCGGCGCCCAGCCACCCCTCCAGGGTGAGGCGCGTGGGCGCCTGCTCCAGCCGGGACTGGACCTGGGCCACGTAGGCCTCGGCCAGCGCGTCCGGGATGCCCAGCGCGCGCAGCGCGGCGGCGCGCGGCTGGGCCCGACGGGGCTCCGCGGCGGCCGCGCGCACGGTGTGCAGCAGGTCGGGTTCCACCAGCGCGGCGGCCAGGTCCGTCACCGTCCAGTCCCGACCCACCCGGGTGAGCCAGGCCCGTACGCCCTCGGTGGAGCGGCGCAGCAGGCGCTGGCGCGCCGCGTCCGACACGTCCGGCCGCAGGCTCTGGGAGGCGGCGAGCTCGCTCATGCGCCAGCGCAGCGAGGCGGCCGTCTCCTCCGGAACCGGGTGCAGGAGCGCCAGGCGCTCCAACTCCAGGCGCGAGAGCGTGGGGGGCGTGAAGTCCTCGGCGGCGTTCGCGACCGCGTCCCGCTCGGCCAGGGCCGCCGCGAGGTCCGTGTCGGTGATGCGCCCGCGCCGGTACAGCTCGCGGTAGCGCGACTCGGGCAGGTACGTCTCGGTCTCGAACGTGCCGCTCGCCGCCGCCAGCGCCTCGTGGAAGGGCAGGTGCTGGAAGGCGTGCAGCGTGTTGTGGTGCACGAACACGCCGATGGGGCCCTGGGCGGGCAGCAGGTGGCCCACATGCGCCAGCACGTCATCCAGCCGCTGGCCGCGGTCCGTGGAGGAGGAGGGGGGGGAGGAGGTCATGGGGGATGTCCGAAAAGGAGGGATGTACCCAAAAACGGTCACGGCTCAGGACGTCAGCCCGACCGAGCCCTTGGGCGACTTCTTGCGCGCGGAGAGGGGATGCGCGGACAGGCCCTTGTGTTGCTCGAGCCCGCGCACGTGCAGCTGACGGCCCTGGCGGGAGAACTCGCCCTCCAGCTCGTGCAGCCGCTCCATCACCGTGTGGTCCACGAGCCGGGTGTCCGTCAGGTCCACCTCGACGTGCTGGGCGTCGGCGTGGCGCGCCAGCTGCTTCTTGATCTTGAGGAAGTTGGTGAACACGGCGGCGTGGCGCACGCGCAGCACCACGTGGCCCCCCTGCTTGCTCTCCTCGATGTTCGGCTGGAACAGGCCCGTGAGCGTGGCGCCGTTGAAGAGGTGCACGAGCGCCTTGAGCACGATGCCCGCGGCCACGCCCATCAAGAGGTCCGTGGCGAGCGTCACGCCCACCGTGAAGCTGAAGATGGCGAACTGCTCGGCGCCGATGCGGAACGTCTTGACGAACTCCTTGGGCGAGGCGAGCCGCACGCCCGCGAAGATGAGCATGGCGGCCAGGGCGGCGAGCGGGATGCGGTGGATGAGCATCGGCACGAACGCCACGAACAGCAGCAGGAAGGTGCCGTGGAAGAAGTTGGAGAGGCGGCTCTTGGCCCCGTAGTTGATGTTGGCCGAGCTGCGCACCACCTCGGAGATCATCGGCAGGCCACCGAGCAGGCCCGCGATGAGGTTGCCCACGCCCGTGGCGAACAGGTCCTTGTCCAGGTCCGAGCGGCGCTTGAGCGGATCCATCATGTCCATGGCCTTGGCCGTCAGCAGCGACTCGATGCTGCCCACCAGGGCGAACATGACGATGTACTTGAGGGAGGCGGCGGTGAAGACGGCCGAGAAGTCCGGGAAGGTGATGGCCGACAGGAGGTTGCTCGGCAGGTTCACCAGGAACTTGGGGCCCACCGAGAACTGCTCGTGGGAGAAGGTGAAGGTGTGCTCGTGATCCAGGTCGAAGTAGAGCCCCATGGGCACGGCGAACAGCAGGGCGAGCAGGGGGCCGGGCACGCGCTTGAGCACGGTCACCCGCTGCGCGAGCGCCTGGTGGCCAAAGAGCAGCACGAGGCTCATCACGCCGATGAAGGCGATCTCCGGGTTGAGCTTCATCAGGCTGTGGGGGATTTCCGCGATGAGGTGCAGCGGCTCCTTGGCCGCGGGCACCACGCCCAGCAGCACGTGGATCTGCTTGGAGCAGATGATGATGCCGATGGCGGCGAGCATGCCGTGCACCACCGAGGACGGGAAGAAATCACCGAGCGTGCCGGTGCGCAGCAGCGCGAAGACGATCTGCACGACGGCGCCCACCACGATGGTGGCCAGGGCGCGGCGGTAGCCCGTCTGCGCATCCCCGTTGCCCAACTCCGTCACCGCGCCGAGCGCGATGACGATGAGCCCCGCGGCCGGCCCCTTGATGGTCAAGCGGGCGCTGCCCAGCCAGGAGGAGACGACGCCGCCCACCACCGCGGTGAGGATGCCGGCCACGGGCGGAAACCCGCTCGCCATGGCGATGCCCAGGCACAGCGGCAGGGCGATCAGGAAGACGAGGAAACCGGAGACGATGTCGCTCTTCCACGTCGACGGACCGGGGGCGGTGTCCGGCGTGGAGGGCAGGGGGTGAGACTGCATGGGGTTCCATCCTTCTGTGAGGCCCGCGATGACGCCGACGCGGCGCGCGCTGACGAAGGACAGGGATGGCACGAGTCAGGTTCTGGTTCCGCGGCGCACTCATTTCCCCGGCGTGTCCCGGACGCGCTGTCGTTGCGCGTCCAATCAAGGGGAACGGAGGCGCTGCTCGCCCGGTCGCCCGTTCCCGTTGGAGGAGAAGAAATAAAGCGACAGTGGATTGACGTCTTTCGGGAACCCACGTGTAGATCATTCCATCCCATGGACAGCGTCGTGATGGCCAACAGCAGGATGGGGCGGAGATGAGCGAGCCCCGGGACGCGGAGCAGGAGCGCCGACGTCAGGCGCGTGCTCATTTCGAGGAGCGGGTGCAGCCGCTGCTGCCGCGACTGCATCGGCTGTGTCTGACGTTGTGCCGGGACAAACAGGAGGCGGAGGACCTGTTGCAGGACGCGCTGGTGCGCGCCTTCCTCCATCAGGACAGCTTCGCGCAGCGAGGGTCTTTCTTTGGGTGGCTGTGTGGCATCGTTCGCAATCAGTTCATCGAGACGCGACGCTCGGTGGCCCGCCGCCGGTCGTTGTTCGACTCCGTCCTGGAAGGGGCCTCGTCCGTCCTGGGCTCGCTGTTCACCGGGGGCACGGACGTGAAGGATCCCGAGGCCCAGGTGTGCGTGTCCCAGGAGGCGGAGTTGATGATGCGCTGCCTGCATGCGCTGCCCGAGAAGTTCCGCCTGGTGGTGCTGTTGTGTGACGTCGAGGAGCTTGGGTACGAGGAGGTGTCGGCCTCGCTCGGGATTCCCGTGGGCACGGTGAAGAGCCGCCACTTCCGGGGGCGCGCCCAGCTCGGCGCGGCCTTCAAGCAGTTCCAGTCCCAGCCAGCGCCAGCCGTGAGCGCGGGAGGCCGTTCATGAGCACGAACAAGGATGCGGGTCTTCCCCCCCTGTCACCGGAGGCGTCCGCCGCCCTGGCCGCCTTGCGCAACGAGCGTCCCAGTGCCCACCTGGAGTACCGGCTGCACAAGGCGCTGCAGGAGGCGGAGCTCCCGGGCGCGCCGCCGGAGCGGCGTCCCGACCCGTCCCCCCGGGAGCGGGTGCGCGGCGTGGCGCGGCACCCGGCCCACCGGGGCCTGCTGAGCGTGGCGCTCGTCAGCATGCTGGTGCTGCTGGTGGTGCACGTGGACGGGTGGGAGGAGGACCTGGCGGTCCAGAGCGAGACCATGCCCCTGCGCCACGTGTCCTTGCGGCTGCCGGGCGAGGGCGCGGGCTGGCTGGAGCTGCCCTGGACCCACGGCGTCCATTCCGGGGAGCCGGCCACGGTGCGCCTGGACGCGCCCGCGGAGCTCGACTTCCACCGGCACGCGGAGAGCCTGCCGTCGCTGCAACTGCTGAGCTGTGACGCGGGGCGGTGCATCCACCAGTTCACCGCCGTCACGGGCGACACCGCCACGCCCCTGCGGGTGCGCATCGACAAGCCCGGGCGCTACGAGTTCAGCCTCTCGCACGCGTCGGACTCGCGCCAGGTGCAGGAGCGCTTCGTCGTGCACGTGGACCACTGAGCCGGGCGTCAGGGCCCGGAGCGCGCGCGCAGGAAGTCGTCCACTTCCTGGAAGACGTGCTCGTTGCCGGGGTCGTTGTGGGGCTCGTGGTAGCCGCCCGGCACCAGGTGCATCCGCTTGTCCGGCCGGGGCACGTCCGCGAAGAAGCGGCGCGCGCCGGCCGCGGTGTTGATGCGGTCCTCCTCCCCGTGCACGAGCAGGAGCGGCAGGCGCAAGTCGGCCGCGTGGGCCTTCACCCAGACGTTGGCCTCCAGGGACTCCACGGCCCAGCGCGCCGAGCACTCGCGGTGCACGAGCGGATCGGCCAGGTAGTCGGCGACGTGGGCGGGCTCGCGGCTGAGCGCCGCGGCTTCCAGGGGCACCTGGAGCGAGAACCGGGGCCAGAGGCGCGAGAGGATGCGCGCCAGGGTGACCAAGAGCGGGGTGGCCACGCCCACCGACTCGAAGGGGGCCGCGCTGATGACGGTGCCGCGCAGGCCCTCGGGGTGGTGCAGCACGTAGTCGAGCACGATGAGCCCGCCCATGCTGTGGCCGTAGGTGAAGAGGGGCCGCCCGGGCTCGCGCGCGGCCACGGCCGAGACGAAGGCCCTCACGTCCTCGCGGTACTCCGTCCACGCCATCAGGTGGCCGCGTTGGCCCGGCGAGCGGCCGTGGCCCCTCAGGTCGAGCGCGTACACCGCGTGGCCTCGTGACACGAGGGCCTGCACCAGGCGGCGGAAGCGTCCGCTGTGCTCGCCAATGCCGTGGATGAGGACCACGACGGCCTGGGGGCCCGACTCCGGCCACCAGTGCTGGAAGTACAGCCGCGCGCCGTCCGGGGCCTCCCACGTCTCTTCCGCATGCTCCATCCGCATCCGGGTCATCCTAGGCGAGGTCGTACGGCGTCTGGCGTCACGCGGACGGCGGGTCCACCCCGCCCGTGCTCAGGGTCCGGGTTTGATGCCGCGCACCACCATGCCGCTCATCGAGCCATAGAAGCTGCCCTCGCGCTGGGCGTCCTTGAGGAAGCGCACCCAGGCGTCCGCCTGGGCCTGGCTCACCACGCCTTGGGCGATGGCCTTGTCCAGCACGGCGTGGAAGCCGAACGTCTCCAGCATGCCCAGCACCCAGGTGCCCACCACCGGCACGGCCGACACCTGTTTGACGCCCAGGGACATGAAGAGCGCGGGGAGCTGCCGGGCGATCCACGGGTTGCGCAGCTGGTCCGCCCAGAAGTGCACGAGCGCGCGCACCACGCCCCGGTCCGGTCCATCCAGCACCCAGCTGTCCAGCTCGGGCTCGAAGAGGACCACGGGGCCGCCGGGGCGGGTGAGCCGCAGGAGCTCCGAGAGCGCCTGGCGGGGATCCTCCAGGTAGATGAAGACGCGCGAGGCCCGGCAGGCATCGAAGCCGTGGGTGGGCAGGCCCAGGGCGTGGACGTCTCCCTGCTGGAAGTCCACGGGCAGCCCGAGGCCGCGCGTGCGGTGGGCCGCCTCGTGCACCATGGCCTCGCTCAGGTCCACGCCCGTCACGTGGCCGGTGGGCCCCACCAGCGCGGCGAGCTCGCGCGCCACGTCGCCCACGCCACAGCCCGCGTCGAGCACCCGTGCCCCGGGCTTGAGCTCCAACATGCGGTGGGCCAGGGCCTGCATCTGCTGCACCTGCTGGCTGGCGTTCAACGTGTCCAGGAAGCGGAAGGCATGGGAGGATGTCGCGGAGCCATCGAGGTTGTGGAAGTCTTGGACGACGTTGGACGTGTCTCCCATGGGCGTGTCTCCTTGGCTTGGGGGTGCTCCGGAAGGCCTCGTCTCCCCCCCGACGTCCCGGCGCGCCGCTCATGTTACAGGCAGGGCGGGGTCCCCGTCCGTGCGCGCCCCGGGGCGGATCGGATTTTCTCTCATCGGCTGTGGTAGTGGGGCGCCATGGCTCCTCCCCCTCGTCATGGCCGCTCGCTGGCGCTCAAGGCCCGCCAGCGCACGCCGGGCCATCACTACAACGCCAGCTTCCTGCCCACCGCGGAGCGCGCCGCCATCCTCGCGTGGCTGGGGACCCTCCATCCGCTCTGGGAACAACGGTATTCCCAGCATTTCCCTCCGCCCCCGGGCCAATCCCAGCGGCGTCTCCTGCGGCCCGTGTACTGGCTCGGAAACTGGCAATTCGCGTGTCTCGACTACTACCGGCCGCCCAAGGGGGTGAAGGACCGGTGTGTGAAGGCCGAGCCGTTTCCCGCGGTGCTCCAGCGGCAGGTGGACAAGGTGGAGGCGCTCGCGCGGCGCATGTTCCGGGGGCCGGACATGCCTCCGGGCTGGCACCTCAACACGTGCCTGGTGAACTTCTACGGGAGTCGACTGGAAGACGATCACTGGGTGGACACGGCGCGGGTGGGCGAGCACAAGGACTTCGAGCCGGGGCCGGTGGCCTCGCTGTCGCTCGGCGAGCGCGCGCTCCTGCAGTTCGTCACCTCCAGCCGGCCCGGGGAGCGGGACGAGGTGGTGCTCGAGCAGTGGCTGGACGACGGGGCGCTGCAGCTCTTTGGCGGCGCGCGCTGGAAGGAGCAGACGTTCCACCGGGTGCAGCGCGTGGACACGCGCGCGGGGCTGCTCCTGCCGCCGGAGATGCCGGACTTCAGGACCCGGCGCATCAACCTCACCTTCCGCTACGTGCCCGACGCGCACGTGACGCCCTTCGCGCAGCTGTCCCTCGAGGCCCGCGAGGACGTGCGCGGCTACATGGAGACGCTCGCGGGCCACAGCGCCTTCTTCCGCGCGGAGCTCGCGCGCGAGCGGCGCGACTGAGCGCGGCTCACGCCAGCGCTCACCACAGGCCGTGCATGCGCAAGAGCGTGCCCAGGGGCGTGCCGCCCCGCGCGTAGTCGGCGAAGAGCCGCGCGGTCACGTCCGTGGGGGGGTTGCTCCAGGCCTTGCGCTCGTGGCCCTCGTGCACCACGCGGCCGCAGTGGATGAGCGCCCCGTGCAGCTCCTCGGCGGCGCCGAAGGACACGTAGTCGAAGAGCAGCGGGTTCTGATCGGTGAGGAAGCACTGGCGCCCGCCCAGCTCGCGCATGCAGGCCTCCACCCAGCGCGGGTGCAGGCCGTGGGCGAACTCGTCGGCGATGACGAAGTCCTCGTTCACGTCCAGGTAGTAGAGCAGGGACAGGAGCCGCTTCTGGCCGTGGCCCAGGTGCTCGCCCGACAGCAGCGAGCCGTCGCGCCGGGTGAACGCGAAGCCGAACCGGCCGAACTCCAGCCGACCGCCGCCCTCGTAGCGCTGCCGGTCCAGCAGCTCCACCCGGAAGCGGCCCGCCGCCAGGCCCGCCAGCGCCACGAAGCGCGCGAGGAAGCCGTTGTCCACCTCGTCGTGGCGCACGTCGATGTGGCCCGTGGTGGTGGCCTGGTCCGCGCGCTCGCGCAAGAGGCCCGGCAGCCACGTGGGCAGGGACATGAGGCCCAGGGGGAACACCTCCCCGCCCCGCGTCTCCATGGCGTAGTGCGTCTGGCCAATGCGCTCGAAGCAGCCCAGGGCCTCGTCGAAGCGCGCGGGCGCCAGGAGGAAGGTGTCGCGCAGGAGCGCCTTGAGCCGCTCCTTCTGCTCGGGCGCGAGCCGCTGGGACGCCAGGAAGAGCACCACCCAGAGCGTGCGATCCAGGAGCGACCAGTACATGGTCTGGGGCGCCAGGGGCTGGCCGTCCAGCTCCCAGCGCATGCCCTCGGTGTTGGCGCGCATCACCCACCGGGCGGCGGGCGCGTGCAACTGGAGGGTGAGCTCCATGAAGGGCTCGAGCGGCACGTCGGGCGCGGGCTCGGCGCTGCGCACGAGCGCCTGGGCTCCGGATGGGGCGGGCGCCACCGGGGCGGGCTCGTTGCGCACGCGCGCGTGCAGATCCATGCCCGGAAAGGCGAGGGTGTACTCCAGGGAGAACGCCTCGTGGATGAGGCCGGAGAAGTCCGAGGCGAGCACGCGCGCCAGCAGCTCCAGCAGGGTCGTGCGGCCCGTGCCGTTCTCGCCGAGCACCAGGTTGAGCGTGGGGCTGAAGACGAGCGTGGAGCCCGGCGCGACGTCGCGGTAGCGGTGGATGCGCAGGTGCGTGAGCTTCATGTCCCTCGTCTTGCCACGTCCTCGTCCCCGGCGGCCACAATCCGCACGCCCCGGGGCAGCCGCCGCAGCAGATTCAACACACGCAGCGACGAGGCGCGGCTGCCCTGGATGACCCAGGGGTCGATCTTGTCCCCGCCCCGGGTGAACTGGGGCGAGAGCACGAACACCCGCACGCGCGCGCCCGCCATCATCCGGTGGAAGCGCGGGTCGCGCAGCAGCCCGCCGCACACGCGCAGCTGGGGGGCGGGCTGGAAGCAGTCGAGGTCCAGGGAGAGCCAGTCCGCGTCGGCCGCCTCGGGCCGGGCCAGCACCTGGCGCCAGTGCACCTGGGTGGTGTCCACGAACCAGGGCACGAGCGTGGAGAAGCCCACGTCCCGGCCCGTCATGCGGGCGGTGGGCGCGGCCTTGCCCGTGGTGAAGAGGACGTCCTCCTCGGTGAGCACCGGCGCGCCGTCCCCGGGCCGCTTGAGCCCCTCGAGCAGCTTCCACCAGGTGGCGGCCTGCTGGGGCACCCGCGCCTCCAGGAAGCTGTCCTTGCACCAGTCCGAGTGGCGATCCGCGTGGAAGAGCCGCCGGGGCAGGCCACCCGTCGTGCGGTAGTGGTAGAGCACCACGTCGAGCATGTGGTGGTCGCGCAGCACGTAGTCCGTCGGGCCGTCCGGCGCGCGCATCACCCGCACGGTGCCCCGCAGCACGGCCTCGAGCGCCGCGGCGTCGAGCCGGTCCGTCCACGGCGCCTCCTCGAACAGGACCTGGGTGCCGGCGTAGGGGCGCTCGCCCGGGGCCGTCTCGTCCTCGGGGCCGCCCCAGCGCCGCACCCGCTGCTCGAAGCGCTCGGCGTCGTCCGCCTCGAGCACCTCGGGAGCGAGCACGCGGATGTCCCGAGGCTCGCCGGGCGGGGGCACGGCCGGCGAGGGCACGGGCCTGAGCCGGAAGGCATAGGCCGCGTCGGTGGGCTTCTTCCAATCGGAATAACGGATGAGCACGGGGTCTCCGGTAGATGGCCGGAAACACCGGCGGCGTCACGGAAATTGCGGGAGGTCCCCGGCCAGGTCCTCCAGGATGGCCTGGTGCAGGCGCGCGCGTTGGGCCGAGAGGAAGAAGTGGTTGCCCGGCAGGAAGCGCGCGCGGAAGTCCGCCGTGGTCTGCTGGCGCCACACCTCCACCTCGCGCGGGCCGACCTCGGGGTCCTCCGTCCCACCGAAGGCCGACACGGGCACGGGCAGGGGCGGCTCGGGCACGAACTGGTAGCTCTCCGACACGCCCACGTCCGCCCGGAGCGCGGGCAGCACCGTGTCCCGCAGGTCCCCGTGGGCCAGCACCTCCAGGGGAATGCCGAAGCGGGTGGAGATCTGCTCCAGGAAGGGCTCGTCGGGCAGGTGGTTGATGCGCGCGTGCAGCTGGGTGCGGGACTGGAGCGCCGGCGTGGCCGACAGGAAGAGGCGCACGGGCAGGGGGGCGCGCTCGCGGCGCAGCCAGCGCGTCAGCTCGAAGGCGAGGTTGCCGCCGAAGCTGTGGCCGAAGAAGGCGAAGGGCCGCTCGGTGAGGAAGGGCTGGACCCGGCGCGCCAGCGTGTCCAGCAGCACGGGGAAGTGCGTGAGGGCCGGCTCGGCCCGGCGGGTGGCGCGGCCCGGCAACTCGATGGGGCACACCTCGATGGAGGGCGGCAGTTGGGTGGTCCACAGCCGGAAGATGGACGCATCGCCTCCCGCGAAATGGAAGCAGAACAGGCGCAGGCGCGCCTGGGGTCGCGGCTCGGGGCAGGTGACCCAGCGGCGGTAGACGGGGGGCACGGACATGGCGGTGGGGCCCATGCTGCGAAGGAGGCGGGGGGGCCGTCAATCCCCACCCCCTCCCGGTGCGTCCGGGACTCCTCTTCAGCCCCTCTTCAGGGCGCGCAGCCGCAGCCGCACTCGTCGAAGAAGTGCCGCTGGTCCTGCGGGCAGAGGTAGAGCAGGGCGGTGCAGACGAGGGGGTTGCGCTCGACGTAGCTGCGCCGCGACTCCAGGGCGTTGCAGTCGACGGGCACGGGCTCGCGCAGGGGCTGGAGCACGCAGACCCCCGCGCAGTCGGCCCCGCCTCCCGGCTCGCACACGTCGCTGGGATCATCCTCGCAGGCGAGCCCTTCCGGGCACGAGACGGCCAGGAGGCCCCCGCACGCCAGTCCGGCCCCGGGTTGCACCTCGATGAGCTCGGGGCGCCCCTGGACCTGGAGCCGGGCCGTGGGGAGCGCCTCCGGGCCCCCGCCACACGCCGCCAGGGCGAGGAGGAGGCCGGACAGACAGCGGACGGGAGCGGCGGGGGAGCGCGGAGCCATGTGGGAATCCTTCGTGGGGGAGGCGGGGGACCGTGGGGTCCGCGCCGGAGGATTCACACGCGGGGCGCGAATGGCTCGGCCGCGCATTCCCGGGACCGCCCCGACGCGGGCCGAGGTGTCCAGTGGCGGAGGCCGCGCGGCGCGAATGCCGGGTGACCCACGTGCGACCTGCCCTCCGGGGCGATTCCGGACGCCGGGGTGGGGAGAGATGGGATGGGGCTGCCTGTTCGAGGGCGCACGGTGTACCTTGGAGGGAAGGCCTTCCGCCCCCACGCCCGCATGATGCCGCCCCCGCCCAAGCGCCCCGGTGACGCCCCGCCGCCGCCGTCCTCGTCCCAGGACGAGGAACCCCCTCCCTCGCCCCGGGAATGGGCCGCGCTGCGTCAGAGCCACGAGCGCCTGCTGGCGTTGTTGGGTTATTCCCACCCACTGCTCTGGTCGAGCGCGGGACGGGACCCGGCGTGGCGGCACCTGAGCCATTGGACGGACTTCACGGGCCAGTCGCCGGACGACACGTTGCCCCAGGACTGGATGGACGCCGTCCATCCCGAGGACCACGCCCACCTGCGGCGCGTGCTGGAGAAGGCCCACGCCGAGCGGGTGCCCTTCGAGTGCCAGTACCGCCTGCGCCGCGAGGACGGGCGCTACTTCTGGATGCTCGGCCGGGGGGTGCCCCTGCTCGACGCGGACGGCTCCATCCGGGAATGGGTGGCGTCCAGCACGGACATCCACGCCTGGCGCCAGGCCGAGGAGCGCGCGCGCTTCCTCATGCGCGCGGGCGAGGTGCTCTCCAGCAGCCTGGACTACGACGTCACGCTCGCCGCGCTCGCCCGGCTGGCGGTGCCCATGCACGGGGACTGGTGCATCGTGGACGTGCTGGACGCGGAGGGCCGCTTCTCGCGGGCCCAGGTGGTGGCCGAGCCGTCCGTGCCGGAGGCGCTCGTCGCCGAGGTGCGGGCCCTGTCGCCCGTGCCGAGCCCCCAGCCCGTCTACCCCCCCGCGGTGGCGCTCGTGGAGGGGCGCGCCTCGCTGGTGCCCGTCGTGTCCGAGGCGGTGATGCTGCAGGTGGCGAGCAGCCCCGAGCACCTCTCCGCCCTGCGCCGGGTGGGCATCCGCTCGCTCATCACCGTGCCCATGATCACCCATGGCCGCATCCTCGGCGCGCTCACCTTCCTGGTGACCCGGCCGGGGCGCGGCTATGACGAGGAGGACTTGCGCTTCGCCCAGGAGTTGGCCTCGCGCGCGGCGCTGTCGGTGGAGAACGCGCGGCTGTACCGCGAGGCCCAGGAGGCCATCCGCCTGCGCGACGAGTTCCTCTCCATCGCCAGCCACGAGTTGCGCACGCCCCTGACGCCCCTGAGCCTCAAGCTCCAGGCCCTGGGGCGCGCCGCGGAGGCCCAGCCGGAGGCGCCCCTGGCCGCGCAGGTGCGCTCCCACGTGGACGTGGGCCTGCGCCAGGTGCGCCACCTCACCGAGCTGATGCGCGACCTGCTGGACGTGTCGAGCATCGTCGGGGGCACCTTCCACCTGCGGCGCGAGCGCGTGGACCTGGTGGCGGTGGTGCGCGAGGTGGCCGGGCGGCTCGGGTCCGAGGCCGTGCGCACCCAGACCCCCCTGCTCATCGACGCCGAGGGGGCGGCGGTGGGCCATTGGGATCGCTCCCGGCTGGAGCAGGTGGTGACCAACCTGGTGGACAACGCCCTGAAGTACGGCGCGGGGGCGCCCGTGTACGTGGGCCTCCAGGTGGAAGCGGGCCTCGTGCGCCTCACCGTGCGGGACCAGGGCATCGGCATCGCGCCGGAGCTGCTGGGTCGCATCTTCGACCGCTACGTGCGCGCCGTCTCCGAGCGCCACTACGGCGGCCTGGGCCTGGGGCTGTACATCACCCGGACCATCGTGGAGGCGGAAGGGGGCTGGGTGCGCGTGGACAGCACGCCGGGCCAGGGGGCGACCTTCACGGTGGAGCTGCCGCTTCCCTGAGGAGCGGCCGTCCAGGCGGGGGATGGGCCCGCTCCCGGGACGCGGATTCCATGCCCACCCTTGGGTCCAGGGAGGGTGTGCGTGCCCAAGGCCATTGTCTTCGAGGTGAATGGAACGCTGGTGGACACCAACGTGCTGCGGGCGCGGGCCTGGCAGGAAGCGCTCGCGCGCCATGGCTTCCAGGTCCGCCTGCCGCGGGTGATGGCGCACCTGGCGCGGCTGGGGGACGGGTTCCTCTCGGCCCTGCTGTCCGAGGACGACTTCCTGCGCCACGCGGACGAGCTCACGAGCTTCCACCGGGCGCTCTTCCACGAGGAGTACCGCGCGCGCGCGCGGCCCTTCCTGGGCGTCACCGAGCTCTTGCAGCGGCTGCGCGACGAGGGGTGGCGCGTGGCGCTGGCCTCCACCGCGGAGCCCGACGAGCTGGAGCACTACATCGATCTGCTCGGGGTGGGTGATCTCATCGACGCGCGCACCACGGACGCGGACGTGGACGGGGCGCGGCTCAACGAGGAGATTCCCGCCGAGGCCCTGCGGCTGCTCGGGCTGGATGGCACCGACGAGGCGCTGATGATCGCCGCGCTGCCCTACGATCTGGAGGGCGCCTCGCGGCTGGGCCTGCGCGGCATGGGGCTGGTGTGCGGGGGCTACTCGGAGGAGGACCTGCGCGGCGCGGGGGCCATCGACGTCTTCGGCACGCCGCAGGATCTGCTCACCCGGTACGCGGAGTCGCCGCTCGCCTCGGAGCCCTGAGCGTGGCAAGACCTGGGACCCATGAGCCCTCACCTCACGCTCCGGGCGGGCCCGGACGCACTGCGCCTCATCCGCGAGCGGGGCTTGCGCGCGCGGGATGTCGACATCGTTCCCGGGGCCTCTGGCGGCCCCAAGTGGCTGGTGCTGGCGGGCCTGGACCGGATGCTCTTCGGGGAGTTCTTCCAGGCACGTGACCGGCCCCTGCACCTCATCGGCTCGTCCATTGGCAGCTGGCGCCTGGCGTGCCTCGCCCTGGACGCGCCGGTCGCCGCCGTGGACCGCTTCGTCGAGGCCTACCTCGCGCAGCGCTTTCCGCCCAAGCCGTCCCCGGCGCTCGTGAGCCAGAGCAGCCAGGGCATCCTGGACGCCCTGCTCGGCGAGGACGGGGAGGCGCAGATCCTCGGCCACCCCTGGGCCCGGCTGCACGTGATGACCAACCGCTGCCGGGGCCCCACCGCCAGCGAGCAGCGCCACGTCCAGACGCTGGGGCTCGCCCTGGGCGCGCTGGGCAACCTCGTGAGCCGCCGCACCCTGGGGCTCCACCTGGAGCGGGTCATCTTCCACGCCGCCGGGGACACCAGCCCCTTCCGGGGGCTCGTGGATTTGCCCTCCGTCCACGTGCCGCTCACCCGGACGAACCTGCGCCCGGCGCTCCTGGCCTCGGGCTCCATCCCCCTGGTGCTCAGCGGGGTGCGCATCCCCGAGCGGGCCGGCATGTACCGGGATGGCGGCCTGCTCGACTACCACCTGGACCTCGATTACGGCGCGGGCGAGGGGTGGGTGCTCTACCCGCACTTCTATCCGCACGTGGTGCCGGGCTGGTTCGACAAGGCCCTGCGCTGGCGCCGGGCGGGGCCCGCCAACTTCCGGCGGGTGCTCCTGGTGTCCCCCTCCGCCGAGTTCGTGGCGCGGCTGCCCTTCGGGAAGATTCCGGACCGCGAGGACTTCGTGCGGTTGACGGACGCGGAGCGCCTGCGCGCCTGGCGCCAGGTGGTGGACGAGAGCGCGCGGCTGGGCGACGAGTTCCGCGAGGGGCTGGCCACGGGTCGGCTCGTGGAGCGCATCCAGCCACTCTGAGGCCGCGCGGCCACGCGAGGTGCGTCCGGGTGACCACGCGCGACGGGGCTCTCGCGAGGGCCCGCGTGCTCGGTTGGCTGGGCATCGGTCCTGCAATGCCCTCCCGCCGCGAGGGAGCACGACCATGGCCGACGAGAAGCGAAGCGAGCAGGAGCAGGGACGCGACGACGCGGGGGCGCCGGGGCGCGGCGCGGCGGCGCGGCGGGTGTGGGGGGCGATGGGGAGCGCGGCGCGGGGGGTGGTGAGCCGGGTGCGCTGGCTCGTCTACGCGCCCCGGGGTCGGCGGTTGCTGGCGGGGGGGGTGGTGGTGGGCCTGATGGCCGGCGGGGTGGCGGCCCGTCCCTTCTGCGCCATCGAGCCGGGCGAGGTGGGCGTGCGGGTCAACCGGCTCACCGGCTCGGTCTCGGAGCTGCCCGAGGGCTGGTCGCTGCTGGTGCCCCACGTGCACCGGCTGAGCCGCTACAGCCTGCGGGATCAGACGTACCGGCCCGAGCGCAGCACCCGCGCCACCGGCCCCGCGCCCTTCCAGTCCATGGAGGGGCTGTCCATCGGCATCGAGGTCAACATCCGCTACGTGCTGGACGCCGGGAAGATCCGCGCCCTGTCCGCCCGGCTCCCCGAGGACGTGGGCCGCGACATCGTGGAGCCCGCCATCGACGGGGTGCTGCGCCGCCACTTCGCCCAGCACTCGGTGCGGGAGATCTTCTCCACCCACCGCGTGCAGATCCAGAAGGACCTGGCCGCGGAGCTCGCGCCCCTGCTCGCCGAGGACGGGGTGCGCCTGCGCTCGGTGACGCTCGGCAACGTGGACCTGCCGGCCCAGTACCGCGCGGGCATGGAGTCCTTGCTGGCCGAGGAGCTCAACACCGAGCGCATGCGCTACACGCTCGAGCTCAAGGACAAGCAGGTCAAGCAGAGCGCGCTGGAGGCCCAGGCGGACAAGGTCCGGCGCGAGACGGCCGCCGAGGCCGCCGGCAGCGAGGAGATCATCGCCGCCAAGGCCAAGGCCGAGGCCATGCGCCACATCCTGCCCTTCAAGGAGAAGGAGATCGAGCAGCGGCGGCTGGAGGCGGAGGCCACCAAGGTGTCGCGCCTGACGCTCGCCACCGCCGACGCCGACGCGCACCGCATCCAGGCCGCGGGCGAGGCCGATGCCCGGCGGAAGATCGCCGAGTCGGAAGCGTACCGGCTGGAGGTCACCGGCAAGGCGTCCTCCGAGCAGCTCGCCCGGGACGCGGCGCTCATCAGCCGCAACCCCCTGCTCATCCAGAAGACGCTCGCGGACAAGCTGTCGGACAAGATCCAGGTCATCATCGCGCCGCCCCAGTCTGGGGGCTTCATCGCGGGCAACCTCCTGGGCCCCACGCCGCCGCCCGCGCCGTCGTCCGCGCCGTCGTCCGAGGAGGAGTAGCCCCATGCTCGCCACGCTCGTCGCCATCGCCCTCGTGGTGCAGGACCCCACGCCCCTGCGCGCCGCGCCCCAGGACTCCTCCACCCGCCAGGCCACGCTCTGGCAGGGGGAGTGGCTGGAGGTGCGCGGCGAGAAGCAGGGCTTCCTCCAGGTGTATGACCACCGCCGCGAGCGTCCCGGGTACGTGCGCGCCAGCCACGTGCGCGTCTACGCCCTGGACGAGGCGAGCGTGCCCCGGCTCCAGGCGGTGATGGAGTTCGTGAAGGAGACGCCGGGCGCGGAGGCGCTGGGCATCGGTCACGCGGCGGCGCTCCTGCGCGCGGCCAAGGCCTCGCAGGTGGGCCCCGACTTCTTCGACGCCCTGGGGACCATGGCCGAGCGGCTTGCCCGGCGCGCCACGTCCAACCGGAGCCAGGACACCGCGCTGGCCGCGCACCTGGACGTGGCGGCCCTCTATGGGGTGAAGCTCGTGAGCTTCGAGCGCGAGGGCCGCACCCGGGTCTGCTACGACGGCGAGGCCTTCCGCCGCGTGCTGGCGCTCGGGGGCTCGCCCCAGGCCCGGCTCCAGGCGGCGCTCGCGCTCACCCGCGCCGAGTGCATCGATCCGGCCCTGGGCCCCGTGGAACTGCACGCCCTGCATCTGTGGCGGCGCTCGGTGCTGGCCCAGGTGGACGCCGGCGCGCTGCCGCCCTTCCTGGCCAACCGCCTCCACCTGCGCCGGGCCGAGGTGGAGGCCACCCTGGCCTACCAGTTCGTCCGCCGGGGCGAGCCGGCCCTGGGCGCCGAGGCCAGCACCCGCTCCGTGGAGGCGCTGGCCCGGGTGTCCCGCGTGGAACTGGCCGAGGAGGACCGCGTCGCCTACGCGCTCGCGGCGGTGCGGGTGGGGGCCTCACGCGCCGCGTCAGAGGCGGTGGGACCGGCGCCCACCGCGGGGGCGCGGCTGTCCGCGGTGCCCGGCGCGCCCGGCGAGACGTGCCTGCGCCTGGACGAGGCCGGGGAGGGGGCCCCGCGGGGGGTGGAGCGCTGCACCTATGGCCTGCCCTGGCTCGCCTCCGAGCGCCGCTCGGCGCAGGGCGCGGTGGTGACGGTGGCGGTGCAGATGTTGGAGGGGTGGACCGAGCTGTGGGTCTTCCAGCGCGAGGGCGACGCGTGGCGACTGGACACGCTGGCCCCCGCCACGGTGGAGCCCTCGCTGGGCTACGTGGAGCTGGCGGGGTTTTCCCCCGATGGCTCCCGGCTGCTCGTGGCGCGTGAGGTCCTGATTGACGGACGGGTCAAGTCCTCCTTCCAGGTGCTCAAGCGCGACACCCTGACCGTGGAGCGCAGCGCGGAGCGTCCCGAGGACAGTGGGACCTTCCACCGGTGGAGTTCCGCCGATTGGCGGGGGCGGACGGTGAGCCTGCGCTAGGGTGGGGCGGGGGGTTCCACGGCCCCCATCTTTGCGGCGCGGTCCATTCAGGCCATACTTATCCGCACGGGGCGTTTGTCCCGGCAGGTGGCGCCCGCCACCGCTCTTTTCGGGGTCCTCCCATCCATGCGTCCTCTGGTTGCCCAGCGAAGCCGTGGTTTCACGCTCATCGAGCTCATGATCGTCGTGGCGATCATTGGTGTCCTGGCGGCGATCGCCATTCCGAACTTCGTCAAGTTCCAGGCGCGCACCAAACAGGCCGAGGCCAAGTCCAACCTGCGCATGTGGTTCACCGCGCAGCGCGCCTTGTTGAACGAGAAGGGCATCTACTCGGAGAACCTGTCGTCGGTGGGCATCCGGCCGGAGCGCGGCAACCGCTACGCCTACTACTTCTCGTCGAAGACCCAGGACTGTGAGCAGCGCTCGGCGGACGGCAGCGTCACCGCTCCGGACAGCCCCAACTGCGTGACGGTGGACGAGGGCAAGTTCAAGGTGCCCACCGCCACGCCCACCGCGCGGGTCGCCGAGTTCGTGTGGAACTCGCGGGAGGGGGACGATCCGACGAACCCGGGGATTTCCGGCTCCTGCCCCAGCTGCAACATCAATGGCTACGCGGCGGCGAACATCGACAACGAGTCGGCGGGCATCGACAGCTGGACCATCGCCACGAAGGACGGTCGGCTGAGCACTCCGTCCTGTGGCAACGACGAGGTCGCCCTGGTGGCGGGCTCGCCCTTCAACACCTTCAACGACGTCGACTGCGACTGAGTCCGCCCGGACGCGCTCCCCTTTGATGGAGGTGCGCTCCCGGTGCGGTGCGCTCCCGGGGCGGGCCGCTCACGGTCCGGGACGGTAGAGCGTGGCCGTGTGCTGGGCGAGCACGCCGCGCGGCAGCAGCCTCGCTGCCAGCGCCAGCGCCTGGTTGAGCCAGCCGGGCACGGACAAGGTCCGGCGCCGGGTGAAGGCGCGCAGCGCGTGGGTGGCGCACTCGGGCGCCGTCATCATGCCCAGGTCTCCCGCCTTGAAGCGCTGGGACAGGCCCGAGTGCTCCAGCAGCTCGGTGGCGATGCCGCCCGGGGCGAAGACGGTGACGGACACCCCGGTGGGCCGCAGCTCCTGCGCCAGGGCCTGTCCGTAGCTGAGCACGAAGGCCTTGGTCCCGCTGTAGGCCGCCTGGTAGGGCACGGGGATGAGGCCGGCCACGCTGGACACGAGCATCAGCCCGCCGCGCGTGCCGTGGGCCGCCAGATGCGGGGCGAGCAGGGCCGACAGGCGCACCACGCTCGTGACATTGGTGTCCAGCAGGGTCTGGAAGGCGCCGGGGGCGAGCTTCACGGCGTCACCCCAGTAGGTGACGCCCGCGTTGAGCACGGCGCCGTGCAACTGCCGCTCCCGTGTGGCCTCGGTGAAGACGCGCTCCACGTCCTCGGGCCTCGACAGGTCGGCCACCACGCACTCCGCCTGGACGCCGTGGCGCGTGCGCAGCTCCTCGCACAGCGCCTCGAGCCGGTCGCGCCGCCGCGCCACGACCAGCACGTGGCCTCCGTGATCCCGGGCGATGGCGCGGGCCATCTCCAGGCCCAGGCCGGAGGACGCCCCGGTGACGAGCGTCCAGCGGCCGCGCAACTCGAGCGTTGTCATGCGCCGCACCCTAGCCGCTCCCGTCCCCCGGGGGGAGGACGATGCGCGGCCAGGGCGCGGGGTGCCTCAGGGCGTGGCGGGGTCCAGCGTGGAGAGGATCCAGCCCATGCGCTCGTGGCCCCACTGGTTCCACTGGGCGTTCTGGCCGTTGGTGTGCGAGGCGTCGGTGAAGTCCGGGGCGCTCGTGCCCGAGCCCGTGCCACCGAACGTGCCCACCGACACGCTGGCGCCGGTGAAGGTGGGGTGGGTGTCGTCCGACTGGAGGTAGTCGTAGCTGGTGCTGCCGTTGACGAAGTGCGTGTTGGAGTCGCGCAGGGTGGCGCTCAGCGTGCCGGTGATGCGGGCCACGTAGGCGGCCTCGGTCTCGCCGTCGCGGTAGCGCAGCGCCGCGCTGTCGACCTGACCGTCGCCGTTGCTGTCGTAGTCGGCGCCCATGTACTCGGCGAAGGCGTCCGCGCACTTGAAGCCATACTTGGCCGCCAGGCTGCAGGTGCGCCAGTTGCTCTTGGCCAGGTAGGGCAGGAACTTCTGCCGCTTGTTCACCGAGGCGCCCGTGGCCGAGTCGCGGCACGCCGTCTGGACGTTGTCCGCGTTGTAGCCGGGGTAGTAGATGGTCATGACGACCTTCGTCTTGGCCGTGGTCGCGTACTGGTTGATGGCCTGCATGGCCTTCTCCGTGTACGAGGTGCAGGCGGCCAGCGCCGAGTCCAGGCCGCTGTAGCTGCAGGTGCCCGTCTGCTCCGAGAACGCCGAGCGCGCCTGGAGATAGTCGTTGCCGCACATCTCGAACATCACCACGCGGGTGTTGCTCGTCTGCATGTACGAGCGCTCACCGACGATCTTGTTGTTGTAGATGTCGTCCGCCTTGGCGCCGGACTTGGTGCGCCGCATGACCTCCATGTTGGCGTTGAACTTGCGGGCCAGGTACTCGCCCTCCACCTGGGGACCCGCGCGCTTGGCCACGCTGCTCAGCGAGCCCTTGTAGCCCGCGAAGATGGAGTCGCCGTACGCCACGACCCGGTACGTCGTGCTGGCGCCGCGGTTGATGGTCCACGAGGTGTTCTGGTTGATGGTGCTCGCCAGCGCGGCGCCCGAGCAGAGGGCGGTGGTGAGCACGAGGGCGGCGCGGACCTTCTGCCCATGGGGACGGAGGGACATGAGGGACTCCTGGGGTTGAGGGGATGGGGGGTAAGGCGGGGCTCGACAGCTTCGTCGGCTGCTCCGCTATAACACAAAATCCCGGAATCTGATAAGATTGGAGGTTGACAGGAATTGACGCGGCGAGACATGTCGCGGGGTTGTCGTTTGTGCACCGCGCCATCCAGGCGGGCGAGGGTCCGCTCGTGACGCGCGCTCCCGACGGACACGCGGCGAGCGGGCCGTGGGGGCGTTAGACGAGCCCCGCATGACTCTTCCCGTGGAAACGCTGTCCGTGTGTGCCGACGCCAGGGACGTGGAGGCGCTGGTGGGCCTGTTCCGGGGGCGCCGGGTCGCGGTGCTCACGGGCGCCGGGTGCAGCACCGAGTCGGGCATTCCGGACTACCGGGGCCCGGGCACGCGCGCCCGCGCCCGTAATCCCATCCAGCACCGCGAGTTCCTCCACCGCCCCGAGGTCCGCGCGCGCTACTGGGCCCGGAGCCTCCTGGGCTGGCCGCGCTTTCGCGCCGCGCGGCCCAACGCCGCGCACCAGGCGCTCGCGGCCCTGGAGGGCTCGGGCCATGTGCTGGGGCTCATCACCCAGAACGTGGATCGGCTGCACCACGCGGCGGGCAGTCAGCGGGTGATCGAACTGCACGGGGCGCTGGCCCGGGTGCGGTGTCTGGGCTGTGGCGAACTCGAGCCCCGCGAGGCCTTGCAGGAGCGGCTGCGGGCGCTCAATCCGGACTTCTCGGTCCGGGCCGCCGAGGCGCGGCCCGACGGCGACGCGGAGGTGTCCGACGAGGCCGTGCGCGCCTTCCAGGTGGCCGCGTGCCTGCGGTGCGAGGGCACGCTCAAGCCGGACGTGGTGTTCTTCGGCGACAACGTGCCCGGGCCCACGGTGGAGGCGGCGTTCGCGCTCGTGGAGGAGGCCGACGCCTTCCTCGTGGTGGGCTCGTCCCTGGCCATCCACTCGGGGTTCCGCTTCCTGCAGCGCGCGGTGGCGCGCGGCGTGCCCCGCGGCCTGCTCAACCTGGGCGAGTGCCGGGGCGAGGAGCTGGTGGAGGTGCGGGTGGACGCGCGCGCGGGAGAGGTGTTGCCGCGGGTCGCGGCGGCGCTCGGCGCCGGGTAGGCTGCCCGGGCCCCGCGTCCGGGAGACCCCATCCCCATGTCCGTCGTCATCCGTCCCGCCACCCTCGCGGATCTCCCCTCGCTGGCCACCGTCCTGGCCCCGCTGCCGCTCTTTCGGGCCTATGGGCTGGACGCGAGCGCCCTGGAGGCGCGCTTCCGGGGCGCGCTCGAGCGGGGCGAGGGCCTGCTGGTCGCCGTCGGCGAGGACGCCGGGGGGCCCCTGGGGGTCTGCTGGTTCCTCACCCGCGGCACGTTCGGCACCGGGGCCTACCTGCGCACGCTCGCGCTCGGCGAGGGGCACCAGGGCTCGGGGCTGGGCACGCGGCTGCTCGCCGCCTACGAGGCCGGGTGTGGCGCGCCGCCCGGGGGCTACTTCCTGCTCACCTCGGACTTCAACACGGCCGCGCAGCGCTTCTACCAGCGCCACGGCTACCGGCAGGTGGGCGCGCTGCCGGACTTCGCCACGCCGGGGGTCGCCGAGCTCGTCTTCTGGAAGCCCCGCGCCGCCGTCTAGGGAAGGGCCTCCGCCACGAGCAGGGGCGCGTCGGCCGGCGGGGCGGCGCGCGAGGGCACCGTGCACAGGGGCGGGGTCGTGTCCCCGAGCAGCGTGGCCACCGTGACGAACTCGAAGCCCCGCTTGCGCAGGCCCTGGATGATCTCCGGCAGCGCCTGGGCGGTGGGGAAGTTCTTGTGGTTCATGTGCATCACCACGATGCCCCCGGGCGCCGCCTTCTTGAGCACCCAGTCCACCACGCGTTTGGGCGTGGTGGTGGCGTCGGGATCTCCCGAGGGCAGGTCGAAGTTGAGCGTGACCAGGTCCGCCTGGGAGGCGATCCACGCCACGCGGTTGTCCACCTCGCCAAAGGGCGGACGGAAGTAGCGGGGGATGTGGCCCGTCAGGTCGTACACGGCGCGCTGGGTGCGCCGCAGCTCCTCCAGCATGCGCGCGTCGTCCTTCACCCGCGGCATGTGCACGTGCGTGAAGGTGTGGTTGCCGAACTCGAACTCCGGGTGGCGCGCCAGCTCGCGCAGGCGCTCGGCGTTGGCCTCGGCCCAGCCGCCGCCGATGAAGAGCGTGGCGGGCGTCGCGGTGTCCAGTAGCGTGCGGATGACGCGCTCGTCGTACTCGTTCTTGTGCGTGGTGCAGGCGTCGAAGGTGAGCGCGATGCGCATGCGCCCCCGACTGCCGTGGTTCACGATGGGCGCCGTGCGGCTGGCGAGCACGGGCGGCGGCTCGGCGGGGGGCGCCTCCTCGCGCGCGGGCGGCGACGCGGGCTCCTCCGGGGGCGTCCATGCGCAGCCCCCCAGGACGAACACCCCCAACGACAGCACTGAACTCAGCACGAAGCGACGCGCCATGGCGCGACAGCCTAGCTCAGCACGAGCGCCGGACGATCTCCGTCAGTTCCTCGTCCGTGAGGGGCAGCGGATTGGCCTTCATGCTGCTCGCGGCGCGGGCCTTGAGCACCAGTCGGGGCACGTCCGTCTCGGTGAGACCGTAATGTTTCAGTCCGGGTACGCGCAGGGCCGCGCACAGCTCGCGCACCCAGGTGATGCCGTCCTCCGCGGAGGCCTCGGCGCGGCCCGTGAGCAGGCCCGCCAGCTCCCCGAAGCGGGCGAGCGAGGGGTGGTCGGGTGCCCTGCTTCTCAAGGCCCGCAGGTTCACCTCCAGGCACGCGGGCAGGAGCGCCGCGCACACCGCCCCATGGGGCGCCTCGAACATGCCGCCCAGGGGCGCCGCGAAGCCGTGCACCGCGCCCAGCCCCGCGTTGGCCAGGCACAGGCCCCCGAGGAGGCTCGCGAGCGCCAGGTCCTCGCGCGCCGCCGCGTCCGGCGTCTCCAGCACCGCGCGGCGCAGCGAGCGCACCGAGCGGCGGATGCCCTCGCGCGCGAGCGCGTCCGTGAGCGGGTTGGCGCGCGCGGACAGCCAGGGCTCGATGAGCTGGGAGAGCGCGTCCAGGCCGCTCGAGGCGAGCACCGCCGGGGGCGCGCCCTCGAGCAGCGCGGGGTCCACGATCGCCAGCCGGGGCAGCAACTGCGGCCCGCGCAGGCTCGCCTTCACCTGGGACTCGGGCACGCCGAGCACCGCGTTGCGTGTCACCTCGGAGCCCGTGCCCGCGGTGGTGGGAATGGCCACGAAGGGCAGGGCGGGGTGCGTGAGGGCCTGGCCTCGGCCCACCACCTCCAGGAAGTCGAGGGGCTCGCCGCCGTGGGGCACCAGCGCCGCGATGGCCTTGCCCGCGTCCAGGGCACTGCCGCCGCCGAGCGCCACCACGGCGTCACAGCGCTCGGCGCGAGCGAGGGCACACCCCTCGCGCACGAGCGCCACGGTGGGCTCGCCCGCCACCGCGAAGGCGCGGGTCTCCAGCCCGAGCCGCCCGAGCCCCTCGCGCAGGGGCGCCGCGCGGCGGGCGTCGCGGCCGGTGACGAGCAGCACCCGGTGGGCGCCCAGGGCCTTCACGGCCTCGGGGGCCTCGGCGAGCCGGCCCGCGCCGTAGACGATGCGGGTGGCGGTGGCGAACTCGAAGCCCGTCACGCCCATGTCACCAGTCCCCGTCGGCGGGAAAGCAGTTGGTGTACTTCCGCGACGTGCGCGGCCCGGCCATCATCGGCGCCACCGTGTCCCGCCACGCCAGGTAGTGCGCCGTCTCCTTGTGGGCCGCGGGCGCCTCGGCCGTCCGGTAGGCCTCGACGAGCACGAAGCGGGTGGGGTCCTCCGTGTCCTGCACGACGTCGAAGCGGGCGATGCCGGGCTCCTTCACGCTCTGGCTCGCGTTGGCCAGGGTGGCCTCCCGGAAGGCCTCCACCGACTCGGGCTTGACGTGGACATGCACGTGGACGACCAGCAGGCTGTTGGGCATGGCGCGAGACTAGCCCGCGCGCCCGGGCCTCGCGCCGCGATCCTTCCGGTCCGGGTTCTTCGGTCGGCAAGGCAACGCCCGCTTTGTTATGCACGGGCGTCATGGGTCGACTCTTCTTCCTCCTTCTCATCAATGCGGGGGCCTACCTCGTCCTGCGCCGGCTGTGGCCGGAGGTCCGCACGGGCTGGCGGCACCGGGCCCTGATCGCCGCGGCGCTCCTGGCGGCCGGGGGCTTCGCCCTGTCGTGGCTGCTCGGGCGGGGCGAGCACGGTCAGGTGGCGGGCGTGGGGTTGCCCCTCAAGCTCTTCGGCGCCTGGTGGCTCTTGACCGCCTTCGTGCTGCTCGTGGTGGGCGGTTTGCTGCTGCCTCTCGTGCGTCCGCGGCCCCGTCCGGCTCCGGCGGGAGCGGGGCCCGAGGCGCCAGCGCCGGTGGACCTCGAGCGGCGGGGCCTGCTCACCGGGGTGGGGCGCTCACTGCCGCTCCTGGCGGCGGGCACGTCCGCGGGCGGGCTCGTGGCGGGCTCGTCGGGCTTCGAGGTGCGGGAGATCGAGGTCCGGCTCAAGGGCCTGCCCGCGGCGCTCGACGGCTTTCGCATCGGGCAGATCACGGACGTGCACGTGGGCACGTTCATCGACACCGCCTATGTGCGCGCGGCGGTGGCGGCGATGAACGCGGCGCGGGTGGACCTGCAGGTGATGACGGGAGATCTCATCGACGACCTGGGTCAACTCGACGAGACGATGGCCGCGCTGGAGACGTGCGAGGCCCGGCACGGGATGCTCTCCATCCTCGGCAACCACGAGCACTGGCGTGGCCTCAAGCCCATCCGCGAGGCCTATGCCCGGAGCGAGCGCCAGGGCAGCCCCGTGCGGCTGCTGGTGGATGAGTCGCGGGTGCTCGAGCACGCGGGCCAGCGGCTGCGGGTGGTGGGCGTGGACTACCCCATGAGCGGGCGCTCCATGCGGGCCCGGCCGGAGCTCATGCGCCAGTCGGCCGAGGTGTCCTTCCAAGGCGTGGCGCCGGACGAGGTGGTGCTCTGCCTGACCCACCACCCGGACTTCTTCCCCTTCGCGCTGGAGCGGGGCGCCCGGCTCACGCTCGCGGGGCACACGCACGGCGGCCAGGTGGCCTTCTTCGGACTGCCCCTGTTCCGCTTCGCCTTCGACTACATGCTCGGCCGCTACCGCAAGGGCAACGGGCAGCTCTATGTGTCGGGCGGAACGGGGCACTGGCTGCCCTTCCGCGTGGGCGTGCCCGCCGAGGTCTCCATCTTCACACTTCGCGCGGAGGCGTGAGCCGAGGGCGCGCGCGCGTTGCTACCGTGCCGGCGCTCGGGATGTCCGGGCCCGGCAGGGGGAGCGTGATGCGGAGAGTGGCGAGGCTCGCCGAGTTAGAGGAGACGCGGGGCACGCGGGTGGACGTGGGCGAGGAGAAGATCCTCCTGGTGCGCGTGGGCGACACGGTGCACGCCTACCAGGCCACGTGTCCGCACGCGGGCGGGCCCCTGGAAGCGGGGGCCATCCTGGGCGGTCGCATCCTCTGTCCCTGGCACAAGGGCAACTTCCGGGTGAGCGATGGCGCGCTGTGCGAGCCGCCCGCGCTGGACTCCCTGGCGCGCTACCCCGTGCGTGTGGAGGACGGCGAGGTGTATGTCTCGCCGGAGAAGCAGCCCACGCCCGTGTCCCGGAAGGCGGCGGACGCACGCACCTTCGTGATCGTCGGCGCGGGCGCGGCGGGCGCGGCGGCGGCCTCGGCCCTGCGGGAGTTCGGCTTCGGGGGCCGGGTCGTGCTGGTGGGCCACGAGCCCCGCGCGCCCTATGACCGCACGTCCCTGAGCAAGTTCGTCCTGTCCGGGGAGATGCCGCCCGAGGAGGTGCCACCCCTCCGGCCACCGGGCTTCTACACCGCGCACGGCATCGAGCGCCTGAAGGCCCGGGTGAAGCGGTTGGACGTGAAGGCCCGGAGTGTCGAGCTGGAGGATGGCCGACGCCTCACGTACGACGCCGCGCTGGTGGCGCCCGGGGGCGAGCCGAAGCGGTTGAAGGTGCCCGGCGAGGAGCTGGAGGGCGTGTCCGTGCTGCGCACGCTGGAGGACGCCGAGCGACTGCTCGCCCAGGCGCCGCCGGGGGCGCGGGCCGTCATCCTCGGCAACAGCTTCATCGGGATGGAGGCGGCCTCGGCGCTGCGGGGCCGCAAGGTGGACGTGACGGTGGTGGCGCCGAACGCCATCCCCTTCGCGAAGCAGTTCGGCGAGGAGGTGGGGCGCCTGTTCAAGACGCTGCACGAGCGCAATGGCGTGGTCTTCCGCTCGGGCACGAAGGCGGCGCGCCTGGAGGGGCGGGGCCGGGTGGAGGCGGTGGTGTTGGAGTCGGGCGAGCGGCTCGCGGCGGACGTCGTCCTGGTGGGCACGGGCGTGCGACCGGCGACGGGGTTCATCGAGGGCCTGGCCTTGCGCGAGGACGGGGGCCTGCCGGTGGACGCGCACCTGCGCGCCGCGGAGGGTCTGTACGCGGCGGGGGACGTGGCGGCCTTTCCGCTACGGGGCGACCCGGTACGCATCGAGCACTGGCGGGTGGCCCAGGAGCACGCGCGGCTGGCGGCGCGCAACATGCTCGGGGGGCAGGAGCGCTACGCGGGCGTGCCCTTCTTCTGGACGTACCATTATTCCAAGCGCTTCGAGTACCTCGGCCACGCCACCCAGTGGGACGCGGTGCGCGTGGTGGGCGACCTGGAGGGGCTGACGTTCGTGGTGCTGCTCGTGAAGGAGGGCCACGTCGCCGCGGCGATCGCCTGTGACCGGGAGCGCGCCACGGCGGGGCTGCTCGAGCGCATGCGCTCGCCCGTGCCCGTCGACGAGGCGCTGCACCTGCTCCAGTCCTTGGGGTGAGGCAACGGGAAGCCGTTGCCTCAGCAAAGCTGCTCGCCGTTGCCTCACCTGTTATGGTCACCGCATGTGGCTGCGCGTGGCACTGCGGAACTACCGGAGCATTGAAAGCGCGGAGGTGGAGCTCGCGCCGTTCTCGGTCCTGGTGGGACCCAACAGCAGCGGCAAGAGCAACTTCGTGGATGCGCTCGTGCTCGCGAGCGAGCTGGGCTTCGACGCCGCGTCCGCCATCCAGCGCCGGGGGGGGTCTCCAGGCCCTCCGTCGTTGGGGAATCTCGGACGAGGAAGCGCTTGAGGTGCGCGTCCGACGCAGTCGGAGCAGGCTGTTGCTCGACTCTGTTTACAGTGAGCAGTTGTTTTCCCTGGAGCAGGAGGGCACGCGCTGGCGGTTCCGTGACGACAGCTTTCATGTCGCTGTTGACGAGAACAGCGGTGTTGAGTTCACACGCTCGGGTCTGATCGGCGTTCCATCGGAACGCGTGTGGCAGCCAGAGGTCGCTATTCCCGCCACCACGAGCACCATGCTCCACGCCCGGCAGATCATGCCCTGGGAAGTCCTGCGGGTGCGCCGCTTGGGTTTCGAACTGACGAAGATGCGTGTTCCCCAGCCGTCCGGAGACACCGAAGCCCTTCGGGAGGATGGCGGCAATATCGCGAGCGTGCTCGGGCGGCTGAAGAGTCAGGACGAGCGAGGCTTTGCCTTCGTTTTGGCCGCCATGAAGCGTCTGGTGCCAGGGCTGGAAGACCTCTTCGTCGAAGAACTGGGGGGATTTTTGGTCCTGCGCTTCAGCCAGCGGCAGGGCGCCCGGAGCGCACGGTTCTCAGCGCTCAACATGTCGGACGGGACCCTTCGGGCCCTGGGCATCATCCTCGCGGCGCAGACGCTCGCGCCACCTTCATCGTCCCCGGCCACCTCTTCGCCCGAGCTGCTGATCGTCGAGGAGCCCGAGGTCGCCATCCATCCGGGCGCGGCGGCCCTGCTCTTCGAGGTGCTCAAGCACGCCTCCCAGCGGGGCATGGTGCTGGTGACCACGCACAGTCCCGAACTCCTCGACGCCGCCCAGGACGAGGAGATCCTGGTGTGCGGCTACCGCGAAGGAACCACGCGGGTGGGGCCCCTATCGACGGCGCAGCGCGAGGTCGTCCGCGAAGGGCTCTTCAGCTTGTCGGAGCTCGCGCGCAGCGAGCCCTTGCGCATCGAGGGCGAGGAGCCGGCCTCGTTGGACCCGAGCGACTTCGACGCATGAAGCGGCGTCTGGTCTGCATCGTCGAGGGGCAGGGGGAAACTGGGTGGTGGGCAAGGAGCCCATCCGCTGCAAGCGCTCGGCGCTCGTGGACGCGCGTCTTCCCCGTCCCCGGAGGCCCTGTCGGGAGGACGAGGTGCTCAAGCTCATGCATCTGGCGTTGCGCAAGCCGCACGCGGCCGATGCCGTGGTGCTGCTCTGCGATGAGGACGAGGACTGCGCCGCCACCTGGGGACCCGATGCCTCGCGGGTGATGGGGAAGCGAGGCGTGGGCGCGGCCATCATGGCCGTCCATGAGTACGAGACGTGGTTGCTGCTCAACCGCCCGGATGAGGAACTGCGCGCCGCCGGGGTGCCCGTGCCCGTCGTGGGCCGGGGCGCCAAGAATGCCTTGCGCAAGCTGGTGCCGGACTACTCGCCCACCCTCCATCAGCTCCAGGAGACGCAGCGCATCCGGGACATCGCCACGTTGCGCACGCGCTCGCCGTCCTTCGACAAGCTCGTGCGGTCCATCGCCCGCCTGTGCCGCTGACGCACCGAGGGCTCACTCCTCCGAGGTCACGGCCTCCGAGCGTCGGGGACAGGCGAAGACGAGCCGCTCGGCGAGGGCCTGCTGGTACTGGTCCTGGTCGAGCGCCCCGTCCACGAGGAGCTTGAGCAGGAGCGTGTCCACGTTGCGTGCCCACTGCTCGGACAGGGCGCCCTGGGTGCAGTAGCCGTGGTAGCGCACGGGGTTGGGGATGATGGTGGCGAGGAAGGCCGCCTGCCGCACGCTCAGCGAGGACGCGCGCGTGTCGAAGTAGTGCTCGGCCGCCGCGCCAATCCCGTACAGGCTCGGGCCCCACTCGATGATGTTGAAGTACAGCTCCAGGAGCCGCGGCTTGGGCAGGGCGGACTCCAGCGCCAGGGTGAGCAGCGCCTCCTTCACCTTGCGCGCGTACGTCTTCTCCCGCGACAGGAAGAGGTTCTTGGCGAGCTGCTGGGTGAGGGTGGAGCCGCCGCGCACCTTGCCGTCGCGCGGCGCCAGCACGAGCGTGCGCAGCGAGTCGAAGTCGAAGCCCTCGTGCGTCCAGAAGCCGCCGTCCTCGCTGCGCAGCACGGCGCGGACCAGGGGCTCGGGCAGCAGCTCGAAGGGCACGAAGGTGGTGCTGCTCGCGCCGATGCGCATCGTCCGCCCCCGGCCCTCGGCCGTCAGCGGCTGGTAGTCGAAGGGCCCGCGCAGCCACGCCAGGGGCCCCTGTTGCTGGAAGCCCTGCTTGCGTGGCAGCTCCAGCTTCGCCTTCACCTGCCAGTCCGACCGCTCGCGCACGGGGCCGGACACCGCGAGCGACGCCTGGAGCGCCCCCTCCTGCTGGGTGAGGTCCACCTCCTCGGGCACGAGCGCCGTGGGCAGCGCCGCCACCACCTGGGCGAAGGTGACGGGCAAGAGGCTCGCCCGCAGCTCGAACCGGGGCTCGGCGCTCCAGGTCGCCTCGCCCGAGGCCTCCACCTGGACGTCGCGGTGCGCGCCCACGGTCACCTTCAGGGCCTCGAGCGCCACGTGCCGGCGTGCCCACTGCCACCGCAGGCGGCCCTCGGCGGAGAAGGCCCAGGGGCCCACGGGCCCGGGCGCGAGCCGCTCGTGGTTCACGTTCAGGTCCTTCACCGCCACGGAGAAGGTGGCCCCCGTGTCCTCCACGTGCAGCGAGCCCTCCAGGGTGCCCCCGTCCAGGCCCACGGGCGGCTCCCCGAGCGCCAGCAGCGCTCCCGCCGCCAGTCCCTGGCCGTCCAGGGTTCCCGTCACGCCGGTGTCCGAGGACGTGAGGCGCAGCGTGGCCGTCCCTCCGCCGGGCGGGGTGGCCGTCGCCGTGAGCTGGCGCCCGCCCTCCGCCTCCTCCACCTCGACCCGTGCCGACAGGGGGCCCCACTCCACGCGGCCCTCGCGCTCGAAGGCCAGGCGCACGTCCTCCAGGCGCACCTCGGGCCACACCCGGGGCGTCCGGGACGCGGAGGTTGGCGCCGCGCCCGAGCCCTCGCGGGGGGCGCGCAGCCGCTCGACGAGCGCCCGCAGCTCCTGGCCCGAGGGGCCCGCCTCTACCTGGACGCCCGAGAGCACCACCCGGTGGACCTCGACCCGTCCCGACAGGAGGGCGCGCAGGCGGGGCTGGACGGTGACCCGGTCGATCCGCACCACCGGGGGGGCGTCGGGGGCCTCGCCGGGCAGCTCCACGGGGCCCAGCGTCACCGTCCCCCGCCAGCCCACCGCGAAGGTGGACCCCAGGCGCACTGGGCCCAGGCGGGCCTCCAGGGCGGGTTGAACCCGGGCGACCACCCGAGCGCGAGCCCCGTCCCCCTGGAGCCAGGCATGGGTGGCCAGCACCCCGGCGGCGAGGGCCAGCAAGAGGCACAGCCCCACGAGGAGGGCCTTGGGCGGCGGACGGCGCGAGGGCATGGCGGCCCTCCCTAGCATGCCGCCGAGCATCACGTGGACGTGGCCGGTCCTCGCCTTGACAGGCCTGAACAGTGCATGCTTTGCGTGAAGTTCGAACCCAAAAGGGGAGTGTCATGCCCACTCAGGGCGCTCGCTGCTTCCTCATGGTGAGGGCGCGGGCTTGGATGTGCGCGCTGCCGCTCGAGGAAGTCGAGGAGACGATGCGGCCGTTGCCGGTGAGGCCGGTGGCGTCGGCGCCGGTCTTCGTGCGCGGGGTGAGCGTGGTGCGCGGCCAGTCGGCGCCCGTGGTGAGCCTCGCGGCGCTGCTGGATGGCGAGGGGGCGGTCGGCTCCGGGGACACCGCGCGCTTCGTCTCGCTCAAGGCGACCGGGGGGCGGGTGGCGCTCGAGGTGGACGCCGTGCTGGGCCTGCGCTGGCTGGACGAGGCCACGCTCGGGGACGTGCCGCCCTTGCTGCGCGCCTCGGCCCATGGCCACCTGGACTACCTGGGCGCGCTGGACGGCCAGTTGATGGCGGTGCTGGACGCGGCCCACCTGGTGCCCCCGGACGTGTGGGCGCGGCTGGAGCAGCCCTCCGGGAAGGCGAGCGCGTGACCCCGCCGATGACCCCCCTGGCCCGCTTCTCCGCCCTGGTGGAGCAGCGGCTGGGGCTGCACTTCGAGAAGGGGCAGTGGCGGGAGCTGGAGCCGCTGCTCACCGAGCGCTCCGCGCGCAGCGGGGTGGAGGGCTACCTGGCCCTGCTGGACACCCCCGGGGCCCAGGCCGAGTGGAAGACGCTCGCCGAGCGCCTCACGGTGAACGAGACGTACTTCCTGCGCCACCCGGCCCAGCTGGAGGCGCTGGTGTCGCAGGTGCTGCCCTCCTTCTCGCGCCAGACGCCGCACCTGCGCGTCTTGTGCGCGGGGTGCTCCACGGGCGAGGAGCCCTACTCCGTGGCCCTGATGTCGCGCGAGCGGGGGCTGGTGGACCCCGCGCGCCTGCGGGTGCTCGGCATCGACGTCAACCCGCGCGTGCTGTTGCATGCCCGGCGCGCCTGCTACTCGCCGTGGTCGCTGCGCTCGGTGCCGGAGCCCTCGCGCGAGCGGTGGTTCCAGCGCTCCAAGGAGGGCTTCACCCTCAAGGAGCACCTGCGCGAGCAGGTGACGTTCGAGGAGCGCAACCTCCTGCAGGACGCTCCCTCCTTCTGGGCGCCGGGCTCCTTCCACGCCATCCTCTGCCGCAACGTCATCATCTACTTCCCGCCCGAGGTGTCGCGGAAGATCATCGCCCGCATGGCGCGGGCGCTCGTGCCCGGGGGCTACCTCTTCCTGGGGCCCAGCGAGACGATGCGGGGCCTGTCCGACGAGTTCGAGCTCCTGCGCTCGGGGGACGCGTTCTACTACCGGCTCAAGACGCCGGGCGCGGCCGCGGTGCCCGCTCCCATCGGCATGCCGGTGACGCCCTCGCAGGTGACGCTGCCGAGCCTGTCGGCGCCGCCCCCGCCCCCCGTCCCGGTGGACGGCCTGGAGGAGGTGCTGATGGCGCTGGAGGCCGAGCGCTACGAGGAGGCGTGGACGCGGCTCAACGCGCTGCCCGAGGGCTCGCGGCCCCAGGGGGAGCTGCTGCGCGCGGTGCTGCACCTGAACGCGGGGCGCTTCGCGGAGGCCGAGCGCGCGGGCCGGCAGCTCTTGTCGGTGGGCTCCACGGAGGCCTCGGCGCACTTCCTGCTGGGCGTGTGCCTGGAGCAGTCCGGAGACGATGCCGGGGCCCGGAGCCGGTACGCGGCGGCGGCACGCGTGGACCCCACCTTCGCCCTGGGCCACCTGCGTCAGGGCACCCTGGCGCGCCGGGCGGGGGACGTGGCCGAGGCGCGCGTGGCGCTGCGCATGGCGGTGTCGCTCCTGCCGCACGAGAAGCCCCTGATGTTGACGCTCTTTGGCGGCGGCTTCGGCCGGCACGGCCTGATGCAGCTGGGCCTGCGTGAGCTGCAGGCGTGTATGGAGGTCCGATGAGCCCCCGGGTGCCCATGCGTTTGGATGAGCTGCGCGACAGCTTCGACTCGTCGTTTTCCCGGCCACCGCCCCTGCAGAAGGAGCCGGGCGAGGCCCTGTTGCGCCTGCGGGTGGGCGGCGCGCCGCTGGCGGTGCGGCTGGGCGACCTGTCCGGCCTGCACCTGATGCCCCGCGTGGTGCGGCTGCCCGGAGCGCCCGCGTCGCTGCTCGGACTCACGGGCCTGAGGGGCCAGCTGTTCGCGGTGCATGACCTGGCGGCGGCGCTGGGGCTGCGCTCGGAGGAGGCGCCGGGCTGGCTGCTGCTCGCGGGGGGCTTGCGGCGCGTGGGGCTGGCGGCCGCCGGCTTCGAGGGCCAATTGCGCGCCACGTCAGATCAATTGAGTACGGATGGAGCGTCCGCGCCGCATCCCCTGCTCGCCACCCGGGTCCGGCTGCCGGACGGGGCGCTCCTGCCCCTCCTGGACGTGGAGTCCCTGGTGAGAACCCTGCTGGAGGAGGCCTCGCGCTCCACATGAGTCTGGACAGCGATCCCCTGCTGTACTTCCGCATCGAGGCCCGTGAGCTGCTGGAGCAGCTCATGCAGGGCCTGTTGTCGCTGGAGGATGACGAGGGCAACGCGAACCGGGTGCCCGAGCTGTTCCGCTACGCCCACACCCTCAAGGGAGCGGCGCGTGTGGTGGGGCAGGCGCGCATGGCGGAGATGGCGCACGCGGTGGAGGACGCGCTCTCGCCCTACCGGGACAGCGGCGGCCACCTGCCCGCGGACAGCGTGCACGAGTTCCTGCGGCTGGTGGGGCAGATGGCCAACGTGCTGGACGCCCTGGAGGCGCCGCCGCCTTCCTCCGAGGACGCCGCCGACACGCTGCCCGCCATTCCCCTGGCCGAGGCGCCCACCTCCGAGGTGGTGCGCGTGGAGCTGGAGCGGCTGGACACGCTCTTGGATGGCCTGTCCGAGGCGGTGGTGCAGCTGGGCGGCCTGCGCGGGGTGGTGGAGGCCCTGTCCCAGGCGCAGCACGGCGCCGACGGGCTCGTCGAGCAGCTCACCTCGCCCATGGCTTCCAGCGGCTCGGCCGCGGAGCGCGCGCGGTGGCTCGGCCGGGTGCTGGGCGTGGCCGAGGGCGTGCGCTCCTCGCTGGTGAAGGCGGGCCGGCAGCTCGGCGGCGGACTGGGGCAGGTGGAGTCGGAGCTGGGGCGCCTGCGCGACGGCGCGCACACGCTCAGGCTCGTGCCCACCCAGACGCTCTTCGGGCCCCTGGAACTGGCGGCGCGCGACGTGGCCGCCTCGCTGGGCCGCCAGGTGGAGGTGCGCGCCGAGGGCGGTGACATCCAGATCGACGGGCACGTGCTGTCCGCAGTGCGCCAGGCGCTCTTGCACGTGGTGCGCAACGCCGTGGACCACGGCCTGGAGAGCCCCGACGAGCGGCGGGCCCTGGGCAAGTCGCCCACGGGCATCTTCTCCGTGAAGGTGCGGCGGCGCGGGGGCCGGGTGTCCTTCCTGTGCGAGGACGACGGGCGGGGCGTGGACCTGGGCCGGGTGCGGCAGGTGGCCCTGGAGCGGGGCGTGGCCACGCTGGAGGAGGTGGAGACGCTGGACGAGGAGGGCTGCCTGGAGCTGCTCTTCCGCCCGGGCTTCAGCACCGCGCGCGCCGTCACGGACGTGTCGGGCCGGGGCGTGGGCCTGGACGTGGTGCGCGACACGGTGCGCCGGCTCAAGGGCGAGGTGTTCATCACCTCCCGCCCGGGCCTGGGCACCTGCATCACCCTGGAGGTGCCGCTCACCCTGGCCTCGCTCGAGGTGCTGGGCGTGGAGGTGGGCACGCAGCGGCTGCTCCTGCCCCTGGAGTCCCTGGGCGCCGCGCTGCACCTGCCCGCGGACGCGGTGACGTGGACGGCGGGCCGGGGCAGCATCTCCCACGCGGGCGAGCTGCTCGCCTTCCTGCCGCTCGCGGAGGTGCTGGACGCGAGCGGCGGCGCCCACCGGCCGCGCGTCTGGTCGGTGCTGGTGGTGGACGGGGGCACGATGGGCCGCGCCGCGGTGGGCGTGGACAAGCTCCTGGGCATCAGCCGCCGGGTGAGCCGGCCCCTGCCGTCCTCGGTGCCCGCGCTGCCCCTGGTGACGGGGGCCAGCTTCGACGAGCAGGGCGTGCCCCTGTTGCTCCTGGACGCGGCGGGCCTGGTGCGGCGCATCCAGGCGGGCTCCGCGGCGAGCCTCGCGCGGCCCAAGCCCACCCAGCGCCACCTCATCCTCGTGGTGGACGACTCGGTCACCACGCGCATGCTGGAGAAGAGCATCCTCGAGGCCGCGGGCTACCAGGTGGAGCTGGCCGCCTCGGGCGAGGAGGGCCTGGAGAAGATCCAGCGCGGCGGCCACTCGCTGCTCATCGTCGACGTGGAGATGCCGGGCATGACGGGCCTGGACGTCACGCGCCACATCCGCGCCAACCCCGCGCTCAAGGGGCTGCCCATCCTCATGGTGTCCTCGCTCGCCACGGACGAGGACAAGCGCCGGGGCCGCGAGGCGGGTGTGTCCGCCTACATCGTCAAGGGCGAGTTCCACCAGCACGGCTTCCTCGACACGGTGGCCCGGCTGGCCGCCCAGGGCCGGAGGTCCGCGTGAAGCGGCTGCGCGTGCTCATCGTCGACGACTCGCTGACGGTGCGCCGTCGGCTGGCGGACGCCTTCACCGCGGAGGGCTCGTGCGAGGTGGTGGGCGAGGCCTCCGACGGTCAGATGGCCTTCGAGCAGTGCCAGCGGCTGCGGCCGGACGTGGTGACGATGGACCTGATGATGCCCCGGGTGGACGGCCTGCGCGCCACGGAGCTCATCATGGGCCACTGCCCCACGCCCATCGTCGTGCTCTCCGCCACGGAGAACCGCGTCGAGGGCCTGCGCACCCTGGACGCCCTGGCCGCGGGCGCCGTGGACGCGGTGGACAAGCCCTCGGGGCTGCTGGACGCGCGCTGGATGGAGACCCTGCTGTCCCGCGTGCGGGTGGCCTCGCGCGTGCGGGTCATCACCCACGTGCGCGCCCGGCTCAAGACCGAGCGGCCCCGGCCCCCGTCGGCCCTGCCCATGCCCCTGCCCGCCGTGGCCCCGTCCTCCCACGCCCCCCGGCTGCTCGTGGTGGGCGCCTCCACGGGAGGCCCCGCCGCCATGCGCTACCTGCTCGGGGCGCTCCCCCCGGACTTCCCCCTGCCCATGCTGCTGGTGCTGCACACCACGGAGAACTTCGACACCGCCATGGCCGAGTGGCTGGAGGCCCAGAGCGGCCTGTCCGTGCGCAAGGCGGTGGACGGCGAGCCCCTGCCCCTGCCCGGTCGGCTGTGTGTGCGCATGGCACCGGGAAATCGGCACATGGTGGTCCGTTCGGGCCGGTTGTGGTTGGAGGACGGACCCGAGCGCCACTCCTGCCGGCCCTCGGTGGACTCGCTGTTCGAGTCGGTGGCTCGGGAAATGGGGGCGACGGCCATCGGTTGCCTGCTCACGGGCATGGGACGCGATGGAGCGGAGGGCCTGAGCGCGCTCAGACGCGCGGGAGCCCCCACGGTGGTGGAGGACGAGTCCACCTGCGTGGTATTCGGCATGCCCCGCGAGGCGATCCGCCTGGGCGCGGCACAACATGTGGTGGGGTTGACGGGGCTTCCGCTCCTGTTGACGGCGCTCGCTCGAGCGGGCGCCAGGGAAGGTACGGCATGAAGGCACGTGTGCTCATCGTGGACGACAGCGCGACGGTGCGGGCGGACATGCGCGGCGTGTTGAGCGCCGCCGGGTTCGGCACGACCTTGAGCGAGAGCCTCGCCTCGGCCCGTAAGGCCCTGAGCGAGCATGACTTCGACCTGCTCATCCTGGACATGCTGTTGCCGGATGGCGACGGCGTGGAACTGCTGGAGGAACTGCGGCGCAACACGCGCACCGCGCACCTGCCGGTGCTGATGCTGTCCACCGAGGCCGCGGTGGTGCAGCGGCTCAAGGGCCTGGCCCACGGCGCCAACGACTACGTGGGCAAGCCCTACGACGCGGCCTACGTGGTGCGGCGCGCCCACGAGCTCACCCAGGTGCCCGAGGCGGATGGCACGCCACGGCTGGTGTCGGCCGGTCGGCGCCGCCGGGTGATGGTGGTGGACGGACGGCTGGACTTCCGGCACCGCGCCTCGGACGCGCTGCGCAAGGACGGCCACGACGTCATCATCGCCGAGTCCGGCACGGACGCCATGCGCCTCCTGGAAGCCCAGCCGGTGGACTGCATCCTGCTGGACCTGGAGATGCCGGGCCTGGACGGGCCGGAGTGGGTGCGCGCGGTGCGCTCGCTGGACGGCACGGCGCAGGTGGCCGTGGTGGGCCTGACGGCGGGCTTCGACGCCAAGCTCATCTCCGAGGCGCTCGCGGTGAAGGTGGACGCCTTCTGCTCGAAGACGGAGGACATCGAGGTGCTGCGCGCCCAGGTGCGCACCGAGCTGCGGCGCCGGGCGGAGTCCGAGCAGTCCCAGGCGGGTGCCTCGGGACATGCCGCCTCGCACGGCCACCACGCGCCGCTGCACGGCCACCACGCGCCGCTGCATGGCCACCACGCGCCGCTGACGGGCCACCACGCGCCGCTGACGGGCCACCACGCGCCGGCCACTCCGGCCCCGCATGTGGCCCCGGCGGCGCCCGCCGCCCCCGCCGCCCTTCCGGGCTCGCTCTTCGACGCGGTGGTGGCGCGCTGTGGCTTGTCGCCCGTCATCGCCCCGTCCACCATGACGCGCGCGTGCCGCAAGGCCGGCGTGGAGCCGCAGATGCTCACGCCCGTGTCGCTGGCGCGGGCCCTGCCCACCATCCGCGACATGCTCTCCATCTTCCTGGACGCCCAGGAGCTGGAGCGCCGGGTGCACTCCATCCAGTTGCTGACCCACGGCGAGTCGGCCGGGGGGAGCGCCGAGTCCCCCCGCCGGGCCCGGACGCCCTGAGTCTCAGGGGGCCTGGACGCCGCCCGGCAGGGGGCGCCAGGCCCGGGCCCGCCACAGGCCCAGCCCGTAGGCGAGCGCCAGCAGCGCGAAGCACACGAGCCCCAGGGCGTTGTAGCGGTGCACGAGCTCCAGCTCGCTCCAGCCGAAGTCGTTCACCAGCCGGGTCGGGTCGCTCGTGCCCACGCCTTCGATCAGTCCGAAGGGGATGCGGTCGAGGTTCGTGCGGCAGGCCCACCAGTCGCGGAACGTCTCCACGAGCGACGCGCCGCCGATGACGGCCAGCCCCCAGTGCAGCTGTCCCCGGCGCAGCGCGGACTCGCGAGGGGCGTAGAGGCTCAGCATCAGCAGGGCGCCGAAGACCATGCTGCCGCCATCTCCTCCGAAGGTGCGCAGGGGCCACGGGCTGCCGGTGCGCTGCAGCACGGAGCAGCAGAACTGGAGCGCGAGTCCGGCCAGGCCCAGGTTGCGCATCCAGTCCCGCCGGGTGAGCACGCCCCGGAGCACGAGCCCCGTGAGCGCGAACGTCATCAGGCCGATGAAGAAGGTCGAGCGTCCGCCCGTGTAGGTGACCCAGAGGCTCGGTGTGGCGGGGTGGCCACTGAACCAGGCGCAGACGGCATGGCCCAGCTCGTGGAGCAGCATGCCGAACAAGGCGAAGACGAAGGAGTTCCCCAGGGCGGCGTGGAGCACCCACAGGCCCACGAGCAGGCCGGGCAGGGCGAACAGCCGCAGCCGCCACTCGGCCACGGCCGCCTCGTGCTCCAGGGACCGCGAGAGGTTCTTGGAGAGAGACTGCCCCGGGTCATACACGGGCAGCGCGGCGGCGGCCGGGGCCCCCACCGCCGCCGGAGGCGGGGCGGGGACGGGCCGGGGCTGGGCCTTCGCGTAGAGCACGCCGCACCGCGGGCACTCGGGCGCCAGGATGCGGGGCTCACCGCAGCGGGGACAGGCCTTGAGCGGAGAACTCTCCATGCGGAGAGTCTACACGCCCCCGGGCCCTCGCCTCAGTGCAGCGTCTTCTTGAGCAGCCGCACGCGCTCGTGGGTCTGCTTCTGGGCCGGCAGGAGCACCATGCGGCCGAACCGGCGGGCCTCGCCGTGCAGCTTGTCGATGTCCCGCTGGTAGTCGGAGAGCCCATGGTCCTCGCCTTGCTCGAGCGCCTGGACGGCGGCCTTCTCCCCCAGCACGTCCGCGCCCGCTTGCACGAGCTGCGCGAAGACGCCCCAGGGTCCCGAGCTGTCGGAGGGCGTGCCGCCGAGCTTCTCGATGCGATCGCGCAGGGAGGACACGCGCTGCTCGTGGTCCTGGAGGCAGCCCTGCAACTGGTCCCGGACGTTGTCGGTCTCCACGTGCCCGATGGCCTGCCGGTACGTCTCCACGGCGGACAGCTCACCGCGCAGGAAGGAGTTGAGCGTCTCGATGTCGGAGTTCACGTTCGCCATTGCGTCTGCTCCGGGTTGGGGTGGGGTGCTGCTTCCCCAAAGGTGGGGCCCACGCCCGGATGGACAAGGAGCGCTCGCTGGCCCGGCCGCCCGGCCTCAGTGCATGGCGGGGCCGATGAGCCACCGGGCCCGGGCGCGCGCCACCACCTCGCCGGACGTGTCGGTCAGGTCCGCCTGCACGTCGTACTCGCGCCGCTCGCCCTCCACGGTGAGCGGCGCGGTGCACTCGGCGGTGATGGGGCCCCGGGCCTTCTTCAGGTAGTCCATCTCCAGGTGGGTGATGATGCCGCGCATGTCCTCGCCCAGGGAGGACAGCACGGCCATGCCCGTGGCCACCTCGCCCAGGTTCATCAGCGCGATGGCGTGCACCGAGCGCAGGTGGTTGCGCACCGCGCGCCGGTCGCGCATGAGCACCCGCACGTAGCCCGTCTCCAGCACGAGCACCTCGGGACGGATGGTGCCGGAGTAGGGCGCGATGCGGCCGATGAGCTGCCCCATCAACACGCCACCGCCGGGCGCATGGCGCAGCACGCTCCACGCGCGGCGCAGGGTCTCGGACGAGGCGAGCTGAGACAGGGAACGGGTCAGATCGGAGAGCGAGAACATGGCCCCCGAGGACATATCACCCCGGAGGCCCCGCTTTCAGCTGATGCTGTTGACGACCCCGCCATCCACCCGGAGCGCCGCGCCGGTGGTGGCCGAGGCCCCCGCGCCGCACAGGTAGACGGCGAGGTTCGCCACCTCCTCGGGCGTGGCGAAGCGCCGCAGCAGCGAGGTGGGCCGCGCGCTCTTGAAGAAGTCCGCCTCCGCCTGCTCCACCGTCACGCCCTGGGCGCGCGCCAGGCTCGCGAGGAAGTCCTGCACGCCCTCGGTGCGCGTGGGGCCCGGCAGCACCGCGTTCACCGTGACGCCCGTCTGGGCCAGCTCGATGGCCAGGCCCCGCGACACGCTCAACTGCGCCGTCTTCGTCATGCCGTAGTGGATCATCTCCTGGGGAATCTGCAGCCCCGACTCGCTGGAGATGAAGAGGATGCGGCCCCAGGCGCGCTCGCGCATGCCGGGCGCGTAGTGCCGCGAGAAGCGCACGCCGCTGAGCACGTTGGCCTCGAAGAAGCGCATCCAGTCCGCGTCGGTGATCTCGAAGAAGGACTTGGGCTCGAAGATGCCCAGGTTGTTCACGAGGATGTCCACCGACGGCACGCGCGAGAACAGCGTCTGCGCGCCCTCCGCGGTGGAGGCGTCCGCCGCCACGCCCTCCACCTGGGCGCCCGGTACCTCCGCACGCAGGCGCGCGAGCGTCTTCTCCACCGACTCCGCCTTGCGGCCATTCACGACGACGTGGGCCCCCTCGGCCGCGAGCCCCCGCGCGATGGCGAAGCCGATGCCCTGGGTGGAGCCCGTCACGAGGGCCCGACGGTTGCGCAGTTCAAGATTCATGGATGTATTTCCCCGGAAGACAGGTCAAGTGTGAAACCCGGGGCGAATGCGCCGCCCCGAATCCTTTGTTCGGAGGCAAGGCGATAGGCTGTCGCCTGTCCCCCGGAGTGAGTATGCCCTTGTTGCCTCACCGCTCGCCGGTCGATGTCGCGCTCGGCGTCATCGTCCTCAACCTCGTGCGCTACGCGATCTTCGCCGTGCCGGCGTTCGTGCTGTTCCACCGCCGAGCGCCCCGGCGGTGGCTGTCGCGTCGGCTGGGCCCGGGGCCGGTGTCGCCCCGGCAGGCCCGGCGCGAGGTCGCCTACTCGCTGGTGTCGCTGACCATCTTCGGCCTGGTGGGCGTGCTCATGTACGGGCTCGCCCAGGCGGGGCTGTCGCGCTTCTACGTGGACGACCGCTACGGGCTGGGGTGGTTCCTCCTATCCATCCCGGTGATGCTGCTGCTTCACGACACGTACTTCTATTGGACCCACCGCTTCATGCACTGGAAGCCGGTCTTCAAGCACGTGCACCGGGTGCACCACCTGTCGCACGATCCCTCCCCGCTCGCGGCCTATGCCTTCCATCCCCTGGAGGCGGTCATCGAAGCGGGCATCGGGCCGCTCATCATGCTGACGCTGCCCGTGCACCGGCACGCGTTCCTCATCTTCCTGACCATCCAACTGGCCATGAACGTGCTGGGCCACCTCGGCTTCGAGTTGTTCCCGCGCGGTTTCATGCGCTCGTCGCTCGGCCGGTTCCTCAACACGACGACCCACCACCACCAGCACCACCAGAAGACGAACTGGAACTTCGGGCTCTACTTCAACCTCTGGGACCGGCTGCTGGGCACCAACCACCCCCGCTACGAGGACACCTTCGAGGCGGTCACCACGGCCCCCGCCGCCGAGGAGCCCGAGGCGGTGGCCTGGACGGTCGAGACACGCTGAGGCTCGGTCCCCTTCCTGCTCCACCGGCGTGCGTCCGCGAGAGGGGACGGGGTGCGTGTGGGGCGCCCCATGCTGAACATCTTTTCAGAGCCGGAGTGGACCTGTCCGGCTTCCACCCTCGGAAAGGATGTCGGCCATGGCGACCACACGACAGGCGGAGACGGAAATCAGCGCGGGGCAGGAGCATCTGCGCCGCAACGGCATGATGGCGCACCTGTTGGATGCGCTGGAGGCCGGTGAGGACATCGGCCACTTCGGTCGGCTCGTGTTCACGATGGTGGCGCGGCACTTCGTGGACGAGGCGGAGCTCCAGGAGCTGCTCGTGCAGGACCCCGCGTTCGATGACGCCCAGGCGCTCGCGCTCATCGAGCAGGTGGCGGCGCGGGACTACAGCCCGCCCCGGCGCGAGAAGGTGCTCGAGTTCCAGGCGCGCCAGGACTTCCCCATCTGCCCCAACCCGGAGGATCCCGACGCGGGCAACGTCTACAAGGACCTCGAGTTCCCCGAGCATGTCTACGCGCACATCTCGGAGTACCGGGAGCAGCAGGCCCATGCGCACGACGCGGAGGCGAACGCGGCGGGGTAGGCCCTTGCCCCCGCTGGTCGTTCAGGAGGGCGCGCCCCGTCCTCACGGGGCGGGCCTGCACCCGCAGCCGCAGTCGTTGAAGAAGGCCTCGGCGCCTCCGGGGCACTTGAACAGCACACCCCGGCAGGCCACGGGATCCCTCAGCACGTAGTGGTAGCCGGGCTCGTTGCCGCACGCGGTGAGGGGCTCCTGCACCTCGGGGACGCAGACGCCGCTGCAATCGCGTCCGCCCTGCTGGGGATCGCAGCTGTCCGACGGATCGTCCTCACAGACATAGAAGCGAGGACAGGGGATGCCGCCGATGCCGCCGCAGAACTGACCCGCGTCCTCCTCCGCCGCCTGGACCCCCGCGCGCTGCTGGACCTCGCGCTCGTCGGTGGGCCCGCAGGCGCCCAACAACACCAGACCGCCCACGCCCAGGACACTCCAGATCATCCCTCGCACGCTCATGGTGTTCCCCCTCGATGCCTGTCTGGGCGACCCTGGCCGCCCGCGAGAGAAATGGGATTGATGGGAATAATCCGGTAGGGAAGCGCGGAATCGTCACCGCTCCCTCGGCTGCCTGGTTTCCAGGGCGAGCCGGATGGCCTGCTCCACCGGGGAGCAGGCCGGGTCCTCACGCCGCGACACGAGGGGCGTGGCGGGCAGCAGGGGCGGCTGGGCCATGAAGCGGGGCCGCGTGCCGCGATGCGACTGGGCCGAGTGCACGAGGAAGGGGTGGCACAGGTACACCGTCCCCGCCTCACCCGTGGCCAGCACTTCGGGGCGTCCCGCCGAGTCCGCGAACCCCTGGGCGGCCAGCTCTCCCAGCGTCAGCCCCGCCTCGCCCGCGGGCGCCAGCGTCCGCGCGATGTCCAGATGCGAGCCCGCGCGGATGCGGGTCGGCGCGTCGTCGGGCCCCACGTCCGAGAACAGGAACAGCATCAGCAGCGCCCGGCCCCGGGAGTGGATGTTGGCGCGCCATTGCAGGAAGTCGGGATGCTCGGTGCCGAAGCTGACGTCGATGTGCCAGCCGGCATCGCCGGGGTCCTCGGGGGAGGGAAAGCGCACGGGGAAGGTGCCCAGGGCCTTGCACGGCAACCAGCGGCCCGGACCCACGAGCTGATCGAAGGCCGCGTGCAGCAGCGGGGTACTGGCGGCCCGGGCGAACGGCTCCTGCCCGTAGTGCCCGAGCCGGATGACGGGCTTCGTCCAGGTCGCGGGCGCCTGTGGATCGCATCGCGTGTCCCGCCAGAGCAGGGCCCGGCCCTCGTCCGCCCAGGCGCGGGGAAAGGCGTCGTCGAGCCGCACGAAGCCCTCGTGGATGAAGTGCTCGACCTGTGCGTCGGTGAGTCGACGGCGGATGTCGTCCATGCGAGGCCCCCGGTTGTGGACAAGACAGACGCCGTCCTACCGAAAGCCTCTTCCCGGAGGCAAGCCCTAGGGCGCGGTGTCGACGCGCGTCTCGATGACGTCCTGCACGCCCTGCGAGACGTCGGCCATGAAGTTCAGGCCGGTCTGCTGCTCGATGGCGCGCGCGGTGACGCGGTAGTCCTGCCAGTTGGCGCTGCGGGAGATCTTGCTGTCGCTGTTGGGCATCACCACGGCGATGACGCGCGTGCTGGTGGTGACGTTCGTCGGGCCCTGTCCCGGGCTGTTCATCACGGTGATGACCTTCCACGTGGACGTGGGCACGGCCACCCTGCCGTTGCCGATGGTGGACACGGTGCCCGAATAGAGGGGACCGGCCATGATGTACAGCTCCTTGCCCGACGCCACGAGCGAGCGCGAGTAGGACTCGAGCCGCTCCCAAGGGCCCTGATTGTTGTTGGGCGACTGGGGGATCATGTTGGTCAGATAGAAGGTGGTGGAGTTGTCCGGGGTCGTGAGCGTGCGGTCCCCGGACGGACACAGGTGGCCCCGGTCATAGCCCGAGCCCGAGTAGTCGGAGAGCGCGGCCTGGGGGATGCTCGCGGGCAGGGTGTTGTCGCTGCGAAAGGTGTCCTGGCGCGAGGTGCTGCCCAGCCACGAGGTGTTGAGCTGCCACGCCGCCCAGTTCGGCGTCTTGCGCGAGCCGTTGTAGGAGATGACGTACGGGGACTTCACCGACAGATAGCGATCGGGACTGCTGGTGCTGGGGGTGGAGCTGTCCGGCAGCCCCAGCTTCACGTGCACGCTGATGCTCGCGCCCGCGGCGAGCGAGGCCTCGCCCAGGTCCTCCGGCGCGATGCTGGCGTTCTCTCCTTCCGGGGGAAGGGACTCGAGCAGCTCGCCCTCCTCCAGGGGACCACACGCGACCAGTACGGACAGGAACGCAACCGCGGCACCACGCACGAAACGCTGGAGGAACATTCTCATCCTGGGAGAAAAACGCCGCCCATACCCGCCCGTCCGTGGGGAAGGGCGTTCTCGTAACATGAGAAAAATGGGCGCTCCAGAATCGGGCGCGTGAAAAGCCGGGGGCGCTCCGGCCCGAATCGTCCGGAGGACACTCCGGACGATTCGGGCCTCGGGGGCCTCAGGGGCCGCGGAGCACGCTCAGCCCGCGGTCGGTCAGCACGAGCAGCATGCGGGGCGTCACCGTGGGCTCGTAGACGAGCTGGAGGACGCGCTGTCCGGACACCTCGCGCACCTGGGCGAGCGTGGTGCCATCCGCCTCCAGACGCCAGAGGCCGGCGCCATCCGTGCCGATGTAGAGCGCGCCGTCGTCCGTCGCCTTGAGCGCGAGGATCTTCTCCGAGGGCAGGCCTCCGAGCTTCGACCAGTTGCCCGCGGAGCGGGAGCGGGGCGTCATCGCCCAGACACCATACTCGGCGCTGCCCAGGTAGTAGCGCTGGCCCGTCGTCTGCTCGATGGCGCGCCAGAAGTCATCGGTCGCCTGATCGTTGAGGGCGTCGTTGAAGCCCTTGAAGCGCCAGGGCGTGGGGCCCTCCCAGGTGTACTCGCGGTCCCACTCCTCGAGCTTGTCGCTCGGGATGAGCGCGCCGAGCATCTGTTCGTTGGCCACGAGCACGTCGCCGTTGGGCGCGATGCCCAGGCCGTGCATCGGCGGGCACTGGAGCGACTCGTCCTTGGTGCCGTCCGGGCGGGTGGTGACGAGGTACCAGCCCGGGTGCCGGTGGCTGTTGTAGGTGAGCCCCTGGATGCGCGTCACCCCGTGGTTGGTGGTGATGTACAGGTCGCCGCGGTGTGCCCCGCGCGTCACGCGGGCGCAATTGAAGACACTGCGATCCTCCTCGTAGTGGAAGTCATTGGTGTTGTGGATGCCGAGCTGCCGGCCCTTGTTCGACGCGCCGGTGGTGCGCCAGAGGTGCTCCTCGAGCGCGACCGAGCCATCGGCCTGGAGCCGGACCGCGTCGAGGTCTCCCTTCTGGTACTCGGCGTAGCGCTCGGGGGTGTAATAGGGCTCGCCGGGGCCGGGGATGTAGGTGCGCTGGGAGATGCCCTCGGCCCGCCGCATCTCGGCGGCGCGGTAGCCCACGTACGCGCGCCCCGCCTCGCCGCCGCAGATGACGGTGGAGCCGACGGCGAGCGAGTCCCGGCCGAAGGGTTGGCTCGCCTGGCCGATGCCCGAGGTCCACGTGGGGGCCTTGTCGCCCGGCCGCAGCACGCCGATGCGGGCGCCATCCAGCAGCCACAGGTTCATCCCCTCATCCAGGCCCACGCTCTGGGGCGTGCCCACGCCGAACGTCTGGCTGTAGTCGAGCACGGCCTCCAGGGGCCACGGTCCCGCCTGGGGCGGCTCCCCGGTCTCGGGCGCCGTGGCCGGGGGCTCCTCCGTGGGAGGTCGAGGGTTCGTGTTCTCCTCGGGGGGCACCGCGGGCGTCTCGGAGGGCACTTCGTTTCCCACCGGCGGGGGCGTCGTCGGACCTCCGGTCGGCTCGTCTGTCCGGGACCCCTCACTACAACCCGCCGAGATCAAAGCCAGGACCACGACCCCCACGCCCACTCCGCCCGTGCGAATGCCCATGTGCTCCTCCGGTTGACGGGGGAGCCCTTCGCAAGTCCCGGGCCCGGGCCCGCGGGTGTTCAGTTTCGCGCCAAGGGACACCGCCCGGGCTCGCCCCCGGGCGGAGGGGTGGGGGGGCGATGATTAGAGTCGGCCGCTCCAACGAGAGGAGCCTCATGGCACTGCAGGCGGACTACAAGGATGTGCTCGACGTCGCGAAGACGGTGGGCGCCAAGGTCGAGTCCCGGGAAGAGAATGGCAAGCTCGTCGTCCAGGGCACGGTGGACCATGCCTGGGATCGCGATCGCATCTGGGATCAGATCAAGGCCAAGCACGCCAACTGGCAGAACGAGATCATGGTGATGCTGACCGTGACCCACGCGGAGCCCTATGGCGTCTACACCGTCAAGTCCGGGGACACGCTGAGCAAGCTCGCCAAGGAGATCTACGGCGATGCGAAGCTCTACCCGCGCATCTTCGAGATCAACAAGGACCAGCTCAAGAACCCGGATCAGATCAAGGTGGGCCAGGTGCTCAAGCTGCCCCCCAAGTCGATCGCCACCTCCTGAGCGTCACGCCGCTCCCGGGCCCTCCTCACGGAGGGCTCGCCGGGGCGGACGCGCTCAGTCGCGCTCCCACCGGAAGGTGAGCTTCTTGCCCTCGGTGGTGGCGCGGCCCAGCTCCATCGTGAACGCCTTGACGCCGACGTTGAAGGCGCCCGCCTTCCAGAGTTCCACCCGGTAGGAGTCCTGCATCTGGCCCGAGGCGTAGTCCACATACACCTCGCGGCGGCTGTCCTTGGTCTCGATCCGGGCGACCTGCACGGTCGAGCTGCCCGTGGTCGTGAAGATGTCGAGCGACTTCCACCAAGTGAGGTGGCTGGCCGCCTGCAGCACGAAGCGCGCCTTGGTCTTGTCGCCGTTGGGCAGGTCCTCGACCGTGTAGGACACGCGCCCGTGGCTGTTGTCGAAGAGCACCCCCTGGCCCTGCAACACGATCACCCCCTGCGCCACCTCGGCCACCTCCAGGGCCTCGGGCGCCAGCTCCTCGCCCTCCAGGGGACCCGTGTTGCAGCCAGACACCAGCAGGGGCACCGCGACGAACAGGGACGCAATCACTCGCTTCATGGAAGGCCTCGCCAGGAACGCGGGGAAACGATGTGTTCCCCGTCTTTCTGGTTAAGCCTTGTAGGATTATTTCACCGGGAGTGCTTCTCTCCAGGCGCCAACGTGTTGCGCGAACACGCCAGCGGCCCGGGAGGGGAGGGCCGCCTCACGCCGCCTTCTTGTAGCCGTGCACGAGCGGGTGGCGGGGCTCGTGGCCGCGCAGCTGGCGCCACTCCTCGCGGGCGATGCCCAGGCCGCCGCCGGCCATGGCGCGCATCCACGAGCGGCCCGTCTCCTGGGAGATGAACTGCCGCATGCGGTGCGGATCCTGGAGCAGGGGCGTGAGCCGCGTGGGATCGTTGAAGTTCTCCACGAAGGCATTGGCTAGGCGCTGCTCGCCGCTGGTGTTGTCGAAGCGCCCGTCGCTGCCGTACTGGGCGATGAGCAGGTCGCGCCCGGCGGTGGGCATGGGCTCGATGAGCAGGTTGTTGAAGGTGGACGTGGCCTCGCCGTGCTCGCGCCAGTAGCGCTCGAAGGTGTCCGTCATCCACTGCGAGTCGAAGGCGCCGTCGCCGTGGGCGAGGATGCACTCGACGAGGTTGCGCGCCATCTTGTTGCCGTTGTTGGCGCCCTGGCCGCCGATGGGATCCAACGACATGGCGGTGTCCCCCAGCGGCATCACGTACCGGCCCGAGGGCAGCCGCGCCACGGGCTTGCGCACGGTGGGGGCGAAGCTGCCCACCAGCCACCCGTTGGGGTCGGACACCTGGGCGCCGCGCATCCACGCCTCGTCCCAGGGCATCAGGTCGCGCACCACCTGCTTGCCCACCTCGAGCACCTGGGCGGCGCTCTTGGCCTCGCGGAAGCGATCCATGGGGCCGCCGGGCCGGGCCTCGAAGAGCAGGTTCCAGCTCGGGCCCGCGTCCTTGTGGAAGTAGGGCACCCAGAAGGCCTCGCCCGCGGGCGCCATCAGGTTGAGCTTCACCGGCAACAGCGGGATGCCATCGAAGCCCATCTGCGGCCCCTTCACGCACACCATGGCGAGCTGTCGCTGGGCCGTGTGGTAGACGCTGCGCGTCGCGTCGCGCTCGAAGAGGTTGCACAGGTCCGCGCGGCCCGCCGCCACGATGGTGAGATCGTGCTCGGCGGAGATCTCGTCCAGCCGCCGGGGCGACACGGACTCGATGCGCACCTGGCCGCCGCGCGCCTCCAGCTCCTTCATCCACTGGTGGCTCTGCAGGCGCAGGTCGATGGCGACGAACGGCCGGCGCAGGCGCCCGGTGACGGTGAGCATCCGGTTGCCGAGCATCGGGCAGAAGGTGATGTGGAAGCCGTCTCCCCACGGCGCGTCATCCACCCAGGAGTTGAGGTCGAGCTCGTACTCGAACTGGAGCGCCAGGTCGAAGCGCGTCGCGGTCCCCGTGGGCCGGCTCTCGCGGAGCCATTGCTCGGGCGTGCGGTCCGAGTAGAGCGTGACGCGGTAGCCGGCCTTCACGAGCGCGTGCGCCGCCAGCAGACCCGCCTGCCCCGAACCGATGATCGCGATGTTGCGCATGGACGTTCCTTCCGCCCCAGGGGCGAGATGTTGGCCCCCGCGCACTGCAACGGCCGTGCCCGGTCGGGAATAATCCGGGTTCTTCGGCTTCTCCCTGGGAAGAGGGGCTGTCTTCCCATACTTCAATCTTGATGCCTGGGGTATCCCTGACTCGTGCTCGCTCTCTTGCCTGCTTTGTGTCGGTGGCGTCGGAAATGACGCCCCGCGTTCACTCATTGGGTGGGAGCGGAATGACCCAGACGGGCCGCGTTCATTCCCGGGCGGGAAGGTGCTCGAGCAAGCCGGTGAGTGTGGGGCAGAGCAGGTCGGGCGAGACGGCGGCGAGCTGGGCCTCGTCGTGGGTGCCCCACAGAACGGCGCAGGTGCGCAGGCCGGCCGCCTTGCCGGCGAGGATGTCGTGGGTGGTATCGCCCACCATCCACAGGCCCTGGGTGCCCAGCGCGGCGAGCGCCCGGTGGATGACGTCCGGGGCCGGCTTGTGCGGGAAGCCATCCGTGCCCTGGACGTGATCCAGCGCCGGGGCCAGACCCACGGCGTCCACGAAGCGCCGGGCCATGTCGGTGCGCTTGGTGGTGGCCACCGCCAGCGTGTAGCCCCGCGCGCGCAACTCCGCGAGCACCTCGACGACGCCCGGGAAGGGGCGCGAGCGGGTGGTGAAGTGGCGCGGGTAGTGCTCGCGGTAGAGCGCGCACAGCGCCGTCACGTGGTCGGGTGCGTACTGGGCGTACATGGCCTCCAGCGGGTGGCCGATGAGCGGGCGCACCTCGGCGACAGAGGGCACGGGCAGTCCCAACTGGCCAAAGCCGTACTGGAAACTGGTGATGATGTCCGGCAGCGAGTCCACCAGGGTGCCGTCGAGGTCGAAGACGAGGGTCGGGGCGGGAGGCGTCATGCGCGCCCTGCTACCAGAGCCGCGCGGGGGCGCCCACCGCCGCTCGCCTGTCTGCTCTGGGAGCGAGCCGGACATTGCGACCGCACTGTTCATTTTCTGTATGATGGTTCGGATGCGCGAAAGGATGGGCAGCGTCCGTTGATCACCATCGATGACACCTCGTGGCCGGTGCTGACGGTGTCGTTCACGGGGAAGAACTCCCCCCAGGAGTTCAACGCCTATCTGGCGCGGATGACGGAGTACCTGCGGCGCGGGGTGAGGCACGCCGTCATCCTCGACTCGAGGGACCTGGCCGCCACGCCCACGCTCGAGCAGCGTCAGCGTCAGGTGGACTGGATCCAGGCGAACACGCCCGCCCTGCGGCAGTGGTCGCTCGGCAACGCGTTCGTCATCACCTCGCCCTTCATCCGGCTGGCCATGAACATCATGTACCAGCTGCAGCCCCTGCCCACGCCCCACACGGTGGTGGGGGACATCAAGATGGCGCGCACCTGGGTGGACGGCCGCTTCCGGGCCGTGGGCCTGCCGCCGCCCCCGGAAGTTCCCGTGGGCAGGCGGGGGAGCGGCTGAGGAAGCCTTTTCGGGCACGGGGCGTTTGCTTCCCGCCCGCCTGAGCGGTTAGGGGTGGGGAAGGACGCACCTCATGGCCCTCCAGACCCCTCGCTACGCCCATCCGTTCCTGCCCGTCACCCGCGCCGACATGAAGGCCCGGGGTTGGGAGCAACTCGACATCATCATCGTCACCGGCGATGCGTACGTCGACCATCCCGCGTTCGGTCCCATCCTCATCGCGCGCTTCCTCGAGGGCCGGGGCTTCAAGGTCGGGGTCATCTCCCAGCCGGACTGGCACTCGGCCGAGCCCTTCAAGGCCCTGGGCAAGCCGCGCCTGTTCTTCGGGGTGGCCGCGGGCAACCTCGACTCGATGCTCAACCGGCTCACCGCGCAGAAGAAGAACCGCTCGGAGGATCAGTACAGCCCGGGCGGGCGCACCAGCTGCCGGCCGGACCGCGCCTCCATCGTCTACGCGCAGCGCTGCCGCGAGGCCTTCCCGGACGTGCCCATCGTGCTCGGGGGCATCGAGGCGTCGCTGCGCCGCATCGCCCACTACGACTACTGGAGCGACAAGGTCCGGCGCGCCATCCTCTTCGACGCCAAGGCGGATCTGCTCGTCTTCGGCATGGGCGAGCGGCCCATCTGGGAGATCGCGGACCGGCTCCACCAGGGCGAGCGCGTCGAGGACCTCAAGGACGTGCGGGGCACGGCCTACCTCATCAACGACGAGGCGATGAAGGTGCACGAGGCGGACCCGGCCCGGCGCGCCGCGGATCAGAAGACGGTGGTGCTGCCCTCGTACGAGCAGGTGGTGGCGGACAAGGAGGCCTTCGCGCGCATGTCGCGCGACTTCCAGCTGGAGACCAACCCCGGCAACGGGCGGCCCCTGGCGCAGCGCCACGGCAACCGCGCGGTGTACTTCAACCCGCCCGCCCGGCCCCTGGAGGATGGCGCCGGCAAGGGCGAGAGCACGTCGGTGTCCATGGACGAGCTCTACGACTTGAAGTTCAACCGGGTGCCCCACCCGATGTACGCGGAGAAGATCCCCGCCTACGAGACGGTGAAGCACTCGGTGGTGCTCATGCGCGGCTGCTTCGGCGGCTGCACCTTCTGCTCCATCACCGAGCACGAGGGGCGCGTCATCCAGAGCCGCAGCGCGGAGAGCGTGCTGCGCGAGGTGCGGGCCCTGCGGCGCATGGGCGACTTCCGCGGCACCCTGACGGACCTGGGCGGGCCCACCGCCAACATGTACAAGCTCAAGTGCAAGAGCGAGGACATCGAGAAGCGCTGCCGCAAGCTGTCCTGCGTGCACCCCGGCGTGTGCGAGAACCTGGACACCGACCACGGGCCGCTCATCGACCTGATGAAGCAGGTGCGCAAGGAGGACGGCATCAAGCACGTCTTCATCGCCAGCGGCGTGCGCTACGACCTGGCCGAGCGCTCCCCCGAGTACGTGAAGGAACTGGCGGCGCACCACGTGGGCGGACAGCTGTCGGTGGCCCCCGAGCACGTGTCGCCCCGGGTGCTCGAGAAGATGAAGAAGCCGGGCATCGAGAGCTTCGAGCGCTTCCAGACGATGTTCGCCTGCGCGAGCGAGGAGGCCGGCAAGGAGCAGTACGACATCCCGTACTTCATCAGCGGGCACCCGGGCTCGGAGCTGTCGGACATGGTGGACCTGGCGCTGTGGCTCAAGCAGAACGGCAAGCGCCCGCGCCAGGTGCAGGACTTCATCCCCACGCCCATGTCCGTGGCCACGGCCATGTACTACTCGGGCTACGATCCGCTGAAGATGGAGCCCGTCTACACGGCGCGGGGCCTGCGCGAGAAGAAGCTGCAGAAGGCCCTGCTGCTCTACTGGAACCCCGAGCAGTGGCCGCTCGCGCGCGAGGCGCTGATCCAAGCGGGACGCGAGGACCTGATCGGCCGGGGGCCGCACGCGCTGGTGCCGCCGGAGACGGGCGGGGAAGCGTCGCGCCGCAAGGCCGCCGAGGGCCGCGAGCGCCGCGCCCGCTAGGAGAGCGGGGGGGCGACCGCGAGGCACGTCTCGCGGCGGACCGTTGGACGCCGCACCTTGGTGGCATGACGGACCTGTTCCAGCTCTTCGCCGTGTCCGCCGTGGTGATGGGGATCTCCCAGACCATCACCCGCGAGCGACTGTTCGCGCCCTTCCGGGAGTTCATGGGCAGCAAGGAGCACTGGCGCGGCTACCTGGTGTCCTGCGCCTACTGCACGTCCCACTACGTGGCCTTCGTGTTGGTGCCGCTCACGGGGACCTATCCCATCAAGGTCGTGGTGGGCGGCTGGGTGGGCGGTGTGCTGAGCTGGTTCTTCTCCTCCATCCTGCTCACCGTCATCGCCGCCTTCTTCCGGGTGCTCTTCTGGTTCGTGGATGAGACCCAGGGGCTGGTCCGGCGTCGGCAGCGCACGGAAGAGGAAGAGACCGCCACGCGCCGCTTATTGCGTCAGCAAGCCGAACGGCAGGTGTCCCCAGCCGAACGGGTGGAGTCCCCGCACTGACGGCGTTATGCCCCCGGCATGGGCTCGACCTCCAAGAACCTGGGCAGTCCGCTCGCCGTCGAAGTGGAGATCCGCGCGGAGAAGGCCTCCGCCATGCGCCGGGTGGCGCATCGCGTGGAGTCCCTCCTGGCGGAGTTGAGCAAGGTCGAGGTCGCCTCCCTGGGCACCCAGGGCGCCGAGCGGGCACGTCACGTGGCCCGGCATCAGGCGCTGCGCGCCGAGGCGGAGAAGCAGCGCTGGTACCTCATCGTCCAGCGAGAGGCGATGGGCCTGTACCGCCACGACGACATCGACGAGCTGTACCGCCTGCCGCCGCCGCTCCGGTAGCCCGGCGGACGGGCGTCGGTGCGGGGGGGGGTCCCTGGCTTCCGGGGCGGGGCATGCCCAACCTTGCGGGAAGCGGTCATCTCGCGACCAGGAAGGGGTGGGGCATGTCATCGGAGGTTTCAGCCCGGAGCACGACGCTCCGCATCGAGGACACGGAGCGCAAGAAGGTCCTGGGTCAGCCCGAGCCGATGAAGTCGGACCTGGTGGTGTTCGACCCGGCGGCGGACGAGACGGGCGACGCGGACACGGTGTCCGAGGACCCCGAGGCCGAGCCCGTGCCCCACCACTGAGCGGCTCCGCCAGGTGGTGAGTTCCGTCACCAGTCACAACGGTTGTCACCAGCGCGGGTGAGGGCGGCGCCTCTGCTTGGCCCCCCGTGACGGGGCCAACTCCTTGATATTCCGAGCGCTTCGGACGGATGGGGACCGTGGCACACCTCGTGCTCTTGGGTAGGGGCACGTCGTCGCCTTCCTCCTCTCGCCGCCACCGAGGCCGCCCATGTCCCTGCCCATCGCCGCCCGCCGTCCCCTGCTGCCCACCGCCCTCGCCGAGTCCCTCCCGAGCCAGGTGAACATGCCGATGGTGCGGAACCCGATGGCGCGGGGCCTGGGGACGCCGGCCATCCCCCTGCAGGATCCCCTGCGGCCGCCGTCCGCCACCGGGGGCTTCAGCGGCGGCCTCACCACCGTCACCGCGCCCAACCCCAACGTGTCCTTTGGCGGCTACTCCGGCGTGAGCACCTTCGAGCAGGGCCCCTTCCGCGGGCCGAGCGCGGAGATGGGCGGGAGTGGCCGGGCCCAGTGGGGCGCCACGGGCGGCGGCGGGCGCCTGGATGGCCACATGGGCGCGGGCGTGGGCGGGGTGAGCGTCCAGGGTGAGCTGCCCGGTGGCATCCAGGGCGAGGCGTACGCCGAGGGTCCGAGCATCAGCCTGGATGGGCACGCCGACGCCTCGGTGGGCGCCACCGGGTTGAACATCAGCCTGGGCCTGGACGTGGACGCCACGCTCGCCGAGGCGGGCGCGAGCGGCAAGAAGACGATCGACTTCGAGGTGGCGGGCGAGAAGTTCTCCGCGGAGCTGGACCTGGCGGCGATGGGCAAGATTGGCGCCGAGGGCCACATCAACCTGGACGTGAAGCTGGGCCTGACGGGCGCGTCCATCTCCGCTCGGGCCGAGGGCTTCGCGGGCGCCAGGGCGTCGCTGAGCGGCGGCGTGACGCTCAAGCACAACGACGACATGCTCGCCCAGGGGAAGATCACGGCGAGCGCCACCGCGGGCGTGGGCGGCGATGCGCACGCGGACCTGTCGCTGGAAGGCGGCAAGGTGAAGTTCGACGTGGGCGCCGAGGCCACCACGGGCGTGGGCTTCGGGCTGGACGTGACCGGTCAGGTGGACGTGGGCGCCACGGCCAAGGCCGTGGGCGACGTGCTCAAGGTCAACGCCGAGAAGGTCGTGGAGGACGTGAAGGAAGGCGCCGGCAAGGTCGTCGAGGAGGTGAAGGAAGGCGCCGGCAAGGTCGTCGAGGAGGTGAAGGACGGCGCCGGCAAGGTCGTCGACAAGGTCGGGGACTTCTTCAAGGGCCTGTTCTGAGCCACCCCGGGTGGCGTCGGCCTTACTTGCTCGCTCCACCCTGACGGGCGCGCACGTTCTCCAACTCCCGCTGGCAGGAGCCGAAGCCCGGATTCAGGTCGAGACACTTCTGGAACGCGGCCGCCGCCTCGTTCCACCGCTGGTGCATCACCAGGAGCTTGCTGCGCTCGTGCAAGGACTGGGCGGTCTCGGCGGCCGGGGCGGTGTCCTTGCGCACGGGGGCGGGCGCCGGCGCGGGCGTCGGAGCGGGCGCCACGCTCGGCGCGGGCGCCTTGCCCTCCGCCAACTGCATCACCTGGCGCGCCATGGGATCGTTCGGGGCGAGCCGGAGAAACTCTTGATAGGCCTTGATGCCCTCGGCGGTCTGGCCCTGGCTGACCTTCGCGGCGCCCAGCATCATGTGGCAGTGCGCGAAGGTCGGGTCCCGGGTGATGCACTTCTGGAACAGGGCCTCGGCGCCCCGGTCATCCTTCTTCTGCAGCAGGGCCACGCCTTGCTCGTACAAGGCTTGGACCTCGGGCGTGGCGGCGAGTGTCTCCGTGGCGGCGAGCAGCGGGAGCGCGAGACTCAGCAGGAACATCGAGGGGCTTTTCATGTGGGCCGAGTCTAGTTGAACGGCGGGTTCACGGGAGGGGCTGGTGGGGCGCCTCGTCCTGGCGGAACGCCGTCACCCGGGCCCGCGCGTTCTCCCGGACATCCATGTAGAACAGGCTGTAGTCATACACATGGTACAGGTCCGGGCCGAGCAACAGCTCCCGGTACGCCTGGGGTCCCGGGCGGGTGATGACGAGCCATCCGTCCTCGCGGCACCGCGCCTCCACCAGCGCCCGATCGAGCCGAGGGGGCGCGCCCGCCGCCATCGCGAAGCGCACGCCTCCCAGGTGCTCCTCGCGCGCTCCGGGCGTCTCGTCCGCCCGCCAGGTGATGGGATTGGTGCAGACGAGGGCCTTGCCGACGATGGACTCCTTCTTCCCGTCTGGATAGCGGTGCAGGTGCACGTGGAAGAGGCGCGTGTCCGCCGTGGGGCCGATGGCGTTCCAACTGATGACGCATCCGGTCTGCTCGGGTGAGGCGCAGAGCGGGAGGTCGGGCAGCGTCCGGGTGAAGACATCCGTCGGGATGGGCATGCCGACGAGATAGGCCGCGACCAGCTTCCGCCGCAGGGGCTTGCCCGTGATGAGCTCCTCCAGGAGCCGCAGGGCGTGCAGTGTTCCCTGGCTGTGGGCGGCGAGGAGGAAGGGACGGCCGTGGTTCTGGTGGCGCAGGTAGTGCTCGAAGGCGGCGCGCACGTCGCGGTAGGCCAGCGCCAACGCCTTGTCCGCTTCTTCCGGGGTCGCCTCCTGCGAACCGAGCGAGGCCTGACGGTAGCGGGGCGCGTAGACGCGACAACAGGCGTTGAAGGCGCTGGCCTGGTTGCGGAGGACGTCGTGGTCGGTGATGTCCTTCGCCCGCGCGTCATCCAGTGGCGCGTTCCAGACCTTGTTGCTGAAGGACGTGGTGGGGTGGACGAAGAAGACGTCCACGGGGGCGGAGGCCTGCCCATCGCGTTCCTGGCCGGGTGCCACGTCGGCGTCGTCCGGGCGGTCGGGCAGGGCGGCCCAGCTCTCGGGCGAGCCGTAGTCGGGCGCCGGCGGCGGGCGGGTCTCGGCGAAGGGCGTCGCCGGGGGCGTGCCGGCCTGGAGGAACTGGAGGAGCGCCGAGAACTCCGGCCAGAGCACCACCATGGGCACGGTCACCAGCGCCACGAGCAGTCCGACGCCCCCGAGGGCCTTCCGCGAACGACTCGTCATGGGGTCTCCATCCGCCACGAGGGTCCATGCCCACGATAGCCGCGCCACGTCCGCCGGGTCGAAAACCGTGGTGTAAAACAGTATTCCGTGTTTAAGAGGAATTCCATGAGAGAGACCAAGCTGACTCGACGTGGATTCCTGAAGATGTCCGGCGTGGGGATGATGGCCGTGACCTTGCCGGATCGGCTGGGCCTCGAGCCGTATCCGCTCGCGGCGCCCTCGACGTACGACCTCTTCGTGGGCGGCTACACGTCCGCGGGCGGCGAGGGCATCACCCTGTGCCGTCTGTCCATGCAGACGGGCCTGCTGAGCAAGGTGGCGGTGACGCGCAACGTGTCCGAGCCGTCCTTCCTGGCGATGGATCGCAGGGGCCGCTACCTCTACGCCGTCAACGAGGTGGGCTCGTACCAGGGCACCTCCAGTGGGGCCGTGAGCGCCTTCGCCGTCAATCCCACGACCCGCGCCCTGACCCTCATCAACCAGCAGGCCTCCCGGGGAAGCTCGCCTTGCTTCGTGAGCGTGGACGCGAACGACGCGTACGTGATGGTCGCCAACTACGGCGGCGGCAACGTCTCCGTCTTTCCCGTCCAGGGCAATGGCGGCCTGGGCGCGTCCACGGACTTCAAGCAGTTCCAGGGCTCGGGTCCCCATCCCAACCAGAACGCGCCGCATGCCCATCAGCTCATGACGGACGCGACCAACCAGTACGCGCTCGCCGCGGACCTGGGCACGGACCGGATCATGGTCTACCGCTTCGATGGGACGCAGGGAAAGCTCACCGCCGCCTCGCCGGTGTCGTTCTCCACTCCGGCCGGCGCGGGCCCGCGCCACTTCGCCTTCCACCCGAGCGGCAAGTTCGTCTTCGTCATCAACGAGCTCAACTCCACGCTGCTCTCGCTCGCCTTCGATGCCACGCGGGGCACGCTGACGCAGGTGCAGGGCGTCTCCACGTTGCCCGCTGGCTCCACCGGCACCAGCTACTGCGCCGAGGTGCGGGTGAGCCCGGACGGCAAGTTCGTCTACGGCTCCAACCGGGGCCACAACAGCATCGTCGTCTTCGCCGTGGACTCGCTCGGCAAGCTGACGCTCGTGCAGCACGTGTCCACCCAGGGCAAGTGGCCCCGGGACTTCATCCTGGATCCGACGGGCACCTACCTGCTGGTGGCCAACCAGCAGAGCAACACCATCGTGTCCTTCAAGCGGGATGCGACGACGGGCAAGCTGACGGCGCTCGGGACGCTGGCCGTGACGGCCCCGACCTCGCTGCTGGTGGCGCCCCCGCCGGTCTGACGCGCGCCTTCAGCGGCCCGCCCCGAGCGGCTCAGTAGACCGTGCCCTGCCAGGGAAAGAGATACGTCAGCGGCAGGTGGAGGCGCGCGGCCCACGAGGCCTCGTTGTGACCCGCGCCCTGGGCCACGTAGTAATAGAGATCCTGGCCCTGGACATGGCCATCCGCCGCGAGCGCATCGCGCATGCGGGTCGTCTCGGGCAGGCCGTCCGCGTTGGTGCCGGCGTCCAGGTAGACCTTCACCGCCACCTTCGTGGGGGCGGCCTCCACCTGCTGGGTGAGCGCCTGGTTGTTCCACCAGAAGGAGCTCGACAGCGCCGCGAGCTTGCCGAAGACGGCGGGGTTGCGCCGGCCGATGTAGAAGGACACGAGCCCCCCGAGCGACGAGCCGATGAGGGCGGTGTTCCGCGGGCCCGTGAGCGTGCGGAAGTTCTGGTCGACGTACGGCCGCACCGTGTCGATGAGGAAGCGCTCGTACGTGTCCGCGCCGCCGCCGCCGTACTGAGCATCGCAGCAGGGGGTGTACTCGTAGAGGCGGTTGGCGGCGGCGTTGTAGACGCCCACGATGATGACCTCGTCCAGGGTGCCATTGCCGATGAGCGCGTTGGCCGTCTCGTCCATGCGCCACTCCACGCCCCCGAAGGCGCTGGAGGCATTGAACAGGTTCTGCCCGTCATGGGCGTAGAGCACGGGGTAGCGCTTGAGGGGGTTCTCCCCGTAGCTGGGCGGCAGGTACACGGCGAGCGTGCGCGAGTTGCCGAGCTGCGGCGAGTAGACGTTGGAGACGTACTGCATCCGCCCCGAGGCCGCGCCGAAGAAGGGGTAGAGGTCCACGGTGGCGCCCGCCGGGATGCGGTAGTTGGCGCCGGTGGACCAGGCGCTGTCGTTCACCAGTGGCTTGAGCTCCACGTCGCCCACGGTGTTGGACCAGGACAGCGTCCAGACGTTACCGGCGGTCCACGTGGCCGGGGTGCCGGTGTTCCAGGACAAAGGGGCCTTGGAGCCCCGGAGGGTGATGCGGTTGCCGTAGCCGACGTCGTAGTGGACGCGCACGGTGGTGGCGTGGGCCAGGGTGCTCATCAGGAAGAGGACGAGGGCCGCGAGCGGGCCCGACGCACTGCGCGAGGGAGTGGAGAACATGGCCCTACTCTTCCATGAGGCATAGACTGCTGTCCGCTCTCCTCCAGACGGAGGGAAAGGACGACGTGAGGATGATGAAGAAGTTTGTCGGGTGTGCCGCCGCCGTGGTCGTGACGCTCTGTTCGCCGCCCGCTCGGGCCCAGCTCGCGCTGCCCGCGCCGAGCCCGGCCGCCAAGGTGTCGCAGGTGGTCGGACTGACCGAGATCTCGCTCGACTACTCGAGCCCCGCGGTCAACGGGCGGAAGATCTGGGGCGCCCTCGTGCCCTGGAACCAGGTGTGGCGCACGGGCGCCAACATGGCCACGAAGATCACCTTCGCCCGTGACGTGACCTTCGGGGGCAAGCCCGTCCCGGCGGGCACCTACGCGCTCGTCTCCGTGCCCACGGAGCAGGGCTGGACGATGGTGCTGAACAAGGACCTGCGCCTGTTCGGCGGCGGCAAGGCCTATGACACCAAGGAGGACGTCGTGCGTGTGCCCGCCACGGTGACGGAGATCCCCAACCGCGAGCGCCTGACGTTCCTCTTCTCCAACACCACGGCGGACCAGACGTCGCTGGACCTGGAGTGGGAGAAGACGCGCGTCTCGGTGCCCATCCAGGCGAACACCTCGGCCCAGGCCACGGAGAACATCAAGACCGCGGTCAACGACGCGTGGCGCTCGCTGGCCAACGCCGGCCGCTACGTGGCCGACACGTCCAAGGACTACCCCAAGGCGCTCGAGTACCTGGACGACTCGCTGGCCATCCAGTCGCACTGGCTCAACAACTGGATCAAGGCCGACATCCTGGCGCGCTCGGGCAAGTACGCCGAGGCGCGCAAGTTCGCCCAGACGGCGTGGGACCTGGGTCAGAAGGACGAGGCGGGCTTCTTCTTCAAGGACGCGGTGGCCAAGGCGCTCGTGGACTGGAAGGGGAAGAAGTAAGGCGGCGGTAGATGGCCTCGTAGCGGTCGATGGCCGGACCGAGCTGGAAGCGCTCGAGGACCTGCTGGCGGGCGGCTCGTGAGAATCGCCCCCAGCGCTCGGGCTCCTCCACCAGGGACAGGACGTGGCGGGCCATGGCCTCCACGTCCCCCACCGGTGCCAGGTAGCCCCACGCCCCGTGCTTCACCTGCTCGGGGATGCCGCCGATGTCGCTGGCCACCACGGGGACGCCACAGCTCATCGCCTCGAGCGCGGCGAGGCCGAAGCTCTCCTGCTCACTGGGCAGCAGGAAGACGTCGGACGCGGCGAGCAGCTCCACGAAGCTCTCCTGTTTGCCCAGGAAGGCCACGTGCGCTTCCAGTCCGAGCTCGCGCACCCGGCGTTCGGCGGGAGAGCGCTCCGGTCCGTCGCCAATCATGATCAGCCGACAGGGCCGCTGCTGATGGACCCGGGCGAAGATGGACACGACATCGTCGATGCGTTTGACCGGCCGGAAGTTGGAGACGTGCACCAGCACGGGCGTGTCTTCCAGCGCGTGGGGGAAGAGCGGGCGCAGGTGGGTCCGGTCGCGCAGGGGCGCGTAGCGCTGCGTGTCGACGAAGTTGGGGATGACCTCGATGGGCAGCGCCTCCGGGCTCAGGCCGAAGCCCTCCCAGGTGGCCCGCTGGAGGGACTCCGAGGGCGTGGTCACCGCGTCGCTGCGCAGCACGGAGAAGCGCGTGATGGGCAGGTAGGTGGGATCGATGCCCACGAGCGTGGTGTCGGTGCCGTGCAGGGTCGTCACGATGCGCGGCGCCCGCTCCCCCAGCACCTCTCGCGCCATCCAGGCCGCGGTGGCGTGCGGCACGGCGTAGTGGACATGGAGGATGTCCAGGGACTCGTAGTTGGCGACCTCGATCATCTTGGAGGCCAGCGCGAGCGGGTACGTGCCCGAGTGGGCCAGCGCCGGGTAGTCGCTTTCCGTGACCTCGTGGAAGATGACCTTGCGCGTCATGCCATGGAGGCGCACGGGCAGGTCCCTCGCGATGAAGTGGACGCGGTGGCCGCGGTCGGCCAGGGCCAGGCCGATCTCGGTCGCGACCATGCCGCTGCCTCCGAAGGTGGGAAAGCAGGTGATGGCCAGGTTGAGACAGCGATCGCTCATGTCGGATCGGGGAAGAACAGGGGCCGGGCGAAGGCATTCCGACGAAAATGCTCCACCGGATCCTTCAGGCCCAGGGTCTCGCGCAGCACGTAGGGCTCGCCATGGGCCACGCCGATGCGCGCGCCGTAGAAACGATCCCGCGCCTCCAGCGAGGTGAGTGACAGGGGCGAGCCCACCAGCGTCTGCGGCCCCTCGATGCGTGCCTCCACCTGGCTCGCGTAGCAGCGCACGGCCTGCATCTTGCGCGTGTGGACCGCCGTCACGTCGACCACGAAGGACGGCTCGGCCTGGTGGCGCATGGGGTAGTAGAGGACCTGCCTCGGCGTGAACGGCTCCCCGGGCGGCTCGGTCTCGAATTTGCGCACCGCGGCGAAGAACAGCGCCCGCGTCACCAGCGCGCTGGTGGCCTCGTGGTCCGGGTGCCGCTCGTGCCACCACGGCACGAGCACGAGCTCGGGCCGCAGGCGGCGCAGCACCTCGACCACACGCGCCACCGGGGCGGTGCGCGCGCGCTCGGGCTCGGGCGCCTCGAAGCCTCCCCAGGGGTGGATCCACCCGTCGGGCAGCTCCAGGTTCTCGCGCACGGTGAGCCCCAACACGCGCGAGGCCGCCTCGGTCTCGGCGAGCCGGGTCTCGGGCCTGCCCCGCGAGCTCTTCTCGCCGCGCGTCAGGTCCACGATGCCGGTGCGGTGGCCCTGGCTCGCCAGGCTCGCGAGCAGTCCGCCGCAGAACAGCTCGACATCGTCCGGGTGGGGGCCGAAGGCGAGAACTTCCAGGCCGTGGACCGTGGCGATCGGGCTCATGTGCGCAGATCCTTCTGATCGCCGCAGAAGGGCTCGCAGGCCTCGAGCACCCGGCGGGTGAAGGCCCGGCCGCCCAGACGGCTCGCGTAGGACGGCGGCCCGTGCACGCGCTCCTGAGGGGCGCCGTTGGGAAAGAGCAGGGCCTGGACGCGGGCGATGCGCTCGCGTGTCACCTCGTCGCGCTGGGCGAGGACGCGGCCGTAGCGGGCCACGAGGCGGGAGATGCCCCGGCGGACCGTCTGGTCGGTGCGGGTGAGGGCCCGGGCGAAACCCGGCTCGAAGGAGGCGGTGCGCTCGCCCAGGCGCGCGAGCTCGGCGGCGAAGGTGCCCAACAACTGGGCCTCGACGGCCTCGGGGGGCGAGAGGGCCTCGCCGGAGTCGCGGGCGACGAGGCGGGCGAGCAGGGTGTCCGCCGGGACGCTCACCTCATCGGCCGAGAGCTGGAGCTTGCCGAGCAGGCGCAGCACGCTGTCATCGAGGACGCGGAAGCGGGCGCGGGGGATGACGAGCGGCGGGGGCAGGCCGAAGTGCGCGTACAGGGGCGCCATCTGCGCGAAGTAGGCGATCTCCCCGGGCCCGCCCACGTAGGCCGCCGTGGGCAGCAGGGTGTCCTGGAGGATGGGACGCAGCAGGGCGGAGGTCGTGAAGCGCGTGGGCTCGCGCTCGAGCCAGGCACGGAGCTGGGCCGTGGTCACGCGCGCACCCTCCGGGTGGCCCACCAGGCTCCAGGTGTCCGGCGTCTCGGTGGGGTCCAATCGGTAGCGCGCGCCCTCGGGTGCCTCGGGCGAGACGAAGCCCAGGGGCGAACCCGGACGGATGTGGACCTGCTCGGCGAAGCCCTGGTGGGTCAGCGCGTCGACCCACGCGGCGAGCTTCTGGGAGAGGGGCGCGGCGTCCTCGAGGGCCTTGCGGTGCACGGGCGCGCCGAGGGGCGCGAGGCGCGGATCCCTCGGATCGAGGAACACGAGCCCTTCGTCCGCGAAGAGGGTGGAGAGGACCTCGGCGAAGGCGTCCGCCAGCGTCGCCTCGGGGCGGTAGGCGCGCTCGAGCAGGCCCAGGAATTCGTCCGCATGCGCGAGGTCCCCCAGCTCGGCGCGCAGCGTGGCGAGGGCGCTGGTGACGCTCGCGCCGAGCGTGCGGTGGGCGACCGGGATTCGCGAGCGCGCCGCGTCGGGCACCTCGAGGGCCACCCGCACGAGCCTTCCCGTGGCGCCGGGCACGAAGGTGTGGTCGATCTCCGGCAGATCGTGGTCCTCGGTCTGCAACCAGAAGAGGGGGACACAGGGGCGTCCCGTCTCCTCGGCGAGCGCGCGGGCCGTGACGATCGCGGAGGCGGCCTTGTACACGGTGTAGAGCGGACCGAGGAACAGCCCCACCTGCTGCCCCGTCACGACGACCGTGGTCCCGGGGCGGGCGAGCAGCTCCAGGTGACGCTCGCGGGCGGCGCTCGGTGCGAGTCGAGCGTTCTGGGCCACGAGCGCCGCGTGGAGCGCGGGAGAAACCGCGCGGGTGCTCGCCGTGTTCGCGGTGTCGACGCGGGCGGAGCGGTGCCGATACCACTCGGGCAGGAATTCGAGCGCGCGCGGATCACCGCGCAGCCAGGCTGATGAGAACGAAGAGGCCACGTGCGGGTGATAACAAGTCTGGTGGGTGAGGGCGACTCCAGTCCGCGTCCCCGGGGCGGAGGCTTCCTGTTAGGGTCCGCGCCGATGCGCACCTGGGTGATTTTCGGAATGGCACTGGCCGTGAGTCTTGGAGGAGCGTCGGCGGCACTCGGACAGACGCCCCGGCAGCCGCACGCGGGAGAGATCGCCGCGGGCCTGCGGCGGCTCGGGGTGACGGGCAGCGTGCTCTATGTCGCGGCCCACCCCGACGACGAGAACACGCGGCTGCTGGCGTGGCTCGCGGGTGGACGCGGACTGCGCGCGGGCTACCTGTCGATGACGCGGGGCGACGGAGGACAGAACCTCATCGGCACCGAGCAGGACGAGCTGCTCGGGCTCATCCGCACCCACGAGCTGCTCGCGGCGCGCCGCGTCGATGGCGCAGAGCAGTTCTTCACCCGGGCGCGGGACTTTGGCTATTCCAAGAGCGCGGAGGAGACACTGCGCGTGTGGGGTCATGACGCGGTGCTCGCCGACGTCGTGCTCGCCATCCGTCGCTTCCGGCCGGATGTGATCGTGACGCGCTTCACGACGAAGCCGCCCAACCACGGCCACCACACCGCGTCGGCGCTGCTGGCCGCCGAGGCCTTCACCGCCGCGGCGGACCCCTCCCGCTTTCCCGAGCAGCTCGGGACGCTCCAGCCGTGGAAGGCGGACCGGCTGCTCAACAACGTCTCCACCTGGAACCTCAAGCCGGACGCGGACATGTCCGCCTACCTCCAGGCGGATGTGGGCGGGTACGATCCGCTCCTCGGGCGCTCGTGGGGCGAGGTCGCGGCGGAGAGCCGCAGCCAGCACAAGAGCCAGGGCTTCGGCGTGGCGGCCGAGCGCGGGCCCCTGATGGAGTACTTCGCGCCGCTCGACGGGACCCGCCCGAAGTCCGACCTTTTCGAGGGGCTGGAGCTCACGTGGCGGCGGTGGGGCGGCACGGAGCCGGTGAGCCAGGCCATCGACGCGGCGGTGCGCGGCTTCGATGTGCGCGCCCCCCACCAGAGCCTCCCGGCGCTGCTGCGCGTGCACGAGGCGCTCTCGGCGCTGCCGGACGGCAACACGTGGAAGGCCCTCAAGTTGCGCGAGACCGAGACGCTCATGGCCGCGTGCGCGGGCCTGTTCCTGGAGGCCCGCGCGGCGGAGCCCACGGCCGTGCCGGGGGGACGGGTGAAGCTGGAGCTGACGGCGTTGAACCGCTCGCCCGCCGCGTTGAAGTGGGTGGGGGTGGTGCTTCCCGGTGGAGAGACCGTGGACGTGGGGGCGGCGCTGGCCGAGGGCAAGCCCTCCATGCGCTCGCAGCCGGTGGCGCTTCCCACGGAGGCACGCATCTCCACGCCGTACTGGTTGCGCGAGCCCGTGGCGGGCGGCCTCTACGCGCTGGCGGAGCGGGACCGCGCGCTCACCGGCCAGCCCGAGGGCGAGCCGGCCCTGGCGGTGACCTTCGTCTACGAGCTCGGGGGCAAGCGCTTCTCCGTGGTGCGCCCGGTGGTGCATGTCTGGACGGATCCCGTGCGCGGCGAGCTGTCCCGCGCCTTCGAGGTGGTGCCGGCCGTGACGGCGACGCCGGAGCAGGCGGTCCTCATGTTCCCCAACGGCAAGCCGCGCGCCGTCCCCGTGGTGCTGGCGGCGGGACGCGCGGAGGTGTCGGGCACGGTCCGCTTCGAGGTGCCCGCGGGCTGGCGCGCCGAGCCCGCCTCACTGCCCTTTCAGCTCGCCGCGCGCGGGGACGAGCGCACGGTGCACGTCCAGCTCACGCCGCCCCCGGGCGCGGTCGAGCGGGCGCGGCTGCGGATCGTCGTCGACAGTGGAGGCCGCTCCGAGTCGTGGCGCGTGCGCACCGTGACGCACGAGCACATTCCCCCGCTCGCGGTGCGCCAGCCCGCGGAGGCGACCCTGGTGCCCGTGGCGCTCGCCATGAAGGGGCGGCGGCTGGGCTACATCCCCGGGCCGGGAGACCGCGTGGCCGAGAGCCTCGCGGCCGTGGGCTACGAGGTGACGGTGCTGCCCGAGGAGGTCCTGGCCGCGGAGAAGCTCGAGCGGTTCGACGCCGTCCTGGTCGGCGTGCGCGCCTTCAACGCCAACCCGCGCCTGGGCCTGCACCGCGAGAAGCTGCTGCGCTACGTGGAGGGGGGAGGGCGGCTGGTGGTCCAGTACAACACCAACAGCCGCGTGGGCCCGCTCACGACGTTCGTGGGCCCGTACCCCCTGGAGATCGGGCGCGAGCGCGTGACGGACGAGACGGCGGTGATGACCCCCGTGGCGTCCAAGGATCCGCTGCTGCTCGCGCCCAACCGGCTCGTGCCCGCGGACTACGAGGGCTGGGTCCAGGAGCGGGGGCTCTACTTCGCCACGAACTGGGACACGCACTACCGGCCCGTGTTCTCCCTGAATGATCCGGGCGAGGCGCCACTCCAGGGCGGCCTGCTGGTGGCCCGCCATGGCAAGGGGACGTTCATCTACACGGGCCTCGCCTTCTTCCGTCAATTGCCCGCGGGCGTGCCCGGGGCCTACCGCCTGCTCGCGAATCTGCTCGCCCGATGACCGCCTCCGCACCTCCTCCTGAACCCGCTCGCGCGCCAGAGCCCCGGCCCGAGCTCCACGACGCGCCGCCGCTGCTCGGCTCCTGGCGCAACATCTACCTCTTCGTGCTGGGCACCCTCGCCCTGCTCATCGCCCTGTTCTGGGCGCTCACCCGGGCCTACGCGTGACACCGCTCGACTGGTTGGTTGTTGTGGGGACGACGGCATTCATCGTGGGCTGGGGCCTCTGGCGCACGCGCGGCGAGGCCCAGACGTCCGAGGCGTTCCTGCGCGGCGGGCGCGAGCTGGGCTGGCCCACCATCGGCCTGTCCGTCATGGCCACGCAGGCGAGCGCCATCACGTTCCTCTCCGTCCCGGGCCAGGCCTACGAGGACGGGATGCGCTTCGTGCAGTTCTACTTCGGCATGCCGATCGCGATGATCCTCATCAGCGCGGTCTTCGTGCCCATCTACTACCGGCTCAACGTCCTCACGGCGTACGAGTATTTGGAGTCGCGCTTCGACCTGAAGACGCGGCTGCTCGGCGCGCTGCTCTTCCTCATCCAGCGGGGGCTCGCCTCGGGCATCACCCTCTACGCGCCCGCGATCATTCTCTCGGCCATTCTCGGCTGGCCGTTGGAGCCCACCATCCTGGGCATGGGCGTACTGGTCATCCTCTACACGGTGACGGGCGGCGCCAAGGCCGTCAGCCAGACGCAGAAGCAGCAGATGGTGGTGATGCTGGGCGGCATGGTGGTGGCGGCGTTCGTCATCGTGTGGCGGCTGCCGGAGACGGTGTCCTTCGCGCGGGCGGTGGACGTGGCGGGCGCGCTGGGCCGGATGAACGTGGTCAGCTTCGACCTGGATCTCCAGGACCGCTACAACTTCTGGTCCGGGCTCACGGGCGGGTTCTTCCTGGCCCTGTCGTACTTCGGCACGGACCAGTCCCAGGTGGGCCGCTACCTGTCGGGCCGCTCGGTCACGGAGAGCCGACTGGGCCTGTTGTTCAACGGCGTCCTGAAGATTCCCATGCAGTTCCTCATCCTCTTCGTGGGCCTGCTGGTCTTCGTCTTCTACCAGTTCACCGCGCCCCCACTGCTCTTCAACCAGCCGCTGCGCGCGCGCGTCCAGGCGTCGGAGCGGGCGGTGGAGTTCACCCGGCTCGAGGAGGTGTGGGCCCTCACCCAGGCGGACAAGCGCGTCGCGGCCGAGCGCTACGTGGCGGCGCGGGACGCGGGCGACGTGGCCGAGGAGGCGCGGGCGCGCGAGGCGCTCCAGGCCGCCGCCCGGGCCGCCGATTCGGTCCGCCAGAGCGCCAAGACCGTGGTCTCCCAGGCCTTGCCCGGCGCGGAGGCGAAGGACTCGGACTACATCTTCATCTCGTTCGTGAAGGACTGGATGCCCAGCGGCCTCGTCGGCCTGCTCATCACCGTCATCCTGGCGGCGGCCATGAGCTCCATCGCGAGCGAGCTCACTGCCCTGGGCACGACGACCACCGTCGACTTCTACCGGCGGGTGCTGCGGCGCGACGCGACCGACCGGCAGGTGCTGGTGGCCTCCAAGCTGTGCACCGTGTTCTGGGGCCTGGTGGCCATCGGCTTCGCCAGCTTCGCCTCGCTGCTCGACAACCTCATCCAGGCGGTCAACATCCTCGGCTCGCTCTTCTATGGGACCGTGCTGGGGCTGTTCCTCGTGGCCTTCTTCCTCAAGCACGTCCAGGGCCATGCCGTCTTCCTGGCCGCCGTCGTCTCGCAGGGACTGGTTCTTGCCTTGTTCGTGTTCTCGGGCATTGGCTACCTCTGGTTCAACGTCATCGGCTGTGCCCTGGTCATCGTGCTGGGTCTGCTCTTCCAGCCCGTCGTGTCCCGCGTCGCCCGGGCGTAGTCCCGAGGCCCGGGGCCCGGGTGCCGCCTGACTCGCGGTGACGCCCGTCATCAGGCCCGAAGTGTTGTCACCACCCCTCCCGGGCCCCCTCCACCGAGGGGCTTCACCGCCCGTCGTGGTGACATCCGTTATCGGTCATCCGGCGCCCGGCGCGCTCCCCCTCAATGAAATCCAGGGGTTGTCGCGCTGAAGGTCTGACGCGGTGCGTGGCACACATCATGCTCTACATGGCGCACATCAACCACACAGGGCGACTCCCTCCCACCCTGGGTCGACCATCGAAAGAAGGCGCCGTCATGATCATCTCCAACAAGCAGACCCCGGTCTCCGCTCCCGCCGTTGCCGCCACGCCCGCCGCCCCCCAGGCGCCGACCGCCGCGCCCACCGCCGCCGCCTCCAAGCCCGCCCAGGGCTTCTCCCAGGCCTCCACCTTCGCCACCGCCGCCGCCACGCCCGCGGTGAAGCTCTCGGCCGCCAGCGTCGCCTCGGCCGCCCGCACCTCCGGCCCGCTGGCCCTGGACAGCCAGCGCGCCCAGTCCGCCATCCAGAAGTCGGTGGACTTCCTCCAGGCCACCAGCCTCAGCCAGCGCGGCGTGGTCCCCAGCGCGCCGGTGGCCGCCTCGGTCAAGCCCAGCCAGGTCTTCTCCGATGCGCTGGGCATGACGCACGTGCGCCTGGACCGCCAGCACGAGGGCGTGAAGGTGTTCGGCGAGCAGGTCATCAGCCACCTGGACAAGGAAGGCAACGTGGCGGACGTGACGGGCGCGCTGTCCACCATTCCCACGGGCCTGGGCGCCTCGCCGGTGAAGCTCAGCGCGAAGGACGCGCTGGACGTGGCCCAGAAGGCCTTTGGCAAGGAGGCCTCGCGCGCTCCTTCCTCCGAGCGGGTGGTGGTGCAGGGTCAGGACGGCCAGTACCACGCCGCCTACCACGTGCAGCTCGACAAGCTCTCGGACTTCAAGGCCGGTGAGGGCCCGAGCCGCATGAACTACTTCGTGGACGCCAACAGCGGCGAGCTCCTGGAGAGCTTCGACCAGATCGGCGGCTTCGAGCACGAGGTGAAGCACGCCCAGGAGCACGCGGCCGAGGGTGGGGTCGAGGCGCCCGGCACCGACGTCCCGTCCAAGCCCCTGCCGCCCACGGCCCAGGGTGACGACCAGACGATGTACAGCGGCAAGGTGGACCTCTCCACCACGAAGAAGGCCGACGGCACCTACACCCTCGAGGACACCTCCCGCGGCGGTGGCGTGGTGACCTACGACGGCCAGAACAAGGCGCGCGCCAGCGGCCAGGTGCAGTTCACCGACAAGAACGACGCGTGGGGCGAGGTGACGGACGACGCGCGCACCAAGGCGGCGGTGGACGCGCACTACGGCGCCGAGATGACGTACGACTTCCTCAAGGACGTGCTCGGCCGCAACTCCCTGGACGACAAGGGCGAGAAGCTCGTGTCCTACGTCCACGTGGACAAGAACCTCGTCAACGCCTTCTGGGACGGCGAGAAGATGAGCTACGGCGATGGCGACGGCAAGACGGCCGGTCCGCTCACCACGCTGGACATCGCGGGCCATGAAATCGCCCACGGCCTCACCGAGCGCACCGCGGGCCTCGTGTACCGGGGTGAGTCGGGCGGCCTGAACGAGGCCTTCAGCGACATCATGGGCACGGGCGTGGAGTGGTACGCGTCGCAGAAGAACCCGAACGTGAAGTTCGACTGGAGCATGGGCGAGGACGCCTGGAAGCCCGGAAACAAGACGGGCGAGGCGCTGCGCTACATGAACGACCCGACCCAGGACAACTACTCCATCGACAACTACAAGAACTACCCGAAGCAGCAGGAGGTCCACGGCTCCAGCGGCATCGCCAACAACGCCTTCTACCTGCTCACCGAGGGCGGCAAGAACCGCACGTCGGGCCTGGAAGTGAAGGACGGCCTCGGCATGGAGAAGAGCCTGAAGATCTTCGGCCGGGCGCTCACCACGTACATGACGCCCAACACCACCTTCTCCCAGGCGCGTGACGCCACCATCAAGGCGGCCACGGACCTGCACGGCGCCAACTCGGTGGAAGTGCAGAAGGTGAAGGACGCCTGGACCGCGGTGGGGGTCGAGTCCAAGAAGTAGGCCCGACCGCGCGCCCTACCGCCTCGTGCGCGGTGGGGCGGTGGCGGGGTCCGCAAGGGGGGCGGTCAGCAGCCTGACGACGTGGTCGCGAAAGGTCTTCTTGATCAGCGCGGCGCGGTCGCCCGCGAAGTCGGGCCAGCCCAGGGTGTTCAGCGTCAGGTCCGCGCCCACTTGCAGGCTCGACAGCTGGCCGAGGACGAGGACGGCGTGCAGCCGGGTCTGCGTGTCCTCGGCCTTCGTGCCCAGCGCGCCCGCGACGAGCGCCGTGACGAGCTCCCGGAGGGGCGCGGAGAACTCCCGCTCGATCAGGTCGTAAGCGGGGCCCTGGTGGTGGGTCTGGCATCGGCCGAGGAAGCGGCGCCAGTTCTCGTCCTGGGCCCGGGGCATCATCAGGTCCGCCAGACGATCCATCAGCTCGCACACGGCCTCGATCATCGTCGCCCGCTGTCCGCTCTCGAGCGCTGCGCGGGCCTCCTGCAACACGGACGCGAAGTCGCCCATCAATCGCTCGACGAGCGCTTGCCCGCAGGCCCGGTGGAGCCCCTCCTTGCTGTCGAAGTAGTACTGCAAGGCGGGCGGATTGACGCCGGCCTGGGCCGCGATGCGGCGGGTCGAGGCCCCCAGGTAGGTCTCCTCGGCGAACACCCCGAAGGCCGCCTCGATGATCTTCTCGCGCGTCTCCGCGCCCTTGGCGTAGCCGCCCTCGCTCGGCCGCCGTCGTGGCGCCGTCTCGCCCACTGCATGTCCACGCTTCATCGCCAGGTGCGTTCTCCCTGGCTTCCCATCATGCCTCAAGGGTTGCCGCGCGGCGCTCCCGCGCCTGTGAGGAAGAAGTCGCGGTAGGGCTCCAGCAGCGCGAGGAAGGGCCCGGGCATGTCCGTGTACCGGTCATGGACGAGGGCCGAGCGGAGCATTCCGAGCAGCAAGGAAGGGTAGAGGGGCGCGAACGTGCTCTTGAGGACGCCCTCCGCCACGCCCCGCCGCACCAGCCGCTCCATGCGCGCGTAGACATCGTCGAGCCCCGAGCCATGGGTCTCGTCGCCCGCGCGCCGGGGCGGCAGCAGCTCGCCCTGCACCAGGATGGAGAAGAAGCGCCGGTGCCGCTCCAGGTGGGTGAGCGTCGCGCGCAGGAAGTCCTCGAACTCCTCGTGCCAGGTCCTGCCCCGCGCGCTCTCGCTCACCTCGTCCAGCGCCTTCACCAGCCGGGCGCGGCGGCGGCTCATGAGCGCGGCGACGAGTTGCTCGCGGTCCTCGAAGTAGTTGTAGAGCGTGCCCACGGCCACGCCCGCCCGCTTCGAGATGTCCTCGATGCGCGTGCCCAGCACCCCCTGCTCGGCGAACATCTCCTCGGCGGCTTCCATGAGGGCCTGTTCCGTCTCCTCGCGCATCCGGCCGCGCAAGGGCTTCGCCCCCCCGGGCGAGCGTGGTGAGTGATTCCTCATTCGGTGAGGATATCCTCATGTCCGCGGCGCCGGAAGCACCCGGTCCGGCGCACGCCTCGCCGGGGTCGTGCGCCGGTGCGGTGGGGCGTGGGGCCTTGTCCTGTCCTGGGGGCCGTGCGCGCGCAGCCCCCCAGGTAGGTCGAGACGCCCAGGAGCATGACCCCGAGGGGTTCTCGGGGTCCGGCCTTCCACCCGCCCAGAAGGCCGAGCACCGCGCATCCGCTCAACAGCAAGACGTGTCGTTTCATCACACAATCCCGCGTTCACTTGCGATGGTGTGTTCCATTCAAGCCCGCGTCACGATGCGTTGAGCGGGCGCGCACGAGAATTGGTCCGGGGGACCGCTGTGGATTGAGCGACACTGATGCGGACGCGCACTCGCGGACGCCTCAGGGGCACATCCGCTCGACGGATTTGATCCGCATCGTTCCGTCGACGTTCGGATCGTTGGTCTGGTCGCCGAGGGCGAGCGTCCCGGTCGTCATGAAGTTGCTTCGCGTGAGCTTCGCGACGCCATCGACGCTCACCGTCGCCTTCTTCTCCACGTCCAGCGCGAACTCGTAGACATGGTACGCGCCGTCGGTGACTGGGAACGCCGTGGACTGCGTGTCATCCGCCCAGCCGATCGCCGCGCTGTCGAGGTAGATCATCTGTGAGCGGTCCGTGCTGTTGCCGTACGGGGGCGTGAAGCTCCCCAGGATGGCCGCGCCGCTGTCGAGCGTATTGTGCCTGTTCACCGACTCGACCTGCATCACCACGCGGAGCTTGGACGGCGTCATGGGGTCGAACGCGTTGGCCCGCCAGATGAGCAGCTGTCCGCTGGTGCGCCCGCCGCTGTCCGTCGACGTCGAGAGACGGACGTAGTCCTCACCATAAGTGAGCGTATACGGCGCGCCCGAAACCGTCGTCCAGCCTTGCGCCGTGATGTCGCGGCCTCCCACGAGCAGGGGAACGCTCTCTCGCGCCGTCCACGCCGTCGTCGACGTCGCGGGCGTGCACACCTCGCAGGCATTCGCCGGATTCACCGCCCCCTCGGCATGGGTCACGCCGTCGATGAGGCACTGGGCGCTGCACGCACCGGACACGCAGATCTGTCCCGAGGCGCACGACGTCCCTTCCGCAAGGGGGGTCCACGCCGTCGTCGACGTCGCCGACGCGCACCGCTCACAGGCATTCGCCGGATTCACCGCCCCCTCGGCATGGGCCACGCCGTCGATGAGGCACTGGGCGCCGCACGCACCGGACACGCAGATCTGTCCCGAGGCGCACGACGTCCCGTCCGCAAGGGGGGTCCACGCCGTCGTCGACGTCGCCGACGCGCACCGCTCACAGGCATTCGCCGCGTCCAGCGTCCCCTCGGCATGGGCCACGCCGTCGATGAGGCACTGGGCGCCGCACGCACCGGACACGCAGATTCGTCCCGAGGCGCACGACGTCCCGTCCGCGAGGGGAGTCCACGCGGTCGCGGACGTCGTCGGCGCGCACTGCTCACAGGCATTCGCCGCGTTCAGCGTCCCCTCGAGGATCCGCTGGCCGTCGATCTGGCACGTCGCGATGCAGGCGCCACTCGCACACGTCTCGCTCGCCACGCAGGCCTTGCCACAGCCTCCGCAGTGCGCCGGATTGTTCGCGGTGTTCACGCAGGCGTTTTCGCAGAGCGTGACGCCCACGGTGTCGCACGTCACCGGCTCGGGGATGTCGGGAGGATCGACGGGGGCAGGGGAGCTGTCGCCGCAAGCAGCGAGCACGCCAGACACGACGAGGCAGGAGAGCGCGAGAGCGCGAAGAGAGGGCATGGTGCCCGCCATCTTAGGGGCGCCTCCCCGTCCCGGGGCGTCACCGCGTTCCCACGAGAATCGTGCGCCCGCGCTGGACGGCCGGGTTGTTCAGGCGCGTCGGCGGTAGATGCGCTCCTGGGCATCCACCTCGTCGTAGTCGCGCTCCAGCACGGTGTGGCGGATCGTCTCGCCCCGCCCCAGGGCGAGCACGCCGAAGCGGCGCAGGGACTGGTGCAGCAGCCGGTGGACGTGCTCCTGCAGCGGGTTGCCGAAGTAGATGAGCACGTTGCGGCAGAGGATGACGTTGAACTCGTTGAACGTGCCGTCGCTCACCAGGTTGTGCTGGGCGAAGACGATGTTCTTGCGCAGCGAGTTCTTGAAGATCGCGTGATCGTAGTTGGCCGTGTAGTAGTCGCTGAAGGAGCAGGTGCCGCCGGCGCGCTGGTAGTTGGACGTGTACTCGCGCATGTGCTCGAGCGGGAAGATGCCCGACTTGGCGCGCTCCACCACGGCCACGTTCATGTCCGTGGCGTAGATGCGGCTGCGCTCGTACAGCCCCGCCTCCTGCAGGAGGATGGCGAGCGAGTACACCTCCTCGCCGGTGGAGCAGCCCGCGTGCCAGATGCGCACGAAGGGCGCGGAGAAGAGGTGGGGCACCACCTGATCGCGGAACGCCTGGAAGAAGCTCGGGTCGCGGAACATGGTGGTGGTGTTCACCGACAGGTGCTGCAGGAGCACGTCCATCATCTGGGAGTCGTGCAGCACCTTGCCCTGGAGCGCGGAGAGGGTCTCCAGCTTCAGGGCATGCACCATGTTCCACACCCGGCGTCGCAGGGACGTGCGGGCATAGCCCCGGAAGTCCAGGCCATAGCGCCGCAGGATTCCCTCGAGCAGCAGATCCAGCTCGATCTCCTCGAGGGACTCCTCGGCCTTCGCGCGCTCCAGTGCCCGTCCTTCCGTCATCGTGTGCGCGAGGCTAGCTGTTCTGGGGACGCTCGGCGGTGCGGAACAGCCACACGCGCAAGAGGCTGATGAGCTGATCCGTCTCCACCGGCTTGGTGATGTAGTCGCTGGCGCCCGCGTCGATGCACTTCTCGCGGTCGCCCTTCATGGCCTTGGCGGTGAGCGCGATGATGGGCAGGCCCTTGAGCGTGTTGACCTGACGGATGGCGCGCATGGTCTCGTAGCCATCCATCTCCGGCATCATCACGTCCATGAGCACCACGTGCAGGTCCGGCGTGTTGCGGATGATCTCGATGCCCTTGCGGCCGTTCTCCGCGTAGAGCACCTGCATCTTGTGCCGCTCCAGCACGCTGGTGAGGGCGAAGATGTTGCGCACGTCGTCGTCCACCACCAGCACCTTCTTGCCGGCGAGCACCGGATCGCTCTGGTGCACCTGCTTGATCATCGCCCGCTTGTTCTCGGGGAGGTTGGCCTCCACGCGGTGCAGGAAGAGCGCCGTTTCGTCCAGCAACTGCTCGGGGGACTTGACGCTCTTGATGATGATGGCGTCGGTGACGCGCTTGAGGATGGTCTCCTGCTCCTCGGTGAGCGCCTGGCCGGTGTAGACGATGATGGGCGGGGTGTGACCCTGGGACTTCATGGCGTCGATGAGCTGCAGGCCCGTCATGTCCGGCAGGCCCAGGTCCAGCACCACGCAATCGAAGTACTTCTCGCCCAGGGCGCTCAGGGCCTCCTGGCCGCTGCCCACCGCGGTGGTCTTCACGTCCCCGTTGCCAATGAGGTGCACGATGCTCTCGCGCTGCCGGGCATCGTCCTCCACCACCAGCAGGTTCTTCACGGGCCGCTCGATGAAGCCCTTGACGCGGCCGAGCGCCTCGCCGAGCGCGTCGCGGGTGACGGGCTTCTGGAGCACCGCCAGCGCGCCGAGCTTGAGGCCGCGGCTGCGCTGCTCCTCGCTCGCGGAGATGATGTGTACGGGGATGTGGCGCGTGCGGCCGTCGTGCTTGAGCCGGTCGAGCAGGTTCCACCCGTCGATGACGGGCAGCCCGATGTCCAGGGTGATGGCGTCCGGCTTGTACTGACGCGCCATGGCCAGGCCCGTGTCGCCGCGCAGGGCCACCAGGCCCTTGAAGCCCTTCTCGCGCACGAGGCTCAGCAGGATGCGCGCGAAGACGATGTCGTCCTCGATGATGAGCAGGGTGCGGTCGCCGGGCTGGATGTTGCGCCGGTCGTCCTCGACCTCCTCCTCGCGCGCCAGCTCCGCGTCCTGGGCGGCCGTCTCCGCCTCCGCGCGCAGCGCGTGGACGCGGTCATCGATGCTGGTGCGGCTCTGGGCCGGGAGGTGCGGCGGCGTGCTCGCCGGGGGCAGGGAGGCCACCTGCTGCATCACGCGCGACTGGGCGGCGTTCGCCACGTACGTCTGCGGCACGTAGAGGGTGAAGGTGCTGCCCTTGCCGGGCGCGCTGATGACCTTGATCTCTCCGCCCAGCAGCTTGGCGATCTCGCGGCTGATGGACAGCCCCAGGCCCGTGCCACCGTACTTGCGGCTCGTGGTGCCGTCGGCCTGCTGGAAGGCCTCGAAGATGATCTTCTGCTTGTTCTCCGCGATGCCAATGCCCGTGTCGATGACGGAGAAGGCGAGGATGGAGCCGCCCTGGCCGAGCGTGGGGTGCTCCGCGCTCCAGCCGCCGCGGGCCGGACGCACGTCCAGGGTGACGTGGCCCTCCTCGGTGAACTTGAAGGCGTTGGCCAGCAGGTTCTTGATGACCTGCTGCAGCCGGCGCCCGTCGGTGAAGAGGTGGGCGGGCAGGGCGGAGGCGAACTCCAGGTTGAAGCCGAGCTTCTTGTCCACGGCCATCTGGCGGAAGGTGCGCTCGACGAAGTCCTTGAGGCTGCCGAGCGACACCTCGTCCACGTCCACGCTCATGGTCCCGGACTCGATCTTCGACAGGTCCAGGATGTCGTTGATGAGCGAGAGCAGGTCGCTGCCCGCGCCGTGGATCGTCTGGGCGAACTCCACCTGGCGGCCGGACAGGTTGCCCTCGGCGTTCTCCGACAGGAGCTTGGAGAGGATGAGCAGGCTGTTGAGGGGCGTGCGCAGCTCGTGGCTCATGTTGGCCAGGAACTCGTTCTTGTAGCGCGAGGAGAGCGCGAGCTGCTGGGCGCGATCCTCCAGCGAGACCTTGGCCTGCTCGATCTCGCGGTTCTTGCGCTCCACCTCCATGTTCTGCACCTGGAGCAGGCGGCTGCGCTCCTCGAGCTCCTCGTTGGTCTGCTGCAGCTCTTCCTGCTGCTGCTTGAGCCGCTCCTCGGAGGCCTGGAGGCTGCGCGCCTGCTGCTCCAGGCGGCGGTTGGTCTCGGTGAGCTCCTGCTGCTGGCTGCGCAGCTCGCTGGCGAGGCTCTGCGACTGGGCGAGCAGCTCCTCGGTGCGCATGCCCGCGGCGATGGTGTTGAGCACGATGCCGATGGACTCGGTGAGCTGGTCCAGGAAGGACAGGTGCGTCTCGCTGAAGCGGTGGAAGGAGGCCAGCTCCAGCACCGCCTTCACCGCGCCCTCGAAGATGACCGGCAGCACCACGATGTTGAGCGGCGGGTGATCGCCCAGGCCGCTGTTGATGCGGATGTAGTCCTCGGGCACGTCCGTGAGGAGGATGCGCTCCTTTTCCAGGGCGCACTGGCCGACCAGGCCCTCGCCCAGGCGGAAGTGGTTGGCCAGGCTCTTGCGCTCGCGGTAGGCGTAGCTCGACAGCAGGCGGAGCGTCTGGCTCTTGTCCGCGCCGTCCATGAGGAAGAAGACGCCGTGCTGCGCCTGCACGAGCGGCGCGAGCTCCCGGAGGATGAGCCGCGAGACGGTCTCCAGCTCGCGCTGGCCCTGGAGCATGCGGGTGAAGCGCGCCAGGTTCGTCTTGAGCCAGTCCTGCTCGGTGTTCTTCTGCGTGGTGTCACGCAGATTGGCGATCATCTGGTTGATGTTGTCCTTGAGGGCGGCCATCTCGCCCTGGGCCTCCACGGAGATGCTGCGCGTGAGGTCTCCCTTGGCCACCGCGGTGGCCACCTCGGCGAGCGAGCGCACCTGGGTGGTGAGCGAGCCGGCCATGGAGTTCACGTTGTCCGTGAGGTCGCGCCACGTGCCGGCCGCGCCGGGCACCTTGGCCTGGCCGCCCAGCTTTCCTTCGATACCCACCTCGCGGGCCACCGTGGTCACCTGATCGGCGAAGGTGGCCAGCGTGTCGATCATCCCGTTGATGGTCTCCGCCAGGGCGGCGATCTCGCCCTTGGCCACGAGGGCCAGCTTGCGCTTGAGATCGCCCGCGGCCACCGCCGTCACCACCGTGGCGATGCCGCGCACCTGGGCGGTGAGGTTGCTGGCCATGGAGTTCACGTTGTCCGTGAGGTCCTTCCAGATGCCCGCCACGCCCTGAACGAGGGCCTGACCGCCCAGCTTGCCCTCGGTGCCCACCTCACGCGCCACGCGCGTCACCTCGCTGGCGAACGAGGAGAGCTGGTCCACCATCGTGTTGATGGTCTGCTTGAGCTCGAGGATTTCGCCCTTCACGTCCACGGTGATCTTCTTGGACAGGTCGCCCATGGCGACGGCGGTCGTCACCTTGGCGATGTCGCGCACCTGGGCGGTGAGGTTGCCGGCCATGGAGTTCACGTTGTCCGTGAGGTCCTTCCACGTGCCGCTCACGCCCTTCACCTGCGCCTGGCCTCCGAGCTTGCCCTCGGTGCCCACCTCACGCGCCACGCGCGTCACCTCGCTGGCGAACGAGGAGAGCTGATCCACCATCGTGTTGATGGTGTTCTTGAGCTCGAGGATTTCGCCCTTCACGTCCACGGTGATCTTCTTGGACATGTCACCGCGGGCGACGGCGGTCGTCACCTCGGCGATGTTGCGCACCTGGGCGGTGAGGTTGCTGGCCATGGAGTTCACGTTGTCCGTGAGATCCTTCCACGTGCCGCTCACGCCCTTCACCTGCGCCTGACCACCGAGCTTGCCCTCGGTGCCCACTTCCTTGGCGACGCGCGTCACCTCGGAGGCGAAGGTGTTGAGGTTGTCCACCATGGTGTTGATGGTGTTCTTGAGCTCGAGGATCTCCCCCTTCACGTCCACGGAGATCTTCTTGGACATGTCGCCCTGGGCGACGGCGGTCGTCACCTCGGCGATGTTGCGCACCTGGGCGGTGAGGCCGCTGGCCATGGAGTTCACGTTGTCCGTGAGGTCCTTCCACGTTCCGGCCACGCCGCGCACCACGGCCTGACCGCCCAGCTTGCCCTCGGTGCCCACCTCGCGCGCCACACGCGTCACCTCGGAGGCGAAGGTGTTGAGGTTGTCCACCATGGTGTTGATGGTGTTCTTGAGCTCGAGGATCTCGCCCTTCACGTCCACGGTGATCTTCTTGGACATGTCGCCGTTGGCGACGGCGGTCGTCACCTTGGCGATGTCGCGCACCTGGGCGGTGAGGCCGCTGGCCATGGAGTTCACGTTGTCCGTGAGGTCCTTCCACGTGCCGGCCACGCCCTCCACCTGCGCCTGGCCGCCGAGCTTGCCCTCGGTGCCCACTTCCTTGGCGACGCGCGTCACCTCGCTGGCGAACGAGGAGAGCTGATCCACCATCGTGTTGATGGTGTTCTTCAGGGCGAGGATCTCGCCCTTCACGTCCACGGTGATCTTCTTGGACAGGTCGCCCTGGGCGACGGCGGTCGTCACCTCGGCGATGTTGCGCACCTGGGCGGTGAGGTTGCCCGCCATCTGGTTCACGTTGTCCGTGAGGTCCTTCCAGGTACCGGACACGCCGCGCACCACGGCCTGACCGCCCAGCTTGCCCTCGGTGCCCACCTCACGCGCCACGCGCGTCACCTCGCCGGAGAAGGTGTTGAGGTTGTCCACCATGCTGTTGAGGGTGTTCTTGAGCTCGAGGATCTCCCCCTTCACGTCCACGGTGATCTTCTGGCCGAGGTCGCCGTTGGCGACGGCGGTGGCGACCTTGGCGATGTCGCGCACCTGGGCGGTGAGGCCGCTGGCCATGGAGTTCACGTTGTCCGTGAGGTCCTTCCAGGTGCCGCTCACGCCCTTCACCTGGGCCTGGCCGCCGAGCTTGCCCTCGGTGCCCACCTCACGCGCCACGCGCGTCACCTCGCCGGAGAAGGTGTTGAGGTTGTCCACCATGGTGTTGATGGTCTGCTTGAGCTCGGCGAGCTCGCCGCGCACATCCACGGTGATCTTCTTGGAGAGGTTGCCGTTGGCGACGGCGGTCGTCACCTCGGCGATGTTGCGCACCTGGGCGGTGAGGTTGCTCGCCATCAGGTTCACGTTCTCGGTGAGCTCCTTCCAGGTGCCGGACACGCCGCGCAGCACGGCCTGGCCGCCCAGCTTGCCCTCGGTGCCCACCTCACGCGCCACGCGCGTCACCTCGCTGGCGAACGAGGAGAGCTGGGCCACGGTGCCGTTGATGACCTGGGCGGTGCGCAGGAACTCGCCCTTGAGGGGGCGGTCCTCGACATCCAGGGCCATGGTCTGGGTGAGATCACCCTTGGCCACGGCGCCGATGACGCGGGCGGCCTCGGTGGTGGGTTGGACCAGGTCGGTGATGAGGGTGTTGAGCGCCTCCACGCACGCGCGCCAGTCACCGGCGGCGTTGGGCAGGGCGGCGCGCTGGGAGATGCGGCCCTCGCGGCCCACCACCTGGCTGATGCGGGCGACTTCCTGGGACAGCGCCTCGTTGAGGGTGATGACCTCGTTGAGGGTGTCGTAGATCTTCCCCGACGTGCCGGTGCGATCCTCGGGCATGCGGACGCTGAAGTCGCCCTTGCGGACGGCCTGCAGGGTCTTGAGCAGCAACTTGGAATCGAGCGCGTTGTCGGAAGGGGCCTTGTCGGGCTGCGTGGCCATGGGGGGACTTCTCCTGGGGGGAGCGGGGGGCGCGACGGCCTCAGGCGGCCGGGCAGAGCTTCTTCAAAACCTGGGACAAGTCGTCCGAGGATACGGGCTTGACGAGGTGGGCATCGAAACCGGCCGCGAGCGCTCGCTTGCGGTCCTCCGGGTGGCCATAACCCGTGAGGGCCACGAGCCGCGTTCCGGCGCCACCGGCCGAGGCGCGAACCCGCTCGGCGACCGTGTAGCCGTCCATCTCGGGCAGGCCGATGTCCACGAGGGCCACCTGGGGCCGCAGGGACAGCACCAGCTCCACCGCGGCGCGGCCGTCGCCGGCTTCCTCCACGCGGTGGCCATGCAATTCCAGCAGGTCGCGCAGCGTCTCGCGGATGTCCGGGTTGTCCTCGACGAGCAGGATGTGCAGCGGCGCCAGCCGGGTCGGCGCGGAGGCGGCCGACTGCAGCAGGGTGGGCAGCGGGGCGGCGAGCCCGGTGGGCAGCGGCAGGCGCACGACGAACTCACTGCCCTGGGACAGGCCGTCGCTGTGGGCCGTCACCTGGCCGCCGTGCATCTCCACGAGGCTGCGCACCAGGGTGAGCCCCAGGCCGAGGCCGCCCTGGGCCCGATCACTGCCGGGGTCCACCTGGACGAAGAGATCGAAGACGCGGCGGAGCATGTCCGGCCGCAGGCCCACGCCGGTGTCGCGCACGCTGATGGTGAGCTCGCGCTCGTCGCGGCGGGCGCTCAGGGCGATCTGCCCGCCCGGGGGGGTGTACTTGGCCGCGTTGTGCAGCAGGTTGGCCACCACCTGCGTCATGCGCGTGGGGTCCACGTTGAGCAGCACGGGCTCGGGAGGCAGCGTGACGCTCAGGGCGTGGTGGCGCTGGGCGATGAGCGGCTCGCACGCCTGGATGGCCCCCTCCATCACGTCCGCGAGGGTGACGGGGACGGGCTTGATCTCCACCTTGCCCCGGGTGATGCGGCTCACGTCGAGCAGGTCATCCACCAGGCGCGTCATGTGGGTCACCTGGCGGTTGGCGCTCGCCAGGGCGCGCTGGAGCTTGTCGTCCTGCTGGGCGCGCAGCTCGAAGACCTCGAGGGCGGTGCGCACGGGCGCCAGGGGATTGCGCAGCTCGTGGGCGAGCATGGCGAGGAACTCGTCCTTGCGCCGGTCGGCCTCCCGCAGCGCGTGGATGAGCCGCTCGCGCTCGAGCGCCACGGCCACCTGATCGCACACGCCCTGCATGAGCGACAGCTCGCCCTCGGAGAAGGTCCGGGGCGAGCGGGTGCCGAAGGCGAGGGTGCCCAGCACGCGATCCTGGCCCCGGAGCGGGTAGCACACGAGCGCCGAGAGTCCGAGCTCGGGGGCCACGTCCGCGTCGAACGCCGAGTCCAGGGGCCGGCTGTCATCGAACACCCAGCGCTGGCTCTCGGCGGCCACCCGGCTCGCGATGCCCTCGCCCGGCGAGAGGTGGCGCAGCGTGGTCAGCTGCTCGTCGGAGAGGCCCGCGTGGGCCGCCAGCTCCATGTGCTGGGAGTCCTCATGGAAGAGGTAGCCCAGGCAGATCTCCAGGCCCAGGTGGCGGGCGATCTGCTGATGGACGCTGTCGAGGTGGCCTCGGCCGTCCGGATCCTTCAGCAGGCGGCTGGCGGTGTCCGCGAGCAGCCACAAGCGCGCGTTGCTCTCGTGCAGCGCCGCCTGGGCCTGTTCCTTCTCGCTCACCAGCTTCGCGAGCTCCTGGGCCCGCTGCTCCCGGGCCTCGGACACCTTGCGCTCGCGCTCCATCTCCTGCTGGAGGAGCGAATGCGCGTAGTGCGCGCGGGCCTCGGTGAGCTGCTGGGCGTAGGCGCGGCTCTCGGCCTGGCGCAGCAGCTCCTCCTGTCGGCGCACTTCCTCGCGCCGCCGGTGCAGCTCCAGGAACACGCCCACCTTCGTGCGGAGGATCTCCGGAACGATGGGCTTGAACAGGTAGTCCACCGCGCCCAGCGCGTAGCCGCGCGTGACGTTCACCTCGCTGCGGTTGGAGGCGGTGATGTAGATGATGGGCACGTGCCGCGTGCGCTCGCGCATGCGGATGAGGGCCGCGGTCTCGTACCCGTCCATGCCCGGCATCTGCACGTCGAGCAGGATGAGCGCGAAGTCGCGCTCGAGCAGCAGGCGCAAGGCCTCGTCGCCGGAGGACGCGCACACGACGTCCGCTCCCAGGTCGGAGATCAGCCCTTCCAGGGCGCGGAGGTTGGCGGGCGTATCATCCACGGCCAACACCTCCACTCGCGTGGGCGTGTTGGAAGCAGGGGGCATCAGGGGTGCGCGGGGCGTGTGAGCCGTCGAGTCGGACACACCGCCGCTTTTATCGCTTCTTGAGAGGGCAACCCAGAGCCAATCACCCCAGGGGCTCAGGTCCCTGTCACCTTGGCTGCCCGACGGGCATGCTGTGTTGACCGGGGGACACTCCAACGGTCCAGCCGAGGGCCTGGCTTCACGTCTCGTCCGAGTCTGGCTGCTCGGGGGGTTCGAGCAGGGTCTGCAGCGCCACGCGGAACAAGCGCAGGCGCGAGGGCGGCAGATCCCTCACGAGCGTGGTGAGCCGCCGGAGCGCGGGCGGCATCTCCGCGGCCTCCTCGGCGCGAGGGGTGTCCGGTGCGCCCGCCGTGAGGGCCAGGGACAGGAGCGTGTCGGCCGAGACCCCCAGCACCACGCACAACTCGCGCAGCTTGGGGACGCTGGGCAACATGTCGCCCCGCTCGATGCGTCCATAGACGGTGGGCACGAAGCCCACCGCGCGGGCCACCTGCTCCTGGGTGAGCTCCAGCCGGAGCCGGGCCGCTCGGAGTTGGACGCCCAGATTGGGTTGCGGCGTGTCATCCATAGGGTTGCTCGCGCGACATGGCGACCTCCCTCGCCAAGTGGCCCGACCCTACCTGATGGGAGGAGTCACCGGGAGAAAACCTGACGCATTCCAGCATCCACCCGGGTCCCTCCAACGGACGTCCCTCAACAGGCCCGGCCCCAGAACGACTGGAACTCCAGGGGCAGGGCCTCGGCGACCTGATCCGCTTCGCCCTCGGACAGGTGGGCGCGCAGCGTGGCGAACACGGCCCGGGTGACACTCTCGGCGTGGTCCCGATCTCCCCCGATGTCCGCCGCCACGCGCTCGAGCAGCGCGTCCAGGGAGGGGGGCGCGGCGGCCATGCCCCGGCGCTCGGCACAGGCCCAGAGCGCCTCCTGCAGCCGCACGGGCAACCGGGCCCGCCATTCCTCCGAGGTCTCCCGCTTGAGGGGCGGCTCGAGCACACACACCACCGAGACGAACACGCGCCGTGCCTGCTCCCTCGGCAGGCCCGTGGCCGTCTCCAGTCCTTCCAGGAAGCGGGAATAGGACTGGTTGCAGCGCGACATCCGCCGTCGCTCGCGCAAGAGTTGGAGCTCCTCGTCCACCTTCTCGGGCATGTCCGCCATGGTCGGCCTCCTGCCTCCCAAGGTGGGGATGCCCCGGCGCGGATGCACCGGGGGTGGGCGCGCGTGCCGCTGGCTCAGTTCGCGTGCCGCCAGGCGGCGACGGCGAACAACAGCCACCCCAGCAGGAAGCCCAGGCCCCCCAGCGGGGTGATGGCGCCCAGCGCGCGCACGCCCGAGAGCGCCATCGCGTACAGGCTGCCCGAGAACAGGAGGATGCCCACCACCAGCGCCCATCCCGCCCCCGTCAGCAGGGGACTGGGACGCCACTGCCCGAGCAGACCGATCGCGATCATCCCCAGCGAGTGGTACATGTGGTAGCGCGCGGCGGTCTCGAAGATGGTCAGCAAGTCCGGAGTAAGTCTCGCGCGCAGCGCATGTGCACCGAATGCTCCCGCCGCCACGGACAGGAATGCGCTTGCCGCGCCGAGAATGAGCCACAGCCGCATCGTCGAGCGCCTTTCTTTAGAAGTCCGACTGAGGCACCCTACCGCGCCTTTTCCAGCGCGTCTCTACTTCCTTCCCTCCGATGCCCGCTTCTTCCAAGACTCCCTCCCGCAAGTCCTCCCCTTCCACCTCCCAGCCCTTCGAGCTGCGCCCCTCGTCCATCCAGGGGCAGGGCGCCTTCGCCCTCCGGCCGATCAAGGAGGGCGAGCGCATCATCGAGTACCTCGGTGAGCGCATCACCCAGGACCAGGCCGACGAGCGCTACGACGATGGCGCCATGTCCCGCCACCACACCTTCCTCTTCAGCGTGGACGAGGACACGGTGATCGACGCGGCCCGCAACGGCAACGATGCGCGCTTCATCAACCACTCGTGTGCTCCCAACTGCCAGGCCTTCCTCGAGGAGGACCGCATCTTCATCTACGCCCTGCGCGACCTGGCGCCCGGCGAGGAGCTCGTCTACGACTACGGCTACGAGCGCACCGAGGGCATGGGGCCCGACGAAGAAGCGCTCTACGTGTGCCGCTGCGGCGCGCCGGAGTGCCGGGGCACCATCCTGGCGCCGGTGAAGAAGGACGCGTCCGCCCGCAAGGCCACCCAGAAGAAGAAGCGCTCCTCCACGAAGAAGAAGTCCTCATCCGCCACGAAGTCGAAGACGGGCGCGAAGAAGGCCTCGAAGACGGGCGTGAAGCAGGCGTCGAAGAAGGCTTCGAAGCAGGCCTCGAAGACGAGCCCGAAGCGCGGCGCGCGCGGCTGAGCGGGAGCACGGGCGGCGGGGCTGGCTTGACGCCGGGTATGGGGCCGGGATGCTTCCGGCCTCGCGCGGTGGACACTGGGGAGTGAAAAGGGCACCGTCCGGCGGACTCGTAGGAGGATCCGCCTTGACCCTTTCCCTCTTCGCGGCGCTCGCCCTGGCCGCGGCCCCCTCCCATCCCTATTCGATCCAGGACCAGGTGACGCTGCGTCGCATCGGCGACCCGAGCGTCTCCCCGGACGGCAAGCGCATCGCCTTCGTGCTGCGCTCCACGGACCTGGAGGCCAATCGCGGCCGCACGGACCTGTGGCTCGTGGGCGCCGATGGGCGTGACGCGCGCCCGCTCACCTTCTCCCCGGAGAGCGAGGGCCAACCGACCTGGAGCCCCGATGGCCAGAGCCTCTTCTTCCTGTCGTCCCGGGGAGGCTCCAGCCAGGTCTTCCGGCTGTCGCTCCAGGGCGGCGAGGCCCAGCCCGTCACGAAGCTGCCCCTGGACGTGGGCGCCTTCCGCCTGTCCCGGGATGGCAAATGGCTCGCCGTCGCGCTCGAGGTCTACCCGGACTGCGGTGCCTCGCTCGAATGCTCCGTGAAGCGCGGCGAGGAGCGCGCCAAGAAGAAGAGCACGGGCCAGGTCCACGACACGCTCTTCGCGCGGCACTGGGACACCTGGCGGGATGGCCGCCGCTCGCACCTGTTCGTGCTGCCAGTGGACGGCTCCGCCGCGCCGCGGGACGTGATGGCGGGCATGGACGCGGACGGGCCAAGCAAGCCCTTCGGCGGCCCCGAGGAGTTCACCTTCACCCCGGACGGCAAGGGGCTCGTCTTCACCGCGCGCGACGTGGGCGCCTCGGAGGCGTGGAGCACGGACCTGGACCTGTTCCTCGCGCCCGTGGACGGCTCGGGCAAGCCCCGCAAGCTCACCGAGAAGAACCGCGCCACGGACACCTCGCCGGTGTTCAGCCCGGACGGCAAGACGCTGGCCTACCTGGCCATGGCGCGGCCCGGGTACGAGTCGGATCGGCTGCGGGTGGTGCTGCGCTCGTGGCCGGACGGCAAGGAGCGCACGCTGGCCGAGTCCTGGGACCGCTCCGCCGGTTCGCTCGCGTGGAGCGCGGATGGCAAGTCCGTGCTGGTGACGGCGGACGAGCTGGGCCAGCACCCCGTCTTCTCCCTGTCCGTGGCCACCGGGCAGGCGCGGGCCCTCAGTGGCGCGGGCAGCGCCGCCGAGCCCCGGGCCCTGCCGGACGGCCGTGTCGTCTTCCTGCGCGATGATCTCCAGTCCCCCGCGGACCTGTACTCGGTGCGCGCGGATGGCGGTGACGTGCGCCGGCTCACGAACGTCAACGCGGAGGCCCTGGCCGGCATCCGGTTCGGTGACTTCGAGCAGTTCTCGTTCCCGGGCTGGAACGGCGAGACGGTGCGCGGCTTCATGGTGAAGCCGGTCGATTTCGACGCGAAGAAGAAGTACCCGGTGGCGTTCCTCATCCACGGCGGCCCCCAGGGCAGCTTCGGCAACCACTTCCACTACCGGTGGAACCCGCAGACGTACGCGGGCCGGGGCTACGTGGCGGTGATGGTCGACTTCCACGGCTCCACGGGCTACGGCCAGGCCTTCACGGACTCCATCCGGGAGGACTGGGGCGGCAAGCCGTTCGAGGATCTCCAGAAGGGACTGGAGGCGGCGCTCCAGCGCTACGCTTTCATGGACGGCGGGCGCGTGTGCGCGTTGGGCGCGAGCTACGGCGGGTTCATGATCAACTGGATCGCCGGGCAGTTGCCGGAGCGCTTCCGGTGCCTGGTGAACCACGACGGCAACCTCGACGAGAAGATGGCGTACTTCAACACCGAGGAGCTGTGGTTCCCCGAGTGGGAGCACGGCGGCACGCCGTGGGAGAAGCCCGAGGGCTACACGAAGCACAACCCCATCGACCACGTGGCCAAGTGGAAGACGCCCATGCTGGTCATCCACGGCGGGCAGGACTTCCGCGTGGTGGACACGCAGGGCCTGGGCACCTTCACGGTGCTGCAGCGCCGGGGCATCCCCTCCAAGCTGCTCTACTTCCCGGACGAGAACCACTGGGTGGTGAAGCCGGCCAACAGCATCCAGTGGCATGACACGGTGCTGGATTGGCTGGACCAGTGGACGAAGAACGGCGCGTCCGCCTCGACGGGCACGCCCTAGTCCCGCTTCGCCGCTCCCAGGGCAGGCGAGGGAGCACTCCCTCACCGCTGTCCGAGCGGCATTGCGATGTAGGACATTGGTCACCACCTTTGCTCCTGTCTTCGGAGACAGGAGCGGCCCCGCGTGTGGATTGTCCGATTGGCCCTGCGGCGCCCCTACACGGTCGCGACGCTCTGTCTCGTCATCTTCCTGCTGGGCACGCTCTGTGTGACGCGGATGCGCACGGACGTGCTGCCCACCATCGATCTGCCGGTGGTGTCGGTGGTGTGGAACTACCCGGGCCTGTCCGCGGAGGACATGGAGCGCCGGGTCGTCTTCATCACCGAGCGCTCCCTGTCCACGAGCGTGGAGGGCGTCGAGCGCATCGAGTCCCAGTCCATCGCGGGCATCGGCATCGTCAAGGTGTACTTCCAGCCGGGCTATGACATCGGCGCGGCCATCGCGCAGATCAACGCCTCGTGCAACTCCATCACCCGGGGCCTGCCGCCCGGCATCACGCCGCCCACGCTGCTGCGCTTCAATGCCTCGAACGTGCCGGTGGCGCAGCTCACGCTGTCGGGCGCGTCCGAGCAGGCCCTCTACGACGCGGGGCAGAACTTCCTGCGCGTGCGGCTGTTCACCGTGCCCGGCCTGCAGACGCCCGCGCCCTTCGGTGGCCGACAGCGCCAGGTGATGGTGGACATCGATCCGCGCAAGCTCGCGGCCGCGAAGCTGTCCCCCCAGGACGTCGTCACGGCCATCCAGGAGTCCAACGTCATCCTCCCCGCGGGCACCGCGCGCATCGGGACGACCGAGTTCGGCGTGGCCCTCAACGGCAGCCCCGCCCGCATCGAGGACTTCAACGACATTCCCTTGAAGGTGGAAGGGGGGCGCACGGTGCTGCTGGGCAGCGTGGCACACGTGCATGACGGCTACGCGAACCAGACCAACATCGTGCGCGTGGACGGGCAGCGCGCCACCTATCTGGCCATCCTCAAGAAGAGCGATGCCTCCACGCTCGCGGTGGTGGAGTCCGCGCGTGAGCTGTTGCCCACGCTCAAGGGCCTCGCGCCCGAGGGCACGGAGCTGCGGCTGGACTTCGATCAATCCGTCTTCGTGCGCGCCGCCATCCACAGCGTGCTCACCGAGGCGCTCATCGCCGCCGGGCTCGTGTCGTTGATGATCCTGTTCTTCCTGGGCAGCTGGCGCAGCACCCTGGTCGTGGCGACGTCCATCCCGGTCGCCATCCTCGTGGGCATCATCGGCCTGTTCCTCACCGGGCAGACCCTCAACGTCATGACGCTGGGCGGGCTCGCGCTCGCCATCGGCATGCTCGTGGACGACGCCACCGTGGAGGTGGAGAACATCCACCGCAACCGGGGCGAGGGCAAAGGGCTCACCCAGGCCATCCTGGACGGCGCGCGGCAGGTGGCGCTCCCCGCGCTCGCGGCCACGGCCACGCTCTGCATCGTCTTCTTCCCGGTGGTGCTGCTCACGGGCCCCGCCCGCTTCCTCTTCGTGCCCCTGGCGCTCGCGGTGGTGTTTCCGCTCGCGGCCTCCTACCTGCTGTCGCGCACGCTCGTCCCGGCGCTCGCGCGCAAGCTCATGCGCGGGGAGGAACACGGCGCTTCCGCCCGTCCCCGGCGGGGGTGGCGCGGCCGGCTGGAGAATGGGGCCCGGCGCTTCAACCACTGGCGCGACACGCGCTTCGAGCGCTTCCAGAAGGGCTACGCGGCGGCCCTGTCCACGGCGCTCGCGCACCGGGGCTGGGTGCTGGGCACGTTCGGCGCGCTCTCCGTCATCGCCGCGGCCCTGATGGTGTTCGTGGTGGGCATGGACTTCTTCCCCTCGGTGGACAGCGGCCAGATGCGGTTGCACGTGCGGGCGCCCGTGGGCACCCGCCTGGAGGAGACCGAGCGCCGCGTGGCCGAGGTGGAGCTGGCCCTGCGGGACATCATCCCCGCGGAGGAATTGGCCCTCATCACCGACACCATCGGCGTGCCCACCTCGTACAACCTCGCCTACGTCCAGAGCGACAACGTGGCCAGCAACGACGCCGAGGTGCGGGTCGAGCTCGCGCCCGGCCACACCCACGTGTCGCACTACCTGCGGCGGCTGCGCGAGGAGCTGCCCCGGCGCTTTCCGGACCTCCAGTTCTACTTCCTGGACGCGGACATCGTGAGCCAGGTGCTTAACTTCGGCCTGTCCTCGCCCATCGACATCCAGGTGAAGGGCCGCGACTCGGACAAGGCCCTGGAGATCGCGCAGCAGGTGGCCGAGCGCGTCAAACGCATCCCAGGCGCGGTCGATGTGCGCATCAATCAGGCGTACGACCGGCCCACGCTCTTCCTGGAGGTGGACCGGCAGCGGGCCCTGGCGCTCGACGTCACCGAGCGCGACGTGGCCAACAGCCTGCTCACCTCGCTCTCCTCCAGCCTGCTCACCGCGCCGAGCAACTGGGTCAACCCCGAGACGAGCGTGAACTACAGCGTCGTCGTCCAGACGCCCCTGGAGCAGGTGTCGAGCGTGGACGCGCTCCTGGCCACGCCGGTGAGTCCCGCGGCCGGACTCTCCCCGGCCACGGGCACCACACCCGGCGCGGACACGGCGCCGTATCTCGGGGCGCTCGCCCAGTTGCGCACCACGACGCAGCGGGCCTCCATCCGCCACGAGACGGCCCAGCCCGTGGTGAACGTGCAGTGCGCCGTGCAGGACCGCGACCTGGGCTCCGTGGCGCGGGACATCCAGCGCGCCGTGGACGGCATCGAGTTGCCCGAGCGCATGGAGATCGAGATCCGCGGGCAGAGCGAGAGCATGTTCACCTCGTTCGGCAGTCTCGGCCTCGGGCTGGTGCTGGCCATCCTCCTGGTCTACTTCCTGCTCGTCATCCTCTTCCAGTCGTGGGTGGACCCGCTCGTCATCCTCACGGCGGTGCCCGGCGCGCTCATCGGCATCCTGTGGATGCTCTCCATCACCGGCACCTCGCTCAACGTGGAGTCCTTCATGGGCACCATCATGGCGGTGGGCATCGCCGTGAGTAACAGCATCCTGCTCGTGAGCTTCGCCAACCAGACGCGCCAGGAAGACGAGGGTCGGGACCTGTCCGCGCGGGAGGCCGTCCAGCACGCGGCGCACACGCGGCTGCGGCCGGTGTTGATGACCGCCCTGGCGATGATCCTCGGCATGCTGCCCATGGCCCTGGGGCTGGGGGAGGGTGGCGAGCAGAACGCCCCCCTGGGCCGCGCGGTGATTGGCGGCCTGCTGGTGGCCACCTGCGTGACGCTCTTCGTGGTGCCCGTCGTGTACTCGCTCCTGCGCAAGAAGGCGCCCACCACCCTCTCGCTGGACGAGGAGCTGGAGCGCGAGGCTCACGCGGACGAAGACGATGCCCCGCACGGTCCGGGGCCCTACCGCTCGCCGCCTTCCGCGGACCACCCGCTGCATTCCTGAGTCCATCCATGCGTTCGACACCCAAGAAGAAGCTGCTGTGGATCCTGGGCGCCCTGGTGGGCGTGGCCGCCGTGGGACTGGCGCTGCTCATCTTCACCCGTCACCGCACGGAGAAGGACCAGCGCGACCGGCTGGAGCAGGCCGCCCAACTCGGGCCCCGGGTGTACGTGGCCCAGGTGGAGAAGGCCGACGGCGCCCGGACCGTGACGCTGCCCGGCGACGTGCGCGCCTACAACCAAGCCGCCATCTACGCCAAGACGCAAGGCTACGTGCGCGAGGTGAAGGTGGACAAGGGCGACCGGGTGAAGGCGGGACAGGTGCTCGCCATCATCGAGTCCCCCGAGACGGATCAACAGGTCGCCGTGGCCCGGAGCGACCTCGCCGTCAAGCGCCGCACCGCCGTGCGCACCCGGGCGCTGGCCGAGTCGGGCATCGTGTCCCAGCAGGACGTGGACCTGGCCGAGGCGGACCTCGAGCAGGCGGGCGCCAACCTCAAGCGGCTGCGCTCGCTCCAGGAGTACCAGGTGCTGCGCGCGCCCTTCGACGGCGTGGTGACGGCGCGCAACCTGGATCCCGGCGCGCTCATCCCCGACTCCTCCACGGGCACGCCGCTGGTGGAGGTCGCGGACCCGGACACGCTGCGCGTCATCGTCTACGCGGGCCAGGACGTGGCCTCCTTCCTGACGCCGGGCACCGAGGCGGAGATCGTCCAGGACGAGCACCCCGATCGGGTCATCCGCACGCAGGTGACACGCCTGTCGGATGCGTTCGATCCGCGCACGCGCACCATGCTGGCGGAGATCCAGCTCGACAACCGCGAGCGCACGCTCGTGCCCGGCGTCTTCGTGCACGTGACGCTTCACGTGAAGGCGCCCGCGCAGGCCTCCGTACCCATCGAGGCCATCCTCGTCCGGGGCGCCAAGACGATGGTGGCGCTCGTGCAGGACAAGCAGGTGAAGCTCACCCCGGTGGTGCCCGGGCTCAACGATGGCAAGACCGTGCGGCTCAAGACGCCCCTGGACGAGGGGGCGCTCGTGGCGCTCGACCTGCCCGTCGAGCTGGGGGATGGGGCGCGCATCCAACCCGAGCGGCGACAGAAGCGGGACGACACCGCCCAGGCCCAGGGCGGGAGTGGGGACGCGGGCAAGGGCGAGCCGCCCGACAAGCAACTCGGGCGTCAGCAGGCCCAGCGCGCCGAGAGCGAGAAGGGGGGCGAAGCCGACACGCGGAAGAAGTGAGTCGGGGTAGGGTGCGCGGCATGGCCCCGTTCACCGACCTCGATGCCTACCGTTCCGAGTTCCCCGTGGTGGAGGAGCAGCTCTACTTCAACCACGCGGGGGTGGCGCCCACGAGTCGGCGCGCCGTCGCCGCGATCCAGGAGTGGTCGGAGGATCTGCTGCGGCACGGGGTGCGCAACGAGCGGCACTGGGAGGCCCGGGCCGAGCGCGTGCGGGCGGCGGCCGCCCGGCTCATTGGCGCCGAGGCCGGGGAGATCACCTTCGTGCGCAACACGGGCCATGGGCTCGGGGTGGTGGCCGAGGGACTCGACTGGCGGCCCGGGGACGAGGTCGCCGTCGCCGCGTCCATCGAGTACCCCTCCAACGTCTACCCCTGGCAGCACCTGCGCGACCGGGGCGTGAGCGTGCGGGAGATCGTCCCGCGCGAGGGCGGTGTCACCCCCGAGGCGGTGGCGGCGGCCCTCACGCCGCGCACCCGGCTCGTCTCGGTGAGCTCCGTGCAGTTCGCGTCCGGGCATCGCACGGACCTGGACGCCCTCGGCGCCCTGTGTGAGCGCGCGGGGGTGCTCTTCTGCGTGGACGGCATCCAGAGCGTGGGCTGCATCCCCGTGGACGTGAAGAAGAGCCGGGTCCACTTCCTGAGCGCGGACAGCCACAAGTGGATGCTCGGCGTGTCCGGCATCGGCTTTCTCTACGTGGCCCAGGACGTGCTGCCGCGCGTGCGGCCGGTGCTCGTGGGGTGGCGCTCCACCACGGACCTGTGGAACTTCAACACGCCGCGTTTCGAGCTCAAGCCGGACGCCACGAAGTTCGAGGAGGGCAGCCACGCCTTCACCGGCATCTACGCGCTCGGCGCCGCGCTGGAGCTGCTGCTGGAGGTGGGCATGGACCGCGTCTCGGAGCGCATCCGCGCGCTGCTGGAGCACGCGGACACGCGGCTGCGCGACCTGGGCTGCGACACGGGCCCCTCGCCGGAGCACCGCGCCGGCAGCCTCACCTTCCTGCCGCCCGGCGGCGACGCGGACATCAAGGCGCTCGCGACGCACCTGAAGGACAATCAGGTGAACTTCTCGGTCCGCCGGGGGCGCATCCGCGTGTCGCCCCACTTCTACAACCAGCCGGCCGAACTGGACCGGCTGGTGGCGTTGGTGCGCGGCTTCTCCGGCCGCTGAGGCCTACTGGGCCGCGAAGAGGTTCTCGATGGAGAGGTAGCGCTCGCCCGTGTCGTAGCAGAAGGCGAGCACGCGGCTGCCGTCCGGAATCTCCGCGATCTTCTGGCTCACCGCCGCCAGCGCCGCGCCCGAGGAGATGCCCACGAAGATGCCCTCCTCCTTGGCCGAGCGCCGGGTGAACTCGAAGGCGTCCTTCTCGTCCACCTGGATGGTGCCGTCGAGCGCCTCCTTGTGGAGGTTCTTGGGGATGAAGCCCGCGCCGATGCCCTGGATGGGGTGGGGCGAGGGCTGGCCGCCGCTGATGACGGGCGACTTGGAGGGCTCCACCGCGAACACCTTGAGCTGGGGCCACTTCTCCTTGAGCACCTCGGCGCACGCGGTAATGTGACCGCCCGTGCCCACGCCGGTGATGAGGTAGTCCAGCCCCTCGGGGAAGTCGCGGAGGATTTCCTGGGCGGTGGTGCGCTTGTGCACCTCGATGTTCGCCTCGTTCTCGAACTGCTGCGGCATCCAGGCGTTGGGGTTCTGCGCCACCAGCTCCTGCGCCTTGGCGATGGCGCCCTTCATGCCCTGCGCGCGCGGCGTCAGCTCGAACGTGGCCCCGTAGGCCGCCATCAACCGCCGGCGCTCGATGCTCATGGAGTCGGGCATCACCAGGATGAGCTTGTAGCCCTTGACCGCCGCCACCATGGCCAGGCCAATGCCCGTGTTGCCCGACGTGGGCTCCACGATGACGCTGTCCGGCTTGAGCTGACCCCGCTTCTCCGCGTCCTCGATCATCGCCAGCGCGATGCGGTCCTTGATGCTGCCGCCCGGGTTGCTGCGCTCCAGCTTGAGGTACACCTGCACCCGCGAGGGGTAGAGCCGGTTGATGCGCACGTGGGGGGTGTTGCCGATCGTGTCGAGGATGCTGTTGGCCTTCATCGGTCCTCTCGGGAGTTGTCTGCCATGGCAGAGAGACATCTGCTTTATCAGATGTGATACTCCAACTCGTCGAATTCCGCACCCCCTTGTCGGGGACGGACCTCACTGCGGCGGGTCACCAATGACTCGGGCGGGATGCTGTGGGTGATGAAGGCGTTGCCGGCGATGACGCTGCCGCGGCCCACCACGGTGGCGCCTCCGAGGATGGTGGCGTTGGCGTAGATGACGACGTTGTCCTCGATGGTGGGGTGGCGCTTCTTGTCCGCGAGGCTCTTCTCCACCTGGAGTGCGCCCAGGGTCACACCCTGGTAGATGTTCACGCCCTCGCCGATGTGGGTCGTCTCGCCGATGACGACGCCGGTGCCGTGATCGATGACGAAGCGCCGGCCGATGGTGGCCCCCGGGTGGATGTCCACGCCCGTGCGCTCGTGGGCCAGTTCCGTGAGCAGTCGGGGCAGCAGGGGGAAGCCGAGCCGCTGCAGGGCATGCGCCACGCGGTAGATGGCGATGGCGTAGAAGCCCGGGTAGGTGAGGATGACCTCGTCCACGCTGCGCGCGGCGGGGTCCGCCTGGAAGATGGCGTCCGCGTCCTGGCGCAGCCAGTCGTAGATGTCCGCCAGCTCCTGCATGAAGCGCTGGGGCACGTCGTCCGTGGGGGCGGGGTAGCGGGGCGCGAGCGTCTGGAGGACGCGCGTGAGCGTGGCCTCCAGCACCGCGACCTCGGAGCGCACCCCCACGGCGCTGCAGTCCAGGCGCTGGGAGAAGTGGGGGAAGAGCAGCGCCAGGACCTTCTCGGCGAAGTCGGGCGCCATGGCGCGCACGTTCGGAGAGAAGCAGTGCTGCTGGCGCGCCTGGATGAGGGTGTGGATGAGCCGACCGTTGGGTTCGTCCATGGGCCGGCGAGACTAACCGCTAGTAGCGGCCTCCGCCCAGAGCGCTGACGGCGGCCGAGAGCACCCGGTCCTCCACGCCCCAGACGGCCTTGTTCATTCCCTTGACACCCGCGCCGCGCATGTAGTCGGTGAAGTCGTGCAGGGCGGTGGAGCGCTGCATGCGCTCGGTCTTGGCCGCGTAGAGCAGGGGGGTGTTCGGCGCGCCCGTCATGCCCAGGTCCGGGCAGGCCTCGGACAGCTTCTGGGGATCGATGCCCGTCGCGGCCGACATCATGGCCACGGTGAACTTGTGCACGGGCAGCTCGCGCGCGTTGGGAATCTTCTTGAGCACCTTGGCGCGCGTGTCCGGACCGGAGTCGAGCTGCTCGAGCGTGACCTTGGACATGGCCATGATCTGCTCGTTCGTCACGTGCTTGTTGTCGAGGATGGCGCGGCGGAAGAGGCTCTCGGGCGTGTCCCCCTTGATCTTGATGTCACACGTCTTGAGCCGCTCGAGCATCGTGTTGATGGTGCGGCCCACCTCGGAGTCCGCCGAACCACGCCACGTGCCCTGGGGGGCCTGGGCGGCCTTGACGGTGCCGGTGGCCTCGAAGCCGCTCTTGAGCGTGTGGCCCAGGGCCTGGGCGGCGCTGGTGGCCTGCGCGCTGGCGGGCCGCGCGGCCGTCTGGGGCGCGGCGGCGGGCGTGGCCGGCGTGGCGGGAGTGAGGGGGGCGGGGCGGCGACCGATCGGGTCCATGGGGTTCTCCGGCGTCGGCTCGGGGGGAGCCTGGGTCCGGCCCTATTATCCACACATCGGGTGGAAAAGTTGCGGCCCACCGCTCCCCGGGACGGCCGGGCGCACCGGCCGTCCCGTGAGCACGGGGGTTTAACGCAGCTGGACGAAGGAGAAGATGAGGCCCTCCGCGGTCACCTGAGGGGTGCCGGTCTGGCCCGTCAGCTGGTGCAGCGTCGTGGCCGAGGAGCCGGCGGCGAACTGGGTGAAGAGGGTCTGGCCCTCGGCCTCGTAGAGGAAGCTGCTGCCGGTGCTGGCCGGGAGCGTGGTGACGGGGGTGGCGGCGAAGGTGTCCAGCTTGATCTGGGTCCAGCGCCACGCGGCCGCGCTCGCCACCAGGCGGGGGTGGACGCCCGCGTTGATGGGGTAGACCTGCTCGTCCAGCACGCGCACGTAGGCGGTGCCCTGGGGGCCCGGGAGCACGGTGCCCACGGTGCCGCCGTCGGCGAAGTCGCTCAGCGGCTTGTAGAAGTCCGGGTCGAACTTGAGCGCCACGGGGTCGAACTTGAGCAGGCAGGGCTCGGGCGTGTCCCCGCCGGCCACGCGGTAGACGGCCGCGCCGTAGGTCTCGGTTGCGAAGTAGATCTGCCCGTCCGGACCGGTGACGCCGTCGCGCACGTAGCCGCAGCGGTCATCCGTGGCGAGCACGGCCGTGTCGGTGCGGGTGTCGACGGCGATGACGCCCGCCTTCTTGGTGATGCCCACGCTGGCGGACGGACGCCAGCCCACCGGCATGAAGACGTGGTCGCCCTTCACCACGAGCGGCGAGGAGGCGAAGGTCGTGACGGCGCCCTCGACCGCGAGCCCCGGCAGGGCGATGGCGCGGGTGACCGTCATCTCGGTGGGGTTCCAGACGATGACCTGGGCGGTGCGGCCGTCGAAGTAGTACGCCTTGGTGGCCGAGGCGAAGTGGAACTGGGTCTGGTACTCGCCGATGGACGTCACGCCCTTGCCCGCGAAGCTCACGGTCTCACCCTTCTCCAGGGCGCCGTTCTTCAGGTCATAGCGGGTGACGGTGGCCGCCTCGCTGCCGGCGACGAAGAGCGCGCCGGACTTGGGGATGCCCATGCCGAGCGAACGGCCGGGGACCTCGATGGCCTTGTCCAGCGCCAACCGGCCGTTGCCCTCGAGCGTGTTCGTCAGGATGACGTAGCTCTGGGGCGTGTCCGCGGTGATGAGCTGGGTGGTGATGGCGTAGAGCGGGCCCGTGTCCGAGGGGTTGTCCGTGGGGGGCGTCACGGGCTCCGGATCTCCGCAACCGGCGGCGAGGGCCAGGGCGAGCGTCGTGAGGACGGCGCGCGAGGGGTTGAGCAGGGACGAGCGCTTCATGGGGGCGACCTTTCTTCAGAGGGGCGGGACTGCGGGGGAATTCAGAGCTCCACGAGGAGCTTGGCGAACACACTGCGTCCGGGGCGTTGCACCCCGAAGAAGTCGTAGGCGGGCGTGTCGGTCAGGTTCTGCATGTCGACCGTCCAGCCCAGGGTCAACCCCTCGCGCCGGGTGAGGTAGTTGAGCGAGAGCGAGTGGAGGAGCTGCGCGGGGATGACCTGCTTGGAGTCCACCCGCCCGGCCTTCTCCCAGGCGCGGAAGAACGCGTGGATGTAGCGCGCGTGCCAGGTGAGGGACAGCTCGTCGCGAGCGCTCATCAGGCCCCGCCACTGCAGGCGCGCGGTGCCGTTGGCCTGCAGGTAGGGGCGGTTGGGGATGCGCTGGCCCACGAAGGAGGCGAAGCCCCCCGAGTCCGAGGTGTTGCGGAAGTCCTGCCAGGTGACGTTGCCGTCGAGCGACAGGTACTGCCCCGGAGAGGTCCACCCCGCCGCGCCCGCCACGCCCAGCGAGCGCGCCGCGTAGACGTTCTGGAAGGTGAAGAAGCTGTCCTGGCCGAGCAGCAGGATGAGCTGATCCGCGAGGCGGCCGAAGCCCAGCACGTTGGCCCGGAAGGCGCCCGCCCGGGTCTCCTGGCCCTGGTAGGTGAACTCCAGGTTGAGGTTGTGGCTGCGCTCGGGGACCAGGTCCAGGTTGTCGCCAATGAGGATGCCGTCGCCGAAGATCTCGTCCGGACGCGGCAGGCGCGTGGCGTACTCGTAGGACGCCTTGGCGAACAGGTCCGACAGCAGTCGCAGGCGCAGCCCATCACCCACGCCCACGCCGTGCAGCGACCGGTCGATGGGGGCGAAGACCCGGCTGGGCAGCAGCTTCTGGGCCTGGGCGTGCTGGACGTAGTCCTTGAAGAAGAGGACGTTCTCCAGGCGCTCCCGCAGGGCGGTGAGCGTGTACTCGACGCCGGTGACGAGCGAGGTGAGCCGCCGCTCGGCGGACAGGGGATCCAGCTCTCCGCGCGCGCGCAGCTCGCGGTCCTCGCCCGTGCGGTCGACGTGCGTGGGCGAAACGGACAGGCGCAGCCGGTGCTGGGGGGCCAGCGTCCACCCCACGTTGAGCCGCGCGAAGCCGGTGTGCTGCTTCACCTGGCGATCGACGGCGCGCTCCTCGATCTCCCCCGGCTGAGGCAACGGGCTGACGCAGCGGCCATACCAGTCGTAGGCGCAGGTGCCGCGGTCCTCCAGGCGCGTGCGCCGGAAGTTGTAGCCCGCGAGGGCGTCGGCGGTGAGGCCCCTGGCGAAATAGTGCTCGTAGCGCAGCGTGGAGCCGGCCGACAGCTCGCCGCTCGTGACCTCGCCGTAGGGCTGGGTCATGAAGACGTTGTTCTGGATGTCCTTGTCGGAGCCGTTGGCGAAGACGCGCAGTTGCAGGCGCTGGGCCCAGGGCCTGTCCACGACCCCCGCCTCCACGCCCGCGCCCCAGGCCCGGTAGGCGTCGTGGAAGCGGTAGATGCGCGCGGGAACGAGCTTGCCCTGCTCGTTGGCGACCTCGACGTTGATGGGGTAGTCGTTGCGCGTGCGATCGAGGAAGGCGTTGGCGCGCACGTGCAGGCCACTCGGCTCGTGCAGATGCCGCGCGGTGGCGGTGAGGCGGTGCGTGTCGAAGGAGCCCAGCTCGTAGGAGGCCGTGGCGCCCGGTCCCGGCGTCACCCGCTGATCCGTCACGAGGTTCACGGCGCCCCCGAGCGCGTCCGTGCCGAAGCGGATGGGCACCACGCCCTGGTAGATCTCCATGCGCTGCACGAGGTTGACGGGCACGTTGGACAGCTCGGGCCCGAAGCCCGCCAGGTCCAGGGGCACGCCGTCCACGAAGATGCGGATCTGCTCGTCGGAGAGCCCCGCGAGCGAGAAGCGCGAGCGGGTGCCCAGACCACCGGAGCGGCGCACGCCCGCGCCCTCGACGCGCGCCAGCGCCTCGCCGAGGTCCGCCGCCTCGCGCTGGAGCTGCTCCGTCTCCACCACCTGCACGGCCTCGGCGGACTGGCGCCGCTGCTGGGCGTAGGAGGGGCCCTGCACCAGCACCTCGATGGCCTCGTCCGGCTCGGGCACCGGCACCGGGGGCGGCGGTGCGGCCACGGCGGCCACGGTCTTCACCGGCAGCCGGAAGACATAGGTGTAGACGAGGCGCGCGGGCCGGGCCTTTCCGTCCCGCATCGCGGGCGAGAAGCGCATGGCGAGCACCGCCTCGCGCGCCGCCTCGTCGAAACCATGGCCTTGGGGCTCGGCCACCTCGGCCTCGGTGACCTGTCCCTCGGCGTCCAACCGGATGCGCAGCGGGACCCGGGCCTCCCGACCCTCCTGCTTCGCCGCCGGCGGGTAGCGCGCCTCCACGAAGCGCACCAGCCGGGGCGACTCGCGCGAGGGGCCCTCCTCCTGCGCCTGGACACCGCCCACCAGCCCCAGCCCCGCCGCCACGACGAGTCCCCGGACCCCACGCGTGCCCTCACCGAGGAATCCCCGGTTTCTGAAAATGGTAATCATTCTCATTTTCGGGACGCGGAATTAGGCGGGATCCGGGGGGCTGTCAAGCCGTTGGCGTTCAAGCGGCCTGGGCGGACGTGCGGGGCAAGGTCTGGAGCTGTTCGGCCACGAGGAAGGCGAGCTCCAGCGCCTGCGTGGCGTTGAGGCGGGGGTCGCAGTGGGTGAGGTAACGGCGCGACAAGTCCGCCTCGGTCACGGCGTGGGTGCCGCCCAGGCACTCGGTGACGTCCTGGCCCGTCATCTCCAGGTGCAGGCCGCCCGGGTGCACGCCCTCGGCGGTGGCCACCTGGATGAAGGTGCGGACCTCCGAGAGGACGCGCTCGAAGGGCCGCGTCTTGTACCCGTTGGTCGCGGTGTGCGTGTTGCCGTGCATCGGATCGATGGACCACACGACGGGGCGGCCATCGCGCCGGGTCGCGGCCATCAAGCGTGGCAGCCGCTCGGCGGCCGTGTCCGCGCCGAAGCGGCCAATGAGGTTGAGCTTGCCGGGCAGGCCCTCGGGGTTGAGCGCGTCCAGCATGCGCAGCAGGTCGTCCGGCTCCATGCCGGGGCCGCACTTGAGCCCGATGGGGTTCTGGATGCCGCGCATGAACTCCACGTGGCCGCCGTCGAGCTGACGCGTGCGCTCGCCAATCCACAGCAGGTGCGCCGAGCCGGCGTACCATCCGCCCGTCGCCGCGTCGTGCCGCGTGAGGGCCTCCTCCACGTTGAGCAGCAGCGCCTCGTGGCTGCTGTAGAGGTCGATCCGGCCCAGCCCCGTGTGCTGCTCCTCGGGCCGGGTGCTCTGCGTGTGCATGAAGCCGAGGAAGTCCTGGACCCGGCCGGACAGGGCGTGCTCGAGCGTCCAGTGCCGGGGGTCGCGCAGGCCCGCGAAGCCCTCGCGGGCGAACTCGCGCACGAGCTCGAGGGTGGCCGCGGACTGTCGGTGGGCCTGGAGCAGACGCTCGGGGTCGGGCGTGCGCTCCTGGAGCGTGAACCCCATGCCGTTGATGTTGTCGCCGCGGTAGGCCGGCAGCGTGATGCCGTCCTGGGTCTCCACGGGGCTGGAGCGGGGCTTGGCGAACTGGCCGGCGATGCGGCCGATCTTCACCACGGGCAGCCCCCGCGCGAACGTCAGCACCACGGACATCTGGAGCAGCAGCCGGAGCGTGGCGCGGACAGTGCCCGGAGCGAACTCCTTGAAGCTCTCGGCGCAGTCGCCGCCGTGCAGCAGGAACGCCTTGCCCTCGGCGACCTGGGCGAGCGCGGCGCGCAATTGCCGCGTCTCCTCGGGCGTCACGAGCAGGGGCCGCTGGGCGAGCTCGCGCTCGACCCGGGCGAGCGCCTGCGCGTCCGGGTAGTCCGAGGGGATGTGCTTGACGGGCAGGGTCCGCCAGGAACCCGGGGTCCAGTTTCGATTCGTCACGGAGGCGTTGTGTCCAAGGGTCGGGCTGGGGGAGATCATGGTCGAGGCAGCAGTCCGTGCTTCACGCAGAAGTCGAGGTAGCGATGGAGCAGCGCGCGGTCCGCGGGAGGGCAGTGGATGCCACTGCCTTCCAGCGTCTGGAGCACCCGCTCGCAGCGAATGGGACCCAGGCCGAAGACGGCATCGGCCGAGCCCGTGCGCAGGTCGAAGAAGGCCAGGGTGGCGCGCTCGTCCGCGGTGGCCTTGTCGCGCGCCACGCGCTCGCGCCACTCGGGCAGGGGAAGGTGTTCTACCGGGTAGCCGTAGTCGCGCACCCAGCCGAACAGCTCCGGCAGCCGCACCTCGGGCGTGGGCGCGAGGTTGAAGACCGGACCGGACCGGGCCGACAGCGACAGCCGGACGAGCGCCCGCGCCACGTAGTCCACGGGCGTCCAGGACTCACTGACCTCCATGTGGGGCAGCGCGCCGACGGAGATGCCCGCCAGGAGGATGCGCCAGACGAGGTCCTGTGGATTGACGATGGCGGTGTCGATGGCGCCCACCACGCGGCCCAGCCGGTAGACGGCCACGGGAAGGCCGCGCTCGCCGGCCTGCTCCACCAGCCGTTCCGCGACCCACTTGCTCTGCTGGTAGCCATCGCGCAGGCCGTCGTGCGCGGGCACGAAGTCCTCGGAGACCTCGGGGCGCAGGTTGGCCTGGGGCGCCACCGCCAGGGTGGACACGTAGTGCAGGGGCTTGGGCCGGACGGCCGCCGCCAGCCGCAACAGCTCCTGGGTGCCGCGCACGTTGACGGCCCGGAGGCTGCCGTACTCGCGCACGACGCTGACCACGGCGGCGTTGTGGTAGACGGCATCGCACTCGGCGGCGAGGCCGTGGAAGCGCGCGGGCTCCAGCCCGAGCATCGGCTGGGTCAGGTCCGCCGGCAGCGCGAGCACCCGCTCCGAGAGCCCCTGGGTGGACAGGCCCTGTCCCTCCAGGGCGGTGCGCAGCCGCTCCATCGCATGGGCTTCATCCCGGGCCCGGATCGGGCACACCACGCGGGCGCTCGTCTGCCGCAGCAGTTGGTCCAGCAGGTGCGTGCCGACGAAGCCCGTGGCGCCCGTGAGCAGCACCTGCCGCGCGGGCGTCGAGGCCGGGGCTACGCGCAGGCCTCGCGGGACGATGTCCTCGGACAGGACGGCGTCGGCGAGCATCGCGGGCGGCGGTCCCCCGGCGCTGGCCACCGTGTCCTCTCCGCGCTCCAGGGCCTGGGCCAGTCCCGCGGCGGTCGGGTGACGGAACACCGTGGCGACCGGGACGTCCCGGCCGAGGATGACGCCGAGCCGATTGGCGACCTGGATGCTCTGCAGGGACTGCCCGCCCAGCTCGAAGAAGTCGTCCTGCGCGGAGATGCCACTCACGCCGAGCACCTGCTCCCAGATGCGCAGCACCTCGCGCTCCAGCTCCGTGGCGGCCTCGAGCGCGGACGTCGTCGACTCCGTGTCCGTCCACCGGCGCAGCTCGCCCCGGTCCACCTTGCCCGTGCTGGTCCTCGGCAGTTGCTCGCGGAACACGAAGGCGCCCGGCACCATGGGCGCGGGCAGCGCCGCGAGGAGCGCCCGGCGCAGCTGGGCCGCCGTGGGCCTGGGCTCGGTGACGACGAGGTGCGCGCACAGCCGCCGCGTGCCTCCCTCCAGCACCTGGCCCACCACCGCGGCGTCCTTCACGCCGGCCTGGCGCAGCAGCACGGTCTCCACCTCGGAGGGATCGATGCGGTGCCCGCTGATCTTGAACTCGTCATCCACGCGGCCCACGAACACGAGCTGTCCATCCTCGCGCAGCCGGGCGGTGTCGCCAGTGCGGTAGGCCCGGGGCGCGCCCGGCCAGTGCGACAGCGTGACGAAGCGCTTCGCGTCCAGCTCCGGGCGGCCCAGGTAGCCTCGGGCGAGGCCGCCGCCCAGGAGGTACAGCTCGCCCTCCGTGCCCGACGCCACGGGCCGGCCGTGCTTGTCGAGCAGCGCCGCGCTCACGCCTGGCAGGGGACGGCCAATGGGCACCTCCTCGCCCGCGCCCTCCAGCGCGTCACCGAGCGAGGCGACGGTGGCCACCACGGTGGCCTCGGTGGGGCCATACGTGTTGAGCAGGTGCACCCGAGAGCCCACGGCGGCGCGCCAGCGGGCCACGCGCTCGGGCAGCGCGGCCTCGCCGCCGATGATGACCGTGCGCAGGCAGGCGGGAAGCGCGAGCGCGCCCGTGGAGACGCTGTACGCCAGCTCGTGCCAGAAGGCCGTGGGCAGATCCAACACGGTGATGCCCAGGCTGGCGCAGGCCTCGATGAGCCGGGGGACGGACTGGAGCATCTCGTCCGTGCGCAGCACCAGGCGCGCGCCCGCGCACAGGGTGACGAAGAGCTCCTCCACGCTGGCGTCGAAGTGCAGGGGGGCGAACTGCAACACCCGGTCCTCGCGTGTCACGCCGTAGCGCCAGGTCGCGCCCGCCACGAAGTGGGCCAGCGCGCCGTGGGAGATCTGCACGCCGTTGGGCTGACCCGTCGAGCCCGAGGTGTAGATGACGTAGGCCAGGCGCTCCGCTTCCGGGCGGGGCTCGGCCGGGGGGGGGGATGCCTCCACCGCCGGGTGCTCCAGACGGCGCACGGACAGCGCGCCGGGGGCGGTCGGCGCCGCCTTGGCCTCGGGCGGCTGCGTGGGGGTGACGAGCACCGCGGGCGCGGCGTCCGCGAGAATGGCGGCCGTCCGGGACTCGGGGCCGAACGGATCGAGCGGCAGGTAGCCCGCGCCGGCGAACAGCACGCCGAGGCTCGCCACGATGGCATCGATGCTCCGGGGCACCTGCACCGCCACGGGCGAGTCCGGACGCACGCCCTCCGCGAGGAGCCGCGACGACAGGGCACGCGCGGACTCGACCAGCTCCCGGTAGCTCAGGCGCCAGGGACCGTGCTCCACCGCCACGGCCTCGGGCTGCTCCCGGGCCCGGGCGCACAGCGCCTCCAGCACCGGATGGGCGGGGCCCGGCAGTGGACCGCCCTCGAGGAGCGCGCCGGACACGCCCGCCGTTCCGTGCGCGGGGGGGGCGATGGCCTCCGTGGGCGCGGCCACCCAGCGCTCCAGCAACTGGAGGAACGCGTCCTGGTGGGCGCGCAGCTCCTCGGCGCGGTAGCAGGCGGGGTTGGCGTCGAAGTCGACGCGGGGGCCCTGGCCATCACTCCGGGCGTAGACGCCGAGGGACAGGTCCTCCACGGGGCCGGCGGAGATGTTGTGCGCGATCGTCTTCAGGCCCGCGAAGCGCAGGCCGTAGTCGAACGGCATGATGTTGACCACGGGGCCGAACAGGCGGCGCTGTCCGCCCACCATCTTCAGGTCCCGCCGCAGCTGCTCGTAGCGGTAGCGCAGGTGGGGCCGGATGATGGCCAGCTCCGTGGCCACGGTCCGCGCCACCTCGACCAGCCCCTGCTCCGCGCGCACGGGCACGCGCAGGGGCACGATGTTCATGGCCATGCAGGGCACACGCAGCGCGGCGGTGCCCAGACGGGACATCACCGGCAGACCGAGCACCACCTCGGGGGCCTCCGTCTCGCGGTGCAGCCAGGCCGCCGTCGCCGCGAGCATCAGGTCCGGCCAGCTCACGCCCGCCTGCTTCGCGACGACCTGGAGCCGCTCGGCCTCGGCGGTGCCCAGGTGGTGCGTCTGGCGCACGAAGCTCGAGGACATGGGGGCGGGAGGGGCCAGCGTCACGGGTGGGGGCGCGCTGGCGAGGTGCTCCTTCCAGAAGGCCCGGTCCGCCTCGTAGCGGGGCCCGGAGCGGTAGGCGGCGTCCTCGTCCAGCACCGCGCGCAGCCGGCCGAAGCCGCCGGTGATGACCTGCTGGGACACGAGCGCCGTGTACAGCTCCGCCACCCGTCGCGCGAGCAGCGAGAAGCCAAAGCCGTCCATCGCGATGTGGTGGATGCGCTGGTACCAGAAGAAGCGCTCGGACGAGGCCTGGAACAGCACCTGCGCGAAGAGCGGCCCCTGGGTGAGGTCCACGGTCCGGGCCAGGTCGGCGCGCATCCAGTCGCGGGCCGCGGCCCACGGGTCTGGCGTCGCGGTGAGATCCACCACGGGCAGCGGCCAGTCGGCCCGCGGATCGATGACCTGGACCGGCTCCGGGCCATTGGGCGGGAAGCGGGCGTGCAGGGCCTCCGCCTCGCCGACGGCCCGCCGCACGGCGGCCTCGAAGCGCGTCACGTCGAGCGAGCCGAGGATCTCGATGCATTCACCCGCGTTGTAGACGGGGCTCTGGAGGTCGAACTGCTGACCCGTCCAGATTCCGTGCTGGGCCGCCGACAGCGGCCAGGCCGCATCCCTCGACTCACTCATGACTCGTTGCTCCAGGGGAAAAGGGGACTTCAGCGCATCGCCACGGTGGTGGCGGCGCGGGCGTTCGGGGTGAGCAGGGCGCACCAGTCGGCCAGCGTGGGCTTCTCGGCCAGCTCCACGAAGGAGACCTCGGCGCCCGTGCGGCGCCAGCGCTCCACCAGGCTCATGATGCGGATGGAGTCCATGCCGCGCTCGAGCAGGTTCTCGTCCTCGCGGAGGTCGGCGGCCGTCTGCTCGAGCAACTCGGCCACGTCCTCGCGCACCCGCTCGGGGCTGAGCGACGCGGCGGCCGTCAGGGGCGCCGGGCCCAGGAGCTCGATGACGCCATCCGTGGTGGCGGTGACACCGCACAGCTTCGCCGCGTAGTGGAGCGCGAACTCGTGCTGCTCCCGGGAGAAGTCCCCGAGGGCATCGGCCACCATGAAGGCCTGCACGTCGCTCATGAAGGCGTGCGTGGCCGTCTGCAGGCAGCCGATGTGCGCGTAGATGCCGGTGATGAGGAGCTGGTCCCGGCCCTGCTCGCGCAGCACGTCCATGAGCGCGGTGTTGTGGAACGCGCTGTAGCGCCACTTGGTGAGGTGGATGTCGCCGGGAGCGGGCTCGAGCGCGTCGATGATGCGCTTCTGCTCCGGGCCGCCGTTGATGCCCGCGCCCCACATGTCCAGCTGCAGGCCGCGCTGCGCGGGCGTCTGGCCGCCGGGCTGCGCGGAGAACACCACGGGGATGCCCAGGGAGGTGCAGTGCTTGCGCAGGCGCTGGATGTTGGCCACCAGCTCGTTCACCGGGGACTGGCCGGCGGTGAACGCGCCCACGAAGTAGTTCTGCATGTCGTGGATGAGCAGGACGGCGCGCTTCGCGTCGGGCGTCCACGACACCTTGTTCTTGGGAAGGTCGGACGTGCCGGGCATGGAATAGGGGGCGATGGCGGGAAGGCCCATGGAGTGACTCCTGTGCGAGAGGAAGAGGGGAGAGGGGTTCAGGCCCGGGACGGCGTCGGACGCGCGAGCGAGGCGCGCAGGTCCTTCTTGCTGACCTTGCCGACGGCCGTCTGGGGGAAGGTGTCGACGAACTCGATGCGGTCGGGAATCTTGAAGGCCGCCAGGCCGCGCGTGCGCAGGAAGGCGGTGAGCGCCGCGGCGGTGGGCCGGGTGTCCCGCGCGATGATGAACGCGCAGGAGCGCTCCCCGAGGAACGCATCCGGTACGGCCACCACGGCCGCGTTGTGCACGGCGGGGTGGGCGAGCAGGTGGTTCTCCACCTCCTCGGCCGCGACCTTGTCGCCGCCCCGGTTGATCTGATCCTTCGCGCGGCCCTCCACCACGAGGTCGCCCTCGGGCGTGAGGCGCACGAGGTCCCCCGTGCAGTAGAAGCCGTCGGGCGTGAAGGCCCGGGCGTTGTGGGCCTCGGCGCGGTAGTAGCCCCGGATGGTGTAGGGCCCGCGCGTCAGCAACTGGCCCGTCTGCCCCGGCGCCACGTCGTGGCCGTCCTCGTCCACCACGCGCACCTCGTCGTCCGGGCAGATGGGGCGGCCCTGGGTGGTGACGATGCGCTCCTCGGCGTCATCCAGGCGGGTGTAGTTGACCAGGCCCTCGGCCATGCCGAACACCTGCTGGAGCGTGCAGCCCAGCGTGGGGCGTACGCGCCGCGCGGCCTCGTCGCTGAGCCGGGCCCCGCCGACCTGGAGCACCCGCAGGCTGGACAGGTCATGCCGCCGGCTCTGGGCGGACTCCAGCCAGATCATGGCGAGAGGCGGCACCAGCGCGGTGATCGTCACCCGCTCGCGGGCGATCAGCGCGAAGCACTCGTCCGGGCTCGGATTGGAGGCCATCACCACCGTGCCCCCCGCGTACAGCGTGCCGAGTGTGCCCGGCGAGCTGAGGGGGAAGTTGTGCGAGGCGGGCAGGGCGCACAGGTAGACGCTCCGCTCGTCCAGCTGGCAGATCTCCACGCTGCCCCGCAGGCTGTAGATGTAGTCGTCGTGCGTGCGCGGGATGAGCTTGGGTACGCCCGTGCTCCCGCCCGAGAGCTGGAAGAAGGCCACGTCGCTCGGGGAGGGCCCGGTGAGCGCGCGGGGCTCGGCGTAGAGGTCCTTGAGCGCGCGGAAGGGGCCCGCGTCGCCCACGACGATCACGTGGCGCAGGGTCGGCACCTGGGCGCGCACCTGCTCGGCCAGCGTGCGGTAGTCGAAGCCGCCATGCTTGTCCGGGATGATGTAGGCCGCCGCCTGGGCGAACTCGCAGAAGTAGCCGATCTCCGAGGCGCGGTGCGCGGGCAGGGCGAACACGGGCAGCGCGCCCAGCCGGAACAGGGCGAAGCACACCTCGAGGAACTCGGGGAGGTTGGGCAGCTGCACCACCACCCGGTCTCCCGCCTGGATGCCCAAGGCGTGGAAGCCCGCGGCGAGCTGATCCGCGCGCAGGTCCAGCTCGCGGTAGCTCAGGCGCTGGGTGCCGCCGACGAGCGCGGTGCGCGCCCCGTGGCGCTCGGCCCGCTCCCGCAGGAGCTGCCCGAACGTCTCCCCGCGCCAGTAGCCCGCCTGGCGGTAGCGCGTGGCGAATTCCTCGGGCCAGGTGGGGCACCCCGGAAAGGACTCGCTCACGGCCGCGCCTCCTGGCCCAGGCCCATGGCGTGCAACATGGTGCGGAACTTCGCCTCGGTCTCCGCCAGCTCGGACTCGGGCGTGGAGCCGACCACGATGCCCGCGCCCGCGAACAGACGCAGCGTGCGCTCGTCCGCCTCGGCGCAGCGGATGGTGACGGCCCACTGTCCGTCGCCCGTGGCGTCGCACCAGCCCACCGTGCCCGTGTAGAAGCCGCGGTCGAAGGGCTCGATGGTGCCGATGGCCTCGTGCGCGAGCCGCGTCGGGTAGCCGCACACCGCGGGGGTGGGGTGCATGGCCGCCGCCAGCGTCAGCGAGGAGATGGAGGGGTCCAACAGCTCGCCGCTGATGCGGCTGGACAGGTGCCACAGGGTGGGGGTGTGGATGAGCGAGGGGCCCTTGGGCACGTCCAGCGTCTTGCAGTACGGGCGCAGTGCCTCGGCGATGGCCTCGATGACCACGGCGTGCTCGTGCAAGTCCTTGGGCGAGACGCTCAACGCGGCGGCGCGGGCCTGATCCTCCACCGGGTCCGGGCTGCGCGCGGCCGAGCCCGCGAGCGGATTGGCGAGCACCTGCAGGCCGGAGCGCGACACGAGCAGCTCGGGGCTGGCGCCGATGAGGGTGCGGCGGGCCGCGCCCGCGTGGGCGGGCAGGTCCGCCGCGAAGGTGTAGCCGGCGGCGTTGCGCTGGGCGAGGTTGCGCAGGAGCTGGGGCAGGTCGATGGGCGTGGGCGTGTCCAGGTGCAGCGAGCGCGACAGCACCACCTTGCGCAAGGGGCCGCTGCGCATGAGCTCCAGGGCCTGGGCCACGCCGTGCAGGTAGGCGGAGGGCTCGGGCACGGGCCGCAGGGTGAACGGGTTCTGGGCGGCCACGCGCGGCGCCGCCGCGTCGAAGGCGAGCGAGCCCGCGCGCTGCAGCGTCATGGGCACCACGAGGTGCGCCGGGTGGGCGCCGTCGAAGGGCACCGCGCCCACCACCACCGGGATGTCATGGCCCGCGTCGCGCGCCTCGTCGAGCGCCGCCCGCACCTGCTCCGGCAGCCGTCGCAGCGCCTCCGGGCCGTCCAGGGGAGGCACGGTGGCGAAGGTGCCGCGCGCCAGCAGGGTGCGCTTGGGGGACGCGAAGAAGAAGGAGGAGCCCGCCTCGTAGCTGTCGAGCAACTGCGTGGCCAGCGTCTGCGCCAGGGGACGTTCGGACATAGGGGTGACCTTCGTGTCGGGAAGCGGAGTGCGTGCTCCGGTCCGACCCAGGGGGAAACGGGGAAGAGGTGGGGGAGGTCGAGGACTCAGGCGCCGAGCGTGGCGCCTCCGTCGACACACAGGTTGTGCAGGGTGATGTGGCGGGCCCGGTCGGACACCAGGAAGGACACGGCCTCGGCGATGTCCTCGGGCGTGGCGATGCGGCGCAGCGGAATGCCCAGCTTGAAGGCCTCGGGCGAGCCGGCGATCACCGCGCGCGCGCCCTGCTCGTCCGTCCACAGCGCGCGCTGCATCTCGGTGTCCGTGGAGCCCGGGGACACGACGTTGCACCGGATGCCGTGCTCGGCCAGCTCCAGCCCCAGGCACTTGGTGAACAGGGTGGAGGCGGCCTTGGACGCGGCGTAGGCGGCCATGCCCATGCGGGGCACACCGGCGGCATTGGAGCCCACGGTGACGATGACGCCCTGCTTGCGCGGCACCATGCGCTGGGCCACGGCGCGGCTCACGTGGAACACCCCGTGGGTGTTGACCGCGAAGGTGGCCTGCCAGTCCGCGTCGCTGTACGAGGCGACCGCCCCCATGCGCAGCACCCCGGCCACGTTGGCCAGCACGCAGATGGGCCCCACCTCGCGCTCGATGCGATCGACCGCCGCGTCCACCTCGGCGGCGTCGCTCACATCGGCCACCAGGGCCTCGGCCCGGGCGCCCTGGGCGCGCAGCTGCTCGACCACCGCCGCCACGCCCTCCGCCTTCCGGTCCAGGGCGACGACCACGGCGTCACCCGACAGGGCGCGCGCCACCGCCGCCCCAATCCCCTGCGCGGCTCCCGTCACCAGGGCCACCCTCGTGCTCGCTCCCATCCGTCTCGTCTCCTGCCCCGCAGCCGCGGCCCAACCCAAGCCCCCACTCCCAGGATGGCGGTCGCCGATATTGATAATGGTTATCATTATCGATATCGGCTTACTCCCATAAGCCGACGTGCGGTGTCAAGAGGCGGCCTCGCGGGTTGCCCCAAAGAAGGAGGACCTCTCACGTCGCTCCTCACTCCGCCGTGAGAGCGGCGGGGAGGGGACGTGGAGGTCCTCGGAGGTCCGCGGCGTGGGTGGGCGGGCCGCTAGCTGTTGAGCATCGGCTGACCCTGGTGCGCGACGAGCAGGTCGTGCATGTCGTTGGCGTGCTCCTCCTCCTTGGCGAGGATCTCCTCGAGCAGCCGGCGCGTGGTCGGGTCGTGGTTGGCGAAGTAGCGGATCATCTCCTGGTAGGTCTGCACGGCGATGCGCTCGGCGATGAGATCCTCGCGGATCATGTCCACCAGGTTCTTGCCCTCGGAGAACTGGCTGGCGCTGCGCGACATCAGCCCCTCGGGGTTGAAGTTGGCCACACCACCGAGCTGGTTGATGCGCTCGGCGAGCTGCATCGCGTGCTGCTGCTCCTCGCGCGCATGCTCACCGAACTCCGCCTTCACCGACTCGCTCTGGATGCCTTGCGCGGAGACGTAGTGCGAGCTGTAGCGCAGCACGCAGACGATCTCCGTGGCCAGCGCGTCGTTGAGCAGCTGGATGGTGACCTTGACGTCCCCCTCGTAGTCCGGCGTCAGCGCGCCCTCTTCCAGGTGCTCGCGGGCCCGGCGGCGGATCTCGTTGATGTCGGTCAGGAACGGCTGATCGTGGCTGCTCATGTATCCCTCGTTCGTTGAAAGCGACCTGGAGGGAAGGTGGCCATGGGGACCGCGAACCCACATCCCCGGCGGCCTATTCGGCGAGCGGTTCCGGGTGCGCCGCTCGTGGAGCAGGCGAGCGGGCGAGGGGCTGGCTTCCGGGCGTCACCACCCCAGGCGCCAGAGCATGCCGGGCAGGGGGGTGTAGCCGGTGACGGCGTGCTCGATGCGGCCCTCGGCCGACACGAAGAAGGTGGTGGGGAACTGGTTCACGGCGTACGCGCGGGTCCGCCCGTCGCCGTCGAGCAGCACGGGGTAGTCCACCGCGTGCTCGCGCACGAAGCGGCGCACGTCGGCCTCGTTCTCGTAGGCCACCGCCACGCTCAGCACCCGGGCCGACCCCCCATCAGCCGCTGGAGCCAGGACAGGGTGGAGGACTCGGCCTTGCACACCCCGCACCAGGGGGCCCAGAAGGCGAGCACCACGCGCTGGCCGCGCAGCGCGGACAGCCGCACGGGCTGTCCGTCGAGGCCTCGCAGGGTGAAGTCCGGCGCGGGGGCACCCACGGGCAGGCGGCGCGTCTGCCAGGCGTTGACGGCGGTGAGGACGAGCGCGAGCAGGAGCAGGTCCATGCCCAGCCGTCCCCACCACCGGCGACGCGCCTGGATCCAGAGGTATCGCAGGCGCGCGCCCACCCGAGCCGGAAGTCCCATCCGGGGACTAGAGCACGTCCTCCAGCGTGCGGGCCATCACCCAGTCGTCGTGGTAGACGATGCCCGTCTGCGTCACCGTGTCACTGCGGTACAGCCCGAGCTTGAGGTAGTTGACCTGGCCGGAGAACTGGGTGGCGATGTAGCGCTTGGGCAGCACGAGCGCGCCGTTGTAGTACAGCTCCACGAAGCCCTCGCTCGCCTTGGCGCTCCACTTCACGTGGAAGACGAAGTCGTGCCACTTGCCGCGCACCAGCGGCGTCTTCCACACGATGACGCCCGGATCCCCCCCGATGTTGAGCCGCACCTCCTCGCCGTACACGTAGAACTCCACGGGCGGCGAGCCGCTGTTGCCGCTGTGGTGCCACTGCGTGAAGAGCTGCCACGTCCGCACGCTCGGGAACGTGGGGTCGAACATCGTGCTCCAGCGGTAGTAGTACTCCGAGCCCGAGGGCTCGTTCGTCATCTTCACCAGCTCGTTGCGGTTGCCGCTGGAGTTGATGGGGTTGTCGCCCTGGCGCACCGTGGCCTTGAGGGCGTAGCGGCCCTGGCGCGGGGCGAGCGTGCCCGCGCTCGTCGTCACCTGGAGCCGGTCCGAGCTGACCATCTGCTCGCGGTCCCACTGGCTGCGGTCCCCGGTCTCGTAGTCCGCGCGCCACACCACCGTGGAGGCCGTGCTGCCCCGGCAGCCCCGCGCCTCGGCGATGCTCGCCCAGTCGTTGAGCGTATTGCCTTGCACGGTGATGCGCAGGTAGCGCGCCGTGCGCGCCGTGAAGGTGTATGTCTCCGCCTCCACCGTCTTGCCGGTGCTCTGGCCGGAATAGACGGGGGTGTACGTGCTGCCATCCGTGGAGGTGGACAGGGTGAAGGTGTTGGCGCGCAGGTGGCCCTGGTGCCAGGCGATGGCGGCGCCCTTGAGCGAGGTGCTGGTGCCCAGGTCGTAGTCGATCCACGCCCCCTTGCCGAGCGCGCTCCAGCGGGTGTCCAGGCGGTCATCCAGGCTGTTGGCGGCCACGCTGCCCGCGCCATCGTCTCCCGAGGCCTTCACCGCCAGGGGCGTGAGCGCGGTGCAGTTCTGCACCGTGAGTCCCGCGACCTCCGATTCCGTGCTCGTGGGTTGGCTGTCCGTCGTGCCGGAGAGGTCGGAACCCCCACAGGCGGTGAGGGCGAGGGCGAGCGAGAAGCGAGCGAGCAGGGAGGTTTTGTTCACGAGGGGTCCTGGGGGGCGGGGGAGTTGAAGACAGACAGTGAAAGGCCTCTCACCTGGGGGAGGGTGGAAGGCGTGCGGCGGGTATGGCTTTCCCGGGACGCCAGACAGGGCTCATCGCCCCGGGCGCCCGGAACAGGGGTGGTGTCGTGTGGGATTGGCTCCTGTCCGGGCAGGCGCGAACCGGCCCGCCCGAACGATGTTGAGCATCCAACAAATATATTCCGTAAGCAACACCGGTCGGTGTGTTTGTTTGGATTCAGGTAAACCCTGACGCCTGGTTGCATCCTGGTGAAAGAGTTTCAATGACAGGGCTTGGCGTCCATGTCAGGGAGTGACAGGCTTTTCACCGGGATTGCTGTGTCACGCGGGGCTGTATGGGATTGAGCGGTGCGTGAACCCGCCAGGGGGCGGGCGAGGGGGCCCTTCTCGGGGCTCTCCCAGGGCCCGCGCGGGCGTCAGAAGCGGGAGAGCGCGAGGAACGTCTTCATCTTCTCGTTCGTCTCGCGCAGGCGCACCGACAGCGTGCGCACGAAGCTCCACAGGAGCACGTACGCCAGGTCCTTGTCGGTGAACATCAACTGGTCGAGCTGCTCGCGCTCGATGACCCACAGCGTGCACGAGGTGTGGGCGAAGGCATCGGCGGAGCGCGGGATATCCTCGATCACCGACATTTCCCCGAAATACTGACCCTTCTCGAGGATGGCGAGCGCTTCCTCGCCCATGCCGGGCACCTGCTGGGAGATGCGGACCTTGCCCTCCAGGATGATGAACATCTCCCGGCCGACGTCGCCCTCGCGGAACAGGCACGCCCCCACCTCATAGCCCCGGGGCCGGGCGATCGTCGCCACGCGGTGGAGCTGGCTGTGGGTCAGTCCCTCGAAGAGCGCAACCTTCTTGAGGAGTGAAGCATCCATGGGGTGCAGCTTCGTACCACGACCTGGAAGGCTCTGGTACGTTGCTGCCCCTTTCCCTCGTGAGAAACAGGAGCGGTGACCCGTGGCGGAGAAGATCAATAAGGTGACCATCATCGGCTCGGGGCCGGCGGGCTACACCGCGGCCATCTACGCCGCGCGTGCCAACCTGCAGCCGGTCATGTTCGCCGGTGGCCCCACGCTCGAGGACGCCCAGCGCGTGCCCGGCGGCCAGCTGATGATCACCACCGAGGTGGAGAACTACCCGGGCTTTCCCACCGGCATCACCGGCCCGGAGCTGATGGACCACTTCCAGAAGCAGGCCGAGCGCTTTGGCACCGTCATCCACATGGAGAACGTGGTGAAGGTGGACCTGAGCAAGCGCCCCTTCTTCATCCAGGGCGAGACGGAGAGCTGTTACTCGGAGACCGTCATCATCGCCACCGGGGCGAGCGCCAAGTGGCTGCACATCAAGGGCGAGGACCAGTACAAGAACCGCGGCGTGTCCGCGTGCGCCACCTGTGACGGCGCCTTCTACAAGAACCAGGACGTGCTCGTGGTGGGCGGCGGCGACACCGCCATGGAGGAGGCCACCTACCTGGCGAAGATCGTCAAGAGCGTGACCCTCATCCACCGCCGCGACTCCCTGCGCGCCTCCAAGGTGATGCAGGACCGGGTGTTCAACAACCCGAAGATCTCCATCCTCTGGGACAGCGCCGTGGAGGAGGTGCTCGGTGACGCCAAGGGCATGACGGGCGCGGTGGTGAAGAACCTCAAGTCGGGGGACACCCGCCAGGTGACCGCCACCGGCCTGTTCGTGGCCATCGGCCATACGCCCACCACGGGCCTGTTCAAGGGCGCCCTGGAGACGCACGAGACGGGCTACCTCAAGACGGTGCCGGGCAGCACCCGCACCGCGGTGCCGGGCGTGTTCGCCTGTGGTGACGTGCAGGACAGCTACTACCGTCAGGCCATCACCGCCGCGGGCACGGGCTGCATGGCGGCGATCGACGCCGAGCGTTGGCTCATCGAAGAGGGGTCGTGAGCACCAAACGCCAGACGGTGGCGGTGCACGCGGGCTCGCGCCTCACGGGCAGCCAGTCCCTTCCCGTGGTGCCGCCCATCCACGTGTCCGCCGTCAGCTACTTCGAGGACAGCGACACGCTGGACGGGGCCCTGGACGGCAAGGACTACGTCTACTCGCGCATCTCCGCGCCCAACGCCGCCCTGCTGGAGGAGGCGGTGGCGGCGCTGGAGGGCGCGGAGGCCTGCGTCGCCTACGCCAGCGGCATGGCCGCGCTCCGGGCCGTCTTCGAGGCCCAGGGCCTGCGCGCGGGCGACACGGTGGTCATGGCCGCGGATGGCTATGGCGTCACCCGCTCGCTCTACAAGAGCCTGGCGGCGCGGGCCGGGGTGCGCCTGGAGGCGCTCCTGCTGACGGACCCCACGACGCCCGAGCGTCTGCGCACGCTCCGTCCCCGGCTGGTGCTCGCCGAGAGTGTCACCAACCCGCTCCTGCGCGTGCCGGACATCCGCGCCCTGTCGCGGGTGTGCCAGGAGGTGGGGGCGGCGCTGGCCGTGGACGCCACCTTCCCGTCGCCGTATGGGCAGCGGGCGTGCGAGCTGGGGGCGGACTACGCCCTCCAATCCACGACGAAGTGGCTCAACGGGCACAGCGATGCCCTGGGCGGCACGGTGAGCGGGCGGCGCGAGAAGGTGGAGCCGCTCCGGGCCGCGCGCCTGTTCCACGGCGACGTGCTGGGGCCTTTCGAGGCGTGGCTGACGCTGCGGGGCATCCGCACGCTGCCGGTGCGCATGAAGGCCCACTGCGAGCACGCGGCGCACGTGGCGCGCCGGCTGTCCGAGTCGCCGCACGTGGCGCGGGTGCACTACCCGGGGCTGGCGACGCATCCAGACCACGAGGTGGCGCGCGAGCTGCTGGAGGGTGGCTTCGGGGGCATGGTGGCCTTCGACATCCAGGGGGCGGGTCGGCCGGAGTGCTTCCGTTTCCTGGAGGCGGTGAAGGTGGCCCGGCCGGGACCGTCGCTCGGGGACGTGGGAACCCTGGTGATGCACGCGGCGAGCGCGAGCGCGCGGCGGATGACGCCCGAGGAGCGGCAGGCGGCGGGCATTGGCGAGAGCCTCATCCGCGTGTCGGTGGGCCTGGAAGATCCAGATGACATCGCGGACGACCTGATCGCCGCGGTGGCGGAGGCGGTGACGCGGTGAAAATGGTCGATGTGGGTGGCAAGGAGAAGACGGAACGGGTGGCGGTGGCCACGGCGCACCTGCGCATGCTGCCCGAGACCCTGGAGCGCATCCTCCAGGGCAAGGTGGAGAAGGGGGATGTGCTGGCGGCGGCGCGGCTGGCGGGCGTCATGGCGGCCAAGCGCACGCCGGACGTCATCCCCCTGTGCCATCCCATCGCCCTGTCCGGCGTGGAGGTGATTCCCACGCCTGGGCCCGAGGGCCTGGAGATCCGCGTCACGGTGCGCACGGTGGACCGCACGGGCGTGGAGATGGAGGCCCTGACGGCGGCCTGCGCGGCGGCGCTCACGGTCTACGACATGTGCAAGAGCATGGACCGGGGCATGGTGCTCGAGCGCGTGCAACTGGACCACAAGGCGGGCGGCCGCTCCGGCACCTGGGACCGCGAGTCCGGCCGCTAGCGTTCGGACTGGAGACGCGGGTCCTGCGTGGCCAAGAACCCGCCGATCCCACCGAAAGCCACGCCCTCCTGGGCGCGAGGGGAGGGCGTTACGACAGGGGCATGGCGAGTGAGACCGGAAGTCCCTTCCTCACTCGACCCGGGAGACCCCTATGTCTTACGACGTCGTCATCGTGGGTGGCGGCCCCGCCGGCTTGTCCGCCGCGCTTGCCCTTGGCCGTGCCTGCAAGCGTGTCTTGCTTTGCGATGCGGGGCCGCGCAGGAACGCCGCGGCCGAACACCTCCACAACTTCGTCACGCGGGACGGAACGCCTCCCGGCGAATTCCGGGCGATGGGACGCGAACAGCTCGCGGCCTATCCGAACGTCGAGGTGCGCGACGCGCGGATCGAAGCCATCACGGGCGCCCGTGGCGCGTTCGAGGTCTCGCTGCCGACAGGCAAGGTCCAGGCGAGGCGGATCCTCCTGTGCACGGGGATGATCGACGAAGTGCTTGAGATCGAGGGGTTCCGCGAGCTGTGGGGCCACGCCATCTTCCAATGCCCCTACTGTCATGGATGGGAAGTCCGAGACCGCCGGTGGGCCTACCTCGCGCGAGGGGCGCAATTCCTCCATTTCCCCTTGCAGCTTCCGGGATGGGCGCGGGAGGTGATTGTCCTGACGGGCGGCGCCTTCGATGTTCCAGCCCCCCTACGTGCCCAGTTCGATGCGATGGGCATCCGAATCGAGACGCGGCCCGTCACGCGCCTGGTCCCGAACGGGACGCGTCTGGAGCGCATCGAGTTCTCGGAGGGTGAACCCCTCGTGTGTGAGGTGTTGTTCGCGCATCCTCCGCAACGGCACGTCGACGTGGTGCGCGCCCTGGACGTGCGCCTCGACGAGAACGGTTTCGTGCGGGTCGACCCGATGACCCGTGAGACGTCCATCCCCGGCATCTACGCGGGGGGCGACCTCCAGACGGGCATGCAAGGCGCCATCTTCGCGGCGGCCTCCGCCGTGCACGCCGCCGCCATGCTCAACCACGAACTGACGGTGGAACGGGCGCTCGAACCCGTGGCGGATTAGCCCGGATCGCGGAACTGCCGCGGCGACTCTCCTGTGTAGCGGCGGAAGACGCGCCGGAAGGCGGCCGCGTCGGCGTAGCCCACCCGCGCGGCGATGTCGTCAACCGCGTCGTGGGTGGTCTCGAGGAGGTGGATGGCGCGGCGCACGCGCAGGCGATGGACGAACTCCTGCGGTGTCATGCCCAGACTCGTCCGGACGCGGCGGGCGAGCGTCCGCGACGACACATGCGCCGCGCGCGCGAGCTCCTCGAGCGACACCTGACGCTCCACGTTCTGGGTGACGAAGCGCTCGATCGCGAGGACCGTGGGATCGTTCGCTCGAAGGTGCTCGTGCACCATGTAGCGGGCCTGGGACGAGCGCTCGTCGAGCACGAGGTAGCGCGCCACGAGGTGGGGGAGGGAAGGACCCACCCTTCGCGCGACGATCGTGAGCGCGAGGTCGGCGTGGGCCAGCGCGGCGCCCGCCGTGATGACTTTCCCCTCGTCGACCACCATGCGCTCGGCGGACAGGGAGACCTTCGGAAACCGCCGTGCGAAATCGGGCGCGAGCCACCACGACGTCGTCGCGGACCGCCCGTCGAGCACGCCCGACGCGGCGAGCACGAACGTGGCGGAGCACGACGCGGCGAGGAGCACGTCCTTGGAGGCGAGCTTCGCGAGCAGTTCGGCCGCGCGGCGAGTGTCCTCCCGCGCCAGGAGCTTCTCGACGGTGCGGGCACTCGCCGAGAAGAAGCCCGGCAACAGGACGACATCGCCTGGGCCCAGAGCGCGAGGGTTGAATGCGCCATCCACGGCGATTGACCGCCCGGCCGACGAACGCACCGGCTCGCCGTCGATGGACACCACGCGCTGGAGCAGCGCCTTGCCACCGCGAGGTGTTGGCCCGCGCCCGGAGTCGGTGAGATGGGCCGCGGTGGCGACGACGTCGAGCGCCACGCCCAGCGAACTGTCCGCGACGCCCTCGAGAATCAGGTGGAAGAACATCTGGCGAGAATAGACCGAACATTGTCAGTCCCGCCACTGGTGGAGAAGGCCCGTCATTGAGATTGTTCATTCCGCGCTCGGCGCTTCCACGAGCCGCTCACGAGGAACAAGGCATGGCGAAGGTCGGACAGGCGAACGCTCCAAATCTGGCAATCAAGGCGTCGAACGGGGTGACGTATGCCTATCGGCGGTTCGGAAAGAGCGATGGCTCGACGAAGCCGCTCGTCTGCTTCGTGCACTACCGGGCCAATCTCGACAACTGGGATCCGGCGCTCGTGGATGCGCTCGCCGAGCAGCGCGAGGTCATCCTCGTCGACAACGTCGGCGTCGGAGGCTCGAGCGGCAAGACGCCCGATACCGTGGCCGAGATGGCTCATGGCGCCATCGCTTTCACCGATGCGCTCAAGTTGGCCCGCGTCGACCTCCTGGGCTTCTCGCTCGGGGGCTTCGTGGCGCAAGAGTTCGCGTTGATGAGACCTCATCAGGTCCGCCGCCTCGTGCTCGCGGGGACGGGTCCGCAGGGCGGCGAGGGCATGCACCGCTACGTGCCGGAGGTGCTCGAGGTCGCGCTGCGCGAGCAGATCGACGCCGAGGGGATGCTGACCCTCTTCTTCGAGAAGTCCGAGTCGAGCCGCGCCAGGGGAAGGGAGTTCCTCGGGCGCCTGCGCTCGCGACAGGCCGACAGGGATGTCCCGGTGTCTCGCGATACGGTCAACGCGCACCTGACCGCGATCTCGACCTGGGGCATTCCCAACGCGTCGAAGCTCTCACGCCTCCACGCGATCCGGCAACCGACGCTGGTCGCCAACGGCGACAACGACATCATGGTGCCGACGGCCAATTCCTCTTTGCTGGCCAGGCACATTCCCAACGCGCAGCTGCGACTCTATCCGGACGCGGGACACGCCTTCTTGTTCCAATACCCGGAGGAGTTCGCGGCGGACGTGAATCGTTTCCTCGGCCAATAGCCAGAGCGAGACAGCGCAGGAGCGAGAATGAGCAAGCAGGGTATCGTCCACGTGGACAGGCCGAATCCGAGGACAGCCACCGTCACCTTCGCCGATCCGCCGACGAACGTGATTGTTCCGGAGACGGTGGCACGCCTTCACGACGTCGTCGTCGAACTGTCGACCGACGAGCGTGTCCAGGTCGTCGTCTTCGCGAGTGGCACCGAAGGCTTCTTTTTCAATCATTTCGATCTCCGGCAGGCCGCCCGGTTTCCGTCCACCGTGGGGCCGGATGGGTCCGAGGTCCCGACGTGGGTCGACCTGGTGCTCCGCCTCTCGAAGGCGCCGTTCGTGAGCATCGCGAAGATCCGCGGGCGAACGCGTGGAGGGGGCAACGAGTTCGCGCTGGCGTGCGACCTGCGTTACGCGAGCCGAGAGCAGGCCCTGTTCGGGCAGCCGGAAGTCGGCACCGGCATCCTGCCAGGAGGGGGCGGGAGCGAGCGTCTGCCTCGCCTCATCGGCCGGGATCGCGGCCTCGAGGCGATCCTCACGAGCCAGGACTACGACGCCGGACTCGCGGAGCGCTACGGCTGGATCACGCGAAGCCTGCCGGACGACGAACTCGACGCGTTCGTGGACGGGATTTCCACCCGGATCGCCTCGTTCGACAAGACCGTCGTCGCCGCCGCGAAAGCGCAAATCAACCGCGCGTCGCTTCCCCCGGACGCGGACCTCTCGGCGGCCTACGCCGAGTATACGCGTTCGCTCTCCGCACCCGCTTTCCAGGCCGGTCTCGCCCGCCTCGGCCAGCACTTCGCTCGCAGGGGACTCGAGGTGGAGCTTCGGCTCGGCGAGTACCTCGGCACCGTTGACGCGCCTCCTCCACTCACAACACGTTGAAAGGCAATCCATGAACAACAAAGATCTCGTGACCGCGGCAATGACCGGGCTGTTCATCGACCGGGACCTGACGGTCCTCGATAAGTATTGGGACCCTGGCTACATCCAGCACAACCCGCGCATGCCGAACGGGACGGACTTCTTCCGCAAGCTGATCCCGAGCCTCAAGGCCGACTTCCGCTACGAGCCCGGTCTCGTCCTCGAGAACGGCGAGTTCGTGATGATCCACGGCCGCTACGTCGGTTGGGGGGACAAGACCATGATCGGGGTCGACATCTTCAAGGTCGTGAACGGGCGCTTCGTGGAGCACTGGGACGTGATCCAGGAGGAAGTCCCCGCCGACAAGACGGCCACCGGGAATTCCATGTTCCCCATCAGGTAGCGGGACGGGCGCCCGTGACGGTCGTGCCCGCCGTGGCGGGCGCGTCAGACGTTCAAGCGCGGCGTGAAACTGGCGCGGGCCCCGGGCATGCCCTACGAGGACCCGGGCCCACGAGGGCTTCCGCCTCTTGGGGGCATGGCGTTCGCGCGCCTTTTCACCATGTCACACCCGCCTCCTTCGCATTCGCCCCTGGCCCGCTCGACGCTCACCAAGATGGGGGTGCGCATCGCGGTCGTCATCGCGCTCTCGACGCTCTTCAGCTTCCTGCACATGCGGCACACGCTGCGGGCCGAGGCCCTGGCCCAGCTGTCCCAGTACGTGGATCAGCGCGGCACCCAGGAGGAGTCCATCTTCCTGCTGGCCGAGGACACCCAGTCGTTGCTCGCTCGAGACCTGGCGGCCCGGGTGCGCGCCGCCCCGGCTCCCGACGAGGACGCGCGCTTCCACCGCCTGTTCACGCGGCTGCCCGACGGCACCGTGCGCACCCGGCCCACCGGCTCCGAGAATACGGCGGGGGTGGGCGCCTTCATCCCCCCGGGCGTCGCGCTGGATGGCGGGCTGCGCCACCGGATCCTGGTCGCGTATGACGTGCTCGCCCAGTACGGCCCGGCCTTCCGCGTCCGCTTCGTCGACACCTTCATCACCCTGCCCGAGGGGCCGATGCTCACCTACTGGCCCGAGCGCCCCGACATCAGCCTGGAGATCGAGTCCTCCTTCGATCCGCTCTCCCTGGAGTACTTCCAGACGAGCCTGCCCGCGAACAACCCCACGCGGCGGCCGGTCTGGACCCGGGTCACCAAGGAGGAGGCCTCCGCGAAGTGGATGGTCACGGTCACCACGCCCCTGGACGTGGACGGCCGTTACGTGGCGGCCATCAGCCATGACGTCATGCTCGAGGAGCTGATCCGCCGCACCCTCAATGACCACCTGCCCCAGTCGTACAACGTCCTCTTCCGCGACGACGGCGAGCTCATCGCCCATCCGCGGATGAAGGCGTCCGACGGGCAGCTCCTGCGCGAGCAGGATCAGGCGCTCCTGCACGAGCTCGTGGAGCGCGTGAGAAGCCGCCCGGGCGAGCCCGTGGTGGAGCTGCCCTCTCAAGGGGTGTGGCTCGCCGTGGCGCGACTGCACGGCACGGACTGGAACTTCGTCACCGTGCTGCCCGAGCACGTGGTGTCCCGGCCCGCCCTCCAGGGGGCGCGCATCGTGCTGCTGCTCGGCGTGCTGTCGCTGCTCCTGGAGCTGGGCATCATGTCCTGGGTGCTGCGCACGCAGATCAGCCGGCCCCTGCTGGACTTCACCCAAGCCACCGCGCGCATCTCCTCGGGCGACTTCCAGGTGAACCTGGCCACCGCGCGCGAGGACGAGTTGGGCCAGCTGGCCAAGGCCTTCGAGGCCATGGCCAACCGGCTGCGCCACCGGGAAGCGGACCTGCGCACGGCCAACGAGGGGCTCGAGCAGCGCGTGGAGGACCGCACACGCGAGCTCAAGTCGGTCCACCAGCAGCTGGTGCAGACGGCGCGGCGCACGGGCATGGCGGAGATCGCCACCAACGTGCTGCACAACGTGGGCAATGTGCTGACGAGCGTCTACACGTCCTCCCAGGTCGCCAAGGAGCGCGTGCTGGGCATGCGCCTGGACCATGTGAGCCGGGTGGCCCAGCTGCTCCAATCGCGGCAGGCGGATCTCGCCGTCTTCCTCACCGAGGACGAGCGGGGCAAGCTGCTCACGCCCTTTCTCGACAAGCTCGGACAAAACCTGCTCGACGAGCGCCAGGAGGTCATCTCCCTGCTGGAGGACGTCAGCCGCTACACCGAGCACATCGGGGAGATTGTCAAAGTGCAGCAGGATTACGCCCGCACGCCGCGTCTGTACGAGCCGGTGGTGCTCTCGGAGTTGGTGGAGGACGCGCTGCGCATCAACGCCGCGGGCCTCACGCGCCACCACGTGACGGTGGAGCGGCGCCTGGAGCCCGTGCCGCCCATCTTCACGGACAAGCACAAGATGTTGATGATCCTCGTCAACCTGGTGAGCAACGCCAAGTACGCCCTGGATCCCGTGCCCGAGGACTCGCGGCGCCTCGTCGTGCTGCTGCGGCGCTCCGCCGAGGGCTCCATCCACATCGCCCTGCGCGACAACGGCATGGGCATCGCGCCCGAGCTGCTCACGCGCATCTTCCAGTATGGTTTCACCACGCGTCAGGAGGGGCATGGCTTTGGCCTGCACTCGAGCGCCCTGGCGGCCCAGGAACTGGGCGGCGTCCTCAAGGCGGAGAGTGAGGGCCCCGGTCAGGGCGCGACCTTCACGCTGGTGATTCCCTCACCCCCTGCCCAGGCGGAGACATGAGCACCCACCCGAGCCCCAGGCGTCTCCTCGTCATCGACGACTCGGAGGCCATCCACACCGACTTCCGCCGCATCCTCACCGACGAGCCGCTCAAGAGCCGGGGCGAGCTGGACCTGATGGCCGACGCGCTCTTCGGTCCCGAGGCCGCGGACTCCCACGTGGGCAAGACGGTGGTGGAGGTGGAGTCCGCCTACCAGGGCGAGGAGGGCGTGGCCCGGGTGCGCGAGGCGCTGGCCGAGGGCCGGCCCCATGCCCTGGTCTTCCTCGACTACCGGATGCCCCCGGGCTGGAACGGCGCCGAGACGCTGCGGCACCTGCGACGGGTGGCGCCCACCTTGCCGGTGGTGCTCTGCTCGGCCTACTCGGACTACTCCTGGACGGAGCTGCAGGCGGAGTTCGGCGCGTCCCGGCTCCTGCGCCAACTGCGCAAGCCCTTCAACCGGCAGCAGGTGCTCGCGCTGGCCCTGGGTGACTAGCGCCGTACCGCCCGAGGGACGGGCGAAGGCCCCAAAGAAAATCGGGGAGGAGCCACCCCCGCGGCTCCCCCCCGATTCTCCTTGAGTGCTCCACTTCCCCCGAAGTGTCGCCGTCCCCACTGCCCCGTGTTGCCCCCACGCTTCCTGAAACGGTTCCTTCCCCGACCCGCCCCGTCCAACCCCGAACCCCGACCCGCCCTGACTGCCCCGTGCTGCCCGTTCCCGACTTCGTGTCCGGAGGTCATTGCAGTCCGGATGCCAAGGCACCAGGGCCGGAGATGCCCAGGGATTCCGAGGAGTTACAAGGGAGGATGCGTGGGGGCCCCGTCCCGCGGCGGTAAGACTTACCGGGACCGGGTTCCCGCCCTCCGGACAATCCTGCCAGTCGGGAGTGGGACGCCAGGCGCGGCGAGGTCCGCGCCCGAGAAGTCCAGGTTTCAGCCCTCGTCGCCGGTGTCGGCGCAGGTGGAGGAGGAGCTGCGGTGCTCCGCCAGGAAGATGGTCTGCGCCATCATCCGGTACCCGGACATGCCTTCGCGCAGGGTCTCGATGGACTCCTCCGGGTGCACCGAGTCAATCACGGCATGGGGACCGACCGCGTTGAACTGGTGCGAGACGCCCCGGGGGATCTGCATGTCCACCCAGCAGTTCGAGGGCACGACGACGTTGTACCGTTCCCGGTGCACGCCTTCCGGGGTGTCCGGCAGGGCGTCGACGAAGGTGTGCAGGGGGGCCGTCCAGTCCGGGCGGGAGCGGACGATCAGCGGGGACAGGCTGGAGACGCGGATGGTGGTGTCCGGGCCGGTCATCATCCGCACGAAGCGCAGGCCCGTGTGCAGGTGCATGCGGGAGCAGATGCCGCGCTCCTGCGTGTCATAGAAGTCCATCAGGTAGCGGTCGGCGAAGTAGCCCTCGAACGGGGGAGCCAGCATGAACACGTCACCCTCCTCGAACGCCTGCGCCTCCTTGAGCGCGCGGGGTGGGGTGGGGGACTGGTGTTCCCGCTGGTGGGCATGGCGGACCAGCCCGGCGAGCGCGTTCACGACGGTCAGGGCGACCTCCGGGGGCAGTTGCACCACCGGGGTGATGCAATTGCGGCTGGGGTCCTGGTGTCGCTCCAGGTCCAACACCTCGTCCTCGTGGTCGGGGACCTGCTTCATCCTGCTCATGCGTTGCCTCTGTTCTCGCTGGTCGGGGTGTGGGCCCACAGCACGCCGCCGAGGTCGTGGCGGCCCGCGCGCAGCACCGCGCAGCCGACGACGGCGAAGCCCGCCTCGCGCAGTCGGGCGAGCCCGTGCCACCGGCTGCCTGGCTCTTGGGTGGGGAATTCCATGAAGGACAGCAGGGGGCCGAGCGCCCACGGGCAGCCCTCGGCGGTCGTGATCGTGGGCAGGTGGCTGGACACCTCCGCGCCCGGGTGGGCCTCGCGCAGGCGGTCGGCGAGCTCGGTGTACCCGGCCAGGGGCCACTCGGTGCTCAACCGCTCGCGCCAGCGGGCCTTCGCCTCCACCAGCTCGGGATCGGCCCGCCGGTGCCAGTGGGTGCGCATGAACTCCAGCGCCTCGAACACCGGCTCCTCGCCCTCGCGCGCGGGCTCGGTGACGTGCTCGGCCAGGGCGCGCAGCCCGGCATCGTCCGCGCCGGAGCGGAGCAGGTCGTGCGCGGTGGCCGAGGCGTACCGCAGCAGCCGCTCGTACCGGGCGGGCGCGTACCGCAGCGCGACCAGCGAGCGGCCCATGGCCTTGCGCTGGGGTTTGCCGGTCGAGGTGGCCTGGAATCCGCCCCATTGCATCGCGGCGGGCCGCAGCGGGCTGCGCTCGCATACCGCGCGCACGGCCTCCACCGACTGGTCGGTGGCGACGAGCCCGATCTCCTGGCCGAGCGTGGGTTCGGCGACGGCCACCGCCGCGAACCGCCCGTCGAGTCCGGCCTCGCGCCAGAGCCGCTCGACTTCCAGGGGGTAGTGCTTCTCGCCGCCCCGGTTGATGCGCTCGCCGGCCCGGCCCCGCAGCACCAGCAGGCCCTCGCGCAACTCCCCGAGGTCTCCGGTGCGCAGCCAGCCGTCCTCGGTCAGCGCCGCCGCCGTGGCCGCCGGGTCCCGCCAGTAGCCGCGCATCATGTCCGGGGTGCGCACCCACACCTCGCCGTCGACCAGCCGCAGCTCCGTCTCCGGCAGCGCCACGCCGACCGGCGGGTGCTGGTCCAGGTACTGGCGGGTGAACGCGGGCCCGTCGAGCAGGGGCGTGGTGAAGCTGAAGTTCACCGCCTCGGTCAGGCCGTAGCCCTGGCGCAGCCTCGGGCCGTAGCGGGCGTGGAAGCGGCGGGCCAGCTCCGGCGTCAGCGGCGCGGCCGCGGTGATGAGGTACTCCAGGCCCTCCGGCCACTCCGGCGCGACGTCCAGCAGGTCGGCCAGCAGCGCGGGCACGATGGAGGCGGTCCGGGCCCCGGCGGCCCGCAGCGCGGCGAAGTACCCGGCCGGGTCCGTGCCGTTGTGCAGCACCAGCGGCGTGCCGGTGAGGTGCGTGCCCAACAGGGACATGACCAGCGCGTTGCAGTGGTACAGCGGCAGGCAGGTGCCGTGCGGCCGGTCGGGGGTGAGCCCATGGAGCGCGGCGGTCTTGGCCGCGTTGCCCAGCACCGCCATCCGGCTGAGCATGACGCCCTTCTGCGGGCCGGTGGAGCCCGAGGTGAACATCAGGAACGCCAGGCCCTCGGCCTCCGGGTGCGCGGCGGGGTGGCCGGTGTCGTGCAGCCCGTGCTCGTCCAGCACGGCGCAGGCGGCGACCCGGTCGACGATGCCGCGCACCGCGGCGTCCGTGCTGCGCGGGTGCATGGGCACCGCGACGAGCTCGCGGTCGAAGCAGTCGAGCAGCGCCTGGGCCAGGCCCGGTCCGTTGGGCAGCCGCACCACCACACGAGCCCCGGCGGGCAGGTGGTCGATCATCGCGTCCTCCTCAGTTCGTCCTGGAGCAGCGCGCCGGCCTCGGCCACGTGCTCGGGCTGGAATACTTCGTGGTGCGCCGCGGCCAATTGGTGAACGGTGAGCCGCCCGCCGACGTGCGACCGCCACCGCTCGTGGTTCGCGCCGCCCGCCGCGTTGAAGTACACGACGTCCCCCGGGTAGACCGGCGGTTGGTAGGCCCGCAGCAGCCGTTCGTTGTTGCGCGCCACCGCGACCAGCGGCGCGCTGTCACGGCCCAGCAGTCGGTTGATCCGCTCCTCGACCGGCCCCGCCTCGGCCACCGCGCCCGCGACCGAGTCGACCACGACCAGCAGGCCGACGGAGGCGCCGAGCTCCCGCAGCCGCACGGCCATCGCATGCGCCACCAATCCACCGAAGGACCAGCCGAGCAGGTGGTAGGGCCCCTCGGGGTGGGCGGCGCGCAGGGCCGTGACGTGGTGCTCGGCCAGCTCCTCGATCGAGTCCGGCAGGGCGTCCGTGTGCAGGCCGTACACCGGGTGCTCTCCATCCAGGTGGGGCAGCAGTCCCGCGTACACGCCGCTCAGGCCGCTCAACGCCGGCACGCAGCACAGCGGTGCGGCGGATCCCCCGGTGCGCAGGGGCACCAGCGGACCGGCCTCGGCCGCTCCGGCGAGGCGCGCGGCGAGCGCCGCCGGGGTGGGGGCGGTGAACACGTCTCGCACGCCCAGGGCCACGCCGAACACCGCGCGCACCCGAGCGATCAGCCTCGCCGCCACCAGCGAATGCCCGCCCAGCTCGAAGAAGTTCTCGCCGGGGCGGACCGAGGGCAGCTCGAGCACGTCGGCGAACAGCCCGCACACCAGTTGCTCCCCCGGGGTGGCCGTGATTTCGGCGGCCACGGACCAGTCCGGCTCGGGCAGTTGGTCGCGCCGCACCTTCCCGTTGGCGCTCAAGGGGAACTCGCGCACCGCGACCAGCCGGGCGGGCACCATGTGGTCGGGCAGGTGCCGCGCCATGTGCGCGCCGATCGCGGACAGGTCCGGCTCGGCCACGGCGGGCACCAGGTAGCCGACCAGCACGCCCTTGCGGTGCACGGTCACCGCGGCCGCGTGCACGTCGGCGTGCTGGGCGAGCACCGCCTCCACCTCGCCCAACTCCACGCGGTGGCCGCGCACCTTGACCTGGTCGTCGGTGCGCCCGTGGAAGCTGAGCACTCCATCCGCGCTCCGGGAGGCGAGATCCCCGGTGCGGTACATGCGGCCGCCGGGCGGCCCGTACGGGTCGGGCAGGAAGCGCGAGGCGGTGAGGCCCGGCTGGCGCAGGTAGCCCGTGGCCACCCCGTCCCCGGCCAGGTAGAGCTCGCCGAGCACACCGGGAGGCACCAGGTTCAACCGCTCGTCCAGCACGTGGCAGCGGGTGTTCCACAAGGGTCGTCCAATGGGGACGGTGGCTCCGGTGGCGCCGGTGACCGGGAACGTGGTGGACCACACGGTGGTCTCGGTCGGCCCGTAGCAGGCCAGCAGGGAGGTCACCTGGCCGCGCAGTTCCTCGGCCAGTCCGCTGGGCACGGCCTCTCCGCCGATCAGCGCACGCACCCGGCGCAGGCACTCCGGGCGACGGGCGGCCAGGGCGAGCCACAGCGAGGGCGTCGCCTGCACCACGGTGACCTGGCGGCGCTCCAGCAGGGCCAGCAGCTCGTCCGGCTCGCGCACGGTGTCGCGGTCCGCGAGCACCTGCGCGGCTCCGGTCATCAAGGGCAGCAACAGCTCCAGCTCGGAGATGTCGAATCCGACCGGTGCGGAGGCCAATACCCGGTCCGCCGGGGTGAGGTCCAAGCGCTCGCGCATGGCATGCAGCAGGTTGAGCCGCGCGGACCTGGATACCACCACGCCCTTGGGGCGCCCGGTGGACCCGGAGGTGTACCGGACGTAGGCGGTGTCCTCGGGCACCGGTGTCCCCGGGCGGGCCGTGACGCGCGGGCCGTTCTCGTCGTCCACCACCAGTGCCGGTCGCGCGTCGGCGAGCAGCGCGGTGAGGCGCTCCGGCGGCAGCCCGGGTTCCAGGGGCAGGTGGGCCGCTCCGACGAGGTCGGCGGCCAGCATCGCGGCGGGCAGGTCGGTGGTGCGGTGAAGCACCAGGGCGATCAGGCTGCCCGGACCGGCCCCGAGTTCGCGGAACCGCTCGGCGAGCTGCTCGACCCGCTCCGCCAGTTGCCGGTAGGTGAGGTCGTCCACCGCCAGCGCCTCGGGCGTGGTGCGTGCCCGCTCGGCGAACAGGGCGTGCACCGAGGTGTCCGGCACGGTCCGCGCCGTGTCGTTCCAGCGGGTGAGCAGCCGTTCCCGCTCACCGGGGACGAGCACCGGCAGGTCGGTGATCGGGCGGTCCGGGTCGGCGACGGCGGCGCGCAGCAACAGGTCCAGGCGGGCCAGCATCAGTCGCGCCGTGGCGGGGGTGAAGAGCTCGGTGTTGTACTCAAGCAGCCCGTCGATCCCGTCGGGCTCCTGGCGCAGGCTCCACAGCAGGTCCAGTCGCGAGGCCCCGCCGTGCACGGCCACGGGCTCGGCGCGCACCCCGGGCAGGGTGAACTCGGCGGCCGGGGTGTCCTGGATGGCCAGCATCACCTGGAACAGCGGGTGCCGGGACAGCGAGCGCGGCGGGTTGAGCGCTTCCACCACCTGCTCGAACGGCACGTCCTGGTGGGCGAACGCGTCCAGGTCCACCGTGCGCACCCGCGCCAGCAGCTCGGCGAAGGTGGGCGTGCCGGACAGGTCGGTGCGCAGCACCACGGTGTTGATGAAGCAGCCGATGGTGTCGTGCAGCGCGGCGTCGTGCCGCCCGGCGACCGGGGTGCCGATGGGGATGTCCACGCCCGCCCCCAGGCGGTACAGCAGGCCGGCGATCGCGGCGTGCAACACCATGAACACGCTCGCCCGGTGCGCGCGGGCCAGCTCGGTGATCCGGCCGTGCAGGGCGGCGTCCAGTCGGAAGCTGACGCTCTCCCCGCGGTGCGCGGACACCGGCGGCCGGGAGTGGTCGGTGGGCAGCGGCAGCACGTCCGGGAGGCCCCGCAGCACCTCGACCCAGTGGGCGGGGTCGGGGGTGCGCTGCTGGAGCGCGTAGTCGGCGTACTGCACCGGCACACTCGCCCACTGGGGACGCTTCCCGTCGAGTCGGGCGCGGTAGGCGGTGGACAGGTCGCGGGCCAGCGGGGACAGGGACCAGCCGTCGGCGGCGATGTGGTGCAGGACGAGCAGCAGCACGTGGTCTCGCGGCCCGGTGCGGCAGAGCAGGGCGCGCACGGGCAGCTCGGCGGTGAGGTCGAAGACGTGCCCGGCGGCCTCGGCGAGCCGGTCGGCCAGCGCCGACTCGGGCACCGCGAGCGTCTGCACGGGCAGCCCGTCGGCCGAGCAGATCCGCTGGCCGGGCTCGCCGCCACCCTCGACCACCTGGGTGCGCAGGCTCTCGTGCCGCTCGAGCACGTCGTGCAGGGCCGCCCGCAGGGCGTCCTCGTTCAGGTCCCCGCGCAGCCGCGTGGCGAAGGCCATGTTGTACACGGAGTTGGGCCCGGCGAACTGGCTGAAGAACCACAGCCTGCGCTGGGCGGCGGACAGCGGGATGTGCGCGGGCCGGGCCCCGGGGGTGAACGCGGTGTCCGGCGCGGCGGGCGCCTCCGGCAGACGGCGGGCCAGGTCGGCCACCACGGGGGCGTCGAAGAGGGTGCGGATGCCCAGCACCGCGCCGGTCTCCGCGCGCACCCGGTTGATCAGCCGGGTGGCCAGCAGCGAGTGCCCACCCAGGTCGAAGAAGCTGTCCTCCGCGCCGACCGCGGGCACGTCGAGCACCTCGGCGTACAGCGCGCACAGCAGCTTCTCCATCGGCGTGCGGGGCGGCCGGCTCACCGGCAACGTGGACTGCGGTTTGGGCAGGGCCCTGCGGTCCAGCTTGCCATTGACGGTCAGCGGGATCGCCGGCACCGGCACCACGAACGCGGGCACCATGTACTCGGGCAGCACGGTCCGCGCGTGCTCGCGCAGTCCGGCCGCGTCCAGGTCGCCGGTCAGCACGGCGTAGCAGATCAGCCGGTCCGAATCGGGCAGCACCACCGCCTGGACCACCGAGGGATGCCGCTCCAGGACACGCTCGACCTCGCCGGGCTCGATGCGGAAGCCCCGGATCTTCACCTGCTGGTCGGCACGGCCCAGGTACACCAGGCCGCCATCCGGCAGCCGCCGGGCGAGGTCCCCGGAGCGGTACATGCGCTCGCCAGGGGCACCGAACGGGTCGGGGACGAACCGGGCCGCGGTGAGCTCGGGCCGGTTCAGGTAGCCGCGCGTCACGCCGGGCCCGGCCACGTAGATCTCGCCGGGACAGCCAGGAGGCACCGGCCGCAAGGCGTGGTCGAGCAGGCGCAGCCGCAGATCCGGCAGCGCGACCCCGATCACGCTGGCGGTCTCGTCCGGGTCATCGAGCTCGATGTAGCTGGAGTGCACCGTGGTCTCGGTGATCCCGTACATGTTGACCAGCTTCGGCCCGCCAGGACGCCGCCAGGCACGGATGCGGGTCAGCTCCAGGGCCTCGCCGGCGAAGACCACCACGCGCAGCGCCAGGTCGGCCGGGGGCAGTTGGTAGAAGGCCGACGGGGTCTGGCTCAGCACCGTCACGCGCTCGCGCGCCAGCAGGGCGAGGAACTCCTGCGGGGACCGGGTGACGTGCTTGGGCACCACCACGAGCCGCCCGCCCTTGGTCAGCATGGTCCACAGCTCGAACACCGATACGTCGAAGGCGTAGGAGTGGAACAGCGTGTGGACGTCGTCGGGGCCGAACTTGAACCAGGGGTCGGTGGTGTCCAGCAGCCGCACGACGTTCTGGTGCGACACCACCACGCCCTTGGGCACACCGGTCGAGCCGGAGGTGTGGATGACGTAGGCGACGCCGTCCGGATCCGCGCACGGCCCGAGGTCGTGCTCGGGGTACTCCTCCGACGGGTCCACCCGGTCGAGCACCCACACCGGCTTCACCGCGGCGAGCACCTGCCGCAGGCGTTCCTCGGGCTGGTCGGGGTCCATGGGCACGTACCCCGCGCCGGACTTGAGCACCGCCAGCACCGCGACCACCAGGTCCAGCGAGCGCGGCAGCACCAGGGCCACCAGGCGCTCCAGACCCGCCCCCCGTGCCACCAGGTGGTGGGCCAGACGGTTCGCGCGGGCGTTGAGCTCGCGGTAGGTCAGGTGTTCGCCCTCGTAGGTGACGGCCACGGCCTCCGGGCGGGCCCGCACCTGGGCCTCGAACAGCTCGGGCAGGGTGCTCCGCCGCGCCGTCTCCGGGGCGGGAGACGGCTCGTGCTCGTCGGGCAGCAGCAGGTCGAGGGCCCCCAGGGTCACGTCCGGCCGGGCGGCGAACTGCGTGAGGAGCGAGGCGAGCCGGGCGAGCAGCCGACGCGCGCCCTCGGCGTCGAGGACGTCGGTGCCGTGGTCCAGGCGCAATCGCCCCTGCTCCCCGGGCATCACGACGAGGGTCAGCGGGTAGTGCGTGCCATCCAGGCCCCGTGCGCTGCGCAGCACCAGACCGGGCAGCGCCTCCTCTTCCAGGGGGTAGTTCTCGAACACCACCACCGTGTCGAACAGCTCCGTCTGCCCGGCCAGGGCCTGGAGCCGCGTCAGGTCCACATGCTGGTGCTCCAGCACGGACAGTTGCTGCGCGCGCAGCGCGGCCAGGGCGTCCGCGACCGTGCGGGCCGGGGCCAGTCCGACCCGAACCGGGATGGTGTTGATCAACAGGCCGACGATGCCCTCCGCGCCGGGCAGCTCCGGCGGCCTGCCGGACACCGTCGCGCCGAAGACGACGTCCTGTCGACCGGTCAGCGCGCCCACCAGCACGGCCCAGGCCAGCTGCACCACGACGTTCGGCGTGACGCCCCGCCGACGGGCGACCTCGGCGAGCCCCGCGGGCAGGTCCGCCTCGCACCGCAGCCGGGCCGAGGCCGAGCCCCGCCGGCCCGGCCCGCCGACCAGCGTCGGTCCGTCCACGGTGGAGAGGATGTCGCGCCAGGCCGCCTCGGCGGCATGTGGATCGCGGGTGGCGAGCCAGTCCAGGAAGTCACGGTAGGCGGGCGCCGGGGGCAGCGCCTTCCCGGCGTACAGGCCGAACAGCTCCTTCACCAGGATCGGCATGGACCAGCCGTCCAGCAGCAGGTGATGGGTGGTCAGCACGAACACGTGCCGCTCATCCGCACGCCGTTGCAGGGCGGCGCGGAACAGCGGCGGGCGGGCCAGGTCGAAGCGCCGTTGCCGGTCCTGCGCCAGGAAGGCCTCCAGGTCCTCATGCGCGGGCAAGTCGTGCCAGGGCACGGAGAACTCCGGGTCGATCACCTGCACCGGCCTGCCCGCCGGGCTCTGCCGCACTCCGGCGGACAGCTGCGGGTGGCGCAGCAGCAGCCGGTGCAGGGCGGCACGCAGCCCGGCCGCGTCCAGCGCGCCCTCCAGCTCGAAGACGAACTGCACCAGGTAGGGGTCGGCGCCGTCGTGGTCGTAGAGGGAGTGGAACAACAGCCCCTGGGCCAGTGGCGGCAGCGGCAGCGCGCCGGTGGCCCGGGCCCGGGCCCGCGTGCCGAGCGCGGTCAGCACCTCGAACCAGCGCTCGGCCAGCGCGCTGATCTCCTCGCGGGGCAGCAGCCCTCCCGGCCAGGACCAGTTCGCCACCAGTCGGGGACCCTCGGGGTGGTTGGCGAGCACCGCGTCCAGCTCCACCGCGTGGGCCAGCGCGAGCGATCCGCCGGTGGTCGCACCGACCACGGTGTCCTCGGGCAGCACCGCCCAGTCCCCGGCTCCGGCGACGTCGAAGTGGCCCAGGTAGTTGAACGCGTACCGAGGGGCCGGAATCTTGGCCAGGAGCGGTGCGGTCTGCGGGTTGAGGTGGCGCAGCAGGCCGTGGCCGAAACCGGTGCGCGCCAGGCCATTCAGGGTCTCGCGCACCCGGGCGACCGCGCCGTCCAGGTCGACGGGGTCGGTGGGCCAGGAACAGCCCGCGGACAGTTGGACGGGGTAGAGCGTGGTGAACCAGCCCACCGTCCGCGAGAGGTCGAGGCCGTCGGCGAACTCCTCGCGCCCGTGGCCCTCCAGCTCCACCCGCACCGGGCCTGCGGCCAGCGTGAACGCGGTCAGCAGCAATTCGTACACCGAGCAGTCGAAGGCGTCCGCGGCCGGGGTGAGGAAGTCCGCGGCCAGGCTGATCGAGTGCCACTGCCGGGTGTCCTCGGTGTCCCGCGCGGGGTCCAGCGCACGGCCGCCCACCGGCGCGTCCTCGACCGGGGCGAGCCAGCGGGGCAGATCCGCCAGCACGTCGGGGTGGTGGGCGTGCTGGAGCAGGGCCCGCGCCCACTGTGGGAACGACGTGCCGTTGGCGGGCAGCTTCGGGGCGCGGCCGTCGCGGACCGCCGCCCAGGCCGTGTGCAGGTCGTCGAGCAGGATGCGCCAGGACACGCCGTCCACGCACAGGTGATGCGCGGTCAGCGTGAGCCGATCCTCGCGCCAGGTGGCGTGCAGGACGTGGCCGAGCGCCAGGTCGATGGGCCGGTCCAGCCTGACGGTGACCTGCTCCCGCACCCGGAGCGCCCACACCCCCGCCACTTCGGACAGGGCGAGGCGCAGCATGCCGTGGTGGTCGACCAGCGCCTGGACCACGGCGCGCACCTGCTCGGCCGTGCACCCGGCCGGGGTGCGCACGGTCATCGACTGGACGAACCGGTGGTCCGGCGCGCCTCGGCCGCGCAGCCAGTGCATGACCGGGGTGAGCGGCACGATCGGGTCGTCGGGGTCGCCGAGGGCCAGGCTCCGGCCGCGCGCGGCGGGCAGCGCGAGGCCCTTGGCCAGGGCGGTGACGGTCGGGGCGCGGAAGACGTCGGAGGTGCTGACCGCCAGCCCGGCGCGCTGCGCGGCGGCGGCGAGCTGAATGGCCCGGATGCTGTCGCCGCCGAGCTTGAAGAAGTCCCCGTCCACGGGCACCTCGGCCCGGCCGAGCACCTGCGCGAACAGCGTCGCGAGGGTCCGCTCGATGGCCGAGCCCGTGGCGCGCACCGGCTCGGGCGCGGGGGCCGAGGGGTCGGGCAGGGCGGCGCGGTCGAGCTTCCCGTTGCGGGTCAACGGCAGCGCGGCCAGCGCGACCACGGCCGAGGGCACCAGGAACGGCGGCAGCCGCTCCCCGAGCCGCTCCAGCACCCGGTCCGGGACCTCGCCGACGACGTAGGAGACCAGGCGGCCCTCGCGCAGCACGGTCGCGGCCTGTCGCACCCCTGGCTGCTCCAGCAGCGCGGCGTCCACCTCTCCCAGCTCCACTCGGAAGCCGCGCAGCTTCACCTGGCCGTCGGCGCGCCCGACGAACTCCAACTGCCCCTCGGGGTTCCAGCGGGCCAGGTCGCCGGTGCGGTAGACGCGGGAGCCGGGCGGACCGGACGGGTCGGGCAGGAAGCGCTCGGCGGTGGCCCCCGGCCGGTTCAGGTAGCCCAGGGCCACGCCCGCGCCACCGATGTACACCTCGCCGGTGGTGCCGAGCGGCACGGGGCGCAGGGCCGCGTCGAGCAGGAGCACCCGCATGCCGTTGAGGGGACGGCCGATGGGGACCCCATCGGTGATGGGGCCCGCGGGGTAGCGGGTGGCGAAGACGGTGGTCTCGGTGGGGCCGTAGCCGTTGACGACGGTGAGCCCGGGCAGCGCTTCCCGCACGGCGCGCACGGCTGCGGGGGAGACCACGTCCCCGCCAGTCCATACCTGGCGCAGCCCGGTGAGGCAGCGCGGGTCCTGGGTGGCGATCGCGTTGAACAGCCCGGCGGTGAGCCACATGCCGGTGACCCCGGCGGTGGCGAGGGTGCGGGCCAGCTCGCCGGGGTCGAGCCTGCCGGGCGGGGCGAGCACGATCTCGCCGCCGGTGAGCAGCGGGACCCACAGCTCCATGTTGATGGCGTCGAAGGCCTGCGCGGAGTGCAGCAGCACCCGCTCGGCCCCGCCCTCGGTCCACCAGCGGTCGGCGGCGAGGTCGACCAGGTTGGCGTGCGTGACGCCGACGCCCTTGGGCGTGCCGGTGGAGCCCGAGGTGAACATGACGCAGGCCAGGTCGTCCCCACGGACCTCCGGGCACGCGGCGCCCGGGCCGGTGCCATGGACGGTCAGCACGTGCAGACCGGGGGCCGTCGCGTTGACCTCGTCGGTGAGCAGCAGCCGGGCGCCGGAGTCGGCGATCACGACCGCGCGCCGGGGCGGCGGGTCCTCGGCGTTCAGGGGCACATAGGCCGCGCCGGACTTGAGCACGGCGAGCACGGCGACCACGAAGTCCACCGAGCGCGGCAGCAGCAGCGCGACGTTGCTCCCGGGCCCGGCACCCGCCCCGGCGAGCCGGGCGGCCAGGGCGGTGGCCCGCGCGTCCAGCTCGCGGTAGGTGAGCCGCTGCCCAGTCGACGGGCAGTGCACGGCAGGGGACTCTGGCCGTTGGCGGACCCGCGCGGCGAAGGCCGAGGGCACCGTGCTGGCGCGCGCCGCCAGGGCGGCCCCGGTGCCCAGGTCGAGCAGGTGCGCGCGCTCGGCGGCCGTGGTGGGCTGGACGTCGACCAGGGGCGTGTCCGGGGTGGCCTCGACCAGCTGCCACAGCACGTGCTCGAACCGCTCGCCCAGCTCCCGCAGCCGCTGGGGAGAGCACGTGGTGGGGTTGGCGTCGAAGTCCAGGCGCAGCCGGCCGTCACCCCGGTCGTAGGCCACCACGGACAAGTCCTCCGACGGCGGGGCCTGGAGGTTGTGCACGGTCACCGTCGCCGAGCCGAAGCGCAGCACGTGGTCGAACCGCTGGATGTTGAGCACCGGTCCGAAGAACTTCCGCCCGTCCTCCGGCAGCCCCAGCTCGCGCCGCAGACGTTCACCCCGGTAGCGCTGCCGCGACCGGAGGGCGCTCAATTGCTCCGACACCTCCTGGAGCAGCCCACCCACGGTGCCCGCCAGGTCGACGCGCAGGCGCAGGGGCACCACGTTGGCCGTCATGGCGGGCACGGTCAGCTCCGCCGCGCGGCCGGAGACGGGTAGGCTGAGCAGCAGATCCGACTGCCCGGTGACGGCCTGCACGTGCACGGCCGTGGCTGCGGTGAGCACGCGGGACCACCGCGTCCCCAACCGCTCGGAGCCCTGCCGCAGTCGGGCGAACTCCGCTTCCTCCAGCACGCGGGTCCACCGCACCGAGGCCTCGGCGGCGGGCGCGGCGCGCGACCCGACCACCACCGGCTCTGGCCGGTCGGCGAGCCGTGCGAGCCACCACGCGCGGTCCTCGGCGAGCGCCGACGAATCGCGATACGCCTGCTCGGCGGCGGAGACCTCGGCGAGGGAGGCCCACCCGGTTCCGGGCACGGCGCGCTCTTCCCGAAGGCACTCGTAAAGCTCGGCCACGCGCCGCACGAGCAGCGCCATGCCCGCGCCGTCGAGGGCGATGTGGTGCACCCGCAGGAACACCCACTGCCGCTCCTCGGTCAGCCGCAGCACGGCCCCCAGGAACAATTCCTCGCCCGCCGCCGCGAGACGCTCGGCCATCCACGCCCGCGCCGAGGCGACGGGATCGGCGGCCTCCCGGAAGTCCACGGTGAGCACCCGGGGGTCGGCGGAGTCCGGGACCCGTTGCCGGAGAAGGGAATCGGCCGTCTCCTCGAAGACCACTCGGACCGCCTCGCACTCCGTGGCGGCCCGCGTGAGCGCGGCGGTCAGCAGGTCGGTCCGGACGGTCCCGCACAGGTCCAGATACTCGGCCCACTGGTAGGAGCCGGGACGGCTATACCCCGCGCGCTCGGCGAGCCACACACCGGTCTGGGCATCGGACAGTTCAAGTCTGGCGCTCGGTTTGACCACGGGGGGCGTCCTCACCAGGATGTGTGGGTCAGCGGGGCGCGCTTCTCATACGAAAAGTTTTGGCAAAAAGTAAAGTTAGATTTCCGGCTTTGGCGCAGTATTCAAGTTAAATGTCATGCCAGCCAGTTGTCCTAATGCATGCCCCTGGATGCCTTTGCCCTCAACCGCATGCTCGACACGAACGCAGAGGGGTTATTCGAAGCGGAGCTCGAAAGGGACCCGACAGCCTGAGGCCATCGCTCGACAGGCGGGCACGACCTGTGGCGCTCCTGCGGGAGCCTCCTCGTCATGCGTGGCGTATCGCTCTGTGCGAGTCAGGAATTGAATGGGTCATGCAACCATTGAAATGACACAGCGCGCGATCCGGGAGTGGGTGGAACACGCAACCATCGAGATGACGCAGCGCGATGTCCGCCCTCCCTTCAAGACGCGGGCGATCGCCATGATTCGTTCGGCTTTCAGCCAAGCCGCTCTGGCCAGAATCGCTCTCCCGGGAAACGGCTCAGCGGCTCCAACAAACGGCGACCCGCGAAATGACGCGGGCGGACGTCGTGGGCTCGCATTGGTCATGGGCCACGCCGGTCGGCTCCGATGAGCAGTGATGCGTTGGTGAACAGTTACGAGCGCTTTATGCGGAGCTTGGCAGGCGCTCGAGGTCCGCTGTCGAAAGCACGAAGTTGACGCCGATACCGAGTGTCGGCTCACATACCGCGGTGATCGCCTGGAATGCCTCTACAGTCTCGGGTTGCAGCGTCTCCCCATTGTAGAGGACGGCCTTCGTGCTGCGCATCATGAACCCGGCGAGCAGGTCTGCGGCTTGGATGCCAGGATGCCCCTGCGACTTCACGAACCTCAAGGAAGCCTTCTCTTTGAAGCGATAATCGGCATGAGGAAAGGGGACAGTAAGGCCATTTCCAACCAACTCCTCGGTCATGGCCTTGGCCTCTAGAAGAATCGCATCGAAGTGCGCTTGCTCGTCGTGAATGAGCGTCACGTCCGCGATGCGCCCGGCACGAAGCTGGTTGATGCGCGCATAGATGTTGGTGAGCGAGCTGAGATTGGGCAGCATCGAAATGGACTGGCCACGCTTGCCGACATCGGGCATCGGCAAGACGCGTCGCTGTGCGGCCTCGTTCTCCGGCCCAGCCTGAAGGAACTCGCCGAAGCTCTTCGCCGTACCGCGATGGAGCGCTTCCGCGATGTCTTCGCTCCGAGAGCGCGGCTCAAGCCACTCCAGCATGCTCTGAAACGCGGAGGTCACGCTCTTGGGCGAGGGCGCATCGCATGCCGCAGCGTATGCCTCGAACGCAGTCAGTGGCGCATTCTCATGGATGTATTCCGCCATGAGATTGATCATCCATTGATTCTCGGGCATGAAGTTGATGTCGTCTATAGGCGGTAGAACGAGCGTCATGAGGATGTTCGTGGCGATCATGAAGCGCTTGTCGACGAGTTCGATCATCATCGGCAGTTGATGCGTGCGGATGAACGCGGCGAGTTCCGTCATCAGTCGCTCCTTTCCTTCAACCGATGAAGACTTCATCTCTGGCGACTGTATTCGGTAGTGTTTCTTGAGGCGCACCAGTTCCGCCGCCAAGGCGCTTTCGTCATCGACGCCCAAGCAGGCCAGTACAAAAATCTGCTGTCCGCCAAAGGCGAAGTGCGCGCCTGGCCGTGCCAAGCCTCCCGAGCTGCCACTCTCGTCGATGTAGAAGTTTGTGATCACTGTCTTTGCCTCACACAGAAGATGCGTGTGTTGTGTCGCAGTGGGGCTGGATTCTTGGTGAAGTGGAACAAGTCCCTCCGCTGAGTCCCCAGTCCGCCGCGCTCTGATGATCGGCAGGGCAATCCTGGATGCAGGTGATGAGGGGGGCAGACCACGAAGGGTACGGCTGCTTGTCGACTTGGGCCCAAATCCCTCGGTCCTCCCTCCTGCGAGATTTCCAACCCCCTGAATTTATTGGAAATGGCCCTTTGCCCTTGACGGTTTTTGTCCGAAAGGAGAATTTACCGACCGGTCGGTAGGTGGTCATCGAGGCCCTGGACCCGACCCGGAAAGGACACGCGATGCAATCGGGACGGAAGCAGGACGACGGCGAGCGCTACCGGGCCATCATGGAGACGGCGGCGCGTCTCATCTGCGAGCGCGGCTACGAAGGCACCTCCATGCAGGAGATCGCCGCCGCGTGCCGGATGACCAAGGCCGGGCTCTACCACCACGTGCAGAACAAGGAGCAGCTGCTCTTCGACATCATGAGCTACGGCATGAGCGCCTTCGAGCAGGACGTGCTCGACAAGGTGGCCTCCCTGCCGGATCCCGTGGAGCGTCTGCGCGAGTGCATGCGCCTGAACATCCACCTGGTCACGGGCGGCTGCTCCAAGGAGGTCATCATCATCCTCCACGAGCACGCCACGCTCACCGGCGAGGCCCGCTCCTTCATCGATCAGCGCAAGAAGCGCTACGTGCGCTTCCTCGAGGACGCGTTCGCCGAGGCCGTGCGCACGGGCCGCATCCGCCCGGTGCAGCCCACCGTCGCCGCGTTCTCGTTCCTCGGCATGATCCTGTGGATCTACAAGTGGTTCCAACCGGATGGTCGGCTGTCGGCCACCCAGGTGGCGGACGAGATGGTGGACCTGCTCTTCACGGGGCTCGTCCATCCGGCCGTGGGGGCCTCTCCCACGCTGTCGCTCGTGCCCCCCAAGCCCGCGGAGGGCCTCTCATGAAGTCAGGTCGTTGGAGCTCGCTGGCCGAGATCGTGGCCAGCATTCCGGACGGGGCGTGGCTCGCCCCCGGTGGATTCATGCTGGGGCGCGCCCCCATGGCCCTGGTGCTGGAGCTCATCGCCCAGGGGCGCAAGAACCTCCAGGTCATCTCCCTGCCCAACCCGCTGCCCGTCGAGTTCCTCGTGGCCGGCGGGTGTCTGTCCCGGGTGGAGCTGCCCTTCGGCGCGCTGCACCTGGAGGGCCGGGTGCGGCCCCTGCCGTGCCTCAAGCGGGCCATCGAGCAGGGCACCATCGCCTGGCGCGAGCATGACGGCTACCGCGTGGTGCAGCGCCTGCGCGCGGCGTCCATGGGCCTGCCCTTCATCCCCGCGCCGGACGCGGACGTGTCCGAGCTGGCCGAGGCCGAGCCGCTGCTCACCGTGGTGGACCCCTACACCGGGCAGTCCGTGCCCGTGGAGCAGGCCTTCTACCCGGACGTGGCCCTCATCCACGCCCGCGCGGCGGACGAGCAGGGCAACCTCTACATCGAGGACCCCACCACGGACCTGCTGGTGGCGGGCGCGGCGCGGCGGGTGCTCGCCACGGCCGAGGAGCGCGTGGCGAAGCTGCCTCGTGTCACGATTCCCAGCTTCCAGGTGGAGCGCGTGGCGCTCGCGCGGGGAGGCGCGGCGCCCACCGGCTGCGCGGGCCTGTACCCGCACGATGACGCGATGTTGGCGGACTACCTCTCCCTGGCCGAGGCCGGCCGCGAGGGCGTGTTCCTGGAGCGCCTCTTGAGCAAGCGGAGCGTGGCATGAGCGCGGACGCGACTCCCGCCGAAGTGGTGGTGTCCCTGCTCGCGCGGGACATCGAGGACGGCGCGGTGGTGGCCACCGGCGTCGCCTCGCCCCTGGCCATCCTCGCCATCGCGGTGGCGCGGGCCACCCATGCCCCCCGGCTCACGTACCTGGCGTGTGTGGGCTCGCTCAACCCGGACCTGCCCACGCTCCACCCCTCGTCCGAGGACCTGCGCTTCCTGGAGGGCCGCTCGGCGGAAGTGTCCATCCCGGACCTCTTCGACCATGCGCGCCGCGGCCGGGTGGACACGGTGTTCTTCGGCGCCGCCGAGGTGGATGCCCTGGGCCGCACCAACATGACGGCCTCGGGCAGCCTGGGCAGCCCGCGCACCAAGTTCCCCGGCGTCGCGGGCGCGGCCACCCTGCGCCAGTGGGTGCGCCGGCCCGTGCTGCTCGTGCCCCGGCAGTCCCGGCGCAACCTCGTGGCCCAGGTGCAGGTGGTGACGACCCGGGACGATCGCCGTCCGGTGCGGCTCGTGTCCGACCTGGGCGTGTTCGAGCTGGGCGTGGGCGGCGCGAAGCTGCTCGCCCGGCACCCGTGGGCCAGCGTGGAGCAGATCTCCGAGCGCACGGGCTTTTCCTTCCAGGCGGAGGCGCACCTGCCCGTCACGCCGCTGCCGGACGCCCGCACGCTCGCGGCCATCCGGTCCATCGATTCTCGAGGCTACCGCGACCAGCTCGTCGGGGCCTGATCCGCACCCACCACCCATCTCTTCGGGAGTTTGCAATGAGGGCTGTCGTTCTTCGTGAGTTTGGCGCGGCGAGCAACCTGCGGTTGGAGACTGTTCCGGATCCCCGTCCGGGCCGGGGCGAGGTGCTCATCAAGGTGCACGCCTGTGGTGTCTGCTACCACGACGTCATCAACCGCCGGGGCAACCTGCCGCGCACCCACGTGCCCGCCATCCTCGGCCACGAGGCGGCCGGAGAGGTTGTCGAGGTGGGTCCGGACACGCCCGGGTGGAAGGTGGGCGACCGGGTGGCCACGCTGCAGCGGCTGTCGTGTGGCGAGTGCGCGCTGTGCAAGAGCGGCCGCAACAGCCTGTGCAAGAAGGACAACCGCTTCTTCGGCGAGGAGATCTCCGGCGGCTACGCGGAGTACATGACGGCGCCCGTCATGGGCCTGGGCCGGGTGCCGGAGGGGCTCCCCTGGCCGGTGGCGGCCACGGTGTGCTGCACCCTGGGCACGGCGGTGCACACGCTGCGCACGCGCGGGAAGATCCGCGCGGGCGAGACGGTGCTCATCACCGGCGCGAGCGGCGGCGTGGGCCTGGCGGCGGTGCAGCTGGCCAAGGTGGACGGCGCGCGCGTCATCGCGGTGACGAGCGGCGAGGCCAAGGTGCAGGCGCTGCGCGAGGCGGGCGCCGACGAGGTCATCATCTCGCGGGGCCTGGACTTCGCCAACGAGGCGCGCCGGCTCACCGGCGGCGAGGGCGTGAACGTGGCCATCGAGATTGTCGGCAGCGCCACCTTCGCCCAGTCGCTCAAGGCCATGGCTCCGGGTGGCCGCGTGGTGGTGGTGGGCAACCTGGAGACGGGCAAGGTGGACTTGAACCCCGGCCTCGTCATCGTCAAGGAGCTGGAGATCATCGGCGCCTTCGCCACCACGCGCGAGGAGCTGGACGAGTCCCTCAAGCTCGTGGCCGACAAGAAGATCCGCCCGTTCGTCTCCGACGCCGTGGCCCTGTCCGAGGCCGGCAAGGCGCACTTCCGCCTGGAGAACCGGGAAATCGCCGGCCGCGTCGTGCTTCTGCCCCAGGAACTCCAGTAATCTTCCCAACCCCCGTTTTTCCCGCCCCCGAGCGAGGTATTCGTCATGAAGAAGCAAGTTGGAATCGAGGCGCTGGCCATCGCGGTGCCGCGCCGGTACGTGGACATCGCGGAGCTGGCCCAGGCGCGCGGGGTGGATCCCGCCAAGTACACCGCGGGCCTCGGCGCCAAGGAGATGGCGGTGCCGGATCCGGGTGAGGACTCGGTGGCGCTGGCCGCCACGGCCGCCTCCCGGCTCATCCAGGAGCAGGGCGTGGATCCCTCGCGCATCGGCATGCTCGTGGTGGGCACCGAGACGGGCGTGGACCACGCCAAGCCGGTGGCCTCGCACGTCCAGGGCCTGCTCAAGCTGCCGCGCTCCATGCGCACCTTCGACGCCCAGCACGCGTGCTACGGCGGCACCGCGGGCCTCATGGCCGCCAGCGAGTGGATCGCCTCGGGCGCCGCCGCCGGCCGCTCGGCCATCGTGGTCTGCTCGGACATCGCCCGCTACGGCCTGAACACCCCGGGCGAGCCCACCCAGGGTGGCGGCGCGGTGGCCCTGCTCGTCTCCGAGCAGCCGGACCTGCTCGCGCTGGACGTGGGGCTCAACGGCGCGTGCACCATCGACGTGTACGACTTCTGGCGTCCCTCGGGCCGGCGCGAGGCGCTGGTGGACGGGCACTACTCCATCAGCTGCTACCTGGACGCGCTCTCGGGCGCGTACCGCGGCTGGCGCGAGCGGGCGCTGGCGCACGAGGTGGTGCGCTGGGGTGACTCGCTGCCCAGCGAGCAGCTCGCGCGCATCCTCTACCACGTGCCCTTCTGCAAGATGGCGCGCAAGGCCCACACCCAGCTGCGCCTGTGTGACCTGGAGGCCGCGCCGGCCACCCAGAACGCCACGGCCGCCGAGCGCGAGGAGGCCGCCAAGTCCACCGCCAGCTACGACGCCCAGGTGGCCTCGTCGCTCGGCGTCAACGCCCGCATCGGCAACGTGTACACCGCCTCGCTGTACCTGGCGCTCACGGGCCTGATGAGCGCCGAGGCCGCGCAGCTCGCCGGCAAGCGCATCGGCCTGCTGTCCTACGGCAGCGGCTGCTGCTCGGAGTTCTACTCCGGCGTGGTGGGCGCCAACGCCGCCCAGCGCATCGCCAAGGCCAACGTGGAGGGCGTGCTCGCGCGCCGCGAGCGCGTCTCCGTGGCGGAGTACGAGCGCATCATGAACCTGTCCTCGGACGCGCCGGAGCAGCTCACGCCGGCCCCGGGCGAGTTCCGCCTCAAGGAGATCCGCGACCACCGCCGCGCCTACGTGGGCGGCTGAGAAGGGCCGGCCGTGCCCGTCCTGGCCAGTGCGAGAGGCAGGTGCATGAAGCGGGCACGGCGGAGCGCGTGGCGCTGGAGGGTCCTCGGGTGCTGGCTCGCGGTGGGAGGCCCGCTCCCGCTCGGGCAGGCCCGGGGCGCCGACGACGCGTGGGAAGTCGCGGCCTCGCGGCCTCCCTCTATCGAGGCGTCGGGGGGCATCGGGCCCTGCCTCTCGGTGCAGGCGGGCGAGGCCCTCATGATGCTCGTGGACCCCGACGGGGACGGCATCGTGAGTGGCCTGGACAACTGCATCGGGGTCGCCAATCCCGATCAACGGGACTCCGATGGAGACGGGTACGGAGACGCCTGTGAAGGACCCGTCTCGTCGGCGGACCTCGTTCCGTCGCTCTCCGTGTCGCCTCCGACGCGTGTCGGGCAGGTCCTCACGGCGCGGATCGAGGTCCGCAATGTGGGCTTCGCGGCCACCGGACCCGTGACCCTGGAAGTCGTCCTTCCCGAGGAGGCGCGGCTGCGGAAGATCCTCCCAGACCGTGCCTGGAAGTGCGAGGAAGACCCGGAGGCCCGCCGCGTCCACTGCTCCATCGGTGATCTCAAGCCAGGCGCCAGGACAACGGTGCGGCTGAAGGTGGAGACGCTTCAACGGGCGCCCGTGGAGTTCTCGGTCATCGCCGCGTCGCAAGCGATTGACGACACGCCCGAGAACAACACGCTGCACGTGACGTTGCCGTTCTAGAGCCCGGCCACCTTCGCCGAGCCGCTCACGGTGTAGGCGAGGGCGAGCTCCTGCTGGGCGCCCGTCGGAGCATTCAGCTCGAAGCGGACGATGCCGTCCTCGCTCACCCGGGTGGGGGCGGGCTTCGTCTGCTCGGGCAGGAGCTTCACCTCCACCGCCTCCACTTCCGAGACGGGGATGCGCTCCTCGAGCACCACCTTCTCCGGGCGCGTGCCGGTGTTGGACAGGTAGAGCGTCACCCGGTGGGTGTGGACGCGCCGGCCGGTGAGGCGCTGGGTGTCCTGCTTCGTGTCCACCTTGCGCAGGATGCGCAGGGCGTCCTCGCTGCCAAAGCCCAGCTTGAGCCGCTCGCCCACGCCGGTGAAGGCGAGCGAGGCCCGGCCCACGTACCCGCTCGTGCGCACGAGCTCCACCGGGCCCGCGAGCAGGACGTGCGTGCCCCGGTTGTCGAAGCGCGCCACGCGGTGCACCAGGGGCGAGTGCTCCGGCATGCCCACGAGCTCCGAGGTCGCGGGCGCGGTGAACTGGAACAAGGGGACACGGTGGGGCGCGCCGTCGCCCGGCAGGGTGACGCGGTGGGGGGCCCGGAGCGACAGGGCCTCGCCGCCATCGTCCAGGCCGGGCATCTCCCGGACCCGCGTGGCGGCGCCCTCGCCTGTGTGCTGGAGCACCTCCTCGCGCACGGCCACCTCCACGACCTGCTTCTCCTGCTCGCTCTTGTCGCGCAGCCGCAGCCAGTCCTCCACCAGCCGGGGCGGGCTCGCGCCCAGGGTGGGGCGGGCCGTGGACAGCGCCAGCTCCACGTCCGTCCAGTCCTCCCCGGTGCGCTGCCACACCACCGCCTCGCACTCGAGCGTCACCGACTCTCCGCCCTCGCCGGGCAGGAGCGTGGCGCGGTAGGCGGGCCGCCACGCCGCGCACGGCACCAGGTACGTCACCCGCAGGGCCACGGTGCCGCCCGTGGGGTGGGTGAGCTCCAGCCGCGCCGAGGTGTCGAGCGTCTTCTCCGTGGGCTCCGCCTGGGCGAGCACGGACTGGGCCTCCGCCCACTGCTGGCGCGTGCGCGCGGCGCGGCGGGTGGCGTCCCGGAGCGCCTGGTCGGCGGCCGTCGCCGCCTGGCGCACCCTGTCCAGCTGGCCATGCCAGACCTGGGACTGCTCCTGCCCCTGGCCCACGAACTCGGCGATGGCGCGCAGCACGTCCTCGCGCGCCGTCTCCACCGTGGCCAGGCGCGTGTGCAGGCGCTCCACCTCGGCCTGGGCGAGCTTGTACTCGCGCTCGAGCGTCTCCACGCGTGCGCGCAAGGGGCCCTTGTCCACGGCCTCGCCGCGCGGCTTCTCGCGGGCCACGCGGCTCAGCCGGGCCTGGAGGATGGCGCCGCCGGTGAGCTGGGCCTGGAGCGAGCGATCCACGGCGAGGGGGGACAGCCCCTCCACGCTCACGGACTGCGTGCCGGCGGACAGGGTGAGGTCGGCGCGGCGCTCCACCAGCGCGCGATCCTCGAGGACCGTGACCTTGACGATGGGCAGGTTGACGGGCGTGGGCATCACGTCCTCCGGTTGCCGCCCACGAGCATCTTGTGGGCGGGAATGCGAATGGACCACGTGGCGAGCAGCTTGTGCGTCTCGCCGGGGCCGAGCGTCACCCTCCAGCGCCGCTCGCCCTCGACGGGGGCCTCGCCGGGCGGGGCCTCGCGCCGGCTCCAGGTGGGCTTCACCTCGGCCTCCTCCACCTTGATGTCCTTCTCCGCCAGGGGCACCGCGGGCACGCGCTCGAGCACCTCCACGGTGACGGCGCGCGGGGTGCGGTTGGCCAGCTCCACGGTCACCTGGTGCTGCAGCACGTTCGCGTTGTTGAACATGCCGCCGGACAGCTCCTCGAAGCGCGTGCGGCGCGACACCTTGATGGACTCCTCGACGCCCAGGCCCAGCCGCTGATGGGCGCCGGGGGCGAGCGTGGGCAGGGTGGACGTCATGAGGAACTCGTCCCCGAGGGTGACCTCCACCGGACCCGCGAGCAGGGCATGCGGCGTGCGGTTCTCCACCTGGACGGTGCGGAACACGATCGGCTCCACCGAGGGCACGCTCACGTACTCGGGGGTGAGGCCCACCTGCGCGGCGAGGACCGGCACGCTGTGCCAGCCCCCATCGGACGGCACGTCCACGCGGCCCTCCACGTCGAAGCGGTGGGCGAAGTTCGGCGAGGACTCCCGCGGCGGAACACAGCCGGGCGGAGGCGCCACGTGCCGCACCGTCTCCGCGAGCTGCTCGGACTGGGCCACGAGCGCGAAGACATCCAGGTGCAGGTGGAGCCCCAGGGCCACGAGCCGCTCCTGGACGGCCGTCCCGGGCCGGGCGTACAGCCGACCGCGGCGCTCCGGCTCCTCGGCGGCGCCCATCACCAACTGGCCGTAGTCGAGCAGGTTCGCCTCGGGCTCCAGGGCACGGGCCTTCTCCGCCCCGGCACCTCCGCGCGGGGCGCTTCCACCGAAGGCGGGCTCCTCCACCTCCTCCTCCAGCATGTCGAGCGAGGGGGCGCTCATGCTGGGCGCGCCCTCGTCCTCGTCCTCCTCGACCATGACGCTGCGGCGCTTCATGAGCTCCGAGTTCCTCCGCGGGGCCATGGGCTTGGGCGCGGGCGCCGAGGCGGCGGGCGCGGCTCCCGGGGGCGGGGGCCTGCCGCCCACCGCGGGCATGGACTGGGTGATGCGCTGGGGGGCCGGGGGCGGCGGAGGCGCGGGCGGCGGCGCCAACTCGCGCGCCCGGGGGCGCTCCACGGAGGGCGGGGGCGGCGCGGGGGGCGGGACGGCGTCGTAGCCGGAGAACAGGGTGTCGAGGCCGGGGGGCGGCTCGCGCCAACCCGAGCGCGCGGGCGGCGGCTGCCGTCGGCCGATACGCAGGGCCTTGAGCTCGGGCACCTCGGCGCGGCGCTCCAGGTGCGCGGTGGACACGCTCAGGCGCACCTGACTCCAGTCCTCACCCGTGCGCTGCAGCAGGGCGGCGCGCATCCGCAGCGTGCCGCCATCGAGCGTCCGGGGCATGCGCAGCTCGTAGCCCGGCACCCACCGGGCCCCGGGCACCGCGTACTCGAGCGCCACCTGGACGCGCTCGGCATGGGCGCCCACCTCCGAGAGCGTGAGCAGGGCGGCGCGGTGCAGCCGGGTGCGCTGGCCCCGGGCGGCGGAGGAGCCCTCCTGCAGCCGCTTGCGGCACAGCTCCACCCGCTCCTCGGCCTCGCGGTACTGGCGCTCCAGCTCGAGCAGGCGGGCCTGCTGGGTGGAGAGCTCCGTGTCCACGAAGGCGCCCAGGGAGAGGATGGCGCCGAGCGCCGACTCGCGGGGGGGCTGGGGCTCGTTGCGCGAGCGCGGGGGGAACGCGGGCTTGAGGCCCTGCAGCGAGGCGATGTCCCGCCGGGTGCGCTCCAGCTCGGCCACGAGCGTGGCGAGCGTGTCCTGGGCCTCCTCCAGGGCGTGCTGGGCGCGGGGCAGCTCGGCCTCGGATGGCACCTGGACGTCGAAGGTGGGCCGCACGTCGCGCACCCGCAGGTCCGCGGGGCCGGAGAGCACCGCCGCCCGGAGCGAGTCCTCGCGCAGGCCCAGGGGCAGCCCGTCGATGCGCACGTGCACGGGCAGCCGGCCCTGGTCCGCGGGCACCCAGGCGAGCCGCGTGCACAGGGCTCCTTCGGCGTGGACGGTGACCGCCTCCAGCGTGGAGGGTACGACGATCATGGGCGCGCTCCTGGATGCGAGTCCGAGGGCTCCGGACGCTAGCACGCGCCCATGACAGTCCGGGCGCTACGGCTTCATGACGCCGAGCGTCTCCAGGCCTTGACGCAGCTGCGCGCGGTGCGAGGGCGGGGCGGGGTGGGCCTCGAGGAAGGACTGGATGGTCTGGACCTCGTCGTAGCGGTGGGTGAAGCCCGTGGCGGCCCGGAAGGCGTGCCCGTCCACCACGATGGGGTACTGCAGGTGGTAGAGCGCGCCGCGCGGCAGTCGGGGCAGGCCGAAGCGGCCGACGAGCTGGCGCAGCACCGCCATGGGCAGGGGCACCGGCACCCGCTCCGCCTGGCGCACGATGACGGACAGGGGCAGGGGCTGGGGTCCCGCCACGTTGAAGACGCCCCGGGGGCGCTTGTCCAGCGCGAGCAGGATGGCCGAGGCCACGTCGTCCTCGTGCATGAACTGGAAGAGCGGATCGTACCCCGCCACCAGCGGCACCCGCCGCCCGCGCAGGAACGTGGCCAGGGTGCCCTGGGCGGACGGGCCCAGCGTGTAGCACACGCGCAGCACCGACGTGGTCAGCTCGGGGGTGCGCCACAGGGCCGTGGACGCGTAGAGGTCCGCGGCCACCAGGTCCGCCAGCTCGGGGAACGAGGCCAGCTCCTTCGGGGGCTCGTCCTCCGTGTGGTAGAGCGCCGAGTCCGGCGCGGCCCCATAGAAGGTGTGCCGGCCCACGAAGAGGGCGTGCTTCACGCCGTAGGCGCGGCAGTGCTCGAAGACGACCCGGGTGCCGCCCAGGTTGATGCGGTGGCGCTCCTCGCCCTGCACGCGCAGGGACGTCACCGTGGCCATGTGCACCACGGCATCCGGCCGCCGGGTGCGGAAGACGTCCTCCGCGCCGCGCTTGCGCAGGTCCACCGTGTGCACCTCGATGCCCTCGGGCGCGTCCGCCCAGGGTCGGGTGTCGATGCCCACCACCGTGTGGCCCTGGTCGCGCAGCCCCAGCGCCACGCGCCGCGCCACCGCGCCTCCCAATCCGAGGATGAGGACCTTCATGGCGTCACCGCCGCCTGCCAGCGCTCGTTGCGGCGCCGGTCGATGATGTCCGCGATGCGCGCCTTGACCTGCTCCACATAGCCTTGGATGACGCTGTCCTCCTCGTTGCCCGTGCCCTCGAAGACCATGGGCTCGGAGTAGTGCAGCTCCAGCGGGACGGGCAGGGGCAGGGGCAGCAGATAGGGGGTGACGGGCACGTAGGGCATGCCGAGCACCCGCCCCAGGCCATAGAGGTTGGCCACCGTGGGGATGGCCGCGCCGCCTCCGAGGAAGCCAAAGGGGATGATGGGCGTGCGCGTCTTGAGCGCCAGCCGCATGAAGCCCGTGCCGAAGTCCACCAGATCATAGCGCTGGGGGTAGAGCTTGGCGGTGCCGCGCGCGCCCTCGGGGAAGACGAGCAGCAGCCGGTCCTCCTCCAACAAGCGCGTGGCGTTCTCCGGCAGGCCGGGAAACTGGCCGCAGCGGCTGCTCCAGATGGAGGCCAGGGGGGTGGCGTTCACGAACTTCTCCGCCATGCCCTGGGCCAGCCGGGGCGTCTGGGCCTCCAGGAAGCACGAGGCGATCACCATCATCCCATCCACCGCCACGCCCCCCGAGTGGTTGCCCACCAGCATGCCCCGGCCCCGCGCCGGCACGTGCTCGATGCCGTGGCAGCGCACCCGGAAGTAGTGCCGGTAGAAGAAGTTCAGGGCCTCGTAGACGACGCCCAGGTGCCACCGGGACACGCCGTAGGGGTCCACGCCATACGCATTGAAAGGGAGCTCCAGCCGCTCCAGCCGCGTCTTCACCTCTGATCGACTCACGCCGTCTGCCCCTCCCAGGCCTCGGCGGCCATCGTGTCAGATTCCGTGCGTGCCCGGGTCCGTCTTCCCGCGCCGCATGCACGCGGCAGCCTCCCTCGAGCGCGAGCGAAGCGTGGACCCCTGGACCCCGGGGTGTTTGGACCTCCAGCGGTTGTTCAAGGAGTTCAGTTTTTCCTCGCTTATGGTATAGATTGATGTTTACAGATAAGGCGGAGAGGAGGCGAGCGATGAAGAAGATGCTTGGACTGGTGGGGTTGTGGCTGGCGCTCCTGCTGGGCGGGGTCGGGGTGGCCCCGGGCGTGGCGGAGGCGAAGGAAGACAGTCAGGGCATCAAGGTGGAGCGGCGCACCTATCCGGTGAAGCTGTCGGACGGCAAGACGTACCAGGTGGTGGGCTTTCTCTATTATCAGGGTTCGTTGAAGAACCGGCCCGTGCAGGTGCTCGTGCATGGCATTACCTATGACCATGCGTATTGGGATCTGCCCGACATCCAGGGCGAGACGTATTCCTATGCGCGCTTCATGGCGCGGCAGCACTACGCGGTGCTGGCGTTGGACCTGCCTGGGTATGGCGAGAGCAGTCGTCCCAACGGAGACTTCCTGAACCTGGCGGAGTCGGTCAGCGCCCTGCACCAGGTGATGGTGCAAGTGCGCGCCAAGGCGGAGCGCAACACCTTCGAGACGCTCGTCTACGTGGGCCACTCCAATGGCGCGCTCATCAGCACCTATGCCCAGGCGCTGTATCGCGACGCCCAGGCGGTGGTGCTCACCGGCTGGCTCAATACCTTTCATGAGCTGCCCGTGGGCGAGGAGGTGATTTCACCGCTCTTGCAGCAGGGGCCCTACGTGACCGTGCCCGCGGCGCTGCGCACGGGTCTGTTCTACGACGTGGCCCACGCGAACCCGGCCGTCATCGCCTATGACAATGCCTCTGTGGCGGACACCACGCCCCGGGGCCAGCTCATGGATCTGTTCACCCTGCTGGCCGACCCGACGCCCATTCCCACGCAGAAGCTCACCGTGCCGGTGCTGGTGCAGCTCGGCGAGAACGACGCGGTGGCGCCGGCGGCCTTCGCCGCGCAGGAGGCCCAGGCCTATCCCCGCTCGCCCTTCGTGTTCGTGGACCCGATCGCAGACATCGGCCATGCCTTCAATGGCCACACGAACCGGCTGCGCAGCTGGTCCATGATCTCCTTCTGGCTGCGCTTGGCGGTGCCCTGAGCGGGGCGTCCGCTCAGCGCCCGGCGCCCGCGCGCAACTGCTCCAGGTAGAAGGCCACCACCACCAGCGAGTGGGTGATGGTCCCGTCCAGGATGAGCTGGGGCAGGCTCGCGCGCGGGTGCAGCTCCACGGTGATGTCCTCGCCCACGTCCTGGTGCCCCTCGTGCCGCTTCTCGCACCCGAGCGCCAGGAAGCTGTGGCAGCGGTTGGGCTGGAGCGCGGGGTTGGCCTCCACCGCGCCGAGCGCCACCAGCCGCTCGGCGACGTAGCCCGTCTCCTCCTCCAGCTCGCGCGCCGCGGCGTGCTCGGGCGCCTCGCCCGGGTCCACCACGCCGCCGGGAATCTCCAGCGTCACTCGGGACACCCCGAAGCGGTACTGGCGGATGAGGATGAGCTGCTCGTCCCGCGTCACCCCGATGACGTTCACCCAGTCCGGGCAGTCGATGAGCACCCGGGGGTGCTCCTGCCCGGTGCGGGGGTCGGCCACCATGTCCTCGCGGACCTTGAGGATCTGGTAGTCGTGCTCCAGGCCCCGGCGCAGGCGGGGCCACGGTCGAAGTTCGCGCATCCGCTCAGTTCAGCAGCTCGGCGCGCTCGCGCAACTCCCGGACCGTCATTTCCAGCCGGTCCCGGTCCGGCGCGTCCGGCGACAGCTCCAGACAGCGCTCCACGTCCTTGAGCGCCGCCCGGTAGGCGCCCAGGTTGGCCAGGAGCGCCGCGCGCGTGCGCAGCTCCCCCGGGTGGTTGGGCGCGAGCATGAGCAGGAGGTCCACCACGGCCAGCCCCCGCTCGTAGTCCCCGCGCTCCAGGTACACGCGCCGCAGGTTGGACAGCATCCGGTAGGCGATGAGTTCCACGGGCGCCGGCGACAGCATCGTCTCCGGGTTGAAGCGCAGCTGGGGCGCCACGCGCTCCAAGAGCTCCTTGCAGCCCTCCTCGGTGAGGATCTCCCCCTCGTTGAAGGGGTCCACCACGAGCTTGTGGTCCCCCGCGCTGCACGCCACGAGGAAGTGGCCGGGGAAGGACACGCCGTACAGGGGGATGCCCGCGCGCCGCGCCACCTCCAGGTAGAGCACGGACAGGGAGATGGGCAGGCCCACCTTCCGCTCCAGCACCAAGTCCAGGAAGCTGTTGTCCGGCGAGTGGTAGTCGTCTTCGTTGCCGCGAAACCCCTCGATGTCCGCCAGCACGTGGCGCAGGGCGGTGAGGCCGGCCAGCACCTCCCCATGCCCTTCGTGGCGCTCCATCTCCACCTGGACCCGCGCCGCCAGGGCGTCGAGCGTGTGCAGACATGCCGCGGCGTCCAGGTGGGGCTGGTTGAGGGTGGCGATGGCCAGGGCGGCTAAGTCCAACCGCGGTGGATCCGCGGCGAGCGCGGACACGAGGCGTTCGCGAGCGAGCGGTGGGCTCAAGGTCGAGGTGAGGCTCACGGAGAGAAGGACTAACCCACGGCGGGTTCAACGGCAAAGGAGGGTGGACGCTCAGCTGCCCGGAGGTTCGGGGGGCAACAGCCGCCCCTTGATTTCGGCGTTGAAGGCCACGTGGGCGGAGATGAGCCCCGACAGCAGCCCATCCTCGAACTCGAAGGTCGCGTGTTCCTTGAGTTTCGGGAAGTCGTGGGGGTTGCGCAATTCCTCGGGAGTGATGTTGGGCACCACTTCCCGGGCCAGCCGCAGCACCTTGGCCTGCTGCTGGGAAATCATCCGCTCGAAGAGCTTGCCGGCGATGGCCAGCATCTCGAGTCCACTCTCTTCCGTCATCGCGTCCTGTCTCCCTCGGCTCACTGCTGGGCGATGTCCCACTTCACCCGGCGCCACGAGCGCCGGAAGGCGGCCGCATCGCCCTCCACCGCATCCTGCTCCTGCTCCCGTCCTTCCAGGAACGCAACGAAATCCAACTGCCGGTCGCTCCGGTCGTACTCGGCGTCGAACAGCCGGACGAACTCGTTGGCGGGCAGGGTGCGCCGGCCGGCCACGTCCACCAGCCCGATGCGCACCCCCGTCTGGGCCTGGGCGGGCGCGTAGGCCTTGTAGACGAGCTCCGTGCACACGAGCGAGGCGTCGGAGAAGAAGTCGAAGTTGAAGTCGTAGGGCAGCCCCTGCAACTGGAAGGCACGCGCGATGGCCCGGGCCTTGTCCAGGGGCGACAGGCGCGGGCGCAGCACGCCCAGGTAGTCCACGTGCATGCCGTGCTCGGGGCCGGTGAAGGACACCCCCTCGCTGATGGACTCGATGATGCGGACGGCATCCCCGTGCGAGTCCGGCGCGGTGAAGGTGCTCCACTTGGCGGGGTACTCCCGGGCGAGGTACGCGGCGAGGCTGGGGGGGGCGCCGGGCAGGCCCTGGAGCCAGGCGCGCACCCCGGCGTCCCCGTCCAGATGCGTGGCCCAGTCCTGAGGCGTGCCCACATAGAGCTCGGCATGGGGCCAGAAGCCCGGCAGCCCGATGTTGGACAGGTACCAGTTCTGCCGGGCCACGAGGATGTCGCCTGGCTGCATCCGGGGCAACAGGGCGAGCACCTGCTCGCGGCGGATGAGGGGCCGGCCGATCCGCTTCACCTTGGTGTCGCCCATCCACTCGGCCACGGTGCGCTGGGTGGGGAAAATGGCCTGGGCGGTGGCGTCCTTGAGCACGTCCACGCCCGCCTTGGCGAAGAGCGTGACGCCCCGGCTCGACAGCTGACTCCGGGCGGCCTGCACGTTGCGCCGCGACTCCTGCATCACCTGCTCCACGCCGGGCACGTCGAGCAGCCCGGACTTCTTGAACAGCAGCCGGGAGCGCTCCGCGTAGGTGTCCCCGGTGAGCAGCTGGGTGGTGGTGGAGACGTGGAGCGCCTTCTCCTTGAAGCGGGCGAAGGTGCGCGCGGGCAGGCCGTACTCCTCGGAGGGCTCGTCCAGCAGCACCTCGAGCTGGGCGCGGCCCGTGGTGAGCTCCGCGAAGGCGAGCCCGTGGGCGAGCTCCGCGGAGAGGGCGCCGTGCGTGAGGAGGAAGCCCCAGGTGTGCTGGGGGCGGCGGGTGAGCGCCGACTGCTTCACGAAGTCCCAGTAGCGCTGACGGATGCGCTCGAGCGACATGAAGTGGTCCGAGAAGGCGGCCCAGGTGGTGAGCAGGGCGCGCTTCTCGTCGGGGGAGTAGGGGACGTCCTGGGCGCGCAGGTAGAGCGCGCGCGTCTGGTCCAGGTGCGCGCGCAGGGCGAGCAGCCCCTGGGCGTCCCGCTGGAGGATCTCCAGGTCGCGCTGGGCCTGGGCGACGAAGGCCGACTCCTCCAGGGCGTAGACGCTCGTGACGGGCGCGGGGGACGGGGCGGAGGCGGGCGTCGCGAGGACGAGCCAGGAGGACAGGAGGAACAGGGGCGTGGAGGGCATCGGGAAGGTCGGGCGCGGGGGCCGTGAAGCGGCAGTCTACCCGGGCCCTGGCTGTTTGGCTGCCCGGGGGCCTCCACGGGAAGGCGAGCCCCCCAGGTAGCCTGGAGGACACTTCATCCCCACGTTGTGTCCAAGCCCCGGAAGGCAAAGCAGCCCGGGCGGAAAGGCAGAGGACACGATGGCATTCGGACAGGCGGAGGATCCAGCGCTCTCGATCACGCCCCACCTGGAGTCCGTGGAGTATCCGACCACGCGCGAACTCCTCGTCGAGGCCGCGGAGGACAGCGGAGCGCCGGTGGACATCATCAACGTGTTCAAGTCGCTGCCGCAGGAGGACTACGCGTCGCGGCGGGACGTGATGCGGGACCTGGCCGAGGCGGCGCGGCGCTTCGCCAGCGGCGGCCTGCGCGATGACGACGACGGCGTGGAGCGCGACCGCCGGGACATCGGCAAGCACGTCGTGGAGAGCGAGCTCGGCGAGAATCGGGGCCACCCGTAACGCAGGGCCGCCCTCTGGGCACCCCTGGGCCGGGTCCGACCCCCGGCGCGCGGGTGCCCGGGTTTCTCCCTTCTACACCCCGTAAAACGCGTTTATAACGCCTTCATGGGAATTCAACTCATGAAGACGTGGGATGCGGGTGCGCCGGGCCGACGCCGGTTCATGGGCATGGCGCTGATGGCGGCGTGTGCCTTGCTGCCGCAGTCCGCCCGGGCGCAGCTCTCCAAGACGCTGGTGACGCCGGGCCCCACGGCGCCCGCGCAGAAGGTGTTCAACCTGCTGGTGGATCTGGAGAACGGTGCCCGCGCCAACAACGGCACGGCCCGGACGATCATCGGGCAGCACTGCGAGGCGCAGAAGGAGATCCACCAGGAAGGCAGCTACGCGGGCAAGTACTACAACGAGGTCGTGCGGCTGTCGGGCAAGAAGCCCGCGTTCGTGGAGATGGACCTGGGCCCGGGGTGGTACCAGTCCTCCTTCAATGACAACACCGTGGAGTGGCGCGCCACCTTCAATGGCATCGGCTTCCTCCGGGACCGGTGGACGTACGGGGACGGGCTCGTCGGGGTGAGCTTCCACCATCCCTATCCGGGCAGCCCGTCGAAGAACTTCGAGAACACCCTGGTGGAGACGGCCACCAACGCGTCGGGCCAGCGGGTGAACCTGGACGATGCGTGGTTCCGGCGCCTGGTGGACTGGCAGAACAACACCGCCGAATACCAGACGCTGCTGCGCGACTTGAAGTGGGCCGCGGATCGCCTGCAGCCGCTCGCGGATGCGAACGTGCCGGTGCTCTTCCGGCCCTACCACGAGATGAACAAGCTCTCGGGTCGCTTCTGGTGGGCCAACCGCGATCCCTACCTCTACAAGCAATTGTGGAGCATCATCTTCAATTACATGACCAACACCCGGGGCTTCAAGAACCTCCTCTGGGTGTGGACGCCGTACAACTGGGATGGCCAGTACGGCAAGAGCCCCTGGGACTACTACCCCACCGAGGGCGTCGACGTCGTCGGGGTCGACATCTACAGCGGCAATCCCTACTTCCCGGCCCGCTACTACGACGATCTCAAGCGCTACAACAAGCCGCGCATCCTGGCCGAGAATGACAAGCTGCCCGTGCGCTGGGACAAGAACATCTCCGAGATCGACGCCCGGCCGTGGGTGCTCTACACCATCTGGGGCGACCTGCTCGTCAAGGATGTCAGCGGCTCCGGCGCGCCCAACTACTGGAACACCGAGAACAGCTACAAGGCCATCAAGGACACGTACGCCCATGGCAAGGTGTTGACGGGTGGGGCGCAGGCGCCCAACGGCAACGCCAACTTCAACTGGATGTCCGTGCACTGAGCCGCGCGAGCGGGGACGGACCCACGGGTCCGTCCCCGTCCGGACTCACTTCTTGAGCAGCCGGTTCACCAGGTCCACGTACTTCTGCATGGCCTCGGTCTTGCCCAGGCCCTTCTTCTTCGTCCAGGCGTCGAACTTGGCGCGGTCCTTGACGCTGAACACGCCCGGGCGCTCGCCCGTCACATCGCCCTGGCTGCCCTGCTTGTAGAGCGCGTACAGCTCCAGCAGCGTGTCATTGCCGGGGCTGGCCGACAGCGTCTTCACATCGGTCTGCGCCTTCGTGAACTGCGCATTCAAGTCAGACATGGGGGTCCTCGCGGGGGGGTCGGGCGGTGACGCTAGCGCCCACCCCACCGCGCGTCCACGGACTCGGGAGGCCCGGGGGTCGGATGCGCTCGCGGGCGGCGACGCTTTCTGACAGCTTCCCGGGCGTCATGCGGACCCCTCCCGTCTCCTGCCTCCTCGTGTTCGCGGCCCTGGTCGGCGCGTGCCACCACGACATCCCCTCCCTGGACCCCCGGTTCGTCGTAGAGCCCCCCCTGCGGCCCACCTTCCTTCCTCCCGAGGACGGGCCGCTCGTGGAGACGGTGCGGGGCGCGTCCGGCGCTCAAGAGGTGGAGTTGACCACGGTCTCCCTCTTCACACCCGAGGCGCCGGGGTGGCTGCTCACCCAGCGTGTGACGCGCTCGCGCTACACCCGGGCGGGCGTGGAGGTGCGCTCGTGGGTGGACGAGGCGCTCCAGCGCGCGCCCCTGCGGTTGCGGCTCGCGGCGGATGGCACCTTCGTGCGGCTGGAGGCGCCCGACGCCGCGCGGGCCGCCCTGCGGGAGCTGTCCACCGCGGGCTGGGATGTGTCCGCCCTGGAGCGCGTGCTCGCCCCGGACGCCCTGGAGGCGCGCACCCGGCGCGAGTGGGAGGTGACCTATGGGGGCGTCTACGGGCGCACGTGGGTGCCGGGGCAGCGCGGCCATGCCGTGGGCGGGCTGAGCCTGGCGGACGGCGAGGTGACGTACCTCTTGGAGCGCACGCTGACGGGCACCCGGCTCACCGAGCAGGGTGAGGTGCTGGTGTTCGCCCTGCGCTGCCTGGGGCCTCCGGGTGACACCTCGCCGCCGGAGGTGTGGGACGTGTGGCGCTCGGCGGGCGAGCCGCCGCTGACGCCCGGCGTGGAGTGCGACGGTGAACAGTGGTTGGGCAAGGGGCGCTTCCTCCCGGTCCGTCGGACCTTCACCCTACGGGGCCAACGGGGCGCCGAGACCTGGAGTTGGTGGATGGACGCGTTCCTGGAGCCCAACCATGAGCCATGAGCACAACCTGATCGAGGACGAGGACGGCATCCGCGCGGTCGTACGCCGCAGCAAGCGGGTGGCCGTGCTGGGCATCAAGACGGAGCAGCACGCGGGCCAGCCGGCCTACTACGTCCCGGAGTACCTCTCCCGGGCCGGGGTGGACGTGGTGCCGGTGCCTGTCTATTACCCGGAGGTCACCCACATCCTGCAGCGGCCGGTGTTCCGGCGGCTCGTGGACATTCCCGGGGAGATCGACCTGGTGGACGTCTTCCGGCGGCCCCAGGACATCGAGCAGCACCTGGAGGACCTGCTCGCCAAGAAGCCCCGGGCGGTGTGGTTCCAGTCCGGCATCCGCAACGACGTGGTGGCCCGCCGGCTGGCCGAGGCGGGCATCCAGGTGGTGCAGGACCGCTGCCTGATGGTGGACCACCGCCGCTACGGCGGCTGAGCCCGGATCATGCCTCCTGGAAGGGCACGGGCGGCCGCAGCAGGGCGCGCTCGGAGCTCAGCCGCGCCTGGTGGAGCGCATCGAAGCCGCGCTCCATCTGCGTGGGAGACACGGGCGGCAGGTTGGACACCACCACGTACACGGGAAAGCCCCGCTCCTTGAGCAGGGCCAATTGCAGCCGGAAGTGGTCGTGCCGCAGCGCCGCCGAGCCCGCGGCGATGCCCTGCGCGTAGGCCATGGGCCCGCCCAGCATCTTGCGGGTGCGGCTGGGCAGGTAGTGCACGAGGATGGCGTCCAGGTCCTGTCCAAAAGCGCTCTCGCGCAGGGACAGGGCCGGGGCCTTGTCCACCAGTCCACCATCCCAATACAGGTCGCGTCCCACCCGCACCGCGCGGAACAGGCCGGGATAGGCGCACGTGGCGTGCACGCGGGGCGCCAGCTCGCCCGAGGTGAAGATCTCGTGCGTGCCCTGGGTCAGGTTGGCGCTCGTGAGCAGCAGCGGGTGGGGCAGCTGCTCGAAGCTGCTCACCGGGAGCGTGCGCTCGAGCAGCTTGCGGAAGCGCTCACCCTTGAGCAGGCCTGTCGCACCATGGCTCTCGCGCGGAAAGGCATTGAGGACCGCGCCAATGGGGTCCGGATCCCAGAAGGACTCGCGCGTCTGTTTGAGAACGAGCTCCTCGATCGCCTGGACGCTGGCGCCGGCCGCCGCGTAGGCGGCCACCAGTCCGCCCGCGCTCGTCCCCGCGTAGGCCGAGGGCGTCAGGCCCGCGGCCGCCAGGCCCTTGAGAAACCCCGCGTGCCCGAAGAAACCGAAGTAGCCGGCGGAGAGAACGAGTCCGAAACGTTTGCCCTGGAGAAGTTGCTGCACGGATGGAGCGGCCATGGCGCTGTCTCTATGCCGCCCGTTCGCTCCTGGCAACGCATGGTCGCTCGGCAGGTGTCCGAGAGGGCTAGGACTTCCGGACGACCCGGCGCCCGTGGACCTGGCCGTGGGCCTCACGGGCGCGCGTGCATCCATGTTTTCCCAGACAGTGGATCGATCCCCGACTGTTGGTGAAGTCAGGCAATGGACGTCGGGAAAATCCGGTCCATTGCCAGGAATAACGGGGAGCGCGCACCTTCCTGCTTGCCCAACCCGCCACCCTATGATTGCCCTGTGATGTTTCCTGGACACCGAGTCGTTCCATGGGACCCTGATCTCGCTCATGCCGTGAGCGGCTCGCTCCGAAATGGCCGGGACGGGCTTTTGTCCATTGTTCCCCCCAACCCCCATCCAGCTTCCTGTCTTCTATGAGAAGAATCCAAGATGTCGCGGTGCCGTTCCGCTCGTCTCCGGCTGCCCGTTTTTCCGGTGACAGGCTTCAGGACCTCCTGCTGGCGGAATTGCAATCCCTTGTCTCCAAGACGGGTCAGGGCGGCGGGCTGATGAGCCCGTCTGTCTATGACACGGCGCAGGTGCTGCGGATTCTGGGGCCGCGGGACAATGACACGTCCGTGGTGGAGTGGTTGTTGGAGCAGCAGGCGGAGGACGGGGGCTGGGGCGACGCCGCCTTTCCGCTGCACCGGGACATCCCCACGCTGTCCGCGATCCTGGCGTTGAGAGGGTTTCGCGAGCAGGCGCCCGTGGCCGACGCCATCCAGGCGGGGCTCGCGTTCCTGCGGACCCAGGCGCCCTTGTGGGCCGACCTGGTGGTGGACGAATTGCCGGTGGCCGCGGAGATCCTCCTGCCCAGCTTGTTGAAGGAGCTGGGGGAGGAGGGCGACCTGCCCCGCGAGCCCTACGCCAAGCTGATGGCCCTGGGCGAGCGCAAGCAGAAGATCATCGCCAAGCTGCCGATGCGCGCCGGCGTGCCGTGGATCCACGTCTGGGAGACCTGGGGCGCCGAGCCGCTCGCGAGCCTGATGGATGGGGCGGGCAGCATCGGCCACAGCGCGTCCGCCACGGCCGCGTGGATCAAGGCCGCCGAGGGTCGGCCGGAGCTGGAGTCGTTCGTGCAGCGGGGCCAGGACTACCTGCGTCAGTCCATGCGCTCCACCGGCATGGAGCAGTCCGGGCTGGTGCCCGTGGGCGCGCCGCACACCTACTTCGAGCAGTCCTTCGTGCTCTACGGCCTGCTCATGGCGGGCCTGCTGGACGAGCCGGCGCTGGCGGAGCCGGTGCGCGCGGTGCTGGGCGACCTGACGCGCGCGCTGGGGCCTCATGGCATCGGCATGAGCGACTACTTCCTCCAGGACGGCGATGACACGAGCGCGGTGGTGGCCGTCATGCACGCGCTCGGCCTGCCCGCGGACGCGGCGCTGCTGCGCCGCTTCCAGAAGGACGACCACTTCATCGCCTACCCGGGTGAGATGAACTCCTCGCCCACGCTGACGGCCCGCTGCGTCCACGCGCTGCGGATGCTGGGCGAGACGGACGGCCTGGAGCCCTTCCACCAGTACCTCATCGCCCGCCAGGAGCCCTCGGGCCGCTGGTCCACCGACAAGTGGAACCGCTCGTGGCTGTACGCCACGTTCCACTCGGTCATCGGGCTGATCGGCTCGGAGCACACGGCCCCGGTCCTCAAGGCCCTGGAGGCGGTGCTCTCCGCGCAGTCGGAGGAGGGCGGCTGGAGCTCCGTGGGCGAGCCGAACATGACGGAGACGTCCTACGCGGTGCTGATGCTCGGCTACCTGGAGCGCCATGGCGTGCACCACGCCGGCATCACCCGGGCGCTGGATCGCGCCTCCCAGTGGATGATGCGGCAGTACAGCCCCTTCACCGGCCGCGAGGGCAAGGTGAAGTGCTGGATCTCCAAGGAGCTCTACCGCATGGAGCGCATCGACTCGGCCTTCGAGCTGAGCGCCCTGCTGATGCTGCGTCGGCGCGGCTAACGCGCCTCCGAAGGCGGGGTGTGCCCGGCGTCCGCCAGTCGCGTGGCGATGGCGTACACCCCGGTGAGGAAGCCCTCGAGCGAGCTGCGCGCGGACGCGTCACTCAAGCCCGAGACCCGGGGCGCGAAGCGCTGGCGGGTCTCGGCGAGGGTGCGCTCCCACTCCTGACGCAGCCACGCGTCGAGCTGGGCCTGGGGCAGGCGCGTGGCATCCACGTCCGACAGCGCCTGGCCCGTCTCGGCCGCGTAGCCCATCACCCCCGAGTTGAGGGTCTCGGACGGATCGAAGCGGACGTCCTGGGCGAAGCGCATCAGCCGCGCCATCCGTCCGAGGAAGTCGTCGGTGTCCTCGTGGATGAGTGTCAGCACCTCCCCGAGCCCCTCCGCGGACAGCGTGCGCGCGAAGGGCAGCCCGCCCACGAAGGCGACCGAGGAGGCCCCCGTCTCCGCGTAGCGCTCCAGGTACTCGTGCACGCCCTGGACGAAGGTGGTGCCGTGCACGCGCAATTCCTCGCGCGCCGGGCCGAGCGCCTCCATCCGCGCCGCCTTGTCCTCCGCGGGCGCGCGCATCACGTGGATGAGCCGCTGCAGGCGGGCCTGCTGGCTGTTCTGCCTCCAGACACGCTCCTGCCACGCCAGGCTCCACGCCTCCTCCAGGCCGTCGGACTCCAGGCCCGCGAGCGCCAGATGACCCAGCACGGTGATGGTACCCAGCAGCGCCCGGCACACGTCGAGCCGGGCACAGGTGTCGGTCTGGAGCGTGGCCTCGAGCTCCTCCAGCGCGGCGACGGCCGGCACGAGCCGGGTCATCTCCTGGAGCCGCTCGGTCACGGCCTCCGGCGAGGCTTCGTCCTCGCGGCCCGTGTGGGGGCTCCATTCCTCGTAGAGACAGTCGATGGCCGAGTAGTCCGTCCCCACGGTCTTGAAGTAGTCGGCCTCCAGGTGGAAGGCCTTGCCGAGGAACAGCTCGGAGAAGCGATCCGCCGCCTGGAAGTACTCGGGGCTGCGCGACTGGGTGCGCACGTGGTGGCGGGCGCTGTGCAGCACGCGCAGGGCAAGGGACGAAAGCTCTCGTGGGGACGACATGGGGACCCTGGCCATACCGGTCCAGGGGGGGCGGGGGCAATCCGGCGCGTGTAGAGTCCGCTCCATGTCCGAGCCCAGCCTCCGCCGTGCCCCGCCGTCGCTCGCCACCACGGGCATCGGGAGCCTGCCCCATACGGAGCTCGAGGCGGGCCTGCGCGCCGCGCTGTCGCTGGACATTCCCTTCTTGCCCCAACTGCCGGTGGGTCGGCCCTCGGAGCTCATGCTGCCCCAGGCGCTCGAGGGCCTTCCCGGTCTGTCCTGGGACGGCACGGGCCGGTGCGAGGTGGACCTGGAGGTCTGGTCGGCGGGACGCGCGGACTTCGAGGCGCGGCTGGAGGCGGCGCTCGACTCGGGCGACTGCGAGGCCTTCGAGCCCTCACCGGAGGCGTGCCAGGCCTGGCGGCCCTTCCTGGGGCAGGTGGCGCGGCATGCGCTGCCCTTCGCCAAGGCCCAGCTGGCCGGCTCCTTCACGGCGCGGACCCTGGTGCGCACGCGCGAGGGCGTGCCCTGTCTGGACGTGCCAGGCTTGGACGCGGGCATCCACCGGCTGCTGCTCGCGCGGTGTCTGGGCATGGTGCGCGCCTTGCGCCGCACGGGCACGACGCCGCTGTTCTTCCTGGACGAGCCGGGCCTGTATGCCTTCACGCGGGGCGATCCCCGGCACGCGTTGGCGCTCCAGGAAGCGCGCCTGCTGGTGGAGGCCTTGCGGCACGAGGGCGCGTGGGTGGGCGTCCACTGTTGCGCCCAGACGGACTGGGCCTTCTTGTTGGACGCGGGCCTGGACGTGCTCGCGCTCGATGTCGGGCTGTCCCTGGACGCGGTGCTGGAGGAGTCGGGGCCCCTGGCGCGCTTCCTCGCCGCGGGCGGCCGGTTGAGCCTGGGCCTGCTGCCCACCACCGCGTCCGCGTACGACGTGGACGAGCGGGTGGACGCGGTGGAGGTGTCGCTCGAGGCGGCGCTGCCGCCGGGTCATGCGCTCGCGGATGGAAGTCTGCCCGTGCTGCTCACCCCCGCCTGCGGGCTGGCCTTGCAGGCGGTGGCGGACGCGGAGCACCTCCTGGCGCGGCTCCAGGAGGCCCGGGCGCGGCTCGAGCGGATGCTGACGAGCCGCGCGCGTCTTTAACGGCCGAGGCGCAGATCGCGCTCCGCCTGGAGCCAGTCCTGCTCGTGGTGGCCGTGATCACTGCCCCGCGCGAGGAAGAGCTCGTAGGCGCGCGCGGCGATCTGCTCGGGGGTGGGGCTCGGGCGCGCGGCCGACGTGGCTTCCGCCTCGGCCTTCACGGGCGCGGAGGGAGTGGCCGCGACGGGCGTGGGCGCGGGGGCCTTGGGCGTGTTCTGCGCGGGAGCGGCCGCCACCGGGGCGGGAGGAGCCGGCTGCCGCTGGGAGTTCTTGTGGGAGGTGTTCGTCTTGGCGTGCGGACGTGCCATGGGGGGGCTCCTGGTTGCGGGAAGACGTGGAGGGGGGAGATTGGACGGCTCCCCGCGGGGCGAGAATTGTGTCGCGGGTACCTTCGTTGTCGAGGCGACACCCCTGGCCAAGGGGTGTCCGTCAACCAACACTCGATGGGGGGAGCACGAGGGCGCCCGCGTCGAGCGCGGCCAGCAGGGCCTTGTGCATGGCGGTGCTCATGCCGAGCGCGGCGGCCTCCTCGGGGGTGCACCAGCGGGTGTCCTGGAAGGCCGGGGCCTGGGTGGGGCGGGTGGCGCCCGTCACGCGCAGCAGCCGGAGGGTCAGGGTGCGGTGGGTGAGCTGGCGGCGCACGACCCCGAGGGCGGGGCCCACGCGCACCGGGCTGCCGAGCGCCTGGGTCAGCCGGGCGGCGCACTCGGGCGCGGGGGTGTCGGCGTCCACCTCGGCGGCGGGCAGCTCCCAGAGTCCTCCGAACAGCCCCTTGTCGGCGCGCCGGACGAGGAGCAGTCGCCCCTCGTGCGCCCAGACGGCCACCGCGAGCGTCATCTGTTTGGGGGCCGCGCGGACCTTGGCCGGGGGCAGCTCGCCCACGCGGCCGTGGCGGAAGGCCAGACACGCCTCGCGCACCGGGCACAGCAGGCACAGGGGGTTGTCCGGACGGCACACGGTGGCGCCGTGCTCCATGAGCGCCTGATTGAAGTCCCCGGGCCGCTCCCCGGGCACCAGCTCCGTGGCGAGCGCCCACAGGCGTGCCTCGCGGACCCGGTCGCCGGGCACGCCTTCCACCTCGAAGAGCCGCGAGAGCACCCGGGCCACGTTGCCATCCACCAGGGGCGCGTCCTCCCCGAAGGCGATGGAGGCCACGGCCCCCGCCGTGTAGCGGCCGAAGCCGGGCAGGGTGAGCAGCTCGGCGGCGGTCGGGGGCAGGCGGCCGCCGAAGCGGGCGACGATCTCCTGGGCGGCCCGGTGCAGGTTGCGCGCGCGCGAGTAGTAGCCGAGGCCCCGCCACCCGGCGAGCACGTCCGCGAGCGGCGCGTCCGCCAGGGCCTCCACGGTGGGAAAGCGCTGGAGGAAGCGCTCCCAGTAGGGAATGACGGTGGCCACCTGGGTCTGCTGCAGCATCACCTCGCTGAGCCAGATGGCGTACGGGTCACGCGTGCGGCGCCAGGGCAGGTCCCGCTTCTGCTGGTCGTACCAGGCCAGCAGTCCGGCGCGCACGGACGCGCGGTGCTCGGGGGGCACGAGGGGCTCGGCGGAGAGGGATGCGCGCTTGCGGGGGCTCATGGCGCCCTCGCGGGATTGGCGATGCGGCGGGCCACGGCATCGAAGAGCCCGGGCGCGAGCCGGTTGGCGAGCACCATGAGTCGGCCGGGCAGGGTGAGCTGCGCGCCCGGCGCCCGCGCGCGCAGCAAGGGCAGCGCCGCCTGGGTGACCCGCACGAGGGCGAAGAAGTTGACCTCGAACACCTGCCGCAGCTGCGCCTCGCTGAAGCCCTCGACGGGACCGTAGAGCCCGAGCCCCGCGTTGTTCACGAGGACATCCAGCCCCCCGAAGGCCGCCCGCGTCTCGTGGAGGAGCCGCGCCACGTCGTCCTCGCGGGTGACGTCACAGCGCACGGCGAGTGCGCGCCCGCCCCGGGCCTCCACCTCCCGCGCCACGTCCCGCAGCGCGGACTCCCGGCGGGCGGCGAGCAGCACCTGGGCACCCCGGGCCGCGTACGCGAGCGCCGTCGCCCGGCCAATGCCACTGGAGGCGCCGGTGATGAGCGCGACCCGTCCCTGGAAGTGTGCGGATGCCATGAAGGCGCGCACCATAGCGGCTCGTTCCGAGGGGTGAAGGACCTGGCGGGGTGTGTCTGCCCGCCTGTCCCTCTTGCGGCGTGACCAAGCCCCTGATCTAGGATGCGTGTCCTTCCATGCCGCGCGCGTTCACCAACGACTTCTCCTGGTCCAAGAGCCGTCACGAAAAGCTCCAGGAGTGCTCCCGGGCCTACTACCTGTACTACTACCGCTCGTGGGGAGGGTGGGGCGCGGGCGCGCCGAGCGACGTGCGCGAGCTGTACCTGCTCAAGAAGCTGGGCAACCGCTTCACCTGGGCGGGCAGCATGGTGCACGACTCCTTGCGCGACGCGCTGCTCGACTGGCGCGCGGGGCGCGAGGTGGTGCCCGAGAAGGTGGTGGACAGGGCCCTGTCCACCATGCGCGACGACTTCCGCTTCTCGCGGGGCAAGTCCTACCGGACGCAGAAGGGCCGCAAGGCGTTCAGCGGGCTCGTGGAGCACGAGTACAACGAGCCCCTGCCGGACGAGGCCTGGAAGCAGAACGCGGAGACGGTGCGCACGGCGCTCGACTGGTTCTTCCAGTCGCGCTGGCCAGCGCTCGCGCGGGGCCTCAAGCCCACCCAGTGGCTGGAGGTGGACGCGGGCGCGGAGTTCTCCTCGTTCTCGCTGGACGGGGTGAAGGTCTTCGCCATCCCCGACTTCGCCTACGTGGACGCGGACGGCGCGCCCGTGGTGGTGGACTGGAAGACGGGCAAGATGCGCGAGGGCTATGACGAGCAGGTGCTCGGCTACGCGCTCTACGTGTCGATGCGCTACCGGCTGCCCCTCGAGAAGGTGCGCGCCTCGCTCGTGTACCTCAACGACGGGGTGGAGCATCAGGTCCAGGTGGACGAGAACGCCGTGGCGGGCTTCAAGGAGCGCTTCGCCCAGAGCGTGGCGCGCATGCGCGGCCTGCTCGCGGATCCCGCCACCAACACGCCCAAGGACGAGTCCGCCTTTCCTCAATCCGACAACGCCGCCGTGTGCGCGCGCTGCGTCTTCCGCCGGCCCTGTGGCCGCGAGGCCGCCGTGCGGGCCGCCTGAGCGCGCGTCGGCTCAGTCGCGCGAGGGCGGCGGCGGGGTGCTCGCCCGGGGCGGCAGGTGGATGCGGACCTGCTTCACCCGACGGGCCGAGGCCTCCGTCACCTCGAGCACGGTGCCGTCGGTCAGGGTGAAGCGCGCGCCGCTGGTGGGGATGGAGCCCGCCATGGAGGTGCACAGGCCGCCCACGGTGGTCCAGGTGTCCCCCTCGGGCAGCTCCACCGTGTCCAGGGCCCGGTTGAGCTCGCGGATGGGCAGCAGGGCGTCCACCACCACGGTGTCGTTGGACTCGTGGTGGATGGAGTCGTGGGGCGTCTCGTGCTCGCTCGCGATGGTGCCCACCAGTTCCTCCACCAGGTCCTTCATGGTGACGAGGCCGGCGAGCCCTCCCTGCTCGTCCACGACGATGGCGAGCTGGATGCGCCGCGCCTGCATCTGCTGGAGCGCGTCCAGGGCCCGCATGGTCTCGGGCACGAAGTAGGCCGGACGCAGTACATCCTCCAGGAGGATGAGCTGCTGCTCGAGCGCGAAGGACAGCAGATCCTTGGCCACCACGTAGCCGATGATGTGGTCGACGCTGTCCTCGAACACGGGCATGCGGCTGTGCCCCTCTTCCAGGAGCACCCGCCGCACGTCCTCGGGAGTGGAGTGCCGCCGGATCGCCACCACGCGGGTGCGCGGCACCATCATGTCCGTCACCACCAGGTCCGCCAGGTCGAACGCCCGCGAGGCGATCTCCCCGCTGCGCGGATGCAGGCCGCCGCTGCGGGCCGCTTCCTCCACGAGCTGCTGCAGCTCCTCGGGGGACAGGCGCGACTCGGTGAAGGACGTCTTGTCCCCGAAGAAGCGCAGCACCAGGTTGGAGCTGAACGTGAGCAGCCACACCACGGGCTTCATCAGCCGCGACAGGCCCCGGAGCGGCGGCCCGATGAGCAGGGCGTAGCTCTCCGAGTAGCGCAGGGCGAGCGACTTGGGCACCAGCTCCCCGAGCACGAGCGACAGGTAGGAGACGAGGCCCACCACCAGCGCGAAGGCGATGGTCTCGGCGCGCTCCGGCGGCAGTCCGAGTTCCTGCAAGGGCGGGCTGAGCCGCTGGGCGATGGACGCGCCACCGAACGCCGCCGCCGTGGAGCCCACCACGGTGATGCCGATCTGCACCGTGGCGAGGAAGCGCTCGGGGTTGTCCCGGAGCGCCTGCACCGAGCGCGCCGCGGTGCTGCCCTGGTCGATCAGCTCCTGGAGCCGCGTCTTGCGGATGGAGATGAGCGCGAGCTCCGCGCCCGCGAAGACGCCATTGGCGAAGACGAGCAGCAGGATGATGGCGAATTCGGTGAGGATGATGCCCCTCCTGGGCTGGACCCCGGTGGGGCCGGACGCGCGAGGAGGGGTCTACTACGGCGGGCGAGGATGTCCACCGCCTCGGTGGGCTAACGTGCCACCGACAACCGACGCACCACCACGCCCGCGGCGTTCATGCCGAACACGGAGGTGACGAAGGCCACGCTGCCGTCGATCTGCGTGCGCTTCTCGCAGGTGTGGAAGTCGTTGTCGTTGGGGCACACGCACGTGAAGCCGTCGTCCGCGTCGTAGCGCAGGGACAAGGGCTGGCGCCGCGTCTCGATGGAGTATACGGCGGTGATGCCCGTGGGCCGGTCGGTGTTCACGTTGTACTTGCGCTTGAGCAGCTTGCGGATGTCCTTGGCGAAGGGATCCATGTGCGTCTCGCACAGGTCCTCCACGCGGATGGCGGTGGGATCCAGGCGACCCGCGGCGCCCATGGAGCTGACCACCGGGATGCCCAGGCTCACGCAGCGGTGCAAGAGGTGCAGCTTCGCCTTCACGTTGTCGATGGCGTCCACCACGTAGTCGTAGCTGCCCGGCGACAGGAGCTGATCCGCCAGCTCGTCGCGGTAGAACTCGCGCACGGACTGCACCTGGACGTCCGGGTTGATGTCCTTGCAGCGCTGGGCCATCAGCTCCGCCTTGGGCTTGCCCACCGTCTTCACGGTGGCGTGCAGCTGGCGGTTGGAGTTGGTGACGCACACGGTGTCGAAGTCCACCAGGGTGAGCTGGCCCACGCCGCTGCGCACCATGCCCTCGGCGGCGTAGCTGCCCACGCCGCCCAGGCCGAACACCACCACCCGCGCCGCGGACAGGCGCTCCATGGCCGGGTCTCCGAGCAGGCGACCGGTCCGGTCGAAGCGCCGGTGCAACTTGAAGGGCTTGGGCTCCACGGACGGCGTCACGGGAGGGACAAGGGTCTCGGGAGCGGGGGGCTGCGGTTCCATGGGGACCTCTATAACGCGACCGCCTCCCTACCGCGAAGGGGTGGGGAAGGCTTCCCGGAAGAAGCGGCGGGCGTTCTCGGTCGTCCGCTGGGCGAGCACCTCCACCGGTTCGCCCAGCACCCGGGCCATGCCCTCGAGCACCCGGGGCAGGTAGCCCGGCTCCGAGCGCTGGCCCCGGTGGGGCGTGGGGGCCTGGTCCGGCGCGTCCGTCTCCACCATGAGCCGCTCGGGGGGAATCACGCGCAGGGCGTCCAGGGGCTTGCGCGCCTCGGCCCAGGTGACCGGGCCCGCGAAGGAGAAGTGGCAGCCCTTCTGGATGTAGAAGCGCGCCAGGTCCACGCCCCCTCCATAGCTGTGCATCAGGATGCCCGCCTCGGGCAGGGGCTCGTGCTTGAGCAGGTCGATGAGCGCCGGGTGCGCGCGAAAGCAGTGCATGAGCACCGGCAGGTCGTGCTTGCGCGCCAGCGCCAGGTGGCCCCGGAGCACCGCCACCTGCCGCTCCATGGGCGCGCCCGCGGCCGAGGGGCCATCCAGGCCACACTCGCCCACCGCGATGGCGCCGCCGCGCGCGAGCAGCGCGTCCAGGCGCTCCAGGTGCGCTCCGTCTTCCTCGGGAGGCAGGTGGGGCAACATCTGCGGATGGATGCCGAGCCCCACCTGGAGCCGGGGCTCCGCGCGGGACATGGCACCCAGGGGCTCCCAGTTGTCCGGTCCCACACCGGGCACGAGGATGCCGTGCAGGCCGGCGGCCCAGGCGCGCGCGAGGACGTCCTCGCGATCCGCGTCGAACCGTGACGCGTCGAGGTGGCAGTGGGTGTCAATCATCGGAAAGGTCCCCGGGCGGCACGTGGGTGGGTCGTTCATCCCGCGACATCGGGTGGAATGTAGGCGCGTATTGCTCCGGCCCAAGCCCGCGAAGTGGCCTAACTAGCCCCCGGCTGGCTTCGGAGAGGGTGCATATGACCAAGCGGAATGTCGTGATCGCGCTCATGGGAGCGCTGGCGATGGTGGCGACCGGGTGTTCCAAGGAGTGCGAAACCGCCGCCGACTGTAGCGACAAGGGCAGCGCCGGTGCGGGCAAGCAGTGGACGTGCAGCGCCAACGCATGCGTGGCCTCGGATGTCACGACGCCCCCCACCGAGACGCCCGACGCGGGCACGGGTACGCCCGACGCGGGCACGGGCACCCCGGACGCCGGGAGCGGGGACGCGGGAACGCCGCCTCCCGCGGGCGACATGACGATCGCCGAGGACGGCGACTGCTCCACCACGGCGAGCTGCATGGCGGGGCTCTACTGCGAGGCCCAGAAGTGCAAGCCCCTGCACCTGGTGGTGACCGAGCGCGTGGGCAGCGGCGGGTCCACCACGGACAGAGCCGTGGTCGTCTACTACAAGACCCCGGGCGCCGGCACGGCCACGCCTCCCTCCGCGGCGACGACCCTGAGCCAGGACACCTCGGGCACCAGCCGCTTCCCGCGCTGGAACCGCGAGGGCACCGCGGTGGCCTTCGAGAACACGGGCGCCGACAGCACCGTGGCGCTCTGGAGCCGGCCCGTTCCGTTCGGCACCGCCTCCCAGACGCAGCTCACCACGGCCGCGGCCGCGGGCACCTCCGAGTTCCGCTACATGGAGTGGGCGCCCTCCAAGAACATCGCCTGGGCCAAGACGGCCGGCGGGTCCACCACGGGCATCTCGTACATCGAGGGCACGGGCGGCACGGTGCAGGCGGCCACCGCCAACGGCGTCTTCCCGTCCTGGGCGGGTGACGGCAACAGCTTCGCCTACAGCGCCAACGGCCAGGGCCTGAAGAACCGCTCCTTCACCACCGGCGCCGACGGCGTCATCACCGGCCCGAGCGCCACGGCCGAGCAGCCCATGCACAACCAGAAGAACGACGTGCTCATCTACCTGGATGCCAAGGGCGAGACGGAGAACATCGGCGGCACGACGTACCTGACGGGCCTCTACAGCTTCGCTCCGGGCGGGACCGAGAAGAAGCTCGTCGGGGCGCGCACCGAGAGCACCGAGGCCGCGGGCGAGGTGAAGTCCTTCATCGCCAACCACACCTTCTCGCCCACCGGCACGCACCTGGCCTACGTGCGCGTGTACTACTACAAGCCCACCGTGGGCTCGGTGGTGCTCTGCAACGGCAGCAACTGCGGGGGCCGCCAGGGCAACGTCGTCTTCGTCCACACCATCGACGACACGGGCACCGCGGGCGCGGAGATCGAATTCGCCAACGAGGCGACCCTGCCGTCCTTCTCGCCGGACGGGTACTTCCTCGCCTACGTCTCCGGCAGCCGCCTGCAGGTGCAGAAGCTCAACCCGGCGGGCACCGACGCCGCCACCCTCAAGGATGGCGCTCCGCTGAGCCACACCTGGGGCACGCTCCAGACCAACCGGGGTGATGACCACCGGCCGCGCTGGCAGCCGCGCTAGCCCTTCCACGAAGAAGTGGCGGTGGATGTCCGACACCCGCGCTCCGGAGTTCCGGGGCGCGGGTGTCGTCGTTCGGGGCGGGGTGCGCAAGGACTTGCCTCCCCGCGCGAAGCGACGTACGCAGTCGCCCGCGCGCGGGCCTCTTCCTGGCCAGGGCTCGCCGGAGGTCACCCATGAAGCTCCACGCCCTGTGCTGTGTGCTGGTCTTGTCCGCGTGCGCGAGCGTGACGTCGTCGGCGGGAGGGCCGGGAGCGTCCCTGCGGGCGTCGGCGCGGGCGGGGGACGTGGGGACGAGCGAGGCGGTGCTCTCCGAGCCGGTGCGACTGGAGTCGCCCGCGGGGACCTTCCTCGTGCATCCCAACAACGCCCAGGACTTCAAGCGGCTGCTGGCGGGCGAGCCCACCCAGCAGCAGTACTACTCCATCAGCGACGTGCCCTGACGCTCAGGGCACCAGCACGATGCGCCGACCCAGCACCCGCTCCATCTGGGGCGAGGTGACGAGCTTGAGCACTTCCAGGGACTCGCCGGCCGCCGTGTCGTAGGCCGCCGCGATGAGGTCGCCCAGGGTCAGGTTCGCCGGGGCCGCGCGCCGCGTGGTGCGCCGCATGGCCGGCATGACGCGCCGTCCCTGCCGCTGAATCTTGCCGCCGCTCTTCTGGGTCGTCGTCGTCGTCCTGGCCATGTTGTCCTCCCACCGTCACCGTGTGTTCGACGCGGATCGCGGAGGAACGTTTCTGCATGCGGTGTGCCAGGGGCTCGTCTGGCTGCCCCCTACGGGATTCCAAGGACTTGGGGTGAGCAGTGGCCCGCCCTGGAGGGCAGGATTCCAAACTTCGTTCAATTTTCGAGGCCTGGATGGCTCGTTTCGTCGAGTCTTTTCGTACACACCCCCGGGGGCCGTGGGGTAAGGGCGACCCATGAACGTTCAGGTGCTCTTCCACGACAACTGTTTCGATGGGGCCGCGAGCGCGGCGGTGTTCTCCCGGTTCTACCGGGAGCGGATCCGGGCGGATGCGCGCTTCAGCTACCGGGGCCTGTCGCACACCGCCGGCGGGGCCCCCATCGACGCGGCCGTGTTCGCCGGGGCGGAGGAGAACGCCATCGTCGACTTCCGCTACAGCCAGGATGCCCGGCTCACCTGGTGGTTCGACCACCACGTCTCCGCCTTCCAGCAGCCGGGGGACGAGGCGCATTTCCACGCGGACACGAGCGGGCGCAAGTTCCATGACGCGCACCGCAAGAGCTGCACCGTGTACCTGGCGGACGTGGCGCGCGAGCGCTTCGGGTGGGACGCCTCGCCGCTCGCGGAGCTGCTGCACTGGGCGGAACTCATCGACGGCGCGCTTTTTCCCTCCCCGGAGATGGCCGTGGCGCTGCAGGAGCCCGCTCTGCGCATCATGACGGTGCTGGAGGCCACCAAGGCGCCCACGCTCATCCCCCAGGTCATCGAGCGGATGCAGCACGAGTCGTTGGGGGACATCGCCGCCTCGCCGCTCATCGCCGAGCCCCTGGCGCCCCTGCTCGCGCGCCACCAGCGCCACATCGAGCTGGTGCGGGCCCACGCCCGCTACGCGCGCGGCGTCGTCTCCTTCGATCTCGCGGAGCAGGGCGTGGACAGCCTCAACAAGTTCATCGCCTACGCCCTCTACCCCGAGGCCCGCTACACCCTGTGGGTGGGGCAGGGGCCCTCGCGCGCCAAGGTGTCCCTGGGCTCCAACCCCTGGCGGCCCCAGGAGCGGCGGCATGACCTGGCCGCCATCGCCTCGCGCTACGGGGGCGGAGGCCACCCCGTCGTGTCCGCCATCAGCTTCAAACCGGCGGAGCTGCCGCGCGCCCGGGCCGCCTTCTCCGAAATCCTCGCCGAGCTGTCTGACTGATCCCGCCTCACTACATTTTGCGGACCTCGCAAAAATTGCGAGGTTCTACATCGCAACACCTGCGGTGATCTCTTCCCGACATTCCTGCTTCCGGGGGGTTGGCAGGCGGCCTGGCAATTGCTTGGGCAGGATTCGTGACCACCCGCCCCCCAAAATTCCACCCTGAAAGGACTCCAGAGCGGGATTCCTTGGACAGCGGGGGAGCGGACATCCCCCGGCAAGCCCGTCAGATAATGGACGGGTGTGGGTTTTTCTGGGATTTTTACGGGGAGCGTAAAGCGGTGGCGGGGACGGAGCGCGCGGGCGCTCCCCGGTGGAGGGCGGAGCCGGGTGTCATCCCTGATTTCACGAACAGGACTGTCGGATTGAAAACCCAGGTGAATCCAACGGGGCGGAGCGCGGGCTTCACGCTGCTGGAGATGGTGATCGTGCTGGGCATCGTCAGCGTGGTGACGGCCCTGTCCATGGCGGCCTACGACGCGGTGGGCCGGCGGGGAGCGCTGCAGAGCGCCGCCTTCGACATGCAGGGGGTGCTCTCCGCGGCGCGGGCCAAGGCCATGTCCCGGGGCTTCCCGGTCTGGGTCATCCTCTACCCCACGGCGGGGCGTGCCGGGATGACGGACGGGCAGGGCGCCTTCATGCAGGTGGAGGACGCCGCGGGCGCCCACGTGGCGCTGCCCGAGGGGCTCTTCACTCTGCCCATGGAGGTCCGCCGCACCGTCACGGCGCTCTACTACCTGGAGGACTACAGCAAGCACGTGCGCTTCTCGGCGCTGACGCCCGGGCTGGTGGGCGCCTACCGCGAGCCCTTCGCCGGGATGACGGTGCAGACGTGCAGCTTCTGCTCGGGGGGCACGCCGCGGGGCGCCGTGGGCTTCTACCCGGATGGCAGCGCGCACTTCGTGGGTGGTGACGGCCTCTACGTGACCAATCCGCTCAAGCAGTCGCTGACGCTCAGCAACCTGGACCAACGCATGCAGTACCTCTTCGCCATCGCTGGCCCCAGCGGCTACCTGGCCTCCTTCTCCCCCTGATGCGAACCGGAGCCCCCGTCATGGTTTCCTCCTTGCGTCCTCCGCGCCGTCGCATGGCCGCGCGGCGAGGCATCACCCTCATCGAGGGCATGGTGGCCTCGGTGGTGTTGCTCATCGGCCTGGTGGGGGTGTTCCAGGGCATCCTCGTGGCGAGCCGGCAGAACACGCTGGCCAACCTGACCACGCATGCCTCGGGGATCGCCTCCCAGGTGCGCGTGTCGCTGGACGTGATGGGCGCGCTCCGGCTGCTGGGCCCGCGCCCCGGGGGCACGGGGGGCTTCATCGAGACCTCGCGCTGCACCTCCGACGACAACGTCCGGGCGCTGGCCGGGGGCCTGCAGAACCTGACGCCGGGCGCGGACCGATGGACGGTGCGGTGCATCCTCGACCTGGACCAGGCCGAGCGCACCGCCGCTCCGGCCGCGCGCCTGCTGCCGGGCTACCCCGCCCAGGACGCGGAGCGCTTCCGCCGGGTGTTGGTCTGGGTGTCGCGCGTGGACCCCAAGTCCGAGGTGACGGTGGAGCAGATCTCGGTCGTGGTGTCGTGGAACGAGCTGGGGGGCCGCCGCTTCGTCATCCAGCACCTGAGCCTCTACGACTCGGGTGAGTTCGGCAACAAGACCGGTGTGCAGATCTGATGAGGGCCATGACCTCGCGCTCCCCTCGAACGCCTCGCGGCTTCACGTTGATCGAGCTCATGGTGGGCACGGTCACCACCACCATCATCCTGGCCGCCGTGGCGCTGACGGTGCTGGCGGTCCAGGGCTCCTACCAGACCGAGTCGCGCATCCAGGTGGCGGTGGAGGGCTCGCGCACGGCCATCTCCTTCCTCGAGCAGCGGCTGCGGCTGGCCAGCTACGGCGTGGATCCGCGCTTCGCGTTCGACTTCGGCACCGATGCGCTGGACAGCCACGTCAAGAGCAACGAGGTGATCGCGCTGGGCGATGACGTGCCCGTGTCGGTGACCGACGACCTGGCGCTGCGCTACCGGGATCCGGCGTGGCTGCGCCGGGGCTCCCTGGACGGCACGCGGCTGCTGCTGGAGGACGGCGACGTCTTCGACACGGCCTTCCCCGAGGGCCAGCGCTTCATCCTCGCCTGCAAGGGCAGCGGCAACTCGGTGGTGCTGCGGCTCGGCGCGGGAGGCCTCTCCAAGGGGTCCTCGGAGACGAGCAACTTCACCGTGGACGAGACGCTGTCCACCTCGCGGCGCAGCGAGGCGTGCCTGTCCAAGCGCGACAGCACCATGCCCATGGTGCTGCTGCTGCACGAGGTGCGCGTGCGCATCGTGGACCTCAACGGGCGGCCGTTCCTGATGGCGTTCTCCACCCTGGAGAACCTGGACCCCGCCAAGGCCGTTCCCCTGGCCGCGGACGTGGAGTCCTTCCAGGTGGCCTACCTGATGAACCGCCCGCAGCCGGACAGCGCCTTCCGGATGGCCCCGGCGGTGGATGCCTCGTCCAATCCCGCCAACTGGGTGTTGGGGGACGTGGGCAGCGCGGAAACCGAGCGCATGCCCAACCCGGGCGCCGTGCCCGTGCCGCGCTTCGGCACGTCCTACGACGATGCCTCGCGCTACAACGCCCACCCGGCCAACATCCGCGCCGTGCGCGTGAGTGTCACCGTGCGCTCGACCAATCCCGAACTCCGGGGCCGTCGTGGCTTCCTCCGCGTCGACCTGGAGGACTCCCCCGAGCACGCGACCGAGGACGGCTACTACCGCACCACCCTGACCACCACCGTCCGTGCGCCGAACATGATGTCCCGTTCCGCGTTCATCCCCGACTTGTCACGCTCCGATGAGCCCGAGCAGTCCAATCGGCTCGTGTGGGGAGGCTGATCTCCATGACCCTGTACTCCAGACCCCGGGCCGCGCGAGGCAACGCCCTGATGATCACGCTGGTGGCGCTCTCCGTGCTGATGCTGTTGGTGGGCGGCGCCATCCAGTTCACCAACCGCAACCGCGAGGCGGCCACGGAGAAGATCCGCGGCGATCGCATCAGCCTGTGCGCGGACGCGGCGCGCCGCCATCTGTTCTCGCGTCTGACGCTGCACGGCTCGCCCACCGAGTCGTTCGAGGCGTTCGACGTGCAACTGCTCGACAACCCGGACAACACCGCGCGCACGAGCATGCAGATGGCGCACTACGGCGCGTACGTGGACCCCGAGGATCCTCTCAACTCCAAGGCCAACCTCACGGTCAAGGAAGTGAGCATGGAGACCCTGGGCGAGTCCAAGTCCCAGGTGGCCTCGGTGGGCAACGTGTTCGGACCCGGGAGTGGCTCGGTGGGCGGGCGGTACTACCGCGCGGTGGTGCGGTGCCAGGAGCCCTCGGCCAACCCGAGCATCCGGGGCCGTGAGTTCGAAATCGAGTTCCTCTTCCGCTACGGCTTCTGAGGGAATGCCCATGTTCCGCAAGCTGACGTTGTGCCTTGTCGTCGCCATGGCGGCGCTGCTCCGGGCGGACACCGCGGCGGCCGTCGATCAGGCGGCCTGCTGTCTGCCCACCACCTCCCGGCTCGATTCGCTGATGAACCCGGTGCAGGGCGGAGACGAGAAGTTCTTCTCCAAGACGAGCGGCCCGCCCAACATCCTCTTCATCATCGACACCTCGGGCTCGATGCACGCGTGGCCCACCACCTGGCCCACCACCCGCGGGTGCAACCACGCGTTCTTCAACGAGCTTGGCTACAAGCCGGACGAGGTCTACCCGCGCCTGTGGACGGACCTGAACACCCAGTCCAACGACTGGTTCGCCACCAGCAAGTACTACACCGCGCCCACGGCGGGCTATGGCGTCGCCTTCCAGACGGCCCCGGTGAGCACGTCGTGGGCGAACGTGAACGATGCCTGCGGCACGGCGGTGTCCTCCAACGCCCAGGAGCGCGCGGACTGCCGCCAGTGCCTGGATACGAAGGGCTATTACATCCAGGACGGCACGGCCAGCAAACGCCGCGTCAAGGGCAACTTCCTCAACTTCTACGCGCCGCGTGACTCGGGCGCCGTGAAGGTGCTGGCCGACGTGGTGCGCGACCTGAACGGGGTGCGCTTCGGCGTGATGGCCTACGAGACGGCCACCTACAGCAACTGCTGGGGCCCCAAGTCCAACCGGCCCACGGCGCAGTGTCTGTGCATCGCCCAGAACACGGGCCCCACGTGTGACAAGTCCTACCCGCTGGACAACACGTCCTCGGAGAGCAACCGCAGCGCCTTCCTGCGCAACCTCACCAACCAGAACGGTCCCCTCAACGGCCTGGGGTGGGACAGCTGCAACACGCCGTTGTCGGACGCGCTCTACGCGGCGGGCTACTACTTCCAGTCCAAGTCGAGCCCCACGCCCTTCACCACGATGTTCGGCTCCACGCACGCGCAGCCCGTCAACGGCGGCAACGACTACACCAAGACGGACGGGGTGTGCTTCGAGTGCGGCTTCAACGCCGTCATCCTCCTGACGGACGGCGAGCCCTACGACGAAGGGAAGATCCTCACGCTGCCCGCGGCCATCCGCAACGACACCACGCCCTGCACGGGCTGTGGCACGTCCAGCGCGCTGCACAAGGTGGCCAAGTTCCTGTGGGAGAAGGATCTGCGCGCCGACAAGGACGGCCAGCAGAGCGTGGCGACCTACACCATCGGCTTCTCCGAGGACGTGGCCTCCAGCAAGCTCTTGCAGGAGACGGCACGGCTGGGCGGTGGGTCCTTCCACTCGGCCCGCAGCACGAGCGAGCTCAAGCAGGCCCTGGTGCAGATCCTCGACAACATCAACAGCCGCAGCAACGCGTTCTCCTCCGCGGCGGTGAACAACCTGCAGTCGCAGGGCTCCTCGCAGCTCGCCATCCTCCCGCGCATGGTGCCCTCGCGCAGCCGGGGTTGGGCGGGCAAGCTCTACCGGTTCGAGCAGTTCAGCGAGTTCGTCGAGGACGTGGACAAGAACAACGACGGCGACCGCAACGACATCTTCCTGGTGGACAAGCAGGGCAGGCCGGTGGCGGAGAACGACGAGGGCGAGTTCCGCCGCGTCGCGTCCTTCAGCACGCCCACCACGCCGGCGGTGCTCGCCGAGAAGGCCGAGCCCTTCTGGGAGGCGGGTGAGTCGATCGCCGCCATGGAGGTGGCCGACCGGAAGATCTACACGGTGACGGACAACGGGCGCGTGCGCGGCGGCTCGAAGGATGGGTTGATCAACCAGGACGACGGGCTCGTCGAGTTCAACCTGAACAACTTCGATGAGCTGCGCCAGTACCTGTCGGTGACCGGGGCGCCCATCTGCCCCACCGGCCTGGGGACCACCTACAAGCCCGGCCTCCTGCTGGAGAAGATGAAGGTGACGTTCCTCGAGGCCGCCGTGCTCATCAACCGCGTCAAGCCGTCCCTGGTGGTTCCGGAGTTGTCGACCCAGGCGAACTACGACCGGCTGTGCGCGGCCCTCATCATCCAGTACGTGCGGGGCCAGGACCTGTTCGACGAGGACGGCGATGGGCTGCGCTCCGAGATGCGCGCGTCCGCGCTGGGCGACATCTTCCACTCCACGCCCGCGGTGGTGAATCCGCCGGTGGAGAAGTTCATGTGCGAGCTGGGTGTGAGCACCCAGTGCGTGCGGACGCTCTACGCCAACAACGTGAACCGGGGTGACACGCCGCTCATGGACGAGCGCGTCACGCTCGATGGCTGCCAGGCCGGCGCCACCGAGCAGAAGACCATGGATGCCTACAGCGCCTACCAGTACAAGCAGCGGCTGCGGCAGCGCCTGGTGCTCGTGGGCGCCAACGACGGCATGCTGCACGCCATCCGGGACGCCACGGGCGTGGAGAGCACGGACTGCAGCATCGCGTACCCGGCCAACAGCCTGAACGCGGGCAAGGAGGCGTGGGCCTTCATCCCCTCGGACCTGCTCCCGCGGCTGCAGGAGATGATCCAGGGCCACGCCTACTACGTGGACGGCGACATCATGGTCCGCGACATCTGGGTGGACGAGAACAACGACAACAAGAAGTCCTCCAACGAGTTCCACACCGTGGCGGTGGTGGCCGAGGGCCGCGGCGGAACGCACTACTTCGCCCTGGATCTGCGCTGGGACCCGGGCACGCAGGGCGCGGTCGCGGCGCCCCGGTTCCGCTGGATGTTCCCGCAGCCCTGCACCGACGAGGCGATGGTGTTCGGCAAGACGCTCTTCAGCTTGAGCGGTAAGCCGCCCCCCATCGGTCCCGTGCTGCTGGACTCGGTGACGGGCATCGAGCGCAATGGCGGCACCAAGAGCGCCGAGCGCTGGGTGACGATGTTGTCGGGCGGCTGGTCTCCGGGCGGCGACAAGGGCCGCGGCGTCTACATGGTGGACGTGTGGAACGGCAAGCTGGGCACCCGGAAGGACAACCTGCTGTGGAAGTGGGAGTACTCGCCCTCGACCTCCAACGCCGGCAACAAGCCGCGCGAGCACATGCGCTACGGCTTCGTGTCGCCGGTGCAGATGACGGACTACGGCGACAACCAGAAGCCGTCCTTCGACGGGTTCGCGGACACCGCCGTGGTGGGTGACCTGGGCGGCCAGTTGTGGACGCTGCGCTTCTTCACGCCGGGCATCATCGGCAGCGCGGGCCTGGTGGAGAACTGGAGTGGTGCCCGCTCCTTCTCCATGGATCGCCAGGACACGGCGCCGGGCGGCTCGGAGGACATCAGCAAGCGCGCGCCCTTCTTCTACTCGACGGAGCTGGCCCTGCAGCTGGACAACAAGGCGCTGCGCGCCTTCGTGGGCACGGGCAACCGCTACTCGGTGCTGGATGACGGCGTGGGCGTCTGCCGCTTCGACAACCCGCAGGCCTGCTCGAAGCTCGGCTGCACCAAGACCCAGGTGGACTACAAGGTCACGCGCAACAGCGCCGACGTCCACCAGGTGACGAGCAACTGGGACAACCGCCTCTACAAGGGCGGCACGACCCGGACGTTCAACACCCCCGCCAGCTACGACTACTGCGGCTCGGCGACCAACTCGAGCTTCATCAAGGCGTCGTTCGAGGAGCGCGACACGTACTCTTGCCCCAAGCCGACCTCGGGTTCCGCGAACTACGAGTTCGCCAACACCTCCGTGGAATGCGGTCAGCAGTCCGGCACGGGCGTGTTCGACTGCCGCGTGAAGGAGCCGGGCACCACCCTGTACATGGGGGACGTGGACGTGAAGACGCCGGCGTCCACGGCCGCGCTCGGCAAGAACCGCTTCTTCGGCCTGTGGGCCTACGGCGGCAACCGCGTGTTCGACGAGAACCCCGGCAGCGCCTCGCCCAAGCAGGCCCGGGAGTTCGACGCCATGCGCCTGACGGATCGCGGCGGCGTGAGGGGCTCGGGTGACCTGGTCAACGTGACGGACGTGTCCTGCACCACGGCGGGGGCCTGCACGTGCGCGACGTCGAGCACCACGTGCAATCCCGCCAAGCCCATCGCGGCGCCGGAGGACGCGGGCTGGTTCTACGAGTACGAGGGTCTGGCGCACAAGACGGCCAGCGGCTCGTCGGTGTTCGCCAGCTGCACGGTGTGGAACTCCATGTACTCGGCGCCGGCGGTGTCCACCAACCCGCGCCAGTCCGCGGCCTGCTCCGGCTCGTTCACGAGCAAGGCCCGGCTGTACCAGGGTGACTTCATCTCCGGCGCGCCCAACTGCGCGGTGGGCTTCGCCAACCCGGCCACCAACACGTTCTCCCGCTACCAGGAGCGCTCGGTGGTGGCCCCGCCGCCGGATCCCGCCATGTCCATCCAGGTGTCCAAGGCGGGCGGCGTGCGCTACAGCACCGTGTTCTTCGAGCCCGGGCCCAACCGCGATCAGGCGAGCCAGATGGAGGTCTCGGGCCGCAAGGACATCCTGCAGTACATCTACGAGCTGCCCGTGCCGCGCGGGCTCCACAACTGCCGCCACGTGTCGGTGAACGGCGGCCGCTCCACCTGCATGCCCTCGGAGATGTAGTCCCCCCCAGCGCCCGTCCTCGGCCCCGGGTCCTCCCCGAGGGCTCGGGGCCGGGCGCTCGGCCGGCGGACGGACGGGCCCCCCTGTGTCCTTCCGACGTCCCGTGGAATGCCGTAGCCTGTGTGTCCCCATGTTCTGGCGCGGTTCGTTCGCCTTGTGTCTCGTGTGGTTGAGTGCGTGTCAGCGGACGCCCCCTGCGGTGGCGCCGCCCGTGGCCGAGGCCCCGCCCGTCGCGGCCGCCGCGCTCCCCGCACCGCCCGTGCCTCCCGCCTTGTCGCTCTGCGAGCCGCGGGGCCAGACGCCGCTCGACGCGGCCTCGCGCTACCTGGACGAGGGCCGGGCCCAGGACGGGCTCGCGTGTGCCGCCCAGGCCTCCGCCCTGGCGCCGAGCGAGGCGGCCGCCCATGCGATGCGCGGGGAGGCCCTGGCCGCGCTCGAGCGCACGGCGGAGGCGCAGGTGGCCTATGCGCGGGCCCTGGCGCTCGATCCCGACGCGCCGGAGGCCCTGCTGGGCGCGGCGCACCTCTATGCCGTGCAGCTGCCCTCCAGCCGCGAGCACGACGAGTTGGGCTCGCTCTACGCCGAGCGGGGGCTGGCCCTGGCGGGCCTGGAGCCGGGGTGGCGCGAGCGCTTCGCGCTGCTGGCCTCCATCGCCTTCAATGACCTGGGGCGCTCGGGCGAGGCGCTCCAGCGGGCCCGCCTGGTGCTCCAGCACCAGCCGACCGACGCGGAGGCGTCCTACGAGGAGGCCCTGGCCCTGTTCGAGCTGTGCGAGTTCGCCAAGGCGCGCGTGGCCTTCTCCCGGCTGACGGGGGACGAGGTGCGGGGGGGCCTGGCGCACCATCACCTCGGGCTGCTGCTCGAGCGCGAGGGGAAGTGGGCGCAGGCGCGGGTGCACTTCGACAAGGCGCGGGCGCTCTCCCCCGAGGAGTTCCCGGCCCCGCCCACGCCCTCCGAGGCGGAGTTCCGCGAGGAGGTGGCCCGGGCGGTGGCCGCGCTGCCCGAGGACATGCGTCGGGACCTGACGGGGGTGCCGGTGCGGGCCGAGGAGCTGCCCGCCCAGGACGACCTGCTGTCGGGCGAGCCGCCGCTCTCTCCCACCATCCTGGGCCTTTTTCGCGGCCCCTCGTTGCGCGAGGCATGTGATGGTAGGGAGACGCCCTGTCGTTCGGTGGCGCTCTATCGGCTCAACCTCGCCCGCGCGGTGCGCACTCGGGAGGAATTACGGGAACAAATCAAGGTGACGCTGCTTCACGAGGTGGGACACCTCCGGGGCGAGGACGACCAGGAGCTGGCCGCCCGGGGCCTGGAGTGAGCCCGCCCCGCTCGTCGTCGTCGTCCGGGCTGCCCCTCGTCCGGGTGAGCCTCAAGGGCGCCAAGTCCCTGCGTCGGGGCAACCCCTGGGTGTACCGCACCGAGCTGCTGGAGCTGCCCGACACGCAGGAGCGGGGCGCCGTGGTGTCGGTGGTGGACCCCCAGGGAAACCCCGTGGGCCAGGCCTTCTACGCGCAGCACTCGCCGCTCGCGCTGCGGCTGCTCACGCGCAAGGGGCACGCCGAGGAGAAGGTGGACGAGGCCTTCCTGCGCCAGCGCCTGGAGTGGGCGCTCGCGCGGCGCGCGCCCCTGCGCCCGCGCGACGGCCTGCGGCTGGTGCACGGCGAGGCGGACCTCCTGCCGGGCCTCTTCGTGGACCGGTATGGGTCGGGCCTGTCGGTGCAGACGCTCTCCGAGGGCATGGACGCGCGCAAGGAGTGGGTGGCGCGCACGCTGGCGCAGCTCACCGGCGCCACGCACGTGGTGTGCCGGGACGACGCGTCGGGCCGGGACTTCGAGGGCCTGCCGCGCGAGGCGCGGCTGCTGCACGGGGAGGGGGAGGCGCGCTTCGGCTACCACGAGGGGGAGAACCTCTTCGAGGTGAACCTCCTGGGCGACATGAAGACGGGCGCGTTCCTGGATCAGGTGGACAACCACCTGCGCGCGGGCGAGCTCGCGCGGGGCGCGGCGCTGGACCTGTTCAGCTACCACGGCGGGTTCGCGCTCGCGCTCAGCCGCGCGTGTGACTCGGTGGTGGCGGTGGAGCAGGACGCCACGGCCGCCACCCGGGCCCGGGAGAACGCCGCGCGCAACGGGCGCACCAACGTGACGGTGGAGAACGCCAACGCCTTCGACGTGCTGCGCCGCTACTCGGAGTCCAGCCAGCGCTTCGACACGGTGGTGGTGGATCCGCCAGGGCTCGCCAAGCGGCGCGAGGGCCTGGCCACCGCGCTGCGCGCCTACCACGAGCTCAACCTCCGGGCCATCAAGTGCCTGCGTCCCGAGGGGCTGCTCGTCACCTGCTCGTGCTCGGGCAAGCTCGGCCGCGAGGAGTTCGAGGAGATGGTGCTGTCGGCCGCCGCGGATGCCAAGCGGCCGGTGCAGATCCTGGAGCGCCGGGGCGCGGGGTTGGATCACCCGGTGCTCGGCGGCCTGCCGGAGACCGAGTACCTCAAGGCGTTCTTCATCCGCGTCCTGTAGGCCCCGGTCCGGGCGGAACGGGCGGCGCGCGGGGAGGGGGGCTAGATGCCCATCTCCGCGCGCAGCCGCTTGACCTGCTTGAAGTACTCCGTGCGGGGGAAGGGCACGTTGAGGATGTGGAAGTCCTTCTTGGACAGGCCCACGCACCCGAAGCAGTAGTTGCAGTCGGACAGGTTGCGGCAGAGCACCACGTAGGCGCTGCCGGTGCAGTTCTCGCTCTGCACGCAGTAGGCGCAGTGGTGGCACTGCTTGCAGTCCACGCAGTGCGAGCAGTTGTTGCACAGCTCGCAGCGGGTGCAGTGGGTGCACTGGTAGCAGCTGTCGCAGTCGCGGCAGAACATGCAGTTGGCGCACCGCTCGCAGCCCTCGCACGCGTAGGAGCCCGGGTTGCCGGGATCCGCCGTGTAGGAGCGGGCGAGCTGCTGGTACTGCTCCATGAACTCGCGTTTGCTCATGGCGGCCACTTCCTCGCGCGCCTGCGCCTCCTCGCGCGCGTCCGGCACGCTCGTGCGCACCGCTTTGTCCTTCGCCACGGATGCTCCTTTCATTGCACGCCGGGGGAGGGGAGGGGCTGGTCCAATCGCGCCAGCGCCGCCAGGTCCAACCCGCGTGCCACCCGGCGCACCTCCACGGTGCCCGGAAAACCTCGGCTGCTCACCGCCACCACGTACCGGTTGCCCACCAGCAGACTGGCCTCGGCCAGTCCGTTCGACTCGTCGTAGCGTACGAAGCCCACGGCCTCCTTGTCCTTCCAGAAAATGGGGGCGGTGGGATCATTCAGGGCCCGGTTCCGGGCCCCGTTCGCCGCGGCGAGGATGGCCTGGCCCAGCTTGGTGGCCAGCGAGGTGTCCACGATGCGCACCTTCACCTCGCGCTCCTCGCCGAGCGTGAAGCTGCGCTCGGCCTCGCTCACGGACACGTCGCCATAGCGTCCGGTGGAGCCCGCGTCCCGGGTGCGGGGCAGGCCCTCGATGCCCCGCGGCAGGAAGGCGCGCAACTGCTCGAAGTGGGCGCAGGGGAAGGCGGCCGGGGCCGCGTCCTCCGCGACCGCGGGTGTTGCCTTTCCACCGTTGGTGCAGGCCGTGCCCACGAGCCAGGTGAGGAGAACCAGGGGGCGGAGGGGGAAATAGTCGCGCACGGGGGAATCAAAGGGTATCCCCGTTCCGCGCGCAATGGACCTCTCGAAGCTCAATCCCCCGCAGCGTGAAGCCGTGGTCACCACCGAGGGTCCGCTCCTGGTGCTGGCCGGAGCGGGCAGTGGCAAGACCCGCGTCATCACCCACCGCATCGTGCACCTGCTGGACAAGCGGCCCAACGGCCTGCTGGCCCGCAACATCCTGGCGGTGACGTTCACGAACAAGGCCGCCGAGGAGATGAAGGAGCGCCTGGTCCACATGGCGGGGCCCCGGGCGCAGAACGTGCTGGTGTGCACCTTCCACGCCTTTGGCGCGGAGATGCTGCGCGAGGACATCTACCGGCTGGGCTGGCCCAAGAAGTTCTCCATCGCGGACCAGGGCGATCAGGCGGCCATCATCAAGCGCGCCATGCGCGAGCGGCGCATCGACGACCGGGAGTTCGATCCGCGCAAGGTGCTCGGGCTCATCTCCAAGGCGAAGAACGCGGGCAAGACGCCCGAGCCGCTCGGCGAGGGGCTGGGGGACGACTACGATCTCATCGCCCACATGGTCTACGAGGCCTACCAGCTGTCGCTCAAGGCGCAGGGCTCGGTGGACTTCGACGACCTGCTCATCCTGCCGACGCGCCTTCTGCGCGAGCACGAGGACCTGCGGCAGAAGTACACCGCGCGCTTCCGCTACCTGCTGGTGGACGAGTTCCAGGACACCAACCAGGCGCAGCTCAACCTGCTCAAGCTCCTGGCCAGTGGCGAGACGCGCAACGTGTGCGCCGTGGGCGACGACGACCAGTGCATCTACAGCTGGCGAGGCGCCGAGGTGCGCAACATCCTGAGCTACGACAGCTACTTCCCGGGCGGCAAGGAAGTGCGGCTCGAGCAGAACTACCGCTCCACCCAGACGGTGCTGGACGCGGCCAACGCCGTCATCGGCAAGAACCCCGAGCGCAAGGCCAAGCAGATGTGGAGCGAGCGCAAGGGGGGCGAGCGCCTGCGGGTGGTGTCGGCGCCCACCGAGGAGGACGAGGCGCGCTACGTGGCGCAGGAGATCTCCCGGCTGGTGGCCGAGGGCGTGCCCATGGACGAGATCGCGGTGCTCTACCGCGTCAACGGCCAGGCGCACCCGGTGGAGGAGGCGCTGCGCGAGAAGAACCTGCGCTACGAGGTGCTCTCGGGCAGCGAGTTCTTCGACCGGCGCGAGGTCAAGGACGTCGTCGCCTACTTCAAGCTCATCGCCAACCCGCGGGACGAGACGTCGCTCCTGCGCATCATCAACGTGCCGGCGCGGGGCATCGGTGACGTCACCATGGAGCGGCTGGTGGCGCACGCGCGGCGCGACAGCGTGTCGCTCTGGGGCGCCATGGAGCGCTCGGAGGGCTACGCCGACCTGCCGGCCGGGGCGGCCCTCAAGGTGCGCGAGTTCCAGCGGCTCGTCGAGCGCTACCGGGAGACCTACGAGCACGGCAACCTGGCCCAGGTGACGCGCCAGCTCCTCGAGGAGATTGGCTACAAGGACGACGCCAAGTCCCTGACGAGCTCGCAGGCGAGCGCCGAGCGCAAGCTGGCCTCCATCGACTTCGTCATCAACTCGCTGGAGAACTTCGAGAAGCGCGAGGGGCCCAAGGCGAGCCTGCTCACCTACCTCAACCGCCTGAGCCTCGACACCCGCCAGGAGGAGGAGGTCCCCGGCGCCAACAAGGCCATCACCCTGATGACGATCCACGCCTCCAAGGGCCTGGAGTACCGGGTGGTCTTCTTCATCGGCATGGAAGAGGAGCTCATGCCCCACAAGGGCATGCAGGGCGAGGCGCAGAACCTCGAGGAGGAGCGCCGGCTCTGCTACGTGGGCATCACCCGCGCCAAGGAGCGGCTCTACCTCACGCGCTCCGCCATGCGCGTCAAGCGGGGCAAGGAGGTGCCGCGCACCCCGTCCCGCTTCCTGGAGGACATCCCCCCGGAGCTGGTCGAGGTGGTGGACCTTGACGCACCGCGCAAGGGGCCGCCCACCGAGCAGGAGCAGAACTTCTTCGCCAACCTGAAAGCACGCTTCAAGGCCCCCCAGGCGGGCGGGGGCGCCACGGGGGCCGGCCCCTCGGCCCCGGGACCCACTCGGGCGGTGCGCTAGGGCGAAGTGCGACCTTGACTTGCCTCCCGCCCCCCTCTAAGACGGTCGGCCTTTCCGGGCCCACGTGGAAGTTCACACGGGCGGCCCGCGGTTGCTTTGGCTCAGGCGCCCATGGGCGCCCACCCAAGTTTTGGAGTTCAAACAATGTCGCAGCGGACCTACAGTGCGAAGCCGGCGGATATCCAGCGCCAGTGGCACGTGATCGATCTGAAGGACAAGGTGCTCGGTCGCGCCGCCAGCCAGATCGCCACCCTCCTCAAGGGCAAGCACAAGCCGATGTACACCCCGTCGATCGACACGGGCGACCACGTCATCGTGATCAACGCCGACAAGGTGCGCGTCACGGGTACGAAGGAGCAGGACAAGATGTACTACCGGCACCCGCGTGCCGGTTTCCCGGGTGCCCTCAAGAGCACCAACCTGGCCAAGCTGCGGGCGCGTCACCCCGAGGACGTCATCACCAACGCCGTGCGCCGCATGCTGCCGCGCAACGCGCTGGGCCGTCAGATGATGACCAAGCTCAAGGTCTACGCCGGCGACACGCACCCGCACACCGCGCAGCAGCCGGTGGCCCGCGAAGTCGAAGCGTAAAAGCTCCTCCCTTCCCACACTTTTCGAACTTTAGAGAGACGACATGGCTACCGCCACCGAGAAGGGCTTTTATGGCACGGGCCGCCGCAAGGAGGCCACCGCGCGCGTGTGGATCCGCCCGGGCACCGGCGTTGTGATCATCAACGGCCGTGACATCAACGTGTACTTCGGCCGCGAGACCTCCAAGATGGTGCTCAACCAGCCCCTGGAAGTGCTCGAGCAGAAGGGCAAGATCGACATCGAGGTCAACGTGCGCGGCGGAGGTCTGAGTGGTCAGGCCGGCGCCATCCGCCACGGCCTCGCCCGCGCGCTGTGCAACTACAACCCGGACTTCCGTCCGTCGCTCAAGAAGGCCGGCTTCCTCACCCGGGATGCCCGCGCCGTCGAGCGCAAGAAGTACGGTCAGCCGGGCGCGCGTCGCCGGTTCCAGTTCTCCAAGCGCTAAGCCTTCCGGCTGCGCTGGAACATCTGCGGCGGAGGTCCTCTCGGGGGCCTCCGCCGTTGTGCTTTGCGGGCCCGCGCGCCTCGCACGGAGAGCAGTCGAGCCCGCTCACGGGGGCTCCTCAAGCGTTGGGTGGAGCGTGTACCATCCGGCCCTATCCATGGAACTCAACGAAATCCTTCAGATCGCTCTGCGCGGTGGTGCCTCCGACATCCATCTCAAGGCGGGCCTGCCGCCCATGTTCCGTGTCGATGGCTCGCTGATGCCCCTCAAGGACGGCAAGCGTCTGCCTCCCGAGGAGGTGGCGCGCATGGCCTTCGGGATCATGAACGAGTTCCAGAAGGAGAAGTTCAAGCAGAGCAACGAGGTGGACCTGGCGTACGGAGTTCCCGGCCTGGGCCGCTTCCGCGTCAACGTCTTCCAGCAGCGCGGCACCGTGGGCGCGGTCCTGCGTGTCATCCCCTTCAAGGTGATGACCATCAAGGATCTGCTGCTGCCTCCCGTGCTGGAGAAGATCTGCCTGGAGGAGCGCGGGCTCGTCCTCGTGACGGGCACCACGGGCTCGGGCAAGAGCACCACGCTCGCGGGGATGATCGATCACATCAACGCGACCGAGACCAGCCACATCATGACGATCGAGGACCCCATCGAGTTCCTCATCCGGGACAAGCGCTCGATCGTCAACCAGCGCGAGGTGGGCGTGGACACCATGTCCTTCGCCCAGGCGCTCAAGAGCGCGCTGCGCCAGGATCCCGACGTCATCCTCGTGGGCGAAATGCGTGACCACGAGACGATCGAGACGGCGCTCTCGGCGGCGGAGACGGGCCACCTGGTGATGTCCACGCTGCACACGCTGGACGCCACGGAGACCATCAACCGCATCGTGTCCGCCTTCCCGCCCTTCCAGCAGAAGCAGGTGCGCATCCAGCTGGCGAGCGTGCTCAAGGCGGTGGTGAGCCAGCGTCTGGTGCCGCGCGCGGACGGCAAGGGCCGCGTGGCCGCCGTGGAGGTGCTGCGCTGCACCTCGCGCGTCAAGGAGCTCATCGAGGACAAGGACCGCACCAAGGAGATCTCCGACGCCATCTCCCAGGGCTCGGACAGCTACGGGATGCAGACCTTCGACCAGTCGTTGATGTCGCTGGTGAAGCAGGGGCTCGTCACCTACGAGGAGGCCCACCGCCAGTCGAGCAACCCGGACGACTTCGCGCTGCGCTTCTCCGGCATCAGCGCCACCTCGGACTCGAAGTGGGACAACTTCGAGGGCGGGGGCGATCGCCCCATTCCGGGCTCGGCGTCCTTCGGCCAGCAGAACCAGCCCGCGCCGGCGCCGGCCCCCGTGGCGCCTCCCCGGCCCCTCACCGGCTCGCGCACGGCCGTGCCCGCGGTGCAGGGCAGCCCCGCGTCGCGCCCGGCCATCCCCGTCGCGGGCTCGCGTCCGGCCATCCCCGCGGTGCAGGGCGCGCCCCAGGCGGCGGGCTCCCGGACGGCCATTCCCACCGTCCAGGGCACCCCCTCGCGCCCCATGCCCGCGCCGGCCCCCGCGCCCGCGCCCGCTCCGGCCGCGGACGACGACTTCCAGATCGAGCGCTTCTAGGCGCCGGTGGGGCGGGGAGGCTCAGGCCTCCTCGTCCCCGAGCTGGGCCCTCAGCCGCGAGAGCCGCTGGGGGCCGATGAGCCCCTCGCGGGCCAGCAGCTGCAGGAAGTCCACGGCGGCGCGCAGACCCGCCTCCATGTCGGCCTCGGGCTTGCCCTCGATCTCCGCCTCGTAGAGCGCCTCGATGTGCTCGGGGTTGATGGGGGTGGGGCCTTCCTCCCAGGCGATGTTCACCAGGGCCCGGGACAGGCGCGCCCGCACGTCGCGCTCCGCCGCGTCCTTCGCCGTGCGCTCCAGGCCCAGGATGAGGGCGTCCACCTGCTCGCGGCTGAGCGCCGCCAGGGCGGGTACCTCGCCCAGCGTCTCCTGGACGTAGGTGCTGTCGAAGTTCTCCACCTCCTGCTCGTAGCCGAAGGCCTCCTCCATGAGGATGGAGGCGATGAAGGCATCCGTTTCGTCCGCGCTGGCGCCCTCGGCCCCGAGGGCCTCGCGGGCCTTGGCCGTGGCCGGGCCGAGGGTGGCGTCCCCGGAGAGCGCGCGGGTGGCGGCGTACGCGGCCAGGAAGATGACGGCGGCCTCGGCGTCCGAGGACAGGTGGCGCTTGGTGGCGCCGCCCAGGAGGATGCCGCGCTTGTCGGGATGGGCGGCGGCGGTCTCGGCGAACAGCCGCTCGTCGGCCTCGAGGGGCGCGCCATCCTTCTCCTTCTGGAGCGTGTCACGGGCGGCTTCGGGGCTGAGGTAGCGGGCGATGAGGGGGTGCATGCCGCGCCTGTTAGCACATGCTAGATACCCGGCGATGGACTCCGAGGACCCCACCGCCGAGGACGTCGAGCGAGCGACGAACCTGTGTGTCAAATGGCTCGCCCAGCGGGGGCGCAGCCGGCACGAGCTGCACGCGGCGCTCGAGCGCAAGGGCTTCACCGAGCCGGTGTGTGAGCGGGCCCTGGCCCGGGTGGCGGAGCTGGGCTACCTGGACGACACGCGCTTCGCCCGGAACCAGGCGGAACTCCTGTTGGGCCGGGGCCGGCATGGCCCCCGGGCCGTCGAGGAGCGGTTGCTCGCCCATGGCCTGAGCCCGGAGGCGGTGAGCGACGCGGTGGCCTCGGTGAGCGGCGAGCTGGGCTTCGACCCCGAGCGGGCGGCGCGTCAGGTGCTGGCGCAAAGGGGCTTCGCCGAGCGGGTGCTCCCTCCGAAGGAGCGCGCCCGGGCCGCACGGCTCCTGTTCAGCCGGGGCTTCTCCGAGGAGCTCATCCACCGCCTGCTGGGCGACGCGACGCTGGAACCTTCGGGTCCAGACGACTAGCGTGTCCGGCGCCATGCGTCTTCTTCGAGCCGTCTGCCTGTCCGCCGTCCTGAGCACCGTCCCTGGCTGCGCCGCCCTCAACTCCAGTCAGGCGGGGGAACCCGACTACGCCGCCGCGGCGGATCAGAACATCCGCCTGGGCGATGAGGCCCTGGAGCGCAAGGACTTCCTCCAGGCGGAGAAGTACTACGAGCACGTGCGCACCAAGTTCCCCTACCTGGAGGCCGCCAACGAGGCGGAGCTCAAGCTGGGAGACCTCAACTTCGCCCAGGAGCGCTACCCCGAGGCGCGCGAGAAGTTCCAGACCTTCATCAAGCTGCACCCCACCCACCCCAAGGTGGACTACGCCGCCTACCGCGCGGCCCTCACGCACTTCGCCGACGTCCCCTCCGACTTCTTCCTGCTGCCCCCCGCCACGGAGAAGGATCAGACCGAGGTGCTCGCGGCGCTCGTGGCGCTCGGCGACTTCGTGCGCCAGTACCCGCGCTCGCAGTACCTGCCCGAGGCGAAGGAGAACCTGGAGAAGACGCGCCTGCGGCTGGCCGAGCACGAGCTGTACGTGGCGTCCTTCTACGCCAGGCGCGAGCGCTGGAAGGCCGTGGTGCAGCGCCTGGAGGGCCTGCTCAAGGACTACCCGGGCACGGCCCTGGAGGAGAAGGCCCTGTTCCAGCTCCATGAGGCCTATGTGCGCCTCCAGGACACCGCCCAGGCGCGCAAGACGCTGGAGCGCGTCCTCGAGCGTCTGCCGGGGACCCCCGCCGCCGAGCGGGCCCAGAAGATGATGGGCTCGTGAGCCGGAGCGAGGACTGGGGCCGCACGGGCGGCATCCTCATCGCGCTGTTGGCCGGGGGCCTCGCCCTGCTGGTGCTGGCGCCCCGGATGTTGGGGGTGGCGACGGGCCCCGAGGTGGAGGTCATCACCTGGCTCAAGACGACCGAGCGCGACGGGCTCGTCCTGCGCCTTCCGGGGATGGCCGACCCCCTGCGTGTCCAGGAGCACTTCTTCGCGCGCATCACGGTGGACGTGGCGCCGGACGGCGCGCACGCCGTGGCCTGGGCCACCCTGGACCTCAAGGGCATGCTGGGCCGCACCCGCGTCAGTTCGTTGGGTGTGGAACGGGTGCCCTTCGTGCGCCGGGGCCGGGACTGGGTGCCCGAGGGCCTCGCCGCTCCGCGTCTGGGCGCGGCGCTCCGGGCCCTGGACGGGCGGCGTCAGGCCCTGGAGGCGGGCGATCGGGAGCGGCTGAAGGCCCTGCTCGCGGGCGGGACGCCTGGCGAGGCGGGCCTGGGCGAGGGGGCGGACGAGGTGGAGAAGGTGCTCGCCGTGCAGCGGCGCCACCTCACGGTGGAGGCCTGGTACCTGCGCCTGGAGCGGGATGATGCGCGGGCCACCGAGGTGTGGCGCCTGGAGGGGGTTTTGCCCTCCCGACCGGTGGATGACCGGGGGGAGCGTCCGCTGTCGTTGATTCGGCGCGAGGAGGAATTCTTTTTTTCGCCCGGTCTCATGTAGGCTAGGCAGTGTGTTTCAACGGCCTCGGCGGGTGATTGGGTCAGTGGACGGGAGCGGGACGAGGGCCATGGCATTCCCCACCATCGAGGTCGCAGCACCGTGAGCACTCCGAGTCCGGCGAAGGCATTCGCGCTCAAGTTCATCTCCGGCAAGTACCAGGGCGGTGAGTTCCCGCTGAAGGCCGAGAAGCAGATCGTCATTGGCCGCTCCAGCGAGCTCGACATGGTGCTCGTGGAGGACATGGTGTCGCGCAAGCACGCGCGCATCATGGTGAATGGCACTGGTCAGATCTCCATCGAGGACCTGGGCTCCACCAACGGCACCTTCGTCAACGGCGAGAAGGTCAAGCAGTCGACCCTGAAGGAGGGCGACCGCATCCTCATCGGCACGTCCATCCTCAAGCTCATCCTCCAGGGGGCGGGCGCGGGTGAGGTCGACGAGGTCGTCGCCAAGCAGCGGCTGGAGGAGGCCGCGGTCCAGGCGGCGCGCACCTCGACGAAGGCCTCGTCCATGACGGGCAAGATCGAGGAGATTCCCCTGCCGGACCTGCTCCAGCTCTTCCACACGTCCAAGAAGAACGGCGTGCTGGTGGTGACCAACGAGCAGGAAGGCAAGATCTACCTGCGCCAGGGCCGCGTGTACTACGCGGTCATCGACGAGAACCACAACCTCGGCCCCCAGAAGAGCTTCAACCGCATCATCACCTGGGAGCAGGGCGACTTCGAACTGCGGCCGGCCGATCCCCAGGAGTTCATGGTGGAGATGGACTCGTCCACCGAGGCGCTCCTCATGGACGCGCTGCGCCAGCTGGACGAGTACAAGCGCATCCAGAAGGATCTGCCCTCCATGAGCGCCCGGCTGTCGCTGGCCGCGCCCATGACGGCGCCCCTGCGCGAGCTGTCGCCGGAGCTGCTCGACATGCTGCAGGTCGTGCACAACCATGGCTCGCTGGCCGAGGTGCTCAACCACTCCGAGCAGGACGACGTGGTGGCGGCCGAGGCGGTGTTGCAGCTCATCAAGCGCGACTACGTGCGCGCCGGCTGATCGGAGTTCCGGGTGTCGGAGTCAAAGAGCCAGCGTCGGCTGACGGAGCTGGCCAATTGCGCGGGGTGCGCGGCCAAGCTGCGCGCCGCGGACCTCTCCCAGGTGTTGCGCCAGTTGAAGCCCTCGAAGAGCGCCAAGGCGCTCGTGGGCTTCAACACCCACGACGACGCCGCCGTGTACAAGGTGGCGCCGGGCCTGGCCATGGTGAGCACGGTGGACTTCTTCCCACCGCTCGTGGACGACCCGTTCCAGTTCGGCGCCATCGCGGCGGCCAACGCGCTGTCGGACATCTACGCCATGGGGGCCAGGCCCCTCTTCGCGCTCAACCTGGTGTCCTTCCCCAAGGATCGGCCGCTCGAGGAGCTGTCGCGCATCCTCGCGGGCGGGCAGTCCAAGGCGGACGAGGCGGGCATCCCCATCCTCGGCGGTCACTCCATCCAGGACGAGGAGCCCAAGTACGGCCTCGCGGTGACGGGCAGCGTGCACCCGAAGAAGGTGCTCACCAACGCGGGCGCGAAGCCCGGGGACGTGCTGCTGCTCACCAAGCCCCTGGGCACGGGCATCGCCACCACGGCCATCAAGCGCGGGCTCGCCTCCCAGGAACTCACCGAGCGCGTGGTGGCGCAGATGGCCACGCTCAACCGGCGGCCCGGCGAGGTGTTCGCCTCGGGCAAGTTCAAGGTGAACGCCCTCACGGACGTGACGGGCTTCGGTCTGCTCGGCCACCTGCTGGAGATGATGACGGCCGCCAAGACCCGGGGCTTCCTGGACCTGGAGCGCATCCCCATCCTCGCGGAGGTGCCCGCGCTGGCGCAGCAGGGCGTGGTGCCGGGCGGCACGAAGTCCAACCTGGAGCACGTCTCCAAGAAGGTGCGCTTCCCCAAGGGCCTGCCCGAGGACATCCAGTGGGTGCTCGCGGATGCCCAGACCAACGGCGGCCTGCTGGCGTCGGTGCCCGCGCGGGACGCGGCCAAGGCCTACCGGGCGCTGGAGCGGGCCCAGGTGGACGTGGCCATCATCGGCGAGGTGGGCCCGGGCCGTGTCGGCGTCGAGGTGGTGGGGTAGGCGCGCTCCGAGGGAGCAGGGGAGCGTGGGCGGATTCGCCGGGACGCGGGCGCTCCGCTACGATCGGCGCGCCATGACGGTCCGCCCCCTCGTGCTCGCCCTGTCCCTCGCGTCGCTCCTGGCCCCCGTGTCCTCGCGCGCGGCCGAGCGGCCCGCCCGCGTCGTCGTGGATCCCGGCCATGGCGGCATCAAGGAGGGCGCCACCAGCCCCAAGGGCGTGCGGGAGAAGGACATCGCCCTGCAGATCGCCCGTCGCGTGCGGGCCCACCTGGAGAAGGACCTGGGTGCGCAGGTGTTGATGACGCGCGACGAGGACCTGGATCTGGACCTGCCCGCGCGCGTGGACTTCTCCAACAAGCAGCGGCCGGACGTCTTCCTCTCCATCCACTGCAACGCCATGCCCACCAAGCGCACCCGCGCGCGCGTGCAGGGCCTGGAGACCTACTTCCTCTCCGCCAACGCCTCCAACGCCACCGCGCGCGCCGCGGCGGACCGCGAGAACGCCGAGGCGCCCGCCACCCGCCAGGCGCGCCGCGACTCCACGCTCGCCCTCATCCTGCAGGACCTGGAGCGCACCGAGACGCACCAGGACTCCTCGCGCCTGGCCTACGCCATCCACCCCAAGCTCGTGTCCGCCACGGGCGGCTCGGATCGCGGCGTGCTGCAGGCGCCCTTCTACGTGCTCAACGGCGTGGAGGCGCCCGCCGTGCTCATCGAGGTGGGCTACCTGTCCCATCCCGAGGAGGGCCGGCGCCTGGGCAACGCCGACTACCAGGAGACGCTCGCCACGGCCATCGTCGACGGGGTGCGCGCCTTCCTCTCCGACGTGCGCAAGCGGGACACGCCCCGCGGCCCCCCGGTGGCCTCGCCCGCCACGCCCTGAGCGATCGACGACACGGCGACGCCTTTGTCGGGCAGGGGCCCCGGGCCTCTGCTAGAGAGCCGACTCCGTTGGTTTCCCTTGCCGAGGAGTCTCCCCGTGCGGTCCTTCAACCGGGGGGCGCTGGATCTGCGCCCCGTCACCCTTACCCCTGGAATCACCCGGCACGCCGAGGGCTCCACCCAGGTGGAGTTCGGTCACACCCGCGTGCTCGTCACGTGCTCGGTGGAGGACCGGGTGCCCCCGCACCTCATGGGCAAGGGCTCCGGTTGGGTGACGGCCGAGTACGGCATGCTGCCGCGCTCCACGCACTCGCGCACCCACCGCGAGGCCGCCAAGGGCAAGCAGACCGGCCGCACGCTGGAGATCCAGCGCCTCATCGGCCGGGCCCTGCGCGCCAGCGTGGACCTGACGACCCTGGGCGTGCGCACCTTCACCCTGGACTGTGACGTGCTCCAGGCCGACGGCGGCACGCGCACCGCCTCCATCACCGGGGCCTACGTGGCCCTGGCGCTCGCCTTGAAGAAGCTGCACAAGGACAAGGTCATCTCGCGCATGCCCGTGCTGCAGCCGATCGCGGCGGTGTCCGTGGGCGTGGTCAAGGGCGAGGTGCTCGTGGACCTCGACTACGAGGAGGACTCCTCGGCGGACGTGGACCTGAACTTGGTGGCCACCGCCGACGGCCGCATCGTCGAGGTGCAGGGCACGGCCGAGCACAAGATGTTCGACCGCAAGACGCTGGATGCCATGTTGGACTCGGGCCTGGCCGCCATCCGCCAGCTCACCGAGGCCCAGGCGAAGATCCTGGAGGGCTGACCCATGGCGCCCCGTCTGCTCTTCGCCACCACCAACGTGGGCAAGCTGCGCGAACTGCGTGGACTCATGGGGGACGCCGTGGAGGTGGTGTCCCTGCGTGACCTGCCGCCCATCCCCGAGCCCGTGGAGGATGGCGCCACCTTCGAGGACAACGCCCTGCTCAAGGCCCGGGCCTACGCCGAGGCCACGGGCCTGCCCGCGCTCGCCGATGACTCGGGGCTGTGCGTGGACGCGCTCGACGGGCGCCCCGGCGTGCTCTCCGCGCGCTACGCCGAGGGCGATGATCGCGCCCGCTACGAGAAGCTGCTCACGGAACTGGCGTCCGTGCCCGACGAGGCACGCACCGCAGCCTTCGTGTGCGCGCTGTGCCTGGTGCTGCCCGGAGACGCCTCGCCGACCATCGAGATGGGCCGGTGCGAGGGCCGCATCGGTCACGCGCCCCGGGGCACGCATGGCTTCGGGTACGATCCCGTCTTCGTCCTGCCGGATGGCCGGGCCCTGGCGGAGCTGACGTCCGAGCAGAAGGCGTCCCTGTCCCACCGCGGGGTGGCCTTCCAGAAGATGCGCCCCCACCTGCTCGCGCGCGTGGGCGGCGGGGATGTCCGCCGCTGAGCACCGTCAGGAACGTTGTCCTTGCACGTCCGTTTGGGATGTAGCAAGAATGGCCACCTTTATCGGGGCGTAGCGCAGCCTGGTAGCGCACCTGCCTTGGGCGCAGGGGGTCGGAGGTTCGAATCCTCTCGCCCCGATAACGCGGTAGTCGAGTTGGGCGCTAGTAGCTCAGCTGGATAGAGCATCGGCCTTCTAAGCCGAGGGTCGTGGGTTCGAGTCCCGCCTGGCGCGAACTGGTGAAGGGCTGGAATCGTCGGGGCGGTCTCCCGGTGATTCCAGCCCCTTTTTTTTGCCCGCCCGGCGCGCCCTAGAGGAACAGCTCCGCGTGGCCGTAGGGCAGGCTGGTGCCGATGCCGTGCTCGTTGCAGTAGGCCATGAGCTTGCGCGCCTCGACGAGCTGGGGCGCGTTCTCGTGGTAGCCCAGCACCATGATGTGGCCCAGCCACGGCTCGCGGCCCATGGCGTAGATGTGGACCTGCTTGGGCTTGAGCCGCCGGACGATCTCCTGGCCGCGCTCGGCGTTGGAGCCGTTGAGCCGACGCGACTGATCCATCTTGCGCGGCAGCGGCGTGGGCATCAGCGGCCCGTACAGCCAGCTGAGCGGACCGCCCTCGGACTCCATGCCCAGGAAGAGCACGTCGATGTCACCCACCATCGCGTGGACGTGGTCGTACAGCCGAGGCTCGATCACGTTGGAGTCCGCCGCCATCAGCATGGACTTGCCCTGGAGCTTCACCAGGTGGGCGATCTTCGACTGGATGTTGAGGTCCGCGTGCTCGCCGATGAAGGGCAGGCCGGTGATGGCGCCGCCGGGCACCGGGATGGAGTCCATCTCGCTGAGGGCCACCACGTTCTTGAAGCCGAGCCGCTGCAGCATCAGCTTGAGCGAGGGGTCCGCGAGTCCACCGCCCGCCGCGGCGGGCACCACCACGGTGCCGATGCGATGGCGCAGCTGCAGCAGCGACTCGAACATCAGGTGGTCGGCGTGGCCGTGGGTGATGAGCGCGTAGTCGATCCGCTCGGGCAGGTCCGCGTGGGTGTAGCGGTGGAAGTCGCTGGGGAAGTCGTAGCTGACGACGGGATCCGTGAGGATCGTCACGTCGCGCGTCTCGATGAGCACGCAGGCATGGCCGAAGTAGCGCATGCGCACGCCGTCCCCGTCGTACTTCGGCGCCGGGCGCGGGGCCTGCTCGGTGAAGAACGTGGAGAACACCTCGGCGTCCTTGCTGGACAGGCCGAGCTCCTCACGAATGGCCTCCACCGGGCCAGGCGTGTGCCGCATGGCGAAGAGCCGGTCGATGGCCTCGTGGCGGAACGGCATGCGCACGTGCAGGGTGTTCGCGTCCGAGTCGAGCCGCGGCGTGCTGAACACGTACGGCCGGGCGTCGCCCTGCAAGAGCCGGAAGGAGAGGCTCTGCGCGTTCTCCTTGTAGTGCGGGCCTCCGTAGAGCAGCGCCTCGAAGAAGCGCGGGGTGGCCCGGTTGTTCAGGTCGTACGTCAGCTCCACGTAGCCCTGGAGGATGTCCGGCACCTTGCGGTACAGCTCCTCGAGCGAGTGGCCCGCCGAGGGCGCCAACAGCTTGTCCAGCTCCGCCACCGCCTGGGCGAAGCGGATGGTGGACTCCTGCTCCTTGAGCGTGCGCTCCAGCAGCTCCTTGACCTCGCCCACCCGGTCCACGCCGTAGTTGAGGTAGGGGCCGCCCGCCAGGGCCGGATTCTTCAACGCGGCCACGTGGATGGCCGGGTTGGCCACGAAGGACTGCATGATCTTCACGTGGTGGTTGGCCACGTAGAGCGGCGCGGTCGCGGGCGTGATGAGGTAGTACCACGCGTACCACTGGTTATAGAGCGGCTCCACGGCGACGTTCTGCTTCAGGTACAGCGACGGCTGGGACATGCGGGTTCCTCGGGCCTGGGGGGCTCCAGACGCGCGAAAGTATCACGAGGGCCTCGGCGCGAGACCGGGCGGGCGGGCTAGAAGGTGGTGCCGATCTCCAGGAGGCCCAGCTGGTAGGACAAGCCCAGCCCTGGCAGGTCGCTCCCCACGCCCACGCCCAGCTCCAGCACGGACACCTGGAAGCCCTGATGGGTGAAGCGCACGGGCGCGAGGCTCACCCCGAGTGCCAGCGCGGCGTTCCCCACGGGGGTGGGGTGCGCGGGCGACAGGAAAGCGAGACGATCCCCGAAGAAGGTGCTGAGCGTGAGCAGCACGGCCGGGGTGTAGGTCCCGGGACGCTGCAGGCCAGCGCCCAACCGGAGCACCCCCACGTTGCCCAGCATCATCAGGTAGCTCAGGTCCGCCTGGAGGATGAGGCGCTCGCCCAGGGTGTCACGCACCCCCACGCCGCCGCCCAGGCCGCCCGTGGTCCTCGCCTCGGAGAGGTACACCTGCCCGCCCGCGCGGCTGTAGAGCGTGACGTGGTGCTCCACGGCCTCCTGGGCCCGCGCGCCGCCAGCGGCCGACAACACCAGCACCCCGGCCAGGAGGAAGGACCGCGCGTGCCTCATCGCGGGCCTCCCGCCCAGTAGGCGATGGTGGCGGCGGACAGCTGCACCGTGCGCCGGAAGTAGGCGGGATTCAGCGTGTCCATCGTGTCCGTGGGCTGGTGGTAGTGGCGGTTGCGGAAGTTGGCGGTGTCCGTGAGGAAGATCGCCTCGTGGCCGGTGAGCCAGAAGGGCGCGTGATCGCTGCGCATCAGATCTCCCGTGAGGGGCGTGGTGCCGTCGCGGGGCGAGATGACGGGCGTGACCTTCGCGAGCTTCAGGGCCTCGTTGAGCGCGAAGATCTCCGAGACGCGCTGGCTGGAGACGTCGTTGCCGAACACGGCCAGGAAGTCCCCCGTGGTGGGCGCGGGCAGGCCTGGCAGCGACTGCTGGCTGCCCTCGCGGGTGTCGTAGTAGCCGATGCAGTCGAACACCATCGAGGCCACGATGCGCTCGGGGCCGTTCTGCCCGGTGATGTACCGGGTGCTGCCGACGAGGCCGAACTCCTCCATGTCGAAGCCGACGAAGCGCACCGTCCGGTCGAACTTGTAGCCAGACAGGACGCGGGCGAGCTCCAGCACCGCCGCCACGCCCGTGCTGTTGTCGTCCGCCCCGGCGTAGAAGGCGTCGTAGTGCGCGCCGAGCAGCACGACTTCCTCGGGCCGCGTGGTGCCCCGCATCTCCGCGATGAGGTTGGAGGTGGGGTGGGGCGCGTTGGTGGCCTCCTCGCGCCGCACGCTCAGGCCAAGCGCCTCGAAGCGCCGCTGCATGAGCGCTCCGGCCTTCTCCCGCGTGAGATGACAGACCTGCTCGTGGCGCGAGCGCTGATCCTCGGTGAGCCACGAGCAGGGCACCGGGGTGTCCTCCTGGTGCGCCTTCACCACCTCGGAGACCGTGTCCATCAACCGATCCCCGTCCACCTGTCCGGCGACCTCCGCCAGCTGCTCCAACTGCGCCCCCTCCAGCACCGGCCGGGAACAGGACAACACCCCGAGGAGCGTGGCTCCCGCCAAGCCTACCTTCATGACGTGACGTGACGTGCTCATAGTACCCATCCCAGTCGCACCAGCCCGAGCTGCGTGCGGATCGCTTGACCGAAGGAGGGCACGCTGGTGCCCAGGTTCAGCTCCAGCGCGCTCACGGTGACCGGACCGAAGTGGAAGCGCAGCGGGGCCGCGACGAACGCCACGTACGCCGGGCTCAGCCGCGCGTCCTCCAGGTCCCCCAGCTCGCCGGGGACGAGGATCCTCGACCGGAAGAGCATCGCGAAGCCACTCACTCCCAGTTCGGGGCCCAACGCGGGCTCCCACGGGCCCAGCCGCGCCGACAACTGCGCCTGGACGAAGACCTCCAGGGGGAAGTTCGTGCTGGTCGCCGGCCAGCCCGTCCTCAAGCCACCCCCGAGGCGCAGGCCGCGCCAGAGTCCCTCGCCCGCGAAGCGCCGGTGATACGCCAGCTCGACGGTGGTGATGGGCGCCGAGGGCCGTTGGAACGAGGTGTAGGAGAAGTTTCCCGCGCCCAGGGAGAGCTCGTGTCCCGCCTGCGCCAGCGCGGGAGGGGCGAGCAGGGCCAGGCTCGCCACGAGACTTCTGAAGAGAGTGGTGTTCATGAAGTGGGGGCTGGCGGCCAACCTAGCACGGCTTCCCGCTGACCCACGTACCGGCGTAGGCTTCCGAGAGCGCCTCGAACCCGTGAGACACCCGGATGGCCACTCCCAATCTGTATCTCAAGCAGAACGTCGCCGTGGAGCCGCTGTACAACCAGTGGTACGCGTGGTGGTACCTCATCGCCCCCGCGACCTCGCCGATGTTCGTGGCGAACCTGCATGTGAAGATCATGCAGTCCTTCGTCACCAACCCCGCGCTCCACGTGAACGCCCTGAAAAACCCGGCGTTGATGGGCGGCCCCTACATCAACTACGGCGCGAACCGGGCCGCGGACGTCAAGCAACTGCTGGAGCGCACGCTCAAGGAGCAGGCCTCGTCCCTCCAGTTCGCGCAGGCGATCGTGGACCTGGACAAGATCCTGCAAACCGCCTCCACCGGCTTCTCCCTGGACGAGGTGTACCGGCAGGTGCCGGACATCCTCCAGGGCTACGTGGAGCTGACGTACGACCTGAACAACCGGGCCTCACCGCGCTTCATCGAGCCGCTGCTCTACCGCAGCCCTCACTACAAGGAGTCCTCGCAGAGCCTGTCGTTCCGGCGGGTGGACAAGGACTCGCGCCCCTACGTCTTCAGCACGCCCCGGCTGGACGATGACGACAGCCTCCACGTGCACGTGCCCTTCCGCCACGAGGCCATCGACCGGCTCTTCGCCATGCGGCTGGAGCCCGGCCCCGTGGAGCCCGTGAGCGAGGCCCTGGGCCTGCGGGGCGCGGACGCGGAGAAGTTCTCCACCTTCTTCACCGAGCAGGCCCCGCGCCCGCCCCAGCGCTACGAGGGCGAGGGCGTCCGGGTGCGCTACTTCGGCCACGCCTGCGTGCTGCTCGAGTCCCGCGAGGTCAGCATCATGACCGACCCCGTGGTCAGCTACGACTTCCAGTCCGACCTCAATCGCTTCACGCACGCGGACCTGCCCCCGCGCATCGACTACGTCCTCATCACCCACGGCCACGCCGACCACCTGATGTTCGAGACGCTGCTGCAGTTGCGCCAGCGCATCGGCACCATCGTCGTCCCCGCCAGCAACGGCGGCTCCCTGGCCGACCCCTCCCTGCGGCTGCTCTTGCAGAAGCTCGGCTTCAAGCGCGTGGTGGAGCTCGGGGAGCTGGACGAGCTGGAGATCCCCGGCGGACGGATTGTGGGCGTGCCCTTCTTCGGCGAGCACTGCGATCTCAACATCCGCGCCAAGCTGGCCCACCTGGTCCAGCTCCAGGGCAAGTCCATGCTGATGGCCGCGGACTCCAACGCCATCGAGCCGCGCATGTACGACCACGTCCATTCGGCCCTGGGGAAGATCGACGCGCTGTTCCTCGGCATGGAGTCCGAGGGCGGGCCGATGAGCTGGATGTACGGGCCGCTGCTCGTCACCCCGCTGCCGCGCAAGTTGGATCAATCGCGGCGGCTCAACGGCTCCAACGCCGAGCGCGCCATCGAGATCGTCAAGCGGCTCGGCCCCCAGCACGTCTACGTCTACGCCATGGGCTGCGAGCCCTGGCTGGGCCACGTGATGTCCATGGGCTACCACGAGAACTCGCCCCAGCTCGTCGAGGCGCGCAAGCTCCTCGAGTACTGCCGCGCCAATGGCCTGGCGGCGGACCGGCCCTACGCCCAGGCCGAGCTCTTCCTGTAGGCGCCGCGAGGCCCCCGAGCGTCCTCCGCTCGCGGGCCTCGCATTTCCTCACGAGGCCCGTTGCTGGACGCTGGAAGGCGCGGCGTTTTCCTCGGGCAGCAGCTTGCCGGACTCCAGGTGGAGCACCCGGTCCGCCACGTGGAAGTAGCGGTCGTCGTGGCTGATGGCCAGCACCGTCTTGCCCGCCTGCTTCAGCTCCGGCAGCAGCTCCGTGTAGAAGACCTCCTTGAAGATGGGATCCTGATCCGCCCCCCACTCGTCGAAGACGAAGATGGGGCGATCCTCGAGCCACGCGGTGAGCAGCGCGAGCCGCTTGCGCTGCCCCTGGGAGAGATCCGTGGTGGAGAGCGTGCCGTCGTCGTGGATCTTCACCTTGTGGTTGAGGTGGAGCCGCTCCAGGTACTGGCGGGCCCGGGGCACCAGGTCGGTGGGCGCCAGTCCCAGCAGGGACTCGAAGAGGTAGAAGTCGGAGAACACCGTCGAGAAGCACTGACGGTAGCGCTCCTGCTCCTGCTCGGTGATGGGGACCCCATCGAGCCGCACCTCTCCGGACTCCGGCGAGTACAGCCCGGTGAGCAGCTTGGCGAGCGTCGTCTTGCCGCTGCCGTTGCCTCCCACCAGGAAGACCAGCTCGCCCTTGTTGAGCGTCAGGGAGATGGGCCCCAGGGTGAAGCGGCTGTCCTCGCGCTCGCGGTGGTAGGAGTGGGTGACGTCGACCAGCTCCAGCCGGTTGAAGGACGTGCTCGCGGGGAGCAGGTGAACGAGGTCCGTCTTGGGGTCCTCGCTCAGCTTCGAGAGCTTCTCGATCTTGCGCAGCGACACACCACCCCGGCCGAGGTAGGGCACGTTGCTCATGAGCCCGTCCAGCGGCTGCTGCAGGTACAGCACGGTGAGCGTGTAGCCCACCAGCGTGCCTCCGCTGTCCGCTCCGTCCACGGGCAGCACGAAGAGCAGCAGGCCGATGAAGCCGAAGAACAGGAACATGCCCCAGCTGCTGGTGGCCGCGAAGATGTTGAAGCAGTAGGTGTTCAGCCGCCGCATCGCCGAGGTGGTCTCGCCGAGCGAGTCCTTCAGGAAGGCCCCGCGCCGACCGGGGTGCAGCTTGAGCTCCTTGACGCCGTGGATGACGGAGCTCAGGTGCTTGTAGAGCGTGTCCTGGGTGTCGCGGGCCGCCCGGAGCGAGCCCATCGCCCGCGCGACGGGCAACCGGTACGACAGGAAGCCCACCACGCCGAAGGCGAGCAGCGCCAGGAAGATGCGCGGCGAGAGCCACGCCAGGTAGGACAGACAGCCGACGATGATGGCGGCGTTGATGAAGATGTGGGGGATGCTCAGCAGGCTGTTGCTGATGACGAGGACGTCCTCCGTCAGCACCGCCAGCAGGCGATGGCCCCCGGACTCCTCCAGCCGACGCAGCGGGGCCGCGAGGATCCGCCGGACGAGATCCTCGCGCATCTCCTGGAGCACGCCCTGCTGGAGGTTGTTCAGGATGGTCTGCGAGGCCACCCGGGTGCCCAGCGCCAACACCCCGAAGCCGACGAAGCGCCAGGCGGCACCGGCCGGCGGATGGCCCGCCAGCACGGCGTTGATGAGCGAGATGAGCCCCGCGCTCCCCGCACCGGAGAGCATTCCGCAGAGCACCGCGAACGCGAAGCCCCACTTCGAACCGCGTAAGAAGAATGTGATCAGATTCATGCGCTCTTCCCGTCCTTGACGAAGCCTGGCGCCTGATGGGCTCGCGCGAGGCACTCCTTCAAGTGCTCGGCCAGCTTCTGGACGTGGGGCCGTTGCAGCAGCGTGTAGTGATCCCCGGACAGCTCATGCCGCTCCACCCGGGTGGCCAGGATACCCCAGCCGTGGTTCGCATCCTCGCCCTCCGCCAGGGGCCGATCGCCCGCCCGCAGCAGGGTGACCGTGCCCGCGTAGGGCTTCGGGCGGTACCGCATGGACGCCCGGAGGTTGCTCTCGAAGACGCGGAAGAGCGCCCGGAACTCCTGGGCCTCCGCGCCCGGAGCGATGAGGCCCGCCGCGCGGCCCTGCTCCAGCAGCGTCTCCAACAGCGCCTCGGGTGCCAGCTCCGAGAGGTTCTCCGGGGGCTGGAGCTCCTTTCCGGCCGAGCGGAACAGATCCCAGGCGAAGTGCAGCGCGGTCCGGGACGCCTCCGCCTCGTCCGTGGCGCCCGCCTCGCGCGCCCTGGAGTCGATGAGCGCCAGCAGCTCCACCTGCTCACCCGCGCGCTGGAACTGCTGCGCCATCTCGTAGGCCACCACGCCGCCCAGCGACCAGCCGCCGAGCAGGTAGGGACCCGTGGGCTGCACGGTGCGGAGCGCCTCGACGTAGCACGTGGCCAGCGCCTCGACGGTGTCCAGGGGCGACTGCTCCCCCTTGAGGCCCGGCGCCTGTAGTGCGTAGAGCGGCTGATCGGGACCCAGCTGCCGCGCCAGCTCGGCGTAGCAGAGGACGTTGCCGCCCACCGGGTGGACGAGGAAGAAGGGCCGTGCGCTCCCCGTGCGCAGCGGCACCAGAGGCGACCAGGGTCCGGCCTCCTCCTCCTGCCGTAGCAGCCGCGCGAGGTGCTGGACCGTCGCCTCCTGGAACAGCGCCGTCAGCGGGAGGCTCCTTCCGGTGAGTTCGCGGATCCTCGCCATGAGGCCCACCGCCATCAGCGAGTGGCCTCCCAGCTCGAAGAAGTTGCTCCGCACGCCCACCGGCTGGACGCCGAGCAGCTCCTCCCAAAGGTTCACCAACATCGCCTCCAGGGCGTCACGCGGCGGGACGAAGTCCGAGCCGATCACGCCACCGGCCTCCGGAGCGGGGAGTGCGGAGCGGTCGACCTTGCCGTGGGTGGTGAGGGGCAGGGCGTCCAGGACGAGGAAGACCGAGGGCAGCATGTACTCGGGCAGGTGCTCGGCGAGGAAGGCGCGCAGGACGGAGGCCTCGGGGGCCTGGCCGTGGTGGGCGACGTAGGCGACGAGGCGCTCGGGGCCGTGGGCGTCCCGCCGCACGAGCACCGCGGCTTGCTTCACCTGGGGGTGCAGGGCGAGGGCGGACTCGACTTCTCCCAGCTCAATGCGGAAGCCGCGCAGCTTCACCTGGTGGTCGATGCGGCCGAGGTACTCCAGCTCACCGGAGGCCAGGAAGCGGGCCTTGTCGCCGGTGCGGTAGAGGCGAGCGCCCGGCTCGGAGCTGAAGGGGTGGGGGACGAACGTGTCGGCCGTGAGCTCGGGGCGGCCGAGGTAGCCGCGGGCCAGGCCCGCGCCGCCGATGTAGAGCTCGCCCGGGACACCCACGGGGGTGGGGTGCAGGTGCGCGTCGAGCACGTAGGTGCGCACGTTGCGCAGGGGGCGGCCGATGGTGGGGCGAGCGGAGGCGCCGCGCACGGGACGCAGGGTGGCGTCGACGGTGCACTCGGTGGGGCCGTAGACGTTGAAGCAGGCCAGGCGCGGGTGCTGGGAGAGGGTGGCCCAGGTGGCGTCGTCCACGGCCTCACCGCCGACGAGCACGCGCGTGGGGAAGCCCGAGTCGGTGGCGCCCAGGCCCTCGGCGAGGAGCAGACGCAGCAGGGAGGGGGTGCAGTCGAGCACCTGGACGCGGTGGCGCGTGAGGTAGCCGAGCAGCAGATGGGGGTCGACCCGGGCGGGCTCGGGGATGAGGCACAGGGTGTGGCCGTGAGCCAGCTGGATGAGCTGCTTGACGGAGCCGTCGAAGGCCAGGGGGGCGTTGACGCTCACGCACAGGCCTTCCTGAGCGCCGGCGTAGACGGTGTCGCGCAGGGCGGCCAGGAGGTTGAGCACCGAGGCGTGCTGAATCATGACGCCCTTGGGGGTGCCGGTGGAGCCCGAGGTGTAGATGACGTAGGCGAGGTGGCCGGGGTGGCTCAGGGGCGCGGGCGGAGAGGTGCTCAGGCCGGAGAGGACGTCGGAGTCGAGGGCGAGGGCCTCCAGGCCGTGAGCGGCCAGACGCGGCGTCAGGTGCGAATGGGTGAGGACGAGGCGGGCGCGGGAGTCCTGGAGCATGAAGGCCAGGCGCTGGGCGGGGTAGGCCGGGTCCAGGGGGACGTAGGCGGCGCCGGCCTTGAGGATGCCGAGGACGGAGACGAGCAGGTCGAGCGAGCGCTCCAGGCAGAGGGCGACACGCGTCTCGGGGCCGACGCCGCGCGAGCGCAGGGCGTGGGCGAGCTGGTTGGAGCGGGCGTCGAGCTGGGCGAAGGTGAGCTGGGCGTCCTCGAAGACGACGGCCACGGCGTGGGGTGTACGCTCGGCCTGGGCGGCGAAGAGCTCGTGCAGGCAGGCCTCGCGAGACACCTCGGCGTGCGTGGCGTTCCAGTCCACGAGCAGCTGCTGACGCTCGGGAGCGGAGAGCAGGGGCAGGGCGGAGAGGGCCAGCTCGGGCGTAGCGGTGGCGACCTCCAGCAGCACCTGGAGGTGCCCCACCAAGCGCGCGGCCGTGTCCGACTCGAAGAGGTCGGTGTTGTATTGCAGCGAGCCAGCGAAGCCCTCGGGCGTCTCGGACAAGGAGAGCGTCAGGTCGAACTTCGCCGTCTGTCCCTCCACCCCGAGTGACTGCATGCGCAGCGACGCCTGCGTGCCCTCGGCGGTGGAGAGCGTGGAGACAGGCGTGTTCTGCAGGACGAGCATGACCTGGAAGAGCGGCGAGTAGCTCAGGCTGCGCTGGGGCTTGAGCTCCTCGACGAGCTTCTCGAAGGGGATGTCCTGGTGGGCATACGCGCCCAGGGCCGTCTGGCGCACGCGACCGAGCAGCTCGCGGAAGGAGGGGTCGCCCTCCAGACGGGTGCGCAGCACGAGCGTGTTGATGAAGAAGCCGATGAGGCCTTCGGTGTCCGCGTGCGTGCGGCCCGCGATGGGCGAGCCGACGGTGATGTCCTGCTGGCCGGAGTAGCGCGAGAGCACGGCGTTGAAGGCCGCGAGCAGCACCATGAAGGGCGTGGCGCCCTCGCGCTGGGCCAGCGCATTGACGGCACGCGACAGGTTCGTGGACAGGCTCACGGGCAGGTTGGCGCCGCGGTGCGACTGCACGGCGGGACGAGGCCTGTCGGTGGGCAGCTCCAACACCTGGGGCGCGCCGGTGAGGTGCTGGCGCCAGTAGGCCAGCTGCGTCTCGAGGGCCTCGCCCTGGAGCCAACCGCGCTGCCAGGCGGCGTAGTCTGCGTACTGCACGGGCAGGGCCGGCAGGGACAAGGGCTGGCCGGAGGTGAAGGCCTGGTACAGGGCCGCCACCTCGCGGATGAGCACCCCCATGGACCAGCCGTCGGAGACGATGTGGTGCATCGTCAGCTGCAACACGTGCTGGGTGCCGGCCAGCTTGAGCAGCGTCACGCGCACCAGCGGGCCGCGCGTGAGATCGAACGGCCGCTGGGCCTCTTCGCCCATCAAGCGCCGCACCTCGTTCTCCTGATCGGCCAGGGGCAGCGCGCTCAGGTCGATCACGGCCAGCGGCAGGATGACGTCCGTGTGGATGACCTGGACGGCCTCCGTGCCCGTGGCGCGGAAGGTGGTGCGCAGGGACTCGTGACGGCGCACGAGCTCCTGGAAGCCGCGCTCCAGGGAGGAGACATCCAGGGCCCCCTCCAGACGCATGGCGAGGGGGATGTGGTAGGTGGGCAGACCCGGCTCGAGCTGCTCGAGGAACCACAGGCGCTGCTGGGCGAAGGACAGCGGCAGCGCTTCCGTGCGCGACCGCGCCACCAGCTCGGGACGCCGCAGGCCCTGGCCAGTGCGGACGGCGGCGTCCACCTTGAGGGCGAGGGACTCCACGGAAGGCGCCTCGAAGAGGGCGCGCAGGGGCAGCTCCACGCCGAAGGCGGCGCGGACGCGGGAGATGACCTGCGTGGCCAGCAGCGAGTGGCCGCCCAGCTCGAAGAAGTTGTCGTGCGAGCCCACCGTGTCGGTGTGCAGCACCTGGCTCCAGATCGAGGCGAGCAGCTGCTCGGTGGGCGTGCGCGGCGCGACATGCGCGTGCGACTCGGCACGGACCGCCTCCGGGGCGGGCAGGGCCTTGCGGTCCACCTTGCCATTGGGCGTGAGCGGCAGCGCCTCCATCCGCACGAAGGCCGAGGGCACCATGTGCTCCGGCAGCTTCTCCGCCAGGAAGGTGCGCAGCGCGCTCGGGGCGAGCGCCTCTTGCTCCGAGGCCATCACCACGTACGCGACCAGGGTCCTGTTCCCCCGGACATCGTCACGCACCATGGCCACGGTCTCGCGCACCGCCGGGTGCTGGGCCAGCACCGTCTCCACTTCACCCAGCTCGATGCGGAAGCCCCGCACCTTCACCTGCTCGTCGGCGCGGCCCAGGAACTCGAGCTGTCCGTCCGGCAGGTAGCGCGCCAGATCTCCACTGCGGTACAGGCGCGCTCCAGGCTCCGCGCTGAACGGATGCGGCAGGAAGCGCTCCGCCGTCAGCGCCGGCTGTCCCAGGTATCCCCGCGCCAGGCCCACGCCGCCGATGTACAGCTCGCCCGGAACACCCGTCGGCACCGGCTGGAGCGTCGCGTCCAGCAGGTACACCTCGGTGTTGTCCAGGGGACGGCCAATGGTCGGCAACTGTCCCGAGGCGGCCTCGGCCGCCACGTCGCCCCAGGTGGTCACCACGGTGCTCTCCGTCGGACCGTAGTGGTTCACCAGGCGCGTGCGCAGCTCCGGACGAGGTCTGCGGCGCAGACGATCTCCACCCGTCATCAGGGCTCGGAGGCCCATGTCCCGAGGCCACGGCAGCTCCAGGACCGCCTCGGCCATGGGCGTCGGCAGGAAGCTGAGCGTGATGGCCTCCGCCGCGAGCCACCGCAACATCGCCTCGGGCTCCGCACGCACCCGCTCCTCGGGCAGGTGGAGGCTCGCGCCCGCCGTGAGGGCGGGCCACAGCTCGAACACCGAGGCATCGAACGCCGTGCCCGCCACCTGCGTCGTCCGGTCCGCGGGCGTCACCGCGTAGGTGCGCTGGTACCAGGAGATGAGGTTGCTCAGGCTGCCGTGGCTGATCGCCACGCCCTTGGGACGGCCCGTGCTTCCCGAGGTGTAGATGACGTAGGCCAGGTTGCCGGCCTCGACTTCCAGGGAGGGGGCCTCGTCCAGGTGACGGGCGATGTCCTTCCAGCCCGTGTCCAGGCTCACCACGTCGAGCGCCATCCCGGACACGTGCTCCGCCAGGCGCGCCTGCGTGAGGAGGACCTTCACCGCCGCGTCCTCGAGCATGTACCGCCGCCGCTCCCGCGGATAGGCCGGATCGAGCGGCACGTACGCGCCGCCCGCCTTGAGCGTGGCGAGCAGGGCCACCACCATGTCCGGCGAGCGCTCGAAGCACACGCCCACGCGGACTTCTGGGCCCACGCCCAGGCCGCGCAGGTGGTGCGCGAGCTGGTTGGCGCGAGCGTCCAACTGCCGGTAGGTGAGGCTCTCCTCGCCCATGCGCACCGCGATCGCGTCCGGCGTGCGCCGCGCCTGGCGCTCGACGAGTTGATGCGCGCGGCCCTTGCTCGGGACGTCCACCCGCGTGTCGTTCCACTCCACCAGCAGGCGCTGGCGCTCGGCCCCGGTGAGCAGGGACAGGCTGGCCAGGGGCCGCTCCGGGTGCGCGGTGACCGCCCCCACCAGTACCTGGAAGTGCTCCAGCATGCGCGCCGCCGTGCCCGACTCGAAGAGGTCGGTGTTGTACTGCAGCGAGCCGGTGAGGCCCTTGGGCGTCTCGGACATCGAGAGCGTCAGGTCGAACTTCGCCGTCTGACCCTCCACCTCGAGCGGACGCAGCGTCAGCGAGGGACGCGAGCCCTTGGCCTCGGAGCGCGCCGGGGCCGGCGTGTTCTGGAAGGCGAACATCACCTGGAACAGGGGCGGGTGGCTCAGGCTGCGCTGAGGCTTGAGCTCCTCGACGAGCTTCTCGAACGGCACGTCCTGGTGGGCGTAGGCGCCCAGGGCGGCCTGGCGCACGCGACCGAGCAGCTCGCGGAAGGAGGGGTTGCCCTCCAGGCGGGTGCGCAGCACGAGCGTGTTGACGAAGAAGCCAATGAGGCCCTCGGTGTCCGCGTGGGTGCGGCCCGCGATGGGCGTACCCACGCTGATGTCCCGCTGACCGGAGTAGCGCGAGAGCACGGCCTGGAAGACGGCCATCAGACCCATGAAGGGGGTCACACCCTCACGCTGGCACAGCGCCAGGAAGGAAGCCGACAGCTCCTCGGGGAGCCGCAGCGACTGCTCCGCGCCCCGGAACGTCTGGACCGCGGGACGCGGCTTGTCCGTGGGCAACTCCAACAAGGCGGGCGCGCCGGAGAGCTGCTCCCTCCAGTACCGCACCTGCCGCTCGAGCGCCTCGCCCTGGAGCCAGCCGCGCTGCCAGGCCGCGTAGTCCGCGTACTGGATGCGCACGGCGGCCAGGGGGCTCGGCTGTCCCTCGCTGAAGGCCTGGTAGAGGGCCGTCAGCTCGCGGACGAGCACGCCCATGGACCAGCCGTCGGAGACGATGTGGTGCATCGTCAGCAGGAGCACGTGCCGCGTGTCCGCCAGCTTCAGCAGCGTCACCCGGAGCGGCGGGCCGCTGACGAGATCGAAGGGCCGCTGCGTCTCCTCGCTCGCGAGCCGGTACGCCTCCGCCTTGCGGCGCTCGGCGGGCCACTCGTGGAGGTCCACCACGGGCAGCGGCAGTTCCAGGGACGGGACGATGATCTGGACGGGCTCGCCCTCGCGCACCTGGAAGGTGGTGCGCAGGGACTCGTGACGGTGCACGAGTTCCTGGAAGGCACGCGCCAGGGCGGCGCTGTCCAAGGCCCCCTCCAGACGCATGGCGAGGGGGATATGGTAGGTGGGCAGGCCCGGCTCGAGCTGCTCGAGGAACCACAGGCGCTGCTGCGCGAACGACAGGGGCAGCGCCCGCGTGCGATCGACGGAGCGCAGCGGCGGCATCTCCAGTCCCTGTTCCTCACGCGAGGCGGCGTCGACGCGAGCGGCGAGTGCCTCGAGGGTGGGGGCCTCGAAGAGGGCGCGCAGGGGCAACTCCACGCCGAAGGCGGCGCGGACGCGGGAGACGACCTGCGTGGCCAGCAGCGAGTGTCCCCCCAACTCGAAGAAGTGATCACCACTGCCCACGCGCTTCATGCCGAGCACCTCTGCCCAGAGCGAGGCGAGGAGCTGCTCGGTGGGAGTGCGCGGAGCGACGAAGGTGTGCGCCTCGGAGCGGCCAGCCTCGGGGGCGGGCAGGGCCTTGCGGTCCACCTTGCCGTTGGGCGAGAGGGGCAGGGCGTCCAAGGCGACGAAGGCCGAGGGCACCATGTACTCGGGCACCTGACGCGCCAGGAAGGCACGCAGCTCGGCGACGTCCACGGACTGGCCGGGGCGGGCCACGAGGTAGGCGACGAGACGCTTGTCGCCGGGCACGTCCTCACGCGCGAGGGTGAGCACGTCCTGGACGGCGGGGTGCTGGGCGAGCACGGCGTCCAGCTCTCCCAATTCAATCCGGAAGCCACGCACCTTCACCTGGTGGTCCAGGCGACCGAGGTACTCCAGGGTGCCATCGGCCAGCAGGCGCACCTTGTCGCCGGTGCGGTACATGCGCGCGCCGGAGGCGAAGGGGTTGGGCAGGAAGCGCTCGGCGGTGAGCTCCGGGCGGCCGAGGTAACCGCGCGCGAGGCCGAGGCCGGAGAGGTACAGCTCGCCGGGGACACCGACGGGCACGGGCTGGAGCGAGGCGTCCAGGACGTAGGCCTGGGTGTTGGCCAGGGGCTTGCCGATAGGAGGCGAGGCCTCGTCGCGGCGCATGAGGGCGAAGGTGGAGTAGGTGGTGTCCTCGGAGGGCCCGTAGAGGTTGTAGAGCCGCTGGACGCCAGTGGACTGGTACACCTGCCGCACGAGGGCACCGGAGAGGGCCTCGCCCGCCAGGTTGACGGTGAGGACAGAGGCGGGCACCGCCCCCAGGCGCACGAGGTGAGCCATGGCGGAGGGGACGGTGTTGACGAGCGTCACCTCGGAAGCGGCGGGCAGCTCGGCCAGGTGCAGGGCGTCGCGTGCGAGCACGACGGCACCACCGCAGCTCAGGGGGGCGAAGAGCTCGAAGACGGACAGGTCGAAGCAGACGGAGGTGGCGGCCAGGGTGCCCGCCAATTCCTCACGCGAGAACACCTGGAGCGCCCAGTGCAGGAAGACAACGGCGCCGCGGTGCTGCAGGGCCACGCCCTTGGGGCGGCCCGTACTGCCGGAGGTGTAGATGAGGTAGGCGAGGTTGTCGGCGCCGACGGTGGAGACGGGGTTGGAGTCGGGCTCGGACGCGAAGAGGTGGGCGTCGGTGTCCAGGCGCAGGAGCGAGGACGCGGAGAGGCCGAGGGCGTCAGCCAGGTGGGACTGGGTGAGGAGCAGGCCACCGGAGGCGTCCTGGAGCATGAAGGCCAGGCGCTCGCGGGGGTAGGCGGGGTCGAGGGGGACGTAGGTGCCACCGGCCTTGAGGATGGCGAGCAGGGCGGTGGGCAGTAGCTCGGAGCGCTCGAGGCAGACGCCGACGCGCACCTCGGGACCGACGCCGAGGCGGCGCAGGTAGTGGGCGAGGCGGTTGGCGCGGGCGTTGAGCTCGCGGTAGGTGAGGCGGACGTCCCCGGCGACGAGGGCGGTGGCGTCGGGGGTGCGAGCCACCTGGGCCTCGACGAGGTGGTGGAGGCAGGCATCCTGGGCGTAGTCGGCCTGGGTGTCATTCCAGTCGACGAGTACCTGCTGACGCTCGGGAGCGGAGAGCAGGGGCAGGGCGGACAGGGACAACTCGGGCGAGGCGGTGGCGGCCTCCAACAACACCTGGAGGTGGCCCACCAGGCGCGCGGCCGTGGCCTGCTCGAACAAGTCGGCGTTGTACTCCAGCGAGCCGGTGAGGCCCTCGGGCGTCTCGGACAGCGAGAGCGTCAGGTCGAACTTCGCCGTCTGTCCCTCGACCCCGAGCGACTGCATGCGCAGAGAGGCCTGCGTGCCCTCGGCGGTGGAGAGCGTGGAGACAGGCGTGTTCTGCAGGACGAGCATCACCTGGAAGAGGGGCGAGTAGCTCAAGCTGCGCTGGGGCTTGAGTTCCTCGACGAGCTTCTCGAAGGGGACGTCCTGGTGGGCATACGCGCCCAGGGCCGTCTGGCGCACGCGACCGAGCAGCTCGCGGAAGGAGGGATTGCCCTCCAGGCGGGTGCGCAGCACGAGCGTGTTGATGAAGAAGCCGATGAGGCCTTCGGTGTCCGCGTGGGTGCGGCCCGCGATGGGCGTGCCGACGGTGATGTCCTGCTGGCCCGAGTAGCGCGAGAGCACGGCGTTGAAGGCCGCGAGCAGCACCATGAAGGGCGTGGCGCCCTCGCGCTGGGCGAGCGCATTGACGGCGCGCGAGAGCGCCACGGGCAGGCGCACGGGCTGGCTGGCGCCGCGGTGCGACTGCACGGCGGGGCGGGGCCTGTCGGTGGGCAGCTCCAACACCTGGGGCGCGCCGGTGAGGTGCTCACGCCAGTAGGTCAGCTGTGTCTCCAGCGCCGCACCCTGGAGCCAACCGCGCTGCCAGGCGGCGTAGTCGGCGTACTGCACGGGCAGGGCCGGCAGGGACGAGGGCTGGCCGGAGGTGAAGGCCTGGTACAGGGCCGCCACTTCCTGGATGAGGATGCTCATGGACCAGCCGTCGGAGACGATGTGGTGCATCGTCAGCAGCAGCACGTGCTGAGTGCTGGCCAGCTTGAGCAGCGTCACGCGCACCAGCGGGCCGCGCGTGAGATCGAAGGGACGCTGGGCCTCTTCTTCCGCCAGACGCCGCACCTCGGCCTCTTGCTGGGCCTCGGGGAGAGCGCTCAGGTCGATCAGGGGCAGGGCCAGTGAGGCCTCGGCGTGGACGACCTGGACGGCTTCCGTGCCCGTGGCGCGGAAGGTGGTGCGCAGGGACTCGTGACGGTGCACCAGTTCCTGGAAGCCCCGCGCCAGGGCGGAGACATCCAGTGCTCCCTCCAGACGCATGGCGAGAGGGATGTGGTAGGTGGGCAGACCCGGCTCGAGCTGCTCGAGGAACCACAGGCGCTGCTGCGCGAACGACAGTGGCAGCTCGCCCGTGCGTGCCACGGGGAGCAGCGGCGGGAGTTTCAGTCCCTGTCCCTCGCGCGAGGCGGCGTCGATGCGAGACGCGAGCGCCTCGAGCGTGGGGGCCTCGAAGAGGGCGCGCAGGGGCAGCTCCACGCCGAAGGCGGCGCGGGTGCGGGAGATGATCTGCGTGGCCAACAGCGAGTGGCCGCCCAGCTCGAAGAAGTTGTCGTGCAGGCCCACGGTGTCGGTGCGCAGCACCTCGGCCCAGAGCGAGGCCAGGAGTTGCTCGGTGGGCGTGCGCGGCGCGACGTAGGTGTTCGCCTCGGTACGGCTCGCCTCCGGAGCGGGGAGTGCGGAGCGGTCGACCTTGCCGTGGGTGGTGAGGGGCAGGGCGTCCAGGACGAGGAAGACCGAGGGCAGCATGTACTCGGGCAGGTGCTCGGCGAGGAAGGCGCGCAGGGCGGAGGCCTCGGGGGCCTGGCCGTGGTGGGCGACGTAGGCGACGAGGCGCTCGGGGCCATGGGCGTCCCGCCGCACGAGCACCGCGGCCTGCTTCACCTGGGGGTGCAGGGCGAGGGCGGACTCGACCTCTCCCAGCTCGATGCGGAAGCCGCGCAGCTTCACCTGGTGGTCGATGCGGCCGAGGTACTCCAGCTCGCCGGAGGCCAGGAAGCGGGCCTTGTCACCGGTGCGGTAGAGGCGGGCTCCCGGCTCGGAGCTGAAGGGATGGGGGACGAACGTGTCGGCCGTGAGCTCGGGGCGGCCGAGGTAGCCACGGGCCAGGCCCGCGCCGCCGATGTAGAGCTCACCGGGGACGCCCACGGGGGTGGGGTGCAGGTGCGCGTCGAGCACGTAGGTGCGCACGTTGCGCAGGGGGCGGCCGATGGTGGGGCGAGCGGAGGCGCCACGCACGGGACGCACGGTGGCGTCGACGGTGCACTCGGTGGGGCCGTAGACGTTGAAGCAGGCGAGGTGCGGGTGCTGGGCGAGGGTGGCCCAGGTGGCGTCGTCCACGGCCTCGCCGCCGACGAGCACGCGCGTGGGGAAGCCCGAGTCAGTGGCGCCCAGGCCCTCGGCCAGCAAGAGGCGCAGCAGGGAGGGGGTGCAGTCGAGCACCTGGACGCGGTGGCGCGTCAGGTAGCCGAGCAGCAGCTGGGGGTCGACACGGGCGGGCTCGGGGATGAGGCACAGGGTGTGGCCGTGAGCCAGCTGGATGAGCTGCTTGACGGAGCCGTCGAAGGCCAGGGGCGCGTTGACACTCACCCGCAGGCCTTCCTGAGCGCCGGCGTAGACGGTGTCGCGCAGGGCGGCCAGGAGGTTGAGCACCGAGGCGTGCTGAATCATGACGCCCTTGGGGGTGCCAGTGGAGCCCGAGGTGTAGATGACGTAGGCGAGGTGGCCGGGGTGGCTCAGGGGCGCGGGCGGAGAGGTGCTCAGGCCGGAGAGGACGTCGGAGTCGAGGGCGAGGGCCTCCAGGCCGTGGGCGGCTAGGCGTGGCGTCAGGTGCGAGTGGGTGAGGACGAGACGGGCGCGGGAGTCCTGGAGCATGAAGGCCAGGCGCTGGGCGGGGTAGGCCGGGTCCAGGGGGACGTAGGCGGCGCCAGCCTTGAGGATGCCCCACACCGCCACGAGCAGGTCGAGCGAGCGCTCCAGGCAGAGGGCGACACGCGTCTCGGGGCCAACGCCGCGTGAGCGCAGGGCGTGGGCGAGCTGGTTGGAGCGGGCGTCGAGCTGGGCGAAGGTGAGCTGGGCGTCCTCGAAGACGACGGCCACGGCGTGGGGCGTGCGGGCGGCCTGGGCCGAGAAGAGCTCATGCAGGCAGGCGTCGCGAGACACCTCGGCGTGCGTGGCGTTCCAGTCCACGAGCAGCTGCTGGCGCTCGGGAGCGGAGAGCAGGGGCAGGGCGGAGAGGGCCAACTCGGGCGAGGCCGTGGCGGCCTCCAGCAGCACCTGGAGGTGCCCCAGCAGGCGCGCGGCGGTGTCCGACTCGAAGAGGTCGGTGTTGTACTGCAGCGAGCCGGCGAAGCCCTCGGGCGTCTCGGACAGTGAGAGCGTCAGGTCGAACTTCGCCGTCTGTCCCTCGACCTCGAGCGGGTGCATCTCCAACGCGGGGCGGGAGCCCGCGGATCCGGAGATGGCCCCCACGGGCGCGTTCTGCAGGACGAGCATGACCTGGAAGAGGGGCGAGTAGCTCAGACTGCGCTGGGGCTTGAGCTCCTCGACGAGCTTCTCGAAGGGGATGTCCTGGTGGGCGTACGCGCTGAGCGTCACCTGACGCACGCGACCGAGCAGCTCGCGGAAGGAGGGGTCGCCCTCCAGGCGGGTGCGCAGCACGAGCGTGTTCACGAAGAAGCCGATGAGGCCCTCCGTGTCCGCATGCGTGCGGCCCGCGATGGGCGAGCCCACGGTGATGTCCTGCTGGCCGGAGTAGCGCGCGAGCACGGCATTGAAGGCCGTGAGCAGCACCATGAAGGGCGTGGCGCCCTCCCGCTGGGCCAGCGCATTGACGGCACGCGACAGGTTCGTGGACAGGCGCACGGGCAGGTTGGCGCCGCGGTGCGACTGCACGGCGGGACGAGGCCTGTCGGTGGGCAGCTCCAGCACCTGGGGAGCGCCGGTGAGGTGCTGGCGCCAGTAGGTCAGCTGCGTCTCGAGGGCCTCGCCCTGGAGCCAGCCGCGCTGCCAGGCGGCGTAGTCCGCGTACTGCACGGGCAGGGCGGACAGGGGCGAGGGCTGGCCGGAAGTGAAGGCCTGGTACAGGGCCGCCACCTCGCGGATGAGCACCCCCATGGACCAGCCGTCCGAGACGATGTGGTGCATCGTCATCAACAGCACGTGCTGGGTGTCGGCGAGCTTGAGCAGCGTCACGCGCGCCAGCGGGCCCTGGACGAGATCGAAGGGCCGCTGGGCCTCTTCTTCCGCCAGACGCCGCACTTCGGCCTCATGCTGGGCCCGCGGCAGGGTGCTCACGTCGACCAGGGACAGAGGCAGTGAGGCCTCGGCGTGGATGACCTGGACCGCCTCCGTGCGGGTGGAACGGAACGTCGTGCGCAGGGACTCGTGACGGTGCACGAGTTCCTGGAAGGCACGCGCCAGGGCGGCACTGTCCAGGGCCCCCTCCAGACGCATGGCGAGGGGGATGTGGTAGGTGGGCAGGCCCGGCTCGAGCTGCTCGAGGAACCACAGGCGCTGCTGCGCGAACGACAGGGGCAGCGCTTCCGTGCGTGCCACGGGGCGCAGCGCGGGCCGCTGCACGCCCTGACCCGCTTGCACGGCGGCGTCCACCTTGAGGGCGAGGGATTCCACGGAGGGCGCCTCGAAGAGGGCGCGCAGGGGCAGCTCCACGCCGAAGGCGGCGCGGACGCGGGAGACGACCTGCGTGGCCAACAGCGAGTGGCCGCCCAACTCGAAGAAGTTGTCGTGCAGGCTCACCGCGTCGGTGTGCAGCACCTCGGCCCAGAGCGAGGCGAGCAGCTGCTCGGTGGGGGTGCGCGGGGCGACGAAGGCGCGCGCCTCGGAGCGGCTGGCCTCGGGGGCGGGCAGGGCCTTGCGGTCCACCTTGCCGTTGGGCGAGAGCGGCAGGGCGGAGAGGGCCACGAAGGCCGAGGGCACCATGTACTCGGGCACCTGACGCGCGAGGAAGGCGCGCAGCTCGGCGACGTCCACGGTCTGGCCAGGACGGGCGACGAGGTAGGCCACGAGCCGCTTGTCGCCGGGCACGTCCTCGCGGGCGAGGGTGAGCACGTCCTGCACGGCGGGGTGCTGGGCGAGCACGGCGTCCAGCTCCCCCAACTCAATGCGGAAGCCACGCACCTTCACCTGGTGGTCCAGGCGACCGAGGTACTCCAGGGTGCCGTCGGCCAGCAGGCGCACCTTGTCACCGGTGCGGTACATGCGGGCACCAGAGGCGAAGGGGTTGGGCAGGAAGCGCTCGGCGGTGAGCTCCGGGCGGCCGAGGTAACCGCGGGCGAGGCCCAGGCCGGAGAGGTACAGCTCGCCGGGGACTCCGACGGGCACGGGCTGGAGCGAGGCGTCCAGGACGTAGGCCTGGGTGTTGGCCAGGGGCTTGCCGATAGGAGGCGAGGCCTCGTCGCGGCGCATGAGGGCGAAGGTGGAGTAGGTGGTGTCCTCGGAGGGCCCGTAGAGGTTGTAGAGCCGCTGCACGCCAGTGGACTGGTACACCTGCCGCACGAGGGCGCCAGAGAGCGCCTCACCGGCCAGGTTGACGGTGAGGACAGAGGCGGGCACCGCGCCCAGGCGCACGAGGTGAGCCATGGCGGAGGGGACGGTGTTGACGAGCGTCACCTCGGAAGCGGCGGGCAACTCGGCCAGGTGCAGGGCGTCGCGTGCGAGCACGACGGCACCACCGCAGCTCAGGGGGGCGAAGAGCTCGAAGACGGACAGGTCGAAGCAGATGGAGGTGGCGGCCAGGGTGCCGGCCAGCTCCTCCCGCGAGAACACCTGGAGCGCCCAGTGCAGGAAGACGACGGCGCCCCGGTGCTGCAGGGCCACGCCCTTGGGCCGCCCGGTGCTGCCCGAGGTGTAGATGAGGTAGGCGAGGTTGTCGGCGCCGACGGGGGAGACAGGGTTGGAGTCGGGCTCGGCCGCGAAGAGGTGGGCGTCGGTGTCCAGGCGCAGCAGGGAGGACGCGGAGAGGCCGAGGGCGTCAGCCAGGTGGGACTGGGTGAGGAGCAGGCCACCGGAGGCGTCCTGGAGCATGAAGGCCAGGCGCTCGCGAGGGTAGGCGGGGTCGAGGGGGACGTAGGTGCCACCGGCCTTGAGGATGGCGAGCAGGGCGGTGGGCAGCAGCTCGGAGCGCTCGAGGCAGACACCGACGCGCACCTCGGGACCGACGCCGAGGCGGCGCAGGTAGTGGGCGAGGCGGTTGGCGCGGGCGTTGAGCTCGCGGTAGGTGAGGCGGACGTCCCCGGCGACGAGGGCGGTGGCGTCGGGGGTGCGAGCCACCTGGGCCTCGACGAGGTGGTGGAGGCAGGCGTCCTGGGCGTAGTCGGCCTGGGTGTCATTCCAGTCGACGAGCACCTGCTGACGCTCGGGAGCGGAGAGCAGGGGAAGGGCGGACAGGGACAACTCGGGCGAGGCCGTGGCGGCCTCCAGCAACACCTGGAGGTGGCCCACCAGACGCGCGGCCGTGGCCTGCTCGAACAGGTCGGCGTTGTACTCCAGCGAGCCGGTGAGGCCCTCGGGCGTCTCGGACAGCGAGAGCGTCAGATCGAACTTGGCGGTGTGGCTCTCGGCCTCGAAGGTGCTCAGTGCGAGTCCGGGCAGATCGAGCCGGGACGTGGACGCCTTCTGGAAGGTGAGCATCACCTGGAAGAGGGGCGAGTGGCTCAGGCTGCGCGGAGGCTTGAGCTCCTCGACGAGCTTCTCGAACGGCACGTCCTGGTGGGCGTAGGCGTCGAGGGCCGTCTGGCGCGCGCGACCGAGCAGCTCGCGGAAGGAGGGGTTGCCCTCCAGGCGCGTGCGCAGCACGAGCGTGTTGACGAAGAAGCCAATGAGGCCCTCGGTGTCCGCGTGGGTGCGGCCCGCGATGGGCGTGCCCACGCTGATGTCCTGCTGGCCCGAGTAGCGCGAGAGCACGGCCTGGAAGGCCGCCAGGAGTCCCATGAAGGGCGTCACGCCCTCCTGCTGGCACAGCGCCAGGAAGGCCTTCGACAGCGCTCCGGACAGGCGCAGCGGCTCCTGGGCCCCTCGATACGTCTGGACCGCGGGACGCGGCTTGTCCGTGGGCAGCTCCAGCAGGGCGGGCGCGCCGGAGAGCTGCTCCCTCCAGTACTCCACCTGCTTCGCCATCACGCCACCCTGGAGCCAACCGCGCTGCCAGGCCGCGTAGTCCGCGTACTGCACGGGCAGCTGGGGCAGAGGGCTCGGGCGGCCCGCGCTGGCGGCTTCGTACAGCGCCGCCACCTCGCGCACGAGGATGTCCATGGACCAACCGTCGGAGACGATGTGGTGCATCGTCATCAGCAACACGTGCCGCGTCTCTCCGAGCTGGAGCAGCTTCACGCGGAACAGCGGGCCCTGGACGAGATCGAAGGGACGCGCCGCCTCCTCGGTGGCGATGCGGCGGGTCTCCTCCTCGAGACGCTCGGAGGGCGTCGTCTGGAGATCCACCACGTCCAGCGTCAGCTCCAGTGCCGGAGCAATGACCTGGACGGGTTCTCCCTCGAGGATCTGGAACGTCGTGCGCAGGGACTCGTGACGGTGCACGAGTTCCTGGACGCCGCGCGCCAGGGCGAAGACATCCAGCGTGCCCTCCAGACGCAGGGCGAGGGGGATGTGGTAGGTGGGCAGGCCGGGCTCGAGCTGCTCGAGGAACCACAGGCGCTGCTGCGCGAAGGACAACGGCAGTGCGTCCGTGCGTGCCACGGGGCGCAGCGCGGGCCGCTGATCGCCCTGTCCCGCTTGCTCCACTTTGAGGGCGAGGGCTTCCACGGTGGGCGCCTCGAAGAGGGCGCGCAAGGGCAGCTCCACGCGGAAGGCGGCGCGGACGCGGGAGACGACCTGCGTGGCCAACAGCGAGTGGCCGCCCAACTCGAAGAAGTTGTCGTGCAGGCCCACCGTGTTGGTGTTCAGCACCTCGGCCCAGAGCGAGGCGAGGAGCTGCTCGGTGGGCGTGCGCGGAGCGACGAAGGCGCGCGTCTCGGAGCGGCTGGCCTCGGGGGCGGGCAGGGCCTTGCGGTCCACCTTGCCGTTGGGCGAGAGGGGCAGGGCGTCCAAGGCGACGAAGGCCGAGGGCACCATGTACTCGGGCACCTGACGCGCCAGGAAGGCACGCAGCTCGGCGACGTCCACGGACTGGCCAGGACGGGCCACGAGGTAGGCCACGAGCCGCTTGTCGCCGGGCACGTCCTCGCGGGCCAGGGTGAGTACGTCCTGGATGGTGGGGTGCTGGGCGAGCACGGCGTCCAGCTCTCCCAACTCAATGCGGAAGCCACGCACCTTCACCTGGTGGTCCAGGCGACCGAGGTACTCCAGGGTGCCATCGGCCAGCAGGCGCACCTTGTCGCCGGTGCGGTACATGCGGGCCCCGGAGGCGAAGGGGTTGGGCAGGAAGCGCTCGGCGGTGAGCTCGGGGCGGCCAAGGTAGCCGCGGGCGAGGCCCAGGCCGGAGAGGTACAGCTCGCCGGGCACGCCGACGGGCACGGGCTGCCACTGCGCGTCCAGGACGTAGGCCTGGGTGTTGGCGAGGGGCTTGCCGATAGGAGGCGAGGCCTCGTCGCGGCGCATGAGGGCGAAGGTGGAGTAGGTGGTGTCCTCGGAGGGCCCGTAGAGGTTGTAGAGCCGCTGCACGCCAGTGGACTGGTACACCTGCCGCACGAGGGCACCGGAGAGCGCTTCACCGGCCAAGTTGACGGTGCGCACGGACGGCGGCACCGCGCCGAGGCGCACGAGGTGAGCCATGGCGGAGGGGACGGTGTTGACGAGCGTCACCTCGGAGGCGGCGGGCAGCTCGGCCAGGTGCAGGGCGTCGCGTGCGAGCACGACGGCACCACCGCAGCTCAGGGGCGCGAAGAGCTCGAAGACGGACAGGTCGAAGCAGACGGAGGTGGCGGCCAGGGTGCCCGCCAATTCCTCACGCGAGAACACCTGGAGCGCCCAGTGCAGGAAGACAACGGCGCCGCGGTGCTGCAGGGCCACGCCCTTGGGGCGGCCCGTACTGCCGGAGGTGTAGATGAGGTAGGCGAGGTTGTCGGCGCCGACGGTGGAGACGGGGTTGGAGTCGGGCTCGGACGCGAAGAGGTGGGCGTCGGTGTCCAGGCGCAGGAGCGAGGACGCGGAGAGGCCGAGGGCGTCAGCCAGGTGGGACTGGGTGAGGAGCAGGCCACCGGAGGCGTCCTGGAGCATGAAGGCCAGGCGCTCGCGGGGGTAGGCGGGGTCGAGGGGGACGTAGGTGCCACCGGCCTTGAGGATGGCGAGCAGGGCGGTGGGCAGTAGCTCGGAGCGCTCGAGGCAGACGCCGACGCGCACCTCGGGACCGACGCCGAGGCGGCGCAGGTAGTGGGCGAGGCGGTTGGCGCGGGCGTTGAGCTCGCGGTAGGTGAGGCGGACGTCCCCGGCGACGAGGGCGGTGGCGTCGGGGGTGCGAGCCACCTGGGCCTCGACGAGGTGGTGGAGGCAGGCATCCTGGGCGTAGTCGGCCTGGGTGTCATTCCAGTCGACGAGTACCTGCTGACGCTCGGGAGCGGAGAGCAGGGGCAGGGCGGACAGGGACAACTCGGGCGAGGCGGTGGCGGCCTCCAACAGCACCTGGAGGTGACCCACCAGGCGCGCGGCGGTCTCCGCCTCGAACAGGTCGGTGTTGTATTCGAGCGTGGCGGCCAGCCCCTGCTCACTGTCCTCGAGGGCCAGGGTGAGGTCGAACTTGGCGGTGTGGCTCTCGGGCGCCAGGGTGCTCAGCGCCAGCCCGGACTGCTCGGGCTGCGAGGCGGATGCCTTCTGGAAGGTGAGCATCACCTGGAAGAGGGGCGAGTGGCTCAGGCTGCGCGGGGGCTTGAGTTCCTCGACGAGCTTCTCGAACGGCACGTCCTGGTGGGCATACGCGCCCAGGGCCGTCTGGCGCACGCGGCCGAGCAGCTCGCGGAAGGAGGGGTCGCCCTCCAGGCGGGTGCGCAGCACGAGCGTGTTGACGAAGAAGCCAATGAGGCCCTCGGTGTCCGCGTGGGTGCGGCCCGCGATGGGCGTACCCACGCTGATGTCCTGCTGCCCCGAGTAGCGCGAGAGCACGGCCTGGAAGGCCGCGAGCAGCACCATGAAGGGCGTGGCGCCCTCACGCTGGCCCAGCTCGTGAACGGCGCGGGAGAGCGCCGTGGGCAGCATGACGGAGTGGTGGGCGCCCCGGAACGTCTGGACCGCGGGACGCGGCTTGTCCGTGGACAGCTCCAACACCGGGGCCGCGTGGGCGAGCTGCTGGCGCCAGTAGGCCAGTTGCGTCTCCAGCGCGTCGCCCTGGAGCCAGTTGCGCTGCCAGGCCGCGTAGTCGGCGTACTGGAGCGACAGCTCGGGCAGGGGCGAGGGCTGGCCCGAGGCGAAGGCCTGGTACAGGGCCGCCACCTCGCGCACGAGGATCTCCATGGACCAGCCGTCGGAGACGATGTGGTGCATCGTCATCAACAGCACGTGCTGGGTGTCGGCCAGCTTGAGCAGCGTCACGCGCAGCAGCGGGCCCCGCGTGAGATCGAAGGGCTTCAGGGCCTCCTCACGCGCCAGCGGCTGGATCCGGGCCTCGCGCTCCGACGGGGGCTCGGCGCCCAGGTCCACGAGGGACAGCGGAAGGGCGAGCTCCGGGTGGATGACCTGGACGGGCCGCTGCGGGGTGGAGGCGAAGGTGGTGCGCAGGGACTCGTGACGGCGCACGAGCTCCTGGAAGGCGCGCTCCAGGGCGGACACGTCGAGCGTGCCCTCCATGCGGACGGCCGTGAAGAGGTTGTACGTGGCGCTGCCCGGCTCGAGCTGCTCGAGGAACCACAGGCGCTGCTGCGCGAAGGACAGCGGCAGCTCTCCCGTGCGAGGCACGCGCACGAAGGGCGGCAGCTTCACGCCCTGGCTCTCGCGCGAGAGGGTCTCGATGCGGGTGGCCAGGGCGGCGAGCGTGGGCTCCTCGAAGAGGGCGCGCAGGGGCAGCTCCACGCCAAAGGTGGCGCGGATGCGGGAGACGACCTGGGTGGCCAGCAGCGAGTGGCCGCCCAGCTCGAAGAAGTTGTCGCTCGCGCCCACCTCGGGGGTGTTCAGCACCTGAGCCCAGAGGGAGCCCAGGAGCTGCTCGGTGGGAGTCCGCGCGGGCGTGTGATGGCCGTCGCGGGTCGCGCGGGCCACGTCCAGCGCGGGCAGGGCCTTGCGATCCACCTTGCCGCTGGGCGTGAGGGGCAGGGCCTCCAGCGGCACGAAGGCCGAGGGCACCATGTACTCGGGCAGGCGGACGCGGGCGAAGCGCCGCAGCTCACCAGCGTCGAACGCCTGGCCCTCCGCCGTGACGACGTAGGCCACCAGCCGCTTGTCCCCGGCGACGTCCTCGCGGGCCATCGCCACCGTCTCGCGCACCGAGGGGTGGTCGGCCAGCACGGACTCGATCTCCCCCAGCTCGATGCGGAAGCCGCGCACCTTCACCTGGGAGTCGATGCGGCCCATGAACTCCAGCCGCCCGTCGGGCAGGTACCGGACGAGGTCCCCGGTGCGGTAGAGCCGCGCGCCAGGCTCGGTGCTGAAGGGATGGGGAACGAACTTCTCGGCCGTGAGCTCCGGGCGGCCGAGGTAGCCCCGCGCCAGGCCCACGCCTCCCAGGAGCAGCTCACCGGGAACGCCAACGGGCACCGGACGCAGTCCGGCATCGACCACGTAGGCGCTCATGTTGGCCAGGGGCCGACCAATGGGGGGCGGCTTGCCGTCGGCCACGCACTCGCCGAAGCAGGCGCCGACCGTGGCCTCGGTGGGGCCGTAGTTGTTGATGAACACCCGGCCGGGGCTCCAGCGGGTGACGAGCTCGGCGGAGCAGGTGTCGCCGCCGGTGACCACGGTGCGCAGCGAGGGCAGTCCCTCGGAGGGCGTGGCCGCCAGGGCCGCGGGCGGCAGACACACGGCCGTGATGGCCGCGTCACGCAGCACGCGCGCCAGGGACTCGCCCGGCATCAGCTCCTCGCTCCGCGCGAGGCAGAGCGTCGCGCCCGAGGTCAACGCGGTGAACGTCTCCTCCACCGACACGTCGAAGCTGATGTTGGCGAACTGGAGCATCCGGCTGCCCGCGCCCACCGCGTAGGCCTTGGCCGTGCACGTCACCAGGTTGCTCACGCCCCGGTGCTGCAGGAGCGTGCCCTTGGGGCGGCCCGTGGAGCCGGAGGTGTAGATGATGTAGGCGAGGTTGCCCGCGAGCACGGGCACGTGGGGCGCGTGCTCGGACCAGGCGGCGATGGCGTCCCGGTCCGTGTCCAGGCACACCACCCGCGGCCCATTGCCGGGCAGCACGCCGCGCAGCGCTTCCTGGGTGAGCAGGACGTGCGCGGCGGAGTCCTCGACCATGTAGGCCAGGCGCTCCTGGGGCAGCGTGGGATCCAGCGGCACATAGGCGCCGCCGGCCTTGAGGATGCCGAGGATGGAGAGGATCAGCTCGGGCGAGCGCTCGAAGCACACGCCCGCGCGCACCTCGGGACCCACGCCCAGCGAGCGCAGGTGCCAGGCGAGCTGATTGGCCCGCGTGTCCAGCTGGCGGTAGGTGAGGGACTCCGCGCCCATCTGGAGGGCGAGGGCGTCCGGGGTGCGCGCCACCTGGGCCTCGACGAGGTGGTGGAGGCAGGCCTCGGCCGGGAAGTCCGCCCGCGTGTCATTCCACTCCACCAGCAGCTGGTGCCGCGCGGCCTCGGTGAGCAGGGGCAGCGTGGACAGGCGCAGCTCGGGCTGGGTGGTCGCGGCCTCCAGCAGCACGCGCAGCTGCTCGAGCATGCGCACGGCCGTGCCGGCCTCGAACAGATCGGTGTTGTACTCGAGCGTCGCCCCGAGCCCCTCGGGCGTGTCCTGCAACGAGAGGGTGAGATCGAACAGCGACGTCTGGCTCTCGGGGGCCAGGGTGGTCAGCGCGAGCCCGGGCTGCTCGAACCGGGTGGCGGGGGTGTTCTGGAAGGCGAGCATCACCTGGAAGAGCGGCGAGTGGCTCAGGCTGCGCTGGGGCGCGAGCTCCTCGACGAGCTTCTCGAAGGGGATGTCCTGGTGGGCATAGGCGCCCAGGGCAGTCTGGCGCACGCGGCCGAGCAGCTCGCGGAAGGTGGGGTCCCCGTCCAGGCGGGTGCGCAGCACGAGCGTGTTCACGAAGAAGCCAATGAGGCCCTCGGTGTCGGCATGCGTACGGCCGGCGATGGGCGAGCCCACGCTGATGTCCTGCTGGCCGGAGTGGCGCGCGAGCAGGGCCTGGAAGGCGGCCAGGAACACCATGAAGGGCGTGGCGCCCTCCTGCTGGCCCAGGGTGGTGACGGCGCGCGAGAGCTCCACCGGCAACATCACCGTGTGGAGGGCGCCACGGTACGTCTGGACCGCGGGACGAGGCTTGTCCGTGGGCAGCGTGAGTGCCTGGGGGGCGCCCGTGAGCTGCTCACGCCAGTAGGCGAGCTGGGCCTCCAGGGCGTCGTCGCGCAGCCAGCCACGCTGCCACGCCGCGAAGTCGGCGTACTGCACGGGCAGCTCGGGCAGGGACGAGGGCTCACCCGCGGCGAAGGCCTGGTACAGGGCCGCGACCTCGCGGATGAGGATGCTCATGGACCAGCCGTCGGAGACGATGTGGTGCATCGTCATCAACAGCACGTGCCGCTCTTCATCCAGCTTCAGCAGCTTCACCCGGAACAGCGGGCCCTGGATGAGATCGAAGGAGCGGCCGGACTCCTCGCGCGCGAGACGGAGGATCTCCGCCTCCTGCTCGCTCTCCGGGACAGAGCCCAGGTCGACGACGGGCAGCGGCAGCGAGGCCTCGGGGTGGACGACCTGGAGGGGACCCTGCTCCGTGGACTGGAAGGTGGTGCGCAGCGACTCGTGACGGCGCACCAGCTCCTGGAAGCCCTGCTCCAGGGAGAACACGTCGATCGCGCCCTCCATGCGAACGGCCGTGAACAGGTTGTAGGTGGTGTTCCCCGGCTCGAACTGCTCGAGGAACCACAGGCGCTGCTGGGCGAAGGACAGGGGCAACTCGCCCGTGCGAGGCGCGGGCAGCAGTGGGGGCGCCTGGTGGCCGGAGCCGCTCAGGCGCGCCTGGAGCGCCAGGGCGATGCCGGCGACGGTGGGCGACTCGAACAGCTCGTTGATGGGCAGGTCCACGCCGAAGGTGGCGCGGATGCGGGAGATGACCTGGGTGGCCAGGAGGGAGTGGCCGCCCAGCTCGAAGAAGTTGTCCTGCAGGCCCACGCGCGCCACGCCGAGCAGCTGGCTCCACTGCGCGGCCAGCAACTCCTCAGTGGGGGTGCGCGGAGCGAGGTAGCCGTCACCCGCGTCCAGGAGCTGAGCGCCAGGGGGCGGCAGGGCCTTGAGGTCCACCTTGCGGCTGGGGGTGAGGGGCAGGGCCTCCAGCAGGACGAAGGCGGAGGGCACCATGTGCTCGGGCAGCTTCTCCTTGGCGAGCGCGCGGGCCTCGGCGATGTCCAGGGACTGGCCGGGGTGGGGCACGAGGTAGCCCACCAGGCGCTTGTCGCCGGGGGCGTCCTCGCGCACCAGGGCGACGGCCTGCTGCACGGCGGGGTGCAAGCGCAGGGCGTTCTCCACTTCGCCCAATTCAATGCGGAAGCCGCGCAGCTTCACCTGGGAGTCCAGGCGGCCGAGGAAGTCCAGGCGACCGTCGGGCAGCCAGCGCACCTTGTCGCCGGTGCGGTAGAGGCGCTCGCCGCTGGCGGAGAAGGGGTGGGGGACGAACTTCTCGGCCGTGAGCTCCGGGCGGCCGTGGTAGCCGCGCGCCAGGCCCGGGCCGCCAATGAAGAGCTCCCCGGGCACGCCCACGGGCACCGGCTGCAGCCGCGCGTCGAGCACGAAGAGCTGGGCGTTGGGGATGGCGCGGCCGATGGTGAGGCGCTGAGCGGACACCTCGGTGTCGATGGTGGCGCAGACGGTGATTTCGGTGGGGCCGTACTCGTTGAGGAAGCGGCGGCCGGGCTGCCAGCGCTCGACGAGCTGGGGGGTGCAGGCCTCACCAGCGGAGATGAGGGTGCGCAAGGAGGGCAGCTTGTCCGGCTCGAGCTGGGCGAGGACGGAGGGGGTGAGGATGGCGGCGGTGACGCCCTGGGCCTCCATCAACTCATGCAGGACGGGGCCCGGGAGAATCTGCTCGCGCGTGGCGAGCACGAGGCGGGCGCCGCTGAGCAGGGTGCGGAAGAAGTCGGAGACGGAGGTGTCGAAGCTGAAGGCGGCGAACTGCAGGACGCGGTCGGCCGGAGTGAGCTGGTGGGTGTGGATGGAGGCCAGGGCGGTGTTGCACAGGCCACGGTGGTGCAGCAGGGTGCCCTTGGGGGTGCCGGTGGAGCCCGAGGTGTAGATGACGTAGGCGAGGTGCTCGGGGAGCACGGGCGCGTCAGGCGCGCTCTCGGGCTGGAAGGCGATGAAGGAGTCCCACTCGGCGTCCAGGAGGACGAGCAGCTCGCTCTGGACGGGCAACTCGTCGGCGAGGTGCTCCTGGGTGAGGAGGATGGGGGTGAGCGAGTCGCGCAGCATGAAGGCCAGGCGCTCGGCGGGGTAGGAGGGGTCGAGGGGGACGTAGGCGCCACCGGCCTTGAGGATGCCGAGCAGGCCGACGACCATGTGGAGGGAGCGCTCGACGCACAGGCCGACACGCACGTCGGGGCCGACGCCGAGGGACAGCAGGTGGTGGGCGAGCTGGTTGGCGCGGGCGTCGAGCTGGCGGTAGGTGAGCGACTCCTCACCCATCTGCACGGCGATGGCGTCCGGGGTGCGCTGCGCCTGGGCCTCGAAGAGCTGGTGGGCGAGGGCGTCCTGGGGCAGCTCCAGACGCGTGTCGTTCCACGTCACGAGGATCTGGTGCCGCTCGGCCGCGGTGAGCATCGGCAGCGTGAGCGGATCCTGGGCGGGATGGGCGAGGAAGCCCTCCAGCAGCACCTGCATGTGACCCAGCAGCTGTCCGGCGAGGTCCGCCGTGAACCGCTCGGTCTTGGCCGCGATCTTGATCAACAGCTCCCGACCGGGAATCGCCGTCAGGTTGAGCGGGAAGGTGAAGCGCTCGATGGCATCGAAGTCCCGCACGTCCAGCGTGCTGGAGCGCTCCTTGACGGAGGCGTCGAGCGGGAGGTTCTCGAAGACCAGGATGCTGTCGAACAGCGGCATCCCGCGCGGGACCTCACTCCACGTCTGCACCCGCACGAGCGGGCTGTGCTCGTACTGGCGCATCTCCAACTGCTGCGCCTGGAGCCGCTGCAGCCACGTCACCACCGTGTCCCCGGACTGCATCCGCACGCGCACGGGGAGCGTGTTGATGAACAGGCCCATCGTCTCCCCGGCGCCCTCGAGGTCCGCCGGACGGCCGGACACCGTGGCACCGAAGACGACGTCCCGCTCACCGCTGTAGCGGGCCAGCACCAGGCCCCACGCCGCCTGCACCATGGTGTTCAACGTCACCTGGTGCTGGCGCGCGAACGCCTGCAGCGCCGTGGTGGCGGAGGCGGTGAAGCGAACCCGCCGCTCCTGGTGATCCAACTCGCCCTTCTTCGCGTCCGGCGTCCCGTCTCCCGGCAGCGGGGTGGGCACGGGGAAGCCGGCCAGGGCCTGCCGCCACGCGGCCTCCGTCTGGGCGAAGTCCTGCTTGAGCACCCAGGCGATGTACTCCCGGTAGCGCGGCGCCGGCTCCAGGCCGGGCCGCTCGCCCCGCGCGAACAGCTCGTAGAAGGCGAACAGGTCCTTGAAGAGCAGGCCCAGGCTCCACCCGTCCAACAGCAGGTGGTGGTGCGACCAGACGATGTGGTGGACCCCGTCGGCCAGCCGCATCACGGCCACCCGCATCAGGGGCGCCCGCGTCAGATCGAACCCCCGCGTCCGGTCCTCCGCGAGGAAGGCCTCCAGCCGCATCCGCTGCTCGGGCTCGGACAGCTCGCGCCAGTCCAGCTCCTGCCACGGCAGTTGAGGCCGGGCATGGACCACCTGCACCGGCGCGTCCATCCCCTCCCAGCGGAAGGAGGTCCGCAGGATGGCGTGACGCCCCACCAGGGCCTCCCAGGCCCGCTGGAACACCCGCACGTCCAGGGCCGAGTGGAAGCGCCACGCGGACTGCACCAGGTACACGCCCGTGCCCGGCGCCAGCCGCGCCTGGAAGAGCAGGCCCTGCTGCATGGGGGACAGCGGATAGACGTCCTCCACCGGCTCGCCTGGCGGCAGCACGCGCGCGAGCGCCTCGCGATCGAGCGGCGCGAGCGGGAAGTCGGCCGGGGTGTAGCGCAGCGCATCCGCGGACGTGCGCTGAGTGATGAGCTCCCGGAGCGCGCCCAGGTAGCCCTGGGCGAGCGTCTCCACCGTGGCGCGGGTGTGGAGGTTCTCACTGTAGGTGAACGTCAACCGCAGACGTCCCTCCAGGACGAGTCCGTTCACCTCGAGCAGGTGGGGGCGCGTGCCGTGCTCGCTGGCCGCGGCGCCGCTCGGCTCGCGCGCCAGGGAGAACAGCGTGGAGGCGTTGGCCGCCGTCCCGTCGAACTGGCCCAGGTAGTTGAAGGCCACCTCGGCGCGGGGCAGGGCGCGCAGCCGATCCACGGCCTCGCCCTCACCCAGGTAGCGCAGCAGCCCGTAGCCGAGGCCACGGTCCGGCACCTGCCGCATCGAGTCCCGCACGGTCCGCAGCACGTCGCCCACGCTGGCCCGCGCCGCGGCCTTCAGCCGCACCGGGTACACCGAGGTGAACCAGCCCACCGTGCGCGACAGGTCCACGCCCTCGAAGAGATCCTCGCGGCCGTGACCCTCCAGCTCCACGCGCAGCTCGTCGCCGCCCGTCCAGCGCTGGAAGCCCAGCGCGAGCGCGGCCAGCAGCACCTCGTCGGTGCGGGCACGCCAGGCGGCCGGCACCTCCTGCAACAGCGCGCGCGTCTCCTCCACCTCCAGCTCCACCGTCAGTCCGCGCGCGGAGGCCAGCGTGTTGGCGCCTCCCGGCCCATCCACCGGCAGCGCGCGACCCGTGGGCGCGCACGCCTCCAGCCAGCGCGCCAGCTCGCCCCCGGCCTTCTCCGAGCGCGCGTACGCCCGCAGCTGCTCGGCCCAGGCCTTGAAGGACGTGCTCTTGGGCGGCAGCGTCACCGCCTCGCCCCGGCGCAGCTGCATGCACGCCGTGCTCAAGTCCTCCAGCAGCGTGCGCCACGACACCGTGTCCACCACCAGGTGGTGGATGATCAGCAACAGCCGGGCGGGCCGCGCCGGGCCCAGGTCCATCAGCACCGCGCGCAAGAGCAGCCCCTCGGCCAGCTCCAGGCCGCGCTGCTCCACCGCCGCCGCCCGCTCGATGGCCGCCGGCAGCTCCGCGTCCGGCACGCCCGACAGGTCCACCCGCCGCAGCACCAGCGGACGCTCCACGCCCGTGTTGTGCTGCGCCCACGCGTCGCCCTCGCGGGTGAAGCGCATGCGGAGCGCGTCATGGTGCTCCACCAGCCGCCGCAGTGCCCGCTCCAGGAGCACGGCGTCCAGGCGCTCGCGCACCTCGAGCATCACGGCCTGGTTGTAGTGGTGGGGATCCGGCTGGCCCGACTCGAAGAAGGCCCGCTGGATGGGGGTAAGCGGCACGGTGCCTTGCACCACGCCCTGCTCTCCGGCGGGCGCGCGCGCCTGGCCCACCACGGGCGCCAGCTCGGCGATCGTCTGCCGCTGGAAGAGCTGCTTGGGGGCCAGCTCCAGCCCCGCCTGACGGGCGCGGGCGATCACCTGGAGGCTGACGATGGAGTCGCCGCCCAGCTCGAAGAAGTTGTCGTGGATGCCCACGCGCGCCACACCGAGCACCTTGGCCCAGACGTCGGCCAGGGTCTGCTCGGTGGCGTCACGCGGTGCCACGTAGGGCCTGTCCTCCGCGTTGCGCACCGCCTCCGGCGCGGGCAGCGCCTTGCGGTCCACCTTGCCGTTGGCCGTGAGGGGCAGGGCCTCCAGGCACACGAAGGCCGAGGGCACCATGTACTCGGGCAGCTTCTCCTTGAGGAAGCCGCGCAGCTCGGCCGCCCCGAGCGTCTTGGGGGCCGCCACGTACGCCACCAGCCGCTTGTGGCTCCCGATGTCCTGCCGGGCCACCACCACCGCCTCGCGCACCTCCGGGTGCCCGAGCAGCGCCGTCTCCACCTCCGACAGCTCCACGCGGAAGCCGCGGATCTTCACCTGGCTGTCGATGCGGCCCAGGAACTCCAGCACCCCGTCTGGCCGGAAGCGCGCCAGGTCCCCGGTGCGGTACATCCGCGCGCCGAACTCGGTGGCGAAGGGGTTGGGCAGGAACTTCTCCGCCGTCAGCTCCGGCAGCTCCAGGTAGCCCCGCGCCAGGCCGTCACCGCCGATGTACAGCTCGCCCGGCATGCCCGCCGGCAGCGGGTTCTGGTGGCGATCCAGGATGTAGATCTGCGTGTTGCCGATGGGCCGGCCAATGGGCACGGCGCTGCCCACCTGCTCGGCGCGCGTCATGCGGAAGCAGCTCGCGAAGGTGGTGCTCTCGGTGGGGCCGTAGCAGGCCGTCACCGGGATGCGCAGCTCCTCCAGCGTGCGCCGCACGTGGGGCGCGGACACCACGTCGCCACCGGTGAGCAGCTGCTTCACGGGACGCAGCCCCTCCAGGTTCGCGTCCACCATCTGCGTGAAGAGGCCCGCGGTGAGGTGCAGCGTCGTCACCTGATGGCGCGCGAGCAGCTCCTCCAGCTCCTTCACGTCGCCCGGAGCGTGGGCGGGGAAGAGCACCAGCCGACCGCCGTTGAGCAGGCAGCCCCACACCTCCAGCGTGGAGGCGTCGAAGGAGATGGGCGCGATGAGCAGGAAGGTGTGCCCCTCCCCCAGGTCCGCGTAGTCCACCCCGCGCACCAGCCGCGCCACGGAGCGGTGCTCGATGCACACGCCCTTGGGACGGCCGGTGGAGCCCGAGGTGAAGTCGATATAGGCCAGGTTGCGCGCCGAGGCGCCGCTCTGGGGCGCATGGGTGGGCTCCCGGGCGATGTCCTCGCGGACCTCGTCGAGCAGCACGGCCCGCGCGCCCTGGGTGGGCAGGGCCTCCAGGGAGCGCCGCGTCGTCACCAGCACCTGCGGACGCGCGTCCTCCACCATGGCGACGAGGCGCTCACGCGGGTACGTGGAGTCCAGGGGCACATAGGCGCCACCGGCCTTGAGGATGCCCAGCAGGGAGACGATGAGCTCGGGCGAGCGGTCCACGCACAGGCACACCCGCACGTCCGGACCCACGCCCTGACGGCGCAGGTACCAGGCGAGCTGGTTGGCCCGGGCATCCAGCTCCCGGTACGTCAGTCGCTCGTGCGCGTCCTCCACGGCCACCGCGTCCGGGCGCCGGGCCACCTCGGCCTCGAAGAGCGCGTGCAGCGTGGTGTCACGGGGGAACTCCGTGCGGGTGGCGTTCCACTCGACGAGCACCTGGTGACGCTCGGCCGCGGTGAGCAGGGGGAGCGCCGACAGGCGGGTGTCGGGGGCCGCCGCGATGCCCTCCAGCAGGCACACGAGGTGCCCGGCGAAGCGCGCCGCGGTGCTCGCCTCGAAGAGATCGACGTTGTACTCGAGCCCGCCGCTGAAGCCCTCGGGGCTCTCGCCCATCACCAGGCTGAGGTCGAACTTGGCCGCCTGGCTGTCCACTTCCAGCTGGCTCAGGCTCAGCCCCGGCATGTCCATCGCGGGCGTCTGCGCGTTCTGGAAGGAGAGCATCACCTGGAAGAGCGGCGAGCGGCTCAGGTTGCGCTCTGGCTGCAGCTCGTCCACCAGCTTCTCGAAGGGGACGTCCTGGTGATCGTAGGCGCCCTGGGTCACCTCGCGCACGCGGGCCAGCAGCTCACGGAAGGTGGGGTTGCCCTCCAGGCGCGTGCGCAGCACGAGCGTGTTGACGAAGAAGCCGATGATGCCTTCCAGCTCGCTGCGGCCGCGACCGGCGATGGGCGAGCCGACGCTGATGGCGTCCTGGCCGGTGTAGCGGTGCAGCAGCGTCTGGAAGGCCGCCAAGAGCAGCATGAAGGGCGTGACGCCCTCCTTCTTGGCCAGCTCCTTGAGCGCCGTGGACACCTGGGAGGACAGGCGCACCGGCTCGAGCGCGCCCCGGTGCGTCTGCACCGCCGGGCGGAGGCGATCCGTGGGCAGCTCCAGCGGCTGCTCCGAGCCCGCCAGCTGCGTGCGCCAGTACGCCAGCTGCGCCTCGAGCACCTCGCCCTTGAGCCAGTCGCGCTGCCACGTGGCGTAGTCCGCGTACTGGTGGGACGGATCGGGCAGGGGCAGGGCCTTGCCGCTGGAGAAGCCGCGGTAGAGCGCCGCCATCTCCCGGATGAGGATGCCCATGGACCAGCCGTCGGAGACGATGTGGTGCATCGCCAGCAGCAGCAGGTGATCCTGCTCGCCCAGTTGGAACAGCACCACCCGCAGCAGCGGACCCTGCGCGAGATCGAAGGAGCGCTGAGCCTCCTCGTGCATCAGCCGCAGCGCGTCCTGCTCGCGCGTCGGGGCCGGGACGGCGCGCAGATCCTTCAACTCCAGGCGCGGGGTGAAAGGCGGGGCGATGACCTGCACCGGCGTGCCTTCGTCGTTGCGGAACGTCGTGCGCAGGGCCTCGTGGCGGCGCACCAGCTCGCCGAAACTGCGCTCCAGCGCGCCCAGGTCGAGCGCGCCCCGCAGCCGCACGGCCGCCGGCATGTTGTAGAGCGGGCTGCCCGGCTCGAGCTGATCCAGGAACCACAGGCGCTGCTGGGCGAACGACAGCGGGAAGGAGGACGCCGTGCGCGGCTGGCGCGGAATCTCCTGCCGGGGAGCTTGTCCACCGCGCTCGCGCAGCTTGCGTAGCAGCTGCTCCTGCTTCTCCTTGGGGAGGTTGGCGAGGCGCTTGTAGATGTCACTCATTGTTGGCGGCCTCCTTGAGGCGCTTGTCCTGCGAGTCCGATGGGGTTTCCGACGACGCGTCCTCTGCTTCCATCTCCGCCATGAGCCTTTCCAGCTCATCCGCGTCGATGCCGGAGGCCTGCGCCGTCACGATCTGTTCCGCGAGATTGGCCACCGTGGGCTCGTCGAAGAGCTGGCGCAAAGGCAGCTCCACGCCGAAATCCCGGCGGATACGAGAGACGATCTGGGTGGCCAGCAGCGAGTGGCCGCCCAGCTCGAAGAAGTCGTCGTGGATGCCCACGCGCGTGATGCCGAGCAGCTCCGCCCAGAGCGCGGCCAGCTGCTGCTCGACGTCGTTGCGAGGCTCCACGTAGGGCTTGCCCAGGGTGGGCCGCTCACCATCCAGGGCCGGCAGCGCGGCCACGTCCAGCTTGCCCGAGGAGGTGAGGGGCAGGGCGGAGAGGGGCACGAAGGCCGAGGGCACCATGTACTCGGGCAGGCGGGCCTTGAGGTGCTGGTGCAGGGCGCTGCTGTCCAGGGACTGGCCGGAGGTGGGCACGAGGTAGGCCACCAGGCGCTTGTGGCCCGCGTCCTCGCGCAGCACGACGGCGGCCTGGTGCACCGAGGCGTGCGCGCGCAGGGCGTTCTCCACTTCGCCCAGCTCAATGCGGAAGCCGCGCAGCTTCACCTGGGAGTCCAGGCGGCCGAGGAACTCCAGCTGGCCGTCAGCCAGTCGGCGCACCTTGTCGCCCGTGCGGTAGAGCCGCTCGCCGGTGGAGGCGAAGGGGTTGGGGACGAACCGCTCGGCCGTGAGCTCCGGGCGGCCAAGGTAGCCGCGGGCGAGGCCGGGGCCGGCGACGAAGAGCTCACCGGGGACGCCCACGGGCACCGGGTGCAGATGGGCGTCGAGGACGAAGAGCTGAACGTTGGGCAGGGGCCGACCGATGGAGAGGGGCTGGCCGGGCTGGAGGGCGCCGGTGATGGAGGCGCAGATGGTGACTTCGGTGGGGCCGTAGGCGTTGAGGAAGGAGCGGCCCGGGGCCCAGCGGGCGAGCAGCTCGGGGGAGCAGGCCTCACCGGCGGAGATGAGGGTTTCGAGTCCGGGCAACTGCTGGGGCTCGAGCTGGGAGAGGACGGAGGGGGTGAGGGTGACGGCGCTCACGCGCTGAGAGGTGAGCAGCGAGAGGAGGGGCGCACCGGGGAGGATGTCCTCGCGGGAGGCGAGGACGAGGCAGGCGCCGGCCAGCAGGGTGGAGAACACCTCGCAGACGGAGGCGTCGAAGCTGGAGGCGGCGAACTGCAGGACGCGGCTGCCCGGGTGGAAGCCGTGGGCGGAGGCGGTGGCCAGGCCCGTGTTGCACAGGCCGCGGTGGTGCAGCAGGGTGCCCTTGGGCGTGCCGGTGGAGCCCGAGGTGTAGATGACGTAGGCGAGGTGCTCGGGGAGCACGGGCGCGTCAGGCGCGCTCTCGGGCTGGGCGGAGATGGCGCTCCCGTCCGTGTCCAGGCACAGCACCCGCTGGCCGTCGAGGGGCAGCACGTCGCGGAGTGCCTGCTGGGTGAGCAGCAGCGGCACGGCGGAGTCCTTCACCATGAAGGCCAGACGCTCGCGGGGGTACGCCGGATCCAGCGGCACGTAGGCGCCACCGGCCTTGAGGATGCCGAGGAGGCCGACGACCATGTGGAACGAGCGCTCGATGCACAGACCGACGCGGACCTCGGGGCCGACGCCCAGGGAACGCAAGTGGTGGGCGAGCTGATTGGCGCGGGCGTCGAGCTGGCGGTAGGTGAGCGTCTCCTCGCCCATCTGCACGGCGAGGGCGTCCGGGGTACGTGCCGCCTGAGCCTCGAAGAGCTGATGGGCGAGGGCGTCGCGCGGGTACTCCGCCCGCACGTCGTTCCACCCCACGAGCACCTGCTGGCGCTCGGCCTCGGTGAGCATCGGCAGCGCGGACAGGCGCTGATCGGGATGCGCCGTGGCGGCCTCGAGCAGCACGCGCATGTGGTCGAACAGGCGGCCCACCGTCGACGTGTCGAAGAGATCGACGTTGTAGTCGATGGTGCCGCGGAAGCCCTCGGGCGCATCGGCGAGCGAGAGGATGAGGTCGAAGCGGGCCGTCTGGTTGGCCGACTCGAGCGGGCGCAGGGTGAGCGCGCTCGCGGACGACCCGGTGGTGGCGGGTGCGTTCTGGAAGGCGAACATCACCTGGAAGAGCGGCGAGTAGCTCTGGCTGCGCTGGGGCTTGAGTTCCTCGACGAGCTTCTCGAAGGGGATGTCCTGGTGGGCGTAGGCCCCGAGCGTGGCCTGGCGCACGCGGCCGAGCAGCTCGCGGAAGGAGGGGTTGCCCTCCATGCGGGTGCGCAGCACGAGCGTATTCACGAAGAAGCCGATGAGGCCCTCGGTGTCCGCGTGCGTACGGCCGGCGATGGGCGAGCCGACGCTGATGTCCTGCTGGCCGGAGTAGCGCGAGAGCACGGCGTTGAAGGCCGCGAGCAGCACCATGAAGGGCGTGGTGCCCTCCTGCTGGCCCAGGGTGGTGATGGCGCGCGAGAGCGCCTCGGGCAGCGCGACGGAGTGGCTGGCACCCCGGTACGTCTGCACCGCGGGCCGGGGCCTGTCGGTGGGCAGCTCCAACACCTGGGGCGCGCCGGTGAGGTGCTCACGCCAGTAGGCGAGCTGGGCCTCCAGGGCCTCGTCGCGCAGCCAGCCGCGCTGCCACGCCGCGAAGTCGGCGTACTGCACGGGCAGCTCGGGCAGGGGCGAGGGCTGGCCCGTGGTGAACGCCTGGTACAGGGCCGCGACCTCCTTGACGAGGATGCCCATGGACCAGCCGTCGGAGACGATGTGGTGCATCGTCAGCAGCAGCACGTGCCGCGTCTCCTCGAGCTTCAGCAGCTTCACCCGGAACAGCGGGCCGCGGATGAGATCGAACGGGCGACCGGACTCCTCGTGCGCCAGGCGCCGCGCCTCGTCCTGACGCTCCGTCTCGGAGACGGTGCTCAGATCGATGACGGGCAGGGACAGCGAGACCTCGGAGTGGATGACCTGGACGGCTTCCGCGTCGGTGGCGCGGAAGGTGGTGCGCAGGGCCTCGTGGCGGCGCACCAGCTCCTGGAAGCCGCGCTCCAGGGCGGCCACGTCCAACTCCCCCTCCAGCTCCATCGCGAGCGGGAGATTGTAGGTGGCCTGGCCGGGCTCGAGCTGCTCGAGGAACCAGAGGCGCTGCTGGGCGAAGGACAGGGGCAACTCGCCCGTGCGAGGCACGGGGAGCAGCGGCGGGGCCTGATGGCCGGCGCCGCTCAGACGGGCCTGAAGGGCCAGGGCGATGCCGGCGACGGTGGGCGACTCGAACAGCTCGTTGATGGGCAGGTCCACGCCGAAGGTGGCGCGGATGCGGGAGATGACCTGGGTGGCCAGGAGGGAGTGGCCGCCCAGCTCGAAGAAGTTGTCCTGCAGGCCCACGCGGGCCACGCCGAGCAGCTGGCTCCACTGGGCGGCCAGCAGCTCCTCGGTGGGCGTGCGCGGAGCGAGGTAGCCGTCACCCGCGTCCAGGAGCTGAGCGCCCGGGGGAGGCAGGGCCTTGAGGTCCACCTTGCGGCTGGGGGTGAGGGGCAGGGCCTCCAGCAGGACGAAGGCGGAGGGCACCATGTGCTCGGGCAGCTTCTCCTTGGCGAGGGCGCGGGCCTCGGCGATGTCCAGGGACTGGCCGGGGTGGGGCACGAGGTAGCCCACCAGGCGCTTGTCGCCGGGGGCGTCCTCGCGCACCAGGGCGACGGCCTGCTGCACGGCGGGGTGCGCGCGCAGGGCGTTCTCCACTTCGCCCAATTCAATGCGGAAGCCGCGCAGCTTCACCTGGGAGTCCAGGCGGCCGAGGAAGTCGAGGCGACCGTCGGGCAACCAGCGCACCTTGTCGCCGGTGCGGTAGAGGCGCTCGCCACTGGCGGAGAAGGGGTGGGGGACGAACTTCTCGGCCGTGAGCTCCGGGCGGCCGTGGTAGCCGCGGGCCAGGCCCGGGCCACCGATGAACAGCTCCCCGGGCACACCCACGGGCACCGGCTGCAAGCGTGCGTCGAGCACGAAGAGCTGGGCGTTGGGAATGGCGCGGCCGATGGTGAGGCGCTGGGCGGACACCTCGGTGTCAATCGTGGCGCAGACGGTGATTTCGGTGGGGCCGTACTCGTTGAGGAAGCGGCGGCCGGGCTGCCAGCGCTCGACGAGCTGGGGGGTGCAGGCCTCACCGGCGGAGATGAGGGTGCGCAAGGAGGGCAGCTGGTCCGGCTCGAGCTGGGCGAGGACGGAGGGGGTGAGGATGGCGGCGGTGACGCCCTGGGCCTCCATCAGCTCATGCAGGACGGGGCCGGGGAGAATCTGCTCGCGCGTGGCGAGCACGAGGCGGGCGCCGCTGAGCAGGGTGCGGAAGAAGTCGGAGACGGAGGTGTCGAAGCTGAAGGCGGCGAACTGCAGGACGCGGTCAGCGGGGGAGAGCTGGTGGGTGTGGATGGAGGCCAGGGCGGTGTTGCACAGGCCACGGTGGTGCAGCAGGGTGCCCTTGGGGGTGCCGGTGGAGCCCGAGGTGTAGATGACGTAGGCGAGGTGCTCGGGGAGCACGGGCGCGTGGGGCGCGCTCTCGGGCTGGGAGGCGATGAAGGAGTCCCACTCGGCGTCCAGGAGGACGAGCAGCTCGCTCTGGACGGGCAGCTCGTCGGCGAGGTGTTCCTGGGTGAGGAGGATGGGGGTGAGCGAGTCGCGCAGCATGAAGGCCAGGCGCTCGGCGGGGTAGGAGGGGTCGAGGGGGACGTAGGCGCCACCGGCCTTGAGGATGCCGAGGAGGCCGACGACCATGTGGAGCGAGCGCTCGACGCACAGGCCGACACGCACGTCAGGCCCGACGCCGAGGGACAGCAGGTGGTGGGCGAGCTGATTGGCGCGGGCGTCGAGCTGACGGTAGGTGAGCGACTCCTCACCCATCTGCACGGCGATGGCGTCCGGGGTGCGTGCCGCCTGGGCCTCGAAGAGCTGGTGGGCGAGGACGTCCTGAGGCAGCTCCAGGCGCGTGTCGTTCCAGTCGACGAGGATGCGGCGGCGCTCGGACTCGGAGAGCAGGGGCAGCGCGGACAGACGCTGGTCGGGATGGGCGGCGGCGGCCTCCAGGAGGACCTGGAGGTGGTCGAACATCCGGGCGATGGTGTCCGCCTCGTACAGGTCCGTGCTGTACTCCCACGAGCAGGCGAGTCCCTGCGCCGTGCGGGTGAAGGACAGCGTCATGTCCAGCTTGGACGTGCCGGAGTCCTCGCCCTCCACGTGGCTGAGGGTGAGCCCCGGCAGCTCGAGCGTGGTCTCGGGCGCGTTCTGCAGGATGAGCTTCACCTGGAAGAGCGGCGCATGGGCGAGGCTGCGCTCGGGGTTGAGCTCGCGCACCAGCTCCTCGAAGGGAACGTCCTGGCGGGCGTAGGCCTCGAGCGCGGTGTGGCGCACGCGGCCGAGCAGCTCGCGGAAGGTGGGGTCTCCGGAGAGGTCCCCCCGCATCACGAGCTGGTTGACGAAGAAGCCAATGAGGCCCTCGGTCTCGGCCCGAGTGCGGTTGGCGATGTCCGTGCCCACCACCACGTCCGTCTCGCCGGAGTAGCGGTGCAGCAGCGTCTGGAAGCCCGCGAGCAGCGCCATGAAGAGGGACGAGCCCTCCTCGCGGCCGAGCGCCTCGAGGGCCTCGGCGACCCGGCGAGGCATCACCGCCCGCAGGTGGGCGCCGCGCGAGGACTGCACCGCCGGACGCGCGTGATCCGCGGGGAGCTCGATGACCTGGGGGGCGCCCGCGAGCTGCTGGCGCCAGTAGGCGAGCTGGGTCTCCAGGGCCTCGTCGCGCAGCCAGCCGCGCTGCCACGCCGCGAAGTCGGCGTACTGCACGGGCAGCTCGGGCAGGGGCGAGGGCTCACCCGAGGCGAAGGCCTGGTACAGCGCCGCCACCTCCCGGATGAGCGGGCCGGTGGACCAGCCATCGGAGACGATGTGGTGCATCGTCAGCAGCAGCAGGTGTTCCTGCTCGGACAGCCGCATCAGGGAGACGCGGAAGAGCGGACCCCGCGCCAGGTCGAAGGGCTTGAGGGCCTCTTCGCCCGCCAGCCGCCGGGCCGTCTCTTCCCGCACGTGGGCGTTGAGCGTGCGCAGATCCACGGAGTGCAGGGGCAGCGGTTCGGCCGGGTGGACGATCTGGACGGGCCCGTCCTCTCCGGACTGGAACGTGGTGCGCAGCACCTCCTGGCGCTGGACCAGCGCGTGGAAGGCCTGCTCCAGCGCGGCCTCGTCCAGCGTGCCCTTCAGGCGCACCGCGGCCGAGATGTTGAAGGAGGCATTGCCCGGGTCCATCTGGTCGAGGAACCACAGGCGCTGCTGGGCGAAGGACAGCCGCAGGGCGCCGTCACGGGAGACGGGCACGAGGGGCGGCGCCTCGAGGCCCTTGCTGCCACGCACGGCCTGCTCCACCAGGAGGGTGAGCTCGGCGACGGTGCGCGCCTCGAAGAGGTTGTTCAGGGGCAGCTCCACCCCGAAGACGGTGCGGATGCGGGAGATGACCTGGGTGGCGAAGAGCGAGTGGCCGCCCAGCTCGAAGAAGTCGTCGTGGATGCCCACGCGCTCCACGTTGAGCACCTGCTTCCAGACGTTGGCGAGCAGCTCCTCGCTGGGCGTGCGGGGCGCGACGAAGACGTGCTCGCGCACCTCGGACGCGCCATCCGGCGGGGGCAGGGCCTTGCGGTCCACCTTGCCGTTGGCGGTGAGCGGCAGGGCCTCCATGTTGACGAAGGCGGCGGGCACCATGTACTCGGGCAGTTTGCCCTGCAGGTGCTTGCGCAGCTCCAGCGCGTCCAGGTCGAGACCGGGGCGCGGCACGACGTAGGCCACCAGGCGCTTGTCGCCCGGGACGTCCTCGCGCACCAGCACCACCGCCTGCTTGACGGAGTTGTGGCGGACGAGCGCCTCTTCGATCTCTCCCAGCTCGATGCGGAAGCCGCGCACCTTCACCTGGAAGTCGATGCGCTCGAGGTACTCGATGCGGCCGTCGGCCAGGTAGCGGGCCTTGTCACCGGTGCGGTAGAGCCGGGCGCCGGGTTGGGTGCTGAAGGGGTTGGGGATGAAGCGCTCGGCGGTGAGCTCCGGCCGGCGCAGGTAGCCCACCGCGAGGCTCTCGCCGCCGATGAACAGCTCGCCCGGGACCCCGATGCCCACTGGCCGCAGGTCGCGGTCCAGCAGGTAGACGCGGGTGTTGGAGATGGGCGTGCCGATGGGCGGCAGTCCCCGCTCCTCGCCCTCGGGCGCCACGGGAGCGCAGCTCGCCACCACGGTGCTCTCGGTGGGGCCGTAGTGGTTGACCAGGCGCGTGCGCAGCGCCCGCGACGGACGGCGGCTGAGCCGGTCTCCGCCCGTGAGCAGCACGCGCAGGGCCATGTCCTCGGGCCAGGTCTCCTGCAGGACGGCCTCGGCCAGCGGGGTGGGCAGGAAGCTGAGGGTGATCTTCTCCGAGGCCAGCCACTCCACCAGCCGCGAGGGCATGGCGCGCACGTCCTCGGAGGGCATGTGGATGCTGGCGCCCGCGGTGAGGTAGGGCCACAGCTCCCAGACGGACGCGTCGAAGGCCACGCCGGCCAGCTGGGTGGCCCGGTCCTCGGGCGTCACGGCGTAGGCGCGCTGGTGCCACGTCACCAGGTTCATCAAGCCGCTGTGACGGATCTCCACGCCCTTGGGCTGGCCCGTGGAGCCGGAGGTGTAGATGACGTAGGCGAGGTCCTCCGCGCCGGTGGTGCGCTCGGGCGCCTCCTCGGGGTTGGCGGAGACCATGTCCCAGTCGGTGTCCATGCAGAAAAGCTGCTCGCCCTGGGAGGGCAGCTCGTCGGCGATGTCCGTGAGGGTGACGAGGACGGAGATGCCCGCGTCGCGCACCATGAAGGACAGCCGCTCCATGGGGTACGAGGGATCGAGCGGGACGTAGGCGCCGCCCGCCTTGAGGATGGCGAGCAGGGCGACGACCATGTCCGGGGAGCGCGGCAGGCAGACGCCCGCGAGCGCCCCGCGATCCACGCCCAGCATGCGCAGGTGGTGGGCGAGCTGGTTGGCGCGGCGGTCGAGCGCGTCGAAGGAGAGCGTGCCGGACGCGGAGCCGATCGCCAGCGCCTCGGGCGCGCGACGGGCCTGGGCCTCCACCAGGGTGTGGACACACGTGTCCCGGGGGTAGTCCGTCCCCGTCTCGTTCCACGCCACGAGCACCTGCTGACGCTCGGCCGGGCCCAGCAGCGTGAGCTCCCCCACGTGCTGCTCGGGCCTCGCGGCCATCTGCTCCAGCACGGTGCGCAGCTGCACCAGCAGCCGGTCGACGCTGGCGGCGTCGAAGCGGGGGGCCTTGGCGGACAGCTTGAGCAGCAGCTCCTGGCCGGGCACCACCGTCAGGCCGAGCGGGAAGGTGAACCGCTCCACCGCCTGGAAGTCCCGCACGTCCATGTGCTGGGCCTGCTGCCGCACCGAGGCGTCGATGGGGTAGTTCTCGAACACCATCAGGCTGTCGAAGAGCTGCGTGCCGCGGGGCACCTCGCTCCAGCCCTGCACCTGCACCAGCGGGCTGTGCTCGTACTGACGCAGCTCCACCTGCTGTGTCTGGAGCCCCTGCAGCCAGGCCAACATCGGCTCGGCGGGGGACACGCGCACGCGCAGCGGCAGCGAGTTGATGAACAGGCCCAGCATCGACTCGACGCCGGACAGCTCCGCCGGACGGCCGGACACCGTCACGCCGAAGAGGACGTCCTGCTCACCGCTGTACTGGGCGAGCACCACCGCCCACGCCGCCTGCACCAGCGTGTTCAGGGTGAGCTGGTGCTGGCGCGCGAAGGACTGCAGCGCCGTCGTGGCCGCGGGCGCCAGGCGCAGCTCGCGGTCCCCCAGCTCCTTCCACTCGCTCTCCGGCAGACCGGGCGCGGCGTCCGCCGGCAGCGGCGTCGGCGCGGTGAAACCCTCGAGCGTGCGCCGCCAGAAGGACTCGGCCCGCGACAGCTCCTGCCGCCGCTGCCAGGCGATGTAGTCCCGGAAGGGCGTGGGCCGCTCGAGCCCGAGCGTCTGGCCCTGGGTGAAGGCATCGTAGAGCGGCAGCAGCTCCTTGAAGAGCACGCCGAGGCTCCACCCATCCAGCAGCAGGTGATGGTTGCTGCACACCACCTGGTAGACGTTGTCCTCCATGCGGAGGACGGCCATCCGCATCAGCGGCGCGCGGCTCAGCTGGAAGCCCCGCGCGCGATCCTCCGCGAGGAAGGCCTCGAGCAGCGCGGGACGCTCCGCCTCGGTGTGCGCGCGCCAGTCGTGCTCCCGCCAGGGCAGCTCCACCTTCGCGTGCACCAGCTGCAGCGGCTCCTCCAGCCCCTCCCAGAGGAAGGCCGTGCGCAGGATGGCGTGGCGCTCCACCACCGTCTCCCACGCCTTGCGGAACGCGGGTACGTCCAGCGCCGAGTGGAAGCGCCAGAACGTCTGCACGAAGTACACGCTCCGGTTCGGATCCAGGAGCGACTGGAAGAGCTGACCCTGCTGCATCGGGGAGAGCGGGTAGAGGTCCTCCACCCGCGCACCCGCCGGGAGGATCCGGTCGAGCGTGCGCTGCTCCACCCGGGCCAGGGGGAAGTCGTACGGGGTGTAGCGCTGCGCCTCCGGCGAGTGGCGCTGGGCGATGAGCGTGCGCAGCGCCGTGAGGAAGCCCTCGGCCACGGCCTGGAGGGTGGCCGGGCGGTGGAGGTTGGCGCTGTACGTCCAGGTCAGCCGCAGGCAGCCGTCCTGCACGCGGCTGTTCACCTCGATCAGGTGCGAGCGCAGGCCGCGCTCGTCGCGGGCCGGGCCCCCCCGCTCGGGGGCGAGCGCGAAGGCGGAGGCCTCCGGGGCCGCGTTGTCGAGCTGGCCCAGGTAGTTGAAGCTCACCTCCGCCGCCGACAGCGCGCGCAGGCGCTCGGCCGTGTCCTGGCGCAGGTAGCGCAGCAGCCCGTAGCCGATGCCGCGTCCGGGCACCTGCCGCAGCTGGTGGCGCACCGCCCGCAGCTGCTCCACCGGGCCCGCCGTCTCCGGCAGCTCCAGTTGGACGGGGTAGAGCGAGGTGAACCAGCCCACCGTGCGCGACAGGTCCACGCCCTCGAAGAGATCCTCGCGGCCGTGGCCCTCGAGGTCCACCGTCAGGCGGTTGCCGCCACTCCACTGGCGCAGGCTCTGCGCGAGCGCGGTGAGCAGCACGTCGTTGATCTGCGTGCGGTAGGCGGTCGGCAGCTCCTGCAACAGCGCGCGCGTCTCCGTGGCGTCCAGGGAGACCGTCAGCTCACGCGCCGAGGCCACGGTGTTGGCCCCCGAGGGCTCGTCCATGGGCAGCCGCGCGGTGGACGGGGCGCTCCGCAGCCAGGTGTCCAACTCCTGCTCCACCACGGGGGAGCGGGCGTAGTCGTTCAGGCGCTGGGCCCAGGCCTGGAAGGAGGTGCTCTTGGGCGGCAGGAGGACGGACTCGCCGCGAGACAGCTGCGCGTAGGCCGTGCCCAGGTCCTCGAGCAGGATGCGCCAGGACACGGCGTCCACCACCAAGTGGTGGGCGGCCAGGAGCAACCGGCCCGTGCGTCCCGGGCCCAAGTCCATCAGCGCCGCGCGCAGCAGCAGACCCTCGGAGAGGTCCAGGCCGCGTTGCACCTCGGCCGCCGCGGACTCGAGGGCCTCGGCCCGCTCGGTCTCCGGGACGCCGGAGAGATCCACGCACCGCACGGAGACGGTGCGCTCCACGCCCGCGTTGGTCTGCTCCCAGCCGCCGTCCTTCTGGACGAAGCGCATGCGGAGCGCGTCGTGGTGCTCCACCAGCCGCGACAGGGCCTGCTCCAGCCGCGAGGCCTCCACGGGCTCGCGCAGCTCGAGCAGCACCGGCTGGTTGTAGTGGTGCGGCGCCGGGAGGTTCCACTCGAAGAAGGCGCGCTGGATGGGCGTGAGCGGGACGAGGCCCTGGACGGGACCCTGCTCTCCCGCGCTCTGGGCCGAGCCCACTACCGCGGCGAGGGCGGCGATCGTCTGGTTCTGGAAGAGCTGCTTGGGGTTGAGCTCCAGGCCCTTCTGGCGGGCGCGGGCGATCACCTGGATAGCGATGATGGAGTCGCCGCCCAGCTCGAAGAAGTCGTCGTGGATGCCCACGCGCTCGATGCCGAGCAGCTCGGACCAGACGGCGGCCAGCCGGCGCTCGACGTCATTGCGAGGCTCCGCGTAGGGCTTGCCCAGGGAGGGACGCTCACCATCCAGGGCCGGCAGCGCGGCCACGTCCAACTTGCCCGAGGAGGTGAGGGGCAGGGCGGAGAGGGGCACGAAGGCCGAGGGCACCATGTACTCGGGCAGCCGGGCCTTGAGGTGCTGGTGCAGGGCGCTGCTGTCCAGGGACTGCCCGGAGGCGGGCACGAGGTAGGCCACCAGCCGCTTGTGGCCGGAGTCCTCGCGCAGCACGACGGCGGCCTGGTGCACCGAGGCATGCGCGCGCAGGGCGTTCTCCACTTCGCCCAACTCAATGCGGAAGCCGCGCAGCTTCACCTGGGAGTCCAGGCGGCCGAGGAACTCCAGCTGGCCGTCAGCCAGTCGGCGCACCTTGTCGCCCGTGCGGTAGAGCCGCTCGCCGTGGGAGGCGAAGGGGTTGGGCACGAAGCGCTCGGCCGTGAGCTCCGGGCGGCCGAGGTAGCCACGAGCGAGGCCGGGGCCGGCGACGAAAAGCTCACCGGGGACGCCCACGGGCACCGGGTGCAGGTGGGCGTCGAGGACGAAGAGCTGAACGTTGGGCAGGGGCCGGCCGATGGAGAGGGGCTGGCCGGGCTGGAGGGCGCCGGTGATGGAGGCGCAGATGGTGACTTCGGTGGGGCCGTAGGCGTTGAGGAAGGAGCGGCCCGGGGCCCAGCGGGCGAGCAGCTCGGGAGAGCAGGTCTCACCGGCGGAGATGAGGGTTTCGAGTCCGGGCAGCTGCTGGGGCTCGAGCTGGGAGAGGACGGAGGGGGTGAGGGTGACGGCGCTCACGCGCTGGGAGGTGAGCAGCGAGAGGAGGGGCGCACCGGGGAGGATGTCCTCGCGGGAGGCGAGGACGAGGCAGGCGCCGGCCAGCAGGGTGGAGAACACCTCGCAGACGGAGGCGTCGAAGCTGGAGGCGGCGAACTGTAGGACGCGGCTGCCCGGGTGGAAGCCGTGGGCGGAGGCGGTGGCCAGGCCCGTGTTGCACAGGCCGCGGTGGTGCAGCAGGGTGCCCTTGGGGGTGCCCGTGGAGCCCGAGGTGTAGATGACGTAGGCGAGGTGCTCGGGCAGGACGGGGGCCTGGGGCGAACTCTCGGGCTGGGCGGCGATGAAGGTGTCCCACTCGGCATCCAGGAGGACGAGCAGCTCGCTTTGAACGGGCAGCTCGTCGGCGAGGTGTTCCTGGGTGAGGAGGATGGGAGTGAGCGAGTCGCGCAGCATGAAGGCCAGGCGCTCGGCGGGGTAGGAAGGGTCGAGGGGGACGTAGGCGCCACCGGCCTTGAGGATGCCGAGGAGGCCGACGACCATGTGGAGGGAGCGCTCGACACACAGGCCGACGCGCACGTCGGGCCCGACGCCCAGGGACAGCAGGTGATGGGCGAGCTGATTGGCGCGGGCGTCGAGCTGACGGTAGGTGAGGCTGTCCTCGCCCATCTGCACGGCGACGGCGTCGGGGGTGCGCTGGGCCTGCGCCTCGAAGAGCTGGTGGGCGAGGGCGTCGCGCGGGTACTCCGCCCGCACGTCGTTCCACCCCACGAGCACCTGCTGGCGCTCGGACTCGGAGAGCAGGGGCAGCGCGGACAGCCGCTGCTCAGGGTGTGAAGCCGCGGCCTCCAGGAGGACCTGGAGGTGGTCGAACATCCGGGCGATGGTGTCCGCCTCGTACAGGTCCGTGCTGTACTCGCACAGGCAGGACAGGCCCTCGGCGGTCTCGTGGATGGCGAGCGTGAGATCGAACTTCGCCGCGCCAGTGCCGCTCTCCGCGCTGCGCACGGTGAGACCCGGCAGCCGGACCTCGGACGTGGGCGCGTTCTGGAGGACGAGCTTCACCTGGAAGAGCGGCGCGTGGGCGAGGCTGCGCTCGGGGTTGAGCTCGCGCACCAGCTCCTCGAAGGGAACGTCCTGGTGGGCGTAGGCGCCGAGCGCGGTGTGGCGCGCGCGGCCGAGCAGCTCGCGGAAGGTGGGGTCTCCGGAGAGGTCACCCCGCATCACGAGCTGGTTGATGAAGAAGCCGATGAGGCCCTCGGTGTCCGCGTGGGTGCGGCCGGCGATGTCCGTGCCCACCACGATGTCCGTCTGGCCCGAGTAGCGCGAGAGCAGCGTCTGGAAGCCCGCGAGCAGCGCCATGAAGGGCGTGGTGCCCTCGCGCTGGCAGAGCGCGGTGAGCGCGTCCGACACCGTCCGGGGCATCAGCCGGGTGAGGGTGGCGCCGCGGAACGACTGCACCGGAGGCCGAGGCTTGTCGGTGGGCAGCTCCAGCACCTTGGGTGCGTGGGCGAGCTGCTGGCGCCAGTAGGCCAGCTGCGTCTCGAGCGCCTCACCCTGGAGCCAGTCCCGCTGCCAGGCGGCGTAGTCGGCGTACTGCACGGACAGGGCGGGCAGGGGCGAGGACCGGCCCGAGGAGAAGGCGTCGTAGAGGGCGCCCACCTCGCGCACGAGCACGCCCATGGACCAGCCGTCGGCGACGATGTGGTGCATCGTCAGCAGCAACACGTGCCGGGTGTCCTCGAGCTTGAGCAGCTTCAGCCGCAGCAGCGGACCCCGGATGAGGTCGAAGGGCCTCTGGGCCTCCTCGCGCGCCAGGCGTCGCTCCTCTGCCTCACGCTCGGCCTGGGGCAGCCCAGCCAGATCGATGACGGGCAGGGGCAGCGCGACCTCGGCGTGGATGACCTGGACGGGCTCCTTCTCCGTGGCGCGGAAGGTGGTGCGCAGGGACTCGTGGCGCTGCACCAGTGCCTGGAAGCCGCGCTCCAGGGCGGACACGTCGAGCGTGCCCTCGAGCTGGACGGAGGCCGCCATGTTGTAGGTGGCCAGGCCGGGCTCGAGCTGCTCGAGGAACCACAAGCGCTGTTGCGCGAACGACAGGGGCAGTGCGTCCGTACGCGCCACGGGGCGCAGCGCGGGCAACTGCCCACCCTGACCCGAGCGCAGGGACGTGTCGATCTTGAGCGCGAGCGCCTCGAGGGTGGGGGCCTCGAAGAGGACGCGCAGGGGCAACTCCACGCGGAAGGCGGCGCGGACGCGGGAGACGACCTGCGTGGCCAGCAGCGAGTGGCCCCCCAGCTCGAAGAAATGATCACCACTGCCCACGCGCTCCACGCCGAGCACCTGGCTCCACAGAGAGGCGAGGAGCTGCTCGGTGGGGTTGCGCGGGGCGACGAAGGCGCGCGTCTCGGAGCGGCTGGCCTCGGGGGCGGGCAAGGCCTTGCGGTCCACCTTGCCGTTGGGCGAGAGGGGCAGGGCGGAGAGGGCCACGAAGGCCGAGGGCACCATGTACTCGGGCACCTGACGCGCCAGGAAGGCGCGCAGTTCGGCGACGTCCACGGATTGGCCGGGGCGAGCCACGAGGTAGGCGACGAGGCGCTTGTCGCCGGGCACGTCCTCACGCGCGAGGGTGAGCACGTCCTGGACGGCGGGGTGCTGGGCGAGCACGGCGTCCAGCTCCCCCAACTCAATCCGGAAGCCGCGCACCTTCACCTGGTGGTCGAGGCGACCGAGGTACTCCAGGGTGCCGTCGGCCAGCAGGCGCACCTTGTCACCGGTGCGGTACATGCGGGCGCCGGTGGCGAAGGGGTTGGGCAGGAAGCGCTCGGCGGTGAGCTCCGGACGGCCGAGGTAACCACGGGCCAGGCCCAGGCCGGAGAGGTACAGCTCGCCGGGGACACCCACGGGCACGGGCTGCCACTGCGCGTCCAGGACGTAGGCCTGGGTGTTGGCCAGGGGCCGGCCGATGGGAGGCGAGGCCTCCTCGCGGCGCATGAGGGCGAAGGTGGAGTAGGTGGTGTCCTCGGAGGGCCCGTAGAGGTTGTAGAGCCGCTGCACGCCGGTGGACTGGTACACCTGCCGCACGAGGGCGCCGGAGAGCGCTTCACCGGCGAGGTTGACGGTGAGGACAGAGGCGGGCACCGCGCCGAGGCGCACGAGGTGAGCCATGGCGGAGGGGACGGTGTTGACGAGCGTCACCTCGGAGGCGGCGGGCAGCTCGGCCAGGTGCAGGGCGTCACGGGCGAGCACGACGGCGCCGCCGCAGCTCAGGGGGGCGAAGAGCTCGAAGACGGACAGGTCGAAGCAGATGGAGGTAGCGGCCAGGGTGCCGGCCAACTCCTCGCGCGAGAAGACGCCCAGGGCCCAGTGCAGGAAGACAACGGCGCCCCGGTGCTGCAGCGCCACGCCCTTGGGACGGCCCGTGCTGCCCGAGGTGTAGATGAGGTAGGCGAGGTTGTCGGCGCCGACGGGGGAGACAGGGTTGGAGTCGGGCTCGGCCGCGAAGAGGTGGGCGTCGGTGTCCAGGCGCAGCAGGGAGGACGCGGAGAGGCCGAGGGCGTCAGCCAGGTGGGACTGGGTGAGGAGCAGGCCACCGGAGGCGTCCTGGAGCATGAAGGCCAGGCGCTCGCGGGGGTAGGCGGGGTCGAGGGGGACGTAGGTGCCACCGGCCTTGAGAATGGCGAGCAGGGCGGTGGGCAGCAGCTCGGAGCGCTCGAGGCAGACGCCGACGCGCACCTCGGGACCGACGCCGAGGCGGCGCAGGTAGTGGGCGAGGCGGTTGGCGCGGGCGTTGAGCTCGCGGTAGGTGAGGCGCACGTCGCCGGCGACGAGGGCGGTGGCGTCGGGGGTGCGCGCCACCTGGGCCTCGACGAGGTGGTGGAGGCAGGCGTCCTGGGCGTAGTCGGCCTGGGTGGCGTTCCAGTCGACGAGCACCTGCTGGCGCTCGGGAGCGGAGAGCAGGGGCAGGGCGGACAGGGACAACTCGGGCGAGGCGGTGGCGGCCTCCAACAGCACCTGGAGGTGGCCCACCAGGCGCGCGGCCGTGGCCTGCTCGAACAGGTCGGTGTTGTACTCCAGGGAGCCCGTGAAGCCCTGCTCGGAGTCGACGAGGGAGAGGGTGAGGTCGAACTTCGAGGTGAGGGTCTCCACCGCGAGTTCACGCGTGGAGGTGATGCCCGGGAGTTCCAGGTCGGGCAGGGGATCCTGCCGCAGGGCGAGCATCACCTGGAAGAACGGCGAGCGGCTGAGATCGCGCTGAGGCTTGAGCTCCTCGACGAGCTTCTCGAAGGGGACGTCCTGGTGGGCGTAGGCGTCGAGGGCCGTCTGGCGCGCGCGGCCGAGCAGCTCGCGGAAGGACGGATTGCCTTCCAGACGCGTGCGCAGCACCAGCGTGTTGGCGAAGAAGCCGATGAGGCCCTCGGTGCCGGCATGGGCGCGGCCGGCGATGGGCGTGCCGACGGTGAGGTCCTGCTGGCCGGAGTAGCGCGAGAGCACGGCGTTGAAGGCCGCGAGCAGCACCATGAAGGGCGTGGCGCCCTCGCGCTGGGCCAGGGTGTTGATGGCACGCGACAGGTCCGCGGGCAGCCGCACGGGCTGGCTGGCGCCGCGATACGACTGCACGGCGGGCCGAGCCTTGTCGGTGGGCAGCTCCAGCGCCTGGGGGGCCTCGGCGAGCTGCTGGCGCCAATATGTGAGCTGGGATTCCAGCGTCTCGCCCCACAGCCACTCACGCTGCCAGGCGGCGTAGTCGGCGTACTGCAGGGGCAGCTCGGCCAGCGGCGCGGGCTGGCCCGAGGCGAAGGCCCGGTAGAGCGCGGCCACCTCGCGGATGAGCACGCCCATGGACCAGCCGTCGGAGATGATGTGGTGCATCGTCAGCACGAGGACGTGCTGGGTCTCCCCGAGCTGAAGCAGCTTCACGCGCAGCAGCGGACCCCGGGCGAGGTCGAAGGGACGCCGCGCCTCCTCGCGCGCGAGGTGTTCCACCCGCGCTTCGTGCTCGGCCGCCGGGTATTGCGCGAGGCGCTCGACGGAGACCGTGATGTCCAGGGACGGGGCGATCTTCTGGACCGGCGTGCCCCCGGCTTCCACGAAGGTGGTGCGCAGGGACTCGTGCCGGTGGACGAGCTCGGCGAAGGCGCGCTCCAGGGCGGACACGTCGAGCGTGCCCTCCAGCCGCACCGCGGCGGGAATGTTGTAGAGCGGGCTGCCGGGCTCGAGCTGGTCGAGGAACCACAGGCGCTGCTGGGCGAAGGACAGCGGCGACTCACCCGTGTGCGCGCGCCGCGAGGGCTTCGCGTTGACGTCCCGGGTCCGGTTCGAGAACAGGTGGCTGGCCAGCTCGGCGATGGTCGGCCCCTGCAACAGCAGCTGCAGCGGCAGCTTCATGCCCAGGGTCCGCTCGACCTCGTGGGACAGCTCCACGGAGGCCAGCGAGTCCAGGCCGAAGCGGGTGAGCGGCTCGGTGACGCCGAGCTCCTGGCGCGCCACGCGCAGGCGCGCGGAGATCCAGCCCTGCATCCAGGACTCGATGCCCTGGCGCGTGGTCAGATCCTCCGGGGCGACGGGCGCCTCGGGCTGTCCGGCGGTGCTCGCGCCTTCCGCGAGGCTCCAGGCGTGCACCACCTGGAGCGAGCCCTCGACGAAGCCCGTGCGGCAGGCGCGGCGCTGGATCTTGCCGCTGGACGTCTTGAAGATGCTGCCCGGCTCGATGAGCACCAGGGCATGCAACTGCACCTCGTGCAGCTCGGCCACGCGCTGGCGCACGGTGGCCACGAGCGACTCGATGGGCTCGCGCAGCTTGCGCTGATCCACCTCGTGCACGACGACCAGCCGCTCCTCACCCGCCTGCTCCACGGCGAAGGCGGCCACGCACCCGGGACGCAGGGCCGGGTGGCTCTTCTCCACCGTCAGCTCGATGTCCTGGGGGTAGTGGTTCCGGCCACGGATGATGATGAGATCCTTGAGGCGGCCGGTGATGAACAGCTCGCCGTCCTGGAAGACGCCGAGGTCGCCCGTGCGCAGGAAGGGCCCCTGGCCGTCCGCGGTGTGCGCGAGGAAGGTGAGGGTGCTCTCCTCGGGACGCCGCCAGTAGCCCTGGGCCACGCTGGGGCCGGAGAGCCAGACCTCGCCCACGCTGCCCTCGGCGTGCCGGGTACGCGAGGTGGGCTCCACGATCAGCAGCTCGTGGCCGGGCAGGGACTGGCCGCAGCTCACCATCTGGTGCGCGGGCTTGCCTTCCTGCGCCGGGGCCACCTGGTTGCGCTCGAGCGCCGCGGCATCCAGCGAGCGCTGCAGCGGCGCGCGACCCTGGGGTCCACCGGAGGCGATGAGCGTTCCCTCGGCGAGGCCGTAGCAGGGGTAGATGGCCTCGCGCCGGAAGCCGCACGGACCGAACGCGTCGACGAAGCGGTCGAGCGTGTCCACGCGGATGGGCTCGGCGCCGCAGAAGGCGACCTCCCAGCTGCGCAGGTCCAGCGTGGCGCGCTCCTCGGGGGAGATCCGGCGCACGCACAGATCGAAGGCGAAGTTGGGGCCGCCGCTGATGGTGCCGCCGTAGCGCGAGATGGCCTCCAGCCACCGCAGGGGCGTCTTGAGGAAGCTCAGCGGGGACAACAGGGCGGTGTGCATGCCCTTGTAGAGCGGCTCGAGGATGCCGCCGATGAGCCCCATGTCGTGGTAGGGCGGCAGCCAGATGACACCCACGCTGTCGGCGCGCGCCTGGAAGGCGTGGGAGATGAGCTCCAGGTTGTTGAGCAGGTTGGCGTGCGAGAGCATCACGCCCTTGGGCGTGCCCGTGGAGCCGGAGGTGTACTGGAGGAAGGCCAGCGTGCCGGACTCCAGGACCGGACGGCGCCAGGCGTCCTCGGTGCCGGCGGCGAGCTCATCCGTGGCGAGCCAGTGCAGGGCGCGCAGCTCGGGGGCCTGCTCGAAGAGGAACTCGCCCATGGAGGCGATGAAGGAGGTGGTGAGCACCACCTTGGCCTGGGCGTCGTCGATGATGGCCTGCAGGCGGGGCAGGGTGCGGCCGAGGCGCGACGGGTCCGGCGGATAGGCCGGGACCGCGATGAGGCCGGCGTAGAGGCAGCCGAAGAAACCGGTGACGTAGTCCAACCCCGGAGGGTAGAGCAGCATCACGCGCTCGCCCGGGGCGGCCACTTGCTGGAGCGCGACGGCGATGCGGCGGGCGCGCTGCTCCAGTCCGGCGAAGGTGAGCGTGGCCTCTTCGGCGCCCGCGTCATCCAGGAAGGTGTAGAGGCGCTGATCCGGCGTCTCGGAGGCGCGCTGGGTGAGCAGATCCAGAAGCGTGGAGCGGTGGGGCGCGCGGCTCGGGGAGTTCATGGGTGCCTCATCCAGAAGGGTCGAGAGGCTCGGGGGAGCGGCGCTCTCGGTTGGAATTTCTTGAAGTCGTGGAAGTCGAGAATCCGCGGACAGTGGCCTGACGTCCTCGGGGGGGCCGGGGGCGGGGCGCGGGCTGTCGCGGGGTTCAGGCGCCGGCGGCTCGCCGCGCCGTGGCGGGGAGGGACACCGGGTGGGCGGTCATCCGCAGACCCTGGGCGGGCCGGAGGGTGACACCCGCCTCGGGCTCGACGCGGAATCCCGGCACCAACTCGAGCCGGTAGCGCTGGAGCACCGCGGCCATGACGACCAGCGCGTGGATCTCCGCCAGGCTGTCACCGATACACAACCGCTGCCCGCCGCCGAAGGGGAAGTAGGCGTAGCGCGGCTGGCTGCCCTTGCGCTCCGGGGCGAAGCGCTCCGGGTCGAACCGCTCGGGCTCCGGCCAGTAGGCGGGGTTGCGGTGCATGACGTACTGGGAGAGGACCACCGTGCTCTTGGCTGGAATGGTGTAGCCGCCGATCTGGTCTTCTTCCTTCGCGATGCGGCCCATCACCCACGCGGGCGGGTACAGGCGCAGCGCCTCTTCGAAGACCTGGCTGGTGTACTGCAATTGGGGAAGCGTCTGGGCGGTGGGCGGGGCGTCGCCGAGCACCGTGGCCATCTCCTCGCGCACCTTCTGCTGCACCTCGGGATGCCGGTCCAGCAGGTACCACACCCACGTCATGGCGCTCACGGTGGCCTCGTGGCCGGCGACGAGCAACGTCATCGCCTCGTCCCGCAGCTGCTTGTCCGTCATCGGCTCGCCCTGGCTGTCGCGCGCGGCGATCATCGCGGCGAGCTGATCCTGGAAGGCCCCGGGCTCGCGCATCCGCTCCCGGACGATCTCGTACACCGCCTCATCCAGGATGCGGATGCTCTCCGTGTTGCGGCGCTTGCCCAGACGGGGCAGCGGGAGCACGGACCAGAGGGAGATCTTCCGCCGTCCGAACGCCATCACGAACTCGAAGGCGTCACGCACGGTGGGGGACAGCTCGGTGACGTCGAGCGAGAACACGCTCTGGCTCACCACGGAGCGCAGCACCCACGTCATCTCCTGCTCGACGTCGAAGGGCTTGCCCGCGCGGGCCTGGGCCTCCAGCCGGGTGAGCATGGAGCGGGTGCCCGCCACGGCCCGCTCCACCATGGGGGCGAGGCGATCGCGGTGGAAGGCCGGCTGCATCATCCGCCGCTGGCGCTTCCAGAACTCGCCCCGGCTGCTGAAGAGGCCATTGCCCAGCAAGCCTCCGCCCTGGGGCGGCTTCACGTAGTTCTGGGGATTGGTCGCCAGCACGTGCTTCACGTGATCCGGGTGGTTGAGCAGGGTCATCGTGCCCCCCGGACCCATGTCGTAACGGACGATGTCGCCGTACCGCTCGCGGCCCCGCACGAAGATCCCGAGGGGATCCCGAAGCTGCTCCAGAGCGCTACCGAGGAACCAGATGCCCTTGGGTCCAGGGGGGAGGGATGCGGGGGTCGGAGAACTCATGAACGAGCGGAATGTTCCTGAAGGATGAAAGTCCGCAGCATAACGTATCGACCCAGGCAGGCTAGTTCAGCAGTGGACGTTGCCGGGGGATGCCAGCGCGGGCAGGGGACGGCCAGGTCCACGCACCGGCGGGGAATTTCTGGAGGAAAGGCGCTTCATCCACTGCCGGTCCCAGCCATGAATCGGAGCCCGACGCGTGTGGGCCTTTCAGCCTGCACGGCCCGCCCGAGCCGAATCGTGCAAGCTGCAATCAGGACGCGGGGAGGGCCTCCGCAAGCCCTTGGAATCCCTGGGCACCGACGCGAGAGACCCTGGTACGTCGGGTGCTCTGACAGGGGACATGTCCCCGAGTCCTTCTTCTCTGCTCGCCCTCCTGCCGTCCGTGGTGCTTGGCCAGTCCGGGCCGGAATCACTCGTGTCCCGCGTGCGCGTCGAGGGCGGCGTCGACGTCTATTACGCGGCCAACGCCAACCGGCCGAGAGATGGCGCCCACTTCACTCCTGGCGCGGGCACCACCGCCGTGCGGGACCGTGCGTTCTCGCTCAACCTCGCCAGTCTGGGCATGAGCCTGGACCCCGCCCCCGTGGGCTTTCGGGTCTTCCTGGGTATTGGCACCGCGATGGAGGTGGTGCACGCCGCGGAGCCGGTGGGCACGGCGCTCGGGCCCGAGGTGTGGCGCCTGCTCCAGCAGGCCTCGCTCTTCTATATGCGGGGGCCCCTGTCCCTCGAGGCGGGCGTGTATCCGAGCCACATCGGGCTCGAGTCCTTCCAGTCACAGCGCAACTGGTCGTACACGCGCTCGTGGATGGGGGAGCTGTCGCCCTACTACCAGACAGGTCTCAAGGGCACCTGGACGTTCTCCGACACCTGGAGCGCGCAGCTCCACCTGCTCAATGGCTGGCAGACGATTGGGGAGAACAACCGCGGCAAGGCGGTGGGCACGCAGGTGGCCTACGCGGGTGAGCGGCTCTCGGCCTCCTTCAACACCTTCGTGGGCGAGGAGGGCACGGGGGACGACGCGGGCTGGCGCCTGTTCGCGGACGGGGTGGCCACCTGGAGGGTGACGGAGGCCTTCTCGCTCGCGGCCACCGCCGACGTGGCCACCCAGCGGCGTCGGGCGCGGCCCACGGCCTTCTGGTCCGCGGCCGGCCTCAATGCCCGCGTGCAACTGGCGCGGGCGGTGGCGGTGGCCGCGCGCGCCGAGCTCTTCGACGACCGGGACGGCGTCATCAGTGGCACGGCCCAGCGGCTGGTGGAGGGCACCGCCACCCTGGAGCTGACGCCCGCCGAGCCCCTCGTCCTGAAGCTGGAGGCGCGGCATGACCGCTCCACCGCGAACGTCTTCGGGAGCTTCCGGACGAGCGCGGAGGGCACGCCGCTCCCCGTTCCCACGCAGACCCTGGTGGTGGCCGGTGCCACCGCCTCCTTCTAGGAGCCGTCCATGGATCTCCTCCTCGTGCTCGTGACCGTCGGTTTCTTCGCGCTCGCGTGGGCCTACACCCACGGCTGTGAGCGCCTCTGAAAGGCAGCCCCCTCGTGACCTTCGAATACGTCGCCGGCGCCGTGCTCGCGGTGCTGCTCGCCCTCTACCTCGTCTACGCGCTCCTCCGGCCCGAGCGCTTCTAGGCCCGCCATGACCCTCGTCGGTTGGTTGCAGATCCTCCTCTTCTTCGGGCTCGTGCTCGCGGTGACGAAGCCGTTGGGCGCCTACCTCTTCCAGGTCTTCGAGGGGCCCGTGCGGCCCCTGCCCCGGGTGCTCGGGCCCGTGGAGCGCCTGCTCTTGAAGCTCTGTGGCGTGGACGCCCGGCGGGAGCAGACGTGGGTGCGATACGCCCTGTCCCTGCTGGCCTTCAGCCTCGTGAGCGTGCTGCTGCTCTACGGGGTGCAGCGGCTGCAGCACGTCCTGCCGCTCAACCCCCAACACCTGCCCGCGGTGGAGCCGGCGCTCGCCTTCAACACGGCCGTCAGCTTCACCACCAACACCAACTGGCAGTCCTACGCGGGCGAGTCCACCTTGAGCCACCTCACGCAGATGGTGGGGCTGACGTGGCAGAACTTCGTCTCCGCCGCGGTGGGCATGGGTGTGGCGTTGGCGCTCGCGCGCGGCCTCACGCGGCGTCCCGGGCCCGAGGGGCAGAAGACCCTCGGTGACTTCTGGGTCGACCTCGTGCGCGGCCTGCTCTACGTGCTGCTGCCCCTGTGCGTCGTCTATGCGCTCTTCCTGGTGTCCCAGGGCGTGCCGCAGACCCTCGCGCCCTCGCTCGAGCTGACCACGCGGGAGGGGATGAAGCAGACGGTGGCCCTGGGGCCGGTGGCCTCGCAGGAGGCCATCAAGATGCTGGGCACCAATGGCGGGGGATTCTTCAACGCCAACAGCGCCCACCCCTTCGAGAACCCCACGCCGCTCACCAACCTGGTGCAGATGCTCTCCATCTTCGCCCTCCCCGCGGCGCTCACGTCCACCTACGGGAAGATGGCGCGGGACACGAAGCAGGGCTGGGTCCTCTTCGCGGCCATGAGCGTGCTCTTCTTCGCGGGCGTGACCGCCGCCTACGCCGCCGAGTCCCAGGCCAACCCGGCCCTGGCCGCCGCGCGGGTGGTGTCCGAGGGCAACCTGGAGGGCAAGGAGGTCCGCTTCGGCGTCGCCGCCTCGGCCTTGTTCGCCACCGTCACCACGGCGGCGTCCTGCGGCGCGGTCAACGCCATGCACGACAGCTTCACCGCGCTTGGGGGACTCGTGCCCCTGCTGAACATCCAGTTGGGGGAGGTCATCTTCGGCGGTGTGGGCGCGGGGCTCTACGGCATCCTCGTCATGGGCGTGCTCGCCGTGTTCATCGCCGGCCTCATGGTGGGCCGTACGCCCGAGTACCTCGGCAAGAAGATCGAGGCGAAGGAGATGAAGCTCGCCATGCTGTACGTGCTCATCTTCCCGCTGCTCATCCTCGGGCTGGCCGCCGTGGCGGCGGTGCTGCCCGCGGGCGTGTCCTCGCTCCACAACGCGGGGCCGCACGGCCTGTCGGAGATCCTCTACGCGTACACGAGCGGCACGGGCAACAACGGCAGTGCCTTCGCGGGGCTCAACGCCAACACCCCTTTCTGGAACATCACCCTGGGCCTGGCCATGCTCGCCGGGCGCTTCCTGATGATCGTCCCCGTGCTGGCCCTCGCCGGCGCCATGGTGGGCAAGAAGACGGTGGCCCCGGGCCCCGGCACCTTCCCCACGGAGGGCGCGCTCTTCGCCGGGCTGCTGGTGAGCGTGGTGCTCATCGTCGGCGCGCTCACCTTCTTTCCCGCCCTCTCCCTCGGTCCCCTCGTCGAGCACTACCTCGGCCAGGCCGGAAAGGTGTTCTGAGTCATGGCCCCCTCCTCGTCGAAGCCCGCCTCGCTGTTGGAGCCGACGCTGCTCAAGCAGGCCGCGCTGGACAGCCTGCGCAAGCTGCGCCCCCGGGACGTGGCGCGCAATCCCGTGATGTTCGTGGTGTGGGCCGGCAGTCTGCTCACCTCGGTGCTGGTGGTGAAGGACCTGGTCTCGCCCGGGCCGACGGCGACGCCGTTGTGGTTCACCGTGGCGGTGACGCTGTGGCTGTGGTTCACCGTGCTCTTCGCCAACTTCGCCGAGGCGGTGGCTGAGGGCCGTGGCAAGGCCCAGGCGGGCGCCCTGCGCAAGATGCGCAAGGACACCCTGGCCCGGCGTCTGGTGGACGGCGTGGAGGAGCGGGTCGCGGCCCCCCACCTGCGCAAGGATGACCGCGTGGTGTGCGAGGCCGGCGACCTCATCCCCGGAGATGGCGAGGTGGTGGAGGGCATCGCCAGCGTGGACGAGTCCGCCATCACCGGCGAGTCCGCTCCCGTCATCCGCGAGTCCGGCGGGGACCGCTCCTCCGTCACCGGGGGCACCAAGGTGCTCTCCGACCGCATCGTCGTGCGCATCACCGCGGACCCCGGCGAGTCCTTCCTGGACCGGATGATCGGCCTGGTGGAGGGCGCGGCGCGCCAGAAGACGCCCAACGAGGTGGCCCTGCACATCCTCCTGGTGGGCCTCACCCTCGTCTTCCTGCTGGCGTGCGTGACGCTGGTGCCCCTGGCGCTCTACTCGGGCGTGCGGCTGTCGGGCACGGCGGTGGTGGCGCTGCTGGTGTGCCTCATCCCGACCACGATCGGGGGCCTGCTGTCGGCCATCGGCATCGCCGGCATGGACCGGCTGCTGCGCAAGAACGTGCTCGCCATGAGCGGCCGCGCGGTGGAGGCGGCGGGAGACGTGGACACGCTGCTGCTCGACAAGACGGGCACCATCACCCTGGGCAACCGCATGGCCACGGAGCTGGTGCCCCTGCCGGGCGTGCGCATGGAGGAGCTGGCCGAGGCCGCGCAGCTCGCGAGCCTCTCGGACGAGACGCCCGAGGGCCGCTCCATCGTCGTGCTGGTGAAGGACACCTACCGCCTGCGCCCGCGCGAACTCCAGGCGCACCAGGCCACCTTCGTGCCCTTCACCGCGCAGACGCGCATGAGCGGGTGCGATCTCGTGGACCCCGGGCCCCGGAGCATCCGCAAGGGCGCGGTGGATGCCGTCATCCAGCACGTGAAGGCCCAGGGGGGCGAGGTCCCTTCCGAGCTGCGGGAAGTGGCGGCGCGCATCAGCGACCAGGGGAGCACGCCGCTGGCGGTGGCGGAGGGGGCGCGCGCGCTGGGCCTCATCCACCTCAAGGACGTGGTGAAGGGCGGCATCCAGGAGCGCTTCGCGCGCTTTCGGGCCATGGGCATCCGCACGGTGATGATCACCGGGGACAACCCGCGCACCGCGGGCGCCATCGCCCGGGAGGCGGGCGTGGATGACTTCCTCGCCGAGGCCACGCCGGAGGCCAAGCTCGCGCTCATCCGCGCCGAGCAGGCCAAGGGCAAGCTGGTGGCGATGACGGGGGATGGCACCAATGACGCGCCGGCGCTCGCCCAGGCGGACGTGGGCGTGGCGATGAACACCGGCACCCAGGCGGCCAAGGAGGCCGGCAACATGGTGGACCTGGACTCCAACCCCACCAAGCTCCTGGAGGTGGTGGAGGTGGGCAAGCAGCTGCTCATGACGCGCGGCACCCTCACCACCTTCTCCATCGCCAACGACGTGGCCAAGTACTTCGCCATCCTCCCCGCGCTCTTCATGGGCGTGTTTCCGCGGATCGCGCCGTTGAACGTCATGGGCCTGTCCTCGCCCTACAGCGCCATCCTCGCCGCCGTCATCTTCAACGCGCTCATCATCATCGCCCTCATCCCGCTGGCCCTGCGCGGCGTGCGCTACCGGCCCCTGGGCGCGGCGGCGCTCCTGCGGCGCAGCCTGCTGCTCTACGGCGGGGGCGGCGTCCTCGTTCCCTTCCTCGGCATCAAGGCCATCGACGTGGTGCTCACCTCCCTGGGCCTGGCCTGAAAGGAATCTCCTCATGTTCTCCCCCCTCCTCATCGCCCTGCGCGTCGCGCTCGTCACCCTGGCGCTCACCGGCCTCGTCTACCCCCTGGCCGTGACCGGCGCCGCGCGGCTCGTCTTCCCCCATGAGGCCGACGGCTCGCTCGTCACCGACGAACGGGGCCAGGTCGTGGGCAGCGCCTTGTTGAGCCAGGGCTTCGTCCAGGCGGGCTACTTCCAGCCGCGTCCGTCCGCCGCCGACGCGGGCCATGACGCCACCGCCTCTGGAGGCAGCAACCTGGGCCCCACCTCCCGCGCGCTGAAGGACCGGGCCGAGGCGGACGCCGAGCGCCTGCGCCGGGAGAACCCCGAGGCACCCGGTCCCGTGCCCGCCGAGCTCGTCACCACCTCCGGCTCGGGGTTGGATCCGCACCTGTCGCCGGCCTCCGCGCACTGGCAGGTGGCCCGGATCGCCCGGGCCCGGGGCGTGACGCCGGAGCGCGTGCTCGCCCTGGTGGACGCCAGCATCGAAGGCCGCACCCTCGGCGTGCTCGGCGAGCCCCGGGTGAACGTGCTCCAGCTGAACCTGGCCTTGGACCGGCGCTTCGGCCGTCTTCATCCGCTGCCATGAGCCACGGCCCGCGGGGTAGGTTGAGGCGATGAACGCACGGCGCCGGGCGGAGGACTTCCTCGAGCTGGTGGAGCGGGGCCGACGGGGTCGGCTGAAGCTGTACATCGGCTTCGCCGCCGGCGTGGGCAAGACGTACCGCATGCTGGAAGAGGCGCATGCCCTGCGCACGCGTGGGGTGGACGTGGTACTCGGCTTCATCGAGACCCACGGCCGCGCCGAGACGGCCGCGCTCGTCGCGGGGCTGGAGGAGGTGCCGCGCGAGGTCTTCACCTACCGGGACGTGGCCGTGGAGGAGATGGGCCTGGACGCGGTGCTGGCGCGCAAGCCCCAGGTGGCCGTGGTGGACGAGCTGGCCCACACCAACGTGCCCCTGTGCCGCCACCGCAAGCGCTACCAGGACGTGGAGGCGCTGCTCGCCGCGGGCATCAACGTCATTGGCGCCTTCAACGTGCAGCACCTGGAGAGCCTCAACGACATCATCGAGCGCGCCACCGGCATCCGCGTGCGCGAGACGCTGCCCGACAGCTTCCTCAAGAACGCGGACCAGGTGGTCAACCTGGACCTGACGGTGGAGGACCTGCACGAGCGGCTCAAGGCGGGGAAGATCTACGCGCCGGACAAGGTGCCGCGAGCCCTGGAGGGCTTCTTCACGCAGGAGAACCTGTCCTCGTTGCGCGAGCTGGCGCTGCGCGAGGTGGCCGAGAGCCTGGACCGCTCCACGGGCACCCGGGCGCGCCCGGGCGAGGAGCCGCAGCCGAAGGGGGGCGGTTGGGGCCGGGTGATGGTGGCGCTCTCCAGCAACCCCCCGCACGCGGCCACGCTCTTGCGCCGGGGCTCGCGCATGGCGGGCCGACTCAACACCGATTGGTTCGTCGTCTACGTGGAGACCCCGGGGGAGGCCCCGCACCTCATCGACTCGGAGGCGCAGCGCCACCTGCTGGCCAACATCGAGCTGGCCCGGGAGCTGGGCGCGGAGGTGGTCCGGCTCAAGGGGACGGATCCCGTGGAGGCACTGCTGAACTTCGCGCGCTCGCACGGGGTGGGCCATGTCATGGTGGGCCGCTCGCGGCAGCCCTGGTGGAAGCGGCTGGTGGGACGCGCCTCGGACGTGCGGCTCTTGCGCGAGGGCGAGGGCTTCGACATCCACGTGGTGTCCTTCGAGGCGCCGCCCGAGGAGCGCCGACCATGAACCTGCGCGACAAACTGCTGCTGGCCCAGGTGCCCCTGGCGCTCGCGCTCCTGGTGGTGGGCCTGCTGGCGGTCAACACGCTCGACCGGGTGGGGCGCGCGGGGCAGGACATCCTCGCGGACAACTACCGCAGCGTGCTGGCCATGCAGCGCATCATCGAGCACCTGGAGCGCCTGGACAGCGCCGCGCTCTTCATCGTCTCGGGCGAGCAGCGGCGGGGCGTGGAGCAAGCCGACGCGCACTTCCAGCCACTGGAACTGGAGCTGCGGCTCCAGGAGGGCAACATCACCGAGCCCGGCGAGACCGAGGCCACCCAGGAACTGCGGCGGGCGTGGATCCGCTACCGCGCCGACTACGACGCCTTCGTCGGGCTCGGCGCGGCGGACGCGCGGCGCGGGGCGTACTTCGAGACCCTGTCCCCCGCGTTCCGGACCGCCAAGGCGGCCACCCAGGCCATCCTCGCCCTCAACCAGGACGCCATGGTGCGCAAGAGCGACGCCCTGCAGCGGCAGAGCCGGCGGGTGAACACGCTCATGGTGACGGCCGTGGTGGTGGCCCTGGTGGGGGGCCTGCTCGCCTCGGCCTCCCTCACCCACCGGGCCCTGCGTCCGGTGGCCGTGCTCTCGCAGGCGGTGCAGCGGCTGGGACGGGGCGACCTGGACACCCGCGCGGTGGTGGAGGGACGGGACGAGATCGCCGGGCTCGCCCGGGACTTCAACTCCATGGCGGAGGCGCTGCGGCAGTACCGGCGCAGCTCCCTGGGCGAGCTGCTCCAGGCCCAGGCCGCCTCCCAGGCCGCCATCGACAGCCTGCCCGACCCCGTGGTGGTGTTCGGCGTGGATGGCGGTGTGCTCAACGTCAACCGCTCCGCGGAGGAGGTCCTGCGGCTGTCCCTGGAGGGCGCCGGAGGGTCGCTGGGGCAGGTGACGCCGGAGGGGCGCTCGGTGCTGGAGCGGGTCCGCGCGCACGTGCTGGGCGGCAAGGGGCCCTACCTGCCGCGCGGTTACGAGGAGGCGGTGCGGGTGGAAGGCCCGGACGGAGACCGGTGGCTCCTGCCGCGCGGCAGTCCGGTGTACGGCGAGGCGGGCGGGGTCGCGGGGGCGACGGTGCTCTTGCAGGACGTGACACGGCTGCGGCGCTTCGACGAGCTGAAGAACGACCTGGTGGCCACGGTGGCGCACGAGTTCCGCACGCCGCTCACCTCGTTGCGCATGGCCATCCACCTGTGCGCCGAGGAAGTGGCGGGCCCCATCTCCGAGAAGCAGGCGGACCTGCTCTTCGCGGCGCGCGAGGATTGCGAGCGCTTGCAGGGCATCGTGGACGACCTGCTGGACCTGTCCAAGCTGCAAGCGGGGAGGATCGTCCTGGAAGTGCGGCGGGTGTCCACGGAGAGCGTCCTGGAGGACGCGCTCGCCCCGCACCGGGCGGCGGCGGACACGGGCAACGTGCGGCTGATGGCGGAGCCCGCGCCCGACGGGGTGGAGGTGGCGGCGGACCCGGAGCGTTTGCAGCTCGTGTTGTCCAACCTGGTGGCCAACGCCGTGCGGCACACGGGGCCGGGAGGCGACGTGGTGGTGCGCGCCAGGGCCGAGGGCGAGCGGGTGCGCTTCGAGGTCGCGGACACGGGCGTGGGCATCGCGCCGGAGCACCAGTCGCGCATCTTCGAGAAGTTCTACCGGGTGCCCGGGGAGAACACGGGCGGCGCGGGGCTGGGGTTGTCGATCGCCCAGGAGATCGTCCAGGCGCACGGTGGGGAGATGGGGCTGACGAGTCAGCCCGGCCAGGGGAGCACCTTCTGGTTCACGCTCCCCCAGGCCGCCGCCCGGCCAGGCTGAGGGCCGGGGCGGGCGGGCTCCGCGCTCACAGGCGGAACGTCACGTGGCCCTGCGCGTCGATGGTCCAGGCGGGATTCCAGGCGATCTCCCACGCGTGCTCGTCCGGATCGGCGACATAGCCCCGGAACCCGCCATGCGCGGGGGCATCCGCCGGGCGCAGCAGCGTGCCTCCGGCGCGGACCAACCGCTCCAGCAGGGGCGTGACGTCCTCCTGGCGCGGGACGTTGTGGGCCAGGGCGAAGGCGCCCGGTCGCAGGAGGCCGGTCCGGTTCATGTCCGCCTCCAGCGCGTCCTTCTGGAAGGTGCCGAGCACCAGGCCGTTCATCTGGTAGAAGTGGACCTCGGGGTTCTCGAACACGGGCGTCCAGCCAAACCCCTCGACGTAGAAGCGCCGCGAGCGGCTGAGTTCGGTGACGCCCAGCGTGATGACGGAGATCTGCTGCTGCATGTCGGGCTCCTCTCGAGGCCCGCGCCCCTGGGAGCGCGGGCCGATATGGGAGGGCGCAGCCTACCGTGCCGCTCAGGGCGTGGAGTCGGGATCCGCGACGACATCCAGCGGACCGAAGTCCTGCTCGATGCTGCCGATGGGGCTCATGGCCGAGCCCCAGTAGAGACCCACCAGTTCCACGTCCTGCTCGGAGTCCGCCACCCGACGGAAGACGGGCGAGCCACTGTCGCCGTCATACCCGGCGCCGCCGCCCTTCATCTGGCAGAACAGCCGGGTGCTGCCGTTGATGGTGGTCACGCAGCTCTTGGTGACGAGCCCGGACGTCCACCCGGTCCGCTGGCCCACCTTGTTGATCTTCTCGCCGACGGCGACGTGGTACGCCTTGCCCACGATGCGGAAGAACGGCTGGGCCTCGTCGATCTTGAGCGGGGCGATGCCCGAGGGCGCGCCGCCGGTGTACGCGTTCTCCACCTCGGTCCGGTAGATGTAGCCGTGCTTCACCGAGGACTGCACGTTGGCGTCGTACTCCACGTACGCCGCGTCACTGAACCGGCACACACTGCTGTCCGAGCACGTGTAGGTCACGCCGTCGTAGACCTGGCTGTCGTTGCTCCAGAAGGCCGGATCCTCCACCGTCACGCCGACGCGGGAGGAGCCCTGGGAGTGCACGTAGCCCTCGTTGGTGCAGTGGGTGTTGGTGAAGAAGCCCGACTTGCCCTCGCGCCGCACGTTGAAGCCGAGCGTGCAGAAGTAGAGGTAGCCGTTGGAGGCGCGCTTGATCTGCTGACCGCCCGCGAGCGGACGGTTGTGCTGATGCACATAGGTGTAGGCCGTCTGGTGCTCCTCGTTCGCCTCGGCCTGCTCCAGGTCCACCGCGTCGGCGGGAATCAGCAGCCGGGCGAGGAGCGGCGCCACCGCCTCGCGATCCGGCCGGGTCAGGCCGAGGGTGATGCGGTTGTTCACCTCGTCCACGTCGGTGAAGACGAGGCCGGAGATGGACTCGGCCTCCAGCCGGCTCCGCCACTGGTTCAGGTCCCCGAAGTCGTAGCGGCCCTGCCGGGCGACCAGCGTGTCACTGCCCCGGACCCCCCGCGCGGAGAGCAGGGCCTTCATCGTGTCGAGCTGGCGCGTGGGCTGGGTCAGCACCACGTTCAGCGCCCCCGCGCCGTCGTAGTAGTACCCGCCGAAGCCCGGGACCTCGCGCGCCAGTTGGGAGAACTCCTCGTCGATCGTGAGCGTCCGCGCCCCGCCGCGCGGGCCCGAGTCCACCGTGCCCCCACACCCCACCGCGCTCAGCGCGGCCAGGAGCAACACCCCGCGAGACGTCCGATTCAGCCATGCGTTCATGGATTCCGCCTTCCTTGGCTCGAGACCGTGGCCCTGTCCTGGTGATACCCAGGCGCAAACAGGTAAAACGAGTCTAGTCGGATATTAGTTGTGGTGGAAAGGGTTTTCTTCAGGCCGCCTGGAACAGGCCGGGAGCGCGGGGCGCGTTGTGGACTGGAAAGCCACACACGCGGATGAAGACCGGAAAGCAATACATGCGCAGTGGACGGGGCGGCTACACTGATGGAGCGGTGAGCAGGATTTGGCTTCCAGACACGTAAAACATTGACCCGTGTCAGACCTCTGGGAATACCATCCATGTGGAGTTTTCCACGTGCGCTGAGGTCGTCCCGTGAGCGAGCCACGAACCGCCGCGACTGAAACGGCGAAGTCCACCCGAGAGCCGATTGCCATTGTGGGCGTCTCGGGGCGATTCCCTGGCGCGAGGGACCTGTCCTCGCTCTGGACGCGGTTGATGCAGGGGAGCGGCGCGGTGACGCCACCGCCGCGAGGGCGCTGGCCCGGGGCCGCCACGAGCGAGGGCCTGTCGGGACCGCGCGGGGGCTTTCTCGAGGACGTGGACTGTTTTGATCCGGCGTTCTTCGGCCTCTCGCGCGAGCAGGCGGCCCGGATGGATCCCTCACAGCGCCTGGTGCTCGAGCACTGCGCGATGGTGCTGGAGGACGCCGGTCAGCGCGCGCCCGTGCAAGCGGGAGACGCGGGAGACCGGGCGGGAGTGTTCGTGGGCCTGCGCCCCTCGGGCGCCCCGGATCACGACCCGTCGCGGGTGTTGGCGCGGATCGCCCGGACGCTGGGTCTCCGGGGTCAGGGGCTCGTGGTGGACGCGGCCTGCGCCTCCGCGCTGGTCGCCCTCCATCTCGCCTGCGAGCAGCTGTGGAGTGGCGGATTGGACTGGGCGCTGGCGGGAGGCGTCTTCGTCATGGCCACGCCGGACTTCCCGCACATGGCGGCCCGCTCCGGGCTGCTGTCCCGCGAGGGTCGGTCCAAGCCCTTCGCGGCGGACGCGGACGGGCTCGTGCCCTCCGAGGGTGTGGCGATGGTGATGCTCAAGCCGCTCGCGCGGGCGCTCTCCGATGGGGATCACCTCTACGGGGTCATCCGGGGCAGTGGGTGCGTGCAGGGCACCCGGCTTCCGGGTGAGCCGGGTGGCTCCGATGCGCGTGCGCAGGAGGACTTGCTGCGCGCGGTCCACCAGCGGGCGGGCATCGACACCGAGACCCTCTCCTACGTGGAGGCGCATGGCGCCGGTCCGCGGAGCGAGGACGAGGTGGAACTCGAGGCCCTTCGCCGGGTGTTCCAGGCGCGCACGTCCCGCACGGGCTTCTGCGCCCTGGGCTCGGTCACGGGCGTCCTGGGGCATGCGGTGTCGGCCTCGGGCATGGCGGGGTTGCTGAAGATCCTGCTCGCCTTCGAGCACCGACAACTGCCCGCCTCGTTCCCCACGCTCACGCCGACGGAGCTCCGCCGCTTCGAGCAGACGCCGTTCCGGGTGGACTCCCAGCCACGGCCCTGGGAAGGCGCGGAGGGCGCACCGCGCCGGGCCGCCCTCAGCGCGTTCGGCGACAACGGTACGGACTGCCACCTCGTGTTGGAGGAGCCGCCCGCGCGCGCTCCCCGTGCGGGCACGCCGGATCGGCCCGCGTACCTGTTCGTCTTGTCGGCGCGCACCGACGCGGCGCTCCGCCAGCTCGCCTCGGCGCTCACGGCGCGGCTGACGGACTGGCTGTCCGGCGACACGGCGCCCCATCCGGGAGACGTCGCCTACGCCCTGGCACGCAGAGCCGGAGCGGGGGAGAAGCGCGCGGCCTTCGTGGCCTCGGATCTCCAGGAGCTGAAGGCACGGCTGCTCGGGTTCCGGGACGCCTCCGGGACGCACGAGGCGGTGGGCTCCGCGAGGGCGGCGCTCTCCGGTGCGTCCTCCCGGGTGCTGTCCGGGCTGTCGGGACGACTGCTCCAGGACTTGAGTCCAGAGGCGCCGCGGGCCCTCTGGCGGGACACGCTCGAGGCGGTGGCCGAGTTCCACGGACTCGGCATGGACCTGGATCGCTCCGTGCTGTTCCCTCACGGGGTGTACCGCTGCGTTCCGCTTCCCTCGGAGCCCTTCGTCCGGGAGTCCTGCGGGATGGGGACCGACACCGCTCCGGGGGTCTCCGCTCCCGAGGCGCTCCCGTCGCCCGCCGTGCTCGCCCCGGTGGTGCGTGAAGACCTCCCGGCCGTGCCCATCCTGCTTCCCGAGAACGCGCTCCTGTTGGAGGAAGGCTGGCGCGCCGTGGAAGCGCCCGTTCGTGGTGAGGGGCTGGACCTCCAGGGCCTGCTGGTGGTCCTGGTCAACGCGGAGACCCTGCCCCTGGCGAGGACCGCCCTGGCCTCCTTCGAGGGCGTGCGCCCGCGATTCATCGCGGACTGCGGAATGCCCGGCGCGGGGGTCTACGCGCTCCTGGACTTCGACAACCACGAGGCGGGTGTCCGGCTCGGCGAGGAGCTCAACGCCAAGGCCGAGCCCCTCGCGGGCATCCTCGACCTCTCGGATCTCCGCGCCACGCCCGGAGACGAGGGCGAGGTCGCGCGCATGGACGCGCTCGGCCGCATCGGTCTGTTGCAGACGCTCCTCAAGCGCGTGCGGGGAGCATCCCTGTCGCTCCTGCACTTCACGCGCGGCCTGCGCACCTTCATGTCTCGGGGCCCGTTCGATCTGACGGGCGGCGTGATGGCGGCCCTGGTGAGCAAGCTGGGCACGGAGTACGCGGGCCTTCACGCGCGCACCGTGGACCTGGAGCGGCTCCCCGCCGACGCCGCCGCGCTGGCCACGATGATCAAACAGGAACTCCTCGATCGGGACTCGGGGGGCGAGGTCCTGCTCCGGGAGGGCGGCCGGTACGAGCCCGAACTGCGCCCGCTGCTGAGCACCCCGGCGCCCGCGCGGCGTCTGTCCGCCGACAAGGTGTATGTCATCACCGGGGGCGTGCGTGGCATCGGGCTGGAAGTGGCGCGGCACCTCGTGACGCGGGGCGCCCGTCGGTTGCTGCTCATGGGCGTGCAGCCCCTGCCGCCCCAGGAGGAGTGGACCGCGCTCCTCGCCCACCCGGGGACGGCCACGTCGCTGCGCGAGCGCATCGCCCCGCTGCGGGCCCTGGAGGCCCAGGGCGTGCGCCTGCGGGTCCACACGGGTCCGCTGACGGATGCCTCCGCGCTCGCCACCGTGCTGGCGGGGGTCCGGTCCTCGCTCGGGCCCATCGGTGGGTGCGTCCACTCCGCGGGCGCGGTCTTCTTCGATCCGCCCGCGTTCATCGGCAAGCCGCTGAGCCACCTGCGCGGGGTGTTGGAGCCCAAGGTGGACGGGCTGCGGGTGCTCGAACGCGCGCTCGCGCCAGACGCCCTCGAGTTCTTCGTCCTCTTCTCCTCGGTCTCGGCGCGGGTGCCGTCGTTGGCCGTGGGCATCGTGGACTACTCGGCCGCCAACACGTTCATGAACCTGCTGGCCGAGCAGCGCCGCGCCCTCGGCCGGACGCCCTACCAGTCCATCGTCTGGCCGAACTGGAGGGACGTGGGCATGGGCGAGGTGGGCAGTGCCGCCTACCGGGCCCTGGGCTTCACCGCGCACTCCACCGCCGACGGGCTGGCCCTGCTCGATGCGGCGCTGTCGTCCCAGCGGCCCGTCCTCCTGCCCGCCATCGTGGAGCCGAGCCGTTTCTCGTCCGAGGCCCTGCTGCGCTCGAAGGCCCGGCCGAGGGCGCCGCGTGCCGCTCCTCGGGAGGTGACGTCCGCCGGGGTTGCCTCCGAGACGCCTTCGGTGTCGGCGCCCACGCCTCGCGCTTCGGTGCACGCGGAGATGCGCGCCCATACCGAGCAATGGCTCCGTCAGTTGCTGGCGCGGGAGCTCAAGCTCGAGGAGGCCCGGATCGGGTCCGAGACGGACTTCGAGGCCCTGGGCGTGGACTCCATCCATGTGATCGAGCTGGTCACCAAGATGGATGAGTGGTTGGGCGTGAAGCTCGATCCGACGCTGCCCCTGGTGCACCGCACCCTCGCCCAGCTGCGCGATCACCTGGTGGAGGCCCACCCCGAGGCGGTGCTGGGCACCTTCGCGCCAGGCGCCGTCCTCGAAGCCGCGCCTCCACCCGCCGTCACGGTTCCGGACGCGCCGCCCCGCGCCGAGTCCTGGGCCGCCCCTCCCGTTGCGTCCGCGCCCGTGGCCGCTCCGTCGGGGCCGGAGCCCATCGCCGTGATCGGCATGGCGTGTCACTTCCCCGGCTCCCCCGACCTGGAGTCCTACTGGCGGGTGCTGCGCGAGGGGCGCGATCTCATCACGGAGGTGCCCGCCTCGCGCTGGCGGACCGCCGACGTGTACTCGAGCACGCACCAGCCCGGGCGCAGCATCGGCCGCTGGGGCGGCTTCATCGAGGGCATCGAGCAGTTCGATCCGGACTACTTCCACATCGCCCGGGAGGACGCCCCCTGCATCGATCCCCTGATGCGCCAGTTCCTGGAGGTCAGCGTGCAGTGCCTCCACCACGCGGGCTATGCCCCTCGGGAGGTGGCGGGACGGCGGGTGGGCGTCTTCGTGGGCTCGCGGATGAGCGGCTACGCCTCGCGCATGCCCGCGCCCACGCGCAATGGCGTCCTCGGCTCGGGCCAGAACTTCATCGCCGCGCACGTGTCGCACTTCCTCGACTTGAGGGGTCCGGGCCTGGTGGTGGACACCGCGTGCTCGTCCTCGCTCGTGGGCATCCACCTGGCCTGCCAGAGCCTGCTGTCCGGAGAGTCGGAACTGGCGCTGGCCGGGGGGGTGGACATCCTGCTCGACGAGGGCGTCTACCTGACGCTCAGCGAGAGCCGGGCCCTGTCGCGCGATGGCCGGTGCAAGACCTTCGACGAGAAGGCGGACGGCTTCGTGCCGGGGGAGGGCGCGGGCGCGGTGCTGCTCAAGCCCTTGAGCAAGGCCCTGGCGGAGGGTGACCGCGTCTACGGCATCATCGACGCGACGGCCGTCAACAACGACGGGCACACCATGGGGGCCACCACGCCCAATCCCGCGGGCCAGCGCGCCGTCATCCAGGAGGCCCTGCGCAAGGGCGGCGTGGATGCCCGGACCGTCAGCTACGTGGAGGCGCACGGCACGGGGACCATGCTCGGAGACCCCATCGAGCTCAAGGCGCTCACCGAGGTGCTGGCCCCCGCGGGCGCGCGTCCGGGCACCTGCGCGGTGGGCAGCGTCAAGAGCAACTTCGGGCACCTGCTGAGCGCGGCGGGCGTCGCGGGCTTCATCAAGGTGGTGCTGTCGTTGATGCACCGGGAGCTGCCGCCCACGCTGCACTGCACGACGCCCAACCCGCGCTTCCGCTTCGAGACCTCGCCGCTGTTTCCCAACACCACGCTCCGGGAGTGGGCGCCGCTGGAGGGCGTGCGCCGGGCGGGCCTCAGCGCGTTTGGCTTTGGCGGGACCAACGCCCACGCGCTCGTGAGCGAGGCCCCGGAGCACCAGCGGCCGATGCGCGCCCCCCTGCCGCCGGTGGTCTTCTCCCGCCAGCGCTACTGGCTGGAGGCCCCGGCGGGCCGCTCCGCTCCGGTGTCCGCCTCGGGGGGGACGGCGCGGCCGCGGCGTCCCCTCGTCGCCTTGGAGCTCGACGCGGTGGGGTGACTCAGCTCCAGCAGACCGGGAACGTGGACAGGCCGCGGAAGCTGAGGTTCATGTTCCAGTCCTCGTTCGGGCTCTTGGGGCGGATGTGGGGGATGCGCCGCAGGAGCGTCTCGAAGGCGATGGGGATCTCCGCGCGGGCGAGGAAGGCGCCCGGGCAGACGTGGATGCCGGCACCGAAGCCCAGGTGCGGGTTCTTCTCGCGCGCGAGATCCAGCTCGTCCGGCCGCTCGAAGATGGCGCCATCGCGGTTGGCCGCGGCCACGATGGGCATGATGCCCTGGCCCTTCTTGATCTGCTTGCCCCCGAGCTCGAAGTCACACGCGGCGATGCGCGTGGGCGCCTGGGCGGGAGAGGTGAAGCGGTAGAGCTCCTCGCTCGCGGCCCGGTTGAACTGGGGGTTCTTGCGCGCGCGCTCGAGCTGCTCGGGGTGCTTGAACAGGGCGAGCAGGCCCGTACTGATGACGTTCTGCGTGGTGGTATGGCCACCGGCGAGCAGCAACACCATCTGGGCCACGACCTCCTCCAGGGTGAGCTTGTTGTCCTCGCGCCACGCCTTGACGAGGTAGGAGATGAAGTCCTCGCGCGGCCGCTCGATGCGCTCGTTGATGGCGCGGGTGATGTAGTCGGTCATCGCCAGGAGCGCGTCCTGGCCCTTCTTCATGATGTCCAGGTTGTCGATGCGGCCCGTGGCGTGCGCCAGGTCCACGCTCCACTGCTTGAACGTGGCGAGGTCCGAGCGATCCATGCCCAGGATCTCCACGGCGAAGAGCAAGGCGGGCAGGGCATAGGCATAATCGTTGACGAAATCCATCTCGCCCCGGTCGTACACCTGGTCGATCAGCCAGTCCGCGGTCTGCTGCGCCCGCTGATGGATGTCCTTGATGTTGTCGGGACGGAAGGCCTGGTTGATGAGGCCGCGCAGGCGCTTGTGCTCGGGGTTGTCCTTCATCACCGCCCACATGGAGAAGTGGGTGATGATGGGACGCAGGTGCTGCATGAACTCCTCACGCACGACGAAGGTCTCGCTGCTCTGGCTGGAGAAGCGGGTCGTGTCCTTCAAGCCGGCCTGCACATCCTCGTAGCGGGTGAGCAGCCAATGCCGCGTCTCCTCGCTCCAATACACAGGCTCCTGCTCGCGCAGTTGCTTGTAGAAAGGATAGGGATTGATGTGGAATTCAGGGCTCAGGATGTTGACGTGCAGCTTCTGCTCCTGGCGCATGCAGGCTCCTCGATAGAGTTGTCGTGGGGGGATGAGACTGTCCGTGAAAGGGCTCGCGGACCCAGTCATGATAACCCAATCCAGTCGTATCCTCCGATGTGAATGCGGATTAATCTCCGCGGCTCGTGACGAAGGCGGGTGCAAGGCATGACGACGTTCGTTTTCCCCGGACAGGGCTCGCAGAAGCGAGGCATGGGCTTGGAGTTGCTCGCCAGGCAACACGAGCGCGTGGCGCAGGCGAACGCGTTGCTGGGTTATTCGCTGGCGGAGGTCTGTCAGGACGAGCGCCTGGACCAAACCCAGTACACCCAGCCCGTTTTGTTCGTGCTGAATGCACTGGCCTGGCTGGAGCGGCGCGAGCGCGATGGTCGCGATCCCGCGCGGGCCATGGGCCACAGCCTGGGCGAGTACAACGCCCTGTTCGCCGCGGGTGCTTTTGATTTCGCGACGGGTGTGCTCCTGGTGCGCAGGCGCGGGGAGCTGATGGCCCAGGCGAGCGGCGGGGGGATGGCCGCGGTGGTGGGCTTGTCCGTGGCGCGCATCCGCGAGGTGCTGGCCCACGAGGCCGTGGACTCCCTGGACCTGGCCAATGACAACACCCCCAGCCAGCAGGTGCTCTCCGGTCCGAAGGAGGACCTGGAGCGCGTGGCGCCCGCCCTGCGCGCCGCGGGCGCCAACGTGGTCCAGCTCAAGGTGAGCGCGGCCTTCCACTCGCGCTACATGCGCCCCGCGCGGGAGGCCTTCGCGGCGTTCCTGCGGGAGTTCACGTTCGCGCCCCTGCGCTTCCCGGTGATCTCCAACGTCGAGGCCCGTCCTTATGAGGAGGCCCGGCTGCCGGAGCTGCTGGCCCGGCAGATCGACTCGCCCGTGCGGTGGACGGAGAGCGTGCGCCATGTGCTCGCGCTGGGGGGGCAGGAGTTCGTCGAGGTGGGCCATGGCCAGGTCCTGACGGGGCTTATCAAGAAGATCCGACAGGAGACGCCCGCGCTCCCGCCGCCGCCCCCCGTGGCCGCGCGGGAGGAGGCCCGACTGCGCGCCGAGTCCCTGGGCAGTCGGGCCTTCCGGGATGCCTATGGGGTGCGCTTCGCCTATGTGGCGGGCTCCATGTACAAGGGCATCGCCTCGCGGGAGCTGGTGGTGCGCATGGGGCGCGCGGGCCTGCTGGGCTTCTTCGGCACGGGCGGGGTGCCGCTCGCGCGCATCGAGGAGGAGTTGAAGGCCATCCAGGCCGCGCTCCGTCCGGGCGAGGCCTACGGGATGAACCTGCTGCACAGCCTCGATCGCCCCGAGCGCGAGGAGCAGCTGGTGGACCTCTTCCTGCGCCGCTCCGTGTCCAACGTCGAGGCCTCGGCCTTCGTGCAGCTCACGCCCGCCCTGGTGCGCTACCGGGTGTCGGGGCTGCGGCGGCTCGACGACGGGCGGCTGCAGGTCCCGCATCGGCTCATCGCGAAGGTGTCCCGGCCGGAGGTGGCCCGGGTCTTCATGAGTCCACCTCCCGCGGAGATGCTCTCCGCCCTGGAGCGCGCCGGCCGCGTGTCCGCCGAGGAGGCCCGGCTCGCGCGCTCGCTGCCCATGGCCGATGACATCTGCGTGGAGTCGGACTCCGGAGGCCATACGGACCAAGGCGTCGCCAGCGCCCTGCTGCCCGCGATGATGCTCCTGCGCGACCGGATGATGGCCGAGCATGGCTATGCGACCCGGCTCCGCGTGGGCGCCGCGGGTGGAATCGGCACGCCGGAGGCCGCGGCGGCCGCGTTCGTGATGGGCGCGGACTTCATCGTCACCGGCTCCATCAACCAGTGCACCGTGGAGGCCGCCACCAGCGAGCCCGTGAAGGAGTTGCTGCAGACGCTCGACGTGCAGGACGTGACGTGCGCGCCCGCGGGCGACATGTTCGAGCTGGGCGCGAGGATCCAGGTCGTGCGCAAGGGCCTCTTCTTCCCCGCGCGCGCCAACCGCCTGTACGCGCTCTACCAGCAGCACGACGCTTGGGAGTCCCTGGACGCGGCCACGCGCCAGCAGATCCAGGAGAAGTTCTTCCGCCGCGGTTTCGAGGAGGTCTGGGCGGAGACCCGCCAGCACTACCTCAAGACCGACCCCGGTGTGGTGGAGCGCGCCGAGCGCAACCCCAAGAAGAAGCTGGCCCTGGTGTTCCGCTGGTACTTCGTCCACACCTCCCGCCTGGCGCTGAGCGGCAGCCGCGAGCAGCGCACCGACTACCAAATCCACTGCGGCCCGGCGCTCGGGGCGTTCAACCAGTGGGTGCGCGGCACGCCCCTGGAGTCGTGGCGCAACCGGCACGTGGACGAGATCGCCGTGAAGCTCATGGAAGCCACGGCGGACGGGTTGGAGCGGCGCTTCCAGGCCATGCGTCAGGGGGGCTGACTCAGTTCAGGATGGCGCTGAAGTAGGTGTCCAGGCCGTCCGGCGCACGCAGGGGGAATCGCGCGGCGATGTGCGCGTCGGGGCGGATCAGCACGCCCCCCGCGCCTCGGGCGCCCAGGGCCTGGTGCGCGCCCTGGTGGGGATCGCTCCAGACCTTGCCGAGCCCCTCGTCCTCCAGCGTCGGATCCGCTCGCCCGCCGAACACGAAGTGGACGCGGAGCTCCTCGCCGTAGCGCTTCCGGGCATGGGCTCCCAGGGTGCGCATCGCCGGGAGGTCGGGCCGCTCGCCGCCAAGCACCAACAGGGTGTGCCGGTCCGCCCGAAGGATGTCGTAGAGCGGCGTCCGGCGCTCGGCGTCCATCACGAAGTGGGGGGCCCGGTCGCCTGGCCGTGCCGTGTCGTGCTGGAAGACGCTCCGCGCGGGCGCCTTCTGCACCACGGGGCTGCGGCGGTAATGCACGCCCAGCTGGGAGGTGGCCAGGACGTTCTTCAGGTTCAGCGCGGGCAGGTTCAGCAGGTGGAGCTGTTTGCGCGCCAGATAGCGCAGCACGGGATTGGTGCCGAAGACGAGGGTGGTGAGCCGATCGTTCTCCGCGAACATGGACACGGCCGCCGCGTGGCGCTCCGCGTGGTAGCTGTCGAGCAGGGCCTCCCGGGCCTTGCCCCGCACGGCGAGGCCCAGCTTCCAGGCGAGGTTCAGGGCATCCACCGCGCCCGTGTTGAGCCCCTGGGCGGCGATGGGCGTGTTCACGTGGGCCGCGTCGCCCGCCACGAAGACGCGCCCCACCCGGAAGTGGGACACCAGGCGTTGACTGGGCCGGTAGTGGGTGAGCCACAGCGGGTCCTCGAGCCGCCAGTGGCCCAGGCCCAGGGGCGTCATGATCTCCCGGAACTCCTCCAGCGTGGGCACCTGACCCTTGTGGGGCGAGTCGGGCATGCGCGCGGAGATGAGCCGGTAGTAGCCCTGGCCCAGGTTCAGGACCACGAAGGGAAAGCGCTCGAGGATGAAGCCATGGCGCTCGTCGCGGGCCAGCGACATGTTGGGGATGCGCACGTCCGTCATGATCCAATGGTCGTCATGACGCGAGCCGGTGAAGGCCAGGTTCAAGCCCGCGCGCACCCGGCTGTGTCCGCCGTCGCAGCCCACCAGGTACGCCACCCGCACGTCCTCGCCCGGGCCGCCCGCGCGCACCAGTCGGGCCGTGACCCCGTCCTTGTCCTGACGGAAGCCCTCCAGGGCCGTGGCGCGCTCCACGCGGATGCCCCGCTCCTCGAGCACCCGCACCAACTCGCGCTCCGTCTGCCCCTGGTGCAGGTGGAGGTAGAAGGGGTAGTCGCTCGCCAGCCGGTCGTAGCGCAGCACGGTCACCCGCCGCGTTCCGACGTGCATGTTCATGGTGCGGTTGGCGACCCCGGCGCGCAGCAGCCGGTCCGTGACGCCCAGGAGCTTGTAGAGCTCCAGGGCGCGGGGCTGGAGGGTGACGGCCTTGGACTCACCCGAGAACGAGGCTTCCTTGTCGATGATGCGGACCGGGATGTCCTGCTGGGCGAGCGCCAACGCGAGGGTCAACCCCACCGGGCCCGCGCCCACGATCAACACCTCCGCCCGAGGCGTCATACCGCCTGCTCCCCGGCGCCCCGCCGCGGCTTCGGCAGACCCGAGAGGAAGGAGATGCGCGAGCCCATGAAGCCCGACAGCTGCCGCAGGTCCCAGTCATAGCCCTCGGAGCCCTCGACCTGCTGGATGAGCTCCCGCCACTCCTCCAGGTGATAGGCCCGCAGGTGGGACACCACGCCGTCGAAGAAGAAGCAGAAGGCGCCCACGGGGGCCACCAGGCCCAGCAGGGTGCGGCGGGGATTGAGCGGACGGATGCCGCCCAGGCTCAACCAGGCGCTGATCAGCGGCGTCGCGGCGGAGAAGCGCAGCAGCGACACGAGGTCGCGCTGCACGGGCTCCAGGAACACGATGGGCTGCCCCTTGTTCACCGCGTCGGCCAGGATGCCACGCACCTGGGCGGGCTCGAAGTGGTGCACGGCGTTGACGATGAGGCGCAGTCCCGACAGGTGCGCGGGAACGTCCAGCACGTCGACGGACTGCTCGACATGGCTCAGCCGGCCACCGCTCTCCCGCGCGAGCTCCTCGAACCGCTCCCGCGACGGGTGCTTGTCCGAGAGCTGGATGCGCACGTCCTCGCGGTCCAGGTGCCTGGACAGCTCCAGCATCAGCCCGCCATCCCCCGCGCACAACGCCTGGATGGACGTGAGGCCCCGCTGCTTCATCAGCTCGGCGAGCACGTCGAAGCTCCCGTCATACATCCGCAGCTGCACGGACATGTGGTGCAGGAACTCCATGATCGTCTTGCGCAGGGGGGAAGGCAGCCACGGCATGTCGTTGAATTCGAAGAGGTGGGCGCGTCGCATGGGGGAAGTCCTGGTCAGTCGGAGGAGGAGGGGGTGAGGGCGGAAGCGATCAGGCGCAGCAGCCAGGACTGGGCCTGGTCCGCGCGCAGGAAGAAGTGGTCACCGGGCGTCACGTGCTTGTGGAAGGCCGCGCTCGTGAGGGCACGCCACGCGGCCGAGGCCTCGTCGGTGATGCGGTCGTCGGAGGCCCCGTGCATCACGGTGATGGGGAAGTCGAAGGGCGGCTCGGGTTGGTAGCGGTAGCCCTCCATCAGGTGCAGGTCCGCGAGCATCATGGGCAGCAGCGCGCGGGCGAAGTCGGAGTCGCCTCCCGCCATCATCCGTCCCTCGGCCGTGCCCATCGCGATGTCGAGCAGGGGGCCCGGCGCCTCGCGGGTGTCGGGGGCGGGAATGCCCTCGAAGCCAGCCGCGCGGAAGCGCTGCCGCAGGCCTTCCAGGTAGGGACTAGGGGTGAGGAAGGGCGCGCCGAAGCCTCCCACCAGCAGGTGCTGGGGGCTGGGCAGGCCCCGGGCGCGCAGCCGACTGGCGACGAGGTACGCGAGCAGCGCGCCGAGGCTGTGGCCGTAGAAGGCGAACGGCAGGTCGAGGTGGGGCCGCAGCGCGGACTCGAGCTGGGACAGCAGGAGGTCGAGCCGCGCGATGGGCGGCTCCTGGATGCGCGTCTCGCGCCCTGGGAGCTGGAGAGGCCAGACCTCGATGTGCTCGGGCAGCCGCGCCCAGTCCAGGTACAGCGAGGCCCCACCGCCCCCGTAGGGGAAGCAGAACAGCCGCACGGTGGGCCGGGCCCGGCGCACCACGTGGGCGAACCAGGCGTCCGGCGAGGCGGAGGCCACGGGGGCGGAGGCGGGAGCACGCTCGGGGGCGAGCTCGCGCAGGAGCAGACCGGTGAGGGTGTCGATGCTCGGCCCCTCGAGCATGAGCTCGGCCGGGACGCGCAGCGACAGCCGCTCCTCGATGTCCCGCCGCAGCGACAGCCCCGTGATGGAGTCGAAGCCCAGGTCACGCAGGGGAATGCCGGTCGGCAGGGTGTCCCGCTCCATGTCGAGGTGATGCGCGGCGCGGGTGCTCAGGAAGTCGGTGAGCCAGGCGCGGCGGGCCTCCGTGTCCATCCCAGCGAGGGGGCCGGACTCGACGGCCACCGGACGCGCGGGAACGGGCGCCTCGCCCAGGGCCCGCTCCAGGGCCTCCACGCGCTCGGCGCTCAACAACTGCAACTGGTGACCCCGGGCCTCGGCGACGAGCCGGCCGGTGCCATCGAACAGGCGGAAGTGGCCGGTGATGCGGCCGTTCGCGTCGGGCGGCTCGGGGAAGGCGATGTGGCAGCGCAGCGTGTCCCCGCTCGGGGCGTGGTGGAGCTGGAAGGACTCCCAGCCCACCACCATGAAGCGCATGCGGCCCTGGAGATGGGCGGCGCCCGCCACCGCCAGGAGCTGGGCGCAGGCGTCGAGTACGCCCGGATGGAAGCCCAGGCCCTGGGGCTCCCGCTCCGTGGCGGGCACCCGGCGGAAGCGCGCCACGGCCTCGCCCTCGCGGAAGTGGACCTCGTCCACCCACTTCACGCTCTCGCCCAGCTCGAACGACAGCTCGGCGAGGCGCCGGTAGAAGGTGTCACCGTCCCACCGCGTGCCGCCCTCCCACTCCGAGGGCGGCCGCTGCTCCTCGGGGAGCGCGGGCTCGAGCAGGGCCTGGGCATGGAGCGTCCACTGGGCCCGTTCCCGCTCGAAGCCGTGGAGCAGCAGCCGCGCGCGTCCACCGTCGAGGGGCTCGACCACGAGCCGCACGTCGCGCTCCTCCTGGGGCTTCACCTGCAAGGCGACGAGGTAGCGCACCTCGCGCAGCACGAAGGAGCGCAGGCCGAGGTGCTGACGCACGGCCCGGGTGATGAGCTCCTGCCAGTGGCCGATGTGGGCGATGCCATGGTTGTCGGCCAGGTCCGGCAGGCGCGCGTGGCTGAGCCGGTAGGCGAACTCCCGTTCACGGCGTGGCGTGATTTGGGGAGATCCCTCGAAAACGGACATGGAGGGACCCTCGTCCTCCGCCGGGGGGCGGAGCCAGTGCGGCTTGCGCTGGAAGGGGTAGGTGGGCAGCGGACCCTCCGCCAAGCGTGTGCCCTCGGTGAAGGGGCGGCGCCGTGGGGCGAGCCCCTGCGTGTGCAGGAGGGCCACGCAGTCGAGCAGCGTCTTCCAGGGGGCGTGCTCCGTGGTGACGCGGGGCCAGTCGCGGCCCGTGTCCCCCAGGCTCAGCAGCACCCGTTGCTCCGAGCCCTCCAAGCCCGTCAGGGCCCGTGCCCAATCACCGGTCGCGGACTGCGCGCCCGCCCAGGTGTCGGCGCGTGCCGCCAGGCGCGCATCGATGAGCGCCTCGGCCCGCGTGCGCAGCAGGCGCAACCGGGGAACGCCGAGCCGCTGGGGCTCGGGGGTGAAGGCGCCGCGCAGTCCCAGGTCGCGCAGCAGACAGCCCAGGGCGTCCCGGAGCGTCAGCGCACCGGCGTGGCAGGCCGCGACGTAGAGCCCCTGGCCATCGGCCAGCAGCGTGTCTGGGGCCAGACCCCAATGGTCCAGCAGGGCCAGCAGCGCGTACTGGGCTCGGAACGTGGTGAGCGCCCGTGCGTCCAGCGCACGCGTGTTCCCGCCCAGCAGCTCCGTGGCGATGGCACCGCACGCGTCGTAGGCCGCCGCGAACACGGGCTCCACCGGATGCAGCGCGGCCACGGTGGCGGAGAACTCGCCCTCATGGGGAAGGGCGATCGCGAGGCGCGGGAGCGTGCCTTGCGGAATGACCCCCCGCCGCAAGCCCTCGGCGTCCCGGCCCTCGCTCAGGGCCAGGAGCGCGGTGGACAGCCCCGTGCCGTCCGTGGCCACCACGCTGGCGCGGTGTTCGAGGTGCCCACGCGAGCGTGTCGCGGCGGCGCACAGTCCGGGGAGCCGCTGCTCCGGTTCTCCCGCCAACCGCTCCCGCCACTGCAGGGCGAGGGCGCGCAGCGCGGCTTCGTCCCGCGCCGAGAGCGGCAGCCAGTGCACGGGCCGGGACCGCGCGGACGCGGACGGCGGGGCGGTGGGCGCCTCCCCCACGAGGACGTGGACATTGGTGCCGGAGAAGCCGAACGCGCTCACGCCCGCGAGCCGGTCCGGTTCATCCCACGTCAGCGTGTCCCAGGCCAGCCGGGCCCGCATGGCCTCCAGGCGGATGCGGGGGTTGAGCTGGCGCAGGTGGGGCTGCCTCGGAATCGTCCGGTGCTGGAGGCAGAGCACGGTCTTGATGAGGCCGGCGATGCCCGCGGCGGCCTCCAGGTGGCCCAGGTTGGCCTTCACCGCGCCGACCGTGAAGGCCCGCTCCGCGTCCGGGCGTTGTCCGTACACCGCGCCCAGGCTGTGCATCTCGATGGGGTCCCCGAGCGGCGTGCCCGTTCCGTGGGCCTCGACGTAGGAGACACGCTGGGGCCGCAGTCCCGCCGACTCCAGCGCCTTGCGCAGCAGCGCTTGTTGCGCGAGCCCGTTGGGCACCGTCAGCCCGCTGCTCGCGCCGTCGTGGTTGGCCGCCGAGCCGCGCAGCACGGCGAGCACCGGATCTCCATCCCTCCGGGCATCCGCCAGGCGCTTGAGCACGATCATGCCGCCGCCCTCCGCGCGGCCGTAGCCATCCGCCGAGGCGTCGAAGGTCTTGCAGCGGCCGTCGGGGGCGAGGGCCCGCAGCCGGCACAGCGAGACGGTCGTGTACGGCGACAGCATCAGGTTGATGCCGCCGGCCAGGGCCACCTCGGACTCCCCCCGAAGCAGGCTGTCGCACGCGAGGTGCACGGCCATCAGCGACGAGGAGCACGCCGTGTCCACCGTGAGCGCGGGGCCTTGCAGGCCCAGCCGGTGGGCGATCCGCCCCGAGGCGATGTTGGTCGCCAGTCCCGTGGCCGTGTAGGAGTTGAACTGCTGGGCGTTCCGGGGCAGCAGCGCGTACTCGGCGCCGCCCATGCCCACGAACACGCCCACGGGGCTGCCCGCGAGGCTGTCGGGCGCGAGTCCGGCCCGCTCGAGCGCTTCCCAGGACATCTCGAGCAGCAGGCGCTGCTGAGGGTCCATGTCCGCGGCCTCGCGCGGGGAGATGCCGAACAGCCGCGCGTCGAAGAGCGCGGGGGACTCGCGCAGGAAGCCACCCTGGCGCACGTACACCTTGCCGGGAGCGTCCGGGTCCGCGTCGAAGAGGGCCGCGTTGTCCCAGCGCTCTCCGGGGACGTCGACGATGGCATCACCTCCCGCGAGCAGGAAGCGCCAGAAGGCCTCGGGACTGTCGCAGCCTCCGGGGAACCGGCACGCCATGCCGACGATGGCGATGGGCTCACGGCCCGCAGGCGCGGCCACGGGCGCGGGGGCGACGGCTGGCGCCGCCTTCGCTTCGAGGCGCGGGGGCCGGATGCCGAAGCGCTGGACGATGGTGTTCCGATCGCCGTGGAACACCACGCGCTGCGCGCCTTCCTGGGACAGGCCCTGCTCGAAGACCGACAGCCCGAGCGCGGTGGGCAGCGGGGTGAGCCCGCCCCGGCGCTCCATGAAGCGCAGCGTCTGCTCGTCCACGCGCATGCCGCCCTCGGCCCACAGCGGCCAGTTGAACGACACCGTGCGTCCGGCACGCTCGCCGCGCGCCCGCTTCGCCTCCCGCTCGGTGGCGAAGGCATCGAGGAACGCGTTGGCGAAGGCGTAATCGCTCTGGCCCACGTTGCCGGTGATGGCGGCCGTCGAGGAGAACAGGGCGAAGAAGTCCAGGGGCAGGTGCTGGCTGGCCTCGTCGAGGTGCAGCGTGCCGTGCACCTTGGGGCCCAGCACCGCGGCCATCTGCTCCCACACCTTGGCCACGACCAGGCCGTCCCGGGTCGCTCCCGCCGCGTGGATGATGCCGTGCAGCGTGCCCAGCCGGGCGCAGGCCTCCTGGACCACCTGATGGGCCGAGTCCCGCTCGCTCACGTCTCCGCGCACGTACACGACCTCGGCTCCGCCCGCGCGCAGGGCGTCCAGCCGCTGTCTCCGGGCCGGATCGAGCTCGCCTCGGGCGGTGAGCGCGACACGTGCCTGGAAGGTCCGTACGAGATGCTCCGCCAGCATCAAGCCCAGTCCGCCCGAGCCTCCCGTGATGAGGTACGCCCCGCCCCGTCGCACCGGCGGAGCGTGCTCGGCGCCCGGAGGCAGCTCGATCAGCTCGCGGACCTGCCGGCGGCCCTTCACGTACTGGACCTCGACCGCGTCGTCTCCGCGGTTGTCCAACGCCAGCCGCGCGACGTCCGCGGGGGTGCCCACGTCCGCGTCCACGGCCAGGAGCCGACACGTCAACCGGGGCGTCTCCAGGCCGAGCGCGCGCGCGAAGCCTCCCAGGGCGGCCTGGGCCGGGGACCAGGCCCCCTCCTCCAGGGCACAGACGTAGCCGAGGTGCACCGAGCCCTCGGTCCCGTGCGTGAGCACTCCCCGCGCGAGTCCCATCAGGTGCGAAAGCTCCCGCGTGGGTTCCCGCTCCCGCGTGCCATCGAGCGCGCCGAGGTGGAAGACATGGCTCGGACGCAGGCCCCGTTCCTCCAGCCAGGTGAGCAACTGGTGCACCTGGTCCGGCTGGGCGGGGTCGAACGCGAGCGCCGCCTCGGTGCCGATGAACCGGGCGCCGAGGTGCGCGCCCACCACGGGCGCTGCGAGCCGCCGCTCGCGCAGGGCCTCGCGGAAGGCGTCCACGTGCTCGGGCCGCGCGCCCACCAGCAGGATCCCTCCGAGGGTTCCTCCGGGCGGCGGCGCGGAAGGCGCATCGCGCCATTCCTGCCGGGCGAGCACCACCTCTCCAGGGCGCGGCTCCGTCCGGACCTCCTCGGCACGTGCTTCACCGGTTCCCAGCCGCTCGAGCAGGAAGTCCGCGAGGGCGCGCAGGTTCGGGTGATCGAAGGCGAGGGTCGGGTACAGGTCGAGACCGAGCTCGGTCTCCAGGCGCTCCACGAGCAGCATGGCCTGCACCGACTCCATGCCCAGGTCGAAGAAGCCCTCCTCGGGGGCAGGGGAGGTGCCGGGGGCATAGGCGAGGATGCGTGCCACGAGCTCCCCGAGCAGACGGATCGACAAGGCCTGTCGCTCCGCCTGGGGCGCGTCCAACAGCCGCCGCCGCATGGACGGGGCCTCGCCCGTCTCCCGAGCCGGTGCCGAGGGCCCGGGCGGGGGCGTGGGCGGCTCGGTGTTCTCGATCCAGTAGCGCTCTCCGGCGAAGGGATAGGTGGGCAGCGAGATGCGGCGGGGCGTCCCCTCGGGATGCAGGTCCGCCCAGGGCCAGGCGGCACCCTCGACCCAGGCGCGGGCGATGGCGGCGTGATCACCGCGGTCGACGAGTGCCCGCAGCGCGGAGGCCGTGGTCTCTCCAGGCGGTGAGCGCGGCTCCGTGAGGGTCGCCGTGAAGAGTCCCCGGGCCTGGAGCGCCGCGGGGTCCTGGGCGTGCGCCAGGTAGGCGCGAAGCTGGTCGCGGCACTGGGTCACGTCCTCCGCCACGAAAGCGAGCCGGGCGGCCATCGCCTCGCGGCCCATGCGCAGCGTGAAGGCGAGCGAGGCCCAGGCGTCCGCGCCCCAGCCGGGCCGCGCCTCCAGGAAGTCGAGCAGCCGCCGGGCCTGCATCCGCAGCCGCTCGGGCGAGCGGGCGGACAGGACGATGACCTCGGGACGTGCCGCGCGGGAGGGGGAGGGGGGCCTCGGGTCCTCCCAGGACTCGAGGACCACGTGCACGTTGACGCCTCCCGCGCCGAAACTGCTGATGCCCGCGCGCAGGGGCTCGCCAGCGGGCGCGCGCCACGGCGCGGCCTCGCGTTGGACGACGAAGGGCGTCCGGGCGAAGTCGATGTGGGGGTTGAGTCGTCCGCCGTGGATGAGGGTGGGGGCGAGCCGCCGGTGCCTCATCTGCAACAGGACCTTGTGCAACTGGGCGATGCCCGCCGCGGACTCCAGGTGGCCGATGCTGGCCTTGACCGAGCCGATGGCGCAGAAGCCCCGGTCCTCCGTGTGGCGGCGGAAGGCGTCCGTCAGGCCCGTGACCTCGATGGGGTCTCCCAGGCTGGTGCCGGTGCCATGCGCCTCCACGTAGCCGAGCGTCCGGGGATCGACGCCCGCGCGCCGCAGCGCCGTGAGGATGACCTCGGTCTGCGCCACGGGGTTGGGCACCGTGTAGCCATGGGTCTTGCCGTCGTGGTTGTGCGCGCTGCCCTTGATGACCGCGTGGATGACGTCCCCATCGCGCAGGGCCTGGGCCAGGGGCTTGAGCAGGACGGCGCCCACGCCCTCGCCCGGCACGTATCCGTCGCCGCCCTCGGCGAAGCTGCGGCAGCGGCCGTCGCTCGAGGCGAAGCGGTTGGCGCACAGCATCACGTACTTGCTCGGGTGCAGGGACAGGTTCACGCCGCCCGCGATCGCCAGCTCGCACGCCCCGGAGCGCAGGCTCTCACACGCCAGGTGCACCGCGTTGAGCGACGACGAGCAGGCCGTGTCCAGGGTGAGGCTCGGTCCGCTCAGGTTGAGGGCGTAGGACACCCGGTTGGCGATGGAGAAGGCCTGGGTGTTGATGGGGATGCGGTTGCCCCGGGCCCATTCCTGGGCGCCCAGCAGGGCGTACTCGTTGTAGGTGACGCCCACGAACACGCCCACCGGGGCGCGCTGATCGCCCGCGTCCGCGCGGGCCAGGCTCGCCCGGGTGTGGCCCGCGTCCTCCAGGCAGGCCCAGGCGGTCTCCAGGAACAGGCGCTCCTGCGGGTCCATGTAGCGCGCGACCAGCGGGGAGATCTGGAAGAAGGCCGCGTCGAAGCGGTCCACGCCCTCCAGGAAGCCACCCCAGCGCGCGTAGATGGAGTTCGGCTGGCGGCGCGTGGCATCGAACAGGGGCCGGTAGTCCCAGCGCGCCGTGGGAATCTCCTCGATGCAGTCCCGGCCCGTCTCCAGGTTGCGCCAGTAGTGCTCCAGGTCCTCCGCCTGGGGATAGCGGCCACTCATCCCGATGACGGCGATGTCCATGCGCTCGGGCCGGGGCTCGGACGGGGGGCGGGGCGCGGGGGCGGGCGCGGGCAGGGCCCGGGGCTCCGGCGGAGGTGCGCGGAGGCCCTCCGCGTGCTCCACCTCGAGGTACGCCGCCAGGTCCGCGAGGTTCTTGTATTTGAAGAACAGCGTGATGGGCAGCTTGCCGACCATCGCCTCGAGCTTCTGGTGGAACTCGGCGATGAGGATGGAGTTCATCCCGTAGCTCTCGAAGTCCGCCGTCGGCTGGAGGGCGGCGGGATCGAGCCGGGCGATGGTCGCGAGGGTCTGGGTGAGGACCTGGAGCGCGCTGGACGCGGAGGCGCTCGGCGGCGCGAGGGCCACGGGCGCGACTTCGGGCGCGGCCTCGGGCCGGGGCTCCGGGCGGCCGGTGAACACCCGGTCCGCGGGCGCGGGCAGCAACCAGTGCCGGGTGCGCGCGAACGGAGAGCCCGGGAGCGGCACCCGCCGTCCCCCGCCGGGATGGAGCCGCGCGAGATCGAAGCTCGCGCCACTCACCCACAGCCGCGCCAGCCGATCGAGCTCGCCGCCGGACACCAACGCGTCGAGGAAGACGGCACCGGCGGCGCCTCCCAGCAGCGCCTCATGCAGCCGCGACGACTCCGCGGCGCCGACATGCACCTGCTCGGCGGTTCCGCGCTCGAGCCAGGCGTCCAGCCGCGACACGAGCTCGTCGAGCGTCCCCGCCACGAGCGCCAGCCGCTCGGGCATGGCCTCCCGGCCCACCGCGAGGGTGTAGGCGAGCTCCTCCAGGGACGGCCGTCCGGGCTGGCGCAGCACCGCGCGCAGCCGCTCGGCGGAGGCCCGCAGCGTGGCGGGCTCGCGGGCCGACAGCACCACCAGTTGGGGCGAGCGGCTTCCCTCGGACCGGGGCGCGCGGGGACGGTACTCCTCCAGCACGACGTGGGCGTTGGTGCCGCCGAAGCCGAAGGAACTCACGCCCGCCCGTCGGGGCGTCTCCCGTCCCTCGCCGTCACGCGGCGCGGCCCAGGGCTGCGTGCGGGCGTTGACGTAGAACGGACTGCCCTCCAGGCGCAGCTCGGGGTTGGGCGTCTGGAAGTGGAGGCTGGCGGGCAGGGTGCGGTGGCGCAGGGCGAGCACCACCTTGAGCAGCCCCGCGATGCCCGCGGCCGTCTCCAGGTGGCCGATGTTCGTCTTGACCGAGCCGAGGGCGCAGTGCGCCTGTCCGGGCGTGGACCGGCCCCCGCGTTGGGCGAACCGCTCGAAGGCATGGCGCAGGCCGATGACCTCGATGGGGTCCCCCAGCCGCGTGCCCGTCCCGTGCGCCTCGATGTAACCCACGGTGGCGGGGTCCACCCGCGCATCCTCGTAGGCGGCCACCAGGAGTTCCGCCTGGGCGGTGGGGTTGGGGGCCGTCAGCGCCTGGGCCCGGCCGCCGTGGTTGATGGCGCTGCCCCGGATGACGGCCTGGATGAAGTCCCCGTCCGCCTCGGCGCGCGACAGGGGCTTGAGCAGCAGGGCCCCGAGTCCTTCCCCGCGCACGTAGCCGTTGGCGCTCGCGTCGAACGTCTTGCACCGGCCGTCCGCGGAGAGCATGCCCGCGCGGCTGAACGAGAAGTAGAGCTGGGGGCTGAGCAGCAGGTTGACGCCGCCCACGAGCGCCAGCTCGCACTGGCCCGAGCGCAGGGCCTGCACCGCGTGGTGGAGGGCCACCAGGGAGCTGGAGCACGCGGTCTCCACGGGCAGGCTGGGGCCGTGCAGGTCGAGCAGGAAGGAGATCCGGTTGGGCAGCACCGAGTGCGCCTTGCCCGTGGCGGTGTGCGCGTCCGCGGGGATGCCGAAGTCCCTCAACAGGTCGTGGTAGTCGGTGGTGCCAATCCCCACGAACACGCCCGTCTTGCTCCCCGCGAGCGACGAGGGCCGGTAGCCGGCGTCCTCCAGGGTGTTCCAGGCGAGCTGCAGGAACAGCCGGTGCTGGGGGTCCATCAGCGCCGCCTCGCGGGGCGTGATGCGGAAGAAGGCGGCGTCGAAGGACTCGACGTCGTCGATGAAACCGCCCCACCGGCTGTGGGTCCGGTTCGGCTCGCTCAAGGGGTCGCCCTCGAGGGCCCGCCAGTCCCAGCGCGAGGCGGGAATCTCCTCGATCAGGTCTCGTCCCTGCTCCAGGTTCCGCCAGAAGCTCTCGAGGTCCGGTGAGCGCGGGAACATGCCGCCCATGCCGATGATCGCGATGGGCTCGGACACGTCGGGCCCGGTTCGCGGGATGGGGCGCGGCTCGGGCATGGGCGTGGGCCTCGGCTCGGGCCTGGGTTCGGGTATCGGCTCGGGACGCGCCAGGGGCGTGGGCGCTTGGGCCCCCCCCGTGAACCGGGCGCTCAGGGCCTCGCCATGGGCGGCGAGCAGATGCTCGGCGAGCGAGCCGAGCCGATCGTGCTCGAAGAGCATCGCGGCCGTGAGGTCCACGCCGAGCTGCTCGCGCAGTCGTGTGGCGAGCTGGGTCATGGAGATGGAGTCGAAGCCGAAGTCCCGCAGGTCCGTGTCCGGGTCCACATCCGCGACCTCCATCTTGAGGATGGCGGCCGCGGTCTGGAGGACCTGCGTCCGGACCCGCTGGCGCAGGGCGTCCGCCGCGGCGGGCGGGGAGACGGGGCGCGTGTCGCGCACCCCGGGCGTCGGGGGCGGCTCGGGCGGTGGGGGCGGGCGCGCGGACGGGGCGGGCGTCGCCCCGAGGGCCTGACACAGGGCGCGCACGGTGGGGTGCTCGACGAGCTGACGCGGGCTCAGGGTTCTCCCGAGGCGCTCACTCAGCCGCGCGCCCAGCATCATCAGGGAGGCGGGATCGAAGCCGTGGTCCTCCAGGCTCGCCTCGGGATCGATCTCCGTGCGGTCCACGGAGAGCACCTCGGCGAGGGTGGACAGGATGTCCGGATCCAGGGCGGGCACAGGCGCGGGCACGGACACGGGAGCGGGCGGCGCATCGCCCACGTCGAAGGCGCGATCGATGGTCGCGAGGTCTCCCTCCACGACGGCCATCACGGGCGCGGGGGCCCGCAGGGCCTGAACGAAGAAGTCGAGTCCGGCCTCCGTGCTCAGGGGCTTCATGCCCAGCGTGCGCAGCAGATGCTGCTCGGTCTGGGCGTCCACGTGCATGCCGCCCTCGCGCCACAGGGGCCAGGCGATCGACAGCGAGCGTCCGCGCCGCTGGCCCTCGCGCACCTGGGCCGCCCGCGTCCGCGCGAAGTGATCCAGGAACCGATTGGCGAAGGCGTAGTCGCTCTGTCCCACGTTGCCGAGGGTCCCCGCCAGCGAGGAGAACAGGACGAAGAAGTCGAGGGGCAGGTGGCGTGTGGCCTGGTCCAGGTGGAGGGCGCCGAGGACCTTGGGCCGGATCACCTCGTGGGCATCCTCGAGGCGCTTGCTGGTGATCATCGCGTCGCGCAGGACGCCGGCGGAGTGGATGACACCGTGGAGGGTCCCGAAGCGCTCCACCACTTCGTTGACCAGGGCCCGCACGTCGGCCTCGCGCGAGACGTCCGCGCGCAGGTACACGACCTCGGCCCCTCGCGCGCGCAGCGCCTGGAGCTGCTCGCTCAGGGCGGCATCCTCCGGCGCGCGTCCCGCCAGGACGATGCGCGCCCGGTGCTGCTGGGCCAGGAAGCGAGCGAAGAGCAGGCCGAGTCCGCCGCGCCCTCCGGTGAGCAGATAGACGCCCTGGTCCCGCAGCACCGGGGTGTCCCCTCCGGACAGGGACAGCCGGACGCGCCGCGAGCGTTCGCGGCCGTGGGCTCCGTGGCGGATGGTGTCATCCCCGTCCTCGGTGCACGACAGCTCCTGGAGCAAGAGGTCCGCCGTGGCTCGGGGGGACGCATCCGGCAGCTCCACCGCGCGGTAGCGCAGGGCGCGCTGCTCGAGGTTGATGGTCTTGCAGAAGCCCGAGAGCGCGGCGTGCGGGGGCGCGGACGCCGCGTCCCCGGAGGTCACGCACAGCAACTGGAGCCGGGGCACGGGCCGGGCCCGCACCCACGCCCGGGTGAACCCCATCAGGGTGTACAGGCCCTGGCTCAGGTCCTCGTTCACGCTCGACTCATCCCCCGTGGGGGCGCGCCGCCCGGCCCACGCATGGAGGACCGCCGTGGGCAGCTGTCCGACCTCACGCAGGGTCCGCAGCAACTGCTCGGCCTGCTCGGGCTGTCCGGGCGCGAGTTCGTAGACCCCATCGCCGAGCGAGTGGAAGTCGGCTCCCGGCCGGACGAGCAGCACGGGGACGGAGAGCCGACCGCGCAGTTCGTCGCGCAGGGCGGTGTCCCGGGCGAAGACGAGCAGGGGGCCCGTCGCCTCGAAGGTCGCGCGGGGCGCGGGCGCGGGCACCCAGGCCTCACCCAGGGCCCGGGTGGTCGAGCGCGAGGGACCGGGCACCCGCCGGATGGCGAAGTCCTCCAGCCGCGCGAGCGCCGTCCCCGCCGCGTCGAGCAACAGCAGATCGAAGAATTCCACGTCCTGGCGCCGCCCCTTGCGCGTGACATGGACGAAGCACGTGGAGGGCAGGGGCCGCCAGGCGTGCACCGCCCCGAGGGAGGACGGGAGCCAACGCTCGCCCGACGAGGCCGCCACGAGTCCGATGACGGCCTGCAGCGCGCCGTCCAACAAGGCGGGCGTGAGCGTGACGTCGCCGGGGACGGCCGGGTCGCCGGGCAGCCGCAGCTCGGCGAGCGCCTCGTCCGTGCCCACGTGGAGCGTGTGCAGGGTGCGCAGCGTCTCGCCATAGTCCAGGCCCCGCGTGGCGAGCAGGCCGTAGCAGTCCTCCGCGGACAAGACCTTCGGGCAGCGGGCGCGGAGGGCCTCGGGGCCCTGGGCGGAACGGGCCTCGGGCGGCGCCTCGCCGCGACTCAACCGGCCCTGCGCGTGGAGGAGCCCCTCGGCGCCGACGAGGCGGAAGCCCAGGTGCTCTCCCTGCTTCTCCAGCTCCAGGGAGACCTCGAGGGTGTTCTGGTCGGACGGCTCGGCGGGACTCGCCCAGGTGACGTCCCTCGGGAACAGCTCGGAGGCGGCCCCCGCGAGCCGGGCCGCGGCGAGCGCCATCTCCAGACACACCACGCCCGGCAGCATTGGACGTCCGCCCACGCGATGGTCCGCCAGCAGGGGCTCCGCTCGCGAGAAGGCCGTGGTGAAGCGCACCGCCGTGAGCGTGGAGGTGTTGCGCTCCAGCAGGGGATGGAGCCGCTGGGGGCCCTGGGCGACGGGAAGGGCCCGCTCCGTCCTGGGCAGCCAGTACGAGCGCCGGGCGAAGGGGTAGGGGGGCAGGGGCTGGCGCCGGGGCCTGCCGTGGGCGTGGAGCGCCGCCCAGTCGATGTCTTCTCCGTCGACCCAGCGCGCCGCCAGGTCCCTCAAGGCGGAGAGCTCCTCGCCCCGCGGCGCGCGAACTCCGGCCGACTTCTCGGCGCGAACCAGTCCCTGGAAGCGGCCCTCCGGGTCGGGCTGGTCCTCGAGGTAGCGCCGCACCTGCACCCGCAGCGTCTCCTGGCTGGAGGAGATCCACGCGAGCCGCGCCGCCATGGCCTCGTTGCGGGTCTGGAGCGCATGGGCGATCTGCACGAGGCTGGCGCGCGGTCCCGTGTATTCCGGCGCGGCCTGCCGATCCAGGAAGCCCAGGAGCCGCTCCGCGTAGGGACGGAGCCGATCCTCCTTGAGCGCGGACAGCACGATGACCTGGGGCCGATCCCTCGGGGAGGGCTCGGGGCGGGTGTCCACGTACTCCTCGAGGATGACGTGGGCATTGGCGCCGCCCGCGCCGAACGAGCTCAAGCCCGCGCGACGGGGCGTGGCGCGTCCGGGCGTGCCCTGCGTCTCGGGCCACTCGGCCAGCTCCCGCTGGACCCGGAAGGGCGTGGCCGCGAAGTCGATGAAGGGGTTGAGCGGCCGCGCGTGGAGCGAGGGCACCAGCTTGCGGTGGCGCATCTGGAGCAGCACCTTGGTCAGCCCCGCGATCCCCGCGGCGGCCTCCAGGTGCCCGATGTTGGACTTCACCGAGCCAATGGCACAGCTCCACCCGGGGGTCGTCTTGCCCGAGAAGGCCTTGCCCAGCCCGGAGATCTCGATGGGGTCACCCAGGCTGGTGCCGGTGCCGTGCGCCTCGATGTAGCTGAGCGTCCCCGGCTCCACGCCCGAGCGCTCCAGGGCCTCGGAGATGAGCGTGGCGTGGACGTCGGGATCCGGCACGGTGTAGCCGTTGGCGCGGCCGCCGTGGTTGATGAGCGTCGCGCGGATGACGCCATGGATGTAGTCCCCATCCGCCTCGGCGCGGGACAGGGGCTTGAGCAGGACGGCGCCCACGCCCTCGCCGGGCACGTATCCGCTGCCGCCCTCGCCGAACGCCCGGCACCGCCCGTCACTGGCGAGCATCCGGTGCTCGGTGAGGAAGACGTACTTGCTCGGGTGGAGCATGAGGTTGACGCCGCCCACGAGCGCCTGCTCGCACTCCCCCCGGCGCAGGCTCTCGCAGGCCAGGTGCAGGGCCGTCAGCGACGACGAGCACATGGTGTCCAGGGCCATGCTGGGGCCGCGGAAGTTGAAGAAATAGGAGACGCGGTTGGCGACGGACGAGGGGAAGGCCGAGGGCGTCACGGGGTGGCCCTTGAGGGTCTCCTCCACGCCGAGCAGCGTGTATTGGCTCCACATCACGCCCACGAACACGCCCACCCGGCGGCCCCGCAGCGCGCGGCCCGCGTAGCCCGCGTCCTCCAGCACCTGCCAGGCCGTCTCCAGGAACAAGCGCTCCTGGGGATCCATGAGCTCGGTCTCCCGGGGCGACAGGTGGAACAGCCGGGTGTCGAACTGGTCGATGTCCCGCAGGAAGCCGCCCCACTTGCCATGCGTGCTGCCCGGCCGGGTGGCGGTGGGATCGAACCACGGGGCGTGGTTCCAGCGCTCCGGGGGGACCTCGCTAATGCAGTCCCGTCCCGCCTGGAGGTTGTCCCAGAAGGTGTCGAGGTCCTCGGCCTGGGGGTAGCGGCCCGCCAGTCCGATGATGGCGATGGGCTCGTCCTGCCGCGTGAGGACGGGCGCGGGGGACACGTCACGGGCCGACGGCGCGGACGGGCGCGCGCGCGGGGCGGCGGGCTCCGGCGGGGCGACGAGCCGCGAGAGGGCCTCGGGGTGGTGCTGCTCGATGTAGTCCGCGAGCTCGCGCGGGGTGCTGTGCTCGAACAGGAGCGTGGGGTAGAGCTTGCGCTCGAGGTCCTGCTCCAGTCGCCGCACGATGTGCAGCAGGTGGCTGGAGTCGAACCCCTGGGCGTAGAAGTTCTCCGCGTCGTCGAGGGTGTCGGGGGCCACCTTCAGCTCGGAGGCGAGCAGGCGGCGCAGGTAGTCGAGGACGGAGGCGGTCGGGGCCTCCTTCGGCGCGGGGGGCGGGGCGGACACGGGCTCCGGCTCCCCGGGGTGTCGCAGCCGCGAGATGAGGGACTCGGAGCGGATGCGCTTGGTGGACAGCTTGCGCATGGACGCGAGCCGCCGGCCCTCGGGCGAGTAGAAGTCGATGTCGCTGGAGAAGAGATCGTTGGCCACCAGCCCCGTGCTGGACTGGCGCACGTGCACGAGGACGCGCTCGCCCAGGGGGCCCGCCGCTCGGAACGACTCGATGTGGATGGGGATGAAGGGCTGTAGCGCCAGCTCTGGACGCTGCTGCATGTAGAGGAAGGGGACGAGCGTGGAGCTGTCCAGGAAGACGGGGTGGAGGAGGAAGTCCTCCAGGTGCTCCCGGGCCGGCGCGCTCAGGTGCAACGCCGCGAGCACGCTGCCCTCGTGGAAGTAGAGCCGGCCCTGGCCCTTCATGAACTCCAGGTGCTCGATGGCCGCGCCGCGCGCGTAGACGTAGGCGTCGTCCACGTCCGCGGTCCGCGACGCCCGCGCCATCAAGGCCGCCACGTCCAGCGTGCCCTCGAGCGGCTGCCGCGTGACGTGCACCTCGCAGCGGAAGTTCTCGGTGGGCGTGGGCGCGGGCTCCCCGCCGCCGCCCAGGGGATGACTCTCCGCGATCACCTGCCAGCCGCGGGGCTCCGGGCCGAGGGGCGTGAAGCGCAGGCGCACCCGTCTGTCGAAGCGCTCCGTGGTGGCGATGGGCTCGCTGAACAGCACGTGGCGCAGTTCCACGTCCGCGACGTCGATGCCGTGGGGCGCGAGCGCGCGGAGCACCATGTCCAGGAAGACCACCCCGGGCATGATGCGCACACCGTGAACGCGGTGATCCCGGACGAGCGGATCCTCATGACTGATGGTCGTGCTGCACTCGAACTTCTGAAGCGGATCGGGCACGGAAATCATCCTCGAACGTGAGAGCTTAGAGGGGACCGTGAAGTGTTCAAGGTCGAATACATGAGAGGAGATGAGGCTTTTGTGGCCTGGGAGTCCACGCGTGGGTGCGCCGAGACACCGAGGGTGGGAAGGCTTGACCTTCCCACAATGATTTGTCGAACTGAGCGAGTCTTTTGCCTCTCAATGACAATCACCCCCCGAGGAGCCGCATGGATTCCCTGACCCCCGAGTTCGTGGGCCGTTACTACGATCAGACCAGCCAGCTGTTCGAACTCATGTCGAGCGCGAACATCCACTATGGCTATTGGCCAGAAGACAAACAGGAGCTGTCGCTCGTCGCCGCGCAGGAGCTGCTCACGGAGATGATGATCCAGCGGATGCGGCTGCCCGCCACGGCGCATCTGCTCGACGTGGGGTGTGGGCTGGGCCATCCCGCCATGCGGATCTCCCGGGAGACCGGCTGTCGGGTGACGGGCGTGACCGTCAGCCAGGTCCAGGTCGATCAGGGCAATCAACGCGCCGCCGCGGCGGGGTTGGGGGAGCGGGTGCGCTTCCAGTACGCGGACGCCATGTCGCTGCCCTTCGAGGACGGCGCGTTCCAAGCGGCCTGGGCGCTCGAGTCCTTGTTGCACATGCCCGCGCGCGCGCAGGTGCTTCGGGAGATGCGGCGGGTGGTGGTGCCGGGGGGCCGGATTGGCATCTCGGACATGATCTACCGGACGCCTCTGACGAGCGACGAGGCGTCCTTCATCCGGGGGGCCTTCCTGATGCAGTCGGCCATCTCGCTGCCCGACTACCGCACGCTGCTCGCCGAGAGTGGCCTGGAGGTGGAGGAGGTGTTGGACATCAGCACCAACACCCTGCCGACGCTGCCCCACCTCATGAAGAGCTTCGAGCACCACAATGAGACGCTGCGCGCGGCGATGGGCGAGGCCGCGATGAGCCAGCTGCGCGAGGCCTGGGTCCAGGCGGCGGAACTCTACCGGCGCAGCCTGGGCTACGTGCTCATCATCGCCCGGCGCGGGTGAGCCGGCTCACGCCTCGCGCAGCGCGCGCAGGTCGGCCACGAAGCGGTAGTAGACGTCGCCCTTGAGCAGTCGCTCGAAGGCCTCGTTGATCTTCTGGATGGGGATGAGCTCGGTGTCGGCCATGACGCCCTGGCTGGCGCAGAAGTCGAGCATCTCCTGCGTCTCGCGGATGCCGCCATCCAGCGAGCCCCCGATCTTCCGTCTGCGCATGATGAGCGGAAACGCCATCAGGGGCGTGGACGGCGTGGGGGCGCCCAGCAGGACCAGGGTGCCATCCAGCTTCAGCAGGTGCAGATAGAGGTTGTGGTCGTGGGGGGCGGTGACGGTGTCGAAGACGAAGTCGAAGCGTCCGGCGAGCTTCTGGAAGGTGTCCGCCTCGGACGTCAGGGCGAAGTGCCGGGCGCCCAGGGTGTGCGCATGGTCGCGCTTGGCGGGGGAGTTGCTGAGCACGGTGACCTCCACCCCCATGGCCGAGGCGAACTTCACCACCATGTGGCCGAGGCCCCCCAGGCCGACGACGGCCAGCGTGCTGCCGGGCTTGACGTCATAGTGGCGCAGCGGGGAGTAGGCGGCGATGCCCGCGCACATCAACGGCGCGGCGCGCTCCAGCGGGAGCGCGTCGGGGATGCGCAACACGTAGTTCTCGTCCACGGTGATGCTCGTGGAGTAGCCGCCGTAGGTGGGGGTGATGCCCGTGACGACCATGCCGCGGTCGCAGTACTGCTCCTCCCCCTGGCGGCAGGGCGCGCACTGGCGGCAGGAGTCCACGAAGCTGCCCACGCCGACCCGGTCGCCGCGCTTGAAGCGCGAGACCTTCTCTCCCACCCGCGCCACGAGCCCGGTGATCTCATGGCCGGGGACCATGGGGAACACGGCCCCACCCAGGGGGCCCCACTCGGCGCGGCTCTGGTGGACGTCCGAATGGCAGACGCCGCAGTAGTGGATGTCGATGAGCACGTCATGCGGTCCCGGCTCGCGGCGTTCCACCGTGAAGGGAGAGAGGGGCGACGTGGCGCTCTGTGCTGCATAGGCTTGGGCCAGGGGCATGGGCGTTCTCCAGTCCGAGGGAGGACAATGCGTGGTGTTGGGACACGCACTCCGAGCATCTCCGCCCGGGACGAGAGCGCAAGGGAACGGCGGCTTCCTGGAAAAGCGGACCTGGGTGGAGGGCACCGGGGAGGGGGCGGCCGGCCCATGACAAAGGGCTTGCCGTGCCTCGGGTTTCACGGTACTTAGCGACCCGTCTCAAGGTGGTCGTCGCCCGCGATGGCGATTGTAGCTCAACTGGTTAGAGCGCCGGACTGTGACTCCGGAGGTTGCCGGTTCGATCCCGGTCAATCGCCCACCTTTTCCCCCCCTTAAGCGCTCATAGCTCAACTGGATAGAGCATTGGCCTTCGAAGCCAAGGGTTGGGGGTTCAAGTCCCTCTGAGCGCGCAGTGCCTCGCCGCCAGATCCGTGGAGGAGCCCCCCTCGAGGCTCTCCGGTGGCGCTCCCCGGTCACTTCCCAGACGCAGCGGCTTCCGACGTGAGCTGGCGCATCTGCTCGCGCAGCCGTCGCGACAGGCTCTTCACCAGGCGCGCCACGTCTCGCGAGGCGGCCGTGTCGGCGCTTCCCAGCAATCCCGCGGCCTCGGCCAGATCTCGCGCGCTCCGGCACAGCTCCGGCAGGGTCACGCGCGGCGTCGCGACCGGCCGCGGGGACGGGGCGGTCTCGGTCGGCGGGGCCTTCTCGGCCAGTGGAGCCTTCTCGGCCAGTGGAGCCTTCTCGGCCGGCGGAGCCTTCTCGAGGGGCAGGGCCGGCAGGGTCCGGGACAGGGCCGGGCCCGAGGGTTCCGTCACGACCACGGGGGGCGGCGTGCGCGTGCGCATGTCCCGCACGACGGCCAGCCACCCGGCGCGCACCACGGTGGGGCACATGTAGAAGCCGGGCAGCTCGCCGCCCGTGGGCGAGCGTCCTCCGGCGGGCCCGCTGTGCACCAGGTAGGCCCGCGCCGCCGCCGCGAGTTCCTCCGTCGTGGCGCCGGCGAGTTGCTCCTCGGCGGCGCGCAGCAGCTCGATCGACGGGCTGTAGCCGGCGAGTGGGGGAGGGGGCGAGCTGGATGGGTGCGACATGGAGGCCCTCCTGGTGAATCCGTCGGTGGCTATTGACCCAGACGGGCGCGCAGGGATCCATCCTCCAGCGCCTTGCGCGTGTCGTCATGGCCGCCGATGAGGGCGCCCTTCACGAAGACCTGGGGGAAGGTGGGCCAGCCGCTCCACATCTTCACGGCGAGCCGCTCCTTCCACTGGCCGAAGTAGCTGCCGTACTCCAGGTAGGTGAAGGGGATGTTCGCCTCGGTGAGCAGGGCGCGGACCTTCTTGACGAAGGGATTCTGGGCCATGCCCACCACGACCACGGCATCGCGTTCCACGGCGGTGCTCACCGCGCGGACGACCTCCGGGTGGAAGCGGGCCATGGCCTCGGCGGCGGCGGGGGAGCGTTTGTCTTCGGCGTGCAGCGGGCGGGGGGTCGACATGGGACGCACACCCTAACCGAGTCCCCGTGTCATGGCAGGGGAATCTCCGGCAGGGTGAAGGCGCGCGTGTCCTCTGCTTGAAGTGTCAGGCGCAGGGCCTCCAGGGGGACGTCCTCCGGGAGCGGGGCCTCGACGCGGACGACCCGCTCTTCTCCTGGCTTCAAGGGGCCGGTGGGCACGACGGTCACGTCGCGCAAGGGCTCGCCCCGGGGGCCCGACAACTCCGCGCCCGCCAGGGGCCACGGCGTGTCGCCCTCGTTGACCAGGAGCAGCCGCACCCCCACGCGCCCCGAGGCCCGGTAGCTGTGCCCGTGCACGGCCCGGAGCGCTTCTCCCGGGCGCGCGGGGCGACCGCGCAGGGCCCGGGTGATGAGGCCGCGAGGACCGGGTTCTGTCTCCTCGCGAGGCCGCGGGCTCGGGGGCGTGGGGGCGAGCTGTTCCCGCAGCGCGCGGTTCTCTTCCTGGAGCCGCTGGTTTCGCGCGCGTTCCTCCTCCAACTGCCGCGCCAGCGCCTCGCGCGAGCGCTGATCCCGGAACACATCCACCTGCCGGGTGGCCCGAGCGGACTGGGACACCAGCACCAGGGTCGTGGGCCGCGAGGGCGACTCCTGCTCGAAGCGCACCGTCAACCGGAAGCGCTCCCCGGGGCGCAGGTCAGCGGGGGGCACCAGGCCCAGGCCACTCCGGCCGCGCAAGACCTCGGCGAAGCGCGCCTCGTCCTCGAGCTCCACCGTGACGGGCGCGTCGAAGAGCAGTCCCGTCAGTGTCCCGCGCGCGATGCAGATGTCCCGCGTCCCGGCCCGGGCGAGCTCGAGCGTCTGATGCTCCTCGCAGGCGGGCGGCGGAGGGGAGACCGGGGGCGAGGGGACTTGCCTCAGCGTCAGCAGCAGCAGGACGGCGGAGACAGGGTGCATGGGGGTCGCGTCGCTCCTCGTTGCGGCTCAGCGGAACCGAGGCACGAACCATATTTCGACGGTGGTGTAAATGCTGGCCTTGTCGGGGGTGGCGTCGGCCTGGGGGGCCTCGGGCTCGCGGAACATGGCGCAGATGGGGAAGGCCTCCCCCGAGGGCAGGATGAGCCGCGTGTAGCGGGCCTGGACCAGACCCTGCTCGAAGTAGACGCGGCCGCTCAGCGTGGCGTGATTGGGGATGTCCCCCCACGTCGCGAGCACGAGCAGCGTGGAGTCCTGTCCATTCCGCACGGTCGTGAATTCGCTCTCGAACTTGTAGAACTCGCCCAGGGATTTCAGGGAGCCCACGTAGTAGCCCTGCTCGAGCCCCAGCCGGAAGCGCCTGCGCGTCGCCTCGCTTCCCGCGGGGCACTCCTCCGCGGGCGGGGGCCGTGGCGTGCTCGCGCAGGCGGCGCCCACGCAGGCGGCGGCGGCGACCAGGGTGGCGGGAAGGGAGGAACGGCCAGGGGGAGGCTTGCGCATGGGAGGGTTCTCGCGAGGCGTCGCAGGGGCGACGGGCGCGGGGGAGGGCGACTCCAGGGGTTTCGCGCCCGGCCCAACTTCCGCCGTCTTCGTGGCGGGCGCCACTTCCCGCCAAAACCCATCCTGCTGGGCGGGGAGGGGGTGGGGTGACGTGGCACGTGGGGTCGAGGGCCCTGACCCGCTCGGAGAGGTGCCCCCTCGCGCGCCCACCCACAGCCCGGCCACGGCCACGGCCACGGCCAGGCCCGCGGCCAGCGCCCCCCGGCGACGCCCACGCCGGGGGGCCCTGGGCGCGGCCCCGGTCGGGGCCTCGGGGGGGCGCTCCGCCTCGAAGAGCGGCACGTGCCAGGAGGCGTCCGCCTCGCGCAGGGCCCGCTCCAGGGCCTGGGTGAGGGCGGCGGCATCGGCGTAGCGGGCCGGGGGCTCCTTCTCCAGCATGCGCAGACACACCTGGCCGAGCGCCGGGGGGACCCGGGGATTGCGCGCGTGCGGGGGCTCGGGTGCGCGCTGGAGGATGTCGCGCACCAGCGGCCCATGCCGGTCGCCGAAGGGCAGCACGCGCGTGAGCAGCGTGTAGAGCGTGACGCCCAGGGCCCACCAGTCATCCGAGGGCCGGGAGACATAGGGCTCGCCCTCCCACTCCCGGGCGAAGCGCAGCATCTCGGGACTGCGGTACTCGGGGGTGCCGGGGGGCAGCCGCTGCGTGAGCCGGGGCGAGCCCTCGTAGGCCGCCGAGCCGAAGTCCACCAGCACCGGCCGCCCGTCCTCCTGGCGCACGACGATGTTGGCTTCCTTCACGTCCCGGTGCACCACCCCGGCCGCGTGCACCTGACCCAGCGCCCGCGTCAGGGGCAGGAGCACCCGCTCCACCCACTGGGCGGCCGTGGGCGGTGCCTCGCGCGCCCAGACATCCAGCGGCGGGCCCCGCACCCACTCCATCTCCAGCACGAGGAAGCGCGGCTCGGCCTCGGGCCACTGGGCGTAGCCGAGCAGCCGCACCACGGAGGCGTCCCGCACGCGGCGCAGCGCATCCACCTCGCGCTCGCCCCAGGAGCCCAGGGGCACGACCTTGAGCGCGAAGCGCTGGCCCCCGCGCTCGGCGAGGAACACCTGGCCCGAGCTGCCCCGGGACAGGGGCTCGATCAGGGTGAAGCCCGCCACCTGACTGCCAGGGGTGAGGCCGACGCCCGCTGCTGGCGCCGCCCCCCGCTGACCCGCGCGTCCGTCGTGCATCCCACCTGCCTCCCGCTCGGGCGGGAGACTACCAGCGGGATGACCGCGTGCCGTGGACTTGTCAGGTGGGGTCCGACACGCCCGACACGACGGGCCTCACAGCTCCTCGAGGAACTCGTCGTTGTACGTGTAGCGGCTCAGCCGCTTGATGAGCGCCTCCATGGCCTCCACCGGCTTCACGGAGAAGAGCATCTGCCGCATCTTCTTCACCTTCTCGTACTCCCGGTGGGTGAAGAGCTTCTCTTCCTTGCGCGTGCCGGACTGGCCGATGTTGATGGCCGGGAAGATGCGCTTCTCCGAGAGGAAGCGGTCCAGGGTGACCTCGGAGTTACCCGTGCCCTTGAACTCCTCGAAGATGACCTCGTCCATGCGGCTGCCGGTGTCGATGAGCGCCGTGCCGATGATGGTGAGGCTGCCGGCCTCCTCGGTGGCGCGCGCGGCGCCGAAGATGCGCTTGGGGCGCTCGAGCGCGCGGCTGTCCACGCCGCCCGACAGCGTGCGGCCCGAGTTGTCCTGCTCCTTGTTATAGGCGCGCGCCAGACGGGTGATGGAGTCCAGGAGGATCATCACGTCCTTGCCGCTCTCCACCAGCCGCCGCGCCCGCTCCAGCGCCAGCTCGGCGATCTTCAGGTGGTCGCCCGTGGGCCGGTCCGAGCTGGACGCGAGCACCTCGGCCTTGATGCTGCGGCGCATGTCGGTGACCTCCTCGGGGCGCTCGTCGATGAGCAGCACCATGAGGTGGATCTCCGGGTGGTTGGTCACCACCGCCTGGGCGATGCGCTGGAGCATGATGGTCTTGCCCGTCTTGGGCGGGGCCACGATGAGCGCGCGCTGGCCCTTGCCAATGGGCGAGATGAGATCGAACACCCGCGTCACCAGCTCCCGGTGGCCGTTCTCCAGCTTGATGCGGTCCACGGGATCCACGGACGTGAGGTCCGCGAAGTGGGGCAGGCGGCCGACCTGATCCAACGGGCGACCGTCCACCTGCTCCACGCGCTGGATGAGGCCCTTCTGGCCCTTCATCTGCGCGAACGCATGGAGGTACTGGCCCGAGCGCAGGCGCAGCTTCTGCACCAGGTTCTTCGGAATCTCCGCGTCATCCGGCGAGGGCAGCAGGTTGCGTTTGATCTGCCGCAGGTAGGCATTGGGGCCCTTGGCCTCGGTGTCGAGCACGCCCTCCACGGGGGTGAGCGACGGCTGCGGGGCCACGTGCTGGGCGCGCGGGGTGCCCCCGCCATGGTGCGGCGCGTGGGCGTGCGGCGGGGCGGCCGGCGCGGGCGGGCCACCGGGGGCGGGCTGCGGCTGCGGCTGCGGCTGTTGCTGTTGCTGCTGCGCCAGACGCTGCTGGTACTGCTGCAATTCCTGGGGCGTGAGGAACACCTGTTGCTGCTGCCCGTCCGGTCCGGCGACCATCCGGTAGGCCTGACCTTCCGGGGTGAAGTGCACCTGGGCGCCCCGGCGGCGGCGGCGGCGGCGGCGGCGGCGGCCTCCCGGGCCCGCGGGCGCGCCCGCGGCCTGTCCCGGTCCGGCCGAGCCCTCGCCCTCGTCGGGGCCGTCGTCGCCCTCGTCATCGCCGTCGTCCAGGTCGGGCGCCTCGGGACGGGCGGCCGCGGGGGAGGGAAGCTCTCGGGGATCGCGGTTGTCGGTTTCGCTCATGGTCTACAGGGGCTGTGGCGCACCCCTCCGAGGAGGAGTCCCCGGCGGGGCGCGCGAGGTTCTGCGGGCTGTGGGACAGGGGTCTGCCGCGGGGTTGCTCGCGAGGAGGTCGCGCGGATGCCACGAGCCTCGCGAGGACCGAACCGCCGGCCCCTGGAGCGTCCCGATGGCCCGGGGGGCCGATTCGGAAAGCGCGGGGACTACCCTATCAAAGGACACACCGGAAGCCGGGAGAATTTCGTCCCCCGGTGTTTTCCGCTCGACTTCACCGAACCTGGAGTGAGAAGGGCCGCGCCGCCTTGAGGCCGGGCTCCAGCAGCCAGGGAGACTCCAGCCCCGCCTCCCGCACGAGCTGCTGGAGGGCGGGGGGCAGCACGTTCACCCCGGGTTCACCCCCCCACGAGGACAGGAAGCCACTCGGCTCGGCGACCACCTCCACGTCCAGCTCCTCCCACTGGGGCACCCGGGCGCGCGCGCGGGCCGAGGCCACCGCCTCTACCAAGCCGCCCATCTGGTCCACCAGTCCCCGCGCGTGGGCCGCCGAGCCCGTCCACACCCGGCCCCGGGCGAGCGTGTCCACCTTCTCCTTGTCCAGCTTCCGGGACGTGGCCACCTGGGTGATGAAGTCGTCGTAGGCCGCGTTCACCCACCCCTGCATGGCCTCGCGCTCGGCGTCCGTCCAGGGCCGCCACAGGTTCACCAGGTCCGGCATGGGCGCGCGGCCGATCGTCTCCTGGCTCACCCCCAGCTTGTCCCCGAGCAGGCCCTGGAGCGCGGGCTTGAGGTAGAAGACGCCGATGCTGCCGGTGAGCGTGGTGGGCAGGGCCCAGATCTCGTCCGCGCCCATGGCGGCGTAGTAGCCCCCCGACGCCGCCACGTCGCCCATGGAGGCGATGACGGGCTTGTGCTTCCTGGCCTCGAGCACCGCGCGGTACATCAGGTCCGAGGCCAGCACCTCGCCGCCGGGCGAGTCCACCCGCAGCACGATGGCCACCACCGAGGGATCCCGCTGGGCGCGCTCCAGGGCGAGGATGAACGTCTCGGCCCCCGAGGCCAGCTCGCCGCCCAGGGGCGAGCCGCGGCTCTTGCCGCCCACGATGCTGCCGAGCACGGGCACCACCGCGATGCGCCGCCGCGGGCTCCAGCGCGTGTCGCGCTCGTCGCGGGGCGAGTAGCGGCTGTCGTAGCGCGCCCCGGGCACCAGCGCCTCCAGCTTCGCGTCGAAGTCCTCGGGCATCAGCACCCCGTCCACGAGCCCGAACTCCTGGGCCCGTCGGGCGGTGAGGATGCCCGCGCCCCACGCCTCGCGCAGCCGCTCGGGCGTGATCCGCCGCGCCTTCGTCACCGTCTCCACGTCATAGGCCGTCTGCGTGTCCAGGAAGCCCTCGAGCGTCTCGCGCTCGGCGGGGCTCAGGTCGCGCCGGGTGAGCTGCTCGGGGGCCGTCTTGTAGTCGCCCACCCGCGCCACGTCCCACGTGACGCCCAGCTTCTCCATGGTGCCCCCCAGGTACAGCACCTGGGCCGACAGCCCGTTGACGAGCAGCGACGAGGCGTTGAGCGCGTACACCTCGTCCGCCGCCGAGGCCACCAGGTACGTCCGGTCATCCACCTGGTGCAGCACCGCCATCACCTTCTTGCCCGCCGCGCGCAGCCGCAGCACCGCCCGGTGCAGCTCGTCCGCCTTGGCCCAGTCCACCCCGGGCAGCTCCGACAGCTTGAGCACCACGCCCTTGAGCCGCTCGTCGTGCGCCGCGTCGTCCAGCCACTGCACCAGCCGCAGGTAGGGGTCCGTCCCCCGCGACACGCCGAGCAGGTTGACGCCCAGGCCGCCGCGCGGCGTCAGCCGGTCATCCAGGTCCACCAGCGCGAGCACGCCCCGGCCCAGGCGCGGCGCCGCGTAGTTCTCGCGCGACAGGCGCACCGCGAGCACGTGGTCCATGCCTCCGCCCCGGGCGCCGCCCGCGGCGTAGGTGAGGCCCAGGCGCGAGCTGTCCAGGGTGGCGGCGAGCTGCAGCGCCAGCGGCGGCCCCCCCGCGACGAGCCCATGGGACAGGCCCGCCCCCAGCCCCACGCCCGGCAGCACCGTGGCGCGCAGCGTGTAGGTGAGCTGGGCCGTCCGCCGGTCCCCGTGCGCCACGGCCAGGTCCGCGCCCAGCGTCAGCCGCTCGCCCAGGGGCCGCAGGCCCAGCGCCAGCTGGTAGACGCGCGGCAGGGTGTACGCCCCGCTCGTGGGCGCCGTCACGTCCTGGATGACCGCGCCCAGGGACAGGAAGCGCGCGGGGCGCAGCGTGAGGCCCAGGTCCACGCCCGAGAGCCGATCCACCGCGCGCACCTCGGAGGCCAGGGCGTGGTAGCTCGCGCCGAGCGACAGCGCGCCCGCGCCGAGCGCCAGGCCCACGGACGTCTTGCGGTAGTCGGGCAGGCCCCGGCCGCGCAGCCACTCCACCCCCGCGCCCACGCCCACGCCGCCGCCGAACGACGTGCCCAGGAAGAGCGCGTCGCCCACCTGGTCGCGCACGAGGTTGCGCTCGTGCAGGTAGAAGAGCTGCCCGGCGCCCATGAAGCGCAGGCTCGCCGGGTTGAGGGAGAGCGCCGTGGCCTCGTCCACCAGCGCGGCGGACGTGGGCGGCAGCGTCACCCCCCGGGGCGGTACGGCGGACTGGGGGATGCGCCCCGTCTGGGCGAGCACGAGGCCAGGACACAGCAGCAGCAGGGGGAGAGCGCGCATGGCCCCCGGACTCTAGGCACCGGGCGGGGCCACACAAGCCTCGCGGCTCACCAGTCTTCGGTACCGTTCACTCCCTCCAACGGATCGCCACCCTTGCGCTTCTGCTCCTGCTGGCGCCGCTTGCCGCCCTGATCCTCGGCGTTCCACTCGTCCATGCCGTGGCTGTTGTCCAGCGGATCCGAGGACTTCACCTTCTTCTCCGCTCCGCCCTCCGAGGCGTTGATGAGGTTGTTGACGAGCCGCTGCAGCTCGGACTTGAGCTGGCCGAACTCGTCGCCCTGGAGCATCACGCGCCGCACGCCCAGGCGTTTGCCGGTGTTCATCTCGTACAGCCCCATCACCAGCTCCGTGGTGCCGCTGTCGGGCAAGTCCCGCACCGTGCCCACGAGGCCCCGATCCAACCCCAGCGCCTTGCCCAGCGCGGCCACCGCCTGGTTGTTGGTGTTCTTGTCCGCGCGCATGACCTCGCTGCTCACCGCGTCCAGCCGGGCGTCGTAGGCCTTGTAGTTGTCCGTGGGCTGCAGCACGAGCGTGGTCTCCACGTCGTCGGGGCTCACCTCCAGGAGCTGCCCCGTCACCTGGAAGCCGGGCCGCTCCAGGCGCAAGAGGTGCTTGCCCACCGCGAGCGTGGGGACCGTCATGGGGGTGAAGCCCTTGAACTCGTTGTCGATGAAGACGCGCGCCCCGGCGGGCCGCGACTTCACCTGGGCGCCACCGCGCAGCGCCGCGTTGAGCCCCGTGGCCACCTGCACGCGCAGGGAGAGCAGCTCGCGCGAGTAGCGCTTGGTGTCCAGCTCGTAGGTGGGGTTGAGCGCCATCAGGTCCAGCAGCGCCAGCTTCGCCTCCTCCACGTCCCCGCGCTGCTGCATCACCGCGGCGAAGAGCGCCGTGGCGTCACACAGGGGGTTGCACGAGGCCGTCATCGCCGCGGGGGCCAGCCGCAGCTCCTTGAGCGTGGCGCGCAGCTTGCGCTCCGCGTCCTCGTAGTCCTTCTTGAGGAACGCCTCGAGGCTCTCCAGGTAGCCCTTCTGGCCTCGCTTGAGCGAGGCCTCGGCCTCCGTGTCCCGGGGCAGGCCGAGCAGATCCTCGGGCTTGCGCACCGTGTAGCCCTGGAACTGGGTCAGGGCCTCGTTCATGTAGCCCTCCATCTTGGGCCCGCTCGCCTCGGCCGTGGGATCCATGGGCACGAGGAGCGAACTGACGCGCAGGGGGGTGGCCTTGGGGGGCGGCGGGGCGGCCAGCGCGAGGGAGGGCAGGAGCAGCAGCGCAAGGGCTTTCATGTGAATGGACCTCGAGAATGGAGGCGCTACCAACCCGCGCCGAAGTTGCCCAGCCGGGGCCCGAGGGGCCGCGGCCCCTGGTTGGCCAGGAGGATGCCCGCGGTGGTGGCCACCGCCACGCCCCCCACGGCGGCCCAGAACCAGGGCTTCTTCACCGTGGCCACCAGCGCCGCGGGCAGGCGGCTGTCGGGCACGATCTTTCCCGTGGCGAAGTCGCGCACCTGGAGCACGGCGCGCTGGCGCTCCGGGGCCTGGGTGGCGTCCAGCTTCACGCCGCGCAGGCGGTTCTTGCCCGTCAAATCCCACGCGTACAGCGTGGTGGCCGTGGGCGCGCGCGCGTCACGGCCCACCACGGCGAGCACCACGTAGCGCGCGCCGAGCTTCTCGCCGAGCCGGGCCACCTCGGGGGGCGGCTCGGCCCGCGACTCGTCCAGCGTGCGCGCGGCGCCGGCCTGGGCGGCCAGGGTGTGGACCTCGGCCAGGCCCGGCAGCGGCTCGAGCGTGGGGCGCACCGGCTCGCTCTTGCCGGACGTCACCGTCTGGAAGACGCCGTAGGGCACGTGGCCGGGCAGGGTGAAGGCGAGCGGGTGGGGCCCCGGCGGCAGCTCGAGGTTCTTGAGGGGCGTGGTGCCCAGCGGCTCGCCCCGCAGCGTCACCTGGGCGCCCGAGGGCGCGGAGTCGACGAGGAGCGTGCCCTTGGGGCGCGCCTCCAGGTCCTTGCGCGCGGCGGCGAAGGCCTCGTGCACGTCCGGCCCGAAGAGGTCCGACTCGGGCTTCACGCTGGGGGCCGCGAGCACGGCGCGGGTGAAGGCCGCGCGGGCGCTGTCCAGGTCGCCGTTGAGCAGGTGCGAGGCGCCCAGGAAGATGTACACGCGCGCGAGCCGCTCGGGCTGCATGTCCACCGGGTGCTGCTCGTAGAAGGCCGCTGCGGAGGCGAACTTCTTCACCGCCGCCTCCGGATCCAGGTTGTCGTAGAGGTCCTTGCCCTCGGTGAACAGCCCGTCGCCGGGCTTCATGGACTCGGCCGGGGGCGAGGGGAAGAGCCACTCGGGCGTCACGAGCTGCAGCTCGCCCTGGGCCCCGAGCGCCTCGCGCAACTGGGTCTCCAGCGTCTGGGCCCGCGCCTGGGCGCCCGGGGTGGCGGCCGCGGTCAGCACCACCAGCTTGCCCGACCAGGGGTACACCGGCGCGGGCGGCGCGGTGACGACGGGGGGCGGAGGCGGTGGGGCCACCACCGGCTCGGGGGTCGGCTCGGGGGGAGGAGGCGGCGGCTCCTCCTTCTTGGGCTTGCGGGCGGCGGTCGGGGCGCGGCGGGGGGTGGCGGCCTCGGCATCGAGGCACACCGCGCCCATCCACAGCGCGAGCGAAAGGGTGATGGAAGTCTTCAAGCGCACGGCGCCGATGCTAGCCGAGCCGGGGGGCCCGGCACCATGCCTCGCGCGGCGGTACCGGGCGTGCAGCCCGCCTACACGTCCAGTTCCTCCACCTCGGTGGCGCTCTCCATGATGAACTTGAAGCGCGCGCTCACGTCCTTGCCCATCAAGTCGTTGATGACCTGATCGGTCAGGAGGGGGTTGTCGATCGTCACCCGGAGGCTCTGGCGCTGCTTGGGATCGAGCGTGGTCTCCTTGAGCTCGTCCGGCGTCATCTCCCCCAGCCCCTTGAAGCGCATGACGCTGGGCTTGGCGTTGCCCTTGACCTTCTCGCGGATGATGCGGTCGCGGTGGGCCTCGTCCAGCGCCCAGTACGTCTCCTTGCCGATGTCCACCCGGAACAGGGGGGGCTGGGCCAGGTAGATGTGCCCCTGCTCGATGAGCGGGCGCAGGTGCCGGTAGAAGAAGGTGAGCAGGAGCGTGGCGATGTGGTGCCCGTCGCTGTCGGCGTCCATGAGCAGGAAGACGCGGCCGTAGCGCAGCTTGGTGATGTCGAAGTCGTTGCCGATGCCGCAGCCCAGCGCGCTCACGATGTCCGTGAGCTCCTTGTTGCCCACGACCTTGTCCGTGGACGCCTGCTCGCTGTTGAGCACCTTGCCGCGCAGCGGCAGGACGGCCTGCGTCTTGCGGTCCCGCCCCTGCTTGGCGCTCCCACCTGCGGAGTCACCCTCCACCAGGAACAGCTCGCTGCTGCCCGGCTCGGTGGCGGAGCAATCCGCCAGCTTGCCCGGCAGGTTGAGCCGGTGGCTCACGGCCGTCTTGCGGCTGATGGCCTGTGACGCGGCGCGGCTGGCCTCGCGCGCCCGCGCGGCGAGCACGATGCGCGCCACCACCGCCTCGGCGATGGTCTTGTTGTCGTTGAGCCACTTCTCCAGCGCGGGCCGGATGACGCCATCCACCTGGGCGGACACCTCGGGGTTGTTGAGCCGCCCCTTCGTCTGGCCCTGGAACTGCGGCTCCACCACGTAGGTGGAGAGGATGACCGTCATGCCCTCGCGGATGTCCTCGGCCGTGAGCGTGACGCCCTTGAAGGTGAGGCCGTGCGTCTCGATGTAGTTGCGCACCGCCTTGACCACCGCGCCGCGCAGACCCGCCTCGTGCGTGCCGCCCAGGGGCGTGGGGATGCCGTTGACGTACGAGCGGATGTGCTCGTCCGTGGCCTCCGTCCACACCAGCGCCGCCTCCAGGCGGACCCCGTCTCCCCGCGTGTGGTAGAACTGGGACGTGCTGCCCGCGGGCACCACGGGCTTGCCCCGCTCGGCCACCACCTTGGTGAGGTACTCGGCGATGCCGCCGTCGTGCTTGAACTCCTCCTTCACGTGAGGGCTGGCCGTCTCGTCCTTCCAGACGACCGTCATGCCCTTGTGCAGGTAGCTCTTGGCCTCGAGCCGCTCGCGGATGAGCGCCGCGTCGAACTTGAGCTTCTCGCCGAAGATCTCCGGATCCGGCTCGAAGGTGGTGGAGGTGCCGCTGCCGCGCGCGGGGCCCTCCACCTTGAGGGGGCTCGTGGGCTTGCCCTTGCTGTACGTCTGGACGTGGCGCTTGCCCTCGCGCTTGATCTCCACCACGAGCTTGCGCGCGAGCGCGTTCACCACGGAGCTGCCCACGCCGTGCAGACCGCCCGAGTGGATGTAGTTGCCCTGCTCGAACTTGCCGCCCGCGTGCAGCGTGGTGAGGATGACCTCCACCGCGGGCTTCTTGTGCTTGGGCATGATGTCCACGGGAATGCCGCGCCCGTCGTCCACCACGGTGATGGTCCGACCATCCTTGTGCAGCGTCACCTCCACGGTGGACGCATAGCCGTTGATGACCTCGTCCACCGAGTTGTCGAGGATCTCCCAGAGCAGGTGGTGGTAGCCCGTGCCGTCGGTGCCGCCGATGTACATCGCCGGGCGCTTGCGCACCGGCTCCAGGCCCTCGAGGACCTGGATGTCCGCGCCCGTATAGGTCGTCTTCTTGGTCGTCGCCATGGCTCGTCTCAGTCCTTACTTCGGCTCGGGCAGGGGGATGAACAGCGGCGCGCGCTGCACTTCCTTGACCGTGTCCTTGCGCGACATCTCGTGGCCCTTGCCGCCACGGCCCGTCACCTCGTGCTTGCCCGGGTGCAAGACGAGGCTGCGGCCCTTGCCCGTCTCGAACGCGAGGCCCGCCTCCCTGTTGCCCGGAGGCGACACGAGGAAGTCCATCACCCGATCCCCGGCCTCCAGCTTGATGACACTCACGCCCTTGCCGGGGCCCGCCAGCTCGTTGACCTCCCCCACCTTGCACACGAGCACGCTCGTGCGCTCGGTGAGCACGCCCACCACGTCCTTGTCCTCCACCGCCTGCACGCCGACGATCTCGTCGCCCTCGCCCGTCTTGGCGTAGCGGCGGCCGGCGCGCGTGGACACCTCCAGGTGCAGGGCCATCAGCACGCGCATGCCCTGGCCCTGGCGGGTGACGGCCAGCAGCTTCTCCGGCCGCCACAGGCGCGTGTCGAGCGAGAACGCGGACACCACGCGCTCGCCGTCGTCGAACTTGAACAGCTTCTGCACCGGGTCTCCGTAGCCCGTGGAGGCCGGCACGTCGTTGAAGCGCGTGACGTAGGCGGTGCCGAAGTTGCTGAAGAGCACCAGGTTGGCCTTGAGGCTGCCGGCCACCACCGCCATCACCGCGTCGCCCTCGCGCAGGCGCGTGGAGGACGGGTCCTTCACCTCGCGCAGGCGCTTGATCCACCCGTCGCGGGTGATGACCACGTGCGCGTCCTCGTCCGCGATGAGCGCCTCGGCGTCGAACACCATCTCCTCGGCGCCGCTGCGGCTCACCTTGGTGCGGCGCTTGCCCGTGGCGTACTGGGCCTTGAGCTCGCCCAGCTCCGTCTTGATCGTCCCCCACAGGCGCGCGTCGCTCTTGAGCAGCGCCTCCAGGCCCTTGATCTGCGCGCGCTTCTCCTTGAGCTCGTTCTGCACGACGAGGATCTCCAGGCGGGCGAGCTTGTAGAGCTTCATCTCCAGGATGGCGTCCGTCTGGGCCTCGTCGAGCTTGAAGCGCGCGATGAGCTTCTTGGCCGCGTCCTGCTTGCCCTCGGACTGGCGGATGATGCGGATCATCTCGTCCAGGGCGTCGTAGACCTTCTCGAAGCCCTCGAGCAGGTGCACGCGCTTCTTGAGCTCCTCGAGCTGGAACTGCAGCCGCCGCCGCGTCACCTCCATGCGGAACTGCAGGAAGTACTGGAGGACGTCCTTGAGCCCCAGCCGCCGCGGCATGCCCACGTCCGGGTTGTCCGGGTTGGGCACCAGGCACGTGAGGTTCACGTTGAAGTTCGTCTGCAGCGGGGTGTTCTTGTAGAGGTAGGCCATCACCAGCTCGGGGCTGGCCTCCTTCTTGAGCTCCAGGACGATGCGCACTTCCTTGGTGGACTCGTCGCGCACGTCCACCACGAGCGGCAGCTTGCGCTCGCGGACGATCTCCCCGATCTTCGCCACCAGGGTGGACTTGTTCACCGCGTACGGGATGGACGTGACGATGATCTGCTGGCCGCCGCGCTTGAGATCCTCCAGCTCGTACTCGCCGCGCAGCCGCACGCTGCCCTGGCCCGTCTCGTAGATCTCCTGCAGCTCCTTCTGATCGTTGAGGATCTCCCCGCCGGTGGGGAAGTCCGGACCCTTGACCCACTTGAGCAGCTGCTTGGTGGTGAGGTTGGGGTCCTCCACGAGCGCCACGAGCGCGTCGCACAGCTCGCCCAGGTGGTGGGGCGGGATGTTGGTGGCCATGCCCACGGCGATGCCCGTGGTGCCGTTCATCAACAGGTGGGGCAGGCGCGCCGGCAGCACGATGGGCTCGGTGCGGGTGCCGTCGTAGTTGGGCCGGAAGTCCACCGTCTTCTGGCTGAGTTCATCGAGCAGCTCGCCGGCCAGGCGCTCCAGGCGGCACTCGGTGTAGCGGTACGCCGCCGCCGAGTCGCCGTCCAGCGAGCCGAAGTTGCCGTGGCCGTCCACCAGCGGGTAGCGCAGGGAGAAGTCCTGGGCCATGCGCACGAGCGCCTCGTAGATGGAGGCGTCGCCGTGGGGGTGGTAGGGGCCCATGATGGCACCCACGACCTGCGCGCACTTCTTGTACTTGGCGTCGTGCGAGAGGTTCAGGTCGTTCCACATGCCGAACAGGATGCGGCGCTGCACCGGCTTGAGGCCGTCGCGCACATCCGGCAGGGCGCGGGACGTGATGACCGACAGGGCGTAGTTGAGGTAGCGGCGGCGTGCTTCCTCGGCGAGCGCGGCCGGCTGGTCGCCGCCTCCGCCTCCTCCGGCGCCCGCGGCGCCCCCGTCTCCTCCGCCCCCGGAGGCTCCCTGCTTCTTGCGCGTCTTGTTCTCCGCTTGTGCGAGCGTGCTCATGTGTTCAGGCCAGGATGAGTGGTATCCCTGTGAAACGCGGGGCGCGGCGCGCGCACTCCGGGTCGCGGGACGAAAGAGAATGAGCCGGCGGAACTACCACGGCACACCCTGCAAAGAAACGAAGTGAAGGAGTCGCGACGGCGCGCGGCCTCCGTTTCTATACGCGCGTTCAGTGCCCGAGGCCATGAAATCCAACCCCTTAGAGAGCGGGGGGGTGGAGGCGAGGTGCTCGCCTGGCCGGACGGGGACGGGACGCGCGGAAGGGGGGCGGCGGCGGGCGCCGCCCCGGGACACATCAATCCGACGACCATGGGGCTCTATCGCATGACGGGCTGACATGACCCGCCGGGTCCGCCCGGCCACGGGGACCTCGTACGGCTGCTAGCTCCCCTTGCGGAAGATCTTCACCTTGCTGTTGCTCGCGCTGCCGCTGAGCAGGCCGGGAATCTGGGCCTGGATCGCCTTGGCGCCCACCGGGTGGTAGATGACGCGCGCCTTGCGGCCCGAGGGCAGGTTGCCGCCCGCGTCGATGAGCAGGAAGACGGTGTTGCCCTCGACATGGACGCGCTCGGTGTCCACGCGGTGGTCCAGTTCGGCCAGCAGGTCGCCGTCATCCAGGTTCTGTGACTCGCCACTGAGCCGCCGCACCTTCACGCGCAGGTAGCTGGCGGACGCGGCGCCCGCCAGGTCGCGGGTGCCCTGGACGATGATGGCCAGGTCCGCGCCATTCTCGGGTTGCTGGCCGGCGAGCTTCACCCCCGACTGGGTGTTGGAGTCCGAGTCGAACAGCAGGGTGGCGTTGGCGCACCGCATGCCGCACTCCGGCCCGAAGGGGGCCTTGTTGAAGCGCAGCTTCAGCGCGATGTCGCTGCCCTGGGGGCCCACCATGGCCTCCACCACCACGGGCCGCTCCTCTCCCTGGGTGGGGGTGAAGCGGAAGGTGGAGCGGTCCTTGGCCGCTTCGGCGCCCGGGACGCACAGGAGGAGAGCCAGGGCAAACAGCAGTCGTCTCAAGGGATAGACCTCCTCGATGAAGGGGGCAGGGGGTTGGTTGGTGGGGACTCATTCAACTGCGAAGCCGCGTTCCGTCTCAAGAGCGGCCTGTGGCCCGGGGTTGGGCGTACAGTGCGCGGACTTCACCCGGAGGAGAGCGATGGAAACGCTGTACGTGCGTCAGTTGAAGCTCGGGGCGATGAAGAACTTCGTGTACCTGGTGGGCCCGCGCGACTCCTCGGAGGTGCTGGTGGTGGACGCGGCGTGGGACGTGCCGGCCATCGAGCGGGCCCTCGTCGAGGACGGCAAGCGCCTGGTGGGGGCCTTCGTGTCGCACTGCCACGGCGACCACACCAATGGCCTGCCCGAGCTCCTGTCGCGCCACGACGTGCCCGTCTACGCCCAGCGCGCGGAGCTGGACTTCTCCGCGGACCTGCGCGGCCTGGCGCCCGGCGCCTTGCGGCCCCTGGATCCGGGCGCCGAGCTCACCGTGGGCGGCCGTGTCTTCCAGGCCCTGCACACCCCGGGACACACCCCGGGCTCGCACTGCCTGTTGGCCCAGGACGCGCTCGTGTCCGGGGACACCGTCTTCGTCAACGGCTGCGGCCGGTGCGACATGAAGGGGGGCGATCCCGAGGCCATGTACCGCTCCCTGTCCCAGGTGCTCGCCCGGGTGCCGGACCAGACCCGGCTCCTGCCGGGCCACGACTACGCGGACGTGCCCGTGGAGGCCCTGGGGGAGGTGCGGCGCAACAACCCCTACTTCGGCTTCGGGGACGTGGCCTCCTTCGTGGCCTACCGCATGCGGCCGCGCGGGTAGGACGGCCCCCGGGGGTTTCCCCCGCTGACAGGCTCCGTCCGGGAGGGTAGAAGCGAGGGGCCCCCCCTGCTTTCCCGGAGTCCCCCATGGCGGAGTTCACCCCCGACGTCGACCCGGCAGCGGTCGGCCTGGACGCGCGGCGCCTGTCGCGCATCGACGCGCACCTGCGCCGCTACCTCGACGAGGGCAAGCTCGCGGGCTGCCAGGTGATGGTGTCGCGCCACGGCAAGGTCGCGCACCTGTCCTCGCTGGGGCTCGCGGACCTGGAGACGGGCCGCCCCGTGGAGACGGACACGCTCTGGCGCATCTATTCGATGACCAAGCCCGTCACCTCCGTGGCCGCCATGATGCTCTGGGAGGAGGGCGCCTTCGAGCTCACGGATCCCGTGAGCAAGTGGCTGCCCGAGTTCGCCGCGCCGCGCGTCTACGTCGGCGGTCCGGCGGCCAAGCCCGTCACCGTGCCCGCCACGGAGCCCATCCGGGTGTGGCACCTGCTCACGCACACCGCGGGGCTCACCTACGGCTTCCACAAGGTGCACGTCACCGACGAGCTGCACCGCCTCAAGGGGTTCGAGGTGGGCGTGCCCCCGGGCCTGGACCTCGCCGGGTGCGTGCGCGCGTGGGCGGAGATCCCCCTGTCCTTCCAGCCCGGCGCCGAGTGGAACTACTCGGTGGCCACGGACGTGCTCGGCCGCCTCGTGGAGGTCGTCTCCGGCCAGTCGCTCGACACGTTCTTCGCCGAGCGCATCTTCAAGCCGCTGGGCATGACGGACACCGCCTTCTGGTGCCCCGAGGACAAGCACGGGCGGCTGGCGGCCCTGTACGCGGCGGCCCCGAGCGCGCGGCGGCCCGTGCGCATGGACGCCGTGGGCGAGGCCTTCAAGCGGCCTCCCACGTGGCTGTCGGGCGGGGGCGGGCTCGTGTCGTCGACGCGCGACTACACGCGCTTCACCTGGATGCTGCTCAACGGCGGCGAGCTGGACGGCGTGCGGCTCTTGTCTCCCCGGACGCTCGACTACATGACGGTCAACCACCTGCCGGGCGGCGCGGACCTCGCGACGTTCGGTCGGCCCCTGTTCGCCGAGACGCGCTTCGATGGCGTGGGCTTCGGCCTGGGCTTCGCCGTGGTGTTGGATCCCGTGGCCTACCGCACCCTGTCGAGCGTGGGCGAGTACCAGTGGGGCGGCATGGCGAGCACCGCCTTCTGGGTGGACCCCGTCGAGCAGCTCTCGGTGGTCTTCATGACGCAGCTCATGCCCTCGAGCGCCTACCCGCTGCGCTCCCAGCTGCGCCAGCTCGTCTACCAGGCCCTGGTCGATTGACGCGCCCGGGCGGCCTGGAAACGGTCGCCTGCGGGCGGCGGAAGCGATAGGGAGAAGGGCCATGAAGAAGGCCCTCCTGTTGCTGTCCCTCGCGAGTGCCCCGGTCCTGGCCGGGGAAGGGAAGTGGACCCCCCAGCAGGTCCTCGAGCTCAACCCCACGGAGCTCAAGAAACAGGGGCTGCAGGTGCCGCCCCAGCGGCTGTGGGATCCCAAGCGGGGCACGGGCCTGCTCGCGGGCACGGTGAACGTGGGCGGGTGCTCGGGCGCCTTCATCTCTGGCACGGGCCTGGTCATCACCAACCACCACTGCGCCTTCCCCATCATCCAGGAGCACAGCACCCCCGAGCGCGACCTCATCACCCAGGGCTTCCTGGCGACGAGCCGCGCCGAGGAGCTGCCGGGCAAGGGCGCGCGCATCCAGGTGCCCCGGGCCTTCACGGACGTGACGGCGCGGATGCTGGCCGCCGTGCCCTCCGGGGCGGATGATCTCGCGCGCTTCCAGGCGCTCGAGCGCGAGGAGAAGACGCTCATCGCCGAGTGCGAGAAGCGTCCCGCCACGCGCTGCATCCTGGCGCGCTTCGAGGGCGGCCTGCGCTACACGCTCATCGACTCGGTGGAGCTGACCGACTCGCGGCTCGTGTACGCGCCCCCGCGCGGCGTGGGCGAGTACGGCGGGGAGACGGACAACTGGACGTGGCCCCGCCACACCGGGGACTTCGCCATCCTGCGCGCCTACACGGCGCCGGACGGCTCGGCCGCCGCGTTCAACCCCCAGAACGTGCCCTACAAGGCCGAGTTCTTCTTCCCCCTGGCCACCGAGGGCGTCAAGCCGGACGACTTCGTGATGGTGCTCGGCTACCCCGGCATCACCTACCGGGCCCTGCTCGCCGACGAGATGGCCGAGCGGCTCACGCGCGTCTACCCGCGCCTCATCGACCTGTACGGCGAGGTCATCCGCATCCTGGAGGAGGAGGGCGCCCAGGATCCCGCCGGGAAGATCCTCCTGGCCTCCAACCTCAAGAGCCTGCACAACCGCTACAAGAACGCGGGCGGGCAGATCGCCGGCATCACCCGCGGCCACCTCGTGGACAAGCAGCGCGCCACCGAGGAGGCCGTGGTGGCCTGGGCCCGCACGCGGCCCGCCTTCGCCGGGGCGCTTAAGGCCCGCGAGGAATTGCTGTCCCAGGGCGAGCAGCGCGCCCGGACGTTCGAGCGCGAGCAGCTGCTCGACGCGATGGGCCTGGTCTCCAAGGGCACGGCCGTGTCCACGCGCCTGACGCGCTCGGCGGTGGAGCGGGCCAAGCCGGACCTCGAGCGTCAGCCGGAGTTCATGGAGCGCGAGCTGCCCCGGCAGCGCGACTGGCTGGAGCGCGAGCAGAAGAACTTCTTCGCCCCGGCGGACAAGCGCGTGCTGCTCATGCTCGTGCGGCGGGCCCAGGCGCTCGGGCCCGACTCGCGCATCGCGGCGATCGACCGCGCCTTCGGCCCCACGTTCTCGGAGAAGGAGACGGCCGCCAAGGTGGAGGCCCTGTACGCGGGCTCGAAGGTGTTCGACCTGACCGAGCGCATGAAGATGGTTGGCGAGACGGAGGCGCAGCTGCGCGCCCGGAAGGATCCCCTGCTGGACCTGGGCTTCGACCTGTCCGTGGAGCTCACGGCGCTGCGCACGGAGCGCGAGCGGCAGCAGGGCGCGGGCTCGCGGCTGCGGCCCGAGTGGCGCCGGGCCTTCCTCGCGCACGCGGGCAAGCCCGTGGCGCCGGACGCCAACGGCTCGCTGCGGGTGTCCTTCGCCAAGGTGAAGGGCTACGCCCCGCGCGACGGCGTCCTCTACACGCCGCAGACGACGCTCGCGGGCCTGGTGGAGAAGAACACGGGCAAGGTGCCCTTCGACGTGCCGGAGAAGGTGCTCCGCGCGGCCGAGGCCCGGCGCCACGGCCCCTGGAAGGACGCGCGGCTCGGGGACGTGCCGGTGGACTTCCTGTCCGACGCGGACACCACGGGCGGCAACTCGGGCAGCCCCACGGTCAACGGCAAGGGCCAGCTCGTGGGCGTCAACTTCGACCGCGTCTGGGAGAACGTGGCCAACGACTTCGGCTACAACCCGGACGTGGCGCGCAACGTGAGCGTGGACGTGCGCTACGTGCTGTGGCTGTTGGATCAGGTCGAGGACGCGGATGCCCTCCTGCGCGAGCTGGGCGTGCGCAAGGGGCCCGCGGCCCAGGAGCGGCGCTGACATGACGGACGGTCCCGACAGCGCGCTGCCCCCCCGGCCCGTCTTCCAGCCCGGGGAGAAGGTCTGCGGCAACTGCAAGCTGTGGGCGGCGCACTCGGTGGATCACCGGGGCTGGGTGGGCGTCTGCCGGCTGCAGGCCGAGCGCGGCCTGTTCCCGCCCTCGGCGCCCCTGTGCAACAAGTTCACGCCCCGGGGCGTGGCCACCGCCACCGTCGGAGTTCCCGTCCGGCGCGAGCGGGCGGTGCGCACCGTGGCGCCGGTGGTACGCCGGCGGGAGCACTCGCCGGACGAGTTGGTGGACCTGGAAGGCCTGGAGCTGAACATGACGCGCGCGGAACTGATGGAACTCATCCGGGAGGCGGTGGGCGAGGGTGGAGATGCCCCGCTCGCCCAGAAGTGGGAGGGTGGCACGCTCCGGCTCGTGCCCGGCAAGGCGGAGGTGCAGAGCCGCGACATCCCCCTGGACACCTTCTTCCACAAGATCGTCATGGTGCGCGACCGGCTCCGGGTGATGGAGCAGAAGCTCAATGCCCACCCGAAGCTGTCGGACGCCGAGAAGGTGGAGATGCAGGCGCAGATCACCCGCATCTACGGCTCGCTCACGAGCTTCAACCTGCTCTTCCGCGACAAGGACGATCAGTTCATCGGCGCGAAGTCCGACGACTGAGGGCTCAGCGCCTCCAGCCGCGCGCCTCCAGCTCCTCCTGGGCGCGCTGGCGGCCCCGGTGCAGGGCGCTCTTCACCGTGCCCTCGGGGATGCGCAGCAGGGTGGCGATCTCCGGGTAGCTGTAGCCGCGCATCTCCCGCAGCCACAGCACCTGGCGCTGCTGCTCGCTCACCTGGCCCAGCGCCTGTTCGAACTGCCGCTGCATCTCGGCGCCCACCGCCTGACCCTCGGGCGAGGCGGACTCCTCGGGCTCGTGGTGCAGCCGCTCGCGCCGCCGCCGGGCGCGCAGCCAGTTGATGCTGCTGTTGACCATGACCCGGTGCAGCCAGGTGCCCGAGGACGCCCGGCCATCCAGGCCCTGGGGGCGCAGCGCCAGGCGGGTGAACACGTCCTGCACCACGTCCTCGGCGTCATCCGCGTCCCCCACGATGCGGCGGGCGATTCGCAGGGCACGGGTACGATACTGACGGTACAGCTCGGTGAATGCGGGGAAAGGGAGGACCGCGACATCCATGGTGTTGCCTCCTCGGCCCCCTTATCGGGGTGCCTGAAAGAGGAAACGCATCGGCCGCGGGAAGGATCTAATCGCCTTTTCCGGGACAGGCGGGGTTGATCGCCTGCCCCGGGATGTCGGTGAAGCTACGCTTCCGGCTCCTCTTCCTGCTCCTGGCGCGTGAGCCCCCACTCCTTGAGGCGCTTGAAGAGGGTGGAGCGGGCCACGCCCAGCTCGCGGGCCACGCGCTCGCGGTTGTTGTTGTAGCGGCGCAGCGCCGCCTCGACGATCTGCCGCTCCAGTTTGAGCAGCATCTGCTCGAGCGTCATGCCCGGAGGCAGCTCGGGCACGGCCACGCCCGTCTCGCGGTTCACCTCCTGGTCGAAGGTGATGTCGGCGGGCTCGATGCTCGGGCCCTTGCGCAGGAGCAGCGCGCGGTGCACCACGTTGCGCAGCTCGCGGATGTTGCCCGGCCACACGTGCTGCTGCAGCCGCTCCACGGCGGTCGGGCTCAGGCGCACCGTCTGGCCCCGCGGCGTGTACAGGCGCAGGAAGTTCTCGGCCAGCGCGAGGATGTCACCCTTGCGGCTGCGCAGCGGCGGCAGGTGCAGGGGCACCACGCACAGCCGGTAGTACAGGTCCTCACGGAAGCGCCCCTCGCGCGAGGCCGAGAGCAGATCCCGGTTCGTGGCGGCCACCACCCGCACATCCACGTGCACGGGGCGGCTGGCGCCCACGCGCTTGATCTCCCCGCTCTCCAGGGCCCGCAGCAGCTTGGCCTGCAGGTCCACCGGCAGCTCGCCGATCTCGTCGAGGAACAACGTCCCGCCGTCCGCCTCCTCGAAGGCGCCCTTGCGCGCGTTGGTGGCGCCGGTGAACGAGCCCTTCTCGTGGCCGAACAGCTCGCTCTCGATGAGCTCCTTGGAGATGGCGGCGCAGTTGACGGGGATGAAGGGCTTGTCGACGCGCTGCGAGCACTCGTGCAGCGCGCGGGCCACCAGCTCCTTGCCGGTGCCCGACTCGCCGAGGATGGCCACCGCGGCGGTGGAGGGCGCCACGCGCTGGATGAGGTCCACGAGCTGGCGCATGGACGCGTCCGAGCCGATGAGCCCGTGGAAGGACTGCTCGCGGCGCGTGGCCGACACCGGCTCGAGGATGAGGTCCGTCTCGCCCACGCGCAGCGTCGTGGGCAGCCCCACCTGCACCTCGAAGACGCGCACCGGGCCGAGCCACGTGCCGTTGGTGGAGTGGGTGTCCACCACCTGGAAGGTGCCCTCGCGCCGGACCACCTTCAGGTGGCGGCCGGAGATGAAGGGGTCCTGCACCACCAGGTCACACGTGGGATCCTTGCCCACGGTGAAGCTGTCGGACTGCAGCTTGTGCACGGCCTCCTGGGCACCCTGGCGCACGCGGACCTGGGCTGGCTGCCAGCGCGTGGCCGTGTCCCGGGGCTGGGCCTCGGTGCGCGAGCCGACCTCCGTGGGGCCCTCGCCCTGACCGCCGCCCTGCAGCCGGAACACGGCGCTCCACTGCCCGAGCGCCAGGTCCGCGCCGTCCGCGAGCACCCCGCGCGTCATGGGACTGCCCGCCACGAACGTGCCCTTGCCGGACAGATCCTCCAGCGTGCACTGCGCGCCGTCGAAGGCGAGCGCCACCTGTCTCCGGCTCACCTCGGGATCGGGAATGACGACATCGCTCTTGTCGCCCCGGCCGAGCACCATGCGCTCGCGCCCCATTCCAACCCTGAGAACCTCCTCGCCCCGACGAAAGAACACCAGCTCTGGCACCGAGCCCTCCCCATGTGAAGTCGCGGGCCCCTCCTAACCCGTGGAGAAGCCGTCTCGCAACAACCATAGGTGATTTTCGGGGTAGGGCCGGGAAGGCTGACCTCTCACGTCAGCCCCGGGGCGCGGCGGCCCGCGCGGCTCAGCGCATCTGGCCGCGGGGCGGCCCGAACGTGGGCCGGTTGAAGAAGCCCGACAGGTGCGCCACGCGGAACTTCGGATCCGCCTTGTCCGTGGGCAGCATGGTCAGGCCCGCGCCGAGCAGACCCAGCCGCTTGGTGAAGTCCGGCTCGGCGTTGAGCTTGAAGCTCATGTCCGGCTGGCTCACGTCCAGGCGCTGACCCAGCTTCACCGTGCCCGAGCCCTGGATCTCCAGGTCCTCGCTCTTGCTCTGCATCGTCTCGATGGTGCCCAGGCCCTTGTCGATCTTGATGCGCGTGTCCAGGTCGCCCAGGGCGATCTTCGGCAGGTCCATGGGGGTGGGCTGGCCGTACATGGGCACGGTGACGTTGCCGCCCTGGATGATGAGGCCCCGGGTGTCCAGCGAGAGCTGACCATTGGCCAGGCTCAGGTCGGGCTGGCCGCGCGTCTTGGGCAGGACGAGATCGAGCGAGCCGTTGAGCTTGCCCACCAGGTCCATGCCGCTGAAGCCCTTGAGGTTGCCACCCGAGGCATCCAGGTTGGACAGCGCCACCGCGACCTTCACGTCGCCCAGGCCGCCCACGTGGCCGCTGATGCTGCCGCCCATGAGCCTCGCGTGGAAGGCCACGCCCGGGGGCAGCAGCGCGGGCCGCACCGCCACCGAGTCGATCGTCAGGGGCTCTCCCAGCTCCTCGGGGCCGGGCATCATCTTCGCGTTGCTCGCCAGCAGGCTGTGCAACTCGGGCGTCATCCCGTTGGGCACCTTGCTCAGGCGCACCTGGGTGGCGGTGAGCCCCCGGAGCCCCGGCCGCAGCGAGCCGACGCGCAGCGCGTAGCCCGCGTCCGCCGCGGCGTCCACGGCGCGCACGCGCAGCGTGTCGTACGGGAAGGTGAGGAAGAGGCACAGCACGAAGGCCAGGAGCGAGAACACCCCATAGCCCAGGACAAGCTTCCAGCGAGCGATCCGGTTCTCGGTAGCCATGGTCATTGCGGCTTCATCTTGTAGGTGGCGACGGTCGTCCAGGCCGTCAGGGTGTCCGTGGAGGCGTGGGGCTCCAGGCGCAGGCTCTTCACCTTCACCACGCCCGGCCCTCGCTCCACCGACGCCAGGAAGTCATGCAGCTTGCGCAGGTCCACGTCGGTGAAGGTCAGCTCCACCGAGCTCTCCACGATCTGCCCGTCGCCCAGGTTCACGTCGTTCTTGGGCGTCATGTTGGGCACGCTCAGCCCGGCGAGCGTGGCCTTCTCCTCCACGTAGCTGATGAGGCGCACGTTGCTGCCCGTCAGCTGCTGCTCCACGCCCTGGCGCTCCTGGGCGGCCTCGCGGTAGCTCGCCGCGAGCACCTGCACCTGGCGCAGCTTGTCCAGCTTCTGGTCCGTGCGCTTGCGGTAGCCGCTGGCCGTGGTGGAGAAGGACATGAGGATGACGAAGAGCACGAAGGCCGCCACCGCGCCGGACGTGGCCAGCACCATGCTGCGCTCGCGGCTGGTGAGCCGGTCGAACCAGGCCTTCGCGTCGTTGAGCATTTCCCGCAGCTTGTCCATCGCCTAGCCCTCCCTCGCCAGCTGGGTCTGCCCCTCGCACTGCACCTGGATGTCCAGGCGGAAGGACACCTTGTTGCCCTCGCGGGTCTTCTCCACCTTGCCCTCCTTCACTTCCTTGAAGCAGCGGTGGCCCCGGATGGCCGAGGCGATGGTGTCGATCTGCTTGGAGCTGTCCGTCACGCCGCGCACGCTGATGCGCTCCAGGTCGATGTCGATGCGGTCGAACGTCACCGGCACGTCCGCGGGCACCCGCTGCGTCAGCTCCGCCAGCAGGTTGACGGCGGACAGCTTCGGCAGCGCCGCGGTGGGGCTCTCCACGCCCTTGAGCCGGTTGAGCGCCAGGTCGTAGTTCTTCTCGCAGCTGCCGAGGATGCGCTGGGTCACGTCGCACAGCACGCGGTCCACCTGGGCCTCACGGCGCGCGAGCACGGAGTTGCGCACCACGCCGCTGGCGATGAGCAGGAGCAGCAGCGTGGCGGCGAACGAGGCGAGGAGCCCCACCTTGTCCTTGAGGTAGTCGTAGTCGCCCTTGAAGGCGAACTCGCCCCGGCGCAGGTTGAAGCGCGGCGCCTTGGCGCCCGACGCCTGGCCTCGCAGCGCCAGCGAGTAGGCCTGCTGGGCCACCGGATGCTCCGCCTCGGGCAGGTTCACCGAGGCCCCGAGCGGCAGCGACAGCACGCGCGTGGGCAGGCCCAGGTCCCGGCTCAGCTGCTCGGCGAGGCCCGGCATGCGGGCCGTTCCGCCACACAGCAATACGCTCGTCACCGGCCGGCGCGAGCGCGCGGTGAAGGCCTTGAAGGACGGCCGCAGCTCGCGCAGCACCGGCTGCAGGCCGCGCACGAACGCCGTCGCGGCGCGCTCCCCCTCGGGGCCCTGCGCCTGGGCGGCGCTCGCCAGCGCGCCGTGCGACTCCTTCCAGTGGTGGGCCTCGGGCAGGGGCGTCTGGAACTCGGTGGCCAGCGCGCGGCTGAGGTTCGCGCCGCCGCCGGAGAAGGTGCGCGCGAACTCCACGCCCATGCCGGGCCGGCCAATGGCCAGCGTCGTGCGCTCGTGGCCGATGTCCACGATGGCCACCGACTCGTCGGACTCCGGCTGCTGCAAGAGCAGGTTCTGGTAGGTGATGCCCGGGTGGGTCACCACGCGCGGGTCCACGCCCAGCTCGTTGAGCAGCGCCATGAGCGTGGCGAGCTCCTGGCGGCGCACCACGCCCACCAGCAGCTCGCTGCCCTTGTCCTTCACCTGCGAGGCGACCTGGTAGTCGAAGACGGCCTCTTCCAGGTCGAACGGCAGCTGGCTGCCCACCTCGAAGGCGATGGTGGCGTCGATGCGCTTGGGGTCCGAGAAGGGCAGGGCGAGCTGGTGCGTCACCAGGGACGGGCCGGGCAGCGCCACCACCACGTGGTCGGGGTTGGCCAGCTCGGGGCGTGCCAGCAGCTCGCGCAGGGCGTTGCGCAGCGTCTCCTGCCGCTCGCCCTCCGCGCGGCGCACCTCGCCCCAGGCCTTCACGGCCGAGGCGCGGGCATTCGTGTCGATCAGCAGCCCCTTCACCGAGTGGCTGCCCAGGTCCAGACCGAGAATCCGGGCCATCGTTATTCCTCTCTCCAGTACACGAGCTTTCCCAGCCCGTCGTCCAGGCGGATGACGGCGGTGAGGGTCTTCTGGACCGACCCCGCCTCTCCCACGGACTTGATGGTGAATGTCGTACTCTTGTCGCCGAGGAAGCGGTTGCCCGCCACGTTCGCCCGGATGGCCGGGTTGACGGCGATGCCGGCGGACTCGATGGCAGTCACGAAGTCCGCCACGCCCATGCCGAAGAAGCTGAAGGCGCGCGCCGCGCGGATGCGGCTGATGAGCTCCTGCACGAAGACCGGGTCCCGCAGGCGGGGATCCGGACGCGCGGGGTCCGCCGCGGACAGGATGGCCATGTACATCATCAGCGGGTCATCCGTGTTCACGTTGGGCTTGGAGTTCTGGTCCGGGTAGACGGTGAGCCGGTCGCGGAACGCCGCCATGAAGCGGTCGTTCACCCCGTGCACCCGGTACAGCTCGTCCAGGCTGTCGAAGCGCGCGTTCTTCGGCTCGTAGCGCGGGTCATACCGGCTGTAGGCCGAGCCCTCGTCGGAGAAGCCATCCACGAACGGGCCCGCCGCGGACACCAGGTCCAGCGCGGAGGCCGTCTTGTTCTCGTCGATCCAGTCCTTGATGGCGATGAGCACGTCCTGCGGCGTCACGCGGACCTTGTTGGCGTCGTCGCGCGAGAACAGGAACTCGAAGCGCTTGTCGCTCATCATGTCCATGAGCCGCATGGCGGTGGGCAGCGCGTCGCCCTGGCCCGCGTTGAGCCGCAGGAGGTTGAGCTTCTCCTCCTCGTCGGAGATGGTGGACAGGAAGCAGCCGCTGAACGAGCCGAAGGAGCGCTTGGGGGAGGCATCGGCGAGCGCCGCCGCCACGTCCTCGTCCTCATGGAGCGCGGAGCCCGCGGGGCCCGCCGTGCCCGGTGCGTCGTCTCCGCCCTCACCGTCCTCGCCGCCGCCCGGCACCAGACCCCGGAGCATGTGGCAGTCCACGCGCGCCAGCTTCCACAGCTGGATGTTGAGCGAGGAGGCCGGCTGCTGCTGGCCCGCCGCGCCCGGCGTCGCACCCCCGGCGCCCGCGCCCCCCATCAGCTGGCTGAGCATGCCGCCGATGTTGGGGATGGGCATCTGGTCGACCTGCTTCTGGAAGCGCAGCAGCAGCCGGGAGAGCGCCACGCCCGAGCGGGCCATGTAGAGCGCCTGCACCTCGTCACGCTGGTTGGTGGCCAGCTGCAGGTCCACGCGCGTGTTGTAGGCGAACTCCGTGGCCACCACGGTGAGCAGGGTGATGGCCACCACCGCGATGATGAGCGCCACGCCACGCTGGCGGCGCTGGGACCGGGGCGGGCGCTGGGGAGGGGCGTTCGTCATCGTCAGAACCTGGGCAGTTCCGTGTTGAGCATCACACGGGTCTGGGTGGTGTAGCGCACTTCCTTGCCGTTCTCGTCCAGGGTGGTGAGGGTGATGCGCACCCGCGTGGGCAGGATGGACTTCTTCTCCGTGCGGCGCGTGTCCCACTCGTCCTCCCACTCCTTGCGCTGGCTGTCCCAGTAGGCGAACTCGATCTTCTTGGCGCCCTCGAAGAGCACGTCCGTGGTGCCGCCGCGGTCCATCCGGTCGCCCACGTTGGGGTCCGCCCGGCGGATGAGGTCCGTGCGTCCTCGCGCGCCCGTCTCCGTGGACGTCTGGATGGAGTACTCCACCACGGCCTGGTCGGACTCCTTCACGTCCGCGTACAGGCGCTGGTGCGCGAAGGTGGTGAAGGTCAGCTTGTCCGACTCGCCGATGAAGTTGCTCGGCCGGTCGTTCTGGTCGCGGAAGCGCGACAGGTCATACCGGTCGCTCACGTACGCGGAGCCGATCTCCCGCGCCATGCGGTTCATGGCGGCGCGCAGCATGCGGTAGTGGTCCGCTTCCTCCTCCACCACCTCCTTGGCGCGAAAGCCCGTCTGGAAGGCCATGCTCACCATCGCGCCCATCAGCGCGGTGATGGCCACGGCGATCATGACTTCCAGCAGCGTGAAACCCCGGCGCATCGCGAAGCGGTTCATCAGCGCGACCCCCGCTGTCTGTCGTACTCCGGCCGCGGAACCAGGGGCTGGCCGGTCGCCGGGTCCACCCTGCGGCCATCCGGGCCGATGGTGGGGTTGGAGACCACCTGGCCCGTGGCCGGGTTCACGAACGCGTTGTTGTACGAGTCGGGCTGGCTGCCGTTCTGGGGCGTGAAGCCGCCGTTGCGGTCCGAGCCCGGGCCCAGGGACACCATGTGCGTCACCAGGTCGATGCTCTCCACCTGCGTGCCCTCGCGCCAGTACACCGTGAGGTGCAGCTCGCGCACCGTCTGGGTGATCTGCTGCACCATCTGCGTGAACATGGGCTGCGCCATGCCCATGGCCGCGCCCGCCATGGGGTTGGCGGTGGTCTGCGAGGGGCCGCTCTTGCCATCCTTGCCAGCGCCGCCACCGCCGAACATGGACGCGATGCCGCTCAGGTCCCCGCCCGTGCCGATGGGCAGGTTGAAGATGGCGCCGATGAGCTGCTCGGGCGACACGCCGTCGGTGCGCGGGGCGACGATCTTCGCGCGCCACTTGAAGTTGTCCCAACCCTCCTCGGAGAAGTCACCCGACTCCTCCTGGTCGTCGTTGGAGAAGCCCTCGTCGTAGAGCTTCTGCTCGAGGTCCGTCATCTTCGAGCGCGCCAGCAGCGTGGCCACGGTGAGCTTCTTGGAGTAGGCGTGGTTGGCCACCGCGCCGGAGTTGATGTCGAAGATGGCCATGAGCGCGAGCGCCAGGATGGCGAGCGCCACGACCGTCTCCAGCAGGGTGAAGCCGCGCGAGCGATTCATGAGCGGGGAACCTCCAGCGCCTCGCCGACGATGTTCACCTTGCCGGTGAGCGGCGAGAGCACGAGCGTCCAGACGTTGTCGCCCTGGCGCACGTAGACCTGGGCCTTCTCCGTGAAGCCCTGGGGGAAGAAGTAGAGGTAGGCCACGCCCTGATCGGCGGCCTCCTTCTGCTGGCGCGTCCACACGGACACGCCCACCCCGGCCGGCAGCTTCTGGGGCTTGATCTCCTCGGAGGTGAAGGCGGCGAAGCGCGCGGCGTTGTCCACCCGGCCCTCCTCCTGCGCCATCAGCTCGTCCAGGCCAGGCTCGCCATTGCTGCCGCGCGTGAAGTTGCGGCGCGTGTCCCGGGGCGCGTTGCCCTTGCGCACATCCTCCAGGGCACGGTCGTCCTCGCGCAGCATCGCGTCGCGGTCTCGCGCGGTGGTGACGTTGCCGGCGGCGCACTCGGCGCGGTAGCTCGTGACGCCGTCCTCCGCGCGGGGGTCCGGCAGCTCGAACACGAGCCGGCACGTCTTGCCGCTGAGCGCGGCGGTGTCGTAGAGCGAGCGGATGGTGCCCGCGAGCTCGGCCGCGGAGGCCTTCGCCTTGGCGCCGGTGATGGAGCCCACGGACACCGTCACGGCGGCGAAGAGCACCGCGGCGATGCCCAGCGCGATGCTCATCTCGATGAGCGTCATGCCGCGCCGCTTCATGGCGTGCCGTCCTGGACCCGGGCCTCGGAGCCCTGCTCGGTGTTGCGCAGGACGCCGCCGCTCACCAGGTCCGCCGCCTCGCCCTCGCCCCCGCGCACGCCGTCCGAGCCGTACGTCATGATGTAGCCGTTGCCCCGGTCGCTCATGCGGTACTGGTACGTCCGCCCCCAGGGATCCGTCGGGATCTCCTGGATGAGCCCCACCTGCAGGAGCGGATAGAAGTTCTCCGCCTGCGAGGGAAAGCGCCCGGTGATGCGGTGGAAGGACTTGAAGTAGCCCTCCAGGCTGCGGATCTCCGCGCGCGCCTGGCGCTGCAGCGGGCTGAGCGAGGTGTCGAACGTGAGCCGGGCGATGCCGAAGGCGCCCGCCGTGGCCGCGAGGATGACGCCCGCCACGATGAAACGCCCCTTGCGCGAGGGACGGGCCACGGGCTCGGTGCGCGGAGGGTGGGGGGCGGCGTGTTCGGGCGTCATGGGGTGTCTTCCTCGCGATGGGGACTGCTTGCTACTTCTGGGCCGCGGTGTCGCGCGACGAGATGTCCCCGTCGGGACCCTCGCCGCCCACGGTGCCGTCCGCGCCGTAGGACGTGATGACCGGCTTGCCGCCCTCGTTCATGTAGATGTACTCGTTGCCCCACGGATCGACCGGGATCTTCTCCAGGTTGTTCGTGTCCACCAGCGCCTTGAGGCCCGTGCCCGTGTCCGGGTACTTGCCCTTCTTGGTGTAGTAGAGCTTCATCGCGTTCTGGATGGTCTTGATGTCCATGCGGGCCGTGTCCTGCTTGGCCTCTTCCAGCTTGGGAATCACGGACACGCCCACCGCGGCCATGATCAGGCCGAGGATGGTGATGACCACCATGATCTCGATGAGGGTCATGCCGCGGCGGCGGCGCAGCTGCTTCGTCTTCTTGTCGCTCATGTGCATCCTCTCGTGACTTTTCGGCACGCCAGCGGGCCGTTAGCGGTGGCTTCCTGTCAAAATGTCCTGTGACGACGGCGGGCGGGGGGCATACAGCACCGCCCCCACCGTGAGCAGCGTCGCCGTCAGCACCAGCAGCGCCGCGAGGGTGACGCGCTGGATCCACCGGTCGAGCGTGTCATTCATCGCATGGACTCCTTCGGGTGTTACCGGATGGCCGAGTTGACCTGCAAGATCGGCATCAGGACCGAGAAGGCCACGAATGCAATCATCACGCCCATCACCACCGTGAGCAGCGGCTCGAGCATGGAGGTCAGCGCGCCGATGCGCACGTTGACCTGGTTCTCGTAGCTGTCGGCCACGGACATGAGCATGTCCTCGAGCTGGCCGGAGCGCTCGCCAATCGAGATCATGTGGTAGACGAGCGGCGGGAACTCGCCCGAGCGCTTGATGGGGGTGGCGATGCTCTCGCCCTCGCGGATGGCGTCCCGGGCCTTCTCCACCACGTCCGAGAGGATGGAGTTGGTCACCACCGCCTTGGTGATGTCCATGGCGGTGAGCAGGGGCACGCCGCTCTTGAGCAGGGTGGCGAGCGTCCGGGCGAAGCGCGAGATGGCCAGCATGCGCAGGAGGCCGCCGAAGATGGGGGCCTTGAGCGCGAAGCGGTCCCACACCGGCTTGCCCTTGGGGCTGCGGAAGTAGGACGTCACGCCGAAGAGGGTGGCCCCGAGCACCGGGAAGATGATGAACCACCAGTCCTGCAGGAAGGTGCTCACGAAGATGAGCAGCTGCGTGGTCCAGGGCAGGGTGGCCTTCATGGTGGTGAAGATCTTGGTCACCTTGGGAATCACCACCACCATGAGCAGGGTGAGGATGCCCACGCCCACGAGCACCATGATGGCCGGGTAGGTCATGGTGCCGATGATCTTCTGCTGCAGCTTGGACTGGCTCTCGGTGAAGTCCGCCAGGCGCAGGAGCACCGTGTCGAGCGCGCCCGAGTGCTCGCCCGCGCGGATCATGTTCACGTAGAGCGAGCCGAAGACCTTCTGGTGGATGCCGAGCGCGTCGGCGAGCGAGGAGCCCTCGTTCACGCGGCTCTTCACGTCCGAGAGGATGATCTTCAGCCGCTCCTTCTCCACCTGGTCCACGAGCGCGGTGAGCGCCTCCACCAGCGTCACGCCCGCGCCCAGCAGCGTGGCGAGCTGGCGCGTGGTGATGGCGATGTCGTCCGTGGTGATGCGGCCGCGCGCCATCTTGCCGAGGTTCACGTCCCGGTTGGCGGACGCGGCCTGGGCGCCCTTCATGACGTTGCGCCCACCCTCCGCCTGGCCGATGACCTCGGTGAGGAACTTGTTGTCCTTGCGCAGCTGGCTGCGCAGGGTCTTGGGGGAGTCGGCCTCCAACATCCCGCGGACGGTTTTTCCGGCCGCATCCAGGGCCTTGTATTCGAAGACGGGCATGGCGGGGGATCCTTAGGGGGTCCTCGGGGGGACGGGGCTCAGAGGTCTTCCTGGGTGATGCTGAGCACCTCGGCGATGGTCGTCTCGCCCAGGGCGATCTTCCGCGCGCCGTCATCCAGCAGCGTGCGCATGCCGTGGCCCACGGCGGCCTTCTTGATGGTGGAGGAGTCCACGTTCTTGAGCGCCAGCTGGCGCACGGTGTCATCCACGAGCAGCAGCTCGTAGATGCCCGTGCGGCCGCGGTAGCCGTTCTGGCTGCACGACGGACAGCCGGCGGCCTTGTAGATGCGCTCCACCCCGTGGCGCTCGCGCAGCGTCGCCCGGTTGAGGCCGATCTCCTTGAGCTCCTCGTCCGTGGGCGAGTACTGCACGCGGCAGTCCGGGCACACCCGGCGCACGAGGCGCTGGGCGAGGATGCCCGTGAGCGACGAGGCCACGAGGAAGGGCTCCACGCCCATGTCCACCAGACGCGTGATGGCGCTCGCCGCGTCGTTGGTGTGGACCGTGGAGAACACCAGGTGGCCCGTGAGCGACGCCTGGATGGCGATTTCCGCCGTCTCCTTGTCGCGGATCTCGCCCACCATGATGACGTCCGGGTCCTGACGCAGGAAGGAGCGCAGGCCCTGGGCGAAGGTGAGGCCGATCTTCGGGCTGATGGCCATCTGGCCAATGCCCTTGAGCTGGTACTCCACCGGGTCCTCGACGGTGAGGATGTTGAGGTCCGGGGTGTTGATGCGCGAGAGCGCGCCGTAGAGCGTGGTCGTCTTGCCGCTACCGGTGGGGCCCGTCACCAGCACGATGCCGTGCGGCCGGCGGATGACGTGCTCCATCTGCTCGAGCATCTGCGCCGCCATGCCCAGCTCGGTCAGGTCCAGGAGCGTCGTGTTCTTGTCGAGCAGACGCATGACGATGCGCTCGCCATACGTCGTGGGGATGGTGGACAGACGGATGTCGATGTCGCGGCCGGCCAGCTTGATGCGGATGCGGCCGTCCTGCGGCAGGCGCTTCTCCGCGATGTTCAGCTGCCCCATGACCTTCACGCGGCTCACGATGGCGCTCTGGTAGCGCTTGGGCGGCTTGATGATCTCCTGCAGCACGCCGTCCACCCGGAAGCGCACCATCAGCTCGCGCTCCATGGGCTCGATGTGGATGTCGCTCGCGCGCTCCTTGGCCGCCCGGAAGAGGACCGAGTTGACGAGCCGGATGATGGGGGCCTCGTCGCCCTCGTCATCGAGGATGTCCTTGGCCTCGTCGATCTCCTGGGCGATGGAGTCCAGGTTCTGCGCGTGCAGCTCGTCCACGAGCTGCTCGGCCTCGTTGGTGGCGCGGTCGTAGACGCTGTTGATGGCGTCCGTGATGGTGGAGCCCAGCGCGATGCGCGGGTGCACGTCCTGGCCCAGGAGCATGCGCACGTGGTCGAGCACCGTCGTGTCCAGCGGATCCGCCACCGCGAGCACCACCGCCCCGTCCTCCTCGAACAGGGGGAGGATGCGCGCGCTCTTGGCGAAGTTGATGGGCACGCGCTTGATGACGTCCGCGTTGACCTCCTCCACGAAGATGCGCGCCAGGTAGGGCAGGTCCAACTGCAGGCCGAGCGCCTTGGCCACGTCCTCCTCGGTCAGGACCTTCTGGGCCACGAGGATCTCCCCGAGCCGGCCCCCCTTGTCGGCCTGGTGCGCGAGCGCCTCCTGGAGCTTGTCCTCGGACAGTCCGCTCGTGTGGCGGAGGATCTCCCCCAGCGGTCGGCCGCAGAGGTAGGCGGGGCCATGGGAGACGACCTGGGTGGCGTCCGCGCGGGGCGCGGAGAGGGGGGCATCAGCGAGCAGGCTCATGGGCTATCTCTGGTCTCCGGTGTCCGGCTGGAGGCGGAGCTCCTCGGGGTTCTCCGGGGGGGAGGGGGGCGCGACCACGGCGGGCTCGCCCGTGGGTCCTGGAGCGATGGAACCCGCGGAGGAGGCCGGGACTTCCCCGGTGCGCGACGACGGCGGGGAGGCGGGCGAGCCCATGGACGGTCCCAGGATGCGCTCACCGGCCTGGCCCGGGCCGCCGTTCTCCAGCTTCAGCTCCTCGTTGGAGATGACCCGCCGCATGCGGCCCAGCGGACCGCTCTTGCGCGCGAAGTCCACCGGCACGTCGTAGCCGGCCACCTGGCCGTAGAACTGCTCCACGAACTGCTGCCGCTCGGCCATCTTGCGCTGGAAGATGCGCCGGAAGTCCGACTGGTCCCGGATGATGTAGGGCGTGAGGAACAGGAGCAGGTTCGTCTTGGCCTTGCGCTGGTTGGTGGAGCGGAACAGGTGGCCGAGCACCGGGATGTCGCCGAGCACCGGCACCTTGGCCACCGACTCGATGGTGCGCTCCTGCATGATGCCGCCGATGACCACCGTCTCCTGATCCTTGGCGACCACGGTCGTCTTGGCGCTGCGCTTGGAGGTGGTGGGGCCGAGCACCGGATCCGTGGAGGCGATCTCCTCGGTCTGCTCGGTGATGGCCATGCGGATGAAGTCGCTCTCGTTGATCTGCGGCTTGATGGTGAGCTTGAGCTCCACGTTCTGGCGGGTGATGGGGGCATAGAGGCTGCCCAGACCGCCGAGCGAGCCGAGCAGCGAGCCCACGCCCGCCGTGCCGCCCAAGGCGCCGCCCAGGCCCGAGCCCGTGCCCAGCGACGTGGGGCTGAAGCCGGACTGGAAGGGCACGTTCTGGCCCACGGTGATCTCCGCCTCCTCGTTGTCGCTGGTGAGCAGGTGGGGCGTGGACAGCACGTTCACGTCCGAGCTCTGCTGGAAGGCGTGCAGCACGAGGCCGAAGGAGGGGATGTCGATGCCCAGCGCCTTGAGCTCCGGGATGACCGGGCCCTGCAGACCCGCGAGGAAGCCGCCGAAGCTGGCCAGGTTGGCGAGCGAGAAGGACGGGGGCAGACCGGAGGAGGTGTACTTGGTGCCCAGCAGGCCCGAGCCCGTGCCCAGCGGCGTGGCCAGCGAGTAGCCACTGTGCAGGTTCATGGCGAACTCGTTGTTGCGGTCCAGGTTGACCTCCATGATGACCGCCTCGACGAACACCTGCCGCCGCGGCTTGTCCAGCTGGCGGATGACCTTCACGAGGCTGCGGTAGTCGCTCTGGCTCGCGATGATGACGAGCGAGTTGGTGCCCTTGTCCGCGGAGATCTTCACCTCGCCGGAGAAGAGCTCGGCGCCCGAGCTGCCCGCGGGCCGGGGGATTCCCGGCGCGCCCGGCACGGGCACCGGCGCCCGGCGGCCACCGCCGCCGCCGCTGGTCGTGCCCTGCGAGAGCGTCTGCAGGGTGCTGGCGATCTCCTCGGAGTTGGCGTTCTCCAGCGGGTAGACGTTGATCTTCTCCGTGCCCGCGGTGGGCACGTCCAGCTCGCGCACCAGGCTCTGGATGCGCTCGAAGGCGGCGGGGCTGGCCACCACGATGAGCTTGTTGGTGCGCTCATCGGGGATCATCTGGGAGAAGGTCACCGGACCGCTCGCGCCCTCCTGGCCCGGCGAGCCCATCTGCGGCAGGGTCTCGCCCATGGAGCCGCCCGGCGGCGTCATCACCGCGGGGGTGCCCCGGGGGCCCCGGCCCACCTGGCCGCCACCCTGCGAGGCGCCCTTCTGCTCGAACAGCTTCTGCACCGTGGTGGCGATGTCCGCGGCCGTGGCGTACTGCACCTGGATGATGCGCACCTCGTCACTGGCCGAGCGCGTGTCCAGCTGGTTGATGAGGCGCTCGAGGCGGTGCACGTTGGCGCCGATGTCGTTGACGATGATGATGTCCGGCGGGTACGGGATGGTGTCGCCGTCCTTGGACACGAGCTGCTGGAGCACGCCGCGCAGCGGCTCCACTTCCACGTTCTTGATGCGGAAGATCTTGGTGATCATCTCCTCGCGCAGCGTGTAGGCGGTGTCGCTCTCGCCCACGATCTTGCCGGGGAACTGCTTGGCCGCGCGCTTGTCGACGATCTTGACGTAGTTGCCGACGGTGTTGGTGGCCAGGCCGTTGATGTCCAGCGCGGTGAGGAACAGGCCGTAGAACTCGTCCGAGTTCACCTCCAGGCGCCCGTTCTCCGGCCCGAGGATGGAGATCTTCCCCCGGATGTTCTCGGGCAGGATGAAGGTGCGGCACGTGGCGTCCGCCACCGTCTGCACCAGCTTCTCGATGTCCACCTTGTCGAAGTAGATGTTGTAGCGGGCGCGCCGACGCACTTCGTCGCACGTGGGCGTGGGCCGCACGCCATTGCTCGAGGGCTCGGCGCCGACGGCCCCGCCCCTCGGGGTGATCTGCCGGTCGGTGGGCGCGGCCTCGGGCTGGCCACTGAGGTTGCGGCGCTGGGCGAGCGCGGGCGGCGCCATGGCCAGGAGGCACAGCAGGAGCAGGCTGGACGAAAGCGTCTTCATGGAGGAGGGGGGTCCGGCGGGGTTAACGAATGGTGTAATTCTTGTGGACGGGCGAGCCGTTGCGCTCCAGATCGATCTCGATGCGCGAGGCTTCCTTGAGCTTGGTGTAGACCTCGAGCGCCTTCTCCGGGCTGTTGAGGTCAAAGCCGTTGATGCGCTTGATGACGTCGCCGTTCTGCACGCCGATCTTCGAGTAGATGGAGTCGGGGCGGATGGAGAAGAGCTTGAAGCCCTGCGCCTGGCCGTCCTTGAAGGCCGGCACGATGCGCGCCTGCATGGCCACGTCGCTGAGGTTGGCGAGCGTGCGGTCGATCTCCGCGCGCGGCACCTCGTAGTCGTTCTCGCCCACGGCGCGGATGCCGCTGCCGTTGACGTTGGGGGCCTGCACGGGCGGACCGTTGGGCAGCGGGGGCGGGGTGTAGACGGCCACCGCGGCGCCGTCTCCCGGCTGGCCGTCGATGAACTCCTTGCGGCCGTTGTTGAGGATGACGACGCGCAGCCGCTCGATGTCGAGCACCTCGGCGCCCTGGATCCGGTCGCCCACCATGTACGTGGTGGAGCGCTGGTTGTTCATGTCCTGGATGGAGGCCACGCTCCAGAACTTGTCGCTGGCCACCAGCGTGCCGAGCAGCTTCACGCGCAGGCTGCTCTTCACCGGATCCGCGTTGGGATCCAGCTGGGGCGAGGTGGGCTCGGCCACCACGGGATCCGGCTCGGGCACCTTGATGCCGGTGACGTCCGACATGCGCTTGAGATCCAGCGAGGCCAGCGTCTCGGTGGGCTGGGCCTTCTGCCGGGCCGCCACTTCGCCGGACGGCAGGGGCGTCAGCGCCGCCTCGACGAACAGGTTCACCGTGCGCGCCACCAGCAGCGCCACCAGCACGATGAACACCAGGTTCACGGTCCAGAAGTATTTGCGGAAGAAGAGTTCCATCACACGTCCAGGAAGGGCCTGCCCGGGATTGAGCAAGTGAGGTGCCATCCCCGAAGGGAAGCAGGCAACCCGACCCTTACAGCCAAGCCCTTGAAATCATTCCGGAATAAGCGGGCGCCGTGCGCGTGTCCGTCCCGTGCGGCGCGGCGTGGGACAAAATGTCAACGCACGGGTCGCGTGACTGACGCGCTGTCACTCGCCCGAGGAGGACGAGGAGGCGGGCGGAGCGCCGTCGGAGCCCGGCGTCTCGGAGGCCTCGCGCTCGAGCTTGCGGTAGATGGTGCGCGCGGCGATGCCCAGCAGGCGGGCCGCCAGGGTCTTGTCGCCCTTGGTGTGGCGCAGGGTCTCGTGGATCACCCGGCGCTCGACTTCCTCCATGGGGGTGCCGATGGGGATGACGAGTTGTCCGGCCGAGCCGAGGGGGCCCTTGCGCACGGTCTCCGGCAGGTCGTTCACCTCGAGGATGTCCCCGCGGGCGAGCACCACGGCGCGCTCCACGGCGTGCTCCAGCTCGCGCACGTTGCCCGGCCAGGCGTAGTTTTCCATGGCCGAGAGGGCGTCCGGGGAGAAGCCGCGCAGGGCCTTGGCGTTCTTGGCGGCGAAGCGGCGCAGGAAGGCGTCCGCCAGCAGGGGGATGTCCTCGCGGCGCGAGGCGAGCGCGGGCACGCGCACCTCCACCACGTGCAGGCGGTAGTAGAGGTCCTCGCGAAAGCGCCCCTCGGCCACCTCGCGCACCAGATCCTTGTTGGTGGCGGCCACGATGCGCACGTCCACCTTCACGGTCTGCGTGCCGCCCAGGCGCTCCAGCTCGCCCTCCTGGAGCACACGCAGCAGCTTCACCTGGGCGCTCAGGGGCATCTCGCCCACCTCGTCGAGGAAGAGGGTGCCGCCGTGGGCCCGCTCGAAGCGGCCCTCGCGGCGGGACACCGCGCCGGTGAAGGCCCCACGCTCCACGCCGAACAGCTCCGCCTCCAGGATGCTCTCGGGCAGGGCGCCGCAGTTGATGGCGACGAAGGCCCCCTTGGCCCGCGAGGACTGCTCGTGCAGGGCGCGCGCCGCCAGCTCCTTGCCGGTGCCGGACTCGCCCAGGAGCAGCACGGTGGCGGTGGAGGGCGCGGCCTGGCGCAGGGTGTCCATCATCGCCCGGAAGGCGGGGGACTGGCCCACCATGGCGCGCCCGCCCGGGCCGCTCATCTCCGCGAGCTTCGCCTTGAGCACGCGGTTTTCCGCCGCCAGGTCGTGCTTCTCCAGCGCCTTCTGCACGGCCTTGACCAGGGCGTGGCGCTTGAGCGGCTTGGTGATGAAGTCGTAGGCGCCGTCCTTCATGGCCGCCACGGCCGTCTCCACCGTGCCGTAGGCCGTCATCAGCACCACCTCCACGTCCGGGCGGATGGTGCGCGAGGCCTTGAGCAGCTCCTGCCCGTCTATGCCGGGCATCATCAGGTCCGTCACCATGACGCTCACCTCGGGCCGGCGCAGTCGCTCCAGGGCCTCCGTGCCGTTGTGGGCGGTGAGGGTCTCCAGCCCCTCGCGCTGGAAGATGCGCGCGACGGAGTCCAGGTTGGCTTGATCGTCATCGACAACGAGGACGGTGGGAGTGGGTGTCGTCATGGCGGGGCCCAGGCCATGCAATCCCTATTCCGTTTCCTCGCCGCCCAGGAGCGGGCCGCTCATCCGGCCGATGTCCTCCCGGTCGACCTTGTCCAGGTTGAAGCGGCGCGCGGCGGCGAGCAGCTTCGTCACCGTGGGGTCGAACTCGACGGGGCCCTCCTTCTTGAAGCGCAGGAAGTTGATGCGCGCCACGACGAAGTTCTTGAGGTAGGGGCTCTGCAGCCCGCGCGCCTTGAGCCCCTCCACCACGTGGCCCACGGCGTCGTCCAGCTCCAGGAGCCGGTCCGCGCGCGCCTCGCGCTCCGCCAGGGCCTCGGTGAGGGGCAGGGGGAGGAAGGACTCGGCGCGCTTGACGAAGGGCTGGTAGGCGCCGCCGGAGAAGCGGGGCCGCTTCTCGTAGGCGGCCCCGAGCGTGAGGAAGGCGGGCTCCTCGAACAGGTGGCCGAAGTCCACCTCGCGGCCGGTGCGCGCCCCCGTCAGGCCGCGCAGCATGCGGATGACCTCCAGCGAGCGCTCCTTGAGGTTGTGCGCCTTCTCCGTGTTGAGCGCGAGGATCTGATAGGCCACGTCCTCCTCGGGCAGGACCAGGGCCATGATGGTGCGCGCCCCGAGCAGCTTGGAGGCCTGGAGCCGGTGGTTGCCGTTGGGCGTCCAGTACCGGCCCTCCTTGCGGATGGCGATGATGGGGTCGAGGAAGCGGTCCAGCCGCTCCATGGCGGAGGCGAGCCGCTTGACGTGGGGCTCGGACACGTCGCGCTGGTAGGGCGTGGGCTCCACCTTGTCGATGGGCAGGGCGGCGAACACCACCGTGTGCCCGCCGAGCGGATCCCGGTACTGGCCGAGCACCTGGGCCCCGTCTTCCAGCAGCCCCTGGACGAGCTCGGGCGCGGGCGCGTGGGCCTCGCTGGCCACCTCGGCGGGGGTGAGGCCCCGCGAGGACGGCTCGGCCTTCTTGCGCCGGGGCTTGCGCGGCGCGGTGCTGGCGGTCTTGCTGGCGGTCTTGCTGGCGGTCTTCTTGCGCGGCGTCTTCGCGGCCATGGTCGGGCTACCTCTCGGCGGAAGGGGCGGGTGCCAGGGGAAGGATGATGTGGAAGGTGGTGCCGCCCCCCGGGGTGTCGGAGACCTCGATGCGGCCCGCGTGCGCCTCCACCACCTCGCGCGCCACCCAGAGCCCCAGGCCCAGGCCGCCATAGTTGCGGGCGGACACGGCGCGCTCGAAGCGCTCGAAGATGCGGGCCTTGTCCTCGGGGCGGATGCCCAGGCCGTGGTCCACGAAGTCCAGGCGGGCCTGGCCGTCGCCGCCGCGCAGCCGCACCTCCACGGTGCGCCCCGCGCCGAACTTGAGCGCGTTGGACATCAGGTGGTGGAAGACCTGCGAGAGCCGGGGCGCGTCGAAGTCCCCCCGGGCGGGGCCCTCCATGCGCACCGAGAACTCCGTGCCCGCGCGCCGCGCCTCCTCCTCGGCCAGGGGGAGGGTCTCTCCGAGCAGCTCGGCCAGGTCCACGGGCGTGCGCGCGAGCGAGAGCTGCCCGCTGGTGATCTGCGACACGTCGAGCATCAGGTCCACGAGCGAGGCGAGCCGACGCACGAAGCGCCGGGCCCGCACGAGCCGCTCCACGGCTTGGTGCTGCGCGCTCTCGCGCAGGCCCCGCTCGGCGATGTCCAGGTGCAGCTGGAAGGTGGCCAGGGGCGTGCGCAGCTCGTGCGAGGCCACGGACAGGAAGTCGTCCCGGGCCTGGATGGCCTCGGCCAGGTTCTCCCGGTGGGCGCGCTCGCGCGTCACCTCGCGGCGCATGCGCACCAGCTCCAGGTTGGAGCGCACCCGGGCCAGCAGCTCCTGGGCGGAGAAGGGCTTGACGAGGTAGTCGTCCGCTCCGGCGTCCAGGGCCTCGAGCATGGACTGCTCGCCGGCGCGCGCGGACAGCAGGAGGATGGGCAGGTGCTGGGTGGGGCTGGCGCTGCGCAGGGCCCGCAGCAGGCCCACCCCGTCCAGGCGCGGCATCATCACGTCGGTGAGCACCAGGTCCGGCGGACGGGCCAGGGCCGACTCCAGCGCCGCCTGGCCGTCCTCCACGTCCTCCACCTCGAACTCCTGGGCCAGCACCCGGTGCACATAGCCGCGCATGTCCGCGTCGTCGTCCACGAGCAGCAGCCGCCCGAGGCGCCGGGGGGGCTCGGTGGGGTCCGTCGATCCGGCGGGGAGATCCCGCCGGGTGAAGCGCGTCACGTCCTCCACCTGGTGCACCACGTAGAGCAGCTGGCCCGCGGCGTCGAGGATGGGGGTGTTGCGCGGGCTCCAGTAGCGCTCCTCGACGCCGCCGCCCTCGGCCTCGGGCCGGGGAATGTTGTAGCGCTGCACGTCCATGACGTCCGGCTCCCGGGTGCGCAGCACGCGCTCGAGCGAGGCGCGCAGATGCACGGCCACCGAGGCGGTGTCCTGCTCGGCCGACTCGCCCCAGAACACCTCGAAGACGTTGCGGCCCACGAGCTGCTCGCGGCGCATGCGCACGGCGCGCAGGTAGGCGTTGCTCGTGGCGACGATGTCGAAGCGGGGGGTGAGGACGAGGCAGGCCGCGGATCCCGCCTCGAAGAGGGCCTGGAAGTCCAGGGTCGACGGGGACGACGGTGCGCTCATGGATTCGGGCTCGTGCGAGGGAGGAACTGCCGGTGCCAGACACCTCATGCTTCCGCATCGCACGATGGGAGTCATCCCCTTGTTGCGCCGTGTCGAGCCCCATCCCCCCCGGGTGTGGACTGGTGGCCAACCCGACCGTCCGGACGCGTGCCGCCGGGGATGATGCGTCGCGTCATGGCGGGGTTGCACCCAAGGGAGGTTCGCCAACGTAAGATGCGAGGCCGCATGCCTCCCCCCAGCCGCCCGCCCTCCCGTAGACCCTCATCCGACGCCCAGGGACACGAGTCGCAGGACAACACCCGCATCCGCTCGGCGCTGCGCGCGCCGACGGCCGAGGAGGAGGAGCCGCGGTATCCGGAGGCGGGGGAGGGCGGTGACGAGGACTTCGACGAGTCGGAGCTGCAGGACGACAACTCGGAGTCCACGCGGGCCGGCCCTCCGCTGACGATGGAGATCATCGAGGGGCCCAACCAGGGCCGGCGCAAGCGCTTCCAGGGCGTGCGCATGGTGATTGGCCGGGGGCAGGACTGCGACTTCATGCTCGAGGACCAGTCGGTGTCGCGCCGGCACGTGGAGCTGGTCTACGGGGGCGCGAGCGGGGTGATGCTGCGTGACCTGGTGAGCGGCAACGGCACCCGGGTGAACGACGAGCGCGTGGAGGACGTGCTGCTCAAGCACGGGGACGTCATCCACATTGGCCGCACGAAGCTGCGCTTCATCGACGAGCTGGAGCGCATCAAGCTCAAGCGCCAGGCGGTGGAGGAGGCCGAGCGCAAGCAGAAGGAGGAGGACGCGCAGGCGGAGCGCGACGCGCAGGAGGCCGCCGAGGCCGCGCGCAAGGCGGAGGAAGAGGCCGTCGCCAAGGCCGCGGCCGAGGCCGCCGCCGCGGAGGCCGCCGGCGCGCAGGACCCCTCCACGGTGAAGATGGGCACCCCGGTGCCGGGCACGGACGGGCAGACCCAGGTGCGGGCGCTGCGGGACATTCCCCGGCGCGCGGCGGGCAAGAACGATCCCATGCGCCTGATGGTGGCGGGCGTGCTGGTGGTGGTGCTCGCGCTCATCGGCCTGGGCACGCTCTTCATCAAGCGCGGCCCGCCCCCGCCTCCTCCCCAGAGCGCCAAGAAGCTCCGGGCGCAGAACCTGTTGCAGGAGGCGCGCGCGGCCTTCCGCGCGGGGGACTACGCGGAGGCGGTGGACCTGGCCACCCAGGCGGACACGCTCTTTCCGGGCGTGAGCACGGATGGCTTCCTGCAGGCGGCGCGCGCGGAGCTGGCCGTGGTGGAGGCGTTCGCGCGGATCCGCACCCTGCTCAACCAGGGCCAGTTCGACGACGCGGCGCGCCTCCTGGACGCCACGCCCCACGGCACCGCGCAGAGCACCGAGGAGACGCGCGCGAAGCTGGAGACCGAGATCGCCGAGGCACGGCTCACCCATGCGATCCGCCAGGTGGAGGCGGCCCTGGAGGCACGCGACCCCAAGACGGCGCGGGCGCTCATCGCCCAGCTGCCCGTGGACCAGCAGGTGACGTACCTGGGCCGGGTGGCGGAGCTGGAGGACCAACTCGCCCAGGAGGCCACGGACTCGGCCACCCGGGACCGCAACCAGCGGGCCGCCGCGGCGCGCCGGGCCCAGGAGCAGCGCGCGGCGTTCATCGTCGCCGCCTTCGGCACCGTGCAGCAGCGCTTCGAGTCCGGCGACTACTCGCGCGCGGCGCTCGAGTGTGACCGGGTCATCGAGAACAACGCGGCCGACAAGGAGATCCGCGACCGGGCCCGCGAGCTCAAGAAGCTCATCCCCGAGTTCTCGCGCTACTACCAGGACGCCCAGCGCAAGCTGGCGGCCAACTCGCTGGAGGCCGCGGCGCGTCCCCTGCGCACGGCGTCCGACCTGTACCGGCGCATCGGCTTCGTGGGATCGCTGGCGGAGACCATGAACACCCAGCTCGCGCGCACCTCCGTGGTGGCGGGCAAGGCCGCCCTGGGACGCAACGAGCTGGAGGGCGCGGCGGGCTTCTTCAAGGAAGCGCTGCGCCTCAACCCGGGGGACTCCGCCGCCCAGGCGGGCCTGGACGGGGTGCAGGACCGGCTGGAGACGGCGTTCCGGCAGGCCTACATGCAGCGCGATCGGGACCCGGAGCGCTCGCTGGAGACGTTCCGGATGATTTCCCGGCTGGCCCCGGAGGGCTCGGACGTGAAGAGCCGGGCGGACGCGCAACTTCAAGAGGTGGTGCCCTAGCCGGGTGCGGTAGGGTGGTGGCTCGCAATCCGGGAGGAGTGGGATGAACGAGTCATCGCTGCGGGAGCTGGGGCTGGATCTGCTGGAGGACCGTCAATTCGAGCGCGCCCTGGCGGTGTTCGCCGAGGCGGTGCGCCGGGTTCCCGCGGACCACCGCGCGCGCATGCTGGCGGCCCGCTGTCTGGCGGAGCTGGGCGAGCGCGAGCGCGCCGTCACCGTCTATCACGCCTGCGCCGAGGGCCTGCTGCGGCGCGACTACCTGCTGTCCGCCATGGCCGCCTGCAAGCTGGGGCTGGAGCTGGCCCCCCAGGAGCGGCGCCTGCGCGACACGCTCGTGCGGCTGCATGCCCGCGCCTCGCGCAGCGCCGCGGGCCGCGCCTCGGTGCCGCCGCCCCTGCCCCCCGAGACGCTCTTCGACGGCAAGGTGGAGACGGATCTCATGGGCATGTCGGGCGAGGAGCTGAGCGACCGCGCCATCGAGGTGCTCGCCGCGCCGGACCCGGGAGGCTCGGCCAACCCGAACGATCGGCCGCCCCTGCCGCTGTTCGCCGACCTGGAGCTGGACGTCTTCATCGACCTGGTCACGCGCATGGGCTACCGCGCCATCAAGGCCGAGGAGGTGGTGACGGCCGAGGGCGGCTCCGCGGACTGCCTGGACGTCATCGTCGCGGGCAAGGCCGAGGTGACGCGCAAGGTGGCCGGCGAGGACCGCACGCTGGGCTTCCTCGGCGGCGGCTCCATCTTCGGCGAGCTGTCGCTGCTCACCGGCACGCCCCCCACCGCCACGGTGACGGCCGTGGTGGACATGGAGGTGTTCGAGCTGCGCCGCGAGCACTTCAACGCCGTGGCCAAGAACCACCCCTCGCTGCCGCAGGTGCTCGCCCAGTTCGCGCACAAGCGCATGGAGCGCAACCTCACCGCCACCTCGCCCCTGTTCCAGCCCATGCCCGAGTCCGAGCGCGCCGCGCTCTTCCAGCGCTTCGCCTTCCGGGCCCTGCAGCCCGGCGAGCAGGTGCTGGTGGAGGGCGAGCACTCCCCGGGCCTGTTCCTCGTGCTCGCCGGGGAGCTGGTGGTGCAGAAGGAGGACCCGGAGGGCGGCACCGTGCGCCTGGGCGTGCTGCGCGAGGGGGAGGTGGCCGGGGAGATCTCCCTGCTCACGGGCCTGCGCGCCACGGCCACGGTGGTGTCCTCGCGCAAGACGGCCACGGCGTTCCTCGCGCGCGCGTCCTTCCATGAGCTGGTGAAGGCCTACCCGCACATCCAGAAGTACCTGGAGCAGCTGTCCGACCGCCGGCTCAAGCAGATCGGCGAGGCCCTGCGCCCCGCGGAGATCCTCGACGCGGACGAGCTGCTGGAGACGGACGGACAGGCCGCCTCATGATGCTCACGCGAGGTCAGGTGTTGGGCGTGGTGGTGGCGCTCGTGGCCGCGGGCCTGGTGTTGGCGCTCTGGCCCCGCGAGGAGCCGGGGGTGAAGGAGGCCATCACCCAGCGCATCGTCCAGATGACCGACGCGGCCGAGCGCAAGGACATGGCCGAGCTGATGGACGGCGTGTCCGAGTCCTTCGCCTCGGGCGAGGGGTGGAACAAGCAGCAGCTCAAGAGCGTGCTGCTCGGCCAGGTGCTGCGCGGCACCTGGGTGCGCGTGTTCGTCAAGGACCTGCAGGTCACCGAGGTGTCGCCCTCGCGCGGGGACGTGCGGGTGAAGATCATCTTCGGCCGCTCGCAGTCGGACACGCTGGAGACGCTCGCGCGCGACAGCGTGCTCAGCGCCTACCTCATCGAGGGCGCCTTCCAGAAGGAAGCGGATGGGGAGTGGCGCGCCGTGGAGGCCCGGCACCGCAACATGAGCCCGGGCGAGCTGTTCTAGCGCAGCAGCGTCTCCGCCTCGGTGTGCCACGTGCGGGCCATGGCGGCCTGCCGCGCCTCCGTCAGCCGCCGCTCCACGTCCTGGGCCTGGCGCCGCAGCGCCTCCAGGGGCACGCCCTGCTGCCGGGCCCGGCTCAGGCCGAGGTAGTGCCGCTGACAGCCCTGGGAGAAGTCCCCCTGGAGGAAGAACAGCCGGCCCAGGGCCTCGTAGGCCTCGGGCATCGTGCCCTGGCCGTTCTCCGGCGCCAGCTCCGAGAGCAGCGGTTGGGCCCCCGGGGCGTCTCCGCGGGCGAGCAGCAGGGTCGCCTTGGCGTACTGCGCGCGGGCCTGGTGCAGCCCCTGGACGGCCAGGGCCCGGTCATACGCCACCAGGGCCTCCTCGGGGTGGGTGAGCGCCTCCAGCACGTGTCCCCGCGCGAGCCAGTAGCGGTCGTCCCGCTCCAGCGCGCCCGACGTCTTGCCCGCCGCCGACGTCACCCGCACGTCGCGGAAGGTGGCCTCGTAGGCGTCCAGCAGCGCCAGCGCGCCTTCCCCGTCACCCAACTCCTGGAGCCTCCGCGCGCCCTCCAGGTAGGGCAGGGGCGCGGTGCGCCGCCGGGCCACCGCGGCCTCGAAGGCGGCGCGGGTCTCGGTGTCCTTGCCCCGCGCCAGGGCCTGGGCGCGCAGGAGCAGGGCATGGAGCTCCTCGGGGGACGCCGCCAGGGCCTGATCGGCGGCGGCGCGCGCCGCGTCGGTCTGGCCCTCGGCGAGCGCGAGCGCGGCCCGCACGGTGTGCAGGCGCGCCGTGAGCGCCGGCGTGAGGGCCTCGGGCTGGCCGAGCGCGGCCTCCACCGTCCGGGCGGCCTCGTCGCGTCCCTGATCCAGGTAGAGCCGGGCGAGCGCCAGCGACAGGCGCGCGCGCAGGTGCTCGGGGTGGGCGGACGCGGCCTTCTTGAGCACCTCGAGGGCCTGGACGTACAGCCCCTCGTCGAGCAGGGCCTCGCCCCGGGCCACCGCGTAGCGCGGCTCGCGCCAGGCCACCTCGTGCGCCCGCGCGAAGGCCTGCCGCGCCTCGGTCAGCCGCCCGGTGGCCTGCAGCAGCCGCGCCTCGACGAGCGACAGCTTGGGGCTCTTGGCGCCCTGGCGCTGGAGCTCCGCGAGGAAGGTGGCGGCGGCCGGGGCCTTGCCGTCGGCCAGCAGCACCCACGCGTGGGTGGCGTAGCGCTCGCCCGAGCGCGCATCCAGGGCCTGGGCCCGCGCCAGGTTCGCCCGCGCCGGGGCCTGGGCCTCGGCCCGCTGGTGCTCCAGCCACAGCCGGGCATTCACGTCCGCCGCCAGCGCCAGCGCCTCCTTGGCGTTCGCGTCCAGTTGGAGCAGGGCGTCCAGCTCGCCCAGGGCGCGTTGGAGATCCGCCGGGTTGTCCTGTTGGGCGAGCGCGCGCGCCGCCTTGAGGCGCGTGTCCACCTCGCGCCGCACGCCGCCGCGGTGCACCACCCACGCCACCACGCCCGCGAGCACCAGGGCCACGAGCCCCACCTGCGCGAGCGCGCTCAGGGGACTCTCCCGTTTGCGCCAATCCCGCGGTCCGCCGGAGTTCGCATTCGACGCGGCCATGGAGGGGCCTCCCTGAGAATATGAATGGTTTCAGCGGGTTGGGGGTGACACGATGGGCGGCTCGTAGGTAGGCACGCCCGCTTGCTCCGGCAAGGTGGGAGGGCCTCCAGGACGGCCCATGTGCCGGGGAGACGACATCCGATGGCCCTCTACACCTCGCTCGACGCGTCGGCCTTCCAGCGGCTGGCGGAGGCCTACGGGCTGGGCTCCGTGCGCGAGTTCGCGGGCATTCCCCAGGGCTCCATCAACTCCAACTTCCGGCTGGTGACGAGCGCGGGCCGCTTCTTCGTGCGCCACACCACGGTGCGCTCGGCGGAGGACCTGGGCTTCGAGGCCGGGCTGCTCGCGCTGCTCAACGCCGCCCACTACCCCTCGCCCCGGCTCGTCCACACGCGCGAGGGCCAGCCCTTCCTGGAGCTGGAGGGCGGCCGGGTGTGTGTCTTCGCGTGGCTCGTGGGCGAGGAGCTCACGCGCGAGACGCTCACCGCCGAGCACCTGGAGTCCCTGGGCCTGGAGCTGGGCAAGCTGCACCGCCTGGGCGACGCCTACGTGGGCGCGCGCGCCAACCCCTATGGCAGCACCGTGGTCGCCGGCTGGCTGGAGGGGCTCGCGCGTCACCCCGACACGGAGCTGGGCGCCATCGCGCGTGAGCTGCAAGGGTACCTCGCGCGCGCGGACGCCTCGCGCGGCGGCCTGGAGCCCCGCGGCGTCATCCACGCGGACATCTTCCTGGACAACGTGAAGTGGCTGGGCGAGCGGGTGAGCGCCGTCTTCGACTTCGAGATGGCGTGCCAGGACGCCCTGGGGCTGGACGTGGCCATCACCCTCAACGCGTGGTGCTTCGAGGCGGGCGCCTACCGGCCGGAGCTGTGCCGGGCGCTGCTGCGTGGCTACCAGGTGGAGCGCGCGCTCGTGCCGCTGGAGCGCACGCACCTCTTTGGCCACGCGCTCTTCGGGGCGGTGCGCTACACGGCCAGCCGCATCCGCGACTTCCACCTGTCCGACCTGCCGCCTGACAAATTGGCACCCAAGGACTTCCGCACCTACCTGGCCCGGGCGCGCCTGTTGAATCAGATGGGGCCCGAGGGCCTGCGCGCGCTCGTGGGTCTGTAGAGCGCGCGCGGGGCCGGGCCGCTCAGATGCCGGTGACGATGCGCCAGTCGCCGTCTTCCTTCTGCAGCACCATCTGCTCCAGCTCCGAGTCGCGCTGGGTCTTGTCCAGCAGGCTCGGCGCGCGCCAGTTCGTGCTCCAGTAGTAGATGACCTGCGCCATGCCGTCCGGCTTGATGTCCACCCGGCGGATCTCCAGGTTCACCTGGGGCGCGTCCATCCGGGCGAACATCTGCGGCAGCACCCGGCCGAGGTTCTCCGCGGTGAGATCGTCCGCGGGATCCTCGGTGCCGGCGTTGTCGCGGAAGGACTTGGACACCAGCGCCTGGATGGCCTTGGCATCGCGCGCCTCCACGGCCGAGCGGTAGCGCTCCATCACATCCAGGATGGCGCGGGAGTCCCGGGTGTCGGCGATCTGCGTGCCCGGGATGAAGTGGGGCCCACAGGCCGACAGCACCAGCAGGGCACAGACAAGCAATGAACGGACGATCATGAGGATGGGGTCTCCGTGGAAGGGGGCAACCGCGCGCGGGGAAATGCATTCCCCGTGCCGCTCTGTCCGCCGCGTCTAGCGGAAAGCGTCGCGGGGCACCAGGGGCCCGCCGAAGCGCCGCGTGTCGAACTCACAGCGCTCGAGCCACTCGGCGCTCAGGGCGCGCTGGGCGGTGGTGTCCCCGGGGGCGCTGCCGGCCAGGTGCCGCACGCCGCCGCAGTCCCCGCCGAGGTAGGCCGCCTGGATTTGCAGCCGCCGGGCCTCGCGGCGGATGGCGTCGGGGGGCTGGCCCTCGATCGCGCGCGTGAGGTGTCCGAGCGCGAGCCGGGGCGCGCCCACCTGCACGAGCCGGCGGCCGAGCAGGTAGTGGAGGTAGACGTCCTGGGGCGCCGTCTGGAGCGCGGTGGACAGCCGCAGCAGGCGCAATTCCTCGGCCTCCTCCTGGAAGTAGCCCTGGAGCGCGTCGCGCACGGGCGAGTCCAGCGCGGCGAGCTTCACCTGGGCGGTGCGCGTCACCTCGGGGCTGGGCGTGAGCGAGAGCACCTCGTCGAGGAAGGCGCGCGCCGGGCCGGTCCGTCCGCTTCGGGCCGCCACGTCCGCCTGGGCGAGCGCCACCTCGGCCCGCATCGCCGGCTGCTCCTTCACCGTGCCGGCCAGCCGCTCGAGCACCGCGGCGGCCTCGTCGGGCCGCTCCAGGCGCTCCAGGGCCTGGGCCTGGCCGAGCAGGAACGAGGGCTCCTGGGGCTGGAGCCGGGCGGCGCGCTCGTACACGGTGAGGGCGCGCTCGGGCTCGCTGGCGAGCAACTGCCGGGCCTCGTCCTGCAGCCGCGCCACCTCGCGGGCGCACGCGCGCGCGAAGAGGCTGCCGGTGCGAAAGCGCTGGAAGGCGCGGCTGACGGTGGCCTCGTCCAGGGGCAGCGCGTCCAGGTGCCGCTCCCACTCGGTGGCGAGCGCGTCCAGGGAGCGGCCATACGCGGCCTGGAAGTCCGCGTGGGCGTAGAGCGCGCGCAGCTTCTCCGCGCCGTGGGTGTCCGCGAGGTAGCGCAGGAAGGAGCCCACGAGCGTGTACGCGCGCGCGGGCGCCGACTGGTAGAAGCCCTCGGGGCCCACGAGCTTGCGCACGTCCGGCGCCAGTTGCTGCCGGCGCATGCCCGCGGCCCACTCGTCCAGGGTGAGCTCGCCCTGCACGGGGTTGTCCGCCGCCACCGCCATGCCCTCGATGACGCCCATGAGCGGCCAGAGCCCGAAGCGCGTGGTGACGCGGAAGGGCCCCGAGCCCCAGGGCGCCGCCATCACGTGCGCCAGCTCGTGCTTGAGCGTGGGGTGGGGGTAGTCCCGCCCGTTGATGTGCAGCTCCAGGCGCCAGGGCTTGGCGTACTGGGTGCGGCCCGCGCCCACCAGCCGCTGCTTCTCCTCGTCCGTGCGGTAGAGCCACACGCGGATGCGGCCCTCGGGCGCGCCCCCGAGGAAGCCCGCGAGCTGGGCGTGGCGGAACTCCAGGTCCCGCGCCCACCGCTCCACGTCCTCGCGGGGCATGCCGCGTGGGTAGATGAAGTCGAAGTGCTCCGTCTGGCGCTCGCCCCCGAGCCGCTCGCGCAGCGTGGCGTCCGTCATCCGCAGGCCCAGGGCCGGGGCGTTCACCTCCAGGAGCAGCACCGCCCCGAACACGAGCCCGAGGAGCACCAGGGCCCCCCCGCGCGGCCGGGGCCGACCGAGCCGCGCCCGGGTCGTGTCCAGGCACTCCACGGTGAGCGCGTGCACCCCCACCAGCAGCAGGAGCGTCTCCACGCGAAACCACAGGAGCGCCGGCGAGACGCTGAGCACCTCGTCATAAATGGGGCCCGGCAGGTAGCCGAGGAACGGGTTGAAGGCGAAGACCTGGGGCCCGAAGACGATGGGGGCCACCGTGACGCACAGCGACACGGCCACGAGGCCCAGGTAGAGCGCCACCCCGCGCCCGGCCCGCTGGGTGGCGAAGCCAGAGAAGACCCCCACCGCCGAGGCGAGCCCCGCCGAGGGCACGGCGAGCAGCGGGTAGAAGGCCACCAGGGCGAAGGGGTCGCACTGCGTGCCGAGCCACGCATAGAGGGTGGCGGCGAGGAAGGGCGGCACGAGCACCGCCAGGTTCACCAGCAGGGCGGGCGCCAGGGCGCTCCAGGCGAGCCGCAGCGAAGCCCCCTCCCGGGGCGGTGGGGGAGGCCCGGCCTCCTGGCTGGTGAGCAGGCGGCGCTCCTGGTGGACCGAGGCCACGCCCAGCCCCCCGCCCAACAGCCCCACGCCGATGCTCAGGGCGAGGCCCAGTTCCAGGCCGGGCACGCCGAAGAGGGGCAGGAAGACGAGGGCGGAGCCCCCCAGGGCGAGCAGCCCGGCGGAGAGCCCGGGCGCGGGGCGCCGCAGGAGGTTCCTGGCACGAATGAGGACTTGCCGCATGACCTTCTCCTATACTCCTCCGCGCATGGCCGAACAGAAGACAGGGGCGGACAGCCGCCAATTCACGCGCGCGCCCATCGAGTTGAAGGTGGACTACAAGAAGCTCAACTCGTTCTTCGCCGACTACACGAAGAACATCTCCAAGGGGGGAACGTTCATCAAGACGAAGAAGCCGCTGCCCATCGGCACGCGCTTCCTGTTCAAGCTGACCGTGCCCCAGCGGGATCGTCCCTTCGAGCTGCTCGGCGAGGTGGTCTGGAGCCAGGGTGACGCGGAGGAGCCCGGCATGGGCATCCGCTTCATCTACAACGACGAGCGCCAGCGCGGCGAGTTCGAGGGCGTGGTGGAGCGGCTCATGGCGGACAGCCTGGGCACGCAGCTCACCGAGAAGCTGCTCAACAAGCAGCTCCTGGTGGAGTGAGCGGGGGCGGTTGGGCGCGGGTGCTCGTGGCCGTGCTCGCGCTCGGGCCCACGGTGGCGCCCGCGTGGACGGATTCGGACGACGTAACGGCGGAGGACGCGGTGGTGCCCAAGTTGCCCCGGGCGAGGGTGTTGGTCGAGGACGGAAAGGGCGGCGTGCACGAGGTGGACGCGGAGGTGGCCGCCACGTCCGACGCGCGCACGCGCGGCCTCATGTGGCGCGAGAGCCTGCCCCTGGGGCAGGGCATGCTCTTCATCTTCCCCGGCCCGGAAGAGGTGCTGGCCTTCTGGATGCGCAACACGCTCATCCCGTTGGATCTCGTCTTCATCAACGCGGCCGGGCGTGTCGTGGGCGTGGTGGAGAACGCCGTGCCCCACTCGCTCGTGCGGCGCCAGGTGGGCGTGCCGAGCCGCTACGTGCTCGAGGTGCCCGGCGGGTGGTGCCAGCAGCACGGCATCAAGCGCGGCGCCAGCGCGCGCTTCGTGGGCCTGGAGCGCATCCGCGTGACGCCCTGAGCGGCCTCACGCCTTGTCGCGCGAGATGGGGCCCACCCGGGCCCGGGTGACGCGCAGGTAGTCGGCGGGAGCGAGGACGATCTGCGTGCCGCGCACGCCGGCGGACACGGCGATGGCGTCGAACAGCTCCACGGTCTCGTCCACGAACACCGGGTAGTCCTTCTTGCCCCCGATGGCCGTGCAGCCTCCGCGGATGTAGCCGGTGAGGGGCTGCAACTCCTTGAGGGGCACGGTGTCCACCTTGCGGTCGCCGCTCAGCCGCGCGAGCGCCTTGAGATCCAGCTCCCCGTTGCCCGGCACCACGGCCATGAGCACCCCGGTGCGGTCCCCCCGCGCCACGAGCGTCTTGAAGACCTGCTCGGGGGGCATGCCCACCTTGGCGGCGACGGTCTCGGCGGACAGGTCCTCCAGGTCCACGTCATAGTCGCGCAGCGTGTACGCCACGCCGAGCGAGTCGAGGATGCGCGCCGCGTTGGTCTTCATGGCGTCAGGCTCCCATGGCCTCGCGGGCGGCCTTGATGCGGGCGAGGGCCTCCTCGGGGGTGGTGCCCACGGCGGACAGGTGCCCCATCTTGCGGCCCTTGCGCGCCTCGCGCTTGCCGTACAGGTGCAGCCGCACGCCGGGCATGGCGAGCACGGCCTCGAACCGGGGCCCGCCCTCGCGCAGCCACAGGTCTCCGAGCAGGTTGACGATCGCCGCGGGCCGCACCACCTCCACCGAGCCCAGGGGCAGGTTGCACACCGCGCGCACCGCCTGCTCGAACTGGCTGGTGAGGCAGGCGACCTCGGTGGCGTGGAAGCTGTTGTGGGGGCGGGGAGCGAGTTCGTTGACGAGCACGCGCCCGTCTCCGAGCAGGAACAGCTCCACCACCAGCAGGCCCTCCACCTCGAGCGCGGTGGCCATGGCGCGCGCGAGCTCCATCGCCTGGGCGCTCACCGCGGGCGGCACCTGCCCGGGCAAGAGGGACCAGTCGAGGATGCGCTCCTCGTGGTGGTTGTAGGCGGGCGGGTAGACGGCCACCTCGCCCCGGGGCGAGCGCGCCACCAGCACGGACAGCTCGGCCTGCAGGTCCAGGGCGGCCTCCACCACCACGGGGCGCTGGCCCAACTCGCGCCAGGCCTCGGCGGCCTCGGCGCTGGACTTCACCGGGAACTGGCCGCGGCCGTCATAGCCGCCCTCGCACGCCTTCACGAAGCAGCGGCCCCCCAGGGCGTCGATCGCGCCGGCCAGCTCCGCCTCGGTGTCCACCTGGCGCCAGGGGCCCTGGGGAAAGGCGTGCCGGGCGAGCCAGGCGCGCTGACGCCCGCGGTGCTGCACCACCTCGAGCACGGACGCGCCCGGCCGCAGCGGGGCGTGCTCGGCCACGGCCCGGAGCGTGGTCAGGGGAATCTTCTCGATCTCCAGCGTCACCACGTCGCTGGCGCGCGCGAGCCGCCGGGCCTCGTCCACCTGTGTGAAGTCGGCCGTGTAGCACTGGTCCACCACGAAGCGGGACGAGCAGGCGGGATCCGGATCCAACGCCTGGACCTGATAGCCGAGCGTGCGCGCGGACAGGGCCATCATCCGCCCGAGCTGGCCGCCCCCGAGGATGCCAATCGTGCCGCCGGGCAGCACCGTGCGCGTGTTCATGAGAGTTCCCGGTCCGCGAGGACCTCGTTCGTCCGGGCCTGACGCCAGGCCCCGAGCCGGGCGCGCAGTTCCGGGTGCTTGAGCGACAGGATGGCGGCCGCGTACAGGGCGGCGTTGATGGCGCCGGGCTTGCCGATGGCCATGGTGCCCACGGGCACGCCCTTGGGCATCTGCACGATGGACAGCAGGGCATCGAAGCCGTTGAGCACCGTGGCCGGAATGGGCACGCCCAGCACGGGCAGCAGCGTCTTGCTGGCCACCATGCCGGGCAGGTGGGCCGCGCCGCCCGCCGCCGCGATGATGACGGACAGGCCCCGGGACTCGGCCGTCTGGGCGTACTCGATCATCCAGTCCGGGGTGCGGTGGGCGGACACCACCCGCACCTCATGCGGGATGCCCAGGTCCTTGAGCACGTCGATGCCGGGGCGCAGGTGCTCCAAGTCGCTCTTGCCGCCCATGATGACGCCCACCCAGGGTGATTCCGTGCTCAACGCCGTGCCTCCTGTTCGCCTCCGGAGGAGTCCGGGGGGGACGGGAAACAGGCGGAGATAGGGTGGGGGGCCCCGCCGGTCAACCCGGAAGTACCGCGAGTGAGGGACTCAGTACGTGGAGCCCAGGCGCCCGAAGCCCTTGAGGCTCTTGGTCTTCGTGCGCTTGACGGCGGCGCCCACCGTCTCGGCGTCGTCGGCCCCCTCGTAGTCGCGCAGCACCTCCTCCTGCTCGGCGAGGTCCGCGGCCACCGCCGCGGGGCTCGCCACGCTGCCCGCCCGCCGGAAGAGCGCCTGGTTCTGCATCACGTAGCCCTTGGCCTCCTCCCGGCGGCCCGCGCTCATGGCCTCCGCCGCCCGCTCGAGGTTCTGGGCGCTCAGGGCGCGCGTCGCGTACACCGTGGCGTCCTTGTCCTGGCGCGCCGTCACCTCCTGCGGCCGGGACGTGACGTGGGCCTGGAGCCGGGTGTCGTGGCGCGCGGGCGCGCCCGCGCGCAGGTCCTGGTACGCGAGCGCCACGCCGGACACGTCCAGGGCGCCCTCCGACCCGGCCGACACGGTGACGCGCGCCACCACGCGCTCCGTCTGGCCCGAGGAGAAGTCCGGCAGCGACACCGTCACCTGGCGGCCCTCCTGCTGGACGCGGTAGCCGAGCACCTCCTCGAGCCGCACGGCCTCCGGCAGGGTGAAGGAGAGGCGCACGTCGCGCGCCACGCTGGTGCTCGCCTGGCGCAGGTCGCGCTGGAAGAGCGAGGCGAGCTGGCCCGCGTCCTCCAGGAAGCCGTAGGCGCCCGCCCCGTACTCGGCGAAGCCCTGCATCAGGTCCTCGTTGAAGTCCGTGCCCACGCCGATGGCGCTCACGGTGATGCCCTCGGCGCGGATGTCGCGCACGAGCCGGGTGAGGTCCGCCGTCTCGACGATGCCCTCGGTGGGCTGGCCGTCGCTCAAGAGGATGAGGCGGTTGATGGAGTTCGGGGTCCGGGCCTCGGCCACGCGCGCGCGGCCCGTCTGCAGGCCCGCGCCGATGTTGGTGCCCCCGTCATCCCAGATGCCGTCGATGTACTGGAGCATCCGCTCGCGGTTGGCGGGCGTGGTCGCGAGGCTCGGCAGGCTCTGCACGTCCGAGCCGTAGTGCACCAGGGCGAGCCGGTCGTCCGGACCGAGCTGTCCCACGAGGTGGCGCGCCGCCTGCCGGGCCTGTTGCAGCTTGTAGCCGCTCATGGAGGACGAGCGGTCGATGACGAGCGCCAGGTTGACCGGGGAGCGCGTGGCGCCGGGCACCTCCACGCCGGTGACGTCCACCGTGACGAACACCTCGTTCTGGCCGGGGAGGATGGCGGGGTGGGACAGCCGCGCCGTCATCGTCAGGGCCCCCGAGCCGGTGCTCACCGGGGGCGGGGGGAGGGGGAGGGGCTCGGGGCCCCGGGGCAGACCCCAGAGCACGGCGGCCACGGCGAGCGTGGCGGCCAGCGAGACGAGGGCGACCGTCTTGTTCATGACAGGGGGCTCCTACTTCAGGACGAGCAGCCCCGCTGTGCACGCACGGCGCGCGGAAAAGTTCTGGCCGTTCGTCCTAGCCGTTGGTCGAGGCGGCGCAGAAGTACGGCGAGACGTTCTCCCCGAAGGTGGCGCGGTAGCCGACCGGGTCGCTCGTGCGGAAGTCGTTGAGCGCCTGCTGGTCGAGCAGCAGGGACTGGCAGGCCATGTTCGCCTTCACCTCGGGCTTGGCGTCCGGGTGGTTGACGGCGCAGGTGCTCGCGGCGCCCTCACCGGCACACGCCTTGCTGCAGTAGCCCAGCACGCGGACGATGTCGCCCTCGGGGGTCGTCTCCAGGGTGGGGCCGGCGCTGCGCACGCAGATGAGGTCCTCGCAGTCCTGGGATCCAAAGGAGACGAAGTCCTGGTCGAGCTGCACGTCGGCCGGGACCACGGGGTCGAACTTCCGGTCGGGCGAGGAGGACTTCTTGACCAGCAGGCAGGGCTTGCCCACCTCGGAAGGCACCTCGCACCCGCCGCACAGCAGGGCGGCACCCATCAGAAGAGCCAGACGCGCAAACATCGACATGCACCTCACCCGTATCCGTCACCGGGAAGCGACTGCGTGAGCGGCCACCGTAGCACAGCGCTCCGGACCGCCAACCGCCCCGAGCGGGGGGGGCTGTCCACTGCCGGGCACGCGCGGACACCCCCTTTGCAACAATACCGAGGGGACAGACTGCGGGCATGCCGAGCGCCCACCAACGGATAGACAGGAGGCGAGAGGTACTTTGTTCGGTTGATGGGCCGCGAGCGTGGCGGATAGGATGCGCGCTTGTAACCGCCTCCGATTCCGAATCCAGTCGGTGGGCCGACGCCCCTAAATGACACGGAGCTTCCGGAAGTGACTCGCCTCCAGGCCATCCTGCTCGCGTTGTGCCTCGCGCCAGCAGCACCGGCACTTGCCCAGAACCAGAATGACACGGGGCTCGGACTCGATCTGAGCGGTGACAAGAAGCCCCAGGAAGAAACCACGACCGCGGAGCCGCCCGCGGAAGAGACGTTCGAGGAGCCGCCCCCGCTGCCCTCGTCCCTCACGGAGGCCCCACCCGCCGAGACGCTCACGCCCGCCGAGCGCGACGTGACGCTCGACGACCGCGTCAAGAGCGTGCAGCGCAAGGTGTACCTCAAGAAGCACCGCTTCGAGCTGGCGCCCTTCATCACCCTGTCGGTGAACGACCCGTACTACACCAAGGTCGGCACCGCGGTGCGAGGCGCCTACTACCTGGCGGACACGCTGGCCATCGCCGCCCGGGTGTCGGTCATGCAGGTGATTCCCGAGGACGACGTGCGCATCGCCAAGCGCGCCTTCCAGAGCCGCATCTTCTATTCGGTGCCCCAGTGGTCCGCCATGGGGGACGCCGAGTGGAGCCCGCTCTACGGCAAGGTGGCCTTCCTCAACTCCATCCTCCACTTCGACGCCTACCTGCTCGCGGGCCTGGGCGTGGTGCACACGGAAGTGTCCAGCCTGGAGGGCCGGGGCCCGAGCCCCGCGGCCGACCTGGGCCTGGGCATGCGCTTCGTCGTGCGCGACTTCTTCGCCGTCAACGTGGCCCTCATCAATACGTCCTACGTGGACCAGCCCGCGGGCACCACCAAGGGCGCCACCCAGAACCTCATGACGCTCAACGCCGGCATCTCCATCTTCTTCCCGCTCAAGTCGACCGGACGGGAGGCCGAATGAGGACCGCCCTGCATCTGGCGCTGGCACTCGCCCTGGGGCCCGTGTCCGCCCTGGCCCAGACCCCGACGCCCGCGCCCGCCGCGGCGCCCGCGCCCGCGGCCACCGCGCCCAAGCCTCCGGCCACGGCCGCGCCCCGGCCCGCCACCTCCGCGGTCACCAACGCCGCCCTGGGCGGCTCGGCCGAGCAGGAAGCCGGTGACGTGTCGGAAGTGGACAAGGACCGCATGGGCCCGCTGCGCGAGCGCGTGCAGCCCGTGTCCGGCCACCTGTTCCTCAAGAACGGCCGCCTGGAGATCAGCCCCTCGGCGACCTTCTCCATCAAGGACGCCTTCTTCACCAAGTACATCTTCGGCGCGGCCCTCACCTACCACGCCACGGAGACGCTGGGCCTGAGCCTGCGCGCGGGCTACGCGCTGCCCACGGTGGCGGGCGCCGCGCAGATCTGCACCTTCAGTGACGAGGGAGGCACCACCACCCGCGGCTGCCGTCGGCCCACCTTCGACGAACTCAACGGCCAGGCGCCCGGGCAGATCAACCTGCTGGGCGGCGTGGACGTGCAGTGGGCGCCCATCTACGGAAAGATGTCGCTGCTGGCCGAGAAGTTCCTGCACTTCGACCTGTACGGCATCGCCGGCGTGAGCGCGGTGCAGTACCGGGCCCCGGCCGCCAACACGTTCACCGTGGGTGGAAACGTGGGCGTCGGAATGCGCTTCTTCGTCAACCGTTGGATGACGGTGCGCACGGAGTTCCGCGACCTCATCTACGTGGAGCAGGCGGTCAACCCGACCACCACGCTGCGCAACCAGCTGCTCTTCGAGCTGGGCATGTCCTTCTTCTTCCCCAACGCCCCCACTCAGCCATGAAACGCCTGCTCAAGCCCCTCTGCCTCGCGTCCCTCGGGCTCACGCTGACGTGGGCCGCTCCCTCCCTGGCCCAGAGCTTCGAGGGCCTGGACCTGTCCCAACCCAAGAAGAAGCCCGCGAAGAAGCCCTCGCGGGGCAAGAAGGCCACGGACACCGAGGAGAACACCCAGGACGCCGCTCCTCAGGCGCCCGCCTCCAACGCGCCCTCCGGCGGCATGGGCCTGGACCTCACCTCGGACGCGCCCGCGCCCACCCAGGCCGCGCCCACCATGTCCTTCGACGCGGTGGACGTGTCCGGCAAGAGCGGAGACCGCCAGCGGCTGGAGGTGGCCATCTCGCTCTTCAAGAACGAGGAGTACGACCGGGCGGCCATGAGCGCCTACGAGATGATCGAGGACACGAAGCTCGTCGGTCTGCACATGGAGGCGCGCTACGTGCTCGCCAAGGCCCTCTACCGCATGGGCCTGTACCACTCGTCGCTCAGCCAGTTCTCGAAGATCCTCGCGGTGGGACCGGACACCAAGTTCTTCCGCACGAGCCTGGAGTGGCTCTTCTTCATCAGCCGCAAGACGAAGAACGAGACGGTCATCCTGGACGAGCTGGCGCGCTACGCGAACGTGGAGTTCCCCGAGCGCTTCCGCAGCGAGTTCCACTACCTGCTGGCGCGCTACCACTTCGTGCGCGGCAAGGCGCTGGATGACGTGGAGCGCCACCAGGACGCGGACAAGAGCTTCAACGAGGTCAAGCGCCTCGTGCTGCTCATCCCCAAGACGGACGTCTTCTACCCGCGCGCCAAGTTCCTCGAGGGCCTGGCCTTCTTCCGCTTCGGCAACCGCGCGGGCAGCGCCGCCGCGCGCCGCACGGACCTCAACACCCTGGGCGCCATCGACTCCATGAAGGAGGTCATCCGCGTCACCCGCTCGACGACCGGCCTGGACGCCGAGCAGATCGCGGTGAACCAGAAGCTGCGCGAGCTGGCGTTCATGCAGCTGGGCCGCACGCACTACGGCATGCAGCAGAACCGCTACGCGCTCTTCTACTTCAACAAGGTGGAGCGCGGCACGTCGCAGTGGCTGGAGGCGATGTTCGAGTCCAGCTGGGCCAACTACCGCGTGGGCCAGTACGAGCAGGCGCTCGGCAACCTCATCACGCTCTCCTCGCCCTTCTTCCGCGAGGAGTACTTCCCGGAGGCGATGATCCTCAAGGCGGTCATCTACTACGAGAACTGCCGCTACCGCGAGTCGAGCGTCATCCTCCAGGACTTCGAGCGCACCTACCTGCCCGTGCACGATCAGCTCGAGCTCATCACCAAGAAGCAGATGGACTCGGGCGAGTACTACGGCGTGCTCGCCGACGTGCAGAAGAAGAACAAGGAGGGCGGCAACAAGAGCGACACGGACATCATCCTCGAGCGGATTCTCCGCCTGGCCCTCACGGATCAGGACCTCAAGAAGACCAACGAGTCCATCCTCGAGCTGGAAGGGGAGATGGACGCGTTTCGCGAGAAGGGCGACACGTTCGCCTACTCCGAGCTGTCCAAGCAGCTGCTCGAGGAGCTCAAGGTGCAGCGCTCCTCGCTCATCGAGAAGGCCGGCATCATGGCCAAGGGCAAGCTGGAGACGGAGCTCGGCGCGCTCAAGCAGCTGCTCGCCAACGGCCTGCGCATCAAGTTCGAGACGGTGACCAAGGAGAAGGAGTTCCTGGAGGAGCAGCTCAAGGCGGGCGGCCAGGTCTCCATCGTCAAGAAGTACCGGTACTCGGTGGCCGTGGCGGACGATCAGCTCTACTGGCCCTACGAGGGCGAGTACTGGCGTGACGAGCTGGGCACCTACCAGTACACGCTGACCAAGGGCTGCATCCAGCGCGATACGGCCAACCGCACCCTGCAGACGAGCGAGGCGAACTGACCCGCGCCTCCCCGGGGCCGGATCCTCTCGGGGGATCCGGCCCTTCTCGTTTCTTCCTCCTGCGCTAAGGTAGCGCCCCCATGGCCCACAAACCCGTCACCATCGCCTTCGACGTGATGGGGAGCGATCACGGCCCCGCGGAAATCGTCCGGGGCGCCGCGCAGCTCTCGCTGGAGTCCCCCCACATCCACGCGCTCCTGGTGGGCGACCGGGCCGTCATCGACGACGCGCTCGCGCAGGCGCGCCACAGTGGCGAGCGCATCTCCGTGCAGCACGCCTCCACGTTCATCGCCATGGACGAGAAGCCCGGCGAGGCGCTGGCCAAGAAGCCCGATGCCTCGGTGTCCGTGGCGGCGCGGCTCGTGGCCGAGGGCGAGGCGGACGCGCTCGTGTCCGCGGGCCACACCGGCGCGTGCGTGCTCGCGTGTGCCCGGCACTTCCAGCTCTTGCCCGGCGTGCGGCGCGCGGCGCTCGCGGCCGTGTACCCCACGCGCATCCGCCGCGGCGAGAAGGAGGATCCGTTCTCGCTCATCCTCGACGTGGGGGCCACGGTGGAGGCCACCGCGGACGACCTGGTGACGTTCGCGGTGATGGGGGCGGCCTACGCGCGCATCATCTCGCGCAACGAGCAGCCCAAGGTGGCGCTCCTGTCCAACGGCACCGAGCCCACCAAGGGGCCGCGCCACGTGGTGGAGGCCCATGCGCGGCTCGGGGGCCTGCCCGGCATGCGCTTCATCGGCAACGTGGAGGGCGTGGACATCCCCAAGGGCACCGCCGACGTGGTGGTGACGGACGGCTACGTGGGCAACGTGTGCCTCAAGATGCTCGAGGGCGTGCACGAGACCGTGGTGGAGCTCGCCCAGTACGCCCACAAGGAGAGCCTGCGCTGGCGCGCGGGGCTCGCCATGCTCTCCGGCGGCATCCAGCGCATCAAGGACATCACCGACTGGGAGCAGTACGGCGGGGCGCCGGTGCTGGGCTTCGATCGCATCTTCATCAAGGCGCATGGCCGCTCGCAGGCGCGCGCCATCGCCAACGCGGGCAAGGTGGCGGCCAAGGCGGCGGCCAACGAGCTCGGCAAGACCATCCAGCAGGGTCTCGCCCGGTGAGCCTTCCGGATCGCATCGACCCACCACCCCCGCGGCGCATCTACCGCTGGGACCTGGACAAGACGTACCTGCAGACCGAGTTCGACTCGTTCCGCGACCTCTTGCGCACGGCCTTCCAGAAGGCCCACGAGAAGCAGGCGGTGCCGGGGGCCTCGGCGCTCATCCGCGAGCTGGCGAGCGCCGGTGACTCGCGCCTGTGCATCGTGTCCGGCAGCCCGCGGCAGTTGCGCTCGGTGCTGGAGGAGAAGCTCAAGCTGGACGGGGTGGTGTGGGACGAGTTCGTCCTCAAGGACAACGTGGGCAACCTCATGCGCGGCCGCTTCCGGGCGCTGCGCGGGCAGGTGGGCTACAAGCTGCCCGCCATCCTGGAGAGCCGCGCCCTGGCGCCCGTCGAGGCCGAGGAGGTGCTCTTCGGGGACGACGCCGAGGCGGATGCCTTCATCTACTCGCTCTACGCGGACATGATCGCCGGCCGCGTGGACGAGCGGGTGCTCGGGCAGATCCTCGAGCAGGCGGCGGTGTACCCGGACGAGGCCCAGCGGGTGCTCACCGCCTGGAAGAAGATCCCCGTGTCCGACCCCGTCCGGCGCATCTTCATCCACCTGGACCGGCTCACGCCCCCGGCGCACTTCGCCGACTACGGGCCGCGTGTGGTGCCCATCTTCAACTACTTCCAGGCCGCCCTGGTGCTCCTGGCGGATGGCCACCTGACGGCCCCCCAGGTCATCAAGATCGCCGTGGAGATGGTGCAGACGGCCGGCCACAACATCATCACCCTGTCCAACTCCTTCCAGGACCTGCTGCGCCGGGGGCTGCCCCTGCAACAGGCGGCGGCGGCGCTCGTGCAGGCGCTCGAGGGGCCCAACGCGCTGCTCCAGGCGCTGCGGCCCATGCCGGACATCCTCTCGGCCTTCACCAAGCGGCTCGCCGCGCTGGGCACCCAGCCCCCGCCGCCCACGGTGCGCGCGGTGGACTACCTGGGCCTGCTCCACCACGCGCTGCCCCGCACGCACAAGGGCCGCAAGGTCGCCCCGCCCACATGAAGGCCCTGGTCACGGGTGCCCATGGCACCATCGGCGCGCGGCTGTGCGAGGACCTGACGCGCCAGGGCGTGGAGGTGGTGCGCTGGCCCCGCGAGCGCGTGCCGGTGGACGACTACTGGGCCATGGAGCGCTTCGTGCGCGAGGTGGCGCCGGACGTGCTCTTCCACCTGGCCACGGCGTCGCGGCCCACGGGGCGCCCGAACGAGTCCTGGCTCGTCAACTACGAGTGGACGAGCGAGCTGGCGTGGATCTGCCGCCAGGTGGGCGTGCGCTTCGTGTTCACCAGCACGACCATGGTGTTCACCCCGCGCGCCGGAGGCCCCTTCACGGTGGACTCGGTGCCGGACGCCGCCGAGGGCTACGGCTACGAGAAGCGGCGGGCCGAGGAGCGGGTCTTCCAGCAGAACCCCGAGGCGCGCGTGGCGCGGCTGGGCTGGCAGATCGATCCCCGGCCCGAGGGCAACACCATGCTGGCCTCGCTGGAGGCGCAGGCGCGCGAGCGCGGCTTCGTGGAGGCGAGCACCCGGTGGTTTCCCGCCTGTGCCTTCCTGGACGACACGGTGCGCGCGCTGCTGGCGCTCGTGTGGACGGAGCCGGGGCTCTACCTGCTGGATGCCAACGAGCGCTGGAGCTTCCACGACATCGTCCGCGCGCTGAATGACACGCGGGCAAGCCCCTGGCGGGTGGAGCCCAGCGAACACTTCGTCTTCGACCAGCGCATGGTCGATGACCGGGTGGTCCTGCCCTCGCTGCGCGCGCGCCTGCCGACCCTCCCGTGAACCGGTGAGCAGAGGCGCCGGGGGACGATTGGACTCGGACCCCGGCGCCCCTACCTTGTTTCATGGGGGGACGTCTCATGCCGTGGAATGTCGGGCACGCGGAATTCCAGCGCACGCACGGGCCTCCCATTCCCTGGAGAGGCCGCATGCGACTCGTGACACTCGCCGCCCCGGTGTTGGTTCCCCTCGCGCTGCTCGCCGGACAGGAGGCCTCGGCCGAGGCGCTCTCGCCCCTGCGCGCCACCGCCGGGGGCTGTACCTTCCAGCTCTCCCCGCGCACGCGACCCGGGGGCTTCCCCCCGCTCACGGAGATCGTCCTCACCCGCGAGGACGCGCCGGGGTGCGCCGCCGGGGGCGCGAGTGTCGTGCTCGGCACCTCGTACCAGGGCTCCGCGCTGTCGCTGCTCGTCACCGAGGAGGGGGTGGCGGTGGGCTTCACCTCCCGGGCGACCCCGAGCGGCTCCGCCGCGGTCTTCGTGCAGTTGCGGCACGTGGACCCCCTGAGCCTCTCCGTCCTGCGGGCCGCGAGCCTCGGCGCCCTCAACCCGTCCTATGCGGGCTACGTCTACAGCGGGGTGCTCGAGCTGCTGCCGGATGGCACCACCCTGGAAGTGAGGGGCTCCAAGCACGGCGTCATTCCCGGGGAGACGGGCGGGGGCGGGCAGTATGTCGCCACCTGGCCGGACTTCTTCACCAGCGCCACGCCCCCCGAGGTCGTGGCGTACGACGAGCCCACGCCCTGAGCCGCCTCACGCCGTCCGGGAGCCGTCTCCGGGCGCCGCGGGCACGCCATAGAGCTCCGGGTGGAGCCAGGGCATGAGGACGCAGGCCACGGGCCCCTTCCACATCTCCGCGCGGGTGTAGAGCCCCTGGGTGAGGATGCCCACCGCGCCGAGCTTGCGTTTGCTGCCGGTGAGGCCGGACACCTCGTCCATCACCGTGCCCAGCTCCTCGCCGCCCAGCGAGCGGGCGGCGATGGCCGGGGGCAGGGGGAAGCGCACCCCCCAGGTGACGTTCTCCCGGCCGTCGCGGGCCACCAGGACGACGCAGTTGATGAGCTCGCCGGCCTCGGACAGGCCCCCCTCGAGCCCCAGGGCCATGCGCGCCTCCGGGTCCGAGGCCAGGGCCGCCCGGGCCCGGTTGCGCGCCCCCAGGGCCGTCTCCGGCTCTCCAATGGGCTGGGCCCGCACGCCGCTGGGCACGTCGATGCCCCTCACGCCGCAGCCCGGAAAGGCCTGTTCACAGACGTGCTTCACGGCGTCGGTCTTGGCGGGGTTGGTCGAGCCGACCAGGATGAGCAAGGACATGGCGGGCACCATCTCACGGGGCCGGGGCCGGGAGCCCGGAAGATATGCCGGGGACAGGCCCGGGAAGGCGCCGGGAAAGGGCCGCTGGCTCGCCTGGCGTGCCTCCGTCCGCCGTCCGGACTGGATTTTACCCCACGTGTCCCCTGTCTTCCTGCGCTACACCCCCCCGGGGGGATGGTATAGGTCGTCCCCCTTGGAGAGACCCCCCCTTGGGGTCCCAACCGCGAGATGACGCGAGACTTCACAGAGACACCGCCCGCCGGTGAACCGACGCCCGAGCCTGCGCCCGACAACGCGCGCGAGGCCGATGCCTTCGAGTCCGAGTCCATGGACCCGCTCGAGGTGCTGCCGGTTCCCGAGCTCGAGGAAGCCATTTTGCACCCCATCCCCGCCTACGTGGCGCCGCCGCCGGAGGACACCGTCCCGGACACGGACTTCCTGCCGGAGCCCGAGATGTCGCCGGAGTCCGCGGAGATCGACCCCGACAAGCTCGATCCCGACGCCCTCAAGGTCATCCACCGTCTGCACTCCCACGGCCACCAGGTCTACCTGGTGGGCGGGTGCGTGCGGGACCTGCTGCTGGGCCGCACGCCCAAGGACTTCGATATCGCCACCAGCGCCCACCCGGGCGAGGTGCGCGCCATCTTCCGCAACTGCCGGCTCATCGGCCGGCGCTTCCGGCTCGCCCACATCTACTTCAAGGGTGGGAAGATCATCGAGGTCTCCACCTTCCGCGCCAACCCCACCGAGCTGGAGGCGAACGCGCCCGACACGGGTGAGGAGGAGGGCGGCGAGGGGGAGGAGCAGAACCCGGATCTGCTCATCACCCACGACAACGTCTTCGGCACCGCCGAGCAGGACGCGCGCCGCCGCGACTTCACCATCAACGGCCTCTTCTACGACGTGAGCGAAGGCCGGGTGATCGACTACGTGCGGGGTCGGCGCGACCTGGACGAGCGCTACATCCGCACCATCGGCGACCCCGAGGTCCGCATGCGCGAGGATCCGGTGCGCATCCTGCGCGCCGTGCGCTTCGCCTCCAAGCTGGGCCTGGACATCGAGTCGCGCACCTACGCCGCCATGGAAGGCGCCGTGGAGGATCTCACGCGCTGCGCCCCCGCGCGCCTGCTCGAGGAGACCTTCCGCCTCATCCGGGGCGGGGTGGCCGCGCCCAGCCTCCGGCTGCTCGCCGCGCTGGACGCGCTGAAGATCCTCCTGTCCCCCGTGGCCGCCCACTTCCGCGAGCATGGCCGCCGCGGCGAGCGCACCTTCTACGCCTACGCCGAGGCGCTCGACCGGCGCGTGGCCTCCGGCGAGACGCTGGATGACGCCATCCTGCTCGCCGCGCTGCTGGTGCCCATCGCCCAGGCGGCGCCCGTGGTGGAGAGCCTGGATCCCGCGGGTCGGCCCTCGGTGGCCCAGGCCATCGAGGATCTGCTCGCCGAGTTCGTCCAGACGGCGCGCCTGCCCCGCCGGATCGCCGAGCGCTGCCGGCTGCTGCTCATTGCCCAGCGCACGCTCTCGGGCGAGCGCCGCCGCAAGACGGGCGCCTTCCGCCGTCACCCGCTCTTCGCCGACGCGCTCACCGTCTTCGAGATCTCCGTGGAGGCCACCGGCCGCCACCGCGATGCGCTCGAGGCCTGGAAGCGCGGCGACGTGCCGCCCCAGCGCGCCGGGGGCGAGAGCCCGGCCGCCGCCGAGCCCGACGCGCCGCGCAAGCGCCGCCGTCGTCGCCGCCGGGGAGGCAGCAGCCGCACCAAGCCCGGAAGCTCCGAGGGCACGGCCGCGGCCCCGGCGGGAGAGGCCTCGTCCTCCCTGGAGGACACGTCCGACGACGGGGACGACGAGTCCGACGCCGACGAGCCGGACGAGTCGCCCGAGGGCATGTCCGAGGCGGGCTCGGACGGACACGAGGGCTAGAGGCTAGAGGCCCGAGGGCTCAAGACGAGCGCTTGGGCCCGCGTGGCCGCGAGGGGTCTCCCCGTCCGCTGCCCGCCACGTCGGCGGTCGTCACCGCCTTGGCGCCAAAACGCTCGGCGATCTTGTCCAGCGCGGCGTTCAGCTTGTCGCTGCGCGGGGGTGGCTCCGGCTCGGAGAACAGGCCGAGCTGTCGCGGCGCCTCCTCGTCCCCCAGGTCCTGCAGGGACACGCCCGTGAGCCGGATGGGGCGGTCGTCATGGGCCTTCTCCAGGAGTTCCCGCGCCACCCGGTAGAACAGCTGGCCGTCATCGGACGGGGCGGGCAGGGTGGTGCGCCGGGTGATGACGGTGAAGTCCGAGAACTTCACCTTGAGCTGCACCACGCGGCCCTTCACGCCCGCGCGCCGCATGCGCCGGCCCACCCGCAGGGCCTGGGCGTGCACGTAGGGGCTCAGCGCCTCCGGGCCCGTGACGTCCTCGTCGAAGGTGTCCTCGGCGCCCACGCTCTTGGCCTCCCGGTCCGGCACCACGTCCCGGAGGTCGATGCCCTGCGCGAGCTCCCAGAGGTGCCGGCCGCCCGAGCCCCATTTGGCTTCCAGCCACGCCACGTCCTGGCGCGCGATGTCGCCGATCGTCTCCAGGCCCGCGCGCTTGAGGGACTCCTCCGTCTTGGGCCCCACGCCCCAGAGCCGGCCCACGGGCAGGCCCGCGAGGAACGCCACCGTCTCGTCCGCGCGCACCTCGCGCTGGCCGTTGGGCTTGGCCAGATCCGAGGCGATCTTCGCCACGAACTTCACCGAGGCGATGCCCGCGGAGGAGGGCAGGCCCGTCTCCGCGGCGATCTCCTTGCGGATGCGCCGCGCCATGTCCGCCGGCGAGCCGAACAGCCCCACCGACGCCGTCACGTCGAGGAAGGCCTCGTCCAGGGACAGCGGCTCCACGAGGGGCGTGTAGCGCTCGAAGATGGAGAAGACCTGCTCGCTCGCCTCGCTGTAGGCGCCGAAGCGGGGCTTCACCACGATGGCCTGGGGCGCCATCTTCATCGCGCGCGCCATGGGCAGGGCACTGCGCACCCCGTACTTGCGCACCTCGTACGAGGCCGCCACCACGATGCCCCGCCGCGCGTCCCCGCCGACGATGACGGGCTTGCCACGCAGCTCCGGCCGGTCGCGCTGCTCCACGGACGCGTAGAAGGCGTCCATGTCCACGTGGATGATGGCTCGCATGGGTGCGCCCATTCTACCGCTCCTTCCGACACACCCCGCCTGGCGCTAGGCCGGCGCCTGGAGGGCGTGCCGCTCCAGCACGGCGCGCAATTCCGGGGGCAGGGGGCTCTCCACACGCACCCGCTCGTGCGTCACCGGGTGGGTGAGCCCCAGGGCGCGGGCATGCAGGAAGAAGCGGCCCAGGCCCGGCTCCTCGCGGCCCTCGTACAGCGCGTCCCCCACGATGGGGGCGCCCACCGCCGCCAGGTGCGCGCGCACCTGGTGCAGCACGCCCGTGGAGATGCGCACCTCCACCAGGCTGTACTCGCCCTCGCGCGCCAGCACGCGGAACTCCGAGTGCGCTTCCCGGGCGCCCTCGCCGCCCTCCACCGCGGGCTCCACCCGATCCGGGTGCCGGGGGTGGTGGCGCAGGGGCAGCTCGATCTCTCCCTCGTCCGCGAGCGGCCCCGTCACCAGGGCCCAGTAGTGCTTGTCCACCGCGCGGCCTCCGAAGGCCTCGCGCACCGCCGTCCACGCCTCGCGCGTGCGCGCGGCCACGATCACCCCGGACGTCTCGATGTCCAGCCGGTGACACAAGCCGACCTCGCGCTCGTCCTCCGAGGCCTCGGCGCACTCGGGGTGGCGCGCCACCAGGGCGTTGGCCAGGGTGCCCGTCTCCCCCGGCTGCAGCGGGTGCGAGGGCGTGCCCGCGGGCTTGTCCAGGAACACGAGCGTGTCGTCCTCGCGCAGCACGGCCAGGGGCGCGTCGGGCTCGGGCACCACCTCGCGCCGCTCCTCGGGCACCACCACGGACACGCGCTGGCCCACGGCCACCTGCACGCCCTTCTTGGCCGCCCGGCCATCCACCTTCACCGCGCCCGTGTCGAAGAGCTTCTTGAGCCGTGCGCGCGACAGCCCCAGGGCCTCTCCGATGAAGAGGTCCACCCGCTGCCCCGCCTTGCCCGCTTCCACCACCAGCGTGTGCGTCGTCGCGCTCGCGTTCACTCGGAGAGTGCCTCGTAGACTTCCTCCGCCGTCTGGAACCGGTCGTCGGGTTCCTTGCGCAGGAGTCGATGGGCCACCCGCGCCAGCTGGGGATCCCCTCGCTGATTGAGGGCCAGCAGGGGCAGGGGCTCGGTTTCGAGCACCTTGTGCCACAAGTTCCCCGGCGTCTTGGCGTCAAAAGGAGCCCGACCCGTCAACAACTCGTACAGCACGACGCCCAGGCTGTAGAGGTCCGCCCGCCCATCCAGGGGCTCGCCGAGGATCTGCTCCGGCGACATGTAGCGGAAGGTGCCCACCATGCGGCCATCCAGCGTCATGCCCGCGTCGTCCGCGAGGAACTTGGCCAGGCCGAAGTCCATCAGCCGCACCTGCCGGTCCTCGTCCACCATGATGTTGGAGGGCTTGAGGTCGCGGTGCACCAGCCCATGGGCGTGGATGTAGGCGAGCGCCTCGCACACCTGGAGCAGGGAGTCCTTGAGCCGGCCCACGCGCTCGGGGCGGTTGAGCGCCTCGAGCCGCTGGGCGCGCTCGTGCTGGCCCACGTCGTCCCCGGCCTCCCCCGCGTCCCCGGAGTCGTCCGGGGGCTCGAAGTCCAGGGGGTCCACGTCGTGCGAGTAGAGGCTCGGCTCCTCGGGGGCGGTCTGGGGCACGGCGCCGCGCCGGGCCGCGGCGCCCGACGGGCCACGGCGGGGGGCGGACAGCTCCTCGCTGGGGGCCTCCTCGGCGAAGGCCGACAGGTTGAAGGGCAGCTCCTCCGGGTCCTCGCCGTCCTCCGGCCCGGCCCCGTCCTCGTCCCCGCTCGCCGACAGCTCCCAGGAGCCCGTGGAGGGCCAGGTGGAGGGGGACGCCAGGTCCTCGCCCCGGAGGTTGAGGTAGTCGCGCAGGGTGAGCCCCTCGATGAGCTCCATGACGAGGTAGGGGGAGTTCTTGAAGACGCCCGTGTCGTAGACCTTCACCACGTTGGGGTGGGACAGGTCCTCCAGGGTCTCGAACTCGCGCACGAGCCGCCGCGCCGCCCGGGAATCCAGGGCGGGTCCGCCCGACAGGAGCTTGAGGGCGACCAGATCGTTGCTGCGCCCGTCCAGGGCCCGGTAGACGGTCCCAATCCCGCCGCTGCCGAGCGTCTCCAGGACACGATAGGGGCCGATGACCAGGGGGAGCATCCGGGGGAGGATCCTAGAGAGTCGGTCCCGTCCAGGTCAAACCTCCCCGGATGACTTGCGGAGTCCTGGGCGGGGCACCCCCGGGGGGCGGGGGAGGGGCCGTTCCCGTTGGAGAGCCGACCGCTCGGTGTCTTCGCGCGACCGCTCCTGCACGCACCCGTGGACGCGGCCCGGAGGGATCTCTATCTTGCGCACCCTCATGGACCGCCTCGCCGCACCTCCTTCTCTGACCGCGCTTGAGCGCCTCGTACGCGAACGCCCGTTGCCGCGTCACGTGGGCATCATCATGGATGGCAACGGGAGGTGGGCGGAGAACCGGGGCCTGCCCCGGATGGAGGGCCACCGCGAGGGCTCCACCAGCGTGCGCGAGGTCACCCGCTGCGCGCGCCGGCTGGGCCTCGGGGCCCTCACGCTCTACGCCTTCTCCTCGCAGAACTGGTCGCGCCCCGCCGAGGAGGTGGCCGCGCTGATGGACCTCTTGCGCGAGTACCTGGAGAGCGAGCGCGAGGAGATCCTGCAGAACAACATCCGGCTCAACGCGATTGGCGAGGTGGACAAGCTGCCGCGCTTCGTCAAGGAGCCCCTGGACCGGCTGCGCGCGGAGACGGCGCACCACACGGGCATGGTGCTCACGCTGGCGCTGTCCTACGGCGGGCGCGAGGAACTGCTCCAGGCGGTGCGCCGGGTGGCCGAGGCCGCCACGCGGGGCGAACTGGAGCCCACGGACCTGGACGCCCAGGGGTTCGAGTCCTATCTCTGGACGCATGACCTGCCGCCGGTGGACCTCGTGGTGCGCACCAGCGGCGAGCAGCGCATGTCCAACTTCCTCCTCTGGCAGATGGCGTACGCGGAGCTGTGCTTCAGCGACGTGCTCTGGCCGGATTTCCGCACCGAGGCCTTCTTGCGCTGCCTGGCGCAGTACCAGCAACGGGAGCGTCGCTTCGGTCTCACCTCCGCGCAGCTCAAGCGGGAAGATTCCCAACGGGCCAAGGCGTGAACGAGAAGAACAAGAACCTCGTCATCCGGATCGTATCGGGGCTGTTGCTGCTGCCGATCGTCCTCTTCTTCCTTTTCAAGGGCGGGCTGTACACCGCGGCGCTGCTGGGCCTGGCCTCGGCCATCTGCGCCAGTGAGTACTACCTCATCACCCAGAAGACGCTGTCGCCGGCGGCCTGGGTGGGCATGGGGCTCGCGGGGCTCCTGCCCTTCATGGCCGTGCGGGCGCCCGAGCGCACCGGGGAGGGCGCCTTCTGGGTCACCGCCTTCTTCCTGCTCTTCGCCTTCACCTACCACCTCATCCGGGGGCCCCTGCAGGACGCGCCCACGCGCGTGGCCCACCTGGTGCTGGGCTTCCTCTACGGCTCGGTGGGCCTCACCGCCCTGTGCGCCGTGCGCCTGATGCCCGACGGCATGGCCTGGGTCTTCGCCGCGCTCGTCATCACCTGGGCCAACGACACCGCCGCCTACTTCGCCGGGCGCTTTCTCGGCCGGCACAAGCTCTACCCGGCCGTCAGCCCCAACAAGACGTGGGAGGGCTTCTTCGGTGGGCTCGTGGGCTCGGTGGGCGGCATGTTCGTCTCCCGGCTGCTCTTTCCCGTCTTCACCCCCATGGACTGTCTCTTCCTGGGCATTTTCGGCGGCATCCTCGGGCCCATCGGGGACCTGTGCGAGTCGATGCTCAAGCGTGCACATGGGGTGAAGGATTCCGGTCGGGCCATCCCGGGCCACGGCGGCGTGCTGGACCGCATCGACGCGCTGCTCTTCAACGCGCCCCTGGTCTTCGTCTACCTGAACTTCATCCGGGGCCTGCTGCCGTCGTGACCGCCGAGTGTCCGGTCGCTCGGACACCGGGAGTCAAAGCGCATTGTCGGCCCGGGGCCCCACGGTTACTGTTGGGCCCATGTTTCAAGGTTTTGGCCTCTTCATCATCCTGCTTGGCGTGCTGGTCACGGTCCACGAACTGGGCCACTTCCTCGTGGCCAAGGCCTGCGGGGTGAAGGTGTTGCGGTTCTCCGTGGGGTTCGGCCCCAAGCTCCTGGGCTTCACCAAGGGCGAGACGGAGTACCAGCTGGCGCTGCTCCCCCTGGGCGGCTACGTGAAGATGGCGGGGGACGCCCCGCATGAGGAGCTGGAGCCCGGCGAGGCCGAGCGCGGCTTCCTCAACGCGCCCCCGTGGAAGCGCGCCCTCATCGTGGCGGCGGGCCCGGGCGCGAGCCTGCTCTTCCCCGTGCTCATCTACTTCTTCGTCTTCGTGGGCGCGCGCGAGGCGGTGTCCACCAAGGTGGGCTTCGTGGATCCCGCCATGCCGGCGGCCGCCGCGGGCATCCGCGCGGGAGACCGCATCACCGCCGTGGACGGCGCGCCGGTGCGCACCTTCGAGGACATGCGCAAGGCCTTCATCGGCCGCTTCGACCGGCCCGTGGCCATCACCCTGGACCGCGCGGGCCAGTCGCAGACGGTGCAGGTGACGCCGCGCAAGATGGTCGAGTCCACGCCCATGGATTCGGTGGAGCGCGGCCTCATCGGCGTGCAGCCCATCCGTCGGCCGGCGGTGGTGGGTGTGCCCCCGGGCTCGGCGGCGGCGGCGGCGGGCCTGCGCAGCTTCGACCGGGTGCTGGCCGTCAACGGCGTGAGCATCCAGGACGAGGCGGCGCTGCACGCCGAGGTGGCCCGGCAGGAGGGCCCCCTCAAGCTCACCGTGCAGCGCGCGCAGCCGCTGGAGGTGGGCGCGGTGACGGGCCATGCGCCCGCCGTCGTCGAGGTGACCGTGCCCAAGCAGCCCGGCGCGGATGGCTTCGCGGCCCTGGGCGCGGAGACGTCGGACATGTACGTGGCGGCCGTCTACCCGGACAGCGCCGCGCAGAAGGCGGGCATCAAGGCCGGGGACAGGCTGGTGGCCTTCAACGGCGAGCCCCTGCGCTCCTTCAACGTCCTGGCCGGGGAGTTGAGCACCCTCCAGGAGCAGCCCTTCGAGCTGACCTGGCGCTCGCTCGAGGACGGCCAGGAGCACACCCAGAAGGTCGCCCAGTCGGTGCACACGAGCAAGGACGAGATGGGCACGGAGCTGTCGCGGCTGGAGCTGGGCCTGCGGCCGTGGGTGCCGTCCGGCGCGGAGCTGTCGCCCGAGGACACGGTGACGGTGCACGTGGGCGTGGGCGAGGCGATGCGCGAGGCCGTCATCGTGGTGCCCCGCATCGTCGGGCAGATGGTGAAGGTCATCGGCGGCCTGGTCACCGGCAACGTGTCGCCCAAGACGCTCGGCGGCCCGGTGATGATGTACCAGCTCGCCTCCAAGAGCGCCGAGCAGGGCCGCGACAGCTTCCTGCACCTCATGGCCATCATCTCCATCAATCTGGGGGTGATGAACCTCCTGCCCATCCCCATCCTGGATGGCTTCCAGCTCCTGTCGGCCTTCTGGGAGGGCATCCGCCGTCGCCCCATCCCGGTGCGCGTGCGGGAGCTGGCCAACGTGGTGGGCATCATCCTGCTGATGGCGCTCATGGGCATGGCGTTCTTCAACGACATCACTCGCTAGTTCACCTGGGAGGTGCGGATGCGTCGGGGGCTCGTGTGGGGGACGGTGGTGGGGCTGGCGCTGGGGGCGGGGACGGGGTGCTCGCGCGGGACGCGCCCGTCGGACACGCACCTCACCGCCGGGGGCAAGGGCTACCTCGAGGAGGGCCTCGCCTCGTACTACAACGCCAAGTACAACGGCCGGGCCACCGCCAGCGGCGAGAAGCTCGATCCGAGGAAGCTCACCGCCGCGCACCGCACGCTGCCCTTCGGCACCTGCCTGCGCGTGGTGAACATGGAGAACGGCCGCTCAGTGGAGGTGCGCGTCAATGACCGCGGACCCTTCAAGGAGGGGCGCGTGGTGGACGTGTCCCAGGCGGGCGCCGAGCGGTTGGAGCTCCTCCAGAAGGGGCTCGCGCGGGTGCGCCTGTACCGCTGCGAGACGCGCACCTCTTCCCTCCAGGAACCGTTCTCCGAGGTCCCCTTCGAGTCGCGGGCGGGGTAGAAGCCTCCCCCCATGTTCCTCACGCTCGACACCTCCACCCTGACCCTGTCCCTGGCCCTGGTGGAGCGCCAGGGCGAGGCGCTGCGCGTGCTCGAGCACGTCGTCGTCTCCCCGCCCCGCAAGCAGAGCGAGGCCCTGCCCGGCGTGGTGGGGGAGCTGCTCGCGCGGCATGGGGTGGTGCTCGCGTCCCTGGAGGGGCTGGGCATCGGCCTGGGTCCGGGCTCCTTCACCGGCCTGCGCATCGGCCTGTCGTGCGTGAAGGGGCTCGCGTACGCCGCGGGCCTCAAGGTCGCCGGGGCCTCGTCGCTCGCGGCCGTGGCCCTGGAGGGCCCCGAGGGGCCGCCGCTCTACACCCTCGCCGTGGCGCGCAAGGACGACCTCTACCTGGGCCCCTACCGGCGCGTGGGCACGCGCGTGGAGGCCCTGGGCCCCGAGGAGGCCATGAGCCCGGAGGCCGTGGCCGAGCGGCTCGCCGCCGTGCCCGAGGCGCTCGTGCTGGGCCCCGCGCTGCCCGAGTACCGCGCCGCCCTGGAGCGCCTGGGCGTGGCCCCCGCGCGCCTGCTGGACGCGCCCGCCTTCCCGTCGGCGGTGGCGCTCGCCCAGCTCATCCAGTGGCCCGAGGCGCAGTCGCTCGAGCAGCTCTTCGCCCTGGAGCCCCACTACGTCCGGGCCTCGGAGCCCGAGCGCAACCCCAAGTTCCCGCCGCTGCCCGGGCCCGCGCCCACCGCGCGCCTCAAGGAGGACTGAGTCAGCGCCCCGTCACGCCGAAGTTGTCGTCGGGCATGAAGCTGAGCGTGAGCCGCGCGCCGCCGCCGCCGATGACCCGCGTGTCCTCCGGGCCGAAGTCCGACACGCGCAGGGTGATGGGCACCTCCAGGCCCACCGCGAGGTGGCGGCCCACGCTCACCCGGGCATCCCAGGTGACATAGGTGATGGCCTCGAAGCCCCTCGGCTCGGTGTACACGCCACCGTTCACCTGCCACTCGCGCGCCCGGAGCCGGAGCATGCCCAGACCCGGCCGCACGAGCCGGGCCTCCAGCACGCCCGCCACGCCGGGACCGATGTGGTAGTCGCGCACGAGCTTGGACTCGAGCCCGAGGCTGCCCGCCGCGGCGAAGCCCAGGCCCGCCACGATGGCCGTGCCCTGCAGGTACACGCGCCGACCCAGGTTCCACTGCAGGGTGGTGCCCAGCCCCACGCCCACCGAGGACACCTGGACGATGTTGTTGGCCCCGAAGTCGTAGAGGCCGAACAGGCCCCACAGGCCCCGCAGGCGGCTCGTCGCGCCGCCGTACTGCGAGCCCACCACCAGCCCCCGGATGTAGATGTCCCCCATGATGGTGCCGGGGAAGGTGACGCTCGCGCTCGCGTCGAAGTAGGAGAAGGGGCGGTGGTAGCGCCAGAGCGGATCGCCCACCGCGCCGTAGGTGAGCTCGCCCCCGATCGTCACCTGCGCGCCCTGGTCCACCAGCAGTCGGGGGCCGTTCTCGGTCCGCTCGCGCAGGCGCGTCGTCAGGCTCAGGCCCGGCGTGAGCGTGAAGTACAGGGGCGGCGCCGCGTCGATGTCCCCGGGGGAGACCTCACCCCCGAAGATCCAGTCGTTCAGGGCGGACGCCGGGCTGAGGAGCACGCCCGTGAGCCGGCGCAGGGGGCTCACCCGGCCGCCGCCCTCGGGGATGACCACGCGGTAGGTGCGGTGCAGCACCTCGCCCAGGAAGATGCCGCCGAGCGTCGTGGTGATCTGATCGTTGATGGCGGGCGCCTCGTTCTCCGCGAAGTACTCCCACATGAGGCTGGACACGAAGGTGTAGACGCCCGACTGCCAGAAGGGCACCCCCGAGGAGCGCGCCGCCGCGAAGGCGACCGAGCCGTGGTAGGGGTGCGCGAACTGGTTCACCACGAAGTTGTCCACGTCGAACGTCCAGCCCGCGCGGCCGTCGAAGTGGCTCTTCACCGTGTCCCACGAGATGAGCGCGAAGGGCTCCAGGGTGAGCAGGTTGTGGAAGGTGAAGATGCCCAGGTTCACCGCCACGCCCTCGAGCGCCGGCACGAGGTAGTCGCGGCGCAGGGGCGCGTCCGCGGGCGGGGCGCGCGGGGGCTCTTCTTGAGGCGGGATCTCGGAGGCCGTGGCCTCGGGCTCTTGCGACAGGGCGGGGGCCGCCCACAGGGCGAGCGCGAGGACGAGCCACCACGGACCCCGGCTCACCGGAACGTCCCCCCCACCGAGAGCATGCCGCCCCCTGGCACGAGCATCGCCGAGGCGGACACCGTGCCCGGCTTGGGGGGCGCGTCCCAGCTCCACATCACCGCGGCCACGCCCACCGCGCACACCCCGAAGAGCGCCAGGCCCGCGCCCCCGAGCTGCGTCTGTTGCAGGCTCCAGCGGCGCACCTGGATTTCCGCCGGGCTCCGCGGCTCGGCGGCCACCACGCCCTCGCGCACGTTGCCCACCAGCCAGATGACGGTGCCCGCGAACGCCAGGCTCGCGCCCACGCCGGCGACGATCGGCGCGCGCGAGGCCACGGGCGCGCGGGGCGTGGGGTCCACCACGGGCGGTGGGGTGGGGCGGACGACGGGGGCGTTCCCGAGCAGGGTCGCGACCAGCAGGTGGGTGAACACGCGGCCCTCCCTAGCACTCCGGGCCAGGACCCGCTCGTCCAAGGCCCGGGGCCGTCGGCTTCCGCGCTCCTCGCATTCATGAGTCGACGTTTTCCCCTGGGGGGGTGGGAGCGCCTGCCACTCCACTTCGCGCCCACTTCGCCAGGGCCCTTGGGGTAAAGGGTCCGCCATGAACGAGAACCTGCGAATCGCCGTGGTGGGCGCCACGGGCGTGGTGGGCCGGGAAGTCGTCTCGGCGCTCTTCGACCGGGAGGTGGAGGCCGAGCAGCTCACGGTGCTGGCCTCGGAGCGCTCGCGGGGCGAGACGCTGGACTACGGCGAGGAGACGCTGGTGGTGGAGGAGGCCACCCCCACGGCGCTCGAGGGCCACGACCTGGTGCTGCTGGCCACGCCGGCCGAGGTGTCGCGCACGCTCGTGCCCGCCCTCCAGAAGACCGGGGCCTGGGTGGTGGACGTGAGCGCCGCCTTCCGCGCGGACGGGAGCGTGCCGCTCGTGCTGCCGGGCTTCAACTCGGAGGTGCTGGACGGGCCGCTCAAGGGCCGGCTGGTGGCGCTGCCCTCGGCGGTGACCACGGCGCTCGCGTGCGTGATCGAGCCGCTGCGCCGCGCGTTCGGCGTGGCCCAGGTGCAGGTGACGGCGCTCATGGGCGTGTCCGCCGGGGGCAACGCGGGGGTGCGCGAGCTGGAGCAGCAGACCGCGGCGCTCCTGTCCGGCCGCGAGCCCGAGGCGGGCCTCCTGCCCCAGCGCGTGGGCTTCAACCTGGTGCCCCAGGTGGGCCCCTTCATGGCCCAGTCGCCCTGGACGGAGGAGGAGGCGGGCTGGACGCTCGAGTGCGCGCGGCTGTTCGCGCCCCGGGGCGAGGTGCCCGTGGTGGCCGGCACGGCGGTGCAGGTGCCCACCTTCCACGGCCACGGCTTGAGCCTCCAGGTGCGGCTCAAGAAGCCCGCCCCGGTGGAGCAGGCCCGCGCCGCGCTCAAGGGCTCGCCGGCCGTCAAGGTGCTGGATGCCCCCGGGGAGAAGGTCTACCCCATGCCGAGCCTCGTCACGGCGGACCCCACCATCCACGTGGGCCGCCTGCGCGCCTTCCCCCAGGCCCCCGAGTGGCTCACCCTCTTCGCCACCGTGGACAACGTCGGCCGGGGCGCCGCGCTCAACCTGGTGGAGGCCGGACTGCGGCTCGCGGCCCGGCCCGGCTGACAATTTGGCAAGACCTGGGGGCGGCCCGTGCCCATTTGGCGGGGCAGGGGGCCCGCTCCCCGGGGAACCGGAGGGGCGGCGCCCGGATTGGCACTGGCCCCTGGCTTGCTACCCTTGAGCCCATCCATGCGTAACTTCCTCTTCACCGTCGCTCTGTTGCTGTCGTCCGCGGCGTCCGCGCAGATGACGCTGACCTTCACGACGACCAAGCTGGACACCCTGCGCTTTGGCAAGAGCGGCTGCTCGGGCGGCAACGTGTCCATGACCTGGACGAGGACCGCCAACGTCTGCCGCGCCCTGTCGCTCTGGCTCTCCGCGGACACCTCGTGTGACACCGCGCCGCGCTCGGGAGAGGTGACCCTGCCCGATATCCCGCTGACGACGCTCCAGACTTCTCAGACAGGCACCTTCACCGTGGGCCTGGCGAACCTGCCCTTCCCCACGGGGGATGGGGGCGCGGGGTGTGGCGCGCTCGCGGACGAGAAGACGTTCCTGGTGTGCGGGGCCACCGGGCAGTTCGACAGCTTCGGAACCTCGTGCAGCAGCACGCCCGTCAAATCCTCCTCCGCCAAGCTCATCTACGACGGCAAGCCGCCCAATGCCCCCGGTTTCGCCACGGTGGCGCCGTTGGACCGGGGCGTGCGCGTCACGATCAGCGCGCCGTCGGACGCCACCCAGGTGTCGCTGGTGGTGCTGCGCGACGGCGCGGAGGTGCGCCGGGTGCCGCCCCAGGCGGTGGGCTCGGCGCCCATCCAGGTGGGCGAGCTGGAGAACGATGTCGCCTACCAGCTCCAGGCCTACGCCTTCGACGAGGCGGGCAACGAGAGCGCGCCGAGCGAGCTGGTGACGTTCACCCCCACCAAGACCTTCGGCTTCATCGAGAAGTACCAGGAGGCGGGCGGGCAGGAGACGGGGGGCTGTGGCGCGGTGGGTGGAGGCGTGGCGGGCGGCGCGGTGCTGGCCGTCCTGGGTTTCTGGTTGTCCTCAAGGAGAGATCGTTCATGGCGCGAGCAGTAGCCCTCGGGGTGGCGGCGTTCCTCGCCGCGCTCCCTGGCCAGGCCCAGGTGCAGTCGGATGTGTCCCAATCGCCCCGGCGCGGCTCGGTGGAGTTCCGCTTCGGAGGCTGGCGCCCGCAGCTCGACTCGGAGGAGGGCCTGTCCGGCTCGCCCTTCAGCGACGTGTTCGGCAACGGCAACTTCCTGTTGTTCGAGGCGGAGTTCCAGCGCTTCTTCTACCAGGGCATCGGCTCGGCCGGCGTGAGCGTGGCGGCGGGCTACGCGGAGAAGTACGGCTACGCCCTGCTGGCGGACGGCGCTCAGAGCGTGGAGCGCTCGGGCTTCCACGTGCTGCCCCTGCACGTGCGCGGCGTCTACCGCTTCGACTACCCGGCGTTCCAGTGGGGCGTGCCGCTGGTGCCCTACGTGAAGCCGGGCCTCGTCTACATCCCGTGGTGGGTGACCAAGGGCGGCGAGACGGAGAAGACCGGCACGGCCAAGGGTCAGGGCGGCAAGTTCGGCTGGGACGTGTCCCTGGGCCTGTCCTTCCTCCTGGACGTGCTCGAGCCGCGCCTGGCGCGTGACTTCGACTCGGACCTGGGCATCAACCACAGCTACATCTTCGCCGAGTACACCTACTCGAAAGTGAACAACTTCGGAGGCAAGGGTTTCAACTTCTCCGACACCTACTGGATGTTCGGTCTGGCGCTGGATTACTAGCCGGACATGACATCTTCTGCCCGTGCGCGTGTCGTGACGGCGACCCTGCTGGTGACCGCGGCCCTGTGGGGAAGCGGTTGCCGCAAGGGCGTGAGACCCGAGGCGGGCGAGGATCGCACGGTGGAGGCGGGGGTGCCGGTGACGTTCGGCTCCGCCGCCGCGGATGCGCCCACGGTGACGTGGGACTTCGGGGATGGTTCGCCCCGGGTCCAGGGCACACGCGTGACGCACGCCTTCCCGCGGCGGGGGGACTACACGGTCCAGGCGCTGGAAGGGGACGCGTCCCAGGCGAGCGCCCGGCTGACGGTGGTGCCCCGGCCCGTGCTGCGCGCCATCCCCGCGGAGGCCGAGGTGGCCGTCTTCGTGCCCCAACTGCGCGACAACGTGGACCCGGTGATGGGCTTCGTGTCGCGGCTGCTCGGCGAGCCCCAGGTGATGCGCGGACTGGACGCGGTGCCGCTCTTGTCGCTCGTGCTGCGCGAGGCGACGGGCGAGGCCCGGCTGGTGGACCCGGAGGAGGGTCTGGGCTTCTTCTCGCTGCCGGACTTCGAGGGTTCGGTGGTGCTGCTGGGCGTGCAGGACGTCCAGGGCGCGCGCGACGCCGTGGTGAAGGAATTGAGCGCGCGCGGCGCCTCGGTGGTGCGCCAGGAGCCCGAGGGCTCGGTGCTGCTGCGCCGGGACAACGGCGCGCTCCTGCTCTTGTTCGCGGATCGCGGCTACCTGTACCTGGTGGTGCCGGACGTGCCCACCGTGGAGGGCTCTGGCGAGGGCGCCGAGGAGGGGCGGATCCAGAAGACGCTCGCGGGGCCGCCGGTGGACATGCCGCTGGAGCCCGTGCGCCTGCGCATCCAGGGCTTCCAGGACGCGGGCCTGTCCGAGCAGCCGCTGCTCGTGACGATGCGGCAGCGGGTGGCGGCGGGCAACGTGCTCGTCTACGCGCGGCCCGTGGGAGACGATGCCGCCGAGGGCTTCCAGGGTGCGTGGGCGGCCCTGCGCTTCCAGGAGGGCCAGGCGGAGCTGGAGGGGTGGGTGGAGTCGACGCAGTCGCTCGGGGGCGCGGAGGCCCCGGCTCCGCGCCTGCTGGAGCAGGCGCCCCTGGATCCCATCGCCGCGCTGACGCTCTCCCTGCCGCCCGAGACGCTCACCAAGCTCGTCTTCGGGGCGCCGGGCTCCGAGCAGCGCGCGCGCATGACGCGGGGTCTGGGGGCGCAGGGGCTCGACGCGGCGAGCGTGGACGGACTGCTCGGGGCGCTCCGGGGGGACGTGTCCCTGCTGGCGTACCTGGACGCGGCGGCCTTCTACCGCAACTTCCTCACGGGCTCGCAGAAGCCCGAGCCGCGCGGCAGCCTGTTGGTGCAGGCGGGGCTCGTGCGCTCCGAGCCGGTGCTCAAATGGCTCACCGGGGTGCTCGAGTCGCGGCGCCAGCCCTTCCAGGTGGTCAAGGACAAGGCGGGCACGCGGCTGACCACGCGGCTGATGAACCAGCCCGTGGAGTTCTCCCTGACCGAGGATCGCCTGACGGTGCTGGGCGGCGAGCCGCTGGGGCTGCGGCCCCAGGGTGCCGTGGGCGCGGCGCTGCGCGAGCGCTTCGGCGCGGCGGGCTTCGAGTCCGGCCACCTCACGGCGATGGTGGACATGGGCCGGGTGCTGTCGGAGTTGCAGGCGCCCAAGGACGTGCCCGGGGTGCCGCCGCAGCAGCTGTCCATGGTGCAGACCATGGCCGCCACGCTGCTGGAGCAGCTGCCGCCCGTGGACAGCCTGTTCCTCGACTTCGCCGCCGAGCCGGGGGGCGGACGATTCCGGTTGCGCGCGGCGCTGCGCTCGCGCTGAGACTGTCCGCGTGGCCCATTCCCTCACCGTTCTCTATTTCGCCGCCGCGCGGGAGCGCGCGGGCACCTCGCGCGAGTCGCTGGAGGTGCCCGCGGGCACCCGCGTCTCGGAGCTGTTGGGCCTGCTGGCCTCGCGCCACCCCGGGCTCGCGCCCCTGTTGCCCCACCTGCGCGTGGCCGTGAACCAGGAGTTCTCCGCGCCGGACGCCGCGCTGCCCCCGGGGGCCGAGGTGGCCCTCATCCCGCCCGTGGCCGGAGGCGCCGAGGGCCTGTTCCGCGTGGTGGATCGGCCCCTGCGGCTCGAGGAGGTCGTGGAGGCGGTGTCGGACGCGGCGCGGGGCGGGCTCGTCACCTTCTCGGGCGCCGTGCGGAATCTGACGAAGGGGCGGCGCGTGCTGCGGCTGGAGTACGAGGCCTATCCGCCCATGGCCGAGAAGAAGCTGGCGGAGATTGGCGACGAGGTGGCCGCCCAGTGGCCCGGTACCCGCCTGGCCATCATGCACCGGGTGGGCACGCTTCAACCCGGGGAGCTGGCGGTGGTGATCGCCGCCGCGGCACCGCACCGCAAGGAGGCCTTTCGCGGGTGCGAGCACGCCATCGAGCGGCTCAAGCAGGACGTGCCCATCTGGAAGAAGGAGTTCTTCGAGGATGGGGAGGTCTGGGTGGGCCTGGGGCCCTGAGCCCCGCGGACCGCTGGAAGACGGCGGCTCAGCGGATCCGGACGCCCGGCAGCGTGGTGCGCACGCCGGCATCCGGTTGGGCGTCCGGGGCGCGGGGCTGGGCGGGGCTGTCCACCCCGAGCCGCTTGCGCTCGGCGTCCTCGAGCTCCCGCGCGGCGGCGAGCGCCCGGGCGTTGGACTCCGCCATGTGCTCGGGGGAATGGCCCGCGAGCATCAACCCCACCGGCACGCTCAGCAGCAGCGCCGCGAGCATCAGCAGCAGGCCCCAATCCTTCGCCTGGAGGCCCCGGGTGCGCGGGCCCGCGACGGACGGGGAGAGCAGCAGGGACAGCTCGCCCTGGGTCAGGCGCAGCCGCTCCTCCGGGGTGACGTCGAGCCACGCGCGGGCCTCCGCGCGGTGCAACGCGTCCGGTGGCACCTCGCGCAGGGCGTCCCCGCGGCGGCCGTGCTCGACGCGCGCGCCGGGCGGGACGAAGACGCGGTAGCCCTGGGCGGTCCGCTCGGCCAGCAGGAAGGGCTCCTCGGGCAGGGGGAAGCCATACAAGGGCAGGGGGGCCGTCTCGTCGGGCGCCGCGAGCACGCGCGTCTGCTCCGGGGGGAAGTTCCACGCCTCCGTGCGGGTGCTGCCCCAGTACAGCTCGCAGAACAGCCCGTCGTGCTTCGCCTTGGTGCCCATGTCGCCCGGGAGCATAGGCGTTCCGGCGCGCGGGGGCGCGGCCCGAGTGCCTCCCGCCCGTCCTCGGCGGGTGTGCCTGGCCGCCCTCGGGGCGAGGCTAGGGGACGGCGGAGGCGCGGCCCTTGGTCTCGCGCTGGGTGCGCTCCCAGAAGAACAGCGGGCTGTCCCCGTCGCTGAGGTTGGCGTCCAGGGCGGCGCGGCGCAGGTGCTGGCGCAGGTCCGCGAGCGTCACGGTGAGCACCACGGCGAGCAGCGCGAGGAAGCCCACCGCGTGCAGCAGCGTCTCCACGCGGGCGGGCACCTTGCGGCGGCTCACCGCCTCGACGAGGACGAAGAGCATCCGCCCGCCATCCAGCGAGGGCAGGGGGAGCATGTGGAAGAGGGCGAGCGCGAGCGACACGCTCACCAGCACCCGCAGGAAGGCGCCCAGGCCACTGCCCGCCGCGCCCGAGGACTGCTTCACCACGCCCAGGGGATTGGCGAGCACGATGCCGGACGTGCCCATCATCAGCCGCTCGAACATCCGCGTGGCCTCGGCTACCAGGTTCGCCGTGTGCGCGAAGGCCTGGAGCAGGGCCTGGCCGGTGTCATAGGTGCGGTACACGTACTGCTGGCTCACGCCGATGCGGCCCGTGCCGCGCTCGTCGGCCCGGGGGCGCACCGTCGCCTCGCGGGCCACACCCTCGCGCTCGACGCCCAGGCGCAACTCCCGGCCCGGGGCCTGGCCGATGCGCTCCAGGAAGCCGCCCCAGTTCTCCAGCGGCTCGCCGTCCACGCTCACCAGCCGGTCGCCGGGCAGGAGCTGCGCGCGCGCCGCCTCGGAGCCCGGGGTGACGGTGCCCACCGTGAGCGGCACCACCACGTGCGTGCCCGTGGTGTAGAGCGTGAACAGCACGCCGAGCGCGAACAGCCCGTTGGCCAGGGGCCCGCCGAAGTGCACCAGCAGCCGCTTCCACGGCCGCTGGGCGACAAGGCTCGTGCGGTCCGCCGGATCGAGCCCGGGCGCATGGGGATTCATCCCGTGGATGCGCGTGGAGCCCCCGAATGGCACCGCGCCGAGCACCCAGTCCGTGCGCCCCACGCGCAGCGAGAACACCGCCGGGCCGAAGCCGAGCTTGTACCGGTCCACGCGCACGCCCAGCAGCCGGGCCATGACCAGGTGTCCCAGTTCGTGCAGCGCCACGAGCAGGCCGAGCGCGAGGAGGAGGGGCAGGTAGTGCATGGCGCGGCCGCTCAGGGCCCTCGCCGCGAGCCAGGGAACATGGGCCCAGTCTAGCCGCTGACCCGGCCCGCGTGCTGCGTTAGCGTGCCCGCCGTGGCCTCCTCCTCTCGAATTCCGCTCTTCCTGTCCCTGTCCATCCTCCTCGCGCCGAGCGCCTGCACGCGCGCCTACCTGCAGCGCGAGGGGCGCTACGTCTTCACCGCCGAGGAGATCCTCCGCGATGACTGCGGCCTGCTTCCCACCCAGGACGCCTTGTGGGACGGCGAGCTCGCCATCTCCGGGGACGTGGTCCGCCTGGACTACGACTGGCGCCGCTTGCGGCTCATCGGCGCCTTCCTCCAGGACAGCGGCGCCTCGGGGGACACCTTCGCGCTGGATGGCACCGAGTCCAATGCCGCCATCACCCTGGCGACCGGCGAGTGCATCGCGGATCAGATCGCCATGCGCCTGGAAGGCACGACGCAGCGCGCCACGGTCTTCTCCGGGGTGATCAGCATCCGCGTGGAGCCCCGGGTGCAGCAGCCCTGGTGCTCGTGTCAGTTGTGGGTGACGTACTCCGCCACGCAGATCCCCACGACGGCCGCATCCTTTCCTTGAGGCAGCGGGGCGGGGCTCCTAGAACCAGGGTTCCGACGCGCCGCACTGGAGGAACCCCATGGCTGATGCACCTCGCTCGTCCGAAGCGCTGAATTCCGTCCTCGTCGAGACCCGCGTCTTCCCACCGCCCGCGGACTTCTCGCGCCGGGCGCACATCGGCAGCATGGAGGACTATCGCCGCCTGTGGGACGAGGCGGCGGCCAACCCCGAGGCCTACTGGGGGGCGCGCGCCCGCGAGGAGCTGTACTGGAAGGAGCCCTTCCAGACGGTGCTCGACTGGAAGCCCCCGCACGCGCGGTGGTTCGTCGAGGGCCGCACCAACCTCGCCTACAACTGTCTGGACCGGCACCTGCCCGCGCGCCAGGACAAGACGGCCATCATCTTCGAGGGCGAGCCGGGCGACCGGCGCAAGGTGACGTACGGCGAGCTGTCGCGGTTGGTGAACCGGCTGGCCAACGGCCTGCGCGCGCTGGGCGTGAAGAAGGGGGACCGCGTGGGCATCTACCTGCCCATGGTGCCCGAGGCCGCGGTGGCCATGCTCGCGTGCGCGCGCATCGGCGCGGTGCACTCGGTGGTGTTCGGCGGCTTCTCGGCCGAGGCGCTCCAGGAGCGCATGAACGACGCGGGCGCCAAGGTGCTGCTCACCGCGGACGGCGGCTGGCGCAAGGGCGCCGTGGTGCCGCTCATCGCCAACGTGCGCAAGGCGGTGCCCAACATGAAGGGCGTGGAGCACGTGGTGGTGCTCCAGCGCACCACCCAGGGCACGCTCGCGCTGGAGGGCAAGGAGCGCTCCTGGGCCGAGCTGTGTGACGCCCAGGCCGACACCTGCGAGCCCGAGTGGGTGGAGAGCGAGCACCCGCTGTTCATCCTCTACACCTCGGGCAGCACCGGCAAGCCCAAGGGCGTGCTGCACACCACGGGCGGCTACTCCGTCTACGCCTCGCTCACCACGCGCTGGGTGTTCGACCTCAAGGAGGACGACGTCTACTGGTGCACCGCCGACGTGGGCTGGGTCACCGGGCACAGCTACCTCGTCTACGGGCCGCTGATGAACGGCGTCACCACGGTCCTCTTCGAAGGCGCGCTCACGCACCCCAACGCCGACCGGTGCTGGGAGCTCATCGCGCGCGAGAAGATCTCCATCCTCTACACGGCGCCCACGGCCATCCGCGCCTTCATGCGCCTGGGAGACGACCTGCCGCGCAAGCACGACATGTCGTCCCTGCGGCTGCTCGGCTCGGTGGGCGAGCCCATCAACCCGGAAGCGTGGATGTGGTACCGCAACGTGATTGGCGGCGAGCGCTGCCCCGTGGTGGACACGTGGTGGCAGACGGAGACGGGCGGCATCATGCTCTCGCCCCTGCCGGGCGCCACGCCCACCAAGCCGGGCAGCGCCACGCTGCCCCTGCCGGGCATCCACACCGAGGTGCTCGACAAGCAGGGCAATCCGGTGGGCGCCAACCAGGGCGGCCAGCTCTTCGTCACCCGGCCGTGGCCCGCGATGCTGCGCACGGTGTACGGCGATCCGCAGCGCTACGTGAACACGTACTTCAGCGAGCTGCCCGGCAAGTACTTCACCGGGGACGGCGCGCGGCGCGACGACGACGGCTACTTCTGGCTGATGGGCCGCGTGGACGACGTGGTGAACGTGGCGGGCCACCGCCTGGGCACCGCCGAGGTGGAGAGCGCGCTCGTGTCGCACAAGTCCGTGGCCGAGGCGGCCGTGGTGGGCCGTCCGGACGACCTCAAGGGCACGGGCCTGGTGGCCTTCGTGACGCTCAAGAAGGGCGTGGGCCACTCGCCCGAGCTCAAGAAGGAGCTCGCCGCGCACGTGGGCAAGGAGATCGGCGCCATCGCGCGGCCGGACGAGATCCGCTTCGCCGAGGGCCTGCCCAAGACGCGCTCGGGGAAGATCATGCGCCGGCTCTTGCGCGACGTGGCCAGCGGCAAGCAGACCACGGGCGACACCACCACGCTCGAGGACCTCAACGTGCTCGCGGCGCTGCGCAACGACGAGGACTGACGCACGGCCGCGCGCGGCCTTCGGGCGTGCCCCTCGCTGGTCGAGGGGGGCACGCCGTCGCCTGACGGGAGCCACCCACCATGAAGCCGCCGATTGGACGAGACACCACGCTGTGTATGTCGTTGGCGGCCCGGCCCGGCACCTTCGGGTCCCGCTTCCACAATCACCTCTACGAGGCCCTGGGCCTCGACTACGTCTATAAGGCGTTCACCACCCGGGATCTGCCCGCGGCGATTGGCGGCGTCCGGGCCCTGGGCATTCGCGGCTGCGCCATCTCCATGCCCTTCAAGGAGGCGGTGATGGCCCTGCTGGATGGACTGGAGCCCTCGGCCCGGGCCATCGACTCGGTCAACACCATCGTGAACGAGGGGGGCCGGCTCACCGGGTACAACACGGACTATGTCGCGGTGCGGCGGCTGGTGGAGGAAGCCCGGCTCGCGCCCGACATGCCCTTCCTCCTGCGCGGCAGTGGCGGCATGGCCAAGGCGGTGGTCGCCGCGTTCCGGGACGCGGGCCTGCGCGCCGGAACCGTCGTCGCGCGCAACGAGGCCGCGGGCCGCGCGCTCGCGCACACCTATGGCTATTCCTGGCGTGCCGAGCTTCCCGACACCCCCGCGCCGCTCCTGGTGAATGTCACACCCCTGGGCATGGCGGGCCCGGACCAGGACGTGCTCGCCTTTCCCGAGCCCCTCATCGCCGCGTGCGGCGTCGCCTTCGATGTCGTCGCGCTGCCCGTCGAGACGCCCTTCCTCGCGCGCGCCCGTGTGCTCGGCAAGCGGCTCATCTCCGGGGGCGAGGTGGCCGTGCTCCAGGCGCTCGAGCAGTTCATCCTCTACACGGGCGTCACCCCGACGCGCGCCCAGGTCGACGCCGCGGCGGCCTTCGCCCGGGGATGAGCGACGCGCTTTCATGATAGGAATTGGGGGCCCCAGGCCGTCCTCTTCCTTCCCCTGAAAGGTGTCACGCCATGGTGCTCCCCCGTTCCTCCCTCTCCTGGTGCACGTTCGCGCGCCACACCGTGTTGCTCGGTGCGCTCGCCGCGTGCGGCCCGACGGAGGAGGTCACCGAGCCCTCCCCGACGAGCGCCTTGACGACCACCGCCCAGTCCCTGCTGCCCTATCCCTCGCAGGTCTCGGCGCCGGTGTCGGTGCCCGCCTCGCAGGCGGGGGCCATGTCCCTCATGCCCGCGGTGGCCGTGGGCACTGGCGTGTCCTTCCGGGTCTGGATGGAGTTCAGCGACAGCGCGCCTCCGGCCATCTATGGCCAGCGGGTGCGGACCTCGGATGGCGTGGCCCTGGACACGGCGCCCCTGCTCATCTCCACGGGCAACGGGGCGGTCAGCCTCTATCCGGCCGTGGCCTCCGATGGCGCGAACTTCCTGGTCGTCTGGGAAGAGGGTCTGCCTTTCGTCTTCGGCCGGCGGGTGCGGGCCTCGGATGGCGCGCTGCTCGACGCCGCCCCCCGCAACTACGGCTCCTTCCCCAATTCCTACCTGGCGAACGGGAGCCCGGCCGTGACGTTCGACGGGACGAACTACCTGCTCACCTGGGTGGGGTTCCACGATCCCTCCGAGGACTTCGTGCGCAGGGTGATGGGCCGGCGGGTGCGTCCCTCGGATGGCGAGCCCCTGGAGCTGCCCTTCGTCGTCGGCTCGGACCGCTCCCGGTCGCACGCCGCCAGCACCGGAGGCACCAGCCTGGTGGCCTGGGGGGCGAATGGCGTCAAGGCGGTGCGGTTGAACGCGGCGGGCCAGGTGCTCGACGCGTCGCCGCTCGCGCTCTCCCCGGCGTCCTCGCAGAAAGTCCGCGTGGCGGCCCAGGGCGGCGAGTTCCTGGTGCTCTGGTCGGACAACGGGCTGAGGGCCCGGCGCGTGCGGGCCTCGGACGGCGCGCTGCTCGGCTCGGCCGTCCTGGTGGACGCGGCGCTCATCAACACGGGGCAGACGCCCTTCGACGTGTCCTTCGATGGCGCGCACTACCGCCTGGTGTGGTTCGGCTCGCGGGACGGCGCGCCGCGCCTGCTCACCGCGCGCATGTCGCCCGGCGGTGCGGTGGACGCGGGCACGGAGCAGCGCCTTGCGGACGTCCAGTCCGTGGACTACGACAGCGGGGTCGGGGTCGCCGCCTCGGGTCCGGGTCGGTTCGCGGTCGTCGGCACGCGCGTCCCCTCGGGCGCCCCGAATGTCTTTTCCCAGTCCGTTCAGCCCTTCTCGTGCGCGCCGGACGTGACGCCCCCCATCATCACCTGTCCGGCCACCCAGACGTTCGAGTGTGTCTACAGCGGCCAGCGCGTCATGGAGGACTACGCGTTCGGAGACAACTGCGACATCGACTACACGAGCTCGTCTCCCCACTACATCGGGGAAGCCCATACGCGCACGTACTCCGTCTCCGCCACGGACACGTCTGGGAACACGACGTACTGCCACACGCAATGGCACGTCGTGGACACGAAGAAGCCCAAGATCACCTTGTATGGCCCCTCGCCCATGACGCTGCCCTATGGCACGCCCTACCAGGAGCCGGGCTACTCGGGCGATGACACGTGTGATGGCTTTGGCCCGGGAGTCGATTCCCAGATCCAGGTCACGGGCACCATCAATCCCTACAGCCCGGGGCTCCAGGCGAGGCACTACCAACTCACGGATCGCGCCGGGAACACCTTCGAGATCTACCGCTTCGTGACCGTCCTCTCGCCGTAGGACGGGCAGGATTGTCATACGGGGTCGGTAAAATCACGTCAAAGCTGTATTTCGTGATAGACACGGGGGCCCCAACGAAAGGTGCCCTTCCGTGAAGACCCCCGACTTCTCCTTCGCGTGGCGCGCGCTCGCGCGCCACACCGTGTTGCTCAGTGCGCTCGCCGCGTGTGGCCCGACGGATGTCTCCGAGTCCGAGCCCCCGCGGGCCCTGAAGACCACCGCCCAGGCGCAATTGATCTTTCCCTTGCAGGCCTCGGCGCCGACGTCGGTGACCGGCCCGCAGGCGGGCGCCACGTCCGCCGAGCCCTCGGTGGCGCTGGGCAATGGCATCTATTTCCTGGCCTGGATGGAGTACACGGAAAGCACTCCGCCCATGCTTTACGGCCGCCGGGTCCGGGCCTCGGATGGTGTGGCGTTGGACGCGCAGCCCATCGTGCTGGCTCCGGGGAGTGGACATTTCATCGAACGGCCGTCCGTGGCCTTCGATGGCGAGAACTTCTTCGTCGTCTGGTCCGAGGGACTGCCCACCGTTTTCGGTCGGCGGGTGCGGGCCTCGGACGGCGCGCTGCTCGACGCCGCGCCCCGGCTCTACAGCGAGGGGCCCAACTCCAGCATCGTGGGCCGCTATGCCGCCGTGTCGTTCGACGGGACGAACTACCTGCTGACCTGGATGGGCACGCACTTCCCGGCGCCGCAAGAGTATTACTTCAAGACCCTGGGCCGGCGGGTTCGGCCCTCGGACGGCAACGTCCTGGACGCCCAGCCGTTCGTCGTCGGTGAGGCGTCCCGGTCGCACGTCTCCAGCACCGGGGGCACCAGCCTGGCGGTGTGGGGCGAGTCTGGCGGCATTCAAGCGGTGCGGGTGGACTCGGCGGGGCAGGTGCTCGATGCCTCGCCCATCGTGTTGTCCGCGGCGAGCTCGGTGAACGTCCGCGTGGCGTCCCGGGGCGGTGAGTTCCTGGTGCTCTGGTCGGACAACGGCCTGTGGGCCCGGCGCGTGCGGGCCTCGGACGGCGCGCTGCTCGGCGCGGCGGTGCTGCTGGACTCGACACTCAGCGCCCAGTGGGGCCTCTCGTTCGACGCGACCTTCGATGGCGAGCACTACCGGGTGCTCTGGTCGGGCGTGCGCGAGGGGGCGCGCCGTCTGCTCACCGCGCGCCTGTCACCGAACGGCTCGGTGGACGCGGGGTCGGAGCAGCGCCTCGCGGAGGCCTATCCCGCGGAGTCCGAAGGCCTGGGGATCGCCGCCGCCGGGCCGGGTCGGTTCATGGCCGCCTACAATCCCCCCGCCAATGTCTCCTACCGGCTCGTCCAGCCCTTCTCGTGCGCGCCGGACGTGACGCCCCCCATCATCACCTGTCCGGCCACCAAGACGTACCAGTGTGTCTACAGCGGCCAGCGCGTGATGACGGACTTCGAGTACGGAGACAACTGCGGCATCGCCTACACGGGCACGAGCCCCAACTACATCGGCCAGCCCGGGATCCAGACGAACCATGTCTCCGTCACGGACCTGTCGGGCAACTCGGCGTCGTGCGCCACCCAGTGGAACATCGTGGACACGGAGGAGCCCACGGTCACCCTGCATGGCCCCACGTACCTGGATGTGCCCTACGGCACGCCCTACCAGGAGCCGGGCTACTCGGCCGAGGACGGCTGTGACGGATACGGCCCGTGGATCACCTCCCAGGTCCAGGTGTATGGCACGGTCAACACGTCCCAGCCGGGGTTCTACGAGCGGCAGTACGTCCTCACCGACCGGTCCGGGAATATCGGCTTCGCGGTCCGCATCGTGCGGGTCCTCGAGCCGTAGGACCGGCGGCCCGCGTCACCGCTCGGTGGGCCGCAGGTCGAGCCGGGTGATCCGGAGCGCGGAATCCCCCTGGATGTCCGCCTCGTCGAACAGCACGGGGCGCAGCCGTGTCTGGGAGAAGAGGTGGGTCTGGTCCGCGAACAGCGGCGAGGCGGGGTCCGTCGACTCGGAGTAGGTGAGCAGCGCGGACGCCCGGGGGCCGCTCCGGGTGAACTCGGTGAGCAGCACGAAGCTCGTGCCGTTGTTGATGGGGTAGCCCTGGGCGGTGAGGCCCGTGCGCTCGGAGAGCACGGGCCCCCGCTCGGTGCGGGGCAAGAGGGTGGAGTTGGCGGGCGTGTAGCCCACCACGTTGAGCACGCCCTCCTGGCCGAGTCCTCCACTCAGGGGCAGGAGCTGCCGGCCCTTGCGCGTGTACTGCACCTCGCCCAGGCGTGCGTCCACCCGGAGCCCCGCGGCGGTGAGGCGGGAGACGGCCTCGCCCAGCTTCTCGAGCAGGGGATCCGGACCGGCATCGGGGGCGGGCGCGAGGCCGGAAGGCGTGGACAGGGGCCGCGCGGGATCGAAGGGCCGCGCGAAGAGGGCGCCTTGATCGACGAGGTCCGCCGCGCTGAAGCCGCCGAGGAACTCCCGCCACACGAGCGCCCCGGTGCGGTTGGCCGTGAAGCGGCCGTCCCACGTGGCGAGCAGGTGGCAGGCCCGCGTGAGGTCCACGGGGACGCCCTCCACGTCCACCGAGTCCACGGCCTGGCAGCGCCGCACGACCGCCTCGCGCAGCTGGTCGGCCATCCAGGAGCGGTTGTCCAGGAGCGCCCGCGCGAGCTCCTCCCGGGTGAAGCGCCCATCGCTGCCGGAGGCGGACGCCGCGCCCCGCTCGGTGAGCAGCGCCAGGTTCATGTGCGTGCGGGGGCTGATGCGGCCCTGGGTCGGCGCATGGGTCTCGTAGCCGAAGGGCAGCGCCCACAGCGGCGCGGCGGGGTTCGTGTAGGTGGCCGAGTCATTCGCGTTCATCACGAAGTCCGGCCGGAGCAACTGGGGCACGTCCGCGAGCGGCACCAGTCCGGAGGGGTCTCCTCCCTGGCGGACCCACTCGTCGCGGGACGTGCCGCCATCCAGCAAGAGGATGCGCTGGGCGGCGAGCGCCTGGGTGTCCGCGTCGTGCTGGAGCGACTCGCGGTAGGCGGCCACGGTCTCGGCGCTCAAGTTCGGCACCCGGGAGGCGTCCACGAAGCGGGTCTCGCCCGTGGCGCTCGCCGCGATGGTGTTCACCCAGGGGATGCCCCGCGCCTCCCGGTCCGCCGCGGCGAGGTCCGCCAGACTCCGGGCGGTGTTCATGCGCAGCCACTGCTCCGCGAAGCGGTGGTTGCCCTCGTTCGCGTCCCGGATGACATAGGCCGTCCGGGTGCTCCACTCCAACCCGGGGCCGTGGAGCAGGGGGCCGTGGTGGCTGCGCCAGAACGAGCGCGTCACCTGCCGCAGGCTCCCATCCTCCTGGAGCACGTCGATGGTCCGCGCGTCCCGGGTCATCGCGCGGCGCTGGCCGTCGTAGAGGTAGGTGGTGGGCGCGTCGTCGGCGAGCGTGAGCCGGTAGAGGACGAAGTGGCTCGAGGTCGCCACGGTGTGGGTCCAGGCCACGTGGCGGTTGAACCCGATGTTGATGACCGGCACGCCCAGCAGCGAGGCGCCATACACGTCGAGCGTGCCCGGGAGCGTCAGGTGGCTCTCGTAGAAGCGCAGCGCGCCTTCCCAGGGGAAGTGCGGATTGGCGAGCAGCATGCCGCCCCCTCCCGCCGACCGGTCCCGGCCAATCGCCCAGCCATTGCTGCCCAGGTCGGTCGCGCGGGACGGGGACGTGAGGGCGGTGGGGAAGGGGGACGCCGCCGCCGATGGGCGCACCCCGGGCGGTTGGGCATGGGCGAGGTAGCCGAGCAGGGGCGCGGTGCTGTCGAACATCGACAGGTCCAGGTGATAGGCGAGCAGGTCGACGCCCCGGATGGGCTTCACCCACGCGGCGCCCGTGCACGGAGCGGGCAGCCGCGACGCGGGGGTCTCCTGGAGGTAGTGGTTGTAGCCCGCGGCGAACCCCTCCACGAGCTCCCGCACGGCGGGGGTCTGCTGGTCATACGCGGCCTGGGCCCGTGTCAGCAGCCCGAGGCCCAGGTAGGTGAGATCGCTGTCGATGTTCGCGTCGTTCGTCCCTGGACCGAGGGAGCGGGCGCGCTCGCCCCGCACCTTGAGGAGCTGATCGGCGAGGATGCACACCGCGTCCTGGGCCTGGGCATAGCCGAGCCCCGCGCCGATCCCCCGGTAGTCCGCCGCGGTGATGTGCGGAATGCCATGGGCGGTGCGCCGGAGGGTGGCGCGGATGGACGCGGAGGTCTCGTCCTCTCCCAGGCATGCGCACATGCACAGGAAGGTCACTCCCACGAGCCTCATCGAACGCTGCACCCAGGAACGCATGGTCATCCTCTCGGGAGCGCTCCCGGTGGGGGCCGTCAGCGCTCCAGGAAGCCGGACAAAATCAGAATGCTGGGATTCTCGGACAGATAGGACCGGAAGTGTCCGGGTCCTCCCGCACGCGTAGCCGATTGAACACGCGGACCCCTCGGTGCGCGCCTCGATGGGGATGGGTCCGTTGATGTGGACACATCGCGCATTCGTGACGCCCTCCCCGAGGGGCGACGTTCATTCGAGCGCCGGACAGTCCGGCGTGCTGCCCCGTGGGGGTCTGATCAGGGGTCGAGCTGGAAGAACAGCAGATCTGCGGCGCCGCGAGACGAGAAGCTCCGCCCGTCGAGTTGGAGGGGTCGGGCGAAGACGCCTCCGACGAGCAGTCCGCCGCCCGGCAGCAACGCGAGCCGGGGGGGCGTCCAGTCCGGAGGCAGTTGGGTGCCGTAGGGGTCATAGAGGCTCACGTCGAGCGCCCGTGACCACAGGTGCCTGCCCGTCGAGGAGTACCGGGCGAGCCGGGGCCCTCCCGTCACCGGATCCAGGAGTCCTCCTCCCAGGTTCCAGGTCTGACTGAGATCGGTGACCGTGAGGGTCCCGTCACGGCCCGCCAGCAACTCGCCCGCGAAGTAGCCTTGCTCGCGAATCCATCCGTCCCGCCCCTTCGCGTCGAGCGTTCCCAGGAAGCTCCAGACGTTCGCCGGCTCGGTGCCGCCCGGCATCCCACCGACATGGGACTCGCCCGCGAAGGAGAAGGGTCCTCCGATGCTCGCCACGAAGCCGACCTGCCCCTGGTCACCCACGAACCGGGCGCTCCGGATGCTCCCGCGATCGAAGAGGAACACCCGCTTCCACAGCAGGTCCCCCTCGGGGGAGTACCGGGCGATGAAGGAGGCGCGCTCCTGGCCCGTCGTCTGTCCATCTCCCAGATCGGAGGCGCTGCCCATCTCTCCCGTGAGGACGACGCCGCCCTCCGAATCCGTGCTCACGCTCTGCACCCACGCGGACGTGTCGGAATCGCCCGAGAGCGAGCGGGACCAGACGGGCTGACCCTGGGCGTCGAGGCGGACCACGAAGCCCCCATTGCGGACATCATGGGTCGCCGTCGAGCCCGCCGGTCCGCTCAGGTCCAGGGGTCCACTGAGGGCGCCCACGACGACGAGTCCGCCCGAGGGCTCGCTGGCGGCCTCGATGGGCCTCACGGTCAGGTAGGGATAGTCGCGCGGATCCGTCGGCGTGAGGACGAAGCCCTGGCTCCACTCCGTCCGGCCATCCGGGAAGAACCGGGCGACGAAGAAGCCCTGGTTGAGCGCGGGGGAGCGGGGCAGGGGGCCCGCGCCCAGATCCAGCGTGCCCTGGTAGTTGCCCACCAGGAAGATGCCGCCATCGGGCGCCACGGTGAGCGCGCGGGCCTGGACCGAGTCCGTGGCCAGGCGGCGGGTCCACGCCAGGCCGCCCTCGGCGTCGAAGCGCGCCAGGACCACGTCGCCCGGGCGGACCAGGGGCGAGTCTCCGAAGTGCCCCGTCGCCACGAAGCCGCCGCGCACGTCCGTGGCCATCAGGTACAGCCGCTCGTCCTGACGGCCGCCGTGCTGCTTCGCCCACCCGAGCCGCCCTCCGCCCGTGCCGCGGTAGGTGCAGTACTCGTCTGACTCCAGCGTGAGGTGCAGCTCGGGCGCGGGAACACCGGAGGCGTTGGTGACGAAGCGCACCTCGTCGGAGGACTCGGGCAACAGGCCAAACGCGTACTCCTGATAGGCACGGAGCCCCGCGCGGGTCAGGTCGTACTCCACCCAGCTGCCAGAGGCGATGGCGCCGAGGTTGTCCACGGCGGGGCCCAGCAAGGCGGGCCGGGAGTACCAGTTGACGTCCTCCACGCCATACGCGTTGCGCGACCAGGCGGTGCTGACGGGATGGAGCGCGGGCCCGTCCAGGGTGCCCGAGGTGGCGAACAGTCGCAGCGTGATGCTCCGAGGTGTCCACCGCAGGGTTCCCGGATAGGCGAGCTTGAAGTAGCTCTCCATGCGATCCGGCGCCCCCTTCACCCGAAAGGGCCCGTACGCACCGGCCCACGCGCCCGGCCGGTTCTCGGACGCATACGCGGTCCGGGTCATATACCCCGTCGAGACGCTCCGGGTGCTCGTGCGCGGCATGCAGTCGGAGAGCGGCGCGGTGGTGATGACGAGCTGGGGCCGACGCTCGGCGCGGGGATCCTCCTTCGACGCGAAGGCCGCGACGTGGATCGAATCCCCCAGCAGACCGAACATGTAGGTTCCGCTGCCGAGGATGGACGGCGTCACGTCGTACTCCACCCACGTGTCCTGGGCCACGGCGCCCAGATCCGCCAGCACCTCGCCGTGAAGGCCCGGGGCGGCGTTCCACGTCACGCCCCGCTCATTCCAGTACGCGAGCAGCGAGGTCAGACGGGGCCCGTTGTCCGTGGGCGAGGTGGCGTAGAGCCGCAACTTCGCGCTCGTCACTTCTCCCCGGAGTCCCTCGATCGTGAAGCGCAGATAGGCGTCGCGCCGAGGGGACGACGACACGAACAGCGTGGCCGAGTCCCCGAAGTTCTGGGCGGGTTGGCCTTGATCCACATGAGCATCGCCCTCGGTCGGGACGGTCCACGTCCGTTGGACGGCCCCCTCGCGCGCTGGCACCTCGGCCGATGCGGCGGCGTCCCCGTGCGACAACACCGCCACGGCCACTCCGGCTCCCACCCCTCGCAGGCCCTTCTTCAACCACTCCATGTTACGGCTCCTTTCGGGCCGTCCCCCCCGCGGCGAGGCTCAACATGGGATGCGCCAGGCGGGAAACAAGTCCAGCCCCGACGGGATGTGACGGTTTGTGGACCTCGTGACCTTTTCCCTCACGCGCGGAGGCCAGGGCCGGATTATCCAGGGGGCCCCCTACACACCCGCACGAAGCGAGGACAGACATGGCCGAGACGAACGCGAAGGCGAGCGGCACTTTCAAGATCGGTGGTGACCTGGAGGTGAATCGGCTGGGGTTCGGCGCGATGCGCATCACCGGACAGGGCATCTGGGGCCCGCCGGAGGATCCCGCGGAGGCCCGGAGGACCGTCCGGCGCGTGGTGGAGCTGGGCATCAACTTCATCGACACGGCGGACAGCTACGGCCCCTACGTGAGCGAGGACATCCTGGCGGAGGTGCTGGCGCCCCATCCCAAGGGCGTGGTCATCGCCACCAAGGGCGGCCTGACCCGCCACGGGCCCAACGTGTGGCCCGTGCTGGGACGTCCCGAGTACCTGCGGCAGTGCGTGCTGATGAGCCTGCGTCGGCTGAAGCAGGAGCGCATCGACCTGTGGCAGCTGCACCGCATCGATCCGAAGGTGCCGCGCGACGAGCAGTTCGGCGTCCTGGCCGAGATGCAGAAGGAGGGCCTCATCCGCCACCTGGGCCTGAGCGAGGTGAGCGTCGAGGAGATCCAGGCGGCCAGCCGCTTCTTCCAGGTGACGACGGTGCAGAACCTCTACAACCTGGCCAACCGCAAGAGCGAGGACGTGCTGGACCACTGCGCCGCGAACGGCATCGGGTTCATTCCCTGGTACCCGCTGGCGGCGGGCAACCTCGCGGCCCCGGGCGCCTTGCTCGACACCGTGGCCAAGAAGCTCTCGGCCACGCCGTCCCAGGTGGCGCTCGCGTGGGTGCTCAAGCGCAGCCCGGTGATGCTCCCGATTCCCGGCACGGGCAAGGTCAAGCACCTGGAGGAGAACACCGCCGCGGCCCACCTCACGCTCTCCGACGAGGACTTCCGCGCGCTCGACACCCAGGGGCGCGAGGCCTGGAAGCAGCAGGGCCAGCGCAAGTAGGCGCACGGGCCACGGGGGGTCATTCCCGGGGGACGAGCGTCAGGTGCCCCTTGGAGAGGGTGTGATCGAACCGGTGGAGGATGAAGCCCACCTGCTTGTCTTCGTCCTTCACCACGAAGGTCGTCAGCGTCCTGGCCGATGGGGGCGGTTGGAGGTCCATGGGCTCGATGGACTGACCGTGCTGCACACTGTCGAAGAGGATGTAGGGCTCATCGAGGAGTCGGATGCTCAGCCGCTCGACGGGTGAGGGCGGATCTTCCGGAGCCCAGCGCAGCGCGAGCTCGAGCAGGTCTTGCTCCGAGGGGGCGTGGAGCCACCGCAGGAGCGCCAGCCCATCCTGCCGGACGATGAGGGTCGTCTGGGCGGGCTCGTCCCCCAGCACGAGGATGTCCCCCCAGCTTCGTTTGAGGACTCCCGCGAAGTCATCGATCTGGCAGGCGTCATCGTAGTGGTCCCCTTCGACGCCGTTCCAGGACGAGGCCTTCGAGCGGGGCATCATCACCAGGGGTCCTCCCTCGGAGGCGATCCACTGCGGCTTCTGGGTCGTCATGGGCACCGAGCGTAACCTCCTTGGAACGTCATGGGCGTGTGTTAGGGTCCTACTTGGGAGATGACGCCCCCGCGCAGGACCCCGGAAGTCATGGGGATCGGCGTGTCGCTTCAGGAGGGATACCGTGGATTTCGGACTCGAAGCGCGGGTGACGCCGGGCCTGGACGTGGGCGGCTACCGCATCGACAGGAAGTTGGGGCAGGGGGGCTTCGGGGGCGTGTTCCTGGCCTGGCGTGACGGGCGGCCGAGTGCCCTCAAGTTCATCCACCTGGAGAGCGTGGGGGACTGGGGCTGGCGCGAGCTGTTCGTCCTGCTGCCCCGCCAGTCCGCCCAGGTCGTGAAGCTGCGCAGCCACCTGCAATGGCCCGAGGAGCAACCCGAGTACCTGGTGCTGGTCATGGAATACGTGCCGGGCCCCACGCTGTATGGCTGGGCGCGGGAGCACAACCCCTCCGCCCGGGACGTGGTGGAGAAGCTCCTGCCCCTCGTCCGGGCCCTGGCGGCCCTGCATGCCCGGGGGGTGTTCCACCGGGACCTCAAGGGAGACAACGTGCTCGTGCGCGAGCCGGATGGCGCGCCCGTGCTGGTGGACTTCGGCGCGGGCTCGAGTCCCCTGGCGCCCCGAGTGACACAGGGCGCCCTGGCTCCCGCCAGCGTGTACTACCGCAGCCCCGAGTCCCTCGCCTTCAGCCGACGCGAGGGCCGTGTCCCCGGCGCGCGTTACGCCTATGCCGGGACGGACGAGGTGTACGCCCTGGGGGTCGTGCTCTACGTGCTCCTCACGGACGTGTATCCCTTCACGGGTCCGGACTCGGCGCTGGTGGAGACCATCCTGGAGGGCGCGCCCACGCCGCCCCATGCGCGCAATGCCCGGGTCCCCGAGTCACTGTCCCGACTGTGTCTGCGAATGCTGGCGCGGGACCCGTTGCTCCGGATTCGGGACATGAGCGCCCTGGGAGGGGAGCTGGGGGCGCTGTTGGACGCCTCCCGCGAAGCGCCGGAGTGGGCGCGGTCCCTGTGCCATGGCTGGAATGAGGAGGAGCCCACCACGGAGGACCTCGTCGCGGAGGGTGGGCCGGTGGACGTCGAGGCGTGGATCGCGAAGTGGAAGAACAAGAAGCCGCGGCGGGGCTATCGCCGTCGCACGGTCCCCGCGAAGCGCTGGTCCGCGCGCCATCTCCTCCCGGTGGTGATGGCCTTGGGCGTGGGGGCGGTGGCCGCCGTGTGTTTCTGGCTTCAAGGACAGACACCGCCTGGACCCGCGTCATTGAAGGCTTGGCTGACACAAAGCGCCGAGAACATGACCGTGGCTCGCTCCGGCGCGCCACCCCGTCTGGTTCCGGATCAAAAGCGAGCACCCTGCACGGCGGGCCTGGAGCGTGAAGTCAGTGGGGGTTGCTGGTTGGCGACCGAGCACCGGCCGCCCAACTGCCCAGCGCAAACCGTGGCGTATGACGGGCGCTGTCTGCTGCCTGTCGCCAAGTCCCCTTCCGTTCCGGTGAGCGTGGACGCGGGAAAGAAGTAGCGGCTCAGGCCTTCACGGTGTGGGGGCGTCATGCCAATAGATTCGAGCGACTGCCCTCCTTGACCCGGTGCGCTCTGTTTGCTTGAGTGGCTGTTGAACGGGAGCGAGCGGTGGCGGTTTCCTTCCAGTGGAGGCGGCGGGAATCGAACCCGCGCCGGGCGGTGCGAAACTCCCAGCAGAATCGCGCACTTACCTCGTAACCGCCCGGAATGCGTGGGAGTCGTCATCCTGCCGCGTCCCCTCCTGTCCCGCCCCATTCCAGGCCATTCCGCAGGCTCCTGCGACATACGTGCAACACGGCAGTCCCGCACAAAAGCCGGTCGGACTCCTCCTGCGCAACACGGGATGTGCAGGGCAGGGCTGACGCTCGAGCGTTGCGCAGCGCAACGTCCCAGCGCGGTGCCGCCCGGAGGGTAAGGAAGAACAAACCACGAAACCAGGCAAGAGGGCGTGCAGCGAGGCGGCGCCAGCGTCGAGCGGCAGACGAGTGAGCGCTTACCCGGGCAAGGGGGGTTGGACAGCCGCAGGCAAGCGGGAGCGCTGCGCGGGCACAGGCGCCCTGTGTCGCAGCCGCAAGGCAGGAGGCAGGCTCATTCCGCAGCGTCATGCGACATATGCGCGACACAGCGGAGCTTTCCTCGCACGCGCGTTCGTGGCTGTCGGGGTGTGTCTCCATACTCCGACCGGCCCCGCCAGGACTCTCCAGGTCCTAGCTCCTGTGGAGGACCCAGCCATGCGTCTCCAAGCGTGCATCGCACTTCTGCTCTATGTCTCCGCCTGCGCGACGTCAGCGCCGGGCCCGGAAGATTCCGTGGACTGGGAGCCGGGGTACGCCAACCTCCAGCGAGCGGCGGCCCTGCCCTGGACGGATGGAGGAGGGTGCGTGGTCCAGGAGGCATCGCGGCCGTGGCCCGTCCTCGCGGAGCGGTGCTATCACGCCCTGGACCATGACCGCGTCGAGTTTCACGACCTCACGGGAAGATGCTCGGTGGCCTCCGCTGCGGCTGCGACCGTGGGGTTCGGCCTGTGCGTCTTCATGGCGCCGGAGATTGCCGTGGGGGCGGTGGTGGTAACGGGCGTGGTGGTGGCGGGCTACCTACTCAAAGAGGCCCTGCACACCTACGAATTGCGGAGGGGTCGCCCTGAAACGCGCCCCGTGACAGTGCCGCGCCCGGTGCCTGTTACAAAGACCGCCCCGCCGAAGCCGTCGCCAGGGCAGAAGTCCAAGCCAGACCCTAAGGGGCCAGATTTTCCTCCCGTGGGGCCAACGGAGGTCGCGGAGCGAGAGCGCCGCCGTAGGTGCGAGCCCATACCCGTGCCGCATGAGGGCAAGGACGCCGCGCATGACAGGTGCGCAGACCAGTTTCCGCCCAACCGTTACCCCGGGATGGATGTGCTCGTGGACGGTGTGAGTTTCGATGCGTTGCAAGTCGGCGTGCCTGTGCTCTGGGAAATCAAGACCCATCGATTCGACACATACCCTGACTATATCCAAAATCGGGAGATTGAGAAGGAACTCGAACAATTGCACAAGGAGCGCGACGCGGCACTGGCCTGTAGATATCGCTTCGTTGTTGGCGTGAGCACCCAAGCACACAAGGACGCGCTGCTCGCCGTCGATCCCTCTCTCATTGTCGTTGTCACTGGATGCAAGCGATGAACACGCAAAGCCGCCTCTCCCTGACCGTCTACGCACCCTCACTCGTGGGTGATGACAACCGCACGGTTGCTGCCGTCCATGGATTGGAACGAGCGTTAATCGACTTACGCTTGGAATGGCGGGTTGACGAGCGGCGACGGCTTGCCGCGTTGCCAAACCGCGATGCTTGGTTGGCTGAAGCGGCCACGCGCGGCAAGTTCCCGATGGTATGTAACGAAGATGAGCGTTACCATGTGATGATTGCCGGGCACAACCGATCCGCGTATGTAAGCCCCGGCGGTCAACCCCAACTTCAAGTTTATGCAAAGCTGCCACTAGACGCAGTCGTTATCTCGGTAGCGGCGGAGATGCTGGAGCGTATAGCGGAGGGGGCCTGTGCGTTCTGGGGGCATGCGACGCCGGGTGATGCTGCGCTGGACATCGCGTATCAAACAGCACCCACGCTGGAAGGGCCGCCATCCCCACGCCGGGGGCTGCCCTCCCTGAAACTCTTCGAGCACATCCGCGCGCCAGAGATTCCTGCCTACCTCGGATGGCTGAATTACTGGTCGGCTGCCGCCGCACGGGCCATCGGTTTTCCGGACCCCACGCGTGACGCGGATCTGCTCTCACGCTCACGGCGCACGGCATCAGGGGGGTGGGTCGTGCAGCTCACCGATTCACCACTCGACCTGGACGACCCGGCCCACCTGGACGCGCTCAAACGGGCCTACGAGCGCTTCCCGGAGATTGGCGGGCGCGCAGCCCCCTGAGACTCGGCACAGCTCGCGCCAACCGTGCTCAAAGGCTGACGAAGGAGGGGCTCAGGTCTTCGTCAGGTGCTGGATGAAGGTCTCCAGGGCGTTGTGTTGACGCAGGCGCTCGCCGGTGCGCGCCGCGCTCGCGCGGATGGCGCCGTCCTGGCGGATGCGCGCGAGGGCCGCCGCCAGGCGTGCCACCGTGAGCTGGCGCCGCGTCAGGGAGACGCCCAGGTTCGCGCGCACCACGCGGTGCGCCAGCATGAACTGATCGAAGACATGGGGGACCGCGACCTGCGGCACCCCCGCGCGCGCCGCCGCGGCGGTCGTTCCCGCGCCCGCGTGGTGGACGATTCCCGCCATGCGCGGAAAGAGCTTCCAGTGCGAGAGCGCGCCCACGGGCAGCAGGTCCGGCCCCAGTCCCTTCCCGCCCAGGCCCGCGCCGCCCGAGGACAGCACCACCCGGCAGCCCGCGCGCCGCGCCGCCTCGGCGATGATGCGGGTGGTCCGCTCCGGCGCCGCGTCCGGCATGCTGCCAAAACCGACGTACACCGGCGGCGGCCCCGCCGCGAGGAAGCGCTCCAGCTCCTCGGGAAAGGGGCGCGCGTCCGGCAGGCAGAAGGCGCCAACCTGGGGCACGGCCACGTCGGGCGGCATGGGGTAGAGCTCGGGCTCGGCCGCCACCCACGTGTGCTCCAGCGAGAAAAAGTAGCGGAGCACGTCCTTCACCGGGGCGAGGCCCAGGAGCTGGCGCTGCTCGTTGAGCACGCGCCGGAGGCTCAGGTTGTAGGCCTGGCCCATGCCCCACCACGCCATCCGGGCGAACCAGCGCGGCGCGCGGGTCAGGTGCAGCAGGGTGGGCGGGTGGTGCGCCGAGGGGAACACCTGGGGCGTGTAGACGACGAACGAGAAGGGCCGACCCGCCGCCTCGGCCGCCGTCCTCGCGGCGAGGACGAAGCCGCCGCCCACCACCCGATCGAAGTCCCGGGCCAGGGGCACCAGGTGCTGGAACTGCTGCCGCACCTCCTCGGTCATGGCGTGCTGCATCCGCCGCACGCTGCCCATCGAGTGCTGGCCACTGAAGGCGTCCCGGTGGTCCTCCATGATCCGCTGCAGGTCCTGCCCCACGGACACGAAGGGCAGGCCGAAAGCGTGCGCCTCCGAGGCGAAGCGGGGATTGGAGGCCAGCACCGCCTCGTGACCGCGCTCGCGCAGGGCCCACGCCAACGCCAGCATCGGTTGCACGTCGCCCCGCGAACCATTGGCCGCGATGAGGATCCTCATGACTCGGGAGGGTAGGGCGATGGGACGTTCGTTGCGACTCCAGGCATCCGGGGCGTCGTCAGCCCGCCTCGACGAGCGCCGCGAGCCGATCGAGCGACAGCCGCCAGCCCTCCGCGTTGTCCTCGGGCCGCACGCCGCTCGGCAGGCCCTCGTGCACGGCGAGCAGCTCGGTGCCTCCCGTGGGGGCGTCGCGCAGGGTGAGGGTGAGGGTCATTTCGCCGCGCATCGCGGGGTCGTCCGTCTCGAACGCGATCGACTCGACGACCTGCTCGTCCGGCACGAGCTTCACGAAGCGGCCCTGGTACGTGTCGGTGTGCGCCGTGGTCTTTCCGGCCGGGCCGGGCGCGTCGTAGGTGAGCGAGACGCGGATGGCGCCGCCCTCGCGGGCCTCGAACACGTGCACCTGGCTGCTCATGCCGGGCGGCACCCGCCACGTGGCGATGGCGTGCGCGTCGAGCAGGGCGCGGTAGACACGCGCGCGGGGGGCCTTCACATGGTGGCGCAGGCGGGTCACGCTCATTCCGGGGCTCCTCGGGAGGGAGGCCGGGTTCTAACCTTATTCCGAGGGCCGGGTGCCGCCTGCTCGCGGGGCGGGTGAGCGGCTGAACACCCCCCGGGGCTCCGGGAAGCTTGTGGTGGAGTGCTCGCCAGCACCACCTTCCGCTCCATGGAGGGTGTGCCGATGAGCGATACGCGTCTGCCGTGGGCCCTGGGATGGGCGAGCGTGGGAATCGGTCTGACGGAGCTGGTCTTCGCGGAGGGGCTCGCCCGGGTCCTGGGCCTGCCGCGCCGCCGCACGCGATGGATTCGCGCCTACGGGGTCCGGGAGCTCGCCGCGGGCGCGGGGCTCCTGCGCCAGCCGCACCGGCCGGAGTGGGTCTGGGCGCGCGTCGCGGGCGATGCGCTCGACCTGGCCGCGCTGGCCTCTACCTTCCGCCGTCCTCGGGCGGATGCGCGCTGGCGGGGCGCCCTCACCGCCACCGTGGTGGGCGCGACGCTCGTGGACCTCTACGCCGCTTCGCGGCCCGTCCTCGCGCGTCCAGTCTCCTCCGAGCTTCCCTTGGACACCGGCGGCCCCCGCGAGAGCTGGCGCGGCAGCGGGCTCGCCGAGGACGTGGGCGCGCACGTGTCCCCGGGGGAGGCGCCCCTGTCGGAGAAAGCCCGGCGGCGCATGATCAAGAACGCCGAGCGCCAGCTGGGACTGCCTCCGGTCGAGGACCGCGGCCCGCGCCGCTGACGGGGGGAGGAGTCCTCGGGGGGCCCGGTGTGATACTCCTGGCCGTGCATGAGCACCTGGTCCCCCGCCTCCTGGAAGACGAAGCCCATCGCCCAAGACGTCGCCTACGAGGATCCGAAGGACCTCGACGAGGTGGTCACCACGCTCGGACGCCTGCCGCCGCTGGTCACCTCGTGGGAGGTGGAGCGGCTGCGGAACCTGCTGGCCGAGGCGCAGCAGGGGCGCCGCTTCCTGTTGCAGGGCGGTGACTGCGCCGAGTCGCTGTCCGAGTGCCGTCCGGAGATCATCACCAACCGGCAGAAGATCCTCCTGCAGATGTCGTTGGTGCTCATCCATGGCGGCCATCGGCCCGTCATCCGGGTGGGCCGCATCGCCGGCCAGTACGCCAAGCCGCGCTCCAAGCCCACCGAGGTGCGCGGCGGCGTGGAACTGCCGAGCTACTTCGGAGACCTGGTGAACCGGCCGGAGTTCACGCCGGAGGCGCGGCGGGCGGATCCCCGGCTGATGCTGGCCTGCTACCACCACGCGGCGATGACGCTCAACTTCGTGCGCTCGCTGAGCGACGGCGGCTTCGCGGACGTGCACCACCCGGAGTACTGGGACCTGAGCTTCTTCCGGCAGGCGGCCGTGCCGGGCGAGCTGCGCGAGGAGTACGAGCAGACGACGCGCAAGCTCAGCGAGGCCCTGCGCTTCATGGAGGCGCTGGGCGAGCGCAACGTGTCGGAGCTCTCGCGCGTGGACTTCTACACGAGCCACGAGGGGCTCAACCTGCACTACGAGTCGGCCCAGACGCGCAAGGTGCCGTGGCGGCAGGGGTGGTACGACCTGACGACGCACCTGCCGTGGATTGGCGAGCGCACGCGCGCGCTGGATGGCGCGCACGTGGAGTTCTTCCGGGGCATCCGCAACCCGGTGGGCGTGAAGCTGGGCCCCAGCGTGTCGCCCGCGGACGCGGTGCGGCTGGCCGAGCAGCTCAACCCGGACAACGAGCCGGGCAAGCTGGTGCTCATCACCCGCATGGGCGCGCAGCGGGTGGTGGACGCCCTGCCGCCGGTGGTGGAGGCGATGCGGCGCGCGGGCCGGCTCGTGCTGTGGGTGTGCGACCCGATGCACGGCAACACCGTGTCCACCGCGTCCGGCATCAAGACGCGCAGCTTCGACGACGTGCTGCGCGAGGTGGAGCGCAGCTTCGACGTGCACGAGCAGCTCGGCTCGGTGCTGGGCGGGGTGCACTTCGAGCTCACGGGCGAGGACGTCACCGAGTGCGTGGGCGGCGCGGTGGGCCTCACCGAGCACGACCTGGGGCGCAACTACTCGTCCCTGTGCGACCCCCGGCTCAACTACCGGCAGGCCTTGGAGATGAGCTTCCACCTCGCCCGGCGCATGAGCCGGCTGCCGCGCCCGACCCGGCCCTGATCAGCGCGAGGCCTGGTCCTTGTCGTATTGCTCCACCAGCATCCTGACCTGGGGCGCCTTGTCGCTGTTGGGCGCCAGGCGGAGGAAGGTCCGGTAATAACTCGCCCCCTCCGCGGAACGGCCCAAGCGGGCGACCGCGGACCCCAGGAGCATGTAGCAGGGCGCGAAATAGGGATCGGCTTGGATGCATTGCCAGAGGGTCTTCTCGGCCTCCCTGTAGTCGCGCGTTTGGATCAGCCGCAGCCCTCGCGCGTGGAGGGACGCGGTGTCGGTGTTGGAGGGGGTGTCGCGCTTGCGCGCCACGGGGGGCTTGGGGACATGGGTCCCGGGCTCTTGCTTGGGGGCCGCGGTCCGAGGGGGCGGCGCGGCGGCGAGGGTCTCGGTGGGCGAGAGAGGGTCTTCGCGCGGGGGGGCCTGGACGGGCGGGGCCACCTTCGGCGGCTCGGGACGCGCGGCGGTCTCGGGGGGCGGGGCGGCGGGGGCCGTGCGGGGCAGGGGTTGGAGCGCGCCGAGAGAGGCCGGGGGAGGTGTCTCGCGGTGCAGGAACAGGAGCAGGGCACCCACCAACGCGGCGCCCACCCCCAAGGCGGGAACGAGCCCGCGAGGCCACTCGGTGGCGGGTTGCTCGGCGGTGGTCACATGCGCTTCGTCTGGAGCCGGTGAGGCAGCGCGAGGCGCGGGGGTGGCCTTGAGCCCTCGCGGCTCGGTCCGGCCCTGGCGCCACAGTGACAGCTCCTCGAGGAAGGATTTGGGGACGTGGACCTCCCGGCCCTCGGCCTCCAGGTCCTCGCGGAAGAGCTCCTGCAGCAGGTACGACACCGACATGGAGGAGAAGCGCGGCGCGGAGGTGTAGAGGAAGCCCGCGAGCGCGTCGCCAAAGGCGTGGCAGGACTCGAAGCGCTCGTCGGCATCCACCGCGAGCGCGCGCATGACGATGTCGTCCAGCTCCTCGGGCACCTCCGGGTTGAGCTCCCGGGGCGAGGGGAAGGCCCCATCCACGATCTTCGGCATCGCCGTGTACGCGGGGCCGGAGACGGGCAGCTTGCCGCACAGCAACTCGTAGAGCACGACGCCCGTGGCCCACACGTCCGTGCGCGCGTCCACCTCCTCACCCCGGGCCTGCTCCGGCGAGAAGAAGAGGTACTTGCCCTTCACCACGCCGGGCTCCGTCTGGAAGTTGCGCAGGGCGCGGGCCTTGGCGATGCCGAAGTCCACGATCTTGACCTGGCCCTCGTAGCTCAGCAGCACGTTGTCCGGGGAGATGTCCCGGTGGACGATGCCCAGGGGCACGCCCTTGTCGTCCCGGCGCGTGTGCGCGTAGTGCAGGCCCCGGCACATCTCCAGCGCGATGAAGACCGCGAGGGCCGTGGGGATGCCCTGCAGCCCCGTCTTGAGGGCGCGCTTCATCACCCGGTGCAGGGGCTGGCCGTCCACGAACTCCATGGCGAGGAAGAACTCGCCGTCCGCCCGGCCGAAGTCGAAGACCTGGGCGATGTTGCCGTGCGAGAGCGTGGCGGAGATGCGCGCCTCGCTGATGAACATGGCGATGAAGGAGTCGTCGTTGGCGTACTCGGTCAACACCTTCTTGATGAGCACGGGCTTGGTGACGCCGGCGGCCCCCAGCAGCCGGGCCCGCCAGGTCTCGGCCATGCCGCCCCGGCCGAGCTTGGACACCATCTCGTACCGGCCGAATCGTTCCCGCGTCGATTGCTCCATGTCGGGCGCATCCTACCCGCAACGTGGGTGACCTTCCCAACCCACCCCCGCGGGTCGGCCGGGCCTCTCCGCGCCTCGGGCCGGGCCCCTTCTGGCTTCGAGTGCACTGAAATCCTCCACCCAGCGCCCTCTTGCCCGTGGGGGAAATGGTTGGCTGCGAGGCGAATGAGAGGGGCTGGGGTGGAATTCCGCTGTGCTCGTCCTGGCTTCGTGCCACCTTCGCGGCGCTTGAGCCGCGTTGGTGCCAGCCGAGGCGGGGGCTCGGTGGGCCCCAATGCCTCCTCTCCCCCGGAGACATCCATGAGTCACGCGAAGCCTTGCTCCGCGAGGCATCTGACAGGACACCTGCGTCTGGCCACCGTGGTGGCCCTGCTGTTCGCCCCGGCCTCGTTCGCCCAACCCTCGGGCCTGCCCTCCTTCGAGTTGGAGCGCCTGGAGCTCAACCCCAACGGGAAGGGCTCGCTGGTGCTGGGCACGGGCGACCTGCTGCCCCAGGGTGGCTACCGTGTCTCGCTGGCCGGGCACTACCAGCGCAATCCGCTGGTGTTCTACCTGGACGGCTCGCGCGTGGGCGCGCTGGTGTCCGACCGTGTCACGGCGCACCTGCTGCTGGCCTGGGCGCCCCTGCGCTGGCTCGAAGTGAATGCCCAGTTGCCCCTGGTGGCCTGGCAGCGCGGAGACGACCTGACGGCCCAGCGCCTGGGCCGCCCCGCCACGACGGGCCTGGGCACGCCGGTGGTGGCCGCGCGGGTGGGGCTGCTCTCGCAGGTGCGGGACGCGCCCCTGGACCTGGCCCTGGAATTGGGTGCGGGCCTGCCGTTGGGCAGCGCGGACACGCTGTCGCGCGACACGCCCCTGCGGCTGTCGCCCAAGGTGATGGCGGGCCGCCGCTTCGGCCGGTGGCGCGCGGGCGCGGAGGCGGGCGTCCTGCTGCGCTCCTCCGTGCTGCTCAACGAGGATGGCAACATCCAGGACGAGCCGGGCTCGGAGTTGCGCCTGGGCGTGGGCGTGGCCTCCACGGGGCCTCGGCTGCGCGGTGAGCTCAACGTCCGGGGCGCGGTGCCGCTGTCCCGGCAGGGGGGCTCCGTGGAGGTGCTCGCCGGTCTGCGCCTGCCCGTCAACGAGACCACCGAGGTCTACGCCCTGGGCGGTCCGGGCTTCGGCTCGACGCCGGGCACGCCCCTGTTCCGGGTGCTGCTGGGCGTGGCCTTCGGACGCACGGATCTGGCGTCGGACCTGGCGCGCCTGGACGACGACGGCGACGGCATCCGCAACGGCGAGGACGCCTGCCCGTACGAGGCGGGTCCGGCGTCGCGTCAGGGCTGCCCGCTGAAGGATCAGGATGGCGATGGCGTGGAGGACGCACAGGACGCCTGCCCGACGCAGGCCGGCCCGGCGGAGCGCGGCGGCTGCCCGCTGAAGGATCAGGACGGGGACGAGGTGGCGGACGACCTGGACAACTGCCCCACCGAGAAGGGCCTTCCGAGCAATCAGGGCTGCCCGGCGCAGGAGCCCCAGTTCGTGGTCATCACCAAGGACAAGATCGAGATCAAGGAGTCGGTCTTCTTCGCCACCAACGAGGCTATCATCCAGGAGCGCTCCTTCACGATGCTGGACCAGCTCGCGCGGGTCATCCAGCGGCACCCGGAGATCAAGGCGATCGTCGTGGAGGGCCACTCGGACACGCAGGGCAACGCCGAGGCCAACCGCAAGCTGTCGCTCGCGCGGGCGCGCTCGGTGAAGACGTACCTGGAGGGCAAGGGCGTGGAGGGCTCGCGCCTGGAGGCCAAGGGCTACGGCCCCGACCGGCCCATCGCCACCAATGACACCCCCGAGGGTCGCGCGGCCAACCGCCGCGTGGAGTTCACCATCATCACGGCGCCCCAGGGCGCGCCGGAAAGGAAGCCGGGCTCATGAGGACTCCATTCACGCGGAAGGGGCTGCCCCTGGTGGGCCTGCTCGTGCTGGGCTCGACCGGCGCGAGCGCGGGGCCGGACACCGTGGGCGTGGGCTCGGGGCGCAATGGCGCGCTCACCGTGTCCGCCAACGGCACCCTCGTCAACGCCTACGCGCCGCTGACGGCGCCCGTGGCGCGCAAGGCGCTCGCCCTGCCGGTGGGCCCCTGCGTGGGCAACGTGAGCGGCGCCTGTTTCGCCGAGGGTGACCTGGTGCTCGTCTTCCAGACCACGGGCCTCACGCCCCCGCCCGTGTCGGGAGACCGCGCGGCGCTCGAGCTGAGCGCCTCCGCCGTGGGGCGCTGGGAGTTCGCCCGGGTCACCGCGGTGACGCCCACGTCCCTGGGGCTCTCCGTGCCGCTCGTGCGGGACTACCCGGTCGCGGGCACCCAGGTCATCCGGGTGCCGGAGTACACCACCGTCACCGTCGCCGCGGGCGCGAGTATCACCGCCTCGCCCTGGAACGGTGGCCTGGGCGGCGTGGTGGCGTTGCTCGCCACGGGCACCGTGGAGAACCAGGGCACCATCTCCGCGGACATCGCCGGCTTCCGGGGCGGCCAGTACGTGGCCAAGGATCTGTCCGCGCGCGGCTGCTCGGGGCTGGATGAGGGCGCGGCCGGAGGCGCCCAGAAGGGCGAGGGCCTCGCGGGACCGGATCGCTACGGCTCCACCCAGACGGGGCGGGGCAACGTGGCCAACGGCGCGGGCGGCGCGGTGTGCTTCCGCTCGGGCGGTGGGGGTGGCGGCAACGGGGGCGAGGGCGGGCAGGGCGGCCGCACGGACGCCACGGATGGTTCCCGCGACGTGGGCGGTCTGGGCGGCGCGGCGCTCGTCGCGGACCCGTTGACCCAGCTGCTGTTGGGCGGTGGCGGCGGCGCGGGCCACGGCACGTCCGCCTCGGGAGTGGGCGGGGGCGTCGGAGGCGGAGCCGTCTTCCTGCGCGCCACCCAGCTCACGGGCCCGGGCTCGCTGAGCGCCTCGGGTGGCTCGGGCGGCACGGTGCAGGATGGTGGCAGTGGCGGAGGGGCGGGGGGCGCGCTCTACGTGCGCATCGTCCGCACGGCCGGGTGTGGCATCTCCAACGCGAGCGGTGGCATTGGCAGCACCTCGTCCTCGCCGCGCGTGGGTCCGGGCGGAGGCGGAGGCGGCGGCCGGGTGCTCTTCCAATCGGAAGCTGGAGCCACCTGTGACCTGCTCTCCACGGGCGCCTCCTCGGGGGGACAACAAGTCCCCGCGGACGGCTCCTACGGCGCCCAGGCGGGTTCCTCCAGCACGCCCACCCAGTACACCTACGGCTTCATCATCCCCGAGGCTCCCGTGGTCACCGCTCCGGCGAGCGGCCTCTACACGAACAACCCGCGGCCCCGCATCACGGGCTCCGCCCCCGTCTATCCGCAGCGCGCTCCCGCGCTCACCGAGGTCATCCTCCTCATCGACGGCGAGGAGGTGGGCCGCGTGACGACGGCCGCGGATGGCTCGTTCAGCTTCGACCTGCCCCAGGACCTGGCCGAGGGCGCGCACACGGTGCGGGCCGTCACGGCGGTGGATGCCGTGCAGAGCTTGGAGAGCAACGCCACTCCCTTCATCGTGGACATCACCCCGCCGGAGACCCAGGTGTCCGGGCCTCGGGGCGCCATCCAGGACCGCAACCCGCGCGTGGAGTACGGCGCGAACGAGGAGGGGGTGACCTACACGTGCAGCCTGGACGGCGGGGAGTTCGTCCCCTGTCCCGCCGATGGCGTCTTCGCGGACCTGCCGGATGGGCCGCACTCGGTCCAGGTCCGGGCCCGGGATCGCGCGGGCAATGAGGATCCGCGCGGCGCCACCCTGAACTTCATCGTGGCGGTGGCGGACCGCGCGCTGCTCGGGGATGGCCTTGGCTGCTCGGCCACGGGCGGTGGCGGCGCGCTCTTCGGGTTCGGCCTGAGCGCGCTCACCCTGGCCCTGCGTCGTCGGCGGCGTGAGCACATGCGGAACGGCTGAGCGGTTCCGTAGGTCGGCTCCATCTGGACCTTGGGCTCATGCGGCATGTGGAGAACTTCGGCTCATCTTCGCATTCGTTCTCCATTTCCGCTGGGCCCTGTTTTGAATTCGTCTTTGGACGTGATTCGCCACGAACCACTCGCTCGATGAGTTCTTCCGCGAGGGCCTGATGTCAGACTCAGGAAAGTCATCCAAGGAGCTTTGGTCCTTTCTTTTTGACGAGCCCCAAAAGAAATTGAGTTCCGCATTCCCGCCTGTCTCCAAGCAAAGCCCTCAATGGAATACAAAACTCCATGTGAAGGTGAAGGGCGACGTTCCAGTCCGAGACAACTTCTCGGTCAGTGGGCAGGTTCAGGGCTTTGGCATCGTGTACAAGCCAGAGGGCGTCAATCTACGAGAAAAGCCATCGCCTGGCGCGCGAGTGCTGAAGCACCTGACTTTCAACACCCGCGTCTTCGTCGACTCAACCAGTAACGGCTGGTACTTCGTCACGACTGATGATGGGCGATTCGGCTACTGCGTGGACACGCACATCCGCACGAACATGCCCGAGCCCCAAGCGAAAGTTCACTGGGTTCAACATGGCGATTCGGCGCTCCTGCTCTCCACCGGTACTACGGAGGCAAAGCCCAATGGGGAAACGATCACCGCTTCTACGTGAATGGCCTTTGCCATGCGAACCAGGGGGAAGGGCGACGTGGAATCTTCAAAAAGGAAACTCGCGCAGATTGGGGTACGACTCAGGTCATCGAAGGCGCGATGATCTGGATTCCCGAGGTCGCATTCCTGAAGACCTTGCGCGGCAATGTCTCGTCAGAATCCATCACTCACGAAGCATGGGAGGCGGCGAGTACGGCGGCTCAAGCGACTGTTGATTCCATGCTCGGAGCATCGGTCTTCGTGGCCGGCATCGTCCACGGCGTTCTTGAGTCTCTCTGGGATGTGTTGGTGGGGCTCAAGGATCTTGCGGTGATGATCTGGGATATCCTCGCGAGTGTGCTCACGGGGCATTTGCTCACGGACGCCCTCACGCTGTGGCGTGACTTGAGTACACTCGATTGGAAGACACTCACCCAGGGTTGGATCGAGGATTTCACCGGGAAGTGGAGTGCCGATGCGCTCATCGGTCGATGGCGCTTCCGTGGCTGGGTGATTGGCTATGCCATCATGGAAGCCCTGATGCTGTTCTTCTCGGGTGGCGTCATCCAGGGCATTAAATGGTTGGGAAAAACATCCAAGCTCACGAAGATTCTCATGGGCATGCCGCGGGTGCGGAAACTCGCCGAAGCGGTCAAGGCAAGCAATGCCTTCCAGAAGGTTCCCGCGATGCTGGGCAAGGGCGCGGCAATCGCGGAGACCGCGGCGGATGCCAAGAAGTGGATCAATCAGCTCCTCGTCAAGCCGAAATCCATCTGGGGCAAGGGGCCCGAGCAGATCGCCGACGTCTTTCGCAAAGCAGGGTATGAAGTCGCCATCGAGCCGTCGACCAAGGGCTCGAAGCTCTCCAAACAAATACGAATCAAGAAGTTCGATATTCAGAACATACAAGTTCACCCAGGCGGTGGTCGGCACGGGGGGTCCTATTATAAAATCTCTAGCTCTTCCAGGCGGGTCCTCAAAGTGGTCGACCGCGCGACCTATGTACCGACATTGGGTGAGAAGGCGATCATCATCTACGTGGACAGCGGTCTTGAAGGTTGGATGCTGCGAGCCGTCGCGGCGAATGCCGCGGAGCAGAACGGCTTCCAGGAGATTGATGCCGCTATAGAAGGTGGCGGAGTGCGATGAAAAACGGGCTTGTCGTTCACGTGCATGGGGTCGCATCGCCCGAGGAGGCGGAGCAACTCGAATGGCTTGGAGTCGACCTGGTGGGAGTCGTGGTGGGGGGGCGCAAGGCGGGCCGGGTCATGGGTGGCGACGAAGCCAGCGCGATTGCGTCGCGACTCAAGCAGGCGCGCTTGTGCGTGGAATCCGTCAATGGAACGCCCGCGCTGGATGCCAAGGCCGCCAAACGGATGGGCGCCCAGGTGGTTCATGTCCCCTGGGGGACGGAAGTGTCGCGGGCCTGGCGTGAGTCACTCGCCCAGGAAGGGCTCGAATGGGCGCTGGTGCGTGTGGCGGCCGATGAAGACGATGACCCCGCGTGGGTGAGAGGCCGCCTGGAGGAGTTGGGCGCGCCACCGCCGGCATGGGCTCAAATGGAGATCTGTCCGTCGCTCGAGGATGGTTGGCGCATTGTCCGCGAGTCGAACGAGGACGCGCTCGATGCCCGAGATCTCGACGCAATCGCGGCGGAGACCCCGATTCTGTTCTCCCTTCCTCTGTCCCTCGACAAAATCAGAGAAGTACGAAGGGGGTTGAGTCATGCCCGGGGCTTTTCCTTTGCGCTCGGAGATCGACTGGGCGAGGCACCCGGGGCGCATCACTTTACTTTGGAGCAAATACGCGCACTGCTGAGTCAATTCGATGCGGCGGTCGATTGACCTCGTCGTGGCCACGGGGCGCGCGACTCACAGGGCTTGCAGGCGCTGGAGATAGGCCCGCAGGTCCTCGTCGCGCAGTTCCTCCTCGGTGAAGTCGATGTGGAGGGCCTTCATCACGGCGAGGAGCTCCTTCGTCTCCTGCATCCGCGAGACCCCGAAGCCATAGGGATCTTCCACGGGCGCCTGTCCCGCCTCGGGCTGCACCAGCGCACCATTCCTGAGCAGCATGTACAGGGGCAGCGAGCCGAGCGTGCGGGACACCACCTGCTCGCCGGGCCCGAGGGGCTGGGGGAACAGCTCCTTGACGCTTTCCTTGTAGAAGAAGGTGCCCAGCACCTCGTAGGCGGGGTGCTCCGCCTTGATCTCCCCCCGCCAGCCCACGAGCCCCACCTCGGCGACCCGCGTGGCGATGCGCGCCCGGTGCCGCGAGTCCAGTGGCAGCGTCTCGGGATCCAGGCCCGTGCGCCCCTGGAGCGCCACGTAGAGCCGGCTCAGCGCCTCCAGGGACTCGTCCGGAATCTGCGAGGACCGCGAGTCCGTGGGGCGGATCTCCAGACCCTTGAGCAGGCGTTGCGCCACCCGATGCCGCTTCAGTTCCTCGGGCGGCAGGCCGACGGCGTAGGCGTGCAGCCGGGCGATGTCCTCGGGGGTGGGCGCCAGACCGTGCGTGGGCCCCGAGGGCTCCAGGACATAGGCGGCGAGCTTCTCCACGTGGCCCGGCGTCATCGCCGCGTCCAGGGCGTCGCGGACCTCTCCCCGTGCCGAGGCCTGCTCACCCCAGGTCACCACCCTCAGCCCGATGATGATGCCCGGCACGAGCAGCGCCCCGAGGACGAGCAGCACGGTGAGCACCTTGTTCAGCCCGGGCGCGAGCCGGCCCAGGCCGAAGATCACGAGCGCGATGACCGCGGTCGTCAGCAGCACCTGGGGCCAGGGCCTCGCGTACGCGGGCGCGGAGGAGAACAGCGTGGGCAGCACCGCGATGCCGAAGGCCAACAGGACGAGGGCGATCAACTGCACGTAGAGCATGGACTTCTTCCGAGGAGGGGCCGCGTCGGGCATGGGGCTCGTCGTACTACGGTGGACGCTCCGGCGGGGAATCCACCCCCGGATGACTTCTCCGAAGCGCTGGGGTGCAATCATGCGCCATGCACGCGCTCTCGCTTCGTGAAGACCGTTTCCTGGAGGTGCTCCGGCGCCTCATCGCCCTGACGCCGAGGTTGCAGAACAACCCGGCCGCCAGCCTGGTGCCCGAGGAGCGGCTCGCGGCCCGGGTGGTGCTGGACGCCCTGGCGCCCCACATCCAGAGCGGCTTCCTCCAGGCCGAGTCCCTCGCGGCGCCGGGGTGCGAGGCACGTCCCAGTCTGGTCCTCACCGTGAAGGGCACTGGCGAGGGCTCGGTGGGTTTCGTGGGCGCGCACTTCGACGTGGTCCCCGCGGACGCGAAGGCCGAGGGGTGGGAGCGCGATCCCTTCACCTTGTGGGAGGGCCCCGGCGGCCTCCTCTACGGGCGCGGCGTCACCGACTGCCTGGGCCACGTGGCGGTGCTGACGGACCTGCTGGCGCAGCTCGCCGAGCACGGGGTGCGCCCGCGCCGCACGCTCAAGGTGGTGCTCATCTCCAACGAGGAGGCCTCGGAGCTGCCGGGGCTGGGCCTGGGCTACGTGGCCGAGCAGGGTCGGCTCCGGGACCTGGTGGGCCAGCCCGTGTACTGGCTGGACAGCGCCAACTTTGGCCCCACCGTGGGCACGGGCGGCATCTCGCTGTGGGAGCTCAAGGTGAAGGGCGTGGGTGGGCACTCGGGCATGCCCCAGAACTGCGTCAACGCGCTGGAGCTGGGCATGGCCGCGTCGCTGGAGCTGGCCCGCTGGTTCCACGCGCGTTTTCCCGCCACCGCTGACGAGAAGACCTGGGGCTTCCTCTCCTCCTCCAGCCTCAAGGCCACCGTGGTGGAGGGCGCCAATACCAAGGAGTCGAAGATCCCCGCCGAGGTGCTCCTGCGCGGCGACCTGCGCCTCACGCCCTTCCACGACCTGCAGGAGGTGCGCGCGGAGGTGGTGCGCTTCATGCGGGAGCTGGATGCGCGCCTCGAGCGCGGCGAGGCGCCCGAGGGCTTCCCCCGCATCCGGACGGCGGCGGGCCAGCGCGGCGCGCTCGAGTTCCGCTTCCTGGGCGAGGGCATGGAGGGCATCGCCTGCAGGTTGGACTCCCCGGGCCTGCACGCGCTCCAGGATGCGATGCGCGCGGTGCGGGGCGTGGAGCCCACGCCGTTCTCGCTCACCGGCTCGCTGCCGCTGGTGAAGGATCTGCAACGCCAGGGCTGTGACGTGCAGATCACCGGCTTCGGGGAGATGGCGTACTACCACGCGCCCAACGAGCAGGCCCGGCTGGAGGACTTCCGCCAGGGCTTCTCCATCCTCCGCGAGCTGCTCACGCGACTGTGAACCGCTGTCGTCACCGTCCTGGCATGCTCGGGGGCTCCACCGCCGGAGACCCCGATGAAGACCCACCTGCCCGTCGTCCTCTCGTCCCTGCTGTTCCTGCTCGGCCCGGGCGCCGAGGCCCAACCGCTCTACAACGAGGTGCGCCAGAAGTCGGCGCACAACTCCTATCAACGCGACGAGGCGCTGCTCGATCAGCTCGTCTATCACCGCGTGCGGTCGATCGAGTTCGACATCCACAATGGCAAGACGAGCTGGTCCAAGACGTCGGGCAACTGGTACGTCTACCACGCGGATGTCGTCGACCATGAGACCACGTGCCACCGGTTCTCGGACTGTCTGGACGAGCTGCGCGCCTTCCACCTCGCCAACCCCCAGCACGAGGTGGTGACGGTCTGGGTGGACCTCAAGGACACTTTCGAGTCCGGCCGTCAGCCGCAGGACCTGGATGCCCGTATCACCGCGCACCTGCCCTCGGCGTGGCTGTTCAAGCCGTCGGACCTGCTGGCCGCCTGCCCGGGCGCCACGAGCCTCCAGGCGGCGGTGACGGGCGCCTGCCATTGGCCCTCCACCCAGGCGCTCCAGGGCCGGTTTCTCATCGCCCTCACCGGTGGGGACGTGTCCTCGTCCACCACCAAGCTCAACACCTACGTGGCCAATGGCGCCACGGCCACCAGCCGCGTGGCCTTCATCGCCCCGGATCTCACCCAGGCCTCGGCGGTGGGCGCGAAGAACTACGGGGTCGTCTTCAATTTGAAGAACGAGGACGCCACCCTGGCGTCCACCGTGTACCAGGCGGGCTTCATCAGCCGGGTGTGGGGCGTGAATGACGCGACGTCGTTCAGCCGGGCGGTGACGGCGAAGGCCAACCACATCGGCACGGACAAGGTGAACCTCCACCAGGACCCCTGGACGGTGACGCACAACGCGCGCGGGTGGCCCTTCGGGTGCATCGAGTCCTGGCCCTGCGCGGGCTACCAGGAGCCGGGCGACGTCCTCGGTGTCGAGGTGAACTCCCAGGACATCTGGAGCGGCGCGGACAGCTTCCTGTTCGCCTCCGAGTCCAACGGCGCGGTGACGACGACCACCTGGACGGCGGCGGTGAACACCCCCAACAGCCACGTGGAGGAGTGGGCCAAGGGCTGTCTGATGGCGCGCGAGAGCACGGCCGCCAACGCGCGCTACTTCGCGGTGTGCCGCGCGGCGGACCGCAACAAGCCGCGCATCCAGTACCGCGCGAGCGCGGGGGGCTCCTCCTCCGCGGCGGACGTGGACCTCGTGCCCGCGGACACGGTGGACCCGGAGAGCGTGACGTTCCTGCGCCTCACGGTGCAGTACGACGGGGCGCAGACGTGCGCGTCGGGGTACGGCTCGCAGAACGGCGCCACGTGGAAGCTCATCGGCTCGCGCTGCTTCTCCGGACTGCTGGGCCAGCAGGGCGTGGCGGCAAGCTCCCACGGCGGCGGAACGGTGAAGTTCCTCTTCTCCGGCCTGAAGAAGGGCGCCACGCCCTACCGGCAGGGCTCCTTCCCGTCCAAGGGGGCGGTGGGCAGCGGGGTGAACGGGGGCCGCGTCTTCGACGGCATCTTCTGAATCCCCGTTGGGGCCGCCCGGTAAGTCCTACAGGTTCCGGGCGGCATCCTCGCGGGTGTTGCGGCTCAACCCCTCGGAATCACGCGGGTTTCGCGCCTCCGAGTCCCTGGCACGCGGACTGCTATGGATGGTGCTCACGAAGTCGGGGCAGGGCGGGGCAGGACGGGGATGGGGCAGGGCGGGACGGGGTTGGGGAGTCGACGGGGGGATGGGTTGTAGGGGGGTTGTAGGGGGACGCGACACTTCGGGGGAAGTGGAGCAGGCAATGGATCGGGGGGGAGTCGCGGGGGCGGCTCCTCCCCGATTCATTTGCGGGGTTGGTCCAAGTCAGCGGAGGTGTCGTTCGAGGCCAGCTCACGACACCTCGGTGGAGCGAAGGTTCGGGTGTAAGACCCGATGGGTGCTCAGCCAGGCTGACGACCCATCAGGGGCGCGCTCGGGGCGATTCCCATGAAGCAGTGCTGTGCGGTGGTGGTGCTCGTTCTGCTCATCGCGTGTGGCGCGTCCTCCCGAGTCGTTCGCCTGGAGACAGGTACGACCGACGCGCTGGTCCTCATGCCTCGTTTCGAGGCCAAGCCCGTGGCGCTAGACCGCGGTGAGTTCGAGCAGGCCGTATCGATGCTCGCCCGGGAGGTGCGGCCCCCCACGCGGCCCCAGGACGCCGCCCAGCGGCTTTTCGAAGTGGCGGCGCGCAGCGGCTCGTACACGTACGAACCACGCAGCCGCCACCTCACGCCGCTCCCGACCGGCGAGCACCTGGAGAAACCCTCTTCGACACCGGAGATGAGGCTGACACGCGATTACCTCCGCTGGTGCGAGCACACGGGCAGGCCCGGGGACTGTCTGCGTCTGCTGACGGAGCGCCCCACCCTCAACGAGGATGGCCGGTTCGCCCTGGCCCTGGCACTGGCCAAAGGCGCGGTGCTGGACGAGATGCTGGAGGCATTCAAGGACATGACGGACCCCCACGCCCTGGTGGCGGCGGTGCTTTGGACCTGGACCACGTACATGATTCTCGTCTCTATTCCCGACGTGACCATCTCCAAGGGGATCGCGGCGGTGATGACCGCCACCCTCATCTCCTACGTGGGGGTGGACACGTTCTGGGGCCTCATCGTCGGCTTCAAGCGGCTGATGGACGATGCGGACCGGGCCATGACGTTCAGCGCGCTGCGCGCCGCGGGCGAGCGCTACGGCCAACTCCTGGGCCACAACACGGCACGAGCCTTCGCCCTGCTGGCGATGGCTGCCCTCGGCAACACTGCATCAGGGCTGGCTGCGAGGGTGCCGAACCTGCCCGGGTCAAAGCAGGCGGCCGTACACGCCGAGACGCAATTGGGGCTTCGGCTCGCGGCGGTGAGCGAGGTGGAAATGGTCGCCGTGAGTGCCGAGACGGTCACCTTTGCCCTGGCGCCGGGCGCGGTGGCGATGACGGCACTCGGCGGGGGCGGAGAAGGACCGCGCGAAAACGCAGAGCTGAAAAACGTCTACAACGGACTGAGAAATACTCCTGGGTATCCAGTTCATTTCAAAAGCGCTCAGAACGGAACGACCAAGAACTCCATCTCCAGAAAAGAGCTGTTGGAGGAACTGAGGAAGATCGAGCCGGGCAACTGGCATAAAGTCTACAAGGACGGTTGGATTGGAAGTCAAGAAGTGTCCCTTCACTATTTCGAAAGTCCTTCGGGAAAAATCTTCGACTTCAAGATCAAGTTCGAATGGAGCAATCAATGAGTGGAAATTCGCCTGGGCACTCGGATTCCCAAATGGAACTGTCTCTCCGCGCAAGAGGGGCCGATGATGCGCAGATGCTCATCACCATCGCCGCTCTTGGGATGTGTCGAGCGCTGACCTCCGGAACTCTGAATTCGGAGTACGCTTGTCAGCGGCTTTTCGGGCCGGCCTTGCTGACGCGCCTCAACCAAATGAACGCGTGTGATGAGCTTCGGCTCGCCATCCACATGGCCACCGAGCTCGAAGATGTCGCGAACCTCGTTCCGGACAAATTGGCCAATGCGCTCGCAGACATCGAGGGCGAGTTGATGAAAGCGCTGGCACGGCTCTCCGCGGAATGGCCCGCTGGAGAAAAATGGTTGGTGCGTGCCGAGACATGAGCAGCACGCATCAACCTGAAACTCGTCTCTTGAGGATGCCGCGCCGCATGAGCCGGACCTCCGTTCAGGGCAGCCCGGCTCAAGCCCACAGGCAATGGATCGGGGGGGAGTCGCGGTGTCGGCTCCTCCCCGATTCATTTTAGAGGGTTTTGAGTTCTGGTTGGATCGACTGGCGCCCCTCTGCTCAACGCATCTCGGCGGTAGGTCCGCCAACAGCACCCACCGCGCCGCGTTGAGCCATCGCCAACGATTCCCGGTACTCGCGCGCCTCTGCCGCCATCGTGAATGAGGCCTGGAGTCCTTTGGCCGCCACGAGGTCTCGCAGTTCGAGGACAGAGACCCGGAAGAACTCCTTCCTGAGGTTGACGCGATTGAGCCTTCGATCCTCGAAGTGCTTATGAAGCTCGCGCTCCAGGCTGGGGGCATCGTCGGCCGTGATCATCGCGTGCACATCGAACTCGAACGGAACGGAGGCATCGCCCAGTTCGTAGACGCGATCCATCGGATCGAGACGGCGGGTCATCCCAATTTTCAAAATGCCATCTCCGAAGGACCCCACATTCGAGATGATGTACACGTTGCCGGAGCGTGTTTGCTCGGCCATCGACTTCGCTCTGACATTCTTGGCTTCTGCTTCCGCCAATCGTCGGTTCAACTCGTCGACCTTCTGCTGAATGCGGGCACGCTCTTCGGCCGACGCGGACTCGACTTCGGCACGCGCCTTCTCCAGTGCTTTGGCCAAGACCTCTTCCTCTTTTTGCGCCTCCTTCATGACGCGCTCCGCTTCGCGTCGCGCCTTCTCTTCCTCTCGAATCTGTTCCTGGATCCGGCGCTGCTCCTCCCGCTCACGCAGGCGGAGTTCCTGCGCCGTCACTGCCCACTTCAGCTCTTCGAGCCTCGCCGAAAGGTACGCCTCCAGGATTCGTGCATTGCGGAAGGCCTCTCCGTTGAGGTTGACCAAAGCGAAGGCGTCCCGAATCTCCTGCTCAAGCGTTCCGTGATTGTCGCTCCGGGTCCTTGAGAGAATTCCGTCTACGCGACCATTGAATGCGTCGATGACGAATCGGATCGCGGTTTCTTTCCGCTTGGCTTCCGCATAGTCACATTCCGCGGCGTGTCCTTCCTCGACCATGCGTCGGGACTGATCCCGGGCCGACTTCAACTTGACGCCTGCCTCCAGATGGCCAAAGTCCGAAGACAGTTCATCGAGAAGGCTTCGCGTTGGAACGACGTACCTGTCTCCATAGCCTTCAATGACGTTGCGGATCGCGCGGACAGCCTGCTCCAACGAATCCTTCTCCCGCAGGGCGATGTACGCATTTCCCGCAACCCGTTCAGCGCTCTTATGGGCTTCGTCCAAGATCCTTCGCGCATCGTGGGTTGCCTTGCCGAGGATGGAGTCCGCTTCTGCTCGCAGTTCCTTGAGCTTGTGGCTTGCCTCTTGAAGCTCGATTGCGCTTCGGGCTTTGGATGCCGTGGAAAAGGTGTCAGCCTGCTGTTTGAGGAGACTTGCGAGCTTGAGCGCCTCGTCGAGAGCTTGCTTGGTTTCTTGTTCCGCGTTCGCGAGCCCTTGGAACCTCAACAGAGGTTCATAGGTCGCCAGGGCCTTTCTGAATTCTTCCTCGAAATAGGCTCGAGCCTGTTCTGCTTCGGCTTTCGCCTTTTTCCGCTCAAGCAGCAGCTCCGCATCCACTTGACTGAGCCTTTTGCTGACCTCCCGTTTGAGCCGCTCCCGCTCGGCAAGGGATTCAGCTTGTACGGCTTTACGCTCGCGCGCTGACTCCGCCTCCACGGCCTCGACTTTTTTGCTGACCTCCTGCTTGAGACGCAGCTGTTCGGTAAGCGCATCCGCCCGGTAGCTTGTGAACTTCTGTTCGACTTCCGCTAATGATTGCTGCGCCTTTTCCCACCGTGCTCGTAACGCGAGCGCCCAAATCATGACTGCGACGAATATCGACCCAAATAGAAAGTCCATTATGACTGTCCCCCACAGTGCCTACTCAAGGTCCTCGAGGACCTGTTTCGCGATTTCGATTGTCGACTGGAGCGAGCTGACGGGTTCGGTGAAATAAACGTCCGACGAAGAAAAGGCGACGATAGGTTGGAACGCACCGGTACGACGAGATGCCTTGAAGTTCGTTCGAGTTTGCAGACCATCCAACGCGTCTGACGGATCGAGAGTCTCAAACGGTAGACCCTCTAGCTGTTTTCGATGAATGATCGTAGAGAGAACGGGGGTCGGCGCCGGGAACCCGTCAGCCGAATATGCCGTGAGAAGAACTGCCTTCACAGGCAGGAGCGCATGAACCTCACGTGCTAATCTCAAGACCCATGAGCAAACGTAGTCCTGATAGAGTTCAATGAATTGGATGCGGGGTATGACCTTCGTCGATAGCTTTCCGGTCGAGGTCAGTGTTTGAACCTCGGTCGGTAGAATGGCCGAACCCTGAGCCGTAATATTTACCTCGACGAGATGGGGCGAACGAACTTGGAAGTTCGATTCAATCTCGCCAAGGCGCGCGATGGAATCAGTGTGGGCTTCCTGTAGAACGCGCAGGTAGCTTTCGGAGTCTCCCCGAAGAATGCCTTTTGCCAGTGCGACAGAGTCGGCATGCTCCAGTGCCTCTGCATGAAAGGATTTTTGTTCGGAGTGGAACCGGTTTGAATCCTCCGTCACCGCGAATAGCATGCTTGGCGATTGTGCCGAGGGTACGTCGAAAAGAGAGAGTAAACGGTTTCGGCGGTCGGCTGAGCGTTCCGCCCAATGTGTGCGTTGTACTGGCACAGGAGGCAGACTGGCCGCGAGCGCTCGCCAATCGATAGGCGTACTGCATGCCTTGTGCGCCGACTTCAGTTCCTCGATTCGAGCCTTGCTCTCCTCTGCGGACTGGTGCGCAAGGCGCCGCTGATTCTTTTGCTCTTGTTCCTTTGCTGCCTTCTTTAACGTTGACGCGTAGGAGTTGCGGCCCATCAATTTCCCCCTTCGGATGCCAATCGGCTGCGGCACCCTTGGCCTCCAGGCTACCCGCAGTGTGCGGTCCGGGAAAATGGCCCAGGACCGGCGCGCGAGGGAGCGGGCGGGTACGAAGGGGGGGGAATCGGGCCCGCGGGCTACTTCATCCGCACGCGCGCCTTCTTCAGCGCCGCGACGGCCTTCTTCACCGTGGGGTCGCGCACCTCTTCCAGGATGGCTTCCGCCTTGGGGTCGGACACGAACTGGCCGTCCTCGGTCTGGTACCACACCCCCGCGACGTTGAAGGGCACCGCCGCCGTGGGGCCCGCGCCCGCCATGGAGGACACGATGGTGACGATGTCCGAGCGGCCATCGCCATCGACGTCGGAGAACGCCACGGCCTCCACCTGGTAGACGTCCCAGTCATTGGCGCGATGCCGGGGCAGGACCTGCTGCACCTTGTCCTGGTGGTAGAGCAGGAAGGTGACGCTCGTGCCGCCGCTGCCGCAGACCATGCCCACGAGCATCCGTCCATCCAGCGCCGAGCCCTTCTGCACGAGCCGGAAGCTCTGACCCTCGGCGATGTCCTCGAGCCCGCACCCGTCCTTCGGCGCCTCCAGGGCCGTGACCTCCTTCGGGGTGAGCTTCACGGCCTTCACGGGCGGCGGAGCCTTGGCCCAGGCGGCCACGGGAAGGGACAGACACAGCCAGACACCCAGGTGCGACCAGGACGGCATGCGGCGATTCATCGGGAAGTCTCCGGGAGAGAGGACGGCAAGAGGCGCAACCCCAGCAGGCCGAGCCCCACGAAGCCCAGCGCATTCAAGGTGCCGTGGAGGCGGATCATGGTGGGCAGCTCCACGGGGCTCGGGCGGGGCAGGCCCCAGAGGCCCGCGAGCGTGGTGGACACCAGCACCGCGAACGCCGCGCCCACGAACAGCCAGCGCACGCGCCTCCCCGGGCCCAGGTGCGCGGCCGTGCGCAGCAGCAGCCCCGCCAGCAGGGGCAACAGCAGCACGTAGAAGAGCACCCCGAGCACCTCCAGCGCGCGCTGGCCCGCGATGCCCGCGGCGAGCAGGGGAAAGGCCGCCATCAGGCCCAGGGCCACCACCGCCTTGAGCCGCCCGGCGCGCAGCAGCCGGCCGACGCCTCCCGCGATCAGCAGGCACCCGAAGCCGGCGAAGTGGAAGTGGATGGCGGTGAGCAGCACCCACAGGCCCTGGAAGCCGAGCAGGGCGAAATCCCCCATCCACGTGAGCAGCCAGACCGCGCCTCCCAGGGGACACAGCAAGGCCGCGTCGTGCGCCAGCTCCTCCACGGGCCCCACGCCCCGCTCGAGCAGTCGCCCCCCCGCGTGCAGCGCGGTGCAGAGCGCGAGCAGCAGGTAGGGCAGGCCCAAGGCGAGCCGGGCCTGGCCGGGCGGCTCCAGGGTGAAGGCGGCGAGCAGCGCCAGCGCCCCCACGGGCTGCAAGAGGCCGAGCAGGGTGCGCAACCGGGACCAGCCCCCGGGGCGGACCGGGCCGAGCGTCAGGGGCAGGCCCAGGGGCACGATGACGAGCGGGGCCAGCAGGAAAAGCGTCTCGGCGAGGAGGAACTCGTCCAGGACGCCCGCGTGCCACCGGCTCGCCAGCAGGACGAGCCACACCCCGAACCCCAGCGCCGGAGCCCAGGGCCCCTCGAGCCCTCCCCGCCACGCCTGCCCGCCCTCCCGCGTCCGCTTCATGGCGCCACCATATGTGCAGGCGCCCCACGGGGGTCTCGCCTTTTCGGGCGGACGCACCGGGGGCTGTAACCTTTTGAAGCCGTCCGTCGTGGTCCCCCCGAAACCCCCGACGCGGGGACAGGGAAGGACACACGACATGAAGACGACGGACGTGCTGGTGGTGGGCGGAGGACTGGGTGGACTGGCGGTGGCGGCGCTGTTGGCACGGGAGGGTCGGCGGGTGGTGTTGTGCGAGAAGTCCAGACACCTGGGCGGCCGGGCACAGACCACCCAGGAGGCGGACTACCACTTCAACCTGGGACCGCACGCGCTCTTCCTGGCGGGAGCGGCGGCTCGGGTGCTGGGGGGGCTGGGCCTGGAGCTGGCGGGCCGCGAGCCCAAGGGCGGCTTCGCGCTGCGCGGGGGGCGGTTCCACACGCTGCCCTCGGGGGCCGTGTCGTTGATGACCACGGACCTGCTGGGCGCGGCGGGCAAGGTGGAGTTCGCCCGGGTGATGGCGGCCCTCCCGCGCGTGGACGCCGCGGCGGCGGTGGGCCTGTCCCTGGCGCAGTGGCTGCGCCAGAACGTGTCGCGGGACGACGTGCGCGATGTGGTGACGATGCTCTTCCGGGCGGCGACGTACGGCGTGGACATGGAGCTGCTGGGCGCGGACGCGGCGCTGGCGCACCAGCAGGTGTACCTGGAGCGGGGCGTGCGCTACCTCGACGGGGGCTGGGACTCGCTGGTGCGGGGACTGGACGGGGTGGCCGAGGCCGCGGGGGTGGAGCGGCACGTGTCGGCCCGGGTGGAGCAGGTGCTGCGCGAGGAGGCGGGCGGCGTCTCGCGGGTGCGGGGCGTGCGGCTGGCGGACGGGACGGAGTGGGAGGCCGAGGCGGTGGTGCTCACGGGCGGACCCGGGGACGTGGCGGCCCTGCTGCCGGGAGACGCGGTGGCGGCGGGGTGGGCGGCGCGGGCCCTGCCGGTGAAGATGGCGTCGCTGGACGTGGGCCTGTCGCGGCTGCCGAGGCCCGACGCCCTGCTGGCCTTCGGGGTGGATCGGCCGTGGTATGCGTCGGTGCACTCGGCGTGGGCGCGGCTGGCGCCCGAGGGGGGCGCGATGGTGCACGTGGCGAAGTACCTCGGGCCGGAGGACCGGCGCACGGAGGAGGCCGAGCTGGAGGACTTCCTGGAGTCGCTGCAGCCGGGCTGGCGCCAGCACGTGGTGGCGCGGCGCTTCATGCCCGACCTGCGGGTGATGCATGCCCTGCCCACGCTGGAGGGGCTCGGGGCCCGGCCGCCGCCGCTGGTGGCGCACGTGCGCGGTCTGGCCGTGGTGGGCGACTGGGTGGGCCCCGAGGGGATGCTGGTGGATGCCTCGCTCGCGAGCGCCGAGGCGGTGGCCCGTGCGTGGCGGGGCGCGGGACGGACTCGCGCGGCATGACGTCTCCGGCGCATGAGGCGCTCGCGCGCGCGGCGCGGGAGCACGAGCGGTTCCTCTGGGGGCTGTGCTACCGGATGACGGGCGTGGCGGCCGACGCGGACGAGCTCGTGCAGGAGACGTTCGCGCGGGCGCTCGAGGCCCCTCCGGCGCGCGTCGGGGATCCGCGCCCCTGGCTCACCCGCGTGGCGGTGAACCTGGCGCGCGACCGGCTCCGGCGGCGCAAGCGCGAGGGCTATGTGGGGCCCTGGCTGCCCTCGCCGGTGGACACGGGCGAGGAGGCCGTGGCCTCGGTGGAGGCGCGGCTGCCCGGGGGCACGAGCACCGAGGGCCGCTACGAACTGCTGGAGAGCGTGACGTTCGCCTTCCTGCTGGCGCTCGAGGCGCTCACGCCCCGGCAGCGCGCGGTGCTGCTCTTGCGCGACGTGTTCGACTACTCGGTGCGCGAGGTGGCCGAGAGCCTGCGCTGGAGCGAGACGAACGTGAAGGTGGTGCACCACCGGGCCCGCGCGGCGATGGCGGCGTATGACCGGGAGCGCTGCCTGCCCACGCGCGCGCTCCAGGAGAAGACCCGGCGCGCGCTGGAGGACTTCCTGGGGGCGCTCGCGGGCGGCGACGTGGCGGCGGCCGAGGCGCTGCTGGCCGAGCCCGTGCGCGCGCTGTCGGACGGCGCGGGCGAGTCGTTCGCGGCGCGGCTGCCGGTGGTGGGCCCCCAGCGCGTGGCGCTCTTCTACCGGCGTCTGTACGCGCTGAGCGGCGGCCTGGAGGCGCTGGCGTTCCGGATGTTCAACGGGCTGCCGGCCCTGGTGGTCCGCTGGCACGTGACGCGTCCGGGGCAGCCCACGGGGGTGGTGCTCCGCCTGGAGCTCGGCGAGGACGGGCGGGTGCGGTGGCTGCATGCCATCCAGGCGAGCCGCAAGGTCACGGGGCTGTTCCCGGAGGCGCGGCCGGGGTGACGGCGGTCACCGGTGATGACCGCGGTCACCAGGGGCCACCCCATGGCCCGTTCCCGTCTCCCCAGGAAAATCGAGGACTTGCGGGACGGGGGAGGGCCTCGGACTCCTGGCACGCCGCCTGCTTTGGAGGAGGTCATCTCGTCTTCCTGAGGATCTCGACCATGGGCAAGGGCATTCGCGGTGGTGGCTTCCGGACTCCTTCCTTCACGCCTCCCCCCCGCGCGCAGGACAAGGGCCCGTCGCTGGCGCCCAAGTCCCCCACGGCTCCGCAGAGCACCCCGAGGGGGAACCCCGCGGGCGTCCCCGGAGCGGCCCAGGACAAGCGGCCCGTCACGGTCTACCGGGTGGAGGGGCCGGACAACCAGCGCCTCTCCATCAACGGCGATGGCAAGGCGCACGTCACCAAGTCCTTCAACAGCCACACGAACCAGAGCGCGCCCAACCGCTACGACAAGCCGATGAGCTACCAGGACCGCGCCTTCCTCAACTTCGGGGACCGGGCGCGCGCCGAGGAGTTCCTCGCCACCCGGCACGACCAGGGTCACCCCCAGACGGTGATGAAGGCCTTCGAGGTGCCGCACGACACCTTCGCGCGCATCCGCGACACGGCCATCCCCGAGAGCGCCGCGAAGCAGTACGGCAAGGAGCACCTGCCCATCGCGGTGGACGTGAACAAGGGCGACCACCAGTACGGCCTCAACTGGGACTCGCTCAAGCGCGTCAACGAGACGAGCATCCCCGGCACGGGCCGCATCGAGCGCACCAAGCCGGACATGCTCATGCACCCCGAGGTGTCCGACGCCTTCCAGAACCTCTTCAAGTAGGCGCCCGCGCCCGCTCGAACCACGGGTAGACCGTGGGCAGCACGAGCAGGGTGAGCAGGGTGGAGGAGAGGAGGCCGCCGATGACGACGGTGGCCAGGGGCTTCTGCACCTCGGCCCCCGCCCCCGTGGCGAAGGCCATGGGGAGGAAGCCCAGCGAGGCCACGAGCGCGGTGGTGAGCACGGGCCGCAGCCGCGCCTGGGTCGCCTCGCGCAGGGCCTCGGCGAGCGGGTGCCCCGCCTCGCGGGCCTTGCGGATGGCCGACACCAGCACGAGCCCGTTGAGCATCGCCACGCCGAACAGGGCGATGAAGCCCACCGCCGCCGAGATGGACAGGGGCATGCCGCGCACCGCCAGCGCCACCAGCCCGCCCGTCACCGCGAAGGGCACGTTGAGCGAGATGAGCAGCGCCGGGCGCACCGCGTTGAACGTGCCGTAGAGCAGCAGCAGGATGAGGAAGAGCGTGAGCGGCACCACCAGCGCCAGCCGCCGCGAGGCCGACTCCAGGTTCTGGAACTGGCCGCCCCAGTCGACCCAATAGCCCGGCGGCAACTGGACCTCGCGCGCCACCACCTCCCGGGCCTCGTTCACGAAGCCACCCAGGTCGCGCCCCCGCACGTTGGCCTCGATGGTGAGCCGGCGGTGGAGGTTCTCCCGGCTCACCTGCGCGGGGCCCTCCTCCACCACCACCCGGGCGAGCTGGGACAGGGGGATGAGCTGCCCCGCGGGGCTGCTGATGGACAGGCTCTCCAACTGCTCCACGTGCTCGCGCGCCTCGGCGGCGAAGCGCACCTGGAGGGCGAAGCGCTTCTGGCCCTCCAGCACCGTGCCCACCTGCTTGCCGCCCAGCGTCTCGATGGCGTCCAGCACCTGGCGCACGTTGATGCCGTAGCGGGCGATGGCCCGCCGGTCGATTTGAATCCGCGCCACGGGCAGGCCCGCCACCTGCTCGGCCTTCACGTCGGCGGCGCCCGGCACCCGCGCCAGCGCCACGGCGAGCCGGTCCCCCGTGCGCTTGAGCTCCTCCAGATCCTCCCCATACAGCTTGAGCGCCACGTCCGAGCGGGCCCCGGACAAAAGCTCGCTCACCCGCAGCTCGATGGGCTGGGAGTAGGAGAAGGCATTGCCGGGCACCTCGCGCTCCAGGGCGCGCTGCATCGCGGCGATGAGCCCCTCGCGATCCCCGGCCGTCGTCCAGCGCTCGGGCGGCTCGAGCATCACGTAGATGTCGCTCACCTCCACGCCCATGGGGTCCGTGGCGATCTCCGCGCGCCCCGTGCGCGAGACGACGGTGCGCACCTCGGGAAAGCGCTTGAGCACCGTCTCGATGAGGCCCGTCTGCCGCACGGACTCCTCCAGCGACACCGAGGGCACGCGCATGGCCTGGAGCGCGAGCGCGCCCTCGTCCAGCCGGGGGATGAACTCGGTGCCAAGCAGCGGCAGGAGCGCGAGGCTCAGCACCAGCAGTCCGCCCGCGGCGCCCACCACGGCCCGGGGCCGGGCCTGACACCAGGCGAGCGCGGGCGTGTAGAGCCGTCGGGCGTGGCGCACCAGGGGGCTCTCGCGCTCGGCCGCCGCGCGGGACAGGAAGAGCGAGGCGAGCGCGGGCACCAGCGTGAGCGACAGCACGAAGGCGCCCGCCAGCGCGCACAGCACGGTGATGGCCATGGGCTGGAACATCTTGCCCTCCACGCCGCTCAGGGTGAGCAGCGGCAGGTACACCACGGCGATGATGAGCTCGCCGAAGGCCGCCGCGCCGCGGATCTCCACCGCCGCGCGCAGCACCGCCGCGTCCCGCTCCTCGCGCGTGAGCGGTCGGCCGAGCGTCTGGGCCTGGTGGGCGATGTGGCGCACCGCGTTCTCCACGATGATGAGCGCCCCGTCCACGATGAGGCCGAAGTCGATGGCCCCCAGGCTCATCAGGTTGCCGGAGATGCCCAGCGCGCGCATGCCGATGAACGCGCACAGCATGCACAGGGGAATGGCGCTCGCCGTGATGAGGCCCGCGCGCAGGTCGCGCAGCATGAGGAAGAGCACCACGATGACCAGCAGGCCGCCCTCGATGAGGTTGCCCGCCACGGTGCGCAGCGTCTTCTTCACCAGATCCGTGCGGTCATAATAGGTGTCGATCGTGATGCCCGGGGGCAGGGTGGGGCGGATGGCCTCCACGGCCTGCTTCACGCGCTCCACCACCTCGCGCGAGTTGGCGCCCAGGCGCATCATCACGATGCCGGTGACGACCTCGCCGCGTCCGTCCCGGGTGACGGCGCCCTGGCGCACCTGGGGGGCGAAGCGCACCCGCGCCACGTCCCGCACGAGCACCGGCACGCCCTGCGGCGACGTGGTGAGCACGATGTCCCCCACGTCCTCCAGGGACTCCACCAGGCCCTCGCCGCGAATGAGCACCTGCTCGGGCCCCCGGGCGATGGACGCGCCGCCGGCGTTCGCGTTGTTCTCCTCCAGGGCCTCGAAGACGCGCTGGAGCGACAGGCCGTAGGCGGCGAGCTTCCCGGGCTCCAGCTGCACCTCGTACGTCTTCAGCTCGCCGCCGAAGGCGTTCACCTCCACCACGCCCGGCACCGAGCGGAGCCGAGGGGAGATGGTCCACTCGAGCACGTCGCGCAGCCGCATGGCGCTCGCGCCCTCGCCCTTCACCTCGAACTGGTAGATCTCCCCCAGGCCCGAGGACAGGGGCCCGAGTTCCGGAGTGCCGTAGCCCTCGGGGATGCGCTCGCGCGCGGCGGCCATGCGCTCCTGCACCTGCTGGCGCGCGAAATAGATGTCCACGCCGTCCTTGAAGACGACGGTGACCACGGACAGGCCGAAGCGCGAGAGCGAGCGCACCTCGGTGGTGTCGGGCAGGCCGCCCAGGGCCGACTCGACGGGGATGGTGATGAAGCGCTCCACCTCCACGGGGCCGAGCCCCGGCGAGGAGGTGAGGATCTGCACCTGGACGTTGGTGACGTCCGGCACGGCGTCGATGGGCAGCGCGCGCAAGGCGTTGAGCCCGAGGCCGATGAGCAGCGCCGTCAGCGCGAGCACGAGCACGCGGTGGCGGATGGAGAAGGCAATGAGGGTGTCGAACATGGGCGCGCGCCTCCCCTAGTGGGAATGCCCCCCGCCCAGGCTCTCGCGCGAGAGCTCGGATTTGAGGATGAACGCCCCCTGGGTGATGACGGAGGTGCCCGGCGCGATGCCGGAGACGAGCTCCACCTCACGCGCGGACGTGGCGCCCGTGCGCACCTCCACGGCCCGGTACGCGCCCGGCCCCTCGGGCACGAAGACGACCTGCCGGCCATCCACCTGTTGCACGGCCTCCCGGGGCACCACGAGCCGCGAGGCGGCGGGCTCCTCGGCGCCGGTGGCCGTGGCGATCTCCGCCTGGGCGAACATGCCGGGCTTGAGCGCGCCGTCCTGGTTGGACACGGCCACGCGCACGTGCACGGTGCGCGTGCGCTCGTTGACGATGTCCCCGATGTACGCCACGACGCCGTGGAAGCGCCGCCCGGGCAGCGCCGTGAGGGTGATGTCCACGCCCTGACCGTTCCGCACCGCCGCCACCCGATCCTCGGCCACGTCCAGGAGCACCCACAGCTCCGTGAGATCGCCCACGGTGAACAGGGGGGTCGTGGCCTCCACCGCCTGGCCCACCGTGCCGGAGATGTCCACCACGGTGCCCTCCAGCGGGCTGATGGCCGACAGGCGCGAGCTGTAGTGCTCGTTGCCGCGCAGGGCGGCGATCTCCGCGTCGGACAGCCCCAGCGCGTGCAGGCGCCCGTCCGCCGCGTTGCGCTCGGCCTGCGCGGTGACGAAGGTGCTCTCCGCCTCGCGCATCTCGCGCTCGCTGGTGATGCCCTTGGCGAACAGCTCCTTCTCCCGGCGGTGGTTGTCCTCGGCCACGCGGGCCTTGGTCGCCGCGGAGAGGTAGTCCGCCCGGGCCCGCCCCAGCTCCGGACTCTCCAGGTAGCCGAGCACCTGTCCCTTCTTCACCCGCTGCCCCAGGTTCACCTCGATGCTGGCGAGCCGTCCGGGGACACGCGCGGCCACCTGGGCCACGCCGCGCTGGGCGAAGGACACCCGCGCGGGCACCCGCAGGCCCACCTCGAGCGGCTTCTGACGCGCCTCCTCCGTCTTCAGGGCCGCCGAGCGCACCGCCTCGGGCGCGAGGCGCACCAGGCCCTCGTCGGCATGGGCCTCCTCGCCGTGCTTCTCCTCACCGTGCGCTTCCTCGGCATGGGCCTCCCCGGCCTTCTCCTTCGTGCAGCCGCTCCCGAGTCCGAGTCCCACCAGGACGAGGGCCACGAGCGTCCAGATGCGCGCGCTCATTGGAGGCTCCCGATCGCCCGGGACAGCTGGGCCTCGGCGACCATGAGCTCCTCGAGCGCCGCGATGTAGCCGCGTCGGGCGTCGAGCGCGTCGCGGCGGATGAGCAGCAATTGGAAGAAGTCCACCTTGCCGGCGCGGTAGGCCTCGTTGACGAGCGCGAGGTTCTGCTGGAGCGCCGCCAGCACGTCCCCGCTGTAGACGGCCACGGCGGCGCGGGCTGTCCGCTCGCGCTCCAGGGCGAGCGCCACCTCCGTGCGGACGCGCCGCTCGGTGGCCTCGAACAGTCCCTGCATCTGCGTGAGCCGCGCCGCGGCGGCCCCCCGGGCGGCCTGGTTGCGATTGAAGATGGGCAGCTCCAGGCCGAGCGTGCCCTGGACGATGCGCGCGCCTTCCTCCTCACCGTAGCTGACGCCCAGCCGGGTACCGGGCAGCGCCTGACGCGAGGCGAGGGTGCCCTCGGCGCGGGCCGTGTCCCAGTCGGCGCGCGCGGCCTTCACGTCGGGGCGCTGCGCGAGCGCCCGCTCCATCAATACGTCGAGCGCGGGCGGCTCCGCGTGGCCGGGCTTCTCGTCATCCCGGATGGCCAGGGGCTCGGAGGTATCCAGGCCGAGCAGCAGCCGCAATTCGCCCCGCGCGAGGGTCCGCCGCCGATCCGCGAGCACCCGGGCATGGGCGGCGCGGCCGAGCTCCACCCGGGCCGTGTTCACCTCGATGCGCGAGGCGGCCCCCGCCGTCTGCCGCTCCTCGGCGGCCTGGAGCGCCTGATCCGCGAGGACCTGGCCCTCCTCGGCCAGCGTCCATTCCTGCTCGGAGGCGAGGAGCCGGGCGAAGGCGCCGCGCACCTCGGCGGCGAGCGACACCTGGAGGGACTGGAGCCGGGCCTCGCTCGCGGTGAGCGCGGCGGAGGCGGCGTCGCGGCGGGCTCCGCGCTGGCCGAAGAGTTCGAGCCGCTGGCTCACGCCGACGGTGAGGTCCAGGCTGTTCGCGTTGGGGCGGAGCCGGGGGCCCACCGCGCCTTGCAGCTCGGGGTTGTCCTGCACGAGCAGGGAGGCGCCCTCCAGTCGGGCCTGGGCGGTGCGGGCCTCGGCCTGGGCGGAGAGCAGTTGGGGACTGCGCGCCAGGGCGAGGGTGACGGCCTCTTCCTGGGTGAGGGGGTGGGACGGCGGAGACGACACGGCATGCAGCAAGAGCCAGGTGGACAGGCGGAAGGGAACGAGCACGGAAGCTCACCAGCGAAGGGCAGGAGAGGACGCCAAGGGCGAGGACCCCGGGCACACACGTGCCCCGGGCGGGTCGTCACGGACCGGGCTGTTCCTTCGAAACGGTGAGGGAGCGCGCCCGGGACTCAGGCGCGGATGGGGGGCCTGAGCAGGCGTCCCCGGGTGGCGTCGGTCACGGCCTCGGGCAGGAAGGGCGTGTGGGGTCGCTCCCGGGGCTCCAGCAGGACGAGGCCAGGCAGCACCGTCGGCACGACGGACTGGCTCACGCAGCACCGGCAGTGGTGCGCGGTGGGGCCGCAGCCGTGCTCCTGGCTCCCGGCGAGATCCGTCTCCCCCGGGCCGTGCGCCACATGGCCCGCCACGGCGTAGTGCACGGCCAGCTCCAGCGCCTCGCCGAGGGCGGGCACCAGTCCGTTCACCAGCAGCAGGAGCAGCAGCAGACGCAGCACGGACCCGAATCTAACGCAGCGGGTCGGGGGAGCGCAATTTGGTCTTGCTGCCTCGCGACTGAAATGTTTCGTCCATCAGACTGCTCCACCATGTACCAGACGGTTCGAGCATGTTGCATCGACCCAAGTCGCGAATCTGTATGTACCGTGCTCTGGGCTCCTTGCTCCGCGCGCCGCCATGGGCAACCAGAACCCGAAGGGGCTTTCAACGCCTGCTTTGCTGAGTCGCTGCGCGGTGTCGTTGGGCAGTTTAAACTCTTCGGACATCTGCCTCGCTTTCCAATTCCGCCTTGTGGCGCGGTTTTCCTTGCTGTAGCCTCAAGGGGATGAGGCCGTAAAGGTAGACTGCGTCAGGTGGTGTGGCTGGGTTCAGTGCGTAAGCGGCTTGGTGTGTTTCTATAGGCGGTGAGGGGGGGTATGAAAAATACATTTGTCATTCTGTCTGGGGGGGCCGAGCATCTACGAGCCCAAGGATCCGAGTCGTCACGATCAGAGCTGGGATGATTTTGTCACACCGCCATTACTTCGTTCGTTGAAGGCCCCACTCCACGATGCGAAGACAGAAGAGGTTCATTGGCTCGTTCATGAGCCAGCCTATGTCTCGCTGTGGGGTAGTGATATTGGCGGCCAGAAGACAGCACCAACTCAATACCAGCACGCCATCAATGTGAAGAAAAGATTTTCGAGCTATCTGGACCTAGTGAAAAGACGTGTGGCGGAGCGCTCCTGGAAATACCAGGGAATCTCTTCCGCAGAAGATGTCCTTGCTCATCTGAAGGGGCTCAAGGCCAGTCGAATCAGTAGAGTGTGGTTTTACGGCCATGCGCGTGATGATTTGTGGCTCTCGCTGCGCCATGACTCACGCGACCATGAGGCGATTGAGCCGGATTCCAAGGATGTGTTGAGTCTCTCCCGCATTGGAACGCTCAAGGCATCGTCGTTTGTTCCACACAATACGGCAAAGGCGCCCCATAAGTTTTTTGGATGTAATACGAAGCTTTTCGCCGCGAGCTGGGCGAAGTTGTTTAATTTTTACGCGGAGGGCGCAGAGGGGAAAGTCGACTTCGCTAGAATCCATCACAACGGAGGGATGGTTGTTCTCAGTGCTGGTGCGAAGTGGTTTCAGTACTCGAACGCTGGCTTCCCCTTTCCGCTGGGAATCAAAGCTGGAGTGCCAGTGGGGTGAGGCTTTCACGACTGGTTGCTTTTGGAGCTGCGCTCATGGGATTGGGGTTGCTCCTTGTGATCTACTCTCGTCCTCGCGTTGAGCGACGGAATGATCCGTACTCCGCCCATCCCATGGAAAACGATTGGAAGTACTTCGCCGAGCGGAGTTCGGAATGTGGCATGGAGTTACTGACAGCGGAGATCACGTGGCTTGAGGCTGAAAGCCACAGGCTTTGAACCATTGGGCCGCATCCGAGGCAGAAATGAGCAGCATGGCGTCCTCGACCGCCTGACGAAGTGCTGTGACGGTGCGCGCTTCTGCCGTCCGGAGCAATCCCTTGAGCTTGGACCATGCGAATTCAATGGGGTTGAGGTCGGGTGAATACGGAGGCAGGTAGAGCACCTGGCCTCCATGCTGCTCAATGAGGGCGATGGCTTCCTTTCGAAAGTGCGCCCCCGCTCTGTCCAACAAGACGATGTCTCCAGGCCGCAGCATCGTCAGGAGATAATGGCTGACGAAATGGAGGAAGACATCCCCAGTCGTGGCTCCCTCATTCATCATGACGGTTTCCAGCCCATCGAGACTGAGCGCGCCAATCATGCTCAGCACGGTGCCTCGATTGCGAGGGACAGCTTGCGCCACGCGTTGTCCCGTCGGGGCCCAGGCTCGTTCGCGCGTCATGTCGATGGTGCAGCCCGCCTCGTCGATGCTCAACACCTTGGGAGTCGGAAGCTCGGGTTGTCGTTGGTGAAAGGCCTCTCGTTGGGCTTGGACGTCGGGTCGTTCGCGTTCGGTCGGGTAGCGGACTTTTTTTGAGCGTGTAGCCCAATCGCGTCAGCGTCCGGCCGATGGTTGCCACGCTCACTCGCACGCCTGTGCGCTCCGTCCACGCTCGCGCCATCTCGGCTCGGGTCCGGTCGGGTTGTTCATCGACCAGGCGACGAAAAGCGCTCAGCTCCCCATCGCCTATTCGGTGGGTTTGCCCACCCCCGTGCGGCCGCGGAGCAGGGCTTCCCGTCTCACGAGTGAGACGCATCCAGCGTTGGACCGTGGCCCTACCCACTCCGAAGCGACGTGCCAATTGCTTGGACGTCCCCTCTCCTTGCTGGAAGGCCTCAACCACCCGTTGCCTCAAGTCCATCGAGAGTGCTGTCGTTCCCATCGCTCCCGATCAACCCCTGGGCGCCTCAGCTCATTCGATTCCCGCTGTGAGCCTGGCGCGTTCGGAGGGAGCGGCCTTCGAGCACGTTATTCCCGTGGGCCGGAACCAGCCCAACGAGCGGCTACGCCGGAACGTGTGGGAACTCGGCCGCTTCATGTTGAAGGGTCATTTCACTGGGAAGAGCAGAACCATCCCTGCGTGCGCCACCTTCCGTGAGTTCGAGATCTTTGACTTCAAGCCGTGGGGAGACATCCAACGGTGCTCGATGCCGGGTGCACTCAACCCAGACATGCTGCTCTCGACCGAAAAGTTGCCCGTGGACCGTTACGTGCCCGAGGATTTCATCGATGGACCCTTTCCTCCATCCATCGACGATGCGACATGCCGTCTCATTGGCGCCTGCGCGATAGATATGCGGAGTTCTTTTTCTCGCGGCGCTCCTGATCGGGTGATTGATTCAGAAGAACTCCCGCCCCTGGACGGAAGCTTTTGCCCTCCGGAAGTCTCCTGTCTGGGGGAAGAGCGTCGCGTCCATTCTTGTTCAGGAGATGTCTGGTGTTGTCGCCTCCTGCCTGAGGACGTACCAGGGGAATGAGACATTCCCCTTGGTGTATGCTTATCGCTCCAGATGGGTGATGCCCGCCTCGAGCAGCGCGGCCACGCCCCGCCGCACCACGTGCACCACCTTGTGGCGATGGGGCGAGCCCGGCTGGGTGTAATGGCTGCTCACCTTGTGGTGCAGCTCCGTGGCGCCCCACACGAGCACCAGGTCTCCCCACTCGAGATCGCCTTGGGCCTGGTTGCCCGTGCGCCGCTCCGTCCCGTCCACCATGCGCAGGTGGAGCCGGGCGCCGAGCTTGGCCTCCAACTCCTCGCGCACCGCGGGCGAGCCCCCCACCACCACCACCTTGTTGACGCCCCGGCGCTTGCACGTCTCCAGGAAGGCCACCTCCGCGCGGCGGTTGTTCGAGCCACCGCAGTGCTCGCAGTGGCTGCGCGGGTCCACCAGCAGCGGCTCGCGGCCACTGGCGCGGGCCACCTGCTGGCACTCGGTCGCGGTGCACACCCGGTAGAAGCGCTCGGCGAGGAGCTCCTCGGCCTTGGGCAGCTTGGGCTCGCTGAGGCGCGTCTTGCCCGGCCGGGTGAGCCCCGCTTCCTCCAATGCCGCGCGGGCCAGGCGTCGCGAGTCCTGCACGGTGATGCCGCGCTCGGCGAACCAGGCGTCGATGTCCTTGTCCGCGCTCATGTGGAGGCGCCTCCCGGTGAGGCGAACAGGTCACCCTGGGCGGAGGGCGGAGGCGGCGTGTTGGGCCCGAGCGCCTCGCGCACGGGCGCGAAGCTGCGGCGATGGATGGGCAGCACGCCGCGCTCGCGAATCGCCTGGACGTGCGAGGCCGTGGGGTAGCCCTTGTGGTCCGCCAGCCCGTAGCCAGGGAAGCGCACGTCCAGCTCGCGCATGGTCCGGTCCCGCGTCGTCTTGGCCAGCACGGACGCCGCCGCGATGCTCAGCGACAGGGCGTCGCCCTTGATGATGCCCTTCTGGGGCAGGGGACACTCGGGGATGGTGAAGGCGTCCAGCAGCACGTAGGTGGGCTGGATGCCCAGGGCCTGCAGCGCGCGGTGCATCGCGAGCAGGCTGGCGCGGCGGATGTTGAGCTGATCGATCTCCTCCGCCTCGGCGATGCCCACGGCCCACGCCACGGCGCCCTGCTTGATGGCCTCGGCCAGCTCCTCGCGGCGCGCCTCGTCCCCGATCTTCTTCGAGTCGTCCAGGCCCTCGAGCTTCCAGCCCTGGGGGAGGATGGCGGCGGCGGCCACCACCGGGCCCGCGAGCGGACCGCGGCCCGCCTCGTCCACGCCAGCGACATGCACGTGGCCCTGGGCCCACAATTCGGTCTCGTAGCGCAGCAGGTGGCGCAGGCGCTGGCCCTCGGCGCGGTTCTTCCCCTGCCGGGCGCGCAGCTTCCGGGCGAGCGTCTGGGCGCCTCGCCGCGAGTCCGCGTCCAGGGCCTCCAGGAAGCCCGTGGGCACGGCCTGACAGCGCGTGAGGAACCGCTCGGTCAACTCGGACAGCGAACACTCCCGGAGCAATTCGTCCACGTGCGTCATGACACCAACCTAGCGGGTCACGTCGCGAAGGACAAAGGTGGAGTGGGGCGGCCGAGCGCCCGAGGCCTTATGGGTTCAACCGGAGTTGGACCGAGCTGGGGTCCGGGTAGCAGTGGCACTCGTCGCACGTCCACAGCACCTCGGTGCTGTCGCTCGTCTTGGAGCCCGCGCGGGCCGTCAGCCGCACGCGGCCCTGGCCCAGCTCCTCGTTCACCGCGCGGGTGATTCCGTCACCCGCGGTGACACTGGTGATGGTGTTGCCCGTCTCCAGGTGGGTGGCGGACACCGTGGCGTCGTCCACGGGCATGCCCTGAGCGCTGAGCACCTGGACTTGGAGTGTGACCAGGACCTCGGTGCAGACGTCCGTCGGGGGCTCGACGCGGATGCCCCCATCGCAGGCGGCGAGCAGCAGCAGACCCAACGGTGGCAACCACGCGGCGCGAAAGCGGAACATGGCCAAGGGAGTGCGCACGCCCCTCGCCGCGCGCAAGCCCGCTGTCAATTGGTGGGCGGAAGTCGGGCCTGGGCGAAGCGCGAGGCGTCCGTGTCCGGATAGCGCTCGACGATGTAGCGGTACACCTGCTGGGCCCGCCCCGGCTCGTTCATGCGCTCGCCGAGCACGCGCGCCAGGAGCACCAGGGCCCGGGGGGCGAGGACATCGTCCGGCGCCACGTCCGCCGCGGTCTCCAGCGCCCGGACGGCCAGGGCATGGTCCCCCTGGGTCGCCGCCGCCTGGCCGACGAAGAGGTGCACCGCGGGGGTGATGCGCGTGCGCGGCAGGACATCCGCCGCCGCGTAGAGCGCCAGGGCCCGGGGGACGTCGCGCGCCTGCGTCGCCTCGGTGAGCTCCGCGAGCCGGGTCTCCACGGCGTGGACCTCGGCCTCGGAGACGGCGTCCGGCAGGCCGAGGCCGTCCACGCGCAGGGTGGTGCTCGGTGTCGAATCCAGCAGCAAGGGCTGGAGGTAGTCGCTGTCGGCCCCGTACCCGAGGGCATCGCCCCGGGTGTACAGCAGCAGCCCGAGCACGTGCGCGCCCAGGAAGAACACGGGCAGCTCCACGAGCTGGGCGATCCACCGGGTGAGGATGCCCAGGTCGATCGCCCGGAGGCCCGCGGCGAGCAGGTGCGAGGCCCCCAGGGTCAGGGCCAGCACGGCCAGCGCGCCCACGGTGAGCGCGTAGTCCCGGCCCATCCGCTGGATGGCATGCAGGCCCCGGATGGGGTTGATCATGTCCAGCGGGTGCGCGCTGCTCGCGCTCAGCAGCAGGCTCATGGGCAGGGAGGCGAAGCAGACGAGCCCCAGCAGCCAGGCCACGGGGTCCCCCCGCACGAGTTCCCACGGCAGGGCGTGGAAGGCCCCCGTCATGTAGAACATGGGGTCGTTCAGCAGGCGCTCGCGGTAGGCGGCCACGTCCCAGCCCCCGAAGTACGCCAGGTAGAGCAGGGGCGGCAGCCAGGCCACGCTGGTGCCCACCGCGCCTCGGAAGGCGGGCAGGAGCCAGTCGGAGAAGAGGTCGCTGTACTCCAGGGGCGGCACGTCGCGCTCGCCCCGCGCGGTGCCCATGAGGATGCCGAAGAAGCAGATCGCGTAGACGCCGAGCAGCAGGGCGGCGGGGATCATCCGCACCACGATGAGCGTCACCTGGGTGAAGAAGGTGAGCCCGGTGAGCACCGTGCCCGCGCCCAACACCAGCGCGAGGAAGCGCGAGGAGCGCGCATACGTCCACGCCGTGCGCAGTCGCTCCTCCAGGGGCACCCGCTGGGAGCGGTGCACGAGCAGGGGCTCGGCGCGGTCCCCACAGGCGCGGCACGCGAGGAGATCCACCGTGTGCATGCGCCGGGCCTCCACGCACTCGGGGCACAGCAGGGCGCCGCACTTCACGCAGCGCCAGCCCGCGAGGGCGGCCGGGTGGCGCTTGCAGCCAGGTCGTGATGGAACGCTCATGAACTCACCCCGGCGCGGATGCTACCCCAGCTCCTCCCACGGGGTGCCGAGCCAGGCCTGGAAGGCGGTCTTCTGGGCCTCGGTGGGCTTGTCCACGCGGGCGATCCAGAGCGCGTCCGAGGGCTTCTGGCCGAGCACCACGGGCACCTCCACCAGCCGGTCCCGGCGAAACAGCGTGAGGTGCACGGTGTCGCCGGGGAGCTTGTCCTCGCAGCGCGACAGCAGGCCGGCGCTGTCCACCCGCCAGCCGTCGAGCGCCACGATCTCGTCGTCCGCGTACACCCCGGCCTCTTGCGCGGGCGAGCCCTCCACGATGGAGGCGAAGGCGCCGCCGCTCCGGGGGGTGATGCCGAGCCAGCCCCGGGGGCGGGCCTCGCTCCGGGCGCGGGGCGCGGGCGTGCCGCCGCGATCGCTCGTGGACTCACGGGGACGCGCCCGCACCTCCAGGCCCACGTGGGCGAACACGGCGTAGTCCAGCTCCTCCGTGCCGCGCACCGCCCGGTCGAAGAAGGCCCTCAAGTCCTTCCCCGCCACCTCCGAGGCCAGCGCCTCCACGCCCTCCTCGGGCACGCCGGCGCCATCGCCGTGGCGCTCCCACAGCACGCGCATCAGGTCGTCCAGGCCCCGCGCGTCCGCCGTGGCGCGCCGCAGCTCCAGGTCCAGCAGCACCGCCACCACCTCGCCCTTGAGGTAGTAGGAGATGGCGCTGTTGGGGCTGTGCTCGTCCGGCCGGTAGTGCTTCACCCAGCACACGAAGGAGGACTCGGCGAGCGTCTGCGCCTTGCGCCCCGGGGTGCCCTGGAGCGCCGACAACGTCTCGCCCAGGCGGACGAGGTAGCGGCTGGCGCTCATCAGCCCCGCGCGCAGCACCATGCGGTTGTCGTAGTAGGAGGTGACGCCCTCGAAGGCCCACAAGAGCGTGGTGTAGTTCTCCTGCGCGTAGTCCACGGGCACGAAGGCGCGGGGTTTGATGCGCTTGACGTTCCACAGGTGGAAGTACTCGTGGGCGGCCAGGGTGAGGAAGTCCTCCCAGCCGCGCGGGCTGTGCAGCCCCACGCGCGGAAACAGCAGCGCCGTGGACGCCTGGTGCTCCAGCCCCCCCCGGCCCTTGTCCGTGAGGTAGACGAGGAACAGGTAGCGCTTCATGGGCAGGCCGCCGAAGAGCCGGGCCTGGGTCTCGCACAGGCGCTGCAGCTCCACGCACAGCCGCGCCGGATCCGGCACGGTGTCGCCCCACACCACCACCTCGTGGGGCACCCCCGCGGCACTGAAGGTAAGGGGTGTGTGGGGCCCGACCTCGAAGGGGCTGTCCACCAGCGCGTCGTAGCTGTCCGCCACGAAGACGCCGTCGTGCGCGTCCAGCGCGGTGAAGGCACGCCAGCCCGGCGGGGCCTCCACGGTGACGTGGTGGGCGAGCCCGCGCGTGGCCTCGGTGTAGAGAAAGAGCGTGGCGCCGTTGAAGTAGGCGTGGCTGCCGTCCAGGTGGCTCGTGCGCACGGACAGCTCGTGGGCGTACACGCGGTAGGCGAGGGTGACGGCCACGCCCCGGGCCTCCACCCGCCAGGTGCGCTTGTCCGCGCGGCGCACCGCGAGCGGCTGGCCGTCCGGGCCCTGGGCGCTCACGTCCTGCACGTGGCGCGAGAACTCCCGCACCATGTAGCTGCCGGGCGTCCACACCGGCAGCACGGCGTCGAGCAGGTCGGGACCCGGGGGGAAGGTGGCCCGCACCTCGAAGAGGTGCGTGTGCGGCCGTGGCATCGAGACGCGGTAGTGGACCCCTTGCGACATGCCAGCTCCCCTTGTCCGGGCACTGCCCGGCAGGTTACTTCGCGCGCACCAGGATGGCGCCGAAGAATCCATCCGTGCCGTGCAAGTGCGGGGCGAGCCGCAGGTAGGGCCCCGCGCTCACCCGGGCGCCCAGCTCCGCGCCCAGCTCCTCGGCCACCGGCCGCACCGAGAACTCCGGGTGCCGGGAGAGGAAGTCCTCCACCACCGCCTCGTTCTCCTCGCGCAGCACGCTGCACGTGCCGTAGATGAGCCGCCCGCCGGGCTTCACCAGGTGGGAGAAGCGCTCGAGCAGCCGCTTCTGCCGCACCACGTGCTCGGCGAGCATCTCCGCCGTGAGGCGGTAGCGCGCGTCCGGCTTGCGCCGCAGGGTGCCCGTGCCGCTGCACGGCGCGTCCACCAGCACCCGGTCCGCCTTGCCCTGGAGCGCCGCGAGCGCCGTGTCCACCTCGGGGCCATCCGAGGGGATGAGCTGGGTGCGCACGTTGTGCACGCCAGCCCGGCGGGTGCGCTTGCGCAGGTCCTCCATGCGCCCCTCCTCGATGTCCAGCGCGTACAGGTCGCCCCGGTTCTTCATCTGTACGGCGAGCTGCAGCGTCTTGCCGCCCGCGCCCGCGCACGCGTCCACCACCTTGGTGGGCGGCGCGTCCACGAGCATGCCGAGCAGCTGGCTGCCCTCGTCCTGCAGCTCGAAGGCGCCGTCGCGGAAGGACTCCAGCGAGAAGGCGTTGATGCGCGTGTCCAGCGTGAGCCCCAGGGGCGACAGGGGCGTGGGCGTGGTGCTCACGCCTTCCTGGGCGAGCCGCGCCCGCAGCCACTCCCGGTCTCCCTTGAGCCCGTTGACGCGCGCGTTGAGCGGGGCGCGCTCGTTCATCGCCTCGGCGGCCCGCTCGGCATCCGCGCCGAACGTCTCCCGGAAGCGCACCGCCAGGAAGTCCGGCAGCGACGCGGCGATGGGGAAGCGCTTGTCCGGCGGGAGGCCCTCCAGCGTGCGCGCCGCGTGCGACAAGCCCGACAGGCCCGCGTCGCCCATCACCGCGAGCTGGGAGCTGCGCTCCACGTCGGCCACGCTCTCGCCGTGCAGCACGCGCGAGGCGGCCAGGCGCAGCACGTCCTGGTGCGTCCGATCCAGCTTGGTGAAGCCCCGGTGCGCGTGCTCCAGGAGGAAGTCCACCGTGCGCTGGCGGCGCAAGAGGGCGTACACCCGCTCGGCCACGGCCCGGCGCTCGTTGGAGTAGAGGTTCTTCTTGTGCCGCAGGGTGAAGTCCAGGGCCCGGTCGGACAGCCGGCCCTCGTGGCGGATGAAGCCATAGGCCTCGAGGCACGCCTGGAGGACCAGGTCCTCGCGCACGGGGCGCTCGCCGCGCGGCGCCTGGGAGTCGGGGGACTCCCGGCGGGGGGACTCCCGGCGGGGGGCATCCCGGCGGGAGGAGTCACGGCGGGGCTGGGAGGCCCGGGGGGGCGGGCGGGGATTCTTCTTCATGGACACGAGGCTCCGGAAATCTTCAGGCAGGCGCATCGCATCCCGGACGCGCGATGACAAGGGCGGAAGGGGCCGCCGGGCCGCTTCCGGGCCCCGGCGCGCCCCTTGGGCGCCCGGGGCGGGCCTCTAGCGCCGGCGGCGGCGCAGGGCACTTCCGAGCACCAGCAGGGCCCCGGGCAGCAGCGCCATGGCGGGTCCCGCCGAGCACCCGCCGGCCACGGAGTTCAGGCCCTCGGGGTCATCCAGGTCCTTGTCCGAGGGCAGGGTGGGGGTGCTGCCCGAGGAGCCGGGGATGGAGGGCGGCGTCGTCGAGTCGCCCGGAGCGGGGGTCTCCGCGGGCGTGCCCGGCGCGGGCTCGGCCGCCTCCGGGGGCAGGGTCTTGGTGAGGGAGAAGGTGTCCATCGCCTTGCCCGAGGGCGTGAGCATCTGGGCGGTGAGGGTGCCGCCCTCGACCTTCACGTCGAGGTAGCCGTGGTCGCCGTTGTTGCGCAGCACGGACCAGGAGGGCTTGCTGCTCAGGCCCATGTCCCGCAGGCTCGCGCCGCCGCTGCCCACCACCAGGTACACCGGCGCCCGGGTGCCCGAGCGCGCCGGCGCGTCGCCCACCATGGGCTGGCTGCGCTCGTAGTCGTGGTCATGCCCGGTGAGCACCAGGTCCACGCCGTACTTCTCGAACAGGGGGGCGAACTGCTTGCGGATGTTCAGCTGGGAGCCGTGCTCGCCGCTGCTCCACGGCGGGTAGTGCATGTAGGCGATCTTCCAGGGCGCGTTGCTCGCGGCCAGATCCTCCTCCACCCACTTGCGCTGGTTCTCCGGGGTGCAGCGGCTCGTGGGGGCCAGGCCCAGCGCGCAGCTCGAGTCGATGCCCACGAAGTGCACGAAGCCCCAGTCGAACGAGTAGTAGGACTCGCCGCCGGTGGAGCTGGTGGGCAGGTAGAGGTTGTCGAAGTAGGGCTGGCCCTTGTTCGTCTCGTACTCGTGGTTGCCGGGCACGGCGAAGAAGGGCACCTGCGCGAGCAGGGGCGCCATGGGCTCGAAGAGGTTGCGCTGGAACTCGGCCTCGGTGCCCGCCTCGTAGGCGTTGTCCCCCAGGGCGAGGAAAAGCTCCGGCGTGCGGCCGAGCATGGCGCGCGCCACCTCGACCTGATCCCGGCTGTTGGAACCGAAGTCGCCCACGGCGGTGAAGTGCACACGGCGCACGCCGGGCTTGGAGGCGGTGGAGAAGGTGACGGGGTTGGTGCGCACGCCGCACGCGTCCACCACGTAGGTGTAGGCGGTGCCCGGCTCGAGGCCCGTGAGCTCGATCGCGTGCCGGGTCCCCTGGTTGGGGGCCTTGGCCTGCTGATCCGTGCTGCCGTGGGTGCCGTAATAGACGGTGGGGGCGCAGGAGGCGGCCACCCGGAAGGCGACGAGGGCGCTGTCGGTGCCCACCTTCTGGAGGTAGGGCTCGCGCGCCAGACCCGCGGCCCGCGCAGGGGCGGCTGTCACCAGGGAAAGCGCGGTCACGGCGCCGAGCGCCAGGGAGTGCAGTCGGTGCATGAATCCTCCGGTCCGAATCATTCGGACTCGGAGTGCAACCGTTCGCCGCCGGACATCCATCCACGATTCAGCGGAGCCCGTGCCCGGGGAGCAGGCGGCCAGGGGGGCGCCTGCTCCGGACTCACCCCAACACGCCCGCGAGGAGACCGGGGCCGAACATGAGGCCGAGCGTGACCCATCCGACGCGCTTGCGGCGGAAGTCCCATCGCGGGCCCGGGGCGTCGTTCTTGTGCTCCTGGCAGTCCTCGCACAGAGGGGGCTCGCCCGGCGCGTCACAGTGCGCGCACAGGAAGGTGTCACACCCCGAGCAGACCCCCGTGGAGACCTCTCCGTGCACCGGGCAGGGAGGGGGCGCCTCTTCCTCCACGCCCGCGGCAAGCGCGGCGGCCCGCTGCTCCGGCGTCTCCACGTGGGCGTCGAGGAGTGCCAGGGCCCGCTCGAGGTTCTTCCGGGCCACCAGCACGCGCACGTCGATGATGGCACCGCCCAGCGCGGGACCGAGCATCCCACTGTGATGCTCGCCCTGGACGACACAGTCGATGTCATCCGAGTCGAGCAGGGCGCGCAGCGTCGAGGCCTCGGCCGGGTCGGCGCAGGTGGTGAGCAGGCAGAGATCCGATTCCGACGTGTGCATGGGAACCCCCAGGGCGAAGAAGGAGCGTGTCCGCTGCTTCCCTTGCAACAGCGGGCATGCGCGAAGACGTCCAACGGGCGCCTGGTTTCTCCTCTGCTCTCCCTGGGGCCGTACACTGCGACGCATGCAGACCGATGCGGTCCCTCCGTCCCGCCCCCGGATGCTCCTGGTGCCAGCCGTGCTGCTCGTCGTCGTGCTGGGACTGGGCTCGCGCTCCGGGATGGCCCGACACGCGCTGCCGCGCTTCCTCACCGCCTACGCGGGGGACACGCTGTGGGCCACGCTCGTCTACCTGGGGCTGTTCGTGCTCTGGCCCCGGCTGTCCGTGGGGCGCGCGGCGGCGGGGAGTCTGGGCTTCGCGGTGCTCATCGAATGCAGCCAGCTCTTCCACCCCCCCTGGCTGGATGAACTCCGGTCGCACACCCTCGTCGCCCTGGTGCTGGGCCGAGGGTTCCTCGTGTCGGATCTCTTCTGCTACGCGGTGGGCGTGGCGCTCGGCGTGGGGCTTGACGTGGGGTTCTTCTCCCGAGCCGCCTGGCGGGTGAACCCAAGGGGCTCACCCTAGCGACTCAGGACGGCAGGCCGGCCTGGGGCACGTAGCCGGAGAAGCCGTGGTTCTGGAACGGATCGCCGTAGATGGGCCCGGGGTTGGGCGCGACGACGACGCGCTGCCCGTTCGCGATGGCCTTGGCCGCGTTGGACGGCAGGCCCATGCCCAGGGGGCCGGAGACGGGGTCCCCGGGGTGGATCACGTGCGTGTAGTTCGGCCCCGAGGGGTAGGACGCGGCGGCGCCCCCGAAGGTCTGCACGTTGAAGTTGCTCATGGTCTGCTCGACCTGGGCCGCGCTCATGCCCTGGGCGCGCAGGTTGTCCTTCGTCTGCTGCAGGGCATCGCTGGTGATGATGCCGCCCTGGCTGTGCGCCGCCACCTGCACCGGCCCGCCGGACTGGGCGGCCTGGGTCATCAGGCGGGTGAGGGTGTTGGTCGCCGCGTTGCCGGGCAGGCTGATCCGGTCGCCGCCCGCCTGGGCCACGTCGGGGACGAACCCGTTGGTGCCGTTGTGGACGCAGATGACGTTGGCCCCGGTCTCGTTGGCCAGCTGCTGCGCGGCCTTCGCCTGATCCGGGCTGTTGGTCAGGATGCCGTTGGTGAAGAGGATGGTGGGCCGGGGCGCGTTCGGATCCTGTCCTTCCGGCGTGAAGGGGTGGACCTGGTCGGCCGGCGTGTTGGGCGGATAGGCCGTGGGACCCGTGGGGCCGGCGCCGACGATCCAGCCGTCATCGGGATCCACCGACACGCCCGGCACGCCCGTGGCCTGGGGCTCCTGGACGGGCCGCGCACCCGGAGGCAGGGTCGTGCCCGGCGCCGTGGTGCCAAAGCCCGGGGCCGGATCGGGCGCGTAGTTGCCCGTGCCATGCAGGGCCGTGCCGAGGACATCGAGCCCCCGCTGCGTCACATCGGCCGTGCCCTGAGCGAGATCCTTCGCGCCCTGGACCGCGCCATTGAAGAGGTCCTGCGCGCCCTGAGCCGCGCCGTGGGCGAGGTCCTGCGCGCCCTGGACCGTGTCCTGCGCGAGGTCCTGGACTCCCTCGGCCGCGCCGTGGGCGAGGTCCTGGATGCCCTGGCCCAGGTTCTGGATGCCCTGACCCAGACCTCCGAGGAAGCCCGCCGGCTGGGCCTGGGCCGTGCCCTGGGCCTGGACGCCCGCGAAGCGGCTCGCGGCGGACGTCGGCTGGAAGGTGTCCTTGCTGGGGATGACCGGCGGCTGGGCCTGGGTCGCGGGCGCCTGGGCGCTCGGGGCCGCCTTGGGCGCGGGAGGAGGCGGGGGCGGGGGCGGAGGACGCGGCGTCAGGCGACTGATGGTCATGGGCTCGGGCCTCGCGGAAGACGGAATCGGTGGCCCCAGATGTGGGGCTCACCATTACATTCTCGAAATTCGCGAAGAGAAGTTGCGCGCCCGCGTCTTGGCGGACCGCGTCGTCGCTCCGAGTGGCACGCCGCGCTGTCATTTGACGTCGATCTGGCCGGGCGGCTGGGGGCGCTCCCTCAAGTCGGCACGGGCCGAGCTCCAAGCGGGATCGCCCGGGTACAACACACTGCGCAGGTACGCCCAGGTCATCCGCTGCACCACGGCGACCCGCTCGGGGTTCTCGTCCGTGGTCTCCGTCACCTGGTAGCCGGAGATGCCGCCAAGCATGTGCCCTCCGCCGAACAGCGTGAGCAGCGCATTGGCGCCCGGGCTCAAGGTGTAGGCGTCCTTGAACCACCCGGGCCCGACGACCGTCAGCGGTGAGTGGTCCTGATCCCCCCAGACCACGAGGGTGGGCGTCTTCATCCCGGCGTAGCTCTGATTCAGGTAGGGGAAGCGTTCGACCGCGAGGGGGCTGAGCGCGTCGCCCCCTCGGCCCCCCGCGCAGAGGAGCACACCCACCTTGATGCGAGGGTCGGACAGGTCCTCGCCCACGCTCCCGTCGAACCCCAGCGTCCTCGTGCCCAGCAACAGGCCGGTGGTCTGTGCGCCGAACGAGTGCCCGACCGCGGCGATGCGGCTGGGGTCGAGGCGGCCCGCGAGGCCCGGGACGGCCCGTTCGAGGACATCCAGTTGATCGAGAATGCGTTGGAGGTCGGCGACGCGGGTCCGCCAGATGAACGGCCTCCGGGCATCCTCCGGAGGGAGACCCAACCGCCTGGAATCGAGGAAGGTGGGCTGAATCACGACGAAGCCACGTGCCGCCCAGTAGTTCGCGAGGGGGGCATAGCCGTCCATGGACGATCCGAAGCCGTGGGAGAAGACGATGATCGGCAGCGCGCTGCCCACCGCGGGCGCGGAAACGCGCACCAGGAGATCCTCGCCCCGTCCCGGCGCCGGCAACACGACCGGACTCGCGGAGATGACGGGGACGGGCGCGTTCAAGGCCTCGTCCCGAGGCAGGGCGAGCGGCTCGGCCAGCGGATGGTGTTTGGAGTGCTCCGAGGACATGGTCATCTCCTGGGTGACGCGTCGAGGTGTCTCCATCGTGAGAGGGGCGCCCCTGGATGAGAAGACGGCACTTTCGCCGCAGGAACGCACCTGGAGGTAACCATGGAGAAGGGCCGTCGAAGCACCGCCGAGCCGCTCGTGCGCATGTGCGAGACCGAGGAGTCCACGGCCGTCCGGGAATTCCTGACGAAGGTGGGCGACAAGTGGAGCATCCTGGTGGTGGTCATGCTCGCGAAGACCCCCCGCAACCGCGCGCGCTTCTCCGAGCTCCAGCGGATGGTGCGTGGGATTTCCCAGCGCATGCTCACCACCACCCTGCGCGACCTGGAGCGGGATGGCTTCGTGTCGCGTGAAGTCTTTCCCGAGGTGCCGCCGCGGGTGGAATACGAATTGACCCCACTGGGTCTCGGTTTGATGAAGCCGATGCAGGCGTTGGTCGATTGGATCGGCGGCAACTGGGGCGCGATCAAGACAGCGAGAGCGCGCTTCGACGAGCGGACGCGATGAGCCTCAGCGGCTGAGCGACGCCAGCGCCTCGCCCGCGAGACGGGCCACCGTGGGGTCGGCGTCGGCCCGCGCGGCGCGCAGCGCATCCATCGCCTGGGCCCGTTGGGGTTTGCCGAGCCGCCGGTTGTCGAGCGCGAAGGCCGCGTGGCGGCGCACGCTCGCGTGGGGCGAGCGCAGGCCGCGACAGACCTCGGCCACCTCGTCCGCGCCAATCTCACACGAGCCTCCGCCGAGCCGGAGGATGTCTTTTTCCACGACGGTCTTCAGCTTCGGGTGGCGCGCGAGCAGCGTCTCCAGCGGCGCGTAGTCCAGCGGCAAGGGGCGCGCGTTGTCGTCGCGGAAAGGACGCAGGTTGGCACAGCAGCCCTCCGCCGCGAGCCGACCCAGCCCGGGCTCGGCCGCCTTGTCCAGCAGCCACTCGAAGTCCCCCATGTACCCCAGGGCGTTCGCGCTCCAGGTCCTCGCGCTCTCGTCGGTGCCGTGCAGCAGCGCGTGGCGCAGCGCCGCGAGGCTCTCCGGGCTGCTCACGCCGGTGGCACCGAGCAGCCGCGCCGCCTGCCAGTCGTCGGGTTGGGCCCGCAGGCGTTCGGTCAGGGCCGGGGCGGCGGCTTCTCCGTGGGCGATCAGCCAGGCCTGGGCCTCCTCGCAGTTGATGCCGTCGTAGCTGTCCAGACGGCTCAGGTAGTAGTCCACCTGTTCCGGCACGGGCCGAGTGGCCACTTCCCGGCGCAGTTGTTCGGTGGCGTCCTGCTCGGGGAACAGGCGCAGGAAGCGCGCCTTGGGAATGCTGGCGCGGGCCAGCTCGGCGCCGCCGTCCTCGTCATGGAAGAACACGACGAAGTCGCGCTCCACGCGGGGATCCTTGGCGAACTGTTTGGCCAGCGTCTTCGCGGCGCGCGTCACGGTGGCGATGAAGCGCGCCTCGGTCTTGTGCCAGTGCGCGGGCCCCTTGCCATGGGCCTCGGCCTGCAAGGCGGCATCGAGGGCGGTCAGCCCGGCGTCGTCGGGTTCCTGGTCCCAGCGCCAGTCGGCCGGGTTCCATTTGACGCCGACGAAGCCCTCCTCCTTCCACCCGGGGTGGTCGGCGGTGAGCGCCGCGAGGCTGTTGGCGGCCAGCGAGGGCAGCCCCAGCGTGTGCTCCTCCTCGCGGTAGCTCGCGTGGAAGGCGACGGCGTACAAGGGGCTGGCGCCTCGCGCGAGCCAGTCGTCGAGCGTCGCGCGGGCGGTGTCGACGAGCCGTGTCTCCAATGCCTTCCAGTCCATCGTGAGTCCTCGCGGGGTTGGGTCGCGACAGTCTAACCCCGCGGACGATAGGACATCGCCACGTCGCACCGCTCGTAGCGCGCGCCGAACTGGCGCATGATCTCGGCGTCGTGCACGAAGCCGAGCTTCTCGTAGAGATGGATGGCCGCCGCGCACTTCTTGTTGGTCAACAGATAGACCTTGCCGAAGCCCAGGCTGGAGGCCCGCTCCAGGGTCTTGGCGAGCAGGAACTCGCCGACCTTCAGGCCCCGGGCGCTCTTCAAGACGCCCATCTTGGTCAGCTCCACCCAGCCGTCCTTGGAGACCATCAGGGCGCACGTCCCCACCACGCCCAGCTCCGGCGTCTCGGCGAACAGCACCACGCCGCCCTTGTCGAGGATCAACTCGCGCGGCTTGGACAGCAGGGCGATGTCGTTCTCCTCGAGGGCGAACATGTCCTCGATCCACTCGGCGTTGATCCGATAGAAGGCGGCGGTCAGGTCATCGGAGAAGTCCCGCGCCCACATCCTGGGTGGACCAGCGGCCTTGACCCGGTCGAGCAACGAGGCCTCGGCCAGACGCGCCTCCAGCGTGGCCAGCCCCTGCATGAAATCGCCCGACAGGCCCTCGACCAACGAGGCCGCTGCGGGCTCGATGCGCGGCATCAGCTGCGTCTGGATGCGGACCATCAGGGCCTCGCCCCGCTCCGTCAGCGCCAATTGCTTCGAGCGCTGGTCGTCCGGCGAGCGCCGCGCCTCGACGAAGTCCTCCAGCGTTCCGAGGGCGCGTGTCACCGTGGGTTGGGCCAGTTGCAGGCGCTCGGCCAGCTCGCCCACCGTGAGCGGGCCGTGCAGGTGGATCGTCATCAGCAGCGACACCTGGGCGGGCTGGACCGGCAGCTCCAGCGAGCGCGCCACCTCGGCCGCGTCGGCCTGCATCCGCTCGGCCAGTCGCTTGAGCCGACTGCCCAGGAACCCCACGCCGAAACCCGCCAGAAGATCGACTTCCATGCCGTACCTCCGTTTGATAGCGCGCTATATAGCTAGCTATAAACGAAGGGGAACGCAAGAGGGGGCGTCCAGACCTCACCCACGGGAAGGGAGTCGGCGCCCCCTCCGCCGCGCACGAGCAGCGCGCCCTGCTTGAGGTCCAGCACCACGGCCCATCGGTGCTCGCGGCGCGGCTCGGACATGTCCACCACCACGAAGTCCCCCGCGAAGCGGCGCTGGTCACAGCGGAACACCCAGAGGTTGGGCTTGCGGCGCAGCAACTCGCGCACGAAGGGCTTCTCGTCGTTCTTCAGGGCGTAGCGCTCGGAGAGCAGCGCGGCGGTGGCCACCGAGCAGTCCTTCTCCCGCCGCAGGAGCAGCGCCCAGGGGTTGGCGTGCCCGAGCAGGGGCGGGGTGATGGGCAACACGATGGGGGGTGCCCGGGACATGGCGTCACCGTAGGCCGCGCCCACTGGCGCCGCAAAGCGCTCTGGATTCAGGTGACCTGTGCGGACACGTCGGAAGGCTTGACTTGAAAGGTCATCTCCGGTTCTCTGTGTGCGAACCTGGAGGGTGTGCACGTGGCGGACGCGCGGAATGGGAAGGACGGGGAGCGGTACGAGGACGTGGGACCGGGCCTCGGGAGCTTGCATGTCGCGTGGCACGCGAAGACGGGCGGACGCGTCCCGCGCTTCTTTCCCGGCAATCCCGAGGAATGGCGGCCCATGGAGCGCTTCGAGGCACGGTTCTTCTCCGAGAGCTCGCCGCCCTCGCTCACACTCACGCTGGGGCCAAACCCCATGCGGTTGTCTCCGGCGGAGCTCGCGGACGTGCTCGTGCGAGCCTCCGCCTCGGACACGCGCGTGGAGCACAACGCCGAGGCGCGTGCCCACCTGACATCGGGAAAGGGCGCCCTCGCGGTCCGGCCCCGCCGATTCCATGTGAGTGGGTGCGTGGGTCTGGGTGCCTGCACCCTGGCTCTCCTGCTCGTGCTGGGTGCGTGGTTTCACCCGAACGGTTTGAGGGGGACCTCGTGGGTGCCCTTGTTCCCGCGCGTGAGCGGTATAGGGCATCCGTCGCCTCATCCCTGGCCCGACAGGCCAGTTCTCGAGGAGATGCCTCTGTGCGGCCCGAAGATGGTCGCGAAGGAGATCGACGGAGGGTGCTGGATCCCAATTGCGCAGAAGCCGCCGTGCGGCAAGGGCGTCGCCGAGCACCAGGGCAGGTGTTACCTGCCCAGCGTGAAGTCCACGCGCATGCCGCAGGCTACGGAGCCGTGACCTCCGACAAGTCGCCGGACAACAGCTTCCCATGTGGAGATGTGCTCGTGAACGGGAGCAACTTCGACGCGCTGCAAATGGCCTCGCGCACTCTCTGGGAGATCAAGACTACCGCGGTAGAAACGTACAACCCTTTCGTTCGAGCGCGCGAAATCGAAAGGCAAGTGCCGAAATTGCGGAGTGATCGCGCTCTCGCGTTGGCCTGCGGGTTCAACTTCCGAGTCGGCGTGCGCAGCGAAGCGCACAGGCAAGCGTTGGAAGAAGATGCCCCGGATCTGGTCGGTTTCATCGTCGTGATGGATTGGTGCTGAGATGACAAGCCATCGTCGTTTCAATCTCATCGTCTACGCGCCCGCGCTCGTGCGCGACGACGGCCGCCCTGTCTCCGTGGTCCACGGAATGGAGCGAGCAGTCCCCGGATTGCGATTGGAATGGACCGTCTCGGACGAAGGCGTATGCACTCCGGTGTCGCAGCGAGACGCCTGGGTGTCTCACGGGCGGGTGGATGGGCAGGGCTTCCCACTGCTGTGCAACGGCGACGAAAGCCGTCCCGTGACGGTTTTTGGATGGGAGCTTCCAGCGGACAGTGCGCCGGGGGGACAGCCACAATTCGAGGTCCATGCCCACCTGCCACTGGAGGCGAGGTGGAGCTTGGCGGCCGGGGATGTCCTGGCGGCCGTGGCGGAAAGCGCACGGGCGTTCTGGGGGCACGTGACGCCGTCCAGCGCGGGGTTGGACATCGCGCGCCAGACGAAGAATCGGCCAGACGACTTGGAGACACCTCCTCGAGGGCTGCCAATCCTCAGGTCCCCGGGTGCCCTGCGCTTGCCTGAGATTCCGCATCGCCTCGGCTGGCTGAATTATTGGTCCGCTTCCGCCGCTCGAGCCATCGGCTTTCCGGACGCCACTCGCGACGCGGAGTTGCTTTCGCGCTCACGACGAATGGAGCGGGGTGGGTGGATCGTCCGACTCACCGATTCGCCGCTCGACCTGAACAATCCCGCGCACCTGGATGCGCTCTTCCGGGTCTATGAGCGCTTTCCGGAGATGGGTGGTCGCCTGTCCCGCTGAGAGCGGCGTCATTTGCCTTCTCCGAGCGGGAAGGGCCCTCCGGCTGCTAATTCAAGGTCTGGATCCCGTCCCATTCGGAGCCCGCCTTGAGTCCTCCTCCCTCTCCCGTCCTCGTCACCGGAACGGAATACGAACGGTTGTTGCCGAGCCTCCGGCGCAAGCAGCCCTGGGCCCTGGGTTCCTCCTCGAGCGTTCGCGCGGAGCAGGTGCCCCCACGGCGGGCCGTGCCGGTGCATGGCGATGGGGTCGCGCAGGGCCCGTGGCGCTCGGCGCTGGCGCTGATCGACGACCAGTGCCGACAGCACGCGGACCGGGTGGCGCTCGCGGACGCCTCCACCGAGGTGACCTACGCGCGACTGTCCGCGCGCACCCGGGCCCTGGCGACACGGTTGCGCGCCCAGGGCGTCCGCGCCGGAGACGTGGTCGCGGTGGTGATGGACCGGAGCCTCGCGTTCATCGAGACCGCGCTCGCCGTCTGGCGGCTCGGGGCGGCGTACCTCCCCTTGGCCCCGGCGCACCCCGCGGCCTGGCGCGCGGACGTCGTCCGACGGGCGGGGGCGGTGCTCGTGGTCGGGCCCTCGGCCGAGAGCGCCGTGCCGGGCGTGCCTCACCTCGTGCCGGAGTCGGCGGACGTCCCCCCGTCGGAGTCCGAGGCCCTGGAGGCGCCGACGCTCACGCCGGAGTCCTTGGCGTACATCATCTGTACCTCGGGCTCCACCGGTGAGCCCAAGCTGGTGATGATCGAGCAGCGGGGCGTGGCCAACCTCCTCCTCGCCCAGCGCCGTTTCCTGGACGGCGTGGGACCCCAGGTGCGGGTGTTGCAGTTCTTCCACCCGTCCTTCGACGCGGCCTTGTTCGACATCCTGATGGCGCTCGGCAATGGCGGTCGGCTGGAGCTCATCGACGACACGCTCATCTCCGGTGAGCCCCTCGCCGAGGTGCTGCGCTCGCGCCGCATCACCCACGCGGTCCTTCCCGTGTCGGTCCTGCGCACCCTGAGTCCGGAGGGCTTCCCCGACCTCGAGGTGGTGATGAGCACCGGCGACGTGTGCCTCCCGGAGACGGCCCGGCGCTGGTCCTTGAACCACCGCTTCGTCAACGGCTATGGGCCCACGGAGATCACCGTGGGATGCACGCTGCACACGGTGGGGACCCAGGACGCCGGACGTGTGCCCATCGGCCGGCCCCTGGCGGGGACGCACATCGTCCTCCTCGACGAGCACCTGCGGCCCGTGCCGGAGGGCACTCCCGGGGAGATCTGCATCGGCGGGAGCGGGGTGGGGCGGGGCTACCTGGGGCAGCCCGCGCTCACGGCCGAGCGCTTCATCCCGGACCCATTCAGCCCCACGCCCGGCGCCCGGCTGTACCGCAGTGGGGACCTGGGCCAGTTCCTCGCGGACGGCTCGCTCGACTTCCTGGGCCGACGCGATGACCAGGTGAAGGTCCGGGGCGCGCGCATCGAGCTGGGCCAGGTGGAGGCCGCGCTGTGCGACCTGCCCGGAGTGCGGGACGCGGTGGCCGTCATCGACGGCGCCGGGGAGCGGCTGTTGGGGTACGTGCTCCCGACCGAGGGTCCGGCGTGCGATGTCGCCGCGCTGCGCGCCACGCTCCGCCACCGGTTGCCCGGCTACCTGGTGCCCGACGTGCTCGTCGCCGTGGAGGCGTGGCCGTTGACCCCGAGTGGCAAGGTGGATCGGTCCCGGCTGCCCCGGCCCCGAGGCGCGGGGGACTCGGCGGAGGGCCTGCCGCGCACGTCCCTGGAGCGGGCCCTGGCGGGGATCGCGGCGGAGCTGCTCGGGCTGGAGCGGGTCGGGGTGCGGGACAACCTGTTCGCGCTGGGGGGCCACTCCCTGTTCGCCACCCAGCTCGTGGCCCGGGTGCGCGCGGAGCTGGGTGTCCACCTCGAGTTGAGCGCCGTACTGGCCTCGCCTGTCATCGCCGAGCTCGCCGAGCACCTGCGGGACGTGCCTCGGTCCGTGGATCCGGGGCCCCGGAGGGCCGAGCCCGGGACACCCGTGGTGCCGTCGTATGCCCAGCAGCGGGTGTGGATGATGCACAAGCTGCACCCCGAGGCGCGCGCCTACCACACGCAGGCGGTGCTCCGTTTGGAGGGGGAGCTGGTGCTCGCCGCGCTCAACGCGAGCCTCACCGACATCGTCCGGCGGCAGGACGTGCTGCGCACCCGCTTCCCCGAGGTGGATGGCGAGCTGCGGTGCGAGCTGGAGGCGCCCTGGGACGTGGAGGTCGCCGTGCGGGATCTCCAGGCGCTCGACGAGGCGCGGCACGCGGAGGCCGTGGGCGAGGCCGTGCGTGAGCTGCTCGCGGCGCCGTTCTCCCTCGCCGAGGGCCGGCCGTTCCGCTGGCTGCTGCTGCGGCTCGGGGCGCGCGAGCATGTCTTCGTGCACGTGGAGCACCACATCGTGCATGACGGCTGGTCGTTCAACCTGTTCGTGCGGGAGCTCGTCGACGGGTACGCCGACCACGTGCGCCATGGCCGGGGGCGGCGCGAGGATCCGCCCGTGCGCTACTCGGACTATGCGCGCTGGCAGCGGGAGTGGTGTGCCACGGAGGCCGCCGCGGCGCAGCGTCGCTTCTGGCGACAGGAGCTGGAGGGCGCCGAGACCGTGCTCGCGCTGCCTCGGAATCCCGTGCCCGCGGCGCGGCGGTTTCGCGGCGTGGCCCCCCGGATGGAGATCGACGAGGGGCTCGCGCACCGCCTGCTCGCGCTGTCCGAGCGAGGCTCGACGTCGCTGTTCAACACGCTGCTCGCGGCGTTCTTCGTGCTGCTGCACCGCTACACGGGCGCGTCCGATGTCCTCGTGGGCTCGGGCGTGGCCAACCGCCACTGGCGGGACACGGAAGAGCTGCTGGGCATGTTCGTCAACACGGTCGTGCTGCGCGGCCGGTTGCACGGCGATCCGACCTTCTCGGAGTTCCTGGAGCGGGTGCGGCGCACGTCGCTGGCGGTCTACGACCACCAGGAACTGCCCTACGGGATGATCTTCGCGGAGTCCCCCGCGCGGCAGGACGAGGGCGCCCACCCGCTGATCCAGACCCTGTTCAGCTTCCACGACGCGCCGCACGGCACGGTGGGGGCGTCTCCGCTGGACGTCACCGTCGTGGAGGGGTTGAGCAACGGCTCGGCGAAGTTCGAGGTGTCCGTCGTCGCGGTGCCGCGCTACGCCCAGGCAGGACACATCAGCCGGGAGGAGGGCGATGTCGTGCACATTCCCCGCTCGGACGGGCCCGTGCCGCCCAGTCCCCGCTCGGCCCTGTGTGGCATCACGCTCGCCTGGGAGTTCGACACCGAGCTCTTCGACGCGGCGTTCATCACGGGCATGCTCGCCGCGTACCAGACGCTGCTGCACGCCCTCGTCGACGCGCCCGACACCCGGGTCTCCGCGCTGCCGCTGATGGACGCGGCCCAGGCCCGGGCGCTCGTCGTGACAGGGCCCCAGCCGCCCCTTCCGGAGTCCTGGCTCCCCCGACTCGTCGAGCTCCAGGCGGAGCGCACGCCGGAGGCGCCGGCCCTGGTCTCGGGCGCGGGCGTCGTGTCCTACCGGGACCTGGTGCGCGAGGCGCGCTACCGGGCGTCCCACCTCCGAAGCCAGGGCGTGGGCCCGGGGGACGTGGTGGCGGTGTGCCTGCCCTTGTCGGACCGGATGGCCGTCGCCCAGCTCGCGGTGCTGTTCACTGGGGCCGCCTTCCTGCCCCTGGCGCCCCACCATCCGCCCGCGCACCTGACGCGCCTGCTCCAGGACGCGCGGCCCCGCCTCGTCCTCACCACCCGGGCCCTGGCGGAGCGGGTCGGCGATGTTCCGCTCGTCCTGTGGGACGCGCCCATCGACTCCGCCGACAGGCCGCTGCCCCCGGGCGAGCCCTCCGCCCTCGCCTACGTCATCTATACGTCCGGCTCGACGGGCCAGCCCAAGGGGGTCCTGGTCGAGCACCGCTCGGTGGTGGCCCGCCTGCACGGCTCGGAGGTGCTCGGCCTGGGTCCTGGCAAGACGATGCTGGCCCTGTCCTCGCCGGGCTTCGACGTGTCGGTGATGGAGGTGTGGGGCGCGTGGCTCAAGGGCGCGGCGGTCCACTTCCTCGAGCCGGGCTGGACGACCCGGGAGGTGGCGCGGTGCATGGCGCGGGGCGCGGTGACCCACGTGAGCCTCACGCCCGCGGTGTTCCACGCCCTGGTGGCCGAAGCCCCGGAGAGCTTCGAGCGGGTCGAGCGGATCTCCGTGGCGGGGGATGTCGTCTCGCCCGAGGCGGTGCACGCGCTGCGGCGCCGGGGCGTCTCGCGCGTGACCAACGTCTACGGCCCGACCGAGACCACCATCTTCGCCAGCACCCTGGACCTGGAGGACTGGTCCGGGGTGGAGGGCGCCCGGGTGCCCATTGGGCGACCCCCGGCCCACTGTCAGCTCGCCGTGCTCGATGCGCACGGGCGGGCGGTGCCCGCGGGCGTGGTGGGGGAGATCTGCATCGGAGGGCCGGGGGTCGCCCGGGGCTACCTCGGCCAGCCGGGCCTCACCGCCGAGCGCTTCGTGCCGCATCCCCTCGCGGCGGAGCCTGGCGAGCGGCTGTACCGCAGTGGAGACCTGGGCCGGTGGTTGCCCGGCGGCCTCCTGGAGTTCGTGGGCCGCCGGGACGAGCAGGTGAAGATCCGGGGCGTCCGGGTGGAGCTCGCGGAGGTGCGGGCCGCGCTGGCCGCGCATCCCGGGGTGACGGACGCGGTGGTGACCGTGGAGCGCTCCGGGGGCGAGGCCCGGCTGGTGGGGTACGTGCTGGCCGCGCCCGGGGCCATGTTGTCGGGTCCGTCCGTGCGCGAGGAGCTGGCCCGCCGGGTGCCCGGTGCGTTCGTGCCCGGCGTCGTCATGGTGCTGGAGGCCTGGCCGCTCACCCCGAGCGGCAAGCTGGACCGCTCCCGGCTCCCCGCGCCGAGCCTTCAGGCGGACGCGGTCTTCACCGCCCCGAGGACCGAGCAGGAGACCCGGATCGCCGCCCTGGTCACCGGCCTGCTGGCGCTGGAGCGGGTGGGGGTCCACGACAGCCTGTTCGCGCTGGGGATGCACTCTTTGCAGGCCATGCGGCTGGCCTCGCGGTTGAGCGCGATGACCGGGCACGAGGTTTCTCCCGCGCTCCTCTTCTCCCATCCAACCGTCGCGGCCCTGGCGCTCGTGCTGCCCTCGCTGCCGACCTCGCGTCCCACCATCACGAGGTTGCCCCGCGCATGACGGACCTGTTCCCCATGTCCTTCGCCCAGCGGCGGCTGTGCTTCCTGCATGGGCTCGACCCCTCGGGTTTCGCCCATGGCTCGGCGCGGTGCTTCCAGGTGACGGGCCCGTTGGACCTCTCCGCCTTGCGCGGGGCCCTGGACCTGCTGGTCGCGAGGCACGAGCCGCTGCGGACCGTCTTTCCCCTCGGCTCGCTCCAGCGGGTGTCGCCCACGGGTCAGGCCTTCCCGCGCGTGCTCGACGTGGCGGACGAGGCCGAGGCGGCGCGGCGGCTCGACGCGCTCGTGTCCGAGCCCTTCGACGTCGAGCACGGCCCGCTCGCCCGGCTCACCGTGCTCCGGTGGGCCGAGACGTCGCACCTGCTCGTCTTCTGCCTGCACCTGCTCGTGGCCGATGGCTGGTCCGCGCAGGTCTTCTTCGAGGAGCTGTCGCTCGCTTACCGGGCGCGGTTCACCGGGGGGGCCCTCGACTGGCCCGAGCTGCCCATTCAATACGTGGATTGGGCGGCGTGGCAGCGGGAACAGCTCACCGAACCCCGGCGCGAGGTCCTGGTGCGCTGGTGGCGGGAGTGGCTCGCGGGCGTTCCCCCCACGCTGGACCTGGTGCCCTACCGGCGCGCGCGGGGCCGGGGGCAGCGGATTCAGCGCCCGTTGTCCGAGGTGCTGCTCTCGCGGCTCCGGGCCCAGGCGCGCAGCGAGGGGCAGACGCTGTTCACGGTCCTGGCGGCCGCCTGCGGCCTCGTCGTCGGGCGGCTCGCGGACCGGGAGCGCCTGGTGCTGGGCCTGGCCGTGGCCAATCGGGACCCGCCCGAGGTCGAGCGCGTCCTGGGCTTCTTCGTCAACACCGTGGCGCTGCGGATCGACCTGGGCGGCGGGCCCTCCTTCCGGGAGCTGCTCGTCCGGGTGGCCGAGTCCACCGCCGCCGCGCTCGCGCACCAGGCGTTGCCCTTCGAGCAGCTCGTCGCGGCACTCGATCCGCCCCGGGACCCCGACCGCTCCCCCCTGGTCCAGGTCAACTTCGCGCACCATCCGCTGGGGTCGCTGGGCGTGCTGGCACTGGCGGGCTGCGCGGTGACGGAGCGCGTGCTGGACTTCGTCCCGGTGAAGTTCGAGCTCACCCTGAAGGTGGAGGAGACGGCCGACGGGGGCGCGCGCGTCGGAGCCGAGTTCGACGAGGGCCTGTTGCCGCCGGGCGTCGTGGAGACGCTGCTGACCACCTACGAGGAGGTGCTGGAGGCCGCCGCGTCCGAGCGGCCGGTGGCGGAGTGGATGCTCCCGCGGACGGAGACGCAGCGTGCCGTGGCCCGCCTGTTCGCGCAGGTGCTGGGCGTCGACGCGGTGGGCCTCCATGAGGACTTCTTCCGGCGGGGAGGCCACTCCCTGCTGCTGGTGGAGCTCGCGGCCGGGATTCGGGCCGGGTTCGGGCGTGATCTCCCGCTGCACGCGCTGTATGCACTCCCCACGGTGGCCGGTGTGGCCGCCCGCCTCGAGCAGGAGACCCGAGATGACTGAGTCCTATCCGCTGCCCCGGGACGAGCGGCGACCGCTGGCGCCGCCTCCGGACTTCGAGCGCCTGCGGCGCGAAGCGCCCGTGTCCCGCATCCGCATCTGGGATGGCAGCACCCCCTGGCTCATCACCCGGTACGAGGACGCCTGCGCGGCGCTGGCGGATCCCCGGCTGAGCATGGACTTCACGCTGCCGGGCTTTCCGCACATCTCGCCCGCGTCGGCGCTGCGCAGTGCCCGGCTGTTGCCGTTTCCGTTCCGTCCCGAGGCGGACTACCGGCGTCAGCGGGCCATGCTCCTGCGGGAGTTCTCGCCCCGGCGCATGGAGGCCCTGCGGCCCGCGGTCCAGCGCGCCGTGGACGACGCGCTCGACGCGATGGAGGCCGGGCCGAGGCCGGTGGACCTGATGGCGACCTACGCGCTGCCCGTGGCCACGCGGGTCATCTGCGAGCTGCTGGGCGTGCCTCATGAGGACTACGAGCCCCTGCATGCCCTCAGCCGCACCATCGCCTCACGCACCGCGCCCAAGGACGTGGTCGGCCGGGCCATGGACGAGATGGATGGCTACTTCCACCGGCTGGTGGCGACCCACAAGGCCGCGCCCGGAGACACGCTCGTGGGCCGTGTCGTGGCCCAGGACGTCCTGGGCGGCGCCCTGAGTGACGAGGACGCCGCGGCCATGTTCCAGATGCTGTTCTTCGCCGGGCACGGGCCCTCGGCCTACATGATCGGCCTGGGCACGGTGGCGCTCCTGCTGGAGCCCGCGCAGCGCGAGCGCTTCCTCGCGGCGCGCGAGCCGGCGCGGCGCTCCGCGGCCGTGCAGGAGTTGCTGCGCTACGTCACCGTCTCCCACAACGCCCGCCAGCGGGTGGCCACGGCGGACCTCACCGTGGGGGGCCAGCTCATCCGGGAGGGGGAAGGGGTGCTGGTGCAACTCGACGCCGCCAACCGCGACCCCGCCGTCTTCCCCGCGCCGGACCGGTTGGACGTCGAGCGCGCGCCGGTCCACAACCTCGCGATGGGGCACGGCATCCACCTGTGCATGGGCCGCGCGCTGGCGCTCATCGAGCTGGACGTGGCCTTCGAGTCGCTGTGGCGGCGGCTGCCCGCGCTGCGTCTGGCGGTGCCGCTCGAGGAGATTCCCTTCAAGCACGACGAGAATCTCCTGGGCGCGCACGAGGTGCCGGTCACCTGGTAGCCCGCGCGGCTACAGCGCACGAGGCCGCGGCGCATGCGTACCTCGTCCGATGGACACCTGGGGCGGTGGGCGGACAGCATGCGTCCCCATGCGATTGTCGACATCGAAGTCCCGCGGTGAAGTGGGGTCGGTAGCACCGGAGCGCGCGCGTTGGCGGGGAGACCGGCTGGCCGCGGTCCTGGCGGCGGTGCTCCTCGGCGCGAGCGTGCCGGGTTGTAGCGAGGACCCGCCCGTCGACAACGGGCCGCCCGAGAAGCCGACCCCGCCGGCCCCCGTGACGCCCGTGCGGGAGGAGGGCCGGGCGATCGCGTTCTCCAAGTTCGGACTCGTGGTGGTGGGCTCCACCGATGTGAACCTCGCGACGTCGGGAGTGGACGTGCTCGTGCGCCGCTACACGCCCGCGGGCGCGGTGGACAACACGTTCGGCGAGGCGGGCTCGGTGGTCCTCGACTTCGGCGGGCCGGCGAAGGGACCCCTGTCCGGCGAGCGCGAGCAGAACGATCAGGCGGACACCGTGACGATCCTCTCGGATGACCGCATCCTCGTGGCCGGCTTCGCGCGGGCGGGGGATGGCGGGGATGCGCGCGACATCTCGCTCGTGCGCCTGCTGCCCAACGGCCAGCTGGACACCAGCTTCAACAACTCGGGCCGGCTGCGCGTGCACTTCGGCGAGACGGACTCCACGGACTTCCGAGGCACGGCGCACAGCCTGCTGCCGCTCGCGGACGGGCGCTTCTACGTGGGCGGCTTCCTGTCGAAGTCCGGCAGCATCCCGGACGATGACTTCGTGCTGCTGCGCTACAAGGAGGATGGCACGCTCGACACGTCCTTCACCTCGAGTGGCAGCCCCAAGGGCAGCTGGGTGGGCGGGGCCTACACCGACATGGAGTCCGTGCAGGGCATGGTGCTCCAGGGCACGAGCGTGGTGCTGGCGGGAGGCGACGACTTCTCGGCGGTGCGCATCCTGGCGAGCGGGGCCCAGGACCTGTCCTTCGGCTCGTCCGGACGGGCGCGCAATGTCGGGGGCCGGGCCCATGCCGTGGCCGTGCGTCCCGGGGGCGGCCTGCTCCTGGCCGGCGAGCGCCAGGACGTGAAGGTGGGTGGGAAGGAGCACGGCGTGCTCAGGCTCGTCGCCTACACGGCGGACGGAAAGCCGGACAACGGTTTTGGTACCTCGGGGGTGGTGGAGCTCACCGCGCCCGCGGACGCGCTCGATGTCATCGACGTGAGCGGCCTGCATGTGCTGCCGGATGGCCGCTTCCTCGTCTACGCGGACGTGCGCGCCGAGCCCGTCCTCCTGCGCTTCCTGGCCAACGGCGCGCTGGACACGTCGTTCGGCACCGGAGGACTCATGCGCTGGCCGAAGACCCGGCTCGTGTTGCCCCTGTTCATCCGGCCCACCACGGGTCCCAAGCTCGCCGTCGGGGGCAATCGGATCTTCGTCATCGAGACCAATGCCTATACGGATGCCATCATCCCCGATGGCACGCGCCGCGTGTTCCTGGAGAGCACGGACCTCTAGGGGATGCCCGCGGGCGGTGGGGACAGGGTGATGCGCTGCCGGTCCAGGGCCTGGGCGAACGCGTCCGTGCGCTCGCCCGCCACGCAGACCGACAGGTTCTCCAGCACCCCACAGCGCGCGCCGGCCCGGAGGAAGCCCTCGAGCCGATCCGGCATCACCACGTACACCGTGCGCGCCTCCACGCCGCCAGGACGCATGGAGGCGCGGCAGTCCTCGGCGATCACCGGGGGCGTGCGCGAGGCATAGCCGGAGTTGAAGGTGAGCCCCTCGCGGTACGCCAGGTACACCAGCGCGCTCACCAGCGGCTCGTCGTAGTGGCACACCCACTGGGCCTGCGTGGGAAAGAGCGAGAGGTGCTGGTAGGTGCCCCGCAGGGCCGCCCACTCGGGAGCGCTCAGCCGTTGGAAGTGCGTGGGCTGGCGCAGGGCACTGCGCTCGACGCGCAACTCCCCGGCCTGCAGCACCACCGCGAGGCCCAGGGCCACCCCGGCCACGGCGGGGCGCTCGCGCCAGAGCCGGACGACGAGCACCACCGCGCCAGCGAGCAGCAGGTAGTACAGCGGCCAGATGAAGCGCCCGGAGGAGCGGAAGGCCGCCGTGTACTGCTGGACCGGCGCGGAGAGCGCGCTCAAGTCCACCAGGAGCCGTCCCCGCCAGGTGATGTGGTCGGACAGCGCGTACACGGCCATGACCCCGACGACGCCCAGGGCGGGCCCACCCCTGCGCCACGGCAGCCGCCGCGCCGTGTCCCCGTGCGCGACGAGGCTCAACCCCGCCACGGACAGCAGCCACAGGCCTCCCGCGCCGAGGTACCCGAAGCCCTCCCACTGCCGGGGCCGCACTGGCTGCTCCTGGAGCCACTGGGACCAGCCCATGGGGTTGACCAGCGTCGTGAGGTCCGAGGAGAACTGACCATAGCCCTCGGCCCCGAGCCCCGTGCCCACGAAGTAGCCGAAGAGGGCGAAGCAGAGCAGATCCAACCCGAGCACGACGCCCATCGCCGCGGCCAGGCGACCCCAGCCGAGGGCGTGCGCCAGGCCCAGCCGCACCGCCAGGGCGAGGGTGAGGGGCAACAGCATCGCCACCCAATACGGGTGGGTGCCCGCACTCAGGACGTTGAGCAAGGCGGCGAGCGCCAGGGCACGCCAGGCGGCCCGGGGGTCCGGATACGCCCGCAGGTGCAGCCACAGCATCGCCACGAGCAACCAGTGGGCGCACAGGGTCGGGTGCACGAAGCGCACGACGATGACGGGCGAGAGCGCCAGCAGCACGCCGCCGAGCACCTGGAGCACGGCCCGCGAGGACACGATCGCCACCACCCGCGCCCCGAAGTAGCCCATCCCCAGGAAGCACAGCGCGAACCACACGCCGGTGTACTGGAAGTCCACGGGGAGCCAGGAGGAGAACGGCTTGAGCAGCACGGCCGCCCACGGGTTGCCATCCGTGAGCGCCACCGACGTCCCATACGGGTAGAACTGGTTGGGCGTGGCCCCCAGGGGCAGTCCCCAGGGCGCGTTGCGGAAGAAGAGCCAGCCGGAGACGTTGCCGGCCCAGTCCTCGCGCATCATCCAGTCCAGGTGCGTGGGGGGCAGCACCGCCCCGCCGCCGAGCCACAGGAACCACCCGAAGCCGCCGAGCGCGGCGAGCCAGGGCGCCAGCCGCTGGGCCAGGCCCGACACGGGAGGAGATGCGGAGAGGGGGGCGTTCGACATGCGGCCCGGGAGTATCCCCCGCCGTCCGCGTGGCGGACAGGTCCGTCTTCCTTCGCTGGACGGGCCCCATCCGTCCTGGGAGCATCCCGCGGTGCTCATCATCTTCGACTGTGACGGCGTGTTGATCGACTCGGAGGTCCTGGCGGCGGACGTGCACGCCGAGCTGCTCAGCGGCTTGGGCCTGCCCATCACCCGGCACGAGGTCATCTCGCGCTACACCGGGCTCACCGACGAGGAGCTCATGCGCCGGGTGGCCGAGCAGCTCGGGCATCCTCTTCCCGCGGACTACAAGCAGCGCTCACTCGTGGAGATCGACCGCCGCCTGGAGACGGTCAAGCCCATCGACGGGGTATACCCGCTGCTCGCTCGGCTCACTGGCCCGCGCTGTGTCTGCTCGAACTCGAGCATCCGTCGGCTGAAGATCAGCATGGGGGCCACGGGCCTCTGGGAGCGCTTCGCGCCGCACATCTTCTCCGCGCCCGAGGTGGGCCGCTCCAAGCCCGCGCCGGACGTGTACCTGCACGCCGCGCGCGTCTTCGGCGTTTCCCCCCAGGACACCGTCGTCATCGAGGACTCCGAGCACGGCGTGGCGGGCGCGGTCGCCGCCGGCATGCGGGTCATCGGCTTCACCGGGGGCGGGCACTCGTGGCCCGGCCACACGGACACCTTGAAGGAGGCCGGGGCCGCCGTGGTCGTGTCCCGCCTGGCCGACGTGGATCCCGCCGCGCTCCTCCGGGGTTGAGACCCATCGCGTCATGCGGCCCGGGCCACTTGCCCGACTTGCCCCCTCGCGCGCTTTACCGGTAGTTCCATGCATACGGGGATGTCTCGACATTCCCACCATGGACACGAGGGGAGGACGCGATGCGGATCAAGTCGGGGTGGGTGGTACTCGGCGCTTCACTGGCGCTGGCGTGCGGCGCGAACGAGCAGCCAGGGCCCGAGGTCTCCACCGAGGCGGTGCAGGGGCCTCGCTCGGAGGAGGCTGCGCGGGAGGACGCGTCGCTCGATGTGCTCTTCCGGGAGGCGGGAAGCGAGTTCAACGTGCCGCCCGCGCTGCTCAAGGGCCTCGCCTTCGTCCAGACGCGCTACGAGATGGTGCAAGGCGCCCAGGAGTTCGAGGGCCGTCCGGCGCTCTTTGGCGTGATGGCGCTCGGAGGACCGCTGCTCGAGGAGGGCGCGCGGCTGGCCGACGTCTCCGTGGCCGAGGCCCAGGGCGACGCGCGCGCCAACATCCGCGCGGCGGCGGCGCTGCTGTCGCACCACGCGGACGCGCTCCGGGTGGACCGCTCGCACGCGAGCCAGTGGGCCCCCGCGCTGGAAGCCGTGTCGGGCATCGCGGACGCGGCGGGCCGGCGCGCCTTCGTGCAGGACGAGCTCTTCCGCTCGCTGCGCCTGGGCCTGGGCACGCTCTCCCGGGAGTGGGACGCGACCGGACAGAGCCTGGCCGCGGAGCCGGACACGGGCGGCCGGGTGCGGACGTTCGCCGCCGGTCCGGACTACCCGGCCTCCGTGTGGCGCGCGTCGCCCAACTACAACGCCCGGCCCATCGGCGTGCGCATGGTCATCATCCACACCTGTGAGAGCAGCTACGCGGGGTGCTGGAGCTGGCTCACCAACCCCAGCTCCGAGGTGAGCGCGCACTACGTCGTCCGCGAGGACGGTGGGGAGATCAGCCAGCTGGTGCGCGAGAGCAGCCGGGGCTGGCACATCGGCGCCACCTACCAGTGCTCCAACAATGGCAATCAGGAGTGTGGCCTCAACGGCCGGAGCGCGAACGACTTCACCATCGGCATCGAGCACGGCGGCTACGCCTCGACGAAGAACTGGCCGGTGGGGCAGATCGACGCCTCGGCCCGGCTGCTGTGCGACATCACGCGCGACCACAAGATTCCCCGCGATCGCTACCACATCGTGGGCCATGGCCAGCTGCAGCCCTACAACCGCACGGACCCGGGCGCCAACTGGCCCTGGACGGACTACCTCAACCGGGCCAACGCGCACTGCGGCGCGGGCTGCTCCGTGGGCGGCGCCATCCTCACGCGCTACAACCAACTCGGCGGCGCCGGGGGCGTGCTCGGTGGCTGCATGACGAGCGAGCTGACGACGCCGGACGGGGTGGGCCGCTTCAACCACTTCCAGAACGGCAGCATCTACTGGACGCCGGACACGGGCGCCTGGGAGGTGTACGGCAACATCCGCAACCGCTGGGAGGCGCTGGACTGGGAGAAGGGCGTGCTCGGCTACCCCATCAGCGGCGAGAAGCCGACGCCGGACGGGGTGGGCCGCTTCAACCACTTCCAGAAGGGCAGCATCTACTGGACCCAGGCCACGGGCGCCTGGGAGGTGCACGGCCTCATCCGCGCCAAGTGGGAGGCGCTGGGCTGGGAGACGAGCGCGCTGGGCTACCCCATCACCGGCGAGCAGAAGACGCCGGACGGAGTGGGCCGCTACAACCACTTCAAGAAGGGCGCCATCGAGGGCAGCATCTACTGGACGCCCACCACGGGAGCCTGGGAGGTGCACGGCCGCATCCGCGAGAAGTGGGCCGCGCTGGGCTGGGAGAAGAGCACCCTGGGCTACCCGGTGTCCGACGAGTACGCCGTCACCGGGGGCCGCGAGAGTGAGTTCCAGAAGGGCTTCCTCACGTACACCGCGGCCACCGACACCGTCACCGTGCGCATGAAGTAGCGCGCGGTGGCTCAGGGCGCTGGCGTGGACTCCGCGAGGATCCACGCCGCGTGGGCCTCCTGGAGGACCTTCTCCTCGCCCAGCAGCGACACCACGAGGTGCTCGGCGCAGGACTGGAAGTCACGCTGGAGCGTCTCGGGGGTGATGGCGGCCAGGTGCTGGGCGTAGTTCTCCAGCTCGCCCAGGGCCCAGCCGTGCCCCCGCAGGCGGGCCACCGCCGAGGCCAGGGCGGAGGAGGTGCCCATGGCGAGGGCGTACTCCTGGTTCACCCGGCGGCGCGCGGCCTCGAGCTCCACGGGCTTCCACTCGCCCCGCGACAGCTCACCCAACGTCTGGCGCACGGCCAGCAGGGCGGGCACCACCTGGGCGTTCTCCACGGAGCCCTGGACCTCCAGATGGGCGGCGCCGCCCTCGTGGATGAGGCCGCGCCCGTGCATGCCGTAGCTGGCGCCCAGCGCGGCGCGCACCCGCTGGTAGAGACGCTTGCCCACCAGGTCCGCCATCACGTCGTAGCGGGCCTCGGCCGCGGGGTCCGCGGACGGCAGCGGACAGCCCCAGAAGATGGACGCCTGGGTCGCGCCCGGGCTGTGGGTCCGCACGAACTGGACGCGCCGCGCCGGGCCCGCCTCGGACGGGGGCACCTGGAGGGGCGCCCCCGCCTTGCCCTTCCAGTCCGACAGCCACGTGCGCACCTGCTTCTCCGTCGCGTCCAGGTCCAGCTCCCCCACGATGACCACCACCGCGTTGGCGGGCCGGTAGGTGCGCGCGATCCAGTCGTCGATGTCCCCCTTGTCCAGCTTGCGCAGGTCGGCCGCGAGCGCGGTCCGGCCATACGGGTGCTGGGGATGCAGCGCGGCCCGGAAGGCACGCGTGGCCCGGGACTCGGCGCTCGCCTCGAACTTCTCGAGGTAGGGCAGGAAGAGATCCTGGAAGCTCACGACATAGTCATTCTCGGTCTCCATCCACGAGAGCTGCTCGGCCGTCATGGCGAGCATGTTGGGCAGATTGCCCGCGGCCCCCGAGAAGCCGAAGGTGGTGTGATCGGTGTCCACCGTGGAGCGCGAGTGCAGGCCGAAGTCGGACGCGTGGCCCTGGAGGAAGGAGTCGGGGGAGACGAGGGCATCACCCAGCAGGCCCACACCGAGGGGCTCGCTCGTCGCGGTGCCTCCATGCATCCGCACGTGCACGGTGGCCAGGGGCAGGCCGGGCGTGGACCCGATCACCACCTCCAACCCATTGTCCAACCGCGCGGTCCGGAAGGCGGACACGGAGGGCATGGGCGTGAGCGGCGCCTGTCCGCGCACGTCCTCGTCGACGGACAGCGGGGCCACGGGTCCGGTCGCGTTCGCGGTCGCGGCGGCGCCCTTGAGGGGCCGCACCCGGACCACGCGGGCGCGCTCGCGCCGCAGGTAGTCGTAGGCGAAGCGGGAGATGCGGGTGGAGTCCACCTTGGCCGTGGCGGCCAGCGAGCGGGAGAAGGCCCGCGCATCCAGCGAGAAGTGCGTCCGCTCCGCGCGGCTCACGGCGCGTGACATGACGTCCTCGGCCTGGAGCGCCAGACCCGTGAGCACGAACATCCGGTAGTCGAGCCCGTTGCGGGACGCGATCTGCCCGTCCCACAGGTTCTGCAACTGGTTGAGGACGCGCTCCGTGGACTTCTCCGGATGCTCGCCGCTGTTGAGGATCACCCGCACCACGAAGAGCGAGGCGTGCCGTCCGGGAATGACATAGGAGGCCAGTCCCGCGATGTCGCCATCCTCCCGGATCGCCCGCGAGAGCACGGAGGGCGCGACGCCCTCGAGGAAGTCGTGCATGTAGCTCGCGTCGTCGTAGCCCCGGGGCAGCGTCCAGCCCAGGTACAGCTCGGGCGAGGGCACGGCGGCCTCGAGCTCCACGATCTCCGTGCTCGGATTGAGGGGCACGGCGGGCGGCTCGTCCGGCAGCCGCTTGTCGGGGGTGATGTCCAGGAGGCCCTCGCCGAGCAGCCGCGCGGGGACGTGCTGGGCGATGAGCTGGTCGATGGTGGTGGGGTCCACGTCCCCCACGATCACCATCGTCGTGTTCTCGGGCCGGTAGTGGGCGCGCGTGAAGGCCTGGGCATCCGCGAGGGTGAGCGCCGTGAGGCTCGCGTGGGTGCCCACGATGGGCCGGGAGTAGGGGTGCTCTCCGGGGAAGGACGCGTGCTGGATGGCCGAGAAAACCTGCCCGATGAAGCGGGTCTCGTTGCGCTCGCGCAATTCGTTGCGCACCACCTCGCGCTCCACCGCGAAGGTCTCCGGGCTGACGCCCTGGAGCGGCTGGCTCAAGCGCTCCCCCTCCAGGCGCAGCAGATCTCCGAGCGACTCGCGGGGAGCCACCTCGTGGTAGACCGTGGTGTCGAACGACGTATAGGCATTGAGCCGTCCCGCGCCGGCGGCCTCCAACTGGCCCCAGCGACTGGGCCGCTGCTCGGCATGGGCGCGGAAGGTGAGGTGCTCCACCAGGTGCGCCAGGCCCTCCTTGCCCTTGGGATCCCCCGCGCCGCCGCTGCCCACCAGGGTCACGATCGCGACCACGGGCCTGCGGCTGTCCTGCTCCACGAGGATGCGCAGGCCCGACGCGTAGCGCAGATCCCTCACGGGGAATTGCACGTCCCGCATGGCGAGCTGCCCCCGGGGCGGCAGCGAGGCACAGGCGGTCAACAACAGACACAACGGTACGGCGAGACGCATGCGAGAGGCCCTCGGGGTTTGGCTGGCCTCATACCACGGGTGAAAGCCTGACGGACCCATGTCCCGTGCCACAGTGTGTTTCCTCAGGCTCATCGTGGGCTCGGCGAATGCCGAGCCGAGTCACCGCACCCAGCCCACGTACTCGGGAAAAGCCCCCGAGGAGCTCCATTGACGAGGCGGGGTGAGCGGGACTGCACGGCGCCGAAGCGCGTCGAGGGACAGCTCACTCTCGAGGTCTTCGCGGGACACGAGGTAGAGCGCCTCGAGCGGTACTTGCCCACAAATGAAGATCACGGAAGACTCGCCCGTGAGGAGGCCGACGAGGACGTACCTGTCATCGGGACTGACGGCCACGACGTTCAACCCGCTGGCCTCGTCCCGCACTCGATGGAGCAGGCCCGTTTCGGCGTCTAGCCGGAACAAAATCCGCTGCCGAGGATGGGCGCCGTCGCACTCGCCAGGAGGCCACGCGCCGGGGCTGGCACTGACGAGCGCGGTGGGGGAGTGGTGCAGCCAGGCCAGGCGCGCCTCATACCTGGCGGGCAGTTCCAGGGGAATCTCCCGGGTGGGCTCGGGGGATTCCAACCGCTGGAGCGAGGGAGGCGCTTGGGAGCGCGGCCTCGAGGGGATGAAGACGAGCGTCCCACGAGGAGAGAGCGAGGGCGCCAGGGCGCGCTGCTGCCACGACGTCCCATCACCTGGTCGGAACACGATGAAGCGGCCCTCCGGAATGGGGTAGGTGATACCGCTATCCACCTCGGGCAGTGGGGTGCACGCCCCATAGAGCGAGACCTCTCCACGTGCCACGGCCCAGCCCAGCAACGTGACATGACTCAGGGGTTGCGCCTCGGACAGAGGCGTCACGCGGCCAGACTCCACGTCAACGGACTGGAGGGTCACGTGGGGGCAACTCCACCCGTCGTCCTTCGTGGAGGGCGCCTTGAGGACATAGACAAGGTTACGTCCGTCATCGGACCAGATGAAGCTGCCTGCCCGGACCTTGCCCTCGGGCAGGGGCTGCTGCCGCAGGTCCACCACCTTGCGGCGAGCCGTCCCGTCGGCGTTGACGACGAACAGGGCCGTCCATCCCCCCACCGGGCCGCGTGACGTGGAGGGAGAGGACGCGTCCTCCACCTCGAACTCGGCATAAGCCACCCGCCGCCCCTCTGGCGAAATGGCCGCGCCCCCCCAGGGGCCCGGCATGAAGCCATTGCGTGGGAGCAGGACCACCCTTCCACTGGACGTCAGCGGGTGATGTGTCTTGCCGTCGAGCGACTGGATCCAGAGGTCGGTCGGCCCGTGCGGCAGCTTCCGAAAGTAGACCAGTCCACCGCTCGGAGGAGTGACGCGAGCCTCATCCGTCCGCGCACGGGGTCTTCCCGTGGCCTTCGCCGAGCAACCCGAGAGGACCGCCAGCAATAGGAGCATCACCCATCCACAGTGCCTTCGCATCGTATTCGACACGTACGCCACGGGTGCCTTCCGGTGAAGGGGGCCAGAGCGTAGCGCGGCCACCGACACCGTCCGCATGAAGTCGCGCGCGGGGCGACGGTCCTCCCCCGCACCTGCCTGGAGGGAGTACGCTCGCCGACATGACACACGACTTGAAAGCTGCCGCGGACCGCCTGCAATTGCCGCTCGTCATCCGGGTGGACGCGCGGGAATCGGAGGAGTTGCTCGCCAGCGCCCTCGGCGAACTCAACACGGACGAAGTGGGCATTCGCATCGTTCAGACCGGCGTCGGGAACATCTCCGAGTCCGACATCTCCCTGGCGGTAGCGTCCAGGGCCATGGTGCTGGGCTTGAATGTCTCCGCGAGCGGGGACGTGCAAGCGGCCGCGGAACGCGAAGGCGTCGACCTCCGCCTCTACCATCTCTTCGGCGATCTCGTGGAAGGGATGAAGGAGGCCCTGTCGGATCTGCGGCCTCCTCCGAAATGGGAGACGATCCTGGGCAGGGCGGAGGTCAAGCAGGTCTTCCAAATCCCGAAGATCGGCACCATGACGGGTTGCATTGTTGTCTCCGGGGTCATCCAACGCTCCGCGGATGTCCGCCTCATCCGGGACAGCGTCGTCACATGGACAGGCAAGCTGTCGGCGCTCCGGCGATACAAGGACGCCGTCCACGAGGTATCCACGGGGCTGGAATGCGGCATCGCCCTCGAGAACTATCACGACATCAAAGAGGACGACGTGATCGAATGCTTCCGCATCGATGAGGGCACGCGGCCGCTGTAAGCCGCTTCGCGCCCCTGAACAACCCCGGTCAGCTCACGCTCTCGGCGCTGTAGCGGGCGATGCGGCCCGAGCGCACGGGCTTCCTGGTAGACGCGGGTGAAGAACACGCACGCGAGCACCAGCGCCGCCACGGCCAGCCCCACGCCCCAGGCGAGCCCGCTCGCGGACAAGGGCCCCCCGGAGACGATCGTCCGCATGCTCTCGAAGACATACGAGGGAGGCATCAGGCGCGACACCCACTGCATCCACTCGGGCAGCACCGTGCGCGGGTAGAAGACACACGCGAAGGGGGCCACCATGGCGGGCACGGGCCAGATGAGCCACTCCGCCGCCGGCCCCAGCCGCAGCACCACCGCGCTGCCGAATACACCCAGCGCGATGCCGAACAGGAAGAGCGTCAGCACGAAGGGCAACAGCAACACGCCATAGGTGAAGATCGACAGGCCGAACACCGCCCCCGCCACCCCGATCATCACCGTGAGCCCCACGCTGCTCGTCACCAGGCTGGAGAGCACCAGTCCGGCGATGTACTCGGAGGTGCGCAGCGGGGTGGCGAAGAGGTTGAGGAAGTTGCGTGACCAGACGTCCTCGAAGAACGCCATGGTCACCCCCTGCATGGCGCGGGTGAGGAAGTTCCAGAGCAGCACCGCGCCCAGGAGCGACGTGGCGAAGTGGATGCCCGAGGCGGCGACGCTGTCGAGGTAGCGGGTGATGAAGCCCCAGAGCGTCACGTCGATGGCCACCCAGATGAACAGGGGCAGGATGCGCGCGGGGCTGCCGCGCAGCAGGTAGAACTGGCGCAGCAGGATGGAGGCGATGCGCGAGGGGTTCATGACCGCGCCTCCGCCTGCTCCAGCACGTCCGGCTCGCGCGCCACGGCGATGAACAGCTCCTCCAGGGTCGCCTTGCCGTACTGGGCGGGCAGGGCCCGCGGGTCTCCCTGCAGCACCAGCTTGCCGCGCGAGACGATGAGCACCCGGTCACACACCTCCTCGACCTCGTACATGTTGTGGGACGTCCACAGCACGCCGCCCTCGCCCTGGGAGGCGAAGTCGCGGATGCGCGCGCGGATGTCCCGCGCCGTGGCCGGGTCCAACGAGGCGGTGGGCTCGTCGAGCAGCAGCAGTCGGGGCTCGTTGAGCATGGCCTTGGCCAGCGTCAGCCGCGTCTGCTCGCCCGAGGACAGCACGCCGCTCTTCGTGTCGCCGAAGCGCACGAGGTCGAAGCGCACGAGCAGCTCCTCGATGCGCGCGGAGAGCCCCTTCACGCCGTAGAGCATCCCGAAGACGCGCAGGTTCTGCCGCACGGTGAGGTTGCCGGGCAGGGGCGCGTAGATGGCGGCGAAGTTGGTGTGCGCGAGCGCCTGGGTGCGCCGGCGCATCAGGTCCAGGCCCTCGATGAGGATGGTGCCCGCGCTGGGCTCGAGGATGCCGAGCACCATGTTGATGGTGGTCGTCTTGCCCGCGCCGTTGCCGCCGAGCAGCCCGACGATCTCCCGCCGACCCACCTCGAAGGACAGGCCATCCACGGCGGAGCGGTCCCCGTAGCGCTTGTGCAGCGACTGGACCGACAGGACAGGGGAGGGGGCGTCACCAGGTGCGGGCGTCTTCACGGAGCCGTGCTCTACGTGAGGCCCCCCGCGACTTCCACCCCTCCCCACCGGAGTGTCCGGTGGGGAGGGGCGGAGCGTTCATCAGTTCATGCGACGGCGGCGCAGCAGGCCGAGCAACCCGAGGCCGAGCAGGCTCATCGGGGCACCCGCGCCAGTGGCCGAGCAGCCACCCTTGTCACCACCGGAGCCGCCACCCGTCGGGGGAGTGCCCTTGACGGTGACGGAGACGATGGAGGCGGCGCTCGACAGCGAGCCGTCCTTCACCACCAGGCTGAAGCGCAGCTCGGCGTCCGCGGTCAGCGTGGGCGCGGTGATGCTCGGGGTGGCGGTGTTCGCCCCCTCGATCGTGGCCCAGGGGCCACCCACCTGCGTCCACTCGTAGCTCAGGGCATCGCCGTCGGGATCCGAGCTGGCGCCGCCATTGAGCTGGAACGTGGCGCCGGAGTTGACCGTGGCCCCGTCACCCGCGACGGCCGTGGGCGCGCGGTTCACGTTGCGCACGAGCACCTTCACCGTGGTGGTGGCGGACGCCGTGCCGTCGTTCACGCTCACCTCGAAGGTGAACTCGGTGTCGGCGGACACCTCACCGGCCTCGAAGGAGGCGTGGGCGGTGTTCTGACCGGCGAGCGTCACCGTGGGACCGGACTTCTGCGTCCAGGCGTAGGAGAGCGTGTCGCCGTCGGTGTCGTAGCCGATGGCGTCCAGGTGGATCGTGGTGCGCTCGTCCGCCGTCACGTCGAGCACCAGCAGCTCGGGCGCGCGGTTGACGTTCTGGACCACCACGTTGACGGAGTCCGTGGCGCTCGTCTTGCCGTCGCTCACCCACAGGGTGAAGGTGAGCGTCTCGGAGCTGGAGACCTCGGGGGCGGTGAACGAGGCGCTCAGCGACGTGGCGCCGCGCAGGGCCACGGGCGTGCCCGCCGTCTGGAACCAGCGGTAGGTGAGGGGGTCGCCGTCCTCGTCGCTCGCCGAGCCCATGAGGGTGACGGCCGCGCGCTCATCGACGAGGGCGTCGAGGCCCGCGTTGACGGAGGGCGCGCGGTTGAGGTTCAGCACGCGCACGGTGACGCTGCTGGTGGCCGAGGCGGTGCCGTCGCTCGCGGAGAGCTCGAACACCAGGTCCGTGTCCGCCGCCACGTCGGGCGCGGTGAAGGACGCGGTGAGGGTGTTGGCGCCCGAGAGCGTCACCGAGGGACCGGACTTCTGCGTCCAGGCGTAGGTGAGGGGCTTGTTGGTGGGCGAGTAGGCGCTGCCCGTGAGCGTCACGGCGGTGCGCTCGTCCACGGTCTTGTTGGCGCCGGCCGACACCACCGGGGGACGGCTGGTCACGCACGAGGCGGGCTGGGCCACCAGGGTGGTGAAGGGCTTGTTGGTGAGGCCACCGAAGTCGAGGTCATCCAGCAGCCAGCCGTTGGCCGCGGCGCCGTTGTCCGTGCCGATGCGGAAGCGGATGCGCACCGTCTTGCCCGCGTAGGTGGTGCCCAGGTTGAGCGTGGCGGTGGTGAGGGCGGGGAAGCCCGCGCTCTGGCCCACGATGGCCTGGCGCCCCTTGAGGGGGTTGCGGTTGCTCGGGTAGGAAGCGTCGTCGTTGTACAGCGCGCCTTTGTACAGCGAGGTGCCGATGTCCACCCACGTCTGGCCGTCGTCCTGGGTCAGCTCGATGACGGCGCCGTCGTAGTAGTCCGCCGGGGTGACCGTGGTGTCCTGCTCGAAGTCGTAGGCGTGACGGAAGGTGACGGTGAAGGCGGCGGTGCCCACGTTGAGCGCGGGGGTGATGAGGCGCAGGTCGGTCGGCGCGCCCTCGTTCGGCCCGAAGAAGTAGCCGTTGAGGTCCGCGGCCGGACGCACCACGCGGAAGTTCGAGGCGCTCAGCGTGGGATCGTTCTCGAAGGTCCACGGCGGCGTCTGGGCGTCCACCGTCTCCTTGGCGCTGCTCGCGGGCGACTCGTTGTAGTTGCCGCGGGTGGCCAGGCTGGCCGTGCGGTCGCCCGGGATGGCCTGCTGCTCGTCACGCGCGGCGACGGAGAAGTCCAGGCGCTGGGCGGTCGAGGCGCCGTTGAGCGACACCGGGATGAAGGCCTCGGCCGTGCCGCCCACCGGGATGGTGGGGATGGCCACCGTGCCGCCGTTGCCCACGGTCACGCCCTTGCTGCCGGAGAACACCGTGGCCGAGGCGCGCGTGGCGGGCTGGGAGCCGGAGTTGCGCACGACGATGCGCAGGCGGCCCGTCTCGCCGTTGTCGAGGATGCCGTCGTGGTCGCACGAGGTGGCGTCCACGTCGTCCGCGAGCGAGATCGAGACGATGGCCAGGTCCGCGCCCACCGCGTAGCTCTCCACCACGCCCACGTGGGTCGTGGAGAGGCGGTCCGGGGCCACGGCGCCCACGCCGGCGCCGCGCTTGGCGAACGCGCGCCACAGCCGCTCGCCGTCCGCGGGATCGTTCGCGTAGGCGGAGGCGATGACCGCGTCACGCGCCTCCAGGTAGGTGGGGGCCGCGGGCGTCATCTTGTAGCCGTTGACCAGGTAGCTCTTCATGCGCGCCTGGGCGTCCGCGAACGGATGGGCACGCAAGAGCGACGCGTAGCACTCCCACAGCATGGTGGCCCAGATCTCACCCGAGTTGTGGAACTGGGAGTTGGCGTTGCTGTTGACGACGATGGGCGCCGTGGTGGGCAGCGCCTGGCCGTTGGCGATGTGCCGGAAGGTGAGCGCGTTCTTCGTCATGTCCGTCGAGTAGCCGACGCGGCGGATGCCGAAGTAGGTGCTGTCCTGGGACGAGCCGCGCGTGGCGTACTCGGCCATGCCGTAGACACCGCTCCAGTTGGCGTTGGTCGCGACGTTGATGTCCTCCGCGCGCACGACCATCAGCAGGGAGTGGAAGTCACCCCAGCCCTCGCCCATGGAGCGGCCCTGGTTGTTCGTCAGACCGGCGGAGTTCTGCACGAGCCGGTTGCTGATGTAGTGGCCCCACTCGTGCGCCACGATGGCGTTGTCCACCGTGCCATCCAGGTCGAGCACCGCGGCGCGCTTGAGGCTCACCGACAGGCCGGGGATGGTGGCGCGCAGCTTGTTGCCGTCCGCCAGCGTGATGCGCAGCGTGGGGATGGTGATGGTGGTGGACGCGCCACCCAGGCCCACCGCGGGGCCCGCCACGTTGTCCGCGATGATGACGCCGATGGCGCCCGCGTTCTGCGCGTTCGTCACCTTGATCGTGAAGTCGCAGCTGCCACGGTCGATGAGGGCGATCTTCCCCGTCACCTCCGCGCCATTGACGAGCGGCGTGCAGCCGTCCGAGGCCGGCGCCGTGTCGTCCTGGGCGACGACCACGTCACCCGTGGTGTCGAACACCTGGGGGCCGAACGCGCCCGCCACGCCCACGGTGTAGTCCCCCGCGACGCTCGCCGGCGCGTGCGCCGTGAGCTTGGCGTTCTGGCGCCCGTCGAAGAGGTACATCTGCATGCGCGGCGACGCACCGTCGGCCGGCGTGGACATGTTGGCGTTGTTGCGGCCGCTGTAGTCCTGCGCCTGGGCGGCGATGGGATCCTTCTCCCGACCGCCCCGGCCGAAGTTGCTGCTCTGCGCGTTGCCCGACGCCTCGTCGAAGCCCGAGTCGTAGAACCAGTCGTGCAGCCAGTTGTTGACGAAGAACAGCTGCGTGGTGGCCGCGGCGATCTGCGTCGCGTTGGCCGAGGGCTGGATCGTGGCGTCGAACGAGAAGTCGAACACGCCCGGCGCGGTGACACCGGGGCGCAGGTCGCCCGCGTTGAAGCCGTCCGGCTCGCTCAGGTCCGCGTAGGCGTCCACGTTGTTGCCCGTGGTCTCCACGGCGCCGGCCGGCAGCCAGGGATCATTGCGGCTGAAGGGGATGTTCTGCAGGGTGATGAGCGAGCGCGGCTCGAAGCCGGGCGCGGTGTAGGTGCCCGGAACGCCCGTGGGGTGGGGCGTGGAGCTGTTGCCCGAGGGACCGTCCTTGGGCGTGTAGGGCGGCGTGGTGTCCGCCCAGGCGCGGTAGGAGAAGTCCGCGTGCGCCGTGAGGTTGATGCGCGAGAGCAGCTGGCCGTCCACCGCGGACACCACGTAGGCGTAGTAGTCCGACTCCGTGGACTTCATGCTGCCGGTGTTCAGCTCCAGGTAGTAGGCCGGCACCAGCGCGTCGGGCATCGGGTAGAGCACGCGCCGGGCGCGCGCCGGGACGATCAGCCCCTCGGCCAGCGGCCGCGCGTAGGAGGCGAGCTGGTAGTGGGTGTAGAGACCGTCGTCCGCCTGGGCGCGGCCCATGGCGGTGAGCAGGCTCGCGTCCAGCGCCTGGCCCGTCAGATCCTCGTAGGCCCGGGCGATGGCCGAGGCCGCGTCCAGCGAGAAGCGGGTGCGCGCGGCGGAGGTGGTGCTCGACACGTGGGGGGACAGCGCGCCGGAGATGGCCACCAGCTCGTTGTGCGCGTTGAGCAGCAACTTGAGGGACTGGCGGAACACCTCCACGCCGTCCACGTCCTGCGCCAGGGTGACCACCGTGACGCCCTGGGTGTTGCGGCTCACGGACGTGACCTTCGCGCCCGTGTTCTGGAAGGACCGCAGGCCGTAGAGCGGCGCGTGCTCCTCGAGCTGCGCGAGCGCGGCCTTCTCGGGCGCCATGCGCGTGAACTGCGCGCGCTGGGGCGTGGCGTCACCCTTGTGGACCCAAACGAAGCTGGGCTGACCGCGGCGCTCGTCCATGTGCGCGACGCGCGGGTTCATCCCCGCCGCCGGCTGGAAGCCCGCGCCCGTGCGGAACATGGGCTTGACGTCCTGGATCGCCTCGTAGTTCGGCAGGGGACGGGCAGCGGCGCCAGTGCCGGTCAGCACCAACGCCAGACTCGACAATTGTGTGAACAACCTTCTCACGTAGGGGGCTCTCTCTCTGGTGGCTTCGCGACGGCAAAGTTTCGCCAGAGTGAATTCTAGAACCCAAATGCCGGTCAGCCGACAGATGCCCCCGGTCCTTTTCGGCTGAATTCTTGACGGCCTTTTCGGTCCTCACCCGGAATTCTTGAGATGTATTTCCCGACTCACTGGTTGTCCGGGATTCGGGTCGTGAGCGGCGCATCCGTTCTAGCGGACGCGCCGCCCGCGCCGAAGGGGCTCCGGAGTGGCGTCGGAAAGGCGCCGGCGCCCTACGGCTTCTTCACGTCATGGGCGACGAGCTCCTCGAGCCGCTCGCCTTCCTCGCGCACCTTGCCGATGCCGGGCACCAGCCAGTAGACGCGGTCGTCGTCGGGCTTGAGCTTGTCGCCGCGCTTGCGCTCCACGCGCACGGCGTTGGTGAAGGTGCCGGCGGGCGTGGTGATGGTCTGGTTCACCGCCGTCACGCTCCACACGTAGCTCTTCTCCTTGTCCTCGCTCGTCTTGTCCACGGTGGTGTACGTGAGCTCGCGGATGTTGGAGGTGTAGCTCCAGCCCTGGGTCTGCTCGCGGGCGAGGGACTTGATGGTCGCCGGGTTCCAGGTCTTCACCTGCTCGAGCTTGCCCTGCTTGCGATCCTCCTCGCGCAGGCGCAGCACGGTGCCGTTGCGCTCCACCTGCCAGGACATCTCCTCCTTGTTGGGCTGGGTGCTGAGCACGGCGGTGCCCGTCATGGTCGTGTCCGGGATGCCCTGCTCGCCGAGGATCTCCACCCGCTTCTCGAAGACGCCCTTGGAGGGGTCGGTGATGCGGTAGGTCCACGTGGAGCCCTTCGTGAGGGGCCACAGCGTGGTGAAGGCCTCGGGGGTGGAGGGCTTGCCCGAGTCCCCCTCCGAGGGAATGTCCGGCAGGGTGACGCTCCCGTCCGGATTGGTGACGGAGGTTTCCCCCCCCGCGCCAGGAAGACTGCCGCCGATACCGCACCCCACCAGACACCCCGCCGCCACCAGCGCGGTCCAGCTCCAGCGTTTCATCCGCGTTCCTCCTTGCCGCCCTTGCGGGCGGGCATCTCCATCCACCGCAAGCCGCGCACGGGTCCGCCCGAGGCGCCAGCCAGCGCCGACGCGAGCACACCCGGCTCCTTCTCCTCCACTTCCAGCTCCACGCGCCGCCCGTCGAAGTCCATGGCGCACGCGCGCACCATCACGTTGCGCTCGCCCAGCGTCTTGCGCAGCCACTCCTCGGCGCCCACCAGGTCATCGGCCTGCGCCGACACGAGCATGCGCGGCCGCGGCTCGCTCGCCGAGGCCTCCTTGTCCTTCTTCTCGAACAGCTCGAGCACCCACAGCAGCAGGCCGACGAAGAGGGTGCCCACGCCCGCCAGGCCCAGGCTGCCGTGGCCGCACGCCATGCCCAGGCCGATGACGAGGAAGAGGATGGCGGCGTCGCGCGGATCCTTGAGTCCCGAGCGGAAGCGCACGAAGCCGCCCAGGCCCACGAGGCCAAAGGCCTTGGCCATGCTGTTGCCGATGACCGCGGTGATGACGGCCGCCGCGGTGCACAGGAGGATCTGCGCCTGCACCATGTCCGCCTTGGGCAGGGGGCGTCCGGAGAGCAGTCTCCACGGACGCAGCGACAGCACCGTGCCCAGCAGCACCGCGGCCACCAGCCGCGGCACCATCATGCCGGCGTCTCGCAGCGAGACGCCGGAGGCCATGTCCTGACCGATATCCGTGAAGAAAGACTCCATTGTGGACGACCTCGTATGTGTCAGAGCGGGGGCCGGGCGACGTCGCCGTCGAGGGCTCTCGGCGCCGGGCGTTCACGCGGCAGTGTAGCAGTGTGCGCCGCGGCGACGAGGTGATAGGCCTTGTGGAGCACCGGCAGACGGCTGCCTGTCCGCTCCAGGGCACCCAGGACGAGCGTTTCCACACGCTCGGTGAGGGGCAGCCCGCGCAGCGACGACACCACCGTGGACGGCCAGCGGTCCACGAAGCTCTCGCGCAGCCGCCAGGCGCGCGCGTCGTCCATGCCGTCCACCGAGTCCAGGGCCTCCTTGGTGAGCGGGGCGCCACGCTCGCGCAGCACCCAGGCCTCCTCCGTGTCCAGCCCGGTGATGGAGCGCAGCACCACCTTGCGCGCCTTGTTCTCCAGCGCGAAGCGCAGCTCGCGGGCGAACGGGGTGTCCAGGCCATCCGTGCTGCGCAGCACCGCCAGCCGCGCCCGGCCCAAGAGCTCCTGGCGCAGCGCGTCCGCGCGCTCCGAGCCCAGGCCCGCGAGGCTGCGCGCCACGTCCGAGAACAGGCCCCGCTTGAGGCCGAGCTCCCGCACGCCCCAGGCCGTCTCGTCCTCCAGGCCCGCGAGGCCACACAGCACGTGGGTCAGGTGCCCCTCGCGCAGGCCCCACTCGCGCAGGGACCAGGCCTGGGCCGAGTCGTTGCGCTTGAGGCCCGCGAGCACCTCCGCGGGCGCCTCGGTGCTCAGCCGATCGCGCAGGGCCATGGCCTGGGGCGCGGGCGAGGCGCCCAGGCTCTGGGCCACGTCCCGGGGCACCACCTCCGTGAGCATCTCGCGCAGGGCCCAGGCCGGCTCGTCCTCCAGGCCAACGAGGCCGCGCACCGTGAGGCCCGGGAAGCGCTCCACACAGGCCAGCCGCCGCTGGTGCGCGGAGAGACCGGGCACGCCGCCGAGCAGCCACGTGGCGAGCTGGGGCTCGCGCGTCTCCACCTCGTCCAGCGCCCGGAGGAAGTGCTCCTCCACGGCGTCCAGGCTCTCCGGCACGTTCGTCGCGCGGCGGGGCGCCTGGAGGAGGGGCACGGCCTCGCGGCCCTGGAGCCGGGCCACCACCGCGTCCACCAGCCGCTGCTCCAGCACGTGCAGGGGCACGTCGTTGTTCTCCAGGATGATCCAGCGCGAGGGGTCGCGCTGGGCCATGGCGCGGAAGGTCTCGCGCATGCGCACGGCGAGCCCCGCGCCCGCCAGGCCCTTGCGGCTGTCGGAGTCCGCGGCGCGTCCGGACTGGCTCTTGCCCAGGCGCTTGCGCAGCCGGGCGAGCTCCGGCTCCACGTCCACGAGGATGACCAGGTCCGGCCACACGCCCTGGGAGGCCAGCTCACACGGCGCCTCGAGGGCGTCGGGTGGCAGGCCGCGCCCGCCCCCGGTCAGGGCGAGCTGGGAGTAGAGGTAGCGGTCGCTGATGCACACCTCGCCGCGCGCGAGCGACGGGGCGATGATCTCCTCGAGCTGCTGCGCGTCGCGCGCCAGGTTGAGGAAGAACTCGGTGCGCGCGCCCATCTCCAAGAGGGTGGAGTCGCGCGTGAGATCGCGGATGCGCCGGGCGATGGGCGAGGCCAGCTCGCCGCCCTCGCGCGCATGGGCGACCTTGTAGCCCAGCCGGCCGAGCCGCGCCGCGAGGAGGTTGGACAAGGTCGTCTTTCCGCTGCCGTCAATGCCTTCGAAGTCGATGAACACGGTGCCTATCCCTCCGCGAGCCGATCCGCGACGAAGTCGTGAATCCTCGCCATCCCCTCGGCGAACTTGCTGTACGCCGGTTTGCGCCCCGGGTTGAGTGCCGCGAGCCACTCGGGCAGCTCCTCCCCCAGGTGCTTCACTTCCACCACCACCCGCTCGTCCCGCACGAGCGGCGCGCCCAACCGCTCCGCGCTCAAGGTCGTCTGCCCGAGCGCCAGCGCGCTCGTCACCCGGTGGAAGCCGACCTCGCGGTCCACCGTCACGCGCCAGGACTGGGAGCACTGGTACACGTGCCGCTGATAGGTCACCGCCAGCACCGGCATGAGGCTGCCCCCGGCGATGAGCGGCAGCAGGCGCGCGCCGCCGCGCAGCACCTGGCCCAGCTCCGCGCGCGGCACCCACACCCGGCGCTTCTGGGTGACGCCGTTGCGCTCGCGCTTGACCTCCAGCACCACGCGCTCCTGGCCCGAGGCCCCCACGTCCGGCGCGTACTCCTTGGTGCGCACCTTGAGGCAGTCCATGGGCGTGCGCAGCGAGCGCAGCGTGAGCGGATAGCCCGGCTTGTCGAAGTACACCGAGGTGATGCGCGTGGGCGCGGGAGGCGGGGTGTCGATGGAGCCCGACAGCCGCGTGCACAGCGCGAGCGCCGCGTCCTGGCCGAGGATGAGCTTGAACTCCCGGCGCAACTTGGTGACGTCCCCTTCCGCGAACTGGATCATGTGTCTTTCCTCCTTGTCCGCTAGAAGCGGGTGGCCAGCTGCATTGAGAATTCGAGTCCCGCGAGCTCATCTCCGGGCCTCAGCGCGTGCTCGGCCTGGAACTGGGCCTTGAAGTGCTGCGAGTAGAGGATGTTGACGCCCCCCACCAGTGCATAGCCCCGGGCCCGCAGGGGCCCGGTGAGCTGAAGCAGCTCGGCGCCCGCCAGCGGCTGCAGCGCCCAGCCCTCCAGGCCCACCGGCAGCACATAACTGGCCAGTGCCATGCCCCCCCGGAAGGGGCCGGGCGCGATGCGGCCGTTGACGAGCTCGCCCGACAGCTCCAGGCCGCCCAGGCGCCACGCCGCGTTGGCGGCCAGCGCGTGGTGGCGCGTGCCGGAGAAGACCTCGGTGAGGTAGCTGCTCGCGCCCAGGGTGAGGCGCTTGAAGGGGCGCACCGTCACGCGCAGCGACGCGTCCTCGCCCAGGCGCGTGCCGCTCGCGTCCTTGGCGCCCTCGAAGACGCCGCCCGACACGCGCAGCCGCCAGGCCTGCTTGACGTTCACCTCGCCCATGAGCCCCAGGCGCCGGCCGCCCAGCTTGTGCGTGTCCTCCAGGTAGTCGGCCAGCAGGCCGCGCCGCACCACGGGCAGGGCCCAGGAGGAGTCCAGCTCGCGCTGGAGGAAGGGCGCCTTGAACTGGCCGCCATAGAGCCGCAGCTGCTTGGAGTCGGAGGCGATGCGCAGGAAGGCGTCCTTGAGCATCGACTTGCTGGACAGGTCCGCCGTCACCTCGGCGTCCACGTGCGACAGCGACGCGGCGAGGCCCACGCGCGCGGAGGGGATGGAGAGCGAGCGCGCGAAGTCGTCGCGCTCGTCGGCCCGCATGCGCGCGTAGACGCGGCCGAAGGGGCGCACCTGGAAGCCCTTCTTGTCCGGCAGCACACCCTCACCGCCCTCGGACACGGGCTGACGGGCGGGGCCTCCCGCCTGGGGCGGCTCCAGACCACTGCCGGTGAGGGGCTTCTCCTGCCGGGGGGCTTCCAGGGGCGGGGGCAGCTCATCCGCCCCTGCCGGGAGACTCCCCCACAGCAGTGAGGCGACGAGGCCCCCCCTCCCGATCGAACTCCAATGCCCCGCGCTCATGTCCGCCTCCCACCCGCCGTGGGAGGTGTGCCGTGCAACGAGAGTGCCTACCGCCACCCACCGTCCGCGGGGCGACAGAGAAGGGGGTTTTCTGTTGGGCAGTGGTCGGCGCAAGGCCCTCGGAGGGCCCCGGGCGCCATCGCCTCCCGCGTCACGGGGGCGGCGCGGCTGTGAAAATTACGGGCGGCGTGGGCGAAGATTACGGGTCGCGGGGGGGGTCGGGCGTCGGCGGGGCCGCGGGCTCGGCCGGGGTCGCGGCGGGCTCGGCGGCCGCGGGAGGCGCCGGTGCCACGGGAGCCGTCGGAGGCACGACGGGGGCCCCGACGGGCTCGGCGGGCGGCTCGGCGGGCGGCTCGGCGGTGGGTCCGGACATGGACTCGGGGACAGGGCCGGTCGGTGGGGGAGGGGGGGCCGCGTCGGCCCGGTTTCCCTTGAGGAGGGTGAACACGGTGTAGCCGACCAGGGCGAGCGCCCCGACGATCAACAACCCCCAGGCCCACTGGCGGGGAATCCGGGCGGAGGCCACGTCGAACGCGCCGTGCAGGGACTTGTTGCGCGTGGTCTGGAAGAACACGTCGAGCTGGTAGGGCCCCTCCTGCTCGGGGGTGAAGGTGGCCTCCCAGTGACGGCCCTGGCGCTTGACGGTGCGGGTCTCCCCGCCGGAGGTGCCCCCGGGCCGCAGCGTGAGGATGAGGGGCCCCTCGAAGGGCGCGCCCTCGAAGCTGCCCACGTCCAGGGCGAGCTTGAACGGCTCGCCCTTGCGCGGGGGCGCCGGGCGCAAGGTGCCCACCAGGCGCTCCTCGGTGTCCGACCAGCGCAGGGTGATGACGTCGTCCTGGGGCGTCATCTGGATGATGTCCGTCCGCCCGCCTGGTCCCGGCTGGGCGCTCACGGCCATGGCGGTGGCCAGGCCCAGGGCCGCCATGAGAGGGAGCATGCGTTTTCGCGCCGGTCGTCTTTGCCTCGACCCGGTGGGTCGCCTAAGATGTGCCGCCCTGACCTCTTTCACTTCGCGCTTGCTCCCCCCGGCGAGCTACCCGGGATGACTCCACAAATCTTAGGCAAATATCAGCTCATCAAGAAGCTTGCCACGGGTGGCATGGCCGAGGTGTGGCTCGCGCGCCAGCGGGGCATCGAGGGCTTCGCCAAGAACGTGGTGGTCAAGCGCATCCTCCCGCACCTGGCGGAGGATCGCGAATTCGTGGAGATGTTCCGCAACGAAGCGCTCATCGCCGCCAAGTTCAACCACCCGAGCATCGCGCAGGTGTACGAGTTCGGCGAGGCCAACGGCACCTACTACATCGCCATGGAGTACATCCACGGCGAGGACCTGGGCCGGGTCTTGCGCAAGGCGTTCAACGCGGGCGGGTGGATCGCCCAGCCGCTGGCCATCCGCATCGTGGCCGCGGCGTGCGAGGGCCTCTACTACGCGCACACGCGCACGGATGACTCGGGCCGGCCCCTCAAGGTCGTGCACCGCGACATCTCGCCGCAGAACATCCTGGTGAGCTTCGACGGCTCGGTGAAGCTGGTGGACTTCGGCATCGCCAAGGCGGCGGACCAGGCGTCCATGACGAAGTCGGGCGCCATCAAGGGCAAGTTCGCCTACATGGCGCCGGAGCAGGCCGCGGGCAAGGCGTTGGATCACCGCGCGGACATCTTCGCCATCGGTCTGGTGCTCTACGAGATGCTCACCAGCGAGCGGCCCCTCAAGCGCGACATGGAGCTGGCCACGCTCCAGGCGGCGCTCGAGTGCAACATCCCGCCGCCCTCGCAGGTGGCGGACGTGCCCCGGGAACTGGACGCGGTGGTGATGCGCGCCCTGGCCAAGGCGGCCGATGATCGCTACCGCGACGCGCGCCAGCTGCAGACGGCGCTCGAGGAGTTCCTCGTCAGCCAGCGCTGGGTGGCCGGCTCGGTGCAGATCTCCGAGCTGATGGAGGCGCTGTTCGCCGACCGGCTGGACGAGGAGCGGCGCAGCGGCAACCCCGAGCCGCGCAGCGAGGGCGAGTCGGTGACGGCGGCCCCCGCGGCGCCGGAGTTCCCCTCGGGCGAGGAGCGGCCGTCCTCGCGCAACACCGGCCGCGAGCAGCGCGCGTCGGCGTCCCCGTCCGGCAAGGACATGGCGTGGGAGGCACCGCCGGGCGAGATGCAGCACACCAACGTGCGCCGCACCTCGGCGCGTCCGGCGCTCAAGCGCACCGAGTCGCGCACCCTGCCGATGACGGACCTGGAGGACGAGGAGTGGCAGGCGCCCCAGTCCACCGAGGTGGGCCTCGAGCCGCGCCGCCGCCCGGCGCAGGAGCCCCCGCCTCCGCGCCGCTCCCTGACGGGTGCGCAGGCGCGTCAGCCCAGCCGCGTGGACGTCAACCGCAGCGCCTCCCCCGAGTCCACGGGCATGCGCCGCGCGGGCTCGGCCGACGCCATGCCCCGCCGCACGGGCGTCCGACCCAGTGAGGCCGAGTCGGAGGAGCCGCCGCGCGCCTCGCGCTCGTCCATGGCCCTGCGGCCGCGTCCCGAGGAGGACGAGGACGATCCCGAGCGCACCATGCTGCCGCCGCCCGAGCCCGAGCCGGTGCGTCGGCGCACGGGCATGGCCCCGGCGGCGTCCGTGTCGGACTCCGGCGTGCGTCGGCGCACGGGCGTGGTGTCCCGCCCGGAGACGGCCGACGCGCCGCCGCCCGTGCGGCGCCGCACGTCCGCCCAGCCCCGGGTGTCACGGCCCGAGGAGGAGGACAGCTCGCCGAGAGGCAAGGCCGCCGCGTCGGGCCGCCGCTCGCGCCGCGCGCTGCCGCTCAAGACGGTGTTCGGCCTGGTGGGTGTCGCGCTCGTGCTGGGCGGCGGGCTGCTCTTCCGCAAGCAGTTGATGGACATGCTCAGCAGCACCGCCATGGACGGGCAGGGCATCTTCATCACCCTGGAGACCAACCCGCCCGTGGAGGTGTCCGTGAAGCACAGCGCGCGCTGTCGCTCCGAGGCGCCCCTCACGGCCCTGGGCAAGACGCCGCTGCGCAATATGTCCGGCGCGCACCTGCAGGACACGCTCGTGCTGGAGAACAAGCAGCTCGGCATCCACAAGGAGATCGAGGTGCCCTTCGGCGAGCCCAACGAGCACAAGATCCTGCCGCCGGAGGAGTTCAAGACGGGTCAGGTGCGCCTGAAGCTCGTGCCGCGCAGCGTCTCCGGCGTGGAGATCTTCCGGGATGGCCAGAAGCTCGGCCTCTACCAGCCGGGCCTGTCGTTCCAGCTCATGGAGGGCAGCCACCACCTGGTGCTGCGCAGCCCCATGCTCAAGGAGGAGGTCCTCGTGGACGTGGACGTGAAGGCGCACGGCATCGAGGACAAGGAAGTCAACGTCTCCAAGCTCATCCAGGGCGGCGCTCAGTAGCGGGGCAGCCTCGGGTCCACCACGCGCGAGTAGAGGTCGATGCCGCCGCGCAGGGACATGGCGTCCAGGCCCCGCGCGCGCAGGTAGGCGGTGCCATCCAGGCTGCGCACGCCGTGGTGGCAGTACACGACGATGGGCCGGTGGCGGAAGGCCTCCAGCTCGTCGGCGCGCTCGTCCAGCTCCGGCAGGGGGATGAGCACCGAGTCCGGCAGCGCCACGAACGCGTTCTCCTCGGGAAAGCGCACGTCGAGCAGCACCGGCCGCGACTCCGGGGGGCTGGAGAGCTGGGCGGCGAGGGTAGGGGGATCGATCTCGGGAATGGGCATGGCGGTTCCTGTCAGGCGGACGCGGCGCAGAAGCGCTCGTAGTCGATGAGCTCCACCGTGGCGCCGGGCGCGCAGACGGGGCAACGGGGGTCGCGCCGCAGCTTCAGCTCCTGGAAGCGGGTGCCGAGGGCGTCGAAGGTGAGCAGCCGGCCCACGAGCGGCTCGCCCACGCCGAGCAGCCGCTTGAGCGCCTCGTTGGCCTGCATCAGTCCGATGATGCCGGGCAGCACGCCCAGCACACCCGCCTCGGCGCAGGAGGGCGCGAGCTCGGGGGGCGGCGGCGTGGGGTAGAGGCAGCGGTAGCAGGGCCCTTGACCGGGGACGAACGTGGTCACCTGGCCCTCGAAGCGGAAGATGGAGCCGTGCACGTTGGGCAGCCCGAGCAGGACGCACGCGTCGTTGAGCAGGTAGCGCGTGGGGAAGTTGTCGCCGCCGTCGATCACCACGTCGTAGCCCCGGAGGATGTCCAGGGCGTTGGCGGAGGTGAGCCGCTCGCGCACGGGCACCACCTTCACGTCGGGGTTGAGGGCCTCGAGCGTCAGCCGGGCGCTCTCCACCTTGGGCTGGCCCGCGCGCGCGTGGGTGTGGAGCACCTGGCGCTGCAGGTTGCTCACGTCCACCACGTCCGCGTCCACCAGCCCCAGCGTGCCCACGCCCGCCGCGGCGAGGTAGAGCGCCGCGGGCGAGCCCAGGCCGCCCGCGCCCAACAGCAGCACCCGGGCGTCGAGCAGCTTCGCCTGTCCCTCTTCCCCCACCTCGGGCAGGGTGAGGTGGCGGCGGTAGCGCTCCTTCTGGGCGGCGCTCAGCACGCGGGGCTTCTCCACGGGCAGGTGCGCGTCGCTCCAGCGGCTGAAGCCCCCGGCGAGCGAGGCCACGCGCGTGTAGCCCATGTGCCCGAGCGTGGCGGCGGCCAGCGCCGAGCGCGTGCCCCCCGCGCAGTAGAGGATGATCTCCTCGTCCCGGGCGGCCTTGTCCTCGATCCGCAGCTCCAGGAAGCCCCGGGGGATGTGCAGGGCGCCCGGCAGCCGTCCGCCCGCGTACTCGTCCGCCTCGCGCACGTCGATGAGCTTCACCGGGGCACGCGCCTCGAGCAGGCGCCGGACCTCCTCCTGGGACACTTCGCGGATCGCCTTCTGGGTGGCGGACAACAATTCACGGAAGGTGGCGGCCATGGGGCGCACGTATAACCCGCGAGCCCCGGGTTTTCGCTTCCGGATGGCGCTTGGGGCCCCAGGTGGGATGGAAATCCCGGCGAGCGGCGTTATAAGGCGCTGGTAAGGAGACCGACCCACATGGACACCCCCACGACGAACGCCGCCCCGACTCCCTCCGCCGCTCCGGCCACGCCCGCCCCGGCGGTGCTGCTCACCGCGGCCGCCCTGGCCCAGGTGAAGAAGGTCATCCAGGACCAGGGGTTCCAGGGCTACCTGTTCTCCATCCGCGTGGTGCCGGCGGGCTGCAGCGGCCTGGGCTACGACCTGAACATGGTGCGCGAGGCCAAGCCCCAGGACATCCTCTGGGAGCAGGACGGCGTGAAGCTCACCACGGACGCGCTGAGCAGCCAGTACCTGTCGGGCACGGAGATCGACTTCGTGACCTCCGTCACCGGCGCGGGGTTCAAGTTCAACAACCCCAACGCCAAGTCCTCCTGCGGCTGCGGCACGTCCTTCACGACCTGAGCCCGGTCTCGCCCGGGGCGGTGTGGGGCGCTACCCCGCCGCGCCGGGCTTGATGACCTTCTGCCAGGCGAAGCTCGTGGGCTTGCGCGCCAGACGCTCCTGGCGCCGCTGCTCGGCCTCGCGGAACGCGGCGCGCTCCTCCTCGGTGTCGAGCTTGAGGGGCGGCACGGGCACGCGCTGGCCCTCGGCCGTGAGCGCCACGAAGGTGAGCAGCGCGCTCGTGGTCAGGTTCTTCTCGCCCGTGAGCGGGTTCTCCGCCACCGCCGTGACGCCCACCTCCATGGAGGTGCGGAACGCGGCGATGACGCGCGAGTGCAAGGTCAACGTCCAGCCCACCTTGATGGGGGCGTGGAAGTGCAGATCGTCCATGGACGCGGTGACCACCACCTGACGGCAGTGCCGCTGGGCGGCCACGGCGCCGCAGATGTCGATCCACTCCATCACCTTGCCGCCGAACGCGGTGTTCACCGAGTTGGCGTCCGAGGGGAGGACCATCTGCGTCATCACGACTTCGGACTCGCGGGGGCTCTTGGGCACAAGCTCGGGCATGGCGGGGTTCCTATCGCGCGGGCGCGCGTTCAGGCGAGGAAGGTGGAGACGCGGTCGAGGAACTCCTCGCGGCCCCGGCCGGAGCGGATGTCCTGGGTGGAGACATCCAGCACCAGGCAGTCCACGCCGTACTTGTTCTGCAGCACCTGGGGGAAGCTGGCGTAGTAGCCATTGAGGCCCCGGAGAAAGCCCTTCTGCATGCCCTTCTCCTCCTCGCGGCCGCGCTCGAGGATGCGCCCGAGCAGCACGTCCACCTGGGACACGTCGAAGCAGATGACCTTGTCCGGCTGCACGATGCCGCGCGTGAGGCGCTGGAAGTACTCGAAGTACAGGTCCAGCTCCGCGTTGGTCAGGTGCCCCAGGCCATGCAGGTACTTGGCGAAGATCTCCGGATCCTCGTAGAGCGTGCGGTCCTGCACGCAGCTCTTCTTCACCGAGTGGATGAGTTCGTGGTGCTCCACGCGCCGGATGAGGAACTCCAGCTGGAGGGTGAAGGACCACCGCCCCATGTTGGCGTAGTAGTCCTTGAGGAAGCGGTTGTCGATGACGGGCTCGTCGAACAGCTCGAAGCCGAAGGCCTGGCTGATGAGCTTGGCGGCGGTCGTCTTGCCCGCGCCGATGTTGCCGGCCAGGGCCACGAAGCGCCGCGCGCGGGGCACCCGCACCCGCTTCACCGTGTTGCGCGACGCGGCCGGGGCGGGCGGAGGCGGCTCGGCGGGGGGCACGAGCACCTCCAGGGGCGCGGAAGGAGGCGAGGACTCGGACGTCTTCGGAGCGCGCTTGCGGGCGGGAGGGCGGGGCATACGGGCCATGGGCTTAACGCGGGTTGTGGGACGCGTCCAAGACCTGGCGCAGGAGATCCGGCCGATCCGTCATGATGCCCCCCACGCCCTCGGCCACCAACTGGCGCATCTCCTCGGGCTCGTCCACCGTCCAGACGTTGATCCACTTGCCCCGGGCCCGCGTCTCGCGCAGCAGCGCCTCGTCCACCAGGCGCACGTCTCCGAAGTACAGCGGCATGTCCAGCACGCTGTAGCGCGCGTCCTCCGGGGGCGCCTCGCCGGCGCGCACCGAGAGCACGAAGGCGGTGAGCGCGTCGCGGGGATAGAAGTGGCAGGCGTCCGGCATCACCCGCACGAGCCGCTCGGCCACCGCGTCCTGCTCGCTGCCCACGCACACGCGCTCGAGCGCCCGCTCCTCGCGCAGCACCTGGAGGAAGGCGTCCTCGATGCCCGGCGTGTCCGGCTTCACCTCGATGTTGAGCCGCAGGTCCGGAAAGGCCCGCAGCACCTCACGCAGGGAGGGCATCCGCGCGCCCTGGCCCCGGAAGGGGTGGCTCTGGCCGCCGTCCCGGGTGAAGCCATGGCCCGCGTCCAGCCGCTGCAACTCCGCCAGGGTGAGCGCCGCGAGCGGGCCCGCCCCGTCCGTGCACCGCTCCAGCGTGGCGTCGTGCGCCACCACCACCTCGCCATCGCGGCTCAGGTGCACGTCCGTCTCCAACATCTGCGTGCCGTGGCGCTCCACCGCCGCCCGGAAGGCGACCAGGGTGTTCTCCGGCGCGAGCAAGGAGCCCCCCCGGTGGGAGATGTGCAGGGTGGGTGTCAGGCCCCGGAAGTAGGCGTGAGGGGTGGGTGGCATGGGCGGGATGTTAGATCCATCCCGCATGGCCGTGTGCGTCATCGCGAAGGGGGCCCCTGCGTGCTCCGCTGTCCGGTGGCGGGGCACGGCGGACGGGGGAAGTAGCCGGATGGGTGTCGGGTCTGGTAAGCCCGGGGGAGGTGCGTGGCGCCGCCCCGGAGCGGGTTCCGGGGTAAGCTCGCCGTGCGTCCGCGCTTCTCCTTCCGGTCCGATTCCTGGGGTGCTGCCATTCCCGAGAAATCTCCTCAGATCGCCACCCCCTTCGGGAAGTACCTGCTCGTCAAACGTCTCGCGACGGGTGGGATGGCGGAGCTCTTCCTCGCCCAGGAACCTCCGAATCCGGAGCTCCTGGTCATCAAGCGCATCCTTCCCTACCTCACGGAGGAGCCCGAGTTCGTCCAGATGTTCCTGGACGAGGCGCGCATCGCCGCGCAGCTGCACCACCCCAACGTGGTGCAGGTGTTCGAGCTGGGGCGCATCAACGAGAGCATCTTCATCGCGATGGAGTACGTGGAGGGCGTGGACCTGCGGCGCGTCCTCATGGAGGAGGCGAAGTTCTCCGCCGCCGTGCCCTACGCGGTGGCCGCGCGCATCTGCTCGGCGGTGGCCGCCGGGTTGGACCACGCCCACAACTCGCGCGGCGTGGACGGCCGGCCCCTGGGGCTCATCCACCGCGACGTGAGCCCCCAAAACGTGATGGTGGGCTACAACGGCGCGGTGAAGCTGGTGGACTTCGGCATCGCCAAGGCCGAGGCCCTCGCCGAGCGCAGCAAGCCCGGCGTCATCAAGGGCAAGTTCCTCTACCTGTCGCCCGAGCAGGTGTCCCAGGAGCGGTTGGATCACCGCTCGGACATCTTCGCGCTCGGGGTGATGCTCTATGAGATCACCACCGGCCGCGCCCCCTTCGCCCGGGCCTCGACCGAGAACATCCTCTTCGCCATCCGCTCGGAGAACCCGTCTCCGCCGCACCTCATCCGCGACGACTACCCCCAGGAACTGTCGCGCATCGTGATGAAGTGCCTCATCAAGGACCGCACCCAGCGCTACCAGCACGCCTCGCAGGTGCAGGCGGACCTGGAGACGCTCCTGGACTCGGGCGCGCTGCGCCAGAGCAACGACGTGGCGGCCTACGTGGCGCGCCTGCTCGGCGCGGAGGAGGAGCGCACCCAGCTGCACGTGCCCATCTCCGGCGGGCGCAAGGACCTGGCCTCCCTGGTGCCGCCCGCGGGCCTCGCCTCGCGCCCCAAGCGGCGCGCCCCGAGCGCGCCGGAGCTGCCGCTCATGGGCGACTCGGACGACGCCGACATGGCCACCGAGATGTCCCGACCCCGGGATCTGCTCGCCGCCGAGTCCCTGGGCGAGGAAGAGGGCGACGAGCCCACCGCCGTGGGGACCCTGCCCGGAAGGGCGACGCCCGCGCGTCCCCTGGCGCGCACGCCCACCCGGGCGCCGCCTCCGGTGCCGGACGACGAGGACGAGGACGAGGCCACCGCCCACGAGCGTTTTGGCCGCACGCCCGGGGGACGCCGGCCCGCGCCGACGCCCCCGCGCAAGCCCTCCGAGGCGCCCCTCGCGATGGATCGCCGCCGCTCCACGCCGCCCGTGCCCGACGAGGAGGACGAGCCCTCGTCCACCACCGCGCACTCGGTCTCCACGGTGAATGATCGCGGCCCGGGCCGCGGTTCCGGCTCGCGGATTCCGGTCGAGTCCTTCGCCGAGCGCACCGCGTCGCGTGGCGTCTCGCTGTCGGGCGTGTCGCGCACCGAGCCGCCCCTCAACGACGACGACGACGACGAGTCCACCTCGAACTACGCCGTGCACCACACCACCCAGACGGGCGTGAGCAAGGTGGGCCCCGTGCCCCGGCCGCCCAGCCGGCTGCGCCTGGTGATGGTCGCCTTCACCGCGCTCGTCGTGGTGCTGGGCCTGGGCATGGCGTGGCTCTACTTCACCCAACCGCCGCCGCCCGCGCCTCGGATGAAGCCGCGCGCGGAGCGGGTCGTGGTGCCCCCGCCCTCCGAGACGACCGGGACCCCCTCCAGCGCTCAGGCGGACGCGGCACCGCCGACGACCCCCCCCGCCCCGGCCGCGCCCACCGCCGGGGCCCCCTCCGCCGCGGGGCTCGCGGGTACGGCCTCCGGTGCCACGGTGGACGCTCGGAACACACCTCCTGACACCCGCGCACCCCGGAAGGTGCAGGTGCAATTCAAGGCCCCGGCCGGCAGCCTGGTGAGGGTGGAGGGGGCGAAGGTGAAGCCCAACGGCACCCGGACCCTGATGCCTGGACCGGTGAAGGTGCGGGCCCGGTGTCCAGGTGCCCGGAGTTCCAACACAAATCACGAACTGACCGTGCCCGAGACCTCACCGGACAAGTTCACCTTCACGCTGCGTTGTCCCTCGGGAACCTGGCGGTAGGCGGGGCGGACAGGGGGGCATATGCGCCGCCCTGCCCCTCCTGCGGACAAGTGGGCGGGGGTACGAGGGAGTGGCCATAAGCCATTGGATTTGCAGGGGTTTCGTTCCGCTGATCGCGTTTACACATGTCAGGGGGGCCTTTAAACTCTTCCCCCTCCATGGCTCGCGCGAAGAAGAAGAATCTGGCGAAGAAGCGGACCTCGCCGGCGGGGCGGATCGCCCGAGAGCAGTCGCTGTCACCCGAACCCAACCGGTTGCTCAAGGTGTGGCGGCGCGTGCTCGAGCGCCGTCTGCGCACCCGGCTCAAGGGCGCGGTGGCGGTCGAGGTTCACGACAACACACACACCATGCTCACCTTCCAGCGGCAGCGGGCGCTGTGGCGGGTGCGGCTGCATCACATGTTCCTCGTGGCGGCGGATGACATCATCCAGGCGCTCGCGGATTACATGCGCCACGGGGACGCGGACGCGAGCGCGACGCTCGACCGCTTCATCGAGCGCAACAAGGCGTACATCCGCCGGGTGTCCCCCGCGCAGATGCGCAAGCGGCTGCGGCTGGAGCCCTCCGGGCAGCACCACGACCTGGGCCGCATCTTCGAGCGGCTCAACGAGCGCTACTTCCAGGGCCGCGTGGACGCCGCCATCACCTACGGGCCCGCGCCCAAGGTCACCCGGCCGCGCAAGAGCATCAAGATGGGCTCCTACTCGGCCGACTCGCGCGTCATCCGCATCCACCCGGCGTTGGATCAGCCCGTGGTGCCGCGCTACTTCGTGGAGTCCATCGTGTTCCACGAGATGTTGCACCATGTGTACCGCACGCGCCGGGGCGAGGACGGTCGGCGCTGCATCCACCCGCCCGAGTTCATGCAGCACGAGCGGCGCTTCCACGACCACGCGCGGGCGCGGGCGTGGGAGCTGGAGAACCTGGACCTGCTGCTGCACGCGCGGGTGACGGCCTAGGGCAGGATGATGCCGCCAGGGCTGCGCCGCTCGCCCTCCCGGGCTCCGGGAGGGGTGGGCGCGGGGCCCTGGGGGCGCGGGGCCTCGGCGGTGGAGCGCGCGGTGGACGCGGCGCTCCCGGCGAGGGTGACGAGCAGGGCCTTCTCGAACAGACGCTCGGCGAAGCGCGAGACGCGGTCCGCGGGGCCGTGCGCGAGCAGTCGGGCCTCGGCGCGTGCCAGGCGGGCGGGCCGCTCCTTGCCCAGCCGCTCGAAGTGCAGCGCCATCTCCCAGACGCGGTGGGCCTGGAGCTGGCGCATGGGCTCGGCGGCGAGGAAGTCGCGCGCGCGGGCCTGGGCGAGCCCGAGCAGCTCCGCGTTGCGCTGGGCGGGGGTGAGCGTGAGCGGGCTCTGGCGCAGCTCGGCCACGGCGCGCGCCAGGTGCTCCAGCGCGCTCAGGGGCGGCAGCCAGCCGCGCATCTCCTCCTCGTCATGGAGCGCGTGGGCTTCCTGGGCGAGCCGCTCGTCCTCGGGCTCGGGCGCGGGGAGCGCGGGCGGGGCGTCCTCGCGTGGCCGCACGTCGAGGTGTCGCAGCACGGCGTCGAGGCCCGGCGGGAAGGCGGTGCCCGTGCGCAGGTTGAGGCCCGCGGCCTGGGCCAGTCGCTCCAGGGCCTCGGCGAGGGGAAGCTCCACGGCGGCGTCGGGGCCGGGGCTCGTGGCCTGGCGGGCCGCCCGGCGGTAGTCGCCCCGGTTCATCTCCGCCACCTGCAGGCGCGTCACCCCCGTCTCGTCCGAGGTGAGCACCTGGATGGCCTCCACGCCGCCGCCACGCAAGAGCCGGGGAATCTCCAGCACCCGCTCGCCGGTGCCGTCGATGCTGGTGAGCAGGGCGGGCAGGGCCTCGGCGGGCGGGGCGTCCGGCGCCGGGGCCTCGGGGGCGGACGGGCGCGCGGGCGGGGCGACCGCGATGCCACGCGAGCGCAGCTGGTAGAGCGCCTTGCGGGCCGCCTTGGCCAGGACCTTGTTCTCCGCGCCCGCGAGCGCCTCGGCGAGCGCGGCGGCTCCGGCCTGGACGGCGCCCTCGAGCAGGGCGAGCGCGAGGGGCTCGGGCAGGGCCGCGACGTCGGCGGGGGGCGCGGCGGCGGGCGCGCTGGCCCAGGGGCGGGCACGCGCGACGGCCTCGGGCGGCAGGCCGGGCAGCTCATGGTCCGTGCGCAGGGCATCCAGCAACGCGCGGGGATCGGTCGGCGAGGGGCGGGCGTTGAACATGGCCACGACATGTAGCGCGCTCGCCGCGCCAGGAAAGACCCCGGCGCCGTCCCGCGGGCGGGGGCGACCACTGGCCCACAGTTGCAGCCGCCCCGCGCTCAGCGGCGGCGCACCAGCCAACTGTCTCCGGCCTGGGCGGCCACCGCCAGCTCCTGCTGGAGCCGGGCGCCGAAGATGCGCGAGGGGTCCACGCCCCGCACGAGGAAGTGGTCGTAGGCGAGGCCCTGGGTGGCGTACTGGAACTCCTGGGGCCGCCACTCGGAGGGGAAGGTGGGCGGCGGCGTGCCGCGGTAGCGCAGGGGCGAGTGGGGGGTGAGGGCGAAGCTGAAGTTGGTGAGGCCGCCCCGGGCGCGGGCGAGCTCGGCGGCGCCGTGCAGGAAGACGGGGTGGTGCATCACCCGCGAGCGGGCGTCGAAGACGAGCCCCATCACCCGGGGCCGGGCGGCGGTGGCGGCCACGAGCGTGTCCCACTCGGCGGCCTCGCGGGCGAAGGCGCGGAAGCCCTGGCCCAGCACGAGCGCGAGCGGCAGGGCGCACGCGGCCCCGGCTCCGAGCAGCGCCCGCTCGAAGGGGGGCCGTGTCACCGGCACGCTCGCGAGCACGAGCAGGGCGGCGAGCTGCGCGTAGCGGGTGTTGAGGTAGTAGGTGTAGCCGCGGATGTCGAAGGGCAGCAGGAAGTAGAGGCCGAGCGCGAGCAGGGCGAGGCCGGGCAGACGCAGCCGCGCGAGCGGGCGCTCGGGACTGGGGGCGGGCCGGAGCACGCCGAGCACCGTGGCCCCCGCGGCCACCGCGGCCACCGCGTACAGGGGCAGGCGGTCCGATCCGTCGCGCAGCAGGTTGGCGAGCACGTCGAGGAACTCGGCCCGGTTCTGCGCGAAGCTCTTCCAGGCGAGGTTCTCGGGCGAGAGCATGGGGCCCCACGCCATCCAGGGCGCGCCGACCTCCACCCGCGAGGGCTGCCCCAGCCGCAGCACCACCCACGCGAGGAAGAGCGCCACGCCGGGCACCACGCCCGCGAGCGCCGGCAGTCGGGGCCCCACGCGCGCCCAGAGGCCGGGGATCGCCCCGTCCTCGTCCACCGGCGTGGTGAAGAGCAACCAGGGCAGGGCCAGCGCGAGGAAGGCGAACACCTGCACGTGGAAGAGCAGCACGGCGACCAGGGCGAGGGCGAGCCCCGCGGCCCAGGCGCGCCGGCGCGGCGTGTCCGTGAGGGCGCGCAGGAAGCAGCCACAGCACACGAGCGCCAGGGGCAGGGCGGCCAGGTAGTTGATGAAGCCCCAGCCGAAGTTGTCGCCGTAGGCCAGGGGCAGCGCGAGCACGGCGGGCCAGGTGGGCCGACCCAGCGCGCGCAGCAGGAAGGCGAGCGACAGGGGCAGGCCCACCACGTACGCGGACAGGAAGAGCCGGTTGGCCAGGTCCAGGGGCAGCAGCCAATGCAGCAGGCTGACGGCGTGGTAGTAGCCCAGGTAGGGCGTCAGCTCGTGCCGCGCGGCGAACACGCCGGGGTAGAGCGTGGTGGGGTCCTCCAGCCGGTGCAGCACGGAGATGAGGTGCAGGTGCTGGGGCAGGTCCACCTGGGGCAGGTGCGAGGACAGCCACAGGGGCAGGGCGCCCAGCAGCAGGGCGGCGGCGAAGAGCGGGCGGGAGGGTCGCGCGGACACGAGGGCGCGGACTGTACGTGGCGCCGGGGGCACTCGCGAGCCTCGGGCCGCTTGGACAGCGTGGGAGGCCTGCGCTATAGCCAAGGGTGGTCGCGAGGTGCCCGTGTTCACCTCGGGAGGTTCACGGACATGAGGCACAAGGACATGCTGATGGCGCTGGTGGCCCTGGGCGGGACCCTGCTCGTCGCGGGGGAGGCGCGCGCGTGTGAGCACCACCGGGCCGCGGACAAGGCCCAGACGGCGCCCGCGCCCGCGAAGGACGTGTCGAAGGCGCCGCCCGAGGACGCCCTGGACGTGCCGCACGCCGCCCGGTGCCAGTGCGGCAGCGCCGCGGACTGCACCTGCAAGAAGGGCACGTGCGAGTGCCCCCGGTGCAAGAAGCCCGGCCGAGAGGAGCCCGCGCCCCTGGAGGCCGAGCCGCCCGCGATGCACGAGGCCCCGCGGGACGGACTCGAGGCGTGAGCGCCCGCCGTCAGCTGGCGTCGCCGCCCTCTTCGGTGGACACCAGCACCGGCCAGCCCCGGGCCATGGCCTCGCGGAAGAAGCCGGCCAGCGCGTAGCGGGCGTTGTTCACCGTGCCCAGGAACGGGTCGACGAGCGACTCCTCGCCCACGCTGCGCCCGGGGTTGAGCTCCACCGAACCGCCGCAGCGCTCGCAGCGGATGGACACCGTGCGCGCCAGCGCCAGGGGCACCGCGTAGCGCGCCCCACACCCCCCACAGTTCCAGACGAGCGCCCGCTCGCCCGCCTCGCGCTTGGCCAGCGCCTCCAACTCGTCCGCCAGGCGCAGCAGCGCGGGCAAGTCCTGGGGCGGCTGGGCGAACACCGCCGAGGGACCCTGTCCCGGCGCGGGGCTGCCCAGCGTGGGCTGGCGATCGCTCGTGAGCAGCGCGCGCAGCTTGTCGCGCGCCTTCACGTCACGGAACTGCGCGCTCGCCAGGGCCCGCTCCACCGCCTCCTGCAAGGGCGGCAGTTCCGGCTCGAGCCGCTCGTCGGCGGGCAGCGTTTGGGGATGAGCCACCAGGCGGTGGCCAGGGAGTGCGACGAATCGAAAACCCATAGATGGCTCCAAGTCGCACCCTAACCGGGCGCGGTGCAAGGCACGATTACGGCACCGCGACGGATTTGCGCGCGCCGACGTGGACGGCGCGCCGCGTCAATGCTTCACAGTGACCACTCCAGCATGCGCCGCAGCGGTGCGAGCGCCGCGCTCTGCAACTCCGGGGGCAGGGTGAGCTGCGGCGTGCCGTCCCTCATGCACTGGTAGAGCTTCTCCAGGGTGTTGAGCCGCATGTAAGGACATTCATTGCATGCGCAGTCATTGTCTGGAGGTGCGGGGATGAAGTGTTTGTCCGGAGCTCCGCGCTTCATCTGGTGGAGGATGCCCGCCTCGGTCACCACGATGAACGTGCGTTTGGGACTGGCCAGCACGTGATCCAACAGCGCCTTGGTGGAACCAATGAAGTCGGCGTGTCGGAGCACCGCCGACTCGCACTCCGGGTGCGCCACCACCTCGGCGTCCGGGTGCTGGACCTTGAGCTGCACGAGCTTCTTCTCACTGAAAATCTCATGCACGATGCAGCTGCCCGGCCACAGCACCATGTCCCGCCCTGTCTGTTTCATCACATACCGGCCCAGGTGCTGATCCGGTGCGAAAAGAATGTTCCGCTCTGGCGGCACACGCTGGACGATCTTCACCGCGTTGGAGGACGTGCAGATGACGTCGCTCAGGGCCTTCACCGCGGCGGAGCTGTTCACGTAGCTCACCACGAAGTGATCGGGGTGTTTTTCCTTGAAAGCGCGGAACGCCGCCGGGGGGCAGCGATCCGAGAGGGAACAGCCCGCCTTGAGGTCTGGCAGGAGCACGGTGCGCGAGGGATTGAGGATCTTCGCCGTCTCGGCCATGAAGTGCACGCCACAGAAGACGATGACGTCCGCGGTCGTCTTCGCCGCGGCCTGCGCGAGCGCCAGACTGTCCCCGACGAAGTCGGCGACGTCCTGGATTTCACTTTCTTGGTAGTAGTGCGCCAGGATGACGGCGTTGAGCCGTTTCTTCAGATCCTGGATTTCCCGCTCGAGATCCACGTGGGCGCTCATCGCATCTCCTTCATGGGCCTCTTTTAACGAGGTGAGCGAGAGCGGCCAAGGTGCGATACTCCGGGTGAAAACGGGCATCCCGGAGGGTCGGGGATGATCCACGCAGGACACTTGACGCCAAGGCTGTCAGGAACCGCTAAGATATTCCCGAGACCGCATTAGGCTGAGGTCAAGCCCGAACTCCTGGTGTCCTCGTATGTCGGATGGTGGAAGAGCCTTTCTCGTGTCACGAGCAACCGGGGCAGATCAGGCGAGGGCCCAGGGGCCGGGCCTGGATGAGCGGTCCGCCCGCGCCAGGATCGGCTGAGTGGTGCGCGTGCCGAGGAGGGGTCCATGAATGTCCCGGTTCGAGACGTATTGGTGGTCCACCCCAACGCCGGTCGGCGCGCGGCGCTCGCCTCGGCGCTCCCCGCGCATCGCGTGGTGGCGGTGGAATCCAAGACGGAAGCGGCCTTCAAGATGGCCGACGCGGTGCCCGTGCTCATCATCGCGCCGCCGGATGACGCGCGGCTGTTCCTCAGACAGGTGGCGCACGCGGCGCCCAACGCGCTGCGCGTCTTCCTCTGCTCGCAGTCGGATCCAGTGGGCCTCGCGGAGCTGATGCGCAGCGCCGCCGAGGGCCATGTCTTCAGCGTGCTGGACGAGGCGTTGTCGGGGCCGGAGTTGGGCCGCACGCTCACGCACCTGCTGCAGAACTTCGGCTCGGCGAGCCTCGCGGTGGCCTCGGCCTCCTACGTGGCCCAGTTCCAGATGGACGAGCAGCCCTTCATGGCGCGCTGCCTCCAGGTGGGCAACTTCGGCGCCAGCCTGCTGTTGCCCGGTGCCCATCCGCCCGCCACGTTCCCTCCGGGCGCGGCGCTCGAGGGCCTGAGCATCGACCGCGCGGGACAGGTCCTCTTCCAGGCGCCCTGGGCGCACGTGCAGCGGGCCCAGCAGGTTCATGATCAATTCGGAGCCCACCTCCAGATAGACGTCGCCTGGGCCGCGGTCATGCATCCGCCGCCGCCCGTTCCCGGCGTGACCATGGAGGACGCCGCCGAGGTGCAGGCCACGCTGCGCAAGGCCCTGCGGCGCGAGTCCGTCATGTGGGTGCAGCGCGCGAACGATCCCGCGGTGCAGCTGCGCGTGGAGGACCCCGTCCTCGAGGGCTCGGGGGAGATGCCCGTGCTCCGGGGCCAGTCCTCGGGCCTGTTGGAGGCGGGCATCGGCGAGGAGGTGGACCTGTTCTTCGAGATGGGCGGCCAGAGCTACTCGGGCGTGAGCCTGCTGCTCGTCAACGAGATGGATGGCCGGCTCGTGGTGGGCCTGCCGCGCTCGCTCGTCATCCGCAACTGGCGCAGCCTGCCGCGCTTCAAGCCCGCGCCGGGCGAGCGCTACCTGGTGTCCTTCCTCGCCCCGCTCACCGGCCTGCCCACCACCCGTCCCGTGATGGACCTGAGCGTGGGGGGCCTGTCCTTCTCCTTCGACGCCTCGCGGGAGATCCTCCCGGCCGGCTCCCGCCTGGACGCCACGCTGCTCATGCCGGACGGTCAGACGACCACGTGCCGGCTGGAGGTGCGCTCCATCCAGGCCATTCCGCCCGAGGAGAGCACGGGCGGCGAGGTGCGGCCCTTTCGCGCCGGGGTGCGGCTCACGGGGCTGTCCACCGAGTGCCGCGACACCATCGTGCGCTCCTTCATGGCCTCGCGCTGCCAGTCCATCTCCGAGGGCTACGCGCTGCCCTTCGAGAAGATCTGGCAGCTCATGCAGGAGGCGCGCTACCGCTTCCACCCGGACTACCCCTTCACCACGGATCCCACGCCCGTGGACCAGGTCGTGGACACCCATCGCCGCGTGTACTCCACGGGCGACCTGGGCCGCTGCCTCGTCTACGGCAACGACAAGGGCCTGCAGGGGCAGATCGCCGCGCTGCGCATCCACTCGCGCACGTGGATCGTCCAGCACCTGGCCGTGCGCCCCGGCGTGCGCCGCAACGAGCACGTCTCCTACGAGCTGAGCAACCTCGCCGTGGAGCTGGGCGAGCTGCAGCACGACGTGGAGTTCGTGCGCTACGCCTGGCGCAAGGACAACCGCTGGCCGAGCCGCCGCATCGGCTGGCTCGCGCGCGCCCTGGAGACGCCGGGCCTGAGCTTCCTGCGCCACTTCGCCTACATGCGGCTGCCCTTGTCGGCGGAGGCGCCCACCCAGGTGCCGGGCCCGGCGCTGCCCCGGGTGCGGGACGGCGTGCGCACCGACTACGTGTGGATCGAGCTGCACCTGCGCGACCGGGGCGAGCTCGTGCGCGTGCTCAGCGAGGACCTGCTCGCCGACGAAGTGGACCTGAGCGGGCTGGACGCGCGCTACCAGGCGCATGGGCTGCGGCGCCGGCGCAAGGTCTTCGTCGTCGACGGGGAGTTCGGGCCGCTGGCCGTGGCGCTGTGCGAGGACAGCTCCCCGGGGCTCAACCTGCTGGAGCAGACCAACGCCTTCTGGCTCATCGTCCCGCGCCGCGACCATCCCCAGACACGCGCGGCCCTGCAGGCCCTCGTGCAGCGGTGCGTGGCGCATGCCCGCGAGCGCGGTCGTCCCTCCGCCATCGGCCTGGTGGAGGAGGAGCACATCGAGTTGCTGGAGGAGGCGGGGTTCCAGAACCTGGGCCGCTTCTCCGAGTGGATCTTCCACCGCTCCATGGTCCGCCGGGTCTGTGAGCTGTGGCGCTCGGTCTTCGAGCGACTGGGCGGCGCGTCCGCTCCCGACTGGTCCGGCGAGGAGGTCGATGAGTGAAGTATGTGATGGAGTCCGGCGATGAAACGCGCCGACTGCTCGTGCAGGAGCAGGCGGACTTCTCGCGCGAGGCGCTGCGGCTGACGGGGCTGAGCACCGGGGCCCGGGTGCTGGACGCCGGCTGCGGTCCGGGAGGCATCACGGCCTTCCTGGCCGAGTGGGTGGGGCCCTCGGGGCAGGTGACGGGCATGGACCTGAGCCCCGAGCGGCTGGCGAACGCGCGGCAACTCAACCAGCATCACGCCCACGTCCAGTTCCACTCGGCGGACATCCGCCGCACGGGCCTGCCCGACGCCGCGTTCGACTTCACCTGGAGCCAGTTCGTCCTGCAGTACCTGCCGGACCGCTGGGACGCCCTCGCGGAGCTCGCGCGTGTCACGCGCCCCGGGGGCAAGGTCGTCATCTCCGAGTTCGATGGCTTCGGCATGGACTTCTGGCCCGCTCCCGAGCCCCTGCGCGATTGGTGCCTGCGCTTCACCCAGGCCATCGAGCGCACCGTGGGCCTGGATATTCATGTGGGCCGCAAGGTCTTCCACGCCATGCGGCGCCTGGGCCTGCGCGATGTGCGTGTCCACCTGCTGCCGCAGTACGTCATCGCCGGCGCGGCGGATTCCGCCATGTATCTGGACTGGGAAACGCGCTTTTCCGCACTGGAATCCGCGTTGGCCCCGGTGCTCGGAGGAGTGGAGGATTACCGGTTGATGAGCCGGAAGTACCTGGAGTTACTGGCGGATTCCGACGCGTTGAAGTACTCGATCCTCCTGGTCACAGAAGGAACGCGGCCTTGAACGAGCTGGAAGCGGAGAGCGAGCGCACGCACCATCCGGACAACGCGCCGGAGATCGGCGTGCGTGTCACGTCCACGTTGTTGCTCTACTTCGAGCGGCGCTACGGCGCGGCCCAGCTCGCCGACGTCTTCCGCCGCCACGCGTTCAGCCTGTCGCTGGACTACCTGCGCACGACCACCAACTTCATCTCGCTGCCCTTCCTGGAGCGGCTGGCGGACGTGCTGGTCGCCGAGTCGAAGGATCCGCAGTTCATGCGCAAGGCGGGCTTGTCCATGGCGTCTCCGGACGCGCTGGGCTTCGCCTACTACATGATCCGCGCGTTCGGCTCGCTGGAGATCTGCTTTCGCAAGACGGTGGAGCTCACGGCGAGCTTCAACCGCGTGGGCCACTTCGAGATCGAGCAGCTGGAGCGCGAGCGGCTGGTGCTCACCTACCGCAGCACCGCGCGCGAGCGGCACCGCCACATCTGCGAGCTGCGCATGGGCCAGTTCGCCTCCTTTCCCACCATCTGGGGCCTGCCGCCCGCGGAGGTGAGCGAGAGCCAGTGCCAGGTGCTGGGCGCGGACGCGTGCCGCTACCACCTGCGCTGGATCGATCCGCTGCCCATGTGGGGCCGCTACATGGGCCTCTTGCTGGGCGCCATGAGCGGCGTGGGCGCGAGCCTGTTCGGCCTGGGCCACACCGCCTTCACCATCTCCGTGATGTCCATCGCCGGCGTGTCGCTCGGCAGCTGGTGGGACCTGAGCCGGGAGATGGGCCGCAAGGACGAGGCCCTGAGCGAGCAGGCCGAGGGCATGATGGGCTCGCTCGAGGAGCTCCAGCAGCGCTACGACGAGATGTTCCGCATCAACGTCGCGCTGGAGGACCGCGTGGCCGCGCGCACGCGCGAGATCACCGAGACCAACGTGCGGCTGGAGGCGGCGCTCGCCAAGCAGAAGGAGCTGGACCGGCTCAAGAGCGAGTTCTTCGACAACGTGAGCCACGAGCTGCGCACGCCCCTCACGCTCATCCTGCTCACGCTCGACTCGCTGCTGCAGCGCGGCCACCAGGAGTTCACCCTCCCGGTGCGCCAGCACCTGGAGACCATGAACCGCAGCGCCTCGCGCCTCTTGCGGCTCATCAACAACCTGCTCGACCTGACCAAGCTGGAGGCGGGCAAGACGAAGCTGCGCTACGAGCCGCTGGAGATCGAGGCCTTCCTGTCCTCGCTGCTGGTGCCCTTCGAGGTGCTCGCGGACAAGAAGGGCGTGGCGCTGGAGCTGGAGGGCGGCGCCCCCACGCCGGTGTTCGCGGACGTGTCGCGCATCGAGAGCGTCTTCCAGAACCTCATCTCCAACGCCCTCAAGTTCACCTCCGAGGGCCGGGTGACGGTGCGCCTGCACGAGGACGACACCTGGGTGCACGTGGAGGTGATCGACTCGGGCGTGGGCATCGCCGCGCAGGACCTGTCGGTCATCTTCGACCGCTTCGCCCAGGCGGACTCCTCGGGCACGCGGCGCTTTGGCGGCACGGGCATCGGGCTGGCGCTGGTGAAGGAGACGCTCGAGCTGCACAAGGGCGGCATCGAGGTGTCGAGCGAGCTGGGCAAGGGCTCCAACTTCCACGTGCGGCTGCGCAAGGGGCCCTCGCCCACGCGCGAGGAGACGCCCGAGGTCCGCGTCGAGCCCGTGGTGAGCCGTCCCCTGGGCCGCTCGCTGGACGCGGCGGCGCTGCTGGAGTCGGAGACGCCCGTGGTCAGCGTGGCGGCCCTGGAGGCCCTGCCCGTGGCGCCGCAGAACATCGAGGCCGGCCCGGACGCCAAGCGCGTGCTGCTCGTGGAGGACGAGCCGGAGATCCGCGGCTTCCTGCGCGAGGTGCTCAAGCCCTACTACCGTCTGCTCGAGGCGAGCAACGGCGAGGAGGGCCTGAACATGGCGCGCAAGGAGCGGCCGGACCTGGTCGTCTCGGACGTGATGATGCCGGTGATGTCGGGCCTGCAGATGCTCACCGCGCTGCGCGCCTCGCCGGAGACGGTGGACCTGCCCATCATCCTGCTCACCGCGCGCCAGGAGGTGGACGCCAAGGTGGAGGGCCTGACCATGGGCGCCAACGACTACCTGGCCAAGCCCTTCAGCCCCCGCGAGATGCTCGCGCGCATCGAGGCCCAACTGCGCCTGCGCGACGCGGCGGTGCGCGCCGCGGAGAACGAGCGGCTGGCGGCCACGGGCCTGCTCACCTCGGGCTTCGCCCACGAGGTGCGCAACCCCCTCAACGGCCTGATGAACGCGCTCTTGCCCCTGCGCGAGAGCATCACCAGCACCACGCCCGACCCCGGCATGTCCATCGCCATGCTGGAGCTCATCGAGGAGTGTGGCCACCGCATCCGCCAGCTCGCCGAGGGCCTGCTGGCCTTCGTGCGCACCGGCACCAAGGCCATGGCGGTGGACCTGGGCGCCTCGCTCGACGCGAGCGTCCAGGCGCTGTCCTGGCGCCTGCCGCCGGACATGAAGGTGGAGCGCGACTACCAGTGCGCCGAGCCCGTCTGGAGCGACCCGGGCTCGCTCAACCAGGTGTGGGTCAACCTGCTGGACAACGCCGTGCGGGCCGTGGGCAAGGACGGTCAGGTCAAGGTGCGCACGTTCCGCGACGGCACCGACGCCGTCGTGTCCATCATCGACAACGGCGGCGGCATCAAGCCCGAGCACATGGATCGGCTCTTCCAGCCCTTCTTCTCCACCCGGGACGCGGGCGAGGGAACGGGCCTGGGCCTCGCGCTCTGCCAGCGCATCGTGCTGCAGCAGGGCGGCCGCATCCGCATCTTCAGCGAGTACGGCAAGGGCACGCGCGTGGAGGTCCGCCTGCCCCTGGAAGCGGATCCGGATCGCCTCCTGCCGCCGCTGCTCTCCGATGGCCGGGTGCGTCAGCATCACTGGAACACCTGAGCCCGCTCGCCCCCCGCTCGAGTGGGGGGCGGCTCGCCGAGGGTTGCCTGTCTGACAGGTCGGGCCGCTTCTGATAGAAGCAGGGGCCTTTTTCCCCCCTTCACCCCACCCGCGAGGACACCCGCGCATGGCACAGAGTCCGGCCACCTCCACCCTCGGAGGTCACCCCAAGGGCCTCTTCCTGCTGTTCACCACCGAGATGTGGGAGCGCATGAGCTATTACGGCATGCGCGCCCTGCTGGTGCTCTACATGGTGGGCGCCACCAAGGACGGCGGCTTCGGCTGGAGCCAGTCCAAGGCGCTGCAGATCTTCGGCCTCTACACGGGCCTCGTGTACGCCACGCCGGTGCTCGGCGGCTACCTGGCGGATCGCTTCCTGGGCCAGCGGCTGTCGGTGATGCTCGGCGGCGTCCTGATGATGCTCGGCCAGTTCCTCCTGGCCATGCCCGGCAACACCGAGGCGCTCTTCTTCGGCGGCCTGGGCCTCCTGGTGGTGGGCAACGGCTTCTTCAAGCCCAACATCTCCACCATGGTGGGGGGCCTGTACGGCGCCGGTGACTCGCGCCGCGACGGCGCCTTCACCATCTTCTACATCGGCATCAACGTGGGCGCGTTCCTCGCCTCGGCCGTGTGCGGCACCCTGGGCGAGAAGTACGGCTGGTCCTGGGGCTTCGGCTCGGCGGGCGTGGGCATGGGCCTGGGCGTGCTCGTCTTCCTGCTGCTCGGCAACCGCTACCTGGGCGACGTGGGCAAGAGCCCCTCCAAGGCGGTGCGCAAGGCGGACAACACCCCCGCGGCGCCCGCGGCGGCCCTCACCCGCGCCGAGGTGGACCGCATCATCGTCATCCTCGTGCTCGCGCTCTTCGTCGTCTTCTTCTGGACCGCCTTCGAGCAGGCCGGCGGCCTGATGAACCTCTACACGGACGCCAAGGTGGACCGGAACCTGCTCGGCATGCAGGTGCCCACGACCTGGTTCCAGGCCATCAACCCCATCTTCATCATCGGCCTGGGCCCCCTGTTCGCCGAGATGTGGACCAACCTGGGCCGCAAGGGCCGCGACCCCTCCATCCCCGCGAAGATGGCCTTCGGCCTGCTGCTCGTCTCCTTCGGCTTCGTGTTCATGCTGGGCGCGTCCCAGCAGAGCGCGGCCGAGGGCAAGGCGGCGATGATGTGGGTGGTGGCGGCCTACTTCTTCCACACCGCGGGCGAGCTGTGCCTGTCCCCGGTGGGCCTCTCCATGGTGACGAAGCTGGCGCCCGCGCGCTTCGCCTCGGCGCTCATGGGCGTGTGGTTCATCGCCAACGCGGTGGCCAACTACCTGGCGGGCCTCATCGGCGGCTACGCGGAGAAGATGGGCGAGTTCGACCTCTTCCTCGCCATCACCATCGCCACGGCCGTGGCCGGCGCGGTGCTGCTGGCCGTCGCGCCCGTGCTCAAGCGGATGATGCACGGCGCGGACGAGGTGAAGCCCGTGGATCCCGCGGCCCCCGCGGGCGGGTCCGTGTCCAACATCCAGGCGGCCTGAGGCCGTCCCGCCGTCTTCCCCCGCTCGGGGTCCTGAACGCCGGAGCACTCCCCGTGCTCCGGCGTTGTCGTGTCCGGCGTCCGGCTAGCGGGCGCGCGGCTCGGGCCCGTCCAGGGGCGGCTGGGCGCGGTCGGGCACCACGCTCGCCGCGTCCACCTGGTAGTAGTCCCGCACCTGGTAGCGCCGCGCCATGAGGCCCATGCCCACCGCGGCCACGAGCGCCAGGCCGCCGTAGAAGAAGAACTGCCCCGCGCCGGTGAAGACGTTGAGCGTGGTGGCGATGGCCACCGCCACGTTGGCCAGCGTGGAGGTGAGCAGCCAGAGGCTCTGGACGATGCCCTTCATCTCGCGCGGCGCCTGGGTGTAGGCGAACTCGAGCCCCGTGGTGGACACGAGGATCTCCGCCAGGGTGAGCACCACGTAGGGCAGGAGCTGCCAGGCGATGTTGAGCACCGTGCCGCGCTCGAGCACCACCTGGAAGTAGCCCGCGATGGCGTAGGAGAAGGCGCCCACGGCGAGCCCCAGCGGCATGCGGCGCAACGGGGTGAGCTCCCAGCCCAGGCGCTGGAAGGCCGGGTACACCAGGCCCACCAGCAGCGGGATGAGGATCATCACCAGCGCCGGGTTGATGAACTGCATCTGGCTCGGCTGGAAGGTGAAGGGGCCCACCTGGGGATCCATGGCGCGCGCCTGGATGACCCACGTGCTGGCCTTCTGATCGAACAGCATCCAGAAGAAGGGGATGGTGGGCAGCAGCAGCGTGCTCACGCGCAGCACGGCCTTGGCGCCCTCCACGGCCTCGGTGGGGTGCTCGCGCCGGGCGCCATCCAGCCAGTGCTCGCCCTGCTTCGGCCCGCGCAGCGCGGAGCCGAGGACCTTGAGGAACGAGTGCGGATTGGGGCCCGTGGGCGGCACCACCACGTAGTGCTTGCGGCCGGCCCAGAAGATGATCGTGGCCACGAACATGAGCACGCCGGGAATGCCGAATGCCACCGCCGGGCCCAGGTGCTTGAGCGTGAGGGGGATGAGCAGCGAGGCGAAGAACGAGCCGAAGTTGATGGTCCAGTAGAAGATGGCGAAGACGCGCTTGACCAGGTGCTTGTTCTCCGCGGTGAACTGGTCGCCCACCATGGCGCTCACGCACGGCTTGATGCCACCGCTGCCCACGGAGATGAGCACGAGGCCCGCGTAGAAACCCGTGGCGTTGTTCTCGAAGAGGGCCAGGAACGCATGGCCCAGGCAGTACACGAGGCTCAGCCACAGGATGACCCGGTACTTGCCCAGCCAGCGGTCCGCGAGATAGCCGCCCAGCAGCGGGAAGAAGTACACGCCCGCCATGAACAGGTGCATCAGGCTCTTGGCCTGGGCCGTGCGCGCGCCCTCGTCCGGCACGGCGTTGCGCAGCAGGTAGTCGATGAGGAACACCGTGAGGATGTTCCGCATCCCGTAGAAGCTGAAGCGCTCACACGCCTCGTTGCCGATGATGTAGGGGATCTGCGGTGGGAAGCGACCGGGGGCGGCGGCGGCGCTGGGGGGTGGGGCCATCCGCCGTGCCTACCCCAGCGGTGGCCCCCGAGACAACCGACTCTCCTCAGAGCACCAACGAGAACCCGGCGAAGGGGCCCCGGAAGAGGTCCACGTTGCGCACGCCGTCCACCACGCCTTGATCATCCAGGTAGGTGGCGCGGTAGCCCGCGCGCAGCCGCACGTGTCCCAGGTCCAGGGCGAGGCCCGCGTCCCCGCGCACCTGGATGTAGGGCAGGGGCGTCAGGTGGGCGTTGGCCTCCAGCTTGAGCGGCCCGAGCAGCCCCAACCGGGCATTGGTGCCGAACCCCGGGCCCGCCATGGTGACGCTCGGCGCGAAGGCGGCATCCAGGCCCGCCGACACCCGCCACGTCACCCGCGGCTGCTTCACCACGAGGTAGCTCGGCGCCACCGACAGGAGCGAGATGGAGTCGCGGCCCCCCGTCCCGTCATCCGTGGCGAGGTTGAACAGGTTCAGGTCGATGCCGAAGCCGAAGCGCTCGCCATCCGTCTGCATGCCGAGGCCCACCGCGTAGCCCTCCGTGACGGCCGCGCCGTCCGCCTGGAAGGACGTGGTGAAGGGCTGGGCGGCGGCATCCTCCACGCCCAGCACGGGGCGCGGCGGGGGCTGGCTGTACCGGTAGTAACGGCCATAACTCGGCACGTACGGGCCCATGAACGGCCAGGCCCACGCCGGGTCGAAGTAGGAGTACCGGTGCCAGGGATTTCCGTAATACCCGTACGGGGAGAAGTACCCGGGGGCGTAGTACCCCCCGGAGGGCGCGGGACGCGGCCGGGGCGTGCCCGCGCCATGGCCCGGAGAGGGCGAGGGGCGGCCTCCCGGCGACGAGCCCGGATTCGATGAGGGGGGCGGACTGGAGCGCTTGCCGAAACGGGCCTCGGCGGAGCCCGGACCGAGCCCCACCAGGGTGATCGCCAGAACCAGTCCTGTCTGTTTCCACATGGTTCCACTCCATGGCGGCGGGCGGGATGAGGAGCGCCCAGCGCATCTTTTGAACCTAACCAGTCCACCCCCTCGATGCTTCCCTTGGACGGAGGGCGGGCGACCCTTTGTCCGGAACGGTAGACTCGGGCCTGGAGGACAGGTGCATGCGAACCGGGCTGAAGACGGCGCTGGTGTTGGGTGGAGGCGGGGCGCGCGGAGCGTACGAGGCCGGAGTGGTGGCCTACCTGCGCGAGGAACTGGAGCCCGAGCTGGGCCGGCCGCTGCCGTTGGACATCCTCGTGGGCACGTCGGTGGGCGCGCTGCACGCGTGCTACCTCGCGGCGACGAGCGAGCGGCCCCACCTGCAGGGCGAGGGCATCCGGGCGCACTGGACGGGCATGAAGGTGGAGGAGGTGCTGCGCGTGGGCATGGGGGACTTCGTGCGGGTCGTGCGCGAGGCCCTCGGCAAGCCCGCGCCCCATCCCCGGGACATCCAGTACGGCGGCCTGGTGGATCCCCGCGGCCTGCGCGCCATCGTGGGCCGGGGCATTCCCTGGCCGAACATCGGCCGCAACGTGCGCGCGGGCCAGGTCGAGGCGCTCGCGGTGAGCACCACGCACGTGGGCAGTGGCCGGGCCACGGTGTTCATCCAGCGGCGCGGCGGCGGCGTGCCCGTGTGGAGCGGGGACGCCACCTGTCAGGCCGAGGCGACGCGCATCGGCCCCACGCACGCGCTGGCGTCGGCCGCCATTCCCGTCGTCTTCCCGGCGGTGCGCCTGCGCGGGGATCTGCACGTGGACGGAGGCCTGCGCATGAACGTGCCGCTCAGCCCCGCGCTGCGGCTGGGCGCCCAGCGGGTGATCGTCGTGTCCCTGCGGCATGATCCCCGGCTCCTGCCTCCCGTGGAGGTGCCGCCCCAGGCCTTCGCCAACGCGCCCATGCTCGCGGGCAAGATGCTCGCCACGTTGATGATGGACCGCACGGATCAGGACCTGGGTCGGCTGCGGCGGATCAACGCCCTGGTCGAGGCGGGCACGGCGGCGTACGGCGTGGACTTCGCGCGCACCCTGGGCGCGGCGCTGGACGGGCACCGGGGCCATCCGCTGCGCTACGTGCGGGAACTCCTGGTGCGGCCCTCCGAGGACCTGGGCGTCCTGGCGGCGGAATACGTCCGCACGCCGGGCTTTCGGAGCAAGGGCCAGGGCCTGGCCCACAAGACCATCCTGCGCATGGTGGATCAGGAAGGCACACGCTCGGCGGACCTCGCCTCCTACCTGCTCTTCGATGGGGGCTTCGCCGAGCGGCTCATCGACCTGGGACGGCGGGATGCCCGGGCGCTGCGCGCCGAGTGGCTGCGCTTCTGGTCCGATGCGCCCCAGAACGGCGCGGAGCGGGCCACGTGGCCACCCGAGGCGACCGCCGCCTGACAGGCCGCTCCGCCCTCCTTTTCCTCCGAGACAACCGCCCGCTGCTTCACGGTGGACTGCCTCGCGGTCGGCCCTGGCCGTTGATGGGCGGCGTTGGACGCCCGACCACGTGTGCGGCGCGCGGTGCATGGCTATTGAACCGCCGGCGCTCGGAGCGCCCCACCCACGGGGGTTTGCGCATGCGGGTTGTCGGGATGTGTCTGGGATTGCTGCTTTGGGGGGCCGCGTGCGGCGGGTCCGGAGAGGAGGCCCCCGCGCCCCGCGCCTCGAAGGAGCCGCTCTCGCTCTCGCTCGATGCGCTCAGCACCGACTGGTGGATGCAGGCCTGGGTGACGGCTCAACCCGCGCCCGAGCGCGTGGACGTCTCGGTGAACGGTGGCGAGTGGAAGGCGATGCAGCGCACCTCGTGGAACACGCGGGTCTGGACCCACTTCCAGTCCCTCAAGGGCACGGGCGTGCGGCTGCGCCTGGTGCACGCCACGGGGACGCTCGTCACGTGCGCGGTGGATTATGTGCCCGGGGTGGTACTGCCCACGTGCTCGGCGGACGGGGTGTACGCGACGGCGCCGACGCCCCCCGCGCCCGAGGTCCCCAGCGGCTATCTGCACACCGAGGGCGCGCGGCTCCACACCCGGGACGGCCGCGAGGTGCGGCTCACGGGGCTCAACTGGTTCGGGTTCGAGGGGCCCTCGCGCGTGCCCTATGGGTTGGACCGGCGGGCCCTGGGCAGTCTGTTGGATCAGGTGAAGGCGCAGGGCTTCAACATGCTGCGGCTGCCCTACAGCAATGACGTGCTGCGCGAGGGCGTCTACCCCGACACCTCGAACGTGAGCGCCACGCTCAACCCGGAGCTGCGGGGGCTCACGTCCTTGCAGGTGTTGGATCGCATCGTCGCGGCGGCCAAGGCGCGCGGTCTGCGCATCGTGCTCGACCGACACCGCCCGGACATCTCCAGCCAGTCGGAACTCTGGTACCGCACGAACCGCGTCGCGGAGGAGGCGGCCTGGATCGAGGACTGGAAGCGGCTGGTGCGCCGCTACAAGGGCGAGCCCACGGTGGTGGGCGTGGACCTGCACAACGAGCCCCATGGCCGCGCCACCTGGGGGGACGGCAACCTGGACACGGACTGGCGCCTGGCGGCCGAGCGCGCCGGTAACGCCATCCTCGCGGAGAACCCGGAGCTGCTCATCATCGTGGAGGGCATTGGCCTGTACGCGGGCCAGTACTACTGGTGGGGCGGCAACCTGCGCGGCGCACGCGACTTCCCGGTGCGCCTGAGCGTGCCAGGCCGCCTCGTGTACTCGGCGCACGACTACCCGGAGAGCGTGTCCGCGGAGGCCTGGTTCCAGGACAAGGGCCGCACGGGCTACCCGGCGAACCTGCCCGCGGTCTGGGACGCCGCCTGGGGCTACCTGGTGCGGGAGAACCGCGCGCCCGTCTGGGTGGGGGAGCTGGGCACCAGGCTCCAGACGGAGTCGGACCGGCTCTGGCTCCAGACCCTCACGCGCTACCTGGCCGAGCAGCGCGTGGGCTTCGCCTTCTGGTCCCTCAACCCCAACTCCGGGGACACCGGCGGCCTGCTCCAGGACGACTGGACCACCCTCCACGCCGCGAAGCAGGCACTGCTCGCCCCCGCGCTCGCGCCGCCCATTCCCTGAGCGGCGCGAGGCGGGGGCGGGGAACTAGGACGGCACGGGCAGGGCGCGCAGCAGGGTGACGTCCGAGCCCGGCGGCTGGATGCGCAGCAGCAGCATGCTGCCGGGCTTCGCCGCGCGCAGGGCCGCGGCGGCCTCCTGGGAGGTGGCCACCTTCTGGTCGCCCACCTGGCGCAGCAGGGTGCCCGGGGGCAGCTCCGCCCGGTCCGCCGGGCTGCCCGGCTCCACCTGCACCACGCGCACGCCCTGGCCCTGGGGATCGTCCGCCAGGCGCATGCCCAGCCGGCCCTTGGCGGGCGTGCCCTCCTCGTCGCGCGAGGGCACCTCGGACTCGCCCTTCTGCGCGGGCCGCGTCCCGAGCGTCACCGCCAGCTCCATGGGCTTGCCCTCGCGCAGCACGTGGACGGCGACCTTGCTGTCGGGCCGCAGCAGGCCCACCGCGCGGGTGAGCCCGCCGGCCGACTCGATGGCCGTGCCCTCCACCTGGGTGATGACGTCGTCGTCCTTCAGGCCCGCGCGAGCGCCCGGCCCGTTGGCGTTGAGGTCGGCGACGATGGCGCCCTTGTCCACGTTCAGCCCCAGCGCGCGCGCCAGGTCCGGCGTGAGATCCTGCGCGGCCAGACCCAGCCAGCCGCGGCGCACGGCGCCGTCCTTCTCCAGGCGGGGCAGCAGCGAGTGGATGAGGTTGCTGGGCACCGCGAAGCCAATGCCCGTGGCTTGCCGGACGATGGCCGTGTTCATGCCGATGACCTCGCCCTGGAGGTTGAACAGCGGGCCGCCCGAGTTGCCCGGGTTGATGGCGGCATCCGTCTGGAGGAACTCGTCATAGGGCCCCGCGTGGATGTCCCGGGCGCGCGCCGAGACGATGCCCGAGCTCACGCTGGACGTGAGGCCGAAGGGGTTGCCGATGGCGAGCACGAAGTCCCCCACGCGCATCGCATCCGAGTCGCCCAGCGCCACGTGGGGCAGGTTGTCCGGCGCGTGCTCGAGCTGGAGGACCGCCACGTCGGTGAGCGGATCCCGGCCGAGCACCTGGGCCTCGAAGGCGCGCCCATCATCGAGCTTCACGCGCACGCGCTCGGCGTTCTCCACCACGTGGTTGTTGGTGAGCACGAGGCCCTTGGCGTCGACGAGGAAGCCCGAGCCGAGGCCCTGCTGGACGGGGCCCTGCTCGCCCCCCTGGGGCCTGTCGGGGAGGCCGAACTGCTCGGCCCAGCCGGGCGGCAGGCGGAGGCGGCTCTGGGCGGCCACGGGCTCGCGGGCCTGCACCTCGACGTTGACGACGGCGCCCTTGACCGACTCGACCAGCGGGGCGAGCGAGCCGGGCGTGGGCACGGTGACGGAGGGGATGACGGGCGCGGCCACGGGCGCGTTGCGCATGGCGGGCGGCGCGGACGTGGACGCGGGGGAACCCACGGCCTGACCGCAGGCGGCGGCGACCATCATCAGCGGAAACAACACGCCGCGCGCGGCACGGCGGGAGGTGAGGGGAGAGGACACGGGGGGCTCCTTTCGGACCGGGCTCCATACCCAGTGCATCGTTCTGGGTAATCCGTGTGCATGGAGCGCGCCATGTCGAGGGCCTGTCGGCGCCAGTGCCTCGTCACCCAGCGGCCAGGCACTGTCTTCCCTCGGGCGCCGCGAGCGGGGGCTTCATTCCCGCGTCTGTGTTTCGGAACATGTCGGGGCGAAATGCCCTGTGCCCGGGGCGCTGGGGCATTCCTCCCGTGTCCGGGCGCTCACGTGCCGGAGAAGAGCGCGGCGTAGGCCTCGGGCTTGAAGCCGACGAGCACGCGCGCGCCGTGCACGAGCACCGGCCGCTTGACGAGCTTGCCGTCGGCGGCGAGCCATTCGAGGAGCGTGGCGTCCGTCGCGGCGTCCACCTTCTCCTTGCCCAGGGCCCGGAAGCTCTGCCCGCTGGAGTTGAGCCACTTGCGCACGGGCAGGCCGCTCTGGGGCACCCACCGCGCGAGCTCGGCGGGGGTCGGGGGCTCGTCGACGATGGGACGCACGCGGGCGGTGACGCCCTGCTGCTCGAGCCACCGCAGGGCCTTCTTGCAGGTGTCACAGCCGGCGTAGGACAACATCAGGACCTCGGTCTTCATGGGCCGCGCTTCTAGCAGAGGCGCCGGTCCTGCCCAGAACCCGGGAGGGCGTGTGTCCGTCCCCCTCCCGAAGGCCCCTTATCGGGTGCCGTTCCGTCACCGGGGTGGATTGCTTCTGGGCGGTGGGTACGGTCTTCTGCGCTCCCTTCGCGGTCTTCGTGTCACGCGGAAGGACTCGAGATGAGCGCTAGGACGTTTGCCCTTGAATCCCTCCTGCTCGCGGGATGTCTGGGGGGGAGTGGCGTGGCCTGGGCCCAGGAGCCCGCGTCCCCTCGGTTGCATCCGGGCCAGGTGGAGCTCCGGCTCGACGGCGCGGTCGCGTTGCTGCTCGCGCTCGAGGGGGGCGTTGGCGTGGAGGTGGGGGTGCTGCCACTCTTCTCCGGCACGTTGTCCCTGGGCGCGGCGTTCAGTGGCGAGCTGTGTGCCTTGGCGTGCTGGGTGCCCAATGCCCTCTCCGAGCGGGACACCTCGCGCTGGGAGCGCTCCCTGGTGGGGCGTCTGGGCTATCACTTCACGGTGGGCGGACGCGGGTTCGACCGGGCCGATCTGTCCGCCTTCGTCCTCGGAGGGGTGACGGAGCCCCACACCACGGTCACCTCGCCCGAGTATCGCTTCCAGGGCGTGGGCCGAGGCCCGGTCCTGGGCCTGGGGCTGGGCGGCAAATACTTTCTCTCCCCGCGCTTCTTCCTGGGGACCGAGGCCCGGGTGCGCGCTTCCTGGGGCACGCCGGAGTTGACCCTCACCCGGGGCACCCACGCATTCACTGACGCGGAGCGCCAATGGCTGCGCTATGGCGTCTCCGCCACCTTCTTCGTGGGGGTCCGTCTGGGCTGGGATGTAGACTCGTGAGACCGTTTTAACGGGGAAAACCCCTCACGGAGCGTGTCATGGGCGAGCACGAGGACAAGGGCATCACGGGAGGGTTGGACCGTCGGCGAGTGCTGATCGCGGGGGCCGCGGCGGTCACGGCCACCGCCGCGCCGGACTGGCTGCTGCCCACGGCGCGGGCCGCGACGGCGCGGGAGTGGGTGGGGGCCGGGGCCTTCCAGCACCTCTACGATCCCACGCCGGGGGTCACGCGGGGCCGCTACATCAACGACCATTGCTTCATCCGGGGCAAGGATGGCCGCTGGCACCTGTATGGCATTACCGGGGACTCGGCGGTGCCGGGCCAGTTCCCGGACGGGAACAAGGAGATCCGCTTCGCCCATGCCACCGCGCCGAGCCTGAGCGGACCGTGGACCTCCACGACGGACGCGCTCGTGCTGGACCCCCAGTACTTCAGCGAGGAGCACTTGTGGGCGCCGCACGTCGTGGAGAGCGGCGGCACCTACTACATGTTCTACTCGGCGGGCGGCACCAGCGGCTGCGCCATCAACCTGGCGACCTCCACGGACCTCTACACGTGGAAGCGCCACGCCGCGGGGCCGCTGTTCCGGGGCATCCGGGCGCGTGACACCGCTGTCGTCCGGATCGGCACCCAGTGGGTCATGTATTACTGCGAGGTCGCGGCCGTGGGCGGCGCGCACATCGTCTCGTGCCGGACGAGCACCAACCTGGTGAACTGGAGCGCGGCGCGGACGGTGTTCACGGATCCCAGCAAGGAGAGCAACTCTCCCTCGGTGACCGAGTCTCCCTTCGTCGTGCAGCGGGGCGACTGGTGGTACCTCTTCATCGGGCCGCGCAATGGCTACACGGGCACGGATGTCTACGCGAGCCTGGATCCGATGTCCTTCCCGCTCGGCAACTACGCCGGTCATGTGCCGGCGCACGCGGCCGAGGTCATCCAGGACGCGGGCGCGTGGTGGATCTCCTCGGCGGGCTCCTTCTCCCGGGGCGTCTACCTGGCGCCCCTGCGCTGGCAGGGCTCGCCGCCCGTCTGGCATGGCCCGCGCAATCCCGAGGTGGCGCTCGACGTGACGGGCCGGTTGCAGCTCTTCGCGCTCGATCCCTCGGACCGCCGCATCCTGCGGCGCGCCCAGACCCATCCCGCCACCAATGCCTGGGGGGAGTGGGAGGTCTTCGGTGAGCCCGCGGCGGCGGTGCCCTCCGTGGCCCGCAACCTGGATGGCCGGTTGGAGGTCTTCGCGATCAACGCGGACACGACGCTCTCGCGCCGCATCCAGCGCGCGGATGGCACCTGGGACGCCTGGGCCTCCTTCGGAGGAGCGGCGGGCGCGGCCCCCGTGGTGGGCCGCAACCTGGACGGCCGGCTGGAGGTTTTCGTGCTCGGGCCCGGAGGCGCCTACATCACACATCGGTGGCAGAACCGCGCCAACGCGGCCGCCAGCGATTGGAGCGCCTGGGAGCAGTTCGGAGGCGCCGCGGGCGCGCTGCCCGTCGTGGGCACCCACGCGGATGGCCGGCTGGAGGTCTTCGTGCCGGGTCCCGCCAATGCCTGTCTCGCCCACCGCTGGCAGAACACGCCCAACGGCTCCTGGAGCGCCTGGGACACCACCCTGGGCGGGCCCCTGGGCACCACGCCCACGCTCGCGAGGGATCCCCGGGGCATCCTCGAGCTGTTCTCCCTGGCGCCGGTGGGCGTGGGGGTGCACATGCTGCCGCAGACGAAGCCCTCGGGCGGGTGGGGGAGCTGGTCCCAGTTCGCGTCCTGGGCGGACAGCCCGCCCACGGTGGTGGCGAGCAAGGACGGACGGCTCGAGTCCTTCCACGTCCTGCCGGGCGGCACCCAGCTCGCGCACCGGTGGCAGAACAACACCACGGATGGCGTCTGGCACGCGCCCGAGGTCTTCGCCGACGGGCCCATCGCGTCCGCGCCCAGCGCCATCCTGGACGCCGGGGGCCTGCTGCACGTGTTCCTCGTCGCCCCGGACGGGAGCCTCCGCGAGCGCGTGCAGGTGGCGCCCAGCGGGGGCTTCGGCAACTGGCAGGCCTTCGGCACCCGCCGGATCGCCGCGGTGCCGTGCGGCTCGCCGACCTAGGACTAGGGCTCCGCGAGGCCCGAGGCCAGCAGCGCGAGCCGGGTGACGATCTGCTCCTCGGAGGGCGGAATGACGGCGCTGATGTCGTGCAGGAGGCTGATGCGCAGTCCGTTGCCGCGCAGCCAGGTGATCAGCTCCTCGGCGTTGAGCGGATCCGGCCGGATGAGGAACTTCCGGGCGATGGGCACGCGCGACAGGTACAGCGCCTCGAGCGAGGCCAGGTCGCCCTCGGGGCCGGCGTAGACCGGCTCCGTGTGCTTGAACCAGGGCCGGATGTCCTCCAGGAGCCACTGGACCCGGGAGCTCTTGAAGCGCTCGAGCTTCAGGAACTCCTGCAGGTGGCCGCGCTCCAGGAGGATGCAGTCATCGCCCGCGCACCACGCCTCGATGCTCAGGTGGTGGGCCAGGAGGCGGTGCTGACGCCGACAGTACTCGCGGTGGGGATCCAGGGTCATGGGGGCCACCGCGAGCATGGCCAGAAAGTCCGCGCCGGGACAGGAATCGTTTCCGGCGCTGTTGGCTTCCGGCTAGGCCGCCGGAGAGGGGGACTCCTCCAGGCGCACGCCCACGCGGTGCCGGCGCTTCTTGGTGAGCACCTGATGGAGGTAGCGCCCGGTGTGGCTCTCCTTCACCTTCGCCACCTGCTCCGGCGTGCCCACGGCGAGCAGCTGGCCACCGCCCGCGCCGCCCTCGGGCCCCATGTCGATGACCCAGTCCGCGCTCTTGATGACGTCCAGGTTGTGCTCGATGACGAGCACGGTGTTGCCCGCCTCCACCAGCCGGTTGAGCACCTGGAGCAGCTTGCGGATGTCCTCGAAGTGCAGGCCCGTGGTGGGCTCGTCGAGGATGTAGAGCGTGCGGCCGGTGGCCACGCGCGCCAGCTCGCGCGCCAGCTTGATGCGCTGGGCCTCGCCACCGGAGAGGGTGGGCGAGCTCTGGCCCAGGCGGATGTAGCCGAGCCCCACGTCCTCCAGCGTCTGGAGCACGCGCATGATGTCCTTGTGCGCGGCGAACACCTGCGCCGCCTCGCGCACGCTCATGTCGAGCACCTCGGCGATGTTCTTGCCCTTGTAGCGCACGCGCAGGGTGGCCTCGTTGAAGCGCTTGCCCCCGCACACCTCGCACGGCACGTACACGTCCGCGAGGAAGTGCATCTCCACGAGCTTCACGCCATCGCCCTCGCACGCCTCGCAGCGTCCGCCCTTGATGTTGAAGGAGAAGCGGCCGGCCGTGTAGCCGAAGGTCCGCGCCTCGGTCGTGAGCGCGAACACCTCGCGGATGGAGTCGAAGAGCTTGGTGTAGGTCGCCGGGTTGCTGCGGGGCGTGCGCCCGATGGGCCGCTGGTCGATGTCGATGACCTTGTCCAGGTGCTCCAGCCCCGTGATGGCCTTGTGCCGGCCGGGCACCTCGCGGCTCTCGTACAGGGCGCGCGCCGCGGCGGGGTAGAGGATGTCGTTGATGAGCGTGGACTTGCCCGCGCCGGACACGCCGGTGACGGCCACGAAGATCCCCAACGGGATGTCCACCGACACGTCCTTGAGGTTGTTCTCCTTGGCGCCCTGGATGGACACCTTGGCCTTGCCCGGGGCGCGGCGCCGCTCGGGCACCTCGATCTCCCTGCGGCCCGAGAGGTAGGCGCCCGTGACGCTCTTCTCGTCGTCCATCACCTCGGCGGGGGTGCCGTGGGACACGATCTGCCCGCCCAGCTCCCCGGCGCCGGGACCGAAGTCCACGAGGTAGTCCGCCTCCTCCATCGTCTCCTCGTCGTGCTCCACCACGACCACGGAGTTGCCCAGGTCCCGCAGGCGCTTGAGCGTGCCGAGCAGCTTGCCGTTGTCACGCTGGTGCAGGCCGATGGACGGCTCGTCGAGGATGTAGATGACGCCCGTGAGCTCGCTGCCCATCTGCGAGGCGAGCCGGATGCGCTGGCTCTCGCCGCCGGACAACGTGGACGCGGTGCGGTCCAGGGTGAGGTAGTTGAGCCCCACGTCCACCAGGAAGCCCAGGCGGCTGCGGATCTCCTTGAGCAGCTCGGTGGCGATCTTCCGCTCCGTCTCGGAGAGTTTGATGTCCTTGAGCCAGCCGAGCGCGTCGCCGATCGTCTTGCGGCTCAGGTCCACGATGGAGCACTCGCGCACCTTGACGGCGCGGCTCTCCGGCTTGAGCCGCGCGCCGCCGCAGGTGGGGCAGGGCTTGTCGCTGAAGAACTTCTGGTAGTAGGCGCGCGCGGCCTCGGACGTGGTCGTCTTGAAGCTGCGCATCAGCTTGTTGACCAGGCCCTCCCACTCCATCTCGTAGGTGCCGCCGTCGCCCCACTTCACGGTGAACGACTTGCCGTCCACCCCGTACATGAGGAGCTTCTTCACCTTGGCGGGCAGCTTCGCGTAGGGCGTGTCCAGATCGAACTCGAAGGCCTGCGCCAGGCTGTCCACGAAGTCCGCCGTCCAGCCCTCGCCCCGGTTCATGCCGCTGGCCCAGGGCTCCACCGCGCCGTCGCGGATGCTGCGCGAGCCGTCCGGGACGATCCGCTCCGGATCCATCTCCGCCTTGGTGCCCAGGCCGTTGCAGTCCGGGCACATGCCCAGCGGGTTGTTGAAGGAGAACGAGGAGGGGGCGAGCTCGCCGAAGGACAGACCACAGGCGTGGCACGCGTTGAGCTCGCTCATGATCTGATCACTCGCGGGGCTGCCCGCCTCGTCGGTGACGATGAGCATGCCCTTGCCCTCGCGCAGCGCCGTCTCCACCGAGTCCGTCAGCCGCTGCTTGCCCTCGGGCTTGATGCTCACCCGGTCGATGACGAGCGCGATGTCGTGCTTGGACTTCTTGTCCAGCTCGATCTTCTCCTCCAGGCTCTTGACCTTGCCGTCGATGCGCGCGCGCGAGAAGCCGCGCTTGAGCGCCTCGGTGAGGATGTCCTTGTGCTCGCCCTTGCGGTTGCTCACCACGGGCGCGAGCACCATGGCCTTGCTGCCCGCGGGCCGGGCCATCAGCGTGTCGACGATCTGCTGGGCGCTCTGCTTGCCCACGGGCTTGCCGCACTGGGGGCAGTGCTGGACGCCCACCGAGGCGAAGAGCACGCGCAGGTAGTCGTGCACCTCGGTGACGGTGCCCACGGTGGAGCGGGGGTTGTTGCTGGCCGCCTTCTGCTCGATGGAGATGGTGGGGGACAGGCCCCGGATGGTGTCGTAGCGGGGCTTCTCCATCTGGCCGAGGAACTGCCGGGCATACGCGGACAGGCTCTCCACGTAGCGGCGCTGACCCTCGGCATAGAGGGTATCGAACGCGAGCGAACTCTTCCCGGATCCCGAGACGCCGGTGAACACCACCAGCTTCTTCTTGGGGATATCCAGGGAGATGTTCTTGAGGTTGTGCTCCTTGGCTCCACGGATGGAGAGGGTATCGGGCTCGGACATAGGCGCGCGGATGTAACACTGAAAGGGCGCGCAGTGGGTGGTTTGTGGGCGCGCCGGGGGGATTCCAGGAGGTTGGATGGCCCCGTGCGCCGGGGGTTTCACGCACGCTTCCGGGGGTCACCTGGCTGGTGGGCCGCCCGGCGGGCGATAGGGCTTCGCCTATTTGACACAACGCGTGAGGTTCCCACTCGACAGGGCGCGTGGAGCGGGGCAGGGTGGAGCGCACGATGGTTCCGCTCGCTCCGGACTCAAGATTGATCGCCGGCGTGGGGGACATCCATGGCCGCTTCCACCGTGTGGAAGCCTGGCTGGATGCCCTGGAGCAGGCGCTGGACCGTCCGGTGGACTTGGCCCTCGCCGTGGGCGACGTGGAGGCCTTCCTCCTGGCGGACGACCACCGGCGCAAGGCGGCCAAGCGGGGAATGCCCGCGGAGTTCGCCGGCTACGCCGACGGCGTGCGCAGCATGAAGCGGCCCCTGTACTTCATCGGGGGCAACAACGAGGACTTCGAGGCCCTGCACGACGCCCCCGACGGTTTCTCGCTCGCCCCCAATGTGCATTACCTGGGACGTGCGGGGCTCAAGGAGCTGGGCGGTCTGCGGGTGGCCTACCTTTCGGGTATCCACGCGCCGCGCTTCTACGAGCAGCCCCTCAAACGGCCCCGCTCGTTGGATACGGCGAAGCAGGCGGGCTACTTCCGCGCGAGCGAGGTGGACAAGGTCCAGGCCCTGCGGGACGTGGATGTGCTGCTCGTGCACGAGTGGCCCCGGGGCCTGCCCCAGCGGGCCCAGGAGCGCGAGGTGCCCCCGCCCGGCCGGACGCTGCCGTCGTACTGGATTGGCAACCCCATCACCCGCCGACTGGTGGAGACGGTCCATCCCAAGTGGGTGCTGTGCGGGCACTCGCACCGCGCCTTCGCGGTGACGCTGGGCAATGGGGGCCGGCAGCCCTCGCGCGTGGCGTGCCTGGACCAGGCGGCGAAGCCCGAGGAGGCGGTGTTCTGGATGGAGGTCCGCGGGCGCGAGGTGGTCAGCGCCGGGTGGGGCACGTCCGGACAGGTGGCCTGGCGCGCGGGACAGCCGTGGGGCCTGGGCTGTCTGCCCGCGCCCTCCGAGGCGCCGTCCCTGGAGACCACGGGCTCCTGAACCCGCGGCGCCTCACGCGCCGGTGTCCCCGGACGCCTCGGGCGGACGGTGGACGCACCAGAGCGTCTCGGCGTGTGTGAAGCCCAGGTGTTGGTAGAGCCGCGCGGCGCGGGAGTTCTCGTCCTCCACCTCCACGAGCAGCCGGGGCCAGCGCTGGAGCAGGGCCTCGCAGAGCCGATGAAGCCCCCAGGCCCCCAGGCCCTGGCCCCGCGCGGCGGGATCCGTGAAGACGTTCTCCACCAGCCCCAGGTCCGGGGCCGCCTCCAGCGCGGTGGCGATGAATACCAGCCGCCCCGCGTGTTCCATCACGTGCTCCTCGCCCCGCTCGATGGACGCGAGCACGTCCGCTTGGAACGCGGCCGCCGGGAGTCGGGTCGCCTCCGTCCCCAGGCGCTCGACCGCGGCGCTCAGGTTCAGCTCCAGCAGCCGCGGAAGATCCTCCCGCCGCGCGCGCCGTGAGACCGTCGCCTCGAGCACCCGCGCGGGAGGCGCCAGCCGGGAGGCGATGAGGCGGTGGACGCGGGAGAACGAGGCCGAGGGCGGGCTCCAGTGCTCCAGGAACCGGGGCGGCTCGTCTCCCGCGCAGCGCAGCTCCCGCCAGTGGGGCGCGGCCTCGGGGACGAGCGCGAGCAGTGCCTCGGCGCTCGGGATCGAGTCGTACCGGAGCGCGAGCACGGGGCCCAGGCCCAGCACCGCGCGCGGCTCACCGCGCTCGCGACAGCCCACGAAGCGCTCGGCTTGAAACCACTCACACGCCACCAATCCCCGGGCCGACACGAACCCCCGCGCGGCCTGGGGTGAGAGTTCCTCGAACTGGATGTCTGTCATGGGTGGGTTCAGCCTCTTACTCCAACTCGTGGAGTCATTGTGATTTCTCTTGGGATTCCTAGAATTCATTCATGCTCAGGCGCCCCGACAAACTCTTCTCCCTTGTGAGCAGCTCCTTGAAGAGCAGCCATCTCCTGGAAAGCTCTTTCACTCTGTCTGGCGTGGTTTCGCACAAGGCGCAGCTCTTCTCCACGCAAGCGGGAGGGGGGGGCGGACGCGGCGAGGGGGGGGAGAAGGAGGGGTTCAACTCGAAGGACAAGGAGGAGTCCTGGAAAAAGGAGAAGTTCAACAAGGAAGTCTTCAACCAGTACAAGCTGCCCAAGAGCATCCAGCCCATTCCTTTCGTCTCGAGGGACGATGACGACGAGGACGAGGACGAGAACCTCCCGGGAAAGCTCAATCGGAGGGCCCTGACGGCCTACACGCGATTGAAGCAGGCGTTCGCCGATGCCAAGAACAGCGAGGACATGTCCGCCAACAAGGCGTTCATCGAGCAGGCCTTGCCTGAGTTCTTCGCGGAGCTCCATCGGTCGGGCATCCTCGTGGATGACGTGCTCGTCCATGAGATGATCGCGGTCTTCGCGGCCTATCTCAAGCTGGAGGTGGGGTGGAAGTTCTCCGTCGAGATGAAGGCCGGCGGAGCCCTCTACCCGGTGACCTTCGAGGTCGAGACCGTCCATTGTCCGGACCTGGTCCAGCAAGTGCTCGCGGAGTCGACCTCGGGTGTCGCGCCGACCCCTGGCGGAGCTTCTTGGAAGGTCTACCTGCTCAAGAATCCCAAACCCATCCGAACGCTCTTGATGATGACGGGGACGTCCTCGGCCGGCAAGAGCAAGGATCGCAAGTTGTCGCTGCGCCCCAGTGGCGCGTTCTCGGACGCGGACAAGGAGATTGGTATTGGCTTCGTCGAGGATGCCGACTCCGCCAGGTGGCTTGAGAAGGCCTTTCTGCACGCCGCCAAGGAAGGCCGCCAGGTGGTCGTCACGGGTCACAGCCTGGGCGCGGGGGGCGCGCAGATCGTCTGCCGGACCGCGCTGGAGAAGAAGTGGGTGGAGATCGACAAGCTGTACGGCTACTTCTTCTCGCCCCCGAGTCCGAGCAAGCTCCCTCCGTCCGAGTGGACGGCGAACTACGACCACTTCTACTTTTGCGCCAACGGGGCGGACCCGGTCTCGAACATGGGCGGCGTCTATTATTACCCGGGAAAGGAATTCGTCCTCCCCTGGTCGTCCACGCCGTGGATCGCGGGCTCACAAGATGTCTGGATTGACAAGGTCTTGTTGAGCCATGGCAAGCCCAATGTGCTCTTCGCCCGGATGAGCCACGTGACGTGTTCCTTCGTCGCCCGGAAGTCGGTGACGGAGATTCCCAGCCAATACCGGGAGATGTTCTGGCGCTTGATGGACAAGGGCCGCCAGTCCGTGGCGCACAAGGGGTTCAAGCCCGTCCTCGTGGAGCACATCGTCTCCCACGTGGAGTCCTCCTGGTCTCACGCCATGCCCCCGGTCTCCGGTCAACGCGGGTACAGGCTCGCGGTGCTCTGTCAGCTCATCGCGGGGCTGCCCTTGTCGGGCAGGCTCCCCCCGCATGTCCTCGTCGACGCGCTGTTGGAGGACGGGTCCTTCGACCAGCTGTACACCGCCAACCGGGAGTCGGCCATCCGCCGCGTCTGTGAGTCCCTGCATCGCACGCTCGCGGACCCGGACATGAACGAGGATCAATTCCTGTTGGACTTCGAGGCGACGAAGTACCTGAAGTCCTGCCAGTTCGAGTCTCGACTCCGGCAAGCGCTCCTGGAGACGACGCCGTACTACAAGAAGAAGGCCTCCTTCGAATTGCTCCTGTTGGCACAGTCCAGCCAGAAGAAGTAGCCCGGGCGGAGGGCGGGGCGGAGACCCCCGTCCCCCGGCGCGTCATGCTAGGTTGGCGCGCATGTCCGACTGCCTCTTCTGCAAGATTCGCGATGGGCTCATCCCCGCCAAGATCGTCCACCGGGACGAGCACTGCCTGGCCTTCCAGGACATCAACCCCCAGGCCCCCACCCACGTGCTCGTCATTCCGAACAAGCACATCCCCACGGTGAACGACATCACCCCGGAGGACACCTCCATGGTGGGCCACCTGTTCATCGCCGCCGCGAAGATCGCGCGCGAGCGGGGCTTCGCCGACACGGGCTACCGGGTGGCGATGAACACGCACGCCGACGCGGGGCAGACCGTGTTCCACATCCACCTGCACGTGCTCGGCGGACGGCCCCTGGGCTGGCCTCCGGGGTAGACCCGCTCAGCCCCGCTCGCCTCGGGCGGTATCGGCCGCGCGGGCGCGGCGCGCGGTGAGGGCGCCAATCGCGGTCGCGCAGAGCAGGATCGAACTCGCGATGAAGAAGCTCAGGCCCGGCAGGGACACCGCCGACAGGCCGTAGATCCAGCCGAAGAAGAGCGGGGAGGCGATGCCCGCGAGGCTCGCGACGCTCATGTTCGCGCCCTGGAGCTGGCCCTGCTCGCGCTCGGACACCTGGCGCGTCATCTGCGCCTGGAGGGTGGGCATGGCGAGCGCCCAGAGGGCATTGGGGAACATCGCGGCGGTGAACCACACGCCGTTGGGCGCGGCGCCCATGGCCGCGATGCCGACCGCGCCGGTCGCGAGCCCGGCGACCATCACGGCGCGATCTCCGAAGCGGCGCACCAGCGGGCCCACCAGCAGGCCCTGCACGCACATCTCCAGGACGCCGACGAGCGCCAGGAGCATGCCGACCTGGAACGGCCCCCAGCCATAGCGGTGCGCCGCGTAGAGGACGAACACCGTCGAGAAGACGTGGTGCGCGAAGTGGAGGAGGAAGTTGGTCATCGCCAGCCCGGACAGCTCGGCGTGCGAGCGCAGCAGCCGCAGCGCGCCGAACGAGTTGGCGCGGCTCCAGGCGAAGGGCATGCGGCGCTCGGCCGGGAGCGACTCGGGCAGGACCAGCCAGCCATAGAGGAAGGCGACGCCCGAGAGCACCGCCGCCGCCCAGAACGGTGCCCGTGGCCCCCACTCACCCAGCACCCCGCCCACGACGGGCCCCGCGACGAAGCCGAGCGAGAAGGCCGAGCCCACCCACCCGTAGGCGCGCGCCCGATCCTCGGGCGGGGTGACGTCCGCCATGTAGGCGTAGATGGCCGTGAAGCTCGCGGAGGTGATGCCGCCGAGCATGCGGCCCACCACCAGCCACCAGAGATTGGGGGCGAGCGCCATCAGCACCCAGTCGACCGTGAGCCCCGCGGTCGACAGGAGGAGCGTCGGGCGGCGGCCATACTGGTCCGACAGCGCGCCGATGATGGGCGAGCAGAGCAGCTGCATGGTCGCCCACAGCGCGACGAGCACGCCGTTCCAGATGCCCGCGGCGCGGGTCGAGCCCGCGAACTGCTCGATGAGCGGAGGGAGGACCGGGATGATGATGCCCATCGCCATCACGTCGAGCACGGCGGCGACGAGGATGAAGGCGATGGCGGGGCGGGAGGGGCGGTGCATGGGGGCCGCGCCGGACCAAAGCAGGAAACGGCGGCGGGCGAAACGCCCCCGCTCAGGGCGTGTGGGCGAGCGACTCGGACAGGCCGCGCCACCGTCCCAGCTCCTCCCGCCGGGCGGTGAGCGTCTGCTCCATCATCGCCACCGAGTCCGCGCCGGCGTTGAAGCGCAACGGGGGATGCTCGGCGGCCACCAGCGTCAGCACGGCCTGGGCGAGCTTGCGGGGGTCGCCCGCCTGGCGGCCATCCATGGCGCGCAGACCCCGGCGGACCGCGCCCGCGGTGGGGTCGTAATCGGCGATGACCTGGCGCGCGAACATCGTCGAGTCCTCGGAGAGGAACCCCGTGCGGAAGGTGCCCGGCTCGAGCACCGTCACCTGGATGCCCAGGGGCGCGACCTCCTGCGCCAGGCTCTCGCTCAGGCCCTCGACCGCGAACTTCGACGCGCAATAGGCCGAGGCCCCCATGAACCCCGCGATGCCCGCCGACGAGGACATGTTGAGGATGTGGCCCGAGCGCTGGGCCCGCATCGTGGGCAGCACCGCGCGCGTGACCGCCGCCAGGCCCAGCACGTTCGTGGCGAACAGCCGGGAGAGTTCCTCGGTGCTGAGCTCCTCCAGGGCGCCGATCAGGCTATAGCCCGCGTTGTTGACGAGCACGTCGATGCGGCCAAACCGCTCGACCGCCGCCTTCACGGCCGCCTCGGGCTGTCCGGGCACCGTGACGTCGAGCCGGACCGCCAAGAGCCGCTCGGACTCGCCCAGGGCCCGCACGACGGCCTCGGGCTCGCGGCCCGTGGCGACCACGGTGTGCCCCGCGGCGAGCGCCGTCCGCGCGATCTCGGCGCCCAGGCCGCGGGTGGCGCCGGTGATGAACCAGACTTTCGACATGGCTGTGCTCCCTCGTGAAGGACCCCTCGGCGGGGCCTGACGAGACGCAAGGTAGCGCTCCCCCTGGCCCGGAATTAGGGACCGGAAACGACATGGGCTCATGCATGGGGCGCATCAATGAAGCGCGGAGCGCTGGATGACCTGGCGGCGTTCGCCCCCCTTCGTCGACATCGTGTCCCACCGGTTCGACGCGGGCATCCGCTTTGGAGAGCGAGTGGGCGGTGCGCGTGGGCCCGGACGCGCGCGTCGGTCGGGGCCGACGTCAGACGCCGCCGGTACTGGCGGCCTTCCTCCAGGCGCTCCCGCTGTCAATCCCGCGTGTGATAGCACAAGCCTGAATGCTGCTTCTCGAACAATGAGTCTCAGCCGACTCGGATCAGGAAGCGCCGGGCGTTTGCTGTCTGACAAACTGCCTTTGGCAGGAGCATTCCTCTCATCTTTCGGGAAAGTGGTTTTAGCCCAAAAAAACCACTAGACCGGTAAATCGTTTTTAGTGTTTATACAGATCTGCCAGCGCAGCGAAACGCAGCAGCCCTTGAGAACGCCCCATTCAAAAAGGATCACGCATGCTCAGCGTCAATGACTCTCGTCCCGCTCTCACTTCCGCCCGCAGGTCGTCTTACGCGAGGAGCGCGCTCCTTTTGAGTGCCGCGCTCGCGACGGGTTGTGGTTCGGAGCAGATGCCCACGGAGAGCGCGCCGACGGTCACCGAGAGCCAGTCCCCGGAGATGGTATTGGAGCAGGCCAAACCCAGCCAGGACGTGCAGGCGGCGAGCGACGCCGTCTACTCGCCGCTCGCTGGCAGCATCAACCTGAACTTCGTCATCGATTCGAATGGGAAGCTGACGCCGTCGGCCACGGGGTCCGAGACGCACGTCATCAACGATCTCGAGATCGGGACGTTCAACCTCTGGGCGATCAGGACGTGGATCGGGAACTACTCCGGACGCGTGCCCGAGGATGCGTTCCTCCGGGGTCCCACGCCCTGGAACAACCTGTATGCCGTCTATGGGTGGCCCGAGGTCCAGACGATCGTGGGCGCTTATTCCGTCCAGGTCCTGGGAACCACCACCCAGCCCGTGGCCCTGGTCAACCGGGACTTCGACAACCGGAACAACAGCATCCCCGCGACCTACTCCACCCAGCTGACCACGCAGGTCAACACCACCTCGACGAGCACCTGGAACAGCACGAACACCGTCACCGTGGGGCAGAGCCTCAAGTATGGCTTCACCATCTTCGGGACGGGGGTCGAGGGCACGACGACCTTCAGCTACGCGCGGAACTGGGGAGAGGGTGGCAGCAAGTCGACGTCGACCACGGTGGGAACGACGGACACCATCAGCGTGACGGTGCCCGCCTACCAGATGCGCCGTGCGACGCTGTCGGCCACCAAGGGCACCATGCGGATTCGGGTCAAGTACCGGGCCCGGTTGTCGGGCTGCGCCGCGACCAATTACTACCCGAAGCTCAACGGCCATCACTTCTACTGCTACGACGCCACGAACATGCTGGCCACCTCGGGTCAGCCCACCATCAAGGAAATGACCGAGGACATGGAGATTGGTTATTACTCCAACGCCACCCTGAGCGTGTATGACACGCAGGGCGTCCGGCAGTCCATGGTTCCCGTGAGCATCCAGTAGCATGGCGTTGCGGTGGCCCGCGGCGATGCGGCGATGCAAACGCCGGGGTGTTATCGTCGCGGCCATGACGGAGAGGACCACGGAGGTGCGCGCGCGCATCCTGCGGGCGGCGGCCGAGCTGCTGGCCGAGGGCGGGCGGGAGGCGGTGTCCACGCGGGCGGTGAGCGCCGCCGCCGGCGTGCAGGCGCCCACGCTCTACCGGCAGTTCGGTGACATGCGGGGACTGCTCGATGCGCTCGCCCTCGAGACCCTGGCGGACTACGTGCGCCAGAAGGCCACGCGCGAGCACGCCGCGGATCCCATCGAGGATCTGCGGCGGGGATGGGATCTGCATGTGTCCTTCGGGCTCGCCAACCCCGTCGTGTTCGCCCTCATCTACGCGGACCCCGCCACCGAGGCCACCACCTCGGCGGGACGCGAGGGCGAGGCGCACCTGCACCGGCTCGTGGCCCGTGTCGCCGAGGCGGGGCGGCTCCGGGTGGACGTCGCGCATGCCGTGCGCCTGATCGCCTCCGCCGGGCTCGGGGTGACCCTGTCCCTCATCCGCACGCCCCCCGAGGCGCGGGATTCCCGGCTCTCGGAAACCACGCGCGAGGCGGTGCTCGCCGCCATTCTCACGGACTCGCGGTCCACCCGTGCTTCCGCCGAGACGTCTGGCACGGACCGGGTGGCGGCCCGCGCCGTGGCCCTGCGCGCCGTGCTCCCCGAGGCGCCCGAGGGGCTCTCGCAAGCGGAACGGCAACTGCTGGGCGAGTGGCTCGACCGCCTGGCGGGCGTGACGCGGTAGGCCGCGCTCCGCCGCCGAGCACGCGTCCTCTCGTGCCTCCCTCGTGAGCCCCGGATGGGGTGCTCAGTATGAGGAGGGAAGGGGAGGTGCGCGCATGGCGGAAACGGCCTTGGTGGTGGGAGCGAGTGGAATCGTGGGCAGCGCGATCGCGGCGCTCCTGCACGCGGAGGGCTGGACAGTCCACGGCCTCGCTCGCCGCCCGACGGAGCAGCCCGGCGTGCGGCCCGTCACGGCGGATCTCCAGGACGCGCGGAGCCTGGCCCAGGCGCTGTCCGGACTCGCGCCCCACGCGGTGTTCCTCACGACCTGGTCGCGGCAGGCCACCGAGGCGGAGAACATCCGGGTCAACGCCGCCATGGTCCGCCACCTCCTGGACGCCCTGCGCCCCGCCAGGAGCGTGCGCCACGTGGCGCTGGTGACCGGGCTCAAGCACTACCTCGGGCCCTTCGAGGCGTACGGCAAGGGCACGCTTCCGCAGACGCCCTTCCGCGAGGAGCAGGGGCGGCTCGACATCGAGAACTTCTATTACGCCCAGGAGGACGAGGTCTTCGCCGCCGCCGCGCGGGATGGCTTCGCGTGGAGCGTGCACCGTCCGCACACGGTGATTGGCGAGGCGGTGGGCAACGCCATGAACATGGGCTCCACCCTGGCCGTCTACGCCACGCTCTGCCGTGAGCTGGGGCGGCCTTTCTATTTCCCGGGCTCGGCCGTCCAGTGGAACGGGCTCACCGACATGACCGACGCGCGGCTGCTCGCGCGGCACCTGTTGTGGGCCACGACGACCCCCGCCGCGCGCGACCAGGCCTTCAATGTCGTCAATGGCGACGTCTTCCGATGGAAGTGGATGTGGGGCCGCCTGGCCTCGTGGTTCGGCCTGGAGCCCGCGCCCTTCGACGGAACGGTGCGTCCGCTCGAGGCGCAGATGGCGGAGGACGCGCCCACCTGGACGCGCATCGCCCGACGCGAGGGCCTGGTGGAGCCCGACCTGTCGCGGCTCGCCTCGCCCTGGCACACCGATGCCGACCTCGGGCGTCCCATCGAGGTGGTGACCGACATGAGCAAGAGTCGACGGCTGGGGTTCACCGGCTATCAGCCCACGGATGACGCCTTCCATGACCTGTTCGCCCGACTCCGGACGGCGCGGCTGATTCCCTGAGCCCGCGAGCGCCCTCCACCCGACATCCGCCTCGCCCTCGCGGGGCGCTTGCGTTCGCAAAGGCGGCACTTGGCGCGCGTGCCTGGGCACGTCCGGTTGTACGAGCGGGCGGTCGACCGCACCATGGTCTGGCTTTCCAGGGGGGGCAGACCATGGAGCAGGTGAATCCATCCAGACAGGGCCGTTACTCCTATTCCTCGATGTCCCTGGGCCTGACGGGCCGGGTACGTGAGGCGCATCAGCTCTACCGCATGTGGCAGGAGGGCCTGGACGATCGGGTGAGCGTCACGCTCGACGCCGTTCGCCAGTGCGAGGCCCGGCTGTCCGAGTTCTTCGGCGTCGCGCTCGAGGGCCTGGACGTGCTCGACATCGGTCCCGGCCAGCAGCTGCGGCACATGAAGGTGCTCTCGGTGAAGAACCGGGTGGTGGGCATCGACATGGACATCGTTCCCCAGGGCTTCCACCTGCGCGACTACGTGGAGATGCTCCGCCACAACACGGTGCTGCGCACCATGAAGACCGTCACCCGCAAGGTGCTCGGGTGGGACGAGCGCTTCGAGCGCTCGCTCGCGCGGGGCCTGTCGGTGCCGAGCTTTCCGCGTCTGCCCGTGTTCCGCATGGACGCCACGCGCATGACGTTCCCCGACGCCTCCTTCGATCTCGTGTGCTCGTGGTCCGCCTTCGAGCACATCGAGCGGCCCGCGGAGGCCCTGGCCGAGGTCGCCCGCGTCCTCAAGCCGGGCGGCATGGCCTACCTCGCGGTCCACCTCTATACGAGCCACAGCGGCAATCACGATCCGCGCTCCCTGACCCGCAACGGGGCGGAGCCGCCGTACTGGCCCCACCTGCGCGAGGGCTACCGGGACGCGGAGCGTTCCAGCTGCTACGTGAACGAGGTGCGGCTCGAGGAGTGGAAGCGCTTGTTCCACCGGGCGATGCCCGGCGCGCGCTTCCTGCACGAGCGGCAGGACGCGCTGCGCGAGGCCGCCAACGCGCTGCGCGACAGTGGTGAGCTGGCGGCCTACACCGAGGACGAGCTGCTCACGGTGGGCCTGGTGGGCCTCTGGCGCAAGCCCCGGCAGACGTGGGGCCCCCCGGGGTAGACTGCGGCTCCCCCCTCCCTCCGGAGCGAGCGCATGCCCCAGGTCTTCACCGTCTTCAACCACGGCACCGACTTCCATCGAGACCGGGATGATCAGGAGGTGGTGACGCTGCTGCACAAGGCGGTGCGGGGCACCGAGGCGCGCATCACGTCGGGGCCCCCGACGAAGGACAACCCCTCGGGTTTCGCGCTGGCGGACCGGGGGCCCTCCTTCCTCATCTGCGAGGGGCCGGGCTCGGATGCCGTGTCCGCGGAGGCCGCCCAGGACGGGGTGGCGCATGCCCATCCGGGCCTGCACAACCCCCTGCTCAACACGGCCAAGGACCTCAAGAGCAACCCCTTCATCCACCAGGACAAATACAAGAGCCTCAAGAAGAACGAGAAGGCCTTCGCCCGGGAGTTCGCGGGCCAGACCGACCAGCCCTGGCAGACCACCGGACGCGCCCTCGGCTCGGGCTGGGACGACAACGTCTACCGGCTGGCGTGGTTGCTCACCCACCTCAACTTCGAGCACCGGCAGGACATCCAGACCGTCAACCTGGTCGGCTGGAGCCGGGGCGCGGTCACCTGCATCAAACAGGCGAACAAGCTCCACGAGGTCTTCGGCCTGGACCTGCGCGTCAACATCTTCGCGATCGATCCCGTGCCCGGCGGGCTGACCTCGGTCACCGAGGACATCAAGCGCGTGCCGCCCAACGTGAAGAACCTGCTGGTGGTGCTCGCCCTGGACGACACCCGCTCCAACTTCCAGCCCATCGACTCGCGGACGTTGAAGGTGATGGGCCCGCCCTCCGGCTCGGACTATCCGCCCAACGTCCACTTCCTGCCGCTGCCGGGCAACCACTCGGACGTGGTGTCCACGCGCCGGGGCAACGCGCCCTTGAGCGGCCAGATGTGCCTGCACCTGGCGCACAAGTTCCTGAGCCACCACGGCACGGCGTTCGACCGGACGCCCCCCGGGGCGCACATGAGCGTGCAGGAGATCCTCGATGCCTACGACAGCCTGCGAGAGCGCCGGGACGCCATCCAGAAGGCGGCGGCCTCGTCGTTCGGACTCGTGGGGGGCCGCAGCAAGGAGCGCCACGTGCGCGAGGCGCGGACCGCGTTCGTGTCGGATCCCTCCTGGTGGATCAACGAGCACCATCGGATGTGCGCCCTGTCCCCGGGGCTCGACGTCGGCGCCCCGAGGATCAAAGTGCCTTCCGGCAAGGACTACACGCCCTGGCAGGCGCTGCTGCCCCAGCTGGGCATCACCTATCCGGCGGAGCTCACGCCCCGGGTGATGCCCCGCGTGTGAGGCGGCTCTAGCGCAGCTTGCGGCGCAGGTGGTTGAGCAGGTCGATGCGGGTGATGAGGCCGATGAACTCGTCCCCCGACACGACGATGGGCACATAGCCCTTGTCGAGCAGCGTGAGCAGCTCGGGCACCGGCGTCTTCACGTCCACCGTCTGCAGGCGCGTGGACATGAAGTCGCGCACGGACAGGCGCAGGCGCGTCTCGTCGTGGATGGCGGCCAGGAGCAGGTCCGACTCGTCGATCATGCCCACGACCTTGTTGTTCTCCAACACGGGCAGCTGGGACACGTCGTAGAGCTTCATGCGCGCGTAGGCGACGAGCAGCGTGTCCGAGGGGGCCAGGGTGACCACGTCCCGGTTGGAGTAGCGGCGGGTGATGACGTCGCGCAGGTCGCCATGGGCCGCGCGCGGCAGGAAGCCCTGATCCGCCATCCAGAAGTCGTTGAACATCTTCGACAGGTACTTGTTGCCGCTGTCACAGACGAACGTGCACACGCGCTTGGGCGTGGTCTGCTCGCGGCAGTAGCGCAGCGCCGCGGCGATGAGCGTGCCCGAGGAGGAGCCCGCGAGGATGCCCACCTTCTTGAGCAGCTGGCGCGCCGTGTCCAGGCTCTCCGCGTCGGGGATGGAGTAGGCCTTCTTCACGCGCGACAGGTCGGCGATGGACGGGATGAAGTCCTCGCCAATGCCCTCGACCACCCAGGAGCCCGCCTTGCCCAGCATGCCCGTCCTCACGTACTCGGTGAGGATGGAGCCCTGGGGGTCGGCGAGCACCATCTCGCATTCGGGCAGCGCCCGGGCGAAGTAGCGCGCCAGGCCCGCCATGGTGCCGCCCGAGCCCACGCCGCACACCATGGCGTCCAGCCGGTGATCCATCTGCGCGGCGATCTCCGGACCGGTGGTGGTCTCGTGCGCGAGCGGGTTGGCGGGGTTGGCGAACTGGTTGACGTAGTAGCCGCCCAGCTCCCGGGCGATCCGCTCCGCCATGTCCTGGTAGTACTCGGGGTGGCCCTTGTCCACGTCCGAGCGCGTCATGATGATCTCCGCCCCGAGCGCCTTGAGGTGGAGGATCTTCTCCTGGCTCATCTTGTCCGGGATGACGAGCGTGAGCCGGTAGCCCTTCTGCGCGGCCACCAGGGCGAGGCCCAGGCCCGTGTTGCCGGCCGTCGCCTCGACGATGTGCTTCTGGTGGGGCCCGAGCCGGCCGTCCTGCTCGGCGGCGGAGATCATGGACAGGCCGATGCGGTCCTTGATGGAGCCGCCCGGATTCTGGCTCTCCATCTTGAGGAAGAGCTCGCACGGGCCGGTGTCCAGCTGGGTGACCTTCACCATGGGCGTGTTGCCGATGAGGCCAAGAAGATCAATGGGAGGGGGTAAGGATGGCATGGGGCGACACAGTACCCGATGCGCTGACGCTTGCCGGTCTTCTTGCGTAGTCTGTCCTCCAGATATGGAGACCTCGCTCCTCGAGACCTTTCTCACGCGTGCCCGCCAACAACCGGACTGGCCAGTCCTGGACTTCGAGCGGAAACGATTCACCGCGGGCGAACTCGCGCAGCGGGTGTCCGCCTTCGCGCGGGCGCTCGTGCACCACGGGCTCAAGCCCGGCGAGCGCGTGGCGTTGTTCCTGGAGAACAGCCCCGCGTTCGTCATCGCGTACCTGGGGACCTGGTCCGCCGGGGGCGTGGTGGTGCTCGTCAACACCCAGTACCGGCAGGTGGAGCTGGGCCACATCCTCTCCGACGCCGAGGCGCGCGTGTGCGTCACCGGCGCGGAGGGCGCCGCCGAGCTCGCGCCGCTCCAGGCGCGTCTGCCCGCGCTGGAGTGGCTCGTCACCGTGGAGCCGCCCCCGGGCCCCATGCCCTGGCCCACGCACGACTTCGACGCGCTGCTCGCCAGCGCTCCCGCGTCCGCCGCCTTGCGCCTGCCCGAGGGCGACGCGCTCGCGGTGCTCGGCTACACGTCGGGCACCACGGGCCGCTCCAAGGGCGCGATGCTGCTGCACCGCAACGTGCTGGCCAACGTGCGCGCCGTCACCGAGGCGTGGCGGTGGACGAACGCGGACCGGCTCCTGCTCGCGCTCCCGCTCTTCCACACGCACGGGCTCATGGTGGGCCTGCACGGCACGCTCTACTCGGGCGGGAGCGTGGACCTGCGCCGCCGCTTCGTCGCCTCCGAGGCGCTCGCCGCGCTGAGCGAGGACGCCTCGCTCACGATGTTCTTCGGCGTGCCCACCATGTACGGGCGCCTCGTCGAGGAGGCGCGCCGCACGGGCGCGCGCGTGCGGCCCCTGCGCCTGCTCGTGTCCGGCTCGGCGCCGCTCAGCCCCCAGCTCTTCGAGGACGTGGCGGAGACGTTCGGCCAGCGCATCCTCGAGCGCTACGGGATGACGGAGACCATCATGAACACCACCAACCCCTATGAGGGCGAGCGACGTCCCGGCACGGTGGGCCTGCCATACCCCGGCCAGGAGGCGCGCGTGGTGGACGTGCGCACCCGGGCGCCCCTCGGGGCGGGCGAGACGGGGGAGATCGAGGTGCGTGGCCCCCACGTCTTCGCCGGGTACTGGCGCCGCCCGGACGCCACGGCCGAGGCCTTCGATGCCGAGGGGTGGTTTCGCACGGGGGACCTGGGCGAGCGCGACGCGGACGGCTACTTCCGCATCACCGGCCGGGCGCGCGAGCTCATCATCAGCGGGGGCTTCAACGTCTACCCGCGCGAGGTGGAGGAGGTGCTCGCCCTCCACCCGAGCGTGGCGGAGGTGGCGGTGCTCGGCCTGCCGGACCCGGACTTCGGCGAGCAGGTGGTGGCCGTCATCGTCCCCCGGCCGGAGGCCCCCCCCGAGGCCCAGGCGCTGGTGGACTTCTGCAAGGACCGGCTCGCGAGCTTCAAGAAGCCGCGCCGCGTCGTCGTCGTGGAGGCCCTGCCGCGCAACGCGCTCGGCAAGGTGCAGAAGCACGTGCTGCGCGAGCGGCTCCAGGGCTGAGCCCGCGCCTCACGGCACGGAGACGCGCACGCCCTGGCTCTCCGCGCCGCCCCGGCCCACGTCGCTCACGGCCCAGGTGCCCGGCGTCAGCTCGAACGTGGCCCGGGCCCCGCCCACCACGCGCGCGAGCTCCCACTCCCCGGGGGCGCGCTCGCGGTAGAGCAGGTGGAAGCGCGCGAGCAGGGGCTGGGGGTTGGTGACGTGCACCTGGTGGCCCTCGCGCACGACGAAGGGCACGGGGGGCGCCACCGCCGCGCCCTCCCGGGGCAGCACGGGCGGGAGCGCGGGCCGGGCATACAGCTCGTCGCGCAAGAGGCCCTTCACGCCCTGGACGTCATCCAGGAGGAAGCGCGCGCGGAAGTGCAAGTCGCCCAGGGCGTCGCGGTCGCGCAGCGAGCGGGTGAAGGCCACCTGATCCGCCAGCTCCGACAGGGGCCAGTTCTGCGCGGACAGGTTGTGCACCGCGTGGCCGGGGAACAGGTGCACGCCGCCCTTGGGCCGCTCCGCCCACCAGCGGGCCAGCACCGAGTAGGACTGCCGGGAGGACTCGCGCCAGTAGAGCTGCGGCGCGAGGTAGTCGATCCACCCCTCCTTCATCCACGTCACCGCGTCGCAGGAGATGGCGCTGTAGGCATCCAGCCCCGGCACCGGCTCGCCGCTCTTCCAGATGCCGAAGGGGGACAGACCGAAGCGCACGGACGGGTGCTCGGCGCGGATGAGCGCCATCACCTCGCGCACCAGGGTGTTGACGTTGTCCCGGCGCCAGTCGCCCTTGTCGAGCGTGCCGCCGCCCTCCTGGTAGCGCGCGTACGTGGCGTCGTCTGGGAAGGGCGTGCTGGAGGCGTCCGGGTAGGGGTAGAAGTAGTCGTCGAAGTGCAGGCCATCCACGTCGTAGTGGTCGAGGACGTCCTTCACCACCGCCAGCACGTGCCGCCGCACCGCGGGCTCGCCCGGGTTCATCACCACCGCGTTGTTGTACGTCACCGCGTGCTCCGGCAGCCGCTTCGTCACGTGGCCCGGCGCGGCCACCACCGACGGGGAGGCCAGGGCTCGGTAGGGGTTGACCCAGGCGTGCACCTCCAGACCCCGCGCGTGGGCCGTGTGCAGCAGGTACTCCAGGGGATCCCACCCCGGCCCGGTGCCCTGCGTCCCGGTGAGGAACCGGCTCCAGGGCTCCAGCGTGGAGGCATAGAGCGCATCCGACTCGGGCCGTACCTGGAAGAAGAGCGCGTTGAAGCCCATCCCGGCCAGACCCTCCACCAGGGCGTCGAGCGAGGCCCGACCCTGCTCGGGTGTCAGGGTCGTGGAGGGAGGCCAATCCAGCCGGGAGATGGTGGCCACCCAGACGCCGCGCATCTCGCGGGCATGGGTGACCGTGACCTTCTCGGGCGCCTCCTGGCCGGGCGTGCCGCTGTCGGGCTCACCCGGGCCAGGCACCCCCGCGTCGGCCTCGGACGGGGGCTGGGGCTCCACGGAGGGAAGGGACGGCGTGCCACAGGCGGTGGCGAGCCACAGCAGCGCGGTGCTCAAAAGGGGCTTGTTCACGCGCGGCAATGTAGCGGGCCGTTTCACGCTCCGTCGATCCGGAAGGCGTCACGCCCAGAGTTCGCGCTCGAGCGAGGCGAGCAGGGCCTGGGCCACTGGCGGCGTGGGCATTCCCGCGTGCGTGACGAGCTCGGGGGCCACCGGTCGCGCCAGCTCCTCCCGCAGCTCCGCGATGGCCTGACGCCGTGCGGCATGGACCTGGGCGCGCTCCGTGTCCGACAGCCGGCTCCAGGCCCAGCGCTCGATCTCCCAGGACAGCTCGGCGTGCCGCGTCTCGTCCTCGGCGATGCGCGCCAGGGCGCCCCGCACCTCGTCGTCCTGCGCGTGCGCCGCCTGGTGGTGGGCCACGAGCGCGCCGAACGTCTCGCGCGTGCAGCCCTCCACGGCGTTGTCCAGCACCATCGCCATGAACGGACGCGGCGCCCGCCCGGCCACCTCGGGGCGGGGCGGCTCGGCACCGAAGCGGCGCGCCAGCCGGGTGCTCACGTCGGTGTGCAGCACCTCGTCCATGGCGCTCGCCAGCGCCGCGTCGCACAGGGCCGCGTCCGCGCCGTGATGGACGAGCTCCTCGCGCAGGCGCAGGAAGGCCAGGATGGAGGCCGCTTCCAGGTGCGCGCTCTGGGCGAAGTGCAGCCCCAGCGCCCCCGCGCGAGACCCCGGGGTGCTCTCGCGCAGACCCTCGGGCCGTCGGCCCACGGCGCACCCCGGCGAGCCCCGGGCGAGCACCGCGCTGCGCACCGGCTTCACCTCGCCCGTCGTGGACACCTCGAGCACGAACTGGGTGACCTGGGTGCCCGCCCCGCAGGCGAAGCCCTGGGTGCCGATGACGTGGAAGGTGCCCGCGTCCACCTGCTTCACCGCGCCGTACTCCCGCGCGCCGCAGGACACCCGGTACTCGTTCGCCAGGGCGAGCAGCACGGCCTCCTGCGGCGTGTCGATGGGGCCGAGGAAGGTCTTGAGCGCCGCCAGGGAATCATGGGCCTGGACCTCATCGCCCTGGGTCGTCGCCAGGTAGTAGGACATGCAGATGTCCGAGCAGGACCTGCCGAAGCCCGAGCGGGCGGTGAGCGCCTCGAGCGCGGAGGCGCAGGCCGCGGGGTCGCTGGCGCTCGCGCAGGCCGTTCCCGTGGAGGACACCTTCTGCTGCGGGCCCACGTCCGGCGCGCCGTACTCGAGGACGCTCCGCAGTTGCACGAAGTCCACGGCCCGAGCGGGGGACAGGCCCGTCACCGCGAGTTGGTGGTCCTCGCAGGCGGGGGCGGCGTAGCCGGTGAGATTCTCCGTGCCCTCGCCATCGCAGCCCGCGAGCAGCAGGGGCGAGGCGAGCGTGGCGCGCAGGGTACGGGTGAAGAGGGGACGCAGACGGGAGGCGGTCATCCAAGGCTCCGAGGGGATGCGGGTGAGCCCGTTCCAGAAGCAACCCGGATGCCAGGAGGTGTCAGTCCTCGTCCAGGGGCAGGAGCGTCACCCAGAGCGGCGCGTCCGCGCACCGCACGAGTCGCAGGTCTCCCTGCCGCTCCAGCACCGTGCCCGGCGCGGCGGACGCGTCCGAGGACTCCTGGGCGAGGCGGGTGCGTTGGACCCGCACCCGTTGGCCCTCGAGGGTGGCGAACGCGACGTGGGGCCTGCCCTTCCAGGCGGCCACGGCGCAGGCGCGCACCCGCAGGTGCACCTCGCGCGCGGGGGCGTTCCAGTCCACCTCCCGCCAGGCATCTTCGAACATGCCCGCGTAGCTGGCGCCGGGGCCGGGCTGGGTCTCGCCCACGTCTCCCCACTGCACGCGCGAGAGCGCGTCTGGCAGCAGCTCCGCGGCCAGCTCCAGGGCGCCGCGCACCACGTCCTCCGCGCTGTCCTCGTCCCGCACGGGCCGCGACCCCTGGACGAGCACCGGGCCGGTGTCGAAGTTCGCGTCCATGCGGTGCAGCGTCATGCCCAGCTCCGGCTCGCGGTTGCGCAGCGTCCAGCCCAGGGGGTTGGGCCCCCGGTGACGGGGCAGCAGGGAGGGGTGGACGTTGACGGCGCCCAGGGGCGCCACGGCGAGCGCCTCCGGGGGGATGCGCCACGGGAAGAAGAAGCTGAGGATCAAATCCGGCTTCGTCGCGGCCAGCAGGGGCGCGAGCCGGTCGCGTCGGCTGGCGATCAGCACGTCGGTGCCCGGGGGCACGGCCTGGAGCGCGCTCATCATCAGGTTCCAGACCGAGGGGTGCCGGGGCCGCGCGCCGTCCGCTCCCGGGGGCAGCACGAGCGCCACGAGCTCATGGCCCCGCTCGCTCAAGACCTGATGGAAGCCGCGCACCACGTCCGTGGACACCGTGAGCAACGCGATGCGCCAACCCTGCGCCGAGACGGAAGTCATTCGCGCGCACTCTATCCGACGGCTCCCGGGGTTTTTCGGCGTGTTCTCCCATTCCACCCGCATTTCAGGTGAATTCATGATTTACAGGGTGCCGCCCGGAACCCCCTCGCGTCAGGGCGCTTGGAGATGCACATGCGTTCGAGACCCTCTTGGAAGTCCCTCTCCCTCGTCTCCGTCCTGCCGCTGCTCGGCTGCGCGGGCGCGGAGGACATGAGCCCTGGCGCGGAGCCGGTGCCCGCGTCCGTCCAGGCGCCCCTGGCCGCCAGTGGGTACGAGCGGGCCCTGGTCGTGTCGGGCATGGCCGACCCCGAGGTCTACAAGGAGAACGACGATCTCTTCTTCCTCACGGGCACGGGCAACTCGCGGATGCTGCCCATCTACGAGACGAACGACCTGACGACGTTCCGCTTCAAGCTGGACTACAACCCCTCGACGGTCGATCCCACCTACGACTACTGCCTGCTGTGGGCGCCGGACCTCAACAAGCTCAACGGCGTGTACGCGCTGACGTTCTCGGCCCAGCGCGTGCCCAACGGCGCGGCCTGCCCCGCGTCCGGCCAGGAGGTGACGACCTTCCGCGCCACGGCGCCCGACCTCAACCTGCGCTTTGGCGTGCCCCAGCTCATCAACCCCAACACCACCCTGCCGCGCAGCTTGATCACCACCGGGTGCGTGAAGGAGGGGTGCAACCGGACCATCCGCATCGACGCCGCCACGTACAATGATCCGTCCGGCTCGTGGCTCTATTACGTGTGGTTCGACCGGGGCAACAACATCTCCGCCATCAACACCGCAGCGCCCGCCACCGTCTACAACGTCGCCGGCCCGGCGCTCCAGTCCATCCCCGCGCACGAGGAGACCATCAACGAGGCGCCGGAGATCTTCCAGCGCAACGGCATCTACTACCTGCTCTTCAGCCACGGCTGGTTCAACAGCCAGTACGCCATGAGCTACATCATGGCGGACTCGCTGCCGCAGCTCACCCGGGCGCGCGCCGTGCGCCGCCTGTCCCAGCCCATGCGCAACGCCGCCGGCCAGCTCGTGCAGACCCACGGCCACAACGCGATCGTCGAGCGCCGGGGCGAGTACTTCAACTTCTTCCACCAGGGCGTGTTCCAGCCCGCCGGCACCTTCACCTCGCGCAACACCTACAAGCAGCGCGTGGCCTTCAAGCCGGACGGCACGATGCACTCGCTCAACCAGATCAACATCCGCTGGAACCAGAAGGCGGGCTACAGCTACTCGCTGGACCTGGTGCTGCGCGACGGCTCGGTGGTGGGCCCCTGCCTGGACGTGAACCGCCTGGGCACGTCCAACAAGGTCACCTTCGACGGCGTGTGCGCGAGCGCGAGCAGCCGCCTGGTGAACAAGGGAGACATCGCCGCCCTGCGCATCTACTACTCGAACAACAACACCTGGGGCCCCTCGGTGGAGACGGCCTATGACGGCTTCTCCGACGACGTCTTCGTGGCGCTGCCCGGCGGCGTGACGCCCTTCGTGGACCTGACCTGGAACGAGAAGCAGACGGGCGCCCAGTACTCCATCGACGTGCAGCGCAAGGACACGGGCGCCTGGATTGGCCCCTGCATCGGCGTGGGCTCGGTGGACCGCGCCCTGGCGTGGACCTACGGCGGCCGCTGCACCACGCCGGGCATCGACGTGGCCCCGTCCAACATCTCCTCCTTCCGCATCTGCTCGGCGGTGAACGGGGACTGGAGCCGCGCCACCTGCGGCGGCGCGGCCTACAACGGCCAGGCCATGCACGTGCCCGTCGTCATCCCCTGAGCGGGGCGGACCTCAGGCCCACAGCTCCCGCTCGAGCGTGTCCAACAGGGACGCGGCCACCTCGGGCGGGGGCATGCCGGCCTGGGTGAGCAGCGCCTCGTCCAGCGGCGCGGCGAGCTCCTCGCGCAGGGTCTCCACGGCCTGACGCCGCGCGTCGCGCAGCAGGGCGCGCTCCGCGTCCGTCAGCCGCTCGTGGGCCCAGCGGTCGATGGCCCAGGACAGCTCGGCGTGCCGGGTCTCGTCCTCGGCGATGCGCGTCATCACGCCGCGCACCTCCTCGTCCCGGGCGTGCAGCGCCTGGTAGTGCGCCACCAGCGCGCCGTAGGTCTCGCGCGTGCAGCCCTCCACCACGTTCTCCAGTGCCAGCTCGAACAGGCCGCGCGCGACCGGCGTCTCCACGCGCGGCGGGGGCGGCGTGGCGCCGAAGCGGCGCGCGAGCCGGGTGCTCACATCGGTGTGCATCACCTCGTCCATGGCGCTCGCCAGGGCCGCGTCGCGCAAGTCCTCGTCCGCGCCGTGCCGGGCCAGCTCCTCGTGCAGCCGCAGGAAGGCCTGGATGGAGGCGGCCTCCAGGTGCGCGGCCTGGGCGAAGTAGCGCCCCAGGGCGCTGTCACACACCACGTCCGCCGCGGCATGCAGGCCCTCGGGCCGCCGGCCCACGGCGCAGTTGGGATCGCCCTTCTGCAGCAGGGTGCGCTTGAGCTCGGAGACCTCGCCCGTGGGCGTGACGGCCACCACGATCTGATCCAGCTGGGTGCCCGGCCCGCAGGTGCTGCCCGCGGTGCCGACGACGTTGTAGGTGCCATCCGGGTTGGGCCGCACCGCGCCGTGGCTCAGCGTCCCGTCACACCACGGCTCCAGGCCCTGGCCGAAGGCGACCAGCACCGCCTCCTGGGGCGTGTCGATGCGCCCGAGGAAGCTCTTGAGGCCCTCCAGGCTCGTGTAGGCCGTCACGGTGTCGCCCAGCGTCGTGGCGAGGAAGTAGGAGCCGCACAGCGCCTCGCACCTGCGATGGAAGCCCGGCTGGCCCTTGAGGGCCGCGAACGCCGACTGACACGTCTGGGAATCCGTGGCCGTCTCGCAGGCGGTCCCCTCGGAGGACACCACGGGGCGCGTCTCCGACGGAGGCGGCGCGCCGGGCGCGGAGGTCTCCCCGCGCAGCTCCACGACGTCCGGACGCGTGGGCGGCATCAAGCCCCGCACCGCCGGCCGACCCTTGTCGCACTCGAACGTGCTGTAGCCCGTCAGATCCTCGCCCGGGCCTTCCTCGGGCACGGGCTCGACGGGGGGCTGCTGGGTGGGCGGCGGGGTGAGGACCGGATCGACGATGCCGCACCCCGTGAGGACCAGTGGCGCGGCGAGGGTGACGCGGAGGGTTCGGGCGAACAACTGGCGCAGCCGGGACGGATTCATGGGCGCTCCTGGAATCGCTGGGGACGCGCATGTCAGAGCAATGCCGATGCCAGGGCCATGCCTTCGCGCGCGCGAGGCGCGACGCTGACGAGGACTGGGCAGTCGAGTCGCTCCGGCTCGGAAAACTGAGGGGGACGTGGGGTTTTTCCAAGGTGCCGGAATCCTTGGGGCCGCGCGCCCGCGGGAAAAAAAGCACCGGGGCCGCGATGGATTGCCCCGTCTTTTGCCGTCTCTCTTGCTGGGCGAGTGAAACCCAGGAGCGGACATGTGGAGCGTGCGTGAGGGGCTGGAGAAGTTCATCCAATCCCTGGAGCTGACACCGGGGCAGCGGGAAGAGGTCAATGGTCAACATACCCGGCTGCGCGAGTGCCTGCGCCAGCGCCTGGGAACCACGGACTTCCTGTCCGGCTCCTACAGCCGCAACACCGCCATCCGGCCGCTGCACGACATCGACGTGTTCGTCGTGCTGGGGGAGTCGAGTCCCGGCGCGCTCACGGCGGATGCGGCGCTCAAGCGGTTGCGGCAGGCGCTGCACGCCGAGTGGCCCAACAAGACCCTGGGCATCCTCCAGCAGCACTCGGTGCACGTGGGCTTCTCCAAGAGCGGGCTCGAGTTCGATGTCGTGCCCGCCTTCAAGGTGCCCGGCCGCGAGGCCTACCAGGTGCCCGAGCGGGAGACGGGCCAGTGGGTGTTGTCCAACCCCACCCTCCACCAGCGGCTGAGCACCGCGGCCAACGAGCGCTCGGGCAAGAAGCTCAAGCCCCTGCTCAAGGTCGTCAAGCACTGGAGGAGGCGGCGCCCGGAGCTGCCCGTGCGCTCGTTCCATCTGGAGGTGCTGAGCTATGGGGCGTTCACCTCCGCCCCGAAGGACTACCTGGAGGGCTTGGAGAAGCTCTTCGCGCACCTGGCCCAGGGGGTGATGGGCCCCTGCCCGGATCCCGCGGGACTGGGGCCGCCCGTGGACGCGCGGATGAAGCTGTCGCAGAAGGAATCGGCGCGGCAGGTGCTGTCGAGCGCCGCCCGGCAGGTGCGGCTCGCCCGGGAGGCGAGTGTGTCCGAGCCCGCCCAGGCCCATGCGCGGCTCAAGGAGCTCTTCGGCGACTTCTACCGGGATCGCGGATGAAGGCGCTCCACTTCGCCGCGCTCGTGCCGGAGCGGGCCGCGCCCGCGGTCCAGGCCCAGGCGTACGAGGCCCTGCGGCCCTTCGTCTCCTATGTCGGGGCGGCCATCGACGCCGCCCGCGCCCGACAGGTGCGCCACCGGGTGTCCTGGCGGGTCGTTCCAGAGCCCGAGCACATCCGGCTGCGGGCCCTGGACAGTCTGCTGGAGCTCGAGTCCGTCCCGCTGCTCTACCGGGTGGAGGAGTGGCCCGAGGAGGCCCCGCCCGACGCCACCAGGCCCCTCGTCGTGGTCAATCGCGCGCGGCTCGTGACGGTGCTGTCGGTGGTGGCCTCGCCCGAGGGCCCGCTCGTCACGTTGGAGGAGCCCGTGCTGCCCGAGGACCGGGTGTTCTGGGACGACACGCCGTGCCGGCTGGTGGCCACGCGCGCGTCCACGCTCCCCGAGCGGTTGTTCGACGCGGAGCGCCGACCCCTCACGCTCCGGCGCCAGTTCACGCGGGGGGAGCGGCGGTGGCTCGTGCTGGAAGGGCGCGTGGACGCGCTGTTCGATGCGCGGGGCCAGCCCGTGGCCGCGCATCCGCGCGAGGCCTTCACGGAGCTGACCCGGCTGGAGGATGCCGCGGGCCTGCCGGTGCCCTGGTCCGGTGATGCCGAGCTGGAGCTGGCCCGGCTGCCCGCCGAGGGCCCCCTGCTCGGAGACCAGGGCGTGCGCTTCGCGTGGGCGCCCGTCCGGGGCCGGGAGCGCAAGCGGCCGGGCACGTGGATCCAGCTGCTCGCCTCGGAGGACGTGGAGCGTGATGCCTCGGTGGATCCGCGCGCGGCCTTCTGCGAGGAGGGGGTCTCCGAGGTGCGGGTCGAGGGCGTACGGGACGCGCGCGCGTCGTTCCGGGTGCGCGGCTTCCAGCGCGACAGCTACCAGCTGCTGCTCGAGCGGCTGCCGCCCGAGGGCAGCGTGCTGCAACTGCCCGTGGACTTGAAGAACCTGCGTCGGCAGATGGACGCGCTCCAGTCCCTGCGCCAGGCGCCCCTGCCGCACCACCGCGGGCTGGTGCGCCTGCTGGAGGATCCCCGGCTGTCGCGCTGGGACACCGTCACGCCCGCGCCCGTCTCGAACTGGTTCGTCCTCCAGAAGGAACACGCCAGCGGCACCCTCCAGCAGCGCGAGTTCGTGGCCAAGGCGCTCGCCACGCCGGACTTCGCCTTCCTCGAGGGGCCTCCGGGCTCGGGCAAGACGCACGCCATCTGCGAGCTCATCCTCCAGTTCGTGGCGCGCGGGCGGCGGGTGCTCCTGTGCTCCACCACGCACGTGGCGGTGGACAACGTGCTGGAGCGGCTCGTGGGTCACTTCCCCCAGGTCGAGGCGCTGCGGATTGGCAAGGCGGAGCGGGTGGACCCCCGGGTGCGCGGACGGCAGATCGACGCGCGCATCGCCGAGCTGGTGGCGCGCTGGCGCGATCAGCCCGGCTTCGAGGGACTCGGGGACGAGGCGCTCGAGCGCATGGCCCAGGGCGTGGTGCTGGACTCGGCCAACCTCACCTGCGGCACCACCCTGGGCATCCTCGCGCACCCCGCGCTGCGTGACGAGGCGCAGTCGCGCTCCAAGCCCCCGCGCTTCGACGTGCTCATCCTCGACGAGACGAGCAAGACGACCTTCCAGGAGATGCTCGTCCCGGCGCTCTCCGCCGAGCGCTGGATCGTCGTGGGGGACGTGCGCCAGCTGCCGCCCTTCACCGACCGGGAGGACCTGGAGGCGGCGCTCCGGGACGTCGCCCCGGGGGAGCGCCGCGCGGACCGGTTCATGCCCGCCCACCAGCGCGCGTGCCTGCTGCTGCATCGGCTGACGCGGCCCTCGCTCCAAGGCAAGGCCGTGCGCTGGCTCCTGCCGGAGGAGTCCGAGGTCCTCGAGTTCCTGGCGCGCGAGCTCGCCTCCCGCGCGGGAGACCCGGCGCTTTCGGGCCTGGAGGTGGTGCGCATCGTCTCGCGGGTGCCCGCGCCGCCCTCCGTCCTGTACACCGAGGTCTCCGTGGAGCAGCTGCGCCGGGGCGCTCCCGAGGCCCTGCGGGTGCTGGGGGCGCGCTGGGTGCTCGTCGAGCCCGCGCTCCTGGGCCAGGTCGAGCGGTGGCTGCCCCCGGACCCGTGCTGGACGCGGGAGGAGCTCAGGTCGAGGCAGGTGCTCGCGCCATACCGGGGCGCGCACTGGCGGCGGGCACGCAACGCGCTGCCGCTCCCCGTGCGGGAGCGGGGCCAGGAGCTGTCCACCCTGGAGGCGGTGGAGGCGAACGAGGCCGCCTTCTTGAAGGAGAAGGACTGGGCGGTCGAGGTGGGCTGGCGCCTGGTGCGGGTCCACGAGCTGAGCCCGGCGCGCTCCCGCAAGCCCCAGCGGGAGTTGGAAGCGCTGCTGCCCCGGGCGGCGCCCGAGGCGGGCTGGGTGCCAGACGCCGTCGCGGCGGTGCTGGACATCGGTCTGCGCAGCGCCCTCGAGGTGCTGCAGCGAGGCTCCGGCACGGGTCGGGTGCGTCGGCCGAGCACCCTGGCCGCCGGACTGCCGCTCCCGGTCTGGGCGTCCCGGGCCGTGCGGCTCGACCACCAGCACCGCATGCACCCGAGCCTGTCCTCCTTCCCACGCAAGAGCTTCTACGCGGAGCAGGCCCTGAAGGACGCCAACACGCTGGAGGGACGGGAGGAGCGGGTGGGGTGGAGCTACGGGAAGGCACTGGCCGCGCGGCGGATGTGGTGCCACGTGGAGGGCCGGGAGACGCGGGGGGTGAACCGCGAGGAGGTGCGCATGCTGCGCCAGCAGCTCGAGGCCTTCCTCGCCTGGGCCCGGAAGAACCCCCGCCGGGAGGGCCGCTGGGAGGTGGCGTGCCTCGCCTTCTACGTCCGGCAGGAGCTGGCCCTCCGGGACATGCTGCGCGAGGTGACGGGCCAGTCCCGGGAGACGCGCTTCGAGCTGCCGGGCGTGGAGCTGACCTCGGGGACCGTGGACCGCTTCCAGGGCCGGGAGGCGGACGTGGTGCTGCTGTCCCTGCGCAACACCCACCGCGAGGGCTTCCTGGACAGTCCCAACCGGCTCAACGTCGCGCTCACGCGCGCCCGACACCTCCTGGTGGTGGTGGGCACGCGCGGCTTCTTCCTCAAGAGCGACGTGGAGGAGCTGAAGACGCTCGCCCAGGACACCCCGCTCCTCGTGTCCGAGCGACAGGACGGGAGGCCCTCATGAGAACGACCCTGCGTGCTCCGGTGGAGCTCTTCACCCTCACCGTGCTGGCCGAGCTGGCCCTGCTGGAGTCCCGCCCGGAGCTGGGACGGGTGTGTCGGGCCGCGCTGGCGCGGGACGCCCTGGACGTCCGGACGCTGGCCGAGGTGCTGCCCGGGCTGTCGGAGACGGCGTGCGCCAACCTGCGGCGGCACTGCGAGTACCTCGGGCTGTGTGACGAAGCGGGCCGGCTGACGGCGCTGGGACGGCGGTGCGCGGAGGACTCCGAGGTGCCGGTGCCCGAGCAGGGCGTCTACACCTTCTGGGTGGCCCGGCACCCGCTGTGCGGCGTGCGCCTGCTGCACGTGCGCCGCGAGCAGGTGGAGCCTCGGGACTCGGACTTCCAGAGCCTGGAGCCCGTCCCCGAGTGGCTGCGCGCGGACCGGCACCACGTCTGGGCCTCCGTGGTGGAACCGGGCCTGCGCTTCTGCCTGCGCGCGCTGCTGGGCCCCGCGGGTCAGCCCGTGCGCTGCCGGTGGGCCTCCGCGCCGCCGTGTCAGGTGGCGTGGGAGGTGACGTTTCCCTCCGGCGACAACCGTTGGCGGCTCTCGGGGCAGGTGGCGTGGAGCGAGAACGGCCAGCCGCGCCGCGCCCCCTTCACCACGCCCGACGCCACCGTCCCCGACCTGGAGGCCCGGGCGCTCCTCTCCGCGTGGGAGCCGCGCTGGGACGACGCGCGCGGCTTCGTGGCCATGGACTTCGATGGGCACGTGGACGACGCGGCGCCCTTCCTGCGCTCCCTGCGCCATCCCTCCGTCACCGTCCCCGGCCGGGGGACCTACGAGAAGGTGGAGCTGCTGGAGGTGCCCGTGGGCCCGAGCTCCGCCGCCCAGGCCCAGCGGTGGGCGGACGCCCTGCTGCTCGCGGCGTTGAAGAAGGAGGCCGGCTACGTGCCGGACTCGCGTCGGCGAGCGCTCTTCGCCGCCCGCGTGCGCGACACCCCCCTGGCTCTGTTCCCCGTGGCCCCCGCCGAACCGGAGGCCCAGCTGCGGTCCGTGGCGAGCGACGAGCGGTTGTTCTGGATGCTGGCCGCGCCGTTCGATCTGCGGCCGAGAGGAGGCGGGTGATGCGACAAGGACCCATCCTGGCGGAGTCCCGGGAGCGACAGGACGACCGCTCCACGCGCGAGCTCCCGCTCTGGGAGAAGGACCCGGCGCCAGGTGACGCCACGCCGCCCTGGCCGCGGCAGGACACGCTGCGCCCCGACGACTGGCGAACCGTGCTCCAGGGCGCGCGCTCGGTGGTGGCGGCGTGCACGACCCTGCATCCCGCGTGGATGCGCGAGGCGCTTGGCTGGAGCAGCCAGACGGCCCAGTGCCGCACCTATCTGTTCGGACCCGAGCCCTGGGTGTCCGCTCCGGAGCTCCAATCCCTGGTGAAGGCGGGTGGCGCGCGCCTGTTGACGCGGCTGGGCGCCGAGCCCCCGGCGGACTTCCTCGTCGCGGACGGTGAGCGGGGCTGGCTCGTCCTGGGCGCGCCCGGTCAGCCCCGGCGCTGGCTGCTGCCGCTCGGTCCCGCGCTGGCGCATGACCTGCACGAGCTGTTCGTGCACCTCTTCTGGCACCAGGCCCGGCGCGAATCCGGGCCGGAGGGGCGCTTCCGGGAATGCCCGCCGTCTCCCTTCCCGGCCCCCGGAGAGGCCGGGCCGGCGCTGACGCGCGGTCAGCTCCTGTCGCGCGCGGAGCCCCCCGTGCCGCTGTTGCCGGATGCGGAGCTCGCCGTGGAACCCCGGCGGCTTCCCGTGGAGGGCACGCCGCGGCTGCTGTTGACCCCGCCCACGAGCGACGACTTCACGCGCCTGCGCGAGCGGGTCGGGCAGGGCACGGCGCTGGCCTGGTTCGACAGGGGCCTGCCGAGGCTGGCGCTCACGCGGCGGCGGATGGTGATGGAGCTGGGGGAGGGCCCGAGCCGGCTGCGGCTGGAGTTCGAGGCGGAGGAGGCCATCCGGATCAAGCACCTGCTGGAGCTGGGGGCGAGCGCGGGGGCCTGGCGCTTCCACGCGGCGCGAGCGCTGGGGGCGGTGCGCGGGCCCGTGCGGCTGGAGGGCTCGGCCGCCGAGCAGCGCGTGCACGACACGCTGCCCGTGGACCTGGGCGACGTGGGGGCCGCGGAGCTGCTGGCGCTGGACGACGCGCGACCGACGAGCTGGCGGGAGCCCCCCGCCTTGACCCGGTGCGTGCACTACCGCTGGCGGGTGGTGCCTCCTCAGGCGCCTCCCGGGGCCCGTGCCGCGAAGCTGCTGACCGAGTGGGAACAGCTGGACGCGCACATCGAGGCCCGCGCGAACAGCGCGGTGGGCGTCCTGGAGAAGCAGGAACAGGAGGAGGGGAAGCGCGGACTGCTCGCGCGGCTCACGGGCCTGGTGTCCCGCTGGAAGGACGTGAACAGCCGCCGCAAGCGCCTGCGCCACGCGCTCGACGAGGTGCGCGAGCAGCCGCTCTCGCGGCGGCCCGACGACGCGGCGCGGCTGGTGACGCTGCTGGAGGATCAGGAGAAGGAGCTTCTGGCGTTGGATCGCTTCTGCGCGGAGCAGGAGGCGCAGGAGGAGCTGCGGCTGGCCGAGGAGGCCCAGCGCGCCGCGCATGCACGGGAGGTGGAGCGGGCGCGGCTCGAGCACGCGCGACTGGCTCCGGAGCTGGAGGCGCACCAGACACGTCTCCAGGAGGCACGCGACGCGCTGCCCGCGCTGGAGGAGCGCTGGCGCGCCCGGTCCGAGGAGGTGCTTCGCGCCGCGCACGCGGCCCGGACGGCGCGGGCCCGGGAACAGCTGGACGCGTGCCAGGCACGGCTGGAGGAGCACACGGGGCGCCGAGGGGAACTCCAGGCGGCCCTGGATGCACTGCCCAAGAAGGAGAAGAAGGAGATCGAGCGGCGCAAGAAGGAGCTCTACGCGCTGGACAAGGACCTGAAGCGCCTGTCGAGCGAGAAGGAGACCCATCGCCGCGCGGCCGAGGCCCCCTTCCAACCCGGGGCGGAGCGTCCGGGTCCAGACGAGGCGCTGGCCCGGCTGGAAGAACAGCTCGAGGCCTCGCGTCGGGACGTGACGGCGCTCGAGCGCGAGGCGGCGCGACGACAGGCGGCCCTGGACGCCCTGGCCCGAGCGGCCGATGCGGCCTTCCATTTCCAGCCGCCGACGCTTTCCGCGAGGCCCGGGCACAAGGCCGCCGCGCACAAGCCCGTGGTGATTCCCCGGGAGCCGCTCCCCGAGGTGGGCGAGCTGCTGGAGCACGGCGAGCGTCGCTATCTCGCGGTGCGCACCTGGGAGGAGGCCGCGCGCGCGAAGGCGGACGCCCAGCGACTGGGCGCGCGGCTGGTGGCCCCGACACGGTGATTCGATTTCACGAGGAGACACGGACATGACGGAACTACCCGGTGGGCCCATCGCGACGCGGCCCCTGCATTTCATCTTCATCGCGGACTGCTCGGGCTCCATGGCGGGCGGGAAGATCCAATCGCTCAACCAGGCCGTGCGCGAGGCCCTGCCGCACATGCAAGACGTGGCGAAGGGCAACCCGAACGCCCGGGTGCTCGTGCGCGTGGTGCGCTTCGCCTCGGGTGCCCAGTGGCACGTCTCCCAACCCACGCCCGTGGAGGAGTTCTCGTGGACGGACCTGTCCGCCGATGGCTCCACGGACATGGGCCTGGCGCTGAAGCTGGTGACCGAGGCGCTCAAGACGCCGCCCATGAGCGAGCGGGCCCTGCCGCCCGTGCTGGTGCTGCTGAGTGATGGCTCGCCCACGGACGACTTCAACAGCGGTCTCAAGGATCTGATGGCGCAGGGCTGGGGCAAGAAGGCGGTCCGCATCGCCATCGCGATCGGCGAGGACGCCAACCTGGACGTGCTCCAGCGCTTCATGGGTCACCCGGAGCTGCGGCCGCTCGTGGCCCAAACCGCGAGGGATCTCGTGAAGTTCATCCGCTGGGCCTCCACGGCGGTGCTCCAGTCCGCCTCCGCTCCCGCGAGCCAGGCGCGCCTGAACCCGAACGTCAACGTGCCGCTGCCCGCTCCGCCCGCGCCCTCGCCGACCCCCCCGGACGCCAATGACGTCTGGTGAGCCCCGCATCGAGGGCCGCCGCGTGACGGGCGCGCGGCACCAGCGCGAGGGTCGACCCTGTCAGGACGCGATCGCCTGGGCGCGGCGCGCGGACACCTGGGTGCTGGCCGTCGCGGATGGCCATGGCTCCAGTCCCCGGGGCGGAGAGGGCGCCCAGCTCGCCGTGGAGGTGGCGGTGGAGTGGCTGCTCGACTTCCACGCGCGGCTCACCCCCGAACAGCGGACCCGTCCCGCCACGGTGCGGGAGTGGGCCCGGGAGCCCTTCGCCCGCAAGCTGGTGGGGGAGTGGAGCCGGCGCGTGCGGGAGTCCGTGGGTGAGTCGCCCCCGGAGGGCGACGTCCTGCGGGCGCACGGAACCACGCTGCTCGCGGTGCTGGTGGCGCCCGAGTTCGTGCTCTTCGCCCAGCTGGGTGACGGCGACATCCTCGTCGTCCAGGACTCGGGCCAGGTCATGCGGGGGGTGGAGCCGGATGAGCGCCACTTCGCGGACGAGACGGACTCGCTGTGCGGCCCCCAGGCGTGGCTGGCCCTGCGGGTGGCGGTCTGGCCACGTCCGCAAGGCGAGGTGCTCCTCTTGCTGGGCACGGACGGCTACTCCAACTCCTTCGAGAACCGGGCGGACTTCGAGCGGATTGGCCCGGACTACCTCGCCCGGGTGCGCGAGCGGGGCCTTTCCCAGGTGGCCGCGGAGCTGGAAGCCCTCCTCTCGCTGACCTCGGAGCGCGGCAGTGGAGACGACATCACGCTCGGGATGATCCACCTCCCGCGCGCCGGACACGGAGAAGACCCATGCGAGTGACGGACGAGCTGCCCCGGGGACTGACCACGGTCTCGGGCGAACGGGTGGACGTGGAGCAGCGGCTCGGCGCCGGCGGACAGGGCGAGGTCTACCGGGTCCGCGTGGGCGGTCAGACCCGCGCGCTCAAGCTCTACCACGCGCACATGGCCACGGCCTCCCAGCGGCGGGACATCGAGCGGCTGGTGCTCAAGGGGCCGCCGACCCCGCACTTCCTCTGGCCCTTGCAACTGGTGGTGGCGCCCTCGGGTCCCCGCTTCGGCTACGTGATGGCGCTGCGCGAGCCGCGCTTCCATTCCTCCGAGGACTTCATGGCGCGGCGTGTGGTGCCGGGCTTCCGTGCGCTCATCACCGCGGGCTACGAGCTGGCGTCCGCGTTCCTGAAGCTCCACGCCAGCGGGCTGTGCTACCGCGACATCTCCTTTGGCAATGTCTTCTTCGATCCGCGCACGGGCGATGTGCGCATCTGCGACAACGACAACGTCGACATCACGGGCAGCGGCCAGGGCGGCGTGCTCGGCACGCCTCGGTTCATGGCCCCCGAGGTGGTTCGCGGCGAGGCGGTGCCCTCGTCCGAGACGGATCGCTACTCCCTGGCCGTGCTGCTCTTCTACCTGCTGGAAGGGGGGCACCCCTTGGAGGGCGCCCGCGAGGCGGGCATCCGCTGTCTGGATCTGCCCGCCATGAACAAGCTGTATGGCACCGAGCCTCTCTACATCCACGATCCGGCGGATGACTCGAACCGCCCCGTGCCGGGCATCCACGACAACCCGCTGGCCTTCCATCCCCTCTATCCCGAGGCGCTGCGTCGGCTGTTCCTCCAGTCCTTCTCCGAGGGACTGCGCTCGCCCCATCGCCGGGTGATGGAGAGCGTGTGGTGCCGGGAGCTGCCGCGGGCACGGGATGCCCTCGTCTACTGCGCCCAGTGCGCCAGGCAGTGCTTCCATGATGGGGAGTCGCCAGGGGGCGCGCTGCGGTGCTGGTCCTGCGGAGCCCCTGTCCGACTGCCGCCCCGCCTCCGGGTGGGCCAGCGCCTCATCCTGCTCAACCACGACACCCGGCTCTACCGGGATCACCTCCACGAGGATCAGGACTTCGAGGAGGTGGTGGCCGAGGTCAGCCAGAAGCCGGGGGACCCGGGCCGCTGGGGCCTGCGCAACCTGACGACCGACAAGTGGACGTTCACCCGTCCGGACGGAAGCATCGCGGACGTTCCCCCCGGTGCGAGCGTGCCGCTCAAGACGGGCAACGTCGTGCACTTCGGCATGGCGCGGGGAGAGATCCGGGAGTGAGACGCGAGGGGCGCGCTCCAGGGCGGACGCCGTCTTTCCCATTTTGTTGGAAATTCATGTTATCCGTGTTTCCGGTTCGTTCAACGGGGACAGGGACATGACACGGCAAGGCACGACGACATCAAGGGGGTGGGTGTGGCCCCTCGCGCTGCTGGGCGCGGGGTGGTTGGCACTGGGGCCCGGGGAGGCCCGGGCCGCGAGCGGGAATCTGGCGCTCACGGCGACGGCCACGGCGTCGTCCGGGGTCGCGGGGAATGCCCGTGACGGCAGTCTGGCGACGGCGTGGACCGCCAGCACGACGGCGAGCGCGCAGTGGCTCCAGTACGACCTGGGCGGGTTGCACTCCCTGAGCCGCGTGGAGCAGTCCTTCACCCAGTCCGGCACCTGGCGCTTCAAGCTCGAGGCGTCGCTGGATGGGTCGCGCTGGGCCACGCTGGTGGACCGCACGACGGGCGCGGCGGGGCAGATCTTCGGCGAGGGCGTCCAGGGCACCTTCCGCTACGTGCGCCTGACGGTGACGGGCTCGCGTGAGGGCTTCGTGGCCTCCAGCCGGGAGCTGCGTGTCTTCGGCACCGACGAGGGCGACAACCTCGCGCCCGGCCGGTCCGTGACGGCCTCGTCGAGCCTCGCGGGCTACGAGCCCGGCAAGGCCACGGACATCCATACGGCGACCTACTGGGTCGCGGGCAGCGCGAGCCTGCCGCAGTGGCTGAAGGTGGACCTGGGCTCCCCGAGCCTCGTCACCGGGGTGGAGCAGAACTTCAAGGACGTGGACACCCACCGCTTCCAGATCGAGGGCTCGCTGGACGACAAGACGTGGACGGTGCTGCTGGATGGGAGCGCGGGCCTCTCGGGGCAGGCCTTCTCCCGGCGCGTGAGCGGTACCTGGCGCTATGTGCGCCTGACGGTGCGGGGCTCGGCGGCGGGCTACTGGGCGAGCAGCACCGAGTTCAAGGTGTATGGCTTCGCCAACCTGGCGCTGGGCCGCTCGGGCGCGGCGTCGACCGTGTCCCCGGGCTATGAAATCACCCGGGCCACGGACTCCAACGCGGCCACCTACTGGTGCGCCACCAGCGCGAGCATGCCGCAGTGGATGACCATCGACCTGGGCGTGCTGGCCGACGTGCGGCGGGTGGAGCAGAACTTCGTCGACGTGGACACCTACCGGTTCAAGATCGAGGGCTCCACGGACAACAGCACCTGGACGACGCTGCTCGACAAGTCCACCGGAGCCTCGGGCCAGACGTTCGGGCAGGACGTGCGCGGCACCTGGCGCTACCTGCGGCTGTCCGTGAGCCACTCCGCCGCGGGCCACTGGGCCAGCAGCCAGGAGTTCCGGGTGTTCGGCACGCCGCTCGAGCGCGACCTGGCCCTGGGGGCCTCGGCGTCCGCCTCGTCGCTCGCGCCCGGGTACGAGCCGGGCAAGGCGGTGGATGGCAATGGGACGTCCTACTGGTGCGCGAGCAGCCCCAGCGTGCCCGAGTGGCTCAAGGTGGACCTGGGCACGCCGAGCCTCGTGCGGCGCGTGGAGCAGTCCTTCGTGAACAGCGACACCCACCGCTTCAAGCTCGAGGGCTCCACGGACAACAGCACCTGGACGACGCTGCTGGACCGGTCCTCGGGGGCCGCGGGCAAGGACTTCGCGCAGGAGGTGAACGGCACCTGGCGCTACATCCGGCTCACCGTGCTGGGCTCGGCGGCGGGCCACTGGGCCAGCAGCCAGACGCTGAAGGTGATCGGCGTGGGCTCGCCGCTCCGGGCCCGGTGGTGGGAGGAGGGCGCGGGCGTCATGCGCTACTACCCCAAGTACTACAACAAGACCCTCAACACGATCGCGAGCGAGCTGGATGACCTGCGCGCGCGGGGCTACGGGGCCATCGAGCTCATGGCGCCCTATACCGGCCCGGCGGACGTGTGGGCGGGCCTGGGTGCCACGGACAACTACAGCATCGATCCGTCCATCGGCAGCATGTCGGACTTCCAGAACCTGCTCACCCAGGCCCGCGCGCGCGGCATGCGCGTGTTGATGTTCGGCAACGTCGGCTACGCGCGGGACACGGCCTCGTTCTTCGTGAAGGCGCAGGACGACAACCGCACCAACACGTATAGCAAGGAGCGCATGTGGTTCCACTTCCGCGCCACGGGCGGAGAGCGCTGGTACTGGAGCAGCCGCGCGGGGGCCTACTACTACGCGTTCTGGGGTCAGAACATCCCGTCCTACAACTTCAACACCCAGGAGTGGCGGGACGAGACGCGCAAGTACATCCGCTTCTGGATGGACAAGGGCCTGGATGGCTTCGCCCTGGACGCGCCCGCCGTCTATGACGGCATCACCCCGGCCATCAACAACGCGCACATCACGGACGTGCTGCGCGCCTACGACACGTGGGCCAACTCCGAGGGCGCCCCGGGGCCGGGCTACGTGACGGAGTGGCACTACAACAGCATCCAGGACTACGAGCTGACGAACTGGGGCGGCGCGGGCTTCAGCACCATCATCCCCGCCATCGACAACCAGAACCCGGACGGGCTGGAGAACATCCTGAAGAACAACCGGGATGCCATCAACGCCGCGGGCGGCATCACCCAGACGCCGCCGAGCTGGGAGGTCGCCGGGGTGCCCGCGAACAAGCGGCTCCTGGAGATCGCCACGCTGACCACGGTGGGCACGCTGTTCTACCTGCACAACGGCCAGCACACGCTCCTGCCCCACGAGTCCGTCATCCCCAACTGGTCCCAGGCGGACCAGGCGAAGCTCTGGAGCCTGATGCGTGCCCAGGCCTCGTACAAGGCCCTGGCGCCCACGGGGGCGCGCGTGAAGCTGCCCACGCAGGACAACCGCAAGTTCTACGCCTTCACGCGCACGAACAAGGACGGCTCCGTCAAGGCGCTGGTTATCCTGAACTACCAGGCCTCCAGCCAGACCGTCACCGTCAACCTGACCCACACCGGGCTCCAGATTCCCCAGACGCCCGTGGACCTGCTGACCGGGAGCACGGCTCCGGCCATCTCCTCCGCGAGCTACTCGGTGACGCTGCCGGCGTACGGGTACACGGTGCTCGGCGTGGACTAGAGCGGACGCCGCGCGATGGGGGGCGCACTCAGGGGGGGAGGGTAGGAACTTCCCTATCCTTCCCTATCCGGGAAGAAAAGTTGGTTTGAAAGGTAGTTTTGGGGTAGGATGCGTCCATGTCCCAGGACCTCTACACGGTCGAACAGGTCGCCAGCCTCCTGGACCTGCATGTCCGCACGGTCCGGGTCTACGTCCGCGAAGGGCGGCTGAAGGCCACGCGTATCGGCAAGCAGTACCGGATCACCCGCGAGGCCATCGAGGCGCTCACCGGCCGGTCGATGTCTCCGCCCGAGCGCCGCCGGAGCCACGTGGAGGTCTCCAGCATCGTCGAGATCGAGGACATCGAGCGCGATGCGGCCATGCGGATCGCGAACGGTCTGGTGGCGGCCTCCAACAGCTCGGACGAAGGCGAGAGTCCCCTGCGCGTCGACACGCTCTACGATCCGAAGCGCGAGCGCTTGAAGCTCATCGTGACCGGACCGCTCGGGGCCAACACCCGTTTGCTGCAACTCGTTGCCCTCTACCTGGAGAGTGAGTCATGACCGGAGTCAACGTGTCCGAGGCATCACCGACGGAGGGCCGCCCGCTGACAGGACAGACCCTGGAGGTGAACGGAGTGCGTGTCCTCGAACTGTCACCGGAGGGGCCGCGGATCCGGGATGCTTCCGAGTTGCTCAGCCTGGCGTGGGAGCATGAGGCGACGCTGGTCGCCATTCCCGCTGTGCGGCTGGGCGAGGACTTCTTCAAGCTCGCCACGGGCGTGGCTGGGGAACTGGCCCAGAAGTTCGTCAACTACCGCATGCGTCTGGCGATCCTGGGCGACATCTCGGCCCATGTGGCCCACAGCAAGGCGCTGCACGGCTTCGTCTACGAGTCGAACCGCGGGGCCTCGCTCTGGTTCGTGGCGGACCGTGAGGCACTCGTGGCGCGGCTGTCCTGAACGTCCAGCGCGGCCCCTCTGGCTCAATCCCAGCCACGGGGGGCGAGGGCCAGGAGGTGTGCGGCAGGGCGGCACGCGACGGCCGCCACACCTCGGAGCGAGGTGCTCCAACGAGCGCCTTGGCGCCGTGACTTCGGAGCGAAGGCTCGGGGAGGGGGCTTGCCTGGGTGAAGGACCCCGAGTACAGCCCCGCTCCCGGTGGAATCTCCTCACGCGCGTCCCTCGTCTCCCGCCGCGTCCTGGGTCCCCTGGGGACTCCTGACGCTGATGCTGGTCCATCACGTCGGCGTGTGGGCCGTGACGTCCTGGCGCGAGGACATTTCCCCGCTCGCCCTGCTCGATCGCTGGGATTCGATGCTCTACAGCATCATCGTGGCCGAGGGGTACCAGTGGCCCCTCTGGGTCTACTTCCCGCTCTATCCGGGCCTCGTGTGGCTCGTTCGCGCGGCGCTGGGCGGGGGACTGCCTCCCCAGGTCGTCGGCTGTGGCGTGTCCACCCTGTTCCTACTCGGGTTCGTGGCCTGGAACACGCGCTGGAGCCGCCAGGGCGTACTGCCTCCGCCCCTGTCTCCCCGGACACCTTGGGGCTGGTTTCTCCTGCTCTACGGCCCCGCGAGCTTCTCGCTGCACTCCCACCACACCGAGGCCCTCTTCCTCCTGCTATCCTTCGGCGCGCTGGCCTGCGCCTCGCGGGGGGCGCTCGGGCCCACGGTGCTCCTGTGCATGCTGTGTGTTTGGACGCGCAACCAGGGCTGCCTCGTGGCCATCACCGCCGCGCTCCTGCTCGCCGGCAATGCGTCCACGTGGCGTGAGCGCCTCCTGCGCTTTGGTACCGTGGGCGTGGGGGCCCTGCTGTCCTTTGGCGGGCTGCTGTTCTTCGAGTGGAGGATGGCGGGAGATCCGCTCGCGTTCATGCACGCGCAGACCGAGTGGCGCTACGTCGACTCCGTGTGGGGCGCCATTCGGGGGATCTGGTTTGGCAATCCCTGGCACGCGACGGGCGTGCCCCTGTGGATGAAGCTCCGGCACGGGTATGCCGCGCTGTGGCTGGTGGCCGCGCTGGCGCTGGGGCGGCGCCACCGGGCCCTGGGGCTCTATGTCCTGCTGTCGCTGTTGATCATGTTGCCCCAGGGCGACCTGGGGAACGCGTTCCGCTACAACACGGTGCTCTTCCCCCTGCTGTTCCTGGTGGGGGACGGGCTCGCCGAGCGGCCTGTCTGGCTGCGCTGGACGGTGGCGGTGCTACTCGTGGGGCTCAACCACGCGGTCACCCATGCCTATGCCGTCGAGGTCTGGGCCTATTGAGCCAGACACTTCGTCGAATCGCCCCCCCACCGCGCCGGTTCGTTCCAAGGCTGTTTTGATCTCCTGAGCAACGATGACCGGTGGGGGCCACCCCCAGATCCGGAACACGCGAGCATTGCCTACCTTGGATTCATCAATACGCAGACCAATCACCGAGCGGTACTCCCCGACTCGCTCTGGCCGCCCATCCTCCGCACTGTAGAGCAGAACTTCCGCGCATGCTTTCTCGTCAATGCACCGGACCGTCCGCGCCACGTTCACAAGATAGTAGGGCTCGGCCTGTCCTTGGACCTCGACCGGGATGAGCTGAACATCGCTGGAGGCCATCTCGCGGAAGACAGAGGCAACACGTGCATTGACGATGGGGACTTGTCCAACTCCGGCTGTATCAAAGTCCAGTGGGGTCCCGGGGCGATCAATCGGGACGCGGAGTCTCTCGCGGATGTCGACGGGTCGGCCATAGCTGAACTCCCAAACGTCTTCCAACTCCTGCCCGGTCAGGAGAGTTGGTTCTGCCAGGTACCAGCGCCCCGCCACATCCACATCAATGCCTAGCCGAAAAAAGCGGCGCTCCATGGGTCATGCCTCGGGATTCTTCGTGACCAGCTTCCGCCACTGGGTTGTCTGGGTGTTGACCCGCCGCGAAGCCCTTGAACCCCGAGGAAGTTGAAATGCCCAGGGGCGGGAGCGGACCCCGATACAGGGAGCTTCAGTTTCCCAGGCGTGAGAACAGCCAGTCGAGCGCGGAGGAGATGGGATCCACGGGGCTCCAGCGCACGTTCTTCATGACGGCCACGCTCGTGGACTCCTCCATGCTGGGGCTGGCGCGGGTGAGCGTGGGATCGTAGGGCGCTGACCCCGCGGGCGCGCAGCTGCCGCAGTAGAGCTGATCATTCACGGTGAAGGCGTGCTTGAGCTTCACGGTCCGCTTGCACGTGGCGCACTGGGACTTGGAGAGGGTCTCCGGCTCGAGCCGCGGCTTCAGGTCGAACTCCCGGTCCCGATCCGCGCGCGCGAGCTTTTGGAGTTGCTCCAACTCCCCGGCGTCGAGCGCCACGCCCTGGCAGGTCGTGCAGACGTCCACCTCCACGTCGTGCACCTTCGTCACGGCCAGCGGCGCGATGTTGCAGCGGGGACACGTGGGCGCGGGCCGGTGGCACTGCTCGCACTGGGGCACCTGGGAGAGCGGCGCCTGGCAGTCCTTGCACAGGCCATGTTTGCCGCGCGCCCGCCGCACGAGCGCCTCCGCGGCCGAGCCGCCCATGACCTTGGTGAGGGCATCGCCCTCGATCCACACGGAGGCGCAGCGGCCACAGCGCTCGCGCGGCAGGCTATCGGAGAAGGTGGGCAGCAGGGGACCCGGACAGAAGGCGCAGGTGCTCATGGGTGGGGTTCTTTTCTCTCAGAACGTGCCAGACAGCGACATGCCGCCCAGATTGCCAGACATCCGCATCGACACGCCCGGGCCCATGTCCGGGGTCGCGCTCCTCCGGCCGTGCAGCAGCAGGGGCACCGCCACGCCGAAGAGCGAGCCCGCCGCCGCGCCCACCACCACGTCCGAGAAGTAGTGTTTGTCCGCGCCCATGCGCATCACGCCCACCGACGCCGCCGCGGGCAGGCCCACCGCCCAGATGAGCCAGCTCTTGTCGTAGCCGCGCAGCTCGGACACCGTGCCCGCCGCCGTCACCAGCGAGAAGGCCAGGCTCGTGTGCCCGCTGTAGAAGGACAGGTTGTTGTCCGAGGGCTTCTCCGTGCGCGCCTTCTGCGCCTCGTCCAGCACGTGGACGAAGGGGCGCTCGCGGCCCACGGCGAACTTCACGGCCTGGTTGACCACCGCCGCCACCACCGCCGACTCGACGATGATGGTGGCGTCCTCCGCGGCATGGCGCATGGACGCGCCGTTGCTCGACCCCAGCAGGTACTGGGCGCCGAGCACGCCCACCGGCAGCACGCCGAAGTCCACCACGTTGCTCCAGGTGTTCCACGTGTGCCGGCCCTGCTCGGTGCGCGCCGCCACGCCCCGGCCCCACCGGTCCACGGCGTTGAGCGTGTCCGTGCCGTCGGGCGAGCGGTCGCACCAGCGGCAGGCGCTCGGGGCGAGCTGGGACTTGAACACCGCCTCGGTGGTGATCCACAACGCCCCGCCCACGCCCGTGATGAGGCCCTCGCGCGTCCAGTTGAAGTCCAAGGACTGGAGCCGGGGCGCGTCCGTCGCCTGTTGGGCCCGAGGGGGGAGGGCGGCGTCGGGGACGGGAGAGGAAGCAACCAGGGAGGCGATTGCTAGAAAAGTCAGGGCGGATGGCATGGCGTCGAGCATAAATGCGCCCCCCGCGTCGTTCTAGACTCCACCGCCCCGTATGCCCCCCGAGTTTCGCCGTACCCTCCAGGTCTTCCCCGATGCCGGACGCCGTCAGGCCGCGCTGCGCGCGACGCGGAGCGTCGAGGGTGTCGTGCGAGGTGACTTCTTCCTCACCTGGGAGGGCTTCCTCGACGCGCTCGGGGGCGCGCGGGAGTTGGGCCGGCGCAAGGGCACGCCGCTCGTGGCGCGCACGCTCCTGGGGGCGCTCGCGCAGGGCCTGGGGCCCACGCCGCTGGGGGACTTCGTCCACGAGCCCGCCTTCGCGCGCGCCGCGCTGGAGGTGGTGCTGGACATGAAGGCCGGGCGGCTGTCCCCGCGCGACCTGCAGGACGCGCTGGAGGTGCTGCCCCCCGAGCGCCGCGAGCGCGTGCGGCTCCTCGCCCTCTTGCACCACGGCTACGAGCAGAAGATGGCCGAGCTGGGCCTGGCCGACCGCGAGGACGGCGTCCGGGGCGCGCGCGAGGCGCTGGAGCGCGGCGAGTGGCCCGAGGCCTGGGCGGACGTGGGCGCGCTCGTGCTGCACGGCATCTACGACGTGCGGCCCTCGACGCTGGAGCTGCTGCTGGCCCTGGCGGCCGCGTGTGACGCGCGCAAGGTGGGCCTGCGCGTGCAGACCCCCGTGGGCGGCTCGCCCGTGGCGGACGCGGCCCTGGCGGGGCTCTTCCGCGCCTTCGAGAACCGGGGCGACGTGCTCACCCACGTGGACCTCTTCAAGGCGGACGTGACCTTCGAGGCGCGGCCCCTCGGGGAGCTGGGCCGCCGCGTGTTCTCGCCCCACGCGCCCAAGGCGCTGCTCGCGGGCGAGGTGGAGGGCCTGCGGGTGTGGAGCGCGGGCTCCGCGCGTGACGAGGCGCGGCTCATCGCCCGGGACGTGCGCCGCGCGGTGACCGAGGGCACGCCGCCCGAGCGCATCGCCGTGGCCTGGCGCGACCTGGGCCCCGAGGCCGCGTGGGTCGCCGAGGCCCTGGGCGAGCTGGGCGTGCCGGTGCGCCTGCCCTTCGGCGAGCCGCTCGCGCTGGCGGGGCCCGTGCGTCTGGCGCTGGATCTGCCCCTCCTGGCGGAGGATGGCTTTCCCGCCGAGCGCGTGGCGGAGCTGCTCGCCAGCCGCTACGTGCCCGCGCTCTCGCGGGGCGCGCCCGATGCGCCCGCCACCCTGCTGTCGCTCGCGGCCGTGCGGGATGACCGGCTGGGCGCCTCGCGCGGCAAGGGCGCGTATGACGTGCGGCTGGAGGCCCTCGCGCGGCGCTCGCAGCCCTTGCCCGGGCAGGTGCGTCCTCGCGAGGAGCGGCGCGCCCACGAGGCCCGGCTGTTGCGCGAGCGCTGTCTGCTCCTGATCGAGTCCTGCCGCCGCATCCCCGAGCAGGGCAAGGCCTCGGAGCTGCTCGCCGCGTGGTGGCAGGTGGTGCGGCGGCTCGGGCTGCTCGACTCGGAGGGCGCGCCGGAGGCCCCCGCGGACGAGGGCCTGGGCGCGCTCGTGCTGGAAGCCCGGGCCCGGGACGAGGCGGCGCGCGAGGCGCTGGCGACGCGGGTGCGGGAGCTGGAGCGGGCGCTCGTGAAGGTGGGAGGCGGCGCCCGTCTGGGCCGACGCACCTTCGGCCGCTGGCTCCAGGACGCGGTGCGCGACGTGCACCTGCCCGCGCGCGGGCCCCTCTCGGGCGCCGTGGAGGTGCTGGACGTGCGCGAGCTGGAGGGCCGCACCTTCGCGCGCGTGTTCGTGGGCGGCGTCGCCGAGGGCCGCTTCCCGGGCCGCGAGGTGCCCAACGCGCTCCTGGGGGACTCCGAGCGCCAGGCGCTCAACAAGCACCTGGGCCGGGACGTCTTCCGCCTCACGGGCGGCGAGTTCGAGGACCGGGCGCCGTGGCGGCTCACCGAGGACAGGCTCTTGTTCGCCAGCGCGCTGGCCACGGCCGAGGAGTCGGTGAGCCTGTCGTTCTCCGTGGCGGGCGTGGGCGGGCAGGAGCAGGCGCCCTCGGCGTTCCTCGAGGAGGTGCGTCGGCTCACGGGCCTGGAGTGGGAGGCGCGCGCGCTGCCGGCCATCGTGCCGCTCGACGAGGTGCTGACCCCGGCGGAGCTGCGCCAGCGCGTGGTGCTCGAGACGCTCGCGCTCGAGCGGCTGCGCGTGTCCGAGCCGGATCCCGCCCGACATGTGCTGCACGACCGCTTCCAGGACAGCCCCTGGCTCCAGGCCGCCGCGGAGATGAAGGCGGTGGAGATCGAGCGGCTGCACTTCTTCGGGGGCACGCGCTCGGACGCGGGCCGCTACACGGGCTTCGTCGGAGCGCCGGACCTGGGCGAGGCCATCCGCGAGGCATTCCGCTTCGACGCGGAGCGCCCCTTGTCGGCCTCGTCCATCGCCCGCTTCAGCAACTGCGGCTTCCAGGGCTTCCTCTCCTACGGCCTCAAGGTGCCCGAGCCGGAGCGGCCCGGCGAGGAGTTCGACAGCCGGGGGCAGGGCGTCTTCTGGCACCGCGTGCTGGAGGAGTTCTTCAAGCGGCTCAAGGAGCGGCAGCTGCTCGGCCGGGGCTTCCACGAGCTGCCCGAGGCCTTGCTGGACACGGTGCTCGACGAGGTGCGGGCGCACTTCGAGCAGCGGCACTACGTGGGCCATCCCGCCCTGTGGCGGCTCGCGCGCGAGCGGGCGAAGAACATGGTGCGCCGCGTGCTCCTGGACGAGCGGCGGGGCCTGCCCTTCGAGCGGCTGGAGCCCTCGGGCTTCGAGCTGCGCTTCGGGCCGAAGAATCCCGCCGAGGGCTGGGAGGCCGTGACGCTCGAGGTGGGCGAGGAGCTCATCCACTTCGAGGGCACCATCGACCGGCTGGACATGGCCGGGGGCGAGGTGGGCGTCATCGACTACAAGTCCGGGGAGCTGTCGCGCTCGGTGCTGCGCGGCAAGCTGATGGACGCCTCGGACTTCCAGCTCCCGCTCTACCTGTACGCCGCGCGCGTCAGTGGCCACCGCGACACGCGGCACGCGGCCTGGTTCTCCCTGCGCACGGGCAAGGCCATCCTCCTCGCGGACGTGCTGGCCGACAAGCGGCAGCCGGAGCTGACGCTCGACCTGGACGAGCTGTTGTCCACGGAGCCCGCCGTGCGCGAGCGCATGGCGGCCGAGCAGAAGCCCAACCTGGCCAACGCGGTGGAGCGGCTGGTGCGCACGGTGCGCGAGGGCCAGTTCGCCATGCGGCCCAAGGACTGCTCGCGCTGCGGCTATCAGGCCGTGTGCCGCATCACCGAGCGGCGGCTGGTAGGCGAGGAGGGCGGCCATGAGTGAGCCCTTCCTGCTGGCCCTGGAGAAGAACCTCGCGCTGATGGCGGGCGCGGGCGCGGGCAAGACGTACAGCCTGGTGACCATGACGCTGCACCTGCTCTCCGGGGCGCGCGAGGGCTTCAAGCCCCTGCGGCCCTCGCGTCTGGGCATGGTGACGTTCACCGACAAGGCCGCCGCCGAGCTGCGCGCCCGGGTGCGGGCCCGTCTGGACGCGCTCGTGCACGCCGAGCCCAAGGCCCTGCTGGAGCCGGAGCTGCGCGCGTCGCTCGAGCGGCTGGGGCTGCCGTTTCCCACCCGGGACACCTGGCGCGCGCTGCGCGAGGAGCTGGGGGGCGCCACCGTGGGCACCTTCCACTCGATGTGCGGCCAGATGCTGCGCCGGGCCCCGCCGGGCTCGGGCCTGGACACGTCCTTCGAGGTGCTCGACGAGATGGAGGCGCGCTCGCTCGTGCTGGACGTGTGCGAGCGCGTGGTGCTCGACGCCCTGGAGGACACCAGCGCGAACGTGCGCGAGCTGTGCGAGGAGCTGACCTTCTCCGGCTCGGACTTCACCGAGGGCCTGGTGGCCTCGCTCGCGGGCATCTACGGCAAGCTGCGCGAGGAAGGTCTGCGGGCCGCCCAGGTGCCGCTGTCCACGCCGGAGCAGGCGCGGGAGGCCTTCGACGCCCTCGTCGCCCACTGCCTGGAGCTGTGCGACGAGGCGGCCGGGTTGGATGCCAAGGGCGCGTGGGGCGCGCTGCGCGGGCAGCTGGAGACGGTGCTCCGGGGCCTCACGGTGGACAACTGCTTCTCGCCCGAGGGCGTGCCCGCGCTGGAGGCGGCCTTCCTGGCCGATGGCCGCAAGCTGTCGTCCCAGCGCAGCGGGGCGGGGCTGCCGATGCGCGCGGTGTACTGGTCGGTCTTCGGCAAGAGCGACAACACGGTGATGACGCTGACGGACCTGTACGCCGGCTGGCGCACCGCTCCGTTCGAGGTGTCGTTCCGTGCCTTGCTCGCCCAGGTGGAGACGCGCCACGCCGAGGAGCTGTCGCGGCGCAACGCCCTGGACTTCACCTCGTTGCTGGTGCGCACGCGCGACCTCTTGCGTGACCTGCCGGACTTCCGGCGGCAGATGCAGGAGCGCCTGGGCGCGCTCATGGTGGACGAGTTCCAGGACACCAACCGCCTGCAGCTGGAGCTGGTGCTGCTCCTGGCCGAGCGGCGCGAGGGCGGCCCCCGGCCCCTGGCGCCGGACGCGGACGTGGTGGCGTCGATTCCCCTGGAGCCCGCCTTCCTGTGCGCGGTGGGAGACCGCAAGCAGTCCATCTACGAGTTCCGTGGCGCGGACGTGTCCGTCTTCGAGGTGCTGGCGCGGAAGATCGAGGAGGAGGGTGGGGCGCGCGGCTTCCTCCAGCACAACCGGCGCTCGGTGCCGCCCCTGCTCGGCTTCTTCAACCAGGCCTTCGCGGGCGTGCTGGTGCCGGGGGAGGGCGGGGCGCGGCCCTACGAGGTGGTGTACGTGCCCGCGGAGGATGACCTCCAGCCGGTGCGTCCGGCGCCGCGGCCCGCCCCGGTGGTGGAGCGCCTGGTGCTGGAGGACGAGGGCCTGACCACGGGCGAGCTGCGGCTGGCGGACGCGGAGTCGGTGGCGCGGCGGCTCAAGGTGATGCTGGCGCCGGGCGCCGAGCCGCTCGTGGCGGTGCGCACCGAAGGCGAGGAGCAGCGCCCCGTGCGTGGCGGTGACGTGGCGATGCTCTTTCGCACCTTCAGCCATCTGGAGGTGTACCGCCAGGCGCTCATCCGCCACGCCATTCCCCACCGGGTGCTGCGCGGGCGGGGCTTCTATGGCGCCCAGGAGGTGCTGGACCTGGCCTCGCTCCTGTCCCTGCTGGCGGATGCCGAGGACGCGCTCGCCTTCGCCGCGGTGCTGCGCTCGCCGCTGGTGGGCCTGTCGGACGCCTCGCTCTTCCGGCTCGCCGGTCCCGAGGGCCTGTCGCTCCCCGCCGTGGTGAAGGCGGGCGCCGCGCTCCTGGAGTCCCTGCCCGAGGGCGAGCGCGCCCGGCTCGAGCGCTTCCTCGCGGCGCTGCCCCGGCTGCGCGAGGAGCGTGACCGGCTCGGGGTGCGCGCGCTGCTGCTGGCCACGCTGGAGCTCACGGGCTACCGCGAGGCCCTGGCGGGCACGCCCTACGCGGAGCAGGCGAGCGCCAACGTGGAGAAGCTGCTGGCGCTGGCGGGCCGCCGCGACGAGCGGGGCACCGGCGGCTGTGTGACGTTCGCGCGCGAGCTGCAACGGCTGGCGCACGAGGAGCCCACCGAGGCCCAGGCGGACCTGCTGGAGGCGGGTGACCCGCGCGCGGTGCAACTGCTCACCATCCACCGCGCCAAGGGCCTGGAGTGGCCCGTGGTGGTGGTGCCCGCGCTCGGGGGAAAGCGGCGCGCCACGACGGGACGGGTGCTCTTCGAGCGCTCGCACGGGCTGAGCCTGCGCCCCTGGCTGCCCACGCAAATCAGCGGCAGCGTGGACAGCAAGTACCGCGCGCCCCGCTTCGACGCCGTGAAGGACGAACTGCGACGGCGCGAGACCGCGGAGTACCGCCGCCTGCTGTACGTCGCGCTCACCCGCGCGAGGGACCGACTGCTGCTCTCCGGCGCCGAGGAGTCCCAGGCCAAGGACTCCTGGTGGTGTCTGCTCGACGAACGGCTGCTCGCGGACCCGCGGCTGCGGGGCCTGGTGGAGGACGTGGATGTCCTCGCCCTGCCCGAGCCGCCGGAGTTGGACACGCGCGAGGACGCGGAGCCAGCGGTGCAGGAGGCCCGGGTGGAGGCCGCGTGGGAGCGGGTGCACGAGCCGGGCGCGCCCGCCCTGCCCGAGGTCGTCAGCGTGGAGGCGCGCGCGGTGCAGGACTTCATCGCCTGTCCGCGCCGCTATCATTATATCCACCGGCTGGGCCTGCGCGCCCGCGGGGTGGCGTGGGAGTCCCCACCGCGTCAGTCCGCGGCCTACGTCGAGCGCGAGGCCTGGGGCGAGTCGGCGCCGGACGTCCCGGACCGGGTGCTGGCGCTGCTGCGGCGGGTGGACTTCCGGCTCGCGCAGACGCCCGGGGCCGAGCGGCGCTCGCGCCTGGAGGCGCTCGTGCGCGAGGTGGGCTGGGACGCGGCGGAGGACGGCGTGGAGGAGGCGCTCGCCACGCTCGTGCGCTTGCTGGACACGGACTTCGCCCGGCGGCTGGCCGGAGCGCGCGCGGCCCAGGTGCACCGCGCGCTGCCCTTCGTGCTGCCCCTGCCGGGCCCAGCGCCCGCGGCGCTCGAGGGCGTGGTGGACCTGCTCTGGGAGACGCCCGAGGGCGAGGCCGAGGTGGTGCTCTTCCAGCCGGGCCGGCGCTCGCCCCGGGGCGTCGAGGCCCACGCGGAATGGCTGGCCGTGGTCCAGCGGGCGTCACGCGAACTGGTGCGCGAGGACACGCCTGTCCGTGTGGGGCTCGTCTTCCTGGTCGAGGACGTGCTGGAGCCGGAGTTCTTCTCGACGGGTGAGGATTCCGCGCGCCAGGCCGAGCGGTGGCGCGAGGCGGCGCGGGCCCTGGTGGCCACCGAGGCGGGAGGCCGCTGGGCGGGGCGGGACGCGAGTGTCTGTGCCCGCCTGGCGTGCGGTTATGCGCGGCAATGTCACCCGGGTTGAACCTCCCGATGACGGGCCGTGGGGAAGCGTGCTAAGCGGGGCGCCCTATGCCCAATGTCGTCGTCATCGGAGCGCAGTGGGGAGATGAGGGGAAGGGCAAGGTCGTGGACCTGCTCACGGAGCACGCCCAGGTCGTGGTGCGCTTCCAGGGAGGCAACAACGCCGGCCATACGCTGGTGGTGGGGGGCCAGAAGACGGTGCTCCACCTGATTCCCTCCGGCATCCTCCATCAGGGCAAGACGTGCGTCATTGGCAACGGCGTGGTGTTGGACCCCGCCGTGCTGGTCAAGGAGATCGACGCCCTCAAGGAGCGCGGCTTCCTCAAGGAGGACAGCCAGCTGCTCATCTCCGACAACGCCCACGTCATCTTCCCCTGGCACAAGCGCCTGGACTCCTACCGGGAGAAGGCCCGGGGCGAGGGCGCCATCGGCACGACGGGCCGCGGCATCGGTCCGGCCTACGAGGACAAGGTGGCGCGCCGGGGCATCCGCGTGCGGGACCTGCTCAACGCGGACCGGCTGCGCAAGCGCATCGACGAGCGGCTGCCGGGCGTGCGCGACGAGCTGCGCGAGCTGTGCGCCAACGGCGAGACGCCGCCGGAGCTGGACGCGGCGCGGGTGCACCAGGACTTCGCGGCGCTGGGCGAGCGGCTCAAACCCTACGTGAGCGACGTGTCGCTCTACCTCGCCGGCCAGGTGCAGCGCGGCGCGCGCATCCTCTTCGAGGGCGCGCAGGGCACGCTGCTGGACGTGGACCACGGCACCTATCCGTTCGTCACCAGCTCCAACTGCGTGGCGGGCAACGCCGCGGTGGGCTCGGGCCTGGGCCCCACGGCGATCGACCGGGTGATGGGCATCAGCAAGGCCTACACCACGCGCGTGGGCGGCGGTCCCTTCCCCACGGAGCTCACGGACGACGTGGGCGAGCGGCTGCGCAAGGTGGGCGACGAATTCGGCGCCACCACGGGCCGTCCGCGCCGCTGCGGCTGGCTGGATGGCGTGGTGCTGCGCTACGCGGTGCGCGTCAACGGCCTGTACGGCCTGGCGCTCACCAAGCTGGACGTGCTCTCCGGCCTCAAGACGCTGCAGATCTGCAACGCCTACGAGCTGGACGGCCGCCGCATCACCGAGCTGCCCGGGGACTACGAGGACCTGGCGCGCGTCAAGCCGCTCTACGAGACCCTCCCGGGCTGGGACGACAAGCTCGCCGGGGTGCGCACCTTCGACGAGCTGCCCGAGAACGCCAAGCGCTACGTGCGCCGCGTGGAGGAGATCAGCGGCGTGCCCGTCACCTGCATCTCCGTGGGCGCGGACCGCGGCGAGACGGTGCTCCTGCAAAACCCCTTCCGGGGCTGAGCCACCGCCCGTCCTGGCGGACCCCGAACAGTCGGGGAGACCGGGAAGTCCAGACCTGGACTTCCCCGACGGGAGGGCAGGGGGGCCGGTAGCACCTGTCAGGGACGTGCCTTAGCTTTCAAGGCATGGGCATGAACCCGGGCGAATCGAAGGCAGGAAAGCAGGTATTCCGCCCCCACGCCGTGCTCGCGGCCATCATGGGCGCCGCGACGTTGCTCTGGCTGGGGGTGTTGCTCTTCCTCTTGCGCTACGACGGCGTGCCCGTCCAGACGTTCCTGTCGGCGCTCTTCTTCGTCCTCTTCTTCGCGGTGTCGGTCACCTACTACGGCCGCACGCGCATCGTGGTGGACGCCAATGGCCTCACGTACCGGGGCATGGTGCGCACCCGCCGCTTCACCTTCGACGACATCCGCAAGGTGGACGTGCTGCCCGGCCCGCTGACGGTCTACGCGGTGCGCGGCAGCCGGGGCCTCATGCACTTCACCAGCCTGTTCACGCACCACCAGCGTCTGGCGCGCCTGCTCGTGGAGCGCGCGGGGCTGACTCCCCAGCGCGCCTGAGCCTCACCGCGTCAGGGCCCACGTCGCCGCCCCGCCCATCAGGGACAAGGCGATTCCGAGCCCCAGCACCCAGGGCTCCCACGCCCTCGACTTGGCGGGAGGGGGCAGGGGGACGGGGGCGGGCTCCTCCGGAGGCGATGCCTCGGGGAGCGGCGCCTGGTCTTCCACGGCGGCCTGGAAGCGCAGCAGGGTCCGGCCCACCTCGAGCACGTCGCCCTGCCGGAGCACCCGGGGCGCGTCCACGCGCTGGCCGTTGACGAAGACCCCATTGGGGCTGTCCTCGTCCTCCACCACGAAGCCGTCCGCCTCGGCGCGGATGCACGCGTGGCGGCGCGAGACGGCCCGATCCCTCAGCCGCACCGCCGCCTCCCAGCCCCGGCCCACCACCGTCACGGCCTCGGCGAGGGCGAAGGTCCGCCCCACCTCCGCGCCCGTGAGGCACTGGAGGGTCGCCGCCCGGGAACTCAGGGGCGCGTCCAGGTCCACCAGCAGGTGCTTGAGCACGGCCACGGTGCCCACCTGCCGCGCCTGCTCCCTCCCCGCGGAGGGGAGGCGCAGGTGCATGCCCTCGCCCAGCCCCACCACCTCACCGGGCGACACCAGGCGCGGGACACCCGGGGGGACGGGCACCCCCTCCACCGTGAAGGACCGCCGGGCCTCCACCATCAGCCGCCCGTCTTGAATGCGCAGGGTGAGCCAGCCGGGGGGCAGGCCCTCCAGGCGGACCTGGTCGTCCGCGCCTCCGCCCAACAGGTGCTCCCCCTCGGCGAGCTCGAAGGAGGTCGGTGTGCCCAGGTGCTCGAATTCGAAGTGCATGGGGCCGTTCGTGGCAAACCCGATGCCGGACGGGACACGGGGGCTCGCGCGGGGTTGGCGCGCCGCCCCCATCCCGTCCGGGGCGCCAGGGTCCACCCGGAGGGATGCGCCGGGCCCGGCCTTCTGGGATTCTCCCCCGCGATGCGCTCCGTCCTCCGCCCCTCGCCGCTGCTCCTCTCCGCGCTCGTGCTCCTGGCCTCGGCCTGCCGGGATGAACAGGCGGGCCCCCGTCCCCGCACGCCGGCCCTGCCGCCCCCCACCCAGGTGCGCTTCCTGGACGCGGCGCCCGCGGACCTCACCTGGCGCGCGGGCACCACCTTCGCCCACGGCACGGTGCGCTACCTCGGCACCCGCGTCTCCCCGCGCGGCGCCGCCCCGGGCCAGCCCGTGCAGCTCTCCCACTACTTCGAGGCCCTCCAGCCTCCGCCCCAGGGCTGGGAGTTCTTCGTGCACGTGGTGGACCCCTCCACCGGGCAGATGCTGGTCAACGCGGACCATGGCTTCGCGGGGGGCCTGGCGCCCCTGGGCTCCTGGCCCGTGGGCAAGGTGGTGGAGGACGTGCACACCCTCACCCTGCCGGCCACGCCGGGCCGGGTGGTGCTCGGCTTCTGGAAGGGCGACGAGCGGCTGGGCGTGGACGATCCCAAGGTGCACGCGGGGGACAACCGGATGTGGGGCCCGGAGCTGGGAGGGAGTCTCCCGCCGCCCCCCGAGTACATCGTCCACCGCGCCGCCCGGCCGCCGGTGATCGACGGCGCGCTCGATGACGCGGCCTGGAAGGCGGCCACGCCCGTGGTGCTGCGCGGCAGCTTCGATGGCCGGCCCGTGGCGCTGCGCACCGAGGCCCGGCTCACCTACGACGATCAGCACCTCTACGTGGCCTTCGACGTGGAGGACCCCGACGTCTGGGGCACCTTGCGCGAGAAGGACCAGCCGCTCTACACGCAGGAGGTGGTGGAGGTCTTCCTCGACGCCAACGCGGACGGCCGCACGTACAACGAGCTGCAGGTGTCCCCGCACAACGTGCACTTCGACGCCTACTTCCCGGCGCGTCGGCAGGGCATGGACCTGGGCTGGGACTCGGGCATGCGCAGCGCGGTGAAGGTGCGCGGCACGCTGGACGACCCCTCCGACCGGGACGAGGGCTGGCGGGTGGAGCTCCAGATTCCCTTCGCCCGCCTCGCCGAGGTGCCCCACGTCCCGCCCCAGAAGGGCGAGCGCTGGCGCTTCAACCTCTACCGGCTGGAGCACCCGGGCAGGCGAGGAGAGGAGGGCCAGTCCTTCGCCCCGCTCTTCGTGGGGGACTTCCACGCCCTGCCGCGCTTTGGCTGGCTGGTGTTCGACTGAGCCGCATTTTCGTTTGAAGGCAAACGATAGGGCTGGACGGGCAGATAGTTGGGGTGCTAAGTAGAAAGAGTCCGAAGGACGTCGGACGGACTCGCCGCACCTTCATGATCCCCGCTGGGACGTGTTGAGGGAGTGGCCGCCGGCCAGGGCGTCTCGCGACCTCACCACCCGGGTGCTCCGCACCTGTCACTCCCCGTCGGGGGCACGCGCTGTCGTGTCCGTCGCGTGGGCTGGAGCCTCGCCCTGTCGTCCCATTCGTCTCGTGTCATCGCGCTCGCCGCCGTGTGCTCCCTGGGGGGGGTGCTCCTGCCGCTCGGGGCCTCCGCCGAGGAGTCCCCGACTCCGGACCACTTCCGGGTGGGCGGCGCGCTGCGCTTCAACTACTTCGTCAAGAGCTGGGAAGGGCAGGAGAGCAACCGTCAGCGCTGGGGCGACGTGGCCTTCGACACCTTCCGGGTCAACGCCGACGGTCGGCTGTCCCAGATGCTGCTGTCGGCCGAGTACCGCTTCTACGCGGGCTACTCGATGCTGCACCACGGCTACGTGGGCTACGCCTTCTCCGAGTCCACCCAGCTGCAGTTCGGCGTGCACCGGGCGCCCTTCGGGTTGCAGCCCTATGCCTCGCACAACTGGTTCTTCGGGCTGCCGTACTACCTGGGCTTCGAGGATGACCACGACCTGGGGCTCATGCTGGTGCACGAGCGGGGCCCGTGGAACCTCCAGGTCGCCTTCTACAAGAACGACGAGGGCAGCTTCACGGGCCGCAGCACCGCCAGCGCGCGCTACTCCTATGACGTCGTGCCGGTGAGCTCCACCAACCCCGTCGAGGCCTACCTCGGCGTGGACCAGGCCAACTCGGAGACCAACCAGCTCAACGCGCGCGCCGCCTACACGTTCACGCACGCGGTGGGCTTCACCACGCAGCTGGGCGCGTCGCTGCAGGCGGGCCAGTTGTACAACGCCGTCACGGGCCGCTCGGGCTTGAGGGGCGCGGCCGCCGTGCACCTGGAGGGCGACTACGGGCGGTGGAACGTGAAGCTGCAGGCGCTGCACTACGCCTTTAGGCCCGCCAACCCCGAGGGCTCGGACAACGGCTTCGTGACGATGGGCGCCTATGACGCGCCCTACAAGGTCGCGGGCCAGGGCACGGTCGTCGCCGCGGGCGTCTCGTATGGGATTCCCCTGACGTCCTGGGGTCCCATCACCCGCATCTCCTTTCACGAGGACTTCAGCCTGCTCAAGAAGACGCGCGCCGGGTACGCGGACTCCTACCAGAACGCGCTCGGCTCGCTCATCACCGCGGGGCCCGTCTACACGTACGTGGACGTGGTCACCGGCAAGAACCAACCCTGGATCGGCGCGAATTACGGCGACGCGCTGGCCGAGGGCTCCTCCACCGCTCCCTGGGAAATGAGGTTCAACGTCAATGTCGGCTACTACTTCTGACACGTTCGCGACCGCCACCTCCGTCCGCGAGGAGGCCATCACCCGCGGGGTTGCTCCGGACACGGCCATCGCCGTGCGGAGCCTGCGCAAGCTCTACGGCGGTGACGCGCACAAGGCCCAGGCGCTGCTCGCCCAGGGGGTCTCCAAGGAGGAGATCCTCGCGCGCACGGGCTGCACGGTGGCCATCCAGGACGTGAGCTTCGACGTGCGCCGTGGGGAGATCTTCGTCGTCATGGGCCTGTCGGGCAGCGGCAAGTCCACGGTGCTGCGCTGCCTCAACCGCCTCATCGAGCCGAGCTCCGGCAGCGTGGTGGTGGACGGCATCGACGTCACGCGCGCGGACAAGCGGCGGCTGCTCGAGGTGCGCCGCGGGAAGATCGCCATGGTCTTCCAGAACTTCGGCCTGCTGCCGCACCGCACCCTCGTGCACAACGTGGAGTACGGGCTGGAGATGAAGGGCGTGGACAAGGCCACGCGGCGGGCCAAGGCCCTGCACGCGCTCGGGCTGGTGGGGCTCCAGGGCTACGCGGACAAGTTGCCGCGCGAGCTGAGCGGCGGCATGCAGCAGCGCGTGGGGCTCGCGCGCGCGCTGGCCACGGACCCGGACATCCTGCTCATGGACGAGGCCTTCAGCGCGCTCGATCCGCTCATCCGCAAGCAGATGCAGGACGAGCTGCTCGACCTCCAGGCGCGCATGAACAAGACGATCGTCTTCATCACGCACGACCTGGACGAGGCGCTCAAGATTGGCGGTCGCATCGCCATCATGCGCGATGGCGCCATCGTCCAGGTGGGCACGCCGGAGGAGATCCTCTCCCGGCCGGCCAACGACTACGTGCGCGCCTTCATCCAGGACGTGGACCGCACGCGCATCATCACCGCGGGGGCCATCAAGAAGCGCTCGGAGGTGGTCATCCACCCCAAGGACGGCCCCGCGCTGGCGGTCAAGCGCATGCGCGAGCTGGGCTCCTCCACGCTCTTCGTGACGGACCCCCAGCGCCGCTTCCTGGGGCTGGTGCACATCGAGGACGCGCTGCGGCTGGTGGGCGAGAACGTGCATGACCTGGGACGCATCCTGCGCACGGACGTGCCCACCACCACGCCGGACACGCCCCTGGCGAAGCTGGTGGCGGTGGCGGCCAGCACGCGCATCCCCATCGCCGTGGTGGCGGAGGACGGCACGTTCCAGGGCCTCGTGGACCGGGCCTCGCTGCTGTCGTGCATCGCCGGGGAGGTGGCGTGATGGACCTGCGCATTGGAGACGTCTTCGAGCGGCTGATCGACGGGCTCAAGGATCGCTTCGATCCCTTCTTCCACGCGGTGGCCGACGGGCTCACCGCCGCCATCCGGGCGCTGGAGGGGCTCCTGCTGCTCGCGCCGAGCCACGTGCTCATCGGCCTGGTGGCGCTGGCCTCGTGGCGGCTCAGTGGCCTGGGCTCCGCGGTGCTGTGTGCCCTGGGCCTGGAGCTCATCGTCGGCATGGGCCTGTGGCAGGCGACGATGGAGACGCTCGCGCTGGTGCTCAGCTCGGCGTGCGTGTCGCTGCTCCTGGGCATCCCGCTGGGCATCGTGGCCTCGTACAACCGCTGGCTGGCGCGGGGACTGCGGCCCCTCTTGGACTCCATGCAGACGATGCCCGCCTTCGTCTACCTCATCCCCGCGGTGCTCTTCTTCCGCCTGGGCAAGGTGCCGGGCGTGGTGGCCACCGTCATCTTCGCCATGCCGCCGGCGGTGCGGCTCACCCAGCTCGGCATCCAGCAGGTGCCGCGTGACGTGGTGGAGGCGGCCCTCGCCTTTGGCTCCACGCCGCGCCAGCTGCTCTGGAACGTGCAGCTGCCCATCGCCCTGCCCACGCTCCTGGCCGGGGTGAACCAGACCCTCATGCTGTCGCTCTCCATGGTGGTCATCTCCGCGATGATCGGCGCCGGCGGGCTGGGCGAGCAGGTGTTGAAGGGCATCACCCAGCTGCGGATCGGGCTGGGCTTCGAGAGCGGCATCGCGGTGGTCATCCTGGCCATCGTGCTCGACCGCCTGACGAACGCGCTGGGCCAGCCCCGGTCGCGTCCCACGTGAACCCCCGGAGTCCCCCCGTGAACGCGATGAACCGACACGCGCCCGCCCTGTGCCTGGCGCTCGCTGGCAGCCTGCTGCTGGGCACCGGCTGCAAGAAGGACCCGGCCCCCGAGGCCGCCGCCCAGGCCCAGGCTCCGGCCAAGACCCTCAAGCTCGTCTACGTGAACTGGGCCGAGGGCGTGGCGATGACGCACCTGGCGAAGGCCGTGCTCGAGGACCGCATGGGCTACCAGGTCCAGCTCACCATGGCGGACGTGGCCCCCGTCTTCACCTCGCTCGCGGAAGGCGACAGCGATGCCTTCCTCGACGCCTGGCTGCCGCTCACCCACAAGGACTACATGGAGCGCTTCCAGGGGAAGGTGGAGGACCTGGGGACGAACTACGAGGGGGCGCGCATCGGCCTCGTCGTGCCCGCGTACGTACAGGCCCAGAGCATCGCGGACCTCGCGGGCATGAAGAAGGCGCTGGACGGGCAGATCGTCGGCATCGACTCGGGCGCGGGCATCATGAACACCACCGAGAAGGCGCTGAAGGCCTACACGCTGGACCTGCGGCTCATGTCGTCCAGTGGCCCCGCCATGGCCGCGAGCCTCCAGGACGCCATCAAGCGCGAGCGCCCCGTGGTGGTGACGGGCTGGAAGCCCCACTGGAAGTTCGCCCGGTGGGACCTCAAGTTTCTCGACGACCCCCAGGGCGTCTACGGCAGCGCGGAGAACATCCACACCCTGACCCGGCCGGGCCTGGAGAAGGACAAGCCAGAGGTGGCCCGGTTCCTCCGGGCCTTCAAGCTGGATGACGCGCAGCTGGGCGACCTGATGGGCGCCGTGAGCGAGGCCAAGGGCGATCCGTCCGAGGCCGTGCGCGAGTGGATGAAGCGCCACGCGGCGCTCGTGGACGGCTGGGTGCCGCGCTCCTGAGCGGGCGCCGGGCGCTACGAGTGCGGGGAGATCTCCCAATGGGAGTCCGCCACGGAGCGCTCGGACGGGTCGCCGAGGAAGCGCAGGAAGCCGCGCGCCTCCAGGGTGTCGATGAGCTCCTCGGCTTCCAGCTCCGAGAAGCGGCCCAGGCGCAGCACCATGTCGCGCATGAGGGACTTGCCGCGCAAGTAACCCACGGGCTCTCCGTGGGGCAGCAGGCGCTTGAGTTCGGCGGTCAACTGCTGCAGGTCGAGGTCGTCGGAGATCATCACCGCTAAGGCTGGTGATGAGACAGGGGACCGGCAACGACATCCCGCTCGCCGGGCGAGGGGGAGGGCAGGAAGGCACTCAAGCGGACGTCGTGCCCGTCGCTCTCCAGGGTGATGGCGCCCTGGAGGTCCGTGCGCAGGCACTCGGTGCCCAGGTCCCGGTAGCGCGCCGCCACCTCCGGATGGGGGAAGCCGAAGCGGTTGCGGCGGCCCACGCAGAACACGACGTAGCGGGGCCGCACCGCCGCGAGCAACTCCGGCGTGGAGGAGGTGCGCGAGCCGTGGTGGGGCGCCTTGAGCACCGTCACCGGCCCCAGCCGGGCACCCTCCAGCAGGGCGGCCTCGCCCGCCTCCTCGATGTCTCCGGGCAGCAGCACCGTGACGTCGCCATGGCGCACGAGCAGCACCACGCTCTGGTCGTTCACGCCCTCCAGCCACTCGCGCTCCTCGGGGGGCCCCAGCACCTCCACGGTGGCCTCGCCGAGCGCGTACACGGCCCGGCCGCGCTGGACCTCCTCGATGGCCGCCCCCGAGGCCACGGCGATGAGCCGCCGGGACAGGGGCCCGTGGGTGCTGCCCGCGGGCAGCCACAGCCGCTCGGTGGGCACCTTCTCCAGCGCGGAGATGAGCCCCAGGGCGTGATCCGGATGGGGATGGGAGAGCACGGCCAGGTCGAGCCGCGGGATGCGCGCGGCCTGGAGGAAGGGGACCACCACCCGGAGGCCGGGATCGGCGCCGCCGGGCACGCCGCCGCCATCCAGCAGGGCATGGTGGCCGCGGGAGCTGAGCACCAGCGCGTCGCCCTGGCCCACGGACAGGAAGGTGAGACGCAGTCCGGGCTCGGGGCGCACGTGGGGCCACACGAGCGCCAGGGCCAGCGCGCCAGGCACCAGCAGCCCGCCCCACCGCCAGCGCCGCTCGCCCAGCGCCCAGAACCCGAGCCCCGCCGCGTACAGCAGCGACGCCGCGAGGCCGAACGCGGGTACGTCCACGGTGGCCAGCGGCACGTGGGCGAAGAAGCGCGTGAGCCCGAGCAGCACCCACGAGGCCCACGCGCCGCCCCAGAGCAGCGGCGTGGCCAGCCAGGGCGACACGACCTGGAGCGCGGCGCCGCCGGCGGCGAAGCCCGTGAGCACGCCGCACAAGGGCAGACACACGATGTTGGACACGAAGCCCGCCAGGCTCACCCGCCCGAACGTCGCGGCCACCAGGGGAAGACTGGCCAGCGTCACCGCGCCGCTCGCGCACAACGTCTCCAGCACCGTCTCGCGCAGCTTTCCCCCGTGCCGCGCGAGCCAGCGCGACTCGCGGGGATCCGGCGGCGGCACGGGCAGGGCCTCGCGCAGGGCGGGCGTGAGCAGGAGCAGGCTGAAGACGGCGAGGAAGGACAGTTGGAGGGAGAGATCCGCCACGCTGGAGGGCCCCCACACGACGAGCACGGCCGCGGCGGCGGCCAGGCTGTTGAGCCCATCGGCCCGCCGCCAGAGCGCGAGCCCCAGCAACACACACGAGGCCATGACCGCCGAGCGCACCGCCGGGGGCTGCGTCCCGGTGAAGACGACGTAGGCCCAGACGAAGGGCACGCTCACGGGCGCGGCGAGCCGGCGCGCCTCCAGCCGCCGCAGCGGACGCACCACCGCGCCCAGGCGCACGAGCCCCCCGCGCAAGAGCGCCAGCGTCATGAGCGCGAGCGCCGCCACGTGCAGCCCGCTCACGCTCAGCACGTGCGCGAGCCCGCTGCGCGAGAAGTCCTCCTCAAGCCCCGCGTCCAGCGAGGCGCGCTGCCCCGCGGCCAGGGTGAGGAAGAGCGCCGCGGCCTCGGGGCTCGGGGCCACGGCGTTCACCGCCTGGCTCAACTCCGCCTGCAGCCGCGCCAACTCCTGACGCCAGCGCGCGGGCCGCGACAACACCACCAGCCGCTCCGCCTGGAACCCGCCCGTGAAGGCCATGCCCTGCCGGAAGCGCTTCTCCGACAAATCCTTTTCTCCTGGGTTCGACGCGGGCGCGAGCGGTTGGATCCGCGCCTCCAGCCGCACCCGCTGGCCGGGCAGCAGGGGCGGGGGCTCGCCGCGCGCGGAGAGGTTCGCCAGGAAGCGGGCCGCGACGCCCTCGCCGGGGCCCACGCGTGCCACATCCAGCAACAGGCGGGTGGTGTCCCCAAAGCGCTCCACGCGCTCCACCTCGCCCTCCATCAGGGCCGTGCCGCCCTCGCGCAGGGCCTCGGGCACGTCCACCTGGGCTTCCAGCGACGCCAGGCAGCCCCCGGTGAGCGCCAGCATCCCCAGCACGCCCAGATGGGCACCAGGCAGGCGGGCGAGCCCCACGAGGCCCACTCCGAGGGTTGAAGCCAACAGAAGTTGGAATAACCCGCTCCGCGCTGTCTGTTGAATCCCCAGACCCGCTCCGAGCATGAGGCTCACGGCGGGAAAGAACAGCGGGCGCACGGTCAGATCACGCCAGGAAAAACGGCTCACCACACCCCCCCAACACCCATCCACCCGGCCAAAGCCGCGCAGGCTAATCAGGACAAACCGGGCGGGTCAAGACGCCAATGTTGCCGGATGGGTTGGATTGTGGTACCAGTGAGCGGCTTTCCGAGGCCGGTTGTCGAGACCAAGCCATCCTAGAGGAGGCGGTGACGAGTGCAGACGAGCTTCAAGACCGGTGATAAGGCTGTGTACCCTGGCCAGGGCGTCGGCGAGGTGATGGGTATCGAGCACACCGAGGTCGCTGGGCAGCGTCAGTCCTTCTATGTGTTGCGCATCCTGGAGAACGGCATGCGCATCATGATCCCGATCAACAAGGTGGGCTCGGTTGGCCTCCGCGAGATCATCAGCGAGGAGGACGTCAAGCAGGTCTACTCCATCCTGAGGGAGAAGGACATCTCGGTCGACTCCACGACGTGGAACCGTCGCTACCGGGAGTACATGGAGAAGATCAAGACCGGTTCCGTGTTCGAGATCGCCGAGGTGCTGCGCGACCTCTACCTCCTCAAGGGCGACAAGGACCTGTCCTTCGGTGAGCGCAAGATGCTGGACACCGCGCGCTCGCTGCTCATCAAGGAATTGTCGCTGGCCAAGGACTGCTCCGAGGACGAGATCGAGTCGGACCTGAAGAAGATCTTCAACCTGGCCTGAGCCGCCTCAGGCTGGAGTCGAGAACCCCGGGACCCTCCGCGTGAGGGACCGGGGTTTTTGTTTGGGAGTTCCAGGCGCGGCGCCCCGCGCCGGAGCGCTCATGGGCTCGCGCGCTGGGCCTCGTTCAGGCGCGTGCGCACCTGGCGCGCCAGGACGCCCTTGCCCCGGGCGATCTCCTGGTCGAGCGCGAGCGCCGAGGTGAGGTGGGTGACGGCGGCCCGGGAGTCACCGTCCTCCAGGGCGGTGCGGCCCGCGGTCCACTCCGCCTGGAAGCGGGTGAGCAGGGCGGCCTGCGTGTCGAGCTGCCCCGCGCGGGCGAGGGCCAGGGCCTCGTCGAGCCGCCCCTGCATGTAGTGCGTGAGGACCTCGGCCTCGGTCCGCCTGCGCGCCTCGCGTCCGGTGTCGCCCTTGTCCGCGGTGGGCACGGGGGGCCGGGTCGTCGGCTGCGGGGGCGGGGCCACCCGGACCGGCGTGGGCGGCACCTCCTCGATGGACTCGGTGATTTCCGAGAAGCCGGGGTGTTCGGCGTGCGCGGCCGACGCCTGGGACGCGGCCGACATGGAGCGCATCACCCGCATGAGGGGCAGCATGAGGAAGACGGCCACCAGGGCGCCCGTGGCGGAGGCCAGCAGCAGCATGCGCTGGTTGCTCATGCGCACCCGGAGCGACGAGGGCTTGCGGCTGTAGGCACGGGCGGGGCGCTCGGGCACGGGCCCGGGACCGCGCAAGCGGAGCAGGGCGTTGCCCATGGCGATCTCATCGCCGGAGAACAGCTCGCGCTCGGTGTGCAGCCGCACGCGGTTGACGTAGGTGCCGTTCTGGCTGCCCAGGTCCTTGAGCAGCAGCCGGTCCCCGTGCCGCGTGAGCTGGGCGTGGCGCCGGCTGATGGACGGGTGCTGCAGCCGCAGGTCCGACGCCGAGGAGCGACCCAGCCGCAGGACGCCTTGATGGATGGGCACGAGCTGGCCGCTGCCCGGTCCCCGCTCGACGTAGAGGAACGCGCGCGCATGGCCCGCGTCCTCGTACTCGCCCGAGGTGAAGCGGGCTGGCGGCATCTCGCGGTCCTTGCTCTCCCGGGACGCGCCCGCGCCTCCCCGGGGGCCCCGGCGGCGCGAGCCCACGGGGAACTGGGGAACGCGCTGGGGGCGGGGATCATCCGCCTGGAGCGGCGCCACCTCGTCGTCGTCGAAGGGCAGTTCCACGTCGTCCGAGCGCGCCGTCGTGTCCCCCGGGGTCGGAAGAGGGGAGCGGGGCGGGCGCTTGGGATTGGGAGGACTCATGGGGGACATTCGCTCCGGGGTCCCGAGGATAGTCTTTTTTCGGCCTCCTGCGCAGGGTGCCCGGGCGGTCTGTGTTGACTGCCTCGGCCCGTCCTGGCGAAAGTCGCTCCTTCGATCCGGAAACCCAGGAGGTTCGTGCACGTGGCCGCGGCATCCATCCGCCTCTTCAACACGATGACGATGCAGAAGGAGACCCTGGTGCCCGAGGTCCCGGGCAAGCTGGGGGTCTACGTCTGTGGTCCCACCGTCTACAGCTACGTGCACATCGGCAACGCCCGGACGTTCACCTCCTTCGACGTGGTGGTGCGCTACCTGCGCTCCCGCGGCTTCGAGGTGCGCTACGTGCGCAACTACACCGACGTGGACGACAAGATCATCAAGGCCGCCCACGAGACGGGCGAGCAGCCGGTGGCCCTGGCCGCCCGCTTCGTCGAGGCCTTCCGCGAGGATGCCCGCGCGCTGCACCTGCTGGAGCCGGACGTGTCGCCCAAGGTGAGCGACCACATCCCGGAAATCCTGCGCATCATCGGCACCCTGGTGGACAAGGGCGTCGCCTACGCGTCCCAGGGCGACGTGTACTTCTCCGTGAGCGCCTACCCGGACTACGCCAAGCTTTCCAAGCGAAACCTGGAAGACCTGTGCATGGGCGAGCGCGTGCATCCCGGCGAGCAGAAGCGCGAGCCGGCCGACTTCGCCTTGTGGAAGGCGGCCAAGCCCGGGGAGCCGTCCTGGGACAGCCCCTGGGGCAAGGGCCGTCCGGGCTGGCACATCGAGTGCTCGGCCATGAGCGAGCGCTACCTGGGGGAGACCTTCGACATCCACGGCGGCGGGTTGGATCTCATCTTCCCCCACCACGAGAACGAGCTCGCCCAGAGCGAGGCGGCCAGCGGCAAGACGTTCGCGCGCTACTGGATGCACTGCGGCTTCCTCGACCTCGAGGGGGCGAAGATGTCCAAGTCCCTGGGCAACGTGGTGCGCCTGCGCGAAGCGCTGGAGAAGGTGGACGCCGAGGCCCTGCGCTTCTTCTTCCTGTCCACGCACTACCGCCACCCGCTGACCTTCTCCGACAAGGGCCTGGCGGACGCGGAGCTGCGCATGGAGTACTTCTACGAGACGCTGCGCAAGGTGGACGAGCGCGTGGGCGGCAAGGAGTTCGCCCCCGGCCCCCTGCACGGCGAGCCCGGCCGCTTCCTGCGCGAGTTCGAGGCGCAGATGGACGACGACTTCAACTCCGCCGGGGCGCTGGGCGCGCTCTCGGGCCTGTTCGCCGCCATGAACGAGTGGACGGACAAGCCGCCCGTCAAGGACAAGGCCCTGGCGGGCCGCACGCTCCAGGCCCTGCGCGCGGACGTGCGCAACGTGTCCGGGGTGCTGGGGCTCTTCGAGGACGAGCCCGCGGGCTGGCTCTTGCGCCGCCGCGACCGGGCCGTCAAGGAGCGCGGCCTGGACGTGGCGCGCGTGGAAGGGCTGATGGCCGCCCGCGTGGAGGCGCGCAAGGCCAAGGACTTCGCCGAGGCGGACAGGTTGCGCGGTGAACTCAAGGCCCTGGGCGTGGAGATCATGGACACCGCCGGAGGCACCGTCTGGAAGGTGGCGTGAAGACGCGCCTCCCCTGGGGACCGGTTCCTGGCCGCTGGCGGATGGAGCGGCCCGCCGCACCCGACGCTTGAACCGCCCTCCGGGCTGTCCTGTCTTGTCCGCTCTTTCCGGGGTGCCCACCCTCGCGCTCGGGAGGGATCGAGCCACTCCCGGTGAGCGCGCCCCCCACGTCCCTTCCCTCCCGGAATGCACCTGGCGCGGCTGCACCGGGCCAAGGAGCGGATGGATGAGCAGACGTCACCTGTGGAGTGCGCGCGCGGTCACCCGGAACATGGGGGGCCTCGCGCTGCTGGGCGTGGGACTCGTGGGGGGGCAGGGGTGGGCCTCGCCCGCGGGCAATGAGCCTCCCCCGAAAGTGCGCCTGACCTGCGTGGGCTCGGCGCGCACGGTGTTCTCGCCCGCGCTGTCGCCCACGTCCCAGTCCGGCAGCATGACCTTGTCCTCGCGCTATGGCGGGTGTCTGTCCATGGGCGGGCAGGGGGCGTCCTGGGCGAACGTGGTCACCACCACGAGCGCCTACCAGAACTTCACCTGTTCGGACGCGCTGGGCGTGGCCTCGGACACCGTGACGGTCACCTGGAGCAATGGCGAGCAGTCCGTGCTGTCACTGCAGCCCTCCGAGGTGGACGAGGAGGCGACCACCACCACCGTCTCCTACGAGGGCCGTGTGGTGTCGGGCCGCTACCAGGGCCTGTCCGTGGTGCGCTCGCTCACCTACCTGAACGCGGACTTCACCACGCGCTGCGCGAGCGACACCGGCCTGCCGGAGACCAACGCCTTCTCCCTGCTCGTGTTCGCCGAGGTTCCCTGAGCCCGTGAAACGCCACCGGGGCGCCGTCAAAAAGACGGCGCCCCGGACGAGGCCCCCCGGCGCTCAGGGCACCGGCTGGGTGTATTGCAGCTTGAGCGAGTAGGTGGCGGGGATGGTGTCACCGCGCACCATGATGAACGCCTTGTCCTGTCCCGGCGGCACCGGCAGCGCGCACCGCTCGGTGGCGCCGGACAGGAAGGGTCGGCAGTGGTAGGCCGTGGTGGTGGGCTGCTCGCCGAAGCGGACGTAGAGGTCCGGATCCGACGTGCCCGACATCACCACCTCGAAGGGGCTGCCGGGCAGCACGTTGAAGGGCCCGTGGTGGGCGCTCACGTTGCGCAGCACGGTGCCGGTGAGGGTCTGGGACACGGGCGTGCCCCCGGGCTCATCCAACGCGCCGCCGCTGTAGGTGGCCTTGAGGGTGACGCCCGTATAGGCCGAGTACGCGTTGATCATCACGTACCAGGTGCCCGCCTGCGGATTGGTGAACGCGCACGTCTCGGAGTTGCCGCTCTTGTAGGGACGGCAGTCATAGGCGCTGGTGTTCGGCGCGGCGCCCAGCTTGACGAACAGGTCCGCGTCTCCGGTGCCCCCGCTCATGGCGATGTTCAGCCGCGAGTGCCCCGCGGGCACCTCGAGCGTGTAGTACTTCTTGTTGCCGGCGCTGCCCGACAGGCCGGAGACGGGCACCGCGTTGCTCAGGGGCGTGGTCTGCGGAGGCGCCAGCGGCAGGCCCACCGCCTTCCAGGCTTCGTTGACGGCCGTGACTTCGGGCGAGCCCTCGCCATACAGCGAGGCGGCGGCCTGCAGCATGTACGTGCGCGCCTGATCGAAGGTGGTCGTGGACGTGAAGAAGTCCGTGTTGGCCTTGTAGAAGATCCGGCCCGCCTTCTCCGGACCGATCGCGGGCACCGCGTTGCTCGTCCGGGCCCGCGGGTGCGCGCCGCCCTTGGACAGCAGCGCGAACACCAGGTTGCTGATGCCCGAGCTGTAGTGCACGTCCACGCCCGTGTAGTAGTCCGCGTAGCTGTCCAGCGAGATGCCATCCTTCGCCGGATCGTCCATGTAGCGCAGCGCGTCCCCGGGCGTGCCGGGCGTCCAGATGTCCTCGCCCACCTTGAAGACATCGTCGTCCGTGGACCAGTTGCGCGACCAGCTCTCGCACACGCCGGCGAAGATGTCGGACATGGACTCGTTGAGCCCGCCGGACTCGCCCGAGTACACGAGGTTGGACTCGAACTGGGTGACGGCGTGGGTGAGTTCGTGCGTCGTCACGTCCGCGTCCAGCCCGAGCGCGATGGAGTTCACGTTGTCGCCGTCGCCGTACACCATCTGGGTGCCGTCCCAGTAGGCGTTGACGTAGTTGCGCGCGTAGTGGACGGTGCTCAAGAGCGGGGCGCCCGCGTTGTCGAGCGAGTCCCGGTTGAACAGCGTCTTGTAGCAGGCGTACGTCTCCCCCAACCGGTCGTAGTTCGTGTCGAGGTGGTTGTCGCCCACGGGCGCCTGGCCCTCGGAGCGCCGGAGCGTTCCGGGCGTGGTGGTGGTGTTGTTCGCGGTGTGCACCTTGCGCTGGAGCGCCGAGTGGACGCGGGGATTGACGAGCAGCACCTCGCCCCGCTCGGCGTCCACGTAGACGAGATCCTCGGACGGGGCGCCGTCCCGCTCGCCCGTCACGCGCACCTCGTAGGCCAGCCGGGGCGAGGCCGCGTCCGCGAGCAGCACGTACACGAGCTCGCCGCCCTCCGCCGCGCGGGCCTGGAGCGCCTTGGACTCGCGCGCGGCCTGTTGCCGGGCCGCGCCCGCGTCGATCCGGGCCTCCAGGGCCACGGGCTCGGCGCCCAGCCGGGCCGAGCCATTGGCCGCGTAGATGTCCTGGTGGGCATCCACGTGCAGGACGAGCTCTCCGCCCACCACGCGCCGACCGTGCAGGGTCTGCTGGTAGCGCAGGTGTTGATGACCCTGGGCATCCACGGCGGCCCGCTGGAACCGCAGGTTCTCCGCCTCGAGCCGGAAGATGGGCGCGATGCCCTCCAGCGCGGGCTCGGCTTCCTTCCCGTTCGCGAGCGCGCCCCCCACGGACGTGGGGAGTCGTCCCAATCGGCCCTTCACGAAGTAGGGCACCCCCGAGTCACCCAGGACGGCCCGCGCATCGTCGAAGCGCGACAGCGCTGTCTGGATGTCCACGTCCTTCTGGCCCTCGCGGACCGCTTCCCCGTTCATCTCCACCGGCGAGCCGCACGCCGCGATGCCAACGCCCAGCCACACGCCCCCAATCGCCTGCCACCACCGCTTCGCCAACGCCCACCCCCGTGAAGAATGCCCTTGCACCCTTCAGCTTAATCACCGCCGGAGACGCGGGGATGGTTCCTGGGCGCCACCTTCTTTCTGGTTCTGTAAGAGGCCCGGGTCGAGCGGACGGGCGAGCGTGAGGCGCATCGGCTGCGCGCGACCATAGGTGAGCGAGCGCCAGACCCACTCGGCCGGACCGAAGCGGAAGCGCGACAGCCAGACATGGCTCAAGGGAATCTGGAGCGCGAAGATGCCCAGGGCCATCGCCACGCTGCGCGAGGGCGGCGTCTGGCCCACGAGGCCCAGCCCCCATCCGTCATAGAGCCACAGGCTCACCAGGCTCTGCATCAGGTAGAGCGAGAGCGCCATGCGTCCGACGGGCGCCAGCAGTCGCATCCCCGCGCGCCAGCGCTCGCGCTGGAAGAGCAGGGCGAAGGCCGCCAGGTACGCGGCCGCCAGACCCAGGTGGCCCACCTCCTGGAGGGTGGGCACGAGGAACATCCAATCGCTCTTCGCGGGATCCACCACGCCCATGATGCGCAGCCGCTGGATCACCAGGCCCACGATGTTGCCTGGCACGCCGAGCACCAACCCCCAGACGAGCAGCCGACGATGCCAGGCCCGGTGCCGCTCCACCTCCTGGAGCAGCAGGTAGCGGCCCGCGAGCAGTCCCAGCAGGAATCGGCCCAGGATGAGACTCATCCACATGAGCCGTTTGACCTGCGGGAGCATGTAGACGCCATGGCGTGCGTTCGCCACCTGGGTCGTCCACGGACTGTCCGCCAGGAGCCCCTCGAGGAACCGGGCCTTCGCCGCGTTGTCGAGCGCGGTCCGCGCCTGCGCCGCCTCGAGCGCCGCCTGGACGCCCCAGAGCCACCGGGGGCCGAAGTATTGGAGCGCGGAGACGAGCAGGGGCACCCCCACCATCAGCGCGAGCACCCACAGAAGCACCGTGCGATCCGACCGGTGCCGGAAGAACAGCAGCGCGAAGCCCACCACCGCGTAGGTGGCGAGGATGTCGCCCACCCAGATCGCGAACAGGTGCGTCAGGCCCATTCCCAGCAACACCAGCAGCCGCCGCGAATACAGCGGAACCAGGGAGACGCCTCGTGCCTGGGCGCGCGTGAGCTGGATGGAGAAGCCCAGTCCGAAGAGGAAGGCGAAGAGGGTGACGAACTTCTGGTTCACGAAGAAGTCGTAGAGCGCCATGACGCTGCTCTCGATCGGAGGCGCCGTCAGATCCTTGAACCGCTCGCGGGGCAGGAGGACCCGACCGCTGAACCACATGACGCTGTTGGAGACGAAGACGCCACACAGGGCGAAGCCGCGCACGGCGTCCAGGAGCGTCACCCGCTCGGCGGCGGGCACGGGAAGAGAGGGGTCGGACATCCGCCTAGCAGACGGTCCTCGGGCCCCGCCGTCAATGCACGCTCAGGGCGCCTCGCTGACCGTGGCGCAGTGCTCCGTGCCGTTCGGATCGTCCAGGCGCACGCGGATGGCGTCCTCCGTGCCCGCGGGGACCTTCACGGTGAGCAACACGTCCTCACCCGCGGCGAGCGCGGGGGACGACAGGCTGCCCGTTGCGTCGCGGCCCACCACCGTCCAGCGCAAGCGGGGCAGCGACGCGCCCGCCCAGGCCTCTGGGGCCCGGTTGCCCGCGCGCACGAGCAGGCGGGTCTCCCCGCTGGGCGTCCGGGTGCGCGAGAGCACCTGGAGCTCACAGGCCGCCATGCGCAGGGTCCGCTCCTTCTGGTTCCATTGGGCATGCGTGGTGACGAGCAGCCCACCCTCCGCGCTCGCGAGCACCTGGCCTCGCTCGTCCTCCACCCGGAGCGACAGCCGCGTGCTACCCGGCTTCAGGGCCACCGGCACGTCGACCCGGTGCGCGTCCACCTGCGAGGGAATCAGCAACGGCGGCGAGAGGTACAGGGGGGCTCGGGAGGTCCGGCCCTCGTGTTCCACGATGACGGTGAGCCGGCGCACCTCCTGCTCGAACACCGCGGCATCGCCTCGGGGCGCCAGCTCGACACGCACGGGCAGGGGCTGGAGGGCGTTCCACGCGGGGCCGGTGGACACGGTCGCGCGCACGTTCTCCGGCTGGAAGGGCAGGGACACTCCGGGCGAGGCGAAGCGCCAGAGCTCCACGCCCGGCCACCGTTGGACGAGGCGTGCCCCCGCGCCTTTCAGCACCTGGCGGTAGCGCACCCCCGCCACGGGATCCAACTCGTCGGAGTGCAGCACCGCGTACTCGAGCCCCGCCCAGCTCAGGGCCTCCATCCGCGCCATCGCCTCGTCCTTCATCATGTTCGCGGGCCGGACCCACTCACAGGCGGGGAGCGTGAAGCCGCTCTCGGCATCCACGGAGGGGCGGCCGTGGATCATGGCGAAGAACATGCGGTAGCGCTCGCGCGACTCGATGACGGGAAGCTCCACCACCGCGCCCTTGCCCGGCTGTCGCGCGAGCCAGGTGTAGTAGGCGGGCGCCTGCGCGAGCGTCATCATCCGGCGCAGCGGCAGGGGCGCGCAGTTCAGCTCGAGGAGGACGCCCACGAGCGCGAGCGCGCCGAGCACGCCTCGGACCCCGCGAGACGTCACCCGGTCCAGCACCGCCGAGACGCCCAGGCCCGCGAGGATCGCGACCGCCAGGGACGTGAAGAAGTGGAAGCGCGCGGGCGTGCGCACCGTGCCATAGCCTGGCAGCTTCATCAGCCACGCCCAGAGCCCGGGCCCCGCCCGTTGATGATCCCGCCAGTACACCTCCGGCCCGAGCGACGCGAAGAAGTAGAACACCGCCACGCTCGCGAACAGCCAGGCCACGCGCCGGGTCTCGCCCATGCCGAGTCGGCGGCCTCCGAGCGCGGCGGCGAGCAGCACCAGCACCGCCACCACCGCGAACTCCCGCCGCTCGATTCCCAGCCGCACGAGCAATAAGGCGCCGCCTCCGAGCAGGAGAGGCGGCAGCCACGTCCCAACGCGAAGGATCTTTCGCTCCCGCTCCGGGAAGAAGAGCCCCCCGAGCGCGAGGAGGAGCACGCTCCCGCCGAGAAACGTCAGGCTCTCGCCGCCCGGGCGGATCGGATTCGCCGCGCCGTACAGCGGATGGAAGGCGGGCGCGGCCTTGAGCTGTTCGACGTTGCCGGAGTAGCCCTGGATATCGACCACCTTCCGCTGCACGTCGTACACCTTCGCCTGCAACAGGTAGGGTGTGTAGACGGGCACGAGCAGCAACCCGCCCAGGGCCACCGCGCCCACCAGGAACAGCAGGCCGCGCCGCCAGGACTCCCGGGGCAGGGTCGTGAGCAGGTACAGCCCAAACATCAGGGACAGCGTCACGGAGTAGATGCCCACGCTCACGCTGGCGCTGAAGGCGGCGAAGGTCAGCACCGAGACGAGCAGGGCCCTGCCGGGCGTGGGCCTGTCCCGGAGCGCCAGGAGCGCGACGGCCAGGTACACCCACCACTGGGTCTGCAGCACGTGCCAGTGATCGAACTGGTGGATGCGCCAGAGGCAGAAGGCCGCGGCGGCGCCCGCCACCAGCCCTCCGGCGGGGTGCCGGGCGAGCCGACGCACGAGGAGGAACGTCCCGTGCCCCGTGAGGGTGAAGCTCAGCAGCGTGCCCAGGTTGACGAGCGTCAACCGGTCCTGGGTGAAGGGCAGGAAGGGCAGGGCGCCGTAGAGAAAGCCCAGCGACACATCCGTCGTGGTGAACGCGTTGGGATGGGGAAAGAAGAGATCGAGGTCGAACAGCCGGCGCTGTCCCGCGAGCCACGCGAGCTGGTGGTTCAGCATGCGCGCGCACAGCAGTGGATCATCCACCCCCACGTCCACCGTGTGCGTGGACAGGTGCGCCGCGAAGGGCCACGTCATGGCCACCGTGAGCCCCGCGAACAGCAGCAGGACCGCGCCCTCCCTCGCGAGCGTTCCCCACCGACCCGGAGGGCCAGCGGGGGACGGGGTGGGGGTGTCAGCGGCTCCGGCCACGCGAGGCTCCTGGGCGAAGCCTCGCGTCATAGGTCAGCCCCTCCGGCGCCGCAACGCCCGTGTCCCGGTGGGCTTCACGGCTCCTGGGCGCGGAACACCTTGGTGTCGCCCTCGTAGGCGCCGGGGTTCCAGTACACCTTGTCCGCCCCGGGCGTCCCGTCGATGGGCGCGAAGAAGAAGCGGGTATTCTCCGAGCCACTGAAGCCCGTGTTGTCCATGACGGGGCTGCCCGCGAAGTGGGTGCCCGCGCTCGGGTAGATCTGCATCCGCCCCTGCCGGAAGGTGGGGCGCCAGAAGATCTTGTCCGCCTTGCCGTCTCCATCCAGGTCCGCGAAGTAGAAGCGCGAGGTGTCCACCCCGCTGGTTCCCGCGTCGTGCGCGAAGGCGAAGGGGAAGGCCCCGGCGCCGGTGGAGCGGTAGACGCGCGTGCGGCCTCCGTCCTGGTCGGGATTCCACACGATGCGGTCCTCCTTCGTGTCGCCGTCCACGTCCGCGAAGTACACGCGCGTGCCCTCGCTGGTGTTCGGGCCGTCACTGCTCTGCACCGCCGCGCCGAAGGACGGGGTCGTGCCACGCCGGGCCACGTAGGTGACGAACGCGCCCCCCCGCTCCGTGGGATTCCAGCGGATCAGATCCGCGCACCCATCCCCCGTCACGTCCGCGAAGAAGTAGCGCGTGGACTCGCTCTTGCTCGCGGCCTGGGTGACGGACACACGCTCTCCGAAGGTGCCATCACACCGGGACGGGTAGATGCGCACCTCGCCATCGCCCAGGGTGGGCCGCCAGAGCACCTTGTCGGCGCAGCCATCCCCGGTGACGTCCGCGAAATAGAAGCGCGTGGTGGACACCACGCTGACCGCGCCCTCGTTCTTCACCGCCGGGGCGAAGCCCCCGTCGCACCGCGAGATGGCCACCCACGTCTCGCCCTCACCCGCGGCGGCGTTCCACGAGATGCGGTCCGCGCACCCATCCCCCGTGACGTCCGCGAAGAACAGTTGCGTGTCCGCGGAGGTGCCACTGGGCGTCGGGGACAGGGTGGAGCCGGCGGAGAAGAAGGCGGGCCGGATCGTGGCGAGCACCGGGTAGTGGTCCGAGGGGGTGTTGCCACCGCTCTGGGTCCGGTCGATGGCGGGTGCCGAGGAGGTGAGCTCTCCGCCGGTGTGGAGGATGTAGTCCAGCCGCGCGTAGTTCGTGGACGTCGAGCCGTTCCAGGCGTTGTTGAAGGTGGCGTCGTCCACGCCCGTCGTGCCGTCGAACCGGGCCGTGCGGAACAGCCGCGCGCCGCTCTCCAGGTCCTCGATGGTCGTCTCCCCGGGCGTCGACTTGCTCTGTGCATCGACGTTGAAGTCGCCCATGGCCACCACGGGTACGCCCGCGGGCCGCGTGGCGAGGAACGTGGCCATCTGCTCGGCTTCCTTCAGCCGGCCCAGGGAACAGATGGCCGAATAGGCGAAGTGCGTGTTCGCCACGAAGTACGCCTTGCCGGATGTCAGATCACGCAGCCCCACCCAGGAGATCTTCTTGCCCTCGGCGTGGCTGTAACACTCGGCGCTGCTGGCGTAGGGGTTGACGAGCGCCTCGTTGCCCTGGCCCACCTCGGGCGCGAGCGCGAAGCGGCTCTTCTTGTAGAAGATGAGCTTGGGGCTGCCGCCGCCCGGGTTGTAGACGGCATAGGGCTTGTCGCTCCCCGTGAGCCCCGCGATGAGATCCGCCGGGACGCTGGGGCCGCCCGCGGGGGCTTGGGCCTCCTGCACGCCGACGATGTCCGCGGTGTTCGCGAGGATGCGCTCGATGACCGCCGCCTTGCGGTTGGGCCAGGCGCGCACGCCCGTGTCGAGCGGCCCCCGCACGTTGTACGTCATCACCCGGAAGGCCCGGTGCCCCGTCGACGCCGCGGCGTGGGCCTCCCCCACGCCCGACTCCCGGACCTCCGCGGGGACTCCCTCATGAGGACCGCAGGCACACACCCCCGCCACGAGCACCGACGACAGCCGTGAGATTTTCATGGCTCCGGAACATAGCCGGAAAACCAGGATTCTCAGCGCGTGTCTTGAATCGTGTAGGTGATGGGCTTGCAGTGCCCGTTGTTCGTCTCCTCGTGGGAGCAGGCGGTGAGCCCCACGAGCAGATCCATCTCGGCCTCGAAGAGGATGGACTGGCCGGCGCGGGACAGGGGCGGCTCGATGTGGATGCGCCCCGAGGGCTCGAAGACCACGTTCATGAAGATGTTGAAGGTGGTGGAGATCTGATCCGGCGAGATGCCGAAGGGCGCCAGGTTCTTGGCCAGGTTCTCGTGACAGCTCGGGTGCCACGCCTCGTCGCGCGCCACGATCTGGAACATGGCGAGGCTGCACGGCGTCATGAGGAAGTCATGGCGCCCCACCTCGTCCTCCACGATGCGCAGCATCACCCGGCTGCGATTGGAGTAGAGCGCGTGCCCGGTCGTCAGCAGCAGGGTGTCCGCGTAATCGACCGAGCGCCCCGAGGACAGCCACTCGCCCGCGTCCGCGGCACTGAAGCAGAAGAGGTCCGACACCTGCTGACCCCGCGGATCCTGCACCCGCAGGCGCTGGCCGCGCTCCAGCCGGAAGGCCACGCCGGTCTGGGGGGGAATCTCGATCACGACGTGCTCTCCGGCGGCTTCAACCCGTGCTGGAAGGGGCACTTCCATTCCGAGGTGTTCTGCCGTCCCGAGAACTGGATGGACTCCCACTTGTCGCCGTACTGCTCGACCATGGGGTTGACCGAGCCCTGGAACTTCACGTCCCGCTCGCGGTTCTTGCGCACGATGGCCGTGTACTGGCCCCGGCGGTCCAACTCCTCGAACTGATCGTAGAGGTTGAAGATCACCGCCGGGTAGGGGAAGCGGCGCGCCAGCCGGGAGCTCCGCGGATGCGCCCCCACGATGAAGAACGCGTCCCCGCCCAGGCTGAAGCAGAAGCGGGGATCCGCCGGATCCGAGCTGAAGAGGGGATCCCACGGCTCCTGGAGATCCGTGTGCGAGGTGAGGAACGACAGCTCGCGCCACATGCGCGCCTCGAACTCCTCCTCGCTCAGCGAGGGCTCCGGCGCGAACACCGCCCAGAAGCTCAGGTAGAGCGACTGGGATTGCCGCTGCTGCTCGCGGAAGAAGAGCAGATCCTGCGCCAGCGCCCGGTTGTGCCGTCCTTGACCCAGTGCGCCATAGAGGCCCACCAGATACTCGTGCTTCGTCATGGATTGGACCGCGGGGATGCAAGGATATGATTTGGGGTCCAACCAATCACGCATCGCGGTCTGCACGTCCTGACGGGAGGGCGTGGTGACTTCACGCGATGCGTCACCCAAGGGCTTCAATCCATCCGCGCTCGGCTGATGCAGATGCGCCGAGGCTTGAAATCGCATCATCCTAAACCGATAGCAGGTGGCCTCCGTCCATGTCCGCGCTCGTGGGGGCATGTCCGGAGCGAGTGGTGGGAACTCGACAGGTCCGCCTGGGGTTTCGCGTTGCCGGGTCGGCGTTCAGCGCGTCGCGGTGAACTTGCGGCTCATGTAGCAGGCCGGAGTGGTGCTGGACGCGCCCTCCACGGGCTTGATGGTCACCGTGTACGAGCCCGAGGCGGTCGCGGGCGCCTGGGCATTCGCGGGCCGCGTCTCGAAGCTTCCGGAGAAGCCGATCACGACCGGGTGCGCGCGCCCATCGGCGAGGAGGAACGCATCCGACTCGCGGTCGTACGACGTGTACAGGTTGAATCCCCCCTGGTCGTAGTGCCCCCGGTACTCCAGGCCCTCGGTCTGGCCGTCGAGCCGGACCCCGAGCGCGTCTCCGTCCCGGAAGAACTCGGCCCGCTGGGGAAACTTCCACTGGAACTGTTCACACTCCGCGGAGACAGGCGGCTGCTCCGGGTAGGCCAGGGTGTAGGTCCCCGCGACGGCGTCACACGCCTTGTCACAGGTGGGCAACTTGCCCTCGAACAAGCCACAACCGCCCGAGGCGCCAAAGCCGCTGCCCATGGTGACGGTGCCGAGCAGGGCGAGCAGGGTCGCGCGGAGGGGAGGAGAAAGGCGGGAGGGAGCGGACGCGGACGGGCGTGACATGGGTGGGAAAGGCTCCAGGGAAAGGCCCGGGACATTAGCGCATTGTCTCGCGAGCCCCCTTGCCTGGGGTCCCGCTTCCGGGTGGAGTGCGCCGCCGTGTCCGCCCCTCCTTCCGCTCCCGAGTCCACGCGGCTGCCCGTCCCGCTTCCGCCCCCCCGGCTCGCCGAGGTCCAGGGGGTGCGTCCCTCACCGGTGGTGGGCTGGTTCGCCAACCGGCTGATGGACGCGGTGTGCGCGCTGCCCGCGTCCACGCGGGACGGGCTCGCCCGGTTCGTGGGGGGGCTGGCGTACACCCTGGGCATCCGTCGTCGGGTGGCGCTGGAGAATCTGGCCCGGGCCTACCCGGACATGAGTGACGCCGAGCGGCACCGCATCGCCCGAGGGGCCTACATCTCCATGGCGCGGGTGGTGCTCGAGTCCATCGACCAGGCGGACCACGTGGACCCGGCGTGGGAGGAGCCGGAGGTGCGGGGCGAGGCGTGGGCGGCGCTCCAGGCGACGATCGCCCGGGGACAGGGCGCGCTGCTGGTGACGGCGCACTTCGGCAACTGGGAGCGCGCGGGAAAGATGGTGATCCGGCGCGGCATTCCCCTCAACGCCCTGGTCCGCCCCCTCAAGGGCGCGCTGAACATGCGCATCGTGGATGGCCGCGTCGCCGCGGGCGTGGGCCTCATCTACCCCAAGGGCGCCATCGCCCAGGCCCAGGAGGCCATGCGCCACGGGGAGACCGTGTTGATGCTGTTGGATCAATCGCTGCCGGCGAAATCGGCGGTGTTCGTGCCCTTCTTCGGCCAGCCAGCGTCCACGACGCCCGCCATGGCGGTGGTGGCGCGGCGGACCGGGGCGCCGGTGTTCGTGGTGATGGGCGTGCGCGACGAGAGCGGCCAGCGGTTGCGGCTGGAGATCCAGGGGCCCATCGCGCCGCCCGAGGCCGCGACGGAGCAGGAGGCCCTTGTCGCGCACACGGCGGCGGTGACGGCGGTGCTGGAGCAGTACGTGCGGCGCTACCCGGACCAGTGGCTGTGGTTGCACCGGCGCTGGAAGGTCCAGCCGCCCACCTGAGCCAACGGCCCGGGCCGTTGAGCGCCGGGGCGGGGCACCGGAAGGAGCGCGCGGCGCGTCTGGATGTTGTATTTCTTGGGAAGTGGAGACACTCCAGACCTGTGTCCTTCTCGTGGACGATGACCCCGCCAATCTGGCGACCCTGGAGGCCGTGCTGGAGCCGCTCGGCCAACGCCTGGTCTGGGCGGACTCCGGACAACAGGCGCTGCGGCGCGTGCTCGAGGAGGACTTCGCCGTCATCCTCCTGGATGTCCGCCTGGGGGACATGAGCGGCCTGGAGGTGATGGCGCTGTTGCGCGAGCGCGAGCGCAACCGGCGCACCCCCGTGCTGCTCATGACCGCCGCGGACGTGGACCACGAGGAGCTGCTGCGCGGCTATGCACACGGCGCGGTGGACTACCTGACCAAGCCCTTCATCCCCCAGGTGTTGCGCGCCAAGGTGGGCACCTTCGTGGAGCTGCGGCGTGCCCAGGAGCGGCTGCGGCTCCAGGAGGAGCACCAGCGCGCCCACGAGCGGCGCCAGTGGGACGCGGAGCACAGCAGCGTCCGGCGCCGCGAGCAGCGGCTGGAGGCGGAGCTGCACTCGCGCACGGAGGCGCTCAACTCCAGTGACGAGCGGCTGCGGCTGGCCGTGGAGGCCACGGCGCTCGGCATCTGGGACTTCGATCCCCTCACCCAGCGGCTGGGGTGGGATGCGCGCTGCAAGGAGCTGTTCGGGGTCTCGCCCGATGCCAACGTCACCTACGCGCTCTTCGACGCGCGTCTGCATCCCGAGGACCGCGCGGCCACGCACGCCGCGGTGACGCGCGCGCTCGAGCCGGACAGTCAGGGGCTCTACGACGTGGAGTACCGCGCGGTGACCGAGCCGGGACAGCCGCCCCGGTGGCTGCGCGCCACGGGACGGGCCATCTTCGAGGAGGGGCGCGCGGTGCGCTTCCTGGGCACCCTGCGCGACATCTCCGCGACCCGCAACGCCGAGCAGGAGCGCAGCCGGCTGCTGGCCGAGGCGCGGCGGCGGGCCGAGCAGCTCCGCGGACTGGCCGAGGCGTCCGTGTCCTTGCACACCACGGAGGCCCTGCCCGCCATCCTGTCGCTGCTGGCCGAGCGGGCGCGCGACATCGTGGGCGCGCACCAGTGCGTGGTCAGCCTGACCCAGGGGCCCAGCTGGACGCAGGTCGTCTCCGCCGTGTCGCTGTCGGACAAGTACGCGGCCTGGCGGGACTACACCAGCCCGTCGGATGGCTCGGGCATCTACGCCGAGGTCTGCCGCGCCAACCGACCCCTGCGCATGACCCAGGCCCAGCTGGAGGCCCACCCCGCGTGGCGGGGCTTCGGCGCCCATGCCGCCCACCATCCCCCCATGCGGGGCTGGCTCGCCGTGCCGCTCTTGAGCCGGGCGGGCGGCAACCTCGGGCTGCTCCAGTTGTCCGACAAGGTGTGGGGGGAGTTCTCCGCGGAGGACGAGGCGATCGTCGTGCAGCTCGCGCAGATCGCCAGCGTGGCCGTGGAGGATCGTCGGCTGGTCGAGCGGCTGCGCATCCAGCGCGAGAACATGTTCGCCGCGCTCATGGGCGTGCCCGAGCCCCTGGCCGTCATGCGCGGGCCGGACTTCGTCTACGAGATGGTCAACACCCGCTTCCAGCAGGCCCTGGGCGACCGGGTGCTGGTGGGGCTGCCCGCGCGCCAGGCCCTGCCGGAGCTGGAGTCGCAGTCCTTCTTCGAGCCCATCGAGCGCGCCTGGCGCGAGGGGGTGTCCATCCATCTCAAGGAGGTGGTGCTGCGCTGGCGCAACGCCTCGGAGGACACGCTCCAGGAAGGCGTCTTCAACCTCTCCTACCAGCCCCTGCGCGACTCGGAGGGGAGGGTGGAGGGCATCATCTCCGTGGCCTTCGACGTCACCGCGCAGGTGCGGGCCCGCACCGAGGTGGAGGCCCTGGCCGAGCGGCTGAGCCGCAGCGAGAAGGGCCTGAGGGCCCTGGCCAACTCCATTCCGCAGCTCGTCTGGATCGCCGAGCCGGACGGCCAGGTGCCCTGGTACAACGACCGGTGGACCGCGTACACGGGCTTCACCGCCGAGCAGATGCTCACCACGGACTGGCGGCGCATCTACATGGAGGAGGAATTGCCGTGGGTGGCGGAGTCCTGGCGCCAGGCGGTCTCCAGCGGCGAGGTCTGGGAGGAGCAGTTCCGGCTGCGCTCGGTGGACGGCACGCCGCGCTGGTTCCTCACCCGGGCGATGCCCGTGCGCGACGCCGAGGGGCGCATCGTCCAGTGGTTCGGCACCAACACGGACATCGACGACGAGCGGCGCATGCTCGAGACCCTGCGCCAGGCCGAGGAGGAGATCCGCCGGCTCAACGCGGGGCTGGAGGCCCGCGTGCGCGAGCGCACCACCCAGTTGCAGGAAGCCAATCAGGAGCTGGAGTCCTTCAGCTACTCGGTGTCCCACGACCTGCGCGCGCCCCTGCGCCACATCCTCGGGTTCGCCCAACTGCTGGAGCGGCGCGCGGGCCCCTCCCTGGACGACCAGGGCCGGGACTACCTGCGCAAGATTGCCCGGGCCGCGAGCCAGGGCGGCACCCTGGTGGATGATCTCCTCGCCTTCTCGCGCATGGGCCGCGCCGAGCCGCGCTTCACCCAGGTGGACCTGACCGCGCTCGTGAAGGAGGTGCGCCGCGACCTGGAGCCCGAGTTCAAGGGCCGCCGGATCGAGTGGAACGTGGCCCCGCTGCCCCGCCTGCACGCCGATCCCTCCCTGCTGCGCCAGGTGCTGCACAACCTCCTGGCCAACGCCGTGAAGTACACCCGGACCCGCGATCCCGCGCGCATCGAGGTGGGCACCCTCCAGACCGAGACCGAGACCGAGGTCTGGGTGCGCGACAACGGGGTGGGGTTCGAGATGAAGTACGTGGACAAGCTCTTCGGCGTCTTCCAGCGATTGCACACCTCCGAACAATTCGAGGGGACGGGCATCGGGCTGGCCAATGTCCGGCGCATCATCTCGCGTCACGGGGGGCGGACCTGGGCGGAAGGAGCCCTGGAGGGGGGCGCGACTTTTCACTTCACCCTGCCTCGGGTCTCGACCTGATAGAGAGGTGGCTTCGTGAGCGAACTCAAACGAATCCTCCTGGTGGAAGACAACGCCAACGACGTGGACCTCACCCTGGCGGCCCTGGCGGAGACGCGCCTGGCCAACGAGGTGGTGGTGGTGCGCGACGGCCAGGAAGCGCTCGACTACCTCCAGCGCCGGGGCGCCTGGGCCACCCGCCCCGTGGCCCATCCCGCCGTGGTGCTGCTCGACCTGAAGCTGCCCCGGCTGGATGGCACCCAGGTGCTCGCCCAGATCAAGGGCGATCCCGAGCTGCGCACAATCCCCATCGTGATGCTCACCTCCTCGCGCGAGGAGCGGGACCTGGCGAGCAGCTACGGGCTGGGCGTCAACGCCTACGTGGTCAAGCCGGTGGTCTTCGCCGACTTCGTGCGCGCGCTCAAGGACCTGGGACTGTTCTGGGGCGTGCTCAATCAACCGCCTCCGGGCTCCCTGCCTCCGAGCGCGGGACGATGAGCGAGTCCTCCAGCGGCCCCGCCCTGTCCCTGCTCCTGCTGGAGGACAGTGCCCTGGACGCGGAGCTCATCCTCGCGCGTTTCGAGGAGGTGGGCTGGTCGCTCCAGGCGCGGCGCGTGGAGGACCGGACCGGCTTCCTCCAGGCGCTCGAGCACGGCGGCTTCGAGCTCATCCTGTCGGACTACAACGTGCCGGGCTTCGATGGCGCGAGCGCCCTGGCCGCCGCGCGCGAGCGGTGTCCGGACACGCCCTTCCTGTTCGTATCGGGGGCGCTGGGCGAGGAGCGCGCCATCGAGCTGCTCAAGCAGGGCGCCACGGACTACGTGCTCAAGGAGCGTCTGGAGCGACTGGTGCCGTGTGTGACCCGGGCCCTGCGCGAGGCGGAGGGCGAGCGGTGGCGCAAGCGCGCCGAGGAGGCCCTGCGCGCCTCGGAGGAGCGCTACGTGCTGGCCAGCCGCGCCACCTTCGACGCCATCTGGGACTGGAATCCCCGGGACGACACCCTGCACTGGGACGACACGCTCGAGCAGGTGGTGGGCTACCGGCCCGAGGAGCTCGGACCCTCCGTGGAGGACTGGGCGCGGCTGCTCCACCCCGAGGAGCGGGAGCGGGTGCTCGGCGGCCTCCGGGACGCCGTGGCCTCGCGCGAGGAGCGCTGGGCCGAGGAGTACCGCATCCTGCACAAGGACGGTGCCTGGCGGGACGTGGCGGACCGCGGCTACATCGTCCGGGACGCGAGCGGCCAGGCGCTGCGCATGGTGGGCGCCATGCAGGACATCTCCGAGCGCAAGCGCGCCGAGCGCGAGCGACAGCGCCTGTTGCAGGAGGCCCGGGGCCGGGCCGAGTTCGAACAGCAGCTCATGGGCATCGTGAGCCACGATTTGCGCAACCCCCTGAGCGCCATCCTCATGGCGGCCGCGCTGGTGCTGCGGCGCGAGGACGCCTCGCCGTGGCTCACCAAGACGGTCTCGCGCATCGTGTCCTCGGCGGAGCGGGCCCAGCGGATGATCCGCGACCTGCTCGACTTCACCCAGGCGCGCATGGGCTCGGGCATCCCCCTGCAGCCCGCGACGCTCAACCTGCACGAGCTGGCGCACCAGGTGGTGGAGGAGGCGCGCACGGCCCATCCCGAGCGCGAGCTGTCCTTCGTCCACCAGGGGGACGGCGCGGGGGTCTGGGACTCGGACCGCATCGCCCAGGTGCTCTCCAACATCCTCGGCAATGCCCTGCGCTACGGCCGTGAGGGCTCGCCCGTGCGCATCGAGAGCGAGGGCCAGGGCGAACACGTACTGCTGCGGGTCCACAACCAGGGCACGCCCATTCCCCCGGAGCTGCTGCCCCGGCTCTTCGAGCCGCTCACGCGCGGCGGCACCCGGCTCTCCCCCTCCGACCGCAGCATCGGCCTGGGCCTGTTCATCGTCCGGCAGATCGTCCTGGCCCACCGGGGCACGGTGGAGGTGCGCTCCTCCGCGGCCGAGGGCACCACGTTCACCGTGCGCCTGCCGCGCGTGCCTCCCGCCTCCGCCGCCCAGGCCTCCGTGCTATCCCCCGAGGGGTCATGAAGCGCATCGCGCTGTTGGGGCCGGGGACGTTCTCCGAGGAGTCCGCGCGCCATTTCCTCGGGGCGGTGCCGTACGTGCTCCAGCCCTGCAAGCTCATCGCCGAGGTGTTCCAGGCGGTCGTCGCGGGCCACGCGGACCTGGGCGTCATCCCCATCGAGAACACGCTGGAGGGCTCGGTCAGCCAGCACCTGGACTGGCTGGTGCATGACGTGGCGCTGCCCATCCAGGCCGAGTGGGTGTACCCCATCACCATGAACCTGATGGGTCGCGCGGGCCCCCTGGAGGCCATCCGCGAGGTGCTGTCCCACCCGGTGGCGCTCGGCCAGTGCCGCGAGTTCCTGCGCGCGCGCCTGCCCCAGGCGGAGGCCATTCCGGTGAGCTCCACGGCCGAGGGGGCGCGGCTGGTGAAACAGCGCGCGTCCGAGCCCGGGCTGGCCGCCATCGGCAGTGCCGCGTCCGCGGCGCTCCATGGCCTGGACACCCTGGCCGAGCACATCGAGGACCATCCGGACAACGCCACGCGCTTCCTGCTGGTGGGCCCCGAGCCCCTGGCGCTCGCGCGTCCGGGCCGCGCCAAGACGAGCCTCCTGGTGACGCTGCCCGCGGACTTCCCGGGCGCGCTGCACCAGGTGCTGTCCGTGTTCGCGCGCCAGCGCATCAACCTGGTGCGCATCGAGTCGCGGCCCACGCGCAAGCGCCTGGGCAACTACTTCTTCTTCATCGACGTCGATTCGCCCCTGTCCGCGCCCCCCATGCCCGAGGCCCTGTCCGAGATCGAGTCCCTCGGCTGTTCGGTGCGGGTGCTGGGGTCCTACCTCAGCCACGGAGTCTAGGCCGCCATGTCGGATGTTGTGGATCTGCAGCAGTTGCGTGTCGCCATCGAGCAGGTGGACGAGGATCTCCTCGATGCCCTGCGCCGTCGCATGGACCTGGCCGAGGACATCGCCCGCTCCAAGCTCTCCACCGCCTCGCCCATCCGCGACCAGCGGCGCGAGGATCTGCTGCTGCGCCGCATCCGGACCGCCGCCATGGCGCGCAAGCTGGATCCGCACGAAGTGGAGCGGCTCTACCGCTTCATCATGGAGATGTCCGTGGCGCGGCAGCACGCGTGGGTGACGGGGCTGGAGAGCACGCCCCTGCGCGTGGCCTACCCCGGCATGGAGGGCTCCTACAGCCACCTGATGGCCCACAAGCGCTACGCGGGCCGGCAGGGCGGGGTGTTCCTGTCCGGCTTCGACACGCCCCGCCAGGCGGTGGATGCGCTGCGCCAGGGCGAGGTGGACCTGGCGCTCCTGCCCATCGAGAACACCACCGCGGGCGCGATGTACGAGACCTACGACGCGCTCGCGGAGGAGGGCGTCACCCTCATCGCGGAGCTGGTGGACCAGGTGCAGCACCGGCTGCTGGGCCTGCCGGGCGCCACCCTGAAGACGCTGCACACCGTGCGCTCCCACCCCCAGGCCCTCATCCAGTGCGAGGCCTTCTTCCGCGAGCACCTGCCGCACGTGCGCCTGCTGCCGGACGTGGACACGGGCGGCGCGGCGCAGCGGGTGCGTGAGGCGAACGATCCGGGGATCGCCGCCATCGCGAGCGACTCCGCGGCGCAGCGCTTCGGCCTGGACGTCCTGGCGCGTGAGCTCCAGGACCGCAAGGGGGACTTCACGCGCTTCGTGGAGGTGGCGCGCGCCCCCACGCCCCTGCCCGCGGACGTGCCCTGCAAGACGTCCCTCGTCATGGTGCTGGAGAACAAGCCGGGCACCCTGGGCAAGGCGCTGCTCGCCCTGGCCGAGCGAGGGGTGAACCTCGCCCGGCTCGAGTCCCGGCCGCTGCCGGGCTCCCCCTGGGCCTACCGCTTCTTCCTGGACCTGGAGGGGCATGCCGCCTCGGCGCCCATCGAGGCGGTGCTGCGCGACCTGCAACCCTACACCCAGTCCATGCGCCTGTTGGGCACCTACCCGCGCGTGGACCTCTTGCCGGGCTGATTACTTCTTGGACTCGACGCCCACCGCGCTCCAGGCGTCCTTCACCTTCTGCACTTCCACCGAGTTGGCGCCGTGCAGGTCCGTGGCCGCCTTGATGGTGGCCTCCCGCGCCTGGGCGAAGGTGGTCTCCGGCGTCATGTACGTGGTGAGGGCGCGGCCGAAGATCTTCAGGCTCTTGTCCATGCCGATGCCGTCCTTCACCGACAGGCCGGAGGTGCGGTTCTTGCCGCCCTCGGTGAGCAGGTAGAAGGCGTTGTTGGCGATGCCGCTCGAGCCGTGGACCTCGGTCTGCTTCGGGTAGTTCTTGTAGTTGTCGACCGAGTAGCCGTCCTGGGTCGGGTCGTCCATGTAGCGCAGGGCGTCGTCGGTGCCGTTGCCCGGCGTCCACGCGTCCTCGCCCACCTTCCAGTCGAACTTGACGCTCGGGTTCTTCTGCGAGGCGTACCACTCCACGCCCGCGCCCATGATGTCGCTGAAGGACTCGTTGAGGCCGCCGGACTCGCCCTCGTAGACGAGGCCCGCGGTGCGCTCGGTCAGGCCGTGGGCGATTTCATGGCCCGCGATGTCCAGCGTGGTGAGCGGCCCCGCGTCCTTGCCGTCGCCATCGCCGTAGCTCATCTTCTCGCCATCCCAGAAGGCGTTGACGAGGTTCTTGTCCACGTGGACGTAGGACACGAGCTTCTCGCCCTTGCCGTCCAGGGAGTTGCGGCCGAGCACGTCCTTGAGGAAGTCGTACGTCATCTCCGCGCCGTAGTGCGCGTCCACCGCCGCCTTGGTGCGCGCGTTGTCACCGGACTCGCCCCACACGTCGTTCTTGTCGGTGAACTGCGTCTTGCCGCTCGCGTTGGCCTTGTTGTTGCCGTCGTAGGTCACCACGCCGTTGCCGCGCGAGCTGTCCTCGAGCGTGTAGGTGCCGTTGGCCTGCTTCGTGGTGGAGAGGTCCACCTTGCCGCTGTAGAGCGTGGTGTCGTCCGCCTTGCCCGTCGTGGGCAGCGAGGGCGAGGAGGGCGAGGAGGGCGTGGCGGCGCCGGGGGTGGAGGCGCGGGCCTTGGCGGCCTCCACCTCGTGGGCGAAGCCGCCCATCTGGTCGAAGCTGCGCACGAGCTCGCCGCTGTTGGCGTCCACGAAGTAGTTCATGCGGCGCGGCTCCTCGCCGGCCTTGAAGTCCGAGAGCTTGTCGAGCTTGACGTGGAAGGCGGCGTGGTACTGGCCGTCGTTGCCCTTGACGATGACGCGCTCGGAGGAGGGCGCGCGGGTGGACTCCTGACCGAAGGCCTTCTGGGCCACGGCGAGCGCGTCCTGGGCGGACAGCTTCGTGGAGGAGGAGCCCAGGCCGGCGGGGATGTTGGACAGGGCGCCGGTGACGCCCGCCACCTGACCGTCCTTGTCCAGGTGGCTGATGACCTGCTCGCCGAACACCTTCACGCCCTCGCTCTGGCGGTCCAGGCGCACGTGCGTCATGCCGAGGTCATCCGTGAAGACCTGGTTGGGCTTGACCGAGGCGGCCACCGGGGCGCCGGGGACGATGCCGCGCTGGTTGAGGCGGGTGGCCTGGAGGAAGTCCACCGACTTCTGGATGGCGGACTGGGCCTGCTGGCTGTCCAGGGACAGGGGGCCGGTGCTCTGGGCGGCCGAGGCGACATTCGCGGCCGAGCGCTTCACCGCGGGCGTGGCGGCGGCGGTGGTGAAGGTGGAGACCTGGGCGAAGCCCTGGGCGGCCTTGGGCGCCGCGGCGGCGGGGGCGGCGGCCGGCGCCTGGGGGGCGGCGGGCGCGGCGGGCGTGGCGGCAACGGCGGGAGCGGAGACCGGGGTCTGCTTGTTGGAGACGATCATGACGGCGCCTTCTTTCGATGGTCGACCCAGGGTGGGAGGGAGTCACCCTGTGTGGTTGATGTGCGCCATGTAGAGCATGATGTGTGCCATGCACCGCATCCCACCGACTCCCGCGCCAAATACTTGATTTTGTTCTCGGACGCCCGCACACGGAGGGATTCAGGTGGTGACTGTGGTCATCACACCTACGTTGTCGCCACGCGTCCGTGCCTCGGAGAAGGGGCCTGGTGACAGGTGTCACCGGGCGGTGACTGCGGTTGTTACGTCCCGTCACGAAGCGCGCGCGGCGGCGTGTGCTGGCTTCGTGCCCCATGGTAGGGCTCGTGCATGACGCGCTCGTTGGTGGTCCTCGTGTCCTGGGTGCTCCTCGTGGGCGGCGCCCGGGCCCAGTCGCCCCGGGCCTCGGAGGTGTCGGCGGCGAAGACGCTGGCGGCGGACAAGCTCCGGGCCCACATCGACTTCCTGGCCTCGGACCTGTTGGAGGGGCGGGGGCCGGGCACCCGCGGCGATGCCCTGACGCAGCTCTACCTGTCCACGCGCTTCCAGGAGCTGGGCCTCCGGCCGGGCGCGCCGGAGGGGGGCTACCTCCAGCCCTTCGAGCTGGTGGGGGTGACGGGTCATCCGGACACGATGACCTTCCGCGCGGGCACGGACACGGCCGCCCTGGCCTTCGGGGCGGACTTCATCGCCAGCTCCGGCCACTCGTCCGAGCGCAGTGAGCTGAAGGCCTCGCCCCTGGTCTTCGTGGGCTACGGCATCCAGGCGCCCGAGTATCAGTGGGACGACTTCAAGGGCATGGACCTGAGGGGCAAGACGCTCCTCATCCTCAACAACGATCCCGAGGACGACCCCGCGCTCTTCGGGGGCAAGACGCGGCTGTGGTACGGCCGGTGGGACTACAAATACGAGCAGGCGCGCAAGCAGGGCGCGGCGGGCGCCATCCTCCTGCACACCACGCCGAGCGCGGGCTATCCGTGGCAGGTGGTGCGCACGTCGTGGACGGGCGAGCAGTTCGAGCTGCCGGCCCCGGCGGGCGGCGAGGGCGAGCGCCTGCAGGTGCGGGGCTGGACGACGGAGGAGGCCACGCGCCGGGTGTTCCAGCTCGCCGGGCATGACCTGGACGCGCTGCGCCTGGCGGCCAACCGGCGCGACTTCCAGCCGGTGGCCCTGGGCATCACGGTCTCCACGGGTTTCGACAACCAGGTGCGCCGCCGCGCCACGGCGAACGTGCTGGGCCTGTTGCCGGGCAGTGACCCCGCGCTCGCGCGCGAGGTGGTGCTCTACACCGCGCACCACGATCACCTGGGGCTCAAGGCGGACGCGAAGCCGGGCGAGGACGCCATCTACAACGGCGCGGTGGACAACGCGTCCGGCGTGGCGGCGCTGCTCGAGGTGGCGCGCGCCTTCACGCTGCTGCCCCAGGCGCCCGCGCGCTCCATCCTCTTCGCCGCCGTGGCGGCCGAGGAGCAGGGCCTGCTGGGCTCGGGCTACCTCGCCGAGCACCTGCCCATGCCCGCGGGCCGGGTGGCGGCCAACATCAACATGGACGGGCTCAACATCCACGGCCGCACCCGGGACGTGACGGTCATCGGACTGGGCAAGAGCTCGCTGGACAAGCCGCTCACCGCCCTGGTGCGGGCCCAGGGGCGGGGGGTCAAGCCGGACCAGCTGCCGGACCGGGGCTTCTTCTACCGCTCGGACCAGTTCAGCTTCGCCAAGAAGGGCATCCCCACGGTTTATTTCAGCAGTGGCGTGGACTTCATCGGCCGCCCGGCGGGTTGGGGGAAGGCCCGCCGGGAACTCTGGGAGCGCGAGCACTACCACCAGCCCTCGGACGAGCTGGGGCCGGAGACCAACCTGGAGGGCGCGGTGGAGGACGTCCAGCTCTTCTTCCTGCTGGGCGCCCAGGTGGCGCGCACCCGGGAGCCGCCCCGCTGGAACCCGGGGGACGAGTTCGAGGCGCCCCGGCTGCGCTCGCTCGAACTCCTGAAATCCGGGGGAGCGCAATAGCCGACGCTCCCTGATTCTTCGACGGCGCTCTCGCACGGCGGGTGTTAAACGAAGCAGCCATGCCTGAGTTCCAGATCGTCAGCGACTACAAGCCCCAGGGAGACCAACCGCGCGCCATCGCGGAGCTCACCGAGGGGGTGCTGCGCGGGGACCGCTACCAGACGCTGCTCGGCGTCACCGGGTCCGGCAAGACGTTCACGATGGCCAACCTCATCGCCAACGTGCAGCGGCCCACCCTGCTCATCGCGCACAACAAGCTGCTCGCCGCGCAGCTCTACGGGGAATACAAGGCGCTCTTCCCGCACAACGCCGTCGAGTACTTCGTCTCCTACTTCGACTACTACCAGCCCGAGGCGTACATCCCCACCTCGGACACGTTCATCGAGAAGGACTCCTCGGTGAACGACGAGATCGAGCGCATGCGCCACTCGGCCACGCACTCGCTGCGCACGCGCGACGACGTGCTCATCGTGGCCAGCGTGTCCTGCATCTACGGCCTCGGCACGGCGCGCTCCTACGTGGACCTGGCGGTGACGGTGAACGTGGGCGCGGAGCTGGGCCGCGACGGCTTCATCCGCCGGCTGGTGGAGAGCCAGTACGAGCGCAACGACCTGGACTTCCACCGCGGCACGTTCCGCGCCCGGGGAGACACCGTGGAGGTGTTCCCCGCCTACGAGGAGGAGCGCGCGGTGCGCGTGAGCTTCTTCGGCGACGAGGTGGAGAAGATCTCCGAGTTCGATCCGCTGCGCGGCGTGACGCTCGGCGCGCTGGACAAGGTCGTCATCTTCCCCGCGAGCCACTACGTCACCCAGGCGGACACCCGCAAGGGCGCCATCCAGACCATCCGCGACGAGCTGACCGAGCGGCTCCAGCAGTTCCAGCGCGAGGGCAAGCTCTTGGAGGCCCAGCGGCTCGAGCAGCGCACGATGTACGACCTCGAGATGATCGAGCAGATCGGCTACTGCAACGGCATCGAGAACTACTCGCGGCACTTCTCGGGGCGTGCGGTGGGCGAGCCGCCGCCGTGCCTCATCGACTACTTCCCGCGCAACATGCTGGTGCTCATCGACGAGAGCCACCAGACGGTGTCGCAGATCGGCGCCATGTACCGCGGAGACCGGGCGCGCAAGGAGACGCTGGTGGACCACGGCTTCCGGCTGCCGAGCGCGCTGGACAACCGGCCGCTCAAGTTCACCGAGTTCGAGGAGATGGTGCAGCAGGCCGTCTTCGTGTCGGCGACGCCGGCCGAGTACGAGTTCCAGAAGTCCAACGGCGTCGTGGTGGAGCAGATCATCCGCCCCACGGGCCTGACGGATCCGGAAGTCGAGGTGCGCCCGGCGCGCAACCAGGTGGACGACGTGCTGGAGGAGGTGCGCCTGCGCGTGGCGAAGAACGAGCGGGTGCTCGTCACCACGCTCACCAAGCGCATGGCGGAGGACCTGACGGAGTACCTCACTGAGGTGGGCGTCAAGGTGCGCTACCTGCACTCGGACATCGGCGCCATCGAGCGCACCGCCATCATCCGCGACCTGCGCAAGGGCGAGTTCGACGTGCTCGTGGGTATCAACCTGTTGCGCGAGGGCCTGGACATCCCCGAGGTGTCGCTGGTGGCCATCTTCGACGCGGACAAGGAGGGCTTCCTGCGCAGCCACGTGTCGCTCATCCAGACCATTGGCCGCGCCGCGCGCAACATGAACGGCCACGTCATCATGTACGCGGACAACATGACGGACTCGATGAACCTGGCCATCGAGGAGACCAACCGCCGCCGCGCGGTGCAGAAGGCCCACAACGCCGAGCACGGCATCACGCCCCAGGCGGTCAAGAGCCACATCCTCGACCTGTCCGAGCAGCTCTACGACGCGGAGAACCCCAACGCGCTGCCCCTGGCGGCCGACTCGGCCAACGACGCGCTGGAGCCCAAGGAGATCAGGGCCCTCATCGCCGAGACCACCAAGGAGATGCAGCACTTCGCCGACGAGATGCAGTTCGAGAAGGCGGCGCAGATGCGCGACCGGCTCCTGTTGCTCAAGGACATGGACCTGGGCATCAAGCCCCCGAGCCGCGCGCTGCTCCGGGCGCCGGCCAAGACGGACGACGAGCCCAAGGCGGGCACCCCGGGCTCGCGCGGCGCCAAGGGCCGCCGGGGTGGGGGCAAGGGCAAGGGTGGGGGAGGCGGACCGCCCCACGGCAAGACGGGCATCGGACCCCGCAGGAGCCGCTAGCCCCCCATGGACGCGAAGCTCGAAGCGAAGCTGGAGTCGCTGCCCACCGAGCCCGGCGTATACCTGATGAAGGACCGCCGGGACGAGATCATCTACGTGGGCAAGGCGATCAACCTGCGCAACCGCGTGCGCTCGTACTTCACGCGCACCGGGGACACGCGCGCCTTCGTGTCGCTCTTGGACAAGTTCCTCGCCGACATCGAGACGGTGATCGTCCACAACGAGAAGGAAGCGCTCCTCCTCGAGAACGAGCTCATCAAGAAGCACAAGCCGCGCTTCAACGTCCTGCTCAAGGACGACAAGCAGTACATCTCCTTGCGGCTGGACAAGACGCAGACCTACCCGCGGCTGGAGGTGGTGCGGCGCTACGAGAAGGACGGGGCGCGCTACTTCGGCCCGTACTCCAGCGCGAGCGCCATCCGCGAGACGCTGCGCATCATCAACCGCTACTTCCACCTGCGCACCTGCACGGACCACGTGCTGGCCAACCGCAAGCGGCCCTGCCTGTTGCACCAGATCGGCCGCTGCCCGGCGCCGTGCGTCTACCCGGTGGTGCCCGAGGACTACAAGAAGAGCGTGGACGAGGTGGTGCTCTTCCTGGAGGGCAAGGCGAGCGAGCTGGTGGAGGGCCTGCGCGCGCGCATGAAGCAGTCCTCGAGCGAGATGCGCTTCGAGGAGGCCGCGCGCATCCGCGACCAGCTGCGCGCCATCGAGCGCAGCCTGGAGCGGCAGAAGGTGGCCACGAGCGACTTCAAGGACCAGGACGTCTTCGCGTTCCACCGCGAGGGGGACCGGCTGCTCGTGTACGTGCTCTACGTGCGCCAGGGCCGGCTCAACGGGGGCCAGGCGTTCCCGCTCGGCAGCCAGGAGTTCCCGGACGAGGAGCTGCTGCCCTCGTTCGTGAACCTCTACTACGACCAGGGCAACTTCGTGCCGGAGGAGATCCTCATGCCCCTGGACATCGAGGAGCGCGAGGGCCTGGAGGCGCTGCTGAGCGAGCGCAAGGGCGACAAGGCGCGGGTGATGGTGCCCAAGCGCGGCGAGAAGCGCGACCTGGTGGACATGGCCCAGCGCAACGCCGAGCAGGCGGCCATCGAGCGGCGCCGCACCAAGGACGAGACCGAGGCGGTGCTGCGCCGGCTCCAGGAGCGGCTGTCCCTCAAGCGCCTGCCCCGGCGCATGGAGTGCTTCGACATCTCGCACTTCCAGGGCGCGTCCATCGTGGCCTCGCAGGTGGCCGCCACGGAAGGGGAGATCGACAAGTCGCGCTACCGGCGCTACCGCATCAAGACCCTGGAGAAGCAGGACGACTTCGCCAGCATGCACGAGGTCATCAGCCGCCGGCTCAAGCGCGGCCAGGACGAGGGGGACCTGCCGGACCTGCTCGTCATCGACGGAGGCAAGGGCCAGCTCGCCAGCGCGCTCGCGGCCGCCAAGGACGTGGGCGTGGACACGGTGGACATCATCTCGCTGGCCAAGAGCCGCGACGAGGAGGTGCACGACCGGGACGCCGAGCGTGCCCAGAGCCCCGAGCGCGTGTTCATTCCGGGCCGCAAGGATCCCATCGTGCTGCGGCAGAACTCGGCGGAATTGTACCTGCTCGCGCGGCTGCGCGACGAGGCCCACCGCTTCGCGATTACCTTCCAACAGAAGAGCATGCGGCGGAACAACTTCACCTCGGTCCTGGACGATATTCCCGGCGTGGGCGCGGTGCGCAAGAAGGCGCTCCTGAAGCACTTCGGCTCGCTCAAGCGCGTGCGCGAGGCAAGCATCGAGGAGCTGGTCGAGGTGCTCGGGCCCACCGTGTCCGAGCGCGTCCATGCCGCGCTGCACGGCCATCCCGAGGAGGACGAAGTGGATCCCATCCGGGAAGCCTCCCTGGAGGACGCGGGCGATTTGAGCGACGAAAAGTCAGAAGAAGGCTCGCCACCCGGCTCGCCGTGATTAATTTCCGCTTTAACGCGGGGCCGATGAGGCCGCTGAATCCGCGATGTTCTTGGGGTTTTCCATTGCGACGGGACTCAGCGCTGATTTATAGCGAACGGGGCCAGTCGAGCCGTCTTCAAGGGCGAGGGACCGATATGAGGCTCTATCCGAAGGTGATCCCAATCATCTCCCGGGAGTGCGTCCAGCAGCTGATGCAGGACGGAGACATTGAAGTCGAACCGACCCGCGTGGCCGATGCCGAGATGGATTTGTCGGCCATCATGCGCGAGTACCTGGCGAACGAAGAGCGCGTGAACCAGGCGACGCGCGAGGCCTTGGAGCGTCGCGGGTACGACTACTCCAAGTTCAACCAGGTCAAGCGTGAGATGGCCGACGTCCGCGGCTTCAAGATGGGCGACGAAGGCATCGAGTATGTCATCAACCAGATGATCGAGTTCCTGCTCATCAGCCGCAACGTGGAGGAGGTCTACTCTCCGGACAACGTGCTGCGGCAGAAGATGTTCGCGGGCATGAAGCGCCACCTGGACGTGGACGACGAGATCGACCGCGAGGCGCGCTCGCGGCTGCGCCACCTGCAGGAGGGCACCAGCGCCTTCGACATCGAGTACAACAAGACGGTGGAGCAGATCCGCCGCGCCCGGGGCCTCATCTAAGCGAGCGGGCGAAGCGAGGCCCTAGTGGGCTGCTCGCTCCGCCCGTGTCCCCCGCGCCTCCGCTGCTTACCCTCCAAGGAGAGGAGGCAGCGTCGATGGTCGGAATCATCTCCAGTGTCGTGTTCGCCGGGCTGCTCACCGCCAGCCCCGCAGGCTTCACCTTCGATGGACCCAAGGTCACCGCTCGCACGGTGGGGAGCGTCGGCTTCTTCACGCATGGGGCGCTGCCCTACGCGGACCTCTTCGAGCGCGGCCGTGGCTCGGCGGACCTGTCCGTGCAGGAGCGCATCGCGGATCCCCGGGCCACCTACGGTGACGTGGGTCGCCTGGAGGCCACCTTCACCCTGGGCGCCACGACGTACCGGGTGGAGTTGGACCAGGCGGGCTTCCCGCCCGCGTCCGGCGGCTCCCAGGCCACGGCGGCGAGACCGCCTCCTCCCGCGCAGCCCATCGCCGGAGGCGTGGTCGTGAACCAGGAGCTTCATGGGGGCGCCCCCGTGGGCTTCGCCAACATGACGCGCGTGAAGGCCACGGCGGCGGTGTGGGGCGTGGGTCGGCTGTGGCGCAACGGCCAGCTGCTCACGGACACGGCCATCATCCACGCCGCGGCCCTGGAGAGCGGGGCGCACGCGGACGATGACACCTTCCGCGTGTTGCCAGTGGCGCGGCAGGGGGACACCGAGCTGAGCGTGCTGGTGTGGAACATCCCGCGCGAGCTCGAGCCGCGGGGCTTCGTCCAGTTCGACTTCGACGACGTGAGCATCGAGGTGAACGGCATTCCCGTGACCGCGGTGGCCTCCATTCCCACCGTGGGCTCGTTCACCGGGGTGCCGGCGCCCACCGCGCCCGTGGCGTTCGGCGCCTCGCTGGGCTTCGTGCCCGAATCGTCCCTGGGCGCCGCGCAGGGCACGGGGGGCTCGGGCTTCACGACGACGACGCCGTCGTCCCAGGATGGTCTGGCGGATCCCACGCTGACGCAGCAGGTGGCGCCCACCGCCGACACCACGCTGCCCAGTGTCGCGGCGCGCATCCGCACGTTGCCGGAGTCCTTCGAGTCGCCCGAGCGCGTGTCGTTGTCCACCCAGCTCGGCCGCCAGCCGGATCCGGTGTCACTCCCGGCGACGGGGACGCCGAGCATTCCGGAGGCCTTCCAGAGCCCCGAGCGCGTGCAGATCGCCACGCAGTCCACCCAGACGCCGACGACCGGCTTCGTGCCGCTCAACCCGACGTCCGCCGCGGTGGGCGCTGGAGGCTCGTACACCATCGTGCCCCTGGCGCCGGGCGTGTCGGGACCGGAGTTCGCCTTCGGCGGGGCGCGCCTGTCGGCGGGGTTGGTGAGCACGCCCCTGCCGCTCAACGCGCAGACGACCGCGGTGCCGCTCATCTCCACGCCGCAGCCGCTCAACGGTCTGCAGCCGGTGCCCTTCGTCGCCACGCCGCCGTCCGTCACCGCCACGGGCGCGGTGCCGCTCATCTCCACGCCGCAGCCGCTCAACGCGGCGCCCCTGTCGGGCGCCTTGCCAGGCGCGCCCACGGTGGTGACGAATCCCGCGGGGCCCAATCCCTTCGCCCCCATCCAGTGACGGCGCACGGGCCCGGAGCGGGGGGGGGCGAAAAATTGACCCCCCGCTACGGGCCTGTAGCGTGCCGTGCATGACGACACTCGCGCTCGCACGACGTGCCGCTCCCGTGACGTTGCGTCGCGTGAGCGTGGATCCCCTCCGCCAGTCGATCGAGCACCTGGGCGAGCGTCTGCCCCGGCGGGCGGACGCCACCGTGCTGCTGGACTTCCTGGAGGATGACCTGCGCGAGGGGCTCGACGCGCTGGGCGACGTGGAGTCGCACTTCACGGAGCTGCTCGCGGCGCTGCGGCCTGGCGCCCTGAGTCCCCGGACTCTGGTGGACGCGAGTGACGAGGCGCTGGTGCTCAAGCGCCTGGTGCTGCTGGAGGACGTGGTGCTGCGCCTGCGCCGCCGGATGTCCCAGGCGGCGGGGTTGATGCGTCAGCCGCCTACCACTTGAGGGACTCCTTGCCCTCGGCCTGCTGGCTCTTCTCGCCCGGGCGCGAGTACGAGGTGAGCGTCGCGCGCACCGTGCCCAGGTCGATGGCGCCCAGGGCCGCGAGCGGCAGCCGGCGCTCGTCGTCGGTGATCCACACGTGCACCTCGCGCCTCATGGAGGGCCTGTCCAGGCGCACCGCGGTGCCCGACAGGTGCCACGCCTCGAACTCGCCGATGGGCAGGGACACGTGCTCGCGCTTGAGCACCGTGCCCGCCATGCGCCACATGCGGCGCACGCCGTAGACGTCGAAGCAGACGGGCAGACCTTCCTTCATGGGCAGCTGGCGCATCATGTAGATGGCGCCGGCCACGTCCAGGCCCTCGTGCTGGTAGGAGACGTCGTTGCGGCCGGGCTTGCCGCGCTGCATCCAGTCCACGCGGACGCTGCGCTTGCTGGGGTTGAAGGCCGCGTCCACCGTGCGGTGCACCTCGTTCTCGGTGGCGTCCTCGGTATAGCGGAAGCTGCGCAGCGTCTTGGGATGCAGGTAGCTCATGGCCGTGGCATCCACGCGGCGCACCTTGGAGAAGAAGGAGTTGGTCTGCACCTTGACCTGCACGGGCAGCGAGCCGTTCTGCTTCTTCTGCACCTGCATGCTCATCTTCCCCGCCGTGGCGCCCAGGGCGTCCAGGTCGAACTCGAGCAGCTCGCCGGTGGTGAACGCCAGGGGCGCGCGCAGGGGCGGCAGGGTCTGCACGCACTGCGGCACACTCGCCGCCTGCTCCGCGGGCGCGGCGGGCGCGGCCGCGTGCTCCGCGGTGGGCTCGGTGTCCGGAATCTGGGCCCAGGCCGCGGATGACAGGCAGAAGAGCAGGGGGGCGAGAGCGCTGCGCATGGGGTTCATCCTCGGTTCGGGTGGGGGGACACCACGTCACTTCGACCGGACGCCGGAACGCTTCGCTTCTTCAACCGCTTCCCATCGTTGGCGCAGCCGGGCCGTCATGTCGCGGCGCACCTGCTCCCACTGGCGGGGATCTCGCTGGACATCATAGCCCGAGCGCACGAGCCGCCGGACGGCCTCCTGGGCGAACGCGCGCTCTCCGAGCGACTCCAGCAACCGCAGGTACTCGTAGTCCTCCAGGCCGTCGCGCACGTGCTTGAGGCGCAGGGAGAGCACGGGGGCGTGGCGCTCGAAGCCCGGGCGCGAGGGCGTGCCGGGGTAGAAGAAGGTGCCGTCCCCGTTGCCGCCGAACTCGAAGAGATCCGCCCAGGGATCCTTCGTGTTGTAGGCGAAGACGGTGTCGAAATAGAGCTCGCCGTCCACGCCGGACAGGAAGGCCAGGGGGCCCATGGCGCGGTTGAGCGGGGCGGGGTGGTCCACCATGTACGAGGCCCAGTCCGAGTAGGCCTTCTCCACGGCGGCATCGGACGTGGCGCCGCCGGTGCAGCCGTGCGAGTTGCAGCTCTGGTACCACCACACCTTCACCTGGGGGCCGAGCTTGCCGCGCAGCGTGGCCAGGGGCACCACGTTGCGGCACGTCTGGGGCCCGGGGCGGGTGAAGAAGCAGTTGAGCGTGGGCGCGAGGATGTCGGCCGAGCCACGCAGGGCCTCGTCCAGGGGCGAGGTGACGAGCACCGGCACGTCCTTGCCCGAGGCCCGCACGCGCAGGGCCTGGGTGCGCACGAGCGCCACGTCCTCGGGCTTGGGCTCGTCCTTGGCGTAGAAGAAGAGCTGGGCGCGCCAGCCCTTCTCCTTGGCGTGCGCGGCGAGGGCCCGGTAGTACGCGGACTTCTCGGCGTCGGTGCGCGCGGCCTTCGAGTCGCGCACGTCCAGCGTGGTGAAGCGCGCGCCGGAGGACAGGGCGGTGCCGTCCAGGAAGGGGCCCACCTCGGCGTCGTACGCGCGGAAGTCCACCTGAGCGCCGCCGCTCTCGTCGAAGCGCACCGGGGGCGGATTCATGCTCATGCCGTGGGCGCTCACGCGGTGGGTGAGCAGCGCCGCCACGTAGTCGCGCAGGAGCGCCTGGGCCTCGGGGGACTCGGGCTTGAGGCCGTGGCCCTTGGCGATGCTGTAGAGCGAGATGCCGAAGCTGTTGGGCAGCGACGAGGTGGCGGGCAGCGCGAAGGGCTGCACCTCCGCCGTGAAGGGCACGGCCTTCACCGCCACGCCGTCCGCCTGGAGCTCGAGCGCGCCCTGGTACGTCCCGGGGCGCTGGGCCTCCGGCGCGCACAGCTCCACGTAGAGCACGGTGGGCGCCTTCTTGTCCGTCGAGGGCGTCTCCACCGGCACGAGCGGATCCGGCCAGGGCCCCGGGGCGCCCTGCGAGTTGGAGGGGATGCGCACATCCAGGAAGGCCTCGCGCCACACCTGGGCCTCCAGCGTCGCCCCCGCGCCCTTGAGCACGAGCGGCGCGGCCTTCACGCGCGTGGTGCCCGGCGGCAGGACCACCTGCACGCCCTCGCACTCGCCGCGCGCCAGGCTCAGCCGGGCCTGCTTCTCGCCCGGAGGCAGCGCTCCGGGTCGGACCTTCTCCAGCGCGGAGACCACCCGGGGCTCGGGAGCCCCCGCCAAGACGCCCACCAGCAGCCACCCCACCGTGCCCACCACCATGCCGTCCCCTGTTCGCGGCCGCCGGCCCGCCGCGGGCTAGTATTCGTTCTGGGCCGTCACCGCCGGCGCTGGCGTGACGACCTTGCCCTGCTGGTACTCCGTCAACTCCGCCACGAGCGAGCCCAGGGCGAGCTCCGCCTCCAGCCGCACGGGCAGGTGCCGCGCATCCGTCGTCAGCCACGCCACCAGGTCGCGCTTGGAGGCCAGGTTGCCGGAGAACTCGGTGTACACGCGCAGCCGGTACACCTCCTGCTTGCCCTTGCTCGTGGAGAGCACCTCCTTGGCCTCCACCCGCGCCTTCATGTGGAAGCTCTTGGAGCCGGTGAAGACGGGGTAGGCGTACTCCCGGCCCACCTCCAGGTCGCGGTTGCGCAGCGCGAAGGTGGCGCCCGCCACGTCGAGCGCGCCCTCCAGCACGTCCATCTGCTTCTCCGCGGGCGCCTCGCCTTCCTTCTGCCGCACCACCATCGCGCTCTTGCCGTCGTCGTTGAGCTTCACGCGCACGCGGCGGCGCTTGTGGTTCTGGTCCTCCATCATGTCCGAGCCGAGCACCCGCGACGTGTTGTAGTCCCAGTACGACACGTACTTGTCCTTCACGGGCCACACGCCCGCCACGGCCTCCGAGCGCGCCAGGGAGACGATGGGCCACACGTCCTTGCCCCACTGGCGCATGGGCGCGCCCACGGTCACCTGGGCCGTGCCCGCGGTGAGCCCCAGGTACTGCACGCGGTAGCTGGCCTGCTCCCCGGGACCAAACGCGGAGGGCGAGTTGCCTTGTGCCAGAGCCACCCCCGACCCCAGGAGGCCCAACATCATTCCGGTCAACATCGCCTTGCGCTGCGTGTGCATATGACTCCTGGCTCGGGCGCGCGGCCGGCGGGTTGGCCGGCGCGCAACGTAGGTGCCGCGTCCTGGCGTGCCAACTGCCCCGCCAGCGTCCCATGTCGCGGCTGCATGCTCGTGGACGAATCGTCCCGAGGCCCATTCAATCCCTGATCGCCCCCCCGTGGTCCATCCGACGCCGAGGCACCTTCCGCCGTTCGTGCGGCGACCAGGCGGGCAGGCGCCCGGAATGTCGCAAGCGGTGCGGCATTCGGTCCGGGGGGCTGCTAGCCTCGGGCCCCCCCGGCACGCCGACGTCCGGGGCCGGAGGGACCACATGCCGCTGGACCATTACGACGACGACGACGAGGCGGATTCCGGCAACAAGACCGCGCGGCGGGACTTCGACTGTCCGGAGTGCAACGCCAACAACCCCCTGGATGACGCGCTCACGGACGGCCAGGAACTGCACTGCAACTATTGCGGCTGCGAGTTCCTGGTGAAGGTGGGGGACAACGGGCGCTTCAAGTTCCGGGAGATTTGAGCCGCGCCGCTCACGCGCGCTCGCCGAAGAGGGCGGTGCCCACGCGCACCAGGGTGGCCCCCTCCTCGATGGCGAGCTCGAAGTCGTGCGTGGTGCCCATGGACAGGCCCGCGAGGCCATGCGTCCGGGCCAGCTCCCGCAGGGCGCGGAAGTAACCCCGGGCCTCGTCCTCGTGCTCCGTGGGCGGCGGCAGCGTCATGAGCCCCTCCACCCGCAGGCCCGGCAGCGCCCGGACGGCGTCGAGGAACGGGCCGAGGGCCTCCGGGGCGAGGCCACTCTTGCTCGCCTCGCCGCCCACGTTCACCTCCACCTGACAGGGCAGGGGCGCCTCCAGCCGGCGGCGCGACAGCTCCTGGGCCACCTCGAGCCGCTCCAGCGCGTGGTAGGCGTGCGCCACCTTCGCCACGTACTTCACCTTGTTCGTCTGCAGGGGCCCGATGGCGTGCCAGCGCACCCCCTCCAGGTCCGCCAGCTCCACGGCCTTGTCGCGCAGCTCCTGGGCGTAGTTCTCCCCGAAGTCGCGCTGCCCCGCGGCATACGCCTCGCGGATGAGCGCCCCGGGCTTGAGCTTGGACACGGCCACCAGCGTGACGGAGTCAGGCGCCCGGCCCGCCCGGGCACACGCCGCCTCCATCCGGGCCCGCACCGCGGCGAGTCGCTCGGCCAGGGGGCTCATCGCGGGCTCCAGGGCAGGGGCACCCCGGCCTGGCCGAGCAGCGCCAGCGTCTCCCCCAGCGGCAGGCCAATGACGTTGGTGGGGCTGCCCTCCACCGAGGCCACCAGGAATCCCCCCTTGCCCTGGATGGCGTAGCTGCCCGCCTTGTCCAGGGGCTCCCCCGTCGCCGCGTACCAGGCGATTTCCTCGGAACCCAGGGAACGGAACGTGACGCGGGTGCGTACCAGCACGGACGTCATGCGCGCTCCGACGAGCGCCACGCCGGTGTGCACCTCATGTGTCCTGCCCGACAATCGCGTGAGCATCCCCCGGGCCTCGGCCTCGTCCTGGGGTTTGCCGAGGAGCATGCCGTCGAGCGCCACGGTGGTGTCGGCGGCCAGCACCCAGGCGCCGGGTCGCCGGGCGGCCACGGCCCGGGCCTTCTCCCGCGCCAGCCGCAGCACGTAGGCTCCCGCCTCCTCGCCCGCCGTGGGGGTTTCGTCGATGTCCGCGGCCGACACCTCGAAGACGAGGCCAAGCTGGCCGAGCAACTCCCGCCGCCGCGGCGAGGCCGAGGCGAGAACGAGCTGGGTTTGACCCACTGGTGTGTGCATGTTACGGCTCGGCTCTAGCAGAACTGCGCCCTGGAGTGGATCTGGATGAATCCCGCGGACCTGCTCGCGGCCATGACGCGCACGGTGGAGCAGCTCGCCGCCTACAACGACATCGCCAAGGCGTTGACCTCCACGCTCGAACTGCGCGAGGTCCTCAGTTTGATGATGGAGAAGGTGCGCAGCCTGCTGCGGCCTCGGAACTGGTCCCTGCTGCTGCAGGACGAGCGGACGGGAAAGCTGTACTTCGAGATCGCCGTGGGGGAGGGGGCCGAGGTCCTCAAGGGCCTGCAGCTCGCTCCAGGCGAGGGCATCGCTGGCACGGTGTTCTCCACGGGCGCGGCGCGGCTGGTGGCGGACGTATCGCATGATCCGGCCTTCGCCGCCCGCTTCGATGCCGCCTCCACCTTCCGCACCCGCTCCATCGTGGCCGTGCCGCTCATCGCGCGCGGCCAGGTGCTGGGTGTCATCGAGCTGGTCAACGGGCTGTCGGATCGGCCCTTCAACCAGGAAGATTTGATGGCGCTCACGGCGATCGCGGACTTCGCGGCCATCGCCATCGAGAACGCGCGCAACTTCCGGCGGGTGCAGGAGCTCACCATCAAGGACGAGCACACGGGCGTCTACAACGCCCGCCACCTGCGCGCCCAGCTCGAGCACGAGGTGCGCCGCTCCCAGCGCTTCCACCACCCGGTGTCGCTCGTCTTCCTGGACCTGGATCACTTCAAGTCCATCAACGACGCGCACGGGCACCTGGTGGGCAGCGCCGTGCTGCGCGAGGTGGGCGATCTGCTCATGTCGTGCTGCCGCCAGCTCGACTACGTCTTTCGCTACGGCGGGGACGAGTTCGCCCTGCTGCTGGTGGAGACGGGCACGGACGGCGCGGTGATCACGGCCACGCGCATCCGCGATGCCTTCCGCAACCAGCGCTTCCAGCAGGCGGCGGAGCTGGACCTGATGGTGACGGCGAGCCTGGGCGTGGCCACCTACCCCGAGCACGCCCTGTCCGCGGTGGACCTGGTGCGGGCGGCGGACTTCGCCATGTACGAGGCCAAGGCCCGGGGCCGGGACGACATCCGGGTGGCCGTGCCCCACATGGACCGGCCCGCGGGCGTGGCGTCGCGCATCGGCCGGAAATGACGACGGGCGCCGCTCCCGTGGGGGAGACGGCGCCCGGTGGGGCCCTCGGAGGGGACGGGCCCCGGGTGACTAGCCGCCCACGGCCTGGTCGAGCACGGTGGGGTTGGTCTCCACCTTGCCGCTCTGGCGCAGCGCCTTGAGGAAGGAGTCGGCCACCTCGTACTGCTTGGCCTGCTCGGCCTGCTGGCGCAGCTCGGTCTTCTTCTCGGCGAACTTCGTGTCATCCGGCAGCTGGCGCTCGGTCACCTGGGCGATCACGAAGCCCTCGCCCACGGGGTAGGCCTGCTCGAGCAGGGCGGGGCCCTTGGTGGCGAACACGGCGGTGACGAGGTCCGGCGCCGGGCCCAGGTGGGGGATGTTGGAGGCGGCGGCGGTGAAGGTGTCCGTCTGCACGGCCTCCGGGCGCGTCTCGGTCTCGAAGCGCAGGAGCGCCGGCTGGCCCTCCTTCTCCGGCGGGAACAGCGTGGCGAGCGTCTTGCCGCCCTTGGCCGCGGCCAGGGCCTTGTCCGCCTCGGCGCGCGCCGTGCCCTGGGCCTTGTCCTTCTTGTAGAGCGAGGTGGCAATCTCGTCCTGCACCTGCTCGAGCGTGCGGTCCTGGGCCGGCTTCTTCTCCTCCACCTTCACCAGGTGCACGCCAAAGCGCGTCTCCACCGGCTCGGTCACCTTGCCGGCCTCCAGCGCGAAGGCGGCGTTGGCCAGGGCCGGATCCCAGTTGCCGCGCTCCACCCAGCCCAGGTCGCCGCCGCTGGCCTTGGTGCCCGGGTCCTCGCTGCTGGCGCTCGCCACGGTGGCGAAGTCCTTGCCGCCCTCGAGCTCCTGACGCAGGGCCTGGGCGCGCGCGAGCGCCTGGGACTTCTGCTCGGGCGTGGCCTCGGGCGCGAGCTTCACCAGGATCTGCCGGGCGCGGATGCGCTCGGGCTGCTGGTAGAGGAAGCGGTTGGTCTCGTAGTACTCCTTGATCTCCTTCTCGTGGCCCTGCTTGAAGGCGGCGAGCTCGGCGGCGGTGGGCGCGGCGACCTTGTCCGCGTACATGCTCGGCAGGAAGCGGGCGAACACCACGCGGGCCTGGTTGCCCTCCTTCTCGAAGCGGGTGCGCACCTCGTCGTCGGAGACGACCACGCCGTTCTGCACCACGCCCAGCATCTTCTGGGCGGTCAGGCGCTTGCGCAGCGACTCCTCGTAGTCCGCCGGGGTCTGGCGGAAGTAGTCGCGCAGGACCTGGGTGTAGGTGGGGTAGTCGAACTGGCCGTCCTTCTGGAACTCGGGGCTGCGCTGGAGGATCTTGAGGATCTCCTCGTCCGAGGCGCGCACCCCGTGCTGGGCGGCGGCCTGGGAGAGCAGCTCGGTGTTCACCAGCCGGTCCAGCACCGTCTTGGGCAGGCCGAACTGCCGGGCGACCGCCTCGGTGATGGGCTGGCCCTGCTGCCGCAGGTACTGGAGCTGACCCGCGTACTCCCGCAGGAACTCGTTGGCGGGAATTTCCTTGCCGTTGACCACCGCGGCGGCCGAGGGCGCCGCGCCCCCTCCCGTGTTGGCGAACCCGTTGTTGCCCGGGCCGAACTGGACGGTGAACACCACCGCGATCGCGATGATGAAGAGGAGCGAGAAGACCTTGCGCGGATCCAGAGAGCCCATGATGCCGTGACCGTTTCCGTGACTTGAATGCGACGGGAACGCCCCCGGATTGGAAGGTTTCCCGAAGCGCGTGTGTTGGGTGCCCGGTCGGAAGTGGGAAGTTGTGACGTCCCCCTCCGTGAAGGCCTTGACTGCCTAGAGCAACACCCCGGATAAAGCAAGCGATTCAGAGTAGTTAGCGCCTCCCCCCGCCGCCTCCCGCTCCCCCTCTCCCACACGGACCTCCACGAAGTGTTGTCGCTTCTCAAGCGCTACCGGACGCTACTCATCGTGGGAGCCTTGCTGCTCTACCCGTTCGGGTCCTTCCTGACGACGGGGCGACGCGGCCGGGAGCCCAATGTCTTGGACCGTGCCGTCATCGGCCTGACCGCTCCCTTGCAGCGCGGGCTGGTGGGCCTCATCGATGGGGTGAAGGCCATGGTGTTCGGCTACCTGGACCTGCGGGAGGTCCGCCAGGAGAACGAGCAGCTGCGCGCGGAGAACCTCCAGCTGAGGGCGAGCGTCCAGGCACTGGGCGAGGCCCGGGTGGAGAATGATCGGCTGCGGGGCCTGCTCGGCTACTCGGAGTCCTCGCCGGGGCCGGACATCGCCGCGCGGGTCATCGGGGTCAACCCGGTGAGCAAGCTCCTGTCGGTGCGCATCAACCGGGGCGAGTCGGACGGGGTGTTCCGCGGCATGTCCGTGGTGACGCCCGACGGCATCGTGGGCCAGGTGGTGCGCACGACGGGCGGCTGGGCGGACGTGGTGCTGGTGACGGACGCGCAGAGCCGGGTGGGCGTGCGGGTGCAGCGCTCGCGCTCGCGGGGTACCGCGGCCGGCGCGGGCAAGGGCCCCCTGCAACTGGAGAACATGCTGCGCACCGAGGACATCCAGGAGGGCGACCTCATCATCACCTCGGGCACGGACGGGGTGTATCCGCCGGGCCTGGTGGTAGGCACGGTGACGCACCTGGAGAAGACCGAGCACGGCATGTTCCTGGGCGGAGACATCGTTCCCGCGGTGGACACCACGCGGCTGGAGGAGGTGCTCGTGCGCGGCAACGCCTTTGGCTCCATGGCCCAGTCCCAGCAGGAGGGGGGCACGCGATGAAGTTCCTGGTCACCGTGGCCCTGGCGCTCGTGCTGCTGACGCTGGAGTCGGTGCTGGTGCAGCAGCTGGGCCTGGCCATCAGCCGCATCGACGTGACGGTGGTGCTCGTGGCCTTCCTGGCCCTGCGCGCCAGCACCATCGAGGGCGCCATCTCCTCGTTCGCCGTGGGCTACCTGCTGGACCTGATGAGCGGCCAGCCCACGGGGCTGTTCACCTTCCTGGCCGTCTTCATCTTCCTCATCGGCCGGCTGGTGGCGCGGCTCACGGACGTGCGGGGCCGGGCGTCCTTCGTGCTCTTCGCCATGGGGGGTGACGTGACCCACGGCGCGCTCACGGGCTTCTTCACCTGGCTCACCACCAAGGATGGCTCGGCCTCGGCGATCCTCCCGGGCCTGCCCCTGCAGGTGGCGCTCACGGGCGTGGCGGCGGCCCTGCTCTATCCCCTGCTGCGGCGCTTCGAGGTGTCGCAGGATCGTTCCTCCTCCGCGGGACTCTTGCGTTGACGACCCTCTCCGAGACCACCCCCGGGCGCGACCTCAAGCGCCGCTTCGTCTGGCTGGGCCTGGCCATGGTGCTGGGCATGGTGGTGCTCTCCGTGCAGCTCTACCGGCTGCAGATCACCCAGGGCGAGGAGTACGCGGCCAAGAGCGTGGCCAACTTCGTGAAGGAGGTGCGCCTGCGCGCCGATCGCGGCCTCATCAAGGACCGCCGCGGCGCCATCCTCGTGGACAGCCGCCCCTCCTTCGACGCCTTCATCACCCCGGCCTTCTGCACCAACTGCGCCGACGAGGTGCTGCCGCGCCTGGGTGAGCTGCTCGGCTGGGACGAGCCCACGCGCAAGCGCATGGAGGATCAGATCCGCATCGCCCGCCGCGCCGCGCCCTTCATCCCGCTGCCGGTGCGCGTGGACCTCACCCGGGACGAGTACGACCGCATCAATGCCCGGCGCGACATGCTCGACGGCGTGGAAGTGGTGCCGGTGCCCCACCGCAACTACCGCACCGGGAGCGTGCTGTCGCACGTGCTCGGCTACATGAACGAGATCAATCCGGAGGAGCTCGAGCGGCTCAACGCCGAGGGCGGCCACTACGCGCTGGGCGACTACGTCGGCCGACGCGGCCTGGAGCGCTCGTTCGAGTACGCGCTGTGCGGCACGGACGGGGTGCGCAAGGAGGTCGTCAACGCGCGCGGCCGGGTGCTCGAGGAGTTCAACAACAAGCTGGGCCAGGACACGATGCTGCCCTCGCGGCCGGGCAACAACCTGGTGCTGTCGCTGGACATGCGCCTGCAGGAGGCCGCCGAGCAGGCATTCCCGGGCTCCGCGGGCGCCATGGTGGTGGTGGACGTGAAGACGGGCTTCATCCGCGCGCTGGTGTCGCGCCCCGGCTTCGACTCCAACCTGCTCACCGGCCGCATCACGCCCTCGCAGATGTACGCCCTGGCGCGCGATCCACTCCAGCCCATGGTCAACCGCGTCTCGGCCAACCACTTCAGCCCCGGCTCCACCTTTAAAGTCATCTCCACGCTGGCCGCCTACAAGTCGGGCCTGTTCCGGCCGGAGAGCACCGTCACCTGCACGGGCAGCTACCGGCTCGGCGCGCGGGCCTGGCGCTGCCACAAGGACAGCGGCCACGGCCCCGTCAACGGCAAGACGGCGCTGCAGTACTCGTGCGACTCGTGGTTCTACAAGGTGGCGGACACCATCGGGTTGGATCCCATCGCGGACATGGCCAAGTCGCTGGGCATGGGCTCGCCCACGGGCATTGGCGTGCTCGCCGAGGTGCCCGGCATCATGCCGTCCACCGAGTACCACGACAAGGTGTCCCCCGGCGGCTACACCAAGGGCATGGCGCTCAACAGCGTCATGGGCCAGGGCGACGTGAACGCCACGCCCCTGCAGGTGGTGATGCTCTACGCGGCCATCGCCAACGGCGGCACGCTGTTCAAGCCCCAGCTCGTCGAGCGTGTGGAGGGCCTGGATGGCAGCGTGGTGGAGAAGTTCGACCCGCAGGTGGTGCGCAAGGTGACGATCCCCGAGGCGCACCGCAAGGCGGTGATGGATGCGCTCGTGGCCACGGTGAACGAGCCGGGCGGCACGGCCTATCGCGCCGCCGCGGGCGTGCGCGAGCACCTCAAGGAAGTGGTGATCGCGGGCAAGACGGGCAGCGCGCAGGTGGCGGCCATCGGCGCGGTGCGTCTCAAGGAGCACCAGATGGACTTCTTCCAGCGCGACCACGCGTGGTTCGCGGGCATCGCCCCGGCAGATGATCCGGAGATCGCCATCGTGGTGCTCAACGAGCACGGCGGCCACGGTGGCGCCGACGCCGCGCCCGGCGGCATGATCGTCCTGCAGAAGTACTTCGAGCTGAAGAAGGAGGACGCCGCGAGGGCCAAGGCGGACACGTCCGCCCCGGCGCTGGAGACCGCGCCCATCCAGAACCAGGGCACGCTGTCCCGGGGCACGCAGCCCCCGGCGGCCGGAACGGGAGGCTCGGATGCAGTTGCGCATTGAGCGCCGCATGCTGCCCCACGTCCCGTGGGGCCTGATTCTCAGCGTGCTGGCGGTGATGGGGCTGGGCATCTTCAACCTGGCCTCGGCCTCGCGCTCGCAGGCCTCGCCGGTGTGGACGAGCCAGGCGGCCTACGTGGGCGTCAGCATCCTGGCCGCGCTCGTGGTGTGTCTGGTGGACTACCGCGTCATCAAGAACATGGCGCTGCCCATCTACGTGCTCAACATCGTGGCGCTCCTGGCGCTGCGGCTGTTCGGGCACAAGGCCAAGGGCGCGGAGAGCTGGTTCGTCGTCGGCCCCATCCGTATCCAGCCCGCCGAGTTCATGAAGATCGGCGTGCTGCTCATGCTCGCCAAGGTCTACCACGACGACTTCAAGCCGGGGGAGGGCTCCTACGGCATCAAGCGCCTCATCAAGCCGGTGCTCGTGGTGATGGTGCCCACCACGCTCGTGCTGGTGCAGCCGGACCTGGGCACGGCGTTGATGATGCTGTTGTCCTCGGCCACGGTCATCCTGTTCGGCAAGGTGCGCTGGTACCTGGTGGCGGTGATCGTCGTGGGCTTCCTCTCCGGCGCGGGCATCATCTGGAACGACTACGTGCGCGAGATGCCCGAGCCGCGCACCACCGTCGTGCGCCACTTGCTCAAGCCGCACCAGAGCAAGCGCATCTCCGGGTGGTTGGATCCGGAGTCGGACCTGCGCGGCAGCGGCTACCACGCCGCCCAGTCGAAGATCGCCGTGGGCTCCGGCGGCCTGCATGGCAAGGGATGGAAGGAGGGCACCCAGACGGGTCTGTCCTTCCTGCCCGAGCAGCACACGGACTTCATCTTCTCCGTGTGGGCCGAGGAGCACGGCTTCCTCAAGTGCGTGCTGCTCTTGGTGCTCTACGGGCTCGTCTTCGTGCTGGGCCTGGGCGTGGGCTTCACCGCGCGCGACCGCTTCGGCGCCTTCGCTGCCGTGGGCGTGGTGGCGATGATCTTCTGGCAGGTGTTCGAGAACATCGGGATGGTGATTGGCCTGCTGCCGGTGACGGGCATCACCCTGCCGCTGTTGAGCTATGGCGGCTCGTCGCTGGTGAGCGTGATGCTCTGCATCGGCCTGCTCGTGAACATCAGCATGCGCCGCCACATGTTCTGAGCCCCGGCGCCGTCCTCGGCCCGACAGAGGCCGGGGGGCGTGACGGAGCCGTCTCGGGGCGCCTGCTAGGGTCCTCCCTCGGGGGGAGTCCATGCACGAGCACGAGTCAGGCGCCGTTCCGTCCGGTTTCTTCGCCTTGCGCACGCCCTTGTTGTCCTTCGACGTCCTGGTGGAGTGGGGCGATGGGCTCGAGGCCTCGCGGGCGGAGGCCGGGGCGCGCGAGGCCGCGCTCGTCCGGGACCGCGCCGTGCTCCGGGAGCGACTGCGCCGCTGGGTGGCGCTGCCCGTCGTGCGCGAGGCGCTGTTCGTGGCCTCGCCCCTGCTCGTGGAGAGCCTGCCGGTGTGGGAGTCCGCGCCGGAGTCGGAGCGGGGACAGAAGGTGGAGCGCACCCTGGTGCGCTACCTGGCGCGCATGGCGGGCCGCGCCACGCCCTTCGGACTCTTCGCGGGCCTGTCCCTCGGGCGGGTGGCGGAGCACACGCGCCTGGACATCCCCGGGCGCGGGGCGCTCGGCCGGCACACGCGCCTGGACATGGACTACGTCTGCGCGCTCGTGGAGCAGGTGCGCCAACAGCCCGAGGTGCGGCGCGCGTTGCGGTACGTGCCCAACTCCAGCCTCTACCGGCTCGCCGGACGGCTGCGCTACCTGGAGATGTCGTCGCGGGGCCGCTCGCGCGCCTATCACCTGGTCGCCGTCGACACCGCGCCCCACCTGGACGCCACGCTCGAGCGCGCGCGTCCAGGCCTGACGCTGCCCGCCCTGGCCCGGGCGCTGGCGGAGGAGACGGGCGTCGGTCTCGACGATGCGCTCGCGTACGTGGACACGTTGGCGGCCGAGCAGCTCCTGCTGCCCACCTGGGCGCCCACGCTCACGGGGCCCGAGCCCGTGCCGCACCTGCTCGCGGAGGCCCGGCACGTGCCCGAGCTCCACGCCGTGGGCGAGCGGCTGGCCTCGGTCCAGACGTCCCTGGCGCTCATGGACGCGCAGCCCCTGGGCCTGTCCCCGGACGCCTACCGCGAGGTGGCGCATGCCCTGGAGTCGCTGCCCGTGCCGGTGGAGCTGTCCCGGCTCTTCCAGGTGGACATGTTCCGCGCCACGCCCGAGGCCACGGTGTCCGCGCCCGTGCTCGACGAGCTGCTGCGCGGCGTGGAGGCCCTGCGCCGGTTGATGACCCCACGCCCCCACCCGCTGGAGCGCTTCCGCCAGCGTTTCCTGGAGCGCTACCAGGGCCGCGCCGTGCCGCTCGCGGAGGCGCTGGACGAGGAGAACGGCATCGGCGCCGTCCTCTCCCAGGGGCCGGGACGGGGAACGGGCCCCCTGCTGGAGGGCTTCGTCCTTCCCCGGGAGCCTCAAGAGGAGCGGGGGCGCTGGAGCGAGAAGTGGGCCCACCTGTCGCGACGGCTCGAGGCCCTGCGGGGCGCGGGCCTCCAGGAGCTGCGGCTCACGCCGGAGGATCTCCAGACGCTGTCGGCGGGCCGCGAGCCGCCTCCGTTGCCGGACGCCTTCGGGGTGCTGGCCACCCTGGTGGGCGCCTCCGCGGAGGCGGTGGCCCGAGGGGACTTCCAGGTGCTGGTGGAGAACCTCCACGCGCCCTCGGCCGGCTCCTACCTGGGCCGCTTCTGCCATGGCTCGCCCGCGCTGGAGGCGCAGGTCCAGGCGCACCTGCGGGCCGAGGAGGCCCTGCGCCCCGACGTCCTCTTCGCCGAGGTCGTCCACCTGCCGCAGGATCGCATGGGCAACGTCACCTGCCGTCCCCAACTGCGCCCGTACGACCTCGTCTTCCTGGGCGCGTCGGGCGCGGATGACGCGCACCGCATTGCCCTCGAGGACCTGTGGGTGGGCGTGGAGGGGGAGCGCATCGTCCTGCGCTCGCGGCGCCTGGACCGGGAGGTCGTCCCCCGGCTGAGCAATGCCCACAACTACTCGGCCTACGGCCTGGGCCTCTACCGGTTCCTGGGTCTGCTCCAGCACGGGCAGGTCTCGGGGCTCCAGTTCAGCTGGGGACCCCTGGCGACGGCGGCCTTCCTGCCGCGGGTGGTGTGGGGACGCGCGGTGCTGTCGCTCGCGCGCTGGAATGTGGAGGCCCGCCAGCTGAGGGCCTGGGGCGCGCTCCAGGGCGCCGGGCGCTTCGAGGCCGTCCAAGCCTTCCGCCACGAGGCGCGGCTGCCCCGGTGGATCTGCCTGCGGGACGCGGACAACCAGCTCCCCATCGATCTGGACAACGTGCTGTGCGTGGAGACGCTCGTGCACGCCGTCAAGGAGCGCGCGAACGCGGTCCTGGAGGAGCTGTTTCCCGGACCGGAGGCGCTGTGCGCCCGGGGCGAGGAGGGGGGCTATCAGCACGAGCTGGTGGTGCCCTTCGTGCGGACGCGCTCGGGAGTCGAGCCCTCGCCGCCGACGCGCGTGGCCCCGCTGCCGCCGCCCGGAGTACGCCGCACCTTCCCTCCGGGCACCGAGTGGCTCGACGTGAAGTTCCACGCGGGTCCGGCGACCCTGGACCGGTTGCTCGCGGGTCCGGTGGGAGCGCTCCTCGAGCGGCTCCAGGCCTCGGGCGCGGTGGAGCGCTGGTTCTTCGTGCGCGCCCCGGAGCCGGACGGCCACCTGCGCCTGCGGTTCCAGGGCGAGCCCGGTCGATTGGACGGGGAGGTCTGGCCCCGGGTGCGCGCGGTCTGCGCCGCGGCGATGGCCGAGGGAAACGGGTGGCGCCTGCAACTGGATACCTATGAGCGCGAGGTGGAGCACCTCGGGGGCGCCGAGGGGGTGGTGCTGGCCGAGGCGCTGTTCCACGCGGACAGCGAGGCGGTACTGACCCTGCTGCGCGGGGAGGGCACGGCGCGGCCGGAGGCGCGCTGGCGGTGGACCCTGCTGGGCATGGACGCGCTCTTGGAGGACCTGGGCTTCTGCCTGGAGGAGAAGCTCGCCGTGGTGGGCCGGGCCCGCGCCCGACTCGGCGCCGGGCTCCACGTGGACAAGGCCTTCGAGGCGCAATTGGGCGAGCGCTACCGGCGCGAGAGCCGTGTCCTGGAGCGGCTGCTCTGGCCCCCGAGCGGTGCCGAGGCGCCTCCGGGCATGCGCGCCTTCGAGCGGCGGAGGGCGCGAGGCCGCGAGGCGGTGGCGCGGTGGCGCGAGGCGGAGGGGGAGGGGCGGCTCACGCGGAGCCTGGAGGACCTGGCCGAGCGCTGCCTGCACCTGCATGTCAACCGCATGCTCCCGAGTGAGCAGCGGATCCAGGAGCTCATCCTCCAGGACTTCCTGACCCGGCTGTACCGCTCCCGGCGGGCCCGGCTCCTCAAGGGGACGTGAGCCCCGTCCGGCGGGTGCTGGTTTCAGGCACGCGCCTGGGGCATGGTTCGCCCCCCTCGCCCGCCGCCGGGAGCAAGGCCCGGCACCTGGAGCGGATGAGGAGTACGTGATGACGTGGTCGGAGGAGTCCTCCGGAGTCTGGACACGGCGGGTCGTGGGGCTCAGTGGGGTGTTGGCCCTGCTCCGGCTCGTCTACGCGGCCCGGGTGGAGCTCGCGCCGCAAGAGGCCTACTACTGGCAGTACGCGCGTCACCTGGATTGGTCGTACTTCGACCACCCCCCCATGTGCGCGTGGTGGATCGGCCTGTCGGTGAAGCTGCTGGGCCCGAGCGAACTGGGCGTGCGCGTGCCCGCGGTGGTGTCGGCGACCCTGCTGACGTGGCTGCTCTACTCGCTCGGCCGGAGGCTGTACTCGCCGGCGGTGGGCGCGCTCGCGGCGCTCGCGGCCAACGCCACGGTGCTGCTCGGCCTGGGCGCGGTGGTGATGACGCCGGACGTGCCCCTGGTGCTCTTCTGGACGGCGGCGCTGCGCGTGTTGTGCGAGCTGGTGCTGCCGGACGGGGAGGGGGCGGGGCGGGGCGGCTGGCGCTGGTACGTCCTGGGCGCGCTCTGCGGCCTGGCGATGTTGTCCAAGTACACCGCCGCGCTGCTGCCTCCGCAGATCCTCCTCACCGCGCTGCTGTCGCCCCGGGGCCGGGCCTCGTTGCGCTCGCCCCATCCGTACCTGGCCCTGCTCGTGGCGCTCGCCGTCTTCGCGCCCGTCTTCATCTGGAACGCCCAACATGACTGGGCCTCGTTCGCCTTCCAGACGCGGGGGCGGGCGCGCACCGTGCACGGCTTCCAGCCCCACCTGCTCGGGCGCTACCTGGGCCTGCAGGCCGTGGCGGTGGGGCCGCTGCTCTACCTGTCCCTGCTGCTGTCGGCGGGCCTGTTGGTGGGACCCGCGCTCCGGGGCGATCCCCGCGCCCGGCTGCTGGGCCTCGCGAGCCTGCCGGGGCTGCTCGTCTTCTCCGCCGTGAGCCCCCTGCACTGGGTGAAGATGAACTGGGTGGCGCCCGCGTACATCGGCGTGTTCGTGGCGACGGCGGCCCGGTGGCACGCGCGGTGGCACACGCGGGGCCAGGGGCTCTACCCGGGCCTCGCGCTGGGCACGGGGGCGCTCCTGGTGCTGGGCATGTACCTGATGCCCCTGTGGCCGGCCATTCCCTTCAAGGAGAAGGACAACCTGGTGAGCGGCTGGCGCCAACTGGCCGAGCACGTCCAGGACTGGCGCCAGCGCGTGGCCCGGCCGGGCTCGCCGCCGTTGGTGGTGGGGTGGGGCTACAAGACGGCGAGCGAGCTGGCCTTCTACCTGCCGGACCGACCCGAGACCCAGTCGGATCCGGCCCTGGGCGGCACGGGGCTCGCCTATGACTTCTGGTGGGACCGGGTGGGGCCCCACGCGGATGCGCTCGTGGTGGTGGATGACCGGCAGCCGATGCGCGACGAGGCCACGCGCCTGGCGGCCCACTGCGGCGAGGTGCGCGCGCTGCCCCCCGTGACGGTGCGCCGGGGGGAGCGGCCGGTGACGACCTACCGGCTCTGGCACTGCCTGGACTGGCGGCGCGAGGCGCGGGCGGCTACAGCGCCCGGCCAGTCAGGATGAGGGTGATGACGGTGAAGTAGATGACCACGCCGGTGACGTCCACCAGCGTGGCCACGAAGGGCGCCGAGGCGGTGGCGGGATCCAACCCGAGCCGCCGCAAGAGGAAGGGCAGCATCGAGCCGCACAGCGTGCCGAAGGTCACCACGCCCACCACGCTCAGGCCCACCGCCACGCCCACCCAGGCGAAGTGCGGCCCGTAGAGGATCTCCCGCTCGGGCCACAGCAGGATGCGAAAGAAGCCGAGCAGTCCGAGGAACACGCCGAGCGTCAGGCCGCTGATCATCTCCCGGAGCGCCACCTTCCACCAGTCGTGCAGCGACACGTCGCGCACGGCGAGCGCGCGGATGATGAGCGAGGTGGCCTGGGAGCCCGAGTTGCCGCCGGAGGAGATGATGAGGGGCACGAAGGTGCCCAGGAACACCGCCTGGGCGACGGCGTCCTGGTAGTGCGCCATGGCGGTGGCGGTGAACATCTGCCCCACGAAGAGCACGGTGAGCCAGCCCACGCGCTTGCGCAGCATGCCCACGATGCCGATGTCCATGTAGGGCGCCTCGAGCGCCTCCATGCCGCCGATGCGCTGGATGTCCTCGGTGGCCTCCTCCTCGGCCGCGTCCAGCACGTCGTCCACGGTGATGATGCCCACCAGCACGCCCCGCGAGTCCGTCACCGGCAGCGCCACCCGGTCGTACTTCTCGAACATGCTGATGAACTCCTCGCGCTCGGCCGTCGCGGGGATGCTCACCAGTTGCCGGTCATGGATGTCGGTGACGGGGGTGCTGGGCACGGCCATCACGAGCGCCGCGAGCCGCACGTCGTCCAGGAGCCGGCCCTTCTCGTCCACGATGTAGAGCACGTGGAGGGTTTCGCGGCCCTGGCCGTGGGTGCGCACGTAGTCCAGCGCGGCGCCCGCCGTGAGGTTGCCCGGCAGGGTGAGGTACTCCGGCGTCATGTACCGGCCGGCGCTCTTCTCCGGGTAGCCCAAGAGGCTGCGCGCCAGCTTGAGCTGCTCGGGCGACAGCGACGTGAGCAGCCGCTTGGTCACCTCCGCCGGCAGCTCCTCCAACAGGCGCGTGCGATCGTCCGGCGCCATCTCGTCCAGCAGGTTCTTGAGCTGCTCGCGGCCCAGCGTGTCGACGATCTCCGTCTGCTGGGAGGGCGGCAAGTACTCGAACACCTGCGCCGCCGCGTCCCGGGGCAGCAGCCGGAAGATGATGCCGCTCTCGTCGGCGGGCAGATCCTCGATCACCTCGGCGATGTCCGCCGGGTCCACTTCCGAGAAGGCGTCGCGCAGCGCGCTCCAATTCTTGGCGGCGATGAGTTCGTCGAACTCGGGCTTGAGGAGGTTTCCCAACATCGCGATCTCCAGGCGCGGACGAAGGGGCGCATGGTGTATGAAACCCGTCGCCGGGGGTACGCAAATCGCTCCCGCGCCCGCGGAGGAAGACGATGGACGGCAAGGGCTCGCGCAGGAAGACATCCGCCCCGCTGAAAAACCCGGGGGCCGAGGCCCCTCCGTCCCGCCCGGCGGCCCCGGCGCCCGCCCCCCGCCCGGAACCCTTGCTCCCCCCACGGTCCGCGGCGACCGTTTCGCCGACCCCGGCGGCCCCGGTGTCCGCGCCTCGGCCCGCGCCCTTCGCCTCGCGCTTCGCCCCGGCGCCCGCCCCGGCCGCGCCGCGCCCCTTCTTCTCGCCCGTCATCGCCCAGGGGAGCGCCGAGGAGACCGAGCACCGGAGCTTTCCCCGGGCCAGCCTCGCCACGAGCGTGGAGGTGTGGGTGGAGCGGGACGGCGAGCGGCGCTTCACCGCCACGCTGCGCTCGACCAACGTGAGCGTGGGGGGCGCCTTCCTGGAGAGCACCTTCTTCCTGCCCCTGGACACCGAGGTGCGCGTGCGCTTCTCGCTGGAGCCGGGCGCGGCGCCGGTGGAGGCCCGGGCCCGGGTGGTGCGCGAGCAGCGGCCCCGCCGCGAGGGGGAGCCCTCGGGGTTCGGCGTGCATTTCGAGGAGTTCTACGGCCAGACGGAGGTGGCGCTGGCGCGGCTCTTCCTGGACACGCGCCTGCGCGCGTTCGCCGAGGAGTTCCTGCGCTCACCCCGCGCCCGGGGCCTGTCCAACGAGCTGGAGCGCGTGGTGGACGCGCTCGCGGCGTGGGAGCTGCTCAAGGCGCACACCGCCACGGATTCGTGGCGGGGCGAGTAGGGCCACCTCAGGCGTTGAGGGCCTTCTTCATCGCGTCCTCGATCTTCGACTTGGGCACGGAGCCGATGATCGTCTCCACGACCCGGCCGCCCTTGAAGATGAGCAGGGTGGGGATGGAGCGGATGCCGTAGTTCTGCGGCGTGCCCTGGTTCTCGTCGATGTTCATCTTGGTCACCTTGACCTGCCCCTTGTACTGGGTGGCCAGGGCATCGACGGACGGCGCGATGGCGCGGCAGGGCCCGCACCAGGTGGCCCAGAAGTCCACGAGCACGGGCTCGGCGGAATCCAGCACTTCCTTCTTGAAATCCCCGTCTTTAACGTTCACCACGTCGGCGCCAGCCATGTTGTTCTCCTCCGGTCCATGAACCATCCGGGACGGGGCCTGCTGTAATACGGGCCCCCAGGGCCTGCAAGCAGGCGTCCCCTCGTGGTTATTCGCTTGGTGAGATGCGGACGGAGCACGGGCGTTGCGCCCCGGGCGGCGGAGGGCTCAGTTGGCGCTTCGGACCCGGGCGGGGCGGTGTAGACTGCCCGCCGTGATGAGGCTCTTTCTTCCCCAGACCCAGCTCGAGGAGTGGGCCCTGGAGGACAAAGCGGACGTGCGCGACGGGGTGCTCCAAGTGACGGGCGAGGAGGGCGTGTACCCCGTGACGCCCGCGGTCCATGTGCTCCAGTTGGTGACAGGCGAGGACACCCATGGCCTGGTCACCAAGGTGAAGACCGAGGAGCAGCTCAAGTCCCTGGGCGCCGAGCAGATGGCCGACTCGGTGTTGCTCGGAGATACGGCATACGAAGTCGTCCCCGGTTATGTCGCCGAGGTGCCCGAAGCCCCCTCGGACGAGCCAGAGGCGGCCAGGCCCGATTCCGAGACCGATCTCCTCGCCGCCTTCCTTTTGAACAAGATGGGCTGACGCACCGGGCCCCGTGGGTTGTAGCCGCCATGAATCACGCGCTGGTCTCTCTCGCCTGCCACGCCTATGTCGTCGCGGCGTTGATCTACCTCGTCTACCTCGTCCGCCAATGGGACGCGCTCGCCACGGCGGGCCGCGTGCTCGTGGGCACGGGGCTGGCCCTGCACGGCGTGGCGCTCTTCGGGCTCTTCGGCGCCCAGGGCGGCCGGCCGGTGGGGGTGGCCCAGGGCTTCTCCACCTTCGCCTTCCTGCTGCTGGCCATCTTCCTGGTGGTGGACGTGCGCTACCGGCGGCCGGTGATTGGCGCCTTCATCACCCCGCTGGCGGTGGCGGTGCTCCTGCCCGGCCTGCTCCTGGACGCGGGCGGACCGCTGCCCCCGGACATGAAGCGGCCGCTCTTGCCCGTGCACATCACCATCGCGCTGTTGGGCGTGGCCGCCTCGGCGGTGGCCGCGGGCGTGGCGGTGATGTACCTGCTCATGGAGCGGCAGGTGAAGGGCAAGCGCTTCGGGCTGCTCTTCGCGCGGCTGCCCTCGCTGGAGTTCCTGGACACGCTCAACCAGCGGCTCGTGGTGGTGGGCTTCATCGCCCTGTCGGTGACGCTGGTGACCGGGGCCTTCTTCTCCAGCGCGGCGCCGGGGTTCATCTGGGCCTGGCAGTCCAAGCAGATCGCCACCCTGGTGGCCTGGGTGGTGTTCGCCGCGCTCGTGGGCGCCCGTGCCTTTGGCGGGTGGCGGGGGCGGCGCGTCGCGCTGTTGACCATGACGGGGTTCGGCTTGCTGCTGCTCTGCTTCCTCTCGTCGTATGACTTCACGCATCTGGCCGGAGGGTGGCGCTAGCATGGAGTTCCTGTGCATGGGGCTGTCACACCGCACCGCGCCGCTCTCCGTTCGCGAGCGGCTCGCGCTCGCGGAGACCCAGCAGGTGGAATTGCTGCGGCGCCTGGCCCAGGCGCCCCACGAGGCGTTGCTCGTGTCCACCTGCAACCGCGTGGAGCTGTACCTGGCCTCGCCGGACGTGGCCCGGGCCCGGGCGGGCGCCCTGGAGGAACTGGCGCGCTGGGGCGGCCCCGAGACGCTCGAGCACCTCTATGAGCACCGGGGCGAGGACGCGCTCGTGCACCTGTTCCGGGTGGCCGCCAGCCTGGACTCCATGGTGCTGGGCGAGGCGCAGATCCTCGGGCAGGTGAAGGACGCCTTCGAGCGGGGCCAGGGCTCGGGCGCGGTGCGCGGGGAGCTCACGCGCGTGTGCGCCGCGGCGTTCGGCTGCGCCAAGCGCGTGCGCACGGAGACGGCCATCGGCCGCTCGGCCACGAGCATGGCGAGCGCCGCCGTGGCGCTGGCGAGCAAGGTGTTCGACGGGCTCGGGGACAAGACGGTGCTGCTGGTGGGCGCGGGCGAGATGTCGGAGCTGGCCGCGCGGCACCTCAAGCAGGCCGGGGCCTCGCGCATGTTCGTGACCAACCGCACGCTCGCGCGCGCCGAGGCGCTCGCGGCCGAGGTGGGCGCCACCGCGCGGCCCTTCGAGGAGCTCTTCTCGCTGCTCACCCAGGCGGACGTGGTGGTGTGCGGCACGGCCTCGCCCCTGCCCATTTTCACCCAGGAGAACGTGGGCGCGGTGGGCAAGGCGCGCCGCTTCCGCCCGCTCTTCATGGTGGACCTGGCGGTGCCGCGCGACATCGCGCTGGACGTGGGCCAGCTGGACTGGGTGCACGCGTACGACCTGGACGACATCCAGAAGTTCGTGGCGGACAACGCCGCCGCGCGCGTCGAGGAGGCGCAGAAGGCGGGCGTGCTGGTGGCGCAGGAAGTGGCCCGCTTCGTGCGCGAGCGCGCCGTGCGCCAGGGCGTGCCGGTGCTCGCGCAGTTGCGCCAGCGCGGCGAGGCCATCGCCCGCGCCGAGGTGGAGCGCACGCTCTCCGCGCTGGGCGACAGCCTGGATGACAAGCAGCGCAAGAGCATCGAGGCCATGGCGCGCGCCATCGTCAACAAGCTGCTGCACGAGCCCACGGCGCGCCTGCGCGCGGTGGGCCCCGAGCACGAGGGCAACCGGCTGGCGGGGGCCGCCGCCGAGCTCTTCGGGCTCGACGAGTCCACGCCGCCGAACAAGCAAGGCCCCAACGTGCTGATCCAGGGAGGCAAGGGATGAAGGCCGTTCGTATCGCCACCCGGCAGAGTCCACTGGCGCTCTGGCAGGCCCGTCACGTGGGCGCGCTGCTCACCCGGCTCGACCCGGAGCTCGAGGTCTCCTTCGTGGAGATGACCACCGCGGGGGATCGCTTCCTCGCGGGGCCCCTGTCCACCGTGGGGGGCAAGGGCCTGTTCGTGAAGGAGATCGAGCAGTGCCTGCTCGATGGCCGCGCGGACCTGGCCGTGCACAGCCTCAAGGACATGACGTCGATCCTGCCCGCGGGACTGCTGCTCGCGGCGCTGCCCGTGCGCGAGGATCCGCGCGACGCGCTCTGTGGCCCCGCCGGCCTGTCCATCGAGCGGCTGCCGCGCGGCGCCCGCGTGGGCACGTCGTCACTGCGCCGCAGTTGCATCCTGCGCGCGCGCCGGCCGGACCTGGAGATCGTCAGCCTGCGCGGCAACGTGCAGACGCGGCTGACGCGCATGCGCGAGCTGGAGCTGCACGGCGCGGTGCTCGCGCTCGCGGGCCTCAAGCGCCTGGGGCTCGAGTCCGAGGTCGCCGAGGTGCTGCCCACGTCCCTGAGCCTGCCGGCGGTGGGGCAGGGCGTGCTCGCCATCCAGTGCCGCACCGAGGACGTCGCGGTGCGCGCGCTGCTCGCGCCGCTGGAGGACGCCACCACGCGCGTGGCGGTGACGGCCGAGCGCGCCTTCATGGCGCGGCTGGAAGGCGGCTGCACCGTCCCGCTCGCGGGACATGCCACGGTGGTGGGCCAGACCGTCCACATGCGTGGACTCGTGGGCCGTCCGGACGGCACGAAGGTGGTGGAGGGCGAGCGCAGCGGTCCGGTGGAAGCGGCGCTCACGGTGGGCGACGCACTCGCCGAGGAGCTGCTCGCGCGGGGCGCGGCGGACATCCTGCGTGATTTTGGTCGCGCATCCGCGCCGGAGCCCTAGAGTCCGGGGCGTGGAAAAGCGACTCGAAGGTATCCGCGTCCTCGTGACGCGCCCGCGTGAGCGAGCGGAGGAGCTGTGCTTCCTGCTCGAGGACGAGGGCGCGCACGTCATGCATGTTCCCCTGTTGGAGCTGGTGCCTCCGGAGGACGTGCGCCCGTTGCTCGCGGCCGCCGAGTCCATCCAACGCTACGCGTGGGTGGCGTTCGCCAGCCCCTCGGCGGTGGATGCGCTGATGGACGCGCTGCGCGAGGCGGGCACGACGGCCATGCTCTCGGCGGTGCGCCTGGCGGTGGTGGGACCGCGCACGGCGCGCGCCGTGGAGGGCCACGGCCTGACGGTGGCCGCCGAGGCGCCCGCGGGCACGGCGGAGTCGCTCGCCGAGGTGCTGCGGCCCGCGCTGCGGCCCGGGGACGAGGTGCTGCTGCCGGCGGCGGAGGAGGGGCGGCGCGAGCTGGAGGAGGCCTTGCGGGAGCAGGGCGCCCGGGTGACGCGGGTGACGGCGTACCGCTCGCGCGGCACGGCGCTGGCGGACGAGACGCGGCGGGAGCTGGAGGCCTCGCCGCCGGACGTGGCCCTGTTCGCCTCGCCCCGCACGGCGGAGGCCTTCCTGGAGGAGGCGGGCCGGGCGGGCCTGGGCGCGGCGCGGCTGGTGGCCATCGGGCCCACCACCGCCACGGCCCTGACGCACCTGGGCCTCGCGGTGGCCGCCGTGGCCGAGCGGCCCACGCCCGAGGCGCTGGTGGAGGCCACCATCCGGGCGATTCGCGGGTAGACTGCGCCCCTTTCGTTCGCGCCGTTCACGAGAGGGAGGGTCGATGCGGGGTCGTGGTTGGCTGGGGGTGCTGATCTGGGGCGTGTGGCTCCTGGGGGCAACCGCGCTCGCGGCGACGCCCCTGGGCGAGCCCTGCTCCCTGAATTCCGAGTGTGGTCCCGCGCCCGCCGTCTGCATCGATCCCGAGCAACGTCCCTCGGGGAGCGTGGCCTGGGTGGGGGGCTACTGTTCGCGCCCGTGCGCCGCGGCCCGGGATTGTCCCTCGGGCGCGCTGTGTGTCTCCGCCACCGTGGCCGGACGCGCGGCCGCCTACTGCCTCAAGGCCTGCGCGCCCGAGGCGGCCGGGCAGTGCCGCGCCCAGTACGTCTGTGGCGGCGTGTCCACCGGGGGCGACGCCTGTGTGCCCGCGTGCAGCGCGGAGCGCGACTGCGCGGCGGGCTTCGTCTGCCGCGCGTGCGACAAGCAATGCGTGCCCACGCAGAACCCGGGGGTGCGGATCGGCCAGACGTGTGACACCGATGCCGGGTGCGGCACGGGCGAGTTCTGCCTGTTCGTGAATGGCAACCCCCAGGGGGTCTGCTCCCAGCGCTGTGGCACCGAGGCCGGCACGTGCGCCTCGGCCTGTCCGAACGGCTCGAGCTGCCAGAAGGTGGGCGGTGACGAGGCGCTCCTGTGCGTGCGCGCCTGCGAGCAGGGCACCTGCCATCCCGCGCTCCAGTGCGCCGCCTTCCCGGAGGGAGCCCGTGGCTGCCTGCCTCCCTGCCGGGCACAAGAAGACTGTCCCGCGGGCTCCACCTGCTCCGCCTCCGGCCAATGCGTGGGCCCCGAGCCGGTGGACGCGGGCTGCCCGTCGTGCGAGGGGCCCCGCGACGCGGGCACGCCCCCGTCCCCGTCGCCCGGCGGGGGGACAGGCCCGGGCACCGTCATGGGCCCGGGCTGTGGTTGTCAGGGCTCCGCCGTGAACGCGCCGGGATTCCTCGGTGCCCTCGCCGTGTTGTTCGTGGCCGCAAGGAGACGCCGTTGCCAGCGCCCGTGACCCCGCCCGCTTCCGGTAGCAACCGGAGCAAGACCGATTTCTCCCTGCCCTTCGTGCTCGAGGCGCTCGTTTCCCAGCGGGTGCTCACCGCCGATCAGGGCCAGAACATCCTCACCCGCGAGTCGGCCGCGCGCGCCCGGGTCCTCAAGAACCAGGGCGTGGTGGGCAAGGACGCCGCGCGCTACGAGGTGTCCCCGGTGGAGATCGTCGCCGCCTTCCAGGTGCCCCTGGCGGATGGCCGCGGCTCGCTGGACGAGGACCGGGTGACGGAGATCGCCGCGCGCGCCGCCGGCGTCCCCTACAAGAAGGTGGATCCGCTCAAGCTCGACATGTCCCTGGCCACGCGCACCGTGTCCCGGCCCTTCGCGCAGAAGCACGTGCTGCTGCCCCTGGAGAAGGCCCAGGACGGCCGCCTGGTGGTGGCGGTGGCCAACCCCTTCGACAAGGAGCTCTTCGAGAGCATGCACGTGCTCACCGGCATGGCGATCGATCCGGTGCTCGCGTCGAAGACGGACATCCTCCGGGCCATCGCGGACATCTACGGCTTCAAGCGCACGCTGGCCAAGGCGGCGGATGACTTCAACGCCAATCCCGGCAACGTGGGGCAGGTCAACAACTTCGAGCAGCTCGTCTCGCTGAGCAACCGCCAGGAGCTGGACGCGGCGGACCAGCCCGTGGTGCAGGCGGTGGACTACCTCTTGCGCTACGCCTTCGACAACCGCGCCTCGGACATCCACATCGAGCCCAAGCGCAACAGCTCGCTCGTGCGCCTGCGCATCGACGGCGTGCTGCACCCCGTGTACACGCTGCCCTCCGGCGTGCACCCGCCCATCGTGTCGCGCGTGAAGACGCTCTCGCGCATGGACATCTCCGAGAAGCGCAAGCCCCAGGACGGCCGCATCAAGACGGAGAAGGACGGGCGCGAGGTGGAGTTGCGCGTGTCCTCGCTGCCCACCGCCTTCGGCGAGAAGATCGTCATCCGTGTGTTCGATCCGGAGACGCTCGTGCAGGACATCGCCCAGCTCGGCTTCGACCCGCAGGAGAAGTCCGTCTTCGAGTCGTGGATCGACCAGCCCCACGGCATCATCCTGGTCACGGGCCCCACGGGCAGCGGCAAGACGACGACCCTGTACTCGGCGCTCAAGGCGGTGGCGGGCCAGGACGTGAACGTCACCACCATTGAAGATCCCATCGAAATGGTGTGGGACGGCTTCAACCAGGTGCAGGTGCAGCCCAAGCTGGGGCTCGACTTCGCCAACGCCCTGCGCAGCATCCTGCGCCAGGACCCGGACGTCATCATGGTGGGCGAGATCCGCGACGAGGAGACGGCGGAGAACGCGGTGCAGGCCGCGCTCACGGGCCACCTGGTGCTCTCCACGCTGCACACCAACGACGCCATCGGCGCGGTGGCCCGCCTCAAGGACATGGGCGTGCCCCCCTTCCTGCTCGCGCAGAGCCTCATCGGCGTGATGGCCCAGCGCCTGCTGCGGCGGGTGTGCCCGCACTGCGCCCAGCCCGCCCAGCTCTCCCAGGACGAGCTGGCCATGCTCGGCACGCCGCTGCCCCTGCTGCCGGGCGGGGTGAAGATCGTCAAGGGCGCGGGCTGCGTGCGCTGCCGGGGCACGGGGTACTGGGGCCGGACCGGTGCGTTCGAAATCGTCAACCTCACCAACGAATTGCGCGAATTCATCTCGCGCGGCGCCAACCACGCGCAGATGCTGGACGCGGCGCGCCGGGCGGGCACCCGCACGCTGCGTGAGGCGGCGGTGCGCAAGCTCGCCATGGGGCTGACGTCCTTCGACGAGGTGGTGCGGATGACGTCGGTGGCGTGAGCGCGGAGGACCGCCGCCCGTTAGAGCAGGAGGGCGTGTGGGTGGAGCACATCACTCGAGAGCCGGACGACAGGAGGCAGGTGCGCGATGACGCGGAGCGATTTGATGGGTGAGGCGCTGGCGGATTCAACGGCGGGCGCGGGAGGTCCGGTGGCCTCCATCGGCTACTTCTCCCGGTTCGGCATCACCGAGGGCCTCATCCGCGAGACCCTGGCCGCCGCCCTGTCGCGGGGCGGGGACTACTGCGACCTGTTCTTCCAGCACCGCGTCTCCACCGCCATGGGCCTGGAGGACGGCGTGGTGAGCCGGGCCTCCAGCCAGGTGGAGCTCGGCGTGGGCGTGCGGGTCATCAAGGGCGACCAGACGGGCTACGCCTACACCGAGGACCTCACGCGCGACGCCATGCGCAGCGCGGCGCGCACGGCGGCGGCCATCGCGGACGGGCCCTCGCGCACCGCGCCCCAGCACTTCCATGTCTTCAAGGACGTGCCCAAGCGCTACGTGCTCCAGACGAACTGGGACGCCGTGCGGCCCGAGCGCAAGCTGCCCCTCTTGGAGCGGCTCAACGCGGCGGCGTTCAAGGCCGACGGCCGCGTCTCCAAGGTGACCGTGTCGTTCTCCGACGAGCACGGCGCCATCCTCGTGGCCGACAGCACCGGGCGGCTCGTGGAGGACGTGCAGCCCATGACGAGCCTCTACCTGTCGTGCGTGGCCGAGCAGAACGGCAAGCGCGAGCAGAACGCCTACGGCGTCGCGGGCCGCTCCGGCATGGAGTTCTATGGCGAGGAGCGGTTGGATCGCATCGTGCGCGAGGCGGTGGGCCGCACCACCATCCTCTTCGAGTCCTCGCAGCCGCCCGCCGGGGAGATGCCGGTGGTGCTCGCCGCGGGCTCCTCGGGCATCCTGCTGCACGAGGCCATCGGCCACGGCATGGAGGCGGACTTCAACCGCAAGGGCACGTCCATCTACGCGGACAAGATCAACAAGCCCATCGCCCACCCCTTCGTGAACATCGTCGACGATGGCACCAACGAGTACGCGCGCGGCGCCATCAACGTGGATGACGAGGGCAACGTGCCGGACAAGACGATGCTCGTGGAGAACGGCGTGCTCACCACGTTCCTTCACGACTCCATCTCCGCGCGGCACTACAAGGTGAAGCCCACGGGCAACGGCCGCCGCGAGAGCTACCGGCACGCGCCGCTGCCGCGCATGCGCTCCACCTACATGCTGCCCGGGCCCCACAAGTCCGAGGAGATCATCGCCTCGGTGAAGAAGGGCATCTACTGCTCCAACTTCACCAACGGCCAGGTGAACATCGGCGCCGGGGACTTCACCTTCTACGTGAAGAACGGCTACCTCATCGAGGACGGCAAGCTCACCCGGCCCATCAAGGACGTGAACATCATCGGCAACGGGCCCAAGGTGCTGGAGCAGGTGGACATGGTGGCCGACGACCTGGTCATCGACGAGGGCGGCTGGACGTGCGGCAAGGACGGGCAGGGCGTGCCGGTGTCCCAGGGCATCCCCACCGTGCGCGTCGCATCCATCACCGTGGGCGGACGCAACGCCTGAGAGGGGCCTTCCATGAGCACGACCATCGAGATCGATCAGGACTTGAAGGACACGGCGCGCCGGGCGGTGGAGCTGGCGCGCACGCACGGGGCCACCGAGGCCTCGGCCACCGCGGGCCGCATGCGCGAGGTGGAGGTGCAGTGGCGCGACGGCCGGCTGGAGAAGGTGTCCGAGGCGACGACGCGCGGCCTGTCGCTGCAGCTCTACCTGGACGGACGCTACAGCTCGGTGTCCACGAGTGACTTGCGGCCCGAGGCGCTCGACCGCTTCATCGCGGACGGCCTGGCCATGACGCGGGCCCTGGCGCGCGACGAGCACCGGCGGCTGCCGGATGCCGAGCTCTACGCGGGGCGCGCCGCCCTGGACCTGTCCATCGAGGATCCCCGTCAGGGGCAGCTGAGCGCCGAGGAGCGCCAGCGCTTCGCCCGGGAGCTGGAGGAGGGCGCGCGCTCGGCCGACACGACGGGCGCCATCCTGTCCGTCACCACGGGCTTCGGGGACCTGTTCCGCGAGTCCTACCGCGTCACCTCCAACGGCTTCGAGGGCGGGGCGCGGGGCACGCAGTTCGTCGCCTCGGCGGAGGTGAGCGTGCAGGATCCGGACGGCCGTCGCCCCGAGGAGTCGGACTCGGGCTTCGCGCGCTTCTTCGAGGATCTGCCGGCCGCGAACGTGCTGGGCCGCCGCGCGGGTGAGCGGGCCCTGGGCCGCATCGGCGCGACGAAGGGCGAGTCGGCGGTGCTGCCCATGGCGGTGGACCACAAGGTGTCCGGGCGGCTCGTGTCCATGCTGCTCGGCTCCATGTCGGGCGCCTCCATCCAGCAGAAGCGCTCGTTCCTGGAGGGCCGCGAGGGCGAGAAGGTGGGCAGCGACCTGCTCACGCTCAAGGACGAGCCGCACGTGAAGCGGGGCCTCGGCTCGCGCCTGTTCGACGGCGAGGGCATCGCCGCGCGCGAGCTGACGCTCTTCGAGCAGGGCGTGCTGCGCTCGTACTTCATCGACAGCTACTACGGCCGCAAGCTGCAGCGCCGTCCGACGACGAGCTCGCCCTCCAACCTCGCCTGGACGCTCGGCACCAAGGCGCGGGCGGGCCTCCTGGAGGACCTGCGCGACGGCATCCTGGTGACGGGCTTCCTCGGGGGCAACTCGAGCGCCGTCACGGGCGACTTCTCCCTGGGCGTGCAGGGCTTCCGCGTGCGCGGCGGACAGCTCGCCGAGCCCGTGAGCGAGATGAACATCTCCGGCAACCAGCTCGACCTGTGGAAGCGGCTGGTGGCGGTGGGCGCGGATCCCTATCCGTTCAGCTCCGCGCGCACGCCCTCGCTCGTCTTCGAGGGCGTGCAGTTCGCCGGCCGCTGACGGACGCCCGCGGGGCTCAGGCCGGCTCGATGAAGTTGAGCCGGTAGCCGTCGGGATCCTCGACGGTGAGCTCCCGCGTGTGCCAGGGCTGCCGGGTCGGGCCCTCCACGGAGGTGCCGAGCTCCCGGGCGCGGGTGGCGATCTCCTCGAGGCCCACCGCGCCCACGCGGATGCCGATGAGCACGCCCACGCCCCGGCGCTCCTTGAGCGTGGCCGCGGCGGGAACGGCGACGAGGTACACCTCGGCCTGCTGCTCCCAGCGCAGGTGGGTGAAGGGGGGATCCGCGTTCAGGCGCTTGAAGCCGAGGGCCTCGTAGAACTTCAACGAGCGCTCGGCGTCGGACACGAGCACCTTCACGAACGACGACAGCAGCTTGTCAGTCTCCATGGCGGGCGTCTGTATCACTCCGGGGTGTCGGCCGTCCCCCAGCGCTCCCGGGCCAGCTCCCGGACGCGGGCGTTCTCGGGCACCCGGCGCAGGAAGCGCGCGTGGAACTCGGGGGAGGGCAGGTCGGAGGCACGGGCCCGCACGCACCGCATGGCCTCGCGCAGGGCGCTCTCTCCCGTGGGGACGTCGCCCCCGGCGAAGCTGGCCTCCGCGAGCGCCAGGTGCATGGCCACCGCGTACACGCCCTCGGTCTTCATCTCCTCCACCTCGCGCACGCCCCGCAGGGCCACCTGCTGGGCCTCGGCGGCCTGGCCCTGGAGGCGCAGGGCGTTGGCGAGCACGGTGCGCGCGTCGATGAGGAAGGTGCGCAGGGGGGCCAGCAGCTCGCAGGCCTGGCGCGCGTGGCGCTCGGCCTCGGCGGCCTGTCCCTGGGCGAACGTCACCTGGGCGAGCACGAGCTGGGTCAGGCCCCGCCGGTAGGGGTCCGCGTCGTCGCCGCCCAGCCACGCGTCCACCTGCGTCCGCGCTTCCCGCCAGTGGGTGGGCTCGGGGCTGCTGGCCAGGGTGCGCAGCAGGTAGTAGCGCACCAGGGCGGCGAAGAGCTGGTTCTCCGCGCTGGGAATGTGGGCGACCGCGCCGCGCAGCCGCTCGAGCGCGCCGCTCAGGTCTCCGAGCGCGGCGAGGGCGAGCCCCGCCTGGGCCCGGCCGACGGTGGCGTGGTGCTCCATGCCCGCCGCGCTGAAGCTCTTGCGTCCCAGCTCGGCGTCCAGGAACACCTGCCAGGGGCGCGGCTCGAAGTAGTGCAGGTACTGGCACTTGAGGTTCATCAGCCAGCCGCACACCACCGCGTCGTGCGCGATGACGTCCGTGCCCACCTGGCTGGCGCGCTTCACGTAACCCTCCGTCCACTCGCGCACGCCCGTCCAGAGGGCGGTGCCCCCGAGCAGGGCGCACGTCTCGACATAGGCGGCGACCGCCTCGGCGCGCGGCTGGGCGTGCAGCAGCAGCTCGCTCACCTTGCTCATCCGCGCCACGTCTCCACTGAAGAGGTAGCCCGTGGCGAGTCCTCCCGCCAGGCGGCACCACAGCGCGCTGCCCGGCTCGAGCGCGCCCAGCACCGGGCCGCCGATCTCCAGCGCCCGGGGCATCTGATCCCTCCAGACGAGGGCCACGGCCTGCAGCGCGCTCAATCGGAGCGCCGGTTCACCGCGCACGCCGCCTTGCAGCGCGGTCTCCACGCAGCGCAGGGTGCCCACCAGATCATGGCGCTCGAAGAGCTGCTCGGCCGCGAGCAGGTGGAAGTGCGCGGCGCGCTCGGACTGCTGGCCGCGCTGGTGATGGGCGGCGAGCACCAGCGCGTCCGTCTCGCCCATGCGCTCGAGCCACGCGGCCGCGTGTTGGTGGGCCGTGGTGCGCTGGGCCTCGGGCACCAGGGCGTACGCGGCGTCGCGCACCAACGAGTGGCGGAAGTGATACGCGTCCGTGGCGGGAAAACGGCTGCTGGGCTGCTGGGCGATGACCTCCTCCTCCACGAGCCGCCGCAAGTGGGTCTCCAGCAGGGCGTGCTGGGGCCCCATCAGCTCCCGGACGCCCTGCGCCCAGAAGGTGTGGCCGAAGACGCTGGCGGCCAGCAGCACGTGGCGCACCTCGGGGCTCATGCGCAGCAGGCGCGTCTGGAGCACCGCCAGCACCGTGCCGGGAATGGCCACGCCCCGGCCCTCGGCGATGCCGCGGATGAGCTCCTCCAGGAGCAGCGCGTTGCCGTCGGACTGCTCCACGGCCTGCTGCACGAGGGGCTCGGGCACCTCGGCGCCCAGCACCTCGCGCACCAGACCCGTGCACGCCTTGCGGCTCAGGCCCTTGAGCGGCACCTCCTGCACGTGCCGCGACCACAGGCCCGGGAAGAGCTGCTTGACCTCGGGCCGCGCCAGGGCGAGCACCATGAAGGGCTGATGGGTCAGCTCCCGCAGGGCCTCGTCGATCAGCCGCACCGTGAGGGCGTCGCTCCAGTGCAGGTCCTCCAGCACGAGCAGCACCGGCTGGTGGGCGCACTCGGCCTTGAGGAACGTCACCAGGGCCCGGCTCGTCTGGGCGCTCATGAGCCGGGGATCCCCCCGGGCGGCGCGCAGGCGGGGGTTGTGCTCGTCGGGGAAGGGGATGGCGCACAGCTCCCCGAGGAACTCCACCGTCTCCTGGGCCTCGGCCTCGGGCAGGTGCGCCGTCACGCGCCGGGTCAGTCGGGCCCGGCGCGCCTCCAGTGAATCGCCCTCGTCCCCGTGACACAGCCGCCGCAGGGCCTGACCGAGCAGGCTCACCGAGGCGCCCGCGCTCAGGGGATCTCCCTGGCCCAGCATCACCTGGATGGGCTGGGGCCGACGCTCCAGTCGGCGCAGGAACTCGTGGCGCAGGCGGGACTTGCCCACGCCCGGCGGGGCCACCACCAACACCACCCGGGCGAGCTGCTCCTCGATGCAGGCCGAGAGGGTGAAGTCCAGCAGGGTCAGGTCATGCTCGCGGCCCACGCACGGGGTGGGCTTGCCCATGAGCGGCCGGGACTCGTCCGCGCCCAGCCGCTCGGTGTGCAGCAGGTACATGTCCGGCTCGACCCGCGAGAGCTGGAAGCTCGGGCCGAGCAGTCCCGCGGTCACCTCGTCCAGCACCACCCGCGCCGGACCCTGGAGCCGCTGGGTGCGCCGCAGCAGCAGGCCCACGCGGTCCATGGCCACGCCCACGGGCAGCCGCTCGTTGAGCACCCCCAGGCCCGTCACCAACACCACCGAGGCCTCGGGGTGGCGCTCGCGGATGGTGAGCGCGCCGCGCGCCGCCAGGGCCGCCTGGTCGGTGGCGGTGCCATGCTCGGGGGCCAGCGTGGCCATGAGCGAGCCATCCGCCAGCAGTTCCAGGTGGATGCCATGGGGCCAGAGCGCCGTGCGCAGCGCGTCGCGGACCTCCACGCCCGCCTTGCGCCGGGCCGTCTCGTCCGCCGTCCCCGGGGGACGCAGCGTCACGAGCAGCACGCTGACGAGCTTCTGCTCCCCGTCCGCCAGCCGGATGGGCGCCGGAGACGTCTCGCCCTGGGGCAGCAGCAACTCGGGCACGGCCTCCAGGGCGGACAAAGCCTCCAGCAGCCGGGGCGCATCCGGAATCCGCCGACCGAGGTCCTTGGCGAGCATCCGGTCGACGAGGACCTGGAGCCCCGCGGGCAATCCCGGACGCACGGTGTGCAGGGGCTCGGGGTGGGTGAGGAGGATCTTGGCCAGGGCGGCGGCGAAGTGGGGCGCGGCGAAGGGCGGCTTGCCGGTGAGGCACTCGTAGAGCACGCAGCCCAGCGAGAAGATGTCGGCGGCGGGGGGAATCTCCGACTGGCTGGAGGCCTGCTCCGGCGCCATGTAGCCCGGGGTGCCCACCACGGTGTGGCTCTTCGTCACGCCCATCAGCGAGGGCTCGGTGTGCCGGGCCAGGCCGAAGTCGAGCACCACCACGTCCTCGGGCCGGCCCCCGCGCAGCAGCAGGTTGGAGGGCTTGATGTCGCGGTGGATGATGCCGCGCTGGTGCGCGTGGGCCAGGGCCTCGGCGGCGCGGCGCAACAGGGCGAGCGTCTCGGGCAGCGTCAGGGGCTGGCGCACGAGGCGGCGCGACAACTCCTCGCCCTCCTCCCACTGCATGATGAGGAAGGACTGGCCCTGCTCGGTGAGACCGTGGGCCACGTGGGCGACGATGCCCGGGTGGTGCAAGGCCTCGAGCATCATGGCCTCGCGGTTGAAGCGGTAGGCCACCTCCGGAGAGACGGGCGCGTGCAGCACCTTGAGGGCCACGGGGTGGCCCGTCACCTCGTCGCGCGCGCGATAGACGTTGCCCATGCCCCCGTGCCCCGCGGGCTCCACCACGGTGAAGCGGCCGTGGAACCGGGTGCCGGCGAGCAGGTAGCTGGAGGCCGAAGTGGCCGGGGCGGTCTTGTCGTAATCCATGCCGTCACCCCACGGCGGAGGGGGGACTTCCCCAACGGGCGTGGGCCAGTTGCAGGGTACGTGCATTCTCGGGCACCTGGCGCAAGAAGCGCTCGCGGGCCCGGGGCTCGGGGATGTCGGCGGCGCGCAAGTGGACGAGGTCCAGGGTCTCGCGCAGGGCTCGCTCCCCCGACGCGGTGTCTTCCAGGGCGAAGTGGGCCTCCACGAGCGCCAGGTGCATGGCCACCGCGTAGGCGCCCTGAAGCTTGGTCTCCTTCAACTCCCGCACGCCCTCGGTCGCGACCTGGAGCGCTTCCGCGCTCGCGCCTCGCGAGAGCAAGGCCTGACAGAGGGACGCGCGGGCATCGAGCCGGAAGGTGAGGACCATGCGCAAGGCGTCGCAGGACTGCCGCGCGTGGTCCTCGGCCTCGGCGTACAGCCCCTGGATGAGCGCCACCCGCGAGAGCACCAGGTGCTCCAGTCCCCGTCGGAAGGGATCGGCGTCCGCGCCGCCCAGCCATTCGCCCACCCGCGCCCGGATCTCCTCGCAGTCCTGAGGATCGGCGCGCAAGGTGAGGGTCCTCAGCAGCGCGTAGTGCACGAAGGTGGTGAGCAGCCGGTTCTCCATGCTCCGGGCCATCCCCTCCGCCTCGCGCAGCAACTCGAGGGCGCCCGGGACATCCCCCAGCGCGGCCAGACTCACGCCCATCTGCGCGAGCCCCACGCTGGCCTGATTCTGCATGCCCACGCTCAGGAAGCTCCGCTGGGCCCCCTCGGAGAGTTGGTATCCCTGCCAGGGACTGGGCTCGAAGTAGTGGAGGTACTGGCTGCGGAAGTTCAGGGCCCAACCGCGCACCACCGGGTCCTTCTCCATCACCGCCGCGGCCACGCTCTGGATGCGCGCCAGGGGCAGCTCGATCCACTGCCGCATCCCCGTCCAGAGCGCCGTGCCGCCCAGATAGGCGCAGGCCTCGACATAGGTGGCCATGGCCTCGGGGTGGGGGGTGGCCCAGAGCAACTCCTGGCTCACCCGGTTCAGTTGCGCCTGATGGCCTAGGAAGAGGTGGCCCGTGACAAGGCCCGCCGCCAGTCGGCACCACAGGGGACTGCCCGGTTCGAGCTCGTCCAGCACCGGGCCTCCGATCTCCATCGCCCGGGGAAGCTGATCCATCGAGGTGAGCACCACGGAGTGCAGGGCCCGCAGCCGCACCCCGAGGTGTCCGCCCACACCGTGCTCCAGGCCGGCCTCCACGCAGCGAAGGGCGCCCACCAGGTCATGGCGCTCGAAGAGTTGCTCGGCCGCGAGCAGGTGGAAGTGGGCGGCGCGCTCGGGCTGCTTGCCACTCTGGTGGTGAGCGGCGAGCACCAAGGCATCCGTTTCGCCCATCTGCTCCAGCCACAGGGCGGCGAGCCGGTGGGCGGACACCCGGTGGCTGTCGGCGACGAGTGCATAGGCCGCGTCGCGCACCAGGGCATGGCGGAAGTGGTACTCGTCCGTGGAGGCGAAGCGGCTGGTGGACTGTTGGACGATGACCTCTTCCTCCACGAGTTGACGCACCTGGAGCGTCAGCGCGTCGGGCGGCGTCCCCAGCAGCTCCTTCAAGCCGTGGAACCAGAAGGTGTGGCCGAAGACGCTGGCGGCCAGCAGCACGTGGCGCACCTCGGGGTGCATGCGCAACAGACGCGTCTGGAGCACCGCCAGCACCGTACCGGGCACGGCCACCCCGTGACCCTCGGCCATGGTGCGGATGAGCTCCTCCAGCAGCAGCGCGTTGCCGTCGGACTGCTCCACGGCGCGCTGCACGAGGGCGGCGGACACCTGGGGTCCGAGCACCTCGCGCACCAGGCCCGTGCACGCCTTGCGGCTCAGGCCCTTGAGCACCACCTCCTGCACGTGCCGCGACCACAGCCCGGGGAACACCTCCTTCACCTCGGGCCGCGCCAGCGCCAGTACCATGAAGGGCTGGTCCGCTAGCTCTCGAACGGACTCCTCGATCAGTCGCACCGTGAGGGCGTCACTCCAGTGGAGGTCTTCCAGCACGAGCAGCACCGGTTGGTGGGTGCACTCGGCCTTGAGGAACGCGACCAGGGCGGGACCGAGCTGGGCGCTCATGAGCCGGGGATCGCTCCGGGCGGCGCGCAGGCGCGGGCTGTACTCGTCGGGGAAGGGGATGGCGCACAGCTCCCCGAGGAACTCCACCGTGTCCTGGGCCAACGCTTCCGGCAGATGCGCGCTCACCCGCTGATAGAGCCGCGTGCGACGTGCCTCCAGGTTGGCGCCCTCGGGCAAACCACACCAACGCCGCAGGGCCTGGCCGAGCAGGCTGACGGAGGCGCCCGCGCTCAGGGGGTCACCCAAGCCGAGCATCACCTGCACGGGCTCGGCTCGCCGCTCCAGCCGGCGCAGGAACTCGTGGCGCAACCGTGACTTGCCCACGCCCGGCGGTGCCATCACCAACACCACCCGCGCTTGCTGATCCTCGATGCTGGCCGAGAGCGTGAAGTCCAGCAGGGCCAGTTCCTGCTCGCGGCCCACGCACGGCGTGGGCTTTCCCATGAGGGGACGAGACTCGTCCGTACTCAACCGCTCGGCATGCAGCAGGTACATGCTGGCGTCGATGCGGGAGAGCTGGAAGCCCGGGCCGAGCAGTCCCGCCGTCACCTCGTCGAGCACCACCTGGGCCGGGCCGGGCATGCGCTGCACCTTGCTCAACAGCAAGCCCACGCGGTCCATGGCGGCGCCCACGGGCAGCCGCTCGTTGAGCACGCCCAGGCCCGTCACCAACACCACCGAGGCCTCGGGCCAGCGCTCCTTGAACGTCAGGGCGCAGCGCGCGGCCAGGGCCGCCTGGTCGGTGGCGGTGCCACGGTCGGGGGCGAGCGTGGCCACCAGCGAGCCGTCGGCGAGCAACTCCACGCGCGTGCCTTGGGGCCAGAGCGTGGTGCGCAGGGAGTCGAGCACCGCGGCGCCCTCGCCCCGCAGGGCCGTCTTGTCCTCGGCCTCCAGGCCGCGCAGGGAGATGAGCAGCACGCTGACGAGCCGCTGCTCGGCGTCCGGCAGACGGATGGGGGCCGCCTGGGGCTCGGCGCGGGGCAGCAGCAACTCGGGCACGGCCTCCAGGGCATTCAGGGCCTCCAGGAGCCGGTCCGCGTCGGGCATGCGGCGGCGGGGGTCCTTGGCGAGCATCCGGTCGATGAGGACTTGCAGCCCGACGGGCAGTCCCGGCCGCACGGAGTGCAGGGGCTCCGGGTCGGCGAAGAGGATTTTGGCCAGGGCGGCGGCGAAGTGGGGCGCGGAGAAGGGAGGCTTGCCGGTGAGGCACTCGTAGAGCACGCAGCCCAGCGAGAAGATGTCGGCGGCGGGAGGAATCTCCGACTGACTGGAGGCCTGCTCCGGGGACATGTAGCCCGGGGTGCCCACCACGGTGTGGGTGCCGGTGACGCCCACCAGGGTGGGCTCGGTGTGACGGGCCAGGCCGAAGTCGAGCACCACCACGTCCTCGGGCCGGCCGCCGCGCAGCAGCAGGTTGGAGGGTTTGATGTCCCGGTGGACGATGCCGCGCTGGTGCGCGTGGGCCAGGGCCTCGGCGGCGCGGCGCAGCAGGGCGAGCGTCTCGGGCAGCGACAGGGGCTGGCGCGCGAGGCGGCGCGACAACTCCTCGCCCTCCACCCACTCCATGCACAGGAAGGGCTGGCCGCGCTCGGTGGTGCCGTGGGCCACGTGGGCGACGATGCCCGGGTGGTGCAGGGACTCGAGCAGCACGGCCTCGCGGTTGAAGCGGTAGACCACCTCCGGGGAGATGGGCGAGTGCAACACCTTGAGGGCGACAGGCAGCCCGGACACGCCGTCGCGGGCCCGGTAGACATGGCCCATGCCACCACGGCCGGCGAGCTCGCCCAGGGTGAAGCGGCCTTGGATGAGGGTGTCCGGGGCGAGGACTCCGGCAGGCAGTGAGGAGGGCGCTGTCTTGTCGTGGTCCATGTGACGGAACCAGCGTACCACCTTGCTCACCCCAAGGCGGGCATGGCTTCTCCCCATCGCTCACGCGCCAACTTTAGCGTGCGAGCGTTCTCGGGCACGTGGCGCAGGAAGCGCTCGCGGGCCTGGGGCTCGGGGATGTCGGCGGCGCGGACATGCACGAGGTCCAGGGCCTCGCGCAGGGCCAGCTCCCCAGACGGGGTGTCTCCCGCGGCGAAGCGGGCCTCGGCGAGCGCCAGGTGCATGGCCACCGCGTAGGTGCCCCGGATGCGCCGCTCTTCCAGTTCCCGTACGCCCTCGGTCGCGACCTGGAGCGCGTCCGCGACCGCGCCGCGCGCGAGCAGGGCCTGACTGAGGGTGGCGCGGGCATCGAGCCGGAAGGTGAGGATCAGGCTCAAGGCATCGCAGGCCAGGCGCGCGTGCTCCGCGGCCTCGGTGTACAGCTGCTGAACGAGGGCCACCCGCGCGAGCACCAGGTGCTCGAGGCCCTGGCGGAAGGGATCGGCGTCCTCACCTCCCAGTTGCTCACTCGCCCGGTCCTGGGCCTCCTTCCAGTCCTGGGGATCGACGCTGAGGGTCAGCGTCCGCAGCCGCAAGTAGTGCACGAAGGTGGTGAACAGCCGGTTCTCGATGTGCTGGGACAGCGCCTCCGCCTGGCGCAGCAGCTCGAGCGCACCGGAGATGTCGCCCAGCGCGTTCAAGCACACGCCCTGCTGGGCGAGCACCACCATGGCCTGGTGACCCATGCCCACGGTCAGGAAGCTCGTCTTCGCCTGTTCCGTCAGCTGGTAGCCCTGCCAGGGACAGGGCTCGAAGTAGTGGAGGTATTGACCCTTGAAGTTCAGGGCCCAGCCGCGCACCACCGGATCCCTCTCGATTTCCGATTCGGCCACGCATTGGATGCGTGCCAGCGGCAGCTCGATCCACTCACGTTCCCCGGACCAGAGGGCCGTGCCGCCCAGATAGGTGCAGGCCTCGACATAGGTGGACATGGCCTCGGAATGGGGCGCGGCCCACATCAGCTCCTGACTCACCCGGTGCAGTTGCGTCTGATTGCGGAGGAAGAGGTGGCCCGTGACGAGTGCCGCCGCCAGTCGGCACCACAGGGGACTGCCCGGCTCGAGCTCGTCCAGCGCTGGGCCGCCGACATCCATCGCTCGGGCGAGTTGGTGCATCGCGGCGAGCACCACGGCCTTGAGCGCGCGCAGTCGCACGCGCACGCTCCTGCTCGCGCCATCCCCCAGACCGGCATCCACGCAGCGCAGGGTGCCCACCAGGTCATGGCGCTCGAAGAGTTGCTCGGCCGCGAGCAGGTGGAAGTGGGCGGCGCGCTCGGGCTGCTTGCCACTCTGGTGGTGAGCGGCGAGCACCAGGGCATCCGTTTCGCCCATCTGCTCCAGCCACAGGGCGGCGAGCCGGTGGGCGGACACCCGGTGGCTGTCGGCGACGAGTGCATAGGCCGCGTCGCGCACCAGGGCATGGCGGAAGTGGTACTCGTCCGTGGAGGCGAAGCGGCTGGTGGACTGCAGGACGATGACCTCTTCCTCCACGAGTCGCCGCACCTGGAGCGTCAGCGCGTCGGGCGGCGTCCCCAGCAGCTCCTTCAAGCCGTGGAACCAGAAGGTGTGGCCGAAGACGCTGGCGGCCAGCAGCACGTGGCGCACCTCGGGGTGCATGCGCAGCAGACGCGTCTGGAGCACGGCCAGCACCGTGCCGGGCACGGCCACGCCGTGACCCTCGGCCATGGCGCGGATGAGTTCCTCCAGCAGCAGCGCGTTGCCGTCGGACTGCTCCACGGCGCGCTGCACGAGGGCGGCGGGCATCTGGGGGCCGAGCACCTCGCGCACCAGGCCCGTGCACGCCTTGCGGCTCAAGCCCTTGAGCACCACCTCCTGCACGTGCCGCGACCACAGCCCGGGGAACACCTCCTTCACCTCGGGCCGCGCCAGCGCCAGCACCATGAAGGGCTGGTCCGCCAGCTCTCGCAGCAATTCGTCCACGAGCTTCACCGTGACGGCATCGCTCCAGTGGAGGTCTTCCAGTACGAGCAGCACCGGTTGATGGGCGCACTCGGCCTTGAGGAACGCGACCAGGGCGGGACCGAGCTGGGCGCTCATGAGCCGGGGGTCGCTCCGGGCGGCGCGCAAGCGGGGGCTGTACTCGTCGGGGAAGGGGATGGCGCACAGCTCCCCGAGGAACTCCACCGTGTCCTGGGCCTCGGCCTCGGGAAGGTGCGCGGTCACCCGCTGGTAGAGCCGCGTGCGACGTGCCTCCAGGTTGGCGCCCTCGGGTAGGCCACACCAGCGGAGCAGGGCCTGGCCGAGCAGGCTGACGGAGGCGCCCGCGCTCAGGGGGTCGCCCAGGCCCAGCATCACCTGGACGGGCTCGGCTCGCCGCTCCAGTCGGCGCAGGAACTCGTGGCGCAACCGTGACTTGCCCACGCCCGGCGGCGCCATCACCAGCACCACCCGTGCTTGTGGGTCATCGATGCTGGCGGACAGGGTGAAGTCCAGCAGGGCCAGTTCCTGTTCGCGGCCCACGCATGGGGTGGGCTTGCCCATCAGCGGCCGGGACTCATCGGTCCCCAGTCGCTCGGCGTGCAGCAGGTACATGCTGGCGTCGATGCGGGAGAGCTGGAAGCCCGGGCCGAGCAGTCCCGCCGTCACCTCGTCGAGCACCACCTGGGCCGGGCCGGGCATGCGCTGCACCTTGCTCAACAGCAAGCCCACGCGGTCCATGGCGGCACCCACGGGCAGCCGCTCGTTGAGCACGCCCAGGCCCGTCACCAACACCACCGAGGCCTCGGGCCAGCGCTCCTTGAACGTCAGGGCGCAGCGCGCGGCCAGGGCCGCCTGGTCGGTGGCGGTGCCGCGGTCGGGGGCGAGCGTGGCCACCAGCGAGCCGTCGGCGAGCAACTCCACGCGCGTGCCTTGGGGCCAGAGCGTGGTGCGCAGGGAGTCGAGCACCGCGGCCCCTTCACCGCGCAGGGCCGTCTTGTCCTCGGCCTCCAGGCCGCGCAGGGAGATGAGCAGCACGCTGACGAGCCGCTGCTCGGCGTCCGGCAAGCGGATGGGCGCCGCCTGGGGCTCGGCGCGGGGCAGCAGCAACTCGGGCACGGCCTCCAGGGCATTCAGGGCCTCCAGGAGCCGGTCCGCGTCGGGCATGCGGCGGCGGGGGTCCTTGGCGAGCATCCGGTCGATGAGGACTTGCAGCCCGACGGGTAGTCCCGGCCGCACGGAGTGCAGGGGCTCCGGGTCGGCGAAGAGGATTTTGGCCAGGGCGGCGGCGAAGTGGGGCGCGGAGAAGGGAGGCTTGCCGGTGAGGCACTCGTAGAGCACACAGCCCAGCGAGAAGATGTCGGCGGCGGGAGGAATCTCCGACTGACTGGAGGCCTGCTCCGGGGACATGTAGCCCGGGGTGCCCACCACGGTGTGGGTGCCGGTGACGCCCACCAGGGTGGGCTCGGTGTGACGGGCCAGGCCGAAGTCGAGCACCACCACGTCCTCGGGCCGGCCCCCGCGCAGCAGCAGGTTGGAGGGTTTGATGTCCCGGTGGACGATGCCGCGCTGGTGCGCGTGGGCCAGGGCCTCGGCGGCGCGGCGCAGCAGGGCGAGCGTCTCGGGCAGCGACAGGGGCTGGCGCGCGAGGCGGCGTGACAACTCCTCGCCCTCCACCCACTCCATGCACAGGAAGGGCTGGCCGCGCTCGGTGGTACCGTGGGCCACGTGGGCGACGATGCCCGGGTGGTGCAGGGACTCGAGCAGCACGGCCTCGCGGTTGAAGCGGTAGACCACCTCCGGGGAGATGGGCGAGTGCAGCACCTTGAGGGCCACGGGCCGACCGGACACGCCATCGCGGGCCCGGTAGACATGGCCCATGCCACCACGGCCGGCGAGCTCGCCCAGGGTGAAGCGGCCTTGGATGAGGGTGTCCGGGGCGAGGACTCCGGCAGGCAGTGAAGAAGGCGCTGTCTTGTCGTGGTCCATGGTGTGCGCTGGCGTCCGCCCCCTCGAACTACATCGCGGACCCTCAACCTACCATGCCGTTTGGAGCCGCCTCAAAGCCGACCCCGGACGCACGAAAGGCCGGAGGCCCCGGCGGACTGCCCGGGACGTCCGGCCTCGTGCGGGGACCGCGGAGCGTTAGAAGCGCGCCTGCAGCAGCAGGTTGAAGCCGAGCGCGTGGGGCATCTGGAAGCTCGGCTGCGCGATGCCCACGGCGTCATCCCGGAACGTCGTCCGGTTCGGATCGTAGGTGTAATAGAGCTCGCCCACGGTGGCGACGGTCTCGGACAGATCCCAGCGGAACGTGCCCTTGGCGGAGAGGATGGGCTCGGCGAGGCAGATGGCGTTGGTCGGGCCGCACGTGGTCGGCAGGATGCTCAACGTGCTCACGTCGCGCACCACCACGGTGCGCGTGCCGGTGAAGCCCTGGGGCGGGATGTTGCCGCCGAGCAGGGGATCCGGGCTGCGGAACGAGGAGGGCTGCTGCACGCCGATGATGAAGCCCGGCGTCAGGTGCCAGGCGGGGATGTTGTAGTCCGCGCCCGCGGCGAGGAACATCTCCGGGCTGACCTCGGTGCCCTTGGGGAACTCGCTGAAGGGCGGCAGGCCGGGCACCTCGAACTGGATGAAGGACAGGCTGCGGTAGAGGCCCAGCAGGTGGAAGCGCCAGTAGTTCCACTTGGCGCGCGCCTGGAGCGCCAGCGCCGTGGCGCCCTGGGGCACGGTGCGGCCGAACACGTCCGGATCCGACAGCGTCTGCACGAGGTAGCTGCCCTCGAGCGACACCGAGTAGGACAGGCCGCCCGGGTACTGCTCCGGGGCGAAGAAGCGCTGGTAGACGTCCGGATCGTTCTTGTAGAGCCGGAAGTCGATGCTCGTGCCGACGGGCACGCCCACGTGGTAGACGCCCTGCGCGGACACGCCCGCGGAGTTCACCGGCGCGCGCACGCTCTGGGCGGCCAGGCCCGGCACGATGCCCTTCTGGAAGTAGCCGCCGCCGGCCTCCAGGCGCAGCGTCTCCAGCACGTCCCAACCGGCGCCGGCCATGAAGCCGTAGAGCGACTCCTGCTCCTTGATGAGATCGTTGAACACGAGCGCCGTCTTGGCGCCCGCGTAGGCGTACCAACGGTCGCGCGTGAGCTGCAGCTTGGCGCCCGGCACGCCCGCCTGGGCGGCGCGCGTGGTGAACACGCCGCTGCCACCCCAGGAGATGCGGTAGGCGTAGCCGAGCCGGAAGCGGTCCGCGGACACGGGGAAGCCCGTGAGCGACAGCCCCTCGTTCTCGCCCCAGCCCTGGGGCCGGTACTGCAGGCGGATGTAGCTGGAGTTGTCCCGGAGCGAGATGTCGCCCGAGGGGTTCTCCAGCACGAGCACGGTGAAGGCCGCCTCGGTGGTGAGCCCCTCGAAGAACGCCGGCATCCGCTTGTAGAGGACGATGTTGGACAGCGTCTCGAAGCCGGAGAAGCGCGTGTTGAAGTTGTCGTAGAACTGGGTGTTCTGCAGACCGCCGCCAAAGCGCGCCGTGGGGCTGTTGGGCGTGGTCTCTCCCGAGTTGGCGAAGACGTTGTCATCCGCGAACGCGAAGGAGAGGCGGGTGTCGACGAAATCTCCGGCCCAGGCGGGTGCGGATAGGGTCATCAGCCCGGTGAGGGCCAGGGTACGCAGCGTTCTCAAATTCCCTCCAGGCGCGGCGGGGGGGACGCCGCTCCTTCCGGCGCCCCAATGAGTGGGGCGCTCACATCCGATTCACGTCTTCTCTTTGGCTACTTACACGGCTGGACGGGCTTTGGGCACTCCAAGCCCACGCCGGGGTGGCAGCACAGGTCGTCGGCGTCGCGCGGCATCACCATCCACCGGGGCCGGGCGGCCTGCACCTGGCGCAGATGACCCACCACGTCATAGGTGGCGCCGTGCAGGAAGCGGCACTGGCGGGCGCGCTCGGCGTCGGTGTCGCTCTCGTCGCAGTCCACGCGCAGATCCGGCACTGCGTCGCGCGTGATGAGCAGCATGCGGGTGTGGGTGTTGGCGGCCACGTGGCAGCGCGGCGCCTGACCCTCGGGGGTCGTCTGGGCCAGGAAGGCCACGAAGCCCCCATTGGCGCTCGTGATGACGTCCTTGCGCTGGCGCGCGGGCAGCAGCTCGTCCTGGGTGCTCGCGGTGACGGTGGTGTCCCCGAAGCGCACGTGGGCGGCCTCCTCGCACCACACGCTCACCTGGGTGCCGGTGTCGTAGCCGATGGGCGTCTTGCGCGACGCGCCGCCCGACAGCGCCACCACCTGGGTGCGCGCGGGCAGGGTGTCATCCAGGCCCGCCTCGCGGGGGCCCGGGCCCGCCATCTCCACCACGAACTGGCCGAAGCCCGTGTACTGGGTGCGCTCGGCGCACACCGTGTTGGCGTACGTCCCGGTGCCGGTGGTGCAGTCCGCGTTGCACTGGCGCTCGGCGGCGTTGGGATCCACGCCGGGGTTGGACGTGTCGCAGTTGCCCCAAATCCAGTTCCCCATCGCGTCCTTCGTCTGACAGAAGGAGGGCACGGTGGCGTCGCCGTTGAGGTCACACGTCTTGAAGACCTGGGGGAAGCGCACGCGGCGCATCTTCACGAGCCCCGACTCCAGGCTCTCCATCTTCAGGTTCTTGTTGTTGTAGCCGCACAGAATGTCGGTGATGAACGGCGAGAGCACGTTGTCCAGGAAGCAGTGGCGCAGGTTGAGCTCCACCGGCGGGTTCTTGGCCAGGTGGATCTCCCACTCGTCCTGGGGCCGCAGGCGCACGTGCTCGCGCACCGTCCACGACGGGAAGGTGAGCTGCGTGGTGGAGGTGAACTCCTGGATGGAGCCCGCGAGCGTCCACAGCAGATCCCCGGGGTAGAGGCCCTCGGGGAAGCTGTAGTTGTAGACGAACATGGAGCCGTACGTGCCGGGCAGGTAGCCGTTGGGCTCGGCCACGCGCACGCCCGAGGCCGAGGAGGTGTTCTCCGGCACGGGGCACGCGGTGATGTCGGTGACGAAGAAGCCCGAGGGGTCCGTGCCCGTGACGAGCAGCGTGACGTCCTGGTTGTCGTCGATGCCCGGACAGTCGCGCTTGAGGGCGCCACCGGCCTCCGGCATGCGGCCGATGGTGACGAACTGGTTGACGAAGGGCGAGGTGCGGTTGTCGAAGCCCTGCGGCGTCTGGATCGCCGCGAGCGAGGGCTCCTGGAAGTACATGGGCAGCGAGGCGCTGGACGCATAGCTGCGCGTCGTGGGCTCCTGGGGCAGCTTGGTGGGGTCCCCCGCGACGGCGCCGTTGATGTAGTGCAGCTTGACGGGCTCGTCGGCCACCAGCACACGCACTTCACCGAAGAGGTGCTGGGCGCGCAGCGTGCCCACGCCCACGCCCTTGGTGATCTGCACCCAGGCGTAGCCGTAGTCCCCGGCGAGTTCACCCGGGTCCATCTTGAAGCTCACCGGGCCATTGAAGTCCATGGGCTCGCCGCTCTTGCCCAGGGCGGTGACGCTCACCTGCATCTCCACCTGTCCGGTGGGAATGACGTAGCGGCAGTCCGACTTGCCGCGCTGGTCCGCGGGCACCTGCTCGAGCGTGTCGTTGTAGCGCTTGAGGCAGGTGGGCACCACGCTCAGCGGCTGCAGGGTGCCGTCGTCGGCCACCGTGGACAGCCGCTGCACGTCCACCCGGAACGCGCCCACGCCGGACAGCGGGGGGGATTCCACCGCGTAACACCCGGAGACGGCGGCCGCCGCCGTGGCGGCCAGGAGGAGCTGGGTCGTCTTCATCACTTCACCTTGCGGCCGATGCGGCCGTCCTCGGAGGCGTTGGCCAGGGGCATCTTGACCGGGTTCTCGCAGAAGCGCTTGAGCTGGCCCGTCACCGAGCCGCACTCCTGCGCTCCGGCGATCACCTCGCGGCAGTTGCAGCGGCCGGCGTACGGCCCCGGGGGCACGCCGCACGTGGCCTGGATGATCTCCGGCGTGAGCCCCTGCACCTGGCAGCGCTCGGAGGCGTTGGCCGGAGACTGGAGCAGTTGCAGGCAGGTGCACTCGCCCACCTTCTTGGCCAGGGCGTCCTGGAACTCCTGGGCCTGACGGCACACGTTGCGCAGCTGCTCGTCCACCGTCCACTTGCCGTCGCGCAGCGCGCCGCAGTGCTCGCCGGTGGCGGACGTGGTGCGGCCCGCGTTGATGTCGTCACAGGTGCAGAAGCCCTGCATGTAGCCGATGAGCGAGTCGCGCAGCGAGATGCCCGTCTCCTGGCGCGTGGTGTTGCGCTTGAGCACGTTGAAGCCCGAGCCCCCCTTGGCGATGTAGTCGTTCACCGCCACGCGGTACATGCCGTTGGGGTTGAGCGGGTTGCCGTTGATGGAGATGTCGATGGCGGGGTGGGCATAGCACCGGCTGCCGTCCACGTCCGACAGGCACTGCCAGGGCGCATGGCCCTCGCGACCCGTCTGGGGGCAGTCCTTGGCGCCCTGGCTCTGCTCGCACGCGATGCGCAGGTCGTTGATCTGCACCTGGGCGCAATCCATGGTGAAGCGCGCGCCGGAGATCTGCGCCTGACTCACGCAGCCGCGCTCGGCCGAGCGCTCGGTCACGAAGTCGAGCATCTCCTGAATCTCCGAGCCCGACAGGTTCATGATGTTGATGGTGTTCTCGAAGGGGAACACGTTGAACATGGACTCCTGGGTGACCGCGCCCGCGTAGAGGTTGTCGCGGATGCCCAGCGAGTTGGTGAGCGCCATCTCCGCCTCCACCGCGCGGCGCTTGCGCATGGAGTCCGCGGTGATGTTGCCCAGCGGCGAGTCACCGCCCGAGGAGTTGTTGCGCCGCTCGAGGTTGCGCGGCGCGTAGGAGAAGATGGACGTCAGCTGCAGCTTGAAGTCCATGCCCAGCAGGTAGGACTGCATGAGATCCGTGGTCTCGCGGTCCTCCTGGGCCTGGCACTTGGCCAGGGCCTCGCGCACGCCGGGCGCGTTGATGAACTGGCCGGGGTTCCAGTAGTTGTCCTTGTAGTAGGCGCGCATGGCGTCGTCGCACCACAGGCCGTCCACCGGGAAGGCCTTGAAGGTCTGGCTGACGACCTCGGCGCCATCCGGTCCGCGCTCCTCGGCGGTGGGCACCTTCACGATGAGGTCCAGGCGGCCCACGTACTTGGCGAACGCGCCCGAGTGCGCCAGCACCACCTTGCGGCCGCTCGGGTCGCTCAGCTGCTGCGGCGGGTTGAGCACCACGTGCAGGTGACCGCCGAGGATGACGTCCAGGCCGGACACGCCGGGGATGAGCACCTTGACCACCGCCTTGGGCTGGCCCGCGAGCGCGGGATCCGCCCACTCCAGGATCTGCCAGGGCTCCTGGGCGCGCTCGATGAAGGGCTTGGCGCGCTCGTACTCGTAGAAGGCCTCGTAGCCGCGGATGAGATCCTGGTCCTCGTGCAGGCCCAGGTGGCTGACGACGACGATCAGGTCCACCACCGGGCGCAGCATCTGCACGTAGGCGCGCGCCACCTCGTTCTGCTCCAGGGGCGTGGCCTGCAGCGAGTTGCCGCCCTCCACGAGGGAGTTGAGCGAGGAGATGTTGGCCATGCCGATGATGCCCACGCGCAGGCCCTGCATGTTGCGGATGACGTAGGGCACGCTGTTGAGCAGCGCCTGCTTGTTGCCGGGATCCTTCGGGCTGTCCCAGGCGTAGTTGGCCGCCATGAGCGGGAAGCTCGCGAAGTCGCGCGCCTTCTGCACGAAGTTGCCCAGGCCCGCGTCGAACTCGTGGTTGCCGATCACCGCCGCGTCCAGGTACATGCGCGACAGGAACTTGAACTCGGCCTCGCCACTGAAGAGGTTGAAGATGGGCGCGCCCTGGAAGCAGTCACCCGAGTCCAGGTGCATCACGCGCTCGGAGCGCTTGCGCTCGCGCTTGAGGATGGCGCCCATGCGCGTGGCGCCGCCGAACGGGCCCGCCTCCGGCACGATCCCCAGGTCCGTGTCCGTCTTCAACGGCGAGAAGTCGTAGGGGATGAGGCGCGAGTGGATGTCCGAGGTGTGCAGCAGCGTGAGGCGGACTTCCTGCCCCGACAGGTCGATGTCATTGCCCTCCATGACGGGCATGCACGAAGCACAGAGCAGGACGGAGAGAAGTCCGGGCAGGAGGCGTCGCATTCGAGGGGGCGATCCAGGGGCAGTGAGGAATTTGACTGCTACAAGACGGCGCAAGGTACGGGATCCTCTGGGGGTGGGCAAGCAACGCCCCGACGTCGATTCATCGCTCAAGGAGCAGGCATGCGTACGGACACGGGGAGCGCGGTCACGGATATCGAGATCATCGAGGATTTCTCCTCGACGGCGCGGTGCGACGAGGGCTTCCTGCGCCTCAAGCGCTTGCGCTGCCGCAACCGGCGCGCGGACGGCTCGACGTCGGAGGTGTACCGGGTGGACGTGGTGGATCGCCCGCGCCTGGACGCGGTGGCGGTGGTGGTGTTTCGGCGCGGTGCGTCGGGCCTGGAGGTGCTCACGCGGATGAACCTGCGGCCCGCCGCGTACTTCCGGCGTGACAAGCCGATGGTGCTCCCGGACGGTGCGTCCTACCTGCGGGTGGAGGAGATCGTCGCGGGGCTGCTCGAGCCCGAGGATCGCGGCGAGGCGGGCCTGCGCCACCGCGCGGCCGAGGAGGTGCGCGAGGAGGCGGGCTACGTCGTGCGGCCCGAGGACGTCCGGCTGCTCGGCGCGGGCTTCTTCGTGGCGCCGGGCATCCTGTCGGAGAAGGTGTTTCCCGCGGCGGTGGACGTGACGGGCCTCGTGCCCGAGCCGCCCTCGGGGGATGGCTCGCCGCTGGAGGAGGGCGGGGACGTGCGGTGGCGGCCGTTCGGCGAGTTGCTCGCGCTGTGCCGCGCGGGCCAGGTGCCCGATGCGAAGACGGAGCTGTGTCTGCTGCGGCTCCTGGCCGAGCAGGCGTGAATCGGGGGGCGGGTGATTGGCGGCGGGGCGCCAAGACGGATAGGGTGCCTCACGACATGCACCTCGCTGCTCCTTCGTCCTTGCCCCCGCGGCCGGAGTACTCGCGGGCCTTCCGCCTGCGCCGCGCCCAGAACTGGCTCACCCTGGGCACCATGTACGCGGCCATGTACATGGGCCGCTACAACTTCTCCTTCGCCAACGCGACGCTGTCGGGGAAGTACGGGTGGAGCAAGACGCAGGTGGGCGCCATCATCAGCGCCGCCACGCTCATCTACGGCATCTCGGCCATCTTCAACGGCCCCTTCGCCGACCGCATCGGGGGGCGCCGCGCCATGCTGCTGGGCGCCGTGGGCGCGGTGGTGTTCAACCTGGCCTTCGGGTTGGGGGCGTACCTGGGCTTCCTCGGCACGGGCACGGTGCTGCTCGGCTACCTGGCCACGGTCTGGTCGCTGAACATGTACTTCCAGTCGTACTCGGCCCTGGCGCTCATCAAGGTGAACTCGGGCTGGTTCCACATCAGCGAGCGCGGCGTGTTCTCCGCCATCTTCGGCTCGATGATCCAGGGCGGCCGGGCGCTCATCTTCCTCATCGCGCCCTTCCTGGTGGCCACGCTGCCCTGGCAGTTCGTCTTCTTCGTGCCCGCGCTGGTGATGACGACCCTGGGCGTGCTCACCTTCCTGTGGGTGCGCGACGCGCCGGACGAGGCGGGCCTGCCCGCGCTGGACACGGCGGATGCCTCCAGCGGGTACACGGGCAAGGTGGACCTGTCCTACGTGGCGCGCGTGGTGTTCACCAACCCCGTGACCCTCACCATCGCGGCGGCCGAGTTCTGCACGGGCTTCGTGCGCCACGGCTTCGAGCAGTGGTTCCCGCGCTACATGCAGGAGGCGCAGAAGCTGCCGCTGGACAGCCCCGTGTTCCAGAAGGGCGCCTTTGGCGTGGTGGTCGCGGGCATCGCGGGCGCGTTCTCCGCGGGCTTCCTGTCCGACCTGCTCTTCAAGGCGCGTCGGCCGCCCGTGGCCTTCATCGGCTACGTGCTGCAGGTGGTGTGCATGGCCATCATCTGGAAGGCGCCGAGCCTGGAGCTGGTGATCGCCGCCTTCGTGGTGAACTCGTTCTCCATCAGCATCGTGCACTCCATGCTCTCGGGCACCTCGTCCATGGACTTCGGCGGCAAGAAGGCCGCGGCCACCGCCGCGGGCATGTTCGACGGCATGCAGTACGTGGGCGGCTCGGTGGTGGGCGTGGGCATGGGCTGGCTGCTGGAGAACTTCGGCTGGGGCGCCTGGGGCCCGAGCATGATCGGCTTCTCCGCGGTGGGCGGCGTGCTGATGCTCTTCCTGTGGAACGCCCGCCCCAAGGCGCACGGGGCCCCGGCGGCGCCCGTGGAGTCCCTGACCCCGGGCGGTACCTCCTCGCCGCCCTCGTCCCGCACGGGCACCGGCGGCTAGGCGCGAAAAGGTTGCGCCACCAAACGAGCGCCCGGGCCCCGGACAACGTCCGCTGCAGGGCGTCGCGGACCGAGGGCCACTAGGGTGTGACGGAGTCGTGACGTAGACTCCTCCGCGTGTCCCCGGCATCTTCTCCCTTGCTGCAGAACCGGTTGGAAGTGCACGACCGGAAGCAGTTCGAGCTCAAGCTCGAGTACCAGCCCTCGGGTAGCGACGCCGAGACGCGCTATCTCGTGGAGACGTACGTCTTCCTGCCGGCGAGTCTGAACATCGACGCGGAGACGTACCCGCGCGCGAACTTCTACGCGGACATCCACAACTACGTGCGCTTCAAGACACCGGTGATGAGCCTGGAGGAGCTGCAGTTCTCCGACGGCTCGCCGCTGGTGCGGCTGGAGAAGGCGCTGCGCGCGGGGACCGAGAGCGAGGCCGCGCTCATCCACCAGGCGAAGCTGCTGTCGTGTGTCTTCCGCGGCGTGCTGCGGCGCTTCGCCCGGGACGTGGAGTCACGGTGCGAGGACGGTCACGTGTCCTCGAACTGCGCGGCCATGGAGCGTGAGGCGGTGGCGACGCGCGAGGGCGTGCGGCGGATCCTGGACCGCTTCCGGGTCTGGGCGCGCGAGGTGCAACGGCGGCGGCTGCAGGACAAGACGTGCGCCTCCATCCGGCTGGTGGACGAGTACCTCAGCCTCACGGTGGAGCAGTTCCTGCGCAAGGCCGTGGCGGACATGGCCGCGCTGCCACGCGCGGGACTGTCCTTCGAGCTGCGCAAGGAGTTGATGGACGAGGTGCTGCGCGAGGAGCAGTACCGGCGTGCCCACGCGCTGCGCTCGGTCATCAGCCCCACGGGGGACAACGAGGAGTACCTGCACCGCTTCGGCTTCCTCAAGAAGTTCTGCATGAACATCCTCTTCCTGTCGGCGCGCCGGGCCCAGAAGCGCCAGGGCTGGGAAGAGGTGCTCTTCGCGCTCGCCGCGGGCGTGGCCATGACGTTCGCCTCGGTGGTGGCCTTCTGGGCGCAGGTGCGCTTCACCGAGGCGAGCCTCAACTTCTTCCTCATCATGATCGGCGGCTACATGATGAAGGACCGCATCAAGGAAGGCATGCGGCGCATGTTCAGCCAGGTGGCGGCGCGGCACCTCTATGATCGCATGGCGCGCATCGTGGAGCCGGTGTCGGGCAAGTGCCTGGGGGTCTGCGAGGAGAAGGTGGACTACGGGCGCGCGGTGCGGGTGCCCGAGGAACTCGTGGCGCTGCGCTTCCGGGACGATCTCATCACCGCGTCCCAGGGCGAACTGTCCGAGACGGTGCTGCGCTACCAGAAGCAGGTGGTGCTGGACGTGAAGCTGCTGCCGCGCACCGAGCGGGGCGTGAGCGGCATCACCGACATCATCCGCATCAACGTGGGCCGCTTCCTGCGCGACATGGACGAGCCGGAGTACGCGCTGGAGTACGTGGACCTGGAGGACTTCTCCGTGGGCCGGGTGCGGGGCACCAAGAGCTACCAGGTGGACCTGGCCTTCCGGTTCACCGTCCAGGAGGCGGGCGAGGAGCGGGTGTCGTTGCACCTCGCGCGGCTGGTGCTGGACCGCAATGGCATCAAGCGCATGGTGCGCTTGTACCCCGAGGAGCAGCCTCCTCGGCCCCAGCCCCTCCGATCGGCCGCCTGAGGGAGCGAATTCCCGAACGCCGCCAGGCCATGTGCCCTATAGAGGGCCCATGGTCTCCGACTTCAAGAGCAGGGTGGGCGAGGGCTGGCGCCTCGCGTTGCGCGAGGTGCTGGAGCGGGCACGCGCGCTCGGCCCGCGGGCGGTGCTCGCCTTCGATCTGGACTCCACGCTCTTCGACAACCGGCCCCGGCAGGCGCGCATCCTGCGCGAGTTCGGCGTCTCCGTGTCGCAACAGGCCCTGGGCCTGTGCGAGCCGCGCCACTGGGACAGCGGCTTCGACATGCGGGGGGCCATGCGCAACTGCGGCCTGTCCGAGCCGGAGGTGGAGGCGCACTTCGCGGCGGCCCGGACCTTCTGGCTCGAGCGCTTCTTCACGAGCGACTACTGCGTGGACGACACGGTCGTTCCCGGCGCCGCGGCCTTCACCCGCGCGGTGGTGGAGGCGGGCGCGCACCTCGTCTACGTGACGGGCCGCCACGAGGGCATGCGCGCGGGCACCGAGTCCTGCATGCGCCGCCATGGGCTGGCCGTGCCCGACGACGCGCGTGTCCACCTGCTCATGAAGCCCCGCCCGGAGGATGACGACGATGCCTTCAAGCGCGAGGCCCATGCGCGCCTGGGCTCGTGGGGCACGCTCATCGCCGCCTTCGACAACGAGCCCACGCACGTCAACGACTACGCGCGGCGCTTCCCCGACGCGCGGGTCATCCACCTCGCCACGGACCATTCGGGTCGGCCCGTGCCGCTGCTGGAGACCATCGTTTCGGTCCCGCATTTCGACCCCGACGCTTGACGCGGTGCGGCTGAACCCGGATTGTCCGCGTAGTTTGTTCTACGGGCAGACAAAAGCCCTTGCAGTCCCCTTGCCGCGCGCTATGTGAGGCGCTTGGCGTTTTCCGTCCCGGATGGGGGCGGTCTCAACTGTACGGAGGAGTGGCGGTGGCCAGCGCTTACTCGAAAGACCTGCTGTTGACGATGTACCGGAAGATGTACCTCATGCGCCGCTTCGAGGAGCGCACCCAGCAGCAGTACGGCTTGGGGAAGATCGCCGGATTCTGCCACCTCTACATCGGGCAGGAGGCGGTGGCGGTCGGCGTCAACGAGGCGGTTCGCCCCGACGACTACATGCTCTCGGGCTACCGCGATCACGCCCAGCCGCTCGCGCGCGGCTCGCACGCCGGCATGATCATGGCGGAGCTCTTCGGCCGCACGGGCGGCTACAGCAAGGGCAAGGGCGGCTCGATGCACATCTTCGACATCGAGCATCACTTCTACGGCGGCTACGGCATCGTGGGCGGGCAGATTCCGCTCGCCGCGGGCATGGCGTTCGCCAGCCGCTACCGCAACGAGGACCGCATCACCGTGTGCTACTTCGGTGACGCCGCGGCCAACCAGGGCGCCTTCCACGAGACGCTCAACATGGCGGTGAAGTGGAAGCTGCCCGTGCTCTACATCTGCGAGAACAACCGCTACGGCATGGGCACGGCCATCGCGCGCGTGTCCGCGGTGCCGGAGATCCACAAGCGTGGCGCCGGCTACAACATGCGCCACGAGGCCGTGGACGGCATGGACGCGCTCAAGGTGTACGAGGCGGTGAAGGACGCGGCCGCCTACATCCGCGCCGGCAACGGCCCGGTGCTCATGGAGGCCAACACCTACCGCTTCCGCGGCCACTCGGTGGTGGACCCCGCCACCTACCGCTCCAAGCAGGAGGTGGAGGACGAGCGCAAGAACGACCCGATCCCCCGGCTCATGCACTACGCCCTCAAGGAGGGCCTGGCCAAGGAGTCGGACTTCGAGGCCATCGAGAACGAGATCAAGGAGCAGGTGGACGAGGCGGTGAAGTTCGCCGACGAGTCGCCCGAGCCGAGCCTCGACGAGCTGTGGCGCGACACCATCGTGGAGGAGGGCGAGGAGGACGTTCGCCCCCGCGCGCGCGTGCTGGGCGAGAAGGTGGACAACTGGCCCTCGTACCCCTCGGGCAAGGACCTCAAGGTGACGTGGGACCTGGAGCCGCGCGAGCAGGCGGAGAAGGCCGACAAGGCCGCCGGTCTCAAGAGCTAGTCGTCCCGCTGTTTGACTGAACCCTTTCGCATTTCGGAGCCAACACCATGGCCGAGTTGATGTACCGCGAGGCGCTCAATCAAGCGCTCGCCGAGGAGATGGAGCGCGACGCCAACGTCTTCCTCATTGGTGAGGAAGTGGGTCGCTATCAGGGCGCCTTCAAGGTGTCCCAGGGGCTGTTGGACAAGTTCGGCAGCGCGCGCATCATCGACGCGCCCATCTCCGAGCTGGGCTTCACGGGCCTGGGCGTGGGCGCGGCCATGGTCGGCCTGCGTCCGGTGGTGGAGATGATGACGTGGAACTTCGCCATCCTGGCGATGGACCAGATCGTCAACAACGCGGCCAAGCTGCGGCACATGTCGGGCGGCCAGCTGCGCTGCCCCATCGTGTTCCGCGGCCCGGGCGGCGCCGGTGGCCGTCTGTCCAGCCAGCACAGCCAGGCGCTGGAGTCCACCTACGCCCACTTCCCGGGCCTCAAGGTGATCGCCCCCGCCACCCCGGCGGACGCCAAGGGCCTGCTCAAGGCCGCCATCCGCGACGACAACCCCGTCGTCATGTTCGAGGGCGAGCGCCTCTACGCCATCAAGGGCGAGGTGCCCGAGGGCGAGCACGTCATTCCGCTGGGCAAGGCGGACGTGAAGCGCGAGGGCAAGGACGTCACCCTCATCACCTGGTCGCGCATGTACTACTTCTGCGAGGAGGCCGCCAAGCAGCTGGAGTCCGAGGGCATCTCCGTGGAGATCCTCGACCTGCGCACGCTGCGGCCCCTGGACGAGGAGGCCATCCTCGCCTCGGTGCGCAAGACCAACCGCGCCGTCATCGTGGAGGAGGGCTGGCCGCTGGCGGGCGTGGGAGCCCAGGTGGTGGACATCATCCAGTCCAAGGCCTTCGATGACCTCGACGCGCCCGTGGTGCGCGTGACCGGCCTCGACGTGAACATGTCCTACGCGGCCAACTTGGAGAACGCGATCCAGCCGGACGCGCCCAAGATCATCGCCGCCGTGAAGAAGGTCCTCTACCGCGAGGGAGCCTGAGACCCGTATGGCTACGCCCATCCAGATGCCCTCCCTGTCTCCGACGATGAAGGAGGGCAAGATCGTCAAGTGGCTCAAGAAGGAGGGCGACAAGGTCTCCTCCGGCGAAGCGATCGCCGAGTGCGAGACCGACAAGTCGAACCTCGAGATCGAGGCCTACGATGACGGCATCCTGCTGAAGATCCTCGTCGCCGAGGGCGAGATGGCCACCGTGGGTGCGCCCATCGCCATGCTCGGCGAGAAGGGTGAGAAGGCCGAGGCCCCCAAGGCCGAGAAGAAGGCCGAGACGCCCAAGGCCGAGCCCAAGAAGGCCGAGGCCCCCAAGGCCGAGCCCAAGAAGGACGAGAAGAAGCCCGAGTCGGCTCCCGCCGCGTCCGGAGGGGGCGAGGGCATCGCCATCGCCATGCCGTCGATGTCGCCCACGATGACCGAGGGCAAGATCGTCAAGTGGCTCAAGAAGGAGGGGGACAAGATCTCCTCCGGCGAGGCGATCGCCGAGGTGGAGACGGACAAGTCCAACCTCGAGGTCGAGGCCTACGACGACGGTGTGCTCGCGCGCATCGTGGTGAAGGAAGGCGAGACGGCCAAGGTGGGCGCGCCCATCGCGTACCTGGCGGGCAAGGGTGGGGCGAAGCCGGCCCCGGCCGCCGAGTCCAAGGCGCCCGCCGAGTCCAAGTCCGCCGCGCCCAAGCCGGCCGCCGCCGCCACCGAGGCCCCCAAGGCCAAGGAGCCGGTGTCCACGCCCGGTGGCCGTCTGCGCGTCAGTCCGCTGGCACGCAGGATCGCCCAGGAGAAGGGGCTCGACCTGTCGCGCATCCAGGGCTCGGGTCCGCTGGGTCGCATCGTCAAGCGGGACGTCGAGTCGGCCCGCGCGGAGGCCCCCAAGGCCGCCGCCGCGTCCAAGCCGACCGCCGCCGCCGCGGCTCCGGGCACGCGTCCCGAGCCGAAGTCCGTGCCCGTCTCCACCATGCGCAAGGTCATCAGCCAGCGCATGGCCGAGGTGAAGCCCGGAGTGCCCCACTTCTACCTGTCGGTGGACGTGGAGATGGACGCCGCGCTGAAGATCCGCGAGGAGGCCAAGGCCGTCGAGTCCAAGGTCTCGGTCAACGACATCATCGTGAAGGCGTCGGCGATGGCGCTGCGCCGCTACCCGAAGATGAACGTGGCGCTCAATGGCGACGCCATCCTGCACTTCGAGTCGGTGGACGTCGGCATCGCGGTGGCGATCGAGGACGGGCTCATCACGCCCATCATCCGCGACGCGGACAAGAAGGGCCTGTCGGCCATCTCCGCCGAGGCACGGGACCTGGCCGAGCGGGCGCGCAAGCGGGCCCTCAAGCCGGCGGAGTACACGGGCGGCTCGCTGACGGTGTCCAACCTGGGCATGTACGGCATCGACTCGTTCATCGCCGTCATCAACCCGCCCCAGGCCGCGATCCTCGCGGTGGGCTCCGTGGCCGACAAGGTCGTGGTGCGCGACGGGCAGATGGTCATCCGCAAGGTGATGACGGTGACGCTCTCGGGCGACCACCGCGTCATCGACGGGGCCATCGGCGCCGAGTACCTGCGGGAGCTCCGGGCGCTGCTCGAGCACCCGATGCGGTTGCTGTTCTAGCGTTGTCCGGGCGGGCCGCCTTCATGGGCGGCCCGCCAGGGGCACGGGGGCCTACTCACGCGTCTTCTGCGCGTCCTCGACGTCGTGCTCCAGCTTGCGCTGGGCCTCGGTGACGTCGGCCTGTTCCGCGCGCCGGGTGCCGGTGGGGAGCTCCTCCTCCTTGTCCTCCGAGCGGCCCTTGATGCCGGGCCACGGCTCGGGGCGGGTGGCCTCCACGTGCTCGATGTTCTCCGAATAGCCCGGGCTCTTCTTCGCCATGTCTTCCTCCGCGTGCGGTGTGGGAGTGCCCGCATAGAATGGGGCCGACGAGGCCTGGCACCAGTGGGGGCGGGCGAGAGCATCGAGCGACCGGCCGCCCGCCTGGTCAAAAGGGCCGGAGAAGAACGCGCCTCGCGCAGGTGAATGGATTAACTTCAGACCGTGAGCGACGACGATATGAAACCCTTCTCTCCAGAGGCGCAGGGGTCGGAGAACGACGCGGCGCTGACCCAGGCCCTGCAGGGGGCCGTGTTCCCTCTGTCCTGTCGTCAACTCGTCTGGCTGGCCCGGGAGAACGACGCGCCGGCGCCCCTGTTGTCGCGGTTGAGCGCGTTGGGCCAGGGCTCGTTCGGCTCGGTGGCCGCGGTGCGCGGAGCCCTGGAACCCCAGGGACGCGGGACGGCGGAGCGCACCGTGGATTCACGGCCTTCCTCCTCTTCCCCTCGCTGAGCTTTTCCCAGGTAGGCTGGACACCGGACAGGGTGCTGCCCCCCGAGGCCCGTGCACCGTTGGACCGTGAAACACGGCCCATGGGGTTTGGCGCGCGACGTGGTATCTCTTGGGGCGTGGGCGCAGTGGGTTGGAAGGGTGGGTGTGTGCCGGTCGGCCTGGCCCAGAGAGGAACTCCATGAATCCGTCTGACCTCCCCGCCGTCCTCTATGTCGACGACGACGCGCTCAACTTGAGGGTGTTCGAGGCGAACTTCGGCCAGAAGTTCCGCATCTTCCGCTGCTCGACCCCCGCCGAAGCCCTGACGCTGCTGGAGCAGAAGCGCAGTGAGATTGGCGTCATCCTGTCGGACCAGCGCATGCCGGGCATGACGGGTGTGGAGCTGCTGGAGCGCGCGCGCACGCTGGCGCCGGACGCCAAGCGCATGCTCGTCACGGCCTACTCCGACATGCAGGCGGTGATCGACGCGGTGAACCGGGGTCAGGTCAGCCGCTACTTCGTCAAGCCGTGGGACCGGGCCGAGGTGCTCGCCGCGCTCGAGGACGGGCTGCGCATCGCGCGGCTGGAGCTGCGCATCCGCGAGGTGGAAGGGCGGATGATGAAGGCCGAGCGTCTGGCCACGCTGGGCCAGGTGACGACCGGCATCGCGCACGAGCTGATGGGCCCGGTGGGCTACCTGTCCCAGAACGTGGCCTCGCTGCGCCGGGATCTCGAGTGCGTGGTGCAGTACGCCTCCAAGCACCTGGCGACGGACCCCTCGCCCGAGGTAGCGAGCGTGCTGGAGGACCTGCCCTCGCTGCTGACGGACCTGGCGTCGGGCGCGGACCACCTGCGGGGCGTGGCGCTGGGCCTGCGCGCCCAGGCGCGGGGCGAGGACATGGAGAACTCGGCGGACGTGGCCGAGGTGGTGTCGTTCGCGGTGAAGCTGGCGCGCGCCGAGGTGCGCGACCGCGCCCGCATCACCACCATGGGCGAGCCGGTGAAGGTGGCCTTCGGTCCGGTGAAGTTGTGCCAGGTGCTGCTCAACCTCATCGTCAACGCGGCGCAGGCCATGGAAGGCACGGGCCGGCCGGGGCGCATCGAGGTGCGCTGGTCGTCGCGTGAGCAGGACGTGTTGCTCACGGTGACGGACAACGGCTGCGGCATCGCGACGGAGCTCCAGGAGAAGGTCTTCCAGCCGCTCTTCACCACCAAGCCGGTGGGCATTGGCACGGGCCTGGGCCTGTCCATCTGCAAGGAGCTGGTGGTGCAGTCCGGGGGCGTCATGCGCCTGTCGTCGACGCAGGGCACGGGGACCGAGGTGGAGCTCACTCTCCGGCGAGCCCCGCCCCCCTGAGCCCGAAGGCGTTGTGCAGCAGGCGCCACACGCGCACCAACGCCTCGTCTTCCCGGGGGCCGATGTGATCCACCACCACCTCGCGCCGGGTGTGTGACTCGCCCTCGCGCCACACCACCACCAGCGCGCGGTGCCCCGAGGCCCGCTCCACCACCTCCACGGCGGTGACACTGTCGAAGGGCACCCACTCGCGGCGCGTGGCCCCCGGGGCCCACCGCAGCCGCTCCAGGCGGAGCCGCTCGGAGCGGAAGTGCAGCACGAAGCGCCGACGGCCCAGGTGGGCCTCCAGGCGCAGGGCCACGCCCACCAGCGCGCCCGCGCCCAGCCCCAACACGAGGGGGACGAGCGACGCCGCGGAATCCCTACCTCCTCCCATCAATGCCGCCAGGGCCCCCACCGCGAGCACGGCGGCCAGGGCCATGAGCAGGGGGGGGCCTTGCCGCTGCCAGGCGGAGGGCGTCCGGGAGACTCCGAGCAGGCGGCCAGGCTCGTAGTTCAGCCAGACGTCTCCCAGCCGACGCGGAGCGGGGTTCTCTTCCAGGGCTTCCGTGAAGCTCGCCACGTCTCCAACATAAGTCCCTCTCGGCGCTGCTCGAAGTCCGTTGCGAGCTGTGCGATTCTCCTGCGCATGGACCTCCCCTTCGAGACGGACGAGGGCAGCACGAGTGAGGGGCGTGGCGGAACCCTCGCCTCGACCGTGCTGGTCGTGGATGACGAGCCCGTGGTGCGGGACGTGTGCGCGCGCCTGTTGGCGCGTGAGGCGGACTTGGTGGTGAGCCTGGCCGAGGACGCCGAGCAGGCGATGGAGATGCTGCGCGGGCAGCGCTTCGACGTGCTCATCACCGACAAGAACCTGCCGGGCATGGGTGGCGTGGAGCTGATCGCCGAGGCGCGTGCGCTCCAGCCCTCGCTGGAGGCGGTGATGATCACCGGCTACTCCAGCTCGGAGTCGGTGATCGCCGCCTTCGCCGCGGGCGCGAGCGATTACATCCTCAAGCCCTTCGAGGACTTGCGGCTGGTGCGGGCCAAGGTGCGCGCCGCGCTGGAGCGCCGCGCGGGCCGCATCCAGGGCCGTGAGCAGGCGCGCCGCGTGGCGCGTGAGGCGGCGGAGCTGCTGCAAGCCGGCGGACAGGCCTCGCCCACGGCCCGCCAGCAAATGGAGGCCCAGCTCCGGGCCTACGAGCTCGCCAGCCGCGTGGCCCCAGGAGGGCAGGTGGCGGTGGTGGGCAGCAACTCGGCCTTGCGCACCCTGCTGGACGAGGGGCTGGAGGCCGTGCCGCTGCCGCCCGACTCCCCCGCGCTGTTGGGCGCGGCCGTGGTGGTGCTGGAGACGGGCTCCCCGGGCTGGTGGGAGATCGCCGAGCGCCTGCAGTCGGCGTCGTCGGACTTAGTGTTGCTGGCGGGCCCGAACGCGGACCTGGCGGACCTGTTGGACGCCATCACGCTGCGCCTGGAGCTGGTGGGCTTTGGCTCCTCGTCGCCGCGGGCGCTGCCGGAGCGGGTGCGCACGCTGTTGATGCGCCGCAACCTCCAGCGGGCCCAGACCAACCTCGCCTCGGCGCTGACGGCCTTCCGCGAGAGCCTCGGCAACAGCGGCCGCTGACGTGGGGAGGGGAGGAGCGGGTCCGCCCGCTGCCTCCCTCGGGCGGAGCCCGCAAAAGCGAAACGCCCGCTTCTCAAGAGAGAAGCGGGCGTTCCGGTGTGACCCTGCCGGGATTCGAACCCGAGTTTGAGCCGTGAGAGGGCTCCGTCCTAACCGCTAGACGACAGGGCCTGACTGCGGCGCTGCGGTACTGGTACTACAGTGACCCTGCCGGGATTCGAACCCGAGTTTGAGCCGTGAGAGGGCTCCGTCCTAACCGCTAGACGACAGGGCCGGTCTGACACCGGGGTACGACGAGCTGGGGAACTAGGATTCGAACCTAGATAAGCAGAGTCAGAGTCTGCTGTCCTGCCGTTAGACGATTCCCCAAGACCGCTGTGCTGCCTCTCCCTACCGCAACCACCTGCCCACTTCAACTACCTTTTTTCCTACCGCCCGTCTACCGCGACTTCTTCCCGGGCTTCGCTTCCGGCTTCTTCACCGGCTTACTACCACCGGGCACCGACTGCAGGGGAACAACATAGACGCGAACCTCATCATTCGCCTCGTAGATGTTCAGCCCCTCGAAATTCTTCCCCGAGGGGTTGCTGATATGGACCGCCTTCACGCCCGGCTGGTTGATGATCGCCCGCCGAGGATACGAACCCGCCGGGTAGACCGTCTTGTAATACTCCAGCGTCTTCTCGAAGTCGCCCGGTGCCCGATACCTGTTCTCGCCGACCTTCTGCGAGCCATCGGGCAGTTGCGCTCCGCTGACCACCTCCGCCGCCGCCACTACCGTCCACAGGGCCGCCGCAACCGCCCCGAACGGGCGCGCCTTATAGAAAAGGCCCTTCAGGCTGTCAAGCACTCGTGTCATCGGCCCGGAACAATAGGGCCCGGGCGGAGTGGTGTCCACTCCAACCTGGGCCCCGCCCGTCACGGCCGGGAGAGCGCGGCGTCCAGGCGGTGGAGCGACTCCTCGCGGCCGAGCAGCTCCAGCGTCTCGCCGATGCCGGGGCTCACCGTGCCGCCGGTGACGGCCACGCGCACCGGCTGGGCCACCTTGCCCATGCCCACCGCGGCCTGCTCGCTGACCTTCTTCACCACCTCGTCCAGCGCCGTGGCGGTCCACTCGGGCAGCGCGGCGGCCTGCTCGCGCACCTGGGTGAGCAGGGGCTTGGACTCGGCCGTTAGGTGCTTGGCCGCGGCCTTCTCCTCCAGCGTCACGCCGTGCTGGAAGTACTTGAGCGCCATGTCGGCCATCTCCTGCTGCGTCTTGGCGCGCTCGCGGAAGGCGAGCACCACGCGCTCGAGCCGCGGATCGCCCGGCTTGATCTGCACCCCCTTGGCCACGAGGAAGTCGGCCAGGGTGGAGGCCACCACCGCGGGGGCCAGCAGCTTGAGCCATTGCTGGTTGAGCCACTGCAGCTTCTCCGGGTTCCACACACCGGACGTCGTGCCCACGTGGTCGAAGTCGAACCACTCGATCATCTGCTCGCGCGAGATGACCTCGTCGTTGCCGTGGCTCCAGCCCAGGCGCACCACGAAGTTGAGCAGGGCCTCGGGCAGGATGCCGTGGCGCTTGTGCAGCATCACGTCCGCCTCGGGGTGCTTGCGCTTGGACAGCTTCTCGCGGTCCGGGCCGAGGATGAGCGGGAAGTGGGCGAACTCGGGCGGCTTCCAGCCCAGGGCCTGGTAGAGCATCAGCTGGGGGAAGGTGGAGTTGACGTGCTCCTGGCCCCGGCCCACCAGGGTGATGTCCATGGTGTGGTCGTCGATGACGCAGCCGTAGTTGTAGAGCGGGATGCCGTCCGCGCGCAGCATCACCCAGTCATCCAGGTCCGAGTAGGCCTTGGTGATGGGACCCAGCGCCTTGTCGTCGAACGTCACCTCGCCCTCCTGGGAGGGCATCTTGAAGCGGATGACGGAGGTGCGGCCCGGCGGCGGCTCCTTGAGCTCGCGGCAGGTGCCCTCGTACTTGTAGGTCCCGGGCTTGCCCGTGGCCTTCTCCACGGCGGCGCGGCGCGCGTCGATCTCCTCGCGCGTGCAGTAGCAGCGGTAGGCCTTGCCCTCGGCGATGAGCTGATCGGCGTACTTCTTGTAGAGGTCCAGGCGCTGGGTCTGGAAGTAGGGCGCGGCGGGCCCCTCCTTGCCCGGGCCCTCGTCCCAGTCGATGCCCAGCCACATGAGCCCGTCGAGGATGGCCTTGACGGACTCGGGCGTGGAGCGCTCCTGGTCCGTGTCCTCGACGCGCAGGATGAACACGCCACCGTGGCGCTTCGCGTAGAGGTAGTTGAACAGGGCGGTGCGAGCGCCCCCGATGTGCAGGTAGCCGGTCGGGGACGGGGCGAATCGGACACGAGGAGCGGAGGCCATAGGTCGGAAGGGCGCGGATAGCAGGAGCGGGCTTGTGTGGTCAACGAACGGCCGGGTTCTCCGTCCCGCTTCCCGGGCCAATGCATTAAACTGACGCACCTCGAGGGCCTTCGCATGACACTGTCCACGTCGCTTCGCGTGTTGCTCCTGGCTGTCCTCCTGCCCTGTGGGCCAGCGGGCGCCACCACCCTGTTGCGTGCCGAACTGCCCGAGCTCGCCCAGTCCTCCGACGCCATCGTGCACGGCACGGTGCGCCGGGTGGAGAGCCGTTGGAGCGGGGACGGGCGCCGCATCGTCACCGACGTGGAGATCCAGGTGACCGAGTCGCTCAAGGGTCAGCCGGGCGCGACGGTGCTCGTCACGCAGCCCGGGGGGCGGGTGGGGGACATTGGCCAGCGGGTCAGTGGGCTCGCCACGTTCACGCCAGGCGAGGAGGTGGTCGTCTTCCTCGCGCGGCAGGGCGCCGATGCCTTCCGGGTGTCCGGGATGGCGCAGGGCAAGTACAAGGTCCAGCCCCCCGAGGGGGGACGCAAGGCCCAGGCCGTGCCGGAGTCCCTGGGGGACACGCTCGTCCTCGACCCGGCCACCCAGGAGCCCGTGGAGGCCCCGGCCCGGAGCCTGCCGCTCGCGGAGCTCAAGGCGGCCATCCGCGCGGCGCTCGTGTCTCCGGCGACCCAGGAGAAGAGGCCGTGATGATCTCCGCCCTGGTGCTCGCGCTCGCGCTCGGTCAGAGCGACCCGTACGTCCGCAGCCGCGTGACGGCGAGTGACTCGCAATCCCAGTGCCTCTTCTGGACGGTGCCCACCATCCCCTGGCAGCTGAGCAGCGTGGGCAACCCCCAGAGCACCGACGCCCAGCGGCAGGCGGAGTTCCAGGCCATCCGCGCGTCCGTGAAGAGCTGGCAGGACGTGTTCGACGGTTGCGGCAACCTGGGCTTCGCCGAGGGGCCGCTCGTGGACGATCGCAAGGTGGGCTACGTGCTCAAGGGGGACAACCGCAACCTCTTCCTCTTCCGGTCGCGGCGGTGCGCCGACGTGGCGCCCTCGACCGATGCGTGCTGGCGCGACGAGACGTGCGGCAATGCCTACGACTGCTGGGACAGCGACGAGCGCACCATCGCCCTCACGCTCACCACCTATGACGAGAAGTCCGGCATCATCTACGACTCGGACATCCAGCTGAACGCCAGCGGCTTCACCTTCACCACCGTGGATGCGCCGGTGTGCGTCCAGCCGGGCGCCACCCAGCGCAACTGCGTGGCCACCGACGTGCAGAACACCATGACGCACGAGCTCGGCCACCTGCTCGGGTTGGATCACACCCTGGCCAGCGGCTCCGTCATGTACCCCCGCGCCCCCTCGGGGGAGATCTCCAAGCGCACCATCGACGCGGGCTCGCGCGACTTCGTGTGCGGCGCCTACCCCAAGGGCGGCGCCAGCCAGAGCTGCTTCACGACCCCGGTCAGCACGCCCAGCGCCGTCGTGCTCGGCCCGGTCTCCTCGGGATGCGCCAGCACCGGCGCCGCCCCCGGGTGGCTCGCGCTGGGCGCCGGGGGGCTGCTCCTGGGACGTCGTCGGCGGGGAGGCCTTCGCTCGTGACGCGGCGCCTCGCATGGGCTCCGCTCGCGGTGCTCGCCCTGGCCTCGTCCGGGGCGGAGGCCCAGGACTACCGGCGCACCCTGGTGCCTGGCCGACCCTTCTGTGTCGTCTGGCCCGGCCGGGAGTTCCTCTACCGATTGGATCCCGCCGGCAGCGCGCGCACCCCGGGGGACTCCGAGTTCGCCGCCATCGATGCCGCCGTGGCCTCCTGGCGCGCGGTGTCCAACACCTGCAGCGACTACGTCTTCACCCGCGGCCCGGACCTGCCGAATCCCCAGGTGGGCTACGACAAGGACGGCGGGCCCAACGACAACGTCATCACCTTCCGCGAGCGGGACTGCAACGATGCCGTGCCTCCTGGAGACCCCTGCCTCGAGGCCGACACCTGCGCCAACGACTACGGCTGCTGGGAGCACGGCAACGCCACCATCGGGCTCACCACCACCACGTTCAGCTTCCGCACGGGCTACATCCTCGACGCCGACATCGAGCTCAACGCGTCCGGGACGGGCAGGGGCTACGAGTTCACCACCGCCGACTCGCCGCTGTGCGACAGCGTGCGCACCACCGCGTGCGTGGGCATGGACCTGCAGAACACGGTGACGCACGAGCTCGGCCATGTGGTGGGCCTCGACCACGTGCCCGAGGTTCCCGGCTCCACCATGGAGCCCACCGCGCACCCGGGCGAGACGAGCAAACGCATCATCGACGTGGGCAGCGCCGCGGGGTTCTGTGATGCGTACCCCCGGGGCCTGCCCCCCGTCCAATGCGGCGAGAATCCGCAACTGGGCCGCGGCTTCCAGGCGGTGACCAAGGGGGTGGCCAACGGATGCGGCGCGGGGCCCGGCGTCCTGCTGCCCCTGGCCTCGGGGCTGACGGTGGTGGCCTGGCGTCGACGGCGCCAGGGCTCCGGCGCGCCGCGTGGGTGAGGAGGGGCGGGGACCCATGGGCATCGCCTTCTTCGATCTGGACAAGACGCTGCTCGCGGTGAACTCGGCCTCCCTCTGGGTGCGTGACGAGTTCGCCCAGGGGCACATCTCCCGCTCCCAGGCCCTGCTCGCCAGTGTCTGGCTCGCCCGCTACCACCTGGGCTTCGCCCCCATGAAGAACGCGCTCGCGCGGGCCCTGGCCACCCTCCAGGGCACGAGCGAGGCGCGGCTGCGCGAGCGCACCGCCCAGTTCTACGAGACCCAGGTGCGCTCGCAGTTCCGCCCCGGGGCCCTGCGGACCCTGGACGCGCATCGCGCGGCGGGAGATCGGCTCGTGCTGCTCACCTCGTCCTCGGAGTACATGTCCGAGCTGGTGGCGCGCGAGCTCGGGCTGGCCGAGGTGCTCTGCAATCGCTTCGAGGTGGATGCGCGGGGCGTGTACACCGGCCGGCTGCGCGGGGAGCTGTGCTTCGGTGACGGCAAGCGCGTGCACGCGGAGGCCTGCGCCTCGCGGCTGGGCGTGGCGCTCTCCGACTGCGCCTTCTACACGGACTCGTATTCGGATCTGCCCGTGATGGAGGTGGTGGGTCGCCCCGTGGCCGTCCACCCGGACCGTCGCCTGCGGCGGGAGGCCTCCCGCCGCGGCTGGCGCGTGGTGGACTGGGGCGTGCCTGGACGGCTCAGCGACGCCGGGGCGCCACGATCCGGATGGTGAAGGGGTAGTCCACCGCCACCGCCTGGCCCTGCACGAGGATGGGCTTGTAGGTGCGCGACTGCAGCGCATCCACCACCGCCTCGTTCATGTGCGGCAGGCCCTTGATGACGCGGCAGCCTTCCACGCCGCCCTGGGTCGTGATGATGCACTTGAGCAGCATCGTCCCCTCGACCCGCGCGGCGAGCGCCTCGCGCGTGTAGACGATGTCCTTGCCCTGGACCTCCACCGGCCGGGGCATGCCCTCCTGGAAGGGCATGGGCCCGCTGCGCCGGGTCTCCGCGCCGCGCGTGAGACCCATCATCGGCACGGGCAGTTCCCCCGCGGGCGCCTTGGCGTCGGCCCGGGCGCTGGGCGCGGGGTCGGACTCCATCATCACCGGCGCGCTGATGGGAACCCCCGAGCGAGAATCCCCCGCGTTCGAGCCCCGATCCCGCTCCATGCGGTTGGAGCCGCCCCGGGTGGCCGACGCGCGCATGCGCTGCATGCGCTGGGTGAAGACCACTTCCCCCGAGCCGCCGGTGATGACCGTGTCCGGCTGGTAGCCGTCCAGGATGAACTCGAACTCGGCGGTGAGCGTGTCCTGGCCCTTGGGCTTGGGAATCTCCAGCAGCAGGGGCGTCGTGCCCCGCTCCTCGCCCTTGTAATAGACGTGCGCGCCCGTCGGCTGGCTCATCAGCCGGAAGCGCACCACCTGCTCGGCCTCCACGGGCGTGGCGGCGGGCTCGCTGGTGGGCTCGGCCACGGCGGCCACGGGGGCCGTCGGGCTCTCCGGGGCGCGGTGCTTGAAGGCGCCCGTGTACCAGAGCAGGCCGCCGGTGATCGCCACGGCGATGCCACCGCCCAGCAGGCCGCCCATCAAGAGCGTGCGCCGCCGGGCGTTCTTGATGTCGGGCGGCACCTCCACGCTGATGTCCACCGCGAGCGTGTCCCCGCCCGAGGACGAGTCCCCGGTGATGCCCGCGAAGATGGGCGTCTTGTGCGGGCCGGTGGTGTGCTGGCCGTTGGGGTGCTTGAAGATGCCGCTGTGGCCGCCGGCCGCCATGCTCGCCGCGCGCATGGCGTCGAGCACCTCGTCCATCGTCTGGTAGCGCCGCGCGGGCTGCTTCTCCAGGCAGCGGCGCACCACCTCCTCGATGCCCGCGGGCACGGTGATGTCCGGCCGCACGGAGCTGAACGCGGGGGGCAGCTCCTTATGGTGGGCGAAGATGAGCTCGATGTGATCCTTGGACACGAAGGGCGGCCGGCCCACCAGCATCTGGTAGAGCACCACGCCCAGCGAGTACACGTCGCTGCGCACGTCCGCTTCGTTGCGCGCCTGCTCGGGGGCCATGTACGCCGGCGAGCCCAGGAAGGTGCCGCTCTGGGTGATCTCCGGGTTGGGCGTGTCGTCGGCGGCGGCGATGGACTTCACCAGCCCGAAGTCCAGCACCTTCACGAGGTCCTGATCCGCCTCGTTGAGCAGCATGATGTTGGCGGGCTTGAGATCGCGGTGGACGATTCCCTGGTTGTGCGCCTCGCGCAGCGAGCGGCAGATCTGCTGGGCGATGCTCAGGGCGCGCGCCCAGGGCAGGGGGCCCGACTCCGCCACGGCCTGGCCGAGCGTGCGACCCTCCAGGTACTCCATGGCGATGTAGTAGATGCCGTCGTCCGTCTGCCCGTAGTCGATCACCGTCACCGTGTTGGGGTGGCGGAGCTTGGAGGACAGCGAGGCCTCGCGCAGGAAGCGCTTCTGGAAGCCAGGGTCCCGACTGGTGGGGAAGTGCGGGTTGAGCACCTTGAGCGCCACCACGCGATCCAAGGGCGTCTGCTGGGCGCGGTACACGCGGCCCATGCCGCCCACGCCAATGGGCTCGAGGATGCTGAAGCGGCCATTGAGCGTCCGGCCAATGAGTGGGTCCGCCCCCGTATCACCTGGACCCTGTGAGTCGCCGGTCACCATTTCGTCGTGCTCCGCCGGACTGCGCCTGGGTGGAAACCTTCCATCTGACTCGCCATGAAACCACATCTCCCGGAAACACGCGACCTCAGTGCGAGTCGCCTGCCCGTTCCCTGCGCACACCTCTTGTCGTGCGCCCGGGGTCCTGGCGGACCTATCGCCCGCATTGACGGGTCCACGCGGCCGGCATACCCTTTCCTCCCTCCCGTGCGCCCCCAGGGGCGCGCTCGTACGTCCATGCTCGGTTCCCCTCCGATGACGGCTGAAGCCCAGGCGAGACGTGCGTCGGTCCAGAAGCGCTTGTCGGCGCTGGAAGAGGAAATCGTCCGGCTGCGAAGGGAGTTGAGCACCCTGGGGGTGGATCAGCGCCTGCCAGGCCTCTACCTCACGGTGGAGGTGGCGGGCTCCACGGCCCTGCTGCCCGTGGAGGCGGTGCTCGAGGTGGTCCGGCTGGTGGCCATCGAGCCCCTGCCCACCACGGCGCCGCATGTGCGCGGAACCATGCTCTACCGGGGCAGCCCCGCGGTGGTGGTGGATCTGGCGGCGCTGCTGGGCGTGCGGCGCGAGCCGGAGTTGGACGCCCACCTGGTCATCTGTGGGGGCGCGCGGCTGGTGGCGGTGCTCGTGGACCGGGTGCGGGATCTGATCGAGTCCCCGGTCCTGGTGGAGGGCTCGGGCTCGGGCGAGTCCGCCCTGGAGTGGGACCGCACGGGCCTGCTGGCGGGCCTGTGTCGCACCGCCGAGGGCGTCCGGCCGCTCTTGCGCACCTCGGCCCTGCTGTCGGTGCCGGAGGGCACGTGAAGGAGCCCGGGCGGGTGGAGCGGCTGGACGAGGCGGCGCTCAGCGGCCTGGAGTCCGTGCTGCGCTCGGCGTGCGGGATGGTGCTCGCGCCCAGTGTGCGCCGCTCGCTGAGCACCGCCCTCACCCGCGCCGCCGAGTCCCAGGGCCTGCCCACCGCCGACTTCCTCCAGCGCCTGCTCGCGCGCGACACCGCCGCCGTGGAAGCCTTCCTCGGCTACGCCGTCATCGGCGAGACGTACTTCTTCCGCCACCCGGAGCAGCTGCGCGAGCTGGCGCGCGCGGCCGCGGTGCACACCGGCCCCTTCCTCGTCTGGAGCGCGGGGTGCGCCAGCGGGGAGGAGCCCTACAGCATCGTCATGTCCCTGTTGATGGCGGGGCTGACGCCCGAGCTCATCCGCGTGGTGGCCACGGACGTGTCCGGCCGGGCCCTGGAGAAGGCGCGGCGGGGGGTGTACTCGCCCTGGTCGGTGCGGCGCATGGAGATGGGGCTCGAGAAGCGCTTCCTGTGCGTGGAGTCCGAGCGTGTCACCGTACCGCCCGAGGTGCGGGCCCGGGTGGAGTTCCGGCGGCACAACCTGGTGACGGATCCGCCCCCGCTGTCCGGGGCCCACGCCATCTTCTGCCGCAACGTGCTCATCTACTTCCCCCCCGAGGTCATCCCCGGCGTGGTGGCGCGGCTCGTGGAAGCGCTGGCCCCCGGGGGGTGGCTCTTCGTGGCGCCGGCGGAGCTGCCCTTCGTCCGGGGCCTGGGTCTGGAGGAGTCGTCGGTGGACGGGCACCCCGTGCTGCGCAAGCCCCGGGCCGAGCTCCCGCCGGTGCGCGCCCCGGTCCCCGGCCCCATCCGCTTCGTGTCCCGGCCCCAGAGCCCCCTGCGTCGCGCGCCGTCTCCCGCCCGGGGCGTGCCCGCCGCCCGGCCGGAGGGGGCGCCCCCGTCGAATCCCGCCCCTTCGCCGCCCGTGGAGGCCAATACGCTCTCGGTGTTGGACGTGCTGCAGCGGGCCCGGATCGCGGCGAGCCTCGGGCAGGTGGAGCAGGCCGAGGCGCTCGCGCGCCGGGCCGCGCGGGAGCTGTCCCCCGACGCCTACCTGCTCCTGGCCATGATGGCCGAGTCGCGCGGCGACGTGGCGGGCGCGGTGGGCGCCGTGCGCAAGGCGCTCTATCTGGAGCCCCAGTTGGCCATCGGGCATGCCATGCTCGTGGCGCTCTACGGCAAGCTGGGCCAGCCCGAGGAGGCGGAGCGCGCACGGCGCAACGCGCTGCGCGCCCTGGAGGGGCTGGATGACGAAACCATGCTCCGAGGCGTGGAGGCGATGACAGTGGGTGGATTGCGGCGCGCGCTCGAGCCCGCGGTGAAGCAGGGAAGACCGGGTGCGCGATGAGGGACACGCGTTTGAATGAGGAGGCCCCGTGGACGGCCAGGGTCTGAGACCGCTCACCATCCAGCGGCTGGACATGCGCCGCTTCAGCCTGCGCACCCGCATCCTGCTCATCACGGGCGCGGCGGGCGCGCTGGTGATGACCCTGCTCGTGGCCGCCTTCTCCCTGCAGATGCGCGAGGCGCTCAAGGAGGAGTTCACCAAGCGCGCCACCGCCACCAGCCAGGAGCTGTCGCACCACCTGGCCGCCGCGCTGTCCTCCGGGGACACCGAGTCCCTGCGCCAGGCCACCGTCGCCACCCTGCGCCACCAGCCCGACATCGCCTATGTGGTGGTGCGCGGGCCGCGGGGGGAACTGCTCGGCCACGACAAGGCGCCCCGGCTGGTGAGCACCGCCCAGCTGCCCGCCATGTCCCCCCAGGGCGGCGTGCACGAGCTGTACGTCGGCGGCCAGCCCGTGCTGGAGACGTCCGCCGGGGTGAATGCCCCGGCGCCCGGGGCCGCGCCGGGCGCGGACGGCGTGCGCGTGGGCTCGGTGCAGGTGGGGCTGGAGCTGCGCGTGCTCGAGCGGTCCGTGTCGCGCATGGCCTGGCGCGGCGTGGGCGTGGGCATCGTGGCGCTCGTGGGCTGCCTGGTGGTCGTCGCCCTGCTGTGCCGCATGCTCATCATCCCGCTCGAGCGCCTGGCGCGCGCGGCCGCGGGGCTCGCCGCGGGGGACCTGCGCCAGCAGATCGCCGCCAGCGGCATCGACGAGGTGGGGGACCTGGCGCGCAGCTTCGCCACCATGGCGGAGATGCTCACCAACCTGCTCAAGGACCTGCGCAGCGCCTCGGCGGACATGGAGCGCGAGGCCACCAACGTGCTGGCCACCTCCGCCCAGCAGTCCGCCATGGCCAACGAGCAGGCCAGCGCCATCCACGAGACGAGCGCCACCGTGGCGGAGATCGCCCAGACGTCCCGCCAGGCCACCGCCTTCGCCGACACCGTCATCAGCGGCGCGAGCCGCTCGGACTCGCTGAGCGCCGAGGGCCAGAAGGTCGTCGACGAGAGCGTGGCCGCCATGGAGAAGCTCAGCGAGCAGGTGAAGGCCATCGCCCTGGCCATCACCGACCTCAACGAGCAGACGCTGCAGATCGGCGACATCATCAGCACCGTGAAGGACGTGGCCGAGCAGTCCAACCTGCTCGCGCTCAACGCCTCCATCGAGGCGGCCAAGGCGGGTGACCAGGGCCGCGGCTTCGCCGTGGTGGCCATGGAGATGCGCACGCTCGCCGAGCAGTCGAAGATGGCCGCCAACCAGGTGCGCGCCCTGCTCGGCGAGGTGCAGAAGGGCACGCGCGCCGCCGTGTCCGCCACCGAGGAGGGCAGCCGCCGCGCCCTGGCCGCCATGGAGCTCGCGCAGAGCGCCGGCTCGGCCATCAAGGGCCTGTCCGACCTCATCCGGGACTCGTCCCTGGCGGCCCGGCAGATCGCCGGCAACACGCGCCAGCAGACCATTGGCGTGGAGCAGATCGCCGCGGCGATGAACGAGCTCACGGTGGCGATGCAGGACAACGTGGAGGGGACGAAACGCATCGAGCAGGTGGCGGGAAACCTCTCCAACCTGTCCAGGCGCTTCTCCGATCTCGTCGGGAAGTACCAACTATGACCGGGGGGCTGTTCGTGGAGGGAAAGGAAGTATGAAGGTACTCATCGTCGAGGACACGAAGACCATCACCCACCTCATCCAGGTCTACCTGATGGGCTGGGGACTGGAGTTCTTCGAGGCGGGCAATGGAGTCCAGGGGCTCGCCCGCGCCCGGGAGGTCAAGCCGGATCTCATCATCTCGGACGTGCAGATGCCGGAGATGGATGGTTTCGCCCTGTGCGCCGCCGTGCGGGCCGATCCCATCCTGTTCTCCACACCGTTCGTGATGCTCACGTCGCTCAAGGACGACGCGAGCCGTCAGCGGGGCCGGTTGGTGGGCGCGAGCGCGTTCCTCAACAAGCCCGTGGTGGTGGATGACCTGCGCGAGAAGGTGCGCAGCATCCTCAAGCTGCCCGCCAGCAAATTCTAGAGGGGGAGGGTCATGGCCGGCGACGAGTCGCGGGAGAAGATCGACTACACGCTCTTGCGCCGCAAGCTGGACGAGGCGCAGGCGGTGCTCGAGGGCGCGCAGGTGCTCAGCGCCGAGCGCCGCCGCGAGGTGCTGGCCGAACGCGCGCGGGTGCTCGCCGAGTCACGTCAGGAAGAGCGTCGCGAGACGATGTCGGTGCTGTCCTTCCGCGTGGGCGGCGAGCGCTACGCGGTGCCCATCGACGCGGTGGACCACGTGCTGGAGTCGCGCGGCCTGTGCCCGTTGCCGGGCGCGCCGCGCTATGTGTTGGGGGCCCTGGTGTCGCGCTCGCGCGTGGTGCCGGTGCTGGACCTGCGTCAGGTGCTGGGGTTGGAGGGCGGGGGCATGTCGGATTTGAGTCGGGTCGTGGTGGTGGAGGTCTCCGAGGAGTTCTTCGGACTGGCGGTGGAGGAGGTGGACGGCCGGCAGGAGTTGCCGCGCGCGGACCTCTCCCAGCCGCCGCCGGGGCCCTTCACCTTCCTCACCCGCAACCGGGTCATGGTGCTCGATCTCGTGCAGTTGAGTGATCCCGCCGTGGCGGGACGGGGATAGGGGCGGAAGACGCGATGGATCCTCGGGTGTTGCGCAGCCTCTGGCCCATCTTCGCCGCGGAGACGCGCGAACAGTTGCAGACCATTGGCACCGCGGTGCTGGGGCTGGAGCAGGGCACGGCCGAGCAGGCCGCCGAGCAGCTCACGGCCCTCAAGCGCGAGGTGCACAGCCTCAAGGGCTCCGCGGCCAGTCTCGGCCTGACGGACATCGAGCAGCTGGTGCATGCCATCGAGGACGGGCTCGCGCGCTGCTCTCCGGGCCATGTGCCGCCGCCCGGGCTCGTGGACTCCACGCTGCGCAGCCTGTCGGCCATCGAGGCGGCGCTCAACCGGGGGGACGCCGGGGAGCCGCCCGCCATCGAGGGGTTGTCCGGTTTGCTGGCGGGACTCGGCCGGGGCGGGCTGGCGCAGGCGAGTGACACCAAGCCCCGCGTTCCGGCGCAGTTCCGGCGCGAGGGCCTGCAGACGCTCGAGAAGCTGGAGGCGGCGCTGGGCCGGCTGTGCTCGCCGGGGCTGGAGGATCGGCCCGGGGCGGTGTGGGAAGCGGTGGGCCTCGCCGAGCTGCTCAAGGCCGCGGCCAACGTGGCGGGCGTGACGGCGGTGGAGTCGCTGGCCAGCTCCATCCGGGCCGGCTTCGCGCGCATGGAGGAGGCGGGCGTTGGCGCCAGCGTGGCGGCCTCGGACATCGCGGGCGCGCTCGTGCAGCTGCGCGGCTCGCTGGAGGCGCTGGAGGAGATGGCGCCCGAGCCCGCGGTGGCCCCCGCCGAGCCCGAGGTGACGGCGCGCTCGGCTTCCGGCCGGCGGCAGCAGCAGGACATGGACCGGGCGGTGCGCGTGTCGGTGCGCACGCTCGACTCGCTGGCCCTGCAGGTGGAGCAGCTCGCGGCGGGACGCGCCCAGCAGTTGCGCCGCGCGGAGGCGCACCGCGAGCTGATGGAGCAGACGAACAACGCCCTGTTGCAACTGGAGCGCGCGGCCCAGCAGCTCGCGCTGTCCGGCGGGGGCGGCGGCGCCCTGGAGTCCCTGCGCGCCGGCGTGGGGCAGGTGCGCGGCGTGCAGAAGCAGCTGTTGCAGCTGTCCAAGGACGTGCACCGCGAGGGCGAGCAGCTCGCGCTGGTGGCCCAGGTGGTGCGCGATGACCTGCGGGATCTGCGCATGGTGCCCGCCTCGCAGATGCTCGAGCCGCTCAAGCGCACGGTGCGCGAGGTGGCCGCGCGGCTGGGCAAGGACGTGGAGCTGGTGCTCGCCGGAGGCGATGTCCGCATCGACCGGCGCATCGTGGACGTGCTGAAGGATCCCCTGCAGCACCTGGTGCGCAACGCCCTGGACCACGGGCTGGAGTCCACCTCCGAGCGCGTGGCGGCGGGCAAGTCGCCGCGCGGGCAGCTGTCCGTGCGGGTGGAGCCCCGGGGCACGCGCCTGGCGGTGGTGGTGGAGGACGACGGCTCGGGCCTGTCCCCGGAGAACGTGCGCGCCACGGCCGTGCGCCGGGGGATGCTCAGCGACCTGGAGGCCGCCAAGCTCACCGACATGCAGGCCGCGCGGCTCGTCTTCGAGCCCGGGTTCTCCACCCGCGAGCAGGTGACGGAGACGTCCGGGCGGGGCGTGGGCCTGGACGTGGTGCAGAGCACCGCCACGCGGCTGCAGGGCGCCGTGGACATCGCCTTCACCCGGGGCCAGGGCACGCGCTTCACCATCGATCTGCCCCTCATCCTCGCCGGCGCCCTCGGGCTGCTCGTGCGCGCCGGCACCGCGGTGGTCGCCATTCCCTCGGACGCCGTGGAGCGCGTGCTGCGCCTGGCCCCGGACGACGTGGGCACCGTGGCCGGCCACGTGGTGGCGCGCGTGGAGGACGAGCAGCTGCCCTTCCATCCGCTCTCCGTGTCCCTGCACATGCCGCGGCTGCCGCTCGCGCTCGAGTCCGGCAAGCCCCAGACGGCCATGGTGCTGGCGCTCGGTGGCGTGCGCGCCGTGTTCGCCATCGACGCCGTGGTGGGCCAGCAGGAGATCGTGGTGCGCTCGCTGGGCCGTCACCTGCGCCACGTGACGCACCTGGCGGGCGCCGCCGTGCTGGACGACGGCAGCGTGGTGCCCGTGCTCAACGCGCCCGAGCTCTTGCGCGCCGCCGCCACGCCCGTGGTGCTGCGCGCCGCTCCCGAGACGCGCCGCCCCCACATCCTCGTGTGCGACGACGCGCTCACCACGCGCTTCGCCATCAAGTCCCTCTTGGAAATCGCCGGCTACTCGGTGGTGACGGCCGCCGACGGTCAGGAGGCCCTGGGCATCCTCGAGCGCACCGCGTGCCAGCTCGTCGTGAGTGATTGGCAGATGCCCCGGCTCGACGGCATCGGCCTCACCCGCCGCATCCGCGCCCACCCGCGCCTGTCCCACATCCCGGTCATCCTCTGTACCTCGCTGGACACCCCGCAGGAGCGCGCCGCCGGCCTGGAGGCGGGCGCCGATGGCTACCTCGTCAAGCGCGAGGTGGAGCGCGGCAAGTTGTTGGATCTGGTACGTCAGCTCCTGCCCACTCATTCCTGAGCAGGCAGGGGACCGGGGCCGCCGCGCTCCGCCCTTTTCCCCACCGCTCGGGGTGCGCACCCTGAGCGGGAACGGCAGGAGGTCGGGTGGACGAGCAGATCGCACTGTGGATCAGTGGTTTTTCGTACCCCGCCGTCTTCTTCCTGCTGCTCCTGTGTGGTGTGGGCGCGCCCCTGAGCGAGGAGCTGGTCATCCTCACCGGCGGCATCCTCGTGTCCCGCAGCGGCGCGAGCTTTCCCCTCATGGCCCTGGCCGCCTACCTGGGCATCCTCGCCGGGGACAGCGCCCTGTACCGCATCGGCTACGCGCTCGGGCCCCGCGTCTTCTCCCATCCCCGGCTCTCGAAGATGCTGCCGCCCCAGCGGCTCGAGCTCTTGCAGCAGATGTACATGCGGCGCGGGGCCCTGGCGGTGTTCTTCTCGCGCTTCCTGCCCGGCCTGCGCGCCCCGGCCTACCTGCTCGCGGGCGCCACCCAGTTGCCCTACCGGCAGTTCGTCCTCGCGGACGGGGCCGCGGCGTGGATTCCCGCCCTCGGCGTCACGTGGCTGGGCTTCCGCTTCGGCCCCACGGCGCTCGCCCATATCCAGGGCGGCCTGCGCTGGGTGCTGCTCGCGGCGCTCGGCGTGGGCGTGGGCTGGCTCGTCAAGCGCTGGCTCAAGCAGCGCCGACTGGTGCGCGCCGCGGCCCGCGTGGTGGAGCCGCGGCCCCCCGAGGTCTGAGCCTCAGGCGGCCACGCGCGGCAGCAGCAGGGTGAGCGCCAGGCCCCCCTCGCTCTTCACCTCGAGCCGGGCCTCGCTCCGGCGCACGAGCCGCTCCAGGCCCGCCAGCGCGCGCTCGGGCACGGGCCGCTCCCCCTGGCCGAGGATGCTCAGCCGCCACACCTGGCAGTCGTCCGGCACGTCCACCCGCATCTCCAGGCCCGACGCGCCCGCGCCCACGAGCACCCGCTCCAGGGCCCGCATGAGCAGCACCAGCGTCGGCCGGGGCACACGCGCGCGCAGGGGCTCCTCGGGCACCTCCAGGCGCGCGGCACCCGGCCGGCCCGGCCCGAAGGCCGCGTGCAGCAGGGGCCGCAGGTCCGCGGTCGTCACCGCCTCGCCCCGCTGCCGGTTCTGCAGCCGCGTGTTGAGATCCGCGGCGGACTGGCGCATGCGATCCAGGTAGCGCTGCATCGGCGGGGTGAGCGCCCCGGCGATGCCCTTGTTCATCATCTCGATATAGCCCTGCAACACGAGCAGGGGCGTGCGCAGGTCGTGCGCCGCGCGGGCCCAGGTCCGCTCCCGGTGGGCGAGCAGTTCCTTGATCCGCTGGCGATCCAACCGCAGTTGATCGCGCTCGCTCCGGGCGGCTTCCTCCCGGGCCAGGCTGGCCAGCAGCGCGCCCCCGAAGGACGTGAGCCGCAGCAGCGCCTGCCGCTCCTCGGCGTCCCGGCAGGGCTCGCCCACCACCAGGGTGGTGGACCCCACCTGGAAGCACTGCCAGGGGTGCTCCCGCGCCGCGCCAGGAGGCGCCCGGCCCGACAGGACCACCCGGCGGTCATCTGTATACAAGGCGGCGCCGCTCGTCCCCGAAAGACGCACAACTGCCTCCACGAGGGCATTCAAGCCCACCCTCGCGCCGTGGTGCAGGGACTGCTCGGCGATCACCGCCAGCAGCCGCTCCACCCCGGAGGCGCCCACGCCCATGCCCACTTCTTGCCCACTCCAAGCACCGTCCAGCACATCCAGAGGAATGCGCATGGGGACGAGAGGGTGCAACGCACCTCTGGGTGGGCATGCGCGGTGCGCGGGAATGAAAACCTTTCCACTCCGGGGGTAAAGCCCCGCCCACCTTTTTACCGATCTCCAGGCGTTCTCCGGGCCCGGACGCTGTCCTTCCCTGGGAAAAAGGTTGGCAGAGCCTTTGCTTAAGGAAGCTTCCGGAAGGGGACGGAGAGCGAATGGGCACGCTGGGCTACTACTCGACGATCGCACGACTGGCTCCGGTGGGACTCGCACGCGGCATGGTGCGGCGGGTCCACGGCAAGGCGCGCCAGGCGCTCTACAAGCAGCGCGAGCGGCTCGACGAGCGGGGCGTGCTGGCGGCCTTCGGGGTGACGAGCGCCGAGGCGCTGGCCGAGCGCGCGCTGGCGGTGCGTCCGGGCGGGGCCTGGTGCGAGGTCGGGCAGCGGGACTCCGCGCGCACGGCGCTCGAGGCCGTGGAGGGCGGGGTGGAGCGCGCGCTGGAGCGGGCCGAGGCGGCCCTGCGCGGCGAGTACCACGTCTTTGGTGTCCCCGTGTGTTTCGGTGAGGGCCAGCCGGTGGACTGGTCCCTGGATGTGGGCAGCGGCTACCGCTACCCGGTGGTGCCGGTGGAGCGGCTGAAGCTGGCCCAGCCGGGCGTGGATCCCAAGTTCCCCTGGGAGCTGGGCCGGCTGGACTGCCTCGTGGCGCTCGGCCAGGGCTACTGGGTGGCCCGGGACGAGGCGCGGCGGCGGGCGTTCGCGCGCGCCTTCGTGCTGCGCGCGCTCGACTTCCTCCAGGCCAACCCCGTGGGCGAGGGCGTGCAGTGGACGTGCCCCATGGACGTGGCGCTGCGGGGCGCCAACCTGGCCCAGGCGCTGCGCCTGTTCGCGGATGCCCCCGAGGCCCGGCGGCCTGAGTTCCTCGTGCCCGTCTTGCAAGCGATCGCGGAGCACGCGGCCTGGGTGGAGACGCACCTCGAGGATGGCGGCGCGGTGCCCAACAACCACCTCGTCTCCAACTTCGTGGGCCTGCTGGTCATGGGCCTCCTGTTCCCCGAGCTGCCGGACGCGGAGCGCCAGACGGCGCTGGCGGTGGCGGGGCTGCGCACCCAGGTGGCGGCGCAGGTGCACGCGGATGGCAGCTCCTTCGAGGGCTCCATTCCCTACCACCGCCTGTCGGTGGAGCTCTTCACGCTGGCGCTCGTGGTGGCGCGCACCCGGGGCGTGGACCTGGGGAGCGTCTACGAGCAGCGGCTGCTCGGCATGTTCAAGGCCTCGCGCTGCTGGACGTCCGAGCACGGCCTGGCGCCGCAGGTGGGCGACAACGACTCCGGCCGCGTCTTCCCCTTCCGGGAGCGGGAGGGCCGCGAGCAGGGCTACCTGGCGCCCCTGGGGGCGGCGCTCTTCGGGGACGTGGGCCTCGGGGGCGGGGACTTCCCGGACGAGGCGGCGTGGCTCCTGGGCCGGCCCGGCCTCGAGCGCTTCCGCGCGTCGCGGCCCGCGCCCGCGCCGGTGTCGACGAGCTTTCCCGAGGGCGGCTTCCACGTGCTGCGCGGGGCCGGGGCGGTGGTGACGGTGAGCGCCGGCGCCCAGGGACAGGGTGGGGTGGGCGGCCACAGCCACAACGACAAGCTCTCCTTCGAGCTGCACCTGGACGGGCGCCCCGTCATCGTGGATCCGGGCACGGGCACGTACACGCGGGAGCCCGCGGTGCGCAACGCCCTGCGCTCCACGGCGTCGCACAACACGCTGCAGGTGGACGGCACGGAGCAGGCGCCGCTCGAGCCGCACCGGCTCTTCGCGCTGCCCGAGTCGGCGCGCGCGCGGGTGCAGGTGTTCCAGACGGGCGGCGAATTGGAGCGGCTGCACGCGCGGCACGACGGCTACCGCGTGCTCTCCGCGCCCGTGGCCGTGGAGCGCACGTTCTTGCTCGACAAACGAGAGCGCGCGCTGGGAATCGTCGAAACTTTGGTGGGGGTGGGGCTTCACGAAGTGACTGGGAGACTCCACCTTCCGGACCGCGAGGCGAGATTGAGCAAGCCCACCGCCGGGCAGCTGGCGCGGGCGAGTCGAGTGCCGGAAGCCCCGCGTTCTTTCGAAGCCATCGCGGTGGAGCTGGGGCCGGAGGACAGCCCCGTGGCGATGGTGCTCTTTCAAGAAGGTGTCTGTCCGCGGTTGGAGACGTCCCGGTACTCGCCGGGCTACGGCCTCCTGGTGGAATCGCGGGTGGTGGTGTTCGGAGCGACGCTGTCGCCTCCGGCGTGTTTGCGGTGGGTTGTTGTTTTCGGGTGAAGGTCTTGTGGATGGGCATGACGGGGAGGCCCGCATGCCCTCAGGTGGAGGGTGAGAAGATGCGCGTTATGGTGAGCCCGTTGCTGAATCAGATCCGTCAGCGTGAGGCGAAGGTCGGTGTGGTGGGGATGGGCTACGTGGGTCTTCCGCTGGGCATGGCGTTCGCGGAGGCGGGCTTCCCGGTGACGGGGCTCGACGTGGACACGCGCAAGGTGGACAGCATCGGCAAGGGCGAGAGCTACATCAAGCACATCAAGAGCGAGCCGCTCAAGGTGCTGACGGACTCGGGCAAGCTCAAGGCGACCAACGACTTCGCCAAGGCGAAGGAGCTCGACTGCATCATCATCTGCGTGCCCACGCCGCTCACCGCGTCGCGTGAGCCGGACATGAGCTACATCATCAAGACGGGCGAGGCGCTCGCGCCGCACGTGCGCCGCGGCCAGCTCTTCATCCTCGAGTCCACCACCTACCCGGGCACCACGGACGAGGTCCTCAAGCCCCTGCTGGAGAAGGGCGGCCTCAAGGCGGGCGTGGACTTCCACCTGGCCTTCAGCCCCGAGCGCGAGGACCCGGGCAACAAGAACTTCAACACCAAGACGATCCCGAAGATCGTGGGCGGCCACACGCCCGCGTGCCTCGAGGTGGCCCAGGCGCTCTACTCCAGCGCCCTCAAGGACACCGTGCCCGTGTCGAGCACCCGCGTGGCCGAGCTCTCCAAGCTCCTGGAGAACATCTTCCGCTGCGTGAACATCGCCATGGTCAACGAGATGAAGATGCTCTGCGACCGCATGAACATCGACGTGTGGGAGGTCATCCAGGCCGCGTCCACCAAGCCCTTCGGCTTCATGCCCTTCACGCCGGGCCCGGGCCTGGGCGGCCACTGCATCCCCATCGATCCCTTCTACCTCACGTGGAAGGCGCGCGAGTTCGAGTTCCACACCAAGTTCATCGAGCTGGCCGGTGAGGTGAACCAGCAGATGCCCTACTACGTGGTGCAGCGCACCATGGAGGCGCTCAACAAGCAGCGCAAGACGCTCAACGGCTCCAAGGTGCTCTGCCTCGGCGCGGCGTACAAGAAGGACATCGACGACATGCGCGAGAGCCCCAGCCTGCGCGTCATCACCCTGCTCAAGGGCACGGGCGCCGAGGTGGACTACCACGACCCGTACGTGCCCAAGCTGGAGGAGGGCCACGGCTTCCACTTCAACATGACGTCCGTGCCGCTCTCGCCCGAGACGCTCGAGAAGTACGACGCGGTGGTCATCCTCACCGACCACTCCAACATCGACTACGTCGAGGTGGTCAAGCACTCCAGCGTCGTGGTCGACACGCGCAACGCCTGCAAGAACGTGGGCCCGGGCCGCGAGAAGGTCACCAAGGCCTAGCCGTCCACTCCTGAACTCCGCGTGACTCCGGCCGGGGCGGGTCCCCGTCCGGAAGCGCTCGTGGCCCCGTCGTGATGCCTCGCTCCGAGGCGTCAGGGCGGGGCCTCTTCTCGTTGCGGGCGCTTGCTGGCGTGCGGCGTGGCCTGTAGACCCGGGGGGGCCACGCGGGTGGGCCGCGTCGCCCGAGCCTCGGAGCCGTCCATGTCGGACCCGCGTCACGTCCAGATCCTCATCGTTGGCGCCGGCTTCGGCGGACTGTGCGCCGCCATCCGGCTCAAGCAGCGGGGGCGCGAGGACTTCCTCGTGCTGGAGCGCGCCGGGGCCGTGGGCGGCGTCTGGCGCGACAACGCCTATCCAGGCTGCGCGTGCGACGTGCAGTCGCACCTCTTCTCCTTCTCCTTCGCGCCCAACCCGCGCTGGACGCAGGACTACTCGCCCCAGGAGGAGATCCAGGCGTACCTGGACGGGTGCGTCGCGCGCTTCGGCCTCGGGCCCCACCTGCGCCTGGGCCACGAGGTGCTCGAGGCCACGTGGCACGAGGACGCGCGGCGCTGGCGGGTGCGCACGTCGCGGGGGGACTTCACCGCGGACGTGCTCGTGTCCGCCATGGGGGCCCTGAGCGAGCCCGCGGCGCCCGAGCTGCCCGGGCTGGAGACGTTCCAGGGCAAGGTCATGCACTCGGCGCGGTGGGACCATGCCCACGCGCTCGCGGGCCGCCGGGTCGCGGTGGTGGGCACCGGGGCCTCGGCGATCCAGTTCGTGCCGCGCATCCAACCCGAGGTGGCGCGCCTGACGCTCTTCCAGCGCACGCCGCCGTGGATCCTCCCCCGCGGCAACCGGCCCTTCGCCCCGCGCACGCGCCGCCTCCTCGAGCGGCTGCCCCTGGCGCGGCTGCTCCTGCGCGCGGGCCTGTTCGTGCGGCAGGAGTCCCTGCTGCTCGCCTTCCGCCATGCCGCCGTCATGCGCGGGGTGCGGTGGATGGCGCTGCGCCACCTGGCGCGCGGCGTGCCGGACCCCATGCTCCGGGCGCGGCTGACGCCCGACTACGCCATGGGCTGCAAGCGCGTGCTCGTCTCGGACGACTACCTGCCGGCGCTCACCCGGCCCAACGTGGAGCTCGTCACGGATCCCCTGGTGGAGGTGCGCCCCCACGGCCTCGTCACGCGCGCGGGCACCGAGTACCCGGCCGACACGCTCATCCTCGGCACGGGCTTTCGCGTGTCCGAGCACCCCGCCTACCAGCGCATTCGCGGCCGCGACGGGCGCTCGCTCGCCGAGACCTTCGCCCACAGCCCCCAGGCGCACCTGGGCGTGACGGTGGCGGGCTTTCCCAACCTCTTCCTGCTCATGGGGCCCAACTCCCTCTTGGCCCACAACTCCGTGGTGCTGATGATCGAGTCCCAGGTGGCGCACCTGCTCGGCGCCCTGGACTTCCTGCGCGCGCGGGGGCTCACCCGCGTGGAGCCGCGCCCCGAGGCCCAGGCGGCCTTCGTCGCCGCCGTGGAGGCCGCCACGCGCGAGGGCGTGTGGACCACGGGCGGCTGCACGAGCTGGTACCTGGATGCCACGGGCCGCAACTCCGCGCTCTGGCCCGGCTTCACCTTCACCTACCGGCGCCGCGTCCAGCGCTTCAATCCCGCCGAGTACCTCACCGCCTGAAGTCGCGCCGCGCGTCCCTTGACGGCACGAGGGGTTTCCGGTAATTGATATTGATACTGATTATCAATTTCAACTCGGCGACAGGAGCCGGGAAGCAAGGAGCGGGACGTGGCGCGGAATACGGGACCTCGCGGCAGGGTGTGCCGTCGGCTGGGGATTGCGCTGTCGAACATCACCGCGAAGGATCCGGACAAGGATCCGGTGTTGCGCCGGCCCTATCCCCCCGGTCAGCACGGCGCCACGGCGCGGCCCTCGGTGAGTGACTACGCGCAGCGGCTGCGCGAGAAGCAGAAGCTCAAGCTGTTCTACGGGCTTTTGGAGAAGCAGTGCCGCCGGGCGTTCATGGAGGCGCGGCGCTCGCCGGGCAACACGGGCACGGTGCTCTTGCAACTGCTGGAGCGGCGGCTGGACGTGGTGGTGCTGCGCGCGGGCCTGGCCACGAGCATCCGTCAGGCACGGCAGTTCGTGCGCCACGGCTACCTGCAGGTGGACGGCGGGCGGGTGAACATCCCGAGCTTCCGGGTGAAGAACGGCGGCGAGGTCCGCTTCGCGCCCACGCACGCGGCGCTGCCCATCGTGGTGGCGAGCCACGAGCGGATGAAGGATCGCCAGGTGCCGGCCTACCTGCAGGTGGTGGACGGAGGCAAGGGCGTGCGCTTCGTGCGCGAGGCGGAGCGGGAGGAGATCCCCGTCAACGTCAACGCGCCCTTCATCGTGGAGTTCTACGCGCAGCGGGTGTGAGCCCGCCGCGCGCGGCGGGACGGCGAGGGCGTCCGCTCAGGCCTTGTCCGGGGCGCCCTGGTCCGCGGTGGCGTACCAGGCGAGAACCTGGTCGTGGTACTCGGGCCGGGTGTACACGTCACCCCGGGGCCGCGCGATGAGCTCCTGGATGACGGCGGCGACCTCCTCGGGGGTCTGCGCGTTGGGCAGGCGGCGCGAGTCGGGTCCGCCGCCCAGCGCGTTCACGCCGAAGTCGGTGGCCACGGGTCCCGGCAGCACGGTGGACACGTGGATGTGGGGGAAGCGCTCGCGCACCTCCATGCGCAGGTTGGCGGTGAGGGCGTTGAGCGCGTGCTTGGCGGCGTTGTAGGCCGAGCGGAAGGGCACGTAGGGCACGCGGCCGAGCATGGACGACACGTTGATGAGGTGGCCCCGGCCGCGCGCCTGGAAGTGGGGAAGCACCGCCTGCATGCCGTAGAGCGCCGACTTGACGTTCACGCGCATCATCTCGTCGAAGTCCTCGTCGGTGAGCTCGGAGACGAGCTTGCTGATGCCCCGGCCCGCGTTGTTCACCCAGACGTCCACGTGGCCGAAGCGGCCGAGCGCCGCGTCCAGCACGCGCTGGAGGTCCTCGCGCCGGGTGACGTCGGCGGGGACGACCAGGGCGTCCGGCCCGCACTGGGCGGCCACCTGCCGCAGCTCCGGCTCGCGCCGCGCGGCGAGCACCACGCGGCCTGCCTGTCCCGCCACCTGACGCGCCAGGGCGGCGCCAATGCCCCCGCTGGCCCCGGTGATGACCACGACCTTGTCGTTCATGTGAAAACCCCTTGTCTGGGGGTCTCTCTATCGCCTTGGGCGAGACCCGGCCAGCCGGGCGAGTGGCGCGGGACGTGCCAGGGGGGGCGGGGGTAGAGTTCTGGACGTGCGAATCCGAAACCGCTCCGTCCTGACGCTGCTCGCCACCTCCGTCCTGCTCACCGCGGCCGCCCCTCCTCCCGATGCGCGGGTGACCCTGGTGGATGCCATGGCCGAGGAGCTCCAGCGCAACCAGCAACAGCTCAAGCTGCGCAACCACGAGGCCCCGTACTTCATCAGCTACCAGCTCAAGGACACGGACCAGGCCGTCCTCATCGCGCGCTACGGCTCCATCTTCCTCGACGACACCTCGCGCCACCGCCGGCTGTACGTGGACACGCGCGTGGGCGCGTACGACTTCGACAACTCGGGCCCGGAGGAGTACGCCTTCTATGGCAGCCCGGGCACCAGCTACGTCGTCAACAAGGACGGCCCCCTGGACGACTCGCCCCTGGCGCTGCGCACCGCGCTCTGGCTCGCCACGGACGAGAAGTACAAGGCCTCGCTCAGCCAGCTGCTCAAGAAGAAGGGCGAGCACGTCTACATGGTGGAGGATCCCAACCGCCCGCCGTCCTTCTCCCGGGAGAAGCCGGTGCGCGCGGTGCAGCCGCCGCTGGCCTTCCCCTTCGATCGCGCCCGCTGGTCCCGGGTGGCGCGCGAGCTGTCCGCGCGCTTCGCCCCGTACCCGGAGCTGTTCGACTCGGAGGTGCGCATCACCGCGGACAAGGTGACGCGGCTCTTCGTGTCCACCGAGGGCAGCCGCATCGTGTCCGAGGAGGTGATGTACGGCCTGCACGTGACGGCGGTGACGCGCGCGGAGGACGGCCAGCTGCTCAACAGCGCGCGCAACTACTACGCGCCCACCGAGGCGGGCCTGCCGGACGAGAAGGCGCTGGACGTGGCGGCCACCCGCGTCATCGAGGAGCTGCGCGCGCTGCGCCAGGCGCCCGCCATCGATCCCTACACGGGCCCGGCCATCCTGGCGCCGGAGGCCGCGGGGGTGCTCTTCCACGAGGCGGTGGGCCACCGGCTGGAAGGGGACCGGCAGGACGGGGAGGGCGAGGGCAAGACGTTCCGGGGCCAGGTGGGCAAGGCGGTGCTGCCCGCGTTCCTGAGCATCGTGGACGACCCCACGATGCGCACGCTCCAGGGCGAGCCGCTCAACGGCTTCTACGAGTACGACGAGGAGGGCGTGAAGGGGCAGCGCACGGTGCTCGTGGACAAGGGCGTGCTCAAGAGCTACCTGCTGTCGCGTCGGCCCGTGGAGGGCTTCCTCCAGTCCAACGGCCACGGCCGCAGCCAGGGCTCGGCCAAGCCCGTGGCGCGCATGGCCAACCTCATCGTCGAGTCCACCAAGCAGGTGGATGACGCCGAGCTGAAGCGGCAGCTCATCGCGGAGGCCAAGCGCCAGGGCCGCCCCTACGGGCTCATCATCCGCGACATCACCGGGGGCAACACCAACACCTCCAGCTATGGCTACCAGGCGTTCAAGGGCGTGCCGCGCATGGTGTTCCGCGTGGACGTGAAGACGGGCGAGGAGTCGCTGGTGCGGGGCGTGGAGATCGTGGGCACGCCCCTGTCGGCCATCAACCGCATCCAGGTCACCGGGCGCAAGTCGGGCATCTTCAACGGCTTCTGTGGCGCGGAGAGCGGCCACGTGCCCGTGTCCACGGTGGCGCCCGCGCTGCTGTTGCAGGAGATCGAGCTGCAGCGCACCCAGGAGGGCAAGGATCGGCCGCCCCTGCTGCCGCGGCCCACGGACGCGGGCGCCGCCAGCAAGGAGGCGCGCTAGCCATGCGACTGCCCGAGGGCAGCCGGCTCACCGCCCGGGGCCTGCTGTTCGACGTGGACGGCACGCTCATCGACTCGCACCTCGGCGTGGAGAAGGCCTGGGAGCGCTGGGCCGCGCGCGTGGGCATCGACTGGCCCCACCTGCTGGCGAACCTGCATGGCCGCCGCATGGTGGACACCATCCAGCGCTTCGCGCCCCCGGGCGTGGACGTGGCCCAGGAATGCGCCTGGGTGGAGCAGGCGGAGCTCACCACCGATGACGGCATCGTGCCCATCGCCGGGGCGCGGGCCTTCCTGGAGTCCCTGCCGCCCGAGTGCTGGATGGTGGTGACGTCGGCCACGCGGGCCCTGGCCCTGCACCGCTTCGCGCTGACCGGACTGCCGCGTCCGCGCCGGCTGCTGCCGGGGGATGAAATCCAGCGCGGCAAGCCGGATCCGCAGGGCTATGCCCTGGGCATCGAGGCCCTGGGCTGCGCGGCCTCGGACACGCTGGTGTTCGAGGACGCGCGCGTGGGCATCCTCGCCGGACGCGCCGCCGGGGCGCGGGTGCTCGCCATCGCGGGCGCCGAGCGCGCCGAGCACCTCGACGACGTGGACTGGATTCCGGACTTCTCCACACTGTCCTATGAAGGACGGGACGCGCGGGGCCAACTCGTGCTGCGCGTGGGTCATTGAATGCCCGGCGGGTCGCGGCCGTTGAGTACGCCATGACGAGACGACCGCTCCTGCTGGCCTGCCTGCTGGGCGTCTTCCTCGCGCCCCCCGTGCTGGGGGCGCCGCGGGTCGCCGCGAAGCCCGCGGTGGCCCAGGCCAAGGCCCCGTCCAAGGCGAAGCGGACCCCGGTCCGGGCCACGAAGGCCAAGCCTCCCTCCCGGGGCAAGCGCGTGGCGGCCCGGGCGTCGGGGCTCGTGGGCCGCTCGCTGGCGAACCAGGCCGTCACGGATGACTGCTCGGGGCTCGTGCGGCTGGCGTACCAGGCCGTGGGCGTCGAGCTGTTGACCCAGGGCAGCCTCCGCCCGGGCGAGAACGCGGCGAGCGCCATGTACCGGCGGGCCCAGCGCACGGGCGCGCTGCACCGCAAGACGCCCCGGCCCGGCGACATCGTCTTCTTCCACGAGACGTACGACCGCAACCGCGATGGCCTGCGCAACGACGGCGTGACGCACGTGGGGGTCATCGAGTCGGTGGCCAAGGACGGCACGGTGGTCTTCGTGCACCGGGGCGGCCAGAGCGTGGCGCGCGCGCGGATGAACCTGCGCCAGTCCCAACACAAGAGCGCCAAGGGCCACCTCCTCAACGACTACCTGCGCCGGGCCGAGCAGGGCGAGCGCGCGCGGCTCACGGGCGAACTCTTCGTGGGCTACGGCTCGGCCCAGCGGCTGACGTCGGCCCGCTGACGCCTTTCCCCCGCGTGGCCGTTCCCTGACCAGGCGGGCGAGCGGGAAGGGCGTCCAAGCGCGCGGGCTCGTCCAGAAGTCCACTCCCAGATTGGGTGGATGCGAGACGAACCCTCCGCCTACCGCCTTGGCTACGTCGCCCAGAGTCTCACCCTCGGCGTGGGAGCGAGCCACACGTGCCGGCTCGCCAGCGCCACGCCCGAGCGGCTGACGGCGCTCATCGCGCAGAACCTGGCCGAGCTGGAGCAGCTCCTCCTCTTCAACGAGGCGCACGGCATCGAGCTGTTCCGCATCGGCTCCTCGCTCATTCCGTTCGGCTCCCATCCCGTCAACACCTTGCCGTGGTGGAGCACCCACGCGCGGGACTTCGATCGCCTGGGCCACATCGCCCGGCGCTCGCGCCAACGGCTGTCCCTGCACCCGTCCCCCGCGGCGGCGTCCCTGACGTCGGTGCACCAGCGGGTGCGGGACGCCGCGCTCGCCGAGCTGCGCTACTCGGCCCGCGTGTTGGACCTGTTGGGGCAGGGGCCCGAGGCGCGGGTGGTCCTCCACCTCGGGGGCGCGGCGCCGAGCCGCCCCGAGGCGCTCGACACCGCGCACCGCTTCCTGGACGGCATGCCCGCGGAGCTGCGCGATCGGATCGTGCTCGAACACGACGACAAGGTGTGGAGCGCGCGCGAGACGCTCGCCCTGGCGCGGGCCCATGGCCTGCCCATGCTCGCGGACAACCTGCACAACGCCCTGGAGCCCTCGGACCCGGTGATGCCGCTGGACGAGCTGCTGCGCGCCTCGGCGGCGTCCTGGCGCGTGCTGGACCTCCGCCCCAAGTTCCACCTGGCGAGCCAGGCGCCCGGCGGCCGACCCGGCGCCCACGCGGACCGGATCGATCCCGAGGACTTCCGGGCCGTGGTGGCCGCCCTGGACGGCCCCGCGGACCTGATGCTGGAGGCCAAGGACAAGGACCTGGCGCTGTTCGCCCTGCGCGAGCAGAACATTCCGCCCCGGAAGCGCTCGCGGGCGCCGCGAGACGTGCAGGCCCCGACGCGCGAATAGGCCCGCCCCGGGGTTCTCTGGTAATGAGGGGCTTGCAATTTCGCGAGGGAGGTTTGCATGCGTTGGCTCGTGCTGGTGGGAACCCTGGGAATGCTCGGCGGCTGTGGTCCCGAGGTGGCGGAGGAGGCGTCCGTGCAGCAGCAGGGGGCGTCGGACTCCTGGTGCCGGAGCTACAAGACCCAGCAGTACTGCCCGAAGGTGTGCGCCTGGCACACCCAGCCCGCGCCGGGCTATTGCGGCGCGTTCGCGACCGAGTAGCCGTGCTACGAGGGGGACATGTCTCAATCCCCCTCGCAGCGCCCTCGGGCCGTGTTGGTGAGCGTCCAGCTCCCGGGCATCTCCGACACCGAACATGCCGCGGATCTCGCCGAGCTCGGGCGGCTGGTGCACACCCTCGGCTATGACGTCGTGGCGACCGTGTCCCAACGGCGCGACCGGGTCGCGTCGGGCACGGTGCTCGGCAGCGGAAAGCTCAAGGAGCTGGCCGAGCTCACCGGTGGCCGGGGCACCGTGCCCACGGGCGCCAACCTCCACAAGTCCAAGGCCCGCGTGCGCTGGGAGGCCGCGGCCGAGTCCTCTGGCGAGGAGACGCCTGGCGAGGCGCCGTCCGACGAGGAGGCACCCGAGGCCGTGTCTCCCGAGGCCGACGATGACGACCTCTCCGACGAAGACCTCTCCGAGGAGGCGCGGGACGACGCGCCCGAGGACGATGGTGAGGAGGACGTCCAGCAGGGGCTGCCCGCCGGCGAGCGGCCCTCGGTGGTGGTGGTGGACCAGGAGCTGTCGCCCAGCCAGTTGAGCAACCTGGAGCGGGCCACGGGCGTGACGGTGCTCGACCGCACCGGCGTCATCGTGGACATCTTCCACCGGCACGCGCGCAGCCGCGAGGCCCGGATGCAGGTGGAGATCGCCCGGCTCAACTACCTGGCGCCGCGCCTGCGCGAGTCCACGGGCCGCAGCGAGCGGCAACAGGGCCGGGGCTCGGGTGACTCGGCGGTGGAGCTGGATCGCCGGAAGATCCGCGACCGGCTCGCCGAGCTGCGCGAGGGGCTCGCGTCCATCCAGCAGGACCAGGCGCAGCGGCGCTACGCGCGGAGGGATCAGCTGCGCGTGGCGCTCGTGGGCTACACCAACGCGGGCAAGTCCTCGCTGATGCGCGCCCTGACGGGCAGTCAGGTGCTGGTGGCCGATCAGCTCTTCGCCACCCTGGACACCACGGTGCGCGCGCTCCACCCGGAGACGAGGCCCCGGGTGCTCGTCTCGGACACGGTGGGCTTCATCCAGAAGCTGCCGCACGACCTGGTGGCCTCCTTCCGCTCCACGCTGGACGAGGCGCTGGAGGCCTCGCTGCTGCTCTACGTGGTGGACGGCTCGGATCCCACCTGGGAGGCCCAGCTCGAGGTCACCCGGGAGGTGCTCCGGGAGATCGGCGCCCACGAGGTGCCGAGTCGGCTGGTGTTCAACAAGGCGGACCGGTTCTCGCCCGAGCAGCGCGAGGCCCTGCGCGAGCGCTACCCCGAGGCGCTCCTGCTCTCGGCGCACGCGCCCGAGGACGTCGCGGCGCTGCGCCAGCACGTGCTGGATTACTTCGAGCGCTCCATGGTCGAGGCGGAGCTGGTGATTCCCTATGCCCGCCAGGGGCGCATCGGCGAGGTGTACGAGCACGCCCGGGTCATCGCCGAGGAATACGACGAGCACGGGCGGCGGCTGCGGATCCGCGCGCTGCCGGCGGCGGTCGCGCGGCTGACCCACGCCTTCAAGACCCCGTAGAGCCGTCCGGGCCCCCCCGTGCCTCTGACACACGCGTCAGGGTTCACGGCACGTGGGGCCCTGGATTCACCCGGAGGAGGCGTCGGCATGTGCCTTGCTATCGGGGTCGCCCATGGAAACCTCCTCCGCCATCCCCCCGAAGCGTCTCTGGGCTGTTCGTCTCGCCGTGCTCGTGGCGGGCCTCGGCTCGATCGCGACCTCCATGGCGCCCCCTCCGATCTCGGCGCAGACCACCTTCGACGGCAAGCCCTTCCTGATCCGCTCGGAGGCGCCCAAGGCCACGCGCACGTTCCGGCTCGAACTGCTCCAGGAGGACACGCCGCACCGGATGGAGGTGGGCCTCGACGGTCAGCTCGAGGTGCACTGGCGCCAGGACGATCCGTCCGTGCAGTCCGCCTCCACGCTCGTTCGCGCGCGGGTGTACGTCGCCGGGGATGACGGATACGGCTCGCCCTGGAGCGAGTCGATGCCGCTTCTCGCCACCCGGCCGGGCGAGGCCGCTCGGCCCACGACGCTGTCCCTGTACACCCATCCCTCGGTGTGCGAGTCCTCCTCGACCTGCGAGTGGCGCGGCACCCTCGAGGTCGAGCTCATCCCCAACGGCGCCCCGGGCGTCGCCGAGGTGGCGTGGAAGCTGACCTCCCGGGCCACCGAGATCACGAACGAGGGCAAGGACGAGCCGCTCGAGGGCATCGAGCTGCGCATCACCGAGGAGTGAGCCATGGACGCGGCCCCCATGCCCCGGGCCTTCCCCGGCAGTGGCATGCTGCACCCCCTCGTGCTCGGCGCGGTGGGGCTGCTCCTCCTCAACGATCACTGGTTCAAGGCGGCCTGGCCCTCGTGGTGGACGGGAAAGCTGTCGGACGTGGCGGGGCTCGCCATGTTCCCGCTACTGCTCCAGGCGCTCTGGGAGCAGGTGGCGACACGCCGGGACGCCGCCTTCCACCCGTCTCGCCGGGTGCTGGTGGTGTGCGTGGTGCTGACGGCGCTGTGCTTCGCGGCCATCAAGCTCTTCCCGCTCGCGGCGATGGGCTGGCGGTGGGGACTCGGGGCGCTGCAGTGGCCCTTCCGGGGATTGCTCGCGCTGCTCTCGGGGCGCTCGCTTCCGGAGGTGAGCCCCGTGCGGCACACGATGGACGTCACCGACCTGCTCACGCTGCCCGCCGTGCTCGTGTCCCTGGGGCTGGGCTGGCGGCGCGGGAAGGCTACTCCTTGACGGGAGGAGGCGGCGCGTCGGGCCGGGGCGGGGGCGCCTCGCGCTTGAACGGAGACCAGGACACCACCACCTCCGTGCCCTCCGCGTCGCGGCCATGGAGGAAGTCGAGGAGCTGTTTGACCTCGGGCGGGGCCTCGGCGGCGCTCACCGTGACGTGACCCCGGAAGCCGCCCCGGCCCAGGTCCGCGTCCACCTGGATGCGCTCGCTCCAGGGCCGCGTGTCGCTGTCCGCCTCGCCGTCCCAGCGCAAAGTCACACGCTCCAGACGCTCCCAGGTGACCTGCGTGCCCTCGGGGACGTGCACCACCACGTCGCTCCACCAGCCCTCACCGTCCTCCTTCGGGCGCCACCGGGAGACCTCGAGGTGGACCGGGGGCGGGATGCTGGGCGGCGGCCCCCGCGTGAGCGCGAAGGCGGTGGCCTCCAGGACGTCCCCCTGGGCCAGACGGGCCTGGAGCCGCACGGTGAAGCTCCGGGGCTCGTGGGGCGCCAGGTCCGTCAGCGCGTAGGTGTGCTCGGCCCGGGGCTCGGCCGTGTCGGCCTGGGCGCCATCGCCAAAGGACCACCGGTAGGCGCGAACCCGCGCGTCGTCCGCGTGCACCGCCTGGAAGGCGAACCGGCCCGGACCGCGCTGCTCGACCCCGATGCGCAGGGGCTCCCGCCGCGGCCCTCCGTCCGAGCCACAGGCCCGCACGTCGATGAGGAACTCGCGCTCGGCGAGCACCCCGACACGTCGGCCCCCCAGGTCGGAGCACACCTGGAAGCGCACGGGATACCGACCCGCCACCGGTGGGGCCCGCCAGCGCAGGGTCGGGCCGGGTTGCAACTCGGCGCCCGAGTCGACGGGCCAGACCCAGCGCGACACACTTCCGGGCTCGGGAGGGCCTCCCACGCGGGCGGACAACCCCATCACCTCGCCCGTGCACACCCAGGCCCGGTCCTGCTCCACGCCCTCGATGCGGACGCGGGAGGGCACGACCACCCGTTCCTCGCCCAGCGCCGCGGCGAGGGTTTCCCCGGACACGAGGGGCGGGGACCCTGACAGGGATGTCGTGGAAGGGGCGGCGGGAGCATCAGGCGCGGGCAGGGGCGGCGAGGCGGGCGGGGGCACCTCGACGGGACGCGGCGCGGGCGGCGGGGCCTCGGGGCGGGGCCACACGAGGAGGGCGAGCACGAGCAGTGCTCCCGCGACCCCCAGGGCGAGCAGGGCGCGGCGACGTCCGGACGGGCGAGCGGACACGGGCGAGGGACGCACGGGGCGCTAGAAGCCGAACTCCTTCAGATGGCGGCCATAGCCCTTGGAGTTGGGCCGGTACCACTGGTCATCCCAGCCCTTGAACTCGGCGTCATCGAGCAGACGCTCGGTCTTGCCCTGGAGGGTGACGGCGTTGATGAGCTGCACGGTGGTCGAGCCCACGTTGCGCGAGACGAGCCGGTCCGTGGGGTCGAGGTACTGCGACGCATGGCGGCTGCAGTAGTCCTGGAGGAAGCAGCCCCGGTCGCAGGTGCTCAGGGTGTTGTAGGTGGCGTGCTTGTCCTCGGCGACGTAGAGCGTGGGCCAGCCCCGGTAGGCATTGAGCGCGCTCGTCACGGTGTCGTACTCGAGCTGATCGTAGGAGTACCAGGCCGACGAGTCACAGCTGCTCAGCCGATGCGCGGACATGTAGACCCAGTCGAGGTACCAGCGGCCCGCGGAGTAGTGGACCTCGAAGATCTGGAACTCGGGGTCGCCGTCGTGGCCGGTGGTGACGCCGGTGTCGTCGAAGAAGGTGTCCAGGTAGAAGATGCGCAGCGTGCGCGTGGCGAAGCTGACGCTCTTCACGGCGTAGTAGGGCCGTCGGCCGTGGCCGCTCTCGCCGCTGTCGAACCAGAACAGGGGCATGAACGCGTAGGCGAGCTGGTGCTCGCAGTCGTCCTCGAGCCCATCGCGGTCGGCGTCCTTGCCACTCGCCCAGCAGTTGTCGCCGTAGGGCAGGTGTCCGAGCCCATCGGCGAGGGCGGGGGTCGTCGGCAGGAGGATGAGTCCCAGCGCGACGAGGGCGGGGGCCAGGCTGCGGTGCATGGGGAAGCTCCGGGGTCGGGAGCGCCCATGCTAACCGGGAGCCGCGCCGGGCCCCAGCGGCCTACGGGGCGAGGATCCGCACCGACGACATCTTGTCGTTGGCCGCGGAGGGGACCAGGGGCGTGTCCGAGGTGAAGGTCCACATCGTCCCGGCGAAGTCGTTGTCGTCGAAGACCTGGACCGTCCAGCCCGTGGGGACGCGCAGCGAGCTCATCCAGTCGTTGGGGATGCCCGCGGCGTTGAGCTGGGCGAGCGTATAGCCGCCTGGCTGCAGGGAGATACCGAGCCCGCCGTAGTTGCCGTCCGCGTAGAAGGTGGCGCCGGGCGGCTGGGTGACGTTCACGTTGTCGAACGCGGCGGCGCTGTCGTGGGCGCGCAGGCCGAGGGCGCCCGAGGCATAGGTGGCGTCGGTGGCCGTGACGAGGGGGGTGGCCGAGCGGTTGAGGTACACCGAGAGGCGCGAGCCGCTGGCCACGACCTTGAGGTTGTAGGTGACGTTCGCGTCGATCGCCACGGGCGCGCTGGCGAGCTCGGTCCAGGTGCCGCCGTTGGCGCGGCCGAGCACCACCCGGTCGCTGCCGGCGGCGAGGCCGGCGTAGTACCCCTTGTAGGCGTCCAAACCCGAGCCCGGGCTGCTCACGCGGAACATCAGGCCCGCGTCACCGGACGCGCCGGGAGTGACGTCGGCCTCGAAGGCCAGCGCGGAGAAGTTCGTGTTCAGCAGGGCCTTGGCGTCGGGCTGCTGGGTGGTGGCGTACCTCTCGCTGGTCACGCTCCACGCGCCGCCGTAGGTGCTCCAGCCCAGGGCATTGCCATCACAGAAGTTGTCCTGGGTGGTCATCTCCACGGGTTTGATGGTCCCATCGGCATTGAAAGACATGCGATCGAGGGACAGCTCGCGGTGGTTGCCATCCGTGGCCCCGAGCGGTCGCCGGTGGTAGACGATGTACCAGTCATCCGTGCCCGGCACGTTGACCACCGAGTTGTGGCCCGAGCCGGTGGCGAGGGTGGCGTTCTGGCTGAGGATGGTGCCCAGCTTGGGGAAGGGTCCCAGGGGCGAGTTGGCGATGGAGTAGGACACGCGGTAGTCCGGGCCGGTCCAGCCGCCCTCGGACCACATCAGATAGTATTTGCCCTTGCGCTTGAACATCAGCGCGCCCTCGACGTAGCCGGAGGGGGTGATCTCCTTGAAGGACGAGGTGTCCAGGCTGATCATGTCACTGTTGACCTTGACGACGTTACAGTGACCCCAGCCGCCGTAATACAGATAGGCCTGACCGTCATCGTCGATGAAGATGTTCTGATCGATGGGCTGTGCGCCATTGATGAACTTGGCGATCAGCGGGCGGCCGATCGCATCGACGTAGGGGCCGGCCGGGTGGTTGGATTTGGAGACGCCGATGCCCCCCATCTGGCTGTCATTCTGGATGTCGTTGGCGCCGAAGTAGAGGTAGTAGGTGTTGTTGCGGAAGATGGGCGAGGGGGCCCAGATGGCCCGGGTGGCCCAGGAGATGTTCGCCTTGTCGAGCACCCGTGAGTGCTTCGTCCAACGGACGAGATCCGTGGACGAGAAGGCATCCAGGTAGGTCTGCGAGTTGTACGGGGCGGAGTAGGTCGGGTAGACCCAATACACGCCATTGTAGATCTTGATGTCCGGGTCCGCGTACCAACCGCTCACGAAGGGATTTCCGGCGGAGCCGGGCGTACATGCGGACGCCAAGGGCGCGACCGCCATGCCCTCGGCCGTGCTCGCGGGGGCGGCCGTTCCCTCACCACAGTGAACCGTGGCGCTCAACAGCAGGGGGGCCAATGCCAGTCTTCCCAGATGGAATGGGGGGTTCATGCGCCCATCCTGCGCCGCCCCCCAGAACCCTTCAAGTGAAATGCGGTTTATTCCTGGATTGATGCTTCGTCCTGGAGGTAACGCCACTCAGCCCATCAGCGTGCCGCACTCGGCGATCCGCCGCACGCGCAGCGCGGCCAGCCGTTCCAGGGGCGCGGCCACCTCGGGCCCCTCGAGCAGCGCCACCGCTTGGGCGATGGCGTCCAGGGTGGACATGCCGGTGGGGTGCGAGGGATCTCTCAGCCGGAGCGTTCCAGGGGCGAGCGGCGGCAAGGTCAGCCGGGGCAGCGCGCGCAGCTCGGGGATGCGCTGGGTCATCTTCCGGGCCTGGGACCAGCTGCCATCCAGGACGACCAACTGCCGGGGCGGCGGCGTGTCGGGGGGCGGCGGGGTGCCATCCGGGTAGAGCAACCAGGTGCCGGGCTCGCGCAGCACGGCGCTGTCCAGCGGCTCATGGGGCGAGCCATGGGTGAGCAGCCGGGCGTTCACCAGGGCCTGCACGGCCAGGCGCCCGGTGTTGCTCTTCTTCCCGATCTCCATGAGGTGCTGCACCAGGAGGATCCGGGTCCGTGTCTCCACCCGGGGCAGCTCGGCGCACAGGCAGAGCTGCTGGGGCAGGTTGCAGCGGGGACAACGGGGCGGGGGCGTGACGCGGGAAGACATCTTCCCGCATCCTCGTCCGGTGGCCCTGGGAAGAGAAGTCCCAAGGCATGACCGCCAAGCGGGTGGGGCTAGTTGCCGGTGATGACGAACGTCGAGCCCGGCTCCTTGGTGATGTGCCCGTCGGCGGAGTTGGTGAGGGTGACGTTCGTCAGGGTCGCGTTGCCGCGGGCCCCGCTCATGGCCAGGATGCCGGCGCCGTTGCGCGAGTTGCTGATGCGCACGTTGCTGATCACCACGTTGGGCATGTTGCCGCCCCCGTTCTTGAACTGGATGCCGTCGTAGGTCGAGTCATCGATGTCGGTGTCGCGGATGGTGACGCCGACGATGTCCCGGGTCGACGGGAACAGCGTGATGGCCCCGAACTCCTGGTCCTCGTTCCAGAAGGCGCCTCCGGTCCGGTAGAGCCCGTTGTTGGCGATGAGCGTCGTGCCCGAGAAGGGCAGCGGATCATGATCCGTGGCCAGCATGATGCCGGGGTAGTTCATCGTGTCGTAGACGAGGTTGTTCTGGATCGTGTTGCCATAGCCGCCGTAGATGGCGATGCCGTTGGCGCGCCAGGGCAGCTGAACGGTGTTGTTGATGAAGTGGTTGTCGTGGGCGATGTCCACGGTCCGGTCCTTCACGTACGGATTGGCCCAGACGGCCAGGGCATCGTCGCCGGTGGTGCGGAAGGACGAGTTGAACACCCGCGAGTTGCGCGTGCCATTGCTGAAGTTGATGCCGTCCGCGTAGGTGTCGCGGATGCGCATGCCACTGAATTGCAGGCCATCCGCCGGGTTCCACAGCTCGGGGATGTTGTCGTAGTCACGGCCCACCCAGACGGCCACGTTGGCGTGCTCGATCCACACGTTGGTGATCTTCGAGTTCTTGCCGAACCGGCCATTGAGCGCCACGCCGCCCTCGGCATTGCCGTCACCGCCCCGGATCCGGCCGGAGCCGAAGATGGCGATGTCGGAGATCTGCACGTTGTCGTCGATGTCGAAGCCGAAGTTGCCCTCGTGCGGGTGGTTGATGCTGGCCGTCTGCAGGTGCGGCTGGAGGGTGGAGTAGAGCTGGGAGTGCCACATGCCCGCGCCCCGGATGGAGACATCGCGGATGCCCACCTGGTTGAACATGCCGCGGTGGAGCGGATCCGGGGTGAGGATCTTCTTCTCCTGCCGCCACTGGCCCGCCGGAATCCACACACAGGCGATCACGCCGTTCTGGTCGTCCATCACCGCGCGCTGGAGGGCGTCCGTGTCATCCAGGCCGTCATTGGGCACCGCGCCGTAGTTCGTGATCGAGGTGCACTCGGCGGGCTTGCTCGTGGGGGGTGCCACCTGCTCGAGGTCGATGAGGTCGATGATGTAGAAGGCGGCCGTGTCGTTCGCATCGCGCTGCAGCCGGAAGACGGTGCCCGCCGGGTAGGTCTGCGTGAGCAGCGCCTGGGCCTCGTCGAACAGCCGCCGGGCATCGGTCTGGGGCGTGTTGGTCAGCGCCTCCGGGCCGTCGGTGTTGCCGTACAGCCAGCTGTGGCGCGAGGAGAGCGTGAGCTTCCGCACGAAGGTGCCATTGGCATACAGGCTGATCGTGGCCTCCTGCCCGCCGCCGCCCGGCGCGTCGGGGATGGCGTTGCGCACGACGATGGCGTTGGCCGGCTGGAGCGCGGTGAACTCGACGTACTGGCCCGTGCTGTTGAGCCGCACCGCCTTGCGGCCCGAGGACTCGGTGGCGAAGTTGGTGTGCCCGAAGGTGCGCAGGGCATCCGTCTCCAAGAGGGTGCCCTGGTAGCGGCCGGCCTCGGCCTCGTAGGAGACCCAGGGCACGGCCGCGCCACGGCCGACGACGATCGCCTGCGAGAACGTGTTGTTGGTCTCGTTGGTCTCGGCGACGACGTTGGTCGCGTCCGCGGTGGCGGTGACGGTGGCGCCGCCACTCGTGGCGGTCCAGCTCCCGCTGGTGGTCACGGTGAGGGTGGCTCCGGCGGCGATGGCGGCCGTGGAGGTGTCGAGCGTGCTCCCGCCCACCACGACGCGCGTGACCGTGGCCGCGGTGACCGCCGTGCTGCCGCGGTTCTTCACCGCCACGCTGAACTTGACCGCGGCGCCCACGGCGGGGTTCGCGGGCGTCGGGCTGATGCTCAGCACCTGGAGGTCGGGCCCGGGCGCCTCGGACACGGTGAGGCGGGTGGGGTTGCTGTACGCGTTGTTGCCCTCGCTCTGCTCCACCACGGTGTTCTGGGGATCGACGACGGCGCCCAGCGTGTAGGCGCCCGCGCCCCGCTTGCCGATCGACGCCGACACGGTCGTGGTCGCACCCGCCGCGAGCCCGGACACGGAGGCCGAGGCGACCGCGACGCCGTCCAGGGTGAGGTCCACCGAGGTGGTCGCCGAGGACCGGGTGCCGATGTTCTTCACCGTGGCGGACAGGGTGATGGCATCGGTCTCGACCGGCGCGCTCGGGGTCGAGGTAACGGCGGTGACGGTGAGGTCGGGGTTGGCCGTGGGGGCGCCGTAGACCTGGAACTCGGCGACCTGCCCGTTGCTCGAGCCGGTGTTGGCCGTGAAGACGAGGCGGACCTCGGCGGCGGTGGCGCTCAGCGGCACGGTGACGGTGTTACCGGTCGCCGGGTTGAAGGTGTACGCGGCGGAGGCCTTGAGCGTGGCCCAGGAGCTCCCGGACGCCCCGCGGCCCTGGACCTCGAAGGTCTGGGTCCGGGTCGCCCAATCGGAGGCGGGCGACACCTTCACGACCACGCCCGAGAGGTCCACGCTCGCGCCGAGCGAGACCGTCAGGTGGCTCGGGTACTGACCGCCCGCGCCCTCCCAGTAGGTGTCCGTGCGGCCGTCATTGGCGTTGGCGGCCACGTACTGCCATTCCGTCGACGAGCCCACGATGGGCTTGCCCTGGGCGAGGTTCGTCCCCGAGGGCGGAGTCGTCGGCGGCTCGGTGGGCGGGGGGCTGGCGGTGCCGCGCACCTCGAACTCGGACAACTGGCCCGCCCCCCAGCCGGTGTTGGCGGTGAGGGTGACACGCACGTAGCGCGCGGACGTGTCCGGCACGTCGATCGTCACGGCGTTGCCAGTGGACGGATCGAACGTGTAGACCGCGCTCGCCTTGAGCGTGGTGAAGGCCGCGCCGTCGGTGGAGGACTGGACCGTCAGCGTCTGTTGCCGCGTGCCCCAGCCAGAGGGCAGTCGCAGGACGATGTCCTCGACGAGCGCGGCCGTGCCCAGATCGACCTGGGCCCACTGCGGAAAGGCTCCGTTGGCCGACTCCCAATAGGAACTGGCGTTGCCGTCGGTGAGGTTGTTCGGCGTGTAGGGCGCATTGCTGCTGCTCGCGGACGCTGACTTGCCCGTGGAGAGCACGGATGCGAGCGCGCGCCGCTCGGTGTGCATGGCGCCTGGGGGCGCGGTATCGACCGCTGGGGTACACGCGCTCGTGAAGAGCAGCATCGCGCAGGCGCCACGAAGGAGGCGCCTGGGTTGTTCGTGATGGATCATGAGTCCCGCCTGGATGAGAGACATCGTGTCGGCCATGGTTTGGCACCCCATCCCCTTTCCCGTCAATAAGGGAAAACCCGTTATTCCGTTCCTGATGAAGAATAAGGGCGCACGGTCGTGCGGAATTGAACAAGGGCTGAATGTTTCTCCAGGTCAAGCCATCGAGGCCTGTCTTGCCTTGCCCTGGAAAAGACAAAGGCCCCGGATCGGGAAGATCCGGGGCCCTGACCGCGCGAACTGGATGTCAATTCCGGATGATGACCGATGCGTCCTGGACTTCCAGGCCGGCATCCCTCACGACGGGCCCACCATCCGAGCCTCCGTCGGGACCTGCATCGGGTCCGCCATCCGAGCCGCCGTCGAGACCGCCATCCGAGCCGCCGTCGCCGCATCCACCATCGGAGCCGCCATCACCCCCGCAGCCTCCGTCGATGCCCGGGCCCGCGTCGAGTCCACCATCGAAGCCTCCGTCGATCGGACCCGCGTCCGGGCGCGGCCCTCCGTCGAGGCCGCCGTCGGTGCCAGGACCGCCGTCGGTGCCAGGACCGCCATCGGTGCCGGGGCCGCCATCGGTGCCCGGACCCCCGTCGGTGCCTGGGCCGCCGTCCGTACCAGGGCCGCCGTCGGTGCCGGGGCCACCATCCGTGCCCGGGCCGCCGTCATTGCCCGTCCCGCCATCGGTCCCGGCATCGGGCTTGTCGACGCAGCCTCCGCTCTGGCAGGCCTTGCCATTGAGGGCACAGTTCGTCTCGTCCTGGAAGGTGTAGCAAAGGCCGTTGGTTTGCTGGCAGGTCTGCTTGGTGTCTCCCACGCACTGCGACTCACCCGGCTTGCACGTGTCCACGCACTCCTGGCTGTCCTGGGGCATGCAGGACAGGATGCTGGCCTGGCTGTAGATCGCGTTGGCGATCTCGCGCTGGTCGAACTCCTCCTTGCGCTCCCAGGTCCAGTCGAGACTGGCGGTCGCCTCGGCGGAGTGATTGGGTTTGTCATACTTTCCGCCGCAGCTTCCCTTGAAGGACCAGCCCACGCGCTTGTTCTTCGAGACGTACTTGAAGGCGCTCGCGCGGATGTCCACCGAGATGTGTCCACCCCGGGGCCAGGATCCCCAGAAGGCATCCTCCTCGGTGAGCGTGACCGCCGCGATGTTGGCGGGCACGTCCTGTCCGTAATCCCGCGCATTGCAGTCCCGGGGCAGGCTGCACCCCAGGGGCATCTGCGTGGGCCCCGAGATGCGGAGCTGGTTGCTGTACTGGGTGCTCGCCGCGCAGTCCTTCTTGCGCCGGAACAGTCCCGAGCCGGGTGACGTCTCACGGGAGCGGTTGCTCTCGCCGCAGACGACCTGGGCCGAGCCGCTTCCCGTGTGCGTCCAGTACACGCCGCAGCCTGGCGAGCCGCACAGGATGTCCGACTCCGAGGCGAACGAGGAGACGACCGCGGGGAACGAGGGGCAGTTGCCCCCCGCCAGGGCGGGCTGTTGCGTGGGGGCGTCCCCGCTGGAGGCGAGGTCATGGACGTGCCCGTCCGTGCCCTGGGCCTGGACGCTCAGGACGGGGCTCAAGGTCTGGCCGAGCGGCGCGCACCCGGGGAACAGCTTGAACAGCGACGCGGGCAGCTTCGGCATGGGAAGCAGGGGATCCATCAGCGAGAGCTCGCAGCCGCGCTCCGGCGAGTCCTGACGGACGAGCATCGCGTCGTAGGTGAAGTGCTCGGCGCCCACCGTGAGCTCGATGCCCACGAGCGCGAAGCCCGTCATCGCCGAGCCGCGCGCGTACTCGAAGTAGACGCGCCGCATGGGGATGCGCGCCACGGACAGCGCCCCCGTCGACGAATCGCGCTCGGGGCGGAAGTAGACGTCCTCGGCGGGCTCCTGGATGTACTTCGCCGTCGCGTCCCAGGCGTCTCGCGGATCGAGCAGTTCCGTGCGCACCCGCGCGTGGACCTGGAGGCTGCCCTGGGGGAAGGTGCGCGCCAGGTCGTCATAGGCGCTCTGGACGAGGGTGGGCAGGTCCGCTTCGGGCATCCGCGGCGCTTCGGGCTCGTGGGGCAGGCGCTCCGTGCCTTCACCACAGGCCATCATGCCCGCCACCAGGGACAGGGCGAGTCCCGAAGGCAGGCTCCACACCAGGGGATTCTTCTTCTGCGTCATACGACGGCTCCTTCACGGGGAGGGGACCGGCGTACGAATTCGTGAAGCCCTTGGAAGGGCTAATAACTCCGATTCCCCTGGATAATCATGACAAGCTTGTATCCAGGAATCAACACGGGGGCTTTTTCCCTGGGCTCAGCTGTTCCAAATGGCCTCCACGCGGCGGCGCACGAGGGCGCGACCCTCGATGAAGCCGGGCAGGGCCCGCATGGGTCCGAGCACCGGGCAGAACTCGACCCAGTCCAGGTCGATGAGCGCCGTGTTCGCGGCCCGCTGGAAGTAGCCGAGGGCCGCGGGGGCATCGCCCGCCAGACACGCCATCTCCGCGACGAACTGGCAGGCCATGGAGACGAAGCGGGGGTTGTCGTGGGTCGAGAGGACGGCCCGCGCCGCGGCCGTGAACCGTGACGCGTCCAGTTCTCCGAGCACCACCTCGGCGTAGAGGTGGGCGAGCCGCGTCAGGAACTCATCGCCCAGGCGGAACTCCTCGCGGGCGCGGCGCGCCTCGGCCAGGTCCCCCGTCCACCCGGCGACCCGCACGCGCAGGAAGTCGACCACGGGGCGGTGGGATTGGGACGGGGCGAGCTGCCCGAGCGCCCACCGGTAGTCCTCCATGCGGCCGAGCAGGGCGCTCGTGCGGGCCAGATCGATGAGCGCGCCGCCCATGTCGGGCGCCAGGGCATGGGCGAGGCGCAGGCGCTCGAGGCCCTCGGCCGAGTGGCCCGCCTCGCACTGGATGCTGCCGAGGTACTGCAGGGACAAGGCATGGAAGGGGGCGATGTCCAGGCTCATCCGGACATGGGTGACCGCCGAGCGCCAGTCGCCGTCCTGGGCCATGAGCATCGACCGGGCCAGGTGCGTCTCGGCGAACTCGGGCGCCTGCCGCAGCGCCCGCTCGACGCTCTCGCGCGCGAGCTGGCGCAGCTGCGGGCCGGTGTCCTCGCGGCTCGAGAAGCAGGCCCGGACGGTGGACAGGGCGTACAGGGCCACGGCGGGCAGGAAGGCGGGGGCCAGCTCCAGGCAGCGCACGAGCAGGGGACTCGCCCCGTCGCTCGCCGAGCGCCGCTCGCGGTGCAGGTGCTGGTTGGCCTGCCGGTAGAGCACCAGCACATCGGGGGGAACCCGATCGCGCCAGGCGGCGAGGACGGCTTCGAAGCGCAGCTCCTCGGCGATGCGGGGCCCCAGGCGATCCTGGAGCGCGAAGCCCTCGGACGCGCCGTCGAACCGGCCGCTCCAGAGCTGCGCGCCCGTGCGGGACTCCAGCAGCCGGACCGAGACGCGCGCCGAGGGGCCCGCGCTCTGCAGGGTGCCATCCACCACCCAGTCCACGCCCAGCTCACCCCCCACGGCGCGGGGGTCCCGCGTGTCGCGAAAGCGCGCCATGACCCCGCTGCCGAGCACCCGGAAGCCCCGGGTGCGGGAGAGCTGATCGATGAGCGCCTCGGTCAGCGTGTCCGCCAGCCAGGCGGTGTCCGGGGGACCCTGGTGGCGCAGGGGCAGGAAGGCGATGCCCCGGGGCACCGCCATGGACGAGGACGCGGCGGGCACGGTCCCGAGCGTGGGCCGCGGCGTCAGGGGGGCGAAGCCCTCGGGTCGCGACGCGGGCGGCAGCGCCTGGGGGGCGGTCGTCTGCCCCTCGCCTCGGAGCCACTCGCGCAGGACGCGCGCCAGCTCGTCGGCGCTCTGGGGCCGCGCGGCGGGGTGGCGCTCCAGGCATTGGCTCAAGAGCCGCGCGAGGGGCGCGGGCACGGTGGTGTCCTGTCGGAGGTCCGGAGGGGCCTGGTTCAGGCGGGCCAGGGCGATGGCCCAGGGTGTCTCCGCGGAGAAGGGCTGCCGGCCGGTGAGCAATTCGTACAGGAGCAGGCCCACGGCGTAGAGGTCCGCGCGGGCGTCCACCGGCTCGCCCGCCACCTGCTCGGGCGCCATGTAGAGCGGGGTGCCGATGGCGCCCTGGGTCCGGGCGGCGCGCTCCTCCACCAGGGCCCGGGCGATGCCGAAGTCCGTCAGGACGACGCGCCCGCCGGCCTCCAGCAGGATGTTGGCGGGCTTGAGGTCCCGGTGCACGACCCCCGCGGCGTGGGCCGCCGCCAGTCCCTCGCTGACGGCCAGGGCGATGCGCGCGGCATCCGGCGCGGCGATCGCGCCCCGGTGGGCGATGAGCTCGCGCAGGTCCCCGCCCTCCACGTACTCCATGGTGAGGAAGGCCTGGCCCTCGTGGGTGCCCAGGTCGTGCATGCGCGCGACATGGGGGTGGGTGATGCGGCGGGCCAGGCGCACCTCGCGGCGGAAGCGCTCCAGGGCGTCCGCGCTGGCCTCGCGGCCGAGCTCCAGTTGTTTGAGCGCCACCGTGTCGCCGACGAGCGTGTCCAGGGCCTGGTACACGCTGCCCATGCCGCCCCGGCCAATCAGGCGCGTGAGGGCATAGCGCCCGGCGAAGAGGGTCGCGGGCGAGGAGGAGGGGGAGGGGGCGGGAGTGGCCAGGGGACGGACGACGGTGCGGTCATCCATGTCGGGGCCGGGGGGGGCGGGCGGAGCGGGGTCGGGCACGGCGGGCGCCAGTGTAGCGCGCCCGCCCCAGGTGCGCACGGTGCGCGTCAGGTGGGCTCGTACCGGCTGATCTCCACCCCGCTGCCCACGGGCAACAGGACGCTCGTCATCCCGGGCGTGGCGCGCACGGCCCGTCCATAGCGCTTCACTTCCTCGCCACCGGGCCGGAGCATGTTGTCGGCGACGATGATCGCCCCCGGGTTGAGCTTCGGAAGGAAGGCCTCGAGGCACGGCACGTACAGGTCCTTCCAGAGATCGAGCAGCACGAAGTCGAGCGTGAAGGGCAGGGCGGCGATGAGCTGGAGCGCGTCGCCGACCTGGAAGTCGATGTGCTCGGCCAGCCCCGCCTTCGTGGCCATCTCGCGCGCATGGGCCGACTTGTAGTCCTGGAGCTCCAGCGTGGTCAGCCGGCCACCGCTGGCCCGCGCGGCCTCCGCCAGCCAGATGCCCGAGTAGCCGTAGGACGTGCCGATCTCCAGGATCCGCGGGGCCTGGAGGCTGCGCGCGAGGATGTTGATCAATTGGCCCGTCTCCGGCCCGACGGCGAGCAACACCTGATCCAGCCAGCCGCGCGAGCCGTCCGGGGGGGCCGCGTGCCAGCGCCGGTCCTCCTCGCGCATGCGCTCGTGGTAGGCGTCGAGCACCGCCGTGATCTTCTCGTCCATGGTCGCTCCTCCTGTCGTGGGCTGGGGAGTTAACCGCGTGCCCACGGCCTCGCGGGCTTTTAAGTCGGTTGACTTCATCAGTCGGTCGACTTAATTGTAGGGCGTTCGTTCCGCTCGTAGGCCTGGAGGCGCCCCATGACCACCGCCGCGCTCGATCCCGCGACCCTGAAGCTGCCCGAGAACGCTTCCCTGCTCACCCGCCTGCATCTGGCCACGCGCATCCTGCGGGTGATCAAGGGCAACGAGGGCAACCCCGTCTACGGCCAGACGATCAACCTCTGCCTGGACCAGGGCGTCTACGCCACGCTCGTCGAGCGCCTGCGGGGCAGCGAGGACGGGCGCCGCCTGCTGTCCGAGCGCCCCTCGCTGGAGGCGGGTGATGTGGACCTGGACGCGCTCGCGCGGCTGCCCGAGGGCACGCTCGGCCACGAGTTGGTGCGCTACTACCGCGACAACGAGATCTCCCCCTTCCAGACGACGCTCGAGCTCAAGAGCGACCTGGACTACATCGGCAAGCGCTACCGCGAGACGCACGACGTGCTGCACCTGCTGACGGGCTACGGCACGGACGTGGTGGGGGAGATGGAGCTGCAGGCCTATGCCCTGGGCAACCTGGGCATCCACACCGCGCGGCTCATCCTGGCGTTGGGCACGCTCGGTCAACTCAAGACGCCGCAGACGGGCGTCACGCGGTCCGAGTACCTGCGACGGGTGCGCGACGCCTATCGACGGGGCCGCGCGTCCCGCCTGTTCCTGGACGTCTGGTTCGAGCACTTCTGGGAGCAGCCCGTGACGGCGCTGCGCGAGCGGTGGCTCGCGCCCGCGGAGCGGATGAACTGACGGCGTTCATCCGCTCGCCCAGGGCCGCGTCGCCTCAGCGCGGCGTGACCTTGAGCAGCTTGCCGTTGGTGTCGTCGGTGAGCAGGTAGAGCGCGCCCTCGGGGCCCTGGACCACCTCGCGGATGCGGGCGTTGCGCTCCGTGAGCAGCCGCTCCTCGCCCACCACCAGGTCATTGCGCACCATGAGCCGCACCAGCGCCTTGCTGGACAGGCCGCCGATGAAGACGTCGTTGCGCCACTCGGGGAAGAGCGTCCCGCTGTAGATGGTCATGCCCGAGGGGGAGATGACCGGATCCCAGTAGTACACGGGCTGCTCCATGCCCGCGCCCTGGGTGGTGTCGTGGATGGGCGCGCCCGAGTACTCCTCGCCGTAGCCGATGGTGGGCCAGCCGTAGTCCTTGCCCGCCTCGGGACGGTTGAGCTCGTCACCGCCCTTGGGGCCCATCTCCACCGTCCACAGCCGGTTCTGGCCGTCGAGCGCCGCCGACAGGATGTTGCGGTGGCCCACCGACCAGATCTCCGGCTTGGCGTCCGGGGTGTTCAGGTAGGGGTTGTCCTGGGGCACCGAGCCATCCGGGTTGATGCGGACCACCTTGCCGAAGTGGCTCTTCACGTCGCGCGCCTGCACGCGGCCCTCCAGGATGGAGCGCTCGCCGAGCGTGACGAAGAGCTTGCCGTCGGGGGTGAACACGAGCCGGCCGCCCGCGTGCAGCGTGGACTCGAGCGTGGGCATCATGCGGAAGATGACCTGCAGGTTCTCCACGCGCGGCTGGGCCCCGTCCACGAGCTTCGCGCGCGCCACGGCCAGGCCGTTACCGCCCTCGCGGGGCTCGTAGTAGGTCCAGTAGATGAGGCCGCTCTGGGCGTAGTCGGGGCCCACTTCCACGTCGAGCAGACCGCCCTGGTTGCGGCCGTCCACGACGGGCAGGCCCTCGATGGCGGGGGACTTCGCGCCCTGGGGCGTGACGATGTAGAGCTTGCCGGTGGGCTTCTCGGTCACCAGCATGCGCTGGTCCGGCAGGAAGGCGATGGCCCAGGGGTTCCTGAAGCCCGAGGCGATCTCGGTGACCTGCAGGGCCGTCTGGGTGTGGATCTCCGGGGCCCGCGTCTGCTGGGGGAAGGCCGGCTGGAACTCGGGCACGTTGGGCGGGCCCGTCTGGACCGGAGGCCCGCTGGGCAAGGGCTGCTCGGGCGCCGGCGGCGTGCTCTCCGGCGGCGTGCTCTCCGGCGGGTTGGGCGTCTTGCCGCTGCAGCCCGACACGAGCGCGGCGAGAACGAGGGTCATCGACAAAGTGCGCATGGAACGCTCTCCAGAGGGGGGGTGAAGGTCCTGCCCGGAGCGGTGGAACGGTGACGATCCGGCGCCCCGGCGGGAGCGGCGGAGGTTGCTCCTTGCTGAACCAATAACCAAGCGGCGAGTGCACCGCTGGCCCTCCATCTGTCGGATGTCCCGCGGGGAGAAGTCCGCTGGGAATGAAGATGTCCCGTGAGGCTTGTCGGGCGGACGACTGCTTTCTCGGGAATCAAGCAAGGAATTCCGAGATGAGCGAATTGACCCGTTCCGGGCACTGCCGGTTCGACCAATGCCCCGCGCCCTCGATGAGCTCGTACCGGGCCCCCGGAATCCGTTGGGCCGCCGCCCGGGACTGCTCGGGCCGCACGCCCACGTCCTCGCTGCCCTGGATGAAGAGGGTCGGACAGCGGATGTCTGCGAGGCGGGGACGGAGGTCCACGTTCATCCGGCCCCAGCCGATGGAGTGGTTCTGCCAGTCAGACGCGCCGGCGCCCTTGCGCAGCACGTCGGCGTGGTACTCGTCGACGATGGCGTCGAAGTCGTCGACGGGCCCGGCGAAGAGCGCGGTGCGGGCGAGCCAGGCGCACGCGGCGCGACTGCGAAACAGCAGGGAGGGCAGGGTGGTGCCGAGCAGTCGGCTCCGCGCCATGAGCCACAGGGCCTGATGCACGACGGGTGGAAACGAGAGGATGCCCGCGGGCGCCAGCACCACGAGCCGCGCTACCCGCTCGGGCCGCTCGATCGCATAGGCGAGGCCGAGCGCGCCTCCCTGTGAGAGCCCGACGAGACTCGTCCGGTCGAGGCCGAAATGATCGAGCACGGTGGTGATGACCTCGAGCATCCGGGGATGGTCGACGATGCCTGTCCACGGAACGCTGCCGCCCTGCTTCGGCCAGTCCAGCGCGAAGACCCGGTGCCGCTCGGCGAGCACGGGAATCGCGCGCCGCCAGCTCAGGGAGGCATTGTCATTGCCCGCGCCGCTCAGCAGCAGCACCGGGGTGCCGTGGTCCCCCCGCCGGATGACACGCAAGCTTCCCTCCGGCTGGGGGATGCGGATGCTCTCACCAAGGTCGGCCGCGGGATCATTCATGACGCCATCGTAGGACATCGGACCCTCCACCTCCTGGAGTGGCCGTCCGCCCGGCGCTCGTCATGTCATGCTGCCGCATCGCCTCGCTGTCTGGAGTGGAGCGTCACCATGACCGTGCTTGTCACCGAAGAGACCGAGGGCCCTGTCCGCAAACTGGGCCTGAACCGCCCCGAGAAGCGCAACGCGATGAACATCGCGTTCATCGAGCAGCTCTCGGCGGCCTTCGCCCGGGTGGAGGAGGACGCGGCCATTCGGGCCACGGTGCTCTTCGCGCACGGCCCCATGTTCACCGCGGGCCTGGACCTCATGGATGTGTTGCCCCGTCTCGGGGATGCCGACACCCTCTTTCGTTCCTCGGGGGTGGACCCCTGGGGGACGCATGGGCCCGCGCGCACCAAGCCGTTGATCGTCGCGGTGCACGGCAAGTGCCTCACGCTCGGCATCGAGCTGATGCTCGCGGGGGACATCACCGTCGCCTCCGAGGACGCCACCTTCGAGCAGATCGAGATCGATCGCGGCATCTTCCCCTTCGGTGGAGGCACCGCGCGCTGGGTCCAGACGATGGGGTGGGGCAACGCGATGCAGTACCTCCTCACCGGCGAGGCGCTCGACGCCCGCGAGGCGCATCGGTTGGGCCTCGTGCAGCGGGTCGTGGCCCGGGACGCGCTCCTGGAGACCGCGATGGGTCTCGCCAGACGCATCGCAGCGAAGCCGCCCCTCGCCATCAAGGCCACGCTCGAGAGCGCGCGGACCGCCGTGCTGGAGGGCGAGCGGGCCGCGGCGGAGAAGCTGCTGCCCGCCATCACGCGGCTGGCCATGACGGAGGACGCCCGCGAGGCCCTTCAGGCCTTCCTGGAGCGCAGGCCCGCCACCTTCCACGGGCGCTAGGTTCCAGGGTCGGGGAGGCCGCCAAAGCGGTGCGCGAGCAGCCCCGACATCGAAGCTGTGGCAGAAGGACACGTGGCCCCGCGCATCGCCGTAGATGAACTCGGTGGAGCCACCGCCGGTGTCCATCACCACGAGGGGCCCCGAGGCGTTTCCTCCGAAATCCGCCTGGGCCGAGGCGAAACACAGCCGCGCCTCCAGGTCTCCGGAGCGCAGGTCCACGGGGACGCCGGCGCGCTGTCGGGCGGTGGCGAGGAAGTCCGCGCCATTGTCCGCGTCGCGCACCGCTCTGGTGGCGGACACGGCGAGCGCCTCCACACCCAGGCTCCGGGCCTCGGCGACGAAGGTGGAGAGCACCTCGAGGGTGTCCTTCATGCCCTCGGGTGACAGGCGACGGGTCCGATCCACGCCCCGGCCCAGGCGGGTGATCTCCGCGCGCTCGAGAACGGCCTGGAAGCGGCCCTCCCGTTGCCGCTCCGCGGCGAGCAGGAGGACCGCGTTGGTGCCGATGTCGATGGCGGCGTAGCGAGGCATGGGCGAAGCCTAGCAATCCGCGCCGCGCGATGTCTGTATTTGTCTCACGAACCAACATGACGTGGGAGGGGCCCGCACAGGCGATCACATCCATCAGCTCGGGTAATTCAAGTCATAGGTGTTCTCCATGGTTTCATTCGTTCAGCCAGACATGCCCGACAGGAATTGTCGAATGCCGTGTGTCTGGCTGCTTTTCCACTGGCTATTCCAATGGAATTGCTTTTATTCTGTTTGAGTTCACCGCAGCCCCCATCCCCCCCGGAGAACACACACACACATGCAACACATTCAATCCGTCGCGGCCGGACTGTTGGCGTTGTTGGGTAGCGTGGCGAGTGCCAGTGAGTTGCCCGTCGTCAAGGAAGCCGAGGCCTCCTGGCGCGGCTGTGCCTACAAGCTCAAGGTGCTGGATGACTCCGCCGCGGGCTCGCAGTCCACGTATCCGATCGGGCCCCCCTGGCAGACGAGCGGCAAGTACCAGATCACCCTCCAGATCGTGTCTGGCATGCGCTCGCTGTGCCGGATTCAGCCGCGGACCGTCGAGCTGAGCAAGGCGTTCGAGGTTCCGGACCTCGCGATCACGGTCAATGACGCGGGGCTCGCGGTGGCCTACTCCCGGGGCGCCTACCACCCGTGGACGGGCTACCTCCGGGTCATCGAGATCAAGCAGTTCGATCCGGTCGACCTGTCCACGCTGAAGGCCACCGACCTCTACGCCCGCTATGGCCAGAACCCGGATGCCTCGGACTACGCTCCCGGCCGGCTCTCGCTGTCCGAGGTGACCATCCACTCGACGTCCCTCGAGGTGCGGGGCGGGGTGGAAGGCACCCTGATCTGGGGGGGCGGCACGACGCGGACGGGCTCGGGCTCCCAGTTCATCGCGGGCTACCTCGACTTCTTCGGCCAGCCCCAGCAGCCCCCGAGCATCGTCATCTACTGACGTCCTGTCACGGGCGTGGGCTCAACCCGCCACGGAGTGGGCCCAGGTCTTGAAGTCGGTCAAGGGCAGTCCCAGGCTCCGCGCCTGCTCTGGCGTCGCGGGGCTGCCCACCTCGTTGAGCTGTTGGTAGTTCTTCACGAACGCGGGCGGCATGCCCTGGGCGAGGGCCTCCTCGGGCGTGATGTCTGGCGCCTCGGGCGAGACGTTCCAGGCCTCACCGAGGATCCGGGCGATGTCCGTCATCGTCAGCCGCTCCCCCGCGAGCTCGAGCTCCACCCGGTGGAACTTCTCCGGCGCGAGGAGCGCCGCGGCCCCCGCCTCGCCGATGTCCTTCACCGCGATCAAGGCGATCACCGTCTGGGGTTTGAGCACCGTCATCAGGCGGTCCCCCGTCCCGTGGGCGAACAGGGCCGAGGGCCGCACGAAGTTCTCCATGAAGAAGGCGGGCTTGAGCACGGTCCAGGACCGGAAGCCGGCGTCGCGCACGAGCGCCTCGATGGAGGCCTTGCTCTCCCAGTAGTGGACGTCCCACCGGCCCTCCTTCCAACCCGGGGCATTGCGCTGGAAGTCCCCCGCGCCCGAGACGGACGTGTGGACGAACTGCGGCACCCCGGCCTCCTTCGCCGCCCGCACCAGATTCGCGCCCATCACCCGCTCGGCATCCGTCCCCACGGTCTCGAGCGTGAGCGGGGGCATGGAGAACACCGCCCGGACGCCAGCGCAGGCCTCGCGCAGGGAGGCCGTGTCCTGGAGATCGCCTCGGACGAGCTCCGCGCCCAGGGCCTTCAGGGCCTGGGCGCCCGGGGAGTGGGGGTCTCGCACCAACGCGCGCACCGCCTGGCCGCGCGCGAGCAACGCCCGCGCCACGGCCCCCCCTTGCTTGCCCGTCGCTCCCACCACCAACACCGGCGTCGACTCGATCTGATTCGTCATGGGTCCTCCCTGGATTCGCCCAATATCTTCCAACTGGAAGATTTATTTCAACTGGAAGATTTTCGCGCAGGGGCCAGACATCCGTTCCGCCGCTAGACTCCGGCCGAGGAGGAGAACCCGAATGAAGCTGTTGGTGATTGGGGCGACCCGAGGCACGGGCAAGCATGTCGTCGATCAGGCGCTCGAGCGCGGGCACGAGGTGACGGTGCTCGTCAGGGATCCCGCGAAGCTCCAGGCTTCGCCGAAGCTCCGTGTCGTCCAGGGAGACGGGCGCAACCTCGCGGATGTGGAGAAGGCCGTGCAGGGACAGGACGCGGTCATCACCTGCATTGGCGCCTCGCAGTTGAAGACCGCCGAGTTCCTGGTCTCCACGTCCGCCCGCCCACTGGTCGAGGCGATGACGAAGCACGGGGTGAAGCGCCTGCTGTTGCTGTCCACGGCGGGGGCGGGGGACAGCGCGGGCATGATGAAGTGGGTGTTCCCCCTCATCCGGCTGCTCGCCCGACCGGTGTACCAGACGATCTTCGAGGACAAGGACCGCGCCGAGGCGATCATCTCGGCCACCGGGCTCGACTGGACGTTGGTGCGGCCTCCCCGCCTCACGGACGAGCCGCGAGTGGGGCGCTACCAGACCAAGCCGAGCCAGGGCGGAGGCGGCTTCGCGAAGATCAGCCGCGCGGACCTCGCCACCTTCATGATCGACGAGGCGGAGAAGGGCCAGTGGATCCGCGGCGCGCCCTTCGTCTGGACCTGAAGTTTCGCCGCCGCCCACACAGGCAGAGGTGGAGCGGCGTCATTGCCCCGCACATGACATCCAAGGTAGTCTGCGAGAGCAGGGCTCCTTGGGTCATCTTGTGTTGACCCATGAATGGGAGGGGTGAGGACATGCGTGACACTGTGCGTTGGAATGGCGGCAAGCTGGGGCCCTATCACGTGGGCCGACGCTACCGTCATCTCCCCTCGCGAGACCGCCTCTATGAGGGCCACAACACCGAGACGGGTGCCCCAGCGCTCCTGATGGTTCCCGACAAGCTCGATGATTGGAATCAACGCCTGGACTGGACCGTGCGCATCGTCAGCCGCGAGGCGTACCCGTTCATCGCCTTGGAGGTCGAGGGCGCCCCCTCCTTCGACGACCTGGCGCTCCAGGAATTGACGCTGATGGTGTACCGAATGAGCGGCGGACTGTCCCTCCTCGAGGACCGTCCCGACGTCCGACAGCACCTCATCCGCCGGTCCGTTCCCGTCAAGACGAAGACCAGGACGCAGCGGCATCTGCGCATGGGCGCGATGGCGGCCACCCTCGTCGTGTGTCTGTCGTCGTTCTGGTCTCACCGAGCCGAGACGCCGGAAGCGTCACTGGCGCGTGAAGCCGTGAACTATTCCGACGTGGAAGACACTCTGTTTTCCGCCATTGGCTACGCCATGCCGGAGAAGCCCTTCGACGAGCAGAAACGGCCTCCCTGCATTCCGGTCACTGAAACGGAGCTCCGGGGCGGATGCTGGGTGCAGATGAAGCACGACGCACCGTGCCCACCCAGCTCCGCTGAGTACGAGGGGCATTGCTACATGCCGTCCAAGCGGAAGACCCCCAAGCCCAATGTCATCCACCCTTGAGACAACACTCCGTGGGGATGTTTGGGAGAGGGTTAGGCTGTCCCCATATGGAAGCCCGATTCAATTGCGGCCTACATCTGGGTCACCAACGTTTGTTTTGGCGTCCTCTCGGTGCTCATGCCCGACCAGCTCCTCGACCCCTCGCCGCTCGCGCGGGCGGTGACGGGGTACATCACGGCCTACTGGGCGTCGCGCGTGCTCGTGCAGTTCTTCCATTTCGACCGTTCGGCGGCTCCGCCGGGCGCCTTCTCCACGCTGGCCGAGGTGGCACTCGTCGGCCTCTTCATCTCCCTGACCGCCATCTACGGCTGCGCGGCGATGGCCTGAGGCACACGATGTCCGCGTACATCCCGTCCGAAGCGTGGGTCCTCTGGGTCCTCGGAGCCCTCCTGCTCTGCGTCCTCGTCGCGGGGCATGCGCTCGCGTGGAGCGGGCCCCTCCGCCTCGTGCGCGGGGGGGCGTGGACGATCCTCGTGCTGGGGACGTGGAGCGTGGAACGGCTGACCGCCCGGGAACCTCCCGGGGTCCGCATGCTCGCGCTCATCCTGTTCGCGCTGCTCGTCATGAAGGTCATCGTCGTGGTGGAGGAGCGGGCGCGCGGCATGGTGCCCCTGACCTTCCGGGCCTGGCTGGGGTTCGCCGGGGCCTGGCTGGGAATGAGACCTCGCCTGTTCGTGTCCGCGGAGGCCGGGCCCTTGCGCGGAGCGGGCGCGCTCATTCGCCAGGGCGCCCTGTACGCGCTCCTGGGCGCGGTCCTGGTGGGCCTCGCGCGGGTGACGTGGGGGGAGACCGGGTCGCGGTGGCTCGCCTCCCTGTGGCTCCTTCCCGGGCTCAGCCTGCTCATCCATTTCGGCCTGTGCAACGTCCTCTCGGGGGCGTGGCGGCTGCGGGGCGTCGCCTGTGACCCCCTGTTCCGGGCCCCCCTGCTGTGCCAGAACCTGGGCGATTTCTGGTCACGCCGCTGGAACCTGGCGTTCTCCGAGATGACGGTGATCGCGGTGTACCGCCCCCTCGTCGCGCGTCTGGGGCGCGGCCCCGCGCTCCTGGGGGGGTTCGCCTTGTCCGGGCTGCTGCACGAGATGGCGCTCAGCGTGCCCGTGCGCGCGGGCCTCGGCCTTCCCTTTCTCTACTTCCTCCTCCACGGAGGGCTCGTGCTGCTCGAGCGAGGACTCGCGACCCGGGGCCACGTCCTGAAGGGTTGGACGGGACGGGCGTGGGCCTGGTTCTGGCTGGCCGCGCCCCTCCCGCTCTTGTTCCACCCCCCGTTCCTGGCGGGGGTGGTCTGGCCCCTGATTGGGATGGCCCCGGGCCCGTGAGGCGGACGGGTTCGCCTACCGGAACGCGCTCAGGTCGATGGCCTGGGCCATGGCCTCGTAGCCCACGTCGTTGGGATGGAGGTGGTCACCGCTGTCGTACTCCGCGCGCAGTCGGAGCGGGTCGGCCGGGTCGCGCGTGGCCGCCTCGAAGTCGATGATGCCCTGGGCCCGGGCCGTGTTGGCGCGAATCCAGGCATTCACCGCCTGCCGTTTGGCCTCGGTCTCCTCGCTGAAATACGGGGCGGCCGTTCCCTTGAACGGGAGCAGGGTGCCCAGGAACACCTTGACGCCGCGCGCCTTCGCCTGGTCCACCATCGTCTGGAGGCCGGCGGTGATGTCGTTGGCCGTCACCGCCTGCGCCGGCACGAAGCCGCCGAAGCCGATGTCGTTGATGCCGATCAGGATGAGGGCGTGGGTGACCCCCGTCGTGCCCAGCACATCCCGCTCGAAGCGATCCACGCCCTTGGGCCCGATGGTGGCGTTGAGCACCCGGTTGCCCCCAATGCCCTGATTGACCACGCTGAACCCCTCGAGCGCCGGGTCGGCCGCGACGCGACGCGAGAGGAAGTCCGGGTAGCGGTGGGCCGCGTCCACGGTCGACGCCGCGCCATCCGTGATGGAGTCCCCGAAGGCGACGATGACGCCGCGCGCCTCGGCGGAGCTCACGTCGATGCCGGTCACCCAGGAGTAGGACGGCTGCGTCTCCGTGGGGGTGAAGGTCGCGGCGCCCAGGGCGTTTCCGGACACGATCGCGTTGGTCTGCTGACCCTGCGAGTGCTCGGTCGCCGCGGGGGTCGCTTGAGGCACGTACACCGTGACCGCCACGTCCGTCTGGGCGGGGAGGGAGAAGGGCGCCTCGTCGCTCCAGGACTCCTGCCCGGCGGAGACGGTCACGGACGCCTGCCCGTTGAAGCGCAGGGCGGTATCCGTGGAGGCCTCGATGGACGCGCCGCCGGTGCTCCGGGCGATGTGCACACCGCCGAGGGTGAGGGGCGTGGCGCCGAAGAGGTTCGACACCCGCACCCGGACCTTGTCCCCGCCGGCCGAGACCCGCATCACATGGCGGATGGATTGATCCTGGAAGGAGCGCGGAGTCGGCGGCGGAAACCCTTCAATCGGAACGCGTTCGTTGTAGTCCTGCGGCGCGGCCGTCCAGGTGGCCTGCGATTTCCGCGCGTCGTCGGCGTCGTCGGCGTCGTCGCAGGCGCCCAGGCAGGCGGCGAGGCACGCGACGGCCACGACGCTGAAGAAGCGTCGAGGCGAGACGTTTGTCGGGGGGGTGTTTCGCATGAAGGATTCTCCTCGGGAGCGGACCGCGTGAGTGGCCTGGATCAGGGTACTACGCACGGCTGTCGCCTCTCGGACCTCCCGCGGGGGCCGAGGCTTGATGGGTGCTTCGTGGTGGATATCATTTACGACGTAAAGTCTCCCCGAGGCACACTTCCCGACGCACCCCCCGATGAGCGAAGGAGGACGACATGTCAGCGAGTGACATCCATTCCAGAGAGTCGGCATCCACCGAGGCCTCGCCCCCAGGCCCGGTCTCCATTCCCATGGACCCGCACGTCTCCCCCGAGGACTACGCGAGGATGCGCGAGCAGGGCCGCGTCGCCCGGGTGTCCTTCGTGCTCGGGGACAAGACGGGCGTGGCGCCGGAGTCGGACATCCGCGACTTCCTGAAGCAGGAGCACCTCTTCGTCTCGCGCTACGACGACGTGGTCGCCGCCCTGCTCGACTCCCGCATCTCCTCCGATCCCCGCACCGCGATGACGCCGGAGCAGCAGAAGAAGCTGCCCCAGGTTCCCGAGGAGATGCGGCCCATCGCCCGGAGCCTGCTCAGCCTGGATCCGCCGGATCACACGCGGCTGCGCAAGCTCATCCAGCCGAGCTTCACGCCGCGCGCGATGGAGGCGCTGCGGTCGCGCATCCAGCGGATCGCGGAGGACCTCGTGGACGCCGCCGAGCGCGCGGCGGCCGAGCGCGGCGAGACCGGGCCCGAGCGGCACATGGATCTCATCGCGGAGTTCGCCTATCCGCTGCCGGTCAAGGTCATCTCGGACATGCTCGGCATTCCGCCCGAGGACCGGGACCTGGTGAAGGCATGGACGGAGAACCTCGTCCGGAACAACAACGGCCGGGGGATGATGGATCCGGAGAACCGGGCGAAGATCCGGGAGTTCACCGACTACCTGCGCAGGCTGTTCGCGGTCCGCCGCAAGCAGCCCGCGGACGACATGATCAGCCAGTTGCTGCGCATCGAGGAGGACGGCGACACGCTGAACGAGGAGGAGACGCTGTCCACGGTCTTCATCCTCTACCTCGCCGGGCACGTGACGACGGTGAACCTGATCGGCAACGGTGTCTTCGCGCTGCTCCACCACCCGGACCAGCTCGCGAAGTTCAAGGCGGACCCCGGTCTGGTCAAGGGCATGGTCGAGGAGACCCTGCGCTACTGGGGCCCGGTCGACTTCATCTCGCGGCGGATCGCCAAGGAAGACATGGAGCTGGCCGGGACGCACTTCTCCAAGGGAGAGCCGATGATGTTCGGTCTGGCGTCGGCCAACCGGGATCCCCAGCGCTTCTCCCATCCGGATGAATTCGACATCACCCGCCCGGACGCCGACAAGCACGTCGCGTTCGGCAAGGGCATCCACATCTGCATCGGCGCCCCCCTGGCGCGCATGGAGGGACAGATCGCCTTCGAGACGCTGTTCCGGCGCCTGCCGGCGTTGCGGCTCGCCGTTCCCTCCGACGAGGTGCGCTGGAGCAACTCCTTCCTGCGCGGCTTCGCGAAGCTGCCCGTCCTGTTCTAGTCGCGGTGCTTCAGCCCGGGCGCAGGGTCTTCAAGGCCCCGCCCCAGGCGATGACCTGGTCCAGCAGGGAGTCGAGGGTCTTCTCGTGGTGCGCGGCGGGCGTGAAGGTCTTGTAGTTCTCGAAATCGGTGCGCAGCGAGAGCGCGACCTGGGCGCGCACGGTGGCGACCTGGAGCTCGGCCATGATGAGCCGCAGTTGCTCCACCGCGCGCGTGCCCCCCGCGCTGCCGTAGCCCACGAACCCGGCCACCTTGTTGTTCCACTCCTTATACAGGTAGTCGAGCGCGTTCTTGAGCGCGCCCGACGTGCTGTGGTTGTACTCGGGGGTCACGAAGACATAGGCGTCGAAGGACTGGATCTTCGCGGACCAGGCCTTCGTGTGCGCGTGGGTGTACTGGCCTTGGGAGGGGGGAATCGGCTCGTCGAGCAGGGGGAGCGAGAAGTCCAGCAGGTCCACCAGCTCGAACTCGGCGTCCGTCCGCTTCCTGGAGCACTCGTGGACCCAGCGGGCAACCGCCTCCGCGTTCCGGCCCGGACGCGTGCTTCCCACGATGATGGCGACTCTGAGCATGACCGCTCCTTGAAGGGGGATGCGCTCTCTCACGCCCTCAACAGGCAGGGCACCTTCATGATTTCCGGGCACGCGGGTTGGGCGTGCCCGTCACGAGCTCGCCCCTCACGTGGGGGGTGCCGTCCTCGCCCCGCACCCGGTAGGCCACCGCGGCCTCCGAGCGCGGGGCTTTCTGGAACACCACCCGGGAGGGGAGCGGCAGGGGCCGCTTGAACTCCGACGTCAGGGTGAGGGCGGGGGCCCGCGCCCGGTCGCCCAGCTCCGCCACGCACCGGCTCACCGTCCACATGCCGTGGGCGATGGCACGGGAAAACCCGAAGGCCTTGGCCGAGAGTGCATGCAGGTGGATGGGATTGTAGTCCCCGGAGGCCCGCGCGTAGCGTCGGCCGGTGTCCTCGGCCACGCTCCAGGTCGTCGGGAAGCTGTCGCGAAAGGACGGGTCCTCCTCGTCCGTGGCCTCCCGGGGGCGCTCCTCCCGGGTGCGCTCGGCCGCTCCCGGCAGCCGCCGCAGCATGGTGGTGAGGCCCTTCCAGACCCGCCGCCCGTCCGCCTCCACCTCCGTGTGCAGGTCCAGCTCGCGGCCCTGGCGCACCTCCCGCTGGCCCTCCAGCCACACGCGGATGCTCAAGGGCTCGTGCTCCTCCAGGCGGCGCTCCTGCTGGATGTGGTTGCGCACGTGGATCATCCCGAGCAGCCGGTAGGGGAACTCGGGCCGGTTGAGCAGCGCCAGGTGCAAGGGCGCGGCGAGCACCTGGGGATAGGGCAGGGGAAGGAAGCCGTCCGCCTGGAAGCCACACTCCTCCCGGTAGCGGGCCAGGGCGTCTGGCCGGGCGCTCAGGCGCGGGACGTAGACGGCCAGGGAGGGCACCTCGCCGGGACGCGCGGGACGGCGGTCCACGGCGGCGCGAAGCAGCTCCGTGGCCAGGGAGGGGGCGGTGGCGAGTTGGAGGACGGAGGGAACGGAGGTCGTCATGGGATCCTCGGGAGGGGGAGGCCTCTGGAGTGCCTCCCCCGCTCGTGGGACCCAGACTACTTCAAGGACGGCGGGCGCTTCGCGGGGACGCAGCGCAGGAGCGTGGGCGCGCAGACGGTGGCGAAGTCGGGGTTGATGCTCCCGGCGCTCGCGCACAGGCTGTCGTCCGGCGCGCCGTCCTCGTTTCCGCACTCCACGTCCCCGGGCCACATGGCCCACACCTCGTACTGGGCGGTGCAGCCGTCCTCGGTGTACTCGAGGTCCGCGACCAGTTGGGTGCCGGGCGCCCGGGGAATGGCGAGCACCTGGACGTTGCTCCAGCGGTAGACGATGTCCTTGGCGGGCTGGAAGGGAATGTCATCCCCCGCGATGACCGCCGGCGCGTGCTTCTCCGCGACGGCCATCTCCGTGGCGGCGCAGAAGCCCTCGGCGTTGGACGCCTTGGGCAGCTTGCCGAGCGAGTAGGGCGCCCGCGAGGGATCCCGCCCGTCCAGGTCCTCGAGCGTCTGGGGCTTGATGGACAGCTGCTCGTCGTACGCGGGCGTGGTGAACTTCTGCACGCCGAGCATCTCCGCGGCCTTCACGGGACACGTGTTGCCGGGCTTGGGCTTGTAGACGGCGGACCACTCCAGGCTCTGCACCGGACAGCCGATGGGCGGCTGCTCCGAGTCACAGGACGCGCCGAGCACCAGGGCCAGTCCCCATCCAAGAATGTGTCGAGTCATGTGTGTCTGTCCTTGTCGGGCCGGGGTCATCAGAAGGCCACCCGGGCGCCGAAGCGGATGGAGCGCGGAGACTGGTAGGCGGTGGGCCGGCCGAAGTTCTTGTTGAGCGAGTCGGACGAGATGGGCGTGCCATCCGGCGCGACGAGCTTCGTGCCCAGGTCCGCCACGGTCCCGTTCTCGATGGGGAGCACCGCGGCGTAGGTGTAGTTCTGGTCATAGGCCACGGGGGCCTGGAAGTTGAACAGGTTGAACACGTCCACGCTGAACGAGGCGGTGAGCGACTGGCTCAGCCGGTAGTTGAGCGCCAGGCGGCTGTCGATGCGGTGGGACCAGGGCAGGCGGCCCGCGTCGCCTCGCGGCAGGATGAAGGCCTGGCCCGCGCCGTAGTCCTGGTGCGCGCCGAGGTAGCTGTAGGGCGTGCCGGACGTGCTCCGGTAGGACAGGCCCAGGTTGAGGCTGATGTCGCGCGACAGGGTGAACTCCCGGGCGCCGAACACCTTGAACTGGTGCGTGCGGTCCGCGGGCAGGGGGCCCGAGCGGTTGGGCAACAGGGACACCAGGTCGAAGTCGGAGTTGATGTTCGGATCCAGCTGGCCGGTGTCCGAGCGGAACAGGCCCTCGTAGTTGCCGCGCAGGAAGGACGCCGTGTAGTTGGCCTGGGCGAGCCACTGGTTGGCGAAGTTCTTCTGGAAGAAGATCGTGAAGGCGTCGTAGTTGCGCTGGGGCTTCACGAAGTCCGTGGCGAAGCCGCGGCCCGGGTTACCGATGAAGTAGGTGGAGCCGTCATCGCGGCTCATGTCCTCGATGGCCACGTTGAGGACGCGGTGGGTATAGGTCACGCCGCCGCGCGCGTTGGCGAACAGCTCGTACTCGCCGCCCACCACGAACTCGTCGGTGGACTGGGGCAGGATGGAGGGGTCCACGATGGTGGCGCCCGCGCCCACGGTGTCCCAGAGGCGGTTGGCATCGAGCCCCGGGCGGTCCGTCAGGCGCGCCTCGTCGCTGTTGCAGATGCCCTGCTGCTGCGCGGGGTCGCGCGGGTCACACACGTCGGCGCTCTTGTGCGAGCGCACGCCGGGCTCGCCGGGGAAGGAGCGGTCCACGAGATCCAGGGGCACGCTCTCGTAGTAGCGCGCGTAGTTGGCGAAGAGCTTGGCGCGGCCCGAGCGCGTCGGGTCGACGATGACACCCAGGCGCGGCGACCACTGGTTGGCCAGCACCATGGCGAGGTTGTCCCCGCCGTAGAGGTACTGCGCGTCGTAGCGCACGCCCACGTTGAGGGTGGCGATGTTGTTGAACAGCGTCCAGCTGTCCTGCACGAAGCCGCCCACCGCGTTGGACGTGGACACCGGGTGCTGCGTGTCCTGGATGACGACCTGGTCCGGGCCCACGAGGAAGCCGAACTGGCGGTAGTCATAGAAGAACCGGCCACTGTCGTCCTCGATGAGCATGCTGCGGCCCGTCACCGCGCGGATGTGGTCGTAGCGCATCTGCTCCAGGTCCACGCCCGCCTTGATGACGTGCTGCCCCCCGCCCTGCAGCAGCAGCGTGCCGACGAGCTTGCCCTGGTAGCGGTCCAACTTGCTCTCGTCCAGACGGCCCGGGCCGCCCGTGACGTAGCCGAGCACCGGACAGCGGTTGGCGTTCTCCGCCGTGGGGGCGAGACAGAGGGACGCGTTGGCGATGGACTCGAACTCGGTGATGGAGTGCTGTCCCCCCTCGGTGCGCTGCCACCGGACGTTCTGCACGCCCGCGAGCCCCTGGTTGGAGCCAGCGATGGTGCCGTCCGAGGCCCGGATGCCGAGATCCTGGTGGTGCCAGCCCAGGGTGGCGTTGAAGAGCAGGCGCTTGTCCAGGAAGGACGAAGACCACTTGAGGCTGGCGTCCAGCGAGCTGGCGAGCCGCTGGGTGGCCAGCGCGCCCTGCTCACCCTGGATGCGCTCCACCTCGGGCGCGCCCGTGCGCTCGCTGATGGAGAAGCGGCCGAGCCCACCCGACGTGGACGGCGTGCCCGTCACGGACACGGCGACGTTGTGGTCCTGGTTGAACAGGTAGGTGAGCTTGCCGATGAACTGGAAGTTGCGCTGATCGGCGAAGTAGGTGCGCCGGGTGCCCGGAATGGTCTCCGTCTGGGTGAAGCCCGTGGCGTCCTGCACGGTGTTGCCGCTCGCGTCCAGCACCAGGGCGTTGAGGTTGCGCTCGAGCTGGTAGCGGGTGAAGGACGGCGCCACGCCCGCGAAGAACCACAGCTTGTCCTTGAGGATGGGACCGCCCAGCTCGAAGCCGACGTCCCCCAGGTTCCACAGGGCGCTGCGGCCGGACACCGTGCCCGCCTCCTGGCGGATCTCCGTGCCCCGCGTGGCCAGCACGCCCGGGGTGATGTTGCCGAAGACCGAGCCGTGGAACTCGTTGGAGCCGGACTTCGTCACCGCGTTGACCACGCCGCCCGTGGACCGGCCGTACTCGGGCAGGTAGCCGCCGCTGATGACGTTCACCTCCCCGATGAACTCCACGCTCAAGGGCGTGCCGTTGATGCCGAAGCCCGGGTCGTTCACCGACACGCCATCGACGATGTACTGGTTCTCCGGGGAGGTGGAGCCGGCCACCGAGACGCCGTAGGTGTCGACGTTGGCGCCGGGCGCCAGCTCGGCCAGGGACTCGAAGGAGCGCGACGCGGCGCCCTTGCCGCTGGGCGAGACGACGGCGATGTTGCGCAGGAAGTCCGTGCTGACGTTGACGCCGGTGGAGGCCGAGCCGATGTCCACGGTGGGCGTCTGGGCCACCACGGCGATCTCCTCGCTCAGCGCGTCCGGGAGCAGCTCCACGTTGACGCGGACCGAGTAGTCCAGGCGCACGCTGATGCGCTCACGGGCCAGGGGCTTGTAGCCCTCGCTGTCGAAGCGCAGCGTGTACGTGCCCGGCGGCAATTGTGGAATGCGGTACTCGCCGGCCGCGTTGGTGACGACCGTCTGCTCGCCTTGCAGGGTGGGCGCGGTGGCCGTCACCACCACGTCCGCGACGGGCCGACGGTTGGCGGCATCGGTGACCGTGCCCAGCAGCACGGAGGTGCCCTGCGCCAGCGCGACAGGGCTCACCAGGCACAGGGCCAGCCCGAGCAGGCCAAGATGCCGCGGGATGCTTCTTCTTGTCATGGGGGTGTTTGGTGCCCGGGGAGGAAGGGAAATCCATGGGCACTCCTCGGGGTGGGTAGAAAGGCCCCATCCCCTGGGATGTCAAATTCCCATGCGCGAAATCCCCGGGCCCGCGCCCCCGTCAACGCACCTGGGAGCTGTCCTGATTGGAGGCCTCGGAGACGTCGCCCCCCTGATAGGCCCGCACCCGATAGGCATAGGTCCCCGGGGCCAGGTTCTTGTCCACGAAGCTCGTGACATTGACACCCACCCGGCCCACCTCCACGAACTGCTGCGGCCAGGTGCCCGGCGAGCGCTCGAGGATGAATCCGTCTTCCGTGCTGGAATTATCCGTCCAGCGCAGCGTGACGCTCGTTCCGGAACTCTGGGTATAGAAGTTACTGGGAGCTCCAAGTGAGGCATTGGGGGGATTGGGCGTCGTGCTGGCGGTGGCCGTGAGGGTCGTGGAGGCGGAGGAGGAGGCGCCGCTCGTGTCCGTCACCGTGAGCGTCACCGCGTAGCTGCCCGCCTGGGTATAGGTATGGCTCACCCGCGAGCCGGTGCCCTGGGTGCCATCCCCGAAGTTCCAGGCATGGGAGGCCACGGCGCCATCCGCATCGCTGGACGTCGTGCCATCGAGCACCACCGGCAGGGGGACGACCCCCGAGATGGGCGTGGCGATGATGCGGGCGATGGGCGGCTGGTTGCTGGCGGTGCCCCTGGGCAGCACGAACAGGGTGAGGCTCTGGGCGGGCACGGTGGTGTTCAGCCCGGTGGACGTCACGGAGACATCCGCCAGCCGGGTGATGGTGTTGGACGCGGTGAGCTGCCAGGGCTGGGCGGTGCCCGCGGGCTTGAACCCCGCGAGGCTCAGCGCGACGGAGGTACTCGTCCCGGCCTTGTTGATGACCATGACGGTGAGGGCCCCGTCGGTGGAGCGGGTCGCCGCGAACGCGGACAGGAGGTCCGGGTTGGGCACGCCACACGACACGCTCGTGTCTCCGAAGGCCGACTTCTGCCCGTCGTAGTTGCGGTAGAGCTTCATGGCCTTGAAGGTGGGCGTGGTCGCCGCGGGCGTCTGCCAGCGCACGCCGTAGTCCAGCCCCTCGCGGCCGAAGATGCCCAGGATGTCGGCCTGCGCGAGCGCCCCGTTGATGTGGCCCTCCGCGCCCCAGTTGTACTCGGTGATGCCAATCTTCGTGCCGGGGTAGTTCGCCTGCACCCAGCCCTTCAGGCGGGGGATGAGCGAGACCCGGGATTTGATCCACGACTCGTCCAGGTAGGTGGCGTCCCAGAGCGCGCGCGTGGAGCGGTTGCGCAGCGCCTGCATGGACGCGGAGGTGTCCTGGCTGAACTCCCCGCCCTGCGGGTAGTAGTGCACGGTGAAGACATCCAGCAGGCGGCGTCCGGTCTCCTGCTCGCGCTGCCGGAACTGGCCGAGCAGCCAGGGCAGGTAGTCCGCGCCGCCATGGCTGTCCCGGTCCGGCGTGTTGCCCGCGCCCCGGAGCCCGAGCACCTGTTGATCATACCCGCTGTAGAAGTAGCCATCCCAGCCCCACTCCTCGGGCCCGAAGGTGAGCGCGGCGGGGTCCAGGTTCTTGAGCATGGCGGCGGTGTCCAGGTGCTTGTCCCGCACCTCCTCCATGGTGGCGCCCACCGGGTGCACGTCCCGGTGGTTGAGGTGCCAGATGCTGGGCTCGTTATCCAGGGTGTAGAAGCGCACCCCGCCTTGCGCCGACGCGCCCCACCGGCCGAGCAGGTGCTGCACCCAGCCCTGCAGGAAGCCCACCCCCGCGGGGACGTTGGCGTCGTTGGGATCGTTCTTGACGAACTGGCCGTTGGACAGCACGCCATTGCCCGCGTCCGCGAACCACTGGTAGTCGCGGTCCAACTGCAGGCCGTACTTCAGGATGGAGTAGCTCGACAGGCGCGAGCGGTTGAGCCCGAGCTTCGCCACCCACCCCACCATGGGCAGGGTGATGAGGGGTTGGGCTCCCGCGCCGCGGGCGTTGGTGATGAAGTCGTCCACCTCCGCGCCGGCCTGGGTGCTGGTGTAGGGCAGGCTTTGGAAATACCAATCCCGTCCGCGGTTGGTGGCATTCAATTGCCAGTTGTATCGGGTGGTGGCATTGCCACCGCTGCGATTGAGCGGCGTGTTGAGCTCGCTGAGTTGCGCCGGGGTCGCATGCGCCACGCCATAGACATGCGGGCTGATGGCATGCGTGCCCGCGCTCGCATCGATCTGGATGGTCACGGGGGACGTCTGCGCCAGCGCTGGCAGCGAGACAATGGCCAGTCCTCCCGCGAGCAATTTCCAGACATGGGCGTACATGTGCGCTCCTGATAGGCCCCGCGAGGGGCGAGAGTGCAATGTACAGGGGGGAGGGGGCGGTGTCTTCCCGTTGATAGGATTTACGGACGGGCCCGCCTGCTGAGTTGGGCGTCAATCACTTGTCGCCCAGTGTCTGTGTAAATGTTTGATGCGGCCATCGCGGCTCCGGACCCCGCGGTGGGGGCCCGGAGCGCGCGAGGGGGGACTACTGAGACATCCCGGGGGTCGAGGTGATGATGACCCGGCAGGCGCAGGTGTTCATGTCGCAGCGCGAGCCCGTGCCGCAGACGTCACCGCAGTTGGGCTTGCAGACGCAGGTGTTCGTCTCCTCGTTGCAGCCCAGCTTGGCGCCCGCGCAGTGGTCCGGCTCGCTCGGGGTGTAGTTGGGATCCAGCTCGCACGGCACGCCGCCGTTGGGGTTCTTCACCGTGTCGATCCAGTAGCGGTAGGACACGGCGACCTCGGTGGGGCCCACCTGGGGACGGCAGGCGCCGAAGAAGGACAGCGAGCCGGCGCTGCCGTCGAAGTCGTAGCCGTTGCTGGTGCTGCGCGGCACGTCCGCGCGGGCCGTGCACACGCCCGGCTCACGCACCTGCGCCACGGCGACCTTGATGGACGCGCCGATGGGCGGCTTGAGCGTCTTATAGCCCGAGCGGCCGATGGTGTAGTCGATGATGGCGTCCATGGAGGCCTGGATGGAGTTGTCATCCAGGATGGAGCCGAGGATGCCGCCCGAGGCGTTGACCACCGACGCGTGGCGCTGCTGGGCCACGTTGTTCACCGGCAGGGGGTTGAACTCGCGGGTGGCCTCCGTGATGGTGCAGGTCTTGCCGGCGTCGCAGCCACAGGCCTTGCCCGAGGGGCACACGATGCCGTGGACGGCGACCTTGCGGCCCGTGGGGTTGGTGGGCGGCAGCTCCGAGCCATCGCCGAAGAAGCGCACGTAGGTGGGGACCGGCACGCACTGGCTGCCCGCCTTGTCCTTGCTGCCACCCGAGCCGCAGTTGGCGACGGTGGTCGCGTCGCCCGAGGTCTGGTCATCCGCGTCGCCCAGCAGCACGACGACCACGGCGGCGCCCTTGCGCAGCTCGTTGTCCTTCTCGGGCTGCTCGGGCTCGGTGCCAGGGGCCATGTCCGTGACGACCTTCTTGGCCGCGCCGAGCAGACCCTCGGAGCCATTGCCCGCCAGCGCCACCCAGCAGCCGCCCTTGTCACCCTGCGAGGTGTCGCCGGGGCAGGTCGCGGACTCGGGAGTGGTGGGCACGATCGAGCAGATCTTGTTGCTGCCGCACGTGCTGTTCTGCGTGAGCCACGCCTTCACCTTGTTCACGTTGCGGGTGAAGCGGCGGATGGCGCCCCGGTTGGGACCGCCGCCACTGGCGGAGATGTGGTAGCTGGACGTCACGAGCGACATGCGCCAGTCGAGCGACGAGGCGTTGAGCGCGTCCACCGCGGTGGAGGCCGTCTTGGCCAGCGCCTGCTGGGACGTGGCCATGGAGCCGCTGTCGTCCACGACGAAGATGAAGTCCACGCGGGCGCTGGGCAGTTGGAAGCGCTCGCACTGCACGGCCGTGGACTCGTTGAACTGCGCGAGCGCCGAGCCGTTGGCCAGGTCCTTGGCGGAGAACGCCGTGGGCGAGCCCGCGTTGGCGTTGGTCACCATGGTCAGCTTCGTCACGGCGATGAGCACCACGAGGCTCTTGTCCGAGCGGTGCACGTAGAGCGCCTGGACGCGGAAGTCGCCCACCACGTTCGCGGCCGCGCTGCTCAACCGCCCCGAGCTGCCGGGCAGCAGCGTGTCCACGAGCTGATCCGTGCGGCGCTTGAGGTCCGTGGTGCCGCCGCTCTGCTGGTAGATGGCCTGCAGGGCCTTGAAGCCATCCCACGTGGTGAAGAGCTGCGCGGTGCGGTTGCTCAGCGCGCCCCGCTTCTCGATCTCCGGCCGCAGCGTCTCCTCGTCGCCGAGGGGATCCGTGTCACCCGCCTTGGGCGTGGTGCGGTAGGCGAGGAAGGCGACCTGCTGGGTGCTGTCATAGCCCACCAGGCCCCGGGTCTCTCCGCCCACCGTGATGGGCGTCACCTCGGTGAAGGTGGGGGGCAGGGCGAGCTTGATGTCCGGGCCCTTGTGGTCCTGGAAGGTCACCGGGCGCAGGTTCTCGGCCTTGCAGGCCTCGGCCACGGGGCCCTTGGCGTCCGTGGGATCGTTGGGGTTGAGCTCGCCCTCGTCCACGCGGCCATTCTGGTTGGTGTCCTCGGCGCCATCGCTGATGCCGTCCCCGTCCGTGTCCTCATTGGTGGGATCCGTGGAGGAGCTGGGATCCATGTCCGGCCGGAACACGTCCTTGCAGTTGGCCTCGTCCAGGTTGACGGTGACGCTCAGCTCCACGCCATCGGAGATGCCGTCGCCGTCCGTGTCGAAGTGGCGGGGATCCGTCTCGTCCTTGTCCACGCGGCCATTGCCGTTGAGGTCCTCGCCCTTCACGCTGCCCTGGCTGGGGCCGTCGAGCAGGCCGTCACAGTCGCTGTCGCGCAGCAGCGGGTGGGTCTCGCCCTCGTCCACGCGGCCGTTGTGGTTGGCGTCCTCGACGCCGTCGGGCAGGCCGTCACCGTCCGTGTCCGCCATGACGGGGCTGGTGTTCGTCTGGAGGTCCGCGTCCTGGGGCAGCACGCAGGACGTGCCCGCCACGGGCTTGTCGATGCCCAGCTCGAGCCCGTCCGGCAGGCCGTCATGGTCCGAGTCCGCCACGCCGGGATCCGTGCGCAGGCCGTTCTCGTAGACGGTCTCGAACTCGTACTTGTCGCTCAAACCGTCGCAGTCGGTGTCCTTGCGGGCGTTGTTCGGGTCGTTGGGATCCGTGGGCAGGCCCGAGGGATCCGGGTAGACGCCGCCGCCGGGGCCGCCGCCCGGGCCACCCGGGCCGCCGGGACCCCCGGGGTTGGTGTTGTCGCCAGGCCTGGTTCCGGGCGCCGTGCCCGAGCTGTCCGGGCAGGCGGTGGTGACCACCATACATACCGCCAACAGGGCGGCGCTGATCAGTTGTCTCGGACTCATGGGGTTGCGTTCTCCAGGGTCTGTTGGGCGTACCGGTACGAACCGCCCCCCCGTCGGTGAGGCAATCATACGCGCCGGAAGCAGGCAGCCGGGCGTGTTTCGTTCGGGATGGGATTTTATCGCCCCCATGCTCCCCGACGCGTCCATTCGGATGGGCAAGCATTCAGCCGGGCCATGGAGCGAGTCCTCGGCGAGCGGACCGTTCGCTCGGAAGCGAGCAGTCTGGTTGGAATTGTCCGGTTCCCACAGGAAAGGACATCCACTGGTGGATGCTCGCGGAGCGCCGCGCGGGGGTCGCATTGCCGCGAGGTGCTGAGTTGGCCGACAAAAGCGCACCATGGAGTCTGAGGGGGGAGGAGCACGATGCGCCGGAGTCCTGGGGTCGTCTGTCTGTCACTCGGTGTGTTGATCGGGTCGGCATGTGCGCGAGAAACACCGCCGGAGGCCGAGGCGGTCGCCCCCGTCCCCGAGGCGCCACGGCCCGAGGCGCCGCCGCCCGCGCCAGAGGTCCAGGGCGCGCTGGCGTGGACGCACGAGACCCCGGACGGATACGACTCGGATGTGTACCGGTGGTTGGACTCGGCCGGTCGGCCGCGCGTGGCGGTGTTGACCCGCAACGACATGCGGGATCCGGGGGGCAGCCATGGCGGCATGTTGCGGCGCTACCGCTTTCCCGTGGGCGCGGGGGAGCGGGTGGCCACGGGCACCGGGGCCCATGGGTTGTGGAACGGGTGGGGGTACGTGGTGAGCCACGCCGACGATGGCGCGGCGGTGAGCCACTCCGCGGGGCTGCCCGGCGCCTGGCGGCACGTCTTCCTGGGGGCGAACCACGCGGTGCACGAGTTCTCCTGGACGTTGCCGCTCGCGGGGGTGCCCGTGCGGGTCACCGCCCATTGGTTCTTCGCCACGGGCCGGGACCACCCCGTGTTCGCCGTCACCTTCGACTCCAGCGCCGCGGGCTCCAGCGGGCTGCGGATCAACGCGGATTCCCGTACGCCCTATGGGGACATCGCCTGGGATGGGGACGGCACCCAGGCCTGGGTGGATGGCGTGCGCTGGGGGGACCGGTACCGGTTCGCCTCGCGGACCGAGCCGCTGACCGCCGCGAGTGATTGGGATTACAGCCAGCCCAACACGGTGCCCTTCGTCTCGGTCTACTCCCGCGCCGCCGACGCGGAGATGGGCATGGTGCAAACCCTCGACTGGGTTCAACACAACACGGGGGGCTCCTGGTTCCATGACAACTGGGGGCGGACCGCCGCGACCCGGGCGCATGGAGATCTCTTTCGGGACTGGCGGATGCCGCCGGACTGGAACTGGCCCTATCAAGTCTGTCAATACGAGATGGATTCACTCCATCCCACCCGGAGCAAGCGTCTGGCCTGGGGCTTGATGTATGGCGCCGTGGGAAAGACAGCCTATTCAGGCTATGGCCTGGATCGGGTGCTGACGGGCCATCCCTATCAAAGCTATTCGTTGTTCGTGGTCCTGGGCGCCTGGAGTCTCGAGCCCGTGCGGGCGCAGGGGGTGGAGGTGGAGCATGCGCTCCAGGCCCGCCTGCGGGTGGTGCGGGGGGCGGAGGTGAGCGAGGGGCCCGGGGGCGTGGCCCGCGCGGACTCCGTGCGCTACGCGGTGTCCGGGTACAACAGCGTCTATGGCGTCCATGAGCTGCGGGCGGACGCGGCGGGTGGCTTCGCCGTGGAGCTGGATGCGGCCGGGGGCGCGCTGCTCCACCCCGTGTTCCTCATCCAGGGCGCGCGGGGACCGCCGCGCGGGGTGACGCTGGATGGCGAGCCGCTCCAGGCGGGGGTGGACTACTTCGCGTCCTTCGATGCGTCCACGGGCGCGCTCTGGCTCACCGTGTCGCGCCGGTGGCAGGGGCGCCACCTCCTGGCGGACGCCTCGGGAGAGTAGGGTTGTGTTTTCGCGCGGGATGTGCGCTTGTCGCGCGCGAGATCATCGTTCGAGGAGTGACGGATGAAGGGCGTCTGGACGGGGATGTTGATCGCGGCCGTGGGCCTGGGGTGTTCGGAGCAGCCGGCGAAGAAGGCCCCGGCCCCGGACAAGTCCACCCTGGCCCTGGCGTCCCAGGACGCCACCTGTCCCGAGGGCACGGTGAAGGGGTGCTTCGACGCGGCCTTCGAGGCCGAGCGTCGGGGCGAGGAGCCCCGCGCGGTGGAGTTGTTCTCCCGGACGTGTGACGCGGGCGTGGCCCGGGCATGCAATCAGTTGGGCGTGCTCGTGTGGCAGGGGCGGGGCGTGGCCGCGGATCCCGCGCGCGCGTACACGCTCTACATGCGCGCGTGCGAGGGCGGCGACGCGGCGGGCTGCTTCAGCGCGGGCATCTGCCACCGCACCGGCTCCTGTGCCACCAAGAGCGAGGGCGAGGCCACGAAGCTGCTCAAGCGCGCGTGCGAGGGCGGCGACAAGCGGGCCTGCGCCAACCTGGGCGGCCTCTGAGCCTCAGGGGCCGGGGACCGCCTGCCGGGACTTGATCAACGCATCGCGCTCCAGGCGGTTGCGCACCTCGTCCTCGGACAGCGTGCGCAGCGCCTTGAGCCCCTGCTCCAACTCGTCGCCCGCGCCCTCGTCCACGTCCGACAGCAGCAGGCGGGCCTTGTCCAGGAAGGAGTGGTGCTGCTCCTCGGCCCAGGTCAGCGTGACGTTCTCCGGGTCGGCGTCGTAGGTGAAGGTGTAGAGGCTCGTGGCCCGGTAGGGCACCTCGCGCTCGAGGCGGATGTGGATGCGCTCGTAGGGAACGGCTTCCAAGAGGGTCATCCGGCCCTTGCCCGCCTGGGCCTTGCCCTCCCAGAGATAGAGGGCCTCCGGACCGGCATAGGGGCCGTCGAACTTGCGCCGCACGTCCGGGTCCAGGACTTCCCAGGGGGCCCAGTACTTCCACCGGTGGAAGTCGTTGACCAGGCCGAAGGGGATGGCGGCGGGCGCGGCGATGGTGACGGAGCGCTCCACCCGGGTGGTGGTGGGCCGGGACGCCACCAGGGCGCCTCCGCCCATCCCGAGCACGAGCAACACGAGCAGGGCCTTCTTGAGCATGCCGCTGGAACCGTATGCCTCTCGCGGAGGCTCGGCAAATCCAGCGACGCTCAGCACTCGATGATGTTCACGGCGAGGCCGCCTCGCGCGGTCTCCTTGTACTTCGTCATCATGTCGGCGCCCGTCTGACGCATGGTGGCGATGACCTTGTCGAGCGACACCTTGTGCTTGCCATCCCCCTGGAGCGCGAGCCGCGCGGCGTTGATGGCCTTGATGGAGCCCATGGCGTTGCGCTCGATGCAGGGCACCTGCACGAGCCCGCCGATGGGATCGCAGGTGAGGCCCAGGTTGTGCTCCATGCCAATCTCCGCCGCGTTCTCCACCTGCTCCGGCGTGCCGCCCATGACCTCCGCGAGGCCCGCGGCCGCCATGGAGCAGGCCACGCCCACCTCGCCCTGGCAGCCCACCTCGGCGCCGGAGATGGAGGCGTTGAGTTTGTAGAGCATGCCGATGGCGCCCGCCGCGAGCAGGAAGCGCACGGCGCCCTCGTCGTCCGCGTTGGGCACGAAGCGCCGGTAGTAGTGGAGCACCGCCGGCACGATGCCCGCCGCGCCGTTGGTGGGTGCCGTCACCACGCGACCGCCCGCCGCGTTCTCCTCGTTCACCGCGAGGGCGTAGAGGTTCACCCAGTCCATGGCCATCAGCGGATCCGCTCCGCCGCGCATGTCACCCTTGAGCTTGCGGTGGATGGCCGCGGCGCGCCGCCGCACCTTGAGACCGCCCGGGAGAATCCCCTCGCGCTCGCACCCGCGCTTCACGCACGCCTGCATGACCTCCCAGATGCGCACGAGGCGCGCGCGCACCTCCGCCTCCGGCCGCAGCGCCTTCTCGTTCTCCATCATCAGCGTGCTGATGCTCAGGCCGTGGCGCTGGCAGAGCGACAGCAGCTCCTCGCCCGTCTTGAAGGGGTAGGGCAGCCGCGTCTCGGCGCTCTGGGCCGCCGGGCTCACGCTCCCGTCATCGTTCACCACGAAGCCCCCGCCCACCGAGTAGTACGTGCGCGAGAAGGGGGCCGCGGGCGCGGCGCGCTGGACCGTGAAGCGCATGCCGTTGGGATGGCGGGGCAGGGACTGGCGCTTGTGGAAGACGATGTCCTCGGAGGGCTTGAACTTCACCCCCTGCTCGCCGAGCAGCGTGAGCCGCGCGCACTCCGCCACCGTCGAGATGCGGCCGGGCACCGCGTCGCAATCCACGCTCTCGGGGCGCTCGCCCTCGAGTCCGAGGATGACGGCCACGTCACTGCCGTGCCCCTTGCCCGTGTGACCGAGCGAGCCGAAGAGCTCCGCCTTCACGGACACCACCGCGGCCAGCCCTCCCGGCTCTTGCGCGAGGGCCTCCACGAACTGCCGTGCGGCGCGCATGGGTCCCACGGTGTGGGAACTCGAGGGACCGATGCCAATGCTGAACATGTCGAGGACGCTGAGGGACAAGGACCGCCTCCCGCCCGAAGGCTGGCGAACCTATACCCCAAGCCCACGCGCCGCGCAGGCGCGCGTGCCCGGTCCCCCACCGCTGGCGGCCAGTCCTCGACTGACCGCTCGCGTCAACGCACCCCCGGCGAAAAGAGGCCCCAAACCTGGAGCCCCAAGGAACGGTGGGACGAGGGCCTCAGTGTCCCGACGCGGCCGAGGCGATGGCCTCCTCGGGCAGCAAGGGCCCGTGGATGGGCAGCTGCCAGCGCTTCTTGGCCCGGGCGCGCGCGCTGTCGGGGTTGAGTGAGCGGCTCCAGCGGGCCAGCGCCCACGTGGCCAGCGAGACCATGCCCAGGGCGATGGCGCCCGACACGGCGTTCTGGACCATCCGAGGCCGCAGGCCCCGAACGCCCCAGAGGCCCACCGGCGCGGCGTAGAGAGGAAGGGAGAGCAGACCCGCGGTCTTCAGCCAGCGGCGGTGGCCCGCCCGGTTCATCGTCTGGGAGAGGTTCATGGCCCACAAGGTGGGATGGCGGCCCGGAGGAGGGAAGGGCCTTCCCGTCTGGCATCGAGGAGCGGGGGCTCGGTGGCCTGCCTGCTACTCCAGGCCCGAGGGCGCCGAGCGCCTCCAGGACTCGCGGCGGCGCTCCTGGACGTGCTTGCGCGCGAGCGCCTCGTCGATGCGTTGGGGAAGCTCCTCGAGGCGGCTGTGGTGCATGCGAATGCTCAGCTCGTACAGCCCCCGTTCGGTCTCGGGGAGCCGGGGGCCGTACTCCTCGAGGACCAGGGCGGCGAAGGCCATGAAGTCCTCGGACACCTGGCGGCGGTGCGCGTAGTACGCGTGGATCTCCGCCTCGGAGGCCGTGTTGGACAGCACCTTGCCGTAGAGCGTGTTCCAGGAGCGCTCCTCCTCCTCGCGCTGGCGCAGCTCCTCGGGGTCCGTCGTGGGCGCGCCCATGCGCCAGTAGAGGTTGTCGGGCAGCCGCTCACGCAGGTGGGAGAGGTCCACGGGGTGGGGGCGGGGCGTGGACGCGGCGTCGGACGGGGGCGTCACGTCCGAGGTCCCCGCTCCGCCGCCGCCGCCCGTGGCGGTCTCGTCCGCGGGGCCCGCGGCGGGAATCAAGGTCGAGAGCCGGGGCGCGGGCGTCTCCATGCCTTGCAGCGAACGCTCCTGCCGCAAGCGCAGGATCCACGGTGCGGCAATCAACGCGAGGATGGTCAGCACGGCGAGCCAGAGCAGTGACTTTGAACGGAGATCCTCGCCCATGCCCATGAAATAGGCCGCGCGGCACGTGCTTCGCAACCAGCGCCCGGGGGATGCCGCGCACCGTCTGTGGGGTGCAAGCACTTCGGAAGCAGACGGGTGTTGGCTGTCTTTCGCGGGAACGAAAGCCGAGGACGCAAGAGTGAGAAAGTCGCTGCTGGTGGTGGGTCTTCTGTTCGCGATGGTCATGCCGGGGCGGGCGCGCGCCCAGGTCCTGGTGTCCACGCTCGTCGACGTGCTCGTGGACGGGGGCAACAATTACAGCTGGGAACGGCTGGAATTACCGGGAACCCGGTGCGGTGATGGCTCGCAATACAAGTTCTTCGTCCACCGCAGCACGACGGGCTCGCGCGACCTGCTCTTCTTCCTCGAGGGAGGAGGGGCGTGCTGGGATTACGACACCTGCTCGGGCCGCGTGGGGATGCTCGGCGCGGCCAATCCCAATGGCCTCGCGGACGACTACATGGAGCGCTTCACCGCGAAGTACGTCTCGCCCCTGGTCAATGGCGCGGATCCCGGACTGCCCTTCAAGGAGCGCACCGAATTGGTGACCCGGGACTGGAACATCGTCTACCTGCCCTACTGTACGGGGGACGTTCATACGGGCAACAGCGTGGCGCTCTACGCGGACCCCACGGGTCAGGAGCCGCCCCTGCGCTGGCATCACGCGGGCCATGCGAACGTGCTCGCCGCGGCCCAGTACGCCCAGACGCGCTTCCCGCGGGTGCAGAAGCTGCTCGTCACCGGCTTCAGCGCGGGCGGCACGGGCAGCTCCGCCGCGTACTACTTCGTGCGCCGCGCCATCAACCCCGCCCGGGGCTACCTCCTCAACGACTCGGGGCCCATCCACCTGTCACGCCAGCTCCAGGACCGCTCGCGCGGCCTGCATGAGCGGATCCGCCAGGCGTGGGCGCTCGACTCGGTGTTCGCGCGGCTGCCGGCCTCGTTCCAGCGCGAGGACCTGGGGAGCATCAACCGGATGCTCGCCACGGAGTTCCCCCAGGATCAGCTCGCCTACACGGGCTACACCCGGGACGTGCGCTACTCGCGCTTCTCCTACGAGCGCTTCCTGTCCCCGCATGACGAGGCGTCGCTCCTGCGCTACTGGAAGGAGGACCAGGACAAGCTGGTGGCCGAGCTGAAGCTCTACACCAACTACAGCTACTTCATCCCCCACCAGCGCGACATCAACGCCAGCCATTGCAGCACCCTCATCACCTTCGTGGGGGCGCAGGCCTGTGCGCGCATGGAGAAGAAGCGCTCGCTCTGGGAGTACGCCGCCGAGCCCTGGCAGAGCTACAAGTGCTATGGCGAGTCGTGGTCCATGGCGGACTTCCTCGAGCGCTTCGTGAAGGACGGCGAGCGCGTGCGCGTGGTGGAGCCCGCCAATGGCTTCAACGCCGAGGATCCCGGCATGCGGCTGCTCGCGCCGCTCATCAATCAAGCGCTGAGCGGGTGAGGCGCCCGAGCCCCTCCGTCAGGGGCTCAGCGGCCGTAGCCGCCACTGCGCACGTCGACGAGCACGCCGTTCTCGAACACGGCGATCTGCATGAGGCGCGAGGGGCCGAAGTTGTACGTCCACTCCTCGATCGTCTTGTGCACGACGTGCCGCTGCGAGGTGGTGGTGCCCGAGTCGCTGTCCTGGGTGCGCGTGCTCGCGCCCACGGACTCGGTGCGGGTGTCCTTGGCGAGGGGCTCGCCGCACCGCATGAGGACGTCGCTCTTGGAGGCGCCGTCCGAGGCGAGCTGGTTGCCGCAGCGCAGGGTGGCCGCGTCCCCGCGAGCGGGCAGCAGCAGGGTGGAGAGCAGCAGGGTGGAGAGCAGCAGGGCACGCATGGAAGGCCGTCCTTGGGCGGAGGGGGGTCGCGGATGCGCCGGACGCCCGCGCGTGGGAGGATATTCAACGCGAGGAGGCGGTCCATGGGCTTGAGGTTGATGGTGTACGACCGGACCTGCGCGGGGCGCTGGGGCCTGCCCGGGCTCACCGCCTCCTGGCGGGTCGGCGGGGTGCTGTACCGGGGACTGGGCCGGCTCGATGACCGGCACGGCGTGACGGGCTGGCCCGAGGCCCTGGACTGGCTGCTCGCGCGCTCCGAGGCGGAGCCGATCGACGAGGTGCAGTACTGGGGACATGGGCATTGGGGCCGCGTACTCGTCGATCGCACGTCCCTGGACGCGACGGCCCTGCGCCCGGGACATCCGTGGCACGCGCGCCTGGCGGCGCTGCGCGAGCGCATGACGCCCGGGGGCGAGGCGCTCTGGTGGTTTCGCACGTGCGAGACGTTCGGCACGGCCCGGGGCCATGACTTCGCCCGGGCCTGGACGCGGTTCTTCGGCTGCCGCGCGGCGGGACACACCTACATCATCGGGCCCTGGCAGAGCGGGCTGCACTCGCTGCGCGCGGGCGAGGAGCCCTCCTGGTCGGTGGAGGAGGGCGTCGTGCCGGGGTCGGATCCCGCGCGGCCCCGGGCCCTGTGGTCGGGCCCTCGCGAGCCGCGCACCATCACCTGTCTGGGGGGGCGGATTCCCGCGGGCTACTGAGCCCCGCGGGCCGCGGCGCTTGTCTGGGCGGGGAGGCTCTGCGAGCGTGCGCCGCCATGAGCACTCGACCGTTTCGGATCCTGGGTCTGCAGCAGGTGGCCATCGGGGGGCCCGACAAGGCACCCCTGCGCAAGCTCTGGGTGGACGTGCTGGGCCTGGAGCCCGTGGGCACCTACCGCAGTGAGCGCGAGAACGTGGATGAGGACATCGTCGTGGCGGGGGTGGGCCCCTTCCGCGTCGAGGTGGACCTGATGCAGCCGGTGGATCCCCAGGGCAAGCCCCGGGTGCACGAGCCCGCGCTCAACCACCTGGGCCTGTGGGTGGACGACCTGGGCGCGGCGGTGCGCTGGCTGGAGGGGCAGGGCGTGCGCTTCGCGCCGGGCGGCATCCGCAAGGGCGCGGCCGGCTTCGACGTGACGTTCATCCACCCCAAGGGCAACGAGCCCTTCCCGCTGGGCGGCGAGGGCGTGCTCATCGAGCTGGTGCAGGCGCCCCCCGAGGTCATCTCCGCCTTCGAGACGCTCGCGCGGGCTCAGGGCGCCCGGTAGTTCTGCACCTTGGAGTTGAGCTCCACCGCCGTGGCGTAGATCTGCGCCCAGGCGCGGCTCTTGAAGCGGTCCAGGGTGCCGGACTTGGCGTTGGCGTGCGCGAAGAGGTCCTCGCGGAACATCGCGTCGGCCGCCTTGCGCGCGTCGGGGCCCAGGGGCTGGCCCACCTTGGCGTGGTAGCGCAGCAGGTCGTAGCCGTAGTCGTGCGTCTTGGCCATCACGTCGAAGTCCTCCACGGGGCCGATGCCACCGGGAGACGACGCGAAGCCCAGCGGATCCTGCATCCGGGGGCCGTTGGGCGTCTGCAGCTGGTAGGGCTTGTAGCCCATCACCTTCTCGAAATCGGCCGGAGGAGGACGCGCACCCGTGAGGTACTCGTTCATCCGCTGGGCGTCATTGACCTTGGGCGCCAGCGCCACGTTCGCCGTGCGCTGGAGCGCCGGCGCGAAGGTGTCCACCGGACGCGCGCTCGCCTGGGGCGCGGTGGCCGCGCGGGGCGCGACGGTGCTGGCGGCGGGAGTCGTGGCCTCGGGAGCGGGCAGCCGGCTGGGGATGTTGCTCTTGATGCGCAGGTCCATGGCGAATCTCGCTCCCTGGCGCCGTTCCGGGCGCCCGGTGTCTTCGGGGTTGAGAGCGTTATCGGAAAATGAGACGCGCGGGTTGCGTGGGGAGATGTCGTTGTCGGTGGTTTTCACGGGCCGTGTGTGAGCCGGCGCAAGGTCTCCCGCAGGCGGGGCGTGAAGCGGAAGGGCTCGGGACAGGCGCGGGCCTCGCAGACGGCGAGGTAGTCGTCGAAGAAGGCCGTGGCGCCCCGGGAGGGGTATTCGCGCAGGCGCTCGGGGCCCCGGGCGTCCTCCAGCGTCCGGGCCATGTGGACCCCCACGCGGATGAAGACGCCCTGGGCGAGCGGGTGGTGGGCGGCGAGGATGCGCGCGCGCGCGGCACCGGGCTCGCGGGCGAGCGTGTCGGGGTCCAACAGGCGCGCCACCTGGGCGAAGGCCTCCGCGAGGCCTTCCGACGCCGGGGCCGGGCCCGGTCCGTGCGCGGCCCAGGAGTGGTAGGCGAGCCCGTAGCCGAGGACACGGCCCAGGCCCTCGCTCACCAGGGCGTCCGTGGCGTCCCGGGGGCGGGCGCCCGAGCGGGGCGCGTCCCGCTCGAGCAGCAGGCGGATGATGTCCGAGGCGAGGCCCTTGAGGAGCGCGGCCTGGCCCTCCACGTTGCTCGTGAGCGCGATCGCCAGCGACTCGCCCGGCAGCAGCAAGAGGAGCGTGGACGTCTCCGGCTGCGCGCCCGCGTGCGCCACCACGTAGTGGCCCCGGAGCGGCCAGGTCGCGAAGCCCATGCCGTAGTCGGTGAGCCGCCCGTCCCGGGTGCTCATGGGCGTCTGCATCAGCGCCGTGGTGGCGCGGGACACCAGCCGGGTGTCGAGCAGCGCCTCCCCGAAGCCGAGCAGATCCTCGATGGAGGCCCGGGTGCCGCCGCCCGCGAAGCGCCCGGAGACGTCCACCTCGCGCGAGGGCACCCGCCGCCCGTCCCGGAGCCGGTAGCCCCGGGCGTGGTGCTCGTCGCGCGTGCGCCGATCATCCAGGGCCGCGTGCGCCATGCCCGCGGGCGCGAAGACGTGCGCCTGGAGGTAGTCGCCATAGGACTGGCCCGAGGCGGCCTCAAGGGCGGCGCCCAGCAGGTTGTAGGCCCAGGTGCTGTAGATGAAGCGGGTGCCGGGCTCGGCTTCCAGCGGGTAGTCCGACACGAGCGCCACCGCGCCCGCCGTGTCCAGGGGGCCGGTGTCCTGGCTCGGGCCCAGCCGCCCGTAGTTCGTCACGCCGCCCAGGTGGCCGAGCAGCTGCCGCACCGTGACGGGCCAGCGCCGCTCGGGCCAGGCGGGCACCCAGGTGTGGATGTCCTCGTCCAGCGCGAGCTGGCCCCGCTCCACGAGCTGCATCACCGCCACCGCGGTGAAGGACTTGGTGAGCGAGGCCATGCGCCAGGTGGTCCGCGGCGTCGCGGGCAGGTGCCGCTCCACGTCCCTCAGCCCGTAGGCCCCCACCCAGCGCGCGTGCTGGTGCACCACGCCCACGGCCAGGCCCGCGTGGGGCCCGCGCGCCAGCCGCTCGCGCACCAGGGCCTCGAGCGCCGCCTGGAGCGAGGCGGGCAGGGCGGGGGACTCGGACGGGGCGGGCACATGGGGCCGCTCACACACGGGGACCCCGCCGGGCGCCGCCTCCACCGGAAGGCCGAGCAGGAGCACCGTCAGCGCGAGCCGCTTCACCGCACACCTCCCCGGGGCGCCGGGCCCCACCCGCACGCTAGCCAAATCCCTCCGCGCCCGGGGGAGTGGGGAGGAAAAGGGCAGCGCGCGCGGGCCGGTGTCCGTTTGCTCCACGCCGCCTCGCCCCGCGTCCGAGGGGCCTTCACCTGGAACGCCGCTTGCTCAGACGTCCGGGGTTTACCCACTGGGTTCTTTGGGGCCCAAATTTTCGCGACACCAATGGAAAACATCCTCCCCATGAAGAAGCTGTTCTCGTCGTTGCTCGCCGTGTCCGTCGTGGTGCTGGGTTCCGCCTGCCAGAAGGTGGAGAAGATCGCCGTGACGCCGGCGAAGGTGGAGCTGTCCGAGGCGGGCCAGAAGGCGCAGCTGGCGCCCCGCGCGCTCACCGCGAAGGACGAGCCCGTGGAGAAGGCGACGTTCGAGTTCGCCTCCAGCGACGGGCAGATCGCCACCGTGGACCCCACGGGCACGGTGACGGCGGTGAAGAGCGGCTCGGCCACCATCACCGTGAAGTCCGGTGAGGTGAGCGGCACCACGCCGGTGGAGGTGGTGATTCCCGCCACGCTCGCGCTGCAGGGCACGCCGGAGACGCTCACGGGCCTGGGCGCGCAGGGCACGCTGAGCGCCGAGGTGAAGGACGACGCGGGCCGCCCGGTGAAGGACGCGCAGGTGACGTTCACCAGCAGCAACCCCGCGGTGGTGGCGGTGGAGGGCACCATGCTCAAGGCCGTGGCGGTGGGCACCGCCACCGTGACGGCGACCTCGGGCGCGCTCACGAAGACGGCCGAGGTGAGCGTGAAGTTGCCGGACGTGGAGAGGGTGGCCTTCACCGAGATCGTGCCGGCCACGCTCAAGGTGGGCGAGAGCACGGCGCTCACGGCGGTGGCCAAGGGGACCGATGGCGCGTCCATCCAGGGCGTGGCCTTCACCTTCACCACGAGCGACGAGAAGATCGCCACCGTGGACGCCTCGGGCAAGGTGATGGCGGTCAAGCCCGGCTCCGTCACCATCAAGGCCGAGGGCGGGGGCAAGACCGCCGAGGCGCCGCTGAGCATCAAGAAGTAGCGCGCCCGGCCTACTTCGCGGCCACGAACTCGAAGGAGGCCGGGGTCTTCTCGCCCTCCTTCACCGTCACCTGGGTGGTGCGCGTGCCCAGCGTCTCGTGCCAGGCCTCCAGGGTGTACGTGCCCGGGGGCAGGCCCTCGAGCGTGAAGGCGCCGTCCTCCTCGGTGGTGGTGAAGAAGGTGTTGGGGCTCATCACCACCCAGGCGGACATCCACGGGTGGATGTCGCACTTGAGGTGGATGATCTGCGCGTCGGTGGGCGGCATGGCCTCCTTGGTCCTGAGCGGAGGCTGGGTGACGTTGAAGAGCTGCTTGGTGCCCGCCATTCCGCGCACGTTGTGCAGGGTGCTGTCGCTGTTCATGAGCACCAGCGGCTGGCCGATGACGGCGCCCTGGACGCGCGGCTTGTACGTGCAGCGGTTCTGGTCCACCACCACCATGGCGTCCGGCGCGGGCCGGGACTGGCCGACGATCTCCCCCTGCACGCGCACCAGGACGTTGGCCAGCTTGCCGTCGTGCACCAGGACGGGCTGATCCTCCAGGTCCATGCCATCGCAGTTGGGATCCGAGTCGGGGGTGATGGGCTTGGGCGGCGGAGGCGTGCCCTTGAAGGTGACGACGCCGACCACCGCGCCGCCGCCCTTGGGCGCCGGGGCCTCGTCCTCCTGGGGCGGGACGGCGTCCTGGGGAAGGGCCTGGGCCCGGATGGCCGGAGCCGCCGGGGGCGGGGCCGGAGCGACGGGCGCCTCGTCCTTCTTGCAGGCCGTCAGGGTGGCGAGCCCCACGGTGCCGAGCACCGTCAGGCTCAACGTACGCAGCGTCATCGTGCAATCTCCTCGCACTCCGGCGGCGCGCGGGGGTCGCGGGCCCGGGTGGGGATGGTCCAGACGTGTCGTAACAGAAAAGCGGTGTTCTGGGCCAATCACGGTGGTTCCGGTTCTCCCGATGTGCCAGGGAGGTCCCCAGGGGGGCGGGCTTCCCGCGGCGGCAGACGTCCCCCCCGGAAGCCGCGCCAGCGCACGTAGTGGGTGAAGTCGCGCGTGAAGGCCTCCTCGGACAGGCCCACGGCCCGCTCGAAGGCCTCGGCGAACGCCGGGCCGCCGCGCATCTCGCCGAGCACCTCCCGCACGCGCTCCTCTCCGTAGCGCCGCACGAGGAAGGCGAAGGCGTGGTGGGCCATGCCGTAGACGAGGTTGGACTCGTCCCGGTAGAGCGCGTCGGGGGCGTGCAGCGGGTCCGCGCCCGGGTTGCGCTCCAGGTAGCGGGCGATCTCCTCCAGGGACACCCACCGGTAGCCCTGCTCGGCGGTGTACGAGGCCATGCCCTCGCGAAACCACAGGGGGATGTGCTTGCGCGTCCAGCCGAGCCGATCCGCGGCGAGCTGGTACATGAGCGTGTGGGTGAGTTCGTGCAGGAGCAGCTCGGTGAGCTGGGCGGGGCTGGCGCTGGCGAGGCCCCACGTGGAGGGCGTCTGCAGCAGCACCTCGTCGTAGCGGCTCCAGGCGCGCAGCCACCCCATGCCCCGCTGCCGCGCGGCGGCCTCCAGGCTCGCATGGGTGGGCATCATCCGCACGATGATGGGCTCGCGCGGCGTGCCCCAGCGCTCGAGCCGGGGCAGGGCCTCGTCCATGGCGTGCTGGACCCGGGGCACGTCCGCGGCGTTCCGGGGCGCGTACTCGATGCGGTAGCGCCCCGAGGGGCTCGGCCACTCCTCGGTGAGCCGCGCCCGGTCCGCGAACCGGGGCGCCGCGCAGCCCGCGAGCAGCGCCACGCACACCGCCAGCACCCCCGGCCCTGGCCTCACGAGCCCTCGTCCCGTGTCCCCGCGCATCCCTTGCCTCATGGCACGCCCCACCAGCGAAGCACCGCGCGACCCACATCCGCCACGGTGGCCAGGGACTCCAGTTCGGGCGCTGGCGGCCCGAAATAGAGCACGGGCACCGGGTTGAGGGTGTGGGAACGCGTGGACAGGTCCTCCACGTTGCCGTGATCGCTGCAGATGAGGATCCGGGCCTCGGGCGGACGGGTGGCCACCACCGCCCGTGCGAAGGCCTCGAAGGTGTCCAGGGCGTCGTGGGCGGCGGCGAAGTCCTGGGCGTGTCCCGCCTCGTCGGCCAGGTAGTGCTCGAAGAAGGTGAAGTCGGCCTCGCCCGCCACGCGCCAGAACACCCGGGCCGCCTCCTCCGGGGTGCGCGCGGGCACGCCCAGGCCGCGCGAGGTGGCGCGCGTGCCGGTGATGTCGTGGGTGAGCCCCCGCCCCGCGCGCGCGTCGTCCAGGGTGCGCAAGGGGACCTGGCCCGCCACGAAGGCCAGCGTGCTCGCCGAGGCCTTCAGGCGCCGCAGGGCGGCCGGGGTGAGGGTGAACTCGGGCGGGCTGTCCGAGGGGCGCCGGGGCAGCTGGAGTGCGTCCAGGTAGGCCACCGGGTAGCAGTTGGCGAAGGTGGCGACGCGGCCCGCCTCCCCCAGGCGCTTGACGAGCGAGCGGCGTGCGAGCAGCGCGCGCAGGGGGGCGTCCGGGTAGCCCAGCACGTGCCGGCCGATGAGCGCGGGGGCCGGCTCGCCCGTGAGGATGGCCGTCTGGTTGGAGGCGGACTGGGGCCGTCCGGTGACCCCGAAGGTGGTGTCCACGGGGTACAGGCGGCCCCCGGGGGGCAGGGGCGTTCCGGGCGCGTCCAGGAACTGGGAGAGCAGGTGCCCCCTCCCGGCGAGCGGGTTGCTCGCCGGCTCGTTTCGTCCGATGCCAACCCCATCAATGAAGAGGACCGCGACGCGCATGACGTGACACAGTATGGGCCGTCATGGCCCTGCACGGTGATTTCTCCAGCTTTCCCCTGCCCGAACTCCTCCAGTGGTTGGACAGCTCCCGCAAGACGGGCACGCTCCAGCTCCTCTCCTGGGAGGGCGGTGAGCGCTCGCTCTTCCTTCTCTCCGGCCAGGTGCTGGCGGTGGCCAACGAGGGGCTGCGCGGGCGTCTGGCCCGGGTGCTCGCCCTGGCCAAACTGGCCGATGGCGCGGCGGTGCTCGCCGCCCTCAAGGCGCTGCCCCCCAGCGGCGAAGGCATGGAGTCCGTCTTCCGCGCCCACGGCGTGGAGCCCCGGCTCGTGCGCGAGCTGGTGCGCGAGGAGATGCTGGGCTCCATGGCGGACCAGACGCGCGGCGGCCACGGCGCCTTCCACTGGACCGAGGACATGGACCGCTCGGGCGAGGAGTGGGCCCCGTGCGAGATGAGCCTGCGCGAGCTGCTCTTCGAGTCGCTGCGCTGGGTGGATGAACAAGCGGACGTGGACCGGGTGCTGCCCGGGGACGCGCTCACGGTGCGCGCCATCGTCCCGCCCAGCTCGCGCCAGCCCCTCTTGCACCGCATCCTCTTGTCCCTGTGCGCGGGCGGGCAGAACATGGGCCGGCTGCGCCTGTCGCTGGGCATGTCGCGCTCCTCCACCTCGCGCCGCATCTTCGAGCTTTTGCGCGCCCGCCAGGTGGAGGTGGACGGCGCCCCCGAGGTGGTGGTGGACCCGGTGACGGACATGCTGGAGAAGGGCGCGGTGCTGGTGCGCGAGCGCCAGTACGACGCGGCGGAGCTCGTGTGCGCCACGCTCCTGGCGAGCGATCCCACCGACCGGCGCGTGCGGGAGTTCGCCCGCATGGCGCAGAGCGAGCACGTGGCCTCGCTCTACGCGGCGCTGCCCCCCCTCTCGGTGCCGGTGCTGTCGCCCGACTCCGAGGAGCTGAGCCTGCTCAAGGCCGAGGAGCGCCAGGTGGTGGGGCTCGTCAATGGCTCCTGGGACGTGTCCACGCTGGTGCTGGCCAGCCCCGCGCGCGAGCTGGAGACGCTCAAGACCCTCGCCAAGCTCGTGCGCATGGGCCTCTTGCGCCTGCGCTCCGAGTCCGACCCCGAGCACGGCCGGGGATGACGGAAAAATCCCTCCCAGAGGACCGCCTCGCCTCCGCCGTCCGCGCTCCCCGCGCGGGCGGCGTTTTCGTTTCCGTCTCCGTCTCCGTCTCCGTCTCCGTCCGAGGGGGCGTGATGGTCCTCATTACCCGGGACAGGCGCGGGGCGAACACGGGGTCTCTACATCGCGCCGGGAAATCGCTATGACGCCGTGTGTCGACCAGTGGTCATTGACCCGGGAGTTCTCGATGAAACTCAAGCAGATGATGGCGGTGGTGATGGTGCTCGCGACGCCCGCGCTCGCGCAGGTGGAGCGCACGGGATCGGCGAGCACGGTGTTCAAGGGCAAGGGCCCGGCGGGCTTCAAGATCGAGGGGAGGACGGAGGAGCTCACCCTCAAGGACGACGGCAAGACGGTCGTCATCTCCGTGCCCCTGGCGAAGCTGTCCACGGGCATCGACCTGCGCGACACGCACATGCGCGACAAGTACCTCCAGGTGGACAAGTTCCCGGCCGCGGTGCTGGAGGTGCCCTGGTCGGAGATCAAGCTGCCCGAGGCGGGCCAGAGCCTCACCCAGAAGGTGAAGGGCAAGCTGACCCTGCACGGCCAGACCAAGGACGTGGTGGCCGAGTACGTCATCAAGCGCAACGGAGACGTCTACGAGGCGACGGGCCAGATGCCGGTCAACTTCAAGGACTTCGGCATCGACGTGCCCAACTACATGGGCGTGACGGTGAAGCCCGACCTCGAGACGAACACCTCGTTCCACTTCAAGAAGAGCTAGAGGCCGTAAGCCATGCGTCAGTTGTTCGTCGTCGTCGTCCTGCTCGGACTGCTCGCTCCGGCGAGCGCCCGGGCCTACCCGTGGATGATCCGCCACGGGTATTCCAGCTGTGCCGCGTGCCACACGGACCCCTCGGGCAACGGGCTGCTCACGCCCTATGGACGGGCCCAGTCCGAGCTGCTCCTGGCGGCCACTTACGGCAAGGTGAAGGAGGAGGTGAGTCCCTCCACGAGCTTCCTCTTCGGCGCGGTGCCGCTGCCGGAGTGGTTGAACCTGGGGCTGTCCTTCCGCGGAGGCGCGCTGGTCAACAAGGTGCCCACGAGCGACGCCCGGGTGCGGCCGCTGCAGATGGCGAGTGATTTGCGGGGCCAGGCCACCTTCGGCCAGTTCCGCGCCAACGCCAGCGTGGGCATCGCGGTGCGCCGCGCCCTGCTCGCCTCCCTGACGCCGTGGGAGGGCAACAACATCGTGTCCCGTGAGCACTGGCTCGCCTGGGACAACGAGGAGCAGACGGTGGTGGTGCGCGCGGGCCGCATGAACATCCCCTTCGGCCTGCGCAACGCGGAGCACACCACCTGGGTGCGCGAGCGCACGCGCACCGACACCAACGAGCACCAGCAGTACGGCGCGGCCGTGGCCTACAACGGGGACGGCCTGCGCGGCGAGTTGATGGCCATCGCCGGGAACTTCCTGCTCAACCCGGATCTCTACCGGGAGCGCGGCTACGCGGGCTACCTCGAGTGGTCGCCGCGCTCGGACCTCGCCCTGGGCGTGAGCAGCCTGACCACGCGGGCGCGCTATGACGTGGACACGCGGCTGGCCGGCTTCTGGCGCCAGTCGCACGGCCTGTTCGGCCGGTGGGCGGTGGCGCGCCCGGTGGTGCTCATGGCCGAGGCGGACGTGCTCGTCAACGCCTCGCGCGAGCAGGACACGGGTCTGGGCTTCACCAGCCTGCTCCAGGCGGACGTGGAGCCGGTGCAGGGCCTGCACATCCTCCTGTCCGGCGAGACGCTCACGCCCGTGGGCAACCTGGGCACCAGCGTGGGCGCGGGGCTCGGCGTGGGCTTCGTCTTCCTGCCCCAGTTGGAGCTGCGCTTCGATGGTTTCGCCCGGCGCTCGCCCCTGCCGGGCGGCGGCGGCTCCCAGTCCTTCACCGTCCTCTCCCAGCTGCACCTCTCCCTATGAAAGCGCTCCTGAATCCCGGCTCCCGTCGCGCCCTGGCGCGGGCCTCCGTCCTGGGTCTCGCCCTGTGGGGGGCCTCGCCCGCGTGGGCGACGGGGGAGTACCCCGACATCCTTCAATCCACGCTGAGCCTGCCGTCCTACCCCTCGTGCGCCCTCTGTCATCAGGGGCCGCAGGCGGTGGGCACGGTGGTCACGCCCTTCGGCATGTCCCTGCGCGCCCGGGGGCTGGTGAGCTTCAACAACGCGTCCTTGCGCTCGGCCCTGGAGAAGCTGGAAGCCGAGAAGGTGGACAGCGACGGGGACGGCGTGCCGGACATCGAGGAGCTCAAGACGGGCCGGGATCCGAACCGGGCCGAGGCCACCGGCGGGGACGGCGAGCCCATCCTCGAGGAGGTGCTGCCCGAGCCCACGTATGGCTGTGGCGTGGCCCCGGGCGGACTGTCCCTGGGGCTGGCGGGCCTGCTGCTCGTGCTCAAGCGGCGCCGCTGAGACGTCGTCGAGACGGACGGTCCGCGCCCGCTACTCCGTGGCGGGCGCGGGCAGTCCGGCGGTGTGCAGCCGGGTGAAGATGTGCATCAGCACGTACAGGGCGAAGGCGGCGTCATCCACCCGGTGACTGGAGCGCGCGCCGAGCGTCTGCAGCTTGAGCAGGTCCCCCCCATCCACGTGCAGCAGGTAGGCCTGGGCCGCCAGCGAGCCCTCGCCCGCGAGCGCCAGGCCCCGCCGCGCCGCGTCCAGGCACGCCTGGATGCAGGTGGCGTAGTCGCCCGCCGCGAACGCGCCTTCCGCCGCCCGGGCATGATCGAACAGGTCGGACGGGGCCAGGGCACTCGTCGCGCCCAGGGGCCGCTGTCCCGTGAGGGACGGGGGCGCGGTGGCCGGGACCCCGGGCTCGGGCAGGGGCGGCTGGGCGGGGGGCGGGGCGCCGATGGCGGGCATGCTCCGCGAGGGCCGGGGCGCCATGGCGGGCGGCGCGGCCGAGGACGCACGGCCCACCAGGTGCTGGCTCAGCTGGGCCTCCAGGTTGCCCCGCCCGGAGGCCGCGCCCGGGGGCGGCGCCACGCGTGGCGGCGGCACGATCTTCTTGGCGCGCAAGTCCTGGATGACCAGCCGGGTGATGGCCTTGAGCGCGTCCATCACGCCCCGGCCGCTGACGGCCTCGGTCTCGAAGTCGGGCACGCCGCGCGGATTGAGCGCCTCGCGCAGCTCCTCCACGGACAGCGCCGAGGGCAGATCCCGCTTGTTCCACTGCACCACCAGCGGGAAGCGCTCCAGCCGGATGCCCTGCTCCAGCAGGTTCTCCTCCAGGTTGGCCAGCGACTCGCGGTTGGCGTCCATCATCTCCGGCTGCGAGTCCGCGACGAACACCACCCCGTCGGCGCCCTGGAGCACCAGCTTGCGCGTGGCGTTGTAGAAGACCTGACCGGGCACGGTGTAGAGCGCCAGGCGCACCGTGCAGTCATTCACCCGCTCCACCTTCACCGGCAGGAAGTCGAAGAAGAGCGTGCGATCGCCCTCGGTGGCGATGGACATCATCTCGCCCCGGTGCGCCGGGCGCACCGTCTCGAACACCTTGCGCAGCGTGCTCGTCTTGCCGGACAGACCCGGTCCGTAGAAGACGATCTTCACCGCCACTTCCCTGGCCACCAGATTGACGCTGCTCACGGTGTCAGCTTTCCTAGAACGACTCTCCGCCGGGCGCCAGTCGCCGACGGCACGTTCGCGGGCGTCCCCGCGAGGTGCTCGCTGGCCAGCAGCGCGAAGCACACCGCCTCCTTGGCACCCTCTGGCAGGCCCAGCGCATCCACTGGGCGTACGGGCAGGGGAGACAGCCGCGCCGTCAGCCGCTCCATCAGCACCGGGTTGCGGATGCCGCCGCCGGACACGTACACCGCCTCCAGCGAGAAGCGGGGCAGCAGCCACGCCTCGTACGCGCGCGCCGTGGCCTCCACCGTGAACGCCACCGCCGTGGCCATCAAATCCCGCGGGGCCACGTGCCGCGCCCGCTCCCACAGCCCCGTCACCAGGGCGTCCCCGAAACCCTCGCGGCCGGCGCTCCGCGGCGGGGGCAGGGCGAGGAAGGGGTGCGCGAGCAGCTCCTCGAGCAGCGCGGGCACCACCTGGCCCTCGCGCGAGAGGCTCCCGTCCAGGTCGCACTGCAGCCGTCCCTGGGTGATCCGCCGCGCCAGCCCGTCCAGCACCATGTTGCCCGGCCCGGTGTCGAAGGCGAGCGTGTCCTCGAGCCGATCGCCTACCACGCTCACGTTGCCGATGCCCCCCAGGTTCTGCAGCGCCCGCGCCACGCCGGGTTTGCGGAACAGGGCCCAGTCCAGGTAGGGCACCAGGGGCGCGCCCTGGCCCCCCGCGGCCACGTCCCGGGTGCGGAAGTCGCTCACCACGGGGATGCCGGTGCGCTCGGCGATGACGGACGCCTCCCCGAGCTGCAGGGTGGAGGGCGTGGCCGACAGGTGCGCGGGCAGGTGCGCCATCGTCTGACCATGCGAGCCGATGACGTCCACGTCCTCGGGCCGCGCGCCGCCCCGCGCGATGGCCTCCAGCGCGGCCTCGGCGAAGCGCTCACCCAGGGCGAAGTTGAGCTCGCACAGCGCACGGGCATCGTTCGCCGCGAGCACCTGGTGGGTGAACTCGGGCGGGAAGGGCCGCGAGACGTGTGCCAGCAGGGTGATGCGGACCTCGGCGCCCGTGCCCTCCACCTGGCAGAGCACTGCCTCCACCGCGTCCACGCTGGTGCCCGACAACAGCCCGACGCACAGCCGCGACGGGGGAAGGACGGCTCGCGAGTCCATGCCCTGAATGTAAGCGCCCGTGCGCCCGCGCGCCGGACTCCCCGGTGCGGGAACGACGAGAATCCTCCACTCGGCTAGCCAGGCCTCCGGTCAAGCGGCGGATCCCGAACGGGCGATGTGCCGTCGGAGGCGTGGGCGGAGGCCAGGTCCCGTCGGGCGGTGGACGCTCCACCCCCGCCCAGGGACGCCCGGGGAACGGGGGGTTGAGGCCGCGCGCTGCCAGGAGAGGCCGCTCCCGACCGCGCTTGATCCTTCCTCCACCGGCGGATGCCCGGACACTCGGGGGGCTCGAGCACCTGGGGTTCGAGCGCGCACTCACCGCTCGCGGGCGGTCCCGCGCCCCGGGGACTCACGGGCCGGGGCGCCACGGACGGCGGCGGGGACGGGCTCTCCACCACGAGCCGGGGGGACGGGGGGAGCGGGGGCGCGGGGGCCTCCACGGGACGCGCTTCCACGGCACGCGGCTCCACGCGGACCGGGACCGCGCGCGCGGGAGGCGGCGCGGCTAGGGGCTGGGGCGTGGGCATGGGCACCACGAGTCCGTTGTGCCGCGGGGCCTGGAGGCTGTCGGTGAGCGCGGTGTTGCGCGGGGGAGCGCTCCGCGCGCGCTCGCCACACCCGCTCACGTCATTGCCCTGGAGCACCGCCTTGCCCCACTTCACGCGGATGCAGTCCTCGGCCCGGGCCCGCACCGAGGTGTTGCGCACCGTCGCGGCGATGAGCAGTTCCAGCCCTTGCTCGGCCTGGGTGAGGAGCGCGCCGTCGATGACCGTCCCCCGGCCACCTCGCACGCGGATGCCATACCAGGCGCCCTCCGCGCCTCGTGCGGTGAACTCCACCGGTGACTCCGTGGTGCCCCGCACCAGCAGTGTCCCATCGACAATGAGCTCGACACGTTGGGAATCCACTCCGGATCCCTGAGCATCATCGGAGGCGGCGATCACCTGCACACCCGGCTCCAGGGTGAGCTTCGCTCCCCACGGAACCGTGACATCACCACGCAGCACATAAGGGCTGCCGCTCCGCTTCCAGACGGTGTTCCCCGGCACACTGCCCTGGACGTCCGTCGCGGCGGACGCCATCGCGGGAAGCAGCAACACCAGGGTGAGGAGCACGGCACGCATGGCGGCACGCAGCGTATCGTCCGTTGCCTGACACCGTCCACAAAGGGCGCCACGGTTGGCTGCCCATCAAGCGGAGCGGATGACCGGTGGAGGACAGGCGCGGCACCCGGAAGTGCCCGTCTTCCTGTCCTCCCCGGTTGTTTCACCGACGTCCTACTTGAGGAGGCCTTCGGCCTTGAGCGCCGCCTGCACGTTCGGCCGCGCGCCCACGCGCTCCTGGTAGCTCTTGATGGCGGCGAAGGGGCTCAGGTCCACGCCCACGTGCCCGGCCCAGCTGAGCACCGTGAAGAGGTAGGCGTCGGCGACGGAGAACTCCCCGCCCTGGAGGAAGGACTGCTTGCCGAGCGTCTCGTTCACGCTCGTCAGGCGCTTGATGGCCATGGCGCGGAACATCTTCTTGGCGTCCTCGGGCAGGTTGGGGTTGAAGAGCGCGCCCATCGTCTTGTGCAGCTCGGTGCTGATGAAGTTGAGCGTCTCCTGCAGCCGGTAGCGCTCCAGCGAGCCGTTGGCCGGCGCGAGCTTGGCGTTGGGGGCCTTGTCGGCGATGTACTGCACGATCGCCGGACCCTCGGTGAGCACCGAGCCGTCGTCCATCACGAGCGCCGGCACGTAGCCCTTGGGGTTGATGGCGTTGAAGTCCTGGCCGGACGCCGTCTTCTTGCTGCCCAGATCCACCTTCTCGGCCTCGAACTTCTGGCCCGCCTCGAACAGGACGATGTGCGGCGAGAGCGAACAGGCGCCAGGGGCGAAATAGAGCTTCATGGGGAGTGTCTCCGCGGTTGGAAAAAGGCCTGAAAACAGGCGGCGGATTACTGCTCCAATCCCTCGCGCATTGCCAGCACTTCGCGGGTCCCTTCTTCACACTGCGGATGACACGTCGCGTTGGGGGCGGAGGCCCTAGAGTGCGCCCACGCCTTTTTTCGAGGAGCAATCACCCTGACCCCACCCACCCCGAAGAAACGCGCCCCGGCGCGCAAGCGCGCGGTCACGAAGACACCAACGGATTCTTCCAAGAAGGCTGGAGCCGTTGGGGCTTCACGCGCGGATCCCGCCGTGCACGCGTTCCTGGAAGCGCTGGCACATCCCCTCCAAAAAGAGGCCAAGGCCCTGCGCGCGCTCATCCTGGAGGTCAGCTCCGACGTCCTGGAGGAGATCAAATGGAACGCGCCGAGCTTCCGCACCACGGAGCACTTCGCGACGTTCAACCTGCGCTCGCGCGAGCACCTGCGGCTGGTGCTCCACCTGGGCGCGAAGGTGAAGGCCACCGCGAAGACGGGCATCCAGGTCGCCGACCCGTCGGGTCTGGTGGAGTGGCTCGCGCCGGATCGCGGCCTGGTGACCGTTCGCGACACGAAGGACTTCCAGCGCCAGCGCGAGGCACTCCAGACGCTGCTGCGCGAGTGGATCCGCTGGGTCTGAGCGCGGCCCCCGCGCGGGGAGGCCGCCAGGGTTTGGGTTGGACTGGATTCCTCCAGTCCTCTCGAAAAGCGTTCCGCCATTCAGCGGGCCTGACAGTGGATTCCCTGGAATAACGGAAATCCTTGCCTAGGATGCGCGGCCTTCCAGCCCCAGGGGTCCGTGCATGTCGCTTCCCGTTTCACGCCTCACACCTTTCCTCGCCCTCCTCGGTGTCATGACGCTCGGCTGTGGTTCACCGGCCGAGCCCGCGCCCGAGCCAGAGCCCCAACCCGAAGTGGACGCCGGCACCCCGCCGCCCGCCGACGCGGGCACGGAGCCCGATGCCGGGAGCACTCCCGACGCGGGCACCGAGCCGGACGCGGGCACCGAGCCAGACGCGGGCACGACTCCCGACGCGGGCACGACTCCCGACGCGGGCACCGAGCCGGATGGAGGCGCACCTCAGACGCCGCGCGAGTTCTCCTCGTCCTTCGAGGCGCAGGATCCCCAACCGACGTGGATCACCACGGTGGAAATTGACGCCCAGGGCAAGAAGAAGGCCTCGGGTGTCATCGGAGACAAGGACACGCGCATCCTCGGCAGCATCTCCGATCGGGTGGTCGCGGTGACCGCCAACGGAGAGAACCTTCCCGACGAGGGCGCGGCCCGGGCCGCCGACGGCGAGGTGCTGTCCAAGTGGTTGGTGTTCACGAGCACCGGCTGGCTGCGGTTCCAACTCGCCGAGCCCATCGCCGTGACGCGCTATGCCCTCTCCTCGGCCAATGACTCGCCCGAGCGGGATCCCTCCGCCTGGACGCTCGAGGGTTCGGACGATGGCACGAGCTGGACCGAGCTCGACCGCCGGAGCGGCGAGTCCTTCGCCTCGCGCTTCGAGACGCGGACCTACACGTTCTCCAACACCACGCCCTATCTCCACTACCGCCTCAACGTCACCGCCAACCGCGGCGCCACGATCGTGCAACTGGCCGAGCTCCAGCTCTCCACGGGCGACGACACGCCCCGACCGGTGACCGACATGCGCAGCGTCGTGGGCAAGGGCCCGGCCGCCTCGCACAACGCCAAATCCGGCGCGGGCTTCACGGGCAAGCACGCGCTGCGCTTCGCGGGCGAGGTGACGGCGAGCGGCCACGGCTATTCCTACAACAAGCTCTTCGACGTGGACGTGGCCGTCACGCCGACGACGGAGCTGTCCTACCGCATCTTCGTGGACGAGGCGCTGAAGGACCCGAACTTCCCGGGGACCTACGCGGCGCTCGATCTCGCCTTCGACGACGGCACCTACCTGAGCGAGCTGAACGCCCGCGATCAGCACCACGCGGTGTTGAGCCCGGCGGGGCAGGGCGCGTCGCGGACGCTCTACACCGGCGAGTGGAACCACAAGGTCTCGCGCATCGGTGACGTCGCCGCGGGCAAGACGATCAAGCGCATCCTGATTGGCTACGACCAGCCGAACGGACCCGTCGCGCTCTTCGGCGGCTGGATCGACGACATCCGCATCACGGACACGCCCGGCCACGTGACGCCCACGCACCTGTCCGATTACGTGACGACCCTGCGCGGGACGAACTCGAGCGGCGGCTACTCGCGCGGCAACAACATCCCCGCGACGGCCGTCCCCCACGGCTTCAACTTCTGGACGCCGGCGACCAACGCGGGCTCGACGAGCTGGCTCTACGACTACCACCGCCGCAACAACGCGGACAACCGGCCGACGCTCCAGGCGCTCTCCCTGAGCCACGAGCCGAGCCCGTGGATGGGGGATCGGCAGAGCTTCCAGATCATGCCCTCGGGGGCCGAGGGCACGCCGAACGCCAGCCGCACCGCGCGGGCGCTGGCCTTCCAGCACGAGAACGAGATCGCCCGGCCCCATTACTACGGGGTGCGGTTCGACAACGGCATCCAGGCCGAACTCACGCCCACGGATCACGCCGCCGTCTTCCGCTTCACGTTCCCCGACCGCAACGCGAGCCTCCTCTTCGACAACGTGAACAACAACGGCGGGCTCTCCCTGGATCCCTCCGGACGGGCGCTCACCGGCTACTCGGACGCGCGCAGCGGGCTGTCGACGGGCGCGTCGCGCATCTTCATCTACGCCCGGTTCGACCGGCCGGTGTCCGCGGGCGGCATGCTCCCGGGGGGCGGGGGCGCGAACGTGACCGGCTACCTGCGCTTCACCGTGCCGGCGGATGACCGCACCGTGACCATGCGGATCGCCACGTCCCTCATCAGCGTCGAGCAGGCCCGGAAGAACCTGGCGCTGGAGATCGCGGAGTCCGAGGGCTTCGAGGACGTGAAGGCCCGGGCCCGGGCGCTCTGGGATCAGCGGCTCGCGCTCGTCGAGGTCCAGGGCGCCAACGCGGATCAACTCACCACGCTCTACTCCAACCTCTACCGGTTGTTCCTCTATCCCAACTCGGGCTTCGAGAACACCGGCACGGCGGACGCGCCGGTCTACCAGTACGCGAGCCCGGTGTCGGCGGCCGTGGGCACGGGCACGCCCACGCAGACCGGCGCGAAGATCGTGAACGGCAAGATCTACGTGAACAACGGCTTCTGGGACACCTACCGGGCCACCTGGCCCGCCTACGCGCTGTTCGCGCCGACCCAGGCGGGCGAGCTGATCGACGGCTTCGTGGAGCACTACCGGGAGGGCGGGTGGATCGCGCGCTGGTCCTCGCCGGGCTACGCGGACCTCATGACGGGCACGAGCTCCGACGTCGCCTTCGCGGACGCCTACGTGAAGGGCGTGCACAACTTCGATGCCGCGGCGGCCTACGACGCGGCGGTGAAGAACGCGACGGTGCGGCCGACCCTCGCGGGCGTCGGGCGCAAGGGGCTCGAGACCTCGATCTTCCTCGGCTACACCTCGACCGAGACCGGCGCGGGCCTGTCGTGGGCCATGGCGGGCTACCTGAACGACTTCGGCATCGCGAACATGGCGAGCGCGCTCGCCGCGGACCCGGCCGACCCCCGCCATCAGGAGTACGTGGAGAACGCGGAGTACTTCCGGGGGCGCGCGCTCAACTACGTGAACCTGTTCGACCCGGCCATCCAGTTCTTCCAGGGCCGGGACATGAGCGGCGCGTTCGTGGTGCCCGTGGAGGAGTACGATCCGCGCGTCTGGGGCCACGACTACACCGAGACCAACGGCTGGAACACCGCCTTCGACGCGCCCTATGACGGCCAGGGACTCGCCCACCTGCTCGGGGGAAGGGCCCAGCTCGGCGCGAAGCTCGACGAATTCTTCGCCACGCCGGAGACCGCGAGTCATCCCGGCTCCTACGGCGGGGTGATCCACGAGATGATCGAGGCGCGGGACGTGCGCATGGGCCAGCTCGGACTGAGCAACCAGCCCTCGTACCACATCCCCTACATGTACAACCACGCGGGGCAGCCGGCGAAGACCCAGGAGAAGGTCCGCGACGCGCTCGCGCGCCTGTGGATTGGCAGCGACATCGGCCAGGGCTACCTCGGGGACGAGGACAATGGCGCCATGTCCGCGTGGCACCTCTTCAGCGCGCTCGGCTTCTACCCGCTCGGGGTGGGCAGCTCGGACTACGCCATCGGCTCGCCGCTCTTCACCCGGGCGATCGTCCACCTGGAGAACGGCCGCGACCTCGTCATCAACGCGCCGAACAACAGCCCGAGGAACGTCTACGTGCGGGGCCTGCGCGTCAACGGCGCGACCTACACGAAGACCTCCCTGCCGCATGCGCTGCTCGCCGCGGGCGCCACGCTCGACTTCGACATGTCGGCGTCGCCCTCCACGTGGGGAACGGGGGCGGGGGATGTGCCGCCCTCGCTCACGCCCGAGGGGGTGCCCCCCCAGCCCCTGGGGGACGTCGCGCGCGGGGGAACGGCCACCGCCAGTGACGGCACGACCGTGGCTTCGCTCTTCGACGACACCTCGATGACGAGCGCGCGCTTCACCGCCGAGAACCCGTCGCTGCTCTACGCGCTCGGCTCGGGCGCGCGGGAGGTCGCCTTCTACACGCTGACCTCGAGCTCCGGCACGGTCGACCCGACCGGCTGGACGTTGAGCGGCTCCACCGATGGCGTGACCTTCACGACGCTCGATCAGCGGACCGCGCAGACGTTCCGCTGGCGCTCCCAGACGCGCGCCTTCAAGGTCGCGACGCCGGGCGCCTACACGCACTACCGCCTCGAGTTGACGGGCCCGACGGGCCTGTCGCTCGCCGAGGTCGAGCTGCTCGCCCGGTAGTCGCGTCGGAGCTGGCCAGGGAGCAGGCGGGCGCGTGCGGCCCGCCTGCTCTCCGCGCGACTAGGTGCGGCGCAGTGCCTTGAAGGCGCCGGTGGACCACATCGCCCAGCCCATGAGCACGGGCTGGAAGAACAGCCGCACGAGCCGCCGGGTGTCCGTGTTCAGGCCGAACGCGGAGATGCGCTGGTCGTACTGGTGCAGGTTGCCGGGGAAGACCGCCGCGAAGAACGCCGCCAGGCCCAGCCCCATGAGCGCCCTGTGCCGCTTGCCGAGGAGCAGGGCCAGCCCGAGCCCGATCTCCACCACGCCCGAGAGCAGGACCACGGTGTCCTTGTCCATGGGCAGCCAGTCCGGCACCTGTGCCTGGAACGACTCCCGCGCGAAGGAGAGGTGGCCCGTGCCCGCCCCGGTCATGAAGGTCCCCAGGAGCCACCGGCCCGCGTTCTGAAGTGGGGTCGTCGTTGGTGGGGTGTTCGTGATGTCTCGCAGCATCGGATCCCTCCCGCTCCATCCGCCATCGGGTCGCGGGCCGATTCAGGACCCGGTGTCCCGAAAGTGCGATGCGCGGAGGAAAACCGCACCTCCCGTCTGGCCGCTCGCACTCCGGCCGACGGGAGATGCCTCGGGGTCGGGTTTTACCGATCACCCGTCCAGGTGTTTCCCCCGCCGTCCTTGAACGAGAACCTCCCGGTCGAGGGGGCATCCGTGGAGAAGAGGTTGCCGGAATGGGACCGCGCCCCCGTGACGCTCGAGTTCTTGAGGGTGAGCGAACCCGTGGTCGGAATCTTGCCGCTCAGCGGGCTCGGCGGGGCCTTGTGCGAGTCGTTGGCCACGAAGCCGAACGCACCGGCCCGCTCCAGGACGATGCGCACGCCGTCGAGCTCCGTGTCCTCGATGCGCTGGCCCTGCGTGCTCTGGACGAGGACGCCGGCATAGACGGGGTCGATGATGTCGATGTCCTTCAACCGGATGCCCTGGAAGCGCAGGGGGGCGGAGGGCGCGGCGGGCGAGTATGGATTGGCGGCGAACAACCAGACCGCGCCCCACGTGCGCCGCGCGGTCTCGTCGCCGTGCACGCCGTCATCGTCCCACCACATCCGGCCGCCGCAGCGCTCGACCGTCACGTTCTGGATCGTGGTGTGCCCGGAGAACTCGTGCTGGGGCGCGAACTCGTTGTCCACGGTGATGCCCGGGTAGCGCAGGGTGTCGTAGACCACCGAGTCCTTGATGACGTTGTCGTGGCCGCCGTAGACCGCGAAGCCCGCCGCGCGCCAGATGAGCCCCGCCGTGCAGCGCTCGATGACGTTGCCCTGGTTGGGGCCCTCGGGCTGGTGGACCCAGGGCGTCTCGGGGATGGGCGCCTTGTCCCAGGTGATGGCGGACCACATGGCGAAGGCGTCGTCGCCGGTGTTGCGCGCGGTGCAGTTCACGATGCGCGAGTTCGTGGTGCCATTGCAGAAGTTGATGCCGTCCGCGATGGTGTTGCGAAAGCGGCTGTCCTCCCAGAGCATGTTGTCGCCGCCCTCGACCCAGCCGCCCACGATCATCCGCTCGATCCACAGCCGCTTGAAGACCGCGTTGTGGTGCATGTAGCGGTCGAACGCGCGGCCAATGCCGTCGTAGCTGTCCCACGGCCATTGGTTGAGGTCGGCGGCGGCCTTGTTGTAGCGCACGGTCCGGTTGCGCCAGCTGCCGAAGATGGCGAAGTCCTGGAAGGTGATGTTGTCGCCGCTCAGGCGGAAGCCGAACTCGTGGTTGTAGCCCACGTCCTTGGGAGACGGCGGCACGATGCGCGTGTGCCACATGCCGGCGCCCTGCACCGTCAGCCCGGCGGGGACGTAGACCTTGGGCTGCATGGGGTTCTCATGCGCCATCACGTAGTCCCCCGGCGGGAGGAAGATGCCGGGCTTGCCACCGCTCTGGGCGTCCTGGAGCGCCCGCACGATCGCGGCCTCGGTGAACTCGCGCACGACGACGTAGTCCGCCGGGACGGAGCGGGGCTCGGGCACGAGCTCCAGGTCCATGAAGTCGACGGTGACGGGCACCTGCGCGGAGGCATCCGGGGAGACGAGCTTCACCACGTCGCCCGGGTTGATGGTGGCCTGGCCGTTGGTGGCCAGCAGCACGTGCGCCTCGTCGTAGATGTGGTGCGCGGCGGTCCACGGCAGCTTCAGGCCGAAGTTCTCGTCGTTGGGGCTCGGGTTCTGGGGCAGCTCGTCCACCTGCTGGCGGGGCAGGGCGTTGTGCGTCTGGGTGTTGTTCGGACCGGTGTAGAGCCAGGCGTAGTCCGAGTTCACCGTGAGCGTGGCGACCTTGGCGTCATTCACGTAGACGTCCAGGTGGGCCTCCCTCTCGTCCGGCACGCTGTAGCGCACCACGACGGCGTTGGCCTTCACGCGGCTCGTCCACGCGATGGAGGCGGAGGGGCTCGGGAGCGTCACCGCCTCGCGGTTCGAGGCCTCGCCGGAGAGCGTGCCTTCCAACCACGCGCCCGAGACCGTCCGCTCGAGCGTGGCGCCGCCGGACAGCGCGCCCGCCTCGGCCTCGTACTCGTCCCAGGACACGGTGGCCCCCCGGGGCGCGGGGGTCTCGCCCGGGTTCTCGATGGGGCCCGGTTCGGGGTTTTCATCGGGTTTGTCGTTGCAGCCAACGAGCAGCAGGCTCGCGCAAAGCGATACGAGGATGGGACGCATCATCGGGGGTGGACTCCTCTTCGTGACGGGAGGCGGCAATGTACAGGCGGGGATTCGGGGCGGGTGGAGTTGTCGTGAACCCGGTCGTCTGACGCGCCGCGTGAAGGAGGGCCATTGACGCACGGGCGGAGGGGAGGGGTAGCGTCGTGCGTTCATCGCGCTGTCAGGAGTTTTCCAATGAAGCTCTATTTCGCGCCCCGCACCCGTGCGACACGTCCTCGCTGGCTGCTCGAGGAACTCAAGATTCCGTATGAGCTGGTTCGTGTGGACCCGGCGCAACCGCCTCCGGAACTCCAGACGTTGAATCCGTTCGGCGAGGTCCCGGTGCTCGTCGATGATTCCGTGACCCTGTTCGAGTCGGCCTCCATCTGCCTGTATCTCGCGGACCGCCACCCCGAGAAGGGATTGGCTCCCGCGCCGCATGCACCCGAGCGGGGCGCCTACTACCAATGGCTGCTCTTCGCGGAGCGGACGCTCGAACCGCTGGCGTTGGAGCTCCGCCGGGGGGGCCCGCTCGCGGAGCCCGAGCGCAAGCGGCTCGACGACGTGCTCACGGTCGTGGAGCGGGCACTCGGGGACCGCGAGGTGTTGGTGGGCAGCGCGTTCACCGCGGCGGATCTGGTGATGGCCTCCCTCCTCCACATGCTCGTCCACGCGGGGGCACTCGAGTCCCGCCCCCGGCTCGTGGACTACGTCAAACGACACACCTCCCGCCCGGCCCTGCGCAGCGCGATGTCCTAGGCGGTTGAAGCGCGTACGATGCGGTCATGCGCTGCTTCCGTTCCCGTCTTCTCTTGCTGGGGCTCCTGACGTCTCCAGCGCTCGCCGCCGTCCCCTCTGGTTTCCAGGAGACGGCGTACAGCGCGCCGACCTTGACGCCCACCACGGGCCTGGCCTGGGCGCCCGATGGCTCGGGTCGGCTCTTCGTCACGAACAAGAACGGCCAGGTGCTCGTCGCGACGATGCGCGATGGGGCGCTCGTCGAGCAGGACGCGAAGCTGGTCACCTCCGTGTTCGCCACCGAGTCGGTCTACACAAACAGCGAGTGTGGCCTGCTGGGGATCGCGTTCGACCCGAACTACGCCGTCAACCGCTACGTCTACCTGTTCCTCACGGCGACCAGCACCCGGCAGCAGATCATCCGCTACACGGACGCGAGCGGCGTGGGCACGGCGCGCACGGTGCTCGTCGACAACCTGCCCACCGCCGGACAGAACCACAACGGGGGAGCGATTGGCATCGGGCCAGAGGGAAAGCTGTACTGGGCCATCGGGGACCTGGGCAACGGCACGGGGGTGAACGCGGATCTCACCTCGATGGCGGCCAAGGTGAGCCGGGCCAACCTGGACGGCACTCCCGCCAATGACAACCCTTTCTTCGACGGGGTGGGTCCCAACAGCGAGTACGTCTGGGCGCGCGGCTTCCGCAATCCCTTCACCTTCACCTTCCAACCGGACACCGGGGCGCTGTGGGTGAACTCGGTCGGAACGAGCTACGAGCAGGTCTTCGTCCCGGGCAAAGGCGCGCACGCGGGCTACAACGCCTACGAGAACAACCAGCCTCCCTCGGGTTACATCGCCCCGGCCATCAAGTACCGCACCAACGGCACGGACTCGCGCGCCCTCACCGCGACGGGCGCCGTGCGCGGCGCGGGCGTCACCACCTTCACCACCACCGCGGCGCATGGCTTTCGCAAGGGGGAGAAGATCACCGTGGCCGGCGTGACGGACGCGAGCTTCAACGGGAGCGTCTACGTGGCCAGCGTCCCGAGTGACACCACATGGACGGCGGCGCAAGCCGGGGCGGACGCGGCGAGCGGCAACGGCACCGCGACGACCCAGAACCTGGGCGGCTCCATCACGGGGGGGACCTTCTACGACTCCACCCTCTTTCCCAACGACTACCGGGGCAACTTCCTCTTCGGGGATTACAACTCCGGACGGCTGGTGCGCGCCACGCTGGCGGCGGACCGCTCGGTGGCCACGGTGGAGGCGTGGGCCAGTGGTTTCAACCAGGCCGTGGACCTGGCCGTGGGGCCAGATGGCGCGCTGTATGCCGTGAGTGTCACCGCGGGACGCCTGCTGCGGATCACCCCCACCGCTCCCGGACAGAAGCTCCTCGTCTCGGCGCTGCACCTGTCGGTCGTGGAGGGCGGCCAGGCCGTGTTCACGGTGCGGCTCGCCGAGGCGCCCACCGCGGACGTCACCGTCAGCGTGGCACGGGCCTCGGGAGACACGGATCTCACCGTGGAGGACGGCACGTCGCTCACCTTCACTCCGGCCAACTGGAACCAGTTGCAGCGCGTCACCCTCGCCGCCGCCGTCGACGTGGACACCACCGCGGACAGCGCGGCCTTCTCGGTGTCCGCCCCGGGCCTCAGCCCCGAGACGGTCCAGGTGCGGTCCATCGACGACAACTCGTCGCGGCTGGTGCTGTCCTCCACGGCCCTGACGCTCACGGAAGAGGAGACCGCGTCCCTGACGGTGGCGCTCTCCAAGAACCCGGCCCGGACGGCCACCGTCACGGTGGCGCGCACGGAGGGGGACACGGACGTCACCGTCACCAGCGCCGCGACCCTGACCTTCACCGTGTCCAACTGGAGCACGCCGCAGACGGTCACCGTGGCGGCCGCCAAGGACGTGGACCTGGTGGCGGACGCCGCGACGCTCACCCTGGCCCTGGCCGGCGGAGACGCGCGCACGGTCTCCGTGAGTGTGCGGGACAATGACGCCGAGGCGCCCGTCATCACCTCCACGCCGGACACCTCGGCGGTGGTGGGCGTGCCGTACCGCTACCAGGTGGTGGCCGATGGGCTGCCCGCGCCCACCTTCTCCGTGACGAGCGGCGTGGCGGGCCCGGCCATCGACGCCCGCACCGGCCTGCTCGTCTGGATGCCGGAGACCCCGGGCACGGTGGACCTGACGGTGAGCGCGAGCAACGGCACACCCCCGGACGCCCAGCAGTCCTTCCAGGTGCGTGTGAAGGCCGCCGAGCCGACGCCCACCCCGGACGCGGGAACCGGCACGGGCGAGCCGCCGCGGCCCCCCGAGGCGCCGGGCGGCGACTGTGGCTGTGGCGCGGCGGGCCCCGAGGGCGCGCTGGCCTGGGGGGCCCTGCTGCTGGGCCTGCGCTTGCGTCGGAGGCGGACGGGAGCCTCGCGAGGCTGAGCCCTCGGCGCACGAGGAGAGGGGCCGTGCTCTTGGCGGGGCAGCGAATGGGTTCGCTGCCGTGGACTCAGCGAATAGATTCATCCGCCATGGACCACGAGCAGGACGCCGAGCAGATCATCGCGCTCTACCATGAAGGCGCCGACGTCTGGGACAGCCAGCGCCAACGTGCTTTCATCGAGCGGCACTGGCTGGAGCGCCTGGTGCGTCTGATTCCCGCGCGGGGAGAGATTCTGGATATCGGCTGTGGTGCGGGTGTGCCGATCGCCGAATACTTCTTGCGGCAGCGGTTTCGCGTCACCGGCATCGACGCGTCCGAAGCGATGATCGCCCGCTGCCGCCAGCGTTTCCCGCGGGCGCGATGGCAGGTCGTGGACATGCGCGCGTTGGCGTTGCAGCGCACGTTTCACGGCTTGATCGCCTGGGACAGTTTCTTCCACCTGACGCGCGAGCATCAGCGCGCGATGTTTCCGCGCTTCGCCCGACACGCCGAGCCGGGCGCTGCGTTGCTGTTCACCAGCGGCCCCGGTGACGGTGAAGTGATGGGCACCTTTCTCGAGCGACCGCTCTATCACGCCAGCCTCGACCACGCGGAGTACCGTCAACTGCTGGCCGCCAATGGTTTTCAGGTGCGGATGCAGGTCACCGAAGATGCCAGCTGCGGCGGGCATACGGTCTGGCTGGCACAACGGGCGAGCCCGTAGGTCCTTCGTAAAAAGAAGGAGGCCCGGGGCGCGGTGCCCGCGGACCATGTCCGAAAAGGAGGGATGCATGCGAAAACGGACATGGGCGTCGAGCGTCGGCGACCCGGGAGGCGCGCCCCTACGCCTTGGGCTTTGGCCCCGGCAATGGCATCACCTCCACCGCGTCGCGCGTCCGTCGCCTCGGACCAAGGTCTCCTCGGTGTGGTCGGTCGCGTCTCATGTACGCCAATCCCCAGTGCGGCCTCCACCCCAGGCACAGACGAAGACACCTCACGCGAACGTCCCGCGCAGCGGCCTCGCGCATGCCTGGTCGTTTCGGTGCGCCGACGCCTCAGGGGTTCTGGTTGGAGAGCAGCCACTGGAAGGCATTCACGCCGGAAGTGCTCTGCGTGGCGAGGTCATCGGTCACGGTCCAGCCCTCATGGGCAGTGGATGGGGAGAGGGTCAGCCGTGCGGCCGGCTCGCCCGCTTGAGCGCGAGTGTAGCCGTCGGCATGGCCGACCCGATTGGCCTTGTCCACCCATCCCTTTTCGTTCGTCAGCGCCGCCACGGGATCTCCGCTGTTGTGGAAGGCCCAGACCGCCCGCGCAAATCCCGAAGAGAAGACGGGTCCTCATGGTGCCCTTGGGGTCGCACACGGGAAGTTGAGAGACGCGTTTCCGCCTCTCCCGCCCAGGCCCTTCACCGTGTGGCTCCTGCCTCGAACGACCCGGGCGCTCAGTTGGAGCAGAGCACCGCGGACGGGTAGTCCGCGGCCCCACTGCGGCGATGCCCCAGGCCGATGACGTACTGGTTGTCAGCGCATTGTCCCTTGTACTGGCTCACGCTCCAGTCGCCGCCCGAGGACGAGGCGCGCTGGTCTCCGCTCCAGAAGTTCTTCGCCGACTTGCCGTTGAGGGGGATGCCGCCGGTGTTCTGCTCGCAGAGCAGGCCCGCCAGCTCGAGGAAGAATGGGTTCGCCGTGGACAGGCCCACCGCGTAGGCCCCCGGGGGGCACTCGAACTTGATGCTCTGGCTGGCCCAGTCTCCCGGGTAGCGCAGCGGGGAGACCTCCTGGGTGACGGTCTGGTGGTTGCCCGTGCCCTGCTGCGCGGGAATGGCGCCCGCGTTGGTGCAGAGCAGGGAGAAGTTCGCGCTCACTCCCACCAGCCGGTAGCCCCGTGGGCAGCTGATCTTCGCCTTGCCCGAGTGCCAGTCGGTGTCCAGCGCGTTGTTGTCCACGTAGTAGGTGGAGCTCCCGCTCTTGAGCAGGACGGTCATCGGCAGGAAGCGCGTCGCCTCCACGGCGCCTGTCCGCCCGTTGGCCCCGAGCAGCCGCCCCAGGGGGCCCGTCCCGAGCCGCCAGTCCCCGGCGCGCACGCCGTTCCAGTCCGGGTAGCTCCACAGGCCGTAGGTCTCGTCCTCGCCTTGCACCGTGTTCTGGATCTTCGAGGCGTTCATGGCCCAGTAGGCCCAGTCGACGTCCTTGTCGATCAGGTAGTCCGCGAGGTGGTTGAACCATGCCCGCGAGTTGGCCGCCTGCTCGTTGTAGCCAATGCCGAACTCGCTCATCCAGACCGGCGCGGTGTACGCCTGGTTCGCCGCGAGCACGAAGCCCCACTCCTGGTCCAGCGTGGCGTGGAGCGTGGCCTTGTCCATGTCCGCGTACTTCGGGCCGCTGCCCAGCGAGCCGCCCGACTGCCGGGGCCCGGTGTAGCCATAGTTGTGCACGGCGTAGACGAGCTTGTCGCCGCGCAGCAGGGCGACGGGCCGCTGCCGCACGGGCTTGAGCTGTGGGCGATCTCCGTCCAGGAGGCCCCACCAGTTGACCGCCTCGACGACGATGAGCAGGTCCGGGTTCGTGCGCAGCAGCAGGTTGCCCATCGTCTGGGCCGCCATGTGCCAGTCATGCCGGTTGCGCATCCCCCAGTTGGGGCTGTCCAGGCCGTCCGGACGCACCTCGTTGCGCAGGTCCGCCCCGGCCACCCATTTGTTGCCCTGGTAGCGCACCGCCATCATCACCCAGTCGTCCTGCCACCGCTGCAGGGCCTGGCTGCTGTCCCAGAAGCCATTGCCGTCCCAGCCGCAGCACCACATGGACTTCGTCGTGTGGTTGTTCAGGACGACCACCAGGCCCTGCCGCGTCAGCTCCGCCACGACGGCGTCGAAGACCTCGAGCGCCGTCTTGTTCATCAGCTCCGGGTTCTTCGTGGGATCGATGCACGCGACGCCGTACTTCTCCAGACACCGCTGGGCCGCGGGCTGGGTGTTGTCCGGGTGCAGCATGTTGTTGGAGAACGGCAGGCGGATGGAGTTGAAGCCCTGCGCCTTGATTCCCGAGACGAGGTCCGACAGCTTCTGCTTCTCCAGGCCGCCCACCACCTCGAGCTGATCACTCGCGCCGAACCAGTTGACGGATTTGAGCTTGAAGCGCTCGCCGCAGCGGTCCACGACGTACCGGCCCCGGGTGCTCAGCGGAACACGCGGCTCGCACTGCGCCGCGGCCATCCCCGCGCGCCCGGGGCTCGTGTCTGTCTGGGCCAGGGCGGTGGGTCCGCCCAGGTGGAGGACCGCCAACATCCACAACAGAGGACTGTTCTTCATCGGCAACGGCTCCTGAAGGAGGGAGCCGGGACTCAACTCCCGGAAAACAGGAGCGTCCAGGAAGAACGTCCAAAAGCCCCGGCGCGTTGGCGGCGGCCGGGACAGCACCTCCACCTGCCCCTTTGCCTCATCTGCGTGGCGCTTCCCGCGAGGTGCCTTCGCTCTCAGGCCATCACGCGGGATGGATCTCCAGGGGCAGGCTTCTCACGCCCCGGACGGTCATGGAGACATTCCAGGCGAGCGGCTCCGGGCCGGGGGTGAGCGCCGCGCACCGGGGAAGGAGCGACTCCAGGGCCACGCGCGCCTCCAGCCGGGCCAGGGGCGCTCCCAGGCAGAAGTGCATGCCGTGGCCAAACCCCAGGTTGTGCGGCCCCTTGCGCTCCAGGCGGAAGTGCTCCGCATCCGGGGTGTAGCGCTCGTCCCGCAGGGCCGAGGCCATCAGCGCCATCACCACCGAGCCCTGGGGCACGGTGACGCCCGCCAGCGTCACCTCCTGGGTGCACAGCCGCATGGTGGCCTGCACCGGCGGCTCGAAGCGGAGCACCTCCTCGAGGAACGCGGGGATGAGGGAGAGGTCCGCGCGCAGCCGGGCCAGGAGCCCCGGTTGCTCGGCGAGGATGCGCACCGAGTGCCCCACGAGGTGGAGGGTGGTCTCCAGCCCCGCCACCAGCAGCACGAAGAGAAAGCCCATGATCTCCGGGTCCGTCAACGACTCCTCCCCCCGGGCCTGGAGCAGCTCACTCACCAGATCCTCGGTGGGCGCGGCGCGGCGCCGCGCGATCAGCTCCCCCAGGTACTGCTCCATCTCCGCCACGATGCGCTTGCACTGCGCGATCTGCTCGGTGTCCCCGGGCTGGGACGCGCTGATGGCGACGATGCCGTCGGACCATTCCTTGAGGCGCGGGTTGAGCGAGGGATCCAATCCCAGCAGGGTTCCGAGCGCGCTCGCGGGAAGCGGCAAGGCGAAGTCCTCGATGAAGTCCGCCCTCCGGCGCTCGAGGACGCGTTGGGTGCACGCCTCGGCCGTGGCACGAAGGGCGGGCTCGAGTCGGCTCAGGGACGCGGGCAGGAAGGGACGGCTGACCGCTCCGCGCAGCCGCCCATGGTATTTCGGGTCATCGACGAAAAGCATCGAATCGGCGAAGGGGTTGCGGCCGATCCAGGGCGGATCGGCCGCCAGCCGCAGCCCCGCGACGGTGTAGACCTTCGGGGTCTTGAGGATGTGCATGACATCCTCGTAACGGCTGACGGCCCACAGCCCTCCTGGATCCACCTGGACGACGGGGGCGTCCCGGCGCAGCGCCGCATAGAGCGGATAGGGATTGGCCCGGAACTCGGGAGACATCAGATTCACGCGCTTCTGTCCAGCCGCTGGGTTCATGGGCTCGCGAAGATAAGCCACAATCCCCTCCGCGTTCCTTGTCTCCCTTTCCGACCGGGTTCAGGTCTTCCCGGCAAAGGGCTTCGTCGCCGACTCCGCGTGGGCGGGCGAGGGCCTCGTCGCGATCTCCCGGGTGGCCGCCTCATGCAGGACGACCGGGCGCGGGACGGGCTCGCGCACGAGCAGGGGCGCGACCTCGGCGGGGGAGGGGTCCTCGAGGTCCACCAGCCGCCGCTGGCGGGCCCACCGGGCCTTGAAGGTGTCGCGCATCCACAGGGACAGGTCGACGGGGGGCAGGGCCTGCCGGACGGGCTCCAGGGCGTGGAGGAAGGCCCGCGCGTCGGTGAAGCGCCGGGACACGTCGGGCTGGAGCGCCTTGTCGAGCACCGCGCGCAGCTGGGCGTAGGCGACGGGCGCCTCGGGCCGGGGCTGGTCCGGCAGGCGCAGGCCCGTCGACGGAAAGTCCGGCAGGTCGCCGAACAACAGCTCGTAGAGGATGCGGCCCAGGGCGAACAGGTCCCCGGAGGCGGTGGCCTCGGCGCCCTCGATGCGCTCGGGCGGCATGTACGCCTCCTTGCCGATGACGTTGCCCACCTGGGTGAGCCGCTTGTCCACCGAGCCCGTCGTGGGACGTCGCGCCGCGACCGGATCCCTCGGGCCCTCGGCGCCGTGCGCGATGCCGAAGTCGACGACCTTCACCACGCCGTCGAAGGACACGATGAGGTTGTCCGAGCTGATGTCCCGGTGGATGACGCCCCGCTCGTGCGCGTAGGCGATGCCCCGCAGGGCCTGCTGGCAGACCTCGACCACCACCTCGAGCGGCAACGCACTGCCCCCCGCCACCCGCTGCGCGAGCTCCAGGGTGCTCGCGCCGCTCAGGTACTCCATGACGATGAACCAGCCGCCCTCCAGCTGCCCGAGGTCATGCACGGACACGATGTTCGGGTGGTGCAGCCGCGCGGCCGTGCGGGCCTCGCCCATGAAGCGCTGCATGCGCACCAGGGCGTCCTCGTTGTCGGCGTTGTCGTCGTCGTCGTCGAGCATGCGCTTGAGCACGACGAGCCGGTGGAAGCCCTCGCGGCCCATGCGCAGGGTGAGCCACACCTCGCCCATGCCGCCGCGGCCGAGCCGCGCGAGCCGGCGGTAGCGATGGATGCCGGTGCCCAGGTCCGCGCCGCGCAGGGAGCGCGCGGTGAGGATGGCGAGCGCCGAGGAGGCGAGCAGCAGGAAGGGCACGCCCACGAGCGCGAAATACTGGCGTCCAGACACCCAGCCCGCGTCCACGGCCAGCTCCCGGCCGAGCAGCCCGAGCGCGAGCACCGAGGCGACGACCACGGCGACGGCCATGGCGCCGCGGCGCTTGAGCAGGCGCAGGCCCTCACCCGCCCAGGCGCTGGCCACCACCGTGGCGAGCAGCCAGAACATGGGCAGGCTCACGTCCGCCGTCGCCCGGGACAGGCCCTCGGCCGTCACCTGGTTGGAGCGGAAGGTGAGGATGGACCAGGAGGCGGCGACCACCCGCACCGCGCCGCACAACAGGGCCACGCCCAACAGCACCCGACGCCAGCGCGTGAGGGGCACGTCCAGCAGGGACCACACCACCCGCAGCAGCGCGTAGGGCAGGAAGAGCGAGGGGATCGCGCCCACCAGGAGCCAGAAGCGCGTGTCGGCGAGCGTCACGCTGGCCTCCCGGCTGGTGAGCCCCGTGGAGAAGGCGAGCAGCGCGAAGCCCAGGAAGCTCGTGGCGAGCCAGAACTGCACGCGCTGGGTGCGCACCGCGAGCCAGGTGGCGAAGTGCAGCAGCGCGAGGACGAAGAACGCGCCCCCGAGCATGAGGTGCGACAGGGCGTAGGGCATCACGGGTGACTGACTCCGCTCGTTCGTCGCCGCGCGCCAGGGCCCGCGTCGTCAATAGAGGTTCGTCTTGTAGTCCTTCTCCAGGCCCTTGCGCAAAAGCCCGGTCACGCCGGGCACCGACAGGGCCGCGCTCGCCAGCCGCGCCCCGAGCCCCTTGTCGCTGTTGAGCTTGACGTGCTCGACGAAGATCTGGGACGGCTCGAGCCCCTCGGGCCGCGCCGGGGCGGGCCAGAGCCGGGCGCGCACGAGGGCCGGGCTCTCGCGCGGCTCCAGCCGGGGCTCGTCCACGCCGATGGCCAGCGTGGGCGTCTTGTCCTGGACGACGAAGCGCGCGCGCACCGCGTCATCGGTCGTGAGCCAGGCGCGCCCGGAGAGGTGCGCGACGTGGGGAGAGCCGGGCACCAGCAGCAGGGCGGCCACCTGGGGCTGGGCGAGGATGTTGCGGAAGCTGTCCACGCGGCGGTTGCCGGGCCGGTCCGCGAACCACAGGCGGCCCTCGTCGAGCCGCGTCAGGGCGCCCGCCGGGTCACCCCGGGGACTGAGGTCCATGCGCCCGTGCGCGTCCACCGTCGCCAGCGCCATGAAGCGGCTCGTGGCCACGAGGGCCTCCGGGTCCCGGAGCGGCGCCTCGACGGGCGCGGCCTTCCAGAAGTCCGAGCGCAGGAGCGCCTTGGCGCAGTGGCCGAAGCACTCCTCCACCGCCACGCGCAGCTCGCCCTGGTCCGCCTGGGTCACCCGGCCGTTGACGCGCAGGGTCTCGCAGACGCCGGGCAGCAGGAACAGCGCGCCGAAGCTACGCCCGGGTCGGGCCAGCGTCGGGTCGTCCAGGAGCGCGAGGGGCAGCCGCAGCTCGTGCGCCTCGCCTCCCGCGAAGCCGGGCGCGCCCCCGCCCAGGGTGAGCGCGAGCCGGGGCCCCTCCCCGAAGCCCGCGAACACCAGCGGGGACGCGGCGAGCCAGCGCAGGGCGCCCGCGTCCAGGTGATCGATCACCTTGAGGTTCACCACCGCGGGCGCCGCGCCCACGCAGTCTTCCAATGCCGTCACCGAGGTGATGGAGCCACGCATGCGCTGTCCTCCTGTGCCCTCAACCTGACCGGATTCGGGCTTGACCGCATGCCGCAATCTGGTCAATTTGTTTCGAAATCCGGCCACGCGCCCGGGAGCGGCCTTGCATGTTCCTCTCCGAGGATTCCCTCGACCCCCTCGACGTCGACCCGGACGAGGTGCCCCGGCCCGTGCTGGTGGCCGGGATGCGGCGCATGAGCGGCGATCACGAGCTGAGCTTCCACGCCCACCGCAAGGCGCAGCTGTTCTTCATGCACCGGGGCGAGATGACGTGCGAGGCGTCCAACGCCCTGTGGCTCGTGCCGCCCCAGTCGGCCCTGTGGATTCCCGGGGGCACGTCCCACCGCATCAAGGTCCGGGCCCCGTTCGAGGGGTTCTCGTTGTTCGTGGAGCCGGACGCGGTGAAGACCCTGCCCGGAGCGTGCTGCTCGGTCGTGGTCAGCCCGCTGCTGCGCGAGCTGCTCTTTCGCGCCGCGGGCCTGCCGGTGCTGTATCCGCTCGACGGCAAGGAGGCCCGGCTGGTCACGGTGCTGCTCGACGAGCTGGCGGCGGCCCAGGTGGAGGACTTGAGGCTGCCCATGCCCACGGAGGCGCGGCTGCGCAAGCTCGTGGAGGCCCTCACCGTCCAACCCGCGGACGGCGCGACGCTGGACGCGTGGGCCCGGCGGATGGGCATGGGGGCGCGGACCTTGAACCGCCTGCTCGTCCGTGAGACGGGCATGAGCTTCGGCCGCTGGCGCCAACGGCTGCACATCATCTTGGCGCTGCAATGGCTCACACGGGGCGCCTCGGTCCAGAGCGTGGCGCTCGACCTGGGTTACGAGAGCGCGAGCAGCTTCGTGACCATGTTCCGCAAGGCCCTGGGCACCTCGCCCGCGCGCTACATCACACGGAGGCTCGACCGCGCGCGTGCGGGTGAGGGTGACTGAGACCCCGCGCGTGGCTACATTGTCTCATGCGCCGCGAACTCGCTCCTACATGGCTCGTGGTGATCGCCAGCTCATCCGGAGGCTTGCCGGCGCTCTGTGCGCTGGTCTCGGCGCTGCCGGCCGACCTGCCCGCGGCCGTGCTCGTCGTGAGTCACACCTCGCCCATCAGCCAGCGCCGGTTGCCCACGCTGCTCTCGGCGGCGGGCCCTCTTCCCGCCGCCTATGCGGACGAGGGCCAGCCGCTCGCGCGGGGGATGATCCTCGTCGCGCCTCCGGACCGGCACCTCGTCGTCCAGGGCCGGGAACTGCGGTTGACGGTGGAGGCGAAGGAGCACCTCATGCGGCCCGCGGCGGACGTGCTCTTCCGCTCCGCCGCGCGGGCGTTTGGTGCGCGGTGCATCGGAATCGTCTTGTCGGGGGGCGGTCAGGACGCCGCGGCGGGGCTCGCCGAGATCCAGACCGCCGGAGGCCGCGCGCTGATCCAAGCGCCCGAGGACGCGAGGCTCGCGATGATGCCGTTGAGCGCGCTCGCCCGGGTGACGCCCGATGCCTGTGTCCCCGCGGCCCAGTTGGGCCCCATCGTGGCCCGGCTCGTGCGGGAGCGGGAGACGACGCGCGGTCCGGCGCGGACGCGGGCGCCGCGAGCGGGCGCGCCCCCCGCATCCCCGGCATTGAGGGGCCTGCGGGTCTTCCTGGCCGAGGACGACTACCTCATCGCCTCCGAGGTCGTCGGCATGCTCCACGGGCTGGGCTGCGACGTGGTGGGCCCGGTGGGGGACCTGGATGTCGGCCTGCATCTGCTGGAGCGGGAGCGCGGACGGCTGGACTGCGCGGTGCTGGACGTGGATCTGCGAGGGGAGCGGGTGCTGCCGCTCGCCATGGAGCTCGCGTGGGACTCGGTGCCGTTCGTCTTCGCGACGGGGTATGGCGGGGACATCCTCCCCGAGGCCTGGGCGGGCGCGCTCCGGATCCAGAAACCCTATGACACGCGCACGCTCGGCGCGGCGCTGCGGCGTGCCTTGCGCCTGCGCTGGTTTCCGCCCCGCGATGCGACCGTGGCCGCGCCCCGCGGCGGCTTCAGCGCGGATTCGCTCAAGGACTCGCGCAACCTGCTCATGCGGTCGCAGGCGCTGCGGGCGGCCTCCGCGGGCCAGAGCCTCACGAAGTCCTACGAGGCCATCCGGAGCACCCATGAATGCATCGCCCGCTCGGCGCTCCGCACGGGTGCCGCGCGACGGATGCTGCACGATCAGGCGCCGCCAGGACCTGGCGCGGAGGAAAAGGCCCGTGAGGACGACACGTAGCGGAGCGCCTCCCGCCCGGACGCGGGCTCGCGCCGGGACGCGCCCCGGGTGACCACCGCCATGTCATGGCCCCTGGGCCCGAGCGAGATGGCCCGGCGCATCCGTGAACACGACTGGACGGCCACGCCCCTGGGGCCCTCGACGCACTGGCCCGGCGCCCTGCGGACCCTCGTGGACATGCTGCTGGCCAATGGCTTTCCCATGATCGCGCTGTGGGGCCCCGACCTCATCCAGCTCTACAACGATGGCTACCGGGACATCATGGGCCTCAAGCATCCGGCGGGCCTGGGCCAGGCCACCCAGGTGTGCTGGCCAGAGGTGTGGCACATCAACGCGCCCATCTACGCGCGGGTGCTCCAGGGAGAATCCCTCTCGTTCGAGGACGCGCTCTATCCGCTCATGCGCAACGGCCTCCTGGAGAATGTCTGGTTGTCGCTGTCCTACAGTCCCCTGCGGGACGAGACCGGCACCATCGCCGGGGTACTGGTCACCCTGGTGGAGACGACCGAGAGTCTGCGCGCGGCGGCGGAGCTGCGCGAGAGCGAGGCGCGCTTCCGCGCGCTGGTGATGAGCACCTCGGACTCCCTCTACCGGATGAGTCCCGACTGGCGCGAGATGCGCGAGATGCGGGGCAAGGGCATCCTCTCCGACACCCATGCGCCCAGTCCCTTGTGGGAGGACACGTACCTTCTGCCCGAGGACCGGCCGTGGGTGATGGCCCGGATCGACGAGGCCATCCGGAACCGCACCCCGTTCGAGCTGGAGCACCGCGTGCGCCATGCCGACGGGAGCGTGGGCTGGACGCTGTCGCGCGCGTTCCCCCTGCTCGACGAGAAGGGCGAGGTGGTGGAATGGTTCGGCCTGGCGGCGGACATCACGGCGCGCAAGGAGGCCGAGCGGGAGCGCGAGCGCGCCGAGGCCCTCGTCCAGGTGGATCGGGTGCGGCGGGTGCTCGTCGCGGAGATTCAACACCGCTCGCGCAACCTGCTCGCCGTCGTGCGCTCCCTCGTCGTCCAGTCGTTGCGCGCCGCGCGCTCCCTCGGGGAGGCCGAGACGCGCATCACCGACCGGCTCGCCGCGCTCTCGCGCGTGCATGGCCTGCTGTCCCGCGCGGAGCTGCCCGCCGTGACCGTCCGGGAGTTGGTGGAGCTGGAGCTGGGCGCCACGGCGCACGGCGTCTCGGACCGGCTCGTCCTCGACGGTCCGGACGTGACGCTCCCGGGACGCGCCGTGCGGACGTTCTCCCTCGCGCTGCACGAGCTCGCGACGAACGCGGTGAAGCACGGCGCGCTGGGCGCGGACAGGCGAGGTCGGGTCCTCGTCACCTGGGGCCTGCGCGACAGCGCGACGCTCTTCCTCGAGTGGGTGGAGACCGGGGCCGTGGCGCCCTCCCCGCGGCGCGACGCGGCGCGGGGCTTTGGCCGGGAGCTCATCGAGCAGGCGCTTCCCTACGAGCTGGATGCACGGACGCGGCTGGACATCCGCGAGGACGGCGTGCGCTGCACCATCGAGCTGCCCCTGGGCGAGGCCGGCCCGTGAGCGCGCCCGGAGACCCGCTCTCCGGCCGGGTCCTGCTCGTCGTGGAGGACGAGTACCTGGTCGTGCTGGAGCTGGCGGAGGAGTTGGAGCGCCGCGGCGCCACGATGCTCGGGCCGGTCCCCGACGTGCGGCGGGCGCTCCGGCTGCTCGAGGGCACGGCCCGATTGGACGGGGCGCTGCTGGACATCCGGCTCTGGGACGGGCTCGTCTATCCCGTCGCCGAGGCGCTCCGGGCCCGCGCCATTCCGTTCGTCTTCGTCTCCGGCTTCGAGCCGGAGTTCATCCCGGAGCGCTTCCGGGACGTACCCCTGTGCACCAAGCCCCTCGACCTGGACACCGTCGCCGCGGCGCTCTTCGGCGCATCCGCCTGAGCGCGCCCGTCGACTCGCGCGCTCACGGGGTGGACTTCGCCGGAGCGTGGGCGGCCTTGAACGTGTTGTAGCTGGTGATGAGGTTGCGGTAGTCGGGGATGTGGTTGGACAGGAGCGTGCCCAGGCCCTCCACGTCCCGGCGCCAGTCGCGGTGCAGCTCGCAAGCCACGGCGAACCACGTCATCAGCTGGGCGCCCGCCTCGGCCATGCGGTTCCAGGACGCGTGGCGGGAGACGTCGTTGAAGGTGCCCGAGGCATCCGTCACGACGAACACCTCGAAGTCCTCCGCCATGGCGGACAGGGCCGGGAAGGCCACGCACACCTCGGTCACCACGCCCGCGAGGATGAGCTGCTTGCGCCCGGTGGCCTTCACCGCCTGGACGAAGTCCGCGTTGTCCCAGGCGTTGATCTGCCCGGGGCGCGGGATGAACGGCGCCTGGGGGAACTTCTCCTTGAGCTCCGGCATGAGCGGGCCGTTGGGGCCGTCCTCGAAGCTGGTCGTCAGGATGGTGGGCAGCTGGAAGTAGGCGGCCAGGTCGGCCAGGGCGAGCACGTTGTTCTTGAACTGATCCGGGTTGAAGTCGCGCACCAGGGACATGAGTCCGGCCTGGTGATCCACCAGCAGGACGACGGCGTTGTTGAGGTCGAGGCGGCTGTAGGGCTTGCCCATGAAATGCTCCGGGGGTTGGGGCGCCGTCCGTGGACGGCGTCGGGTGTGAAAGCGGTATAGCTTCCGGGAGCTTCTTCCATAAGGGCGTGGCCGCCGCACTCTTTGTTCCATGAATGGGACAATGCGGCGCGGTGCTATGTCTCGCGCATGAGCCCCTCTCCACTGCGCATCGGCAATGCCTCGGGTTTCTATGGCGACCGCTTCTCCGCCTTCCGCGAGATGCTCGAGGGCGGGGCGCTGGATGTGCTCACGGGGGACTATCTCGCCGAGCTCACGATGCTCATCCTCGGCCGGGATCGGATGAAGGACCCCACCGCGGGCTACGCGAGGACCTTCCTGCGGCAGATGGAGCAGTGTCTGGCCCTGGCGGTGGAGAAGCGGGTGCGGATCGTCACCAACGCGGGGGGATTGAATCCCGCGGGCCTCGCGGCGGCGCTGCGGGCCCTGGCCACCCGGTTGGGGCTGCCCGTGCGGGTGGCGCATGTGGAGGGCGACGAGTTGCTGGCGCGCGCTGGAGCGCTCGGGCTGGGCTCACCGCTCACGGCCAATGCCTACCTGGGGGCGTGGGGCATCGCCGAGTGCCTGCGCGCGGGCGCCGACATCGTCGTCACCGGGCGCGTCACGGATGCCTCGCTCGTCGTGGGACCGGCGGCGGCGCACTTCGGCTGGGGGCGCGAGGACTGGGATGGCCTCGCGGGCGCCATGGTCGCGGGCCACGTGCTCGAGTGCGGGGCCCAGGCCACGGGCGGCAACTACGCCTTCTTCACGGAGCTCGACGCGCGCCGCCCCGGCTTCCCGCTCGCGGAGCTGTACGCGGACGGCTCGTCGGTCATCACCAAGCACGCGGGCACGGGCGGCGCGGTGTCCGTGGACACGGTGCTCGCGCAGCTGTTGTACGAGGTGGGGGGCGCCCGGTACGCGGGGCCCGACGTGACGGCGCGCTTCGACTCGGTGGAGCTCGCCGAGGCCGGGAAGGATCGCGTGCGCATCTGTGGCGTGCGCGGCGAGCCGCCTCCGCCCACGCTGAAGGTCTGCCTCAACCGGCTCGGGGGCTTCCGCAACGAGACGACCTTCGTGCTCGTGGGGTTGGACATCGAGGCCAAGGCCCGGCTGGTGCGCGAGCAGCTGGAGGCCGCCCTGCCCACGCCGCCGCGCGAGCTGCGCTGGACGCTCGTGCGCACGGACCGGGAGGACGCGCCCACCGAGGAGCAGGCCGCCGCGTTCCTGCGTGTCGTGGCGAAGGATCCGGACGAGAAGCGGGTGGGGCGCGCCTTCAGCGGGGCGGCCATCGAGCTGGCCCTGGCGAGCTACCCCGGCTTCACCCTGACCACGCCGCCCACGGACGGCATGCCCTATGGCGTCTACACCCCGGCCTATGTCGACGCGGCGCTCGTCGAGCACGTGGCCGTGCTGCCCGACGGCACGCGCGTGGCCATCGCCCCCGCCGCGCGGACGCTCGCCCTGGCGGAGGTGGCGCCCGCGCCGCTGCCCGCGCCCCCGTCCCCGGGGCCCGTGCGCCGCGTGCCCCTGGGCCGGATCGCCGCCGCGCGCAGTGGGGACAAGGGCGGCACCGCGAACATCGGCCTCTGGGTCCGCACGGACGCGGCCTGGCGCTGGCTGGCGCACACGCTCACCCCGGAGCGGCTGCGCGCGCTGCTCCCCGAGGTCCAGTCCCTCCCCGTCGAGCGCCACCTCTTTCCCCAGCTGCGCGGGCTCAACTTCGTGATCGACGGCCTGCTCGGAGAAGGGGTGTCGTCCTCGACGCGCTTCGATCCCCAGGGCAAGGCGCTGGGGGAATGGCTCCGCGCCCGCCACGTCGACGTGCCCGAGGCCATTCTTTCCGATGTAACCGCTTAAACCGGGAATCCGTTGACAAGGGCACGAGCGCCTTCCGATGATGCTCGCCGTTTCTTCCCGCACTGGAGTCCGCCCATGTCGAGCCGCCGTCTCCTGCCTGTCCTCGCCGCCCTGCTCATGCCCTCCCTGGCCCCCGCCGCGAGCGTCTACAACACCTGGGCGGGCACGCCCGCGTCGCTGAGCGCGCTGGGCAAGGCCCAGTCCGTGTCGGAGGCGAAGGCCTCGTCGAGCTGGACCGTGAACACGGCCTACGGCTTCGGGTACGCGCGGGCGCGGACCGCCTCGGGGCTGTACGAGTTCCAGCTCGTCTCGGTGTCGCCCGCGTCCTCGGCCGGCCGGCTCAACGGCTTCTGGAACGTCAGCCGCGATGGCGTGCTGCTCTGCGGGCAGTGCCAGGGCTGGTCCTCGGGTTACACCAGCGCGCCCGGCAAGCCCTTCACCATCAACGTGGACAACGGCAACTACCAGCTGACGACCACCATCACCGCGTTCAACGACGTCTTCTAGGACGGCCGGACTTGGGTCCTCGGGCTCAGTAGATGGAGAGCCCGAGCGACCACGAGTGCACGAAGCCGTTGAGCTCGGGGCGGGAGTGGGGCAGCCAGTCCTGGGTCCAGCGGAACGTGAGGCCCAGGCGCGTGGTGAGATCGAACTCCGCCAGGGCGCCAAAGGACACGTAGGGCCGGGACGCGGAGGTGGAGGGCCGGCCCCCGCCCTCGGTGGCGGACCAGGCCCGGCCGCCGCCCACGAAGGGGCCCAGGTGCAGCCGCCAGAGCGAGAGCGGGTACCACTGGGCCTCCAGCCCCAGACGCGCGTTGTAGTAGGCGCTGGACCCATCCGCGCCGAACTGGAGCCGGGTGTCGGCGAGCAGGCCGAACTTCCGGTGGGGGAAGTAGCCGAGCGCGAAGCGGAAGCCCACGTCGCGCAGGGTCTGTCCGCCGGGCAGCGCGAGGCTGTCGTTGCCCGCGCCGAACTGGTACGTGAAGCCCTGGCGGTTGAGGGGCGCCGAGCCGTTGAGCCACATGCCCGCGCCCTCCGCGCCCGAGATCATCGCCTCCGACAGGTGCTCCAGGTCCGCGGGCACCAGCTCGTCCAGCGGCACGGTGCGCTGCGGGCCCCGCGTGGAGATGAGGTGCACCGGGTGCTTGGGGTGCACCGCGACCGAGCCCTCGTAGCGCGCGCCCTCGGTGATGGCCAGGCTCACGCCCACCACCACGCCGACGACCACGGCGAGCGCCAGGAGCCGGTCGAGGCCCTGGAGACTGCCGAGCGAGCCGCCCGAGGAACCTCCTCCCGAGGAGCTCCGGGCGCTGCTCGGCGCGCCATCGGGCACGGGGGAGGCGCCGTGGATGCTCCCGCCCGAGGGCAAGTCCGGCGAGGTGGGCGGCGGCCGGGAGTAGGGCGGGGGCTGGTAGTAGGGCGCGCCGTAGGACTCCAGGTAGAACGACGGCACCCAGTGCCCGTGGTCGGTGACGAGGTAGCCCACGGGGGGGGACTCGAGCGGCGGGGCCCAGGCGGGCGCGGGCTCGGGGTCCGTGGCGGTGATGAACTGCTGGATGGCGTACACCTGCCGGCCGCGCTCCTGCGGCGAGGTGCGCACGATCCGCTCCATCTCCGAGCGCGGGACCTCGTAGAGGTGACCCAGGCAGCCGCTCGTCAGCATCGCGAGCAGCGCCACCCAGGTGACCCCGCGGGAGGGGGTTCGGGAGGCGGGCCGGATGTCGGGTTCCATGCATGTCTCCTGGGCGGACCCGGTGGGACGGGAGCGCGAGCATAGGACGTCCGCTTCTCCGTGTGTGGCCGATGCTTCGCCTTCGTGGGGATTGGCGTCGCCATCGTGGGAAGCGCGTTTCCCACCCTGGGCGGGAAATGGGCACGAACGCGCGCCGGAAGGGGTCTGGGCGTTCCTCCAGCGGACACACCGTGGGGCATGGCTTCTGCACAGTGGGACGCGACTTTCGGACGGAGGGTTCCATGGCGCGATGGCAAGGTCTGTGTGGGCTGCTGACGGTGGGGTTGCTGGCGTGTGGTCCCGAGACGGACTCGACCCTGTCGATGCCGACCGACGTCACCTCCGGAGGGGCGGTGTCCACTCCGCCGACGCCCGCCCCCGCGCAGCCCGCGCCCGTGGAGGAGCCGCCGCCCGCCGTGGAGGAGGGCGGGAGCGTGCCCGGGGAAGGACAGCCCGCGCGCGGCGCCTATCCCCGCGTGCAGTCGCGGGTGCCCGTGCTGGAGCTGCGCATCAAGCCGGAGGACCTGGCGCGCCTGGACGCCAACCCCGAGTCCGAGGAGAAGGTGCCCGCGGTGGTGGTGCTCGATGGCCAGTCGGCGCCGGCCCGGGTGCGCTACCGCGGGGCCAGCACGCGCGACCTGCCGCAGAAGAGCTTCAAGGTGGAGCTGGACGCGGGCCACGACCTGGATGACCGGGATCACTTCGAGCTGCTCGCGAGCTGGTACGACAGCGGCAAGCTCACGGAGAAGTTCGCGGTGGACCTGTACACCGCCCTGGGGCTGCCCGTGCCGAGCGCCCGCTACGTGCGCGTGAGCATCAACGGCCAGCACAACGGGCTCTACCTGGACATGGAGCACGTGGGGAAGGAGTACCTGGAGGCGCGGGGCCTGGAGAAGAAGGCGGCCATCTACCGCTGCGGCCACCGCAACTGCGAGCTGACGCTCCAGTCGGGCGCGCACCAGACGGACTTCGAGAAGAAGAGCCAGGAGTCCACCGGCCGGGGGGACCTGGATGCGCTGCTCGCGTGGGTCAACCGCAGCGACGACGCGGACTTCGAGGCGAAGCTGGCGCGCTCGGTGGACGTGGACGCCTACCTGGGCAACCTCGCCGCGGACATGCTCATCTCGAACAACTACATCGAGGACGCGCGCGGCTATTGGATCCACGAGACGGCCCGGGACCGGTGGCAGTACGCGCCGTGGGATTTGAACAACGCGCTCATGCTGCACTGGCGCACGTGGGCCCCCACGGATCCGCCCATCACCGACCGCTGGCCCCAGGCCTTCAGCCTGTACGATCCGATGGTGCAGAAGCTGTACGAGCAGCGCGTGAAGGAGCGGCCGGTGCACCGCCCCACGTGGAACGTGCTCAACACGCGCCTCTGGGACCGGCCGGCCCTGCGCGCGCGGATGATCGACAAGCTGGAGACCGCGCTCGCCGGTCCCTTCTCCGAGTCCAAGGCCCTGGCCCACATCGACGCGCTGTGGGCCGTGGTGGAGCCCGAGTTGCGCAAGGATCCCTACGTCTCGGTCGAGCACATGGTGCGCTCGCGGGACTTCCTGAAGACCTACGTGCGCCAGCGCCGCGCGTTCCTGCTCGGCACCCTGCGCGCGCTCCGGGCGCACGGGGGCGGGGACCTGGTCATCCAGGAGGTCGCCGCGGGCAGCACGGGCTACGTGGAGCTGTACAACCGGGGCAGCGCGCCGGTGTCGCTCGCGGGCCACGAGCTGACGAATGACCTGCGCGCCCTGTCGCGCTTCCGCCTGCCCACCCTCACCCTGGCGCCGGGCGAGCGCCTGCGCCTGCTGGCGGATGGTTCACCCACCAAGGGCGCGCTCCACCTGCCCTTCACCTTGTCCGCGACCGAGGGCGGCGAGGTGGGCCTGTTCAACGGCAACATCCGCTCGGCCACGGGCGTGGCGCTCGTGTACGGCCCCGTGGACATCGTCTACTTCGGGCCGGCGTCCGCGGACATGGCCTACGGGCGCAAGACCCCGGGCGGCGAGGACTTCGCGCGCTGGCGGCGCTGATGACGCATCGCGTGGTCTCTTTCCTTGTGAGAACACGCAACTCGAATTCTTCCCCGGCGAGAATGGAGGAGAGAGTCCTACTCGACCTCTTCTCTTCCTACCCTTCGCCCGGGAATCCTGCTCATGGCCCTGCACACCATCCGTCGTGGTGACACGCTGTCGGCGCTCGCCAAGAAGTTCAACACGTCGGTGGGCGCGCTGGCCAAGGTCAACGGTATCAAGAACCCGGACCGCATCATCGCCGGGCGCAAGCTGGAGATCCCCGGTTCGCGCGACAGCTTCGAGGCGCGTCCCACGGGCGGCGCGGGTCGGGCTCCGGCGGCGGGCCGGACGCCGGCGGCGGGCGGCGCGGGTCGGGCTCCGGCGGCGGGTGGCGCCACGGGCGCGGCGCCGGTGGCGGCCCCGGGCAACGCGGCGCCAGGCAAGGGCGTGACGTCCGCGCAGCTGCGGCAGATCATGCCCACCCTGTCGCAGGCCAAGGCCGACCAGTACCTGCCGCACATCAACCGCGCCATGTCCGAGGCTGGCATCAACACGCCGCAGCGTCAGGCCGCGTTCCTCGCGCAGCTGGGCCACGAGAGCGGCGGGCTGCGCTACATGGAGGAGATCGCCTCGGGCGCGGCGTACGAGGGCCGTCGGGATCTGGGCAATACCCAGCCGGGTGACGGCACGCGCTTCAAGGGCCGTGGCCCCATCCAGCTCACCGGCCGCGCCAACTACCGCGCCGCGGGCAAGGCCCTGGGCCTGGACCTGGAGAACAATCCCCGTCAGGCCGCCAGCCCCGAGGTGGGCTTCCGCACCGCCGCCTGGTTCTGGAACAGCCGCAACCTCAACTCCCTGGCCGACAAGGGCGACTTCCGCGGCATCACCAAGCGCGTGAACGGTGGCTACAACGGCCTGGCCGACCGCGAGGCCTACTACCGCCGCGCGCTGAACACGCTGCGCTAGTCGTACGGTAACCCCGGCCCGGACTTCCGCTTGAACTCGCGGGGCGTCTGGGCTGTATGCGGGGCATGGACGACCTCGTGATCCGCGTGGCACGGCCGGACGATGCGGAGACGCTCTCCGTGCTCGCCCGGACGACGTTCGTGGAGACATTCGTGGCGGACTTCGGTCTGCCGTATCCCGAGGAGGACCTGGCGCACTTCCTCGAGGCGTCCTACGCCCCCGAGGTCTTCGCGCGCGCGCTCGTCGACCCTTCCCGGCGCCTCTGGCTGGTCGAGCGCGGCACCCGGGCGCTCGGGTACGCCTCGGCGGGGAACAATGGCCTGCCGCACCCCGAGGCCCGGCCCGGAGAGCGCGAGCTGAAGAGCTTCTACCTCCAGCGGGAGCTGCAAGGCCTGGGGCTGGCGCCCCGGCTGATGGACACGGTGCTCGCCTGGTTGGATCCCCAGGGAGGGCGGCGGCTGTGGATTGGCGTGTGGTCCGGCAACGTGCGGGCGCGGCGCTTCTACGCCCGGTACGGCTTCCAGCACGTGGGCGAGTACGAGTTCCCGGTGGGTCGGGTCCGGGACCGGGAGTTCATCCTGCGGCGCGGCTGAGAAGGGGGACGAGGTATCATCGGGTTCCCATGTTTCCTTCGATCTGGCGCGGGCCCCTCGGGGTCGTGGCGCTCTGCATGTGCCTCGTGGCGCCGCCTGGCCGGGCCGCCGACGACTTCGACGGCTGCCTCGCGCAGGCGGTCCGACTCTACGAGAGCCTCGAATACGAGCACGCGCTCGCCCAGCTGGAGCAGTGCCAGAGCCTGGCGCGGCAGTCCGGTGAGCAGGTGCGGGTCTCCCTGCATGAGGGCATCGTGCTGGCGAACCTGGGCCGCTGGGAGCGGGCCCGGAACGCCTTCCGGGACGGGTTGCTGAAGGACCCGGAGGCCACGCTGCCCCTGATGGTGTCGCCCAAGGTGAAGCGGGAGGTGGAGGCCGTGCGTGCCCGCGTGCGCCGGGAGCTGGGGAGCGCGCGGAGCCGGGAGCCGCGGGCCGAGGTCCCGCCCGACGTGGCCCCGGCCGGCGATCGACCGGAGCAGACCGTCGCGCCCTCCCTGACGCCCGCGCTGGAGTCGCCCCCGCCGTCGCTCACGCCCCAGGTGGAGGCACGGGTCTCGCGCCGGCCCGTGTTGCCCTGGGTGCTGCTGGGCACGGGCGTGGTGGCGGGGGGCGTGGGCGGATACTTCGGGGGGATGTCCCGCTCCCAGGTGGCCGCCGCGCGCGGGGCCTCCCAGCAGTCCGAGGCCGCGCAGCGGCTGGACGAGGCACGGGGCAGTGCGCGCGTGGCCAATGTCTTGTGGGTGGGCGCGGGAGTCGCCGCCGTGGGCGCGCTCGTGTCGTGGTGGCTGCATGAGGGGTCCGCCGAGACGCCCTCGACTGGAGAGGTGCCATGAGGCGTGTTCTTGGCGTGCTGGCGTGGGTGATGTGGGGCGGACTGGCGTGCACCGTGCCGGAGTTGGCGTCGCTGGGGTCCTTCCCGTGTGACAGCACGAGCGCATGTGCCCCGGGCTACGTCTGTGTCTCGGGCCAGTGCGTGCCCCCGGGCGCTGAGCCCGAGCCGGGGACGCCTCCCGGGCCGGGGCCGCAGCCGGAGCCCGATGCGGGAACCGGGCCGCAGCCGGAGCCCGACGCGGGAACCGAGCCACAGCCGGATGCGGGACCCGGGCCTCAACCCGAGCCCGGGGAAGAGTCACCCCCCACGCTCGCGGTCAGCGTGCCCAGCCCGCCGAGCAACCCGCCCGCGTCGGGCCGGACGACGTACACGGAGCTGGGGTCGGACGGCCGGGCGCTGTCCCCGGCGTGGAAGCGGGATCAGCAGGTGGTCGTGGAGGCGCGCACGAGCGCGTCCGCGCCGGTCGTGTTCGAGCTGAAGGGCACGGACGGGCGGTCGGTGACGGTGGACGGCGTGCCCTACACGTCGGGCTGCGCGGCGCGCCAGTGCGTCCGGGCGACGCTGCCGCTGTGGAAGCCGCGGATGGATGCCGCGCGAGGCTCGCTCACGCTCGTGGTGACGGCGCGCACCGCGACGGGCGTGCCCACCGTGTTCGAGCAGGCCCTGCCGGTGACGCGCTGGAAGTGGGCCTATTCCGTCTTCGACGGCTCGTCGGGCAGTGGCTCCAACCGCCTGGACGACTCACCCGGCATCGGCGCGAACGGCACGGTGTACGTCACCACCTATTACACCCAGGTCGTGGCGGTGAGCCCCTCGGGCCGCGCGCTGTGGAACTCGCCGCTGCAGGGGGAGGGGGCGCCCATCCCGAGCGTCCAGGCGGATGGCCGCGAGCTGCTGTACGTGCGCAGCTACGCGGAGCTCAACGGGAACAGCGGCCACCAGCTCTACGTCTACGATCTGGCGAGCCGGAGCCTCGTGGGCCAATGCCCGTCGCGGCTCAACAACGGACTCTGGTTCGACAGCACGGTGCTCGGCACCTCGAATGGCGTGGAGAACGCCTTCGCGGTGACGTACGGCAGCACCGGCGCGATTCTCGCGTTGGGCTCGGGCTCGTCGAGCCGTCCGAGCGCGTGCGCCTTCGTGCAGCGGGACGTCAAGTCCTCGGAGCGGGGCAACCTGGCGTACCGCGACAACGCCCTCTTCTTCTCCGGTCCGAGCGCCCGGGTGATGAGCTTCGAGACCCACTCCTTCTATCCCCGCGCGGGCTGGCCCGTCATGTCCGCGAGCGCCTCGGGGGCCAACGGCCTGGCCTTTCACGGGGACGTGCTCGTCATGGGCGAGGGGGACGCCTCGAGCACCTCCAGCACGGGCGGCATCAGCACCACGTCCACGACGAGCCCGCAGACCGCGGTGATGCGCTACGCGGGCGGCGCCGTCTCCATGCCGAGCGTGGGCGCGGGCGGCGTGCTGTTCGGCGTGGACGCGCGCGAGGGCCGGCTGGTGCGCATGCCCACGGGTGGTGGCTCGGCCACGGTCTCCAAGGAGCGGGGACTGGGCAACGACCTGGCGCCCACGCTGGGGCAGGGCGGGCTCGTCTACGCCATGCAGTCGGGCGTCGTGGGCGTCTGGTCGGCCGCGGACCTGTCGCTCCAGTGGCTCTGGTCCTGGCGGGGCTCCCGGCTCACGGACACCGCGCCGCCGGTGCTCGACTGCACGCGGGATGAGCAGGGCGTGCCCATCGCCGGCCGCCCCGGCGTGCTCTACGCCTCCCTGTTCAACGAGCTGCACGCGCTCGTGGTGGACAGCGCCGGCCTGGACGCGGATGCACCGTGGCCCAAGCAGCAGCATGACCAGCGCAACACCGGCAACGCCTCCACGCCCGTGCTGCGCTGTCCGTGACGCGGAGCGGGGCGCCCCCGGGGCTCACGGCTTCGGGGGGCGCGGCTTGGACGGGAGCGGTTGGGAGCGCGGCGTGCGGGGGCCGAGCGCGCGCAGGGAGGCCTGCTTGAGCCGTTTCCGGGCCGCGGGCGCGGACAGCCCCGTGTAGTGCATGGCCAGTGCGAGCTTCACTTCATGGCCGGCCGCCTCGAGCAGCCGCTGGGCGGCCTCGGGCGCCAGGTCCGTCAGCTCCACGACCATGCGCGCCGCGCGCGCGCGCAGCTTCTGGTTGCTCGTGCGCACGTCCACCATGCGCCCCCGGTAGACCTTGCCCAGGGCGATGAAGGCCGTGGTGGTGAGGGCGTTGAGGATGAGCTTCGTCGCCGTGCCCGCCTTGAGCCGCGTGCTGCCCGCCACGAGCTCTGGTCCCGTCGAGGCCCGCAGCAGGTGATCCACGGCCACGTCCGGGCCCGGCGCGTTGCAGCACACGAGCACGGTGCGCGCGCCTCGGGCCCGCGCGGCCTCCAGGGCACCCTTCACGAAGGGCGTCCTGGCGCTCGCGGAGATGCCACACACCACGTCCTTCGGGCCCGCGCCGAGCCGGAGCACCGCGGCATGGCCCGCCGGGGCGTCGTCCTCCGCGCCTTCCACGGCCCGCGTCATCGCCCGGCGGCCCCCGGCGATCACCGCCTGGACCTGTCGGGGCGAGGCGCCGAAGGTGGGCGGACACTCGCTCGCGTCGAGCACGCCGAGGCGTCCACTGGTTCCCGCGCCGATATAGAGGAGGCGGCCACCCGCCTGGAGCGCTTCCGCCACGGTCCGCGCCGCTCGCGCCAGTTCCTTCAGCGCGGGGCGGACCGCTCGGACTGCCACTGCGTCTTCTCGATGCAACCGGCGGATGACCTCTTCGAGAGAGACGAGGTCGAGATCCTCCGCTCGGGGATGCAACTGCTCGCTGGGGGGGAGCGCGTTTGAAACCGGACGCGATCTTCCCTCCCGCGAGCCCACGGCCTGACTCAGGCCGCCTTCGTGATCTTGCCGGCCTTGATGCAGCGGGTGCAGGCGAGCACGCGCGTGGGGGTGCCGTTCACCGAGGCGCGGATCTTCTGCAGGTTGGGCAGGGTCCGCTTCTTGGTCTTGTTGTTCGCGTGGCTGACGTTGTTGCCAACCAGCGGCCGCTTGCCGCAGAGGTCGCATTTCCAGGCCATGACTGCTAACTCCTTGAAAACAGGGGCAATTTAACGAAAGCCCATCTGAGAGGGGCGGGAACCTACCCACAAACCACTGGAAAATCCAGCCAGATCCGGCCTCAACGCTTGAGGACGGGGCGCTTCTTGAGCATTTCCTGGATCAGCCGCGTGGCGCGGACGCCGGCCAGCAACTCGCCCTCCAGGCCCAGGCCCGGGAGGACCTCGCGTCCGGCGAGCAGGAGGTTCTTGGTGGGCGTCTGCTGCTTCAAACCGCTGACCCCCAGGTGCGCTTCCGCGTCGATGAGGTAGTGCGGGTGGGGCATGAGGCGGCTGCCCCGCACGGCGCTCGCGTCCAGGTAGGGGGCCGAGCGCAGCAGGCGTTTGCCCTGGGTGAAGGGCATGAGGGTGTCCAGGTGGCCGTCGATGCGCTGGGCGAGCGCCTCGAGGTAGCCCTCGCCCAGGTCGCGCACGCTCGCGGGCACGAAGCCGCCGGCGCACACCACCCGGAGCGAGCTGTCCTCCTTGCCCTCGGCGGAGCGGGCCGGCAGCACCTGCACGAGCAGGGCGCCCAACTCGCTGTCCTCGGTGTCCAGCACGACGAGCTCGCCCATGCCCCGGGGCAGGGCCGTCTCGGGCACCACCCAGTTCACCGCGAAGAGGAAGGACTTGATGGTGGACTGGTCGAGCTGGTCGCTCAGGCCCCGGTGCTTCTTGCGCCCCGTCATCAGGCGGCGCAGGGCGCCCGCGTCCGTGGCGGAGACGAGGCACGAGGCCCGGTAGAGCGTGTCCGAGCGCAGGAGCTTCACCGCGGAGAAGCGGCTGCCGTCGAAGACGAGCTCCTCCACCACGTAGGTGTCGGTGTTGCTGGGGCTCAGCAGGTCTCCCCCCAGCTCCTGGAGCCGCTCGAAGAGCAGCTTGCGCAGCCCGTCACGGCCGCCCGGGTAGCGCCAGGGTGTCTGCAGCACCTGGGACAGGGGCCGGGTGCGCGCCAGGGCGGAGGAGGGGTTGTCCAGGTGGACGGAGAAGGGCCGCAGGCCGCGCAAGAGCCGCGAGGGGGCGTCCGCGCCGGCCAGCCGCAGGTCGGTCTCCAGGCCCGGGTGGCGGCCCTTGGCGCGCTTGAGGTTCCAGGCCTCCAGGAGCCCGTCCGGGGGCAGGGGCGGCGCCTCCTTGAAGAAGGCATCGGACGGCTCGTGCTGGTGCGTGGAGGCCGCGAGGTCCGTGAGGATGCGCTCGCCCTCGCCGCCGAACTCGCGGGCGAACTCGGCGCCGCGGCGGGTCGCGTCGGCGTGCAGATCCACCCGGTGCCGGGGCATCACCAGCTGCAGCTCGGGCACGTGGGGCTGCTGCTGACGTTGCAGCTCGGCGGCGAGGCCTACCTCGGCGAAGGCCTCCTCCACGGCGGACATCGTCTTGAGGGACGGGGCGATGAAGGGGGCGTAGGGCAGGCAGTAGCCGCCGTGCTCGTAGCCGGGCCCGGTGCCGTCGTGCTCCACGAGCAGCACGCCATAGCCGCGCTTGGCCAGCATCACCGCGGCGAGCGCGCCTCCGAGCTGACTGCCCAGGACGATCACGTCGTAGACGTGCCGGGAGGGGGCCGTGGTCGCGGGAAGTTGTTTGGGTCGGGCGGCGGGCATCGGCATCGCGCCGCGCACCCTACACGCGTTGCCGGGGGCCTCGCAGCGCTTTCCCGCGCCGGGGTGCCCTTCGGGCGTATCCTCGGGGGCAGGAGGGGGCCATGACCGAGCGGACGAGGAACGCGGTGATCATCGGAGGCGGCGTGGGGGGGCTGACGGCGGCGCTCGCCTTGGAGCGGCGGGGCTGGGCGGTGGACGTCTTCGAGCAGGCCCCCGCGCTCAAGGAGGTCGGCTCGGGGGTCATGATCTCGCCCAACGCCATGAGCGTGCTGTTCGCCCTGGGCCTCGAGCAGGTGGTGGCGCGGGGCGTGCCCCTGACGCACGTGGAGCTGTGCACCTGGCGCGGGGAGGCCCTGCGGCGCGAGCGCGCGGAGGACGTCCCTGGCACGGACGTGCCCGCGGTGCTCTTCCACCGGGCGGCGCTGCATGGCGCGCTGCACGCGGCCCTGGGGTCGGGGACGCGGGTCCACCTGGGGGCCCGCCTGACGCGCTTCGAGGAGGACGGGGAGGGAGTCGTGGCGCGCTTCGAGGACGGACGGGAGGCGCGGGGGGACGTGCTGGTGGGCGCGGATGGCTTGCACTCGGTGGTGCGGGCCCAACTCCATCCGGGAGAGCGCATGCGCTACGCGGGCCATCCGTGCTGGCGCGGACTGGCGCGGGGCTTCTCGCATCCGGCGCTGCCCCGGGGGCTGTTGCGCGAGACGCAGGGGCGGGGGGCGCGCTTCGGCGTGGGGCACGTGCGCGAGGACCTGGTGTACTGGTGGGCCACCGCCGACTGGCCCCAGGGCGAGCCCGTTCCAGGCGGGGACTCGGCCTTCCTGGCGCGCGTCTTCCAGACGGCGCACGCGCCCATTCCAGAGCTCATCGCGGCCACGCGGCCCGCGGACCTGCTGCGCAACGATCTCCTGGACCGCCCGCCCCTCGCGCGATGGGGACGGGGGCGGGTGACGCTGTTGGGGGACGCGGCCCATCCGATGATGCCCAACATGGGGCAGGGCGCCTGCTCGGCCATCGAGGACGGCGCGGTGCTGGCGCGGACGCTGGAGGAGACGCGGGACGTGGCGGAGGGCCTGCGGCGCTACGCGGCCCGGCGTCAGGACCGGACCCGCTGGCTGCAAGAGCTCTCCTGGCGCTTCGGCGTCGTCGGGCAGTGGCGCCAACCCGCGGCGGTCTGGCTGCGGGAGAAGGCCATGCGGCTCGCCCCGGCGAGCGCCCTGCGGCGGCAGTACACGCGGCTGTGGGGCTGGCGCCTGGGGAGCGACGGGTAGGGCGCGCTCAGGGCGGCGTCGGCGCGTCGTCCTCCGCCCGCGTCCACCGGGGGGCCTCGTTCGGGGCGGGCCGACCCTCGAGCAGCTCGTGGGGGCCGAAGGAGGCCTTGTAGCGCAGGGACGCGCAGCCGAGGACGCGGTAGCCGAGGTACACGTGGGGGATGCCCCGCGCCCGCGCCAGCTCCACCTGGAACACCACGTTGGCCGAGCCCGGGGACAGCCGCGCGTAGGCCGGATCGTAGAAGAAGTACACCGCGCTCCAGGCCCGGGGCGTCTCGTCGCAGATGCCCAGGCCCACCAGCCGCGGGCCGCCCTCGGCGGCGTCGTCGTAGTAGGCCACCTCGCGCGCCGAGGGGTGGGGGAAGGCGAACTGCAGGAAGTAGTCCCGCGCGCTCAGGGGCGAGGCGTTCCACTCGCGCGTGCGCTCCCGCTCGTCGTGCCAGCGGTGGTAGAGCGCCAGCCGCTCCGCGTCCACCCGGGGCGGGCCCACCTCCACGCGCAGCCGGGCGCACGCGGCGCGGGCCCGGCGCTGGCTGCGGTTGGGCTGGAAGGTCGCGGTGGGGATGCGCAAGGACACGCACTCGGCGCAGTCGCGGCACGCGGGCCGGAAGTACATGGGCCCGAAGCGGCGCCAGCCCCGCGTGAGCAGCACCTCGTACTCCTCGGGGCTCACGTCCTTCATCACCAACTGCTCGAGCGAGGCGCGCTCCTCGGGCAGGTAGCTGCAGGTGTCGGGCGGCTCGATGGAGTGTCCCACGAGGGTGGCCATGCGGCGCGCGGCTCCCTAACCCGGCTCGCCGGGGTTGCGCAGGCTCAGGCCGCCCACCGCGGGCCCCAGGGTCGTCACCACCCGGCCCGCCTCCAGCCGCACGCCGCCCGTCACGGCCAGCCGCACCACCAGCGGGTAGAGGCGGTGCTCCTCGGCGAGGATGCGCGCGGACAGGGCCGCCTCGTCGTCCCCGGGCAGCACGGGCACCGCCGCCTGCGCGATGATGGGGCCGGTGTCCATGCCCGCGTCCACGACGTGCACCGTGCACCCGGCCACCTTCACGCCCTGGTCGAGCGCCTGGCGCTGGGCATGCAGTCCGGGAAACGCCGGCAGGAGCGAGGGGTGGATGTTGAGCACCCGGCCCGGGAAGCGATCGAGGAAGTCCGCGCCGAGCAGGCGCATGAAGCCCGCCAGGCACACCCACTCCACGCCCGCGGCCACCAGCGCGTCGCCGAGCGCCCGCTCGAAGTCCGCGCGCGACGCCTGGCCCTTGTGATCCAACACCCGCGTCTCCACGCCCGCCTCGCGCGCCCGCTGCAGCGCGAAGGCGGTGGGCACGTTGCACACCACGAGCGCCACCTCGGCGGGGAAGTCCGGCCGGGCACACGCATCGAGCAGGGCCTGCAGGTTGCTGCCCCCGCCCGACACCAGCACGCCCAGCTTCACCCGGCCGCTCATGGCGCGATGACCGCCGTGGCCTCGCCCGTGCCGGCCTCGATGCGGCCCACCTCGCTGGCCTCCACGCCCCGCGCCTCCAAGAGCGCGAGCGCCACGGCCACGTCCTCGCGCGCCACCACCGCGATGAGGCCCAGGCCCATGTTGAAGGTGTCGTACATCTCCGCGCGCGCCACTCCGCCCAGCCGCTCGATGAGCTCGAAGAGGGGGGGGCGCGTCCAGGCCGTGCTGTCGAGCACCGCGCGCGTGCCCTCGGGCAGGCAGCGCGGCAGGTTGCCCGGGATGCCGCTGCCGGTGATGTGCGACAGGCCCTTGAGCTTCACCGTCTTCATCAGCGCGAGCACGTCCTTCACGTAGATGCGCGTGGGCTCGAGCAGCGCGTCGACGAGCGGCCGGTCCAGGCCCTCGGGCACCGCGTCCAGGGGCAGCTTCGCGTCCTCCAGGAGCACCTTGCGCGCCAGCGAGTAGCCGTTGGAGTGCAGCCCCGAGGAGGTGAGCCCGATGAGCGCGTCGCCCGGCCGGATGTCCCGCCCGTCGATGATCTCCGAGCGCTCCACCACGCCCACGCAGAAGCCGGCCAGGTCGTACTCGCCCCGCGCGTAGAAGCCCGGCATCTCCGCCGTCTCGCCGCCGAGCAGCGCGCACCCGGCTTGCTCACACCCCTGGGCGATGCCCTTGACCACCTCGGCCGCCGCGTCCACCTCCAGCCGGCCCGTGGCGAAGTAGTCCAGGAAGAAGAGCGGCTCGGCCCCGGAGGTGAGGATGTCGTTCACCGACATGGCCACCAGGTCGATCCCCACCGTGCCGTGCCGGCCCGCCTGGAAGGCCACCTTGAGCTTGGTGCCCACACCATCCGTGCCCGACACCAGCACCGGCTCGCGGTACTTGCCCGGGGGCAGGGCGAACAGCCCGCCGAACCCACCCACCCCGGCCAGGACCTCTGGCCGCATCGTGCGCGCCGCATGGGGCTTGATGCGCTCGACGAAGGCATCCCCCGCCTCGATATCCACTCCCGCCTGCTTGTAGGTCGTTCCCACGCCGGGCCTTGTACCGGCTTTGCCCACCTCCTGTCTCGCCTCACGCCATGCCCCCGGGGCCCCGGACCGAGGTGGGTGCCTGGACGACACCTGAGGGGAGAAGGACGGAAGCGCCAGACGGAATTTGACCCTATGAATCGGGACGGCTTAACTCCCGGATCGCGATGGGCGCCGAGGAAACCCTCTTTCAACGTTTCGGCAAGGAGTTCCCGAAGGGCACGACCCTCTTCCGCGAGGGAGAGACGGGCAAGGAGATGTTCGTCCTGCAGTCGGGACGAATCGCCATCTCCAAGCGCGTGCGCGACGAGGAAAAGGTGTTGGCGGTGCTCGGTCCGGGGGAGTTCTTCGGCGAGATGGCCATCATCTCCAACCGGCCGCGCAATGCCACGGCCACGGTGAGCGAGGACGCCAAGCTGCTCGTCATCGACCCGAAGACCTTCGAGGGCATGATCCGCGGCAACGCGGAGATCGCCGTGCGGATGATCAAGAAGCTCGCCGAGCGCCTGTCCGAGGCGGACGCGCAGATCGAGAACCTCCTGCACGGCGACCCGTCCAGCCGCGTGGTGCACCACGTGCTGCAGGCGTGCCGCCTGCGGGGCCGGCCCACCGACGAGGGCATGGAGATCGATCTCAACCTGCGCGAGCTTCCTCGGCAGCTGGGCGTGGGAGAGCCGGCCATCCGGCTCGTGTTGGACCGGCTCCACCGCGCGGGGATGCTCAGCCTGGGCGATGACAGCCTCACCGTGCAGGATACGGCGCGGCTGCACGACTTCCTCCAATACCTGGAGATGAAGTGGAAGTTCGGAGATCTCTAGCGTGAAGCTCCAGGTCCTAGGGTGCCACGGAGGAGAGCTTCCCGCCTGCCGCACCACGTGCTTCCTCGTGGACGACGTGCTCGCGCTGGACGCGGGCGCGCTCACGAGCACGTTGTCGCTCGAGCAGCTGTGCCGCATCGACGACATCATCGTCGGCCACAGCCACTTCGATCACGTGAAGGATCTGCCGCTCATGGCGGACCTCATCATCGGGCGGCGGGACAAGCCGGTCACCATCCACGCCTCGCGCGAGTGTGCCCGGGCCCTGCGCGAGAACATGTTCAACAACGCGCTCTGGCCGGACTTCACGCGCATCCCCACGCGCAAGGAGCCCGTGCTGCGCATCAAGGCCTTCCGCGCGGGGAGCACCTTCCAGGTGGGCCCCTACACGGTGCAGTCCGTGCCCGTGCACCACCCGGTGGAGTCGTGCGGCTTCGTCATCACCCGGGGCCGCGTGTCCATGGCCATGAGCGGGGACACCGGCCCCACGGACAAGCTGTGGAAGGTGCTCAACCAGACGCCCACGCTCAAGGCGCTGCTCATCGAGACGAGCTTCCCCAACGCGCTGCAGCAACTGGCCGACGTGTCCGGGCACCTCACGCCCGCCACGCTCAAGAGCGAACTGGCCAAGTTCGAGCGGGACGACGGCACGAGCGTGCTGCTCTACCACCTCAAGCCCGCCTTCGTGCAGGCGGTCAAGCGCGAGGTGGCGGACATGCCCGTGGAAGTGCTGGAGCTCGGGGACACGTTCGAGTTCTAGGGGGCGGGCTCCCGGTTGGGAGTTGACGGCTCCCGGGCAGTGGGATTAACCGGGGCCCCCATGGCCTGGTTCTCCAAGAAGCCCCGTATCGCCACCACTCCCGAGCCCGTCGACGCCCCCAGCCGCATGCAGGGGCTCTGGGCCAAGTGCGAGAGTTGCGACGAGATCCTCTACCGGCAGGAGCTGGAGAAGAACCTCAACGTCTGCCCCCACTGTGAGCACCACCTGCCGTGGCCGGCGCGCGCCCGCCTGGCGTCGCTGCTCGACCCGGACAGCTTCGAGGAGTTCGACAAGGAGCTCGAGCCGCAGGATCCGCTCGGGTTCTCCGACTCGAAGAAGTACAAGGACCGGCTGCGCTCCACGCGCAAGGCGCTGGGCGAGAACGACGCCTTCATCTCCGGCGTGGGCCGCATCGAGGGCCAGCAGGTGTCGGTGGGCTGCTTCGTGTTCGAGTTCATGGGCGGCTCCATGGGCTCGGTGGTGGGCGAGAAGTGCACGCGGGTGTTCGAGCGCGCGCACGAGCTCAAGTGCCCGGCCATCGTCTTCTCCGCCTCGGGCGGCGCGCGCATGCAGGAGGGCATCTTCTCCCTCATGCAGATGGCCAAGACGAGCGCGGCCATCGCCCGCTTCCGCAACGTGGGCAAGCCCTACATCTCCGTGCTCCTGCACCCCACCACGGGCGGCGTGGCGGCCTCGTTCTCGTGGCTGGGCGACGTGATGCTCGCCGAGCCCAAGGCGCTCATCGGCTTCGCCGGTCCGCGCGTCATCGAGCAGACCATCCGCCAGAAGCTGCCCGAGGGCTTCCAGCGCTCGGAGTTCCTCGTGGAGCACGGCATGCTCGACGCCATCGTCCAGCGCAAGGATCTGCGCGCCAAGCTCCACCAGGTCATCTCCCTGCTCGGCTAGGCCGTCCCCTCGCGCCCTCGACGGATGACGACGCCCCGCACCCCCGTGGAGGCGCTGGAGTTCTTCTCCCGCCTCAGTCCCTCCAGCATCAAGCTCGGCCTGGAGCGGGTGGACGCCGCCCTGGAGGCGCTCGGCCATCCCGAGCGGCGCTTTCCCGCGCTGCACGTGGCGGGCACCAACGGCAAGGGCAGCACGTGCGCCTTCGCCTCGGCCATGCTCCACGCCGAGGGCCACCGGGTGGGGCTGTACACCTCGCCGCACCTGGTGCGCGTCAACGAGCGCATCCGCGTGGACGGGGTGGAGATTACCGACGAGGTGTTCGGCCAGCGGATTTTGGAGGTGCTGGAGCGCCACCCGGACGCCGGGGAACTCACGTACTTCGAGTTCGGCACCGTGGTGGCCTTCTGGCACTTCGCCCGCGAGGCGGTGGACGTGGCCGTGGTGGAGGTGGGGCTGGGCGGCCGGCTGGACGCCACCCGCGCGTGTGAGGCGCGCGTGACCGCCATCACCCCCGTGTCCTTCGATCACACCGAGTACCTCGGCCACACCCTGGAGGCCATCGCCGGGGAGAAGGCCGGCATCCTCAAGCCCGGCGTTCCCGGGGTGATCAGCCAGCAGGCCCCCGAGGCGCTCGCGGCCATCACCGCCCGGGCCGAGGCGCTGGGGGCTCCCCTGGTGCTCGAGGGCCGCGACTTCGGCTTGGATGCCCGCCCGGACGGCACCCTGGCCTACTGGGGCCCGCACCTGGCGGTGGAGGGCCTCACCCTGGGGCTCCGGGGCGCGCACCAGCGGGGCAACGCCGCGGTGGCCGTGGCCCTGGTGGAGCAGGGGAGGGCCCAGGGGCTCCCGGTCTCGCCCGAGGCCATCCGCACGGGCCTGGCCCGGGCCCGGTGGCCGGGTCGGCTGGAGGAGCTGGGCGGCCCGCCGCCGCTGGTGCTGGATGGGGCGCACAACCCCGCCGGGATCCAGGTGCTGCTCGCGGGCCTGCGCTCGCTCTACCCGGGCCGCCGGGTGCACTGCGTCTTCGGCGTGGTGGGCGACAAGGACCGGCGCCCCATGCTCGAGGCCCTGCTGCCCACGTGCGCCTCGGTGCACCTGACGCCCCTGGACACCCCCCGCTCCCTGGCCCCCGAGCGCTACCTCGACGAGGCCCGGGCCTTGTGCGCGGATGTAGGGGCTTATTCCTCGTTGGAGGCGGCGCTCGCTGGAGCGCACTCCCGGGCGTCGGAGAACGACGTTATCTTGTGTACGGGTTCGCTCTTCCTGGTGGGTGCGGTACGCGCCAGGTGGGGTGGAAACCTTGGCGCGTTGCATCACAGTCCCTAGGTTCACATCATGCGCTTGCCGGATTGGAGAGCGGCGACTCCAACGGGTCCCCATACACCGACGGTCGACGAGGTCGACTTCCGGTCGCTCTACCAGAAGACGAAGTACGTCGTGGAAACCGCGGATGGCTGGTCGCTCGTCATCACGCGCTATCGCCCCGTCAAGCAGCCCTTCGCCCAGCCCCTGTTCGGCGAGCCGCTCTTGCTGGTGCATGGCTTCTCGCAGAACCGCCACGCCTGGACGAGCGGGCAGTTCGTCAAGAACCTGCTGTTCTTCGGGGTGGACATCCACATCCTGGAGCTGCGCGGCCACGGCAAGAGCTCCATCGAGTTCCAGAAGGAGCGCGCCGAGCGCTTCCGCCGCCCGCTGCCGCCGGACCTGGACTACGGCTGGGACATCGACAGCTACTTCCTCTACGACCTGCCGGCGGCGGTGTCCGGGGTCAAGCGCATCACCCGGCGCGAGCGCATCTTCTACTGCGGCCACTCCATGGGCGGCATGCTCGGCTACGGCTACGCGGGCATCCACGACGACTTCGAGGGGCTCATCACCATCGGCTCGGCGGCGGATCTGGGCCGGGGCGCCTTCGTGCTGCGCATGCTGTCCATGTGGGCGCCCGCGGTGGGCGCGAGCATCGATCTGCTGCTGGCGGGCCTCAACCTGGAGCGGCGCCTGGGGCACACGGGCCGCCAGGTGCTCTCCCGCGCCGCGTCGTCGCTCAACGCGGGGCTCGCCCGGTGGCTCGCGCCCAAGGACGCGCCCGAGCCGCGCCGCTTCCACGTCATTCCCATGAATGACTGGCTCAAGTTCGCCGAGCGCCAGCTGGCGCGCGCCGAGCAGCAGCCGCTCTTCAACTACATCACCACGCGCGTCAACCGGCTGAGCAACCCCGCGCGCGCCAGTGCCCAGGACGTGCGCTGGCTCCTGCGCGAGGGCGGTGAGCCCGAGCCGCGCAAGGTGGTGGAGCAGTTCGTGCGGTGGATCCGCGGCGGGGAGATGGTCTGCTACCGCACGGGGTTCGATTTCCAGCGCGGCTTCTCGAAGATCCGCATCCCCATCGCCATCATCTTCGGGGACATGGATCCGCTGGCGTCGCTGGAGTCCACCCGGAGCGTGTACCACGCGGCCAAGAGCGAGTACCTGCTGTGGCGCCCGGTGAAGGGCAACAGCCACCTCGAGCTGACCATGGGGCACGACATCCGGCAGATCTGCTACGACATCAAGAACCTCATCGAGTACGCGCGCACGCACCGGGGCAACCGGCTGCCCGCGCTGCCCCGGCTGCGCTAACGCGCGGCCGGTAACAGAGAGGTCCACGGGAAAGTTGGAGCCAGGGTGGCGCGTGTTACCTTCGAGGTGGCATGCGTTCCCTCATCCAGAAGTCGTTCCCGAAGCTCCTCGTCCTCGCGCTGCTCGTGGGGGTGTGGAGCCCGGCGCGGGCGCAGGAGGCCGGCGCCCTCAACGCCATCACGAGCGTGAACGTGAGGGGCGGGACGGTGGAGATCGTCGGGACGAAGAAGCCCAACTTCACCACCTTCAGCCTGACGGATCCGCCCCGCCTGGTCATCGACATCGCCGAGGCCACCTTCTCCGGCGTGAAGGAGGACATCGCGGTCGGCAATGGCACCATCACCGCCATCCGCACGGCGGGCTACGGCTCGGATGACTCGTCCATCGCCCGGGTGCTCATCGGCTACGCGCGCGAGGTGGAGACGGACATCCAGGCGCGGGGCAACACCCTGGTGGTGAGCGTGGCCGGCGCCGGTGGCACGGCCGTGGCGGCGCTCACGCCTCCCCCGACCCCCACGCCCGCTCCGGCGGCGCCGACGCCCCCTCCGGCCGCCCAGACCCCGAGCCCCGGCGGCGCCTCGGCGCCCACCGCGACCGCTCCGGCCACGAACCCTGGTGGCACGGCGGATCAGGCGGCCCAGGCGGCCCAGGAAGAGCGCAAGCGGCAGGACGCCGCCGCGGCCCAGGCGACGCTCGCGGCGCAGGAGGAGCGCAAGCGGCAGGAGGCGGCGGCCACCCAGGCGGCGCAGGAGGAGCGCAAGCGGCAGGAGGCGGCGGCCGCGCAGGCCACCCAGGCGCGGGAGGCCGAGGCCCGGCGTCAGGCCGAGGCGCGCGCCGAGGCCGATCGCAAGGCCCGCGTGGAGTCCGAGCGCGTGGCGGCCCAGCAGGCCGAGCAGCAGCGCGCCCAGGCCGAGACCGAGAAGCAGCGCCGGGACGCGGAGGCGCGCGCGGCGGCCGAGCTGAAGCAGCGCCAGGCGGCCGAGGACAAGGCGCGCCGGGACGCGGAGGCGCGCGCGGCGGCCGAGGAGCGGCAGCAGCGGCAGCAGGAGGCACGCGCGGCGGCCGAGCAGAAGCAGCGCGACGCGGCCGAGGAGCGGCGGCAGCGGCAGGAGGAGGCACGCGCGGCGGCCGAGGAGCGGCGGCGCGAGCGGGACGAAGCGCGTCAGGAGCGGCTCGCCCAGGCGGAGCCGCCGGCCCGCGTGGCGCCGGAGCAGGGCACGCGCGCCGCCGTGTCGTCGCGCCGCAAGACGCTGGCGCTGGTGGGCTTCCGGCAGGTGTCGGGCGGCTCGCGCATCTTCCTGCGCACCGACGAGCCCGTGCGCTACTCGGTCTCCAAGGCGGAGCGCACGGTGGTGCTGGAGCTGGAGAACACCCGCGTGGACGTGAACAACACGCGCCCGCTGGACACCTCCTTCTTCGACACGGCGGTGAACCGGGTGGAGGCGGACCCCGGCCCCGCGCAGACGGTGCGCGTGACCATCCGCCTCAAGCAGCAGGTTCCCTTCCAGACGCACCAGGAGGGCAACGAGCTGTCGATCGAGTTCCTCCGCCCCGACCGCCGGTGATGTTGATATAGGGCTCCAGGCCATGAGCCTGCTGATGCCGGTGGTGGTCGTGCTGCTCGTCTCGGCACAGCTGCCGCAGTACACCCCACCGCGGTTGCCCTCGGGCGAGTCCGTGGAGCTGTCCGCCGACTCCGTGCAATACGAGCCGGAGCGGCGGGTGCTCACCGCCCGCGGGCACACCACGCTGCGCTCGGGCCCGGTGCTGCTGCGCGCCGACGAGCTCGTCTACGACGAGGGGCGCCAGACGGCCGTCGCCCGGGGCAACGTCATGCTCGTCAACGGCATGATGGCCGCCGTGGCCGAGGCGCTGACGGTGGACCTCACGTCCGCCGAGGCCTGGCTCGACAACGGCCTGTTCATGCAGAAGCGGGGCGTGACGGCCGAGCAGCTGCGCGCGGCGCGCACCCCCCAGGAGCTGCGGGACCTGGGCGAGACGTCCGTGCTGCTGAGCGGCCAGCGCATCGTGCGCACCGGCGACAACGCCTTCCAGGTGGAGGGGATCGCCCTGGCGCCGTGTCTGTGCGAGGGCGGGGCGCCCTCCTGGCACGTGGAGGCCCGGAGCGCGCACGTGGCCCTGGGCGAGCGCGCCACGCTCACCTGGCCCGTGGTGTACGTCGGCGCGGTGCCGGTGCTGGCGCTGCCCTGGCTCTACCTTCCGCTGGCGGACCGGCGCACGGGGCTGCTCATCCCCCGGCCCACCTCGAGCGCGCTCAATGGCTTCTCGCTCGAGCAGCCCGTCTTCTTCACGCTCGGGCGCAGCTACGACGTGACCCTCACGCCGGGCTACTACTGGGGGGCCTCGGAGCAGGACGTCACCCGGACGCTCGGCGGCGTGGCCGTCACCCGCGAGGAGCCCCGCACCACGGGCATCCGGGGGCCCCGGCTGTTGTCCGAGTTCCGCTACATGCCCTCGGCGACCACCGAGGGCCGCGCCACGCTCGGTCTGCTCTACGATCTGCAGCCGGTGCGCAACCCCATCACGGGGGGCTTCTTCCTCGACGAGGCCGGAGACCTCCTGCGCACGCGGCGCGGGCTCCGGGGCGAGGCGTCCCTGCAGCACCGCCAGGAGTTGGGGGGCGGGTGGTTCAATCGCATCGACGCCTTCGCCGTGTCCGACGGCTTCTACACGCGCGACCTCACCGCCGACATCGTGGCGCGCGAGAACCAGTACCTGCGCAGCTCGGGTGTCCTCTATCGACGGGACGCGGACGGGTGGCTGGGCCTGGAAGTGGCGTTGCGGCAGGACATCCGCTGGGGCTACGGGCTGTTCGGCGGGCCCCGGCCGCCCGCGGGCGCCACCGACACCGCGCTGCCCGCGGGCCCGCGCACCTTCCAGAAGCTGCCCGCGCTGAGCTGGAGCCTGGCCGAGCGGCCCCTGCTCGGTGGCTGGCTCGTGGGCGGCGCGCGGATGGAGTTCACGCGCCTGTCTCCCTTGCTGTCCGTCTTCGGGGACGAGGGCCTGGACGGCCGCTTCGAGCCCGACGGCGCGCTGCCCCTCACCCAGCCGGATGGCGGCGTCGTGCGGGTGCCGGACCCGGCCCAGGGCAACGGCCGCTTCGATGGCGCGGACCGGGAGGCCCGTCATCGCCTCGACCTGAACCCGCGCCTGTCCACGTCCTTCGCCCTCGGGCCCTGGGCGCGGCTGTCTCCCGCGCTCGCGCTGCGCCAGGACTTCTACCTCGGCGAGGTCTCGGGGCGGACCGCCCAGCGGGGCTACCCCTTGCTGGACCTCGTCCTCGACTCGCGGCTGACCCGCGTCTTCACGCTCGGCGACACCACCTACCAGCACGCCGTGGAGCCCTCCGTGGCCCTGCGCTACGTGCCCTGGGTCTGGGGCGGCCTGCCCGCGCCGGGCGCCTCGCCGGACCTGCCCGGCCAGCCCTATGACGAGATCGACTCGGCCCTGCCGCCCACCGCGCCGGGCGTCGCCCGCCGCTTCCTGCACGCCGTGGTGGAGGTGAGCCAGACGCTGCGCTCGCGCCGGGGCACCACCCGGCGGGAACTCGCCCGGCTCTCCGTGGGTCAGGGCTTCGACCTGTCACGCCATGTGCCAACCCTGGGCCAGGGTTCCTCGGATACCGCGCAATCCGTGGCACGTGACACGTTTGGCAGGCTTTCCACGCATCTGGGCGCCCTGACGGCGGGGGGCACGCTCCGGTATGACCAGAATTCCAGACAAATCGCCCAATTGAGCGCGGATTTCCGGTTGGATATGCCCAAAGGCAACATCTATGCCCGGTATGACGACCTGCAAGGGGTGGGGTCGGATCGACTGCGCCGGGGTCTGGATGCACTCGTGGGGAGCGCCCGGCAGAGCCCCGAGCGGGCGCAGTTCCTCACGGCGGGCACGCAGGTGACGCTCGGTCGCGGGCTCGGATTGAGATACGAAGCCCTCGTGCAACCGCAGACTCGTGACGAGTCCCCTCTCGGTCAGCAATGGATTGGAGTATCCTACGCGCCGGCGTGTAATTGTTGGCGGGTCGAGGGGATTGCTCGTCTGCAGAGGGGACGGGCGATCCCGGATTTCGGTCTCAATTTCAGCGTGACCGGAGTTGGATCGTTTGGAACCGGGGGTTAGGAATCCCGGCAGTGGGTGAACGGTTCTTTCACTCCCTGAGACATTCCCCCATTGAGGAGGACGAGGTCTTTCGTGTCGGAACTCGGAAAACGTATCGGACAGCGCATTCGTGAACTTCGCACCCAGCGCCCGGAGCGCTGGACGCAAGAAGAACTCGCGGAGCGGGCTCAAATCAGCGTCTCTTTCCTCTCGATGATCGAGCGGGGCGAGCGCGTGGCCCATGTGGAAACCCTTGCCGCCTTGTCGAACGCCTTGAGCGTGAGCCTGGGTGAGCTTTTCGCCGGGACCGAGGAAACTCCGGCACAGACGGAGGATCTGCTCAGACCCTTGTCGGACTTCGCCCGCGCGCGAGGCCTGACGGCTCGGGACGTGGAACGTCTGTTGGGCGTGGCGCGTGCCATGTTCAACGGGTCCGCGGCCTGAGACCTCTCTCCGGAGGCGGTGGCCTGTCCACCGCCTCCGCTTGACGGGATGCCTGGGCGCCCGGGAAGATGGGAAGTGTTGGGTGCACGTCACTGACGTGCCCCCGCTTCCTCTTCGACCGGAGTCTTCTCTGATGCGTCTGGGTCTCGCCGTGTGCGTGGCCATCACGAGTGGGGTGCTCGCCGCGTGCGGCTCTCCGCTCCCGGCCACCCTGGAATTCGTGGATGTTGCTCCGGCCCAACCAAGGCTGGGGGAGATCACGACGCTGCGCTTTCGCGCCATCGACGCCCGGGGTCAGCCCCAACCGGGTGTGACGATGACCTTCGAGGTGCAGGGTCCCGTCACCGACGTGGAGCTCAACCCGCCGGAGGCCACGACCGACGCGACCACCGGCATCGCCTCCACGCAGGTGGTGGCCAAGGGCGGCCGTGTGTCGTCCGTGGTGGTGGTGGCCCGGGTGGGCGAGAAGGCGGCCACCAGCCCCGCGGTCACCTTCGCCGGCTCCAACTCCACCTCGCGCCAGTTCACCTTCCAGTGCGGCCCCATCTCCGGCCCGAGCTCGGGTGGTGTGCACGCCATTGGCGCCTATGACGACACGCGCAACCTCATCGCCGGCGTGAAGCTCAACTGCACCGCCCACGTGGCGGATCGCAACGGCGATGGCATCGCGGGCGCCCAGGTCTCCTTCCTCACCGAGGCGGGCACCATCGGCCCCAGCTCCGTGAGCCTCACGGACGTGGTGGGCAACGCCACGGTGCTCTACAAGACGTCGCTGCCGCTGCCCCAGGACGTGGAGCCGGCCACGTTCTCCTGGAATCCCCTCAACGATGAGATCCACACCGGCGAGTACCTCGCCCCCCTGTGGATGCACCCGTTCGAGTGGTCCGAGGATCCCATCACCAACTTCGGCAAGGCGCCCACGCTCGCCGAGCCGCGCCGCGTGGATCCCGTGCGCCAGGTGTTCAAGGACGGCAAGCTCGTCACCCCGACGAACAACCCGCGCGACAACCTGGTCAGCATGATCGCCATCACCTCGGGCGAGGAGGCGTATGACGACCTCAACAACAACGGCGTCTACGATCAGGGCGAGCCCTTCGTGGACCTGACCGAGCCCTTCGTCGACAACAACGACAACGGCACCTGGGACGCGGGCGAGCGCTACGTCGACGCCAACGGCAACGGCAAGTGGGATGGCAAGAACGGCAAGTTCGACGCCGTCGGCCTCATCTGGGTGCAGGAGCGCATCCTGTGGACGAGCTGGCCGCATGAGCGCGACCGCAACCCGACCCTGTCCAAGAGCGTGGTCCTGCAGGTCGATCCGAAGGCGACCACCGGGCTGATCATCGGCAAGTTCGGCGCGCTGGCCGTGTCCTTCATCGTGTCCGACCCGTGGTTCAACAGCATCGCCCGCAACGCCGATGATGACGGCTGCGAGGGCGGCGTCGTGGGCCCCATCGCCCTGGACAAGCTGACCGTGGGCAAGGCCTTCACCTACCCGGCCTTCACCTACATGCGCTACGTCGTCAAGGACACGCGCGACCCGGCCACCGTGCCCCAGCCTCCGGACTACACCGTCCCCATCGCCTGGGAGGCCCGGGCCGGCTGCTCGTTCACGGCGTCCCCCGAGGCCGGCCACCGCGTGCTCCTGCCCGCGCCGACGGTCGAGGGCACCCTGCCCAAGTAACGCGCCCCGCCAAGGGCATTGACCCCGAGCCCCCGCCTCCGTAGCGTCTCCTCCTGGCCGATTTTGGAATCAACCGGCCAGGAGAGACAGCGCGTGAGTCAGCGGCAGAGCAAGTCGGAGGAGGCGGGGAGTCGGGAGAGCGAGCGCCGCCACACCATCCTGCGCGCGGCGATCGACGTCTTCGCGCGCAAGGGCTACCACGGCTGCCGCATCGCGGACGTGGCGCGCGAGGCGGGCGTGGCCTACGGCCTCGTCTACCACTACTTCAAGAACAAGGACGAGCTCCTGGAGACCGTCGCCGCGACGGGCTGGAGCGGCTTCGTCACGCGCCTGCGCGCGGTGGCCGAGGACGAGGGCTCCTCGCTCGAGCAGAAGGTGCACGGCATCGCGGCGGTGGCCTTCGAGGCCTACCGCGTGGATCCCCGGGCGGTGAAGGTGCTGATCCTCGAGATCGCCCGCAGCCCCGCGGGCGGCCACGTGGTCACCCGGCAGCAGGCCTTCCTGGACACCATCCGCATGGCCGCGCAGATGTTCGCCCGGGCCCAGGCGGAGGGGCAGCTGCGCGCGGAGCTGGATCCCATGCTGTGCGCCTCGCTGCTCTTCGGCTCCATCGAAATGGGGCTCACCGCCTTCGTGTCCGGGCTGATGGAGGACCGCGGCCCCGAGGCCCTGGCGCGCGCCCAGACGCAGATCGCCGAGTCCTTCCTGCGCGGGGTGCTGCCCACCGTCGAAGTGGCCCCCGCCGCCAAGCCCAAGGTGGCCCGGCGCCCCTGAGCCGCGCCCGGGCCTAGCGCGCGGCGCCCGGGGCCGGGGCCTCGGCGCCCGTGAAGTCCAGCCCGAGCAGCGTCTCGGCATCCACCCACAGGCCCTCCACCTTGGCGCCCCAGTGCAGGTGGGGCCCGGTAACGCGGCCCGTGTTGCCCACCTTGCCCAGCAGCTGGCCGCGCTTGACGCGCTGGCCGTTCTTCACGGCGGTGGCGGACAGGTGGAAGTAGGACGTGGTGAGGCCCGCGCCGTGGTGCACGAGCACCGTGTTGCCCGCGGCGTAGTTGTCGCGCGTCATCACCACCACGCCCGCGTGGGCGGCGTACACGGGCGCGCCCGTGCGCCCGTCCAGATCCGTGCCGAAGTGCTGGCCCTGCTTCTGGCCATTGTAGGTGCGCAGGTCGCCGTAGGGCGCGGTGACGCGGGCCTTGCGCGGCCAGGCGAAGGGGCCCGTGAAGAGCGGCGGGGTGAAGGGCTGCGCGAAGGCGGCGGTGAAGGCGGCCTGATCCGCCTCCATGCGCGCCTGCACCTCGGGCGGAGGCTGGACGAACTTGTGGGCCACCTGGAGCGTGCGCACGCGCCAGCCGGGCTCCACCACGTTCACCTCGGCCTTGAGCTCCACGGGCGCCCCGCTCGGGGCCGGGGGGCCCACCACCTTCACCGCGAGCGGCCCCAGGGCCTGCTCCACCGGAAGGCCGGTGAGGGCCTGGAAGCCGTCGCCCGCGGGGTAGAAGCGCAGGGGGCGCTCGCCGAGCGTCCCGATGGGCGCCTCCTGGAGTCCGCGCACCGTGACGAGCACCGGGTCCCCGGGCCGGATCCGCGCGGGTTGCAGCACCAGGCGCGGCGGCGAGGGGAGAGGCGCCTCGGCGGGGGCCTGCGGCGCCAGGGCGAACAGCAGCGGGAGCGGGAGACGGAGGAGGGCGGGGAGCACGGGGGAGATATGCGGGGGGGCGGGGGGGACGTCAACGCGGAGGCCGACACGCAAGTCCCCGCTGGCGACGAGCCCACGGTCGTCCGCGCGCGCCGCTGGAAACAAGACAATGCCCCTCCTGGCGACTCGAGGGGTAGTCAGGCAGGCGAGGCCCCGCGCGCCCCGCGATTCCCTCCGGGGAATGGGCTCCCTAACTTCCGTTATCCGTTTTCTGAGGGGATTTTCAGGGCGTTTTCTGAGGGGGAGATACCGGATGCCGCGCACTTTTCGCTTCGAACATTTCACCGTTGCCAAGTCCACCCCGAGCCGCGGCCTTCGCCGCCGGGACAAGCAGCACCTGTCCGAGAAGCGGGTGTCGGAGCGACGGATCGACAAGTCCTTGCACTACGGGCGCACGCACGCGGAGACCGAGGAGCTCTTCCACGTGCGGGCCATGAACGCCCAGCTCGAGGCGCTCGCGGGCCTGTCGCCCAACGCGCCCATCAAGCCCACGGCGACCAACCGGGGCCAGCCCATCGGGGCCATCCCCCTGAGCGAGGTGCCCGTGCTGGAGCGCGGCGCGTCTCCGGGCGACATGCTGGACGAGGCGCAGCGCCAGGTGAACGCGGTGCGCACGGGGCTGCGCGAGGCCACCCAGGCCGCGAGCCGGCTGCTGTCGCTGCCCATGGACGTGGCGCGGCTCGTGGCGAACCGTCTGCGGCTCGTGCAGGGCTGACCCGGGGGAGGACGTGGAGCTCACGCTCGTCTCCTACAACATCCACAGCGGCATCGGCACGGACGGGGCCTTCGACCTGGAGCGGGTGGGCGAGGTGCTGCGCGACATCGGCGCGGACATCATCGCCCTCCAGGAAGTGGGGGACTACCGGGGCGTGACACCCCGGGAGGATCAGCCCGAGCATCTGGCGAGGATGCTCGGGTTGCACATGGCCTTCGGTCCCAACGTGGTGCGCGAGGGCCGCCGCTACGGCAATGCCATCCTGACGCGGCTGCCCATCCGCCAGTCCCACAACTACGACCTGAGCGTGGGCCGGCGCGAGCCCCGCGGCGCCCTGCGCTGCGACCTGGACATCGGGGAGGGGCGGCTCTTGCACGTCTTCTGCCTGCACCTGGGCCTGGGCATCCGCGAGCGCCGCCGACAGGAGTCGCTGCTCCTGTCGTCGGACATCCTGCGCGACTCGGTCCAGCGCGAGCCGGTCGTGGTCTGCGGGGACTTCAACTACCTGGGGCCCGGCGCCGTGCGGGGCCTGGCGCGTCAGGCCATCCACGACGTGGCCCTGGAGCTGGACGTGCGGGTGCGCACCTATCCCTCGCGCTACCCCTTGCTGCGCCTGGACCGGGTCTACGTGGACACGGGCATCAAGCCGCTGTCCCTCCGGGTGCACCAGACGGACCTGTCCGAGCGGGCGTCGGATCACCTGCCGCTGGTGATGCGCTTTCGCACGCAGCTGGAGAACCAGGAGGGCGCGGCCGCGCCGGTGCAGCTCATCGGGTAGGGGCGGGGGAGTGGCATCCCCGTCGCGGGCGGCTGACCTGCTGTGGACAGATCCCCGCCTCCGGGGTTGTCGTGGATGACAGGAGCACCCTACGTTGGCCCGCCTGACATGAGAGCGACGACCGGGGAGCAGATGGGCGCGGGCAGTGAACAGACGGATCGGGGACTGGCCACCCTGGTCGGGCGATTGACCGAGGGCCTCACCCGCCTGGTGACGCAGCACCTGACCCTGGCGCGCGCGGAGATCATGGAGGATGCGCGCGTGGTGGGGGCCGATCTGGCGCTCATCGCCGTCTTCGTGCCGTTCGTGCTGGTGGGCTACGGCTTCGTCTGCGCGGGTCTGGCCGTGGCGCTGGCGCGGTGGCTGGGGCTCGCGGGCGCGCTCGCGCTGGTGGGCGCTCTCAATCTCGTGGGCGGCGCCGTGGGCGTGCAGCGCGCCGTCGCCCGCCTCAAGGCACATCAAGTCATGGCTGATACGACCAACGAACTCACCCGCAGCGTGACGGCGCTCTCCCAGGAGGTGCCGCGTGGCCGCTGATTGCCTCAAGACCCGCCCGCACGCGCGCTCGCCCGAGCAGATCCGCCAGGAGATCGAGCGCACCCGCGCCGAGCTGAGTCAGTCCGTGAGCGAGCTGCGCGCCGAGGTGGCCTGGCGCACGGACTGGCGCGAGTGGGTCATGCGCCGGCCGCTCACGTGCGTGGGCGCGGCTTTCTTCATCGGTTTCGTCATCGGCAATAGCCAACGGCGCTGACCGGCCCCACCTTTCATTTCATCCACCCAGACGCATTCCACGAGGTCTCGTTTTCCATGGACGTCAATTCGCAGAACCTGCAGGACAAGGCCCGTCAGTTCCAGGATTCCGTGCTGCCGCAGATCGACGAGGCGCGGCGCAACCTGGAGGACCTGAACACCCGCGCGGCCAGCTTCATCCGCGCCAACCCGGGCACCTGTCTCTTGGGCGCCATCGCCGTGGGCTTCATCGTCGGCCGCATCGCCTCGCGCCGCTAGCCCTTCCGCCTTCTCTCGAACGACTCGGAGTTTCGACATGACGACCTACCAGAATGCCGGCAATGGCGGCGCCTCGGGGCCGGGCGGCCCGTCGGGCAACTCGCAGCCGGGCATCGGCCAGCGGGTGGACCAGATTGGCTCGGATGCCCAGCACCTGTGGGAGAACGCCCGTGGCGCGGTCACGGACCTGCGCGACACGCTGGACCTCAAGGGCCGTGTGGATCGCAACCCCTACCTGATGGTGGCCGCGGCCGTGGGCGTGGGCTACGTGCTGGGCGGAGGTCTGTTCACGCGCACCACGGGCCGCCTGCTGCGGCTGGGCGTGCGCCTGGCGGCGCTGCCCATGGTGAAGGACGAGCTCATCGGCATGGCCGAGGCCGCCCTGCATGGCATCGAGGTGGGGGCCGGTCAGGTCTCCGGCAGGACCGGGGGCGCGTCCCCCATGGGCAACCCCGAGCGCTCCTGAGCGTCACGGCGCCCGCATCGACTCGCTACCTTCCTCGCCTCACCCGTGGAGACGTCACCATGATGAACCTCAAGGACTTGAAGAGCACCGCCCAGGATCTGCGCGACCTGGACAAGGATGACCTGCTCGAGCTGCTCGGGCTGGAGACCCGCCGCACGACGAGCGACGCGCTGCTGCCCGTGCTGGGCGCCTTCTCCGTGGGCCTGCTCCTGGGCGCGGGCGTGGGCCTGCTCCTGGCGCCCAAGCCGGGCGCGGAGCTGCGCGGCGACCTGCGCGGCCGCATCAAGGACGGCCAGGACGCCGTGGCCAAGGCCGCGGATCAGGCGCGCGCGGAGATCTCCAACCGCACGAGCTGAGCCGCTCCCCGCGTCTCGCGGGGGTATTTCCCAGGGGCGGTCCGCATGGCGCGGGTCGCCCCTTGGGCGTTTTTGTGCGAAAGACAAGGGCGTGAGCCCGCGCAAGCCGCCCCCTGGACCGAGTGACAAGGACACGCTGTCGCGCCGGGACACGCCCCGCGACATGCCCCGGGCCCCCGCGGCCGAGGAGCGCGTGTTGTCCCGGCCCCAGGGGCTGGAGACGCTGGAGGCCGCGTACGAGGCGTGGCTCGAGGCGCGCAAGGCCCACGCCGCCGAGCGGCAGCGCTTCGCGCGCGAATACGCTCGGCTGGAGCAGCAGGGCGCGTTCCTGGTGGGCTCGGTGCGCTCGGCGACCGAGGGCGTCGAGCCCGGACCCGCGCTCCCCGCCGACGCGGCGCTCGCCACGGGCGAGGCCCCCCTGCACGACTTCCTGCGACAGGCCGAGCAGCAACTGGCGCGCACCCGGGAGGCCCTGGCGCGCGAGGAGGCCGAGAGCGAGGCGCGCGACCAGGCGCGACTCACCGCGCTGCGCGACACCGTGCGCGAGCGCGTACGGCGGCACCTGGCCGCGTCGCCGCCCCGGCTGCGGCTGCTCTTGCGCAAGGTGAGCGCGACGCGCGCCGTGCTGCACGTGGAGCGGGTGGGCGGGGACGTGCCCGTGCTGCTGCTCTACCTGTTCACCGGGTGCGTGCCCTCGCGGCACGACTTCCTGCTCGACGACTCCACCGAGGACGTGGCGCTGCCGCCCGCGCCGCTCTACGCCGAGGAGGGCGTGGCGCCCGAGGAGCGGCGCCCCTCGGCGCGGGCGCTGCTCGCCCGGGTGCGCGCGCCCGGCGAGGTGCTGCCGGTCAAGGGCTTCCTCCCGGTGTTCGTGCCCCGGCCCGGCGGGGGCGAGGACTTCTTCCGCCTGCTGCAGCGCGGGCCGGTGATGGAGGTGGAGGTGGCCGAGGACGACGCGTTCCGGGGCGTGCTCACGCGCGAGGAGTCCGAGCGCTTCGCGGGCCACCTGCTGCGCCTGAAGCTGCGCGGCCAGCTCGCGCTCGAGGTGGAGGCGGACTGAGGCTCAGGGCGTGGTGTGCACCAGGCCCACGTCTGCGGTGCCCACCAGGAGCGTGCTGCCGTAGAACAGGTTCTCCGAGTCCGCGCCGCCCAGCCGCGTGGTCTGGAAGATGACGAGGTAGTTGCTGTCCGACGCGGGGAAGGCGGTGCCGGGCACCTCCAGGGTCGGCTGCTGCCAGTCGCCCGGGGTGGCCGCGAGCTTGAGCAGGCTCAGGGGATCCGTGGGCAGGTTGCTGTAGGTGGACTCGCCGCGCTCGCCGTCGGTGCGCAGGGCGAAGACGGTGACGAAGCCGAGCGTGCGCTCCTTGCCCGCCGGGACGGTGGGCCGCCGCAAGGTGAGGCCCTGGCCGGCGGTGTGCCGCACGTAGCCGTTCTGGGGGTGCAGGGCGTCGAGCCGCTCCAGCGCGGGGGCGTCCTCCACGAGCCCCACGTAGGACGTCCCCTGCTGCGTGGCGACGAAGCGGTAGCTGGCCCCGGACTGGTAGCGCACGCCGGCGTCGTCGTCCGGGGCGCTCGTGAGGCCGTAGGTGCCCGCGCCCTGGGCGTTGAGCGGCACGGTGAGGCCGTTGGCCTCCAGGCGGAGCGTGGCGTCGGTGAGGGGCTGGGGCGAGCCGCTCTCGCCGTTGCGGGTGCCGAAGAAGACGAGGGTGGCCGTCTGGCCGGGCAGGGTGATGCGCTCGCCCTCGGGGATGCCGCCGTCGGGCAGGGTGCCCGCGTCGAGCCCCGCGAGCGCCGCGGCCGAGATGTCCACGTCCGGCGTGGAGAAGAGGGTGCCCACCATCACCTTCTCCGCGAGCAGCTGACTGCCCGTCTTCTGGATGTCGCAGGCGAGGGGGGACAGCACGAGCGTGGCGGCGGCGGCGGACAGCAGGAGACGTTTCATGGGGAGCCCACCCTAGCAGGGCCCGACGCGCTATCCTCCGCGCTCCCGTGCGACGCCTTCCCATCTCCTCCACCGGCCTGCGCTTCCTGCAGCGGCTCGCCTACTCCCTGCTCCAGGCCACGCTCTTCGGCACCATCCTCGGCGTGCTCGTCTACTTCCGCCCGCCCCGCGCTCAGCCGTCCGAGGGCGCCGCGCCCGTCACGCTGCTGTCCCGCCCCGCCGCGGGCCTGGAGTCCTGGGAGCGCCTCACCTACGACGGCCGGGTGCGCGCGGTGGGGGCGCGGGCCTCGCGCTCGGATCGGGTGGTGGTGGTGGCGCTCGACGACGAGACGCTCACCGAGGCCCGGCAGGACGACCACGCGGGGGTCTCCTCCTACCCCTGGCCCCGGGAGATGCTCGGCGGCATGACACAGCGGCTGCTCGACGAGGGCGCCGAGCAGGTGCTCATCGATCTGCCCTTCGCCGAGCTGAGCCCCCGGGCCTGCTTCGCGCCGGGCGCGAGTGGGGCCTCGGGCCTGGACGATGACCGGGCGCTGCGGGCGCTGCTCGACCGGGTGCCCCAGAAGTCCGTGCTGGCCTTCGACTGGTCTCCGGACCGGGGCATTCCGCCGGGCAGCCGGCTGTGGCCCTACCGCGTGCGGCTCGGGGTGTTCGCGACCGAGGCCGCCGCGCGGGCCCGCATGCGCACGGTGCTGTCGGACCAGCGCCCCGTGTTCCTCATCCCCGAGGGCAAGGGGGTGGAGGTGTGGGGCGGCGTGGCGAGCGAGCAGGAGGGGCAGCGGGTGGCGCTGGAGCTGGGCGTGCGCGAGCCGCCGCGTGTCCTGGAGCGCCGCACGAGCGACGACGCGTTCCGGGTGGGGCCGCAGGAGCTGTTCGTCTCGCTCGCCGCGGTGCGGGTGGAGGGCCTGGACGTGTCGCGGCTGGAGGAGGTGCGGCAGCTCGAGCACCCCGTGGCGCCGCTGCTCGGCGAGGCGAGCCTCTATGGGGCCGTCACCCTGCCGGCGGACTCGGACGGCATCGTGCGCGCGGTGCCGCACCTGGTGAGCTACCGCGGCCAGGGGGACACCCGCCACGTGCTGCCGTCCATGCCGCTGGTGGCGGCGATGCGCCAGGCGAACACCCGGACGCTGCGCTACGCCGAGGGCCGGCTGTACGTGGGGGACCGCTTCTCCATCCCCATGGACGCGTCCGGCTACAGCCTGGTGCGCTGGGACGCGGCGGAGGTCGGGCGGGGCGCGCGGGGCTCGGTGGCGCGCGCCATCCCCGCGTGGAAGGTGCTGCTCAACGTCTTCGCGGTGCGCGAGGGCGTGCCGCCCCGGGGCGTGCACGACATCGACGGCCGGCTCGTGGTCCTCACCAACACCTCGCGCCGGGCCCTGGACTTCCAGCACACGCCCATCGGCGAGCGCACGCCCTCGGGCGCCATCCTCGCGCAGTCGCTGGTGAACCTGCTCCAGTCCGAGGGCATCTCCCGCGCCACGCCCCGGGAGGACCTGGCGCTCACGCTCGGCATGGCGCTGCTCGGGGCCTTCGTGGCGCTCACCGTCAACCGGGGGCTGCGCTCCTCGGGGGACATCTTCTTCTACCTCTTCACCATGGCGGTGGTGGGCGCGCTCTACATGGCGGGCGCCTGGTACGTCTTCGTCACCCGGCTCTTGTGGGTGGCACTGGTGGGGCCCGTGCTGGCCATGGGGCTCACGTTCCTCTTCACCATCGTGCAGGCCTCGCGCTCCGAGCAGCAGCTGCGCCGCTTCGTCACGGACGTGCTCGGCCGCTACGTGAACCCCGAGGTGGCCCGGCTCGTCACGCGCGATCTGCGGCAGCTCACGCGGCCGGAGTTGCGCGAGGTGACGGTGTTCTTCTGCGACCTGGACGGCTTCTCGCGCCTGTCCTCGGAGCTGCCGCCCGAGCGGCTCGTGCAGTTCCTCAACGACTACCTGACGGAGGTGACGGACGTGGTGCGCGCCACGCGCGGCCAGGTGGACAAGTACATGGGGGACGCGGTGATGGCCTTCTGGGGCGCCCCCGTGCGCACCGAGCGCCATGCGCACCTGGCCTGCGACGCCGCGCTCAAGGTGCGCGCCGTGCTGCTCGCGCGCCAGGAGCACTGGAGCAAGACGTACGGCCACACGCCCCAGTGCCGCGTGGGCATCGACAGCGGCGAGGTGCTGGTGGGCGGCATGGGCAGCGACCTCGAGGCGAAATACTCCGTGCTGGGCCAGTCGGTGAAGTTCTCCATGTACCTGGAGGGCCTCAACCGGCACTTCGGCACCTTCGTGCTGGTGGGCGACGGGGTCGCGCGGCTCGCGCAGGACGGCTTCGTCTTCCGCGAGGTGGACCGGGTGCGGCCCAGCGGGCGCACCCAGGCCACGCGCCTGCACGAGCTGATGGGCCGCAAGGGCGAGCTGGACGCGCGCGTCCAGGAGCTGCTGTCCATCCACGAGCAGGCGCTCACCACGTACCACCAGCGGCGCTTCGACGTGGCGCTGGCGCTGTTCCTCCGGGGCGTGGAGGAGTTCCAGGATCCCCTGGCCCAGGTGTATGCCGAGCGCTGCCGCGCCTACCTCCGGACCATGCCGCCCGAGGACTGGGACGGCGTGTTCGCGCTGGAGGGCGCCTGAGCGGCGGCGGCTAGTCCTCGGCTTCCTCGGGGTGGCCGAGCAGCTCGACGACGGGCGTGTCCTGGGAGACGTGCTCGGCCACCACGCGCCGCATCTTCTCCGGCGTCATGTGCGAGTAGTACGCCTCGCCCTCCCAGCCCATGAGTTGGTAGTCCTCGGGGGAGAGCGGATCGCGCTTGCGGCCCGTCTCCTCGCGCAGCACGACGTTGGGCCCCATGTGGCAGAAGCCATAACAGCCGCCGCGGTACAGCTCGCAGCGCGGCACGAGGCCCCGCGTGGACAGCTCCTCGCGCGCGGCCTGGGCCACGGCATCCGAGCCCCCGGCCTTGCAGCTCGAGCCCTTGCAGACGGACAGGCGGTAGCGCTTCATCGCGGGCAAACCCTACGGAGTTTGAGGCGGACTGCAAAGGGCCTCGCGGGCGGAGCGGGCCCGTCCTCTTCCTCGCCCACGTCTGGGGCCCCAACGACATCGGCCCGCCTTCCCCGTGGGTTACACGGAGGGGCGGGCCGAGCGCGGACACCGGGCGCGACTACTTGATGAACTTCGTCACCGGCACCGGCCCGTCGTGCGAGACGATGGCCCGGGAGTGCGAGTGCTCCTCCTCGCCGATGCGCGTGTGGGCTTCCTTGTGCGCGTGGGCGGGCGGCTCGGAGCTCGAGCGCTTGTTCCAGGGATCCGACGGGTGCGACACCGCGGGGCCCTTGAGCAGCCGGGGGATGTCGTACACGAACCCCTGCCGGTTGTACTCCGGCGGCGTGTGCGTGTAGGTGTCCATGCGGATGGCGTCCTTGGGGCACGCCTCCACGCACAGGCCGCACACGATGCAGCGCAGCTCGTCGATGACGAACTGGGTCGGGTACTTCTCGATGACGCGCGACTCCTTCTCGTCCGCGCCCGGCGCGTACTCGCCCGCCTCGATGTAGATGCACTGGGCCGGGCAGATGGTGGCGCACATGTAACAGGCCACGCAGCGCGGCTTGCCGTCGTCCCGCGGCACCAGGCGGTGCAGCCCGCGGTAGCCCGGCGGGTAGGGAATCTTCTCCTCGGGGTACTGCACCGTGGTGACGAGGCTGGTGCCGGTGCGCTCCTCGAAGGGGGTCTTCGTGTCGCGCGTGCCGAAGAGGTTGCGCCAGAAGTGGCGCGTGGTGATGGCCAACCCGCGGAGGAGCTCCGGCAGGTAGGCGCGCTCGCGTACGTCGGTACGGGGGTCTTGGGTCGCCTTGTAAGCCATGGTGTCTTTCTCGTCGCTCCGACTTAATGCGAGGCGGCCGTGGAGGCGCGGGCGTGCGCGGCGGCCGAGGGGGTGTCCGCGTGAGCGGCGTGCGTGCCGGCGGGCAGCCCGGGCGCGTGCGCGCCGGTGGGGCCCGTGTGCGCCGTGTCCTCCGACTCCGGACGGAGGGTCAGGCCCACCAGCACGAGGATTTGCAGGATGCCGAAGATGGCCAGCGCCCGAAGCGAGGGATCCCACAGCACCAGCGCGCCCGTGGCGAACACGTTGATGAGGCCCAGCGGCAGGAGGATCTTCCAGCCGAGCGTCTGGATCTGATCGTAGCGGAAGCGCAGGAACGACCAGCGGATCATCATCTGCACCCAGATGAAGAAGAGCACCTTGAGCCAGAACACCGTGCCGAGCACCGTGCCGTACAGCCAGCCGTGCTCCCGCATCACGCGCAGGTTGGACAGCCACTCGCCGCCGAAGGGCAGGTGGTAGCCGCCGAAGAAGAGCACCGTGATGAGGCCCGAGAGGATCACCACCTCCACGAACTCGGAGATCATGAACAGGCCGAACTTCATGCCCGAGTACTCGACGAAGTAGCCGATGATCTCCGACTCACCCTCGGGGCTGTCGAAGGGGGCGCGCTTGGTCTCCGCGAACGCCGCCGCGAAGAACAGGAAGAACCCCATGGGCTGCAGGAGGAAGCCCCACGCGGGCACGCCGATGTCGAAGCGGCCCAGCTTCGTGGACCACAGGTAGCGCGCCTGACCGGAGGCGTCGCCGCCCAGGCCCAGCTCGTTGGTGACGTGGCCCACGAACGCGGGCAGCTGCACCGTGGAGAAGGCCATCATCAGGCCCACGAGCGACAGGCCCAGCGCCACCTCGTAGGAGATCATCTGGGAGGAGGCGCGCACGCCGCCGAGCAGCGCGAACTTGTTGTTGGACGCCCAGCCGGCCAGCGACGTGCCGTACACCGCCAGCGAGGCGATGGCGAACACGTAGAGCAGGCCGAAGTCCGGCGTGGCCACCACCATGTCCACCGCCTGGCCGAACACGCGCACGCTGGGGCCCGCGGGCACCACGGCGAACAGCGCGAACACCGGCGCGAAGGCCAGCATGGGGGCCAGGTTGTAGAGCAGCTTGTTGGCCGCGGCCGGGAAGTGGTCCTCCTTGAACAGCATCTTCGCGCCGTCGGCGAGGAAGTGCGGGATGCCGCCCAGGGCGTTGTTGCGCAAGAGGGGCAGGTCGATGCGCGCTCGGTTGGGACCGATGCGGTCCTGCATCAGCGCGCTCCACTTGCGCTCGGCCACGGTGAGCATCGAGCCGATCGCCATCACCAGGGCGATCATCAGGAAGAACACGTTGGTCAACCGGCTGCCGCCCGGGAACAGCGCCTCCACCTGGCCACCGACGAGGTAGGCCAGGAGCGTCATCGCGGCGAAGTAGCCCACGAAGACGAAGAACATGAAGAGGATGGTGAAGACGCGCATTGTCAGAGACCTCGGACCCTGGGAGCGCCGAACTCACGGTAGCCCGGGGGCCGGCCGTCGGCGGCGGCGGCCAGAGGGTTGATGCCGGGCTTCTCCCGGTCGGGCGGGGCGGCCTTGTCCCAGTCGAACGACACGAACTCGGGCACGCCCTTGCTCAGCTCGCGGAAGGCCTCGCGCGAGGTCGTCCAGGCGGCGCTGCCGCCCATCTGCCGGGTGAGCTCGGCGGCGAGCGCCCAGTGCCCCACGGCCTCGCCCTTGGAGGGGTAGGCCTTGCGGAAGCGCTGGATGTGGCCGTCCACCTGCACGAACGAGCCATCCGCCTCCACGTGCGCGGAGGCCGGCAGGAGCACGGTGGCCTGCGCGGTGAGGGCCGACTCGTTCGTCGCCTGGGCCACGAACACGTCGAGCTGGGCCGCCGCCTGGGCGAAGGCCTCCACGTCCCCGGGCACCTCGGTGCCCACGGCGTAGAGCGCCTTCACCTTGCCGCTGGCGAGGCCCTTGATGAGCTCCTCGAACGGCTTGAGCGCGAGCCCCAGGCCCTGGGCGATGAGCTCCAGGCCCTTGCGGTTGGGGTTCCTGTCCGCGGTCAGCAGGAAGTGATCCGCCTGACCCTCGGGCCGGCCGCCCACGTACACCTCGCGCGCGCCCAGCGTGCCCTTGGCGAAGGTGAGCGCGGCGAGCAGATCCTCGTTGGAGGCCACCGGGGAGGCGAGCACCGCGAGGCCCTTGCCCTTGGCGCCCGTGAGCTCACGCGCCGCGGTCTGGAGGGCTTCCTGACGCGCCACCTCGGGACGGGCGGTGCCCCCCTGCTGGCGGCCCACCACGGCGCTGAGCACGCGGCCCAGGTTGAGCCCCTTGTAGGTGAGGCGGCCGTGGTCGCACAGCCAGCTCTTGTTGATGGCCTCGTTCTCGCGCGGCCGGTAGCGGTAGGTCTCCTGCCCCATGAAGTCCGCGTACGTGTTGCAGCCGCGCGAGCAGCCCGTGCACACGGACGGCGCGGCGGACTGGAACCACGAGCGGGCACGGAAGCGGTAGTCGCGGCTGAGCAGCGCGCCCACCGGGCAGATGTCCACCGTGTTGAGCGAGTAGTTGCTGTCCAGCTCGCTGCCGGGGAACGTGTCGATGACCTCGTGGCTGCCACGGCCGAAGATGCCCAGCTGCGGCTCCTTGGGCACCTCGTTCATGAAGCGCACGCAGCGGCTGCACAGGATGCAGCGCTCCTGGTCCAGCACCACGCGGGGCCCGAGCACCTTGCGCTTGTTCTTGAGGATCTTCCCGCCCTCCAGACGCGAGGGGCGGTAGTCGTAGCGCATGTAGTAATCCTGCAGCTTGCACTCACCGGCCTGGTCGCAGATGGAGCAATCCACCGGGTGGTTGAGCAGCAGGAACTCCATCACCGCGCGCTGCTGCTCCTTGACCTTGGGCGTGGTGGTCTTGATGACCTGGCCCTCGGCGAGCGGCGTCTGGCACGCGGGCACCATCTTGGGGGCGTTGGACGCCTCCACGAAGCACATGCGGCAGTTGGCCGCGATGGACAGGCGCGGGTGGTAGCAGAAGTAGGGGATGATCGAGCCGACCGAGCGCGCCGCCTCGATCATGTTGGTGCCCGGCTTGGCGATGACTTCCTTGCCGTCGATCGTGCAGGTGACGAAGCCCGGGTTCTTGGGCGGCGGCGGGGCGGGCTTGGCCGCGGGCGGCGGAGGCGCGGGCGGGGTGGGGCTGCTGTGCGCGGCCGGAGGCGCGTCCAGCTTGGGGCCCGCGGGCGGGTTGGACGGCTCGGGGCCAATCTTCGCCGCCGGCGTGTCCGTGGGCGCGCCCTTGGGGGGCGGCTGCGCGTCACCCGAGGGCTTCTTGGTGTCGTTGTCGCTCACTGCTCGACCTCGCCGCCGATCATGTTGATCGTGTCAAAGGTGGGAATGAGGTCCGCCAAGAGGCCGCCCTTCACGATGGCGGGCATGGCGGACAGGATGGGGAAGCCGGGGGCGCGCACGTGGACCTTGTAGGGCCGGCCGCCGCCGTCGCTCACGATGTACCAGCCGAGCTCGCCGTTGGCCGACTCGGTCGCGTCGTACACCTCGCCGGGGGGCACCTGGATGCCCTCCATCACCAGCTTGAAGTGCGAGATGACGCCCTCGATGGTGCCGTAGACCTCGGGCTTGGGCGGCAGGGCGATGCGCCAGTCGTTCACGATGATGGGCCCGTCGGGGATCTTCGCCAGCGCCTGGCGGAGGATCCGGTCCGACTGCTTCATCTCCTCGATGCGCATGAGGTAGCGGTCGTAGTTGTCGCCGTGCTCGCCAATGGGCACGTCGAAGTCGAGCTGGTCGTAGACCCAGTAGGGGCGGGCCTTGCGCAGGTCGTAGTCCACGCCGCACGCGCGCAGGCACGGCCCCGTCCAGCCCCAGTCGAGCGCGTCGTCCGCGGAGATGACGCCCGTGCCCTTCATGCGGTCCACGAAGATGCGGTTGCGCGACAGGAGCGACTCGCACTCCAGGGCCAGCTCGCGGATCTTGTCGAGCGACTTGAGCGTCTTGCCGATCCAGCCCTCGGGCAGGTCGCGGTTGAGGCCGCCCACGCGCCCGAAGCTCGTCGTCAGGCGCGCGCCGGTGAGCTCCGCCACGCGATCATTGATGAGCTCGCGCGCCTCCATGCCGAAGAGGAACGGGGCGAAGCCACCCAGCTCCATGCTCGTCGCGGCGACGCACGTGAGGTGATCGTGGATGCGGTGCAGCTCCGAGCCGATCACGCGCACGTACTGGGCGCGCTCGGGGATCTCCAGCCCGATGAGCTTCTCCACGGCGGTGAGGAAGCCGAAGTTGTTCATCAGCGGGGACGCGTAGTTGAGCCGGTCCGTATAGGGCAGGCACTGCGTCCAGGTGACGTTCTCGCAGCTCTTCTGGAAGCCGCGGTGCAGGAAGCCGATCTCGCAGTCGGCGTCCGAGATGGTCTCGCCCTCCAGGTGCAGCTTCAGGCGCACCGTGCCGTGGGTGGCCGGGTGAGAGGGGCCCATGTTGATGTACATGGGCTTGGCCTGCAGATGCGCCTCCAGCTCCGACTCCTGGGCGTAGGAATCGGTGTCCGGGTTGGGCACGTCGGGGCTGGGATGGACTGCGGGCTTGTGGGTGTCCGCCATGATGTCCTCGAGTGGGCGTGGGCCGGGCGCGTCAGGAGACGCCGCTCGTGCCGGGGCCGCGGAAGATGTCCTTGATGGGGCGCTCGGGAATGAGCGGCTGCCGGTCGCGCAGCGCGTAGTCCTTGCGCAGGGGGTGGCCCTGGAACTCCTCGTAGAGCAACACGCGGCGCAGGTCCGGGTGTCCCGAGAAGCGGATGCCGTAGAAGTCCCACACGAAGCGCTCCCACCAGTTGGCGCCCTTGAACAGGGACGTCAGCGAGGGAATCTCCTGGGTCTCGTTCACGCGCACCTTGAGCCGCACGTGCTCGCCGCGCGTGAGGGAGCGCAGGAAGTAGACGACCTCGAAGCGCGGATCGTTCTCCGCCAGGTGGAGCCGGTCCACCCCGTCGATCGAGATGAAGAGCTTGAAGTCCAACTCGCTCTTGAGGAAGGCGGCGACCTTGGGCAGGTGCTCGGCGTGAATGACGGCCCAGGCGCCGCCCGTGCGGTCGAAATACCGCTCCGCCACCGCCTCCGGAAATTGGGCGGTGACCCTGTCGAGTGCGAAGGTGCTCAAGGGGAGCCTCGATGCTGGCTAGGGAATCCGGGGCGTTATAAGGACGCGCCTTGGGGGGCGTCAACGGAATCCCTTAGCCATCCCCGCTACTTACGCGAGTCAGAAGACGGTGTCCGCCCCAAGGGGGGCAGGTCGGCGCCGTCCGTGCTTCCCCTCCGGCCGTGCGAGAGGGGCCGGGGAATGAATGTGCTCACCGGTTCACGCTTGCCCGCCACGGGCGTGGGGGGCAGCTCCTGCCACTGGCAGCAGTCCCCGGCCCGCTCCCGGGTCTCCTTGGAGACGAGCACCGGGGTGCGGTGGCGCTTGGTGAGCTGCTCGATGCGGTTGGCCAGGTTCACCGTGTCCCCGATGGCGGTGTACTCCAGGCGGCGGGCCGTGGAGCCGATGTTGCCGAGCACCACGTGGCCCGTGTGCAGGCCCACCCCCATGAGCAGCCCCGGCTCGCCCCGGGCGAAGCGCTCGGCGTTCATCTCCCCGAGCTCGTGGATCATGTCCAGGGCGCACTCCACCGCGCGGCGGGGATGGTCCGGCTCGGCCAGAGGGGCGCCGAAGTACACCATCAGGGCGTCCCCGATGAACTTGTCGAGCGTGCCCCCGTGGCGGAACACCACCTCCACCATGCGGCCGTAGTACTCGTTGAGGATGGCCACCACGGCCTCGGGGCTCAGCCGCTCGCTCAGGGCGGTGAAGTCGCGCAGGTCCGTGAACAGGACCGTCACCTCGCGCAGCTCGGGGGTGGCGGCGGGGGAGGCCAGGTCCTGCAGCCGCTCGGCGACGGCCGGGGAGAAGTAGCGCCCGAGCTGGGCGCGCTTGAGCTCCTCGCGCGTCAGGGCGGAGACGAGCACGCGGATGCGGTGGAAGAGGTAGTGCGAGGCGCCCGCCGTGAGGCTCAGCACCACCACGGCGACCACCCGCGCGCCCATGCCGATGCCCGCCTCCACCTGGAGGGCGACCTCGGCCACGGCCGCCACCGAGGCGACCGTGAAGGTCACCGGCCGGCGCATGGAGAGCGCGGAGAGGACGATGATGAACGCGTACAGCCCGAGCGTGAAGCCCGCCACCCCCCCCGGCGAGGGAGAGACCGGCAGGGCCAGGTGCTGCAGCCAGTAGATGGCGGGCACGTCCACCACCGCCAGGGACACCCCCGCCCAGCTCGCCATGAGCGGCCAGCGCAGCACGCACACGTACGTCACCACCGTGCACAACCAGTAGGCGGCGAAGGGGGCGAGGTACACCCGCCAGTCCGACAGGCCCTGCACCAGACCGAGGTACGCGGTCACGAGCAGCACGAGCGACACCCCGCCCAGCCGCATCTGCGTGAGCCGGAGGGTGTTGTACTGCCGCTCGGCTTCCAGGGCACGGCCCACCGGCTCGTGCAGGAAGGTGGCGTTCGGGATGGGGCTCTGCCCGGCCTCGTCCACATGACCTCGGTGGTGGGAAGGAGGGGGTTGCATCCTCTCACGTCGGCGCGAGGCGCGCACCTTCGTGGCGGGTGGCCCCAAAAGCGAGGGCCCCGCCGTCTCCGTGAGGAGACGCACGGGGCCCGGGGCCACGCACGCGCGGAACTACTTGCGCAAGCCGTAGGTCCCGGCGAGCAGGTCGTGCGGCGCGGTGCCGGCATGGCCGATGCGGTGCGTCTGGCTGCCGATCTTGTCCTGCAGCAGCCGCAGTCCGTCGAGCACCTGCTCGGGACGGGGCGGGCAGCCGGGGATGTAGACGTCCACCGGGATGATGCGGTCGATGCCCTGGAGCACCGCGTAGTTGTCGTAGAAGCCGCCCGAGGAGGCACACACCCCGAAGGCCACCACCCACTTGGGCTCGCACATCTGCTCGTACACGCGCTTGAGGATGGGCGCCTGCTTGAGGTTGATGGTGCCGATCACCATCAGCATGTCCGCCTGGCGCGGCGAGAAGCGGGGGAACTCGGCGCCGAAGCGCGCGATGTCGTGGCGCGCGGAGGACAGCGACATGAACTCCATGCCGCAGCACGCCGTGGCGTACGGGTAGGTGAACAGCGAGTACTTGCGCGCCCAGCCCAGGCCCTTGGAGATCTTCTCCGCGAAGAAGCCCATGGCGTCCTCGCGGCGGGTCGTCAGAACCGGAACGTTATCGTAGTCAGCCATGTGTCCTCAGTGCTCCCACTCCAAAGCGCCCTTCTTCCAGATGTAGATAAGGCCCACCACCAGGGTCGCCGCGAAAACGACCATTTCGGTGTAGCCAAACCAGCCGAGTGCTTGGAAGTTGACCGCCCAGGGATACAGGAAGACCGCCTCGACGTCGAACACGATGAAGAGCAGCGCCACCACGTAGAACTTCACCGCGAAGCGCTGGCGCGCCGTGCCGCTGCTCTCCGAGCCCGCCTCGAAGGGCGCGGACTTGATGGCGCTCGGCCGCTTGGGGCCCGCCAGGGCGGCCATTTGCACGATGACGAGCGCCAGCACGCCCGCCAGCAGCAGCACCACGGCCAGCGGCAGGTAGGGGCTCAGGGGGTTGGGATCGATCGCGGGATTCATCGCGGCGGACCCTAGGGACACCCGGACGGGGTGTCAATGACGAATCCGGATCGCCAACCCCTGGACATGACAGCGGAAAGTCCTCCGCGCCCCCCGGCGGTCCCCCCCGGCGTGCGAGGGGGCATCCACCAGGGGGTTTGACGCTCCAAGCACCCGGGGCCTAGGGTCTCTTCCCGACGCGTCGTGCGATCAGACAGGAGTGGCGCCGGAGACATGTGGGGTCGGTTGAGTCTTCGCTGGCAGGTAGCGTTCGCGGTGCTGGTCCCCAGCCTCGCCGTCGCGCTGTTCTGCGGGTTCTATTTTCCCAAGCAGCAGTGGAACCAGGGCCTGCGTCGGCTCGAGGAAAGCGCGCATGATCGGGGTCTGCTCGGCACGCGGCAGATCGAGCTGCTGTTCGAGCAGGGACACGCGCCGCCCGCGCCGCCCCTGGTGAACGTGGTGCCGCTCGTGCCGCCCCGGGATCTGGGGGCGCACGTGCTCAAGCGGTTGCCGGACGTCTTCGAGTCCATGGATGGCACCGCGGACGTGGCCTTCCAGGCGGTGCTCGGCCCCGAGGGCGAGGTGATCGCCGAGCGGGGAGAGCCTCCCCGGGGGCTGCGCGGCCTGTCCAAGGAGGGCCCGGGCTGCTCGGTGCGCCGCGTGCACGATCATCCGGTCGCCTTCTGCGGGCTGCCCGGCGGACACACCTACGTGGTGGGCATGGAGACGGCCCGGGTGAAGGCGGAGGCGGAGGCCCTGCGGGGCACCACGCTGTTCGTCTTCCTGGGCGCCCTGCTCGTGGGGCTCTTCCTGTCCTTCTTCATCGGCCGGGCCATCGCCGAGCCCGTGACGCGCATGACCCAGGCGGCGCGCGAGGTGGCCCAGGGCGACATGTCCCTGAGCGAGGTGGACGTGGCGTCCGCGGGCGAGGTGCGCATGATGGCGTACTCGTTCAACGAGATGCTCGGCACGCTGCGCGGCACCGTGTCCGAGCTCCTCACGCGCCTGGAGCAGCTGTCCAGCGCGTCGCGGGGCCTGTCGGGCGCCTCGGCGGACCAGGAGCACGTCATCAACCAGCAGGCCGCGTACGCCCAGCAGATCGCCGCCACCTTCGAGGAGCTCAGCCGCACCGCGGAGCAGATCTCCAGTTCCACGGAGGTGGTGGAGTCCAGCGCGCGGCGCACCCACGAGGCGGTGGCCGAGGCCATGGCCGTGGTGGCCCAGGTGGTCGCGGGCATCAACGACATCCGCATGGAGTCCAAGGGCGTGGCCGACGCCATCGTGGGCCTCAACCAGGACCTGCAGCAGGTGTCGAAGATCGCCCAGGTCATCAACCAGGTCGCCGAGCGCTCGGACCTGCTCGCGCTCAACGCCGCGCTGGAGGGCACCAAGGCGGGCGAGGTGGGCCGGGGCTTCTCGCTGGTGGCCGCGGAGATGCGCAAGCTCGCCGAGAGCGTGTCCGCCTCGGCGCGGGACATCGCGCGCATCGTGGAGAAGGTGCAGGACTCCGGCAACGAGGCGGCCAGCAAGGCGCGCGTGGGCATGGCCACGAGCGACCGGGGCGTGGAGGTGGCCGAGCAGGCCTCGTCCGTGTTCCAGCGGATCGTGGAGCTGGCGCGCGGCACGAGCGAGGCCGCGCGGCAGATCACCATCGCCACGCGCCAGCAGCGTCAGTCCAGCGAGCAGGCCGTGCAGGGCGCGCGCAACGTGGCGGAGCTGGTGAAGCAGGGCGTGGACGCCACGGGCCGCACCACCCGCATCGCGCAGGATCTGCAGAGCGTGGCCGACAGCCTCACCGTGCTCACCAGCAAGTTCAAGGTGGCGCGCGACCGCTGAGCGGCCGCGCGCCCCGGGGCGTCCGTCAGGCGGGCACCAGCTCGATGAGCGTCTTCTTCGGCGGCTGGCCGAAGGGCAGGTAGCGCAGCTTCGGGGGCGCGGAGCCCATCACGAGCCGGGGCCGCAGTCCCCGGCGCCCCACCTCGCGCGCGAAGCCCGCGAGGAACTGCACGATCTCCATCCACGCCAGGTGGTAGCCCAGGCAGAAGTGGGGCCCCCCCCCGAACGGGGCGGTCTCGATGGGCGAGGGCTGCTGGCGCCGACCCATCCAGCGCGTGGGGTCCAGGCGCTCGGGGTCCGGGAAGAGCTTGGGATCGTAGCCGTAGGTGCCCAGGGGCACGGTCACCATGGTGCCCTTGGGCACCGGGAGGCCGTGCAGCGTGACGTCCTCGGTGAGCAGCCGCCCGGTCGCCGACAGGGGCGGGTAGAGCCGCAGCACCTCGCGGAAGAGCGCCTCGGCGAACGGGTGGCGCTTGAGCTCCTCGGGGCTCTGGGGCAGGGCGGACGGCGCCTGCGACTCCTCGAGCAGCTGCCGCCAGAGGTCCGGCCGCTGGGCGAGCACGATGCCCGCCCAGGCCATCACCGAGGCGGAGGTCTCGTGCCCCGCGAGCGCCACGAGCCGCAGGTTCTGGATGAGGTCGGCCTCCGTGAGCTCCCGGCCCTCCTCGTCGCGCGCGGCCAGCAGCGCCGCGAGCGTGCCCTGCATGTCCGAGCGTCCGCGCGCCGCCGCGATGAGCTGGGAGAAGCGCGCATCCAGCCACTTGCGCCCCCGCAGCGAGCGCCAGTAGGGCCCGTAGGGCACGGTGATCTTCACCGGGAACGCCCCGAGCACGAAGTCCCGGTAGTGCTGGTTGAACGCGTCCAGCTCCGAGCGGTCGATGCCCATGATGCGGAAGATGATGTCGAGCGCGAGCCGCTGGCTCTCCCCGAGCAGGGAGAAGGGGCCGGAGGGCAGCCGGGCCAGGCTCGCCTCGATGACCTCGGCGGACAGCGCGGCGGCGCCGCTGGCGGTCAGTCCCCGGGGGGTGAATGGACCGCTCATGGCCGAGCGCAGGCCCCGGTGCGACGGGCCATCGCGCGACAGGAGCGCGTCGCCGATGAAGTCGGGGGCCTGCTCGCGGATGAACTCGCTGGTGGTCACCCGGTTCTTGAGCAGCTCGAAGCCCGGCTCGCCCATGCAGACGAGCTGCATCTGGGAGCCGAGGCTGCGCATCCAGAAGAGGGGGCCCACCTGGGCCGCGCCCTCGCGCATGAAGGCGAGCGAGTCGCCCAGGTTGAAGGGCACATGTCCCACCAGCGGCAGGGCGCCGGGCAGGATGGGGATTCCGTCCTTGTGGGTGGGGCGCCGGGGCAGGCGCTCGCGCAGGGCGTTCAGAGGGGTGGGGGAATGCATGGGTCAGCTCGTGGGAAGGGCGTGGGTGGCGCGTGCCCGCAGCCGGGCGAAGTTCTCCGGGGGGGTGGGGGAGTCTCCCGGACGTCGGCCCGGGGTCACCTGCTCCCCGTGAAAGTCGCTCCCCCCCGTGGGAACCAGATCGAATTCCTTGGCGAACTTCAGGTAGCGCTGCATCACGCTCGGGTTGTGGTCCGAGTGTAGGGCCTCCAGGCCATCCAGTCCGGCGCGCGCGAGCACGAGGATGTCGTAACGCTCCAGTTTCGAACTTCCCGGGTGCGCCAGGGTCGCCGTGCCCCCCGCCTCGTGAATGAGCCGGATGGCGTCCGCGCCCTCCAGCTTGAAGCGCTCCACCCAGGCGGACTTGCCCGCGCCCAGGTAGCGGTCGAAGGCCTGCTTCACGTCCAGGCACCAGCGCCGCTCCACCATCACCCGCGCCAGGTGGGGCCGGCCCAGCTGGGCGTCTCCCGCCAGGGCCCGGACCTCCTCCATCCGCACGGGGAAGCCCATCTCCTGGAGCCGGCGCACCATGCGCTCCATCCGTTCCTCGCGCTCCACCCGCAGGCGCGCGGCGTAGCGCGCCAGGGGCGGATGGTCCGGGCGCACGAAGTGCCCGAGGATGTGCACCTCACGCTTGTTCACGAACGCCGACAGCTCGATGCCCGGCACCAGCTCCACGCCGTGCCCGCGCGCCGCCCGGGTGGCCTCCTCCAGGCCCTCCACGGTGTCGTGGTCCGTCACGGCCAGCGCCGTCACCCCGGCCGCGGCCGCCAGGGCCACGAGCTCCGTGGGGGAGTGTTGGCCATCACTCGCGGTGGTGTGGGAATGCAGGTCGATCACGCGGGCTCCCCGGGGCTTGGGTTGAAGGACGCGCGCCGCCGTCCCTAGGATGGAGCATGCAACCCGGAGGGCCCCATGGCCAAGGACGATACCGTCGAGAACCGCGTGTACCTCTTCGAGTCCCTGGCGAGCAGCTATGTCGCGGCGGCCTCCGAGGCGCTCGCCTCCGAGGATGAGGCCGTGCGCACCCGGGCCCATCGGGTGCTGGCCGACCTGGCGTTCGTCTCCTGCCTCGTGGCGGACACCGGTCACCTGAGCGCCGAGCAGGTCCGCGAGCGCATGCTCGCCCCTACCGGGACGCCCCCCGGGCCCGAGGCCAGCGGAGGGAAGAAGCGCAAGTAAACCCGGACTCCCCTCGCCGCGAGGGTGGTGGTAGATCGGCCCGCCATGGCCAAGACCCCCTCCAACTCCAAGAAGAACCTGCGCGCCCACTACTCGGGCGCGCGCAAGGCGGACCCGCGCCCCATCACCGGCAAGGAGACCCCCGCCGAGCTGCTCGCGCACGCCTTCTCCGCCTACGTGGGTCGCCAGGAGCGCACCGCCTTCGAGCTCATGCGCCGCTCCATGGAAGTGGACGCCTCCATCTTCCTCACGCTCTCCGGCGCGATGACGCCCGCGGGCCTGCACCAGAGCTGCATCATCCCGCTCATCGAGAAGGGCATCATCTCGGCGCTCACCACCACGGGCGCCAACCTCTACCACGATGCCCACCGCATCATCGGCCACGCCATCCGCGAGGTGAACCCCAACGCGGGTGACCTGCAGTACCGCCTGGCGCGCATCATCCGCATCTACGACCTGGGCTTCTGGGAAGAGGCGCTGCTCGACACCGACCGGCTCTTCTCCGCGCTGCTGCGCCGCCCCGAGTTCCAGCGCAAGATGACCACGCCGGAGTTCCACTACCTGCTGGGCAAGAACATCGCCGCCATCGAGAAGCAGCTCGGCGTGAAGCAGCCCTCGCTCCTGTCCACCTGCTACAAGCACGCGGTGCCCATCTTCGTGGGCGCGGTGCAGGACGGCTCCATCTTCCTCAACGCCGTGAAGCTCAAGCGCATGCTCGGCGCCGAGTTCAAGTTCGAGATCGACATCAACGACGACGTCTACTGGATGTCGGCGATCCAGCACTACTGCCGCCACAACTTCAACAAGAAGCTGGCCATCTGGATCCTCGGCGGCGGCGTGCCCAAGAACTACACGCTGCAGGGCGAGCCGCTGCTGGATCAAATCCTCGGCGTGCCCACGGACGGCTTCGACATCGACGTGCAGTTCTGCGTGGACCCGGTGGACAACGGCGCCCTGTCCAGCTGCCCCGCGGGCGAGGGCCACACCTGGGGCAAGGTCTCCATCGAGGCGGTGGAGGCGGGCTCCATGTACGTGCACACCGACGTCACGGCCGTCTTCCCCTGGCTCACCCACGCGCTCCTGAGCGACTCGAAGATGAAGCGCAAGCCGCGCCGGCTGATGGACGTGATGCAGGAGGCGGTGTCCTTCCTCGACGCGGACGTGAAGAAGCGCCACAAGTCGCTGCTCAAGACGATCGACTGGAGCCCCGACGAGCAGAAGCCGGATCCGGAGGAGCACGAGACCTACGTGCGGTAGTCCCTCCCCGCGATTTTCCACCCAGGAGCCCTGACATGAGCCAGCCCACGTCCCCCCCCACCGGTGTCGAGATGACCGTCGCGACCGCGCCGGGATTCCACTGCCAACTGCAGCACGGCCCTTCCGGCACACGCATCACCACCGAGGCCCCCAAGGACAACGGGGGCACCGGGGGCTCGTTCTCGCCCACGGACCTCATGGGGGCCGCGCTCGCCTCGTGCGTGCTCACCACCATGGCGCTGGCCGCCTCCCGGGAAGGCATCACCCTGGGCGACGCCCGCGCGCGGGTGGAGAAGCGCATGACGCCGCCGCCCCGGCGCATCGGGGAGCTGGTGCTGGAGATCGACATGCCCGCGGGGCTGTCCGCGGCGCACCGCGCCCGTCTGGAGGAGGTCGCCCATGGCTGCCCCGTGTCCCGGAGCCTGCATCCGGACGTGAAGCTGCCCATGAGCTTCCGCTACCCGGACGCCGCCCAGTAAGGCCCTGGAGCGCTCGCCCCGCCGCTCGCTCCTCGAGTGCGCGGGCGGGCTCCGCTGCGCCGCCTCCCGTGCATGCCGAATTTCCCACACACCCGGCGAGCACGAGGAGGGCGGCGTGAAACTGGACCTTTTGGGCATCTACCTGAACGACCACCTGATGGGCTCCGTGGCGGGCCTGGAAATGGCCCGGCGGGCCCACGCGGAGAATGAGGGGCAGCCCCTGGGCGACTTCCTGGCGGGCTTCGTGGAGGACCTCCAGGCGGACCGCGCTCAACTGCAGGCCGTGCGGCGGTCGCTGGGCCTCAAGCAGGATCTGTTCAAGCAGAGCCTGGCGTGGATGGGCGAGAAGTGGGGTCGGCTCAAGCTCAATGGCCGGCTGGTGAGCTACTCTCCCTTGAGTCGGGTGGTGGAGCTGGAGGCGCTGTGCCTGGGAACCGAGGGGCGCCTGGCGCTCTGGCGGACCCTGCGGCGCCTGGCGAGCAAGGAGCCCCGTCTGGGCCGTTTCGACTTCAACGTCCTCATCCAACGCGCCGAGCAGCAGCAGCGCGCGCTGGAGCGCTGGCGGCAGAAGGCCTCCGAGGAAGCCTTCCTGGGCGAGGACACGGGCTCGGTGCTGCGCATCAACCCCACCCGCGAGCCCGCGTAGCCGCGTGAGCGCACCCGCGCCACGGATGCGCCTATAAGGCGCTCCATGGATGCGAAGGTACGGCGACTGGTGGAGTTCGTCCTGGACACGCAGCACGTCCAGTGGAGCGCGGAGAAGGTCCTTCCCGGCGTGGAGCCGAGGCGCCGGGAGCTGTTCTTCAGCGTGGGCTCGCGCACCGAGGCCCAGGTCGCGCATCCGCACATGCTGTCGTGGAAGCTGCCCCAGTGGACGCGGCGCGCGGTGCGCTCCTCCACGGGCGCCGTCCTGCTGTCCGCGGACACGTTCGATCGCCTGGCCGAGGGCGAGAGCGAACCCATCACCGTGCGCGTGCCCTCGGTGCTCACGCTCGATGTCCTGTGCGCCGCCCTGCTGGCGGGCCACCGGCTGCTGTACGGCGCCTGGCCCGAGAGCGCCGAGGCCCTCGTCGACTACGTGGGCGAGTGGGAGCAAGGGCACACCGAGACGGTGGGCGAGTACGAGCACGCCCTGGGCACGGTGTTCTACGCCGCCTTGAAGCTCTGGCCCTCGGAGACGTCGCAGCCTCCGCGCGAGGTGCTGGAGCTGATGGCCCGGGTGGTGATGACGGCGCGGTCCCTGCCCGAATTGACGCGGCTGCCCGACGTGCTCATTCCACCGGCCGTCTCCCGGCGGCTCAAGGCGGACGCGCTGCTCTACCGCGCCGAGCTGTCTCGCGCCCAGTGCGTGCAGCTCGACATCCCCCTGGGCGATGACCCGGACGAGACGCCCCGGCGCGTGGACGCGCTCTTCCTGTCCTCCTTCCAGGACGTCACCGTGCTGCGGCTGCTCGCGCGCGGGGACACCACCCACACCCACTACGGTCAGGGCTTCGACTTCATGGCCCTCCACATCTCCCGGACGGAGCACTCGCGCGCCTGGCACTCGTTCTCGCTCACCCCCGAGCGCGCGGGCACGCTCGGCGCGCTCGCGGGCGAGCTGGACGAGCTGGAGGGGCCCCGCCTGTTGGATGGCGCGCCCCGCACGCGCGGCACGCGGCGCTTCGAGCGCCAGCCCAACGACTACTCGGATCCGTGGTACTCGGATGGCTACGCGAGCCCCACGGGCCGCGCGACGATGGTGGCCGGGCCGTACTCGGGCACCCGGCTGTCGCGCCGCGAGCTGTGGGAGCACCTGTGGAGCTGCTTCAACGTGGGCCGCCATGTCCACGTGCTCAAGGCCCATACCCTCTTCGCCCGGCCCTTCCTCTGGCGGGGACCGGCGCCGGACGTGGAGTTGCTGTCGCGGGGCTTTCGCCGCTGCGACCTGTCGCTTCAGGGCGCGGCCTTCCATCCCGCGGTGGTCAATTCCTTCCTCGGGTCCACGCACGAGGCGGACGTGCTGCACTACGAGAAGCCCACCGAGGGGCACACCGTCCACGTCTCCGTCTATCCCAACCGGCTCGTGGCCGTGTGGGTGGTCCGGACGCTGGCGAAGCCCACCTCGTTGTACGCGCTCGCGCAGGAGCAGGCGGCGCTGGTGGACGGGCGGGCACTGTGGGAGTTGCAGCCCCTGCGGGCCCTGGCCCCCTGGCTGTCTCCCCTGGGCGCCGAGCGCTGGTTCGTCTATGGCGCCTACCGCATCTCCCGCGGCCGCTCGTCCATGCTGGATGACTCGCGCTCCATGCAGGGGCTGTTTCACGCGCTCGCCTCCGGAACGGAGCCCACGCTGGAGAAGCTGCCCTCGGAGGCCGCGGCCGAGAGCCGACGGGTGCTGCGCGACGCCGCGGGGGAGACGGAGCACTGGCTGTGTCCCACGGGCGGCGCCCGGCTGGAGTTCCTCATCGAGGAGGAGGAGCGGGGGCCGCTCGCCACGGATCGCGATGCGCTCCTCTTCCTGCTCACCATGGGGCAGCGCTACTCGGCCTTCGAGACGAGCCGGCGCATGGCCGAGGTGGAGCAGCGCTACCGCACGTCCCGCTGGCAGAGCTTGCGGCCGGCGCGCAGCGTCCGCTCGGACGTGATGCTCTTCACCAACTCCCTCTGGCACACGCGCGTGAGCGAGGACCCCGACATCAACGCGCGCTACCTCGCCTGGCACTCGCTGCATGGGTTGCAGGAGACGGTGGAGGCCATGAAGGATCAGGCCGCCGAGCTGGACCAGTACAAGCGGGACCAGTTCGACCGGATGGTGGGCCTGCTGGTGTTCGTCTTCCTGCCGATCAGCCTCGCGTGTGGCTTCTTCTCCGGCGCGCAGTTCGAGGACATGAGCCTCGCGGTGGGAATTCCCGGCACCACCACCGGATGGCTCATCTTCCTGGGCTACACCGCCGCCTTCACCGTGCTTGTCTTTGGCACCGTGTTCCTCGCGCGGGTGATGAACTGGCGCAAGCGTTGAACACACCATTTGAAGGGCCTGTCGGGAAGAACGTATCGTAAGGGCATGAGCGATCCTCTCGACGAACTCGCGCGAAGCCTCATGCGGCGGCACGTCCGCTTGGAGGACATCATCTCCCCGCTGACCGCTCCCGAGCTCCAAGCGGCCAGCGATGCCGCCCTGCTCGCGCGGCCCGGCTTCCGGCGACTGCATGCCGAGCGGTGGGATCCCGCGCCGCCGGATGTCGGGGCGCTGGCGACGCTGCCGGAAGGCTCGTTCGGGTCCTGCTACGCGCGGTACATGGCGCACTACCGGCTGTCTCCCGACTTCTTCCCCATCCAGGCGCGGCTCGGCGCGGACGCGACGCCCACGCAGTACGCCGTCCACCGGCTCAACAAGTGCCATGACTTCATGCACGTGCTGGGCGCGTATGAAACGTCGGACGCGGACGAGGTCGCCGTCCAGTCGTTCGTGTTCGGCGTGGCGCCTGTCGCGCTCGCCTCCTTCCTGGCGGAAGCGGCGGTGCACCCGGACATCCAGGAGGGTCGCTACAAGCACCTGCGCGACATCTACGCGGGGCACATCCAGCGCGAGGACTTCGAGCGAGGCGTCGCCGCCGCGTCCTTGCTGGGCGAGCGCTTCGAGACGCTGTGGGAAGAGCCCCTGGTGTCCTTGCGGCGGCGGCTCGGTATCGCCGCCCGCGCACCCGAGCGCCACGGGCAGGTGGGCGTGAACTCCTGTGGCGGCCACACCTCGCTCCCGTTCTTCGCTCCCTCCGAGGAAACGCGTGCGTCCTATAGTCCCCCCGCATGAGCGCTCGGAATGCGATCGTCGTGGGTGGGACCGGAGAGATGGGCCAGGCGGTGTTCGGTCGGCTGCGAGCGGAGGGCCTGCGCGTGGTGTGTGCCTCGAACGACGTGCCACGGGTGACGTCGGAGGCCCTGCCCGTGGACGTCACGGACGAGGCCTCCGTGGCCGGAATGTCCGACCAGGTGGAGAGGACGCTGGGGCCGTCCACCTGCTGGTGAACTGCTCGGGGGTGGGGTGTTCGCGCCCATCCTGGAACTCTCGGTTCAAGACTGGCGCAAGACGATCGACGTGAATGAAGAGGGCAAGCCCCACTCGGTCCGGGCCACGCTCCTCTCCCCGGGGGCCGTCTACACGTCCTTCTGGCACGCGCGTCCGGAGTTCAGCCCGGCCGACATGCTGTCCATGGAGGAAGAGGCCCAGACGATCTGGGAGGTCGGGCCCTTCGGTGGCTACATCAACGGCAGCACGTTGGTGAGGGACGGTGGCCTGTCGGCCCACGTGGCCAACGAGGTGATCGGGTTCTGAGTGCCCTTCCCGGGGGCACCGCCTTCACCGTGCTTGTCTTTGGCGGCCGGGGCTCTTCCCGGGGACGATGTGGGACGCGGACCCCTGGCCCCGGGGGGCGGGGCTTCCGCCCACCAACAACCCAATGATTGTCAGGGACGCAAAAGGTCTTCTTTTCTTCCGGTTCTGTCTGGATTTTTCGTGTAACGAGGAAGAGGTGCTCACCCACGGCGAAGACAGACAAAAGCTCTCCCGCGATTTGTTCTGCATGCGGGGGATGGGAATCGGGCTGGTGATCGTCGTGCATGTCCTGGGCGTGGATGCCCATCACGGTGTGCGCAAGCTCTTCCCCGCGGACCGGGCGGATCTCCAGTCCGCCTTCGAGTTCATCCACAGCTTCAACATGGCGGTGATGGTGATGTGCTCGGGCGTGGCCCTGGCGGTGTTCGGTCGAGGGGATCGGCCGTGGAACGCGGTGCTGGCCAAGAAGGTGAGCACGCTGCTGGTGCCCCTGTCGCTCTGGGCGCCCCTGTTGCTCCTGGCGCAGACGTTGTCCGGGGGGTGGCCGCGCGAGGCCGAGGGCTGGCGCGACGTCCTGCGCCAACTCCCGGGCGCCTGGTCTCCCGAGGCGACCATCTTCTGGTTCGTGCACGTGCTGTTCTGGTGCTCGCTCGCCGGGTGGCTCTTCTCGCGCCTCACGGGGTCCGGCCCCTGGCATCGGGGCGTCTACTTCGTCGGCGCGCTGGTGGCCCATGGGGCCGTGCTGCTCTGGAACGACCGGGTGTCCCCGGACGTGGGCGAGTACGTCGCGCTGCTCACGTATTGGAACCGCTTCTTCGCCCTGGGCGTGCTCGTCCAGCCGGTGCTGCCCGCCGTGGGCCGGGTCCTGCTGCGCTGGTCCGTGGCGTGGCACGTGCTCCTGGGGTTGGGGCTCCTGGGGTTGCTCGGCGGCATCCACGCGCTCCTCGCGCGCGAGCACTACGATTGGACGTGCACCCTCAACGGCCCGTTGGGCTTCTGTCTGGTGTTCTGCCTCGCCGTCCTGCTGCGGCGCCTGGGTTCACGGCATGAGCCCTGGCGCGGGCTCTGGCGCGGGGTGTGTTTCGTCGGCTCCATCAGCATGCAGTTCTATCTCTTCCATCTCTATTTCGTGTCGGGCGCCCGGGTCCTGTGGGAGCGGGTGATGCCGGGCGCGCCCCTGGCCTCGCACCTGATACTGGGGGCCCTGGCGGGAGGCGTCGGGCCGTGGCTGCTCTTCAGCCTCCTGAAGACCTGGCCCCTCTTTCGCTGGGGGGTCGGATTGCCGCCCCTTCCACTCCCCCGGCCCTCAATGCAAGACGCACCGCGTAGTGGCGAGACCCCGGCCGTCTCCTCCGGCGTGGGCTGACAAAGTCTTTCACGGGGATGTCACCCGCCGGTGTTATGCCCCTGGCCCCCCAGGACGACTGGGTCCTCGTGCCAGGAGACACCCCCATGCAGCTTCCTTCCTCCCTTCGTTCCTTCGCCGCGGCCTGCTCCCTGACGCTGGTGGCCTGTGGTGGTGGCTCGACGCCCATGCCCAACCCCGAGCCCGGTCCCGACACCACGCCGCCGCTCGCGGAGAAGGTGCTCGTGGTGGGCCACCGCGGCGCGAGCGCCCTGCGGCCCGAGCACACGCTGGCCAGCTACACCAAGGCCGTCGAGGACGGCGCGGACATCATCGAGCCGGACCTCGTGTCCACCAAGGACGGCTTCCTCGTGGCCCGCCACGAGAACGAGATCTCCGGCACCACGAACGTGTCGACCAAGGCCGAGTTCGCCGATCGCAAGAAGACGAAGGTCATCGACGGCGTGTCGCTCGAGGGGTGGTTCACCGAGGACTTCACCCTGGAGGAGCTCAAGACGCTGCGCGCGCGCGAGCGCATTCCGCAGATCCGTCCGGGCAACACCCAGTACAACGACCAGTTCGAGATCCCCACGCTCGCCGAGGTGATCGCGCTCGCCAAGAAGCTGTCGGCGAGCAGCGGCCGCACCATCGCCATCTACCCGGAGACCAAGCACCCGACCTACTTCCAGTCCATCGGGCTGCCCCTGGAGGACAAGCTCATCGCGGCGCTCAAGGCGGACGACTTCACCAAGACGACCGCAACCGTCTACATCCAGTCCTTCGAGGTGGCCAACCTCAAGGAGTTCCACACGAAGCTGGGCACCACCCAGCCCAACTGGAAGCTGGTGCAGCTGATGGAGGAGGCGGCCCGCAAGCCCTACGACTTCGTCAAGGCGGGCGACGCGCGCACCTACGCGGACCTGATGACGGAGGCGGGCATGAAGGAGATCGCCACCTACGCCAACGCCGTGGGCCCCTACAAGCGCAGCATCATCGACGTGGACGCTGGCGGGACGTTCCAGGCGCCGAGCGCGCTGGTGCGCAACGCCCACGCGGCGAAGCTGCTCGTGCACCCCTACACCTTCCGGCCGGAGAACAGCTTCATGACGGCGCCCTACAAGGTCGAGGGGACCGACAGCACGCGCGCCGACGCGAGCGCGGTGAAGGAGATCCAGCTCTACCTCGCCGCGGGCATCGACGGCTTCTTCACGGATGACCCGGCCGTGGGCCGCCAGGCCGTGGACACCTACAAGCGCTAGGTCGCGCCGAGCAGCTGGAGCGCCTGGGTGAACGCCGGGCGCTCCATGGCCTCGAGCGCGTCCCGGGAGAGGATGAGGCTCAGATGGAAGCGGTAGTCCGGGCCCTGCGCCGCGACCGTTCCCATGCCGAGGGCCCGCCGGGCCTCGGACCAGGACGGCAGCGCGTCTCCCTGTGGCAGTGAGGCGGGCGGGCGCTGTCCGCTCTGGAGCGAGAGCAGCAGGAAGACGAGGGCGTAGAAGCACCGCGACACCTGCCGCGTCACCTCCAGCCGGGCCCGCTGCCAGGGCGTGGGCTCCGCGCCCCAGTACGCGCGCAGCAGGGTCTCCTCCCGCGCGGGGGAGAAGTCGAACCAGAGCATCGCCGTGGTCAGGTCGAGGAACGGGTCGCCCATGCACGCCGTCTCCCAGTCGACGAGCCACAGTTGCTCGCCGTCGAAGAGCAGGTTGTTGGGGTTGAGGTCGTTGTGGCACGGCGCCAGCGTGAGGTGGGGCCGCAGGGCGCGCTGCACCGTCTCGAACCGGTCGAGGAAGGTCTGCACGAGCGCGGGGATGGGGTACTTCGCCCCCACGAGGGTGCCCAGGCCGCCCTGGATCATCTGGAGCGCGTCCAGGAAGACGGGGAAGGCGGGGCCGGTGTGCAGGCGGCGCAGCAGCTCGCCGAAGCGCGCGAGGCCCTCGTCGGTCGCGAGCAGCGGCGTGTGGGGCCGGGTGTCGATGTAGCGGGTGATGCAGACCCCCGTCCGGTCGTCCGCGAAGAGCACAGCGGGCGCGAGGCCCCGCTCGGCGGCGGTGCGCATGCAGGCGAAGTGGCGCGGGGGACTGTTGAGCGGCGAGGGCGCGTGGATGACGCGCAGCACGTGGGGCTGGCCCGCGACCGTGAGCTTGAGCACGGGGGCGCCGGAGTAGCCGCCGTGCAGCGGCGCCAGGACGACGCCGTCCTCACTGCCGAACGTCTCGCGGAGGGCGGCCGCCACGGCGTCGCGCCAGGCGGCGGGGATGAGTTCGTAGGGATTCGCGCTGGACATGGGTGCTCCACGAAGAAAGAGCCCCGGAACACCGCTGGGTGCCCGGGGCCCTGGGTTCACGGCGTGTGGCCGGACCTGCTCAGGTGCCGGTGCCGGGAGAGGCCTTGTTCTCGGGCACCACCAGCTTGAGCTGGCCGTTGTTGGCCACGAAGGAGGCGTCCACCTCGCGCTCCAGGTACGTGTAGCCGGACAGGCCTTCCTCGTACAGGCGCAAGAGCTGGCGCGACTCGTCCAGGGTCAGGCGGCCGTTGCGCAGCGCCACCTCGGTGGACTTGCGCAGCTTCGCCACGAGGTCGTCCTTGTTGTAGCTCACGTAGTTGAGCACCTCGGTCACCGTGTCGCCCTCCACCACGTGGTCGATCAGGTAGCCGCCGTTGGGCGCCAGGGACACCTGCACCGCGTGCGTGTCGCCGAAGAGGTTGTGCAGGTCGCCGAGGATCTCCTGGTAGGCGCCCACCAGGAAGATGCCCAGGTAGTAGTCATCGTTGTTGAGCGAGTGCAGCTCGAGCGCGTCCTTCACCTCGCGCTTGTCGATGAAGTGGTCGATCTTCCCGTCCGAGTCGCACGTGATGTCCGCGAGCACGCCCTGGCGCGTGGGCTTCTCGTTGAGCCGGTGGATGGGCATGATCGGGAAGAGCTGATCGATGGCCCACGAGTCCGGCAGCGACTGGAACACCGAGAAGTTGCAGAAGTAGGTGTCCGACAGCTGCTTCTCCAGCGCCTCGAGCTCCTCGGGGATCTCCCCCGCCTCACGCGCGGTGCGCATGATCTTGTGGCAGAGCGCCCAGAAGATGTTCTCCGCCGTCACGCGCTGCTCGAGCGACAGGTGGCCCAGGGAGAAGAGGGTGAGGCTCTCCTCCTTGTACTCCTGGGCGTCGTGGTAGGTCTCCAGCAGGTTCTTGTTCGTCACGTCGCGGAAGGAGGACCAGAGGTTGCGCACCACGCTGGGCGCCTTCTCGTCCACCTTCTCCGGCACCTGCGCCGGGTCGAACTCGCTGGTGCCCAGCACGTCCACGATGAGCACCGCGTGGTGCGCCACGATGGCGCGGCCGGACTCGGACACGAGGGTGGGGTGCGTCACGCCCGCGGCGTCACACGCCTCCATCACGGAGAACACCACGTCGTTGGCGTACTCCTCCGTGGTGTAGTTCATGGAGGAGGTGAAGTTGGTCTGCGAGCCGTCGTAGTCCACGCCCAGGCCGCCGCCCACGTCCAGGTACTTGAGCGGCGCCCCCAGGCGCGCCACCTCCACGAAGAAGCGGCCCACCTCGCGCAGCGCGTTCTTCACGTTGCGGATGTTGGAGATCTGGCTGCCCAGGTGGAAGTGCAACAGCTCGAAGCAGGGCAGCAGCCCCGACTCGCGCAGGAAGCCCAGCGCCGCCATCAGCTCGGAGGAGGACAGGCCGAACTTGGAGCGGTCTCCGCCCGAGGCCTCCCACCGGCCGGCGCCGCGGCTGGACAGCTTCACGCGCATGCCGATGCGCGGGGAGATGCCCGTCTTGCGCGCCACCTCGGCGATGAGCGGCAGCTCGCTGGGCTTCTCCACCACGAGGATGACCTTGCGGCCCAGGCGCGAGAAGCGCAGCGCCGTCTCCACGTACTCCTCGTCCTTGTAGCCGTTGCAGATGACGAGCGCGTCTTCCTGATCCAGGAGCGCCATCACCGCGAGCAGCTCCGGCTTGCTGCCGGCCTCCAGGCCGTAGGCGAACTGCTTGCCGGTCTCGACGATGGTCTCCGCCACGTAGCGGTGCTGGTTGACCTTGATGGGGTAGACGCCCTGGTAGACGCCCTTGTAGTTGTGCTCGGAGATGGCCTTGCGGAAGGCGTGGTTCAGGTGCACCACGCGGTGGCGCAACACGTCCGTGAACCGCAGCAGCAACGGCAGGCCGATGCCCCGGCGCCGCACCTCATCCACCAGCTCCTTGAGGTCCATGCTCGGGGCGCTCGGCCCGTCCGGATGGACGCACACATGACCCTTGTCGTTGACGCCGAAGTAGGGCGAGCCCCAGTTTCGGATGCCGTAGGTGTCCTGGGCGTCGGCGAGGGTCCATCGGTGCTGAGGGGTGTGGGAAGGCATCGGCGTTCCTGATCTCCCGGTCTGGGGTGGCGCAGTCCAACAGTGGACGGCGCGGGAAGTATCGGGAATCCACCCAGGGTTCAACCCTTGGTTGCGGAGCGACCGGCCGAGCGGCGTCCAGTGCCTGCCTGCCCTGGAATGGATGGGCCGTCGACCAGTGGATTCCTACTCTTCCAGTGGAAAGCAGCTCCAGCCGTCCGACGAGAAGGAGAGGATACATGGAGTCGTCCGCACGCAGGGAATCACCCATCCTGACTCCCCGGGAGATCTACGAGCGGCTCGACCGCTTCGTGATCGGGCAGGAGGCGGCCAAGCGGGCCGTGGCCATCGCCGCGCACAACCACCTCAAGCGGGTTCAAGCCCGCCGGATGCGGCGCGCCTCGCTCATCAAGAAGTCCAACATCCTGCTCATCGGACCCACGGGCAGCGGCAAGACGCACATCGCCCGCAACCTGGCGGAGATCCTCTCCGTGCCTTTCACCACCGTGGACGCCACCGAGTACACGGAGGCCGGCTACTACGGCAAGGACGTGGAGGTCATGGTCGCCGACCTGCTCTTCAAGTCCAACCATTCGGTGGAGGACACCCAGCGCGGCATCATCTTCATCGACGAGGTGGACAAGATCGCCCGGCGCTCCCAGGGCGCGCGCAACGGGGCGGGCAGCCGGGACATCGGCGGCGAGGGCGTGCAGCAGGCGCTGCTCAAGCTCCTGGAGGGACGTGAGGTCTTCGTCCCCATGAACGTCACCCAGTCCTTCAACCGCGGGGACACGGTCTCCATCGACACCCGGGACATCCTGTTCATCTGCGCGGGCACGTTCTCGGACCTGCAGGAGTACGGGCACCTGTCCGAGTCGCGGGTCATGGGCTTTGGCTCGTCGGAGACCCAGCGGCTGCAGCGGCGCATCACCACCAAGCAGCTCGTGGACTTCGGCATGCTGTCGGAGTTCCTCGGCCGCCTGCCCGTGGTGGTGCAGCTGGGCCTCTTGGGCGAGCCGGAGCTCTTGCGCGTGCTCACCGAGCCGCCCGACTCCATCGTGCGCGAGTACGGGGAGCTCCTGGGCATGGACGGCATCGAGCTGGACCTCACCGAGGACGCCCTGCGCGAGGTGGTGCACTTCTCGGTGGACAAGGGCCTGGGGGCCCGCGGCCTGCGCTCCATCATCGAGCACGTGATGGCGGACGTGATGTTCGACGCGCCCGAGCGGCGCATGCGCCGCGTCACCGTGGATCGGGAGTTCGTCCGGAGCCGGCTGGTGGGGCTCGAGGCGGGGGCGGGGCTCGGGGCTTGACGTCCCCTCGCGGCGCCGCCTTCTCCCGGGGCGCCGCATCGTCCGACTCGGAGGCATGGGCCACCGCTCCGAGCCGGGCGACGAACTCGGGATCCTGCAGCAGTTGCATCACGATGTTGCTGCGCAGGACCTCCTGGGTGTCGCCGCGCTCGATCGCGGCGCGCAGGTTCCGGTCCGACAGCGCCTTCTGGTAGCGCGGGTCCTGCTTGAGGGCCTTGTAGGCCGGATCATTGGACAGGTGCCGGGCCTGCTCGGGGTGGGTCATCACCCGCGTCACCGCCACCATGTCGCGCACCGCGGAGAACTGCGTCAGTTCGAAGGCGTTGTAGCGCCGCGCCAGGTCGAAGCAGAGCGAGTCCTTGGGCGACAGGCCGAACTTCTTGCCCGCCACCACCACGTTCTTCTCCACGAAGACGAGCGCGCTGAGCGCCACGTAGGCGATGAGCACGACCTTGAGGCCGCCGAGAATGAAGCCCAGGGCACCATCCACCCCGCGCTTCTCGGAATCCTGGGCGCCGAAGAGCCGCCGCAGGATCTGGGTGAGCACGTAGCGCACCGTCACCAGCAGCACGACGAAGAGCAGGAGCGAGGCGGCGAGCGTGCCGATGAGCAGCGGCGTGCCCCCGAGCAGCTCGGCCATGCGCGGCCCCAGCACGGGGCCCAGCCGGCGTGAGACGAACCAGGCCGCGGTGAGCGCCAACATGTGGGCGATCTGCCGGGCCGCCCCGGTCGCGGCGCCCACCAGGGCGAACACCAGCGTCAGGCCCAGGATGATGAGATCGATCGTCACGCGGAGTCTTTCCCGTGGGCCGCCTGGCGCCCGTCAGCGAATCTTGAAGGCGTCGCCCTGCTTGCGCGCCTCCTCGAGCAGCACCTTCTGCACCTCGGCGAGCTTTTCCTTGTAGCGCGCGTTGGCGGGCTCGTAGGTGAGCGCCATCTTCAGGTTGCGCTCGGCCGAGGCCCACCGGCCAGCGTCCGCGTCCGCGGCGCCCGTCTGGTAGAACTGGCGGCCCTTGGGGTGCACGCCGATCTGCTCCTCCACCTGGCGCTTGGACGCGGCGCGCGTCTCGGCCTCGGAGGTCTCGGTGAAGCGCAGCTTGTGGGCGCGCTCCGGGCCGGAGATGTCGGCCGTGTACTGGCGGCGCTTCGCGTCGTCGCGCAGCACGTAGTAGGCCTCGGTGACGCGCTTGTAGAGCTCGTTGACGCGCTCCTTGAGCTCCTTGTCGTCCAGGTGGAAGTAGCGGTCCGGGTGGTAGGCGCGGCTCTCGCGGTAGAAGGCCTTCTTGATGTCCGCGGGGGGCACCGTGCGCTCCACCATGAGGATCTCGAAGTAGTCCAGCTCATCCAGCCGGGCGCAGCGCGCGGCGAGCGAGGCCATCTGCGCCGGATCCGGCTCGGACTTGCTGGCGGCCGGGGGCGGAGGCGGCGGGGCGGCGGGCGTGGACAGGGTGGGGCGGGCGACGGCCGCGGCGGGTGGCGTCACCGGCGCCACGGCCGGGGCGATGGCCGGAGCCACGGCTGGGGCGATGGCGGGCGCCACCGACGGCACGAGCGGCGCGATGGACGGCATGGACGGGCGCGGGGGCGGCTGGATGGCCGAGGGGGGCGGGGGCGGCGGCCGGGCGATGCCCACGCCCGAGGGGGGCCGCGCGGGCGCGCTAGGGGGCACCACGGGCGGCAGCGCCGTGGCGGACGGGCTCGCGACACGCGGGGGCACGGGCGGCACTCCCGGGGACGAGGCTCGCGCGGGCGCGATGCTCGGAATCCCGCCCACCGTGGGCCGGGAGCCCGTGGGCGTGCCCGGAGGGCGCACGGGGGGCGCCGCCGGCGGCGCGGCGGGGGGCACCGCGGGAATCTTCGTCGTGGGCCGCGCGGCCGAGGCGACGGGCGGAACGGTGGGCAGCTTCACCGTGGGGCGCGCGACGCTCGGCAGCGGGGCGGCCACGCCCGGGGAGGCCGGCGCGGCGGTCGGGGTCTGGGAGGCCTCGGCCGGGGGCGGCGGAGGCGCGGCGGGTTTGCCGCCACCATTGGGGGGCTGGGACATGGTGCGAACTCATCTGCCCCGGCGAGGGGCGGCCGCGGGCAGGTCTTCCCCATGACCCGCGAGTTGAAGCTGCTGGTTGGCCTGGATGGAGCGCTGGATGTCCGCCTCCGACAGGCCCGAGGACATGGTGAGCGTGGTGGACGTCTTCTGGCCCGTCTCCGGGTCCTCCGCCGAGACGTTCACCATGCCGTCGGTGTTGATCTCGAACGTCACGTCGATCTTCACCTCGCCCCGGTAGCCCACGCGGAAGCCGGAGAACTCGAACTCGCCGAGCATCTCACACTCGTCGGCCCGGTTGCTCTCGCCCTGGTAGACGCGGATCTTCACCTTCTCCTGGCCGTCGCGGCTGGTGGTGAAGCTCTTGGAGCGATCGATGGGCACCGGGGTGTTCTTGTCGATGATCTTCTCGGTGTAGCCGCCCACGGTGCCGATGCGCAGGGTCAGGGGCGTCACGTCCACCAGGAAGGTCTCGGTGGCGCTGTCCATGAGGGCATTGGCCTGGAGCGCCGCGCCCATGGCGACGACCTGATCCGGGTTGATGCCCTCCTTGGGCTCCTTCTGGAAGTAGTGGCGCACGGAGTTGCGGATGATGGGCAGGCGCGTGGGGCCGCCCACGAGGATGACCGCGTCGATGTCCGCGGCCGTCATGCGCGCGGACTGCAGGGCCTCGTCGCACACCTTGAAGGTGCGCTGCACCAGGTCCATCACCATGCGGTTGAACTGGTCCTGGGTCAGCCGCGCCTCCAGGTCCAGCACCTTGCCCTGGGCGTCCTGGCAGATGCCCTCGCAGAAGACCTCGGCCACGCCGGTGCCGCCCACGTCGATCTTCGCCCGCTCCGCCGCGTCCTTGAGCATCTGCAGGCAGAACTTATTCTGCCGCAGGTCCAGGCGCGTGCGCTTGAGGAAGTCGTCGGCCAGCCACGTCATGATGCGGTCGTCGAAGTCGTCGCCGCCCAGGTAGGTGTCACCCGCGGTGGACAGCACCTCGAAGACGTCCTTGCCAATCTCCAGGATGGAGACGTCGAAGGTGCCGCCGCCCAGGTCGTACACCACCACGCGCTGGCTCACGTCCCGGCCAAAGCCGTAGGCGAGCGCCGCCGCGGTGGGCTCGTTGAGGATGCGCAGCACCTCCAGCCCCGCGATGCGGCCCGCGTCCTTGGTCGCCTGGCGCTGGTTGTCGTTGAAGTAGGCCGGCACGGTGATGACCGCCTTCTTCACGGGGCGGTCCAGGTACGTCTCCGCGATGGCCTTCATCTCCTTGAGCACCAGCGCGGAGATGTCCGGCAGCGAGTACGTCTGCCCCCGCACGGCGATGCGCACCGCGTTGTTGTCCCCTTCGACGATCTGGTACGGCATCACCGCCTGGGCCTTCTTCACCTCGTCGGAGAAGAAGTAGCGGCCGATGAGCCGCTTGGCGGAGTACACCGTCGACTCCGCGTTGGTGATGATGTTGCGCTTGGCGGCGTTGCCCACCAGCACCGAGCCGTCCTCGAGGAAGGACACACACGAGGCGTGCGTGGTCTCATCCCACTCGTTGGGGATGACGAACGGCTGACCGTCCTGCACCACGGACACACACGAGGTGGAGGTTCCCAGGTCGATGCCGATCGCGATCTCTTCCGACATTCCGTCTCCACTGTAGCCAGGGAAGGCTCCGCCGCGCGGGGCCTCGCAAAAGCGGGGGGATGTTAGGCACCTTGCAACGGCACTGTCAAACGTTACGTAGGGTTAAACCCTAGTCGTTTCAAGGGGTTGGACTTACGTGGAGGACCGACAGGGCCGGGTTGAGGGGTGGGGGCGCCGTCCCTATCTGAAAGCGGAACCCGTGGTGGAGCCTGGAGGGTGCCCTCATGCCCGTGGCGCTGGCCGTCCTGACGTCCGACCCGAATCTGATGCGCTGCGAACTGCACCGTCTCGAAGGCCAGGTGTCCCTGAGGACCGAGGAGGGCCGGTGCAATGCCATGGGCATTGGCGCCTACGCCCAGGAGGACGTGCTGCTCGAGCGCTTCCCCCGGGACGCGGACCCGCGGCTGGAGTTGCTCGCACCGCGTCATGAGACGGAGGCCCTGCTCGTCCACGGCCGGCGCCTGCCCGTGGGCCAATCCCTGGAGGAGAACACCCAGCCCTTCCGCGCGCGGCGCTGGTTGTTCGCCCATGCCGGGAGCCTGGAGGCCTTCGCCGACCTGCGCCCGGAACTGCTCGCCGCGCTGCCCGACTTCCTCCGCCGACAGATTCGCGGTGAGACGGACAGTGAAGTCGTCTTCGCCCACTTCCTCAAGCGCCTGTGGGAGACGGGGCAGGTGGATGATCCCCGGGTGTCGGCGCGGGTCGCGGGCCAGGTGCTGGCGGACACGGCCCAGGCCCTGGCCCAGGCGTCGGTCCGGGCGGGGGCCGCGCGCACCTCCTCGCTCAACCTCCTGGCCACCAACGGCCGCGTGCTCGTGGCCACGCGCCTGGGGGCCGCGCCGCTGTACTCCACGCGCCTGGAGGGGACCGACACCTGCGAGGTGTGTGGCCTCACGCCCCAGACGCCGGACATCCAGCCCGGGGTGAAGGCCCACCGGCGCCGGCACACGGTGGTGGTGGCCACGCACCCGCAGCGCACCGCCGGGTGGGTGGAGCTGGCCGACGGCGCCACGCTCGGGGTGGACGCGGACCTGCACCCCCGGCTCTCGCGGCCTTGAGCCCGCGGCTCAGCCGAAGAAGGACACCTCGAGAAAACGCATGAAGAGGTTGGCGGCGGCGTGGAACAGGGCGGCCCCCACCACGCTGCCCGTGCGCTCGCGCATCCAGCCGAAGAGCAGCGCGGGGAAGAAGACCGACAGGCGCCACACCTGGAAGATGGCCAGGTGCCCGAGCGCGAAGAGCACCGCCGTCAGCCAGAAGGCCGGGCCCCAGCGGATGCCGAACACGCGCCGGCCCTGGGGCCAGGCGTCGCGCAGCCGCGTCTGCATGTAGCCGCGGTAGAAGAACTCCTCGGGCAGGGCCACCACGAAGAGCTGATCCACCACCCACTCGCCAAAGCGCTCGGGCAGCCGGGGGGTGAAGTGCGCCGCGCCCCGAAAGGGCGCGAGCAGCCGCGCGAGCTCTCCGGGCAGCAGCGGCAGCACCTCGGTCCACAGCGCGAAGAGGCCGAAGAAGAGCGGCAGCACCCCGGCGCTCACCCCCAGGAAGTACAGCACGTCCCGGCGCCACGTGCGCAGGCTCAGGCCGTAGTCCCGGTAGTCCTCGCCGCGCCAGCGCATGGGGATGAGCGGCAGGTAGAGGAAGCCCACGGTGGCCACCAGCTTGGGGATGCCCGAGCCCCCGAAGAGCAGGAAGGACACGATGATGCCCAGGAAGCCGAGCCCCCACAGGCCAAGGACCTCCTGGACGGCGCCCGGCCGCGAGACGGCCGGGGTGGCCGGGGTGGCGCTCATGGCGAGGCCACACGGGGCGCGAGCCGCTGCTTCACCACCTCCAGGGGCAGGGCCCGGCAGCCGCGCCCGTGGCGTTGCACGGCCACGGCCACCAGCCGGCCGCGGGTGTCGAACAGGGGGCTGCCCGGCGGGAGCACCAGGTCCACGTCGATGAAGGGACCGGCGCCGCTCCGGGCCTGGGCCGACATGGGCGTCTGACGACGGCCGGGGCCGCGCACCACGCCGATGAGCCACTGGCCCTCGGGGCTGCCCGCCGCCACCTGCACCGGCACGGCGGGGTAGGTGCCCGCGGGCGCGGCGACCACGGCCACCTTCAAGGCGGCATCGGCGAGCAGCACCGTGGCCGGCAGCACCTGGCGCTCGTACTCCACCTGGGCGCCCTCCAGGTTCACGTGGCCCACGGCGGTGAGCACCTGGCCCTCGCCCCCCACGATGATGCCCGGGCCGGTGCCGCGGCCTCCCTTCACCGTGACCACCGAGCGCTCGTGCAGCGCCAGGGCGCGTTGGAGGTCCGCACGGGTGGGGCGCTCCGCGGCGGTCGCGGCGGTGGCCCACAACAAGACGAGGAGGAGCAAGGCGTGGCGCATCAAGACGCGGGGGAGCCTAGCACCAACCGTGCGTCTGGTAGTGTGTCGCGCCATGAAAAGTCCGGCCCGCTTCCTCCTCCCGGTGTGCCTGCTGCTCGTGGCCGCCACCTCCCGCTGCTCTTGCCTCTCCGCGACGACCTCCACGGGCACGTGCGAGGGCCGCATGGGGGACCTGGATGTCTCGGGCGCGCTGGATCCCGAGAGCGAGCACCACATCCTCTGGCCCTCGGGCGCCAACCCCACCGAGCGCACGGCGCTCAACCTGAGCTGCGCCAAGGGGGTGCTCAAGGTGCGGGGCATCCTGCCGCGCGTCAGCGTCTTCAAGGACACCCATGCCCTGCCCACCGGGGACGCGGGCACGCCCTGTCCTCCGGGCGGGAGCGACGCGGGGACGTCGGATGGCGGCGCTGGGGATGCTGGCACCGGGACGTGCACCCCGTCCGGGGGCGAGACGGACTACAACGCCGTGCGCGAGTGGGAGATCCTCTCCTCGCACCTGGGGCCCGCGCTGGCCTCCGGCTCCGTGGCCGCCGTGCTCAAGCTCGACGAGAGCGTGGATGGCACCGTGACGATGACGTTCGCCGATGGCTCCCAGGTGACCATCCGCTTCAACGCCTATCACGAGAGCAGCCTGGACGAGGGCACGCCGCCGTCCACGGGTGGTGGCTCGGACTCGGATTCCGACTGAGTCCGACGTGAGCGCCTGGCGTCAGCGGTTGTCCGAGCCGGTGGACGCGGCCTTCCTGGTCGCACTGCGCATCTTCCTGGGCGCGGTGCTCACGGTGGCCGTCGTCCGCTACTTCGTGCATGGCTGGATTGGCGCCTACTACGTCGCGCCCCCGATCCTCTTTCCCTTCCATGGCTTCGGGTGGCTGCGGCCGCTGCCCGGCGGGGGCATGTACGCGCTGTTCGCCGTGCTGGGCGTGCTGGCCGTGGGGCTGATGGTGGGCGCCTGGCCCCGGGCGTGCGCGGCCCTCTTCGGCGGCCTGTTCGCCTACGTGCAGCTGCTCGACCGCGCGCACTACCTCAACCACTACTACCTGGTGTGCCTGCTGTGCGGGCTGCTCGCGCTGATGCCCCTGTCCGCGGGCGCGTCCCTCACCGCGCGCCACCGGCCCGGACGGCTCCGCGACACGGTGCCCGCCTGGACGCTGTACACGCTGCGCGCGCAATTCCTGGTCGTGTACTTCTTCTCGGGGCTCGCCAAGTGGCAGCCGGACTGGCTCGTGCGGCACCAGCCGATGCTCATGTGGTTGTCCACGAGCGCGGGGGCACGGCGGCTCGAGCCCCTCGTCTCGGTGGAGACCCTGGCGGCGCTGAGCAGTTGGGGCGGCGCCGCCATCGTGCTGCTCGCGCCCCCTCTGTTGCTGCTCGAGCGCGTGAGGCCCTACGCCTACGCGGCGCTCGTGGCCTTCCATGTGCTGTCGGGCGCGCTGCTCCCCCTGGGCATCTTCCCCTGGCTCATGGTGCTGGCGCTGCTCCTCTTCTTCGAGCCCGGGTGGCCCCGGCGCTGGTGGCCCGGCATCACCTCGGGCCAGGGCTCCGGAGCGCCCGCCCTGGCGCCGCGCTGGCTCCTGGCCGTGCTGGGCGTGCACTTCCTCGTGCAGTGGCTCCTGCCCCTGCGGCACTGGCTCTACCCGGGAGACGTGCTGTGGAACGAGGAGGGCTTCCGCTTCAGCTGGCACCTGAAGATCCGCGAGAAGCACGGGCACATCCGCTTCTTCGCCACGGATCCCCGCACGGGCGCGCGCTGGGAGCTGCGTCCCGAGGGCCTGCTCTCCGACAAACAGGCGGGCCGGATGCTGACCCAGCCGGACCTCATCCTCGCCTTCGCTCACGTGCTCGCCGAGCGCACGGGCATTCCCGGCGTCCAGGTGCGCGCGGACGCGCGGGTCTCCCTCAACGGGCGCCCCTACCAGCCGCTCGTCGATCCCCAGGTGGACCTCGCCGCCGAGCGGGATGGCTTCGCGCCCAAACCGTGGATCCTCCCGGCGCCGAGGTAACCCGTGAGTCAGGGCTCCCGGCACCAGCCCTGATGGGTCCGCATCCTGGCTGACCCCTCGGGGCCACTGGACAATGTGGCCCATGCGAACGCATGGGTTGCACGCGACATCATTCGAGTCCACCGCGCAGGGCCAGGTGAAGGCCCTCGGGCGGGAGTTGAGCCTCAAGGAGCAGGCGCTCGCCGAGGCCCGGGCGCTCGTGGCGCTGTCCTCGCGTGCCCGGGGGCTCGCCCTGGGCGGACGCGGGCGGCTGCATGGCATGGAGGTGCGGCTGCGGGTGTGCCAGTTGGTGGAGCAGGCCATGGCGGAGGGGGCCCGCCAGGCCTCCGCGTGCCGGCTGTTGGGCATCTCCGGCCGGACGGTGCAGCGCTGGCGCAAGCCTGGACGACCGCAGGACGGACGCCGGGAGGTCCGGCGACGGCCCGCCAACCGGTTGAGTGATCACACCCGCGGGCTCGTCCTGGACCTGCTGCGCTCGCCCGTCTTCGAGGGCCTCTCGCCCCGGCAGATCGTTCCGAGGCTCGCGGACCAGGGCGTGTACGTGGCCTCGGAGTCCACCATGTACCGCCTGCTGCGCTCCCACAAACGCGCGGTGGCCCCGCCGACCTCCCGCGCGCTCTCCTGGCCGGGACAGGAACGCCACCTGTCCGCGCCGAACCAGGTGTGGAGCTGGGACATCACCTGCCTGCCCGGTCCGTCACGGGGCGCCTGCTTCTACCTCTACATGATGATGGATGTGTTCAGCCGCCGCATCATGGGCTGGTCCATCCACGCGGAGGAGCGCGCGGAGCACGCCGCTTGTCTCGTGCGGGGCGCGTGCGCGAACAACCGGGTCGACGCGTCGGGTCTCGTCCTTCACTCCGATAATGGGCGGCCCATGAAAGGGCTCACCATGCTGTGTGCCCTGCGGCAGCTCGGCATCGTGCCGTCCTTCAGCCGTCCCCAGGTCAGCAACGACAATCCCCATGCCGAGGCGCTCTTCAGCCTCCTGAAGCGACACAAGGATTACCCCGCGGTGTTCGCCTCGCTCGCGCACGCCCGGGCCTGGGTGGCTCGCTTCGTTGCCTGGTACAACGGCGAGCGGCCTCACGGCGGCCTGTGTTTCGTCTCCCCGGATGACCGGTACTTCGGGCGGGACCACTCGGTGCTCGCGCGGAGACGCGCCGTCTACACCCAGGCCCGCCTCCTGGCTTCACGCCGGTGGTCCGCCGGTGCAAGACGCTGGCTCGCGCCCCTTCATGTTTCCATGAAGGTCAGAATTTTCCTGATACGCGGTTTGATCCAGGAGGAATCTACAATTACACCCAAACCATACTCGGCACGCAGGTCATCCCACTCGGAAGGACCGCTCACCGAGCGAGCAAAGCAGCGCATCCGGTGAATGCCCAATAAGCGACATGTTCCTTGACACATACCGACGCACCGGGGCGGTTGAGGTTGCGTCTGGAGATTCACGGTTCCCCATGAAGGCACGACTGCCGGTGGCAGCATTGTTGTCGCTCGGTGGGGCGTCTCTCCCGTGACCCGGGAAGTAGGGTGCACCTCGCTCGAGCGGTCCGTGCGGATGGGGGGATGGCGGCCTTCCGCACATGGCCCTGGCGCCATTCACCTGCGTCAAACCCGTGAAGAAACGAGGAACACCTTTGATACGCGTTGGATTGGTTGGCATTGGCGCTCAGACGAAGGAAAACATTCTTCCCTCGCTGCTGCAGATTCCGGACGTCCAGATCGTCGCCGCGTGCGACATGTCCCTCGAGCGCGCGGAGGAGGTGAAGAAGTACATCCGCGACGTGCAGGTGTTCCGGGACGTGGCGACGATGATCGACTGCATGGGGCCGGACGCGCTCGTGCTGGCCTGCCCGCCGCAGGCGCATCGGGACATCTCCCTGCTGGCGATCGAGCGCGGCATCCATGTCTTCGTCGAGAAGCCGCCGTGCTTCACGCTCAGCGAGCTCAAGGACATGATCGACGCGGCGGCGCGCAAGCGCGTGGTGACGGCCGTGGGCCTCAACTTCCGCTTCGCCCGCCCCATCCAGCACCTGCGCAAGATCGCCGCGAGCGAGAAGTTCGGCCGGCCGGTGCACATTCAGATCAACCACTACGCGAGCAAGCCCCGCGCCCCCATGTGGGGTCTGTCCTCCACGCTCCGCTCGTTCCTGCTCGCGCAGACGATCCACTCGATCGATCTGACGACGGCCTTCGGCAAGGACGACGTGACGGACGTGCGCTCCTCCGTCCAGCACGGCTCGGACGCGATGCTCGCGCGCATCGACCTGTCGTTCTCGTCCGGGCGCTCGGCGTCCATCCTCACGGGCAGCATGTTCCCGTACTTCGAGTTCGACATGAAGGTGGTCAGCGACAAGTCGAACATGATCACCCTGGACAACCTCTGGAACATCACCCTGCACGACGCGGAGATCGCCAACCAGGTGGTGGGCGGTGACAAGCGTTGGCGCAATGCCTGGCAGCCCGGTCCCCTGGACTCGGGATATGTCCGCAGCGGCTACTTCGGTGAGTTGACCGGGTTCTTCCATGCCATCCGCACCGGCGGCCGGTTCGAGGCGGATTTCGAGAGCATGATCCCCACCTTCCAGGTGATCGAGCAGGTGTGCGCGGCCGAGGTTCAGCCGGGTGTCGTGGCGCCGCCGTCCCTGCGGGTCATCGCGGAGTTCCAGCGGAGCGTGGCCAATGGCTGAGACGACCCAGAAGCCCAAGCGCGTCATCTCCGACAAGTACCGCGCGAGCCACGAGGACGACGCGTCCTCGTTGTCCGCCGCCCTGGAGCGGGGCCTGTCGGGCACGTCCGACACCGTCACCGACTACGAGACGGCCCTCAAGGGCTACTTCGGCAGCCGCAACGCCATCGCCCTGTCGTCCGGTGGCGCCGCCATCACGGTCGCGCTGGTGGCCGCGGGCGTGAAGGCCGGTGACGAGGTGCTGCTCACGCCGACCTGTCCGCTCTGCACCGTCTACCCCATCATGGACATGGGCGCGAAGCCCGTGTTCGTGGACACGCGGCCGGATGGCTTCGGCGTGGACCTGGAGGACCTCCCCCGGGTGGTGACGCCCAGGACCCGGGCCATCATCGAGATCCCCATGTGGGGCATGCCCACGCAGGTGGACGAGCTCCAGCAGGCCGCGCGCAAGGCGGGCATCCCGCTCATCCTGGACCTGGCCCACTCGCACGGCTCCACGCTGCACGGCCGGCCGCTGTCCGCCTACGGCGACCTGTCCTGCTTCAGCACCCACGAGCGCAAGCCGCTGGCCACCGGCGAGGGCGGCTTCATCCTCACGGACAACGATGACCTGGCCAAGCGCTGCCGGGACTACAGCCGGTTCGGCAACCTCAACGGTCGCGACTTCGGCTTGAACTTCAAGCTGGGCGCGCTCGCCGCCGCGCTCGGCACCAGCCGCATCAAGTACCTGGACGCGCAGCTCGCCGCGCGCCGCCAGAACGCGGAGCGGGTCCTGTCCCGGCTCGAGCATCCGAACGTGCGGCCCTTCACCCAGCTCCCGGGCGCCCAGCACAACTACTACTTCCTCACCCTGCGCACGAGCTTCAAGGACAACCGCCGCTTCATCGACTACCTGGACGACAACGGCGTCCCCTCCGACATCAAGCGTTACGGGTGTCGCTGCCTGTATGACTTCCCCACGGTGGCCCAGTACCGCCGGGACTGCCCCCAGGGCGAGCGGCTGCTCAACAGCATGACCACCATTCCCGTCCACCCGTCCCTGACCAAGGACGACATGGACTACATCGTGGGCCTCATCAACGCCTACCGCGAAGGATAGCCCGTTTTGCACGCCATGGATCCTCGTTTGCCCAAGCAGTGGACCGCGTCTGGTTTCGTCCTCCATCCGGAGCGCAAGGTGTTGTTGATCCACCACCGCAAGCTCGGTGTCTGGCTCTATCCGGGAGGGCACATCGAGAGCATGGAGTCGCCGGACGACGCCGTGCTCCGGGAGATCAGCGAGGAGACCGGAATCCAGGCGAGGATCCTGGGTGCACTCGACACGCCCCTGGCCGACGCCGAGGCCGACGTGCATGTGCTGCACACGCCCTACCGGGTGCTGTGCGAGCGCATCAACGATCCCAAGGGGCCGCACTACCACATCGACCTCATCTACCTGTGCGTGGCGGACGACACCCGGTGCGTCACGAACAACGAGGTCCACGCCGCCCGCTTCTTCGGGCAGGACGAGCTCGCGGACCTGAAGCTGTTCCCGAACTTCCGCGTGCTGCTGGGGCGGGTGTTCGAGGACGAGGACGTCTGGCGCGCCGTGGCGGCCCAGGCGGGGCAGGTGGCCGCATGAGCACCGCGGCCAGCGCCCCCCGTCGGGACGTGCCGTACCGCGAGATCGACGACGCGGTCCGGCACCGGCACGCCGACGACGAGTTCTACCTGCGGCGGGCCCTGGAGACGGGGCTCACCGGCACCGCGCCCATCGTGGAGCAGTACGAGCGGAAGATCTCCGAGCGCTACGGCCTGCGCCATGTGCTGGCCGTCTCCTCGGGCTCGGCGGCGGTCGCGGTCGCGCTGGAGGGGGTGGACTGGGAGGTGGGTGACGAGGTCATCGTGCCGCCCAGTTGCCCCATCTGCACGGTGCTGCCGCTCATGGCGCGCGGGCTCACGCCCGTGTTCTGTGACGTGCGTCCGGACAGCTTCGGGCTCGATCCGCTGGCCCTGGCGCGGGTCGTCTCTCCGCGCACCCGCGCCATCATCGAGGTCCCCATGTGGGGCTATCCCACGAAGGCGGACGAGCTCCAGGCGCTCGCGCGCTCATTGGATATCCCATTGATCCTCGATCTGGCGCACTGCCACGTGACCCGGCTCCACGGGAAGTGGCTGGCCGAGTATGGCGACATCGCCTGTTTCAGCACCCACGAGGGCAAGTTCATGTCCACGGGGGAGGGGGGCTTCGTGATGACGAACGATGCCGCCCGGGACGCGCGGATGCGGGCCTACACGCGCTTTGGCAACCTGGATGGCCAGCGCGTGGGGCTCAACTACAAGCTCGGCGGTTTGCAGGCCGCCGTGGGGCTCGCGCGGCTGGATGCCATCGACTGGCATCTGGAGGTGCGGGCGCGCAACCGCCAGTTCCTGCTCGAGCGCATCGACAATCCGCTCGTGCGCGAGCTGCCGCTCGTGGAGGGCGGCGTCATCAACGGCTACGCCATGCTCATGCAGGTGGTGCGTGGGGATGGCCGGCGCTTCGTCGAGCACCTGGTCGCGCACGGTGTTCCCTCGGACGTGAAGAAGTACGACAACCAGCCTTTGTACAACTACGAGCTCCTGGCGCCCTACCGGCGGGAGTGTGAGAACGCGCGGCGGCTCCTGCGCTCGCTGACGACGATTCCCCTGCATCCCCAGCTGTCGCCCGAGGATCTCCAGCACATCGTCGACACGGTGAATGCCTATGACGGGTAATGCTCAAGACAGACACGCCATCGTCCTCGGCGGCAGCATCGGGGGTTGTCTCGCCGCCGAGGTGTTGTCGTCGGTGTTCGGCCGGGTCACCCTCATCGAGAAGGGCGACTTCGAGGACGACCTGAAGGATCGCCGGAGCGTTCCCCAGGAGAAGCACGTCCACCTGCTGCTGCTGCGCGGCAAGCAGGTCATGGAGGAGATCTTCCCCGGGCTGCTCCAGGAGCTGGAGCAGGCGGGGGCCGACGTCGCGGACCAGGGCCATGACGTCAAATGCTTCCACTACGGGAACTGGAAGAACCGCTTCCGCACGGGCGTGAGCGCGCACTACTGCAGCCGGGGCTTGCTCGACAACCTGGTGCGGCGGCGCATCCGGGCCAACCCGCGCATCACCGTGCTCTCCAAGACGCGCGTGCTGGGTCTCCAGTTCCACGAGGGGGGCGCGCCGTGTGTGCGCGGCGTGGTGCTGGAGGAGCCCGCGCGGGAGCTGGCCGCAGACCTGGTGGTGGACGTCAGCGGGCGTGGCTCCCGCACGGCCGAGTGGTTGGCCAAGGAGGGCCTGGGCGAGGTGCGCAAGACGCTCGTCGAGACGAAGCTGGGCTACGCGTCCCGCGTCTATCGCCGTCGGCCCGAGTTCGCCGACCGCTGGAAGGTGCTGCTCGTGCTGCCCAAGCCGCCGCACAACCGCGCCATGGGGGTGATCAGCCCCATCGAGGGGGACCGCTGGCTGGTCACCACGGGCGGGTGGTTCGGGGAGTTTCCCAAGGCGGACCCCGACGAGTTCCTCCGGTTCCTCGGCACGCTGCCCGTGCCGGACATCCAGGAGATCATCCGCGACGCCGAGCCCCTGTCGGACGTGGCGGGCTTCGGGATCCCCGGCAGCTTCCGGCGCCACTACGAGGACGTCCCGGTGTGGCCCCAGGGCCTGCTGGTCATGGGGGATGCGCTGTGCAGCATGAACCCCCTGTACAGCCAGGGCATGACGCTCTGCGCGCTGGAGGCGGACGTGCTCCGGCGGCAGCTCCCCGTGTGGCTGCGGGGGGGCCTCGGGCTGCAGGTCATCCAGCGCCAGCTGGTGGACGTGATCGAGCCCGCCTGGAACATGGCCGTCTCCGAGGACATGCGCTTCCCGGAGACCCAGGGGCGTCGCTCGCTCAGCCTGAAGTTCCATCACTGGTACGGCTCGGGGCTGTGTGAGCTGGCCGCGTCGCATCGGCTGACGCTGCAGACGCAGGTGGGGGTCACCAACCTGGTGGTGCCGCCCAGTCAGCTCTTCCGGCCCGAGATCGCGGCCCGGGTGGTCCTCAACAAGCTGCGTCCTCGTTTCGGCAAGACCGGGAGTCCTTCCCATGCGTGAGGTCTGGAGTCGGATTCAACACGTCGTCTGGGATTGGAACGGCACCCTGCTCGACGACGTGGAGCTGGCCGTGACGGGCGTCAACCACGTGTGTGCCCGCTTCGGCGTGCCCGCCGTCACCCGGGACATGTACCGGGCCCGGTTCCAGTTCCCCATCTCCGAGTTCTACGCCGCGCTGGGGTTCGACCTGGTGCGGGTGCCCTTCGGGGACATCATCCGCGAGTACCTGTCCATCTTCGATGACCGGGTGCGGCACTGCGCGTTGAACGAGGGCGCGCTGGAGCTGCTCGAGTGCCTGCGCCGCAATGGCATCGAGTCCTCCATCCTGTCCGCGTCCTACCGGCCCACGCTGGTGCGCACGCTCGAGGCCAAGGGGCTCGCGGGCCACTTCACCCATGTGTGCGGGCTCGGCGACGAGCAGGCGACGAGCAAGCTGGAGGAGGGGCGGCGCCTCCAGGAGGCCTTGGGCCTGGAGGGAGACCGGATCGTCTACCTGGGAGACACCACCCATGACGCGGAGATCGCCGCGGAGCTGGGCTGGAAGAGCTGCATCATCTCCCGCGGACATCAGGACGACGCGCGGCTGGCGTCCTGCAATGCCCTGAGGGTGTCTGGCATTCCCGCGCTCTTCGAGGCGCTGCCGTGGCCCGTCATCGGGTCCGTGCCCCATCTGCGAGGTGTCCTCCATGATTCCCGCTGAGTCGTTGCCCCTGTGGATCGCCGTGCTGGTGGCCGTGACGCTGTCGTTCCGCGCGGCGGTGTTCCTCCACCACTCGGATCCCGAGCAGGCCCTGCGGGTCTCGCGGCTCCGTCCCCGGAAGGAAGGGCAGCGCGACGCGCTCTACCAGCGCGGGGACGAGTTCTTCGCGCCCCTGCCATTCCTCTGGGCCTGGCTCGACATCTTCGTGGGCGTGCTGCTCGCGCGCTGGGTGGATCACCCCCTGGCGTGGTTCGCGCTCACCTTCTGGGTGGGCGGCCGCTTCCGCGCGCTCCAGGAGTTCGGGCACAACGCCGTGCACTACGCCCTGTGCCGCTCGCGCGGCTGGCAGTGGTGGCTGTCGGACGTGTTCTACCAGTTCACCGCCTTCAAGCGGGACATGCACAGCCGGCAGATCACCCACACCCAGGAGCACCACCGGCACCCGAACCACGAGCAGCTCGATCCCAATCGCGCACGCGTTCGGGATGGGGGCATGCAGTCGGGCCTGACGCAGGCACAATTCATCGCGCGGCTGTTCTACCCGCTGACGCCCGCGGGCCTGTGGGTGAGCTTCCGGACCATGGTGCGCAACAGCCTGCTCAATCACAGCCGGACAACGGCCGGGGCCCGCGTGGTGACGCTGCTCGCGCTGGGCGCGCTCCTGTACGCCGCCGCGGGTTGGAAGGGCATCGCCTGGGGCTGGCTCGTGCCGTTGATGACGACCTACTCCCTGTTTGCCTGGGTGTCGCTGCTCACCGAGCACCGCTGGTTCATCAGCCCGAGCTGGTCCGAGGACCGGCTCACGCGGGAGTTCCTGGCGGGCCGCCCCACGGACTACCGGGGCGTGACGGGGTGGCTCGTGCGGGTGTTCATCTGCCCGAGCTCGGATGCCTACCACCTGGCGCACTCGCTCTACCCGGGCGTGCGCTGGAACTACCTGCCCGCCATCGACGCGGTGCTCAAGGTGGACGAGCCCCGCTACACGGCCCATGCGAGCGAGGGCCTGTTCTTCTCCCGTGACGGCATTCCCTCCGCGCTCTCCGAGCTCAACGAGCGCCTGGTCACGGAGAGCCCGCTCGAAGCAACGCTCTACATCCAAGAGGAACGGTAATGGACACGCACAAGAAGGTTCCCCGGCTCGGCATCATCGGGGGCAGTGGATTGAGCAAGCTGCTGGCCCTGTCGGACATCCAGCGGGTGAAGGTGGAGACGCCCTTCGGCGAGCCGTCGGACGAGCTCATCCTGGGCCAGCTCGGTGGGGCGCCGGTCGCGTTCCTCCAACGCCACGGCCCTGGCCACCGCATTCCCCCGGCGCAGATCAACGTGCGCGCCAACATGGCCGCGCTCAAGCACGTGGGCTGCACGCAGGTGCTCTCGCTCAGTGCGGTTGGAAGTTTGCGGGAGGACTGTCCGCCCGGGTCGTTCGTGCTCGTGGACCAGTTCATCGATCGGACCATCCAGCGCGAAAAGACCTATTTCGGGCGGGGCCTGGTGGGGCATGTTCCCTTTGGCGATCCGGTGTGCGGACGGATGCGGATGGCGCTCGCGGAAGTGGCGACCACGCTGAAGCTGCAGCACGTCAACGGGGGGACGTATGTCGTCATGGAGGGACCGCAGTTCTCCACGCGGGCCGAGTCCAATCTCTACCGCAGCTGGGGCGGCACGGTGATTGGCATGACGGCCATGCCCGAGGCCAAGCTCGCCCGCGAGGCGGAGCTCTGCTACGCCATGGTGGCCATGCCCACGGACTATGATTGCTGGTACGACAGTCACGAAGCCGTGACGGCCAGCCTCGTCTCCGAGCGCATGGAGCGCATCGCGGTGCAGGCCAACTCACTTGTCGAGAAAGTGAGTGGCATGCTCGCCCAGCATCGCACGGCGTGCCCGCGCGGGTGTGATCACGCGCTCGACACGGCCATCATGACCCATCCTTCCGCGCGCGATCCCGAGATGATGCTACGCTTGGGCTTCGTCGTGCCCCGCCTCATCACCCCCCCGAGTGGAGGTTCCCAATAGTATGAGCAGCGAAATCGCGCGCGTTGCCGGCTCCCAGAATGACATGCGAGAGCGCATCCGCATCCACGACGTCGTCGTGCTGTCGGATGACTGGTATGTCTTGAAGAAGACGACCTATGATTTCCAGCGCAAGGACGGCTCCTGGCAGAAGGTGAGCCGGGAGACGTATGACCGGGGCAACGGCGCGACCATCCTGCTCTACAACCGGGCGAAGAAGACCGTCATCCTCACGCGCCAGTTCCGCTTCCCCGCGTTCGTCAATGGCCATCACGGCATGTTGATCGAGGCCTGCGCGGGCCTGTTGGACACGGACGACGCGGAGACGTGCATCAAGCGCGAGACGGAGGAGGAGACGGGCTTCCTGGTCAACAACGTCCGCAAGGCGTTCGAGGCCTTCATGAGCCCGGGCTCGGTCACCGAGATCCTCCACTTCTTCGTGGGCGAGTACACGGACCGGGACAAGACGGGGGAGGGCGGCGGCGTGCACTCGGATGGCGAGGACATCGAGGTGCTGGAGCTGCCGCTCGACCAGGCGCTGAAGATGATCTCGACGGGCGAGATCATGGACGGCAAGACCATCATGCTCTTGCAACACGCGAAGCTCGCGGGGTTGCTCGACTGAGAGTGGTTCCCGGAGTCCGCCCGTCGGGCCCGGGTCTGCTTTCGTCCAGGACATCGTCATGACAGACGTGATTCAAAAGCAGACCGTGGTGGCCTACAGCGCCATGGAGGAGTACGAGCTGGCCGAGTACGCCCGGGGCATCGAGGCGGCGCACCCGGACCTCCACATCCGCATCGAGCGCATGTCCACGGCGGCCCTGCTCGATCGGCTGCTCGCCGAGGGGCCCGACGGGAAGTGGGATCTCATCCTGGGCTGGGCGCTGACCACGATGCTCGCCCCGGAGCTGCGGGACTGGTTCGCGCCGCTGGCGTCCGAGCGCGTGCGGAGCCTGCCGGAGGCGGCGCGGGACCCCGAATCGCGCTGGTTCTGTCCGTCGGCCTTCGTCCCCGCCTTCTGCGTGAACGAGGCGCGGCTGGCGCGCAAGGGACTGCCCCTGCCGACGCGGTGGGAGGACCTGGCGGACGCGCGCTACCGGGGCGAGCTGGTGGTGCCGGACCCGACCTACTCGGGGGCGGGCTTCCTCCACCTGACGGCCCTCCTGCAGCAGGCGGGTGAGGCCAAGACGTGGGAGATCCTGCGCGGGGTGTCCGCGAACCGGCCGCTCATCGAGCGCTCGGCGTTCGCGCCCTGCCTGGCGGTGGCGGGGGACGAGGCGTCCATCGGTGTCACCGTGTCCATCGCCGCCGAGCGCACGGCGCGCATGGGGCTGCCCGTCAAGATGGTGATTCCCGCGGACGCGGCGGGCTCGGAGCCCGAGGGCTTCGCGATGCGCGCGGGCTCCGTTCGCCAGGAAGCGGCGGCTCGCGCCCTGGACTGGATGCTGACGCCCGAGGCTTGCGCCATCTATCGGAAGTATCACAAGGTCGTCCTGGTGGGCGCGGCGGGTGCCTTGCCCAGGGAGCAGGGCCTCCCCCTCCAACCCATCGACGCCGCCCAGGCGGTGGCTTCCCGGGCGTCCGCGTGCGAGACCTGGCGCCGCGTCTTCACGCCCGCATCTGTCTGAGGATTGTCCATGAACGTGTCTTCCGCGCCCCTCGAGGCCGAGCGCCCGGTCAGCCTCTTCCGCCAGCACAACGTGCGGGTGGTCTTCCTGGGCCGCTTGTCGGTGTTGATGGCGGACGTCATCCAAGACGTGGCGCTCATCTGGATCGTCTGGGAGCTGACGCACTCGTCGACCGCCACCGCGTTCGCGAGCATGTCCAGCCGCACGCCGCTGTGGCTGTTCAGTCTGCCCGCGGGCTCGCACGCGGATGCGACCCCGCCCCGGCGGACCATCATCCTCACCAACCTGCTGTGTGGCGCGCTGGCGCTGCTGGTGGCGGGCTTGTCCAACCTCGGGTGGATGAGCGTGCCGCTCTTGTGCATGTTCGCCTTCGCCATCTCCACGTGCCGCACCTTCGAGGCGCCGAGCTTCTATTCGCTCGTGCGCGGGCTGGCGCGGGAGGGCGCGGACACGCAGCAGCTCAACGGCATCGCGGACACGGCCAAGCGCGCCGCCCGGCTCACCGCGCCGCTGCTCGCCAACGCCATGCGCGGCCTGATGCCGGTCTTCAATCTCTACGCGCTCATCGGCGTCTTCTACGCGGGCATGGCCTTCGCGGGGCGCAAGCTGGAGGTGCGGGAGTTCCGCACCGAGCGCAAGCAGCGCAAGGGGCTGGTGGCGGACTTCAAGGACGCCATGGTCGTGGTGCGCCAGCAGCCCGCGCTCCAGTACATCATCGTGGCGGAGATCCTCTTCAACCTCGCCTACGGCGCCTGCTACTACGTGCTCCTGCCCCGCCTGACGCTCGACACCACGGGCGGCGGCACCGCCGGCCACGCCTCGGCCGTCACGGCGTATGGCATTGGCGGGCTGCTCGCGGGTTTCTTCTCCACGCGGCTCAAGATGGGGGAGAAGGCGCTCAACTACGCGACGGTCGCCTGGATTGGCATCGGGGCCTCGTTCGGCTTCATGTACTTCGCCACGACGCTGCCCATGGTCATCCTGCTCACGGCGCTGGCGGGCGCGTCCATGGCCATCCAGAACATCGCGCTCTGGAGCGCCATCCACGTCGCGTGTCCGCCCGAGCACTCGGGCCGGGTGTACTCCATCTGGCGGCTGGGCGCGGACATGGCGCTCACCGTGAGCACGCTCGTCGCGGGGGTCGTCGCCGATGCCTTCGGGCCCTCCCTGCCCATCGGCATCATCGGCATCTACGTCTTCTTCTCCATCCTGATCGCCCGCCGCTTCACCGTGGGCCGGCAACCCACGCCCTCGTCCACCCCGGTGGCCGGAGCCACGCCATGACCCAGACCTTCGCCGCGTCTCCTCCCCTCCATGATGTCTCCCTGCGGGAGGAGGTGAACGCCCGGCTCCGGGACGTGCCGGACTTCCCCAAGCCGGGCATCCTCTTCAAGGACATGACGCCCGTGCTCGCCGACCCGCGGCTGCTTGGCCGGGTGGTGGATGCCATGGCGGCGCCCTTCCAGGGCCAGCACATCACCCACGTGGTGGGCATCGAGGCCCGGGGCTTCCTGCTGGGCGCGCCGCTCGCCCTCAAGCTGCAGGCGGGCTTCGTCCCGGCGCGCAAGCCGGGCAAGCTGCCCGCGCGCACCCGCACCGAGCGCTACTCCCTGGAGTACGGCGAGGACGGGCTGCAGATGCACGAGGACGCGCTGGCCGCGGGCGCCCGGGTGCTCATCGTGGACGACCTGCTGGCCACGGGGGGCACGGCCGCCGCCGCCGGACGCCTGGTGGCGCAGCTCGGCGGCGAGCTGGTGGGCTACAGCTTCCTCATCGCGCTCGACTTCCTGCCGGGCCGCGAGCGGCTGGGGCGGGACAAGGTCCACGCCCTCCTGTCCTACTGAGGCTCAGCCCGCGCGCTGCTCGCGCAGGGCGGTGATGAAGCGCTCGGCGGGCAGGGTGTTGAGGACGTCGCCCTTGCGCGCCCAGCCCCGGCGCGCGGTGGCCACGGCGAAGGCCAGGTTGGCCAGATCCGTGGTCCGGTGCGCGTCACAGCTCACCACCAGCTTCACGCCGCGCTCGGTCGCCATGCGCACGTGCTCGGTCTTGAGGTCCAGACGCTCGGGCTTGCCGTTGACCTCCACCACCACGCCGCGCTCGGCCGCCTTGTCGAGCACCGCCTCCATGCGCAAGGGGTAGGGGTCCCGGCTCTGGATGAGGCGCCCGGTGGGGTGTCCGAGGATCTGCAGGTGGGGATTGTCGAAGGCCCGCAGCAGCCGGCGCGTCATCTGCTCCTCGTCCATGCTGTGGCGCACGTGGATGGAGCCGATGACCACCTCCAGCTGCTCGAGCACGCTGTCCGCGTAGTCGAGCGCGCCCGTCTCCAGGATGTCCACCTCGATGCCCTTGAGCAGCCGCAGGCCCTTCACGGTGTCGTTGACGCGGTCGATCTCGTCCCACTGCCGACGCAGGGCATCCACCGTGAGGCCGCCGGCATAGATGGACGCCTCGCTGTGCTCGGTGACGGTGAGGAACTTGAGCCCCAGCGCCTGGGCCGCGCGCGCCATCTCCTCGAGCGTGTTGCGGCCGTCCGACCAGGTGCTGTGCGCGTGCACCGCGCCCTGGATGTCCTCCCAGGCGACCAGGTCCTCCGGCAGCCGCCCCGCGAGCGCCGCCTCGATCTCCCCCGTGTCCTCGCGCAGCTCGGGGGGGATGTACTGCATGTCCAGCAGCCGGTAGAGCGCCGCTTCGTCGGGCACGCGCAGCTTGGTGCCGTCGGCGCGGTGCACGCCCCACTCGGAGATCTTCAGGCCGCGCTCCTGCGCCAGGCCCCGCAGGCGCACGTGGTGGGCGCGCGAGCCGGTGAAGTGGTGCAGCGCGGTGGCGAAGTCCTCGTCCGGCAACACGCGCAGGTCCACCTGCAGGTCCTTCTCGTGCAGCCGCACCGAGCACTTGCTCTCGCCCCGGCCGATGACACTCGCCACCTCCGGGGCCTGGCAGAACGCGTCGAACACCGCGCCCGGCTCGGCCGCCGAGGCGATGAGGTCCACGTCGCCCACCGTCTCCGCGCGCCGGCGCAGGCTGCCGCCCACGTTCGCGCGCACCACGCCGGGCATCGTCTGCACGGACGTGAGCAGGCGCTCGGCCACGGGGAGCACCTCCCCGAGCAGCCGCCGGGGCGTGGACGTGCGCCGGAACAGCTCGATGCCCGCGAGCAGCTTGGCCTCGCTCTTCTCACCGAAGCCGGCCACCTGCCGCACGCGGCCCTCGCGGCACGCCTTCTCCAGCGCGTCCACGCCGTCCACGCCCAACTGTCGGGCGAGCAGCACGGCCTTCTTCGGGCCCAGCTCCGGCACGCGCACCAGCTCCAGCACGCCCGCGGGCAGCTCGGCGCGCAGGTTGTCGTAGAAGGTCAGTCGCCCGGTGGACAAGAGCTCGGACACCTTGTCCGCGATGGCCTGACCGATGCCCGGCAGTTCCTGGAGACGGCCCTCGCGCAGCAGCGTCCCCAGGTCCTCGGCGAGGCCCGAGACGCGGTCGGCGGCGATGTCGTAGGCCCGACTGCGAAAAGGGTTCTCCCCCTTCATCTGGAGCAGGAGCGAGATGTCCCGGAGGACCTGGACCACGGTGGTTTTGTCAGGGGTCTTCACGTTGGGAAATGTAATGCCCTCGGGGAGGGGGTGCAGGCGAGCGGAAAGGTGACGACGGCTGGACGACACGGCGGGCGGGCGGGCGCAAAGCTCCCCGTCCCGCGCAAGACTTTCCCTGGCTCCCGCCGGGCGGGGTACAAGGGGGCGCGGGATTCCCGACTGCTACGAGAGACACACGCGATGAAGATCAAGCTCGGTCCGGCGGACTTCGCCGAAAAGGAGATGCGGGGCTACGAGGTGGGCAAGCGCAGCCTGTGCGTGGCCCGCATCAATGGCCGCTACAAGGGCCTGGATGACTCGTGCAACCACGCCGGGTGCCTGCTGTCCGGTGGCCGCATCGAGGGCAACCTGGTCGTCTGCCCGTGTCACGAGGTGGGCTTCGACATGGACTCGGGGAAGAACGAGACCTCGCCGGGCGTGTGTGACGATCAGCCCACCATGGCCGTCTCGGTCGAGGACGGGGATCTGCTCGTCGAACTGTCCGAGAAGGACCTGTAGGAGGACGGCATGGCACACGAAGGACACGACCACCGCCACGGGCACCACCACCACCCTCATGGCCACGAGCACGGGCATGACCATGGCCACGAGCATGGACATGACCACGCGCACGACCACGGGCATGGGCACCACCACCACCACCCCGAGCACACGCACGAGTCGCCCGCGGCGGCGGAGCACAAGGCGCACGCGCCGGTGCACGTGAGCACGTTCGTGGTGACGTGCTCGGACAGCCGGGACACGGCCCGGGACGAGAGCGGCCGCGTGTTGCGCGAGGTGCTGGAGTCCGAGGGGCACACGGTGAGCGGCTACAAGCTCATCCCGGACGAGCCGGACGCCATCCGCGCGACGCTGAACGAGGCGCGGGAGGCGGGGGCCCGGGCGGTCCTCTTCACCGGGGGCACGGGCATCGGCCGGCGCGACAGCACGGTGGAGACGCTGCGCGGCCTCTTCGAGAAGGAGCTGCCCGGCTTCGGCGAGCTGTTCCGGATGCTGTCGTACCAGGAGATCGGCAGCCCGGCGATGATGTCCCGCGCCACGGCGGGCACCTGGCAGGGGATGATCCTCTTCGCGCTGCCGGGCTCGCCCCAGGCGGTCCGGTTGGGCCTGCACAAGCTCATCCTCCCCGAGCTGGGCCACGCGGTGCGCGAGCTGACGCGCTAGGGCTCGCCTGGCTTGCTGGTCCGGGCGGTACGAGGGGACCTCCGAGGGATGAGACTTCGGCGGTCACGTGTTATCGGAAGTCCCCTCCCGTCCGACTCCATGGCCCCGCGAAAACCCACCCCCCCTGGCTTGAGCACGCGGGACGCCGCGCGCCTGTTGCCGTGCCTCACGTCCTTCCTGGCCTCCACGGACAGCCGGGCGCGCATCGCGTTCGATCCGCTGGAGTTCCCCCACCGCTACCGCGACCCCCGGGACATGGAGGTGAGCGCGCTCCTGGCGGCGGCCCTGGCCTATGGCCGCGCGGACCTGTTCCGGCCCAAGGTGGATGCGCTGCTGCGGCGCATGGGGCCCTCGCCGGCCGCCTTCGTGCGCGAGCTGGACGTGGCGGGGGCGCGCGCGCTGCTCGAGGGCTTCGTCTACCGCTTCAACGTGGGCACGGACGTGGCGGTGCTGCTGCTGGGCATGGGGCGGGCGCTGCGCGAGCACGGGAGTCTGGAGGCGCTCTTCGTCCGGGGACTGGAGGCGAGCGGCACGTGGCATGGCGCGCTGGCGGCCTTCACCACGGCGCTGCGGGACGTGCCCATGGCCCCGCTGCGCGCGGCGATGGGCCCGGAGCGTGGCCTGCAGCACCTGTTGCCCTCGCCCCTGGGGGCCGGGGCCGCCAAGCGGCTCAACCTCTTCCTGCGGTGGATGGTGCGCGGCCCGGACGGCGTGGACCTGGGCATCTGGACGCGCGTGCGGCCCTCGGCGCTGCTCATCCCCCTGGACACCCACATCGGGCGCATCTCCAAGCACCTGGGGCTCACCCGGCGCAACGACCTGAGCTGGCGCACCGCCGAGGAGGTGACGGCGTCGCTCCGGGCGCTCGACGCGGAGGATCCGGTGCGCTTCGACTTCGCCCTGTGTCACTACGGCATGAGTGGGGTGTGTCCCACCCGGCCCGTGGTGGACAACTGCGCCCGGTGTCTGCTGCTGCCCTCCTGTGGGACGGGACGCCGGACGGTGAAGGCGGGTGGGGCGCGCGCTACCCGCTGAGTGGTTGACGCCTGGGACGCGAGCGGGGATACACGCGCCATGACGTTGGCTTCGGTCGTCGGACAGCCGCGCGCCATCGACGCGCTCCAAGCGGCGCTTCGCAGCGGCGCGGTTCATCACGCCTACCTCTTCGCGGGCCCTCCGGGCGTGGGCAAGGAGCGCGCCGCCGTGGGGCTCGCCCAGGCACTCACCTGTCCGGAGAAGCCCAACGAGGGCTGCGGCACGTGCGCCAGCTGCATCCGCATCGGCAAGGGCTCCCATCCGGACGTCACCTGGCTCATGCCGGACGCCGAGCGCGTGGAGCGCGGGCTCGCGGGCCGCTCGGACTTCACCGGCACGCCCAGCCGCGACATCCGCGTGGAGCAGATCCGCGGCCTGCTGGAGCGCCTCGCCCTGCACGGGCTCGAGTCCAAGCGCAAGGTGGCCCTGGTGGTGGACGCACACCAGATGAACCCCCAGGCGCAGAACGCCTTCCTCAAGACGCTCGAGGAGCCGCCCGCGGACACCACGCTCGTGCTGCTCGCGTCCGCGCCGGACAAGATGCTGCCCACCATCCGCAGCCGGTGCAGCAAGGTGCAGTTCAACCCGCTGCCCGCGGACTTCGTGGCCGAGCGCCTGCGCACCGAGCGCAAGCTGGACGCCGAGACGGCGGCGCTCGCGGCGGTGATGGCGGGTGGCAGCCTCGGCCGGGCGCTGGCCCTGGACCTGGACGCGCTCGCGGCGCGCAAGGAGGTCATCGAGGGCTTCGAGGCGCTCACCCCCGGCAACGTGGGCGCGCTCCTGCGCTGGGCGGGCACCTTCGGCGAGTCGCGCGAGACGGCGGAGCAGGCGCTCGGCATCCTCTCCCTGTGGACCCGGGACGTGGCGCTGGCCAAGGCGGGCGGAGAGCGGCTCGCCAACCGGGACCTGGCCCCGCTCGCGCACGAGGTGGCGGCGCGCACCCACGAGGGCACGCTGCACCGTCGGCACGCGCTGATGGAGAAGGCCCGGGCGACGATCGTGGAGCGCAACGGCTCGGCCCGGCTGCAGCTCGAGCGGATGCTCATTGAACTGTTGGAGGGACGATGAGCGCGGACATCGAGGACGTGCTGGACGAGGCCCGGGCGGGCAAGACGGTCCACCCGCTCTACCTGCTGTGGGGCGAGGAGTACCTCGTGCGCCGGGGCGCGGACGATCTGGTGAAGGCGCTCCTGCCGGATGCCTCGGCGGGCCTGAACTTCGCCGTGCTGGACGCGGGCTCGCCGCGCGAGGTGGCGCAGGAGCTGGCCACGCTGCCGCTGTTCCCCGGGCGCAAGGTGGTGCTGGTGCGCGACCCGGAGTTCCTCGCGCCCAAGAAGGGCCGGGGCAACGCGCTGGGCAAGGCGCGCGAGGCGTGGACCGCGGGCAAGCGCAAGGAAGGCGCGCGGCGGCTGCTGGCCCTGGCGGCGCGGGCGGGGTGGGGCGCGGACAAGTTGGATCCGGATGCCCCGGGCGCCCCGTCCGTGGAGGAGTGGAAGGACGAGCTGAACGTGGAGCTGGCGGAGGCGGACCTGCTCTTCCTCAAGGAAGTGGCCGTCTTCTGCCGCGAGGAGCGCATCAGCTCCCCGGAAGGGGACGCGAGCGCCCTGCTGTCGCTCTACGAGAAGGGGCTGCCCCCGGGCCACACGCTGGTGCTCGCCGCCACGGACGTGGACGCGAAGAACCCGTTGGTGAAGCTCGCGCAGGACAAGGGCAAGTTCGTCGAGCGCAAGGTGGCCGCGCGCCACAAGGATCTGGAGATCGGTCCGCTCGCCGAGGAGTTCCTCTGGCCCTTCAAGAAGAAGCTGAGCAAGGCGGCCTCGGACCTGCTCAAGGAGCGCATCGGCGGCAACGTGCGGCTGCTCCAGTCGGAGCTGGAGAAGCTGGCCACGTACGTGGAGGGCGCCACCATCGAGTCCGCCGACGTGGCGCTGCTGGTGGCCCACACGCGCGAGGAGGAGTTCTTCGAGCTGTCCGAGGCCCTGCAGAACCGCAACTTCAAGGCGGCGCTGGACTACACCGTGGACGCCATGGGGCAGGGGGTGCACGGGTTGCAACTGCTCGGCGCGGTGGCCTCCGTGGTGCGCGGCATGCTGGAGAACCACGAGCGGCTGGAGCGCTTCGCCGGGGGCACGCTGCCGCGCTCCTTCAACGACTTCAAGGCGAAGGTCTTCCCCCGCGTGGAGGAGGAGGCCAAGGCGGCCAAGGGCAAGGCGCCGCACCCGTACGCGGCCTTCCTCGCCATGCAGGGCGCGGCCCGCTACAAGCGGCGCGAGCTGCTCGACTCGCTCGTGGCCTGCGCGGAGTCGGACCTGGCGCTCAAGTCCAGCGCGAGCGGCAAGCTCGTCATCGAGCGGCTGTTGTGGACCGTCTGCGGCAGCGCCTGAGGACGGAAGAAAAAAGGGTGCTGCCCGAGTGAGGACGCCGTTTTTTTGGGCGGACCCTTCCGGGCCCAGGCGGAGTCGAACCGCTCGCTTTTCAGGCGAGTACCAGAGCGTGTTCGGCATCCTCGGCCGGGCAGCGCTTTCAGGGACGCACGGGCGCGGAAATTCCTGACGGCGGGACTTTCAGCAGCCCGGTGACGTCCCGGAACGGGGCCTGACAGGAGGCCACGTCGGTCGCCAGGTAGTGGCCCACCCGCCCCGGCGCCAGGGCGAGGATGGCCGACGAGCGCGTCCCATAGCTCTCGGTGTGGATGCACAGGGCCTGGTAGCGGCGGATGAGCGCGCGCAGCTCCGGCGAGTCCGCCTCCTCGGGCAGCAGCATGGGCACCGTCTCCGGCAGGACGTGGTCGGCCAGCGCCGCCCGGAGCGCCTCCACCGTCTCTGGCCAGGGGCGGTGGGCGGCCTTCTCCGCCAACACCAGGGCCCGCGCGGCCTTGGGCAGCACCGGCGAGTCCAGCACGTCGTTGGGCAGCACGTGGACGCCCGGGGGCACGTCCTCCACCCGGAGGCGGGCCTGGTCGGGCCGGGCATAAGCCACCCGGAGCACCGTGGCGTCCCCGAAGAGCAGGTTGAAGGGCCGGTAGGCCCGGGCATCCAGTCCCGCGAGGTAGTTTTCGACCCCCTCCCGGTTGCCCGCCTCCAGGGCCTTCAGGACGACATCACCCCGGCTCAGGGGGGAATGCATCAGGTTGGCCGAGGAGCGCTGGTTGGTCAGGGCCACGACGAAGCCCTGGGCGGTCACGCCCATCCAGGTCCCCCGGCGCTCCAGGTCGAGCCCGCCCACGGTGAGGGGCGTCTGGCGGAGGACCTGGGGCCCCTCGGCGGGGCGGTCGTAGCGTTCGTCGCGGTTGGCCGCGACGATGAGCGGCCATTCGGGGTGGGCCTGGCGGAGGATGAGGACGGTACACATCGTGAACCAAGCGATAACAGACTCCCGGGGCGCCCGCATGTCCACGCCCTCCGTGCGGGTTCCCGATGACCCGCGCCCGCCGAGCGGTTAAGGTCCGCCGCCCTTCAGGAGAACCCATGGCGGAGAGAATCCTCGTCACCAGCGCACTGCCGTACGCCAATGGCCCGATCCACATCGGCCACCTCGTGGAGTACGTGCAGACCGACATCTACGTGCGCTTCCTGCGCTCCTGCGGCAAGGACGTCGTCTACTTCTGCGCCGACGACACGCACGGCACGCCCATCGAGATCAACGCCGCGAAGCAGGGGCTCAAGCCCGAGGAGTTCATCGGCCGCTGGTACGACGCGCACCAGGCGGACTTCCGCGACTTCGGCGTGAGCGTGGACTACTTCCACTCCACCAACTCGCCCGAGAACAAGCACTACGCGGAGCTCATCTACGGCCGGCTCAAGGCGCACGGCGACATCGAGAAGCGCGACATCGAGCAGGCCTACTGCGAGACGGACAAGCGCTTCCTGCCGGACCGCTTCATCAAGGGCACCTGTCCCAACTGCAAGGCGGCGGACCAGTACGGCGACGCGTGCGAGAAGTGCGGCAAGGCCTACGCGCCCACGGATCTCGTCGAGCCCCGGTGCGCCCTGTGTGGCACGCCGCCCGTGCGCCGCAACTCCTCGCACCTGTTCTTCAAGCTGTCGCGCCACGCGGACTTCCTCCAGCAGACGCTGCGCCGGCCGGACTTCATCAACCCCGGGCTCGCCACCCAGCTCCAGGGCTTCTTCGAGAAGGGCCTGGCCGACTGGGACATCAGCCGCGACGGGCCCTACTTCGGCTTCAACATCCCCGGCGAGACGGACAAGTACTTCTACGTCTGGCTGGACGCCCCCATCGGCTACATCGCCACCACCGAGAAGTGGGCCCAGACCACGGGCAAGGCCCAGAGCGCCCTGGACTACTGGGGCGAGGGCAGTGACGCGCGCATCATCCACTTCATCGGCAAGGACATCGTCTACTTCCACGCCCTGTTCTGGCCCGCGGTGCTCAAGGTGGCCGGGCTCAAGCAGCCCGATGCCATCAAGACCCACGGCCACCTCACGGTGAACGGCGAGAAGATGTCCAAGAGCCGCGGCACGCTCATCCCCGCGCGCAGCTACCTGGAGCACCTGGACCCGAGCTACCTGCGCTACTTCTACGCGGCCAACCTCGGCCCGGGCGTCGAGGACCTCGACCTGAGCCTCAAGGACTTCCGCCTGCGGGTGAACGGCGAGCTGGTCAACAACATCGGCAACCTGGCCAACCGCGGCCTGTCCATGCTCGCGGGTCCCGCCCTGGAGAAGCGCCTGGCGCCCGCCACCCAGGAGGGCCCGGGCCGGGCGCTCGTGGAGGCCGCGCTCGCCCGCGTGCCCGAGGTGCGCGAGGCCTTCGAGAAGCTCGAGTACCGCTCCGCCATCCGCGTCATCACGGAGATCTCCCAGGCCGCCAACGCCTTCCTGCAGACCGCCGCGCCCTGGGCCAAGGTGAAGACGGACCCCGAGGCCGCGCGCGCCGACCTGAGCGACGCCGCCGAGGTGGCCTACCTGCTGGGCGCGCTGCTCACGCCCGTCATCCCCCGGGTGACGGAGAAGCTCTTCGCCCAGCTCAACGCGCCGCCGCTCACCTTCGAGGGGCTCGCCACCGCGCGCTACCCGCTGCTCGACCGCTCGCGCCCCGTGGGTACCCCGGAGCCCCTGTTGCCCCGGCTGGAAGAGGAGCGCGTCAACGCCATTCTCGGCGCCACCCCCGCGCCCGCCGCCGAGGCGAAGCCGGCCAAGGGCGGCAAGGCCGAGAAGAAGGCCCCGGAGGCCGCGCCCGCCGAGGTCAAGGCCGCGCCCGCCGAGGCCGGCTCGGGAGAGATCGAGATCGGGGACTTCTCCAAGGTGCAGCTGCGCGTGGGCCACATCCTCGCCGCCGAGCGGGTGCCCAAGGCGGACAAGCTGCTCAAGCTCACCGTGGACCTGGGGGAAGGGCAGCCGCGCACCATCTGTTCCGGCATCGCCGAGGCCTTCCAGCCCGAGCAGGTGCAGGGGCGCAAGGTGGTGGTGGTGGCCAACCTCAAGCCGCGCATGCTGCGGGGCATCGAGTCGCGCGGGATGATTCTCACCGCGGGCCCCGGCGGCAAGAACCTGTCGTTGCTGGACCCGGGGGACATGCCCCCGGGCTCCGAGGTGAAGTGAGCGTGACGGACTGGCGCGGCGAACGAGACGGGGCCCTGCTCGCCCTCGAGCGCGAGCGGAATCCCGCCCTGCGCACCGAGGCGGCCGAGCTGCTCTTCCACCTGGCGGCGGAGGACACCTCGCGGGCTCCGGAGTTCTCCGCCGCCCTGGCCCGGCTGCTCGAGGACAAGCAGGTGGCGGTGCGCCGCTTGGGGGTGGGGTTGGCGACCGTGGTGCTCCCGGCGGACGAGCTGCCGGGCTTCCTCGCCGCCCGCCTGACGGATCCCGAGAGCCTCGTGCGCCTGGAGGCCGCCGGTCGGCTGGCGGACCTGGGCCGCGCCGACTGCCGGGGCACCCTGGCGGGGTTCCTGGAAGACGCCGTGTTCGAGGTGCGCTTCGAGGCCGCGCGCGGCATGGCGTCCCTCCAGCATCCGGCGGGCCTCGACACCCTCGTTCAGGCGCTGGACATCGAGTTGCTGCGCTTCCGGGCGCTCGGGGCGCTGGCGGAGCTGGGGGATGCGCGCGCCTTGCCCGCCGTCCAGACGCTCTTCCACCGCTTGTTGTTGCCCGCGTTCGATCGCACCCAGGCGGCGGGGGTGCTCGCGCGGTTGGGCGATCCGGACGGCGCGGCGTGGCTGCTCAAGCGCTCGGAGAAGCGGCGGTGGAACTGGGCCCAGGATCGGGCGCTCGCCGTGGAGCTGTGTGGCGAGGTGAAGGCGCCCGGGGCGCTGGAGCGGTTGCGCGGCATCCTCCAGGATCCGAAGGACAAGTGCCGGGGCGCGGCGGCGCGGGGCCTCGGCCGACTGGGGGACACGGTGGCCTTGCCGTGGCTCCTGGCGCTGCTCGACGAGCCGGGGGTGCCCGAGGACTTCCGGCTCGACGCCGCCGAGGGCCTGTGGCTGCTCGCCGTTCCCGAGGGCCGTGCGCGCGTGCGCGCGGTCCTGCCGTCGTTCTCCGCCGAGGCCCGTACCGAGCTCTCCGAGCTCATCCAGGAGGTGCCATGAAGTTCGTGGACTCGCACTGTCACTTCGACCGCTCGGATGCCGAGCGGGTGAATGCCGCGCTGGAGCGCGCCCGCGCCGCGGGCCTCGTGCACGCCGTCATCGTGGGCCAGTTCCAGGGCCCGGGGGACTGGGGCTCGGCGTTGGAGATCGCCGCCGCGCATCCGGACTTCTTCACGCCCACCCTGGGCATCCATCCGCACGAGGCGGCCCGGGCCACGGAAGCGGACTTCGAGCACCTGGCGCGCACCTGCGCCCGGCCGGAGCTGCGCGCCGTGGGCGAGGCGGGGCTCGACTACTACTACGACCACTCGCCGCGAGAGGTGCAGGCCGAGGTGTTCCGCCGGCAGTGCGCGCTGGCGAAGCAACTCGGCAAGCCCCTGGTGGTGCACGTGCGCGACGCGCATGACGACTGCGAGGCCATCCTCGAGGAGCAGGGGCTGCACCACGGCGTCATCCACTGCTTCACGGGGGACACGGACGCGGCGCGGCGCTACCTGGACCGGGGCTTCCTGCTGTCGCTCTCCGGCGTGGTCACCTACAAGAAGACCGAGGCCTTGCAGGACGCGGTGCGCTTCGCCCCGTTGGATCGGCTGATGGTGGAGACGGACAGCCCGTACCTGGCGCCGGTGCCCTACCGGGGCAAGAAGAACGAGCCGTCCTACGTCGTGGAGACGGCGAAGAAGGTCGCCGAGCTCAAGGGCGTGTCCGTGGAGGAGGTGGCCCAGGTCACCACCGCCAACGCGGCGCGGCTGTTCGGCTTCACGGTGGCGTGAAGCCGAGCGCCTAGACGGTGGGGACCGCGACGGAAGGTCGGCGGACCGCCGTGATCTGCTGGATGACGCTGTCCATCGCCTTGTCGATCTGCGGCGCATCCACCAGCAGCGAGTCCGGATCGTAGCGGAAGTCGGCGTGGTGGAAGCCCAGCAGCGTCTGCAGGGCCTGCTCGCCGGTCTGTCCCGCGACGGCGGCGAAGACGACCCGGCCCTGCTCCAGGTGCAGGAAGCCCTCGTGCGCGTGGTGCTTGAGGTGGAGCCGTCCCGACTTCTTCTGCGTGCCCAGCGTCTTGAGCAGCTCCTGCGCGGGCATCTCGTCCAGGCTGCCGCGGACCACCCGCGCCGGCCCGTTGTGCTGGATGCGATCGTCGTAGAGCGTGCGCAGGGTGTGGGCCGCTTCCTCCGGCGTGGTGGGGGCCACCACCGCCGTCGCGCCGCCCATCATCAGGCGCTCGCGCGTGCCCGCGTCCGGGTTGCCGAGCACCACCACGGGCAGGCCCGCGTGCTCCGCCGAGGAGCGCACCGCCTGCAGCAGCGCCAGCACTTCCTCCAGGCCGAACTTGAGCCCCACCGCCAGCACGTCGCACTCCTGGTGGGCGAGCGCGTCGTAGGCGCCCTCCATCTGCGAGAGCGTGTAGGCGACAAGCCCCTGCTTCTGGGCCGAGACCAGGAGATCCGTGCGGGTGCTCTCCTCGGGCTCCACGATGAAGACCTGACGGCCATCGTTGGTGAGCCGGTGCCGCAGGAGTTCGCCGCTCTGCACCTGCGCGACGATGTCCGCCACGAGCGGATCGTACAGCGTGCCCGCGTTCTCCCGCAGGTGCTCGAGCGCCTTGGCCTTGCTGAGCACCTTGCCGAGGGCGTTGGTGGGGTTCTTGGTCAGCTCCAGGTAGCTGTCCACCGCCGCGAGGATGCGCGCCCCGAGGGTGATGTCGTCGCCCTTGGCGCCCTGGGGCGAGCCCGAGCCGTCGTAGGCCTCGTACATCTGCGCGAGCATGGTGTTCACCTGCGTGGGCAGGTGCACGGTCTCGAAGACCTTGGGCGGCACGCGGGCGTAGCGCTTGGAGTCCGCCAGCCACTCGGCGTTGACGGCGTTGCTGGCCAGGCAGAAGTGGCGGTCCGCGGGCTTGCCCAGGTCATGCAGGAAGCCGGCGATGCTCACCGCCGACACGTCCTTGGGCGACATGCCCAGCCGGCGCGCCACCACCGCGGCCTGGCGCGCGAGCTGCGCCGAGTGGCCCCGGTGGTACTTGCGCTCGCGCTCGAGCAGGGTGACGAGGATGTTCAGCGTCTCGATGTAGTCGGCGTCCGCGATCGTGCCGCGCGAGCCGGTGAGGGCGTCGCCCCGCGTGCCACGCGTCTGGGTGGCCGGGCGCTGCAGCCGCAGGCGCGTCTCCGTGTCCAGCCGCAGCTGGAGGCTCGCCTTGGGCGCGGTGCCGCCCGTGTTCTCGTAGGCGGACGTCATCGCGTTGACGTCCGCGCGGATCTGCCCGCCGAACTCCAGCGACGCGAACGCCGTGGGGTCGCCGTAGTAGTGCTTGCGGATGGCGGCGGCGATGGAGCTGCGCAGGCCCACGTACGCGTAGACCTCCTCCAGGCCCGTCACCAGGGCGATCTCGTCCAGCAGCTTCTTGTTCTGGGGCTCGGCGGCGACCACGGACAGGATGCCGCGCTCGGTGTCGATCGCCAGCGGAAGCACGTTCTGCGCCTCCGCCAGCCGCACCGGCACCTTGTCGAGCACCTCCGTGGCGATGCGGGCCTTGGCCAGCTTCTCCGCGGAGACGAACCGCGTCTGGAACTCGGCCGCCAGGAAGCGCAGCAGCGTCGCCTCCTGGAGCAGGCCGATCTCCACCAGACAGTCCCCCAGCCGGTGGCCGGTGATCTTCTGGTGCTCCAGCGCCTTGTGAATGGACTCGGTCGTGACGAGGCCCGCCTCGACGAGCCTCTCGCCCAGTCGTTTCGCCATGGCTCAGCCTTCCGAGTCCGAGCCCCCCTCGGGCTTGGTGGGCTCCGTCTTGGTCAGCACGCTGAAGGGCTTGAACGTCAGTTCCTTGGGCACGTTCACCGGATCGCGCGGCGGACGGGGCTCGCGCGGCTCGCGCTGCTCCCGGGGCTCGCGACCCTCCTTCGCCTCGCGCGGCGGCCGGGGCTCCCGAGGCTCGCGCGGCGGGCGCGGCTCGCGGGGCTTGTCCTGGCGCTCGGCGCGCTCCGGACGCTCGGCGCGCTCCGGACGCTCGGCGCGCTCCGGCGCCGGGGCCGTCTCGCCGCCAGCGGACTTCTCCGCGCGCTCCCGGGGCGGCTTCTTGTCCTTGTCCTTCTTGCGGCGGCCTCCGCCCTCCACGGGCGCGCGGCCGCGCGAGGTGGGCGCCGGGCCCTTCCAGAGCGAGCGGTTGTAGAGCTTGAGGTTCTCCGTCCAGCGCTCGTGCGGGTCGCGCTGCATGGCGTCCACCCACGAGGCGATCCGCGCGTCCAGCGAGGAGAGCGTCTGGATGATCTGCGCCTCGAGCGTCACCGGCGAGCGCACCGTGCCGCCCTCGGGCGAGGTGTTCTGCGCGATCACCAGGTGGGTGAGGTGCTGCTCGAGCAGGGGCGGGAAGTGAGGAATGCCGAGCGCCTTCTCGCGGATCTTCTGCGCCGTCATCACCAGGTGGCCCACGAGCCGGCCCTCGTCGGAGGGCTCGCCGCCCTTGTCCTGGGAGGACTCGCCCACGCGCATCACGTCATGCAGGAGGGCGCCGGCCAGGAGCAGGTCCCGGTCCGCCATGGGGTAGTGGTCCGCCACCCGGAGCGTCAGCCGCAGCACCGACAGGAGGTGCTCGGCCAGGCCACCGCGGTAGGCGTGGTGCACGCCCTTGACGGCGTGGGCGTGGGGCAGCGCCGCGGAGATCTGCGCGTCGTCCAGGAAGGCCAGGAGCAGCGCCTTGACGTTCGCATCGCTCACGCGCTCGGAGACGAGCTCGCGGATCTGTCCCACGGCGCGCGCGCCGCCCGGGCCCTCGCCCGTGCGCTGCGGGGCCTCGTCGCGCTTGGGCGCGGAGGCCTCGTCCGCCTTGGCCTCGGCGGGCCGGGCCTCGGTCTTGGCGGCCGGCTCCTCCTTGGCGGCGGGGGCGGGGGGCTCGAACTCCTTGGGGTCCAGGGGCTCGGGGTCCAGCTTCTCCAGCGCCTCGATGACCACCTGGGTCTTGCCGTGGAAGGAAATGGTGTGGCCCTTGGCCAGCACGTAGTCCCCCGCGGCGAACACGGGCTCGAGCGCCTCGACCTTGTCGAAGACGCGCGCGTCGATCTCGCCGCTCTTGTCGGTGAGCACGAGGGAGAGGAACACCTTGCCGCTGCGCGCCGTGACGCGGCTCTTCTGCGAGACACGGAAGACGGTGTGGACCTGGTCTTTCTCTCGCAGGTCCTTCGCATACACCTTGCGCACCGTTTCCACGGAGGCGGCGTCGGAGGCAGTGGGGGTCGGGTCAGCCTGATGGTCGGTCGTCATCTCGGCGCGGCACACTACCACCACCCGAGCGGTTAGGATGCCCTCATGACCTTTCTTCCCACGCTGTCCCTGCTCGTCCTGCTGTCGGGTGCCGACGAAGTCCCCTGGAAGCAGGTGGCCCGAGACGACGGCATCTCCGTGCTGGCCCGGACCCCCGAGGGAAGCGACGTCTCCGAGGTGAAGGCCAGCACCCTGATCGACGCCCCCGCCGCCGACGTGTGGCGGGTCATTCGTGACTACGCGAACTACTCGAAGACCATGCCGTACACCGAGGAGAGCCGGGTGGTGTCCACGGAGGGTGAGGGCAAGGTCATCACCTTCTATTGCCTGGTGAACGCCCCGCTGGTGGACAAGCGCGACTTCGCCATCCGCATCCTGGACGAGTCGGACTGGAAGGACGGCAAGGGCTTCATGAAGGCCACCTGGACGGCGGCCACCCAGGGCGCCCCCGCCGAGCGCGAGGGCGTGGTGCGCGTGAAGGTCAACCGGGGCTACTGGCTCCTGGAGCCGCGCGAGGACGGCAAGAAGACCTTCGTCACCTACTACATCTACACCCACCCGGGAGGCTCCTTGCCCGCGTGGGTAGCGGACAAGGCCAACAAGTCCTCGGTGCCGGACCTGCTGCGCGCCGTGCGCAAACACGCCACGGCGAAGTAGGACGCCGCATCAGCTCGCCTCGAGCACCAGGCCCGACAGGTAGTCGGTGCCGGAGAAGCCCACGAGGGTGGGGTGGTCCGGCGGCAGGCCGAAGCGGGCCATGCGGAAGCTGCGGCGCTCCTCCTGCTCGCAGGCCTCGGCCACCAGGTCATCGAAGCCCCCCGTGGGCAGGGGCGGCTGGTAGCCGATGACGAGCAGCACGCCGCCGTGCCGCGTGGCCTTGAGCCCCAGGCGCACCTGCTCGACGAAGGTCTCGGCCGAGGAGACCCCGGGCGTGTCCAGGAGCACCAGGTCGAAGGTGTCCTGCATGCCGTGCAGCACGTCGAGTGCGTCCCCGCGCTCCACCTGGAAGCGGCCCATCAGGCCATTGGCCTCGGCGTTCTCCCGGGCGAGGTCCGCGGTGTCCGCGTCGCTGTCGAAGGCGAGCACGGAGCGCGCCCCATGGCGGCCCGCGTGCACGAAGAGCCCGCCCACGTGGCAGCTGGGATCCAACACCCGGGCGTTGGGCGACAGCCGGGACAGGAAGCGCCGCAGCTCGCGCTGGTCGTACGGGTAGCCCACGCCCGAGCCGTAGTTGAGATCCACGGTGAAGCGCGCGCCCATCTCCAACACCCGCGTCCAGCGGGGCGGGTTGCCATGGAGCGTGTGCGGCCGCTGCACGGGCAGACCGAGCTGTCGGCGCCGGGCGGTGTCGTTGCGCAGCAGCACGGACTCCGCGCCGCTCACCTCCACCAGGGCCCGGGAGATCTCCTGCAACCGGGCATCCATGGCGCGCGTGAGCGTCTGCACGACGAGGTGGGCGCCATAGCGGTCCACGATGAGCCCGGGCAGCGCGTCGCCGTCGTCGTTGATGACGCGGCAGAAGCGGGGGTCGTCCACCGTGCGGGCCCGGCGCTCGAAGGCATGGCGCACATGGCGGGGGATGAGCCCCTCGGCGGGCTCCTGGGCCGAGCCGAGCCGGCGCACCGCGTACGAGGACTCCAGGTCCACGTCCGCGAGCCCGAGCAGCTGTCCCTCCTCGTCGCGCAGTTGGACGGCCTCACCGAGGGCCGGCGTCCCCTCCATGGAGAGGATGTCCTCGCGGCGTACCCAGGGCGCACCGTGCTTGAGCCTGCGCGCCGCATCTCGGGACAGATAGGTATTGACCAAGGTGCCCTCTCCCTGCGCCGGCCGCGGGCCGCGCTCGAATGTCCTCGGAGAGAACATCCGTCGGGTGGAGAACAATGTCCGGGGGGCGAGGGGCGATGGCCTCCTGGCCCGAGGGGCGGTCGGGCGGGCGGGCCCTAGCCGCGCTTGGGCTTGCGGAAGGCCGTGTAGGCGAGGTGGCTGACGAAGAAGGTGGTGGCGAGCCCCGTCACGAGGCCCCACCACAGGCCCTTCATCAGCAGCACCAGGGAGGCGAGGCCGAGTGCCAGGGCGCAGAGGATGGCGATGAACTGCATGGTGTCGCGGGGGATGCGCTCCGGAGGCCTGGCCCGCACGAGCTGGGGGATGGTCGACGCCTTGCGCCAGAGCTTCTGCCCCTCCTCGCGCACCTCGTCATCGGGCCCCACGAGCCCCTGGACGTATGCCACCTCGACCTCCCGGAAGGAGAGGTAGTCCAGCTCCCCGTCCGGTGTCCGTACCTGATAGCGCATGCTTCCCCTCCCGAGCCCGGACCTCAGGCCAATTCGTTCGCAATCTGCTCAGCCACCCGCAGTCCATCAATGGCCGAGGAAACGATGCCGCCCGCGTACCCACACCCCTCGCCCGCGGGGTAGAGCCCCTTCATGGAGACGGACTGCATGTCCTCGCCCCGGGTGATGCGCACCGGGGAGCTCGTGCGGCTCTCGATGCCGATGAGCTTGCCCTCGTCGCTCACGAAGCCGCGCATCTTCCGGTCGAACAGCTTGAGGGCCTGCTTGAGGGACTGGGTGAGCCGCTCGGGGAAGAGCCGGTTCAGGTCCGTGTGCACCAGGCCCGGCCGGTAGCTCGTGCCGCCCGGCTCCTTCTTCACGCGGCCAGCGATGTAGTCCGGGATGGTCTGCGCGGGCGCGAAGAAGCGGCCCTCGCCCAGCGCGTACGCCTTGGACTCCCAGTGGCGCTGGAACTCCAGGCCCGCCAGCGGTCCCCGGAAGCCCTCGCGCTCGAAGTCCTCCACCGACACCGTCACGACGATGCCCGCGTTGGCGTACTTCGCGTTGCGGCGCGAGTTGCTCATGCCGTTGGTGCACTGCAGCCCGTCCTGCGTGGGCGTGGGCACCACGATGCCGCCCGGGCACATGCAGAACGAGTAGATGCCGCGCACCTCGCCGTTCACGTCCAGGTTCTCCGCGAGCTTGTAGTCGGCCGGGGGCAGCTTGGGGTTCTTCGCCGCGCTGCCGTACTGGATGGAGTTGATGAGCCCCTGGGGGTGCTCGGCGCGGAAGCCCAGCGCGAAGGGCTTGGGCTCGATGACCACCTGGCCGTCCGCGACGAAGCGCTCGTAGAGCTCGCGCGCCGAGTTGCCCGGGGCAAGCACCACCCGGTCGCTCTCCAGCGTGCGCCCGTCTGACAGCCGCACCCCGGACACCCGGCCGTCGCGGTAGAGCACCTCGTCCACCCGGTGCTCGAAGAGCACCTGACTGCCGCCGGCGATGAGCTCGTCGCGCAGCCTGGCCACCGCGCCGGGCAGGAGGTCCGAGCCGATGTGGGGCTTGCCCTCGATGAGGATGTGGTCCGGCGCGCCGCAGCGGGCGAACGTCTCGATGACCTTGCGCACCATGGGGTGGTTGATGCGCGTGGACAGCTTGCCGTCCGTGTAGGCGCCGGCGCCGCCCTCGCCGAAGTTCATGTTGCTCTCCGGATCGAGCGAGCCGTCGCGCATGAGCCTGGCCACGTCCTTGCGCCGGGCCACCACCTCGCGGCCGCGCTCGATGAGGATGGTGCGCACGCCGCGCTCCAGCAGCGCCAGGGCGCAGAAGAGGCCCGCGGGCCCGGTGCCGATGATGAGCGGCAGGCGCTCGGGCTCCTTCACGCGGGGCAGGACTTCGGGCGCGGGGGCCGTCTCGCCCACGTCCGGCGGCAGCTGCCGGGGGGCGCGGCCCGGGGCCAGCTCCACCTCGAGCGTATAGATGTAGCGCGGGCTGCCCTTCTTGCGGGCGTCCAACACCGAGCGCACGACGCGCACCGAGGCCAGGTCTCCCCGCGTCACGCCGAGCTTCTCCGCGGCGCGCTGGCCCAGCAGCTCCTCCGGCTCGTCCAACCACAACCCGATGTTGTTCACCCGATAAGCCATGTGCTGCTCGTCTCCCTGGAACCCCGAGGCCGGAAAAATCGCGTATGTGCGCCGTCCGGGCACCCGAATGCAAGTCATCGCACACGCGGGCGGACGCCGGGGGTGCGAACGGGGCGATACACCCCTGTGGCCGCTGAAACCCCGTCAGCCGGGTGGGGGTGCGAATGACACTTCGCAGCAAGACCGGCCGCCGCCCCCCCCATCCCCCACCTAAACGCCCGGAGCCCTTGAGGAATTCGTCGGGTACCCAACGTCTGGCACGGGGGTTGAAGAGGCCTGGGGTCGAGCTTGCCGCTGTTTCCCCCCCGGAGGATACGACCATGAGCACCCACAAGCAGAACACCCGTCTCCTCGCCCAGACGTTCTTCAACCAGCTGCGTGAGAGCGGCTACACCCCCATGCAGGTCGTCGGCATGGCCACCGAGCTGCTGGATCTGGTGACGGAGGACATCAAGGTCCACGCCACTGTCGCCCAGGCGACGGCCGAGGGCCTGAAGGACTTCCGCCAGGAGGCCTGAGTTCCTACCCTGCGGACTGTCCCTAGCGGGTGGCCGGGTTCCGGGCGGGTCTTGGGACTTCAGCACCCCTAGGTGGCACGTGAAGACCGGCCGAGTGCCGGTTTTTTCATTTCTGGGCCTCCCGGCGGCGCTGGCGCGCGGCGGAGGTGGCGATGAGCAGCAGGCCCGCGTTGATGGCGCTGAAGACGGAGCTGACGGTGTAGGTGGCCAGCACACCGAGCAGCACGGCGCCTCCGAGGCAGGCGACGGCGTCCACCCAGACGGCGCGCGGCTGGGGCAGCACGAGCACCATCACGCACAGGGCGAGCGGCAGGCCGAGCGCCACCTGACGGGCGATCTGCGGCCCGCTGCTGGCGACGGTCTCCCAGTTGTTCACCAGGATGGCGGCGAAGATGACGACGGTGCCAATGGCGAGCACGAGCACGCCGGCGGCGGCGGCGTCCTTGGTGAGGCGGGCCTTCTCGTCGAAGTGGCGGGTGGCCAGGTCCACCAGGTGCTCGAGCGCGCTGTTGAGGATCTCCGCGAAGAAGATGAGCAGCACGCAGAAGATGAGGATCACCTTCTCGGCGACATCCAGGGGGATGCCGCTGCCCACCAGGCCCACGAGCACCGCGGAGACGACGTGCACGCGCATGTTGCGCTGGTGCACCACGGTGTGGATGAGCCCGTTCCACGCGTGGAAGAAGGAGGCGAGCATGCCGGAGCCCCCCTGCGAGGCGTACGTGGGCGGCCGAGGCGGCTCGGAGGGAGGGGGAGGTGGGACAGAGGGACTCATCGGGCGGACACGTTAGCGGGAGAGCGGGCGGGGACCCACGATTCGATTGGCGGCGTGCATCAGGACGCCTAACCTCGCGCCCCCCTATGGCTCCCTCCCGACCCTTCCGTGCCCTGTCCTGGGCGCTGTCCCTGTGGCTGTGCGCTCCCCTCGCCGCCCGGGCCCAGGTGGACGAGGACTCCGCCCACGCGTGTGGCGAGGAGCCCCCGGACGCCCATTACGTGCCGCTGCCCGGCCCCCGCGCCCAGGAATTGCCCTGGCGCGACGGCGAGCCCGCGCTGGTGCGGCGCGAATCGCGCTCCCGGCCGGTGGGGCCGCTCTCGGGCCTGCCCCAGACGCGGACGCGGGCCGGGGCCCTGTCGGGGAAGACCATCTACCTGAGCCCGGGTCACGGCTTCTATCGCAGCGCGCCCCTGGGACGCTGGGCCACCCAGCGGCCCAACACGAACGGCGTCGTCGAGGACCTGGTCTCCCTGGAGACGCTGGACCAGTACCTCCTGCCGATGCTCGTGGGGGCGGGCGCCACGGTCATCCCCGTGCGCGAGCCGGACATGAATCCGCGCGGCGTGCTGCTCGACAACGGCGCGGAGGGGTACACGGAGACGGGGCCCACGGGGCTCTTCTCCACGGTGCGGCCAGGGTGGGGCCCGCCGCCCACGCCCATGGGCAATTCCGTCCAGCCCTTCCTCCTGGGGGACGCCCGGGTCCTCACGGCCGCGCCCTCCGTCACGGCCTCGGCCACGTGGGCGCCCCGGGTGCCCGCGGACGGGGCCTATTCCGTCTCCATCGCCTACGGGGCGGACCCGGGGCGGGTGACGGACGCGCACTACGTGGTGCGGCACGCGGGCGGCGAGAGCCACTTCCGGGTGAACCAGCGCCGCCACGGAGGCACCTGGGTGCTGCTCGGACGCTTCTACTTCAAGGCGGGCGCGCCCGTGGAGCGCGCCTCGGTGGTGGCGTACAACGACTCGGCCGAGGCGGGCACGCTGTCCCTGGACGCGGTGCGCCTGGGCGGCGGCACGGGGGACGTGGGGGACGCGGCCCTGGGGGCGCTGCCCCGGCCCCGGGCCGAGGAGAGCGCGCGCTACCACACGCAGTTCAGCGGGGCGCCTCCCGAGGTGTTCGCGCCCTCGGGCATCAACGCGCTGGCCAACGAGCGCAACGACGACGTCTCCGCGCGCCCGCGCTTCGCGGCCTGGCTGCACGAGGAGGGCGAGGACGCGGTGTACGTGGCGTGGCACACCAACGCCTCGGCCAACGGCACCGCGCGGGGGACGGAGGCCTATGTCTACGGCCCCAACCCGGTGGATGGCACCTACCAGTTCACGGGCGTGGAGGGCAGCCAGCGGCTGGGGCAGAGCCTGCTGGACGAGCTCAAGGCGGACATCCAGCGGGAGGTGGACCCCACCTGGCGGGTGCGCAACCTGCGCTCGGCCAACCTGGGCGAGGTGAACCCACGGCACAACCCGGAGATCCCCTCGGTGCTGATGGAGGTGGCCTACCATGACAACGCCCAGGACGCGGCGTGGCTCAAGGAGCCGGCCTTCCGGCGCATCGCGGCGCGGGCCTTCCTGCACGGCATCATCAAGTACTTCGCGGCCGAGGACCAGGTCGCGGTCCACCTGCCGCCCGAGCCGCCCCCGGCGGTGGTGGCGCGCCACGTGGGGGCGGGCCGGGTCGAGGTGCGGTGGGTGGCGCCCCCGGATCCCAAGGGCCGGGTGCCCGTGGTGGACGGGGCCACGGGCTACCGCGTCTACCAGAGCGAGGACGGCCTCGGCTGGGACGAGGGCACGGACACGGTGGACCCCACCTGGGCGCTCGCGCTGGAGCCGGGGACGACGCGCTACTTCCGGGTGGCGGCCGTCAACGCGGGGGGCGAGTCCTTCCCCTCGGACGTGGTGGGCGTGCGGGTGCCGGAGGCGGACGGCACCACGCGGGTGCTCGTGGTCAACGCCTTCCGCCGGTTGGACGCGGGCATGGCCTTGACCGAGGACCTCTCGGCCTACGATCTGGGCTCGCCGGCGCGGCTGCTCCTCGAGGCCATGAACGACGGCACCGCCCTGCGGCGCCACGGGGACGCGGTGGCGCGCAACGCCGTGGCCTTCGATGGCGCGACGAGCGAGGCCGTCTCGGCGGGGCTGCTCACGCCGGTGGGCTACGCGGTGCTCGACTGGTTCTCGGGCCGGGGTCAGGCCCAGGGCCCGGCGCCCACGCTCGCGGAGCAGGACCTGATGCGCGCCTTCGTGCTCGGGGGCGGCCACCTGCTGCTGTCGGGCAGTCAGATCGCCTCCGCCCTGGCGGCGGAGCCGGCGGGCACGCCCTTTTTGTCCGAGGTGCTCCAGGCCCTGCCGAGCTGCGCCGAGCCGGGGCCCCGGGTGAGCGGGACGGGCAGGGGCTGGCTGCCGGGAATGGGGGCGGCCCTCCTGGATGACGGGTGGCGCGGAGGCTCGGCGGTGGGGGGGACCGAGGCGCTCGTGCCGCGCTCGGGCGCGACGGCGGCCCTGCTCTACACCGGCACCCAGGCCGTGGCGGGCGTGCGCGCGTCGCCAGGTGGACAGGTGCTTTTCCTCGGCGTGCCCTTCGAGGGGCTTGTCATCCCCGAGCGCCGGGCGTTCCTGATGGGGGACGTGCTGTACCGGGCCGGGCTCCTGTCCGAGCGGCCCCTGCCTTCCCTGCTGGACGAGGCGCTCCCCGCGGACCTGTCCCTGGGAATGGCGGCCTCGGCGGCGGCGCTCGCGCCGTGTTCCTTGGGGAGCCTACCGATCTCCTACGATCCGGCGGAGACGGGCTGCGGGTGCGGCGCGGCGGGCGGAACGGCGCCCTTCGCCGGGCTGTTGCTCTTGCGGCTTGTGCAGCGGCGGCGGATGCGGCATTCGGCGCGTTGCCAGCGTTGACTCGCGAGCGGCACCTGCCTACGGTCGCCCGCCTTTTCACCACCAGAATCAGAACACCCCCTCTCTCAGGAGATTGAGACATGGCCACCAAGATTGCCATCAACGGATTCGGTCGCATTGGCCGCTGCGTGCTGCGCGCGGCGCTCAGCCGCAAGGAGGACCTCGAGTTCGTCGCCATCAACGACCTCGACGCGCCCGCCTCGCTCGCGCACCTGTTCAAGTACGACTCCGTGCACGGCCCCTGGGAGGGCACGGTCAAGGCCACCGAGAAGAGCATCATCATCGACGGCCGGGAGATCGCCGTCACCGCGCAGCGCGACCCCTCGGCCCTGCCCTGGAAGAGCCTGGGCGCGGACATCGTGCTCGAGTGCACGGGCCTGTTCACCGAGCGTGACGCCGCCGCCAAGCACCAGGCCGCGGGCGCCAAGAAGGTCGTCATCTCCGCGCCGGCCAAGAGCCCGGACCTGACGATCGCCTACGGCATCAACCACGAGCAGTACGATGCCTCCAAGCACCACATCCTCTCCAACGCCTCCTGCACCACCAACTGCCTGGCGCCGGTGGCCAAGGTGCTGCACGAGACCTTCGGCATCGAGCAGGGTCTGATGACCACGGTGCACAGCTACACCAACGACCAGCGCATCCTGGACCTGGCGCACAAGGATCTGCGCCGCGCCCGCGCCGCCGCCCTGTCGATGATCCCGTCCTCCACGGGCGCCGCCAAGGCCATCGGCGAGGTGCTGCCCGCGCTCAAGGGCAAGCTCAACGGCATGTCGGTGCGCGTGCCCACGCCCAACGTGTCCCTGGTGGACCTGACCGTGACGCTCAACAACAAGGCCACGGCGGAGTCCATCAACGAGGCCTTCAAGAAGGCCGCCGAGGGCGCGCTCAAGGGCATCCTGTTCTACAACGACGAGCAGACGGTGTCGGTGGACTACAACGGCAACCCGCACTCCGCGATCTTCGACTCCACCAACACCATGATGGTGGGCGAGAAGATGGCCAAGGTCATGGCCTGGTACGACAACGAGTGGGGCTTCTCCAACCGCATGGTGGACGTGGCCAAGTTCCTCGTCGCCAAGGGCCTGTAATCCGTCCCCGGACGTGCCGAGACCAGACCCATGACGATCCGCTACATCGACGACATGCAGCTCACCGGCAAGCGCGTCTTCATCCGGGTGGACTTCAATGTCCCCCAGGAAGGCAAGCGCATCACCGATGACACGCGCATCCGCGAGGCGCTGCCCACCATCCAGAAGGCCCTGGAGATGGGCGGCAAGGTGATCCTGGCGTCGCATCTCGGCCGTCCCAAGGGCGTCGAGCCCAAGCTGTCCCTGGAGCCGGCGGCCTCGCGCCTGTCCGAGCTGCTCGGCGGCAAGCACGAGGTCATCCTCGCGGATGACTGCGTGGGCGATGGCGTGCGCAAGCTGGTGAAGGATCAGAAGGAAGGGCAGGTGCTGATGCTGGAGAACCTGCGCTTCCACAAGGAGGAGGAGGCCAACGACGAGTCCTTCGCGCGTGAGCTCGCCTCCTTCGCCGACGTCTACATCAACGACGCCTTCGGCACCGCGCACCGCGCGCACGCCTCCACCGCGGGCATGGTGCCCCACGTGAAGGAAAAGGGCGCCGGGCTGCTCATGCGCAAGGAGCTCGAGTACCTGGGCGGAGCGATGAAGAACCCGGCCAAGCCCTTCGTGGCCATCCTGGGCGGCTCCAAGGTGAGCGACAAGCTCAAGGTCATCGAGAGCCTGTTGCCCCGCGTGGACGCGCTGCTCGTGGGCGGCGCCATGGCCTACACGTTCCTCAAGGCCCAGGGCATTGAAGTGGGCAAGAGCCGCGTCGAGGAGGACAAGCTCTCCCTGGCGCAGCGCATGCTGGAGGCGGCCCAGCGGCTCAAGACGTCGCTCGTGCTGCCCGTCGACCACATCTGCAGCACGGAGCTGGGCGACAAGGGCCCCCTGCGCGAGATTCCCGACCGGCACATCCCCGCGGACCTCATCGGCCTGGACATCGGCCCGAAGACGCGCGCCATGTTCGCCGAGCACATCCGCAACGCCAAGACGGTGGTGTGGAACGGCCCCATGGGCATGTTCGAGGTGGCGCGCTACGCCGCCGGCACGCGCTCGGTGGCCGAGGCCATGGTGGCCAACCGGGGCGCGGTGACGATCGTGGGCGGCGGAGACAGCGCCGCGGCGGTCAACGACATGGGCCTGGGCAAGAAGCTCAGCCACGTGTCCACCGGCGGCGGCGCCTCGCTGGAGTTCCTCGAGGGCCGTGAGCTGCCGGGCGTCAAGGCGCTCGAGACGAAGTAGTTCCCCACCCATTCGCGGTCCACACCTCCCCGGGAGGCGGTTCTCATCATGGCGGCACGACGCAAGCTCATCGCGGGCAACTGGAAGATGAACAAGACGGTCTCCGAGGGACTCGCCCTGGTGCGCGAGCTCAAGGGCCTGGTCGCCTCGATTCCGGCGGAGCGGGTGGAGGTGGCCGTGGCGCCGACCTTCGTCGCGCTGCACGCGGTGGCCCAGGAGCTCGAGGGCTCGGCGGTGAAGCTCGCCGGGCAGAACTGCCACTGGGAGGCGAGCGGCGCCTTCACCGGGGAGATCTCCGCGGGCATGCTCAAGGACGTGGGCTGCACCTACGTGATCCTGGGCCACTCCGAGCGTCGGCAGTTCTTCGGCGAGACGGACGAGACGGTGAACAAGCGGGCCCGGGCGGTGCTCAAGGCGGGGCTCATCCCCATCCTCTGCGTGGGCGAGACGCTGGCCGAGCGCGAGGCGAACCGCACGCTGGAGGTGGTGGAGCGCCAGGTGGCGGGCGGGCTCGCGGGCTTCCAGGCGGCCGAGGTGGCCACGTTCGTGCTGGCCTACGAGCCGGTGTGGGCGATCGGCACGGGCCGCACGGCCACGAGCGCCCAGGCGCAGGAGGTGCACAAGGCCCTGCGCGCGCACCTGACGAAGCTGTACGACGCGGGGACGGCCGAGCGGGTGCTCATCCAGTACGGGGGGAGCGTGAAGCCGGACAACGCGGCGGAGTTGCTGGGCCAGCCGGACGTGGACGGGGCACTGGTGGGGGGCGCGAGCCTGAAGGCGGGGGACTTCGCGGCCATCATCCGGGGCGGGGTGGGGGCGTAGGTAGGAACATTGTCAGTGTCCGCACCGTTCGGTTAGGCTGCGCGACCTTTATTTCAGGACCGGAAAGAAGAGCGAAAGCATGTTGACCTTCGTGACGATCGTGCACGTCCTGCTGTGCGTGTTCATGATCTTCGTCATCCTGTTGCAGCCTGGGAAGGACGCGGGCATGGGCTCGGCGCTGGGCGGTGGCGCCGCGACGAGCGCGTTCGGCGGCCGCGGTGCGACGACGTTCCTCACCAAGGTGACGGGCGTCTGCGCGGCGCTGTTCTTCATCACCTCGCTGGGCCTGTCCTTCGTGGGCATGCGCGGCTCGGTGGCGGCGGGTGTGGTGGCCAAGCCGGCGGCGCCGGTCGAGGCGCCGGCCCCGGGTCCGTCCACCACGGGCGCGCCCCCGGCGGGGCAGATTCCCGCGGCCAACCCGCAGGACGCGGCGGGCCCGAACCCGGGCACCACGCCCACGCCGGCTCCGGGAGCTCCGGGCAGCGTGGAGCAGCCGCGTCCGGCCGAGACGCAGGCCCCGGCGCCCCAGCAGTAGGCGGGCGAGCGGCCTCCCGGCCCTCGGGGAAAAACGAGGGCCGGGGTCGCTAAAAGTTGTTGTCGGCGGCGAGGTTCGTGGTACTAGAGGCCCCGTCGCAACGCGGTTCGCGGTTCGCAGCAAGCCCAGGTGGTGGAACTGGTAGACACACCAGCTTGAGGGGCTGGCGCCGAAAGGTGTGCGGGTTCGAATCCCGCCTTGGGCACTCAGAAAGAAGCCCCCGAGTCGAAAGACTCGGGGGCTTCTTTCTTTTCCGGAAGGGCTACGGCGTGGCCGGTGGCGCCGCGCGGGCGGGCTTCTCGGCGTGCGAACGCCAGATGAACGAGTACACGTCCATCAGGTCTCGGGGGTGGTGTCCAGCCTCGATGAGCCGCTTCTGGGTGGCGAGCGCGACCTCTCGGAAACGGGCGTAGGCGGCCCCCGTCACCGGCTGTGACTTGTCGACGGGGAGCCCCACCAGCGCCCCCTGGGCCTCGAAGGCCGTGGGCTTCACGCAGACATGCTCGGTGGGGTGGTACATGGCGGAGAGCAGCGTCGCCAGGGGCCAGGTCACCTTCTTCGCCTTTCCCTCGGCGTCGGAGATGTTCACCGTGTCGACGAAGCGCTCGAAGCGTCCGGCGTAGTCGCTCGTGCCATGCAGCAGGGTCTTGGTCGCGGCGATGAACGGGGCGTGGTCCTCGGCCTTCATCGCCCCCAGCGCGATGGCGCCCTCCATGGGGTGCACGATGTTCGTGAACTGGATGAGCTTCTTCGTGGCCGCGAGGAGTTCCTCTTCGCTGGCCGTCTCGAAGCGCTCGGGGGACAGGTGCTCCTGGGCGAAGGCGATCGCCGCGGTCTTGTACCCGTTCTTGCCCTTGCGATCCGCGCGGCCCCGCTCCTCCTCGATGAAGCGCTCTCCCTCGAATCCTCCGACGAAGAACGTCTCGAACCAGCGGACTTGATCCGCGAACGCGGCGTAGAGCGGGGGCGGAGCCGTGGGCTTCTTGCCCTTCTTCGTGCTCTTCGCGGTGGCCGCCTTCAGCGGTCGCCCTCGCAGCTTCGCATCGAGCGCGATCGCATCACCCGGGCTCATGTCCGCGGACTTCAATCCCTTGATGAGCAGCTTGTTGAAGACGCGTCTTCCCCCCTGCTCGAACAGAAGCACCCACTTGCCGTCTCGGTCCTCCAGGACGATGCCGGCGCCCCACTCCGGTTGATTCTCCAGCACGAATACGGCGGGACTCTTGGGATTGCTCAAGTGACCTCATGAGCCGGTCGTCGCATGCGCGCGGCAACAATGGCTGGGACCCAACCTGACAGGGGTGGACCTGCCCGTCGATCCCATACGCCCCCCGCTTCTTGTGCATGGTGGGTAGTGGACGCGCCAGTCGTAGCGAGGCCTCGCTCTCCTTCACGTGGGGCGTTTGAGCACCAGGGGCCACAGCTTCGCGAGCGCGGCACGCAACTCGGTCGCGCTCGGGTAGCGGTCCTCGGGGCGCTTTTGCATCAGCTTGAGCACGAGGTGTTCGAAGGGCTCGGGCAGGTCCGGGCTCAGGTGCCTGGGCGGCACGGGCGCCTCCTGGACGTGCAGGAACATCAACGGAACGGGCTGGCTGTGGCGGAAGGGCAACTGCCCGGTGAACAGCTCGTAGGCCACCACCCCCAGGGCGTACAGGTCCGTGGCGGGGGATACCGGCGGCGCGCCCATCACCTGCTCGGGGGCCATGTACTCCGGCGTACCGAGCGTCGCGCCCTGGGCCGTCGTGCCCATCACGTGCGTGCTCTTGGCGAGGCCGAAGTCCATCAGCTTGAGCACCCCCGTGCGGGTGATGAAGAGGTTGCCGGGCTTCACGTCCCGGTGCAGCACGCCGTGCCCGTGTGCGTGCTCCAGGGCCACCGCGGCGTGGGTCAGCCAGCGCAGGGCATCCGCGAGCGTGGGGCGCCGCTCCTGCATCAGCTGCCGCAGGTCCTTGCCCTCCAGCAGCTCCACCGTCAGGAAGTGCCGCTCGCCGTCGAAGCCCACGTCGAACACGTGCAGGATGTTGACGTGCTCCAGCGCCCGCGCGTGCTGCACCTCCTGCCGGAAGCGCGTCACCAGGGCGTCGTCCGCGTGCGGCACCGCCAGCACCTTGAGCGCCACCCGCTGGTTCTTCGTCAGATCCAGCGCCTGGTACACGGTCGACGTGCCACCCGCGCCCAGCCATTTCTCCACCCGGTAGCGCTCGGCCACCACCTGGCCCGGCACCAGTCCCCGGGTTGGCGGCGAGGTGGGCGGCGTCACCGCGCCCAGGAGCAGCGTGCCCTTGGGTGACACCGGCGGCGTCACCTGCCGCAAGGTCGGATCCACGCGCTCCTCGGTGGGAACACGCCGGGCCCGTCCCATGCCGGAGGTCCCGGCGGCGGGCGTTCCCTCCGGGCTCAGGTACGTCACGCCCTCGGCGTCGTCATCCGTTGAGTGCACCGCGTCTTCCTCCGCGTCTCGTCCGGGCCGGGGGCTCAGGACTCCAGGAGCGACACGGGGGCCGGAGCGCCCGAGCCCTCGATGTCCAGGTGGGGCGTGGGGAGGTTGTACTCGGCGGCGGCGGTCGTGGCCTCCACCATGATGGGGCCGGAGATCTCCTGTGGCTCGCCCTGGCACAGCAGGTCCACCACGTGCTCCAGCGTCCACTTGCCCATGCGGTGCGCCACCAGCGCCTTGCCCTTGAACTGGGCCGTGTCCGAGAGCTGATCGCTCGCCGAGAGCTTGGCCTCCACCGACTCGCCCAGGTAGCCGCGCGCCAGCGTCAGCACCCGCTCCAACACCGTGTTCCACGCCTGCAGGTGGGTGCGGTCCTGTGCCTCATCGATGATGTCCAGGCCCACCTGCAGCCGCTCCATGCGCTCGAGGAACTGCTGCACCAGCCGGCCCCGGATGACGCGGCCGTGCTGCGGGGCGATCATCTCCACCGCGGGCGTGAGCGCGCGGATGGCGGCCACCGCGCGCACCAGCGCCGAGTTCACCGGCATGTAGATCTGATGGAAGGCGCGGATGCCGGTCCAATCGGACTCCTCGGCCCACAGGCCCTGGGCCTTGGAGTCCGTGAGCCCGCCGAACAGGTCTCCCGTGAAGAGCACGCGCGTCTGCGGATCGTAGAGCATCACCGCGCCCCGGAAGTGGCAGAAGGGCGAGGGCACGGGCAAGAGCTTGTGCCCGGTGGGCACGTGGAGCCCCTGGGAGAACTTCTCCGTGGGGATGAAGCGGTTGCGCGGCAGGTTGAAGTGGACGATGAGCCGCCAGGTGTCCTCGGAGCACAGGATGCTCGCGCGCGGCGAGTAGCGCGCGGAGATGATGCTCGCCGAGGATCCCACGTCCGGATCCTGGTGGTTGACGAACAGCGCGGACAGCCGGTCCATCCCGCCGATGAGCGACACCACCTTGGTGTGGATGGTGGAGAAGTCGCTGCTCGAGCCCGGATCGATGAGGAGGTTGAACTCCGAGGCCTTCTGCGTGCGCGCGTCCGTGCCGCGGAAGCGGCGCAGGTACGGGTTGGCGTAGAAGATGGCGCCGGGCTCGCGCTTGCCCACCCAGAACGTCTCGGGGGCGATTTCCACCGCGACACGGTTGAGATCCGGGCTCGGGACGGAGGCAGCGCTGCTCATGACGTGACTTTCCTCACGCAAGGGGTGGAGGCGACACCCCCGAGCCTAGCAGCCCGCACCCTCCCGCGGACCTGTTCCGTGCCGGGCAGGCGGGCGAGAGCGCATGAGGCGCGCTACTCGCTCCCGTGCCCTGGCCGCCGGTGAGGGCGTCACGGGGTGCGCGAGGCCATCAGGGCCGTGCGGACCTTCTCGCGCAGGGCGCGCTTGCGCTCCTTGAACTGCTGCTTCTGCTCGGGGTTGAGCTGGCAGCCCGCGGCCTGGCGCTGGGCCTGGACCTCCTGGCGCAGCTGCTGGGCCTCGGCGAGGAACTGATCGGCCTGGGCGCGCGAGAGACGACCGTCCTCGACGGCGCGGTTGAGCCGGCGCTCCATGCCCCCGTGCTTGTTGCGGTGGTGCTTGCCCCGGGGGCCCTCGTGCTTGCCCTGGGCATTGGGCGCGGGGGCCTCGGGGGCGGCGAGGGCGGGCACGGCGAACAGCAGCGAGGCGATGGCGGCGGACAGGGCGATCTTCGTGCGCATGAGGTGCTCTCCAGGACTGCGGTGTCGAGCGCCGGAGGTGCTTCCCGGCGCCTTCTGCCCTGAAAAACCCCGGACCCGGGGAGAGGTTAAATCCGGCCCGGCGCCGCGTAGCGGTACACCCGGGTGCGGTACAGGTCCGCCGTCACGAGCGTGTGTGTGGGAGTCCAGCCGCGCAGCGCGAAGGTGTGGCTCAGGATGGGCGTGCCCGGGGCGAGCTCCGCCGCCAGCTTGGGGGCCAGGCGGAGCATGGCGCCGGGGTAGAGGTAGCAGACCACGGCCGAGGCGCCCGTGAAGGACACGGCGAAGAAGTCCGCGCGCAGAAAGCGCAGGTTGGGCCGGGGCCCCAGACGCTGGCGCAGCCGGCAGAACGCGTAGGGCAGGGGAGACAGCTCATAGGCGTGGACCTCCGCCCGGGGGCAGTGGTCCGCCAGGGCGAAGGCGAGCGTGCCCCAGCCCGCGCCGAGCTCGAGGACGGGGCCCTCCAGGTCCGGGGGCACGAGCGAGAGCAGTTGCTGGCGCACCCGGCGGGAGCTGGGCATGGGGGAGATGCCGGTGCGCAGCGTGTGGAAGACGATGGAGAGCATCGCCCCCATGAGGAGGATCACCAGGAGCAGGAAGAGGAGGGTGCCCGCCGCGCTCACGCCGGTGCATGCTACGCCAGCGCCCGGAGGAGGGGACACATGTCGAAGTCGGAGGTGGAGCTGCTTCAGGGGACCCTGGACGTCCTCATCCTGAAGTCCCTGAGTCTGGGCTCGCGGCATGGCGCGGCCCTGGTGCGCTGGCTCGAGCAGGTGACGCAGGGGCAGCTCGTGGTGGAGGAGGGCTCGCTCTACCCGGCGCTGCACCGCATGCAGGAGAAGGGGTGGATCTCCTCCGAGTGGGGCCACTCGGAAACGAATCGCCGCTCGCGCTTCTACTCCCTCACCGAGGAGGGCCAGCGGCAGCTCATCGAGCAGATGGACGCGTGGGTGCGCACCGTGCGCATGGTCACGCGGGTGTTCTCGGCGCACGACGCGAAGCCGCCCCCGCGCTGAGCCGCTCAGCTCTCGGCGGGCGCCTCGGGGGCGGAGGCCGGCAGGCGGATGGTGAAGGTGCTGCCCTTGCCGGGCTCGCTCTGCACGTCGATGCGGCCCTGGTGGCGCGCGATGATGCCGTAGCTCACGGACAGCCCCAGGCCCGTGCCCTGGCCCCGGGGCTTGGTGGTGAAGAACGGGGTGAAGAGCTTGGAGATCGTCTCCGGCGTCATGCCCTTGCCCGAGTCGGCGATCTCCACCACCACCTCGCCGCCCTCCTGCCGGGTGCGGATGCGGATCTCCCCCTTCGTCTCGATGGCCTGGGCCGCGTTGACGAGCAGGTTGGTGAACACCTGGGAGATCTGCGTGGGGTGACAGCTCACGAGCGGCAGGGGCCCGAAGTCGCGCTTGACCTCGCACTTGTACTTGAGCTCGTTCCACACGATCTTCAGCGTGGAGGCCAGCTCCTCGTTCACGTTCACGAGCTGCGGCTCACCGGTGTCCTCGCGCGCGAACGAGCGCAGGCTCTGGACGATCTCCTTGATGCGCCGCGTGCCGCCGAGCGACTCCTCGATGAGCTGGGGCATGTCCCCGAGCACGTAGTCCACGTCCTCGCGCTGCCACAGCTCGCGCATGTGCTCGAGCTGCTCGGCGCGGAACTCCTCGGGCGCGCCGAGGCGCGTCAGCTCCCGCACCCCCTCCAGCAGGGGGGTGAGCCCGGAGACGTACTGGTCGAGCGTGCCCAGGTTGCTCATCACGTAGCTGACCGGGTTGTTGATTTCGTGCGCGACGCCCGCGGCCATCTGCCCGAGCGACGCCATCTTCTCGCTCTGGACGAGCTGGGCCTGCTGCTCCTCGAGGTCCAGGGTGGCGCGCAGCAGCTTCTCGCTGCGGATGCGCACCAGCTCCTCCAGGCTGTCGCGGTGGCGCCGCAGCTCCTCCTCCTGCTGCAGGATGCGGAACTCGGTCAGCTTGCGCTCGGTGATGTTGCGCACGATGGCGATGACCTCCTCGGGGGCGGTCTTCATGGTGCGCAGCTCGTAGTACTGAGGGCCCTGCGAAAGCGCCATCATGTACTCGAAGGTGTCCACCTTGCCGTCGCGAATGACCTTCGCCACGTGCGCGAGCATCTTGTCGAGCACGGACTGCGCCAGGGGCAGCTGGCGGATGTTGGAGCCGATGATGCTCTGGCGCGGGATGGCGAGCTCATCGGGGTTCTTGTCGTAGTGGTCCAGGTAGGTGCCGTCCGCGCCCAGGCGGAAGACGAGGTCGGGCAGGACGTCCACCAGGTCCTGCAGGCGCTTGGCCCTGAGCTTGTGCGGGGTGATGTCCACGTTGGTGCCCACGATGCGCAGGGGCCGCCCGTTGGCATCCCGCGCCACCACCTTGGCGCGCGTGAGCACCCAGATCCACCGGCCGTCCCGGTGGCGCATGCGCTGCTCGATCTCGATGAGCGGGATGCGACCTTCCAGGTGATCGCGCCGGATCTTGTCTCCGGGGACCACGTCGTCCGGGTGGCGCAGCGCCATCCAGGTCGCGGCGGCGCGGGGCATCTCTCCCTCGCCATAGCCCAGCATGCCCATCCAGCGCGGATTGGCGAACACCTCGCCGGTGAGCAGATCGAGATCCCAGACCCCATCCTGCATGTTCTCCAGCACCAGGCGCAGCCGCTCGGCGCTCTGCTGCTGCTGCTGACGGACCTCCTGCTCGGCCCGCTGGCGCCGTTGCTCGTTGCGACACTCCCACAGGATGCCGCCGCAGGTGTGCACCACGGGTCGCAGGAATTCGATGAGACCGGCGTCGTAGCCGTCGGGTCGGCCCGCGAGTCCCAGCACGCCCACCACGCTCCCCTCGACTTCCAGGGGCAGCCCGAGCACCGGGCGCCGGGCGCCGGGCGTCAGCGTCTGGGTGACGCCGCCCGTGGCGCACACGGTCTCCACCAGCGCGCGCAGCTCGTGCGCCGCGCACGGCGTGCCCTCCCGGCTCGTCGGGGTGTCCCAGGAGGAGGGCAGCGCGTCCGCGGGAAGGGCGACCACGCGGTGATAGGTCGACGGGGCGTCCGCGGAGTGGACAGGCGCGGCCAGCAGCACGGCCTCGCTGCCCGTCAGCGCGAGGAGCTGCGAGAGCAGCCGTTCCAGGGCGCTCGGCGCATGCGCGCCCCGGATGATGTCGGATTGGACCGAGAGCAACACGTGGAGCAGGCGCTCGCGTGCTCCCGCGCCGTCCTCGGTGAAGCCCGGTGTGTCGCGGGGCAGACCGGACCGATCCCGGGAGCCCGGAGTGGGATCTTGGGCGGGCAAGGACATGGCGCGGAACCTTGAAGAACGCAGAAGCGGAAGGCCACCAGCAGGTGGAAATCTAGCCGAGAAGCCCCGGGAAGGACATCCCCCGGCGGCCTCCCCGGTGGCTCAGGAGAACAGCACGTACAGGAGATGGGCCAGGGAAGCGAGCAGGAGCAGGGCCACGACCCCACCCGCGCCCATCATCAGGGCGGAGTGGGACTCCACCTTGCGCAGCGTCTCGTGCAGGCCGCGCTTGATCAGGGTCCGCGAGCAGCGCACGTGGATGCGCCCCTCCAGGATGCCGCGCAACTCGGTCATCAGCTCCTCGGCGGACTGATAGCGCTCGGCGGGATCCTTCGACATGCCCTTGCGCGTGAGCCAGACGTACTCCGAGGGCACGGGCGGCTGGTGGGGATGCGCGGGCGGGTGGGGGAAGAGCTTGAGCTGCTCGTGCTGCACACCCTCGAGCACCTGGGGGAGGCTCTCGCGTCCCGCGAGGTAGTGGCGCAGGAACAGGAACTCGTGCAGCAGCACGCTCGCGCTGTAGAGGTCGCTGCGCTCGTCGAGCCGATCATGCTCGCCGCGCGCCTGCTCGGGAGACATGTAGAGCGGCGTGCCCAGCACGCTGCCCATCTGGGTCCGCATCGCCAGGGCATCGCGGGGGCTCGCGGGCACCGTGGGCGGCACCCGCTCCGCGCCCGTGGCGGGCGTGTGGATGCGGCGGGCCAGACCCCAGTCCATCACGGTGACCTCGCCATAGGGGCCCACCATGATGTTGGCGGGCTTGAGGTCGCGGTGGATGAAGCCCTTGCGGTGCGCGTACGTCAGCGCGTTGAGGATGCCGATGAACACCTGCACCCGCATGGCGAAGGGGAAGCGCGCGTGCGCGGCGGCATCGCCCTGCTGCAGCTTGAGGATGATGGACTCGAGCGTCTCTCCCTGCAGGTGCTTCATCAGGAAGTAGTACCGGCCCGCCGGGTCGACACCGACGTCGTGCACCGGGACGATGTTCGGATGGTCGAGCTGTCCGACGGTGCGGATCTCCTCCACGAAGCGCAGCACCTGATCCAGCCCGGGCGACTCCGGCAGCCGCTTGAGCGCCACCAGCCGCTCGATGTCGTGATCCTTGAGCAGCACCACCTCGCCCATGCCGCCCTGGCCCAGGGCACGCACTTCCTCGAAGCGCTCACGCTCCAGGGGGATCACGTTGGGCTGGGCCCCCGCCCACTCCACCCGGGGCAGCACCGTGGTGCGGTGCGCCGCCGCGGCCGCGGACACGTTCACGCGGGGCGGAGTCTTCACGGCGCCCCCCTCGGACGAGGGCGAGATGAAAGTGGCATCCAAGGGAATATTCGGCGCGTATTGAAGCGTGTCCGTCATGAGGCTCCTGAATAACAGAACCACCCCCCCCGCGCCCGGCTGCCTGCTGTGAGGCCTGCTCGCTCAGGAGGCTAGTAGAGCGGGGCTTCCAGCGCGCGGCCGGCCTCGAAGCTGGGCTCCTGCTGCAGCTGCTCCAACACGAGCGCGGAGCACAACAGGGTGACCAGCGGCACGCTGCCCGCCGCGCTGACCCACTGCACCGCGTCCATCAACTGATGGCGGTGCAGATAGTCCACCACCGTGTCGCGAAAGCGCTGTCCCTCGGCACAGGCCGCCGCATGGACCGCGGAGCGATCCCGCGAGGGCGGCGCCATCACGACGACCGGCTCTTCCCGGGGCATGACGATGGTCTCGATCCACATGCGCGCCTGCCTCGCCTTCTGGGGGAAATACCAGCCTCGGCAGATTATCGCAGTCGTGGCGGAAGAGTTGCCAGTCCCGTGTTTTTTTTCGTTCCGGCGTACACCGGGGGTTCCCTGCGGGGACAGGGGTGGATGTAGGGGGCGGTGGGCCGGAGGGCTCAGGGATCGTGGGCCACGGGGAGCCGGAGGGTGAAGGTGCTGCCCTGGCCGTACTGGCTCTGGACCTCGATGCGGCCCATGTGGCGCGCGACGATGTCGGCGCTGATGGACAGGCCCAGGCCGGCGCCCTTGCCCGGGGGCTTGGTGGTGAAGAAGGGGGTGAAGATCTTGTCGAGCACGTCAGGCGTCATGCCCTGGCCGGAGTCGGTGATGCTCACCCGCACCTCGTCACCCTGCAGCCAGGTGGCGATCTGGATGGTGCCGGGGTCCGACAGGGCCTGGACGGCGTTGAGCAGCAGGTGGGTGAAGACCTGGTTGAGCTGGGCGGGCCGGCCGAGGATGGGCGGCACTTGGCCGTAGTCGCTCTTCACCTCGCAGCGGTACTTGAGCTGGTTCCACACCACCTTGAGCGTGGTGGCCAGCTCCTTGTTCACGTCCACCAGCTCCATCTGGCCCGAGTCCTCCCGCACGAAGGCCTTGAGGCTCTGCACGGTGTCCGCCACGCGGTGGGCGCCTTCGCGCGAGTCCTGGAGCAGGTCCTTCACGTCGCCCAGGAGGTAGTCGACGTCCTCCTCCTCCTGGTAGGCCTGGATGCGCGTGAGCAGCTCGGCCGTGGCGTCCTCGGGGGCGGGCGTCAGCCGCGAGGCCAGCTCGCGGTAGCGGGTGATGAGCTCGGTGAAGACCGCGAGGTACTGGGTGAGCGTGGCCAGGTTGCTCGTGATGTAGCCCAGGGGGTTGTTGATCTCATGGGCGATGCCGGCCACGAGCTGGCCGAGCGACGCCATGCGCTCGGCGTGCATCAGCTGCGCCTGCCGCTCCTCGAGCGCCACGGTGGTGACGAGCAGCGTCTCCGTGCGCTGCTCGACGAGCTCCTCCATCTGGACGCGCTGCTGTTGGATCTCCTCTTCCTGTCGGCGCAGCACCGTTTCGGTCCGGCGCTGCTCCCGCGCGCCGCGCTCGCACAGCAGCAGGCCCGCGCAGGTGGCGAGGAAGGGCTTGAGCGTGTCGATGAGCTCGGGGGTGTAGTCCTCCGCCGGGTTGGCCAGGCCCACCACGCCCACCAACTCCTCCCCCGCCTTGCACGGCATGCCGAGGAAGGCGCGCGGGAAGGGCAGGCCGGGCAACAGGCCCTTGCTCTCCCGGGGCGGCTGGCCGTGGGTCTGGGTGAGCACGGGCTCGCCGGACGCGAGCAGCGAGCCCAACGGCGCCGACAACTCCCGGGCATCCACGTCCGTCAGGACCGGCGCCGCCGGGGGCGCGTCGGCCGGCTCGCGCCAGGCGATGTGCTCCAGGGCATGGGGCCTCAGCTGCGGGCCCCTCGGGGTGACGAGCACCTCGCCGATCACACCGTATTCACTCTGGGTGACATCGAGCAGGGTCCGGAGGAGGCCGGAGAGCACCCCGCGCAAGTCGCCGTGGCGGGCGAACTCGAGCTGGGCCGGGCCCAGGGCCTCGAGCAGGCGCTGGCGGATGTCGGACGCCCGCTGCCCTGCGAGCGGGCGCGCGCGGGAACGACCTGAAGCGGCTGCTGGCCGGTGACCCGAGGCGGCTTTGCTCATCGTCCGCTCATGCTAACGCGTCCGGCCCGTTGTCTCCGGGTGATCGTATGTCCGTGGATGAAGTGTCGTGACGCCCACGGTCAAAATCCGCCCGTATCGGATTCAGGGGGGCGGGGGCGGGAAAGGGGGGAGGGGTTCGCACCCGCGGTTGCTGACCTTTTCACGCCGTGAGGGGCGCGGAACGCCCGACGCTGTTCTCCATGCAACCCCCGCGGGCTCCCCGGCGATAATGGAGACGGAGCACTCCATCGGGTGCTTTCCGTCCCTGGAGGCACCATGTCCCGCATCAACGGCTTGCCCGGTCCCCATGCCCCCGTGGTCCCCGCGTCCACGACCCGCCCCGTGTCGGGCCCGGGCTTCGCGTCGCGCGTGCAGGCCACCGCCAGCGGGGCCGCCGGCCCGTCGCCGGCGCCGTCGGCCGCGGTCCCCGGTCGGGCGGTCGTCTCCTCGGCCATCGCCGCCGCCCGTCAGGAGTCGGCCGCGTCCTCGGGGACGGCCGCCGCCCCGCCCGACGCCGCCCAGCAGCAGAAGCTGGCCGTGCAGGAGATGTCGCGCTCCTTCCTGATGGGCACCATGCAGTCCATCTTCGCCGGCATCGGCGAGGCGGGCCCCAAGGCGCCGCAGGACGACTGAGCCGCCCGCCGGGGCGCCTGGCCCCAGGCGGGAAGTAGGGCTCAGAACTTGGGGATGCGCAGCGTCTTGCTGATCATGGCGCTGCCGCTCGCCAGGTACATGAGCACGAGCGGGTGCAGCTCGAAGCCGCCCAGGTGCAGCGAGCCAAAGGGCAGCGCGTCCCCGGTGCTCCCCTTCCAGAAGAAGAAGGCGAGCACCATCACCAGCGCGAGGCTGGTGGGGATGGGCGTGCCCTCGAAGTAGCGCACCTTGCCCGTGTCGTCCGAGAGGCTCGCGGCGGTGACGTTGAAGCGCGCCAGGCGGCTGATGCCGCAGCCCACGAAGTAGAGCAGGACGAGCACGTCCAGCTCGCCGCGCATGCCCATGCTGAAGGCGAGCGCCGCGGGGGCCATTCCAAAGGAGATGACGTCCGCGAGCGAGTCCAGATCCGCGCCCAGGGGCGAGGACTGGAAGCGCCACCGGGCGATGCGTCCATCCAGGGCGTCGAGGATGAAGGCCAGGGGCATCAGGCCAAAGGCGAGCCACAGCCAGTGGGGCTGTCGGGACGCCAGGTACTGCATCTGGGCGAGGATGGAGCCCGCGCCGGAGAAGGCATTGCCCAGGGTGACGAAATCCGCGGGCGTGAAGGTGCGGATCATCGAGAAGTGGCGCGGCTCACGTCTCTGTGGTGACTCCGTCGGCATGTGATTCCTCCGCGGCCCCGAGGGGCGTGGCGGGCCCAGGCTTAGCGCATCTGGCGACATTCGCCCTGTTTTTCCCTCCGAGAACCCCGAGCGGACCCAGGAGGGGGCCCGGGGGGGGGGCCCGGAGGTGGGTCCGCGCAGGCCGATGGGAATCGGACAGTGGTCCCGGTTGGAAGGACGGGTGATCGGGTGTGGACGTTGCCCCCCCCTGGATGGGTGCCTAGTTTCGCACCGTGATGCCGCAGGGGACACGGTGTGGGTCCCGGGTGGGTGGGGGAAGGGGAGAGGGTGCGATGAGCAAGCGCTGGGGGCTGTGGGTCCTCGCGGTGCTGGGTGTGCTGGCGGGGTGCGCGGATCGGGATCGCTCGGTCATCGCGGACGGCCGGTTGACGGCGACGCCAGGTGGCCTGGATTTGCAGCGGGTGGCGGTGTTCGACGGGCGCGAGGTGGAGGTGGTCCTGCGCAACGTCGGCCGGGCCCGCATCAATATCGATGAAGCGTGGGTGGAGGGCGCCGCCGGCGCCTGGCGGGCGGAGTTCACCCACGAGGGTCCGCATTCGCTCGTGCCCGGCAGTGAGTGCGTGGTGCGCGTGCGCTTCAGTCCCCAGCAGGAAGGGGACATGCCGGCCACGCTGGTGGTGCGCTCGGATGCGCGGCAGGAGCCGCTCGTGCGCGTGCGCCTGCAGGGCACCGCCGTGGATGCCTGGGCGCGGCTGTCACCCAAGCGGTTGGACTTCGGCCGCATCGAGGCGGACTCCACCAAGACGCTGTCCTTCACGGCCACCAACCCCACGGATCTGCCCGTGGAGGTGACGCCCAAGCTCTTGGGCGCGCAGAAGGACGAGTTCCAGGCGGAGCCGGTGGTGCTCCAGCCCGGCGAGACGCGCGAGGTGCCCGTCACCTTCGCGCCCGTGCTGGTGGGCGCCAAGCAGGTGGCGCTCGCGGTGTCGCCGTGCCGGGGGTGCTCGGACGTGGCCGTGCAGATGACGGCCGAGGCGCTCGAGCGCGCCGTGGTGGCCGAGCCGCCCGAGCTCGACTTCGGCTCCATCCCGGTGGACAAGGACAGCCTCCGGGTGGCGAAGCTGCACAACCTGAGCACCGAGCCCATGGCGGTGACGGCGTTCGCGCTGACGTCCACCGAGGCCTCCTTCACCCACGCCGCCATCGACGTGCCGCTGGTGCTCCAGCCCGGCGAGACGCGCTCCTGGGAGTTCCGCTACAGCCCGGGCCACATGGGCGAGGCGCTCAACGTGGCCTCCTTCCGCGTGGAGAGCCGACGCCATCCCACCACGGACGTGGCGCTGCGCGGCTTTGGCGGCGCGGCGGAGCTGTGCGTGTCCCCGCTCAGCCGCGACTTCGGTCCCCAGCCCCTGGGCTCCAAGACCGTCCAGGTCATCAACGTGAAGAACTGCGGCGCCGCCAATGGTGGGCCGCTCAACCTGTTGGGGCTGGACCTCCAGCCGCTGGATGGCTCCACGCCCGAGACCAATCCCATCCACCTGACGGCGCAGACGCTGCCGCACCGGCTGTTGCCGGGCGAGGAGGTCAACCTGCGCGTCTACTTCGAGCCCACGCGCGAGGGCGCGGCGCGCAGCCAGCTGGTGATGCGCACGGACGTGTTCGAGGAGCAGGACACGGTGCTGGCGTTCTCGGGCGTCGGCGAGCGGCACGCGCCGTGTCAGATCACCGTGACGCCGCTGGCGATGAACTTCGGCACGGTGGAGCCCGGCCGCGGCGCGGTGCTGGGCGTGAAGGTGAACAACCAGGCGCGCGACCTGTGCGCCGTGAAGAACATCCGCATGAACGATAACGGGGGAGGGGTGTTCAGCCTGCCGGGTGGCGAGCTGGAGGGCCTCATCGTCTACCCCGGGGACTCCTTCAGCTTCATGGTGGCCTTCGCCTCGCCGCTCGGGGGTGGTGACTTCACGGGCTCGGTGCAGATCGAGCAGTGGGATCCCGCCAACCCGCGGGTGCTCATTCCCCTGAGCGCGCATTCCCAGTCCGCCTGTCTGGTGGCGTCTCCGCGCTACGTGGACTTCGGCGTGTCACGTCCGGACTGCTCGCTGGCGCCGCGCGAGGTGAACTACCTCAATGCCTGCCGCGCCCCGGTGACGGTGTCCAACGTGTACATCGGCGCGGGCACCTCGGATGGCGAGTTCCAGCTGAGTGACGTGCCCCCGCCGCCCATCACCCTGCCGCCGGGAGGCGCGTTCACCGTGCAGGTGGACTACCTGGCCCAGGTGTTCGGGCTGAACCTGTCGCCGCTCTTCGTGGAGTCCTCGGACCTGCCCGACCCGCTGCTCGTGTCGCTCGTGGGCGAGTCCTCCAAGCGCATGGACAAGACGGACAAGTTCGTCCAGCAGGACGGCGCCAAGGTGGACGTGCTCTTCGTGGTGGACAACACGGCCTCCATGGTCGAGGAGCAGCCGCGGTTGCGCTCGGCCATGCCCGCGTTCGTCGACACGGCGCGCGCCAAGGGCGTGGACCTGCACCTGGCCGTGACGACCACGGGCATCGACACGGTGTCCAACGCCTGCCCGGGCGGCGCCCAGGGCGGTGAGGCGGGCCGCTTCTTCCCGGTGGATGGCAGCCGGCCGCGCATCCTCACGCTGCAGACGCCGGACGTGACGTCGGTGTTGCAGCAGAACGTGAACGTGGGCCTGTGCGCGTCGCTGGAGCAGGGCTTCGAGGCCGTGCGGCGCGCCCTGTCGCCGCCGCTGGTGAACAACGCGGATGATCCGCGCACCCCCGTGCCCAACGACGGCAACCGGGGCTTCCTGCGCGACGAGGCCGCCCTGGTGGTCGTCTTCGTGGGCGACGAGGATGACCACTCGCCGGACAGCGTGGACACCTACGTGCGCTTCCTGCGGGAGCGCAAGGGCGAGAACCAGCCGCAGCGCATGACCCTCTACGCCATCGCGCCCACGGCCCAGGGCTGCCCCACCTCGGGCGGCGGCGGCACGCGCTACGCCGAGGCCGCGGCCCGCACGGGCGGCGAGGTCATCTCCGTGTGCGAGCCGGACTACTCCCCGCTCCTGCGCTCGGTGGCCAACAAGGCCTTCTCGCCCCAGGACCGCTTCCCGCTGAGCGACCTGCCAGACGCGGGCAGCATCACCGTGTCGGTCAACGGCGCGCCGGTGACGGCGGGGTGGCAGTACGACGGCGCCACCAACAGTGTGATCTTCACCACCGCCCCCGCCGCGGGCGCCAAGGTGGACATCTACTACCGCCGCGCCTGCTCGTGAGCTGGGCGTGAGTCGTCGCCCCCGGCGCCGCGCGGCCGGTGCCGGGGGACATGTCGGGCCCGGGTGCTACAGCTCCAGACCGGTCTGTGCGGTTGACCGGAAAATTGGAGGGTAACCCATGCTGAGTACCCTGACGGGACCCCGGCAGCAGGAGGCGACCGTGAGTTCCCGAGAGCACGACGACAACTCCCCCACCGAGCCCCGCAGCGGGCGTCGCGCGGCCGCGCCGTCCCCAGGCGGCCTTCGGGTCATCAAGGGGGGAGGGCAGCGGCGCCCCGACGAGCCCCTGGCGTCCCGGGACGCGGTGGCCCGGGTCCTCATGGAAGCGGGCGTGGACCTGTTGCTGCGCCGCATCACGCCGGTCCGGGCCGCGGAAATCGAGCGCAAGGTGGACCGGGTCCTGGAGCTGTTCGACCGGGTCGACGCCGCGCCCGTCCTCCTGCCCGTCCTCCGTCGGCACCTGGAGGAGCTGGAAGCCCTCATGCGGGAGACCCGCCAGGTCCGGACCCCGGTGCGCCGCGGGGGGTAGGCAGGGAAGAGTGTGACAGGAGGTTTGACCCTCCGCGCCGGGCCGCTTACGCTCGGGTCATCCGCGTCCGGGGGGTCCCGTCCCTGGCTCTCCGCCGTGGGGGCGTGTCGCACCGTGTCAATCGAGAAATACGGCAAATATCAGCTCCTGAAGCGACTCGCCATGGGTGGCATGGCGCAGATCTACCTCGCGCGCGAGGAAGGTGACCCGCAGCTCTTGGTCATCAAGCGCATTCTTCCGCACCTCGCGGAGAACGAGGAGTTCGTCCAGATGTTCCTGGACGAAGCGCGTATCGCCGCGCGTCTGGATCACCCCAACATCGTGCAGATCTTCGACCTGGGCTCCCAGGACGACAGCTTCTTCATCGCCATGGAGTACATCCATGGCGAGGATCTGCGACGCATCTGGAAGTCGGCCGAGCGCCGGGGTCAGCTCATCCCCGTGCCGCTGGTGTGCCGCATCCTCAGCGAGGCGTGCGCCGGGTTGGATCACGCGCACAAGCAGCTGGACGCCAACGGCAAGCCGCTCAACATCGTCCACCGGGACATCTCCCCGCAGAACATCCTGCTGACGTTCGAGGGGCGTTCCAAGGTGGTGGACTTCGGCATCGCCAAGGCGGCGGACCAGGCCACCGAGACGCGCTCGGGCGTGCTCAAGGGCAAGTATTCCTACATGTCGCCGGAGCAGGCCGCCGGTCAGCGGGTGGACCGCCGCAGCGACATCTTCGCCCTGGGCGTGGTGCTCTACGAGCTGCTCACGGGCGTGCGCCTGTTCAAGCGCGCCAACGACATCATCACGCTGCAGGCGGTGGCCGAGTGCGACATCACGCCGCCCTCGCAGCTCAACGCGCGCGTGCCCAAGGATCTGGACGCCGTCGTCATGAAGTCGCTGGCGCGGGATTCGGCCCACCGCTACTCGGAGGCGCTGCACTTCCAGCGGGCCCTGGAGGAGTGGCTCGCGTCGCACCCGGCGCCCTCGGCCACGGCGGACGTGGCCGCGTACATGAAGGACCTGTACGCCGCGCGGCTCGCCGAGGAGGCGCGGCTGGGGGACGTGCTCGTGGAGGAGGAGGGCGTGTCGCCTCCGGGCGGCTCCAAGGCCTCCCTGCGCGCCGCGCGCTCCGCCGTGGAGCGCTCGCTGGCCGAGCGGGTCCCGCCCGAGCAGCGCTCCCCGCCCGAGCGCCCCGCCCCCGAGCGCCCCGCGTTGGATCAACCCACCGCCGACAACACGATGGCGGCCCCCCGGATGGACGGCGCGACGCTGCCCCTGTCCTCCTCGCGCACGCCCTCGCGGCCCTCGCGCGGCGACTTGCGGCCCAACGTGGTCGAGCGCAAGCGCACCGTGGACCTGCGCCGCAGTCCCTCCGAGCCGGCCCTGGACGCGCCGAGCGAGTCGCTGAGCGAGACGCCGCTGGTGCGGCCCAGCCATCCGCGGCACCGGGCCGTCGCCCCGCCCCCGGCCGAGCTGTCCGGGATGTCCGAGACGATCGAGGACCCCGAGCCGCCCGGCGAGACCGAGGTGCCCGCGCCGCCGCCCCCGTCCAACCGGCGGCCCCTGATCATCGTGGGCGTGCTCGTGCTGCTGGGCGGCGTGCTCGGGGGCCTGTGGGCGACGCGCTCCGTGCCCGAGCCTCCGGTGACCATCACCGCGGGGCCGAAGCCGATGGTGCCGACGCCCGTGGAGCCCGAGCCCGCGACCCCGGAGCCCGCTCCCACGCCGACGCCAGTGCCCACGCCGCCGCCCACCGAGGCGGTGGTGCGCAAGGATCCGCCGGCCCCCGTGCCCGTGCAGGTGACCCTGACGGCCAGGCCCCTGCAGGCGTCGCTGTCGGTGGATGGACAGAGCCCGGCGAGGTCGCCGCTGGTGATGTCCGCGCTGCCCGGCCAGGAATTGACGGTGCGCGTGGAGGCCCCGCGCCACCGGAGCCTCACCCGGAAGATCGTGGTGGGGCAGGGCCCGACGCAGGAAGAGGCCCTGGAGCTCGAGGCCTTGCCCACGCAGAAGGAGCCCCGGGCGGAGGTCCGCCCGCAGCCGCCGCCCCCCGCGCCAGTGGAGACGCGCAAGGGCACGGTGCGCTTCGCGGTGACGCCCTGGGCGGACGTGTCCTGTGGGGGCCGCAACCTGGGGAGCACGCCCCTGCCCGACGTCAGCCTGGTCGCGGGCGTGTATGAGTGCCGCTTCTCCAACCCGGAGAAGGGCACCCGGACGCAGCGGGTCGAGGTGAAGCCCAACAGCCACACCCGCGTGGTGGTGAAGTTCTAGCTCCTTCTTCCGGGAAGCGCCCCTGTGACACTCGAAGCAGGTACCCCCATCGGCAAGTACGTGGTCAAGCGCAAGCTGGCCGAGGGGGGCATGGCGGAGATCTACCTCGCCACGGCCCGGGGCGCGGAGGGCTTCGAGAAGGACGTCGTCATCAAGCGCGTGCGCTCGTTCCTGTCGGACGACGAGGGCTTCGTGCGCATGTTCATCAACGAGGCGCGGCTCGTCTCGCGGCTCAACCACGCCAACGTGGTGCAGATCTTCGACTTCGACAAGCACGAGGACTCGTACTACCTGGCGATGGAGTACGTGCGGGGCAGCTCGCTCTGGGAGCTGCGCAAGCGCTGCCGCGAGAAGGGCATCCGCATGCCACCGGTGTTGACGGCGCACGTGGGCGCCCAGGTGGCGGCGGGACTGCACTACGCGCACCGCGCCAAGTCCTCGGAGGGCGAGCCCCTGGGCCTGGTGCACCGGGACGTCACCCCGCACAACGTGCTGCTGTCCTTCGACGGGGCGGTGAAGCTCACCGACTTCGGCATCGCCAAGGCCGGCAACCGGCTCACCCAGCCCGGCGTGCTCAAGGGCAAGTTCGCGTACATGTCCCCGGAGCAGGCCCGGGGCGAGGACGTGGACGCGCGCACGGACGTGTTCGCGCTCGGGGTGGTGCTCTGGGAGATGCTCACCGGCGGTCGGCTGTTCGACGGGGACTCGGAGGTCGCCGTGCTTCGCGCCGTGCGCGAGAGCCTGATCGTCCCCCCGGCCCGGCTCAACCCGGACGTGCCCGAGGCGCTGGACGCGGTGGTGCTCACCGCCTTGGCGCGCGACCCCGAGGCGCGCTACCAGTCGGCGGGGGAGTTGGAGCGCGCGCTGGCCCAATGCGTGCTGCGCGGCGCCAGCAGCGTGGATGACACGGACGTGGGCACCTTCATGCGGCGGCTGTTCGACGTGCCGCTCACGCAGTTCATGCCCGCGCCCGCGCTGCTCCAGGAGCGCGCGCGGTCGCGCTCCGGAGTCCAGCCGCCCGTGGGCGCGGAGCCCACCGCGCCCTCTCCGGTCCGCGCCGACGTGGCTCCGGCACCCGAGGCCGTGCCCGAGACGCCTCCTCCCCGGGAATCCACCGCCGTGTTGCCAGGCCGTCCGGCCTCGAGCGAGCGCATCGAGCGGCTGAGCGTCCCCGAGGACTCCCTCGTCTCCGCGTCCACCCTGGTCCTGTCCCGGGACGGGAAGGGGAGTGGCGCCCCCGTGGCCGCGGCGGTGGCGCCGCCTCCCGCTTCCGCGCCTTCCCAGGCCCGGGACTCGCGCGCCCTGCCCGCGGTGGTGGCCGCTTCACCCGCGGAGGAAAGCCCGCCGGTGCCGTCGCCCGCCATGCCTCCCCGCGGCCGGATGCCGGTCTGGGTAGGCGCGGGAGTGGGGCTCGTGGCCTTGCTCGGGGGCGCGGCGCTATGGCTGCGCGCGCCCTCGGCGCCCCCCGAGGCCCCCGCGCCGACCGCGGTGCGCGCCGAGCCTCCGCCCGCCGAGGTCGTGCCGCCCGTCGAGATGCCCGCGCCCGCGCCTTCGCCCGAGCCGGTGACCCCGGCCCCGGCCCCGGTCGTCCAGCCCAAGGGGACACTCACCGTCCAGGCGGTGCCGTACGCCGACGTCTACGTCGACGACAAGCTGGTCAAGCGCGAGCTGCAGCAGCCCTGGAGCCTGTCCCTGGCGCCTGGCACCTACCAATTGACCTTCAAGCACCCCGCGCGCACGCTCACCGTGCCCATCACCATCACCGCGAACGAGAAGCTGGTGAAGAAGTTCAACGTGCCGCGAAAGCCGTAGCGCTCGTGTGGGCCCCGTGTCATGGATGAAGTGTTCACCGGTGATCAGACCCTCTGGCCGAGCAGGCCGGGCGGCGTCCGCATGCCGTGCCGCGACGAAAAGCGCCATTCGCCATAGTCTGAAAGGCGGGGGAACGGGTATAGAGGAGGCCCAGCTTTTGGAGGGGAGACATGTCTGAAGTGAAGCAGCAGCGGCCGGAGGAGGAGGCGCCCGAGGAGGCGGAGGGGGGCGGGGAGCGCCGTCGCTCGAAGACGATGTCGCGCAAGGAGATGGCGCGGGACCTGCGTCGTCGCCGCCTGACGGGTCAGGTGGACCCCGAGGAAGGCGATCTCCTCCAGGCCGTGGATTCCCAGCGGCCCAAGACGCGCGCGGACTGCGTGAACGGCGCGCGTCCATGCCTTTTCGTGTCGTGCAAACACAACCTCTACCTGGACGTGAATCCGGAGACGGGGTCCATCAAGCTCAACTTCCCGGACAAGGAGATCTGGGAGCTCGAGCACACGTGCGCCCTGGACGTGGCGGAGAAGGGTGGCATCACGCTCGAGGAGGTGGGCGCCATCATGAACCTCACCCGCGAGCGCATCCGCCAGGTGGAGACGCGCGGCCTGCTCAAGCTGCGCGAGGCCACCGAGGCCGAGCCCCCGGTGTCGGCCCGCAAGCCCTGAATAACAGGGCGCAACAGGCCCGTTGGGACCGCCCGGTTCGTTGACACCCCGGGGGGTGGTTGCTAGAGGGACGACCTTCCCCTGTGCGGTGGAGGCGCCCCCCAACCCATGCTGGCTCTTCTCAGCGTGTCCGACAAACGCGGTCTGGTTCCCTTCGCCCAAGGGCTCGTGCGGCTCGGGTTCGAGCTGCTGTCCACGGGCGGCACCCTCGCGGCGCTCCAGGCCGCGGGAGTCCCGGCGCGCAAGGTCTCCGAGCACACCCAGAGTCCGGAGATCCTCGGCGGACGCGTGAAGACGCTGCACCCCCGCATCCACGGCGGACTGCTCGGCCGGCTCGAGCTGGAAGCGGATCGCGCGGAGATGGCCGCCCACGGCATCACCCCCATCTCGCTCGTGGCGGTCAACCTGTACCCCTTCCGCCAGACGGTCGCCTCCGGGGCCGCCGAGGCGGACGTCATCGAGCAGATCGACATCGGGGGGCCGGCCATGGTGCGCGCCTCCGCGAAGAACTTCCGCCACGTGACGGTGGTGGTGGATCCCGAGGACTACGGCGCCGTGCTGGCGGAGCTGGAGGCCTCGCGCGCCACCCACGAGGAGACGCGCCGCAAGCTCATGCGCAAGGCCTTCGCGCACACCGCGGCCTACGACGCGTCCATCGCGGGCTGGCTCGCGGAGCGGGCCCAGGAGCCCTTTCCCCCGGAGCTGACGCTCGGCTTCCAGAAGGTGCAGAGCCTGCGCTACGGGGAGAACCCGCACCAGCGCGGCGCCTTCTACCGCGAGCACGCCGCGCCCGCGGAGCCCACCGTGGCCTTCTCGCGCGTGCTCCAGGGCAAGGAGCTCTCCTACAACAACATCCTGGACCTGGACGCGGCGCTGGGGCTGGTGCTCGAGTTCCCCGAGCGGCCCTGCGCGGTCATCATCAAGCACAACACCCCGTGTGGCGTGGCGGTGGATGACGCGCTGGTGAGGGCCTACCGCACCGCGCGCGCGATCGACGAGGTGTCCGCCTTTGGCGGCATCGTGGCGCTCAACCGCGAGGTGGACGCCGCCACCGCCGAGGCCCTGGCGGAGACGTTCCTCGAGGCCGTCATCGCGCCGTCCTACGCGGCCGACGCCCTCGCGCTGCTCGCGGCCAAGAAGAACTTGCGCCTGCTGGAGGCGGGCCCCGCGCTGGCCTCGACCTCGGCGCGTCCGCGCGCCCAGTTGGAGGCGCGCAGCGTGTCGGGCGGCCTGGTCGTCCACGACAAGGACGCCGTCGAGCCCCCGCTGGAATGGAAGGTGGTCAGCAAACGCGCGCCCTCCGCCCAGGAGGAGAAGGCCCTGCGCTTCGCCTGGCGCGTGTGCAAGCACGTGAAGAGCAACGCCATCGTGTTCGCCTCGGGTGAAGCGCTGCTCGCCGCCGGTGGAGGTCAAACGAGCCGGGTGGAGTCGGCGAAGATCGCCACGGCCCGGGGCGGGGCGGCCCTGCGCGGCAGCGCGGTGGCCTCGGACGCGTTCTTTCCCTTCCGGGACGGGCTCGACGAGGTCGCTCGGGCGGGTGCCACCTGTGTCATCCAGCCGGGAGGTTCGGTGCGCGATGCGGAACTGATCGCCGCGGCGGATGAACATGGAATGGCAATGGTCCTCACCGGAGTGCGACACTTCCGGCACTGAGCCATGCGGATCTCCTGCCAAAAATGCGCGGCGGCCTACGCCATCGATGACCGGGTCATCACTCCCAAGGGCGTGCGTGCGCAGTGTCCACGTTGCCGCCACCTCCAACTGGTGAAGCGCGAGGACGCGCCCGCCGCCGCTCCGGCTCCCCAGCCCGCGCCCATGCCCAAGCCCGCGGTGGCCGCCAAGCCCGCGGCGGCCGCCAGGCCCGTGCCCAAGCCGGCGCCGCTGGCGCGTCCCCTGACGCCGTCCGCCTCCTTGTCCGACGAGCTGTTCGGGGACCTGGGCGATCTCGCGCCGCCCGCCGACGCTCCGGACACCTCGGCCAGCTCCCTGCTGGATGACCTGGATCCCTCGCCCGGCGCGCCCGCGGTGTCCAAGGACGCCTTGTTCGGTGACCTCGCGGATCTCACCGGGTCCTCGCCCTCGCATCAGGCCCTCGCGGCCGACGACGACGACCGGCCGAATACCCCGGGCTACACGTTGCCCACGGGCGATCTGCTGTTCGACGACATCGTCCAGCCGCCGCCCGCCGCGCCCCCCGCACCCGTGCAGGCGGCCCGTCCGGCGCCCGCGCCGAAGCCCGCGATGGCGCCGCTCCCGGAGCCCTCGGACGACGCGCTGTTCGACTTCAACGCGCCTCCTGGCTACTCGCCTCCCGCGGCGGCGCCCGCGCCGACGCCCGCGATGGAGGCGTTCCCGGAGTCCTCGGACGACGCGCTGTTCGACTTCAACGCGCCTCCCGGCTACTCGACGCCACCGCCCGTGGCGGATCCCGAGCCGGCGTCCGCGTCCGCCGATGCGGATCCGCTCATGGACTTCTTCGGGTCGCCTCCCGCGGCGCCCGCGCCCGGTGTCGCGGCGCCCGCTCCGGCGGTGATGGCGCCTCCGCCCGCGGCGACCCCGCGCGGTTGTCGCGAGTGTGGCAAGCCCCTGGTGGACGCGTTCGATCAGGCGCTGGGCGCTTGCGAGGACTGCCGACAGCGCGCCCAGAAGCCCGTGCCCGCGCCGGTGCCGGAGAACCGCTCCGTGGAGGTCATCGACCTGCCGCCCATGGATGGGTCGTCCGCGGCGGCGCCCGCCCAGCCTTCCGGTGGTGCCCGGGCGCCGGTGCCCGCACCCGCCCTGGCGGCGGAGCCCCGGAGCGCCGCGCGCGCCGTGGCCTCGCGCGGTGGCGTGGCCGTCTCGGCCTCCAGTGGCGGTGGCAAGGGCCCGCTGGTGGCCGCCGCCGTGGTCCTGCTGCTCGTGGGTGGAGGCGCGGCCGCCTGGTTCTTCGTGCCCGAGGTCCGCGCCCTGACGGGCGGCACGTCGGAGGGTGGAGGCCGTGCGGGAGCGGGAAGCGCGGGCGCTGGCGCGTCGGCGGCGGTGCCCCCCGCGATCGAGGCCGTGCTGCCGCGCTGGCAGCTCATGTTCGTGGATGGCCAGGACGGCGACAGCGCGCAGCTCATCACGCAGGGCCAGGCCCTGCTCGCCAAGGATCAGCGCTTCGCCTACATGCAGGCGGCCGAGGCCTTCCAGCGCGCGGTGCTGTTGGATCCGCGCAGCGACGTGGCGATTGGCGGGTATGTCCAGGCGATCGCGCTGGGCACGGGCTCGTTCATGGACGAGGGGACCTTCAAGGAGGCGCTGCTGTTGATCGAGGCCGCCGAGGCCCGCTCCCAGCGGGCGCCGGATCTGCTGGTGGCGCACGCCAACCTGCTGCTCGCGCGCCCCGCCGTCGAGGGCAACCTGGAGCAGGCGCGCAAGCTCGCGGAGGAAGTGCTCGCCAACGGCACCGCCACGGCGGCCCCGAAGGCCGAGGCCAACCTCGTGCTCGGCCGCACCTTCCTGGGCTCCTCGCGCGAGCTGGCCACGCAGCACTTCGAGTCCGCGCTCGCCATCGCGCCGGATCTCCAGCGCGTGCACTACTACCGTGCCCTGGTGGACGAGACCGCGGGCGACTACTCGCTGGCGATCGGCCGGTTGCAGAAGCGGCTCGAGCAGGACCCCGACCACTGGGAGACGCGCAGCACCCTGGCGCGCATCTACATGGAAGTGGGCGAGGTGGCACAGGCCCGGCAGTTGTTCGAGACGCGGCTGCGCAGCGTGCCCGGCGAGCTCCAGCCGCAGCTCGCGCTCGCGGTGATGCGCTACCAGGTGGAGGGTGGGGTGCCCGCGGCGCTCACGTCCCTCCGCGGCCTGCTGCGCAACCGGGACAAGTATGACGAGCGCGACGTGGCGGAGCTGCTGCTGCACCTGTCGGCCGTCGAGCGGCTGTCCAACAACATGGAGGCCTCGGCCAAGGCGGGTCGTGAGGCCCTGCAGTTGGTGAAGAACAACCCCGCGGTGCGCCTGCAGCTGTTCCTGGTGGCGCTGGCGCGCAAGGACGCCGCCGAGGCCACCACCCACCTGGCCGCGATCAAGGGCCACCTGGGGGATGCCTCGCTCGAGAAGATGTTCGAGGGGCGCCTGCTGCTGCTCGATCGCAAGCCCGCCGACGCGATCACGCTCTTCACGGACGCCCACCGGTTGGATCCGCGCCGCACGGACGCGCTGTTGCTGGCCGGCATCGCCGCCGCCCAGGACGGACGTCGGGACGAGGCCCTGCGCTACTTCTCCCAGGCCATCCAGGCGGACCCCCTGCGGCTCACCCCCCGGCCCGTGGTCACCCCGTTCTTCCTGCGCACCCCCGAGCTGCTCGTGGGGCTCGAGGGCTCCATCGCGGCGACCTCGCGGGGCGAGGACGATCTGCTCATGCACCTGTACGAGGGCCTGCTGCGCTTCCACCTGGGGGATGGCGTCAACGCGGAGAAGATGTTCAAGAAGGTGGCCGATGTGGATGCCGCGCACGCGCCGTCGCTCGCCCTGCGCACGCTGCTGGCGCTGGGCCGCAAGGACATGAAGTCGGCCCAGGCCCACGCCGCACGCGCGGTGGAGGGGGGCCGCCAGGTGGCCATCGCCCATCTCGCCCAGGGGCTCGTGCTCATCGAGCAGAAGCAGGTGGAACCCGCCAAGCGCGCCCTGCGCGACGCGCTCCAGCTCTCGCCGCGCCTGTACTCGGCCCAGGTGAAGCTGGACGAGCTGGAGGCGTCCAGCAACCCCGGGCCCGTCAAGGAGCGGCTCGTGCGGTTGTTGGGCCTGGATCCCTCGTACCTGCCCGCCAAGCGCGTCCTCTACCAGCTCGAAAAACGAGGTTGACGTGAAGGTTCTTCTCCTCGGCTCCGGCGCCCGCGAGCACGCGCTCGCGTGGAAGCTGGCCCAGAGTCCCCGGCTCACCCGGCTGCTCCTGGGGCCGGGCAACGTGGGCAGCGCGCGGCTGGGCACGCCCGTGGCGCTCGACGCGGAGTCCCCCGACGCGGTGGTGGCGCTCGCCCGGCGCGAGGCGGTGGACCTGGTGGTGGTGGGCCCGGAGGCGCCCCTGGTGGCGGGGGTGGCGGACGCGCTCGGCCAGGCGGGCATCGCCTGCTTCGGGCCGGTGGCGGCCGCCGCGCGCATCGAGGGCTCCAAGGCCTTCGCCAAGGAGATCATGATCGCCGCGGGGGTGCCCACCGCGGGCTACCGCGTCTTCACCGACCTCGGCGAGGCCGAGGCCCACGCCGTGGCCGAGGGCCGCATCGTCGTCAAGGCGGACGGGCTCGCCGCGGGCAAGGGCGTCATCGTGGCGCATGACGCCGAGGCCGCGCGGCAGGCCGTGCGCGCGGTGGGCGCCATGGGCGGCGCGGGCCAGCGGCTGGTGCTCGAGGAGCTGCTGGAGGGCGAGGAGGTGTCCGTCATCGCCCTGTGTGACGGCGAGCGCTACGTGCTCCTGCCGCCCGCGCAGGATCACAAGCGGGTGGGGGAGGGGGACACGGGCCCCAACACCGGAGGCATGGGCGCGTACGCGCCGGCGCCGTTCCTGTCCCCCGCCGAGCTCGCCCAGGTGGGCGAGTCCGTCATCGCGCCGACCCTCCGGGTCCTGCGCGAGCGGGGCACGCCCTTCCGGGGCGCCCTGTATGCCGGGCTGATGCTGACGCCGAGCGGGCCCAAGGTGCTCGAGTTCAACGCGCGCTTCGGTGACCCTGAGACGCAGGTGTTGATGATGCAGCTGGCCGAGGACGTGCTGCCGCTGCTGGACGCGTGCGCGCGGGGCACGCTGGAGTCGCGGGCGCTGGCGGTGCACCCGGGGGCCTCGGTGGGCGTGGTGCTCGCGGCCGGGGGCTACCCCGAGGCGCCGCGCAAGGGCGCGCGCATCGAGGGCGTGGACGCGGTGTCCGAGGCGTGCCCGGTGTTCGTGGCGGGCGTGGCGGAGCGCGAGGGCGCCTGGGTGACGTCGGGCGGCCGGGTGCTCACCGTGTGCGCGCGGGGCGCGGGGCTCGCCGAGGCCCGCTCCCAGGCCTACGCCGCCCTGGCGTCCATCCGCTTCGAGGGCATGCATTTCCGCCGGGACATCGGCGCCAAGGGTCTGCGGGCGCCCCCCTCGACGCCGTGAAGCTGCTCTCGCGCTACCTGCTGAAGGAACTGGTCATCCCGCTCGTGGTGTGGGTGGTGTTCCTGTTCCTCTTGCTCTTCGTCATGCAGTTCCTGCGCGGCACGGACGTGCTGCTCGGCTCGGCGGTGACGCTGCTCGACATGGGCCGCATCCTCGTCTACCTCGCGCCCCACTTCCTGATGATGGCGCTGCCCATCGCCTTCCTGCTGGCCATCCTGCTGGGCCTCGGCCGGCTCGCGGAGGACCGGGAGCTCACCGCCCTGCAGTCGCTGGGCATCGGGCCGGGGCGGCTGCTCGCCGGGCCCCTGTTCGTCGGCGTCATGCTCTCCGCGCTGATGCTGCTGCTCACCTCCACCGCCGAGCCCTGGGGCCTCACCCGCGTGAAGGAGTTCGTGGCGGAGATCATCAAGAAGAACGTCGTGGGCGACGTGAAGCCCGGCGTCTTCTACGAGGACCTGTCCCACCTCACGCTCTACGCCGAGCGCGTGGAGGGCGCGGACCGGCGCTGGACCCACGTGCTGCTCAACGACGACAGGGATCCCGCCGCGCCGCTGCTGATGCTCGCGCAGGCGGGCCGGGTGAACACCAACACCTCCGGGCAGGTGCTCACCCTGGTGCTCCAGGACGGCGAGGCCCACCGCTCCAACCGGGGCTCCTCCAACTACTCGGTGGTGAGCTTCGCGGAGGCGGAGATCGCCGTGGGCGTGGAGGGCTCGCTGGGCCGGCGCAACCGCTTCCGCTCGCCCAAGGAGGAGCTGACCCCGGACGAGCTGCTCCAGGCCGCGCGGGAGGCCGAGCGCACCGGAGGCGATGCCCGCGCGTTCCTCATGGCGCTGCACAACCGGCTGGGCAATGCCCTGGCGCCCATCTCCTTCGCGCTCCTGGGCACGCCGCTGGCCATCGGTCGCCGCCAGGGGGGCCGGGCCTGGGGCTACCTGCTCACGCTGGGCGGCTACGTGCTCTTCTACCTGCTCATGCGGCTGTTCGAGCAGATGGGCCAGCAGGGGCGGATGCCGGTGGCGCTCGCGGGACAGCTCGCCAACCTCATCTTCTGCGCGGCGGGCCTCGTGGCCATGTACCGCGTCAACCGCTCGGGGACGGTGCGGTGAGCCCCACCCTCTTTCGCTACGTGGCGCGCACCTATCTGCTCTTCGCGCTGGGCATCCTCTCCGCGCTCGTGGCCGTCTTCCTCGTCGTGGACTTCGTGGACCGCGCGCGCAGCTACACCGGCGAGGGCTGGGTGTGGAACGTGCTCGTGCTCTACGCCAACAAGGCGCTGCTCGCCGTGCAGCAACTCGGGCCGGCGGCGCTGCTGCTCGCGGCGGGGGCCTCGGTGTCCTCCTTGCGCAAGCGCGGCGAGGTGACGGCGATCCGGTCGCTCGCCTTCGGTCCCCAGGCGCTCTACCTGCCCGTGGCGGCGTGCGTGGCGGTGGCGTGCGTGGGGCTCGTCGCCTTCGACGAGTGGGTGGTGGTCCAGGCCAGCCGCACCGTGGAGGAGATCACCACCCAGCGCTTCAACCGCTGGGGGGACTGGGGCCTCTACAACAACCCCAAGCAGTGGTTCCGGCGCGGCGATCAGATCTTCTACCTGCGCGGGGGCAGCGCCGAGGACGGCTTCGAGAACGTGGCCATCCTCACCGTGACGCCGGAGTTCCGGCTGGCGCGGCGCCTGGACGCGCGGGCCATGCGGCACGTGGAGGGCACCCGCTGGCGGCTGGAGGGCGTGGTGGACCGGACCTTCACGCCGGACGGCCAGTCGCGCGTGAGCGAGCGCGACGCGGGCGAGTACGAGCTGGGCGTGGAGGCCAAGACGTTCCGCATCCGCCCCGGCCGCCCCGAGCAGATGCGCCTGTACGTGCTGCGCGAGCAGATCCGCGCGCGCCTGGAGGTGGGCCTGGACAGCCGCCAGTTCTCGCTCGCGTTGCATAATCGATTCGCCTACCCGCTGGCGGGCTTTCCCGCGGCGCTGCTGGCGGTGGGGCTCGCCCTGCGGCCGAGCCGCAAGGGGCACCTCACGGTGGCCATCGTCGAGGGCCTGCTCGTGTGCGTGGCGATGTGGAGCCTCATGGTGGTGGCGCGCACCCTGGCCCTCTCCGAGCGGCTGTCTCCCGCGCTCGCCGCCTGGATGCCCACGCTCCTGCTGGTCGTGGCGGCCGGGCTCCTGTGGCTGCGCGGCGAGGGCCGGTTGGGCCGCGGCGGGGCTTGAACGCGTCGCGTCTGGCGGAAGCGGGCGGAAGCGGGCTAAGTCTCTCGTCCGGGCCGCGGGAAGTGCCCTCGTTCATCCATGACTCAACCGGCTTCCAGTGACGTGCGCGTGGGCTCGGTCCTGCGGGACACGTATGAAATCGTCTCCTTGCTCGGCAAGGGGGGCATGGGCGCGGTGTTCCTCGCGCGGCACCTGCGGCTCAAGGGCAAGCAGGTGGCCATCAAGGTCCTCCTCAACAGCGCCAGCCTCAATCCGGAGCTCTACGCCCGCTTCCAGCGCGAGGCGGAGATCGCCTCCCAGCTGGGCCATCCCAACATCGTCGAGGTGATCGACTTCGACACGCTGCCGGATGGCACGCCCTTCCTGGTGATGGAGTACCTGCGCGGCGAGAGCCTCGAGCAGCGCCTGGAGCGCGGCCCGCTCCCGCTCGCGGAGACGCTGGGTCTCACGCGGCAGGTGGGCTCGGCGCTCCAGGCGGCGCACCGCGCGGGCATCATCCACCGCGACCTCAAGCCCGCCAACGTCTTCCTCGTGCCCACCGACTCGGGCGGCGTGGTGGGCGAGCGGGTGAAGCTGCTGGATTTCGGCATCTCCAAGATGGTCGATTCCCAGACGCTGCAGACCCAGGACTCGGTGCTCATCGGCACGCCGCAGTACATGGCGCCCGAGCAGGCGCTGGGCAAGAACAGCGAGATCGACGCGCGCACGGACCTGTTCGCGCTCGGCTGCATCGTCTACGAGATGCTCGCGGGCCGTCCGCCGTTCGCCGCCGAGCCGGGCCTGAGCATCGTGCAGGTCATCTTCCGCATCGTGCACATGCAGCCCGAGCCCCTGGGCAGCCTGTGCCTGGAAGCGCCCGAGTCCGTACTGTCGGCGGTGAATCGGGCCCTCTCCAAGACGCCGGACGATCGCTTCGTGGACGTGGCGGCCTTCGTCGCGGCGCTGACCGGCACGCCCCTGCGCTCGCTGCCCGGCATGGCGATGCCCGCGTCGCTCGCGGCGCGCAACCAGGTGGAGTCCGCGTCCACGGGCCGCTTCGGCGCGGAGGACCTGGCCTCCACGCACATGCCCTCGTCGACCGCGCGCTTCGCGACGCCCTCGCCCGCCGCCGCGGGGCCCACCGACGAGCTGGGCCTGGGCTCGACGCACCTGTCCGTCTCTCCGCCCACGCCCGTGTCGACGGCCCGGCTGTCCCTGGCCCCGCCTCCGGCGCCCGTGGTTCCATCGCCCGTGGCTCCGGCGCCCGTGGACGCGCCGCCGCCGAGTTCACCGCCCGCGCGGCATGCGATGCCCAAGGGCGTGCTCGCCGGTGCATGGCTCGTGGTGCTCGGCGCCCTGGGCGCGGGGGCATGGTGGTTCACCCGGAGCCCGCCCGCGCCCCTCCCGGCGCCGCCCATGGTGGTCCAGGCGCCCGTCGCGCCGAGCGCGCCCGTTGCTCCCGTCCCTCCCGCCGAGAAGGCTCCGGAGGATCCCGCCGCATACCCCGGCCAGCGGTCGCCCGCGCCCGACCCGTCACCGCCGACGCCGCGGGGGACCGAGCCCGATCAAGGAGAGACGGTGTCCGCGCCGGTGGGAAAGTCTCCCTCCCGAAAGCCCGACAGGAACGTCGCGAAGGCGCCCATGACGGCGGAGCTTCGCCGGTTGCTCGCCAAGGCCGAGGCCGCCCTGGAGGCGGAGGACGCCAACAAACTGGAGAGCGTCGCCCGGGAGCTGTACCGGCAAGACTACGCCTTGGATTCGTTCGGCGTGCAGTTGCTCGCGCACTGCATGCGGAAAGACCTCTCCAACGTGAACGCGACCTGGCCCAAGGCGAAAGCCGGCCACTCGATCAGGCACGTGCGGAAGTACTGCCGTCAAAAGGGCTTCGACCTCAAGTAGTGCTCAGTCGCGTCAGCCGGTCCTCGTACCCTGACGCCCCCAACAGGAGACAGACGTGAGAGGCATTCTGGCGACGTGTGCCGTGATCGCGGTGTTGAAGGCGGGTTCCGCCCTGGCCGCCGCCCCGGTGGGCGCGGGCAAGGTCTTCACCGGCTCGGACGGCGAGCAGGTGGCGGTCATCCCGCTCACCCCCGAGGACGAGAAGAAGGCCATCCTCCTGGTGCAGGGCACCGACACGGAGCTGGATGGCAAGGTCCTTCCCCATGACATCGAGAAGAACGGCGAGGACACGCGCTATGTCACCCAGTGGCATGGCCGCCGCTACGCGACGCTCTACCTGAGCGTGTCCGGCGGAGGCTCGCGCCGCAAGTACTACCTCCACATCCCGGGACGCCGCGACAGCACCTCGGTCTCCTTCGATGACAAGCGCAGCCAGGGCCTCAAGCCGGAGGACGTCTACGCGACGTACCAGAAGCAGAAGTCCAGCGGCTCGACCGCCAAGTGGATGGCCTTCGATCGCAAGGCGGAGCAGGAGCTGATCGACAAGGGTCTGGCCTCCAGCGTGGCGAGCATGAACGAGGCCTGTGGCTCGCAGTCGGCGGTCAAGGTGGACTGGGCAACCGTCACCGACGAGCACATCAAGGAGCGCAGCATGTCCGGCTACTGTGGCGTGCCGCTCGACTCGCTGCGCCGGCTGTGCGGACAGTCCGCCGAGGCCAAGAAGATCGTCCAGGCGAAGGCGAAGGAAGTCGTGTGCCGGGTGGGCGGTGCGCTGGCGCTAGAGCAGGCGCCGGGCCGCCTGACGTGGACGACCGCCCTGGAGGCCTCCAACCAGGAGGACTTCGCCACGAAGTACTTCACGGAGAACCTGGAGACCACGCGCGGCAATGGCGAGAAGCTCGCCACGCGCATGGAGTTGGAGAAGCTGCGCGTGTGCACGGACGGCCAGGGGCACTACGTGGTGGTGCGGCCCCACGAGAACCAGTCCGTGCAGCTCGACTACGGCGATGGCAAGCGCTTCGTCAAGGTCGCCCCGCCGCCCTGGGTCATCTCCGGCTACCACTTCCTCGAGCCGCGCTTCTACAACAAGACCATGAACCACGCCTTCCGGGGGCTCGACATGGGTCTGTACTCGGAGGTGGAGATCAACGACGAGAAGAACACCTGCGCGGTGCGCTGCGGCGAGCGCTCCATCCCGTTCAAGCGCGTGGAGGCGGACGAGGCGGAGAAGCTCGTCGCCGCGGCCACCTTCGAGCCCAACCCGCAGAAGTACGTGCCCTACGCGCTGCTGCGCGATCAGTCCGGCCGCTACTACCTGGTGGAGAAGGGCTTCCTGCCCGAGGACCGCAGCTTCCGCGTCTCCATCGGCCCCAAGGGCGACCTCAAGCCGCAGCAGATGAAGGACGTCGTCTCCGACTCCAAGGGTGAAATCTTCTCCACCAAGCGGGGAGATCTGCGGCTGCTCGTGGACCGCGAGGCCCCGTCGTCGTGGATCGAGAAGAAGAAGAAGGTGGAGCTGCGCGCGGTTCCCATCGAGGAGAACCTGCCGCTCATCTACAACGAGCTGGGCGTCTACACCGGGGCCCGCCTGGGCACCCCCTGCGACGACCAGTAGACGAGGGCCTCGCCTGCCCGCCTGTTCAGGGGTAGCGCGAGTCCCGGTAGGGTGCGCTCCTCTGCCATGAGCGCATCACGCGTCGAAGAGTTGCGCGCGGACGTCCGCGCCCGCGCCAGGAACCTGCCCGGGGTGTACCGCATGAGCGGGCCCTCGGGCGAGGTGCTGTACGTGGGCAAGTCGGTGCGGGTGCGCACCCGGCTGCTCTCCTATTTCCGGGCGCCCCGGGGCGAGAAGGGCGCGGAGATCATCGGCCACGCCCACGCGCTGGAGTGGGAGTACACCCCGAGCGAGTTCGCCGCCCTGCTGCTGGAGTTCCGCTCCATCAAGCGCTGGCGGCCGCCCTTCAATGTCGAGCACAAGCGCGACAACCTCCTGTGCTTCCTCAAGCTCACGCGAGAGCCCGTGCCCCGGCTGCTCGTGGCGAGCCAGGTGCTCAACGACGGGGCGGAGTACTTCGGGCCCGTGCGGGGCCGGCGCCGCGCCTCCGAGGCGGTGCGCGCGGTGTGTGACGTGCTGGAGCTGCGCGACTGCGCCTCGGACACGCCCATGCGGCTGGCGGATCAGATCGAGCTGTTCCGCGCGCAGGAGGATCCCCGGTGCATGCGCGGGCAGATGGGCCGGTGCCTCTCGCCGTGCGCGGGCGGGTGCACGCGCACCGAGTACCAGGCCCGCGTCTCGCTCGCGCGCGACTTCCTCAACGGCCTGACGGACAAGCCGCTCGTGCTCCTGCGCGAGCGCATGGCGCTGGCGTCCCAGCGACTCCAGTTCGAGCACGCCGCGGAGCTGCGCGACCGCTCGGAGTCCCTTCAGCGGGTGCGCGACGCGCTCCTGCTGGTGGGCCAGTTCGTCGAGCGGCTGTCCTTCGTCTACACCGTGCCGGGAGAGGAAGGGGAGGACCGCGTGTACCTCATCCGCCGGGGCAGCGTGCGCGCGGAGTTCACGGCCCCCACGACGCTCGAGGAGCGCCTGGCCGTGGAGGCCAAGGCGCGGGACGTCTTCGAGAAGCCGGAGCCGCGGACGATCGGCCTGCGTGCCCACGAGGCCCAGGAGGTGCTGCTCGTGGCGAAGTGGTTCCGGCTGCACCCCGAGGAACTGGAGCGCACGGTGCCCGTGGCCCTGGGGGAGCCCGAGGTCCTCGCCGCGTCGTGAGGCCTCAGCGCGCGTCCAGCGCCCGGCGGTAGGTGGCCAGGGTGCGGCGGGCGCAGTCGTCCCAGGTGAAGAGGCTCGCGCGCTCGCGGCCCTTCTGTCCGAGGCTCCGGCGCAGGCCGTCGTCGCGCACCAGCCGCTGGGCCGCGTCCTTCCAGGCGGCCGGATCCTCGGGTGGCACGAGCAGCGCGGCCTCGCCCACCACCTCGGGCAGGGCCGTGGCGCGCGCGGCCACCACCGGGGTGCCACACGCCATGGCCTCCAGCGCGGGCAGCCCGAAGCCCTCGTAGCGCGAGGGCAAGAGCAGGGCCGTGGCGGCGCCGTAGAGCCGGGGCATGTCGTCCTCGGGCATGTCGGTGAGCTCGCGCGTGCCCTCGGGGAAGCCCAGCTCCCAGGCGGCGCGCTCGCCCGCGAGCAGCACCAGGGGCTCGGGCAGGCTCTCCGCCACGTCCGCGAGCAGGCCCAGGTTCTTGAAGGGCTTGGTGTTGCCCACCGCGAGCAGGTAGCGCGGCGGCAGCCGGTGGCGCTCGCGGAAGTCCTTGAGCTCGGAGGCCGTCTGCGGCTGGTAGCGCGCGTCCACGCCGTTGGGGATGACCTGGAGGCGGTAGGGCGACAGGCCCAGCTCGCGCGCCAGCTCGTCCCGCGAGAAGTCCGACACGGTGATGAGCGCCCGGGCCGTCTTCGCGCGCGGGCCCACGATGAGCCGGTAGTAGACGCGGTGGCTCGCGCCGTACTCCTCGGCGAGCACCAGGTGGTTGGCGTCGTGCAGCGTGGCGACGAGGCGCCCCGGCCACAGCGCGGGCACGGAGAAGGACGTGGCGTGGAAGAGGTCCGGCGCGAGCCGCACGAGCGACGCGGTGAGCGCGGGCTGCTCCAGCGGCGACAGGAAGCCCGCCCGGCAGGCGTGCAGGGGGATGCGCGGGGTGAGCGCGCCCAGGCCCGCGGGCAGGCCCTCGGGACCGATGAGCCCGGAGAAGCGCAGGTCCGGCGCGAGCGCGGGCAGCCGACACGCCAGTTCCAGCGCGTACCGGGCGATGCCGTGCAGCCGGCCCCGCACCATGCGCAAGTCGATGAGGACGTTCGCCACGGCCCAGGCACTACCACACGCCGGGGGCAGGGGGTGATACAAGGCGCGCCCGTGAAGGTCGCCCTCGTCCATGACTGGCTCGTCACGCAACGCGGGGGAGAGCACGTGCTCGAAGCCCTGTGCGAGCTCTTCCCCCAGGCGGACATCCACACCCTCGTGCACCGCCCTGGCGCCGTGCACCCGCGCATCGAAGCCCGGCCCATCCACACGTCCGTGCTCCAGCACGTGCCGCGCATCCACACGCTCTACCGGCACTTCCTGCCCGTGCTGCCCCAGGTCATCGAGTCCATGCGCCTGGCGGACGACTACGACTTGGTCATCTCCTCCAGCCACTGCGTGGCCAAGGGCATTCGCAAGCCGCCCCGCGCCCGGCACCTGTCCTACGTGCACGCGCCCATGCGCTACATGTGGGACCTGTTCGACGACTACTTCGGCCCGGGCCGGGCGTCGCTGCCCGTGCGGGCGGCGGCGCACGCGGTGCGGCCCCTGCTCCAGAAGTGGGACCGCGAGAGCACCGCGGGCGTGGATCGGGTGCTCGTCAACAGCCAGCACATCGCCCGGAAGGTGAAGCGCTTCTGGGGCCGGGACGCCACCGTGGTGTACCCGCCCGTGGCCCTGGAGCGCTTCTGCCAGCACCCGCTCACGGGGCTCGGGCAGGGCGGCTACTACCTGTGGCTGGGCGCCTTCGCCCCCTACAAGCGGCTGGACATCGCGCTCGGGGCCTTCCGCGGGCTCGACGCGCCCCTGTGGGTGGTGGGCACCGGCCAGGAGGCCGCGAAGCTCACCTCGGGCGCCTTGCCCCCGCACATCCGCTTCCTCGGCCCGGTGGCGAACGACGCGCTCGCGGGCCTGTACCGCGACGCCCGGGCGCTCATCTTCACCCCCGAGGAGGACTTCGGCATCGTCCCCCTGGAGGCCCAGGCCTCCGGGCGGCCCGTCATCGCCTACGGGCGGGGTGGGGCCCTGGAGACGGTGAACCCGCGCACGGGCGTCTTCTTCGACACGCAGAGCCCCGAGTCCCTGGCGGACGCCGTGCGCCGCTTCGAGGCCTGGGAGCCCACCTTCCAGCCCGCCGACGCGCGGGCCCAGGCCGAGCGCTTCAGCCGCGCCGCCTTCCAGCGCGCCATCCAGGCCGAGGTGGACGCGCTCATGGGAACGCACGCCGCACCCTGACACGGCTGTCACGGACGCCACACTTCCGTGAAGGGACGGGCCCGGGAGGCGGGGCGCCGTCGGGGCTCCAACGGGGCGGGGGCGGGGGGCAACCCCTTGGATTCCGGGCGCTTCCCATGTTACGAGCCGCCTCGGCCCAGGGGGTGTCCGTCCGCGGACAGTCCCGGCTCCGAGGTGCGCCCCTTGCAAGGGGTGGGCGCGCGGTGTGCGGGTCAGGCCCAAGGAGTTCCACGTGTTCAGCCGGTTCCAGCGCTTCTACACGTCCATCAAGATCGCGACCGACGTGGTGATGCTGACGGGGGCGTTCGCGCTCGCGTACGTGTCGCGCTTCGACGGGCCCATTCCGGTCGTCTACGGCATGCCCGCCTGGGAGGAGACGCTGCTGTCGCTCGCGACGGTGCTGCTCGTCTTCCCCATCACCTACCGGCAGGCGCGCCTGTACGCCACCAACCGGGCCCGCACGCACATCGGCGAGGTGTTCGAGGTCTTCAAGGCCACCATCATGGCCACGCTGCTCGTGGTGGCGCTCACGTACTTCACCCGCGAGCGCTACTCGCGCTTGATGCTGGCGTTCTTCTCCGCCTACGCGTTCCTCGGCGTGTCCGCGGCGCGGCTGGTGCTGCGCGGGGTGCTCAGCGCGGTGCGCCGGCGGGGCTACAACCTCAAGTCCATCCTCGTCATCGGGGCGGGAGAGCTGGGCCAGCGCGTCATCGACACGGTGGAGGGCCACCGCGAGCTGGGCTTCCGGGTGGAGGGCGTGCTGTCGCTGTCGCCGGACCCGGTGGGCGGACAGGTGGGCGGGGTGCCTGTGGTGGGCCACGTGAGGGACGTGGACGCGGTGTTGGACGCGCGGCCCGTGGACCAGGTCATCATCGCCGTGCCGCTCGAGGAGCAGGCCGCGGTCAAGCCGCTCATGGAGCAGCTGGCGCTGCGCACGGTGGACGTGAAGGTGGTGCCGGACCTCTACCAGTACGTCACCCTGTACGGCGGTCTGGAGGAGTTCGGCGGCCTGCCCATCATCAGCCTCCAGGGCGACCCCATGGCGGGCTGGAACATGGTGGCCAAGCGCGTCTTCGACGTGCTCTTCGCCTTGGTGGCGCTCTTCGTGAGCGCCCCCTTCATGCTGGTGGTCGCCCTGGCCGTGAAGCTCACCAGCCGCGGGCCCCTGCTCTACGCCCAGGAGCGCATGGGCATGGACGGGCAGACGTTCCACATTCTCAAATTCCGCACCATGCGCACGGACGCCGAGTCCTCCGGCGCCCTCATGGCCAGCAAGGACGACCCGCGGCGCACGCCCATCGGCACGTTCCTGCGCAAGTACTCGCTCGACGAGCTGCCCCAGTTCTTCAACGTGCTCACCGGCGACATGAGCCTCGTGGGCCCGCGCCCCGAGCGCCCCGTGTTCATCGAGGAGTTCAAGCGCCAGATTCCCCGCTACCACCTGCGCCACAAGGTGAAGGCGGGCATCACCGGCTGGGCCCAGGTCAACGGTTTGCGCGGCCAGACGTCCATCCAGAAGCGCATCGAGTACGACCTGTACTACATCGAGAACTGGTCGCTGCTCATGGACCTGAAAATCCTGGTGCGCACGGCGCTCGGGGGTTTCCTGTCCAAGAATGCCTATTAGCGTGGAGTGACCAACAGCCCCGCGAAGTTCTGGCGTGTGTCGGACTTCTCGGGGCTTCCAGGTACAGCCAGCGGAGGGGTGGACGCCTACTATCTCCGCCGTATGGTCGATCAGCTCGGAACGCATCTGGTCCGCAAGGGTCTGCTCTCCCAGTCGCAGCTGGATGAGGCCCTCAAGTCGCGTCTGATCTACGGCGGCAGCCTGGGCACGAACCTGGTCGAACTCGGCCTGCTCGAGCTGCCCACCCTGGGCCAGGCCCTGTCGGATGCCTACCACTTCCCGCTGGCCAGCGAGGCGGAGCTGGAGTCCGTCTCCAGCGAGGCCGTGGCCCTGCTCAAGCCCGAGCTCGCGCGCCAGCACCAGGCCTTCCCGCTCGCGGTCGAGGGCCGCCGCCTGCGCATCGCCCTGGCCGAGCCGCAGGATCCCCGGCACGTGGACTCGCTCGCGTTCGCCACGGGCATGCGCATCGTCCCCTCCATCATCGCGGAGCCGAGGCTCTGGCGCGCGCTGGAGAAGCGCTACGGCCTGCCCCGGCCGACCCGGCCCGCCCGCGCGGGTCAGGCTCGGCCGCCCGCTGGTCAGGCGGCCGTGCCTGGAGTGGCCCTGAGCCTCGCGCCCCGGCCCGTGGGCGCGGCACCGGGCGTCGTGCCCGCGGCTCCCGTGTCCGCGCCGATGGCGGCCCGGGGAGGGCAGGGCATTGGCACCGCCTCGCCGGGGCCTCGGCTGCCGCCCGTGGCCGTGCCGATGCCCGCGGTGGCGCCCCGTCCGGTGGCCAATGTCCTCGCCACGACGCCCGCTCCCGCGCCCGCCCTGGCCCTGGCGGCAGGCACCGCGCCGGCCTTCTCGTTCGGCGCCGCCGCGTCGTTCCCCCACCGGCCGCCGGGGCTCATTCCCCGCTCGCCCGCGGGCGGCTCGCCGCGCGCCGCGCGCAACCGGCTGGTGGAGGCGGCGGAGGCCCCCACGGCCGCGCCGCCGCGGCCTCCGCCTCCGCCGCTGACGGTGGTGCAGGCCGCCCCGGCCGAGCCCGTCGTCGAGGTGCGCCCACCGCCGCCTCCGCCGCCGGAACCCGAGTCCGAGTCCGAGCCCGAACTCCTGCTGGAGGTGGTCGCCGAGCCCGAGGCGGTCACGCCGCCGCCCCCGCCCGTGGAGGCCCTCGCGCCCGAGCCGCCCGCCGAGCCCGTCGCGAGCGAGCCGCCGGTGGTGGAGGGGGTGCTGGATGACGCGCCCATCGAGACGCTGACGGAGAAGGTGGAGCGGGACATCCGCTTCGAGTCGGCGCTGGCGGACATCCTGCGCCCGGCCGAGCCCGTCACGCAGGCGCTGGTGCCGGTGGCCCCCGCGGTCGAGGTGTTGCCGCCGCCGTTCCGCCCGCCCGTCGAGCCCGAGGTCGAGACGGTCGCCCGGGTGAAGGTGCTGCCTCCGGGGCGGCGGCTGCGGACGATGCTCGACCTGCCGGCCATCACGGGCGGGGAGACGTCCGGAGAGCTGTCGATGGCCTCGGACCTCGAGATCGTCGAGGCGGACTCGGGCTCGTCGTCGTGGGAGAGCCGGTGCATCGAGGTGGACTTCTCGGTGGTGGAGCCGGAGTCGGTGCGGCCCTCGCCGGTGGTGGACTTCATTCCGGATTGGGATCCGTCCACGGAGTTCAGCGACAACGGCTCGCCCGGGGTGCAGTGGGTGCAGCTCGCCGACGCGCTGGAGGCGGTGCAGCGGGCGACGACGCCTGGGGAGCTGGGCCAGGCGCTCCTGTCGTACGCGCAGGGCCGCTTCCCGCGGGGCTTCCTGCTGGGCGAGACGTTCGGCTCGGTGCGGGTGGGTCAGGCGTTCGGCCCGGGGAGTGAGAAGCCCGAGGTGGCGGCGCTGCAGGTGAGTCTGTCGGTGCCGTCGATCCTCTCGCAGGCGCAGGCGGACGGGGGCCCGGTGGTTTCCTCGAAGCCGTTGAGCCAGACGGACGAGGTGCTCTTCGCGGCGCTGGGGGAGACGTACTCCAACCTGTTGGCGGCGCCCATCCGGGTGCGGCAGCGGGCGGTGGGCTTCGTGGTGATCGACGGCGGCCCGGCCCCGTTCGGCCCCGAGGAGCTCGACGAGATGGAGCGACTGCTCGCGGCGGCGTCGGAGGCCTACGGCCGCTTGCAGGTCGCCTCGACCTGACCCAATCCGTGCTACGCCCCGAGAGATGCGTGGGCGCTACGCACGGAGATGGGGATGAGGCTGCTCGGAATCACGGTGCTCCTGCTACTGACGTCGTCGTGCGCGACGACGCGGCGGGTGACGCCGGACACGAGACAGCACACGCCGATCGTCTACGGGCCTGTCGCGACCGTGCCCGTAACCGACCCCGAGGCGCTGCGCGCGATGGTGGTGTCCCCCGACCAAGCCACGCTTGGATGTCGAAGCGTTGCGGAATGCCCACGCGCGTGGGTTGGACATGTTGACTCCGCTCGCGCGTGAACTGACAACGCCTGGCCCCACATTGGAATCCAGATGCCTGATGCGACGAACACACGGTTCTTCAATTTGAAGATAGACGTCTACGTTCCAGGTCGATGGTACATGGCGGCGCCCACGCTCTCTGACGGCCAATGCCTTGAGGACCTTTGGGTGTTTACTCGGGGCGAGCCCATCGCCTCTCCTGGTCGACTACGCGTTCCCCTTTATCGTGCAGGCAATCCGTTGGACTTCACGACCGCGGGTATGGGGTCGACGCCTATCCTGAGTGAACGAACGGCGGCTGTGTTCCGAAAGCTGGCTTCTTACGACACCCAACTCTTTCCCGTTGATGTCGAGGGGCAAGGCGTGCCCTATCACCTTCTCGTTGTTGCGCGAACGGTCCGCTGCATTCATGACGAGGCCTGTGAGGAAGCTCGGTATTTCACGCCGGAAGATGGGAGACCTGAGCGTGTGGGGGAGTATCAGGCCGTTTCGGGCCTGCGAATCGACAAGTCGAAGGTTGGGGACGCGCGTGTGTTCAAAACATGGGGTTGGTGTCCCGCGCTCATCGTTGATGGAGAAGTCAAGGCCGCTCTGGAGCAGGCGGGTATCGTGGGTGGATATTTTGAAGAGGTCTGATTTGTGAAGGGCGTTGCATTGAGGTCGGCGCGTCCATGGGAATGAGGCTGCTCGGAATTGCCGTGTTGCTGTGGCTGTGCTCGGCGTGCACAACGACACGCAAGGTGACGCTGGACACGGGAGACGGCGCGCCCATTGTCTACCGGCCTGTCCCGTCCGCACCCATCACCATCGGTGAGCGGGAGTTCCAGGGCGCGCTCGCACAGATCCTGCTCGACATGGACTGGACGATAGTGGGCCACGGGCCGGAGCCAATGGGAGCCCGGTTGTTGCTCGCTTCGGCAGGAGGCGTCGTCGACGGCGCTCGGGGCCAACGGGAGACACCCGCCGCACGCCGATGCGAGCGGCACCGGAACGCCGCGACCTGCGCGCGACTGCTGACGGGCAAGCTCACCCTGGAGCCGATGGATAGGAGTCTCTTGGCGCTGTCCTTTGCGCTGGACACGGTCTGGACAGGCGTGGCGGAGGTGGTGAAGGACGTCGCCGACCCCGAGGCACTGCGCGCGATGGTGGTGTCCCTCATAGGCACGGCGCTCGTCATGCTGGTGGCGCCCGAGCCCATCACCAAGTTCATCGCGATGGGCCTGACGGCCTCGTTGATTGCCTACCTGGGCGTGGGGCCCGTGTGGAACCTCGGGCAGGCTTTCGTGCGGCTCATGAAGGAGTCGAACGCGGCCCACGGCCTCACGGAACTGGAGGCGTCCGGACACCGGTTCGGCAAGGCACTTGGGGCCAACGGGGCGCGCGTCCTGGTGCTCGTGGCGATGACGGCCCTCGGAGGCAAGAGCGCCATGGCCGCGCAGGGCCCGCGGCTGCCTGGCGCCGCCCAGGCCGCGATGCGCGCACGAGCCGAAGGCGGCTTTGAACTGTCGGCGGTACTGGCAGGGGATGTGCGGTCCATCGCATTGCCCTCTACGGGCGTGCTGAACGTCGCGTTGGTACCTACGGCGGTGGCGGCGGTCGCGATGGAGACAGGTGGGGTCATCCAGGGAGACCCCGACGGAGACATCCATCACATCTGCACCGACAAGAACGAAGTCTCCGAGGTATCCGGCGGCCCCTGGACGCCCCTGTTCGAGTCCTACTTCAAGCGAGCGAAGATGAAGCTGAGTGATGTCGCGAACCAGGTGCGCATCAAGGGACACAAGGGGCCGCATCCCCGCGAGTACCACCAAGAAGTTCTTGTTCGGCTCGATCGGGTTATGAGGCTATGCAAGGGAGAAGCGCAGTGTCGTGCTGTGTTGAGGGAGACGCTGAGCCAGATTGCACGTGAACTGACGACTGCGGGAACCCAGTTGAGAAAGCTCGTTACGAGGAATCCTGATGCCTGACAACATGGGCAGACGTTTTTTCGATCTGCAAATCGACGCTTACGTTCCCGGCCGCTGGTACATGTCCGAACCCACTCGGCTCAATGGTCAGGAGATCGAGGATGTCTGGGCATTCACGAATGGTGAGCCAATCAAGCCGCCTGGGTTTCTGCGTATCCCACTGCTGCGTCCTGGCCGTCCTCTTGATTTTACTACGGCGGGGGTGGGATTGACTCCAATCCTCAGTGGAAAAGCAGCAGCCATCTTCAAGGAACTGGCACCCCAAGACATTCAGCTTTTCCCAGTCGAGGTTGAAGGCCAGACTGAACCCTTCTACCTCCTTGTTGTTATAAAGACGGTTCGCTGTATCGACGATGTGGCCTGCTCCGACATCCAACTTTTCACCGAGAACGGACTCATGCCGGAGCGTGCTGGAGAGTATCGGGTCGTATCAGGCTTGCGCATCGACAAGTCAAAGGTGGGCGATGTCCGTGTCTTCAAGACATGGGGGTGGTCGCCCGCGCTCATTATTGACGAGGAAATCAGGAATGCACTAGATCAAAATGGGTTCGTGGGCGGACACTTCGAAGAAGTATGAACTGTAGACGTAACCGTACCGGCGCTGCCTGTATGTTGGGGACGAACTCAGCGTCGCCACGCAGGATCGGAAGTTGTAGACAGTTCACCGCCTCCCTCCTCCCTTCGTCTCTTTGGAAGTGGCAATGAGGGGGTGGATGGCCTTGACAAGGTTTCTTAATTGCTTGATTTCGTAATTACCAATGGCCTGTTCGCTCACTGAGCGGTGTGCCCGAAAGGCATTTTTTCAAAGTCCAAGTAACCAATTGCCAGTGTTTTAAGTAGTTCCTGTTTTTGCGCGAGCTCTGGGGAGGCGTTAAGTAGATTTTGGGCTACACCCAATGCGGCTCGCCTATCTCTGTAGATGATTGATTGTTCTGCGTGAGAACGATGGAGTTCAGCCAAATACTTCATTGTCCATCCGCAAAGCACCAATAATGCTATGCGGCCCAGGCCAAAAAATGCCAGAGCTGCGATGGCCGCCAGGGTTGACGTAGTCGGTATTTCTGGCAAGAACTTGATGAATATGAAGAAGATCAAGGCGCCGAAAATGATGGCCATGATGACCATAAATGCGAATGTGGTGCCTGCCTGCTTTTGATGGAGATGCATGGCGGATTCAAAGTCTTTTGATTTCGACTCAAAATCAGCGCGGGTCGATTGTCCCAACTCCTCGCTTATTCTGCCTTCATTCTTGATTGTTGTCTCAAGTTCGCCAAGCTCTGTGAGCTTGTTGCTGATCTGCTGTTCAATCTCCTCCAGCGCCGTGTTGGATGGAATTAGCAGTGACTGGTGTTTCGTTTGAATTTCGGAGTGTAGGTTGCTGAGTCTGTTTTGAAGGGCTTGGTTCTCCGTGTGTGATTGCCTTAATTGTTCGTTGATGGTTTTTTGTCGACTGTGGTATGCGTTTTTGGATTTTTCAAGGTCGTCGCGTAGGCGCTCGATGGCAATGGCGCTGTTGGGGATCTTGCTTGTTTCCGAATGGTAGTTGGTTTCTTTTTTTGATATATCAATTCTTAGTGTGTCTAATTCTTGTGAGAGGTTGTTTATTGTTGATTGAAGGGCCTGCTGCTGTTCTGCGGTGTCGGAGATGGCTTTGTTGGCTGGTAGCAATATCTCGTTGCGTATTGTGTCGGCTCTCAGCGATATCGTGGCTAGTTCTGCCCTTGCGTTCATTATTCGATTGATTCGTTCCTTGGACGGGTAGGGTGTCCTCTCGCACCGCGTGAGGCATTCTTGCGCGATGTTGTAGATTTGCTGTATGTTTTGGTGGGTTACTGCTGCGGTGGTCATTTGATCCTTTTTCGTGTGCGTCTAGTGCAACATAAATAAAGCCCCGGTGGGCCTGTGTGGCTCACCGGGGCTCATTCATTCACTTCAGGTTTCTCAGCTGCAGCCGCTCGTGGTGCCGCAGTTGCTGCACTTGTAGCAGGCGCCGTTGCGCACCATGATCTCGCCGCAGGTGTGGCAGGGCGGGGCGTCCGCCTGGTTCAGGTACGTGCGCCGCGGCGTCGCCATCGGCAGCGCCATCACCGGGGCCGCCTTCACCTCGGGCTTGACCTCGACCGGTGCCGCCGCCACCTGCTGCTCCACCGCCGCCTCCACGCCGTCCGCCTCCTGCTCGGCCGGCAGGAACTTCAGCGACAGCCAGCGGAAGATGTAGTCGACGATCGACTTGGCGATCGGCACCGCCGGGTTGCCCGTGAAGCCGCTCGGCTCGAAGCGCACGTGGCAGAACTTGTCCACGAGCACCTGCAGGGGCACGCCGTACTGCAGCGCCAGCGACACCGCCGTGGCGAAGCTGTCCATCAGGCCGCTCACCACCGAGCCTTCCTTGGCCATCACGCAGAACAGCTCGCCCGGCGTGCCGTCCTCGTACATGCCCACCGTCAGGTAGCCCTCGTGGCCGCCGATCGAGAACTTGTGGGTGATGGCCTGGCGCTCGTCCGGCAGCCGCCGGCGCATGGCGTTGGCGTCGCGCGCCGCGGCGAGCGCGGGCTCGGCCACCGCGAGCTTCGTGTCCTTCACCGTGTCCTTCGAGGTGTTGAGCGGCTGGGTGCGCTTGCAGCCATCGCGGTACACCGCCACGGCCTTGAGCCCCATCTTCCACGCCTCGATGTACGCCTTCTCGATGTCCTCCACCGCGGCGTCCGACGGCATGTTCACCGTCTTGGAGATGGCGCCCGAGAGGAAGGGCTGCGTCGCGCCCATCATGTGCAGGTGGCCCATCCAGTGGATGCTGCGCTGGCCCTTGGCCGGCTTGAAGGCGCAGTCGAACACCGCCAGGTGCTCGGGCTTGAGGTGCGGGGCGCCTTCAATCGTCTCGTGCTTGTCCAGGTAGGTGATGATCTCCTGGGCCTGGGTCTGGCGGTAGCCGAGCTTCTCGAGCGCGAAGGGCACCGTCTGGTTGACGATCTTCAGCATGCCGCCGCCCACCAGCTTCTTGTACTTGATGAGCGCGATGTCGGGTTCAATCCCCGTCGTGTCGCAGTCCATCATGAAGCCGATGGTGCCGGTGGGGGCGAGCACGGTGACCTGGCTGTTGCGGAAGCCGTGGTCCGAGCCGAGCGCGAGCGCCTGATCCCACGCGCGCTTCTGCGCGTCGTACAGCTCCTCGGTGACGCCCTCGGCGGGGATGTTGTAGGCGGCCTTGCGGTGCTTGCGGATGACGCCGAGGAAGGGCTCGGCGTTCTTCTGGTAGCCCGCGAACGCGCCCTGCTTCTCCGCCATGCGCGCGCTCATGGCGTACGCCTGGCCGCACATGAGCGAGGTGATGGCGCCCGCGTAGTTGCGGCCCACGTCCGAGTCGTACGGCAGGCCCGCGGCCATGAGCAGCGCGCCCAGGTTGGCGTAGCCCAGGCCCAGCGGCCGGTAGGCGTGGCTGTTCTCCTCGATCTTCTTGGAGGGGTACTTGGAGTTGCCGACGATGATCTCCATCGCGAGCAGCACCACGTCCACCGCGTGCTTGAAGGCGGTGACGTCGAAGTCGCCGTCCAGCGTGCGGAAGTGCATCAGGTTGAGCGACGCCAGGTTGCACGCCGAGTCATCCAGGAACATGTACTCCGAGCACGGATTGGACGCGTTGATGCGCGCCGTGTTCGAGCACGTGTGCCAGGCGTTCACCGTGGTGTCGAACTGCATGCCCGGATCGCCGCACAGGTGCGCCGCGGCGGAGATCTCCCGGAAGATGTCGCGCGCCTTGAGCGTCTCCATGGGGCGGCCGTCGCGCACCGCGTGGGTCGTCCAGGGGCCGTCGTTGATGACCGCGCGCATGAACTCGTCCGTCACGCGCACCGAGTTGTTGGAGTTCTGGAAGAAGACGGACGCGTAGGCCTCGCCGTTGAAGCTCGGGTCGTACCCGGCCTCGATGAGCGCCCAGGCCTTCTTCTCCTCGTTGGACTTGCAGCGCACGAAGTCCAGGATGTCCGGGTGGTCCGCGTTGAGGATCACCATCTTGGCCGCGCGGCGCGTCTTGCCGCCGCTCTTGATGACGCCGGCGAAGGCATCGAAGCCCTTCATGAAGGACACGGGGCCGGACGCGGTGCCGCCGCCGGCGAGCAGCTCCTTGCTCGAGCGCAGCGTGGACAGGTTGCTGCCCGTGCCCGAGCCGTACTTGAAGAGCATGCCCTCGGTCTTGGCCAGGCCGAGGATGGACTCCATGGAGTCGTCCACCGAGTTGATGAAGCACGCCGAGCACTGCGGGTGCTCCTCCACGCCCACGTTGAACCAGACGGGCGAGTTGAAGGCGGCCTTCTGGCGCAGGAGCAGGTGGGTGAGCTCCGCGTGGAAGGTGTCGCGGTCGGTGGCGGTGGCGAAGTAGCCGCCCTGCGCGCCCCAGCGGGTGAGGGTGTCCACCACGCGGGCCACGAGGCCGCGCACGCTCGTCTCGCGCTCGGCGGTGCCGGGGGTGCCCCGGAAGTACTTGGAGGCCACCACGTTGGTGGCCAGCATGGACCAGGACTTGGGCACCTCCACGTCCTTCTGCTGGAACACGGACTTGCCGTCCTCGCCCGAGATGCCCGCGGTGCGCAGCTCCCACGCGAGCTCGTCGGCCGGGTCCACGCCGGGCGTGGTGAAGAAGCGCTCCACCGGCAGCCCCGCGCCCCGGGCCTTCGTTCCCGTCAGCTCCTTGCCTTCCAACACTCCCGCCGTGGCGTTCAGCTCGTGGTGTTCCATGGGTCCCTCAGTCGCATTCACTCTGGGTATGACTGCGAAATTCGCGCAAAGCCAAGTCCGCGAGATCGCTCGGGATCGAGACGACTCGTCGGAGCCCCTCGCCGCTCCGCCAGGGGAGGGGCCGGGGAGAATCTGGGTGAATCAGCCGCGCCGTCGTCGCGCTTGCCCGCTCGTACACCGGGCAGGTAGGCAAAGGTACGATCCTCTTCCGGAAATCGTCAAGGTCACACCCCTAGATCTTGTGCACGTCATGATCGCACCACCTACAGCTAGGGGTTTGTGGCCTGGCGAACGCTGTCCTGACGGCTCGCCTGGAAGCCAGGCGAGGCGCTCACCGGACGCGATCTAAAGCCATGTGCCGCGCTGATCAACTCTCTTGAAAGTCCGCATGTCGTTGGGTGACGAGTCATGTAGGGTCACTCTCGGGGTAGAGGATGTGATCAGAAGCGGATGTTTGCTGGGAGTCTGTGCACGGAGACTCCCCCCGGCCAGGGGTGGGCGCAACAAAGGGGAGGGGGAGGCGAGGGCTCAACCGTCGCTTTTGAACGGAAGCCGCGTTAGGAGGAGGACATGCCTCCGTTCAAACGTCACGTATTCGTCTGTACCAACCGGCGTCCCGACGGCAACCCCAAGGGGTGCTGCGCCACGAAGGGGGGCGAGGAAGTGCGCGCCCGCTTCAAGGAGGAGTTGGACAAGCGCGGCCTCAAGGGGCAGATGCGCGCCAACGCGGCCGGCTGCGTGGACACGTGCGCCTTCGGCGTGTCGGTGATCGTCTACCCGGAGGGCACCTGGTACGGCGGGGTGAAGCCCGAGGACGTGCCGGCCATCGTCGAGGAGCACCTGGTGGGGGGCACGCCCGTGGAGCGGCTGCTGATGCCCTTCAGCCGCCCCAAGCCCCAGGAGTAGGGCGCGCTCAGTCGCTCAAGAGGCCCGTGAGGGTGCCCGAGCCCTTGCGCTCCTCGAAGTAGCACAGGTCCACCATCAGCGTGGCGGCGAGCACCATCTGCCGCAGCCGCCCGTCCTTGAGCCCCGCGTGGAACTCCACGCCGAAGTTGTCCGCGTCGGTGAAGCCCTCGCTGACGAAGCCGCTCCAGCGCTTGCGGATGGTGGCCACCTCCTCGTCATGCACATAGACGTGGAAGGTCCACGGCTTCCAGATCGGGCCCTCCAGGCGGGCCATGACGCCGCCCGCGGGCGTGCACAGCTCGAAGTGGCGCTTGAGCAGGCCAAAGCGCTGCTGGATGTAGCCCAGGGGGCGGCCGTCCCACGCCGTCACCTCCACGCGCGTGAAGAAGAAGGTGAAGACGCGCGCCATGCGCAGGGCGAGCGTGCCGCCGCTCGTCATGAACTCGATCTCCACGGGACGGATGGGCAGGAAGTTGCGCAGCAGCGCGTCCCCCAGGCCCTGGCCCGTCTCGCCCGCGTACAGCAGGAAGCGGCCGTCGGCGTCGATGACCTCGTAGCGGTTGCGCGTCTCCCAACCCAGCAGGGCCTCGCCCCACTCGCGCTGCTGGCGCACCTGCAGGCCCGGGCCCTCGAACAGACCCGCGAGCGCGTGCGTGAGCGCGGGGCCCATGTAGCGGGGCTCTCCGGGCAGGCCCTTGCCCGCGCCCGAGATGTCCTGTCGGGCCACGGCCTCGGCGCGCTGCTCCGGCTGCGTGCGGTCCTTCCAGTCCAGCTCCAGCCCACTGTCCTCGGTGGCCCACTTTGGCTGCTCGCTCATGGGGCGCCACGTTAGTTCGGGCACGAAGCGGCCGGATAGGCCCCCCGGCGGACACGAAAAAGGCGGTGGGCCCGTGTGCGAGCCCACCGCCGGGGTGCTTCATGTCGTGCGCGCGGGGGACTAGTCGCGGCGCTGGCCGGTCAGGCGCAGCAGGGAGATGAAGAGGTTGATGAAGTCCAGGTAGAGCGCCAGGGCGCCGTTGATGCTCGCCGCGGCGGCCGAGCGGTAGCCACCGGCCGCGTGCATCTCGCGCAGCTTCTGGGTGTCGTAGGCGGTGAGGCCCGCGAACACGACCACGCCCGCGCAGCCGAGCACGAAGTTGAGCGCGGAGCTCTGCACGAACACCTGGACGATGCTCGCCACCACCACGCCGATGAGGCCCATGAAGAGGAACGTGCGCATGGGGCTCAGGTCCCGCTTGGTGACCGTGCCGTAGACGCTCAGCGCGCCGAAGGTCGCGCCCGCCATGAGGAAGGCGTTGGCGATGGAGGCCTGGGTAAAGGCGTAGAAGAGGACGGAGAACGTCAGGCCCGTGAGGACCGAGTAGCCCAGGAAGAGCGCGCCCGCCACCACGCCCGACAGCCGGGTGGCCAGGCCCGAGATGGCGAACACCAGGCCGAGCTGCCCGAAGAAGAGCAGCCAGCGGAAGCGCGCCACCTGATTCACGACTTCCGGCGTGGCGGCGGTGACCATCGCCACGAGGCCCGTCACCAACAGGCCACCGAACATCCAGCTGTACACGCGCGACATGAAGGCGCGCCGGGACTCCTGCTCGAGAACGTCAACGACCCCGCCTCCTCGAGCCGTCTGCCAGCCCTGCTCCGATTCCCAAGCCATGGATTTCTCGTCCTTTCGTAAAGGTTGGGCGGAAAGCTCCACCCGGTCCTTCATCTATAAAGCGTCTTCGCGTCGGCACAACCCACGAACGGCCGGGCTCTTCCCGAATGTGGGATGGCGGGAATTAGCGGGCCTTCCATGCATGGAGCAACTGACTGGCCACCTCGGTGGTGAGGAGCGGCAGGACACCGCCCCCTCCCACGATGTTCACGATCTCGGACGTGGAGCCCCGGCACACGCCGCCCCAGGCCGGCTGACCGCCCAGCCCCACGGAGGCATAAGCCGAGTAGTCCACGTGCAGCTTCAGGGGGGTGAGCCCGTGCGCCTCGCACAGCAGGTGCTCCTCGGGCTGGGTCTCCACGATCTCCTGCACCACGAAGCCTCCGCCCACGGTGTCCGTGGCGGCCCGCTCGCACAGGGCCGCCCAGGACAGGCTCTCGCCGTAGGCCGCCCGGGCGCGCTCCTCGAAGGCCGGCGTGCCCACCGAGCGCCCGAGGTAGACGGCCCGGCCGCCGTAGTCCCAGGCGCGCTTGAGCACGAAGCGCGCGGGCTCGGCCGCCACGCGGGCCACGAGGTCCGTCTCCCACGTGCCCTCCGGTCCCCGGCCCGGGCCATGGCGGAAGGGCCGCGTCCAGGGGACCGAGGCCTGGATGGCCTCGAGCTCCTCGGGGGTGAGCGCTGCGGCGTGCGCGAGCGCGGGGTCCTCGAGCGCCTGGGAGACGAGCGCGAACGTCGTCTTCACCTCCACGGGCGAGGCGGGCGGGTTGAGCAGCACCGCCTTGCGGCCCGGCACCGTGCCGAAGAAGTCCTCCACCCAGGGGGCGGGCGTCTCCTCCAGGCGGCGCGAGAAGAGGTGCCGGTAGACCAGGTCGTAGCGCTTGCCGCGCACCTCGAAGTGCTCCTCGCCGGAGACCTCGTCCGGGTGCACCACGTCCGCGTCCACGCCGAACTCGCGGAAGCGCGCGCACAGGTAGTGCTGCTCGGTGAGTTGGGCGTCGTGGCGCCGGCTGAGCAGGGCGAGGGTGCGGGGCGTCTGGCCGTCGCGCTCGGCCGCGTAGCCCGTGAGCAGCGCGTCATACAGGGCGCGCGCGTTGCTGCCGTTGGCGGCGAGCAGCGCGGGCAGGGCCTGCTCGGGCAGGCCGAAGTGCCGCGCCACGTGCTCGATGAAGGTGTGGGCCGCGATGTCCGAGTAGCCCTGCATGGCCGGAATGGTGGCGTTGACCTCCAGGGCCCGCGGCTGCGTGTCCACGAAGTAGTCCACGCGCGTGGTGGCCAGTCGCGTCACGTTCGCGAAGGTGCGCTCGGTGAGCGCCCGCTCGATGGGCGACAGGCCCCCGAGGATCCACTCGCGGCGCTCGCTCGCGAGCACCGCGCGCGTCATCTTCAGGGTGGCCGAGGCCAGGTGCGCGGAGAGCCGGGCCCGGCGGTGGATCTCCTCCGCGTCGAGCAGCACGGGGGTGGCGGTGACGGGAATGGGCCGCGTCGTGCCGTCGCGCTGAGTCACGGCGAGGCCTCGCGCGTAGGCGGCACGCGCCAGTCCAGGGCCGAAGTGGACCGCCTGCTGCCGCAACACGTCTAGGAATGGGTGCACGGGGAATCCTTCTGCTGTCGGGGGCCTTCCTACTCCGCCCCCGCCCGGCCGGAAATGTCTTCCGTGGGCCCGCGTTCAATGCAGGAGCCCAGGCCCGCCTGGCACCGGTCCGCAATCACTTGCACCGAAGCGGGGCCTCGCGTACAACCGAGTTGTCGCAACTGGATTGCACCAGGAGCCGTTCCGCCGTGATCGCCCGCCGCGAGCAAGCACAGCACCGATGGCCGCGCCTGCTGGCGCTGCCCGTGGTGCTCTTGTGCGCGCTGGCCTACCTGGGCGGCATGGCCCACTTCGTCCTCGTCCAGCACCGCACGTGCCTCGAGCACGGGGATCTGCTGCACGCGGACACGGCGGCGCCGGGTGTCTCGCTCGCCCAGGCGCTCTCCTTCGAGGACGAGCGCTTCACGGGTGCGGAAGCGGTGGAGGCCGGGCATGGCTCGGACGCCCACTGTGCCCAGGCGCTCACGCGCCGCGAGCTGCCTGCCTCGGTGGACGTGCTGTCCGTGCGGCAGGTGACGCCTCCCGAGGGGCCGGGTCTGGCCCCGGTGCGGGAGGCCGTCGCGCCGCCCGTGGCCTGGTTGCATCTGGCGCCCAAGGCGTCTCCGCCCCGCGTCTGAGCGCGTTCGCGCCGACGCCCGTCCTTCCCTGAACCGCTGAAGTCCTCCGTCCCGTGACGGCTCCCTCCGGGGTCCGTCCACGCGTGCCCGAGCCCGTCCTCACCGGCGGTCCCGGTCTCGCGTGGCGCGCTCCCGACCGGGCGCCGTGTGTCCCGGGAAGGCGCGCGCCTTGGCGGCTCCACCCCCTCGTGGCCGTGTGTCCTCCGCACGGCCTCGTCTCCTCACGTCGCGTCCCGTCCACCTCTTTCCGGGGGCCTCGGGCACGTGAGGGCTTCGTCGTACCTCCGCGTCGTTCACACCCAACCCCTGGAGTTCCCATGATGATGAAGAAGCTGCTGTCCGCGTGCCTGCTGTCGAGTGCCCTGCTCGTGGGGTGTGGTCACACCGAGGACGCGGACAGCGAGGGCTGCGAGCACCTGCGGAACGGGCCCGGCGTGGCCGTCACCGCGAGCGCCACGGCCAGCGGCGCCCCCGCGGTCAGCAACGATCACAAGCGCTACGACATCACCCTGCCCTCGGGGGGCACGGGCTCGGTGTCGTTCGCGTCCGGCGAGGCCGCCGACTACGTGTTCTACCTGAACACTGAGGTGCCCCTGCGCATCGCGAGCGCCTCCGGCCAGGCCGTGACGTTCGAGTCCTCCGCGACGAGCTCCGCCTCCTGCACCACCATCCAGGGCCGCCACGTGGCGCCGCTCGAGGTGGGCACCTACACCCTGACGTTCGGTCCCGGCTCCGGCACCGTCTCCCTCGTCATCGAGGAGTCGGGCCACGAGGACCACGCGCACTGAAGTCCCTCCCGTTCCCCCCTCACGCCAAGGAAGAAACCCCATGGGTACCTTCAAGCAGTTCCTCGATGAGCAGAAGCTGGAGCCGAGCACCCTGGTGCGCCTGTCCTCGCAGGTGGAGGCGCGCGACGACGCGGACCGCACGCTGTCCCGGCAGCGGGCGGACACGCGCCGCGACAAGGAGCGGCAGGGCAAGGCCTACGAGGGCATCGCCAAGCCCCGGAGTGGCCGGGGCGTGAGCGCCCAGCAGGTGGGCGCGGCAATCGCGGACGAGCCCCTGTCGCCCAAGGTGCGCGGCAAGCTGGTGCGCGCGGTGAACGCCGCCCTCGCCAAGAAGGGCGGCGCGGCGGTGACCTTCCCGGCCTTGTTCGGCGAGGTGAAGGCCAGCAAGGGTCCCACGGCCAAGAAGGCGAGCTGAGGCACCATGGGCTCCTCCCTTCCCCTGTCCGTGCCGCACGCGCTGCGCCGTGACGGCGAGCGGCTGTTCGACCTGTCCATGTGGTGCCTCGGCCGCGACGTGCTCCATCCGGAGAACCTGCTGCTGAGCCGGGGCCTGTCGCGCGAGCGCCTGCCCGCGGGACAGAAGGGCACCAGCGCCTACCGCACGGCGCCGGGGGAGGGCGGGGCCCTCACGTTGTGGGGCTTCGGGGTGGTGTGCCGCGAGGGCGCCACGTCCGTCTACGTGCCGCGCTCCCGCTTCGAGCCCCTGCTGGTGGACGAGGCGCGGCTCGCGCGGCCGCTCTTCAACGCGATGGACCTGGGCCTTCCCCGCCTGCCCACCACCGACGGGGAGCGGGCGTGTGCCCGGGCCGCGCTGGTGACGCTGGCGCGGTGGCTGGCCGGACACGAGGAGTGGATCGACGCGCGGCTGGGTCCCGGGTGGCGGCGGGAGTGCCTGGCGGCGATGAAGAAGGCGCCGGTCTGGCCCGGAGAGGGTCTGGCGGCGCCCTGGCGGCGGTGGGCGGCGCGGGTCGAGGCGCTGGAGCGGTCCGTCGTGGACACGTCGTGGGCCCCGCTCGCCGGGGTGTGAGGAAGACAGCATGTTGGCGTTCCTTCTGCGAAACGAGGAGTCCTCCCTCTTCCCCGCCGCCCCCTGGGACGACGTCGCGGACCTGGACCTGCCCCCGCCCACGCCGTGCGAGGGCCTGGGCCGGGCGCACCTCCCGGTGAACACCCGCGTGCCCCAGGCCCAGCGCTGGTTCGATCAGGGCCTGCGGCTGCTGCACCTGGGCTGGCGGGGCGAGGCCCGGCGCGCCTTCGCCGAGGCGGCCCGGTGCGATCCCCAGCTCGCCATGGCCTGGTGGGGCCTGGCGCTGACCCGGGGCGCGGGCGCCCGCCGCGCCGCCTCGCGCGCCGAGGCCATCTACAAGGCGCTCGCGCTCAGCGAGGGCGGGCCGGACGCCGAGCAGCGCTACATCGTCGCGGCCACCTTCCTGGCCAACAAGGGCCCCGCCAATGGCCGCCATGGCTTCGTGCGGGAGATGGAGGGGCACCTGGAGCGCTGCCCCGAGGACGCCGAGGCGCGGCTCTTGCTCGCGGGGCTGCTCGCGGATGGGTTCGAGGCGGATGGTCGCCCCGGGCCCGGTCAGACGTATGCCCAGCTCCTCGTGCGGGAACTCCTGCGCACCCACCCGGAGCACGAGGGCGTGCACCTGGCCTGGGTGCGGCTGCGCGAGGAGAGCACCCGGCCCCAGGAAGCCCTGGAGAGCGCGCGCCGGCTGCGGGTGCTGGCGCCCCAGGCCGCCCCGGCCCTGCTCGCCGCGGGCCGCCTGTTCCTGCGCACCGGCCACCTCCAGGAGGCCCGCGAGGTGCTCGAGGAGGCCGTCACCGTGGAGGACGCCTGGCGGGCGCGCGAGTCCCTGCCCGGCGCGGCGGCGCCCGTGGCGGGCGTGGCCCTGCGGCTGCTCGTGCAGGCCTGCGCCGACGCGGGCCGGTATGGCGAGGCCCAGACCTGGGCCCGCCGGCTGCGCGCCCGCGCCGAGGAGGTGACGCCCCGGGTCGATCAGGCGCTCGTGTTCGCCGCGGGGGCCCTGTCCGGCCTGCACCTGCGCTTCGGGTTCCTGCGCGCCGCGGCCGAGCCGCGCGTGGAGCTGTCACCCGAGGCCCGCCCCGCGGATCGCGTGCTGCTGTCCGGCATGGAGCTGTATGCCCGGGGTCTGCGCGCCCTGGAGGCCGGGCCGCTCGCGGAGGCCGACCGGCTGTGCACGGCGCTCGAGCAGCTCGCGCAGCCCCTCACCGACGAGTCCCGGAGCGAGGGCCATCTGCTCTGCCCCCGGGATGTCACCCGGGTGGTGGAGCTGGCGGCGTGCGAGCTGCGCGGCGCGCTGGAGGCCCGGCAGGGAGACCCCGCCCGGGCCGAGGCCACGCTCACCCGCGCCCTGCGCCTGGAGCGACGCTTGCGCCCGGCGGGCCCTCCGGCCTTCTCCCGCCCGGTCCGCGAGACCCTGGCCCGGCACCGGCTGCGCCTGGGCCGCGAGGAGAAGGCGCTGGAGCTGGCGCGCGCCCTCGTCGAGGAACGGCCGGGCTCCGGTCACGCCTGGCTCCTGCTGGCCGACATCCACCTCGCCCGGGGCGCGGTGGCCGAGGCCGCCATGGCCTTCTCCTCGTGCCTGACGTGCTGGCGGGACGCGGAGGCCCACCTGCCCGAGGTCCAGCGCGCCCGGTCCTTCCGCGGGGCCTCGCCGCGCCCCGTGTCCCGCATGCGCCTGGTGCCCCCCGTGGAGAACGCCCCGGCGTGAGCCCTGGCCTCAGGCCGTGGTCCGCGGGCCCACCGACTCGAGGAACGCGAGGATGCGCCGCCCACAGGCCTCGGGCTGCTCCAGCGGGAAGAGGTGGCCGCCGGACAGCTCGTCCGTCTGGAGGCCCGCCTGGGCCTTCCGCACCCGCCCGAGGGCCTCGGGGGTGAGGGTGTCCGAGTGGATCCCCCGCAGCACGAGCACCGGCACCTTCACCTCGCGCAGCCGCTTCCAGATGGCGCGCGGCGAGGTCTCGAAGATGCGCGCCTCCCAGGCCGTGGGGATGGTGAGCCGCAGTCCGCCGCCGGGCGCTTCCGTGAGGCCGTGGGTGAGGTAGTCCTGGAAGCACGCCGGATCGAAGCCCCGGAAGAGCGCCTTCTTGGCGTAGCTCGCGGCGGCCTCCTCGCGCGAGCCCCAGTGCTCGCGGCGTCGGCGGGCGAGGCTCGCGGGCGGCACACGGCCGCGCAGCCCGAGCAGGCTCAGCAGCTGGAGGGCCAGGGCCCGCCCCCCGGTGAAGAGCACGGGATCCAACATCACCACGGCGCGAAAGAGGTCCGGATGGTTCGCGGCGGCGATGAGCGTGGCCACGCCGCCCATGCTGTGCCCCACGCCCACCACGTCCGTGAGGCCCCGGGCGCGCAGGGCGTGCACCAGGTCCTCCGCCATGTCGTCCCAGTCCTTCATCGAGAGGGGATCCGCCCCAGGCACCAGGCAGCGGCTCTCCAGCGTGTACACGTGCGCGTGGGGCGTGAGCGTGTCGAACAGCCGCCGGTAGCTGCCCGGGGGAAAGCCGTTGGCGTGCGCGAAGTGCAGCACGGGCCCCTGGCCGCCCCGGTCCTCCAGCCTCAAGGCATCACTCATCACGCCGCTCAGCCCACCTGGGGCGGTTCGTCGAGATCCTTCGCCAGGTAGCGCAGCACGTCCGCGGGCGTGATGATGCCCAGCAGCTTGTCCTCGCGCACCACGGGCAGGTGGTGGATGCCGTGTCGGCGGAAGCGCGCCAAGACCTCGTCGCTCGTCTCGAACTCGTTCACCGTGAACACCGGCGAGGACATGAGCTCGCGCGCCGGAGTGTCCAGTGCCCGGTTCTCCAGCAGGGCGTTGAGGATGTCGGGCTCGCTGATCATCCCCACCACCTGCTCGTCCTCCATCACGGGCACGCCGGCGATGCGCGCATCGGCCAGGATCAGGGCGATCTCCGAGAGTGGCGTGTGCGGCGCCACGGACTTCACGGGAGAGGTCATCAAGTGTCGGGCATGTCCCTTCATGTCCGCGAGCTTGGTCACGCGTCGGGGAGGCGTCAATCTCCCTGAAGCGAGGTGGCGGGCTGCTTGACGATTCGGTCCGGTGGGGAATGGACTGCCCCCATGCCCTCCTTCCGCCTCCAAAGAGACCAGGCCGCGCTGCTCGTCGTCGACATCCAGGAGCGGCTGTGCGCCGCCATGGAGCCGGGCGCGCTCGAGCGGATGCTCCAGCGGACCAATGCCGCCCTCCAGGGGGCCCGGGCCCTGGAGCTGCCCCTCCTGGTCACCGAGCAGTACCCCAAGGGCCTGGGACGCACGGACGCGCGGCTGTCGGCGCACCTGGGCGCGTACACCCCGGTGGAGAAGCTCATGTTCAGCGCCTGTGTGCCCGAGGTGGTGGCCGCGCTCGGCGCGCGCACGCAGGTGCTGATCGTGGGCATGGAGACCCACGTGTGCGTCTACCAGACGGTGCGCGACCTGGCCGAGCGGGGGTTGACGCCCGTGCTGTGCGCGGACGCGGTGCTGTCGCGCCACCCGGAGGACCGGCGCGTGGGCCTGGAGATGTGCCGGGACGCGGGCGCCCGGGTGCTCACCGTGGAGGCCGCGCTCTTCGACCTGCTCGGCGTCGCGGGGACGCCCGAGTTCAAGAAGGTGTCCGCGGCGGTGCGGTGAGGGGGCCGGACGCGGCTCCTGGATGGCCTGGACGCGCTGCTCGTGGCCGAGGGCCTGCTCACGCCGTGAGGTTCAGCGGCGATGCCGCGCGGCGACCTGGAAGAGTTGGGTGAGGGAGAAGTCCAGCAGCGACTGGCACGAGCCCAGGTAGTGCGCTGCCCGTGCGAAAGGGAACCAGACACGTTCACCCACGAGCACCTGGGCTTCTTCCATGCGTCGGCGGGGAATCCATTGGCCGCCCAGGTGGTGCACCAGCACCTGTCCCAGGTAGGCGCCCACGGCGGGCACCGCGTGCGCCTCGATGTGCTCGCGCTGGAACACCCGAGGGAACTCCTCCCGCCAGAACTGGAAGTCCACGTCCGTGAGCGATTCGGGCGTCGCCTCGAGGACCGAGGGCACTTTCGTGTGAAACAGCGCGACGAGATGCTCGGCGAGGGTGCGGTAGTGCGCACGGGCCTGTTCCTCGTCCTCCACGTCCGAGGGAAGGGCGGCGCTGGCGGGGCGCCACTCCTCTGGCGCGGGGGGGCTCCAGTCGTTGAAGTCGGCGATCTGGCGTTGACGTTCGTGGAGCGCGGCACGGTCCACCACGCGGGCGAGCAGGGGCGCCACGTCCGAGGGAAAGCGTGGCTCCACGGGGGCGAGGGCCGCGCTGCGCGCGTGCAGGGTGCGCCGCACGGTGGTCAGGTCGAGGTCCGGTCGCAGGTGGGCGTGGGCGCGCGCCTGGGCCTCGCGTGCGGGGGCGCTGGCGAAGTCCGCCAGGGTGGGCCACGTCACCAGGAGGACGGAGCCATCGGGCAAGGACTCCACCCGATGGGCGGGTGTGGAGAGCATGCGGTCGCGACCCACGGTCTCCACCAGTCTTGGACCGAAGACGTTCAGCCAGGACACCTCGTAGATCTGATCGAACCCATCCTGGCGCGAGCGCCTTTCGTCCCGGCCGAACGAGGGCGCACCCGCCAGGGCCCTGTCCGCGAGACTGTGCGCCGCGGCATGGGTGCCCGGGTAGCGCGACGCCCATGCGCGCACCAACTCCGTGAACCGCTGACAGCGTGCCTCGTCCGCGAACAGGGAGAGGGGCTGGATTTCGAGCAGGATGTTCAGCTCGGGAGCGAGTGGCGGAAAGGTGAGGCTGGTCCCCATTTCAAGGGCCGGGAGCTTCGTTCGGTAGAAGAAGAGGGACGCGGTCCTCTCACCGCGTTTCTCCTCCCAGCACTTCCGGATGGCGGCGCGGGAGTAGCGACGTCGTCGCTTGCCACTCACGAGCTCCGGCATCCACTCGCCCGCGTACTCCTCGAGGAATTGAACCAGAGGCGTCAGCTCGTGCTCCCACGCGGCCCGCGGGTCGAAGGCGCCGTCGAAAACCAGGACCAGGCTGTCTTCCCGCCGAGAGAGTTCCAGTTCCTTCATTGGACGGACACCTCCACGCCCTTGACCTCTCGCTCCGCATCTCGCAGGGCGGCCCTCACCGGGTCCAGGCGGTCGGGCATGAGACGACCGCCCTCGTAGATGAGGCGGATCCTGATGACGGGAACCTCTCGCTCATGGTGGAGAAGGGACTGAATCGATTCTCGGCGGATGTCCAGCGTCTCGCCATATTTGCGCAGCGCCTCTCTGGCGTCAGCGGTGAACTGGGACTGCAGGGCTTCGTACTTCAGATCCGAGAGGTCGCGGCTCTTGAAGCTGAACGTCTCCACGCGCGGCGGAGAACCAGCGCCTGGGTGTTCCTCGATGACGAGCACGTCCACGAACCGCAAACCGCTCCCTGGCTTCCATACACCCACGAACCTTTCGACGCGTGGGCGCTCGAAGTTCTCGAGGAAGCGACGCGAGGCCCGGGGCAGGGCCGCGTCGGCTCGCAGTTGCTCCACCATATGACGCTCGAAGGCGAGGCCTCGGGCGAACCCTCCCCGCATCGCCTCGTAGGCGTCCCAGAGCAGTGGTCCCTCGGCGGCCGTGCCCCGCCGGAGATCTCCGAGGCGCTGCTCCCGGTAGGCGACGTACTCGATCCATCGAGGGTTGCCCTGGGCTTCAGGGGGCGGCGCCTTCAGGGCGGACTGCTGCCGCTCCAACAGGGAGACGTCCCTGGGAAGACGCGGCCCCGTGGCTTCCCGCTCCACCAGGGCCAGGCGTGCTTCCACCACCTCGCGTGTGAGACCCGCGCCTTCGTCCACCAGGGCGGCCCGTCCACTCTTCACCGAGGAGGGACCCGCGCGTGGGGATTTCCCCTGGGTCATCCACGCCTGGGCCCTGGCCACATCGCCTCGGGTTTCGTGCAGGGCGAGCGCCGCGTCCATGCCGCCCTCGGCCACGAAGAAACCCGCTTCTCTCCGGGCGCGGATATTCCCGAAGAGCTCCCGCATGCCCTCCACGCCCCAGCGGGCTTCCCACTGGCGTCCCAGTTCCTGGAGTGCTTCCAGCCGTGGAGCACGCATGCCGCGACCGCTCGCGTACAGGCCCACCATCAGGGCCGCGGGCGCCAGTTCCTGCGTGGCCCGTTCGTACTGGCCTCGAGCGAGGGCGCTGACGCCGTGTCCCGTGCTGGCCACCAGGTAGTAGAAGCCCAGCGGCACGCCGAATGTCATCGCGTCGAAGCCTCCCGTCGCGATGCTGCCTGGCGCGAAGTGCCGCCTCGCCAGGGCTCGTTCCACCTCGCTCGCGGCGTGCTGGTAGGGCGCAGGCAGAAGGGCCCACCGAGCGGACAACTCGGCGTAACGGCCGCCATCGCTCAGGGGACTGGTGCGCACGAGGTCCCGGACGGCCCTGCCCAGACCCCGCGGCACGTCCGAGGCCTGCTCTCCACGCTCGGGGTAGGCCGAGAGCGGCAGGCCTCTCGCCTCCAACTGCGCGAGGACGGTGGGCATGAGCGCCAGCGTTTGTCCCAACCGCTTGTCCCGAGCGAGCAGTCGCAACACCGCATCCACTTCATCGTCATGCGCCGTGTGCAACACGAAGAGCGCGAACACCTCGGCGTGCGGGACGCCATAACGCTCGGTGGTGGTGACGAGAAACGCGGCGCGTTTGCGCTGGAGGATTGCGGCTGCGTCCGCGCGCATGGGTCCCAAGGCCCCCAATCGCACGGCGCTCCAGTCATCCAGAGCCTCCACCACCCGGGGCATGTCCACCCGCCGCTGGAGCGCCACGTAATCGGCGGGCGAGGCACACGCCAGGAACGGCGCCAGGAGCGCCTCGGCATCGGCGGACAGGTCAGGCCAGCCCGGATCCGCCCGGACCTCGTCACGCCGGACGTCCTCCCGGGGAGACAGCGCGGCCGCGGGTGCCGCCATGGCGCCCAGGCGTGGGACCCCCCGTACGGGTCCCGTGGCGCAACCCAGGCCCAGCACGACCAGGGCCAGGAGCGCCAGTCCGTGACCCGGTTGGCTCACGCCCGGCCGTGGGTGAGGGCCTGCTTCACCGTGCGGACCGCGAGCGCCAGCACCACCAACGCGCTCGCGAGCACCGTCTGCGAGCCACCCACGGGGAAGTTGTAGAAGTAGGCGACGAGGTAGCCGCCCACGCCGGCCGCCGCTCCGGCGAGCGTGGACAGGAAGAAGGTCCACGGCAGGCGCAGGTCCAGCATCAGCGCGGCGATGGCCGAGAGGATGGAGAAGGCGAACACCGGCAGGGCGCCCAGCGCCCGCGCCGACACGCCCACCATCAGCCCGATGGAGATCATCAGCACGCCGTCGAGCATCCGCACGGGCAGCCCCTGCACGTGCGCCCCGGTGCGATCGAAGCTCGCGAAGGTGAGGCCTCGGAACCACCACAGGTGGATGACGAGGATGAGCCCGCCCGCCCACATCACGGCGAGCAGTTGGGGCCGCTCCACCAGCACCGCCGTGCCGAAGAGGATGCCCTGGATGTCATGGGCCTCCTGCGAGATGCGGTCGCCCACGAGGATGGCCGCGCCGCCCGTGAGCGCATAAGCCAGGCCCAGCACGCTCTCACGCGTGAGCCGCAGCCGCGCCGGATCCAACATCAGCACCAGCGTGGCCCCGAGCGCCAGCACCACCGCGCCCAGGGTCGGGTCCACGTGCATCCCCAGGTGGATCTCCGCGAAGAAGGCCAGCGCCACCCCGAGCCCCGCGGACTGCGTCACCGCCGCGCTCACGAACACCATGCGCCGCAGGACCACGTACACGCCCAGGAAGCCCAACACGCCCCCGGCGATGAGGGCGCACAGGATGGGATCCTCGAACAGCTCGTAGGCGTCCCAGAACTGGGCCCAGGTAGGCGTCTCGACGTGCGGATTCACGGGGCGGTCCTGTCGTGCGGGGACGGCGGATGGCGCGGGCAGTAGTCGTCGCCGTACTGGTGCCGGAAGGCGGGGTGGCAGAAGACCGTGTTCGCGTCTCCCAGCACCACGGAGGACGTCTCCCGGTCCACGAAGAGCAACTGGTCGGCGAACTCGGCGGCCACGCGCAGGTCATGGCTCACCACCACCACCGCGAGCCGCCGCTCGTGCGCGAGCTGCGCCAGCCGCTTCATCGTCTCGCGCTCGGCCACGGCGTCCATGGCGGCGGTGGGCTCGTCGAGCAGCACCAGGTCCGCCTCGGTGGCGAGCACCCGCGCGAGCAGGGCCCGCTGCTTCTGGCCCTCGGACAGCTCGCGGTAGGGCATCTGGGCGATGGGGCCCGCGCCGGCGGTCTCGATGGCCGCGCTCACCGCGCTCCGGTCCTCGCGCGAGGAGAAGGGCTTGAGGAAGTTCCACCCCGACAGCCGCCCCCAGCGCACCAGCTCCTTGGCGCGCACGGGCAGGAGCGCGTCGATGCCCGTGCTCTGGGGCACGTAGGCGCTGCGCACCTGGGGACTGGAGCGGAAGACGCGTCCGGACACCGGGCTGAGCAGGCCGAGCAGCGTCTTGAAGTACGTGCTCTTGCCCGAGCCGTTGCGCCCGATGACGGCCAGGAAAGTGCCTCGGTGGACCTGGAGGTTGATGGGCGGGAGCATGGGCTTGCCCTGATAGCCGATGCGCAGCTCCTCGCAGCACAGGAGCAGATCATCCGAGTGGGCGTGCGAGGCGGTCCGGGGCTCAGGGGTCTCCACGGGTGACCTCCGCCCGGGGGGCCACCTTCGCCAGCCGCTCCAGCAGCGCCGAGACCTCCGCGTCGCCCAGGGGCTTGTCGAAGTCCACGGCGTCGAACAGCGCCGGGGTCAGCGCCAGGGTCAGGTCCAGCTTCGCCAGGGGCGGCGTCTTGCGGTCCGACGGCAGATCCACCGCGCCCCCGAGCACCGCCACCGGCGTCTCCCCGGTCGCGGTCCGATCGATCTCGAAGCGGCGCTCGCCGGAGAAACGCGCGGGCACCCGGCCATCGCGCACCGTGCCCGTGAGCCGCAGGGCCTGGAGGCTCCAGCGCCCCTGGGCCACCTGGGTCTCGGGCAGGGCGCAGCCGGGCGTGCATCCGACGGCGCGGGTCTCGGGCGCGAGCAGGTTCCACGGCGCGCTGGACAGGAGCGTCACCACGGCGCTGGCCGCCGTGCCGCCGCCGGCCTCCGCCGCCACCTGCTCGTAGGGCACGAGCGCGCCATCGTTCCGGTGGCAGTGGCCGCCGTGGCACAGGGTGTAGCCCGGGGGCGGATGGGCGGGATCGAACGAGGCCCCACCACTGCCCGCGCTGATGAGCTCGATGCCGGTCAGGGTCAGCGAGGCCTCGTCCAGGCGCACCTGGTAGTCCGAGCTCAGGCGCTGGTAGCCGTCACCCGCGTCCCGGCCCGCCACGGGCTCATACGTGGCGCGCACGGTGGGCTCCACCACCGCGAAGCCCTGGCCGGGCTCCCAGGCGCACCCGGCGAGCGTCAGGCCCCCCAGCATGAAGAGAAGGCGCGCGCGCATGCCTCAGGTCCCCTTTCCCTGCAGGCCCTTCTCCAGCCGCTTCACCACGTCCTCGATGTGCTGGAGGTACGTCTCGCCCGCGCGGAAGTTGGTGCCTCCCGGCATGAGCACCAGGGGCGTGGGAATCTTCTGCGACACGAGCTTGGAGGTGGTGGACGGGTAGTACTCCTCCTGCAGCAGCAGGCGCGCCTTGCGCTGGCGCCCCTGGGCGAGCACCTCCACCACATGCGCGGGCGTGGGCGGGATGCCCGGCTTGGGCTCCAGGTAGGCGAACACCTCGAAGCCCAGCCAGTTGGACAGGTACGCCGTCGTGCGGTGGTAGGCGATCACCGGCTGGCCCTTGAGGCCCTCCAGGCGCTTCTGCCAGCCCCCCATGGCCTTCTGCATCTCGTCGGTGAAGCGGGCCAGGTTGGCGCGGTAGGCGTCCGCGTTCTTCGCGTCCAGGGTGATCATCCGGTCCGCGATGCCCTTGGCCACCGCCAGCCCGGCGCGGGGATCATAGAGGAAGTGCGGATTGCCGCCCGGGTGCACGTCCCCGTTGCTGCGATCCATGGGCACCGCGGGCACCTCGAGCTTCTGCACGAACTGGGACACGTCCAGGTAGCCCGCGCCATTGATGAGGATGCGCGGGTTGCGCGCGCCGTTCTGGAGCGTGGGCAGCCAGCCCACCTCCAGCTCCAAGCCGATGGCGAGCAGCATGTCGGCGCGGTTGAGCTCGAGCGCCAGGTTGGGCTTGGCGTCCACGAAGTGCGGGTCCTGCGTGGACAGGGCGAGCGCGGTGACCTGGACGTGGTCGCCCCCCACCGCCTTGGCCAGGGCGGCCAGGTCCGGCAGGGTCGCCACCACCCTCAGGTCGGCGCGGGCGGGAAGGGACAGCAGGACGCAGAGGGCGGCGCTCAGGGCCGCGAGCGAACGAAGCGGGTTCATGGGAACTCCGAGACAAAAAGAGGGAAGGGACTAGAAGGCGTGGGCGCCGTGGGCACCCATCACCACCTCGAGGGCGAGGAAGACCGAGGAGTCGCGCTGCTCGCGCCAGCGGGCGTTGTCGGTGGCGGCCTGCAGGCGCAGGCGGGAGAACTCGGTGGGCCAGAAGGTGACGTTGGCGGAGAGGCGCTCGCGCGAGTCGGTCCACTCGGGATCCAGCGGATCGTCCGCCACCGCGCCGCCAAGGCCGCGCGCGGGGCTTCCGAATTCATAGCGCGCCGCCAGGGCCCAGCGCTGGGAGAAGCGCCAGAGCGCCTGGGCATAGCCGTTGACGTCCGAGAGCACGTCCTGGGGCACCTGCCGGCGCCGGTAGAACAGCTCGCCCTGCAGCGTCACGATGGTGGTGCTGCCGCCCGACAAGGGCCGGTACTTGAGGTAGACGTCCGTGCCGAACACGTCGGCGCGGTTGCGGTAGCCCGAGGGCGTGGGGCCATCGGCCGCGGACAGGCCCCAGATGAGCGACAGGTCGTCCGACAGCGGGAAGAACTGCTTCACGGCGCCGGTGAACTGGAAGTCGAGCGGAGAGGAGACGCCCCCGCCCCCCGAGCCGAGGAAGCTGCGCGCGGTGCTCTCGCCGCTCGCGTCGGTGACGGAGCCGATGACCTCCACGTACCAGGGCAGGGGCGTGAGCCAGGAGCCCTCCACGCCCAGGCCGCGGTTGCCCTCGCCGCCGAACATCCGGCCGAGCGCGAAGGGCTGATCCACGAAGTCCCAGCTGTGCGGGTGCGTGGGGTTGAGCCGACCAAAGCGCGTGAGGAACTGCCCGGCGCGCAGCTGCAGGCTCCCGGGCAGCGCGCTGGTGGAGGCGTAGGCCTCCTCCACCTCGACGCCGAACTGGCTGAACACGATGTTGCCGGTGAACTGGAAGTAGGGGTCCACCGCCGTGTGCACCGACAGCTCCAACTGCTGCAGGTTGAAGCCGTTGGCGGTGGGGTCGTGCCCGCCCGACTGCAAGGGCTTCTCCGCGGTGAAGGCGGCCGCGGCGGCGTCGAGGATGAAGGACAGCTCCAGGCCCCGGAAGTTGATGTTCGAGGGGCTCAGCAGGATGCCACTGGAGCTGGTGGGCGAGGCGGAGGGCGGCGGCGGGGTGGTGCCCGAGGTCCGGGCGGCCTCGGCGGCCTCCTGACCGAGGGCCTTCTCGATGTCCGCCAGGTCCTCGGCGGAGACGTCCGCGGGGGGCGGGGAGGGCGCCGGCTCCGGCGCGGACTGGGCCCAGGTGGACCCGGGCGGAAGAAAGGCGAGACAGACGGTGATGCCGGCGAGCCGGCATGAAGACAGGAACACGGAACACTCCTCGAACGACACGTCCCGCGCGAAGGCGGACGTCGACCCGACGACTCCACTGCCACGGCGTCAGACGCGCGCGGGCGGGGAGGCCTTGGGGGCGAGATCGAGGATGGCCAGCGAGGAATGGGCGGGGCCTGGCGCGGGCGGAGGCGGCGCGTCCCGAGGCCCCACGGCGGGCACGGACAGGCCTCCGGGGGTGCTCGCGAGCACGCCCTTGCGCTCGTTGAAGGACAGACACGGGCACACCTGGTGGCCCGCGTCCGACGCCAGCTCCGTGGGCTGCTCCACCGCCGGGCCCTCGGCGAGCGGCTCGCCGCGCATGACGCCCGAGGCGGCCGGCGCTTCCTCGAACGCGGAGTGGGCCGGGCAGTAGCGGTGGCCGTGCTCCCGCCCATGACCGAGCACCGCCAGCGACTGGGCCAGCCACAGCGCCACCAGGAGCGGCGCGAGGAGAGGGCCTGCGATGTGGGCTCGGGAGCGCATCGATGAGGGACGGTGGGATGGCTCTACTGACGCCTCCGGGGGGTGTCAAGCCATCCGTCCCCCACGTCTTCCTGGAGACCCGGCGGGGGCTTCGCTGTAGGTTGCGCCTCCATGGAACATCGCCGAGCGACACCCGATCGGGCCGCCATGGCCGCCGCCATCCAGGCCTTCCTCGACGCGGCGGGCCTGCGGACCGAGGGCGACCCCAACCTCGCGCAGACCCCGGAGCGGGTCGCCGAGGCCTGGACGGAGGAGTTCCTGGACGGCTACGGCCGGACGCCCGAGGAGGCGCTCGGTGAGCTGTTCCCGGCCCCGCGCGACTCGGTGGGGGAGCTGGTGGTGGTGACCGACCTGCGCTTCCACTCCATGTGCCCGCACCACCTGTTGCCCGTCGCGGGCCGGGCCCACGTGGCCTACGTGCCGTCGAAGCAGGTGACGGGCTTTGGTCGGCTCGGCGAGCTCGTGGACTGCTTCGCCCACCGGCTCATCCTCCAGGAGGACCTGGCGCGCGAGGTGGCCCAGTCCCTGGCCCGGGTGCTCGACAGCCCCGCCACCGCCTGCATCATCGAGGCGGAGCAGGCGTGCCTGCGCCTCCGGGGCCCGCGGCAGCGCGACGCCGTCACGCACTCGGAGGCCTACGAGGGCCTGTTGCGCGGCGATGGCGCCCTGCGTCGTGAGCTGTGGGCGCGACTCACGCTCGCGCGCCGCTGAAGTCCGGGCCCGTGCCCGTTATCTCCTCCGCCGTGGAGTCCATCCAATGAGCCTGCCCGCCGAGCGGACCTTTCCCCGACCCGATCGTGCCCTCGTGGAGCGCGCGCACGCGGCCCTGTTGGAGGTGCTCTCCGCCGGGCAGGTGCGCCGCGACGAGGCCACGCTCGAGCGCTACGCCCGGGACGAGTCCGACTCGGGCGTGTACCCGCCCGACGTGGTGGTCTTCCCCGAGGACACCGCCCAGGTGTCCGCCGTCTTCCGCGTGTGTCAGGCGCTCGGGGTGCCCTTCACGCCGTGCGGCGCGCGCAGCGGCAAGAGCGGGGGCTCCTTGCCCCTGCGCGGTGGCGTGTCGGTGAGCCTGGAGCGGATGAACCGCATCCTCTCCGTCTCGGCGGAGGACCTCACGGCGGTGCTCCAGCCCGGCGTCATCACGGGGGACCTGATGCGCGCGGTGGAGGCCCAGGGCCTCTTCTACCCGCCGGATCCCAACTCGTGGGATCTCTGCACCATGGGGGGCAACGTGGCGGAGAACGCCGGCGGCCCCCGGGCGCTCAAGTACGGCGTCACCCGCGACTACGTCATCGGCCTGGAGTGGGTGCTGCCCTCGGGTGAGGTGCTGCGCGTGGGGCGGCGCACGCTCAAGGGCGTGGCGGGCTACGATCTGGTGGGTCTGTTCGTGGGCTCGGAGGGCACGCTGGGCGTGGCCACGGAAATCACCGTGCAGCTCTTGCCCCTGCCGCGCCACGTGAAGACGGCCCTGGCGGTGTTCGACTCGGTGCACACCGCCGCGCACGCCATCACCGCGGTGCTGGCCTCCGGCAGCGTGCCGCGCACGTTGGAGCTCATCGACGACACGGCCCTCCTGGCGGTGCGCGACCGGGGCTTTCCCTTCCCCCCGGGCGCGGGCTCGGCCGTCATCCTCGAGGTGGACGGGCACGGCGAGGAGGGGGTGTTCGCGGAGCTCGTGCACCTGGGCGAGGTGTGCGAGCGCCACGGCGCGAGCGAGGTGCTGGTGGCCCAGGACGCCTCCCAGCGCGAGAAGCTCTGGGCCGTGCGCCGCCAGGTGTCCCCCGCGCTGCGCGCGCTGCGGCCCCATAAAATCTCCGAGGACATCGCCGTGCCGCGCTCGCGCATCCCCGAGGTCATCCGCGCCCTCAAGGACATGGGGACCGAGCTGGGCCTGCTCGTGGCCACGTATGGTCACGCGGGGGACGGCAACCTGCACGCCAACCTGCTGTACGAGGGGCCGCACCAACGGGCGCTCGTGGAGCAAGGCATCCGGAGAATGCTGGAGATCACCGTCTCCTTGGGCGGCACCATCACCGGCGAGCATGGCGTCGGGCATGCCAAACGGGAATACCTGTCACTGGAGCAATCCCCGGGACTGCTGGAGTTCCAGCGCAACCTGAAACTCTTTTTCGACCCCAAGGGATTGCTCAACCCGGAGAAGATCTTTCCCGTGCCCGTGCGTTCCTAGCCCTTGTGGGCACGCGCGCTCGCTCGAGGTCGCCCCTGGGGGAGCAGGTGCGGACGGCTTGTAGACAGCTTAAGCCAGACGAATACCCCTCGCCTCCTTTCCCGTGTGCGGCCGAGAAACCATTTAGGCCCCGGTGCGTCCTATTTGTGTGTGGACGCGGAAAAGGGGGCGAGCGCGTCCGATTCGAACGACTACGGAGGACGCGAGAACATGGCGACCAGGACGATGAAGTACGGAGCCGAGGGTCTTTCCCACTACCTGCGCCACCTCGGGGATCATTCGCAGCTGACCCGGGAGCAGGAGTACGAGCTGGCGGGCCGGGCCCGCAAGGGTGACGAGGCGGCGCGGCAGTTGCTGGCCTCGTCCAATCTGGCGTTCGTGGTGGCGGTGGCCAAGAAGTTCGCCAACCGCGGCGCCCGGCTGGATGACCTCATCCAGGAGGGCAACGTGGGCCTGATGAAGGCCATCGAGCACTTCGACCCGAAGAAGAACGTGCGCTTCGCCACCTATGCGGTGTGGTGGATTCGCGCCTACATCACGCGCTACCTCAAGGACAACCGCAGCCAGGTGCGCGGCGGCGAGTCCGAGCGCGGCAGCATGACGGACTTCTCGCTCGACGCGAGCATCGACGAGGACGGCGAGACGACGTTCCTCGACCGGCTGGAGGACTCGGGGCCCTCGCCCCAGGCCATCTTCCTGTCGCGCGAGCAGGACGGCGAGGTGCAGGAGGCGCTGGCCAAGGTGCGCAAGCGCATTGGCGACCTGGGCTGGGACATCCTCCAGGAGCGCCTCACCCAGGAGAAGCCGCGCACCCTGGAAGAGCTGGGGCAGCGCTGGGGCGTGTCGCGCGAGCGCGTGCGGCAGGTGGAGCTCAAGACGAAGAACTTCCTCGAGCGCTACCTGGCGGCTTTCAACCAGGACGAAGAGGGCATGGGGCCTTCCTCGGTGGACGCCGCATAACGGGAGGACCGCTCCCATGACGTGCCGCGCTTCGGGCGGTGTCTCCAGGCTCACGGGTGCCTGGGGCACCGCCTTCGTTTTTGCCGGAGGGGCGTGCTAACACCCGGCGCATGCCCTCTCCGCGTCTGCTGTCCGTCCTCGCCCTGATGATGGCCTCGCCGTCCCTGGCCGCGACCCCCGAAGAGCTGTCCGTGCTGGATGCCCAGTACAAGCGGCGCGATGACGCCGTCGCGGTCAAGGAGCAGGAGGAGTCGCTCAAGAAGGCCCTGACCGCCGAGCCCCAGGACTACGAGCTGCTCTGGCGCAAGGCGCGGCTACTGCAGTGGCAGGCGGATGGCGCCGGCGACAATCCCAAGCTCAAGAAGAGCCTCGGCAAGCAGGCCTGGGACGTGGCGGATCAGGCCATCAAGGCGGCCCCCGAGCGCGTGGAGGGGCACTACTACGGCGCCGCGGGCGTGGGCGCCTACTCGCAGGCGGTGGGCATCATGAAGGCCCTGGGCGAGGGGCTCGAGGGCAAGTTCAACGAGCGCCTGGACAAGGCGATCAAGCTGGATGCCCAGTACGAGCGCGGCGCGCCGCTCATCGCCAAGGGGCGCTACTACTTCGAGCTGCCCTGGCCCAAGCGCGACCTGAAGAAGTCCGCCCAGCTCTACGACAAGGTGCTCGCGGCGCACCCGGGCAACCTGCGCGCCTGGACGTACCTGGCCGAGACGCGCCTCAAGGACGGGGACGCCAAGGCCGCGCTGGAGGCCGTGGACAAGGCCCTCGCGGGGAGCACGGCGTACGATCCGCCCGAGGCCCAGCGCGCCCTGGCCGAGGCCCGGAAGCTCAAGCCCACCATCGAGGCGGAGCTCAAGTAGCGCGCCCCAACGACGACGCCCGGGCGAGAGGCCCCGGGTCGGGGTCGCACTCGCACGGGCGTGGGAAGACGCGAAAGCGGGGAGGGGAGCGGCGGGGCTTCAGCCCTGATGGCTGGTGGTGCGCGCGCCGACGTCCTTGTCCACGGTGCCACCCTGGGCGAGCGTCGCCGCCGGCTTCTTGTCGTCGGCCGGAGCGTCCTCGCCCCCGAAGCCGCGCTTGAAGTTGCGAATGGCGCTCCCCAGCGAGGAGCCGAGCTGCGGCAGGCGCGAGCCTCCAAAGAGGAGGAGCAGCACTCCCATGATCAGCAGAATCTCCGACATCTTCAGACCCATCACGGGCTCCTTGGCAAAGACGGGCCCAGGATAGCCCCAGCGCCCCGCCATCGCCAGCGCCACGTCGAGGGGCACCTACACCTGGACGCTCGTGGAGGTAGCAAGCGCGATGGGAAGCGTGAGGGACAGCGTGGTGCCACCCGCGTCGGTGCTCGCGTCCACGGCGCCCCCGAGCACCTCCACCTCCTGGCGCGCGAGCGCCATGCGCAGGGAGTCCTCGAGCTTCTTCTCCTGGAAGGCGCGCTCCTCGCGCACGAAGGTGAGGGCGAGCTCCTCGGGGGTGAGCGGCACGCCGTCGCGGCGCACCTCCACGCGCAGCCACGCGCCCTCGGAACGCACCCGCACGCGCAGCTGCTCGCCGGCCTGCGCGCGCAAGAGGTGGTGGCGCAGGAAGGCCTCCACGGCGTGCTGCACCCGACCCGCGTCCACGTCCACCTCGGGCAGGGGCCGCTCGGGCAGCTCCAGGCCGAGCGCCACGCTCGCGCCTCCCGCCAGCTCCATGTGCCGCTCCACCGCGGTCACCAGCAGCGGCTCCAGGGCCTGCCGCTCCCGCTCGTACGCGAGCATGCCCAGGTCCGCCCGGCTCGCATCGAAGAAGTCCTGCGCGAAGGACAGGGCCTTGTCGGTGTTGCGCAGGATGGTCTCCAGGCCCCGCTTGGCCTTGGCCTCCAGGGGGATGCGCCCGTTGAGCAGCAAGGCCGCGTAGGAGCGCACGTTGGCGAGCGAGCCACGCAGGTCGTGCGACGCCAGCCCCAGGTAGCGGATGCGGCGCTGCAGGCCACACGTGCCACTCGTCACCGGCCGCGCCCACACCAGCAGGTCGCCATCCGGCAGCCGCCGCTCGCCCACGCGCAGGGCCCACTCGCCCCGCTCCCAGACGCCCGCGCCCCCGTGGGAGTGGAAGCCCGCGCCGGCCAGCAACTCGGATGCCGACGCCACCGACTCGGGCAGCCGCTCGCACCCCAGCCAGCCCCGCAGCCGATCGTCCAGCTCCCGCAAGACCCCTCGCCGCGAGAGGATGGCGAAGCCGGGCTCGCCGTCGTCCTCCAGCCGCTGTCTGTCGAGATCGCCCGTCACGCCTGCCGTCTCCTGGTCCGTGGATCAATGCAAGAGTGGGTCGTCACTGTCGATTTTGCAACGGGCCAGTGACACCCCATCCCCGGCGGGTGGATTTCTCCCTCACCTTGACGCGCCTTGAGGGAAAATCGAGTCCGCGCGCTACTTCATGGAGAAGAATCTGTCTTCCGCCAACAGCCAGCCCATGCCACCCCAGGGCACCGTGGTGCTCGTCGTCGATGACGACCCCGATATCCTCGAGGCCCTTTCGGAGATCCTCGAGGCCGAGAACTTCGAGATCCGCCGCGCGCGCAACGGTCAGGAAGCGCTGGAGCGGCTGGAGCCGGACCCGCCCAGGCTCATCCTGTTGGATCTGATGATGCCCGTCATGGACGGGTGGGAGTTCGCCAAGCTCATGCGCCAGCGGCCGCGCGTGGCCCACATCCCCATCATCGTCCTGAGCGCGGATCGCAACGTGGGCAGCAAGGCCAACGACATCGGCGCGGTGGGACACCTGGCCAAGCCCTTCGAGCTCAACGACCTCTTGGACATGGTGCGCCGCACGCTCGCGCTGCCCGTCCACCCGGCCTAGTCCCCGACACGTGCGGGCTTGACCTGCCGGGGCGGCGTCATTACGGTCCGCCCCGACGTTGATTCAGTAATCAACCCACCTCAACGGAGTGCGTCATGACGTCCAAGGACATTCTCGAGACCCAGATCCCGGAGCGTCTCCGGGCCAACCCCGCGCTGGCCAAGGAGATCAACAGCGTCATCCTCTTCGACGTGAGCGGCGAGGGTGGCGGCAAGTGGACGCTGGACACCACCAAGAGCGAGGGCTGGGTGTCCGAGGGCGACGCGGGCGCGTCGAAGATGACCGTCTCCGTGTCCAACGAGGACTTCGTGAAGATCGTCTCCAAGCAGCTCAACGCCCAGATGGCGGCCATGCAGGGCAAGCTCAAGTTCAAGCCGATGGACATGGGCCTGGCCATGAAGCTGGCCAAGCTGCTGGGGTAGAGTACACGGAACGCCGCGTCCCCCCGGGCGCGGCGATCCAACGGGCGGCGCGTGCTCCTCGCTGGGAGCCGCGCCGCTTCTTTTTTGTCCGGTCACCCCCACCGCCCCCCTCGCCATGAACACATCGCCGCTCGCCGGACTCAAGGTCCTGGATCTCTCCCGCCTGCTGCCGGGCCCCTACGCCACGCTGGTGCTCGCCGACCTCGGCGCCCAGGTGGACCGGGTGGAGGAGCCCAACGGGGGCGATCCCGTGCGGCACATGCCGCCCTTCCGGGACGGCGAGAGCGCGCTGCACCATGGGCTCAACCGCAACAAGCGCTCCCTCACGCTCGACCTCAAGTCACCCGAGGGCCGCGCCGCGCTGCGGCGCCTGGTGACGCGTTACGACGTGCTGGTGGAGACCTTCCGACCCGGCGTCATGGAGCGGCTGGGGCTGGGCTACGACGCGCTGCGCGCGCACAACCCCCGGCTCATCTACTGCGCCATCTCCGGCTACGGCCAGACGGGCCCGGACCGCCTGCGCGCGGGGCATGACCTCAACTACGTGGCGCGCGCGGGCGTGCTCGGCTACGGCGGCGCGCCGGACGCCCCGCCCGCCTTCCCCGGCGTGCAGATGGGCGACATCGGCGGCAGCCTCTTCGCCCTCACCGGCGTGCTCGCGGCGCTGTACGAGCGCGAGCGCACCGGCGTGGGCCGTTTCGTGGATATTTCCATGACGGACGGAGCCACGGCCTTCCTGCACATGCATCTGGCGGCGCGCCTGTTCATGGGGGAGCAGGGGGCGGCGCTGCGCCGCGGCGAGGAGGCGCTCAACGGGGGCCTGCCCTGCTACGGCGTGTACCGCACCCAGGACGGTCGTGCGCTCGCCGTGGGAGCGTTGGAGCCGCGCTTCTTCGCCGGGGTGTGCGAGGCGCTCGGGCATCCGGAATGGATGGAGGACGCCTACGCGTCTGATGGAGGCGCCGCGCGCGTCAAGGCGGAGCTCACGCGGCTCATCGCCGAGCGGCCGCTCGCGCACTGGACGGCCCTCTTCGCGGACCGGGACGTGTGCGTCGAGCCCGTACTGGAGGGGGACGAGGTGCTCGCGGACGCACAGTTGCGCGCACGCGGTCTTTTTCTGCGGTCCGAGGACACCCCGCCTGGGCACGGGCCGACCCACCTGCGCACGCCCCTGCGGTTGGGCGAGGTGCCCCCCCGTGCGCCGCCCTCGCTGGGTCAGCACTCGCGCGCCATCCTCGCGGACGCGGGCTTCAATCATGAAGAGATTGAAAAGCTCGTGAAGTAGGTCATGCCAGCAATTGGTTGACCCAGTCCAGGAGTGGATCGCGCTCGGAAATCCAGGCGTCTCCATTGGAGATGGGGTCTGCCTTTACCCGCTCCCCATCATCGGGCGAGGCGTGCGATTTTGTGCGCGCTCTCCTCGGAGGCAGGGATGCCCGGCGCGGTGAGGAGAGCGGATGTTTCCGGGGGGGGCTGTCCAGGGTAGGGGTTTGCCCAGACCGGAGCGCGAGCGCGGCGAAACCGGCGAAGAGCGCAAGTCATTGAGGGGCCTCCGCCGGCGGGCGGGCGCCTCGATGCGGACACAGGAAGGCGAAATATGATGGGGAGCGACAATTCGCAGGGGGCCGGGGCCCAGTCTTCCACCAAGCCGCAATGGCAGGAGGAGGAGGCCCAGGACGAAGGCGTCGCGCGGCAGGAGGGCTCACGCGAGCCCATCGCGGTCGTGGGGTTGGCGTGCCGGTTTCCGGGAGCGCCGGACGCGGAGTCGTTCTGGCGGCTGCTGTGTCACCAGGAGGATCTGCTGCGCGAGGTGCCCGCGGAGCGCTGGGACGCGCGGGCCTGGTACGACGCGGACCCGGGCGCGCCGGGGCGGATGAACACGCGCCATGGCTACTTCCTGGACGGGGTGAGCGGGTTCGATCCGCTCTTCTTCGGCATCTCCCCGCGCGAGGCGGCGGAGATGGATCCCCAGCAGCGCATGATGCTGGAGGTGGCGTGGGAGGCGCTGGAGGACGCGGGCCTGCCGCCGGCGAGCCTCAAGGGCAGCCGCACCGGCGTGTTCATGGGCTCCATCTGGCACGACTACGCGGACCGGCACCTGCGCGAGCGCGCGGCGGTGACGCTGCACAGCGCCACGGGCCAGTCGCTCAACATCGTGGCCAACCGCCTGTCCTACGTGCTCGGGCTCAAGGGGCCGAGCCTCACGGTGGACACGGCGTGCTCCTCGTCGCTCGTGGCGGTGCACCTGGCGTGTCAGAGCCTGCGCTCGGGGGAGAGCCGGCTGGCGCTGGTGGGCGGCGTGAACCTGATGTTCTCGCCCGAGGCGAACGTGCTCCTGTCCAAGTTCGGCGGGCTGTCGCCGGACGGGCGCAGCAAGGCGTTCGCCGCGGGGGCCAACGGCTTCGGGCGGGGCGAGGGCGCGGGGCTCGTGGTGCTCCAGCCCCTGTCGGCGGCGCTCGCCGCGGGCGCGCGCATCTACTGCGTCATCCGCGGCAGCGCGGTGAACAACAACGGCCTGGGCAACGGCCTCACCGCGCCGAGCGTGCCCGGCCAGGCGGCGCTCCTGCGCGAGGCCTACGCGCGCGCGGGGGTGCCCGCCCAGCGCGTGCACTACGTGGAGACGCACGGCACGGGCACCGCCCTGGGAGACCCCACCGAGGCGAGCGCCCTGGGCGCGGCGCTCGGCGAGGGGCGCGCCATCGACCGGCCGCTGTACATCGGCTCGGTGAAGTCGCACATCGGCCACCTGGAGGGGGCCGCGGGCATCGCCGGCGTCATCAAGGTGGCGCTCGCCTTGTCACACCGGCTGGTGCCGCCGCACCTGCTGCACGGCGAGCCCAACCCCCGCATCCCCTTCAGCGAGCTGCGCCTGAGCCTGCCCCGGCAGCTCCTGCCGTGGCCGGGCGAGGAGGGGCCGGCCACCGCGGGCGTGAGCGCGTTCGGCTGGGGCGGCACCAACGCGCACGTGGTGCTGGAGGAGGCGCCGCTCGGGGGCGAGGAGCTCCTGGTGCTGGCGGCCGACAGCGCCGAGCAGCTCCTGGCCCAGGCGGCGCGCGCGGAGGAGAGCGTGCAGCACCGCGAGGCCCCCGCGGGCGTGCGCGACCTGTGCCGCGCCTGGGCGCTGGCGGCGGGCACGGGCGGCCACCGGGCGGCGTTGAGCTTCGGCACGCGCTCGGAGCTGACGGCGCAGCTCAAGAGCCTGCGCCAGGGCAAGCGCCGCGCGGGCCTCTTCACCGGGGAGCCCGGCGGGCCGTCGCCGCGCGTGGCCTTCGTGTGCGCGCCCCAGGGCTCGGAGTGGCCCGCCATGGGCCGGGAGCTGCTGGCCACCGAGCCCGTGTTCCGCGCGGCCCTGGAGGCCCTGGACAAGACGTTCATGCCGCTGGCGGGCTGGTCCCTGGTGGAGACGGTGCGCGAGCCGAGCGCGCGCATGGCCGAGGACGAGGACGCCGCCGAGCCGCTCGCGTTCGCGGTGCAGATGGGCCTGGCCGCGCTGTGGCGCTCCTGGGGCGTGGAGCCCGAGGTGGTGCTGGGCCATGGCGTGGGCGAGGTGGCCGCGGCGTGCATCGCCGGGGGCCTGGAGGCCTCGGACGCGGTGTGGAAGGTGTACCGCGCGTGCCGCCTGCGGCAGTGGGAGCCCCTGCGCGACGAGCTGGAGGCCGCCCTCACGCGCCTGGAGGCCCGGGACGCGGGGCCGCGCTGGGTGTCCACCGTGGCGCGCGAGGGCGAGGCCAAGTGCCGCACCCTGCGCCAGCCCGTGCGCTTCGCCCAGGCCGCCGAGCGGCTGGTGGCCGAGGGCGTGGACGTCTTCGTGGAGCTGAGCGCGCACCCGGTGCTCTGCCGCCCGGTGGAGCAGCTGTTGCGCAAGGCCGCGCGGCCCGGCGTGGTGGTGGGCTCGCTGCGGCGCGACGAGCCGCGGGCCGCCCTGTGCGAGGCGCTCGGGGCGCTGTTCGCCCGGGGCGTGCGCATCCGCTGGTCCGCCATGCCGCCGCCCGAGTCCCCCGTGCTCGGGCCGTCCGGAGAGGGCGGGTTGATTCCCTGGCCCATGGCGGCGAGCGGACGCGCGGAGCTGCTGCCCCTGTCCGCCCAGACGCCCGAGGCGCTCGCGCGCACCGCGCAGCTGCTCCTCACGCGCCTGCGCGAGCGCCCGCTGTCCTTGCACGACGTGAGCTACTCGGCCGCCGCGCACCGGGGCCATCTGCACTACCGGCTCGCGCTCCGGGCGCGCTCGCTCGCCGAGGTGCACGACGGCCTGGGCGCCTTCCTGCGCGGGGAGCTGCCCCCGGGCCTGTCCACCACGCGCCACGCGGACGGACGGCACCAGCCCGTGGTGTTCGTCTTCCCGGGCCAGGGCTCGCAGTGGGCCGGCATGGGGCGGCGCCTCATGGTCGAGGAGCCCGTGTTCCGCGACGCCCTCCAGCAGTGTGACGCGGCGCTGCGCCGCTACGTGGACTGGTCCCTCTTGACGCTGCTCGGCTCGGACGCGCCCGGGTGGATGGAGCGCGTGGATCAGGTGCAGCCGGCCATCTTCTCCATCCAGGTGGCGCTCGCGCGGCTGTGGCGCTCCTGGGGCATCGTCCCGGACGGGGTGGTGGGCCACAGCATGGGCGAGGTGGCCGCGGCGCACGTGGCCGGCGCCCTGAGCCTCGACGACGCGGCGCGGGTCATCTGCCGCCGCAGCCTGCTGCTGCGCCGCGTGAGCGGCCAGGGCGGCATGGCGGTGGTGGAGCTGTCCCTGGAGGAGGCGCGCGCCGCCATCGCCGGGCTGGAGGACTGGCTCGCGGTGGCCGTGAGCAACAGCCCGCGCTCGTGCGTGCTCTCCGGCGAGCCGCACGCGCTCGGCCAGGTGCTCGACGCGCTCGAGGCCCGCCAGGTCTTCTGCCGCCGCGTCAAGGTGGACGTGGCCTCGCACAGCCCGCAGATGGACGTGCTGCGCGAGGACTTGCTGCGCGCCCTGGAGGACCTCTCGCCGCGCAAGGGCGACATCCCCCTGTACTCCACCGTGACGGGCCAGGTGCTCGACGGCGCGGACATGACGCCCGCCTACTGGGTGCGCAACCTGAGAGACCCCGTGCTGCTCTCGCAGGTGGTGGAGAAGCTGGCCACCGCGGGCCACTCGCTCTTCGTGGAGGTGAGCCCCCACCCGGTGCTGCTGCCCCCCATCGAGCAGACCATCGCCCACCTGGGCCTGGAGGGCACGGTGCTGCCCTCGCTGCGGCGCGAGCAGTCCGAGCGCGAGGTGCTGCTGGAGACCCTGGGCGCGCTGTTCGCCGTGGGCCACGAGGTGGAGTGGAAGGCGCTCTTCCCCGAGGGCGGCCGGCGGGTGCGGCTGCCGGACTACCCCTGGCAGCGCCAGGAGTGCTGGTTCCAGCCCGGCGTCCAGGACGCCCCGCCGGTGGGCGGGGCGAGCCCGGGCGCGCGCGGCTCGGCGGGCGCCTCGTTCCTCGGCCCGGTGCGCCGCTCCTCGCTGCGTCCCGGCGCCTTCCTCTGGGAGGTGGAGCTGAGCGTGCGGCAGGTGCCCTGGCTCACGGACCACCGCGTCCAGGGCACGCTCGTGCTGCCCACCACGGCGTACCTGGACTGGGTGATGACGGCGGTGCAGGTGGCGCTCGGCCCCGGGCCCTGGTGCCTGGAGGAGCTGCGCATCGACGAGGCCCTGACGCTCGTGGGCGACAGCGCGCGCCGCATGGAGCTGCTCGTGGACGTGGGCTCCACGGGGGCCATCTCCTTCAAGGTGTCCAGCTTCGTGCCCGCGGGCGGGGGCGGGGGGCCGGAGATGTGGACGGTGCACGCGCACGGCCGCGTGCGCACGCCGGAGGACACCGGGCCCACCGCGGCGTCGCTCGCCGAGCTGGAGGCGCTGCGCCAGCGCGCGACCGAGGTGCTCATCGGCGAGTCGCACTACCAGGAGATGGCGCGGCGCGGGCTGGAGTACGGCCCCGCCTTCCGGGGCGTGCGTGAGGTGTGGCGCGCGGAGGGCGAGGCCGTGGGCCGGCTGGCCCTGCCCGAGGTGCTGGGCACGGTGGATCCCCTGCACCCGAGCGTGCTCGACGCGGCGCTCCAGGTGGTGCTGCAGGCGCTGCCCTCGGACGACACGTCCTTCGTGCCGGTGGGCCTGCGCCGCTTCGAGGTGCGGCGGCGGGGCACGCCCGTGTGGGCCCAGGCGCGGCTGCCTCCGCGCGAGTCCTGGCGTCCGGGCGCCGTGCTGGAGGGCGAGGTCGTCCTGATGGATGCGCAGGGCCTGGAGCTCGCGCGGGTGACGGGCCTGGAGCTGGCCGCGCTCGCCACGAGCCTGGGCCGGGTGCGCGCCGAGCAGGATCGCTCCCTCTTCGAGTTCGCCTGGCGCCGCGCGGCGCTGCCCGCCGGAATCGAGCCCGGCCCGTCCGAGGTGCCCTGGCTCGTCTTCCAGGACGCCTCGGGCGTGGGCGGAGCCCTGTGCGAGACGCTGGAGTCCTGGGGCCTGCCGTGCGTGCGCGTGGAGGCGGGCGCGAGCCTGCGCCGACTCTCCTCCCGGCACTACACCGTGGCGCCCGGCTCGCGCGACGACCTGAACACGGTGCTGCGCCAGTGCTTCCCCGAGGAGGGCTCGTGCGCGGGCGTGGTGTACCTGTGGGGCCTGGACGCGCCGGAGCCGGACGTGACGGGCGAGCGGGCCCTGGAGGCGGCCCTGCGGGCCTGTGGCGGCGCGCTGCGGGCCGTGCAGGAGGTGGTGAAGCTGGGCTGGCGGGATCCTCCGCGCCTGTGGCTGGTGACGCGCGGGGCCACGCCGGTATTGGGCACGCCCATGACGGGCGCGCTCCAGGCGGCGCTCTGGGGGCTCGGGCGCACGGTGGGGCACGAGCACCCCGAGTTGCAGTGCACGTGCGTGGACCTGGATCCCTCCTCGGCGCTGGTGGACGTGGAGGCGCTGGGCCGGGAGTTGCTGGCGCGCGCCGAGGACGAGCAGGTGGCGCTGCGCGCGGGCAGCCGACTGGCGGCGCGGCTGGTGCGGCGCTCGGGGACGCGCGAGCCGCACCAGGAGCCCCTGCTGCCGGTGCTGGGCCGGGCCTTCCAGGTGGAGACGCCCCCGGCGGGCTCCTTCGGCGGGGTGGTGGTGCGCATGGCCGAGCGGCGTCGGCCCGGCCCCGGCGAGGTGGAGATCGCCGTGGAGGCCTCGGCCCTCAACTTCATCGACGTGATGAAGACCATGGGCCTGTACGTGATGAAGGACGCCAAGAAGGGCGTGCCCCTGGAGGGGCTGCCCCTGGGCCTGGACTGCGCGGGCCGGGTAGTGGCCGTGGGCGAGGGCGTGACGGCGCTCGCCGTGGGCGACGAGGTGGTGGCCTTCACCCCCTCGGCCATGGCGTCCCATGTCGTCACCGACGCGCGCTTCGCGGTGCGCCGGCCCGCGTCGCTGAGCGCCGAGGAGGCCTGCGCCATTCCCAGCGTCTTCATGACGGCCTGGTACGCCTTGAATGACCTCGGGCGGCTGCAAGAGGGCGAGCGGGTCCTCATCCACTCGGCGGCCGGCGGCCTCGGGCTCGCGGCGGTGCAGGTGGCCCAGGCGCTCGGCGCGGAGGTGTTCGCCACCGCGGGCACGCCCGAGAAGCGCGAGCTGTTGCGCGGTCTGGGCATCCGCCACGTGATGGACTCGCGCACGCTCGCCTTCGCCGACGAGGTGCTGCGCGTGACGGGCGGGGAGGGCGTGGACGTGGTGCTCAACTCCCTGTCCGGCGACGCCATCACCCGGAGCATGGAGGTGCTCGCCCCGGACGGCCGCTTCCTCGAGGTGGGCAACCGCGACATCCACGACGGGCGCGCGCTCGACCTGTCGCAGTTCCGCCGCCGACTCGTCTACGCGGCGATCGATCTGGTGGGTCTGCGCGAGCATCGGCCCAAGGTCTGCGCCCGGCTCTTGCGCGAGGTGATGGACCTCATGGCCTCCGGCGAGCTCAAGCCCGTGCGCCACCAGGCCTTCCCGGTGTCGCGCGTGTCCGACGCCTTCCGCGAGATGGCGCAGGGCCAGCACGTGGGCAAGCTCGTCGTCACCCTGGACGATCCCAAGCTGCGCATCGTGCCGCCCCGGCCCGGCTTCCGCGTCCGCGCGGAGGGCACCTACCTCATCACCGGCGGCCTGGGCGGCCTGGGCCTGTCGGCGGCCCGGTGGCTCGTGCGGCGGGGGGCGCGCAGCCTCCTGTTGCTCGGGCGTCGGGCGCCGTCCGCGTCCGTCCTGGCGGAGCTGGACGCGCTGCGCGCCGAGGGCGCGCGCGTGGAGGTGGAGCGCGTGGACATGGCGGACACCACCCGGCTCTCGGAGGTGGTGGGCCGCACGCACGGCGAGCTGCCCCAACTGCGCGGCGTCCTGCACTGCGCGGGCGTGCTGGATGACGGCGTGCTGGAGCAGCAGGAGCCGGCGCGCTTCCGCGAGGTGCTCAGCCCCAAGGTGCGCGGCGCGTGGTCGCTGCACACCCTCACCCGGGACGAATCGCTGGACTTCTTCGTCCTCTACTCCTCCATGTCGGCGCTGCTGGGCATGCCGGGCCAGGGCAACTACGCGTCGGCCAACGCGGCCATGGACGCGCTGGCCCACCACCGGCGCCAGCAGGGCCTGCCGGCGCTCAGCGTGAACTGGGGCCCCTTCTCCGAGGTGGGCCTCGCCGCGGCCCAATCCAACCGGGGCGAGCGCCTGGCCTACCAGGGCATGGCGAGCTTCACCCCGCAGCAGGGCGAGGCGCTGCTCGAGCGGCTGCTCGCGGAGGGCGCGGTGCACGTGGGCGCGGTGTCGCTCGACCTGCGCCAGTGGTTGCAGTTCTTCCCCAACGCCGCCTCCCAGCGCGTGTGGGAGGAGCTGGCGGCGGAGCGCGGCGGCGAGGGCGCGAAGAACAAGTCCGCCCTGCTGATGGATCTGCGGCGCGCCGCGCCCCCGGCCCGCGCGGGCCTCCTGGAGAACTACCTGCGCGAGCGGCTGTGCCACGTGCTGCGCGTGGACGCGGGGCGCGTGGGCCGACACGATGCCTTCCGGGGCCTGGGCCTGGACTCGCTCATGAGCCTGGAGCTGCGCAACCGCATCGAGGCCGCGCTGGACCTGAAGCTGTCGGTGACGCTGCTGTGGGCCCACTCCACGCTGGCGGCGCTCGCCACCTACCTGCTGGAGCAACTGGGCCTGGGCGCCCCGGCCGAGCGCGCCGCGGCGCCCTCCGGCAAGAAGGACAAGGACAAGCCCCGCGCCAAGGAGACGCGGCCTCCGCCCGCCGCCCCCGAGTCCCGGCCGCTCGTGGACCTGTCCGAGCGCAAGCTGCTCGAGATGGCGGATGACGCCCTGGCCGCCTGGGAGGACGCGTCGTGAGCGAGGAGGTGAAGGACGAGCTCAAGCAGCGCCTGGCGCGCGCCGTCCTGGTGATGCAGAAGATGCAGGCGCGCATCGACACGCTCGAGCGCGCCCGCTCCGAGCCCATCGCCGTGGTGGGCATGGGCTGCCGCTTCCCCGGGGGCGCGGACACGCCCGAGGCCTTCTGGGAGCTGCTCGCCGCGGGGCGCGATGCCGTGCGGCGCGAGCCCGCCTCCCGGCGCGTGGGTTCGGACAGCACCACCCGTTGGGCGGGCTACCTGGACGACGTGAGCGGCTTCGACGCGGACTTCTTCGGGCTGTCGCCCCGCGAAGCCGCGAGCCTGGATCCCCGCCAGCGCATGCTCCTGGAGGTCGCCTGGGAGGCGCTGGAGCACGCGGGGCAGGATCCCGAGCGGTTGATGAACACGCCCACGGGCGTCTTCGTGGGCCTCACGGGCGATGACTACGCGCGCCTGTTGCCCGCCGAGCCCGAGCGCATCGACGCCTACTTCGGCACCGGCAACGGGCACTGCTTTCCGCCCGGCCGCCTGTCGTACACGCTGGGCCTGCGCGGGCCGAGCCTCGCGGTGGACACGGCGTGCTCCTCGTCGCTCGTGGCGGTGCACCTGGCCTGCCAGAGCCTGCGCTCGGGCGAGTGCGACGTGGCGCTCGCGGGCGGCGCCAACCTGGTGTTGGACCCGACCGTCACCCACACCCTCGTGAAGATGCAGGCGCTCTCGCCCAACGGGCGGTGCAGCGCCTTCGACGCGCGCGCCAACGGCTTCGTGCGGGGCGAGGGCGCGGGTCTCGTGGTGCTCAAGCGCCTGTCGGACGCCACCGCCCAGGGCGACACCATTCTCGCCGTGCTCCGGGGCTCGGCCGTCAACCAGGACGGGCGCTCGCAGGGGCTCACCGCGCCCAACGGGCTCGCCCAGCAGGCCCTGCTGCGTCAGGCGCTGCTCCAGGCCCGCGTGGAGCCCTCGGCGCTCGGGTACGTGGAGGCCCATGGCACCGGCACCCCCCTGGGCGATCCCATCGAGGTGGAGGCCCTGGTGGAGGTGCTGGGCCAGGCGCGCGCGGATGGCTCGCGCTGCGCCATCGGCTCGGTGAAGACGAACCTCGGCCACCTGGAGGCCGCCGCGGGCATCGCCGGCCTCATGAAGGCCATCCTCGCGCTCCAGCACGAGGCCATTCCCCGGCACCTGAACTTCTCCCGGCTCAACCCCCGCATCCGCCTGGAGGACACGCCCTTCTTCATCCCCACGGAGACGGTGCCCTGGACGCGCTCGGGCACACCCCGCGTCGCGGGCGTGAGCGCCTTCGGCATGAGCGGCACCAACGCGCACATCATTATAGAAGAAGCCCCGGTGCCTTTCCCGCGCCCGCGGCCCGCCACCCGGCGCAGCGCGCACCTGCTCACGCTCTCCGCTCGGAGCGAGGCCGCGCTGGAGGCGCTGGCCCGCCGCCACGCCACGCACCTGGCCACCCACCCGGCCGAGGACGTGGCCGACGTGTGCTTCACCACCAACACCGCGCGCGCGCGCCTGCCGTACCGGCTCGCCGTGGTGGGCGACTCGGCGGCGGCGATCGCCGGTCACCTGTCCGCGTTCACGCCGGGCCACGCGCCCCGCGAGCGCCTGGCCTCGGGCCGGGCCGCGGAGGCCCCGCCCAAGGTGGCCTTCCTCTTCACCGGCCAGGGCGCGCAGTTCGCTGGCATGGGCCGCCGCCTGTTCGAGACGTCCGACGTCTTCCGCGCCGCCCTGGAGCGCTGCGCCGCGCGGCTCGCGCCGAGGATGGATCTGCTCGGGGTGCTCTTCCCCAAGGAAGGCGCGCTCTCGCCCATCGATCAGACGGGCTACAGCCAGCCGGCGCTCTTCGCCCTGGGGTACGCGCTCGCGGAGCAGTGGCGCGCGTGGGGCGTGGTGCCCACCGCCGTCATGGGCCACAGCGTGGGGGAGTTCGCCGCCGCGTGCGTGGCGGGCATCCTCTCCCTGGAGGACGCGCTGGAGCTCATCGCCGAGCGCGGCCGGCTCATGCAGGGCCTGCCGCCCGGCGGTGTCATGGCCACGGTGTTCGCCTCGCGCGAGCAGGTGGCGCCGCTGCTCGTCCGGGAGGAGGGCCGCGTCTCGATCGCCGCGGACAACGCGCCCGGACAGCTCACCGTGTCCGGCGAGGCCGAGGCCGTCGCGCGTCTCACCGCGGCCCTGGAGGCCCAGGGCATCTCCTGCCGCAAGCTCAACGTCTCGCACGCCTTCCACTCGCACCTCATGGAGCCGATGCTCGACGCGCTGGAGGCCAAGGCGGCGCGGCTGGCGCGCAAGCCGGGGACGATTCCCCTGGTGTCCAACGTGACGGGCCGGCCCGTGGCGCCCGAGGAGCTGGGCGCGCCGGGCTACTGGCGGCGTCATGCCCGCGAGGCCGTGCGCTTCCGCGAGGGCATGGAGGCCCTGCGCGGCCTGGGCATCGACGTCTTCGTGGAGGTGGGGCCCCACGCCACGCTGCTGGGCCTGGGCCGGGCGAGCCTCGGGGACGGGCCGGGCTGGCTCTCCTCGCTGCGCAAGGGCAAGGACGACCTGGAGCAGATGTTGGACGTGCTCGGCCACCTGTCCGTCCGGGGCCTCGCGCTGGACTGGAAGAAAGTGGACCCGGAGCCCACGCGGCGCCGGGTGGTGCTGCCGCGCTACCCGTGGCAGCGGCAGCGACACTGGGCCCTGTCCGAGTCGGCGCCGGCTCCGCGCGCGGCGTCGGCCGAGGCGGGGGAGTTGTACGGCGTGGAGTGGCGGAGCGTGCCCGCCGCGGCGCCCGTGCCCGGCCCGGCGCCCGGCACCTGGTGGGTGCTGGAGGACGGGGGCGGCGTGGCCGAGCGGCTCGCCGCGCGCATCGAGGCCCAGGGCGGCACCTGCGTGCGCTCGCGGCGACTGCCCGAGGGCGCGGCGTGGGCCGACTGCGCGGGCGTGGTGGTGCTCTCGGGGCTGGACGCGCGGGACGTGACGGGTCCGGAGGTGGGCGCGGCCTGTCTGGAGCTGACGGCGGCGCTGCGGGCCCTGGAGGCGGTGCCGGAGGCGCGGGCCCGGGTCTGGGCCGTGACGCGGGGGGCGTGGCGGGAGGCGCCCGCCCAGGCGGTGCTCTGGGGCCTCGGACGGACCCTGACGCTGGAGCACCCCCGGCACTGGGGCGGACTCATCGACCTGGACGCGGGCGGGGACGTGGACGGCCTCTGGGCGGCGCTCCAGGCCCCGGGCGGCGAGGATCAGCTCCGCCTGGAGGGCGGCACGCGGCAAGTGGCGCGGCTGGTGAAGCGCGAGCCGCCCGCGACCCAGCCCCTCGCGGTGCGCGCGGACGCCACCTACCTGGTGACGGGCGGGCAGGGCGCGCTCGGCCTGGAGCTGGCGCGCGAGCTGGTGGGTCGGGGCGCGCGGCACCTGGTGCTCACCTCGCGCGGCGCCTTCCCCGAGCGCGCGCACTGGGACGAGCTCGTGAGCCAGGGGGATGAGCGCGCGGCGCGGATCTCCGCGGTGCGGGAGCTGGAGGCGGCGGGCGCCGAGGTGTGGCTGGTGCAGGCGGACGTCTCCCGGCGCGAGGACATGGCGGCCCTGCTCGAGCGGATGCGCGGCGCGCTGCCGCCCCTGCGCGGTCTCGTGCACGCGGCGGCGGTGTCCGAGAAGCGCGAGGGCCGGACGCTGGACGCGGACGCGCTCGGCCGCGTGCTCGCGCCCAAGGCGGAGGGGGCGTGGCACCTGCACACCCTCACGCGCGAGACGCCGCTGGACTTCTTCGTGCTCTTCTCGTCGGTGGCCGCGGTGTGGGGCTCGGCGGGCGAGGGCGCCTACGCGGCGGCCAATGCCTTCCTGGACGCGCTCGCGGCGCACCGGCGGGCCCAGGGGCTGGTGGCCACGAGCATCGCCTGGGGCCTCTGGGAGGGCGAGGGCACGGGGACGGCGCGGGATCGGCGGTGGTTGGAGAGCGTGGGCCTGGGCGCCCTGCCGCGCGCCTCGGGACGAGCCTGGTGGGCGCGGCTGGTGGGCGCGGACGTGACCGAGGGCGTGGTGGCCCTGGTCGACTGGGAGCGGCTGCGGCCCCTGCTCGAGGCCCGGAGCCCGAGGCCCTTGCTGTCGCTGCTGCCCGGGAGTGAGAACGTCCCGCGCGCGCCGACGCGAGGTCCCCCCGCGCCCGGGGCCCTGGACGTGCTCGTGCGCGAGACGGTGTCGCGCACGCTCGGCCTGCCCGCGGAGGCCGGGGTGGACGACACGCGCGGCTTCCACGAGCTGGGGCTGGACTCCATCATGGCGGTGGAGCTCAAGACGGGCCTGGAGGCCGCGCTGGGGCTGACGCTGCCAGCGACCCTGGCGTTCAACTACCCGAGCGTCCGGGCCCTCACGGAGCACCTGGCCACGCGGCTGGGCTCGCAGGTGGAGGAAGCCCCCGCGGCGTCCGCGCCCCGGGAGGTGGTGGACGCGGAGGAGCCCATCGCCATCGTCGGCATGGCGTGCCGGCTGCCCGGCGGCGTGGAGACCCCCGAGGCCTTCTGGCGGCTGCTGCGCGACGGCACGGATGCCATCTCGGAGATTCCCCGGGATCGCTGGGCGGTGGAGGACTGGTACGACCCCGACCCGGCCACCCCGGGGAAGATGGCCGTGCGCCAGGGCGGCTTCCTGCGCGACGTGGCGGGCTTCGATCCGGGCTTCTTCGGCATCTCGCCGCGCGAGGCGGAGAGCATGGATCCCCAGCAGCGGCTGATGCTGGAGGTGGCGTGGGAGGCGCTGGAGCGGGCGGGCCAGGACACGACGGCGTTGCGCGACTCGGCCACGGGTGTCTTCGTGGGCGTCACCACCACGGACTACGCCCGGGTCATCCTCCAGGGACGCCCCGAGGCGGTGGATGCGTGGTTCGCCTCGGGCACGTCGCTCAACGCGGTGGCCGGGCGCGTGTCGTATACGTTCGGCTTCAAGGGCCCGAGCATGGCGGTGGACACGGCGTGCTCCTCGTCGCTCACGGCGCTGCACCTGGCGTGTCAGAGCCTGCGCTCGGGCGAGTCCACGCGGGCGCTCGCCGCGGGCGTCAACGTCATCCTCGCCCCCGAGCCGATGATGGCGGCGAGCCGGGCGCGCATGCTGGCGCCGGACGGGCGGTGCAAGACGTTCGACGCCTCGGCCAATGGCTTCGCGCGGGCCGAGGGCTGCGGGGTGCTGGTGCTCGAGCGGCTGTCGGACGCGCGCGCCCGGGGCTCCAACGTGCTGGCGCTCATCCGGGGCACGGCGGTGAACCAGGACGGGCCGAGCAGCGGCCTCACCGTGCCCAACGGCCTGGCGCAGCGCGAGGTCATCCAGCAGGCGTTGCGGCGCGGTGGCGTGGCCCCGGCGGAGGTGAGCTATCTGGAGGCCCACGGCACGGGCACGTCGCTGGGCGACCCCATCGAGGCGGAGGCCATGTGGTCCGTGCTCAAGGAGGGCCGGGCGCCGGGCGCCTCGCTGTGGATGGGCTCGGTGAAGACGAACCTGGGCCACCTGGAGTCGGCAGCGGGCGTGGCGGGCGTGATGAAGGTGGTGCTGGCGCTGCGGCACCGGCAACTGCCCGCGCACCTGCACCTGAAGACGCCCAACCCCCACATCGACTGGAAGGGCATGGGGGTGACGGTGCCGGTGGCGCTGACGGACTGGGCGCCCACCCAGGGCCGGCGCCTCGCGGGGGTGAGCTCGTTCGGCTTCAGCGGGACGAACGCCCACGTGGTGCTGGAGGAAGCCCCCCCGGCGCCCGAGCAACCCCGGAGCGAGGCGCGCGAGCACGTGCTGCTGCTCTCGGCGCGCAGCGAGGAGGCCCTGCGGGTGCTGGCGGGCCGCTACGCGCGGGCGCTGGAGGCGGGCGCGTCCCTGGAGGACCTGTGCTTCACGGCGGCGGTGGGGCGGGCGCGCTTCGAGCACCGGGGGGCCTGGACGGCCCGGACGGCGGAGGAGCTGCGCGCGCGCCTGCTGGAGGTGGAAGCGGGACGGGAATTGGCGGGCGCGCGTGCGCGGGCCGAGGCGCTCGGCGAGGGCACCCCGGCGCCCCCGGGTGGACACCGGGTGGAGGCGCCCACCTATCCCTTCGAGCGCCAGCGCTACTGGTGGCGCGAGCCGGCGGTGCGTCCGGTGGCCGCGGCGTCGCATGTGCCTCACGCCGTGCCCCACTTTGGCCGGCGGCTGCGCTCGCCCGCGCTCGACGCGCTCGTGTACGAGGCGGTGTATGGCCCCTCGGGGCCGGTGCACCTGGAGGACCACCGGCTCTTCGGCACGCGGGTGGCCGCGGGCTCCTCGCACGTGTCGTTGGTGCTATCGGTGCTCCAGGACGTGCATGGCTCGCCCGTGTGCACGCTGGAGAACGTGGCCTTCCCCCAGGCCCTGTCGCTCGGGGACGACGAGGAGCGCACGCTCCAGGTCATCGTCGCGCCGCCGGAGCGGGGCGGGGCCTTCGAGGTGAAGTCCTGGAGCGGCGCGCGCGACGGCACGGACGCCTGGGTGCTGCACGCGAGCGGCACGGTGCGCGTGGGGTCCCCCACGTCCCCCGAGCCCTGGTCGTCCCGCGAGCAGCTCCTGCCGCGCTGCTCCGAGCGGCACTCCGGCGAGACGCTGTACCAGGCCATGCGCGCGCGCGGCTACACGCTCGGGCCGGGCTATCAGTGGATCCACTCGGTGGCGCGCGGCGGCCATGAGCTGGTGGGCGAGCTGCGGCTGCCCGCGCTGCGCGACTCGCTGGACGATCACGTGCTGCACCCGGGCCTGGTGGACTCGTGCTTCCAGGTGCTCGCGAGCTGGACGTTGGATCTCCTGGCGAAGCAGCAGGACACCCTGCTCATCCCCTTCAGCCTCGAGCGCTTCACCGTGCACCGCCGACCGAGGGGCGCGGTGTGGTGCCATGCGCGGATCCGCGAGGGCCGCGAGGAGGAGAACACCCTCGTGGGGGGCGACCTGCGCCTCTTCGACGAGGAGGGGCTGGTGGCGGAGGCGCTCGGCTTCCGGGGCCGGATGGCGAGCCGCGAGGTCTTCCACGTGGGCGCCGCGCCCCGCTCGGAGGACGCCCGCTACGAGGTGCACTGGGCCCCCGCGCCGCCACGCGCCCCGGGCTCGCTCCTGGACGGAGGGCGCCCCTGGAGCCTGTGGATGGATGCGGGCGGCGTGGGCGAGCACCTCGCCCGCCAGCTGGAGGCGAGCGGCGCCACGGTGCGGCGGATCCACTCCGCGGGAGAACTGCCGCCGGAGAGCCTGGGAGTGGTGTACCTCGCGGGGCTCGACGCGCGCATTCCCGACAACGCCTCCGCCGAGGCCGCCCAGCACGCGGTGCTCGAGGCGAGCGGGGGCGTGTTGGATCTCGTGAAGGCCCTGGGCGCGCGCGGAGGTGACACGCCGGTGTGGCTCGTCACCCGAGGCGCGCGGACAGTGGCGCCCGGGGCCGCGCCCGCCCTGGCCCAGGCGCCGCTGTGGGCCCTGGGCCGGGTCATCGATCGGGAACTGCCCGGCTCGCGCTGGGCCCGGGTGGACCTGGAGCCCGGGGACGACGCGGGGGGTCTGGACCTGCTGCTCGCCGAGCTGGCCGCGGGCGTGGATCCCGCCGAGCGCGAGGTGGCCTTCCGGGGCGGCACGCGCCTGCACCCGGTGCTGCGCGAGGGCCCGCCGGTCGCGGACGGGGCCGTGGGCTTCGCGCGCGAGGCGACGTACCTCATCACCGGAGGACTCGGAGGGCTGGGCCTGGAGGTGGCGAAGTGGATGGTGGAGCGGGGCGCGCGGCACCTGATGTTGGTGGGCCGCCGGGCGCCGTCGTCCGCCGCCGAGGAGGCGATCCTCGAGCTGGAGCGCGCGGGCGCCCACGTCGCCGTCGAGTCGGTGGACGTCTCGCGCGAGGAGGACATCGTGCGGCTGCTGCACCGCATCGACGTGGACGCGCCGCCCCTGCGCGGCATCGTCCACGCGGCGGGCGTGCTCGATGACGGGGCGCTCGGCCAGCAGGACCGCGAGCGCTTCGCGCGGGTGATGGACCCGAAGGTGGCGGGCGCGTGGAACCTGCACCGGCTCACGCGGGGCCTGTCCCTGGACTTCTTCGTCCTCTTCTCCTCGGCCTCGGCCACCGTGGGCTCGCCGGGCCAGGGCAACTACGCCGTGGCCAACGCCTTCCTGGACGCGCTCGTGCACGAGCGGCGGGCCCAGGGGCTTCCAGCGCAGTCCCTCGCCTGGGGGCCGTGGGCGGAGACGGGCATGGTGGGCGCGCCCGATGGCCAGCTGGCGCGAGCGCTCGCACGGCGGGGCATCCGCCCATTGCCGACCCAGCGGGCCCTCGCGCTGTTCGAGGAGGCGCTGCGGCACGGCGCGCCGCACGTGGCGCTCATGTCCATTCAGTGGCCGGTGTACCTGGAGGCGCTCGGGGCCCTGGGCCGCTCCTCCTTCTATGGGGGCCGTGTGCCCGCGCCGGCGCGACTCCCCGCACCCGTCCGGGACGCACCGCTCGCCCGACGGCTCCAGGAGGTGGCGCCCCACGAGCGGGCCCGCCTCCTGGCGCGCGGGCTCCAGGACGAGGCGGCGCGGGTGCTGCGGCTGGAGGCCTCACGCGTGGACTGGCGTCAGGGCTTCGCGGAGCTGGGCATGGACTCGCTGATGGCCATCGAGCTGCGGGACATTCTCCAGAAGCAGCTCGGGGTGTCGGTGCCGGCCACGGTGGCGTTGGACCACCCGACCATCGACTTCCTGGCGCGCCATCTGCTCGCCGAGGTGTTGAAGCTGGACGGGGGCGAGGTGCCCGCGGTGGCTCCCGTGCCGACGGCGGCACCCGTGGTGGCTCCGCCCGGAGCCGGGGACAACCTGGACGGGCTGTCGGACGAGGAGCTGGCGCGGCTGGTGGCGGAAGACCTGGCGAGGGACTCGTGAGGAGGACGGCATGAGCGAGGAGATCAACTACCGCCAGCTGCTGCAGCAGCAGCTGGTGAAGATCCGCAAGCTGGAGGCGCGGCTGGAGCAGGCCGAGGCCGCGCGCCGCGAGCCCATCGCGATCGTCGGCATGGCGTGTCGGCTGCCGGGCGGCGTGGAGACGCCCGAGGCCTTCTGGGAGCTGATGGCCCGGGGGGAGGACGCCACGAGCGAGGTGCCCCCGGACCGCTGGGACGCCGAGGTGCTGTACTCCCCGGAGCCGGGCGCGCGGGGGAAGATCCGCACCCGGCGCGGCGGCTTCCTCCGGGACGTGGCGCACTTCGACGCGCGCTTCTTCGGCCTGTCCGACCGGGAGGCGGAGCGGATGGATCCCCAGCAGCGGCTGATGCTGGAGGTGGGGTGGGAGGCGCTGGAGCGCGCGGGGGTGGCGGTGGCGCGCGCGCGGCGCGAGCGGGTGGGCGTCTTCGTGGGGGTGATGAACAACGACTATGGCCAGCGGGTGCTGAACACCGAGGGCCTGGAGGGCATTGATCCGCACTTCATGGGGGCGCGGGCCAACTGCGCCATCGCCGGGCGGCTGTCGTACCTGTGGGGCTTCCAGGGGCCGAGCCTGGTGGTGGACACGGCGTGCTCCTCCTCGCTGGTGGCGGTGCACCTGGCGTGTCAGAGCCTGCGCGAGGGCGAGAGCACGCTGGCGCTGGCGGGCGGGGTGAACCTCTTGCTGTCGCCCGAGGCGAGCATCTACCTGTCCAGCAGCGGGGCGCTGTCGCCGGACGGGCGGTGCCGGGGCTTCGACGCGGCGGCGGACGGCTTCGGGCGGGCGGAGGCGTGCGGGGTGCTGGTGCTCGAGCGCCTGGCGGACGCGCGGGCCCGGGGCGCGAACGTCCTCGCGGTCATCCGGGGCTCGGCGGTGGGACATGACGGGCCGAGCAGCGCCTTCACGGTGCCCAATGGGGTGGCGCAGCGGGAGGTCATCCGCCAGGCGCTGCGGGCGGCGGACGTGGCGCCCGCGCGGGTGAGCTACCTGGAGGCGCACGGTACGGGCACGCCCATGGGCGACCCCATCGAGGCAGAGGCGATGTGGTCCGCCCTCAAGGAAGGCCGGGTGGGAGGCGAGTCCCTGTGGATGGGCTCGGTGAAGACGAACCTGGGCTACGCGGAGGCGGCCTCGGGGGTGGTGGGCATGATGAAGGTGGTGCTGGCGCTGCGGCACGGCCAACTGCCGCCGCACCTGCACCTGAAGACGCCCAACCCGCGCATCGACTGGGCGCGCATGGGCGTCACCGTGCCGCGCGAGCTGACGGCGTGGACGCCCACCCAGGGCGAGCGCGTGGCGGGGGTGACCTCCTATGGGCGCACGGGCACGGTGGCGCACGTGGTGCTCGCCGAGCCTCCCGCGCGCGCCGAGGCGGTGCCGGGCGTGGAGCGGCCCGCGCATTTGTGGGTGGTCTCGGCGCGGAGCGAGGCGGCCCTGCGCGCGCAGGTGGAGCGCCACGCGCGCTTCCTGGAGACGAGCCCCGAGCCCCTGGGTGACCTGTGTTTCACGGCCGCCACGGGGCGCACGCACTTCGAGCACCGGCTGGCGGTGGTGGGGCGGGACGCGCGTGAGGTGCGCGAGGGGCTCTTGCGCGCGGCCTCGGCGCGGCTCGCTCCGCCCGTCACCGCCGCGCCCGGCGTGGTGTTCGTCTTGAGGAGCGACGGCCCGGCCTTCCCGGAGGAGACGCGGGCGCTGTTCGACACCCAGCCCGTGTTCCGCGAGGCGCTGGAGGCGGGCGCGAGCGCGAGCGGGGGCCTCGTGGACGGGCCCCTGTTGCCGGTGCTGTTCGGCGGCGCGGCCAGCGACGCGATGGCCCGGGCGGCCGGGTTCGTGCGGACGTGGGCGCTGACGCGGCTGTGGCGCGCGTGGGGCGTACGGCCGGAGGCCTGGGAGGCCCCGGGCGTGGGCGCCTGGGTGGCGGCGGTGGCCGCCGAGCGGGTGGGCCTGGCGGAGGGTCTGCGGGGCGCGCTCGCGGGCACGGTGGCGCCTCCCGTGGTGAGCCCCGTGGACGCGGCGGCGACAGTACGACTGGAGCTGGACTCACCGGCGTGGAGCACGCTGCTCACGTCACTCGGCGCGCTGTATGTCCGGGGCGTGGAGGTGGACTGGGCGGCCATCGAGCCCTCCCGGGTCCGGCGCCGCGCTGTCCTGCCGACCTATGCCTTCCAACGCGAGCGCTACTGGCTCACATCTCCCCGCGTCCAAGCGTCCACCGGCTGAACAGTCCTCTCGGTCTGGTGCCCGTTCGCCTTGTCTCGGACGGGTGGGGCGGGCACTGCTGTCCGCATGAAACTCCAAGGCAAGCGGGCCCTCGTCACGGGGGCGGACTCGGGAATCGGGCAGGAGATCGCGGCGCTGTTCGCACAGGAGGGCGCGGACGTCGCCATCATCTACCACACGGACGAGAAGGGCGCGCAGGAGACGCGCCAGCGCGTGGAGAAGCACGGGCGCCGCGCGCTCGTGCTCCAGGGGGACGTGGGGGACTCGGCCTCCGTGAATGCCTTCTTCCAGCGCGCGGTGAAGGAGCTGGGGGTCCTCGACATCCTGGTGAACAACGCGGGCCAGGCCATGGGCGAGAGCGTGCCGGTGGCCGAGCTCAAGGACGAGCAGGTCGAGAAGATCCTCCGCGTCAACCTCATGGGGCCGCTCTTCTGCGCGCGCCCCTTCATCCAGTTGCGCAAGGCGAACGGCGGCAAGGGCCGCATCGTGAACATCAGCTCGGTGGCCCAGCACCTGCCCACCTCCCAGAGCGCGCCCTACGGCATGTCCAAGGCGGGCGTGGGCTCGTTCACCCGCAGCCTGTCGGTGGAGCTGGCGCCGGATCGCATCAACGTCAACGGCATCGCCCCGGGCCTCATCCAGACGCCCATGACGCAGAAGCGCCTGGACGATCCCAAGGAGCGCGAGAAGTCGATGAAGGAGATTCCCTGGCACCGCCCCGGCCAGCCCGAGGAGATCGCCCGGCTGGCGCTCTTCCTCGCCTCGGACGATGGCGACTACGTCACGGGCCAGACGTGGGTGATCGACGGCGGCCTGACGATGAACTGGGGCGGCGCCTGAGCCTCAGCGCGCGCTGATGTGCACGGGAAGTTCCTCGGAGGGCCGCAAGGTGATGAGCGGCTCGGCCCGGAGCGTGTAGCCGACCACCATGCGCGGGCGGTGCCGCTGGGCGAGCGTGGCGAGGATGAGCACGCCCTCCATGAGGGCGAAGTTGTTGCCGATGCACTGCCGCGGCCCCCCGATGAACGGGAAGTAGGCGTAGCGGGGCCGCGCGGCGACGCGCTCGGGGGTGAAGCGGTCCGGATCGAAGCGCTCGGGCTCGGGCCAGAACTCCGGCAGCCGGTGCGTGGCGTAGGGGCTCAGGTCGAGCATCGTGCCGCCGCGCACCCGGTAGCCACAGATGACGTCGTCCTCCACGATGGAGCGGCTGAGGATGTAGATGGGCGGGTAGAGCCGCATGGCCTCGTCGAGGACGCGTCGGGTGTACTCGAGCCGGGGCACGTCCTCCACGGTGGGCGGGCGGCCCGCGAGCACCCGGTCCAGCTCCGCGTGCAGGGTGCGCTCGGCCTCGGGGTTCTGCTCGAGCAGGGCCCAGGTCCAGGTCAGGGCCGTGGCGGTGGTCTCGTGGCCCGCGAGCAGCATGGTGAGCACCTCGTCCTGCACGTGGGCGTCATCCATGCGCGCCCCCGTCTCCTCGTCCTGGGCGAGCATGAACATGGACAGCAGATCGCCGTGGTCCTCCAGGTTCCGGCGGCGCTCGGTGACGAGCGTGCTCACCACCTGGCGCAGCGAGCGATTGGCCTCGCGGAAGGCCCGGTCATAGGCGGTGGGAAGGATGGGGGGAATCAGCCGCAGCGTGCGGAAGCGCCCCACGATCTGCTCGCTGAGGACGTTGAAGGAGGCGGACACGGCGTCCGTCTGCGCGCGCACGTCGGTGCCGAGCAGCGCCTCGCCCACGATGCGCAGGGTGAGCTCCAGCATGTCGCGGGACGCCCGGCGCGGCTCCCCCGAGCGCTGGGACTCGCTCCACTGCTCGGACAGCTCCTGGGTGGCGCGCACCATCTGGGTGGCCATGGCGGCGATGCGGGCGCGGTGGAAGGCGGGCTGCGCGAGCCGGCGCTGCTTGAGCCACGTGTCGCCCTGGCTGGTGAGCAGGCCGTCCCCGACGACCCGCCGCATCAGCGAGTAGCTGACGTGGTCCTTGGTGTAGTTGCGCACGTTGTCCTGGAGCACGTGCTTGACGCCGTCCGGATGCGCCACGAGGTAGGAGCGGCGCGGCCCCAGCCGGTAGGTGGAGACGGGGCCGTACTCCCGGGAGGCACGCCGCAGGAAGCCCAGGGAGTCGCGGCGCACGTCGCGGATGACCCCGAGCAGGGGCAGGCCTCGGGGGCCGGTGGGACTGAGGGGCGACGGGGTCATGGCGCGGCTCCGGTGTCTGGACGTCACGCGGGGACGAGGATCCGCCCCGAGCGGGGCGCGAGCCCCTCCAGCGGCAGTCTGCCATCCCGGACGCGGAAGGAGGCACTGGGGTCGAGCGCATCCACGAAGACACTCCCCTCGGGCCGGCCCGCCTCCAGGCTCAAGGTGGCTGGGGTGGGGGCGGCGTTGACGGCGACGAGGACCCGCTGGCCCTCGTGTTCGCGGGCGAAGGCGAGCTGCTCGGAGGCCACGAAGAGCTGCCGGTAGCTGCCCCGACGCAGCGCGGGGGTGGCGTGGCGGATGCGCGCCAGCCGCGCCACGAGCGAGGTCAACGGGCTCTCGCCGGGCGCCTCGAGGGCGGGGCGCAGCGGCGCGTCGTCGCCCCCGTGCTTGCGGCCCTGGAGGCCCCATTCGCTGCCGTAATAGACGGACGGCACCCCCGGCATGCCGAACAGCAGCACGTGCAGGGGCACGAGGTGGGCGGGCTCGCGCAGGGTGCTGGCGATCCGGTCCACGTCGTGGTTGTCCACGAAGGCGTAGAGCGACAAGTCCTTGTAGAGGCCGCCCTCGCCGAACTGGCGGTGCAGGGAGTGGGCGATCTCGAAGTAGTTGCGGTCGTTGTGGCTGGAGTACAGCCCCTTGTAGCACTCGTAGTTGGTCGCCGAGTCGAGCGTCTGGGGATTGACCAGCCGCCGGTAGTCCCCGTGGATGGCCTCGCCCAGCAGCCACAGGTCGGGCTTCACGCGGTGGCGCCAGGCGGCCAGCTCCCGCAGGAAGTCGAGGTCCATGTCCTCGGCCACGTCGAGCCGGAGGCCGTCGATGCCAAACGCGGAGATCCACCCCTCCACCACGCCGAACAGGTAGGCGCGCACCTCGGGGTTGCGCAGGTTCCACTTCACCAGGCTCGCGTGGCCGCGCCACGTCTCGTAGGCGAACGCATCCCCGAGCGGGCTGCGCTGGCGGAAGTCGACCCCCGCGAACCAGTCCCGGTAGCGCGACTGCTCGCCCCGCGCGCGCAGATCCTGGAAGGCCCAGAAGTCCCGCCCCACGTGGTGGAAGACCGTGTCGACGACGAGGCGGATGCCCGCCGCGTGCAGCTCGTCCCGCCACTGGCGCAGGTCCGCGTTCGTGCCCAGGCGCCGGTCCACCCGCGTGTAGTCGGCCGTGTCATAACCATGCGTGCCCGACTCGAAGACGGGGCCCAGGTACACGGCGTTCATGCCCAGGGCGCGCAGGTGCGGCGTCCACCCGCGCAGCCGGGCCAGCCGGGAAACGGGAGGAGACTGAAAGTCATTGCGCGCGGGCGCGCCGCACAGTCCGAGCGGGTAGAGGTGATAGACAATGGCATCCGAGGCCCATGAAGGCATGGCGATCTCCACTTCCGCGCACGAGACGCGGGAAGGTTGTCTGGGAAGACGGGCCGGGGGGGGCCCGGGGTGCTACGAATAGATTCCGTATGAGAAGTGCTGGACGGCCTGCCGGGCCGTGGCGTCATTCAGGGTGCAGCGGCCCTCCAGGGCCATTCCCACGTAGGTCTGCAACAGGCCGAGGAAGGCCTCGGCGTGGACGGCATGTCGCTCGCGCATGTTGCCGTGCTGCTGGGCCGCGCGGCGGAAGAGCTCCAGCAATAGCGCACGCTGTCTGTCATTGATGCGGGCCGCGGTCGGGCGGGCCTCGCTCTCCGGCGGCGCGAACCGGAGCGCGAGCAGCAACCCGCTCAAGAGCGGCTCCTCGCGGGCGAACTGGAAGCAGACCTCGGTGGTGCGCTGGAGCGTCCCGGGCAGGTCTCCCCGGTACTCCGTCGCCTGCTCGAGCCGGAGGAGCCAGGGCTCGCAGCGCTCGTGCAACAGCGCGTCGAGCAGCCCGCGCTTGTTGCCGAAGTGATGGTAGAGCGTGGGCTTGGTGATGCCCGAGGCCTCGCAGATTTCCTGCACGCCAATGGCGTCGTAGCCGCGCGCGGCGAAGAGCTTCAAGGCCTGGCTCTGGATGAGGGCTCGCGTCTCCACGCCAGGGATATACCGATCGGTATATTGAGCGACAACCCAACAGAGCGGGACCGTTCGCGCACCAGCCATTCCGTGGAGCGCCTGCCCGCCAGGCCGTGAATGCGAGGGAGCGGGCGAGCGTGGCTGAAGACTCCGTGTCTACACTGGAAATCATGGGCTCGGATCGGCGCCTTCTCTCCGTAGGAGCGACACGGACGCTCCGTCTAGATGACACGTGACGCCATGGATTCGGCGGCGGCGCCGCGCCGCGAACTGAGGCAAGATGGGGTGTACGTGACCGCCATGAGTGATTCCGCGGGCCGGAGTGCCTCTTCTCTCTCTCCTGGGAGTGATGAATCGTTGCAGCGCCAGCTCGAGGCTTCCGATGAGCGTCTGCGCGCCGTGCTCGGTCAGACGGACGGCATCGTCATGGAACTGGACGCGGAGGGCCGCTGCTTGTCGGTCTGGGCCCGCTCGGACGATCTGCTGGCGGCACCGCAGGCGTCGATGCGCGGGCGCAGGCTGCACGAGATCCTCGGGCCCGAGACCGCCGAGCCCATGGTGGAGCGAGTCAGCCGCGTGGTGGCCACGGGCCATTTCGACCGCTTCGAGTACGCCCTGGAGGTGGCGGGCGGACGCCGCTGGTTCTGCTCCGAGGTCCTGTCGCTCTCCCCCCTGCCGAGCGTGACCTTCCTCATCCGGGACATCACCTTGCAGAAGACCCTGGAACTGCGCCTGTTGCAGGCGGACCGGCTCGCCGCGCTGGGAACCCTGGCGGCGAGCGTGGCGCACGAGGTGAGCAACCCCCTGGCCTTCATCTCCTCCAACCTCAACTTCGCCCTCAAGGGCCTGGCCGAGCTGTCCAAGCTGCTGCGGGGCGAGGGTGGGACCGCCGAGCTGTCGGCCGCGTCGGTGGTGCTCGACGAGTGCGCCGAGGCCCTGGACGAGGCGCGACAGGGCACGCAGCGGCTCTCGCACGTCACGCGGGACCTGAAGACCTACGCGCGGGGCGAGGACTCGGTCGAGGATCTGGCGGACGTGGAGAAGGCGCTCACGCGCTCCATCCACATGTCCCTGGGCACCATCAAGATGCGCGCCCGGTTCATCAACCGCTTGAGCGAGGTGCCGCGGGTCAAGGGCAGCGAGGAGCGCCTGGGGCAGGTCTTCCTCAACCTGCTGCTCAACGCCGCGCAGGCCATCCCCGAGGGGACCCCGGACCGCCACACGGTGGAGGTGACCCTGCGCGAGGAGGCCCCCTGGGTGGTGGTGGAGGTGCGCGACTCGGGCAACGGCATCGCGCCCGAGCACCTCAAGCGCATCTTCGATCCCTTCTTCTCCACCAAGCCCGTGGGCGTGGGCACGGGCCTGGGCTTGTCCATCAGTCACAGCATCGTGAAGGGCCTGGGCGGGGACATCCAGGTGGAGAGCCGCGTGGGCGAGGGGACGTGCTTTCGCGTGCTGCTGCCCATCAAGGAACTCTCCCCGACGTCCTCGGACGACGACCCCGAGTAGCGCCAGGGCGGGAACTACTCGCCGCCGCTCCACGCGTTGGCGTTCTGTGCGTCCAGCGGTCCGCGCTGGGGATTGACGATGCAGAAGCGCTGGCCCGTGGGCGCTTCCATCACCCACCAGCGCTTGATGAAGGCCACGCGTTTGGCCCCGAGCGCCTCGAGCCGCTTCGCCTCCGCCTCCAGGTCATCCGCCTCGATGTCCAGGTGGATGCGGCCGGGGTGGTCCACCCGCTGGATGAGCACCAGGGGCTCCTCGGACGAGGTCGCCAGCTCGCGGTACCCGGGGCTGTCGGCTTGCGGCGGCTTCACGTCGCGGCCGAGCGCCTGGCTCCAGAAGTCGGTGGCCCGCTCGAGGTCCTCGGACTGGCAGTCGATGACGAAGGTGCTGAGTCGGCTGTGGTGCATGGTGGGCGCCATGCTGGAAGCGCGGACAGGGACGTGCCAACCGTGTTCACGCGGTGTGTTCGGCGTGTGACGCCCCGGGTTAGGGTGGCGCCCCATGGCCTCCAAGATCTCCGACGACTGGAACGTATTGCGGCACGGTCCGCTGGTACCGCTCTCCGACAACCTCTGGTGGGTGGAGGGCGATCTGCCGGACATGTCGCTCAAGCGCGTGATGACGGTGGCGCGCCGCGGGGACGGCACGCTCGTCATCCACAGCGCCATCGCCCTGGGCGACAAGGAACTGCGCGAGCTGGAGGCACTGGGTCGGCCCGCGGTCCTGCTCGTGCCCAATGGGCTGCACCGGCTGGACGCGCCCGCCTACCTCAAGCGCTACCCGGACCTGAAGGTCTACGCGCCCCGGGGCAGCCGCGCCAAGGTGGAGGAGCGGGTGCGCGTGGACGGCGCCTACGAGGACTTCCCGGCCGACGACACGGTCCGGCTGGAGACGCTGGACGGAGTGAAGGAGGCCGAGGGCGCGATGCTCGTGCGCTCGAAGGACGGGACGACGGTGGTGCTCAACGACGCCGTCTTCAACATGGATCCGAAGAAGGATGTGCTGGGCTGGCTCATCACCACCGTCATGGGCTCGGCGCCGGGCCCGCGCGTCTCCCGGCTGAGCAAGCTCCTGTTCATCAAGGACAAGGCGGCGTTCCGCGAGAACCTGAGGCGCTACGCGGAACTGCCCGGGCTCGTGCGGCTCGTGGTGGCACACGAGAAGGTGGCGCACGGGGACGACGCGGCGCGCGCGCTCCAGCGCGCCATGACGTTCCTCTAGCCCGTCACAGCCGCCAGGAGAGCTTGAGCCCGCCGCTCACCAGGCTGCGCTCGGCGCCGAGCACGGGCAGGGCCGCGCCGAGCTCCGCGCCGAAGTGCTCGCCCGCGCGAAAGCGCAGGCCGATCGCGGGGGCCACGGAGTCGAGCCCCGCCCGGCGGCCCAGGCGCACGTTGGCGTCGAGCACGGCGGCGAAGCCCGAGCACAGGGCGTACGCGGCACCCGCGTTGAGCAGCACCCCGGCGCGGGGCTGGGCGGCGGCGGCCCCGAGCCCCAGGTCCGCGTCCACGCCCGCGTAGCCGTGCACGTCGAAGCGGGGCACGGGGCGGTAGAGCACCGCGGCGCCCACCTCGCCGCCGAGCGTGCGGGTGCGCGGGCTCGCGAAGGAGGTGGGCAGTTGCAGCCGGACGCTCGGGGCCAGGGCGAAGGCGCCCCGGGTGAAGCCGAGCCAGGTGCCGCCCACGGTGAGCTGGCCCAGGGTGAGCCGCGAGCCGGTGAGCGAGGCGTTCTGCACGTACTGGAAGCGCGGCACCTCGAGCGTGGCGAACAGCTCCACGTCCCGGCGCACGGCGAGGCTGCCGGACACGAGCCCCGTGGCGGTGATGGCGCCATAGAGGTTCTGGGTCTCGATGAGGGCCTGGCCCTGGACGCCCAGGCCCACCTCGGTGCGAGGGCAGGCGCGGCGGCCGGTGGCCACGTCGGCGGCCTGGAAGCCGAAGGGCACGGGGCCCTCGGGGAGCGCGGGGGACACCCAGGTGTCGCACGGGCCCTCGGCCCGGGCGGCGGGGGCCGCGAGCAGGAGCGGCACGAGTGCGGCGAGCAGCGGTCGGAAGGGATTCACGGATGGCCCTCGGTTCACGGCGCGGTCACGCCGGGGGCATCGAAGCGTCCGTTGCCGTTCCGGTCGAGGATGAAGGGGTTGGTGAAGGCGTAGGGGTAGCCGCCGAGGATCTGCGCGTAGTGGAACAGGGGGTTGCTCTCCTCGGTGGGCAGGACGGGATCCTTCAGCGGGCCGTACGCGGAGCCCTCGGCGATGTCGCGCCGGTCCACCACGCCGTCGCCGTTGTTGTCGCCCGTGTCGGGGATGCCGTCCGGGCCGTCGCCGCCGGGGCCGCCGAAGTCGGCCGTGAGCTGCAGGGCCGTGCCGGCCTCCACCACCAGCCAGGCGTCCCCGGTGCCGGTGACGAGCTCGGACAGGGGCAGCGCGCCCTCGTAGCGCACCAGGCCCTCCGTGCCCAGGGCATCCGGGGGCCGCTGGAGCGCCGCGCCCTCCAGCGTCTTGACGAGCCGGCCGTTGACGATGATGCGCACCTCGTCCACGGGCACCCAGGGGGCGGCGGAGACCTTGAGGTGCAACTGGGCGTCGGGAGCGGGCACCACCGGGCGCAGGCCGTGGCGCTGGCGGCCGGTGGCGGTGTCCAGGGTGGCCTCGATGACGGGGCCGTTGGTGCCGAAGGCGTCACCGGCCTTGAGGGCCGCGTTGAAGCGGGCGGTGTCGAAGCCGGGCCCCGCCTGGGTGTTCGCGTAGACGATGTTGCGCGGCATGCCCACGGTGTTGTCGGTGAGGCTGTGCGAGTCGCTGTTGGCCGTGCCCGTCACGAGCTGGCCCTGGCCGAGCACGTAGAACCAGAAGGCGCGGTAGCTGGGCAGCAGGCCGTTGGCCGAGCCATTCATCACCTCCTGGGTGTGCTGGCCGTTGTTGGCGAAGCCGCCCCGGGGCGTGCGCACGTAGATGCCGCCGTTGGTGCCATCGTCATGGGTGGGCAGGTTCTTGAGCGTGTTGAGCGCGAGCGCGCGGGGGAAGCCCAGGTCGCGGCCGAACTCCTGGTTGGCCCAGGGGTGGTTGAGCTGGATGAGCAGCTGCTCCTGGAGCGCGGGCGGGGCGCTGGCCTTCACCCGGTCGAACAGCTCGCCGGGCTCGACACGCTCGTCGTCCGGGGCGCCGTTGCGCACCTGGGTGGGGTCGTACGCGAGGGGCCAGAAGTTGTAGTGGCCCACCACGAGCGGGATGTCGTAGCCGTGGCGCTTGAGCCAGAGGATGTGGCCGGTGGTCTCCAGGCCCGCCACGGTGCTCATGCGCTCCTGGAGGCCGAGGCTCCGGACGACCTGGCTGTAGTCGTAGACGACGTCATGGTCCGACGCGACGATGACCTGGAGGTCCGTGGCGGCGAAGGACAGCACCCGGTCCAGGTCGGGCAGCGAGCTGTCGAAGCTGGCGGCGCCGTGCACGTGCAGGTCCGCGCTCACGGTGCCGGAGGGCTGCAGGGGCAGGGGGCGCAGGCGGAAGGAGAGGGTGGTGTCGGCGCGGTCGAACGTCACCGTGTCGTGGCCGAGCGTCCAGAACGGGCCCTTGAAGGCATACACGTGGAAGCGGCCCGGGGGGACGTTCACGGTGGCGGTGCCGTTGGTGACGAGGAAGCGGTTGCACGCGGGCGAGGGCCCCGGCGGAGGCCCCAGCCAGGGCGCGCAGGTGCCGAAGGCGCCGTGCAGGCTGCCCGTGGTGTCCGCCGCGACCGTCGCGTCCACGGGCACCAGGAAGACCTCGGCGGTGAGCGCGGCGCTGTCCACCGCGTCCTCGACGCGCACCGTGAGCCGGGAGTGCGAGGGCTCGGCGAAGGTGCCCAGGTCCAGATCTGCTGTCACCTTGTCCAGCTGCCGGTCAGCCACCTTGCGGCCAAAGGCATGCAGTTCCACCACGTAGTCGCGGCCCGCGGGCACCCGCGCCTCGAAGCGCCCTTCGGTGTCGGGGGTGATCTGCGTCCACGGGATGCGCGTCTCCGCGCCAGCGGACAGCTGGCCCTCGCTCACGAGGATGCTCAACGTGTGGGGCTGGTCGGTGGTCGGCTGCCGGCGGGTCACCGTGCCCCGCAGCGTGACGTAGGTTTCTCCGCGCAGCTTCTGGCGCAGCTCCTGGGCGAGGTCCGCCGCGGCGGCGGCGTCGCCCCGTTCGCCCACGGCGAGGAAGCGCTCGAAGACGAGGTAGTCGCGCGGGGGCACCACGGTGCGGGGCAGGCCCGAGGTGGAGATCTGATCGCTCTGGAAGCCCTGGAGCAGGTCCGTCTCGCCGCAGGCCACGTGGGCGTAGCTCACACCGGGCTCGGAGGGCAGCGCCGCGGCCAGGTAGGGGTACTGGATGTAGACGTCCCCGATCGTGAGCAGGCTGAAGCTCGGGTGCGCGTAGCCCGAGCCCTTGGAGGGCGTGAAGGGCAGGGCCTCGCGACCGCTCCAGTAGAAGCCATCCGAGAGCGCCCAGAGCTGCGGGTCCACGGAGGCATTCACCACCTCGGTGCGGATGCGCACGCCGGGCTCGCAGGGGCGCATCTCGTAGAGGGTGTGGACGGGGAACTCGGGCTTGCCATCGAGCGTGCCATCGAACTGCACGGCCACGCGGGTGGGCCGCTCGTCGATGACGCGCATGGAGGTGTAGTGCACGGCATCGGCCGGGAGCACGCCCACCACGGGGAGCACCTGGTTGAGGCCGTCGTTGTTCTTGCCGCGCACGCTCAGGTCCAGGAGCGAACCGCCGCCGGGGTCGAGCAGGTGCGTGTTGCCGAGGCCCGCGAGCACGGCCACCGCGCGGTCATTGCCCAGGAGGATGTCGCCCCGCGAGGCGATGGCGTTGAGGCCGCCGGGCACGGTCTCGGGGCCGGGGACGGGATCGTTGCTGCCCACGCGCTTGTCGGCGGGCGTGAGCGTGCGCACCTCGAGCGACTGCGCGGCGGGGTCGCACGTGTAGCTCAGCGCGGTGCAGGGACTGAGCACCTGACACGAGGCCTCGTTGCCGAGACAGCTCTCCTTCTTGCAGCCGGACAGCGCGAGCCCGGCCAGGGCCACGGTGGCGGCCAGGAGGCGAAAGGGGATGGGCATGACGCCCTTGTATCAACCTCCCAGGTGGTGTCTCCAGTCATGCCAGCCGCGCGCCGCGTGACACGTGTCGCCCGTGAGATCGAGGAAGAGGGGGCTGCGCGCGGCCTTCAGGGCCTCCCGGGTCCGCCAGGCGCCCGACGCATCGAGACGGCGCACCGCGCCATCGAGCAGGGCGCCCGCGTGCTGGAGGGACTGGAGCTGCGCGGGGGTGGGCTTCCAGCCCGTCTCGTCGCGGTAGCGGCCGAGGGTCTCCAGCCAGTGGCCGTAGAACTTCACCCTCTGCACGAGCACGGGAAGACGCTCGGCGGGGGGCGTGGCGGCGAGGGCGGCGTCGTACTGCCGGGCCTCGGAGCCGAGCCGGTAGAAGAGCAGGTCCACCTGGGTGTCGAGCCGCGAGCCCCAGGCGGCGCGCACGGTGGGGTGACGCGCGTGGGTGAGCACGGCCTGCACCAGATGCAGTCCGCCACACGGGTGCGCGTAGAGGCCTTGCTTGCGCTTGGGTACCTGGGGCAGGCCCGCCTTCATGCCCGCGAGCAGGTCCGCCTCCTCGCGCTCGAGCAGGGCGAGGGCCTCGTCCATCAGCGGGCCGATGTGGACGGCGGGGCCCACGCTGGGGGTGAAGGTGCCGGAGGCGGGCAGGGCATGGGCGAGGACATCGAGCATCCACGCGCCCTGGGGCGAGAGCGCTACCTCGGGGCGGAAGTCACGCGAGACGGTCGCGAGGATCGCGCGCAGGGGCACGGGTCCGGAGGGGGTCCGGAAGACATGCGAGAGGGGGAAACCCGCGAGCAGCAGGCTCTTGGCCATCAAGTGGGGGTGGGGCTCCACGGGCGTGCCGTCGGGCGTGGAGGCCGCGAAGTGGAGGGGGTCGTGCTGGAGGAAGTCCGAGACGATGACGTCCGCGGCGAGGCGTCCATCCCGGGCGCGGAAGGCGCGGCGCTCGAAGGCCAGCCCATGGGCGAGGGCCCAGGGGTTGAGCGGGTCCGCGGCGGCCTCGCGGCACCAGTCGCCGAGGACGTCGCCGGAGGAGGGCCGGGCGGACGGGGCGGCGGCGAGGAGCGCGAGCAGGATGAAGGGAGCGGCGGGCATGCGTGTACTATCCCCCGCGTTCATTCCCGACCCCAAGGAGTCCCCCATGAGCCTGTCCAATCCATTCACCGAGGAGCATGAGGCGTTTCGCCGGACGGTGCGCGCGTTCGTGGAGAAGGAGATGACGCCGCATGCCTTGGACTGGGACCGGGCGGGCATCTTCCCGAAGGAGCTGTTCCGCAAGTGTGGCGAGCTGGGCTTCCTGGGCATCAACCACGGGCCGGAGGCGGGCGGCAGCGGGCTGGACTACTGGTACGTGACGGCCTTCACCGAGGAGCTGTCGCGCAGCCGCAACGCGGGCGTGAACATGGCCCTGCTGGTGCAAAGCCAGATGGCGACGCCCATCATCAACGAGATTGGCACGGACGAGCAGAAGCGGGAGTTCCTCGCGCCGGCGCTGGCGGGCGAGAAGATCGCGGCGCTGGGCGTGAGCGAGCCGGGGCAGGGCTCGGACGTGGCGAACATGCAGACGACGGCGCGGGTGGACGGGGATGACTACGTCATCAACGGCTCGAAGATGTGGATCACCAACGGCACGCGCGCGGACTTCATCACGCTGGGGGTGCGCACGGGCGGCGCGGGCCACGCGGGCATCTCGCTGGTGACGTTCCCCACGGACGTGAAGGGCTTCGGGGTGTCCAAGAAGCTCGACAAGGTGGGCAACCTGTCCTCGGACACGGCCATCCTCTATTTCGAGGACTGCCGCATTCCCCGCCGCTACGTGCTCGGGCAGGAGAACCAGGGCTTCTACCACATCATGACGAACTTCCAGGGCGAGCGCCTGGTGAGTGCCATCTGCGCGGTGGGCGCGATGGAGCGCATGATTGAAGACGCCATCGAGTATGGCCGCGAGCGCAAGGCGTTTGGAAAGCCCTTGCTGGGCTTCCAGGTCTGGCGGCACAAGCTGGTGGAGCACATGGCGTCCATCGAGGCGGCCAAGCGGCTCACCTATCACGCGGTGGCGCTCTTCGACGCGAAGCAGAACGCCGTGCGGGAGATCTCCATGGCCAAGCTCTTCTCCACGGACTTGGCGCAGCGGGTCGCCTACGACGTGCAGCAGTTCTTCGGTGGCATGGGCTACATCGAGGAGACGCACATCGCGCGGGCCTGGCGCGACCTGCGTCTGCTCACCATCGGGGGCGGGACGTCGGAGGTGATGAAGGAGATCCTCACCAAGACGTCTGGCTTGTAGCTCAACCGCCGATGACGGGGGACTTACGGACGTAGCGGGGCGAGCGCACCTGCTCAAGCATGAACTCCGCCACGTCGGCCCGGGAGATGCGCAAGGGCACTCTTCCCTGGTTGATGGAGACCTGGTGCACACGGGTCGCCGGCGCATTCGTGAGCCGGGTGGGCCGGACGATGACCCACTCCAGGGAACTCTCCCGGATGACCTCCACCCGGCGTTGCCAGTCGTTGGCCTCGCGCGGCCGGAAGGAGGCCATGAGCTTCTCGAAGAGCGCCGAGGGCCCCCAGCCGTTTGCCTTGTCGTGGTAGGGCACGTAGACGAGGCGCCGGACCTGCTGGCGCTGCATCGCCTCGACGAGGCCGCGGGTCCCCTGGGCGATGGCCTCGGCATCCTTCCGGCCCGTGGGCCCCACGGCGCACAGCACGGCGTGCTGCCGCTGCACGGCCTGCTCCACGGCCTCCGCGTCCTCGAGTCGGCCCTGGACGTGCCGCAGCCGGGCATGGGGGGCGGGCAGGGCGCGGAGATTCCGCGCGAACGCGGTCACCAGATGCCCCTGGGCGAGCGCGAACTCGACAAGGCATCGTCCCGTGCGGCCCGCGGCGCCGATGACGAGCACCGGCAGTGGGGCCGACTGGGAGGCCGTCTCATGGCGCTCGGGACCGTGGGTGACCGTGTCGCCCCGGCCCGTCACCGAGAGGCTGAGCTGTCCAGGCAGGGGCTTGCTCATGGCGTGCTCTTGGCCTGGGCCGAGGTCGTCGCCTCCAGGCGAGTGGCGCCCTTTCGCTTCTCCTGCTCCTCCAGCCGCACCCACAGGGAGGCATCCGTACCCTCCATCTGGTTACCCTTGAGCTGGAGCTTCCGCTCGGCGGAGACGCGCCGTTGGAGGCGGGCAGGCAGGGCGGGCCGCTTGGGATCCAGGTCATGCACGGTCACCTCCTCGTTGATGCGGATGCCATCGGCGTCGAACTTGAGGGTGGAGGTCATCACCAGCTGACGGTGCAGGCCGCTCGGAAGCAGGAAGTTCTGCTCGTGGCTGAAGGGAAACCACGTGGGGCCCAGACACTTGCCGTCCTGGCTCGTCACGGTCTCGGCGAAGAAGCGCCCGTGCCGCAGGGGCAACAGCCGCGCGAAGCGGCGGCACACCGAGGGGCCCTCCAGGGTGCACTGCTCTCCCTCGGCGACCAGGACCTGCGTGCCACCCACGCGCTCCAGCGTCAGCTTGGAGTGGAGTGGGAAGGAGCGCAGGCTGCCCAGGGCACGAACAACGAGTCCGGTGTCCGTGCGCTCCACCAGTCCCACGGGTCCCAGCGCCTCTCCATTGGCGTAGCGCCGCGTGATGACCCATACTAGGCGCTGGTCCGCCTGGAGCGTCGCCATGACGAGATCCTCGTCCGTGAGGCGTGGACTCGTGGGCAACAGGGGCACGTCCGGTCCCGGCTGACGGCATTCGTCCGCCGCGGGCTCCTGCCACACCACGGGAGAGCCCGAGCAGTCCAGCGTGGGCCGGGCCGCGGTGCCCTGCTCGCGGTCATAGCCGTGCAACAAGAGGTCGAACCACTCCTCCGCCGAGAGCACCAGCCGGGCCTCCCGGGGAACGGCGATGGAACACATGCCCGCCTTGCGCGGGGCCGCGCAGCCGGTGAGCAGGAGCAGCAGACCCGCGCTGACGAGAAGGGACGTTCGCTTCATGGTGCGTCGCTCGTTTGGAAAAGAGGAATCAGGCTCGGGAGCCGGTGAACGCGGTGTGCCAGCGCCCCTCGGCGGTGAGGCCGACGTGCAGGTGCGTGGGCAGGCGCTGCGCCACCAGGCACTGGAGCAGCTCGCGCGCGACCTCGGGCATCAGCGAGCCGCGCAGTAGGTGCTCCACGTTGCGCGCGCCCTTCTCCGACTCGGTGCACCGGCGCGCGAGTGTGTCCACGAGCTCCGGGGCGAAGGTCGTTTCAATCCGGTGGCTGGCGCGCAGCCGGTCCGCGAGCACGGCGAGCTTCATGCCGGTGATGTCCCGCATGACGTCCGGGCCCACGGGGGCGAAGGGGACGATGGTCATGCGCGCGAGCAGGGCGGGCTTGAAGTGCTGGCTCAGGGTGGGGCGGATGGCCGCCGCCACCTCCTCGGCGGAGGGCGTGGCGCCGTGCGCGTACAGGCGCATCACCTGCTCGGAGGCCAGGTTGCTCGTGAGGATGAGGACGGTGTTGCGGAAGTCCACCGCGCGGCCCTCGCCGTCCGAGAGCAGGCCCTTGTCGAACACCTGGTAGAAGAGGTTCATCACCTCCAGGTCGGCCTTCTCGCACTCGTCGAGCAGCACCACGGAGTAGGGTCGCTGCCGCACCGCCTCCGTCAGCAGGCCGCCCTGGCCGAAGCCCACGTACCCGGGGGGCGAGCCGATGAGCCGGGAGACGGTGTGCTTCTCCTGGAACTCGGACATGTTGAGCGTGGTCATGAAGCGCTCGCCGCCATAGAGGCTGTCCGCCAGGGCGAGCGCCGTCTCCGTCTTGCCCACGCCGCTCGGGCCCACGAAGAGCAGCACGCCGATGGGGGCTTCCGGGTCGCGGATGCCGGCCTGGGAGATGCGCAGCGTCTCGGCCACCTTCTGGAGCGCCGCGGTCTGTCCCCGCACCCGCGACTTGAGCTTCGCCTCCAGGCCGAGCACGGCCTCCAGGGCATCCCCGCGCATCTTGCCCACGGGCACGCCCGTCCACCCCGACACCACCCGGGCCACCACCTCCGCGTCTACGTCCGCGTGCACCAGGGCCTCCTCGCCCCGGCTGCGCGCCACCGCAGCCGCCGCCTCGCCCACCGCCGTCCGGGAGGCCCCGGCCGCGTTCTCCGCCTGGGCCTTGCGCGCGGCCTGGAGCGCGGCCACCGCCGTGCGCTCGCCCTCCCAGCGGCCCCGGAGCGTGGCCACCGCGTCGTGCAGCGCCCGGAGCTTCGCCTCCAGGTCCTCCAGCTCCGCCGCGTCTCCCGAGTGCCCGTCCATCAGGTCCCGCTTGCGCGCGTCCCGCTCCCGCTCCACGCCGGCGATGCGGGCCTCCAGGGCGGACAGCTCCTCGGGCCGCGTGGACTGCTCGATGCGCACCCGCGCCGCGGCCGTGTCCAAGAGGTCCACCGCCTTGTCCGGCAACTGGCGCCCGGAGATGTAGCGGTGCGACAGCCGCACCGCCGCGGTGATGGCCTCGTCCCGGATGACGACACCGTGGGCGGCCTCGTAGGTGGCGCGCAGGCCGCGCAGCATGAGGATCGCGTCCTCCTCGCTCGGCTCCTCCACCTTCACCGGCTGGAAGCGGCGCTCCAGGGCCGCGTCCTTCTCGAAGTACTTCTTGTACTCGGACCAGGTGGTGGCCGCGAGCGTGCGCAGCTCCCCGCGCGCGAGCGCCGGCTTGAGCAGGTTGGCGGCGTCACTGCCCCCCGTGGCCCCCCCCGCGCCGATGAGCGTGTGGGCCTCGTCGATGAAGAGGACGATGGGCACGGGCGAGGACGTCACCTCGGCGATGACGGCCTTGAGCCGGTTCTCGAACTCGCCCCGCACTCCCGCGCCGGCCTGGAGCAGCCCCAGGTCCAGTCCCAGCAGCTCCACGTTCTTGAGCGCATCGGGCACCTCGCCCTTGACGATCGCCCAGGCGAGTCCCTCCACCAGGGCCGTCTTGCCCACGCCGGGCTCGCCCACCAGCAAGGGGTTGTTCTTGCGGCGCCGCGAGAGGATGTCCACGAGCTGGGCGATCTCCCGGTGGCGGCCGAAGACGGGATCGATCTTCCCCTCGCGCACCCGCGCGGTGAACGAGGTGGCGAAGCGCTTGAGCGTGCTCTCGTCGGCGCGTCCCGGCGCGGCGCCCGGGCTCGGGCCTCCGCTGGCGGCGGGCGCGGCCTCCACCGTCTCCGCCCCCGGGCGCAGCACCTCCGCCAGCGAGCGCTTCAGCGCATCCAGGGGGACGGCGTCCAGCTCCGCGAAGTGCTCGGCGGTGTAGCGGCTCGGCCGCAGGAGGAACTGCGCCAGCAGCACCCCCGTGCGGATGCGCGTGTCCCCCAGCTGGAGTGACGCGAGCAGCCACGCGTCCTCGAACCACTGGAAGACGGACTCGGAGAACACCGGCCGGGCCGCGCTCCCCGTGCGCAGGCCGCGCAGGGCCTGCTCCAGGCTGCTCGCGAAACGCCGGGGATCCACCTCGAAGCGGCGCAGCAGCACGGCGGCGTCCGAGTCCTCGGCCCCAAGCAGCTGGGCGAGCACGTGCTCGACGACGATCTCATGACAGTGGCGGGTGCTGGCCTGGCCGACCGCCGCCTCGAGCAGGCGGGTGGCGGTGGGGGTCAAGCGCTTCACGAGGGCCTGCGGATCGACGCGCATGGGGACGGGCTCCAGGAGAACGGGGGCGGGTCAGGGGGCGCCCGGGACGGAGATCCGGCTCTGCCGGTTCGTGCCGAGCCAGGTGTCCCGTCCGAGCCGGGACGGCTCGTTCCGGGTGAGCTGGAACGAGTGCTGGACACTCTCGCTCAGCGAGAGCTCGAAGCTGTACTCGAGGGGGTCGCGCGTGCAGAGCGCCACCACCTCGCAGGCGAGGGGATACAGGTCGCCCTCGGGCATCAAGCGCCGCCAGGCCTGGGGCGGCAGGGGGCCGATGTCGATCTGGAAGCGCCCGGTGCGATCGAAGGCCCGGCCCCCCAGCAGCGTGGTGCGCCCGAGCTGGTGGTGGGCGCGGCCCAGCTGCATCCGCGCGTCGATGTCCACCCACCGGCCCATGAACTGGTGCACGGTGACGCGCGCGCCCCCGAGCTCCTCACTGAGCACGTCCTGGAGCGCCAGCTCCAGCTTCTCGGCGGTGCGCACGCGGCTGGCGAGGATGGGAACGATGCGCAGCATGCGCCAGGCGGGCAGCTTCCCGGTCCGCTTCCGATCGAACGTGTCGAAGCCCGCCAGGGCCAGCAGGCGCCGGGACCACTGGTCCTCGCAGTCGGACGTCAGCTCACTGGTGACGCGGTAGCGCGACTCGATCCGGAAGAGCAGTGAGAGCAGCCGATGGTGGAACAGGTCCAGGAACTCGCGCCGCACGGGGCGGTCGGGATCCTCCTGGACCACCTCCTCGGCCATGAACATGGGCAGCGGCGACACCGAGCCGGTGAGGCCGAGGAACGAGGTGATGACCTCGAACAGGGGCCGCCTGGCCAGGGCGTCCTCTTCCTGGGCGGGCACCTGCCGCAGCTCCAGCGCGCTGACATCGCCAGCGGAGAAGCCCAAGGACGGGTCATGCCGGAAGCGGATTTGCTCCTGGAGCACGGGCCCCAGCTCCCCGACGCGCGCCGCGTCCGCGGTGAGCCGCTCGAGGTAGGCCACCAGGGGGAAGAAGGCCTGGCGGTTGACCCGGGGACGGAGCGCCTCGGCGGCCGCTACAAGAGCATCTGGGTGCCGTTCCGGGGAGGCCACGCGTACTCCATCTGCGAGGGCTGGACGCGCATCGCCAGCTCGTTGAAGGCATTGAGGGTGACGTTGGCGGCGAACAGCTCGTCCAGGATGCACCCGAAGAGGAACGCATCCCCGATGCCCATGAAGCTCGTGCCGTCGAGCTCCAACAGCGTGCGGGTGCCGCGCACCGGGGTGCCCTGCAGGAAGCGGGTGCAGGTGCTCACCTCCACCTTGCGCAGGGCGTTGATGCGCAGGCGGTTGGCCCGGCCCGTCAGGTCGTCCGTGAGGGCGTGGAAGTTGTAGAGCTCCAGCAACCGGCGCAGCACGTCGGCGTCCGCGAGCGAGCGCTGGTTGATGGCCAGGTGCGACATCAGCCGCCAGTGCAGCTCGGTGCCCAGGGGCGCGCGGGCGGGCCGGCTCACGGGGGTGATGTTCTTGAAGCGCGCCTGGGTGGGCGAGGTGAACGTCGGCAGACAGACGTCGCCCACCTGCAGCCGGGTGGGCAGGGAGCGGTTGGTGCAGGTGAGCTCGATGGACAGGGTCTCCTCGGTGAGGGCGGGCACCACGTCGCGGGCCGTCTCCAGGGAGAGGTAGGTGTCGATGCCGTCATCGATGGGTGAGGCCGTACGTCTCAACCGGTAGAAGGCGGGCTCGGCGTCGCCGCCCGCGCCATGCGCGAAGTCGAAGAAGGGCCGGTAGTGGCGCCGGTCGTTGCGGCCCGACCGCAGGCCCGTCACCTGGTCCACCGAGTACACCTCCGAGTGCCGGGGCTCCATGTCGGAGGCGCGCAGGAGGTGCTCGCCGTCCAGGGTGTGGTGGCGCAGCGGGTGGGCGGAGGCGGAGAACAGGTTGATGGCGGGCGCGCAATTGAGCCGGAACATGTCCCGGCCAATGCGCGCCTCCAGGGGGGGAGGACGCTGCAGGTGGAAGGCGAGCTCGAAGCGGTCCTCCGCGACGGAGGCGGCGGACTCCAGCTGGTGCACCTCGAAGAAGAGGAACTTCTCCGGCAGGGTGAAGTACTCCTGCATCTGCCGGTAGCCCTCGGACGCCCGGGGCCAGGGCAGCAGCCGGAAGTCCCGCTCGAAGCCGATGGGTCGGAGCGACTGGGGCGGCAGCCACACGCTGTGACCCGAGCCCATGCGCACCTCGATGCCCCGGCAGTAGCGCAAGAGCCACAGCAAGATGAGCGAGCTGGTGGCCAGATCCGAGTGGATGAACAGCCGGAGGCCGCCGGGCTTGAACACCTCCACGCGGCCCTGCTCCTGGGCCTGGAAGTTGAGCCGCAGCACGGGCGCGGCGCTGGCGGACTTGTCGAGCGAGGCGTCCTCCAGCGTCAGGGGCAGCAGGGCCACGTCTGACGTGGTGCGGAAGACACAGGACGTGCCGTCGATGGGCTGGGCCGCGACCTCCGTGCCCGCGGGCACCTGGGCGCGGCCGCGCAGGGCGCGCAGCTGAGGGGTGAACTCCAGGATGGTGGCGGCGGGCAGGGGCCGCAGGTAGTGCGGCAGCAGCAGATCCGTGAGGACGTGCACCATCTCCGGGATGTCGTCCTCCACCCGCTCGCGCACGCGCGCCGTCAGGAAGGCGAAGCCCTCGAGCAGCCGCTCCACGTCGGGGTCTCCCCCTCGCTCCACGAGCAGGCCCGCCACGGTGGGATTGGCCAGGCCAAAGGCCCGTCCCGTCTCGCGCAGGTAGGTGAGCTCACTCAGGTAGTATTTGCTGAACATGCGCGCGCCTCACGGACTCACCACAACTCGACCTGGCCGCCGGCGCCCACCCGGGTCCGGAAGCGGAAAATGTCGCGGCTGCCCTTCTGGGCGAGCTGCGCGGTGATCTCGAACTTCAACGCCACGGGCTCGTTGTCGTCGGGCAGGTGCTGCACCACCACGTTGCGCAGTCGCGGTTCGTACTCCTGGATGGCCGAGCGGATGGAGGCCTGGATCTTCTGCAGGGCCGCCGGGTAGGAGTGGACGACATCGTTGAAGTCCAGGATGCCGTAGCCAGGGGCGGCGACGGACTCCCCCTTGCGGGTGTTGAGCAACACCCGCAGGTGGCGGGTGATGGATTCGAGCGGATCCTCCCGGCGCGAGGACAGGTGCACGCCGCCGTTCTCGAGCCGGGAGAGGAGACCTCGGGTGGACATCGGTGGAGACCTCCTGAGGGGGGACGACGGCTAGCGCTGATCCGACCAGGTGTCCTCGTGCTGCACGCCGCCGTTCGTGTAGGTCCACGAGATGGTGTGGAACACGAACGAGACCTCCTCCAGCGGAGGCTCGAAGGACGTGGCGGGCACGATGGTGCTGGGCACGTACTGCTTGATGTGGTTGATGCGGCCCTGCTTGATGGCCACGCTGTAGAACTGCTCCGTGGTGCCATCCCCCGTGGGGTTGGGGCGGAAGAACTTGAGCGTGCCCTCGATGACGGCGTTCTCCGCCAGCGCTTTCATGAGCAGGGGCGAGCTCTTGTCGATGCGCTTGCGGATGAGCAGGGGCGCGTACTGGCGCCGGCCGGACGCGATGCCCGAGCCTCGCTCACGCGCCGTGACGACCTCCTGCTCGTAATAGACACATTCGATGGAGCCGTCGCGGCCCAGGCTCTTCTGGGTGCTGTCACCCTTGATGTCCGCGCCATTGGCCTTCAAAAAGAGGTGTACCGTCTCTGCCATGTTGGGCTCTCCTGAGGACTTCGGGGTTGCGGGGGCCGGAGCCTTTCGGCTCCGGGTACGGCGAAGGCGGGCTACTCCTTGTCGAGCTTGCCCACGAGCGACAGGGTGAAGGACGCGCCCATGTACTTGAAGTGCGGGCGCACCTGGATGTTGCAGCGGTACCAGCCCGGCTGCCCATCCACGTCCTCCACGCTCACGTGCGCGCTGCGCAGCGGCCGGCGCGAGCGCACCACGGGCGCCGGGTCATCCATGTCCGCCACGTACTGGCTCAGCCAGTGGTTGAGCTCGCGCTCCAGGTCCGAGCGCTCCTTCCAGCTGCCGATCTGCTCGCGCTGCAGCACCTTGATGTAGTGCGCCAGGCGGCTCATGATGAACATGTAGGGCAGCTGTGTGCTCAGCCGGTAGTTGGTCTCCGCCTGCTTGCCCTCGGGCGTGCCGCCGAAGTACTTGGCGCGCTGCACGGAGTTGGCGGAGAAGAAGGCGGCGTTGTCCGCGGACTTGCGGAACACCAGGCCGATGAAACCCTCCTCGGACAGCTCGTACTCGCGGCGCTCGGTGAGCAGGACCTCGGTGGGAATCTTGGTCTGGATCTCCCCCAGGGCCTCGTACTGGTGCAGCGGCAGGTTCTCCACCGCGCCGCCGGACTGCGGGCCGATGATGTTCGGGCTCCAGCGGTATTTGGCGAAGGAGTCCGCCACGCGGCTGGCGAGCGCGATGGAGGCATGGCCCCACAGGTAGCGCTCGTGCTCGCCCACCACGTCCTCGTGGAAGTTGAAGGACTTCACCGGGATGGTGTCCTCCCCATAGGGCAGCCGCAGCAGGAAGCGCGGCAGGCACAGGCCCACGTAGCGCGAGTCCTCGCTGTCGCGGAACGAGTGCCAGCGCGCGTACTGCGGCCCGCCGAGCAACGAGTTGAGATCCTTGAGGTTGGGCAGGGTGCGGAAGTCCCCCTCGCCAAAGAACTCCGCGCTGGCGTTGGACAGGAACGGCGCATGCGCCATGGACGCCACCGCGGCGCACTTGCGCAAGAGCTCCATGTCCTGGGGACCGGGGCCGAAGTCGTAGTTGCCGCACAGCAGGCCATAGGGCTTGCCGCCGAACACGCCGTACTCGTTGGAGTAGACGATCCGGTACAGGCCGCTCTTGACCACCTCGGGGGCATCCTCGAAGTCCTTGAGCAGATCCTCCTTGGAGACGTTGAGCATCTCCACCCGGATGTTCTCGCGGAAGTCCACCTTGTCGACGAGGAATTTGAGCGAGCGCCACGTGGACTCCATCGCCTGGAAGTCCCGGTGGTGGATGATCTCGTTGACCTGGGTGCTCAGGCGCTGATCGATCTCCGCGATCATCGCGTCCACCAGCGCCTTGTCCACCCGCTCCTCGCCGCGGTGGGGCGCCAGCATCTCGGTGATGAAGGCCTGCACGCCGCGCCGGGCCACGTCATAGCCCTCGTCCTGGGGCTTGAGCCGCGTCTCGGCGAGGATGGAGTTGAGCAGAGAGGCATTGGACTGCGCCGTCTCCACGATGCCGCCGCTCTTCAACACGTTCGTCTCGGTGCTCATGGGGTCATCGGTCCTTTCGGAGGACTACGCGGGTCCGTGGGTGGCGTCATCCTTCAGGCCCAGCTCACGCATCAGCTTCTGTCGGCTGTCCGGGTCCGCGAGCAGCGACTGCAGCTTGCGACGGAACGCGGGCAGGTTGCCCAAGGGGCCCTTGAGGGCATGCAGGGCCGCGCGCAGCTCCAGGAGCGTCTTGAGTTCCGGCACCTGATTGACAACGCTCTCGGGCGAGAAGTCCGCCAGGGTCTTGAATTCGAGCGTCATCGGCAGCTCGGCGGCCGGATCGTTGGACAGCGTGTCGGGCACCGACAGCGTCACTTTCAATCCCTGCTGCGCCATCACCTCGTTGAAGTTGTCCTTGTCCACGTTGATGGGGGCCCGGTCCTCCAGCGCCCGCGCGTCCGGCCGGTGCGTGTAATCCCCCATCATCAGAATCTTCAACGGCAGCTCCACCTGCTCCTGCGCGGTGCCGGTGGCGGGCTTGTAGACGATGTTGACGCGTTCGGTGGGCGCGACAGAACTTTCCTTGCTCATGGGCAGGACGGCTCCTTCGGGTGGGGGGAGTGGAAAATGCAACGGGCAACGCACGGTCCGTGAAGCCTGTGCGGCGAGACATCATACCTCCAGTGTGAACTGTCCTAAACGAAAGGAGGCGGATGGGTCAAGTCTTGTCAGACGACGAAAGTGAGCCCACGCCTCTGGGGAGACGGTGTTGGTAGTCTTTTGCACAGTCCTGCCCACGAGCAGGAGTCCTTCCAGACATTCCACGGACAAGGCGGGCTCCCATTCATCCAAACCGCGTGCCGTGCTCTCGGCGACCAGCTCTTCATAGAGGGCGCGCGCGAGCGCGGGCTGTGCGGAAAGGAAACACAACCGCGCCAAGAGGAGCCGGGCCTTGAAGCGGGGACGGCCCGCGGGGGCCTGGGTGACCTGGTGTTGCAGCAAGGCAATGGCCTCCGCGACACCGCTCGCGGCCAACACCTCGCGGACCGGGAGCGGCAGGGACGCATAGCGCTCGTCGTCGAGCACCTCGCGCGCGCGGGGCGGCGGCGGCGCGGCGGGCGTGTCGCGGGGGGTGAGCGTGGTGTCCAGCCACTTCCGGGTGCGCTCGTCGGCGAAGGGCGTTCCGTCCGCGGCGAGCAAGCCCGACACGCCGGGCATGCGCTTGAGCACCGTGGCCAGCTCCCACCGCGCCGCCTCGCGCGCGGCGGTGTGGGTGTCCCCGAGACCCGTCAGCGCGGCGTCGCTGTAGCGCTGGAGATCCAGGGAGAAGCGGTGCTGGCCCATGGCGCCTTCCGCCTCCACCAGCAGCTCCGCCCAGCGGCCATGGGTCTCCAGCCGCTCCAACTGCGCGCGCAGGGAGGCGGGCAGGCCGGGCACGGACGTCCGGCCCTCCGTCCCTGGCGCGGGGGCCTGGGTGAGGTGCAGCCAGAGCCCCACGCGCAGCAGCCGGTAGGCGAGCGGCTCGGCGTCGTGGGCCTCGCGCAGCACCCGGGCGGACTCCACCAGGGCCGAGCCGAGGCCCCGGAGCTGCTCCAGCACGGCGTCCGCGTCTCCCGCCTGGCCCGCGGTCAGGGCGGGAGGCGGCGGAAGCGGGGTCGCGGGGACCACCTTCACGGGCGCGGGGAGGTCGGCGGGCGCGGGCCGCCGCTCCTGGAGCCGGCGCACGCCGTCGAGCAAGGGGCCCAGCGGGGGGCTTTGCTCCTCGAAGCGCGTGCGCGCCACCTCCGCCAGACGCCGGGCCGCGTCCTCCAACGACTCCGCCCACTCCCGGTTCCCGGCGGACACCTGGGCGGCCGGCAGGCTCTCCACCATCCGGTCCACGAACCAGCGCACCGCGTTCACGCGCCCCCGGAGACGCGTGGCCTCGGGGAACAGGGTGGGCCAGTAGCGCTCAAGCACCTCGGTGAGCACCGTCATGCCCGTCACGGCACCGCGCAGGCCATCGGTGGCATGCAGCCCGTGCGCCAGGTACGCGGCGAGCCAGAGATCCTTGGTGTCGCGCCGCAACAGCCCGCCCGCGTTCTCCACCACCCGGGCCCAGTCCACGGGCGTCCCAGTGGGCGACTCCAGTCGGGCCACCTCCCGCGAGACGATGTCGTAGGCGGGCTCGTGCTTGGCGGAGCGGCCCGCCGGCGTCTCCGCGGAGATGGGCTCCGTCCAGGCTCGGGCGCGCTCGCGAAGCTCTTCGAGGGACAAGGTGGGCATGGGGGGGCGCTCAGCACGACAGGCCGTGGAGCAGCTCCTCGAGGGACGTGGTGGGAGAGTCGATGAGCCGGCGCTGGTGCTCGGTGAGCGCGCGCGCCGCCTGCTCGATGGCGGCCCCGCGGGAGGTGCGCAGGGGCCAGAGGCGCTGGCCGCCCGGGCCCGGACGCGCCAGGTGGGGAAGGAGCTCGGGTGGCATCGCGCCCAGGCACAAGAGCAGGCGGGGCTCGGGGTGCTCGGCCCAGAGGAGGGCCGGTGGCACGGAGGGCCAGCGCAGCAGGCGGGTCGCGAGTTCCAGCCAGGCGGAGGGCCCGAGCCCCGGGGGCAGGGGGCACTCCAGGACGACGTGGGCGCGGCCCCGCTGCCGGTGCCGTTCCCCGTCACAGGCGGTGCGGAAGGTGTGCAGGGCGTAATAGGGGCTTCCAGGCGCTTCGCCGGGCCGCAGCAGGGGCTGGAGCAGCTCGGGGCCGCGGGTGGTCATCCACAGCCCCTGGAGCTGGCGTCGGGCCCGGGTGAGGGCCTCGGGTGGCGGGTAGGGCAGGGCGCGGACGCGCTGGGTGAGGCCCACCACGTCCAGGGTCGCCGCGTCGTGCAGGAGCGCGGCACCGGCGGCCAGGAAGGGGCCGAACGCCGTGGGCAACACGGCGAGCTGGTTGGCCGCCGTGGGGCCGGGCAGCTCGGTGAAGACCGCCAGGGGGAACTCCCGGCCCACGCCGTCCGTGCTGGGGGCGAACACCCCCAGCAGCACGTTCGCCTCACCCGGCGCGGTGAACAGGAAGTGCACCACCCCAGGGGGCAGCCCACACCGGGCGGCGCGGGCCGCCTCCACGCCCTCGGCCAGCCAGAGGTGCAGCTGGACGGCGAGCACGCTGGTGGCCTGGAGGCGGAGGAAATCGGTCTGGCAGGGCGTCTTGCCCACCAGTCCCGCCCTGACGGAGGACGCGCGCATGCTCAGGGCTCCACGCGGGCCGTGTAGGGCGGTGCACAGCCCTTCTTGGAGCTCAGGTCGATTCCCTGGGGCGGAAGGACGTAGGGGTCGCGGAACAGCTGCATGAACTTCATGTCGTCGCTGTTCGCGATGAAGAAGGGATTCGCCAGACGCTCCGGACGGATGTCGACGGACACCAGGGCACCGTTGAACTCCTCGATCTCCCAGGTCGCGGTGAAGAAGCGCCCATCCGGGCTGGGCTCGAGGCTCTTCGCGCGCTCGAGCAGCCGGAACAGGCCCCACTCGCCGGACTGGCTGAGCTCCGACATGTCGCCCTTGGCGTTGAAGACCTGCAGGGCCGCACCCGCTTCTCCCGCTTGTCCGGGCCAGATGAGCCGCTGCCAGACGTTGTCGGGACCATTGCGGTAGAGCATGTCCGTGCCGTCCATGATGAACTTGATGGAGGCGATCTCCGACGCGGAGGCATCCGGTGAGGTCCCCGCCCGAATGCGGATCTGGAACCTGACGTTCGGTTGGGCTTCATCCCCCATGAACAGCGCATCGCCCAGGGCCTCGCTCCGCTCCAGGAAACGAGGCAGTCTCTCCGTGTATTGTCCCGTGGCACCGGGGGACAGCCTTTGGTTCCGCCCGAAATGGATGATGTCGTTGTTCAGGTACGTGGTCACGAAGTCCCGCACCCGATTGTTCTTCGGCCGGTAGAAGTTGATGATGTCGTTCAGGGAGGCATCGACGGGCGAGTCTCTGTTGAAGGGATAGAGGTTGCCCAGCGTGCTCAGGTGGGGACCCGCGATGTCCTCGCACCACTGCTGGCTCTTTCTCTCGGTCTCGCCCTGGATGGTGGTGATCACGATGTTCTCGATGGGGGGCAACAACAGGTTCGAGAACAGGGCGCGGTCGCCTTCCCGGCTATTGACGGTCATCGCGACTTCCCCTTGGATCTTCTTGAGCTGCGCCTTCAGTTGGCCCATCTCCATGGGGTTGTCTCGCACGTCGCGCACGAGCTTGAGTGCCAGCAGGAGGTTGTCTTTGTAGTCCCTGAGCTGGGTGTATTTTTCTTTCTTGTCCTCGGTGAGGTACTCGTCTTTCTCGAAAGCGAGTACGCCACGGAAGTGCAGGCCCACGCTGCGGGCTGAGTACTCCTGTGCTCTTGCTTCTGCCCCCGCTTGCTGTTTGTCGAGTTCTTCCTGGGAGGGGGGACGGATCGCCTTCTCGACCTTGCGGACCATTCGATCCTTGAGGGAGACCTCCTTGACCGTCTGGCTCTCCGGCTGCTTTTCCAGACTGACGTTGTAATCCACGGCCTTCAGGAGCTTGCCCAGGGGCATCGGCTCCCCTCGGGTGAGGCTGGTGAGCATCCGCACGGTCTCGTCAGCGCTTCTCGGTTCCGCGACCCGGATGGACAACAGGAACCGTTCCCACGCCTCGATGTACTTTCGGTAGTAGAGGTCCCGCAGCTCGACGCGCAGCCGGGCCTCGTCTGTTCTCGAGTCGCGGTCGAGGACCCAGACCTGGGACTCACGGAAGGCCTCATCCATGCGTGGTTTGACCACCTCCTCCCACGGGCGCTTCGTGTAGAATCCGGGCACGCGCTGTGTGGCCTTCATTTCAGGCACCACACCGATCATGTCCACCAAGGTCAAATCCGGGTATTCCCGCTCGACCTCGGCCTGGAGCTGCTGGAGGGTGAGCTCCACCAGGGATGTATTGTTGAGCACCCGGCGCGCGTTGCGGACCACGCTGTCGTCCCGAAGAAAGCCGAGCTTCTCGGGGTCCTGGGCCATCATCGCGATGTACATCTCCGCGTGCTGGATGATGGCGTTTTCCACCTTGGTGTCCCGCTCCGCGCCCCGGATGCCCCGCCAGTGGTTGACGATCTGCCAGACCAGCCAGGACCGGTGGGTGGCATCGAGTCCGGGTTCATTCACGCGGTGGGGCTGGGTGATGAGCAGGTACATCTTCAGATCGCTGAATCCCCGGCCGTACGTATCGTTGTTGAGTTCCGCTCCGTGCCGGTCGTGGTTGTCGGCGAGGCGCTGGAGGGCCTGCTTGATGCGATCGTGCTGGCGGCCGATCAACAACTCCTTGAGCTGATTGTTGTAGAAGGACTGTGCCAGCTCGAAGAGGCGATCTCCCTGGTACATGCCCAGTCGCATCCAGAAGGGGGCGCCTTCCACTCGGTGCGTGTTGAGCACCTTGAGCTGTTGCTGCAAGGGCGTCAGCTCCACCACCCGGCCAATGTCGTCCGTGGCGGCGAGCTTCACCGCGGTAATGGTGTCGCGCAGCAGGCGCAAGAGTGCCTTGTTCTCCACGTAAGACACTGCGGGGAGCAGAAGGAGCATGACGGACGTGGCCATGCTCGCGGCGGTGAGCGCGTAGCGCTGTCGGCGCAGGCGGAACTCCTCGATGGAGCTGCGCACCGCGAGCTTCTGGTCCTGGAACATCACCTTGTTGAAGACGTCCCAGAGAAAGAAGCTGCGTCCCTCGGCCCGCTCCGCCGCCGAACGCTGGTGGGCCCCGAAGACCTCGGCCGCGGCGCCAGGCACCTGGTGCTCCGCCATGCGGACGTCTTGTGTCCCGCTGGTGAAATAGAGCCCGCGCAGCACGGGCGTGTCCTGGAACACGCTCTCCATGAACAAGGGCTGGATGAACTCCACCACGTTCTTGCGCAGGGAGTCGAAGCGCTGGGGGAACTGATAGATGCGCTCGCGCGTCTCCAACCGGCGCTCCTGGCCAATGCGCCGGAGCGAGCGCTGCTCCAGCACCGAGGTCAGCTCGTCGAAGCGCTTGAGCAGCAGCTCCGAGGGGGCTTCCCGCTGGGCCGACAGGGGCACGGTGAAGCCCCAGATCTGACCCCGCTCGGAGCGGGGCAGGTCCGCGAACGTCTCCACGAAGCCCTGGATCAGGTCGCACTTGGTGAGCATCACGTAGATGGGCACCACCACCTTGAGCCGGCTGGTGACTTCATCCACGCGCTCGCGGATGCGCTGACCCAGCGCTCCCGCGGCCTGGGGGTCCTCGTCCATCAGGTCCGTGACGCTCACCGTGACCACGAGCCCGTTGATGGGCCGGCCAGGCCGGTTGCGCGCCAGGATGTCGAGGAAGGACATCCACTCGTCCCGATCCTCCTCGCCCGTCGTATAACGTCCCGCCGTGTCCAGGAAGACGGCGTCGTTGGTGAGCCACCAGTCGCAGTTCCGCGTGCCGCCCACGCCCCGGACGGCGCCCCCGCCTCGGCTGGACAGGTAGGGGAACTTCAGCCCCGAGTTGCGCAGGGCCGTGCTCTTGCCCGTTCCGGGCGGTCCGATCATCAGGTACCAGGGCAGCACCGCGAGCGCATCGCGGCCACCGCGTGCCAGCTTGGAGCTCTTGAGCGAGGCCACCGCGCGCGAGAACTCCGCCTTCATGGCCTGGATCTCGGGACGCAGGTCGGGGCGCACCGCGCGGGCCTGCTCCTCGGCCTGGGCGGTGATGTCCTCCTCGAGCTTCCTGGCCGCCGCCGCGCGCGCGCTTCGGCGACGCAGCCAGATCCGGGCGACGAGGAAGACGATGACGACTCCCGTGGCGGCCAGTCCCATCCAGGGGGCGAGGTTCAGCTTGAAGATCGCGCTCCAGATCAGCGTGAGAAGCAGCACGGCGAGCAGGGTGACGATCATGGCTTCTCCTCGCTGGGGGACTTCACCTGGGTGAGGGCGTCGACGTGCCGTTCAATCTCGCGAAGCTCCGAGGCGGCGATGCGATCCAGGCTGAGCAGGAAGCCTCCGTAGACGAGCAGCGCGAGTCCCACCGAGGCCAGGGACATGTTCAGCAACGAGGCCCGCTGCTTGACCGAGGACAGGCTCTCCGAGGGCCGCTCCCCATGCGGCGCCAGGGTGTCGAAGTCGAAAGGGCTGGCGCGCTCGAGCTCCTTCTGCACCGTGTCGATGAGCGTGAGCAGCTCCAGCTCGCCTCCGCGGATGCGGTAGCGGCCCTGGAAGCCGAAGAGCATGCACAAGTAGTACACGCGCAGCACCTCCGTTCCGTGGGCGTCCTTGCGCAGCCGGTTGAGCCGGGTGAAGAAGCCATCCCCCGCCACGTTCTCGTTGAAGTAGTGCAACTGCAGGGGATTGCTGCTCCAGAATTGCCGGTACTGATCGGACTTGCCGAGCACCGTCTCGTCCAGGAGCGCGACCAGGGCATAGGCCATGTCCTGGGCTTCCTGGTGCCCGAAGCCGAGCACCGCGGCGCGCCGGAGCACCTCATCCACCACGCCCCGGAGGCTGTGGTTCAGCTTTTCCGGCGGGGGGACCTGACCCGGCTCCTTCTGCCGGAGTTGAATGAGGACATCGAAGCAGTCCTTCGTGGCTTCGTTGACACGATCCATGACACTCCCAACCCCTGGACGGGACGAAGGCTCACTGGCCGTTGGCCGGCACGGCGAGCAGCTCGATGCTGGTGCGGCTGATGTCGAAGGGGTGCGGCAGGTAGAGCGCTACGTTGCGCTCGCGCATCGCGCTCTTCCAGCAGGTGTCCTGCACCGCGAGCGCGAAGTACGACGTGCCCGGCTGCACGGGGATCTCCGGCGGAGGCCGGTAGGTGACCTTGAGCGGCACACCGGGCGAGGCGGCGTGCACGATGTCGCGGATCTCCGAGGCGCACGCCACCTTCACGAGCTTGGGCAGTTGCGCGGCCACCTGGGCCTCGGGCAATTCGCTGCGCACCGTGAGGAAGAACTGACCACAGCGCTCCAGCCGTTCGTCGGACAAGGCCCCGCGGAAGATGCGGTCCGCGCCCAGTTCCAGCGAGACGGACAGGCACTGCTCCAGGGCCACGGCGCGCAGCAGCTCGTTGAGCCGCTGGAACAGCGCCTCGAAGGTGGTGCGCAGGTGCGTGTACTGGAACGAGGGCAGCGTGGACGGGTCCGCGTCTGGCGTGAAGGTGCACAGCTGACCCGCGCACCGGCTCAACGCCAGGTACAGCTCACGCGGCGTCACGTTGCCGGCCTCCAGGGCGTGCTGGAGGAAGGGGATGACGCCGTTGAGGGCGTTGAGCTCCAGGAACAGCGTCACGTCCGAGGCGGTGAACTCGAGCGCCGCCTCGTTGCGGTGCCGACGACGCGAGGAGAGCGTGCGCTGCTTGCTGATGATGAGGCGCAGCAACAACCGTAGCTCGTTGAGCAGGTAGGGCGAGGCGTCGAGGCGCAGGCAGGGCGGCACATAGGTCGCCACGAGCACCAGGTTGCCGGACTTGTCCCGGGACAGCTCGGCGATCTTGAGGGCGTCGAAGTCGTCCCGATGCTCATTGGCGAAGAGCAGCCGCAGGTTGCGCTGCGCGAACGCCACCGGCATCACGGAGGTGGCGGCGTGCAGATCGCCGATGGGCCGGTTCTTCGGCGTGAAACGAGGGCTGGCGCCCACCTGCCCACTGACGCCATAGCTCTCCACCCCGTTGCGCTCCTTGGGAATCCCCAGGTAGACGCCCAACGTGTGCTCGGACACGGGGAAGTGCCCCTCCACGATACGCGCGGGAGGGGCTTCGTCCTCTCCCCGCATGAAGGCGATGGGCAGGCCATCCGGGAGGATGCCGGAGAAGCGCAACAGCTGGACCTGGCCCGCGCGCAGCGCCTCCATGTCGAATTCCTGCTCCGCCACGCCCCAGGGGTGGGGCAGCAAGGCGCCCAGCCGGGCCTCCAGCACGTTCTCGTGGTACAGGTCCTGTTGCTGCAGGTGGTGGGGGCTCATGAACATCCCTTCCGACCACACCACTCGCTGCGGGGGCTTCATGTCTTGCTCCATGGCGGCGTGAGGCCGCGGTCCAGGCCGTCCGAGCCCAACCCCCCCGCGGCGGAGGACGTCGTCCGCAGCGGTTCGATCTGATACCCCTGCAGCTTGAAGCGCAGCCGCTCGTCCGTGGCGCGGGGTTGGCCCGCGCGGCCCAGGGCCTGCTCGTCGGTGCAGAGGTTGCGCGGCACGGACGGCAACACCGTCATCGTCCGCCAGTTCCAGCCCGAGGGCTGGAAGAACAGGCCCATCACCACCACCACGTGCGCCTTGGGGTCCCGGCTGATCCACCGCTCCACGGACTGGCCCGGGGCCACGGTGAGCTCCGACACCTGGAGCAGATCGTCCTTGAGCACCGCCTCGGGCTTGTTCCACAGGCTGCGAAAGCCCTCCTGCTCCGCGCGAAGGCCATCCTTGAGCTGGAGCACCTGCACGAGCGTGGGCATGGAGCGGCCCCGGCGATCCGGATTGACGCGATCCGAGGCCTCGAGCGTCAGGTGGAAGGGCGGGGGCTTGTCGCACGGCTCCAGCCGCTTCGCGGCGCAGCCTGTCCCCATCAGCAGGGCGAACAGCCCCGTCACGATCCGGGCGGTCACCGGTGGGATTTCAGTCCGTGAATGGGCTTGTCGAGGTGCTGGCATTGATTCCTCTTCGCGACGCTGCATCACGCCGTTCAGCGCCGATGGAATTCTGAACTCACGCCCTGGGTGCGTCTGGGTATCCCGTTTCCCCCTAGGGCTCGCCGTCTTCCCGAGACCAACGCACGCTGTAGGTGAACGAGTCATTGGCATGTCGTGGACTGCACTTGCAAGTTGGAGCCCATAATCTGTTCACCAGGAGTCAAAGACTTGGCTCCTGCGGGTGAATGCCTGTCGGACTCCGCGCAAACCCGTTCAACCCCTGACACTGGCGCAAGCGTTCGCATGAAGTGTGAGGGGGGCCACCTTGTGGGGGGGAGGTTTGTTCCTGTAGTTGCCAGACACCGCGAGGGGTCCGGCGCGTGCTGTCGAATGAGCGGCCCCGCGCATCGAGAGGAAAGGCATGAGCCGAAGCACGCCCGGACAGGTGATGTCGTGGCTGGCGACCCTGCTGACCGCGAATGTCGCGCTCGCCGGGGCGCCAGCCGGATCCCCCGGCTTCGCCCTGGAGCGCCTGGCGTTGAACCCCGGGGCCGCGGGCTCCTTGCTGCTCGGGACGGGCGAGCTGTTGTCCCAGGGCGAGCTGCGCCTGTCGACCGTGTGGCACTACCAGCACAAGCCGGTCCTCCTGGCCTCGGGCAACGCGCACTACCAGATCATCGGCAACCGGTTGACCACCCACCTGTCCGCCGCCTACTCACCGACGACCTGGCTCGAGCTGAGCGCCCAGTTGCCGCTGGTGGCCTTTCAGCGGGGCCAGGACGCGGTCGCGCAAGGCTTCGCGGCGCCTACCCCGTTCGGCGTGTCCACACCCTCGCTGGGGGCCCGCCTGGGCGTGCTGTCGCAGTTGCGTGGACACGCCATGGACCTGGCGCTCGGGCTGAGCCTGGGCCTTCCCCTGGGCAATGCCTCCGGCTTGCCTCCGGAGCTCGGGGCCCATGTCACGCCCCAGGTGATGGTGGGCCGGCGGCTGGGGTGGTTCCGTCTGGGGTTGGAGGCGCAAGCCCTGCTGCGCAAGCGCATCGACGCCACGCCCGATGCCGCCATCCAGCAGGCGGCGCAGGGCAGTGAGCTGCGCCTGGGCGCCGTGGCGGCCACGCTGGGCCAGCGGCTGCGCTGGGAGGTCAACGTGGTGGGGACCTCGCCCCTGGTGGACTCCGCGAAGTCCATGGAGGTGCTGGTGGGCGGCCGCTACCTGCTCAACACCTCCGTGGAGCTGTTCGCGGTGGGCGGAGTGGGCCTGGGCGCGAGCGCGGGAACCCCGTTGTACCGGGTGATGGTGGGCAGTGCCTTCGGGGGAGTGTCGCCCACGTGGATGAAGGGCGAGTCCTCCGTCAACTGCTCGCCTGGCTTCAAGCACACGGTGGACGAGTGCCCGGAGCTGGACGAGGACCAGGATGGAATCCGCAATGTCGTGGACAAGTGTCCCTTCGAGTCCGGAATCCTGGAGCGGGGTGGATGTCCCTTCCTGGATCAAGACGGAGACGGCATCGAGGACTCGCGCGACGGGTGCCCCACCGAGGTTGGACTGGTCGCCTATCAGGGTTGCCCCATGCCCGACGGGGATCAAGACGGGGTGGCGGACGAGGTGGACTCGTGTCCCGCGGATTACGGCCCTGCCGACAACCGTGGCTGTCCGAGGCGGGACAAGGATGGGGATGGGATCGAGGACGACGTGGACGCCTGTCCCCTTCAACCGGGTGAGGCCAAGTTCAAGGGTTGTCCCGAGGAAGACCGGGACGGCGATGGTCTCGCCAACAGTCTCGATAGCTGTCCGGACATGGCGGGCAAGACGGAGAACCATGGGTGCCCGGACCATGAAATCCCCATGGTTTATCTCGAACGGGATCGCTTCGTGCTGCTGGGCCGGGTTTTCTTCGCACCCAACCAGCCGAAGCTGGAGGCGCGCTCCCATGCCCAGCTGGACTGGGTCGCGCGGGTGATCAAGGAACACCCGGAGTTCCACCACATCTCGGTGGGCGCGCACTCGGACAACCGGGGATTCGCCCAGACGAACCTGTACATGACGCAGGCCCAGGCCCAAGCCGTGCAGTGGTACCTCATCGAGCGAGGCGTGGAACCCGAGCGGCTGGAAGCCCGGGGTTACGGGGACACGCGACCCATCGGTGACAACAACATGGTCAGGGGGCGCGAACAGAACCGCCGCGTGGAGTTCAAGATCGTCCAGCCTGACTAGACGGGAACGAGTCAAGGGCGGTGTGCGATGAAAACAGGCCTCTGGGGCGTGTTCCCGGTGATGGCTCTTTGCTCGTTTGAATGCACGGCGGGCTCGGCGCGAAACCCATCGATGCTTCATGCGCGAGGTGAGAGCGGACGTCCAGCGGCCCTGGCGCACATTGCGGCAGCGTACCCGGGACTGGACGTGGAAGAGGATGTAGAGGTGGCGGACGAAGAAGAAGTTTCGCGCCTGAGCTCCGAAGAAGACCGGGACGCGGATGGCCTCGCGAATCATTTCGACAGTTGCCCGGACATGGCGGGGAAGAAGCGGAACCATGGATGCCCGGACCATGAAATCCCGATGGTCATCCTCCACCGGACCCACTTCGAGCTGCTGGGCCGGGTCTTCTTCGTACCCCATCAACCAGCGCTGCATTCCCGCGCCCATGCCCAGCTGGATTGGGTGGCACGGGTGATCAAGGAACACCCGGAATTCCGCCGCATCTCTGTGGAAGCGCATTCAGACAGCCGCGGTTCGCCCGAGGCCAACCTGCTCCTGACGCAAGCCCAGGCCCAAGCGGTGCTGCAATACCTTGTCGAGCGGGGAGTGGAACCCGAGCAGTTGGAAGCCCTGGGTTACGGGGACACACGACCCGTCGCCGACAACGGTACGGTCAAGGGACGCGAGCATAACCGCCGCGTGGAGTTCAAGATCGTCTGGCCGGATTGACACATATGCAGTCCATTCGAGGTGGCTGATGAGGATATGGGTTTTTGGGTTGGTTCTGGCCCTGGCTTTTTGTGCAAGTTCATCTCTGGCGGAAAATATTATTGATTCAAACACTGCCAATCATCTAGATGGACTTGAACTCGGATTGATGCCAAATGGAGTTGTAGTAAAATATCCGCCAAAATATGTCGAGAGCGAAAACAATGGAGTGAGTGGTCCACCTGTCATCAAAGCCTGTCTTGCTCATTCGGGGAATTGCATTCCTGTGGATGCAAGCAAGTGTTCAATCTCGGTTGAGATAAGAACTATAAAAGATGAGCCCACAGGCGTTGGGGCGCAATCCGAGCCTGACTTCGTGCCTGTCTGGCCAGCAGAGGGAAAACAGCCAGTGGTCAAGAATGGAAATGCCGACGACAAACCTGTCGAGTTCTTCCCGTCGGCTTGGGACTGGAATGAGAATTATTGGCTGCCGCTTCGTTTATACGATGTCAGAGCCACGGCCCAATGTGACTTCGCCACTGGTGTTGTTGGTTTTCAATCGGAATACGTGACATTTTTGGTTCAGGAAGGGCAGAGAGGCGAGATTGTTGTCGACGGCGGAAAACCCATAAAATCGCCGACCACAAACAGGAAAGCAGCGTTCACCTATTCATTTCGTGATGGCGACGGTGAGGCCGATTTTGTCTGTCAGGAAGTTTTTCCCGAGGGTTACACAAAATTTCCAAGATTGGGACGTTGTCCAGACAGCGAAACCGGAGTGTCCTTCAGTGATTTAACGCCTGGGACGTATAGATTCTCGATTTATGCGGTTGATGAAGAGGGGCATGCCATCTCGGCGCCAAAATCCATAACCTGGGATGTAGTTCCATTAACGTCGACGTGGAAGATCAAGCCAAAAGAAAAACAGTCGACGGAAATTGAGAGTTATTTCAAGATTTCCGCAAATGAGAAATCTTGTTATAGCTATGTTTTGCGTAAGAGTGGCAAGGTCGAAAACGTAGACGAGGGCACGTCGTGTCCAACCGAAAATTCGGAGCGAATGGAGTGGTATGACCAGTCGCTTAAGGGCATCGGTGCAGATGATTTTGGGTTGTACACGCTTCAGGTCAATGTTTTGGATGTCTACAAGAACGAGGAGGCGCCGCCCAAGATCCATAACTGGTATATGGATTTGACTGCTCCTGTGGTTGGGTTTGACGGCTTTGGCAGGAAGGGAAAGGACGGCATTGCAATTACCAAGGAGGTAAAACCAAAAATTTATTTTACTGTTGATGACGAAGGCAGTCTTGTGCGGGTTGGCATTCCTACTCAATTCCCCTCTGTGTCTGTTCTGGCGCATGAATCAAGTCGGGCCGCCGGACTGAGCAGGTGGGTGATAGATATAGAGGGGCAGGACATGTCGTTGGAGCCTGGGTATCATCTTGCTCGGCTATATGTTGAGAATAAGGCTGGCGGTTCTGTGGAGACTGTATTTGTATTTCGTGTTGATAACACCCCCCCTGTTGTGTCCATCTACAGTAAGCCAGAGAAAAAGAGTGAGTCGCAAAAGGCATCTTTTAGGCTGGGTTCAAGCGAGCCAGAAACTAAGTTCTGGTGCAGTCTTGTTGATTGGGGCGACATTGCGATTGATGAGGACGTTCCAACAGATGAAGCTGTGAAGATTAAATGCGCGGAGCCGTTGGAGTTTGTTGAGTGTCCATTCGATTACTCACGTGAGGACCTGAATAATCATGGCTATAGCCTTTGTGTTTATGGTGAGGATGAGGCGGGCAATCCAGGACCGCTTGATTCTTGGTCTTGGAGAGTGGTTGCTAGAGTACCCGCTGATGCCACGATCCTGGAACCAGCCGACGAATCCATTGTAGAAACTTTGACGCCAGTTATTTCCGGTTGGGCCGAATTAGGAAGTACGGTGCACGTTTTCGTGGATGACGAACCGCTGGGGAAGACGGTCGCCACGGACGCGGCGACGGGTGCTTTCCGTTTACCCGTGAAATTGCTTAGGGACGGGCGGCACTCCTTGCGCACGAAGGTTGTTAGTAGTTCAGGAAACAGCAGTGCTGAAAGCAAAAATAAACATACTTTTGACGTAGTGTTGCCGCCAGGTTCTATTCCAGAAAAGCCAAGCGTCACGGGTGGTGGGGTTGGCTTTTCCTGTGCCGCAGCCAGCGCTTCTCCTGCTTGGTTGCTGCTGGCAGGCACCCTGTGCTGGTGGGCTCGGCGTCCACAACGGCGTTCGTGGCCTGATTGAACTCAAGGTTGAGACGTGTCGGCGCTGTTCGTTTCCGTAGCGGTCCGAGGCGCATTGTCGATGGGGGAGACCCAAACGCCCCGGAACCGTTTCCGAGTGGGGTCTTTCAATCGCTTGCACTCGACTCCGTCGATCTTGTGCGTGCCGTCGTCGCTCAGCACGAGGATCTTGTCCTCGTTCTCGTAGGACACGAAGGCCTCGGGATTGAGGCCGGTGAAGTCCGCGCCCTCCACGGGCGTGGGTTTCTCGGCCGTGCCGTCCCAGACGAACAGGCGTGAGCCGTCATTGCCGGACGGCGAGCCGCCGATGATGAGGTAGCGGCCCCGCCAGCGCGTCATCGAGCGGATGCCCTGGCCGCCCAGGTCCAGCAGCACCACGGGCCCGAGTTGGGCGGGCTCGCCGTTCACCATCTCCACCGGGTTGAGCAGTGACACCGCGAGCGCCTTGCCCGCAGGGCGTGGGTTGCGAAAGCCAATCAGGAAGGACTTGCCGTCCGCCATCACCGTCATGCCCTCCAGGTTGAAGCCGCCCTCCTGCTTGGGCGCCCGCCCGACCGCCTCGGCCAGTCCGTAGGTCTGCAACTGCGGCGCGGCGAGCAGGTCATCGAGCAGCCGCGTGTACGGCTTGCCCTCGAGTTGGAGCGCCTGGCCGTCCGCCGCCTGGCGGGTGGCGAAGAAGCGCAGCCGGTTGGCATCCGCCTGCCCGGAGCTCCGGCGCCCATGGGATGTCAGCCAGAAGGCCAGGGGCGGAATGGCGGTGGCCGCCTCGATGTCCGTCTCGGGCGACTGCTGTTTCTTGCCCGGGGGCAGGCCCAGGGCGGGGGAGAGGTCGAAGGTCCGCACGGGCCCGCCCCCCTGGCGGCTGTCGTAGACGCGCAGGACGTTGTTCTCGTCATCCCCCACGAGGAAGCGGCCGTCGCTCAGCTCCACGGCGCCCGAGGCATCACAGGTTCCCTCGAAGGTGACGAGCGGCCGGGCGGGGTCGGGCGGTGCGGCGGGTTCCACGGGCGTGGCGCCCAGGGCCGCGGACAGGAGCAGGGTGAGCGCGAGCATGGTGTCCTCCTCGAGGGGTCGGGCGTTGGCGCCGGATTTCCCACGGAGGACAGACCCCGGGCGGGCTCCATGGTTAAAATCCCTCCGGGATGAATTTGTACGCGGAGATCGCCACCCTCGTCGCCGAAGGCCGCCCCTTCGTGCTCGCCACCGTCATCGAGAGCGCGGGCAGTACGCCCCAGAAGCCCGGCTCGAAGATGGTCGTGCTCGAGGACGGCTCGCTGCGTGGCACCGTGGGCGGGGGCGCCATCGAGTTCCAGATCATCGAGGCCGCGCGTGCCCTGTTGCGCTCGCCCGAGCGCACGCGCACCTTGGAGACGCACCTCACCCACGAGCTGGGCATGTGCTGCGGCGGCCGGATGAAGGTCTTCCTGGAGAAGCAGGAGGCCCCCGCGCGGCTCACGCTCTATGGGGCGGGGCACGTCTCCCAGGAGGTGGCCGCGCTGGCACACCGGGTGGGGTTTCGCGTCACGGTGGTGGATGCGCGCGCGGCGTGGGCCTCGCACGAGCGCTTCCCGGGCTGCGAGGTCCGCGTGGAGGATCCCGCCGACCATGCACGCGCCTGTCAGCCGGACGGGCACGACTTCTTCTGCATCACCACGCACGATCACCCGCTCGACCAGGCCGTGCTGGAGGCGCTCCTGCCCAAGCCGGGGGCCTACCTGGGGGTCATCGGCAGCGAGCGCAAGGCGGCCCGCTTCCGCATGCGGCTGGAGGCGGCGGGATTCAGCGCGGAGGCCCTGGCGCGGGTCCGCTCGCCCATGGGCGTGACCATCGGAGGCCTCACGCCCCAGGAGATCGCCGTGTCCATCGTGGCCGAGCTCATCCAGGTGCGCCGGGGCGCGTGACGCTCAGCGCTTCTTGAAGAGGGCCTCGGCGGCGGACACGAGGGCGTCCTTGCCGGGCGTGTCGCTCCGGCCGCCCTCGCCGATCTGGTACAGGTCGCAGAAGTTGGGCGCGTCCTTGTCCGAGGGCACCTCCGCGAAGGGCTCCTTGCACTGTTTGGGCGCGCGCTCGTCGAAGTGGCGGCAGTTGTGGCACGAGCGCAGGGGCTTGCCGCAGTGGGGGCACGTGTCGCGCCGGCCCACCTGGTTGCCCACGACGTCGAGCACGCCGCCACAATGCCCACAGCCCGGCATGCGTCAGGCGCGCGAGCGGGGAAGGTGGGCGCGCACGGGGACGGGCACCGGAATCGGCTCGGCGCGCAGCGAGGTGTCGTCCAGTCCCTCGGTCGCCTCATCCAGCGCGCCATTGATCCGGCGCAGCAGACTCAGCACCCACGCGCAGGCCGCCGCCGCCGCCGCGAAGAGGATGCCCAGCGTCTGCACGCGCTGCCACAGGTAGGCCTGCTCCAGGACCGCGCGGCGCTTGGCGAACGTCTCCAACTGCTGGGAGGCCACGGCGTCGTTGAAGCTCTGGGTGTACTCGGTGGCCTGGGCCCGGCTGCGCTCCATCAACCACGAGGCCTCCGAGCGCAGCGCCTCCGCCCGGTGCCAGGCGCCCACCGCGCAGCCCGCGCACAGCACGCCCACGAACAGCGCCGTCGTCACGCTCAACAGTCGCATGCCCCCTCCGGCTCTTCGAGGTTTCCGGGGACTCGGGGGCCTCCGGCACCGCTCCGCTTTGCGAAGACAGTAACGGATGCTAGGGACCGCATCCGCCATGGGCAAGCCCTACCGTCCGAAAGACCACTATTTCAAGAAAGCCAAGCAAGAAGGGCTCCGGGCCCGGTCCGCCTTCAAGGTGGATGAAATCCTCAAGCGCCATCCCTTCTTGAAGAAGGGCGCGTCGGTGTTGGACCTGGGCGCGGCGCCGGGCGGCTTCTTGCAGATCCTCGCCGACACGGTGGGGGCCAACGGCCGGGTGATTGGCGTGGACATCGTACCCATCCGGCCCTTCTCCCAGGCCTTCGTGAAGACGGCGGTGCTGGACGTGCTGGCGGACGACTTCGACGCGAAGCTGCTCGCGATGTACGAGGGGCCCTTCGACGCCGTCATCTCCGACATGGCGCCCAAGACGAGCGGCATCCGCACCACGGACGAGGCGCGCAGCCTGCGCCTGGCGCGCAAGGCGCTCGAGGTGTCGCTCACCCGGGGCCGCCCGGGCTCGGCCTTCGTGGCCAAGCTCTTCATGGGCGGCGAGTTCGAGGAGTTCCGCGACGAGGTGCGCGCGGGCTTCGAGGAGGTGAAGCTGGTGCGGCCCGAGGCCACCCGGGGCGCGAGCATGGAGGTCTACATCGTCGGGCTGCGACGTCGGGTGGCCCCGGCGTCGGCTCCGGCTTAGAGAAGGAACCCATGCCGCCCACGGACACCTTCGTCGTCGAGGACATCAACGAGGCCCACGGTTTCGCGCGGCTGCGCGCGGAGGGCGCGGGAGCCCAGGCCCACTGCGGCCTCTTCCCCGAGCAGCCCGACGGGGAGCTGAGCCCCCTGCGCCTCCAGGTGGGGGACCGGGTCTCCGGCCAGCGGCGAGGCCAGACGGTGTCCCACGTGCAGTGGCTGGAGCGGGCCGCGCCGCCCCGGGAGTGGGTGGAGCGCATGGAGGGCCTGCTGGGCGCGCTCGCGGCCCGGGGCCTGCCCGTGTCCGCGGCGCCCGAGCCCCTCGCGGAGCACCTGTGGCGTCAGGGTCCGGGCAGTCCGCTGCTGGAGCTGCTCGAGCCCCACCTGCGGCTCTTCTTCGACTGGAAGCACGCCCACCCGTTCGAGGACGAGGGGCTGCTGGAGCGCGTGGCGAAGGCCACGGCGGAGCACCTGCCGGGCTTCTCCGCGCGGCCGGTGCCGGGCGCGCCGCGCTTCCAGGTGGAGCCGGGCGGGCACGTCGTCACCGGCGACGCGCCGGACTGGGACAACCCCATGGGGCTGTTCGAGCTGCTCGTGGAGCACATCAACCAGGAGCTGGGCCGCGCGGGCTCGGCGGTGCGCTGGAGCCCGGTGCGCGACAACTGGGTGCTCGCCCCGCCGGACGTGGTGGGGCTGTTGCTGGACAACGGCGTGCTCCAGGGCCGGGCCTCGGCCTGAGCCCCGCCTGAACTTCAGACGAGCAGGGGCGCCTGGCTGGCCACGCGCTCCACGCAGGCCGCCACGTCGTTGGTGGGCGAGTTCACCACCCGGGCCACCTCCCACAACTCCAGGGGTGAGGCCTCGTCCGGCCCGAGCAGGGGCTGGAGGGTGGCGGCCTCCTGGGGCTCGGGGCGCAGCCAGAGGTCCTGGGCCTCGGGCTGGAGGATGACGGGCATCCGGTCGTGGATGGGCGCCATCACGGCATTGGGGCCAGTGGTGAGGATGGTGCAGGTGCGCAAGACCTCGCCCGTGTCCGGGGCCGTCCACTCCTCCCACAGCCCGGCGAAGGCCATGGGGCGGCCGTCCTGGCGGTGGAAGTAGAAGGGCGTCTTGGGCTTGGTGTTCTGCTTCCACTCGAACCAGCCATCCACGAGCACCAGGCAGCGGCGGCGCTTGAGGGCCGAGCGGAAGCTGGGCTTCTCGGCCACCGTCTCGGCGCGGGCGTTGATGAGCTTGCTGCCAATCCCGGGCTCCTTGGCCCACGAGGGGATGAGGCCCCAGCGCGCCGTGTCGAGCAGGCGCGTGCCGTCATTGAGCACGACGGGGATCTGCTGGGTGGGGGCGAGGTTGTAGCGGGGGCGCTCGATGGCCGAGCGGACACCGGCGAGGTTGAGCTCGCGGGCGATGGCGAGGGCGGGGGTCTGGATGGTGACGCGTCCACACATGCCCCGAGTATGCCCTCGCCGGAGGGACGGCGCACGTCGCCGTCACTCGCCGCAGGTCGGCCGCTCGTCGGTGGGGTAGAGCGAGGCGATGCCGTAGGTGCCGTTGCGCGTGCCGCACCAGATGCGCCACGCCCCCGGGCCCACGTCCGGGGCCGCGTAGACGCCGCCCTCCTTCTGGGCCCCGCCGCGCGCGCAGCACCGGGCGAAGGCGCGGGTGCCTATGGCCACCAGCGCCACGGGGTCCACCCGCTGGGCGAAGCCCCCGAGCTTCTTCTCGCCGCAGGACCAGGGCGCCACGCCCCGGAAGCGGATGACGTACTGGCCGCCCTGCAGGGACTCGCGGCCCCGGGCGGGGCCGTCGAAGCACACCTTGCCCTCGGCCTCGAGCTGGGCGTAGCGCGGCAGGTAGTGCAGGCCCCCGATGGTGCGGCCCGTCCAGTCATCCCCGCAGAAGACGTGGGTGAAGGCGTTGCGCGGGCCCGTGCTCACCCACAGGCCGGTGAGCCAGTCCAGGTTCGCCTGTCGCGCGCCCGGGCGGCCCGCGGCGGACAGCGCCCGTTGCAGGCGCGTGTCCTCGTAGTGCGCCGAGAGGAAGCGCCTGACGTCGCCCGCGCTCACGGAGGCATCGGGCCGGGCGGGGCACAGGCCCAGCACCTCGCGATCCTCCGGTGCGAGCTCCGGGGCCACGCGGAACAGGGGCGGGCGGGTGCAGCGGCTCGCGCAGCCCGTGGCCTCGGGCACCTGGGCGGGGAGCGGCGCGGCCGTGGGGACGCGATCCCTCGACGCGAGGAACTCCCCGCTCAGGCGGGGGGTCTCGGGCAGCTCCGCCGTGCCATCGCACCGCACCCAGCCCTCGGCTGTGGCGCTCTTCACCTTGCACCAGGCCCGGCCCGGCCCTCCCTTCTTGAGCACGGGGTAGGCCGTGTCCGGCTCGACGGTGAAGACGACGGTTTTCGATTCGGGCTCGGCCAGCGCCTCCAGCTTCACGCTGGAGACGAAGGCCCCCGCGGCGTGGGCGCGCGCGGGGAGAAAACCCAGGAGGACACTCAGGACGACAGCGAGGGAGGGCCGCATGGCTCGGGGAGGATACCCCCGACCCACGCCGGGGCGGGCACGCTCGCCTCGGGCCGCCAGCCATGGGCGGCGAGCCAGTCGCGGGCCACGTCGGCCCGCTCGGCGTGGAGCGCGAAGTCCACGCGATCGCCCGTCAGGGGCCGGGTCAGGTCGTCGTAGAGCCGCACCTGTCCGTCGCGCACGTGCAGCACGGGCAGCAGGGCGTCCTCGAGCGCGCGGCTCGCGCCGGGCGTCGAGGCCTCCAGTTGGGGCGCCTCCAGCACCCAGCGCTCGAGCGAGACCTGCCCCCGATCGCACCACGAGGCCCACAGGTCGAGCCCGCGTTCGTCCCCGAAGAGGACGCGGTTGTGCTCCGTCGCGTGCTCCTTGCGGATGGCCGAGTGGCCCCGGTGCATGGCGACGAGCCGGGGCGCCGCGCGGTCGTGGTCGCGGACCTTCTGGGTGAAGAGCAGGTTGACGCCCTCGTTGACGGTGAGCCCCACGAAGCCCGCGCGGCCCTCGAGCTGGGCGCGCAGCAGGGTGCGCTCGTCCAGGCCGTCCCCGAAGATGACGTGCAGGCCCTCCTCCTGGGCACGGCGGCAGGCCTCGTCGCCGGTGTCCACCAGGGTCACGTGCTGGCCCGCGGCCTTGAGCGCCCGCGCCACGAGCCGGCCCAGGCCATTGGCCCCGAGCAGCACATAGCCGCCCGGCGCGGTGCGCCGCACGCCCAGCCAGTCCGCGACCCACCCGCCACTCAGGCCCTGCACCACCACCGTCACCGCGATGACGAGGAACACGAGCGCCCGCAGCGCGGGGCCCCCATCCATCTCATGGGCCTCCAGTCGGTTGGCGAAGAGCGAGGCCACCGCCGCCGCCACGATGCCCCGCGGTCCCATCCAGGCGATGAAGCCCTTCTCGCGCCACGTCAGCCGCGCGCCCTGGGTGGAGGCCCACACCGCGAGCGGCCGGGCCACGACCATGAGCAGCCCCACGGTGACGAGCCCCCGCCACCCGAGCGCCGTCACCTCGCGCAGCCGCACGTCCGCGGCCAGCAGGACGAAGAGCATGCCCACGAGCATGACGGTGAGCTGCTCCTTGAAGGTCACCAGCTCGCGCCGCACGGGCACCCCCGCGTTGCCCACCACGAGGCCCGCGGCGATGACGGCCACCACGCCGCTCTCCGGGGCGAGCGCGCCGCTCACCTGCCCGAGCCCCAGCACCATGGCCAGGCTGAAGACGTTGCGCAGCTCCTCGGGGATGGCCCGCTGGGACTTGAGCCCGCGCGCGATGAGCCCCCCGGCGAGGCCGCCCACGCCCAGGCCCACGGCCCAGCGCAGCGCGAGCGCGTGGAAGAAGGTGGACAGCGCCTCCTCGGGCGGACGCAGCGCCACCTCCAGGGCCACCACGGCGGTGATGGCGCCCACCGCGTCCACGAAGATGCCCTCGCCCTCGAGCACCGTCTCCACCGGGCGCACCACCCGGATGCGGCGCAAGAGCGGGGTGATGACGGTGGGCCCCGTCACCATCACCAGCGTGCCGAAGAGCAGCGCGTTCCTCCAGCTCCAGCCCATCACGTGCCGGGCCGCGAGCGCGCCGCACAGGGCCGTCACCAGCGCGCCCACCGTCACCAGCCAGCGGATGACGCGGCCCTCCTTGCGCAGGCGGCGCACGTCCAGGCTCAGCGCGCCCTCGAAGAGGATGACGGCCACCGAGAAGTTGACCAGCATCGGCAGCGCGCCACCGAGCGTGGTGGGCCGCACGAGCCCCAGCACCTCGGGCCCGAGCAGCACGCCCGTGCCGAGCAGCACCACGATGCCCGGGATGCTCAGCCGACGGGCGAGCACCTGGGCCAACATCCCCGCCATCAAGGCCAGGGCCACACAGAGAGCGGGGGAGTAGGTCGCGTGTTCCATACCGGAGGAGCGAACCTATTCACGACCACTGAAGTCGCAGCCCTCGCGCGGACCGAGGGTCGGGCACGCGACGGATGCCCGCGCGGTCTCAGGATAGTTTGAGCCGCGCCGACTTGTGCTTGCCGACCTGCACGAGGTACTCGCCCGCGGGCAGCTCGTGCTTGGGGTCCATCACCTTCTCGCCGTTGACGCGCACGCCGCCCTGGCCCATGAGCTTGCGGCCCTCGGTGCCGCTGGCGACGAGCTTCGCCTCGGCGAGCGCCTTGGCGAGCGGCACGGTGGGCGCGCCGGCGAGCGGCACCTCCACGAGCGGCTGATCCTCGGCGACGACCTTCTTCTGCGAGTAGCGCTGCTCCCAGGCCTGCATCGCCTGCCGGGCGGCCTCGGGCGAGTGGAAGCGCGCGGCCATCTCCTCGGCGAAGCCGGACTTGGCCTGCTTGGGGTGCACCTCGCCGCGCTCCACCTGGCCCTTGAGCGCGGCGAGCTCCGGCAGCGTGCGCGAGGACAGGAGCTCGTAGTAGCGCCACATCAGATCGTCCGTGATGCTCATCAGCTTGCCGTAGATCTGCTCCGGCGCCTCGCTGATGCCCACGTAGTTGTCCAGGCTCTTGGACATCTTGTCGCCGGTGATCTTCCCGTCGACGAGCCTGGCGTCCAGGCCCTCGAGGATGGGGCCGGTCATGATGACCTGGGGCTCCATGCCCTCTTCCTTCATGAGCTGGCGGCCCACGAGCAGGTTGAAGAGCTGATCCGTCGCGCCCAGCTCCACGTCCGCCTTGAGCGCCACCGAGTCGTAGCCCTGCAGGAGCGGGTAGAGGAACTCGTGCAGGGAGATGGAGCGCTCCTCGCGGTAGCGCTTCTTGAAGTCGTCGCGCTCGAGCATGCGCTGCACCGAGTAGCGGCTCGCCAGGCGGATCATCCCCTCGGTGCCGAGCTTGTCGAGCCACTCGGAGTTGAAGCGCACCTGGGTGCGCTGGCCGTCGAGCACCTTGAAGACCTGCTCCTGGTACGTCAGGGCGTTGGTCTTCACCTCGTCGCGCGTGAGCGGCGGGCGGGCGGCGTTCTTGCCCGAGGGGTCTCCGATGAGGGCGGTGAAGTCCCCGATGAGGAAGATGACCTGGTGGCCGAACTCCTGGAAGCGCCGCATGCGCGTGAGCAGCAGCGAGTGGCCCAGGTGCAGGTCCGGCCGGCTGGGATCGAACCCCGCCTTGATGACGAGCGGCTTGCCCGTGGAATACGAGCGCTCGAGCTTCTTCTTGAGCTCCTCGGGCACCTGGAGGTCCACGGTGCCGCGGGTCACTTCGTCGAACTGCTCCTGGGGGGTCGCCTTGCGCAGCGGTTGGTCGGACATGGCGGCGCGGGACCCTAACCGAAAAGTCCCGTCCGGGGCAGCGCGATCAGGTGCCGGGCAGGTGCTCGCGGATGCGCTCGATGCTGCGCGCCTTGCCCGTCTTGTCGTCCATCTCGATGACCACGCCCTGCAGGTACACGAGGTTCTTGGCGACCTCGTAGGGCGTGTTGCGCAGGGTGACGAAGCGCTCGACGGACAGCTCCTTCTTCACGCCGATGACGGAGTCGAGCGGGCCGCACATGCCCACGTCGGTGATGAAGGCGGTGCCGCCGGGGAGAATCCGCTCGTCGGCCGTCTGCACGTGGGTGTGGGTGCCCACCACGGCGGAGACCTTGCCGTCCAGGTGCGCGCCCATGGCGTTCTTCTCGCTCGAGGCCTCGCAGTGCATGTCCACGAGGATGCAGGGCGTCTGCTTGCGCAGCTCCGCCACGAGCTCCGGCGCCACCGCGAACGGGTTGTCCAGGGGCTTCATGAACACGCGCCCCTCGAGGTTGAGCACCCCGAGCTTGCGCCCGTCCGGCGTCTGGATGACGGTGTGCCCGCGACCCGGCGCTCCCTTGGGGTAGTTGGCCGGCCGCAACAGCAGGTGCGGATGCTCCTCCACCCAGGGGAAGATCTGCTTCTTGGTCCAGAAGTGGTTGCCGCTGGTGAGGAGGTTGACCTCACAGTCCAGCAACGCCTCCGCCGACTCGGGGGAGATGCCCGCCCCGCCTTCGCTGTTCTCCGCGTTGGCGATGACGAGGTCCACCGAGTGGCGGGCGATCAACTTCGGGAGAAGGGTGCGCACCGCCTGCATGCCAGGCTTGCCCACCACATCTCCCATGAAGAGTACTTTCACGTGTCGAGGAAATCCCAGTCGCGGTAGAGCCCGCGCATCGTCTGCGACTCGGTGACCACGAGGTCCATGTCCACGTCGTCACTGTTCGTGGGGATGGTTTGGACGATCTGGTCGTTGAAGGCAAGTCCCACGCGCCGGCTGCGCGCCGAGGCCGCCTTCAGGGTGGCGTCGTAGTAGCCGCCGCCGCGCCCCAGCCGCTTGCCGTCGGGCGAGAAGCCCAGCCCCGGCACGACGAAGAGATCGATCTGATCCACCGCGATGAGGTCCGCGGAGTTGGTGGGCTCCCGCACCCCCAGGCGCCCCGGCTCCAGCTCGGTCTCGGACTTGATGGCCCGGAAGGCCAGGATGCGCCCGTGCACGTGCGAGAGCGGGTAGCAGACGATCTTCTCGTCCATCAGCGCCGCGATGAGGATGTCCCGCGTGGGTACCTCGCCCCGGATGGGGGCATAGAGCGCGACGGTGCGCGCTTTTTGGTAGTACGGCGTCGCCAGGAAGCGGGACTGCACCTTGATGCCCCGCTCGTCGATCATCTCCGGCGTCATCGCCTTGCGTCGCGCCGTCAGCTCCTCGCGCAGCGACACCTTCCGAACCGCTCCCTCTTGCGCCACCGTCTCGCTCACCGTCCCCACTCCCCGACAAGAGAAAGAAAAAAAGTCCCCCGCGAAATGGCCGTGTGCCTAGCGTCCATTGAACCCTAAAAAGCCAGGTGGGACTCGAAGTCATGGAACCGTAGGCTTCCCTCATCCCGCGAGGGGAGGGCTTGCGCATGGAACCTGAAACGAACCCCGTGATGGACGTATCGGTTCGAATTTCTGCTGGGCATCACGCGCCCCGCAGGGGACAACACCTTGGAACTCCTGGAAAAGCCCAGAAGCACTTGAAGGAATGATAAGGACGTGGGGGTGGTGGGTCAAGCCATGGGTGTGCGTTTACACGCGAGGCCCTGCCTTCTATGATGACGTGCTCCACCCATGGCGTCTGTTTCGAGAACAATCGGCTTCGCGGCCCTCATTGTCATCGTCCCCGCGACCTTGAGAGCCCAGGGCCTCCCTCAGGGCCTCCCCCGCGGGGGCTTTCAGACGGACGTGTGGGGGCGGGTGGAGTTGACCCATGAGAACGCACGGGTGATCGGCCACGCGGTGAGAGGGGGCGGCTGCCTGCCCGCTCAGTCCAAGGTGCTCGAGGGAGAGTGGCAGGGCCGGGTGCTGGTGGGTCAGCTGACGGTGTGCCTGCTGGGCCCCTCCTGTCCTCCGCATGTGGCGCTGCCGCTGCTGGCCTTCGCGGGGCCGGAGGACGGAACGTTGACGGCCTATGTGCGACCCCAGTCGGGCTGCTCGGCCACGGGGGTGGGCCTGGGCGGGCTGGTGGTCTTCTATCCGGAGTCGTCCGACGGCGCGTCGTCCCCCTCGGTTCCCCCGGCGTCGGGCCCCCGGCTCAAGCGCAATCCCGAGGCGGCCAAGGCGGCCCTGGACCGCGGGGATCAGCTCATGAAGGAGAAGAAGTGGATCGCGGCGGTCGCCGAGTTCGAGCGCAGCATCGCGCTCAATGATCAGAACTGGACCGCGCAGCTGAGCCTGGCGACCGCCCAGCTCATGCGCAACCACCCGGAGGAGGCCATCTCCGCCCTGGACAGGGCGCGGGACCTGAGCAAGGGCGAGCCGCTCATCTACTACCACCTGGCCTGCGCCTACAGTCGGCTGGGGCAACTGCCCCGGGCCATGGACAACCTGGAGCGCGCGGTGGGCCTCGGGCTCGCCATCAATCCGGAGCCCGAGGACGAGGGCCTCAAGAAGTTGGGCTCGGACATCACCTACAACGTCAAGTACGTTCAGTTGATGCAGCGCGCCGCGAACAACGTCACCGCCCCCAATGCCAAGGCATCCGCCGGCAGGCGGCAATATCCGGTCCCGTGAACTCCTCGGCTCCCTCGAGGATCCCGCGGATCCTCGGCAACTACGAAATTCTGTCCGCGTTGGGCAAGGGGGGCATGGCGGAGGTGTTCCGCGCCCGCGTCTTGTCCGGACCGCGTGAGAACTGGATCGTCGCGCTCAAGCGGCTGCTGCCGGCGCTCACCCAGGATCCCGCCTCGCTCGAGCTGTTCGCCTCCGAGGCGCGGCTCACGAAGCTGTTGGACCATCCCAACATCGTCCAGGTGCTGGACGTGGGCTCGGTCTCGGATCAGCACTTCATCGTGATGGACCTGGTGGATGGCCGCGACCTGGGCCACATCCTGCGCCGCTGCAAGCTGCGCGGCATCCACCTGCCCTTGGACTTCGCCATCTACCTGTGCCGGGTGCTGCTGGAGGCCCTGGCCTACGCGCACTCGTGCACGGGGCCCCAGGGCGAGGCGCTGGGCATCGTGCACTGCGACGTGTCGCCCTCCAACCTGTTCATCTCCCGGCTGGGGGACATCAAGCTGGGGGACTTCGGCGTGGCGCGGCTGCGCGTGGACGGGGTGCTGCAGGGTGGCGAGGTCCTGGGCAAGCCCTACTACCTGTCTCCCGAGGCCCTTCAGGGCGCGCTCTCGCCGCAGGTGGACCTGTGGGCCGCCACGGTGGTGCTCTACGAGCTGCTCACGCTCCAGCGGCCCTTCACCGGGTCCACGCCGGACGAGGTCTTCTCGAAGATCATCTACCGGGACTACCTGGCGCCCAGCCTCATCCGGCCCGCCATCCCCGAGGCGCTGGAGGAGATCATCCACCGGGGCTTCAGCACGGACATGTCCGAGCGCTTCCCCTCGGCCGAGTCCTTCGCCGAGGCGCTCGCGCCCCACTACGACGAGCGCGTGGGCACCCCCCTGGCCATCGCCGCCGTGGTCCGCGGATTGTTCGGCGCCTCCGACGCGAAGTAGGGCAGGGCTCGGTTGGCCGCCCGCCCCGGTGCGGCGGACCGGTCCCGTGCGGAAATTCCTCCCCTGACCCCAGGAGGATTTCCATGGTGGACCCGAAGAAGGAGCAGGAGCAGCAGCCCGAGGAGCAGGACACGCGCAAGGCGGACGCCGATTCGTCCAACCTGGAGGGCGGCCAGCAGGGCTACGGCCAGCCCCCCAAGGACGTCAGCGACAAGCCCCTGCCGGATCAGAAGTGGGGCGGCCGCCGGTAGCGGCTACTCCAGGCCGAGCGCCCGGGCCCGGGGAACATGCCGCGCCAGGGCGGCCACGACGCGCTCCACGTCCTCGGGGGTCGTCGAGGTGCCCAGGGAGAAGCGCAGCGTGGCGCTGGCCTGGGCCGGGGTGAGCCCCATCGCCCTGAGGACGTGCGAGGGCGACAGCGTTCCCGACGCACAGGCCGCGCCCGAGGAGACGCAGATGCCCTCCAGGTCCAGGGCGATGAGCAGCGCCTCGCCGTCCGCGCCAGGGAAGGTCAGGTTGCTCGTGTTGGGCACCCGGGGCACCGCCTCGCCGTTGATGAACACGTCCGCGAAGCGGGCGCGGACCTCGTGCTCGAACGTGTCCCGGAGGTGCCGCAGGCGCTCGGCGTTCGCGGGCCGCTCCGCGTGGGCGAGTTCGAGGGCCAGGGCGAAGGCCTCGGCGTAGGGGATGTTCTGCGTGCCGCCGCGCAGTCCGGCTTCCTGGTGTCCGGGCGTCAGCGCGTGGAGCTCCACGCCCGTGCGCACCACCAGCACGGCCGCGCCCGGCGGCCCGCCGAACTTGTGCGCCGACAGCGCGAGCAGGTCCGCGTCCACCTCGTGCAGGGTCATGGGCAGCTTGCCCGCGGCCTGTACCGCGTCCGTGTGGAAGAGGATGCCCCGGCGCCGGCACTCCCGCGACAGCGCCTCCACGGGCTGCACCACACCCGTCTCGTTGTTCGCCCACATGAGCGAGCACAGCAGGGTGTCGGGCGTCAGCGCCTCGAGCAGGGCCTCCAGCGGCACCTGGCCCGTGGAGGCTGGTGGGATTCGCACCACGTCCGCGCCCAGCGCCTCGAGCTGCGCGAGCGCGCCGAGCACCGCCGGGTGCTCGAGGGTGGAGCTCACCACGCGCCGCTTGCCGGGGGACCGCCGCCCAAACCAGGCGCCCTTGAGCGCCAGGGCATCCGCCTCCGAGCCCGAGCCCACGAAGCAGACCTCCTTCGGCGCGCAGCCGAGCACCCGGGCCACGCGTGCCCTCGCGCCATCCAAGCGCGCCCGGGCCTCGCGTCCGCCGCGGTGCACGCTGGAGGCGTTGCCGTGGCCGCCCTCGGTGAAGGCCCGCGCGAGCAGGTGGGCCACCTCGGGCCGCACCGGCGTGGCCGCGTTGTGATCCCAGTAGATCACGGCGAGGGGGCGGACAGGAGCGCCACGGGCCGCTCGTCCGCGACGCCAAAGGCCTCCAGGAAGCGCCGCACGAGCTCGCGCTTGACCGCCTTGCGCTGATGGGCCCGGCCCGACAGGGGAATGCGCGCGCCCGCCATGCTGCCGTGGCCGCCCGCCGAGCCCCCGTAGTCCTCGCAGATCTCCCGGATGAGCCGCCCCGCGTTCATGCGCCGGTCCTTCACGCGCAACGACAGGAAGAGCTGGTTGCGGAAGCTCGCGTACGCGAGCGACCACTTCATCCCCTCGAGGAACATCAGCCGCTCGGCCACCTCGGCCACCATGTCCGGGGAGTAGACCTCCTCCAGATCCGTGACGATGGCCGTGTCCCCGTACACCTTCGCCCGCTCGAAGGCCGTGTGGTACATCTGGAAGTAGCGCGCGGGCAGTTCCGGGTGCTCGATCTGTCCGAGCAGTTGCTTGTCCGCCCGGGGAAAGAGCCACAGGTACGTGTCGATGTCCGTGGGCGTCGTCTCCCGGCCCAGGTCGCGCGTGTCCGCCTTCACCCCGTAGAAGAGGGCGGTGGCCACCTCGGCGGAGGGCTCCAGACGCGCGGCGCGCAGGTACTGCGCCAGCATCGTCGAGGTGGCGCCATAGTCCCCGCCCACGTCCGCGAACGGCGCCTCGAGGCTCTCGTCGCGCAGGGGGTGGTGGTCGATGACGATGTCCACCTCGCGGCGCAGGCGCGGGGGCACGGCGTGGTTGCCCGTGGGCGGCTGCGTGTCCACGAGCGCCAGCAGATCGTACGCGTCCAGATCCAGCTGGGCGATGGGCACCACGGGCAGCCGCAACACCTTGACGAAGGCGATGTTCTCCGCGCGGCCGATGAGCCCGCTGTAGCCCACCTTCGTCTCCTCCACGCCCGCGCGCTCGCGCAGCAGCTGGGCCAGGGCGACCCCCGCGGCGATCGAGTCGGGGTCTGGATTGTCGTGGGTGAGCACGAGGGCCTTCTTGCGGCCCTTGGCGACCTGGATCAGCCGCTCCAGCTTGGCGCGGGCTGGCAGGGTCGCGAGGCGCGGTGACGGAGGCTCCGCGCTCTCACCGCCTCCGGCAAGCTTGCGGCTGTTGGCTGTGGGGGTGGCAGGCATGGGAAACGGGTTCTACTCCCTCTGGCGTGACGATTCGAGAACGCCGGAGGACATCACCGGCCCCTTCAGATTGCGGACGAGGCGCGATGACTTCACGCGGAGGCGGGAGGACCAGGGCTCGAGCGCCTCCCTGGCCCACTCACGGCGGCGCGGGCTAGTTGATGGCCTTGTACCGGCGGGCCATGTCCTTGAAATACTTGATGCCGTTCTCGAGCGAGTTCTCGATGGCATCCATGAGCAGGCCGCGGAAGATGCCCTCCGCGCCGCGCAGCGACTCATAATAGCGCTGCCGATCGATGGAGTGGATGATGGCGGGCATGTAGCCGTTGCGCAGCAGCACCAGGTTGGTGAGCATCCGGCCGACCTTCCCGCTGTTCTCCGTGAACGGGAAGATCTGCATGAACTTGTGCTGGGCCACCGCCGCCTGCTTGATGGGGTGGAACTCGCGGAACTCGGCGCTGCCCGTGTAGTCCACGTACTTCTCCAGCGCGGGCTGGATCTTCGCCGGCTGGGAGATCTCGTGGAAGTAGGTGCGGTGCAGGGGCATGTCCTTGCGGTAGCCGCTGCGCTCGCGCTCCTTGGCCAGTTCCTTCTCCGTGCGCTCGCGCCGCTCGATGTTGGCGCGCGTGGTGAGCGCCTCGGGCGTGTTGCCACACACCAGGTCGTGGATGCGCTTGATGGTGGTGAGCGTGATCTGCGCCTGCTTCTTGCCCGTGGCCGCCGCTTCCTCGCGCAGGTAGTCGCACGCGGCCTTGTGGTTGCGCACCTCGAGCACCACCGGGATCATCGCCGGGTCCATGCTGGCCCGCTCGGGGAAGAGCGCCGAGAGCAGCTCCTGCTGCGTGTACACCGTCCCCTCGAGGGCCGCGTCATGGTAGATCCACGACATCTCGAAGCGCTCGAGGAAGTCGCGACCCTTGTCCTTGTAGATGCCAAGGTAGTCGCGCAGCGTTTCGTTCTTCTCGTCAATCTCTTGGTAGCGTTCCTTCACGGACGTGACGCTCCTTCACACCGGCTCCCTGCATGGCGGCGCCTCGGGGGGAATCATGCCGAGGGCCGGGACAACGGGCACTGGATTGTAGAAATTCCAGGTGTTTAGGACAATTAAAACGCCATGGTTCTTCACAGGCTGACGAGGAAGACCTCGCACGCCTGGTCCAGGAGGTCCTTGGAAAGCGCGGGCGGGATCTGCCGGTAGCGGGCGGCATCCCGGATGAGCTGCACCAGGTCGCGCGGGTGGCAGGCACGCAGCTGCATGTTGCGCGGCCGGTAGTAGTGCTCGAACAGGTAGGTGACCGCCTGCTCCACGTAGGGGATGCCCGCCGCCTCGCACACGTTGGCGAAGATGTCCCGGTAGACCTCTTCGTCGGGGTTGGTGACCTCGATCTTGTACTTGATGCGCCGCAGGAAGGCCTCGTCCACCAGCTCCTTGGGGTCCAGGTTGGTGGAGAAGACGAGCAGCTGATCGAAGGGGATCTCGAACTTCTTGCCCGTGTGCAGGGTGAGGAAGTCCACCCGCTTCTCCAGGGGGACGATCCACCGGTTGAGCAGATCCGTGGGGTGCACCTTCTGACGGCCGAAGTCGTCGATGAGGAGCATGCCGCCGTTGGCCTTCACCTGGAAGGGCGCCTCGTAGAAGCGGGCCGTGGGCGAGTAGATGAGATCCAGCGTCTCGAGCGTCAGCTCGCCGCCCACCACCACCGCGGGGCGCCGGCACAACTGCCAGCGGTGATCCATCTCGAAGGTCTGCCGGCGGCCCGCCGCGTCGCGCTCGCTCTCCAGCCGCACGGGGACATGGTTGAGCGCGTCGAAGACCTTGATGATCTGGTTGTCGATCTCCAGACAGTGGGGGATGAACACCTCGCCGCCGAACATGCGGCTGATGGCCTCGGCGAGGCTCGTCTTGCCGTTGCCCGGGGGCCCGTAGAGAAAGAGCGAGCGGCCCGAGTTCACCGCGGGCCCCAGCTTGTCCATCAGGTCCGCGGACACGGTGAGGTGCTTGAGCCCCAGCACCAGGTCCTCGCGGCTGATGACCGGGCTCTCCTCGGTCTGCGCGGTGATGAGGGCGTTGTACTGCTCGATGGGGATGGGGGCGGGGCCCACGTAGGTGCTGCGCTCGATGGCGCCGCGCGCGTACTCGCGGCCGCGCTCGGAGAGCACGAAGTCCACCGAGGCGCGGCCAAAGCCCTTGCCGCCCCGGAGGTCCACCAGCTTCTCCGAGGTGAGGAACTCCACCACGGCCTCGATGACGCCAGGCCACGGCAGGCGCAGCTCCTGGGCGATGTCCATGCCGGTCGCCGTGCCCTGGTAGTACAGGTAGCGCAGGGCGATGTCCGACAACAGGCCCATCTTCAGGCCCGTCTCCTCGAGCGACTTCGGCTCCGCCGGAGCGATGTCGAGGATGGCGGGGTTTTCGAGACCGAAGGGATTGGCGGGGGCGGCGTACTCGGGGCGCATCGGCTCTTCTTTTAGCCGATCCGCCCCGGTTTCGGCACGCTTCCCGCGCGCGCCTCGGTCGCCTGGAGGGTCGCCTGGAGGTTCGGAGGCGCCTCCGGGCGGACGTCAGATGTAGGTCAGCCAGTGCGCGTAGCGCGGCTCCAGGCCCCGGACGGCCCGGAAGTAGGTGTCCTGCACGTACTGGGTGATGGGGCCGGGCTTGCCCTCACCCACGGTGCGGTTGTCCACCTCGCGCACGGGGGTGATCTCCGCCGCGGTGCCGGTGAAGAAGACCTCGTTGGCGATGTAGAGCGCGTCGCGGGTGACCGTGACTTCCTCCACCTCGCGGCCCGAGTCGCGCAGGATGCGCAGCACCGAGTCCCGGGTGATGCCGTCCAGGATGGGCGAGGAGAGGGGCGGCGTCTTGATGATGCCCTTCTTGTTCACCAGGAAGATGTTCTCGCCCGAGGCCTCGGCCACGAAGCCGCTGATGTCCAGCATGATGGCCTCGTCGTAGCCGCCGAGCACCGCCTCGCGCTTGGCGAGGATGGAGTTGACGTACTGGCCGGAGATCTTCCCGCGCACCATGTTCACGTTGACGTGCATGCGCGTGAAGGAGCTCACCTTGGCGCGGATGCCCTCGCGGATGCCCTTGTCCCCGAGGTATGCGCCCCAATCCCAGGCGGTGATGGCCACGCGCGTGGGGTTGATGGCGCCCAGGCCCATGGCGCCATCGCTCATGAAGGCGATGGGGCGCAGGTAGGCGCCGTTGGCGAACTGCTCCTTCTGCGCGCGCAAGAGGTCCAGGCAGCCCTGGAACACCTGCTCGCGCGTGAAGGGCATCTTCATCATGCAGATGTGGGTCGAGTCGAACAGGCGATCCACGTGCTCCTGGAGGCGGAACACCGCGAGCCGGCCATCGTGGGTCTTGTAGGCGCGGATGCCCTCGAAGGCCCCCAGCCCGTAGTGGAGGGCGTGGGTCATCACGTGCACCTGACCCTCCTCCCATTTGACCAGTTTGCCGTCGAGCCAGATCTTATCGGAGCGCAGCACTTGAGCCGAGGTGGAGCTCATGACGGGGACATCCTTGATGGGGTGGGTGTACAGCGTGGCGGCATTCTTCGCGGCCGGGTCTTTCAAGTCAAAACAATGCGTGCGGGCTCAGCCCTGGGCGATGCGCGCGAGCTGTCCCTTGGCCTTCTCGATGTCGCCCTCGTGCTTGAGCACCAGGTTGAGCGTGGAGGCCACCACGTCCGCCGAGAGGCTCTCCGCGTTGAGCAGCGCCAGGCTCTGGGCCCAGTCGAGCGTCTCGCTGATGGAGGGGGACTTCTTGAGCTCCAGCCCGCGCAGCACCGCCACCGCCTCCACCACCTGCTCCAGCAGGGTGCGCGACACGTCCGGCAGGCGCCGGCGCAGGATGCGCAGCTCGCGCTCGCGATCCGGGAAGTCGATGTGCAGGTGCAGGCAGCGCCGCTTGAGCGCGTCCGACAGCTCCCGGGCGTTGTTGGAGGTGAGCACCACCCGCGGCACGTGCCGGGCCGGGAAGGTGCCCAGCTCGGGAATGGTCACCGCGTTGTCCGACAGCACCTCCAGCAGGAAGGCCTCGAACTCGGGATCCGCCTTGTCGATCTCGTCCACCAGCAGCAGCGCCGGCGTGTCCGACAAGAGCGCCTGGAGGATGGGGCGGGGCAGCAGGAAGCGCTCGGAGAAGAACACCGCGTCGCTCGTGGCCAGCCGATCCGCGGCCTCGCTCAGCGTGCCCGCGCCCTGCACCATCTCGCCAATCTTGTCCTTGAGCAGCTGGGTGTAGAGCAGCTGCTTGGCGTACTCCCACTCGTAGAGCGCCTTGGCCTCGTCGAGGCCCTCGTAGCACTGCAGGCGGATGAAGCGCCGCCCGAGCGCCTGGGCCAGCGCCTTGGCCAGCTCCGTCTTGCCCACCCCGGCCGGGCCCTCCACCAGGATGGGCTTCTGGAGCCGATCCGCCAGGAAGCTCGCGGTGGAGATCTCCGGTGAAGCCAAATATCCCACCTGCTCGAGGCGCGTCGCCGCGTCCTCCACGTGGGCCAGGAGGTGCGCTGCGGTCGGAGGAGAAGGAGGGCTCACGGCCCCGAACTTAGTCGAAGGTTTTTCAAGCCACTGCGGCAAAAACGCCAGGGTCTCGGGGCGGTCGAGTCCCCCCCGCCGCACCCCTGACGGCCAACCCAGCGGAACGACTGCGCGTTCGCTTTTTTCACAGACGGCACACGCCATGCATCCAACCGTCTTCATCTCGACGGAGGTCGCGGTCATGTCCTGGGTGTGGCGGATGATGCTGGTGGCGGTGGTGACCGTGGTTCCAGGCGCCTTCGTGCTGCTCGTGTCCTATCTGGCCTCCCGGACGATGTGGGAGCACTGGCGCCTGGCCCAGCAGGAGGCGCTCGTGAGCGGCGTCCCGGTGACGTTCCGGGACGTGCTGGCCACGGTGCACATGAAGGACGTGGTGCAGCAGGCCCGGGCCGCGCTGTAGGGGCGCGGCCCGAGGGCCCGGGTCCTTGCTGACGACTACTTGTCCAGCTCGTCCACGAGCGAGGTCCAGTCGGCCTCGTCCGAGGCGACGGCCGTGGGGATGGGCATCATCACGGTGCGCTCGGAGACCTCGTCATCCTCGCCGAGCGCCGGGGGCGGCGCGGGCGGGGCGACGCGCTTGGGCGCGGCGGCGGCGGCGGCCGGCTTGGCGGCGGGACGGGGCGCGGCCCGGGGCATGGCGGCGGCGGGCGCCACGGTGGGCACCTGCTGGGTGGAGAACAGATCCTCCTCCGCCAGCAGACCGCCCGGCGCGGGCGTCTTGGCGGCCACGGCATTGGGCGCGGCGGGGGCCTTGGTCTTGAAGCGCGCCAGCTCCAGCTCGGCCACCTTGAGCGCCTTGCTCTTCTCCTGCACGGACTGCTGCAGGCGGGCGATCTCCTGCGCCTTGAGGGCCTCGCGGCGCTCGAGCTCCGCCTTCTGACGGGCGTTGAGGTCCTCGAGCTCCTTCTGCTGCCGGGCCTCCAGCTCCTTGCGCTCCTTGAGGGTGGCGGCCGACTTGGCGACGGCCTCGTTGGCCTTGGCCTCGGCGGCGGTGGCGCGGGCGGTGAGCTCCTTCTCCACGCGGGCCTTGGTGCTCGTGGCGCTCTCCACCGCGAGCTCCAGCTCCTGGACCTTCTTGGCCCGGAGGGCGGTCTGCCCCTGGGCCTCCTTGAGCCGGGCGTCGGCCTCGTCGGCGCGGGTCTGCAGCTCCTGGGTGAGCTGGGCGGAGCGGGCCTCGGAACGGGCCAGCTTCGTGGTGAGCTCTTCCTGGGCGCGCTTGGTGTCGGCGCGCTCCTGGGCCTGGGTCTGCTGCAGGGCCTGGGCCTGGGCCTGGGCCTGGGCGAGCTGCGCGCTCACGGCCTCGCGGTCCGACTGGAGCTTGGCCTGCTGAGCCCCCGCGGCACGCAGCTGCTCGTCGCGCGCGGCGACCTGCTTGCGCGCGGCGTCCAGCTCCGCGTTGAGCGCGGCGAGCTGCCGGGCGGCGTCCTCCTGGGCGCGCTTGGCCTGCTCGGTCTCGGCGTGGCGGCGCTCCTCGAGCTGCTTGATCTGCTCGGTGCGGGCGGACACCTCGCCGCGGAAGCGCTCCTTGTCCTGGGTCGCCACGCTGAGCTTCTGCAGCGTGTCGGACAGGTCCTGGTTCTTCTGCTCGGCGTCCTTCTCCAACATCTCGATGCGGCGCTGGGACTCGGCCGTGAGCGTGTTGAAGCGCTCCTGGAGGGTGTGGTGCTCCTCCTCGGAGTGGGCGAGCTTGGAGCGCAGCTCGGTGACCTCGGCGACGCTGCTGCCGAGCTCCTGCTTGACGAGGAAGAGCTGCTCCTCGAGCTCCTGGCCCTGGTCGCGCGCCTGGGCGAGCTGGGTCTCCAGCTCCACGCGGGTGGCGGTGGTCTGCTGCTGGGTCTGCGCGTGCGCGGCCTGCTCGCCGGTGAGCGCCTCGCGCGTGGCGGCCAGGTCGCCCTCGGTCTCCGCCAGCTTGTTGCGCGTCTGGCCGAGCTGCTCGGACAGCTCCTCCTCCATGGCCGTCTTGAGCGCCTCGGTCTCCTGCAACACGCCGTTGACGCGGACGATCTCCGCCTGGGCCGTTTGCAGCTCGGCGTCACGCTCGGCGAGCGCCTGGGCGGTGGCCGACAGGGTGCCCTGCGTCTCGGCGAGGGTGCCCTGCGTCTCGGTGAGCGTCTGGGTGGTGGCGTCCAGCTCGCCGCGAGTCGTCGCCAGCGTCTCCTCGGTGGAGGCCAGCTTCGTCTCGGTGGCCGAGAGCTTCTCCTCCGTGGCCGAGAGGGTGCCCTGCGTCTCGGCGAGGGTGGCCTGGGTCTCGGAGAGGGTCTGGCTGGTGGCGTCCAGCTCGCCGCGCGTGGTGGCCAGCGTCTCCTCGGTGGAAGCCAGCTTCGTCTCGGTGGCCGAGAGCGTGCCCTGCGTCTCGGCGAGGGTGGCCTGGGTCTCGGAGAGGGTCTGGCTGGTGGCGTCCAGCTCGCCGCGAGTCGTCGCCAGCGTCTCCTCGGTGGAGGCCAGCTTCGTCTCGGTGGCCGCCAGCGTGCCCTGGGTCTCGGAGAGCGTGGTCTGGGTCTCGGAGAGCGTCTGGCTGGTGGCCTCGAGCTCGCCGCGCGTGGTGGCCAGCGTCTCCTCGGTGGAGGCCAGCTTCGTCTCGGTGGCCGAGAGCGTGCCCTGCGTCTCGCTGAGGGTGGTCTGGGTCTCGGTGAGGGTCTGGCTGGTGGCGTCCAGCTCGCCGCGGGTCGTCGCCAGCGTCTCCTCGGTGGAGGCCAGCTTCACCTCGGTGGCCGAGAGCTTCTCCTCGGTGGAGGCGAGGGTGGCCTGGGTCTCGGAGAGGGTCTGGCTGGTGGCGTCCAGCTCGCCGCGGGTCGTCGCCAGCGTCTCCTCGGTGGAGGCCAGCTTGTCCTGCGTGGCGGAGAGGGTGCCCTGCGTCTCGGCGAGGGTGGCCTGGGTCTCGGCGAGGGTCTGGCTGGTGGCGTCCAGCTCGCCGCGCGTGGTGGCCAGCGTCTCCTCGGTGGAGGCCAGCTTCGTCTCGGTGGCCGAGAGCGTGCCCTGCGTCTCGCTGAGGGTGGTCTGGGTCTCGGTGAGGGTCTGGCTGGTGGCCTCGAGCTCGCCGCGCGTGGTGGCCAGCGTCTCCTCGGTGGAGGCCAGCTTCGTCTCGGTGGCCGAGAGCTTCTCCTCGGTGGAGGCGAGGGTGGCCTGGGTCTCGGAGAGGGTCTGGCTGGTGGCGTCCAGCTCGCCGCGGGTCGTCGCCAGCGTCTCCTCGGTGGAGGCCAGCTTCGTCTCGGTGTCGGCGAGCGTCTTGCTCGTGGCCTCCAGCTCACCCGTGAGGGTGGAGATGCGCTCGTCGCGCGCGGCGACGGTCTCCTGGAGCCCCTGGATCTGCCCGTTGAGGTCGGCCTCGGAGGCGTTCTTGGCGGCCTCGAGGTCGTTGCGCGACTGGGTCATCGCCTCGAGCTCGGCGGTGAGCTCGGCCTCGCGGTCGGCCAGGTGCGTCTTGGCGGCCTCGACCTCGCCTTCCAGCTCGCCGATGCGCTCCATCTGCTGCTGGATGTTGGCGTTGAGCTCCGCCTCGTGGCTCTCGTTGCGGGCGATGCTGTCCTGCAGCTCGCGGTCGAGCGTGGCGATGCGCGCGTCCCGGTCCTCGAGCCGCTGCGTGAGGTCGCTCTCCTGGGCGTCCTTGTCCACCTGGAGCTGATCGCGCTCGCCCGTGGCGCGGGCGAGGTCCGACTCCAGGCCGGCGATCTGCTCGTTGAGGCGGGCCTCGAGCGCGGCGCGCTCGGCGTTGATCCGCTGGATCTCCGCGTCCGCGCGGGCGCCATGGTCCTCGGCGGCGCCGGCGCGGGCCTCGAGGGTGCGCACGGTGGTGTCGCGCTCCTGCTCGAGCTGGGCCAGGCGCTCCTGGAGCGCCTGGACCTCGCCCGTCAGCTCGGAGTAGCGCTGGTCGCGCTCGCCGATGGTGCGGGCCAGCTCGGCGTCCAGCGTCTCGATGTTCTGCTGGCGCCGCGACAGCTCGCCCTCGTGGGCCTGGACGGTCTCGGTGAGCCGCTGCTCCTTGACCTCGAACTCGAGCGTGACGATGCCCAGGTGCTTCTCGAGCTTGTCGTACTCGTCGCGGACGTAGGTGATCTCCGCGGCCCGGCGCGACAGCTCCTCCTCGCGGTTGGAGGCCTCGCGGCGAAGGACGTTGATGTCCTTCTCCTTGGAGGCCACCACCTCGATGAGATCCTTCTCGGCGGAGAACTTCTGCAGGAGCAGGTCGTCCACGGTGGCGCCGTGCTCGCGCTCCTTCTGGAGCGTGGCCTGCTGGGCCTCGTTGAAGCGGCGCAGCAGGTCATCCACCTGCATCTTGAGGCCCTGCAGCTCCACGTCCTTGTCGTGGAGGCGGTCCTCGACGGACAAGAGCTCGCGCTCGCGGACGTTCCACACCTCGGAGAGGCGGGCGATCTGCGACTCGCGGCCCTTGAGCTCGTCGCGCAGGAGCTGCACCTTGCCCTCGGGCGTGCCCATCAGGTCGCGCCGGGGCGGCGGGCGCTTGAGCTGACGCGACTCGGCGAGCAGCTCCGCCTTGCGGTCCGCGATGGACTGGAAGGCGCGCTCGAGGAAGGTGCGATCCTCCTCGGTGATGGCGCTGCGGCGCTCGCGCTTGGGCAGCCGGGGCGGGGCGCCGGCCGGGGTGGGCGGGCCCCGCAGGGGCGGGGGGATGCTCGGCGGGCCGTCACGCGGCGCGGCCTGCTGGGCGCTGGCGGACTCGTCCCCGGAGGGGAGGATCTCCATGCTCATCGCCGCGAGCTCGCCCATGTCGAAGGGCACCAGCAGGTAGCCGTCCGCGGCACCCGGGCTCTGGCGGTGCTGCTCGATGCCCTCGCGGCTCATCTCCTCGGACACGAGGAGGACGTGGAGGTTGTGGCCCCACTTTCCGCGCTTGATCTGCCCACAGATGCTCAGACCGGACTGATCACTGCCCTTCAGCTCGGCGTTGATGACGAGCAGATCCGGTCGGCGCTTCTCGACCTCACGCTGGGCATCCGCGGCACTGGAGGCGATGGCCGTTTGATAACCCGCGCTCTTGAGCACGGTGGCCATGCTCAGGGCGAAGTCATTCTTGCTCTCGACGATAAGGACGCGACGCTCCATGAGCCCTTTTTTTCCCAGGAAAGATCAATGAAAACCCGCACATCCTAGATCCGCACCACAAGCCTTGGAAAGTTTCCCCGTCAGGCTCGGTTGGCTGCTTCACGAGTGCGCGAGACCCTGGGACCGCTTACGGACTCTTGCCCCGAGCGCCGCCCTGGATCTTTGCATCGGCAGCGGTGGCCGGCTGCTCATCCCGCCCCGGGAAGGTGGTGGGAGGCGTGTGTCGGGCGAAGTGGGTCCCCTCGGGGGGACAGTAGCCGTGGGCGAGCTGGGCGAACCACGGATTCAAGCGGGAGGCGGGCGGCTCGCGCGGCGGCAGCTCCGCGGGCTCGTTCTCCTGGAGCTCGTCGTCGCTGATCTCCTCGGGCTCCTCCAGGGGCAGGGCGGCGCGGGGCGTGGGCGAGACGTCGTCGTCCTCCTGGAGCGCCATCGCGTGCGAGGAGGAGATCTCCTCGGGTTCATCCTCCTCGGCCGTGGGCGGGGTGGCGGGCTCGGCGGGCCGGGGGCCGCTCGGCGCGCGGCCGCCGCGGGGAGGCAGCGGCGGAATCGCCATGGACGGGCGCGAGGGCAGCGCGGGCGGCCGCGCGGGCTCGGGCTCGGCGGCGGGCGGGGGCAGCACGGCGCGCGTGATCAGCGAGGGCCGGGGCGGAATGGGCGGCGGGCTCACGGCGGCGGGGGCCGTGGCGGGCGCGGGCGCGGCGGCGGGGGGCGTGAGCGGAGGGGGCATGGGAGGCGGTGCGGCGGCGGGAGGGGAGGGCGCATCGCGCAGGGGCAGGCCCATGATCACCGGAGGGCCCTCGGGCCGGTGGGCATCCGGCTCGGTCTTCACGAGCCGCGTGTCGAGGCCGTCGTCCAACAGCGCCATGCCCACCACGACGGGGGGCTCGTCGCTGACGGGCTGGCCCAGGCCGGGATCCGTGTCCGACTGCGCGGGGGACGCGGCCTCCTCGGTGCCGGGGGGCGTGGACGGGGCCGCGGCGCTGGCCCCCGCGCCCGTGCCCGTGCCGACATTGCCCATGAGCGCGAGGACGCGGTTGGTGGGGGTGCCGATCGTGGTGGCGTGGAACTCCGTGCTCTCGGCGCTCGCGCGCGGCGGCGGCTGTTTGCCGAGCAGCCCATCATAGAGGTCCAGCAGCTGGCCCCGGATGCGCCCCGCGTCGAGCGTCTTCTGCGCGGCGGCGCGCGCCTGCTGCCCGAGCGCGCGGCGGCGGGGCACGTCCCGGGCCAGCTCGACGATGCGCTCGGCGAGCGCCTTGGCGTCTCCGGGCGGGTAGAAGACACCGGCCGAGGCGGGCACGAGCTCGCGCGTCACCGGGAGATCCGCGGCGAGCACCGGCCGGCCCGCGGCGAGGTACTCGGACACCTTGGCGAGCGCGCCGCCCTGCACGCGGTTGCGATCCACGTCCTCCAGCGGCAGCACGCCCACGTCCGCGAGCGTGAGCACCTTGGCCACGTCGTCGTGGGCCACGGCGGGCTGGAACTCCACGTGCTGCTTGAGGCCCAGCTCGGCCACCAGGTCCTCCAGGTGGGGCTGCCAGTCGGGGTGGCGGGCGCCCACGAGCGTGAGCCGCACGTCCTCCTCCTTGACGGCCAGCGCGAGCCCCCGCAGCAGGCCCGCCAGCCCCTGCCACGCCACCTGGCTGCCCAGGTACATCAGCCGCATGGGGCGGCCGTCCGGCACGCCGAGGGCGTCGGGGTTGTAGGGGCCCAGGTCCACGGGCGCGCGCACCACGTGCACCGCCTCGTCCGGCACGCCGAGCGAGCGGATGAAGCCGCCCGTCGTGGCCGAGCCGGTGATGACGCGGTCCGCGTTCATCAGGCAGAAGAGCTCCTGGCGCCGGACCTTGGAGAGGAACTTGCGGTCACCCTCCAGCTGCGGGTGCGTGTAGCGCAGCTCCTGGGAGGGGAAGCTCTGCGCCTCGTACACGATCCGGTAGCCGTAGTCCCCCTTGAGCTCGCACAGGGCATAGCCGCCAAAGGGGTCCGTGAAGTGCACGAGCGCGTACTCCTCGCTCTCCAACTGGCGCCGCACCGCGCGCTCGAAGGATTGGATGCGCGAGGCGAGATCGCCGGAGCCCACGGGCACGCGCAAGAGCCGCGCGCTCTCGTACTTCTCGATATGGGTGTGGTCTGGCGTCTTCACCGAGAGCACCACCACCGTGAACCGGTCGGGCAATGCCTTCAGGTACTCGGTCACCCGGCGCGAGGAGCCAGATGGACCGGGGATGACGTCAAAGCTGCACAGCAGGAGTCTGGGCAGGTCGCTCAAAGCGGGCCGGAGAATACAAAGGCCCCTCCCGACTTGTCACCGTCCCCGGCCAATCCCATGAGGTATGCCCACGAACAGATGCGAAATCGTCCGTTGACCGCGATTTTCCCCCCCACTAAGCCCTTGCGTGCTTATGGGCGACCTCAAGAGCGTCATGGTGGAGCACCTGCGGCAGTTGGCCCACGCGCGGTTGGAACGGATGCGGGGCCGCCCCGGTCTGGTGGGGGTGCTCGTGGAGGGGGTGTCGCGGCTGGCCCGGCGCCTGGGGCTGCGGCCCGCGCGCTCCTCGCCCCTCCGGGCCGCGCCGTCCGACAAGCCCGAGGACAAGGACGCGCCCCTCGCCCCCCGGGGCCCGCTGCCGGGGGATGACGAGGAGAAGACCCCCGTCTACATCCCGCCGCCCCGGGTGCGGGTCGTCAACTTCCCGCCCAAGCCCAAGTCCAAGCCCCAGCGGCCCTCCCCGGACGAGGAGGCCACCCTGTTCTCGCCCGGGGATGAGGACGCCGAGGCCGTGGCGCCCGTGGCGACGGAGGCCGAGCCCCTGGTGGAGGGCTTCTTCGTGGCGCGCATCGCCGGAGAGCAGGAAGCGGCGCGCCATCACCTCGGGCGTCCGGGCACGCCGCCCCCTCCGGGTCCGGGACATCCGGAAGGGCCCGGGGGGCTGCCCCGGGAGTATGGCGACGACACGGTCCTGCTGCTGCCGCGCGATCCGCACACGCTCTACGTGGTCTGGGACTTCAGCGCCGCGAGCCGTCGGCGGGCCATGGAGGGCCTGGAGTCCCCGAGCGCCGTGCTGCGCCTCTTCAATGATCAGGACCGGTTGCTGAGCGTCATCGACATCGCGCTCGAGTCCCGCGGCTACTACCTGCATGGTCTTCCGGCGGGTCAGCCCTACCGGGTCGAGGTCCACTTCCTGGGCCGCAAGGGGGCCACGCGCCGCATCGGACCCTCGTCCAACCGCGTCATGCTGCCCCCCGGGGGCCCGTCCGCGGACACCTCGGTGCGCTTCATGCGCGTGCCGTCCCGCCTGTCGTCCCGGGACGAGGCCTCGCGGGGGCCCTCGCTGCGAACGCTGCCCGCCGACGCCTCGCGCCCGTACATCACCTGGCGTCGCGTGAGCCTGCCGGGCAGCGAGCGGACCCAGGCCGTGGCCGGAGCCCCGCGCGCCGAGGGCGCCTCCGAGGTCCGGGCCGTCGGGTCCATTCCGGGGCAGGGGACCTGGTTCGGCTCGTCGGGGCCGGTGGGCGGCGCGTCCGAGCAGGTGCCGGGCGGCGCCGTGTCCTCGTCCTTGTCGTCGTCCTTCTCGTCGTCCTTCTCCTCATGGGGACCCCTGGGCGGCGCGTCCGAGCAGGTGCCGGGGGGGCCCGGTGTTCCCGGTGTTCAGAGGGGGGAAGGGGCGTGGCTCGCCTCCGCGGGGCCGGTGGGCGGCTCGTCGGAGCAGGTGCCCGGAGGGGCCGGTGGGCGGAGCGAGGCGGGTCACTGGTTCTGGTCCGCGGGGCCGGTGGGTGGCTCGTCGGAGCAGGTGCCCGGGGCCGAGGCGGGGCCGTGGTTCGGCTCCACCGGGCCCGTCGGCTCCTCGGAGCCCCGTCGGGACGCGGGGGCAGGGGGACTGACGGGCGGGGCGTGGGTGGGCTCGGCGGGGCCGGTGGGATCCTCGGAGCAGGCGCCGGGGCACGGAGGAGGGGTCGCGCGGGGCGAGGCGCGCTGGGTGTGGTGGTACGGGCCCGTGGGGTCCGCCCCGGAAGGGTTCTCGGGGCACTGGGTCGTGTCGCACGGCCCCTCGGGCTCCTCCGAGCTGGGCTCCTCGGGGCGCCCGGACCTTCCCTCCTCGCCGGTCCGCTGAGGAGACGCGGATGACCATCGGCTCGCTCGCGCTCGTCCTGCACGCCCATCTGCCGTTCGTCCGACACCCCGAGGACGAGAACTTCCTGGAGGAGGACTGGCTCTACGAGGCCATCTCCGAGACGTACCTGCCCCTGCTGCTCGTGTTCGATCGGCTGGTGGAGGAGGGGATCGCCTTCCGGTTGACGCTCACGCTCTCGCCGCCGCTGCTTAGCATGCTGGGCGATGGGCTGCTCATGGGCCGCTATGCGCGCAGGCTCGATGCGCTGTGCGAGCTGGGCGCGCGCGAGGTGCACCGCACCCGGAACGATCCCGTCTTCGGGCCCATCGCGCACTTCCACCGGAGCCACTTCGAGTCCCTGCGCACGGCCTTCCACGGGCGCTACCAGCGTGACCTGGTGGGCGCCTTCCGCGCGCTGCAGGACGCGGGGGTGCTGGAGATCATCACCTGCGGCGCCACGCACGGCTTCCTGCCGCTGATGCAGCAGACGCCCGAGGCGGTGCGCGCGCAGGTCTCCGTGGCCGCCAACCACTACCGGCTCCACTTCGGGCGCAACCCGCCCGGCATCTGGCTGCCCGAGTGTGGCTACTTCCCCGGCGTGGAGCGCTTCCTCGCCGCCGAGGGCATCCGCTATTTCTTCGTGGACACCCACGGCCTCACGGATGCCACGCCCCGGCCCCTGAACGGTCCCTTCGCCCCCATCTACACCGAGGTGGGCGTGGCCGCGTACGGGCGGGATCCCGAGAGCAGTCAGCAGGTGTGGAGCGCCGAGCACGGCTACCCCGGCGATCCCGCCTACCGCGAGTTCTACCGGGACATCGGCTGGGAGCTGGAGCTGGAGCAGGTGCGACCCTTCGTGCAATCCACGGGCGCGCGCAAGAACACGGGCTTCAAGTACCACCGCATCACCGGCAAGACGCGCGACAAGCAGCCCTACGTGCCAGAGGCCGCGCGCGCGCGGGCCGCCGTGCACGCGGGACACTTCCTCTTCAACCGCCAGCGCCAGTTCGAGTGGCTCGCGGACAAGGTCCAGGGGCGCTCGCCCGTGGTGGTGGCGCCCTATGACGCGGAGCTCTTCGGCCACTGGTGGTTCGAGGGCCCCTGGTTCCTCGACGCGCTCCTGCGCAAGGTGGCCCTGGAGCAGGACACCTTCCGGCTCGTGACGCCCTCGGACGACCTGGCCGCGTTCCCCGAGAACCAGGTGGCCACGCCGCCGCTGTGCTCGTGGGGCGCGGGCGGCTACGCCCAGATGTGGCTGGATGGCTCCAACGATTGGATCTACCGCCACCTGCACCACTGCGCCCGGCTGATGGTGGCGCTGGCCAAGGACTTCCCGGAGCCCTCCACCCTGCGGCGTCGGGTGCTCAACCAGGCCGCGCGGGAGCTGCTGGCCGCCCAGGCCTCGGACTGGGCCTTCATCCTCAAGACGGGCACCATGGTGGAGTACGCCCTGCGCCGCACCCGCGAGCACCTGGAGCACTTCCAGCGCCTGCACGACCAGGTGCGCCAGGACACCATCGACGAGGCGGCGCTCACCGCACGAGAGGGAACGCTCAACCTCTTTCCGGAGATCGATTACCGGGTCTACCGGCCCCTGTAGGTCGTCGGGAACAGACGGGCGCGTCGCGTGTTGCGTCCCCATGGGGGCAGGTGCGGATCCCGCCTTGCCTTGGCGTCTTTGCGTCTTATCTCGGGAGCGACATGAACAAGCCACTGAGCCTTCCGCGGGGTGCCGTCGCCGGTGCCCTCATCCTGGTCCTTCCCACCCTGGCGCCCGCCCAGACGGCCGCCCCTCCCGCCGCCGGCCCCGTGCAGCCCGCCACTCGGGAGGCGCAGGCCCTGCCCTCGCTCGCTCCGCTGGTCGAGTCGGTCAAGAGCGCCGTGGTCAACGTGGACGTGCAGTCGCGCGGGGGCGAGTCCGACGAGATGTCGGTCGGGCAGAACCCCTTTGGCTTCTTCGGAGGGGATCCGCGCTCGGGCCGCCGCCGCGAGGCGCCGGTACGCCAGGGCACGGGCTCGGGCTTCATCATCGACCCCAAGGGCCTGGTGTTGACCAACAACCACGTCGTCGAGGGCGCGGTGTCCATCCGCGTGCGGCTGGATGATGGCCGGGCGTTCGAGGCGGAGATCGTCGGGCGGGATCCGCTCACGGACGTGGCGCTCATCCGGCTCAAGAAGGCGGAGAACCTGCCCACGGTGAAGCTGGGCGACTCGGACGCGATGCGGGTGGGGGACTGGGTGCTGGCCATCGGCAACCCCTTCGGCCTGGCCTCGAGCGTGAGCAGCGGCATCCTCTCGGCGCGCGCGCGCAACATCCACGCGGGCCCCTATGACGACTTCCTGCAGACGGACGCGGCCATCAACCCGGGCAACTCGGGCGGCCCGCTGTTCAACCTCAAGGGCGAGGTGGTGGGCATCAACACCGCCATCGTGGGCGGGGGCACGGGCATCGGCTTCTCGGTGCCGAGCAACCTGGTCAAGGCGCTGCTGCCCCAGTTGGAGAAGTCGGGCGCGGTGACGCGCGCCTGGCTCGGCATCGGCATCCAGGACCTGAACGCCGAGCTGGCGCGGGCCCTCAAGCTGCCCGTCAACGAGGGCGCCATCGTCACCCTGGTCAACGAGGACTCGCCCGCGGGCCGCGCGGGCATGAAGCAGGACGACGTCATCGTGACGCTCGACGGGCAGAAGGTGGCCTCGGGCGGCGAGCTCACGCGCTCGGTGGCGCTCAAGACGCCGGGCAGCACGTCCACGGTGGAGCTCTACCGCGACGGCAAGAAGCAGACGGTGAAGGTGCAGCTGGGCACGCGGCCGGACATCGAGCGGGTGGGCGAGCGCTCGCGCAAGGGCGAGGACTCCGACGCGCAGTCCTCCAAGGCGCGCGTGGGCCTGTCGCTGAGCAACGTGGATCCGCGCATGGCGCAGCGCGCCGGCCTCAAGGCGTCCCAGGGCGCGCTCATCACCGAGGTGCAGCCGGGCTCTCCCGCCGAGCGGGCCGAGCTGGAGCCGGGCATGGTGGTGGTGGAGGCGGATCGCAAGCCGGTGACGAGCGCCGAGTCCCTGGCGGCCGTCATCCGCAAGACGCCCGCGGGCGGCACGGTGCTGCTGCGCGTGCTGTTGCCGAGCGGCCAGTCCCTGCGCGCCCTGTCCGTCCCCTGATTCAGGCCTTGGCCACGTGGGCGGCGGACGGATCGTGCGGCCGCGCCAGGCCCCGCTCCCGGCTGGGGTGTACCTCCATGCCGGGCGCGTAGGCGGTGACGCGGTTGCGGCCCCCGCGCTTGCTCGCGTAGAGCGCGGCGTCGGCGCAGTCCACCATCAAATCCTGCGCGGGCGCGTCCGTGGGCAGGGTGGCCACGCCGATGGACACGGTGATGTGGCCGCCCGGCTGGGTGGGTGAGGCGAGCAGGGGTGACTCCGCCACGGCGCGCCGCAGCTTCTCGCCCACCTCGTACGCGTCCTCCTTGGACACGTTGGAGAGCACCAGCATGAACTCCTCGCCGCCGTAGCGCGCGAGCGTGTCCACCTTGCGCACGCGGCCGCGCAGCGTGTCGCACACGCGCCGCAGCGCCTCGTCGCCCGCGCGGTGCCCCTCGGCGTCGTTGAGCTTCTTGAAGTGGTCGATGTCCACCATGAGGATGGACACCGGGGTGCCGTAGCGCTGGGCGCGCGCCACCTCCAGCTCCAGGCGGCTGAAGAGGTGGCGGCGGTTGGGCACGCCGGTGAGGGGATCCGTCAGCGTGAGCCGCACCGCCTCGGAGTGCAGCAGGGCGTTCTTCACCGCCGAGGCGACCTGATCGGCCACGGCGGTGAGCAGCTCCAGCTCCTCGGGCGCGAAGCTGGCCACCTCGGGCCGCTGGAAGTTGAGCACGCCGAGCACGGTGTTGGTGTGCACCATGGGCACGCACAGCATGGAGCCCCGGTCCTGGCCAGGCCGCAGGTCGCGCTGGGTGTAGCCGCTGGAGGGCTCGCCCACGTCCGGCACGTACACGCCGCGCTGGGTCGCCGCCGCGCGGCCACACGCGCCCTCGCCCGCCTGGAACGTCACGCCCTCGAGCCGCGGATCCTCGGGGAACGTGCTCTTGACCTCCAACTGGCCCTCGGCGTTGACGAGCATGATGGAGAAGTCGGGGATGTGCAGGCGCTCGGGCACCAGGTGGGTGATGCGCGCGAGCAGCTCGGGCAACTCGAGCGTGGAGTTGAGGGAGTGCGCCACGTCGAAGAGCAGGGCCAGGTCCGCCATGCGCTCCTCGAGCTCCTCCTTGGCCGACAGCTTCGAGCGCGTGGCCTGCAGGTCGCGGTGGGTGTCGATCTCCTCGGCCTTCATGGACGTGAGGCGCGCGAGCATGGCGTTGAAGGCCGAGCCGAGCTGGGCGAGCTCGTCCGTGCCGCCGGTCTCGGCGCGCACCAGCAGATCCCCCTCCTCGGCGCGCCGCATGGCGGCGGTGAGCCGGCGCAGGGGGCGGGTGAGGAAGAAGTGCAGCGACACGCCAATGGCGAGGATGAGGATGGAGCCGAGCGCCAACACCGCCGCCAGCGCGCCCCCGAGCGCATCGGTCAGCTCGCGGTGCACCGCGGGCTCGGCGACGCGCAGGTGCAGCATGCCCACCGGCGTCGTCCCGGCGTCCGGGTGGCAGCCCTCGCAGCTCGCGTCCCCGAGCGGCCGCAACACCTCCGTCTGGTGCTTGTCCGAGCGGGCCCACTGCGGCCCGGGCGAGGTCAGCAGCGCGGCGGCCGGATGGCGCTGGCCCACTTCCTGGGGCCGGGGGGACCAGCGGATGCGCCCATCCGGGGACAGGATGTTCAGCTCCGCGGTGGTGTCGACCAGGCGCGAGCGGGCGCCCAGCAGCGAGGCCACGGGGGCGTGGGGGGCCTGGCCCTCGGGGGTCGGCAGCCGGAAGGCCGCGCCGAGGAACTCCGCCAGCACCATGGCCTCGTCATGGGTGGCGTCCCGCGTGGCCCGGCGGGCCTCCCACCAGAAATGTCCCAGTCCCACCAGGGCGGCCAGCAGCCCGGGAAGAGCGATGCTCCACAGGAGCTTCCGGCCAACGGAGGGAGGATGGGGCATAGGCGGGGAGGGGGGCCTCGGGCACCGTGCCGTCATCTCCCCCGTGGTGAGTGGGTGGATTGTCGGTGTGGCTGACGCACACTGTCAAACAGAGTTCACTTGGGATTCTCGCCGCGAGCCACGGAGTTGTTGCGTGCCGGGCCACGGCCCGTGCTCGGATGGAGGTCGTATGATCGCGCCCGCTGCCTCGTTCCTTCGCTCCGCGCTGCTGCCCGTACCCCACGGTTTCACGACGCGTGAGGGCGGCGTGTCCGAGGGCGTGCATGCCTCGCTCAACCTGGGCTTCGCCGTGAACGACGTGCGCGAGCACGTGGAGGAGAACCACCGGCGGCTGGCGGCCCGGGTGGGGGTGGAACTCGGCGCGCTGCACACGGTGCGGCAGGTGCACGGGGATCGGGTGGTGGAGGCCACGCAGGAGGGGCACGGGGAGACCCGGCGTCCGTTCGGCGAGGAGGCGGATGGGGTGTGGACGGCGCTGCCCGGGCAGTGGGTGGCCGTGGGCACGGCGGACTGCGTGCCGGTGCTGCTCGTGGATCCGGAGCGGCGGTACGTGGCGGCGGTCCACTCCGGCTGGAAGGGGACGGACGCGCGCATCGTGGCGCGCGCGGTGGAGGCGCTGGTGGCCCGGGGCTCGCGCGCCGAGCGGCTCCTGGCGGCCGTGGGGCCCTGCATCCAGCGCTGCTGCTACGTCGTCTCCGAGGAGCTCGCCGGGCGCTTCACGTCCCGGTTCGGCGCGGAGGTGATCGCGCGCGAGGGCGCCCCGGGTGACACGCCGGTGCGGCTGGACCTGTCGCTCGCCGTGCGCCACACCCTGCGCGAGGCGGGCTTGCCCGAGGGGCAGGTGGACGTGCTGCCCGAGTGCACGGCGTGTGACGCCCGCCGGTTCTTCTCCCACCGTCGGGACGCGGGGCGCACGGGCCGCCACTTGAACTTCGTGGTGAACCGGTTCTGATCGGCCTCCCAGGCCGATTTCTTGACGGTCTCCGGCGCTGCTTCCTATCCTTGGGGTGGATCCCCCGAGGCCGTTCCCGGAGCGCCGCCCCATTCGCCGACTGATCGCCATCGCCCCCCTGTGCGCGCTGACCGCCTGCGCCACCACCGGTTCCGCCCCGTCGGCGGAGGTGGCGTCGCTCAAGGCCGAGGTGCGCGCCCTGCGCGAGACCCAGTCCCGGCTGGAGAAGCGGCTCGAGCGCGTGGAACTGCACGCGAGCGTGCGCCAGGCCCGTGCCGCCCAGGACGCTCCCGCCCCCGCGTCTTCCGCCGCCGCCTCCGCGGCTTCCACCTCCGCTCCGGTGGCCCCTTCCCTCCAGACCCCCGACCTGGCGGTGGTCAAGCTCAAGCCCCGCTTCGAGCCCGCCCCCAAGCTGCCGGTGAAGTTCGCCGTCGTCGAGCCCTCGACCGAGGACATGGAGATCTTCATCGCCAACGGCTCCGACGACGCCGACGCGGGCGAGAGCCCGCCGGACAGCGCGCCCGCGGAGCCGACGCTCGACCCCGTGCTGGAGGCAGCCTTCGAGCAGGCCATGGCCGCGCTGCGCACCGGCAACGTGGAGGGGGGCGTGAGCGGGCTGTTGAGCTTCGCGGAGAAGAACCCGGGCCATGCCCGCGCCGACAACGCGCTCTACTTCAGTGGCCTCGGGCAGATGGGGCTCAAGGAGCACGGGGCCGCGGCCAAGACGTTCGAGCGGCTCATCGCGCGCTACCCGGCCGGTGACGCCGTGCTCGATGGGATGTTGCGGCTGGCCGAGTGCCGGCTGCGGCTCGACCAGAAAGACGACGCCCGGGCCCTGTACACCCGTATCCTCACGCAGTTTCCGGGCACGGCCGCCGCCACTCAGGCGGAGCAGCGGCTCGCGTCCCTCTCGCACTAGCAGTCCGAAAGGAAGTCGTCCGATGCGCTCGCGGATCTTCTCCTCGCTCCTCCTCGCCACCGTCCTCGCGCCGCCCGTCTGGGCCCAGAACGCGGAAGACGGACAGCAGGAGGCCGAGACCCCCGACGAGACCCAGGGCAGTGACGTGGTCGACGAGCCGGGGCGTCCCGCCCGGCCCGGCCAGTTCACCGTTCCCCCGGGCACCAAGGGCCGTGAGTCCGCGCCCGGCGAGCGGCACACGGTGGAGCGGGGTGACACCCTGTGGGACTTGTCCCAGCGCTACCTGGGCAGCCCCTGGTACTGGCCCAAGGTCTGGTCCTACAACCCCGAGATCGCCAACCCGCACTGGATCTACCCGGGCAACAACGTGCGCTTCTTCCCCGCGGGCGAGGAAGTGCCCTCGCGCGTGGAGGCGGGCCTCGGTCCGTCCACCTCCCTGGGCGGGGACGACGTCTCCGAGCCCCAGTCGTCGGGCGCCGCGGTGGAGGTGACGGGCAACCTCACCTACAAGCCCAAGAACGTGCAGACGGTGACGACGCTGGCGTTCGTGACCACGCGCGAGCTCGACGAGTCGGGCCGCATCGAGGGCTCGCCCCACGGCGCGGAGATGCTGTCCTTTCCGGACACGGCCTACGTGCGCTTCAAGCGCAAGGGCGACGCCAAGGTCGGCGCCGACTACGTGGTGTTCCACACCGCCGAGCAGATCTTCCACCCGGTGACGCGCAAGCCCGTGGGCTACCTCACCGAGTTCGTGGGCAAGGTGCGCGTGACGGCGCTGGGCGACACCTACGTCAAGGCGCAGATCACCGAGACGTGGGATCCCATCGCGCGCGGCGACCTGGTGGGCCCGCACGGCAACGACCGCACCGGCGAGGACGTGGTGCCCCGCCGCAACGAGAAGGAGCTCAAGGGCGTCGTCGTCACCTCGCTCGTGCCCTACCAGACGCTGACGGCCGAGCACTTCTTCCTGGTGATCGACAAGGGCAGCGCGGACGGCGTGCAGCGCGGCAACGTGTTCACCATCACCCGGCGGGGCGACCCCGCCCGGGAGCGCGTGCTCAACCTGGAGCTGCCCAGCAAGAAGAAGGTGGCGCCGTTCCCCTCGGAGAACATCGCCCTGTGCCTGGTGACCGAGGTGAAGGATCGCGCCTCCAACTGCCTGCTGACCCGCTCCCTCCAGGAAGTGGGCCCCGGCGACGAGGCCATCATGCGCGTGGATCCGGCCACCGCCCAGCGCTGAGCCGAGGCGCCCGGGGGCTCTTGACCCCTGGGATCGGCCCCCAAACGCCCAACCACCCAGGATGTCCCGCTTGACCACCGACGGTCAGGTGTTTATGTGTGCCGGCCTCTTCCCGTCGGACCCATCTTCTATATAGGTGGCTCGGGGAAGGGGGTCGGGGCATGGTGGACGTCACGGCGGACAGACTCACGGCGGAGCAACGCGCGCTGCTCGCGCTCTGGACGGTTCCGGGCCTCGGGCCGCGGACGCTGGCACAGTTGCGCGCGTTCAGCCGGGGCGGGCTCGCCCGCCTGGCCGAGGCCCCCGTGAGGGACTGGGTGTCCGAGGCCCCGCTGCCGCCGCCCGTGCGCCGTCGCCTCGCGGAGGTCGCCAGCCTGGAGCCCCTGGCCGCCCACGCCCTGGAGCGCTGCGCCCGGGCGGGCATGGGGGTGGCCTTCCAGGGCGAGCGGGCCTACCCGGCGCGCCTGGCCGAGGCCCCGGATGCACCCCCCCTGCTCTTCTTCATGGGACACGTGGGGCCCCCCCGCCGCCGCGTGGCCATGGTGGGCAGCCGCCATCCGGACCAGGGCTTCCTTCCCTTCGCGCGGACGTTCGCCCGCCAGGTCGCCGAGGGCGGGGTGGGGGTGGTGTCCGGCGCGGCGGCCGGCGTGGACCGGGCCTGCCACTGGGGCGCCATGGACGCGGGTGGGGAAACGTGGGCCTTCCTGGGCTCGGCGCTGGACGCGTTGGATCCCGCCCAGGCGAAGCTGTGGCCGCACGTGCTGACGCGGGGTGGGGTGTTCTTCAGTGAGTTGCCGCCCGGCGTCCGGGCGAGCACGACGACTTTTCCCCGCCGCAACCGGCTCATCGCTGGCGCGTCGGACGCGATCCTGGTCCTGCGGGCGGGAGTGGGCTCCGGCAGTCTGTATACGGCCCAGGCGGGGCGGGCGAGCGGCAGGCCCGTCCTGGCGCTGCCGGGGGATGTCATGAACGAGGGGGCGGCGGGGTGCAACGCACTCATCCGCGATGGCCACGCCCGGGCCTGCCTCGGCGTTGAGGAAGTCTGGCGCACCGTGGGGGTGGATCCCCAGCGGGCGGTGCCGCCAGGAGAGGGGTCGTGGGAGGACCTCTCCGGGGAAGCGAGGGGAACCTACGAGGTGTTGAAGCGGGTTCCCAGGTCATTCGATGAGGTGCTGGCCGACAGCCGGCTGTCCCCCGCGGCGCTCACCAGCGCCCTGGTGGAACTGGAATTGTCGGGATTCATCGTCCAGCACCCTGGCAGGTTGTTCGAGAGGGTTTGAGGAAAATCATGGCGACGCGCACGAAGAAGACCGCCACGGCGGGCGAGCAGGAGGTCGAGGAGACGGCGACCTCCGGGAAGGCAGCCAAGAAGCCGGCGGCGCGCAAGAAGACCACCGCCAAGAAGACCACCGCGAAGAAGGCGTCCGCCAAGAAGGCGGCGGCCAAGAAGACGGCCGCGCGGGGCAAGGGCAAGGGCAAGAAGGGCGAGCTGGCCACGGTGGAGGCCTCCGCGGAGGAAGAGGGGGAGGGCGAGGACACGCCGGCCCGGCGCGGCAAGGGTCCGCACTACCTCGTGGTCGTCGAGTCGCCCGCCAAGGCCAAGACGATCAAGAAGTACCTGGGCTCGGGCTACACGGTGAAGGCGTCCGTGGGCCACATCCTGGACCTGCCCAAGAGCAAGATGGGCGTGGACCTGGAGAAGGAGTTCGAGCCCCAGTACGAGGTCATCAAGGGCAAGGAGAAGGTGCTCGGCGAGCTCAAGAAGGCCGCCCAGGGCGTGGACAAGGTCTTCCTCGCCACGGACCCGGATCGCGAGGGCGAGGCCATCGCCTGGCACATCAACCAGCAGCTGCGCCACCCGGACTCCTACCGGGTGATGTTCAACGAGATCACCAAGCCGGCCATCCAGGAGGCCATCGCCAACCCGCGCCAGCTGAGTCAGGACAACTACGACTCGCAGCAGACGCGGCGCATCCTCGACCGGCTCGTGGGCTACCAGATCTCGCCCATCCTCTGGAAGAAGGTGCGCCGGGGCCTGTCCGCCGGCCGCGTGCAGTCGGTGGCCGTGCGCCTCATCTGCGAGCGCGAGAGCGAGATCAAGGCCTTCGTGCCCCAGGAGTACTGGACGCTGGACGCCGTGCTCGAGGGGCCCTCGGGACCGCCGCCCTTCAAGGCGAAGCTGTCACGCGTGGACGGCAAGAAGGTGGAGCTCAAGGACGCGGCCACCACGCGCGGCCTCGTGGAGGAGGTCAAGGGCGCGCCCTTCACCGTGAGCAAGGTGGACAAGCGCGAGCGGCGCCGCAACGCGCCCGCCCCCTTCATCACCTCCAAGCTCCAGCAGGAGGCCGCCAACCGCCTGCACTTCACCGCCAAGAAGACCATGGCGCTCGCCCAGCGGCTCTATGAAGGCGTGCTGCTCGGCGAGGAGGGCCAGACGGCGCTCATCACGTACATGCGTACGGACTCCACCCGTCTGTCCGACCAGGCCGTGGCGGGCGTGCGCGACTTCATCCAGCAGACGTACGGGCAGGACTACCTGCCCGAGGCGCCCGTGGTGTACCGCACCAAGAAGGGCGCCCAGGACGCGCACGAGGCCATCCGCCCCACGTCGCTCGACTACCCGCCCGCCAAGGTCAAGGCGGCGTTCGACGCGATGAACGACGACATGGCCGCGGACATGTTCCGCCTCTACGAGCTCATCTGGAACCGCTTCGTGGCGTGCCAGACCAAGCCCGCCGTGTACGATCAGACGAGCGCGGACATCACCGCGGGCCGGGCCACCTTCCGCGCCTCGGGCTCCACGCTCAAGTTCCCCGGCTACCTGGCCATCTACGGCGCCAGCCTCACCCCCGAGGAGGAGGCCGCCCAGGAGAAGGCGCGCGCCGCGGGCGACGAGACGGCCGAGGACGCCACGGGCGACCTGCCCGTGCTCAACGACGGCGACACGCTCGGCCTGCAGAAGCTCGTGGACGAGCAGCACTTCACCCAGCCCCCGCCGCGCTTCTCCGAGGCCACCCTGGTCAAGGAGCTGGAGGAGCGGGGCATCGGCCGTCCGTCCACCTACGCCGCCATCCTCTCCACCATCCAGGACAAGAAGTACGCGGAGAAGATCGAGGGCCGCTTCCGTCCCACGGACCTGGGCCTCATCTGCAACGATCTGCTCGTCAAGCACTTCCCCCAGGAGCTGGACGTGACGTTCACGGCCAACATGGAGGAGAAGCTGGACCAGATCTCCGAGGGCGAGGCCAACTGGAAGGCCGTGCTCAAGGACTTCTACGAGCCCTTCAAGGAGACGCTCGAGAAGGCCGAGACGGAGATGCGCGACGTCAAGCGCGAGGAAGTGAAGACCGACGTGGCGTGCGAGAAGTGCGGCCACATCATGGTGATCAAGTGGGGGAAGATGGGCCACTTCCTGGCCTGCTCCAACTACCCCGACTGCAAGAACACCAAGGACTTCAAGCGCGACGTGGAGGGGAAGATCGTCATCGTGGAGGAGGAGACCACGGACGAGCTGTGCGCCAACTGCGGCAAGAACATGGTCGTCAAGCGCGGCCGCTTCGGCAAGTTCCTCGCGTGCTCGGGCTACCCCGAGTGCAAGACGTCCAAGCCCATCTCCATCGGCGTGTCGTGCCCGGACTGCAAGCAGGGCTACCTCACCGAGCGCCGCAGCCGCTTCGGGAAGATCTTCTTCGGGTGCAACCGCTACCCGGACTGCAAGTTCGCCGCGTGGGATCGGCCGCTCGCCGAGGCCTGTCCGCAGTGCCAGTCGCCCTACCTGCTGCAGAAGTTCTCCAAGCGGGACGGCCCCTTCGTGGCCTGTCCCAACAAGGAGTGCGACTACCGCCGGCAGGTGCAGGATCCGGAGGCCGTCGCCGCGGCGGCCGCCGCGTCCCCGAACCCCTCGCCCGACGCCTCCACGGCGGCGTGAGGCCGTCCGGGGGAGCCCTCGGGCTCCCCCGGCCGTGTCCGGGGCTGGGGTCCCGCTAGAGCGTGGGGATGGACTGCTGGTGGCCCCCGCGCTGCTCCAGCTCGTGGGTGGTGGCGTCCTCCTCGCAGCGGATGGCGAAGGGCAGGGCCTCCAGCCGCTCGATGGAGATCTCCCCCCCGCAGTCCACGCACTCGCCGAACACGTTCATGTCCATGCGCCGCAGCGCCGCGTCGATGAGCATCACCTCGCGCCGCTGCGACTCCATCAGCGTGGACAGGGTGTAGTCGGCCAGCTCCGCCTGGGCCTGCTCCTCGTACTCGGGGTCTCGCTCCTGATCCTTGAGCGCCCGGAGCTCGCGGTGCGTGCCCTCCGTGGCGTTGAGGATGGAGCGGCGCCGCTTCTGCAGCAGGTTGCGGATGTTCAGCAGGTCGTCGGCTCGCTTCATGGCCTCTGGCTCCCGTGAGAATGAATCGCGCGGCTCGTGGGTTCGCGCGCGGTTGAACTGGCCAAAGGTAGGAGTTCCGAGGAGGTAGGGTAACTGCGGCCCCCCCACCTACCCGCCTCGCAAGGCCGGGGAGCGGCCGAGTGGGCGAGCCCCTGGGGGTCCGGGGTGGACACGCCGACGTGGAAGGCGAGGACAGGGCGGGGGGGCGCCTGCTAACAGGGGCCGCACGTGGACCGGCCCCGGGTGGGCCTGGAGAGAGGCAGGCAGGACGTGACGTTTCAGCGGGTGACGGTGATTGGTGGTGGCCTCGCGGGCAGCGAGTGCGCCTGGCAACTGGCGAGGCGCGGGGTGCCCGTGACGCTGCGGGAGATGAAGCCCCAGCGCCGCTCGCCCGCGCACAAGACGGACACGTTCGCCGAGCTCGTGTGCTCCAACTCGCTGCGCTCGGACAACCCGGAGAGCGCCATCGGGCTGCTGCACCAGGAGCTGCGCGCGCTCTCCTCGCTCATCCTCGGCAGCGCGGACGCGCACCGGGTGCCCGCCGGGGACGCCCTGGCGGTGCAGCGCGATGACTTCTCCCGGGCGGTGACGCGCGCGGTGCGCGAGGCGCCGGGCGTGGAGGTGGTGGCCGGCGAGGTGGACGTGCTGCCCGAGGGCGTGGTGGTGGTGGCGACCGGCCCGCTCACCTCGGACGCGCTCACGCGGGACCTGGAGCGCTACGTGGGCGAGAAGCTCTATTTCTACGACTCCATCGCGCCCATCGTGTCGGGGGACTCCATCGACATGACCATCGCCTTTCGCGCGAGCCGCTACGGCAAGGGGGGCGGGGACGACTACATCAACCTGCCGCTCACCGAGTCCGAGTACGCGCGCTTCATCGCCGAGGTGAAGGCGGGCCAGAAGCTCGAGCCGCACGCGTTCGAGGAACCCCGCTACTTCGAGGGGTGTCTGCCCATCGAGGTCATGGTGGATCGCGGCGAGCAGACGCTGGCCTACGGGCCGATGAAGCCGGTGGGCCTGGTGGACCCGCGCACGGGCCGCGAGTCGCACGCGGTGGTGCAGCTGCGCATGGAGGACAAGGGCGGCACGTCGTGGAACATGGTGGGCTTCCAGACGCGCCTGACGTGGGGTGAGCAGAAGCGCATCTTCTCCACCTGCATTCCGGGCCTGGCCCAGGCCGAGTTCCTGCGCATGGGGCAGATCCACCGCAACACCTTCATCGACGCGCCGCGGCTGCTCGGGCGGGACTTGTCGCTCAAGGCCGAGTCGCGGCTGTTCTTCGCGGGGCAGATCACCGGCGTGGAGGGCTACGTGGAGTCGGCGGCGTGCGGCTACCTCGCGGCGCTGGCGGTGTACGCGCGGCTCACGGGCACCGAGTTCCTGCCGCCGCCGGCCACCACGGCCCTGGGCGCGCTCTACCGCCACGTGACGGGCGAGGCGCACCCGGCGGACTACGACTACCAGCCCTCCAACATCATCTTCGGCCTGTTTCCGCCCCTGGAGGGACGCTTCAAGAAGGCGGACAAGCGGGTGAAGTACGCGGAGCGCGCGCGCGCGGACCTGGCCACGTGGCTGCCGAGCGTGCCGCCTGGCGACGAGCCCCGGAGGAGCGCATGAACCGACGATTGATGGCGACGGGAGCCCTGACGGGCGCCCTGGTGGTGCTCGCGCTGACGGGCTGCAAGCGCGAGGGCGAGGCCAAGGGGCGGGCGCGCCCGGGCACCCAGAACGCGGAGGCCGCGGGCGGCACGGGCATCCTCCTCGCGGAGGGCGCGGCCGAGGACCTGCGGGTGTCGGCGGACGGGCGCTTCGCCTCGTTCCTCAAGAAGACGCGCAAGCCCACCGTGGAGGGCATTCCGCCGCAGATGCGCCTGGGCGAGCTCTACGTGGTGCCGGTGGAGGGGGGCCAACCGCGCAGGATTGGCGACGGGGTGACGAACGTGCCCGGCGGGCTGCTCTTCTCGCCGGACTCGCGGCACGTGCTGTTCCTCACCGGCTACAACCTGGCGAGCCAGTCCGGGGTGCTGCACTCGCTCGTGCTGGCCGAGCCCACGGCCGAGCCGCAGCGCCTGGGCGACGCGGTGACGTACTTCGTGCCGAGCCCGGACGGCAAGCAGCTGGCCTTCGTGGATGGGGGCGTGCTCAAGCTCGGCGCGCTGCCGGCGGGGCCGTTCCGCCCGGTGGGCGGCGAGGTCGCCACGGCGGAGTTCTCCCCGGACAGCCAGACGCTCTTCTTCAAGCGCAAGCTCCGGGCGGCGGGCAGCCTGTTGACGGTGCCGGTGCAGCCCCTGGCCACCGGCGCGCTGGCCGAGCCGCGCGTATTGGGCGATCAGGTGGGCGACTACCTGTCCTCCGCGGACTCGCGCTACCTGGCCTACCAGTCGCGGGGCAGCGCGAGCACGTATGACCTGTACGTGGCCGAGGCCCCCGAGTGGAAGGGCAAGAAGGTGGCCACGGGCACCACCGCGTTCGCCTTCTCGCCGGACTCCCAGTGGCTGGCGCGCAACGACGGCGGCAAGCCCGAGCAGCTGGGCGACCTGATGGTGGGGCCGGCCTCGGGCGAGGCGGGCCGCAAGGTGGGCGACGGCGTGAAGGAGCTCGCCTTCTCGCCGGACTCGCGGGCGCTGGGCTTCCTGGCCAAGTACGACGAGTCCGCGCGCGCGGGCCTCATGGGCGTGGTGACGCTGCCCGACGGCGAGCCGAAGCTCGTGGGCAGCCGCGTGCCCAACTTCACCTGGGGCGCCGACGGCAAGCACGTGGCCTACCTGTCGCGCTTCCTCAAGCCCATCTACTCGGTGGACCTGATGCTCTACGCGGTGGGCGGCGAGGAGAAGGCGCGCAAGGCCCAGGCGGGCGTGTTCGGCTACGGCTTCGCGCCGGAGAACGGCGCGCTCGTCTTCCGCTCGGGGTGCACGCGCGAGGGCCGCGCGTGTGACTTCAAGGCGCTCACGCTGCCCCCCGCGCCCGAGGCCGCGCCGGACGCCTGGCTGCAGGGCATCTACAGCTACAAGTTCTCCAAGGACGGCGAGCGGGTGCTGGCCACCTCGGCGCGCATGGACGCGGACACCTTCGACGTGTCGCTCTACGACGTGAAGAGCCACTCGCGCCGCCTGCTCGACCAGGGGGCCCAGCTGCCCGTGTACTTCGCTGGGCCGGGCGAGTCGCTCGCGGTCTACGTGCTCAAGGGCGCGGGCGCGGGGGTGTACGTGGCCCCCGCGCGGCCGTGAGTCACCGAGTGTTGGGGCTCACCACTCGATGATGTAGTCCGCCGCGTCGAGCCCCCTGCGCTGCACCTCGATGCGGCCCTGGCAGCCGATGCCCTGGAGCGCCGCCTCCAGGAGGCCCTGGTGGAACTCCACCGGCTGCATGTCCCCGGTGAAGCGCAGGCGCAGCTTGCGCTCGCCGAGCAGCGCGTACTCGCGCTGCCCGTAGCTCACCGTGGTGGAGTAGGCCGTGGGCGCGCTCGAGAAGAGCCGCTTGGGGTCTCCCTTGCCGATGATGTGCGTGAGCGTGCGGCCCACGCCCGAGTCGAAGAAGCCGCCCACGGCCGCCGCGCCGCACGCCCGGATGGCGGACTCGTGCGAGCCGTACTGCGGCGCGAGCAGCTCCGCGGCCTGGTAGAGGACCTGGAGGAAATCGCGGGCGGAGTAGGAGAAGAAATCCACCAACGGTTTCTTCGAGACGGTGGCGCGCAACTCATTGCTCGCCGCATCTCCGTGGTGCTGCTTCACGAGCTTGAAGACCGCATTGAAGATGAGGCCTCGCACCGTCGCCGAGTCCGGAGCGAGGTCCATTCGCTGCGTGCATTCCTGGTGGGTAAGCGATGGCATGGTTCTCTGATTCTGACACAATGGGGACTCCGGGTCCTCGTCCGAGGATCGCGTGAGCGTCACAGGTTAGGTACGACCGCCTTGAACCCGCTCTCCCGTCACGCTGTCGCTCCTGCCTCATCGGAAACTTTCGACGCCGCGCTTTCCACGCTGTGTGCGTGGTTGGCGGAGTTGGAAAATTCTGGACGGATCGCATCACCGCCCACGGCCGATGACGCGGCCCGATTGGACGCACTGCTGCGGGAGGTGTGGCGTACGGGGAGTGCACCCGGCCAGGCGGGCCTCACGCGGGCCTCGCCGGAGCAGGAGCGCTTTCGCGCCCAGGCCGGTCCCTTCTTCTGGAAGAGCGCGGTGCTGCGGCGCTGCTGGGAGAAGCCCCGCGGCTACGCGGGCGACTTCATGATGATGGAGGCGCTCTACCGGCGCGAGCCCGAGGGCACGACGCCGCAGGAGCGGTGGATGGACACGTGGGCCCTGGAGCTGCCGGGCTTCCAGGCGGTGCGCAACCGCCGGGACAAGCTCAGCCAGCTCTTGCGCGAGGAGCACGCACGCGGAGCGCGCCGGGTGATGAACGTGGCGTCCGGCTCGGCGCCCGAGCTCGTCGCGGTGGCACGCGACATCGCCTTCGAGGGCGTGACGTTGATGGACCAGGACCAGGGCGCGCTGGACTCGGCGCTGGGGCACTTCACGCACGTGGGCGCGCTGCCCGCCACGCACCACGCGGCCCTGCGGTTGTGGTGTGGCTCGGTGCTGGAGCTCTTGCGCAACCGCAGCGACCTGGAGCCCGCCTCGCAGGACTTCATCTACTCCATCGGGCTCTTCGACTACCTGACGGAGCGCTTCGCGCGGCGGCTCACCCAGAAGCTGTGGGACGGACTGGCCCCGGGCGGCCAGCTCGTGGTGGGCAACTTCAACGCGCGCAACCCCATGCACGTCTTCATCGAGACCGCGCTGGACTGGTACCTCATCTACCGCGAGCCGGAGGATCTGCTGCGGCTCCTGGACGGACTGCCCGGTGTGCGCTCGCGGGAGGTGTGGACCGAGGACACCGGGTGCTTGCACCTGCTGGTGGCGCGCAAGGACGGCTAGCGCGGCGGCTCGCGCGGCTCAGAAGAGCTGCTCGGGCTCCTCCTGGGGGCCCGTATCCTGGCTGGCGAGCTTGAGCAGCACCGACTCGTCGAGCAGCTGCGGCTCGAAGTTGACGGCCACCACGAACCACATGCCCGTCGGGCGGATGCGCACCACCTGGATGACCTGGGAGTGCCCCAGGGTGGGCAGGTACACGCTGAAGCGCTCGCCCTCGTTCATCTTCACGGGCGTGACGAGCAGGCAGCCGGAGCGCGAGATGTTGAAGATCTCCCCGGCGACCTCGCTGTCGTTCCTCAGGAACTGGATGCGCAGACGCACCCGATGACGGGGATGGCGACGCCGCTCGGGACCGCTCGAACCGCTCAAGGTGACTCTCCTGGCATGAAGGGCCCGGCCACGAACCCCCCGAGGTTCACTATAGTCCCCGGGGGGGGTCTCCGCGACCCGACCGTGCGTCCAGGGGAGGGCGGAAGCTTGCGGGGCACGGGGGGGCGTCTACGCTAGGAGCTCCCATGAGTCCCGCCGCGCTGTCGCCCCTGCTGGAGAAGTTCCGGGTCCACCTGGTGGACGAGAAGGGCGCGAGCCCCCACACCGTGCGCAACTACTTCATCGATCTGGTGGACTTCGAGCGCTACCTCGTCGAGCGCATGAAGCTCTCGCTCCTGTCGGCCTCGCACGCGGCCATCCGGGGCTACCTGGGCACGCTCGCCGTGGAGCACGCCCCGGCCAGCCGCGCGCGCCGGCTCGCCAGCATCAAGAGCTTCTACAAGTACCTGGTGCGTCAGAAGCTCCTGCCCGGCAGCCCGGCCAAGCTCGTCAAGAGCCCCAAGCAGCCCAAGAAGCTGCCCAAGGTGATGCCCGTGGACGAGCTGTTCGCGCTGCTCGACGTGCCCTCCCAGGACACGGTGCTGGGGCTGCGCGATCGGGCCATCCTGGAAATCCTCTACGGCGGGGGCCTGCGCATCAGCGAGCTGTGCGGGTTGGATCTGTTGGACGTGGACCGCCCGGGGCGCATCCTCCGGGTGATGGGCAAGGGCAGCAAGGAGCGCCTGTGCCCGGTGAACGCGCAGGCCATCCGCGCGCTCGAGGCGTACCTGGCGCGCCGGGACGAGCTCCTGGCCGAGCCGCGCGCGGGCCAGGTGCCGGAGGCCATCTTCCTCAACCACCGGGGCGGCCGGCTGACGCCGCGCAGCATCGCCCGGCACCTGGACGCGCACGTGCTGGCGTGCGCGCTGCAGCGCAAGGTGAGCCCCCACGCCCTGCGCCACTCGTTCGCCACGCACCTGCTCGGGGGAGGGGCGGACATCCGCAGCATCCAGGAGCTGCTCGGCCACGCGAGCCTGTCCACCACCCAGCGCTATACGCACGTGAGCTGGGAGCAGCTCCAGGCCGTCTACGACGCCGCCCACCCCCGGGCGTGAGGCGCCCAACAACCGTCCAGGGAAGCGTGGGAGTGTCGTGGAAACGCCGGGGCGCGCTTGTTAAACCCGGGGACATGTTCCATGGCACCACCATCCTCTGTGTGCGCCGCGAGTCGAAGGTCGTCATCGCGGGCGACGGTCAGGTCAGTCTCGACAAGACCATCATGAAGAACACGGCGAAGAAGGTCCGCCGTATCGGAGACGGCTCGGTGCTCGCCGGGTTCGCCGGCAGCACCGCCGACGCCTTCACGCTCTTCGAGCGCTTCGAGGCCCGGCTCAAGGAGCACCAGAAGAACCTCGCCCGCGCGTGCGTGGAGCTGGGCAAGGACTGGCGCACCGACCGCTTCCTGCGCCGGCTGGAGGCGCTGCTCATCGTGGCCGACCGGGAGAAGACCTTCATCCTCTCCGGCGCGGGGGACGTCATCGAGCCGGACCACGGCATCGCCGCGGTGGGCAGCGGCGGCTCCTATGCGCTCAGCGCCGCGCGGGCCCTCATGACCCACACCCAGCTGTCCGCGCGCGAGGTGGCCACGCACTCCATGCAGATCGCCGCCGACATCTGCGTCTACACCAACTCCAACGTCACCTACGAAGAGCTCTGAGGGCCGCCATGAGCAACCCCCGCAAGATTGCCGCCTTCACGCCGCGCGAGGTGGTGGGCGAGCTGGACCGCTACATCGTCGGCCAGAACGCGGCCAAGCGCGCCGTGGCCATCGCCCTGCGCAACCGCTGGCGCCGCCAGCAGGTCACCGACGAGCTGCGCGAGGAGATCCACCCCAAGAACATCATCATGATCGGCCCCACGGGCGTGGGAAAGACGGAGATCGCCCGGCGGCTGGCCAAGCTCTCCCAGGCGCCGTTCGTCAAGGTGGAGGCCTCCAAGTTCACCGAGGTGGGCTACGTGGGCCGGGACGTGGAGTCCATGGTGCGCGACCTGGTGGAGGCCGCCATCGCGCTGGTGCGCGACGAGGAGCTGGAGAAGGTGCGCGAGCGCGCCCTGGAGCTCGCCGAGGACCGGCTCGCCCAGCTGCTCGCGGGCCATGGCCCCGCGGCGCGGCCCTCCGGTGGCATGGGCTTCATGGCGCCGCCCCCGCCGCCCCCCGCGGTGCCCCGGCTCGGGGACGCCGAGCGCGAGAAGCTGCGCGCCCGGCTGCGCGCCGGCACCCTGGATGATCAGGAGGTGGAGGTGGAGACGGCGGAGGCCAGCGCGCCGCCCTTCATGCGCGGCATGGGGGGCCAGGGCATGGAGGAGCTGGGGGCCAACCTCCAGGAGCTGTTCAAGAACATGCCGGGCATGAACCGCTCGCGGCGGCGCAAGGTGCGCGCGCCCGAGGCGCTCAAGCTCATGGAGCAGGAGGAGGCCGCGCGGCTGCTGGAGCCCGATCGCGTCAACCGCGAGGCCATCGTGCGCGCGGAGACCAGCGGCATCATCTTCATCGACGAGATCGACAAGATCGCCAGCCGCGAGGGCGGCGGCAAGTCCGGCCCGGACGTGTCGCGCGAGGGCGTGCAGCGCGACATCCTGCCCATCGTGGAAGGCTCCACCGTCAACACCAAGTACGGCCAGGTGAAGACGGACCACATGCTCTTCATCGCCGCGGGCGCCTTCCACGTGTCCAAGCCGAGCGACCTCATCCCCGAGCTGCAGGGCCGCTTCCCCATCCGCGTGGAGCTCGAGCCCCTCAGGGGCGAGGACCTGGTACGCATCCTGCGCGAGCCGCGCAATTCACTCCTGCGGCAATACACCGCCCTCATGGATACCGAGGGCGTGCGCCTGGATTTTTCCGACGACGCCGTCGTGGAGATCGCGCGCATCGCGCAGGACGTCAACGAGCGGACGGAAAACATCGGGGCCCGGCGCCTGCACACCGTGCTCGAAAGACTGCTTGACGAGGTATCATTCTCGGCAAGTGAGCAGGGACCGAAGACCCTGCTCATCGACGCCGTCTACGTGCGCGAGCGCCTGGCGTCCGTGGTGCAAGACGAAGATCTCTCGCGTTACATCCTCTAGCCGTTCCCCCCTAGGAGTGCTCCCCCATGGCCACCGTGTCTACCCTGAACCCCCTTCAGCCGGAGGCGGCGCGCGCCCCCACGTCCCCGGCCAAGAACGCGCAGTGGATCGACAAGGCGAAGGCGCACCTGCTGCAGAACTACAAGCAGCAGCCCATCGTGCTCGAGCGGGGGCTGGGCTCGCGCGTGTGGGACGCGGATGGCCGGGAGTACCTGGACCTGCTCGGTGGCATCGCCACGTGCGGCCTGGGCCACTGCAACCCCGAGGTGGTGGCGGCGGTGCGCGGCCAGCTCGACAAGCTCTGGCACGTGTCCAACGTCTTCTACTCGCAGCCGCAGATCGACCTGGCCGCGCGCCTCACCGCGGCGGCGGGCCTGCCGCGCGCCTTCTTCTGCAACTCGGGCGGTGAGGCGAACGAGGCGCTCATCAAGCTCGCGCGCAAGGTGCAGAAGGACCGGGGCCAGCCGGGCCGCTACGAGCTCATCACCTTCGAGAACTCGTTCCACGGCCGCACGCTGGCCACCGTCACGGCCACCGGCCAGCCCAAGTACCACAAGGGCTTCGAGCCGCTGCCCGAGGGCTTCACCCACGTGCCCTACGGCGATCTCGACGCCGTGCGCCGCGCGGTGAGCGAGCGCACCGCGGCCATCCTCGTGGAGCCCATCCAGGGCGAGGGCGGCGTGCGTCAGGCGCCCCCGGGCTTCCTCAAGGCCCTGCGCGCCCTGTGCGACGAGCACGGGCTGCTCCTGCTCGTGGATGAGATCCAGACCGGCATGGGCCGCACCGGCAAGGTCTTCGCCTACCAGCACGAGGGCATCCTCCCGGACGCCATCAGCCTGGCCAAGTCGCTCGGCAACGGCATGCCCATTGGCGCCATGCTGTGCACCGAGGAGGCGGGCCAGAGCCTCACGCCGGGCACGCACGGCTCCACCTTCGGCGGCAACCTCATCGCCGCGGTGGCCGCCAACGTCGTCATCCGCAAGGTGAGCGAGCCGCAGATGCTGCGCGACGTGGCGCAGAAGGGCGAGTTCTTCCTCGGCCGCCTGCGCGAGCTGCAGGTGCGGCTGCCCACCGTCATCAAGGAGGTGCGCGGCCTGGGCCTGCTGGTGGGCGTGGAGCTCTTCCAGGACGCCGCCCCCGTCATCTCCAAGTGCCGCGACTTCGGCCTGCTGCTCAACGCCGCGGGCGAGAAGACGCTGCGCTTCGCCCCCGCCTATACGGTGTCCCACGACGACCTGGACCAGGGCGTGCGCCTGCTGGAGAAGGCCCTGCGCGCCTGAGTCATCCCCTCCGTCCCGGGCCGCTCCCGAGCCCCGGTGCCGCCACGCACGCCCCGCTCACGGGCGTGTCCGCGGGCCGGGGCTTCGTGTTGCCTGGGGGTCCACGAAATATTCTCAGCCTGCAAAAATCCGCCGAGAACGTTGACTCCCACAACATGATTCCTTAGGATGTCAAGAGGCCATCGCGCTTTCCCGGATTTTCCTGTCTCGGGAGGGGTTCGTCCTTGGCGTGAGGCAGGGGGCTGGGTGATGAAGAGCGATCCTTCGCATTTCGCTGGACTGGCACCCGTGCTCGCCGGGCCCGCCCTGGGCGTGCTCGCCGCGGCGCCGGTGACGCCCTCCCTGGTGGAGGTGAGCGTCGTGCTGTTGGAGGACGAGGAGTCGCTGCTGGCCGGGGCGACGGCCTCCATGCCGTCCATCACCGACGACGTGCTGGCCTACCTGGCCGAGTCCGAGCGGGAGTCCGCCGCGGACGAGCCGCTCCAGGACGAGCCGCTCCAGGACGAGCCGCTCCAGGACGAGCCGCTCCAGGACGAGCCGCCCCGCGAGGTGGACACGCTCCTGGTGGGCGTGGAGGAGTTGCTCGGCCTCGGGGACGTGACGAGCGCCCTGGCACTGCTGCACAAGGCCGAGCGGTGCGCGCCCGAGGATGGGCGGCTGGCGGTGGCGCGCGTGCGGTGCGAGCAGGTGCAGCGCACGCAGTGGGAGAAGCGGCTGGGGGACACCCGGCAGGTGCCGCTGCTCAAGCTGCGCATGGCGGAGTTGATGAAGCTCAGCCTGGATGCGCGCATGGGCTTCCTGCTGTCGCGCATCGACGGGCGCACGAGCTACGAGGCGCTCTTCGCCGTCTCGGGCATGTCGCGGCGGGACACGCTGGGCATCCTGGTCCAGCTGCTGGACCAGGACGTCATCCTCACGCGGGGCGCTAGCGGAACTCGAGTACCCTGAAGGAGTAGCTGGCGGTCGCGCCCGTGGGCGGAGACAGCTCCAGGTAGACCGTGGTGGTGGAGTCCGCGCGGAACTCGATGAAGGCGTTCTGCGCGGTGCGGAACGGCGTGCGCACGTCCTCGCGGATGTAGGCGGCGAGCGCGGGGATGACGCGGCCGCCCGCCGTGTCGAACTCCACGCGGTAGCCGGCGTTGAGCGTCACCGGGAAGGAGAAGACGTCCTTGTCCTGGCCGTACTCGAAGGTGCCGGAGAGGGTGCTCGGCGAGGTGCTCCCGCCCGCGCTCGGGGTGAGCCCCGTGGCCTCGGTGACCGTGTCCCCATGGTCGTCCACCACGGAGGGCGCGAGCGTCAGGGTGTACGCGCCCGTGCCGGGCGAGGGATCCCTCGGGGAGTGGCTCACGCGCACGTAGTGGGGCGCGCTGAGCCGGGCCTTGAAGCCCAGGCTCACCCGGGGCGAGGTCGTGGCGTCCAGGGCCGTGAGCCACACGCCCTGCGGATCGAACACGTCCAGCCGGGGCAAGAGCGAGCCCGCCGAGGCCTCCGCCGTGAGCGTGTAGATGGTGCGCGCGGTGCCGTCGATCTGGAAGAAGTCGTAGTCGCCCACGGGCTCGATGGTGCGCCCGGTGAGGGCCGAGGCGGTGGCGAGGGGCGCGGCCCGGGCGAGGCAGTCATCCGGCTCGGCCGCGTCGCCCGCGTGCTCCGGGCAGTTGGCGGCGGACAGGGGCTCGCACGCGCCGTTGGGGCGCAGGATGGTGCCCGCCTTGCACACGCAGCTCGCGCGGCCGTTGTCGTTGACGCAGGCCGTCTTGTCCCCCTGGGTACAGGGGTTGGGCTCGCAGGGGTCCACCGGGGCGGGGGGCTCGGTCGTGGACAGACACCCCGCGCCGAGCAGCGCGGTGAGGCCGAGGAGGGGCAGGGGCGCGAGGGGGTGGCGCGAGGGCATCAGCGACTCCGGGGGGGCTCGGCGTCGGAGGGGTCGTCCTCCAGCGGCGGGGGGCTCAGGTCGAGGGGATCCTCCACCTCGGAGGAGCGCTCGCGGCGCTGGCGGTACTGCTCGCGCACGTAGGCCACGAGCTGATCCAGGTAGGAGGCCAGGGGCGGGCAGCGGATGCCGGTGCCGTCCAGGAGCTCCAGGGTGTTGTGGCAGTTGTAGATGGCCAGGTGGTTGACGTAGCCGAGCGCGGCGCGCTGGGGCCGGGCGAGCTTCTCCAGCACGGGCAGCCGCATCATCACGTCCGCGGCGCGCGCCGAGAGGTTGAAGCGGGGCAGCTTCTTGTTGGACTGCTCGGCGATGCGCTCGTAGACGCGGCGGGCGCTCATGGGGTTGGGGTCCACCAGGTGGAAGGTGCGGCCCACGGCGCGGGGATCGTGCGACAGCGTCCACACGGCCTTCACCACGTAGTCCACGGGCACCACGTTGAGCGGGGCCACGCCGTTGCCCGGCAGGGGCATGGGCATGACGAGCGGGCTCGTCACCAGGAGGATGCCCAGGTAGTAGGGCCCCTCGAACCGGTCGATCTCCCCGGTGCGCGAGTCGCCCACCACGCTGCAGGGGCGGAAGATGGTGATGGGCAGGCTCGCCGCGGCGCGTTGGATGCGCTGCTCGGCGTGGAACTTCGTCTCCTCGTATACGTTGCGGAAGGCCTGGCCGCAGTCCAGCTCGTCCTCGGCGATGACGCCCAGCCGATCCCCGGACACGTGGCAGGTGGAGAAGTAGTTGAGGCGCCGCAGGTGCTCGCAGTCGCGCGCCAGCTCCAGCACGTTGCGCGTGCCGTCCACGTTGATGCGCCAGGCCGTCTCCTTGGGCACGCCCAGGTAGAACACCGCGGCCAGGTGGTAGATGTGCGTCACCCGCGCGCACAGCCGCTGGTACTCCTCGCCGGACAGGCCCAGGTGCATGTCCACGATGTCGCCGGTGAGCAGCTCCAGCGTGCCGCCCGTGCCCTTGAGCTTGGCGGCGAGCTTCTGGGCCTCCTTGAGGTGCTTGGGCTGCACCAGGGCATAGACGTGCGCCCGGGGCTCCTCGCGGAGGATGTGCTCGACCAGGCGTTTGCCGATGAAGCCCGGAAAGCCGGTGAGGAAATACGTGCCGGCGGTGTCCGGGGCTTCCTTGCGCGTGTCACTCATATGGGGCGCGCAGCATACCGTGGAACCCGCCGTGGCCTAGTCTCGTGCGCGCAACTGATTCCAGACGTCACGGACCTGGGCGCGCGTGGACTCCAGGCCCCCCGCGTTGTCCACCACCCAATGCGCGTGCGCGCGCTTGGCGTCCAGGGGGAGCTGGGCCGCGAGCCGGGCCTCCGCGGCGGCCGCGTCGAGGCCATCCCGTTGCATCAGCCGCTCGCGCTGCACCTCGCGCGGCACCCACACGAGCACCACGCCCGCCATCGTCTCGTGCAGCCCGCTCTCGATGAGCAGGGGCACGTCGTAGAGCAGTCGCGTCACGCCCGCGTCGGCGAGCGCCTGGGCCTGCTCGAGGAAGCGCTCGCGGATGCGCGGATGCAGCAGGCCGTTGAGCGCGGCGCGCTCGGCCGGGTCCCCGAAGATGCGCGCCCCGAGCTTCGCCCGATCCAACCGCCCGTCGGGCCCCAGCACGCCGGGAAAGCGCTCCGCCACGGCCGCGAGGCCCGGCGTGCCCGGCTCCACCACCTCGCGCGCGATGACGTCCGCGTCGAGCACCTCGGCGCCCAGCTCGCGGAACATCCGGCTCGCGGTGCTCTTGCCCGAGGCGATGCCGCCCGTCAGTCCGTAGACCTTCACCGGCGGGCCTACTTCGTCGCCAGGGCGTTGAAGGTGAGCGACTGCACCGTCTTGCCGTCCTCGTTGAGGAACACGGCCAGCCCCAGCCGGGAGTAGAAGAGGAAGGTGCGGAACTCGTCCGTCACCTTCTTCTGGTAGCAGGGCGTGGCGGGGGCCCGGCCGCTCGGGCAGGCCGGACCGTAGGTGTTCTCCACCGACTCCATGTCCACCACGGGGCCGGGGAACACCGAGATGCGCTCCACCTGCTGGCTGTCCACGTCCACGGTGAACTGCACCTGCTGGGTGCCCTTGATGGCCTTGTCGCCGAAGTAGGCGATCGTCTCCTTGCCGTCCGCCGTGATGGCACGCGAGGGCTCTCCGAATTTCTTGATGACACTGTCACGCCGGGTCTGGCCGGGTTCGATTCCCTGCCAGGGCTTGGCCACCACGGGCGCGGCGGCGAGGAGCACGGCGACGAGGGTGAGGGTCTTCATATCCCTAGGATGTAGCGGATTCCCCGATGTCGGCTCAAGCGCTCAAGGGCTTGTGTTTCCTACCCGCGCCTTGCTCGTCCCACATGCGTCTGCTAGTGACCGGACCGATGCGTCCCTCGCGCCCCACGCTGCTGACCCTCGTCGTCGCCCTCGGCCTGTGCGGTGCCGCAGGGGCGGCGGATTTCCTCGGCCCGGAGAGCTGCAAGGGCTGCCACCCGGCGGCCTATGACGCCTGGACGCAGTCCAAGCACGCCCGGGCGGGCGACTCGCTCGCCCCCCCGCAGCAGAAGGACGCCCGCTGCCTGTCCTGTCACTCCCCGGACCAGTCGGCGCAGACGGTGTCCCACGTCACGTGCGAGACGTGCCATGGCGCCGGGCAGCACTACTCCCCCTCGTATGTGATGAAGGACGCGGAGCTGGCGCGGCTGGTGGGTCTGGTGGACCCGTCCGAGAAGTCCTGCCGCACCTGCCACGACGCCTCGTCCCCATCCCTCAAGCCCTTCAACTTCGTCGAGGCCCTCAAGGCCATCGACCACTGGTCCGCCGAGCGGGCCGGCAACAAGAACGCCCGGGCGGACAGTGCCGCTCCCGAGGCGTCCAAGAAGAACTAGCGTGATCAAGATCCTCGACGCCCGCTTCCTCACCACGGCGGTGGAGCCCAAGGGCTACCCCACCAGCCTCGCCCCGGAGATCGCCTTCGTGGGGCGCTCCAACGTGGGCAAGTCGTCCATGATCAACGCCCTCACGGGCCGCAAGAAGCTCGTGCGGGTGTCCAACACGCCCGGCCGCACCCGCACGCTCAACTTCTTCGACGTGGACGTGGAGCGCGACGGCAAGCCGCACCTGGTGCGCTTCTGCGACCTGCCCGGCTACGGCTTCGCCAAGGTGAGCAAGACCGAGCGCGCCGAGTGGCAGTCCATGATCACCACCTACCTGGAGAAGCGCCGGGACCTGAAGGTCGTGGTGAGCATCATCGACGCCGAGGTGGGCCCCACCCCGGACGACTTCCAGACGCTCGACTACCTGCAGGAGTACCGGCGCATCCTCGTGGTGGCCACGAAGATCGACCGGCTGCCCAAGGCCAAGCGCAAGCCCCGGCTCTCGGCGCTCGCCGAGCAGCTGTCCCTGCCGCGCGAGGCGGTGCTGGCCTTCTCCGCCACGGAGAAGATGGGCCTGGACGAGGTGTGGGACGCGCTGCTCGGCAGCGTGAAGGGCTGAGCGGAGACGCCCACCCCCGAGTCGCTCACGGGCTCTCGCGACCTCCCTGCGTTGATGCGGGACGACGCGGGCACGGACCTCTTCGCGGACGTGCTCGCACCCTCGCGTCCCCGAGCCCAGGCGCTGCTCGCGCCGCTGCGGGTGCTGCCCCTGCGCGTGTCGCTCCGGGAGGACCCGCGCTTCCTCGAGGCGCTGGGCGTCGTGCCCTTCACCGGCGAGGACTTCGGTCCGGTGCGCCACGAACTCGTCGCGGATGGCGGACCGGACCGGGAGCCGCGCCCGGTGAAACCCGGAGCACGGAGCGTCGGCGGAGGGTGACAGCCGGGGTGGGTATGCTCTCCGCGCCGGGAGGGAGAGGGACCGATGTCATCCGAGGACGATTGGGAGGCCGATCTCGCGTTGCGCGTGGCCCGGGCGCTGCCCGAGCACACCACCCGCGGGTTCTTCCTCCAGTCCTACATGGAGCAGTTGCGCGCGCTCGGGGATGAGGCCCTGCTGGGGCAGGCGCTCGCGCTGTGCGGCAACGGGCCCATCATGGAGTTCTTCAACTACCCGGTCAGCAGCCAGCTGCGGGTGCTGGCGCTGCTGATGCCCTCGCTCGTGGCGCGGCATGGAAGCGCGTCGGCGGCCCTGCGCGTCATGGGACGTCAGGGCGTGAGCCGGTTCCTGTCCTCGACCGCCGGCAGCATGTTGCTCAAGCTCTCGGGCCAGGGACCCAAGCGCATCGTGAGTCACGCGCCCATCGGCTACCGGATGTCGTCGAGCGTGGGCGAGCACTCCCTCGTGTGGCAGGGGCCTCGCAGCGGGCGCTGGACCATGCGCGAGCAGTTCCTGCCCCCCGCGTTCCACGAAGGCCTGCTCCTGGAACTCATGGATCGGGGCGGGGCGCATGAGCCCCGGGTGGTCTCGCGCGTCCGGGGGTTGATGGACTTCGAGTTCGACCTCTCCTGGGAAGATCCTCCGGGCGAGTGAAGTGGGTGTAGACAGGGGGCTCCTTTCGAACCTGGAGTCCCCATGCGCGCCTTCTTCATCCGCCGGTACGGTGGCCCCGCTGTCCTCGAGGAGGGCGAGCTGCCCGCGCCCGCCCTGGGCCCTCACGACGTGCGCATCGCCGTGCACGCGGCGAGCGTCAACCCGGTGGACTGGAAGATCCGCGACGGCGCGCTGCGGGTGCTGCTGCCGTACCGGTTTCCCCTCGTGCTCGGCAACGACTGCGCGGGCGAGGTGCGGGAGGTGGGCGCCGAGGTGACGGCCTTCAAGCCGGGCGACGCGGTGTGGACGCGCCTGGACAAGGACCGCATCGGGGCCTTCGCCGAGGAGGTGGTGGTGCCCGCATCCCTGGTGGCGCCCAAGCCCTCGCGGCTGTCCTTCGAGGAGGCCGCGTCCTTGCCCCTGGTGGGCCTCACGGCGTGGCAGGCCCTGGTGGAGGTGGGACAGCTCTCCGCGGGCCAGACGATCCTGGTGCACGCGGGCGCGGGCGGCGTGGGCGCGGTGGCGGTGCAGGTGGCGCGGCACCTCGGGGCGCGGGTGGTGGCCACCGCGAGCGCGAAGAACCACGCGTTCGTGAAGCAGCTCGGCGCGGACGAGGTCGTGGACTACCACGCCCAGCGCTTCGAGGACGTGGTGCGGGACGCGGACGTGGTGCTCGACACCGTGGGCGCGGACACGCAGCTGCGCAGCTTCCGGTGCGTGCGCCCGGGCGGGCACGTCATCTCCATCACGGACCGTCCCACCCTGGCCCTGGCGCGTACCTGGGGCGTGTCTCCCATGCTCTGGCCCGTCTTCGCGCTGCTCGGCGCCCGGGCGACGCTCGCCGCCCGACGCCACGGCGCGCACTACACGTACCTCTTCATGCACCCGAGCGGCGAGCAGCTCCGGACACTCGGCGACCTGGTGGACACGGGCGCGCTGCGGCCCCACGTGGACCGCGTCTTTCCGTTCGCCCAGACGCGCGAGGCCATCGCCCATGCCGAGTCGGGCCAGGCGCGCGGCAAGGTGGTGGTCCGGGTTCGCGACTAGGGCTCCCTCCATGAACGAGCGCATGCGCTGGACGGCGAGGAGCGCCTGGCGGCTGATGGGCTGTCTCCTGCTGCTGGGGACGTTGCTCTCCGCCCACGCGGAGCCTCCTGCCCTCAAGCTCCCGGGCCGCAAGCCCGATTCCGCCGAGCCGTGGGGCGCTTTTCTTGGCCGGGCAGCGCATTTCGCGATCGGCGGGCAGTATCGCGTGCAGCACCCCTCTCACCTTGTCTTCCTCGACACCGTCAATCTCCAGGACATCGTGGAGCGAGCGCGGTTGGGAGATCGCCACCGTCTGTCGGAGTTCGTCAGGCTTTTGCGTCCGGATATCACCGATGCCAGCGACCTCGTGCTCTTCGAAATCAAGCCAGATAACGAGATGTCGCGCAGGCAAGGACGGGAGCAGGCGGGCCGCTATTTGAAGGCCCTGAATCAGGTTGTCGCGCTCGACAAGAAACTCACGGGAGGCACCGGTTTCGATGGCTCCCTATTTATCGATTTCGAGAAGGGTGGGGCGCTCTGGCAGTTGTCCTGGCGTACGCCAGAGCCTGGAGTGACGCTCTACCGCTGGAGCTATCGGCGTGCGAAGTCCCCTGCGTCCTGGAAGGAGCGTGCGGCCCAAGCGGATGAAGCGCTCCCAGACGCGGAAGCCGAAGCGCTCGGTGAATTGGCCGAGCAAGCGATTCGGGCTGCTTATGAAGGGAGCGACCTTCCCGAAGGCTTTCGGGGCCATGTCTACCTTCCCGTGGAGTGTCAGTGAATGAGCGGCGACGCGCTCGCACTCGTTGGCGTCGGGGACGGAGCCCGTGGCTTGATGCCCAAGTAACCTCCATGGTAGGGCCGAATGTGATGACCTCTCGACAATCACCCGTGCTCGAGTTCCCCGCGATGCTCCACGGTCTCTCAGGCGCCGTCTCGCGCAACGTGCGGAGTAAGGGACGTGCATGGGCGCGGGAGTACGTCACCACAGGTGCTTTCACGCAGCCGCAGCGGATGCTCCAGGTCCAGCCTGGCGAACAGCTGCAGATGGAAGCGGGCGTCGTCTTCGACGTCGTTCCCGCGCCCCGGTGGCGGGTTCACCTGTTGTCCCACGCGTTCATGGGCTTGAACACCGGTGTTCCAGAAGAGATGCGCCAGTCCGCGGAGAGCGCCTTCGAGTCCTTCTGTCTGGGCACCCCATGGGGCGCGCTCTTCCATGCGGTGACTCCCTACCCACTGCGGAGCGCGGAGCGCATGGCCCGGCGACTCGCCGCGCTGCTGCGCTTCTGGGACGTGCTCCAGGGCCCCCGCTACGCGTTCGGTGTGCTCGTCCCCCAACAGACACTCGAGGAGCTCATCGGCTCCCTCTACCGGGAGACCCTGGACGCGTGGTGTCCCGGAGGCCCCATCGCGGTGCGTGAGCACGTGTCACGGTCGGTGGAACGCATGGCACACGCGACCCGCGAGGAGTGCATGGAGGTCCTGCTCCGGGTGATGCCCGCCCTGGTCGACGTGGACCCCGACTTCGAGCACCGTGAGCGCCTGCGCGATCCGGGCTTCCTGCGCGAGCGCCTCGCCGCGCTGGCGCCCGAGGACTTCGCGGACATCTCCAGCGGCTACAAGTTCACGGTGGTCATGCGACTGGCGGCCTGGGACAGGCAGTTGGGGCGGCACTGACGCGGGTTGAGCGCCACGTCCGCGCCGTGCTAGGCACGCCGCCGTGTCGACCGGCAATGGCAATGGACAGGGAAGCAGGGCGGAGGAAACCCAGCGCGCGCTGAGCACCGTGCGTCGGCAACTCGCGGCGGTCTCCGGCCGCAAGCGCATGGAGGTCCTCCTGGAGTCGGGCCATGCCCGGGCGCTCGTGCGCTCGCTGCCCGCGGAGGACCTCTACTTCACCATCATGGAGGTGGGCCTGGACGACGCGGTCGAGCTCGTCCAGCTCGTCTCCCCCGAGCAGTTCCGCACCTTCGTGGACCTGGGCGCCTGGAGGCGCGACACGCTCGACACGCACGCGGCGCTCGCCTGGCTGCGCGCCGCGCGAGGCGAGGGCGGCGAGGACTTCCTCAAGAAGCTGCGCAAGTCGGACGCCGAGGTGCTCCAGCTCATCGTGCGCGCCTACACCACGCTGCACGACCTGGAAGAGGATCCGGACGTGAACCCGGCGGGCGTCACCATGGAGACGCCCGAGGGCCGCTACCTCGTGGAGTTCCACGGCCTGGAGGGCGTGGAGCTCACCACCCTGCGCACGCTCCTCACGGATCTCATCGCGGACAACCCCTTCGAGGCCATCCGCTTCCTGGAGGCCACGCGCTGGGACGTGCCGGGCGAGCTGGAGGAGGCGGCCTACCGCTTCCGCTCGGCGCGGCTGCAGGACCTGGGCTTCCCGCCGCTGGAGGACGCGGTGCGGCTGTTCAGCCGGGTGGATCCCGGCCCGGGGCCCTCGCCCGAGGTGGGCGCGGCGCTCGTGGCCCAGCGTGACCAGCCGGACTACCTGGAGGCGGCCTTCAGCGGCCTGAGCGAGCAGGAGCGCGACAACCTGGAGGCGGAGCTGCGCCACCTGGCCAACGCCACGCTGGTGGCCGAGGTGGAGGAGCCCGGGGACATGGACGCCATCCGCCGCGTGGGCGAGATGGCCCGGGACTACCTGTTGCTCGGGCTCGAGCACCTGACGGGGGGCCAGCCCTCACGCGCGGTGGAGGTGGTGCGCGACACGGAGATGCAGCGCATCTTCCAGGTGGGCTTCTCCCTGACGCTCGCGCTCAAGTACCGCGCGGACCGGCTCATGAAGACGCCGCTCGCCGAGGTGGATGGCGCGCCGCTGCTCTTCCCCGAGGAGGCCGTGGCGGTGGAGGCCCTGCGCCGCAAGCGCCCCCGGCGCACCCTCAAGGTCCCGGGCGCGGAGCCCGTGCCGTTCCGCTCGCGCCGGGAGCTCGCCGCGAGCGAGGAGGTACTCACCCGGGCCGAGGCGCAGGTGGCGCTGCTCGGCGCGCTGCTGGGCGGCACGCCCGCCGCCGCGCGTGAGGTGCTCGCCCGCTTCCCGGAGGAGCCACGGGTGTTGGGCATGGACCGCTTCTTCGCCGCCGCCGTGGCCCAGGCCCTGTTGGAGGGCCGCGTGGATCCCCGGCCACTGCCCCGGACCCAGCGCGCGGAGCTCGGCCGCCAGCTCTTCACCGGGACGCCGGACGCGCCGCGCCTCCAGCCGGACGTGGCCGCGCGCGCACGGAACGTGCTGGAGCCTGTCGTGCCCGAGTCCGCGCGGGCGGAGCTGCGTCGCCGGGTGGACATGATCCTCGCCCGGCTGTTGGAGGAGGTGGGGGAGGCGTTCCTCCAGGAGGGCACCCTGGATTCCATCGTGTCCATTCTTCTGCCCATGGAGGGAAACGAGCGGTAATTCTTCCCGATCTCCTCCTGCTCCCCTCCGGGCAGGCGAGCCAACGTGCTGGATCCACGGGACTTTTCGCCCATGGACGGGTGGCACGGCTCCTGCTGACGCCCTGGGCGTGAGGTCCGGTCCGCGCGTGCGGTGTCGGGCCGTGGGAGAGGAGGAGGGTCCGGATGGAGTTGGGCGATCAAGCGGAACGCCGGGACGTGGTGGCGTTCTACGCGCTGACCACCTTCGCGGCGCTGATGTACATGCTGCCCCAGGTGTGGTTCCCCGTGCTGGCGCCCCTGCGGCTGGCGCTGCTGACCTCGGGACTGGCCGCGGGGTTCATGGCGCTGCGGCGGGTGGGGCGCGCGGAACCGATGTACTTCGATGGGATGCGCGGCGGGGCGCTCCTGTGCTTCTCGGCGCTGGCGATGGCGTCGGTGGCCTGGTCGGTGAACCCCGAGGTGTCCCGCTTCACGGCCATCGAGCTGTTCAAGCTCACGGCCATCTACCTGACGCTCATCAACGTCATCACCACGCCCAAGCGGCTGGCGGCGGTGTGTGGCGCGGTGGTGCTCGGCTCCATCGTGACGTCCTATGGCGTCATCAACGAGCACTTCACGGGGACGGCGGAGACGCTCGTCGAGGGCTACCGCGCGCACTGGGTGGAGGTCTACGCGGACCCGAACCGCTCGGCCATGAACCTGGCCATCATCGTGCCGCTGGCGGTGGCGTTCGTGGCGCGCAAGGAGACGAGCTGGGCGTGGAGGATCGTCTGCCTGGTCTCCATCATCATGGCGGCGGTGGCCATCGTGTTCACCTACTCGCGCGGCGGCTTCATTGGCCTGTCGGTGGCCATGGCGGTGTGGGCCATGCGCGAGCAGAAGAAGATGCGCTCTGTTTTCCTGGGCATCGCGCTGGCGCTGGGCTTCGTCATCTTCGCGCCCAAGACGTTCTGGGAGCGCAACGAGACGGTGACGACGTTCCACCAGGACGCCTCGGCCATGGGCCGCGTCTACGCCTGGCAGGTGACGTCGCGCATCAGCCTGGACAAGCCGCTGCTCGGCGTGGGCGCGGGCTCGTTCCGCTACGCCTGGCCGCTGTACGCGCCGCCCGAGGCCACGCGGGCCTACGTGGCGCACAACATCTTCCTGGACGTCATCGGGGAGCTGGGCTGGGTGGGGCTCCTGTTCTTCCTGGTGTTCGCCGGCAGCGCCACGGGCGGGGCCTTCGCGGCCTCGAGCGACCCGCGCATGGGGTGGATGGCCCGAGGCCTGGCGGCCTCCATGACGGGCTACCTCATCTGTGACCTGTTCTCCGGCTACATCCTGTCCGCGCACCTCTACGTGCTCTTCGGCCTGGCCGCGGCGGCGCAGCGCATCGCCCAGGGGGCCGAGGTCCGGGTGAGCGAGAGCGCGCGGGAAGAGAAGCGGCAGAAGCTCTTGGCGGGTGGCGTCTGGGAGGGCGGCAACCATGCGGCGTGAGGACACGCGGATGCGGGAGGCGCCGCTGCGCCTGGTGCAGTTCACCAAGTCCTTCTACTTCGGGGGCACCGAGGTGCAGGTGGTGGAGCTCTTGCGCGGCCTGCCCTCGAGCTACCAGGTCCAGGTGTGCGTGCTGGACGCGGTGGGGCCGCTCATGGAGCCCCTGCGTCAGATGGGGCTCGAGCCCGAGGAGTTCTCCCTGAAGGGCTCGCTGGCCAGCCCCAACACGCTCGCGCAGGTGGCGCGCATGGCGCGCTGGCTCAAGCGCGAGCGGGTGGAGCTCGTCCACGTGCACGACTTCTACGCGACGATGGTGGCGGTGCCGGCGGCGAAGCTCGCCGGGGCCAAGGTCATCGTCGGGCGGTTGGACCTGGCGCACTGGCACGGCAAGGCGCGGCGCGCGCTGTTGCGCGGGCTCACCCTCCTGGCGGACCACGTGGTGGGCAACGCCGAGGCCGTGAAGAAGATGCTCATCGAGGAGGAGGGCATCCCCGCGGGGAAGATCTCCGTCATCCCCAATGGGCTGGACCTGCGGCGCTTCGACCAGCGCGTGCGCGAGGGGCTCCAGGCGCCGCTGCCGGACACCCAGGGCGCGCCCGTGGTGGTGCACGTGGCGAACATGAACCACCCGGTGAAGCGGCAGGAGGACCTGCTGCGCGCGCTGGCCCGCGTGCGGGACGCGGGCCACGCCCTGCATGCCTTCCTGGTGGGGGATGGGCCCCGGCGGCCGGAGCTGGAGGCGCTCGCGGGCACGCTGGGCATCGCGGACCGGGTGCACTTCCTCAAGCACCGGGCCGACGTGCCCGCCATCTACGCCCAGGCGGACTTCGGCGTGCTGTGCTCCAGCGCCGAGGGCATGTCCAACGCGGTGATGGAGGGCATGGCGGCGGGGCTGCCCATGGTGGTGACGGACGTGGGTGGCAACCCGGAGCTGGTGGCCGACGGCGAGCGCGGCCTGGTGGTGCCGCCGCTCAAGCCCGACACGCTGGCCCAGGCCTTCCTCACGCTGCTCGGGGACCGGGAGCTCGGCCGGCGCATGGGCGCCGAGGCGCGCGCCTTCGTGGAGCGGGAGCTGTCGCTCACGCGCATGGTGCGCCGCCACGACGAGCTGTACCGCCGCGTGGTGCGAGGCGAATGAAATCGTTGGCGCGGTGACCCGTAGGGAAGGGGCAACCCCCTGTTTCCCTCGAGGTCACCGCGCATGCTCACCCCCCTTCTGCTGATCCTGGCCGCCGCTCCCGCTTCCCCGTTCACGTGGAGCGGACAGACGAGCGTCACGCCCGAGGTGAGCATCTCCCTGGTGAAGGGCTCGGTCCAGGTGGAGGGCGTGGACGGCAACACCGTCTCGGTGGAGGCGCGGGGCGCGGACGGCACGGACCTCCAGCGCCTCATCCAGGTCGAGCAGGACGGGGACGAGGTGGAGATCGAGGTGTGTTGTGGCCCGTGCGACGCGAGCAAGAAGAAGAGCTGCGCCCAGGCGACCGAGGTGGCGCTGGTGGTGAAGGTGCCCCGGGGCGCGTCGCTGGACGCGAGCGTGGTCTCCGCGCCGCTCACGGTGAAGGGGGTGACGGGCAAGCAGGATCTGACGGGCGTGGAGTCGTCCATCACGGTGCACGGCTCGCGCGAGGCCCTGGAGGTGGTCACGGTGCAAGGCAAGGTGGAGCTCGTACCCGAGGTGCTCGGCAAGACCGAGGTGACCACCGTGTCGGGGGACGTGACGCTCAAGCTGCCGCGCGGCGCGGGGGCCGAGGTGGAGTACTCCTCGGTCGGCGGCCGCTTCGAGGGCAAGTCGGTGACGCTCGGCTCCGCCTCGAAGCGCTATGGCGATGGCAAGAGCCGGGTCGAGGTGAGCACGGTGAGTGGCGCGCTCGACATCCAGTCCGAGGACTCAACGAAGTAGCGGGACGGTCTGGGCGCTCGCCGGTGTAACTCCAAGGCCCGGCGAGCGCCTTTCTTCCCTAGCGGTGGTCGGCGCCAATGGCCTCGCGCACCGAGCCGAAGCCGTCCCGCGCGAGCAGTGGCCCCAGGCCCGCGAGCAGGCGGGGCACCATGCCGGGCCCCTCGTAGATGAAGCCCGTGTACACCTGCACCACCGAGGCGCCCGCGCGCAGCTTCTCGTACACGTCCGCGGCGGTGAAGACGCCGCCCACGCCGATGATGGGCAGGGCGCCCCCGGCGCGCAGGTAGGCCCGGCGGATGACGGCGTTGGCCGCCTCGCGCACGGGCGCGCCGGACAGGCCCCCCGCTTCCTTCGCCACCGGGTGCTCGAAGGGGCGGGCGATCGTGGTGTTGGTGGCGATGAGCCCGGCGAGCCCGCAGGCGCGCGCCACGTCCACCACCTCGTCCACGGCCTCGGGGGTGAGGTCCGGGGCGATCTTGAGGAACAGGGGCTTGCCCGGCGCCACCTGGGCGAGTCGCGCCTGGACGGCCTGGAGCAGCGCGGTGAGCCGCTCGGGCTCCTGGAGCTGGCGCAGGCCGGGGGTGTTGGGCGAGCTCGCGTTGACGACGACGTAGTCGCCCAGGGGCGCGAGCGTGTCCACGCAGGCCACGTAGTCCTCCACGGCCTGCTCCAGGGGCGTGTCCTTGTTCTTGCCGATGTTCACCCCCACGGGCGCCGGGTGCCAGGTGCGCGCGCGCAGGTGCGCGGCGGCCGGCGGGGCGCCGTGGTTGTTGAAGCCCATGCGGTTGATGAGGGCCTGGTGCTCGGGGAGCCGGAAGAGGCGGGGTTGTGGGTTGCCTGGCTGGGCGCGCGGGGTGAGGGTGCCGACCTCCACGGCGGCGAAGCCCAACGCGAACAGGCCGTCCACCGCCTCGGCCTCCTTGTCGAGCCCGGCGGCGAGCGCCACCGGGTGGGGGAAGGAGAGTCCCCCCACGGACACGGCGGCGTCGTACGTCGCGGCCCCGAGCGCCCGGGCGCGCAGCCGCCGGCACACCCCCGCGAGCTGGCCCAGGGCGCGCAGGGCCCGCATGCCCAGGCGGTGGGCCCGCTCGGCGGACAGCAGGAAGAGCAGGGCGCGGGTGAGGCGGTACATGGCGCTCACGTGGGGATGAAGGACGCCTGACGGGCCCAGGCGAGCGTCTGGTCCACCTGGTCCGGCGTGAGCAGCCCGTTCTTCTCCACCAGGGCCACCTCGCGCAGCATGTCGGTTTCCAGCAGGTAGGTGCCGTCGGTGTTGAGGGTGAACTTCACGCCCCGGTCCCAGAAGGTGGCCATGATGTGCTTGAGCTCGTCCAGGCCCTCCACGGCGCGCGTGTGCAGGTTGGAGGTGGGGCACAGCTCCAGCACCACGCCGCGCTCGCGCAGCATCTTCATGGCGGTCTCGTCGTAGGCGGCGCGGATGCCGTGGCCGATGCGGTGGGGCTTGAGCTTGTCCACCACGGCCATGACGCCCTCGGCGCCGGTGCCGCGCGTCTCGCCGGTGTGCACGGTGCACTTGAGCCCCGCCTTGCGTGCCCGGGCGAACAGCTCCTCGTACTGCGTCACCATGGCGGGCTCGAGCTCCAGCGCGTTCGTCTCGGTGCCCGCCAGGTCGATGCCGTACACGCCGCGGTTGCGGTACTTGATGGCCTTGTCCACCAGGATGCTGTTGAGCCGGTGGTCGAACTCACGCGCCAGGCAGAAGATGAGGCCCGCCTTCACGTTGTACTCGAGCATCGCCCGGTCCATGCCGCGCAGCGCCGCGTGGATGATGTGATCCAGATCCAGCTCGGAGTTGAGGTTGCGCTTCATGGGGTTGAAGCGCAGCTCGATCTGGGTGACGCGGCTGCCGCGGTACTCCTTGCCGATGATCTCGTAGACGCAGCGCTCGACGGCCAGGGGCGAGCTCTGCAGCTTCTCCGTCCAGGTGTGGAGGATCTTCAGGTAGTCCTCGAGGCTGCCCACCTTGCCCGGTCGCGAGGTGATGAGCTCGACGAACTCGAAGTAATCCTTCACGGGGAGCTTGAAGCCCTGCTGGTGCGCCAGGCCCCAGAGGACGTGGGGTGCCACGGAGCTGCCCATGTGGATGTGCAGATCGATCAGTTCACGTGCCATGGCGGCATGTATGCACGGAGCCGCCCGGGCGTCCAGCTACCGGCGCAGCAGGACGTAGACCGCCCCGGCTCCCCCGTCCTGCGGCCGTGCGGTAGCGAACGCCAGCACCGTCTTGCCCGTTCGTTTCTGACCGAGCCACACGCGCATGCTCTCCTTGAGCACGGGGATTTGATCCGGCGAGTTGAGCCCCCGGCCATGGACGATGAGCACGCAGCGTTTGCCCGAGCGGCGGCTGTCGGACAGGAATCGATCCACGGCCTCGCGGGCCTGGGCCTGGGTCTGTCCGTGCAGGTCCAACCGGGCCTGGATGGAGAAGTCGCCGCGGCGCAGCGAGCGCATGAGCCGCCCGTCCACGCCGGGCGCCGCGCCCTCCAGGGACTCGTCGGTGCCCGAAATGTCCAGGTCGCCCTGACCGGCCACCATCTCGGCCAGCTCCGCGAGCGCCTCGGCGTTCTCGTCGATGATCTCCGGCAGGCGGGGATCGGGCACGGGGGCCTCGCCCCGGTTGGTCACCTGCTGCACACCGTCCATGGCGGACAGGAAGAGCCTGGACTCGTCCTCCTCCGCCGCGGGGCGCTTGGCCCGGGTCGGCTTGGGGGGCGGGGCGGGCGCCTGGGGCTTCTTGGCCGGCTCGGCCTGCTTCTTCTTGAGGTCCGTGAGGGCCGTCTTGAAGGGGTTGTTGAACCCGTCGTTCTTCTTCTTCGGGGAGCCGCGGTCGCTCATGGTGCCGAATCTAATGCGTCAGGCGCGGTTGGGGTTCAACCGGGTTTTCGCTTGCGTCTGGCGCCGCACGGGCCCAACTTCCGAGGACAGGCGGCACGGGCCGTCTCGACAGGTCAGACCGGCATGATGGGGATGGAATGACACGCACACCGGCCACCTACGCGGATCTGGAGGCGCTGCCCTCCCACGTCGTGGGCGAGTTGATCGCGGGGGTGCTCTACGCGAGCCCCCGGCCCGCCTCGCCGCACGCGGTCGCCTCGTCGCGGCTGGGCGGGGAGCTGATGGGGCCCTTCGACCGGGGGCGGGGCGGCCCCGGGGGCTGGGTCATCCTCGATGAGCCCGAGCTCCATTATGGGGACGACGTGCTCGTGCCGGACTTCGCGGGCTGGCGCCGCGAGCGCATGCCCCGGGTCCCGCACACCGTGGGCTTCACGCTCGCGCCGGATTGGGTGTGCGAGGTGCTGTCCCCCTCCACACGGACCCTGGACCGGAGCGTGAAGCTGCCCGTGTACGCCCGCGAGGGGGTGCGGCACGTCTGGCTGTTGGATCCGCTGGCGCGCCTCCTGGAGGTGTTCCGGCTGGAGGGCACGCACTACTCCCTTCGGGGGACGCACACGGGGACGGGTCCCGCGCACGTGGAGCCCTTCGAGGCGCTGGGTCTGGAGCTGGGCTACCTCTGGGACGAGGTGTCGGGCTCTCGGGAGTGAGTCAGGGGCGCCGTCGCAGGCGGATGGGGCCCTTCGCCGTGGAGGGGTCCACCACGTGTCCGCCCTGGACGATGTCCACCTCGCCCCGGGCCACGAGCCGCCGGGCCGCCTCCCGCACGGGCTCCATCAGGCCGCGCCAGTCCTCGGGCGCCACCGCGCGGGCCACCTCCGAGGGGCAGATCGTCGCCCCGGAGGCCCGGGCGGCGAGCAGGTCGAGGATGTGTTGCTCCAGGGACGGGTCCCGCGCCTCCGCCTTGCGGCCCCGGCACTTGTCCGAGCAGTAGCGGACATTCTCCCAGTCCCGCTCCCATTTCTTGCGCCAGGTGATGGCGCGGCCGCAGACAGCGCAGGGCTTGGGAGGCGGAGTCGACATGCCGGTGGGATGCCCGAGGCCCGCGCGGGTTGCCGGGCTAGGTGCCCCGCAGGCCGCGGATCTTCTCGTAGGCCTCGCGGATCTCCTGGAAGCGGCGGGAGGCCTGCTCGACCGCTCCCGGGCCGAGCTGGGCGACGCGGTCCGGGTGGTGCATGGCGGCGAGCCGCCGGTAGGCGCTCTTGACGTCCGTGTCGCTCGCGTCCGGGGTGAGCCCCAGCCGGGTGTAGTGCACCTCGCCGTCGCCGAAGTGGCGCGCGGTGACGGAGCGCAGCTGCTCCTCGTTGAGGCCCAGGCCGTCGGCCACGCGGCGCAGGGTGTCCTGCTCGGCGCGGTGCAGCTGCCCGTCCACGAGCGCCAGGACATAGAGCGCATCGAGCAGCAAGAGCCGCGCGGGCACGCCGAGCTCGTCGCGGCACGCGGCGGTGGAGTCCTCGAGCGAGGGCGGGCGGGCCAGGTGCTCCTTGAGGAAGCGGCGCACGAGCTCCAGGGCCTCGGGGCCGTAGCGCAGGCGCTCGGCGAAGTACTCGCGCACCACGCGCACCTCGTCGCGCACGAGCTCGCCGTCCGCGCGCGCCACCTCGATGAAGAGGGCGCACAGGTGGCGGGCGAAGTGCCGTTGGGCGGCGGTGTCCTGCGAGACGCGGGACGGGGTGGGGGGCGGCGCCTTCTCGGTGCCGGGCAGCACATGCAGCCCGTCCACCTGGTGGCCCAGCAGCACGCCCGCGACGATGAGCAGGACGATGGGCAGGGGTCCGCCAATGAGCAGACCGACGGCCAGCCCGAGCATCGCCCCGAGAACTTTTCCTGGTGCCACCAAACGCTTCACTCCCTTGGGGGCGGACAGTTTCGCATAGAGTGCGCCGCGCCATGGGTGAGTTGATCGACGGAAAAGCGGTGGCGGCGAGGGTTCGGGCCGAGGTGAAGGCCGAGGTGGAGCGCCTCAAGGCGGAGCGGGGCCTGGTGCCCGGCCTGACGGTGGTCCGGGTGGGAGAGGATCCCGCCTCGAAGATCTACGTCACCGGCAAGAAGAAGGCGGCCGAGGAGGTGGGCTTCCACTCCTGGGAGGAGCACCCGGACGCGAGCATCACCGAGGAGCAGCTCCTGTCGGTGGTGGAGAAGCTCAACGAGGACCCGGCGGTGCACGGCATCCTCGTGCAGCTGCCCCTGCCCAAGCACATCAACGCCGAGCGCATCATCTCCGCGGTGCGGCCGGAGAAGGACGCGGACGGCTTCCACCCGCTCAACGCGGGCAACCTGTCGCTCGGCAAGCCCGGGCCCCGGCCGTGCACCCCGTTCGGGGTCATGCGGCTGTTGCGCGAGGTGGGGTGCGACCCCGCGGGCAAGAAGGCCGTGGTCGTGGGGCGCAGCAACATCGTGGGCAAGCCCATGGCGCTCCTGCTCCTGGAGGCCAACGCCACGGTGACGCTCTGCCACAGCAAGACGCCGGACCTGGCGGCCGAGGTGTCCCAGGCGGACATCGTCGTGGCGGCGGTGGGCGTGGCGGAGATCATCAAGGGCGCGTGGATCAAACCCGGCGCGGTGGTGATCGACGTGGGCATGAACCGGATGCCGGACGGCAAGCTCAAGGGGGACGTGGAGTTCGCGGCCGCCCAGGCGCGCGCCTCGTTCATCACCCCGGTGCCCGGCGGCGTGGGTCCTATGACGATCGCCATGCTGATGCGCAACACCCTCGACGCGGCGAAGAAGGCCTGAGCCATGCCCACCCGACGCGAGCGAATCGAGGGCGGACTGTGGGGGCTGCTCATCGGCGACGCGCTGGGCGTGCCCTATGAGTTCCGCCCGCCCGAGCGGATTCCCGAGCGGGCGTTGATCGAGTTCGAGCCGCCGCCGGGCTACTCCCGGGCACACGCCCAGGTGCCTCCCGGCACGTGGTCGGACGATGGCGCGCAGGCGCTCTGCCTCCTGGCCTCGTTGCAGCACCAGGGGCGGCTGGACCTGGAGGACCTCGGCCGGCGGCTCGTGAACTGGCACGAGCTGGGCTACCTGGCGGTGGACTCCGAGGTGTTCGACGTGGGCATCCAGACCGCCCAGGCGCTCCAGAACGTGCGCGCGGGGGTGCCCGCCCTCAAGGCCGGCCCGAGCGGCGAGCGGGAGAATGGCAACGGCTCGCTGATGCGCGTGCTGCCCCTGGCGCTCTGGCACTCGGGGAACGATCAGGCGCTGGCGCGCGACGCCATGCTCCAGTCCCGCGTCACCCACGGCCACATGCGCTCCCAGGTGTGTTGTGCCCTCTATTGCCTCTGGGCGCGGCGGCTGCTGGAGGGCTCGACCTCGGCGTGGACGGACGCGCTCGCGACCTTCCGGGACCTGTACCCCGAGGGCATGGAGCAGCGCACGGAGCTGGACAACGGGGTCCAGCCCGAGTCTCCCGAGCCCGGCAAGGGGAGCGGGTACGTGGTGGACTGTCTGCTGTCGGCGCGCGACTGCGTGGCGGCGGGGCGCTCCTACGAGGACGTGGTCAAGGGCGCCATCGCGCTCGGCCGGGACACGGACACCACGGCGGCGGTGGCGGGCGGCCTCGCGGGGCTCCAGTACGGCCTGGACGGCATCCCCGAGCGGTGGCGGCGCGCGCTGCGGGGCCAGGACCTGGTCGAGCCCATGCTCCAGAAGCTGCTCGCCCGGTAGACGACGGGTCCGGCCCGTCCGCCAGCTCCTCCGGGTCGCCCGGAAGGAGCCGACGCGGGGCGGCCTAGAAGAAGAGGCTCACCGTGGCCTGGGCGTTGAACGGCGCGCCCGGGGTGAAGTGGATGTCTTCGCACCCCTCGAAGGCCCCGGGGTCTCCCGCGGGCCGGGTGCCGGCGGGGCAGCTGCCCGGGCCCGTCTCGCCCGGCAGCCGCGAGACGTTGGCGAACTGGGCCTCGCGCCACTGGGTGTTGAGCAGGTTCTGGATGCCCACGTTCACCTCGTAGAAGGAGCCCCGGTAGCCCAGGGTCGCGTCCACGCGGGTGAAGCCCTCGGCGGTGAACTCCCGGTCCTCCGTGGCGGGACGGTCCCCCAGGTGCAGCACGCCCAGCCGCCCGAAGACGCCGCTCGGGTGCCGCGCGGACACGCCGCCGGACAGGATGAGGGTGGGGGCGAGCGCCACCGCGTCCGCGTTGCCCGCGTTGCCCACGTAGGTGGCGCGGGTGAGGGTGAGGTCCGCGTCCGCGAACAGCCACGGCAGGATGCGCAGCCGCGCCTCGGCCTCCAGGCCCTGCCGGCGGGTCGCGCCACGCGCCTCGGTGCTGCCCTCGTCACCCACCCAGACGAGTTCGCTGTCCAGGTCGATCCGGAACGCCGCGGCGGCCAGGTCCAGCCGGTCGAACAGCCGCGTGCGCGCGCCCAGCTCGTAGCCCCGGCCCCGCGTCAGCGGCGTCACCGCCTCCGGCCGACGCACCACGCCCCGGGCGTCGTTGGAGTGGAAGCCATCGCCGAAGTTGGCGTACAGCTCGGTGGTGGCCAGGGGGGAGAGCACGAGGCTCGCCTTGGGGGACACGCGCGTGGCCTGTCGCGTCCCGGAGCTCCGCGTGTCCGGCGCGCCCAGGTCCTCCAGCCGGTCGTCCACGTAGAAGCCGAAGGAGTCCGCGCGCACGCCCAGCACGGCGCGCAGCCAGGGCGTGAAGGTGATGTCCTCCTGGGCGTAGAGGCCGATGCTGGCCTCCTTCACGCTCGCGTCCACCACGGTCTCCAGCCGCTTGCGCGCCAGGTCGTAGCTCAGCCCGTTGTCGATGCTGTCGCTGCGCAGCTGCGTGCCCACCGTGGTGTCGAAGGTGATGCCGCCCGCCCGACGCCGGAAGCGGTAGCTCGCGTTGAAGCCGAGCACGTTGCGGCGGTCGTCCTGCTCGATCATGTCCCCGTTCACCGGATCCCGGCTGAAGAAGGTGAAGTTGGAGTAGAGGTTGAGCCGGTACTGCAGCGCGTAGGCGAGCACGTTCACCTCGCCGCCGTCCTGGGTGAGCGTGCGCCAGGTGGCATAGGCGCTGTGGCGCTGGGAGTTGCCGCCTTCGTTGGGATCGAGGGTGCCGAAGCGATCCAGCCGGCCGGCGCGCACCTCGCGCAGGGGAATCTGGCCGCTGGCCGTCCAGCCGCTCGCGTACGAGGTGAGCGCCACGGACAGGGTGGAGCCCGGGGCCAGCTCGCGGGTGACCTGGGTGAAGAGGCTGTAGCGCTGCAGGCGCTCGGGGTTGAGGAAGGGGCCGTTCGTGCCGTACACCTGTGCGGCGATGACGGGCTTCCAGCCCTCCACCTTGGGCGAGGCGATGAGCAGGCCGCGCCAGGTGTTGAACGAGCCGCCGCCGAGCGACACCTGGCTCGTCTCGAAGTCGCGGCGGGTGACGAGGTTCACCGCGCCCGCGGTGGCGAAGTCACCGTCCTGGGCGAAGTAGGGCCCCTTGCGCACCTCCACGCGCTCGATGAGCTCGGGGATGACCCAGTTGAGGTCCGCGTAGCCCTGGCCGTGCGCGTGGCTCACCATGTTGACGGGGATGCCGTCCACCATGAGCGACACGTCCGTGCCGTGGTCCGCGTCGAAGCCGCGCAGGAAGTACTGGTTGGCCTTGCCGCCGCCCGCGTGCTGCACGACGTAGAAGCCGGGGACGACCTGGAGGATGTCCGCCGGACGGGGGTGGGGGCGCAGCAGGAAGTCCTGGTCGCGCACGGTGGAGGAGGAGGCCGCGGTGAAGGGCCGCCGCGCGGACACCGTCGTCTCCATGCGCGAGGGCTGCTCGGGGGGCGCGCGCGTCTCCTCGCCCGGAGGCGGCAAGTCAGGCGCGGCGGGGGTCTCGACGGAAGGCGGCTGGCCCGGCGCGGGCGTGGGGAGGGACTCGGTGGACTGCGCGAGCGCGGGGACGGCGGACGAAAGGGTGGCGAGCACGGCCAGACGGGCCGCGTGAGAGGACAACATGGAAGGAACGACCTCGATGCGGGAAGGGAAGGACCACGGGAGACACGAACCGGAAACCACGCCGGGTTCGCGCTACGGGGCCTGGGGCATCGCGGTGGGACGGGGGGGCCTGCCCTGCCGGGGTCGCTCTCCGCCGGCGGGAGGCAGGGGCAGCAGCACCCAGAACACCTGGGGCAGCGGCGGGGCGGACGCGGGGACCGCCCAGGCCAGCAGGTGCTCGACGCTGCCGGGGGCATGGGTGTGGCCCTCGGGCGCGTCGTCATGCGAGTGCGCGTGCCGCGCGTCGGAAGCGGGCGGGGCGGGCGCCCGCGGGGCATGCGACACCCAGGGGGCGGCCGCGGAGCGGGTGGCGGCGGGCCGCGTCCCCTCGTGCCCGTAGACGGCGTGGAGCACCGGCGCGAACGCCAGCCCGTACACGGCCACCCACAGGCCGAGCCAGGCGAGATCGCGACGGTCCTCCCTCCTCCACACGACAGCGACTCCTCGTTCGGATCCGCCCGCGCCGGGCCGACTCAGGTGGCGCGCATGAAGTCGCGGATGAACTGGCTCACTTCCCGCGGCTTCTCAAGCACCACCCAGTGCGTGGCGTCCGGCAGCCGCTGGAAGGTGATCCGGGGCGCGTACTTCTCGATGCCCTGCTGACCATCCTTCAGCAGGTAGGTGTCTTGCTCACCGTGGATGAAGAGCACGGGTTTGTCCACCACGTATTGCTCGGGCTTGATGCCGTCCAGCAGGTTGCTGCCGCCGGGGTTCCCCTGGCTGTCGGGCGGGCCCATCTTGGCGGCCCGGTAGTAGTTGAGCCCGCCGGTGACGCCGCCCGGCTGCTTCCAGGAGGCGACCCACTCGGCCATGTCGTCCTCGGACAGGGCGGCCCCGTGGGCCCGGGCGTCGTTGAGCACCGCCTGGCGGGCCCACGCGAAGTCATCGCCGCTGATCTGCGTCTCGGCCTGGGGCGAGCGGAAGACGTGCATGTACTGCGCGGCCAGCTGCTGGCGGGGGTTCTCGCGCAGCTCCCGGTCGAACAGGGCGGGGTGGGTGATGTTGATGGTGGTGAAGCGGGAGACCATCTCCGGGTGGCGGATGACGAAGCTCCAGCCCACCAGCGCGCCCCAGTCCTGGGACACGATGTTGCTGCGGGAGATCTTCAGGTGCTCGAGCAGCGCGCGCAGGTCCTCCACCAGGTGCTTGACGTGGTAGGCCTCGACCTCCTTGGGCTTGGAGGTCAGGTTGTAGCCGCGCATGTCCGGGGCGATGACGAAGTAGTCCTTGCCCAGCTCCAGCATCAGCTTCTTCCAGGCGCCCCAGTACTCGGGAAAGCCGTGGATGAAGAGGATGGGCTCCCCCGCGCCATGCGTCACATAGTGCATGCGGATGCCGTTGATGTCCGCGTAGTGATGTTCCATGGACCGCTCTCCCTCGTCGGATGAATGCGCCCGCGACCATAGGCCGCCGGGCCGTCCGGGAGAAAGAGCGCCGTGGCCCGGAACGCGCCGGGCCCGGCCCGTGTGTCAGGTGAAGTGCTTGCGCACCTGGGCATCATTGAGCACGGTCAGCAGCCACACCCCCACCGGCAGCCCCATGCAGCACATGGGCGTGAAGGGGACCATCGCCGTGAGGCAGCCGAGGATCACGAACCCCTTGCGCCGCAGGTACAGGGCGTTCACGGCGCCCCAGATGGTCAGGCCCCGGGAGAGCACCGCCCCCACGGCCGCGAAGGAGTACGAGCTCAGGTTCGCCAGGCCCTGGGCCGCGGTGGCCTCCCCTCCGGGCGGGGGCGGGAAGATGGGCAGGTCGAGCCCCACCGCCACGAGCATGCCGATGACGAAGAGGATGTCCACGATGCCCAGGCACAGCAGCAGGAACGCCGCGGGGCGCACCCGGCGCAGCGAGGGCATGCGGGGGTCGGACAGGGGGACGTTGAGGCCGGGCCCGCTCATTTCCGGGCCTTCAGGGCGCTCACGATCATCCGCGTGGCCGGGGACTTGTTGAGCGTATAGAAGTGGATGCCCGGCACGCCGCGCGCCAGCAGCTCCATGCACTGCACCGTGGCGTGGGCCACGCCCAGCTGCACCAGGGCGTCCGGCTGCTCCTTGAGCCGCTCGAGCTGGAGCGTCAGGCGCATGGGCACCGTGGCGCCGCACATGCGCGTGAAGCGCTGGATCTGCTCGTAGTTGGTGATGGGCATGATGCCCGGCACGATGGGCACGTTGATGCCGGCGCGGCGCGCGCGCTCCACGAAGTCGAAGTAGAAGGCGTTGTCGAAGAAGAGCTGGGTGATGACGAAGTCCAGGCCCGCGTCCACCTTGGCCTTGAGGTAACGCAAGTCGTCATCGCGCGAGCCCGTCTCCACGTGGCCCTCGGGGTAGCACGCCCCGCCCAGGCTGAAGTCGAAGTCCTCGTCGCGGATGAAGCGCACCAGATCCGTCGCCCGGGCCAGGCCTCCGTCCACGGGCTCGGCGGGCAGGCCCCCCTGGGGCATGTCGCCGCGCAGCGCCAGCACGTTGTCGATCCGCGCGCCCTTGAGCCGACGCAGCAGCTCGCGCAGCTCGTCGCGCGTGTGGCCCAGGCACGTGAGGTGCGCCATGGTCTCGATGCCCGTCTCGCCCTTGATGCGCGTGACCAGGTCCACCGTCTTGTCGCGCGTGCTGCCGCCCGCGCCGTAGGTGACGGACACGAAGCCCGGCTCCAGGGGAGCCAGCTCCTCGAGCGTCTTCATCAGGTTGTCCGTGCCCGCGTCGGTCTTCGGCGGAAAGAACTCGAAGGAGAAGCAGGGGTCGGAGGGATTTAAACGATTCCGGATCTTCATGACGCGGACAGTCTAGAACGTTCCAGCGCACTTCCCGAGAACCTTGATTGCGAGGAGTGCGCGGCTATAGTCCGCGCCGCTTCGCCCCCCCCCTCAGGAGACGAGAACCATGGCCCGGCAGACGCCGCTGAATGCAGTCCACCGTGAGCTGGGTGGGCGGATGGTGGACTTCGCGGGCTGGGACATGCCGGTCCAGTACAGCTCCATCATCGGCGAGCACGAGACCGTGCGCACCGCCGTGGGCCTGTTCGACGTGTCCCACATGGGGGAGATCGAGTTCTCCGGCCCGGGCGCGCTCGAGACGGCCAACAAGCTCATCACCAACGACTTGTCCAAGTGCGCCGACGGTCAGGCGCTCTACGCCGGCCTGCTCAACGACGCGGGCGGCTTCGTGGACGACGTGGTGGCCTACCGCTTCTCGCCCGAGCGCATCCTCATCGTCGTCAACGCCTCCAACAAGGACAAGGACTTCGCCTGGATGCGCGCGCGCGCCGAGGGCGTGCAGCCGGTGGACCGCAGCGACGACTACGCGCAGATCGCCGTGCAGGGGCCCAAGGCCGTGGGGCTCGTACAGCGGCTGACCCCGGTGGACCTCACCCCCGTGGGCACCTACCGCTTCACCGAGGGCCCCGTGGCGGGCATCGCGTGCATCATCTCGCGCACCGGCTACACGGGCGAGGACGGCTTCGAGCTGTACTGCGCCCCCGGCGATGCCGCGGCGCTGTGGCGGGCGCTCCTCAAGGAGGGCGAGGCGGACGGGGTGAAGCCCTGCGGGCTGGGCGCCCGCGACAGCCTGCGCGTGGAGATGAAGTACGCCCTCTACGGCAACGACATCGACGAGACGCACACCGCCCTGGAGGCGGGGCTCGGGTGGATCTGCAAGCTGGACAAGGCGGGCGGTTTCATCGGCCGCGACGCGCTGGTGAAGCAGAAGGCCGAGGGCGTCAAGCGCAAGCTGGTGGGCCTCGAGGTGACGGGCTCGGGCATCGCCCGGCACGGCTACCCCCTGCTCAAGGACGGCCAGCGTGTGGGCGAGGTGACGAGCGGCACCCAGGGCCCCTCGGTGAAGAAGCCCATTGCCTTTGGCTACGTGCCCGTGGAACTGGCCGCCGAGGGCGCCACGCTCGACGTGGAGATCCGTGGCCGCGCGGTACCTGTCGTGGTGGTGAAGACCCCTTTCCTGAAGAAGAAGTAAGGAGCGCGAGTTCATGTCCAGCATTCCCGAGAATCTCAAGTACACGCAGGAGCACGAGTGGATCCGCGCCGAGGGCAACCGCCTGGTGGTGGGCATCACGGATCACGCGCAGCAGACGCTGGGCGACGTGGTCTACGTGGAGCTGCCCAAGGTGGGCGCCACCGTCGAGATGGGCGCGCCGTTTGGCACGGTCGAGTCCGTGAAGGCCGTCTCGGAGCTGTTCATGCCCGTCTCGGGCAAGGTGGTGAAGGTCAACGAGGAGGTGGTGGAAGACCCCGAACTCGTCAACACCGACCCCTACAGCGACGGCTGGCTCATCGAGATCGAGCCCACGGACAGCAAGCAGGTGGGCGAACTCCTGGACGCCGCCAAGTACGGCGAACTGTTGAAGGCGGAGTAGTTCGCGCAGGACTCCGGGTTGAAACCGGAGGGGCTCGTTGTTCTTACCGCCTCGGCGTTTTAACCGCACCGCGAGTGCTCGATACCTATGTCCTTGAACTGGAAATACCAGGAGTCGTTCGCTGACCGGCACATCGGGCCGGATGAGAAGGAACTGCAGGGGATGCTCCAGACCCTGGGCCTGGGCTCGCTCGACGAGCTCATCGACCAGACGGTCCCCCCCGCCATCCGCTCGAAGGAACCCTTGAAGATGGAGGGGCCCCGGAGTGAGCAGGACGCGCTCGCCACGCTGGAGGCGCTCGCGGCCAAGAATCAGCTCTTCCGCTCGTTCATCGGCATGGGCTACTCCGACACCCAGACGCCGCTCGTCATCCTGCGCAACATCCTGCAGAACCCGGGCTGGTACACCCAGTACACGCCCTACCAGGCGGAGATCGCCCAGGGCCGTCTGGAGGCGCTGCTCAACTACCAGACCATGGTGATGGACCTCACCGGCCTGGAGGTGGCCAACGCCTCGCTGCTCGACGAGGGCACCGCCGCGGCCGAGGCCATGGCCATGGCGCTCGCGCTGTACAAGGGCGACGACTCGGCGGCCTTCTTCGTGTCCGACGCGTGCCACCCCCAGACCCTGGACGTCGTGCGCACCCGCGCCGAGCCCCTGGGCGTGGAGGTGGTGGTGGGGGACCACCGCACGCTGGACCTGGGCGCCCGGAAGTTCTTCGGCGGGCTCGTGCAGTACCCGGCCACCGATGGCGTCATCCACGACTACCGCGCCTTCGGCGAGAAGCTGCACGCGGCGGGCGCGCTCTTCATCGTCGCCACGGACCTGCTGGCGCTCACGCTCCTGCCCGCGCCGGGCGAGTTCGGCGCGGACGTGGCGGTGGGCAGCGCCCAGCGCTTCGGCGTGCCCATGGGCTACGGCGGCCCGCACGCGGCCTTCTTCGCCACCAAGCACGCCTACACCCGCGTGATGCCCGGCCGCATCATCGGCGTGTCCGAGGACGCCCAGGGCCACCGCGCCCTGCGCATGGCGCTGCAGACGCGCGAGCAGCACATCCGCCGCGAGAAGGCCACGAGCAACATCTGCACCGCGCAGGTGCTGCTGGCCATCATGGCGAGCATGTACGCCGTGTACCACGGGCCCCGGGGCCTCAAGGCCATCGCCGAGCGCGTGCACGGGCTCACCGTGCTGCTCGCGCGGGGGCTGGCCAAGCTTGGCTACGGCGCCGCGCACGAGCACTTCTTCGACACGCTGCGCGTGGAGACCGCGCCGTCCACGGTGCGCGTGCTGCTGTCCGGCGCCGAGGCCAAGGCCATGAACTTCCGCCGCATCGACGAGCGGACGATCGGCCTGAGCCTGGACGAGACGACGCGCGCCTCGGACGTGGAGGCCATCCTCTCCGTGTTCGCCAACGTGCGCGCGGCCGGCGTCACGCCGGACCTCGAGGCGCTGGGGGCGGACCTCCAGAGCCCGCTGCCCGCGAGCTTCCAGCGCACGAGCGCCTACCTCACGCACCCCGTCTTCAACACCCACCACTCCGAGACGGAGATGCTGCGCTACATCCGCCGGCTCGAGTCGCGCGACCTGTCGCTCACGCACTCGATGATTCCGCTCGGCTCGTGCACCATGAAGCTCAACGCCACCGCGGAGATGGTGCCGGTGACGTGGCCGCAGTTCGGCAAGCTGCACCCCTTCGCCCCGGGCTCCCAGGCGGCGGGCTACCGCGCCCTGTTCGAGCAGCTGGAGCAGATGCTCGCCGCGGTGACGGGCTTCTCCGGCGTGTCCCTGCAGCCCAACGCGGGCAGCCAGGGCGAGCTCGCGGGCCTGCTCGTCATCCGCGCCTACCAGCAGCACCTGGGCCAGTCCCACCGCGACGTGTGCCTCATCCCCTCGTCGGCGCACGGCACCAACCCGGCCTCGGCGGTGATGGCGGGCTACAAGGTCGTCGTCGTCAAGTGCGACGAGAGCGGCAACATCGACGTGGCGGACCTGCGCGCCAAGGCCGAGGAGCACCAGGTCAACCTGGCCGCCCTCATGGTGACCTACCCGTCCACGCACGGCGTGTTCGAGGAGGACATCAAGGAGATCTGCGCCATCGTCCACTCGCGCGGCGGCCAGGTGTACATGGACGGCGCCAACCTCAACGCGCAGGTGGGCCTGACCAAGCCGGCGGAGATCGGCGCGGACGTGTGCCACATCAACCTGCACAAGACGTTCTGCATCCCCCACGGCGGTGGCGGCCCGGGCATGGGTCCCATCTGCGTGGCGAGCCACCTGACGCGCTTCCTGCCGGGCCACCCGGTGGTGGCCACGGGCGGCAACGAGAGCATCGGCGCCATCTCCGCGGCCCCCTGGGGCAGCGCGAGCATCCTGGTCATCTCGTGGATGTACATCGCGATGATGGGCGGCGAGGGGCTCACCCGGGCCACGCGCCTGGCCATCCTCAACGCCAACTACATCGCCGAGCGGCTCCAGCCGCACTACCCGGTGCTGTACCGGGGCAAGCGGGGCCGCGTGGCGCACGAGTGCATCGTGGACCTGCGCCCGCTCAAGAAGACGACGGGCATCGAGGTGGAGGACGTGGCCAAGCGGCTCATGGACTACGGCTTCCACGCCCCCACGGTGTCCTTCCCCGTGGCCGGCACGCTGATGATCGAGCCCACGGAGAGCGAGTCCCAGGTGGAGATCGATCGGCTGTGTGACGCGCTCATCGCCATCCGCGGGGAGATCCGCGAGATCGAGGAGGGCCAGCAGCCCCGGGACAACAACGTGCTCAAGAACGCGCCGCACACCGCGCGTGTCATCACCGCGCCCGAGTGGAACCGTCCCTACTCGCGCGAGAAGGCCGCCTTCCCGATGCCCTGGGTGCGCGATGCCAAGTTCTGGCCGTCCGTGGGCCGCCTCAACGGCGCCCTGGGTGATCGCAAGCTCGTGTGCTCGTGCCCGCCCATCGAGGACTACCTGCCGCCGCCGGAGCCTTCCAAGGCCGCGTAGTCCTTCACGCATGTGATGAACCGAGGCCCTCTCTCCGGCGACGGAGGGAGGGCCTTTTCACGTCACGTTGTCAGGAGTTGCTCCTCGACTTGCCGCGTTTGCTGGCGGGAGGGAAGAGCGACAGTGTCTTGGTGTCCTTCTGGACGGGTGCGGAACGCCCAGGCGATGGAGGGGAGGACGATTGCTTGGCACGCGAACGCCGTTTGCCGGGGAACTTAGGCCCGGGGCCGTACTCCACGGACGGTCCCCGTTGCTGCTCGGAGATTTTGACCAGCAACTGGCGCTCCACCATGTCGGAAAGGATGTCGCGGGCCCGTTGCACATCCACATCGAAGAGGTTCTGCACGGTACGGTTGTTCACCTTTTCGTATTCACGAACATGGGTGATGACCTTTCGGTCCAACTCGTCCGTCGTACGCCGCTGGTAGTCCACGGCCGAACCGAGCTTCTTGAGCACCTCGCCGCGCAGTCGATAGTCAGGATGGGACAAGCGCGCGGTTTGCCGTGTGGCTTCCAGGATGTTGACGTCCTCGTGGGTCAATCGACGGAGGCTGACCTCGGTTTCTTCCACTGACCGCTGCAGCATGGGCGCCATGCCCGAGGCCGTGACGGTTTTGCTCCGACAGAGCCGGAAGAGGATCAGCAAGGTGTCCGTGTCATCTCGCTCCTGCTCGGGCAGCTGAGCGATGAACCGGGCGATCTGTGTTCTCGGCGCCCCCGACACCAGCTTGACCTCGACCTGCTCGAATGAAGCCTCGATGCGAGGAAGTTCACGGCCCGAACGGATCATCTCTCGGTACATCCGGTCCACGCCGCGTCCAGCTTCCTCGGCGAATCCCAGGGTGCGAGCTGCTTTGGCGAGCGTGCGGTTTCGTGGCTTGGGCGGATGCGTCAGGATGTTTTCCGGTGTCACCCCGGCAACGAGAGGACCAGGAGAAGCGACTGCGAATACCTGGGGAGAGTGGTCGATGAAGACAGGGCGCCGCAGTCCATAATCTTGATGGACGATGGCATTGGCGAGGGCTTCACGAATCGCCAGTTGAGGAAAATCCGAGATCTCAATCTGCTGTCCGTTGGGCAGCGAGACAGGTGTTTGATTGAGCCGAGCCTGGATCAGCCCAAGTATCTTCTCGAAAGCAAGGATGATCGGCGTTTCGATTCGCTCAATGGCGCGGGGTTCCCCGCCAGGCGTCTGCCGATAATGGTACTGGAGTAAGTGAGTGGCGCGTGTCTCACAAAAAAGCAACTCTCCAGCCCTGAGTAATTCACCCTGCTCGGAAACGACACCTAAGGCTGCGAGTAGATCGTGATCGTTGAGGCGGGCATACTTGCGCCGCGTCTCGTCCGTGAGGTTTGACAGGTTGCGGCGTGCTACATCCAGCGCTATTGGTGACGCATCGCTGAGCGGACGCCCACTGAGCTGGCTGGACCAATCGACATCCCGGCGGTCCTCTCTTAATCGAGCCACTTCCTCGGGGCTCATGATCCAACAGTCCTTCGCTACGCGACGCCGGGCACGGCCTTGCGTGTCCGCATGCACATCCAGGCCTAGAGGCACGAAAAGTAGGAGCAGCTGGACGTTGGAGACGTGGCGGATTTCCGCCTCGACGAGCAGACGAGGATTGCTGAGTTCGTAGATGCGCCTGCGGACCTCGTCGGGGTCGAGTTCTGTCCCCTTGAAAGCCAGAGGGCCGCTCTTCTTATCATCCACACCGATAACGATTGCGCCACCGTTGGCGTTCGCGAAGCAGACGGCGTCCCCCGCCAGGTCCTTCATGAAGTCCTTGGTTCCGCTCTGGCCCTGTTCCTTGAAGTCGAGAATCTCCGACTCCAACGTGCTTGCGACCGCTCCCCCGAGAACCCGCTCAAGGGCCAAGTCGACCGCATCCCGAATGTTCTTCGCCACGCTGGTCCTCCTGGGGGAGTTTGTGCCGAGTTTGTGCGAACCCTCTACTGTGCAGGGTGGTCACAAACTTGGCACAACCTCAAGGCCCATCGAGCTACGGCGAGAGCATCCGTGGGTGCTTCTCAATGCCGGGGCGCCTTGACCTTGTCCGGCGGCGTCATGCGCCCGCTGCCCGGGCCCGCGCCGAGGTCCGCGCCCGTGACGGGGTTGCTCGTCTCCTGGGATTGGGTGCGCCGCACGTTCTGCTGCAACACGGACAGTTCCTCGGGAGTGAGCCCGATCGAGGCCCGGCCGCTGCCGCCATCCACGGCGACCTGCTTCTCCCGGTCCGACACGTAGTCCCACTGCTCGCCCTCGTTCCACGAGCCGCGCATGTCTCCGGCGCCCTGGGACATGTTGTAGTAGGTGTCCGTGAACGCGGGCATGCCCGGCAGCTTGCCCGACGGGAAGTTGGGCTCGATGGCGTAGAGCGCCTTCTCGAACGACTTCTGGTGGGCGATCTCCCGCGTCATCAGGAAGCCCAGCGCCTCGCGCACGCCCGGGTCCGGCGTCAGGTTGATGAGGCGCTCGTAGACGATCTTCGCCCGTGCCTCCGCGGCGATGTTCGAGCGCAGGTCACACGTCGGGTCCCCGATGCTGTCCACGTACGCGGCCGTCCACGGCACACCGGCCGAGTTGGTGAGCGGCGGGCCGCCTCCGTAGAGCACCTGGGTGACGTGGCTGTCGTTGCCCGCGCCGGTGATGGAGCGGTACATGGACGCCTGCTCCTCCACGCCCTCCGCGAGCCGCCCCTTGGCGCCCTTGTTCAGCATGGCGACGATGGTGCCGATGATCTCCAGGTGGCTCAGCTCCTCGGTGGCGATGTCCAGGAGCAGGTCCTTGCGGCCGGGATCCTCCTCGGCGAGGGCCTGGGTGAAGTAGCGCATCGCCGCGGCGAGCTCGCCCTGCGGCCCTCCGAACTGCTCGAGCATGAGGCTGGCGAGGCCGGGGTTGGGCTCCGACACGCGCACGGTGTACTGCAACTGCTTGTTGTGCATGAACACGCGGGGTTCTCCGGGTGGAAGGTTTCTTCCCCACAGAGGTGGCCTTGATGGTTGGGTGTCGCAACCCACGCGTGTCCGATGCGAAGACGTCTGCTCGCCGCCGAGTCGGCGGGATGAGCGCCCGGGGCGCGGCTCTACTCAGCCCTCGGGCGCGTTTTATTCCCTCGGTGCGCTACCTGAGGCGCTGCCGCTGTCCCGTCCGAGCCGCCTCGAGGATGGCCTCGAGCATCCGGTGGCGCACCACCGCGTCCTCGAAGCTCGGGACCGAGCCGGGGTCCTCGGCATACTGGGCGTAGGCCTGGGCCACGTTGTAGGCGCTGCCCTCGGGGATGCCCGGCGCCGCGACATACCGCTCGGGAATGGGCACTGGGCCGAAGGGCCGCTCTCCGTTGCCGCCCGACAAGCGGGGCGCGGTCATCTGCAGGTGGCCCGCGTCGCCCGTGAGCACGAGGTCGCCCTTCGTGCCGTTGATCTCCCAGAGCAGGTTCGTGCCGCGGGACACGCCCCCCCGATAGTGGATGGAGGCCACCGCGCCCCCCGCGAGCACGCCGCAGACGAGCACCTGATCGGCCGTGCGCATCGGCCGGGTCTCGTTCGTTCCCGCCAGGCGGACTTCGTGGCGGCGGGTGGCCAGGGTCGCGCTGACCTCCTGGAACTCGCCGAGGCACCAGCACAGCGCGTCCACCGTGTGGCCGAAGGGGATGGAGAGCAGGGTGGCGCCGTTGCGCGCGTCGAGCAGGTAGAGGCCGGACGCGTCGGTGGTGTCGCCCCAGGCGCCTCCCGTCCCCACGAGGCTCGTGGACAGCACCTCGCCCACGAAGCCCTCGGCCACCAGGTCCCGCACGTAGCGCACGGCGGGCGCGGCCCGCGCCTGGAGGCCGACGATCGTCCTCACCCCGCGCTCCCGCGCGAGCGCCGCGAGCTGTTCGGCCTCCGCCAGGTCCTTGCCGAGCGGCCACTCGCAGTAGACGTCCTTGCCCGCGCGCAGCGCCGTCGTCACCAGCTCGTGGTGTTGGGGCACCTTGACGGAGACCACGGCCAGGTCCACCTCGGGCCGCGCCACCAGCTCCGCGGCGGTGTCGAAGGCCAGGGGGATGCCGAACGCGCGCGAGGCGGCGTCCGCGGACTCCCGTCGGCTGGTGCTCAGGGCCCGGAACTCGTAGGCGGGCAGGGCGCGCAGCGCGGGAATGTGCGCCGCCATGGCCCAGCCCCGATCCGGGCTCGCGCCGATGATGCCGACTCCAATGGGTCCGTTCTTCTTCATGGAATACCGCCTGGGGATGCGAGGGAGGTCCCCCCATAACGACGGCCAGGGGCTTCGCGCTTGCGCATCCGCCCGAAGCGTGGGGAGCATGGAGCGATGCGCCGTTGCGTTCCCGTGCTGCTCGCCGTGCTCACGTCCTGTCTGGCCGCCTGTGAGAAGAAGGCCTCGCCCGTGGCCGAGGCCGCTCCGCGGGCCGCGTCCGCGGAGGCCCCGTCCGCCGAGGCCCAGGAAGTCCTGCTCGGCGAGGTGGGCAGCCTCACTGGCGCCCAGGCCGTGTTCGGCGTCTCCAGCCGCAACGGCTTCGACATGGCGATGCGGGAGATCAACGCCGCGGGCGGGGTGAAGGGCAAGAAGCTCGCCCTGCGGGTCTACGACAGCCAGGGCCGGGCGGAGGATGGGGCGCAGGCCGTCACCCGGCTCATCACCCGGGACAAGGTGCTGCTCATCCTCGGCGAGGTGTCCTCCACCGTCTCCATGGCCATGGCGGAGAAGGCCCAGGCGGCCGGGGTGCCGATGATCAGCCACGCGGCCACCAACCCCGGCGTCACCGAGAAGGGGGACTACATCTTCCGCATCTGCTTCATCGATCCCTTCCAGGGCTATGTGATGGCGAAGTTCGCCCGCGAGGCCTTGAAGCTCGGCGAGGTGGCCCTGCTCCTGGACAACAAGAGCGACTACTCCATGGGGCTCGGCGAGGTCTTCACCAAGGACTTCACGCGGCTGGGCGGGAGGATCCTCGCCACGGAGACCTACGCGCAGGGGGACACGGACTTCCGCGCGCAGCTCACCGCGCTCAAGCAGAGCCGGCCCCAGGCCCTCTTCATTCCCGGCTACTACACCGATGTGGGCCTCATCGCCCGGCAGGCGCGTGAGCTGGGATTGACGCTGCCCCTGCTGGGCACGGATGGCTGGGAGGCGGAGACGCTGTTCGAGCTGGCCGGGTCCGCGCTGGAAGGCAGCTATTTCTCCTCGCCCTACGCCATGGACAGTCCAGAGCCGCGCATGCGCGCGTTCGTCCAGGCGTACCGGGCCCAGTACGCCAGGGCGCCGGACACCTCCGCGGTCCTGGCCTACGAGGCGACGAAGGTGGCCGCCGAGGCGCTCGAGCGCGCTCCGGACTGGAGCGGGCCCTCCCTGCGCGACGCCATCGCGAAGACCCGGGACTTCCAAGGCGTGACGGGCACCATCTCCCTGGACGCGCAGCGCAACGCCGTGAAGCCCGCCGTCGTACTCCAGGTGCGCGACGGCAAGGCCGAGTTCGTCACCACCGTCCACCCGTAGCGCCCCGCGCAAGGGGGTCCGACACGCGGGTGCACGGCGGTGCGTGACTCCAGGTCTATCTTTTTTTACTCTGGGTGGGTGTCCGCGCCCCGCATCTCCTGTGGGGGAAACAGGCCGCTGGGCGGGCGAGCAGGTCCGTGGGGGGGGCCGCACGTGAGGCGTTCATCCGCGCGGGCTTCGCTACGCGGGGCCCATTTTCTTGGATTCAGCGCCGGCGCGCTTTGTAAAAACAACCGCGCACGGGCACCAGGAGGAACCGGGTTCGCGCTACGTTTGGGTTCAGTGATTGGATTCAGGACCGACCGATTTTGAGCAGGATTTGAGGCCGCCCACGACTTCCCGCCCGCCGCCCGAGGGAAACGACTCAATCCTTGTCATGGCGTGCTTGCATGGGTTTGAGGCCATCCCCAACCTTCCCTCGAAGTCGAAGGATGACGTGCTGCAAGGTTGGAGTGACTGGAAGTCGAACCCATACATCAGGAGTCGGGCACATGAACGCGAATGGGAAGAAGACGGGTTTCCGGGTGGCGGCGCTCTTCGTGGTGGCGGGGGCCTCCATGGCCGTGGCGGCGGGCTCGTCATCGTCCGGTGAGGCGGTGGCGTACGATCAAGTGGTTCTGGTGAGCAAGGACGCGCCCTCGCAGCAGAGCGGCCATGACGAGGGCGGCGGCGACCGCGCCCTGTTCGACGACAGCTTCATCGGCGACGGCTTCATCGGCGGCGGGTTCATTGGCGGGAACGTTCTTGGCAATGACTTCTTCGGCGGCGGCGTCGTCAACGGCAGCATCGCCGGCGACGGTGGCATCGCGGGCAACACCAACGGCAACTCCCTGGGCAATCAGACGGGGGACTAGTGGCGCCTCGCATTCCCCGTGTCTCGGGGTCGAGGCGCGCGGTCCGCGCCTCGACCCCTCCACCTGACGAGGAGCACCGCATGCCACCGTCTTCGCCGCCGTTGAAGCCTGGATTCGTGCTCCTGTGTGCCCTGGCCGCCGTGCATCTGCTCCTGGTCCTCGTGGGCGCGGCGCACGTGCGGCTCTTTCCCGCCACGAGCACCCCCCATCAACTCCACATGGCCTACGGGGCGTGGACGGGTGCCACCAGTGGGTATGCCTTCTTCGCCCCGGGCATCAGCCAGGCCCATCGCATCTCCGTGGACCTGACGCTGCCCTCGGGTGAGGTGGTCCACGAACCCTTCCGCTTCTCGAACGACTCCCTGGACATCCGCGCCTACTCCATGGCCCTGCGCTTCAGTGCCTGGAACCGCAAGGCCGAGTACCAGGACAACCTCGCGCGAGCCTGGGCCGCGACCATGTTCGGCCGCCATCCCGAGGCCCGTCAGGCCACCGTCCGGGTGGAGAAGATGGAACTGCCCTCGATGGAGGCGTACCGGGCCGGCGAACGCCCGTCCTGGACCGAGCTGTACCGCGCCGATCTCGCCTTGCGTCCCACGCCGTCTTCCGCCCGGGCCTCCCTGCCATGAACCCTCCTCGCGCGTGGTTGTCACATGCTGGCCGGCGGGTGACCGCCTTCGTGTCGGCGCCTGTCTCGCCGCAGCCCCTGGGCGTGCTCCGGATTGGCGTGGCGCTGGTGCTCCTGCTCCAGGCCTGGTCCCTGGCGGATCACCTCACGCTGCTCTTTGGTGACCGGGGCCTGGCACCCTGGAGCCTCAGCGAGCCCATGGCCTCGCGCTGGATTCCGCGGCTCGGCACGGTGGTGCCCGTCCTCCAGCAATGGGGCCTGTCCGCGCGGGCCTGCATCGCGGGGCTCGCGGCCCTGTATGCCCTGGGATTGGTCGGATTGCTGCTGGGCTGGCGCACGCGCGTGTGCGCGGTGGGGGTCTGGATCCTTCACACCATCCTGGTCAGCAGTGGCACGCTGCTGGTGTATGGGTTGGAGACCTTCGCCCATATCAGTCTGTTCTATTGCGCGATCATGCCGGTGGGGGCTGCGTTCTCCCTGGACCGGCGCGCGGGGCGTGTCTCCGGGGAGCCCTCGCCGCACATCACCTTGAGCCTCCGGGTGCTGCAAGTGCACCTGTGCCTCATGTACTTCATGACGGGCTTCGAGAAGGCGCTCGGCGAGCCGTGGCAGCAGGGAGACGCGCTCTGGCGCATCCTCATGCAGCCGCAGTACTCGCGCTATGACTTCGCCTGGCTGGCGTCCGTGCCCTGGCTCACCAAGGCCCTGTCCTGGGGCACCCTGGTCGTGGAGATGGGCTACCCCTTCTTCGTCTGGTCGCGCCGGACGGGGGCGTTCTGGGTGGTGTTCACGCTCGGACTGCACGCGGGCATCGCGGTGTTCATGGGCCTGTGGATGTTCGGCGGCATCATGGGCGTGCTCACCTTCGCCGCCTTCGGCTGGGAGCGCTTCGAGCCCCTGTTGTCCCGCCTCGTCCGCCCGCGCTCCGGGCTGCTCCCCTCTCCGGGCGCTCCGGAGAGGGTGGGGTGAGGCCGGAGGCGTCAGCCCTCGACGCGGACCTTGTCCGCCTGCATGCCCTTCTGGCCCCGCACCGCCTCGTACGAGACCTTCTGGCCCTCCTGCAGGCTCTTGAAGCCCGTACTCTCGATGGCGCGGAAGTGGACGAACAGATCCTCCCCGCCACCTTCGGGGGTGATGAAGCCGAAACCCTTCGCGTCATTGAACCACTTCACGGTGCCCGTCTGCCGATTGGCCATGGTCTTGCTCCCTTACCCCTCAGGGGTGAACCCAGACTGGGTCTGGGACGGTGAACATTGCCCCTGGGCCGGGGGATGGCAAGAAACGCCGTCGAGGATCGGACCGAAGGTCAGAAGCGCATCACCCGCCAGGCCGGCGTCTTCTGCTGCCGCTCCTTCGCCTCCTCCTTCTTCTGCTCCTCGGGCGTGGGTGGAGGCGGCGGCGCGGGGGCGGCCGCGTCGTAGTCCGGCGGCTTCACCTCGAAGCCGTCGTTGTCGATGTCCAGCTCGGCGATCTGGTGCTTGTCGTCGGTGACGGCCTCGATGATGCCGCCGATGATGGCCGTGCCAATCCCGATGAGCGGCGCGACCACGACCGCGGCCGGTCCACTCAGGGCGATGGCCGCCCCGAGCCCCGCCGCGCCTCCGACGATGCCCACCGCGCCCTTGGCGATCTGTCCGGTGTGGCCGCCATCCACGCCCTTCTTGATGTCCATGGCGCCGTTGAAGATGTCCAGGCCCGGGCCCGCCACGGCGCCCAGCGCCCGGCTCGCCCCGCCCATCTTGCCGATCGTCTTGGCGATGGCCGAGCCCGTCGAGGAGGAGCCCTCGAGCGCGTCCAGGGCGGGGGAGGCGAGCTTGTTGACGATGGACTTGTCGTAGGGGTTGTTGCCCTTGATGCGGTCGAGCACCGTCAGGCCATCGGCCACGAGGTTGCCCGCGCCCCAGGCGGTGGACAGCGCGCCGGCGATGATGTCCGCCTTGTTGCCCGAGCGGATGCCCGCGGCCAGGTTCATGGCGCCGCTGGCCGCGCCCAGCGCGTTGCTCGCCATCTTGGTGCCCGTGCGCGCATCCCGCACCTCGGTGAGCGAGTCGCGCACCGGATCGATGCCGAAGAGGTTGCGCACGCCCGGGGGCAGGGGCGTGTTGCCCGCCTTGTCCTGGATGAACTCCATGGCGTCCAGCGCCTTGACGCCCACGTGGTCCACGTAGGCCTTCACCGTGTCCACGCTGGACGTGGTGGCCTTGAGCGCCAGGTCGCGCGCGGTCTCGTTGTTGTCGAACAGGGCGGGGTCGTCGACGTTGCGCGGATCCTTGCCGCCAGGGCCGGAGATCGAAAGCGACTCGCCCTGCTCGTTCAGGGTGGAGATGGCCTGGGTGCCGTCATCCCCCGTCATGGTCGTCTTCGTGCCCAGCAGCTGGATGCCCTCGGCGTCGATGCGGGACGTGTCCTCCTTGAGCGCCGTGGAGCTCTTGCCCTCCTTCGTGTACTTGCTCTCGGTGGCCTCGTGGTGCACGAGGCCGTCCTTCGTCTGCTCGGTGCGGCTCTGGTAGTGCGCCTCTTCCTTCGAGCCGTCGGCGTTGACGCGCTTCATGTCCGAGCGCTCCACCGAGCCGTCCTTGCCGTACTTGCGCGAGGACTCGCCGCCCACGTCCACCAGGTCCTCCATCTTCTTGGAGTCGGGCTTGAACGTCTTGCCGGCGAACTTCTCGGTGACGGTGTCGCCCTCGCGCTTCTTGTCCGTGACGACGGTGGCCTTGGGGAAGCCCTCCACGCCCGTCTGGGTGCGCAGCTCGTCCGGACTGTTCTTCCACTCGGTGTACCAGCGCTTGGGGGGCTGGCCCTTGTCTTGCGCCTCGTTCGCGTCGAAGCGCTTCTCGAAGCCCGTCTTGACGTTGTGGTCGCGGACCTTCTCGAGGTCCTCGCGGTTGTGCGGCTCGTTCTTGACGGTGTCCTTGTAGAAGCGCGGCGTGTAGGAGCCGCCGCCCCGGCCCACGTTGTGGCGCGTCTCGTCCTTGAGCGCCGTGTCCACCACCGAGGTGGTCTGGTAGTTCTCCTGGGCGAAGCGCTGGGTGCGCTGGTAGGTGGGCTCCGCCTGCTTGCCGTCCTGGGGCGCCGGGATGCTGTAGGTGTAGGTGTCGGCGCGATCCACCGGCTTGTCGAAGTCGAAGTGGCCCTCGAGCTTGTCGTCGATGCCCTTGTCGCCCTTCTGCTGGAAGTACTCGGTGCGACTGCCGCTCACGGCGCCGCCCCGCTGCGAGTACTGCTCGACGGTGAGCGTGTCGTCCTTCGTGCTCACCGTGCTGTCCGAGTAGCCGTACATGGGATCGCGTGACTTGCCGATCTCGTCGAAGGACTTGAGCGCCCCGGTCTCGTTCTGGTCGTTCTTCCACTCGGCGCGCTGCACGCGGGTGCTGCCATCGCCTCGCACCTCGCTCTGCTCGCGGTGGTTGACGCCGTCCTTGAAGGACGCCGAGTCGAGCGTCACCGCGCCGTTGTCGCCCCGCGTGGCCAGCGTGCGCTCGGTCACCTTGCCGTCGTCGTCGTGGCGCAGCAGCTCCACCTGCGTGTCCGAGTTCTTCTTCACCTCGGTGTTGGCCGGCACGTCCTTCTTGCCGTCCGCCATGGCGAACAGGTCGTCGCCCTGGCGGGTCGTCTCGTCCTTGAGCGTCTTCTGCGCCTCCGTGACGTCGGTGCGATCCTTGGCCACGGTCTGGATCTCCAGCTCCGCCTTGGCCTTGTCCTCGCCGGACGTCACGGGCGGCAGGTTGGCCGGGGGCTTGGCCTCCACCTTCGTGTCTCCCTTGGCGCCCTGGACGCCCTTGGCCACGGTGGCCAGGGCATTGCCCATCGCGGAGGCGTCGAAGCCGTCCTTCACCTCCAGCGGCCTGGCGGCCTTGGGGTCGGCGGCCTTGGGATCGACGGCCTTCGCCACGCCCTGGGCGAGCGCGGTCGCCACGGACTTGACCTCGGGCTTCTCCTCCGGCGCGGGCGTGGGAGGAGGCGGGAGCGGGATGGAACGGTTGATGGGACCGACGGCCATGGGAACTCCGGGGGAAGAACCGGAGGCATGCTACCCCGGATCGAGCAGCTCCTTGAGCCGCGCGGCGACGACCTGGACCGCGGCGCGCTCCCAGGCCTCGGGCTGGATGACGAGCCACATGGCGCGGCGTGGCAGGTCGGGCAGATCGAAGAGCTTCTCCAAATCCTTCTCCACCTGGCCCCAGAGGGTGGGCAGCACCGCCAGGCCCACGCCCCCGCGAACGGCGGCCATCAGCGCGGGCATGCTGTTGGTGCGCAGGCAGATGCGCGTGTCCGGGAGTGCTTCCAGCCAGCGCGCCTCGGGCAGCAGGGCCAGCTCCGCGCCCGTCACCAGCAGATCATGTCCCGCGAGTTCCCGCTCGTTCCGGGGTCGGCCCCGTTGCCGCAGGTAGGCCGGCGCGCCGTACATCGCGAAGCCCTGGGCGGGAAACGCGCGCACCTTGAGGTTGGCGCCCTCGGGCTTGCTCACCCGCACCGCCAGGTCCGCCTCGCCTCGCGTCAGGTCCACCGGGCGGTTGCCCCCGAGCAGTTCCAACACCAGGCCCGGGTGCTCGTCCTTGAGCGAGCACAGCCCCCGGTCCACCAGGTACGCCGCCAGGGCCTCCGTGGTGGCGATGCGCACCGTGCCGGCCACCGTCTCCGCGGGCGTCAGCTCGCCGCCCACCAGCCGCGTGAGCTCGGGCGCGAGCTTCTCCAGGCGCCGCCGCAATTGCTCTCCCGCCGCCGAGGGCCGCAATCCCTCACGCGTGCGCAGGAAGAGCCGCACGCGCAGCGAGCGCTCCAGGGCTTGAATGCGGCGCCCGGCGGTGGAAGCATTCACCCCCAACTGCCGCGCCGCGGTGGCGAGCGTGCCGTGCTTCGCCACCGCGAGGAAGAAGCGCAAGTCGTCCCAGCTCGTGTCCTGCATTGGTGCAATGCAGTCTGGCACGAATGCACGTCGACGGTCAGGCCCTCCCGGCGCTACTCACGGGGCCATGACTTCCACCTATCGCGCCGTTGTCTTGAAACACAAGGGCGGTCTCGAAGCCCTTGAGCTCAAAGAATTGCCCTTGGAGCCCCCAGGTCCCGGACAGGTGCGGGTGCGGGTGCGCGCCGGCGGGGTGGGCTTCACCGACATCATCATGCGCCGGGGCTACTACCCCTACGCGCCGAAGTTTCCCTTCACCCCGGGCTACGAGGTGGTGGGGGACGTGGACGCGCTGGGCGCGGGCGTCACGCAGCTCAAGCCGGGCCAGCGGGTCGCGGCGCTCACCGTGCACGGGGGTTATGCGGAGTACCTCACCCGGGGCGCCGAGGAGTTCATCCCCGTGCCCGACGGGCTCGACGACGCGGAGGTGACGGCGCTCATCCTCAACTACGTGACGGCGTACCAGATGATCCACCGCTCCGCGCGCATCCAGCCGGGGCAGACCGCCCTGGTGACGGGAGCGGGCGGCGGCGTGGGCACGGCGCTGTTGCAACTGCTGCGCGTGGCGGGCGCCCGGGCGTACGGCGTGGACTCGGCGCCCAAGACCGAGGTGGTGCGCGAGCAGGGGGCGACCTTCGTCGACTACAAGCAGAAGCCGTTCGACCAGTCGGTGCGGGAGCTCGTGCCCGAGGGCGTGGACGTGGCCTTCGATGGCATTGGCGGCGCGAACATCTCCCGGTGCACGAGCGCGGTGCGCAAGGGCGGACAGGTCATCTCCTATGGCTTCACGAGCGCCGTGGGCCGCGATGGCGGCAGCGACAACCTGGGCAGCCTCACCGGCATGCTGTCGCTCTTCGTGGGCGCCAGGCTGCGGGGCCGCCGCCCGTCCTTCTACGGCATCACCCAGCTCTACCGGGAGAATCCCCAGCCCCTGCGCGAGGACCTGCCCAAGCTCTTCGAGCTGCTCGCGCGGCGCCAGGTGCGGCCGGTGATCGCCCAGCGGCTGCCCTTGCTGTCCGGCATCGAGGGCCAGGCGCTGCTCGAGCGGGGTGGGGTGCGCGGGAAGATCGTCCTGATGCGCGAGCTGTCCTCGGAGGGATGACCGCGGAGCGCCGTCACATCCGGGGGGCGGCGCCTCCGTCCTGGTGAAAGCAGCAGGCACCAGGAGGTCGCGTCGTGAGAGTCATGTTGGATGTCTATTCAGGTGTTCCCAACCCCATCTGGGAGCTGTCCGCGGACAAGGCCAAGGAGCTGGTGGATCGCCTCGCGGGCAAGGCCATCGACCCGCGCGCCGAGGCACCCAACGTCCTGGGGTTCCGGGGGTACGTCATCATGTCGGAGGGGGACGATCAGCTCGCGCGGGCGGGGCTGCCCTCGGACTTCCGCATCAACCTCCTGGCGCCCCTCGCCGGGTTCTCCCTCGACGAGGACGGCAAGGAGGCGCCGCCGGCCCCGCTGTCCGCGGAGTCCGAGGACACGGCGCTCTGGTTGTTGAGGACCGCGCGGGGGGTCGTGGATGACGAGCTCGCCCAGTTCGTGGAGCGGAGCATCCGGTCCTCGCCAGACACGGGGCCGGGAGGTGACCCGGGGGACAAGGCCGCGTGCGTCATCCAGAACACGCCCTACAACCCGTCCTTCTGGAACCAGCCCGGAACCCAGCCCTACAACAACTGCTACAACTACGCGATGAACTACCGCTCCAACACCTTCGCGCAGCCCGGCAGGATCTCCGGGCACCTGTACTCGAGCCTCACCTGCCCGAGCGTGGGAACCGCGGCGGACTGGGACGGCTGCAAGACCGTCTGCTCTGGGAGCAACAAGAACGTGGCGCTCGTCATCTGGCCGGGGCGGGACTACCACTGGTACCGCCGCCACTCGGAGGGCTTCTGGGGCCACAAGCCGGGCTCGACGGCCGCGCGCAACACGGACAACAGCGGCAACGTCATCTTCAATCCCCAGACGTGCAACCGGGGGCCCTACACGCAGTTCTGTGGCTACCGGTTCTCGCCCACCGGCATGAAGGTATCCTAGCGGCATGCCGGCTCCCTTCTCCTCGCGTCCCTGGCTCGTGCTCGTCCTGCTGGGGACGTCGTTGCTGTCGATGCGGTGCGCGAACCCGACGGCGAGGGCTCTTCCCGTGAGAGTCGAACTCAACATCTTCAGTGGTCTGCCCAACCCCAGTTGGGAGCTGTCTCCCCCGGAGGTCCAGGAGTTGGAGCGACGCCTGCAAGGCCTTCCACCCAGAGCCCAGGCGGTTCCGGGTGGAGGGCTGGGCTACTCGGGCTTCACGGTCTGGAACTCCAGCCGCGAGCCGGGCGCGTGGCAGCAGGTCCGCGTCTACCAGGGCGTGGAGATCACTCGGGGCCAGGAGCCCACGTCCTATGAGGACCTCCATGACCTGGAGGGATGGTTGTCCGAACAGGCCCGGTCGCGCGGCCATGGCGAGTTCGTCCCGGGCGGCGACTGAGCCACGTCCTGGCTGCGAGCGCACGCATGCCTGTCATCGTCTAGACTCACGCCATGGGCGTTCATGACTACCGGTGCAGTGTCTGTGGCGAGCCTGCTTCCTTCGAGTGTGGCGAGGACACGGGCGCGCCTTGCGAGGAGACGGGCTTCGGCAATGACGAGGCCGTGCTCGACTTGTTCTTCTTCGCCGCACCGGAGGCTCCCGACAGCCCCGAGGCCTTCGAGCAGGCGCGCGGCCGGGCCCGCCGCTTCGAGACGAAGGCGTATGGCTATGATTGGGGGGACTGGGAATTCCAGCCCAGCCTCAACTACCGGTATGTGCTCATGGGCCAGGGCGATCCAGTGGGCGTCTGGACCATCCCTCCCTACGAGGAGCGCATGGGAACCGAGGGCCATCCCGTCTCGCTCGACATCCCCGCGGGCGAGCGGGTGTGGGTGGTGAACTACTGTCCGCCGTGTCATGCGCTGTTCGCGGAAGGCACGCCGTCCGCGTCCGCTCCCTGTCTGGAATACCTGAGCGCCGTCGCCGACCACCTGGGCATGGAGGCCCAGGCGCCCCGGGGACGCGACGGCAAGGGCCCGTTCATCCAGGCGGTCCGTCAGCGCGTGGCGCGACGCCGTCCCGTGCGCCCGTAGGCGCGCCCGGGCCTCGGGTTAGGCTCCCGCGCCGTGCGTCTCCCGCTCCTGCTGCTGCTCCTCGTCCGTGGTGTCACCGACTCCCAGGTGCTGGAAGGGGAGGTGCCCGCCGAAGGCCGCTTCTTCGACGTGCCCTTCGAGATACCTCCGGGCACGGTGGAACTGGAGGTGCGTCATGAGAGCCTCGAGGGCGGCACCATCCTCGACTGGGGGCTGGAGGATCCTCACGGCTTCCGGGGGTATGGCGGCGGCAACCCCGAGTCGGCCCTGGTGGGCGAGCGGGCCGCGTCGCGCTCGTATCTCGCGGGACCGCTGCCGCCCGGCACCTGGCGGGTGACCGTGGGCAAGGCCAAGGTCGGCGCCACGCCCGCGCACTACCGCATCGAGATCCTCGCGCACACCCAGGCCACGCTGCCGCCCCAACCCGAGCGCCGGCCCTACCAGCCCGTGCCCGCGCTCTCGGCCGAGGCCCGCTGGTACGCGGGCGATCTCCACGTGCACTCGCGCGAGAGCGGGGACGCCCGGCCGCCCCTGGACGAGATCGCCACCTTCGCGCGCGGCCGGGGGCTCGACTTCGTCGTGCTCTCCGAGCACAACACCACGTCCACGCTCGACTTCCTCGGGGACGCCCAGGCGCGCCACCCCGGCGTGCTGCTCGTGCCGGGCATCGAGTACACCACCTACCAGGGCCACGCGAACGCCCTGGGCGCCACCGGCTACGTGCGCCCCCGGGTGAACGAGGGCCTCTCCCTCGACGAGGCGGTGGCGGCCTTCCGGGCCCAGGGTGCCCTCTTCTCCATCAACCACCCCACCTATGACGTGGGCGACCTGTGCATCGGCTGCGCGTGGCGGCTCGCCGTGCCCCCGGGCGGCGTGGACGCGATCGAAGTGGCCAATGGCGGCTGGGAGAAGCTGGGGCGTCTCTTCTCCGAGGGCGCGCTCGCCTACTGGGACTGGCTGCTCGCCCAGGGCCACCACACCGTGGCCGTGGGCGGCAGTGACGATCACCGCGCGGGCGTGGACCTGGACTTCACCCAGAGCCCGCTGGGCAGTCCCACCACGCTGGTGTTCGCGCGGGAGTTGAGCGTGGCCGCGCTGCTCGACGGCATCCGCCAGGGCCGCACGGTGGTGAAGCTCCAGGGGCCGGAGGATCCCATGGTGGTGCTCGACAGCGACGTGCCGCCCACGGGGGACACCGTGCTCGCCGAGAGGGCCCGACTGCATGCCCGCGTCACCGGGGCCCGGGGCCACCAGGTGCGCTTCGTCCACAACGGCGTGCGACTGCCCCTCGTGGACGTGGACTCGGACGACTTCACGCTGACACGCGAGGTCTCCGCCCCCGCCAGGGGCGAGGATCGCTTCCGCGTGGAGGTGTGGGTGAACGCGCATCCCCGCTCCGTCACCAGCCATCTCTGGGTGACGCGGTCCGCCGACCAGCGGGGCACCCCGGGCCCCGTGCCTCCGGACGAGCCGGCCTCGGCGTGTGGCTGTGGCGCGGCGCCCGGGGCGGGCGGCGGCCTGTTGCTCCTGCTGCTCTGGGGTCCGCGACGCCGGGGCGTCAGTACCGGGCCCGGACGCCCAACGAGGGCAGGGTGATGGGCGGCAGACCGGCGGGCGCGCGCACGAGGCCGCGGGGGCCGACGCCGTACGTGTAGCGGAAGGTCTCCCGCGTCAGCGAGAGGTTGAGCACGTCCAGCCAGGCCTCCAGCGCCACGGGGCCCCAGCGGCCCGTCTTGCTCACCCGCCCGTCCACCCGGACGTAGGCCGGCAGCCGCGCCACCCGGTCGCGATCCTCGGGAATCCACCGGGGCGTGCCTGTCTCCGCGTCCACGCCCGCGCGCTGCGTGGCGGAGAACAGCAGGCCCCCGGCCTCGGGCGCCCCGGTGTTGACGTGCAGCGTGGTGCCCACGGTGAGCCCCCAGGGCAGCTTCACGGTGAGCGCCGCGTTGAGCACGTGGGCCTGCTCCAGCGGCGAGGCCACGGGGCGCACGTCCGTGGCCACCCCCTGGCCCGTGTCGTCCCGGCGCTCCACGCGCGTGTCCAGCGTCCGCCGCTGGTACGTATACGCCCCGAGCACCGCCCACCGCTCGGACAGCGCGCGCCGCACGAGCAGCTCCACGCCATGGCCCTGGCCCTCCGCGGTGCGCAGCCGGCCCCGCGCCGCGGGGTCATCCACCGCGAGATCGAAGCCTCGCGCGTCCAGGGTCACCGTGCGCACGGCGGGCTGGACGAACACGCCCGCGCCGAAGGTGAAGCCCGCCGGGCCCAGGATGTCCGCGCCCGCGTCCACCTGCACCACGCGCTGCAAACCCAGTCGGAGCGCCGCCGCCTCCACGCCCGGCGCATCCACGAGGTGGGCGGGGGCCTGGTGCGCCACCCCCGCGCCCAGCCGCAAGGCCGCCCGATCCGAGAGCGCCACCCGCGCATGCAGGCGGGGCTCGATGACTCCCGTGCTCACGTCCGGCGCCAGGCGGTAGCCGTCCACGCGCAGGCCCGGCGTGAGCCGCCAGCGACCGTGGTGCCAGGTGGCTTGGGCGTACGCGCCCGCGAGCGTGGTGCGCGCGAGCCGTTGATCCGAGCGGGTGGTGACGAGGGGCCGCCCGGGATCGCCCGCCTCGCCCGGACGGAAGGAGGTGGCCTGCGCCACGTCCACGTGCCGCCGCTCCACGTCCGCGCCCGTCTCCACGATGACGTCCTGTCCGAGCCGGGCCCGCCACCGCAGCCGTCCCCCGAGCGAGCGCTCGCGCAGGTCCAGGCCCACGCGCGAGGCCTCTCCGCCGCCCAGGGCCGAGAGGGTGTCCTGACCCCAGGTGAGCGCGGCCTCCAGCTCACCGTGGGCCAGCGGGTGGGTGAGGCGCGTGTCCACCCGGAGGAAGCGCACGCCCCCGCGCACGACGTCTCCGGGCCCGGTGAGGCCCGCGTCGTCCACGCCGCCCAGGGCCAGCAGCCGCAGCGTGCCCCGGCCCACCGTCTGGGTGACGCGCGCCTGGCCGTCGAACAGGCCGAGCACCAACGCGGGGCTCTGGGGGCCGCGGGAGGCGTTGAGGATTTTCGCCGCGAGCCAGGGCAGGGAGGCGAAGCGGCCCGAGAGGGTGAGCTCCGTGCCGGTGGTGGGGAGGGGCACCTGGGCGAGCACTCCGAGGGTGAGCAGCTCCAGGGTCGCGGCCACGTGCACGCCCTCGGCGCGGGGCGGCAGGAGCCGCACGTCCACGAGGCCCCCCACGTCCCGGCCAAAGCGCGCGGGCGCGGGCCCCGCATAGAAGTCGAGGCCGGCGAGCAGCTCGGGGTTCACCGTGGCGGGCCCCACCCACAGGTGCTGGACGTGGGGCACCCGCACGCCGTCCACGTAGAAGGCCGTGGCGGAGGGCGCCGCGCCGCGCACCACGGGCAGGCCCGCGCCGGAGACGACGTGGCTCACCCCGGGCAGCCACAGCAGCGCCCGGAAAGGCTCGTTCCCGGTGCCCGCGAGTCCGCGCAGCTCGGCGGCCTCGAAGGTGAGGGGCGGCGCCTCCGGAAGTGGGGACGTGTCGGCCCGGGCGAGCGCTCCCACGAGGAGGACGAGCACGGGGAGCAGGCGGAGGCGGTTCTTCCGGGACGGAGTCAAGAAGTGAAATCTACCATCGCCGTGGAAGTCCGAGCCTTCTCGAAATCCTGGTCCTGAGCGGGGGATCGCGTGGTAGTCCAACGAATCATGATCCTTTGTCTCTCGAAGCTTTCTCCTCGCGGGGTCGTCCCGTGGGCGGCCGCCCTGGCGCTGCTCGGCGTCCTGGGCTGCGGCGTGGTGCCCACGGAACCGGCCGAGCCGTCCCTCGCGCGGGCCCCTCAATCCCTCGCGGCCTCCGCGCTGTTCAAGACCAACCTGCTCGCCAACCCGGACGCGGAGACGGGCGACCTCTCGGGCTGGAGCGTGATCGCCACGGGCGGCGAGGGCTGGACGGTGCGCGGCGCGGCCGGTGAGCGGACCTTCCATACCTCCTATGGCTGGTCCCGCCGGGAGCAGGTGATCGATCTCCACGCGAAGGGGTTCAGCGCCGCGGTGATGGCCAAGGCGCCCCCCATCCACGTGGGCGAGGTGGTGCGCCGGGAGTATTGCGCCGACAACTACACGATCCGGGTCGAGCTGCTCGACGCACAGATGAATCTCGTCACCGCCTGGGACACGGGAACCCAGTCCACGGGAGGTCCGTGTGAGTGGAGCGTGGACTGGCGGCACGTCGAGCACACCTTCACGGACTACGGGCCCCAGGTGCGCTTCGTGCGCTTCCGGGATGGCGGCCAGAGCACCGAGATCTGGGCGGGCCACTACGGCCCGGTCTTCGATGATGCGTTCGTCCAGGTGAGTCCTCCGGCCCACCCCGATACCTTCCAGAACCTGCTGCTCAACTACGATGCCGAACACGGAGATCTGTCGGACTGGCAGATCACCGAGAATGGCGGCGCGGGCTGGCAGGTCGCCGGCGCGCCCGGGTCCCGCTACTTCCAGACGTCCTATGGCTGGAACCGCCGGGTGCAGGTGGTGGACCTGTACGCGCACGGCTTCGATGCCGCGACGATGGCCCGCTCGCCGCTCATCCTGGTGAAGGAGAAGTCCCGCCGTTCCTACTGCCCGGACTCGTACTACCTGAAGGTCCAGTTGCTCGACGCGCAGATGGCGCCGGTGGCGCAGTGGGACTCGGGCGTGAGGACGCACGCGGGTCCCTGTGCCTGGGACGACCCGGCCTGGGAGCAGCTCCAGTACACCTTCATGCGCTATGGCCCCGGGGTGCGCTACGTCCGGTGGGAAGACGGTGGACGGGACAGCGAGAGCTGGGGAGGGCCGTATGGCGCCCAGCTCGACGAGGCGGCGCTGGTGGTCTACGGCGACAACCTGCTCACCAACCCGTGGGCCAACGACGGCACGCTGTCCGGCTGGCAGGTCACCGAGAACGGCGGGTATGGCTATGCCCTGGCGCCCTCCGGCGTCGGCGACACCCGCGCGGTCCAGACGTCCGCGGGCTGGTTCCGGCGCAACCAGATCGTGGACCTCGCCAGCAAGGGGTACACCGCCGAGGAGCTCGACGAGGCCCCCGTCGTCTATGCCTCCGAGCTCTTTGGCCGCACGTACTGCCCCGACGACTACTACCTCAAGGTGGAGCTGCTGCGCGCGGACATGAGCGTGCTGGCCTCGTGGAACTCCGGGGTCCAGCGGCACCAGGGGCCGTGCGAGTGGAGCGAGGAGTGGCGCACGCTCAGCCACATCTTCGAGCGCTATGGACCGGGCCTGCGCTACATCCGCTGGGAGGACGGCGGACGGGACACGGAGTTCTGGGCGACCCACTACGGCGCCAAGCTCGACGGGGCCTTCCTGAGCCTGCGGCCCGAGACGCACGCGCATTCCGGCCAGCACGCACGCCGCTCGGTGAGCACCTCCGCGGCGTGCGGTGGCCTCGGCCAGCCGCTCTGCCACCACAAGGCGACCAACTGGTGCTGGACGCCCGCCTTCTGGGTGCTCCAGGCCCTCGACGCGTGCAGCGAGTATGACTATTGCGACAGTGGCCTGGCGGAGAGCACGGCGGCGGGCCATCTGACGTGCCAGTGCCCGACCTCGCTCGCCCGGAGCAATTCGGCCTGTCTGCCCACGCCCCAGGGCTCCATCTCCGTCACGCAGATCTCGGGGGACATCGACATCGAGGGCTACCCGAAGATCCTGCGCAACGTCAAAGGCCACTTCGCCATCGTGCGCAATGCCCGGCATGCGCAGTTCTTCGTGCCCAACTCCCCGGAGAAGACGCCCAACTGCGACGTCGTGGGCAAGACGCCGACGGAGAAGGCGGCGTGCCGACAGACGCCCCCCTCGTGTGCCACGCTCAACAAGAAGAACGAGGAGGGCAAACCCTATCTCTCACCGCTCTACACGGTGGAGCAGTGGGGGGCGCAGTATCCGGCGCCGGCGGGCCTCGCCGAACTCCGCGTGAACGGCAACTGGTTCGACATCCGGGGCACGCCTGGCTTCCCCTACAAGGAGCCGTGCACCAACATCATCGGCTACAGCGTCAGCAACGGTCAGGTCGTCTCCATCAAGGACGAGCCCGACCGCATGGGCTCGGTCACCAACTACCTGGATGCCTTGATCATCCGCTCCGAGCCCGGGGGCGAGAACTCCATCCACTTCGCTCCGTACGCGGACATTGGCTCGTACACCCACGTCAAGCACGCGGTCGGCGGCTTCCTGCTCGTCAAGGACGGCAAGGTGCTCACGCCGCCCAGCAGCGCCAAACCCGATGCCGTTGGGGCACGCACCGTGGTGGGGATCGACAAGTCGGACAACCTCATCGTCGCCGTGGTGGAGGCGACCGGTAGCGCCAAGGGCCTCAACGCCACGGACATCGCCCATTACATGAAGCGCGTCCACAAGGCCCAGCACGTCATCAACCTCGACAACTCGGGCTCGAGCCAGTTCTTCTTCAAGAAGGGCACGGACGTCACCCAGTCCCAGCCGGGTGACAACCATCCGGACAACTACGCGCGCGTCTACCGGCCCGTGCCGAACTTCCTGAGCATCCGCGTGCCCGAGGCGGTCGCCACGCCGCCGGGCCACGACGAGCTCTGACGCCTCACCCGGCGCTGTCCGGGACGGGCACTCCCCGCGGCGTCGACGCCGGTTCCACATGGACCACCACGTCGACGACCTCGGGGAAGGCCCGCTGGATGGAGGCCTCCACCGCGTCGGCCAGGTCATGGGCCCGCGCGGTGGACATCTCGGGCGCCACCTCGATCTTCAGGTCCACGAGGACGCTGCCCTCCATGCCCCGGCTGCGCACGTCCCGGCACGAGAGCACCCCGGGCACCTCGAGCGTCAGCGCGGCCACCTTCTGGGTGTCCAGGCGCGCGGTGTCCGAGAGGATGCCCACCGCCTGCTTGACGATGTCCCACGCCACCCGGGCGACGATCCCCATCACCCCGAGCGTCACCAGGCCGTCCGCCTTGGGGTAGCCCAGCTTCACGAGGCCGAGCGAGCCGAGCACCGCCAGCGTCACCCACACGTCCGAGAGCGTGTGCCGCGCGTCCGCGAGCAACAGCGGGCTCTGCAGCTTCTGGCCCTGGCGATGCTCCACCCAGGTGACCGTGAGGTTGATGGCCAGCGTCGCCACCATCACCCCCACCATGGTGGGCGTCACCTGGGGGTGGCGATCATGCATGAGCGAGTCGAGCGCCATGCGCCCCAGCTCCAGCATGGAGATGCCGATGAGCGCGCCGATGCCCAGCGAGGCCAGGGCCTCGAACTTGGCGTGGCCGTAGGGATGGTCCTCGTCGGCGGGCTGGGAGGCGAACGACATGGCCACCAGGGCGAGCACGTTGGAGCCGCCGTCGATGAAGGAGTGCACGCCGTCGGCCGTCACCGCCGCCGAGTCGCTCCAGAGCCCGAGCGCGAGCTTGAGCACGGCCACGGCCCAGTTGGCCCCGAGGATGACGGCGAGAACGGTGCGCACCTTGCGGTTGCGCTCGAGGGTCGAGGTGTCCACGCGGCCCACCCTAGTGCTGGCGCGCGCCCGGGGCGAGGGGTTCAGTTGGGTTGGCGGAAGAGCCGCATCCGCGGGCCGCCGCCCATGTCCATGAAGAAACCGAAGGAGAAGCGCACCTTGGCGTCGTCCTCCAGCAGGCCCGCGGGCGGGTTGGGGAAGGGCTGCGCCCGCTTGAAGGACTCGACGGCCTCCAGGTCCAGGAAGTCCAGGCCGCTGCTCTTCTCGACGCGGATGTCGGCCACCTTGCCGTACTCGTCCAGCGTCACCTGCACCATGGTGTAGCGATCCCGGCCCGCGTAGATGTCGCCCGTGGGGTCGCGCCGCATCAGCGCCGTGTTCGGGTTCCACTGCGTGCCCACGCTCTGCTTCACCCGGTTGAAGAAGCTCGCGAACTTCCACTCGCGGGTGTTGAGGTAGGTGCCGTCCCCCTCGTTCACGTTCTTGAGGTGATCGTTCGGCGCCCCGCCGATGATCTGATCCATCACCGCCTGCGAGGGCATGAGCCGGGCCAGGCCGGGACTGCCCAGGCGGCCCTCGGAGCCCTCGTCGCCGTCACCCGCGCCCTGCTGCACGCGCAGCCGCTTGCCGTTGCCCACCACCTCGTCGCTCTCGTCCCGGTTGTTCACCTGGATGCCGGGGCCGGGGGAGGTGGGGTCCTGCTTGAGGGCGATCTCCTGCTTGCGCCGGGCGTCGGGCAGCTCGAAGGCGGACTTCTTGCCGCCCTCGGACAGGGGCCGGTCGTCCGCGGCGCGGCCGTTGTTGCCCGCGAGCCGCTCGGCCTGCTCCTCGCTCACCCCGGCGCCCTGGCGCGAGCGCGGGGCCGTCGTCTGGGGCTTGGCGTTCTTGTAGAAGGGCGTCTGCTCGCGCGCGCGCGTCTCCTTGTCCACCTTGTTGTCGCGCTCGGCGAGGTACTTCGCGTCCGGGGCCTTCTGCTGGTTGCCCGGGGCCACGTCCACCACCTGCCCGTCCGGCTTCTTCTCCGGCTTCTTCTCCTCGGCCTTGCGGGGCGGGGTGGGGGTGGGGTTCTGCGGCCCGGTGAGGGGCGTGGCGCGGTTCTGCGCCCACTCCTGCGCGGTCAGGGGTCGCAGGGCCACGGCGCTCGGCGGCTTGGGGGGCTTGGGCTCGGGCGGCAGGCTGGCCTGGACGTGCGCCATGAGCGCCAAGAGCCCCACGAAGGACACCTGGAGCACCAGGGCGATGAGCACGGCGAGCAGGTAGCGCGCGGGCCCCGAGGTCCGCCGTCTCCTACGCCTGGTCGTCTGCTCTGGCTGCGCTGGACCCATCGACACGTGCGTGGATGATAACCCCTGGGCGCGTCCGGTAGTCCCCAACCGTCATCCGGACGCCGGAGCGTTCAGTAGATGGACGAGACCTCGGCCCCATTGAAGTAGAAACGAAGGATGTCCTGGTAGCGCTGCCCGGCCTCGGCCCGGCCGATGGCGCCCGTCTGGCACATGCCCACGCCGTGGCCCCAGCCGCCGCCCCGGAAGCGCCAGCCCACCACGCGCCCCTCGGCGTCCTGCTCCTCCTCGACCAGGGCCATGGCGCTGTTCAGCATGCCGAAGAGCCGGCGGATGTTGAGTTCGCCGCGCACCTGGGTGACGCCGCGCTCGCCGGCCACCGTGAGCGTGCGCGCCCGCCCCGACACGCCCCGCTCCCCGAGGCTCAGCGCCCGCACGGGCCCCACCTTGAGGTGCTGGGTGAGGGCGTTGACCTGCTCCACGCTGAAGCGCTTCTCCCAGCGGTACTTGCTCGGCTGGGCGAAGCTGGACAGGCGGCACATGGTGGGCAGGTCCGCGCGCAGGTACTCGGCGAGCGTGGCCGGGGTGGTCAGCCCCTCGGGCGAGCGCAGCACGTCCGGCCGGCCGCGCAGGTTGGGGTTGGGCGGGCCGCCCCAGACGACGTCGTTGTCCTCGGTGTGGCCGCCGCACACCGCGCTGTACACCGAGTCCACCAGGCGCCCCGTCTGGGAGAAGAGGCCCTCGCCCCGGGTGGCCTCCACCGCCGCCGTGGTGCTGGCGGCCTCGCCCGTGCGGCCCCGGTACACCGCGCAGTGCTGCTCGGAGCACAGGAGGAAGGGGTCCGCCAGGTGCTTGATGCCCACCTTCGCGAGCACCTCGCCGCGCGCCGTCACCGCCTGGGCCTTGAGCGCCTCGGGGTGGGCCCGGGCGTAGATCTCCGAGGGCACCAGCCCCTTGAGCAGATCCTCCAGCTTCACCGCGTTGACCACCGCGAGCGTGCCGTGCCGGTCCACCGCGAGCTGGAGCGTGCCCCGGTAGGCGCGGTCCTCGAAGCCGTGGTTGTCGTAGCCCACGTCATGCTCCACCTGCCGCACCTCGAAGCCCGCGTCGTCCAGCGTCTCCATGGACAGGGTGTCCTGGGCGAGCCCCACCACCGCGCCCGCCTGATCCTTCACCTCGAGGATGGCGTGCGAGGGGGTGCGCACCTCCTCGAACAGGGTGGTGCGCACGCCAAAGTCGCGCAGGAGCGCGGCCTGACGCGTGGGGGCGTCCCGCGGCGCCAGCTCCTCGTCCAAGAGCAGCAGGTAGCGCCGGTTGTCGATGACCTTGCCGGCGATGCCGTAGATGACCCCCAGCACGTGCACGCGCACGGCGAGGCCCCGGGCCTGCCACTGCGCCTGGGCCTCGGCGAGTCCCGCCTTGTCCGCGAAGGGAAGCTCCGCGAGCTGCACGCGCGCGGACAGCACCGCGGGGGAGCCCTCCGTCACCCGGGCCGTCCACACCGAGCCCGCGGGCGCCTCCAGGAACTTGTCCCCCTCGCCCCCGAAGCGCAGCCGCATCCGGCCCCGGGGCACGAAGCGCACCTCGGGCCGGCCCTGCATCAGCCCGATGGGCACCCGCGGCTCGCCGCCCCGGAAGTCCAGGCGCCGGCGCGCGTCCGGCACGGGCAGCTCCTCGGCGGACAGCTCCAGTCGGGGAGCGGGCGCGGGCGCCGGAGGCGGCGCGGGCGCGACGGCGGGGCGCTCGGGGGGCGGCGCGGGCGCGGGGGCCGCCGACGGGGGCGTCGCGCACGTGACGAGCAACAGCGGAAGGAGGGCGAGGACGGCGCGGTTCAAGGGCCCCCCAAGCTACCCGTGGACCGCCCCGGCCGCCATTCCCGGATGGCGGCCTCACTCCAGGTACGGGGGGTTCAGTAGAACCTTGCGTCGAAGGACGTGGGTTTGCCCCCCAGCCGTGCACGTTGCCGCTCCCGCCGGGTCCAACCCCGAGCACGAAAGGCCACGGGCTCTGGTATCCTCCCGACTTCCGAGGTTGAGCGCATGACCGAACTTCCGCCGTTACAGGCCGGTTCCGCCGCAGGTGCGGCACCATGAAGACCATGCGGGAGGACGTGGTGCGGCCGGGCATGGGGGTGAGCGGCTACCGCATCGAGAGGAAGCTGGGGGGCTGGCGGCTTCGGCAAGGTGTTCCTCGCGTGGCGAGACGGCGGCCCGTGCGCCCTCAAGTTCATCCACCTGGAGAGCGTGGGGGAGTGGGGCTGGCGCGAGCTGTTCATCATGCTGCGCCACGAGTTCCCCAACGTGGTGAAGCTGCTCAGTCACTTCAAATGGCCGGAGGAGAAGCCCGAGTACCTGGTGCTCGTCATGGAGTACGTGCCGGGAGTGACGCTCTATCAGTGGGCCCGGGACAACAACCCGAGCGCCCGCGAGCTGGTAGAGAAGTTGCTGCCTCTCTCCCGGGCGTTGAAGGAGGTCCACGCCAAGGAGGTGAAGCACCGGGACTTGAAGGGCGACAACGTGCTGGTGCGCGATGCGGACGGAGCGCCAGTGCTGGTGGACTTCGGCGCGGGCACCATGCCGGGCACTCCTCGCGTCACCGGAGCCCTGGCCCCGGCCAACCTCCGCTACCGCGGCCCCGAGGCCGTGGCCTTCTTCCTGCGCGAGAGCCGAAAGCGGGGGGAGCGCTACGACTACTCGGTGAGGGACGAGCTGTACGCGCTGGGCGTCATCCTCTACGTGCTCGCCACCGACGTGTACCCCTTCAACGGTCCCGACGACGAGCTGCTGGGCGAGATTCTCGAGGGCAACCCCAAGCCCCCACTCGTACGCAATTCCCGCGTGCCCCGGGCCTTGAGTGAGCTGTGCCTGCGCCTGCTGGCCAAGGCGAATGCCCGCGTGCCGGACGCCGAGGCCCTGAGCGAGGCGCTGGAGAAGCTGCTGAAAGAGGCGAAGGCGGACCCTCGCCGCTGGGAGATGCCGTTGTGCTACGGCTGGACGGTGGACGGACGCACCACCGAGAACGCGCCGGAGCGGGTGGGCCACGATCCCCAGGCGTGGCTGCGCCGGTGGATCCGGCAGAAGCCCAAGCGAGGCAGCCCGCCCGCGACTCCTGCTCCTCCCGTCGTCGCTCCCGCCCCACCCGAGCCGCCCACCGCGTCAACCGTCTCCACGCTTCGCGCCCGATTGAGACGGGCCATTCCCGTCCGCGTGGCCGGGACCGTGGTGGGGCTCGTGGTGGGCGTGGGCTTCTTCCTCGGCCAGCTTCGGCCGACACCTCACGCCCCTGCTTCGCCACCAGCACCAGGCCAACCGGTGTTGGCGTCATCTGTTCCTGCGGAATTCTCTTTCGACGGCCCGATGCCATGGGCCACGCACGTCCATGAAGTGGCGCCCCCGTGGAAGCCGCCTGAAGCTGACACAGGCGCAGCGCCCCCGAGGGCGGACACCCCTGCGCCCGTCACCACCGTGACGCTCAGCTCGGGAACGACTCGCATGAAGAAAAAGGCCCCCGGCTCACAGGCGGAGAGGGAGAAGAAGGGCACCGGCTCCACCGGGGCCAATGTGCTGCTCGCCGTGGCCGCCGTCGCCAACATGGCGTGTCCCGGTGCTCAGGTGCGCAAGGAGCCCGCGCCCCAGGCGTGCCCGGCCGGTGCCGTCGAGACCATGACGCGCCAGCTCGGCCTCCGCCTCGGAAGGAGACACGGCGCCAACATGCCCGGTTTGAAGCGGTTCAGTAACGAGCGCATCCCCGCGAAGGATGGCGCTGTCTCACTTGAGTTGGCGGGGGCCTGGGAGGAGGGAGTTGATGGCCTGAGCTGGGGGGGGCGAGTCGTGCTGCCGAATGGCACTCGTCTCACTGGGCAGCTCTGCATCGGTGAGAAGCGCGTTTACGGACGCATCACCCAGGCCGTCACGCCCACCGGGGACACGTTCACCGTCTGCATGGAGCTGTACGACCAGACCGGGGATCGCGGTCTCGAGATCGAGCTTGATGGGGGAGCCATCAAGGTCTTCCCCCGCGTGGAGGTGAAGACGGTGGAGCGGTTCGAGTAGCACCATCCGGGGGCTTGGCGGGCCGGAAGCCCAGGCGGCTCGCACGACCGGGAAGCAAGGTGTGTTAGAGCCCACGTCCCCGGTCTCTTCGTGGAGGTTGCCGCCCCGTGCTCGCCTTGTCCCCCTCTGCTCTGCTAGGGCTGGCCTTGCTCACCGCACCTGTCGAGGCCACTGAGCGGGCGCCGCTCCCCACCTGCGAGGCGGGCACGCGCTACATCGAGCTGACGGCGGACACCCCCAGCAAGACGCCGGAGGTGTGCATCCGGCCGGAGTTGTCCCTCTCCCTGTTCTTCGACGCGAAGCTCACGCGCGTGGAGGTCGAGGGGCGGGAGCGGTTCCGCCGGGTGAAGCTGGTGGACGACACCCTGACGCTCGTGGCCTCGGAGGCGCTGCACGACGGGGAGCGCGTGCCGGTGACGGCTTACTTCGAGGACGGCGCGGCGCCAACGCGTGCCACCTTCGTGCTGGTGGTCCACCCCTCCCAGGCGGAGCGCCAGGTGGAGGTGTCGCGCCGCGAGCGCACCGTGGCCTCCCTCCGGCAGGGAGAGCAGCAGGCGCGAGCCGAGGCCCAGCAGTGCCGGGAGGAGAAGGCGCGTCTCCAGGCCGAGTGCCGCGGGCAGGGTGGGCTCACGGGTCTCATCGTCAACGAGTGGATGGGCGAAAAGGGGGTTGTCGCCCGAGTGCTCAAGGACGTCATCCAACACCCAGGAAGCTCGCTTGATGCGCAGAAGGTCATCAGCTACCGCGCCGTTGGACCTGTGGGAAGGGGACGAGTGGCCGTGGAGGTGGAACTGTTCAACCTGGGAACGGTGACCTGGATGCCAACGGGGGCGGCCCTGGTGGCTGCCAAGCGCGAGGAACTGACAGGGCTGAAAGTGTCGCCCCTGGAGCCCATCCCGCCAGGAGGGTTGCGGCGCATCGTGGTGGAGCTGGAGGCGGCGGAGCGCGAGGCCCGGGGAACCTACACGCTCAAGCTGTGGGCGGGAGAAGCTGGAGCCGAGGGCGTGACGCTCGACGGCGTGACGTTCCCTTAGAGGGTGTTGAAGTGGGGCAGTCAGGCGAGGCGCCGGAGCATGAGGTCGATCATGCCGAGCTGAATGAACGCTTCGGAGGAAGACTCCTGGCGCTCGTAGTCTTTTGAAAGACGCCGCTGCCGGTTCAGCCATCCAAAAGTCCTCTCCCCAATCCATCGTTTGGGAAGGAGAACAAAGCCCTTCGCCTGGTCCGAGCGCTTCACCACCTCGACGTCAATGCCACTCTCCTGGGCCACGGCTTGAACTTTCGGCCCGGCGTAACCGCCATCCACCCAGACCTTTTTGAGGGAGGGGTATTGTTGCGCGGCCAGGGGTAGCACCGCAGGGGTCGCGTCCCTGTCTTGTACATCCCCTGTCGTCATCCACGCGACGAGCAGCAGCCCCAGCGTGTCGACCAACAAGTGGCGCTTCCTGCCCTTTATCTTCTTGCCCGCGTCGTACCCCTTGGTCTCTGCCTCCTGCATCGTCTTGACGCTCTGACTATCGAGAATCCCCGCGGTGGGCTCCTCGGCATGACCCTCTTTCTTGCGCACCTTGCGCCGAAGCTCATCGTTGAGCTTCTTCCACGTCCCGTCCTTCTTCCACTTCGCGAAGTAGTGGTAGACGAGCTGCCAATCCGGCAGGTCATGCGGCATGTACCTCCACTGAGCTCCGGTGCGCTTGATATAGAGAATGGCGTTGACCACTTCTCGGCGCGGATGCAGCACTTCCTGCGGGCCGCAGTGGCTGGCTCGAACAAAGGGCTCTATCAGCGCCCATTGTTCATCCGTCAGGTCCGTGGGGTAGCGCTGTCGCTCGGGCATGGGAAGGTCGCTCATGGCCCTGTGAGATAGTGACGCGAGCGAGGAATGCAACTTGCGCGGTCATGTCGACGCTCCTACCTTCTCGGTCGACTCTTCACCGGAGGACAAAACGGACGGGAGCAATCCACAACGCGACTGCGGCTACAGGGCCGGGGCGGACCGAAAAGCAGCGGGCACCGCACAGAGCGGAGCGGTACTGCTTTTGTTTTTGTGAGGCCGCTATGGAGCGCAGAGGCCCCCTGTTTCAGTTCAACACCCTCTTAGAGTTTGTCGAACTCCATGGCGACTCGCCGCCAGAAGAATTCACGGGAGGGTTTCCATCGTTGGACTTACCGCCGCTACGCAGCCGGTAGGGACACGTCTCCAGCCTCTTCAGCAAGGCCGCAAGCTCGCAAGACGCGTCGCGTCGTGGATGCGACGGAGAAAGGAGCCCACGACCCCCTCTCCTTCAAGTCGTGGGAGGAACAAGGTGGAGTCGGGGGCGTGCCCTTCGACGGTGCGACGCTCCCATGGGCTTGGGCACCGTCCGTGTTGGCGCGGGTGGTGTGAGGCCCTTCTTGGCCACCTGCTGCTTGACACTGGCGATGGCGTCCAGGCCCTCCTCCCGCCGGTAGTGGCCCTGCCGGATGCGGCGCAATCGGCGCTCCGCGTCCTCCACCATCGCCCAGGCCTTTGGGGCTCGGTTCCGGTCGTGGCTCGACATCCACAGCAGGGCGAGGCAGGCGGTATGAACCTGATTCTCCAGGTCGATGAAGCCAAGCCGGTTGATGCGGCGCAGCGCCCGCGAGAACTCCTCCCAGGTCTTGGCGCGAGGATGCGCGACGTTCAGGATGTCATGGGCGATCAGCCTCTTGATGTGCTGCCGCTCCCACTCCGTCCGCGCGCCCTCCAGCAACCTCTTCTGAAGGGCCAGGTATTCGCGCTCCGCTGTCTCGAAGGAAACCCGCTCGGAGCCCGGACCGAAGGCCATGAAGGCATCGTGGCGCTCCTTGACGATCCGCTGCCAGAACAACTCCCGTGAGGGCTTCATGACTTACCCTCCCGGGCACTGCTTGCCGTTTGCACGATACGGCCAATACCTCTTCTTCCTGCATAGGTCGAAACAGCTCTGGCAGTGGCTCGTGCCATACTGGATGTTGATCTTGAGCCCGCGCTTCTCGACGCACCGCACGTAGTATGCCCGGCACATCTTATCGACCTCCTCGTCGGTCATCTCGTGGTCATCGGAAACCTTGATGAGCGGCGGTGGACGGAGGGGCGGAGTCTCGGTCGGAGGTGTTTTCGTCTCGGCAAGGGATGGCTGCTGCTGCGCTGGTGGAGCTGCACCGCACTTCTCGTACTGGCCGGGGTTCTGCTTGAGGCAGCAGGTCACAGTGCTGTCCATCTGGTTGCACTCGCCTGCCAGTGCCGCATCCGCCCCCACACACCCCGAGGCCAACACCATGGCGAGGATGGCCGCCATAAACGGGGTGGACACGTTGCCCGTCCTATCAGGTCCCAAGAAGCGCATGAGCCCTCCCACGGTGGGTTGCCATGCGATCTCTGGCTAAACCTCCAAAACCATCAATCCGTATAAGACAATAATTCCTACCCGCGTGGGGTTATCAACACGTCCAAGCGTCTACTGGCCAACCCGCCGGGTTTCCAGGCGAGGCATGGGAGTTGGAAACTCCTCTGGGGGGCGGGCGCCAGGGCCCACTCTGCTTGCTCCCCTTGGGGCGGGATTCCACTCCCATAGGTTGAGACAAGCAGGCACGTGTGCGGTCGCCTGGGACTTTTTCCGGGAGGCAGTCGTGTTACTTGGGAGGTGGGCATGCGCCTCGCTCCATGAGCGCCTCGTGCACATACTCGTGCACATAAATGGTTGCTCACTCTTCGTGGTCGTCGCTGTCGCGCCCACGCATCCGGTATCTGACGGCCTCGTCGAGCCTGCTGAAGTTCTGCCCGAGGGCTCGGAGCTGCCCGCGCCGGAGGTCTCCCTCGGCGACGCGCTTGCGCATTGCGGCGAACCACTCAGGCGTGTAGTCAGGCCCCGGGCTAACGACTGGATCCTGTGAGATACGGCGCGCGCATCGCTCCAACCGCTTCAGCAGGCTCAAGCGGTAATGGAACGGCTCGGTGACGGTCTTCCAGAGGTGCTCGGACACCTCTTCGAGCATGGGCCCACAGGTAGAGCCGATCCGAACGACCTTCTTGGGCTCGCGCTGCAACTCCATCACCCAGACGTATCGGATGGGCTCCCCACAGCGCTCACAGTTCCCACTCACGGACCCGAGATCCTTGATGCCCAGGAACATCCAAGGACCCATGCGCGCCATGGCGGGGATGGTGAGCATCTGATCCTCCTCCACCTCGGTGAAACTTCCCAAAAGTATAGGGCGGATGCGGCCCTCACGGGGTGGGGAGCGTCACAAGTAGTCTCAGCGCGCCAGCGCCGCCCTGACAGCATCCCCACTCCAACAGGTTGAGTCTGGGCGCTGACCTGCTTGGTTGGCTGGCACTTTCCTTCGACGATCTTCCATGTTACCTGAAAGGGGCTCAAGATTAATTCTGAGTACCTGAAAGGTCTAGGAGGCAACCTTCGTGAACGAGCCATCGAGCAACGACAGCTTCCCCATTCACCCCACGGGTCCAGACGGTCTTCTCTTCGAGGGACCCGCGTACCGCTACACCTTCGTCTCCCCTCTGTTGGACGTGCCTGAGCCCATGGCCATCGCCCGACGCACTCCCGTGAAAGGGGAGGGGGCTGCGTGCGGCGTCATCCTCAAGCGGGTGCAGATGCCTCCCGAGGACGAGCGCCGCCAGCGGGCAGTGGAGGAGGTACGGCTCGCCACCCGGCTGCGCCACCCCGGCATCGTCCAGGTGTACGGGCTGGAGGAGTACGAGGGCGCCCCCTACGTGGTGATGGAGCACACCGAGGGCCTCTTCCTGGCGACGGCCATGGAGACGGCATTGCTGCTGGGCAGGACGCTCGCACCCGCTCATGTCGTCTACATCGCCGCCGAGGTGGCCGACGCCCTCCACCATGCCTGGAACAGTCCGGGCGAGGATGGCCGCCCGCTGCACCTCGTCCACCGGGCGGTGAGTCCCCCGAGCATCCGGCTGGAGTTCAGCGGCAGGGTGACGCTCACCGACTTCGGCGTGGCGTACTCACGGATGGTGGGCCGGTTGGACACGCCCTCCACGGTGCTGCGTGCGGAACTGGCCTATGCCGCTCCCGAGGTGATGCGCCGCCAGAAGCCCGATGGGCGAGCGGACCTCTACTCGCTGGGCATGGTGCTGCTGGAAATGCTGTCGGGGCAGTACCCGCTGGATCCGCCGGACGTGAGCGTGCCTTTCAGTGGGTCCGCGGCGGCAAGCCGGTATAACGCCCGCGTCCGTCCCGAGCGGCCCTCCTGGACGAGCCCAGGGGAGCTGGCCAACCGCATCCTGAGCTTCGGCCCGGATGACGTGGAGCGGGTGGCCGCCGAGCTTACCGAGCCGCTCAAGTGCATCCGCCACAAGGCCCTGCAAGCCCACCCGGACGACCGCTACCAGACCGCCGGTGAGATGCGGGACGAGCTGCGCGCGTGGCTCAACGACCAGGGCAGGCCGTTCGGGCTCTCCGATGCGGAGGCGGAGCTGGGAGCCCTCCTCCGTGAGAAACCTTCTCCCCAGGAAACGCACGCATTCCCCATCGAGAAGGGCGTCCTGCTTACACCCGAGGAGGAAGCCTCGGTCGAGGAGGACGCCACCGAGGAAGAGACGAAAGACCAAGGTGGGTGACCATGAAGAAGAACACCCATCTGATGACGAAGAAGAAGATGACTGTCCACCTGGGAGAAGTGCTGCGCGAGGCGCGGCTCAAAGCCGAACTCACCCAGGCGGACGTGGCCGAGCGCGTGGGCGTGGCCACCGAGGTGTATGGGCGGGTAGAGCGGGGCAACCTGACGCCAAGCGTCCCCAGCCTGAGACGGCTGTGTGTGGCTCTCCGGGTAGACGCCAACGCCGTCCTGAACCTCACTGGCCATGAGGCGGCGACCTGGTTGCAGGAGTCCGAGCCTACTCCGGAGGAGTCACCACAACTGCGCCGCCTGCTGCGTATCCTGCGCCAGTTGGATGACAAGCAGCTTTGCGCTGTGGGCTATATGGCGCGCAGCCTCGTGTCATCCGAAGCCCATTAGCTTTCGTCCGAGAGGTGGGGGTCGGCCGTCTCCAGCAGCTTGCGCAAGAGCGCCAACCGCTCCGGCGGCCACCTGTGCAAGAGGTGGATGATGCGGCTGAGTTCCGGGTGCTCTCTGCCCCCTGGGGCAGGGGCTGATGCTGTTGTCTTGGGGGCTTGAGTATCCAGGGACAGGAGTGCATCCGAGGAGATGCCCAGGGTTTCGCAGATGCGCCGCAGCGTGGGGACGCTGGGCACCATGGCGCCCCGCTCGACCCGGCCGTAGACGCCGGACTTCAGGCGCACCTTCTTGGCCACCTCCACCTGCGTGAGGCCCATCCGAAGGCGAGCAGCCCGGGCCGCGTCCCCCAGCGCGTGTCGCAGCTTCTCGTCCATGGTGTCCGTCTACCGGAAAGAGTAGGGGCGGGGCCAGATTCTCCTCTTCATGGGACGAGGGTTAAACTTCCGCTCCATGGCGACCAAGGAAGACCTGCGCTCGGACGTGTCTCGGCTCCCTCCCGAGGAGCGCGCCGAACTTGAGCGCCGCGCTCGTGAAGTGCTCGGCGGAAGCGTGAAGACGGTCTCCTGGGAGCAAGTCGAGGAGCGCATCCGCGCCCGGCTCGGTCCGCGGCGGTGAAGGTTCGTCTCGAACTCCCGGACAGCGCTTGGGGATGACCTCACCCAAGCGCTTCAGGCCCGCGCCAGCCCCGCGCGCCTCGGGCTCAGGCGGCCTTGAGGTCCGGCGGCGTCCAGTTGGCGAAGAACTCCTTCTTGAAGCGCGTGCAGTAGCGCACCAGATTGGTCTGGCTCAGCGTGAACTGCTTGAGATCCGTGTCCACCGGGTTGGCGATGACGCTCACCAGGAACGAGTAGAGCCCCGCGTCGAAGGACGTGGGCTTGTCCCCGAGCAGGTACTTGTTCTCGCCCATGATGGTCGCGATGGCGCCGATGTCCGCGATGGCCAGCGCCTGCACCTCCTCGGAGCTGTGCCGGCCCGTGCCCTGGTCGTGCAGGATGCGCAGCATGCCCTGGCGCAGCGTGGCCACCGGGATGTCACCGCCCACCACCCAGGGCACCATCGTCTCGGCCACCGGCCGGTAGGCGAGCCAGCCCGCCTCGTCCGCCCAGCGCATGTAGACGATATACCAGTAGGTGCACTCCTCGAGCATGCGGCGCACCGTGTGGCCCACCGCCACCTGCATGGGCGTGAGCTCCTTGTCGAGCGGATCCCCGTGCTTCTTCTTCAGGTACTCGATGATGAACTGCGAGTCGCCCATGCGCTGCCCCTCGAACTCCACATAGGGCACCTTGCCCTTGGGCGCCTTGCGCAGGTCCGCGAGCTTCACCTCGTAGGGCAGTCCCGTCATCCGCAGGTACGCCTCGAGCTTGAAGCAGAAGGGGCTGAGGTTCGGGGTGCCCCAGGCCACGGGAGTTTGGTAGACGGTGATCATCGGTGTTTCATCCAATCGTGGGCTGCTCGTCACGGCCAGTGCATTCTACCGGTTCAATCCGCACCTGAAGCCCGGAGAATGCGGCGTTTCCGCTGATTTCATCGATAGCGCGGTCATCTGACAGGTCATTGATGCTGACCCCGGCGTGCGCCCCCGCCACCCGGAGTTGGACCCCCGGACGACCATGGCCGTACCCGTGGGGCAGGCTCACCACGCCGGGCATGACCTCGTCGGTGACCGTGACCGGGGCGGACACCTCACCCACCCGGGAGGTGATGCGGGCCTCGCCCCCATCGCGCAGCCCCAGCCGCCGGGCGTCCTCGGGGTGCACCATCAGCGTACACCGGGGCTTGCCGCTCACGAGCCTGGCCACGTTGTGCATCCAGGAGTTGTTGTCGCGCACGTGGCGTCGGCCGATGAGCAGCAGCTCGCCGTCGGAGCGCGCCGGGCCCTCGGCCGGGAGCAGCGTGGCGCGCAGGCGCTGGAGGTCCCCCACCAGGAGTTCGGGCGCGAGCTGGAGGCGGCGCTCGCGCGTGGCCAGGCGCTGGGGCAGGCACGGCCGGAGCGCCCCCAGGTCCATGCCGTGCGGCTGGGCCTTGAGGCGCGAGAGGCTCAAGCCCGGACGGAAGGGGCGGGGCTTGAAGCCATAGGGGCCCGCGCGCAGGCCCAGGTCCAGGATGCCGTCGGGCCCCAGGGCCTTGAGGGCCTGGTAGGACAGCTCGCCCTGCACGCGCGGCGCGCCGTGGAGCCGGTCCAGGTGGTGCTTGAGCTCCAGGAAGATCTCCCAGTCATGGCGCGCGCCCGGCGGCGCGGGGAAGAGCGGCGGCGAGTACTTGACGGTGTTGCGCACCGCGAACGCGTTGAAGACGAGATCGAAGTGGCCGCGCTCCAGCTGGGTGACGGGCGGCAGGATGATGTGCGCGTGGCGCGTCGTCTCGTTGATGTACGGGTCGATGCTCACCATGAAGTCCAGGGACGCGAAGGCCTCGTCCAGCTGCCGCCCGTTGGGCGTGGACACCACGGGGTTGCCCGCGGAGGTGACCAGGGCGCGGATCTGCCCCTCGCCCGGGGTGAGGATCTCCTCGCCGAGCACCGACACCGGCAGCTCCCCGGAGAACTCCGGCAGCCCGCGCACGCGGCTCTTCCACCGGCCGATGCTTCCCCGGCTCATGCGCATGGCCTGGGGGCCGCCCACGAGATCGAAGGCGGGCCGGGTGAACATGGCGCCGCCCTCGCGGTCGAAGTTGCCCGACACCACGTTGATGACGTTGATGAGCCACTGGCACAGGCCCCCGAAGGCCTGTGTGGACACGCCCACGCGGCCGTAGCACACGGCGGAAGGGGCCTCGGCGAACGCCCGGGCGATGCGCCGGGTGGTCTCCGCGGGGATGCCGGTCTGGGGGGCGACGCGCTCGGGGGTGAACTCCCGGGACAGCTCGTGCACGTGCGCCAGGCCGTCGGTGAACGCCGCGAGCCGACCCAGGCGCGGGCCCACCTCGTGGACGAGCACGTGCACCACGGCCAGCAGCCACAGCGCGTCCGTGCCCGGGCGGATGAAGAGGTGCTCGTCCGCCAGGCGCGCCGTCTCCGTCTTGCGCGGATCCACCACCACGGCCTTGCCGCCGCGCTGCTGCAGCGCCTTGAGCCGCGCGCGGAAGCCCGGCGCCGTCATCAGGCTGCCGTTGGAGGCCACGGGGTTGGCGCCCAGGATGAGCATGAAGTGCGTGCGGTCCACGTCCGGCACGGGGATGAGCAGCTGGTGGCCGAGCATCAGGTACGAGGCCAGGTGGTGCGGCAGCTGGTCCACCGACGTGGCGGAGAACTTGTTGCGCGTGCGCAGGGCCTTGAGGAAGAAGGGCAAGAGCAGCATCGCCCCGTGGTTGTGCACGGTGGGATTGCCCGAGTAGATGGCCACCGCGTTCTTGCCGTGGGCCTTCTGCACCGCGTGCAGCCGTTGGGCCGTCTCCGCGAGCGCCTCCTCCCAGGACAGGGGCTCCCAACCCGTGGCGGTGCGACGCACGGGCTGGCGCAGCCGGTCCGGATCCTCGTGCAGATCCTTCAGGGCCACGGCCTTGGGGCAGATGTGGCCCTGGCTGAAGGGATCCGCGTCATCGCCGCGGATGGACAGCACCCGCTGCCCGTCCGTCTCGATGCGCAGCCCGCACATGGCCTCGCAGAGGTTGCAGGTGCGGAAGTGGGTGCGCGAAGGGACTGCCGTGGTCATGACCTGTCTCCGGAAGAGGAACGCGCCCGGCGGCGGGCGGAGAGAGCGAACACGGCGAGCAGGCCCATCCAGCCCGCGGCCCCCGCGCTCGCGGGCGCGGCACCGCAGCCACTGGCCTGCTTCGCCACGTTCACCGTGAACGTGCACTGGGCGCTGTTGCCCGCGGCGTCCGTGGCCGTCACCTCGACGGCCGTGTCCCCGGGGGAGAAGCGCGAGCCGCTCGGCGGCGAGAAGGTGATGCTCGGCGCGGGGGTGACCCGGTCCGTGACGGCGGGCGCGGGCAGGTCCACCGCCACCGGACCCTCGGGGACGGAGACCGTCTGGGGACAGGTGAGCAGCGGGGGCAGCGTGTCCACCACCCGGACGGCGAAGCGGCACTCGCTCACGTTGCCCGAGGCGTCCTCGGCCTCCACGCGCACCGACGTCTCGCCCACGGGGAAGGTGCTCCCGGACGCGGGCGTGGCGCGGACTTTCACCTCCGGGGAGATGGCGTCCACCACGTTCGTCACCACGAAGTCCACCGGCGCCCCCGTGGGGCCCGTGGCCTCGACCTCGATGGCGGCCGGACACAGCAGCGTGGGCGCCACCGAGTCGCGCACGACGACGTGGAAGGTGCAGCGCGAGACGTTGCCCGCGCCATCCCGGGCGGTGACCTCCACGGGCGTGCGGCCCAGGGGGAAGCGCGAGCCCGAGGCGTGGCTGTAGGTGAGGCTCGGCGTGGACACGGGATCATTCGCCTCCGCGGGCGGCCAGGTGGCGGTGGCGCCGCCCGGCTCCTCCGCCTCGACGAGGGCATCCGACGGGCAGGTGAGCGTGGCGGCCGTGGTGTCGCGCACGCTCACCACGAAGGTGCACTGGTTGGTGTTGCCGTGGTCGTCCGTGGCCGTCACCGTCACGGGGGTGTCCCCCTGGGGGAAGACGGTGCCCGAGGCCGGGGTGGCGGTGAGGCGCGGCTGGTGGGTGACGGCGTCCGTGGCCCACGGCGCGGCGTAGGTGACGCGCGCGCCCTGGGCGTCCGTGGCCTCCACGGTGGCGCCCGAGGGACAGAAGACGGCGGGAGGCGTCTTGTCCTGGACGGTGACGTCGAAGGTGCAGCTCGCCACCAGGCCCGCCGAGTCGCGCGCGGTGGCCGTCACCCGCGTGGTGCCGAAGACGAAGAAGCCGCCGGACTCGTGGCTGTAGGAGACGGCGGGCGGCAGGGTGGCATCGTCATCCGTGGCCTGGGCGGGCGCGTAGGTGACGGCCGCGCCGAGGGACCGCTGGGCCTCGACGGTCTGACTCGCGGGGCAGGTGATGGAGGGCGGCACGCTGTTGACGAGCCGGGCCAGCGGCAGGGACCACGGCTCCTGGCCGTGTCGGCCGTCGCTCGCGCTGAAGACCACGGTGTCGCCGTAGCGGGTGAAGCCCGAGGGCTCCGAGCCGAGCCGCCAGGGCGCGATGTCGTGCAGCAGGAAGGTGCCCGCCTCGGTGCCATCCGTGCGCCACAGCTCCGTGCCGTGCACGTCGTCGTTGGCGGCGAAGAGGACGAGCTGCTGCTCGGGCAGCGCGAACAGGGCCTCGGCGAGCACGCCGCCCCGGGCGCCCGGGAGGATGTCCTTGACGCGCGTGGTGCCCGCCTCGGTGCCGTCCGTCTTCCACAGCTCGCTGCCCGTGGTGCCATCGTCGGCGGTGAAGTACAGGTGCGAGCCCATCGCCGTGAGGGCCCGGGGCATGGCGCTTCCGGCCCCCGGGAAGATGTCCTTGACGCGGGTGGTGCCCGCCTCGGTGCCGTCCGTCTTCCACAGCTCCACGCCCGAGCCGCCATCCGTGGCGGTGAAGTACAGATGGCCGCCCATCCACGCGAACTGCTCGGGTCCGGAGTCCTGCCCGCCCGGCGCGATGTCCTTCACGAGGGTGGCGCTCGTGCCGTCCGTCTTCCACAGCTCGTTGCCCGAGCCGGCCGCGCCCGCCACGAAGTAGAGCGCGCCGTCCCACGCGCCCGCGATGCTCAGCACGGCGGAGCGGTCCTCGCCATTGCGGATGTCGGTGACCTGGACGGTGCCCGCCTCGGTGCCGTCCGTCTTCCACAGCGCGCGTCCCCCCGAGGTGTCCTGGGCGAGGAAGTAGAGGGCATTGCCCATGCGCACGAAGTGCAGGGGGGTGGAGCCCTCGGGGCCCGGGACCAGGTCCTTGACGAGCACCGTGCCCTCGTCGGTGCCGTCCGTGCGCCACAGCTCCACGCCGCTCTCCGCGGTCTGGCCCGCGAAGACGATCACGGTGTCCAGGGCGGCGAGCGCGATGGGGTTGGGGTAGTCGTAGAGCTGCAGCGAGACCTTGGAGGACACCTGGGTGGTGCTCGCCACGGTGCCGCCGGTGCGCCACAGCTGGTAGCCGGTGGACACGCGCGGCAGCGACGCGAAGTAGAGGAAGTCCCCGAGCGGCGTGAGCGAGGTGATGCCCTGCGTGGAGGAGAACTGCAGCTCGATGCGCGGGATGATGTCCTTGAGCGCCACGGTGCTCGTCGCGCTGCCCCGGGTCTTCCACAGGCGCGCCGCCGCGTAGGGCTCGAAGGAGGTGAAGTACAGGTCCCCCTTCCAGTTGACGAAGGGCACGGGGCTGCCGCCCCGGGTGGGCGGCGGCGTGAGGTCCGAGCCCACGGGCCGCGTGTTGGCGAGCGTGCCCCGGCTCTGCCACAGCGTGGGCACGGCGGGGTCCGGATCCAGCCCGGTGCCCGGCGCGATCGCCGTGAAGTACATGGTGTCCTGCCAGGCGGTGAACGAGGCGGGCACCGGCGCCGTGGTGCTGTCGGGCAGGAAGTTGTTGCCGATGGCCTTGGTGCCCGCGGGCGTGCCGTCACTCGTCCACACCTCGTAGCCGTAGTTGAAGGGAAGGGTCTGCGAGCCGGTGAAGTAGAGCGTGTCGCCCAGCGTGTTCATCGCCATGGGACCCCGGCCGCCCAGGGCCTTGAAGTCCACGAGCTTCTGGGTGCCCGCCTCGCTGCCGTCCGTCGCGTAGAGCGCGGTCTCCAGGCGCGAGGCGTCCTTCACCCGGAAGAACAGCCGCGAGCCCGTGGCCACGAGCAGGTCGGGCGTCTCCACGGTGTTGTCACCCGGGAAGAGGTCCGCCACCCGCCGGGTGCCCGCCTCGGTGCCGTCCGAGCGCCACAGCTCGCGCCCCGTCGCGCCATCCGTGGCGACGAAGTACACCGCGTCGCCCATCACCGTGAGCTGCACGGGATCCGAGGACAGGGGGCCTGGCCGGATGTCCTTGACGCGCACGGTGCCCGCCTCGGTGCCGTCCGACTTCCACAGCTCGTGGCCGCCCGAGCCATCGTCGCCCGCGAAGAAGAACACCTTGCCCAGCCGCACCAGCTCGCGCGGCGTCGTCGACGTGGACACGGTCACCTGGGCGCCCAGGCGCTGCGTGCCGTTCGTCGTGCCGTCCGAGCGCCACACCTGGCGGGCGCCCCCGTTGCCCACGGCCGTGAAGTAGAGCGCGCCGTTGAGTTCCAGGAAGCCGCGCGGCTGGCCCTCCACCGCGCCGAGGTACAGGTCGCGCACGAGCACGGTGCCCGCCTCGGAGCCATCCGTGCGCCACAGCTCGGTGCCCGTGGTGCCGTCGTTGGCGCTGAAGAAGATCCAGCCGCTGTACTCGAAGAAGTTCTCCGGCCGCGAGCCGCCCGCGCCCGGCTGGATGTCCTTGACCAGCACGGTGCCCGCGGTGGTGCCGTCGGTGCGCCACAGCTCCTGGCCCTGCCGGCCGTTGGTGGCGGAGAAGAAGGTGAGCCCGCGCGAGTGGAAGAGCTGGGTGGGCAGGGAGCTCGTGTTGCCCGGGGCGATGTCCGCCACGAGCGTGGGGCCCACGGACGTGAGCCGCCACAACTCCCGGCCATTCACCCCGTCATCCGCGGAGAACAGCAGGGTGGACCCGGCGGGCGTCAGGGAGGCCGCGCGCGGGGCGAGGGCGTTGTCCGCCGAGGTCCCCACGTCCACCACCTGGGCCGCGGGCCCCTCGCCCAGGGCGCGATGGGTGGCCTTCGGACGGACGGGAACGGGGTTCTCGGGGCTCGGCTCCGCGCAGGCGGTCCCCAGGACCAGGACGCACAGGGGCAGCAAGCCCAGGTTCGCTTTGACCATGCGGCATTCAACCATATCCGCCTCATGATCTCCTCGGATGCGACGGGCGCCACGGTTATAAGCGCGTCCCATGCTGACCCTGCGCGGTGCCCCCGCTCTCTCCGAGTTCCGACTGGCCAAGCTGCTCGCCCGCTGCCGGGAATTGGAGCCGTCCGTCGCCTCCGTCTACGCGGAATTCGTCCATTTCCTCGACCTGGAGATGGACCTCGCCCCGACCGAGCACGCCCTGGTGGAGTCGCTGCTGGAGTACGGTCCCCGGCTCGCCCGGCAGGCATCCCGGGGCTCGCTGCTGCTCGTCATCCCCCGGCCCGGCACCCTGTCTCCCTGGTCCTCCAAGGCGACCGACATCTTCCACAACTGCGGCCTCAAGGGCGTGCGGCGCATCGAGCGGGGCACGGCCTACCGGGTCGCCGACGCGGCCGGCCAGCCCCTCCCGCCCGAGCGGCTCGCCGCCCTCCGGCCCCTCCTGCACGACCGGATGACCCAGGCCGTGGTGGAGCGCGAGGAGGACGCCGCCGTGCTCTTCGCCGCCCAGACGGCCCGGTCCTTCACCACCGTGGACGTGCTCAGCGGAGGGCGCGCCGCGCTCGTCGACGCCAACCGCGCCCTGGGCCTGGCGCTGGCGGAGGACGAGATCGACTACCTGGTCGAGCGCTTCACCGCGCTCCAGCGCCACCCCACCGACGTGGAGCTGATGATGTTCGCCCAGGCCAACAGCGAGCACTGCCGGCACAAGATCTTCAACGCCTCGTGGACGGTGGATGGCGTGGCCCAGGAGCGCTCGCTCTTCCAGGGCATCAAGAACACCTACGCGGCGCACCCGGAGGGCGTGCTGTCGGCGTACAAGGACAACGCGGCGGTGATGGAGGGCTTCGAGGTGGAGCGCTTCTTCCCGGAGCCGGAGAGCGGCGAGTACCGCTTCCACCGCGAGCCCACGCACATCCTCATGAAGGTGGAGACGCACAACCATCCCACCGCCATCTCGCCGCACCCCGGCGCGTCCACGGGCGCGGGCGGGGAGATCCGCGACGAGGGCGCCACGGGCCGGGGCGCCAAGCCCAAGGCGGGCCTGACGGGCTTCTCGGTGTCCCACCTGCGCATCCCCGGCCACGAGCAGCCGTGGGAGGTGCCCTACGGCAAGCCCGAGCGCATCGTGTCCGCGTTGGACATCATGCTCGAGGGCCCGCTGGGCGGCGCCGCGTTCAACAACGAGTTCGGCCGGCCCAACCTGTGCGGCTACTTCCGCAGCTTCGAGCTGCAGGTGCCCACGCCCGAGGGCGTCGAGGTGCGCGGCTACCACAAGCCCATCATGCTGGCCGGAGGCCTGGGCAGCATCCGGGCCCAGCACGTGAAGAAGGGCGTGCTCCAGGCGGGCGATCGCATCATCGTGCTCGGGGGCCCGGCGATGCTCATCGGCCTGGGCGGCGGGGCGGCGTCGTCCATGGCGCAGGGCTCGAGCGCGGCGGAGCTCGATTTCGCCTCGGTGCAGCGCGACAACCCGGAGATGGAGCGGCGCTGCCAGGAGGTCATCGACCAGTGCTGGGCGCTCGGGGAGGACAACCCCATCCGCTCCATCCACGACGTGGGCGCCGGCGGCCTGTCCAACGCCGTGCCCGAGCTCATCCACGACAACGGGCTGGGAGGCCGCTTCGAGCTGCGCGAGGTGCCCAACGCCGAGCCCGGCATGTCCCCGGTGGAGATCTGGTGCAACGAGGCCCAGGAGCGCTACGTGCTGGCGGTGGCGCCCGAGGACGTCATCCGCTTCGCGGCGCTGTGCGAGCGCGAGCGCGCGCCCTTCGCGGTGCTGGGCGAGGCCACGGCCGAGCAGGTGCTGAAGGTGGGTGACCAGCGCTTCGACAACGCCCCCATCGACATCCCCATGGACGTGCTGTTCGGCAAGGCGCCGCGCATGCACCGGGACGTGAAGTCGCGGCCGCTCGCGCACGCGGACTTCACGCCCACCGCGCCCGTGGGCGAGCTGCTCACCCGGGTGCTCGGCCACCCCACGGTGGCGGACAAGGGCTTCCTCATCACCATCGGGGACCGCTCGGTGTCGGGCCTCACGGCGCGGGATCAGATGGTGGGCCCGTGGCAGGTGCCGGTGGCCGACTGCGCGGTGACGCTGTCGGCCCACGCGGGCTACACGGGCGAGGCCATGGCCGTGGGCGAGCGCACGCCCCTGGCGCTGCTGGACGCGGCGGCCTCGGCGCGCATGGCCGTGGGCGAGGCCGTGACGAACCTCGCCGCGGCGCGCATCGGCAAGCTCGGGGACGTGAAGCTCTCGGCCAACTGGATGGCGGCCGCGGGCAGCCCCGGCGAGGACGCCAACCTCTACGCCGCCGTGAAGGCGGTGGGCATGGAGCTGTGCCCGGCCCTGGGCCTCACCATCCCCGTGGGCAAGGACTCCATGTCCATGCGCACCGTGTGGCAGGAGGGCGGCGCGCGCAAGGCGGTGACGTCCCCGCTCTCGCTCATCATCTCCGGGTTCGCGCCGGTGCTCGACGTGCGCCGCTCGCTCACGCCTCAACTGCGCGCGCTGGAGGAGGACACGCGGCTGCTCTTCGTGGACCTGGCGCACGGCCAGCAGCGGCTGGGCGGCTCGGTGCTGGCCCAGGTGCACGCCCAGGTGGGCGCCCGCGCTCCGGACGTGGAGAGCGCCGAGGGGCTCCGGGGCTTCTTCGCCACGATGCAGGCGCTCAACGAGGCGGGCCTCGTCCTGGCCTACCATGACCGCTCCGACGGCGGCCTCGTCACCACCCTGGTGGAGATGGCCTTCGCGGGGCACCGGGGCCTCGAGGTGGACGTGGGCGCGCTGGGCCCGGACGCCATCGCGGCGCTGTTCAACGAGGAGCTGGGCGCGGTGCTCCAGGTGCGCGCCGGGGACGTGGCGCGGGTGCGCGCGGCGTGGGCGGCGACGGGACTGGACGCGCACGTGCACGAGCTCGGTCGGCCCCGGAAGGACCTGACGGTGCGCGTGAGCCAGGCGGGTCGGGAGCTGCTGGCCGCGGAGCTCATGGCGCTCCGGGCCACGTGGTCGCGCGTGAGCCTGGAGCTGCAGAAGCTGCGCGACAACCCGCGCGGCGCCGAGGAGGAGTTCGCCACCAAGTGCGACCCCGCCAACCCCGGCCTGTCCGCCCGGCTCACCTTCGCGCCCGGCGAGGACGTGGCGGCGCCCTTCATCGCGCGGGGGGCCCGGCCCCGGGTGGCCATCCTGCGCGAGCAGGGCGTCAACAGCCAGTTGGAGATGGCGCGCTCCTTCGTGCGCGCGGGCTTCAGCGCGGTGGACGTGCACATGAGCGACATCCTCGCGGGGCGGGTGTCCCTGGCGGACTTCGCGGGCCTGGCGGCCTGTGGCGGCTTCTCCTACGGCGACGTGCTGGGCGCGGGGGGCGGCTGGGCGCGCTCCATCCTGTTCAACGCGCGGGCGCGGGACGAGTTCGCCGCCTTCTTCGCCCGGGCGGACACGTTCGGCCTGGGCATCTGCAACGGCTGCCAGATGATGGCGCAGCTGCGCGATCTCATCCCCGGGGCCACCCACTTCCCGGCCTTCGTGCGCAACGTGTCCGAGCAGTTCGAGGCGCGGCTGGTGCAGGTGGAGGTGGGGCCGAGCCCCTCGCTCTTCTTCCGGGGCATGGAAGGCAGCCGCATCCCCATCGTGTCCTCACACGGCGAGGGCCGGGCCGAGTTCGCGAGCCCCGAGGCCGCCGCCCAGGTGGAGGGCTTCGTGCCGGTGCGCTTCGTGGACAACCACGGGCGGGTGACCGAGGCCTACCCGGCCAACCCCAACGGCTCGCCCGGGGGCCTCGCGGGCGTCACCTCGCGGGACGGCCGGGTGACGATCATGATGCCGCACCCGGAGCGGGTGAGCCGCAGCGTGCAGTACTCGTGGTGCCCGCCGGAGTGGGGCGAGGACAGCCCCTGGATGCGCCTGTTCCGCAACGCGCGCGCGGCGCTGGGCTGAGCGGGCGTCGGGCCGCCGGGTGCTGTCCGGCCAGGCGGCCTTCGCCAGAAACACGAAGGCCCGATACGAACCGGAGTTCGCATCGGGCCTGGAGAGAGGCGCCACCCGGATTCGAACCGGGGAATGAAGGTTTTGCAGACCTTTGCCTTACCACTTGGCTATGGCGCCACGAACCGTGAACGGCCTTATATGGAGCCGTTCACGCCGGGTCAAGGCACGAGAAGGGGGGAGGGCTCGATCTGTCGGCCGCCTTGAGGGAGGAGCGGACGAGGAGGGGTGGGGATGGGATTCCCGGCCCCCTGGGTTGCCACCGCAGATAACCCGACTGGGAGGTCGCGGGTGGCCCAAGTCCGTCTGGCATGTAGGGAGTTGTTCGTGCGGCTGGGGGACGAGGAAGTCCTCGTCCTGGATTGCCGCGACCCTTCCGATTGGGAGCGCTACGGCGCGCACATCCCGGGGGCGCTGTGGATGCCTTTCGAGGAGCTGCTCCAGGATCTGGTGATCCTTCCGGATGACGAGCTGATCGTCGTGTGCGGGTGCTCGCCGGACGGCTCCGATGCCCACCGGGTGTGTCGGCTGCTGCAGCGCCATGGGCTGCAGGTGGTGTGTCTGGAGGGAGGGCTCCAGGGGTGGCTCACCGAGGGGCTGCCCGTCGAGGAGCACTACACCGAGGCCGTGGCGTCCCAGGCGTGCTGAGGGGGGCGGGGCCCGTGAGCGGACAGATGCTGTGGACGCGCGAAACGGTGTAAAGACGCGCATCCCCGCAGTCGCGAAGGAAGTCGGACACCCATGGCCAAGCTTCGTGCCGTGCTCATCGGCGCCACCGGTCTCGCCGGACAGCAGTTCATCTCGGCGCTCAAGGATCACCCCTCCATCGAGCTCACGGGCCTGGCGGCCTCCCCCCGTTCCGCGGGCAAGAGCTACGTGGAGGCGCTGCGCGCGGCCAATGGCATGACCGCCTGGTTCGTCCCCGAGCCGCTGCCGGAGTCCATCGCGAAGATGAAGGTGCTGAGCGGCGAGGAGCTGCGCGCCACCGACTACGACATCGCCTTCTCGGCGGTGGAGTCGGATGTGGCCAAGGAGCTCGAGCCCCGGCTCGCCCGGGACATCCCCGTGTTCTCCGCGGCCAGCGCCTACCGCTACGAGGCGGACGTGCCGCTCGTGATTCCCCCGGTGAACGCGGGCCACGCGGAGCTCATCCGCGCGCAGCGCAAGCAGCGCGGCTGGAAGGGCTTCATCGTCCCCATCCCCAATTGCACCACCACGGGCCTGGCCGTCACCCTGGCGCCGCTGGCCGAGCTCTTCGGCGTGCGCTCGGTGCTGATGACGTCCATGCAGGCCATGTCCGGCGCGGGCCGCTCGCCCGGCGTCATCGGCCTGGACATCCTGGACAACGTCATTCCCTACATCCCCAAGGAGGAGGAGAAGGTCCAGGTGGAGACCAAGAAGATCCTCGGCACCCTGGCCCAGGGCGTCATCACCCCCCATGACGTGCAGGTGTCGTGCACGTGCACCCGGGTGGCGGTGCTCGAGGGGCACACCGAGTCCGTCTTCGTCTCCCTGGAGCGCAAGGCCTCCGTGCAGGAGGTGGTGGCGGCGATGCGCGAGTGGCGCGGCGCCGAGGTGGCCCGGGCGCTTCCTTCCTCGCCCCCCCGGTGGATCGAGGTGCTCGACGAGCCCTTCCGGCCCCAGCCGCGCCTGGATCGCGACACCCACGGCGGCATGGCCACCACCGTGGGCCGGGTGCGCGAGGACGGGGTGCTCCCCAACGGCATCAAGTACCTCCTGGTGTCGCACAACACCAAGATGGGAGCGGCCAAGGGAGCCATCCTGGTGGCCGAACTGATGCGTGCCCAGGGGCTGCTCGAATGAGGTAGAGAAGGGGGGCCAGTTTGAGGGTGCCAACCCCCGTTCCACCCATTACTGTGCCGCCCCGCGCGGTCCCGTCTCACGAGGAGCTATTTCCATGGCTTATGTCGTCGCCGAGCCTTGCATCAAGTGCAAGTACACCGACTGTGTCGAGGTGTGCCCCGTCAACTGCTTCTACGAGGGCGAGAACTTCCTGGTCATCCACCCGGACGAGTGCATCGACTGCGGCGCGTGTGAGCCCGTCTGCCCGACCAAGGCCATCTACCCGGAGACGGAGCTGCCCGGGGAGTGGAAGGAGTACCAGAAGCTCAACGCCGACTTCTCCACGAAGTGGCCCAACATCGCGGCGAAGAAGGCGGCCCTGCCCGAGGCCGAGGAGTTCAAGGACAAGAAGGGCAAGCGCCCCCAGCTGAGCACGGCCCCCGGGACCGGCAAGTAGACCCCGCGGTTCGCGGCGGTGTTCCACACGAAGGCCCCGGCGCCCCTTGGCTCCGGGGCCTTCGTCGTGCCGCCCTCACGTGCTCGACAGGGCGCTGAGCGCGAGGCCCCGGGCGCCCAGGGCCTCGCGCAGGCGGGCCAGGTCCGCCGGGGCCAGGGGGCGGTGTCGACCCTGGATGCGCAGGGCGACCTCGCGCGGGCCCGTGCGCTCCACCTCCACGGTGGCGTCGAAGCCGCCCCCCAGGTGCAGGGCGAGCGCGGGCCGCTGGGCCTTGACGAACACCTCCAGCTTCTCGATGAGCGCCAGGGTGGCCTGGAGCCGCGGCGACGGCGCGGCGTCCGTCCCCCCCGCGCTCCGGGACGCCGCCGGGCCCTCGCTCCCCGGGCTCGGGGCTCCCGTCGGGGCCTCCAGGGCGGGCGGCGGAGCGGCGGGGCGCGGTCCCCGGGAGGCCAGGGGGGTGGGGCCGGGGTCGCCTCCGGGCTCCCGGACCGCCTCGTGGGCGAGCAATTCCCCCAGCCGGTGGAGCACCCGGGTCTGATGTGTCTGGTGGGCCTCGGCGCGGGTGTCCCCCAGCCGATGGGCCTCGGCGCTGGCACCGCGCCGGACCTGGCCCAGGTGCTCGGCGCTGGCGAACGCGCCCCGGGGGACCACCTGGAGGGGCCCGGCCCGCGCGAGCGTCACGGCGGCCCGCGCGGCCCCGCTCGGGGTGGGAGGCCGCCGCGTGTCCGTCCCCGGCGGGACGGGCTTCGGGAGGGGGGGAAATCGCCTCGGACTCGCGGGAGCCCGGGAGGAAGGGGCCTCGGAACGACCCTCGATCTTCATGTGTCCTCGTGGGAGGGGGTGGTCCTCCACGCGGAGCACGGCGCATGCCAGGGCCCGGAGCGGGACGCGGCCCGACCCAGGGCTCTCGCGCCCGGGATGGGGGGCCCACGTCCCGGACCCCCCGTGGGACACCCTAGCGGCGGGGCTGCCCGAAGGCGCCCGGCTGGGCGGGGGCCGCGCCCATCAAGTCGTTCACCGCGAAGCGGCACTGGGCCACGGCGGCGGGGTCCACCAGGGTGTTGCCCTGGGACCAGTCGCGGTCCTGGAAGATGAGCGCGTCACGCAGCTCCACCTCGTCCACCGCCTTGGTGAAGGCCCAGAAGCGGCCGCGCACCATGAGCCGGCTGCCCTTGGGGATGCGGCTCAGGTCCAGGTACTGCGCGGGCGCGAGGCGCGCGCTGATGCGCACCTCGGGGCGCTTCTTCGCGCCGAAGATCTCCAGCTGGCCGGCGTTGGGGTCCGGCGGGTACCACACCATGCGGGCCACGGCGGTGGGGGGCGTGTCGTCCTCGACGATGGGCTGGCCCTTGCGCTTCTTGGGCTTCTTGGGCTGCTCGATGGCCACGTCCAGGAGCTCCACGTTGCCGAACGCCACCTCCTTGTCGAGGTAGTTCTCGCGGAACGTCTTCTCGGCGGCGCGCGCCATGGTGGCGTTGGCGCGGCGCACCTCGATGTCGTAGCGCTCGCGCAGCACGGGCAGCGTGAGGAAGAAGCTGTCGATGGGCCGCAGACCCTCGGACAGGTAGCGCAGCTTGCCCACGTCGATGGTGAGCACCAGCGGGCCCAGGGCGGTGGCGGTCTGCATCCAGCTGGCCGGCAGCTTGCGGTCGATGAGCACGCGCCGCACCATGGCCACGAAGTACGCCTGGGCCTGGAAGCGGGGGGTGCTCAGCTGGGTGTTGAGCGCCTGGACGAGCTGGGGGTCCAGGAAGAAGTTCTCGTCGCGCTTGTGCAGCAGCGGCGCCGTCTCGCCGAGCAGCGTGAGCATGCCGCCCACCAGCAGCGCGCAGCCCGGGTCGTTCGTGCCCTGGGACAGGCCCTGGTAGAAGCCCGTCTTGAGGAAGCGGCGGTCGAAGTCCTCCTCCTTGATGTTGGGCACGTCCGAGCCGGAACCGAAGATGACCTCCGGTTGGGCGGCGGCGGGGAGCGCGGAGAAGCCGAGGGCGAGGGCGAGCAGGGCGGAGCGCATCGGGACGAGGGTAGCACGGGCCCTGTCGTCCTCGGGGACAATGCGGGTCGGGCGGCGGGGGCAGGGCCCCTCGGCTGGCGGGAAACTTCACGGGCGGGGCTGCCTTTTCGCCTGTCTGCGCCGCCGGGTTTTGTGTACCTTGACCGGCGTCATGTCGAACCCGGACACCCCCCAGCCGGTCGTTATTTCGCAGATCAAGACCGAGGCCGAACTCTTCCAGTCGCTCGCCATCCGCGAGGTGGTGTTCATCGAGGAGCAGCACGTCCCCGAGGGCATCGAGCGCGATGCGGACGACGCCATGGCCTACCACGTGCTGGCCTTCCAGGGCGGTCACGCCATTGGCACGGGGCGCATGGTGATGACCTCCGAGCCCCCTCCCGGCGAGACGGGGCGGTGGGGGAAGATCGGCCGCATGGCGGTGCTCCAGTCGCACCGCAAGGCGCGCGTGGGCTCGCGGCTGCTCGAGGCGCTGGAGACCGAGGCGCGCGAGCGCCGGTGCGACGGCGTGGTGCTGCACTCGCAGCTCTACGCGCTCGAGTTCTACAAGAAGCAGGGCTACACGCCGGTCGGCGAGGTCTTCGACGAGGCGGGCATCGACCACCTGGAGATGCGCAAGCGCTTCTAACGCCCGCTCGCGCGGGGGTCGTCAGATGCGTCGGCCGCGCTCGGCGGGCGTCTGGGCGTGGCGCGGATCCTCGGGCCAGCTGTGCCGGGGGTACTTGCGGCACAGCTCCTTGCGCAGGGCCGGGTAGTGCCGCTCCCAGAAGCCGGCCAGGTCCGTGGTGACCTGCACGGCGCGCATGTTGGGCGCCAGCAGGTGCAGCACGAGCGGCACGCGTCCGGCGCACACGCTGGGCCCCTGCGCCATGCCGAAGAAGTCCTGGAGCCGGGACTCGACCCAGGGCGGCTTGCCCGGCTCGTAGTTGACCTGGGCCTGACGGCCGCCGGGCAGGGCCACCTTCTCCGGGGTGTGCTGGGCGAGCAGCCGGGCCTGCTCCTTGGTGAGCCGGGCCTGGAGCGCGTCGAGCAGGGACACGCCCTCCAGGTCCGCGAAGCTCCGGGCGCCGACACACAGGGACGCGAGCGCATCGCGCATGAAGGCGTCATCCACCGTGGGAAAGCCCGCCTCGGGGAAGGCCTGGGTGAGCAGGGCCACCCGGGTGCGCCAGTTCTGCAGGGCCTCCGGGTTCGCGAAGCGCCCCGGTCCGGCGGCCAGGGCCTGCTCCACGAGCACGCGCGCGGCCTCTTCCGAGGGTGGCGCGGGCGCGCGGGTCTCCTCGAGGACGAGGTTGCCGTAGGACAGCCGGGTGATGCGCTCCACGCGCCGGGCCTCGGCGTTCCAGCGCAGGGTGTCCAGCTCCTCGAGGGCGTCGGGGTACAGGTCGAGCAGCCACTCGGGCTCCACGGTGCTGGCGAGCCGGACGATGGCGCCCCGTCCCGGGCGCTCCTCGACGTCCACGGCGACCATGAGCTCGGCCTCCTGCACCGCGCTCGTCTCCGAGAGCTGCGCGGTGCCGCCGCCGAAGAGCAGCACCTCGGGGGCGCGGGGCTTGCGGCGGCGGGCCACCCGGTCCGGATAGCCGGCGAGCACGCTGAGCATCAGCGCCTGCTCCACGGCCTCGGGCGTGGCGGGCCGGGCGCCCTGTTCCCGCACGGCGCGCCGCAGTTGGCGCTGGACCCGGTCCACCGCCTGCACGGCGCCGGCCTCCAGGGACAGGGACTGCACGCGGCCCGAGGCGAACTGGGCGCGCTCGGCCTGGCGGAAGCGCTCGAGCAGCTCCAGCAGGTCGGACGGACCGGCCACGACCTGGGCGGCCCGGCCGGGTCCGGACATCTGGGTGCGGGCCTCCCGGCGGATGTCCCGCTCTCCCACGAGCGCGGCCAGCAGGGCCGAGTCGGCGCCCACGCCCCGCCGCTCGCCCTCGACGATGATGCGCGCCTGGCGCGGGTGCAGGGGGAAGCGGAGCAGCCGCTGGCCCACGTCCGTCACCCGGCCCTCGGCGGACACGGCGCCCAGACGGCGCAAGAGGCCCTCCGCGGCCTCGAGTGACGCGGCGGGCGGCGGCTCGAAGAAGGGGAAGGCGCCCAGGTCGTGGATGCCCGAGGCGCGCAGGGAGAGCACCGTCTCGGCCAGGTCCATTCGGCGGATTTCGGGGGCGTCCTGCTCGGGCCGGCCGTCGAAGTCGTGCTGGGTGTAGAGCCGCAGGCAGTGGCCGGAGCGGGTACGGCCGGCGCGGCCCGCGCGCTGGGTGGCGCTGGCGCGGCTCACCTTGGCGAGCTTGAGGATGGGCAGGCCGGACCAGGGCGAGTGCGAGGCCACGCGCGCCAGGCCACTGTCGATGACGGCCGCCACCCCGTCGATGGTGACGGACGTCTCGGCCACGTTGGTGGAGAGGATGATCTTCCGGCGCGAGCTCTTGCGCACGGCCCGGTCTTGCTCGGCGGGGCTCAGGTCACCGTGCAGGGGCAACAGCTCGATGTCATGGCGCTCGGCGAACTCGGCGCAGGCGTCGCGCGCCCGGCGGATCTCCCCCGCGCCCGGCAGGAACACGAGCACGTCGCCATCCAGGCCGTTGGCGTGCAGGCGCTTGATGCCGGAGAGCACCTGGGCGTCGAGGTAGCGCTCGTCGGGGGCGGGCAGGTACTCGACGCTCACGTCGAAGCGCCGGCCCTCGGAGCGCAGGGTGGGGCAGCCGCCGAGGTAGGCGCTGATGGGGGCGGCCTCGAGCGTGGCGGACATCACCACGACCTTCAGGTCGGGCCGGGGGCCCATCTGGAGCCGGCGCAAGAGCGCGAGCGAGATGTCCGCGGACAGGTGGCGCTCGTGGAACTCGTCGAGCACCACCACGGAGACATCGCGCAGGGTGGGGTCGGACAGCAGGCGGCGGCCGAGCACGCCCTCGGTGACGAAGGACAGCCGCGTCTTGGGGCCGCGCACGTCCTCGAAGCGCACCTGGTAGCCCACGGTCTCGCCCACGCGCTCGCCGATCTCCTCGGACACGCGATTGGCGGCGAGCCGGGTGGGCAGTCGCCGGGGCTGCAGGACGACGATCTCCTTGCCCTGGCCCAGGCCCGCCTCGAGCAGGGCGCGGGGCACGCGGGTCGTCTTGCCGGCGCCCGGAGGGGCCTCCAGCACGAGCGAGGACGAGGCGCGCAGCGTGCTGACGAGCTGCGGCAGGAGCGGATCAATGGGAAGGGCGACGTCGGCCATGGCCGGTTTCTCCATAACAGGGGCCTGGGGCCTCCGCGCTCAGGTCGACTCCGGAGTAGAGGACTTGGCCTCGGCCTTCTTGCGGCCGCGCTTGCCCGCCGGCTTCGCGGGCTTGCCCTCCTCGGCGGCAGGGGCCTCGACGGCGGGCTCGGACGCCCCGGGCGCCTCGGGCGTGGGGGCCTCGGCCTGGACGGGGGCCGGCAGGGGCTCGGAGGGCGCGGCGGGGGCCTCGGGCAGCGGCTCGGAAGTGGACCCGGCGAGCGCCGCGAGTTCGGCCAGCTCCGCCGCGCTCGGCTCCTCGGACGTGGAGGGCGGGGGCGCGTCGAGCGCCTCGGCGGAGGGCTCGGGCAGCTCGCTGTCGGGCACGTCCACGGTCTCGCCGAGCGGCAGTCCGCGGGCGGCGCGGCGGCGGGGCTTGCTGGCGAGGCCGGAGTTCTCGAAGGCCTCGGTCAGGGGCGCGAGGGCAGCCTCGGCGAGGGAGCGCGCCTGGCGCAGGGCGAGGTCCAGGCGCTTGCCGAGCGCGATGAGCTCCGCGCGCAGGGGCGCGGCCTGCTCGTGGGGCAGCTGCACGGGGACGAAGCAGGACTGCCACTGGGCGTAGGCGGTGGCGACCTGCTCCAGCACGGGGCGCACGAAGGCGAAGTCCTCGCGGGCGAGGATGCGCGAGACGTAGGAGGACTTGAGCCGGCGCTCGTAGCCGGAGACGAACTCCTGGAGCGCGTCGCGGGAGGCGCGGCGCAGCTGGGGGAACTTGAGGTGGGGAAAGAGCGCCTCGATGACGGGGGCGCGGCTGCTCGCGCAGAAGGTGATGCCGGCGTGCACCTTCTCCAGGGCGTCCACCCAGGCGTTCTGCTGGGTGTAGGCGAACTCCTCGCGCACCTCCTCGAGCTCGGGCAGGTCACGCACCTTGTCCAGGATGGCCTGGGCCGGGGCCCGCTCGGCGCGCAGCAGCCTCAGGGCCGTGGCGAGCCATTCCTTCTCGCGCTCCAGGCCCGGACGGCCGGCGAGCAGCTCCTCGGCGCTGGCCAGTCTCGAGTCGAAGGCCTCGGCGAAACGGACGAGATCGTAGGCTTCGAGCGTGGACAGCGACATGGGCGGGAGGCTCCTCCGGGGCCGGGCGGGACGGCCGGAGATAGCATATCCGAGGGCGTCTCAGGCCTCGCCGAGCAGGGTGGCGAGCGCTTCGCGGTGGGTGAAATCCGCGAAGGCGTGCGTGGCGCCCGCGTCCAGGAGCTGCGCGGGGGTGAAGTGGCCGGTGCCCACGCCGATGCAGCTCGCGCCGATGCCCTTGGCGGCGTCGACGTCCTTGGGGGTGTCGCCGATGACGACGACGCGGCAGTCCTCCAGGGGGACGCCGAGCTGGGCCGCGCCGCTGCGGGCGCCATGGCGGATGAGCTCCACGCGGTTCTCGTGGTCGCACCCGAAGCCGCCGAAGGAGAAGCGGTCGTGGATGCCCACGCGCTCGAGCTTGATGCGGGCGCCCTCGCGCACGTTGCCGGTGCCGAGCCCCACCGCGAAGCCGGGGCGGGCGAGCGCGGCATCGACGGCCTCGCGCATGCCGACGTGGAGGCGGTAGCGCGCGTCCTCCACCCGGAGCACTTCCTGGGCGAGGTGGCGCAGGTAGGTGGAGATGACGGCGGAGATGGCCTCGGGGGTGGCCGGCACGCCGATGATCTCGAGCGCCTTGCGAACGATGGCCTGATCCGTCATGCCGGACAGGCTGAAGGATTCACAGGCATCGGGGCGCTGGTGGAGCTCCTGGAAGGCGAGATCCATGGAGCGGCGGCCGGAGCCGGCGTTGTCGATGAGGGTGCCGTCGATATCGAAGAGGAGGACGGTGGGGCGCATGCGCCTCATCTAATGGAAGCGCCCCGGGGATGCGAGGGGCGCGGGGGCCCAGGGCTCACGGCTCGACATCACTCAGGGCCTGCTGGAGCGCCTCGCGGACCTCGGGCTGCTCTTCCTGGGCGAGCCGTTGCTCCAGGGCGCCCCGGGCCGTGGCGCCGCCCATGCGCCCGATGGCCCGGGCGGTGGGGGCGCGCACCTGGGGGTTGTCGTCGTCCAGCATGGGGAGGATCGCGGGGAGCGCGTCGACGCCCACGCGCCGCTGGAGCGAGGCCATGGCGGTCAGGCGCAAGGCGGGCGGAAGCGACGGAGTGCGGAGCAGCTGGGTGAGGTGCTCGGTGGCCTCCGGGGGCGTCACCAGGGCGAGGACCTCGATGGCGCGGATGCGCTGGGCCTCGGCGGCGTCGGGACTCTGGGCGAGCACGACGAGCTCCTTCATCGTCTCGGTCCCGAGCGCCGCCCCATCGTCCTGACGGGATACGTCCTGAGGGGGCGGGGAGGCGGGCTCCTGCGCGGAGGGTGCCTGGGTGGGGGCGAGGGCGAGCCACGCGGCGAGTGCGCCGAGGAGGACACGCGGCGCGGGAGGGAGCGAGAGGGGCCGGCCAGAAGCGGACGCGGGGGAGGGGCGCATGGGCGGCCTCGGGTCGGGGGTGGAGACGGCCCTGGGTTTATAGGCCGGGACCGGGTGGGGAGTGTAGGGTGGGGGATCATGGCCGGACGGGTCTTCTTCTTCTTGCAGCACGCCACGTACGAGCCCGCCTTCCAGGCGGCGACGATGGGCATCACCGCGGTGGCGATGGGCGAGCAGGTGTACTTCGTCTTCGCCTTCGAGGCGCTGCGCGCGCTGGTGGAGGGCCGCTTCGGCGAGCCGGTGGGCGCGCGCGAGGACGCGGAGCACGCGCGGGCGCTCGAACTGGGAGTGCTGGCCCCGGCGCGCATGCTGGCGGAGGCGCGGGAGCTCGGCGCGCGGCTGGTGGCGTGTGACACCACGGTAAGAATCTGTGGATACGCGCCCGAGGCGTTGACGGGGACCCTGGACGAGGTGATGGGGCTCGCGTCGTTGTGGCGACTGACGGACGGCGCACGCACTCTCGCTCTTTAGGGAGGCGGTGCATTGAGGCTGGCCGTGCGAAGGTGGAGGAGGCTATCCTCGCCCTGATTTCAGGGCCGGACCCTGTGTGGGCGCGAGTCGAGCTCGTGTCCCCCCCTTTCGAGGAGCGATTCCAACTTATGCGCGCCAAGCTGAGCCTGTTGAGCTTCCTGGCGGTGAGTGCCCTGAGCGGAGTGCTCGCCACGGCCTGCCAGACCTATGACTTCGAGCCCGTGGAGCCGCTGGCCATCGCCCAGACGACCGAGACCCGGGTCGTCACGGCGAAGGCGAGCAAGCCGAACCTGATGTTGCTGGTGGACACGTCCGGCTCCATGACGGCGCCGGTGGATCCGTCGCGGCCGGCCTGTACGACCGGCCGGGGCCTGTGTGGCTCCGAGTCCAACCCGTGCAACACGGCGACCTGTCCCACGCGCTGGAGCGAGTTGCAGGCGGCGATGTCGGACTTCCTCGACAGCAGCGGCTCCATCGCGCGCATCGGGCTCACGACCTACCCGGATCAGAGCCAGGGGGACTCGTGTGGCGCGACGTCGTCGCTCAGCGTGCCCCTGCCCGCGGACACCGTCGAGGACGCGACCCAGCTCGTCGCCAACGCCAACCAGGTGAAGACCCGGCTGCTGGCCATCAAGAACTCCTCGACCACGAACGAGCAGGTGCCGGTGGGCGGTACGCCCACGAGCCTGAGCCTGCGGTACGTGGGCAATCTGGCGGATCTGCAGTCGGCCAGCCGCTCGAGCTTCGTGCTGCTGCTGACGGACGGTCTGCCCAACTGCAACTCGCAGTTCGCGGACCCCTACCCGAGCCCCAAGTGCTTCTGCACGCTGACGGCCTCCTGCGAGGGCGCGCCGGACATCGGCTGCCTGGACACGGACGCGTCGGTGGCGGCGGTGCAGGCGCTGCAGGCCAAGAAGATCCAGACCATCGTCATCGGCTTCGGCGCGGACTTCAACTCGAGCAGCGAGTCGGGCCGCCGGGGTGTGGCGACGCTCAACGGCATGGCGGACGCGGGCGGCTTCGCGCGCGAGTGCACGACGGACGCGCAGTGCGGCGCGGGCGACCGGTGTGAGACGTCGGTGGGCAAGTGCGAGCGCCGCTTCTACCAGGCGGCCAACCGCACGGAGCTGGTGAACGCGCTGCGGGAGATCACCGACAAGGTGACGGTGGACGAGCCCTGCGTGCTGAGCTTCAGCGCCTCCGAGCAGCCCAGCTCCGAGGAGCTGCTGGTGGTCTACATCAACGGCGAGCGGCTCGCGCCGGGCGCGAACACCTGGAACCTCACGCCCGCGGGCGTGGCGTTCAATGGCACGACGTGCGAGCGCATCACGAACTCCACGCCGTCCAACCCGGTGAACATCGAGGTTCGCGCCGTCCAGCGGCGCTAGAAGCGATCCGGGGTGGCTTTACGTGGTGAGGGGCCGGGGCTATGTCTGCGCCCGGCCCCCGGGCCGCCCATGAAGATCACCATCCTGTCGCGCTCCGCCTCCATTTCGTCCACCAAGCGCCTGGTCGAGGCCGCGCGCACGCGAGGGCATCAGGTGCGGGTGCTCAATCCGGTCCGGGTGGAGATGCACCTGGATGGACGGCGGGCCAACCTCTACTACCGCCGCCGCCGATTGCCGCCGTGTGACGTGGTCATTCCGCGCATCGCGCAATCCATCAACAACTACGGCCTGGCGGTGGTGAACCAGTTCGCCATGGGGGGCATGGCGCTGGTGAACACGGCGCGGGCCATCGCCGAGTCACGCAACAAGATGCGCTCGTTGCAGTTGTTGTCGGCGCACGGCATCGACATTCCGGCGACGGTGATGGCGCGGGACGCGGCCGACTTGAAGGCCATGGTGGGCCTGGTGGGTGGGGTGCCGGTCCTGGTGAAGCTGTTGCAGGGCCAGGAGAAGCGCGGGGTGATGGTCTGCGAGAGCCTGCAATCGCTCGAAGCGGCGCTCGAGGCCATCCTGGGCCTGGGACACAACCTGATCGTCCAGCAATACGTGAAACACTCCGGGCAGGATGTGCGGGTGTTGGTGGTGGGAGGCAAGGCGGTGGCGGCGGTGCGCCGTCGGCCTCGGGTCGGACGGATGTCATACACGCTGAACCGGGGCGCGCGCCTGGAGCGGCTGGAGCTGACCGACTCCCAGCGCGAGGCGGCGGAGAAGACGGCCGTGCTGGTGGGGTTGGAGGTCGCGGGGGTGGATCTGCTCGACGTGGAGGAGGGACACCCCAAGGTCTTCGAGGTCAACAGCTCCCCGGCGCTGCCGGAGATGGAATCGGCCACGGGTCTGGACCTCGCGGGCACCATCATCGAGCGGGCCGAGCAACTGGCGACGGGGGCCCCGGCGATCGGCGCGCCCGAGCGGGCCCCGGCGGCGGTCCCTCCCCGGCGCAAGCGGGCCTCTCGGCCGCGGGCCTGAGGGCCCAAAGAGGTCGCCAGCGGCGGAAGAGCCGGTGATATAGGGGCGGTTCCGCATTCCGGAGGAAGAGCCATGCCCCATATCCGACACATCACGACCCTGGCCGCCGCCCTGTTGGCGCTCGCCTGCTCGCCCGCCCGTGCCGAGGAGCAGGTGGACCCGGCCACGCTGTACGAGGTGAGCACCGGGGGGTCCTCCGCGCAGGTGAAGGCGGGGCAGTCGGGGGTGTTCGTGCTCGCCATCAAGAGCAAGGCGGGCGCGCACGTGTCGGACGAGGCCCCGTTGAAGCTGGAGCTCAAGGGGACGGGCGTGGTGCCGGCGCAGGACAAGCTGGCGCTGAAGGACTCGGTGGCGAAGAAGGCGGCGGGTCAGACGTTCGTGGATCCGCGCTTCGAGGTGCCGTTCAAGGCCGACGCCGTGGGCAAGGGCCGGGTGGAGGCGAAGCTCACGTTCTTCATCTGCTCGGAGCAACTGTGCGCTCGGCAGCAGAAGACGCTCTCGGTGCCCGTGGAGGTCCTGTAGCCCGTGGTGCGACAGCGACCAGCGAAGGGCAGTGAGCGGGGGGTGGAGCGGGAGCGGGGCGAGCAGCGCTACGTGTACGGGGTCAACCCGGTCATGGAGTCGCTGCGGGCGCACGCGGACCGCGTGGAGCGGCTCTTCGTCACGGAGGGGCAGCTCGCGGCGAAGGCCGCGGCGGAGATCTTCAGCCGGGCACGGGATGCGGGGGTGCGGGTGGAGCGGGTGCCCCGCGAGCGGCTGGCGAGCCTGGCGGAAGGGGGCGTGCATCAAGGCGTGGTGGCCGAGATGCGGAGCTTCGAATACGCGGAACTCTCGGATCTGATCGAATCGGCCGCCGACTCGGGCCGCGCGCCCCTGTGGGTCGTGCTGGATGGCATCCAGGATCCCCACAACTTCGGCGCCATCATCCGCTCGGCGCACGCGTTGGGGGCCCACGGCATCGTCATCGCGAAGGACCGGGCGGTGCAGGTCACGGGCGTGGTGGCCAAGGCCTCGGCGGGCGCGGTGGAACACTGCCCCATCGCCCGGGTGGTCAACGTGTCGCGGGCCCTCGAGGAACTCAAGGAATCGGGCGCGTGGATCGCCGCGGCGGATCCCCACTCGACGGAGCCCTTGTGGCGGGCCCGGCTCGATGGCCCCCTGGCGGTGGTGGTGGGGGCCGAGGGAGCCGGCGTGCGCCAGGGCGTCCTGGAACACTGTGACTTCCGCCTCCAGATTCCGATGCTCGGTCAGGTCGGCTCACTCAATGCGTCCGTCTCCGCGGCCATTCTGCTATACGAGGCCGCCCGGCAGCGGGGGACAGCCCGCCCGCCCGCTGGAAAGTAGAACCCCCCCGGATGAAAACGGCTTGACTCGGGGGGCAGGGACTTCTAAAAGGGCGCGCCTCGACGGGGCCGGTAACGGACTCCGGCGGGGCGGATGGGCGGGTCGGGGGCAGTTGCCAGGAGTCGGACGCCGGTGTAGCTCAGTCGGTAGAGCAACTGATTTGTAATCAGTAGGTCGCGGGTTCAAATCCCGCCGCCGGCCAAGCAGACGGGGCCGCGGATGAGGGCCCGAGATGAAGAAAGCAGTAGGAAGAGCAGTGGATGTGCGGTAGTTGAAGCGAGCGGTTCGGAGGGGTACCCAAGTGGCCAAAGGGAGCAGACTGTAAATCTGCCGGTTCACGCCTTCGTTGGTTCGAATCCAACCCCCTCCATCGGAATCGCGGGAATAGCTCAGTTGGTAGAGCGTCAGCCTTCCAAGCTGAATGTCGTGGGTTCGAATCCCATTTCCCGCTCCAGTTCCAGGTTGTGTTGTAGGCGCATAGACAAGCCCTGATAGCTCAGTTGGCAGAGCGCATCCTTGGTAAGGATGAGGTCACCAGTTCAATCCTGGTTCAGGGCTCCATTTTTCGAGGAGCGTCGTAATGTCCAAGGAAAAGTTCGACAGAAGCTTGCCGCACGTCAACATCGGCACCATCGGCCACGTTGACCACGGCAAGACGTCCCTCACGGCGGCCATCACGAAGGTGCTGGCGAAGACCGGCGGCGCGACGTTCCTCGCGTACGACCAGATCGACAAGGCGCCGGAGGAGCGCGAGCGCGGCATCACCATCTCCACGGCGCACGTGGAGTACAAGACGAAGAACCGGCACTACGCGCACGTGGACTGCCCGGGACACGCCGACTACGTGAAGAACATGATCACGGGCGCGGCGCAGATGGACGGCGCCATCCTGGTGGTGTCGGCGGCGGACGGCCCGATGCCGCAGACGCGCGAGCACATCCTGCTGGCCCGTCAGGTGGGCGTGCCCTACATCGTGGTCTTCCTGAACAAGGTGGACCTGCTGGATGACCCCGAGCTGCGCGAGCTCGTGGAGATGGAGGTGCGTGACCTCCTCAAGAAGTACGACTTCCCCGGGGACTCGATTCCGATTGTTCCGGGCAGCGCGGTGAAGGCGCTCGAGGGCGACGCGTCGGAGATTGGCGAGCCGGCGATCCTGAAGCTGATGGAGGCGGTGGACAGCTACATCCCCACGCCCCAGCGCGCCACGGACAAGCCCTTCCTGATGCCGGTGGAGGACGTGTTCTCCATCGCGGGCCGCGGAACGGTGGCCACCGGCCGCGTGGAGCGCGGCATCATCAAGGTGGGCGAGGAAGTGGAAGTGGTGGGCCTGAAGGCCACGCAGAAGACGGTGGTGACGGGCGTGGAGATGTTCCGCAAGCTGCTGGACGAGGGCCGGGCGGGCGACAACATCGGCGCGCTGGTGCGCGGCCTCAAGCGCGAGGACATCGAGCGCGGCCAGGTCATCGCCAAGCCGGGCAGCATCACGCCGCACACCAAGTTCAAGGCGCAGATCTACGTGCTCTCGAAGGAGGAGGGTGGCCGTCACACGCCGTTCTTCAAGGGCTACCGTCCCCAGTTCTACTTCCGCACCACGGACGTGACGGGCACGGTGAAGCTGCCGGACAACGTCGAGATGGTGATGCCGGGCGACAACATCGCCATCGAGGTGGAGCTCATCATGCCGGTGGCGATGGAGAAGGAACTGCGCTTCGCCGTGCGTGAGGGTGGCCGTACCGTGGGCGCCGGCGTCGTCGCCGAGATCATCGCCTAGTCTCGAAGGGTGGGCATCTCGCCCGCCCTCACCCTGATTCAACCCCGAGGGGAAGCTGTCACGTACAGCTTTCCCTCGTGTTTATCGAGATCACGCCATGCCCAAGGGTAACCGCAGCATCATTTCGCTCGAGTGCACGACCTGCAAGGAGCGGAACTACTACACGACCAAGAACAAGCGGAAGAGCCAGGACAAGCTCGAGCTGAGCAAGTTCTGCCCCCGCGAGCGCAAGCATACCGTCCATAAGGAAGGTAAGGTCTAGGTCGGCTGTTGTCGTCCGGTATTCTTTAGGCCAGTAGCTCCAACGGTAGAGCAGCGGTCTCCAAATCCGCGTGTTGGGGGTTCGAATCCCTCCTGGCCTGCCAGTTTTTCAGTTGCAGGGACCCCCGGTACCCACGTATCGGGGGTCCCTGTGTTTTGTGGTACCAGCTAGCATTCAGTCAGCGAGGAATCATGGCAGCGGCATCCGAAGCCAGCCAGCAGGCCAACCGCTCGGGCATGGACCCGAAGCGGCTCGTGGTCATTTTCTTCCTCATCGCGGGACTCATCTTCGCGTTCTTCCTGGAGCACGTGTGCGGCCTGCTCTGGGGCCGGTTCGGTTGGAGCGATCCCGACATCATCGAGGGCCTGGATTGGAAGGTCTCGACCCTGTTGGGCTTCGTGATCGCCATCGGCATCGTGCTGGGGATCTACTTCCATCCCAAGACGCATGTCGTCTCCTTGGACGTCGCCGCGGAGTTGATGAAGGTGACCTGGCCGACCTTGGACGAGACCCGGGCGTCCACCATGGCGGTCATCGTCGCCTCCATCGTGGCGGCCATTCTCCTGTTCGGCATTGATACGCTCGCCTACAACCTCATGGTGGAGTGGATCCCGGCCGTTTGGGGGAAGTTGTAATGGCGATGAAATGGTACGTGGTTCACACCCACTCGAACTTCGAGAACCAAGCCAAGAAGAGCCTGGAGGAGCAGATCCGCCTCAAGGGGTTGCAGGAGTTCTTCGGTGAAATCCTGATTCCCATGGAGCAGGTCGTCGAGATGGTGAAGGGGGAGAAGAAGTCCTCCCGTCGCAAGTTCTTCCCCGGCTACATCTTCGTGCAGATGGAGATGAACGACCGGTCCCTGCACCTGGTGAAGAACACGGCGAAGATCACGGGCTTCCCCGGCGTGTCGCAGAACGAGCAGCCCCTGCCCATGTCCGAGGCGGAAGTGAAGCGGATCACCTCGCAGATCTCCGAGGGAACGCTCAAGCCCAAGCCCAAGGTCCAGTTCTCCGAGAGGGACACCGTGCGCGTGATCGACGGTCCGTTCGCCAACTTCAATGGCACGGTGGAAGAAGTGAACGCGGAGAAGGGCCGGGTGAAGGTGCTCGTGAGCATCTTCGGTCGCGCCACCCCCGTGGAGCTCGATTTCATGCAGGTGGAGAAGACCGCCGGCTAGCAGTCTTCCCTGGCCGCTCACGCGTGCCGGGGATACCCAGGGTGGGAGGCCCGCTCCGTCAAGCGGTCCGCCATCACCACCAATTCGAAAGGCAGTCGTCAGGCGATGAAGAAGGTCACAGGGCAGGTCAAGCTGCAGATTCCCGCCGGTAAGGCGAACCCCGCTCCTCCGATCGGCCCCGCGCTCGGTCAGCAGGGCGTGAACATCATGGAGTTCTGCAAGCAGTTCAACGCCAAGACCCAGGCGGAGGCCAAGGAAGGCCTCATCATCCCGGTCATCATCACCGTGTACCAGGATCGCTCCTTCACCTTCATCTTGAAGACGCCCCCCGCGGCCGTCCTCATCAAGAAGGCGGCGGGCCTGCACACCGAGAAGAAGAAGGGCTCGGGCGCCAAGAAGCCGGGCAAGGAGAAGGTGGGGCAGATCACCCAGAAGCAGCTGGAGGAGATCGCCAAGAAGAAGATCGAGGACACCACCGCGGGTTCCCTCGAGGCCGCCATGCGCACCATCTCGGGCACCGCCCGCTCGATGGGCATCGACGTCGTCGGCTAACTCCTTCCACTCTCACTCCTTCGATACAAGAGGACTTTCCCAATGCCTCAGACCGGTAAGAAGTTCCGCGCGGCCGCCGAGAAGGTGGACCGCAACAAGCGCTACACGATCGCCGATGGCTTCCAGGCCCTCAAGCAGACCACCAGCGCGCGTGGCACCAAGTTCGACCAGACCGTCGAGGTCGCGCTCAACCTGGGCGTGGACCCGAAGCACGCGGACCAGATGGTCCGTGGCGCCGTGGTTCTCCCTCATGGCACGGGCGCCACGGTGCGCGTGGCCGTGTTCGCCAAGGGCGAGCGCGCCACCGACGCCGAGACCGCCGGCGCTGACGTGGTGGGCGGGGATGACCTGGCCAAGCGCATCGAGGGTGGTTTCCTCGACTTCGACACCGTCATCGCCACGCCGGACATGATGGGCGTCGTCGGCCGTCTCGGTAAGGTGCTCGGTCCCCGTGGCCTCATGCCCAACCCCAAGGTGGGCACGGTGACCATGGACGTGGCCAAGGCCGTCCGTGAAGCCAAGGGCGGTAAGGTGGAGTTCCGCGCGGAGAAGGCGGGCATCGTGCACGCCAAGCTCGGCAAGGCGTCGTTCGCCCCGGAGAAGCTCCAGGACAACTTCAACGCCCTGATCGATCTGGTCATGAAGCTCAAGCCGGCCACCGCCAAGGGCGTCTACCTCAAGGGCATCGCCATCTCGGCGACCATGAGCCCGGGCATCAAGATCGACACCACCGAGATCCTTGCCCGTCACCGCTAGTCCGGTGGGGGAGGGCTGTTCGTCGTACCGACCGGGGCGTGGCCTTTCAGTTCGAGGCCCGCCCCGTTGTCCATCTGACACCCTTCCAACAGATTTCGCTGGACGTTTGGCGAAGCCGCGGGTATAGCGCCCCGGCTTTTGCAATTGGAGCGCCACGTCGATGAGGCACGGCGCTCCAGACATCCCTGGTCCCAGACAGCAGGGATCCAGAGTGGGGCTCCCGCCCTCCGTTGGCAACCGGGCAACCGGTCGGAAGCGGGAAGAACACCCTGGGTTCAAACGGCTCGTGCGGAGCCACCCTGCCGAGACTGGAGGTGCGGTGTGGTGCCTTTCGAGGCTCCTCTCGCTCTGCCACCGTGGTGGCCCAGGTAATCCAGCCCGCCTTCGGGTGGGCGTCGTGAGGAGGTGAAACCAAGTGATCAAGAGCGAGAAGGAAGAACTCATCAAGGAGCTCAACGAGAAGTTTTCGCGGGCGCAGACCGCGATCGTCGCTGAGTTTTCCAAGCTGAACGTGGAGACGGTCACCAAGCTGCGCAAGAAGTTCCGCGACGGCAAGGTGGACTACAAGGTTCTCAAGAACACGCTGGCCAAGCGTGCCGCGAAGGGCACTCCGGTGGAGGTCATCGCCGAGGACTTCGTGGGTCCCGTGGCCATCGCCATCAGCTACGACGACGTCGTGGCCCCGGCGAAGATCCTCACGGACTTCATCAAGGACCTGGAGACCATCAAGGTCCGCAGCGCGTCCGTGCAGGGTCGTCGCGTCGACGTCGAGGGCGTGAAGGCCCTGGCGAAGATGCCCGGTCTGCCGGAGCTGCGCGCTCAGCTGCTCGGCATGCTCAACCAGCCCGCCGGCAAGCTCGTGCGCACCATCGCGGCCCCCGGCTCCCAGCTGGCCCGCGTGCTCCAGGCCAATGTGGATCAGCAGCAGCCGAAGTAATCGTCTCCAGAAGCAAACCCACCGCAACCCCCCGGTCCTTGCCTCCCACGGGGAGCGCAGACCGTTACAAGCTGAAAGAAGGACATCGAAATGGCTGACCTGAACGCGATTGTCGAGCAGCTCTCCTCCCTGACGGTCATGGAGGCCGCCGAGCTGGTCAAGCAGCTCGAGGGCAAGTGGGGCGTTTCCGCCGCCGCCGTGGCCGTGGCCGCTGGCCCCGCCGCTGGCCCCGCCGCCGCTCCTGTCGAGGAGAAGACGGAGTTCAACGTCATCCTGGCCAACGCCGGGGCGAACAAGATCAACGTCATCAAGGAGATCCGCGCGATCACCGGCCTGGGCCTGAAGGAGGCCAAGGACCTGGTCGAGGGCGCTCCCAAGCCGGTGAAGGAGGGCGTCAACAAGGACGACGCCAAGAAGATCAAGGACCAGCTCGTCGCCGCTGGCGCCACCGTCGACATCAAGTAATTCCGATTCAGGCCGGCGCCGGGTTTCGGGAAATTCCCGGCGCCTCCTGACCGGTTGAGCAGGCCGGCGTGCCCGGAAAGGGTGCGCCGGTTCTGCCCTTTCCGTATTTGTAAATTTCCCGCTGCCGCTGCGCGTTTTCCGAGCTCGTCCCGCCCGAGCTTGCTCGCCCCGGAGTTTGAATGCCGACGCAGATCCAGAACAACTTCCGAGTGCGGAAGACCTTCGCGAAGATCGCGAAGACCATCGACATTCCCAACCTCATCAACATCCAGAAGCAGTCCTACGAGAAGTTCCTCCAGGCGGATATCCCGCCCGAGAAGCGCGAGGACCTCGGACTGCAGGGAGTCTTCAAGTCGGTCTTCCCCATCCGCGACTTCAACGAGACGTCCTCGCTGGAGTTCGTGAGCTACCACCTCGAGAAGCCCAAGTACGATGTGGACGAGTGCCACCAGCGTGGCATGACCTACTCGGCCCCCATCAAGGTCGTTGTGCGTCTGGTCGTGTGGGACAAGGACGAGGAGACGGGCGCCCAGTCGATTCGTGACGTGAAGGAGCAGGAGGTCTACTTCGGGGAAATCCCGCTGATGACCCAGAACGGCACCTTCATCATCAACGGCACCGAGCGCGTGGTGGTCAGCCAGCTGCACCGCAGCCCGGGTGCCTTCTTCGACCACGACAAGGGCAAGAGCCACTCGTCTGGCAAGCTGCTCTACAACGCCCGCATCATCCCGTACCGCGGCTCGTGGATCGACTTCGAGTTCGACCACAAGGACATCCTGTACGTCCGCATCGACCGGCGCCGCAAGCTGCCGGCCACGGTGCTCATCCGCGCCCTGGGCGCGGTGTCCGACACCGCCAAGAAGAATCCTCTGGAGTTCCGCGGCTCCACCGAGGAGATGCTCAACTACTACTACGCCACGGAGACCATCTACCTCCAGAGCAACGTCGACTTCGAGAAGTCGGTGGAGCTGGAGCTGTTGCCCGGTCAGCGCGCCACGCGCGACATCAAGACCAAGACGGGCGACATCATCGTCAAGAAGAACCGCAAGTTCACCCGCGCCGCCATCAAGAAGCTCGAGGCGGCCAAGATGAAGACGCTCCCCATCGACGCGGATGAGCTCTTCACCAAGGTGTCCGCCTACGACGTGGTGGACGAGAACACCGGCGAGGTCATCCTCGAGTGCAACGAGGAAGTCTCGCAGGAGAAGGTCGACGAGCTCCTCAAGCGCGACATCAAGGAGTTCAAGGTCCTCTTCATCGACAACCTCAACGTGGGTCCCTACCTGCGTGAGACGTTGATGCTGGACAAGATCGAGACGCCCGAGCAGGCGATCATGGAGATCTACCGGCGTCTGCGCCCGGGTGATCCCCCGACGCCCGAGACGGCCACCAATCTCTTCAGCAACCTGTTCTTCAACCCCGAGCGCTACGACCTGTCCAAGGTCGGCCGCCTCAAGCTGAACTTCAAGTTCGGCCTCGAGGAGCCGCTCGACGGGCAGATCCTCACCAAGCGGGACATCCTCGAGGTCATCCGCTACCTGGTGGACCTCAAGAACGGCAAGGGCGTGATCGACGACATCGATCACCTCGGCAACCGCCGTGTGCGCGCCGTGGGCGAGCTCCTGGAGAACCAGTACCGCATCGGTCTGGTGCGCATGGAGCGGGCGATCAAGGAGCGCATGAGCCTCCAGGAGATCGAGACGCTCATGCCGCACGATCTCATCAACGCCAAGCCCGTGACCGCGGTCATCAAGGAGTTCTTCGGGTCCAGCCAGCTGTCGCAGTTCATGGACCAGACCAACCCCCTGTCCGAGGTGACCCACAAGCGGCGTCTGTCCGCGCTCGGGCCCGGTGGTCTCACGCGCGAGCGCGCGGGCTTCGAGGTGCGCGACGTGCACCCGACGCACTACGGCCGCATCTGCCCCATCGAGACGCCGGAAGGCCCGAACATCGGCCTCATCGCGTCGCTGTCCACCTACGCTCGCGTCAACGAGTTCGGCTTCGTCGAGACGCCGTACAAGAAGGTGGAGGCCGGCTCGGTCACCGGGGACGTGGCCTTCTACTCCGCGCTCGAGGAGGAGAAGCACACCATCGCGCAGGCCAACGCGGAGACGGACGCCAAGGGCAAGTTCGTCAACGCGCTCGTGCAGGCGCGCCGCAGCGGCGAGTTCGTCCAGTCCAAGGCCGAGGACGTCGACCTGATGGACGTGTCGCCCAACCAGCTCGTGTCCGTGGCCGCCTCGCTCATCCCGTTCCTCGAGAACGACGACGCGAACCGCGCGCTCATGGGCTCGAACATGCAGCGCCAGGCGGTGCCGCTGCTGCGCACCGCGGCTCCGCTCGTGGGCACCGGCATCGAGGCGATCGTCGCCCGCGACTCCGGCGTCACCTGCGTGGCCCGGCGTGACGGCACTGTCGAGAGCGTGGACGCCGGCCGCATCGTGGTGAAGGCCGACTCCTCCACGGGCGCCTTCGACATCTCGAGCGAAGTCGACATCTACAACCTGCTCAAGTACCAGCGCTCCAACCAGAACACGTGCCTCAACCAGAAGCCCATCGTTCGCAAGGGCGACCGGGTGCGCAAGGGTGACGTGATCGCGGACGGACCCGCTACCGAGACGGGTGAACTCGCGCTCGGCCAGAACGTGGTCGTCGCGTTCATGCCGTGGCAGGGCTACAACTTCGAGGACTCCATCCTCATCTCCGAGCGCATCCTCAAGGAGGACGTCTTCACGTCCATCCACATCGAGGAGTTCGAGTGCATCGCGCGCGACACCAAGCTCGGCAAGGAGGAGATCACCCGCGACATCCCGAACGTGGGTGAGGAGGCGCTCAAGGACCTGGACGAGAGCGGCATCATCCGCATCGGCGCCGAGGTGAAGCCCGGCGACGTGCTGGTCGGCAAGATCACCCCCAAGGGCGAGACCCAGCTCTCTCCCGAGGAGAAGCTCCTTCGCGCCATCTTCGGCGAGAAGGCCGGCGACGTGCGTGACAGCTCGCTGCGCGTGCCTCCGGGCGTCGTGGGCACCGTCATCAACGCCAAGGTGTTCAGCCGCAAGGGCGTGGAGAAGGACGAGCGCGCCAAGCAGATCGAGTCGATGGAGGAGGCCAAGCTCCTCAAGGACCAGAACGACGAGATCAAGGTCCTGCGCGACAGCGCCTACAACCGCATCCGCACCATGCTCCGGACGAAGGAGATCCAGGGCAAGCTCGTGGATGACAAGGGCAAGATCCTGCTGAAGAAGGGCGACATCGTCAACGACGAGCTCCTCTCCACCGTGCCCTACAAGTACTGGACGGAGATCTCCGTCGGGGACGCGCTCGACGGCAAGCTGCGCGACATCCTGCGCAACCTCGAGGAGACCACCGAGGCCGTGAAGCTGGCCTTCGGCGAGAAGATCGCCCGCATCAAGAAGGGCGACGAGCTCCCGCCGGGCGTCATCAAGATGGTGAAGGTGTACGTCGCCATCAAGCGCAAGCTGGCCGTGGGCGACAAGATGGCCGGCCGCCACGGCAACAAGGGCGTGGTCTCGCGCGTGCTGCCCGAGGAGGACCTGCCGTACCTCGAGGACGGCCGCCCCGTGGACATCGTGCTCAACCCGCTGGGCGTGCCCTCGCGCATGAACATCGGGCAGATCCTCGAGACGCACCTGGGCTGGGCCGCCAAGGGCGTGGGCGAGCAGCTGCAGCGCTACATCGAGGAGAACTACAGCGGCGAGAACCTCAAGAAGCAGCTCAAGACCGTCTACGACGACGCCGCCTTCGGCAAGTTCGTGGATGGCTTGTCCGACGACGAGGTGAAGAGCCTGGCGCAGCGGCTCAAGAAGGGCATCCATGTCGCCACGCCGGTGTTCGACGGCGCGCGCGAGACGGAGATCCACTCGCTCTTCGACGAGGCCCGTCTGCCGCGCACCGGCCAGATGGTGCTCTTCGACGGCCGTACCGGTGAGCCGTTCGACCAGAACGTCACCGTGGGCGTCATGTACATGCTCAAGCTGCACCACCTGGTGGACGAGAAGATCCACGCCCGCTCCATCGGGCCCTACTCGCTCGTCACCCAGCAGCCCCTGGGCGGCAAGGCCCAGTTCGGCGGTCAGCGTCTCGGCGAGATGGAAGTGTGGGCGATGGAGGCCTACGGCGCCGCGTACACGCTCCAGGAGTTCCTCACCGTCAAGTCCGACGACGTGGTGGGCCGCACGCGCATGTACGAGGCCATCGTCAAGGGCGACAACGTGCTCGAGTCCGGTCTGCCCGAGTCGTTCAACGTGTTGCTCAAGGAGCTCCAGTCGCTCGCCCTGGACGTGGAACTCTTGGAGAGCGCGCCCCCCGAGCGCCAGCGTTCGTTCTCGGGTGACTTCGGTGGCGGCAGCGACGGCGACGACCGGGTGAAGACCGGCACGGAAGCCTAAGTCAGCGTGCCTTCCCCCCGGCGCCCGCCCCCTGAGCGGGCGGGCGCTGGCGGGTCGGCGAAACGAATTAGCGCTCACGCGCTCAAAAGACGTTCGGAGGCAACGTGAAGGACATTTTCAACTTCTTCGAGAAGCCGAAGGATCCGCTCTCGTTCAACGCCATCCGCATCGCGCTGGCGTCGCCGGACAAGATCCGCCAGTGGTCGCACGGCGAGGTGAAGAAGCCCGAGACGATCAACTACCGGACCTTCAAGCCGGAGCGGGACGGTCTGTTCTGCGCCCGCATCTTCGGCCCGGTGAAGGATTACGAGTGCAACTGCGGCAAGTACAAGCGCATGAAGCACCGCGGCGTCGTGTGCGAGAAGTGCGGCGTGGAGGTCATCCAGTCCAAGGTGCGCCGTGAGCGCCTGGGCCACATCACGCTCGCCACCCCCGTGGCGCACATCTGGTTCCTCAAGTCGCTGCCCTCGCGCATCGGCAACCTGCTCGACATCACGCTCAAGGAGCTCGAGAAGGTCCTCTACTGCGAGAGCTACATCATCATCGATCCCAAGGCGACGCCGCTGACCAAGGGCGAGCTCGTCAGCGAGGAGAAGCTCCACCGGCTCTACGAGGAGCACGGCGAGGAGTCCTTCTCCGCGGGCATGGGCGGTGAGGCGGTGCGCGAGATGCTCAAGTCGCTGGACGTGATCCGTCTGTCCGAGGATCTGCGCCGCGACATGCGCGAGACCAACTCCGAGGCCAAGAAGAAGAAGTACGCCAAGCGCCTCAAGGTGGCCGAGGCCTTCCGGATGTCGGGCAACAAGCCCGAGTGGATGATGCTGGACGTCATCCCCGTCATCCCGCCCGACCTGCGTCCGCTCGTCCCCCTGGACGGTGGCCGCTTCGCGACCTCGGACCTCAACGACCTGTACCGCCGCGTCATCAACCGCAACAACCGTCTCAAGCGGCTGCAGGAGCTCAACGCTCCGGACATCATCATCCGCAACGAGAAGCGGATGCTCCAGGAGGCCGTGGACGCGCTGTTCGACAACGGCCGCCGCGGCAAGACGATCACCGGCCCCAACAAGCGGCCGCTCAAGTCGCTGTCCGACATGCTCAAGGGCAAGCAGGGCCGGTTCCGTCAGAACCTGCTCGGCAAGCGCGTGGACTACTCGGGCCGTTCCGTGATCGTGGTGGGCCCCGAGCTGCGCCTGCACCAGTGCGGTCTGCCCAAGATCATGGCGCTCGAGCTCTTCAAGCCGTTCATCTACAACAAGCTCGAAGAGAAGGGCTACGTCACCACCATCAAGAGCGCCAAGAAGATGGTGGAGAAGGAGCGTCCCGAGGTGTGGGACATCCTCGAGGACGTGATCCGCGAGCACCCGGTGCTCCTCAACCGCGCCCCCACGCTGCACCGTCTGGGCATGCAGGCCTTCGAGCCCGTGCTCATCGAGGGCAAGGCCATCCAGCTGCACCCGCTCGTGTGCGCCGCGTTCAACGCGGACTTCGACGGTGACCAGATGGCCGTGCACGTGCCGCTGTCCATCGAGGCCCAGATGGAGGCGCGCGTGCTGATGATGTCGACGAACAACATCCTCAGCCCCGCCAACGGCAAGCCCATCATCGTCCCCACGCAGGACATGGTGCTCGGCATCTACTACATGACGCGCGCCCGTGAGTTCGCCCACGGCGAGGGTCGCGTGTTCGCCTCGCCCGACGAGGTGCGCGCCGCCTACGACCATGGCGAGGTGCACCTGCAGGCGAAGGTCGTCTGCCGCATCCTCGGCAAGCGCAAGGAGACCACCGTCGGCCGCGTCCTGCTCTGGGACATCGTGCCGCGCAAGGTGGGCTTCGACGCCATCAACAAGGTGCTCGACAAGAAGTCGCTCGGTGGACTCATCGACCTCTGCTACCGCCTCACCGGCGAGAAGGAGACGGTGCTGCTGGCCGACCGCATCCGCAGCCTCGGCTACACCAACGCCACCCGGGCCGGCATCTCCATCGCGCTCAAGGACATGATCATTCCTGCCAAGAAGCAGGAGTTCCTGGACTACGCGCGCAAGGAAGTGGCGGAGATCGAGAACCAGTACCTCGAGGGTCTCATCACCGACGGCGAGCGCTACAACAAGGTCATCGATATCTGGGCGGAGATCACCGAGAAGGTGGCCGCCGAGATGATGCAGCAGATCTCGCAGGAGGAGACCACCGGCGAGCGCGAGGGCAAGAAGGAGACGCGCAAGCAGCCGTCCTTCAACCCCATCTACATCATGGCCGACTCGGGTGCCCGCGGCAGCGCCCAGCAGATCCGCCAGCTGGCCGGTATGCGTGGCCTCATGGCCAAGCCGTCCGGTGAAATCATCGAGACGCCCATCACGGCGAACTTCCGTGAAGGCCTCTCGGTGCTCCAGTACTTCATCTCCACCCACGGCGCCCGCAAGGGTCTGGCGGACACGGCCCTCAAGACGGCCAACTCCGGCTACCTGACCCGCCGTCTCGTCGATGTGGCCCAGGACGCCATCATCAACGAGTACGACTGCGGCACCATGGACGGCCTGTTCATCGGCGCCCTCGTCGAGGGCGGTGAGATCATCGAGGCGCTCGGCGAGCGCATCCTCGGCCGCGTGGCCCTGGACGACATCCTCGATCCGGTGACCAACGACGTGCTCGTGCGCGCCAACGAGGAGATCGACGAGGACCGCGTCAAGAAGATCGAGAACAGCGGCCTCGACAAGGTGAAGATCCGCTCGGTGCTCACCTGCCAGGCCAAGCGCGGCATCTGCGTGGAGTGCTACGGCCGTGATCTGGCGCGTGGCCGCAAGGTGTCCGTCGGCGAGGCCGTGGGTGTCATCGCGGCGCAGTCCATCGGCGAGCCGGGTACCCAGCTCACGATGCGCACCTTCCACATCGGTGGCGCGGCGCAGCGGCGCGCCGAGCAGTCGAGCCTCGAGAACCGCAACGCCGGTACGGTGAAGTTCTCGGGCCTCAACACGGTGCAGAGGAAGGACGGCAGCCTCGTCGCCATGAACCGCAACGGCGAGCTCGTCATCATCGACGAGAGCGGCCGTGAGCGCGAGCGCTACCAGGTCATCTACGGCGCCCGCATCCTCGTGAAGGAGGGTCAGAAGCTCGAGGCCAACACGCTGGTGGCCGAGTGGGATCCGTTCGCCATCCCGCTGCTCACCGAGGTGGGCGGTACGGTGCGCTTCGATGACATCATCGAAGGCGTCACGATGAACGAGTCGCTGGACGAGGTGACCGGCCTCACCCGCAAGACGATCATCGAGTCCAAGGATCCCGACGCCCGTCCGCACATCACGCTGCGCGACGAGCAGGGCAACCTCAAGGATCTGGTGTCCTCCAAGGGCCAGGCGAGCTACTTCCTGCCCCAGGGCTCCATCATCACCGTCAACGACGGCGACGAGATCCACGCCGGTGAGGTCATCGCCAAGGTGCCTCGCGAGACCACGAAGACCAAGGACATCACGGGCGGTCTGCCCCGCGTGGCCGAGCTTTTCGAGGCGCGCAAGCCCAAGGACGCCGCGTCCATCGCCGAGATCGACGGCGTGGTCTCCTTCGGCAAGGACACCAAGGGCAAGCGCAAGCTCATCATCACCCCCGAGGTGGGCGGCGAGCTGCGCACGGACCTCGCCAAGGAGTACCTGATCTCCAAGGGCAAGAACATCAGCGTGCACGCCGGCGACCGCGTCAAGGCCGGCGAGGCGCTCATGGACGGCTCGGCCAACCCGCACGACATCCTCAAGGTGCTCGGCGAGAAGGCGCTCGCGGGCTACCTGGTGGATGAGGTGCAGGAGGTCTACCGGCTGCAGGGCGTGAAGATCAACGACAAGCACATCGAGGTGATCGTCCGCCAGATGCTGCGCCGGGTGCGCGTCACCGACGTGGGCGACACGAGCTTCCTCGTCGACGAGCAGGTCGAGAAGTGGGTGTTCGAGGAGGAGAACGAGAAGATCATGGCCAATGGCCAGCGCCCGGGTGTCGGCGAGCCGCTGCTGCTCGGCATCACCAAGGCCTCGCTCTCCACCGAGTCGTTCATCTCGGCCTCCTCCTTCCAGGAGACCACCAAGGTGCTCACCGAGGCCGCCATCAACGGCAAGGTGGACTACCTGCGCGGCCTCAAGGAGAACGTCATCATGGGCCGCCTCATCCCCGCGGGAACGGGTCTGCCCAACTACAAGCACCTGGACATCGCGGTGGAGAGCCCCGCGGACGAGATCTCCGAGATGGAGGCCGCCCTGGCCGCCACCCACGGTGACGACGTCCTCCCGGCCCTGTCCTCCTCCGGTGGGCGTTCCGAGGGCTCGCAGAGCAGCGGCGCCGCCTAGCCGCTCGCTCCCCATCCGTTGAGTCGTCCACGAAGCCGTCGCTCCCTCTGGGGGGCGGCGGCTTTTCTTATGCGCTCCGGGGGTTTTACTACTTGACTGCTGACGCTTGCTGAACTACGTAAAATCCCATCTTGGAGCTCGACCTGGGGGGCCCGGGCGATCATCCAGCACCGAGCGCCGTGAACGTGGGCGGCGTTGATTCCGGACGCGGGGCAGGCTGTCCGCGCTCTCTTCCTTACCCCCGCCATCCTGGCCTCGGGCTGGGAGGGCTCATGCTGGAGACACCCATGGACAAGTCGGAGATCTCGCCCAAGCACCCCCTGTCGGAGACCTTCGAGCGGGTCTGGAGTCAGGCCCTGCTGGCCGTATCTACCGCCGAGGACGAGGCGACGCGCTGTGCCCAGCGCGTGGCCGATCTGGCCGGCTGGAGCCAGGACGAGGTGGTGCGCCAGGGTCGCATGCTGACGGACCGGCTGACGGGTCACCGCAAGGATCTGGAGCACAACGTGGAGGAAGGCGTGCGCCGCGCGCTCATCCACTTCAAGATTCCGTGTCGGGATGAAATCCAGGACATCGAGTCGCGCCTGATCCGGCTCGCCGCGCGCATCGACGCCATGGGCCAGAGGAAGTGATGGCCGCCCCCCCTGCTCCGAGGAGAAGGGGAGAGGGGGTATTCCGGCTCCTGCACGCGCTGGGGGCCGGATGCGGCACGCTTCCATTGGTGGCGGGCGTGGCCCTGGTGTTGTCCGCCCGGGCCGTTCCGCTGCTCGCGGCCCCCGAGGCCGTGCGGCTCGCCGAGCCCACCCGCTTCGAAGGAGCGTCTCCCGACGCGACGCTCATCGACGCGGTGCTGGCCAAGCGGGCCCCCGAACTGGGTCTGACGCTGCGGCGGCAGATCGTTCAGGCCATCGCCGAGGAGGCGGGGAAGGCGGGCTATGATCCGCTGCTCATCCTCGCCCTCATCGACGTGGAGTCGGACTTCGCGGAGGAGGCCATCTCCGAGAAGGGCGCGCGGGGGCTGATGCAGATCAAGCCCAGCACGCTGCACTTCCTGGCGGAGAAGGAAGGCCTGCGCCTGTCCCGCGAGGAGGTGGCCGCGGACCCCTCCCTGGGGGTGCGCCTGGGCATCCGCTACCTGCGGGCGCTCAATGATCGCTTCGGCGATCTGGAATTGGCGCTCATGGCCTACAACGCGGGCCCCACCCGCATCTGGCAGGCGAAGAAGGCGGGGGAATTGGACACCTTCCGCCGCTACCCCCGTCTGGTCCGGCGCGAGTTCAAGCGCTTCCGGGAAGGCGAGGGGTTGGGTGGAGATTGGGCCCTGGCGCAACGCGAGGGCCTGGAGAACGTGCCCGAGCAGAAGACGCCCTGAGGCGCGGATCCTCGGGACTGCCCGGGTGACCCGGGGAGTTGCCGCGACGCGCTTGTCCGCTCCGGGCGGGTGCGCTATCGCTCGTGTCCAGAGGAGTCCGCCCCCCCATGCGCCGCGCCATTCCCGCACTCGCCCTCCTGGCCCTGTGGCCAGTCGCCGCCCTGGCCGAGGTGTTCCTCAACGGCCAGCCCATCGGGGGCCTGACGAACCAGACCTTCGACAAGGTCGCCTCCGTCCGCTTCGACGCGCAGGGCAACATCCACATCGAGGCGCCGGCCTATTCCGTCAGGATGGCGCCCGTGGCCGCGCCAGCCCCCGCCCCAGCGCCCGCGCCCGTGACGCCCCCGGCCCCGGCCCCCGCGGCCGTGGCGCCCCCGGCCCCGGCTCCCGCGCCCGCCGCCACGGAGCCCGCCCGCCTGACGCGTCGCTACTGGCTCGTGACGGAGCAGTCGGCGCCCGGCATGGCGGAGTTCGACATCGACGTCTTCGTCAACGCGGTCTGGGTGCGCAAGCTGCGCAACAGCGAGGACCAGGTCCTCCTCGAGCTCACCCGCTCCCTCACGCCGGGCAAGAACACGGTGCTGTTCATGGCGCACAAAGTGGCGTCCTCGCCCCGGCGGAGCGAATCTGCCCAGCATGTGTTCAAGGTCATCATCGGCGAGGGCAACGCGGGCGGGGGCAAGGTGATGATCGACAGTCCGCTCATCCGCTTCCAGCGCACCGCCGCGGAGGCGGAGGACGTGTCCGCGGAGTTCTCCCTCATCACGCGCTAGCGTGGGAATGGCCGCCCAACGTGTTCTCCATCGACGAGCGATTCCGAGGCCTGCCCGCCAGCCGGGAGCAGGTGTTGGTGCTGCACCAGTCCATCAACTCCCCGCACCTGGCCATCCCCTCCAAGCCGGCGGGGCCCGCGCAGGCGTTCGTGCTGGGTCTGCGCGGCGCGGGCGGCTTCGCGGTCTTCATCTACCTGTTCCTCTCCGAGGCCCGGGACTGCGCCATCTACGCGCCGGGCCGGCGGGGCACGCGCCTGGAGGACTACCAGCAGGACGAGGCCGAGGCGCTCGGCTTCGTGGAGTCCATGGGCTTCATGATGGACAACACGAACTTCCAGGCCCTGCCTGGAGCCCAGCAGGATGAGTTGTTGAAGACCTTGCCCCTCTTCTACAAGGATCCCAAGCTGGTGCCGGGTGCCGCGAAGACCCGTGCCGAGGGCAAGCGAACCGCCTCGACGAATCTGGGCCGCCTGCTGGCCTCCTTTTGAGCCTTCCCCCCGTGATGAGATCTCCCTTCATGTCGCGTTGTTCATCCATCGTCTGGCTCGTGGTGCTCCTGGGCCTGGGCTGCAAGCACGTCCCCACCGAGAAGGAGCGGGAGAGCGCGGAGATCCACTACGAGCTGGCCCTGCAGGCCCAGAAGATGGGCCACGTGCAGGAGGCCTACAAGGAACTGCAGAAGGCGCTGGAGCTCAACCCGGACTACCCGGAGGCGCACAACGTCGTCGCCATCCTCCTGCACCTGGCCTTCAACCGGCCGGAGGAGGCCATTCCGCACTACCAGAAGGCGCTGGAGCTGCGGCCGAGCTTCTCCGAGGCCAAGACGAACCTGGGCAACGTGTACCTGTCCCAGTCGCGCTACGACGAGGCCATCAAGCTGTACGAGGAGGCCCTCAACGACATGCTCTACGTCACGCCCTACATCGCCCAGGGCAACCTGGGGTGGGCGCAGTACAAGAAGGGCGAGACGACGCTGGGGGTGCAGAACATCAAGGCGGCGGTGACGACCAACCCGCAGTTCTGCCTCGGCTACCGCAACCTGGGCTCCATCTACGAGGAGACGGGTGAGGTTTCCGAGGCGTGCCGCTACCTGGCCCGCTATCGTGAGGCCTGCCCGGACGTGGCGGATGCCCACCTGCGCGAGGGCGCCTGCCTGGCCAGGCAGGGCAAGGTGGAGGAGGCGCGCAAGAGCTTCACCACCTGCGAAGAGAAGGCCACGACCGGCCCCATGAAGGAAGATTGCCACCGGCTGCTCGAGGCCTTGTAACCCAGAAGGGTTTGCTCCCCGTGGACCACGTCGAATTCGGCAAATACCTGTCCCAGCAACGCGAGCTGCGCGGCATGTCACGCGACGAGGTGTCGCGCGTGACGAAGATCTCCCCGAGCCTGCTCGCCGCCCTCGAGGAAGGGCAGGTGGAGCGGCTGCCCGAGCGCGTCTTCGTCATCAACTACATCCGCTCCTACGCGACGGTCATCGGCCTGGCGCCCGAGGAAGCCGTGCTGCGCTACGACGAGGTCAGCAAGGCCACCCCCGAGCTGAGCCCCGTGGCCCTGGAGCGCGAGCGGCGGCGGCGCGCCTGGCTGGTGCTCGTCGTGCTGCTGGTGCTGCTGGCGGGCGTGGGAGCGTACGTGGCGCTCGTGCTCAGCGGGAAGTTGCCCCGGCCCCTCCCGGGTTGAACCCACTCCCATGGAGCGCTTCACTGACGAGGCCCTGGTCCTCTCCACTGTCGACTACGGGGAAGCCGATCGGCTGGTGACGCTCCTCACGCGCGAGCACGGCAAGCTGACGGCCTTCGCCGCGGGGGCGCGCAAGAGCAAGCGGCGCTTCGCCGGCGCGCTGGAGCCCTACATGCGGCTGCGCGTGCACCTGGTGGAGACGCGCGGGGCCACGGTGCGGCTGGACTCGGTCGATATCGTCGCGGGCTACTACGGCGCGCGCGAGGACCTGGCCCTCATCGCCCGGGCGCTCTACGCGGTGGAGCTGTGCCGCGAGCTGACGCGCGACCACGAGCCCCATCCGGAGTTGTTCGAGCTGCTCGAGGTCTACCTCCAGAAGCTCGACGCACGAGAGGCGGGCCCCACGTCGCTGCTGGCCTTCGAGCTGTCGGCGCTGGCGCACGCGGGCCTCATGCCCCGCTTCGACTCGTGCGCGCTGTGCGGCGGCATGCTCGGCCCCCAGCCCCGGTTCGATCAGGCCCATGGCGGCGCGGTGTGCGAGCTGTGCGCCGTCCGGGCCCGGGACGCGGTGGCGGTGCCGCCCGAGCTGTTGTCCGGACTCAGGGCTCTCCAGGAAGGCGAGCGCACGCCGCTGCCCGCGGAGCTCCGGGCCCGGGCCCGCGGCCTGCTCAACGTCTTCATCGCCCACCACATCGGCCGCCGGCTCAAGAGCGTGGACTTCATGGCCCAGGTGGGATTGGACTGACCCCATGGACGTGGTGTGCGTGGGCGAGTGTCTGGTGGATTTCCTGCCGCAGCGGGCCGGCCAGCGCGTCCGGGACGTGACGGCCTGGGTGCCGGGCATCGGCGGTTCGCTGGCCAACATCGCCGTGGGCGTGGCCCGTTTGGGCGGCCGCTCGGCCTGTGTGGGCGTGGTGGGCGCGGACGAGTTCGGCCACTTGCTGCGCGAGCGGCTCGCCGCCGAGGGCGTGGACGTGGGCCACCTGCGCCAGACGGAGGAGGGCCGCACGGGCCTCGTGTTCATCTCGCTGGATGACCGGGGCGAGCGCAGCTTCTGCTACTTCCGCACCCAGGCGGCCGAGTTCCTCCTGGACGCACGGGACGTGGACCTCGACTTCCTCGCGCGCGCGGGCATCGTGCACCTGGGCACCAACTCGCTGCACCTGGCCCCGGCCCGCGCGGCGGCGCTGCGCATCGTGGAGGCCACGCGGGCGGCGGGGCGCATCGTGAGTTGCGATCCCAACCTCCGGCTCCATGCCTGGAAGGATCCCGAGGTCCTCCGCGAGCTGCTCGGGCGGCTGTTGCCCCTGTGCACCGTGGTGAAGCTCTCCGAGGAGGAGCTGGCCTTCGCCACGGGCGAGACCCGGCCGGAGGCGGCCCTGCGGGCGCTCCGGGCGCGGGGGGTGCTGCTGCCGGTGGTGACCCTGGGCGAGGCGGGCGCCGTCCTGCTCTGGCGGGACGAATTCCTCCGGGTGGAGGCCCCCCGGGTTCGGGTGGTGGACACCACCGGGGCGGGGGATGGCTTCACCTCGGCGCTGCTGCGGGGGCTGTCGCGGCGCTACCCCGACGTGGCGGCGCTGGCGGCGGCCTCCGGGGAGGACCTGCGCGAGCTGGCCCGGTTCGCGTGCGCGGTGGGCTCCCGGGTGGTGGAGCACCTGGGGGCGGTGGCGGGGCTGCCCTCGGCGGAGGACATGCGCCCCGTGCTGCCCGGGTGGCTGCGCTGAGCGGGGAGGGTGGCTATCGCACGGAGCGCGCGGGCCGTCCTTGACGCTCCGGGACCCCCTCACTAGGGTCCGCGCGCCATGTACTTCCAGGATCTGATTCTCACGCTCCAGAACCATTGGGCCAAGCAAGGGTGCATCATCACCCAGCCCTATGATCTCGAGGTGGGCGCGGGCACCATGCACCCGTCCACCTTCCTCCGCGCCCTGGGTCCCGAGCCCTGGAACGTGGCGTACGTGCAGCCCTCGCGGCGTCCCGCCGACGGCCGCTTCGGCGAGAACCCCAACCGCCTGTTCCAGCACCACCAGTTCCAGGTCATCCTCAAGCCGGCGCCCAAGAACGTCCAGCAGCTCTACCTGGACTCGCTGCGCGCCATCGGCATGGATCCGCTCGACCACGACATCCGCTTCGTGGAGGACGACTGGGAGTCGCCCACGCTGGGCGCCTGGGGTCTGGGCTGGGAGGTGTGGTGTGACGGCATGGAGGTCACCCAGTTCACCTACTTCCAGCAGTGCGGCGGCTTCGAGTGTCGGCCCGTGGCGGCGGAGCTGACGTACGGCCTCGAGCGCATGACCATGTACCTGCAGAATGTCGAGAACGTCTACGACATCGAGTGGGTCAAGGGCGTGAAGTACCGCGAGGTGTTCCACGCGAACGAGGTGGAGATGAGCCGCTACGCGCTCCAGGAGTCGGACGCGCAGATGCTCTTCGCCCTGTTCGACTCCTACGAGAAGGAGTGCAAGCGCCTCATCGAGCGTGAGCTGCCGCTGCCCGCCTACGACTACGCGCTCAAGTGCTCGCACGCGTTCAACCTGCTGGATGCGCGCGGCGCCATCTCGGTGACCGAGCGCGCCAACTTCATCAAGCGCGTGCGCGACAACGCGCGCCTGTGCGCCGAGGGCTACCTCAAGATGCGCGAGAAGCTGGGCTACCCGCTGCTCAAGACGCCCTGGACGGTGGGCGAGCAGCCCCCGGTGCTCGAGGGCAAGCCGGCCAGCGACTACTGGAAGACGGTGACGTTCAACAAGCCCGAGCAGGCCGAGCAGGAGGTGTCCCGTGGCAAGTGATCTGCTGCTGGAGATCGGCGCCGAGGAGATTCCCGCCTCGTTCGTGCTCCCCGCGCTCGAGGACTTGAAGCGCGTCATCACCGAGCGCGCCGCCGAGGCGCGGCTCAAGCACGGCGAGGTGCGCGTGTACGGCACGCCGCGCCGGCTCGCGGTGTGGGTGAAGGACGTCGCGCCCCGGGGCGAGGACATCACCCGCGAGGTGCAGGGCCCGAGCGCCAAGGCGGGCTTCGACAAGGACGGCAAGCCCACCAAGGCGGCCGAGAAGTTCGCCGAGAGCCAGAAGGTGCCGGTGGAGGCGCTCTTGCGCCTGCAGACGGCCAAGGGCGAGTACCTGGGCGCCCGGGTGGAGGAGAAGGGCCGCGCGGCGGCGGAGCTCCTGCCGGACATCCTCCACGCGGCGGTGCACGGCATCAACTTCCGCAAGACCATGCGCTGGGGTGACGTGGATCAGGCCTTCGCGCGGCCCGTGCAGTGGGTGGTGGCGCTGCTCGGCGGCGAGGTGCTGCCCGTGGTGCTCGGCGACGTGAAGAGCGGCCGGACCACCCACGGTCACCGCTTCCTGGCCCCCGAGGCCATCACGCTCGCCCAGCCGGCGGACTACGAGCAGGCGCTGGAGAAGGCCCACGTGGTGGCGGATTTCGCCAAGCGCCGCGCCGCGGTGCTCGAGCGGGTGCGCGCGGCGGCCCAGCAGGCCGGCGGCCAGCTCATGGAGGACGACTCCCTGGTGGATCAGGTGACCAACCTCGTGGAGCAGCCCAACCCCGTGGTGGGCAGCTTCGACGAGCGCCACCTGGACCTGCCCGCGGAGGTGCTGGTGCAGGAGATGAAGAGCCACCAGCGCTACTTCTCCATCCTGGATGGCCAGGGCAAGCTGATGCCGCGCTTCATCGCCGTGTCCAACACGCCGGTGCGCGACGTGAAGCTGTCCCTGCGCGGCTACGAGCGCGTGCTGCGCGCGCGTCTGGCCGACGGCCGCTTCTTCTTCGACGAGGATCGCAAGACGCCGCTCGAGTCGCGCACGGGCAAACTCGCGCGCGTGGTGTGGCAGGGGCAGCTGGGCAGCTACGCGGAGAAGGTGGAGCGCTTCCGCGCGCTGGCGGTGAAGCTGGCGGGGTGGACCGGTCATGGCGCCCTCTCGGGCACCATCGAGCGGGCGGCCACGCTGGCCAAGGCGGACCTCGTCACCGGCATGGTGGGCGAGTTCCCCGAGCTGCAGGGCGTCATGGGCCGGGAGTACGCGCGCGCGGGCGGCGAGCCCGAGGCCGTGGCCCTGGCCATCTTCGAGCACTACCTGCCGCGCTCGGCCGAGGACTCGTTGCCCACCCAGGACGCGGGCGCGCTCATCGGCCTGGCCGACCGGTTGGACACCCTCAGCGGCATCTTCGCCATCGGCAAGGGCCCCAGCGGCGCGGCGGACCCGTTCGCCCTGCGGCGCGCGTGTCTGACCACCATCCGCATCGTGCTGGATCGGGGCTACCGCTTCTCGTTGTCCCAGGCGGTGGACGCGGCGCTCGAGCAGCTCGCGCCCAAGCTCGCCAACGTCAAGCGCAAGGCGGGGGAGCCCGCCGCGCGCGAGCAGGTGCTCGACTTCTTCCGCGGCCGCCTCAAGGCGCTGTGGACGGAGCAGTACCGCACGGACGTGGTGGAGGCGGTGCTCGCGGCCGGCTTCGATGACCTGGTGGCCGCGCACAAGCGCCTCACGGCGCTCGCGGGCATCGTGGGCCAGGCGGACTTCGTGCCCCTGGCGGCGGCCTTCAAGCGCGTGGTGAACATCGTGGAGAAGCAGGGCAAGGACGTCAGCCAGGGCGACGTCTCGGCCGAGCGGCTCACCGACGACGCCGAGCGCCAGCTGCACACGGCCTTCCTCCAGGCGCGCACGCGTGTGGGCGAGCGGGTCCGGGCGGACGACTTCTCCGGCGCGCTCAAGGAGATCACCGGCCTCAAGCCCACCGTGGACACCTTCTTCGACAAGGTGATGGTGATGGCCGAGGACAAGGACCTGCGCGAGAACCGCATCCGGCTGCTGACCGGCATCGGCACGCTGTTCAACCAGGTGGCGGACTTCTCGAAGCTCCAGTCCGAGGCCTGAGCCCGTACGGCGGGTAGGGGGGCCGAGGGGGCCGGGAATTCTCCGGCCCCTTTGTAGTTGCCCACCGGGAGGGGGGTTTCTAGACTCCGCCCCCCTTCCGACATGCGCCCCCTTCTCCTCAGTCTCGCGCTGCTTCCCGTCGCGTGCTCCGAAGCCGAGCCGCGTCCTCCGCCTCTCGACCGCTTCATCTTCCCGAGTGGCATCCACCACCGTTCCGTGGAGGGATCGGCGAACGGCGTGCTCTATGTGTCGAGCGCCAACTTCGACCGGTGCTTCGACCAGGGCACGGTGATGGCGGTCAATCTGGACCGCGTGGGCACGGAGGGCAATCGCCTGCCGCCCATCGCCTCCGCCTCGCTGCCCGCGGCCGACGTGGTCTCCATCTCCCAGCTCAACGTGGCGCCCGAATCGCGCGTCTTCATCCAGAGCTACGCGGGCGAGCTGGGCTTCTGGCCTCGCCCGGACGCGAGCCCCCGGATCTTCGTGACCGCGCGCGCGGATGGCGACTTCCTGCACGCCATCGACGTGCCGGAGCCGACGCGGCTGGCGTGCGTGGGCAGCTCGGGCTCCAACTGCATCGAGGGCGCCCTGTCGCTCACCCAGGTGCCCGGTCAGGTGAAGGATCTGCCCCGCGCCCCCGCGCCCTTCGGCGTGTCCGTGGGCACCGACGGCGATGTCTGGGTGACCCACCTGAGCCCCGCGGACGCGCCCGCCCGCTCGCGCACCGGCTTCACGTCCTACGTGGTGCGCGTGCCGGGGGCGGAGCCCGCCGTGTCCATCCCGGACTTCATCGCGCTGAACCTGCCGGACCTGCCGCAGGACGGCAGCAACTCGGTCATCAGCGACTCGCGCTACGTGTTCGTCTCGGGCCGGTACGACGAATTGTTGCCGAGCCCCGCGCCGGCGCGGCGCTTCCTCTTGCGCGTGGTGGACAAGGCCAACCCCGCCCGGGTCATCGATCCGGGGCTGGACCTGAGCTTCGCCGCGAGCGAGGCGCGGGGCCTCGCGCTCACGGAGGGCACCACGCCGGACGCGCCCCGGCGGCTCTACATGGCCGTGCGCGCCCCGGACTCGCTGCTGATCCTGAACGGAGAGGGGCTGGACTCGGATTCGCCCCGGCTGTCGGTGGTGGGCTCGGCGCCCCTGCCCAACGGGCCCACCGCGGTGCAGCTCATCCGGCGCGACACCGGAAGCGAGCTCGTCCTGGTGTCGTGCAGTGATGCGGGTGTGGTGGCCATCTACGATCCCGACGTGGGCCAGGTCGTGGCCCAGGTGGCGGTGGGCCAGGTGCGGGGCACCGAGTCGCCCCGGCCTTTCGGCCTGTCGGTGCTCAAGCAGGGCAACGCGGCGCGCGTATTCGTGAGCAACTTCGGAGATGGGCGCATCTCGGTGATCGACATTCCGGACCTCGCCAGTCCCCAACAGGCCCGGCTGGTGGCCTATCTCGGCGCCCGTCAGGATCAGGGTCAGGCCGCGACGTGCACGGAGGTGCAGCAGTGAAGCGACTCATGCTGCCGATGATGGTGGGGCTGGGGCTCGTGTGGGGCGCCTGTACGCAGAGCGCCCAGTCCCAGCTGGTCGCCGGCCTGCAGGGCACATACGACCTGTCCCGGGTGAACGATCGGCTCTTCGTCACGTCGACGGACCGCAACGAGCTGCGCGTGCTCGAGCTCAACCCGGACGCCCAGTTGCGCCGCTTCGCGCGCGCGCCCAATCCCCTCGAGCCGCTGGCCATTCCCGTGCTGCCCCGGCCGCAGGCGCTCACCCATGACGTGCGCTACGACGAGAACGGCTCCGAGCAGCCCGGTCCCTACGTGTACGCGCGCAGCAACGGCTCGACGCTCATCTCCGTGGTCTCGGCGGAGTCGCTGCGCGAGGTGGTCCGGCTGGACACGGTGGCGCTCACCGCGGCCCTGCCGGAGCGCTCCGTGGGTCCGGTGACGGCCATCGCCGCCCGGGCCCCCGCGGCGGAGGGCGAGCCGAGCATCCTCTACTTCGCCACCCGGGAGACCACCGGCGCGCGCCTGTGGCGTGTCCGCCTGCCCGCGTCGCCGGAGGCGCTGGAGGCCCTCGACGGCGCGTACGACGTGAAGGGCTTCGGTCCGAGCACCGCGGCGCTGACGGCCAGCGAGGCCGTGAGCTCGCTGCTGGTGCTGCCCGCGGGGCGGCTCGCGGTCTCCACCCTGCGGGGCGAGACGCGCAACCCCGGGCGCAGCTTCTGGCTGGATCCGGAGGCGGGGGGGGCGGAGCAGGTCCTGGACTTCGCCGGCGGCCAGGTGCTCAAGCTCTTCACCCACGAGCGCGTCGCCGAGGCCGAGGGCCGGGCGGCCGTGGCCGAGGGGACCCGCGTCTTCGGCCTGCTGGACCCCTCCAACTGCGCCGCGGCGCCGTGCGCGTCGGGCGTGCTGGCGGTGGAGTCCGCCACGGGCGTCGTGTCCAATGACGCCACGGGCTACCGCATGCTGCCGCTCAACTCGGGCGCGGGTCTGCCCACGGGCCTGTCGCTCTCCCGGGACACGCGGCTGAGCGTGCAGCCGGGCGAGTCGCGCACCACCGTGGTGCCCTTGCTGGGCATCGTGCCGCTGTCCACCGGCGGCATCCTGTTCTTCGACGCCCTGACCCTGCAGCAGCTCAACACCGGCGCCACCTGGGCGAGCCCCGAGCAGGCCAACACGGTGTCCGCGACGCTGTCGTTCGTGGACGTGGTGGGCAACGCCACGGACGCCTCGGCGGACCTGACCTTCTCGGGCACGTTCGGCACCACCCGGGACGAGACGTACGTGCTGGCCTACCAGGGCGTGTTCGCGGGCATGGGGGTGCTGGAGCGAGACCCCGCCAGCGCGACCTTCCGGGTGCCCGCGCTGCTGGACGAGGAGCGGCTGCCGGCCGTGCGCCCCGGGGATCGGATCGTCCTGCTGGCGGACGCCGCGGCCCAGCAGCCCTGTGGCACGGACGTGACGGTGGGGGAGATCCAGCGCGACAGCCCGGCGGTGGGCTCGGACACGCTGGTGCCCACGGGCGCGCTGCCCGAGGAGTGCGCGGGCTACCCCTTCTTCCAGGTGCGGGCCGCGGGCACGCAGCCCCTGGTGCTCGGTGGGGCGGGGGAGGCCTTCATCCGGCGCCTGGGCACGGGCGACCTGTTCACGCGCTCCAAGTCCTACTTCTTCCACCCGCCGAACTACTCGGGGCGCGCCGAGGACACGGCGGTGTCCCTCCGCGTGCTGCGCAACCTCGAGGACACCAACCGGCCGCTGGCCCGGGGAGACCGGTACGTGGTGGGCACCCGGTCCTACTTCGCCCCGTACCTCATCTCCGTGGACCTCTCGTACTCGGACCTGCGCCGGTTCCGGCTGCCCGGACCGGTGGTGCAGGCGCGGGTGGGGGACACGGACTTCGCCTATATCGCCTATCCCTCGGCCAATGGCCTGCTGCAGGTGACCCTGACGAGCCTCGTGGCGGGGGCGGCCAATGCGCAGGGGCTGTTGCCGTATCAGTGATTTCGCGTCCCTGGATGGCCTCTGCTATCGTTCAGGCCTCCTGGCTTTAGAGAGTCAAGACTGATGATCGACCAGAATTCCCGCCCCGCTCGCAAGGTCGGCATCGCCGACCACCTGTGGGACACGTACGAAGAGATGGCCCAGCAGATGGGCTCGGATCGTGACGCGCTCATCAATCAGGCGCTGTTCATGTTCGCGCGGCTCAACGGCTTCATCGAGGTCCGCTCGTCGCGGTCCGAGGAGCCGGTGGCCTCCGCGCGTCCGGCCCCGGCCCCCGTCGCCAAGTCCTCGGCCCCCGTGCTGCAGCCGGTGAGCGGCGGGGCGTCCGCCAAGTCCGCGCCGCCGCCCCGGGATGACACCCCGGTGCCCGCGCCGCCTCCGCCCCGGCCCTCGGCGCGCGCCGAGGAGCGGCCCGGCTCGAGCAACCTGGACAACGACCCGGCCCGCCGGGAAGTGGCCGAGCGCGTGCTGGAGACGGCCGCCGAGCTCGAGCGCCTCATCAAGGGCAAGAGCAACGAGCCGCGCGAGGAGATCGACGAGGAGCCCCTGCCGGATGACGGGGACGACTCCGGCCTGGGCCTGGCGCCCGAGGACGAGCCGCTGCCGGACGAGGACGAGCCGCTGCCGGACGAGGACGAGCCGCCGCCCGACGACGAGGAGCCCGCGGTGGGGGGCCTCCTGCTGTCCATGGACAGCGCGGACCCGCAGACCATCACCAAGGAGCGCTTCGTCATCGGGCGCGGCAAGCACTGCGACCTGGTCATCAACTCGGGCAAGGTGTCGCGCGAGCACGCCGTCATCGTCCGCGAGGGCGACGACTTCTTCATCGAGGACCTGGGCTCCTCCAACGGCACCTGGTTCAACAAGCAGCGCATCAAGCGCCGCAAGGTCGAGGACGGCGACGAGTATTTCGTCTGCAGCGAGCGCGTCCGCCTGACCTACGTCTGAGGCGGAACCGCCTCTTCAGGGAGCGAGGCTGTTGTCTAATTGACGGACGACGGCCCTCCCTGGTTTAGTTCCCGGGCTCCGCTCCGCTCCTGGAGCGGCGAGCGGCCCTGGCTTGATGACTTCCTCTCACATCGCGCTCTGGTGCGTCCTGGGCGTGGCGCTGGTGATCTCGGTGGCCACGGACGTGGTGCGCCGGCAGATCCTGGACATCGTCACCTATCCCTTGATGGGGGTGGCGCTGGGCGTGCGCTGGTGGAACGAGGGCGTGGGCGACCTGGAGACGGGGCTGGTGAGCGGGGGGGTGTCGGGGCTCGGGCTGGCGCTGCTGCTGCTGCCCGGGGCCCTGCGGGGTCGGATGGGGTGGGGTGACGTGAAGTTGATGGGCGGCGTGGGCGCGGTGCTGGGCTTTCCGGCGGTGATGGCGGCCGCGGCGTTCATCTCGCTGGTGGGCGCGCTGCAGGCGGTGGTGACGCTGCTGTGGCATGGCGCCGTCTGGGAGACCCTGGGCGCCACCTTGCGGCGTTGGGCCGTGCGGGTGCGGCTGATGCACGAGGACGCGGCGGGTGCGCCGCGCCGGCACATCCCCTATGGCGTGGCGATCGCGCTGGGAACTTTCTGGGCCATGTGGTGGCAGCACGACAGATTGGGGTAGTTCGGATGCAACGCGAAGGGATTCTCACGATGCTTGGACGCTTCACCCAGGCCGCCGCGCTTGGCGCCCTGCTGACGGTGGTGGCCGCGAGTAGCGCTCAGGCCCAGGACAGCACCTCCATCAACCTGGGCGTGGGCACGCAGAAGGTGCTCACCGTTCCCGGCCTCACGCGCATGTCGCTGGGCGATCAGTCCGTCGCCGAGGTGCGCTCGCTGGGCGGCAGTCAAATCCTCGTGATGGGCAACGCCGAGGGCAAGACGTCGCTGCTCGTCTGGAAGAGCTCCGGCCAGCGCGTCACCTACCTCATCACCGTGCGCAAGCAGGACCCCAACGAGGTCATCTCCGAGATCAAGCGCCTGCTCGGCGAGATCGAGGGCGTCACCGTGCGCCAGGTGGGTGACCGCATCTACCTGGACGGTCAGGCCTATACCTCCGCGGACGCCGAGCGCATCGATCAGGTGGTGTCGCTCTACCCGAACGTGAAGAGCTTCGTGAAGGTGGCGCCCAACGCCAAGAAGCTCGTGGCGCAGAACCTCACGGCGGCCTACCAGAAGGCGGGCCTGCGCAACGTGCAGGTCAACGTGGTGGGCTCCACCATCTTCCTGGAGGGCTCGGTGGAGAGCCAGCAGGACCTGCAGAAGGCCGAGCTCATCACCAAGGCGGTGGGCGAGAAGGTGGAGAGCCTGCTCGTGGTCGGCATCAAGCGGATGATCCTCTCCGAGGTGCAGTTCGTGGAGATCCGCCGCAATGGCCGCGACCGCTACGGCATCAAGTACCCCACGGACATCAGCGGCAACGTGGCGGCCACCACCACCATCAACCAGAGCCTGTTCCCCAGCCCCTTCGGCACGGGCACCGGCGCCCTGTCCATCACCGGCGGCGCCGAGTACGCCATCGGCTTCCAGGCCAATGACGGCTACGGCCGCCTGTTGGCCCAGCCCAAGCTCGTGTGCGCGAGCGGCGAGAAGGCCGAGTTCCTCGCGGGCGGTGAGGTGCCCATCCCCCTCATCACCCAGAGCCAGTTCACCGTGGAGTACAAGCCCTACGGCGTCATCCTCAACCTGCGCCCCACCGCGGACCGCAACGGCAACATCCAGACGGAGATCGAGGCCGAGGCGAGCGAGATCGACACCTCGGTGGCCGTGTCCATCGGTGGCTCGGCGGCCATCCCCGGCTTCCGCACCCGCAAGGTGAAGACGAACGTCACCGTGCGCCACGGCGAGACCATCGTCCTGTCCGGCGTGTTCAGCCACGACGAGCAGAAGGCCGTGTCCAAGATTCCCGGCCTGGGTCACATCCCCGTCATCGGCGAGCTGTTCAAGAACCGCGCGTTCGACTCCACCAAGCGCGAGCTGGTCATCTTCGTCACGCCCCGCATCGTGAACCCGGACTCGGACAAGATCCGCACCATCATCGAGGACGTGAAGAGCCGCTACAAGCAGGCGCGCTCCGAGGTCAATTTCAACATCTTCGACTGAGCCAGGCCGCCCGCCCACCCGGCGACCCCGAGGCCGGCCCCGACTCCCCCCCAGGGAGGTGGGCGCCGGCCTCGTCGCGTCCGGGGGGCCGGTTTCTCGGGCCCCGGCCCGGGTCCCTCTTTGAGCCCGTGGTGGCGCTTGGTAGCATCCGCGCCATGTTTCTGGTCACGCTTGAGGAGAAGGGTGGCGGCACCGAGCAGATCGAGTTCGAGAAGAACGAGATCACCATCGGACGCTTGGACGGCAACGACATTCGCCTGGCCAAGGGGAATGTCTCCAAGTTCCACTCGAAGATCGTCTCCAAGGACGGAAAGGTGATCGTGGTGGACATGAAGTCCACCAACGGCACCTTCGTCAACGGCAAGAAGATCGCCGGGCCGCAGGTCATCAAGCCGACCGATCAGATCTTCATCGGCGACTACATCATCAACGTGGAGCCCCTGGAGGAGTCCGCGCCGCAGCACACGCGCACGGCCGCCCCCGAGGAGGAGTTCTACGACGAGGAGCCCTACGAGGAGGAGGAGCCCTACGAGGAGGAGCCTCCGCCCCCGGCGGCCAACGCGCGCATGCCGGCCTCGCTCGCCTCGGCGCTCGCCAAGAACAAGAAGCGCCAGGATCCGCGCCAGGAGGCGTACACCCGGCTGCAGAAGGAAATCCACGACCGGCTCATCGAGTACCTCGACCTGCGCCGCATGGACATGGACCGGCTGGGCGACGAGGAGCTGTGGCGCCGCACCGAGAAGGCCATCCGCGACATCATCGATCAGATGGAGGCCGACGGCGAGCTGCCGCCCGAGGTGGATCGCGAGGAGCTGCTCACCGACGTCATCAACGAGGCGCTGGGCCTGGGGCCCCTGGAGGCGTTCCTCGCGTCGGATGAGATCAGCGAGATCATGGTGAACAACGCCAACCAGATCTACATCGAGCGCAAGGGCAAGCTCATCCTGAGCGAGAAGACCTTCAGCTCGAACCAGGCGGTGCTCGGCGTCATCGAGCGCATCGTGGCGCCCATCGGCCGGCGCATCGACGAGTCCAGCCCGCTCGTGGACGCGCGCCTCAAGGACGGCAGCCGCGTCAACGCCATCATCCCGCCGCTCGCGCTCAAGGGCCCCTGCATCACCATCCGCAAGTTCAAGAAGGACTCGCTGAAGATCCAGGATCTCATCAAGTACAAGACCGTCACGGCGCAGATGGCCGAGTTCCTGGAGATGTGCGTCAAGGCGCGCAAGAACATCGTCATCTCCGGCGGCACGGGCTCGGGCAAGACGACCACGCTCAACATCATCAGCTCCTTCATCCCCGAGGACGAGCGCATCGTCACGGTGGAGGACGCCGCCGAGCTGCAACTGCCCCAGGATCACTGGGTGCAGCTGGAGAGCCGTCCGCCCAACCTGGAAGGCAAGGGCGCCATCACCATCCGCGACTTGGTGAAGAACTGCCTGCGCATGCGGCCCGACCGCATCGTGGTGGGCGAGTGCCGCGCGGGCGAGACGCTGGACATGCTCCAGGCCATGAACACCGGCCACGACGGCTCGCTCACCACGCTGCACGCCAACACGCCGCGTGACGCCATCGCCCGGCTGGAGACCATGGTGCTCATGAGCGGCATGGAGCTGCCGGTGAAGGCCATCCGCGAGCAGATCGCCAGCGCGGTGCACATCATCGTGCAGCAGACGCGCTTCTCCGACGGCACGCGCAAGATCTGCTTCATCACCGAGGTGGCCGGCATGGAGGTGGACATCGTCACCCTCCAGGACATCTTCTACTTCAAGCAGGAAGGCTTCACGGACGACGGCAAGGTGCGCGGCCGCTACGTGGCCAGCGGCTTCGTGCCAAAGTTCTACGATGACCTGCAGCGCAAGGGCATCCCCGTCAACATGAGCATCTTCCGCGAGGACTGAGCCCGAACATGGCAACCCTGATCATCCGTCATCCCGACGGACACGAGAGCGAGCACGAGCTCGCCGGTGAGCTGAAGATCGGCCGCCAGGCGGGAACCAATGATCTGGTTCTCGCCGAGGGAGGGGTGTCGCGCCGCCACGCGCGCTTCTTCCTCGAGGGCACCACCGTGATGGTGGAGGACGTGGGCAGCGCCAACGGCACCTTCGTGGATGGCCAGCGCATCACCGGCCCCACGCCGCTCACGGCCAGGTCCCAGGTGCTCATGGGCGACTACGCCCTGAAGCTCAAGGGCCCCGCGTCGCGCGCCACCGGCGTGCGCAAGAGCGCCAAGCCCGAGGAGGGCGAGCCCCTGGGCCTGGGCACCGGCCGCTCCACGTCCGTGCGGCCCGTCTCGCCGAGCAAGCGGCCCGGCTCGGCCCTGGCCAAACGTCCGGGAGGCGCGGCGCCGCCCGCCGACGCGGCGGAAGAGGGCCTGACCCTCAAGGGCCTCACCGGTCCCTGGGCCAACAAGCGCTATCCGCTCACCAGCAAGCTCGTGGTGGGCCGCCAGCCGCCCGCCGCGGTGGTGTTCGACGACGACTCGGTCAGCCGCCGGCACGCCGAGGTCGAGGACACCCCCCAGGGCCCCATGGTGCGCGACCTGGGCAGCGCCAACGGCACCTTCCTCAATGGCGAGCCCGTGGGCAAGGAGCCCCAGCCCCTGCTGCCCGGGGACGTCATCACCTTCGGCATGGTGGAGGTGGTGCTCGAGGGCACGAGCAAGACCATGCCCACGCTCGCGGGAGGCACCGCCGCGCTCCGGCCCGGCGAGGACATGGCGGAGGGCGCGCCCGGCGCGGGCTCGCGCAAGCGGCTGCTCATCGTGGCCGCCGCCACGGTGGGCGTGTTGCTCGTGGCCGGCGTCGCCAAGAGCCTCTCGGGCGGCGGGGGCAAGGCCCCGGCGGCCAACCCCGTGCCCAGCGCGCTGTCCCAGACGCAGCAGGTGCAGGAGTTCCTCAGCCAGTGCCGCTCCTTCTCCTCCACGGAGATGGGCGGCGAGCCGGACTGGGCCAAGGCGGAGGCGGCCTGCTCCAAGGCGTTGGATCTGGATCCCATCAACGGCGAGGCCAACGGCCTGATGCGCCGCATCAAGACGGAGAAGGAGGCCTCGAACTTCTTCTCCCTGGGCGCCAAGGCCATGGCGCGCCTCAAGGAAGAGGAGGCGCTGGACGCCTTCCAGAAGATTCCCAAGGAGAGCGTCTACTTCCGCCGCGCCAAGCCCAAGGTCATCGAGGCGGTGCAGCTCGTGATGAAGCGCTCCGGGGATGACTGCAAGCGCTACATCGCCGACCGCAGCTACGCCGCGGCGGTGCCCAAGTGCGAGCGCTACATGAGCTTCGCGTGCCAGAAGATGAGCCGCGAGGACCTGGAGCCGCCCCTGGGCTTCACCCTGGTCATCGACTCGCGCCGGCGCCTGGGCCGCACCGAGTGGCGGCCCAAGGACAAGATGTACATCGAGTTCCTCACGGCCCGGCAGAAGGTGACGCCCAACGCCGAGCCCTGGCGCTGCCCCGTGTCCGACATCTTCATGGCGGATGACACCGGGCCCAACCCCAAGACGCTCGTGGAGGACACCTTCAAGCAGCGCTACCCCCACAAGTTCATGGTCGAGGCGATGCTCGACTACTGGGGCGGCCGCGGCAACGAGGCCATCACCCTCTTGCAGCGCCTGCGCAACAACTACGAGCTGTCCCAGTACCACGCGGACGCGGACAAGCTGCTCAAGGCCGTGAGCAACGTGGACCAGCTCTTCAAGGTGGGCGAGGGCTATCTGCAGAGCGAGGACGTGGAGAAGGCCGCCGAGTCCTTCAAGGAGGCGCTCGAGGTGGACAAGGCGCTCATGGACTCGCTGGCCGAGTCGCGCCCGTCCTTCTACCGGCGCAACATCCAGCAGGACATGGCCTCCAAGTCCGTCATCCGGGGCAAGTACTGGTCCGACCGGGGCAACCAGCGCCGCGCCTGCATGGTGTGGAAGCTGGGCTTTGGCTTCTACGCGGGCAACACGGACCTCAACCTGGACGTGGGCCGCTGCTCCACCCTGGCACTCCAGGCCTTCAAGGAGGCCAGCACGTGCACCGAGGTCGACAACATCATGGACCTCGCCGTTCCCGGTGACGGCGTGGCGGAAAAGATCGCCAGCTGGAAGAAGGAAAACGGCTGCTGAACGGCGCGCCACGGACGGCGTGGACAGCGGGCGGGGGGCTCGGCTAAGGCCGGGCCATGGTTCCCAGTCCTCCCCCCGGCGTGTCCCGCCTCGTGCTGATCGACGCCTCCAGCTTCATCTTCCGCGCCTATCACGCCATCCCCCCCCTGACGACCCGTCAGGGGGTGCCGACCAACGCCACCCTGGGCTTCACCCGCCAGGTGCTCAAGGCGCTCAAGGAGCTGGAGCCCTCCCACGTGGCGCTCGCCTTCGACAAGGAGAGCCGCGCCGAGCGCCAGAAGATCGATCCCAACTACAAGGCCCATCGCAAGGCGATGCCCGAGGACCTGGGCCAGCAGTTCCCCTACATCCGCCAGGTGGCGGAAGGCCTGGGGCTGCCCATCCTCGAGGTGGCCGGTTGGGAGGCGGACGACGTCATCGGCACGCTCGCCCGGCGCGCCACCGCCGAGGGCTTCCACGTCCTCGTGGTCACCGGCGACAAGGACTTCGTGCAGATCGTCGATGACCGGGTGCACCTGTACGATCCGCAGAACGAGCGCTACACCACGCCCGCCGAGGTGAAGGAGCGGCTGGGCATCGAGCCCGCGCAGATGCGCGACTACCTGGCGCTCATCGGGGACGCCGTGGACAACGTGCCCAAGGTGCCGGGCATCGGGCCCAAGAGCGCCGTGGAGCTGCTCACCCAGTTTGGCGGCGTGGACGCGCTGCTCTCCCGGCTCTCCGAGGTGAAGAAGCCCAAGATGCGCGCCGCGCTCGAGGAGCACCGCGACAGCCTGCTGCGCGCGCGCGACCTGGTGACGTTCCGCACGGATCTCACGCTGGACGTGACGCTCGAGGCCCTCCAGCGCCAGCCCCTGCACGAGGCGCCCCTGCGCCAGCTCTTCACCGAGCTGGAGTTCACCGCGCTGCTCCGGGAGCTGCCCACCCAGGCGCCCACGCAGCTCGCCACGGAGACGCCCCTGGTCACCACCGCGGAGGCCCTCGAGGCGCTGGCCGGGCGGGTGCGCGAGGCCGGCCGGGTGACGCTGATTCCCGCGTACGAGGGGCTGCCCCTGAACGCGTCGCTCGTGGGCCTCGGGGTGTCGCTCGCCGACGGCGCGTCGCTCTATGTCCCCTTGCGCCACGAGGGCCTGGGCGTGGAGCAGGTGCGGCTGGCCGACTTCAAGCGGGCGCTCCAGGGCGTGCTGGAGGACGCGGCCGTCAAGAAGGGCGGGCATGACCTCAAGGCCCTGGCGCTCCTGCTGGCGCGCGAGGGGATGGCCCTGAGGGGCGGGGAGGATGACGTCGAGCTGCTGAGCTACCTGCTGGATGCCTCGCGGCGCGACCACTCCCTGGAGCTGCTCGCCCGGGAGCGGCTGCACGTGGAGCTGCCGCCCCCGCCCACGACGGGGGGCCGCAAGGCGCGTCCCCTCAAGGAGTACGCCCCCGGCGAGGTGGCCGCGGCCTTCGGCGGCCGCGCGGACGTGGCGCGACAGCTCGCCCCCGGGCTCTGGGAGGAGCTCGGCCCCCTCGGGCTCGACAAGCTCGCGCACGAGCTGGAGCTGCCGCTCGTGCCGCTCTTGGCGAGCATGGAGTCGCGGGGCGTGAAGGTGGACGTGAAGACGCTGCGGCGCATCTCCGAGCAGGTGGGCGCCGACTGCGACGCCAAGGTGAAGCAGATCCACGAGCTGGCGGGCACCGAGTTCAACGTGGGCTCCAACCCGCAGCTCGCCGAGGTGCTCTACAAGAAGCTGGAATTGCCCGTGCTCAAGCGCGGCAAGACGGGCCCCTCCACGGACCAGGAGGTGCTGGAGAAGCTCGCCGAGCAGCACGCGCTGCCGCGCGCCATCATCGAGTACCGCTCGCTGTCCAAGCTCAAGAGCACCTACCTGGACACGCTGCCGGAGCTGGTGGGCCCGGACGGGCGCCTGCACACGACGTTTCACCAGGCGGCCACGGCCACGGGCCGGCTGTCCTCGTCGGACCCGAACCTGCAGAACATCCCCATCCGCACCGAGCTGGGCCTGGAGATCCGCCGGGCCTTCATCGCCGAGGAGGGCCACCAGCTCGTCTCCGCGGACTACAGCCAGATCGAGCTGCGGCTGCTCGCGCACATCGCCGGGGACGAGGTGCTGCTGGACGCCTTCGCCCAGGACGAGGACATCCACAGCCGCACCGCGGCGGAGATCTTCGGCGTGCCGCAGGCGGAGGTGACGCGGGATCAACGCCGGGTGGCGAAGATGGTCAACTTCGGCATCGCCTACGGCCTGTCGCCCTACGGCCTGTCCACGCGGCTGAACATCCCCGAGGAGGACGCGCGCGACATCATCGAGCGCTACTTCACGCGCTACGCGGGCATCAAGCGCTACCTGGACGAGACGGTGAAGGTGGCGCGCGAGCGCGGCTACGTGGAGACGCTCTTCGGCCGGCGCCGCCCCATGGGCGATTTGAACGCGAAGAACCGCCAGGTGGTGCAGGCCGCCGAGCGCGCCGCCATCAACATGCCCATCCAGGGCACGGCGGCGGACCTGATGAAGAAGGCCATGCTGGACGTGGAGGCGGAGCTGCGGCGCCAGGGCCTCCAGACGCGCATGCTCCTGCAGGTGCACGACGAATTGCTCTTCGAGGCGCCCGACGCCGAGGTGGAGCGGGTCAAGGAGCTGTCGCGCCGGTGCATGGGCGCGGTGATGACGCTGAAGATTCCCCTCAAGGTCGAGGTGGGCGCCGGAAAGACGTGGGCGGACGCGCACTGAACGCACGCGCCCGCCCGGAAAAAGTGTCGACCCGTCCGGCCGTCAGAAGGCTCGCGGAGACCCCCATCCCCGCGGCTTTCAGCGGCCATGTCCGCGGGCGCCCCATACCCCCGTATGGGCACCCGCGCCGTTTCGCGCCTCGGGCCCAGAATGGCCCGGCAGCGCGCCCCCATCAACCGCCCCCGGATGCGTCCTGGAAGGGACGCATCACTCCGGACGGGTCGACCCAACCTGAAGAAGTCAGTGCGCGGCGGCCTGCAGCTCGCCCGTGACGGCCTGCTCGCGCACGGCCGGCGCCTTCTCGAAGCTCTGCACCACCAGGCCCGCGAAGGGCACGCGCGGCTTGGGCGCGTAGCGGTTGCTCAGGTGCTCCAGCAGGTCCGTCGAGGAGATGGCCGCCTCGTCCACCGCGTTGTTCACCACGGCCCGCTCCGAGTCGCCTCCGCCGAGCGTCTCCACCGCGTCCAGGAGGCAGCGGCGCAGGGCGGCGAACTCCTCGTTGAGGGCGCGCGTGCCGCGCTGGGGCGACAACCGGAGCACCGCCCGCGTGCGGCTCCAGGCACTGCCCTCCTTGCCCTCCAACGTGCGGCCAATCTCCCGGATGAAGGGCTCCACCAGGCTGTCCAACTGGTTGCGCGGCGGCGCGCCTTCCTTGCGGGCCTCGGCGAAGCGCGCCCGGCGCCATGCCGCCGCGAGCCGCTCGGGCTGCCCCGCGAAAACCCTCGCCACCCCTGCCCGACGCCGTGCCTGCTCCGCCATCTCGCCTTCCTCCGCGCTTGTGCCTGGGAGTCAAGCAAGTGGCCTGCCAACGCGCGTCTTCCACCGAGTGCCGTGAATCCGCTGGGTTGGCCCGTGGCGGTGCGACTCCCACCCCCGGCAAGCTGTAGATTTTGCGCCGGGGGCGATGAACTTTGGCGGAGAGGAGCGGGAATCCTCAGTGCAGGGTGGGTTTGGTGGGGGTGGGTGTGCGCTCCGGGTCTTCCTCTGGCTCCGAGGTGGGAGACTCCCGCCAGTCCGTGCTTGGGGATTCGGGGGAATCGGCGGACTCCGCGTCTCCGTGGGCCTCCTGGGTGACGACGTCCGGGGGGAGGCTCAGGGTGGGGCGCTGCTGGGCGAGCTCCGCCTCGAGCTCCGCGCGCAGGGCGGCCTCCTCGGCGGCCTCGCGCGCGTCCATCTCCGCCAGGCGCCGCTCCTTGATCGTGCGCAGGCGCAGGCTGGCCGCGAGGCCCAGGGCGATGATGAGCAGCCACAAGAGCGAGGAGCTCGTCGTCAGGGGCAGCCACCCGTAGCGGGCCGAGAGCCCCTCGCGCCAGGCCTGCTCCTCCACCCACAACGAGGTGTGCAGGGCCTTGCCGAAGGCCTGCTCGAAGGGCTGACCCGTGGCCACCTCGTCCACGAGCCGGCCCATGCCCGCGGGGCCCTGGCGCGCCGCGAGCCAGCCCACGAAGGCGGCGCTCTGCGCGTAGGCGAGCTCCACGTCCGAGGGCAGATCCGGCCAGTCCTCGGCCAGGTGCTCGAAGCGGAAGACCTTCTCCTGGGCCACGGCGCTGAAGAGCGCCGCGTAGTGCGTCATGGAGAGGTTCTCGCCGGTGAGGTTCTGCGCCAGGCCCTCCTGGAACCAGCGGGGCCAGCGCGGCGCGAGCCGTCCGAGCGCCACGTGCGCCAGTTCGTGCCGCAGGGTGATCTGCCCCTCGGGGCCCGCGAGCGTCAGCGCGTCGAGCAGGACGATGCCATGGGCGGGGTAGGCGAGCGCCACGGCCCAGCCCGGGGGCTCGCCGCCGGGCAGCGCCATGCCCTCGAACTCCGCGCGCCCCACGCCCAGGCGGATCTCCGTCATGCCGGGCCAGTCGCGGCCGAGCACGTTCACGAAGGCGTCGCGCATGGACTCGATGGTGGTGGCGAGCTGGCGCGCGGCGCCCTCGGCGCGCGCGGAGTACTGGATGCGAAAGCGCGGCGTCTGCACCGAGCCCTTCACCAGGGCGGGCAGGGCGGTGGGCACCAGGGCGGGCTCGACGCCGCCATTGGCATGGCCCGCCACCTGGGGGGGCGCCATCGCCTCCTGGGCCCCGACCGGGAAGGACCCGAAGCACAGCAGGAGCAGGAGGAGCAGATGGCGCATGGGCGGCCTCACGTGAGGCACCAGACATAGCAGCCTGGGCCCGCGCCGCGCCAAGCCTCGTGCACCCCCACCCCGCGACGCGGGGCGTCAGCGCCCCGGGCTACTCGGCGTTCTGCGCCTTCTTCTGGGTGAGGTACGCCACGTTGTCCTCCACGCGCGCGTAGTCCTTGTCCGCGAAGGTGCGCCCGCTGAACGTCTCCAGCAGCTTCTGGTGCGCGTCCACCACGGACTTCACCTGCGACTCGAACTGGGTGCGCTGGCGCTTGAGCTCGTTGATGTCCTCCACCACCTGCACCAGCCGCTGGTGCGCGCCGTGGACGATCTTCTCCGCCTGATGCTCCGCGTCCGCGAGGATGATCTCCGCCTCCTTCTTGGCGGCGACCTTCATGTCCTCGCTGATGCGCTGCGCGGTGACCATGGTCTCCTGGAGGGTGCGCTCGCGCTCCACGTGCTGCTCCAGCTTGAGCTGGGTGCGCTTGAGCTCCTCCTTGAGGCCGATGTTCTCCTTGACCACTTCCTCGAACTCGCTGGACAGCAGCTCGAGGAAGGCATCCACCTCACCCTTGGCGTAGCCCCGCAGGGCCGCCTCGAAGCGCTTCTGGCGGATGTCGAGAGGGGTGATCTTCATGCGCCCGAGTATAGGCCAGCCCTAGGACTTCTCCAGGAACTGCTCCCCCAACTCCCTTGCTCGCCGGGTGGCCGCCTCCACGGCGTTGATGAGCGTGGTGCGCAGCCCGCCCGCCTCCAGGGTGTGCAGCCCGGCGATCGCCGTGCCCCCGGGGCTCGTCACCTGATCCTTGAGCTGGCCGGGGTGGGCGCTCGTCTCGATGAGCAGCTGCGCGCTGCCCAGCACCGTCTGGGCGGCCAGCTTGAGCGCGGTGTAGCGCGGCAGGCCCACCTTCACGCCCGCGTCCGACAGGGCCTCGATGATGAGGAAGATGTAGGCGGGGCCGCTGCCGGACAGGCCCGTCACGGCGTCCAGCAGGTTCTCGTCCACCACGGTGGTGGTGCCCACGGACTGGAAGATGCGGCTGGCCACCGCCAGGTCCTCCTCGCTCGCGTGCTCCCCGGGCGACAGGGCACAGGCCCCCGCGCCCACGAGCGAGGGCGTGTTGGGCATGGTGCGGATGATGCGCGAGCCCCCGCCCAGCCGCCGCTCCAGGGCGGAGATGGGCACGCCCGCGGCCACCGAGACGAAGAGCTTCTCGGGCCCCGCGGCGGGCGCCACCTGCACGAGCACCTTGTCCAGCGCCTGCGGCTTGACGGCGAGCACCACCACGTCCGCCTCGCGCACCGCGGTGAGGTTGTCCAGGGTGGTGCGCACCCCGTAGGTGCTCCGCAGCGCGTCCAGGCGCTCCGGGCGGCGGGCCGTGGCGAGGATCGACTCGGGCCGGGCGGTGCCCGCGCGCAACAGGCCCTTGATGAGCGCCTCGGCCATGTTGCCGGCGCCGAGGAAGGCGATGGTCCGTTCAAGCATCCGCCGGGTTCTAGCGTGAAACCCGGAGCGCCGACACACGCCGTGGGGGCGGAGTTTTCCAGCCCCCTCGCGTGCTCATTTCTTGACAGGGGATCGGATCGTGCGACCTTGGCGCTCGCTACGACCCTGTAGCGCCTGACACGGACGAGGTGGCACACCCATGAGCGCGGCGGTTGCGACGAGCTGGAACTGGCGGACCCTGGAGAACGTCGAGGTCGAGTGCACCCACTGTGGCGTGCGGATGACCAGTCAAGCGGGGCCTCGCATCAAGTACTTCCGCTGCGATTCGTGCCGACGCTGGGTGTCCAGCACCTACACCGAGGTCTTCCGGGCGGACGCGAAGATGCGCACCCACCCGGTGAAGGACACGAGCGCCGCGGACGAGCGCTTCCTGGCCGCCAAGGGCAAGCTGGACGCGTGGATGGCGGCCCTGGAGGAGCAGGATCCGCACCAGGTGCTGGGCGTGTCCCCGAGGGATTCGCTGGAGGTGGTGCGCACGCGCTTCCGCGAACTGGCGCTCGAGCGGCACCCGGACCGGGGCGGTTCGGAGGCGCAGATGCGCGAGCTGAACCTGGCCTACGAGAAGATCCTCCGCCACCGCGAGCGCGCCGAGGTGCGCCAGCCGGTGCGCCCGCCCGTACGGGCCGCGGTGCTGCCCGCGCGCGGCCGGTAGGGCGGGGGGAGGGAGCGCCCGGGCACGCCCGGACGGGCGCCTCACTGGGTGGTGTTCTGATCACCCGTGGCGCCGCCGCTGCGCTGCCCCTTGTAGTTGTCGCCGGGCACGTGGATGAGCACCACCTCCAGGACCTTGTTGCGCCGGGTCTCGCTCGTGTCCGAGAGCACCTGGCCGTGCCAGCCGAAGGGGTCCTCCGTCACCTCGCGCGGGGACTCCACCACGTCGCGCAGCTGCAGCCGCGGGATGAGGCACTCGGCCCGGAGGACGATCTGCAGATCGTTGTCCGAGAAGGGGTTGTTGGGCGTGTCGTCCACGTTGTCGCGGACGGTGACGCGGAAGTCGGGGGGCAGGGCGGCGGTGACGGGCTGGCCGTCCATCCGCCCGAAGGAGCCGGGGGCCCAGTCCTCGCGCTTGGCCCCGGGGTTGCTGAAGCCCCGGGCGGGATCGAGGATGCTGTTGGGCCCCCCCCACTCGGCGAAGCGCAGCCCGTAGAACTTGCGGCCGTACTGGGCGGCGGACTCGGCGCACGTCTGCGCGTCGATGTCGCGCACGGAGCGGTTGCTGCGCTCCTGCTCCGCGCCGGTATACGTGAGCACGCCAAAGATGATGAGCGCCAGGATCACGGTGATCCCCAGGGCGGTCAACAGGGTGGAACCACGAGGAGCTTGGGGCTTCATGTCGCGTCTCCGGCCTGTCAGATGCGCGAGGCGGCGAGGTTCTTGAGGAGTACCACGGTGCTGAGCACCCGGCGGCGGAAACCACTGGCTTCGGGTTGGGCGGTGGGTCCCGACAGATCCAGACCCCGCTCGAAGGGCGTCATCTCGCCCTTGGCCTGCAGGTCGCCCTTGTCCCCGATGAGGGGCGCGCTCGTGCGCGCCGAGAGGCTGACGCGAGCGTAGAGCAGGTACGGATCGGTGAAGCCGGCCGTGGGGCCGACGTCGCTGAAGCCGTCGTGGATGCCATCGCCGTTGGAGTCCGAGGCCCACTGCACCTGCAAGTCCTCCACGTCGCGCGCCAGCACGGAGGTGTTCAGCACGGCGCCCGTGCGGGGATGCAGCGTGTCCATGACCAGGTCGCCGCGCTCGGGGTGCTGCTCCGAGGCGGGCACGTAGGCAATCCGGTAGCGCACGATCTGCACCGGGAACACGCTGGCGCCCATGTCGATCCGGATGCCGTTCTGCTCCTGGAGCGTCTCGGGGATCATCCCGCCGGTGCGCACCTCGACGCGCGGGGTTCCGCCGTCCAACTGGGCCCGGTCCACGGGCACGAGCATGGCGCGCTGGAAGTTGGTGATGAGGGCGCTGTCGCCCTCCTCGAAGTGTTGCGCCACCACGCCGGGCGTGGTCGCCCGGCGGGGATCCGGTGTCACGTAGAACCGGCTGTTGGTCAGATCGCTCAGCAGCTCGCTGCGCCGGTCGGCCTTGTAGCGCAGGAGCGTGATCGTGTCGGGGGCCTGGGGCATCTTCGGCCCGAGCGGGGCGACGCCGTTCTGGAAGATGAGCGCGGAGCGCATCACGCGGTTGCCCGATTCATCCAGATAGGCGTACTGGGTGCCGCCCACGCCGGTGGCCGCCAGGGCGCGCGAGAGGGTGCGCAGGGCGGCGCGGGACTCCTCGTTGGCATCCGACAGCAGCTGCTGGTTGCGCCGCATGCGGCCGGCGGCCAGCAGCACGGCCACCGCGGCCGACAGCAGGATGATGCCGAGCGCGGCGCTCATCACCAGCTCCACCAGGGTCAGGCCGCGGCGCGGGCGCCGCCTCCGGACCAGGGACGTTAGCGGGTCAGGACGGCGCTGGTGACGACGCATTGGGAATTACCTTCCAGGAAGTTGCCACACACGCCATCCGTCGCGTGGCTGACCGCGACGGTGACGCGCCACGTGTCTCCGATGTCGGAGCTGCTACTCACCTCCTGCGTGTAGCGCACGTAGCGGCGGTACTGGCAGGTGGGGTGGTAGCCCTGCTCGGGCGTGCCCGTGCGGCGGCAGGGGCGACCATAGATGTCCACCCACCCCATCAGGCTCGGATCCGTGCACAGCACCGCCGGCTTGCCGCTCTCCTGGCAGTCCGGCGGTGCACCATCCACCACGGGCGCCGCGGCGGCGGCGGCCGTGCGCAGCTTCTGCTTCTGGTCGCCCATCACCAGGACCTCCAGCCGCTGCTGCGCCAGCCGCATCGCCACGTAGTGGCGATAGGAGCGGCTGGAGTAGCGGGCGGCGATGGTGTTGGCGGACACCAGGGCCAGGGTGGCCACGGCGATGATCACCATGGCCACCATCACCTCGACGAGCGTCAAACCCCGGGGAGCAGTCCGCCTGGCCATGCTGGTCTACTCCGCGAGGGCCCGGCCCAGATCCAGCCAGGAGCCGATGCGCACCGGGCTGCGCTTGCCTTCGATGCTCGACACCGGCACGTCGACGGTCTTGGGCGGCGTGCTCTGGATGCCCGTCATGGTCTGGGTGACGATGGTGCCATCGGGCAGCACGAGCACGCCCGCGGCCGCCTTGCCCGCCGTGGCGATCTCCTTGTCCGCCGTCTTGCCGCTCTTGTTCAGGTCCACCAGGTGGGTGCGGCCCTGCATGTTGGAGTTGAAGGGATCGCTCTCCGTGGTGCCGTAGGCGGTCGACAGCACGATGTTGCTGCCGACGATCTTCGGCGAGCCCACGGCGCGCTCCTTCTCCTCGAGCGTCAGGAAGGTCACCGCGCCGGACTTGACGGTGCCGCGATTGGCGAGCGGGCTGCGCAGATCGAAGGGCACCGGGGTGCTCTTGTCGTAGGAGAGCACGTCGCGGATGCCCAGGTCCTCGGGCAGCGCCACCGCCACGTACATCCGACCCTTGATCTTGTCGTTGCGCGCGAGGACCCAGTCGGCGCCGGCCGTGCCGAACACGAGCGCCAGCTTGCCCGAGGCCTTGTTGCCCACGCCCAGCCCGCTGAAGATGCTGCCGGCCTCGAACGTGTAGGGCAGGCGCATGATGGCCGGCACCGTGCTCACCGGGTGCAGCGGATCCTGCGTGCTGTAGAGCGGGTAGCTCACGGGCGAGCCGCCGACGTTGAAGTAGTTCAGGTTGGCTCCCGTGTGGGCGGACAGCTCCCACACCCGGCCTTCCATGTCACCCACGTACACCCGGTCCATGCTGCCGTCGCCGTCCACGTCCAGCGTGGAGGTGCCGCCGGGCAGCGAGTTGGAGGTGTCCTCGCCGTAGGGGCGCTCCCACTGCCAGATCTTCTTGCCCGTGCCCGCCTCCAGGGCGAACACCTGCAACTGCTGGGCGCCGTCCTTGCCGCCGTTGGTGGCCACGACGACCTGGTAGCTCGGGCGGTTGCCGCGGCGCACCGGCACCAGGTTCACCGTCAGCGTGTCGCCGAGGTCCAGGAAGTTGAAGGGGCCCGTCTTCTTGGTGGGCGGATCCAGGTAGGGCGGGGGCGGGTTCTTGTCGCCGTCCTTCCAGCGCTCCGTCCACTTGATGGCCGTGTCCTTCTGCGCGTCGCCCGTGTTGGTGTTGTCCGTCTTGGACACCACGTCCCAGAGCACGAGCGGCTTGAGGGGATCCGTCACGTCCAGCGCGAACAGCTCACCGCCCAGGCGGCCCGAGCCCGACACGAGCACCGTGCGCCAGCGGAACTTGCCCGTCGAGCGCTCCTTGTCGTTGGAGAGCACGCCGTCGTTGTTGGTGTCCTCGTAGTCCGCGTAGATGTCCGACACCACCGGCGAGATGTCCACGCGGGCGTTGTTGGTGGACAGGCGCGAGAGCTGCCCCTTGGGGACGAACGCCCACAGCTCGGTGCCCGGCTTGACGCTGGCCATGCCCGCCTGGGTGCCGCGCAGGTAGATGGCGTGCAGCTGGCCGTCCAGGCCGCCCACGTAGGCCACCTCCGGACGCACCGTCTTGATGTAGGGGCTGGGGCCCACCACCGCGGCGCTCGCGTGATCCAGACCGCCGAGCGTGGAGCGCACCTCGCCGAACTGCCGGTTGTCACACTGGTTCTCGGTGGGCGTGAACACGTCGAAGGGCGTGCCGTCGTTCACCTCGTGCGCCACACAGTAGCCCCGCACCCGCTGCAGGAAGTGCTTGCTCATGTGGTTGTACGTGTTGAACAGGGTCGTCATGTTGGAGAGGATCTCTCCGGCCCCGGTCGGATCCAGCACGCTGGTCCCGGTGGAGTTGAGGTCCAGGCCCATCGCCTCCTGCAGGTCGCACATCTTCTTGATCTTGCCCGTGCTGGTGTCGTCCACGCAGCCGTTGCCGAGCTGATCGACGGTGAAGGGCACGCGCTTGAGGCCGGTCTGGTTGGCGCCGAGCACGGTGAAGAGGGTGCGCTGGCCCGGCGAGGGCACCAGCACGCTGGCCTCCCAGGTGGCGTTCTGGCTGAAGGTCTGGCGATCCGTGTCGATCGCCCTCGCATCGTAGGAGCGCAGGCGGCCCTCGATGTAGGGGAAGACCCAGTCGGCGGCCTGCTCCGCGCGGAAGTTGATGCGCTCGGGGTAGAGGGCCTGGGGCGGGGTGTGCAGGAAGGTGCCGGCGAGCACGTTCATCTTGTCGAGCTTGCCGTCCTTGTCATAGGTGAGGTCGGCCACGGGCTCCGAGCGGCTCGTCTCGAGCGACTCGGGCTTGTAGGCGAGGTTGAGCAGCGTGTTGAGCACGATGCGGTTGCCGCCCGCGAGCTGCGCGAAGGTGTGGCCCGCCAGGTAGATGACGTTGCCCTTCTGCTTGTTGTTGTCCTTCTGGCGCGACACGTACAGGTCCCAGCCGTCCTTGGCCGCGGTGGGGGACTTGGTGCTGATCATCCGCACCGCGCCCTCGTCGTAGTCCTGGCCCGAGCGGGGACGGAACGCCTCGACGGTGCTCGTGGACGGCACGGTCAGCTCGAAGTCGCCCTTCTGGCTGAACAGGTCGCCGTAGTTGCTGTAGCTGTAGCAGTCACCCGTGCGGCCCGGGTCCGAGCAGTCCTGTCCGTTCACCGCGAAGCCGTTGGGGAGGATCAGCTCGCCGGCGTCCAGCGTCTGCAGGCCCGGCTTCTTCTGGGCGCCCGACATGAAGCGCGTGGGCTCGTTGTCCTGGTACAGGTCGCGCACCGTCTCGTTGGGCTTGTAGCTGCTCTCGTACGTCTCGATGGAGGCGCACTCGTTGAAGATGCTGTTCCCGATGTCCACGAAGTGCGCGATGTTGGACAGCGCCGACTTGAGGTTGGAGCGCTTGGTGCTCGTGGAGACGTCGCCCTGCCAGTGCGGCGACCAGAGGACCTTGTAGTAGGTCTTGTTGGGCGCGCTGGCATCCGGCGCGTAGTTGAGCTTGCTCTTGGGGTAGGCGGCGCTGGAGACGAGCTCCTTGTCCTGATCCAGCACGTCGAAGATCTTGCCGTGCTTGTCGAACGTGCCCTCGGCGCCCGTGAAGTTCAGGCCGGCGTTGGTGAGGTAGGCGCGGAGGATCTCCACCGAGCCCGCGTTGGAGGTGTTGCGGCCGAGCACCAGCGCGATGGGCGGGGGCACCTCGTTCATGATGCGCGCGACGGGCGCCACGAACGCGTTGTTGGCGCGGTGCACGCGCACGTTCCAGGCGGTGCCGGGGTTGCACGTCGCGCTGCCCTCGGGGCCGCGGAACAGGCTGAAGTCCGCGTGGTCCTTGATGAGCGCGATGGCCTTGGCCGCCTCGGAGGCGTCGATGATGAAGGGGCCGCCCATGTAGCGCAGGCGCGTCTGCTTCTTGTCCACCTTGATCGCACCCTCACCCGTGTTGTTCGGGTTGCCCGTGGTGCTGAAGGTGGTGAAGTCCTCGGAGAACTTGCCCGTGGAGTTGCTCAGCAGGGACACCGGCTGCCCGGTCTCCTTCTCCACCTTGAAATCACAGCCGTCGATGTACCGCTTGTCGTCGGAGGTGTTCTTGCAGCGGTGGTGGCTCGTCTTCGTGGGCTCGACCGACCAGTAGATCGTCACCTTCTGCTGCAGCAGCCGGTAGACCAGACCGTAGGACGCCACGGCGCCACATCGGCTCTGGTAGGCCATCTGCTCGGGGATGATGAGTGAGCCCTGCTCGAAGCGGAGATCGGTGGCGCCAGCCGTCATGGGCAGCGCGAGCAGGCACATCACGGCCAGTGATCGGATGCGGAGTGCTTTCATCCTTCTGTCCTCGCGAACGGGGGCACCCCGGGGGAGATGCCTTCTAGATCTGGGGGGTAGGGTCCCAGGGCGGACTGCTTCTGCGTGAATTCTCCAGAAACATACCTGGAAGAAAAGCGAATAGACACTGGATGCCCCGCGAAAGTGGGAATTCCATCTACAGCGGATCCCTGGGAGCTGAAATTCCCTTCCTGCCCCCCTAGGCGCGGCCCGCGCGCAGCAGGTAGCCCCAGAAGAGCGCGCCCAGGGCGAGGCCCAGCAAGGCCTTGAGGGGCGTGGAGAACAGATCGCCGGGAGACACGAAGCCCTCCACGAGCGCGATGAGGGCGAGGAAGGGCGCGCAGCCGAGCACGAGCTTCACGGCCTCGCGCCCGCGCAGCACGAGCGCCTGGCTCCGGGGCAGCTCGCCCGGGTCGACGAGCGACTGGCCCACCCTGAGCCCCGCGCCGCCGGCGATGACGATGATGGACAGCTCCACGGGGCCATGCGCGGCGATGAAGTCCAAGAGCTTGGGCCCGAGCCCCTCGCGCGCGCACAGCGCCGCCACCGAGCCCAGGTGCACGCCGTTGTTGACGAGCACGAACACCGTGCCCAGGCCGAGCAAGAGCCCCGAGGCGAAGGTGACGATGGTGACGGTGAGGTTGTTGGTGGCGATGGCCGAGGCCACCGCGTTGGGGGGCGCCACGGACAGGATGCCGTCGGTCCACATCTCCCCGCGCGCGATGGAGTCGCGCAGGTTCTCGGGCACGAGCAGCTCGGCGCCCCGCGGCTCCAGGAGCACCACGCCCGCGCCCAGCAGGATGCCCAACAGGAACAGGCCCGCGCTCGTGGCCACGTAGGCCCCGTGGGCGCGCAGGGTGCGCGGCAATTCGTGGCGGAAGAAGGCGCCCAGCGCGGCCCAGCGCTCGCGCGGGGGCTGGTAGATGACGGCGTAGGCCTGGGCGCACAACTGGTTGAGGAAGCGGTGGACGTCGGTGCCCGCGTGGAACGTCTGCGCGTGCGCCAGGTCCGCCGCCGCGCGCCGGTAGAGCACGTCGAGCGAGCGCAGATCCTCCAGGCGCAGCGTGCCGGCGCGCTGCCGCGCGAGCAGCGCGCCCAGGGCGTCCCAGTCCGGCCGGCGGCGGCCCACGAACGCGGGCAGGGAGGAGGTCACGCTCAGCGCTCCGCCTGGGCGCACGTGCGCAGGAAGGCCTCGGCGTCCCCGGGCGAGGCGAGCAGCGCCGCGCGCTCGGCGTCCCCGAGGCCGCCATAGCGCTCCACCAGCCGCGCCCCCAGCCGCGCCCGCGCCTGGGGCTCGAGCCAGGGGGCCCGCGCGAGGAAGGACAGGATGAGCTCCGTGTCCCCGGAGGTGAGCCGGCGCGGGGTGGCGGGCCGCGGCGCGGACGACGGGGCGGGGGCGGAGGCGGGCGCGTACTTGCCCAGGTCGATGCGCTCCTCGCGCACGAGCAGCGTGCCGGCCAGCAGATCCCCGAGCCGCTGGTGGCGCCGGGTGAAGAGCACGCTCAAGCAGCCCACCGCGTAGAAGAAGGGCAGGGCGTCCACCAGGCGCACGAGGTTGCGCACCGCGCACTCGAGCACGCCCACCGGGGCGCCATCGGCCCGTACCACGCGGATGCCCACCAGGCGCTTGCCGGGCGTCTGTCCATCCATGAGCACTTCACACGCCGTCCAGTACACCCACTGCGTGGCGAACACGCCCACCACGAGCAGCGTGCGCGCCAGCCCCGACAGGCCCTGGAAGAAGCCGAGCACGTCGCTCACCAGCAGCGTGAAGAGGAAGTAGGCCACCACCCAGAAGAAGAAGAGCAGCAGCAGGTCCACGAGGTAGGCCAGGCAGCGGTAGCCGAGGCCCGCCACCGGCAGCGAGAGCGAGACGCGCTCCGGGGTGGCGACATCCAGGTGGGCGGAGGGGGACGGGCGCATGCGCCGGGCAGCCTAGCCGGATCGGCCAGCGGGACGGGCCTCCTCATTTCCCGAGAACAGAGGATCGCGCCGCGAGGACGGGTCGCCCGAGGCGGGGGGGTGCTCACTGATGGACATCTCCAGGCGCCGTTGGGTCTGCACCTGCACACTCTCCATCAGATGGCGCGACGCCGGCACTGGACAGGAAAGTGGGGGATGGACATTCGGACAGTCGTGGGAAAACGTCGGCCGCGCCTGGGTGCTGCCGGTGCTGGGTGCCGGAGCCTTTCTCCGGTACTGGAAGTGGGGGGGAGCGAAGAGCAGACACACAACGGTTCATGGTTGGATGCAGACGGGCCGACCCAAACACCCGCGCGAACACAACGCGCACGGACTCCTGAGAAGTCGCCGGGTGTGGGCGTCGAGCCAGACGGTAGTCGATTGATTTCCAAAAAATAGGCAGTACGCCATGACGGCTGGGGGGCCCTCACATGGCAGCAAATCAAGTGGATGTGCGCGTTGGATTGTTGGAAGGACCGTGGGCGGCCTGGCAGGGCCTGGCCGATGGTCTCAAGGGTGAAGGCCTCAACGTCCTGTGGGTGACGCGCGATGTGCGCACGCTCCTGGACGGCATCGGCACGGATCCGCCGCAGGTGGCCATTCTCGACGTGGAGCCGTCGAGCGACGCGGGCATGGGGTGCTCGGGCATGGAGGGGCTCAACCTCCTGCGCGAGGCGCGCAAGCGCCGGCTGGAGGTGCGCATGCTCGTGCTCTCCTCGGCCAACGCCCAGGACTTCATCTCGCAGTGCTTCGACGAGGGGGCGTCGGGTTATCTCTTCCGCCAGAGCCTCACGTCCAACGCGGTGAGCACCGCGGTCAATGCCCTGGTGCGCGGCGAGCGGCTCTTTCCGGTGCAGCTGTTGCGCAATGACTTCGAGCACCCACCGGTGCCGTCCGCCACGGCGAGCGTGTTGCTCACGCTCACCCAGCGCGAGCGCGAGGTGTTGGCGTACGTGGCGGGAGGCGCGGACAACCTGAAGATCGCCGCCCACCTGCAGATCGCCGAGCGCACCGTGAAGTCCCACGTGACCCAGCTCTACCGCAAGCTGGGCGCGGAGAACCGCACCCAGCTGGCGCTGCGCGCCTGCCACCTGGGTGTGCGGCCGCCGCCGGATCTGTAAGGGCCGGGGCGCCCAGGGGTGCGCGGGGACGGCCGGGAGTCACCGGCGTCAGTCCCCGCCCCCGTGGGACGTCAGAGCCCCCTGGCATAACCCGGGGTGAGACACCACTGTGTCGGCCCACGGGGCGCCAGGAGGAGGCGGGTGATGAGCGGGGTGATGGGGCCGGGGTCGGAGGAGCGCGGCCTGACGGTCGGTGCGCGCCGGATTTGTATTGGCCGGGTGCCGGTGGATGCCGGGCGCCTGGAGGACACGCTGGGCCGCATCGCGCGGCTGGTGGACGCGCGGCAGGGCGGACGGGTGATGCTGCCCGACGTGGAGCACGTGGTCCGCGCCGAGCGGGACGTGGCCCTGCGCGAGGCGCTCGCCACCGCGGACCTGTGCCTGGCGGGAAGCCCCGCGCTGGTGCGGGCCGCGGAGCGACTGGGCTCGCCGCTGGCCGAGCCGCGCGCGGGCGCGGAGTGGTTGCCGCCGCTGGCCACCCTGGCGCGCGAGCGCGGGTGGCGCGTGGCGGTCGTGTCGGATCGTCCCCAGGTGGCCGAGCGCGCCGCGGGCGTGCTGCGCGACACCCATGGTCTGCTCGCGGTGGGCGTGACGGCGGCGCATCTGCCCCCCGAGGGCCGGGGCGCCGCGGTGGAGCGGGTGATCGAGCGCATCGCCCTGACGCGGCCGGATCTCGTCTGGGTGTGCCTGGCCACGCCCACCCAGGAGCTGTTCTGCCTGCAGGCCGCGCTGCGGTTGCCGGGCGCGGTGCTCGTGGGGGCCGGCGGCGCGCTGGAGGCGCTCGTGGAGGGCCTTCCGGGCAACCGTCGCCGCGCGCCGCTGTGGGCGCCCCTGCGGTGGTTGCGCCAGCGGTGGGCCTTCCTGCGTGTCCTGGCGAGCACGACCCCCCTCCCCGCGCGCTGAGGTCATCGCCCGTCGGTGAACGCAGCGCCGTGACGCGCCCCGGCACGTGTCTCGGGCGCGACACGGCCCCCCGCGGCGCCACGCGCGCACATTCTTTCCAGGCTGCACGGGCTGGTAGGGATATTCCGGGATGCTTAGTCATCCCGGGTCCGCTGGCCGAGGCCGTGCCGCCCAGCGGGAGATGGGTCTTCACGACGGGGGGGAGTACATGAGCGCCAACGCGGTATGGGCCCAGCAGCAGGCACAACAGCAATCGCCCGGGCAGGGGGGGCAGCGGGTGTTCTGGGGAGAGCCCCGCCGGCAACTCATGGTGTACCCGGGCCAGGTGCTGCTGCTCGAGAGCCTCAAGGCGCGCGGTCAGGCCGTGCGCGACATGCTCGTGCGCGAGCGCTTCGGGTGTGGGGTGGTGCAGGATGGCCGGGAGGTGGCGCCCTTGTTCGAGCGGCTGCTGCTCGGCCAGTACCGGATGCCGGAGCTCATCATCTGCAACGCACGCATGCTCGACGACGCGGGCATGACGGCGCTGGTGCGGCTGAGCACGCGCCTGCCCCAGCTGCCCGTCATCATCTTCAGCGTCTTCAGCAATCCGCGGCTGCGCGCGCGCATGGCGCGGCTGCGGGGCGCGTGTGTGTTCGATCAGCACTTCGGCCTGGCGGACCTGCGCGATGCGTGTCTGGCCTTGAGCACCTTCTGCCGCAAGAGCCTGTAGGCGCGCTCAGGGGCGGGGCACGAGCCGCACGGCGGGCGCCTTGAAGCTGGCGGTGACGGGCCGCCCCTCGGCGAGGCCCAGCTCCTCGCAGGACAGCCGGGTCACCCGGGCCACCAGGGGAAAGCCCGCGTCGAGCGCCACGCGCACCAGCGCGCCCTCGGGGGACAGGGACACCACGGTGCAGGCCAGGCGGTTGCGTGCGGAGGAAGCGCCACGCGGCTCGGACCCGGCCTCGGGCGCGCCCAGGGTGACGTCCTCGGCGCGCAGGCACACGAAGACCTGATCGCCCCCGGGCGCGAGCTCCACGGCGTGCAGCGTCCGGGGGCCCGTCTCCACCGCGACGAGCCCGTGCTCGCGCCGCACCACCCGGCCGGGCAGCACCGTCTCGATGCCCGTCATGCGCGCCACCGCGAGCTCGGCGGGGTGGTTGAACACGTCGGCCACGGGCCCCACCTGGCACACCCGGCCCCCTTCCATGGCCACCAGCGTGTCGCCGAGCGCCAGGGCCTCCAGGCGATCATGCGTCACCACCACGGTGGGCACGCCCAGCTCGCGCAGCAGCCGCCGCAGCTCCCCCCGGAGGTGCTCGCGCGAGGGGGCGTCCAGCGCGGACAGGGGCTCGTCGAGCAGCAGCAGCCGGGGTCGGATGGCGAGCGCCCGCGCCAGGGCCACGCGCTGTTGCTGGCCCCCGGACAGCTCCCGGGGCAGGCGCCGCTCCAGGCCGTGCAGGCCCAGCAGCGTGAGCAAGGACTGGACGCGCTCGCGCCGCTCGGCCTCGGGCAGGCCCTCCAGGCCGTAGCGCACGTTGGCCTCGGCGGTGAGGTGGGGAAAGAGGGCGTAGTCCTGGAAGAGCAGGCCCACCCGTCGCGCCTGCGGGGGCAGCAGGACGCGGACGCGGGTGTCGCACCAGGGCTCGCCGTGGAAGTGGATGTGGCCCGTGTCCGGCCGCTCCAGGCCCGCCAGGCACCGCAGCACCGTGCTCTTCCCCGCGCCCGAGGGCCCGAAGAGCACCAGCACGCGGCCGGGCGCGGCCTCCCACTCCAGGGCCGCCCGCACGGTGGGGCCGCCGCGAAAGCGCTTCTCCAGCGCGACTACGAGCGCACGCCCCAGGGGGCACCTCCCGCCCGCCGCGCGCCGTAGGTGAGCACCAGCACCGTGAAGGACACCCCCAAGAGCACCAGCGAGGTGCGGCCCGCCGCGGCGTAGTCCAGCGCCTGCACCGCGTCGTAGATGGCGATGGAGGCCGTGCGCGTGCGGCCCTCCAGGTTGCCGCCCACCATGAGCACCACGCCGAACTCGCCCAGGGTATGGGCGAAGGTGAGCACCATGCCGGAGAGGATGCCCGGAAAGGCCAGCGGCAGCACCACCCGCAGGAAGGTGCGCGGGCGCGACACGCCCAGGCACCACGAGGCCTCCAAGAGCCGCCGGTCCACCCCCGCGAGCGCCACCGTGAAGGGCTGTACGGCGAAGGGCAGGCTGTAGAGGACCGAGCCGAGCAGGAGCCCCGCGAAGCTGAAGGGCAGCGAGTGGCCCACGAGCGCCTCGAAGGCGGGCCCCAAGACGCCCCGGGGGCCCATGGCCACGAGCAGGTAGAAGCCGAGCACGGTGGGCGGCAGCACCAGGGGCAGCGCCACCAGCGCCTCCACCAGGAACTTGAAGCGCCAGCGCGTCTGGGCGAGCCACGCCGCCAGGGGCAGGCCCAGCACGAGCAAGAGGAGCGTCGTCCAGGCCGCCAGCCTCAGGCTCAACCCCAACGCGGCGGTGTCCACGCGAGTCCTCACTCCCCGGGCAGGAAGAAGCCGTAGCGGCGCAACAGGGCCTTGCCCTCGGCCCCGAGCAGCGTGTCACGGAATCGCCGCGCCAGGGCGGGATCCTTCGCCGTCTTGAGCAGCGCGCCGCCCTGCTCCATCCGGGGGTAGGCCCCCAGGGGCACCTCCACGTAGTGGCCCGCCTTCTTCATGGCCGGCGCGAGCGCCAGCGCCAGCGCGATGAGCCCCGCGTCCGCGTTGCCGCTCTGCACGAACTGGGCGGTCTGCGCGATGTTCTCGCCGAGCACCAGGCGCTCCTGGAGCTCGGGCAAGAGGCCCTGGCTCTCGAGCGCGGCCTGGGCGGCGCGGCCGTAGGGGGCGTGCTGGGGGTTGGCGATGGCGATGCGCCGCGCGGCCGGGCTCCGCAGGGCCTCGAGCCCCTGGGTGTCCACCGGCAGCGGCGAGCCCTCGGGCACCCACACCACCAGCCGGCCCACGCCGTAGAGGAACACGTCGCCCTCCACGAGCCCTTGTTGGACGAGCTCGCGCGGGTACGTCACGTCCGCGGACAGGAAGACATCGAAGGGCGCGCCCTGGGACAGCTGCGCCAGGAAGTTGCCCGAGGAGCCATAGGTGACCCGCACGTCGGCGCCGGGGTTCTTCGCCCGGAAGTCCTGGAGCAGCTCGTCCAGCGCGAACTTGAGGTCCGACGCCGCGGCGATGGTCAACGGGGGCCGCGCCTCGGCGGGGGGCGTCCCGCGCAGGCCCGTCACGACGCCCGCGCCCACGACGAGCAGCGCGCCCACGAGCACCGCGCCCTTCACGATGGGATTCATGGAGATGACTTCCTCTGGGTGGATGCCGAGGAGGCCCCGGCGGCGCGCGCCGCGAGGAGCTGGAGGTGGCCGGTGTCGCCCGGCTCATAGCCGGGGATGCCCCGGAGCGAGCGCCGGTAGGCGGCGCCCTGCGCGGTTTCACACAACCCCACCACGGTGGGCTCGCCGAGCCGCTCCGTGGGGATGACGAGTCCGTAGTCCTCGTGGCCGAGCGCGCGGAAGGACAGGCCGAGCCGCGAGGCCCAGGCGCGCGAGGCCAGGCCCACGTCCGCCTCGCCCCGGGCCACCGCGCACGCCACGTCCCGGTGCGACGCCAGCAGGGTCGCGCGGCGGTGCACGGCCTCGGGCTCCAACCCCACGCCCCGCAGGGCCTCGTCCAGGTGGTGGCGCACGCCCGCGGTGGGGGGACGGCTCGCCAGGCGCGCCCGGGGCAGCCGCTCGAGCACCGGCGGCGCGCGGCCCGGAGGCGCGACGAGCCCCACCTCGCGGTGCACGAGGTGCAGCCGCGTCAGGCGCCGGTGCTGGGCGGGCAGCGTCCCGTGCCACCCGGCGGCGAGCACCTGTCCCGACTCCACCAGCGCCAGGGCCCGCGTGCGATCCGCGAGCACGAAGCCGACGAGCGGGTGGCCCTGGGCCGAGCACTCGGACAGGAGCGCCTCCACGGCGAGATCGCCATTCGCGGCGAGCAGCGGGGCGGGCGGAGCCGACTCGGGGGCAGGCGCGGGGGAGGACGCGGACGCGGCGCCCGGGGCGCGCTCGGCCCAGCGCAGCACCTCGTCTCGGGGAAAGAGCCACTTGCCCCCGGCCCGGCGCGCCGGCAGGCCCCGTTTGAGCAGCCGGTAGACGTGCTTGGGATGCACGCGCAGCAGCGCCGCCACCTCGTGGGTGGTGAGCAGGGCCTCGGTCGAAGCGGGGGATGCCATGGTCACCGCTTTCTACAATTTTCAACCAAAGGGAACAATCGGGATGGCAGAGTGCCGCGCTCCACCCCCTGTCCCCTGGAGCCCGCCCATGCGTGCCATCGCGCTCGCGCTCGCGCTCGCGCTCGTCGTCTGCGCTTGTGAGAACCCCATCCCCCCGGAGGGCGCCGCCATCGAGCGGGGTCCCAAGGCCATCGCCCTGGACGCCGACGCCAACGGCCTGCGCTGGGACGCCGCCTCGAAGACGCTCTACCTCGCGGATGACCAGAACAACCGCGTCCTGCGCTGGACCGACGCGGAGGGCGTGTCGCTCGTGGCGAACCTGCCGCCGGCGCCCCCGGATGGCGCGGGCCTGGGCGACCTCGTGCGCCTGCCGGACGGCACCCTCGTCGTGGTGCGCTTTGGCGGGGGCAAGGCGGGCGACGTCGTCTTCGTGCGGCCCGATGGCACCTCGGGCATCGTGCCGGGGCTCGATCCGGAGCGTCGGCGCATCGGCCTGACGCTCGCCCAGGACGGGCAGCTCTACGTCGCCTCTTTCGTGCGCCGCAACAACGTGAACGTGGGCTCGGTGGCGCGGCTCACCCTGGAGGGCACCGAGCAGGAGGTCATCGGCGCGCTGCAGAAGCCCGTGGGGGTGCTCGCCGTGGGCGATGCGCTCTTCGTGAGCGACCAGCTCGCCGGCAAGGTGTACCGAGCCCCGCTGGCCTCGCCCCAGGACTACACCACCTACGCGACGCTGCCCAACCCGGACCTGCTCGCGCTGGGCCCCGACGGCGCGCTGCTCACCGGCAGCCGCCACGGCCAGGTGTTCCGCATCAACCCCTCGGGGGACATCCGCGTGCTGGCCTCGGGCTTCCAGCAGCCGCGCGGTCTGGCGTTCGACGCGGACAACCGGCGGCTGTTCCTCGCGGACCACGACGGCGACACGTCCAACGGCACCACGCACTTCCTCCAGATCGTCCCCGTCGAATGAGGCGCGCGCTCGCGGGGTGGGGGTGGGGCGTCGTGGGGGCGGTGCTGGCGCTCGGGTCGGGCCGGGCCATCGCGGCCGAGGACGAGCCGTGGTTCCGGCCGCTGCTGGTGGGCGAGCTGGACTACCGGGTGACGTCCGCCGCGGTGGAGGGCGAGACGGGCTTTTCCCTGGGCCGCTTCCGGGTGGGCGTGAGCGCCCGGCCGAGGCCCTGGCTGCACGCGGTGGGCAGCGTGGAGTGGGCGGGGGAGAAGCCCGCGCTCATCGACGCGCTCGTCGTCTTCACGCCCACCGACACCGTCTGGGTGCGGCTGGGCTACGGCAAGACGCCCCTGTTCGCCTCGGCGAAGGAGCCCGGCGTGGAGTCGCTGCCCATTCCGGAGCTGTCCCTGCCCGTGCGGGCGCTCTGGCCGTGGCGGGACCTGGGGCTCGAGCTGCGCTGGGCGCCCTGGCACCTGCCGGTGGAGACGTGGCTGCGCGTGGGCAATGGCTCGCGCAGTCCGCTGGGCAATGACAACACCGCGCCCGCGGTGGACGCCCGGGTGGACGCGCTGCTGGGGGGCGCGGCGCGTGGCGCGGCCCCGGACACGCCCTGGGGCCTGCGCGTGGGGGCGGGCGCCCATGCGGAGCAGGCCTTCGATCGCGGCGGCATCAGCGGCACCACGGCCACGGGCTTCCTCTTCTACCGGCCGGTGCCGGTGTCGGGCGGGCGGTTGGTGAGCGAGGCGCACGCGGTGTTCTGGCACGGCCCCCTGCAGGTGACGGCCGAGGGCGGCGTGGCGTGGGAGCGGCGTTCGCGCGACACGGACGGCAATCCCCTCACGCCGCGCGAGCCCCTGCCCACGATTCGCGCCCAGGGCGCCGCGCTGGAGGTGTCCTGGATGCTGCGGGGCCTGCGGCAGGAGCGGCCCTGGCCCCGGGGTCCCGCCATCGGTCCCGGGGGCGGATGGAACGGCGGCGCCGTGGAGGTGGCCGGGCGGGTGGAGCGGCTGTCGCTGGGCCTGGGCGCGGCGGACGTCCAGGCCGGAGGCGCGAGCGGCGGGGCCGTGGCGGCGCGCTGGTGGGCCACGGACTTCCTGGCATTCAGCACCGCCGGCTACCTGCTGCGCTACGAGCGACCGCCCATCGAGGCGCCCGGGCGCCGTCTGTCGTGGACGGTGCTGACCCGAGTCACCGTGAGCCTTCGTTAGTCCGGGCGGACCCGGGTCGCGGAAAATCCTTCCCGGGCGTCGACTGGCCGCGCTGTAAGAAGTTCCCGGTTTCCGGGAGGGGAGACGCCTAGGGGGCGGCGGGAGGAAAGGCCTTGAACCCGGAGAGACGGGGTAACCTCCTGTTTTCCCGGAAGAAAGGGAGGAGGGGAAGGAAACGACCCCTCGGGGAGGATGGAACGTCCGGGGCTCGGCACGCTTCTGGCTTTATCGGGCAGTCATGGCAACCACCACTTCCCGGAACGTCAGGCCCGCGGTTTGGACGACTTGGGCGCCCTCGTTGGGCGTGCTGACCCTGGTAGGTGCCCACCTCATGGCGGCCGCCCTGGGCCTGTACTCCTCGGCGCCGCGGCTCTCGGTGCTCGAGTCCGCCCCGGGCACGGAGGCCCCCGGACTGCTGCAGATCGCCGTCCAGGTGAACGACGGCCCCACGGGCTCGGGGGTGCGGCGGGTGGAGTACCAACTCGACTCCACCACGGGGGCCTGGACGCCGCTGCTCCACAAGAGCGGCACGACGCTCTACACGGGCCTGCACGACACCTCGAGCCTGCCCGGCGGGCGCCACGCGCTGTACGTCCGCGCGGCGGACTACACGGGCAACCAGCGTGTCATCTCCGTGCCGGTGACGGTGCGGCCGGTGGCCCCCGTGGCGCCCCACTCCAGCCAGGAAGCCCTGGACGTCTCCTTCCGGCTGCCCGAGGCCCCGCGGCGCGACGGCACGCCCCAGGGCTGAAGCCCCCCGCGGCTCACGGCAGGCGCAGGTTCACGTTGAAGGTGTAGCTCACGTTGACGGGCTGTCCCCGGAAGGTCAGCGGCGCGTAGCGGCGACTCGTCAGGGAGTCGACCACCGCCTCGTCCATGAAGGGCTGGCCCTTGATGACCCGGCAGTTCTCCACGTCGCCCACGCGGGTGATGACGCAGCGGACCACCACCACCCCCTGCACCCGAGCCCTCAGCGCGTTGTCGGTGTAGGCGAGCGGCACGCCCGTGGACACGAGCTTGGGCGGCGTCATGCCCGGACCGAACGGCACCACGTCCTCGCCCGTGCCCGCTGGCGCGCTGCTCGGGAGGATCTCCCCGATGAACGGCATGTCGGGGTCCGCCTTGGCGTTGGGATCCCCGTCCGGGTGGCTGCCCGGGATGTAGGGCAGGGACGGATCCACCTCGGGCACGGGCTCGGGCTCGACGGGCTTGGGCTCCACCGGCGGCAGGGGCTTGACCTCCCGAGGCTGGACGAGCTCGCGCCGGGGCTTGGGCTTCGGCTTGGGCTGGGCGGGGGGCTGGGCGATCTGGGGCGTCGGCGGCGTGGGCGTCCCCCTGGGCGGCAGCCGCTGGAAGAGCTTGACCTCCCGCTCCACGGGCTTGTCCGCGGGCTTCTGGTGGGACACGCCCACCAGCGCGCCGAACACCCCGGCATGAAGGAACAAGGAAACCCAGACGCCGGTGCTGAACCGGCCGACGCTGCTCACTCCCGAGGGATGGATGACGGACTGGAACACGTGAGATGCCTCCGTGGCTGACCTCTCACAACCTAGAGAGTCGCCTCCCACCGGTGGCCTTGGGCCCTCCATCTCTCCGTCATGGTTTCGTCATGGACTCCAATTCCAGGCGGTAGCCCACCCCCCGGAGGGTGTGGATGGTGAAGGCGGAGGCGCTCGTCCAGCCGAGCTTGCGCTTGAGGTTGGACACGAAGTTGTCCACCGTCCGGGGATCCACCACCACGTCCTGGCCCCACACGGCGTCGAGGATCTCCCCCCGGGTGAGGGCGCGGTCGCGGTGCTTGAGCAGGAAGGCGAGCAGGTCGAACTCGGTGCGCGTCAGCTCGACCCCCGCGCCGTCCGCCCGGGTGAGCAGCCGCCGGGCCAGGTCCATCTGGAAGCCCGCGAAGGCGAACACCTGGGGCGGGGCGCCGCCGCCCCGGCGCACGAGCGCCCCCACCCGCGCGAGCAGCTCGCGCAGCCGGTAGGGCTTGGTGAGGTAGTCCTGCGCCCCCGCCTCGAAGCCCCGCACGACGTCGTCCTCCAGCGAGCGCGCCGTCAGCATCATCACCATGGAGCGCACGCCCTGGGCGCGCAGCCGCCGGCAGAAGGCATAGCCGTCCTCGCCCGGGAGCATCACGTCGAGCAGGAGCAGATCGAACGCGCGCGCGGCCAGGAGCGGCTCGGCCTCGCGGGCGTGGGTGGCCACGGCCACCTCGTAGCCCTCGTCGCGCAGGTTGTCGGCCAGGGCCAGGCGCAGGTTGGCGTCGTCCTCGACGATGAGGATGGAGGGAGGGTTCATGGGGCGGGCGAGGGGGGAAAGCGCAGGCAGAAGGTGGTGCCCTGGGGGCCGGACGTCTCGATGCTGATGCGGCCCCCATGCAGGGCCATGATCTTGCGGCACAGCGCCAGGCCGAGGCCACTGCCGTGCGCCAGCGAGCCCTCGGCGTCCAGGCGGTAGAAATCGTGGAAGACGTTCTCCCACTCGCCCTCGGGGATGCCGATGCCGTTGTCCTCGAAGAACACCACCACGTCCTGGCCCTCGCCCTGGGACGCGTAGGCGCGCAGGCGCAGCTCCACCGGAGAGCGGCGGTTGTAGGCGCGGGCGTTGCGCACGAGGTTGGCGAGCAGCAGCCGCAGGAGCGCCGGATCCGCGTCCACCCGCGCGTCCCCCGTGTCCGAGGTGAAGTGCACCGGCACCGCGCCGCCGCCGTCCTGGAGGTCCGCGCGCAGCATGCTCGCCAGCTCCTCCCACCGCACGGGGCTGCGCCGCAGCGTCCAGCGGCCCTTGTCGATGCGGTTGAAGGACAGGATGTTCTCCACGAGGAAGCCGAGGCCGTCGGCCGCCTGGACGATGCGCTCGGGGTAGGCGCGCGTCTCGGGAGGCGCCTGGGCGAGCTTGCGCTCCAGCGTCTCGGCCATCAGGCGGATGGAGGCCAGGGGCGTGCGCAGCTCGTGGGACACCGTGGCCACGAAGTCGCTCTTGAGCTCGATGTAGCGGTAGCGCCCGCGCTGGGCCACCACCGCCATCACCCCGATGGCCACCGCGAGCAGGCCACAGGTGCCGACCAACAGCGTCTTGAGGCCATAGCGCTCCTCGATGGCCTCCTCGGCCCGGGTCCACTGGGGCACGGACACCCCGAGCCGCAGGTCCTCCAGGGGGAGCATGGCGTCGGGAGTCTTGAGCCATACCCGGCCCTCCACGCCGAAGTGCCCCTTGGCGCGCAGCTCCTGGGAGAGCGCGTCGAGCAGCGCGTCCAGGTCCACCGCGATGCCCCGCACCACGTCCTCGCGCGGCTCCACGTACCAGCGCTCGCCGTAGAGCGTGGGGCCCACGATGGCGCCGGGCAGCACGAGCATGCCGGCGTCGGCCTCGCGCGCGCGGGCGAGGAAGTCCTCGAAGGGCTCGCCAAGCATGGCGCTCACCCGCGTGGTGTGCGCCCGGAGGAACTCGAAGTCGGGCGCGGTGAGGCGGGAGCGTGAGCGCAACAGGTCGCGCTGCAGGCCCGCTGAGCGCGCGATGCCGCCGAAGTCCTCGGGCAGGCCCTCGCGCAAGAGCGCGCGCACGAGGGTGGGCGTCGTCGGGCCGTGCGCGAGCCGCTCGAGCAGCACGAGCAGGAAGGGCAGCTCGCGCTCCAGGGGCAGCGGGTGCTCGGCGTGGTAGCGCAAGAGCTCCGTGGCCAGGGTCTCGGCGCGGGCCGGATTCTTGTCGAGCGCGGCTCGGGCCTCGCGCAGCCGGGTGAGCCGCTCGCCCCAGGCCGCGTCCGGGCTCGTCCCCGTGTCGAGGGCCTCGACGAGGGCGCGGTAGTGCCGCCGGGCGGGGGTGCTCGCGCCCTCGACGGGGCGGGTGGCGCGCGGGAGGAACTGCAGCTCGCGGAAGCGCAGGAAGTAGCCCTCGCCGGGCGCCAGCGGATCGCCCATGGCGGCGTGGATGGCGGGCAGGTCGGTCTCCAACTGGCGGCCGAGGGTATGGCGCAGGGACTGGGTGGCGTACTCCTCGAGCGCCTCGCGGCTGATGCGCAGCTGGGCCCGTGCGTCCGCCCGCTCCTGGATGAAGAGGCGCTGGAGGCTCCACAGCCCCCAGAACAGGGCGAGCAGGCCACAGCCAAGGGCGAGGAGGGTGGGAAGGAGCCGGCGCAGCATGGGCGGGAGAGCGGCGGCGGACATTATAGGAAGGCGCGAGAGGACGGTGGGACTTCACGCGGACAGGAAGGGGCTCGGCGGCCCGCTCGCTCGGGGAGGTGGAGACCTGGGGCTAACGGGAGGGGGAAGGGATGCGAAGACTGGAAGGGTGACTTTGGAGGTCAGCCCCGCGCATGTCATCTCTTCCGTTGCTTCCCGACCTGCTGTCCGAACTCGCCGCCAAGGCGCTGCGCATCCACGAGCGCCTGTGCACTGAGTACGGCTGTCCCATCGCGTTCTTCCACTCGCACGACGCGCTCAGCGAATTGGTGTCCTCGCTGTTGAGCCACCGCACACGCAACGCGTCCAGCGGGGCGGCCTTCCGTCAGCTCCGGACGCGCTTTCCCACGTGGGAGGCCGTGCGGGACGCGCCGTGCGCCGAGGTCCAGGACTGCATCTCCGCGGTCACCTGGCCCGAGCAGAAGGCGCCGCGCATCCAGCAGGTGCTCCAGCGGATCACCGTGCTGCGTGACGGGGCGCTGTCCCTGGACTTCCTCAAGACGCTGCCCGTGCGCGAGGCCCGCGACTGGCTGGAGTCCCTACCCGGCGTGGGTCCGAAGACGAGCGCCGCGACGCTGCTCTTCAGCGACCTGCGCATGCCGGCGCTGCCCGTGGACAGCCACCACCACCGGGTCGCCGCGCGGCTGGGCCTCATCTCCGAGAACGTGCCCGTGGGCCCCGCCCATGCGTTGCTGGAGGCGCAGCTGCCCAAGGACTGGGATGCGCAGCGCGTCTACGACAACCACGAGGTGCTGATGCTGCACGGCCAGCGCTGCTGCTTCTTCCGCTCGCCGGCGTGCACGCGCTGCGTCGTGCTGGACCTGTGCCCCACGGGGCAGGCGCGGCTTGCCTCGGCTCGGAGTCCGCAGGCGAGCGAGCCCGAGCCGCCGTGAGGGGGGGTTGCTTGCCCGGTCCGCGTGCATGTCTCAATTTGAGGGAAGACGCATTTTCTGCCATGCGGCGCGCGGTCGCCGGGAAGGCGGGTGGGTGGATGCCGAAGGAATCGCGCCTCGGACCCGTGGAGCTGTTGCGGCATCTCGCCCTGTCGCTCGAACGCGTGGTGGTTCAAGAGGCCGCGAGCGGCCTGGTACGAGGCGCGGCGGACGGCCTGCGGGAGGAAGCGCCGGAGATTGACGGCCAGCTGCGCGCCATCGTCCAGGATGCGCTGACCGTGTTGGGGCGGCTGGTGCACGAGGCGGCCGAGCGCGAGGAGGTCGACCCCAGCGAGGCCACGCGGACCCTGGCGGCCTCGGCGATGCAGGGCATGTTGGAGGTGCTGGAGGCCGAGTGGCAGGACGGCGGCATGCCCCTGCATGGCTTCGTCCAGCGGCTCAACCTGCTGCTCGACGGCGTCATCGACTTCGCCCACTCGCGCTCCGAGGAGATTCGCACGCCACGCGAGCGGGCCCATGCCATCACCGAGGCCATCGTGGACGCGGCGGTGGAGCGCCTGCACACGTCGGTGCCCCGGTTCGCCGAGGACCTGCGCGTGATGGCGCCGCTGGGCTCGGAGGTGGCGGCGATGACGGGCCGAGGGCTCGTCACGGGCATCCAGTCCAAGCTCCAGGAGGACGAGGAACAACTCGCGGGACTGCTCCACCGGGCGGGGCGCGAGATGGGTCGGGGCATGGCCGCGGGCATCCGCGAGGAACTGGCCTCCAGTCCTCCGGAGTCCATCGACGCGCTGGGCTCGGCGCTGGAGTCCCTGGCCGAACGGACCGCCGCCGCGACGGTTCGTGGCGCGAGCGGCGCGCTGATGAGCGCCTGGCGGGAGGCGCCGAAAAACGACGGCGCCATGCGCCGGATGTCACGGGACGTGACCGCGGGGGTGCTGGAAGCGCTGAGTGAGAAGTTGAAGCGCCCCCTGCTCGCCATGGCCGGGGCGGGGAGCGTCATGTCCCTGGCCCTGCTCGCGGTGCGTTGGCGCCGCGCGTAGGACGGAAAGACGACCCGCCGGGGTGGATACACGGTCGGTCCCGCGTGCATCCCACCAGGTCGTGGCGCTAGCCTGGCGCGCGGCTGTCCTTCCAATTCAAAAGGCACATGGCGAAGGCGATCTTCACGACCTCGGAAAGCTCCGCGTACGACGACCAGCCCGAGGTGCGCTACCACTTCCCACGGACGTACCTGCGTCAGGCGCAAGCCGCCGTGGGGGACTGGGTTCTCTACTATGAACCTCGGCGCATCAAAGGGCCCACCAGTTCCTCGGGGCGTCAGGCTTACTTCGCCATCGCGCAGGTGCGGGACGTGGTGCCAGATGACGCGAAGCCTGGGCATTTCTATGCCCATGTCACGGGCTTCCTCGAGTTCGATCGCCCAGTGCGCTTCAGTGAGGGGGCGCACTATTACGAATCGGGATTGAGGAAGGCGGATGGCAGTACGAACAAGGGAGCTTTTGGCCGTTCCGTCCGTGAGCTGAGCGACGCCGAATTCGATGCCATTGTCCGGGCGGGATTCACGCGGGAACTCGAGCCCTGGGAGAACACCGCGGTGGGCGTCGCGGAGCCGCCCATCGTCTACACGACGCGGCCGCTCGTCACCATCACGCGGCCCTTCCGGGACGACGCCTTCCGTCGGCACGTGCGCGAGGCCTATGACAATACCTGCGCGGTCACGGGATTGCGGCTCATCAACGGAGGGGGCCGTCCCGAGGTCCAGGCCGCGCACATCCAACCCGTGGCGCGGGAGGGACCGGACTCCGTGCGCAACGGCCTCGCGCTCACGGGCACGGTGCATTGGCTCTTCGATCGAGGCCTCATCTCGGTGGATGAGGAGCACCGCCTGCTGGTGGCGCGCAGCGGGCTGCCTGAGGCGATGAGCGGGCTGGTCCAATCCCAGCGTCCTCTGCGGCGGCCCTCGCGTCAGGAGTGGTGGCCTCACCCCAGCTACCTGCGCTACCACCGCGAGCATGTCTTCAAGGGGACGGGCTGAGGCGGGAGGCGAGTGGTGGGGGTGCTGGGTCCCCCACGCCGTCGCCTCCCGGTGGGCCGCGTGCCCTCAGTTCTTCTTCGTGCCCGGCACGGGGAAGCCGCGCTTGCGCATCAGCGCGTCGATGCCCGCGTCCTTGCCCCGGAAGGCGCGGTAGCCCTCGGCGGGGTCCACCGTGTTGCCCACCTGGAAGACGTGCGTCTTGAGCCGCCCGGCCACGCTCGTGTCATACGGGCCCTTGGCCTCGGTGAAGGCCTCGTAGGCGTCCGCCGTGAGCGTGTCCGCCCACAGGTAGCTGTAGTAGCCCGCCGAGTACCCGTCGCCCGCGAACACGTGCCCGAACTGCGGCGTGCGGTGCCGCATGACGATCTCCTTGGGCATGCCGAGCGCCTTCAACGTGTCGCGCTCGAACGCGTCCGGATCGATCTTCTGCGCTCCCGCCAGGTGCAGCTTCATGTCGATGAGCGCGCTGGACAGGTACTCCACCGTGCCGAAGCCCTGGTTGAACGTCGCCGCCTTCTCCAGCTTCTGGATGAGCGCGGCGGGGATGGGCTTGCCCGTCTGGGCGTGCAGGGCGTAGGTGTTGAGCACCTCGGGCGTGCTCAGCCAGTGCTCGAGCAGCTGCGAGGGGAACTCCACGTAGTCACGCACCACCGCCGTACCGGACAGCCCGGGGTAGTGCACCCGCGAGCTCAGCCCGTGCAGGGCGTGGCCGAACTCGTGGAACAGCGTCTGCGCGTCGCTCCAGCTGATGAGCACGGGCTCGCCGGGCTTGCCCTTCACGAAGTTGGAGTTGTTGGAGACGATCGTCGGCACCTCGCCCCGGAAGTTCTCCTGGGCCCGGTACGCGTTCATCCACGCCCCCGAGCGCTTGCCCGGGCGGGCGTACGGATCGAAGTACCACAGGCCCACGTGCGCGCCGCTCGCCTTGTCCTTCACCTGCCACACCCGCACGTCCGGGTGGAACACCGCCACGTCCGTCACCGGCGTGAAGGTGAAGCCGAACAGCTCCCCGGCCACCCAGAACATGCCCTCGCGCAGCTTCTCCAGCTGCAGGTAGGGCTTCACCTCGTTCTCGTCCAGGTCGTACTTCGCCTTGCGCACCTTCTCCGCGTAGTAGCGGTAGTCCCACGGCTCGATGGTGAGCTTCGCGCCCTTCGCGCTCTCCTTGTTGGCGATGGCCTGCATGTCGGCCACCTCCTCGCGCACGCGCGCCACCGCGGGCGTCCACACCGCCTCCATCAGGGTCAGGGCGCGCTCGGGCGTGCCCGCCATGCTGTTCTCCAGCCGCCAGTGGGCGTGCGTCGCGTAGCCCAGGAGCTTCGCCCGCTCGGCGCGCAGCTGGAGGATCTCCGTGATGATGGCGTTGTTGTCGTGCGCCCCGCCGTTGTCGCCGCGGTTCACGTAGTTGCGCCACACCTTCTCGCGCAGCTCGCGCCGCTTGGAGTAGGTGAGGAAGGGCTCCATGGACGAGCGCGTGTTGGTGACGGCCCACTTGCCGGCCTGGCCCCGGGCCTCGGCCGCCGCCGCGGCGCCCGCGCGCACCGACTCGGGCAGCCCGTCCAGCTCCGCCTCCGTGGTGAGCCACACCACCTGTCCCTCCTCGTCGGCGAGCACGTTCTGGCCGAACTGCGTGAAGAGCGAGGCCAGGCGCTGGTTGATGTCCACCAGGCGCTTCTTGGCCCCCGCGTCCAGCCGGGCCCCCGAGCGCACGAAGCGCGTGTAGTGGTGCCAGGCGAGCCGCTGCTGCTCGGGCGTCCGCTTCGCCTGGTCCGGCGACTGGTAGACGGCCTCGATGCGCCGGAAGAGCTTCTCGTTCTGGTAGATCTCATCCGACACGGCGGCGAAGCGCGGCGCCAGGGCGCGCTCGATGGGCTGGAACTCGGGCCCGTTGAGCGAGCTCGCCCAGATGCCGTAGAGCGTGCCCACGTTGTCGTAGGCGCGCCCCGCGTCCTCGAACGCCGCGAGCGTGTTCTCGAAGGTGGGCGGCTCCGGGTTGTCGGCGATCGCCGCCAGGTCGCGCCGGTACGCCTCGATGGACGCCTCCAGCGCGGCGGGGAACTCGTCGGCCCGGATGCGATCGAAGGGCGGCACCCCTCCGTGGGGACCGGTCCAGGGGGCCAGCAGGGGGGAGGGGGACGGCGTCGAGGTCGCGGTCATGTGCGGAGCGGGGTGAGGAGGGTCTCGGAGCTCCTGGGCGGTCGTCGCGCAGGCGGCGCAAGCGAGCACGGCGAGGCTCGCGCCAGTGAGGAACAGCGGTCGCATGGGGAAGGATGTCTCCTCGTCAGGGGTGGTCGGGAAGGCGCTAGCATGGCCGCTCGCCCGAGACTCGTCGCGGCCCCATTTTCACGCGGTGTGTCATGAGGGGTTGACGGGGCTGACGCGATGCGTTACCTCTGCGTGCAGCCAACCCAGGAGGCCCGACGACCATGGCGAAGAACAAGAACAAGCACCACGAGGCGACGACCCAGACCGCGCAGGAGACCGCGACCCCCGGCTGCCCGTACCACGAGGCCCAGAGCCCGGCGGTGGAGGCGGTGGAAGGTGCGGCCCAGAAGGCGGCGGAGACGGTAGGCGCGGCGGCCGAGCGCGTGGAGGCCGTGGCGCAGAAGGCCGCGGGCCAGGTGGCCGAGGCGGCCGAGCGCGTGGAGACCGCGGCGGAGACGACCGCGAGCAAGGTGGCCGAGAAGGTGGCCGAGGCGACCGGGCGCGTGGAGGCCGTGGCGGAGACGGCCGCGGGCAAGGTGGCCGAGAAGGTGGCCGAGGTGACGGCGCGCGCCGAGGCGGTGGCCGAGCGGGCGGCGGAGACGGTGGAGAGCGTGGCCCAGAAGGCGTCGGAGAAGGTGGCCGAGGCGGCCGAGGTGGCCAAGGCCGAGGCGGCCAAGGCCGAGACCGTGGTGAGCGAGACGGCGGGCCAGGTGGCCACCTTCGTGAAGGGTCGGCTGGAGCAGGCCCAGCGGCAGATCATCCTCCTCGAGGAGGAGGCGCAGAAGACGCTCACCACGTGGGTGTCGCGCGGCCGCGAGCTGCCCGCCGTGCAGACCCTGCGGGAGCGGGCCACCTCGGCGGGCGGTGAGGTCCGCCTGCGCCTGACGGACCTGCGCGGCCGTATGGTGAAGGTGGTGGGCGGCGTGGCGAGCCAGTCCCAGGTGGACGCGCTCAACCGCGAGCTGGACCGCATCTCCAGCAAGCTGGATGCGTTCGTGGCCTCGCCCAAGGCGACCGCCTCCGAGCAGCAGACGCCCAAGGCCTGAGCCCGACGCCGGGCGTCAGCGCGAGGACTTGCGCTGACGCCTCGCCGCGTCGAGCACGTGCGGCCGGAGCAGGTGGCCAAAGCCCGCGTTCTCCAGCCGCAGCGCCAACTCCTCGCGTGTCGTCTTCAGCCGGGCCGCCGTGCGCTCCAGCTCCCAGTCACCCGCTGAGAGCTGTTGCAGCAGGTACGCCCGCTTCGTCTGCGCCGAGGACAGCCGGTACGTCTTGAGGTACTCGAGCGTGCCGTCGTCGCGCTGGATGCACTCGCCCAGGTGGTTCTCCTCGGAGGGCCGCAGCGAGGTGATGAAGCGCCGCAATTGGAAGGGCCCGGCCTGGTAGACGGTGCGCGCGTGGACCTCCGCGCCCCAGAGCCCGCCCGCCATGAAGCCCTGGAAGTCGGCCCAGTGCTCGCGCATGCGGGTGATGGCGGCCCGCAGCTCCGGCACCGAGCCAATCTCTTGCTCGTCCACGTCCAGGCCCAGCGGGGGCACCTGGCCGAGGTAGCCGTACTGGAGCATCAGCTCCCCGTAGAAGTCCTCCACCAGGGCGCGGTGCAGCCGCCGGTAGTCGTCCGGGTGGGACACGAGCGTGACGGACAACAGCAGGTCCGCCTGGAAGATGAGCACGCCCACCTGCCGCGCGTGCAGCTCGAAGATGCGCAGGGCCTCGGCGAAGGCGGGCAGGGCGCCGCCCGGGACCGAGCCCTCGATGCGCGGCGCGAGGCCGTGGCGCAGCGCGTCCTGGGAGTACTCGCGCCAGGCGATGTCCGGCCCCCCGAAGTGCAGGGACAGGAAGCCCTCCATGGCCAGGTGCAGGGGCAGGAGGCGCAGGCGGTTCTTGTCCTCCCGGCGCGCCATGCGGTGCAGCAGCCGCACGGTGAACGGCCCCCGGCGGGCGAGCACCGAGCCCTCGGGCGCGTCCAGTTGCGTGCCGAGCGTCACCGCCGCGCCCCGATCGTCCCAGTCCATCACCAGGCCATGGGGCACGTAGGAGATGTAGTGCGGGCCCCGCCCGGACGCGGGCCGGCCGTCCACGCGCACCACGGACAGGGCGTCGTCGTAGGCGCGTCGGTGGAAGCGCAGGTCCTCGCGCACGGTGTCGCGCAGGATGGGGACCAGCCGCAGGGTGCCCCAGACCTGCGAGGGCGCGAGCCGCAGGCCCGTGGGCAGGAGCCGCAGCACATGCGCGTCGGACGGCTTCACGGCGTGCCCTCCAGCAGGCGCCGCACCCGCGCGGCGAGGTAGGTCTCGAGCTCCGCCAGGGGCACGGCGCCCTCCGCGAAGCGCGCGAAGCCGAGCACCGTGGGCAGGTCCTCCGCGTCGCGCACGCCCACGGTGGGCACCCGGGCGCCGAGCGTCCGGGGCGCGAGGTGCTCGGAGGCGAACACGGGGTTGGTGTGGATGATCGTGGTGCGGCGCGCGGGGTCCAGCTTCGTGCGGAACACGCGTGTCACCTCGGCCACGGCGTTGGGCGGATCATTGTCATAGCCATCGGACACCACGACGACGAGGTCCGGCATCCACTCCAGGGCATCGAGCAGGGGCGTGGCCAGGTCGGTCTGCCCGCGCGCGTGCACCAGCAGGGGCTCCTCGGGCGGAGACGTCCAGAAGGCCCGGTACTCGCGGGCCGAGGCGGCGAGCAGGTAGTGCGCTCCGAGCGCCACGCCCAGGGGCCGACGATGCTTCTCGGCGGAGCCCGAGGACGAGTAGCTGTTGTCGAGCACCGCCGCCACCCGGCCCAGGGACACGGAGGCCCGGCGCAGGGTGCGCGCGGCGGCCCGCTCCAGCGCGGCGTGCAGCTCGTCGCGCCGCGCCCGCCGGGTCTCCCCGTCGAGCGAGAGCACGTAGAGCGCCAGCTTGGTGAGCGGCGCCTGGCCGAGGTCGATGGCGAGGTGCTCCTCGGCGCGCGTGGCCGCGTCCTGTAAGCGCAGCCGCTCGCCCGCGGTCAGCCGCGGCTCGATGCGGCGCAGGAACTCCTCGCGGGGAATCCGCAGCGTGTGGGCGAGCCCCTCGGCGACGGTGAAGGGCAGCTCGAAGACGGCGCGCTGATCGAAGTGGGCCCGGCGGAAGGTTTCCAGAAGAGGCGTGGTGAACACGCGCTTCTTCCAGCCATGGAAGAGAAAGGGATTGAGCTCGCCGGGCAGCTTCAGGTGGGCGTGGGCCACGGTGGCGCGCAGCTTGGCGCGATACTTGATGGCATCGAACTCCAGCCCCGAGCGGCCCGCCAGGAATTGCCGGACGATGGCGCGCGTGCGGCGGTTGTTCACGCGGCGCTCGCGCAGGGTCTCCAGGACGCGGAAGGCGCGCTGGGGGGGGAGGGCGCGCAGGGTGGCGGCGATGAGCGCGCCCTCCTCGCGCCGATCCTCGGCGGGTGTCTGCTTTCCGGTGGCCAGCAGGTTGAGGACGATCTGCGCCTGGTTGAAATGGTTGATGCCCGCGGCGAGCGTGCGCGCGTAGAGGCGGCGGTAGTTGCCGAGGATGTAGGCGTGCAGGAAGTCGATGGAGACGGATTGGCCGCGCGCGTCGTTGTAGAACTCGCGCTGGCCGGTACACGAGAAGCAGGCGTTGATGAACATCACCAGGTCTTCCCGGGCGACCTGCTCCGCGCGCGACACCGCCCCATCCATGTCCATGCACCTCACGAGAGGAGAAGCGCCGCTCGGGGAAGGCGGACACGACCAGCTAGTCAAGCTCCAAAGGCTCGGTTCGGAAGTCGCATCACAGTCCCGCGAGCGGCACCGCTCACCGTAGCAGGACGCGGGAGCCTGTTCGGTCCTGACAAGGGCGTTCCTCGAAACGAGGCGAAGCGTGTTCATCCGATCCATTCGAATCCCGTGGGCACTGCTCGGGGTCCTGCTGCTGAGCGGGTGCGCCACGGTCAAGATGGGCGAGAGTCTGACGCGTGGAGGGAGTCCGCCCGCTCGTTCCGCCGGGCGCGGTGATGTCGGACCGCCGAGCGGGGCCGTCGCGGACTGGGACGGTGAGGATGTCTTCCAGCGTGTGCAGGAGGCGGGTGGACTCGAGGCGGAAGCCCGGCACCTGGCGGGCGCGACCCTGTCGCCCGCACAGGCGAAAGGCGTGCTGGCGCAACTGGTCCGAACCCCCGTGACGCGGAAGAGCTTCGCTCCGCGCCGGGTGTTGTCCTGGCTGTTGAGCGAGGTGGGGGCCGGCGGTGAGCGCGTGGAGTACAGCGACCTGGTCTGGCGCGCCGAGCGCTTCGGGCCGCTGGTGGTGGTTCGGCCCGATGGCTACCTGGTGACGGCACTCACGGGCACGCCTGTACAGCGTTTGGGCTCCTTGCGCCTGGTGGAGCGCGAGTGGCGCGTGGGCCAGCTGGTGGTGGGCGAGTTCTACTTCTCGCGCGGTGGTGTCTTCTTCCCGGTGACCCGCGCCCTGCGCCGCGGGGACGGGCCGCCGCTGGGCGAACTGGGCCTGGGCCGAGACTGGCTCACCGCCGCGCTCGATGGGGCGGGGGAGGCGCTGGGGGAGATGACGGTGGCCTTGGGCCAATCCGTGCTCCATCCCATCCGCACCCTGGAAGACCTGGCGCAGTTGCCCACCGCCTTGGCAGTACTCATCGCCTCCTCGCCCGAGTACTTCGCGCGCTACGGCGGCATGTCCCGGGAGGACCAGATTCGCGAGGCGGCGCGCCTGTCCACGCACGTGGTGCTGCTGTTCGGAGGGGCCGAGGCCACGATGGGCCGCCTGGGCGGATGGGGGGCCGGCGTGACGCTCACGGCCAGGGGCGAATTGGTTTGGGCGGAAGGCCTGGCGGTGCAAGGGGCGACCGGCGCCGTGGGCCTGCCCTCCGTGCTCCACATGGCGGGGCGTGGACGAGGACACGCGGACGGAAGCGGTAGTCCGGGGGATGGGACGCCGGGCGAGAGCGCTCCGGCGAAGGTGCCCGGCAAATGGACGTACAAGAAACCCACGACCCGCTCGAGGGACTCGCTGGAATACCAGGAGCAGGTGACGGGACGGCCCGCGTGGTGGGTCTACATGGTGGGGGAGGTGGAGTTCGATGGCCTCCTGGGCGCGGAGCTCTTGGAAGCCAAGGGCCCGGGCTACTGCGCCTTCTTCAACGCGGACGGGACGCCCAAGTACTGGTACACGAACTCCGGCAAGTTCAAGGAGATGATGGACCAGGCACGCGCTCAGTCCGAGACCGCGAGACGCATCGGCCTTCCGCTGACGTGGTATGTCGCGGATGCCAAGGTCGCGGAGTTTCTCCGCCTGGAATTCAAGAGGCGTGGATTGTCCAACACCACCGTTCGTCATGCTCCGCCCACCCGATAACACACCCATGCTCGAGGATTATTACCTGGGGGCCTACTGGGGTCCTCGCGAGGAGAGCGCGCTGGACTGTGCGCGCCGCGCGGAAGCCTTCCTTCAAACGCTGGCGCGATGTGACCCGTTCTTGTCGCGGTGGTACTTCGGGGGACGCGGTGTTCCACGCGGTCTGCCAGGCCACCCCGTCGACCTGGATGTGAAGGCATTGGAGGAACTGTTTCTGAAGAGCAGGATCCGCGGCGATGCCAGCCATGCGGTCATTGAACGGCTGGGCTTTGGCCAGATTCTCTGGAATGCAAAGAAGGATGCCTCCTTCCTTCATCTGACGTGTGGAGGGTACTCCCCTTGGGGAAGCCCGAATTCCTGTCTGCTCAAGCCGACACGCGCGAGCCCCTTCCGCGAGCGGCTCCTGACGGCGCCCGTGCCCGCCGACATCCTCACCACCATGGTGACGGCGTGGGACCCAGACTTCGCCATGGCCAGCTCCTCGGAGCTGGTGGAGCAATTGGAGAAGTCAGACTTCGAGGTCCGGGTGGGCTGGCTGACCTACCTGTCTCGCCGACTGGGACGCCTGCCGCCCCTGCCCGCGCCCGTGCGCATCGAGCCGGTGGGTGAGTCGGGCTGGCTGCTCGTGCTCTCGCCCGAGCCCCTGACCGCCAGCAATCCCGAGCATGTCGCCTTGTGCGCGCGGGTGCGCGAACTCCTGGACCGAGCGGGCCTCATCCGTCGTCCAACCCCAGCGCCTGCTAACGGGTGATGCCGAATTCGTGCGGGAAGGGGACGTGATCAACCCATCTTTCCGCCAAGTGCTCGTAGCATCAACGCCACATCCGCGAGTGCTACTTTGAATCGTTCCAGTTGCTCCGGGTCTCGCTCAAGGTCCTCGATCAAACGCCGCTCATTGTAGGCTTTGCGCAAAAGATATGCGGCAATCTGTGCCTCCCGAACATAATTTTCAGGATAGGGTGGCTCTTTGTATTCAGATTCTGGGGCTGGCTTTTTGCTTTTTTCTGGCTCGTGTTCAGACGCAGGCGCTATGGCAGTCACGCGAGTGACGCTTGTGATGATGTCTTTGTCTTGTTCTTCACTGACTTCAACAATGCGGGACGTTGCAATGGTTCCAATCTCTAGGCTCTTGCCAATCCACATTGAAGGAGGAAGAGAAAAGAGAGAGCGCCCATCAATCCTGGGGTCTGAATCTCTTACATCGATTTTCCCGCCCAGATTCTTTGACTCACCACGCATGACAGCGAATTTGCGTCCCTCGTGTTCATGAAGTCCGACCGTATAAATACTTGTCTTCGTGCGGACTCGATACACTTCCCAGGAGTTGAGTCTACTCATCCTTGCATATCTGGTCACGTCATCGGACATGGGCTTCCCCCTTTTCTTCTGGTACCGCTGGGTAGATTACTATCATCCTCGAGGTAGATCCAAATCGGTTGTAACAACAGGACATGAACGCTCCCCTTGCTCTGGCGAATCCCTGTGGTTTCAAGGGATTACGATCCAGTTGAACCGAGGAAATCCTCAAGCGTTACGTGCACTCGCGAAAATGAGGGCATGATACCCCAAGCAGGGGCTGTCGGTCTTGATGCGTACTCGCGAACCGGAGAGCAAATATGTCACTTCGATGCGTGTTTATGGCCCGGCTGTTTGGTGCCTTTGGTCATTTCTCTGAAAATGCGCGCCTTGAGGTGGATGTCGTCTCCTTTGCCCGAATGGATTTTCTTTCAATTCGGAGTCTTGTCGCGTCCATCTTGCTCCTGTTGATGGCTGTTCCCTTTGTGGGTTGTTCCATGCGACTCTCAAAAGAGAGGCTGACGAATGGTCTTCACACGGAAGGCACTTCGTTGCTTCATGGGGCGGCGTCTTCACGGCTGGGTGTCACCTCTAGGTTTGAGATAAGCAGCACAGGCGGTTGGCCGGAAACAACAGCGGATGTCTTGCAGCGAGTCCAGGATGCGTGCGGCCTGGATGTGGAGACACGCCACCTGGTTGGCGCGGCCCTGTCACCCGGGCAGGCAAGAAACCTGCTGGCTCAACTGGTGCGGACACCCGTGACGCAGAAGAGCTTCGCTCCACGCCGGGTGTTGTCGTGGCTGTTGAGCGAGGTGGGGGCCGGAGGCGAGCGTGTGGAGTACGTCGACCTGGTATGGCGCGCCGAGCGCTTCGGGCCGCTGGTGGTGGTTCGGCCCGATGGCTACCTGGTGACGGCACTCACGGGCACGCCTGTACAGCGTTTGGGCTCCTTGCGCCTGGTAGAGCGCGAGTGGCGCGTGGGCCAGCTGGTGGTGGGCGAGTTCTACTTCTCGCGCGGTGGTGTCTTCTTCCCGGTGACCCGCGCCCTGCGCCGCGGGGACGGGCCGCCGCTGGGCGAACTGGGCCTGGGCCGAGACTGGCTCACCGCCGCGCTCGATGGGGCGGGGGAGGCGCTGGGGGAGATGACGGTGGCCTTGGGCCAATCCGTGCTCCATCCCATCCGCACCCTGGACGACCTGACACAACTGCCCGTCGCCGTGGCACTGCTCCTTTCCTCCTCGCCCGAGTACTTCGCGCGCTATGGCGGCATGTCCCGGGAGGACCAGATTCGCGAAGCGGCGCGCCTGTCCACACACGTGCTGCTGTTGTTCGGAGGGGCCGAGGCCACGTGGGGCCGCCTGGGCGGATGGGGGGCCGGCATGACGCTCACGGCCAGGGGCGAGTTGATTTTGGCGGAGGGCGTGGCGATGCAAGGGGCGACTGGAGCCGTGGGCCTGCCCTCCGTGCTCCACATGGCGGTGCGTGGACGAGGACACGTGGGCGGAAGCGGAAGTCCGGGGGAGGGGACGCCGGGTGAGAGCGCTCCAGCGAAGGTGCCCGGCAAATGGACGTACAAGAAACCCACGACCCGCTCGAAGGACTCGCTGGACTACCAGGAGCAGGTGACGGGACGGCCCGCGTGGTGGGTCTACATGGTGGGGGAGGTGGAGTTCGATGGTCTCCTGGGCGCGGAGCTCTTGGAAGCCAAGGGCCCGGGCTACTGCGCCTTCTTCAACGCGGACGGGACGCCCAAGTACTGGTACAAGAATTCTGGCAAGTTCGACGAGATGATGGAGCAAGCTCGGAAACAAGCACGTATGGCCGAACAACTGAGACTACAGCTGACGTGGCACGTCGCCGATGCCAAGGTCGTGGAATTCCTTCGTCGAGAGTTCAAGAGCGAAGGATGGCTCCACGTCACCGTCCGCCATACAACCCCAACACGGTAGACCAGAGAGCCCTCATGCAAGAGCATTACTACGTGGGCTCCTACTGGGGCCCGCGTCAGGAAACAGCGCTTGAATGTGCCCGGCGCGCGGAACTCTTCTTCAAGAGGCTCGCGCGGTGTGATGCCTCCTTCGCCCAGTGGTACCGCGCGGGGCGGGGGTTCCCTCGCGACTTGCCGGGCCATCTCATCCCTCCCGAAATGGATGCACTGGCGCGGCTCTTTTCGGAGAAAAGCCTTCGCACCGACGGTGACAAGACCGTGATGGAGGACATGGGCTTTCGTTTGATGGCGTGGAATGCGAAGCAGGACGCCACGGACATCAGTCTGACGTGTGGCAAGTCCTCTCCATGGGGCGGTCCCAACTCCTGTCTGCTCAAGCCGACACGGGCGAGTCCTCTCCGGGAGCGGCTCCTGACGGCGCCCGTGCCCGCCGACATCCTCACCAGCATGGTCACGGCGTGGGACCCGGACTTCGCCATGGCCAGCTCCTCGGAGATGGTGGAGCAGTTGGAGACGTCAGACTTCGAGGTTCGGGTCGGCTGGCTGACCTACCTGTCGCGCCGGCTGGGACGCCTGCCGCCCCTGCCCGCGCCCGTGCGCATCGAGCCGGTGGGCGAGTCGGGTTGGCTGCTCGTGCTCTCGTCCGAGCCCCTGACGGCCAACAATCCCGAGCATGTCGCCTTGTGCATGCGGGTGCGCGAACTCCTGGACCGCGCGGGCCTCATCCGTCGGCCCGCGGGTCCATGAACGGACAAGCCCGCTACCGGCCCGCCTCCACCGGCCGGTGCGGAGGAATGCCCAGACCCTTCTTCGGGTCCCGCGGCGGCGGCACCTGTTGTGCTTGTCCTTCGGGCGAGCGGCTGCCATGGCGCCGCGCGTACACCTGGGTGAACTCCGCGCCCAGGAAGAGGATCTGCGCCGAGTAGTACACCCAGAGCAGCACCACCGCGAGCGAGCCCGCCGCGCCATAGCTGGACGCCACCGCGCTGCGGCCCAGGTACAGCCCGATGCCGAACTTGCCCAGGCCGAACAGGAGCGACGTCACCGCCGCGCCCAGCCACACATCCTTCCAGGTCACGTGCGTGTCGGGGAGGATTTTGTACATCATCGCGAACAGCACGGTGATGACGCCAAACGAGACGAGCAGGTTCACGCCCTGCCACGCCACCGTCCAGCCCGGCAACAGGTGATCGAACCAGGCGCCCAGCGCCGCCAGCACGGCGCTCACCACCAGCGACACCAGCAGGAGGAAGCCAATCACCAGCACCATCGCGAACGACAGCAGGCGCATGCGCAGGAAGTTGGTGACACCGCTGCGCTCCTTGTCGGGCTGCACCCCCCAGATGTGGTTGAGCGCGTCCTGCAACTGCACGAACACGCCCGTGGCGCCGAACACCAGCGCGATGAGGCCCAGCGCCGTCGCGAAGATGCCCGTGCTGGGCTTGCGCGCGCTAATCATCATCTGCCCGATGATGTCCGCGCCGCTCTGGCCCACCAGGTCCTGCAACTGCGCCTGCATCTGTCCCCGGGCCGCCTCCTCGCCGAACACCATGCCCGCCACGCTCACCGCGATGACCAGCACCGGGGCGATGGAGAAGATGGTGTAGTAGGACAGCGCCGCGGCGAACGTCGGGATGTTGTGGTCACTCCAGTCCGACACCGCCCGCTTCATGAGTTGGACGGTGTTGCGGCCACGCTGCGCGATCGACATGGGGGCTCCTGTCCCTGGCGGGCCTGTCCGCGAGGCGGACGACTCCGCGTTGTTCCGGACATCTCCCCCAGGCGAGAAGCACGTGCCATGCCAGGGCCGGGCCCCGAGGGGGCGACACGCACCGGGCGCCGCCCCGGCCGCGCGCACCCCGTCATTCTTTCAGCCTTCCTCGAGCACCTCGACGGCGTCGCCCACCCGGAGGGTGCCCTCGCCGCGGGGCAGGACGTTCTGCCCGAAGAGCACCTTGTTGCCCCGCTTGCGGTACGTGGCGAGCGTGCGCAGCGGCTCCTGGTGGGGATGAGGCCGCGCCGTCTCGGGGTCCACGGTGATGAGCACGCAGCGGGCGCAGGGCTTGCGCAGGGCGAACTCCACGCCGCCAATGCGCACGCGCTTCCAGCGGTCCTCGGCGAAGGGCTCGCAGCCCGTCACCACCAGGTTGGGCCGGAAGTGCGCCATGCCCACGGGCGTGTCCAGGCGCGTGTTGAGCTCGGCGAGCGAGGCCTCGGTGGTGAGCAGCAGGGGATAGGCGTCGGCGAAGCCCACCTCGTCTCCGGGGTCCGCGTAGGGCCGCTCCACCGGGCGCCGCATGCGCGCGTCCACGTGCACCAGCCGCAGCGGCTCGCCCAGGAAGTCCGACAGCCACCGGTCCGCCTCCAGCCCGGCGCGCGCCGCCGAGCAGGTGTCCCCCCAGACGGTGACGTCCTGGCGCTCGGTGTCCTCGGCGGGCCGGGGCACCTCCAGCGGCGCCAGGCCCGGGGCGGACAGGCGCAGGCCCCCGGGCGTGGGCACCGCGTGGAGGCGCAAGAGCGCGGGCTGCTCGCGCCCCGTCAGGAAGGTGCCGTCCGGGCGCACCGCCATCCAGCGGCGGTCATGCGCGAGCCCCCGCGGCTCCACGGTGGCGTGCTCGAGCGGAAGGCCCGCGCAGGACTTGAGGGGGTAGATGGCGAGGGCGGAGAGGGTGGGCATGGGAGAGGGGCCGAACTCGTCCGGGAGGGGGCCGAGCACCACGCGCGGCGCCTCGGGGGGCGGGAGAAGACGGGGAGGGCGTCGTATCATCGGCGCGCTTCCGGGATGGAGCCCTCCCGCACGCCGCCCGCCCACCCGTGAGCAGGCGGGCGGGCATCCGTGATATTAGCGGTTCGTCCATGTTGACGGACGGCCCTGCCCGGCGCTACTACCAGCCAGCCATGTCGATCGCCCCCGTTGCCGCTGCTTTCGCTTTGTCCTCCGACGAACTCCAGGCCGTCGCGGGCGCGCTGCGGGAAGCCCCCGCGGAGGAGATCCTCGCCTGGGTGGAGCGGCGGTTCGGCGCCCGCGCGGCCATCGCCTCGAGCTTCGGCGCCGAGGACATGGTGCTCATCGACCTGGCGCGCCGGCACGCCCCGAGCGTGCGCCTGTTCACGCTGGACACGGGACGCCTGCCGCCGGAGACGTACGAGGTGATGGACGTGGTGCGCCGGCGCTACGGGCTGGAAGTCGAGACGTTCTTCCCGGAGCGCGCGCGGGTGGAGGCGCTGGAGTCCACCCAGGGCTACTTCTCCTTCAAGGAGAGCATCGCGGAGCGCAAGGCCTGCTGTGCCCTGCGCAAGGTGGAGCCCCTGGGCCGGGCGCTCGCGGGCCGCGAGGCGTGGCTCACGGGGATGCGGCGCGACCAGTCCGTCACCCGCACGGAGGTGGGGGCGGTGGAGGTCGACGCGGCCCATGGGCTGATCAAGGTCAATCCGCTCGTGCGCTGGGGGAGCCGGGACGTCTGGGCCTACATCCAGGCGAACGGCGTGCCCTACAACACGCTGCACGATCGCGGCTACCCGTCCATTGGCTGCGCGCCCTGCACGCGCGCGGTGAAGCCGTATGAAGACGAGCGCGCGGGACGCTGGTGGTGGGAGTCCCCGGACAACAAGGAATGTGGCCTGCACGTGAAGCGGCCATGAGCACTCCGGTCGACTTTCCCGTGTGTCTGCGGTTGGAAGGCAAACGGGTCCTGCTGGTGGGGGCGGGGAAGATCGCCGACGAGCGCGGGCAGCAGCTCGTGGACGCGGGGGCGCGGGTCCGGCTGGTGGCGCCCGAGGTGAGCCCGCGGCTGCGCCAGCTCGCGGACGCGGGGCGTCTGGAATTGCGCGAGCGCCGCTGGAGCCCCGAGGACCTGGACGCGCAGCACCTGGTGTTCGTGGCCACGGATGACACCGAGGTGAGCCACCGGGTGGCGGCCGAGGCGCGCGCCCGGGGCCTGTGGGTGAACACGGCGGACGTGCCGGACCTGTGTGACTTCACGCTGCCCTCGGTGGGGCGGCGCGGGCCGCTCGTGGTGGCGGTGTCCAGCTCGGGGCAGGCGCCCGCGCTGGCGCGGCTCCTGCGCGAGCGGTTCGTGGCGCAGGTGGAGCCGGGGCACGTGCAGCTGGCGCGCCTGAGCGGGTGGCTGCGCAAGCGCCTGCCCCGAGGGGCCGCGCGGATGCGGCTGCTCAAGCAGTTGGTGGAGGGCGAGGCGGGGGTGTTGTGGCTGCGCGGTGAGCGCCGGGCCGCGTGGGCCCAGGTGCGCGCCGCGATCGCGGAGCATTGGGGAGAGACGACATGAGCGAGCCCTCGCAGGGCACGGTGTATCTGGTGGGGGCGGGGCCGGGAGATCCGGGCCTGCTCACGCTGCGCGCGGCCCGGCTGCTCGCGGGCGCGGACACGGTGGTGTACGACCGGCTCATCCACCCCGAGGTCCTGTCGCATGCCCGGCCCCGGGCGCGGCTCTTGTTCGTGGGCAAGGAGGGGGGCGGCGAGTCGGTGGCGCAGGAGGAGATCCACGCGCTGCTCATCGCCCAGGCCCGGCTGGGTCGCTCGGTGGTGCGGCTGAAAGGGGGAGACCCCTTCGTCTTCGGCCGCGGCGGCGAGGAGGCCCTGGCCCTGGAGGCGGCGGGCATTCCCTACGAGGTGGTCCCTGGGGTGTCCAGCGGCGTGGCCGCGCCGGCCGCCGCGGGCATCCCCGTCACGCACCGGGGGGTGTCCGGCTCGGTGACGTTCGCCACCGCGCACCGCACCGGACCCGCGCCGGACTGGGCGCACCTGGCCGGGGCGGAGACGCTGGTGTTGTTCATGGCCAGTGGCCGCCTGGAGTCCGTGACGCACGCGCTCATGGCGGCGGGGCGTCCGGCCACCCAGCCCGCGGCGATCGTCGAGGCGGGCACGTGGGCGCACCAGCGGGTCATCGAGGCGACGCTCGCGGACATCGCCGTGCGCGCGCGGCAGGAGGCGGTGGGCTCGCCGGCGCTCCTGGTGGTGGGCGAGGTCGTCGCCCTGCGGGCCCAACTGCCCACGCTCGCCCGGGACGCGGCCCGGAGCGAGCCGGCTGAAACGATTTCTCGAGGTGGAAGCGGGTCATGAGTCAATCCCTGTCATTGGCGGCACGGCACTCGCACCTGTCGGTGCTCGAGGCCGAAAGCATTCACATCCTCCGGGAGACGGCGGCCGAGTTCGCCAACCCGGTGATGCTCTACAGCATCGGCAAGGACTCGCAGGTGCTCTTGCACCTGGCGCGCAAGGCCTTCCATCCCGCGCCCCTGCCGTTTCCCCTGCTGCACGTGGACACCACGTGGAAGTTCCGGGAGATGTATGCCTTCCGTGACGCCTTCACGGCGCGCCACAACATCCGCCTGCTCGTGCACCAGAACAAGAAGGCGCTCGCCGAGGGCATCAACCCCTTCGACCATGGCAGCCAGAAGTACACCCACGCCATGAAGACGCAGTCGCTCCTGGAGGCGCTCGCGCTGCATGGCTTCGACGCGGCCTTCGGCGGCGCGCGCCGGGACGAGGAGAAGTCCCGGGCCAAGGAGCGGGTGTATTCCTTCCGCGACCGCCACGGCCAGTGGGAGCCGCGCCGGCAACGGCCGGAGCTGTGGAGCCTCTACAACGGCCGCATCGACGCGGGCGAGAGCATGCGCGTCTTCCCCCTGTCCAACTGGACGGAGCTGGACGTGTGGCACTACATCCTCAAGGAGAACATCCCCGTGGTGCCGCTGTACTTCGCGGCCGAGCGCCCGGTGGTGAGCCGCAATGGCCAGTGGATCATGGTGGATGACGCGCGCATGCGCCTGCGTCCCGGCGAAGCGCCGGTGAACAAGCGCGTGCGCTTTCGCACCCTGGGCTGCTACCCGCTCAGCGGCGCCGTGGAGTCCTCGGCCACCTCGGTCGAGGACATCATCACCGAGATGACCGAGTCGCGCGTGTCCGAGCGGCAGGGCCGGCTCATCGATCACGACGAGGAAGGCTCGATGGAGCTCAAGAAGCGCGAGGGGTACTTCTAAGATGGGCGCCGAGATCCAGCAGGTTCAAGAGACGACGGACGTCCAGCGCTTCCTCGCCGAGCACGCGGAGAAGGAATTGTTGCGGCTGGTGGTGGTGGGCTCGGTGGACGACGGCAAGTCCACGCTCATCGGCCGGCTGCTCTACGAGTGCAACGGGCTCTTCGAGGATCAGGTGGCGGCGGTGAAGCGCGCGAGCGCGGGCGGGGAGATCGACTTCTCGCTCTTCACCGACGGCCTGCGCGCCGAGCGCGAGCAGGGCATCACCATCGATGTGGCCTACCGCTACTTCTCCACGCGCCGGCGCAAGGTGATCGTCGCCGACACGCCGGGGCACCTGCAGTACACGCGCAACATGGCCACCGGGGCCTCCACGGCCGACGCCGCCGTCATCCTGGTGGACGCGCGCCTGGGCATCCTCCCGCAGACGCGGCGCCATGCGTACCTGGCCTCGCTGCTGGGCATCCCCTACCTGGCCGTGTGCATCAACAAGATGGACCTGATGGACTTCGACCGCGCGGTGTCCGAGCGGCTCACCACCGAGTTCGAGGCCTTCGCGCGCACGCTCGGCTTCGAGCAGGTGCGCTACTTCCCCATCAGCGCCCGGGGCGGCGACAACATCACCCAGCCGAGCGCCCGCACCCCCTGGCACGACGGCGAGACGCTGCTCGGGTGGCTGGAGTCCCTGCCGCACCAGCGCCGCCAGGAGGACGCCTCCTTCCGCTTCCCCGTGCAGTACGTGCTCCGGCCGGACCTGGACTACCGCGGCTTCGCCGGGCAGATCGTCTCCGGCTCGGTGCGCCTGGGCGACGAGGTGGTGGTGTACCCGTCCCAGCGGCGCACGCACGTCGCTTCCATCGACACCTTCGAGGGCCGGCTCGACGAGGCCAGCGCGCCCTCGTCGGTGACGCTGCGCCTCACCGACGAGGTGGATGTGAGCCGGGGGGATCTCATCGCCCTGGCCCACCAGCCGCCGCCGCTGGCGCTCCAGGAACTGGAGGCCATGCTCGTCTGGTTCGGCGAGGAGCGCCTGGACACCTCGCGCCGCTACCTCGTGAAGCACACCTCCAAATACGTCCCCGCGCACATCGAGCAGGTGCTCTGGCGCAAGGAGCTGGAGGACCTGTCCGAGGTGGAGGCGAGCACCCTGTCGCTCAACGAGATCGGCAAGGTGCGGCTCGTGTGCAAGCGGCCGCTCGCGTGCGACCCCTACCCCGACAACCGGCGCACCGGCGCCTTCATCGTCGTGGACTCGCTCACCAACGACACCGTGGCCGCGGGGATGATCCTCGGGGGCGTGGGCGGGGCGGGTGGCCAGGAAGCGCGCTCGCTCGTGTCCGCCGAGGAGCGGCGCGCGCGGCTGGGCCAGTCCGGCGCCGTCCTCCTGCTCGCGGGCTCGCCCGAGGTGCGTGACGCCGCGCTGCGGCTGGAGCGCACGCTGTTCGAGCAGGGCCGGCATGTCGTCACGGTGCGCGGCGACGCGGAGAGCGCGCTCGCCCTGGCCGACGCGGGCCTGCTCGCCATCCTCTATACCCCCGTGCCCCAGGCGCGGCTGGGTCTGGCCCAACAGCTGCGGGGCGCGGGTGTCCCCTGGTTGGAGCTGGAGCCCTCCGAGGCCGTGGAGCAGCAGGTGCGGCGCGTCCTGGACGCGCAGGAGAAGACGTCTTGAGCGCCCCCGTGAAGCTGGCCACGCCCATCGGTGACGAGAAGGCCGCGCTGTTGCAGCGGCTCGTCGAGGGGCTCGATGCCTCGTCGCTCACGTGGCTGAGCGGGTACTTCGCCGGGCTCGCCGCCCAGCCCGCGCGCGCCACCGCCGCGCCCCAGGCCCCGGCACCCCAGGCCTCGGCCCAAGAGACGGTGACGCTCGTCTATGGCACCCAGACGGGCAACAGCCGCCTGCTCGCGGAGCGGCTCAAGCGGCAGCTGGAGGCCTCGGGCGTGGCCGTGCGTGCCTTCCGCGCGGGCGAGTACCCCGTGCGCGAGCTCAAGAACGAGCGGCTGCTCTACGTGGTCATCAGCACCCAGGGGGACGGAGAGCCGCCGGACGACGCGCGCGGGTTCTTCGACTTCGTGATGAGCAAGCGGGCGCCCTCGCTGGAGACGCTGCGCTTCGCGGTGCTGGCGCTCGGCGACTCGAGCTACCCGAAGTACTGCGAGGTCGGCCGCGTCCTCGACGAGCGTCTGGCTCAACTGGGCGCCGCGCGGCTGGTCCCGCGCGCCGACTGCGACCTGGACTTCGAGCCCACCGCCACGCCCTGGCTGGAGCAGGCGCTGGCGCGGGCGCGCGAGCAGGTGGGCACGCCCGCCGCGGGCGCGTCCGTCACGCCGCTGCACCCCGTGTCCCTTCCGCCCACGTTCAGCCGTGACAATCCCTATCCCGCCCTGGTGCTGGCCAACCAGCGCATCACGGGCCGGGACGCGCTCAAGGACGTGCGCCACGTGGAGCTGTCGCTGGAGGGCTCGGGCCTGCGCTACGAGCCGGGCGACGCGCTCGGGGTGATGGCCCGCAACCCGCCGGAGCTGGTCGACGCGCTGCTCACCACGCTCAGGCTGGACGGGGCCTCGGACGCCACCCGGGACGGCCGCACGCAGCCGCTCGCGCGCTGGCTCTCCGAGGGCCTGGAGATCACCAGGCTCAGCCGCGCCTTCCTGGCCCAGCACGCCGAGCGCTCGGGCAACGCGGCCCTCAAGGCGCTGCTCGTGCCCGAGGGCGGCGAGGCCCTGCGCGCGCTGCTCGCGAGCCACCAGGTGATCGACTTGCTCCGGGCCCACCCGGGCGCGTGGAGCGCGACGGAGCTGGTGGCCGCGCTGCGCCGCCTCACGCCGCGCCTGTACTCCATCGCCTCCAGCCAGAAGCGGGTGGGGGACGAGGTGCACCTCACCGTGGCCCGCGTGGACTACGAGGCCTTCGGCTCGCGGCACTTCGGCGCCGCCTCGTCCTTCCTCTCCACGCGAGCGGTCGAGCAGGACCTGGTGGACGTGTTCATCGAGTCCAACGAGCGCTTCCGGCTGCCCGCGGACGGCGCGCGGGACATCCTGATGATCGGCCCCGGCACGGGCGTGGCGCCCTTCCGCGCCTTCGTCCAGGAGCGGGCCGAGTCCGGGGCGAGCGGCCGCAACTGGCTCTTCTTCGGCGAGCAGCACTTCCGCTCGCAGTTCCTCTACCAGTTGGAGTGGCAGGAGGCGGTGAAGAAGGGGCAGCTCCACCGGCTGGACGTGGCGTTCTCGCGGGACCAGGGCCAGAAGATCTACGTGCAGCACCGCCTGCGCGAGCACGGCCGCGAGGTGCATGCGTGGCTGGAGGGCGGCGCGTCGCTCTACGTGTGCGGCGAGGCCCAGCGCATGGCGCCGGACGTGCACGAGGCGCTCGTCGACATCTACGTGACCCACGGTGGCAAGAGCCGGGAGGATGCCCGGGCCCACCTCGATTCGCTGCGCGAGCAGCAGCGCTACCTGCGCGACGTCTACTGAGGGAGAGACACCCCATGAGCAAGAACCCGACCCAGGCTCCGCTGGCCGAGGTGGAGCACATCAAGGCCAAGAGCCGCCACCTGCGCGGCACGCTGGTGGAGAGCCTCGCGGACCCCCTCACCGGCGCCATCGCCCCGGCCGACACCCAGCTCATCAAGTTCCACGGCAGCTACCAGCAGGACGACCGGGACATCCGCGAGGAGCGTCGGCTGCAGAAGCTGGAGCCGGCCTACAGCTTCATGATCCGCACCCGCCTGCCCGGCGGCGTGTGCACCCCCACGCAGTGGCTCGCCCTGGATCAGCTCGCCACCACGCTGGCCAACGGCACGCTGCGCATCACCACGCGCCAGGCCTTCCAGTTCCACGGCGTGCTCAAGGGGGACTTGAAGTCCACCATCGCGGGCATCAACGCCACGCTGCTCGACACGATCGCGGCCTGCGGCGACGTCAACCGCAACGTGATGTGCAACCCCAACCCCGTGGACACGCGCGCGCACGCCGTGGTGCAGGAGTGGACGAAGAAGCTGTCCGAGCACCTGCTGCCCAAGACGCGCGCCTACTACGAGATCTGGCTGGACGAGGAGAAGGTCGCCGGCGGCGAGGAGGAGCCCATCTACGGCTCCACGTACCTGCCGCGGAAGTTCAAGGCGGCCGTGGTGGTGCCGCCCCTCAACGACGTGGACGTGTTCTCCCAGGACCTGGGCTTCATCGCCATCCTGGAGGCTGGCGAGCTGGTGGGCTTCAACGTCACGGTGGGCGGCGGCATGGGCGCCACGCACGGCGAGAAGGCGACCTTCCCCCGGCTCGCGGACGTGATCGGCTTCGTTCCTCCCGAGCGCATGCTCGCGGTGGCGGAGAACGTGGTGAAGGTGCAGCGCGACTTCGGCGACCGCACCAACCGCAAGCACGCGCGGCTCAAGTACACCATCGAGGACCGGGGCATCGCGTGGTTCGTCGCGGAGTTGGAGCAGCGGCTCGGCTTCACGCTGGAGCCCGCGCGGCCCTTCGCCTTCGAGCACAATGGCGATCGCTTCGGCTGGACCGAGGGCCATGACGGCAAGTGGAACCTGACGCTCTTCATCGAGAGCGGCCGGGTGGCGGACCGGGGCGAGCAGCGGCACCTCACGGGTCTGCGGGAAATCGCCAAGGTCCTCAAGGGCGACTTCCGGCTCACGCCCAACCAGAACCTCATCCTCGCGGGCATCGCTCCCGAGGACCGTCCCGCCATCGAGGCGCTGGTGAAGGCGCACGGCCTCGCGGGCTTCCAGAGCGCCAGCCCCCTGCGCCGCAACGCGCTGGCGTGCGTGGCGCTGCCCACGTGCGCGCTCGCCATGGCCGAGGCCGAGCGCTACCTGCCGGACTTCGTGAGCCTGCTGGAGCAGCGCATGGAGGCGCACGGGCTCGGCCGGGACAACCTGCACCTGCGCATCACCGGCTGCCCCAACGGGTGCGCCCGGCCCTACCTGGCCGAGGTGGCGCTCGTGGGCAAGGCCCCGGGCCGCTACAACCTGTTCCTCGGCGGCGACAAGAAGGGCCAGCGGCTCAACCGGCTCTACCGCGAGAACATCGACGAGGCGGCCATCCTGGAGACGCTGGAGTCGTTGTTCGCCGCGTACGCCAAGGAGCGGCTGCCGGGCGAGGGCTTCGGCGACTTCACCGTGCGCGCCGGGCACGTCGCGGCCCCCAAGGCTTGAGTCCAGGCCTCCCGTCGACGTCCTCGACGGGAGGCTCGAACGCGGCGTCTTCTCCAGGGTCGGGCCGTGCCTGACGCCTTCATGGGTGAAAGGGCAGGTTCACAATCGACGGCACGTGGTCGCCGTGTTGCCGAAGGCGTCGCCGCACGCGGCTCTGTAACCAGAACCCGAGGCGGAGTACCCGCTCGGACATGACGTGCCACAGGTGGTGAGGTTCGAGCCCGTGACGACCTGACACTGGGACCGCCTGTCGGCGAAGGCGCCACCGCACGAGTAGTTGTAGGCATTGCTCGAGGGGTAGTAACCGCTCGGGCAGCTCGTGCCGCACACACGCAAGGAGGAGCCCGTGACGACCTGACACCGGGTCTGCCTGTTGGCGAAGGCGCCAGCGCACGAGTCGTTGTAGAGATTGCTCGAGGGGTAGTAACCGCTCGGGCAACTCTCGCCGCATGTACTGAAGGGGGCGCCTGTGATGACCTGACACCGGGTCCGACTGTTGGCGAAGGCGCCACCGCACGAGGTGTCGTAGGTATTGATCGAGGCGAAGTAACCGCTCGGGCAGCTCGCGCCGCACACGCTCAAGGAGGAGCCCTTGACGACCTCACACCGTGTCAGCCAGTTGGAGGAGGTGCCACCGCACGAGGCCTGGTAGGTGCTGATCGAGGGGTAGTAACCGCTCGGGCAGCTCTCTCCGCAGAGGCTGAGCGCGCTGTCCACCCTCCCGACCGCTTGCCCTGATTCCGGCGCCTCCTCCAAGGACGGACCACAGCCCAAGACGCTCAAGAACGCGAGAGACGCGACCACACCACGTACGGACATCCAGGGTTTCAGCACTGAGAGGATTCTCCTGCCAGGGTTTGGCAGGCATCCTGGATGTGTGTCGTTTTTGCCGCAATGAATGGCTTGCGTTTCAGGGCGCTCTTGGTCAACTGTCGAATAGTCTCCGCTCCCTGAATGAGCGTCCCGGCCCAATCCTCGTCTGGAACTGTCTGGATTGACCGGGGAGCGCTAGACGCGCCCGTCCGGGGGCTCCTCGGCCGTGCCGTCGATGACCTTCTTGGCCAGGGCGAAGGGGAAGCCCGCGCGGGCCATGGCGGCCAGGTCCTTCTGGCGCTGGTCCTTCCGGGTCGCCAGGTCGCGCCGGAAGGGCCCCAGGCGCTTCTTGCGCGCCCAGATGCGCGCGGCGGCCTCCTCGGGCAGCTCGGCGGAGGCCTGGGCCACCTTGCTCGCCACCACGTCCGGGGCCACGCCCTTGAGCTTGAGCTTCTGGGCGATCACCCGGGAGCTGCGGCCCGAGGCCCGGAGCGAGTGGGCCCGGGTCTCCGCGTAGGCCTGATCGTTGATGAGCCCGTTGCGCATGAGCTTCTCCACCAGCGCATCCACCCAGCCCACCGCCTCGGCACGCTCCCCGCCGTGCGCGCGCACCGAACGGTCCACCCGGCGCATCAGCACGCGCTTGAGCTGCGTCACCGTCGCCGAGTAGCGCTTGAGGTAGTGCAGCGCCGCGTTCTCCAGGTAGCGCGGGGAGACCTTGCGCGGCTTCTTGTCGCGGGGCTCGCGGGGCTTGCGCCCCGTTTCATCCATCGATTCGTCCCTCATCATGATGCGAGGGGTGTAACACTCCGGACCGACCCGGACGCCCGGTTGCGCTCCGCTGGCCGGTTGGGGACCGGGGCGGCGAGGGCTCGCGGCAGCCGTAGGACGAAGCGGGCACCGCCCTGGGCGCGGTTCTCCGCGTGCAGTGTGCCGCCCACGCGCAGGACGTACTCGCGGCACAGGGCCAATCCCAGCCCCGTGCCCTTGCCGGGCGGCTTGGTGGTGAAGAAGGGGTCGAAGAGCCGGGGAAGCACGTCCGAGGCGATGCCCGGCCCGTTGTCCTCCACCTCCAACTGCACCGTGTCACCGAGCACCCGCGCCCCGATGTCGATCCGCGCCAGGCGCGTGGCATCGGCGCCCTCCACCGCGTCCATCGCGTTGATGAGCAGGTTGAGCACCACCTGCACCAGGTGCCGCTGCCCCAGCCGCACCTCGGGAAGCCCGGAGGCCATGGCCAGCCGCACCTCGCCGCGTCCGCCCAGACGCACCGAGGCCAGGCGCCGCGCCTCCTGGAGCGCCTCCTCGATCCGCCCGCCGCCTTCCTCCTCGCCCGCGCGCGCGAAGCCCTTGAGGTCCAGGACGATCTGCTGGATGCGCAAGACGCCCTGGCGCGTCTCGGCGAGCACCTCACACAACTCGGCGCGATCCAGGGGCCGGGCCGCGTCGCGCGCCTCGCGCTCCAGGTGGGCGAGGTTCGCCTTCACGTAGGCCAGGGGGTTGTTCACCTCGTGCGCCACGCCCGCGGCGAGCTGCCCCACGAGCACCAGCCGCTCCACCTGCGCGCGCTCGCGCTCGGCGCGCATCCGCAGGCGCTCGCTCTCCGCGAGCCGCTCCAGGGCCTGGACGCGCTCCTGCTGGGCCTCGCGCTTGGCGTCGCCCATGCGCCGGTAGGTCCGCGTGCCGAACAGGGACAGGGCGGTGAAGAGGGTGAAGCCCGTGAGCTGCATGACGATGAGCCGCGGGGGCAGGCCCGCCTGCGTGTCCAGGAGCAGCACGGCGCCCAGGGTCATCGCCCCGCTGAGCAGCGTGGGCAGGCGGTCCTCCGGGGTGAACATGGCGATGAGGCAGGGCAGGGCGCCGAACACCTGGAAGTAGGGGCTCGCCGGGCCCCCGCTCAGGTGCACGAGCGCCGTGGCGGCCACCATGCCGATGAACACCGAGCCCAGCTTCGTGGTCCCCGGGCCCACCCAGCCCCGGCCCAGGGCGTGCGCCAGGGCCGCGAAGCTCGCGCTGCAGCCGAGCTGCAACGCCACCAGGGGCCAGGTGACGTTCTTCTCCACCACCAGGAAGAAGCAGATCCCCACGAGGAAGAAGAGCGCGCAGGCGTGGAGGCTCTTGCGCTGCACACGCAGCACGGCCTGCGACTCGGTGGGGTGGGGGCTCATGGGTGGCGTCCAAGGTACCTGTTGGCCTCCCGTCGGGGGACGCCCCCTGTACCCGCGTCCGTCGGGAAAGCGTCAGACCGGCCCCGTACCCTGGCGGCCGTGAGGTGGTCGCACGTGGGTTCGACGATGACATCCGGGGAGGCCAGGGGCATGCGGGAACTCGAGAAGGCACGGCGGCAGGGGCGTGGCCGGCGCGGGGCGGGGGCGCGGCTGTCGGCGAACAGGGCCTTCGTGGAGACGGCGCGGCGGCAGCCCTGGGCCCAGGGCGCCGCGGGCGAGGAGTACGTCGCGAGCCTCCTGGACTCGCTCCAGACGCAGGGCTGGACGGCCCTGCATGATCTCAAGGTGGGGCCCCAGGGCCCGCCGGTGGATCACCTCGTGATCGGCCCGGCCGGCGTCTTCGTCCTCGACACCCGGTGGGTGAGCGGGCCCGTGCGCGTGGAGGGCGAGCGGATCCGGGTGAACACCTTCCCCCAGAACTACCTGGAGCACCTGGAGGCCCGGGTGCGCGACGTGCACGACCGGCTGCTCGCCGCGAGCGGACGGCGCGCGCTGGAGGTGCGGGGCCTGCTGGTGTTCGTGGAGCCGGAGCTGACGGTGAAGGCCCCCCCGGCCGCCCTCGACGTGATCTCCGACGCGGAGCTGCTGCTCATGCTCGTGCGGCGGCCGTCCTGCCTGACCTCCCGGGAGATCGCGGAGCTCGTCCGGTCCGCGCGGCGGGCCACGACGTGGTCGTCTCCCAGGGAAATGTGACAGCCCGGGAAGCCCGGGTGGGGGGTCGAGCGGGAAACCCCTTGTTCTCCTTGATGTTCCCCCTTGAGGCCCCGGCGGCATCGACGTATATTCATACGTCGAGATGCAGGAGCTGACCGAAGCCTTCAAGACCCTGGGAGACCCCACGCGGCTGCGCATCCTGCGGCTGGTGGGCGAGGCACGGCTCAACGTGTCCGAGGTGGTGTCGCTGGTGGGGGTGGCGCAGTCGTCGGTGTCGCACCACCTGACGCGGCTCAAGGCGTTGGACCTCATCCGCGAGGAGCGCCAGGGCGGCTTCACCTACTACTCGCTGGCGGTGGACGAGAAGGCGCCGCTCTGGCCCCTCATCCGGCTGGCCAAGGAGGCCCCCGACGAGCACGGCGACCTGGCCCGGCTCACGGAGCTGCTGCGGCGGCGCGAGGACGTGCACACGCTCAACGAGAAGCTGCTCGAGCCCGGCCAGTCCTGGCGGCTGTGGGCCGCGGCGCTCGCGAGCCTGCTGCCCCCCCTGGACATGGTCGACTTCGGCTGTGGCACGGGCGTGCTGACGGTGGAGCTGGCGCGCTGGGCCCGGCACGTGACGGCCATCGACCGCAGCGCGTCCGCGTTGGGCAAGGCGCGCGCGGAGGCCGAGCGGCTCGGCCTGCACAACATCACCTACCTGGAGGCCAACCTGGAGGCGCTGCCGCTCAAGAGCGCGGCGTACGACCTGGTGGTGCTCTCGCAGAGCCTGCACCACGTGGAGTCCTGCGAGCGGGTGCTGGCCGAGGGCGCGCGCCTGCTCAAGCCTGGCGGGCGCATGGTGGTGCTGGAGCTCCTGCCGCACGACGAGCAGTGGGTGCGCTCGCGGCTGGGGCACCAGCACCTGGGCTTCGAGCCGGACACGCTGCGCGAGTCGATGCGCGAGGCGGGGCTCGAGGCGCCCACGCTCGTGGCGGCGCCGCGCGACGTGGCCTCGCCCTTCAAGGCCTTCCTCCTCACGGGCACGCGCGCCGCTTCCGAGTCGCTCGCGGTCCCCATTCCCCTTCGCCAGTCGTCCTCTGGCACGAGAGCGTCATGATCCGACCCGCGCACACCGCCCAGGAACTCGAGCAGCTCTTCTCCCAGCGCATCGCCGTGCTCGATGGCGCCATGGGCTCGATGATCCAGACCTACCCGCTCGGCGAGGCGGACTTCCGGGGCGCTCGGTTCCAGGCGCACGGCAAGGATCTCAAGGGCAACAACGATCTGCTGTGCCTCACGCGGCCGGACATCATCGAGGAGATCCACGGGCGCTACTTCGCCGCGGGCGCCGACATGGTGGAGACCAACACGTTCAGCAGCACGTCCATCGCCCAGGCGGACTACGAGCTGAGCCACATCGTGACGGAGCTGAACGCCGCGGCGGTACAGTGCGCGCGCCGCGCCGCGGTGGCCGCCGAGGCCGCCACGCCGGGCCGCCGCTGCTTCGTGGCGGGAGCCATTGGCCCGCTCAATCGCACGCTGTCCATGTCCCCGGACGTCAACCGCCCGGACTACCGCGCGGTGAACTGGGACGAGGTGGTGGCCTCCTACGCCGAGCAGGTGCGCGCCATGCTCGGCGCCGGGGTGGACGTGCTGCTCGTGGAGACCATCTTCGACACGCTCAACGCCAAGGCGGCGCTCTTCGCCATCGACAGCTGCTTCGAGGAGCTGGGCGTGCGGGTGCCGGTGATGGTGTCCGTCACCATCACGGACGCCTCGGGGCGCACGCTGTCCGGGCAGACCATCACCGCCTTCTACCACTCCATCCGGCACGCCCGGCCCTTCAGCGTGGGCATCAACTGCGCGCTGGGCGCCAAGGACATGCGGCCCTACCTGCAGGAGCTGTCGGCGGTGGCCGAGTGCCATGTCACCTGCTACCCCAACGCGGGCCTGCCCAACGCGTTCGGCGGCTACGACGAGACGCCCGCGGACATGGCCCGCCAGGTGAGCGACTTCGCCCGCCAGGGCTGGGTGAACATGGTGGGCGGCTGCTGCGGCTCCACGCCCGAGCACATCGCCGCCATCGCCGACTCCGTGCGCGCCTTCGCCCGACGCGCCGCCCAGCCGCCCTCGCACACCTTGAGGCTCAGTGGTCTCGAGCCGCTCCTCGTTCCGTGATCCGGAGAAAGAAGACCCCGCCGTGACGAACCAGGCTACGCGCTTCCAGCTCGTTGGCGAGCGCACCAACATCACCGGCTCTCCGAAGTTCGCCAAGGCCCTCAAGGCTGGGGACTGGGACGCTTGTCTGTCCATCGCCCGCCAGCAGGTGGAGTCGGGCGCCAACATCCTCGACATCAACGTGGATGAGGCGCTCATCGACGGCGAGGCGACGATGGTGAAGTTCCTCAACCTCATCGCCGCCGAGCCGGAGATCTGCCGGGTGCCGCTGATGATCGACTCCTCCAAGTGGAGCGTGCTCGAGGCGGGCCTCAAGTGCATCCAGGGCAAGGGGATCGTCAACTCCATCTCGCTCAAGGACGGGGAGGAGGAGTTCCTGCGCCGCGCGCGGCTCATCCGCCGCTATGGCGCCGCCACGGTGGTCATGGCCTTCGACGAGCAGGGCCAGGCGGCCTCGCGCGACGACAAGGTGCGCATCTGCACGCGCGCCTACCGGCTCTTGGTGGACCGGGTGGGCTTCCCGCCGGAAGACATCATCTTCGATCCCAACATCCTCACCGTGGCCACGGGCATCGAGGAGCACAACAACTACGCGGTGGACTTCTTCGAGGCCACGCGCCTCATCAAGGCCACGCTGCCGCACGCCAAGGTGTCCGGCGGCGTGTCCAACGTCTCCTTCTCCTTCCGGGGCAACAACCCGGTGCGCGAGGCCATCCACGCGGCCTTCCTGTACCACGGGGTGCTCGCGGGCATGGACATGGGCATCGTCAACGCCGGCATGCTCGGCGTGTACGAGGAGATTCCCAAGGACCTGCTCGCGTGCGTGGAGGACGTGCTGCTCAACCGCCGCGCGGACGCCACGGACCGGCTCATCGCGCTCGCCGACGAGATGAAGGCGCGCGATGGCGGCGGCTCCAAGGTGGAGCTGAAGGAGGACCTGGCGTGGCGCAAGGCGCCGGTGGCCGAGCGCCTGTCGCACGCGCTCGTCAAGGGCATCGACGCCTTCATCGACGTGGACACCGAGGAGGCGCGGCTGCTCTACACGCGGCCCCTGGACATCATCGAGGGCCCGCTCATGGACGGCATGCGCGTGGTGGGCGACCTGTTCGGCGCGGGCAAGATGTTCCTGCCGCAGGTGGTGAAGTCCGCGCGGGTGATGAAGCGCGCGGTGGCCTGGCTCACGCCCTTCATGGAGGAGGAGAAGCGCCGCCACGTGGCGGCCGGTGGGGCCGCGCGCTCGCAGGGCAAGGTGCTGCTCGCCACGGTGAAGGGCGACGTGCACGACATCGGCAAGAACATCGTGGGCGTGGTGCTCGCCTGCAACAACTACGAGGTCATCGACCTGGGCGTGATGGTGTCGTGCGAGAAGATCCTCGCCACGGCGCGTGACCAGGGCGTGGACGTCATCGGCCTGTCGGGCCTCATCACCCCGTCGCTCGACGAGATGGTGAACGTGGCCCGGGAGATGACGCGCCTGAGCTTCGAGGTGCCGCTGCTCATCGGCGGCGCCACCACCAGCCAGCCCCACACCTCGGTGAAGATCGCGCCCGAGTACGGGCCCGGCGTCGTGCACGTGCTGGACGCCTCGCGCGTGGTCAACGTGGTGAGCGCCCTCCTGTCGCCCGAGCAGAAGCCGCGCTTCCTCGCGGAGGTGGGGGACAAGCAGCGCCAGGCCCGCGAGGACTTCACCGCGCGCCGGGTGCGGCGCCGGCTCCTGCCGCTCGAGGAGGCGCGGGCGCGCCGGGCCACCTATGACTGGGGCTCGGTGGACATCCCCCGGCCCGAGTTCCTCGGCACCCGGGTGTTCCAGGACGTGCCCCTCAGGGACGTGGTGCCCTTCATCGACTGGGGCCCCTTCTTCAACGCCTGGGAGCTGTACGGCGCCTTCCCGCGCATCCTGGACGACGAGAAGGTGGGCGCCGAGGCGCGCAAGCTCTATGACGACGCGCGCGCGCTGCTCAAGCGCATCGTCGACGAGAAGCGCTTCACCGCGCGCGCCGTGCTCGGCTTCTGGCCCTGCAACGCGGTGGGGGATGACGTGGAGCTGTACACGGACGAGTCGCGCTCGAAGGTGCTCGGCCACCTGCGCATGCTGCGCCAGCAGGCGGAGAAGCCCCACGAGCAGCCCTACCTGTGCCTGGCGGACTTCGTGGCGCCGAAGGACTCGGGCCGGCTGGACTACTGCGGCGGCTTCGTGGTGACGGCGGGCCTGGGCGTGGAGGCCTTCGCGGACGCCTTCCGCGCCAAGCACGACGACTACTCGGCCATCATGGTGCAGGCGCTGGGAGACCGGCTCGCCGAGGCCATGGCGGAGCTGATGCACAAGCGCGCCCGCGAGTTCTGTGGCTTCGGCAAGAGCGAGGACCTGAACAACGAGCAGCTCATCCGCGAGCAGTACCGGGGCATCCGTCCGGCGCCGGGCTACCCCGCGTGTCCGGAGCACACGGAGAAGGGCACGCTCTTCGCGCTGCTCAACGCCACGGCCGCCACGGGCGTGTCCCTCACGGAGAGCTACGCGATGACGCCGGCGAGCAGCGTGAGCGGCTTCTACTTCAACCACCCCGAGGCGAAGTACTTCGGGCTGGGGAAGATCGGCCGCGACCAGGTGGCGGACTACGCGCGCCGCAAGGGCCTGAGCGTGGACGAGGCGGCGCGCTGGCTCGGCCCCAACCTCGACGAGGAGCCCGTCGCCTCGTCGAGCGCCGCGGCCTGACGCGCGGCTAGTTGCAGGAGAAGGCCACGTTGTCGTGGCGCACGGCGGACGTCTTGTAGACGAGCGTGCGCAGCTCGCCCGCGGAGAAGCCACTCTCTCCGCAGGCGCACGTGGCCTGGGTGCCGGTGCAACTGGTCCAGTTGATGGCGTCGCCTCCGGCGTCCACGCGGTACTCGGCGTTGAAGACGGCCTTGTTCTGGGCGAGGAAGCTCGTCTTGTAGACGCCGCACTCCTTGTAGCGCTGGCACTCCTCGTTGATGGCGAAGTCGAAGGACGAGGCGAGCTGCGCCACCTGGTCGATGTCGTTCTTGAGCGCGATGCCCAGGCACTTGGCGTGCGCGGTGTCCGCCAGCCAGCGGTTGTAGGCGAGCTGATCGTTCGCCGTGATGCCCCAGCAGGCCTGGTCGGTGCAGTTGATCTCCGAGTCGTGCGAGTAGGCGTCGACGTTGTCCGGCTCCACGGCGTCACAGCCCTTGTCCCGCGCGAGTTGCAGGCGCGCCGCCATCACCGTGCGCACCGCGCTCTTGCGGTGATCCAACCACCACTCACAGCTCCCGCCGCTCTGGCACCAGTCGCCCAGGATGTGGACGGACTTCGCGCAGTTCTCGCCCGGGGTGCACCAGGTGTCCTGGGGGAACTGGTTGGCATCGCCGCGCCAGTTCTCGTAGGTGCCCGCGCTGAAGTAGCAGACGACCTTCTTGCCCGCGTTCTTGTACTCCTGGATCTTCGTGCTCGTCGTGCCGAACAGGTCCACGACGTAGACCTGGGCGGACAAGGTCGTGGGCAGCGCGCTGTTCTCCAGATCCCAGATCCACGTGCTCGTCTTGGGGAAGCTCACCTGCGTGCACGCCAGGGCCGGCTCCGCGTCCGGGACGGCGGGCACCTCCGCCGCGGGCGCCTCGGTAGCGGGCTCGGGGGGCGGGGCCTCCTCTTCCGCGGCCAGACAGCCGGAGAGCAGCAGGGACATCCAGGGGGTAAGCCACCGCAACCGTGTCGTCATCGTGTCTCCCTTCGAGCGAAGCACCTTCATGGCAAACCAGGGATTTTCCCACAAGACGCGTTTTACGGGGTTGCGGGTGTCCGGGCGCAGAGGGCGGTGAAGGTCTCCACCAGGGTGTCGGTGGAGGAGGCGGGGAAGATGGGGCAGGTGAGCTTGAGGCTGACCACGCCATGCAGGCCGGCCCACAGCACCTCCGCCAGGGCGGTGGGAGCCAGGGCGGTGGACACGGCGCCCTGGGCCTGGAGGTCCTCGGCGAGCCGCACGACCACCTGGAAAGACTGGCCTCCGGCGTCGGCGTCGCTGCGGAAGATCTCGGTGGTGTACTTCGGGTCGGTCATGAACAGCAGCCGGTAGGTCTCCGGCTGCTCCAGGCCAAAGCCCACGTACGCGTCCGCCAGGGCCCGCAGCCGCCGGGAGGCCACGGGCTCCCGGGTGGCGGGCTCCAGCCGCGCCAGCAGCTCCTCGAAGCCCTGGAGGCACAGCGCGCGGGCGATGGCGTCCCGGTTCTCGAAGTGCAGGTAGATGGCCGCGGGCGAGTACTCGATGGCCTCGGCGAGCTTGCGCATCGTCAGCGCCTCGAAGCCCTCGCGCACCACCATGTCCCGCGCCATGCGGAGGATGGCGGCGCGCACCTCCGCCCGCTGCCGCTCCCGACGCTCCGTGCTTCCCATGCGCTGCGTCCTCCCTTGACGCGATGAACGGGTCATATTATCTGAACGGCGTTTACTAAACAACGTTCACAAGATGAACGGCGATAAACGGGAGGCACGGACATGGGCAAGCTGGCGCTGTGGGGAGCGGCGGGAGCCGTGGGTCGGAGCATCGCGGAGGCCCTCCGGGCCCGGGGGCAGCCCTACCGGGTGGTGGGCCGCTCGCTCGGCGGGTTGAAGGCGACGTTCGGGGGAGATCCGCTGGCGGAGGCGGTGACGTGGAACCCGGAGGACGCGGCGTCGGTGCGCGCGGCGGCCCGGGGGGTGGACACGCTCGTCTACCTCGTGGGGGTGCCGTACCCCGAGTTCCACCTGCACCCGGTGCTGATGCGGCGCACGCTGGACGCGGCCATCGCCGAGGGCGTCGAGCGCCTCGTGCTCATCGGCACGGTGTACCCGTATGGCCGGCCCCGGACGGCGACGGTGGACGAGACGCACCCGCGCGAGCCGCACACCTTCAAGGGGCGGATGCGCAAGGAGCAGGAGGACCTGGTGCTCGCCGAGCACGCCGCCGGGCGCATCCAGGGCACCATCCTGCGCCTGCCGGACTTCTACGGGCCGGGAGTGGACAAGAGCTTCCTGCACGCGGCCTTCCAGGCGGCGGTGTCGGGCGGCACGGCGAACCTGGTGGGGCCCCTGGACACGCCGCACGAGTTCGTCTTCATCCCGGACGTGGGGCCGGTGGTGCTCTCCCTGGCGGAAGCGCCGGGCGCCTATGGCCGCTTCTGGAACCTGGCGGGGGCGGGCGCCATCACCCAGCGGGCCCTGGTGGAGCGCATCTTCGCCGAGGGGGGCCGGCCGCCGCGCTTCCGGGTGGCCTCGAAGCTGATGCTGCGGCTGCTCGGGCTGCGCGACCCGTTCCTGCGCGAGCTCGTGGAGATGCACTACCTGCTCACCCAGCCCGTGCTCCTGGACGACTCGGCGCTGCGCGGGCTGCTGGGCCCGTTGCCCAAGACGTCCTACGAGGAGGGCGTCCGGCGGACCCTGGAGGCCATGCGCGCGGAGGCGCGGGTGCCGGGCGCGGCGTGACGGACGGGGCTCAGCGCCGGGGCCAGGCGGCGAGGATCCGCTCGACGGCGTCTTGAGCGCGCCGGTCCACCGCGCCGCTCAGGGATTTGGCGGGGACGTCGAAGTTCTTGAAGTGCAGCCGCTTCCACACCGGCAGGTGGGTGTCGTAGCGCACGCACGCGTTGGGGCTCCAGAGCACGCCGTCCGCCTGGGCCACGGCGCGCTCGAGGCACGCATCGAACCCGGCGCCGGTGGGCAGATGGCGCAGGGCCTCGACGACGTGGCGCAGATCGAGGGACAGGCCCGTCCGGGGCGCACCGGTCACCGCCTGGAACACGTCACCCAGCCGGTCCTCGGGCAGAAAGGCGAGGAAGCCAGGGCGCAGGATCGCGCATCCCGCGCGGAGGCGGCCGGCCTGGAAGGTGGCGGGAAAGCAGACCACGTCGGGCAGGGGCTCGGGGGTCGCGTGGCCGAACAGGGGCGCCCGGCGATGCAGCTCCAGCGCCGTCAGCACGCTCCGCTGCGTGTCGCGATCCAGTCCCAGGACGAACGTCTCGTGCGGGCCCGACACGAGGAGCGTGTCCGGGAAGGGGGCGGAGACCCCATGGGGGGGGATGTCGCGCAGGAGCACCTGCGTGCGCTCTCCCGGGGCGGACTCCCACACGAGCCGCTCGGGCGTCAGCCAGTAGCGGGTGGAGCGGGGCCGTCGGTAACGGAAGGCGGGCAGCAGGCACATGACGACCCCGACGACCAATCCGGCGAAGATGCCCAGGAACAGGCTGCTCAGCACGAAGAGACCCAGGCCCACGAGCTGAGCACGGAATGGGACGCGGAACGGAGGGGATGGGTCCTGGGTGAGGAGGATCTCTCCGGGCACCAGGTCCGGGACGGGGGTCCGGACGCACAGCGCGCGCAGGCGCGAGAGCCGCGCCCCGCGAGACGGGGTGGGGGTCTCGGGCGAGGGGCGCGATTCGAGCCGCTGGTCCAGGAGGGCGTCCAGCCGGTCGCGGCGCCGGAGCACCTCGCGCACGGTGGCGAGCACGGGGTGCGCGCGGGGCCAGTCCTCGCGTTGGGCGAGCTGCTGGATGGCGGCCAGGGCGGCCTCGAAGTCGGGCTCCCGGGCCGCCACCTCGTCGAGGAGGCCGGGTTGCTGTCCCAACTGACGCCTCCACTGGCGCTCTTCCAGGCGGCCCTGGAGCGCCCGGTAGTGGACGCGCGCGGCCTCCACGGTCTCGAGGCGACCCTCGAGCCGGCGCCGCACGTCCTCGGGAGCCAGCAGGTGGTCGGACATGGCGCCTCAGCGTAGCCCAGGGCTCGGATAGAGTGCGCGCCCATGGCTTCCGTGCTCGCCCCCGCGTCGCACTCCAATCGGTTGTTGAAGGAGTTCCTGGATCAGGACGTCGTCCCGCGCGAGATGTCCATCGCCCGGTTCATGTGCGGCCTCGCCTCGCTCGGGTGTGTGGCCGCGCTGGCGCTCGCCGGGGTGATTGGCTGGGGGCTGTCCCTGACGCTCGGGGGGCTGACCTTCGTGCTGGCCCTCTACTACGGGCTGTCGTTGTGGGCGCTCGGCCGGGGCAGCTTCCATCCGGCGCTCCAGTGGGTGGACAGCGCCATCACCGTGTCCATCCCGGCGCTCGTGTTCGTCGTGGACGGCGTCTTCCACGGCCCCGAGTACGCGCTCACCACGCCGCCCTTGGTCATCTGGGGCGCGCTCATCGTCGTGTGCGCGCTCCGGGCGGGCCCGGGCCTGGCCTACTTCGCCGCGGGGCTCGCCGCGGTGGAGTACCTGGCCGTCTACCTGGTGCTCGTCCACCCGAGGCTTCCGCCCGAGGCCCTCAACACCCTGTCACCGCCCATGGTGGCGCTGCGCTGTGTGTTCCTCTTCGCCTACGGGCCGCTGACGGCCATGCTCGCCCGGCTCATCGTGAGCAAGGCCGAGGCGGCGCTGAGCGCCATTCGCGAGAAGGACGTGATGGGCAAGTACTTCCTGCACGAGCGGCTGGGCGCGGGCGGCATGGCCGAGGTGTTCCGCGCCACGTACAGCCCCGAGGGCGGCTTCGAGAAGCAGGTGGCCATCAAGCGCGTGCTGCCGGCCTACATGGACAACGAGGAGTTCCTCGCCCTGTTCCGGCGCGAGGCGGAGTTGGGCTCGCTCCTCATCCATCCCAACATCGTCCAGGTGCTCGACCTGGGGCGGCACCAGGGCACGCTCTTCCTCACCATGGAGTACGTGCAGGGGCTCACGTTGAGCGCGCTGCTGCGGCGGGTGCCGGGCCGGCGGCTGCCCCCCGCGGTGGTGGCGTACCTCGGCGTGGAGATCGCCGGGGCGCTCGGGTACATGCACGCCCGCGCGGACACGACCGGCGAGCCCCTGGGCCTGGTGCACCGCGACCTGAACCCGCCCAACATCCTCCTGTCGCGCGTGGGGGAGGTGAAGCTGTCGGACTTCGGCATCGCGCGCGCCGCGAGCCGGGCCTCGCTCACCCAGGCGCAGGCGGTGCGGGGCAAGGCGGGCTACATGGCGCCGGAGCAGATCCGCGGCGAGCCCCTGGACGGGCGGGCGGACCTCTTCGCGCTGGGCCTCACCCTGCACGAGGCCCTCACGGGCGCGCGCACCATCCCCGGCGACAGCGAGGCCGAGATGATGATGGCCACCGTCCACCAGACGCCCAAGGCGCCCTCGGAGCTCGTGCCGGGCCTCTCCCCCGCGCTCGACGCCATCGTCATGGACCTGCTGCACCAGGACCGCGCGCGGCGCACGCCCTCGGGCGAGGTGCTCCAGCAGCGGCTCCTGGCGCTCACCGGGGTGGAAGCGCCCCTGCCCGAGGGCCGACGCCAGCTGATCGAACTGCTCCGGCAAGCGTCCGACCAGCCCGCGAGCACCCCGTCCTCGCGGCCCATGGCCCCGGGAGGCCTCGCCGCGGGCTGACGCCTTGTGAGGAGGGCAGGCCGCCAGTCAGCCGCCCCCATGCCGCTGGATCCGACTGTTCCGAGACCCAACCTTCCTATCCGTCAGGCACTTCACGAAACGGCGAGGAGGACGGACATGGCACGGGTGGAGAAGACGAAGGCACGCCGCTTGGCGGTCGTCACGGGCGCCTCGAGCGGCATCGGCTACGAATTGGCGAGGCAGTTCGCCCAGCATGGCTTCGACCTGCTCGTGGTCGCGGAGGACGCGGGCATCGTCCAGGCGGCGGAGCGGCTCGAGGCGCTGGGCGTCCGGGTGGAGAGCATGCAGGTGGACCTCGCGGAGTTCGAGGGCGTGGAGAAGCTCTACGAGCGCATCCAGTACGCGGGCCGTCCAGTAGACGCGATCGCCATCAACGCCGGCGTGGGCGTGGGCGGGGACTTCGCTCGGGAGACGGACCTGAAGGCGGAGCTCAACCTCATCAGCCTGAACATCACCTCGTCGGTGCACCTGGCCAAGCGGGTGATCAAGGACATGGTGGCCCGGGGCGAGGGCCGCGTCCTGTTCACCTCGTCCATCGCCGCGGCGATGCCCGGTCCGTTCGAGGCCGTGTACTCGGCCTCCAAGGCCTTCCTGCTGTCCTTCTCCGAGTCCATCCGCAACGAGCTCAAGGACACGGGCGTGACGGTCACGGCGCTCATGCCGGGCCCCACGGAGACCAACTTCTTCCACCGCGCGGGCATGGACGACACCCGGGTGGGCCAGCAGGAGAAGGACAGCCCGGAGCTCGTCGCGAAGCAGGGCTTCGAGGCGCTGATGGCGGGCGCGGACAAGGTCGTCGCCGGCTCGCTCAAGAACAAGGCCTTCGTCGCCGCGGCGTCGGTGCTGCCGCTCACCACCACGGCGGAGCTCCACCGCGCGTTGTCGGAGCCAGGCTCGGGCCGCCACTGAGCGTTTCAATGCGCGTGTAGAAAGACAGCGCCGTGGTGCCCCGGGTGGGGGGCCACGGCGCTGTCGTTTCCGTGGTGTACTTTCGCCTCGATGGGCTCGTTCGGAGCCCCTGTGATTGCCCGAGGCGGGGATGAAACGTCGCGTCGTCGTATCCAGTGGTTTGTGTCTGTGGCTCGCGCTCACCGCGTGCGGTGGAGAGGCGCCCAATCCGAGGCCCGAGCCGGGCGTCGAGTCTCCCGACTCGGGAATGAAGGATCCGCCGGTCGAGGTCCCGGACGCGGGGGGACCCGCTCCCGAGGTCGACGCGGGCGTGGACGCGGGTGAGCCGGAACCCGAGGTCGACGCGGGCGTGGACGCGGGCGAGCCGCCGCCCGAGGCCGACGCGGGCGTGGACGCGGGCGAGCCCGAGCCGGACGGGGGCGTGGATGGAGGGTGGGATGGCGGCTCCGAGCCGGGCGATGCGGGCACGGACGGAGGCACGGGTTCTCCGGACGGGGGCGGCGGCGTGTGTGGTCCGTCCTTGTACGAGTCCCTGGCGTCGACGGGGGACGCGCGCGTCGTCGCGAACGCGGCGGAGGACATCCTGGTCCGGCTGCGGGCCATCCCGGGCATGACGGTGACGGAGGGCTCCAGCGGCGTCTCGGGGTACCGCTACTTCAGCATGACGTACGTGCAGCCGGCGGATCACACCCGTCCGGACTGCCAGTCCTTCACCCAGCGCCTGGCGCTGTGGCACACGTCGGACACGGCGCCGATGGTGCTCTCCACGAGCGGCTATTACCTGTCCACGGGCCGCAGCGAGCCCACGCGCCTGCTGGGCTCGAACCAGATCTCCATCGAGCACCGCTTCTTCCCGCCGAGCATTCCCTCGCCCGAGGACTGGAGCCAGCTGACCATCAAGCAGTCCGCGGACGACTTCCACCGGGTGGTGCAGGCCCTCAAGCCCATCTACGGCGGCAAGTGGCTGTCCACGGGCGGCAGCAAGGGCGGCGAGACGGTGGTGTTCTTCCGGCGCTTCTATCCCCAGGACATCGACGGCACGGTGGCGTACGTCGCGCCCATCGCCTGGGAGGACGACGAGCGCTTCCCGGCCTTCCAGGACGCGGTGGGCGGCGAGCCCCAGCGCGCCTGCCGCGAGCGCATCCACACCTTCCAGCGCACGGTGCTGGAGCGGCGCATGGAGATGCTGGACCTGCTGGCGGCCTACGGCGCCCGGACGGGACGGACCTTCAACCAGCTCGGTCTGGAGCGCGCCCTGGAGCACGCCGTCATCGAGACCTACTTCGCCTTCTGGCAGTACAACTACCCGTCCTCGTGCTCGTCCTTCCCCGGTCCGGAGGCCACCAGCCAGCAGCTGCTCAACAAGATGGACGCGGAGGTGGGCCTGAGCACGTTCGCGGACACGGGCTCCGGCAGCATCGGCCAGTACGCGGCGTACTACTACCAGGCGGCGGTGGAGCTGGGCTGGCCCCAGCCCTATGAGGCCTTCCTCGGCGGCCTCATCCAGTACCCCAACACCGACACCGCGCCCGTGTACTCGCCGCCGGGTCTGCCGCTCGTCTTCAAGCCCAACGCGATGGCGGACGTGCAGGACTGGGTGTCCACCCGGGGCGAGCGGCTGCTCTTCATCTACGGCACGCTGGACCCCTGGAGCGCGGCGGCCTACTCGCTCGGCAACGCCCAGGACTCGTACCTGTTCGAGGTGCCGGGCGGCAACCACGGCGCGAGCATCGCCCAGCTCCCCGAGCCCCAGCGCACGATGGCGCGCGATGCGGTGCGCCGCTGGGCGGGCGTCTCCAGCCTCCGTCGGCTGAGCCCGGCGGAGTCGGGGCCCCAGTACCCCGAGTTCGCCCCGCACCTGCCGCCCTGGCTCCAGGGCCCGCGGGCGCCGTAGCTCAGCGGGGCGCGGCGGGCCGCGAGGCGGGAATGAGCGGCCAGGCGCGCTTCAAGGTGACGGCGGTGGAGGCGGCGATGGCCGCCTTCACCACGTCCCCGGGAACGAACACGAGCGAGCCGAGCGCGGCCTTGGACACGGGCAGGGCCGCGACCACGGCGAGCCAGGGGATGCCCACGGCGTAGATGACGCCGATGCCCCCCAGCACGTTGATGGCGAAGGCCCGGGGCACCGTGAGGCGCGCCCAGGAGCGCTCGGTGAGCCATCCGATGAGGAAGGCCGCGGGCAGCCACCCCACGAAGAAGCCGCCGGTGGGCCCGGGGTAGACGGCGAGCCCGCCGTTGCCGCCCGCGAGCAGGGGCAGGCCCGCGGCCACGAGCACGTGGAACAGGCCCAGGGCGAGCCCCGCCTTGCGCGCCCCGAGCGTGGAGCCCGCGAGCATCACCCCCAGCGTCTGCGCGGTGATGGGCACGGGCAGCCAGGGCAGGGGCAGGGGCGGCAGCAGCCCGAGCGCGGCCACGAGGGCGGCGAACAGGGCGACATGGACGAAGTCTCGGGTCTTCACGAAGGGTCCTCGGCGTCGAAGCAGCGCGCGTCGATGGCCTCGGCGAGCGCGTCCGCGGTGCGCAGGGTCTTGACGAGCAGGGGCACGAGCAGCGCGAGCGGGTCGCGCTCCAGGCCCCGCACGCGCTGGGCCTCGCGTACCTCGCCCACCCAGGTGGCCATCAGGGGGATGAAGCGCAGGGTGAGCGACAGCATCAGCCCGAGGCGGGTGGGGCTCACGCCGAAGCGGGCCAGGGGACGCAGGGCGCGGCCCAGGGCATCCAACTGCTCGGTCACCCGCGTGGTGAGCGACACGAGCGTGGCGAGCAGCACCAGCACGGCGAGCCGCGCCACGGTCCGTCCCGCCAGCTCCCAGTCGGCCAAGAGGCCCTGGAGCAGGAACAGGGGCACCAGCACCCAGGCGAGCAGCTGGAGCGTGGACAGCGGGGCGCTCGCGGGCAGGCGCGCCAGGGCGAAGAGGCCCAGGGTGGCCCCCAGGGCGAGCGCGAGCACGGGGGGCGAGGGGAAGACGAGCAGGCCGAGGCTCGCGGCGAGCAGGCCGAGCATCTTGGCGCCCGCGGGCGCGCGGTGCAGGGGCGAGTCGCGGTGCAGGTACAGGCCGGCCGTCACGTCATGCTCCGCACGTAGGCGTCGAGCGCCACCGCGGGCACGTCGTCGGCGACGATCCGGCCCGCCTCGAAGACGAGCACCCGATCGAAGTCGTGCAGCAACTCCAGGTCGTGCGACACGACGATGGCCGTCTGGGGCAGGGCGTGGATGGCCTGGGCGAGCCGGCGCTTGTTGCGCAGGTCCAGGAGGGTGGTGGGCTCGTCGAAGACGATGTAGCGCGGCTCCATGACGAGCACGCTGGACAGGGCGAGCAGCTGCTTCTGGCCCCCGCTGAGCAGGTGGGCGGGGTGGTGGCGCAGCCCCTCGAGATCATGACGGCGCAGGGCGGCGGTGACCCGGGCCGCGATCTCCGCGGGCGGCAGGCGCAGGTTCTTCAAGCCGAACGCCAGATCCTCCTCCACCGTGGGCAGGACGATCTGGTTGTCCGGATTCTGGAAGACGAAACCCACCTGGCGGCGGATGGCGCGCGCGTCGGTGCGGGTGTCGAGCCCGTCGACGAGCACCCGGCCCCGCTCGGGCACGAGCAGGCCGTTGAGCAGCCGCGCGAAGGTGCTCTTTCCAGAGCCATTGCCGCCCACCACGCCCACGCGGCGCTCGGTCAGGTGCAGCTCGAGCCCCTGCAGGACGGGGCGCTCCCCGAAGTGGTGGTGGACGGCGTGAAGCTGGATCATCGCGGCGGCGGACCGCCGGACTCTAGCGCCTTTTGGCGGCGGCGGCGCCTAGCAACCGACGTAGCTGTGACACACCACGCGGGTATAGGCCTGGGCGCCGACCTCGCGCTGCGCTTCGGGCGTCTCCATCAAACAGAGGGTCTGCTTGTTCAGGGACAGTCGCTTGAGCTGCGTCTCGGTCGTCTTCATGGGGGACCTCTTGTCACCACGGGTTCGCGGCTTTCGCCGTGAATCCAGGTTGGACACGCCTCCAGGGCCCCGCCACGGACGGCGGGGCCTCGTCCGCGAGCGCCGTGCGATGGGCGGCGCCTGACAGTCGTGGAGCGGGGGCGCTCAGGCCAGCTTCACCAGCATCTTGCCGGTGTTGTCGCCGCGCAGCAGGCCGATGAAGGCCTCGGGCGCCTTGCCCAGGCCGCCCTCCACGATTGTCTCCTGCAGCGTCACCTTGCCCTCGCGCAGCCAGCCGGACATCTCCCGCACGAAGTCCGCGTAGTGCTCGCGGTGGTCGGACACGATGAAGCCGCGCAGGGTGAGCCGCTTGCCGACCGCGAGCACGAGGTTGCTCGGGCCCGGCGGGCGATGGGTGGCGTTGTACTGGGAGATGGCGCCGCACAGGGCGATGCGCCCGAAGTTCTTCATCTTGCCCAGGGCCGCGTCGAGCTGCTCACCGCCCACGTTGTCGAAGTAGACGTCGATGCCCTCGGGGCACAGCGCGTCCAGGGCCTGGGCGGCGGGGCCGTCCTTGTAGTTGAAGGCCGCGTCGAACCCGAGCTTCTCGCGCAGGTGCTTCACCTTCTCGGCCGAGCCGGCGCTGCCCACCGTGCGGCAGCCCTTCACCTTGGCGATCTGCCCCACCAGCCCGCCCACCGCGCCGGCCGCGCCGGACACGAACACCGTCTCGCCCGCCTTGGGCTGGCCGATCTCGAGCAGGCCCACGTACGCGGTCTGGCCCGGCATGCCGAGCACGCCGAGGTACGCCTGAAGGGGCGCCACGCCGGGGTCCACCGGGGTGTAGCCCTTGGCGTCGCCCACGCTGTACTCGCGCCAGCCGCCATTGCCCACCACGAAGTCCCCCTCCTTGAACGCGGACGAGCGCGAGCGCACCACCTGGCCCACCGCGCCGCCATCCAGCGGCCGGCCGATCTGGTAGGGCGGCACGTAGGACTTCGTGTCGTTCATGCGCCCGCGCATGTACGGGTCCACGGACATGAAGTGGTTGCGCACGAGCACCTGCCCCTCGGCGGGCTCGGGGATGTCCACCTCCACCAACTCGAAGTTGGACGGCGTGGGCTCTCCTTGGGGGCGGGACTTCAGGTGGATCTCACGTCCCTTGCGTGCGTCGGCCATGGTGTCTCCAGAGAAAGGGGGGAGGGCATTACCCCAGCCACTCGGGGTGCTGGGTGGTGCCATCGAAGTGGGTGCTCGACTTGTATTTCTCCAGCGCCCCGTCCTGCGCCACCTTTTCGGTCTTCGCGAGCAAGGCCTGGATCTGCTTCTCGGACAGGGGCTGGAAGCCGCGCGCGACCTTGAGCGCCTGCTCCAGGCGCGCCATCGAGTCCATGCCGGTGATGGTGACGCTCACGGGCAGGGACAGGGCGTAGCGCAGGCAGTCCACGGCGCTCACCGTCTTGCTCTTGAGGATGAAGGCGCCGCCCAGGGGCTTCATGCCGAGCACGCCGATCTCCTCGCGCACGAGCACGGGCAGCACGCGCTTCTCGAAGCTGTCGTAGTGGGCATCCAGCACGTTGAGCGGCATCTGCACGGCGTCGAAGCGCACGCCGTGCTTCTGCCCGGCCTCGAGCATGGCCAGGTGCATGGCGGGTGACTTGTGGCCGGTGAAGCCGAGGAAGCGCGCCTTGCCCGCCTTCTGCGCCTCCTGCATCGCCTCGAGGGCGCCCCCGGGCCCGAACGAGCGCTGGGGATCGTTCTCGTGGATGATCTCGTGCAGCTGCAGCAGATCCAGGTGATCCGTGCGCAAGCGCCGGAGCGACTCGTCGATCTGCGCCGCGGCGGTCTTCTTGTCGCGGCCATCAATCTTTGTCATCAAGAAGGCCTTGGCGCGGTAGCCCTCCTGGAGCGCCTTGCCCATGCGCACCTCGCTCTGGCCCTCGTGATAGTCCCAGCAGTTGTCCATGAAGGTGATGCCCCGGTCGAGCGCGCCGCGGATGATGCGGATGCTCTCGGCCTCGTCCTTCTGTCCGCCGATGTGGGCGCCACCGAGACCGATGCACGACACCTGCTCACCGGTGCGGCCCAGCTTGCGCCGGGGGATGTCCTGGGGGGCGGGCGTGCTCGCGGCGAAGGCCGACGGAGCGACCATCAAGGCGAGCGTGGCTTCGAGGAATTCCCTGCGGTTCATGGGGGTGTCCTTTCGACCCGGAGGGGTCCACGAGGCCCATCACCTTGAGCGCTCCTGCATCCTCCATTCAAATCGGGGAGTGGGGGGCCGGACCCTGGCGTTGACCGGCGCACGCGGCCTTGGCGAGCACTGAATTAAAGTGGGCATTTGAGAGGAAGAAGGTCATCCTGGACCCCCGGGTCCAATTGCGTGTCCGGCTAGTCAACCCGTACATCCCTTACTCCCGGTGACGCTTTTTCGCGGTTCGGCGGATTGTCTGGATGAAGGGCTGCGTTCCTATGTCTCAAAGGCGTACCCCCCTCGCCACGTTTATGACTCCTCCTGTTCCGCCGAGCGACGAGCGCCAACGCATCCAGGCGCTCCTGCGTACCGGCCTCCTCGATACGCTTCCCGAGCCGGACTACGACGACATCGTGCGGCTGGCCGCCGAGTCGTGTGATGCACCCATCGCGCTCATCAGCCTGGTGGCCGAGGAGCGGCAGTGGTTCAAGGCGAAGGTGGGCCTGCCCGGGGTGGACGAGACGGACCGCTGCATCTCCTTCTGCGCGCATGCCATCGAGCGCGACGAGCTCTTCCTCATCGAGGACGCGCACGCCGATGCGCGCTTCGCCGCCAATCCGCTCGTGCTGGGCCATCCCTTCATCCGCTTCTACGCGGGGGTGCCCCTGCGGACGACGGACGGCTATGCGCTGGGCACGCTCTGTGTGATCGACCAACGCCCGCGGACCCTGACGGCGCTGCAGCGGCGCAGCCTGCTGGGGCTCTCGCGTCAGGTCGAGCTGCTGGTCCGCATGCGCGAGCGCATGCACGCGATGCAGGCGCACAACGAGGAGCTGGCCCGCGCCCATGAGCGCACGCAGGCCCTCAACCTGCGGCTGCGGGCGGAAATGGAGGAGCGGCAGCGGATCGAGGGTGAACTGCGCGAGCAGCGCACGCTGCTGAGCAGCATCCTCACGCACATTCCGTACTCGGTCTTCTGGAAGGATCGCCAGGGCGCCTACCTGGGTGCCAACCCCCACTTCCTGCAGGACATGGGGCTGGAGTCACAGGAGGCGTTGCTGGGGAAGACGGACCTGGAGCTGTCCATGCCGCGGGCCCAGGCGGAGGCCTACCGCCGGGACGACTTCGAGGTCATGGAGTCGGGTCAGCCCAAGATCTCTTTCGAGGAGCCGTTGGCGCGCACGTCGGGCGAGGAGTCCTGGCTGCTGACGAGCAAGGTGCCGCTCAAGCACCCGGATGGCACGGTGGTGGGCATGGTGGGCATCTTCGCGGACATCAGCGAGCGGCGGCGGCAGCAGCAGGCGCTGCAGGACGCCAAGCTGCTCGTGGAGCGCCACGTGGCGAGCCTGGAGGCGCAGGTGCGCGAGGCGCACTTGCGCAACCACTACCTCATGCAGAACTCCGGGGCGGCGGTCTTCCTGTTGAACGAGGAAGGCAGCGTGCTCGACCTCAACCCCGTGGCCCAGCGGGTGTTGGGCGGCTCCGAGGACGCGCTGCGGGGGCTCGCCTTCGAGTCCTTCGCGCCGGAGAAGAACCGCGAGCCGCTGCGCCGGGCGCTCCGGGACCTGCGGGTGGTGGGCACGGTGCGGATGGAGAACCAGCCCATGGACACGGTGACGGGGAGCCGGGTGATGCTGGACCTGGCCGCCTCGCTCCAGGTGACGGGCAACACGCGGCGGCTGCTGGTGGTCGGCCACGACGTCACCGAGAAGTGGCGGCTCGAGCAGCAATCCATCCAGAACGAGCGGCTCGCGTCGATGGGGGCGCTGGCGGCGGGCATCGCCCACGAGATCAACAACCCCATGGCGTACGTGCTCTCCAACCTCACGTACCTGCAGGAGAGCCGGGACGAGCTGGAGCACGTGCTGGAGTCCTTGCCGGGAGGCATTCCGGCGCGGGCCGAGGAGATGCTCGCCGAGGTGAAGGACATCCTCGCCGAGTCCCTGGCGGGCGGCCGACGCATCCGGGACATCGTGCGGGACATGCGCTTCTTCTCGCACACGGCGGGAGAGGAGCTGGCGCCGGTGGACCTGCACGCGTGCCTGGACGTGGTGCTGCGCATGGCGCACGGAGAGCTCAAGCACGTGGCGCGGGTGGACAAGCGCTACGACAGCGCGCTGCCGCTCGTGCCCGCGAGCGAGGGACGACTCAGCCAGGTGTTCCTCAACCTCGTCATCAACGCGGTGCACGCCATGCGCTCGGGCAAGCCCGAGGATCAGGTGCTCCGGGTCATCACCCGACGGGACGGGGACTGGGCCCGGATCGAGATCTCCGACTCCGGCACGGGCATTCCACCGGACGTGCTGCCGCACATCTTCGAGCCGTTCTTCACCACCAAGCCGGCGGGCGCGGGCACGGGGCTGGGCCTGTCCATCAGCCTGTCCATCCTCCAGAAGATGGGCGGCGGCATCCAGGTCCAGAGCACCGTGGGCGTGGGAACGACGTTCCTGCTGAGCCTGCCGGTGCATGGTCGGGAGCCGCTCTAGGCTCCGGGCGCGTGGGGGCTCAGCCGAGCATGAACCGGTAGAGCACTTCCGCGGCGCAAGCGGGCTTGGGCGAGCCCTCGATCTCGATGGTGGCGAGCAGCAGGCCCTCGACGCCCTTGGCGATGTCCCGGAGCTCCTTGAGCTCGAGGGTCAACCGGTAGCGCTCCCCGGACTTGAGGGGCGCGGGGAAGCGGACCTTGTTGAGGCCGTAGTTGAGGACGAGCGGGAAGCCGCGGATCTCCACGGCCTCGAAGAAGAGGCCCGCGATGCGCGAGACGCTGAAGTAGCCGTGGGCGATGGGCACACCGAAGGGGGACTCGCGCGCGCAGCGCTCGCGGTCCACGTGGATCCACTGGAAGTCGCCGGTGGCCTCGGCGAAGCGGAGGATGTCCGCGTCCGTGAGGGTGCTCCACGAGGAGCTGCCGAGCGTGCGTCCCGTGGCGGCCCTCAAGCCCTCCAGCCCGTCGATGATGGTCGTGTCCGTCATGGCAGGCCTCTTAGCAGCCTGGCGCCGGGGACGCACCGGGCGGCTTACTCGGGGGAGGGCGGTGGGAGGGGATCCGACGGGACGGGCAGGTCGAGGGTGAAGGTGGCGCCTTGGCCGGGCCCCTCGCTGCTGGCGGTGAGTGAGCCGCCCATCTCCTGGGCCGCGAGGGCGCTGGAGTGCAGGCCGAAGCCGTGACCTTCCTCGCGGGTGGTGAAGCCATGCTGGAAGATGCGCGTGAGCATCTCCGGCGCGATGCCGATGCCGTTGTCGCGCACGGTCAGCAGGACGCGGGCCTCGGGGGTCCGGCGCAGCCCGATGATGATGAGCCGCTGCTCCTCGGGGATGGACTCGAGGGCGTACTTGGCGTTGCTGATGAGGTTGACGAGGATCATCAACACCTTGTGCTTCTCGGTCACCAGGGGAGGCAGGGCCTCGAGGTCGCGCCGGACGCGGACGGAGTGGCGGCCGAGCGCGGCCTGGTTGATGCGCAGGGCGTCCTCGACGAGCTCCGCCAGGTTGACGGGCTCGAACAGGTGTTGGGGGGCGCGGGCGTAGCGCTGTTGGAGCTTGACGATGGCGCCGATGTGCTCGGTGTAGCGGCTGACGTCATGGAGCAGGGCGTTGATCTCCTCGCGCTCCTCCTGCATGTGCCGTCCCAGTCGGGAGAGGAAGGGCAGGGCATTGCGTCCGCGCTCGTCCTCGGTGAGGAAGGAGGCGAGGTGGGTCTGATGCTCCTGGAGCAAAACGACCACCTTCTCCACGCTCTCGAGCTTCAAGCCGGACAGGCGCTCGCGGGCGATGAGCGCCGAGGTATGGACGCTGTTGAGCACGTTGCCCACGTTGTGCAGCACGTTGGTGGCGACCTCGGCGCGGCCCACCTGGCGGGCGGTCTCGATGAGCTGGCGGTGGACGTCCTGGAGTTCCCGGGTGCGGTGCTCCACGCGCTGTTCGAGCCCCTCGTTGGCCTGACGCAGGGCATCCTCACGCCGCTGGAGTTCGATCGCCATGCGTTGGAAGGCCTGGGCCAGGCGGCCCAGCTCATCGCGGCGGGTGAGGTCCAGTCCGACGTTGAAGTCCCCCGCGGCGAGCGAGTCGGCGGCGGAGCTGAAGGACAGCAGGGGCTGGGAGATCTTCTGGCGGAGGACCCAGGACATGATGCCCAGCTCCAGCAGCAGGGAGGCGACGCCGAACACGAGCACGTACTGGGCCGAGCCGAGGGCGGTGCGCGACACGACGGACTCGGGCAGGAGGGTCACGAAGGTCCAGCCGGGACCGTTGAAGCGGGCGGTGGCGGCGTACTCCCCGGACGCGGGGATGCGTGTCGTGTGGGGGGCGGGCGTATTGCGCAGCTGCTGGAAGATGGCGAACAGGTGCTGGCGCAGGGCGCTGGAGTTGGCGGTCCTGAAGGGAGCGGCGGTTTGGTGGAGGCCGCTGCGCAGGTTGTAGCTGGTCTCCGCGCCTTCCATGTTCAACTCGGGATGGGCGATGAGCTGACCATCGTCGCGGAAGAGCATGTTGTAGGCATCCGGCAGGTGATCGTTGATGGTGCGCGCCATCAACTCCTGGATGAGGATGTCGTGGGTGAGGGTGGCGAAGTGTCGCCCGTCCATGTCCACGGGAGTGGAGGCGGAGACGGTCCAGGTCTTCGCGACGGTGTCGGCGATGATGCCGGACCACACGGTCTGCCGCTCGGGGTCCTGCTCGGGCGTGCTCAGGGTGTAGAACTCGAACTGGGTGACGTCGAAATCGGGCGTGGCCTCGTGACACCAGTTCGGTCGGTCGGGCCAGTACAGCATCACCGCGCCTCCGGGCAGGGAGATGTACGTATCGGTGAAGCGCACATGGAAGGCGGGGGCGTACTGGGTCAGTACCTCATAGGAGGCGAGCAACCAGCGCTGGAGCTCCGGCGCGAGGGTCCGTCCGGCGGGGATGAAGAGACACGGCATGCGGGTCCCGTCGAACCCCTCGAGCCTGCTGCGGACAGTTCCATCCGGGAGGGAGGCGAACAGTCGCTCGAAGGCCGCGCGGGGGTCTTGTTGGCGCCAGAGGCGCACCCGTTCCTTCAGTCGCTCCTGGAGGAAGGCGTGGTTGTCCTTCGCGAGAACGAAGATGGCCTGTTCGCGCTGCGCGCGCTCCGACACGCTGCGCTGCAACTGGGCGAGGGCCGTGTCGCGGGCGGAGTTGAAGATCTGCAGGTAGCTGAAGAAGGTGGTCAGGGCGATGATGCACGCGATGCGCACGCCCATGTGGATGAGCGTCGAGCGGGCCAGGGAGGACGAAGCAGGAGGCTGCTGGGCCATGGGTCGCGTGGAGGGCTCCTCCCGAGCGCGTGGACTTCAGACCTCGGGAGGTGGTGGAGCCTGGGGAGGACTCCAAGGGTGACGGAATGTTCCGCCATCGTGCCATGGAACCTCCGGTTGTCGTTGTTTGAACTCCTCGGGGCGGCGATCCTGCCCGGTCACGGGGAGAGGTCAGGGGCTACCCAGGGAACGGGTCGACGCCAGGAGGAAGCGCCGCGGGTATGGGTCGTCCGTGCCAGACGTACGGGCACGAGGGCACGCTTGAGGTGGTGCGTGGGGTCCCCGATGATGGCGGGCTGCCTCCCCCGCTGGCCCAGGAGAATCCCATGCGTCGTTCCCTCTCGAGTCTCCTGCTGGTGTTGTGGGTGCTCACGCCTTGGGAGGCGCAGGCGGCGGACGTCCTGACGCGGGTGAAGAAGTGGTTCTCGGACCTGGGTGAGCCGACGCCGCCTCCCGAGGAAGAGGAAGAGGACCTGGGGGCGCGCAACACGTTCACGGTCAACCCGTTGGCGCTCAAGTATGCTCAATTGGGAATGGAGTACGAACGAGCGCTGGGAAGCCGCCTCTCCGTCTATCTGGCGCCCGAGTTCTCGTACGGCCAGACGTCCAGCACCTGGGCGCTGGGCCTCGCGGGTACGGTGGGAACGAGGCTGTTCGTGCTGGGGACGGCGCCGAGCGGGGTCTTCTTCGGACCGGAGTTGAGCGTGAACTACCAGCTGCGCTTCGCGGATCACGTCCGGACCAAGGGGCTGGGCCTGGGGCTGGGCGGCAGCGTGGGCTGGACCCTGGTGTTGTTCGATCGAATCACCCTGTCCGCAGGGTTCTCCGCGCAGTACCGCTCGATTCCGGACCTGAACTCACCAGAGGAGGGGGCGCTTCGAGTGCAGATCGTCCCAACCCCCCGGCTGGCCTTTGGCGTGGCGTTCTGAGGCGATCACGGCGTGCGCACGAGCTTACCGAACGGCGCGAGGGCGAGCAGGGCGAGCTTGATATGCTGGATGGCGAAGGGGATGCCGATGAGGGTCACCGCGAGTCCGAGGGCCAGCCCGATGTGACTGAGGAAGATCCAGATCCCGGCGAAGACGAGCCAGAAGACGTTGAGGACACAGCCGATGGGGTTACCACCAGGCGCGTCGACAATGTCCTTTCCAAAAGGAAGGAGGCCCAAGCCGGCGAGCTTGAAGCATTGAACCCCGAAGGGGATGCCCACGAGGGTGAGGCAAAGCAGCAGGCCGCCAAGCACGTACTCGAGCGCGATGATGAAGCCCCCTCCGAAGACGATCCAGAGGATGTTGAGGAGCAGTCTCATAGAAGGGAACTTAGCGCGGGGGCGGCACGCACGGCGCGGGGGATATCGGAGCGAGGCTCGAGCCAGGAGGGGAGGGCTTCCTCCGGCGCGTGAGCAACAAGGAGGCACACTGGCTTTGCTTGAAGTGAAGTCGGCGCCGCTGCTTGTCCTGCGTGTACGGGCGGTTGACTTCGAGCGCGGCGGTGGTACAAGCCGCGCCCCTTCGAACGGGCAGGGGTCACCGCGCTGGCGGTGACGAGCCATTCGGGGCCAAAGGAAATAAAGAGTCGACGCAGTGGGGTTGACTCGAAACGCGGTGGTGGTAGAAGCCGCGTCCCTTCGAACGGGCAGGCGTCACCGCACTGGCGGGGGCAAGTCGTTCGAGGCCAGAAGAAATAAAGAGTCGACGCAGCGAGGTTGACTCGAAACGCGGTGGTGGTAGAAGCCGCGTCCCTCCGGAAGACGGACTGTCGCGCAGGTGACAGAAGGTCGGGTGGAAGGAAAACGAGGGTTGACGAAGCGGGTTGACACTCGGGAGGGCGGCGGGCTAGAAGCCGCGCCCCACGGACGGGAAGGACGAAGTCGCACTGGCGACGGGGACCTCCGGACGAGCAGGACCCAGACGAAATAAGCAGTCAGCGAACGAAGTTGACTCGAAACGCGGTGGTGGTAGAAGCCGCCTCCCACTGAACCGGAAGAAGTCGCGAAAGCGACAGTGCGCCGGGCAGCGAGAAGAAACGAGTCGACGAAGCGAGTTGACAGGGAAGGCGGAACGGCAGTAGGTTCCGCGCCCCTTCGAAAGAAAAGCCGCCTCGGCGGTTTGGCTTCGAAGCGAAGCGGTGAGACGAAGCAACATCGGTTGCTTGACAGTCGAGCCGGTTCGGAAGTAAAGAAGGCAGCCCGCGCAGCACGGTGGGCGGCACCGACACGGTGAAGCCGACGGTAGCACAGCGCAGGGGCCGCGACAAGCGGTTCGGTCTTTGAAAACCAGATAGCAAGCCCAAAGAAGACAGATTGCGGAAACCGCAGTCAATTCTTGTAGTCCCGGGCACCTGAAGCGAGTCGGCGGGAGTCGATTGGCCGGGTGCCCGTAGAACAGCGAAGGTCAGGAAACCCCTTAGCCGGGACCTGGCTCAGCCGGTTCGACACTTCAAATTCAATTGGAGAGTTTGATCCTGGCTCAGAACGAACGCTGGCGGCGTGCCTAACACATGCAAGTCGAGCGCGAATGGAGCAATCCTAGTAGAGCGGCGCACGGGTGCGTAACACGTGGGTAATCTGCCCGGATGTCTGGGATAACCAGTCGAAAGATTGGCTAATACCGGATAAGCCCCCAGGAGCTTCGGCTCTCGAGGGAAAAGGTGGCCTCTGTATACAAGCTATCACATCTGGATGAGCCCGCGGCCCATCAGCTAGTTGGCGGGGTAATGGCCCACCAAGGCAACGACGGGTAGCTGGTCTGAGAGGACGATCAGCCACACTGGAACTGAGACACGGTCCAGACTCCTACGGGAGGCAGCAGTGGGGAATTTTGCGCAATGGGCGAAAGCCTGACGCAGCAACGCCGCGTGTGTGATGAAGGTCTTTGGATTGTAAAGCACTTTCGACCGGGACGAAAACCCCTTGGCTAACACTCAAGGGCTTGACGGTACCGGGAGAAGAAGCACCGGCTAACTCTGTGCCAGCAGCCGCGGTAATACAGAGGGTGCAAGCGTTGTTCGGAATTATTGGGCGTAAAGCGCGTGTAGGCGGCTTTGCAAGTCGGATGTGAAAGCCCTCGGCTCAACCGAGGAAGTGCGTTCGAAACTGCAGAGCTTGAGTGCCGGAGAGGGTGGCGGAATTCCCCAAGTAGAGGTGAAATTCGTAGATATGGGGAGGAACACCGGTGGCGAAGGCGGCCACCTGGACGGTGACTGACGCTGAGACGCGAAAGCGTGGGTAGCAAACAGGATTAGATACCCTGGTAGTCCACGCCGTAAACGATGAGAACTAGGTGTCGTGGGTGTTGACCCCCGCGGTGCCGTAGCTAACGCATTAAGTTCTCCGCCTGGGAAGTACGGTCGCAAGACTAAAACTCAAAGGAATTGACGGGGGCCCGCACAAGCGGTGGAGCATGTGGTTTAATTCGACGCAACGCGCAGAACCTTACCTGGTCTTGACATCCTCGGAATGCCTCAGAGATGAGGCGGTGCCCGCAAGGGAGCCGAGAGACAGGTGCTGCATGGCTGTCGTCAGCTCGTGTCGTGAGATGTTGGGTTAAGTCCCGCAACGAGCGCAACCCTCGCCTTTAGTTGCCACGCAAGTGGATCTCTAGAGGGACTGCCGGTGTTAAACCGGAGGAAGGTGGGGATGACGTCAAGTCCTCATGGCCTTTATGACCAGGGCTACACACGTGCTACAATGGCCGGTACAAAGCGTTGCCAACTCGCGAGAGGGAGCTAATCGCATAAAACCGGTCTCAGTTCAGATTGGAGTCTGCAACTCGACTCCATGAAGGCGGAATCGCTAGTAATCGCAGATCAGCACGCTGCGGTGAATACGTTCCCGGGCCTTGTACACACCGCCCGTCACACCATGGGAGTCGATTGCTCCAGAAGTCATCTCACCAAGAGGTGCCCAAGGAGTGGTCGGTAACTGGGGTGAAGTCGTAACAAGGTAGCCGTAGGGGAACCTGCGGCTGGATCACCTCCTTTCTAAGGAGACCGGGTACACGGTGAGCGCTTCGGCGCCACAGGGTGTACCAGCCACTTCGGTGGCCGAGGTCGACCAGGTCAACGTTTCTGCAATACTGTCGAGGGCTTGCTGTCTGGTTTTGAGAGGCCGAGCTGAGGCTCGGTTCTTTGAAAGAATTGGACGCTGTGAGGGAAATCCACTGGGCCTATAGCTCAGCTGGCTAGAGCGCGCGCCTGATAAGCGCGAGGTCGGTGGTTCAAGTCCACCTAGGCCCACCAGTCCCCCGAGAGGGGTTGCACTGGGAGACGCGAGGAAGGCCGGCAAGTGGATACCTACGACGAAGGTTTGGGGCTGTAGCTCAGTTGGGAGAGCGCTAGCTTTGCAAGCTAGAAGTCGTCGGTTCGATCCCGTCCAGCTCCACACGGTTGTCCGATGAAGAAACACGTCGGAAGCGTTCTTTGACAAGTGCATACGAAGGGTAGAAATCAATTTCTGCTGAGAAGTTCAGCATGAAGTGGAAGGCCGTCGACTGCGAGAGCAGTGGGTGGGCCGGAAGCTCATGCACTCAAGCAAGTGTAAGTTTTCCGGGTCCGCGACGAAGAGTCGGGGCCTGGGACCTGGACTCGAGTTGTTGGGTGCCGCCGGGAGGCGGGCTTTTGAGGGATTCAGGTAAGTAAGCTACTAAGGGCGTGCGGTGGATGCCTAGGTGCCAAGAGGCGATGAAGGACGTGGGTGGCTGCGAAAAGCTCCGGGGAGTTGCCAACCGAACGTTGAGCCGGAGATGTCCGAATGGGGAAACCCAGCGAGGTGAAAGCCTCGTTACCTCGGCCTGAATACATAGGGCCGAAGGAGCGAACCAGGGGAAGTGAAACATCTCAGTACCCTGAGGAGAAGAAAACAACGAGTGATTCCCAGAGTAGCGGCGAGCGAAATGGGAGGAGCCTAAACCGGTGTCACGCAAGTGGCATCGGGGTTGCGGGTCCGCGGTAGGACCTTTGTCTGTTAGCGGAATCACCTGGAAAGGTGAACCAGAGAGCGTGAGAGTCGCGTACGCGAAAACGGACGGAGGCTGAGCGGGTTACCCAAGTAGGGCGGGACACGTGCAATCCTGCCTGAATCTGCCGGGACCATCCGGTAAGGCTAAATACTCCTTGGCGACCGATAGTGAACTAGTACCGCGAGGGAAAGGTGAAAAGAACCCCGGTGAGGGGAATGAAAAGAACCTGAAACCGCATGTCTACAAGCAGTCCGAGCACTACGGGGCAACCCAGTGCGAGGGCGTACCTTTTGCATCATGATTCGGCGACTTAATGTACGTAGCGAGGCTAAGCCGATAGGTGGAGCCGGAGCGAAAGCGAGTCCGAAACGGGCGACAGAGTTGCGTGCATTATAACCCGAAGCGGGGTGATCTACACATGGCCAGGTTGAAGTGAGGGTAACACCTCATGGAGGACCGAACTCATGAAAGTTGAAAATTTCTGGGATGAGCTGTGTGTAGGGGTGAAAGGCCAATCAAACTCCGTGATAGCTGGTTCTCCCCGAAAGATATTTAGGTATCGTCTCGAGGAATTCAATACTGGAGGTAGAGCACTGGAACGGCTAGGGGTCTCACCAGATTACCAAACCGTACCAAACTCCGAATGCCAGTACTTGTTATCTCGGGAAGCAGTCAGTGGGTGATAACGTCCATTGGCAAGAGGGGAATAACCCAGACCGACAGCTAAGGCCCCCAAGTCTAGTCTAAGTGAACACTAGAAAGGATGTGGCAGGTCATTGACAACCAGGAGGTTGGCTTAGAAGCAGCCATCCTTTAAAGAAAGCGTAATAGCTCACTGGTCGAGACAGGCCGCGCCGAAAATGTAACGGGGCTCAAGACTAGCGCCGAAGCTTCGGATTGCATGCGTCAGGCGCATGCAGTGGTAGGGGAGCGTTGCAACAGCGGAGAAGCTAGACCGTAAGGGCTGGTGGAGCGGTTGCGAGTGCTGATGCCGAAATGAGTAGCGATAAAGGGGGTGGGAAACCCCCTCGCCGTAAACCCAAGGTTTCCTGGGTCAAGTTAATCTTCCCAGGGTTAGCCGGGACCTAAGCCGAGGCCGAAAGGCGTAGGTGATGGCAAGCAGGTTAATATTCCTGCGCCATCTTGTAGACGTTGAACCGAGGAAGGACGGAGAAAGCTAGGCGAGCTGACCGGTGGTTGTGTCAGTCCAAAGGCGTAGGGGTGTCGCGTACGAATAAAGGCGCGGCAGCTATCCCCGAGACCCCATGGCCCCCCTCACGGGGCAAGTCGCTGATGCTCGGCTTCCAAGAAAAGTTCCGCGGGGAGTCTACAGGGTGTCCGTACCGCAAACCGACACAGGTGGGTGAGGAGAAAATCCTAAGGCGCTTGAGAGAACTCTCCTCCAAGGAACTAGGCAAATTTCCACCGTAACTTCGGAAGAAGGTGGGCCCCTGGTAGGTGTAGGCGTACAGCCGAAGCCCAGAGGGGTTGCAGAGAAATGGCGGTAGCGACTGTTTACCAAAAACACAGGACTCTGCGAAGGCAAGAAGCCGACGTATAGGGTCTGACTCCTGCCCGGTGCTGGAAGGTTAAGGGGATTCGTCAGCCGCAAGGTGAAGCGATGATCCGAAGCCCCAGTAAACGGCGGCCGTAACTATAACGGTCCTAAGGTAGCGAAATTCCTTGTCGGGTAAGTTCCGACCTGCACGAATGGAGTAACGACTTCCGCGCTGTCTCGGAGAGGGACTCAGCGAAATTGAAATAGCTGTGCCGATGCAGTTTACCCGCAGCAAGACGGAAAGACCCCGTGAACCTTTACTACAACTTGACAGTGACACTAGGGTTCGACTGTGTAGGATAGGTGGGAGCCTTTGAAGCCGGGCCGCTAGGTTCGGTGGAGGCAACGGTGAAATACCACCCTGTCGGATTCTGGTGTCTAACCATGCTCCCTCATCGGGAGTTGGAACACTGTCTGGTGGGTAGTTTGACTGGGGCGGTCGCCTCCCAAAACGTAACGGAGGCGCGCGATGGTTCCCTCAGCCCGATTGGAAACCGGGCGGCGAGTGCAATGGCATAAGGGAGCTTGACTGCGAGACGGACACGTCGAGCAGGTGCGAAAGCAGGTCATAGTGATCCGGTGGTCCTGAATGGAAGGGCCATCGCTCAACGGATAAAAGGTACTCCGGGGATAACAGGCTTATCTCCCCCAAGAGTTCACATCGACGGGGAGGTTTGGCACCTCGATGTCGGCTCATCGCATCCTGGGGCTGGAGCAGGTCCCAAGGGTTTGGCTGTTCGCCAATTAAAGCGGTACGCGAGCTGGGTTCAAAACGTCGTGAGACAGTTTGGTCCCTATCTGCTGTGGGCGTAGGATACTTGAGAGGCTCTGACCTTAGTACGAGAGGACCGGGTTGGAGACACCGCTGGTGTACCAGTTGTCTCGCCAGAGGCATCGCTGGGTAGCCATGTGTCGATTGGATAACCGCTGAAAGCATCTAAGCGGGAAACCGACCTCAAGAACAGGTATCCCGGGCGCAAGCCCCAGAAGACCCGTCGAAGACGACGACGTTGATAGGCCGGGTGTGTAAGCGTGGTAACACGTTGAGCTAACCGGTACTAATTGGTCGAGAGGCTTACTTTACCTCAATCTCTCAGGAGCCCCCGGTAACCGGGAGGTGTCCGACGAGTCGAGGCCAGGTTCGAGGCCCCGAGCAGCTCCCGAGAGGGAAGCGCTGGGCCCGGAAAGCGGCACTTGCGAACTTCGCAGCCGGAAGTTGATTTCCCTACCCTTCGTATGGACTTGAGACGTACACCAGTTTTCCGGTGGCAATGTCGGAGGGGTCCCACCCGTTCCCATCCCGAACACGGAAGTTAAGCCCTCCAGAGCCGATGGTACTCCGCGGGAAACCGCGCGGGAGAGTAGGTCGCTGCCGGATTTTTTTCTCTTGAAGGCCCCGCGCCTCCACTTCACCGTGGACGCTCGGGGCCTTCTCCTTTTGCGGACTCAAGCGCCTTCCGCGTTGGACGCCCGGCGAGTGCACTTGGTCTCGCCACGTGTCTGCGACGAAGCACATCTTCATTTTCGTGCCCGCTTGAGCGCGAATGGAGCCCAAGTGGCTGGAACTCTTAGGGAATCGGGGCAAGGGGCCGTTTGACTCCCCATTCGCGCTCCGTCTAAAGTTCCGTCCTCGTCCGGTCTTCCACCTACCGTTTTCCCTCCAGCGGCACCGTGGCCATCCCGGGCGCGGGCGATCCCACGCAATGAAGAAGCCGACCCTATTTGGGAAGTACCTCCTCCTCGAGCGCATCAACGTTGGCGGCATGGCGGAGGTCTTCACGGCCAAGGCCTTCGGCGTCGAGGGGTTCGAGCGGATCCTCGCCATCAAGAAGATCCTTCCGACGATGGCGGAGGACGACGAGTTCATCACGATGTTCATTGATGAAGCGCGGATCAGCGTGCAGCTGAACCATGCCAACATCGTGCACATCCACGAACTGGGGAAGCACGAGGACACCTACTTCATCGCCATGGAGTACGTGCCGGGCCGAGATCTGCGCACGCTCCTGGAGCGCTACCGCCGGCGCAAGGAGATCATGCCCACGGCGCAAGCGGTGTTTCTCGCCTCGAAGATCTGCGAGGGCCTCGACTACGCGCACCGCAAGAAGGATGCACGCGGACAAGACCTGAACATCATCCACCGCGACATCTCGCCCCAGAACATCCTCATCTCGTACGAGGGCGAGGTGAAGATCATCGACTTTGGTATCGCCAAGGCGGCGAACCGGTCGCAGAAGACGCAAGCCGGCATCCTCAAGGGGAAGTTCGGGTACATGAGCCCGGAGCAGGTCCGGGGCTTGCCCATCGATCGCCGCAGCGATGTCTTCGCGGTGGGCGTCATCCTCTACGAAATGCTCACAGGCGAGCGGCTGTTCGTCGGTGAATCCGACTTCTCCACGCTGGAGAAGGTCCGCAATGCCGACGTGCCCACTCCGCGGCAGTTCAATCCGAACATTCCGACGGGGCTCGAGCGGGTGCTGATGAAGGCCCTCTCTGGCGATGCGGACACGCGGTATCAGTGGTCCTCGGACCTGCAGGAGGACCTGATGCGGTTCCTCCTGGCGGGCGATGCCATCTACTCCTCCAAGCACCTCTCCAGCTACATGAAGGAGGCCTTCGCCGAGGACATCCTCCGGGAAGCCGAGAAGATGGAGCGCTACGCGTCCGTCGAGCGGCCGGATACCATCGAGACCTCCGGGGTCACCGGCGACATGATGCGCGCGCCGCGCCGCAATCAGTCCGTCCTCGCGATGCCCGCGGCCTCTCGCTCGGCGGCTCCCGCCCCGGCTCCCGCGCCGCGCGCCAGCTACGTGCCTCCGCCCACCGAGGAGGAGCTCGCGGAGATGGACGGGGCAGGGGACAAGACGCAGATCGTCGACTCGACGAATGGACTGCTGGCCGGACCGCCCTCCGAGCCGTCTTCCAGCGTGTTGGTCGATGACAGTCTGACGGGCGAAACCGATTACGCCGCCGCCAGCTCCGCTCAGCCCTCCCGCGCCCGTGGCGGCGTCAAATCCCGGGTGGTCATCGGCGATGAGGGCGAGAACGCCGGCGGCGCCACGGTCATCGGACCCGTGCCCTCGGCGCCTTCGGACTACGAGAGCCCGATGGCTTCGGCGGACTCCACCCGGGTCGGGCATGCGGTGTCCAACGCGACCATGGTGAGACCCGCGCTCGACGATGAGCCGGACGACCGGTCCGAGCACGAGGATCAGCAGGCCTACGCGGACGACGCGGAGGACGGATACGGCGACCAGGGCTTCGAGTCCGAGGAGGATCCTCAGGAAGAAGAGGCCACGGGGCCCATCCTGCTCAACCAGGAGCCAGCGCCCGCGCCCGAGAAGCCGGCCGCAGCGCGCGCCAAGGCAGCTCGTACGGAGAGCGTTCCGCGCAAGAAGCCCTCTCCCAAGGTCATCGCGGCCGCAGCGGGGGCCGCGGTGCTGCTGGTCTCCGTCGTGGGCTTCCTCCTGTTCTCCGGTCCCGGCACGGGCGAGGTGATGATCTCCGTGCAGCCCTCCCGCGGCGCCGATGTGCGCATCGACGGGATGCTCAAGGCCCCGAACGAAGTCATCCAACTTACCGAGGGCACGCACTCCGTGTCCGTGAGCGCTCCGGGCCATGTGACCCGGCAGCAGGAGATCCGCATCACCAAGGGACAGTCCCCGCAGGTCGTCTCCGTCGTCCTGGAAGAGACCCCGGCGGGTGGCACGGCGTCTCCGCCTCCGGTCGCGGCCGCGCCCTCGGACACGGGCACCTCGACCGGAACGGGGACAGGGACGGGCACGACGCCCGCACCCGAGCCCGAAAAACCCACGCCCGCCCCCACCGCCGTGGCGACCGGCGAGCCGCGCACCGCGCCCCCCGTGGAGCCGTCCGCCGTCGAGCCGCCCAAGCCGACCCTGTTCTCCGCCGTGTTCGTTGGCACGCCAGGCGCCGAGATCGCCGTGGATGGCAAGAGCGCCGGCAAGACGCCCGAGGCCAAGCTGGCCAACCTCACCATCGGCAAGACCTACGAGTTCAAGGCCACTCGGGTGGGCTACAAGAGCTACTCGGGGCAGTTCCGCTCCGATGGCGCCGAGCAGGTCCGGGTCCCGTTCGAGCTCGAGAAGGAAGCACCGCCCCCCGCGCCCGTGCCCACGCCGGCCCCGGATCGGGCCCCTGTCGCCAAGGTCGTGCCGGCCCCCAAGCCGCCGCCCGCTCCCAAGGTGGCCGTGTCCAACGCCAAGGGCAAGCTCGCCTGCAGCTCCCGTCCCAACGGGGCGCAAATCTGGGTGGATGGCAAGTACTCGGGCCGGGAAACCCCCGCGGCCCTCGGCAACGCGCTCGTCCTCCCCGTGGGCAACCACTCGATCGTCTTCAAGCTCGATGGCAAGCAGAGCAAGCCCCAGACCGTGAAGATCACCGATGGGGGACTCGAGAAGCTCATCAACGTGCCGATCGAATAATGCCTCGTGGATTGCCCTCTTCACGTCATTAGGTAAAGAGGGTGTCCCCACCGGAAAAAGCGTTCCCGACCCCTGCTTCCGGTAAGGAAACCGCCATGACGACGATGCCCCCTCGCGGGAAAGCGGCCTCCGTTGGTCCCGCGCAGCAACCCTTCTCCTATCCCCTCCGCCGTGAGTTCGTGGGGCCCGACTGGCGCCGCCTGCCGGGCTACAAGGACGTGACCCAGGCCGAGTGGGAGAGCTCGGTCTGGCAGCGCAAACACACCGTCAAGAACTTCAAGGAGCTCCAGGCCGCCCTGGGCCCCCTGCTGCCAGAAGATCTCCTGGCCAGCATGGAGCGCGATCAGCGCGAACGGGCCACCATGTCCATCCTCGTGCCGCCGCAGATGCTCAACACGATGGACGAGGCGGACCTGTGGAACGACCCCGTCCGGCGCTACATGCTGCCCGCCTTCGACGACCGGCACACCGAATGGCCCGACCACCCCAAGGCCAGCCGGGACAGCCTCCATGAGGCCGAGATGTGGGCCGTCGAGGGACTGACGCACCGCTATCCCACCAAGGTGCTGGCGGAGATGCTCCCCACCTGTCCCCAGTACTGCGGCCACTGCACGCGCATGGACCTGGTGGGCAACGACGTGCCCCAGGTCCAGAAGCACCGCTTCCACCTGGGCCAGAAGGACCGCTACGAGCAGATGCTCGACTACCTGCGTCGCACGCCCACCGTGCGCGACGTGGTCGTCAGCGGGGGCGATATCGCCAACCTGCCCATCCAGGCGCTCGAGCCCTTCATCAGCGCGCTGCTCGACATCCCGAACATCCGGGACATCCGGCTGGCGAGCAAGGGGCTCATGGCCATCCCCCAGCACTTCCTCCAGGACTCCGTGCTGCAGGGACTGGAGCGGCTCGCCAAGAAGGCCAACGAGCGCGGGGTGGACCTGGCCCTCCATACCCACGTCAACAACGCCCGGCAGCTCACCCCCTTGGTGGGCAAGGCCGTGCGCAAGCTGCTCGACATGGGCTTCCGCGACGTGCGCAACCAGGGCGTGCTCCTGCGCGGCATCAACGGCACCCCCAAGGACCTGCTCGAGCTGTGCTTCACCCTGCTCGATCACGCGAAGATCCTGCCGTACTACTTCTACATGTGCGACATGATCCCCAACTCGGAGCACTGGCGCATGAGCGTGGCCGAGGCGCAGCAGCTCCAGCACGACATCATGGGCTACATGCCCGGCTTCGCCACGCCGCGCATCGTGTGTGACGTGCCGTTCGTGGGCAAGCGCTGGGTCCACCAGGTGGCGGAGTACGATCGCGAGCGCGGCATCTCCTACTGGACCAAGAACTACCGCACCGGCATCGAAGCCGGCGACGAGCAGGCGCTCTCGCGCAAGTACGAGTACTTCGATCCCATCTACACGCTGCCCGAGTCGGGCCAGCAGTGGTGGCGTGACCAGGCCCGAGCGGCATGACTCCCTTTGATGCACCGCCCTCCAAGGGCGCTTCCGCGCGGCCCGCCTCCCAGGCGGGCCGCGCGGCCCTCTTCCCCTCCGCCACCGACGCGGAGTGGAACGACTGGCGCTGGCAGCAGCGCCATGCCGTGCGCAACCTCGCCCAGTTGGAGAAGTACATCCCCCTCACGCCCGACGAGCGCGCCGGCGTGCAGGAGACCTCCTCCCTGTTCCGCGTGGGCATCAGCCCCTACTACCTGTCCCTCATCGATCGGGACCATCCGCTCTGTCCCGTGCGCATGCAGTCCATTCCCGTGCGCGCCGAGGCCCGGGTGCGGCCCGGTGAGCTCGCGGACCCGCTCGGCGAGGACAAGACCCGGCCCGAGGAGGCCATCGTCCACAAGTACCCGGACCGGGTGCTCTTCCTCGCGCTCGACACGTGCTCCGTCTACTGTCGGCACTGCACCCGGCGCCGCATCACCAAGGGCGGTGAGGCGGAGCTCACCAAGGAGCAGATGCGGCGCGGCCTCGACTACGTCCGCGCCCATCCCGAGGTGCGTGACGTGCTCATCTCCGGCGGCGATCCCTTCCTGCTGACCGAGCAGCGCCTGGAGGAGTTGCTCGCGCCCCTGTACGACATCCCCCACGTGGAGATGGTCCGCATCGGGACGCGCGTGCCCGTGTGCCTGCCCATGCGCGTCACGGACTCGCTGGCCCGGCTGCTGCGCCGCTACGCGCCCGTCTACGTCATCACCCACTTCAACCACCCCAAGGAAATCACCCCCGAGGCGCGCGAGGCCTGTGAGCGGCTCGTGGACCATGGCGTCCCCGTGGAGAACCAGGCCGTGCTCATGCGGCGCCTCAACTCGGACGCGCGCATCATCCAGGAGCTGTCCCATGCGCTGCTGCGCATGCGCGTGCGCCCCTACTACCTGCACCAGATGGACGTCGCCGAGGGCTGTGAGCACCTGCGCACGCCCATCGCCCAGGGCGTGGAGATCCTCCGGCAGATGAGGGGCCACACCTCGGGGCTCGCCATTCCCCACCTCGCCGTGGATCTCCCCGGCGGCGGCGGCAAGGTGACGCTCCAGCCGGACTACGTGGTGGAGCGGGGCGCCCAGGAGACCGTGTTTCGCAACTACAAGGGCGAGCGCTACGTCTACCCCGAGCCCGAGGAGACGGACTGCTCCTGCCCCTACGACGCGGTGTGGCGCGAGCGCCGCTGGGGCTAGGGCCTCCGCGTCACGACTTGTCGAGGGGCATGTTCGGGTCGAGCTGCCCCCGCTCCATCTGCTCGATGGGGGTGCCCGCCTCCTCCTCCTGTGACACTGGGATGTCGCCCATGTCGCCCTCGGGCGTGGCCTCGGCCGGAGCGGCGGCGGCACCTTCCGCGGGCGCCATCTCCTCGCGAATCTCCACGGGGATGATCTCCTCGGACGCGGGCCGCGGGGCCGCCGCCGCCTTCTGCTGGGCCTCCAGTTGCTTCTGCGCGGCCGCCACCGCCTCGTTCTGCTTGGGGCCCATCCGCGCGGTCTGCCGCGCGTAGTCCTTGTCCGACACCCCGTGCCGCTCCATCACCGCCTGGCGCGCGGCCTGCTGCTCCTCGATCACCTGCCGGCGCTCGGCGTTGCTCATCTCCGAGGGCTTCTTGCCTCCGTGGGCCGCGTCGATCTTCTTGAGCGCCGCCTTCTCGTCGAGCTGGATGCGCGCGATCTCCTCGGGCGACAGGTTCTGGGCGGACACGGCGAGGGGCGTGGCGAGCCAGGCCGAGCACATCAGGACGGACAGACGGCGGAACATGGGAAGACTCCTGGAGGGACGGCCCCATCGTAGAGGAGGTCCGTCCCGGACGGGAATCATCGCTTCCCGGCACGCGCGCCGGCCGCCTTGTGCAGCCGCGCCTTCAGCGTGACGAGGGCGTCGCGGGGGCAGGGAGTCTCATGCGTCGTCTTCTCGAAGCCGCGCAGCGTGAACTCCAGGCGCACGGCCCCGCCCGGCACGCAGTCCAGGCCCACCGTCACGGGCGTCTCCCCCTGGTCCACCCCGTTCACCCGGACGGAGGCGCCCGAGGGGCTCGACTCCAACGACAGCAGGGCCCCCTGGAACGCGGTGCGTGACTCCTGGACGGGCGTGTCGTCCTCGGCCTCCAGGGACGCCGTCCGCGCTTCCCCCTGGGTCACCCGCAGGACGAAGAGTCCGGCGGCCACCACCGCGCACACCGCGGAGGCCAGCCGCAGCACCGCCGGGGCGCCCTGACTCGTGGGGGGGCTCATCCGACCACCCGCAGCACTTCGCGCAGGGTCGTGGCCCCCTCGTGGACCCGCGCCAGTCCCGCGCCGAGCAAGGGCACCATGCCTTCCCTCACCGCCACGTCCTGGGTCTGGGACGTGGGCAGCTTGCCGTTGATGCAGTCGCGGATGGCGGGGGTCACCGTCAGCACCTCGTAGAGCGCCGTGCGCCCCAGGAAGCCCGAGCCCGCGCACTGGGGGCAGCCCGTGGAGCCATGGAACGGACCCGTCGTGGGCAGTCCCGCCGACTGCAAGCGCAACAGCTCCTCGTGCTCGGGCTGGAAGGGGATGCGGCAGTGGGGACACAGCGAGCGCACCAGCCGCTGCGAGACGCTGGCCACCGAGGCCGAGGCCAGCAGGAAGGGCTCCACGCCCATCTCGATGAGCCGGTTGAACACGCCCGCCGCCGAGTTCGCGTGCACCGTGGTGAGCAGCAGGTGGCCGCTGAGCCCCGCTTGGATGGCGGTGCGCGCCGTCTCCGCGTCGCGAATCTCCCCCACCATGATGACGTTGGGATCCTGGCGCAGCACCGAGCGCAGGCCCTGGGCGAAGGTGAAGCCCTGCTCGGTGTTCACCTGGGTCTGGGAGAACAGGGGCACGTCGTATTCGATCGGATCCTCGATGGTGGCGATCCGGGTCATGTCACCGCGCGTCTGCTTGATGTGCCCGAGCGAGGCGTACAGGGTCGTCGTCTTGCCGCTGCCCGTGGCGCCCGCCACGAAGATGACGCCCTGAGGCCGGGCGAGCACACCCTGGAAGGGCGCGAGCAACTCCGGGGAGATGCCCAGGGAGGACAGTTGGGGCAGCCGCACGCTGCTGCGCGCGATGCGCAGCGCCGAGGACTCTCCGTGATTGGTGGGCAGCAGGGACACCCGGATGTCCGCGGGCCCCTCGGGCGTCTGGATGGCGAAGTGGCCGTCCTGCGGCCGGTCCGTGCGAAAGAGCACGACCCGGGAGAGGACCTTGATGCGGTTGATGAGGCGGGGATGGTGCTCGCGCGGCAGCATCATCACCTCCTCGAGCACGCCGTGGACACGAAAGGCGATGCGGGTGCCCGACTCCAGCGGATGGACGTGCACGTCGCTGGCGCCCACCCGGATGGCGCCATCGAGCAGGGTGTCCAGGAAGGCGATCATGTCCGGCTCGGCGCGCATCACGTAGCGGCGCAGCACCAGGGTCATCTCCGCGAGCAATTGCCGCACGGCCACCGCGACGTTCGCGTCCACCACTTCCAGGGGCGACAGCCCGGGCCGAGGCTCGCGAGGGGGCTCGGCGCGCGAGGGACGGGAGGCGGCGAGCGCCGCGCCCACCCAGAGCACCAGCGCCCCGCCTCCCCACCCGAGCACCCCCGGGGTCATCACGTGCCCGGCCAACCACCGCGCTGTCTCCAGGGCTGGCGCCGGGTGGGTCGCCAGCCCCCAGCCCACGCCGCCCAGCAGCAGCAGCAGGCTCAGGGACCAAGCCATCCGGGCGAGCGTTCGCATCATTCTGTCAGGCTAGCAGCACGGCCTGTCCGCATCCAATGCACAGAGGAGGGCGAGGTGTTACAGGCCCGCGCGTGGACTCCTCCTCGCGTTTGCGTCCCGTGCTCGTCTGGATCATGGCCATCTCGGGCGGGCTCGCGGTCGCCAATCTCTACTACCACCAGCCCCTGCTCGGGGACATGGGCCGTACGTTCCAGGCCTCGGATCACGCCGTGGGCCTGGTGCCCACCGTTTCCCAGGTGGGCTACGCCCTGGGCCTGCTGCTCATCGTGCCCCTCGGCGACAGCCTCGAGCGGCGGCGGACCATCGTGGTCATGTGCTGTCTGGTGTGTCTGGCGTTGCTGGGCGTGGCGCTGGCTCCGAGCCTGCCCTGGTTGGTGGCCACCAGCGCGCTGGTGGGCGTGACGACCGTGGTGCCCCAGTTGCTCGTGCCGTTCGCCGCCCACCTCGCGCCGCCCGAGGCGCGAGGCCGGGTGGTGGGCCTGGTCATGAGCGGCCTGCTCATCGGCATCCTCTTGTCGCGCACCGCCGCGGGCTTCCTCGGCGTGCGTTTTGGCTGGCGCGCCGTGTTCTGGATCGCCGCGGGCCTGATGGCCGGGCTCGCCGTCGTGTTGCGGCTCACGCTGCCCCGACAGTCCGCGCCGTCCCCGCTCCCCTATGGCGCCTTGCTCCGCTCGTTGATGCCCCTGGTGCGCGAGGAGCCCGTGCTCCGCCTGCACTCCCTGATGGGCGCGCTCTCCTTCGCGTCCTTCAGCGCGTTCTGGACCACCCTGGTGCTCCACCTGCACACGCTGCCTCAGCAGTATGGCGCGCGGACCGCCGGGCTGTTCGGCGTGGTGGGCGTGGTGGGCGCCATCGCCGCGCCCCTGGTGGGCCGCTATTCGGATCGGGGCTCGGACCCAAGCGGGGCTCGGCGCATCAACGCCGTGTCGCTCGGGCTCGTGGTGCTCGCCTTCGCCGTGTTCGCGCTGGCCGGGTGGGGCCTCTGGGGTCTGGCCGCGGGGGTCATCCTGCTGGACCTGGGCGCCCAGGCCAACCACATCGCCAACCAGACGCGCGTCTATGCCCTGCGTCCCGAGGCGCGCAACCGCATCAACACCGTCTACATGGTGACGTACTTCGTGGGCGGCGCGCTCGGGGCCTGGCTCGGCAGCCTCGGCTGGAGCCACGCCGGGTGGCTCGGGGTGTGTGCCGTGGGCGCCGGGCTGCCCCTGCTCGGGCTCGCCGTGTTGCTGGGACACCGGGGCCCGGGCGCGTCCTCCGCCCGAGCCCCGTCCTGACTCAGCGGCCCAGGCCCTGATCCGCGCCGGGATCCGTGTTGCGGTGGCTCGAGTCGTTGCCCTCGGTCGTCCCCGAGGCGGGCTCGCGCGTGCTGTGGTCGCCCTGGATGTCCGCGCCATTCATGGGGGTGTCCTGACCGCCCATGCCGGCGGAATCACCCCCGCCGCCCTTGCCCCCCAGGCTCGTGCCCTGCTGGCCTCCTGGGACGCCCCGGCTGTCGCCCGCGCCGCCCGTGCCGGAGTCCGAGCCCAGCGGCGACGTGTCCTGGCTCATGCCCGAGCCGCCCGTTCCCGTCCCCAGCGACGAGTCCTTCTCCCGGGTGTCCTGGCCCAGGGTGTCCTGGGTCCCCGTGTCCCGCGGCACCGAGTGGACGTCACCCGAGCCCATCCCCGAGCCTCCCGTCCCCTGGTTCATGGCCGGATCGTTGGGGGCCACGGATTGGTTCGGCTTGCAGCCGGTGCCCAGAAGCAGCGCCGCCGTCATCACCCCGAGGCACAAACCCTTGATGTTGCGCATGATCCCTCTCCTCCCGCGTTCGTGGTGTCGACTTCCCCCGAAAGCTGGAGACCCTCGGCGCGGATGACATGGGCCGCCAGGACAAGCCCGTCGGCTCGCATGCCGACGGCACGGCCTCATCGTTCCCGGGGGAGGGGTGTCGGGACGCGCGCGGGAGGCTCCTCGGGGCGGTTGAGGTACAGGTAGGCCGTGAGGGCGAGCAGGGCGAGGATGGCCAGGCGGCGCAGCAGATCCTCGCGCTTGCTCGCGGGAGACGCCTCCTCGGCGCGTTCGGCGGCCTGGAGCGCCGCGGCCAGTTCCGGTCCCAGGGCCCTCAGCCGCTCGCAGAGGGCCCCGGTGGCCCGCAAGGCCGTGGGCGCGCTGGCCGACGCCTCGTCGAGCGACCCGGCGAGCGCCTGGGCCCACAGGGTCTCCTCCGCGTCCGTTTCGGGTTCCCGGACGGGCAGGGCCAGGGCGCGGGAGAGCGCCAGCGCGGCGCGCAGCAGGTGGATGTCGAAGACCTCGGGCCGGATGCCGTAGAAGGCGGCGCACTCGGCGCGAGGGCGGCCCTGGGCGAGCCGCATCAGGAGCAGGGCGGCGGCGCGGGGTGGCAGCGCGCGCAGCACGGGGGTGACCTCGGCGGTCGACAGGCGGGCGGCGTCGGGGGGAGGGGACACGGGACGGGCATTCTCCGTCATCCGGCGGCTGATTTCTTGAGCCGTGATCGCCCCCCCCTACACTGGCGCCATGTTGCGTCCTGTTGCGCTCCTCTTGCTGCTGCTCGCGCCGCTCTCCGCCTCCGCCGTGGAGACCATGCGCATCGCCATGGGTGACGCCCAGGGCGAGGTCCGGGTGAGTGGCCAGGGGTTGGCGTTCGGCTCGGATACCGAGGACGCGCGCTTCTCGGCGCTCGGGCAGGACGCGGTCGTGGTCAAGCGTCGGGGCGCGAAGCTGGAGCTCAATGGCGCGCCCGTCATCGGCGCCGCGGTGCGCTTTCGCGCCGGGCCGGACATGGAGGACGCCGGGGTGCCGGGCTCCGCGCCGCTGCGCGCGGGGGACATGCAGGTGCGCGGGGACGTGGTGGTGCGCCTGTACAAGGACGGCCTGCAGCTCATCAACGTCATCCCCCTGGAGGACTACCTCGCCGCGGTGCTGGGCGGGGAGATGCCCGTCTCCTTTCCCCCCGAGGCCCTCAAGGCCCAGGCGGTGGCGGCGCGCACCTACGCCCTGCAGAAGAAGCTGGAGGCCTACGGGGCGCCCTTCTACGTGGGCAGCAGCGTGCTCCACCAGGTGTACGGCGGCGTCAACCGCGAGGACGCCCGCACCCGCGTGGCCGTGGAGGCCACGCGCGGGGAGGTGCTCACCTACGACCTGGCCCCCATCGAGGCCTACTTCCACGCCTCGTGCGGCGGGCGGACCGAGACGGGGTGGGACGCGCTGCAGCGGGACCTGCCCTACCTGCAGGCCGTGGACTGCCCGTGTGGCCGCCTTCCCGCGAGCCGCTGGAGCGCCACCGTGTCCGAGGCCGAGCTGCGCGCGGCCCTGGGCCAGTCCTCGGAGGGCTTCCGCGTCACGTCGCGCACCGCCACCCACCGCGTCAACCGCGTCGCGGCGGCGGGGGGGGCCTCGGTGGACGGCGTGACGCTGCGCCGCAAGCTCGGCTACACCAAGCTCAAGAGCCTGGACTTCGACGCCGAGCGCGCGGGCGGCGTCTGGCGCTTCACCGGCCGGGGCTACGGCCACGGCGCCGGCCTGTGCCAGTGGGGCGCCAAGGCGCTGGCGGACCAGGGCCGCACCTACCGCGACATCCTCCAGCACTACTACCCGGGCACCGAGCTGCAGCAGCTCTACTGAGCCCCGCGCCCCGACACACACGGGTTCCGTCGGGGCGTCCGGGCTGTTACAAGCGCCTCCGCCCGTGTCTTCCCAGCTCTCCGACTACGACTTCGCGCTTCCCGAGGCCCAGATCGCCCAGGCGCCGCTCGCGGCCCGCGACGCCTCGCGCCTCATGGTGGTGAGCCGCGCCTCGGGCGCCTCGTCCCACCGCCAGTTCTCCGACCTGCCCGGCCTGTTGCGCGAGGGGGACTTGCTCGTCGTCAACGACGCGCGGGTCATCCCCGCCCGGCTCCTGGGCACCAAGACGGGCACGGGGGGCCGGGTGGAACTGCTCGTGGTGCGGCCCGCGGCCTCCACGCTCACGTCCCAGGCGCTCGGCGGCGCCCCCGAGGCCCTGGACTGGATCTGCCTGGGTCAGGCCTCCAAGGGCCTCAAGCCGGGCGCGCGGGTGTCCTTTCCGGGCGGCCTGGACGCCGAGGTGCTCGAGGCGCTCGGGGGCGGGGAGTACCGGGTGCGCTTCCTGGCGGCGCCGGGCGCGTCGCTCGCGGCGATGCTCGACCAGGCGGGCCGGCTGCCCCTGCCGCCCTACATCACCCGGGCCCCCGAGGCCGCCGACGCCGAGCGCTACCAGACGGTGTACGCGCGGGCGTCCGGCGCGGTGGCGGCCCCCACCGCGGGCCTGCACTTCACGGACGCCCTCTTCCAGGCGCTCGCGGCCCGGGGCATCTCGCGCGTGGAGGTGACGCTGGACGTGGGGCCCGGCACCTTCCTGCCCGTGCGCGAGGAGAATCTGGACAAGCACCACATGCACCCGGAGCGCTACACGGTGCCCGAGGCCACGGCGCGCGCCGTCAACGCCGCCAGGGCCGAGGGCCGCCGGGTGGTGGCGGTGGGCACGACGGTGGTGCGCACGCTCGAGTCGGCGTGGGACGCCCAGGCCGGGGCCCTGCGCGAGGGGCCCGGGGAGACGGACATCTTCATCCGCCCGGGCTTCGACTTCCGGGCGGTGGACGTGCTGCTCACCAACTTCCACCTGCCGCGCTCGACGCTGGTGGTGCTGGTGAGCGCGCTGCTCGGGCGCGAGCGCACCCTGGCGGCCTACCGGGAGGCGGTCGCCGCCGGCTACCGGTTCTTCTCGTACGGCGATGCGATGCTGGTGACGGAGTAGGGAGAGGACACCATGGGACAGCCGCGCGGGGAAAAGGGAGACACCCGGGTCCAACCGGGCCTGGTGCGCTACGAGCTCTTGCACGAGGACGCCTCGGGCACACGCGCGCGCCGGGGCCGCCTGCACACACCCCACGGCCCGGTGGAGACGCCCATCTTCATGCCCGTGGGCACGGTGGGCAGCGTCAAGGCCGTGGGGCCGGATGACTTGCTCACGCTCGACGCGCAGATCATCCTCGGCAACACCTACCACCTGATGCTCCGGCCGGGAGACGACCTGGTGGGGGAGATGGGCGGCCTGCACCGCTTCGTGTCCTGGGACCGGCCCATGCTCACCGACAGCGGCGGCTTCCAGGTGTTCAGCCTGTCGGAGAAGCGGAAGATCACCGAGGAGGGCGCCGCCTTCCAGTCCCACCTGGACGGGCGCAAGCTCCTGCTCACGCCCGAGCGCTCCATCGAGATCCAGGAGACGCTCGGCGCGGACATCATCATGGCCTTCGACGAGTGCCCGCCGTCCACCGAGAGCCGGGCCTACCTGGAGCAGTCCCTGGCGCGCACCACGCGCTGGCTGCACCGGTGCGTGAAGGCCTGGAGCCGCGAGCGCTCCTCGCTCTTCGGCATCGTCCAGGGCGGACTGGATCCCCAGCTGCGCAAGGCGCACGCCGAGGAGGTGTGCGCGGTGGACCTGCCCGGCTACGCGCTCGGGGGCTACGCGGTGGGGGAGACGCCCGAGGCCATGTACGAGGGCGTCGCCTACTCGGCGCCGCTCTTGCCCCGGGACAAGCCGCGCTACCTCATGGGGGTGGGCACGCCCGTGGACCTCATCACCTGCGTGGAGCAGGGGGTGGACATGTTCGACTGCGTGCTGCCCACGCGCTGCGCGCGCAACGGCCTGCTCTTCACCACCGAGGGCAAGCTCGTCATCCGCAACGCCACCTGGGCCAAGGATCCCCGGCCGGTGGACCCGGCGTGCACCTGCTACACCTGCCGCACGTTCAGCCGCGCCTACCTGCGCCACCTCTTCGTGGCGGGGGAGATCCTCGCCATGCGGCTCAACACCCTGCACAACCTGCACTACTTCCTCACCCTGATGAAGCAGGTGCGCGAGGCCATCGCCGAGGACCGCTTCGCCTCCTTCGCCCGGGACTTCCGCGAGAAGGCGCGGGCCCAGGAAGCCGAGCGCACGCGGTCGAAGTAGGCCCCAAGCCGGGGAAAAACGGGGGGTTGGAGGGGGACCGGGCGGGTATGACGCGGCACGGAATGGTCCCGGCGGCACGTCGTTCCTTGCTCGGGGTGTGGGGCTGCTGCTAAGAGGCCCCGCTTTCCGGCTCTTCTGTTGTCCACTGGAGGAAGTGGGCAGCGCCCTGGATGGAGCCCTCCATTTTCATCGAGCGACGAGGCGGTTCGTGGCTGACAGCTATCTAGTCCTGGCGCAGGCAACGGGTGGACCCGGCGGCGTGTGGAACATCGCGTTCTTCATCGGCCTGTTCGCCATCATGTACTTCATGATGATCCGCCCGCAGCAGAAGCAGCTCAAAACGCACCGCGAGCTCATCTCCAGCCTGAAGAAGGGGGATGAGGTCGTCACGCAGGGTGGACTCATCGGGCGCATCCAGGTGGTGGCCGAGCGTGAAGTGACGCTCGAGGTCTCCACGGGCACGCGCATCCGGGTTCTCAAGACGTCGGTGGCGGGACGGTACGCGGCGGGGGGCGAGAGCGCCCCGGCCGCCAAGATCGAAGACAAGAAGGAGGAGAAGTAATGGATCGCGGCTGGTACTGGAGGCTGGGCCTGGTGGTCGGCGTGACGCTGTTGACCATCTGGTTCCTCATTCCCTCCTATTATTCGCTGTTCCATGTCGAGCGCAGCCAGCGCAACAACCTGGCGGCGATCGACGCGGCCATGCCTCGCTGGGCCCCCCCGGCCAAGTACCGCATCAACCTGGGGCTGGACCTGCAGGGTGGCATCCACATGGTGATGCGGGTGGACACCAAGACGGCCCTCGAGAAGCGCACCGAGCGCCGCGGGGACCAGATCGCCCGCTACGTCAACGAGAAGCAGCTGGGCCAGGTGTCCGTGAGCACGGACCCGGACCGCCTCCAGGTGACGCTGACGGCGCAGGATCCGGCCACCATGGACGCCATCGAGAAGGAGGTCCTCTCCAACAACCAGGACTTCTCCAAGGTGTCGCGCGACGGCGGCAAGCTGACCATCGCCCTGGCCGACTCCCAGACCACGCGCTTCCGTGAGGAGGCGGTGGACCAGGCGATGCTCGTCATCCGCAAGCGCATCGACAAGTGGGGCGTGGCCGAGGTGGACGTGCGCAAGCTGGGCTCGGACGCCATCCAGATCTCCCTGCCGGGCCGCAACAACCCGGAGCAGGCCAAGGAGCTCGTGGGCACCACCGCCCAGCTCGAGTTCCACATGGTGGACGACACCACGGACTTCTTCCGTCAGACCTACCAGAACACGCCGCCCCCCGAGGGCAGCAACATCACCCTGACGACCGCCGAGGGCTTCCCCCAGCTGGAGGGCGCCAACCGCGAGGCGCTGCTCGGCTACGTGAAGGGCAAGGTCCCCCAGGACCGCGTGGTGCTGCTCGAGTGCATCGCGAGCGCCACGCGCCGGGGCGTGTGTGACAGCTACCGCACCTACCTGGTGGAGAAGGAAGCGCCGCTCACGGGCGAGAGCCTGACGGGCGCGGACGCCTCGCTCAGCCAGCTCAACGAGCCCGAGGTGAACATCAGCTTCGACGCCAACGGGGCGCGCCAGTTCGAGCTGCTCACCGAGAAGGGCGTGGGCCGGCGCATGGCGATCGTGCTGGACGACTACGTGCAGTCCGCGCCGCGCATCAACGAGCGCATCGGCGGCGGCCGCGCGCGCATCACCATGGGCCGCTCGGGGGGCCGTCCCCTGGAGCAGTGGCTGGCGGACGCGCAGACGCTCGCGCTCGCGCTCAAGGCCGGCGCGCTGCCCGCGCCCGTCACCACCGGTGAGATCCGCCAGGTGGGCGCCTCGCTGGGTGACGAGCTCATCCGCAAGGGCGGCCTGGCCGCGGCGGTGGGCGTGCTCTGCGTGGTCGTCTTCATGGTGGTCTACTACCGCTCCGCGGGCCTCATCGCGGACGTGGCGCTCCTGCTCAACGGCCTGCTCATCCTCGGGGGTCTGGCGTTCTTCAACGCCACGCTCACGCTGCCGGGCATCGCCGGGTTCGTGCTCACGCTGGGCATCGCGGTGGATGCCAACGTGCTCATCAACGAGCGCATCCGAGAGGAGCTGTCCCACGGCAAGTCGGCCCGGGTCGCGGTGGACCAGGGCTACGATCGCGCCTTCTGGACCATCTTCGACGCCCACGTCACCGCGCTCATCGCCGGCTTCATCCTGTTCTTCACGGGAACCGGTCCGGTGCGCGGCTTCGCCACCACGCTCATCATCGGCCTGCTGGCGTCGCTCTTCACGTCCATCCTGGTGACGCGCGTCATCATGACCTACTTCGTCCACGGCAAGAACGCTCAGACGGTGTCCGTCTAGGCCACACCTCGAGGCACAGCCGCCATGCAGATCCTCAAGAACAAGACGAACATCGACTTCATCGGCAAGCGCAAGCCGGCGTTCTTCATCTCCACGGTCATCAACCTGCTCATCCTGGTGGGCATCGCCGTCTTCGGCTTCAACCTGGGCGTGGACTTCGCCGGTGGCACCGTGGTGGAGGTGCAGTTCAACCACCCGGTGAGCGCCGCGGACGTGCGCCAGCGCGTGGAGTCCTCCGGCCAGCTGCACGACGTGTCCGTGCAGAGCATCGGCTCGTCGAGCGAGAACTCCTTCCTGGTGCGCCTGGGCGGTGTGACCCAGCTGACCCAGGAGAGCGCCGAGAAGGCCCGCGAGGCCCTCGTGAAGCTCGGTCAGGTGGAGCCGGAGTCCATCCGCGCCGACCTGCCCAACGGCATGATCCGCGTGCGCGCCAAGCAGCCGCTCGTGCCCGCGCAGATCCAGAAGGCCGTGGTGGACACGGGCACCGGCGTGGACGAGGTGCGCGACCTGGGCCAGACCCAGGCCGGTGACTACGAGTACCAGGTGGTGGCCAGCGGCATGGCCGACCGCATCCGCGCCGCGCTGATGCACGGCGTGCAGAACCCCGAGTCGCCGGACTTCGAGATGCGCCGCACCGAGTACGTGGGTCCCCAGGTGGGCAAGCAGCTGCGCAACCGCGGCTTCCAGGCGCTGCTCTTCTCCATGCTCGCCATCCTCATCTACGTGGCCTTCCGCTTCGACTTCAAGTTCGGCCCCGGCGCGCTGCTCTCCATGGTCCACGACGTGATCATGGTGGCCGGCTTCTACCTGGTCACCCGCGCCGAGTTCAGCCTCACGTCCATCGCCGCGCTGCTCACGGTGGTGGGCTACTCGGTCAACGACACCATCGTGATCTACGACCGCATCCGCGAGGACATGGTGAAGTACCCCAACCGTGCCCTGCCGGAGGTCATCAACATCGCGATCAACGACACCCTGGTGCGCACCATCCTCACCTCGGGCGTGACGTCGCTGTCGCTCGTGGGTCTGATGATCTTCGGCGTGGGGGAGATCCGCGACTTCGCCTGGGCCATGTTCGTGGGCATCCTCGTGGGCACCTACTCCTCGGTGTACATCGCGAGCCCGCTCACCATCTGGCTCGACGAGCGCTCGGCCCACAAGAAGCCCATCGAGCAGCCCAAGACGGCTTGAGCCCACCGGGCGCTCCCGTGGTTCCCCGAGGCCCCTGGTGCTCCGTGAGACTCACGGGCCCGGGGGCCTCGGGCGTTGAAGCGCAACCGCCGCGTGTCTGGGGCATCCCATGCACGCGCCCGCCTCGCCTCCGCGGTGAGGGGGCAGGGGGGCGAGCCGCACGTCGAACTCGCCTCGACAGACTTCCCAGGTAGACTGGTGGGGTGGATGCGCGGGGATGACCCACCGCCCCCAAGGAGAGGCGAGAACGTGCGTTGGTTGATGCCCGAGGTGCACCCGGAGCCCGCCGCCCTGCTCGCCGCCGAGCTGGGGTTGCATCCCCTCTCTGCCCGGGTGCTCGCCCACCGGGGCCTGCGCACCCCCGAGGCCGCCTCCGCCTTCCTGTCCGACCGGCTGGCCGACCTGCCCGACCCCTACCGGATGAAGGGCATGGGCGCCGCCGTGGACCGGCTCACGCGGGCCCTGCGCGAGAAGGAGCGCATCACCCTCTACGGCGACTACGACGTGGACGGGGTGTGCTCCACGTCACTCCTGGCCCTGTTCCTGCGTGAGCTGGGCGTGCGGCCCGCCACCTACATCCCCCACCGGCTCGGCGAGGGGTATGGGCTCAACCTCCAGGCGGTGGAGAAGATCGCCGCGGACGGCACCCGGGTGCTGGTGACGCTCGACTGCGGCGTCACCTCCGTGGCGGAGATCGCCCGGGCGCGGGACCTGGGCCTGGACGTGGTGGTGGTGGATCACCACACGGTGCCCCCCACGCTGCCTCCGGCCGTGGCGGTGCTCAACCCCCACCAGCCCGGCTGTGAGTACCCCACCAAGCACCTGTGCGCCGCGGGCGTGGCCTTCAACCTCTGCATGGGCCTGCGCAAGCGGCTGCGCGACGACGGCTGGTTCGCCACCCGCAAGGAGCCCAACCTCAAGGCGCTGATGGACCTGGTGGCCATGGCCACCGTGGCGGACGTGGTGCCGCTCACCGGCGCCAACCGCATCCTCGTGCACCACGGCCTGCAGGAGCTGAGCGCGGGCCGCCGCCCCGGGGTGCGCGCCCTCAAGGAAGTGGCCGGCCTGGACGCCGACAGCCCCGTCACCGCCGGGCAGGTGGGCTACCGCCTGGGGCCCCGCATCAACGCCGCGGGCCGACTGCATGACGCCTCGCTCGGGCTGCAGCTGTTGTGCTCGGACACCGTGGACGCCGCCCGGCCGCTCGCCCAGATGTTGGATCGCGCCAACGCCGAGCGGCAGGGCCTGGAGAGCAGCATCCTCACCGAGGCCCTGGCCCAGGCGGAGGAGATCGCCGAGCGGGGCGCCCGCGGCTTCGTGCTCTACGCGGACGGCTGGCACCCGGGCGTCATCGGCATCGTCGCCTCGCGGGTGGTGGAGCGCTTCCACCGGCCCACCGTCATGGTCGGCGTGAAGGATGGGGTGGGCAAGGGCTCGGCGCGCAGCATCGAGGCCTTCCACCTGTACGACGCCCTGAGCGGCTGCGCGGACCTCTTCGTGCGTTTTGGTGGCCACAAGCACGCCGCGGGCCTCACCGTGGAGGCGCCCCAGCTGCCCGCCTTCCGCGAGGCCTTCGAGCGCATCGCCCTGCAACGGCTGACGCCGGAAGATTTGATTCCCCGCTGCAAGGTGGACGCGGTGGTGGGGGTGTCGGATCTGGACGAGCGCGCGGTGGAGGCCCTGCAGCGGCTCGGTCCTTTTGGCCAGGGCAACCCCGAGCCCGTGCTGGTGCTGCGCCGACAGGTGGCGCGCCCCCGCGTGCTGCCGCACAAGACGGGAGGCTCGGGCCACCTCAAGCTCGCCCTGGTGGATGCGCCCAGCGTGGACGCCATCGGCTTTGGCATGGCGGACCGCCTGGCCCTCACCGAGGGGCCCGTGGACCTCGCCTTCCAGGCCAGCTTCGATACCTTCCGCGGTCAGCGCCGCCTGTCACTCAAGCTCAAGGACCTGCGCATCGCGGCGTGAGTCCCGTCAGGCGATGCCCCAGCGCACCCGGCCCGGCGTGAGCAGGGCCCCGGCGCGCGCCAGGTCGTTCATCCGGAAGCGCTCCGCCTGACGCTCGAAAGCCGTGCGGCACCGCTCGGAACAGAAGAAGTACCGCCGCTTCTTGTACTCCGTGGACGGTCGGCCCTCCGGGGCCTCCAGGTTCTTGCCGCACACCGGATCCAACTGCTTCTTCTGCACGCCCGTCATCTCCCGCCTCCCACCGCGCCAGTCGACCCCACCCCCACCAGAAGCAGCGCGCGTGCCAGCGGCTGAAGGTGAGGGGATTCGCGGGGTTGGACGCCAGGGCGTCGTCCGGAAGTCCCAGGACGTCCGCCCGGAGGGAAAAGTTTTCCCCGGTGTGTGCAGGTGGGATGACCCCGGGGGGCCGCCCTAGAAGGCGGTGCCGAGGCTCGCGCCGAAGAAGGTGTCGTCCTGGTAGCCGCGCCGGTAGCGCTGGGCCTCCAGGCGCCAGGCCAGCCGCACGTTGGTGGCGGCGGACAGCTGGGTGCGGCCGCGCAGGCCCACGCCGTACTGGATGAGCGACTTCACGCCGTCCACGACCGTCACCTTGCCGCCGGCCTCGATGGCGGTGTGCTGGTAGGCGATGCCGCCGCCGGCCTGCAGGAAGACGCCGTAGTCGGAGCTGTCCCCGAAGGTGAACTCGTACGCGGGGGCGATGGTGGCGTAGTGCAGCCGGGTGTCCCCGACGATGAGGCCCGTGCCCTCGCGCTGCCCGGCGTAGGTGTAGCGCACGTCGAACCAGAGCGCCTCGCGCAGGGGCTCGCTGTTGAGCAGCCGCCCGTACTCCCAGGTGAAGCGGCCCCCGAAGGCCGGCTGCGCGTCGCCCAGGGTCTGCCCGCGCGCGCTGCTCAGGAACATGACGCCGCCAATCACCTCGAAGGCCACGCCCGTGTTCGGATCATCCAGGTTCGCCATCCGCTGGAAGTCCTTCTCCTCCTCGTCGCCCTCGGCGGCGCGGCGGAAGTCCTCGTGCATGTCCCGCTCGGGGCGCTCGGGCGCGCGGCGGCGCGAGGGGCGCTCCTTCTGCCCCTCCTCCTCGTCCGGGTAGGCGTAGGGCGTGTCCTCGTCGGGGGACGTGGCGCGGCCCCGGCGGCTCTGGGACGGCTCGTCGTCCGGGTAGGCGTAGGGGGTGTCCTCGTCCTGGGCGAAGGCGGGCGAGGCCAGCACGAGGCCTCCCACGAGGAGGGAGAGCGGCCTGGAGGGCATGGCGCGGTTTGTCATGGGTCGCGGGGGAGGGCGGGGCACTCGCCGGTGGTCGTGGTGCTGGCGGGGCAGTCGTACTCGGTGTTGCCGACGAGCGCGCTGAGCGGAATCTGCAGCGCGTTGGCGAAGTTGGTGCACACCTGCTGGCGCAGGTCGACGTTGCCCGGGGGGATGTGCTGGACGATGGCCTTGGCGGCCTTGGGCAGCGTGAAGAGGTTCTGGTCCCCGATGGACGCCGACACGAGCTGGTTGAAGCCGGGCCGCGAGGTGTTCGTGTCCGAGTAGGCGGCCACGAGCGCGCGCGCCAGCGTCTGGCGCTCGGCCTCGGTTTTGGTGGAGCGGTAGAGCGCGTTGGCGAGCAGCGTGCCCAGCTGGTACTCGAGCCCGGAGATCACGTTGACGCTGGACTGGGTGATGTTGCGGTAGAGCAGCGCGCTCATGCACTGATTGAGGGACAGGTCGCGCGCGTTCACCGCCGCGTCGTCGAAGGACGTGGCGAGCACGCGCGTGTTGCACCCGAAGGCCGTGGGGCACGAGGCCACGTAGGCGTGGTAGTCGGCGATGCCCTCGTCCAGGGCCTTGAGCACGTTGAGGCCGGGGGTGGAGCTGCCACCCTGGGCCCACTCGTTGAGCGCGGTGGGCACGGCACTGCCGCCATACACGCGGCGGTTGAACACCAGGTGCGCGTACTCGTGGGTGAGGATGGAGGCGTTGGTGGCCAGCGGCGCCTTCTGCAGCGTGTCGAAGGGCAGCACCACGAAGGACTTGAGCGGCGGGTAGTAGAGCGCGTTGTCCGTGAGCGGCTGATCACTCACGTCCGCGAGGATGAACTCCGGGAAGTAGTGCACCGTCGTCTGCGGCAGATCCGCCTGGGGCACCGCGAGCGTGGTGGTGAAGTAGTCCCAGGCGCGCTCGAGGTTGTAGTACGTGGTGACGAGGTTCCACGTGTGGAAGTCCGCCGGCCACAGCACGCCCTGGGGGTCCGTGATGTAGCTGGCGGTGACGGAGCGGCCCGCGCTCTTGGTCATCGCGCGCGCCAGGGCCTCCTCGGTCCGGGCCGCCTGGAGCTCGGGGTCCGTGGGATCCAACCGGAGGATGGCGTTGCCCTCGATGCGGGCCACCTTGCCCTCCAGGGCGACGATGTCGGTGACCGTCTTGAGCTCCACCTCGGTGGGCGTGTACTCGCCATTGCTGGAGAGCACCAACGCGCGGACCTTGGTGGGCACCTGCGTCTGCGGCGCGCACGAGACGAGCAGGAGGGCGGCGGTGGCTGTCAGCTTTCGGACCATGTCGGTCTTCTTACTACGGCCACCGGGGGGGTCAGAAGCAAGCGGGAGAGCGGCGGACCCGCGCGGGCCGGGAAGGTCCCGGGGTCCTCGGAATCCTTGACGCGTCGTTTCCACGCTCTCTATGGTGCCGCCCCTTCCACTTCCCCCCTTGTGCAGGCGGTGTCATGGCGGTCCCGTTCATTACCGAGGTCAAGCGTACCCACACCTGCGGGCAGCTCACCAAGGCCCAGATTGGCGAGGAGGTCGTCCTCTTTGGCTGGGTGCAGAACCGGCGAGACCACGGCGGCGCGGTCTTCATCGACCTGCGCGACCGTGAGGGCCTCACCCAGGTCGTCTTCGAGCCGGACATCGCCAAGGAGGCCCACGAGACGGCGGGCCAGCTGCGGCTCGAGTACTGCGTCGGCATCAAGGGCAAGGTCGTCTCGCGCGGCAGCCAGGTCAATCCCAAGCTCAAGACGGGAGAGATCGAGATCAAGGCGTCCGACCTGACCATCTTCAACCGCTCCGAGCCCACGCCCTTCCTCATCGAGGACGACATCGACACGGGCGAGGAGAAGCGCCTGGCGTACCGCTTCCTCGACCTGCGCCGCCGGCCGCTGCAGCAGTCGCTCATCACCCGCTCGAAGATGAACGCGCTCACGCGCTCCTTCCTCAACGAGCACCGCTTCCTGGAGCTCGAGACGCCCTTCATGGGCAAGTACACCCCGGGCGGCGCGCGCAACTTCCTGGTGCCCAGCCGGCTCAACCCGGGCAAGTTCTACGCCCTGGCGGAGAGCCCTCAGCTCTACAAGCAGCTGTTCATGGTGGCGGGCTTCGACCGCTACTTCCAGATCGTCAAGTGCTTCCGGGACGAGGACCTGCGCCTGGACCGGCAGCCGGAGTTCACCCAGATCGATATGGAGATGAGCTTCGTCACCGAGGACGACATCTTCACCATCGTCGAGGGGCTCATCAAGAAGCTGTGGGGCGAGGTGCTGGGCATCGACGTGCCCACGCCCTTCATGCGCATGGACTTCGATGAGTCCATGGCCAAGTACGGCAACGACAAGCCGGACCTGCGCTTCGGGCTGGAGCACGTGGTGCTCACGCAGCTCATCCGCGAGCACGGCGCCGCGGGCGGCGTGCCCATGATCTTCGAGGCGGTGGAGCAGGGCGGCATCGTCAAGGCCATGGTGGTGCCCGGCGACAAGCCGATGAGCCGCGCGGAGAGCGACAAGCTGGAGGAGTTCGCCAAGCAGAACGGCGCCAAGGGGCTCGCGCGCGCCAAGGTGGGCGAGGGCGGCGAGTGGACCCAGTCCCCGCTGTCCAAGACGATCACCCCCGCGCTGCGCCAGGCCATCAACCAGGCGTGCGGCGCCAAGACGGGCGACCTGCTCTTGTTCCAGTTCGGCCGCGAGTCGCTGGTGCACACCGTCATGGCCAACCTGCGCGTGCACGTGGCCAAGAAGCTCGGCCTCATCCCCGAGTACGGCAGCGGCGGCGTGTGGAAGTTCCTCTGGGTCGTCAACCCGCCCCTGTTCGAGTACGACGAGGACAGCAAGACGTGGGCGGCGGCGCACCACGCCTTCACCCGGCCGCACGACGGGGACGTGCAGTACCTGCTCACCGAGCCGGGCCGCGTGAAGTGCCACCGCTATGACGTGGTGCTCAACGGCTTCGAGATCGGCGGCGGCTCCATCCGCCTGCACGATCCGAAGGTCCAGGCCGAGGTGTTCAAGGCGCTGGGCATCGGCGAGGAGGAGGCGCGCACGAAGTTCGGCTTCCTGCTGGACGCGCTCAAGTTCGGCGCGCCGCCGCACGGTGGACTGGCGCTGGGCATGGACCGCCTGGCGTTCCTGCTCACCGGCGTGGAGTCGCTGCGCGACGTCATCCCGTTCCCCAAGACGAAGACGGGCACGGACCTGATGACGGGGGCGCCGGGCGACGTGGACGAGCGGCAGCTGCGCGAGGTGCACGTGCGCGCCGCGCCCCTGCCGCAGAAGTAGCCAGCGGCCCTCCCGAGGGCGGCCCCGCTCGCCCCCCGGGCGGGCCCCCCCGGAAGACAAGACACACCCTGGGGAAAATCGCCTCGCACCGTGCGCACTCCCCAGTGGTGCGTGCCGGGCCTCCCGCTGTAAAGATGCGACTTCTTTGGAGGACCAGGGCCGATGAAGACGTTTCTCGTGGTGAACCCGCGCAGCGCCAGCGGTGAGACGGGCAAGCGATGGGCGGAGATCTCCGGCCAGGTGACCCGCTCGATCGGCGATTTCGGCTTCGGATTCACCGAGCGTGCCATGGACGCCGTGCGCATGACGCGTGACGCGCTCCAGGCGGGCTACGACTGTGTCGTCGCGGTGGGCGGCGATGGCACCGTCAACGAGGTCGTCAACGGCTTCTTCGCCGAGGGCAAGGCCATCAACCCCCAGGCGGCCCTGGGCCTCATTCCCCGGGGCACGGGCGGCGACTTCCGGCGGGCCTTCGGCTGGGAGCTGGACCTGGAGTCCGCCCTGGCGCGCTTGAGCTCGGACAAGACGGAGCCCTTCGACGTGGGGCACGCCGAGTACGTCAACCACCAGGGCCAGACGGAGTCGCGCTACTTCGCCAACATCGCCTCCTTCGGCGTGAGCGCCACCATCGCCCACGAGGTGAACGCGGGCAGCAAGGCGTTCGGCGGCAACCTGAGCTTCCTGTGGGGCACGGTGAAGACCCTGGCCAAGTACAAGGATCGCCAGGTGCGGCTGCGCGTGGACGGAGGCGCGCCCGAGACGCTGGGCATCACCGTGGTCGCCGCGTCCAACGGCCGCTACTTCGGCAGCGGCATGTGCGTGGCCCCCCGTGCCCTCACCGATGACGGCCGCTTCGATCTGACGCTCTGGCAGGACTACCGGCTGTCCGACTTCATCATCAAGTCCAAGGGCGTCTACAACGGCGACCACACCACCTGGAACAAGACGCGCTACCTCCAGTGCAACACCCTGGACGCGGAGAGCGACGACGAGGTGTTCCTGGAGATGGATGGCGAGGTGCCCGGCAAGCTGCCCTGCCGCATCCGCCTGCTGCCCGGCGCCATCCGGCTCAAGGTCTGAGCCCGGGCCGGAGGGTGCGCTAGCGTGCGCCGCTCACGTCGGCTCGGGTGGCTCGGGGCCCTGTTGCTGCTGGGGCTCGGCGGGGGGCTGTTCGTGCGCTCCGGCGAGGACCCCGGCCCGCGGACCGCTCCCGAGACGTCCCGTCCCCTCCCACGCGCGGCGCCGAGGGCCTCGTCCGGAGTTCTCCCGGCGCGTGTCTCCGCTCCCCAAGTGACGCCCGCGTCCCGCGCCTCTGGACCGGTCCTCCGGGGCCGCACGGTGGTGGAGGGAACGGAGGAGCCGCTGCCCCTGGTGGCGCTCGTCCTCTCCCGCCAGGAGCCCGGTGCGGCGCCCTGGGACGCGGCCTCGGCGCCCGAGGCGGCGCGCGTGGACGCCACGAGCGACGCCCGGGGGGACTTCCAGGTGGAGGGGCTGCCGCCGGGTCTCTACCGGGTGGAGGCCCAGTCCCCGGGGTACGTCCGTGGGATCCTGGACGCGGTGTGGGTGCCCCGGCGCGAGCCGCTGCGCGTGGCGCTCGCGATGGCGTGTGTCATCGAGGGCTTCGTCGTGGATGCGCGGGGCCAGCCCGCCGCCGGGGCCGAGGTGCATGTGACGGGGTCGCCCGCCCAGTGGGTCTCCACGGGCGCGGGAGGCGGCTTCTCCGTCGAGGTGGAGCCCGGGGTCCACGTCCTGTCCGCCCGGCGTGGCGAGGAGGCGGGCGCGCTCGAGCGGCCCCTCGTCTCGGTGCGGGGGCACACGACACGGGACGTGCGCATCCAACTGGGCGCCGGCGCGGTGCTCGAGGGGCAGGTGGTGGCGGCCCGGAGCGGCGCGCCCGTGAAGGACGCCTGGATCGAGGTGACGCCGCATGGCACCGAGGGCGCCTCCCACCAGGCGCGCTCGGACGCCGAGGGGCGCTTCTCGGTGGGCGGACTCGCCCCGGGGGCCCAGGACGTGCGGGCCCATGCGCAGGGCTTCTCGGGGGCCTCGCGGCGCGGGCTGGTGGTGCGCGAGGGGGAGCGCTTCCCGCTGCGCCTCGAACTCGAGGCTCAAGGCGCGGTGGAGGGCGTGGTGCGGGATGCGCGGGGGCGGCCCCTGCCTGGCGCCCTCGTCACGGGAGTTTCCTTCGTGGAGGCGGAGGCGCTGCCCGAGACCCGGACGTCCCAGGCCGATGCCTCGGGACACTACCGGCTGGACGGGCTCGCCGTGGGTCCTCGGCTCGTCACCGCGCGTCCGGAGGGCTCGTCCTGGCGGGGCGCCAGCCAGTCCGTGGACGTGCGCGAGGACAGGGTGGCGCGGGCGGACTTCACCCTGGCGGCGACGGGCGCCATCGAGGGCAGGGTCCGGGCCTCGCGGGGCGCGCTCCCCCCGAAGGCGCTGGAGGTGACGTCCTCGTCCCAGGGCGAGGGAGCGCACGCCGCGGAGCTGGGCTGGGCCACGGTCTCGGCCTCGGGCGACTTCCACCTGGAACTGCCGGCGGGCACCCATGAGTTGCTGCTCGTGCAGGACGGGCGCGCGGCCGGGACGCCCACGCCCGTTTGGGTGGAGGCGGGCCGGACGGCACGGAGCGAGCTGGTGTGGGACGCGACCCGGGCCGAGGCGCGCGAGGCGAACACCCTGCGCGGCACCGTGTTCGAGCCGGACGGCACGCCTTCGCCGGGGGCGCGCGTCATCGTGGCGCCCCGGGACACCCCCGAGACCCCCTGGAGCGTTGTCCTCACGGACGACGCGGGACGCTTCGCGGTCGACCTGACCTCCAGTCCGCGTCCGCTGTCGGTGAGCGCGCGCCAGGGCGGTCGCGTCAGTGGGCGGTCGGTCCTGGCGGCGGACGCGCGGGAGCTCGGGGTGCGGCTGCGGCCCTCGGCCTCGCTGCGGGGCCGGGTGCTGGGCGAGGGCGTGCGGGGCTTCACGCTCACGCTCCAGGAACGCGTCGACTTCGGCGCGCCCGGAGAGGGCCGCTGGGAGTTCTCCGGAGACCGCTTCGAGCTGAGCGACGTTCCCGCCGAGCCCCTGCACCTGGTGGTGCGCACGTCGGAGGGCCGGCGGGGGACGGTGCGGATCTCCCCGGCCGAGGGCGCGCGGGTGGAGGTGGACATCCCCCTGAGCGCCGTGCTTCCCCGCTAAGGGCTCACCCCCCGCGCAGCAGGCCTCCCGCGGTCACGGCACAGGCGTAGCTGGTCGTCATGGGGGCCTCGTGCCAGGCGCCGCCCATGTAGATCCGCACCGTGCGCTCGCTCACCACGTGATCGACCTTCACGCCCTTGCCGGCCACCCGGTCCATGAGCTCCAGATCGCCCACCGCCATCACCGAGGGCAGCCGCGCGGGCAGCGTGGGCAGGGCCCCCGCCGAGCAGACGATGACGGCGCCCCGGGCCACCGCGCGGTCGATCACCTCGCGCATCGGCGCCTCCATCCCGTCCTCGGTCGTGCCCAGGCTCAGGTTGAGCAGGTCCACCCCCACGTCGTCGAGCATCCAGTCCAGCGCCTCCACCAGGCACAACGAGGAGGCGTGCACCTGGTGTCCGAAGATGCGCGCCACGTACAGCTCCACGTCGGGCCAGGGCCGCGCGTGCGCGTGCAGGAGGCTCAGGACGGCGGTGCCATGCCCGTGGGTGTCCTCCACCTCCAGCGCGCACGTGCCCTGCCGCCAGGCCTCCAGCTCGTCCGCGTCATAGATGCGCGTCTCCAGCTCGCCCGAGTCCAGGTCCAGGGTGAAGCTCGCGGCGCCCGCCAGCCGCAGCGCCTGCTCGCGCAGGAAGGCCACCTCCACGCCGCTGTCGATGATGCCCACCTTCTTCATGGAGCCTTCTCCCACCCCGCGAGCAGGCCGAGCTCCCGGGCCACGTAGCGCCCCAGGGACATCGGCTCGGGCGCGTTCAACCGCACGAGCGCGCCCACCAGACACAGGCCCGTGAGCAATCCGCCCACGAGCAACACCGAGAGGGTGCCGACATGCCGCACGACGAAGGCGCCCGGATGCTGGGGATCCGGCACCAGGCGCAAGGGGGCGCGGGGCCTAGGCGGCATGGGCCTCGCCCTCGCTGGCGCGGAACAGCCGCTGATAGGGGGCGCAGCGCGTGAGCAGCTCCACGTGCGGCCCCTGGCCCACCAGCTCCCCTCCGGACAGCATCCACACCTCGTCGGCGAGCGGCGCGTTGGCGAGCCGGTGCGTGATGAACACCACCGTCTGCCCCCGCTCCCGGGCCCGGGCGAGCACCGCGCGGACCACGGAGGCCTCGGTCTCCACGTCGAGCTGGGACGTGGCCTCGTCGAGCAGCAACACGGGGGCGTCCCGCAGCACCGCCCGCGCCAGGGCCAGCCGCTGCCGCTGCCCTCCGGACAGGCTCGCGCCGCCCTCGGCCACCGGGGTGTCGTACCCCTGGGGCCACGAGGCGACGAGCGCCTCCAGCCCGCACAGCCGCACCGCCTGCTCCAGCTCCTCGGAGGAGGGGAGGCGATCGAGCCCCAGCGTCAGGTTCTCGCGCACGGTGCCGTGGAACAGCTCCACGTCCTGCCACACCACGGCGAGCTGCCGGCGCAGGTCGGACAGCTCCAGCGCCCAGGCGTCCTCCCCGTCGTAGCGCACGTGGCCCTGGCCGGGCTTCTCCAGACGCGTCAGCAGCCGCGCGAGGGTCGTCTTGCCCGAGCCGCTCGGCCCGACGATGGTCACCACCGTGCCGGGCGCGATGCGCGCGCTCACCCCACGCAGCACGTCCTCGCCGGGCGCGTAGGCGAAGGACACGGCCTCCAGCGCCACCGCGCCACCGAGCCGCCGCGCCACGGGCCCCCGGGGCCTCAGCGCGCGCTCCGGATCCTGCTCCGGCGCCTCGTCCAGGTAGCCGAAGAAGCGCTGGAGGTGGACGCCGCGCTGCTGCACGCTCGTGACGAAGGAGATGATCTCGATCACCGGGCCGCGCAGGTACGCGGCGTACGCGATGAAGGCCATGTAGTCGCCCAGGGTCAGCTCCCCCCCGAGGATGAGCCGCCAGCCGAGCCAGGTGAAGAGCGCGAGCTGGGCCGCCTCCACCGTGCGCTCCACGAGCCGCAGCAGGCCATCCACCCCGTGCGCGCGCAGGTTCGTGCGGAGCACGGCCTGGGTGCGCTCCGCCACGCGCTGGTACATCAACGGCTCCAGGCCCAGCACCTTGCTCGTGCGGCTCTGCCGCAGGGCCTCCAGTTGCAGCGCGTTGAGCGAGGTGTGGGCGCCCACCACGTCCTGCCACGCCTCGCCCATGGCGCGTCCGATGACGAGCGGCACCAGCACCGTGAGGGGCAAGAGGGCGAGGGCCGCCAGCGCGAGCTTCCAGTGCAGGGTGGCCAGCGTGAGGGGGATGATGAGGACGTAGGCCCCCTGCGAGAAGACGAGCCGCACGAGGCCCACCACCAGGCCGAGCCCCGCCCGGGTGTCATCGAAGCGGCTGGCGATCTCCCCCACCTGCCTCTGGGAGAAGAAGCGGTCGGGCAGGTGCTGCACGTGGTTGAAGAGGTGGAGGGTGAGCGAGCCCTCCAGCTTGATGTTCAGGTAGGACGAGTAGAAGCCCAGCAGCGACTCGGCGAGCACCGAGGCCAGGGCGGCCGCGAAGATGCCCGCCACGAGCACCTGGAGCAGGTCCACGTCTCGCGAGGGGGCGACGTGATCGAACACCAGCTTGGTGAGGTAGGGCGGAATGAGGCTGAGCAGGGTGATGACGGGGCCGAGCGCCGCCCCCCGGGTCATCGCGCCCCAGGCGGGCCGCAGCACGCGCACGAACGCCACCAGGTCGCCCAGCGATTGTCTCAGCCCCGGCGCCTTCATCACAGACAGGTGAGCACGGCCCGCGCGAGCGAGTCGGCTTCCTCGGGAATGGCGTAGACGCGCAGGCCCGTCCCCCGCGCCAGCCGGTGCCGGGCCTCGTCCAGGACCTCGTCGCGCACACCGAGGAACCACGTCTCGGTCCACCGGCTGCCGTGCAGCTTGCGCCCGCCCATCATCGCGAGCCCCACCACCTCGCAGGGCACACCGTGCTCGCGCGCCAGCGTGTCCAGGTACTCGCACGTGGCCCGGACGTCCTGGGCCGGCGTGTCCACCGCCACGGTCAGCACCACCAGCCGGGGCAGGAACGTGCCGTAGATGAGCGTGGAGGCGTTGTCGCGCCGGGTCCCTCCCGGCGGCGTGTAGAGCAGACCGTTCTGCCCGCCGGTGAGCACCAGATCGCACCCCTCGGCCAGGTCCGCCATCAGCCGCCGCTCGAAGGCCCGCCGCTGGGACAGCTCCACGTGCAGCACGCGCGAGTACCCCGTGTCCGCGCCCAGCAGGATGCCGGTGGGCTCGGTGGCGTGGTGGCGCACGCGCAGGTGCCGCGCCAGGGCCTCGCGCAGGTAGAGCTGCGTGGTGAACTTGCCCTGCACCGTGTCCGTGCCGAACACACCGAGCACGTTGCGCGGCGGATAGCGCTCCGGCTCCCGCGCGGCGAGCGCGTCCTGCTCGGGCACGGCCACCCGGTAGAAGCGCTCCGGGTCGACGTCCAACCCCTCGAACAGGTCGTAATAGAGGATGTCGTCGTACAGCGACACCACGGGCAGGCCCCGGCGCGTCGCCACTTCCAGCAAGGCGCGCACGTGCGGCACCTCGGACTCGAAGTTGAGCGAGCTCGTGAAGATGACCGCGTCGAAGTCGTGCCGGGCGATGGCCGCGGGATCGTTGCTCACCGGCACCGACGTGGGGCCCGCCTGGATGTACGTGCCCGCGTCCTCGAGCGCCATCTGGTCGTCGAAGACGATCCGCGGCGGCGCCAGTGCCTGCTCGCGGAAGCGCAAGAGCGCGTAGCCTTCCTTGTTGTACTTGAAGACCGCGGCGCGCCGTCCCCGGAGCACCCCCTCCAGCGCCTCGCGCGTGTACACGTGGCGGCTGCGCACGGTGGGCGCGGCCTTCAACGGCAGCCGCTCGTCGCCCTCCCAGATCTCCCCGAGCTGCTGGTAGAGCGACTGCGTGTCGTACTTGGGAAGGGCCTGCCCGTCCTGCGTGATGAGCAGCGGCACGCCGTAGTCCGGCATCCGGAAGGTGTGCACGGGCGCCTCTCCCTCCACGCGCAGCGCGTAGTGGCCGAGCGGATGCAGCAGGAAGTATTGGAAGCACACGCGCAGGCCCGCCACGTCGACGACCTCGGGCTCCAGGGTGATCTCCCGCGGATGTTGGGCGCGCGCGTCCTCCTGGGACAGCCGCTGGAGGACGAAGGGCGGGGCGGGCGCATCCCCCGGCACGCCCACGTACACGAGCAGGCACTTGAAGGGATCCACCGGGTAGGCGGCGAGCAGTCCGGGCTCGAACGGGGGCAAGCGCGAGAGGACCTGGGCGTAGCGCTCGAGGAACATCTCCCGGGCGCGCTCGCGCTGGGAGGGATCCGGCATCATGAAGGGCAGGTCGCTGCCGCTGAACAGCTCGAAGAGGCGCCACGTCTCCTGGTGCTCGGGCCCCTCGGGCGGCGGCAGGTGCGCCTCCACCTGCTTGATGAGCGCGTACATCCAGCAGTTGTCCGGCGTCAGCCAGTGCTCGCTGTAGAAGTCGCGGCCCCACGTCGAATAGTAGAGCCGCGGCACGGCCGGAGGCTCGGGAGGAGCCGGGGGCGGGAGCGCGGGCGTCGTCTCGGGCTGGAGCACGCCCTCGAGCCAGTCGATGCCCTCGTGCCACCAGTGGCCGAACAGCTCGGTGTCGAACGCCAGCACGAACGTCCGTCCGTCCTGCACCAGCGCGCGCCGCGCGTCGAGCAGCTCCCAGAAGGCCCGCACGTGGTGGGGGACCTGGGCGCGCGCGGCCTCCACGTCATAGAGCGCCTTGTGGCCCAGCCCCACGTTCGCGCCACTCACCGCGTGGTACTTGATGCCCGTCCACGCCTGGCCGCGCTTGTGGGCGGGAATGGGCACGCCCAGCTCGTCGAAGTACTCGGGCACCACGTCGTGGCCCAGGTCCCGGAAGAACTCCCGGTACACGGGGTGCGACGGGAAGGTGGCCTCGGGCGACTTCCACAGGTTCAGGGCGACCCGGTAGTCGTGGACGAGCACCTCCAGCGCGTCATGGCGGAACACGCCGCTCGGATCATTGGGCAGGTAGGCACCAATGCCCTGGAGGCTGAGCGCGGTGCGGTGCACCCCCCGGCGCGTGAGCACGCGCTCGAGTCCCGGCTGGAAGGCGCACTCCGGCAGCCAGAGCCCATCCGGAGCGCGGCCGAAGACGTCCGCGAAGGACTCCACGCCGCGCGCCACGAACCGGTCCGCGGTGGCGGGCGTGAAGAAGGGCAGGAAGTTGTGCTGGGGCGTGGACGTCCACAGCTGCACGCCGGGCGGCGTCTCGCGCCCGAGCTGCCCGAGCACGTCGCGCAGCGAGTGCTCCTGGAGGAAGGCGAGGCTGTCTTCCACGCGCCGCAGGTACATGCCCGCCGTGCGGTGCATCCGGCCCAGCTCCTCGTCGGAGCGCGCCTGGGGGTAGCGCTCGAAGCGGTTGTACAGCTCCAGCCGCGAGGTGCGCTCCAGCTCGCGCGTGGCGATGCGTCCGAGCAGGTGCAGGTACTGGGTGTAGCGCGCCTCGCAGGTGAGCAGCTGCTCCACCAGGCACGGGGTGAAGGACATCACCCACGTGCCGGTGAAGCGCCGCGCATCCCACCGCGTCAGCATCCGCAGGAGCGGAAGGTAGGTCTCCGTCAGCGCCTCGAAGAGCCAGTTCTCTGGCTCGTCGAGGAGGGGGCCCGTGCCCAACACCTGGGGCATGTGCGTGTTGAGCAGGAGGACGAGGCGGGGGTCGTTCATTGCCTCAGCGCACGGAGCAGTCGGCGTTGACGCGACCGGCATCCTCGGGCGAGGGCGTGGTGCCGTCCTCGCAGATGCGGTGGTTGGGGTTGTTGATGTTCTGCCAGGCGGTGCCGCCGGCGGAGCCGACGATCACGTAGCCCCAGCTGGGGCAGGAGGAGAAGCCGGACACGTCGGGCTTCGTGCTGACCGTCCGCAGCAGGTCGGCGACGTTCTTTCGCGTGTAGCGCATGGGGAGTCCCGGGGGGTAGGAGGGTGGAGCGGGTCCAGCCTAGCCCAGGTTGCATTTGCTAGGGTGAGGGCCCATGGCCCTGACCAAGTACCGTTGCCTGCCGTGCAACCACATCTACGATCCCGCCGAGGGAGACCCCACCTCGGGCATTCCCGCCGGGACCGCCTTCGCGGATCTGCCCGAGGACTGGATCTGCCCGGACTGTGGCGCCTCCAAGGCGGATTTCGAACCCATGGAGGAGTGATGCGCGCGCTCGTGCTCGGACTGCTGCTCGCGGCGACGGGGGCCTGGGCGCGGGAGCGTCTGTCGGGAACCGTGCGCGACGCGGAGACCGGGCAGCCCCTTCCGGACGTCGTCGTGACCGCGACGTCTCCCAACCTCCAGGGCGAGGCGGTGGGGGTCACGGACGTCCAGGGCGTGTACCGTTTCGAGGCGCTGCCCGAGGGGCGCTACACCCTGCGCTTCGACGGGGAGGCCTTCAAGCCGCTCAGTCGGTACGACGTCGCCGTGACGGAGGCCGCGTCCCTCCTGGACGTGGAGCTTCGCGTCGAAACCGAGCTCTCCTATATCTATGTCCATCCCTGCGGGCCCCCGGTCGTCGACATCGGCTCCACGGAGACGGGCTGGGCGGACGAAGCGGGCAGGGAATTCTACCGGCTCCTCCCGGTGAGTCCCCCCACGGCGCCGGGCGCCCGGGTGCGCTCCTTCGACAGCCTCGTGGGGCTGCCACCGGGCCTTCAGGATGAAAGCGCGGGCGTGTCCATCCGAGGCGCCTCGTTCTTCGAGAACCCGTACGTGCTGGACGGGCTCTTCCTGCAGGATCCCGTGCTGGGCCTCAACCCACTGCCTCTGAGCGTGGAGCTGCTTCAGGACCTTCCCCGCATCCTCTCGGGCGGGCACCAGGCCGGACGCGTCAATGGGCTGGGGGGCGTGATCGAGGTCACGACACCCGAGGGGAGCAACGAACTCCACGGCTCGGTGTTCGGGACTTGGACTCCCGGGGGACGCCTGTCCCAGATGGACCTGGGGGCGACCCTGGGAGGCGCGTTCGTGAAGGACCGGTTGTACTTCTTCGCCGGGGTGGCGCCGGGACTCGGCTGGACCTCCTCACCGGGACTGGCGCTCGAGTCCCCCGTCCCGCAGGCCCTCGCCCGGCTCACCTACGCCCACGACGCCCATCACCACCTCTCGCTCTCGCTCGTCACCAGCGCGGCGCGAGCGAGTGGCGCGGAGCCGGTGGGCGCGGAGGGGCTCACCACGCTCTCGTCCCTGCGCTACCGGGGCTTCGACCTGGGCGGCCATCTGTTCACCGAGGCGAGTCTGGGATGGACCTGGCAGAGCGCCTGGCGGACCCCGGGCGGGCTGCGACGTCAGCAGGCCCAGATCCAGGCCACCTGGTGGGCGCCCTTCCACCTGACGCTTCAAGCCGGGGCGAGCGCCGACCGCGCGAGCACGGAGGACTACACCAGCACTCGCGCGGGTGGCTTCCTCCAGGCCAGCATGGATGTCCTGCGCGGGCTGACGGTGAACGCGGGCGCACGCTACGACGTGCAGTCCGTGAACGCCTGGAAGCAGGGCACCTCCTTCTCGGTGGGGCAGGGGGTGTCACCCCGGGTGGGGCTCGTCGCGGACCCCCTGCGTGAGGGCCGGATGCGGCTGTTCGCGCACTACGCGAAGTATCAGGGGCCGCTGCTGCTCGGACTGCTCGCGGCCCTGCCCGGGTCGGGCGTCATCGACCCGAAGCTCACGGCGCCCGCGTCCCACGAACTCCTCGCGGGCGCCGAGTACGAGCTGTGGCTCCGGAGCCGGATCGGCTTGAGCGCCTCACGCCACTGGCTGGACACGGACCTCGCGCACGTGCGGGGCCCGGACGGCGTCGTGCTGCTGGGCAATCCGGGCCAAGGGCTGGCGACGAGCGTGCCCGCGGCGTCACGCACCCGGGACGCCCTGTCGCTCTGGCTCGAGCGGCCCTTCTTCATGCGCTGGTCGGGATGGCTGCTGCGGGCGAGCTATACCTGGGCGCGTCTGTCTGGAAATGACCCGGGGCCCTTCGTGCTGTCCGACGTCGGAGCCGGAGGCCTCGCGCCTCGGTTGGTCTCGGACGCGCTGCCCGGAGACGCCTCGGGGTTCCTGCCCCTGGACCGCACGCACACGGTGCGCCTGCTCGCCGCGCGGGAGTTCGAGCTGTCGAACTCCTGGTCCACGAGCCTGGGCCTCGCGTATCGGGGCCGCTCGGGCACGCCGCTCGATCCGACGGGCGCGGAGCGGACCCCCTGGGAGCACGACGTCGATGCGCGGTGGGTGGTGGGGTACGCCCGGCCAAGCCGCGCCGCGCTGTCCTTCTCCCTCGAGGTCTACAATCTGCTCGGCCTCGAGGACGCCCGGGCCCCCCGTCAGGGGCGCCTGGGCGTCCGGTATGACTTCTGAGGCGCTCAGGGCCGGTAGTCGTAGAGGATGCCGTCCTCGGTCGCCGCGAAGATGACGCCGCCCTTGCTGCTCAGGGAGCGGATGCGGCCGGGCACGAGGGCGCGCGGCGTCCACCGCAGGCCATCGAAGTGGTACAGCCGCGTGCCGGCATACTCTTGCTGCGGCACCGCCATCCACATGTCCGCCGCGCCCGAGCCCGCGAGCAATCCCACCGGCAAGTCGTGAGGGAACTCCCCGGCGGACTGGAAGGTGCGCCCATCCCACCGCAGGACCCGCACGGGCGCCTCGTCGGAAGAGTCGAGGGCGTCCAGGATCCAGACATTCGAGGGAGAGGTGCCCGACACGCGCCGGAAGTGGTGACCGGCCTGCTCGTACACGGACGTCCAGCTCTGGCCATCCCAATGCAAGACGAGGCCGACCTCCTCGCCTTCGCCGGAAATGTTGCTGGTCGGATACCAGCCCACGAGCCACACGTCATCCGGGCCGCTGCCCCAGATGTCCTGGAGGATGTAGGTGGGCCGGATGTGGGGGAGCAACCCGCGCGTCCAGGTCGTGCCATCCCAACGCCAGACCGAGTAGGTGTTTTCCAGGGGCGGCACGCCCACGACGAAGGCGGCCGTGGGGCTCGCGGCCCAGCCGAACAGGAGGGCGTCCGAGATAGGCGGGGCGTTGCTCCACGTCTGACCATTCCACTGGATGAGCGGCACCTCGCCCCATTGAATGCTCCAGATGTTCTCCGGTGATGTGCCGAAGGGACGGCCGTAGGTGCGTCGCGGCTCACTTCCCTGGCTGCTCGCGCTCCAGCGCGACCCATCGAAGGCGAGCCGGGTGCCGGAGAGCGTCAGGCCCCAGGCGCGATCTCCCTCCATCGCGCCGACCGTGGACACGCGCAGCCAGGTGGAGGCCGTGAGCCGCCAGCGCTCCCCATCGAAGCGCACGAGCCCGTGCTCCTCGGAGAACCCGAAGAGGATGCCCGAGCCGCTGCCCCAGACGCGATGGGGAGACCGGGTGCGGCACACGCGCGTCCACTTCGAGCCATCGAAGTGCAGCACGCCATTGAGCCAGACGTCCGTGGGCCCCGTGCCCCAGAGCGCGCTGAAGTGCTCGTAGTCCAGGTCGCCCAGGCCCTGGAAGGTCCGCTGGGCCGTCCAGCGCTGTCCGTCCCAGTGCGAGCGGGTGGAGCTGACCGAGCCGTAGTCCTGGTAGAGCCCCCCCACGACCCAGATGTCGTCGGGCCCGCTGGCCCACACATCCCGGGCCCCCTTCACGCCACAGTCCGTCCGCGACCACGTCTGGCCATTCCAGCGCTGGCAGACATCACCGCCCGCGGCCAGCGCGTCCTGGGGACCCAGGGCCCAGACATGGGTGGTGAAGGGCGTGCCGTCCGCGTGCGACTCCGGCTCGACGGGCGTCCAGCCGGGCGTCTCGCGGAGGGTCTGGCCATCCCAGTGCAGCGCGAGGTTGGGGCCCACGAGCCAGACATCCTCGGCGGAGGTGCCGGACACGCCGGTCAGATCCTCCCGCGAGGTGAAGTCCAGACGGCGCCAGCGCGTCCCGTCCCAACGTGACACCACGCCCTCGGCGCCCACGGCCCAGACATCCCGCGAGTTCGCGCCCCAGACGGCCTGGAGGCGTTGGTAGCCGGGCAGCTCCACCTGGCGCCACGACGAGCCCTCCCAGTGCAGCGCCAGGCCATTGCCCACGGCCCAGACATCGTCGTCGCCGAAGCCCCACAGGTCGGTGACGCTGTCGCGGCCCATGTAGCCGTTGCTCGTGCACCAGCCGCCGTAGCACTGGCGCACGCCGCGCACGCCCCCACTGATGGGCTCCAGGTCCGCGATGGGCGCCAGGCCGGTGCAGGAGGCCAGGGCCGGCGGGGTGGCACACGTGTTGGGCGAGCCCTCGGCGGCGCCGCACTTCTGCGAGCCCGAGCACGTGCCACAGTCGAGGGTGCCGCCACAGTTGTCCGTCACGAGGCCACAGAACCGGCTGCTGCCGAGTCCACCGCAGGACGACTGGGGAGTGCACGTAGCGGGAGGAGCGCAGGCGCCACAGTCGAGCATGCCGCCGCAGCCATCGGACACGACCCCGCAGAGGCCGCTGCCCGACGCGCAGGTGTGCGGCGCACAGGAGGAGGGAGGCGCCTCCGGGGAGGGCGTGACGGGAGTTGGCGGTGCCTCCGTGACGAGGGGTGGCGAGACGTCCGGCGCGCGGGGCTCCTCCACCGTGCTTCGGGTGCAACCCAGTACGGCGCTCAATCCCAGTGCGATCCACAACCCTCGCATATGTGTCCCTCTCCGGCCCGGTGGGCAGGGTAGGGACGGGTCATGGAGGGCGGAAGCTCACGTGTTCAATTCCTGTCGGCCCTATCCCACGAGCGCTCGCGGTGGAGCCGGGCGCGCAGGGACGCGACGACCTCGGGGTGCCGGTCGGAGACCTCGTCGCGCTCCTCGGGGTCCGCCTGGACGTCATACAACTCCACGCGCAAACCCCCGGGCGTGGGCAACTCCAAGAGCTTCCAGCGGCCCAGGTAGAGGCCCCGGTGTTTGGCTTTCTCCACCGTCGCCTCCCACTCGGGCTTGAGGTGGATGTCCCCCGTGCCCTTGTCCACCGTCATGCTCTCGTAGAGCCAGGGATAGGGCAGGCGGTAATCCTGGTAGCGCTGGCCATCCCGGTCGGAGAACCAGATGTCCGTCTCCAGCAGCGCGGGCAGGTCCTCCACCTCCGGCACCGCGCCGCCCGGCACGAGTTGCGCGGCCAGCGAGCGGCCCTGGAAGCGCGCGGGCGCGGGCACGCCGAGCAATTCCAGCACGGTGGGCGCCACGTCGATGGCCCGCGCGCGGGTGGGGAGCGTGCGGCCCTCGGCCACCTGGCCCGGCCAGCGCAGGATGAAGGGCACCCGCAGCGCCTCCGAGCCCCACAGGTGCTCGCCATGGCCGAGGCCCCGGTCGCTCTCCTCCAGGTGCTCGCCGTGGTCCGAGAGGATGACCACCAGCGTGTTGTCCGCGAGCCCCCGCCGCTCCAGTTCCTCCAGGGTCCGCCCCACGAAGGCATCGAAGGCGAGCACGCCCGCGTCGTAGTTGGCCACCAGGGCCGCCACGTCCGAGGGCGTCGGGGGCGCGGGCGCGGGCTCCATCTGGGGCGTGGCCCCGAAGCGCCAGGGTCCGCGCTCGCCCGGCGCGAGGAAGCGGCCCTCGTACGGGTGGGGCGCGGCGTAGGGAAAGTGTGTCACCGAGGCGAAGACGAGCAGCGCGAAGGGCGCCTCGTCCCGCTGGAAGTCGTCCAGCGCGCGCCGGGTGCTCGCCGCGAGCGGGCTCGTATCCGTGAGCTCGGGGAACTGCTGACGCTCGGGGAAGAAGGCGGGCACGAGCGCCGTCCAGGGCAGGAGCGTCACCTGGGTGATGAGCATGCGCTGGCGGATGAGGTCCGGGAAGTTGAAGGCCGGGGCCTCCACGTGCGCGAAGCCCAGGGGCAGGCGCGAGAAGATGTCCCCCGCGTAGTCGGACAGCACCGCCGTGCGCCAGCCGGCCTCGCCCAGCGCGGTGGCGAGCGTGGGGAAGGAGGCGGCACGGGCCTCGGGGCCCACCATGGTGTGGCGGATGGGATGCTGGCCCGCCCACTGGCCGCTGAGCAACGTGGTCCACGAGGGGCCCGTGCGCGGAATCTGGATGAGCGTCTGCTCGAACTGGCTGCCCTCGCGCAGCAGCCGATCGATGTTCGGCGACGTCGGCCGGGGATAGCCATTGCCCGAGAGGTGATCCGGCCGGAGCCCGTCCGAGGCGAGGATGAGCAGGTTGGGCCGGGAGCGCGTCGGCGCCGCGACGGGGGCGGGATTCCACGCGAGGAGCAGCCCCGCGACCACCGCGCCCACCACCATCACGCCCAACGGGCGCGCGAGCCGCCGTCCCTCCCACGCGGGGTCACGGTGGGCGAGCACGCGCCAGCAGGCCAGGACAGGCCCCGAGGCGACGAGCAGCAAGGCCCCGGCGCGCCAGGGCGCGGGCTCGGTGCCGCTGACGCGCAGCAGCACGGCCTTCGTCCAGGCGGCCCGCTCGTAGAGCGTGGCGGCATACAGGTGCGGGTGCTGGGCGATGTCCCCCAGACAGGCGAGCAGCGCGAGGACGAGGCTCGCGCCGAAGACGCCCAGGAACACCCGGGCGCGCCGCTCGGCCCGCGCGCCCCACGCCCCCAGACCGAACAGGAGCCCCGCGAGCAGCCCGAGCACCGTGTGGGCCGTGAGCAGCCGCGCCACCTGCCGGAGCACGTCCCCCCGGAACTCGCGCCACACCAGGGCCGTCAGGTCGCTGTTGGCGTTGCCCTGGTAGCCCAGCTGCATGTTGAACACGGCGCACAGCGTGTAGAGCCCGAGGAAGGCACACAGGCCGCCTCGGCAGGCCCAGAGCAGCACCCGGGTGAGGGGCAGGGGAGTCGAGACGCGCATGTCGCCCCACACCTTGCGCATCCAGGGAGCGAGCGGGCACCCCCGAGGGGGGCGCTTTCCGCCCAATGTATAATAATTGCCTAATCTGGTTTGTTTTGACTTCCGGGGTTGCGGTGGTTGACTTGTCACGTGGTGAGCAGTGCCGCCGCGTGCCGTTTCCCCCTCGGTTCGCCGCTCCAAGACAGACAAGGACCCCCCATGATGAGTCGTCCCGTTGTTGGCCGTTGGGCTCGCGTATCGCTGTGGGTGTTGACGGGTTGCGCCGGGTCCGCCTGGGCCGAGGCGCCCACGGCGCCCACGGCCTCGGCGGGCCTGGCGGTGGACATCCCGCTGCCGCCGCCCTTTCCCGGACCGACGAACGAGCCGCTTCCCACCGACGAGCCCATCGTGCCGGTGGAGGAGCCACCCGAGCCGCCCGCGGCCGCCACCTGGGCGCCGCTGACCTGGGCGAACGAGCAGCCCGGCCAGTACAACTCGGACGTCTACCGGTGGCTGGACGCGCGGGGCGAGCCGCGCGCGGCGGTGCTCACGCGCAACACCGGCATGGACCCGGGCGGCAGCCACGGCGGCATGCTGCGGCAGTTCCGCTACCGGGTGGGCCAGCAGGAGCGGGTGTCCACGGGCACGGGGGCCAGCTCCGGCCCGGGCTGGGTGTGGAACGGCTGGGGGTATGTGGTGAGCCACGGCGGGGATGGCTCGGTGCGCACGTCTTCGAACATCCCGGGCAACTACCGCCAGGTCTTCCTGGGCCGGCACCACGCGGTGCACGAGTTCACCTGGCAGATTCCCATCGGCGGCATCCCGGTCAAGACGACGGTGCAGTGGTTCTTCGCCACGGGGCGCGACCACCCCGTCTACGCCGTCACCTTCGACAGCAGCGCCGCGGGCCCCGGGGGCATGAACTTCAGCGCGGACTCGCGCACGCCCTACGGTGACATCGCCTGGGACGGGGATGGCACGCAGGCCTGGGTGGATGGCGTGAAGTGGGGCGACAAGCGCCGCTTCTTCTCGCGCGACGAGCCGCTCACCGCCCAGAGCAAGTGGGACTACACGCAGCTCAACGTGGTGCCCTACGCCGGGGCCTGGTCGCGCTCGGCCGACGCGGAGATGGGCATCGTGCAGACGCTCGACTGGATGCAGCACAACACGGGCGGCACCTGGTTCCACAACAACTGGGGCCACGTCTCGGAGAACCGCGCCGAGTCCGACGTCTTCGGCTCGTGGATGATGCCGCCCAACTGGAACTGGCCCTACCAGCTGTGCCAGTACGAGATGAGCGACACCCAGCCCACGCGCAGCAAGCGCCTCGCCTGGGGCCTCATGTACGGCGCCGTGGGCAGCGCGTCCTACTACGGCTACGGCTACGAGAGCATGGGCGTGGGCCACCCCTACCAGAGCTACTCGGTGTTCATGGTGATGGGCCGCCAGAGCGCGGGCACGGTGGACACGCAGGTGACCGAGGTGGAGCGCCTGCTCGGCTCGCGCCTGACCGCCACGCAGGGCAGCGTGGTGGCCCAGGGGCCGGGCGGCGTGGGCCGCACCGACACCGTGAACTACGCGCTGTCCGGCTACAACAGCACGTACGGCGTCCACGAGCTCCAGGCCGCCTCGGGCGGGGCCTTCTCCGTGACGCTCAACGCCGCCGCGGGCACGCTCAAGAACCCCACCTTCCTCGTGCGCGGCCTGGACGCGGTCCCCGCGCGGCTGACCCTGGACGGCGTGACGCTCCAGGCGGACGCGGACTACTTCGCCTCGTATGACGCCAGCACGCGGCGGGCGTGGCTCACGCTGCGCCGCGACTGGACGGGCGCCCACGTCCTGGCCACCGCGCCCTGAGCGCCCGGGCCCGTCACCGCACCGCCGGGGGGGAGGCGGTGATGGGCCCCACGTAGAAGACGCCGTGGTAGCCGTCCCGGCTGCGCTTGCCGAACAGGTGCACGAAGAAGCGGTCCCCGTTGTCCTTGCCCTTGGCCGGGCGCTCGCCACACGCGAGCTTCTGCCGGGCGCCCTCCACCGAGCAGATCCACGCCGTGCCGCTCGCGTAGGCCACGTCCAGCCCCACCACGGTGGGGTGTGCCTGGGCCACCCGCGCGCCCATGGGCTGGAAGTCCTTGTCCCAGGGCACGCCCCGCGTGGTGCGCGCGTGGATGTTGCCCGTCACCACCAGGAAGAGGCGCTGGGGCTCCGCCTGGAGCCGCGCGAGCACCGTCCCGGCCATCCGGTCCTCGTGGGGCTGACCCTTGAGCAGCGGGTGGTCGAACGCGAACACGTCCACGTCCTGGCCCTGGGCCCGCAGCCGGCGCAGCTGCTCCAGCACGTTGACGATGGCCTCGCTGCTCCGCCCGTCCGCGTAGGGGTTGCGCCAGAAGTCCGCCTCCATGAGCCGGGCGAGATCCTCCGGCATGCCCGCGCTGCGCACGAACGCGGCCACGCGCTCCTGGTGCTCCACCGGCAGCTCCAGGCCCACCGTCACCGGCAGGCCATTGGACGCGCTCTGGCAGGCCGCCTGGGCGACGAAGCGGGGCACCTCCTGGGTGCCGTGCAGCTCCCCCAACAGCAGCACGTGGCCCGCCTTGGCCTGGGCGTACAGGCCGATGATGGACTGTCCGCACTCCACCGCCAGGGACGGCGGGGGCACGGGCGGCGACAGGGTCTGGGTCTGGGTTTTCGGGGCCGCCGTCTCCTGCTTCGCGAGCAGGGGCGCCACCGCCCGGTGGACCTTCCACTCCATCACCAGGTCGCGCGAGCTCTGGGCCGAGCCGTTCATGATGGCGATGTCGCCCACGGGCTTGTCCGTGTTGTCCGCCAGATCCTCGATGCTCAGCATCGAGCCCCCGGGGCCGCCGCTGCCCCCGCCACCCGCCGAGCCCACGGCCCGGCTGATGCCCCAGTCCAGCTCGCGGCCCGCCCGGGACAGCGTCTGGTTGGCGCTCCGGGTGACGCGGATGACCCACACCTTGGCGCGGGTGGGCGTCTCGCGCTGGCCCACCACGAGGTAGCGGTGCCAGAAGCCCGCCACCCGCGAGCCGCCGAACTCCTCGCGCCACTCCGTCTGGAGCCGGAAGTTGCCCGTGTCCTCGCGGAAGGACAGTCGGTTGTCGGTGAAGAACTGGCGGACCCCGGGCCAGATCTCCTCCAGGGGGGCGTCGTAGACGGCCTCCTCCTCCGGAATCTCCAGCTCCTTGAAGCCCGCGGCGCACCCGCAGGCCAGCGAGACGAGTCCCACGAGCACGACACTCCACATCCGCATCTGGGCTGCCCTCCCGGCGGACATGTCCGCTTGGACCCGGGAACGTCCGGCGCGGGCCGACATATCGGGGCGGCGTTCGAGCGGACGAGCGAAGGGCACACACCTCCCCGCCTCTCCTGGGGGGGCGCATCCCTACCTTTGACGTGGAACGTTCTTTTCCCCAGGAGGCGGTATGGCGCGCGAGGTGAAGGGGCCCAGGGTTCGTTACGCGGTGGTGGGGGGAGGCTCCATCTCCCAGATGGCCTTCATGCCGGGGATCGCGCGGACGCGGAATTCGGAGATGACCGCGCTCGTGACGGGGGACCCGGTCAAGGCGGACCGGCTGGCGAAGAAGTACGGGCTGAAGAGCTATCACTATGACGACTACGCGAAGCTCCTGGCCTCCGGGGAGTGCGACGCCGTCTACGTGGCCACGCCCAACCACCTGCACACGCCCTACGTGATTCCCGCGCTCGAGGCGGGCATCCACGTGCTGTTGGAGAAGCCCATGGCCACCAGCGAGGCGGACTGCCAGGCGATGCGGGCGGCGGCGAAGAAGTCGGGCGCGAAGTTGATGGTCGCCTACCGGCTGCACTTCGAGCCGGGCACGGTGGAGCTCATCGAGCGGGTGCGGGCCGGGGAGTTCGGCCGCGTGAGCCTGTTCAACTCGACGTTCTCTCAAATGGTGCGTGAGTCCAACCACCGGGCGCACAGCGGCTACTGGGCGGGACCCGTGCCGGACATGGGGCCCTATCCCATCAACGCCGTGCGCAACCTCTTCGGCGCCGAGCCCATCGAGGTGCGTGCCACGGGGCTGCGCATCTCCGAGCGGCACATGAACTTCGACGATGTGGTGTCCGTCACGCTCAAGTTCCCGGGGGAGCGGCTCGCCCAGTTCGTGGTGAGCTACAGCCACAGCACGTCCCAGCGCTACGAGCTCGTCGGGGACAAGGGCTCGGTGGAGGTGTCCCCGGCGTACATGTACGGGCCGGACCAGGGCATCGCCTACCGGACCGTCATCGGCGGCAACAAGGACCAGCGCAGCCACCGCCCGACGGAGCAGTTCGGCGGGGAGACGGAGTACTTCTCCCAATGCGTGCTGGAGAACCGGGATCCGGAGCCGGATGGCGAGGAGGGCTGGCTGGACGTGCGGGTCCTGGCGGCCGTGGAGCGGGCGTTGACCACGGGCGAGCCCCAGAAGCTCCAGGCCTACGAGCGCGCCAGGCGGCCGGTGCGCGCGCAGGTGCGCACGCTGGAGCCCGTGAAGCCGCCGGAGCTCATCAACACCGAGGAGCCGAGTGAGTAGCGAGCCGGTGCGTGTGGTGGGCGATCCGCTCCTCCTCGTCGCTCGGGAGCACGCGCACGTCCATGCGCAGGAAGGCGAGCCGGGCGAGGACCCGCTCGCGCACCTCGGGGCTGTTCTCCCCGATGCCCCCGGTGAACACGAGCAGGTCGATGCCCCCGAGCACCGTCGCGTAGGCGCCCACCGTCTTGGCGATGGCGCGCGTGAAGACGTCCAGGGCGAGCCGGGCCTGGACGTCTCCCCCCTGGGCCGCCTGGGAGAGCGCGCGCAGGTCGCTCGTGCCCCCCGAGAGCGCGTGCAGGCCCGCGTCGTGGTTGACCAGGGACTCCAGGGCGGCGGTGTCCAGATGGGCCTGGCGCTGCAACCACAGCAGCACGCCGGGGTCCAGGTCTCCCGAGCGCGTGCCCATGGGGATGCCGCCGGTGGGGGTGAAGCCCATGGACGTGTCCACGGAGCGGCCCTGGTGGAGTGCGGCGAGGCTCGCGCCACTGCCCAGGTGGGCCACCACGGTGCGCTCCGGCACCCGGGGTTCGAGCTGCCGCACGATGGACTCGTACGACAGGCCGTGGAAGCCGTACCGGTGCACGCCTTGCTCGCGGTACGCGCGGGGCAGGGGATAGACGGCGGCCTCCTCGGGCAGGGTGCGGTGGAAGGCCGTGTCGAAGCAGGCGAACTGCGGCACGCCGGGATAGCGCGCGCGCGCATCGCGGATGAGGGTGAGCGCCGGGGGGATGTGCAGGGGCGCGAAGTGGGTGGCCTCCTCCAGGACATGGAGCACGTCGTCCGTCAGGGCCTGATGCTCGAGCAGGTGGGGCCCGCCGTGCACGACGCGGTGGCCCAGCGCGGACGGCGTGGGGTGGCCGAATGTGTCCAGCGTCTCCGCGACGCGCCGGAAGGCGTCCTCCTGGGTGGCGAAGCGGGCCGACTCCTGGGCGACGGCCTGGCCTTTCGCGTCCTGGAGGTCGAGCGAGCCCTGGGCGCCGCCAATGCCCCGCACGACCCCCTTGAACACGGGGCGGGCGGGCGTCGCCGCGCCGTCGTAGAGGCCGAACTTGAGCGAGGACGAGCCACTGTTGATGACGAGGATCATCGCGCCGTCCACTTCCAGTCGCGCACCTCCGGCATGTCCTCGCCATGCTCGGAGACGTAGAGCTTGTGCCGCTGGCGCACCTCGGACAGCCGCTGCTCGGCCTCGGCCTCGCGGTGCTTCGTGTTGTGGGCCCGGCGGATGGCGTCGAAGGCGAGCGCGTAGCGGTCCAGGTCGTTGAGCACGGTCATGTCGAAGGGCGTGGTGGTGGTGCCCTCTTCCTTGTAGCCGTGGACGTGGAAGTTCTCGTGGTTGGCCCGGTTGTAGGTGAGCTTGTGGATGATGGTGGGGTAGCCGTGGAAGGCGAAGATGACGGGCCGGTCCCGGGTGAAGAGCCGGTCGAAGTCGCAGTCATTGAGGCCGTGCGGATGGCCCGACACGGGCTCCAGGGTGAACAGGTCCACCACGTTGACGACGCGCACGGTCAGCTCCGGCGCCCACGCGCGCAGCACGGTCACCGCCGCCAGGGTCTCCAGGGTCGGCACGTCGCCCGCGCAGGCCATCACCACGTCCGGCTCGCCCTCGCCCTCGTGACTGGCCCAATCCCAGACACCGATGCCCAGCGAGCAGTGGCGCACCGCGCTCACCATGTCCAGCCACACCGGCGCGGACTGCTTGCCCGCGATGATGAGGTTCACGTAGTTCTTGGAGCGCAGGCAGTGGTCCGCCACGGACAAGAGGGTGTTGGCGTCCGGGGGCAGGTAGATGCGCACCGTGTCCGCGCGCTTGTTGGCCACGTGGTCGATGAAGCCTGGATCCTGGTGGGAGAAGCCGTTGTGATCCTGCCGCCACACGTGGGAACTCAGCAGGTAGTTCATCGAGGCGATGGGCGCGCGCCAGGCCAGGTCCTTCGCGGACTTGAGCCACTTGGCGTGCTGGTTGAACATCGAGTCGATGATGTGGATGAACGCCTCGTAGCAGGAGAAGAACCCGTGTCGGCCGGTGAGCAGGTAGCCCTCGAGCCAGCCCTGGCACAGGTGCTCGCTGAGGACCTCCATCACCCGGCCGTCGACGGACAGGGACTCGTCCACGTCCTCGTAGCGGGCGTTCCACCGCTTGCCGCTCGCGGCGTAGACGTCCTGGAGCCGGTTGGAGGCGTTCTCGTCCGGGGCGAACATGCGGAAGTTCTTCTGGGGCAGGTTCTCGCGCATGACGTCGCGCAGGTAGCCGCCGAGCACCTTCGTGGCGCTCGTTTCGCCCGCGCCGGGCGTGTCCACGGCCACCGCGTAGTCGCGGAAGTGGGGCAGGGCGAGCGGCACCAGCAGCTGGCCCCCGTTGGCGTGGACGTTGGCGCCCATGCGCAGCCGGCCCTTGGGGGCCAGCTCCGCCAGGTGCTCGTGCAGGGTGCCCCGCTCGTCGAACAGCTCCTCGGGCCGGTAGCTGCGCAGCCACTCCTCCAGGAGCCGCAGGTGCTCGGGGTTGGTGCGCACCTCGTCGAGCGGCACCTGGTGGGCGCGCCACGTGCCCTCCACCGGCTTGCCGTCCACCACCGCGGGACAGGTCCAGCCCTTGGGCGTGCGCAAGATGAGCATCGGCCAGCGGGGCCGGGTCGGGTCGTTGCGCTCGCGCGCCTGGCGTTGGAGGTCGCGGATCTCCTGGTGGATCGTGTCGAGCACCTCGGCCATGCGCGAGTGCATGTCCTGGGGATCACTGCCCTCCAGGACATAAGGGTGGTAGCCGTAGCCGCGAAAGAGCGCCTCGAGCTCGTCCGGCTCGATGCGCGCGAGCAGGGTGGGGTTGGCGATCTTGTAGCCGTTGAGGTGGAGGATGGGCAGCACCGCGCCATCCGTGATGGGGTTGAGGAACTTGTTCGAGTGCCAGCTGGCCGCGAGCGGACCCGTCTCCGCCTCGCCATCGCCCACCACGCACGCGACGATGAGGTCCGGGTTGTCGAACGCCGCCCCGTAGGCGTGCAGCAGCGAGTAGCCCAGCTCCCCTCCCTCGCTGATGGAGCCGGGCACCTCGGGGGCGTTGTGGCTGGGCACGCCGTAGGGCCAGGAGAACTGGCGGAACAGCCGCTTGAGCCCGTCCGCGTTGCGCTCGATGTTGGGATAGGTCTCCGTGTAGGAGCCTTCCAGGAAGGTGTTGGCGATGATGCCGGGGGCGCCGTGGCCCGGGCCGATGAGGTACATCATCCGCGCCTGGTGCCGCCGGATGACGCGGTTGAGGTGCACGTAGATGAAGTTGAGCCCGGGCGTGGTGCCGAAGTGCCCCAGCAGCCGGGGCTTGATGTCCTCGAGCTTCAAGGGCCGGGTGAGCAGCGGGTTGTCGCGCAGGTAGATCTGCCCCACGGACAGGTAGTTGGCGGCGCGCCAGTAGGCATGGATGTGCTCCAACTCGGACTCACTCAAGGGACCGGACATGGGGGCTCCTCCTCGCCCTTGGCCTTACCAGTGCCCATGGCGTGGGAGGCGGATGCTCCCTCGCCGAGTTGGGCATCAGACGGTGGGGTCGCGGGGGGTATGCCCTTGTTGTGTTCAGGGCTCGTCAACACCCTGTTCCCAGGTAGCAAGCTGTGCTAGCGCCAGGGGTCCCAGCGCGTTGAGCCAGAAAGAGAAAGAGCGATGACTGCAGGTGGTCCAGGGCCGAGGCAACGGATCTCCACGGGTATTCCCGGCCTCGACACCGTGCTCCACGGGGGCTTCCTCCGGGGCCGGACGTACATGGTCATGGGACTGCCAGGAGCGGGCAAGACGATCCTCGCCAACCAGACGTGCTTCCATCACATCCGCCAGGGCGAGCGGGTGCTGTACGTCACGCTGCTGGCCGAGTCGCACGCGGAGCTCGTCTCCAACATGCACACGCTGTCTTTCTTCGACACCAACCGCATTCCCGACACCGTCACCTACGTGAGCGCCTTCAACGCGCTGGAGGACGGTGGGCTGGAGGCCCTGCTGGAGCTCATCCGCAAGGAGATCCGGATTCGGGGCGCGTCCCTGCTGGTGCTCGATGGCCTGGTGGCCGCGGAGGAGGTGGCGTCGTCGCCGCAGGCCCTCAAGCGCTTCATCCACAGCCTCCAGGTGGTGACGCACCTGCTGGAGTGCACCACGCTCATCCTCACCACGGGGGCGGGCAAGGGCCTGCGGGCCGAGCACACCATGGTGGATGGCCTCATCGTGCTGCAGCAGCGCACCCAGGGCGTGCGCACGCGGCGCGAGCTGTACGTGCGCAAGTTCCGGGGCGGCCCCCACCTGCTCGGCCGGCACGGCTTCGAGATCACCGCCGATGGGCTCGTCGTCTACCCGCGCCTGGAGAGCATGGTGGCGGACATCGGGGGAGAGGAGCAGCCGCCCTCGCTGCGGCGGCCGTTCGGCGTGCCGGGGCTGGACACGATGCTCCAGGGCGGCGTGGCCTCGGGGAGCACCACGCTCCTGTTCGGTCCCCCGGGTGGAGGCAAGACGCTGCTGGGCGTGAACTTCCTCGCGGAAGGCGCCCGCCGGGGGGAGCTCAGCCACTACTTCGCCTTCTACGACTCCCCGACGCGCATGATCGAGCAGGCCCGCGGCATTGGCGTGGACCTGCTGCCCCTGATGAAGCAGGGCACGTTCGAGGTGAGCTTCCGGCCGCCCACCGAGAACCTGCTCGACAAGCTGGGCACGCAATTGCTGACGCTCGTGCGCGAGCGCCGGGTGCGCCGGCTCTTCCTGGATGGGTACGACGCGCTCCAGAAGGCCGCGAGCCAGCGGGACCGGGTGGTGCGCTTCCTCGCGGCGCTGGTGAGCGAGTGCCGCCAGCGGGACGTGACCCTGCTGTTCTCCGCGGAGACGCCGTCCGCCTTCGGACCCCAGCTGCGCTTCCCGCTCCAGGGGTTGTCGATGGTGGCCGAGAACACCCTCTACCTGCGCACCGTGGAGCTCAACGCCCAGCTGCGGCGCTTCGTGTGTGTGCTCAAGATGCGCACCAGTGATTACGATCCGTCCTTCCGCGAGCTGTTGATCGGATCGACGGGTTTGGAGGTGGGGCCCGTGCTCGAGGAGGGGCAGCAGCTTCTGACGGGAGTCGCCAGGTCTCCGTTCCTCCCGCGGGGCCAATAGGTCATGGGCCCGCTTCTCATCGTCGATGACGAGTTCGGAATGGCCGAGGCCTTGAGGGATCTCCTCCAGGACGAGGGCTATCGCGTCCAGGTGGCGTTCAACGGCCGCCAGGCCCTGGACCGCATGGCGGAGGAGCTGCCCGCGCTGGTGCTGCTCGACTACATGATGCCGTCGATGAACGGGCCGGAGCTGCTCGCGGCGATGCGCCAGGACGCGCGGCTGAGCGCGGTGCCCGTGGTGATGATGAGCGCGGCGCCGCCCTCGTTCTGGAAGCACCTGCCGTGCACGGCCTTCGTGCCCAAGCCCTTCACGCTCTCGCGCATGCTGCAGGTGGTGCGCGAGCTCGTGGGCACGCCGTGACTCAGGGCGCGGCGTCCAGGCGCCGCCGCATGTGGACGTGGGGGATGCCCACCTCCACGAACGGCTCGCCGTACACCGCGTAGCCGAGCGTGCCGTAGAAGCCCGCCACGTGGGCGCGCGCGTGCATCGTCACCTCCTGGATGCCGCGCGCCCGGAGCGCCTCCTCCAGGTGCCGCACCAGCCGCGCGCCCAGGCCCCCTCGCTGGCGCGTGGGGCTCACGGCCATCTGGAAGAGCCGCCCGGTGTGGGGGCCCTCGGGGTGGAAGAGCACGCAGCCCACCACCTCCAGGGCCTCGGGCGGGCCCTCCACGGCCACCAGGTGCAGGCTCTGCGCGTCGAAGGGGAACTTCACCGAGGCGCGATCCATGCCGAGCGGCGCCCGGAGCACCTGGTAGCGCAGCTCCAACTCCTGGGGATAGAGGGGGTGGGCGGGGTCGATGAAGCGCAGGTCCATGCCGCCCCTTCTACCTCACGCGCCCGGGAAGTCCTCGGGCGTCGGGGTGAGCACCTCGCACCCCTCGCGGGTGATGAGCACGGTGTGCTCGAACTGCGCCGAGAGGCGGCCGTCTTCGGTGACGACCGTCCACCCGTCCGGCAGCAGGCGGATGCCCGCGCGGCCCAGGTTCACCATGGGCTCGATGGTGATGACCATGCCCGAGCGCAGGGTGATGCCCGTGCCCTTCTTGCCCACGTGGGACACATGGGGCGGCCCGTGCATCTGGTGGCCGATGCCATGGCCGCCGAACTCGGACACCACGCTGCAGCCCTCCTGCTGGGCCAATTCCTGGATGGCGGCGCCGATGTCCCCGAGCTTCGCCCCGTGGCGCACCACGGCGATGCCCGCGTCCCGGCACCGCCGCGCCACGTCCACCACGTGCCGGGCCTCGTCGGACACCTCGCCGATGAGGAACGTGGCCGAGGTGTCGCCATGAAAGCCATGGAGGCACGTGGTGACGTCCACGTTGAGGATGTCCCCGGGGCCCACCCGCTCGTCCGCGCGGGGGATGCCGTGGCACACCACGTGGTTGCGGCTCGTGCAGACGGCCGCCGGAAAGCCCTTGTAGCCGAGCTGGCTCGGGGTGCCGCCCCGCCGGGCCGTGTCCTCGCGCACCCACCCGTCGATGTCCGCCGTGGTGATGCCCGGTGCCAGCCTCGACGCCACGTAGGCGAGCGTCCCGGCCGCCGCCCGGCCCGCCAGGCGCAGCCGCTCGACCTCTCCGTCCTTCATCAATGGAATGCCCATGGCGCCACGGTGGCCGCGCCCCGCGCCCGGCGTCCAATGCTGGATGCGCATGAGGCGGGGGGACCGGGAAGCGGTTAGACTTGGACGCGTGAGCCTCACGCACATCCAATCCTTCGTCGCGGTGGCCGAGGAAGGCCACGTGGGCCGTGCCGCGCGCCGGCTCCACCTGTCCCAGCCGCCGCTCAGCCGTCACATCCTGGCGCTCGAGGATGAACTGGGCGCGCCGCTCTTCGAGCGCACCGCCCGGGGGATGCGCCTGCTGCCCGCGGGCGAGGCCTTCCTCTCGCACGCCCGCCGCATCCTCGCCGAGGTGGACGCCGCGGTGCACACCGTGCGCGGCGTGGCGGCGGACCGCTCCGGCGGCGCCTGACCCCACGCCCTCCCGCCCGCCCTCCAGGGGACGCGTGCGCCGCGCGCCCGTCCCGACGTGTTTCCCGCGAGAGAACCTTGGAAGTCTGGCCGTTCCGCCGTACTCTAGAAATAGAGTCACGAGGAGCGCGCCATGGCCGAGCAGGATCCTTCCCAACTCGATCTCTTCACCGGAGCGCCCAGCCCCGGGGGGCCCAAGGGCCGCCGGAGCCGGGGCGAGCCCGTGGGGCCCGCCGGGCAGCCCGAGGACGTCCAGGCGCTGGGGCAGGGGCTGCCCGCGGGCCTCTTCCTGGGCACGTCCTCCTGGACCTTTCCGGGCTGGTCGGGGCTCGTCTACGACCGGGAGGCCACGCCCGCGCGCCTGTCCCGGGAGGGGCTCGCGGCCTACGCCCGGCACCCCGTGTTGCGCACCGTGGGGGTGGACCGGACGTTCTACGCCCCCATCCCGGCCACCACCTTCGCGGAGTACGCCGCCCAGGTGCCCGAGGGCTTCCGCTTCCTCGTGAAGGCCCATGAAGCCTGCACGCTCGCCCGCTGGCCGCTGCACGCGCGTTATGGCGACGTGCGAGGTCAGCCCAACGAGCGCTTCCTGGACGCCGCCTACGCCACGGACCTCGTGGTGGCGCCGTGTGTGGAGGGCCTGGGGGAGAAGGCGGGCCCCATCGTCTTCCAACTGCCGCCGCAGGACGTGCAGGAACTGGGCGGCGCGGCCCCCTTCATCGAGCGGCTGCACGCCTTCCTCGCGGCGCTGCCCCGGGGGCCGCTCTATGCCGTCGAGGTGCGCAACGAGGCCCTGATGACCGAGGCCCTGGCCCAGGCGCTCGCGGACGTGGGGGCGGCGCCGGTGCTGGCCGTGTGGAAGAACCTTCCCCCCGTGGAGAAGCAGGCGGTGCGCCTCCGGGCCCTCCAGGGCCCCGCGCTGGTCGCCCGGTGGATGCTGCCGCCGAACCTGGACTACGAGGAGGCGAGGAAGCGCTACTTCCCCTTCGACCGCCTGGTGGACGAGGACCCGAGGACCCGGGAGGGACTCGCCCGCGTGGCCACCGCCGCGCTCAACCTGGGCCGGCCGGTCTTCATCACCCTGAACAACAAGGCCGAGGGCAGCGCGCCCCTCACCGCCGTGCAGCTTGCGCGGAGCGTCATGTCGCGTAGGCGAAACACTCCGGGTGTGGGCTCTTGATCACCCTCCGTCCCGGGGTACGCTTCGCTCGTGGGGCCCTCAACAGCTCTGACCATTGGCACGCGGCTTGCTTCAAGGGAGAAGCATGAAATCGGTCCTAGTCGCGGCGATGGTGGTACGCATGGCAGCGGCCGGTGGTGCCGGCTCGGGGGTCGAGTCCCAGGCCCAAACCGTGCGAGCGGGAGATAGCTGGGAAGACGTGCGTAAACATTTTTCCGCCCTGCGTAGCGAGGTCTCCACCTTGGAGAGCGAGTATCAGAGCGCGCTGGAGCGGCGGCGGCAGGAAGCACTGCGTCGTCACGACGAGTCAGAGCGCGCGCGCCGTGGGCGTTGAGGAGGACAGGGACGGGTCCGACGACGATTTCGACCCCGAGGCGCCGGTCGCGCTGCCTCTGGACGGGACCCTGGACCTGCACCTCTTCCGCCCCCAGGACGTGAAGGACGTCGTGACGGAGTACCTGCGGGCGTGCCGGGACGCGGGCGTGCTGGACATCCGCATCATCCACGGCAAGGGCACGGGCGCGCTGCGGCGCACGGTCCAGACGCTGCTCCCCCGATTGCCCGAGGTCGAGTCGTTCCGGTCCGCCTCCGAGGCCGATGGCGGATGGGGCGCCACGTGGGTGCGGTTGAAAAGGTCCGGCTGAAACCCTGAAGGGCTTAGTGGGTGTCCGGCAGGGTGTCCGGAAGAATCTTCAGGATCTGCTGGTAGAAATCTTCCCGCTCGCTCACGGGATCCACCGCATAGCAGCCGCCCGTGGAGCCCCCCTGGCCCGGCGGAATCACCGCCATGACGCGGGCCTTGGGACAGATGTCCATGCAGCTCATCTTGAGGATGTGCACGTCATCCTCGTGCCCCTCGGCGCGCAGCTTGTGCTCGAGCCACTTGCGCAGATCAATCTTGTCGTTGCCCGAGCACTTCTTGCACACGAGCACGAAGCCAGACTTCCAGGGCGGTCGGACGGGTCGAGCGGCGGCCATGAAGGCAAGGTAACGACCGCTCCTTCCGTTGGCCCGGCCATTCTCACCAGCTCTCTCGGAGAGCAGGCGGCCTGTGCCATCATCCGACGCCCTCGGAGTGGCAAGGAGATCCCCACGTGGAGAAGCGCTGGCTCAATCACTATCCCCCGGAAGTTCCCGCTGAGATCGACGGTGCGCGCTCCACCTCGCTCGTCCAGTTCCTGGAGGCGTCCTTCCACCAGTTCGCCGAGCGTCCGGCGTTCGAGTGCCTGGGCCAATCCCTGACCTACGGCGAGCTGGACGCCCGGTCACGCCAGGTGGCGGCGTGGCTTCAGGCCCGGGGGCTCGGGCGAGGCGCGGCCGTGGCGCTCATGATGCCCAACACCCTGGCCTATCCCGTCTGGGTCGCGGCCCTCCTGCGCGCGGGCTGCACCGTGGTGAACGTCAACCCGCTCTTCACCCCGCGCGAGCTGGAGTACCAACTCCAGGACAGCGGGGCGGTGGCGCTCGTCATTTTGGAGGCCTTCGTCCCCACCTTCCAGAAGGTCCAGGGGCGCACGGCCGTGCGGCACGTGGTGACGGTCTCCGCGGGCGCGCCGGGGAGTGCCTCCGTCCTGCCCGAGGCCATTCCTTTCGAGCGGGTGCTGGCCGAGGGCCAATCGCTGTCATTCACGCCCGTTCCGGTATCGCCAGAGGACGTCGCCTTCCTCCAATACACGGGCGGCACCACGGGCGTGGTCAAGGGCGCGATGCTGCTGCACCGCAACCTCCTCGCGAGCCTGGCGCAGACCGAGGCCTGGCTGCGGCCCGCCTTGCGCAAGCGGCCCGATCAACCCCTGACCTTCGTGTGCGTGCTGCCGCTCTACCATATCTACGCGCTCAACAACTGCGCGCTGCTGGGCATGCGGCTGGGCGCGCTGAACATCCTCCTCCCCAACCCGAGGGACCTGGCGGGCATCATCCAGACACTGGCGGGGCGGCCCCTGCATGTGCTGCCGGCGGTGAACACCTTCTTCAACGCGCTCCTCCACCATCCGGAGCTGGGCCGGCTGGACTTGTCCCAGTTGCTCATCGCCAACACCGGAGGCGAGGCGGCGCAGCGGGCGGTGGCGGAGAAGTGGTTCGCGCTCACGGGCGTGCCGCTCATCGAGAGCTATGGCCTGACGGAGACGTCGCCCGGGGTGGCGAGCAATCCGGTCACCGCCCCGGAGTTCTCCGGAGGCATCGGCATGCCACTGCCGTCCACCGAGGTCGCCCTGCGGGATGACGAGGGCAGGGACGTGGCGCTGCACGAGCCCGGGGAGATCTGCATCCGCGGCCCCCAGGTGATGGCGGGCTACTGGAACCGCCCGGAGGAGACGGTCCGGGTGATGACGGCGGACGGCTTCCTCAAGTCTGGCGACATCGGGGTCATGGACGAGCGCGGCTTCCTGCGCATCGTGGACCGCAAGAAGGACATGATCCTCGTGTCTGGGTTCAACGTCTATCCCAACGAGGTCGAGGGCGTGGTGGCCGCGCACCCCGGCGTGCTGGAGGTGGCGGCCGTGGGCGTGCCCGACGAGCGCTCGGGCGAGGCGGTGAAGCTCTTCGTGGTGAAGAAGGACGCGGCGCTCACCGAGGAGCAATTGCAGGCGTTCTGCCGGGAGCAGCTCACGGGCTACAAGCGGCCCAAGCTCATCGAGTTCCGCGCCGAGCTGCCCAAGAGCAACGTGGGGAAGATCCTCCGCCGGGAATTGAGGGCGCCCGCGGGCTGAGATGACAGTGCCCCGAGAGGGCGTCAGAGAACGTGAGTGGCCCAGGGGACGCGTTCACCGGGTCATGCGCGGGGTCCGGGCCTTGGGCGGACCCGTCAGTGGTCGTGCTTGCGCGCGCCCTTCCCCTTGCCCTTGTGTCGGCAATGGTGCCCATCCCAGTACTCACTGGGCCGGCAACCGGGCCGGTCCCGGTCGTCCTTGTGAGGTCTGTGGGCATCATGACGGACGATGAAGCAGCCCGGCAGGGCAAGGAGGACGGCGCAGAGGAGACAAAGGTGGAGCTTCATGGTGTGCACGAGCTTATCCGCACGGCCGGGCCGAGTGGGACTGCTCCGCTCTCGTGGCGCTCCCGCACTGCATGTGCTTCACCGATGGTCGGGGCTAGGGTCATCCGTGTCATGCATGGAGTGGAGCGGGACGGGCCACGCCCAGGTCGCGGCGGCCTCGTTTCCGAGGGGAACGGTGTGTCGGCGCATGGATTGCAAAGGGGCCCGGGCATGATCCCTCAAGCGCGTGTCGTCCCGACCCTTCTCCTGTGGTCCCTGCTGTCCCTGCTGCTGCTCGTTCCGCTCCCGAGCCTCGCGGGGCAAGCGCCCGCCGACGAGGACGTTCCCGCGGAGACGACGGAGGCGCCGAGCGAGTCCTTCGTGCCCGAGTCCGCGCGGTTGCTGGACGCGTCCGAACGCCCCCCCGCCGTGCTGCGCATCCTGGCGGAGATGGGCGGCGTCCTCGTGGGCCAGTTCGTGGGGACGTTCGTCGGACTCATCGCCGCGAGCGGGGCCCGCATGCTCGCGGACAACACGTCCCTGACCTACGCCGCCTTCTTCGTCCCCTTCGGGAGCGCCGTGGCCCTGGGGGCCTATATCCCTGGACAGCTCATGGGCGGCGAAGCGCGGTGGGCGGGACCCTTCCTGGGTGCTCTGGTGGGCTGCGCGGCGGGCCTGCTGATCAACGCCTCCATCGGCTACGAGCACCTGGGCCCGTTCTTCATGTCCGTCCTCATCCCCATGCCCTTCATGATGCTCGGCGCCATCATCGGCTACGAGGTCACCGAGCATGGGGGGAAGCCGCGGACGATCCAGCCCCTGGTGAGCTTCTCGTCCCGGGGCGCGGCGGTGGGCCTGGCCGGCACCTTCTGAGCTCAGCCGGCCTTTCGCGCCCAGGCGCCGAACACCATCTCCCAGAGGCAGGTGCCGTGGGCCGTCCGCAGCTCCTCGGCGAGCCGCGCGTCGATCGTGTCCAGCGCGAGTTCCTCCTCGGTCGCGACCCCCTTCTCCACGATGCGCCCGCGCATGGCGCGCAGGATGTGGCCAATGGGGTGCGACTGCGTGGGCGTGAGGACGGTGGCCTCGGCGCGGACCCGCTCGACCGTGAACCCGGCCTTCTCCAGCGCCGGGGCGAGGTGCAGGCCCATGCGCAGGTCCGCGCCCTCGCGCGCGACGGTCTCCCACATCCAGCCGCTCACCTGGCGGTGCAGCGGCAATTCCGGCTGACACACGGGCATCGCCGTCGCGTCATGCTCCTGCAGGACGATGAGGCCCCCGGGCGCCAGCACGGCGGCGAGCCGGGTGAGGCAGGCCACCGCGTCGGGCTGGTACATCAGCACGCGCCGTCCAATCACCGCGTCGAATGGCCCGTGCCCCTCCAACGGTGAGCCCAGGTCGGCGCACACGAAGTCGACATGCGTCACCCCGAGCTCGCGGGCGCGCTGGCGTCCCGCCTCGAGTGGCGCCGCGTCCCGATCGAGGCCCACCACGTGCCCCCGTGCCCCGACGAGCTCCGCCGCCAGGAAGGTGACGTTGCCTCCGCCACAACCGATGTCGAGCACGCGCATGCCCTCGCGCACGCCCGCATCGACGAGCAACCGCCGCGTCCACTCTTCCGCCAAGTTCTTCATGAGGTCTCCTCTCCTCGCGAGGGATACCACCCGGTACGCATGGCCCCTAGGGGACGGACCGGGTGCGGCATCATGTCGCGGCGCGAAAGGCCGAGGATTCTGGAGAGGGGGGACGCGTGTCAGCCGCGCGTGGGCAGCGCGCACCCTTGCGCATCGCAGCCCGGGGCCGGCGCCACCGGCTCGGGACGCGGTCGGTCGAGCGAGACGTCACGGGCCTCGAGCAGCAGGGTCTGGATCTCGGCGCCGAGCAGCAGGTCGTCGTGGGCGCCGAAGACGTGGCGCCGCAGCCGGCCTTGTGCGTCGATAAGCAGCGTGGTCGGCGTCCCCTGCATCGCATAGGCCTTCATCGTCCGGGGGATGGCGCCTCCGTCGGGGTCGGGCGCGTCCACGCCGACGGGGAAGCGGATGCGGTACTCGTGGACGAACGCCTTGAGCGACGCGAGCTTCATCGCCTCGTGGTGCTCGAAGACCGTGTGCAGGCCCACGACCACGAGCGGGGCCCCGGCGAAGGCCTCGGCGACACGCTGGGCCTGGGGAATGCTCCGCGAGACACATCCGGGGCAGAGCATCTGGAACGCATGGAGGAGGACGACCTGTCCGCGAAGCTGCTCGAGCGAGAGGGGCTTCGGGGTGTTGAGCCAGTCCGTCGTGTGCCACGCGGGGGCGGGTTGGGGCGCCATTAGAAGTCACCGTCCTTCACGTAGGGGTGGCTCCAGAGCGTGACCTGCAGCAGGCACGACTTGAGCCACGCCGCGTGCATCTTGTCGACGTCCTCGCTCGAGTGGCCCTTCTTGGCGAGGAAGGGCCGCAGGGTGAAGGTCACCGGGAAGATGAGCGCGAAGAGGTTGCGGAACGGGACGATGTCGGTCGACGGCGCGCCATCCGTCTGGTTCTTCTGCACGCGGTGATGGCGCAGTCCGACCTCGTGCTGGTAGTCGAGCCACTTCTGGTCGTACTCGGCGCGCGCCGTGTCGAGGATCCACTGACCGAAGCGCTTGCGCACGGCGCCGAGGTAGTCCCCGAGGGGCTTTCCATTCGTCTTGCCGGTGAACGAGGCGAGCAGGTGGGGCTGGCTTCCCACGAAGCCATACCAGACATCGAGGATCTCCTCGACGTGGTCCTTCACGATGTCGTGCGACATCCGGAGGGACTTCAGGTCCTCGTCTCCGAGGAGCGTGCTCGCCTTCATCTGCTCGAAGTCGGCGAGCGTGACGGGTGAGCGCGGAAGCGACGGGGTGCCGAGGGTATAGCCGGGGATGTTGTTCATGGATGTTCCTCCTTGGAGCAAAGCTCCGCTTTCGCCGTCGGCCAGCAGGGCCGCGGAAACCGGGGTGAGGCAGGGGGGGCGGGTAGGGCGTCAGCCGCGCCGCAAGAACTGCTCCCAGACTTGCTGGCGCACGGTGTCCTCCGCGCGCACCTGCTCTGGGCAATCGAGGCGAAGTTGCTCTCCCGCCAGCGGCGCATCGACGAGCGCGCAGTGGTGAGGGGAGGCTCCCGGACGCACGTTCGGGCGGAAGTGCTTGCAGGTGACACACATGCCGCTGAGCGGGATGAGCCCCTGCTCCTGCAGCGAGCGGATCATCTTCATGACCCCGGCGAAGAACGCGCGTTGCTCCTCGGGAGCCAGGTCGGCGACGGCCTCCGCCATGAACTCCGGCCAGGACCGCGCGCGGGCGCCCAGCGCGGCCCCCCTCTCCGTGGGCGTCAGCAGGCTCGCTCGCGGATGACGCGGATCCGGCGACTTCGTCACGAGCTGCTTGGTGCCGAGCACGCGCACGGAGTCACTGATGGTCGGCAGCGTCACCCCGAGGCGCTCGCTCAGCTCCGTGCCGGTGAGCGGGCCATGCCCCACCAGCGCCGCGAGGATCTGCCCTTGGGTCGCGGAGAGGCCCTCCTCGTTCGCCTGCTGCCAGGCCTGCTGCTTCATCGCCAGCCCGATCTTGTGCAGACCCGTGGCGATGCGCGTGGCGACGGGCTCGGTGTGCGCGTCGAAGTACGGGGGACGCCGGTCGGTCATGATGGGAAGATACTGAGTTAGGACTCCTAAGTTGTCAAGGCGCGGGTTCACCGCGAGACACAGCGCGCGAGCGCGTCACAGATGCGCGAGAGCTCGTCCGGCTCGTGCGCGGCGAACCCGAAGCGCAGGGCGTCCAAGGGCCCCACTGGGAGGTGGGTCGAGCCTGGCGCGATGAGCAGCCGCTCCTCGCGGGCGCGCGCCACCAGGGCCTCCGCGCTCCCCCGGCGAAGCTTCAACCACAGCGCCAGTCCCCCCGCGGGCACCGTGTACTCGAAGTGCTCGCGCAGGGAGGGCAGGGCGCTCAGCCTCGCGTGAAGGTGGTCCCGGCGGGCCTTGTAGGTGCGGCGTGCCCGCCGCGCGTGGCGCTGGATGGTCCCGTCCTCGAACAGCTCGACGATGGCGCGCTCGAGGACCGTGTCGCCCTGCCGCTCGAGCACCGCCCGTATCTCCCTCAGCTTGCGAATGCACGCGTCCGAGGCGACGAGGTAGCCGAGCCGGACCGTCGGTGCCAACAGCTTCGAGAGGGACGCGATGTAGACGACGTGCCGCGAGCCGCCGGTCGCATGGAGCGGCAGCAAGGGCTCGCCCTCGAAGTGGTACTCGTAATCATAGTCGTCCTCGAGCACCGTGAAGTCGAAGCGCTCGGCGAGCTGCAACAGCTTCATCCGCCGCTCCGGCGCCAGGGCGACCGAGGTGGGGTACTGGTGGTGCGGCGTCACGTAGACGGCCTTCAACCTGCCCGCCAGCCGTCGCGCCGTCTTCTCGAGGAGGTCGGTTCTCAGGCCATCCCCGTCGATGGGGATGTGGGTGACCCGGGCTCCCGCGAACTCGAACGCGCGCCACGCGGGCGCGTATCCCGGCACCTCCGCCGCGACCACGTCGCCGGGGCCGAGCATCGCCAGCGCATAGAGGCCCAGCGCGCCCTGGGCCCCTCGGGTGAGGAACACCTCGTCACGGGTCGTGGAGAGGCCGCGCGCCTGGTTGACGAAGCCGGAGAGCACCTCGCGCAGGCCTGGATCGCCCGCGGGGTCTCCGTAGCCCACCGCCGTCCGGTGAACGGAGCGGAGCGCCCGGGCGTACGCGCGCGACAGCTCGGTGAGCGGCGCGAGCCGCGGGTCGGGCAGGCCATCGGTGATGGAGACGAACGGCGCCTCCCGGCGGCTCGGGCCCGTCTTGCGCGGTGGGGGGAGTTCCACGTCGGCGACCGCCGAGCGGGGCAGGGACGCGGCCACCCGTGTCCCCGAGGCCGGACGGGTCTCGAGCCAGCCCTGGCCCACGAGCTCCTCGACGGCCGCCACGACGACCTTCCGGTTCACGCCGAGCTGGTCGGCCAGCGTGCGGCTGCCGGGCAGCATCGCGCCCGGTTGAAGCCGCCCGCGCTGGATTTCACGAACGATGGCGCGCGTGAGCTGGGTCTGCCGGGAGACCGTCCCGTCGTGTTCGAGCGCGAAATCGAACCGCCACGGGCGCTGCCCTGGACCCTCGGTCCGGGTGCTTCTGGAGCGTTCCATGGGTCCAGGCTGCCGCGACGCGAGCGCTCGCTCAATGGCAAGCAAGCCCCGCCATGCCTCCACCAACTGGACCCCTGCCCATTTCGATTCTGGAGGATTCGGGGGGTCCAGCTTCTGGCTACACACGGACTCGCGTCACGACACGCCCCAACCCCTGGAGCCAAGAATGGCCGACACATTTCATTCCGCCGACTTCGACAAGACCCCGCCCCGACCCCGGGTGGTGATGCCAGACAGGCTCGCCCATCCCGCCGTCGAGAGCGCGGGCCAGCACGGCGACTACTCGAAGGCGCGCAAGCATCCGGTGTTCTTCGTGGACTTGCCCTCGCATGCCCTCAGCATGACCATTGGTTGGTTGGAGCCTGGCCAGTCCTCCAACCGTCACCGTCACACCTACGAGACGATCCTGTTCGTGCTCGAGGGCGAGGGGTACTCGTACGTCGGTGGGAAGCGGATCCCCTGGAAGGCGGGCGACGCCGTGTACGTGCCCGTGTGGGCGTGGCACAACCACGTGAACACCGGCAAGGGCCGGGCGCGGTACCTGGCGTGTGAGAACGCTCCGATGTTGCAGAACATGGGGGGCGTGGCGCTGCGCGAGGAGGTGCCGGACCGCGGCGACGAGTTCTTCGACAAGAACCACGAGACGGAAGGGGGTGCCGCGTGAACGCCCCGCTCAAAGGCATCGTGGCCTATCCGATCACGCCGTTCACGACGAGCGGTCGCGTCGACGAGGCCCTGCTCGGCCGGATCGTCGATGACATGGTGAAGGCGGGCGTCCACGCGATCGCGCCCCTGGGCAGCACCGGCGTGTTGCCGTACCTCTCCGACGAGGAGCGGGAGCAGGTCGCGGAGGTGGTCATCCAGCGGGTCGCGGGACGCGTGCCCACGCTCGTGGGGGTGTCGAGTCTCACCACGGAGCGGACCCTCCACCACGCCAGGCACGCCGAGAAGCTCGGCGCCAGCGCGGTGATGATCATCCCCATGAGCTACTGGAAGCTGAGCGACGCGGAAATCGTCGGCCACTTCGACGCGGTGGCCCGGGGCATCTCCACGCCGATCGCCGCCTACAACAACCCCGCCACGGGGGGCCTCGACCTGAGCCCCGACGTCATCTCCCGACTGCTCGAGATTCCCAACGTCACCATGGTGAAGGAGAGCACCGGCGACGTGAACCGCATGCACCGGCTCGTCCAGCTGTGCGGCGAGGACGTGGCCTTCTACAACGGCAGCAATCCGTTGGCGCTGGCGGCGTTCGTCGCGGGGGCGCGCGGCTGGTGCACCGCCGCGCCCCACATCATCCCGAAGCTCAACCTCGAGCTCTACGAGGCCATCCAGCGAGGCGATCTCGCCGGGGCCCGCCGGAGCTTCTATCGCCAGCTGCCGTTGCTGCGGTTCATCGTCGCGCACGGCCTGCCGCGCGCCATCACCGCGGCCCTGGAGTTGATGGGGACCACGGTGGGGCCGCTCCGGGCCCCACTGCGAGCGCTCCCTCCCGAGCACGTCGCCGAGCTGCGCCAGATTCTCGTCGAGCTCGAGGTGCTGCCGGGAGGGCGGGTGAGCTGACTACTTGCACTGGTAGGAGACGGCCCAGTCCTGGGTGACGACCCAGCAGTAGGTCCCGGGCACCGAACAGGCGACGCCTTGGGCGTTGTTGTTGTTGCCCGTGTAGTTGGCGCAGTAGTCCTTCGAGTAGATGAGGTTGTAACAGGACTGACCGAACGACGCGCAGTGCATGTACTTGTAGGTCTGCCAGGTCGTGGCCATGGCCGTCACCTTGCCGTCGGTGTCCGCGGTCTCCGCGGTCTCCGCGGTCTCCGCAGTCATGTCCGGCGTTTCCCCGGACAGGTTCTCGCCCTCCATCTCGGGGCCACACGCCGTCAGCAGGCTTCCCGTCATGACCAGGGCGAACGTCAGCTTCTTCATGGCACTTCCTTTCAAGGGGTGGGGCAAAAACTGGAATAAATTGAATACCAGAAATAAGCTCCACACAAGCATTTCAGGTGCGCTGTCCGCGGGCCTTGGGGCTGGCCTTCGGCGCGCCGCCGACGAAGGCCGCCAGGTGCTCGCCCGTCAGCGTCGACTTCGCCGCCACCAGCGCGGCCGGGGTGCCCTCGAACACGATCCGCCCGCCGTCGTGGCCCGCGCCCGGCCCCAGGTCGATGATCCAATCGGCGTGCGCCATCACCGCCTGGTTGTGCTCGATCACGATGACGGACTTGCCGGAGTCGACCAGTCGGTCCAACAGGCCGAGCAGTTGCTTGAGGTCGGCCAGATGCAGGCCGGTGGTCGGCTCGTCGAGCACGTAGACACCGCCCTCGGCGCCCATGTGCGTGGCGAGCTTGAGCCGCTGCCGCTCTCCGCCCGACAGCGTGGTGAGCGGTTGTCCGAGCCGGAGGTAGCCGAGTCCCACGTCGGCCATGCGCCGCAGGATCGCGTGCGCGGCCGGCGTGCGCGCCTCGCCGGTGCCGAAGAAGCCGACCGCGTCCGCGACCGGCAGATCGAGCACCTCGGCGATGTTGAGGCCGCCGAAGCGGTACTCCAGCACCGACGCCTGGAACCGCCGACCCTCGCACTCCTCGCAGACCGTGGTGACGCCGGCCATCATGCCCAGGTCGGTGTAGATGACCCCGGCGCCGTTGCAGGTCGGACAGGCGCCCTCGGAGTTGGCGCTGAACAGGGCGGGCTTCACGCCATTGGCCTTCGCGAACGCCTTGCGAATGGGCTCCAGCAGGTCGGTGTACGTCGCCGGGTTGCTGCGCCGCGAGCCGCGGATGGGCGCCTGATCCACCGACACCACGCCCTCCTGGGTCCCCACCGAGCCGTGGATGAGCGAGCTCTTGCCCGACCCGGCCACGCCCGTCACCACCACCAGCACGCCGAGCGGGATGTCGACATCCACGTTCTTGAGGTTGTGGGAGCGGGCGCCGCGCACCTTCATCACCCCCGAGGCCTTGCGCACCGAGGGCTTCAGGGCGATCCGGTCGTTCAGGTGGCGCCCGGTGAGCGTGCCGCTGGCTTGCAGGCCCTCGACGGTCCCCTGGAAGACCACCTGGCCGCCCGCGGTGCCCGCGCCGGGGCCGATGTCGACGACGTGGTCGGCGATCGCGATCAACTCCGGCTTGTGCTCGACCACGAGAACGGTGTTGCCCTTGTCGCGCAGCCGCAGCAGCAGATCGTTCATCCGCTGGATGTCGTGGGGGTGCAGCCCGACCGTGGGCTCGTCGAAGACATAGGTCACGTCGGTGAGCGACGAGCCGAGGTGACGGATCATCTTGGTGCGCTGCGCCTCACCGCCCGACAGGGTGCCCGCCGGCCGGTCCAGGCTGAGATAACCCAGCCCGATCTCCACGAACGAGTCGAGCGTGTGCCGCAGCGAGGCCAGCAGGGGCGCGACGTTCGGCGCGTCCAGACCGCGCACCCACGCGGCCAGGTCGCTGATCTGCATCGCGCAGGCTTCGGCGATGTGGATGCCCTTGATCTTGGAGGAGCGGGCGGCCTCGCTCAGCCGGGTGCCACCGCACTCGGGACACGGGGCGAAGGTGACCGCGCGCTCCACGAACGCGCGGATGTGCGGCTGCATCGCGTCGACGTCCTTGGTCAGGAACGACTTCTGGATCCTCGGGATCAAGCCCTCGTAGGTGAGGTTCATCTTCTCGACCTTCACCTTGGTCGGCTCTTTGTAGAGGAAGTCCTGGCGCTCCTGGGGGGTGTAGTCCCGGATCGGCTTGTCCGGGTCGACGAAGCCCGAGGCGCCGAAGATGCGCACGAGCCAGCCATCCGCCGTGTAGCCGGGAATGGTGAGGGCACCCTCGTTGAGGGACTTGCTGTCGTCGTAGAGCCGCGACAAGTCGATGTCGGAGACCGAGCCCATGCCCTCACAGCGCGGGCACATGCCGCCCACGGACGTGAAGACGCGCTCCTCGGTCTTTCCCTCGCCCTTCTCGATGGAAATCTTCCCGGCCCCGCGCACCGACGGGATGTTGAAGGAGAAGGCGTTGGACGGGCCGATGTACGGCTGGCCGAGGCGGCTGAAGAGCACCCGCAGCATCGCGTTGGCGTCGGTGGCCGTGCCGACCGTCGAGCGGGAATTGGCGCCCATGCGCTCCTGGTCGACGATGATGGCGGTCGTCAGTCCGTCCAGCACGTCGACCTCGGGCCGGCCCAGCGTCGGCATGAAGTTCTGCACGAACGTGCTGTAGGTCTCGTTGATCAGCCGCTGGGACTCGGCCGCGATGGTGCTGAACACCAGCGACGACTTGCCCGAGCCCGAGACGCCGGTGAACACCGTCAGCCGCCGCTTGGGGATGTCGAGGCTGACGTCCTTCAGGTTGTTCTCCCGAGCGCCTTGGACGCGAATCAGGTCGTGGCGGTCGGCGGGGTGTCGGGTGGAAGAGGTCATGGGTGCACGCATAAGTTTGGGCTTATGGGATGTCAAGCACGCGGATCGCCCCGTCAGGCGGTGACCGCGTGGCTAGGATGCGCGCATGCGCATGACGCGGGAGGGCAGGACCCGGATTCTCATGGCAGCGGGCGTCCTGGGAGGAGGGCTCTACCTGTTGGGCATCGCGCTGGCGAACGCTCCGCTGCGCCTGGGCGTCAAGGGCATTCCCATCGTCTGCCTGATGCTGTGGCTGGGGCCCGCGTCCACGCGCTATGCGCGGCGGGTCCTCGGGGGGCTCGTGCTCTCGTTGGCCGGAGACCTGTTGCTGGAGTTTCCCCGCCTGTTCCTGCCGGGCCTGGGAGCGTTCCTGCTCGCCCATGTCTCCTATGTGGCCGCCTTCCTCTCGGTGACACGCGCGCCGGCCCTCGCGCGGGGCCTGCCTTTCGCGCTGTTCGCCATGGGGGCGACGGCGTTCCTCTGGCCTCGGCTCGGAGACCTGGCACCGCCGGTGGCGGCCTATGTCGTCGTCATCTGCACGATGATGTGGCGCGCGGCGGCCCTGTGGGGCGGGGCGGGACTGACGCCGCGCGCGCAAGGGTTGGCGCTGGCCGGCGCCCTGGCGTTCGCCACGAGCGATGGCGGGCTCGCCATCCAACTCTTCGTCCACCCCACGGCCTGGGCGGGCTACCCCATCATGCTGCTGTACTGGGCCGGTCAGCTCGGCATCGCCTTGTCGGCGGAGGCGCCTGCCTCCATGTCAGACTCTCCGTGAAAATGTCTCATCGTCCCTACCGGACCGGAAGGTCCCAGGATGGAAGACATGCCTGCGCGCCGCCACGATGCCCGCGTTCTTGGACTGTTGTGGATGTTGCTGATGGGCTGTGGTGAAGCCCTCGGACCCTCCGCCGAGCCTTTGGAATCCGGAGCCCACCAGGCCGGTGTCGTCACGCTTCCGGGAGCGGAGCTGTTGGACGGAGTCCCCGTCACCGTCAGCGGCGATGCGTCTTCGCTGACCTACTTCCAGGTCAGGGTTCCAGCGGGGCTGACGGAGGTCTCCTTCGCGCTGACGGGCGGAACCGGCAATGCGCACCTGGCCATCCGGCGCGGCGAGATTCCCACCTCCACTGTCTACGATTGCAGTTCCCGCGGCTTTTCCAACGAGGAACGGTGCAACGTCCCATCACCGGTCGCCGACACCTGGAGCGTGAGGGTCGAGGGATCCTCGGCGTATGCGAACGCGAAGCTGGTGGTCTATTTCAACCAGCCCCTGCCGCTGTTCCCCAACACCGTGGTGTCCGCGACGACCAACAAGCCGACGATGTACTTCGTCGATGTCCCGGCGGCCAAGGGCAGGCTTCAGTTCCAGGTGACAGGCAACAGCCTGGTGAAGGCCCGGTTCGGGGCCCGCCCCACCGAGACGCTCCACGACTGCGTCGGGGCGGCGTGTGACATCTTCAAGCCCAGATCCGGTCGCTACTACGTCCTGTTGTCGAATCAGGTCTCGGGCAATCAGTTGATGGCCTCGGTGACGGGGACCGTGAAACCCACCGTGACGCTTTCGTCAGGGCAGACGGTGACGGGCATCAGCGCCTCTCGGGATGATCTGCTCTATTACACCCTCAACGTCCCGACGGGTCAGGCCCGGCTCGCGGTGGAGACCTCGAGCGTCGTGAGAGCGTTGTCCGTGCAGCCCTCGGATCCGTACCCTGGCAGCGCGGCGGTGGATTGTCTCGCCACCGCGCCGACGAGCGGCGGCGCCTCCTGCACGATCGACAATCCCAAGGCGGGCACCTGGTACGTGGTGCTCCGGGCGACGAATGTCTTCTCGGGGTTGAACCTGACGGCCCGCGTGGTGGCCAGCACGGGCAGCGGAACGGTGACGGTGCTGCAGAACCACCAGCAGGTGACGGGCCTCTCCGGCGGGACGATGGAAGACCGATACTATTCCTTGAGCGTTCCCGCGGGCATGCCCTTCCTGAATGTCCGGACGACACAACAGACGGGCCTCGCCGAGGTGTTCGTCCAGCAGGGTGTGTCACCCAAGCGAGGGGAGGGCACCTCGTGTGGGTCGGGTTGCACGTTCCCGTCTCCGGCACCGGGCACCTGGTTCATCCTGGTGCGTGGCTACACGACCTTCTCCGGGCTGAGCTTCTCCGCGGGCGTTCCCTCCGTGTCTGCGTTGTGGAAGGACACGTCACTGCAATACAGCTCCGAGCGGCTGTACTACGTCGTCGATGTCCCGGAGGGACAGACGGAGGCCACCTTCACGCTCGCGTCCGAGCACAACAACTGGGCCATGGTGAAGTACGGGGCCTGGTCGACCCACTTCAGCGACGGTTGCAGATCTCCCTGCACGCTGTACCGCCCCCAGGCCGGGCGCTACTACGTCACGGTGTATTACACGTCGGGGATTGTCTTTGGCTCCCTGACCGCGGGGTATGGGGGAGGGCCCGTCGCCGCCCTGACGGATGGCGTTCCCGAGGCCTTCACCTCGGGCGTTCCGCGGGAGTTCCGGTACTGGCGGCTCGACGTGCCGGCGGGCCAGACACACTTGCGCGTGGACCATGCCTTCCCGCGCGCCACCCAGACGCAGCTTTACGTCCGTTACGGAGAGGCCCCCGCGACGTTCCAGTTCACCTGCAAGGCCACGGCATGGACCTACAACGACGCTCCACCCGGACAGTCCTGTCTCATCGAGCAGCCCCAAGAGGGGGCGTGGTACGTGCTGGTGGCCAGTGCGTCCGCGTTCGACGGCATCGTCCGGGCGACGACCAGCTCCACCCTTCCAGGTCTGACGCCGGGTCTGGAGGAACCACCGTTTGGTGGAGCGCCGGGCGGTGAGCGGGTGTGGACGGTCGAGGTTCCGCCGGGCCTCAGCGACTTCCGGGTGATGCTCACGGGCGGCACGGGAAACGCGGACCTGTATGTGAAACACGGCGAGGCCCCGGGGACGACCTATGACTGTGCCTCCATGCATCCCAACAACGAGGAGGATTGCGAGTTCGCCCATCCGCTGCCGGGGACCTGGTACGTCGCGGTCCGGGGGACGGAAAGCTTCGCGAATGCCCGTCTGCTCACGACCCTGGCGACGACGCCGGGGGAGGGCGTGAGGACGCTGGGCAACGGAGAGAACGTGGTGGCCCTCAAGGGAAGCCTGGGCTCCGTCCAGTACTTCCAGGTGGAGGTGCCGCCGGGCAAGAACCGGCTGATGGTGGGGCTGTCGGGAGGTCGTGGCAATGCGAACCTCGCGATCCGTCAGGGGGCCCGTCCGACGCTGTCCGAGGCGGATTGCCGGAGCCAGTCCTCCACCAACCTGGAGATCTGTGTCATCGAGAACCCGACCCCCGGAACGTGGCTCATCCGGGTCGAGGGCGAGACGGACTTCAAGGACGGGGTGCTGACCGCGCGCCACGGTGTCGCCCAGGAAGTCATTCCCCTGACGCTCGGCACGCCCGTGCCCAACATCTACCTCGGTCCCAACGAGACGCAGGTCTTCTCCGTCACCATCCCCTCGAGCAGCGACATGATGCGGGTGGATGTGCAGGCGGGGGTGAACGCGCCCACCGATGTGCGCTTCGCGGACGTGGGCGTCAACAGCCACCTCTCCTGCACGACGTCTGGCCCCTTCACGCTCTGTCCGCATCCCTTCGTCCTGGGCGGCCCCAAGGGGCAGCGGCTCGTGTCGGTCAGGTCTCGCACGCCCGCGTCCGCCTCCTGGGGAACGCAGGTCACCGTCGTCGCGGGCATCACCTCGTGGAACGCGGACACGACCCATCCCTCGTTGATGAATGGCGTGGCCGTGGCGGAGTTGACCGGCGATCAGGGGTTCCGGATTCAAGTGCCCACCGGCGCGCGCAAGCTGACGTTCTCCACGCGGGGTCCCACGGAGACGGCGAGCGACCCGGGGCGGGTCGCGCTGTACGTCCAGAACCTCAAGCCCGCGTCGAGCACGAAGTACGTCTGTTCATCGACGGGTCCGGGCATCTCGCAGGGCTGTACCTATACCGACCCGCCCGCTGGCACCTGGTACCTCGCGACCTCGTGGACCAGCGGCGCCTACGACGTGAAGGTCACGTTCGAGTAGCCCACTCGATCTCGGAGGGCACTCACAGCTTCGCGCCGGGCAATGCGGCGGCCTGTTTCACCCAGGCCGCCACCTGCTTCTCGTCGAACGCATCGTCTTCGTGGAGGTCGAGGTAGCGCGTGTTCGGATCCTTGCTGGGGCCGGGGGGAACCGGTCGCAGGGACGCGCCTCGGAAGAAGCTCACCTTGATGTAGCGGGCGAAGACGTGGAGCCCCAGGAACCAGCCACCTTCCGTGCCGTACAAGGGCGAGTTCCACTTCACCGCCTTGCGCACGTGGGGCACGCTCCGCACGATGAGCGCGTCGAGCCTCTGCCCGACGTCACGCTTCCAGCCCGGCATCGCGGCGAGGTACGCCTGCACCGGGGCGTCGCCATCCCCCTTGGCGATTTGCGGATTGCCACCCGACAGGAGCTTCACCGGCCGGGCCTTGCTCGCCGTGGGCCTGGCCTTCTTCTTCGAGGCGGCATTCAGGGCCACCGCGGCCTTCACGAGCGCCTTGAACGCGCGCGCGTTGACCTTGGCGCCCTCGGGGAGGTCGATGGCCCGGCGCGTGTTGCCCTCCAGGCTGGAGTTGAAGAGGCCCGAGGGGTCCGGGAGCTTGGCGCCCTGGGCGAACGTGAGCTTCACGGCCTTCGTGTACGACTCGCCGGTGCAGAGGATGCCGTCAAGGGACCAGACCGGGGTACCCCTCCACTTCACTTCCTCGAGCACCTCGGGCACGGCCTCCTGGATGAGCGCGCGCATGCGGGCCAGGGTCTCGCCGCGCCATCCGCCCAGCTCTCGGATGCGCTGGTCGATGCGCTGGGACGCGGCGTCTCCGGAGGCTTGCCCCGTGCTCGCCTTCTTCGCCGTGGTGGGCGCGGGGCGCTTCAGGGGTCGGCTCGGGGTGGCGGTCTTCCGCGTGGTCTTCCGGGCGGCCGACGTGCTCCTGGCCTTGGGCTTCGCCTTGCTCTCGGTCATCACTCGTCCCTTGGGTGTTCGTCCCAGCGCCCCACATCGTAGGGCATCCGGGTCCGGACGGGCGTGAGAGAGCGCCGACCCTAGACGAGCCAGAAGTACGCGGAGGCGATGAGCGAGCGCTTCTCGGTGACCTTGGACTTGGTGATGAGGTCGGAGATCTGCCGATCCTTGGCCGCGTAGCGCTTCTCCTCCTCGTTGCGCAGCGAGGCCAGCTTCTTGCGGTACTCGCGCTCCATGCGCTCGGCGTGGGCCCGGGCCTTCATGCGCTCGGACGGGTCCTCGTACGAGCCCACCTCACGGCGCGCCTCCTGCCAGTGCGCGCGCGCCCGCTCCACGGCCTCGCGCGACTCCAGCAGACAGTCCTCGGCGTAGCGGTCCGCGCGCTCGCGCGCCACGTCCAGCTCCAGGGCGTTGCGGCGCTCGGCGGCGCGCAGCACCTCGTCCTTGGCGGCCATGAGGGCCTGCTCCTGCATGAGCGACACGGACACCGGGGGCGGACGCAGGCGGGCCTCCTCCTCGCCCACGAGCTTCATGAAGTGCTCGCCGTCCGCCAGGGGCAGGGCGCGAAAGCCCTTGCCGTCCCGCTCGAGCAGCAGCACCAGGTGCAGCATGCGCTCCTCGGCCTTGAGGCCCGTCGTCTCGCACTTGTAGACGAACCACCAGCCCTCCTGGCCGGCGAGCCGGGCCATCTTCGCCGGCAGGCCCGCGGCGTTCAGGCGCAGGTAGTTGATGGCGTCGTGGGTGCGGTCGCGCACGGCGTAGGCGGCCTTGGCCACCTGGAGCCGGCCCGAGGCGTTGCTGCCGAGCACCGAGCCCGTGAGCGCCCGCGCGCCCTGCTGGCGCTTCTCCAGCGCCTCCTTGGTCATCGCGCCCGCGATGCGCAGCCGTCGGCGCACGTCGCCGTCGAAGCGCTCCATGAGCACCGAGCGCGCCTCGGTCATGCGCTCGCTGATGCGGCCCTCCATGTCCGAGCGCAGCTTGTCGAAGGCGGCGTTGATGTCGTTGGGGTGGCGGCAGGACTGGTAGATGTCGAAGATGCGCCGCTCGAAGTCCACGCCGCTCTCCAGCGCGCCGAGGATCTCGTCCGACGCGCCGAACACGCCGTCGAACAGGCTGAGCTTCTTCTCCAGGAGCTCGTACAGGCGCGCGTCCGCGGCGTTGCGGCGGTTGAGGAAGTTGATGACGAGCACGTCGCGCTGCTGGCCGTAGCGGTGGCAGCGGCCGATGCGCTGCTCCACGCGCTGCGGGTTCCAGGGCAGGTCGTAGTTCACCACCAGGTTGCAGAACTGGAGGTTGAGGCCCTCGGCGCCCGCCTCGGTGCAGATGAGGATCTGCGTCTTGTCGCGGAACTCGTACACGAGCGCCCGGCGCTCCTCGGGGCCGCCGCCCGAGTCTCCCGAGAGCAGGGAGATCTTCCCCTCGTAGCCGTTCTGGGACAGCAGCGTGCACAGGTACTGCTGGGTGCGCTTGGACTCGGTGAAGATGAGGGCCTTCTCCGGCCAGCCCTGGCCCTTCATCACCTTGAAGGTGCGATCCAGCGCGCGCGTGAGGGCCTCGCCCTTGGCGTTCACCTTGATGGAGTCGGCCAGGTCCGCGTACTGCTTGAGCTCCCACATCTCGTTCTCGAGCGTGCGGAGGCTCACGGGCTTGTCGGCGGAGGAGGAGGAGCCGTCCTGCCAGTCCTCGCCGTCCTCGGCGAACTGACGGGCCTCCTCGGGCTCGAAGAAGCCCAGGGCGCGCTGGCCCAGGCGCGCGGCCTCCAGGCGCTTGGTGAGGTTCTCGCTCAGCCGGCGCAAGGTGGGGGCGATGGCGTAGGTGCTCGAGGCCAGGAGCTTGCGGTAGCACAGCGTGAGCAGGGTCTTCTTGCCCGGCTCGATCGCGGCGACCTCGGAGCGGCGCAGGTACTCGCTCACCTTCTCGTAGAGGTCGTGCTCCTCGGGCGAGGGCGCGAAGTCCTCCACGATGGAGCGGCGGTTGGTGTAGCGCACGTACTCGCGCACCTGGCGGCGCAGGGTGCGCTGGACCACGGGGGCGAGCCGCTCCTTGAGCTCACTGGCGGCGTCCCCGGGCAGGCCCCCGGTCTCGCCCTCCAGGCGGTAGCGGCTGCGAAAGGCGTGCTCGGGGCCGAGGATCTGCTCGTCCAGCAGCGTCACCAGGCCGAACAGCTCCATCAAGTCATTCTGCAGGGGCGTGGCGGTGAGCAGCAGCTTGGGGCGACCCTGGAGCGAGGCGCGCAGGGCCTGGCCCGTCTTGTGGCCCGCCTTGTAGGCGTTGCGGAGGCGGTGGGCCTCGTCGATGATGACCACGTCCCAGGGAATCTCCGACACCAGCGCGGCCTTGTTGGCGGCGAAGGGGTGCGAGCAGATGACGGGGTAGGGCTGATCGAAGCAGTTGCCCGTGGCGCGCACGGTGCGGCCGTCGACCATGACGGACTCCAGGTCGAACTTCTCGCGCAGCTCGCTGTTCCACTGCGCGCGCAGCACCGCCGGGGCGAGGATGAGGATGCGCGTCTTGCCCTCGGCCATGAGCTGGGCGATGACCATGCCCGCCTCGATCGTCTTGCCCAGGCCCACCTCGTCCGCGAGCATGCAGCCGCCGCGCGACAGCGAGTCCATGGCGAAGCACGCCGCCTCGAGCTGGTGCGGGTTCAGGTCCACGCGCGCCTCGGCGAGCGCCCCGGCCAGCCGCTCGCGCGAGTCCGAACTCTTGATGGTGAGCTCCTCCGCGAGCAGCCGCTCGTGGAAGGGCGTCAACGCCTGCCGACCGGACTCCTCGCTGGGGGCGTCCTCCGCCGAGGCGATCACCGCCGCCGCGTCCGCCACCACCCGCAGCTCCCTGAACTCCCTCACCTCCGCCAAGCGCCTGTCTCCGTCCGTTCGAGCGTGCTCACACAGGCGTGTAGCACGAATGGGCGGCCATTTTGTTGACGCAATCGCGCGTGTAAAGGGGGTCTTCGCGGAGGCCGGAAAATCGGCCTCGGAACGCTTGGCACGCTTTTTCGTCGGAAGCGTGGCGCTACAGCAGGCCGCGCGTTTTTACATGCAGATAGGTATTGACGGCCGCGGCGCCAAAACCCCGCGCGGGAGCGCGTACCACGAGTGCGCCCGCGTCCCGGAGCGTGAGGGTGGTGCGCTGGTAGTCTTCCTCCAGGCGCACCGCGGCCTGGCGCGCGTAGGCGTCCGACAGGGTGGGGGGCACGTGGGTGGCGGCGCGCTGGAGATCCTCGTCCAGGAGCGAGGCCACCACGGGCAGGTGGCGGGGGCGCAGGGCCAGGGTGCGCGAGAGCAGGGTGCCCGAGGCGTCGGGGTCCACCAGGTCCGTGAAGAGCACCACCAGCGAGCGGCGCGAGGAGCGCGCGAAGGCGAAGTCGTAGGCGCGCCCGTAGTCGCTCTCCTCGAGCGCGGCCTCGGCGCGGTAGAGGGCGGCGGTGAGCAGGCGCAGGTGCTCGCCGCCCTTGCGCGGCGGGAGGAAGGCGCGCACGTCCCGGGCGAAGGCGAGCACGCCCACCTGGTCCCCCGCGTCCAGGCTCACCTTGGCCAGGCGCAGGGCCGCGTCCACGGCGTGATCCAGCTTGCGGCGGCCCTCCACCCGGCCCGCCATGTGGCGCCCGCAGTCGAGCAGCAGGAGCACGGGTTGGTTGCGCTCGGGCTGGTACACCCGCACGGTGGTGCGGCCGCGCCGGGCCGTGGCCTTCCAGTCCACCGAGCGCAGATCATCCCCCGCGCGGTACTCGCGCAGGGACTCGAACTCCCGGCCCTCGGCGGCGCGGCGCAGGGTGCGCTCGGCGGGCGCGTCCGACGCGAGGGTGAGCGCGAGCGCCTCGCGCGTGAGCCCGGTGAGGTCCGGGTACACCTTCACCTCCTGGGCGGCGGCCACGCGCACCTGCCGCGCGCACAGGCCCAGGGGCCCCATGAGGCGCAGGTGCACGTCGCCCAGGCGCAGGTCGCCCCGCGCCGAGGGCGTGAGCGTATAGGCGCACGTGGCCTCGGAGGCCTGGGGCGAGAGGGCGAAGGCCTGCTGGTGGCCCCGCGCGTCCACGCCCGGCGGCACCTCGTCCCGGACCAGGCCGCGCAGGGCCTTGGGGCCGCGCAGCTCCAGCACCAGGCGCACCGGGTTGGCGAGGCCCGAGGACAGCACGGGCTCCACCTCGCGCCGGACCGCCACGTGCGCGGCGCGCGGCGCGGCGAGGAAGTCCGCCACGCACAGCGCGAGCACGGCCACGTCCAGGGCGAGCGCGAGCCCGAGGAAGGCGGGGCCCGCCACGGCGAGCGCCGCGGGCACGAGCGCGAGCGCCACGAGCGCCACGGCGAGTCCCGAGGGGACGGGCCGGCCGGACGTCACCGGGGAACCTGGACGCGCTCCAACGTCTGGCGCAGCACGTCGTCCGCGGTGAGGCCCTCCACCTCGGCCTCGGCCTTGAGCAGCAGGCGGTGGTTGAGCACGCTCGGGCACACGGCCTTCACGTCGTCCGGGGTGACGAAGTCGCTGCCGTGCAGGGTGGCGCGGGCCTTGGCCGCCGCGAGCAGGGCCTGGGCCGAGCGCGGCGAGGCGCCCAGGCGCACGCGGGGGTTGGCGCGCGTCTCGCGGATGAGCCGCACCGTGTAGGCGAGCACGGACTCGTCACAGGCCACGCTCGCCGCGCGCTCCTGGAGTTGCAGCAGCGTGGCCGTGTCGAGCACGCGCTCCACCCGGGCGGCGCGGCCCTGGCGCTGGTGGAAGGCGCGCACCATGTCCAGCTCGGCCTCGGGCGCGGGGTAGCCCACGCGCACGCGCATGAGGAAGCGGTCGAGCTGGGCCTCGGGCAGGGGATAGGTGCCCTCGAGCTCCAGCGGGTTCTGCGTGGCCACCACGAAGAAGTGCGCGGGCAGGGGGTGCGTGGTGCCATCGAGTGTCACCTGCCGCTCCTCCATGGCCTCCAAGAGCGCGGCCTGGGTCTTGGGCGGCGTGCGGTTGATCTCATCGGCCACCAGGACCTCGGTGAAGATGGGGCCCTTGACCAGGTGGAAGGCGCCCTCCTGGGGTCGGAAGACGTGGGTGCCGAGGATGTCGCTCGGCATCAGGTCCGGGGTGAACTGCACGCGGGTGAAGTCCAGGCCCAACGCCGAGGCCATGCCCCGCGCGGTGAGCGTCTTGGCCACGCCGGGCACGCCCTCCAGCAGGACGTGGCCCCGGGCGAGGAACGCGGTGACGAGGTCCGCCACCACGTGGGACTGGCCGAGCACCGTGGCGCCCAGGGCCCCCAGCAGTCGCTCCAGGGCGGGGGAGGCCGGGGAGGACGGCGGGGTCGTCAAGCCGGCTTCTCCTTCAGGCCGAGCAGGGTGCCCACGAGGCTGCCCACCGAGCCGAGCAGGCCCAGGTAGGCGCCGAACACGGGCGCGGAGTTGGTGATGGTGGAGTTGCCGATGGGCGAGGGCACCTCGGTGGCGTCGTACGAGAGCTTCATGAAGATGAGGCACCACACGAGGCACACGAGGGACATGAACAACTGGGTCAGCCACGGGGCGAGCGCGTTGAGCTGGGGCAGGAGCTTGCGCGCGCGCACCGTGAGCGCGCCGATCACGCCGAGCGACAGCAGCACGCAGATGAAGCCCAGGCTCAGCAGGCCCAGGTTCTCGCCGTCCTCGGCCGTCTCCACCCAGGGCATGACGGACGAGAAGACGACGACGAGCGCGCTCCAGAAGGCGATGCGATCGGCGCGGCTCAGCTCGCCGACGAACTCCCGGAAGTCGGCGACGACCTGCTCGGGATCTTCCACCGGGCCGGAGCTCGAGCGGCGCGAGGAGGGAGCGTCGGCCTCGTCGTCATCGGCCTGCCGACGGGGGGCGGGCCGGCTTGCGGCGCCCGCGGCGGCACGCGGTGCGGAGGCCGGACGGGCGGCGCGCGGCGGCGCGTTGCGCAGGATTTCCTCGGCGGAGCGGATGTTGGTGGCGTCGTCCCGCGCGGGCTCCGCGTCGGGCTCGGGCGCGGCGGGACGGGCCCTCGCGGAGGGCGCGGCGCTTCGGGAACCACTGCCGGCGCGCGCGGGACGGGCCGTCCTCGGTGCGCCGCCCTGCTTGCGCGATGCGCCGGACGACTCGCCATCCGAGGTGTCCGACGAGATGAAGGAAGAGTCGATGATGTAATCGCACGAGGGGCAGATGGCGGTGCCATCCGCGACCTGCGTCTTACAGCCGGGGCAGTTCAGGACCGGTGCTCCTTGAAGCGGGAACGCGCCGTCCATCTTCCGGTGCGCGCGCACCGCAAGTCAAACGCCAAGAAAAACCTAACCCCTGGATTTTCGCGAGGAATTGGCCTACGCGCCGACCCCATGTCCCTTCCTCGCGCCGCGCGTGTCCTCGGGTGTCTCTGGGGTCTCGTGCTCCCGGGTTGTGTCCGCTCCATCCCCGCCGCCGAGCGGGAGTCCGCCGCCCTCGAGTCCATCGCGCGCTGGGAGGATCACCGCTCGCTGGGTGAGGGGCGGCTGGTGGCCCTGGCCTCCGAGGGCTCACCCGAGGTGCGCGTGCGCGCCCTACGGGCCCTGGCCCGCATCCAGGAGCCCTCCACGCTCGAGGTGTTCGTCCAGGCACTCAAGGCCCCCGCGGTGTCCGTGCGTGAGGAGGCCGCGTTTGGACTCGGGGTGATGGCCCTCGCCTGGGAGCCGCTCGTGCCGGAGGAGAAGGCCCGGATGACCCGCGCGCTGCTCGCCGCGGAGGCGACGGAGGCGGACGTGAACACGCGGCTCACGCTGCTCGAGGCGCTGGGTCGGCTCGCCACGCCGGACGCGGTGGCGCGGCTGGGCGCGCGGCTGGCGCATGGCCCGGGAGAGCTCGCGGGTCGGGCGGCCCTCGCGCTCGGGGTGGCGATGCGCCAGGGGGCCCTCCTGGACAAGCCGCCCCTCGCGCGGGCCGGCGAACTGATGCGCGCCGCCCAGCCCGAGACCTCGCGCTACGGGGGCGCCTACCTCCTGGCGAACGCGAAGCGGGCGGACGCGCTGCCGGGATTGCGGCGTGGGCTGGGGGATGCGTCGCCGGACATCCGGGCCCTGTGCGTCAAGGGCCTGGGGGAGCTGGGCGGGCCGGAAGACGCGGCGGTGGTGGCCGCGCGGCTCGAGGACGAGGTGCCGCGCGTGGCGGCCGAGGCGTCTCGCGCGCTCGCGAAGCTGGCGGCGCGGTGCATGGGCGACTGCACGGCCCTGGATTCACTGGAGCGCCTGGCTCCGCGGGCCGAGCGGGTGGCGCGCGGAGACGCCGCCGCGGGGCACGCGCTGCTCGCGCTCGCGCAGCAGGGCCTTCCCGAGGCGGGGCGTCGGGTGTGGCCGACCTTGCGGCGGGCGCTGCGCGAGGCCCTGCCGCGGGCCGCGTCCGACGTGGCCCGGGGCGATCTGCTGAACCTGGACTGCCGGCTGGCGGCGGCGATGGATCGCCAGCGGGGCACGCTCGAGGAGACGCCGCGGTGTGGCGAGCGCGAGCCCCCCGAGGCGTGGCGGCTGGCGCTGGGACTCCAGGAGGTGGCGCGCGCCCCGTCGGCGGCGGGCGCGGCGGTCGCGGTGCGCCACCTGACGCATCCGGAGCCGCGGGTACGGCTGGCGGCGCTCGCGGTGGTGGCGGCCCATCCCGTGCCCGAGGCCGCCGAGCCCGTGCGCGCCTTGCTCTCGGGGGCGGATGCCGTGGTGGCGGCGTCGGCGGCGAGCACCGCGGGCGCGTTGAAGGACGCACGGGCGCTGCCCCAGGTCCGCGCGCTCGTGGACCGCGTCCCCGGGGAGCCGGATCTGGCCGAGCCCGTGGCCCAGGGCTGGGTGGCGCTCGCGGGCAAGGACGCTGAGCCGGCGCTGCGCACCTGGCTGACGCATCCGCATGCCCACGTGCGCCGTGTGGCGGCCGCGGCGCTGACGTCACTCACGGGCCAGCCGGTGCGGGCCCCGCACCAGGCGCTGCCCGATGACGTCTTCTCCCCCGAGCCCGCGGCGCCGGGCACCACGCTCACCTTCCGCACGCGCAAGGGGGACTTCACCGTGGCGCTGGACGCAGGTGCGCCGAGGACGTCGGGCAACCTCGTGACGCTCGCGCGGCGGGGGTATTTCCGGGGGCTCGGCTTCCACCGCGTGGTGCCGGACTTCGTGGCGCAGGGGGGAGACCCGCGCGGCGATGGGGAAGGGGGCCCGGGCTACTCCATCCGCTGCGAGATCACCCGCCGGGCCTACCGTCGGGGCGTGCTGGGGATGGCGCTGTCGGGCAAGGACACGGGCGGCAGCCAGTTCTTCTTCACGCACGCGCCCCAGCCGCACCTGGATGGCCGCTACACGGCCTTCGGCGAGGTGACGGGCGGCATGGCCGTGGTGGATGCCCTGCTGGAGGGCGACACCTTGATCGACGTCGAGGTGTCGCCCTGATCAGCTGGCCCTGAGCCATGGGCCTTGAACGACGGGGGAGGGCTCAGCTCGCGACGCGGCTGGGCACCTTGCCGGGGGTGAAGCCCGCCCAGAGGGCGTTCTCGGCGTTCTCCATGTCCTCGACCTTCTTGCGGATGCGCTGCCACTCGGCATCGGGGATGCGCAGGAAGGCCTCGGCCACCTCGGGATCGAACTGCGTGCCCGAGCAGCGCTTGATCTCGTCGCGCGCCACCGACATGGGCCGGCCCTTGCGGTACGGGCGGTCCGAGGTGATGGCGTCCACCGTGTCGGCGATGGCGAAGATGCGCGCGCCGATGGAGATGTCCCGGCTCTTGAGCCCCTGCGGGTAGCCCTTGCCGTCCCAGCGCTCCTGGTGGTGCAGCACGATGAGCGAGGCGTCGTGCAGGTAGGGCATCTTCGCGAGGATCTTGTAGCCGTACTCGGGATGCTTGCGCATCTCCACCCACTCCTCGGGGGAGAGGGGGCCGGGCTTGAGCAGGATGGTGTCGCTCACGCCGATCTTCCCGATGTCGTGCAGGAGCGCGCCCTGCTCCACCACCTCCAACTGGGTGGGCGTCAGGCCGATCTCCTCGCCGATGCGGCGCGAGTAGAGCGACACGCGACGCGAGTGCCACTGGGTCTCGGTGTCGCGGTAGTCCAGCGCGCTGATGAGGCCGTCGAGCAGACCGTTGGTGCGCTCGACCACCATGCGCTCCAGGTCGCGATTGATGGCCGTGAGCTCGGCGTTCTTTTCCGCCACCTCCCGGGTCAGCCGCTCGTTGGACTCCACCAGCCGGAAGTGCTCGATGGCCTGACGCACCGCGCTCGTCAGCTCGCTGAGCGACCACGGCTTGCCGAGCAGTCGGAACACCTCGCCGCGGTTGACCGCCTCCGAGGCCGTGCGGAAGTCCGCCGCCGCCGTGAGCATCAGGCGCACCGCTCTTGGGTTCTTCTCGCGCAGGGTGCGCAACAGCTCCACGCCGTTGAGCAGCGGCATCATGAAGTCCGTCAGCACGACCTGGAAGCCCTCCTCCTTGGCGGCCTGGGCGGGATCCGTGTGCGTGATGACCTCATAACCCTCCGATTGGAGGATGCGCGAGAGCGCGGCCAGAATGAGCGGATCGTCATCCACCACGAGGATGCGGTCCATGAATACAGCCTCCCAAACCGAGTGAAGAACAGACGTTGAAGAACGGTGCCGGTTATACACGGCTTCCCCCCCAAAGGTCACACCCTCTGCATGGGCGCCACGTGTTCCTGCTTGCTTGACAAGCCCTTGGAACTTTTGCCCTTTCTGCACACCCGGGTGCGGCCCACCTCACGAGCCGCTTGCCTGTCCGGCTGGGGGTGGTCTATGGTGCGCGGGACCCGCGATATGGGTCGTAACTCCTTGATATTTGGAGAGTTCTCCGATGCCTAGAGCCTCCGCAGGGCCGGTCCCGGTGGTGGTCATGGGGTTGGGAGTCATCGGGCAGGAGATCGCCAGGGCCGCCCAACAGTCGCCCGAGGTGGAGCTGCTCGGCGCGATCGACGCCAACCCCCAACTGGTGGGACGCCCCTTGTCGGAAGTGCTGGGGGTGGCAGGAGTGAAGGGCAAGGTCGTCGGCACCCTGGAGGCCGCCGTGGGGCGGCGCAAGGGTGTCGTGCTGCTGCATGCCACGGGCTCCCGCCTCGCGCAGGTGATGGATCAGCTGCTCGAGGCCATCGGCCTGGGCATGTCGGTGGTGTCCACCTGCGAGGAGCTCGCCTTCCCCTTCCTCAAGTACCCGGAGCTCGCGCAGAAGCTGGAGGACGCGGCGCAGGCGGCCGGGGTGGCGGTGCTGGGCACGGGCGTCAACCCGGGCTTCGTGATGGATCGGCTGGTGGCCACGGTGGGCCAGGCGTGCGGGCCGGTGCGTCATGCCACGGTGACGCGGGTGGTGGACGCGCGCGATCGGCGCGAGTCGCTGCAGCGCAAGGTGGGCGCGGGCCTGACCGAGGATGAGTTCTTCGCCCTGGTGGACCGGGATCAACTGGGCCACGTGGGGCTGGTGGAGAGCGCGGCCTTGTGCGCGCTCGGGCTGGGCCTGGACTGTGACGACTTCGAGGAGGAGATCGTCCCGGTGTTCGCCGAGGAGGACATCTCCGGCGGGGCCTTCCCCGTGAAGAAGGGACGGGTGGCGGGAATCTTCCAGTCCGCGGTGGGTCTGGAGGAGGGACAGGAGCGCGTCCGGTTGGAGTTGACGATCGCGGTGGGCGCGGATGATCCCGGCGACCGCATCGAGATCGAAGCGGAGCCGAAGCTGGTCGTGGACATTCGCGGGGGGGTGCCTGGCGACCGGGCAGCCGCACACATGCTGGTGAACGCCGCCCCGCGCGTAACGGCCGCCGAGGCCGGTCTTTTGACCGTGCTCGAGCTTCCGGCCGGTCGTTAAAGGGAGAGGGACATGCTGGACAAGAATGCGATTGGCCGGGCCTCACCGCCATTCCTGAACGAGGTGGAGAAGGGCGCCATCCGGCGCTTCGCCGAGTCCCTCGGCGACTACAACCCCATCTATTACGACGAGGAGTACGCGCGCGCCTCGGGCTACCCCACGGTGGTGGCCCCGCCCACGTTCCCCGCCTCGTTCAGCTCCGCGGCGGACCTGCGCGAGCTTTTGGGCGTGGGCATCAAGAGCCTGCTGCACGCCGAGCAGTCGTTCGAGTACGAGCGGCCCATCTTCGCCGGCGACCGCATCTTCGTCGCCACGCGCGTGGCCGAGGTGCTCGAGCGCACGGGCCCCGCGGGCAAGATGGATGTCGCCGTCATCGAGGACGAGGGCCGCGATGAAGAGGGCAACCTCGTCTTCCGCGCCCGCCGCACCCTCATCGTCCGCGCCGCCAAGGAGAATTCGTGATGCCCGCGCGCAAGTTGTACTTCGAAGGCATTCGTGTCGGTGACGAGCTGCCGGCGCTCGCCAAGGCCCCCATCGATCGCGTGCAGTTGTCGCGCTACGCCGGCGCCTCGGGCGACTTCAACCCCGTCCACGTGGACGAGCTGTACGCCAAGAGCGTGGGCATGCCGTCCGTCTACGCCCCGGGCATGCTCATCATGGGCATGCTCGGCCAGCTCATCAGTGACTGGGCGCGCGGCGGGCAGTTGCGCCGCTACCACGTGCGCTTCATCAAGATGGTGTGGCCGGGCGACACCGTCGTGTGCAAGGGCCGCGTGAGCGACCGGCACGGCGAGGGTGGCCGCTACTTCGTCGAGGTGGACCTCTGGGCGGAGAACCAGAAGGGCGAGCTGGTGATGAAGGGCAGCTCCGTCATCCAGCTCTTCTACTCGCTCGAGGACGAGAACCGGCAGCGCTCCGGCCAGTCCCCCATCGTCGTGGACGTGCCGCGCGAGAGCCTCCTGCAGGCCTCCGCCACCGCCGCGCCCCCGGGCGAGGAGGACGACACCAAGGGCGGCAGTCTGTCCGGCAAGAAGACGACGTCCAAGCCCGCCGCCAAGACGGCCGTGGCCCCGGACGCCACGAAGAAGGCCTCGAAGTAGGGGATTTTTCACTCGCGGTAGTCCCGGGGGGGAGGTCTTCTGGCACCCCTCCAACGCGAGGTGTCAATCTCGGTTGACTCCAGAATCAATCGACGTAACCTTCCCCGCATCCCACTCGGGGCCTGGCTCACGCACGTCGTCCGGCCGGGCGCCCTTCACGTACGGGGAAGAGCCATGTCCGCCGGTATCAACACCTTCAAGACCGACCTCCGCGAAGTCTTCTTCACGCTGTTCGAGCAGTTCGGCTTCGGCCAGGTCGTCGGACAGGCCCCGTTCGACGCCTGGGGCCCGGACGAGGCCAAGGCCGTCCTCAACGAGACGTACCGCTTCGCCAAGGACGTGCTCGGGCCCCTCAACTCCACGGGTGATCGCGAGGGCTGCCGGGTGGAGAACGGCGCCGTCATCACGCCCAAGGGCTTCAAGGACGCGTGGAACAAGCTCTACGAGCAGGGCTTCATGACGGTCTCGGTGAGCCCGGAGCACGGTGGCCAGGGCGGCCCCATGATGCTGCAGGTGCTCATCCAGGAGATCCTCTCGGGCGCCAACTCCGCGTTCAACATGTACCCCGGCCTGTCCTTCGGCGCCGCGGAGCTGCTCGCCGAGTGCGGCACGCCCGAGCAGAAGAAGCTCTACGTCGAGCGCATGCTCAACGGCGCCTGGAGCGGCACCATGTGCCTCACCGAGCCGCAGGCGGGCTCGGACGTGGGCGCGGCCAAGACGACGGCGCGCAAGAACGCGGACGGCACCTACAACATCCGCGGCACGAAGATCTTCATCTCCGGCGGTGACAACGATCTGTCCGCCAACGTGGTGCACCTGGTGCTCGCGCGCATCGACGGCGCGGTGCCCGGCACCAAGGGCCTCTCGCTCTTCATCGTGCCCAAGCTGCGCGTCAAGCCGGACGGCACCGTCGAGGGCTCCAACGACGTGTCCCTGGGCTCCATCGAGCACAAGATGGGCATCCGCGCCTCGGCCACCTGTGTGCTCAACTTCGGCGAGAACGACGCGTGTGTGGGCGAGCTCGTGGGCGGCATCGAGAACGTCGGCATGAGCCAGATGTTCAAGATGATGAACGGCGCGCGCATCGCCGTGGGCATCCAGGGCCTGTCGCTCGCGAGCGCCGCGTACTTCAACGCGCTCGACTACGCGAAGGACCGCAAGCAGGGCGCCCCCATGAACAAGTGGAAGGACCCGACCGCGCCCCGCGCCGCCATCATCGAGCACGCGGACGTGCGCCGCATGCTGCTGGACATGAAGGCCCACGTGGAGGGCATCCGCGCGCTCATCATCAAGCTGGCCATGCACACGGACAAGGCGCACCAGCTCTCGGGCAAGGACGATGATCAGGCCGCCTACCACCGCGGCCAGGTGGAGCTGCTCACCCCGCTCGTGAAGTCCTACGGCTCGGATCAGTCCTACCGCCTGTGCTCGCAGGCCATCCAGGTGTACGGCGGCGCCGGCTACTGCCAGGACTACCCGGTGGAGCAGTACACGCGCGACTCGAAGATCTTCTCCATCTACGAGGGCACCAACCACATCCAGGCCATGGACCTCGTGGGCCGCAAGATGGGCCAGGCCGGTGGCGCGCACTTCCAGCAGTTCATGTCGGACGTGGGCGCGTTCATCGAGGCCCACCGCGAGCACAAGGTCTATGGCGAGTCCGTCAAGCTGCTCGCCGCGGCGCAGGAGGGCGTGATGGCGAGCGCCATGGCGGTGCTCGGCTGGTCGCAGGATGCCGCGAAGGTGAACCTCATCCCGCTGTCGGCCAACCGCTTCCTCAACATGATGTCCGAGCTGGCGGTGGGCTGGCTGCTGCTGGACGCGGCCGTCATCGCCGAGCGCGTGGGCGCGAGCGCCACGGGCGACGAGAAGGCCTTCTACGAGGGCAAGAAGTGGAGCGCCCTGTGGTTCGCCCGCAACGTGCTGCCCAACGTGGAGCAGGCCGCGCGCCTGATGGCCACCGAGGACACCTCGTCCGTGGACATCTCGCTCGAGGCGTTCGGGGCCGTCTAGTCCGACACACGGCCCCTCGGGTCCGCTAAGCCCCGCCGGGAGACCGGCGGGGTTTTTCTTTTCAGGGGTTCTCGCGCACGCCGATGGCGAGCTGGCCCAGGCCGGCGCTCTTGGCGAGCTCCATCACCACCACGACCGTGCCGTGGGGCACGCCCTCGTCCGCCTGGACGATGACGACGGTGTCCGGATCCTTCTGGTGGGCCTCGGCGAAGGTGCGCTTGAGCTCGTCCTCGCTCACCACGTTGCCGCCGAGCACGAAGCGCCCGTCGGACAGGATGGCCACGGACAGGTCCGTGGCGCGCGCGGTGACGTCCGTGGCGCCGCCCTTGGGCAGGTTCACCTTGAGGCCCTGTTGGGCCCCGCCGCTGGGTGCCTGCTGGACGATGACCGAGCTGGTCACCATGAAGATGATGAGCAGCACGAGGAAGATGTCGGTGAGCGGGGTGATGTTGATCTCCGCGAAGCCGACGTCCTCGCCGCCCTCGCCGTCCCCGGGTGCCTTGCCCATCGCCATGGAAGAGTCCTCAGGAGTCCTGCGCGGGGGAGGATGCGGGCGGCGGAGTGGGGGAGGGCGCGGGCAGCGTCAGGGGCCGTTCGCGCAAGAGCTCGACGAACTCGTCCCCGAGCAGGCGCAGCTCCACGAGCACCCGCGCCAGCCGCGCCTGGAAATAGTTGTAGAAGGCCATGGCCTGCACGGCCACGAGGATGCCCACCGCGGTGGCCACCAGCGCCTCGGAGATGCCCGTCATCACCGCGCCGGTGCCGCCCGTGCCTCCGCCCGCCACGTCCAGGCCCAGGTCCTTGAAGGACTTCATGATGCCGGCCACGGTGCCGAACAGGCCCACGAAGGGCGTCAGCGAGCCGATGGTGGCCAGCAGCCACAGGTTGCGCCGCAGCCGCATGCCCACCTGGGCCCGCTCGCGCTCCACCGCCGACTCCAGGCCCTCGCCTCCGCCGCGCGTGCGCTCGAGCCGGGTGAAGCCCGCCAGGAACATGTCCGCCACGGCGGCGTCCGAGCGCTCGGTGGCGGAGCGGGCCGCCGCGATGTCGCCGCGCAGCAGGTGCTTGTGCACCGTGTCCGCCAGCAGCCGCGAGCGCTCGCTCACGCCCCAGAGGGTCATGATCCGCTCGACGGCCACCACCAGCGCCACCGTGGAAGCCAACAGGAGAAGGGCGAGCGTGAAGCCGCCGATGCGCAGGTAATGGAGGATGTCGGAAAGGCTCATACGGAAGTGGCCAGGGAGTTCGCCGGGCGCGAGACTTAAGCCATGAACCGCGCCGCCGCCGCAATCTTCCTGGCCCTCATCTGTTCAGGTTGTCCCAAGCGCATGGATTTCGGCCCCCGGGGCCGCATCACCGAGGCCGAGGAGCTGCTGCGCCTCACGCGCGCCGCCCAGGACACGACCAGCACCCTCAAGGGCGACGGGAAGATCCGCGTCGAGTCGCCCCAGGGCTCGGGCACCGTCTCGGCCTTCCTGGCCGTCAGCCGACCAGGCCTGCTGCGCGTGGACATGTTCGACTTCTTCAACCGCCCCATCGCCACCCTGGTGACCGACGGCCAGCGCTTCGGGCTGACGCAGTACCAGGAGAACAAGCACTACCAGGGGCCCGCCACGCCCCGGAACCTCTCTCGCTTCCTGCCCGTGGCCCTGCCGAGCGAGGAACTCGTCGCCGTGATGCTCGGTCGGGTGCCCTTCATCCCCGCGGAGCGGATGGAGCTCGCGCTCGACGAGAAGCAGGGCCTCTACGCGCTCACCCTCCACACGGGCGCCGTGTCCCAGGTGCTGCACATCCACCCCCGCTACCTGCGCGTGGTGAGCAGCCGCGTCCAGGGCACGCGCGCCTACGGCCTGGACTACGCGCGCTTCGAGCCCCATGGGGACGGGGTCTTCCCCCACGAGGTGAAGCTCGTGGCGGAGTCGGCCGAGACCTCCCTGGGCCTGCGCTACACCTCTGTCACGCTCGACCAATCCCCGGATCTCACTCATTTCGATCTCTCCGCGCCCGAGGGCGTGCCCGTGGTCGACGTGGACGAGGGGGGGCAGGCACTGCCTCCGGTCGCATTGCCCCCTGCCGCACCGGGCTCGTGACCGGGCAGATCAAGAACTCAGCAACCGTTGGATTCTCAGGTACAGTGCCCGGACCGGCGGGTCCGTTCGGGCTCCCACGACTAGCGACATGGCACAGATCAAACTCGGCGAACTGCTCATCAAGGCGAACGTGCTCCAGGAGGGCCAGCTCAAGGCGGCGCTCGCGGAGCAGGCGAAATGGGGCGGCAAGCTGGGAGAAATCCTGGTGCGGATGAACCTCGTGTCCGAGGACATCCTGGTGCGGGCGCTGTCCAAGCAGCTCGCCATCCCGGCGGTGAACCTGGATGCCCTCAAGGACATCCCCAAGCACGTGCTCAACCGGGTGCCCGTGCAGACGGCGCGCGACTTCGCCCTGCTGCCCATGCAGCTGCGCGATGATGGCAAGACGCTCGTGGTGGCCATCGCGGACCCGCTCAACGTGCGGCAGTTGGACGAGCTGCGCGCCATCACCAAGTGCCGCATCGTGCCCAACGTGGCGGGCCGCACGGCCATCGCCCGGGCCATGGCGCGCTTCTACGATGAGGTGAGCGAGCTGGAGGACGCGGACACCAACTTCAAGGTGGTGGACTCGCACGGCCGCACCGTGGTGCGCCACATGAAGGATCCGGTGCCGGCCCCCGCGCCCGCGCCGGCTCCCCCGCCCGCTCCCGTGCCCGTGCCCTCGCGCGAGACCCCCACGGTGCGGGGCGGCTCGGGCGGCGGCAGCCCGGTGGAGCTCCTGCGCAGCGTGGAGGAAGTGCAGCGCAAGGAGGTCGCGGCCCTCAAGGCCATGGTGGAGTTGCTCATCGAGAAGGGCGTCTTCACCCGCGAGGAGTATCTGGCGAAGGTCAAGCGTTAGCCGTCCCCTCACCCCTCGGACCTCGCATGCGTAAGAAGATCGGTGAGCTGCTCCTCGAATCCGGTGCGGTCAATCCGGAGCAGATCCGCACGGCGCTCGGTCAGCAGCGCCACCGCGGCAACAGCCAGCGGTTGGGCTCGGTGATCGTCACCCTGGGCTTCGCCTCGTCCACCGAGGTGGCCAGGGCCCTGGCGCGTCAGGCGAACCTGCCGTTCGTCCAACTCTCGGACATCCCCGCGGACGTGCGCGCGCTCGTGCCCATCGACTTCCAGGTCGAGCACCGCATCGTCCCCTTCCTGCTGGAGCGGGAAGGGCGCAGCGAGCGGCTGCACGTGGCGGTGGACGATCCGTCGGATCTCTCGCTCGTGGACGAGCTGAGCTTCCAACTCAACAAGCCCATTCGCGTGCACGTGGCGTCCGAGGATGACCTGGATCAGGTGTTGGATCTGGTCAGCGGCCGCGTGGTGGCCGGGGTCGACCTGGACGACGACGCCAGCGAGCCCATGGAAATCGAGCACGGCAACGCCAGCGTGGCCGGAGGCCACTGGCATGCTTCGCCGGCCCCGGGCCCGAGCGAAGCCGCATCCGATCTGCCCCTGATGGACTGGGATCTGACCCCTTCCTCGACGAGGTCCGCCTTGAAGCCCAAGCCCCCGGCGCCGCCGCCTTTCTCCGACGACGACGACTCCATCACCCTCATCACGCCCAAGCATGCCCAGAAGGGCCGGGCCTCGACGCCGGCGCCTCCGCCGCCTCCGCAGGAGAGCGAGGAGGTGCTCGACGAACTCCTGGGCGAGCCCGACGACGAGCAGACGCCGCTGCCCGCGACGCCGCCCCCCTCGCACAAGAAGGGCGGCGTGCCGGTGGTCGTGTTCGGCGGCGCCGCCAAGGGCGCGCCCCAGCCCACGCCCCGTCCGGAGCTGCCCGACATCTCCGAGGACGACCTGAAGGTCCTCGAGGACATCGAGCGCATGGCCGATGGCGCCGAGGCGGAGCTGCACACGGAGAAGGTGAAGCCCGCGCGCATGGTGGCCAGCCTCATCCGGCTGCTCATCCGCAAGCGCCTCATCCGCGAGGAGGAGTTCCTCGAGGAGCTGTCGCGCAAGTAGCGCCGCGCCCATGGCCGAGCCCCTGCTGGATGTTCGTGGACTCAAGACCCGGCTGTGGCGGGAGGCGGGCCCGGTGTGGGCCGTGGACGACGTGTCGTTCTCCATTCCACCGGGCGGCACGCTCGGGGTGGTGGGGGAGAGCGGCTGTGGCAAGAGCCTCACCGCCCTGTCGGTGATGCGCCTGGTGCCGGATCCGCCGGTCCGCGTGGAGGGCGGCAGCATCCGCTTCCAGGGCGAGGAGCTGCTCGGCTTGCCGGAGGCGCGCATGCGCCGGCTGCGCGGGCGCCACCTGTCCATGATCTTCCAGGAGCCCATGACGTCGCTCAACCCCGTCTACACGGCGGGCGAGCAGATCGCCGAGGGCACTCGACTGCACCTGGGCCTGTCGCGCTCGGCGGCGCGCGAGCACGCGGTGGAGATGCTGCGGCAGGTGGGCATCTCCGCGCCCGAGCAGCGCGTGGACAGCTACCCGCACCAGCTCTCCGGGGGCATGCGCCAGCGGGTGATGATCGCCATGGCGCTCGCCAGCGGGCCGGAACTGCTCATCGCCGACGAGCCCACCACGGCGCTGGACGTCACCATCCAGGCGCAGATCCTCGAGCTGCTCAAGCGACTGCAGCAGGAGCGGCGCATGGCGGTGATGCTCATCACGCACGACCTGGGCGTGGTGGCGGGCAGCTGTGACGCGGTGGTGGTGATGTACGCGGGCCGCGTGGTGGAGCGCGCCCCGGTACGTCCCCTGTTCCGTCAGCCGGCACACCCGTACACGGCGGGCCTGCTGCGCTCCATCCCCTCGCTCCAGGGGGACGCGGCGCCCGGGCAGCGCCCCCGGCTCAAGACGATCCCGGGCATGGTGCCGAGCCTGGGCCAGTGGCCCGGAGGCTGCCGCTTCCGCGACCGGTGCGAGCGCGCGCTGGACGTCTGCGCGCGGGTGGAGCCCGTCCTGGAGTCCAAACGCGACGGCCAGGAGGCCGCCTGCCACAACCCGGTTCCCGCGCCATGAGTGACGAGCCCCTGCTGCGAGTCCGGGACGTGAAGACGCACTTCCCCGTGCGAGGGGGACTGCTCGGGCGGGTGCGGGGTCACGTCAAGGCGGTGGATGGCGTCAGCTTCGACGTGCGGCGGGGCGAGACGCTCGGGCTGGTGGGCGAGAGCGGCTGTGGCAAGAGCACCCTGGGCCGGACGTTGCTGCGGCTCGTGGAGCCCACGGCGGGCTCCATCCAGTTCGAGGGCCGGGAGCTGACGGGCCTGTCCCAGCGCGAGCTGCGCCCCTTGCGGCGGCGCATGCAGCTCGTCTTCCAGGATCCGTACGCCTCGCTCAACCCCCGCATGTCCGTGCGAGAGATCCTGGGCGAGCCCTTCGCCATCCATGGCCTGGAGCGGGGCCGGGAGCGCGAGGAGAAGGTCGCCACGCTGCTGGAGTGGATGGGGCTGCCGCGAGAGGCCCTGGACCGACAGCCGCACGAGTTCTCCGGAGGCCAGCGCCAGCGCATCGGCATCGCGCGCGCCATCGCCCTGCGGCCCGACCTCATCATCGCCGACGAGCCGATCAGCGCGCTGGACGTCTCCATCCAGGCGCAGATCGTCAACCTGCTGGTGGACCTGCAGCGCGAGCTGGAGCTCACCTACGTCTTCATCGCGCATGACTTGAAGATCGTGGAGTACGTCTCCACCCGCGTGGCGGTGATGTACCTGGGCCGCATCGTGGAGCTGGCGGACGCGGCGGACCTCTACCGCGCGCCTCGTCACCCCTACACGCAAGCCCTGCTGTCGGCGGTGCCGGTGCCCGACCCCGACCATCCCCGCGCGCGCATCCTCCTCAAGGGGGATGTGCCCTCGCCGCTCGCGCCCCCGCCGGGGTGTGCCTTCCACCCGCGGTGCCCCCACGCGATGGAGCGCTGCCGACGGGAGAGCCCCCCGCTGTACACACTGGACAACGGACATACCGCCGCGTGCTTCCTCGTGGAGGACGACGCGCGCCCGCCGAAGGGAGGAGGGTAGGGTGTTCTGGCTCAGCCACCATCACGCCGAGGAGTACAACCGCACCTACGTGCTCGGAGGGGTCCGCGTCTGCGCCCGGTGTCTGGGCACCTATCCGGTCCTGCTGGCCACGCTGGTGGGCCTGTTCAAGCTGCGCGCCCCCCTGGCCTGGCCCTGGGACATTCCCGTCGTGCTGGGGCTGACCCTGCCCGCGGTGGTGGACTGGGCGGTGGGTCGCTTCCGCCCTCGGTCCGGCTCCAACGCCGTGCGCACCCTCACCGGGGTGCTGCTGGGCCTGGCGCTCGGCCGCTCCCTGTTCATCCATGTCCAGAAGCCCCTGCCACCCGTCCTGGTATGGCAGGCGGCACTGGTGGCGGTCGTCGCGATTCCCGTTCTGATCGCCTCGGCCCGCGGCTCCAAACCGTGAGGCGTGAGGCGTGACAGCCGCTCCACGCCCTGTCATTCTCACCACTTACGCGCGCCTCGCGAAAGCGTAGACCCGAATCGGCCCCGGCTCGTTGAAGACGCTCGTGGGAAGCGGGAGGGTACGGGGCCCTGATTGGGGGAGTGGTGGGACCGGAAATCTCAGACGAACGGTTGATGCTCGCCTTCCGGGCGGGAGATGTCCGTGCGTTCGAGACCCTGGTGCACAGGCACCGGATGCCGGTCTTCAACTTCATCCTCCGGTTCACCGGACACCGTGCACGGGCGGAAGATGTCCTTCAAGAAACGTGGTTGAAGGTGGTGCGCAGCGCTCCCGAGTACGAGACGCGGGCGAAATTCACCACCTGGCTCTATACGATCGCGAGGAACCTCTGCGTGGACAGCGCGCGTAAAGAGAGCTACCGGCAGACGGCCTCGCTCGATGCTCCTTCGGCGGGTGGCGAGATGGATGAGGGACGGGAGCTGGGAGCGACCCTCGCCGACGAGGGACCGAGTCCCGAGCGGGGTGCCTACAACGTCCGCGTGCGGCCCCTCTTGGAGCGGGCGCTGGCGGGTCTCCCCGAGGAGCAGCGCGAGGTGTTCGTGCTGCGCGAGTACAACGGCATTCCCTTCAAGGAGATCGCCGAGGTCACGGGCGTGCCCGAGAACACGGTGAAGAGCCGCATGCGGTATGCCCTGGAGGGCCTGCGGCGACGCCTGGCGGAGTTGGGTGTGGACGGAGATCTGGCCGAGGACGGAAAGACGGTGGCGGGATGAAGACCCAGAGCACCCACGCACACGAGGACCGTCTGCTGGACTTCGCCTATGACGAGCTGCCCCGCGCCGAGGCGGTGCTGGTGGAGCAGCACCTCGAAGGGTGCTCGCGCTGTACGGCGACCCTGAGGGACATCCGGAGCGTACGGGGCACCATGTCCCATCTGCCCCGCGTCTCCGCGCCCGACGCGGGCCTGGAGTCCTTGCTGGCCTACGCGCAGCAGTCCGCGCGCCGCTCCGCCACCGGCGCCGAGCCCACCCCGCGCTGGTGGCGCCGCCTGCTGGCGCCCGCGTTGAGCGTGGCGACCCTGGGCGTCGTGGGCCTCGTGGTCGTCCGGACGAATCAGGAGTTGTCGCCCCCGTCCCTCCAGGCCGCCCCCGCGGTCCCCGTCAGCGCGCAGCGCGAGGCCGAGTCCGCCATGGCCGCCGCTCCGGCTCCCGCGGCCCCGCAGTCGCCTCGGGTCTCCGAGGAGGTCAGCGAGCGGCACACGCGCTACGACAACCGCGTTCGCGAGCAGCAGCGCGTCGAGCCCCTGGCCAAGGCCCTGCCCTCGCGGGGCGCGCCGTCCAAGGGCCTCTTCGGGTTGAACCGCGCGGCGTCCGACGACGAGGCCGAGGGTTATGGCAGTGGGGGAGGCTTTCCCGCCAAGAAGCGCGCGGCGGAGCCGACCGCCGCGGCACGCCAGCAGCCCGCGTCCAGCAAGACCTCGGCGGCGCTCCCCGCCCGCGACAAGGACTCGTCCGACGCCCTGATGATGGCCGAGGCCCCGCCGCCGCCGCCACCCGCGCCTGTCGCCGCCGCCGCCGCTCCGGAGATGAAGTCCCCGGGCGCCTCCGTGGAAGCGTCTCGGGGGCGGGCGGAAGCGGCCCCCCAGCGCAAGGCGTGGGAGCGGGAGGTCGTCTCCCTCCGGAGCGCCGTGGCCGCGGGCTCCCGGGACGTGTCCATCCTCTTCCGGCTGTGCCAGGCGGAGGCCGCGTTGGGCCAGCACGACCAGGCGATGAAGTCCTGTGGGCGCGTGGTGTTGGAGGCCCCGGACTCGAACGAGGCCCGGCAGGCCCAGCGCCTCATCGACGAGCAATTGCTCCCGTAGCCACCCAGGCGTGCGCTACGGCGCGGGCGCCCGCATGTCGATCTCCGGGTTGAAGGCCCCGCGGAAGACGACGGGCTCGTGATCGGTCGACTGTTCGAGCCGCCAGGGCTGTCCCTCGGGGGAAATGCCGATGGCCTGCAGCTCGTAGGCGAGCCCGCCTTTCATCACGTAGAGCACCAGGGTGCCGGGGGACAGCTCCTCGGGCAGCGTGTCGGGCGCGGCCACCTGGACGATCGAGTAGGGCATGGCCTCGAACACGTTCGAGTACACGGTCGTGAACTCGCCATGGGTGGTCTGCTGGAGCGCCGCGCGCCAGGACTCGAGGTCCTCGCCGATGTGCCCCCGGCTCTGCAGTTCGGGCACCTGGAGCCCGTGCAGGGCTCGCGCCGTCTGGAGGATCTTCAGGTTGGCGGCGTGGGAGTTGCGTCCGGGGACGGGCCCCTCGCGATCGCTCCACAGCACGACGCTCAAGGCGCCGAGGACGAGGGCGGACCAGGCCACGTGGGCGCTGCGTCGGCGGAGCGCCTGGATCAGGATGACGCCCATGCCGACGAGCGCCACGAGCACCGCCATCATCACCGTCCAGCGGGGCGGCAGGCCCGCGATGAACGGCTGCTGGAAGGCGCGCAGGAGCTGCTCGAACTCGGGGGCGCCCACCACGACGGTGATGGCGGTGAAGCCGCCGAAGAGGATGCCATGCACGAGCCGCAGCGCCGCCGAGGTGTCGGCCGCCACGGGAGGAGTCGCGGGCTTCACGGGAACGGCAGGTTCAGCACGAAGTAGAACGAGTCGTAGTAGACCTGATAGGCGCGCATGAAGGCGTGGATGATGTTCACCTTCTGCTCACCGGAGCCGAAGTTGATGGTCAGGCCCAGCATGAGACCCATCGCGAGCACGTAGTTGATGTAGGAGTACTCGACCATGGCCTGTCCTCGGCGGACACGGCGAGAGGTCTTCCTGGGACGGCGGACGGGCGTCTTCATGGGCGGGGGTCCTTGTCCTGAGCGGAGTCCGGCGTGGCCGGGAAGAGCTGCGAGGGGAGCACGGGCGTGGCCGTCCCGGGCTCCAGGGTGATCTTCTTGTCGGTCGGAGCGGGGAGCACCATGCGGGGCTTGGCGTCCACGCCGTAGTCTCGCATTTCCAGGGCATATTTGATCGACGGAAACTCGATCTTCGCCAGGTGCAGCACGGGCACCTCCCGGCTGAGCCAGTAGCGCTTGAGCACGAGCTGGCGGTAGCGGACCTCCATGGGCTCGGCCGTCACGGTGCCCGCGAGCGTCATGAGCCGCGAGGGCTTGCCCCGGAGCACCGTCGTGTCCGCGCCGGCGGGCAGCGAGTCCACGGCGGCGGGCGCGGGCCCGCGCGACGCGGGAGCCTCGCCCTCGCCCGGCTTGAAGAAGAAGGGCAGGGCGGTGGCATCCACCTCCTGCACCTTCTCGTAGCCCTGGGTGACGAACAGCCGGGACACGCCTTCCTGGCTCACGCCCACGTCGCGCGTCACCAACATGCGGAACTGGGCCAGGGGGGACTTGAGTTCCCAGTGCTTGCCGAACTCCATCTCCAGCCACACCGCGTCGCGGCCCTTGGCGTCCTTCTCCTCGCCCACGATGGCCAGGCGCACGAAGCCCTGCTGGGGACCGCCGTCGAGCTGGTACGTCACCCACTCGCCCACCTGGGCGGCGAGCCGCTCCGGCGCGGCCTCGAAGAGCATGCGGCCCTCGCGGCCCATCCGAGGCGGAGGCGCGGCGCCCATCAACACCACGGCCAGCGCGCACACCAGCGCCCTCATGGCTTCTTTCCCTGGGGCCTGGCGCGCGCCGCCTCCTCGCGGCTGCGCTGGACGGCGTCCTGGTTGGGCATGCCGTCGGGACGATCCGTGCCCACCCACGACTGGGACACGGCCACCTGGGTCTCGTCGAGCTCCACCAGGGTGGTGAGCGTCTGCTCGGCGCCGCGTGCGTACTCGAGCACCACGGTGCGCTGGCCATCCAGCTTGCCGCCGGACTCGCGCACCAGCTTGAAGCCCAGGGCGGTCAGCTTCGCGGTCAGCTCCTGGCGGACGGCATCCATTCCGCGCTCCACGATCTCGGTCCGGCTGCGCGTGGCGCCCGCCTCGTCGCGCGAGCCCACGTCCGAGCTGAAGAGCGAGTTCTCCATCTTCACGAAGGGCGGCTTGTGGGCATCCGACGGCTTCTCGTACAGCCACATGTCCTTGAGCACGCTGAAGCCCACGGTCTTGCCCATGTGCTTGCGCAGCACGATCGCGCGCTGCAGGCCCTCGCGCGTGTAGAAGGCCGCCACCACGGCCTCGTCCTTCAAGTCCCCCTCCACGACGACCGGGTAGCCCTGGCGGGTCCACAGGTCGTGGAAGTACCTGGCCACCTGGGCAATGGAGTCCTTGGTGGTGAAGTAGGCCATGCGGTGGTACTCGCCGCCGATGACCAGGTCGTTGCCGATGCGGGTGTGGACGGTGCCCGGGTAGACGGCGAGCTCCTGCTCGGCCAGGGCCGGGCGGGCCCAGAGCCCCAGGAGCACGAGAAACAGGACGCTTATTCGCACGTGATCTTCTGCTCGTTCTTGTCCCGGCCCGTGCCTTCACCGGTGCCGCGGCTGTTGGGCATGTCGGCCATGGCCTTCTTGCAGCCCATGAAGTGCTCGCCCCGGGCCTCGAAGATGTTCTTGTAGAGGGAGCGCGAATAGGTCTGGGTGTCACGGAAGGGCGCGGTGTCGAAGCAGCGCTGGTTCTTGTCGATGTCCGTGTCGTCCAGGCCGGGGATCTCCTGCAGGTTGTTGAGGCCGACGGACGCGGTGTGCTGATCCTTGTTGCAGCCGCGCGAGCCGCTGGGCGAGGGCTTGTAGTTGTGCGCCGTGACGAAGGTGCCGAAGAAGGCGGGGAAGGCGAAGTCGAACACCTTCGTGACGCGGTCCAGCTTGGTGTCCGCCAGAAAGTTGCCCGCGCCCAGGAACTTCATGCGATCCACCTGCAGGGCGATGCCGTGCCGGGTGCCGCCCCCCTTGTGGTCGCCCGCGCGCTTGTCGCTCATCACCGCGTCACCGCCGTCCGGCAGGTGCCAGCCGTTGGCGATGAGCGTGTAGCGGTTCTTGATGGACATGTTGCGCAGGTCCCGCCCGCCCCAATTGTCCACCGTGTAGAAGCCGCCCTGCTCCTTCTGCAGGTAGCCGCGCGGCATCAGGTTGTTGGCGGAGAGCCTGCTGGTGAGCTCCACCTCCACCTGCCCCTTGGTGTTGAACTTGAAGTGATCCAACAGGTAGTTCAGGGGCTGGCCGGCGCTGCCGCCCCCGCTGGTGACGGCGCTCAGGTCGATGCCCGCCACGGCCTGGTTGGTGACCTTCACCTCGGGCGCGGAGGCGCTCAGGAGCGTGCCGAACTTGCTGCCGACGTCGACCGAGTCGAGGTCGTCGAAGCGCGAGGTCGCCTCCTGCTTGGCGGAGTCCAGGGCGGTCTGGAAGGCCTGATCGTGGTTCGCGCTGCCGAAGTCGCTCAGCGTGTAGCTGCTCATCTCCCACGCGACGTAGCGGCTGGCTTCCTGGAGCTTGTACTTGGCCCGGATGATGTCGGTCAGATAGATGCTGAAGAAGAGGATGGACACCAGGATGGGCGCCACGAGCGCGAACTCGACCATGGCACCGCCGCGCTGGCGACGTCGGGTGCGATGAAGACCGAAGCGGAGCATGGCGGGCCTTAGTGGGTGATGATCTTGGCGGGCGCGTCCTTGACCGCGGCCGGCAGGGCATTGGAGATCTGGTTGATGAGCGGCAGGGAGTTCTTGCCCTGCCACACGGCCGCGAGACGAGGCCGCCAGTAGGGGTTGAAGAAGTTGGGCTGCTCGGCCCAGTTGCCCGGCCGGTGGTAGTACGTCTGGCCGCGCGAGATGACGTTCATGCCCTCGGCGAACCCCAAGAACTTCTTGCGATCGTTGTCCAGGTCCAGCGTCTCCGTGCCGGCGGCGCCCAGCGAGAAGGAGACCTTGCCCGTGGAGTTGAGCAGGCCCGGGCTGTTGTGGGTGGCCCCGGTGGCGTCGGCCTGGGTGTTGTGCAACTGCTGGGTGTTCTTGTTGAGCATCACCCAGGTGGAGGGCTGATTGAAGTCGTGCTCGCGCGAGGCCATGTTGCCGGTGCTGGCCTTGGCGAAGGCCCCCACGGCGCAGTCGTTGGCGTAGTCACCCGGCTCGAAGTGGGGGAACGGGACGATGCCCTCCCAGGGGTGGTTGTTGTCGTTCTTGTCGATGTGCGTGTTGGCCACGAACACGTCGATCTTCGGGAAGCACAACGAGCCGATGCCCGGCAGGGGGCAGAAGTCGAACTGGTACATGCCCACGTCCTTGTCGGGCTTCTTCTTGGCCTCTCCCGGGAACACGACCCGCCAGTGGATGCCCTTGTTGCGGTAGTCGCCGCGGCTCATGGCCCAGATGCTCGTCTTGAGCGTGCTGTCGCGATCCTCGCGCGGGTCTCCATAGCACTTGCGCCAGGTGCGCTTGTCCAGGAGCCCGGGGTACTGGGGGCAGCTGAACGGATTCTTGATGGCGCCGGCCAGCGAGGAGGGTCCCAGCTTGATGTAGTACGGATCGTCCGAGGCCAACACGTCACCCTGGGCGATCATGCCCATGGGCTTGTCGGGCAGGTCCCGGTGCTCGCGGATCTTGTTCCAGCCCTTGGCCTTCGACTTGCTCGTGCCCTCGTTGATGTCGCCGTAGCCGAGCCGGTAGGTGAGAAAGCGCGTCTGGCCCCACTTGGGGATCGCGTCGAGCAGGATCTCGATGGGCTTGAGCCAGTCCGGGATGGGCAGCAGCTTGCCCAGGCGCCGGTCGGTGACGAGCGTCTCCGGGCAGAGGCTGACGTCGCCCTTGTTGCAGGCGTAGCGGGTGGCGTTGGTGATGCCGCCCATGACGCGCTTGGCGCGCGCCACCTTGTCGTCCTCGTTGCGCGCCGCGGGGTCGAGCGCGCTCATGGGGTTGGCGGGACTCAGCGGCTTGCCGTTGGCTTCGTCGTAGTGGGACCGGCTGTAGAGGCACTGGTTGATGAGCCCGGTGATGGCCTGCGACGCCTTGGAGTTCACGTTGGGATCATTGGCCTGGATGATGGCGTTGGAGGTGCCGAGCACATAGGTGGAGGTGGACAACATCACCGCGGTGGCCGCCCCCGCCATCACCGAATTGAGCACCCGGTGCGCCGGGATGATCACCCTGCCGATCATCTGGTCGGCGAAGTCCAGGATGGGCTTGAGCACCAGCAGCATGCCCTTGAGCACCGAGACGATGGCATCCAGGGCCTTCATGACCACGCCCACGTAGGGCAGGTTGTCGAGCACGGCGCAGACGACCGGCCAGATGACCCCGCTGCGGCTGTCCTTGGGGAAGCACGGCCCGATGGTGCGGATGAACCCGTAGATGTCCGTGAGGAAGGCCTGCACGGAGAACAGGAACGAGTCCGTGGACTGCCAGATCATCGCCGACACGTAGTGCGACACCTGGGTGCGGTTGGTGAAGGCGTAGAAGTTGAAGGCGCGCGCCTCCATGGCGGCCGTGGAGTAGGCCGCCGCGTCCGCCGTGTTCTGCAGGCGGATGCGCTCGTGCACGCTGTGCCCGATGTTGACCGTGGTCATGAGCGCGATGCTCAGGATGAACATCAGGAGACAGGCGAGGACGAGGGCCTGGCCTTCCTGGCGCCGAAGGCCGCGTCGCAATGCGCGAGTCACCATGTTACAGGCCCCAATCCGGGTTCAGGTGCATCAACCACTTGTAGTAGAAGTTGGACTGCATCCGCATGCTGTACGTCGCCGTCAGCGGGATGAAGTAGCGCTTGCCGATGACGCTCGAGAGCAGCGGGATGCTGCCGGTGGCCAGGCCCCAGAGCACCGTCATCTCCAGGCGGTAGAGCGTGTTGTAGCCGCGCTCGTGCGCGAGCCCCCGCACCGGCGCCATGGCCACCTGGTTCATGCCGCCCTGCTGGTTGGTCATGCTCACCCGGGTGTTGAGCGTGGGCTTGTAGATGGCGCCGCCGAGCGACACACCGGCGTTGGCCGCCCACCACGCGGTGAAGATGATCCAGTTGGCGAAGGGCACCCGCAGCTCGTACCAGTAGCGCACGCGGATGCTCAGCACGGTGGCCTTGCGGTAGACCTCCTCGCCATTGTCCGGCAGGGGGAGGTTGAAGAACTTGGCGATCTTCGACTCGAGCTCCGGCACCTCGGGGTAGGTGTCCGGGCCGTCGAAGTCCAGCTCCTTCCAGTTGTGGCCCGAGCGCAGCTTCCACACGCTCTGGATGGGCGAGTACCAGGAGGGGCTCACCGTATCGACGCGCACCTGGCCGAAGAGGTTGGAGCCGTTGACCGTGGCGGGCACCACCGAGTTCTTGTTCGGCCAGGCCAGCAGCTGCATCGCCTGGTCGTAGGCCTGGGCGATCGCCCACGTCTTGCCCAGGTTGAGGATGTCGTCCGTGCGCCCCATGGTGGGCAGCAGCGCCACGATGGCCGCGTCGTGCATGCGCTCGTTGTTGCCGTTCCACACGATGCCGGTGCGGGCCGCGGAGTACGCCGCGTACTCCGTCATCAGCTTCGCCTGTTGCATCATCGTGAGCTGGATGAGCCCCAGGCCGAGGAACACCATCAACGGAAGGACCAGCGCCGACTCGACCGCTGCTTGGCCAGATTGCCGGGGCGGGGGGGGATGTTCACTCATGGATACCTCCATGTAGCGACATCCCTCGGAAAGAGGGTATCGGTCAGGTGGACGCCGCCGGGAGAGGGAGCCGCATCCTGCCCTCATCCGAGGGGGCACGACAAGACGTCACTCGGAAGCAAGCTGCCAACCACGGCGGCATGACTTTGACACTTTCCCTGACTACTGGATAACATCACGGGCCGCTGGTGCCCCGGGCCCCCAGCTTGCAGCGCCGTCCTGCACATCCAGCCTTCCGCGCCCCGGGCGCCCCCCATTCCGTTGGAGGTCCTCGAGACATGTTGAAGGGCAAGACTCCTCTTTTCATCGCATTGGGCCTGGGCCTGCTTGCCGGACTCATCGCGTGGTCCGCGATCAAGAAGAAGGAAGCCGATGTGCGCAGGGGCTGGAACCTGGTGCCAGTGGTCGTGGCCACCCAGGACATCCCCGAGGGTACGGTCATCACCTTCGACATGATCAGCCAGCGACAGGTCCCCGAGCAGTTCGTGACGTCCTCGGTGGTCAAGCCCGACTCGGCCAACTACGTGGTGGGCCAGAAGGTGCTGGTGGCGCTGCAGACGGGTGACGCGCTGCTCTGGAGCCAGTTCGAGACGACCAAGGCCGCCGAGCGCCTGTCCACCAAGGTGCAGAAGAAGGTCCGCGCGGTCGCCATCGAGGCGCGCAACACCACGTCCGTGGGCGGCTGGGTGCGCCCCAACGATCACGTGGACGTGATCGGCACCTTCCGCGACCCGCAGACGGACGAGAACGTGGCGGTGACGCTCCTGCAGAACGTCATCGTGCTGGCCACCGGCAAGGTGACGGGCACCACCAACGTCAACCTCATCCCGGAGAACCAGCGCGAGTACAACAACATCACGCTCATGGTCATCCCCGAGGAGGCGGAGATCCTCACCCTGGCCGCGGAGCTCGGCAGCCTCACGCTGTCGCTGCGCAACGAGGACGACGTGGACATGATCGAGGAGCGGGGTCGCGCCACCATCACCACGCTGCTGTCGGGTGAGCGCACGCGCGTGCTCGAGGCCAAGCGCCGCGAGATCATCCAGATCATCAAGGGCAACCCGACCGAGAAGAGCGCGGCGTCGTCGCCTTGAGCGCGTCCGCGTCGTTGTCCTTCCCCCGCCGCTGAAGGAAGTCCTCGCCCATGTTGGCCGGAATCGTCCTCCTCCTCGTCACCGGATCGGTCTTCTTCTTCAGCTTGGTGATCTTCACCGTGCTGGCGAAGGCCTACGAGCAGTACCAGGAGCGCTACGTCGTCAAGTCGATGAACGACTTGAGCGACATGTTCCTCTTCATCGATGCCCGTCAGTTGCTGGTGCTCAACATCGCCAGCATGTGTTTGTTGGGCATCCTGTCGTACATCATCTTCAACCCCATCCTGTGCGTGCTCAGCACGATCTTCGGCTTCTTCCTGCCGATCATCCTGGTGAAGCACTACCGCAAGCGCCGCATCAAGAAGTTCAACGTGCAGTTGGTGGACGCGCTGCAGGCCATGGCCAACGCCTTCAAGGCCGGTCTCACGTTCCCCCAGGCCATCGAGCACGTGGCGCGTGAGGCACAGCCGCCCCTGTCGCAGGAGTTCGGGCTGTTCGTGAAGGAAGTGAAGCTCGGCGTGCCGCTGGAAGAGGCCCTCATCAACATGGGCCGCCGCGTGGGCAGTGACGACCTGGAACTGGTCGTGGTGGCCACGAACATCGCCCGGCAGCTGGGCGGCAACATGGCGGAGATGTTCGAGACCATCTCCAGCGTCATCCGCGAGCGCTTCCGGCTCGAGGGCAAGATCGACGCGCTCACCTCCCAGGGCAAGCTGCAGGGCTGGGTGGTGGCGGCCATGCCGGCCATCCTCGGCCTCGTGCTCAACTACATGCGCCCCGACCTGATGGAGCCCATGATGGACCACTGGTTCGGCTACGTGCTCGTCACCGTGATCGCCATCATGGAGCTGTTGGGCATCTTCATCATCCGGCGCATCGTCAACATCGACATCTGAGGACACTCCGTGAGCGACATCCTGACGGAAACGTTGATGGGAGGCTCGGCGCTGATGGTCGTGGCGTCGGTGGGCTTCTTCGGCTTCGGCATCTACCAGAACTACTTCTCCCAGTTCGTGGCCGAGGTGCAGGACGAGTCGGCCGGTGGCATGTCGGGCATGGGCTCGGTGGCCATCCGCAAGCTGGGCGCCATGAACCGCCGCATCATGTGGCCGGGCTACGAGTCCAAGATGCGCCGCAAGCTCATCAAGGCGGGTGAGCCCCAGGCGTTCAAGCCCGAGGACATCATGGCCCTCCAGGAGGTCTCCTCGGTGGTCGGCCTGCTGATGGGCCTCATCCTGGTGAACTTCGTGGGGGAGAACCTGGCCTGGTCGCTGCTGTTCGCGCTCTTCGGCATGTACTACCCGCTTATCTGGGTGAACGACCAGGTGAAGAAGCGCCACCTGCAGATCTCCCGCGCGCTGCCCTACAGCCTGGACCTGCTGACGCTGTCGGTGGAAGCCGGTCTGGACTTCACGGGCGCGCTGGCCAAGGTGGTGGAGAAGGGCAAGGTGGGCCCGCTGCGCGAGGAGTTCCAGATCGTCCTCAAGCAGCTCAAGATGGGCAAGACGCGCGAGGAGTGCCTCAAGGCGATGATCGCCCGTGTGGATCTGCCGTCGCTCACCACGTTCGTCACCGCGCTCGTGCAGGCGGACAAGATGGGCACCAGCCTGGGCAAGGTGCTGCGCATCCAGTCCACCCAGTTGCGCATCGACCGCACCCAGCGCGCCGAGAAGCTGGCGGGTGAGGCCCCGGTGAAGATGCTCTTCCCGCTCATCGCGTGCATCTTCCCCACAGTGTTCCTGGTGCTCTTCGGGCCGATCGTGTTCCAGTTCATGTTCGGCGACATCACCGCCTCCGCGTAGGCGCACGCCGGACACGCGCATCATCGTCAAGGGACTCACGTGGGACGTCGCTCCCACGTGGGCTCCGTTTTTTTTTCCAGGGCCGGCCATGAGCGAGAAAGACACCAAGCTACCCCCGCGTCGGGGTGGTCGTCAGGAAGCCCCGTCGGTGATGGGCACCGACGACGACATGCTGGCGCCTTCCTCGGACCCCGATTCGATTCCACCCGAGTCCGAGTCCGCGGGCAGGTCCGAGCGGACGGCCGTGTTCCGGGCCCCGGCGCACGGGGAGCGTCCGTCCTCCGAGGACGAGCCGCCCGCGTCGGAGGCCACCGTCATCCGCATGGCGCCCGAGCGCCCCCCGCCCAAGGCCGAGCCGCCCGCGTCGGAGGCCACCGTCATCCGCATGGCGCCCGAGCGCCCGCCGTCCAAGGCCACGCCCAAGGTGCCCGCGCGTCCCTCGCGCTCCACGGAGTCCGTGCACGACAAGGAGACGCTGCCTCCGGGGAGCGCGGCGCTGGCCCGCTCCGGGCCTCGTGCCCCCGTCAAGGCGGCCAAGCCCGCGTCGTCGGCCCCCGTGAAGGCCTCGGCCAGCGGGCGGGCCCTGGCCTCGCGGCCCTCCGCTCCGGACGCGGGCTCCGCCCTGTCCGCTTCCGACAAGGCCCGCCGCCGCCGCGAGGCGGGCGAGACGCTGGGCGGTCAGTTGTCGCTGTGGTGGGGCGACATGTCCGCCAAGGGCAAGAGCATCGTGGGCCTGCTGGTCGGAGGCCTGCTGGTGGGCATGCTCGCGGCGCTGGTCATCGTCTTCAAGCCGAAGATCGAGCAGCGCTTCAAGGGAGACGAGCCCGTGGACCTCACGGTCAAGGTCCTCAAGGACTCCTTCGGTCTGGGCGAGGGCGTGGATTGGAACCAGCCCAACGAGAAGGAGTTCACGTTCGACTTCGTGTCTCCCACGCGCGCTGTGGCGGTCATCCGCTACCACGCGAGCGGCATCTCCAAGGACGAGGTGTCCATCGCGGTCAACGCGGTGAACGTGGGCTGGGTGCCTCCGGATACCGTCAACACCGCCGAGCGCGAGGTGCAGCTCATCCTCACCCCCGGCATGCTCAAGCGGGGCGAGGGCAACCGGGTCCTCTTCGACAACGTGCGCAACCCCCCCGGCGAGGACAGCTGGCGCATCTGGAACCTGCGCATCGAGGTCATCCCCGTGCCCAACCTGCCGCCCCAGGAGCTCCTGGAGGCCGCGCGGACCACCGCCCGTCGGGCCCGCAGCTACTATGACCGCCGGGTCGTGGGACCGGAGAACCTGCTGCTCGCCTGGGAGAACTACCGCTCGGCGTGGATCACCCTCGAGGCCCTGGACGAGAAGCCCGACCTCTACGATGACGTCCGCCACATGCTCGCCGAGATCTCGGTGGAGCTGGACCGCAAGTGCGGACAGTTGTTGCTGGATTTCCAACGGAACATCCAGTTCAAGGACATGACGCGGGCGGCCCTGGTATTGGAGGACATCAACCGGACCTTCCCCACGCCCTCCCATCGCTGCCACAATCTGTCGATCGAGAAAGCCAACCAATACGAGCTCTAGGCTCGTCTTCGTTGCTTCACTGAAGTGGTGACCCCCCATGTCGAACGGTTCTCCCCCCACTCGCCGTCGTCCTTCCTCGGCTTCCTCGTCGGATGGGCCCCCCGCGGGCGTCACACGGCAGCGCCCTTCCGTGAAGGCCCCGTCCGCGCCGGACACGTTGCCCATCTCGGGCACCAAGCTGGTGTGCACGGCGGGTCCTTGCGAGGGACAGGAGTTCGGGCTGGAGGAGGGGGAGTACGTCATTGGCCGCTCCAACGACAACCCCATCTGCATCCCGGACACCTCGGTGTCGCGCAAGCACGTGCTCATCCGGCGCCTGGGCGGGGGCTGGACGGCGAATGATCTCGGCTCGGGCAACGGCACCCTGCTCAACGGCGAGCCGCTCACCGACGAGACGCCCCTGTCCTCGGGCAGCGTGCTGACGCTGGGCGACACGGAGCTGACGTTCAACGACGCCTCCAACGCCACGATGATGATGCCGATGCCGCCTCCGGCGCCGGCCTCGCGTCCGGCGCGCCGCTCCGCGCCCGCGGCGCCCGCGCCGGCACCCGCCGAGGACGAGGCTCCGGGGGCGGGTGAGGCCATCGCACCGCGCCGTCCCACGGCCCGGCCCGAGGGGCGCATCCGCTCGGCGCGCGGGCGCGCCGCGGCGCCGGATCCCGAGGCGCAGAAGCGCAAGAAGCGCTTGGTGATCATCTCCGCGGGCGTCTTCGTGCTGCTCGTGGGCCTGCTCATCGCCATCAAGGTGCAGCAGCAGCAGGACGCCGAGGCGTCGCAGGTCAAGGCGCTGGCCGCCCAGGAAGAGCGCGAGCAGATCGAGGGCATGTTCCAGGACGCCAAGAACCTCATCCGCGACGGCAAGTGGGCGGATGCCAAGACGCGTCTGCTCGAGCTCCAGGAGGCGCAGCCGGAGCACCCGCAGCTGCAGGACTATCTCACGCGCGTCGAGAAGGAGATCCCCAACCAGGCGGCGATCGACGCGGCCAAGGCGGCGCTGGAGAAGGATCAGCTCGGCCCGGCCGCCACCTCGCTCGCCAAGGTGAGCCGGGACACCCAGCTCTTCGAGAGCATGGCGCAACTGCGCCGCGCGCTCCAGGACAAGGCCGACAAGCGCGCCCGCGACGCGCTGAGCATGCTGGAGCAGAAGCAGATCGATCAGGCCAAGGCCATCACCGACGACATCCTGGTGGCCAACCCCAACCACCGCGACGCCAAGGTCATCAACGAGCAGGCCGCTCGGCTCATCGGCATCCGTGACGCGCCGCCGCCTCCTCCCGTGGTGACGCCCGCCGCCAAGCCCTGGGACCTGGCCGTGGAGCGCTACCGCGATGGGGACCTCAACGGCGCCATGGCCATGGCCAACGCCTGCGCGGCCAAGGCGCCCCAGTGCAAGGCGCTCATGACGTCGCTCACGGACTTCGGCAACCTCTACAAGAAGGTGGAGGAGCTGGACGTGAAGGGCCTGTCGCGCCTGATGGATCTGGACAAGAAGATCACCAACGGGCGCGGCAGCAAGCTCATCGGCAACGCGGGCAAGCGCGCCGCCAACCTCTTCTACAAGATGGCGTCCTCGGCCAAGGTGGCCGGCCAGTGGGGCCGCGCCATGGAGAACGCCCAGCGCGCGCTCCAGGCGGATCCCTCCCACGTGGGCGCCACCGCCATCGTCACCGAGATGCGCGGCAAGGCCAAGGACGTCTACTGGAGCGCCTACGCCATCAAGGACAGCACGCCCGAGGATGCCCTGCCCAAGTTCCGGGACGTCGTGAACATGACGCCTCCGGACGACGAGCTGCACCAGAAGGCGAAGGTCTGGGTCGAGAAGCTCCAGCGATGAAGAAGCGGCGAGGCACCACCGAGTCCCCGCCGGCGAATCCCGCCGAGCAGGGGGATCTCTTCGGGGCGCCAAGCCAGAGCGTGGCGGCCAGGCCGGCGCCACCCGAGCCCGTCCCGGCCCGCCCGGCGCCGCTTCCTCCGGCGGAACTGCCAGACGTGTCCTCGGCGCTCGCCCCCCTGCCGGGGGCGCCCGTCCGGGCCGCGCCCACCCGCACGGTGCTGAGCGTGGGGGAGCTCACCCAGCAGCTCAAGGCGACGCTCGAGTCGCGCTTTCCCCGGGTGATGGTGCGCGGGGAGGTGTCCGGCTTCCGGGGCGCCAATGCACGCGGCCACCTGTACTTCACGCTCAAGGACGCCGAGGCGGCGATCGACGTGAAGATGTGGGCCTCGCAGGCGGCGCGGCTGCGCTTCCACCTGCGCGATGGTCTGGCGCTGGTGGTCGAGGGCAGCGTGGACGTGTACGCGCCCGCCGGACGCTACAGCCTCATCGCCTTCAAGATGGAGCCGGAGGGGGAGGGCGCGCTGGCGCTCGCCTTCGAGCAGCTCAAGGAGCGGCTCGCCGCGGAGGGGCTCATCGGGGACAAGCGCAAGCGCGCGCCCCGGCCCCTGCCCCTGGTGCCCCGGCGCATCGGCGTGGTGACGAGCCGGACGGGCGCGGCCCTGCAGGACTTCCTGCGCGTGCTGCACGCCCGGCATCCCCGCCTGTCGGTGTTGCTGCGCGACGCGCGCGTGCAGGGCGAGGGCTCGGCGGAGGACGTGGCGCGCGGCATCGAGCAGCTGGCCCGCACGGACGTGGACGTCATCGTCGTCACGCGGGGCGGTGGCTCGAAGGAGGACCTCTGGACGTTCAACGAGGAGCGCGTGGCGCGCGCCATCTTCGCCTCGCCCGTGCCGGTCGTCTCCGCCATCGGGCATGAGATCGACTTCACCATCGCGGACTTCGTGGCGGACTGGCGTGCCCCCACGCCCAGCGCGGCGGCGGAGCGCCTGGCGCCCGTGCTCCAGGACATGGAGTACACGCTGGCCACCTGGTCGGTGCGCCTGCGCAAGGCCGCCGAGCGGCAGGTGCTGGAGGCCCGGAGCGAGCTGGGCCTGTTGCGCTCGCGGGTGGTGGATCCCCGTCGGCGGCTGAGCACCGAGCGGCTGCGCCTGGCGGATGCCGAGGACGCCATGACGCGCGCCATGCGGCAGGTGCTCCGGCAGCGGCGCGAGACCCTCAAGGCCCATGGCGATCACCTGCAGCGGCAGCGGCCCCAGGCCCGGCTCGCCGAGCAGCGGGCGCGGCTGGCGCAGTTGTCCGCGCGTCTCAAGGATGCCCTGCGGGCGGACGTGGCGGCCCGGCGCGCCCAGGCGGCGCAGGCCCGGCTGCGGCTGGAGCGGGTGTCCCCCATGGCCCGGGTGGCGGAGCTGCGTGCCCGGCTGACCGAGCACCGCACCCGCCTGGTGGCGCTGCAGAAGGACTCCCTCGCGCATGCCCTGGGCCACTTCCAGCGGCTCGGCGGACAGCTGGATGCCCTGAGCCCGCTCAAGGTCATGTCCCGCGGCTACGCGGTGGCCCTGCGACGGCGCGACGGGGGCGTGGTGCGCTCCGTGGCGGATGTCGTCCCGGGAGACGTGCTCGGCATCCGCTTCGCGAGCGCCGGAGCCCGGACTCTCCAGTCATGCGAGGAAATCGAGGCCACGGTCACCGCGGTGAAGGGTCCGACGGATTGCTGACGTGTCCCTCCGCTCTGTGCTGGCACCCCAGGGGGGTGCTCCACTAGAGTCCCACGGCTCTTTTTTTCGAGGTGGACTGGCCGTGGCGAAGGACAGCAGGGGCAAGGCGGCGGAGGACGTTCCCGAGCAGTACGGGGACGTGGTGCAGCGTCTGGAGGAGATGGTGGCCCGGCTGGAGGGCGGGACCCTCTCGCTCGAGGACTCGCTCAAATCGTTCGAGGAGGGCATCAAGCTGGTCCGCCGGGGCGAGCAGCTCCTCAACGCGGCGGAGAAGCGCATCGAGGAGTTGTTGAGCCAGGACGGTCAGGACGTGGTGGTGCCCCTGCAGACCGGGGTGAAGCCGCCCACGCCCGCGACCGCCGCCCCGGCCGCTCCATCACGCAGCAGCGCCCCAGCGTCCCGGAATGCCGCACCTCCCGAGGACGACGTGCCGTTCTAGTGTTGTCTTGGGAAGAGGTCGCCCGGTCCATCCATGTCGAAGCCCAAGGTCACCATCGTCGACGATGATCGCGACACCCGGGAGCTGCTCACGCTCGCCCTCGAATCGGAATTCGAGGTCAACGCCGCCGCCAACGGCCTGCGGCTGATCGCCTCCCTGCAGCTCAAGCGGCCCGATGTCATCCTCATGGACGTGAACATGTCCTGGATCGATGGCTTCGAGCTGTGCAAGGCCGTGAAGAAGAACGAGGACTTCCGCGACATCCCCATCGTCTTCATCAGTGGGCGAGGGGAGCCGGAGGACAAGCGTCGTGGCGCGGAGGTGGGCGCCGCGGACTATTTCGTGAAGCCCCTGGATCTGGACGCGCTCATCGCCCGGTTGCGCCAGCTCATTCCCACGCCCTCACCCGACGTGCCCTGACATGATTTCTTTCAATCTGGACGCCTACCTGAACGCGCAGCAGCAGCGCGTGGAAGCCCTGCTGCTCTCGCGCACCGAGGAAGTCGCCGCCCACGTGCCCCCGCGCCTGCTCGAGGCCATGCGCTACTCGCTGCTGGCGGGCGGCAAGCGGCTGCGGCCGGTGCTGTGCCTGGGCTTCGCCGAGGCCGTGCTCAAGCAGAGCACCGTGTCGCGCGTGGTGGAGGACTGCGCGTGCGCGCTCGAGTACATCCACACCTACTCGCTCGTGCATGACGACCTGCCGGCCATGGATGACGACGACCTGCGCCGGGGCCGCCCCACCAACCACAAGGTCTACGGCGAGGCCATTGCCATCCTCACCGGCGACTCGTTGCTCACCGACGCCTTCGCCCTGGTGGCCGGAGGTCCCGAGCCGGTGCGGGCCGCGCTCTGCCGCGAGCTCGCCGCGGGCTCGGGCTCGTGGGGCATGGTGGCCGGGCAGATGCTGGACATCGCCGAGGATCGCCCCGCCCACATCGACTACCTCACGCGCATGCACCGGCTGAAGACCGGCGCGCTCATCCGCGCCGCGTGCCGCATGGGCGTGCTCGCGGCCGGCGGCGGAGAGGACGCGCTGCGCCGCGCGGACACCTACGGGGACGCGGTAGGGCTCGCCTTCCAGATCGCCGATGACGTGCTGGACGTCACGGGGGATGCGTCCTCGCTCGGCAAGCCCGTGGGCGCGGATGCCGCCGCGGGGCGCTTCACCTTCCCCGCGGTGCTGGGGCTCGAGGAGTCCCGTCAGCTCGCGGCGCGCAAGGTGGCCGAGGCCATCGACGCGGTGGCGCCCCTGGAGGGCAAGGACGGTCCGCTGGCGGCGCTCGCGCGCTACTCGGTGGAGCGCACCTCGTGACGGAGCGGCTCCTGCCGCGCATCCAGTCGCCCCAGGACGTCCGGGCGCTGCCCGAGTCCGAGCTGCCCCGCCTGTGCGAGGAGCTGCGCGAGGACATCGTCTCCGTGTGTGGCCGCGTGGGCGGCCATCTCGGGGCCTCGCTCGGCGCGGTGGAGCTCATCGTCGCCCTGCACCGCGTCTTCCACACGCCCGAGGACGCGCTCGTCTTCGACGTGGGGCACCAGACGTACGCCCACAAGCTGCTCACCGGGCGGCGCGAGCGCATGGACTCGCTGCGCCAGGCGGGGGGCATCGCGCCCTTCCTGGATCCGCGCGAGAGCCCCTACGACGCCCTGGCCGCCGGTCACGCCAGCACCGCCGTCTCCGCGGGGCTCGGCATGCTCCAGGGCCGGCGCCTGCGCGGCCTGCCCGGCCACGTGGTGGCGGTGGTGGGCGACGGCTCGCTCACCGGAGGGCTCACCTTCGAGGGGCTCAACAACACGGGGGGCACGCACCTGCCGCTCGTGGTGCTGCTCAACGACAACCAGATGTCCATCTCGGCCAACGTGGGCGCCATTCCCGCCCTGTTGCGCACGCCCGAGACCCGGGGCTTCTTCGAGGGCCTGGGCTTCGCCTACCTCGGGCCCGTGGACGGACATGACCTGGGCACGCTCCTGCGGGTGCTCGGCGAGGCGCGGGCCTCGTCCCGGCCCGTGGTGGTGCACGCGCTCACCCAGAAGGGCCGGGGCTTTCCCCCGGCCGAGGAGGATCTGCGCACGCGCGGCCACGCCATGGGGCCCTACGAGTGGCGGGACGGCAAGCTCGTGCGCTCGCGCGGCGGCCACCGCACCTTCAGCGAGGCCTTCGCCAGCGAGCTGGACACGCTCATGGCCCGCGACGCCCGCGTGGTGGTGGTGACGCCCGCCATGCTGGAGGGCAGCGCGCTGGTGGCCTTGCAGCGGCGCTACCCCGAGCGCGTCTTCGACGTGGGCATCGCCGAGCAGCACGCCGTCACCTTCTGCGCCGGACTGGCCGCCACGGGGCTCCGGCCGGTGTGCGCCATCTACTCCACCTTCCTGCAGCGCGCGTACGATCAGATCATCCACGACGTGTGCCTGCCCGGGCTGCCGGTGCTCTTCGCCGTGGATCGCGCGGGGCTCGTCGGCGCGGATGGCGCCACGCACCAGGGCGCCTACGACGTGGCCTCGCTGCGGCCCGTTCCCGGGCTCGCCCTCCTGGCGCCGGTGACGGGGGAGGATCTGCCGGGGATGATCGCCACCGCCCTGGCCCTGGACGGCCCCAGCCTCATCCGGTTTCCCCGGGGCACGCTGCCCGAGTCCCTGCCCGAGTCGCTCGGGGCCTCGCACGAGCGGGTGACGGGCGCGCGCTGGGTGAAGCGGGCGCCCCGGGCCCGCCTGACGTTCATCACCCTCGGGCCCTTCGCCCTGTCGGCCTGGGAGGCCGCCGCGGAGGAGCCGGACTGGAGCGTGCTGGACGCGCGGGTCGTGTCCCCGCTGGACGAAGCGGCGGTGTTGGAGGCCGCCGCGTGCGGCCATCTGGTGGTGGCCGAGGAGGGGACGACGCACGGAGGCCTGGGCGGCGCGGTGCTGGAGCTGCTCGCGGCGCGGCGGGTGTCCGCCCGGGTGACGTTGCTGGGCCTGCCGGACACCTTCGTGCCGCACGGCGACGCGCGCGTCCAACGGGCCGAGCTGGGCCTGGACGCCGCGGGGTTCCGCCAGGCGGCCCTGGCGCTGCTCGCCGAGGAGCGGGCCTCATGAAGCCGCGCAAGGAACGGCTCGACGTGCTCGTGGTCGAGCGGGGGCTCGCCGAGTCGCGCACCAAGGCCCAGGCGCTCATCCTCGCCGGCCAGGTGGTGGTGGGGGACCAGCGGGTGGACAAGCCCGGCTCGCTGGTGGCGGTGGAGGCGGAGCTGCGGCTCAAGGGCGAGGTCCTCCCGTACGTGTCCCGAGGCGGCTTGAAGCTCAAGGCCGCCATCGAGCGCTTCGGCCTGGACATGCGCGGCCGGGTGGCGGCGGACATCGGCGCGAGCACCGGGGGCTTCACCGACTGCCTCTTGCAGGAGGGCGCCGTGCGGGTGCATGCCATCGACGTGGGCTACGGCCAGCTCCACGAGAAGATGCGCACGGACCCGCGCGTGCGCTCGCGCGAGCGCGTCAACGCCCGCTACCTCACGGCCGAGGATCTGCCCGAGCCCGTGGACGTGGTGGTCATCGACGTGAGCTTCATCTCCCTCACGCAGGTGCTCCCCGCGGTGCTGCCCTTCATCAAGGCCGGGGGCTTGCTGGTGGCGCTGGTGAAGCCGCAGTTCGAGGTAGGCCCGGACCGGGTGGGCAAGGGCGGCGTGGTGCGGGACGTGGCCGCGCGCCAGGAGGCCATCGACGCCGTGTCCGCCTTCGTGCGCGCCCAGGGGCTCGCCGTGCGGGGCATCATGGACTCCACCGTCCCGGGCCCCGCGGGCAACGTCGAGGCCCTGCTCGTCGCCGACAAGGCCTGAGGCCCGCTCACGCGGCCAGGCGCTCCAGGCACGCGGGCAGCTCCGCCGGGTGCTCCACGAGCGCATCCGGTCCGGCCCGCTCGAGCAGCGCGGGGGCGTCATACCCCCACCGCACGGCGATGACCCTCACGCCCGCTTCCTTGCAGGCCTCCACGTCCCGGCACTCGTCGCCCACGTAGACGAGCTCCTCGCGCGACAGCCCGTCGCGCTTCATCAGGCCGCGCAAGAGCCGGGCCTTGCCGAACACGCGGTTGCTGCTGTGGATGCCGGCCACCCAGTCCGCGAGCCCATGCCGCTCGAGGACGGCGCGGATGTTCGCCTCGTCGTTGGTGGACAGGATGCTCAAGCGCAGCCCCCGCTCGCGCAGCCGCTGGAGCACCTCGACGATGCCCTCGTGCAGGGCGAGTTCGTGGACGACACCGCGGTAGTCCTTGAGCACCCGGGTCACCAGCCCCGGCAGGCGCAGCGGCGACACCCCCATGCGCGTGCACCGCTCGCGCAGGGACAGGCCGCGGAGCTCCTCCAACTGCTCGGCCTTCAGGAGGGCATACCCCTCGCGCTCGGCGATCGTGTTGTAGATGCGGATGGCGACCGCGCGTGAGTCGACCAGCGTTCCGTCGAAATCGAACACCACATTCGTCACCCCCACTTCATCTCTCCTGGGCCCATGGGCCATCCACTGTAGGGGCGCCATCATCCGCGGGGAAGGCACCCCGCACGCACCGCCGGGGCGTGATTACCATGGGCCCGTCCTCTTCACGTCCCGAGGTCCCTCCATGAAAGCCCGACTCCTGGCCTTGTTCTCCGCCGTGCTGTGCTCCGTCCCGGCCTGGGCCGCAGAGCCCGCGATGAACCGGAAGGTGGACCTGGACGGGGATGGCAAGCCCGAGGCCGTCACCCTCAAATGGCACGAGGACAAGGGCTCCTTCACGCTCCAGGTGGGCGGCGCCACCTTCGCCTCGCCGGAGACCGGACTTCAGGGCGGCGCCCTGGACGTCGTGGATCTCTTGGAGGGGGGCGACAAGTGGAAGGAGGTGGCCGTGTCGTCCGGCTTCACCGATGGCGACAAGCGCATCTTCCTCTTCGGCTTCGACGGCAAGGCGATCAAGCCCCTGGGCGAGGTCCATTCCCTGGGCGAGGTGAAGGGCAACGGCATCGTCCTGTCGCAGATCTGGATGGGCTTCTGGAACCGCACGGAGAAGTACGCGCTGGACCGCAAGACGTGGTCGGTGCGGCGCGTGCCCCAGCCCCTCTACTACGTGGGCAAGCTGGCCCGGGTGAAGCAGAGCTTTCCGCTCGCCCACAGCCGCGAGGACACGACGGCGATCGCCAACCTGGCGCCCGGAACGACCATCGAGGTGCTGGCCGCGTCGGTGCCCGAGCGCGGTGGCGAGCCGGTGCACTACCTCATCAAGTCCGCCACGGGATTGCTCGGGTGGACGGGGCAGGGGCCCTTGACGACCCAGACCGAGGGGCTTCCCTTCGCGGGGCCCTCGCCGGTCGTCGATGGCTCCCCGTCCACCCGGTGAGGCGAGGGGCGGGGGGGCTCAGGGCTTCTCGCGCAGCTGCCGGTAGCGCGCGAGCGGCAGCGGCTTGACGAGCTTGCGGCCCACGCGCATCCAGAGCGCCCCCGAGTCGTCCACCGCGCCGTAGAGGCTGTCGCCCTGCACCTGGTAGCGGAAGAGGAGGCCCTTCTCCGCTTCCTCCGTGGCCATGATCTCCACGGGGTAGGGGTCCGGCGTCGCGTCCGTGCCGATGGCGCTGTTGAACTGGTAGAAGGCGTTGCCCGGACCCGGCTGGACGAAGCGCGCCACCAGCGCGCCGTTGGGCTTGAGGGACGCCTGATCCTTGTTCACGACCCCGCCCTGGGTGGCCTTGTTGCCCGGCAGGTTGCGCACGTCGAGGAACCAGGTCTGGTTCGCGTTGACGACGGCCAGGCGCGCGTTGTTGTTGTAGGGAATCAACGCGGCCGGGGGGCCCTGCAGCACCTGGGTGGTGATCCACAAGCGGGTCCCCGGCTCGGAGGCCACGCACGGCTTGGACTTGCCCAGAGCGCACGCCCGGACGACGGCCGAGTCCCCCTGCTGCGTGCCCAGGTACAGCACCGAGCCCGTGTCGTCGAACGCCGTCCAGAAGGGCGCGTCGAGCGACAGGGCGTCCATCGTGTAGGTCGCGGTGAGCTTGCCGGACTTGTACTCCAGCACGGCGACCAGGACGTTGGTGGCGTTGACGTCGTCGTCCTTGATGGGCACCACGATGGTGCCCGTGCTGAGGCCTCCCGTGCGGACCATGGGCTCGCCGGCGATGGTGCCGGGCAGGAAGTTCTCGTCCCCCGTGATGGTCGAGCGCCAGAGTTCTGTGCCCGCGGGGCTGACGAGCTGCATCTGCACGACGTCGTAGATGAGGGCGCTGCCGTCGGGACCCACCACGACGTTCTTGATCGCCCCCTTGTAGGAGTAGGCGCGGGAGAAGTCCGACTTGATGGCGAGCACGCCCTGGTCCCGCGTCCACACCCAGCGCAGGCCCGTGAGCGCGGGCTTGCGGTCCGTGATGAGCGTGGTCGCGTCACACGGGAAGTCCAGCTCCAGGGGCGTCGGGTTGTTGGGGTCGCTCTTCTTCACCCGGTAGAGCACCCCGACGTTGCCCTGCATGGCGCAGCCGATGAAGGTCACGTCGTTGCCCGTGCCCTCGGCGACGAAGTAGGGCGGGAGCACCTGAGAGGTGCTGGAGGAGGGCTCCACGACCTCCTCCACGGGGAAGAACGTGGCCAGCTGCGCCTGGGAGAAGTTGGTGCGGCCATCCGCGCAGGTCACGGTCGCGCTCAGGGACAGGGGCGCCGAGATGCCCTTGCGGTAGGACAGCTCGTCCGTGCTCAGCGTCACCTGGGTGGGCGTGCTCGTGTAGGGCACCGCCTTGATGGACCGGCCGTCGTCGAAGATCTCCAGCCGCTGCACCTGATCGCAGCCGGAGGTGCTGACCGCGAACTTGAAGCGGGTGCCCACGGTGTTCGTCTCCGCGAGCTGGAGCGAGACCTGGGGAGGCTCCGGGACGGTGATGGGCGGGGGGGTGTTGCACGCGAGCGCGACCCCGGTCAGCAGCAGGGCCGGGGCATGGATGGCCCAGGAGAAGGTTCGAGAGGACATGGTGGGGTCCACTCTAGGTCAGGAGCCCCCGCTCCTGTCAGGGCTCGCCGCGTCAGCGTCCGTGCGGCAGCCGGACCATGAACGTGGTGCCTCGCTGGGCGTTCGACCGCACACCGACCGTGCCACCGTGGGCCTGGGCGATCTGATCCACGATGAAGAGCCCCAGGCCAATGCTCCGGCCCGTCTTGTCCACGCCCCGCGCGCCCCGCTGCAGGGGCTCGAAGAGCAGGGGCAGCAGCTCCGGGGGAATGGGCTCGCCCTGGTTGTGCACCGTCAGCAGGGCGGCGTCCGCGTCCCGGCCGATGTGGACGCGCACCTCGCTGCCCGGGGTGCCGTACTTCACCGCGTTGGTCACCAGGTTGACGACCATCTGGGCGATGCGATCCCCGTCCCACTCGCCCATGAGCATCTCCCCCGCCTCGAAGGCGATGGCCCGATCGGGATGGGCGAGCTTCACCTCCTCCACGGCATGCCAGACGATGTCCTCGAGGGCGGCCGGGGCCCGCTCCACCCGCAGGCCGCCGCCCAGCCGGGCCTGCGTGAAGTCGAGCAGGTCGCGGATCATCCGGTTGGTGCGCTCGGCGCTGGACTGGATGCGGGCAATCACCTTGGTGAGCTTCTCGTCGAGGTCCACCCGGCGCAGCAGCAGCTGCGTGGACATGAGGATGGCGGAGATGGGGCTGCGCAGGTCGTGGCTGACGATGCCGATGAGCTGCTGCTCGAGCTTGACGCGATCGTCGGCGGCGCGCTCGCGCGCGGTGCGCTCGCGGGCGAGCCGGATGGCGCTGTCGATGCGGGCCAGCAGCTCCGGCGCGCTGAAGGGCTTGACCATGTAGTCATCCGCGCCGGCCTGGAGCCCCTCGATGCGGGCCTCGGGTCCCGCGCGCGCGGACAGCAGGATGAAGGGCACGGACTGCGTCCTGGGATCGGCGCGCAGTTTCTCGAGCAGGCCGAAGCCATCCAGCCGCGGCATCATCACGTCGCTCAGGATGAGGTCGGGGGCGAACTCCACCACCGCCTCGTACGCGGCTTCGCCGTCGGCCACGGTCCGCACGTCGTTGGCGCGCTCGAGCAGGGACTTGATGTAGCCGCGCATGTCCGCGTTGTCGTCGGCGACGAGGATGGTGGGCCGGGTGAGTTGTGGCATCGCCACGGCCTCCTGGGTCGAGCGCGCGTCCCGCGGCAGCGGCGCCGCGCCCGGGGCGGCAGGGGGCACGGCCGCGGGTGCATCGGGCAGCCAGCGCAGGGCCTCCTCCACGAAGGCCGACGTCATGGTGGGCGCGGTGGGGGGCTTCACCGCGCCGATGAGCGAGGGCTCCAGGTGGGCATGGCCCAGCGGCACCTCGACATGGAAGGAGCTGCCCTCGCCCTCCACGCTCTGCACCCAGAAGGAGCCCCCCTGCAGCTTCACGAGCTCCTGGATCAACGCGAGCCCGATGCCGGTGCCCTCGTAGGTCCGGCCCCGGGTGCTCTCCACGCGGTGGAAGCGCTCGAACAGTCGGGGCAGCTCGGACTCGGGGATGCCCGAGCCGGTGTCGCGCACCGTGAGCCGCACGCGCTGGGACAGTCGCGTGAGCCGGACCTCCACCTCGCCCTGGAGGGTGAACTTGAAGGCGTTGGAGATGAGGTTGAGGACGATCTTCTCCCAGAAGTCCGGGTCCACGTAGACCGGCTCCGGCAGGGAGGGCACGGTGATGATGTAGCGCAGCCCGGCGCGCGTCATCGCGGACTCGAACGCGCTGGCCAGGTCCACCGTGAGGCGCGAGAGATCCGTGGGCCGGTAGGTGGCCTTCACCCGGCCCGCCTCGATCCGGGAGAAGTCCAACAGGGAGTTGACGAGCTTGAGCAGACGCGAGCCGTTGCGCAGGATGAGTTGCTGGCGCTGGGACTGACCCGGGCTGAGGGGGTCGGCGTCGTCCGTGAGCGAGTCCTCCAGCGGGCCGAGCATCAACGTGAGCGGCGTGCGGAACTCGTGGGACACGTTGGAGAAGAAGGTCGTCTTGGCGCGATCCAGCTCGGCGAGCGCCGCGGCGCGCTTCTGCTCCTCCTCGTAGGCGCGCACGCTGGTGACCGCGTTGGTGAACGTGGTCTCCAGCATCTCGTAGAAGGTCTGGTACGGCGCGTCCAACGCCCGCCGCACGCTGACGCCCGCCACCAGGCAGCCCGTGGGGGCCGGGGCACCCACCGGATGGATGGGCAGGAGCATCGCCGTGTGCGGCGGCTCCTCGTGCGGGCCACACGTCCAGGCGGAGAAGCGCTTGCCGAGCTCCATCAGCCGCTCCCGCTGGCGGTTCTCGCGCACGTGGTCCACGGGCCAGACGGGCATGGCGCCGGGCCCCAGGTCGAGGCGCTCGGGGCAGGCCACGCTGCCCGGCACGAGCCCCGTGCTCCCCAGGAGCTGGGCGTGGGTGCCCGCCTCGTCGAACTGGTAGAGCAGGAGGAAGGGCAGGTCGGACGCCAGCTCGGTGCCCACCTGGGTGAGCCGCTCGCCCAGCTCCGGCATGGAGCGCGCATTGCCCAGCCGGGCGGCCAGGTGTTGCAGCGCCTGGGTCCGGCGGGCGCTGAGCATCCGGTCGGTCGTCTCGGTGATGGGGTGGAAGAGCCCGCCGACCTTGCCCGACTCATCCCGGATGGGACTGAACGAGAAGGTCATGAAGGCCTCCTCGAGGTAGCCATGGCGGTCGAGCACCATGGGCAGGTTCTCCAGGTAGGAGCCGGTGCCCGCCTGGGCCCGGTCCACCACGAAGCCCACCGCGGGCAGCGCCGAGGCCCAGCACTCGTTGAAGGCCTGGCCCATGGAGTGCGGATGCTTTGCACCGCAAATGGGTCGGTAGGTGTCGTTGTAGATCTGGATGCGCTCGGGGCCCCAGGCGATGAGGATGGGGAAGGTGGAGGACAGACAGAGGCTCACCGTGGTGCGGAGACTCTGGGGCCAGCGCTCGACGGGACCGAGGGGGGTGCGCGACCAGTCCATGGAGCGGATGAGCGCGCCCATCTCGCCTCCGCCCAGGAGCCAGTCCATGCCGTGTCCGACGGGGCTCTCCTGCTGCTTCGCTTTCTCCTCGGACGCCGGGACGGTCATGTCCCGGCATCATAACGGGGCGCCGCGCTCCGGGTGCGCGAGACGCGTGGCTCCGTGAGGTAGGCTGGCGCGGGCCCACCCCGAAAGTAGGGCGGTGGGCGAGCGGGAGGAGAACCAACTTGTCGGACGGGTCCGGGATGCCCGCACGGAGAGCGGGGGAAAGAGCCAGAACGACCCCATGGACGTCGGACAGGCTGGCCCCCAAAGCACTTCGACGGCATGATTCGGGCCGCGCATGATGGCTGACGCTTCGTGGGAACATCTCCAGTCGATTCACACGCTTGGATCGCGGGTCCGGACTTTGGGAGGAACGCCTTGAGGGCGGAGCTCGCGGGGTCGCGCGGTTGCGTGCTGGTGATCGGCGCGCGCGAGGCCAATCAGGTGCTGCTCGCCCACCTGTCGCACGTGGGCTACCAGTGGGTACTCACCGAGGATCTCCAGGAGCTGACGCGCCTGGCGGAGTCGGCCCGGCCGGACGCCGTGCTGGTGTCGGCCACTGGCAAGAAGGCCCTCGAGGCGCTCGAGGCCGTGCGCCGCGAGCCCCTGCTGCGTGAACTGCGCGTGCTGGCGGACCTGACGCGCTCGCGCTCGGAGTCCCTGCGCAAGCTGCCCGCGGACGACTGGGTGCGCAGCCTGGAGGAGCTCTCCACGCGGCTGGACTCCGCGCTGCGCGAGCGGCGGCTGATGGAGCGCACGCGCAACCGCATGCAGCGGCTGTTGGAGATCACCCAGGCCGCCACGAGCTCGCTCGAGCTGGAGGAGATCCTCCGGCTCGCGGTGGAGAAGGTGGGCGCGGTCATCAACGCGGACCGCTGCTCGGTGGTGCTGGTGGAGGACGGCAACGCGACCTCGGTGACCGTGGTGGCGACCATGGAGAGCCCGGGCCTGTCGCTGGACATGGACCTGGCGCGCTATCCCGAGCTGCGCCGCGCCCTGGAGACGCGCAAGCAGGTGCTGGTGGAGGAGGCGCAGGAGGATCCGCTCATGGCCGAGGTGCGCCCGGCCATCACCTCGCTCGGGGTGCGCTCCATCCTCGTGCAGCCCCTGGTGTGCCATGACGAGCTGCTCGGCGCGCTCTTCCTGCGCATCTCCCACGGCTCGGAGGGCTTCAACCGCGACGAGCAGGAGTTCGCCCAGGCGGTGGGCGCGGCGCTGGCCAACTGCATCCGCAACGCGCGCATGCACACCGCGCTCAAGAGGAAGCGCGACGAGTTGGAGCTCGCGTACGTGGAGCGCTACCGCGAGCTGTCCGAGGCCAACCGTCGGCTCAAGGATCTCAACCGGCTCAAGGACGAGATCATCGCCGTGTGCAGCCATGATCTGCGCGCGCCCCTGCAGGTGCTGCTGGGCCATGGCCGGCTGCTGCTGGAAGGCGAGCTGGACGCGCTGCAGAAGCAGTCGGCCGAGGCGATGATCCGCCAGGGCCGGAAGATCCTCAGCCTGGTGGAGTCGCTGCTGGAGCGGGGCAAGGGCGACGTGGCGCGCCTGTCCATCGAGCCGCGCGTGCTGGACATCTCGGTCCTGTGCAAGGAGAGCGTCACGGAGTTGGAGATCCTCGCCGCCGAGCGGGGCGTGTCGCTGCGCGCGGATGCCACCGAGCGCATGATGCTCATCGGCGACGAGCTCAAGCTGCACGAGGTGCTGCAGAACCTCATCACCAACGCCATCCACCACGCGAAGGACGCGGGTCAGGTGGTGGTGCGCACCTCGCGGCTGGCGCGGCCGGACGGCGACGTGGCGCGCATCGTGGTGCAGGACGACGGCAAGGGCATTCCCCCGGAGGAGCTGCCCCTGGTGTTCGACCGCTACCGCAGCGGCGCCAAGGCGGGGGGCGGCACGGGCCTGGGTCTGGCCATCTGCAAGGAGTTCGTGGAGCTGCACGGCGGGGAGATCTGGGCCGAGGCTCCGCCGGAGGGGGGCGCCGCCTTCATCTTCACCCTGCCGCTGGCGCAGGAAGTCAGCCGCGCCGTGCAGAACCTGCCCAACAAGGACACGACCGAGCAGCCACGGGTCCTGGTGGTGGAGGACGAGCCGGAGATCGCCGCGGTGCTGGTGGAGGTGCTGCGCTCGCGCTACCGCGTGGACGTGGCGCGCGATGGCGCCGAGGGTCTGGCGCGGGCCCGCTCGGGCAAGCCGGACCTGGTGGTGATGGACGTGTTCCTGCCCAAGCTCGACGGCCTGGATGCCGCCGTGGCCCTCAAGTCCTCCTCGGACACGGCGGGCATTCCCGTCATCCTGCTCTCGGCCCACCAGGGCGTGGCCGACAAGGTGCGCGCGCTCAACCTCGGGGCCGTGGACTACATGAGCAAGCCCTTCAACGCGATGGAGCTGCTCGTGCGCACCGAGCGCGCCCTCAAGCTCAAGAAGGCCGAGCCGGAGCTGGAGCGCACCTCGTCCGTCACGCGCCGCAGCGGCAACGATCCCATCACCGGCCTCTATGATCGTCGCGGCCTGCTCCTGCGCCTGGAGCACGAGGTGAGCCGGGGCCGACGCTACAGCCGACCGGTGAGCCTCGCGGTGCTCCGCCCGGATCGCCCCGTGATGGACGAGGCCCTGCTCGGCCTGCCGGACGTGATGCGCGCGCGCCTGCGCACCCAGGATCTGCTCGGCCACCTGGGCGACGGGGTGCTCGGTGTCATCCTGCCGGAGTGCAATGTTGAAGCGGCACGCAACGCCATCAGCCGGCTGCTGCCGGATGTCGAGAAGAAGACGGGCATGGACTACCGCTCGGCGGTGGCGGACGTGAGCCACGACAGCGAGTCGGCGGACCGCATCCTGGAGCGACTGGGCGCTCCGGGACGGGCGTGAAATCGTAGTAGAGTCATGGGTGTGCGTCCCTCGCGACTTCACACCCGCGCCGTGCCGCTGCTGGTCCTTCTCGGATGGGCGGCGACCGCGATGTCCGCGCCGCGCCGGGCCCCGGTGGACCGCACGGCGATGCGCGAGGCCATCGCCGCGGCTGCGGTGACGGACAAGCAGGTCTCTCCCGCCAGCTACGCGCACGACCTGAGGGCGCAGCTGCTCAGCCTGGAGGGCAGGCACCACGAGGCGGCGGATGCGCTGCGCCTGGCCCTGGCCACGGACGAGGGCAACCCCTACCTGCTCACGCACCTGGGCGAGGAGTACTCGCTGGTGGGGGACCTGGTGCGCGCCGAGGCGGAGCTGCGGCGGGTGGTGGCGCTGCATCCCCGCTACTACCCGGGCCGCATGGTGCTCGCGCGCGTGTTGTTGGAGGCGCGGCGGCCCGCGCGCGCCGAGGTCCAGCTGCGGCAGGCCATCCGGCTCAAGCCGCGCGAGCCCCAGGCCTATCTGCTGCTCGCGCAGCTCCACCTGGACGCGCGGGCCCACGCCCAGGCGGTGCTCGTGGTGGAGCAGCTCGCCCGGGCCCTGCCGGGGGAGATCTCGGGCTATCGCCAGCTGGGACTGGCCCTGGCGGAGCGCGGAGACGCGGAGCGGGCCCGGCGGATGCTGTCGCGGGCCCTGGAGCGGGATCCCGGGGACGTGGAGTCCCTGAACGTGCTCGCGCGGCTGCACGAGAAGGCGGGCGCGCTGAAGGAGGCCGAGGACGCGCTCGCCCGGGCCCTGGAGCGGGACCCGGACAACGCGGCGATGCTGGAGTCGGCGGGCCGGCTCGCCCTGCGCGGCGGCTCCTCGGTGCGGGCGCGCGCGTACTTCGACCGGCTGCTCGCCCAGGCGGGCGACTCGGACCTGGCGGTGCGGGTGGCGCTGGTGTTCCTGTCCGCGCATGACAGCGACGCCGCCCTGGCGGTGCTGGACGCGGCCCGGGAGGGCAGGGGAGGCTCGGCCCGCCTGTCCTTCTCCGCGGGCCTCGTCCACGAGCGGATGCGGCACTTCGCCCGGGCGGCCGCCGCCTACGCGGAGGTGCCGGACACCGCGTCGCTCGCCTCCGACGCCCGCTCCCGGGAGGGCATCTGCCTGTCCCAGGCGGGAGAACACGCGCGGGCCCTGGCCCTGCTGCGGGCGTCCCTGGCCGAGCGTCCGGGGGACACCGAGCGGGAGATCCAACTGGCCCGGGCCCTGGAGCGCGCGGGGGAGTCCGAGCCGGCCCTGACCCTGTTGCGCGAGGCGAACGCGCGCGGGGCCCAGCCAGAGCTGCTGGAGGCGCTCGCCGGGACGCTCAAGCGGCTGGGCCGCGCCGAGCAGGCCCTGGACGTGCTGCGCGAGGCGGTCTCGCGCACGCCCCGGGATCCCGCGCCGCGCTACGTGCTCGCCACGGTGCTGTTGGAGCAGGGGGACGAGGCGGGCGCGCTCACCTGGATGCGCAGCGTGCTGCGGATGGAGCCGGATCACCCCGCGGCGCTCAACTTCATCGGGTACCTGCTGGCCCAACGGGGCCGGGACTTCGCCGAGGCGGAGCGCCTGGTGCGGCGCGCGCTGGCGCTGCGTCCGGACACGGGCTCCTTCCTCGACTCCCTGGGGTGGATCCACTACCGGCGGGGGGACTACGCGCGCGCGGTGCAGGCCCTGGCGCGCGCGGCGGAGCTGGAGCCCGAGGAGCCCGTCATCCTCGAGCACCTGGGTGACGCCTACCAGCGCGCCGCGCGTCCGGACGAGGCGGCGGGGGCCTGGAGGCGCGCGCTGGAGGTGCTCGCGCGCACGCCCGAGGCGGCCGAGCCTCGGGATCAGCGCACGCTCATCGAGCGGAAGCTAAAGATGCTACCCACGGGTGCTCCGGGTCGCTAATGTCCTCGGTCGCCATGGCGCGCTTCGACGAGGGCTTCTTCACCAGCAGGGATGGGCTGCGGCTGTACTGGATGTCCGAGCGGCCCGAGCAGCCTCGCGCGCACGTGGTGTTCGTGCACGGCTATGGCGACCACACGGGCCGCTACCGCCCGACCTTCCAGGCGCTCACGGCCCAGGGCTTCGCGGTGCACGCGCTCGACTACCGGGGCCATGGCCGCGCGGACGGACGCCGCGGCTACTGCGCCACGTGGCCCGACTACCTGGATGACTTGAGCGCGTTCTGGGAGCGCGTGCGCTCCACCACCGAGGGCGGCAAGCTCTTCCTCATGGGCCACAGCCACGGCGCGCTCATGTCCGTGCACCTGCGGGCGCGCGGCGGGCTCGAGGGGCTCAGCGGCCTGGTGCTCTCCTCTCCCTACTTCAAGCTCGCCCTCACGCCGCCCAAGGTGAAGCTGCTGGCGGCGCGGCTGCTCGCGCGCGTGGTGCCCTGGGCGCCCATCCCCACGGAGCTCACCCCCGAGCAGCTCAGCCGGGACGAGGCCGTGCAGCGCGAGGCACGTCAGGACCCGCTCTACAATCGGATCGCGACCCCGCGCTGGTTCATCGAGTCCACCCAGGCGCAGGAGAAGGTGCTCGCGCTCGCGCCGAGCCTGCAACTGCCCCTGTTCCTCTTCACCGGGGCGGAGGACGGCGTGGCCAAGGTGGAGAACGGCCGGGCCTTCTTCGACGCCGTGGGCGCTCGCGACAAGGTGTACAAATCCTATCCTGGCATGCGCCACGAGCCGCTCAACGAGCTGGGCAAGGAGCAGGTCTTCCAGGACGTCTCTAACTGGATCTCCGAACATCTCTGACGTAGGTTGGACTCTCACCGCACGCGTTTTCGATGGGCGAGGGCACCTCCGAGGGGCACCGCATGGCACAGGGCGATCAGACGGGCATCATCGGCAAGGGCATCATCATCCGGGGCAATCTGACCGGGGGTGGGGATCTCATCATCGAGGGACGGGTGGAGGGGCAGATCGCCCTGAAGAACCACCTGACCATCGAGGGCACCGGCAAGGTGCAGGCGGACATCCGCGCCGAGGAGCTGACCATCAACGGCGAGGCGAGTGGCAACATCGACGCGTCGGGCCGGGTGGCCATCAACGCGTCGGCGAAGGTCGCCGGGGACATCAAGGCCCCGCGCGTGGTCATCGAGGATGGGGCGGTGTTCAACGGCTCCATCGAGATGGACGTGAAGCTGCCGGACGATATCTAGGCCGGACGACATCTAAACGGGCTTCACGGCCCGCAGCACGCCTCGGGAGGGGTGGACACGACTCATGGCGAATACGGTCATCGGTTCGAGCATTGTCATCGATGGGGAAATCTCCGGCGACGAGGATCTCGTCATCCAGGGGACGGTGAAGGGCAAGATCTCTCTGCGCGAGAGCCTCTACGTCGAGGGCAGTGGCGTGGTGGAGGCCGACATCGAGACGCAGAACGTAGAGATCGCGGGCCGCGTCACCGGCAACATCGCGGCCACCGACAAGGTGGAGCTCAAGACGGACTGCCGCGTGGTGGGTGACATCAAGGCCCCGCGCATCCTCATCGCCGACGGCGCCTCGTTCAAGGGCAACGTCGACATGGACATCCCGAAGGAGCGCTGATCCTTGGCCACCGTGAAGGAACTGGCCTCCGGGGCCGTGGACAACACCGTGGTGGGCCAATCCATCCTCATCAGCGGTCGGCTGACGGGTGATGAGGACTTGACCGTGCGCGGTCGGGTGGAGGGTGAGCTCACGCTCAGCCGCACCCTGATCGTCGAGCCCACGGGCGTGGTGAAGGCGAACGTGGCGGTGAGAAACGCCATCATCAGCGGCGTGGTGGTGGGCAACATCAACGCCACCGAGAGCGTGGAGCTCACCCGCGAGGGCCGCATGGTGGGCGACATCCACGCCCCGCGCGTCATCATCGTGGACGGCGCGAGCTTCCGCGGCCGCGTGGACATGGGCGAGGTCGAGCCGGGCCGGGTGCCCGCCGAGCGCCCCGCGCTGCCCCGGCCGGCGGCCGTGACGCGGCCCACGGTGCGTCCGGGGGCCAACGTGCCCGCGCGCCCCGCGCTGCCCGCCACGCGCCCGGCGGCTCCGGTCGCGCCGCCCGCGCGCCCCACCGCCGCCGCTCCGGCGCGCCCGACGCCCCCCGCGGCGCCGAGCACGCCCGCGACGCGTCCGGCCCCGCCGCCTCCTCCGGCGCCCCCCGCGGCCCGTGCCGCGGAGCCCACGCGTCCCGAGCCGCCCCGGCCTCCTTCCGCCGCACCGCTGCCGCCCACGGTGGCCGAGGGTGCCCGGAAGAAGGTCGTGGTGAAGAAGAAGGGCCGCTAGCGCGGCGCCAGGCGTCGGGCGAGGGTGCCCGGCGCCGGGCCCACCCCGGGGTGCCGAGTGAACGCCATGAACGCCGAGAACAAAGCCGATGAGGTGAACGGCGAGCCCAGCCCCCAGGCGGAGCCGCCGTCCGGAGAGGCCGCGGACGTCCCGTCCGGTGCGCCCGCAGAGTCCGTTCCGGCGGAGCCGCCCGCCCCCGCGGAGGCCCCCGTGGCCGCCGCGAGCGAACCCGCGCCCGTGGTCTCCCCCGAGCCCGTGCCCGTCCCCGTGGTCTCCCCCGAGCCCGTGCCCGTTCCCCGGCGCGGTCACGTGGCGCCCGCCCACATTCCCCTGGAGCGCATCGACGAGGACACGTCCTTGCAGATCCGTCCCGTGGGCGAATTGACCGCGCTGGCCACGGATCTGGCGCGCCTGGGACAGTTGTCCCCCGTGGACGTGCGCTTCAAGCCCCCGGATCGCTTCCAGATCATCTCCGGGTTCCGGCGTGTGGCGGCGCTGCGCTTCCTCAAGCGCGACCGCGTCCTCGCCCGCCTGCACACGGACCTGTCCGACGAGGACGCGCTGCTCATGGCGCTCGCCTCCGCCATCCATGCCTCGCCGGTGGACCGGGAGGACCTGGAGGCCCAGCGCGCGAAGCTCGAGGCCGAGGGCCGGCTGACGCCCATCGCCCGGGACATGCTGGACAAGGCGCTGGCCACGGATGACGCCCTGGCGCCCGAGACGGTGGAGGAGGAGGTCGACGCGGACGAGCTCGCCGTGGAGGCCACCCAACGCCTGGTGGACATCAATCAGGACCTGGCCCTGCTGGCCGACGTGTTCTCGGACCTCGACGAGACGCGCAAGCAGGAATTGCTCACCCAGCTGCGCTACTCCTCGGACCTGGTGGCGTGGCTGGAAAGACTGTGATCCATGACCACGGCGTCGTCTGACAGGGATCGGTTGTTGCGGCTGCTCACCGAGCGCTCCTTCGAGCGGCGCACGGTGATGCTCTCGTCGGGCAAGGAGTCGGATTTCTACATCGACTGCAAGCGCACGGCGCTGCTCGCCGAGGGGCACTACCTCATCGGCCGGCTGCTGCTCGAGGCCGTGCGCCGCGAGGCCCCCACGGCCGTGGCGGTGGGCGGCCTCACGCTGGGGGCGGATCCGCTCGCCTCGGCGGTGAGCCTCACGAGCTATCTGGACCAGACGCCCCTGCACGCCTTCATCGTGCGCAAGGAGCCCAAGGGGCATGGCACGGGCCAGTGGATCGAGGGCATGAAGGCCCTGGCTCCCGGCGCGCCGGTGGCCATCCTCGAGGACGTGGTGACCACGGGCGCCTCCACGCTCAAGGCGATCGAGCGGGCCCGGCTCGAGGGGCTCACGGTGCTGGGCGCCTTCGCCCTGGTGGATCGCTTGGAGGGTGGACGCGAGGCGGTCGAGGCGTCCGGGCACCGGCTGTTCACGCTGTTCACCCGCGAGGATTTCATTCCATGAGGACGCGGTTGGGGCTCGGGGCGCTGCTGCTGGCGCTCTCGGGCTGTGTCTCCACGCCGCCCTGGGTGGGAGAGTCCGCGCCCGTGCTCCGCAACGAGCTGCAGGAGCAGACGTACCGGGACATCCTGGCGCGCTACACGGACGGCGGGGAGATCTACAAGGGCTTCGACTCCGTGCTCTTCGCCACGGCGACCCTGCAGACGCCGGCCTTCCGCGAGGCGCGGCTCCAGCGCCAGGCGCTCTTCAAGGCGCTGCCCGTGGAGGAGGTGCCCGCGCGGCTCGCGCAGGAGCTGGCGCAGGCGGGTGACACGCACGAGTTCTTCCTCGGCGTGCACGTCTACGACTACCACTACGACGACTTCGATCGGCCCTCGTCCATCTGGAACGTGGAGCTCGTCACCTCCACGGGCGCGGTCCGCCCGGTGAGCGTGGAGCGCGTGGGCCGGGCGGACATGGAGATGCGCGCGTACTACCCCGCCACGGGCGTGTTCTGGGTGGGCTACCGCGTGCGCTTCCCCACGCTGCTCGCGGACGGCAAGCTCGTCATTCCCCCCGGCACGGAGCGCGTGGTGCTGCGACTGGCGTCCTCGCTCGGCCGGGTGGAGATGCGCGTGTTCGCGCACTGACTCAGCGCTGGTCGGGCCGCAAGACGGGCTGCTCGGGCGTGAGGGGCTGCCCGGCGACCAGCAGCCGCTCCAGCAGGGCCACGGGCGAGGTGTCGTGCACGAAGGGCTGGGCGCGCGCCTCCGGCACGAAGCCCTCGTCCACCGCGCGCCGCATGAGCGTGAGCAGCGGGCCGTAGAAGTCCGCCACGTTGAGCAGGCCGATGGGCTTGTGGTGCAGGCCGAGCTGCGCCCAGGTGGTGATCTCGAACAGCTCCTCGAAGGTCCCCACGCCGCCGGGCAGGGCGATGAAGGCATCGGCGCGCGCGGCCATCATCGCCTTGCGCGTGTGCAGGGAGTCCACCAGGTGCAGCTCGGTGAGCCCCGGGTGGGCGATCTCCCGGGAGCGCAGCGCCTCGGGCAGCACGCCCACCACCGGGCCCCCCCCGGCGAGCGCCGCGTCCGCCACCGCGCCCATCAGGCCCACGTTCGCGCCGCCGTAGACGAGCGTGAGCCCGCGCCGGGCGATCTCCGCGCCCAGCACGCGCGCGGTCTCGAGGTACTCGGGTCGCTGGCCCGGACGCGAGCCGCAGAAGACACAGACGGAGCGGAGGGTCATGGAGTCCTCACAGGGCGCGGCGGACCACGGTGTCCTGGCGGGCGTGGTCGTCCAGGCCCGGGTAGTCGAGCGTGGAGTGCAGGCCGCGGCTCTCCTTGCGGCGGCTGGCGCAGTCGACGATGAGCGTGGCCACCTCGCAGATGTTGCGCAGCTCGATCACGTCCTGGGTCACCTTGAAGCGCCAGTAGTAGTCGCGGATCTCCTCGCGCAGCAGCTCCAGCCGGCGGCGCGCGCGCATCAGGCGCTTGTCCGTGCGGACGATGCCCACGTAGTTCCACATGAGGCGGCGGATCTCGTCCCAGTTGTGGGTGACGACGACGCTCTCGTCCGAGGCCACCGCGCTGCCCTCGTCCCAGTCCGGCGGATCCTCCGGGGGCGAGGACAGGCTGCGCACCTCCTCGGCGCACGCCGCGGCGGCGCGGTGGCCGAAGACGAGCCCCTCCAGGAGCGAGTTGGACGCGAGCCGGTTGGCCCCGTGCAGGCCGGTATGGGCGACCTCGCCGATGGCGAAGAGGCCGGGCAGGGTGGTGCGCCCGTGCAGATCCGTCACCACGCCGCCGCACATGTAGTGGGCCGCGGGCACCACGGGGATGGGCTGCACGGCCATGTCGATGTTGAAGGCCTTGCAGGTGGCGTAGATGTTGGGGAAGCGCTCCATGAGGTAGGCGCGGCCCAGGTGCGTCATGTCCAGGTAGACGCAGTCGTCGCCCGTGCGCTTGAGCTCCGCGTCGATGGCGAGCGCCACCACGTCGCGCGGCGCCAGCTCCCCCAGGCGATGGTAGCGGTCCATGAACGGCGCCCCCCCGCGCAGCCGCAGCTTGCCGCCCTCGCCCCGGAGCGCCTCGCTGATGAGGAAGCTCTTGGCCTCGGGGTGGAAGAGGCACGTGGGGTGGAACTGGTAGAACTCCATGTTGGCCACCGCGGCGCCCGCCCGGTGGGCCATGGCCACGCCGTCCCCCGTGGCCACGTCCGGGTTGGAGGTGTACAGGTACACCTTGCCCGCGCCCCCCGTGGCCAGCACCGTGCTCTTGCCCAGGAAGCTCTCGATGCGGCCAGACGGCATGAGCGCGTACACGCCCAGGCAGCGGCCCGGCGCCCCCGGCGCCTTGCGCCGATCGAGGATGAGATCGATCGCGGCGGTGTTGGGAAAGAAGGTGATGTTCGGCTGGGCGGCACACGCGCCCAGCAGCGCGCGCTGCACCTCGCGGCCGGTGATGTCACCGGAGTGGACGATGCGGCGCTCGGAGTGGCCGCCCTCGCGCGTCAGGTCGAACTCCCCGCTCGCGCGCCGGTTGAAGTCCGCCCCCAGCGTCACGAGCTCCCGGATGCGCTCGGGCCCCTCGCGCACCGTCACCTCCACCGCGTCCAGGTGGTTGAGGCCGGCGCCCGCCTCCAGGGTGTCCCGGATGTGGGCCTCGAACGAGTCCGTGGGGGACAACACACTCGCGATTCCACCCTGGGCGTACGCGGTGTTGCTCTCCTGGGGCTCCCGCTTGCACAGCACGGCCACGGAGCCGTGACGGGCCGCCTGGAGGGCGAAGGAGAGACCCGCCACACCACTGCCCAGGACGAGGAAGTCGAAGCGATGGGGCATGTGTGACAGCCTTACTGGCTGTAAGTACTGGAAACAAGGCGATTTCTTGAGGACTTTCAGGCGCGGGACTAAGGTTGCATGGCCGCCATGCGTGTCCTCTCATTCCCGCTCCTGTTCGCCGTGCTGCTCGCGCCCCTGGGCGCCTGGGCCGAGGGTGGTATCTACCGGTACGTGGAGAAGGACGGCACCATCGTCTACACGAACGTGCCGCCGCCGGGCTCCAAGAAGGCGAGCAAGCTCAAGGGCACCTTCTCCGCGGCGCCCCCGCCGAGTGCCCCGGCCCGTGGCCGCTCGCGCACGCCCCCGGAGCTGGAGTCGCACATCGTCGCCGCCGCGGCGCGCTACCGGATTCCCTCCGCGCTGGTGCGCGCCATCATGCACGCGGAGAGCAACTTCAATACGAACGCCCTGTCCAACAAGGGCGCCAGCGGGCTCATGCAGCTCATGCCCGCCACGGCCTCGGAGATGTACGTCCGGGACATCTTCGACAGCCGGGACAACATCGAGGGCGGCGTGCGCTACCTGCGCGTGCTGGCCAACCTCTTCGAGGGCGACATGGTGAAGATGGTGGCCGCGTACAACGCGGGCCCCGACGCCGTGCGCAAGTACGGGGGCCAGGTGCCTCCCTACGCGGAGACCCAGGCCTACGTGCGCAAGGTGCTCCAGCTCTACACCCATTACAAAGAGCGCGAGCGGCTCACGAAGGACGAGCCCCGCGAGACGGATTCCGATGGCGACGACGCGCGTGACGGGGCGGGGGCCGAAGAGCCCCGTTGACGAGGAGTTCCTCAAGCAGCTCTACCAGGGCGGGGAGATGCTCGCCCAGGGCCTGCTGAACGAGGCCCGGGTCCTGCTCGAGCGGGCCCACCAGCTCCAGCCCAGGAACGAGAAGGGCCGCAACCTGCTGGGCCTGGCCTACTTCAAGCTGGGCCACTTCGATCGGGCCGCCGAGGTCTACGAGGCGCTCGTGCGCGACAACCCCGTGGACGCCACCCTGCGCGTCAACCTGGGGCTCGTGTACCTCAAGACCAACGCCCTGCAGCGCGCCATGCGCGAGTTCGAGGCGGCCACGGATCTGCAGCCGGATCACAAGAAGGCGCACAACTACCTGGGGCTCGCGCTCGCCCAGGCGGGGGAGTACGGCCGGGCCCGGCACCACTTCCTGCAATCGGGCAACGCCGCGCTCGCGGAGAAGATGGCCAAGGCCATCGCGGGCGAGCGCGTGCCCAAGCCGTCGCGGCCCGCGCTGGCGCCGTCCTCGCGCCGCGAGACGCCCCCGGGCGAGGGCCAGTGGGGCGCGCAGTTCGGCCTGGACGAGATGCCGGCCGCCTCCGCCCCGCCCCCGGACCCGTCCGATTCAGAGGAGTTGCGCTTCGACGAGGAAGGGGACGAGGACGCGGTGGAAGCGGCGCCCCCGCCTCCCCCCCGGCCTCCGCCCGCGCCCGTGCCGCCGGCCCCGCCCCCGCCGGAATCGGTCCTGGACACCGCCGCGCCGGAGTTGCCCCGGCGGGCCCCGGCGCCCCGGCCCGCTCGGGACATCCCCCTGCTGACGGACCTGACGCCCGCGCTGGCGCTCGCGGGGGCCAACCCCGCGCACCGCTTCCGCCTGGGTCCGGGCAGCTTCTCGGTGTTCGTGGAGGGCGAGCTGCTCACGCGCCTGGAGGGGCTGGTGGCCTTCAGTGGCCAGCTCGAGTTCGAGCCGGAGCGCAAGCGCTTCCGGGGGCGCGCCACGGACGAGCCCTTCGGCGACGGCGCGGGCCAGTTCACGCGCGTGAGCGGCCGGGGCGTGCTCTTCCTCGAGTCCCCCGAGGCCCACTCGTTCCTGGGGGTGGACCTGGGGGACGCGGGCGTCTACGTGCGCGAGGAGTGCGTCTTCGCGTTCGAGGAAGTGGTGGCGTTCGAGAACGGCAAGATGCCCTCCACCGTCGCGCCGGACCTGGCGCTGGTCTACCTGCGGGGGCAGGGCCGGGTGGTGCTGGCCTTCCAGGGGGCGTTGCGCTCGGTGGCGGTGAGCGCGGAGTTCCCCGTGACGGTGCCCATGGACCACCTGGTGGGGTGGCAGGGCCGGGTCACCCCCGAGGTCGTCCCCCTGCCGGGCGCGGCGTCCGCCTCGAGCGTCGCCGTGCAACTGAGCGGTGAAGGATTTGCCCTCATTACCTTGCCAGTCCGATAGAAAGCGGCGTCATGGATCGAGCGGCACACAGGCGGCAGAAGAAGGAGGAGCGGGTGCGGGAACGGGCCCGCAAGCGGGCCAACCGCAAGCCCAGCGTGCTCGTGCAGGAGTTCTGGAACCTGCCCAACATCCTGACGCTCGGGCGCATCCTGCTCATCCCGCTGTTCGTGTGGCTGCTCTACGCGGCGGATCCGCTCTCGTCGCTCCTGGCGGCGGCGGTGTTCGCCGTGGCCTCCATCACGGACGTGGTGGACGGCTACCTGGCGCGCCGCTGGAACCTCATCACCGTGGTGGGCAAGTTCATGGATCCCCTGGCCGACAAGCTCATCGCCATGGCGGCCCTGGTGATGATGGTGCGGCTGGGGCGCATCTCCGCCTGGATCGTGGTCGTGCTGCTCGCGCGCGAGTTCATCATCAGCGGCCTGCGCACCATCGCGGCCAACGAGGGCATGGTCATCGCCGCGGGGCAGGAGGGCAAGTGGAAGACGTCCCTGCAACTCGTGGGCATCATCTCGCTGTGCGTGCACTACGAGCACACGGTGGACTGGCTCATCTACGCGTCGCCCGTGGACTTCAACAAGGTGGGCCAGGTGCTCGTCTACCTCTCGGCGGCCTTCTCCGTGTGGAGCGCCGTGGTCTACTTCCGCGCCTTCCTGTCGATGCTCGCGCGGCGGGGTGGTGGGGATGAACAGAAGGCTTGACGCCCCCAGGGTCGGACGGTATACCCGCCTCACTTTCGACGGGGCTACGAGGCCCGGCGAGAGGCGGAACGAGTGACGGAGCGCGGGAATAGCTCAGCGGTAGAGCATCGCCTTGCCAAGGCGAGGGTCGAGGGTTCAAATCCCTTTTCCCGCTCCACCTCACTCTCTTCTGAAGCGGGAATAGCTCAGCGGTAGAGCATCGCCTTGCCAAGGCGAGGGTCGAGGGTTCAAATCCCTTTTCCCGCTCCATTTCACTCGTGCTGATGCGGGAATAGCTCAGCGGTAGAGCATCGCCTTGCCAAGGCGAGGGTCGAGGGTTCAAATCCCTTTTCCCGCTCCAAGTCACACCAAGGCTCCCTGGGAAACCAGGGGGCCTTTTTGTTTTGGCCTCCGCGCGTGGACGTCCTGGCGGGCGGGCCCCCGGGTGGTGGGAGGGCGAGGAAGGGAGGCGGTCCTTGCTCTTCGCACGGCTGGCCTCGCCCCGAGCGTGGCGCTGCGGTATGGATGCCGCCAACATGCTTCGCAACTTCCGTGAGCTCTACCAGTACCGCGGCCTTCTGTTCAGCCTGGTCCAGCGCGAGCTCAAGGCACGCTACCGTGGCTCGGTCCTGGGGTTCTTCTGGACCTTCCTCAACCCCACGCTCCAGATGCTCGTGTACTCGCTGCTCTTCAGCGTCTACATGCGCCAGAACCTCCCGCACTACACCTACTTCATGTTCGTGGGGCTGCTGCCGTGGAACTGGTTCTCCAGCTCCCTGAACGCCGGCGCGAGCGCCATCAGTGATCGGCGCGACCTGATGACCAAGGTGCGTTTTCCCGCCCAGGTGCTCCCGGCGACGGTGGTCGTCACCAACCTGTGCAACTACGTGCTGTCCCTGCCGTTGATGGTGGGCCTGGGGCTGTTCTTCGGCGAGTACCCCACCTGGCACGTGGTGGTGTTCCCCGTGGTGATGGCCTGCCAGTTGTGCTTCACCCTGGCCGTGGTCTACATGGTCTCGGCGTTCAACGTGCGCTTCCGGGACCTGCAGCACATCGTGAGCAACGTGCTGATGATGTTCTTCTTCCTCACGCCCGTGCTGTACCCGGCCTCGACGATCCCCGAGCCCTACCGGGCCGTCATGACGCTGGCCAACCCCATGGCCATCCTGGTGACGTCCTACCAGTCGATCTTCTACGAGCACCAGTTGCCCAATCCCTGGCCGCTGATGGCGCTGATGGTGGGGGCGGTTGGCCTCCTCTGGTTGGCCTCCCTGGTGTTCGAAGCCCGCCGTGAAGAATTCGCCGAGTCCATCTAGCCCCATGAGCGCCGCAGACAACCCCAACGCCATCGTCATCCGCGATGTCGTCAAGAGCTTCCGCAAGAGCACCATCCGTCGCGAGTACACCACCTTCAAGTCGGAGCTGGTGCGCTGGATCCGCGGCCAGCGTCAGGCCGGGGAGATGCGCCTCATCGAGGCCTTGCGCGGCATCAACCTGACCATCCCCCGCGGTCGCACCGTGGGCATCCTCGGTCGCAATGGCTCGGGCAAGAGCACGCTGCTCAAGCTGATCACCGGCATCTACTCGCCCACCACGGGCACCATCGATGTCAACGGGCGCATCTCCGCGCTCTTGGACCTGGGCGCCGGCTTCCACCCGGACTTCTCCGGGCGGGAGAACATCCTCATCAACGGCATCATCCTCGGCATGACGCGCGCCGAGGCGCTCGCCCGGATGGATGACATCATCGCCTTCAGCGAGCTGGGCGACTTCATCGACGAGCCGGTGCGCACCTACTCCAGCGGCATGTACATGCGACTGGCCTTCTCCGTGGCCACGTACGTGGACCCCGACATCCTCATCATCGACGAGATCCTCGCCGTGGGGGATCAGCACTTCGCCAAGAAGAGCCTCGCGAAGATGACGGAGTTCAAGGAGCGCGGAAAGACGATCGTCCTGGTGACGCACGACCTGGGCACCGTCGAGCGCTGGTGCGACATGGCGGCGTGGATCGATGGCGGCCGCATCCGCCGCGTGGGCACGCCGGCCGAGGTCGCCGACGAGTACCGCCAGGCCATCGCGCTCGCCGAGGCCGCGGACGTCACCTTCATTCCCCCCGCGCTGGCCAAGGGCGACACGGGCCGCCTGCCCGACGTGCCCTCCGCGGCGGCCCCGGGCGCGGTCCCGGACGCGGAGGCCCGGGTGAGCCTGCTCGGGGTGCGGCTGGTGGACGCGGCGGGCGTGGAGCTGCGCCACGTGTCGCCGGGCCAGTCCGCCGAGGTCCTCATCGACTACGCGGCCCGCGAGGGGTGCGCGGACGCCGAGTTCGACGTCTCGCTCGAGCACACGGATGGCAAGCTGCTCTACGCCACCAGCACGCGCCTGGACGCGGTGGTGCTGCCCGCGCGCCTGCCCACCCAGGGCCGGGTGCGCTTCATCCTCGAGCGGCTGGAGCTCCTGGGTGGGGACTACGTGCTCGCCGTGCAGGTGAAGGCGGCGGGAGACGCGGCGCCCGGGCCCAAGAGCCAGTGCCACTTCTCCGTGGTGTCCGAGCATGGGGAGAAGGGGGTCTTCCGCCCGGCGCACCGCTGGGTGGTGGAGGACGCCCAGCCGGAGCGGGCGCGCATCTCCGCGTCCTGACGCCGTCCCCGACGGCCTTCCCCGTCACCGCGCCACACGCGGGACGGGGAGCGGCGCGGGGCGTCAGACGAACGTCTTGAGCACGGTCTTGAGCACGCCGTGCACCCGCGCGCCGCGCTTCTTGAGCACCGTGTTGGCCTTGTCGATGATGCGGAAGCGCAGCGGCCCCTGCACCTCGTTGAGCAGCTGCTGCCGGGCGAGCTCCATGCCCACCTGCTGCGCCTGCTGGTGCGCGCGCTCGAGGTCGTCCTGGAGCTCCTGCTCCGTCATCAACACCTGCAGGTGCCGCTTGGTGGCGTCCTTGAGCACCGTGGACAGCGTCCAGTTGCGCTGCTTCTCGCGCCACGCGCTCTCCGAGGCGCTGCCATGGAGGATGGAGTTTGAGCCATCGTCCCGCATCCGGTACTCGCAGCTGGGCACCTTCTGCGAGAACACCGGCCGGAACAGCGCGCACAGCCGCAGCAGGAAGCTGTAGTCCTCGTGCAGGGACAGCTCCTCCGGGAAGCTGATCTGGAAGCTGCCCAGCCGCTGGCGATCCAACACGTACGCGTGGCAGGTGATGTAGTTGTCGTGGACGAGCTTGCCCAGGTTGAACGTGTCCCCACGCTGGAACTCGTCCTTGTAGCGGCAGAACAGCTCGCCACGGGGGCCGGTGTCGAAGAAGGCCCGGCGGATGCGTCCCACCGCCCAGGCGGCGTTGCCACCGCGCAGCGTCTGGATGAGCTCCGCGTAGTGCTGGGGGTAGACGACGTCGTCATCGTCCAGGAACGCGAGGTACTGGCCCCGCGCCGCCGCCACGCCCTTGTTGATGAGCCGCGCGCGGATGTCCGTGTCCGCGGGCTCGTGCACCACCTGATAGGTGAAGCGGCCCAACGGGCGGTACTTCTCCAGCAGCGCCTTGAGCTCCTCCACCACCAGGACGTCCTGGCACTGGGTGGCGATGACGATCTCCAGCGACTCGTGCTCCTGGCACGACAGCGCGAAGATGGCGTGGTCCAGGAACTTGAGCCGATCGCGCGAGTGGTTGCGGATGACGATGCTCAAGAGGCCGGGCACCAGCTCGCGCGAGGGCAGGGCGATGGGCCGCTGCGTGGGCTGTCCCCAGTAGAGCACCTGGTGATCCGCGCTGCGGGGGTTGAGCTGGAGGAAGAGGTTGCGCATCGCCCGCTCCGAGTCGCGCGCGAGCGCCCCCTGGAGCCGCGAGGCCTCGAGCACCCGCCGCTGGTGGACCCGGACGCCCGCCGTGGCGAGCCAGCGCGTGAGCTGCTCCTCGGTCAGGCCGCGCGGCGGCACCTGTCCCGTGAGCGACGCCATCAGCACGCTCGCCGACGCGGTGTTGTAGAAGGGCACCGCCAGCTCCGCCCGTGGCGTCAGCGCCACGAGCTGCGCGAGGAAGCTCTCCGCCTCACCGGTCTCGACCCAGTTCTCCGCGAGCACCACCACGTCCGCGCGGAAGGCGCCCAGCTCCTGCGCCGCGCCACTCGCGCCGCCCTGCGGCAGCGCGGCCGCCAGCTCCTTGAGGCCCAGCGACAGCACCGGGCACCCGTGCTGCACGAGCGCCTGGTGCAGCGCCGCCTCCGCGCCGATGAGCGCGACGCGCGCGCCCTCACGCACCTGCTCCAACACCGCGCGGTGCAAGGGCGTGGCGGGCACCACGTTGCTGTCGGACGGGCCCGCCGGCACGTCGGTTCGTTTCAGCTCCGGAACGATTTGCACGGGACTCACCAGCGGACCTCCGCCATGTGGAACAGGTGGGCGAAATCCGCCACCTTCATCATCTCGGCCGTCGGCGCCGGCGTGGAGGGCGTCATGAAGGGCTCGCCTCCGCTCTTGAGGTACTCGTTCACCCACGCGCGGTGCATCGGCTCGTTGCCGTACTTGTGCGCGAGGTACGAGCCACTCTTGAGCAACATCAGCCGCCCATTGAGGCTGTCCGGGCGGTTGCCCACGTAGTGATGCGCCAGGGCCTTGGGCGCCATGCTGATGCTGAACCGGTTCGCGCGCGCACGCCACGACAGGTCCACATCCTCGCAGTACATGAAGAAGTTCTCGTCGAAGCCGCCCACCGCGGCGTGCAGCTCGCGGGTGATGAGCAGCACGCAGCCGCTGCACCACGGCGTCAGGTGCGTCTGCCGATCGTAGACCTTGGGGTGCTCGTCCGGAAACTGGAGCGCCTCCACCAGCCCGGGCCGCCGCTGCCGCTGCACCTCGGCCACCAGCTCCGCGAGGCAGTCCGGGTGCAGGACGGAGTCGGGATTGACGCACAGGTAGTAGCCGACGTCGGCGTCCTGGAATGCCCGCGCCATCAGGACGTTGTGTCCCGCGCCAAAGCCCAGATTGCTCCCCGAGTGCGAATAGCCGGCCTGCGGCGCGAGCTCCCGCACGACCGCCTCCAGCGAGGCGTCCGGCGAGTTGTCGATGAAGTCCAGCACGAAGGGCGGACAGCCAGCGGCGGCACGGTTCAGCTCAACCGAACAGAGAAGCTGTTGAAGCTGCCTGCGGCTGTTCCGATAAAGAACCACGCCAATGCTCAGGCGAGGGTTGACGGAGTTCAAATGCATACTCCTGAGCGAAACTGGGAAGGGCCGTCCAGTCAACGGGCATGTGGACGGCGGCGGCCTAGGCAACTATACGAAAGCCCGTAGCGCATCAAGGTACCCCCTCTCGCTGGTGAGGCGTCAAGTCGCCCGAGAAGCGGGCACCTCCACGCGAATTTTTCTCTCTTCCTCATGCGCTGTTTCCCTCGGCACGCGATGGCGAGCGAGCCGCGTGCGCTCGTCGTGCTGGATGCATGGGAGGCGAGCATGCATGACGCGATGCGGGTGCATGCGCGCTCACCTGTGAACCGCATCACGCTGGCGGCTTCGCGGCCGGTGGTAGTAGAGGGACGCGTCCATGAAGCGTCCCGCGTCCCCCGAGCCCCAGGCGTCGCCTTCTCCCCCTCACGCGGTGTGTCCATTCGCTGGCTCGCCTGGCTCCACTGGGGACGGGCTCCACAGGGGCGCCGATGGCGCGTCCGAGATTTCCCCAGGCGCCGCCGTGTCGGGGGCGCTGCGCGTGGGGGTTGTCCTCTACAACAATCCGGTCTCGGAGCTGCAACGCCTCCTGGACTCGCTCGCGCGCTGCCAGGCGCAGCCGGGCACGCCGTCCCTGGCGTGCGTGTGGTGGGACAACTCGCCGCGCGACACGCTGCGCGAGCCCCTCCTGCGTCTGCTGCCCACGGCGGACTACCACTTCTCCGGGGAGAACCTCGGCTTTGGCGCCGCGCACAACCGGATGATGGCGCGGGCCTTCGCCTCGCCCGAGGTGCGCGCCTACGTCTGCGTGAATCCGGATGGCGTGCTCCATCCGCGGGGCCTCGCGGAGCTGGTGGCCGAGGTGTCCCGACAGCCTCGCACGGGCCTGGTGGAGGCCCGGCTCTTTCCCGATGAGCACCCCAAGCGCTACGACCCCGTGACGCACGAGACGCCGTGGTGCAGCGGCTGCGTGCTGCTCATCACCCGCGAGCTGTACGCCACGGTGGGCGGCTTCGACGAGCGCTTCTTCATGTATTGCGAGGACGTGGACCTGTCCTGGCGCGCGCGGGCCGCGGGCTTCTCCGTGCGGCTGGCTCCCGAGGCGCTCGTGCACCACTACACCGTGACACGCGAGACGAGCCGCACCCGGGAGCTGAGCGTGCGCCGGAGCGCCGCCCTCCTGGGCGCCAAGTATGGCGATGCCCGCTTCATGCGCGCGCGGCTCCGGGAGTACCGCGAGCTGGGCGGCGCGCCCTTCGCGGAGCCGCCCGTGGCGCGCGTGGATCGCGCCGTGCGGCGCATCGCCGACTTCGAGCACCTCTTCGACTTCGCGGAGGCCCGGTGGTGAAGACCTCTCCAGGACGTGACGCCTCCGCGGCGTTGAGCACCCACCTGCACGACTGGGTCCTCGCGCGCGTGGCGCCGGACAGCCGGGTGGCGTTGATGGCGTCGACTCCCGCGCTCGTCGCGGCGCTCGAGGCCCGGGCGTGTCCCCGGCTCGTGCTGACCGAGGGGCCCACCGAGGCGCTCCCCCCCGACGCCCGCGCGTCCCTGGAGCGCTTCGCGCCCACGCACGTGGTGCTGCCCGCGCACTCCGCGTGGCCGCTCGCGACGTGGCTGGAGACGCTGCGCCTGGCGGCGCCCCGAGCCGAGGTGTTGTGGGGCTTCTGGAACGCGGGAGGCGCCGCCGGACTGCTGGCCACCTTGCTCGGACAGGCCCCCGGACGCGCGGGGCCCTCGGACGTCGAGGTGACGCGGCTCCTGCGCGCGGAGGGCTTCGAGGTGCGGGGGCGTGAGGCCCGGCCCGCTCCGCCCGGCAGCACGGGGCTGGCGAGCGACACCGAGGAGTCCTTGCGCGCGCTCCTCACCCAGTTGAGCGCGTCGGCCGAGGCGGACCTGCTCCTCTACGCCGTGGCCCCCATGTCCGAGGCCCGCGTGGAGGCTCCGGCGCTCGTGCCCGGGCGCTTGAGTGTCGTGGTGGACGCGACGCGGTCCGAGCACCCGGGCAGCCTGGACGAGACGCTGTTCTCCCTGGCGTGCCAGGACCACGCCGCCGTGGAGGTGCTCCTCGTGGGTGATTCCTCCGGGACACCGCTGCCCGAGGGGCTCACCACCACACGGTACGGGACGGCCCGGGAGGCGCTCGCGGGCGCGCGGGGCCAGTACCTCGCCTTCCTGGACGCGGGCAGCGTGGTCTACCCCCGGCACTACGCGCGGCTCCTCGACACGCTCGGGCAGGGGACGGCCGGCTGGGCCCTGGCGCGGGCCTTTCGCGCCACCTGCCGCCCCGGCCTGTCCGGACGTCCGCCCTACATCGAGGGCAAGCGGCCCTTTCCGCTCGGCGAGCGGCCGGACACCGCCCACCTGCTGGCCGAGCCCGAGCTCCTGCAAGCCCTGGTGATCGATCGGACGCGGGTGGGGCCGCTGTCCCTGGAGCCCGAGGCGCTGCTGCCCCGGTTGTGTGGCCTGTTCCCGCCCGTGTTCCTCGCCGAGGGGATCGCCACCTGCGAGGTCCGCTCCCTGTCGGAGACACCTCCCGCGCTCCGCGCGCTCGCGCCCTCGATGCGCATGCTCCTGCCCCTGTCCACGCTGGTGGAGACGCTCGCCCACGCCCGGGCCGAGGGCGCGCTCAGCCGGGGCCGCGTGCACCGCGTGGTGGATGAACTCAACACCCGGCTGCGCGAGGGCCTGCCCTGGTTGCACGGCGCCCTGCGTTCCGCGGCCCAAGGACGGCGGCGATGAGTGATTCAGGAGAGCACGAGCTGTCCCAGCTCGCGGAGGTGCGCGGACTCGACGTTCCCTCGTCGCATCGCGCGCGCCTGGGCCCCGTCATCACCCTCGCCAAGCGCGGCGTGGGACAGGCCCTCGGGCCCCTGGCGCACGTGCTGCTCGCGCCCCAGGTCCGGTTCAACACCGCCCTGGCGGCCCTGCTGTCCGAGCCCGGGCACCGGTGGGCTGGCAGCGGCTGGGCGCGTCTCACGCCCCTGGCGGATCCCACGGACTGGCGCGCCTCCGAGGCGGTGCTGCTCCATGGGTTGAGCCCATTGCTCCAGGCCCAACATCGCTGGAACCTGGAGGTGCTGCGCTGGCTGGCGGACGCGGGTACCGCGTGGCCTCCGCGAGAGGCCCTGGGGGGCGAGCGGCTGCGGGCCCTCGAGGCGGGGTGCGATGTGCTCGCCGCCGTCGAGGGGCCTCGGTGGCTGCGCGCTTCCCGGCCGCTCTGGCGCGAGATGCTGCGCCGGCAGATCGCCTTCAACCATGCCTGTGTGCGCGGCCTGCGCCGCCTCATGGGTGAGTCGCGGCCGGAGCTGCGGATGCCTTCCGCGGAGGCGTACGAGGCCTGGTGGCGCGAGCGGGAGCCCGCGGACATCGCCCGGGCCGCCGCGGCCGTGGCCTCGCTCTCGCGCCGACCGGTGATCAGCCTCATCACCCCCACCTACGAGACCCCCGCCAAGGTGCTGCGCGCGTGCATCGAGTCCGTGCGGGCCCAGTCCTATCCGCACTGGGAGCTGTGCCTCGTGGACGATGGCTCGCGCGACCCCGAGGTGCGGCGCATCGCCGAGGCGTACGCCCGCGCCGAGCCGCGCATCCGCTTCGAGCCCCTGGTCCGCAACGGCGGCATCGCCCAGGCGAGCAACGCCGCCCTGGCGCTCGCCACGGGGGACTACGTGGGCTTCCTCGACCACGACGACGAGCTGGCGCCCCATGCCCTCGCGGAGGTCGCCCTCCACCTGGAGGCCCACCCGGACACGGACGTCCTCTATTCGGACGAGGACAAGATCGACCTCGAGGGCCGGCGCTTCAACCCCTACTTCAAGCCGGACTTCTCGCCGGACCTGCTGCGTTCGGTGAACTACTTCTGCCACTTCCTCGTGGTGCGCGCCTCGCTCGTGCGCGAGGTGGGCGGCGTGCACACGGGCTTCGAGGGCGCGCAGGACCACGACCTCATCCTGCGGCTGGTGGAGCGCACCGCGCGCGTCGCGCACCTGCCGCGCGTGCTCTACCACTGGCGCGCCATGCCGGGCTCGACCTCCCTCGACTCCAGCGCCAAGCCCGCCGCGTCCGACGCGGGCCGCCGGGCCGTGCTCGAGCACCTGCGGCGTCTGGGGGAACCGGCCCACGTGGAGACCCAGGCGCCCGGCGTGTACCGCGTGCGCCCGCTGCTCAGGGAGCCGCCCCGCGTGTCGATCCTCCTGCTCTCCGAGGAGGCGGACGAGGAGACGGAGACGGAGGCGCGGGAGCTGCTCGCGCGCACGGACTGGCCCCTGCTGGAGGTGGTGCTGTGCGCGGGAGCCGTCGCCGATGGGGAGCCGCGGCTGCGGCGGATCGCCCCCGCCCGCGAACCGGGACTGACGGTGGCCGCCAACCACCTGGCCCGCGCGGCGCGAGGCGAGGTGCTGGTGTTCCTCCAGCCGGGCTACCGGCCCCTGGAGCCCCGGTGGCTCGAGGAGCTGGCCTCGCAAGCCCTGCGGCCGGACATCGGCGTGGTGGGGGCCCGCCTCGTGGATGGCTCGGGACGCCTTCAAGGTGGAGGGCTCTGGCTCGGCGCCGAGGGCCAGCGTGTGGCGCCCTTCGCGGGCCTGCCGGATCCCTCACTCACGGCCCTGGGGGGCTCGCACTGGACCCGGAACGTGCTCGCCGTGGACGGCGCGTGTCTGACGGTGCGGCGCGAGGTGTTCGAGCGGGTGGGGGGCTTCGACGAGCGCCTGCCCATGGTCGGCGCGGACGTGGCGTTCTGCCTGCGCGTGACGCGGGAGGGCCCGCGGGGACTCCAGACGCCCTATGCCCGACTCATGTGGTGCGGACTGCCGCGCGTCGATGGCGCCGGGCGTTCGTCGCCCGCGGTGGCCCGGGATCCCTTCCACAACCCCAACCTGTCCCTGGACTCGGCGGGGGGCGTCGCGTTGGCCCGGACGGAGCGCTCGTCATGACACGTGGCCCGGAGGTGCTCCAGGAACTGGGACGCACGCTCTCGCGGACCCGGCACGTGCTGGAGGTCCAGCCCGCGAGCGACGTGGTGGCCCGACCCGGAGCCTCGGACTTCGCGTGGGAAGCCACCGGAAGCCAGCCCACCGTCGCGCTGCGCTCCTCGCGCCGTGCGCTGCCCTCGGGGTGGGTGTGGCTGGAGCTGATCCTGCGGCGAGAAGGGGAGACGGAGGAGGCGCCGCTGCTCTTCGTGACGGGCGCCACGAGCGCCGAGGTCATCCGACTGCCGCCCCCGACACACGGCCTGCTGCGGGCCCTGGTGCACCTGCCCGCCCAGGTGGACGCGCTCCGGCTGGGCGTGGCCAGTCGTCCCCTGCGCTTCTCCGTGGAGCGCGTGAGCGTCTGGGAGGTGGGGCATGCCGAGGCCTCGCTGCGGCTGGCGCTGCCGATGCTCACCCGGCTGGCGTCCGACCCGGAGCGGTTGACGCGCGCGGCGCGCAAGTGGTGGGGCGTCCTGCGCACCCAGGGCCCCGAGGGCGTCGTCCGCACCCTGCGCGAGAAGTCCCGGGGGGAGCGGCCCCTGGAGAGCTACGAGGAATGGGTCCGCCAGTACGACACGCTGGACGACACGGACCGCGCCGCCATCCGCCGTCGGCTGGAAGGCCTGTCCCTCCAACCGTTGATCTCCGTGGTGATGCCCACGTACGAGACGCCCGCGTCGCTCTTGCGCGAGGCGTTGGACTCCGTGCGCCAGCAGCTCTACCCGAACTGGGAGCTGTGCATCGCGGACGACGCCTCGCGCTCCCCCGACGTGAAGGCCGTGCTCGCCGAGTACGCCGCGAAGGACGCCCGCATCCGCTACGTGGTGCGTCCGGAGAACGGGCACATCTCCGCCGCGTCCAACTCGGCGCTCGCGCTCGTGCGGGGGGAGTTCATCGCCCTGTTGGACCACGACGATCTGCTGCCGGAGCACGCGCTCTACCGCGTCGTCGAGGAGCTCAACGCCCACCCCGACGCGGACGTGCTCTACAGCGACGAGGACAAGCTCGACACCCAGGGCCGCCGCTTCGATCCCTACTTCAAGCCGGATTGGAACCTGGAGCTGTTCCGCGCGCAGAACCTCATCAGCCACCTGGGCGTCTACCGCACGTCCCTCGTGCGCGAGGTGGGGGGCTTTCGCACGGGCGTGGAGGGCAGCCAGGACTACGACCTCGCCCTGCGCGTGGTGGAGCGGGTGCCCGCCTCGCACATCCGGCACATCCCCCTGGTGCTCTACCACTGGCGCGCCATCCCCGGATCCACGGCGCTGTCGCTCGGGGAGAAGGACTACGCGACCCGGGCCGCGCGCCGCGCCCTGACGGAGCACTACGCCCGCGTCGGTGACGGGCGCATCCAGCACGCGCCCAGCGAGAGTGGCAAGCTGCATGCCTCGGTCTACCCGCTGCCCGAGCCGCGTCCGCTCGTGAGCCTGATCGTGTCCTCCCGGGCGGGGGTCCGGACCCGCGCGCTGCACGACAGCCTCGCGCGGAGCACCTGGTCGCCGTTCGAGCTCATCGAGGTGGAGGGGGCGGGACAGGACTCGGCCCGCCTCAACGCGGCGGCGGCGCGCGCCCAGGGCACGGTATGGGTGTGGCTCCAGGACAGCGTGGAGATCCTCACCCCGGACTGGCTGGAGCCCCTGGTGGCGCGCGCGCTGGTGGAGGACGTGGGCGCCGTGGGCGCGCGGCTGTTCGCGCCGGATGACACCCTCCACCATGGCGGGCTGCTGCTGGGCGTGGGCGGCGCGGTCGCCTCCTCCCACGCGGGACTCGCCCGGGGGCAGGGGGGCTATGTCGAGCGGGGCAGCGTGCAGCAGGAGTTCTCCGCCGTGTCCGCCGCCTGTCTGGTGATGCGCCGCGCCGTGTTCGAGGCGGTGGGCGGCTTCGATGCCGAGCGCTTCCCCTCGGCGTACAACGACGTGGACCTGTGCCTGCGGCTGCGCGAGCGCGGCTACCGCGTCCTGTGGACCCCGGTGGCGACCCTGCGCCAGCACGACACGTCCGTGGGCGTCTTCCCCCAGGAGGCCGCGGCCCTGCGTGCGCGGTGGCCGGCCTGGTTCCAGGACGATCCCTTCTACAACCCCAACCTCACCCTCGAACGGGGCGACCATGGACTCGCCTGGCCGCCCCGGGTGAAGCGGCCCTGGAGATCCTGACCCGTGAATCCCCTGGATCATCCGATCTGTCTGTCGGTGCCCCGACGGCTGAGCAGCGACCCCGCCGGCAACGCGCACCTGCCCTTCGCCCTGCTGCTCGTGGACCTCGTCCGACCGCGGTCGCTCGTGACGCTGGGGGCGGGGGAGGGCGTGCTCTCCAGCGCCTTGCGCCAGGCCGTGGAGGAGCTCGGCACGGGCACGGCGTGCGAGGCGTTCGTCTCCGCGACCACCGCGCGGCTCCCCCAGGACATCGACCTCCTGGACGTCGAGGAGGCCCAGGACCTGTCCGTGGGGCTGCCTCGGTTGAGTGCCTCGGGACTCGTGGTGCTCCCCGGCATCTCCGTGCCGGGGTCCGAGGCCTCACGGCAGTGGACCGCGCTCTCGGTCCGTCATCCCCACTTCGCCTTCCCCGATGGCGCGGGCCTGGGCCTGCTCGCCGTGGGTGCCCGGATGCCCCAGGGCGTGAGGGCCTTCGTGGAGGCCTCGCCCGACGAGGCCGCGCGGCTGCGGACCTTCTTCCACGCGCTCGGGGCCCGGTTGTCCGAGCGCGCCGCGCTCACCGAGCTCCAGACGGTGCGCAAGGAGCTGGGTCGGCGCGAGACCGTCCTCCAGGCCCGGACCGCGCAGGTCGCGGAGCTCGAGACGCTCGCGCGCGAGCAGCGCGAGGAGATCCAATCCATCCACGGGAGCATGGGCTGGAAGATCGTGCGTCGCTATTGGCAGGCGCGCGAGCGGGTGCTGCCTCCGGACAGCCGCCGGGGCGCGCTGTACCAGCGCGGCAAGCGGGTGCTGTCCGCGCTGACCCGAGGCCTTCCCCGGCCGTCCCGTCCCCCCGCCGAGGCCGTCGCGGCGCCGGCTCCCGAGCGGGCGGCGGCGTCCGACGTGCCCTGGTCCCAGCCCCTCACGCAGGTGTCCCGCGCGAGCCTGGGCCGCCGGGTGCTGCTCATCGCCGAGCTGTCGCTGCCCCAGTGCAAGCGCTACCGCGTGGACCAGAAGGCCGAGCTGCTCCAGTCCCTGGGCCATGAAGTCACCGTGCTGCCCTGGGGGGACACCGCCGCCTGCCGCGCGGCGCTGCAACTGCATGGCCTGGTCATCTTCTACCGGACCCCGGCGCTGCCTCCGGTGGTCGGGCTCATCGAGGAGGCGAAGCGGCTCGGGCTGTCCCTCTTCTTCGAGGTGGATGACCTCGTCTTCGACGTCGAGGCGTACCAGGCGAACGGAAACCTCAAGACGTTGCCCCCGGAGGAGTCCGCCCAGGTGTTGAACGGGGCGCGGCTGTATCGCGAGGCCCTGCGCCAGTGCGACCGGGCCATCGCGAGCACCGCCACCCTCGCCGAGTGCATGCGGAAGGTGGTGGGCGGAGACCTCCACCTCCTCGAGAACGGCCTGGACCAGCGCCTCCTGGCCCTGGCGGCCGAGCTGGAGCGCAGGCCCCCCGCCGTGGATCCCCACACCGTGACCATCGGGTACGGCAGCGGCTCCCGGGCGCATGACGCGGACTTCCTGGTGGCGGCGGACGCGCTGCTCGAGGTCATGGAGCGCTACCCCCAGGTGCGGCTCGCCCTGCACGGCTTCCTCACGCCGCCCCCCGCGTTCGAGCGCTTCGCCGAGCGCATCTTCCGCATCCCCTTCCTGCGGGTGGAGGACTACCTGCGCGCGCTGGCCTCGTGGCAGATCAGCCTCGCGCCTCTGGAGCCCACGGTCTTCAACGACGCCAAGAGCAACATCAAGTACCTGGAGGCCTCGCTCTTCAAGGTGCCCACGGTCGCCTCGGGCGCCCGGCCGTTCCGGGAGGTCATTTCCCAGGGCCAGGACGGGGTCATCGCCCACTCGCGCGCGGAGTGGGTCGCCGCGCTGTCGCGGCTCGTCGAGGACGCCCAGGCGCGCCGCCAGATGGGCGAGGCGGCCCACCGCAACGTGCTGGCGCGCTACCACCCGGACACGCTCGCCGCGCGGAGCCTGCGCCCCGTGCTGGCCGAACTGCCCACGCCTTCTCCGGACGCGCTCAAGGTGCTGTCGGTCAACCTGCTGTTCGCGCCGCTGAGCTTCGGGGGCGCCACCATCGTCGCCGAGCAGCTCGCCACGCGGCTCCAGCGCGAGGCGTGCGAGGTCACCATCTTCACGGGCATCTGGAAGTCGGAGCTGTCCGCGTACGACGTGGTGCGCTACGAGGCCGAGGGGCTGCCCGTCATCGCGGTGCAGGTGCCCCACGGGGGCCCCCGCGCGCTGGACCACGAGAACGCGCGCATGCGCGAGCTGTTCGCCCAGGCGCTCCGCGCCGTCCGCCCGGACGTGGTGCACTTCCACTCCATCCAGAAGCTGAGCGCCTCGCTCGCGAGCGCCTGTGACGAGGAGGGCATCCCCTATGTCATCACCCTGCACGACGCGTGGTGGCTGTGCGAGAAGCAGTTCATGGTGCGCGATGACGGGGTCTACTGCGGCCAGAAGCGCATCGACCTGCGGGTGTGCTCCAAGTGCGTGCCGGATCCGGCTTTCGCCTCCGAGCGCACCTACGCGCTGCGCCGGGTGCTCGACAACGCCGCGCACCTGCTCGCGCCGAGCGCCTTCCAGCGCGACCTCTACGTCGCCAACGGCGTGGCGCCCGAGCGCATCTCCGTGAACAAGAACGGGGTCCTGCGCCCCGCGCGTCCGCGTCCCGCACGGAGCACCCGAGGGGGCCCGCGCATCGCGTACCTGGGCGGCCGCGCCGTGCACAAGGGCTACTTCTGGCTCCAGGAGATCCTCGCGGGGATTCCCGAGCGCGACTACACGCTGGTGATGACGGACATCCAGCTGCGGCTGGGCTCCTCGTCCATCCACGCGGCGGAGTGGAAGGTGGCCGGGCGGGTGGAGATCGTGCCGCCCTACGAGCAGCGGGGCATCGACGACTTCCTCGGGGACATCGACGTGCTGGTGATGCCCTCGCTGTGGAAGGAGAGCTTCGGGATGACGGTGCGCGAGGCGCTCTCGCGCGACATCTGGGTCGTCACCACCGAGGCGGGCGGCGTGGTGGAGGACATCGTCGAGGGCGTCAACGGCAACGTCGTGCCGATCGGCGACACCGAGGGCTTCCGCGCGGCCCTGCGCGCCCTGCTGCGCGCGCCGGAGCGGCTGTCCGGCTACCGCAATCCCCACCGCGAGCAGGTGCGCGACTTCGACACCCAGGCCACGGAGCTGCGCGGCGTGCTCGCGCGGGCCGCCCGCACCCGGCGGGGGCCTACGGAGACGGCTCCTTCCGCGTCCGCTCCAGCGCGGCCAGCCGCTCGCTGACCTCCCGGCGCCAGGCGGCCTGGGCGCGCGACTCCTCGCGCTGTTGCTCGTACAGGAGCGACAGCGAGTCGAGGATGGACTCGTTGAACTCCACCTGCTTGCGCAGCATCTCGTTGATGAAGGGCTGGAAGACGAGCCGGAAGGCGCGCTTGGCCGTCACCAGGGCGGGGCCCACCACCCCGGTGCGGTGCGAGGTGGGCGTCTCCGCGTAGCGGCTGTCCTTCTTGGTGCGCGGCGCCTGCAACAGCGGCGGCCACTCCGTCTCCGCCTGGGCGCGCTGGGACGCGGCGAGCAACTGCCGCAGGGCCTCCACCTGCTCGGCGGAGGGCTCGGGCACCTCCTGGGTGTGCTGGGCCAGCCGCTCGGCACCCGGCGTGGTGGACAGCAGGTCTTCAGGACGCATGGGAGACTCCAAGGGCGCGCAGGGCCTGGGCGAGCGCCTTCACGGTGGGGACGGGGTGGTGGACGTCCACGGCGAACAGCCGCGAGCCCAGGCGCGCGGTCCCCTCGTCGTTCGGAGCGCCCAAGCCCGTGTCGCGCACGCCCCACGCCCGAGGCGCCAGGTGAGGCAGGGCCTCGCGCGCGAGCAGCGTGTCGACGGGCAGGAAGACGGCGGGGGCGCGGGACGTGCGCAGCGCCAGGGTCAACGAGGACGAGCCGGGCGGCTCCCGGGTGGCGTCCCGGCTCAGGGGCTCGTCGGGCGAGAAGGCCCACGCCCGCTGTCCCGCGAGGTCCACCTGGCGGGGCGCGCGCTGGGAGGGCAGGGGCGTGGGGTCCAGCGTCAACAGGCGGCTTTTGGGCAGCCGCTCCGCGAGCTGGCGCGCGATGCGGGACATGGGGGCGTCGGGGAAGGCCGCGAGGCCCGGGCACACGAGGTCCACGTCCCCCGTCACCCCGGAGGCGGAAGCGTCGGGTGTCGTCGGCGTGCCCGTGAGGAAGGGCTGGAGCGCCTCGCGCACGGCCTCGGCCACCGCGGTCTGATCCAGCCGCGCGAGCCGGGCGTGCTGGGCGTCGATCAGCTCGTGCCGCAGCTCGGGCGCGCGCTCCAGCGCCGCGAGCAGCCGCGCGACCTCCAGGGGATCGTTCGTCAGGGTGGCCACGCCCGCGCCGCCCATCGTCTCGGGCACCGCCGCGGCGCCATAGGCCACCACGGGCACGCCGCGGTGCATGGCCTCCAGCAGCGGCACGCCGAAGCCCTCGTGGCGGCTCATGGACAGGTAGGCCGAGGCCGCCGCGTAGCACGCGGACAGCTGCGCCGCGCTCACCCGTCCGAGGAAGTGCACGCGCTCGGCGCCGAGCATCTCCTTGAGGCCGTAGAGGTATGCGCCATAGGGCGTCTCGCGGTTGAGGTAGCCGGCGATGACGAGCCGGGCCCGGGGCTGGTACAGCCGCTGCCACGCGGTGAAGACGCGCAGCACGTCGTCCAGGCGCTTGCTCGGCACGGCGCGGCCCACGAAGAGCAGGGTGGGGCCGCCCTCCTCCAGCTCCGCGCGCAAGAGCGGATCCGGCGCCACGTCGAAGGCCGTCCAGTCCACCGCGAAGGGCAGCTCGCCCACGTGGGAAAAGCCCGCCGCCACCAGCTCCTCGGCGCTGAAGCGCGAGTAGGCCCACGCCCGCTCCACCAGCGGCCTCAAGGCGAGCAGCTCGTCGCGGGCCGCGTCACACGCCTGGGCCACCTTGCGCTCGAAGCCCTCGAAGAGCCGGGCGGGCGTGACGTTGTGGTAGATGAGCGCCTTGCGTCCCGGGGCGCGCGCCACGAGCGGCACCAGCCGGGACTCGAAGCTGTGGTGGATGAGCAGCGTGCTCGTCTCGTCCGCCTCGCGCGGGTAGTCTCGCGCGGGCCGCACCAGGTCGCGGCAGGACTCGTCCCACTGCTCCGCGTAGATCTCCGAGGGGTGGCCCCAGCCGCGCAAGAGCTCGCGCAGGTAGCGCACCTGGTTGCCCACCGCGTCCCCCCAGGCGAGCCGGGGCACCAGCTGGTGGACCGCGCGGGCGGAGGAGGGGCGGGCCGTCCGTCTGCTCAAGGGGATTTTCACGATGGCGCTAGCGTGTATCCGTGCTGGGGACATCGCACAAGGCCGCCTTGACGTCGCCGGGAGCCATCGCTTAGTCAGGCGCCCGGTCCAACCTTCTTCACGCTCCGAGTCATATGAACGTCCTGGTCACGGGTGGCTGCGGTTTCATTGGGTCCAACCTCGTCAAGTACCTGCGCCGCACGCGGCCGGACTGGACGATCGTCAACCTGGACAAGCTCACCTACGCCGGCAACCTGGAGACGCTCAAGGAGCTGGAGGGCGACAGCAAGCACATCTTCGTGCGCGGGGACATCGCCAACCGCGAGCTGGTGGACCACGTGATGGCCCAGCACGGCATCGACGCCGTCATGCACCTGGCGGCCGAGAGCCACGTGGACCGCTCCATCCTCGGCCCGGACGCCTTCGTGAAGACGAACGTGCTGGGCACCCAGCACCTCCTAGAGGCCAGCCGCGAGCGCGGCGTGAAGCGCTTCCTCATGGTCTCCACCGACGAGGTGTACGGCTCGCTCGGGCCCACGGGCGCCTTCTCCGAGACCTCGCCGCTGCAGCCCTCCAGCCCCTACTCGGCGTCCAAGACGAGCTCGGATCTCCTGGCGCTCGCCTGGTACCACACGTACGGCCTGGACGTGGTGGTGACGCGCTGCTCCAACAACTACGGCCGCTACCAGTTCCCCGAGAAGCTCATCCCCCTCATGGTGGTCAACGCCCTGGCCGACAAGCCGCTGCCCGTCTACGGCGACGGCCTCAACGTGCGGGACTGGCTGCACGTGGACGACCACTGCTCGGCGCTGCTCGTGGCGCTGGAGAAGGGCCGCGCGGGCGAGGTCTACAACATCGGCGGCAACTCCGAGCGCCGCAACATCGACATCGTCAAGGCCATCCTCGGCCTGCTGAACAAGCCCGAGTCCCTCATCAAGTTCGTGAAGGATCGGCCGGGCCACGACAAGCGCTACGCCATCGATCCCACGAAGATCCGCACCGAGCTCGGCTGGACGCCCGCGCACACCTTCGAGCAGGGCATCCAGGAGACGGTGCGCTGGTACGTGGACAACGCCGCCTGGTGGGAGCGCGTCATGAGCGGCGCGTACCGCCAGTACTTCGACACGCAGTACAAGACGCGCCTCAACGGCTAAGGGTTCAGGAGACCGCTCGCATGCGCTTTCTCGTCACGGGTTCCAACGGGCTGGTGGGCAGTCGGGTGTGCGCGCTCCTGGAGCGCGCCGGACACGAGGTGGTGGGCCTGGGCAAGGGCCCGCGCCGCACACCCCTGCACCATGCCTACGTGGAGTGCGATCTCACCGACGAGCGGCGCCTGAGCGGCGCCCTGGAGGCCGCCGCCCCCGAGGTGATCATCCACCCGGCCTCCATGACGGAGGTGGACTCCTGCGAGCGCGATCCCGAGCAGGCCTTCGCGGTGAACGTGGGCGCCACGGGCGCGGTGGCCCGGAGCGCGCGCAAGCTCGGCGCGCACCTGGTGCACGTGTCCACCGACTACGTCTTCGACGGCGAGGCGGGCCCCTACGACGAGCAGGCCCTCCCCAACCCGCGCGGCGTCTACGCGCTGACCAAGCACATGGCCGAGCAGGCGGCGCGCACCTTCGTGCCCGGCTGTGCCATCGCGCGCACCGCGGTGGTGTACGGCTGGCCCGCGGCGGGCCGCGCCAACTTCGGCGCCTGGCTGGTGGGCGCCTTCTCGCAGGGCCAGCCGGTGCGTCTGTTCGAGGACCAATATGTCTCCGCGAGCTTCGCGGACAGCGTGGCCGAGATGCTCGTGGAGCTCGGGGAGCGCAAGCTCGGCGGGGTGTGGAACACGTGCGGCGCGGACGTGGTGGATCGCGTCAGCTTCGGCCGGGCCCTGTGCGAGGTGTTCGGCTTCGACGCGGGCCTCATCACCCCCACGCGGCTGGCGGACATGAAGCTGGCGAGCCCCCGCCCGCTGCGCAGCGGCCTGCGGGTGGACAAGGTGCGCGCGCAGCTGCGGTCCCAGCCCCTGGGCCTGGGCGAGTCCCTGCGGCGGTTTCACGCCGCGTGGCAGGCCGGGCGCGGTGCTTGAACCCGGCGTCCCGGGCCGGGTATAGCCTGGGACTCGGCTCCACACCGAGGGCGCGTCGACAGGTCGGGCCGGAGCGCGCGCCGGTTCCAGGTGGAGTCCACGAGGGAAGTCATGAAGGGAATCATCCTCGCCGGGGGCTCCGGCACGCGCCTGTACCCCCTGACGCGCGTGGTCAGCAAGCAGCTGCTGCCCATCTACGACAAGCCGATGATCTACTACCCGCTCACCACGCTGATGCTGGCGGGGATCCGGGACATCCTGATCATCTCCACGCCGGTGGACCTGCCGCGCTTCGAGGAGCTGCTCGGCTCGGGCCATCAGTGGGGCGTCAACTTCCACTACGCGGTGCAGCCGAGCCCGGATGGACTGGCGCAGGCCTTCGTCATCGGCCGCGAGTTCGTGGGCCCGGATCCCGTCTCCCTCATCCTCGGCGACAACATCTTCTACGGCCACGGCCTGAGCGAGCAGGTGCAGCGCGCGGCGGCGCGCACCGCGGGCGCCACCGTGTTCGGCTACTACGTGAAGGATCCCGAGCGCTATGGCGTGGTGGAGCTGGATCCCCAGGGCCGCGCGCTGAGCCTCGAGGAGAAGCCGGCCAAGCCCAAGTCCAACTACGCGGTGACGGGCCTGTACTTCTACGACAACCAGGTGCTGGACATCGCCCGGGACCTCAAGCCCTCGGCGCGCGGGGAGCTGGAGATCACCGACGTCAACAGCACCTACCTGCGCATGAAGCAGCTCCAGGTGGAGCTCATGGGCCGGGGCTATGCGTGGCTGGACACCGGCACCCACGAGTCGCTCATGGAGGCGAGCAACTTCATCCAGATCATCGAGAACCGCCAGGGCCTCAAGGTGGCGTGTCCCGAGGAGATCGCCTACCGCATGGGCTACATCACCAGCGCCCAGGTGGCCGAGCTCGCGCACCCCATGCGCAAGAACGACTACGGGCGCTACCTGATGGATCTCATCGAGAACAAGGGGGCGCGCACGTGAAATGCACCCGGATGGACGTGCCCGACGTGTTGCTCCTGGAGCCCAAGCGCTTCGGGGATGACCGGGGCTTCTTCATGGAGATGTTCCACGCCACGCGCTACGCGGAGCTGGGCATCCCGGGGCCCTTCGTGCAGGACAACTTCTCGCGCTCGGCGCGGGGCATCCTCCGGGGCCTGCACTTCCAGGAGCCCAACGCCCAGGGCAAGCTCGTGCAGGTGCTGGCCGGGGCGGTGTACGACGTGGCGGTGGACATCCGCCGGGGCTCGCCCACGTTCGGCCGGTGGGTGGGGGTGGAGCTGTCCTCGGACAACCGGCGCCAGTTGTGGGTGCCCGCGGGCTTCGCGCACGGCTTCTGCGTGCTCTCGGAGACGGCGGACTTCCATTACAAGTGCACCGACTTCTACGCGCCCAAGGCCGAGCACGGCATCGCCTGGAACGACCCGGACCTGGGCATCCCCTGGCCGGTGACGGCGCCCCTGCTGTCGCCCAAGGACGCCGCCGCGCCGCGTCTCAAGGACGCGCCCCTGTTGCCCAGCTACCCGGGCTGAGCCGTGCGGCGTGCGCGGGTGAACACCCCCGGGCCACCTGGCGGGGGGGACGCGCATTTCGCTGACAGTGGGGTGACATGACGGCGCTAAGGGCGGGGGCATGGCGTCCTCCGAGCGCATCGCGGCGGTCCTGGAAGAGGAAGTGAAGCCCCTGCTGCGCGGGGTGTCCCACGCGCTGGCCTTTCTCGCGGCGCTCGCCGGGTGCGTGCTCCTGGCGCGGGTGCCGGTGGAGGGGGTGCGCTACGTGGGCGCCCTGGTGTTCGGCGCCACGCTGTTGGTCCTGTTCGGCGTCAGCGCGCTGTACCACTGCCCCAACTGGAGCCCCACCACCGGGCAGTACATCCAGCGCTGCGACCACGCGGCCATCTCGCTCGTCATCGCGGGCTCCTTCACGCCCCTGGCCACGCTGGACATCCCGGGGTGGGGCGGGCCCTCGCTGGTGGTGATGTGGGCGGCGGCGCTCACCGGGGCGGGCTTCGCGCTGTCGGGCCGCTCGGGGCCGCGGGGCCTGCGCTCGCTGCTCTACGTCCTGCTGGGCTCCATGGCGCTGCCGGTGGTGTCGCGGCTGCCCGCCGTCATCGGCCCCGCGCGTGTGGGGGCGCTGCTGCTCGTGGGCGTGTTCTACGCCGTGGGCGCCGCGGTCTACGCGCGCCGATGGCCGGACCCGGTGCCCACCGTCTTCGGCTTCCACGAGATCTTCCACCTGCTGGTCATCGCCGCCGCGGGCGTGGAATTCGCGGTCGTCTACGACGTGCTCGGAGGCCGCTGACGGGGGCTTCCCCGGTGGCCCGAGGGGTAGACAGGCGAGCGTCCCACCCGGACCGGGGTGTGGGGATGGGGCAGGCGAGTGCAGTGCGCATCCTCCTTCAGTCCACCGGGATGGGAGGAGGCGCCATGGTGTATCCAGGCAAGGGCATGAGCTGGAAGACGTTCTTCAACGAGCTGAAGAACGAGTACCTCAACGACAACATCGGCAACGTGGCGGGGGCCGTGACGTTCTCGGCGCTGCTGGCGTTGTTCCCGTTCCTGCTCTTCCTCGTGGCGCTGGCCAGCCTCATCATCGATCCGGCCCAGGCGCAGGTCCTCATCTCGGAGCTGGGCAAGGTGGCGCCCGCCGCGGTGACGGAGATCCTCGGTGAGCGGCTCAAGGACCTGGCCTCGGGCAGCAGCGTGGGCCTGTTGACGGTGGGTGGCGTGGGCGCCGTCTGGGCGGCCTCGGGCGGCGTGGCGGCGCTGATGGACGCGCTCAACACCGTCTACGCCGTGAAGGAGACCCGGCCGTTCTGGAAGTCGCGCGGCATCGCCATCCTGGTGACGCTCGCGGGCGCGGCCCTGTCCATCCTCGCCTCGGCGGCCATGGTGGCCACGCCCGCCTTCGCGCACTGGCTCGGGGAGCCGCTGGGCACCGTGGTCATGTGGCTGCGCCTGCCGGTGGCGGGCCTGCTCATGATGCTCGTCTGGGCGATGATCTACTACGTGCTTCCGGACGTGGAGCAGGACTTCAAGTTCATCACGCCCGGCTCCGTGGTGGGCGTGCTGCTGTGGCTGCTCGCCTCCACCGGCTTCTCGCTCTACGTGCGCAACTTCGGCAGCTACGACGTGAGCTACGGCGCGCTCGGCGGTGTCATCGTCATGCTGATGTGGATGTGGATCTCCTCGCAGGTCATCCTGATTGGGGCGGAGATCAACGCCATCCTCGAGCACCGCTCCCCGGAGGGAAAGTCGCCCGGCGCCAAGACGATGGCCGAGTCGGGGCCCAACATGACCAAGGGCGAGCTGCGCCGCGAGGAGCAGGCGGAGATCCAGGCCCTGCGCAACCCGCCCCCGCCGCCTCCGCCCGCCACCACCTACGCGCCGCTCCGGGCGGCCCTCACCTGGGCCACGGGCTTCGGCGTGGGGCTGTTCCTCCTGCGCCGCTACAACCGGTAGCGCGCGCCCGGGCCCCGTGGGACATGCCACGGGGCCCTCGGGCGTTGCCGCCTTAGCGGCGGTGGCCCTGCTGGGCGAGGTGCTTCTGGGAGTACTCGGCGAAGGTGCCGTTGAAGTCGAGCACGGGCTTGCCCGCGCCCTCCAGACTCCAGATGCGCGTGGCCACCTCGGAGACGAGCTCCTGGTCGTGCGTCACGACGATGACCGTGCCGTCGAACTTCTGCAGGCCGTCGGACAGGGCGCTGATGGACTCCAGGTCCAGGTGGTTGGTGGGCTCGTCGAGGATGAGGACGTTGTCCTGGTCCAGCATCAGCTTGCACAGGAGCAGCCGCACCGTCTCGCCACCGGACAGGGTGTCCGTGGGCTTCATGCGCTCCTCGCCGGAGAAGAGCATGCGGCCCATGACGCCGGAGATCTCCTCGTTGGTGAGCTTGATCTTCACGTCACGCAGCCAGCCGAAGGCGGTGGTGCCCTTGCGGATGGTGCCGTGATGGTCCTGGGGCAGGTAGCCCACGCTGGCGTTGTGGCCCCAGATGAGCTTGCCCGTGTCGGGCGCGAGCTGCCCGGCGAGCATCTTCACCAGTGTGGACTTGCCCACGCCGTTGCGGCCGATGACGCAGATCTTCTCGCCCTTGAGGATGAGCGGGTTGAAGGGCTTGATGACGGGCTGGCCGTCGAAGGACTTGGACAGGTCCTCCACCGTGAGCGTCTGCTTGCCGCTGGGCTCGGCCTGGTCGAAGCGGATGAACGGGCGCGCGATGTTGGAGCGCTTGAGGTCATCCGTCTTGAGCTTGTCGATCTGCTTGATGCGGCTCTGCACCTGGGAGGCGCGCGTGCCGGCGTGGAAGCGGGCCACGAAGTCCTGCAACTGGGCGATCTTCTTCTGCTTCTCACCCACCTCCGACTCGATGCGGCTGCGCACCTGGGACTTCTGCCGCACCATGTCGTCGTAACCACCCGTGTACTGGATGATGGTCTCGTAATCGATGTCGGCGATGTGCGTGCAGATGGAGTTGAGGAAGTGCCGGTCGTGGCTGATGGTGATGAGCACGCCCTCGAACGCCGTGAGGAAGTTCTCCAGCCAGCGGATGGAGTCGATGTCGAGGTTGTTCGTGGGCTCGTCGAGCAGCAGGCCCTGGGGCTTGCCGAAGAGCGCCTGGGCGAGCAGCACGCGCAGCTTGAGGCCGCCGGTGAGCTGCTTCATGGGCCCCTCGTGCGACTCGGTGGGGATGCCGAGGCCCTCCAGGAGCGCGGCCGCCTCGGACTCGGCGCTGTAGCCGTCCTCCTCGGCGATGATCATCTCCAGGTCGCCCAGCCGGTTGCCATCCTCCTCGGTGATGTCCGACTTGGCGAGGATGGCGTCCTTCTCCTTCATCACGTCCCAGAGGGCCTTGTTGCCCATGATGACCACGTCGAGGACGCGGTTGTCCTCGTAGCGGAACTGGTCCTGGCGCAGGATGCCCAGCTTCTTGGGCTTGGAGATGGTCCCCATGTCCGCTTCCTCGTCTCCGGCGAGGATCTTCATGAAGGTGGACTTGCCCGCCCCGTTGGGGCCGGTGAGGCCGTAGCGGCGTCCGGGCGAGAACGCGACATTGACGTCCTCGAAGAGCTTCTTGGGCCCGTAGGCCTTGGAGACGTTGACGATGGAGAACATGGGGGGCGCTTTCTAGCGGAAGGGGAAGGCGTCCGGAAGACGGGTGACGCGGGGAGTCGACGAAACCAGCGGCCCCCCAGGGGAAGGCGGGCCGAGAATTCCGAGAACCCGTGGGCGGACGGTTTCATGCCCCGCCCAGGGGGGGTGCTCCTCCCCCGCGTCCCCGCCTGCTGCCGGCCTTCCGGGTCCGCCTGCCCGCCTGGTTCAGTGCTTTTGGAGCCAGAGGGCCTTGGGGCCGCGCAGGAAGAACGAGTGGCCGTAGTCGATGGTCTCGGGCTGGCGCGGCGCGAAGCGCAGGCGGGGGGCCTGCTCCATCAGCTCCTGCAGGGCCACGGGGGCCTCCAGGCGGCTGAGCGGCGCGCCCAGGCAGAAGTGGACGCCGTGGCCGAAGGACATCAAGCCGTTGGTGTCGCGCTTCGGGTCGAAGCGCTCGGGCTCGGGGAACTTGCGCGGATCATGGTTGGCCGAGGCCAGCAGCACCATGACCGCGGCGTCCGCGGGCAACTTGCCGCCGCTGAGCTCCACCTCCTGGGTGGTGCGGCGGAACAGGGCGATGACGGGCGAGTCGTAGCGCAGCGTCTCCTCGCAGATGGCGGCGCAGGCGGCGCTGGAGGGGTCACGCCGCAGGGCCTCGTAGGCCTCGGGGTGGCGGATGAGGGCGGTGATGGCGTTGCCCAGCAGGTTGGTGGTGGTCTCGTTGCCCGCGATGAGCAGCAGGGTGGCGAAGGAGTTGACCTCCTGGGGGCTCAGCGCCGCCACGCCGTCGCTCTCCTGCACGAGCAGCGAGATGAGATCGCCCCGGGGCTCGCGCCGGCGCGCCTCGGCCACCTCCGTCATGTAGGCGAGCATCTCCCGGCCGCTCTGGACGACCGCGTCGGACGCCTGGCCCGACTTCAGGGAGTCGGTGCCCGACTGCACGAGCGTGTCGCTCCAGCGCTTGAAGTCCCGGCGGCGCGCGGGCTCGATGCCCAGCATCTCCGCGATGATGGTGACGGGCAGGGGCGAGGCCAGCGCGTCCATGAAGTCGAACTCACCCCGGGCCGTCATCTCCGTGACGAGCTGCCGCGACAGCTCGCGCACGCGCGGCGCCAGGGCGTTGATCTGCTTGGGGGTGAAGGAGCGGCTGACCAGGCCCCGCATGCGCGTGTGCACCGGGGGATCCGTGGCGATGAGGCTCGACACCGAGCCGAGCTCCTTCACCGCCGAGCGCTCCTCCTGGAGCTTGCCGGCGATGCGGATCTGCGTGGAGGAGAACAGGGCGTGGTTCTTGAGCACGAACGACACGTCCTCGTGGCGGCTGAGCACGTGGGCCCGCAGCTTCGCGTCGTAGTGCAGGGGGGCCTTGTCCCGCAGCTCGGCGAAGTAGGGGTAGGGGTCGCGCGTCACCTCGGGATTGAAGAAGTCGAAGCGGCTGAGCAAGTCCATGGGGGTTCTCCTGCGAGACGAAGACAGCGGGGGGAAAAGGGAAAAGAGGGAAGGGCGTCAGGCCGGACGCGGGCGGGCGCCCTCGAGGAAGCAGCGCAGCAGCACGCCCAAGAGCTCCTCGATGCGCGGGGGCTGCTCCTCGATCACCTGCCGCAGGATGAGCCCCTGCAGCATGCCCAGCAGCAGCGTGGGGAAGTGGGCGACGTCCTCGGGCCGGAGCGCCCCCTGGGCGACGCCCTCCGGGTGGAGCCGCTCCACGCGCTCGGACACCTCGCGCCACAGGCGCTGGTGGCGCGTCAGCTCCTCGCTCGCGCTGGCCCGGCGCGGACCGTTCTCGTGCACGAGCAGGGAGAACAGGCGCCAGTGCGCCAGGGTGTGCTCGAGGATGGCGCGCAGCAGGCCCCGCAGCCGCTCGGGGTAGGGCGTGCCCGCGCTGCGCTCCAGCGCCGCGTCCAGCCCCGCGAGCAGCCGCTGCTCGTGCAGGTCGAGGATCGCCCGGAGCAGGCGCTCGCGATCCTCGAAGTAGTTGTAGAGCGTGCCCACGGCCACGCCCACCCGCGCGGCGATGTCCTCCATGCGCGTGGCGCTCAGCCCCTGCTCGGCCAGCACCTGCTCGGCCGCGTCGAGGATGGCCGCGCGCGCCTCTTCCTTCATCCGGGCGCGAAGCGTGGGGGTTGAACGCGGCTTCATGCGGGTGAATCCTGCTTCAGAAAGCGGGAATTCGCAATAGCCCGGGGGGGCAGCCGGGCGGGCGGTGGGCGGGATGGGGGGCGTGTTCCGGGCGCGGCGCGGGTATAAGCGGTCGCCATGGCCGTTCGTTTCGAGCTCGTCACCACGGATCCCACGGGAGCGCGCGCCGGCGTGCTGCACACCCGCCGGGGCTCCATCCCCACGCCGGTCTTCATGCCGGTGGCCACCCACGCCTCCTTCCGCCACCTGGGCATGGAGGAGATCAAGGCCACCGGGTCGAAGATCCTGCTGTCCAACACGTACCACCTGATGCTCAAGCCGGGCGCCGAGGTGTTCAAGCGCTTCGGGGGCATCCATCCCTTCATGCAGTGGGATGGGGCGGTGCTCACGGACTCGGGAGGCTTCCAGATCTTCTCGCTGCCCGAGGATCGGCTCATCACCGAGAAGGGCGCCCACTTCCGCTCCTTCCACGACAACAGCCGGCAGCTGCTCAGCCCCGAGTCGAGCATCGCCATGCAGCAGGCGATCAACTCGGACATCATGATGGTGCTGGACGTGTGCATCGACTCGCGCACGGACGAGGCCGGCACGCGCGAGGCCATGGAGCGCACCCACCGCTGGGCGCTGCGCAGCCTGGCGGCGAAGAACCAGGTGGACACGGGCCAGGCGCTCTTCGCCATCGTCCAGGGCGGGGTGCACCCGGCCCTGCGCGACGAGAGCGCCGCGTTCCTCACCGAGCACGCCTTCGACGGCTTCGCCATCGGCGGGCTCGCGGTGGGCGAGACGAACGAGGAGCGCAAGACGATGACGGCGCGGGCCGCGGCCCAGCTGCCCGAGCACAAGCCGCGCTACCTCATGGGCGTGGGCACGCCCACGGACCTCCTGGAGGCGGTGCTCCGGGGCGTGGACATGTTCGACTGCATCATCCCCACGAAGATGGCGCAGCAGGGCTACGCCTACACCTTCGGGGGCCTCGTGCGCATCACCCGCCAGGTGTTCCGCCTGTCCGACGAGCCGTTGGATCCGCTGTGCGGCTGCCCCGTCTGCAAGCGCTACAGCCGCGGCTACCTGCACCACCTGATGACGGGCAAGCACCACACGGGCTCGCGCATGCTCTCGGTGCACAACGTGCACCACTACCAGCAGCTCACCTGGAAGATGCGCGACGCCATCCTCCGCGGCTCGTACGCCCAGGCCTACCGCGAGCTCAAGCAGATGGTGGCCACGCCCAAGGACTTGAAGGACGCGCAGTTGGAGGCCAGCGCCCACGCCGTCACGCTCAAGGACGTGGGCTGAGCGTGGACGCCTCCGACGCCAACCCCCGGGACGGGGACTTCGAGCTGGTGACGCTGCGCAACGGCGCGCGCGCGGTGCGCCACCTGGGGCACGGCGAGGTGATGCACCCGGCGACGGGCCCCTGGCAGGAAGCGATGCGCCTGTACGTGGAGCAGCCGCGGCTGGCCGAGCGGCTGCGCACCCCGGGCGCGCCCCTGGTCATCCACGACGTGGGCCTGGGGGCGGGCACCAACGCGGTGGCGGCGCTCACGTGCGCGCGGGCGCTCGGCGGCGAGCGCCAGCGGGCCCTGGAGATCGTCAGCTTCGAGGTGGACCTGGCGCCCTTGCGGCTGGCGCTGGCGGACGCGGCGGGTTTTCCCTTCCTGCAACCCTTCCGGGACGCGGCCGAGGCGCTGATGCGCACGGGCGCCTGGGAGGAGGACGGGGTGCGCTGGCGGCTGCACCTGGGGGATGCGCGGGGGCGGCTGGAGGCGAGGCCGAAGGCGGACCTGGTCTTCTTCGATCCGTTCTCCCCGGCGAGCAACCCGGAGATGTGGACGGTGCCCGTGCTGCGGCAGGTGCGCGCCGGGTGCCGGGAGGACGGGGAGGGCGCGCTGCTGCTCACCTACAGCGCCGCCACCCCCACGCGGGTCACCCTGCTGCTCGCGGGCTTCCATGTGGGCGCCGGGCTGTCCACGGGCACCAAGGGCGAGACCACGGTGGCCGCCACGCGCCGCGAGTCCCTGGCCGCCCCCCTGGGCGAGCGCTGGCTGTCGCGCTGGCGCCGCTCCTCCGCGCGGGCGCCGCACGGCGAGGCCCTGACGCCGCAGCTCGAGGCCCAGCTCCTGGCCCATCCGCAATGGACAATCGTCTGAGCCATTCGTCCTGCACTGGCCGGTTGCCCGCGCGTCTGTCGGGTGCCAGTGCCGATCCCGATTCCCTCGCAAGGGCTCTTTGGTAGGGTGCGCGGCGGTTGGACATCCGCCGTCCGGGAGGGACAGTGAGCGTCGTCGCGGAGCTGATCGAATCCCGTCTGGGTGACCTCGTTCACCGCTGGGCCGGGCACGTGCGCCAGCGCATGGACCTCCAGGGGGGCGCGAGCGTCCTGGACGAGGCACGGCTCGCCGGGGACCTGCGCGCCCTGGTGGGCCACTTGAGGGGGCGGGACGCGTCCCCCGTCTCGGCGCCCGACGTGCTCGCGTTCCTGCCGGGCGTCGTGTGGGCGCTCCTCGAGGAGGCGCGGTGTCCGGCGCCCCTGGCCGAGGTGCGCGTCGTCACCGACTTCGTCGCCCAGGCCTCCACCGGCGGGCGGCTCGCGGACACGCGTCTGCAGCGGCTCATCGAGCACGCGCCCGCGATCGTGTGCACGCTGAACGGCCCCCACCACGTCTTCGCCCTGGTCAACCCGGTCTGCCAGCAGTTGGTGGGCCGCGATCGCCACCTGGTGGGCTTGTCCGTCCAGGAGGCGCTGCCGGAAACGGTGGCACAGGGCTTCCTCCAACTGCTCGACCAGGTCTACACCACGGGGGAGCCCTTCGTCGGGCGTGAGGTGCGCCTGCAACTGGACGCGGGCGCACAGGGCCCCGGCGAGGAGCGCTTCCTCCACTTCGTCTTCCAGCCCCGGCGTGACGCGCGCGGGCAGGTGGAGGGCATTGACGCCTTCGGCTTCGAGGTGACGGACCAGGTGCGGGCGCGCCGGCGCGCCGAGGCGCTGTCCGAGCGGCTGCGCGAGAGCGAGGAGCGGATGCTGGGGCTGGCGGAGGCCGCGGGCGCGGGCTTCTTCGAGCTGTACGCCGCCACGGGCCGCCTCACCGCGGACGCGCGCGTGTACGCGCTGCTGGGCCTGGTGCCGGGCGCGCCCCTGACGCTCGAGCTGGTGCTCCAGTGCGTGTACGCCGAGGACCGCGAGCGCCTCACGCGGGAGATCTCCACGCTGCTCTCCGAGCCGTCCGACGCGCCCTTCATCATCACCGCGCGCGTCGTGGGCCTGGGCACGGTGCCGCTGCGCTGGGTGGAGAGCCGGGGCCAGCGCCGGCAAGACAGCAACGGCCGCCCCATGCTCGTGGGCGCCCTGCTGGACGTCACCGCGCGCAAGGAGGCGGAGGCCTCCAGCCAGGCGCTGCTCCAGGCGCTCGGCCAGTCCGAGACGCGCTACCGGCTGGCGACACGGGCCACCAAGGACGCCATCTGGGACTGGAACCTGGCGAACAACCACGTGACGTGGAACGAGGGCCTGCGCGAGCAGTTCGGCCACACGTCCGAGCAGGTGCGCCCCGATGGGGACTGGTGGATGGAGCACATCCACCCGGCGGATCGCGAGCGCGTCTCGGGCCGCATCCACGCGGTGATCGACGCGCCCGCGGGCCACGACTGGCAGGACGACTACCGGTTCCAGCGGCGCGATGGCTCCTGGGCGTTCGTGACGGATCGCGGCTGGGTGTCGCGGGACGAGTCGGGCGCGGCCCTGCGCATGGTGGGCGCCATGCAGGACGTCACCGAGCGCCGGGAGGCCGAGTTCCTCCGGCTGCGGCAGTCGCGCCACTTCGCCCTGAGCGCCCGGGTGGGTCTGGCCATCTCCCGGGGCACGGTCCTGGGCGTCATGCTCCAGGAGTGCGCCGAGGCCCTGGTGGGCGAGCTGGAGGTGGTGCTCGCCCGCATCTGGCTGCTCGGCGCCGCGCACGAGGGGCTCGAGTTGGGCGCGGACGCCGGGCTGTCCCCGCCGTCCGAGGGCCCCTACGGCCGGGTGCCGCCGGCGCGCTCCACGCTGGATCGCATCGCCCGGGAGCGCCAGCCGCTCTTCAGCCAGGCCCCCGGGGAGGACCCCCGCGTGGACGCGCCCGAGTGGCGCCAGCGCGAGGGGCTGGTGGCCTTCGCGGGCCTGCCGCTGTTCGTGGGCGACAAGCCCGTGGGCGTCATGGCCCTGTTCTCCCGCCAGCCCATGGAGCAGGACACGCTCGACATCCTCAAGCAGGTGTCCGACGGCATCGCCCAGGGCGTCGAGCGCCTGCGGGCCGAGGACGCGCTGCGCACCCGCGTGGACTTCGAGCAGAAGCTCATCGGCATCGTCAGCCACGACCTGCGCAACCCCCTCAACGCCATCACCCTGGGCACCGCGGTGCTCGTGCAGCGCCAGGGGCTCGACGAGCGCGCCACCCGCTCCGTGCTGCGCATCCAGTCCTCCGCCGAGCGCGCCACCCGCATGGTGAAGGACCTCCTGGACTTCACCCAGGCGCGGCTCGGGGGCGGCATCCACATCGAGACCCGGCCGGTGGACCTGCGCGAGGTGGTGGGCGGTGTGCTGGAGGAGGTCCGGGCGGCCGAGCCCACGCGCGTGCTGGACGTGCGGCACGAGGGCGACGGGCAGGGGACGTGGGACGCGGACCGGCTCGCCCAGGTGGTGCAGAACCTGGTCACCAACGCCCTCAAGTACAGCCCCGCGGACAGCCGGGTGCGCATCGCCACCCGGGAAGAGGGGGGCGCGGTGTCCCTCACCGTGTCCAACGGCGGCGCGCCGATTCCGGCCTCCAAGCTGTCGAGCATCTTCGAGCCCATGCAGCGCGCCACCGCCGAGGTGGACAAGGTGGGCCGCAGCGTGGGCCTGGGGCTCTACATCGTGAAGAGCATCGTGGAAGCCCACGGGGGCTCCATCGCCGTCTCCTCCACCCAGGCCGAGGGCACCACCTTCACCGTGCGCCTGCCGCGCCAGCGCCCCTGAGGGGGCGGCCGGCGGGCGGGGTGGGCGAACTGCCTACAGCTGCGGCCGGCTCTCGGCGGCGGCCTTGGAGGGCGGAGGGGCAGCGAGCGCCGGCGTCTCCTCCTGGGGCTGCTCGGACCAGCGGACACAATAGGTGGCGGACTGGCCGTCGAAGCCCTCGGGGATGGCCACCACGCGCTGGCCGCCGGTGAGCTCCGCGGTCCGGGCGAGCACGCCCGCCACGAAGGTGGGCAGGTCCGCGCCGATGTCCGTCAGCCACACCTCCACCTCGGTGGGGCCCTTCTCGACGATGCGCACCTCGCTGCAGTTGGCGCTGGCGCGGAAGCACAGCCGCGCCTGGGTCAACGAGCGCTTGGGGCCGAGCAGCCGGGCCATGCCGAGCAACGCCCGGCCGAACAGGCCCGAGAAGTAGCCGTCGATGAAGCGCTCTCCGAGCGAGTAGTACGCCGCCTCGGCGGGCATGCCCGCGTAGACGTGGTCCGCGGCGATGCGCAGGAACTGCTTCCACTGCGCGAGCGAGTAGGTGGGGGGGAGCTTCTCCTCCAGGTCCAGCCCGGCCTCGCGCAGGCGCTGACGGCACGCGGGCGTGAGGCGGTTCTCCAGGGCTCGGACGAAGAGTGCTTCGATGGTGCCTGAGTAGACGAGCGGGTCGCCGGTCATAGGTTCGCCGGTATATCCGGCCTCCAGAGGTGGGCGCTACATGCCTGTTCAGGCAGCGTGCACTTATGCACGTCAGGTGGAAACTTCATCCTGCGCGTGACGCCGTGAGGGACAGCCGGTGCGACTTGTTTCGCGGCGGGACAGCCCGCGGGGGCCATCCTAACGGATTCCCCCTCCGGTTTTTTGACTTTTCACGGGATGAAGGTTTTCCCGGAATCAGTCCGAGGCCCGGGACGGCGTGGGTGTGGCCCGATTGTCCACCTCGGCCGCCACTTTCCCCGGCGCTCCCGCATCCATCCGCCTAAGTTCCCTCTCTTATGGTTTCCACCGACACGCCCCGTGCGCCGCTCGCGGCCCTCCTGCCGGATGCCGGGCAGGGCCCCCTCGACTCCGACGAGATCCTCAGCCGCTTCGTGGGCTGGGTGGAGTCCACCGGCCTGTCCCTCTACCCGGCGCAGGAGGAGGCCATCCTGGAGCTGCTCGGGGGCAAGCACCTGTTCCTCAAGACGCCCACCGGCTCGGGCAAGTCGCTCGTGGCCATGGCGCTGCACTTCAAGGCCATGGCCGAGGGCAAGGTGTCCTTCTACACCTGCCCCATCAAGGCGCTGGTCAACGAGAAGTTCTTCGCCCTTTGCGAGGCCTTCGGCGCGGAGAACGTGGGCCTGCTCACCGGCGACGCGGCCATCAACCGCGAGGCGCCCATCATCTGCTGCACCGCGGAGATCCTCTCCAACCTGGGCCTGCGCGACGCCATGCTGCGCGCCGACTACGTGGTGATGGACGAGTTCCACTACTACGCGGACCGCGAGCGCGGCATCGCCTGGCAGCTGCCCCTCATCACGCTGCCCTCCGCCACCTTCCTGATGATGTCGGCCACGCTCGGCGACACGCACGTCATCGAGGAGAAGCTCCAGGAGTTCACCGGCCGCGAGGTGGTGAGCGTGCGCAGCGCGGTGCGTCCGGTGCCCCTGGACTTCGACTACCGCGAGATGCCCCTGCACGAGACCATCCAGGAGCTCATCCGGCAGAAGAAGGCGCCCATCTACCTGGTCAACTTCTCCCAGCGCGCCGCGGCCGAGCAGGCGCAGAACCTCATGAGCGTGGACTTCTCCACCAAGGAGGAGAAGGAGGCCATCCGCCAGGCGCTGCTGGACGCGCCCTTCGACACGCCCTACGGCAAGGAGTTCCAGCGCTTCCTGCGCCACGGCATCGGCATGCACCACGCGGGCCTCCTGCCCAAGTACCGGCTCCTGGTGGAGCGGCTCGCGCAGACGGGCCTGCTCAAGGTCATCAGCGGCACGGACACCCTGGGCGTGGGCGTGAACATCCCCATCCGCACGGTGCTCTTCACCCAGCTCTTCAAGTTCAACGGCGAGAAGCTGGCCACCTTGAGCGTGCGCGACTTCCAGCAGATCGCCGGCCGCGCGGGCCGCAAGGGCTTCGACACCCAGGGCAGCGTGGTGGCCCAGGCGCCCGAGCACATCATCGAGAACGTGAAGATCGCCCAGAAGGAGGCCAAGGGCGGCAAGCGCCTGCCGCGCAAGCCTCCGCCGCAGAAGGGCTTCGTCCAGTACGACAAGAACACCTTCGAGCGGTTGCAGACGGGCCTGCCCGAGCCCCTGGAGTCGCGCTTCGAGGTGACCCACGGCTTCCTGCTCAACCTCTTGCAGAGCGAGATGCTGGGCGGGGCCGAGGGCTACCAGCGCCTGGTGCGGCTCATCGAGCGCTCGCACGGCTCGGAGTACATCAAGAAGCGCAACCTCAAGGAGGCCGCGGCGTGCTTCCGCACCCTCGTGCACGCGGGGCTCATCCTGGTGAAGAAGGGGGAGGGGGGCAGCGGGGCGAGCGTGGCGGTGGCGCCGGGGCTCCAGCGTGACTTCTCGCTCAACCAGACCTTGTCGCTCTACCTCCTGGACACGCTCAACAAGCTGGACCACGAGGCGGAGACGTACGCGCTGGACGTGGTGACGCTCGCCGAGTCCATCCTGGAGAACCCCGAGGTGGTGCTCTACGCCCAGTTGCACGAGCTCAAGGGCGAGAAGATCGCCGAGATGAAGGCGCGCGGCATGGAGTACGACGAGCGCATGGCGGAGCTGGACAAGCTCGAGTGGCCCAAGCCCAACCGCGACTTCATCTACACCACGTTCAACGCCTTCGCGGACAAGCACCCGTGGGTGGGCGCGGAGAACATCCGGCCCAAGTCCATCCTGCGCGACATGTACGAGCGGTACATGACATTCCACGACTACATCCGGGAGTACGGGCTGCAGCGCAGCGAGGGCGTGCTCATGCGCTACCTGGGCGACTGCTACAAGGCGCTCACCCAGACCATCCCCGAGCGCTACCGCAACGAGGAGCTCAAGGACATCATCGAGTGGCTGCGGGCGATGATCCGCCACGTGGACCAGAGCCTGCTCGACGAGTGGGAGCGGCTCAAGGGCCCGGGCGACGCGCTCCTGCCGCGCCCCGATGCCCCCCAGGAGCGCCGGCCGCAGGACCTGGCCGAGGATCCGCGGGCCTTCGCGGCGCACGTGCGCAACGAGCTCTACCGCCTGGTGCGCATGCTCGGCCTGCGCCGGTGGGCGGACGCGGTCGCGCTCCTGCGGCTGGACGCGGGCGGCGAGGCCTGGACGGCGGCGAAGCTGGAGGCGGCCATGGCGCCGTACTTCGAGGAGCACACGAGCGTGGTGCTCACCCCCCAGGCCCGCCGGCCCACGTACACGCTGCTCAAGGAGACGGGGCCGCGGCAGTGGGACGCCCAGCAGCGGCTGCTCGACCCCGAGGGCCACGGCGACTGGATGCTCGACTGCGCCATCGACCTCACGGACCGCAAGGTGGACGACGGGCCGCTGCTCATCCTGCGCCGCATCGGCACGTGAGCGCCGGGCGGGCAGCGTTGGGACCCGGATAGTTCCACTTCCGGTGTGGATCCGCGCGAGGGGGCGGCCTAGCGTGCCGCGTCATGCCTCCCATTCGCCACGTGGATCTGCCGCTGCGCCAGGACGTCCGGCTCCTGGGCCAACTGCTCGGGGAAGTCATCATCGAACAGGAGGGCCAGGCTGTCTTCGAGCTGGAGGAGCGCGTGCGCCGGCTCTCCATCGATCGCCGCCGGGGGCCCAAATCCGGCCGCCGCGCCGCCGCCTCGGAGCTGGCCGCGCTCCTGCGCCGCATGCCCCTGGAGCAGGCCGAGCCCGTGCTGCGCGCCTTCTCCACGTACTTCCGCCTGGTCAACCTGGCCGAGCAGAACCACCGCGTGCGCCGCACCCGCGAGCACCAGATCTCCGGCCAGCGTGGCGCCCAGCGCGGCTCGCTCGAGGCCGTGATGCAGCAGCTCAGACAAGCGGGGGTGAGCGCCGCGAAGCTGCGCGAGACGCTCCAGGCCATGCGCGTGACGCTCACGCTCACCGCGCACCCCACCCAGGCCGCGCGCCGCACGGTGCTGGAGAAGACGTACCGGCTCGCCCGGCTGATGGAGAACCGGGACCGCTGCCAGCTCACGCCCCGCGAGAAGGCGGACACGCACCTGGCCATGCGCGAGGAGATCTCCGCCCTGTGGCAGACGGACGAGCTGCGCCGCGAGCGCCCCACGGTGGGCGACGAGGTGAAGAACGTCCTCTGGTACGTGGAGGAGGTGCTGGCCGAGCAGCTCGCGCTCATGCCGGAGACGCTGCACTGGGCCTTCGAGCGCGCCTATGGCGAGCCCCTGGGCGTCATCGTCGCGCCGGTGCGGGTGCACTCGTGGGTGGGCGGCGACATGGACGGCAACCCCCTGGTGACGCCCGAGGTGTTCGCCGACACGCTGCGCGCCCACCGCGCGCGCGGCCTCCGGGCGCTGCGCGAGAACATCTCCCGGCTCGGGTGGGTGCTCACCCAGTCCGAGCGCCACACCCACGTGTCCGAGGAGCTCCGGGCCTCGCTCGCCGAGGACGCGCGCGCCCTGCCCGAGGTGATGGCGCGCTACGGCGCCCGCACCGAGGGCGAGCCCTGGCGCCGCAAGCTGCGCTTCATGGAGGGCCGGCTCCAGGCCGCGCTCGCCTACGTGGAGGGCCGCCGCGCGGGGAAGACGGAGCCCTTGCCCGAGGCCGCCTACCGCTCACCCAAGGACTTGCTGGAGGACCTGGCGCTCCTGGAGCGCTCGCTCAACGAGGCCCGGGCGGGGCACGCGGGCGTGCGGGCCATCCGCCGCTTCATCGCGCTGGTGCACGCGGTGGGCTTCCACCTGGCGGAGCTGGAGGTGCGCGCGCCGGCCGAGGACGCGCGCAGCGCCGCCGCGTCGCTCAAGGGCGGCCCCGCGCCCACCGAGGGCGGCAAGCGGCTGCTCGCGGTGCTCCAGCGCATGCGCGAGGCCCAGGAGGAGTCGGGCGAGGGGTGCTGCCGCACGCTCATCCTCTCCATGGCCTCCACCGCCGAGGACGTGCTGGCCGCCTTCGAGTGCGCCCGGGGCGTGGGCCTGTGGGACGAGGCGCGCGGGTGCGCCACCGTGGACGTGGTGCCCCTGTTCGAGCAGCTCGGGGCGCTGGATGACGGCCCGGGCGTGCTGCGCCAGCTCTTCACCCACGACGTCTACCGCCAGCACTTGAAGGCGCGCGGGGTGCAGGAGGTGATGGTGGGCTACAGCGACTCGGGCAAGGAGGTGGGCCTGCTCGCCGCCAACGCCGCGCTCTACCGGGCCCAGTCCGCGCTCACCCAGGTGGCGCACGAGGCCGGGGTGCGGCTGCGGCTGTTCCACGGCCGCGGCGAGACGGTGGCGCGCGGCGGTGGCCCCGCCCAGGCGGCCATCCTCGCGCTGCCGCCGGGCAGCGTGGCGGGCACCTACAAGGCCACCGAGCAGGGCGAGGCGTTGGACCACAAGTACGCCCGGCCCGAGCTGGCGCGGCGCACCCTGGAGCTGGTGCTCGGCGGCGTGCTCCTGCACACGCTGGATGCCCAGCCGCGCCTGGCCCCCGAGGAGGAGCCCACGTTCCGCGCCACCTTCGACGAGCTGGCGGAGACGGGCCGCCGCGCCTACCGCGCGCTCGTCTGGGAGGATCCGGCCTTCGTGCCCTTCTTCCAGGCCGCCACGCCCATCGAGGAGATCTCCGCGCTGCCCATCGGCTCGCGCCCGAGCAAGCGCTCCGCGGGCGGCCTCGAGTCCCTGCGCGCCATCCCCTGGGTGTTCTCCTGGACGCAGAACCGCGCCATCCTGCCGGGCTGGTACGGGGTGGGCGCGGCGCTGGAGTCCGTGGGCTCGCGGCCCGACGGGCTGCGGCTCTTGCACCGCATGTACAAGCAGTGGCCCTACTTCCGCGCCGTCGTCGACAACGTGGCCATGGTGCTCGCCAAGTCGGACATGGCCATCGCCTCGCGCTACGCCGCCCTGGCGCCCGAGTCCACGCGGGACTTGTGGGAGCGCATCCGCGCCGAGTACACGCGCACCCGGCGCTGGGTCAAACGCGTGACGGGCGAGTCGCGCCTGCTGGCCAACAACCGGCAGCTCCAGCAGAGCATCGCCCTGCGCAACCCCTACATCGATCCCATGTCCTTCCTGCAGGTGGAGCTCATGCGTCGCAAGCGCGCCGGCGAGGACCACTGCGACCGGCCGCTCTTGCTCACGCTCAGCGGCATCGCCGGCGGCATGCGCAACACGGGGTGAGGCGTCCGGCCCGGGGTGGAGTGGGGGAGGGGAGCGTGCCCCTTCCCCCCGCCTCATCGCACGGCTACGGCACGCACACGCCCACGCCCGAGGCGTTCTGGAGCGGCTCGCACCGGCCGCTCGCGCAGGAGGGCGAGCCCGAGGGCGAGCGGCACAGGGCGCGGCACACGAAGCGCGCGCCTTCCGACACGCACGCGCTGCCCGGGGCGCAGTCGTTGGAGTACGTGCAGGTCTGGCCCGCGCCCAGGGCGCCCGCCGTCACGCACACGTTGCCGCTCTGGGGCGAGGGGTAGCAGGCCAGCGGCGAGGCGCACCCCTGGGCGAGCACGTCACACGCGGCGCCCGGCGCGCCGCACACGCGCGGCAATTCGTTGGTGCCCGTGAAGCGCACCACCTCCACGCAGTCCTGCGGCGCGCGGCAGCCCTCGCCCCCATAGCAGAAGCGCTTGCAGGTGTAGGGCGTGCTGCCGCCCGACGGCGTCTCCTGGGACGTGCAGGCCAGCCCCGGCTGGCAGTTGTCGTAGAAGTCGCCGTCCACCGTGGCCGTGCTCGCGCAGCTGGCGCCCTCGGCCACCGTGCCCGAGCCCGTGGGCACGCAGCGCCGTGCCGTCACGTCGCCCCGGGTCACGTAGGTACAGCGCGAGCCCACCGCGCAGTTCTGCGCCACCACGTCGCACTCCGCCGCGAAGCACACGTTGCCCTGGCCTCCGCCGGCCAGGGTGCCCCGCAGACACGTCTCGCCCGCGCCACAGCCCGTCTGCTTCGCCACGTCGCAGCCCGAGGCCACCGGCGGCTCCTGCGGGCCGCCATCGCCCGGCGGCACGCCGCCATCCCCTCCGCCTCCATCCAGGATGACGCCCGCGTCGCTACCCGGACTGCCCGTGTTGTCCCCGCCACACGCCCCCATCGTCAGCCCGATGAGGAGGACTCCACTCCAGAGGAGAAAATCCGCTCGCATTGCTGCCTCCGTTGGTTCTCGCGAACGGGACTAATAAGACGTTCGGGGAGAAACGGACCCCCCTTGAACGACACATGGAGGACAGCGGACACTTGCTCGGACGTGAGGGCATCTGAGTGGATGCGCCCATCCGGGGCACTTCCTATAAAGGACTCACACGTCTCACACGCCCGAGGGAATCAGTGCGCATGACCATGAAGACAGCCGACGCAGTGCCCCCAGCGGCGACGTCATACGCCAACCGGCGAGCCTACGAGCGGATGAGCGCCCGGTTCGACGTGCGCTTCAAGGAGGCGCGTGACGCGGCGCGCGCGCTGCACGCCTACTCGCTCAACCTGTCCGCGGGGGGCCTGTGCCTGCGCACCAGCCGCGCCTACGACGTGGGCGCGCGCGTGCAACTGCAGATGCGCGTGGAGGGCGAGGACTTCGAGCTGGAGGGCGTCGTGTCGTGGGTGCGCGATGACGCCGAGGCCATCGGCGTGCGCTTCGTCGACGTGTCCTCGGGCGATCAGGAGCGGCTGCAGCGCGTGGTGTCCAGCTTCAAGCGCTGAGCCCCGGGCGGGGCCCCGCCTCAGCCGTGCTGGCCCTCGAACTCGGCGTAGCGCATGACGGTGCGGCTCACCTGCACGAAGCCGCACGAGGCGTAGAAGCCCTGGAGCGTCTCCTGGGCATAGGCGCTGATCTCGATGCGCTTGACGCTCAGGGCCCGGGCGCCACAGCGCTCGATCACCTGCTGGATGAGGGCCCGGCCCACGCCGCGGCGCCGCCAGCCCTCCGTCACCACCAGCTCATCCACCGTGGCGATCCGACCGCGCAGCCTCAACTGGGGCCGGTGCGACAGCGACACCATGCCCACGGGCCGGTCCTGGAGGTCCGCCGCCACGAAGATCTCGATCTCCGGATGGCTGATGACCCAGTGGACCGTCTGGGCATCCGAGCCATGGGGGTAGCCCATCTCGCGCAGGAGCGTGGCCAGGCTCTCGGCGTCGCCGCGGCGCGCGCGGCGGATGCGGAAGGGAGTAGCGTCGGAGCTCGGGGGTCTGGAGGAAGTCGGTTGCACGCGGGTGTAAGTCTACACGATGCCGCCCCCGTTGAAGACTCGGAGCGGCCCGGAAAGGCCTCCAGACCCCGCTTTTCCGTCAGGGCTGTTCAGCGGCCAGCGCGCGCAGGGCGGCGGTGATGTCCGCCTGCTGGGGCACGGAGGCCATCTCCAGCGTGTCGGCCAGGCCGATGCCGGGCAGGAACTTGCCCGCGAGCAGCCGCGGCGGCGCGAGCAGCTTGTAGAAGAGTTCCTCCACGGTGCGGCGCACCAGGTGCTCGCCGAAGTTGGTCACCTCGGTGTCCTCGTTGACGTAGAGCACGCGGCCCGTCTTCTCCACCGAGCCCTTGATGAGCTCCCAGTCGTAGGGCCAGAGCGAGCGCATGTCGATGACCTCGGCGTCCACGCCCTCGGCGGCCAGGTCGTCCGCGGCCTTCTTGCACAGGGGAAGGGTGCGGCCGTAGCTCACCACGGTGAGCTGCGCGCCCGGGCGCACCACCTTGCCCTTGCCGATGGGCACCGCGTAGCCCGTGAGCTCCGCGGGCCACTGGGGCTGCCACTGCGAGCGGTCCCCGAGCGGCGCGTCGATGAGCTTGCTCAGGAGCTTGTCGTCGTCCGGCTCGCCCGGAATGCGCTCCTCGCCCTTGATGCGCAGGAGCGCCTTGGGCTCCAGGTACATGACGGGGTTGATCTCCTGGCAGGCGGAGATCATCAGCCCGTAGGCATCCAGCGGGTTGGAGGGGATGACGATTTTCCAGCCGGGGATGTGGGTCGCCGTCGCGTCGAACGAGTGCGAGTGGTAGATGGAGCCGCGGATGCCGCTGCCCACCGGGGTCTTCACCACCATGGGCAGGTTCCAGTCCCCGTGGGTCGCCCAGCAGGTGTTGCCCGCGATCTTCAGCAGATCGATGGTGTTGTAGATGTAGTCGGCGAACTGGATCTCCGCGACGGGGCGCTGGCCGGCCATGGCCAGACCAATCGCCATGCCGATGATGCCGCGCTCGTCCAGGGGCGTGTTCCACGCCGTCTTGAGGCCCTGGGTGGCGGTGAACACGCCGCCCAGGGGCGCGCCCACGTCCTCGCCGAAGATGTCGGTGACGCCCAGGTTCTGCTCGGCGTAGTGCAGGGCCATGCGAACGGCCTGTGCCATGTTGGCCATGGGTCTACTTCCTCTCCGCGTAGATGTGGTTCCAGATGGTCTCGGGGCCGGGCAGGGGCTCCTCGCGCACCTGCCGCGCGAGCGCCGCGATCTCCTCGGTGTGGCGCGCGCGCACGCCGTCCATCTGCTCGCGCGTGAGCACGCCGTCCGCGAGCAGCCGCTCCTCGAAGCGCACCAGGCAGTCCAGCTCGCCGCCCACCATGTTGGCGCCCGACGCCGAGGAGTGCCCGTACAGGCGCGACACCTTGGCCTCCATGAGGAAGGGCTTGCGCTCGCGGCGCACGTACTCCATGGCCTCCTTGAGCTCGCGCCAGGCCGTGACGGGATCGTTGCCGTCGATCGTCTTGGTGCGGATGTTGAAGGCGCGGCCCCGGTCGGCCACGTTCGTCTCGCCGTGCTGGGTGGCGGCCGGCGTGGAGATGCCCCACTGGTTGTTGGTGACGATCATCAGCACGGGCAGCTCCGTGCCCGGGCGCGAGCTCCACACCAGGCACGAGGCGAAGTCGCCCTCGGCCGTGCCCGCGTCGCCGCCGGTGACGATGGTGATGCCCTCGCCGCCGTGGCGCTTCTGGGCCAGCGCCGTGCCCGGCGCCATGACGTACTGCACCTCGATGGGCGAGGACACGGGGGCGATGTTCCAGGCGCGCTTGGAGAAGTGGCCCGCGAAGTTGCGGCCGCCCGAGTACGGGTCGGACGCCGTGTTCTTCATCTGCCGCAGGGCGCCGATGGGCTCCTCGCCCAGGGCGAGCATCGTGGCCGACTGCCGGTAGTGCGCGTGCAGGTAGTCGTACGCGGGGCCCTGGCCCTTCTTCATCAAGAGACCCAGGGGCACGTTGAAGGCCTCCTCGCCGGGGCCTCCGATCCAGAAATAGCCGTGGCCCTGCTTGTACATCTGGATGAGCCGCTCCTCGAGGACGCGGGCCTTCACCATCAGGTCATGCATCCGCACGAGCAGGTCGCGCTCGAGCGGGGCCGTGTCTTCTTCACGGTTGAGGAGGCGGGGTTTGGACACGCGCATCTCGGAGGTTGGAGGGGAAAGAACGCGGACCCCTATACCGCGTGACCGGAGGCGCTTCACGCGCGAATGCATGGCGCGACGCGGCACACCCGGGTGGGGTGAAACGAGCCATCACCCGGCGCGTGGGGCGCGGTGCCCCGCGAGCAGGCGAGCGAGGCCCTGGAAGGTCCGCAAAGGAGGGACCGGACTGGAAGACCTGGGAGATCGCGCAAGCCCGAAATTGAGCTACAGTCGATCAGCCTCCAAGATTCCGATAAAAACCCGCGCCCCCGCGACGCGGGCGACGACGACCCGAGCCTCTCCCCCCCCCGAGCACGCCCCTTGTCCAACGCCCCCCTGCCGCTGCCTCCGCCCCCCGAGGGGCCGCTCGAACCCCATGAGCCCACCCGGACCCGGGTGGGGGGTCACACCTCGACCATGGTCTCGCCGCTGTATCCCGAGGCGACGAGCACCGTCATGGCGCCCATGGAGGCGGGCGAGCTGCCCGACGTGGCGGCGGTGCGGGGCCCGCGCCTGGACCAGCTGCTGTTCGTCACCACGGGCGTGCTGGTGGGCGTCATCGTGGCGCTGCTGGCCGGCGTGGCGTGGATGTCCACGAACGCCCAGTTCGAGGAGGACTCGGGGCGCTTCACCCGGCAGGTACAGAAGCAGGCCACGGAGCTCGGGCAGACGCTCAGCCACACCCTGTCGCTCACCTCGGCCACGTCCCTGCGCGACAACAACTACGCCTTCCTCGGCGAGGTGGCGCGCTCCATCATCACCGACAACCCGAACATCCTCCGGGTGCAGATCTACGACGCGGACAGCCAGCTGGCCGCGGACTCGGCGCCGGACGCGAAGCTGGGCACCACCACCGAGCGCAAGCCCGAGCGGCGCGGCATGAGCGCCATCTACCAGGGCAAGCCCATCATCGAGTACCAGGAGCCCATCGACTACGGCTCCCAGGACGGGCAGGGCGTGGTCGTCATCAGCTACTCCATGGAGTCCCTGCAGAACCAGCTGCACGAGCTGGAGGACGCCAAGCGCGTGCAGCTGCGCCGCAACGCCACCACCATGGCGGGCCTGGGCCTGGGCTTCCTGCTGGTGTCCTTCGTGCTCGTGGCCCTGCTCGCCCGGCGCATCACCCGCCCGCTGCACCTGCTCTCGCGCCAGGTGATGCAGCTGGCCGCGGGTGACCTGAGCGCGCGCACCGGCGGGGTGACGGGCGCCGGGCGCGAGGTGACGACCCTGGGCGTGGTGTTCAACCACATGGCCGAGCGCATCAACGTGCTGCTCGAGGACGTGCGCGTCAAGGCGCAGCTGGAGCGCGACGTGTCGCTCGCGCGCACCGTGCAGGAGACGCTGCTGCCGGGCCGCGAGGCCTACCAGGCGGACACCGTGCGCGTGGCGGGCCTCGTCGTCGCCGCGGACGCGTGCGGCGGGGACTGGTGGTCGCGCGCCATGCTGGACGAGCGCCGGCTGGTGGTCGGCATCGGGGACGTGACGGGCCACGGGCTCGCCACCGCGCTGGTCGCCACGAGCGCCACGAGCGGCTTCGCCGCGGCGCTCACCATGCGGCCCCCCGAGGAGATCACCGCCCAGCTGCTCATCACCTCGCTCAACGTCACCATGGCCCACGTGGGCCGCGGCGAGCACCAGATGTCCAGCGCGCTGGCCGTCATCGACACCCAGACGGGCGTCATCGACTACGCGGCCGGCAGCCACCCGAGTCCGCTCCTGCTCAACCGTCAGACGGGCCAGGTGTCCGGCCTGCAGACGCGCGGCGCGCTGCTCGGCGCGTCGCCCAACTCCCAGTACACCTCGCGCCAGGCACAGCTGCGGCCCGGGGACCTCATCGTCTGGTACACCGACGGCCTCACCGAGTGTCGCGACGCGCGCGAGAAGCCCTACGGCACCCAGCGGCTCGCCGCCGCGCTGCAGGCCAACGCGCACCTGCCCGCCGAGGCCCTGCGTGACGCCATCCTCGCGGATGCGCGCGCCCATGGCGCCGGCCGGCCGGCCCAGGACGATGTCACCGTGATTGTCGCCGAGTACAGCCCCGCTTCCCCCCGAGTCGCATGAGTCGCTCTTCCCGCCCAACCGTCCGCCGCCTCGTCGCGGCCCTCGTCGTCGCGCAGTCCCTCGGTGGTGGCGCCGCCCTGGCGCAGTACCGCCCTCCACCCATGACGGAGGCCCAGCGGCTCGTGCGCGAGGGCGAGACCGCCCAGGTGGACGCGAGCAGCGCGGCCACCTCCGGTGACAAGAAGCGCGCCGAGGCGCGCTACCGCAAGGCGCTGGAGCTGTTCGAGAAGGCCCTCGCCGAGGAGCCCACCAGCGTGGCCGCCGCGGCGGGCGTGGGCGCCGTGGGCCTGGCGCTGCAGGAGCACGAGCGGGTGGCCGCGCTCGTGACGCCGGTGTACGCCGCGCGCTCCGACGCGCTCGAGCTCGCCTACCCCCTGGGCATCGCGCTCTTCAAGCTCAAGCGCTACGACGAGGCGGTGCCCGTGCTGCGGCAGGTGTCCGCCGCCAACCAGCCCGAGCACCTGCTCGTGCACTACTACCTGGGCAACTACTACGCGCTCCTGTCCCAGCAGGGCGACGAGGCGGTGGCCGAGCTGCAGACGTACCTGGCCCTGCGGCCGGAGAAGATCGCCGGCAACGACTTCCAGATCCACGAGCTGCTCGGCCGCGGCCACCTGCTGAGGAACGACCCCGCGGCGGCGCGCCTGTCCTTCGAGCGCGCCCAGGTGGGCCGTCCCGAGTCGGTGTCGCTGCAGATGGGCCTGGGCGCGGCGCTGGAGCTGGAGGGCCGCATGGCCGAGGCCCTGACGCTGCTCGAGGGCCTCACCCGGCGCTTCCCCCGGGTGCCCGAGGTGCGCGAGCGCCTGGGCCGGTTGCTGCTCGAGTCCAATGACCTGCCGGGCGCGGATGCGCAGACCAAGGCGCTGGTGGCGCTCGGCGCCACGGCGTCGGCGCACCTGCTGCAGGGTGACGTGCGCATGGCCCAGGGCCGTCCCGCCGAGGCGGAGACCGAGTACCGCGAGGTGCTGCGGCAGCTGCCCAACGACGTGGGCGCGCAGATCTCCGTGGGCATGGCGCTGCAGCGCCAGGGCCGCAACGAGGAAGCCATCGCGTTCCTGGAGGGCGCCGTGCAGTCGGGCGCCAACAGCCTGGAGCTGTGGTCCACGCTGGGCAGCGTGAACCGCCGCGCCGGCCGCTACGCCCGCGCGGTGGAGGTGCACCGGCGCGTGGTGGAGATGGCGCCCCAGCGCGCGCTGGGCCACGTGCTGCTGGGCGCGGATCACTTCGCCACCGGGCAGTGGGACCTGACGATCGACGACTACGCCCAGGCGCTCAAGCTGGAGCCCGACCACGCGGGCGCGAAGAAGTGGCTGGGGCGGGCCCTGGCCCACCGGGCCCGGGATCGCGCGGGCGGTGGCCGGGTGGACGACGCCGTGCGCGACCTGCGCCGCGCCTTCGACCTGGAGCGCTCCTCGGCCATGGCGCGGCGGCTGGGCGCGGCCCTGTTGCAGCAGGGCTCGCACGCCGAGGCGCGCAAGGTGATGGAGCAGGGCGTGCAACTGCCCGAGGCGGCCTGGCGGGATCACCTGCTGCTCGGCTACGCGCGGCTGGGCGCGGGCGCCCCCAAGGAGGCGCTCGCCGCCTTCGAGCAGGCCGGGAAGATGGCGCCGGACAGCGCGTCGCTCTCGGACGTGTCCGCGGGCTCGGCGCTCGCGGAGCTGGAGCTCGGCCAGGTGGACGCCGCGCTCAAGCGGCTCAACGAGCCGGGCGCGTCCAAGCGCGCCACCGAGGTGGCCCGCGCCAACCTGTCGCGCGCGCACCTGCGCCGCGCCTTCGCCCGGCTGGAGGCCGGGGACGGCGTCGGGGCCCGCCAGGACGTGGAGGCCGCGGAGCGCGCGGGCCTGGGCGGCGGCACCTCGGAGCTGGGCCGGCTCGGCACCTTCTCCAAGGCGCTCGCGCAGGCGGAGGAGGGCCGCTTCGCGGACGCGAGCGCGGGCCTCAAGCGCGCGCTCACGCCCCTGCCGGACTGGGCGCGGCCCAACACGCGGCAGCTCGCGGACGCCTTCGTGCTCTACCTGAAGGACGCCCTGCCGCAGTCGCGCCGCATGCTCACGCTGGCCACCAAGCGGCCCATCCCCGAGCAGTCCCAGTGGACGGCGCACTTCACCAGCGCCCTGCACCGGCGCGAGGCCGAGCGCGCCTATGCCTCGGGCAACATGCGCGCCGCGGACAAGGCGCTCAAGGCCGCGCTGGCGCTCGCGCCGGACAGCCTCGCCCTGCAGCACAACCTCGCGTGCGTGGCCTACCGCTCCAACAAGACCGCCGAGGCCGTGGCCGTCTGGCACCGCCTGGAGGGCTCGCTGCCCCAGGCCACGCTCAACCTCGGCATCGACGCGCAGGAGCGTCGCCACAACGTGGGCGAGGCCGTGGATGCCTATCGCCGCTACCTCGCCGCGTCGCCGGGCGCGCGCACCGCCGCCGTGCGCGAGTGGAAGGACCGGCTGCAGATGATCTACGGGATGAATGACGCGGCCGCCCCCGCGACCGCCCCCTCCAGCGCCACCGCCTCGGACACCACGCCATGAACCGCCTCCGCTCGCTCTTTCTCGGCCTCGCGCTCCTGGGCGCCGGCTGGGTCACCCCCGTCCAGGCGTCCGCCAAGAAGGCCACGCTCGGCGTCTTCCTGCCCACCACGCTCACGGATGGTCAGGAGCGCTTCCAGTACGCCGAGTCCCTCGCGGGCCGCCTGTCCAAGGCCACCGGCCGCCCCACGTCCGCCAAGAGCTTCGCGCGCTACGAGGACTTCACCCGCGCCATCTCCGAGGGCCTCATCGACTTCGCCGTGGTGGATGCCTGGGCCGCGGTGCAGCTCGGCGCCAAGGCGACCCCGGTGGCGCTCGCGCCGCTCGCCGGCGAGACGTCCCAGCGCTGGGCCATCGTGTCCAACGCCAAGGGCTCGGTGAAGGATCTGGCCGGCAAGCGGCTCGCCATCGTCAAGGGCGCCGGCGCCGTGGATCCCCGCTTCGTCACCAACGTGGTGTTCGCCGGGGACCTGGATGCCAAGAAGCACTTCAAGCTGACGCCGGTGCCCAACGTGGAGTCGGCGCTCAAGATGCTCGAGGCCAAGGGCGCCGAGGCCGCGCTGGTGCCGCTTGCGCACGTGCCCGCGGGCATGCGCGTGCTCTTTCGCAGCGCCAAGGTGCCCGGCGCGCTGCTCATGGGCATGCGGGGCGAGGCGGACGAGCTGACCGAGAGCCTGCAGAAGCTCGAGCCGGTGGCGCCCTTCGGCGCCTTCGTCGCGCCCCAGGGCCGGGAGGTGGAGGAGCTCCGCAAGCAGCTCGCCACGGGTCCTTCCCGCCGTCAGCCCGTGCTGGCGGACGCGCCCGCACTGCGTGTGGAAACCCGGGCCCTCCTGGAGCCCGGCGTCCTGCAGCCCGTGCTGCCCTCCTTCGCGGACGCCCTGGACGTGACGGCGGAGCAGCCGGACGACTGAGACGGGAAGGAGGCGACTTTTGCCTCCTCGCGACGCTAGACTGCCTGGCAGTCAACCCCTTGGCGCTCAGGGACAGCCGTCGCAAGGACGGCTCGGGGAGTGTGCCTTCCGCGGCCCCGCTCGTGTCCTCGACGCCAGCTCCTTCACCTCGTGGGACGTAGAGAACGATGCATTCGACACGAATCGTGTGGCCGCGCGGCACGGCGGCTCAACTCCTCGCTCTGACGTGTCTGCTCAGCGCCGCCCCCGCCCTGGCGCAGACGAACAAGCGTCCCACGGACGCGCCCCAGGCCAGCAAGCCGGCACCTCCGCCCGCGGCCGCGCCTCCCGCGTCCAACGTTCCCCAACGCGCGCCCTTCACCGGGCCGGTGATGTCGCGTCCGCTGCCGCCGCCCTCGGGCCTGGCCAGCGTGGACATCCCGGATCCGCTCGCCTCGCCGGACGGCGAGTCGCTCGAGGCGTCCGTGCAGCAGCTGCTCAGCGAGGCCATGGTGTCCACGGCCTCCAAGCGCAGCCAGCGCATCGCGGACGTGCCCATGACCATCTCCTGGATTCCCGCCGAGGAGCTGGAGGGCACCGGCCAGTTCACCCTCTGCGAGGCCATCCAGTACTTCCCCGGCATGGAGTGCCGGCGCGGCTCCATGCGCAAGGCGGCGGTGAGCGCGCGTGGCCTCGGCTCCAACTACCTGTCCAACCGCCTGCTGCTCTTGCAGGACGGCCGGCCGCTGACGGACCCCTGGACGGGACAGTTCTACGCGGACGAGACCACGCCGCTCGTCAACCTCAAGCAGATCGAGGTCATCCGGGGCCCGGGCTCCGCGCTCTACGGCTCCAACGCCTTCAGCGGCGTCATCAACCTCATCCAGCGCCAGCCCTCGGACCTGATGCAGGAGGGGCGGGACTTCGGCGTGGATGGCCGGGTGCTCGCGGGCCAGAACAACACCTTCCGCGCGCAGGCCACGGCGGCGGGGCGGGGCGGTCCGGTGGAAGCGCTGGTGAACTACTACGGCTTCCGCTCGGATGGCCCGCAGCTCTTCAACGATCCGAAGACGGGCCGGGTGGACACCAACGAGGGCTCCCTGGTGCACCAGGTGAGTGGCCGGGTGAACGTGAAGAACGTGTCGCTCGACGCCTCCTTCACCAGCGCGGACATCGGTCGTCCGGGTGGCCAGATGCTGTCGACCGTGGGCAACTGCGGCCGCTGCCACTACACGCCCAACGACGTGGAGCACGTGCAGAACTTCAACGCGAGCGCCCAGGTCGACCAGCAGGTGACGGACAACCTGCGCGTGTTCGCCCAGGCGTACACGTTCTTCAAGCGCCGCGAGGTGGTGCTGGAGAACGCCTTCGTGGACAACGCGCCCCAGCCCACGCTCGGCAAGCGGCGCCGGCTGGGTGGTGAGGCGCGCGGCCTCCTGTCGCTCGGCGACGTGACGGTCACCTTCGGCGGTGACTACAAGAACGACCTCGTCAACAACTCCAACGTGCTGCCCGGCCTCACGCTGGACGACACGCACCAGCAGATCCTCGGCGGCTTCCTGGACGCGGAGTACCGGCCCACCAGCCGCGTGGTGCTCAGCGCCGGCGCGCGCTACGACAAGTACCTCATCCCGGAGACGGTGTGGCAGGCGCGCACGGATCAGCTCTCGCCGCGCGCGAGCGCCGTGTTCCACGCCCGGCCGGACCTGACCCTGCGCGCCAACTACGGCCGCGCCTTCCGCGCGCCCACGCTCGCGGAGCTCGCCATCAACCAGCAGATGTACGCGGCCACGCTCATCGGCAACGGCTCGCTGCGCGCCGAGACGCTGGACACGGTGGAGGCGTCGGTGGACTTCTGGCCCTTCAACCGCACGGTGCGCCTGACGGGCACGGGCTTCTACAACCTGGCCAAGAACTTCATCAATCAGGAGCTGCTCTTCGGCTCCACGTCGCGCTTCGAGAACATCGGGGATGCGCGCGTGGTGGGCCTGGAGCTGGAGGCCGCCGCGCAGGTGGCCGCCATCAACTCCTCGTTCGACGTGGCCTACCAGTTGCTCGACGCGCGCTCGCTCGCCTCGGGCTCGCGCCTGGAGCAGCCCCTGGACTACGCGCCCAACCACCGCGTGTACGCGCGCGGCCGGACGAACTTCGGCAAGGTGGCCTTCGCGGAGCTGTACGCGCTCTTCGTGGGCGCGCGCTTCGATCCCGGCTACCTGGCCAACCCCTCCACCGGCACCCTGGAGCGCGTGAAGTTGCCGAGCTACTTCACCACCAACGCGCGCGTGGGCGCCAACGTCACCAAGGGCCTCACGGTGTCCCTGCTGGGCAGCAACCTCTTCAATGCCCGGTACGAGGAGTCCCACGGCTTCCCCGCGCCTCCGCTGAGTGTCTTCGGCGAGGTCAAGTACCAGTACTGAGCCCCCCGTGAGCGCCATCGCCTCCATCGCCTCCTCGTCGTCTCCCGAACTGCGGCTGCTCGCGGACGCCTCGCTCGCGCCGCGGGCCGTGGAGCAGGCCTCGCCCCGGCTCGCCCAGGTCGGCGTGCGCGCCGTGTCGTCGGGCTCCGCGCGGGCGGGACGGGAGCTCGTCCTGTTCGACGGCCGCCTCGCGCCCGCGCACGCCCCGCTGCTGGAGCGCGAGGCGCCCGCCCTCCTGCTCGCCCACCGGGATGCCCAGGAAGGGCCCTCGGCCTGGGAGCTGCGCCTGCTCGCCTCCCTGCTGCACGGCGAGCCGCTGATGCCCCCGGGCAGCGGGGTGGCCAAGCTGTGGCTGGAGCAGGTGGAGGACCTGAAAGGGGCCTCTTCCGAGGCGGCGGCGCTCGCGGAGACGTCGGGCGGTGGCCGGGCCATGGTCCATCTGGCCGCCGAGGTCATGCACGAGCTGGCGGCCAATGCCTTGCTCGACGCCCCAGTAGACGAGCGAGGTCAGGCCCTCTACGCCTACCGTCGCGATTCGGTCCGGGCGGTGGCTCCCGAGCACATCTGCCAAGTATCCTTCGCCGTGGGCGAGGGGGGCATCTACCTGGAAGCGGTGGATCTCTTCGGGCGGCTGACACCAGCGCCCCTGGCGAGGGCGGTGGCGTCGTTCGGGGGGCGCATGCAGGTCAATGCGTCCGGGGGTGGGGCGGGTCTGGGGATGCGGCGCATCCTCGAGGCCTGTGACGCGGTGGCGGTGCGGGTGGTGCCGGGCCGCGAGACGCGGATGTTGGGAGTGGTCGGATTCGGGGAGGCCCGCCGCCGGGCGGCGCTTCCCAAGTCGTTGCTGTACTTCAAGTCGGAATGAGGAGCGGGCCGGTGGAGACGCAGGGTTCCAGTGCCACGATCAATCGCGTGCGAGTGGGGACGATCAATCACGTCCGCATCGCGGGCGTCATCGACGAAACCTTCCCCCTGACGTCCTCCATGACGGATCTGGGTGGACTCATCATCGTCGATCTCGGCCAGGTGGAGCGCATCAGTTCCTTCGGCGTGCGGCGTTGGATCGAGTTCGCCAGCAAGATGCCGCAGGGAGGCATTTCGCTCTACGTGGTGAACGCGCCACCGGTCATGGTGGATCAGCTCAACATGGTGGAGGGCTTCTCCGGCGTGGCACGGGTGCTGTCCGTGCTGGCGCCCTACATGTGCCGCGCGTGCGGCGAGGACCGGCTGCGCCTGGTGGACTTGCAGGCGGAGTCGGCGGTCATCGCCGAGGGCCGCGCTCCGGAGCACTCCTGTCCCGTGTGCGCGGGCAAGCTGGAGTTCGCGGACCTGCCCAGCGAGTTCTTCGACTACGCCCGGCGCCAGCAGTTCGGCACGGTGGACCCCGTGGTGCTGCGCTACCTGCGCGCCACCACGCCCAGCGCGCCCGCCTCGCTCACCACGCACCTGAAGATCGTCCAGGACGACATCACCTACGTCACCCTGGCCAGCGAGCTGAAGTCGGACCTGAACGTGCGCCGGCTGGCCTCGGGCCTGGAGGGGCGCGTCGCCTTCGACTTCTCGCACGTCTCCAAGGTCGACGCCGAGGCCATTCCCAAGCTGGAGCAGGTGCTGGCCACCGCGGCCCAGGGCGCCCAGGTGGTGCTCTGCCGGGTGACGTCGCCGGTGCTCAGCGCGCTCGCGCGCTTCAGCAAGCCCTTGTCCGCGCGCATCAACACGCTGTGGCTGCCGTGCGAGTGCCGCAACTGCGGCCATGAGCACCAGCAGCGCACGCTCGCCTTCGAGTACCTCACCAAGCTGCGCGCCAACGCGAGCCCCGAGCGCGAGTGCCCCATCTGCGGCGGCACCGCGCGCCTGCCCGCCATTCCGCAGCTCGTGCCCCTGCTCAGCCGCTCCTCGCTGGTGGAGGAGCACCTGGAGGACATCGAGGCGCTCGAGCCCCGGGCCCTGAGCCAGTACCTCTTCGGCAACACGAACGCCGAGCCCGGCAACCAGAAGGGCAGCAACTCGGACATCAGCAACAGCCTGGGCCACAACAAGCTGCAGATCATCCGCCGGCTGGGGCAGGGCGGCATGGCCGAGGTGTTCCTCGCCAAGCAGGTGGGGGTCAAGGGCTTCGAGAAGTTCGTGGTGATGAAGAAGATCCTCCCGCAGTTCGCGGAGAACACGGAGTTCGTCGACATGCTCTTCGCGGAGGCGCGCGCCAATGCCCGCCTCACGCACCCCAACGTCGTGCAGACGTTCGACGTGGGCCTGTCCGACAGCGTCGCGTACATCCTCATGGAGTACGTGCGCGGCCCGGACTTGAAGAAGCTGATGAACGAGCTCAAGCGCAAGGGGCTCGCCCTGCCCTTGGAGCACTCGCTGCGCGTCGTGGCCGAGACGGCCGCGGGCCTGCACTACGCGCACAGCTACGTGGATCCGGCGGGCGTGCCGCACCCCGTGGTGCACCGCGACGTGAGCCCCCACAACGTGCTCATCTCGCTGGACGGCGCCATCAAGCTCAGCGACTTCGGCATCGCCAAGGTGCAGGGCGAGGAGAACACCCGCGCCGGCGTGCTCAAGGGGAAGATCTCCTACATCTCCCCGGAGGCGGCCGCGGGCCGGCCCCTGGACGCGCGCAACGACGTGTTCGCCCTGGGCGTGGTGCTCTTCGAGCTGCTCACCGGCCAGCTGCCCTTCAAGCGCGACCATGACGCCGCCACGCTCAGCGCCATCGTGCGCGAGCCGGCGCCGGTGCCCTCGCAGCTCAAGCCCGCCATTCCCCAGGACGTGTCGGATCTCATCCTGCGCGCCCTGGTGAAGGATCCGGCGCGCCGCACGCCGTCCGCCGCCGCCCTGCGCGAGGAGATCGAGGCGGTGATGGCGCACCACCGGCTCAACTCCTCGCCCGCCGCGGTGGCCCAGTTCTTCAAGTCCACCCTGGGCGAGCGGCTCGCGGAGTTCGGTCCCACCCAGCAGGGCCCCTTCACTGGCTCCTTCCCGAGTGTCCAGCCGGGCGCCACCATGAGCAACGCGACGCGGCCGCCGCCTCCGCCGCCCCCGGCGCTCGCCGTGCCGCCCCCTCCGCCCGCGACGACGACGGGGGAGATGGCGGCGCCCGCGGACACCCAGGTGCCCGTGCGCGCGGCCACGGCCCCGCGCCCGCCGCCTCCGCCCGCGCCGCCCGTGGAGCGGGCCGCCACGTCCGACGAGCGCACCGAGGTCCAGATCTCCAAGCCCGGGCTCATCGCCATGCCCACGCGGACCGCGCAGGTCCCGGCCACGTCGGCGCCGCCCGCTCCGCAGGCGGCCGCGGCCCTGACGCGTGCCTCCGGCTCGTTCAACGCCTTGCCGACGCCCGCGCCCGCCCGTCCGGCCGCCGCGCACGTGAACACGGTCGTCGCGCGTCCGCCGGCGGCGCCTCCCGCCCGACCGGCGACGGCCCCGCAGCCCGCCGCTCCGGCGCCCGCCGCTCCGGCGACGGCCGCTCCGATGACGGCCGCCCTCGCGGCCTCCCAGCGGCCCCTGGTGCGCTGGGCGGTGATGGGCGTGGTGGGCCTGCTCATCCTCGGCGGCGTGGGGGTGGTGGTCCCGAAGATGCTCGCGCGGGGCGGCGTCGAGGTGATCAACCGCGAGCCGGGTGAGCAGCTCTACGTCGCCGGAATCCAGGTGGAGGACCCGTCGAAGCTGGATCTGGAGAACGTCCGCCAGCTCGTCGTCTCCACGGCGATGGACGGCCGCCTGCGCCGCTTCGGCATCGCGGTCCGCAAGGATCTCATCGACGTGCGCGCCCTGCCCGAGACCCGGCCCGAGCCGAACAGCAAGGGCTCGCTGCGGGTGGTGGGCCGCGCCGGCTGCTTCGTCAACGTGGATGGGCACATGGCCCCCCAGGCGACGCCGGTGTCGATCGACATCGAGGCGGGCAAGGAGCTCGGGGTCAGCGTGAGCTGCCCGGGTCTGCCCGTCTGGTCGCGGCGGGTGATGGCGGTGCCGGGCCAGGAGGTGGAAGTCTCCTCGGGCGGCGATTCCTGAGCCTCGCGGGAGGTCGCGGACCAGGCGAGCCGCCTGGCCGCGCACGGGGCCCCCATTCTGTGTTGTTCCCGAGGGGCTGGATGGGTGGATACTTCAAGGTGAGAAGATCGCGCCGCCACCCCTTCCGGATGCCTCATGTTCTTCGTGGGTTCAGATGATGAGTCGGGCAGCGCGACCGCGCGAGGGGCGTCGAGCGCCTCGGACCCGGACGCGTCGCCCACCTTGTCCTTCCGTCATCTGCTGTCGGATGCGATCTCCTCCTTCCTGCTGGAGGCGGGGCTGGGCTCGGCGCAGGTGGCCGATCCGCTCAGCGAGCTCTTGGTGACGCTCTCGCGCTACCGCGAGGAGGGCGAGCCCCTGTTCCCCGTGGCGTTCCTCGGGGATGACCTGGAGGGCATGCTGCGGGTGCTCGGCGGCCGGGACGCCATCGCCATGGGCACCGGGCCGCGCTCCCGGGAGACGATCCAGCGCGCGCTCAAGCAGTGCGCGCCGTTGGGCCAGGGCCGGTGGTGGTGCCTGTACGTGCTGCTCATCCCCGACGGCTTCGCCTACGGCATCTTCCGCACGGATCCCTCGCCGCTCGTGGAGACGCCCCTGGAGCGCATGCGGCGGGCCGGAGAGCGCTCACTGCGCATGGTGGGCGTGCTGCAACTCGCGGAGAACGTGGTGGAGCTGCGGGGCCTCGGCGGCCTGTGCCGGCACGTCTTCCTGTCCGGCGCGCGGGCGGAGAACACCCTGCCCACCGTGGCCATGGACGAGCTGTCGCTCGGCCTCACGGCGGACGTGCCCGAGCCGGCGCGGGGCCTGACGCGCGACTTCTACCGCCGGGTGCTCTTCGAGGCGATGCAGGCCTCGCACGGCACGCTGGTGGCGGTGCTGCCCAAGGGGATGGACGGCCTGCCCATCTTCGTGGATGGGGTGCTGCTGGAGCCGCCGTTGGACCTGGTGGCGCGGGTGATGCGCTACCACCAGGAGCCGAGCGTGGACGCGGCCTCGGCGGTGAGCGCCACGGCGCAGCTCCTGCGCGGTATGATGGCCACGGATGGCATCACCGTGCTGCGCTCGGACGGCTTCCTCGTGGGCTACAACGTCTTCATCCGGCACCCGGAGACGCTCAGCCGCGAGGCGGCCCGCGTGGGCGGGGCCCGGCGGCGCACCTACGAGGTGCTGTGCGGTTGGGTGGGGCGGGAGCTGACGACGGCGTTCTTCCGTTCACAGGACGGCGCCATCGCGTGTTGTCGCGATTGAGCGGGTGACCCAGGCTGGCGCCGCATGCGCGCGCTGCCCGTCTCCCTCCTGGCGTTGAGCCTCACCCTCCCGCTCCTCGGGGGCTGCACCCGGCCCGCGCCCTCCCGGGAGCCGCCGCCCCCGGACACCGCGCCCGAGCCGGCGCCGGCCGCGGCCCTGCGTCCCGTCGCGTCCTTCGACGGCATCGCGGACCCCCGGGCCCGCTCGGTGGCGCTGTTCACCGAGGCCGGTCGGGTCATCACCCATCCCCGGTGCACGAACTGTCACTCCGCGGATGGCGTGCCCCGGCAGGGGCTGGGGCAGCGGCCGCACCTGCCCGCGGTCACGGGCGGCGCGGACGGGCATGGGCCTCCTGGCCTGCCGTGCACCGCGTGTCACCAGGCGGTGAACCTCCCCTTGATGGGCGAGTCCCTGCGGAGCATTCCCGGCAACCCCAAGTGGGCCCTGGCGCCCGTGGAGATGGCGTGGGTGGGCCGCTCGTTGGGCTCCATCTGCGCGCAGCTCAAGGATCCCACGCGCAACGGGGGCAAGAGCCTCGCCGAGATCCAGCACCACATGGCCGAGGACGAACTCGTCGCGTGGGGCTGGGCGCCCGGCCGGGGCCTCCAGCCGGTGCCCGCGTCCCAGCGGGTGTTCGGCGCGCTCATCCAGGCGTGGATCGATACCGGGGCTCACTGCCCGGAGCCCTGAGCCGCCCGCGCCGCCGCGAGCCGCTCGGGCGTCAGGGGCAGCGCGCGCACCCGCAAGCCCGTGGCATCGAACAGGGCGTTGGCCAGGGCCGCCGCGGTGGGTCCCTGCGAGGCCTCGCCCGCGCCGAGGAACGGCTCGCCGGGCCGGTCGATGAGCGCCACCTCCACGGACGGCACCTCGGAGAAGGTGAGCAGCGGGTAGGTGGCCCAGTCGCGGGAGAGGATGCGCTGGGCGTCGTACTGGACCGCTTCCTTGAGGCCCCAGCTCAGCGACTGGATGAGGCCGCCCTCGAGCTGGTGGGCCAGCCCATCCGGGTTGACGATCTCCCCCGCGTCGGCGGCCAGCACGGCGCGCACCACCCGGAGGGCGTGGGTGGTGGGCTCCACCACGACCTCCAGGCACACGGCGCAGTAGCTCGCGAGGTTCTTGTACCGGGCGAAGCCGAGGCCCCGGCCATGGTGGGGCCGGCGTGTGCCCGAGGCCCAGCCGAAGCGCTCGGCGGCCTTCTGGAGCACGTCCCGGGCCCGGGGGTCGCGCAGCTGACGGAGCCGGTAGGCGAGCGGGTCCACGTTCGCCGCGTGGGCCAGCTCGTCCATGAAGGACTCGATGGAGAAGACGTTGGCGTGCGCCCCGAGGCCGCGCAGGGACGAGGAGCGCAGGGGCAGGGCCGTGACGAAGTGGGTGGTGACGCGCTGGCCGGGAAACGCGTAGAGCGGAAGGGCGTTGCGATCGGCGGCGTAGTTGGGCGGCCCGCCATTGCGCGGCGCGGGCCTGGCGAAGGGCTGAGCGAGCGTCGTCGCCGCGAGCAGGTTGCCGGGCTGGCCCCCCGGGCGGGTGCCGTGCGAGGTGGACCACAGCTCGTAGCGCCAGTCGAGCACGTCGCCCGCCGCGTCCACGTCCGCGCGCACCTTCGTCACCATGGCGGGCCCGTAGGGCTCCCAGGTGTGCTCGTCCTGGCGGGACCACTGCACGCGCACGGACTGGCCCGGCAGGGCGCGGGCGAGCAGGGCCGCGTCGGCGGCGACGTCATCCGCGCCGTTGTGGCCGTAGCACCCCGAGCCCCCGTGGTGCCGGGCCCAGACCCGCTCCGGGGGCAGGCCGAGCATCCGCGCGATCGCCGCGGCCGTCTCGAAGACGCTCTGGCTGTGGGTGTCCACGGTCAACCCCTCGTCCGTCCACAGCGCCACCGCGCACGAGGGCCCGATGGAGCCGTGCATGAGGTAGGGGCGGCGGTAGTTCGCCTCCAGCGTCCGGGTGGGGGCGGGGCCCTCGGGGCGCGCCACGTCCCGGATGACCGTGTCCCGCGTGGGCTGCGCGAGCAGCCAGGCGTGGGGATCCACGGGCAGGGGTTCGCCCGGACGCCAGCGGGCGAGCTCCGCCAGCCGGGTCGCGGCCCGATGTGCCCGCCACTCGTGGGTGGCGATGACGCCGAGGAAGCTCCCGTCCCGCACGACCTTGAGCACCCCGGGCATGCCCTCCACGGGGGCGGTGTCCACCGCGACGAGCGAGGCCCCGGGTGAGGGCGGTCGGACGACGCGCCCATGCACGAGCGCCTCGGGCCGCAGGTCCTGCACGAACGCCGTCTCGCCCGTGACGCGGGCGGGCAGTTCCCGGCGGGGCACGGGGCGCCCGCTGTAGCGCCGCTCGGACGCGGGCTTGGGGGACACGGTGCCCGTCGCCTCGTGCCCGAGCGCCTTGCCCCCCACGAGGCTCCAGTAGGTGACGTCCTCGCCGCTCGTGGGGTCCGAGATGGTGCCATCGCGCACCTGGAGCCGGCCGCCGGGCACACCGAGCCGTTCGCTGGCGAGCCGCACCAGCAGGGCGCGGGCCTCGGCGGAGACGGCGCGCACGGCCGAGCCGCCCTCGGGCATGGACATGCTGCCGGCGGTGGTGCCCTGGTTCGGCGAGTGCCGGGTGTCCCCGGAGAGGATGTCCAGGCGCGACAGCTCGATGTCCAGCTCGTCGGCGCACAGTTGGGCGAACGCCGTGAGGATGCCCTGGCCCAGCTCCACCTTGCCGGTCTTGAGCGTGACCCGGCCCTCCGCGCCGATGCGCAGCCAGGCGTCGAGCGCGGGATGCCGCTGGAGATCTCCCGGCAGCGCGCCCGCGCGCGGGGTGTTCGCGCCCCGGACGGCGGGGGCCGCGAGGGAGAAGGCGACCACCAGCGCGCCCTGGAGGAAGTCCCGGCGACCGAGCGGCGCGCTCATCCCTGGCGCTCCTTCGCGGCGCGTTGGATGGCGCGCACGATGCGGTTGTGGGAGCCACACCGGCACAGGTTCGCGTCCAGCGCGGTGCGGATCTCCGCCTCCGTCGGCTCGGGCTTCACCCGCAGCAGGGCCTCCGCCGCGAGGATCATCCCCGGGATGCAGTAGGCGCACTGCCCGGCCTGCTCCTCGAGGAACGCCCGCTGGAGCGGATGGAGCGCGCCCTCGGGGCCCCGCAGCCCCTCGAGCGTGGTGAGGGCCCGCCCGGACAGCAGGGCGGCGGGCACGAGGCACGAGCGCAGGGGGGCGCCGTCCCGGAGCACCGTGCAGGCGCCACACTGGCCCACGCCACACCCGTACTTCGCGCCGTTGAGCTTCAGCGCGTCCCGGAGGACGTAGAGCAGGGGCGTGTCCTCATCGGCGTCGATGGCGTGGGTCTCTCCATTGACGTTCAGCGTGAAGGCCATGGGGCGGCTCCGGGAGCGCGGGCGGAGCCGCGGACGCTAACAAGCCGGACCGGGGCCGCAATCGGGCCGGGACGTGGGCGGCGCCCGAGTGTCGTCCGGCGACGGTGTCCAGCCCGGCCCCCGGAACACGTGGCCCAGCCGGACGCGCCACGACGCGCCACGGCGCACGTCGCGCAGGATGGCGGCGAACTCGTGGAAGGCGATGCGCACGGGGTTGTACGTGCGGATGTTGTGCGTGAGCCCGTACACGGGGCGCTCGTCCTCCGCCTGGAAGGTGCCGAAGAGCCGGTCCCAGACGATGAAGATGCCCGCGTAGTTGCGGTCCAGGTAGCGCGGGTTGGAGCCGTGGTGGACGCGGTGGTGCGAGGGCGTGTTGAGCACCCACTCCAGCGGCCCCAGCCGGCCCACCGCCTCGGTGTGGATCCAGAACTGGTAGAGCAGGCTGATGGCCTGCTGCAGGACGATCATCACCGGGTGGAAGCCCAGGAGCGCGAGCGGCGCCCAGAACAGCGAGCTCGTCATGGGCGTCCACGTCTGGCGCAGGGCGGTGGACAGGTTGTAGCGCTCGCTCGAGTGGTGCACCACGTGCGAGGCCCAGAAGACGCGGCTCTCGTGGTGGATGCGGTGGAACCAGTAGTAGCAGAAGTCATCCCCGACGATGAGCAGCACCCAGGCCAGCGCGCCGGTGCCCATGCGCAGCGGCGTGAGCTCGTACAGCGCCAGGTAGAGGGCGAACTCCACGCCCTTCCAGAGCAGGCCGATGGCCGAGTAGCCCAGTCCCATGGTGAGGCTCGCCGCCGAGTCGCGCAGCGAGTAGCCGAGCAGACCGGACTCGCGGTGCCGCACCAGGTAGAGCACCTCCACGGCCATCAGCAGGACGAACGCCGGAATGGCGTACAGCGTGAGATTGATGGGCGGAGCGGACGGCATGTGACGGACTCCTGGGAGGGGAAGGGCGGGGGCTCAGGGGGCGGAGGACAAGGCGCGGCGGGCGAACTGGGTGAGGAAGGCGAGCATCGCGGGGTGGTCCGGATTGGAGGGCAGGCCCACGCCTCCCACGGCAGCGCCCTGCACGGCGTTGAGGATGAGCTCGATGAGGGCATCGAAGTCGGGACGGGTGGACGCCACGTCGGGGAAGAGCTCGCGCGCCACCCGGTGCAGGTTGCGGCGGTGCGGCGGATTCACCACCCCGAGCGCCGCGGCCAGCTCCGCATCCGTCCGCGCCGCCACGAACAACTCCAGGGCGGCGAGCAACTCGGGGCGCTGGTAGAGTTCCCAGAGCCGTTCAATCGCCTGGGCGATCCGCTCCCCCGGCGCGACCGAGAGGCCCTCGAACCCGGCGCGGTACTCGTCAATCAGCCGGGGGAACAGGTGCTCGACGGCGGCGCCGAGCAGGCTCGCCTTGGTGGGGAAGTGCTTGAACAGCGCCCCCTGGGACATGTCGGCGCGCTGGGCCACCGCCAGGGTGGTGAGGCGCGCGTAGCCCAGCTCCCGCAGACACTCGATCGTCGCGTCGAGCAGCTTGAGCCGGGTCGCATCCCGGCGCTCCTGCTGGGTGCGCCGGGCCCGCGGGCCCACCACGGCGAGGGAAGGGGCGTCGGACATGAACGAACTATGCGCCCCCCGCCTCGGAAAAGAAAGTGAGTACTTACTTTCTTTGTTTTGACGGCCTGTCTGTGGGGTGAGGTAGGTGAAAAACCCCTACCTCTTTCGGGGGAGAGACAGCCCCGGGGGTCCTCCGAGATGAATGCCCGACGTCCCAGGACGGGACGAGGAGGACGGCCCATGACGTGGGAGGACATGAGTGCCGAGGAGCAGTCGCTCGTCGGCAAGCTGTTGGAGGAACTGAATCAGGTTCAGACCCTGTCGGAGTTGGTGCGCTGCGCCGAGGCCTTCCTGATGCGCCTGTTGTCGGCGGACTGTATGGCGCTGTGTGTGTCCAAGCCCGGTCCCACGCGGGAATACGAGTGGGAGACGTCGCGCATGTTGTCGGCGTTCTTCGCGCGAGCGCCGGAGTGGGGCCCGAGCGACTTCGTGGCGGGGACGGTGTCGCGCGAGCCGGGCCGCGTCTTCCGGGACCAGGAGATGATCTCGCGCGAGGGGCTGGAGGGCAATGCCATGTACCGGCTCAGCCACACGTTGGGCATGCCCCTGGAGCAGGTCATGTCCGTGATGTTGACCATTCCGGGGGAGTCCTGGCACGGGGGCTTCACGGCGTACCGCACCCGCCGCCAGCCCTTCACGGAGCGGGATGAGGGCCTGCTGCAATACGTCGCCCGGCAACTGGCGAGCGCGCTGCACAAGTGCCGGATGTTCATGGAGCGCATGCTCTACCGGGACCTGTTCGCGTCCATCGCCCGGCAGCAGGGACTGGCCCTCGTGGTGCTCAAGTCGTCGGGAGAGATCCTCCAGGAGACGGCGCCCGTCGCCGCGTTGCTGCGCAAGTGGTTTCCCAAGGAGCCTCTGTCCACGGGGCTGCCCCGGGAGTTGCGCGAGCGCTGCGCGGCGCTCGCTCGGGGCGCGACGGACGACACGTGGACGCGCGACAACAAGGACATGCGCGAGCGCTTGACGGTGACCTTCACGGCCCTGCCGCAGGCGGAGGGGCCCGCGCACTGGAAGGTGGACTTCCGGGAGACCCGGCGCTCGCTGCTCGATGACTGGCTCAATGAACTGACGCCCACGGAGACGCGGGCCTTCTGGCTGCTGATGCAGGGAAAGTCCAACAAGGAGATCGCGGCGGCGCTGGGCAACGAGGTGGAGACCGTGAAGAAACAGGTGAGCTGCATCTACAAGAAGACAGGCACGAGCGGCCGTCAGGAACTGGCGGCGCGCGCCCGGTCGCTCGGGGCTACTGTCGTGATGCCACCGCGGGAGGAGCCGGAGTGAGTGCTGGCTGCCACTGGTTGCGCGCATCGCGCGTGTAGAACCGGTCCACGATGAAGGCACCCGCGCGCAATTGTCCCTCGCGCACCTCCACGGGCCCCACGCACTGCTCGGCCTTGCCGCTGAGCGCGCGAGCGAAACAGCCATCGCGGCGCATCATGTAGACGGCGTCGAAGTCGCGCAGCCGTTGACTCAGCTCCCGCCGCGAGACCGTGCCTGTCTTGCGGCGGAGGACGTCCTCGAGCAGGAGACTCGCGACCATGCGCGGTGCCTCCTCCGCGCGTTTGGGCCAATCCAGGCTCAAGCGCAGCTTCAACTCGTTCGCCTGCGCGGCGGACAGCTCGGGGTTCCGAGGAAGGTCTTCGGTGGGCAGCCCCGCGTCGACCAGCAGGGCGCCGAAGTCATCCACGTTGGCGAGCTTGTTGCGCGGTGGCTGCTCCCGAACCACCACCGGCGCGCTGGTACAGGCGAGCGTGAACAGCATCAACCAGGACGTGCGGAAGAGGAATGGCGTTGGCATGACAATCTCCTCGGGTTCGGCCTCCGTATTCGATGCGCACGATGCGTCAGGGCAAGACGCCCGTCTGTACCCCTTGGGTGGTAGGCCGCCACGGACCGCCGGGTGGCGCGCTTCCCGGGCGCTACCTCCAAAGAGGAATGGACTTTGCTCGGAGGGTTCGATCAACCTTCCTCCCAGGTCGGCTCCCGCGTGTCGAACTCCGGGGTGTGGTTCCGAAGGAACGGACAACACACACGGAACGCGCGGGAACGCGAACGCGACCTGGCGAGGAGAGGGGATGAGGATGCCAACACAGCGAGAACCGCCGGACGAACGGGACCTGCATGCGCGAGCCCTTCGCAAGGATCCGGTGATCCTGCTGGATCTGCTGAAGGCCTTCGCGCAGAAGATGCAGGGCTTCGTGCTGCGGGACCTGAACTGCGGCGAGGAGGCGGCCTACGACGCCGTCATCGATGTGCTGTTCGCCTATGTCGCCACTCCCGAGCGGTATGACCCCAAGCGGGGCGCCCTCCTGGTGACCTACCTCACCCAGGCGGCCAAGTACCGGGTGCGCGATCAGCTCCGGTCGACGTCCGCCCGGGTCGAGCGCGACAAAAAATGGGGGGGCGATGTCGAACTCGGGCAGCGGACCGCGAAAGATATTTTAGAGAATTATGTGGAGGCTTCCCGTGCCGTGGACCGGCTCATCGCGAAGGGGCATTTGAAGAGCCCCAAGGACATCGCCGCCCTTCGGCTCATCTTGAGCGGAGAGAGCTCCACCGAGGTGCTGGCCCGGGCCTTGGGCCTGGACACCTCGAACGAGGAGCTGATGCGGCGGATGGTGAAGCGGCATCGGGATCGACTCATGAAGATACTGGAACGTTTTGGAAAGGAGGACCTCGATGACCCCACCTGACTGGACCAAGCTCGCGGTCCGCAAGAGCCGGGAACACGCCTGGACGCTCGGCTATCTCTTCGACCTCGCGCACCGACTGGAGAATCTGTTGCCCGAGGACATCGCCACGGAGTTGGGCTGCTCGCGGGAGGTGCTCGACCAACTCGCCCTCTGCCGCCGACCCGACAAGGAGCGCTTCGCCGAGCACCTGGGCATTATCGCGGAGCGTCTGGGCGTGGCACCGCTCGCCCTCGCCAGGTTCATCCGGCGCATGGACAACCTGGAGAAGGACGCCCAGCCCTCCGAGCCGGCAGGTGACGTGCTGCGTGGCACCCTGCTCGCCGCGCGGGATCGCTCCGAGGAAGACGACGAGGACGACGAGGACGACCTTTGAGGGTGGATTGGCTGGAGGACGCGGTGGCCCTGAGCGGCTTGGGCCCGACGCCACTCACGGTCTTTCCCCGGAACATGGAGGAGGCCGTGGTCTTCCATCTCCCCCGCGTCTCCCTCGTGCCCGTGGCGGGGCTGACCACCCATTGGATCCGCGATTGGTTCTCGCGCAGGCACATCGCGATCGAGACACCCGCCGAGGACAGGGCTCCGCACGGGTGCACGGCGGCGATCGAGGAGCATGGCTACATCTTCTGGGATACCCAGGATCCCGAGGACGTGCAGCGCTTCACGCTCGCCCATGAGGTGGCGCACTTCGTCGTCGACCATCTCCAACCGCGGCAGGAGGCCCGGCGCGCCTTGGGCAAGCGGATCCTCGAGGTCTTCGATGGCAAGCGCGAGCCGAACATCGAGGAGGGCCTGTCCGCCATGTTCAAGCGGATTCCCCTCGCCCAGCTCAACCTCATGAACCGGGGCGTCTCGGGGGACATCCGCCAGGGAGAAATCTCCTTCGTGGAGCACCGCGCGGACCGGCTCGCCTTCGAGCTGCTGGCGCCCGCGAGCCATGCCCTGCCATTGCTCCAGGACCTGCCGCGCAAGCAATGTGTCGATGCACTGGTGTCCCGCTTCGGGCTTCCCAGGAAGAAGGCCCGGACCTACGTCCGGCTCCTGCTCGGACCGGAACGCCCCCGTTTTTCCATCCAGAAGTACTTCGATGACGAGGAGGAGGGTTGAGCATGTCGGAGGGGACATTTCCGGATCAAAGACGGTTCATCCGGGACGATGACTATCAGGCGGCCTACAAGGAGACGCTCGCCGAGACGCTCGACCTCAGGAACTGGGACCTGGGGTTCGATCCCAAGACCATCTTGAAGCGCTTCAAGGAGCAGGTGGGCCATGCGGTGAGGGACGAGGACGCCCTCCGGGACTTCATCCGCAAGGATTTCTTTCCCCGGCTCAAACTCCCCAGGGACGCGCCCGAGTGCGCCGGGGTTTACCCCGCCAGCATGGAGCGGCTGGCCATCATTCACGAGAGCCTGCTCTTTCCCGGTCGGGTCGAGGCCGTGAACAGCACCGTCGTCTCCCATGACAGCCTGCCCATCGCCATCACCCAGATTGGCGTGGCCATTGTCGGGTACGGGGGCAACACGGGGGTCTTCTCCCAGCGCCTGTTCCGCAAGGAGCTGTCGTCCCATACGGATGGCCGCAAGCTGGTGCGGGAAATCTTCGAGAAACGTCAGGCCCGGGCGATGGACGAGGAGGAAGACACGCTGTCCAAGCTGGCGAGCCGGAACATCCGGGCCCACGCCGAGCTGGCGCTGCTCCTGGACCGGTCGAAAGCCCCCTGGCGAATGGGTTACGGCAACCCGTGCTCGCGCGAGTTGCTCTCGGGGTCTGGCTATTCGAGCCTCCTGGAGGCCTCGCTCGAATTGCTCCAGCGCCTCGTGCGGGATCACCAGAAGTTCGTCTTCATTCCCAATTCGCTCGATGACCGGGGCCTGCTGACCTTCGGCAATGCCTTGTACGGAGGCGAGTACGCCATCATCGACACGCTCGTGGACGAGAGCGCGTACATCGTCAATCGCTGGAACTACGACGACGCGGACCGCAAGAAGGCCATGGCGTTCGTGAAGGAGTACTGCCCGCACATCGTCCGGGGCCTCTTCCGGGCCTCGGATCAGTCCCCGCCCTACCTTTTCTACGCGCACCGCGAGCACGTGCATGTCGCGGCCCACGTGGCCATGGCCGACAGCATCCTGCGCCGGGAGCGGGGCTTTCCCATGCTCCTGGACGTGGCGGACGTGGCCTGTCGGGGCGCCTTCGGCTCGGAAGGCTTCCTGGGCATGGTGAATGACGCCTACGCCCAGGCGGGAGCGAAGTTCCACTACGCCAACGAGCGCAAGCGGCGTCCCTAGGAGACATGACCCATGGCCGATGATGACAACTCCTCCCGGACCGGCAACGGCCCGGTCCCCCCTCCGCGCGCGCCCGAGCGCCCCGCCGGGCCGCCCTCGGCTCGGAGCCCCGCGCCTCCCAGCGGCACGACCCCGCCTCCCGGCGCTCCGGGACGGGCACCTCCGGGGCCGCAGGGCCCGCCCCAGCGTCCACCCCAGCCCGGGGCCCCCAAGCCGCCCCAGGGCCCGCCTCCGGGTGCGCCGAGGGCCGAGGCCCCGCGTCCCCAGGCCCCGGGGCCCGTGGGCAAGCCCGCGGCGCCCTCCCGGCCTTCCGGCTCGACTCCACCCGCGGGGGCGCCTCCGCCCGCGGGCTCGCCGCCCCCCAAGGCCCCGCCGCCCACCAGGCCCGAGGGGGGCGTCCTCAGCTCCCTGCCCGAGAAGAACCAGGGCGAGTTCGAGGAGCTCGCGACCCTGGCGAAGACCTCGTCCCTCGAGCTTCCCGCCGATCTCAAGGACGCCGTGGGCTTCACCCACTTCGACACCTCGTCGAGCGAGGACAACCTCATCACCGTCCTGACCACCCGCGATGACCTGCCCAAGCTGGCGTCACAGACGCTCGTGCGGGTGAAGTCCCGGGAGGACAAGCGCTCCTACCTGGGGGTCGTGGTCCGGGGGCCCTTCGCCGAGCCGGACGCCATCGCCGCCAACTCCACCATGGCGGTGGGCGTGGTCGTGCAGGGCAAGAAGCTGGCCTACACCTTCGACTACCACGGGCGCGCCGACATCGAGATCCTCGGGGAGGAGAAGGGGGAGGGGGGCGTCCTGACGGCGCCCAAGCTCCGGCCCCGGCCCAAGAGCCCGGTCTTCCTGCTCAACGAGCAGGAGAGCGCGCGGGTCCTCGGCCTCAAGGGCGACATGTGTCTGGGATTGGTGGCGGGGTACGAAGGGATGGAGGCACGGTTGGATCCGCGGGACAAGTCCATCCTCCCGCGGCACACCGGCATCATCGGCACCACGGGCGGCGGCAAGTCCACCACCGTGGCCACCCTCATCCACCACGCCCAGGCCGCGGGCATCGCCACCATCGTCTTCGACGTGGAGGGGGAATACACGCACGTGGATCAACCCACGGAGCACGCGGCCATGATCGCGGCCCTCGAGCTCCGGGGACAGAAGGCCGAGGGCGTGAAAAACCTCCACATCCATCACCTCACCGGCCGGGACAGCCGCAATCCCAAGCACAAGAACCTGCACCGCTTCTCGCTCAAGTTCTCGAGCCTGTCGCCGTATGCCATCTCGGAGATCCTCGGCATGTCCGAGGCCCAGCAGGAGCGCTTCCACAAGGCCTACGACGTCACGAAGCTGCTGCTGGAGGACTTCAAGCTCTTTCCGAGGAACGAGGCCGAGCAGCAGAAGATGCTGGACGTGGACGAGCACTCGACGGGCTACCCGGAGATGAAGCTCCAGCACCTGCTGGACGTGGTGAACACCTACCTCTACGCGCTCAGCGACGAGGGCAAGGGCGAGACCCGGAGCCGGGCGAAGCCCACGACCCGCAGGCGCGGGGCCGCGGAGGAGGAGAGCGACGCCGAGGACGGCGCCGACGCCGAGGGCGCGGACGCCGTGCCCCGGGGCCCCCGGCTGATGAGCGAGTTCCGTCAGAACCCGGGACGCGTGCTGGGCCGGGTCATGGCGGCGAGCAGCAAGAACGAGATCAGCTGGAAGGCCTTGATGGGCAAGCTGCAGAACCTGCGGCGCCTGAAAATCTTCGATGTCGACACGGCGCCGGGCGTGGCGCACGACACGCTGCTCGAGCCGGGGCGGGTGTCGGTGATCGACCTGTCGGACACGGACTCGCCCCAGCTCAACAACCTCGTCATCGCCGACATCCTGCGGGGCCTCCAGGAAAAGCAGGAGGAGCGCTACCAGGCGGCGCATGCCGACGGCAAACCCATCACCCCGGTGCTCATCGTGCTGGAGGAAGCGCACGAGTTCCTGTCCGCCAGTCGCATCTCCCAGATGCCCGTGTTGTTCGAGCAGGTGGCGAAGATCGCCAAGCGGGGCCGCAAGCGGTGGCTGGGCCTCGTCTTCGTCACGCAACTGCCGCAGCACCTGCCCAACGAGGTGCTGGGGCTGCTCAACAACTTCATCATCCACAAGATCACGGACAGCTCCGTCATCTCCCGGATGCAGAAGACCGTGGGGAACATCGACGAGAGCCTGTGGAACCGGGTCAACCGGCTCGCGCCCGGGCAGGCCCTGGTGTCGTTCAGCAACTTCACCCGGCCCCTCATGGTCGCGGTGGATCCCGCCCCCGTGAAGCGCCTGCTCGTGGATTGAGGCGTCAGGAACAACGGCGTGGCGGGGGGCGCGGGGTTCATCTAGCGTGTGGGACGATGAACCCCTCCCTCTCCGGTGCCTGGCCCGTCATCCCCCGTGACGGGCGGGGCCGTCCCCTGGATGTCATCGAGCTGCGCCGCCTCACCGTGCAGTGCATCGTCGGCATGTACCCGGCCGAGCGGGACACCCCGCAGCCGCTGGAGCTCGACGCGGCGCTCTACCTGGACACCCGCGAGGCGGGCCTCAAGGGGCGCCTCCAGGACACGGTGGACTACGCGCGGCTGACGGGCGAGCTGCGCTTCCTGCTGGAGACGGCGAACTTCCGCATGCTGGAGACGGCGGCGGAGGCGCTCTGCCGCTACCTGCTCGCCCCGCCCACGGCGGACGCGATGCGGGCACCCCTCCAGGCGGTGACGCTGCGCCTGTCCAAGCCGGAGGCCCTGGGTCGCACGGCCCAGGCCGCCCTGTGCGTGCACCGCACGGCGGACGAGTACCACTTCGAGCACGAGGAGAAGCCCTTTGGCCGGGTGGACATCCTCTTCCAGGACGAGCACGTGGGCATCTACCGGCTGCGCATCGCGCCGGGGCGCACCATCGTCACCCACGAGCACCGGGTGATGGAGGAGGCGGAGCTGGTGCTGGGCGCGGGGCTGCTGCTCCAGGGACAGCCCGTCCTCGCGGGCACGGGCCTGCGCTGGCCGAGGCACCTGCCGCACCGCTACGACAACCCGCGCGAGGTCGAGCAGACGGTGCTGTGCGTGGACCGGCCGGCCTTCATCCCCTCGGACGAGGTGGAAGTCCCCGAGCCGGCGGAGGGCCTCGCGCCCGTGCAGGGCCGCGCCTACTACCCGGAGGCGGCGAACCTCCCCGAGACGGAGACGCGCAAGGCCTGAGGGCTCAGTCGCCCCGCAGCCGCGCCCGCGTCTCCTCGAGGCGCTCGCGGCCCGCGTCCGACAGGCCCTCGAAGTGGGGAAGGGACGCCACGCGCTCGAGCCGTGCCGCCCGCTCGGGATCGCTCAGGCCTGGAAGGCTGCGGCGCACCACGTCCAGGTAGCGCGCCAGGGGCACGAGCGTCGCGTACCAGCTCGCCTGGCGTCCCAGCCCCGCGAGGCGCTGCTGTTCGCGGCTGACCCCGGGCAGCGTGGGTCCCGGGCGGCCTTCCTCGGGCAGGGCCTCGGGGGCCGGGTCCAACCGGGCGCGCAGGTCCTGGGAGAACCGTTGCTCCACGGCGCCCGTCCGCGCGAGGCGCCGCACCAGGGCGCCGCAGACCTCGCAGGCGCGCTCCAGGGCGCCCGCGGGGAGCGGCACCGCGTGGCCACAGCTGCCACAGCGGCCGTCGAGCGCGTCCAGTCCGAGCACCTCGGCGGAGAAGGGCCGCTTGAAGGAGCAACCCGGGCAGATGAGCTGGGTCGCGGTCCGCGCCTGGAAGGACACCAGGGCGCAGTGGGGACACGTCCACTCGAGGTACACGCCCAGGTCATCCGAGGAGACGGCATCGGTCTCCCGGACGTTGTTCACCCCGTGGAGGCGCCGCAGCACGGCGAGCCGCTGCGCGGGGGCCAGCAGGGGCAGCCACGCGTTGACGGTGAGCGACAGGGTGAGCTGGCAGCGGGAGGCGGGCGGCATGCCGTCGGGGTCCTCGAAGCCCGGCAGCTCGAAGAGCCGCGCGTAGAGGCGGGTGAGCAGCTCCAGGACGCGCTCCAGCGTGGGCAGGGGATCGCGCAGGTCCATGGCGGAGCAGACCGTCATCAGCTCCGCGTTGAGCGCGACGAGGGACGCGTCCGCGAGCCCGTGCAAGCGCACCCAGGCGTCGTAGCGCACGTAGCGCTCGCGGTAGGCCGCGTCGGTGTGCACCTCGGGGGGGAACTGCTGGGGCGTGGCGTCCATCTGCAGGGACACCGCCTCGCGCAAGAGGGGCAGTGCCTGCTCGAGGCGGCCCGCGTGCACGTGCGCCGTGGCCGCCGCCACCCGCTCCTGCAGCGCGGTGAACTTGGGCATCAAGGCCGGGTAGTCCCGCAGCCAGGCGGCATAGGCCGGCGACTCGAACCACGCCTGCCAGTCGATGCCCACCAGCGACTGGCAGTAGCCACACCGGACCCAGGCGGCGTGGCCCGTGGACTCCACGTGGGCACCACAGGCATGACAGCGATAGCGAAGGAGCAGGGCCATGAGTCTCGGGAGTCTACCAATCCGCTCGCCGGGTGGAGTCCTCCCACGAATCAAAGAGTTCGGCCGTGAGACTCCTCGCATTCTTTATACTTCTTTCGCGCGATATCGGGCTCCTCGAGCAAATACTGCTCTCGTTCCAAGGAGGAAAGACACGCGGTGGTCGCCGTCTGAAAGTACTCGCGCAGGGGTTCGGGCTTCAGGTACCAGACGCGAACCAATCCCTCCCCGCACACCGTGATGACCCTGGAGCCATCGGGAGTAATCAACGCATGAAGGGCGGTGGTGAATTCTAGCTTTTCCTCGTGCTGAAAGACAAGCGGAAGTGATTGACTCTTCATGGGCCAAAGGCGAGCGGATCCGTCATCGGAGACGGTCAGGACATGATCGCCATCGGGCGTGAAGGTTGCGGAGGCCACCGCGCTCTTATGCCCCTTGAGATCAAGTGAAGGACCAGTTCCGTACATAGGCCTCACGCTGGCGATTCCTTCGGATGCCGCGATGACGACAGAGGTACCCGCTGGACTGAACTCGGCGGAGTTCAGAACGTTCGTGTATCCCGCGAAGAGACGCGGGGCCCTCTCCGGTTCGGAGGTTCGCCAGAGTTGGGCCACGCCATCGTTGGACGCCACGAGGATGAGAGAGCCATCAGGACTGAAACTGGCGGATGTCGCCGTTCCCGTGTGTCCTCTGAGTGGACGGGGGGCTTCGTTCTTCTCCAGGTTCCAGAGAAGAACGGTTTCGTCATCGGAGCCGGTCAAGAGCTTTTTGCCATCGGGACTGAATGTGGCGAGGTTGATTGAATCCTTATGGCCTTTGAGCCTGCGGGGATTCGTGTCTGGACTGTAGGTATGCCAGAGACGTGCATTCTTGTCTTCCAGCGTGAGAACGAGAGCACCGTCGGGACTGAAGAGCGCGGAGGTCATCTCGTTGTTGGTTTGAAGGACACGCGGAGGGTGCTTCGTGTCCCCTACCTGCCACAGGCGCGCGGTACCATCGTCCGAGGCGGAGAGCGCAAGTGAACCATCGCGATTGAAGGTGGCCGAGTTCACTGTCCACCCAAGGTGCCCGGAGAAGGATTCCAACCGCTGACCCGAGCCATCCAAACTGAAGAGATGGAGGGTGCCATCCGAAGCGGCGGTGAGGATTTCCGAGCCGTTGGGGCTGAGGGCGGGGGGCATGTTCGAGTCCGCGGGGGTCGAGAAGAACGGTGTGCCCGCGCCTCGAAGACGCCAGAGGCGTGCGGTTCTATCCTCGGAAGCCGTGAGGATGCTGGATCCATCGGGACTGAAACGGGCGGTGCTCACCCAATCCGTATGGCCGTGGAGGATGAGGGGCTGCTCCATGCCATCCGTGCGCCAGAGCCGGGCCGTTCCATCGGCGGAGGACGTGAGGATGAAGGAGCCATCGGGACTGAACGTGGCGGAGGTCACCCAATTGGAATGTCCCGAGAGTACGCGCGGCGGATCCTGACCCTCGGAGTTCCAGAGGCGAGCGGTGTTGTCACTCGACGCGGTGAGGAAGGAATGACCGTCTTGACTGAAAGCGACCGAGTTCACATCGGCCGAATGGCCTTTGAAGACACGTGGCTCCGCAACACCAAGAGTCCAAAGGCGAACGGAGTGCGTGGTGGGGTAACTTAAACTGGAGGAGCCCGTGAGGACGGATTTCCCATCGGGACTGAACGTGGCACAGTTCACCGCTTCATCACTGTTGAACTCGTCCTTGTGGTCGAGCCTGTCAAGAATATCTCCATTCAGGTTCCAGACCCGCGCGGTACCGTCGTTGGACGCGGTGAGGATTCGTAGTCCATCCGTGCTGAAGAGGGCGACGTTCACCTGATCTTCATGACCCCCGAGGCGGAGCGGCGGTTGATCGGGAGCGCTTGTTCTCCAGAGATAGACTGACCCATAAGCATTCGCGATGAGAATGAGGGCGCTATCTGGACTGAACGTAGCGGCCGTCAAGGGAACGGGATCATTTTTGTTGAAATCCGGCCCCTTGAGGACAATAGCAGGTACGTGCTCTTTCTGCGCATCCCAGAGTCGCGCCGTTCCATCGTACGACGCGGTGAGGATGCGGGAGCCGTTGGGACTGAAGGTGGCGAAAGACACGGCATCTTCATGACCCGTGAGGATGCGGGGTTCTCCCTCTCCATCCGCCCTCCAGAGTCGCGCGGTTCCATCAGCCGAGCTTGTGAGGATATGTGAGCCATCGGGGCTGTAGCTGATTCCCTCGACGCTCGAGGTGTGGCCACTGAAGATGGCATTGCTGATGAGCCGTTGACTGATCTGCGACGCGCTCTGCAACCACTCTTTGTCCGACGCACCGTCTACCGTCTTGATCTCGCGCAGGACCAGCATGGCCTGGGTGGGACTCTTGTCAAGGAGCACCTTCGCATTGGACAATTGGAGATTGATCCCGACCAGCCTTGCTTGCCTGCGTGCCTCCTCGGCGTTCGTCGTGGCGAGATCCTGCTGTTCGAGCGCCCGTCGTGCATTGGCCTCGGCGGCCTCCCGCAGCCGCTGCGCCTCTTGGGCATTGGTCATGGCGAGCCATTGTTGTGCCTGGGCTTCCTGGAAATTCAGCTCGGCGGCCTCCTGCTGCTGCCGCGCCTCCTTGGCATTGGCCGTGGCGGCCTCCTGTTGCCGCTGCGCCTCCTTGGCATTGACCTCCGCCATTTCTTGCTGCCTGCCTGCTTCCTGGGCATAGGCCTCGGACGCGGACTTCTGGGCAAGCGCCTCCTGGGCATTGGCCTCGGCGATCCGTTGCTGCGCGGCGGCCTCCTGGGCGTTGTGCTCGGCGGCCTCCCGCTGGCGCCGGGCCTCCCGGGCATTCTCCTCTGCACGCTGCTTCTGGAGCCGGGACTCTTGGGCATTGGCCTCCGCGAGCCGCTGCTTCTCGAGCGCTTCGCGGGCGTTGTGCTCGGCGGACCGCCGCTGCCGCTGGGCCTCCTCGTAATTGCTGACGGCGTTCTTCTTCTGCGCCTTGGCGTCCTGCGCGTTTTCCTGGGCGACGGCCTGCTGCAGATGGGACTCCCATGCGTGCTGTACGGCCTTCTCCCGCTGCTGGCTGGCCTCCTGGGCGTTGGTCTCGGCGAGCTGTTGCTGTTCGAGCGCCTTGTGGGCATTGGCGCTGGCCGCCCGGGCCTGTAGCAGCGCCAGCACCGTGAGGAGCACGAGGGCGATGACCACCGTACACGCCATCGAGGAGCGCCGGGTGCGGAGCACACGCCGTCGCCGCGCACTGGCCCGGAGGAAGCCGCTCTCCACGGCGTTGAAGCCCAGGGCGGCATCGGGCCGGTCCTCGGGCGACACCGTGGACAGGGCCAGGGGTTCATCGGTGCGGCGCAGGGCGGCGGGCGCGAGGCCCAGTTGCGCCATGCGTCCATCCGCCCACAGGAAGTCATGACTCTGGCGATGGCGCTGCCACTCGGCCGCGGCATGGGACACACGCCGCAGCAACAGCAACTCACGGCTCGAGTGGCGGGCCCAATCGTGGAGCCGTGGCCAGGCGGACAGGAGGGCGTCGTGGGCGGGCTCGACGCACGGGCCGCCATCGTCGCTGGCCACGATCAGGCGGCAGCCTTCCAGCGTGCTCAGGACCCGACGGACGCGCTCATTCTCCTCGGCATGGCCGTAATCCAGCTCGGCGCGCGGGACCCGGCGGCGCGCCAGCTCTCCTCCCTCCAGGGACACCATGCGCAGCAGCACGTTGCGCAGGGTGTGTTGGAAGGCGGGGAGCTCTCCCGGGCGGAGCGCCGGCAGGGGGGCTTGTTCGGCGGATGCGAGCGGGGGCGTCCCGGAGAAGATGAGCTCCGCCCGGCGCTGGAGCGCGCCCGCGATGCCGCCCCCAATCCGGCGGTAGTCCTCGAAGGTCAGGGTGCGATCACTCCGGCCGCTCGCGAGGTAGCCATCGAACAGCTCGCTGAGCGCCACGGAGAGCAAGGGCAGCGCTCCGGGCATCTGCTCGACGTCATCCAGCAGGTGCTCGACGAGCCCGGGCTCGAAGAAGAGGACACAGGCCTCCGCGGGCTTCTCGATACAGAGGCGCAGCTCGTCCCGGTTCATGGGAGGCAGGGGGCGCCGGTTCGCGTGCCATTGCTCGGAGGACAGGCCCGAGGGTCGCATCAGGGAGAGGAAATGGGGCTCGAAGTCCGAGCGGAGCAGCCACAGCAGGCGCAGCCGGGGATGGGCGAGCTGGAGCAGGCCACTCAGGGCCCGGAGGAAGGCCTGACGCTGGGCGTCGTCGGGGCAGGTGGTGACGAGCTCCTCGAGGGGATCGACGACGAGAAGAAGCGAGAGGTCGCCGTGGTGGATGAGGAAGGCGCGGACGCACTCGGCGGCGGCGTGGGGCTGGGTGAGGAGGTTCGCGGCCGAGGGGGAAGGCTGCCCGGGCCGCAGCGAGGCGAGCCAGGCGGCCAGCGCGGCGAGGGGCTGGGTGCTCGGTCGCAGGGAGGGGGGAACCCTCCACGCCGGGTCGTCGCTCAATCGGGGCAGCAGCGCCGCGTGGACCGTGCTGGACTTGCCGATGCCGGAAGGGCCGCACAGCACCAGGAGGGGACGGGCGCGCAGGTGCTCCATCAGCGCATCGACGAAGCGCTCGCGGCCGAAGAAGAGGTGGCGGTGGGCCGAGGAGAAGGGACGCAGGCCCAGGTAGGGGTTGGAGCGTCGGGAGAGAGGCGCCGCCAGGGGCAGGGCGGGGAAGGCCTCCGCGAGGAGGAAGAGGAACTCGCCACTGTCGTGCCAGTCCAGGGGCCAGAGCGCGGGGGTCTGCTGTCCATACGCGGGCAGCAGCTCGACCAGCCTGTCGCGCAGGAAGGTCGAGAGCTCGGAGGCGGTTAGCAGGCCGTCCTGATTGGTGTCCGCGGGGGAGGGGAATTGGAGGGCTTGAAGCAACGCCAGCGCGAAGGGTGAGTGGCGCCCGTCCCCGAGCGACTCCTGGGAGGGTTTGGACAGGAGTCTGTCGGAGGCCAGCTCATCGTGCGCGGTGGAGAGCAGGAGCTGAAAGGAGCGGCGGGAGGAGAAGTGCCGGAAGCGCTCGAGGAAGAGGGGCGCGGGAGCGTCGGGGGCGCGCAGATCGCGTGACGTGGAGTGGGGGAAGGCACCCGCGAAACAGCAGTCCAGGATGAGCAGCAGATGGCGGCAGGGCAGCTCGCGCAGCGCCTGGCGGAGCGACGCCATGGGCCAGTAGGAGGAGGGGTCCTCGCGGCGGGCGTCGGCGGGCAGCAGGAAGCCGGCGATGCGGTGCTCGTCATCGGTGTGCGCCAGCCCGTGCCCCGCGAAGTAGATGAGCAGCCTATCTGGAGGCGGCTGAAGCGAGGGAAGGTCCCGGGTCAGAAGCTCGGTGAGGGCGGCGAGGGAGGCGGCCTCATCGAGCAGGCGCATCACCTCGAATCCTTGGCCCTCCAACGTCGCCGCGACGGCCTCGGCATCCCGGACGGCATTGAAGAGTGGAGGAATGCCGTGGGTGTAGGTGTTGACACCAATGACAATGGCCAGACCCCGCTCGAAGTCCGGCGGGACGCTGCTGAAATCGGAGCATCGCATCGGCGGACACAACAGGGCGGATTCCACCGAGAATCCACGTTTGATAGGCGCCTGCGTTCTCGCTCGCATGGAAAGCAACCCGCCAGGAAGGGTCCCTACCGGAGCTGGCTCGTGGGCCCGTTCCGGTAGGGACCCTCAATCCTACGGCGCCAGAACTTCAGCGGCCTCGACCAGGCGCGCCATCACACGTTCGCTGTTGGTACTCGGGGAGGGATTGGAGCGGCGGTAGACGACGAGCGAGGTTTCTCCCCCCATGGAGGTCACCACGGGCTCTCGTTCATTCTCCGGCGCGGTGGCGATGGGGAAGCCGTTGGTATCGACCACCTTGCCCAGCTCGTTGACCCGCGCGCCATAGATGTCGGAGAACCCGGTACCCCCGCGGTAGTCCTGCCATACCACCAGGAAGTTCGCACCATCATAAGCGACGACGGGAGCGCTCTGTGTGCTGATGGCAGCGGAGATGGAGATGCCACTGGCGTCGAGCACCGTGCCGCCGCTGCTCACCCGCGCACCGTAGATGTCGGAACCCGTGCTGCTACGAGCTTCCTCCCAGGCTACCAGGAAATACAAGCCGTTGTGCGTGATTGAGGGATAGCCCTTGCCACTGGTGGTCGTGGCAATGGGAATGCCGTTGGCATCGAGCACCGTGCCGCTACTGCTCACCCGCGCACCGTAGATGGCGCCGCTGCCAATGCGGTAGTCAAGCCATGCAACCAGGAAGTTCGTCCCGTTGAAGGCCACCACGGGATTGTGCTGATCATTGGAGGCGGTGGAAATGGAGATGCTGTTGGTGTCGAGTACGGCGCCGTTACTGCTCACCCGCGCACCGCGGATGTCATTATTCGTGTTGCTGTTATACTCCCTCCACACAACCAGGAAGTTCGCCCCATCGTATGCGACGGTGGGATCGTATTGCGAGGTCGCATCAGAGGAGATGGGAATACCCGTGGTGTCGAGCACCATGCCGTCGCTGCTCACCCGTGCGCCGTAGATGTCGTAACTCGTGTTGCTGCGGTACTCGCACCACACGATCAGATAGCTTGTCCCGCCATAAGCAACCTTGGGATTGAACCTGGAGTAACCGCTGGTTGCCAGGGGGATGCCGCTGGTGTCGAGCACCGTACCCATTTCGTTGACCCGTGCGCCATAAAGCGCGGAATTGCCGTGGCGTGTGTCGTGCCAGACGACCAGATAGTTCGTTCCATCGCTGGCGACGGTCGGGGTATATTGGCCGTTCCCGGATTTCGAAATGGAAATATCACTGGTGTCGAGCACCGTGCCAGCGCTGCTCACTCGCGCCCCATAGATGTTTGGACCGTTGATATAGCTATAATCATGCCAGACAACCAGAGAACTCGTCCCGTCGCTGGCAAGGGCAGGTTCGTGCGCACTGCTTGAAGCCGTGGAGACGAGGATGCCATTGGTGTCAAGCACTGCCCCGACACTATTCACGCGAGCGCCGTAGATGTCGTAGCTGCGGGTGTCTTGCCAGACCACCAGGAAGTTTGTCCCCTCCTTCGCCAGTGCGGGAGCCATCTGGTGATTGGTTGCAGTGGAAATAGGAATTCCGCTGGGGTTGCGCACCACTCCCGTACTGCTCACCCGAGCGCCGTAGATGTCGTAGTTCGTACCGCTGCGATAGTCCTGCCACACCACAAGGAATTCCGTCCCACTGTAGGCCACCGCAGGGGACTCCTGACGGTTGACGGCAGTGGAGATCAGGATGCCGTTAGGATTCAGCACGGAGCCGGTGTTGCTGACGCGAGCCCCATAGATGTCCTCGGTTCCACCGCTGCGAGTGTCTTGCCAGACCACCAAGGAGTTTGTCCCATTGCTGGCCACAGCGGGTTTCGTCTGGTGATTGACGTAGGTGGAAATGGGAATTCCACTGGAGTCGAGCACGATGCCCGCGTTACTCACCCGGGCTGCGTAGATGTCGTGGCCGCCGTTGCGATAGTCCTGCCAGACGACCAGGAAGTTCGTTCCATCGTGGGTTACGGCGGGTTCCGTCTGGCTATTGGTGGCGCTGGAGATGGGGATTCCGTTGGTATCGAGTACGATACCCGCGTTACTCACCCGGGCTCCGTAGATGTCATAGCCGCCGTTGCGGTAGTCCTGCCAGACGACCAGGAAGTTCGTTCCATCGTGGGTCACGACGGGAAAGGACTGCTCATTGAGGGCGTTGGAGACGCGAATGCCTGTGGCATCGAGCACGACTCCGCTATTGCTCACCCGAGCGCCATAGATGTCATAGTTGTTGCTGCGGTAGTCGTGCCAGACAACCAGGAAATTTTTCCCATTGTGGGCAATCGCAGGCGAACTCTGGCTATTGTCCGCGGGACCATACACCGGGTCGTCCATGCCAATCTCGGGTGAGACGATGGGATCAAGCACGGCGGGGTAGCTTGACCCCTCCACCACGCTCGCCGACACGCTCAACACGATGCGGTCGACCTCGAAACGGGCGGGCACGGCGGTACGTTGTCCCGCGGCGTCCACCCAGGTGCCATGGCCGTAGCGCACGCCCAGGCCGGTACTCCCACTGGCGAAGTGCAACCCCTGGGCTGTCTCTCCGAGGAAACGCCCGTGCTTCACTGGCACCTGAACCTCGAGGTCCCCTGCTCCCAGGGGCTTCTGCTCGAAGCTCCAGCTCTGCTCCACTCCGTCCTTGCCGTTGCGGAAGTGTTCCGCCACCGCGCTCCGGGCGAGGAGCAAGCTCCCAAGCTCCTGCACCTGACCCGTCGCTTCGTGGCTCGACAGCGGCGTGCCTCCCCGGTTCACCTGGGCGGTACCGAAGCGGACGGGCTCTCCCTCCAGATGCGCCTCATGGAGGGGGGCTTCCGGCTCCCGAGCCCGCGATTCGTCCCGAGCAAGCCGTGTAGCCTCGGACCGCTCGGACGTGCTCCGTGGGTAGTGGTAGGGGGTGACGCTGAAGCCGTTGGCCTCCACTCGCACGGCATAGGTGCTGTGCCCGCCCTCCCAGGCCGAGCCTTCTGGCCGGAAGGCGAAGTGCACTTGATCCATGACCTTCTGTACGTCGAAAGGGGCCTTCTGCTGCCCGGAGTCCGCGGGGGCTTCGTTGGGCGAGGAAGGTGCGCGCTCTTCCTGGGCACAGCCAGAAAGCAGCCAGACCGCGAGAACGCCCGCGGCCCATCGGATGCGTGAATAGGCAATCATTGTCGTTGAAAACTCCGTACCAGGATGTCTGTTCACCACGACAAGAGGGGAGTTGCCCCCCCGCTCCCCCCCCTGTCGCAGGGCTGGGTGAACTCAGCCACGGTGATGACCAGCAAACATCGAGCCAGCGCCTTGGACGGGTTTCTCTAGAGGGAAGAATGCCCTGCTGCCTCCTGTGGCCTGGTCGGATTCGACCAGCGGCTGCGAGGTGAACGGTCTGATCCGTCCACGGGCAGCGGGTCAGGCCTCCGCCGGGCCCCCGTCCTCGTCTTCCTCCACGTCGGCATTGACGCGATTCTTCAGGAAGCGCTCGACGGCCTTGCGGCTCCATCCCAGTTTCTTGCCGGCCTCCGTCTTGTTGCCCCGCGCCTGCTTCATGGCCTCCAGCACGAGGGCCCTGGTGAGGACATGGCTTCGGTCCTGGTCGGGCAGGGGAAGGGCGAGGAGTTGCCGGGCCATCTGGCCCAGCACGTCCTCCAACGCATCCCCCCGGGTCTCGGAGGGAACACAACGCGCCAGCGTCTCGGCGTCGATGCGCTCGGAGTCGGCGAGGATGGCCAGCCGGTAGATGGCATTGCGCAGCTCGCGGATATTGCCTGGCCAGGGACGCTGACAGAGTTGCTCGATGGCCTGCTGCGTGAAATGCAGTGGCTTGCGGTGACTGGCGGCGAAATGTTGGACGAGCGCCGGGATGTCCTCCCGGTGCTCCGAGAGGGACGGAACGCGGACGATCAGCACGTTGAGCCGGTGGAAGAGATCCTCGCGGAACAACCCCTGCCGGACGCGCTCCTGGAGGTCCACGTGGGTGGCGGCGACGATGCGGCCTCGGAAGACCTGCTCGCGGGCGGTGGGCCCGACGGGCCTGAAGCGCCGGGTCTCCAACACGCGCAGCAGCTTGGTCTGGAGGATGGGGGTGAGCTCGGCGACCTCATCCAGGAAGAGGGTGCCGCGCCGGACCAATGAGAAGTACCCATCCTGGTCCCGCGTCGCGTCGGTGAAAGCACCCCGGACGTGACCGAAGAGCTGATCCTCGACCAGGGTCTCGGCGAGTGCGCCGCAGTTGATGTCGAAGAGGGGCTCGGAGGGGTGGGGACCGAGTTTGTGGAGGCCCTGGGCCACCAGCTCCTTGCCGGAGCCTGTCGGCCCCAGTATGAGGACGGGCACGGGCTCCTGGATGTCGGCCGTGGCGATCCGCTGCAGCAGGGCGCGCAGGTTCTGCATGGCCACCGAGGTGCCAATGAGTCCCAGGTTCGAGTCGGGGGCGCCTCGGGCCCGCAGGTCCAGCAGCTCCTGATTCAGCTCGAGCTTGTGGCGCAGCTCCTTGAGGATGAGGGGGACCCGCTGCTCGAGCTCCGTCTTGAGTACGTAGTCCTCGGCCCCCAGCTTCATGGCCTCGCGGATCTCGCTGGGCTGGCTGTGGCTGCTCACCACGATGGGCACGGTCTGGTAGCGGCCGCGGATCTCCTGGATGAGCGTGAAGCCCTCCCGGTTGCGCATGTCCGCGGAGAGCTGGAGGTCGATGAAGGCGACGTCGAGCACGGCCTCCTGGAGGATCTGCCGGGCCTCGGCCAGACTGCTGGCGCGGTAGAGCTCGATGTGCCCGAGGGGTTGCAGGACGCTGGACAGACTCCTCAGCGCCATCCTTTCGTCATCGACCAGGAGGACCTTGAGAAGCCGTTGTTCGTTCGCATCGTCTGGGATCATGGCGGGGGGGGAAGGGTGAGGCGGAACGCGGTGCGCTCCGCTTCACGCAGAAAGGAGATGTCCCATCGGAAGGTGTACGCGATGCGCTGGACCACGGTCAGTCCAATGCCATACCCCTCGGGTTTCGTGCTGATGCGGCGGCTGGTGAAGAGGACGCTCGCCACCTGCGCCGAGACGCCTGGGCCCGTGTCCCAGACGTCGAGGAGCAGCTGGCCCGCGGCGCTCGTGTGGAGGCGGATGCCCATGGCGCCCGTGTCGGGGGATGCCTGGGCCGCGTTGCGCAGGAGGTTGCTGAGCAGTTGGACCAGGGATCCTCCCTCGGCGGTCACGGTCAGCTCCGGGGGAACGTCGATCGTGACGGACAGCTTCTTCTCGTGAATGGGCTCGCGAACGAGCAGGAGCGCGCGCTGGATGTGCCCGAGCAGGGGCAGGGGCGCGAGCCGTGGGGTCGGAAGCTGGAGCCGACGCAAGGAGTCGAGCATCCGTTTCATGCGGTCGACCTCCTCGCGCGCGAAGGAGAGGTCCTCCTCGTCGAGCGCCTGGCCGCTGGCGCTTCTTCGGAGCAGGTCCTCGAGGAAGTTCAGGGGATAGACCATCTCGTGGCACAGCTCCTCGCTCAGCGCGCTGAGCGTCAGCTGCTTCTCCCGATGCGCCGCGCCCACCTCCAGGCGTCTGATGGACTCGAGTTCCTGAACGACCTCGGCGTTGTGAAGGGCCAGGGCGCCCAGGGTGGCGAGTGTCTCCAGCAGGTGGATGTCCTCCTGGGTGTAGAGGGCGGCCCCGCGCTTGGGCGCGACGAGCAGCACGGCTCGAAGTTCGCCCAGCGAGCGCATGGGCAGCAGGAGGTGCTGCTCGCGGGGATTCTGGGCCGTCCAGAGGCTCTCCCCCTGCGTCAGCCGAGCCTGGGCGTCACTCGGGAGATGGGAGAGTCCGGCGAGGGCGCCGGGCTCGACCACCCGGGCCTGGAGTGTTGGGAGGGCCTTGACCGCGACGTCCTCCACGGCGCTCCGGATGGAGGGAAGGTCACGCAGGGCCGCCAGCCTGTCACGGAGGTCCTCGATGGTGCCGCGGAAGGTCCGGCTGGTGGGGAAGAACCACCGCGCCTGGAGGTGCCGGGCAAGTCCCAGGAAGAGGAGGAAGAGCGCCAGGCCCAGCAGGGCGAGCAGCGTGGGCACGGTGTGGACGTTCCGGGTTGCAAGATAGGCGAGGGCGGTCCCCAGGACCGACAGCAGAAGCGCGCCCAGGGTGAAAGGCACCCACGACATCCTGGGCGCGAGCACCGCCTGGGATTCCAGGATGTTGTTGCGAACCATGGCGTAGCCGATGGACAGCGGAAAAAGCAGGACCGCCAGGGGCAGCACCAGGTGTCTCACGTCCCGGCCAATGGCGAGGGAAAGCACGTGCACGAGCCCGATCAGCAGGGGCGTGGTGAGCAGGCCCCAGGACGCGGCGGTCAGCTCGGTGCGGGCCGGTCCCGTGCTGCGCCGCATGCGCAAGAGGATGGCTCCCGCGAGGATCACGAAGCTGGGGGCCATCGACTGATCGATGGCGGAGCGGATGGGCTGGATGTTCCATCCGGTGAAGCGGGCCACGATGAGGCCGAGGGCCGTCGCGGCCCCCAGTCCCGTCAGGGCGAGCAGCCCACGACGAAGGGCCACCGTCTTCCAGGCGAGGGGTCTGGGAAAGGCATAAGCCAACCAGAGGGCTGAGATGGGAATGCCCACGGCCGCGAGCGAGAAGAATGGCGCGAGCCACGCGTTCGTATGATAGTCATAGAAGGAGAGCAGGAGGAGAAAGGTCATCACCGACCAGAAGGCGTAGGCCCGCCGCGCGGCGGGGAGGCCTCCCAGGGTGAAGACCATGCCTCCAAACCAGAGCACCAGCCAGGCCGCCAGCGCATAGGTGACGAAGAAGAACAAGAACTCCTTGGCACCGAGGCGGCTGACGCGTGCGAGGACGGGGGGCGAGGTCTGTCCTCGTGGATCCACGAACTCGAGCCGGGCCACCGAATCGCTGGCGGTGTCCGCCGTGAGCGCATAAAGAGCCAGCGGCGAGGAAAGCGGAGCGCGCCCTGACAGGGCTTGGCCATTCACGGCCACGAGACGGTGGCTGACGTGGGGGAGGGGCTGGGGGCCCTCCCACGACGGCAACTCGACGAGCGAGTAGAAGTGATAGGCATCCAGCAGGAGTGATGGGAATGGCTTGCCCAGGGTGGAGGACGCGCTGACCGTGGCCAGACCCGTGAGCACGAGGGCCAGGAGGACGGGGAGGAACAGGCGATGTCCCCACGGGGGGCGGACTCGCGAACTCGCTGCGGGGACCATGGTCATGCCTCTGCTGTTCCGCTTCTGCGCACGATGAGTCTAGCCCAGCGTGGCCGAGGGGAAGGCACACGCCCTGGCGAGGAAGCGGGCAATCGTCTGGGAGGGAGTGGCCTCGAGGAGCCGCACCAGTTCGTGGAGCCATCTCGACACCGGCGGGTCCGGGTGCTGCTCCAGGACCTCCCCCAGCACCTCGAGCAGGTGGAGGCAGCGATCACCCAGCGCGCCATGGTCCGTTCCATCCTCGGGCCACACCGCGGGGCCGTGGAGCCGCTGGGCGCGCAGGTGGCGCGCGAGCCAGAAGAGGGCCTCCTGGAGGGCCGGCGTGCGCAACGCCAACGAGACCAGCGGCCCACGCAGGGCCAGATAGCGTTGGGCCAGGTCGCTCCGAGGCGCCAGTTTCCACACCAAGGCATCCCATCCTCGCGCGGCCTCCAACTCCACCCCAGCCGTCAAGGGAGCGGAGGGCTGGTCGGAGAGCGAGCGGCGTGTGGCGAGCAAGGCGTAACAAATGGGGTCGGCCGCTGCCAGACACGCCCCTTGCGCGTCGAGCCGCCCATGGCCGAGCTTGAAGTTGTGTCCGGCGCCATCCCACTCATTGAAATGATGGGCCTCCAGGCCCGGTACGGCGGGCTCCGACTCGGAGGGCAGCTTCAGGGCCGTGGCCCGTAGAAGTTGGCGGACCTCGGCGAGGCTCAACTCCGGGTGGATCGCGATCATCCGGGCCGCGGCACCGGCAACCAGCGCCGCGGCCAGGCTCGAATCGTCCGCCGCGCCTATGCCCGGAAACGTGACGAGCTCCCCCGGTGCGCAGCACTCGACGGAAGGTCCCAGCCGCCCGAGGGGATGGCGATGCACCCGGTACCAACCGCCCCTGAGTCCACAAGCCGCCACGGGGATGACCCATGGCTGGGCGTTGAGGTCACCGGCCGCGAGGACGGTGCTGTCTCCATGAAGATCCTGGTTTTGATCGATGCGCCCCGTACAGCACACGATGATGGCCCCCCGGCCTGCGCGACCCCTCCGGGCGCAGCCTCGAAGGATGGTCCTCAAATGGGCGGGAACCCCCCACCCGGCGTGGGTCATGGCGATCAGGACGACCTCCGCGCCCCACTCCCCCACGGCCTGGGCGAGCGCCGCCGCCAGGTCCGTGGCATGCACGTGGGAGGCATGGGCCCAGGGAACCTCGAACAGCCCCAGCCGGATGTTCACCGCCACCGCCTCGACCGCGGCGGCCATCACCACGCCATGTCCCGCGGCGGTCCGCGAGGGCTCCGGTGCCTGCTGGCCGCGAGGAAACCGCAACCCCCGCTCCGGGGGCGGCGGCCGGAGGGTGCTTTCATCCACGCCTCGGAGGACCCCCCAACCGCCGCAGTCCGTGTCGATGACGGCCACCCGGACGGGCGTGGAGGGATGTCCGTCCCAGCGCACGGCGGGGGCGGGGGGGGAGGAAAGGCCAATGGCGCCCAGCAAGGTAGGGAGGGAGAGGCGAGGGCGCGGCAGCCCAATCTCGGGCTGATCCGTGAAGGAGGGCGGTGGAGGCTCGTGTGGCGCGGCTTGGGGAACGAAGCGCTCGCTCGTGCAGACCTGGCTGTCCACGCCGATGTAACCCACACCCCGTGCGGCATGGCCTCGCCTGCGACACACCAGGGGCTGGATGAAGTGGGTGGGCAGTGCCCCTTCATCGATTGACGGCGAAACATACAGGCGGTCCTCGCCAATCGAGGGGAAGGCAACCCAGCTCATGGGGACGGGCAGCGGACGGCCATCCGCTCCGGGAAGGGGCGAGACGATCGAGAAACCCAGATAGGGCAGATCCTCGGCCGAGAGGGTTACATCGAGCTGACGCAAGAGGTGATACCCCCGGTGCTGTTGTGGGTAGACCTGGACACGGCGAGACATACAGCCTCCAAGGAAGATGCGATGACCATTCCGGCAAGGTTGTCCACGGGTCGGACACGCCGTTCGCGGATCCGCTCTAATTCACTCGCACGGTGGGAGAGCCATTGCGCGAAGCGATCGAATCGGCCCCGCGCCGCGGTGGATGCGGCGGCTCTCGTCAGGAGCGCTCCGGCGGTGAAGAGGGCGTTGGGTGGAAAGCCCAGGGCCTGGGGGATACCGGACCCGTGGAGGGCTTTGTCCTCAAGGGCGTCCGCCGCGTCGTCCACGCACTGCATGCCGGAGGCGAGCAGGAAGAAGGCGGACCGGAAGAGCGGGTGCCTGGGTGGTTCCACCCGCTGGCGGAGCAGGCACTCGCTCGCGAGGCCCGCCCAGCCAAGCTTGAGGAGGATGATGCGGCCATAGTGCTCGCCGTCCAGCGAGCCTCGTGCCAGCGCCATCCGCTCGAGACCGATGCCGCGGCGCCACGCCCGGATGGCACGTTCGATCACCCTCGCCGCATGGCGCTCCTTCCCCTGGGCACGCGCAAGGCTGAGCCGCCAGTACTCCAGGAAGTGCCTTGCCAGGCGTTGCCTCTCGGGGGTCGCGGGGGCCTGATGATCGGCCATGCGGTCGACCAACACGTTGTAGAAGCACGCGGCGTGATGGGCCCTCCGGAAGGACGCGAGGGTGTCCTCGTCTTCCAGGTCGCCGGTGGACAGGGCGAAGAGCGGAAGTTCGCTGCTGGGCTGCAGTTGGAAGACGTCCGCCCAGCCCGCGTCTGGAGTGCGCGCGAGGCCCAGCTCGAACAGCAAGCCCCGTGCGGGTGCGTGCAGGTCAGGCGGAAGCCGGGCGATCACCGACTGGTAGGTGAAGTCGATCGTGGTGCGCATGGTCGTTCGGCCTCACCAGCTCGCGGTGAGGTCTTCCCAAGGCGCGATGTGGGCGAAGGCCGGCTCGTCGACGAGCAGTTCCTTGAGGCAGCGCAACTGCGGCTCACTCAGCCGCACCGATCGGCCAGCGAGCCGGGAGATCTCCTGGTCCAGGGCCTCCCGGCTGCCAGGCGTTCCGGGCTCGTACAGGGCGGTGGCGGCCTGGAGCGCCTTGAATCGCCGGGTGAGGCCACCATCGGGCTTGAGGAGCGCCAGGTAGAGCGTGTGAAGGTCCGAGGCCGAGACCATCTCCTCGACCTCCTCGTACCGAGGCCCGCCGCTCCAAGGAGAGAGCGTGGCGAGGGTGGACGACTCGGCCAGACACTCGAAGGCGTGGCGCTGGGCGTCGCTCAGCCGCACCGGTCGCGCGAGAAGGGTGGTGAGGAACCGCTCCAGCGCGCTGGTTCCGCCAGGGACATACGGGGCGCGGATGGCGTCTCGCAGCGTGTGCAAGCGCTCCAGTCCATTGCAGTCCGGGCGCAGGAGCTGGAGGTAGACATCCCTGAACATCGCGTTGGACGGCGTGACGGCGTCCGCGTGGCGGTGCGCGTGGGCAGCGGATGGATGGGGGTTCATCGGTGGCGTCCTCGAAGCGAGTGGGGGACCGGCACGATGCTCCAGGCATCGTGCCGAGGTGTCTGAGCAACTGCCGTGCCGTCTCCTGCGGATGGGCGGAGGCCCTGGGCGCGGGGGACCGCGGACGCATGTGTCCACCCAGTGGACGAAAGCGACCACCGGGCGCGCGCCGATGCGTGTGCCCGATCCATCCTCTGGCCGGAGACGTCCGTGGAGGTCCGATGGGCCTTGGGCATGGCCCTTGCTCGGGTTGGAGGACAATGCGCGGACATGCACTCATTCTTGGAAGCCAGACGTACGGGCTGATGGGCGTGCTGGGAGATGCGGCGCGGATGGCGGATGCACTGAGGGGGCTCGGCTTCAACGTGAGCGTGTGCGCGGGTGGGGAGGCGACACGCGAGAGCCTGCTCCAGGGTTACCGCCGACTCATCGAGGCCTGTGCGCCAGACGAGGCGGCCTTCATCTATTACGCGGGCCACGGCGCGAGCGCGTTGGACTCGCAGGGAGGGGTCCAGTTCATCGTGCCAGTGGACTTCGCGCATTCCACGGAAGAGGACTTCCGTGGCATCACCTCCCTGGAGCTGTCGGGGCTGCTGGCGGAGCTCACAGCGAAGACGCGGAACGTGACGGTCGTGCTCGACTGCTGTTTCGCCGCGCGCATGTTTCGCGGACTGGAGCTGGTGCCGAGGTCTCTTCCGGAAGTGTCGCCGTCAATCGTGCGCGCGCACCTGCTGCGGCTCCAGACCCAGGGTCTCGTCCCCCGAGGGCTACACGTCGAGGGCAACCCGGATGCGATCCGACTGGTCGCCTCGGCGCTCGATGGAGCGGCCTACGAGTACACCAATGCGCGAGGTGTGAGGACGGGGCTGCTCACCGATACACTGCTCGAGGTGCTCGAGGAGGCACGCGGACTGCGTGTCACCTGGGGTCAGCTTGGACGGCGTATCCGTGAACGGGTGTTGGCGCGGTGTCCCGTGCAGCGGCCCGAGCTCGAGGGCCCCGGGAGGCGGCTGTTGTTCCAACTCGATGAACTCGAGTGGGACTTCTCCCTGCCGTATTACCCGGAGCACAATCGTCACTGGCTGCGCGGAGGCCGCCTCCATGGCGTTCACCTGGGGGATGAGTACGCGATCATGCCCTTGGGCGCGGAGGGTCCGGATCGGGAGCGGGCGCTCGCGCTGGCTCGGGTTGTCGATGTCCTGGGTGGCTCCAGTCAGGTGGAGTTGGGCATGAGTGTCCGCTCCGTCATTCCAACAGGGGTCCCCTCCTATCTGCTTCGGTCCGGCCAACCCCGGCGCGCCGTGCTGCTGGAGGGGCGCTGGGAGGAGACCCCCTTCCACATGCAGCTGCGCGAAGGGCTGGAGTCCTCGCCCTTCCTACGACAGTCCCCCGGCGATGAGCACGAGCCCGTGCTCGCCCGCCTCAAGCCCACAGGACACACGATCGAAGTGATCGATGAGAACGGGGAGGACAACCTCGTTCACCCCCTGCCACTCACGCCCTCCAGCGTCTCGGAGGTGATACGTGCCCTGGAAGTCCTGGCGCGAGCGCAGGCGCTGCGTGAGCTCGAGAGTGCCGCGGATTCGGACTGGCTCGCGGCGTGTCTCCATATCGAGTGGGGGCGGGTGGTCGCCGGACATGCGAGCCGGCTTCCAACGGTCGGGGCGGGTCTCCACGCGGGAGAACGTCTCTACGTCCGCTTTCGGAACACGGGCCGCTCCCGCATCTATGTCTCGATCTTCGACGTTGGAGTTGGCGGCTCCATTACCTTGTTGAACACCTCGCAACCCTCGGGTCTGTCCATCGGGCCCGAGTGTGTGGAGGCCCTGGGAGTCCGCGCGGACGGCGCGTTCGTGGGGCTCGAGCTGGAGTGGCCCGTCGAGGTGCCGTCTTCTGGCGCGCGACCCGAGACCCTGGTGGTCATCGTGTCGGACGCCCCCGTGGATTTGCGGCTGCTCGAGACGTCTGGCTCCCGACGGGGGCGGGCCACGGCGTCGTCCTTGGAACGGCTGGTTCGCGCGCTCCAGGTTGGGAAGACCCGATCCGTATCTATACCTGGGAGCGGTTCCCACTTGGTGAACCATGCCGTGAAACACATCCGCTTCTGGTTGGACCCACAGCGTCGCCGGTAGGCCGGTTCGATGCACCCACACATGGACGAGATGAACGGGCTCCTGGAACGGTTGGAGCGTGCCCTCGGTGGAAGAGCCCTCCATGCGCTCTATCCTGGTCCTCGGGCGCTAGTGGGGTTCGAAGCCGCGATCGCGTCGAGCGTGGACGGGGTGCTCGCCAGGAGCGCGGTCGAGAAGCTCCGGGCAGGAGGCAGGCTTCTTGCCTCCGAACTCGAGGCCCTGGAGGTGGGGATCCGGCTGGCGCGTCCGGCCCTATGGATTGAGCGCGGACAGCTTCCCTCGAATTCATCGCTGGGTCTGGACGGAGAGGCGCGCGCCATGCTGGAAACCCTGTTGCCTGGAGTCGCGAGGGTGGGCTGGAGATGGGACATCCCCCTGGCGACAGCCTTCCAGGTGGCCCCGCGTGTCCTGGTGACCTGTGTGCACGTGGCGGAGCGGCTGTTGGAGGACACCGAGGATCTCGCTCAAGGACACTTCGTTGCCCGCTTCGACGCGGATGCCCACCGGGGAGAGAGCACCCTTTCGATTACAAGCGTCCTCGCACACCACCCGGAAGAGGACGTGGCGTTCCTCGAACTCGCATCCGATGGTCCGCTGGCGCGGGGACTGCGACTGGCACGGCAACCCTGGCTCCCCCGCGGTGGGAAGGTGCTCGGAGTGGGGTATCCTCTCTACAGTCACGGCAATCCGCCTTGGGTGAATGCGCTCTTCGAGAATGTCTACGGCGTGAAGCGGCTCTCGCCCGGCGAGTTGTTGGGCGTGGAGGGCAGCCGCCTGTTCCATGACTGCACGACACTGTCTGGAAGCTCGGGCTCTCCACTCATCGACCCGAGCACGGGACTCGTCGTGGGCATCCACTCCTCCGGCCAGTTCGCGTTGAGGAATACAGCCGTAAGCACTCGGGCCATTCATGAGATCGCGCGGCTCCAGGAGCTTGTCGCTCTTTGGGGATGAGACCGGGTCGCTTCCTCCGGGAACACGGCGCTTGAGCGCCGCGTGTTCGCTGAGATTTTCCTGGGCGAAAAAGAATTCCCGCACATCAAGCGGGACCTCCTTTCCGAACTTCGGAAGAAGGACGGCTGAGTTCCACTCGGAATGCAACCCAGCCGTTCTTGAACAGCAGATCGGCCGCGTGGATCTGCTGCGCAGCCGCTGGTGGCAGCTCTATGGAGAGAAGGGTCGGTAGGACAGAGGAATCGAACCTCCCGGGGACGTGCTTCCACGCCCCCCACCGGTTTTGAAGCCCCGCCGCCCGGATCGGCGGGCTGCTCGTGGGGGTCGGCTTCCCTCTGGAGCGGGGCCGGTGGAGCGTCCGTGGAGGTCCACCCGCGTCCGGCCTTCTTGGGTACGACTTGGGTACGGAGAGGAGGGCGTCGTCCCTGCTTCGCATCGAGGTGCCTCACCGTTGGCGCGGCCGGCGTTTTTGGGGGCGTTTCTTCTTGTTCGGGACATCCCTCCCGAGGATGACCCACTCCAGCCCGTCGGGCATCGGAACCGGTGGCCCCTCGCGGTCATCAAGGGCGTCGTGTTGGAAGAAGTCGAGAACCTTGATTGCGTGTTCCCGTCGCCTCTCCTTCGCTACCTGCCGAGCGCGCTCGAAGTGCTCCAGCACCTCATCCTGTACCTCCTTCACCTCGTTCAGATAGCAGTAGCGAAGTAGCCGTCCAAGCAACCGTGCGCCCGTGCTGATCACAGGAAGGCTGTTGAGGTACTTCACGCCATCGTAAACGAGGCCCCAACCGTAATCGGACGCCTGCCGGAAGAGAGCTACATCATCGTCGCTTGGTGGCTCAGGAGCCCGACCGACGAGGCTGTACACGGGGAGTGCTTCGTCGATGATGTCTACGGCCGCTCGCGCCGCTTCCGGAGTGAGCCCTGCCCTGGGTGCGGAGATCACCTCTCCGGCGGCGGAGATCACCTCGCTATGAACGGGCGGTCCGAAGTTCAAATCCGCGACGTAGATGCGAAGTGGCTCCAGCAAGGGAACCATCTTTCCAAAGTCCCACGAGGCCGACCTGATGGCGTACTTGAGCTTCCTGATCTCCACCAGGGCCATGGAGTCCAGCCGCTGCTGCGCCGCCTGCACTTCATCAGCTTGAAAACTCGCGCGTACTTGGAGGTACGTCATCCTCCTCTTGGACTTGTCGGTGCGAATCCAGAAGTCCAGAGGTGCATCGCTCTTGCCCTGAACGGCATGCGGAAAGCCCACTTTCGACTCCCCGATTTCAACTACGACGACGCCCTTGGTTGCGTTCTGTGGATCGAAGACGGTGCGTACCCGGAGCGCTGATTTCGTGAAGGGCGGATCGATAGAGCGGCTGAGGACATCCCTCATGTTGTTCTCGTGCGCCGCCGCGTTCTCGATACCTGGAACGCTGCACGCCCGGCCCTGCCCGTCCTCAGCAATACCTATAAGCAGCAGGCCACCACCGCCGTTCGCAAAGGCGGTGGCATCACGTCGAAGCTCCTCCTTGTCCGCCTCTCTCTTTTCCAGGGGCTTACGCGAATCCGAGTAGGCGTCCCGCTTGAAGTCGAGATGCGGGCCCTCGGGAACGCCGTCGGTCACCAGGGCAAGCAGTCCATCCCAAGTCTCAGCGTACTCGTACAGCTTCTTCATGACTTCCCCCGGTCGTAGATGCCGGCAGGATCGAAGTCCAGCACGGGATGCTATCGCAGCCTACTTCCTTCTGGAGTAGACGCAGTTCATGGATGGGAACCTGCAATCCCTCCTGGGGATGCGGCCCGGGCTGCGGCTGGGACTCACCCAGAAGGAGGTGGCTGTTCAATCTTTACTTATGCTTCATCCTCTGACAGCGGAGATCACGTGGCTTGAGGCTGAAAGCCACAGGCTTTGAACCATTGGGCCGCATCCGAGGCAGAAATGAGCAGCATGGCGTCCTCGACCGCCTGACGAAGTGCTGTGACGGTGCGCGCTTCTGCCGTCCGGAGCAATCCCTTGAGCTTGGACCATGCGAATTCAATGGGGTTGAGGTCGGGTGAATACGGAGGCAGGTAGAGCACCTGGCCTCCATGCTGCTCAATGAGGGCGATGGCTTCCTTTCGAAAGTGCGCCCCCGCTCTGTCCAACAAGACGATGTCTCCAGGCCGCAGCATCGTCAGGAGATAATGGCTGACGAAATGGAGGAAGACATCCCCAGTCGTGGCTCCCTCATTCATCATGACGGTTTCCAGCCCATCGAGACTGAGCGCGCCAATCATGCTCAGCACGGTGCCTCGATTGCGAGGGACAGCTTGCGCCACGCGTTGTCCCGTCGGGGCCCAGGCTCGTTCGCGCGTCATGTCGATGGTGCAGCCCGCCTCGTCGATGCTCAACACCTTGGGAGTCGGAAGCTCGGGTTGTCGTTGGTGAAAGGCCTCTCGTTGGGCTTGGACGTCGGGTCGTTCGCGTTCGGTCGGGTAGCGGACTTTTTTTGAGCGTGTAGCCCAATCGCGTCAGCGTCCGGCCGATGGTTGCCACGCTCACTCGCACGCCTGTGCGCTCCGTCCACGCTCGCGCCATCTCGGCGCGGGTCCGGTCGGGTTGTTCATCGACCAGGCGACTAAAAGCGCTCACCTCCCCATCGCCTATTCGGTGGGTTTGCCCACCCCCGTGCGGCCGCGGAGCAGGGCTTCCCGTCTCACGAGTGAGACGCATCCAGCGTTGGACCGTGGCCCTACCCACTCCGAAGCGACGTGCCAATTGCTTGGACGTCCCCTCTCCTTGCTGGAAGGCCTCAACCACCCGTTGCCTCAAGTCCATCGAGAGTGCTGTCGTTCCCATCGCTCCCGATCAACCCCTGGGCGCCTCAGCTCATTCGATTCCCGCTGTGACGTGAGATAATCAAGAAGGGCTGATGGGCCGCGATTCGCGTATTTGTCCCATGGGCGATCTGGTTGAACATACCGCAGCCCAGCAAATTTGAAGTCCTTTGGGTCTGCAAAAAAATTTGCAGACTTCTCCTCGGGATGCGCCTCGCGGAATGCACAATAATAGGCGACGCGTGGTTCGAGTTCGATGAAATGGTTTGGTAAGTTGAGCGACTTCATGTGCTCGAAGTAATCATCGTACAAGATGCCGAGCGCGATCAATCCAGCACGGGAGTAAGATTCGCCTCGCAATACGATTGATGAAACAGTTGCCAGCGACAGGCGAGCGCCAAACTTTCGAGCTAGTGCGAATAGCTGCTCCGCGATCGCATTCCCTTCGATGGTTCCTTTTAGGCGGTCACCTAGCTGAATGGCCTCATCGGCGATCGCGTCGACGGATATGTCGGCAATAGCCGGGGCGATCGAGGTTATTAGCTCGATGATGGAAGACATCGCCACTCTGTTATGAGTTCCAGCCGCAGAGCGAAGAGCATCGTTCAGGCTGAGGACAAGCTGTGTCTCCCCTTGCCAACGAGCAATCGACTTTAGCCCAAAGTCTAATCCTGATTTTATGGTGTCGGCGGTTGGGATCCAGTGGATCCAGGAATCCTGGTTACGGCTCAGTTCTCCGTCTGTTGCCCGCCTCTTGAGTATCCAATCTTGGATCCAAAGATACCACGCCTCCTTCAAGGCAAGGTCGACAAGGACGAGGATCACCGGATAGCGGCAAGCTTGTGCATATTCGACATACTTCCGCTCAATCATCGCTCGGACGAACCCGTCCTTTTGTTCTACGGTTTCTGCGGATTTGATTTGAATTTTTAAGATTTCTCCGCGTACGCCGTTTTCGGTGAGTTCAGCTTCTATATCTACACCATAATCCTCCCCTAGTTCTCGCGAGAGCCAGTCCGGATGTTCTTCGATAACAGAAATGAGCCACTTATGCCCACGTGCGCCAATTTTTTGGGATTGAGAGCGCTTCGCCATATATGCGCCTGCCTGCCGCCGTCAGTTTCTGTTTCTGTGCCTAACTACATAGCATGTGGTTGATTAGGAGGCCCGGCCGCCCAGATCGGCAGGGGTCCCTAGTGCTTCCCTCTGGGGCGGAGTCGGCGGCGTGTCCGTGGAGATCCACCTGCGTTCGGTCCTCTACTGGTCGGCCATGAAACGTCCCACCTACACGCTCAAGAGTCGAGCCCTTCGTCTTCCTCGGGGTGTAGGGCGTAATACTCGTCCACTGCGGCCTCGAACTCCTCGACGTGGCTTGTTGGCATGAGGTGCCTGTTGTCGTCGGTGAGTAGCAGACCAGTTTTCTTGAAGGCGTAGATCAATGCTGGTGGGATGCCCGTCCTCTCCATCGCCCCCGAGATCTGTGCGGACAGCGTTGCCTCATCTGGCATGTCTTCCGGATCAAATACGAGGTCGTTCGGACCAGGTGGGCGCCCGTGCTTCGCAGTGAAGCGTGCCTCCAGGTCTTTGAGCGCTGACGCTGCTTCCGGATGCAGCGGGGTGGAGCGCACGACCGTCCCGTCATCATCGACGAGGTAATGGAACCCCTTGTTGTAACAGCACGCCTTGTACTTGCTGCCTGACCCACAAGGACACTTTGCGTTTCGCGAGAGCTTCTTCTGGCCCATGTTCGTGAGCTTCCATGATTCGAGTGCCGAGTACCACTGAGTCTCGATCGTGGACTTGGGGCATGTGGTCTGACGGGTCATTCCGGCGCATTGGCAGCGACACTCCGGCTCCTATTGCGCCTGGGGCTGGTGTTCCTCGCCGCGCTGTGAGCCATGCAGGCAGACGGAGCGTAGATGATCGAAACTTGCTGACGCGGAACCATCGGGTCATGTTCACCTGCGGTGTCGTGTGGAGGGCCAACCGGAGGTGTTAGGTGGCATCGATCCTGGGCATCATCATCGAGCATGAAGGTGCGGAATATCTCGTAGGCCCTGATGCGGATGGGCTCCCTGATGTGCGGAGACGGGAACCGGACGGAGCGTGGAACACCCTGAAGCAGAAGGGGCCAGGCGGACGGGGCGGTTTGACGGCTCAGGAGCTGTTGGGGGCACTTGGGCAGCCCGTGCAGGAGGACCACACGCAGCAGCAGATCAAGAAATTAGTCCTGCTCTGCGTGACCCGGATCATCAACCAGTTCTTCGACAAGGCCCGGTGGTAGGCGCTGGCGTGAGAACGCGGTAGACGCAGTTCATGGACGAGAACCTGCAACGCCTCCTGGGGGAGGCAGCCCGGGCCGCCCGCCTGCGGCTGGGACTCACGCAGGCGGAAGTGGCCAAGAAGGTCCGCCTGAAGTCCGGCGTCTACGGCCGGGTCGAGCGCGGGATGATGATGCCCAGCGTGCCCACGCTGCGGCGCATGTGCGAGACCCTGGGCATCTCCTCGGATGTGCTCCTGTCTCTGGGGGCTCAGGCCCACGCAGTGACAGCACCGGCCGAGGTGCCCTCTCCCGGGGCCGGTGAGCACCCGGAGCTGAGCCGCATCATCCACATCTTGCAGGGGTGGCCGCCGGAGAGGTTGGCGCTCTTACGCAAGCTGCTGGAGGCGGCGGACTCTAACCTCTCGACGTGAGCTAACGCGAAACCCGGTTGAGCTGAGGGAAGGAAAGGCAGCGGCGAAACCAAGCGCTCAGCTTGCTCAGGGGCGTCGCGGCGCGCAGCCGCCGCACGGCCCGCGCCAGCTCGGTCAGCGCACGAGGTCCGAGTCCACGCAGGTGTCGCTTGAGGTCCGCCCACCACAGCTCGATGGGGTTGAAGTCCGGGCTGTAGGTGGGCAGGGACACGACGCGGGCGCCCACCGCTTCAATCGCCTGGCGCACGCCCCGCACCTTGTGGGCGCTCAGGTTGTCCATCAACACGATGTCATTGGACTGGAGCCAGGGGCAGAGGCGCTGGCGCACGAAACGCAGGAACACCGCGCCGTTGATGGCCCCAGGGTCTGAGCCATCCCCTCATTTTTACCAAGCAGAGGAGAAGCAACTCGCCTGCCTGCTTGGTGCGAGAAGTAGGGCCGCGAGTACTACTGGAGAGGTGAACCCACGCGCTCTCACCCACCAACAGGTCCTTGCCTTTCTCGACAGCCTCTTCGGCGACGAAGTCCATTCCAAGCGAGTCCTGTCACTTTCCCTGGCCACCTTGGGCGTCATCCACGCCGCGAGTCTCTCCGTGTATGCCATCGGTCATGCCCTGGGAATGGCCCGCGGCACGACAGGCCGACACGGGGTGAAGCAGGTGGACCGGCTGTTGTCCAACCCGAAGCTGGACGTCTGGGCGCTCTTCGCTTCCTGGGTGCCTTTTGTGCTGGGCCAGCGGACCGAAGCCGTCGTCGCCTTGGATTGGACGGATTTCGATGACGATGATCAGACGACGCTGGTGGCCTCCTTGCTCACGAGCCATGGCCGACCAACGCCCCTCGTCTGGCTGAGCGTGTGCAAGTCCACGCTCAAGGGGTCGCGCAACGATGCGGAGGACAGCGTCTTGCTGCGTCTGCGCGAAGTCATCCCCGTGGACGTGCGGGTGACGATTCTGGCGGACCGAGGCTTCGCGGACCAGAAAATGTATGCCTTGCTGGAGAATCTGGGTTTCTCCTATGTCGTGCGTTTTCGTGACAGCATCGTTGTCACGAGTCAGGAGGGAGAGCGGCGAAGCGCGAAGGAGTGGTTGCCGGTCTCCGGCCGGCTGCAACGCATGGAGGGAGCGCGTGTCACCGCGGACCTCTATCCCGTGGGAGTCGTAGTGTGTCTGCGGAAGAAAGGGATGAAAGAAGCGTGGTGTCTGGCGACGAATCTGGTGGAGGCTCCGAGCGCGCAAGTGGTGGACTTGTACCGGAGGCGGTTCACCATCGAGGAGGGATTCAGGGATGTGAAGGACCTGCGCTTCGGCATGGGCTTGTCGAGTGTACGGATCGCCGAGCCAGACAGGCGCGACAGGCTGTTGCTGGTCAGCGCCCTGGCCTGCGCCTTGTTGACGTTGCTGGGGGCAGCGGGCGAGAGCCTGGGCATGGAGCGCTACTGGAAGGTGAACACCGTCAAGGCGCGGGCCTACTCGCTGTGGCGCCAGGGCTGTATCTACTATCAGGCCTTACCCATGATGCCCGAGGCCCTGCTGCGGCCTCTCCTGGAGCGCTTCGCGCAGTTGGTGTGCGCACAGTCTGTGTTCCGGGAGGCCTTTGGACTCATCTGAAATGAGGGGATGGCTCAGCCCCAGGGTGGGTCATCAATTTGGGCCGACAACCCAAACGGATGGCGCCTATCAAGGTCAAGGTGCGCCATCGGCCCCCAGGGCGAGAGCCTACGGCCCGCTGACCCACGGGGGCCCAGCCATACTCCCGCACCATGTGAGTGGAGCAGAAGGACTCGTCGAGGAAGACGAGCCGTCCGGCATCCACCTCGTTCAGAAGAGCAGCAAGAAGGTGGCGGCGCCAGAGGTTGGGAGGAGCGTCCCGCTCGGTGGCGACAAAGGACTTTTTTTATACGAGAAGCCCAGGCGATGCAGAGCGCGCTGGAGCGCGGAACGGCTGGTGACAACGCCCGTGAGCGCCGCCAGTTGCTCCTTCAATTCCGTCACGGTGGCTCCGGGGTCGCGCAGCACCAAGCGCTCGAGCGTGTCGGCCACTTCTCCTCGGAGGGGCGAGAAACGGCCGCCACCACGCGGACGGGGTGTGACGTCACCCGTCTCGCGGTAGAGACGCAAGACGCGGCTGACCGTGGCCTCGGAGACGCCGAGCAAGCGAGCCGTCTGCTCGTAGCCGAGGTGCTGCTGTTCATGGGCCCGAACGATGGCCTGTCGCAGTTCCGTGGGCGTGACTTTTCCGGTGCTCATGCCCTTGGAACAATGTGACTTAAGAAGTCATTTCAATCGGGTCCCGCGTTAACGAGTTGGTTCCGCGGCAGCGTCTGCCACGATCGCCTCAATCGGGCCTTGTGATTTCTCCACGTCCAGGACTGCCGACTCCTGATTCACGGCTCGGAAGAAACCGTCGGGGCTCATGGGTTGAAAGAGCATGAGCCTGCTGGAACTGAGTCCGGAGCAGACGAGCGAGTTGGAGACGTGCTTCCGCGACACGGAGGACCGACGCCTGCGCGAGCGGTGCCAGGCGGTGCTGATGACCGCGAGAGGCCGACCCCAGCCGCAAATCGCCGAGGACCTGGGGACCACGACTCGCAACGTCCAGCGCTTCTTGGCTCGTTACCGGGCGGGAGGTCTGGAGGGACTGCGGATTCGCTGGGCCCCTGGCAGAACGCCGCTCATTCCAGAGGAACTGACCGAGACGATTCTCTCCTGGATACGCCAAGGCCCCGAGGCGTGTGGCGTTGCACGCGCCAGTTGGACCCACGTGGCGCTGGCCGACTTCCTCCATCGCCAGAGCGGCATCCGCGTCCAGGAGACGGCCATGGGCGACTTCTGCCGCCGCCACGGTGTGCGCCTGTATCGACCCACCTACCGCTTCTTGCGCGCGGACCCCGAGCGCCAGCGTCAGGCGCGGCGGGAGCTGGGTGAAAAAAACAGCAGGCCGAGCGAGGCGAGCTTGTCCTATTGAGCCAGGACGAGGCGCGCTTTCCCATGGTGCCCACGCTCACGGCGACCCTGGGCCTCAAGGGCGAACGCCCCGTCATTGGGACCCGGGATTGTAAGGACGTCGTGCACACGTTCGCCTCGGCCAACGTGCTCACGGGGCAGGTGACGAGTCGTCTGTACGGGAGCCTCACCCGAACTCGCCGCCGCGATGGGCTGTCCAAGATGAAGCGGCTGCAGGTGGCGTTCTGCCACCACCTGCTGGATGTCTCACGGGCCTACCCCGCCGAGACGTACCCCGAAGTCCTTCTCGTCATCGACAACGCGCCCTGGCACCGCGGGCGGCCCGTGGACTGGGCCTTGAATCGCTGTTCCCAGCTGAAGCTCTACCGACTGCCTCCCTACAGCCCTCAACTCCAGCCCATTGAGCGGCTGTGGCGCTCGCTGCGCCGACGTGCCACGCACAACCAGCTCTTCCCGGAGTTGGCGCGGCTTCAGCAGGCACTGCGCTCGGGCCTGGGTTACTTCCGCTCTCGCCCCCAGGCCGTGCTTCAACTCCTTGGCTCTTCCTGGTCTCCGACTGATTCACACGAGCCGTGAATGAGGGCGGTTCTTGAAGCAAGCCGAGGACAAGCCAGCCTCGGACGCAGTGCGTCCCAAGCGCCTACTCTCCCGCCAATCGGCTTCTCGGTTCCAGAGCTGGCCAAGCGGCGAGACCTGCTCTGGGGTCCCCATTTGGGGATGATTGCTCTGGACCCTGTCAGAGGGACAATCGTGGCGGCGACACCCAAAGGCGCAGCAGAGAGCCGGGGAACTGCCGACTTCACCTTTGGCGCGGCAAGAGCAAGAGGGATGGAGAAGCAGGCAAGCAGCCACAGGCGATACCTCGCATGTCGCCCGGGTCTTGCACCGGAGAGCATGTTGTAACATGCTCTCCGACGCATGTTGTGACACGCGTCCACAGGCCCCTTGCGGAAGGGGAAGCATCGTGTGGATGGATCCTGGGCGCGCCCGTCCAGGGGCTGGATTTGCGTGCATGTAGGCCACTGCATGCCCAGCGCTTTATTCTGTTCCGCGTCTCCGCTCAAAGGACGAGCAGGGGGTTGTCTGGCTGTCTTTGAGGCAGACGAGCGGGCGTGTTTGCTCGTGGTGGCTGGCTATTTCACTGCATGAGGCTGTGAAATCTCTTGGGGCGCGCTCCTGCCCCCAGTAGTCCCGCGCTGCCGGTGCTGACTGTGATGCCTCACACCAGGGACGTCACGTGCGCGCAGGTCGGCTGCTGTACGTGGTGGTGGAAGAGGGTTTCACTCGGTTTCCCTGCACCAAGCCGACCACCACGGCATTCTCTTTCGCATTGGCGATCTGAGGGTCGACAGGGAGGCCTGTCACCCAGAAGGCCTCGTGCAAGCTGTACAGCTTGAAGCCCGGCGTGTCGGGTTGACCTGCCTTACGTACAGCGCGGCGGCGTACCACATGGCGGGCCGCGTTCTCGGCTCGCACATCTAGTACGAGCAGGAGAGCCAACCGGTCCCGAGCGGTTGCATAGTCGTCTGTCTGGCCAACATAGTTCGCCTGCACGTGACTGCGGCTCACGTCGCGGTATTCGGCCTTGATCTCAATGGGGATTTCGCACTCCCGGAAGCGGACGCCAATGTCGCCGCGTCCTCCTCCAATCCGCGAGGGCTCGTACAGCACATTGCGTCCGTAGTGTTCGCGCAGCCGCTGGAAGACGTGTTCCTGCAGGTCGCTCTCCCCAGCCCTCTGGCCCTTGCCGCCGCCCTCTTCGCAGAGGGCGAAGTCAGGGAGAATGTCCCGGATGTCCCGGACGATCTGAATGACGAAAACCACCACGTCCACGAATCGCAGCCACTTTGGGCGAGAGTAGTCGCTCCCTAGCCTCGCACGGGCGGCCTCAAGGAGCGGGCGAACGGCTTCGTCCACGTCAGGGTCATTGCCGTAGCAACTCGGATGGTCGATCGGTAGGAGCAGACTCTCTGGCGAAGGGCCAGCCGCGACTTCGCGGTCGAGTTGTGACTGTACCTCCGCTCCCTTTGGCGTGCCGCCCGCGTACTCGCCCGCGAGCGTTGCCTCGTACAGACGGTGGAGGACAGCCCCTTGCGCGTCTGACCCGTGGCGGCTCTCGTGATTGGCGATGACGCGTCGGAGCCGGACGCGACCGACGACGCGCTCGAGAAATGGACCGAGCTGTGGCACGACCACTCTGGATTCGAGTGCGCCCAGCGAGCCCATGAGTCCACTTGGTCCTTCGGTTGTGCCCGAGTCCCACATCAGGCGCAATACCGCAGCCAGCTCGACCAACGCCTCGTCGAAATTGGTCCACTCCTCTGCCCCCTGTATCGCGTCTGTGAGGCGGGCAAACCCGTCCGCAATTCGGTACATCCGGTACTCCAGCAGCGCCTCGGAGCCGGATGCGTAGCCGTACCAAGTTCGGCCCATCGGGTTGGCGATGAGCGCCGCCAAGTCCTGGGCCTGCGTCCGGAGCGCGGATGCATCCGAACTCTCAGAACTCATGGCTGCGAGGTATGCGAGCAGCAAATCAATCACGGCAAGAAACAGTCGGGCGTCCAGGCGATCTTCTTCGCTCAGTTCCGCGCGTGCGAAGGCCACTCGGGCTTCCTTGAGCCCGTGCCTGACGCCCGCGAGATCCTCGCGCTGCAGCGTGTCGTATAGCCGAAGCACCGCCGCCTGCTGGCGCGCTTCCGCGCGCACTGCGTCATCCTCGTGGTCCGCCCAGCGGTCTAGAAGCGTTCGTACGTCCGTGTTGAAGCCGAGGCACTCAAGCCGAGCGATTACCTTGGCCGCCCGGACCAAGAGGTAACGCGAGTCGGCATCGGTGAGCCTTAGCAGTTGGCTGCGCGTCTCTGCCCGCGCGAGGGGGTTGCGTACCGCGAGTGTGGCGAGGGCGTCCAGCGCCTCGGGCGCGAGAAAGGCATCATTCCGCCACTCACGAAACTTCGCCGCGAGTTCGTCCACCACATCCGTGCGGTTGGCGGGAGCTGTGCGCCCGAGTGCGTGCACGAGTCGCCATTGAGCCGAACTCTCCTGTGCCGCCGCGAGCGCCAGCAGAAGGACGTCGGTAGACTCGGGGGGAAATCCGCTCGTGGAATTAGCAAGTGCGCCAAGAGTACGTTCAACCAGGGGTCCTGGTTCGGCGCCGGGCTCGAGTGCCCGGAATGTAGCAAGCAAGTCTGCCCATTTGGCCGGGCCCGAATCGGGATCGACGGGAGCACCGGGACGAGTCAAAACGCGTACTTCCCAGCGGCGGGCCCGTACAGCTTTTGTGGTGCCGTCGCTTCCGCAAAGGGTGGTCTTGCCGTGAAGCAGATGATTTGCAGTTCGTCCGCGTAGTCGCGATCCGTCTCGCGGAGCACGCGCGCGAACTCTACGAAATCCTCCTCGACCATCTCCGCGGAGCCTGGCTGATCAATCATGAGGAATCCGGGGTGCCGGCCGGCGTGCTCAACTCTGCCCAATCGCATCATGGCCAGGAAGAAGGCGAGCTTGACGCGGAGCCGCTCGCCCGGATTCCGGGTATTGTTGAAGGAGACCTCGACGCCATTCTTGCGAAGGCCTACCTTGCCAAGCGCTGAGCATGTGAGGTCCGTGATGCTCTCAGTGCCGATCCGGCGCGCCATCTCCTGTGTCAAATTGGCGAGGTGGGTCAGCACGGTTTGGTTCATCTGCTCGGCTTCCTCACGGAGTACATCCCGCACCCGGTCCTGTACTTGGGCGCGTAGACCGGCACCGTCGCCGCCTGCACTATGGCGTTTGATGATACCAGTCTGGAATGTGATACGCACATTGATTGCACCGATTTGCTGCTCCAACCCAGAGCGCTGACGCTGTTCTTCCGGCGTGGGGAGCACGTAGTCGAGCCCGCGCTTTAGCACCTCCCGCATCCCCGTCTCTTGCCTGTCGAGTCGGTCAAGCTCGGCGCGGCCACTCACAATGGCCTCGTTCAGGTGCTCGCGCATCTGCACGTCCGACTTCGCCTGGGATTCCAGTTCGTCGGCCTCCGCGAGCTGCGCCTCCACCTCCGACGGCGAGGACTCATGCGGCGGCTTGCCGCAGAGACGGCAGATATGCTGTTTGCGCTCCCGCTCGACCGCTTGTGCATCAACATCTGTATCGCAGTTGGGGCAAAGTGAGACCTCCAGACCTGTGAAGTGCAACCGGAAGTCGACTGCTTCGCGGATGGCGCGAGCGCGCGCCCGCCGACGCTTGATGTTCGTGTTCAGCTCTACCTGTCGCCGCTCGAGTTCCGAAACCTCGGCGGCCTTGACCTCCTTCTGAGAACGAAGGTCCAGCAGTTGCTGGCCGGAGGTCCCGGTTTCGTAGGTCGAGAGGCGGGCGCGCTGATCCGTATCCAGGCGAAGCAACTCGTCCTGGGCACTTTGGAGTTGCTGGCGCAGGTCAGCGACAGCTGCTTCAGCCTGTGCGCGCTCTTCGTCACTAACCTTCTGTTCCTTCCTGGTCTTTTGCTTCTCGATGAGGAGTTCGTTCAGGGGCTCTACCAGACTGAGCCCCAGCAGAACCGAGAGGATCAGGCCATCCTGGTTTCCCATCGAGTGCTTCTCGTCCAGCAGCAGGTACTGGTCACTGCTGTCTGGGATCACCAATGCCTGAAAGAAGGTTCGCCAGGTGGTGGTGCGCCGCTCTGCTCCTGTGCTGGTAGCTTGTGTCCAAGAGAGCCCGGTGATGCCCAGCCGCTTGAAGAAGAACTGGTGGAGCGTGTTTGTTATCGCCTCAGCGCCGATCATGCTCTCCAGGAGTTCAGGCATGTCATCGGACTCGTCAGCGGGCCGGTCGGTATGTCCCGAGGCGATGTATCCTACGGAGCTGGCTTCCTTGGAGATATGCACCGTAAATGGCGAACCGTCGATGTAGAACTGGAGCCAGATTCGGTGGAGCCACGACCGCACATCACCGTCGTAGTCGGAGTCGTCGCCCGTGAGCGCGTACTTGATCGTCTTCAAGATCGAGGACTTTCCTACGTCGTTGTCCGGGACCAGCAGGACGTTGACGCCGGGTTGGAAGCGCTGGTCGTAGTGAATGGGCGCCGACCCGATTTCCTCAAGGCGCTTTTCCCCCGTGAACAGAAGACGGCCGAGCCGGAGTCGCGCCGCGCGCCGTCGTCGTGGCTTCGTCAAATTCAGCTTGGAGACAACCTCACGAACGAGCTCGATCGGGATCTCCTGTCGCTTTCGGGCGCTGTAGCGTGCGTGCACCTTTTCCGCGAGCGTATCCGCCGAGAGCGCCTCCTCGGTGGGCGTGGGCGGAGACACCACTCTGCCCGTATTGTCCTGTTCAGCCATGCAGAGCTCCGAGTCTGCAGCCGAAGGTTTCGGCAAAGTTCCGTTCGATCTCCTCAATGGCGAGGTCCGGTATGAATTCGTTCAGTTGCGCCTCCCGATAGGGTGGGTGCGAATACTGCAATGACTTCACTTCGGCTGGTCGGAGCGCGCCGAAGTACCGATGAATCAGGCTGATCCGATCCTCGTACCACCGGGCATGCCCCACCTTCGCCACCAGCGAGATGGCAATCCGTTCTCCCTCCGGTGTGAGGAAGAAATACTTCTGGGGACGCACGGGACTGCCCTCTGCGCCGCGGCGCTCGTGCCCTACGAAGACGAGCCCACGCGCGTGCCACCATGCCTCCACGCGATCCAGGCTCTCGTACGCCCCCCGCCAGAACCGTCGGAAGGGGTCGGTGCGCAACTCCGGCTCGCGGTCGCCGAGTAGTGTCCGCACGTCCGCCTGCACGGCCGTCGCATCCAGCGCGCTCAGCACCCCAAGCCGGTGTAACTCAACGAGTTCGTACGCCAAATACGCCGGGTAACGAACCAGGAAATCGAGCTTCTGGAGGTAGTACTCCGGCGTGAGATAGCGCGATACCACGCGCGCCGGCCAGCAGCGGAGTTGGTGGATTGTGTCATCTGGAGTGGTCGCGAACCGGTTCACGACCAGCAGCAGCCGGGCCGCGTCTACCTCGACCGGACGGTCCGGAAGGGCAGTCAGGGGCAGGAGAGGGGTCATAGTGTGCCTGTGTACGTGGGCGCAGCCCGGCAGACATAGGGTTTATGTAGGCAACGAATGACACGTTCCGCACACAGAGTGGAAGCCTGTGCCGCTGGCTGAGTGGGCTATTGGTCAGTTTTGCACACCATCGGGATTCCGCCCTCTGTCCCGCTGCGTGACAGGGCTATGGGCGCGTGCACTGGAGCCTTCATCCCGGGACTCGAAGGGGAGAGTCGTCAGGTCCTGCTCAGATGCCCTGAAACCTGCCGATTTCCGCAGCGCTGACGTATGGAACCGCTTTCGATGCGCAAGGTCCCGAAACCACGAAGGAATGCCGTCACGCGTGTTTCGGAAATCATCGTTTCCGAACCCGAATCTACCACCGCCATTCTCGTTTGCGGAGCCCGCGCGGGTCCCGGGCGATTGCTCCCGAAACGTGCCGTTTCGTGGGACGTCACACGTAGGAACCGCCAGTGGCGGCGAGGCGCGCGGAATTACTGGGGAAGTCCGGCGCGCATGTTTCTGAAAACACGGTTTTCCATCGCGCCGCCTGGGAACCTTGAGCGGTTGCCAGGCGGCGCTCAAGCCGCGGAACCGTCTGAGGACGGTATCCGCTTGAAGTTGCACGGGAAATGGCCCGTGCAACTCTGCCAGATGGCTCCTGTGCTAGCTGACCCCCCCCCCTCTGTCCCCCCTGGTGGCAGCTTGAGTAGCCATCTGGCAGGAAAATAGGCGTCTCGCCCCAGTCTGAGATGTGGCCAGCCGTGGCTCCGCAACCGCTCCGCCCATTGGGTCGGGCAGGGTCGTGAATCCATGCCGACCGTGTTTCAGGGGGGATGAAAAGGCCGTGTCGTGGTCGCCTGTTCGGCGCAACCCGTCACCGTTTGAGAGCGTCGGGGTGTCCCCGGCACACTTCGCGCTCATGACGCCTCTCCCTGCGAGAGTTGCACCTCGCTTCCGCGTCGCCGCGTGCGGCCGAGCTGCGACGTGAGCCACTGCCAACCACCAACGAGGCCTCGCACCAGGGCGACCTCATGTAAGGGGAGTGCCCCGAGAAGGCCCCAGCGACGGCGAGCTCGCGCTTGCGGTATCGCGGAGGTAGCCCGAGGCCCCCCGCTCGCCTCGCCGTGCCTGTCCCAGTAAAGCGCCACCGGAGCCACGGTGTTCCTGCCCTGTCGGGGACGGTGCCCCGCTCAGGGGGCAGCAAGCCCCCTTGCACCCCCCGACGCGCAACGCGGCCATGCGGGCCTGTCCGGTTCAAGGCCGCTGCGCGCGCCGCCATGGGCGGTGCCCTTCGGGCAGCCTTGAGCCGCCCAGCCCCGCACGGCTCGCGGCGATGCCACTCCCCGCTAGCGCGGGGAATGGCCAGGGCCATTCACCTCAGACTCCTGCGGCAAACACGGAATGTCTGGAGGTGCCCCGGAGTAGGTGGCGATCTTGTGTCTGGCTCCGCTTCGTCGCCTGCCGCTGCCCGTGGTGAGGTGCTTTCCGGCGTGACGTCTCAGGTTGGGACTGGCGGACTTACTTATCAATTCCAAATCGCCGAGGAGCTCTCTGCTCTCTCAAAAGCAGGCTTCTGCCTCTCTGAGAGGGTGTTGAACTGAAACAGGGGGCCTCTGCGCTCCATAGCGGCCTCACAAAAACAAAAGCAGTACCGCTCCGCTCTGTGCGGTGCCCGCTGCTTTTCGGTCCGCCCCGGCCCTGTAGCCGCAGTCGCGTTGTGGATTGCTCCCGTCCGTTTTGTCCTCCGGTGAAGAGTCGACCGAGAAGGTAGGAGCGTCGACATGACCGCGCAAGTTGCATTCCTCGCTCGCGTCACTATCTCACAGGGCCATGAGCGACCTTCCCATGCCCGAGCGACAGCGCTACCCCACGGACCTGACGGATGAACAATGGGCGCTGATAGAGCCCTTTGTTCGAGCCAGCCACTGCGGCCCGCAGGAAGTGCTGCATCCGCGCCGAGAAGTGGTCAACGCCATTCTCTATATCAAGCGCACCGGAGCTCAGTGGAGGTACATGCCGCATGACCTGCCGGATTGGCAGCTCGTCTACCACTACTTCGCGAAGTGGAAGAAGGACGGGACGTGGAAGAAGCTCAACGATGAGCTTCGGCGCAAGGTGCGCAAGAAAGAGGGTCATGCCGAGGAGCCCACCGCGGGGATTCTCGATAGTCAGAGCGTCAAGACGATGCAGGAGGCAGAGACCAAGGGGTACGACGCGGGCAAGAAGATAAAGGGCAGGAAGCGCCACTTGTTGGTCGACACGCTGGGGCTGCTGCTCGTCGCGTGGATGACGACAGGGGATGTACAAGACAGGGACGCGACCCCTGCGGTGCTACCCCTGGCCGCGCAACAATACCCCTCCCTCAAAAAGGTCTGGGTGGATGGCGGTTACGCCGGGCCGAAAGTTCAAGCCGTGGCCCAGGAGAGTGGCATTGACGTCGAGGTGGTGAAGCGCTCGGACCAGGCGAAGGGCTTTGTTCTCCTTCCCAAACGATGGATTGGGGAGAGGACTTTTGGATGGCTGAACCGGCAGCGGCGTCTTTCAAAAGACTACGAGCGCCAGGAGTCTTCCTCCGAAGCGTTCATTCAGCTCGGCATGATCGACCTCATGCTCCGGCGCCTCGCCTGACTGCCCCACTTCAACACCCTCTGACTGGTTGGCCTGTTTGTATGACCTGCGCGGTTGGACAGGGCTTCCCTTCCTGTGTTGGCTGTGCTACCTGTTTGGTCGTCAGTTCAATTCCCATTATGCGTTTTCGGAGGTGCCATCGTGCCGAGCGAAATTCTTTCGCGTCGGGAGGAGACTCGTGTCTGCGCGGGTTCCGCCCGTCTCCTGCCGGGCCTGTTCGCCGCGCTCTCCCTCGTGCTGCTGTGTCCGCTGGCGTGCGCCAGCAACGCGCCGCCCGCGGCGTATGCCACCACCCGGGATGCGCTCGCGGACCTGGACGAGTTCGCCGTCCTTCTGCTCAAGGCCGGGCTCCCCACGGAGCTGCTGCCCAGGGGCCGGGACTTGTCTCCCCAGGAGGCCAGGCAACTCCGGATGCACTTCCACCTCTTTCCGCCCAAGGCCTCAGAATATGCCCCGTGGCTCGTAGCGGACGTGCTGCTGCTCGACGTGACGCTCAAGACTGAGGCCGTTCCCCGAGCCGAGCTGGGCCGGCGCGTCCAGGAGTTCCAACCCCTCGTGGTGCTGCGGCCTGATGGCTACCTGGCCTGGGCGCTCACTGGCAAGGAGCAGCAGTGCGTGGGCCCCGTGGGAGTGCAGGACGGGGCTTACCGAGCGGGCACTTTCGAGGTGGGCACCTTCTACATGAAGGACGAGACGGACACATGGCGGCCCGTGGCCGTCCCAGTCCTCGTCGCCACTCATTAGGCACTCCCCTCCACTCCCGGGACTCCTACCGTGACTGTCTCCTCTCCGCGCCCCGCGCCACGCTTCGGCTTCAAATGGGGCCGCTACCGCTACGAAGTCCACGGCGACGTGGGCACCCACCCTGACTATGAGTCGGGGCTGCTCGCCTCCCGCCAGCTCGTCCTCAACGGCTACCCCGAGATGGAGGGCCAGCCCAGGTTGGTGGAGCTCAGGCCCTTCCTCCCGCACGAGTATCCCTCCGCGACGGTGGACCGCTGCATCGAGGAGGTGCGGTGCGCGGGCCTTACACGCCATCCCAACCTCGCTGGCGTCTGGGGCTGCGTCTTCGACGACACGCGGCCCTACATCCTCATGGAGCACCTGCGCGGCTGCTGTCTTCTTACCTTGCTGGAGGCGGCCGTGGCGGTGGGGCGCAGACTGTCCCCCTCCTTCGTGGCGTACACGGCCACCGAGCTGGCCGACGCGCTCCTCTACCTCCACGGCAAGAAGGACGAGGACGAGAAACCCCTCCACCTCATCCACCGGGCCGTGGGGCCCCGGCGCATTCGCGTGGGCGTCACCGGCCGCGTTCAGCTCACCCACCTGGGCGTCATGTACACGGAGTTGCTCGAGCATCCACCCTTTCCAGGGGAACCCATCCGAGGCGACGCGGCCTACACCGCTCCTGAAATCCTTCGCGGCTTCCGCCAGCCGGAGGAGGGCCACGGGGAGCTACTCTCTCCCCCGGGGCTCGACCAGAGGGCCGATGTCTTCTCCCTGGGCCTGGTGATGCTGGAGATGTTGCTGGCGCGTTACCCGCGCAACCAGCGCGAGCCGCTGTGGCTCGACCTCAAGGCGCGCTTCCCGTCCAGCCTCCTCGACGACGAGACGGCGCTCGTGAGGCTGGAGACGCTCGCCAATCGCGTGCTGCACTTCGGGCCCGCGGAGGTGCGGCGTGCGGCGGACGAGCTGCCGGAGGCTCTCCGGCGAATCATGGCGCGGGCCCTTCGAGACAACCCGGCCGAGCGCTACCCCAGCTCGAGCGACATGCACACTGACTTGTACGGCTACCTGCACACGCTCCAGACGCCCTACGGCGAGAAGGAGGCCGCTGAGGAAGCCGCTGAAATCCTCATGGAGGCGGCCGACCTCGGGCGGCTCCCGGGCCCTGTTGACGGGCAGGCGGGTAGGCCCGCGCCGCCCGAGGCGGGGCCCGGAAACATCCACTGACTCCCCCGCTACCTCCTTTTCACTTCCCTCAAGCCAACGAGCCTTCCATGTCCGAATCGAAAAAACCCGGCGGGCCCACGCCACACCTGTCCTTCACCGAGGGCGACTTCCGGTACGAGGTGGTGCGCCCCCTCGTCGAGCACCCCGACTACGACACCCTCCTGCTCGCCACGCGGGAGCCGCTTGGCGGCGGCCCGGTGAAGCTCGTCGTCCTCAAGCCCATTGTCATGGAGCACGGGCGCGAGGCCCGGCACCGGGCGCTGGAGGAGGTGACGCTCTCCAAGGCCCTGCGCCACCCCAACATCGCCAGGGTGTACGGGTACGTGGTGCACGAGGAGGTGCCCTACATCGTCATGGAGCACCTGCGCGGCTGCTTCCTCCTCACCCTCATGGACGCGGCCTGGTTGGTGGGGCGCAGGCTGAGCCCCGACTTCGCCGTCTACGTGGCCAGCGAGGTGGCCGACGCGCTCGACTACGCGCACCGCTGCGAGGACGAGGACGGCAACCCCCTCAAGCTCGTCCACCGCGCCGTGGGGCCCATGCGCATTCGCCTTGGGGAGAATGGCCGCGTCAAGCTCACCAACTTCGGCGCGGCCTATTCGGAGCTGCTCGGCCGCATTCCCACGCGCCGCGGGCTGCTGCGCGGAGACCCGGCCTACATCGCCCCGGAAATCCTCCTCGGTTTCCTCAAGCCGGACTCCCGCCAGAGGGACCCGCTCACCCCGCGCAAGCTGGACGGCAGGGCCGACATCTTCTCCCTTGGCCTCATGCTGCTGGAGATGCTGCTGGCCCGCTACCCGTTGGACCCGCCCGACAAGCTGTGGGAGGACCTCGACGAGCGGTTTCCCCCCGAGGTGCGCGCCGAGCGCTCCACGCTGATGCCGCTGGAGACGCTCGCCAACCGCGTGCTGCACTTCGGCCCCGAGGAGGTGGAGCACGCGGCGAAGAACCTGCCCGCCCCTCTGCGGAAGATTGTCGCCCGGGCCCTGCGGCAGAGCCCCTCCGAGCGCTACGCGACGGCGGACGACATGCGTTACGACTTGCGCGACTTCCTGCACGCCCGCCCGGGGCGGCCCTACGGCGCGAGGGAGGCCGAGGCGGAACTCAGCGACATTCTCAAGGAGGCCTCGGACTTGCGGAAGCTGCGCGCCCACCCGGACGTGGAGAAAGGCGTATTTCCGTTGCCCCCGGACTTGACGGGCCGCGAGCCCGGAGAAACCCACTGAGGCGCGCCGTGGGCTCCATTAACAAGAGGGACTTCTCACTCGCACGGCACGTGGGGGCAGCGGCCCGCGAGGCGCGCGCACGCGCTGGGCTGACGCAGGCGGAAGTCGCCGAGCGCGCCGAGCTGGCCACGGAAGTATACGCGCGCCTGGAGCGCGGCCACATGCTCCCGAGCGTTCCCTCCCTGCTTCGGCTGTGCCGTGCTCTCGGCGTGGACGCCAACTCCCTGTTGGGGCTCGTCTCCGACACGCCGCCGAGGTGGCTCGCCAAGGCCGCCCCTCCCTCCGAGGAGCGGCCCTCGCTTCGCCGCCTGCTGCGCAGCGTGCGCCGGCTGGGGGCGAAGCAGGTGGACGCGCTCACTCACGTGGCCCGCTTCATGGGGACACCCCCTGGCACACGGTCACCGAAGCAGGCCACACGTTGAGGGAGCACGCTCATGCCCACCCCCCTTCAACAACACCTCGCCACGGTGGCCAAGGACTCCCGCCTGCGCCTGGGCCTCACCCAGACGCAAATGGCCAGGCGCACCGGCCTCGCGGCTGGCGTCTACGGCCGCATTGAGCGGGCGCGGATGATGCCCAGCGTGCCCACTCTGCTGCGGCTGTGCGACGCTTTGCAGTTGGATGCCAACACACTGCTGGGCTTCCAGTCGAAGCAGCCGCCACCCTGGCTCGCACCGACGAGCCAGGCAGAGGCCGACACCCCGGGCGTGCGCCGCTTCCTCCGGACGATTCGCACGCTGAGGCCCGTGCAGCACGCGGCGCTCGCCACCCTGGCGCGCTCCATGCTCGCCAAGACCCGAGCGAAGAAGTCCGGCGCGAAAAAGGCCGGGAAGCGGGCGCGGCCCGTCAGGTGAGCGGGGCCGTGCAGGAGAGGACGACTGCCTCCAGAGCGCGCTGGCGTGCTGGAAGCCTGTGGAGACAAACCATGGAACACGGACACCTTCAGAAGTCTCTCGGCGACATCTGCCGCACGGTGCGCGAGCGGCTGGGCCTCACCCAGGCCCAGGTGGCGAAGCAGACGGACCTCGTCCCCGAAGTTTATGGACGTATTGAGCGCGGCGGCATGATGCCGTCCGTGCCCACGCTGCGGAAGCTGGCCCTCGCGCTCGGCATTTCCGCCGACGTGCTGCTGGAGCTCAGCCGCACGGACGTGGCCACGACGCTGGCCGCGCCCACGCCCGAGGGCAGCCTCTCGCCCGAGCTGCGGCAACTGGTGCGCATGCTGCGCGGGTGGAGCCCCGGGGAGGTGAAGCGGCTGATGCGCGTGGCCAAGGTGCTGGAGAGCCCCGCCGAGGAGTAGGGCAGGGGCCCAACGAGTTGGAGCCGGGGCCGGGGGCTCGTGTGCACACCCTTTCCGGAGGGGTTTCGGTGTGCGCCGCCCCCGGCTCCGGCCCCAAGCCGTATCGGCGTGAGGCCTTTACCGCTGTGCTAGCGTTTCGAGTGAGGAGGAGTCGCAGCTCCCATGAAAGCCCCGCCCTTCAAGCCCCCCGCGACCGGAGACATGGTGGGGGACTACCGTATCGTGAGGAAGCTTGGCGACGGGGGCTTCGGCTTCGTCTACGAGGTGGAGCGCGCGGGCCGCTACTACGCCCTCAAAGTCATCCGCGCCCGCGAGCTGGAGTCCTGGGGCCAGCGCGAAATCAACATTCTGCGCCACGTGGTGCACCCCAACGTCGTCCGCTTCCGCGCGTGCGACAGGTGGCCGGACCCCGACCATGGCTACCTGTGCTTCGTCATGGACCTGGTGGTGGGCAGGACGCTGGACGAGTGGGCCCTGGACGAGAACCCCACCGCGCGCCATGTGGTGCGCGTCCTCCTCGAGGTGGCGCGCGCGCTCGCCGATATTCTCGTGCAGGGCGTGCTGCACCGGGACTTGAAGCGGGAGAACATTCTCATTCGCGATTTGGACGGCCGGCCCGTCCTGGTGGACTTCGGAATTGGGTGGCTCGCCGGAGAGCCAACCATTACCGGCGAGCGCGAGCCGCCCGGCACTGACTAAACGACCGCCCATGATTCCCGAACGACTCTATGCGGCAAGGGGGGCATACCCGTTGCGCAGGGTTGGATGAGAAGTGGCGTGGAGGTTGCGGCCTTCGAGGTAGGCGTCCACATCACCCAGAAGGGAGTCCAAGTCCGCGCGACGGTGATTCCGAGTGACGTGGGCGTGGACGTCCCACCACACCCGCTCAATCTTGTTGGCCGAGGGGCAATAGGGCGGCAGGAAGTGCAGCACGACCCGCCCTCCCAGCGCCGCGAGTGCACGTCTCGTCTTCTGGCTGTGGTGCATCGAGGCATTGTCCAGGATGACGTGCAGTCGCGTGGCCCGCGGATGCTCCTGGACAAGCGCGTGCAGCAGCTCGATGAACAGGTCGCTTGTCTTGTTCGCGCCTTTCACCCAGGAGAGGCGTCCCGTCCTGGACTCCAGCGCCCCCGCGACATATCCCTTGCGATTGTTCCCGGGCGTTACCAGCAGCCGCCTGTGGCCGGACAGCATCCAGTCACGGCCTGGCTTGGGATTGAGGTGCACGTCCATCTCATCCGCGTAAAAGACAGGCTCGTTCGCCGTGGCGTGGGCCGCCAGGCACTTGAGCTGCCACACGCGGCGAGCACGGCGGGGCGCGGGCCAGGGACACAGCACGACGGGTTGAGGCCGCTTGAGGCTCGCGCCGACTCGCTCCAAGGCTCGGCCCACGCTCGTCACCGAGACCCGAGGCAGACCGCGACGCTCCAACTCGCACGCCAGCAATTCGCGCGTCCACGTCGTGCGCAACCACCCCATGTCCTGGGGCGTCCCCTCCAGCACGTGTTTCAGCTGGGCCTCATAGGGCTCGCCCACCTTGCGTCGGCCATTGCCCGCTCTCCTGTCCAGCAGTCCGTGGCGGCCTGTCTGCTTGTAGCGCCGCACGGCATCCGCCACCGTGGACACCGAGCACAACAACTCGCGAGCCACCGCCCGGTACGACAGTCCCTGGCCTACCTTCGCCACCGCCATGCAGCGTCGCAAGGTCAGCGGGCAGCCCTTCTTCTCCGCCCACCGCAGCAGCTTTCTCCTCTGGCCCGCCCTCAGCCTCAGCACCACCTTGCCTCGAGGGAGGGCTCTTCTCGTCTTCTAGTTCTTGCGCACACAAGGCCGAACGAGTCGGGTTTCTCCCTCTTCCTTCCCTGAAGTGCCTACCCCTGGCCTGCCTACCCTCCAGGCCGTTCGAGAATCACGGCCTGTCGTTTAGTACCGCTCGCCCGAGCACATTCTCTTCGAGCGCGACCCCTCCAAGAAGCAGGCAGGCTACCGACCCGATGTGGGGGACGAGCTGTGGGCCCTGGGTGTCACCTTCTACTGGCTGCTTACCGACGTGCTGCCCTTTGGCAACCGCACCGAAGGGGGCCTGAACGACCGCATTCTCGCGCAGCGGCCCCCCTCGCCACACGCCTTCAGCTCGCGCGTGCCCCTGGTACTCAGCGCCCTGTGCATGCGCATGTTGGAGAAGCGTCGGGAGGCGCGCTTCGCCAACTACAAGGAGCTGTGCGGCGCCCTGGAAGTGGCCCTCTCCGCAGCGGAGGGGGACGCGTCCTGGGACGTGCCCCTCATGGACCCGGACGCGCCCGACGCCACGCCCACGGTGAAGGTGCCGGGCATGGGCCCGCCAGCCGGGGGGGAGGCGGGCCTCGCGTGGAAGGCGGCCCGTCCCCGACGCGGACGCGGGGACGCTCGCAAGCGCCGCCAGGCGCAGGAGAGCGCCGGCACCCCGGCCGTCGCCGGCCCCGCGCCCGTGAACGTGGCCCAGCCGCCCGCCCATGCCAAACCGGAAGCCGCCGCTTCGCCCGCCGAGGCCCTCGTCGCGGTGTTGGCGGAAGTGGAGCCGGAGCGTGCCTGGGAGGCCTTGCCGCCTCCGGTGCCAGACTCCTCCCTGCCGCTTCCGCCACCACCCGCCCGTGCAGCCGTGCAGTCCGCTGCGGTTGCTGTGCGAGCAGCGCCGCCGTCATCGAGCGAGCCACCTTCACCCACGCGTGTGGTGCGCAGCCCCTTCCATCGCACGCTCTCCCGTTTCATTCCCTCCGTTGTCGGCGTGTTTCCGCTGCGCGCCATGGCGGTGGACTCCCTCCGGCATGCCGCGCTCTTCCTTGTGGCCCTGGGGGCGCTGGCCGTGGCGAACGCGTGGGTGGTGCGCAGCCGCCCGGCTCCTGACACAGTTCCTTCCGTGCAGGCTGTGCAGCACGCTCCGCTCCCTGCCGAGCCCCCCGTCTCGGGCCCTACCGTCCGGGCCGGTGCCGTCCGCGAAGTGGCGAATTCCTCGGAGTCGTTTGAAGCTGGGACGGGCGCGGCTTCGTCCCTTGCCTTCACCCCCGCGCTCGCAACCGCCATGCCTCTTCGCAAGCAAGAGTCCCGTTTGCCGCCCCAGGAGAAGCCCGCCCTCTCGCCCGAGCGCACGGAAGGGCGCTGCGTCCCCAGCAAAAAGTGGCTGTGCCTCGCCGCAGGCTGCGGCTGGGTACTTGTCGCCTGCCCCGGTGCCCAGGTGCGCTCCACGCCCGGCCCCGAGGATTGCCCCTCCCGCGCCGTGCGAACGATGGAGGGGGAACTGCGCCTCCCCCTCGGTACGAACCTTACCGTCCGCTTTCCCGGTGCTCGAGGCGGGGAGTACGCGACCGTGCGCGGAGGTCGTGGGGCCGTCGAGCTGGCCGCAAAGTACGGCGAGCTGGACGAGGGCACCATTCTCACCGGGGACTTCATCCTCGGTGAGACGGTTCTCTACGGTCGTTTCAAGCAGGCCCAAACGCCCGCAGGAAGAGCGTACCCCGTGTGTATGGAGTTCTTGGGGCGCAGTGTCGAGATCGAGGCCAACGTCGGATCGGATGCCGTCAAGGTCTACAACTTGGCCCAGGTCAGGGCCGTGGACAGCTTCGAGTAAGGCACCCGGGCGCTCGACAGCCAGGAGGCTCGAGCCCTTCAAACGGCGAGCTGTGGTAGAGGCCACACCCCAAGGGGGTTGCCACGCGCCCCCGGTGAGGTTGACTCCCCGTGCCCCTTGCGTCCTCCGCCGGCCTCATGGCTCTGGCCCTGCTCACCTCGACCGCTGACGCCGCCGAGCGCCCACCGCTGCCGCCATGCGAGGCAGGTGACGTGCGCCTGGAAGTGGAGGCGGACGCACCGGCCCGGGTGCCGGCGCTCTGCATCACCCCCGACCTCACCAGCAACTTCCTTTTCGACGCGAACCTGGCGCGTGTGGAGCTGGAGGGGCGCGAGCACTTCCGCCGGGTAACGGAGGCAGCCGATTCGTTCATGGTCGTTCCCTCGGAGGCCATGCGCGACATGGAGCCGCTGCGGGTAACTGTCTACTTCGTCGATGGAGCGGCCCCGGCGAGCCTCTCTTTCCTCCTGGTGGTACACCCCGCCCGGGCTGTGCGGCAGTTGGACGTCATCCGTCAGACTCGCCCGGTGGCCTTCTATAAACAGGAGGCGCTGGAGGCACGGGCCGAGGTCCAGCAATGCCGCGAGGAGAAGGCGCGCATGCAGGCCGAGCAGAGAGGCCCGGGCGGACTCCGGGGCTTGCGCGCGGCGGGTCTCCTCGATGACGTGCTCGGCGTCGCCGTCAAACGCATTCACAAGGACATCAAGCCGAGGCCACACAATGCCCTTGGCCTGCTAGCGGCCCTGTCCGCCCGAGCAGGGAGCGAAGTAAGAGGCCGCGTCGCGGTGGAGGTAGAGCTGAAGAACCCAGGGACGAAGCCTTGGGCGCTCGCGGGTGCCATGCTGCGAGGGGCGAAGGGCGAGGAGTTCACGCCGCTTCCTGTGGAGGAGACGCCCGTTTCCATTCTCCCGGGCGCGACACCCGGCCTCGTCATGGTCGAGTTCGAGGCAACCACGAAGCAGGCCCGCGGCGCGTACACCCTGACGCTGTGGGATGCGGACGGGCGCTCCGTCATTCTGGACAACGTGACGTTCCCGTAGCTCCACTTGGAGAACGTGGCGGACCCGTAGGCTCGCTCTACGAGGGGCTCTTCTCCAGTCACAACTTACCTGCTGCATCCTGCCGCCCTTGGCCTACCCCAAGCTTGACGGGCGCACCCGTATTTCCGTGTAATTCCAGAGCGGCGGCTTACGCGCGCCGTCGCTTCCGGAGGTGCGCCGTGTCCACCCGTCGTGTCGGCTCGCGCCCACCTGGCGCGTCGCTTCGCCAGCTGCTCGCATACTGGTTCGTCCTCTTCCTCTTCACCCAGTCGGCCTGCGCCACACACGCCCCCTGGGGCGGCCTCACGCCGGGCTACCGCTACACCTCCCTCACGCCTCCATCGGCCCCCAAGGCACGTGTGCCCCCGGCATCGGAGCCCGACCTTGAGTCCACCACCGTGTACCTCGCTGCCTTCCTGGAGCCCGGGGCAGCTGCCACACAGCCAGTGCCCATTCTCAAGCCCGAGTTTCAGAGGGCCTTCCAGCGGCTCGCTCGCGACGTGCGCATGGGGCAGAAGACGCCTCGGGACGCCGCCTACGAGTTGCTCAGCGTCGTGCCAGGCATGTCAGGCGACTGGAGGCTGGAGCCTCACGTGGAGCCGCCCTACCGCGTCAGCTACGCCTTGATTCCCGAGCGCGAGCACGGGCCAGGTGAGCTCGTTCCCGTGGCCCAGGCCGCCCTCACGGACAGCTACCTCCAGTGGTGCGTCCCCCGGGGCGGCGGAGACTGCCTGCATGTGCTCAAGAACGGGCGCTACCTGGACGAAGAGGGCCGGTACACCTTCACCCTCGCCCTGGCCTTCGGCCGGGTGCTCGACGAAACGCGCGACGCCCTCAAGGCCGAGCTGCTCAGCGTGCAGGCCCTCGTTTCCATGGTCGTCTGGACGGTCGCCTTGTACTGCATGATGTGGGTAGTACCCGAGCCAACCACCAAGCTGGTGGCCGCCAGCCTGACCGTCATTCTCATGGGCTACCTGGGCCTCAGCACGGTGTACGGCCTGATGGACGGCTGGGCCCGGCTCGTGATTGCGGCCCAGAACGCCACCACCTTCGAGGAACTGCGCGCGGCCGGTGAAGAGTTCGGCAAGGTGCTGGGCGAGGATGCGGCCCGCGCCATGATTATCGCTGTCTCCACACTGGCTGGGCACACGCTGGGGCAGGTGTTGCCCCGGCTCAAGTCCCTGCCGGGCTTCAACCTCGCGGCGGAGCAATTCGAGGCGCAGGGGGGCGCCGCCGCCATGTCGCACGCGGAGGCCGTGGAGGTGACGCTCGAGACGGAAAGCGCCCTCGCCAAGGCCGTGGCGGTGACGGAGGAGGTGGCCACCTCCCCACAAGGCCCCCTGGCCGTCGTCATGCTCAAGAGGGGGCATGTCCCTGGCCGGGAGACGGCTCGCGGGGGCCGCTCGGCGGAAACCGTCATCCGCCACCGGGGTGGCAACCGGCAGGTGGAACTCAGCGACGGCCAACGCTGGCACCTCCCCCCCGGCAAGTCCGTGGCGGACATCCCCGCCGAGGACAAGGTGGGCGACATGCTCCAGGAAGCCGTCACCAAGGCCGCCAACGAGTGGGGGCCTCACAGGCTCTCTGGTGCCGAAAAGCGGGCCATTGCCGAGGCCGAGAAGAACGGCGACTATTGGCTTGCGCGGCTGCTGGAGCGCGAAGCCCGGGGGCGCTTCGTGCACGCCGAGCTGGAGGCACAATTCAAGGGCCGCCTACAGTTCAACCGCCAGGGCGTCGACGTGGTTGATCTGACGAACAACCGCAAGTACGAGATTCTCTCCGGAACGGAGTCGAACCTGGCAAGGCACGGCAGGCGCATGGCGAGCGAGTTCTTCCGGATGCTCACCTTCTGAAAGGGGCGGTGGCCATGGACCGGTTCGGTAACGTCCTCTTCGAGAACAAGGACATTGAAAACGAGCGGCTGGAGTTGACGGATAAGGAAGCGCACTACTTCCTGGGCCCCAACCTGTCGATGCTGAGCTGCACCCTCGTGCTGAAGGTGTCCGCGCGGCGCCTGTTCTTCGATGGCGCGCGTTTCATCAACTGCACCTTCGAGGTGAAGCAGGAGCTGAAGAACCACCAGCAATGGGTGGCCGCTTCCCTGAAGGGCTGTCGCTTCAAGGGAAAGCTGACGGGCTGTGACTTCGGATACTGGCCCGAGTACAGCAGCTTGCCGGGCTATCAGCACGGGTTCATCGAGGACTGTGACTTCACCGAGGCCCGCCTGGATGCCTGCCGCATCATGGAGTGTGACCCCTCCACCATCCGCTTCCCCAAGTGGCCGTGCTTCACCATCCTGAACCCCATAGAACGAGCCGCTGAGCTACGCAGCGTCAAGTGGCCGGGCCGGTATGGCTCTGTCGTCGTGGACGAGCTTCACACCCACCCGGCGCGCACCAAGGCGTTGACCGACCATGCCCCCACTGTTGCAAAGCGGCTTGGCACCACTCCGGAAGAGCTCCGAGCGGTCATCGAGAAGTTCGACTGCATCGTCTACTGACGGGGCCTCGCCGAGAGCCGCCCTGCCGCGCCAACACGACGCAGCGACAACAGCCGCAGGGAGGGGGGCGCCACCGCCAGCGCCACCTCGAAACAGCCCGAGGCCCCCCGTTCGCACCGCATCAGCCGGCCGGTATGGCACACGGCGGACGCAGCTACAGCCCCCGGGCCTGCCCGCCTTGCCCACTCCGCGGACTTTGCGCCCTCCGGGCTCTCTGCCCCGGCAACCGCGCCGTTCCGAAGCGTTGACACTCCGGACGGCTGCTGCACGGCGCCAGGCACACTGGCGCTCCGGCTGTTGCCGTGCATAGGGCTCCCGGAGAAGGTTGCTGGCCTCCTGCTGCTGGTGCCGAACCTGGACAGCGACGCGGCGCGCAGCTCCCGGAGGGCCTTGCCCGCCCTTCGGCCCGTGTTCCCCAGGCCTAACTAACTCTTCACCCCCGGTCGCCTGTGGCGGGTGGCCCATGCCATGCCCCGGCCGCAGCAGGGGAGGGGCATCGTGCGCGTGCTGTGCGCGAGCTGACCGGCTCAAGGCTGCCCGGGCCGGAACGGCTGCTCGGCTTGGCCTGGAACGAGTGCTCACCTTGATGCTGCTCGCGCTGGACATCCCAGGTCCGGGGAGCGAGCTTTAGGCGGTCGGCGGCACCGAGCCCATGAGCGAGCCCGTCGGGCCATTGCGTACGCCAAGGACTGGGAGGGAGCAGCGGGCGACGTGAGCCGCGACCGCGGTTCACCGACTCTGACCGACTCACGTAGTTCCTTGATGGACATGTGGAGCTTGGTATGGTCTGGGGATGCGAGTCGCGACGCAGATTCAACCTGCCGAGCCCTGGGTGTCCGTCGACGTCGTCGCGGCTCACATCGGTGTCGCCAGGGACTCCGTATACCGATGGATTGACTCGAAGGGCCTCCCAGCCCATCGGATCGGCAAGCTCTGGAAGTTCAAGCTCTCGGAGGTAGACGACTGGGTGCGCGCGGACGGAGCAAATGGGACGCGTGGGCGGGCCAAGCCAGTGCGCCGCAGCGCGACGAGGAAGAAGAAATGACCGCCATCCACGCCCGCACCACACGCTTGACGCCGAGGCTGTTCGCTCGTCAGCGCGACGCGAAGACTCGCCGAGCTAACAGCCACGGCGAGGAGGGAGCGAAGTGATGAGTCCACCGACCTCGCAGGAACGCACGGCCTTCTACAGCGCCGCGGTGGTTGGCCTCCGCGCCCTCGACGCTCGGGAGCGCGCGGCTCGTCGTTTCGGTGCCGACGCGGACGCCCGATGGACGCAGTTCGCCGGAGCACTTGGGTCCGGTGACCGTCTCGACATCCTGCTCCGCGACGCGGCGGGAACGTGGGGCGCCGCGTTCTCCCCCTCGGAGTGCTTCGGCTTCTTCGGTCTTGCCGACGATGAGCCCTTCGGCCCCGATTGGGGCGGCATCGACGACCACTCCGCGAAGCGGCTGCTTGCCGAAGCGAATGGTCCGGCGACCCTCGACCACGTTGCTTCCGCGCTCGGCGTGAAAAGTGCGTCCGTTCCGGTTCCACCGCTCACGCCGGCCACCAAGCTCGTCGCCGCGGGCGGCGCTGCGCTCGTCGCCGTTGCCAAGGCATTCGCCGAGGACCGCGCGCTGTCGTGGACCGATCAGGTAGTGGCTGTCGCGGACAACGCTGCCTTCCGACAGCTTGCAGGCCTTGCTGCCGTCCTGCTGGGGGCGAGAGGCCGCACGGTCATCGTTCGACCGAGCGCAGATGCAGTGAGCGCATTGCGCGCTCATGGCTTCGCGCACATCGACGCGCCCCTTGTCTCGGCCGACGCCGAGCCCGAAGCCGCCGAGCTCGCACGCAGCGTGGGGGGCAAGTAGCTTGGCATTCACCGAAGGTCGTATTCATCGCGGTCGCCCGACTCCCTACCCATGGGAGCGGCAGGCGCTCGACCTCGTCTACAAGCACGAGTCCCTCTCGGACACCGATCCGCACCAGGCGTGGGAGCTTCACGAGCTCTACGACCCTGCGTCGGGCCGACTGTACGAAATCGATCTGCTCTTCTTGTCTCGTCAGGGCCTGTTCCTCGTCGAAATCAAGAGCCACCCGGGCGCGTTGACGGGTGACATCGTGGACTGGACCTTCACAGACGGAGGAGGGCGACGCACGATCGAGTGCCCGTATCCCGGCGCCAACCTGAAAGCCAAGGTGCTCGCCGACCTTCTCGAACGGCAGCTCGGCAAAGAGCGCCCCTACGTGCATGCGGCGGTCTTCCTCTCCCACGTCACCGAAGTGCGTCTCGACGGCGGCCGGCCGCCGTGGCTGCTGCTCCCGAAGGATGTCGGCTCCAGGCTCGTCAACGGACTCGATGGCCGCGACGCTCAGCGCATCGTCAACCGGCCGATGATGAAGCAGTTGCTCCAAGCAGCTCATCGACTCGGCCTGCGCCCGAGCACGACTGCGCGCGTGGTGGGGGGCTACAAGCTCGTCGAGCTCGTCGACGACGGCGATGGCTATCAGGAGCACCTCGCGAAGAACGCCGCCGTCGAGCGCGATCAAGCGCGCGTCCGCAGTTACCTGGTGCCGGCCGCGACCTCCGCCGAGAGGCGCGCACAGCTTCACCGCGCAGCCCGACGCGAAGCACGGACGCTCGCGCAGATCGGGCAGCACCCCGGGATCCTCGCCTACCGCTCCTTCGTCGACGACGCGCCGCTCGGCCCGGCGGTGCTCTTCGAGGCCTTCGAAGGCTCGCTCCCGCTGCACGCCTTCGTGCGCCAGGAGCCCAACCTGACCTTCGACGAGCGGCTCGGGCTTCTCCAGCAGATCGTCGAGGCGGTCGCCCACTGCCACCGCTCGGGTGTTCTGCACCGCAATCTCTCGCCCGCCTCGGTGTTGGTCCGGCGCGGGGCGGACGGGCGCATTCATGTGCGCCTCCATCGCTTTCAAACCGCGGCGTGGCTCGAGCACAGCAGCGTCGGGACCCGCCACTTCCACGAACTGTCGCAGGCGTTGGATCGCCTCTACCAGGCGCCCGAGGTCCTCGCGGACCCCGAGAAGGCGACGTACGAGAGCGATGTCTTCTCGGTGGGTTGCCTCGCGTGGCTCGTCCTCACCGGACAGCACCCCGCCGCGACGCTTGCCGAGCGAGAGCAGCGCATCAAGGGAGCGAAAGATGGCGAAGGTGGTCTTCGCCCCTCGGCGGTTCGCGCCGATCTCGCGATCCTCGACGAGGCGATCTCTTTCGCGACGCAGCCGAACCCTCATGCTCGCGCCGACGACATCTCCGATTGGTTCAACGCCTTCGTCCTCGAGGCGCTCACGCGCCCGGCGGCCGACATCGGCGCGGGCGCGGATCCGCGCGAAGCCCAGAAGGGAGACACCCTCCAAGGTGGCCTTCGCGTCGAGCGTCGCCTGGGCTCCGGCGGGACGGCGCTGGTGCTCCACGTGCGTCGCGAGGGGCGCGACTTCGCGCTGAAGGTCCCCCACGATGTGGGCTGCGGTGAGCGGCTGCTCGCCGAAGCGAAGACGCTGCAGGAACTGCGGCACGAGCACATCGTCGCGCTGCGCGACGTCCTCACGCTCGGCGGGTTGCCGTGCCTGCTCCTCGAGTTCGCGGGTGATCGGAGCCTGGGTGACGTGCTTCGCGAGCAGGGGACGTTGCCGCTCGAACTCGCGCGTCGGTACGGCGATGACCTGCTCTCGGCGGTCCAGTACCTCGAAGAGGCTGGCGTCACGCACCGCGACATCAAGCCCACCAACGTTGGTTTCACGAGTCTGTCGAAGAAGCAGAGCCACCTGCTCCTCCTCGACTTCTCGCTCTCGTCCGCCGACGTGACCGCCATCAGCGCTGGCACCGCGGAGTGGCGCGACCCCTGGTTGTATCTGCGCGGCACGTGGGACGCCGACGCGGATCGCTACGCCGCCGCCGCCGTGCTCTATCACGCGCTCACCGGCGCGCGGCCCGCGCTCCCGCAGGGCGACGCGACCGCCGAGGTGGTCGTCGAGGCCGAGCGTTTCGATGCGGCGGTCCGCGACCGGCTGACCTCCTTCTTTCGCCGAGCCTTCGCGCGCGAGACGACGACCCGGTTCTCCAGCGCCGAGGCCATGCGACAGGCGTGGGTGCATGCGCTGTCGGTCGAGTCGGAGACGGACGACGGCGCGTCCGCCATCGCCCTTGAGCAGGTCCGTCCCGAGACGCCCGTCGATGCCTTGCCGCTGTCGGCGCGCGCACGCAACGCGCTCGACCGGGCCGGCGTGTCCACGGTCGCTGAGCTGCTGCTCCTGCCGCGCAACCAGCTCTCGGTCGTTCGCGGTGTCGGCACGCATGTCGCGCGTGAAATCGTGGCGCTCGCCGATCAGCTTCGCGCTCGGTTCGAAGTCGAAAACCGCCCCGTGTTCATGCCGGGCTTTTCGCGCCCACGTCTGCTGTTGGAGGAGCCGGAGGCCGGCATCGAGGCAAGCACGGTCGACCGCTTGATGGCCGCGGGGCTCAAGACCACCATTGATGCCGCGCTCGCTCCCGCCGCTCGCATCGAGAAGCTCCTCGGGCGTGCCCGCGCCGACGCGCTTCGTGAGCGGCTCGCGGCCATCGCCGCCGCAGAGCCAACGCCGGGCTCACTCGGCGACTGGGCTCGCGAGCTCATCGGACGCGCCAGCGCGAACGAGGCGAATCGTCGGCTCCGTGTGCTGGTCGGGCTCGATCCGCTGCCCGACGAACGTCCGGATTCCGGGCTCCCGGCCGCGCGCACGGTGTCCGAGGTCGCTGGGGCGTTCGGCATCGAGCCCGCGCAGCTCCACTCGAGCCTTCAGTTCCTGCGCAACAAGCGCTGGGCGGACAACGCTGCTGCGGCCTCGCTCACGCAGGCCCTGTCATCCGCGCTCGACGCCGCGTCGCCCGCGGCGCCCTTCATGGACCTGGCCCACGCGTTGGCCAAGGCCCGCACCGAGGGGACGCCCAGCGACGACGACGTGCGCACCGCCGCGGCGCTCGTGCGTGTGGCGCTGGAACTTCGACCCAACCTTCCTGCCACCTGGCGGCGCATCGGCAGCACGCCTTGGGTGGCGCGTGACCCCGAAGTGCTCGACGCGCTCGCGGCCCTCGCGGAGAGCGCCGACAACCTTGCCGCGATCGAGCCGCTTCCCTCGTCCGAAGTCGTTCGTGCCTCGCTCGCCGAGGTCGCCGCTGGAACTCCCTTGGCGACGTTGCCGGCCGACCAGCGGCTCACCCTCGCCGCCCGCGCCAGCGAGCGCGCAGCGGCGTCGGCGCGGCTCGAGCTCTACCCTCGCGGCATGGACGCGGCGCGCGCGCTGTCCCTGAGCCTCGCCGTGCTCTCGGGCGCGGGGCTCTCCCCGGAAGTCGTCCGGCGGCGCATCGCGGCTCGCTATCCCGAGGCGGTCCCGCTCCCCGAGCGTCCGGCGCTCGACGAGTTGCTCGCGCCGCACGGCCTCGTCTTCATGCCGGACATCGGCACGGGCGAGTACGCACGACCCGGGCAGCACGCGAACACATCGATGACCGTTGCCTTGCCCTCGCGCCAGCCCACGGCACCGGGCCTCGTGCAGCGGCGCAGCCCCGAAGCGCAACGCGCCGCCGCCTTTCAGGATCAGCTCGATCGCGGCGTGGCCGCGGGCCGCTTCCGCGTGATCCAGGTGCGCGCGGACGTCGCGAGCCGTGCGATCGACGCGCTCGCGGGGGCGCTCGAGACACAGGCGGTGTCGCTCGACCACGCTCTGACGAACGCCATTCGCCGTCAGGCCGAGGAACTTGGCGTCGACTGGGCCAATGTCGAGGCCGCCGACCGCGCCGGTCCCGGCGGGCCCGACTGGCCACTCCTCGTCGAGCTGGTACGCCAGGCGACCGACCGCGTCGTCGACGAGCTGCTCCACCGACGCGACCAGACCCTGGTGCTGGCGTGGCCGGGCGCGCTCGCGCGATATGGCCTGGCTTCTGCGCTCGCGCGCATCGTTGAAGGCTCCGAGCGCGGCGATGCGCCCGCCATTCTTCTCGTAGTGCCCTCGCACGCTGACGGCACCGCCCCCTCCATCAACGGTCGGCTGCCCGTACCCGTGCCGCTACCGAGCCAGCGGCTCGTCATGCCCGATGCATGGCTGGCGAACGCCCATAAAGCCGCGGAGACGCCCTGATCATGACGAACCTGCCCAAGCTGCTGCAGCCCGCGCTCAAGGCGCTCGAGAAGGACCTGCTTGCGCGTGCCAAGACCGAGCGTGTCGAGGCGGGACTTCGTGCCGCGTGGACCGAAGAGCAGAACGCTGGTCAAACCGGGGTCGGGTTCGAGCCGTGGCGCCGTGAGCGCGTGACCCAGCTCGCTGTCGCGTGGATTTTATCGGTAGTCTTCGTGCGCACGCTCGAAGATCGCGGTTACGTCGATCCGCGCGTGGCGGGCGCGACGAAGGAAGCGCTGCGTGCGGCCGAAGACCGCGAGGCGCTCTTCCTCCAGGTCGCGCCGTTCTTGGGCCCGCGCGAGTACCTGCTCGCGATCTTCCGCGAGCTGGCGAAGCTCCCCGGCGCGCGCGACGTCTTCGACACGCGCCACAACCCGGTCTGGGTGCTCGCACCCTCGAGCGAAGGTGCCAAGGCGCTGCTTGACTTTTTCCGCAAGCCCGATGCGAGCGGAGCGCCCGCACTCGTGTTCGCGGACGAGGACACGCGCTTCCTTGGCGACCTGTACCAGGACCTCTCCGAAGCGGTGCGCAAGCGCTATGCGCTCCTCCAGACGCCCGAGTTCGTCGAGGAGTTCATCCTTGAGCAGACGCTCGATCCGGCGATCCGCGAGTTCGGCCTCGCCGAGGTGAACCTGATTGATCCAACCTGCGGCTCGGGGCACTTCCTGCTGGGTGCTTTCCGCCGCCTCTTGGGTCGATGGCAGGCCCATGCGCCGACGGAGCCCATCGCGGACCTCGCGCGACGGGCGCTCGGCCAGGTTTACGGCGTCGACATCAACCCCTACGCGGTGGCCATCGCACGCTTCCGGCTAGTGCTCGCGGTGCTCGACGCGGTTGGCATCAAGCGCCTCGAACGCGCGCCGGACATTCGTCCGAACGTCGTCGTCGCTGACAGCCTCTTGCATCGCTTCGACCAACGCGTGCTCAGCGTGGGTCAGATGTCGATGGACGATGACCTACGCTGGGGTGACCGGCTCTTCCGGCTTGAGAACCGCCCCGACGTCGAGCGCGTGCTCACCAAGCGCTACCACGCGGTCGTCGGCAACCCGCCGTACATCACGGAGAAGGACGCGTCCAAGCGCAAGAAGTACCGCGAGATGTACGAGAGCGCGGCAGGCAAGTACGCGCTGGCCGCGCCGTTCACGGAGCGCTTCTTTGACCTTGGTGTCGAGGGCGGCTTCGTTGGGATGATCAACAGCAACGCTTGGACGAAGCGCGACTACGGGAAGACGCTCATCGAGAAGGTCTTGCCGCAGCTCGATGTGCACAAGATCATCGACACTTCGGGGTGCTACCTCCCTGGTCACGGCACACCAACTCTGCTTCTATTTGGTCAGAATCGTGTCGGGACAGAGGCGGATATTGTTGCCGTGCTTGGGAAGCGCGGTGAACGAGAAGTGCCTCCTGCTCCGGCAAGCGCGCCCGTATGGACCGAGATCGTACGGCATCACAACGATCTCGGATTTGATGGCGTTCACGTTTCGACCGAGGCTGTCTCACGCCGGGAACTGCGCAGGCATCCGTGGATAATGGCCGGTGGTGGCGCTCGCGGCGTGCTTGAGGACTTTGATGAAAAGGGCGCTGGACTAAAGTCAATCGCGGTAACGGGCGTCTTCGGTATGACGAATGCCGACGACTGCTACAGCTTGGACGTTGGTGTCTTCCGTCGATTTGGAGTCGACGCGGCGAACGTTCGCCCGATTCTCTCGGGTGACTCGCCGCGCGATTGGTCCGCTGGGCCGGTCACTCACTGTGTGTTTCCCTACGATTCAGATGGAAACCTCATTGATATCCACCTCCTCCCGGCTCTCGGTCGCTTCTTGTGGCCGTATCGCGAGCATCTCTATGCGCGCGCAACGTTCAACGGTGGGACGTACCGGTCCGACAATCAACCCTGGTGGAAGTGGCACCAAGTGGCTGCGGACAAGCTCCAAGCTGAGAGGAAGATAGCGTATGGCGAAGTCGCGACTCATAACCATTTCGTTGTCACTGAGCGCTCGACGGTCTGCAAGCAGTCTGCGCCGCTAGTCCTTCTTGGCCGAGACGCAGACGCCGGCGACTACAGCGCGCTCTTGGGTCACCTCAACTCGTCAGCGGTCGGTTTTTGGGGGCGCCAAAACTTCTTCCAGAAGGGTGGCGACCAGATAGGCGCAGGAGCGCGCCTCTCCAAGACGCCGTGGCAGGACCGCCTTCAGATGGCCGGCAATCTGCTTCAACAGCTCCCCGTGCCGAAGCTGGACGCGTTGCGCGGCGCGCTCCTCGGCCTAGTGCTTGCTGCCGAAGAGACCGTGCGCGAGATGGCCGCGCTCGCGCCCGAGAAGATCGTGGCTGCCATCCTCTCGGCGACGCCCAAGCTCACAGCGCTTCGCGAGGCCCGCACGCGCTGCCTCGCCGAGCGCGCGCGGCTGCGGGGCATCCTCGTCTCGCTGCAAGAGGAGATGGATTGGCGCGTGTACGGCCTCTTCGGTCTGCCGACGGTCGAGGCGCCGTCCGTCGATGCCGTTCGCGTCCCCGTCGAGCCGAACCACCGCCCCTTCGAGGTGCGCCTCGCGCGCGAGGTGAGCACCGACATCTCGGCCTCCGAATGGTTTCGTGTTCACAAGCGCGAGGCGCCCTCGGACGTCGGCGGGCCGCTCGCCGATCTCTATCGCCAGCGCCTGCGGCTCCTCGACGAGCCCGAGCACGGCAAGCAACTCCGCTTGCTCGAGACGCCGGAGACCAAGCGCCGCTGGTCGCCGCCCGACGACGCCAAGGCCTTCACGGCGGCCGTTCGTACGTGGCTGCTCGAACGCATCGAGGCCGCCTTCCGAGACCAGAGCACGCCAGAGCTGCGTACGGCACGCCAACTCGCACTCGAGCTCGGTCGCGATCCTACGGTGCAGGCGGCGCACGAACTGCTCACCGAGGAGAGCGGTCTCGAGCTCGTGCGGCTCATCTCCGACCTCGTCGATGGCGAAGGCGTGCCCTTCCTCGCGGGCTACCGGTACGCCGAGACCGGAATGGAGAAGCGCGCGAGCTGGGAGGAGACCTGGCGGCTCCAGCGCCTCGAAGACGCAGGCACGCTCGCGCCCGAGCTGAAGCGCCTCGCCCTCAAGGCCATCCCGGTTCCCGACAAGTACGGGCCCAAGGACTTCCTGCGGCACTACTGGGGCCTGCGCGGCAAGCTCGACGTGCCCAAGGAGCGGTTCGTCACCGTACCCGGCGGCAACACCGACGAGGACACCACGCCGCTCGTGGGCTGGGCGGGCTGGGACCACCTGCAAGTGGCGCAAGCGCTCTCGGGCCTCTACCAGCGGCGCAAGTCCGAGGATGGCTGGACCAGGGACCGGCTCGTTCCCCTGCTCGCGGGCATCGATGAGCGCGTGCCCTGGCTCCTCCAGTGGCACAACGAGCCGTCGGCTGCATTCGGCGAGATGAAGCTCGGCGAGTTCTTCCGCGACTTCGTCGCTGGCGAGGCGCACACGCTTGGCATCGCGGTGGGCGACCTGCGCGCGTGGACGCCGCCCGCCGCTCCGAAGCGCACGACGGTCGACCCGAGTGACGTGCTCGCGGCGCTGAAAAGCTGGAAACCCGAGAGCGATGACGATGAAGGCGAAGACGAGGAGGCCGAGCTGCCGGAAGGCCCGACCGAAGCGGACCTCGCGAGCGAAGTGGGCGTCACGAAGGCCCTCATCAAGAAGGCACTCAAGAAGCTCGAAGCGGACGGGCTGATCGAGAAGCTGGGCGGGCGCCCCGCCCGATACGTGGCGACGGAGAGCAGCTCATGAGTGCGAATTGGACATCCCTGATGCCGCACATTCCGGTTCGCCCCGGCGCGACCGAATACGTGCGGCGACCTGGGGGCGCCAGCGAGGAAATCGCCAATTGGATTCTGGCGAACCGTTCGCCGGTGTTGCTCGGTGGACCCGCCGGAGTTGGAAAGAGCACCGAGCTCGCGCGCGCGGCGCAGCTGCTCCAGCCGCATCGCGTGGCATGCCTCATCCCGCTTGACCGCTGGGAGAACATGCGACGTCTCGGTCCCGAGCAGATGCTCCAACGCATCGCGGGCCGCGTTGCATATGTCGCGAAGGAGACACTCCACCTGTCGTTGTCGGAGGGGCTCTTCGAGGAGTCGCAGAAGAGCGTCAGCAGCCGCTGGAGCCCCGCCGGCCTCGCGCGGCTGGTGCTCGTCGAAGTCGCGCGGCTTTCCAGGCAAGGGCGCGTCACGTTGCTGCTCGACGGCCTGGAGAAGGTGCCCGAAGGTCCGGCGTCGATGGAGCTGTTCGATGCGCTTGCTGCGCTGCCGGAAGAGGTGGAGTTGGTCGCGGTCATCCCCTGGCATGCTGCCTTCGGTCCTCACGCGGAGACCATCATCCGGGCGGGTGAGCGCTTCGTGTCCGCGCGAGCTGTCGAGGTCGACGGCGAGCGCGGTCGCGAGGGTCGCGCCTTCTTGCAGAACGTACTCCTTCGTCGCCTACAGCTCCCCGAGGAGGTGCTCGATCCCGGTGATGCCGAGACGTTTGTATCGCTTGGTCTCCCCTGGGATGAGGAGCGTGCTCGCGCCGCCGCCAGAGGAAGCCTCGTCGCCGATGCGGCGATGGCCAGCGGAGGCATCCCTCGCATCTTCCTTCAGCTCATGGCGGATGCCGCCTCGTACGCGAAGCTTCGTCGAGAAGGAGATTGGCCCATCGTCGAGGACCTGAAGGACGCCTGCACGGACCAGATCGACACCTTCCGTCGCCTCTTGCTTCCGGGAGATACAGACGAAGCGCGGAACGCTGTGGGTACCGACGGTCGCGAGCTGGAACTGAGCCGCAAGATTCGATTGATGGCGCACGGCATTCTTCTCGAACGCGTGAGGGAGCAGGTGCCCGTGCTCGAGCTTCACCCCCTGGCGCACATCGCGATTGAGCGGGGAGGCAGCCGTGCGTGATCCCGTTCAGGCGATGATCAACGCCATCGAACGAGACGAGGGCGGGGTCGCGATTGTCTGGTGCCCCGACCTCGGCCTGCGAGAGTGGCTCGTCGGCGAGGTCGAGAGCCTCGCCGCGGCGGGAGCCAATCCCGTGCGCAAGGACGACGTCGAGGGCGCCCTGACAGAGCCCTCGCGTCTGGTCCTTCTCGTCCCGGCCAACGAGCGTGAGGTCGTGCTCGACCTCGATGCGAGCCGTGATCGCTTGCTCGAAGCGCCCAGGCGCACCCAGCCGATTGTCTTGTTCCTCGTCCGAGAGGGCGACGGGCAACGCGCGCTCGCGGCGGAGGCCATGAGCCTCGCGAGTTGGGTGGGGGGGAGTGATGCCGATCCCGACGCCCTCGCCCAAATCGATGTGAAGGAGGAGCGCGAAGCGTTCGAACGCGACCTCGGCACGTCGCCGGAGGAATGGCTGAAGGCCTGGCGAGTTGGCGCTCATCCCAACACCGCGGAGAACTTCAGGATGGCCTATCGCGCCATGCTGCTGGAGGCGACGTGAAGACCTGGGTCGAGCTGTACACGAGCCATCGCCAGGTTCGCGCCGGGCCGCCGACGTGGACTGGCGAGGTTCGCAAGAGGCTCATCGCGCTTGCCGAGGCCGGGCATTGCGACAAGAGCATTCGCGGTCGCTTCAGCCAGCAGCGCTCGGGGGAGCTCGTCGAGTGGTCCATTCGGAAGGACAACGCCCAGGCGGCCGAGCCGTTGACCGGACTTGCTGACTTGAAGACGGCCCAAATCTCGGTCCTCGGATTGGTCAGCCGGAAGGGGCATCTCCACTCGTTCACCGTCTCCGTCGAAGGGAAGCGAAGCGATGGCTCGAGCTGGGCGGTCGCGGTGCATCTCCCCGACGACCGGGAGACCGAAAAGAAGCCCAACGGCGATCGCCAGGGTCTGGGGGCGTGCAGTCACGCCGCCCTGCACTGTCATGTGGGCCCTGATCTCGACACCGGTCCGGAGGTCCGTGTTCCGCTGCCGGCGCTCACCCCAGGCGAAGTGCTCGACTGGGTCCTCTCGCAGCTCGTGCCCACCCAGGCATTCGAACCCGCGCCGTGGCCCTCGGTTCTCGACGCCATGAAGAAGGCTTCCTCATGACACGCATCCACGACCTCCTCGATCTGCCGGAAGCCGTTCGGAAGGGCGACTTCGTCCAGGACCTCACGGGTGGCATCGCTCAGCCCGAACGCACGGTGAAGGACTACGCGATCACGCCGAAGATCGTGCAGACGTTCGAGCACGCGCTGTCGATCATCGGCAGCGCGCTGCGCGACAGTCGCAGCCAGGCGGCGTACCTGCACGGGTCGTTCGGCGCGGGCAAGAGCCACTTCATGGCGCTGCTCGACCTGATGCTCGCGGACCACCCGGCGCCGTGGCGTCGTGCCGAGCTGCACGAGCTGCGTGGCAAGAACCCGTGGATCGGAAAGAAGAAGCTGCTTCAGCTCCCGATTCACATGCTCGGCGCACAAGACATGGAGTCGAAGATCCTCGGCTCCTACGTCGCTTGGGCTGCCAAGCACCATCCCGATGCGCCCGTTCCCGCAGTGTACGCGGACCAGGGGCTCTTCGACGATGCACGGCGCCTGCGCATCACGCTCGGGGACGACACCTTCTTCGGCAAGCTGAACGGCGGAGTCCAGCAGGCTGCGACCGGCTGGGGCAAGCTCGCCGAGAAGCGCAAGTGGGATGCTGCATCGTTCGACGCCGCGGCCTCCGCCACCTACGTCGGCGAGAGTGATCGAGACGCGCAGAGCCCTCGCGCCAAGCTGTTCAGCGACCTCGTTCGGACGTTCTTCACGTCGTGGACGTCGCAGCAGGGACGTTTCGTTGACCTGGACACCGGACTTGGCGTGATGAGTCGGCATGCCAGGTCGCTTGGCTTCGACGCCATCGTGCTCTACCTCGACGAGCTGGTGCTGTGGCTTGCCGGCAACTCGAGCGATCTCCCGTTCGTCGGGCGGGAGGTTCAGAAGATGGTGAAGCTGAAGGAGGCGCAGGATGCCGATCGCGCCATCCCGATCGTGAGCTTCATCGCGCGGCAGCGAGACCTATCGCAGTTCCTCGGTGAGCAGGCGCAGGGCGCGGTGCGCACGGAGCTATCGCGCAACCTGTCCCATCACGACGGGCGCTTCGAGACGGTCACCCTCGCCGACAGCAACCTCCCGGCCATCGTCGCTCATCGCGTGGTTCGTCCCAAGGATGACTCAGCGGCGCAGCGCCTCGCCGACGACTTCGCGAAGACGTGGCGCGCCGCGGGGCAGGCGCAGAGCGTGCTGATCGGCAGCGAGGGCGATGAGGCCGACTTCAAGAAGGTCTATCCGTTCTCCCCGGCGCTCGTCGAAGCGCTCGTCGCTTTGTCGGACTGCTTGCAGCGCGAGCGCACTGCGATCCGCATCTTGATGGAGCTTCTGGTCAACCATCTGCCGGACCTCGAGACCGGCCGGGTCGTGCCCGTCGGGGACGCGTTCGACGCCCTCGCGGAGAGCGAAGACCCGATCGACGACCCGGTGATGAAGGCGCGCTTCGACCGCGCCCGCGACCTCTATCGCGAGAGCTTTCTCCCCATCATCCGTCGCCAACACAACACGGACACGCCCAGCGCATGTCAGCGCCTGCGGGAAGACCACGACCGCCGGCTCGGCTGCAGCGGCTGCACGCAGCGCACGTGCCGCAACGACAACCGCCTCGCGAAGACGCTGCTCATGGCCGCGCTCGTCCCCGAGGCCAGGCCGTTCAAGGGGCTCACCGTCAAGCGCCTGGCTCACTTGAACCACGGGACCATCGCCTCGCCGATTCCCGGCGCCGAGATGCAAGTGGTCGCGCAGCGGCTGCGAGACTGGGCGAGCCAGATCGGTGCGCTTCGCCTGGGCGAGCAGGCCGATCCCGAGGTGAGCATTCATCTCGCTGGCATCGATCTCCAGCCGATCCTCGCGCAGGCCGCGGAGGCCGATACGCCGGGGGCCCGGAAGGCCACGATGCGGCGCCTGCTGTTCCAGGCGCTGGAGCTCAACAGCGATGGCACTGTGGTCGAAACCGAGCTGACGTTCTACGGCACGCGCCGGAAGGGGCGCATTCGCTACGGTAACGTCCGCGAGATGGACGAGACCACGTTGACCTGCCCGCGCGAGCTCGAGTGGCAGCTCATCGTCGACTACCCTTTCGATGAGCGTGGGCATGGCCCCGACGAGGATCTCCGAACCGTCGAACGCTACCGGGACTCGCGGCCCGCCGATGCACCGCCGAACCCGACCGTGGTCTGGCTGCCGACGTTCTTCTCCCACTCGCTCGAGCGCGAGCTCGGCGAACTGGTGGTCCTGGAGCACATCCTCGACGGGGATGCTCGCAAGTACCTCGGTCACCTTCGCGTCGAGGATCAGTCGACCACGCGCGCGGACCTCGCAAGCCTTCGCGCGCAGAAAGAGGCGCTGGTCAAGCGAACGCTCGCGCAGGCCTACGGGCTCGCGATGGCGAATGACAGCGCGTTCCTCGACCAGTCGCGCACGGTTGATGAGCACTTCATCCCGCTTCTCGGTGACCTCGACATTCGCACCGTCCTCGCGGGCACCATGAAGGAAGGCTTCCGGCAGGTCGTCGATACGATGCTGTCGAAGAAGTACCCGCATCATCCGCGCTTCGACGGCACGGTGTCGGCGACGCGCATGGAGAGGGTGGGGGCGCTCGTCGAGAAGCTGCTCGACGAGCGTGAGCGCCGCATGAATGTGGAGCGCGGCGAACGTAACGACCTCCGCGCGTACGCCGATCCGCTCGGCATCACGGAGACCGGCGACGTTGCGGTGCTGCTTCGGGAGCGGTCGTTCCAAGACATCGAGCAGCAGCGGCAGCAGGCCGGCATGGACACGCCGACGGTCGGTAACGTGCGAGGCTGGCTTGATCCGCAGCGGACGCGTGGGCTCCCGCCGGAGGTGCAAGACGTCCTCATCTCGCTGTATGCATCGTGGAGTGGGCGAACCTTCCGGCGCGATGGTCGCAGCTTCGCGCCCCCACGTCCCGGGCAGTTCCCCGACGACGTCGAGCTTCTGCGTCCCGAGTTGCCGACGCTCGCCGAGTGGACGGAGGCCCTGAACCGAGCCGGAGACCTGCTCGGTGTGGCGATTGGAGGACGAGCGCTGGGTGCCCGCAACCTGTCGGCCTTCGCGGACAAGGTGAAAGAGGCGCTTGCCCGTGTTCGCGACGCGAGAGACCTGCCGGCCGCGCTCGAACCGAAGATTCGTGACTGGGCCGAGCCCGGAGATGCCCCGCGTCTGGCTACGGCACGAGCATGTGCCACGTTGCTCGAGCTGCTGGGTAGCGGTGACGGAGCTTCGATGGTGCGCGACCTCGCGAGCTTCGCGCCGACGACGTCCCTCACCGCGATGGAGCGGAACTTCAGGACCGCCGCCGCCTCGAAGCGCTTGCTCGAGGAAGATGCGCGCTGGATCGTCCTTCGACAGGTGAAGGGGCTCCTTGGCGATGCCGAACGTGGCGAGCGCGCGAAGTTGCTTCTTCAGGACCTCGCCGCGCTGCTCACCGCTGACGAAGTCAACAAGATGCTCGCCGACGGTCTTGCTGATCTGACCCGGCGTGCGGACGAGCTGCTGCGCGTCCCCACCCCCAAGCCGCCGCGCCCGCCGGTGCAGGATGAGGAGATCGTCCTCGAGGAGTCGAGCGACCTCGGCGACGCGCAAGCTGCTGCCGATGCGCTGCGGAAGCTTGCGAAGCGCCTCGAAACCGAGGGCAAGGGAGCGTCGCGCATCGTCATCAGGATCACGGCCTGGAAGCGGAGGCCGGAATGACGGAGTCGCCGCTCCTTTCGGAGGCTGACGTTCGCTTGGAGGTCGAGCGGCTCTTTCGTCGCGACCACCGTTCGCGTCTCCTTGCGCTCTTCGGCCGAGGTCAGCCGGGGCGCTTCGAATTGGATGGCCTCGCTTGGGAAATCATCCCGACGGCCTGCGAACTCGAGCTGCGCTCGAAGTTGCCGGCCCCTGGAGAGAAAACGTCGTCGGGGAGCGTGTACCTCGTCGACTGGGCCGAGGACGCGCTTCCGCTCGACGTTTCCTGCCGGCTCGCGGGCGGTCGCATCTATCACGTCGCTCGTGACGCCCGCCTCGCTGCGCTGTTCGGCGCACGTCAGGTGGACCCCGGACTCTCCTCGACGGCGCTCGCACGGCTCGTCCTCTCCGGTACCATCGAGGGACTTCTCAAGATCACGGGACTTCGGCTGACTCGCAGCGGGCTTTGGCTGCGCTTTGTCGAGGCGCGGTTCGGCATCCCGGAGCGCGCACTTGAGGGGCCCTCCGAGTGGCTTCGCTGGGTTCGCGGTTCGGACGCAGGGCCTGCATTCGCTCGCGCATGCGAGACGGACGATCTGCTGCGGGCGGTGCGGCGCGAGGCACTCGACTGGATCGAGGAGTGCCTTGGACCCGTAGGAGTGTTGGGGTTCCGCGCGTGGGAGCTCGGTCTCGTCGACAAGGCACTTCAGGCTCTGCTGCTGTTGGTGGCGGCAGAGCAGCACCCCGATGCGTATTTGCGCGGCCTCGTCAGCGGTCAGGTCGCGAGCATCGCGCCCGGACTCGCGAGTGAAGTCCGAGCTGCGTACGCTGCGGGGGGGGCGCCGGCGCTACTGGAAGCCGTGCTGTCCGTGGAGAGCGCTGAGGATCGTCGCCTGCTCGACGAAGCAGAGCAGCATGCTGTCGGCGGTGGCGCTTCGGCGCTCGCTACGGCGAGCGAGTGGTTGCCGGCCGGTCACAAGGCACGCGAGGCAGCTCTCGCCGAATCCCTGTTGGCGTTCGTCGATGCGCCGAGTCCCGAGACGCTAGAGGCGGTGCTCGCGGCCTTTGAGCACCTGAGCGCCCATCGGTTGGATCGGGCGATTCGTCGTTCGGAACACGTCGAAGCGCGGCGAATGGCGGCGCGGCTTGCCGCGTGGATCCTCGGGCGACGCGTGCGGCCGCAACTCGCCGAGCATGGCACCACGTGGCAGGCCGCCCTCGACCTCGCCCGGCGCTATGCCGAGGAGGGAGGCTTCCTCGACTGGGCAAGGCAAAGTGTACGCGGAATGCGCGGCGCAGGCGAAGAGCTGATGGTGGCCGTTCGCCGACTGCTCGACGCGGTGGATGCAGTTGCGCGAGCAGACGACCAACGCTTCGCACAGGCCTACGTGGCCTGGGTAGATGCCGGAAAGCCGTCGAGCGAGGTGCTCCCGATCGAGCACGTCACGAAACGTGTCGTGGCCCAGTTCCTCAAGGGCGGCGAGCACCGACGGCTGCTCCTGGTCCTCATGGACGGCATGAGCTACGCGGCGGCCGTCCAGGTGCTTCAGCGGCTGCGCGATCAACGTCGATGGAGCCCGATCGCGTGGCGTGTGCCTGGCTGGAACGGGCAGCTGCCGATCCCGCCCGTGCTGGCTGCCGTTCCCACGTTGACCGAGGTGAGTCGGGCCGCGCTGTTCGCCGGGGTGGCTGATCCGCGCTTCGGGGACCAAGGCACCGATCGAGACGACGCTCGCTGGGCGGAGAATCCGCATGTTCGAGAGCTGGTGGGGGATGAGCCACTCACGGTGTTCTTCCGGCGCGATATCCACGCGGGGCACGCGCTCATCGACGAGGTAAAGCAGGCCATCGCCAGCGATCACCGGGTCGTCGCCGTAGTGGTGAACGCCATCGACGAGCAGCTCAAGGGCAGCCTGCAGGTCGCGGTCGACTACAGCCGAACGCCCATTCTGCCGCTCGAGGCGCTCTTGAGCGCTGCCGATGGCGCGGAGCGCGCCGTCCTCCTCGTTGCAGATCATGGCCACGTCGCCGGCGATGCGATGCGTGTCGCGGCTGGCCGCCTTCCTCAGGGGAGTACGGGAGGAGCGCGTTGGCGCGCACTGGCCGAAGGCGAGCAGCCGCAGGCCGACGAAGTGCTCTTGCCGAGGACGTCGTGGAAGCCGCGCGGGGCGGCGGGGGTCGCCGCGCTTTGGGACACGTCGGTCGCGAACCGCGCGCCCCATTACGGAGAGCACGGCGGGCTGTCGTTGGCCGAGGCGGTTGCTCCTGCGTTCTTGATTGGACCCGAGTGGCTGGACCGCGTTGTTGGCGAGGATGTCGAGCTGTCGTGTCGCGTGCTTCCTGAACCTGACTGGTGGGCGCTAAAAATCATACGATTGGCAGCCCCGCCCGCTGCCATCCAGCCGACGCAGACCGCGCCTACCACGAAGCAGTTGCAACTCATTCCCGTGGAGCCCGCGAAGTCGGCCTTGGCGCCGCCTCACGCTCCGAGCGAGCCGGACCTGGTGGTGCGGCTCAGACAGTCCAAGCTCTTTGCGCAGCAGGTTGCGGGCGTGCTGAAGCCCGAGATCGAGCGTGTGCTCACTTGGCTCGGTGTGCTCGTGGGGGCGGGTGGCAGCATGACCGCCGCGGACTTCGCCCACGCGTGTGGCGTGCGTCCCCATCAGGTGGGCGGCGTCGTTGCGCGGATGGGTGTCCTGAACGCCGACGGCTTCGCCATCGTTGAACACGACGTCGCCGGCCGCCGAGTCGTTTTGCAGAAGGCAAGGCTCCTCTCGCAGTTTGGAGTGACCGAATGAGCGCGCCGAGCGTGCTGCTCCGCAAGGACGTCACCGAGGCGCTGCGCCGGGGAACGGTACCGCGTCGAGGTCTCGACTTGTTTGCCGTGGGGACCGACCGCTTCGCTGTCTCGCTGCGCGAGGAGCTCGAACGCTGCGCGACTGGCGGGGCCGTGTTCAAGGCGCTGCGAGGCGACTTTGGCTGCGGCAAGAGCTTCACCGCCCGCTGGTATCAGCAACAGGCGCTCGCACGCGGCTTCGCCGTCGCCGAGGTTCAGATCTCGGAGAACGACACGCCGCTGCATCGGCTGGAGACAGTCTACCGAAGAGCCACCGAGGGCTTGCGAACCTCCGAATGGGACACGGGGGCGTTTCGCGCGATCATCTCGCAATGGCTGATGGGCCTCGAAGAAGAGGTCTCACGCTCGCTCCGAGATCCAGACGACATGAAGGCGCTGGCTGCGGGCGTGGGCGAGCTGCTCGAAGCACGCCTCAAGGACGTGAGCGCGGTACAGCCGCAGTACGCGGCGGTACTTCGTGCCTACCACACAGCCGAGGTGGCTGGGGACCATGCGCTGGCCGAGGGGCTCATCGCCTGGCTGATGGGTCAGCCGAACGTCAGCGCGGACATCAAGCGGCAGGCGGGCATCAAGGGCGAGGTAGACCACACGGGTGCAATGGGCTTCCTGCGGGGCCTGCTCGCTGTCCTCCATCAGTGCGGAAGGCCAGGCCTGATGCTCGTTCTCGACGAGGTGGAGACCATCCAGCGGGTTCGCTCCGACAGCCGAGACAAAAGCCTGGAGGCGATCCGAAAACTCATTGATGACCTCTATGGCGGTCGGTTCGCAGGGCTGTACGTGCTCATCACCGGGACGCCCGCCTTCTTCGATGGGCCGAACGGAGTGAAGCGACTGCCGCCGCTCGCCCAGCGACTGCACGTCGACTTCTCTGGCGACGCCCGCTGGGACAACCCGCGCGACGTCCAAGTACGGCTGTTCCCGTTCGACCATGAGCGCCTGGTCGAGGTGGGTCGTCGCGTGCGCGACCTGTATCCGACGGACGCGCCTGACCGCATGAAGGCCCGCGTCTCCGACGCGGTGCTCTCCGGGTTGGCGACCGAGGTCGCGGGAAAGCTCGGTGGCAAGGTCGGCGTGGCGCCCCGCATCTTCTTGCGAAAGCTCGTCGCGACCATCCTGGATCGTGTCGACCTCTTTCCCGAGTTCGACCCGAGCAAGGATCTCGACATCCGCATCGATGCGCAGGAGCTCACGCTCGAGGAGCAGGCCGCAGCCGCCGGCAAGAAGCCGGATGACATCGAGATCAGCCTGTGACTACCTCGCGAGACGCCATAGACCGCCTGAGCCCTGCTGTTCGCTACCAGATAGCGAACGGCCTTGGGTGGAGCGGTCTGCGTCCCGTGCAATCGCTCTCGACCGAAGCGATCCTCGACGGCGCGAACTGCGTCGTGCTTGCGCCTACTGCGGGAGGCAAGACCGAGGCAGCGTTCTTGCCGTTGCTCTCGAAGATGGATGTCGAAGACTGGCGCGGCGTGTCGGTGCTCTACGTGGCGCCGATCCGCGCCCTGCTCAACAACCAGGAGGCGCGGCTTCATCGTCTCACCGGCCTCATCGGCAGGCGTGCCGGCAAGTGGCATGGCGACGTCAAGGAGCCCGCTCGCCGACGCCAGGTGGACGAGCCGCCCGACGTGTTGGCGATCACGCCTGAGTCACTCGAGGCGATGCTGCTCAGCGCTCGCACTCCGGTACGGCGCTTCCTTGCTCATGTTCGAGCCGTCGTCATCGACGAGGTCCACGCGTTCGCGGGCGACGATCGTGGTGCCCACCTCGTGGCGCTCTTGGAGCGCATCTCTCGAATCGCCGAGGCCGACATCCAGCGCATCGGCCTCTCGGCGACCGTAGGCGACCCTGAAGCCATTGTTGCATGGCTCAGCGGCAGCAGCTTGAGACCGCAACGGATCGTTGACCCTGGTGGCGGGCGGAAGCCGCCGGAGCTTGCGCTCGACTTCGTCGGCTCGCTCGATAACGCCGCGTTGCTCATCGATCGCCTGTATCCGGGGACGCGGCGGCTCGTCTTCGTTGATAGCCGTCGGCGCGTCGAGGAACTTGGCCATCGTCTCTCCCAGCGAGGCGTGGATGTCTACCTCTCGCACTCGTCGCTCGCGCTCTCGGAGCGGACGGCCGCCGAGAAGGCATTCGAGGAGGGCACAAACTGCGTCATCGTCGCGACGTCCGCGCTCGAGCTCGGCATCGACGTCGGCGATCTGGATCATGTGATTCAGATCGACGCGCCCAGCAGCGTGTCGTCCTTCCTGCAACGGATGGGGCGCACGGGGCGGCGTGCCGGGACGAAGGCGAACTGCACCTTCCTCGCGACCGATGACGACGCGCTGCTGCGCGCTGCTGCGATCATCGACCTGTTCAGGAACGGCTACGTCGAACCAGCAGGACCGTCGTCGTGGTCGCCGCATGTTCTGGCGCATCAGGCCATCGCGCTGTCGATGCAGGAGCGCGGAGCCGCCGCGCATGCCTGGTGGAGCTGGCTCGAAGGCTGCGCGGCGTTCCGCGAGGTTTCGGCGTCAGAGCGCGAGGCGATCGTTCGACACATGGTGGACAACGACATCCTGATCGAGGCGGATGCACGCCTTGCTCTCGGCGCTCGGGGCGAGCGGCTCTACGGCGCACGCAACTTCCTCGAACTCTACGCGGTGTTCTCGACCCCGCGCGTGCTCCGCGTGATGTACGGCCAGACGGAGGTCGGCGTCGTGGATGCGGCTTTCTTGCAGGACAAGGAGCGCCAGAGCCCGAACTTCGTGCTCGCGGGCCGGCCGTGGCGAATCGTCGGAGTCGACTGGAAGGGCGGGACCTGCTCGGTGGCGCCTGCGGAGGCGGGTAGCTATCCACGTTGGTATGGACAGCCCGTAACCCTGGCGCGCTCGCTCTGTCAGGCCATGCGACGAGTCCTGCATGGCTCGGAGCACGATGCCTCCTGGTCGAAGCGGGCGGTCACAGCCATCGAGGCTCAACGCGCCTCGCATGCATTCCTCGATGATGCACCGCTTCCGCTCGAGCAGGGCTCGGACGGTCGGTGCCGGTGGTGGACGTTCGGCGGTGGCGCAGGCAACCGCGTTCTCGCGGGACTTCTCGAAGCGGAGCTCGGGGCGCGCGTGTCGCCGGGCAACACCTTCATCACGTTTGTCGACGGCGCCGCCGAGAGCATGGTCGCGATTCGGCAGGCCATCGATGCGCTCGCCGCGCGCGCACCGCTCGGCTGGGCCGATGGTGCTCGCCTGGTTGACCCCGACCAGCGATCGCGCGTGTCGAAGTTCCAGCCGTGCCTTCCGACGGAGATCGAGCACGGGCTCATTGCGCGGGAGACGATGAGCGTCGACGACGCGAACGAGACCCTCGCGGCGTGGAAGCGCAGCGCATCGAACCCCGAGGGCGGTGCATGACAGGCTCAGCCTGGCGCGTTCGTGCCAGAGTCCGGGATGCCGCTCCGCGTCCTCCCCAATCGCCAGAAAGGGGCTGGCCAGTCAACCAGAAGCCGACCTGTCCAGCGCGAAGGCCCTCCGCTGTTGTCGTGCCCGCCGAAGGTCGAAGGTCGCGGAAACGTGGGGGAGAAAAGCGACGGCCCCGGAGATCGCTCTCCGGCAGAGGGCCGGATGGCCATCTTCGAATGCATCGAGGGCTGGTACAACCCACACCCCAGCTGCTCCAGCTCCGATTTCAACCGCCATCCTCCTCATCCCTCACTTCCCGGTACCGCACCCTCATTCCAGCCTCATCAATGATGAATCGATCCCGCTGGTCCTGATCGTATGGGTTCGGGAGAAATCGTACACGGGGTTCACTGTTGAGGTTGCCAATGTGCAGGATGCGGTATCGCTGGCGGCGCTTGTTGGCCAATTTGAGGGCTTCGCGCACCTCAGATGAACCCAGCTCGAACTGTTCGCTGGCGTCCAGTGAGGCCTTGACCTCGATGTGCCATGTGCAGCGGCCGTCCACCACCCGGAAGTCGTAGCCGAGGCTATCGTCCCCCTCGTTATCGGTGAAGACGTAGGCGCTGTTCTTCGAGCACCACGCGCTCGCGCCGACTGCAGTCTCTCCAAAGCGCTTCTGCAGGATGCGGAACGCGAGGATCTCGCCGATGAGGCCCACGATGCGCTTCTGGCCGTCGCTCATCTGCGAGCCCTTGCGATTTCCTCCGCTGCCTCCTCCGTTGCCCTTCGTCTGCCGTCTCTTTCCGCCACGCTCGAGCACCTCCAGATTCGTACCTTCCAGGGAGGACGTCAGTGCGCCGAGCTCCGCATCGGAAAACTTTTTCGAGAAATCCACCCAGAGCTGCGCTCCCAGTGTTGGCGCATCAGGGTCATATTCGCCGCCGCACACGCGCGCCAGGCGTCCCCTACGCTGCGCTTCCTGCTGGGCATTCGTGATTGGCGCCGCCGCCGTCGCCTCATCCTCGGCGGTGACGCCCAGGCGCGTGCGCACGTCCGCGATGCTCGTGCCGCCTTCAATGGTGGACCAGAATGAGGGATCTGGCACCGCACTCTCGATGTATTCGCGAAGCCGACGCAGCGCTTCGGCGTCATCGAAGCGCGACAGGTATCCATCACCGCGCATCAATCCCTGGCGCACGTGGGTCAGCAGCAAGTTCGTGGTTTGTGCCCAGGGTCCGATGGGTTGTGATCGCTTCAACCGCCATGCGGCGGCGCAGTTCTGGATTAGCCCCAGGAGCTGTCCACACCGGTCCAGGTTGTCACGTAGGAGGCTCGATGGATCAAGGCGTGGCTCAGCGCCTTCCAGCTCACGTTCGATGGCGGCGCAGAGCATGTTGATGTCTGTCGCTGTCTCGAGGAGGGCGAGGGCTGCATCCGCACCGGGGAGTTCGCCGAACGCGCCGCGAAGTTCACGGAGCGCCGCGTGGAATGGCACCTCCCAATAGGTATGTGCAAGGTGTGTCGCTTCGGGATCCTTCTGAAGCGCTCCGACGACGCGCACGTAGTCGCCTGGCTGGTTCTGTTTCGCGGCGAGCCAGCGTGCAATCGAGAGCAGCGGGATCAGCGTGGCCGCGCGGTGGGTGCGAAGCTGAGCGCGCCACTCAGGATTATCGAGTTCCCTGTACTCGGGGCCGGACGCGCGCAACGCCGCGTTCCAGGCCAGCAACTCCGCCCGGCCGCCTAGCCGCCCCCAGAGTGCCAGACCCATCGCGCGATCGTCACTCTCTCGGGCCTGCGCGACGAGCCATGCGGCGTCGAGCTCCGGCTCCACCCAGGGGCTGATGTAGGCCAGCACATCATCGATGGAGCCGAGCGTTGCCAGCTGGCCGACGTGGAAGTTGGGATGGAGCAGCTTCATCACTGGTCGCAGCCGCTCGACGACCCACTGAAGGTTATTGAACCACCGCTGCCGGACCTCCTCGTGCTGCTCGTTCGTGATGCCGACTGAGGCCAGCGCGCGGTGCTGGGTCTCCATATCGGGCTCGCGCGTATTCCCAAGGCGGGTCAGCGCGAGGCGGAGATGAGAGACCAGGTCATACCTGTCGAGGACCTGCTGAAGGGGGCTGGCCATCGCCTCGAGCCACTCCTTCGATGTTGGATCGTAGAGGAGCGTCCTGGACTCGGCATGCCACAGTGCCTGCCCCGGTTCGGCGCCCCCGTCCCCGAGCCCCTTCACGCGCACCGCCAGCCCCTCGACTGGCTCGATCCGTATTGCACGCAACAGGGCCTGAGCTTGAGCGAACTGCTTCGTCTGGGTTCCGTACTGCTCCCCAGCAAAAGCGGACACCGTCAGCGCGAACGGCGCCAGCCAGCTCAGCGAACTCTTATCCAGCCGCTCGTTGGTCGAGGAAGGCGTCCATGCGACGTCACCTCGCATGGGCTCAAGCTGCAGGCTCGACAGAGCGCGCACGCGGTCGCCGAGCACCTGCTGCAGCGTCGGTCGCAGGAGGGTGGCCACCTTCGGCGCGATCTGCAGGAGCGGTAGCTTCGCTGAAAGGGTCCGCTCAAGCCCACGCGCCGCGATGTCCGGGACGTACAGCGGGTCTTCCGGCGTTGGCTCCATTGCCAGAGGCCCTTGACTGCCACGCATGACGATGAACCGGCGTGGGAACTGTGGCGGACTCGCGGGCTCGAAGGCCGCCCACGCATCGCGCGCCTGAGCCAGGAACACCGATCGGTGCACGGGATCGAACCGCTGCTCGGCCGCGCTCGAGGCCAAGTCGTCAAGGAGCCGGGGGCTGGACGAGACCTGCTCGAAGTCGAGTCGCGGCATTCCGAGCGCGACGAGCTGTTCCACGGGCGATGGGTTCATCGTAATGGCGGTGCGCACGACGGAGAGCGGCGCTGGCCGCAGGTGCTCGAACTGTCGTGCCTGACGGCGATCGACGGCCTGCTGCACGAACCATCGATCGCGGGGGCGCGCCCCCTTTGCCTCTTCGTCAACCCATATCCACTCCAGCTCTTCGAGCGCGTGCCCGAGGAACGAGAGCGGCGAAATGGTATCGGGCCGTCCCCCGAGCTTTCGAAGAGTGGTGGTGCTCCACCCAGACGGCCAGCATGAGAGCGAGTGCAGAAGAACCTGCGTCAGAGCGGCCCGTCCCGCCGGAGAGAGCGCGTCGAAACCATCGAGCGCGGCGATACGCTGTTGTCCCTCCCATTCATACGTGAAGTTGCCCCAGAAGGTCGAAGTGATGGTCTGACGGCACCGCTGGAGGTAGGCTCGCCACTGTTTAGGAAATACCCCGCGAGGTGCCTGCTCCGGGAACTCCGAGACCCTGCCTTGGGCGAACCAGCAGAAGGGGACCCAGTCTGTGAATGGACGCAGTCTCAGCCCGCGGGTGGTGCCTGCCTGCTCCAGCCATGTTGCCAGGACTGTTCCGTGTCCTGACCAGCTCGGATCATCCGGTGGCAGCAGCAGCCGGTCCCGCTCGTGGGCAGCCTCTTCGGTGTTGGCTTCATCGAGCAAAGCTAGAAGCGCCTCTCCTCCGCGGTGCGCCCATCCTGGTCCAAATGCCGCGTCCGATGCGACGAACCATCCCCCGCGGCAGGGCACCAGCAGCTGACCCAACAGTGGTATCAGCGAGGCGTGCTCGCGCGAGCCCCGGATGATGCGCAGCGCGAAGTCGAGCGCCTCCCTGCAGCGAACCGCCTCCTGTGTGCCCTCGGTGATCCTTCCGCTCGGCAATGAGGGGATGACGACATTGCGTAGAATGGGCTGAGCGCTGTACTCGTCGACCAGTGTCTCTCCGAGATACCGGCGGACGGCTGTCTTCTCTCGCCTGCCACTCGAGGCTACCTGGAGGAGCGGAATACGGTCCGAGAGGAACGCAATGCGGCCCTTGAGCGAGCGGGGCACCTCGATCCGGCTCATTCCCTCTGCCGCAGTGGAATCATCCTCTTCGCCTCTACCCGGTTGGAAGAAGATCTTCGACGCGGAGCTCGCCAACAACTCACCGTCCCGGGAGAGCAGCACGCACTGATCGCGCAGCACCCGCGCATGCGTGCGAGGAATGAGTTGCTCGGTTTCGAGCCAGAACGTCACCCACTCCGCTCCATCCTCCGTGGGCTCCTGCTGAGTGCGGGCGTGGAGGGCACGTGCCACGCCCTGCAGGGTGACTGCGAACTCGTGATGGGTGGGTCTCTCCTCGAGTTGAAGCTGGCGGAACAGGTGGGTGAGAGCCGTTCGACGCGACTCGAGCGCTTGGTGGATGGCGGCGAAAGAGGCATGGTGCCGAAGTTGGTCCGCTCCCAGGAGTCTCATGCCTGCGAGCCGGGGGATCAGCCTTGCTTGCTGGGGCGTCTTCCAGCCCTTGTCCGTGAGCAGCAACTCGACGTTCTTGAGACCCGGGAGGATGCTCTCCGCCGCGCTGCTGCTTCCTTGTAGCGGCGCTAACAGGTCGACGATCGCGAGCGCATCCTCGACCTCTCCTCCAGCAAGGTACTGGTGCACGAGTTCGCCGATCCACCCGAGCACATAGCGGCGCAGCAGTTCATTGAGAGGGTTCTCCCAGTCGATGTCCTTGCGGCTGAGGTCTCCGTAGAAGGGTGCATGCAGGTGTGCGGCAACTCCCGTGGAACGCTTCGTCGGAAGGTGGATGAAGTACAGCCCTTTCGCGGGGCGGTCGCAGCGCACGGCAACAGCGAGAGAAGCCTCGCGTAGCTTCTTCCAGCTATCCGGAAGCTTCTGCACGGCGGCCTGAAGCTCCGCTGTTTCGACTTCATTCGCGCCGCCTGCGGTCCGCTCCCAGAGCCGGAACACGGCTTCCCCCTCGACGCCATCCTGAGTGACACGAACTCTGCGTTCGACGCTCCCGGGCGATGCTGCTACCGTGGACTTGCGATAGCTGCGGGACTTCCCGCTCTCGACGTGCAGCTCGAGGTGCGAGAGCGCGTGCAGGAAGAGGAAGGTCTCTTCGTCGATCTCCGCGAGTCGCTCGAGCGTCTTTTGGTGGGAGGCCTTGTCGCGGAGTCGGAGCCGTACCACCGTGCTGAAACCGCGGGACGCGTAGGTGTCGACATGGGGGTCGGGCGCGGTTGCTGGCAGTGGCAGCAGGTACGCCGACAGCAGCCGCGCCTCCCTCATGGGATCCGTTCCGGTCGCACCAAGCCGATCTCGATAGCGCTCCGCCTCCACAGACCCGGTTGAGAGCACAACGCCATCCAACCTGACGTGCGCCTCGTTGCCCCCTTTCTGCAACTCGAGCGCCGCCTCGCCGATGGCGATGATGATGTCTGGCGTGAAACGGAAACAGTAACCGTCGAACCGTGTCGCCCCGGAGCCGAGATCCGGGGCGTCCGGTGCGCGTGAGTAGATCTCCGGCGCATCGCACACTTCCAGCACGCTGCGGAACCCGAGCCCCTTGTGACCGATGGACTGGGTCGGATCCTTGTTGCTCTGCCCGAGGCGGGTGAGCGCGAGGAAGTTGTCGTAGTGGAAAGGCCGCCCGTCGTTGGCGACATAGAGCGATGCCGCGCCCGAGGGCTCCGTCACCAGTGCTACCTCGATACGTCCTTTGCCTACGTCTGGCGCCGCAAACAGGGCATCGTGTGCGTTCTGCAGCAGCTCGATGATGAAGCGAGAGTGGTACTGATGCTCGATCTGCTCGGTGAGGCTGTGGACGGTGCGGTATTGCGTCGTCCCGTTCCCCAACTCGGCGATGAAGGTGCGGATCTCGCCGATGGTCTTCTCTCGGATGCACTCACCGGGCTCCTGGGTCCGAGAAATGTCACCCTCTGTCTTCTTGTTCGCCATGGCTTGGAGCGCGGGAGGATATCAAGTCGGCGAAGCCCCAGATTTCGGCCAACGATGGGCAACTCCTGCTTGGGGCTGGTGCGCAGCCGGGTGCGGTAGGGCTGGAACTCAAGTCGGGCGAGCGGCCCGGTGCGAGGCTCCGACGCCAAGCGCGCGGGCTGGGTCCCCGCGCAGCCACGGAGGAGAAGGCCGAGCAGCAGAGCCAGGTTCTCAACGAAGTGTCTCCTTCCAGTACTCCGCATACCGGGTCCAGCGTTTTTTGAAGGAATCCGTGGGGTTGCCCTTCTCCCGCTCTCCCTGGAAGGGCAGGAGATTGCGTTCACGTATCCAGCGCCAGGCCTCCGCGTGGTTCCGGGTGGCGCGCCTGGCCTGGAGGAGCCATCGGGCCTCCCATCGCTCCAGCTCCGACAGAGACTCCACCGCACCAGCCTGCATCGCCTCTTCCAGGTCCGCCCAGGTGCTCCGTTCGGCTGGCTTGCCGGGAGGTATGGTGCCCCAGCGCTCCTGGAGGAAATGGGTCTCCTGCGCTACGATATCGGTGCCGATGCCCACGCGTCTCGTCTTCCCACGCCGGTGCGACCAGGCCAGAAGCGCGAGCCGCTCGGTGGACTGCTCCACGTCTCGGAAGTTCCAGGTCCATTGGCTCTCCGATGAGAACGCGAAGTGTTGGAGTGCCTCGATGGCGTCCCGGTGGAGGATGAAACGCACCGTTCCCCCAGCGCGGTGGGCGACGTGTTGCTCCATCAACTCCAGGCGATCCAGGTACGCTCCGAGTATCCGGTGCCGTGAGCCGGTCAGGGCGGGGAGGGCCACGGCATGGGTGGAGATTCTGCCGAGCAGATCAAGCCTGAAGCGCCCCGCAGCTGCGTCCTCCCACAGGTTGCGGTGGGTGCCGAGCACCACGCGGACATCCACCGGGTGCTCCTTTTCTCCGCCCACGGGGCGGATGTGGCGGACCCAGAGTCCCCCCTCGTTCCGAAGCTCGAGAGCGGTGAGCAGTTTGGCTTGCAGCGCCAACGGCAACTCTCCGACTTCATCGAGAAAGACGGTCCCCCGGTGCGCGGAGCGGAAGAGTCCCTCCCGGGTGTGGGTGGCACCCGTGAAGGAGCCCTTCTCGTGGCCGAAGAGCTCCGCCTCCAGGAGGTCCGCGGGAATGCCCGCACAATTGATGGGCCGGAACTCGCCCTGCCGCTCCAGGTGTTTCGCCCAGCTCGCGTGGAGTCTCCGCGCGGCGTGTGACTTGCCTACGCCCGTGGGCCCGGTGAGCAGGACGTTCCAGGCGAAAGGCGAGTGGCCCAGCAAGCGGAACTGCTGCTCGGGGTGCTGACCCTGGGCCGGTCCCGCCGGGGCCTGGAGCCGCTGGACGATGAAGCGTCCATCCGCGCCCTCTCGTACCAGCGAGGCCATCACGCCCTCCTGCTCAAGCTCCTCGATGAGAAGAGTCCATTGTGCTGGGGGGCCCGTTACGGTCGAGACGACGAACTCAGTGGTTGCCAGCCGGGAGCCGAACTGGCGCAGAAACGTCTCGAGGAAGCGTCGGATGGGCTCTCGGGCTTCGCTTCTGCGCGAGGGGTCCGTCCACGCGCTTCCCCTGCCCAGGGCGAGCGGTTTACCGCGCGAGCGAGGCCTCTCCTGTTGGATGTCCTCGACCAGCTCTCGAGCCACGCGCTCCACGGCGCTGTCATCCGCCTTGTAGAGGACCACCACGTCATCGAAGAGACCCCGGCCATCGACGTCACGGAGCGCCAGCTCCAAGCCGGGGCGGTGCTTGCGACCGCGCGCGTTGCGCTGGGAGCCAGCGAGCTGGAGCAGGATGCGTCGGTGAATGGGGGGTGGGGCGGGTTGCATCCATCCTCTCCTGCTCAACGGAAGTTGAAGGGAAGGCAGCTCTCGAGAAGGGCCAGGGGGCCTCGTTCCCACCGACCTTCCAGCGCCGCAGTGACCGTGCTCCAAGGCGCCTGGGGGAGTGCGCGTCGCAGGGCCTCCACCTCGGGGCGAGGCCAGTGGATCGCCAGGCCGAGCTGCGTGCCGACCAGACCGATGGTCAATCCGATGAAGGAAAGGGTCGGCCCTTGCTCTCCAGCCAGTGCAAGCTCCACCCCGCTCAGGAGGCGGGTCTCGGACTCCGGGATTTCTCCTGCCTGGTGGTGCAGGAGCCCCCGGTAGAGCTCGATGAGCGGCCACGGGTGCCCTTCTCCCGTCCGCCAGCCCTCTCGCTCGTCCAGGTAGGCCCGCCGCTCCTCCGGGGTGCCATGCGAGACGAGGAAGCGCAGCAGGAGGTGGTGAGCGAACTTCTCGCTCACCGCGGAGCTGTGTGCCACCCTCCGGATGGAGTCCGTGGAGAGGGGGACGATGGCCGAGACGCGCTCGCGGATTCGCTCGGGCGAAGCGCCGGGCGTGTCCAGGGTCGCGATGGCAAGATATGTGGCCGTGTGGCGCTGCTCGGCCCGCGCGACGTCCTCGTCCGACAGCAGGGAGAAGGCCTGGAGCGCGGAGAGGAACAACTGCTCGGCTTCGGCGTACAGGCCGGTGAAGGCGGCATGTTGCCCGAGCGAGCTCTGGATTCGTCCGTAGTGCTGGAGCCCCGGTACGGCGGGGGCGACGTCCGTCCAGCGGGCCAGCGCCCGGGTCGCCGCCCTGAAGTCGAACCGATTCGTCGCGAGCACGGCGCGATCCAGATCGGCCTGACACACCAGCACGGGGGCTTCGTCCCGAAGCCGGCTCCCGAGCGCCTCGAGCTCCTGCTCCAGGGCGTTGTCCACCTCGCCGGCATGGTTGGCCCGCTCCAGCCGTGCCGTGAGCCAGGCCAGACGCAACAGGGGCTTGAGGCTGTGGCCCTGGGGCATGCAGGAGGCGAGGAAGGCCACCTCCCGGCCCAGCTCGCGCAGCCGGACAGCCTTGCTGTCGAGGTGGGCCCGCACCGAGTCGAGGAGCGCCTGCCAGTAAAGGGGGGACTGGAGACAGCTCTCCCGCACCCGGGACAGGAGGAGGTAGGGGATGGAGCCCGACACCTCCGCGTCCGGCTGCTGGACGAGGGCCCGCCACTGCTCACCCGAGAGCCGCTTGCCGCCGCTGCTCGCCTCCCAGCTCTCTCGAAGGACCCGAGCCTGTGCCGAGTGCAGGCAGCCCTCGCGCAGCCCGCTCTGCTTCAGCCGGGCTACGCTCGCCCCACTCGTGCTAGCCCAGGTGAAGGCGAGGGCATCCACGTAGCCGTTGAGCACCGAGTCGCTCTTCCTGATGAGACGCAGGTCGAGGGAGAGCTGCCGGAAACGATCCGGCTCCTGCTCGGTGAGATGCCGGAGCAGCTCGGTGGCCGTGGCCTTCCAGCTCGTATCCGCCACGTACTCGCCCCGCTGCTCGATGAGTACGGTGAGGTGGGCCGCTCCCTCCAAGGGGAGGAGGCGGCAGACCCAGTGGATGAGGTCCAGGACACCGGTGACCCAGCGGTCGCCGCGTGAGGGCGGGAGCGCGTCCAACTCGAGTCCGAGCACGCCCACGGGCGCATCGAGGACGTCCTGCACCACCGCGTCGATGGCCCTGGGGTCCCGTTGAGCCACGGCGTGCCAGCCCGGCTTCAGCGGGGGAAGAGGGGTGGGCTCCGGGACGAGCAGGCCCACGAAGCGGCCTCGGGGCAAGGAGGTGGGGGCGGAGCCATCCTCGGGGATGGCGCCCGCCTCGTCGATGAGAAGCGTCCAGCGGGAGGAGGGCCGCAGCAGGTGGATGCGGTGGTCGATGGCGCCCGGCCGGACGGTGGAGGCGGGGCCGCCCACCCTCTGGGCCAACCGGCGCGCGCGCGCGGCATCCGCCTGTTGGAGCGTGCTGAGCGCTTTCTTACGGAAGCCCGTCCACCAGGTAACCCGCCGCACGGCCTGCTCGAGGGCCACCCGGGTCTCCGGGGCCTCCGCGCCGTACTTCCTGGCCAGGACGTTCAGCTTGTCCAACTCCTCGGAGAGCTGCTCTCCCTGGCGGATGGCTCGCTGAGCGGCCGCACCGTCATCGGCCCGCGCTTCGGGGAAGCTCAGGACCAGGGCCTGCGCTTCCTGGGTCTTTTGCGCCTGCCGGCCATACCAGCTGGCCGCGCGTTGGAGCTCGTAGAGCGCCCTCTCATAGGTGGGGGGCGGCGGCTCGCGCGGGGGAGCCGGGGCCTTCGTCTCTTTTCCAGGGACTGATACAGGGCCCCGCTCATCCGTGCATTTCACCTGGGAGGCGAGCGTGACGTCATCCCAGCCGCCTGGTGCGATGGAGGCCAGGGCCAGCGCGAGCTGGAGCGACTCGTCGGGCACCACGAGCTGAAGCCGCTTCCCCTCGGCTCGCCGGGCCGCGAGCTGGGGCCCCAGCTGCTGGCGAAGCAGGTCGAGCCTGGCCTCGAGCGAGCTCCCCATCCTCCCCGTGAGCGTGTGAGGCGTGCCCTCACCATCCAGGGTGAACTGCCTTCCCTGCGTCGTGTTCGTCACGCGCAGGGTCCATCGAGACGTCGTATCCATGCTCGGACCCCCACCGTCGACTCTAGCAACAAGCTCGCCAGGGGCCATTCCCTGGGACGTGGAGGGGATTGGACTCGCCAGATGGCGAGAAGTGCTCGCCATCTGGCGAGGGTTGCTTCGCCCATCCACGAGGGGAAGCCCCGTCCTCCCCTGCTCGAACGCTCTGGCATCATGGGTGCAGGTGTGACGGGGCGAGCTGCCGCGATATCTTCCAACACGTATCGGTGGGTTCATTCCTGCCCGGGGGAGAAGTGGATGACTGTCGAGACGGGTTCTGAGGGGAAGTCTGACGCGCGCGAGAGCGCGGCTCTAACGGAGGCGGCAGGTCTGCGTGAGCGCATCGAGTCCGTCTCACGCGAGTCGGATAAGGCCCTGCGAGAGCTGAGCGCGCGGGTCGAGGCCATCTACCGGGCGGTCGACGACCAGAAGCGCGGCGCCTCCTCCTCTGCGAAGCGGCAGGAGGAGATCGCGACCCGGCTCCAGGAGCTCTCGAAGCAGCTGGCCGGCATGGCCGAGGGAGAGGTGTTCCAGAGCACGCTCGAGCGCGCGGTGACCGGAATCAAGCGGGGGGCGGAGGCTCAGCTCGAGGAGGAGCGCGAGGAGTCCCGGCGCAAGCTGGAGCGGTCGCAGCAGGAAATCCTGGCGGAGATCGTCCGTGCGACCACCCGGGTGGACAAGGCCCTCCAGGAGCTGAGCGCCCAGTCCGATGAGCTCCAGATGACCATGGAGGAGCGGCGCAAGCTCATCCGGGACTACAAGCCGGGGACGATCGAGGAGCAGAACCAGCGGATCGCGGTGCTGCGTGGGCAGATCCACGAACTCGAGAAGGAGCGCCTGGAGTTGAGGAAGGAACGGGAGGAGCGGGTCCTCGAGCTGAAACGGCTGCAGTCGAGCCAGGGCCACCTCTCTCAGGAAGAGCTGGAGGCGAGGCGCAAGTCCCTGGATGCCCGCGAGGCTCGGATTGGCAATGCGGAGGAGGTCCGGGTCGAGCGTGATGCGCTGCGCAAGCAGCTCGACGAGATCGAGCCCGTGCGTCTGGCCTACGAGCGGGGCCAGCAGGCCATCCGGCTGGACGCGACCCTGCGCACCCAGAACGCGGCGCTGACCAAGCAGGTCGACCAGCTCCTGGCGGACAAGGAGGAGCTGCTGGCCCAGTTGGGCAGGCGGGAGCAGGCCCTCGAGAGCAGGGACAAGCGGCTCGCGGAGCACAAGCGGACGCAAGACGAGCAGGTCAAGCGCCTGCTGGCACTGGAGGCCGACAAGGCCGACAAGGAGAAGCGCATCCAGGAGCTTGAGACCAGCGTGGAGGTCGAGCGTGAGCGCTGTGGCAAGCAGCTGGAGAGCCTCCAGGAGAAGCGGGCGGAGCTGGAGGCGTGGCACCGGCGCCTGAAGGAGGCGGAGCAGGCCGCGTTCGCCAACCGGCTCGAGGAGCGCAAACAGTTCGACACCTGGAAGCAGGAGCGCCAGCGTGAGCTCGACCTGGCGGAGAGGACGACCGAGGAGACGGTCCGGAGGCGGGTGGCGGCGGAGAACGACGCCCAGGTGGCGGAGCTGAAGCGCTCCCTGGGAGATGCCAACGCGCAGCTCGCGAGCGTGAAGCAGATCAAACAGCGACTCGAGTCCGAGCTGGAAGCCGCCCAACAGGCGCGTGTGGCGTTCCTCTCCGAGAAGGCGCAGCTGGAGGCGGAGGTGGAACAGGCACGTCGGGAGATGGAGGCGCTCGACCAGCGGGCCCGGGCGACGGAGCAGCATCTGGCCCAGCTGACCCCCCAGCTTGAGGGGCTCCGGGCGAGGAAGGCCGCCCTGGAGGAGGAGAACAAGGTCGCGCTTCAGGGCTTCGAGGAGCGCCGCCAGCGTGAGAAGGCGGAGCTGGACGCCCTCATTGAGCAGCGCAAGCAGCTGGAGGAACGGACGGTCGACAAGAAAAAGCGGCTCGAGCCCATCCAGTCGCACTGGGAGGCTCCCCGCCGCCGCCCGATGGTGGAGCAGCGCGAGGAGCAGCGCTGGCTCGCTGACGTGGCGGAGCGAATCGAGAGGACGGGGTTCAAGTTCCCCCGCCGTCTCCTGGAGGCCTTCCACACCTCGCTGAAGATTGCCTCGTGGGCCCCGCTGACCGCGCTCGCCGGCGTGAGCGGCACTGGTAAGTCCGAGCTCCCCCGGCTCTACGCGCACTGCGGGGGAATCCGCTTCCTCTCCGTTCCCGTCCAGCCCAACTGGGACAGCCCCCAGGATCTCTTCGGCTTCTTCAACTACATGGATGGGCGCTTCCGGGCGACGGACCTCGTGCGTGCGCTCTACCAGAGCCAGCAGCCGCCAACGGAGGGGTTCAACGATGGCATGCTCCTCGTGCTGCTCGATGAGATGAACCGCGCCCGGTTCGAGCTCTACTTCAGCGAGCTGTTGAGTCGGCTGGAGTCACGCCGCGGAGCGGGGACGGAAGATGAGAGGTGCTTGCAGGTGGACCTCGGGGCGGGGGTCAATCCACTCAAGCTCCCGCTCGGGCAGAACGTGCTCTTCGTCGGCACCATGAACGAGGATGAGAGCACGTACAGCCTCTCGGACATGGTGCTCGATCGCGGCAACGTGCTGTCCTTCCCGCGGCCCCGCCGCCTGAAGCGCCGCGAGTTCTTGCAGACCCTGACGCCGCGGAACGAGGTGCTGTCGCACGACACGTGGAGTGGGTGGATTCGAGAGCCCGCGAAGCTGCCGGACGAGGCGCGGGAGGCCATCACCCGGACGCTCGAGCAGGTGAACGAGGCGCTTGCACTCGTGAACCGCGCCATCGGTCACCGCGTGCTCCAGGCTGTCGAGAGCTACGTGGTGAACTATCCTGGGGACCTCACCTCCGAGCAGGCCTGGACGACGGCGCTGGAGGATCAGCTCGCCCAGAAGATCATGCCCAAGCTCCGGGGCATCGAGCTGGACAGCCAGGCGGGAGGCGAGTGCCTCGACGCCATCTCCTCGGTGCTCCAGGAGCAGGCTCCCGCGCTGCGCCGCGACTTCGAGCAGTCTCGCGAGCGCTCGCAGGGGGCCTTCATCTGGTCCAGCTCCTCCTACCTCGACGGGAAGGGGGATGCTTGAGCACCGCCGCCACGTCGCCGGGAGTCGGCGAGCCCGACCCGGACGAACTGGAGCGACGTGCCTCCGAGGTGAGGAGGGGCGGAGCGGATGCGCTCGGGGCCCGGTGGGCCGCGCTCGTCCTGGCCGAGCACGTCATCGCCACCGCGGCCGAGCTGGATGTCTCGACGGGTCGGCCGTTGGCGACGCCGTTGCTCCAGGCCCTCGCCCGCCTTCGGGAAGACACGCGTGAGGGGCGCTGGCCCCTGCCTCGCGACGGGCTGGCTCGGATGGTGGGCCTCGCGGTGGAGGCGCTTGAGCGCATCGTGGCCTCGCCCCGCTGGCGTCCTCAACGGACGCGAGTCCGGCTCCAGCCCGAGAAGGTTCGCCAGCAGGACGTGAAGTGCCTCACCTGGCTGGCGCGCCAGCCGGGCGTCACGTTGCAGGAGAAGAGCGTGTCGGCCCGTCAGGTGCTCGGCGTCGTCCGGGAGCGCAACCACGACACCCCCGAGAATCGCCTCGTGCAGCGGGTGCTCCTGGGGCTCGACCGGCTCGTCCGGAAGCGGCTCGAGGCCTGTCACCAGAAGGAGTTCGACCTGTTGGTGCCAGCCCTCGAGGAGGAACTGCGGCGGCTGCGCCGGCTGGTGCGTCGGGAGTTGGAGGCCTCGCCGCTGGCCGGTGTGGTGCCGAGCCTCCGTCCCGAGCCCAACAACGTGCTCCTGGGAGACCCGGACTATTCCCGGGCCTGGCGTGCCTTCCGCTGGCAGGGCTCCCGGGACGCGCAGGCCGCGCGGATCCTACGGCAGCAGGACGCGCGACTCTCGGCGGCGCTGGGGGCTCTGGTGCTCGCGACGATGGCCGGGCGCAAGGATGTCGTCCTCGAGAACGTGCTCGTTGGGGCCGAGCTGGAGGGGCTGCCCGGGTCGGGCTTCGGGCTGAGCATCCCGAAGACGCCGCTGCTGGCCGCGCCGTCCGCGGGGCGGGTGGGACTTCTCCTGTTCGAAGCCCGGAGCGCGGAGGGCTGGCACCTCGAACAGCGCCTCTTCGCCGGGGAGGCCATTCTGGAGCAGGTCGACGTCCGGGCCTTCACGCTCTCCGCCACCTTTCAAGAGGACGCGGAGCCTCTCCCGGGGCGGGGGCTCCCCGGGCGGGTCCTCCTTCGGGCCGAGGGCCACGAGGAGTCGCTCGAGTTCCTCGCGGATGCCGAGGGGTTGCGGAGCGTGGGCCGGGTGCTCTCGGAGCGCTGGTTGGGACCCGAGGCGGATGCCTCCGCTGTCCTCCTCCTGCCGCGTGAGGGAATGCCCAGGCGGGAGGGGGCCCGGTGGGTAGGGTGGGACGTTTCCACGCCCACGCTCCAGGTGGCGTCCGGGCTGGACGCCTCCTCGCACAGGGGACTGTCGCTCGTCGGTCGCCAGCGCTCGGATGGGCGATGGTTCGTTGGGAGCGAGGGCCTCTCGCTGCTGGGCGCGGCGCCGAGCCTCGGGGGACCGGAGGTGCTCGCGCGTCTCACCCGCGTGGGGACGGAGCCCGCTCTGCAGGAGCAGGCCAGGACGGTGATGTCGACTCTGTTCCGTGCGGCGCTCGAGGCGGGAAACGGCCCGGGCGTGGGGGGCTCCCTGGCCATCGCGGTTCCGGACGGCACCGACGAGCTCGGGTTGAGCCTGCTGCGCGAGGCGCTCCCCGCGAGCCAGCTCGGCGCGCTCTTCGTTCCTTCCTCGGTCGCGATGGCGCTCGAGTGGCGTCGGGGGCGGGGCTCTCCTCCCGTCGACAAGTCGGAGCCGGTGATCGTGCTGAACTCCCAGGCGCCAGGGCTCACGGTGACGTACCTCGAGCTGCTGCGCGACAAGGAGGCTGACAAGGCCGAGGAGCCCTTCGTCTGGCAGCGTGCGCTCCCATTTGAGGCGCTCGATGAGGCTCACGGCGTCTCCGCGTTGGCCTGGGAGCGGATGCTGGCGCGAGAGGCCGTTGTCCGGGCCTCGGGAGGCTCCCTGGAGGATCCCCTGCTGCGGAGGAGCGCCGAGCGCCTGGTCGAGGGTGGGTTGCTCTCGGCCCTCCTGGAGGATCCGGCGGGGCGGCCGGTGCTCGTTCCCCTCGGCGAGGAGGGACGTGGCTGGCTGCGTCTCGAGCGTCACCACGTCGAGCCGGCCGCGGCCGTGCCTATCTGGCTGGACGCCTTCCGCCGCTGGCTGGATGCGTTCGAGCGGAGCGGGGGCGGGGAGCGGCTCCGGGCCCAGGTGAATGGACGGCCTTTCACGTTCCTCCTCGCGGGAGCGCCTTTCGACCAGGCTGCCCTCCGAGACGGCGCGCGCGCCGAGCTGACCCGCTACTACGCACCGAAGCATGTCGAGGTGCTCGAGGGCGGAGCGGGGGCGCTCGCACGAGGAGCCCGGGAGGCCCTGACGCGGCGTGCTCGCGGTGTGCCCACCTGGAGTGACACGCTCCCGCCCCTCCGGCTGGAGATTGACACCGAGCGGGGGCCCGAGTGGATTGACCTGCTCGACGGGAATCGCACGGTTCGTCCGGGCGAGCGTGTCGCGGTGACCATCTCCCAGCAGCTCGTGCTTCCCTCCGGCGAGCGCCGCATCTTCTTCCCACTGTCGCGGGATCGCGGCTCGGACCGGGCCACCGCCGGGTTCGTCGCCGCCCTCGAGCACGAGTCCTTTCCGCTGACGCAGCCGGTGAAGGTCCGGCTCTCGGTGGACTTCCACTACGCGCAGGATGCCTTCAGGGTCCACGTGCTCCCCGTCGAGTCCGCCCCCTTCACGGCGCTCGAGTTCCGCTGGGAGGCGGGCACTCGTGATGCACGTGAGGACATCTGCGACCTGGCGCCGGAAGTCCCAGAGGGGCTCCCCTGGGACGAGTCCGATCCCGACGTGGGTCGGCTCGTCGAGGCCGTGGGGAGGTTGCGCGAGCGGAGCGTGAAGCTCTTCCGGGGGAATGTGATCGCGGACGTGAAGGACCCCAAGAAGCGGGCTACATTCCTCGAGGGCGTGAAGGAGGTGCTCAAGTGCCTCTCGGACGTGGAGTCGGGGATGAAGGGCCTGTGGTGTGGCTCGCGGCTCCCAGGCCCTCCCGTGTGCGTCACGTCCACGCTCCTGGAGCTGCTGCCCCTGCTGCTGGAATTCGGTGGCCTTCCGGAGGAGCCCGCTCGCGGCTCCAAGAAGAGCCAGCCCCTGACGAAGTCCTCGCTGTGGTCGGACAAGCAGGTCGGGACGGAGCTCGACAAGCTGCGGAGCGCGGCGCTCGTGACGCTCGGGCTCCTGCGGGGGGATGCACCCGCGGCGGTGCTCCCCGAACTCCTCAAGCGCGCCCGCCAGGAGCCCGGAGCGCAGCGCCTCGTCGAGGCTGTCGGCCGGCAGCTCTCTTCGAGCAACAGGCCCGTGGTCGCGGAGGCCCTGCGGTGGCTCGGGGCGCAGCTCGAATGGGGTGACAGGGTGCGGCCCCAGTCGCTCAAGCTGCCGCTCTGGGCCCTGGCCACTGGCTTCTGGTCGACCCCGTCCGCCGTGTCGGAGCTGTCCGCCGAGGACACCTCGCGCCTGGCGACGTCCTGTGAGGCGCTGCTCACGCGGATCGCCGACGAGTGGCATGCCGAGCGGGTGGGTGCGGATCTCTATACGGAGACGTTGGCGGTGTTGCTCGGCCTGCTACGATTGCGCCCCGACACGCGGGAGCAGCGGCTGGTGGCGGGGACTCCAGAGGCGGAGCGTCTGGCGATCGTGACCGAGCGCGCCGCCGCGGCGCTCTCGAGGGCGGAGCGGCCAACGCGCTTCCGATTGAAGCTGGGGGATGGGGAGAATTTCTCCAACGTGGTGTGCAACGCGCTCCGCGGGCAGCGGCGTGTGCGTGTCTGGGCATTCGAGGAATGATCGTGAACCACCATCGCAACTTCCTGCATTGGACCATCGGCTTTACCCGCTCCTGGCCCGTCCGTTGCCCGGCGAGTGAGCTCCCTCCCGCGGACCGTGAAAGGCTCCACCGCTGGGGCCAGGTGGTGGACGGTCCCCGGCTCACCCTTCTGGTGGAAGGCAAGCATGTGCCGCTCTCGTTTCCGAATCCGGCCCTCGTGCGCGAGGTGCGGCAGGCCCTCCGGCAGGCCAGCCCTCCAGTGGCCTTCCGCATCCGGCTCGAGAAGGAGGCGGACCGCACGGATTCGTGGGCCGGTGAGCTGGAGCTGGTGCAGACCTCCCTGCCGGCCTCCCTCGAGGGCACCGTCGGGATTGTTTTCCCGGAGGCTCTCTGGGGGAGCCTGCCGGACACGGAGCGTCAGCGGGTGTTGGGGGGAATCCGGGGGGCGTTGACCTTCGAATGTGGCGGAGCGCCCACGCTCGTGGTGGATGCGCCCCTGCTGTCGCTGGAGTCAGAGCGGGGGGCTCCGCGGCTTGAGCTCGTCCTCGATGACCGACGTCGCCTCGTGGTGCGGATCGACGGGGTCCCGGGGCAGCAGTGGCTGGTCGTGGAGGCCATCCAGCCAGCCAAGGGAGGAGTCGAGCTGCATGCCGGGCGGCTCATCTCCCTGCAACGCGAGCCGGTGCTCACCGTCTCCGAGTCGACCGGGCCGCGCTCGGACCTGACCGCGCTGGTGCCACCGACCCAGGAGCTCCTGCGCGCGTGGCTGCAGTACGAGGGGCTCGAGTATGCGCGGGACCAGGAACTCTTCGAGCGTCGCGGCGAAGCGCCTCTGGAGTTCAACGAGATGGAGATCGCGGACTCCGAGAGCTTCGACGTGGCGATTGTCAATGCCACGGCCGCCGAGCAGTGGCTCGGAGAGCGAGGGCGCATGGGCGGCAATCTCGGCATCGACGTGCAGGTCGCCGCCATGGCTGGAAACGAGCCTCCGCGGCTGGCGATCCTTGAGCGCTTTCTCGAGCGCAAGGACGAGGGACGGCTCTTCGCGCGCCTGCGCTTCGAATCGGAGTCGGATCGGCCGCCGACCCTGGGGCGCATCCTGGTCCGGGAGAACCAGGGGTCCGCGTCCGCGCGCAAGCGCCGCGCCAAGGTTCTCGAGCGGCTACGGAGCGGAAAGTTCGCCAGCCCCCGGCTCCTGGAGCACCTGCTCGACCCCTCAAGGGTTCAGCCCGTCACCGCGAAGCTGGAGACATTTCTCCGGAAAAATCGCAAGAAGTCGCTGGAGGAGCGGCAGGCCGAGGCGGTCGCCAAGGCCGCGAAGCTGCCCGCGCTGTTGCTCATCCAGGGACCCCCGGGCACGGGAAAGACGGAGGTCATCGTGGAGCTCGTGCACGAGCTCCGGGCCCGTTATGGAGAGCGCCAGGAGGGGGTGGGGCCCTTCCGGGTCCTGATCGCGGGAGCCCACAACGATGCCGTGAAGAACGCCTTCCGCCGCCTGGACGGCATGGTGGTTCGCGTGGTGACGGCGGAGAAACAGGAGCAAACCTCGCTTGAGGAGCAGAGTGCCCGGCGCGGTCAGGACATCGCCAGAAAGGCCCGGGCGCGGATCGCGGGCAGCGTGACCTTCCAGCTCATTCAAGCGCAGAGGGAGCTCCGGGATCGGCTCGTCCTCGCTCGGCGGGCCATCCTCGACAGCGGCGTGGAGCAGGCGATGCCGCGCCTGGCCGAGTTGGTGGAGATGGGGCTCGAGCGGCTGTTGACCGGCAGCCACCTCCAGGAACTCCAGGCGCTGCTGGGTCGGCTCGAGGCGCTCCGGAGCGCGGCGGAGTGCGCACCGGCTCGGGACGAGGGGAGCGCCGCGGTGAGCGCCGCGCTCCAGCGGCTTGTTCAGGTTCCGCTCCCCGGACCCGGCGCGAGTCCGACGGCCCTGCTGGCACCCCTCGGGGAGCTCGAGGCGGCGCGGGAGGCCGTCTTGAGCAGCCAGGAGACCCTCTCCGAGGAGTTGCTCCTCCAGGCGGATGCCTGGCTCTCGCTGAAGCCCCGCATCGAGCAGGCGGTGAATCGTGGGAGCGGCTGGAGCCAAGCGTTGCACGCGCGCGCGGCCGAGTTAGTCCGGATGGAGGTCCTCCCTTCTGATCCCTCCCCGCCCGCCGCGAGTACGCCCACGGTGCACGAGGAGGTGCTGCACTCCCTTGAGCGTGAGGGCCTGCTGTGGTGCGAGGAGGCGCTTCGGCTGATCTCCGGGCAGCTGACGGAGCTGATGCGGCGGGAGGAGGTCGTACTCGACCAGTGGATCCGCGCGTTGGAGGAGGATCCCCGCCTCTTTCATACGCTTCAGTCCACGTACGCGCCCATCTCCGCCGCGACCTGTCAAAAGGCCGCCGACACGCTCGACGCGGAGGATGACTTCTACGACGTCGTCATCGTGGATGAGGCCGCGCGGGCGGGGATCGACGTGTTGATTCCCATGGCGCTCGGGCGACACGTCATCCTGGTGGGAGACCACCGGCAGCTGCCTCCGTATGTCGAGGAGCAGATCTGGCGGCAGCTCGATAGCGGACTCCAGGAGCGTGTCGACATGGGGTCCTCCCTCTTCGACTGGCTCCGGCAGCGGCTGCCGAAGGAGAACTTCATCGCGCTCGACAAGCAGTTCCGGATGCACGAGGAGATCGGCCGCCTAGTCTCAAGGGCCTTCTATGAGCCCGAGGTCGTGCTCCGGCACCACTGGGAGGGCCCGCGGGCCGAGGAGCGCAAGCTCGACCTGGGGCTCTTCGGCAATCAACCCACCGTGTGGGTGGACACGAAGGATCGGCCTGACAAGGAGTGCGACTGCAACGAGGAGAACGGGTACGAGGAGGAGGTGATCTTCAAACTCCTGGAGTCGATTCCGCGCGAGAAACTCAGCGCCTTGCGTGAGAAGCACGGGGCGGTTCCCATCGCGGTGCTCGCGTTCTACAAGCGGCAGCGGCAGCGCCTGGAGGAGCGCCTCCTGAGCAAGCCCTCCTGGCTGAGGGAGGCCGTGGAGATCACCACCGTCCAGAGCTCCCAGGGGCGCGAGTTTCCGCTGGTCCTCATCGCCACGACAAAGAGTACGCGGCAGCGGAAGATCGGCTTCCTCAAGGATCAGAGCTCGGCCAACGTGGCCATCTCGCGTGCGCAGTCCCAGGTCATCATCCTCGGCGACTCGGAGACGCTCGCGGCGGAGCAGCACGGGCGAGGAGAGCCGCCGTGGCGGAAGGTGTTCGGTCTGCTTCAAATCCAGAGCGTCGAGCTGCCTTCCCCGAACATCGTCCTCGCTTCAGAGGTGCGCTCATGGACTTGAACCAGCTCCAGCCCCGCAGTGTCTGGGTGGAATTGCCCTCGCGGTGGATTCGTGTCGTGGCCCGCTTCTCGCGACCGCGCTCGCTGGACCCCCTCGAGTCGACCATCCTCCAGCTTGTCGGGCTGATCCCCCGGACAGACGCCGAGCTGGCTGAGATGCTCGGGGACATGCCGGTGGAAGTGGTCACCTCGGCCCTGCGCACGTTGCAGGCGATGGACCGGGTCCACGAGCAACCCGGGGATGTCCCGCGCTGGATGGCACCGCCCGAGCCCATGGACGGGCTGGAGGACCCGGAGGTGGGGTGGGTGGCGCTCTGTCCCCATCGGGAGGCCGTCATCCCCGAGCTTCTGCCCGGTCATGCTCCCCGTCAGGTGAGGAAGGAGCCTGGTGGCCACCAGGAACTCTTCTTGGATGAGAGCGGCATTCAGCCCGAGTTGCCCGACGGTATTCCGGAGCTGCTGCGGCGGGCCGTCCGGTTCGGGATGTCACGCCTCGTGAAGGTCGAGCACGACGAGGGCCGCTCAACGGGGGCTCCTGGGGACTGGCAACCACTCTCGGTCGGTGCCATGGACGCGGAGCGTGGGCCACGTGTGACCTCGCTGCTCGTGGACTGGGAGCAGCAGGGGAAGAAGCCCACGGTGGTGCAGCAGACGCGGACCTGCTGGGCGCTGCTGGAGATTCTCCCGGGTCTGACAGGCCGCACCACGCTCATCTTCCACGAGCCCCAATGGGTCCCGGAGCTGGACGGTGTGCGCCCGATTTCTCCACTCCTGGGGGGATGGATCCAAGAGCACCTGCCGGGCACGTGGCGGCGGATAGAGCAGTTGCAGCGGGAGGTACGGGTCGACCACTCTTGGGTGCTCCAGCTCGCGAACATCAAGGACATGGACTCGCTTGAGGCGCTCGTCGACCGGCACCGCTCCGGGTGGAGGACGAAGCTCCCGGGGGCCGAGGACTTCTTCCTGGGATGGGGAGACCCACAGCTCAAGGACTTGCTGCGCGATGCACACCGCTGGCTGCTGTTGTGGCAACAGCGGCCAGGGTTCGTCCGCCAGGCCGTCGATGCCTACGGACACGCCATCGAGCGGCTGGCACAGGTACTGGCACTTCAATCGTTGCCCGCGCTGCGACGCTGGGCGGAGCGGTGGCGGGCTTCGAAGGATGATGCACGGGCAACTCAGCAAGCGCACTGGGTCTCGGGCAGATCCGCCTACGTGGGGGCGCTTGCTCGCGTGGGGCTCGTGGATGCGCTGAAGACCTCCGAGGAACATCTCCGCAGGGCGCTGAAGAACCTGAAGTCACTGCCCGAGGCGCTCGAACAGCATCAGGGGGCGGGTAGCTCCATCACGCTCTGGTTGTTGCCGCTGTTCCTCGCCGAGGAGGCCGAGCGGACTGCTTTGGCGGCCCGGCTGGGACGCATCGTGAGTCGTGAGCCCATGGCGCTGACGCTGTTGGCCGAGTTGATCCTCTTGCGCAATGACGCCGCGCACTCGCGGTTGGAGCCGAGCATGCGGCCGGATCGGGCCGACGAGCACCTCGCGCACCTGTTGTGGGCGTTGAGCGCGGGCCTGGCCGAGGAGGGCTGACCAGAGCACTCCTGCGGGGGCCTGCAGTTGGGGCGCGGCCGCCCCCGGGAGTGGCGTTACGAAAGCGTGGGCGCCATCAAAGTCCGGCAGGACACCTCTCGGCCCACCAGGTAGAGCCGGGACTTGGCCCGCGAAAAGGCGACGTAGATGACCTCGCGGTCGTTCCGCGGATCCAACTCGTCGAGGCCCCATACGAAGAGCACCCCTGCCTCCAATCCCTTGTAGCGGTGGACCGTGTCCATCAGCACCGTGTTCTTCGTGCGGTGCACCTCCTCGGTCCACTTGACGCCGTTGGGCAGGAGCCGGTGCTTCAGCAGATCGTAGTAGGTGCGCTTGGCCTTGTTGTCGGCCACGAGGATGACGATCTCCTCGGGGGAGACACGGTGTTCGCGCAGGAGTTGTGAGACCTTCTGGTGGATGTGCGCGGCCTGCTCCTGGGGACGGTCCGCGAGCATCGTTTCGAGCGGAGCACCGTCGATTTCACACGGGTCGGTCGGGTCGCCGTGGAAGTACCGATAGGCCGCCTCGTGGATGTAGCGCGTGTTCCGGCAATTCCTCGTCAGGACGAACGGCTCTTCCTTGATGGGGCACTTCTGCAGGCGTTGGTAGACCGCCTGGTTCTGGTCGTAGAAGACCATGAAGACCGGGTCCTTCGAGTGCTCGAGGAGCATCTCCAAGGGCAGCCAGTAATCGGAACCGAAGTCCTGGCCCTCGTCGACGATGATGGCGTCGAAGGTCTCCTGCCACTCCCCGGCGGCCAGGGCGAGCGCGTACGGGTAGTTCGTGGCGAAGTCATCCGCCCCTGGGTTGGCGCTCCGGGCCTCCTCGAGCAGGTTCTGGCCCGTGCGCCGCTCGATGTCCCTCACGGCCCAATCGCACAACTGGTGGTAGTTCATGGGCAGCAATCCGGGCACATCCGACGCTGTCGCCTTGAGGTACTCCGCCAGGGGGCGGTTCAAACAGAGCAGGAGCGTCCTCCGTCCCTCCCGCGCGAGCCGCCGCGCCTGCTCCAACGCGAGCACGGTCTTCCCGGTGCCCGCGCCGCCACAGATTCGCGCCTGCTTGCGCGCGCCCAGGGAACGCAACAGGCGCGACTGCTCGTCCGTCAGGCGGATGCGCCTGCGCTCCTCGTCCTCGAGCTGGACGGCCATGAGCGCGCGCGCCTCGACCGGGTCGCTGAAGAGCTTCTTGACCACGTCCAGGCCATCGGTCCCCAGCGGGCGGAACCGCGTATCCTGGCCCGTCCAGTAGCCGGTGACACGGTCGTACCAGGCCTGCAGACCCTTGAGCTGCTCCCGCCCTCCCACCATCTCCGGGGCGAGCTCCGGGCAGACGAAGGGACGCACATCCCCCACGTCCGGGAAGAACACCGCGTGACCCGCGAGGATACGGTCATTGGAGCCGAGCCATCGGGGGTGTTTCAGAAGCTGCTCGAGGATGGCGTGCTTCTCCGTGCGCGCCTGCCAGATGGGATCATGAATCTCATTGCGGTGGCCGGCCTCGTTCGTCGAGTACCACTGGTCCACCTGGCGGTCGCGAAGGATCCCACCGCCCTTGACCTCGACGACCAGGAAGCCGCCCTGGGGATCGAAGATGACGAAGTCCGCCTCCCCATCCACGGGAGCCCGCATCGAGGACTGCCGGAGGAAACAAACGGAGTGGAACACCAGCAGCCGGGGATCGAGGTGATCCCGGCAGGCCCGATAGAAGCGGGCCTCCGCACGAGAGTGGGGCTCGTCGAGCTGCGCCTCGGTTCTTTGCGGAATCATCTGGGCCATGGCGTCTCAGGACTCCTTCGGCAGCAACTTCATCTTGTCGGACCGGTAGAGCACGGTCTTCGGGGACCCCTCCGGCTGCGTCAGCCGGAGGCGCAGGACCCGCTCCTCACCCTGGACGGAGGCGATCACCCACTCCGAGCCGTCCTCGAGGAGGATTCGCCCCCCGACCTCCGGGCGCGTGGGAACTGGCGCGGAGGGAGTAGCGACCGCCAGCCCTCGCCAGCCCGAGTCCAGGCGGAACTGGCCCACCTGGCTCGCCGGGTCATGGATGGGGTGCACCCTGGCGCCCGCTTCATCCCGCGCATGCTCCACGACGTACAACCAGAAGTCCTCGCGCAGCGTCCACGCCTGAGTGAACTGTCCCTGCGAGAGCCCGATGCCCGCCTCGGTCCACGGCCCGTTGATCCCCTTCACCTCGATGGTGCGTGTCTCGCTTCCGTCCTGTGACTCGACGGTGCATCCGAAGGCGTCGTCTCGCATCACCCGAGGCTGGCGCTGGGCCTCGCGCTCGTAGGCGAGCACGCGCTCCAGGGCGGCCCGCCGGAGCTCCGACAAGTCGGGCGCGGCTCCGCCATCACCCGGTCCATCGCCTCTGGGGCCCTTCGGCTCGAGGTAGGTGACGATGCGATTCTGGGGAGCGCCGTCCTGACGTGCGAAGTCCGAGCGGAAGGAGTGCCCATGGCCAGGCCGCGTCGGGGGTCGAACCTCCGTGGACGCCGAGGCGCCACCCACCTGGGGCCGCAGGTGTTCCGTGCCGATGAAGGTGGCTCCCCCCTCCGCGGCAACCTGGAGGGGGGCAACCTGGAGGGGGCTGAGGTTGGAGCCCTGGCCGGCGGACCCGGGCGCGAAGGGGGCGCGCCAGGGACGGACGTTCCGCACACGCGGCTCCGGCGGCGGAGACGGCGATTCCTCCTCGACGTAGGAGGACGGCTCCTCGTCTACCAAGGGCTCCTCCGCGTACTCCTCCGTGCCCTGCTCCGGAAGCTGCTCCGTGTACTCCGGGGGGACCTGCGGCGCGGTGTCGTCCGGCGGCGGTGGCTCCCCGAAGCTCTCGACAGCCTCCTGATCGTCGAGCTGAGGAACCTTGAGCCGTGTCAGCAGGGAGTCGATCTTCTCCGGAGCGCACTCGAGAATCATCTTGAGCTCCAGGAGATCGCCGAGTCGCTGGTCAGCGTCGAGCTCCTGGTTGATGGCCTTCGCGAGGAAGGAGGTCGTGAGCTCGGGCTCCTGTTCACTCAGGAAGATCGTCCTGTCCGTTGACCGGAAGTAGAAGTCCGCCTCCGAGGTTCCCACGAGCCGCGTCCCCAGCCAGAGCGCGGAGTGCAGGCGGGCGGCCGGGAACACGCGGGTGACGCTGAGCCAGCTTAGGGCTCCCTTTCGGTCGCGTTCATGCTTCGCCTGGATGAGGCGCCTCAGGCTGCGGGTGAGCTCCGGCGAGCGGAGGGTCTCCCCCAGCTCCTCGCACTTGGATACGAACTCCTGAGAGGTGGACGCGCGGGGTTCCTCGGAGAGCCGCTCCTCAAGCTTCTGGGACAAGCGCGGCACGCCCGCTGCGCGGAGCAACTCCGAGGGGACATCGGGAGCCACCAGGGACACCGCGCCGGCAACCAGCCGCCCGGAGTACCAGGAGGCATCATCCCGGAACACCTCCGTGGCCCGTGCGAGTCGCGCCCCCTGTACGGGCACCCACAACCGTTGGCGCAGCGACTCCGGCATCGCGGTGTCTTCGAAGCTCAAGCCCAGGCGGCGGAGCACCTCCAGGGCCTGCTTCATGAGCGTCGAGGGAAGGGGCGTCTCGCCCTGGCTCGTGGCCACGTCCTCGAGGAAGGAAATGTAATCCTCCTGGTTCGGTACCTCCGGGCGTCCCAGCGCGGCGTAGCCCGCGTCGATCGCCGACTCCGGCCGGAGCTGGACCCGCAGCGGCTCGAAGAATGGCACCTGCTCGAGGAAGACGTGTCGTGGTTTCCAGAACCGCTGGCGGCTCTTGTCCCAGATACACGGGCGGGTCGCATAGTGCGCCTGGATTCGCGCCATCTCGGCCGGGGCGGGAGCCGAAACGTATCTGCCCAGGTGCGTGTAGATCACCGTGAGCGAGCTTTCGAGGACTTCCCTCTCGGCCTTCAAGGCCCCCCGCTGCCAGCGCTCCAGCAGATGGTCGAAGTGCGCCATCACGAGTTCGAGCGGGACCGAGGTGGGCATCCCCAGCGCAGTGAGGAACCCGGAGGGCATTTTCGAGAACGCGGCGATCGGCCGCTGGCTGGCCACGAGGTGACCGAGGGAGGGAGGGAACAGCTCGGAGGGAGCGTAGAGGCGGAGCTCGGGGCCGGTGGCGGCGGCGTAGCGGCTCAGCGAAGCGGGCTCATCCTGAGCCGGAAGCCAGCGGCGGCGTGCGAGCGCCTGTGCCAGGGGCATCTGGGCCACCCTCCCGTCCTGGACGGTGGCGGTGCCGAGTTCGCTCCAGCGCTCGGAGATGTAGTCGTAGACGCGGAGCAGCCCGTCCGCCACGGCTCGCGGCCCCTCATTCGCGGCCCGTTGCACCAAGCGATCCACATGGCCGAGCAGATCCTGCGGCTTGGGCGCCGACGTCATCCCCAGAGAGGCGAAGAAGCCGCGCCACTGGTGGGCGAAGTCGGCGTAGGTCGCGCGGTCGTCGGGGAAGAGCGCGGCGTCACCGAGCACGTCCTCGATGAGCGGGACAGTCGGGTCGTACAGGCGCGCCGCCGGGTGAAGCCCTCCATCACGCCCTCGTACGAGCGAGGCTTGCGCGACCAGCCGTTGCAGCGCGGGACCCCCCGGGGGAACGGCCTTGTCGGCCTCGGCGCGTGCGCGCTCGAGGTTGTCGCGCACCCATGTGAGGACCCGTAGTTGCTCTGGGGGCGACAGCTGCGCATGGAGCGGGAGGAGGACCTCCTGGATCAGCCGATCACGGCTGAGCCGGGGAACACCGAGCTTGACGAGCAGCTTCTGCCACGGCTTGCCGGCCTTGAGCAGGCGCATGCTCCCAGTGGACAGCGGAGGCTTGGTGTCGGTGGGCAGGTAGACCTGCGGGACGTCCAGCGAGGTCAGCTGATCGTCCACCAGGGGGAAGATGGGGAGGGCACGCAGCCGTTTGATATGGGGGAGAGTCAACGCCTCCAGGGTCTCCGCCTGGGAGAGCAGGCCGAGGATGACGTCGTGAACGCCGGGGTCGTAGCTCCGCGCCCGCTCGGTCCACGAGTCCTTGTAGGCCGAGAGCGCCTCGATCAGCTCGGGGCCCCTCAAGGGCCGGATGCAGTCCTGCCCTTGGACCTGCGTAAACGCGCGAATGGCACGCATGAGCGCCTCGCCCCCACCCACCCGGGGGATGCTGAACGCATCGAGCGCATGACGCAGCCGCTTGTCCGCAACCTGCTCCTCGCTCGGCAGCAGCGGCGTGTCCGGCCGTGCGGGCCGATACAGGAAGCGCCCCTGCTCGTCCGGCACGAAGGCCAGCTCCTTCAATGCCGGCAACTGCACCCCAGCCGGATGGCTCGTCAGGTATTCGTAGAACCCGGCCAGCCAGCGCGTATTCGGCGGCTCGGAGGCCACGGGGTTCCAGGCACACGGTGACGTCGTCCCGAGTGCAGGAAGGACGGCCTTCACGCCCGAGATGACCCGCGCGGGGGTCATCTCCCACAGCCGTGCCTCGCGAATCTCGGTCAGCCCCGTCTCCTGGCGGAATGCGTCCTCGAGGAACCACAGGGGGTGGGGAAGGAGTGCGCGCTCGGCCTCATCCGCCAGGAAGAGGCTTGAGTGGCCGAACGTATGCAGCCGCCCATCGGCGAGGATGGCCAAGGGCAGCCCGATCAGCTCGCGGCCGTTCGGTTCATCCGAGCGGCAGAAGGCGAGCAGCTCGCGGACCCACTCGCGCCGGCGCAAGGCGGGGTCCTCCGCCAGCTCCAACGAGGTGTCTACGTCCTGCGGCTTGCGCAGGCGCTGCCGGAGCATCTGGGGCGTCAGGTACGTCGGTGGTGCCTTCGCCGCCGCGAAGCCGTCGAGGACGTGAGCGGGGAGCGGTGGCTCCGGGATGGCCATGCCGCTGGCACGCAGCGGCTCCTGCAGCCTCCGCACCCAGGCCGGAGGAGGCGGATGGAGCTCCCTGAGTGGGGCCCATGGCGCGGAGGGCCCCACGCACCGGATGACGCGCTCCCCGGCCAGGAGAGCGTAGACGTGCGGGTGCAGCGTGCGCAACACCTCCGGCAGGGTGCTCTCCGGGCTGGGGAACAGCTCGTAGAGCTGGCTCGCGGAGGCGGGCGCGACGTCCGTCGTCAGTGCGGCCATCAGCGCCGCGTACGCGGGAGCCACCGCATGCCGTAGGAGGGCTTGGTTCCAGAGGTACCGGGCCTTGTCCTTGCCGAGCAGGGTCTTGTCCGCGGTCAATCCCCGGCGGGCCGGGTCCACGTCGAAGTAGCCATTGATGTGAACGGGAAGGCCGCTGTCGCCGTCCGCCAGAGGAAGGCCGCAGTAGATCTTCCCCGGGATGCTCCTGGCCGCGAGCGATCCATTGGCGCCGCTCTCGAGCCGGGCCGCGGCACCAGCCCAGGGAATTGCCTTCTGCCCGTGCTGGCGCATGGCTTCCGCCGCCGCGCGCAGCTCCCCCTTCGTATCCGCGTAGAGGCCACCCACCACCCGCCAGAGCGCGGTCCGGGTCGTCTTCTCGTCCTCGACCTGGACCTGGTGCAGATAGCTCACGCGCTCCATGGGCTGCACGGCCTCACCCGAGGGAGGCGCCATGACCTTCCGGATGAGGTGACGGTGGGCGTCGACCGCCTCCGGTTCGAGCGTCTTGATGGAGCACCGATGACGCGTGTGTCCCTCGGGGGAGAGCTCGTCCACGTCGATGGAGAGGACGCGCTTCAGGAAGAGGATGAGCTCCTCTCCCATGTCCGCGAGCTGTCCGAAGAGCCGGTCACAATCTTCTTCCGTGAACGGTTCCTCGCAGATCTTGCTCCGATGTTCGGCGGTGCGCAGGGGCAGCCGGAAGATGGTGCCGTCGAAGGAGAGCTGTCCGGGTTCCAGGCCCGCCGCCTCGAACGGCTTCAGCAGGCCGGGCCACCGTTCCCACAGGCCCCGGGTCAGCTGGTAGCCAAAGCCCGAGACCTTCTTTCCGCGCAAGATCCTTTCGTGAGGATCGAAGACGATGAGCTGCTCCCGGGAGAGCAGACAGGGGTAGTCCGTCACGTTGTAGCAGGCGTTGAACCCCAGACCGAACCGCCCGGTCTTCGTTTCCTCGTGTAACTTCAAGCTGTCGCCAATGCGCCGGATGTTGGCGAAGTCCTCGTTCCGGAAGGTCTTGTCGTTGTGAACCAGCAGGGCCGGCCCTTGCAGCAGGGACAACTCGGGGACCGGCAGCGGCCCGGAATAGGTGCGCCGATCGAGGATGATCCGGACCCGGGAGGCTTCCGCATCGTCGGCGTTCTGGATGAACTCCTTCAGGATGCCGACGTTCTTCGGGTAGGTCTGGATGAGACCACGGATCCGGACAGTCAGGGGCTCGTATTGACCGACATCTGAAAGCTCGACGATCTCGTCCTCGACCATGCCGTGCGTTCTCTCCGCTGGGGGGCGCCATGTCGGGCCCGTTAGAGTGCGGGTTTTCGTCCGGACGGCAAGACGTCGCTGGACCTCCAACTCTGACAGGCACGAAGAAGGGAGCAGGCTGCCACCCGGGAAAATGGGTGTCGAGCGCCTGAAAGTTGGCAGCGCTGCTCCCAAGCCCCGGCACGAGACGGCTAACCCCTCCGGCGAACGCCTCCGGATTCGACTGAACTCCCTGGGAGCGCGGCCAGCTTGCCCGGTTGCTCTTGGCAGCTTCGGGCGAGAACCCCGGCTCGCCTACGGGAGATTTACGCGGAGTTGCGCAAGCTGCGCGAAATAGTCGGAGACATGCAGAACCGGAGCGCTAACGCGGCCCCGGTTCAAGCTTGAGGATTATCCCTCCGCAGCTCAGCTCTGAGGTGCTCGGCACCTGCGAGCTGGGCTGGCAACCGCGCCGTTTCGAGGCAGCGGCACTCCGAGCGGCTGCTGTACGGCGCCAAGCACATTGTCGCTCCGACCGTCCGTTGGTGTCGAGGGCCTCCAAGGAGGAGGAGGGATTGCTTCCATCCCATTGCCGGTGTCTCACCAGGACAGCGGGCTCGGTGTACCGAGTACGTCCAGAGCGGCGGACCAGCTTGGTTGCGCCAATCGCGGCCGCCTGACTGTCGGCTCTCGGCCCCCGATACCTTGCTGATGTGCGCGGGCTTGTTTCCCTGAGAGCACAGGGGCACGCTCGGCAACGTTCCGTCCCAACGCGCGCCCCAATTAGGGCCCGTAAAGGCAGGGGACGCAACCACCAGGGACGTAAAAGGGACGTAATCAAACGGACGCCCCCGAACGCAGGCGAACACTTGCGTCCGATGGCTCACCCGCTGCAAACGCCCATTTTTAGAGGGGAAACAGGTCGGTAGGACAGAGGAATCGAACCTCCCAGGGTCATGTCTCCATGCCCCCCACCGGTTTTGAAGACCGGGCCAGCCACCAGGTCCAGAGGTCCTACCGCGCGCGATTACCGCCGGAAACCCGAACGGACACAAGGGCATTGGCTCCTCGTGCGCTCACGGCGGATCCTCTCCATTCCGATGGAGGGGACCCGCGGACACGTCGGCGTCCGCTACGTGGTTTCGTACCCCTTGCCGAAGTCCGAAGGCTCCGCTGCTGTGGCCTCGATGAGTTCGGCCCCGTATTTGCGCGCGAGAAACCGCTCGCGGTACAGGAAGTAGGCCGCGTCACAGACCCTGGCGGTGTAGTGGGCGTTGAAGCCTCCCCCGAGCACGGCCCCCGCCGCCGGGATGACTTGCGCGAGTTTGGCCTTGGTGAGGCGAATCGCCAGGGCCTTCGCGATGCGCTGCGCGATCTGGACGAAGACGTGCTTCTCCAATTCCCGCCACGTCTTCTTCTGGGCCACCAATCGCGCGATCTTGACCAGCTGGGACATCGCCACGGCTTTCGCCGCGTCCGAGGGTGAGGAAGCCAGTCCGAGCACGTTGAGCGCGAAGAGCCGCTCCTCCTGCCGGCTCATGTCGAAGCCGTAGTAGGTCGCGTACTCGCCCACGGCCCGCAGGTTCAGCGTCAGGAGCGCGGTGACATCGGCCGCGATCGCGGCGCCTCCCACCACCGGACCGGCCATGCCCGCGGCCCCGGCTGCCGCGCCTCCCGCGAGCGCGAGCGACTTGTACTTCGTCGCGAGGAATCCAATCGCGCGGTCCGCGTGCTCCAGGTCCACCACGGCCAGCTCCGCCAGGCTGCCCACCGGCGGCTCGAACTCCGCGAGGATGGCCCGTGGACGAACCGTGAGCGCGGCACCGTCCCCCAGCAGTCCGATGAAACCGCCGAACGCTTTTTCAACGACCCACTCGACCCCGAGGGCCTTCATCGCGACGTCGCCCGCGGCGTCGATCGGCTTGTGGAGGAGCTTCATCGCCCGGTCCCACCGGGTCGGGGAGGGCCGCTTCCAGGCCTGGATCGCGCCGAGGGCGGCCTGCTCGTAATCCGAGGGCGTGGGGCCGGGCATGGGCGCTCAGTCCAGCCCGCGCTGCCACAGGTCGTCCTCGTCGAGCCCCATGAGGTGGCCGACCTCGTGCATCACCGTGATGCCAATCTGCTCGATGAGCTCCTCGCGCGTCTTGGCGAAGCGCTCCAGGTTCTTCTGGTAGAGCACGATGGAGGCGGGGTAGGGGTCGAAGGTGCCCAGGATGCTGTGGCGCTCGCCCACCGGCGAGCCGCGGAACACGCCGAGGATGCACGGCGACAGGGGCGGCGTGTCGCCCATCAGGTCATCGTCCTTGGGCAGGTCCTCCACCGCCAGCGTCACGTTGTCCATGTACTTCTTCACGTGCGCGGGCAGCGCCTTCACCGCGGCCTCCACCGCCTGGTCGAAGGCCTTCTCCCCCAGCTCCACCGGTGGCGGGAAGTCCTCGGGCGACAGCGCCTGGGCCCGCTCGAAGCGCCGGCGCGCCTCCTTCATGTCGCTGCGCCGCTCCGCCAGCAGCCCGAGGTAGTGGTGCGCCCAGGGCTCGTCCTCGGTGTCGGCGAGGATGTCCTCGAAGGCCGACTGGGCCTCGCTGAAGCGGCACAGCTCGAACAGGGCGATGGCCCGCTCCAGCAGCGCCTCCAGCGCGCCCGGCACCTCGGCGAGCGCCGCGTCCAGACTCGTCAGGGCGCGCGCACATTCCCCTACCTGGTTGAATCCAATGCCCTCCAAGAGGAGCAGCTCGAAGAGCACCTCCGTGTCTCCGGCGCGCTGGGCCAGCTTGCGGCCCCGGGCGCACAGGGCGAGCCCGTCTTCCACGGCCTCGCGATCATCGCCCGCCCGGGTGATGAGGCAGTCGGCCGCGGCGAGCAGGAGGTCCACGTCGTCCGGGGCTTCCTCCAGGGCGCGGGCGTAGTCCTCGAGGGCCTCGTCCACGCGTCCCAGTTCCGTCAGGGCCGCCGCGCGCCAGTGCAGGGCCTCGGGGTGCTCCTGGGTCTCGGTCACCAGGGCCTCGGCCCGGGCCAGGGCCTCCGCGAACGCGCCGCGCTCGAACAGGGCCTCCAGCTCGCCCCGGCGCGTCTCCATGTCCAACGGCGCCCCCCGCTTCGACGTCCGCTTCCTCATGGGGGGCGACATACGGACCCCTTGCGCGCGTTGTCAACGTACCTCACGGCTGTTACCTTCCGCCGCCGCCCCCGCCTGCCTCTTCGCCCAGTCCATAAGGGTCCGTGAACATTCTGGTCGTGGATGATGATGTCGAGTTGTGCACGTTGCTCTCCCGGTTCCTGGAGAAGCACGGGTACACCGTGTTTTCGGCGGCCGACGCCTTGCAGGCCCTGGACATCCTCGAGCGACACGAAGTGGGGCTCATCATCAGCGACTACCGGATGCCCCACATGGACGGCATCCAGTTCACCGCGATGCTCAAGGCGGACCCGCGCCACCGCAGCACCCAGGTCATCCTCATGACGGGCAACGCCGACGGCAACGTGCAGGACAAGGGCCTGCGCAAGGGCGTGGCCATGACGCTGGAGAAGCCCCTGGACTTCAACCAGCTGCTCAACCTCGTGCGCTTCGCCGAGTAGCGGCCCGGGGGCCCGCCAGGCGAGCCCATGAGGTGCCCGGCGGGGTGGGGCGGGCGTCGGCTCGCCCACAGCCGGTGCCTTCCGTGTTGACAAGCCGGGTCGGTCTCTTATTTTGGCGCTCGCCTGGGTCGAGTGCCAACGGCGTGCTCCGGACCCCCGCTTCAGATTCTTCAATCATTCCTGGAGGTTACAATGGCAGCGAAAGAGATTTTCTTCCACCAGTCGGCCCGTGACGCGATCCTGCGCGGGGTGCGCATCCTGTCGGACGCGGTGGCGGTGACGCTCGGGCCCAAGGGCCGCAACGTGGTCATCGAGAAGTCGTTCGGCTCGCCCACGGTGACCAAGGACGGCGTGACGGTCGCCAAGGAGATCGATCTCGAGAACAAGTTCGAGAACATGGGCGCCCAGATGGTCAAGGAGGTCGCCTCCAAGACGTCGGACAAGGCGGGTGACGGCACCACGACGGCGACGGTGCTCGCGCGCGCCATCTACGAGGAGGGCCTGAAGCTGGTGGCCGCGGGCCACAGCCCGATGGACCTCAAGCGCGGCATCGACAAGGCCGTGGAGACGGTGGTGGCGGAGCTCAAGACGCTCTCCAAGTCCACGGGCGACAAGAAGTCCATCGCGCAGGTGGGCACCATCTCGGCCAACGGCGACGAGACGATCGGCACCATCATCGCCGACGCCATGGAGAAGGTGGGCAAGGAGGGCGTCATCACGGTGGAGGAGGCCAAGGGCCTGGAGACCACCCTGGACGTGGTCGAGGGCATGCAGTTCGACCGCGGCTACCTCTCGCCCTACTTCGTGACGAACCGCGACCGCATGGAGGTCGTGCTCGAGGACGCCTTCATCCTCATCAGCGAGAAGAAGGTCTCGGCGATGCAGGACATGATCCCGATCCTCGAGCAGGTGGCGCGCTCGGGCAAGCCGCTGCTCATCATCGCCGAGGACGTGGAGGGCGAGGCCCTGGCCACGCTCGTGGTGAACAAGATCCGCGGCGTGCTCAACGTGGCGGCGGTGAAGGCGCCGGGCTTCGGTGATCGCCGCAAGGATCTGCTCAAGGACATCGCCACGCTGACCGGTGGCCAGGTGGTGAGCGAGGAGCTGGGCCACAAGTACGACGCGCTCACGCTCAACGATCTGGGCCGCGCCAAGCGCATCACCATCGACAAGGACAACACCACGATCGTCGACGGCGCGGGCAAGAGCGCGGACATCGAGGGCCGCATCAAGCTCTTGCGCGCGCAGGTGGAGACGACCACCAGCGACTACGATCGCGAGAAGCTCCAGGAGCGTCTGGCGAAGCTGGCCGGCGGTGTGGCGGTCATCCACGTGGGCGCGGCGACCGAGACGGAGATGAAGGAGAAGAAGGCGCGCGTCGAGGACGCGCTGCACGCGACGCGCGCGGCCGTGGAGGAGGGCATCGTCCCCGGCGGTGGCGTGGCCTACCTGCGCTGCCTGGGCGCGCTGGACAAGCTCAAGCTGGGCGGCGAGCTGGACTTCGGCGTGGACATCATCAAGAAGGCGCTGCAGGAGCCGCTGCGCAAGATCGCGAGCAACGCGGGCCTCGAGGGCGCCGTCATCATCAACAAGGTGCGCGAGGGCCAGGGCGCGTTCGGCTACAACGCCCGCACGGACGTGTTCGAGGACCTGGAGAAGGCCGGCGTCATCGATCCGACCAAGGTGGAGCGCACCGCGCTGCAGAACGCGGCGTCCGTCGCCTCGCTGCTGCTGACGACCGAGGCCATGGTCGCCGAGCGCACCAAGAAGAAGGGCAAGGGCGCGGCGGCTGGCGGCGCGCCGGACTACGGCGGCGACGACATGGACTACTGAGTCCCGCCTGAAGCCCTTCCCGGGCCCCTGATGGGCTCGGGAGGAGCTTCGGGAGTCGAGCGGCCCCGGTGGCCTCTTCCTCGCGGGAGAGGGCACCGGGGCCGTGGTGCGTTCAGGGGCTGGGCTTGAGCAGGCGCGCGAGCTCGCGGCCGAGCTCGCGCGGCTCCAGGTCCCGGGGCAGGCAGCCCGAGGCGCCCGCGCGCAGGGCCTCGAGCATCGTCTCCTGGGAGAGGAACTCGGCGAGCACCACGAAGGGCGCGCCCTGGCCCAACCGCCGGGCGACCTCCAGGGCCTGCCGACCATGGGCGGTGGTGAAGTCCCAGCTCACCACCACGGCCGCGGGCGGCTCGGCGGGCAGCTCGCCAGGCACGGTGGGCAGGACACGGGCCTCGAGGCCCATCAGGGCGAGGGCCTCGGTGAGGCGCCGCGCGGAGGTGGGGTTGTCCTCGAGCACGTCCACGCGCCGTCCTCCCGGACGCAGGTGCCGCGCGCCCGCCGGTGGGGTGGCGAGCGCCGCGCGCAGCTTCGCGCGCACCTCGCGGATGTCGTCGAAGGGCTTGAGCAGGTAGTCGAGCACGCCCAGTTCCAGCGCCTGCTGCGCCGTCACGAGCGAGGGGTAGCCCGTCATCAGGATGACGCGCGAGTGGGGATCGAGCCGGCGCGCCCGCTGGGCGAGCTCCAGGCCCGACAGGCCCGGCAGGTTCTTGTCGGTGACGATGAGATCCACGCCCCCGCGCTCGAGCCAGGCGAGCGCCTCCTCGGCGTGGGGCGCCTCGATCACCTCGCACTCGCGGCCCATGAGGTCGCGAAAGACGCTGCGGATGATCTCCTCGTCATCCACCACGAGCAGGCGATGGCGCTGGGGCGCGGCCTGCGCGGCGGGCTCCGGGGCAGGCGCTTCGCGGGAGACTGGGATGGGGAAGCGCACCCGGAAGACGGTGGAGGGGGTGGGGGAGAGCGGCAGGACATCGGAGGGCGCGAGATCGAGCTGGGCCTGGTGCTCGTGCGCGATGCGCCGGCACACGGCGAGCCCCAACCCCGTGCCGCGCTTGCTGCCCGTCACGTAGGGCTCGAAGAGGCGGGCCCGCACGGCATCGGGAATGCCCCGGCCCCAGTCCGCCACGTACATGATGGGGGCGAGCCCCTCGCGCGTGAGCACCACCTTGACCAGGCCGGGGCCGGCCGCCGCGTCGCGCGCGTTGTTGAAGAGGTTGAGGGCGAGCTGCTCCAGGAGCCGACCATTGCCCTCGACGACGAGCTCCTCGGGCGCGTCCACCTCCAGGCGGATGCGGGCGGACTCGGGGTTGAGGGCGAAGGCGCGCGCGGCCGCCTGGACATGCGCCACCAGCGACACGGGCTGCTGGGGCGCGGGCCGCTCGCTGGCCAGGCGGATGAAGTCGGAGATGATCTGCTCCATCCGCTCCACCTGCGCGAGCACCTGCTTGAGCGCGCCGCGCGGGCCAAGCTCCTCGGTGAGCAGTTGGGCGTAGGCCTTCACGCCCAGCAGCGGTTGACGCAGCTCATGCAGCACCTCGGCGGCGAGCTGGGTGGAGCCCACGCGGGTGCGTTGCAGTTCCTCGGCGGCGGTTCTCGCCGCTCGCAGATCGCCTGCGTCCAGGGCCTCGAGCAGGAGTGCGAGCGGGGACGGGGTGTCCATGGCCGCGAGCATCGCCGAGCCACCGGCCCGACCGCAACGCGAGGCATTTTATTCCCAAACGGCGAGAGACTCCGGGCGCCGGGGCTCAGCTGCCCGTGGGCTGGCTGTGCCGCGCCGCGGGCGTGGCCTCCAGGCCCTTGGCGGCGACGTAGACCACGTTGCGCGGCCCCTTCTTGCCCCGGTACATGGCACGGTCCGCCATGTCCAGCAGGGTGGCCTTGTCCAGGGTGTGCTCGGGGTAGCTGGCCACGCCGATGCACGTGGTGAGCGTCACCATGTGGCCCTCGGCGGCGAGGAAGCGGTGGCCCTCCACGGCGCGTCGGATGCGCTCGGCCACCTTCAGGGCCGTGCCCGAGTCGGTGCCCCGCAGGAGCACCACGTACTCGTCCCCGCCGTAGCGCACCGCGACATCCCGATCCCGCACGCAGCTCTTGAGCACGTGGGCCATCTCCACGAGCAGCTGCGAGCCCAACACGTGGCCGTGGGTGTCGTTGACGGCCTTGAAGTAGTCCAGGTCCAGGAACAGCAGGCTGAACACCCCGTGGGTCTGCTGGGCGCTCTTGAACTCGCGGTCCAGCACCAGGTGCAGGTAGCGCAGGTTGAAGAGGTGGGTGAGGTCGTCCAGGTAGGCCAGGTCCTCCACCTGCGCGATGCGGCCGTGGTTGCGCAGGGCGAGCGCCAGGCTGCGGCCGAGGAACGCCGCGGGCTCGATGAGGCTCGGGGAGGGCGGCGCGGCGAAGAAGAGCAGGGCGCAGCCGAGCAGCTCGTCGCCGTCCACCGCCGGCACGGCGAGGGCATGGTCCCACTCACCCAGCGGCCCCGCGAGCAGCCGCGTCTCGCGCAGCTCCTTCACCTGGGGCAGCAGGTGGCTGAGCAGGGCGCTCTCCTGGGCCGTGCCCGACAGCTTCAGCGAACCGAGCGTGCGGGGACGGCCCTGGGGGTCGAACTGCACCAGCAGCACCGCCTCGGCCACGGCGGTGGTCAGGAAGGCATTGCTGGCGGTGTGCGCCAGCTGGGCGCGATCGAGCGTGGTGGAGATGCGCTGGCCGGCCTCCAGCAAGGTCACCGAGCGGCGCAGGGCGGCGTTCTCCTGGAGGAGCTCGCGCGTGGCCAGGGCCCGGTTCACCGCGTGCTGGAGTACCTCGGGCGCCACGGGCTTGACGAGGTACTCGGCCGCGCCGCCCTTGAGGGCCCGCACCGCCGGGTCCACCTTGTCCAGGCCGGTGATGACCACCACCTCGATGCCCGGGTGATTCTCCTTGGTGTGGCGCAGCACCTCGATGCCATCGCCCTGGGCGAGGATGAGATCCGTCACCACCACGTCGTACCGCTCCCGGGCCAGGGCCTCCTTGGCCTCGGGAATGGAAGCGACCGCGGTCACCTCGTGACCCAGCTCCCGCAGAGCGTCGCCGTACAAGGTCCGGGCCATCTTTTCGTCATCGACGAGGAGCAGACGCGCCATCGACCGGGGCTTAGCATCAAGGCCCCGGGGCTGCTAGCCTGCGTGTGTGCCCCTCTTCGAAAGCGGACGCCGGCTCTGTCTTCTGTTGGAAGCGGGCAACACCCACTTCTGCGTCGAGGCCACGTCCATCACCGAGGTCGCGGCGCCCGGTCCCGACGAGACGAGCCTGCGCGGCGTGCTGGACATCCAGGACCTGTCCGTGCTGCTGGGCGGCGAGCCCGAGTCGGTCCCGGGCATGGTCGTGGTCCTCGACGTGAGTCCCACCCTGGCGGTGCGCGTGCGCTCCATCGTGGAGGTGGTCGACGTGGCGCGGGCCACGCACTTCGTGATGCCCTCGGGCCTGGGCGCCACCCTGGCCGCGACCAGCCATGGCGCGGTGCTCTACAAGGAACGGCTCTTCCTGGAGATCAACGCCGATGCGCTGCCCCAGGCGCCCGGCGGAGCCCCGGCCGCCACGGCCCTGGGGGTCCACCTCGCGTCCGCCCCGCCGGAGCGCGCGCTCGTCTTCGAGTCCCAGGGCCGCCTGTTCGGTCTGCCCTTGGGCTGCGTGTCCCAGGTGGCGATGCGCGGCGCGGCCTTCTGTTCACTTCCGGGACGAGGCGGGGCCATCGCGGGGCTGATGCCGCACGGCCCGGCGCTCTGGCCGCTCTACTCGGCGCCCGCGCTGCTGCTGGGGGCTCCGGTGCTCGCCGAGGACTTCCTCGTGCTGGCCGAGGTGGAAGGGCGCCGCCTGGGGCTGTGCGCCTCGCGCGTGCTGGGCGTGTTTCCCCGCTTCCAGGCCACGGAGAGCCCCGGGGAGTTCACCGCGCCCGGGCTCCCGGCGCCCGTGCTGTTCGCGGACCTGGCACGCATGTTTTCGTGAGGGGCCGCTCAGTTTTCTTGAAGGCCCGGGTGGGCAACCGTAAGCTGCCCGGCCTGTATGAAGGGACGCCCAGTCCCTGTTTCTCAACGAATTCTGGGGGGTTGGATCCCCCGAGGCCCGAACCGATGCCCAAGAATCTGCTGGTCGCCGATGATTCGCTCACCATCCGCAAGGTGATCGGGATGATCTTCGCGACCGAGGACTTTCAGGTCACCGCGGTCGACAATGGGCTGGACGCCATCGCGCGCAGCCGTGAGTTGCGTCCGGATGTGGTGCTCGCGGACGTGATGATGCCGGGCAAGAACGGCTACGAGGTCTGTGAGGCGCTCAAGCACGACCCGTCCACCCAGCACATCCCCGTGCTCCTGCTGGCCGGCACCTTCGAGGCCTTCGACGAGGCGCGTGCGCGCAATGCCCGGGCGGACGACCACATCGCCAAGCCCTTCGAGAGCCAGGTGCTGCTCGACAAGGTGAAGACCCTGGTGGGCCAGAAGGGCAACACGATGCCCGCGTCCGCCGCCACGCAGGTGATGGCGCCCTCCGCGCCGCCGCCCGCAGCCGCCGCCCCGCCGCGTCCCGCCGGCCCTCCCGGCGCGGGTCCCGGTCCTCGGCCGCCGGGTCCCGGTCCGGGTCCGGGCGCGCCGGGCATGGCCCGTCCGGGCGGTCCTCCGGGGCCGGGCATGGGTCCGGGTCCTCGTCCGGGCATGCCGCCTCCGGGCATGGCCCGTCCGGGCATGCCGCCTCCGGGCGCTCCGCCTCCGGGTGCCCGTCCGGGCATGCCGCCTCCGGGTGCTCCGCCTCCGGGCATGGCCCGTCCGGGCATGCCGCCTCCGGGCGCTCCGCCTCCGGGCATGGCCCGTCCGGGCATGCCGCCTCCGGGTGCTCCGCCTCCGGGTGCTCCGCCTCCGGGCATGGCCCGTCCGGGCATGCCGCCTCCGGGTGCTCCGCCTCCGGGCATGGCCCGTCCGGGCATGCCGCCTCCGGGTGCTCCGCCTCCGGGCGTCGCGGGCCTGCCGCGTCCTCCGGGCGCCGGGCTTCCGGGTGCGCCCCCGGGAGGCGCCATCCGGGGCCGGGATCCGTTCGGTCTGGCCGCGCCCGCGCCCCAGCCGCCTCCCGCCGCGCCCGTCGTCGAGGCGAATGGCCTCGAGGATCTGTCCCTGGATGACTCCGAGCCGCTGACGCCCGAGCCGGCGCCCGCGCCCGTGGCCGCTCCTCCCGCGCCCGTGGCCGCGCCCGCCGCCCGCTCGGCGGATGGGGGCGAGGCCGTGCTCCGGGACGCCCTGTCCAAGGCGTCGCGCGAGGTCATCGAGAAGATCGCCTGGGAGGTCGTTCCCCAGCTGGCCGAGACCATCATCCGCGAGGAGCTGGAGCGGCTCATCAAGGATCGCGAGACGAAGCACTGAGCAGTTCCGCGACGTTCATTTTTCCCCTCGATTTCCCGACCGGCCCTCGTCGGGCCGGTCCTTCCACCGGCCCTGGGGGCCGGTTCTCTTTTTTCCTATGAGCGACACGACCGAACTGCCGAAGTCCTACGAGCCCAAGGAAGTCGAGGCCCGTTGGTATGCCTGCTGGATGGAGCGCAACTACTTCCGCGCCGAGACCACCGCGGACAAGCCCTCCTTCAGCATCGTGCTGCCGCCGCCCAACGTGACGGGCAGCCTGCACCTGGGCCATGCGCTCACGGCCACCATCCAGGACATCCTCATCCGCTGGAAGCGCATGAGCGGCTACAACACCCTCTGGGTGCCGGGCACGGACCACGCGGGCATCGCCACGCAGATGGTGGTGGAGCGCGAGCTCAAGGAGAAGGAGAAGAAGAGCCGCCACGACCTGGGCCGCGAGAAGTTCCTCGAGCGCGTGTGGGAGTGGAAGAACAAGTACGGCCAGCGCATCAACGAGCAGCAGAAGGTGCTCGGCGCGAGCCTGGACTGGAGCCGCGAGCGCTTCACCATGGATCCGGGCGTCTCGGCCGCCGTGCGCGAGGTGTTCGTGCGGCTGTACGAGGAGGGCCTCATCTACCGGGCCCAGAAGCTCATCAACTGGTGCCCCTCGTGCCACACCGCGCTCAGCGACCTGGAGGTCGAGCACGAGGAGAAGCAGGGCTCGCTCTGGCACCTGCACTACCCGGTCAAGGACAGCGACCGCAGGCTCACGGTGGCCACCACGCGTCCCGAGACGATGCTCGGCGACACCGCCGTGGCCATCCACCCGGATGACGAGCGCTACCTGGGGCTGGCCGGCAAGTTCGTGGTGCTGCCGCTCACCGGCCGCGAGATTCCCATCATCGCCGACGCGGAGCTGGTGGACCCCGCCTTCGGCACGGGCGTGGTGAAGGTGACGCCCGCCCATGACTTCAACGACTACCAGACGGGCCTGCGCCACAAGCTGCCGCAGATCACCGTGCTGGACGAGGCCGCGCGCATCAACCTCGAGGGCAGCGCCTACGCGGGCATGGACCGCTTCGCCGCGCGCAAGAAGATCCTCGAGGACCTGGCCGAGCAGGGCCTGCTGGAGAAGGAGGAGCCGCACAAGCTGTCCGTGGGCGGCTGTCAGCGCTGCGGCACCGTGGTGGAGCCGCGCCTGTCTCCCCAGTGGTTCGTGAAGATCGAGCCCCTGGCCAGGCCCGCCATCGAGGCGGTGGAGCAGGGCCGCACGAAGATCATCCCGGAGTCGTGGACCAACACGTACTACCACTGGATGCGCAACATCCACGACTGGACCATCAGCCGCCAGCTGTGGTGGGGCCACCAGATTCCCGCCTGGTACTGCGCCGACTGCAGCCCCCGCCTGGAGGCCACCGGCGCCATCGACTACGCGCGCGCCGAGCCCCTCGTGTCGCGCGCGGCCCCCGCGGCCTGTCCGAAGTGCTCGGGCTCCAAGCTCGAGCAGGATCCCGACGTGCTCGACACGTGGTTCTCCTCGGGCCTCTGGCCGTTCAGCACCCTGGGCTGGCCCGAGCAGACCGACGAGCTCAAGGCCTTCTACCCGAACTCCGTCATGGAGACGGGCCACGACATCCTCTTCTTCTGGGTCGCCCGGATGATGATGTTCGGCCTGCACTTCATGAAGGACGTGCCCTTCCGCACCATCTACCTGCACGCCATGGTGCGCGATGAGAAGGGCGAGAAGATGTCCAAGACGAAGGGGAACGTGATCGATCCCCTCGATCTCATCCTGGGCGCGCCCCCCGAGCAGCTCAACAAGAACCTGCGCAACAAGTACCCCCAGGGCATGCCCGCCCACGGCGCCGACGCGCTGCGCTTCACCCTCGCGTCGCTCACCCAGCAGGGCCGCGACATCAAGCTCTCGCTGGACCGCGTGGCCGGCTACAAGGCCTTCGCCAACAAGCTGTGGAACGCCAGCCGCTTCGTCCTCATGAACATGGGGGACTTCTCGCTGGACGCGCGGCCCCTCCCCGAGCGCGACCTCACGCTCGCGGACCGGTGGATCCTCTCGCGGCTGCAGCGCGCCACCGCCCTCACGCGCACCTCGCTCGAGGCCTTCGCCTTCGCCGAGGCCGCCAGCACGCTCTACCAGTTCCTCTGGTCGGAGTTCTGCGACTGGTACATCGAGCTGGCCAAGGGCTCGCTCTACGGCGAGGACGCCGCGTCCAAGGACACCACGCGCGCGGTGCTCGTGTACTGCCTGGACCGCATCCTGCGCCTGCTCCACCCGTTCATGCCGTTCATCACCGAGGAGATCTGGCAGAAGCTGCCCATGGCGCGGCCCACCGACTCCATCATGATCGCCCCGTTCCCCGAGCCGGACACGGCGCTGGAGAACCCGGCGGCTGAGGCGGAGATCGGCACGGTCATCGCCGCCATCGACGGCCTGCGCACCCTCCGCGGCGAGAGCAACCTGGCGCCCTCGGCCCGCATCACCGCGATCGTGCAGAGCCCCGAGGCGCGCACCCGCGAGCTGCTCGAGCGCTGGCGCGGGGATGTCACCCGCCTGGCGGGCCTCGGGGAGCTGACCATCTCCGCGCCCGGCCCCAAGCCGGCCCTGTCCGCCGCCTTCGTGGGCGCCCAGTTGGAGATCTACGTGCCGCTCGCGGGCCTCATCGACGTGGACGCCGAGCGCGAGCGCCTGGGCAAGGAGATCACCCGCGCCGAGCAGGAGGCGGGCGGCATCAAGCGCAAGCTGGACAACCCCAACTTCGTCGCCAAGGCCCCGCCGGACGTGGTGGAGAAGGATCGCGCCCGCGTCGAGGAGCTGGAGGCCCGTGTCTCCAAGTTGCGCGACAACCTGGGTCGGCTCACGCCCGAGGCCGAGGCCGCCGTGCCCCAGGTCCCGGATCTCGCCGACCCGGAGCACGCGCCCGAGCCGGTGCGCGAGGAGGCCCGGACCCAGACCGTCGAGACCGGAACCTCCGCGCCCGAGGCCCAGGCCGCGGCGCCCGCGGAGGCCTCCGAGGCGCCGCGTGAGCTCAACACCCGGACGATCGCCGACTTAGAGGAAGGGCAGGACGAGGAGGAGGAGCAGGAGCCCCTCTCCTTGGAAGAGGCGCCCGACCAGCCCCTGGAGACCGAGGTCTACAAGCCGGCTCTGGACATGCCCGACGAGGAGCCAACGGCTCCGGCCCGCCCCGCGCGCACGTCGGGTGCTCGCAAGCCGGCCAAGAAGGCTCCGGCCAAGAAGGCTCCGGCCAAGAAGGCCGCGAAGCAGGCGCCCGTGAAGAAGGCTCCGGCCAAGAAGAGCGCCGCCAAGAAGGCTCCGGCCAAGAAGGCCGCGAAGAAGGGTGCCGCCAAGAAGGCTCCGGCCAAGAAGGCCGTGGCGAAGAAGGGCGCCACCAAGAAGGCTCCGGCCAAGAAGGCTCCGGCCAAGAAGGCTCCGGCCAAGAAGGCCGTGGTGAAGAAGGGCGCCACCAAGAAGGCTCCGGCCAAGAAGGCCGCCGCCCGGAAGAAGTCGCCCGCTCGCGGCTCCAAGCCCCGGCGCTAGCGCGACAGGAGACACGATGCGCACGGACGCCTTCCTGGATCGCCTCATCTCGCTCGCCCTGGAGGAAGATCTCGGGGCGGCGGGCGACATCACCACCGAGGCCCTCGTGCCCGCCGAGGCGCGGGGGTCGGCCGAGCTGCTCGTCAAGGAGCGGCTCGTGCTCGCGGGCCTGGACGCCTTCGTCCAGGTCTTCCGGCGGGTGGATCCCGACGTGCGCGTGGAGCTGCTCGCGACCGAGGGCGCGGAGCTGGCGGCCGGTGCCATCGCGGCCCGGCTGCATGGCCGACTGCGCTCGCTGCTCACCGCCGAGCGCACCGCGCTCAACATCATCCAGCGCACCTCGGGCATGGCCACGCTGGCCCATCAGGTCATGGCCGCGGTGAAGGGCAGCCGGCTGCGCATCCTCGACACGCGCAAGACGGCCCCCGGTATGCGCGCGCTGTCCAAGCAGGCCGTCAAGGCGGGCGGGGCGTCCAACCACCGCTTCGGCCTCTTCGACGGCGTGCTCATCAAGGACAACCACATCGCGGCCGTGGGCGGCTCCATCCGCGAGGCGCTCCGCCGGGCCCGCGCCAACGCGCCCCAACTCGTGAAGATCGAGATCGAGGTCACCACCCTGGAGCAGCTCGCCGAGGCGCTCGACGAGGGCGCCGACGTGGTGATGCTCGACAACATGGACGACGCGCAGGTGCGCCGCGCGGTGGAGCTCACCGCGGGCCGGGTGCCCCTGGAGGTCTCCGGCGGCATCACCCTGGAGCGGCTGCCCCGGCTGGCCGTCCTGGGCGTGGACTTCGTGTCCATGGGGGCGCTCACCCACTCGGCGCGCGCCATGGACCTGTCCCTGGAGATCCTCCAGACGGCCTAGAGTCCGCCGCCGAGGGCCTCGTAACGTGGGGTCCCCTCGGCGGAGGCGGGCGGGAGCATCTCCAGGGCCGCCGCCAGGGTGGGCGCCACGTCCGTGGTGCTGATCTCCCGCAGGTAGGTGCCCGGCCGCACGCCCTTGCCCGCGAAGAGCACCGGCACCAACTGGTCGTACGCGTAGGGCGCGCCGTGGTTGCTGCCGAAGGTGTCGTTGGACAGCACGTGGAAGGGCTTCACCACGTAGAGCACGTCGCCACTGCGCTGGGGGTAGTAGCCGCGCCGCAGGAGCATGGCGTAGCCCCCCACGTCCGGCATCGTGTAGAGATCATCGCTCGCCACCGCGAGGGCGATCTCCGGCTGCTGGCGCAACCAGTCGGCCGTGGCGCGGCGCACCGCCGCCGGGTCCCCCTTGCCGTCCTCGAGCGTCTTGCCGCCCAGGTACACGTCCGATTCCTCCACCGTGGCCGTCACGTCGCCGCCGAAGCGCTTGCGCAGCACCTCGGTCAATTGCTGGCCGAAGCGCGCGGGATTCACGCGCCGCGCGCCCACGCCCGCGCCCGCCCACTGCTCGGGCACCGCCGCGCCGCCATGGTCCGCGGAGATCATCACCAGCAGGTTGCCCCGGCCGCCCGCGGCCTTCTCCGCGAGGGCGATGAGATCCCCCACCGCCTTGTCCAGCCGGAACATCGTGTCCTGCATCTCCCACGAGGTGGGCCCGTACTGGTGGTAGACGCGGTCGGTGGCGCTGAAGCTCACCCCCAGCATGTCGGGGACGTCGTCCTTGCCCAGCCCCTCGCCGGCGATGGCCGCCCCGGCCGCCTTCACGATGACGTCGAAGGACAGCGGCGAGACGGCGAAGGCGCTGTAGGACGCGGGGCCGGGCGCCGCGAGGCCTCCGGTGAGCGGGTGGGGGAACACCCGACCGAGCCCGTAGCTCTCGCCCTCCTGGGGCCGGTCATCCTCGCCGGTGTACTCGGCGCGCGGCCGGGACAGCTCCCACGTCTGGCCGTGCCAGGCACCGGGCGGCTGGGTGGTGTTGAAGTCCTTGAGCCAGCCGGGCAGCTCCTTCGCGTACCAGGTGCTGGTGATGAACTTCCCCACGGTGTCGTCGAACCAGTAGGCCTGCCCGAGCCGGCCCGCGAGCGGAATGGACGAGCGGGGCTTGCCCGACAGGGCGATGGCCTTGCCCTTCTCCTGGGTGGACAGGCGCAGCCGGTCGGCGAGCGTCTCGGCGAGCAGGTTGGCCGGGCTCACGTCGTCGGTGGACAGGGGGGCCTCGAGCACGGGGTGCTCGTCGTCGGGCAGGATCCGCACGGGCTTGCCGGTGGCGCGGTCGATGACGCGGTTGTCCACGATGCCGTGCCGCCACGGGTGGGCGCCGGTGGCGAGCGTGGCGTGGCCGGCCGCGGTGCGCGGCTTGGCGTAGCCATACCGCGCGTAGGGATAGAAGGCGCCCGTGTCGAGCAGCTTGCCCAGGCCGCCCTTGAGCTGGGGCCGGTGGCGCAGCAGCACGTCCGTGCCCATGGCGTCCACGGTGATGAAGAGCGTGAGGCGGGGCGGCTTCGCCCAGGCGGGCAGGGCGGTGAGCAGCAGCAGGGACAGCAGGGGTCGAGAGAGGGCCATGAGGGGGCGGAGTCCGCCACGCCTCCTGCTCAGAAGCAACCAACAGCCTCCAACTCCCACGCGGCGTGCCTTGCGCCCGGGCCCGTGCTTGTTACGGTCGAGCGGACCGATGGTCGAGGCACGCATCCGAGTCATCTACGGCGACACGGACCAGATGGGGGTCGTGTACCACGCCAACTACTTCCGCTACTTCGAGTTCGCTCGAGGCGAGTACTTCCGCGCGCGCGGCGGCAGCTACCGCGTGCTGGAGCGCGAGGAGGGCATCCTGCTGCCCGTCATCGAGGCCACGGCGGCCTACAAATCTCCCGCGCGCTACGACGACGAGCTGCTCGTGCGCGCCCACGTGAGCGAGCTCAAGCGCGCCTCGCTCACCTTCAGTTACGAGCTGCGGCGCCAGGACGCGCCCGAGCTCCTGCTGTGCACCGGCCGCACCGTACACGCCTGCGTGGGCCGTGATGGCAAGCCCACGCGCCTGCCGCCCGCGATCGTCGAGCGGGTGCGTCAGGCCGGCTGAACCCCCTTCCGCCTTTCCCCGTCTTTCCCCAACCCCGAAGGAGACACCCCCGATGGATCGCAACCTGGCCATGGAAGTGGTGCGCGTCACCGAGATGGCGGCCATCGCCTCCGCCCGGCTCATGGGCCGCGGCAACAAGAACGAGTCGGATCAGGCGGCCGTGGACGCGATGCGTCGCGCCTTCGACGCCCTGCACATCAACGGCACCGTCGTCATCGGCGAGGGCGAGCGCGACGAGGCGCCCATGCTCTACATCGGCGAGCCGGTGGGCCGCCGCCAGGCGGACGACCCGGGCGTGGACATCGCGCTGGATCCGCTCGAGGGCACCAACCTGTGCGCCTACGGCCGCCCGGGCGGCATCTCCGTGGTGGCCATGGCGGACAAGGGCAAGCTGCTCAACGCCCCGGACACCTACATGGAGAAGATCGCCGTGGGCCAGCGCGCCAAGGGCGCCATCGACCTGCGCCGCAGCCCCACGGAGAACCTGCGCGCCATCGCCGAGCGCATGAAGGTCTACGTGACGGACCTCACCGTCATCATCCTCGAGCGCGAGCGGCACGTGGACCTCATCAAGGAGGTGCGGGCCGCGGGCGCGCGCATCCGCCTCATCGAGGACGGGGACGTGGCGGGCGCCATCGCCACCTGCTTCGAGGACACGGGCGTGGACGTGCTCATGGGCACCGGCGGCGCGCCCGAGGGCGTCATCGCCGCGGCGGCCGTGCGCTCGGTGGGCGGGGACATGCAGGGCCGGCTCGTGCCGCGCAACGACGAGGAAGTGGCGCGCGCCCGGCGCATGGGCATCACCGACATGTCGAAGATCTACACCGCCGAGGAGCTGGCCAGCGGCGACGTGATGTTCGCCGCCACGGGCGTTACCACTGGCGACTTCCTGCGCGGTGTGCGCTTCTTCGGCGGCGGGTGCGAGACGCACTCGGTGGTGATGCGCAGCAAGTCCGGCACCGTGCGCTTCATCCAGTCCCGCCACAAGTTCGACAAGAAGCCCGGCTACAACCTCTAGAATCCCCGCTCGGAGTTTTCCCCTTCCGAGTTCCTCTTTCACCGCGGAGAAACACGCCCCATGGCTGGCGCCACTCGCTCCATCGTCATCAACGCCCCCCCGGAGAAGCTCTTCGACGTCATCACCAACTACGACAAGTACGGGGAGTTCTTGTCCGAGGTGAAGAAGGTCTGGACCTCGGACCGCAAGGGCAATGAGGTCAAGGTCCACTACGAGGTGGATGTCATCAAGACCATCCGCTACACCATCCTCGTCAAGGAGGAGCGGCCCCGGCGCATGTCCTGGACCTTCGTCGAGGGCGAGGTGATGAAGGACAACCAGGGCAGCTGGGTGCTCGAGCCCGAGGGCGAGGGCCGCACCAAGGCCACCTACACGGTGGACATGGCCCTGGGCGCCCTGGTGCCCAAGGCGATCGTCAACAAGCTGACCGAGACGTCCCTGCCCAAGATGCTCGAGGCGTTCAAGCGCCGCGCCGAGTCGACCTGAGTCACCCCCTGAGTCACCCGTTGCTGGGGGCCGGGGAGGGGAGGCGGGCTCCTCCCCCGGCCTGGGCCCCCTACGACCCGCAACTATCCGGAAGGCACTACTGAGACGCGCGGTGCCGCTTGCGGGGCGGACTGGCTGGATTACAATCTGGTCAACGTTCCCCCTATTCAGAGATGGACAGCCCTGAATCCCTGGAGCGTCCCGTCGTCCCGGTCGTCGGGCGGCGGACAGGCAGGCAAGCCCCACCGGCGGGCGCATCTCCAGAAAGGACCGAGGGCCTTATTTTGCATCTTGAAGTTCCAAGGAGCCCACGGGTGACGGGAGACCGGCAGTCGGGTGGCGGTAGGACGCAGTGGTACGTAGGCTGAGGGGAGAGACCGAACCCATGCTCGACGCCTTCATCATCGAGGAAATCAAGCGCCGGGAACGCACCCGCGACGATCGCGATCGCCCCGTCCTGGAGATTCCCCTCCCGGGGCCCGACGACCGTCCGCGCCGCCGTTCCGACGCCGAGGACGACGAGAAGCCGCAGCGCGGCGTCATCGTCATCGACCTGCGGAGCTAGCCTCCGCCGGTCCTATTCACCCACCTCCGGCGCGATCGTGAGCAGTTGCCGGGGATGGTAGGTGTTCCACAAGGCCCCGTCCCTGGGCCCCAGGGCGTCCAGCACGCCCTGGGACCAGTCGGAGGGAATGGCCTCCTCGCCGTGAAACGCCCCCAGCAGCGCTCCCGTGACGGCGGCGTTCACGTCCGCATCTCCCCCCCGGTTGATGACGTCCACCAGCGCCGCCTCGAAGGTGGGCGCGTGCAGGAGCTCCCAGTACGCCAGGCGCAACGCCACGCGCACCAGGGTGGGCTTGCGGTGCATGTGCAGCTCGGGCCAGTAGAGCTGGGGATCGTCCTGGCGCGCCGCGTCGAGGTCCTCGCGAATCGTCGCCGTGGCCACCGAGATCTCGTAGACGAGGTCGGGCATCAGGCGGCCGAGCATGGCGCTCGCCAGGGTGAGCTCGCTCAAGGTCGCCGTGAGGAGCGAGGGGGCGTCCAGGCCCTCGCCCGCTCCGAGCGCGTGGGCGATGGAGGCGTTGAGCGTGGCGCACGCCAGCTGGCAGCGGGGATCGAAGTGGGTGAGGGCCGAGTCGGCGAACGAGGCGCGCAGGCGCGTGTCTTGATCCCGGTAGAAGTAGACGCCCAGGGGGGCGGTGCGTGCGAGGCTGCCGTTGAGCGCCACCTTGCGCCCCCCGCGCAGCCACACCCGGCGCGCCGCCAGGGCCTTGGGCAGGGAAGACTCGAGCAGCTCCGTCATCACCTCCTCGGTGAACGGGCTCATGCCCTGGGCCGAGCGCTGCCAGCGCAGGTAGTGGCGCAGTTGCTCGTTCGCGTCATAGGTGCCCAGCTCGCGCAGGCCCACGCCCAGACAGCACGCCATCTGGCCACTTTCGCCCACCTGGCCCTTCTTGAGCTCGAAGGGGCCTCCGGCGCGCAGCACCCGGTGCACGCCCTCGGCGAGCGTGGGGAAGACGGGGGCGAGGAGGTTGCGCGACTTGAGCGGCGAGCCCAGCGCGTCTCCCACCACCAGGCCCATGAGGGCGCCGCGGCCACGGGAGCGGGGGTGGGGATCGGGGGCGGCGGGGGCGATGGGGCGGCGCGGAGGCATGGAGCGGGCGGCAGTGTAGCAACCCGGTGAGCAAGCTTGCGAGGTCCGAGCCTGTCCTCTAGAACCGCGCGCCATGACTGAGATCGCTCAAATCGTGGCGCGTGAAGTGCTCGACTCCCGTGGCAACCCTACCGTGGAGGCCGAGGTCCTGCTGGCGGGTGGAGCCAAGGGCCGTGCGGCCGTTCCCTCGGGGGCGTCCACCGGGGAGCACGAGGCGCTCGAGCTGCGGGATGGAGACAAGGGCCGCTACCTGGGCAAGGGCGTGCGCAAGGCCATCGAGAACATCACCGAGACCATCGCCCCCGAGCTCTTGGGCATGGACGCGGCGGATCAGTACTCGGTGGATCAGCAGATGATCGAGATGGACGGCACGCCCACCAAGAGCAAGCTGGGCGCCAACGCCATCCTCGCGGTGTCCATGGCCACCGCGCGCGCCGCGGCGGATGCCCACGGCCTGCCGTTCTACCGCTATGTGGGCGGCTCCCAGGCGCGCACCCTACCGGTGCCCCTGATGAACATCCTCAACGGCGGCGCCCACGCGGACACGCGCGTGGACATGCAGGAGTTCATGGTGGTGCCCGCCGGCGCCGCCTCGTTCTCCGAGGGCCTGCGCTGGGGCGCGGAGATCTTCCACGCGCTCAAGAAGATCCTCAAGGGCCGCAAGCTCAACACCGCCGTGGGCGACGAGGGTGGCTACGCCCCGGACCTGCCGGCCAACGAGGAGGCGCTCAAGCTCATCATGGAGGCCATCTCCTCGGCGGGCTTCAAGGCCGGTGAGCAGGTGTTCCTCGCCATGGACGTGGCCGCCAGCGAGTTCTTCGACAAGACGAGCAAGAAGTACAAGCTCAAGGGCGAGGGCAAGGAGTTCGATGCCTCGGGCCTGCTCGACTACTACCAGCAGCTCGCCTCGCGCTACCCCATCGTCTCCATCGAGGACGGCATGGCCGAGGACGACTGGGACGGCTGGAAGAAGATGACCGACGTCATGGGCAATACGCTCCAGATCGTCGGCGACGACCTCTTCGTCACCAACGTGGAGCGCCTGAGCCGCGGCATCGAGGGCGGCATGGCCAACTCCATCCTCGTCAAGGTCAACCAGATCGGCAGCCTCACGGAGACCTATGACGCGGTGCGCATGGCCCACAAGGCCGGCTACACCTCCGTCATGAGCCACCGCTCGGGCGAGACCGAGGACACCACCATCGCCGACCTGGCCGTGGCGCTCGACTGCGGTCAGATCAAGACCGGCTCGGCGTCGCGCTCGGACCGGGTGGCCAAGTACAACCAGCTCTTGCGCATCGAGCAGGAGCTGGGCGCCGGCGCGCGCTACGCGGGCATGCGGTCCATCAAGGGCCTGCAGGCCAAGGCGAAGAAGTAGTCCCGAGGCACCCCCACACCCCCGACCCTCCGAGAGCGAGCCCGCGCCGTGTCCGACAAGACTCCCCGCATCCTGGTCTCCAACGACGACGGCTACTTCTCGGAGGGTCTGCGCGCCCTGGTGGACGCGGTGTCCCCGCTGGGCGAGGTGTGGGTGGTGGCGCCGGATCGCGAGCAGAGCGCGGCCTCGCACGCCATCTCGCTCTGGCGCCCCCTGCGCATCACCCCGGTGCGCGAGCGCTGGTTCGCCGTGGATGGCACGCCGGCGGACTGCTCGTATCTGGCGGTGCACCACCTCATGAAGGATGCTCGGCCCCGGATCATGGTGTCCGGCATCAATCACGGGGCCAACCTGGCCGATGACGTCAACTACTCGGGGACGGTGGCGGCCGCCCGCGAGGCGGCGCTGCTGGGCATCCCCAGCATCGCGTTCAGCCTCGTGTCGCGCCCGCCGTTCGACTTCCGGCCCGCGGCGCGCTTCGCCCGCTCGCTGGTGGCCGCGGCGCTCGCCCAGCCCGCCTTGCCCCCGCGCATGCTCCTGAGCGTCAACGTGCCCCAGGGCGAGCCCACCGGCTACGCCATCACCCGTCTGGGCCGCCACTCCTACGGCTACGACGTGGTGGAGAAGGAGGATCCGCGCGGCCGCAAGTACTACTGGATCGGCGGCACCTCCTATCAACACGAGGACCTGCCCGGCAGCGACTGCAACGCCGTGCACTTCGACCGCCGCATCTCCGTCACGCCGCTCAACTTCGAGCTCACGGATCTCCAGGCGCTCCAGGCGCTGGAGCGCTGGACGCTCGAGGGCTTCGCGGGCGCGGGCAGGGGGGGGGATTGAGGTCGGGGCGGGCGGCGGCCCGCTGGGCGCGCTCCGGGTGGCTCGTGCCGCTCGCGCTGCTCGCGTCCACCGGGTGCGCGCTCACGTCGTCCTCGCTGGGCGGCGCCTCCGCCATTCCCACCGACGGGCAGCCCCTGGTGCTCGGCGAGCTGCGCGAGCCCCACGCCGAGCCGGAGCTCATCGCCCTGCGACACACCGTGGCGCCGGGCGAGACGCTCTACCGCATCGCCCTCAACCACGGCGTGAGCGTGGAGGCCCTGGCCTCGGCCAACGGCATCGACGATCCCCGCTCGCTCTCCGTGGGGCAGGAGCTCATCATCCCCCACGCGGAGCTGCGGCCCGTGCCCGTGGCCAGCGAGTCCTCGCCCACGCCCTCGCGCGCCCCGTCGGCGTCCTCCCGGCCGGCCTCCGCGGCGCGGCCGACGGGAAAGCCCGGGGCCAAGGGCGCCGCCGCCCGGCCCGTGCCGGAGACGAAGGGCACCCTGGACTGGCCCCTGAGGGGCGTGCTGTACGCCCGCTTCGGCAAGAAGGGGCGCGAGCCCCATGACGGCATCGACCTGGCGGTGCCCGCGGGCACGCCCGTCAAGACGGCCCAGGAAGGCGAGGTGCTGTACGCGGGGGAGCAGCGGGGCTATGGCCTCATCGTCATCGTCCGGCACTCCGAGCACCTCATCACCCTCTACGCCCACAACCGCGACCTGCGCGTGAGCACCGGCCAGAAGGTGCGGCGCGCCCAGGTCATCGCCACCGTGGGGGAGTCGGGCAAGACGAGCGGCCCCCAGCTGCACTTCGAGGTGCGGGTGGATGGCAAGCCGGTCGATCCGCTCGACTACCTGGGCCCCCTGCCCGCGTCGTGAACTCCCGCCACCGTCTGGTACTAGAGTGTGCGCCCCGTGAGCCGCTTTCCGCCGTTGCTCCTCCTGCCGTTGTTCGTCGCGTCGCTGCTGGCGGCCGCCCCCGTCCGGGCCGCTGACGCCACGCCCGCGCCCCTGCGTGTCGTGCTGCTGCCCCTGGAGGCGGACGAGGGCGCCCGGGACGAGGCCGCGGGCCTCACCGCGCTCATGGTGAGCCGGCTCGCCGAGTCGCCGCGGCTGCTCGTGTCCACCGAGGCGGACGCGGAGGCGGTGCGCGAGGCGGGGGCCTGCAAGGACGGCGCGTGCGAGGACGAGGCGGCCCGCGCGCGCCGCGCCCGCTACATCATCACCGGCCGCATCGACGCCTTCGGCTCGCGCTTCCTGCTCACCACCACGCTCGTGGACGCGGAGTCCGGACAGGCCCTGAGTCGGCCGCGCATGGAGGTGGCCGCGCGCGAGGCCCTGCCGCGCGCCGCGGTGGCGCTCGCGGATCAACTCCTCGCCACGCTCGTGCCCCAGGCGGACGCGCGCCCCGCGCCCACGCCCGAGTCCGGCGAGAAGCAGGCCCCCGGGGCCGGCTCGTTCATCGCGGGCCTCCGGGTCAACAACAGCCTCATCTCCAACCTGTCCTCGTTCAACCCGGGCGGCGACGTGGAGCTGGGCTACCAGTTCCATGCCGAGTGGGTGGTGTTCGCCCAGGTGGGCCTCACCTACGTGTCCTCCACCCAGGAGAACAGCAAGGGCGGCCTCAACCTGCTGCCGGGCGTGCTCGGCCTGCGCCACTACCACAACATCGAGCGGCCCCTGCGGCCCTACTGGGGCTTTGGCCTGGGCGTGCAGCTGTCCTTCGGCGAGTTCGGCATCTTCCGCCAGACGGGCGCGCTGCCCACGGTCATCGGCTTCGGGGGCCTGGAGTACCTCTTCTTCAACCACCTGGGCGTGCAGCTCGAGGTCTCCACCAACCTCGCCCAGGCCACGCTCGGCTTCGCCGATGGGGGCCTGGGCAGCGGCCTCAACCTGGATCTCAACGCCGGCCTCGCCTGGCACTTCTAGCAGTCCCCGGAGCCTCCTCCCATGTCCTCGCGCTGGCGTGTCCTGCCCCTCGTCCTCCTCCTGTGCGCGGCCTGTGACGACGGGCCCAAGATGCCGGGCCCCAAGGAGCAGGCCGAGGGCTACTACATCAAGGGCAATGCCGAGTACCTCCAGGGCAACTTCGACGAGGCGCTCAAGTCCTTCGACACCATGAAGACGCTGCAGCCGGAGGATCCGCGCCTGCCCGCGGCGCTCGGCGAGGTGTACCTGTCCATGGGCCGGCTCAACGACGCGCTCGCCCAGTTCGAGCTCGCGCTCAAGAACGATCCCAAGCGCTCCACCAACTGGAGCCGGGTGGGCTTCATCCACGCCCAGCTCGGTCACGTGGACGAGGCCCAGAGCGCCCTGCGCAAGGCCCTGGCCCTCTATCCCCGCGACTACAACGCGCTCGAGCAGCTGGCGGAGCTGCACCTCAAGCGCGGCGAGAAGGAGCCCGCGCTCAAGCACCTGCTGCTCGCCGCCGACGTCAGCCCGGACGCGCTCAAGGCCGGCCTGGTGATGCGCGCCGTGGACCTGCTCACCACCGAGGGGCGCCATGCCGAGGCGCTCCAACTGCTCACCGACGTCATCGCCAAGGGCCTGAGGGATCCGCAGCTGCTCACGGCGCAGGGGGACGAGCTGGTGCGCGCGGGGCAGTTGCCCGGCGCCGCGGCCGCCTACCGCGAGGCCGCGAGCAAGTCCCCGCGGGATCCCACCTTGTGGGAGCTGGTCGGTGAAATTTCCATGAAGCTGGACAAGCCGGGGGACGCGCAGGCCGCCTACCGCGAGTCACTGCGCGTGAAGGATCGCGCCATCATCCACGTGGCCCTGGCGCGGCTGCACCTGGGTCGCGGCGAGCGCGAGGCCGCCGAGCAGGAGTTGAACAAGGCCCTGGAGACCGTGTCCGGCTCGGACGTGCGCGAGATGACCGAGCTGGCGGAGCTGCTCGTCGCGTTCGGCCGCAAGCCCGACGCCCTGCGCATCTTCTCCAGCCTGAGCGCCGAGCCGGACCACGCCAAGGACGTGGCGCTGCAGCTGCGCACCGCCACGCTCGCCCGGGAGCTCAAGCAGGAGGGGATGGTGGCCTCGGCCTGCGAGCGCATTGCTCAGTCCGGCACGAAGCTCAAGAAGTGTCCTTGAGACCGCGAATCCCGTCGTAGCATTCCGCGTCGCATGGTGTCCGATCCCTCCGACGCTCAGGCCCTGTTGGACGCACAGCGGCGCAGTTACCTCAACGGGGCGATCTGCCTCGTGTGTGGCCTGCTGTTCCACTGCCTCGTGTCGGGCGAGCTGATCGTCCCGCTGGTGCTCTCCCAGCTGGTGTTGATCGGCGCGTTCCTCGTCATGGTGCTGACCCTGGGCCGGGGCTGGCTGACGTCGACCCGGGCCGGCATCCTCGGGGGCCTGTTCGGCCTGCTGTCCGCGACGCTCTTCGTCCACTGGAGCGGCGGGCCCGCCAGTCCCTACATCCACATCTTCGGCGCCCTGCCATTCATGCTGGCCCTGTTCACGCCCGGCAGCAGCCTGCCCACGCTGGTGAGCGGCTTCACGGCGCTCGTCGCGATGATGACCGTGAGCCTGTTGGATCGCAGGCCGCTGCGCCTGGTGGTGCTCCAGGCCTTCTTTGGCCTCGCGCTGCTGACGCTGGCCTTCCTGGGCACGCGGCTCTACCAGCGCGTGATCCACGCCCAGCGGCGGGCCCACGAGGAGCGCCTGCAGGCCCTGGAGCGGCTCGCGGAGAGCGAGCGGCTGCGGGGCCGCGCCGAGCGCGAGCGCGCGGAGGTGGAGCGGCTGGTGCTGGTGGGGCAGCTCGCCGCGGGGGTCGCCCACGAGGTGAACAACCCCCTGGCCTTCGTGAAGGCCAACCTGAGCTACCTCACGCGCGAGGCGGACGACCCCGCGCGGCCCCTGGATCGCGAGGAGTTCAAGAGCCTGCTCGAGGAGACCCAGCAGGGCGTGCTGCGCATCCAGCAGATCGTCACCGACCTCAAGGACTTCTCGCGCGCCGGGCACATGGGCGAGGAGGAGCAGGGGGACCTGGCCGAGGCCCTGCGCGAGGCGGGCCGCCTGGCCTCGGTGCGGCTGGGGGACGGGACCGAGGTGGCGCTGGAGCTCGGCGCGGCGCTGCCACCGGTGCGCCTGGGCCAGCGGCACATCGTGCAGGTGATGGTGAACCTGCTGCTCAACGCGGTGGATGCCATCGAGCAGGCCCAGCCCCCGCGTCGGCCCCTCATCCGGGTGCGCGCGTGGCGCGAGACGGACCACGTGCGCGTGCAGGTGGAGGACAACGGGCCGGGCATCCCTCCCGAGGCGCTGTCCCGGCTCTTCGAGCCCTTCTTCACCACCAAGCCCCCGGGCAAGGGCACGGGCCTGGGGCTCGCCCTGTGCCGGGAGTACGTCGGGCGGGTGGGCGGCACGCTCCACGCGGAGAACCGCGCCGAGGGCGGCGCCCGCTTCATCCTGTCGCTGCCCCTGGCTTGAGATACAGGCAGACTTCCCCCTAAAAATGGAGGGGTGATGCGTTGGGTCTTTGGTTGGATGTTGGTGATGACCTTGGGCTGTGCGACGGCAATAGAGACAGGTCGCCAGTCAATGGATGCGAGGCTGCTGGAGGCTCAAGCCGCCATCAACGTGGCCACGAAACTCAAGGAATCGGGCGGGTACTCCGCAGCCTTGGTACAAGCCGAGCATGCGCTTGCGCTCAGGAAGGAAATCCTTGGCGATGCGCATCCAGATGTCGCCAGTTGCTTGAATCTGTTGGGTGAACTCTACCTTCGACAAGGGGACATGGCTCATGCCGAGCAAGTCCTCGTGCGCGCTCTCGCCATCCGCGAATCGGTGTTCGGGCAGGATCATCTTGAGGTCGCTCAGTCGCTCAACCTACTTGCCTACCTGCACCAAATGCAGGGCTCGTACGAACAGGCCCAGTCCTTGTTCGAGCGAGCGCTTGCCATCCGGGAGGCCATTCTCGGCCCAAACCACTCCGATGTTGCCCGCGCGCTCAACAATCTCGCCAATCTCTACGAAGACCAAGGAATGTACAGCCAGACAGCGATTCTTCTACAACGTGCGCTCACGATTCTGGAGACGACATCCGGAAAGAATCACCTCGACGTCGCTGTCTTGCTCAACAGCCTAGCCGCCCTGGATATGGAACAGGGTTTCTACAACTCGGCCGAATCCCGCTTTCAGCGCTCGCTCGCCATCCGGGAGGCGGCCCTTGGTCCAAATCATCCTGATGTCGCCATTTTGCTCAGCAATCTCGCCGCCCTTTACTGGGTGCAAGGGTTGTATCATCAGGCCGAGTCCTTCCATCATCGTGCACTTGCCATTCAGGAAGTCGTCCTTGGTCCAAATCACCTTGACGTCGCGGACTCACTCAACAACATCGCCAACCTCTATTCGGATAGGGGATTGTATGGTTTGTCCGAGTCCCTCCTTCAGCGTGCACTCACCATCAGAGAGGCCGTCCTTGGTCCGAATCACCCTGATGTCGCTGACTCATTCAGCAGTATCGCCGCCCTCTACGCGGAGCAGGGACTGTACAGTAGGGCCGAGCCTCTTTTGCGGAGAGCTATCGGCATCATGGAAGCCTCCTTCGACAAAAATCATCCCCGCGTCGCCCAAGTGCTCAATTCGCTTTCCGCGCTTTATTTAAACCAGGGGTTCTACAGCCAAGCCGAGCCACTCCTCCAGCGTGCACTTGCCATCAGGGAGGCAAGCCTTGATGCTGGCCACCACGATCTCGCCAGGACGCTTAACAATCTCGCTATCGCCTACTCGGATCAGGGCTTGTACAGCCAAGCCGAGCCTTTATTCGAGCGCGCTCTTTCCATCAGGAAGGCGGCCCTTGGCGAGGAGCATCCCGAAGTCGCCCATTCGCTCAGATGTATAGCCGATCTCTACGCGGACCAAGGGTTGTACGAACGGGCAGAGCCTCTACTCAGGCGCTCGCTCACCATACGGGAGAAGGTTCTTGGCGAGAGCCATCCCCTCGTCGTCGAATCGCTTGACTCTCTGGCACGGTTGCGTTTGGGGCAGCATCGCCTTGCCGAGGCATTGCCCCTTCTTGCTCGCTCCTTCGCCATCACCGAACAGCGCCTGCGGGTTGAAGCGCTCGACTTTTCAGAGTCGCGTCTTTCTGAGTTTTTGAAGTATGTGCGCGAGGATGAGCAGTTTTTGTATGCACTGCTGCGTGCTCACCCGGACGACGCCCGAGTGCGTCGTCTGGTCCTGGGTGCCGTGCTTCTACGCAAAGGCCGTTCTCTCGAGGAGACCGCCAACGTCTCCCGCATCCTCAACCAGAAGTTGGGTGAGGCGGACCAGGAGGCACTCGAGCGGCTTCGAGGCTTGCGTACCCAACTGGCGGCCCTCTCGCTCGAGGGGCCTGGTGCCTCGCCTGCAGAGGCCTACCAGCTGCAGTATCAAAGCTTGATTAAGCACGGCGACATGATCGAGGCGGACCTAGCCAGTCGTTCGGCGCCTCTGCGTGCGCTCACCGCGCTGCCTGGTCCTTGGGACATCATCGACCGGGTAGCCAGGTCGCTTTCCAAGGACAGTGCCCTGATCGAGTTCATCGACTATGAGGACAAACCCCTTTCACCCAAAGCTGGTGTCCCCACAGCGAAGCGCGCAGGTCAGTCCTATTACCTCGCTTTGGTGCTCTTTCCGGATGCGTCCACCCGTGCCGTGGCGCTGGGCCGGGCGGAGTCCCTTGATGCCGCCATCTCACGTTTTCGTGAGGCCCTGACGAGCAAGGAACTGTCCGCGCAGGTCAGGGCGCGGGAACTCCACTCGCGTGTCTTCGCTCCTTTGTTGCCTTTGCTGGGGAAGACCCGTCGTCTCGTGCTGTCTCCCGACGGTCAGTTGGGCTTGGTTCCCTTCGCCGCCCTTCACGATGGCCGGGGCTACTTGGTGGACTCGTTTGACTTCACCTACGTCACCTCCGGACGTGAGTTGTTGCCTCGTCTCCAGCAAGGCGATCCAGCCTCCTCTGTCATTGTTCTCGCCAATCCACGGTTTTCCGCTCCTACCGCCTCGGGGAAAAGCGCGGTTCCGTCCGTCGCCGCTCCGCTCCAGCACTCGCGCCTTCTCCTTTCGGAGCCTGTGGACCCAAGCCGGAATGCCTGGGAGGCACTTCCCGGCACATTGCTGGAGGCGGAAGGAATACGGCGTCTGTTGCCCCAAGCGCGGCTCTTCCTCGGCGCCGACGCCACCAAGGAGCGGCTGTTGCACTTGACCACTCCAGGCATCCTCCACGTCGCCACGCATGGCTTCTTCCTCGGCGACTCGCCCTCCGTCCCGGGCGCTCGAGCGCTGGGGTTCATCGGCTCAAGGGACTGCCTCCCGCCGCCCCAGCAGGAGCCTCTGCTCAATTCCGGTCTCGTCTTGAGTGAGTCGCAAGCGGGGGGGACCGCGCCCGCGTGTCCCCATTCCTCCCTGGTCACTGCCCTGGAGTTGGCGGGGCTCGACCTGTGGGGCACTCAGCTCGTGGTGCTCTCCGCCTGTGACACCGGCCGGGGGAATGTACACTTGGGGCAGGGCATCTCCGGTTTGCGTCGCGCCCTGGTGGTGGCCGGCGCCGAGACCGTGGTCATGAGCTTGTGGAAAGTAGACGACGACGCCACGCGCCTGCTCATGGATGGCTATTACCGCAGCCTCCTGGCGGGGCGGGGGAGGGCTTCCGCGCTGCGCGAGGCCATGCGCTCGCTTCGGAAGACCCATCCCCATCCCCATGACTGGGCCTCCTTCATCGCCGTAGGCAGCGATGCGCCCTTGCGTGGCATCACGCCCGTGCCGTCGTTGATTCCCTGAATTATTCTCTCCACCGAACCTCGTGCGTCGTCAGGCGGAAGTTATGCGTCGCTCGCGCGAAATAACCTCTCCCGTCATCCTCCCGAGACGAGAAGGCCTCTCCCCCCGCCGCGTCGGACCCGCGTCCCCCGACTTCCCGGGTGGGGCTTGTTTGCTCCCCGCGCCCCCTGGTAATGCTGACCCCGCAGGTCATGTCCGCCGGGACAGGCCTTCGCATGTCTGGGTTCATTCCCGGCCGGGAGCAGTCACTTCATGGGTCAGATGTTGGGTTGGATGCTGGTGGTCGTGCTCGCGAGTTCAGCGGACGGGGGCAGCGTGCCGGTGGAGCCGGACGCGGGCGTCGTCGTCGTCCTCGCGGACGCGGACGCGGGGACCGTCCTGGTGGAGCCGGGTACGGATGCGGGGATCGTCCCGGCGAGCACGGATGCCCGGCTCCAGATGGCCCAGAAGGACTACGACACCGTCCTCAAGGCGAGGGACGCCGGGAAGTACGACGAGGCCCAGGAGCTGGCCAAGAAGGGCCTGGATCTCTGGGCGCCCGTGCTCGGCAACGCCAACCCGAAGGTCGCCGACTTCCTGGATCTGATCGGCGAGCTGTGTCGGCTCCGGGGGGACCTCGACCATGCCGAGACGTGGATGCTCCAGGCGCAGGGCATCCGGGAGACATCCCTCGGCAAGAGCCATCCCGATCTGGCCACGTCCCTGAACAACCTCGCCGTGCTCTACAGCGCCCAGGGGTTCTATGGCCGGGCCGAGCCCTACTTCCAGCGCGCGCTCTCGCTGCGGGAGGTCTCGCTCGGCGAGAGCCATCCCGATGTGGCCACCACGCTGCACCACCTGGGCATGCTCTACAGCACGCAGGGGCTCTACAGCCGCGCCGAGCTCCTGCTGCAGCGCGCGCTCAAGTCGCGCAAGGCCCTGGGCATGAACTCTCCCGCCTTCGCCGAGTCGCTCCAGGCCCTGGCGGACCTCTATCTCGCCCAGGGGCTCTACAGCCAGGCCGAGCCGCTCTACCTGCAGGCCCTTCAGCAGCGGGAGGCCTCCCTGGGCAAGAACCATCCCCGTTATGCCGAGTCCCTCCACGCCCTGGGCCGGCTGCGTGCCGCGCAGGGGCGCTACACGGACGCCGATGCGCTGTACGTGGAGGCGCTGAAGCTGCGGGAGGAGCTGCTGGGCAAGGGCCATCCCGACTTCGCCGATTCCCACGAGGGCCTGGCCCGGCTCCTCGGCGCCCAGGGCAAGTATGCCGATGCCGAGCCCCTCTACCAGAAGGCGCTGCCCATCCTGGAAGCCACGCTGGGCAAGAGCCATCCCCGGGTCGCCACGGTGCTGCACCACCTGGCCATCCTCCACGGCGCCCGGGGCCTCTACAGCCAGGCCGAGCCCCTCTTCCAGCGCGCGCTCAAGCTGCGCGAGGGCTCCCTGGGCGAGACGCATCCCGACGTGGCCACCACGATGCACCACCTGGCCCAGCTCTACAGCGTCCAGGGCCTGTACGAGCGGGCCGAGCCGCCGTCCCTGCGCGCGTTCGAGCTGCGCGAGACCTTGCTGGGCAAGAGCCATCCGGACGTGGCGGAGTCCCTCAGCCAGCTGGCCAACCTGTACAGCGCCCAGGGGATGTACGAGAAGGCCGAGCCGCTCTACATGCGCGCGCTCGCCATTCGCGAGACCTCGCTGAGCGAGTGCCACCCGGACGTCGCCACGTCGCTGCACGAGCTGGCCCACCTCTACAACGCCCAGGGCATGCAGGTGATGGCCGAGCCGCTCTACACGCTCGCGCTGGAGTGTCGGCTCAAGACCCTGGGCGACAAGCACCTGCACGTCGCCACGTCGCTGCACGAGCTGGCCAACCTCTACAGCGCCCAGGGCGTGTTCGACGAGGCCGAGCCGTACTACCTGCGCGCGCTGGAGATCCGCGAGCAGGCCCTGGGCAAGAACCATCCCGACGTCGCGGACTCCCTGGATCAGCTCGCCCAGCTGCGCCTGGCCCAGGGGCGGCTGGGGGATGCCCTGCCGTTCTACACCCGCGCCTTCGGCATCTCCGAGCAGCGGCTGCGCCAGGAGTCGCTCGACTTCTCCGAGTCGCGGCTGTCCGCCTTCCTGCGCGACCTGAGGGTCTCCGAGGAGCGGCTCTACGAGCTGCTGCGCGCCTACAGTGACGACGCCCAGGTGCGGCACCTGGCCCTGAGCGCCGTGCTGCTGCGCAAGGGGCGCGCCGTGGAGGAGTCGGCCCACATCTCCCGTATCCTCTCCCAGAGCCTGAGCGCGGAGGACCGGGACCTGCTGGAGAAGCTGCGCAGCCTGCGCACCCAGTTGGCCTCGCGCTCGCTCGCGGGTCCGGGCGCGCTCGACGCCAAGATCTATCAGGACCAGCTCAAGGCCCTGTCCGACGAGGGTGACAAGATCGAGCAGGAGCTCGCCAAGCGCTCGGCGACCTTGCGCGCGCGCACCGCGCTGCCGGCCGCCGCGGACATCGTCACCCGGGTGACCGAGGCCATCCCCCGGGGCAGCGCGCTGGTCGAGTACATCGTCTACGAGGACAGCTCGGCGGAGACCACCCCGAGCCCCGCCCGGGGCAAGGGCGACAAGCCCCTGGGCTACCTCGCGCTGTTGCTCTTCCCGGATGGCTCCACGCGCATGGTGGACCTGGGGCCCGCGCGGCCCATCGATGACGCCGCCACGCGACTGCTCTACAGCCTGGCCAACCAGGGCGAGGACTCCAAGGCCCACGCCCAGACGCTCTACCGCCTCGCCTTCGCGCCGCTGGTGCCCGAGCTGGGCGACACCCGCCGGCTGTTCGTGTCCCCCGATGGGCAGCTGGGCCTGGTGCCCTTCGCCGTGCTCCACAACGGCCAGGAGTTCCTCGTGGACTCCTTTGACTTCATCTACCTCACCTCGGGCCGGACGCTGCTGCCCCGCGAGGAGAAGCAACCCTCGCCGTTCATCTTCGTCCTGGCCGATCCCGACTTCACCGCCGCGCCCTCCTCCGCCCCGTCCAATGCCTCGCAGCTCTTCGCCGCCGACAGCGTCCTCGGGCGCTTCTTCCGCTCCGCGCGGGCCATCCTGCCCCGACAGCTGTACGCCCGGCTGACAGGGTCCCTGCTGGAGGCCCAGGCCATCCAGAAGTTGTTTCCCCAGGCCCAGCTCTTCGTCGGGACCGCGGCCACTAAGGAGAAGCTCATGCACCTGCCCACCCCGGGCATCCTGCACCTGGCCACGCACGGCTTCTTCCTGGGCGACGTTCCCGAGTCCGCGCTCACACGGGGCGTGGTCGGTACGGAGTCGATGGAGGGCGGTCTTCCTCCCCCTCAACTCACTCCGCTGCTCAACTCCGGTCTCGTCCTGGCGAGCGCGCGGGCCCTGGAGCCGAAGGCCTCCGCGCCGCGGCCCGACGCCACCATGGTCACGGCGATGGAGATGGCGGGGTTGGACCTGTGGGGCACGCACCTGGTGGTGCTCTCCGCCTGCGACACCGGTCGGGGCGAGGTCCGCAAGGGCCAGGGCATCTACGGCATGCGCAGTGCCTTGATGGTGGCGGGCGCGGAGACGGTGGTGATGAGTCTGTGGAAGGTGAGCGACGAGACCACGCGCCTGCTCATGGAGGAGTACTACCGGGGCCTGTTGGCGGGCGGGGGCCGGGTCGCGGCCCTGCGCGAGGCGATGCGCTCGCTGCGCGGTCACGAGGCCTACAAGCACCCCTACCACTGGGCGCCCTTCATCGGCTTGGGGCGCGACGCACCGCTGCAAGCCATCGTCGCCGCCGCGCAGAAGACCCCGGCGACTCCGGTGGACGAGCCGCCCCCGGAGGCCGACGAGGCGCCGCCCGAGGGAGAGGACCCGGCCGACACCCCGGCCGAGGACGCGGGCGACAAGCCGGCCGACCCCCAGCCCGAGGAGGCCGTGACCCCCGAGGAGGCCACGGCGGCGCCGGCCCCGCCGTGACCCGCGACCCGTGTCAGGGAAATCGGGTAGAGGAGGGGCCATGCGTACCCGAACCACGCGCGGGCCCCTGGGCCCGCTGGCCCTGCTGATGCTGCTGCCCCTGGTGGGCTGTCCGGACAAGAAGGAGCCGGCGACGACGGCCGGTGGGGCCGCCGCCGCCCAGCCCCCGCGCCCGCCCGAGGTCCTCTTCGTCGAGCTCAAGTGCCGCAACTGTCACGGCCCGGGGGCCATGTTCGCGCCCGCGCTCGTCAACGCGCGCGCCAAGCCCGACGAGACGGTCGCCATGTGGATCCTCGATGCCCAGAAGGTCCGGCCCGGCACGGCCATGCCCAGCTTCGCGGAGCTCATGTCCACGCAGGAGGCCCTCGGCCTGGCCCGGTGGATCAAGGCGGGCAACCCCGCGCCGACCCCGACCCCGTAGGCCCCAGGACGCACGCCGCGGAGAAAACGACGCGTCGGATGAGGGGACTGCCTCCACATCTGCCACTATCGCGCCGCGTCAAGGGTGCACGTGGGAAAGGTGGAGGCGATGTCGTCCGAAGGGGAGTTGTCGGTAGGGAAGGCCGTGGCCCTGGTGAAGCCCCGGCTGCGGGGGGTGTTGCACCACAGCGCGGCGCAGGTGGCGTTCGGCGCGGGGGTGGTGCTGGTGGCCCTCTCGCCCACGCCTCGCGCGGCCTGGGCCTCGGCCATCTACGCCGCGAGCACGGTGATTCTCTTCGCCGTGAGCGCCACGTACCACCGCCCGACCTGGCGGCCCCGGGAGCGGGCCCTGATGCGGCGGCTGGACCATGCCTGCATCTCGCTCATCATCGCGGGCACCTACACGCCCATGTGCATGCTCGCCCTGCCTCGCCCGGTGGGCGACTCGCTGCTGGCGGCCATCTGGGCCACCGCGTCGCTCGGCATGATCCAGGCCCTGTTCTGGGCCCACGCGCCCAAGTGGGTGAGCGCGACGGTGTACCTGCTGGTGGGCTGGACGATCGTGCCGTACTTCGGGGACGTGCGGGCCGCGCTGTCCTCCGGGCAGCTCGCCCTGCTCCTGGGCGGCGGGGTGCTCTACAGCGCCGGGGCGGCCATCTACGCCTTGCGCCGGCCCAATCCCGTGCCCGCGGTGTTCGGCTACCACGAGGTCTTCCACGCGCTGACGCTGGCCGCCTGCGCGCTGCACTTCGTGCTGGTGCTGGGTTTCGTGCGCGACGCCGGGGGCTGAGCGGCGCGGGCGGGCGCCTCCCGTCAGCCGCGCACCACGCCCGCCTCGGTGAGCGCCTCCAGCACGGACGTCAGCGCCTCCACGGGGAGGCCGGCCTCGCGGGCCACCGCGTCGAGCGCGAGGCCCTCGTGCAGCGCCTTGAGCACCCGCAGCTCCAGGGGCGAGGCGTTCTCGCGCCGGTAGCCCCCCGTGCCCTCGCGCCAGAAGAGGACCAGGTGGTCTCCCGGGGCGGGCGCCTCGGCGCGCTCGCGGGGGTCGCTGTCCATCCAGCTCACGAAGTCGTGGGTGTAGGGCCGCAGGTCCACCGCGGGATCCAGACAGGGGCGGGGCCCCGCGGGCGCCTCGTCCGGCGCGACGAGCACGACCCACTCGCACCACTCCAGATCCGCCAGCTCGGGCAGCCAGTCGGGCAGCCCGTGGGCCGGCGCGTAGTGGGCGAGGAACTCCGGCAGCCAGGCGCCGTTGGCGTTCAGCTCCGCGGCGCGCATGGGGTGGGCCTGGAAGTACGCCTCCACGAGCGCGGCCCAGGCCTCCGGGCCCTGAAGCTGACGCACCACGCGCGCGCAGTGCGCATAGAGGCTCTCCAGGATGTCGAGGCGGCGCAGCCGGCACAGCTCGCCGTAGACGGCCCAGCGCTCGGCGTCGGGGCCCGAGGTGTCCCCGAAGAGCGCCCGGGCCGTGGGCGCGTGCGCGGCCTGGCCCTGGAGGTAGGGCGTCACGGTGGCGAAGAAGTCGCTCAGCTTCATGCCGCGTCCTCCCGCGTCCCGAGCGCCGCGTGGGCGTGCGCGCGGGCGCGATCCAGCTCGTCGAGCACCTCGTCCAGGGGCGGCAGGGCCTGGTCCCACTCCACCAGGGTGGGGATGAGGCGTCCGGCGCGCCGCAGCGTGTGGCGGTAGAGCGCCCAGACCTCGTCGGGGATGGGGCCCTCGTGGGTGTCGATGACGAGGCCGCCTTGCCGGGAGTGCCCGGCCAGGTGCAACTGCCGCACGCTCCCCAGGGGCATGGCGTCGATGCAGGCGAAGGGATCGAAGCCGTGGTTGAGCGCGTTGACGTAGACGTTGTTGACGTCCAGGAGCAGGCCACAGCCCGAGCGCTCCACCACGCCGCGCACGAAGGCGGCATCGTCCAGGTGGCCGCCCGGCATGTGCGCGTAATAGGAGATGTTCTCCACGAGCAGCGGCGCGTCCACCCGGGCCTGGGCCTCGCGGACGCGGTGCGCCACGTGCTCCACCGCCTCCTGCGTCGCGGGCAGGGGCAGCAGATCCTGGAACTGCACGCCCTGGGCGGACGAGTAGCAGAGGTGATCACTCCACCAGGCGAAGTCCGTGCGCTGGCGCAGCGCCTCGAGGGACGCGAGCAGTGCCGTGTCCAGGGGATCCGGTCCCCCCAGGGACAGACTCACGCTGTGGGACACCAGGGGCCAGCGCTCGGCGCAGGCGTCCAGCACGCGCGCGCGCTCGCCGCCAAAACCCAGCCAGTTCTCCGGCGTCACCTCCAGCCAGTCGACCCGGCGCTCCGTGGAGAGCAGCTCGCGGGCGAAGGCGCGGCGAAGGCCCAGACCAATGCCTTGGATGGAGGCGGACATGAGAGGCTTTTCCCCTGGGAAGGGCAGGGACCCTGGGGGAACAGTCCCCCGGGGTCCCTGGGAAAGACAGACTACTTCGAATCGGCGGCGGTGGCCTTCTTGCCCGCGCAGTCCTTCTCGGCGCCCTTGGCGGTGTCGGCCTTCTTCGCGGCGCACTCCTTCTCCGTGCCCTTGGCGGCGTGCTCGTGGCCCGCGCAGTCCTTCTCGGCGCCCTTGGCGGCGGCACACTCCTTCTGGGCGCCCTTGGTGGCGGCCGGCTTCTTGGCGGCGGCCTTGTCGGCGGCGAGCGCGGGGGTGGCGAGGACAACGGTTCCGAGGACGGCGCCGAGCAGCTTCTTGTTCATGGGATTGCTCCGGGGTGGGGAAGGACAGACTCTCCGGGGGAGAGCGAAACGACTCTAACTGTTTTTCTTTGAGCAATGCAAGTCATTGCCGTGTCTGTGTTTCCATCCACGTCAACGACATGTCTGGCCATGGCCGGGCCCGTCCCGGTCCTGACTTCAGGAGGCGGGTGCTTGGGGCGAAAAGGATGTCCGGGTCTGGGCCCGCCGCCCGGGTCGTCCAGGCGGTCGCGAGGTGGTACGCGGGGAGCGAATATTCGGTTTCACGGGAGGGCGCGAATCGGGGTCCGCCCCCGTGAAGCGACCCCTTCCGGCGGGAGGCGGCCCTCCCCGTGGGGGGAGGGCGCGTCACCGGACCCGGAAGGGGGAGACGTCCTGGACTACAGCTTGCCGCCGGGCAGCTTGCGGTACACGCCCACCACGTGGCCGAGGATCATGGTCGAGCGGAAGTCCGTCCGGTTCACGTAGATGGGCTGCATGGTGGCGTTGGCCGGCTGGAAGCGGATGCGGTCGGCCTCGGGGTAGTAGCGCTTGACGGTGGCCTCGTCCTCGATGAGCGCGACCACGATGTCGCCCGGCTGGGCCTGGGCCGCCTTGCGCACGAAGAGGTAGTCCCCGTCGAAGATGCCGTCCTCGATCATCGACTGGCCCTTGACCCGCAGGGCGAACACTTCCTTGCCGTTGCCCCCGAGCAGGAAGCTGTCGATGCGCACCGAGTCCTCGGCGTTCTCCTGGGCGAGCAGGGGAGCGCCGGCCGCCACCTTGCCGAGCAAGGGGACTTCCACCATGCCCGATTCCCGCTTCACGCCCAGCCCCAACAGCATGCGTGCCCGCTTGGTGGGCACCAGCGAGCGGCTCTGCTGCTCGCCCCGGTTGAGGTAGCCCTTGCGCTCCAGGGCCTTGAGGTGATCGTTCACCCCGTTGGTCGAGCGGATGTCCATCTCCTCGCCAATCTCGCGGATGGTCGGCGGAAAGCCGCGCGACTCCGTCTCCTTGACGATGAAGGCCAGGATCTCCCGCTGGCGTTCAGTCAACTCTTCCATGCCCTGCTCCCTCGTCTGGTGGGTGTTCCACCTGCGATACAGGCTTTCAGTGCCCCATGCTCCCTGAACATACGTATAGAGTCAATGCGTTCAAGTCCTGGACGGTTGACGGGGCGCATGGCCGGGGAGCGCACGGCGGTGGAATGTGGGGGAGCCCCTCGCGTCTGCGCATAGACTCGGGCGCGTGTCCGACGCCCGACAGACCGCCCAGCATACCCTGTTGTTGGTCGATGACGAGCCGGATGTCATCGACCTGCTGCAGCGCATGTTCCACAAGCGCTACCGCGTGCTCACGGCGCCCTCGGGGCCCCAGGCGCTGGAGCTGCTGCGTCAGCACCCGGTGGACCTGCTGATCACGGATCAGCGCATGCCGGAGATGACGGGCATCGAGCTGGTGGCGGCCACGCGCGCCGAGGGCATCGACGTCACGGCCATCCTGCTCACCGGGTACACGGATCCCGAGGACATCATCGCCGCCATCAACCGGGGGCAGGTCTACCGCTACATCACCAAGCCCTGGGACTTGAACGACTTGCTCATCACCGTGAAGAACGCGGTGGAGTACACGGTGCTCAGGCGGGACAAGGAGCGGCTGTTGCGGCAGTTGCACCAGCGGGTGGAGGCGCTCGGGGTGCTCTACGAGGTGAGCCGGGCGAGCGCGGGCGAGGCGCTGGACTACGACGCCATCATCGACCGGGTGCTCACCGCGGTGGCGCGCGTGCTGCCGTATGACTGTGGCGCGGCGCTCATCGCGTTCGGGTGGGACCGCACCGCCACGCTGCGCCTGCGCTGCCAGGGGCTCGTCGTGGGCGAGCAGGCGCTCTTGGGCGTCAAGGAGTCCATGCTGGGCGCGTGGAGCACGCGCTCGGGGCTCGTGCTCACCGAGGATCGGGTGAGCACCCACGTGGCGGGCACGCTCGCCCCGGACGACGTGGCGCCGGTGCCCTGGGGCAGCCAGCTCACCGTGACGCTCACCGCGCGCGGGCGGGCCGTGGGGCTCCTGTCGCTCTTTTCCCTCAAGCCCCAGGCCTACTCGGACGAGGACGGCGCGCTGCTCGACACGCTGGCCAACCAGACGGCCGATGCCATCCAGTCCCTGCTCGCCTCCGAGGAGGCGTCGCGCCAGCGCATCGAGCGCATGGTGCAGTCCATGGCGGACGGGGTGCTGCTCACCGACGAGAAGAACGCGGTGGTGGTGCTCAACCCCGCGGCGCGGCGCCTGTTGGGGCTCGACGGGGAGACGCCCGCCCAGGAGGCCGGCCAGCGCCTGAGCGCGAAGCTCGGGTTCGACCCCTTCGAGCTGGTGCGCGGCTGGGAGGCGGGCGGGGCGCAGGTGCTGCGCGAGGAGCTGACGCTGGATGCGCGCATCATCCACACCACCGTCACCCCGGTGCACGACGCGCGGGGCATGCTCCGGGGCGTGTGCGTGGTCTTGCGCGACGTGACGGAGCAGAAGCAGCTGGAGGAGCGCAAGGACGAGTTCGTCCACATGGTGAGCCACGAGCTGCGCACGCCCCTCACGTCCATCTCCGGCTCGCTCGACCTGGTGCTCAACTTCCTCACCTCGGACATGAACGAGAAGCAGCGGCGCTACCTGCTGCTCGCGCGCGACTCCACGGAGAAGCTCAACGCCATCGTGGACGACCTGCTGGACCTGGCCAAGTTCGCCAAGGGCCGGCTGCGGATGAACTTCGAGTGGACGTTCGTGGACGAGCTGGTGCGGCGCGCGGTGGAGAAGTACGGCCCGGCCTTCCACGAGCGGCGCATCAAGGTGTCCGCCGGGCTGCCACAGCACGGGCAGCGGGCGCTGGCGGACGCCAACCGGCTCACCCAGGTGCTCAACAACCTGCTCACCAACGCCGCCAAGTTCACCCCCGAGGGGGGCGAGGTGCGGCTGGAGCTCAAGAGCACCTCGGCGGTGCCGGGCTACTTCGCGCTCACGTGCTGGAACAGCGGCGAGCCCATCGCCGAGGAGAACCTGGAGCGCATCTTCGACCGCTTCGAGCAGGCGCGCACCCGGGCCAACCGCACCGTGCGGGGCACGGGCCTGGGGCTCGCCATCTGCCGCAACCTGGTGGAGGCGCACGCGGGCCACATCTGGTGCGAGCCCTGCGCGGACGGCGTGCGCTTCGTGGTGGTGCTCCCCGTGGAGTCCTCGGACGAGGGGCCCCGGCTGGACGCGGGCGCGGACACGGGGCCGGACCCCTTCGCCCGGCGTCCCGTGGAGCCCCGGGGCACGCTCGCGCTCGTGGAGTCCGAGCCGGACATCGCCTACATCCTCAAGGCGCTCCTGCGCGCGCGGGGCTACTCGGTGCGGGTGGTGCCGCACGCCGAGGAGGCCCTGACGCTCGCGAGCGCCCCGCCGCCCGCCCAGCCGCCCCATGCCCTGCTGGTGGACGCGCGGCTGCCCGTCATCGACGGCCTGCGGCTCACGGAGATGCTGCGGCGCGACCCCGCCTCGCGCACGCTGCCCGTGCTCGTCTTCTCCGCCTTCGACGAGCGGCCCCGGGCCTCGCGCGCCGGGGCGGATGCCTTCCTGTCCATGCCGCTGCAGGCCGACCGGCTGCTGGCCACCGTGGACGCGCTGGTGCGCGGGCGCATGGGCCAGGCCTCCCAGGGCCGGGTGCTCCTGGTGGACGACGACGAGAAGGCCGCCTCGCTCTGCCTCGAGGTGCTCACGAGCCTCGGGTATGACGTCCACGTGTCCCCCTCCCTGGCCCAGGCCCGCCGCGCGCTGCGCGACCACCATCCGGACGTGCTGATGCTCCACGCGCGGCTGCCGGATGGGGACGGCTACCACTTCCTCGAGGAGCTCAAGGCCGAGCGCGCGAGCGGCTCCATCCGCGTGCTCTTCCTCGCGTCCCCCTCCGACACGGGCGCCAAGGTGCGCGCGCTCAAGCTCGGCGCGGACGACGTGCTCGCCAAGCCCTTCGACGCGCTGGAGCTGGGCGCGCGCGTGGAGGCGGTCATCCGGCGCAAGCTGCGCGAGCGCGGCGCCTCGCCCACCACCCAGCTGCCCGGCCCGGGCGCCATCGAGCGCGAGGTGCAGCGCCGCTTCTCCGAGCGCTCCGCCTTCGCCTTCTGCTACCTGGACCTGGACAACCTCAAGGCCTACCAGGACTACTACGGCTACGTGAAGGCCGACGGCGTCATCCGCCAGACGGGAGACCTGTTGCGCGAGGTCATCGGCCGCGAGGGGCTGCCCGAGGACTTCCTCGGCCACGTGCAGGGGGACGACTTCGTGTTCGTCACCTCCGCGGAGAGCGTGGACCGGGTGTGCCAGCGCGCCCTGGAGGTGTTCGATCGTTTGATTCCCCTCTACTACGACAAGCAGGACCGGGAGCGGCGCTACATCGAGACGGTGGACCGAGAGGGCGACAAGCGCCGCTTTCCCATCATGTGCGTGTCCGTGGTGGCGGTGCTGAGCACGAGCGTGACCGGCCAGGACATCTCCGAGCTGGCCCGGCGCGCCGCGGACATGAAGAAGCGCGCCAAGGCCATCCAGGGCTCGGTCTACCTGCGCAGCGACCGTGAGCCCGCCTTCGTCCGGACGGCCGCGGGATGAGGCTCTACCAACAGCTCATCCTCTTCATGCTCGCCGCCACGGTGCTGCCGCTCGCGGCGGTGGGCTTCTCGCTCCTGTCGCGCGTGGAGGCCGAGCTCGTGCGGAGCATCGCCTCCGAGCAGCGCCTCATCACCGAGACCACCGCGGAGAACGTGTCCGGCGAGCTGATGAAGACGGTGGACGCGCTCGCCCAGTCCGCGGAGCTGTTCGACTGGGAGCGCATCTCCCCCGAGGAGTTCCGGGGCGGGCTCAAGCTGCTCTACGGACAGGCGCCCGCGGTGAGCGCGGTGCTGGGGCTCGACGCCCTGGGCGAGCCCCTGGGCGAGCCCATCCTCGAGGCGGACGAGACGAGCCTGCGGCATCCGGACTTCGCGCACGGCGCCAAGGAGCGGCTCGTGCGGGCGGTGCGGGTGGACGCGCTGCGCCTGGGCAAGAAGGGCCAGGTCGCCCTGGGCAATGCCTACGTGCACGGGCCCGGCGGGCAGACCGCGGTGGCCGTCGCGCTGAAGCTGGCCGATGGCGAGAGCGCCCCCTTCGTGCTCGCCGAGGTCGTCCTGTCCGACCTGGAGCCCCTGCTCCAGCGCCGCGTGGGCACGTGGCCGGGCGCGCTGGACGTGGTGGAGACCGCGGGGGGCCACGTGCTCGCCAGCTCCCAGGCGGCGCGCCGCTGGAAGCCCCTGGACGCGGCGGTGGCGCGGGCGCTCCAGGACGAGCAGGTCGCGACGCGCGACTTCCGCGTGGAGGGGCCCGCCCGGCGCGTGAGCACCACGCGGGTGCCCAAGGTGCCGGGCTTCGAGGTGGTGATGACCGTGGACGAGGCCGAGGTGCTCGCCCCGGTGCGTACCATGCGCTACACCGTGCTCGTCTCCATCCTGGTGGCCTTCGTCGTGCTGCTGGGCCTGGGCGCGCTCTACACCCGCCGGCTCAACCGCCGCCTGGCCCGGGTGGTGGAGGGGGCCCAGGCCTTCAGCCGCGGCGAGCTGCACCACCGGGTGCGCGTGGGCGGCGAGGACGAGCTGAGCGAGCTGGCCCTCACCTTCAACCTCATGGGCGGGGAGCTGGAGGGCGCCCGGGCGCGGCTGATGCGCTGGAACGACGATCTCACGCTGCGCGTGGACGAGGCCACCGCGGACCTGCGCCAGGCCCAGGCCCAGCTGCTCGAGGCGCAGAAGCTCGCGGCGGTGGGGCAGCTCGGCGCGGGCGTGGCGCACGAGATCAACAACCCCCTGGCGGGCATCCTCGGCAACACCCAGCTCTTGATGCTCGAGCGCGACGAGAAGGACCCCGACTTCGAGACGCTGCGCAAGATCGAGCTGAGCGCCAAGCGCTGCAAGGACATCACCCAGAACCTCCTGCGCTTCTCCCAGCAGCGCTCCCGGCCGGAGCTGCGGCCGGTGGACCTGGGCAGCGTGCTGCGTGACGCGCTGTCGCTCACCCACAGCCAGCTCCAGGCGGACGGCATCGTGCTGTCCACGGAGCTGGCCTCGCCCCCGGTGCGGGTGAAGGCGGACCCCGGGCACCTGTCCCAGGTGGTGCTGGCGCTGGTGTCCAACGCGCGCACCGCCATGATGAAGTCCCCCGAGCGGCGGCTGTCCCTGCGCACCGGGGAGAAGGACGGCCAGGGCTTCTTCGAGGTGGAGGACACGGGCAAGGGGATTTCCCCGGAGCACCGCGCGCGGGTCTTCGAGCCCTTCTTCACCACCAAGGACGTGTGGAGCAACGTGGGCCTGGGCCTGTCGGTGGCCTGGCGGGTGGTCAGCGAGGCGGGCGGCACCATCGACCTGCGCACGGAAGTGGGGCAGGGGACCTGTTTCACGGTGTGGTTGCCAAAGGCGTGAGGCCCGGGGGCCCGCCTGGGGTAGTTTGAGCCGCGTATGGACGGTTCTCCTCCCCGCCGGCGCCGCGCGCCCTTCCTGATCGGCCTGGTCGCCATCCTGCTGGCGCTGCCCCTGGGCTACGTCTTCTTCTTCGGCGCGCCCACGGCGCCGCCGCCCGTGGCGCCCCCCGTGCTCCCCGTGGCCGAGGTCCGTCCGGTCTCCCCGCCCACCGCGCCCGTGGGCGAGCCCGCCCCACCCCGGCTGGCGGAGCTGCGCATGACGGAGCTCAAGGGGCAGGTCGAGGTGCGCCGCGGGGACGGGGAGTGGACGGCCGCCCAGCAGGGGGATGCGCTCCGGGCCTCGGACTCGGTGCGCACCCTGGAGGGCGCCTACGCGGTGATCATCGGCGGCGAGTCCGTGGAGATCCGCATGGAGGCGGGCACCGAGGTGGCCGTGTCCGACCTCACCGACTCGCTCTCCCGCCTGCTGCTCGGCAACGGCATGACCACGGTGCGCGTGAAGTCCGGCGCCCGCCACACCCTGGAGATGCTCGCCGCGGGTGGCGACGCGAAGGCGACCAGCGAGGGCGGCCGTTTCACCATGAGTAACAACGGCGTGGGCACCGTCGCCCTCGCCTCGTTCGAGGGGGAGACGACCCTGTCCGGCGCCAAGAAGCTCGTCATCGTCCGCGCCGGCCAGCAGTCCATCGTCCGCCCCGGGCAGGGTCCGTCCGACCCCACCCCCATCCCCGCCAGCCTGCTGCTCAAGGTGAACTGGCCCTCCAAGCCCCGCCGTCAGGCCCTCGTCTCCGGCCAGACCGAGCCCGGGGGCCGAATCCTCATCGACGGCAAGAGCATCCAGCCCGACGCCGAGGGTCGCTTCTCCCACACCGTGGCCCTCAAGGAGGGCTCCAACCGGCTCCGGGTGGATGCCGTGTCCGTGGGCGGGCGCCGGGCCGAGCAACAGCAGGACGTGCACGTGGACACCACGCCCCCCAAGGATGTCATCGTGGACCCAGGGCTCTGGAAATGACCCAGGGCTCTAACACCCTTGAGTAGCAGGCGTACTAGCGAGCGACGCCTGCCTGCCTGCCCGGCATCTGTTTTGCAGTCCACGGGTCCAGTCCCGGGACGGGGACAATCCCGGGCGTGGGTCTTGGGGCCGCGGCTCCCTTCCGCCACGAGGCGAAGGCGGGGCCCGCGTTCCCAGGAAGTGGGAGGAGGGTGCGATGGTGGGGGGCTCGATCGCGGATTGACCTGATGCCGGGGAGGCCGTACTCCCTGTCCGAGTCAGAGGTCGTTCCTGATGCCGCGAATGCTCGCCCCCGTGCTGTGCCTCGTCCCCTTCCTCGCGCTGGGTCAGACCCCGGGAGCGCCCCTGGCGGGCACCACCTTCGTCGTCAATGAGGCGGAGGGGGATCAGACGGATCCCCGGCTGAGCGGGACCCGGGCCGTCTACACGAACCAGGCCGCGCGCGGCAGCAGTGAGATCCGCTTCCATGATCTGCTCACCCACGCGGACGCGGCCATCCCCACGCTGGGCGGCTATGACGCGGTGGCGGACCTGCAGGGCACCCAGGTGGTGTTCACCCGCACCACGAGCAGCAGCCTCGTCTACGGCTTCGATCTCTCGCGGCCGGGCGCGTACGCGACGGAGCTCGCGCCCCGTACGGGCGCGGATCGGCGCACGCCCTCGGTGGGCGGCCACACCGTGGCCTGGCAGGAGCTGGGCGCCCCCACGGGAGGCGCCGCGGCGGAGATCTTCGTCTACCACCGGCCCTCCCAGGCCCTCACCCGGCTCACGGAGGACACGAGCGTGGACCGCACGCCCGTGGTGAGCGAGGACGGACACACGGTGGTGTGGGCCAAGTGCGCCAGCGGCTCCACCGGGTGCGACATCTGGTCGGCGCGCGAGACGGACACCGGCTACCAGACGCGCAAGCTCACCGGCGCGGAAGGGGAGGAGAGCGCCCCGGACACGGACGGGACGTGGGCGGTGTACGTGACGCGCTCGACGGTGGACGGCGTGGTGGAGTCGGACATCGGCTGGACGTCGGTGGAGGGGGGCCCCACGTACCGCCTGGCGCTGCCGGGCACGGACCTCAACCCCAGCATCTCCGGGCCGCTCATCTCCTTCGAGCACCTGGACACCACGGGCGAGACGCCCAACTACGACGTCATGGTGTACGACCTGCGCACGCGGATGCTCTACCGGCTCACCCAGACGCCCACGAGCGAGTCCCAGAGCGACGTGAGCCTGGGCGCGGACGGCCTCGTGCGCGTGGCCTGGACGGTGCGCGCGGGCGGCTCGTCCAACGTGCTCGGCTACTCGTTCCGCCTGCCCCAGGCCTGCACCCCGGCGCCCACCCCGCCCAGCGCCGAGGCCCTGTGCGCCTCGCCCGGCACGCGGCAGTTGCTGGGCGTGCTGCGCGCCCAGGCCTCCGGGGACGAGTCCTCGCCGGTGTCCACGGAGATCTCCGGCCAGGGCACGGGCATCCTGTGTGTGGACAACGGCCACCAGGGGCCGCGGGCCACCGGGGGTTCGGTGTGGCTCGGACAAGGACTGGCGGTGGCACCGGCCGACTTCGGCGAGGACGTGGCGGGCCTGGCCGTGCTCCTGCCCCTGCAGGGCCGGCGCTCGCTGGCGGCCCAGGCCGAGGGCGAGCCGGGCGGCACCTTCCGCGCCCGGTTGTATGGGCCCCTGCAGTGTGACGTGGCGTCCCAGGACGACGCCTTCGAGCCCTCCGAGGTGCGCTACGGCCGGGAGGCGACGGTGCTCGACGCGAGCCCGGGCTTCGCTCCCATGCCGGACGAGGGCACGCTCGTACCCCGAGGATACGAGGGCCGTGCCCCGCGTCCTTGATGCACCCCGAGAGGTCCTCGGTGCCCGGAGAAACGTGTCGCGTCGTGGCGATAGGGTTTCGGCGGTGGCATGGACGCTGATAAATTACCGACACTCTGAACCGTTTTCTGTCAGTCCTGTTGCTGGTGGCGTCGGCGGCCTCGGCCGACACGCTCGACATCCTGGGGCCGTCCGCGGCCGTGGCGCCGGAGGGGTTCTCCATCGCCCTGGTGCGCCGGGATGACGCGGGCGCCGCCCAGCCCGTGGGTGAGGTGGCCTTGCGGGTGACGGGCGCCCGGTGGGAAGCGGGCCCCGAGCAGCCCCCGCTGCGCACCTTCCTGCTGGTGCCCCAGGCCGACGCGCGCGAGGTGCGCGTGGTGGCCGAGGGCGCGGCGGGCCGGGCCGAGGCCCGCTATGCCCTGGGACCGCCCGCCACCCGGGTCTCCCTCACGGTGGACCCCCCCACCCCCGTCAAGGGTCGGGACACCGAGGCGCGGCTCACGGTGCGCATGCTCCAGGCGGATGGGACTCCCGAGGACTCGGGCTCGCCGCCGGTGCTCGCGGTCAACGTGGGCCGCGTGGAGGCGCTCGCGCGCTCGGCGCCGGGCACCTGGACGGCCCGCTACGTGCTCCCCGACACGCGCTATCCGGAGGTGGCCGTGCTGGTGGCGCTGTCGGCCTGGCCGCACCCCCAGTCCATCCACGGCGCCTATGGCAAGGCGCTGGTGCCGCTCGCCGCGGCGGTGGACCTGCCCGGGCGCACCGAGCCCAACGTGCAGCTGTCCGTCACGCTCGCGGACCGGACGTTCGGGCCCGTGAAGACGGGGGCGGACGGCCGCTTCCGCCTGCCCATCGTCGTGCCGCCCGGCCACGAGACCGCCCAGGCGAGCGCCGTGGATGCCGCGGGCAACGTGCGGCGCTCGAGGATGAGCCTGGGCCTGCCGCCCACGGACGGGCTCGCGTGCGTGCTCCACCCCACGCGGCTGCCCGCGGATGGGGTCTCCCAGGCCCGCCTGTTGTGCGCCACGAGCGATGCGCTGGGCCAGCCCGTGCAGCGCGCGCGGGTGGACGTCTCCGCCCGGCACGGCTCCCTGCGGGGACCGACCCGCGCGGAAGGGGGCCTGTTCGAGTGGATCTACACCGCGCCCCGCGCGCTGCCCGCCACCCCGGAGCGGCTGGTGGCCCTCTGGCCCGAGCGCGGCGCGAGCTCCCGCGACGAGCGGCCCCTGAGCCTGGAGCGCGGCCCGGTGACGCGGGCCGTGCTGGAGCCCCTGGCCTCGGTGCTCCACGCGGACTCGAGCACGCGGGTGCGCGTCCGGGCGTGGGACGCCGACGGCCAGCCGGTGAGCGGGGCGCGGGCGCTCGCGCGCGTCTCCGTGGGCACGCTCGACGCCCTGGAGGAGGAGGCCCCCGGCGTGCTCGTGGGCACCTGGCGCGTGCCGCCCGAGCGGGGCTCCGGCGAGGCGTCGCTGGACGGGGTGGCGTATGGCCCGGCCGCCACCGAGCCCGCGCGCCTGCGGGTGTGGGCGGAGGCGGGCGAGCTGATCGCGGCGGTGACGGACCTGGCCGGCCTGCCGGTGGGCGGACAGTCGCTGCGCGTGGGGAGCGCCACGGTCGTCACGGACGCGGACGGCACGGCGCGGCTCGGCCCGGTGCGGCCGGGGCGGCTGGAGGTGGTGCACGCGGCGTGGCCCGGACTGCGGCGCACGGTGGACGTGGTGGCCGAGGGCGGACCGGTGTTCCCTCTGGAGGCGCCCCTGCCGCGCGCGCGCGTGGAGGCCCGGGTGCGGCTGGCGCCCGCGGTGCCGGTGAATGTCCGCCTCCTGGTGGAGGGGGCGCGGGTGACGTACTGGATGGAGGACGCCGAGGGCCGGGTCGTCGCGGGCCGCGCGGCCTATGTCTGGCTGTCCGAGGGGGAGCGGGGGCCGGTGGAGGTGAAGGACGGGCGCACGAGCTTCGTCGTGACGGGCGCCACGCGGGTGAGCGTGTCGGTGGCGGACGTGGCCACGGGCGTCACCGCGCTCGCCGAGGTGCGGCCGTGACGCGCGGGGCCCGGGGCAGGGTGGGGTGGGTGGGGCTGCTCTTGGGGCTCTGGCCGCTGATCGCCCCGGCGCAGGTCGCGCGGCAGGAGCCCGTGGAGCTCGCGGCGGCCATCACCGGCCGGGTCTGCCGGGACTTGAACGGCGATGGCGTGTGCGCCCCGGACGAGCCGGGCCTCGCCGACATCCGCCTGGTGCTGGCCTCGGGGCGCGAGGTGCGCACGGACGCCCGGGGCCGCTACCACTTCGCCCAGGTGGACGCGCGCTCCCCGGACGTGACGGGCGGCGTGCACCTGCGGCCCGGCCGGCAGCGGCTGCGGGTGGATCCGCGCACCCTGCCGCCCGGCGGCCACGCCGTGCCGGAGGCGGTGACGCTGGAGATTCCCTGGGCGGCCGGGGTGCTGCGCGACTTCGCCGTCCAGACGCGCCATGTGCCCGCGCCCCCCGTGTCGCTCGACTACGAGGCCTCCCCGCCCGCGGCGCGGGTGCTCGCCGACGGCGTGGACTTCCTGCTGGCCGGGCGCGCCGCGCCGCGCGAGTCCGTGACGGTGGGCGGCGTCGACGCGGAGGTGGATGCCCAGGGCGGCTGGCGCGCGCGCGTGCGGCTCGTGCCGGGGCAGAACGTGCTGGCGCTCTCCGTGCTCGGCACCGACGGCGCGGTGCGCCTCTTCGATCAGCGGGTGGACGTGGTGGCGCGCGACGGGGGCTGGCTCGTGGTGCCCCGCGCGCCCGAGCCCCGGGGCGCGCTGCGGCTGCCGGGCACCCTGGACGAGCCGCCGGCCACGGGGCCCTCCTCGGTCATCGCCGAGTTCCCCGTGGGCACGCGCGTGCGCTCGCCCCAGGGCGAGGTGACGGTGGGCGCCGAGGGCAGCGCGCTCCTGCCCCTGGTGCTCCAGCCGGGCGTCAACCCCATCCACCTGGAGGTCCAGCCGCCGGGGGCCGCGGCCTGGTGGTCGGTGACGGTGCCCCGGCGCGCCGTGCCCCGGAACTTCGCGGTGGGCCTCCTGGACGTGGAGGCCACGTTCGCGCCCGCCACGGGCCTCTTCCGGCTGCGCGGTCGGGGCTCGGCCCACGGCGAGGCGCACCTGGGCGACTTCTCGCTCGTGGGTGAGTTGGATCTCAAGGACACGGACTGGGACGTGCTGCGCGGCCGCCCGCTGCTGGACGCGCTGCGCCCGGAGGTGCCCCGCCTGGATCGGGTGCCGGATCCGGACCTGGCCATCGCCGAGTGGGGCGACACCTCCGTGGGCCTCACGCCCAACCCCGCCGAGAGCCGGCTGCGGCTGGAGGTGCGTCACGAGCGCTGGGGCCGGGTGGGTCTGGGCACGTACCGGGCGGTGCGCGAGGACGGCGAGGTGGGCCGCTTCCACCGGCCGCTCTTCGGCCCGTACGCGGAGCTGGCCACGGCGCTGGGGCCGGTGCGCACGGGCGTGAAGGCCTACGCGGGCGGCCTGTCGGATCCCGTGCGCGCCATCGCCTCCCGGCCGGCCTACGAGGAGCTGCGCGCCACGGGCGGCAGCCTCTACTACCTGGGCTCGGCGCCCGTGGCCGAGGGCTCGGAGCTGTTGCGCGTGGAGTGGCGCGATGGGCTCACCGGCCTGCCGCTCGCCGAGCGCCACCTGGTGCGCGGGGTGGACTACGACATCGACTCCGCGGCCGGGCGGGTGCTCCTGGCCCAGCCGCTGTCCTTCCTCGCGGGGCAGGCGCTCCTGCGCACCGAGCCGCTGACGTCCGCGCCCGAGCCCGTGCTGTGCGTGGAGTACGCCGTGCTGAGCACGGGCGCGTTCCGGGACGCGGTGGGCGGCGAGGCCTGGGCGGAGTGGACGGGGGGCCGGGTGTCGGTGGCGGCCATGCGTCGGCCTTCCGGGATTGCCCGCTACCAGTTGGTGTCGGGGCACGCCCGCCAGCGGCTCGGGGCCTACACGCTCATCGGCGAGGTGGCGCGCAGCGCGGGCCTGGCGGTGCGGCCCGAGTCCTTCGGCGTCTCCGACGACGGCGGCCTGTCCTTCCTGCGGCCCGAGGCGCGCGAGGTGCTGAAGGGCGGGGACGCGATTGGCCTGCGGCTGCGCGGTCCCGGGCTCTTCGGCCAGGGCTCCGTGGACGTGGCCTTGCGGCGGCGCACGGAGGGCTTCTCCGACACCGCGCACGCGGACACCCAGGACTGCCTCCAGGCGTCCCTGCGCGCCGTGCAGCCCTGGGGGCCCTGGCGGCTGACGCTGCTCGGGGACGAGCGCCGCTCGGCGGATCCCCGCTGGCCCTTTGGCGACAGGCCCTTCGAGTCGCGCACCCTGGGCGCGGGCCTGGACTACACCCACGGACGGTGGGGCGCGGGCGTGGAGGTGCGGGGCGCGCGGCTGCTCGCGGCGTCGGCGCCCGACGCGGAGGAGACCCTCTCGGGGGCGCGCGCGTCCGCGGGCCTGCACGGGCACCTGCGGCTCGACGAGCGGTGGCGCGTGTCGCTCAGCCACCGGCAGGCGCTCGCCAGGTGGGGCGCGGGGCCCGGCCAGGTGGATGACACCTTCAGCGCGGCGGGGGTGGACCTGACGCTGCGCGAGGCGGTGGTGGGCGTGCGCGGCGGCTGGGGGCCCACGCTGGGGCCGCTCGCGTGGGTGCAGGGCCAGTGGAAGCGCGGCGAGGACACCTACTACGGCGGCTACTCGGTGGACGTGGATGGACCCAACCTCGGCGCGAGCCGCGCGGTCAGCGGCGCGAGCACGACCCTGGACGGGCACACGAACGTCTACGTCGAGGACACGGCCTCGCATGACACCCAGGCGGTGCGCCTGGCGCGCGCGGTGGGCTTCCAGCGGACCGTGTTCGGCGCCATGAAGCTCGGGGCGCGCTACGAGCGGGGCGTGCGCAACGTGCTCGGCGAGCGAGACCCCCTGGCGCGCGACGTGGCGGGCGTGTCCGGCCAGCTCGTGTTCGAGCGCCTGCGCGCCAGCGGCCACGTGGAGTGGCGCTTCGATCGGGGCACGCCCGGCCGGGGCTCGAGCGCGCCCGTGGATCGGCGCCAGCGGGTGACGATGCTCGCGCTGGAGGCGCTGCTGCGCGAGGATCTGTCGCTCTCCGGACGGCTCAACCACGCGGACACCTTCGAGCGGGAGGCGGGCCGCACCGAGGCCCGCCTGCTCGAGGGCTTCGCGGCCCTGTCCTGGCGACCCGGACCCTGGGTGCTGGTGGCCCGCTACGGCCTGACGCGGGAGCTGCAACCGGGCGAGCGCGCCGTCTTCGGGGAACGCGCGCAGCGGATCATTTCACTCCTGCCCGCCGTGCACCTGGGCGGGCGGTTCGACCTGGCGGCGGGCGTGCACGTGAGCCGCAGCAACCAGGGGCGGGTTGCGATATGGGTGGTGACCGGTTCGTTGCGCCCGTCGCTGCGGGTGGTGGGTGGGCTCGAGGTCGCGGTGGAGGGGGCGGTGCGCTCGGTGGCCACCGACAACGAATCCCTGGGTTCGCTGCGGGGTGAGGTGGCGTACCGGGTGGATGAGCGGCTGCGGGTGGCCACGGGCTACACGCTGCTGGGGTTCACCGGAACGGGTTTGCCGCAAAGGACACCGCATGACTCCGACAGGCTCTATCTCCGAGCGGAACTCGCGTACTAGGCCGCGCCTGGGCGGGGGGGGGCGCCGCGTCCTGGGCCTCCTGGTGGTGGTGGCGGCCGCGCGTGCCGAGGCCGACTGGAAGAGCGTCTACTCCTTTCCCGGCGCGCCCAGCCCGCTCCTGGAGGTCCAGACGGACAGCGCCTACACGGTGGGCTACTCCTCGGCCTCGGAGAATGGCGTCTATCTGTTCCAGGGCCCCACGCCGCGCAAGGTCGCGAGCGCCTCGGAGGAGCCCGTGATGAGTCGTCACGACACGTCCACGGACTGTCTTTTCGTCGTGAATCGTGAAGGGTGGCGTTCCAGCACGAGACTCGCTGGCGCGAGCTGCGGTCCGCGCGGCGGTGCCTTCCCCATCGCCAGTACCCAGTCGACAGAGCCCGCCAACGCGGTGGCGAAGCAGTCGCCCTGGGGTGGGTTCGTCATGTCGGCCGCCCTGGATACGGAGACCGGCGTCTACCTGTCGGCGCAGGGGATCGAGACCTGGAGCGCCGCCCCCGCGCTCACGCCCGTGATCCTCGAGGATGCGAGCAGCTACCCCATCAACGGTCCGCCCCTGGGCGTGGCGCAGCGGGCGAGCGGCTCGGAGGTGTTCGCCTTCGTCGGTCTGCCGCTCACGGGCGCCCAGGGCGTCTGGGTGAGCAGTGGCGGCATCAAGGAGAAGAGCGAGGCCGTCGCGGACATGGGCTTCGTGAGCGCGGTGGACCTGTTCTTCGCCGACACCGCCTTTCCCATCGCGGTGGTGGGCGCCAGGAACGTGTTCCTCCAAGGCTCGCGCCGCAGCAGTGGCAATCTCCTCAAGCACGCCCAGACACTCGACGCGGGCGCGCAGATCACCAGCGTGTCCATCAACGCGACGGACAGCGGTGGACCCGCGTACGGGTACGGCATGGCCCTGGTGCGACAAGCCTCGGGCACGTGGGATGTGATGAGCCCGGTGCCCGAGAGCGACAAGACCCGGGTGGGGTCGCAGTGGTTCACCCGTACGCGGCTGCCGGCCGGGTTCGCCGATTTCACGCCCACGCAGGTGTCGTGCGTGAACGCGCGGCACTGTGTGTTGACGGGCCGCCTGGGCACGACGCAAGGCCACGTGTACACCTTCGAGAACACCGAGACGCCCACGCTCGCGCTGGCCGTGGACGGCGTCACCACCGAGCTGACGGCGCGGGAGTCCGTGGTGCCCATCCGGGAGGATGGGACGGGCGCGGCCCTGACGTTCCAGGCGAGCGATGGCGATGGGGATCCGGTGTACATCGGGCTCTTCCACAGCGGGTTTCCCGCGGGCTGGACCCTCGCGCCCGGAGGGACGAAGCCAGGCATGTCCCGGTCCCTGTCGCTCACGCGCCGTCCGCTGTGCCAGGACCAGCTGGCGAGCGCGATCTCGCTCGTGGCCTCGGACGGGCGCTCCAAGCTGGAGCGTCAAGTGATCGCGCGCCTCGTGCACTCCGTGCCGCCCCAGGTGGACGTGACGCTCGCCAATAACACCCCGGCCCCCAACGACCTGGGGACCCTGGGCCCCGGGGACGCGCCCGTGCGACTGCTGGCGGCGGGAAACAAGTCCAAGGCGGACTGCACGATCGTCAAGGACTGGCACCCGGTGGGGAGCGTCGCGGGCGGCCCCACGCTGACGTCCAACGGCGCGGGCGCCACGCTCACGCCGCCCGCCACCTCGTGTGCCCCCGGGACGCGGACCTTCTCCTACGCGCTCACGGTGCGGGACGAGGGCGGCCTGGAGGCCACCCAGACCTTCTCCGTGCGCCAGCCGGGCTGGTCCTCCCTCGCGGACACGCGGCCCGGGCTCAAGTTCGAGCAGGACCTGCGGGGCGCGGGGGCGCCCGTGGTGCGCGCCACCCCGTCCGTCGATTGCGCCCAGGAGCGGGAACTGCAACTGGAGGTGACGCTCCAGTCGTTGAAGGACGGCTCCGACGTGTGGACCCGGCGTGGGGCGGTGTCCCAGTCCATCGCCCTGGCCGAGTCCGGCCTCTGCGGTCGCTTCAAGCTGGTGGCGCGGCTGGTGGACAACCACGGGGGATTCTCCTCGCCGGAGACGTACGCGGTGGAACTGCTCGGCGCCGGGCTGGCGCTCGCGGAGCAGGCCCCCGCGCGCCTGGTGGCGGAGTGTGGTCAGCGCGCCAGCCTCACGCTACCGCCCGGCTTCCCGGCCGAGGCCTGTCAGTCTCCCGACGTCGACTGGCGCTTCGACAAGGGTCCCGCCACCGCGCTCACGAAGCGGGACGACGGCGCGGTGGAGTTGCTCACCGAGCAGACGGACCTGGACTCCCGGGTGGGCCGCACGGTGGAGCTCGAGGTCACGGCGCGCCTGGCGGGTCAGGTGGTGACGGCGCCGCGCGAGGTGCGCATCACCGCCCGGCCCTTCGTGGAGGTCACCCGGCGCTCCGAGCTGCCCGCGGCGTCGGAGACGGGGCTCGTGGGCATGTCGGTGGAGCTGTCGAACACCACGGACTGCGACGTGTCCGAGGTCATCCACGTGGAGCGCCTGCGGGGGCTGAGCTACGTGCAGGGCAGCGCGAAGTTCGACGGACAGCCGCTCGCGAAGGTGACGTGGAAAGAGGCGAGCGGGGAGCTCATCGTGGAGGCGCTGGCGCTGCCCCAGCAGGGCACGGGGCGGCTCACCTACGTGGCGCGGCCCCACCTGGTCGGCGAGCGCCTGTCCAGCGGGGAGACGTCGCTGCGCGGGGAGATCATCTCGCTGGCGGATGCTCCCGTGCAACCGCCGGCGGAGGGCTGTGGCTGCTCCAGTCCGGCGTCGGGCCCGATGCTGTTCGCGTTGGCGGCGCTGGCGGGGGCCACGCGCCGCCGCCGTCCGGCTACAGCCCGAAGCTGATGCGGCGGCTGTTGCCCAGCGGCTCCTCGCGCCGCTCCTCCAGCACGCCGATGAGCTCCAGGCCGCGCAGGGTGGCGAGCACCTCGCGCTCATGGAGATCCGTGAGCGTGAGCAGATCCTCCACCGTCTTGGAGCCATCCGCGTAGGCGAGCACCAGGGCCTGCTGGCCCTTGAGCGTGAGCTCGTGCAGGCCGTAGGGCGGGGCGGCGGTGGGGAAGAGCCGACGGGCGTGCGGCATGCGCTGGCGCAGCGCCACCAGGGACTCGGTGCGCAGCGTCCCCTCGAGCACCAGATCCCCGGGGAACACGGACAACTTCACCCGGCCCGCGCGCGGCGCCTTCAGGAGGCTGAAGCCATAGGCGCCCTGCGTCCACGCGAGGGTGGACCAGATGATCTCCTTGACCTGCTCCTCGACGAGCTTCTGGCGCGCGGGGGCGTCCATCCACCCGAGCTTCTCCAGGGCCTCGCTGGAGCGCAGGTTCTGCTCGCGCGCGAGCGTGGCGGCCTGCTGGGCCTGGGCCTCGGAGAGCACGCCCCGGCGGACACAGAAGCGCAGGAAGCGCTCCTGGGTGAGGTTGGAGGCGGCGTACACGGGCCGACCCGCCTCGAAGTAGATGACCTTCTGCAGCGAGCCCTGGCGCAGCTTGAGCTCTCCGGAGTGGCGTGCCTCGTAGTAGGCGTTGAGCAGGCGGGGCACGCTCGTGTCGTGCAGATCTCCGGACAAGGACCAGGCGGGAGGGGCGCGGCGGCGGTCCTCGGTCTCGGCCTTCTTGCTCCACACCTTCTCCCGATCGCCAAAGGGCAGGGCGATGCCGGGCTCGGGCTCCGGAGCGGGCTCCGGCGTCGGCGCCGGAGCGGGCTCTGGCGTCGGCTCCGGCGCGGGCGCATCAAGGGCGTCGAGGGCCGCGAACTCCTCGACGGACACGGCCATCGTCAGGGGCACCTCGACGGCGGGAGGCGCCTCGACGGGCGGCTCCTCGGCGGCGGGGGGGGGGGGCTCGGCGGCGACGGGGGGCGGCTCCGGCGCGGGGTCCCCCAGGGCCTCGAGGGCCGCGAACTCCTCGGCGGACACGGCCATCGTCGCCAGCGTGGCGGGGGGCACCTCGAGCGTCTCCGGAGGACGGCTCTCGGGGGCCGGGGGCACGGCCTCCTCCTCCTCCAACGCGAGCGCGCCCAGTTCCACGGTCGACAGGGTCGTGGGCGTCTTCGGACGCGCGGCGGGCGCCTCGACAACGGGCGCCTCGGCGGCGGGCTCGTCCCACAGGGGCTCGGGTCCATCCAGGGCGGCGGCGGAGTAGGGCGCGGACGGCTCCGGCTCGGGGACCTCCAGGGACGGGGGCAGCTCCAGGGGCTCGACGCCGAGCGGATCCTCGGCCTCCTCGACGAGCGTGAGGCCCTGCACCACGGGCGGGGACTCGTCGGCGGGCGCGCCGAACAGGGGCTCGTCGTCCTCGGCGGCGGAGAAGCCCGGCTCGTCCTCCATGTCCATGAGCGAAGCGTCTTCGAAGACGAGCACCTCGTCGCCCTCCTGGTCGCCCGGGCCCTCGGAGAGGGGGCTCAGGCCGCACAGCTCCTCGATGAACCCGAGCAGGTGGCCCAGCTCGAAGGGCTTCTCGAAGAAGGCGCGGGCGCCGTGCAGCTCGGTGGCCTCGCGCGCGAAGCGCTCGCCCTTGAACACCCCGCTGACGGCGACGGCGGGAATGGCGTGGTCGCGCAGGGCGGTGAGCACGGTGCTGCCGCGCATGTCGGGCAGCAGCAGGTCCACCACGGCGGCATGGAACGCCGCGGGACGCAGCAGGGCCAGCGCCGCCTCGCCGGTATGCACGGCCGTGGCCTCATGACCCCGGCTCTCGGCCGCGGCGACCATGAGGGAGGCAAGTTCGGGGTGGTCCTCGACGATCAGCAGTCGCACCATGGGGGCCGGGCACCATAGCATCCGGCGTCATGGACGTTCAGGGCTTCCATCATCTCGCCATTCAGGTTCATGACGTGGAGCGTGTGACCCGCTTCTACCGGGAGGTGCTGGGCTTCTCGGAACTCCAGCGCTATCACCGCCCGGACGGCTCGCTGCGCAGCATCTGGGTGCAGGTGCCCGGCGGGGGCTTCCTCGCGCTGGAGGCCGTCTCCGAGCCCCCCGAGCCCGCCCCCTTCCGTCACGAGCGGCCCGGCCTGTTCCTGCTGGCGCTGCGCATTCCGGCCCGGGCCCGGGCGGACGTGGTGGCCAGCCTCGCGCGGGCGGGGGTCGCCGTGGAGCACGAGACGCGCTGGACGGTGTACGTCCGGGATCCCGAGGGAAACCGGGTGGCGCTCAGTCACCACCCCGAGGATCCGGTGGACTAGCACCGCGGGTGCGTCATGGCGCGCCTTGCGAAGGACGGCGGGGGGCGGCTACAAGCCTGACCCCTCATGCGCCTGGGCGAACTGCTCCTTCACGAACACCTCCTCACTCCCGAGGCCCTGGAGGAGGCGCTGGAGTCCCAGGTCGTCCACGGCGGACGCTTGGGCACCAACCTCGTCGAGCTGGGCCTCTTGTCCGAGCAGGAGCTGTCGCGGGTGCTCGGCCAGCAGCACGGCGTGGCGAGCGCCTCGGGCGAGATGGTGCCGGACCCCCAGGCGCTGGGGCTGGTGGATCTCAACGACGCGGACGCGCGCGACTACCTGCCCATGCGGGTGGACGCCACGCGCATGAGCGTGGCGGTGATCAACCCGAGGGACTTGGAGACGCTGGACGCGCTGGCCTTCCGCACGGGCAAGCGCGTGGTGCCGGTGGTCATCCCCGAGTTCCGGATGAACCAGCTCCAGCGGCGCTACTGCAAGGCGTTCCGGGCCATGCGGGCGCTGGACATGAACGCGGTGCGGCCCTCGCGCGTGAAGCAGGCGGAGGCGGAGAAGCTCGCGCCGGTGGCCAAGAGCGAGGACCTCATCAGCGAGGAGGAGTTCCAGTCGCTCTATGCCCAGGCGCTCCAGGGCGGCACGGCCGAGGACGACGCCGAGCCGGTGCTGGAATTGGTGGAGATGGCCGAGGAGGAGGAGCCCATCGTGCAGGGCTACGAGCCCGAGCCCGAGCCCGAGCCGGTGGTGGCGCCGCCGCCCGTCCTCCCGGCGCTGGAGGTGCCCGAGAGCCTGCAATTGGAGGAGGCCCCGCGCCCGCGTGTGCCCGCGAACGTGGAGCGCGTCTACACGTCGCTCACCTTCGCCGAGTCCCAGGCGGAGCTGTCGAGCAGCGCGGACCGCGAGCAGGTGGCCACCACGGTGCTGCGCTTCGCGCTGGGCAAGTGGAAGCGGTGTCTGTTGTTGAGCGTGCAGGGCAGTCTGGTGACGGGCTGGCGCGGCATGGGCAAGGGCGTGCGCGAGTCGGCGGTGAAGCGCATCGGCATTGGCTTGCAGGCGCCGAGCACCTTCCGGCTGGTGCGCGACACGCGCTCGCACTACGTGGGGCCGGTGCGGCGGGACGCGGCGTCGGGCCTGTTCTACAAGCTCTTGGGCGGCGACTACCCGACGACGGCCGTCATCCTGCCGCTGCTCGTGCGCGGCAAGCTGGTGCACATGCTGTACGTGGACAATGGCCCGGGGCAGCTCACCCCGCCCGACGTGGGAGAATTGCTCATCCTCTCGCAGGGCGTGGGCCGCTCGTACGAGGCGATGATCCGCCGCCGCAAGAGCATGTAAGGACACTGCACCGCATTGGCGGCGTAGCAAGGGTGGTTACAATTTAATGAGGGAATGTAATGCATCCACTCGTCCCCCAGAGAAAGAAGCTAATCGGTAGCCGTTGGCATGACATCGCCAAATATGGCCTCTCTGCCTTTATATTGGCGTGGTTGGCCTTGGCTTCCATACCCAACTGTCAAGGTTTGATTGAGAGCGTAACATATCCGAGGATCGCTCTAGTTCTTGCGTTTTTCTACCTTGTTGCTCGCAAGCAACGCTTTTCGGCGTGGGCTGGGCTTAGGCATCTGCCGTATTACCCTCCAGCATGGGTCGCATCTGTGTTGGGAGTGGTCGGATTGCACACGTATATTGCATTCAATCCGTGGTCCGAGCGCACCATAGGATGCTTTTCAGCGCAAGCGACGCAGTTTTTCAGGTCGGGTGACTTCAAGCTTGTTTTCTATGGTACGATATTTTTTTTAGTCGTGCTGTGTTGCTCTGGATGGGCACTGCTTTCACGCCAAGCGCTCCAAAACGAGCGCAATCAGTTACGCAAAGACCTCTTGATAGATGCTCGCCACGTTCATGAACCCTCCCTGGTTCTAAACGACTCTCAAGCATTAGACAACTGGTTACGTAATGATCGAGCCATATCTCACCCTGGGTCGGATGCCTTCGGGCATTCAGCTATTGCAAAGAGGATCGCAGAGCGGTTGACACCACTACAGGGAGGGTCGCCAGCCATAGCATTAGTGGGGGATATCGGAACAGGCAAAAGCTCCGTGCTCAACTTGGTACGATACGAATTACTGAGGTCGAAAGCCTGGGGTCGTGAAGTCAAGGTTATTGTAGTAAGCCTTTGGCCTTTTGATTCCATAGAGGCCGCCATTCGTGGCATTCTGAACGCATTGACAATGGAACTGGGTCTCCATGTAAACACCACGCCTATTTCTGGGTTGACCGATGAGTATATCAGACTAATAGAAAATGCTAGCGGTGGGTTGCTGAAGGATATCGGAACAGGTTTTTCTCGCTTAATTCGAGAGCCATCTGATCCATTCACCGCCTTGCGGCAGTACTCAATAATCGCCTCAACAATAAATATTCATTTGGTTCTATGGGTTGAGGATGTCGAGAGATTTACTGGGAAGGCAGGGTCTGTTCAATATCCAGAAATGGAGCGGCTTGAGCCAATCCGGTCATTGCTTCACTCCTTATCTGAATTCGATTTTATTCAGGTCGTGTGGGCCTCGGCTACGCTTGGTGCGCGGTTTGATGTCGAAAAAATTGCTAGATTCGTTGAAGCAATCCCTCGGATGGATGAGGTCGACTTCCTAAGTATTCTCCGAACTTTTCGGAGGCGTTCTTTGGGCGATTTGGAAAAGGCAGGATTGATAGACCCAGTAAGCCCGAGGGTGCGAAGAAACTTAGCGACGGAATTGGATCAGATAGTTCAATCAGAATCTGGACAAAACAAAGGGCGCATCAATATTTGGCGCGCACTTTTCATAGTGTGCTCAACACCTCGTCGTCTCAAGTTGAGTTTGAGGCAATGTCAAGACGTGTGGGGAGTCTTGGCTGGTGAGGTTGAATTTGATGACTTGATGTCTATGTCGATTCTGCGTATTGCGGATCCAGATGTTTTTTCCGAAGTCGTGTCCCATATCGATGAGATCCGCGATGACTCCAAGTCCCATCGTATTGGCGCGGATGCAGAGGCGAAGTCATCGTTTGCGCGAAAAATCGATGTGTTGCTTGAGGACTCACGCGAGGAGCGTCGTGACGCCATCGAATGCATACTTGGATTTATCTTTCCCGGATGGAAGGGAAGTGGCTTTGGCGAGGAATCTTTAAAGCCGCAGGGGTTGGCTGTTTCGAATCCACGTAACTACTGGGGTCGGTATCTTTCCATTGTGCAAGTGACGCAAGAGGAAAGCGATCAGTTTGTTTTGCGTGCCATCAACCAGTGGAAGATAGAACGCAACGTGTTTCTCTTGGATATATTGAGCGCGGGTGACCACGCCAGTTCCGTGGAGTGGTTCTTGCCTTGCCTGTTGACTCCCGGTGAAACCGTGTCTCTGATTGATGCCTTTGTGCGGCATGAACTTGGCCGTTCACGCGAAAACGCTGTGAACTACTCTTCTCGGGGAATACGGTCTCTTCAGAATGTGTTGATGAGGATTGTTGTTGTTCCTCGAGATCTGTTCTTGGCGTTGTTGTCCTTGGTGACAATAACGACCCCCAAAGACATTGTCTTGGCGAGCTCAGTTATACGCACATTTGCGAGCGAGTCGACCATGTTCTTGGCCAATGAGCACAAAGAGCGATTGGCCGAGCGCTTTCGCACTATTCTGATCGAGGTGTTTGCGGGGAATCCAAATGCCATTGTGAAGGCGCTGGATGGGTGCCCCTATTGGTTTTTGTATGAAATCAGCGGATTCCATTCTGCGGGAAACAAAAGGCGACCTTTTAAAGAATGGAGTGTTTTAAGTGATTCTGTTCTTCAGGCGGCTGAGTGCAATCCTGTTGTTATGCTTCCTCAGATCATCCCTCTTGTATGCGATGAGGTCAGTCCTCTGATGAGAGATCCAGGTGAAGCGGCGTATAATTTGAATAACCGATTGGCGGGAGAAATTTTTGATTTTGGGCGGCTAATGAGAATTTTTGCTCATCAGTGGGTGTCGTCGGGCATGCCTGAAGAGGTGCGGCAGTCTGGTCAGGGAGTTCATGAGAGCGCGCTTGTCTACCTGGGTTTAGGCTTGACCTGATGACATAGCTTTTCCGTACGTCATATGTGCGGCGCGATGTGCCACTCACTGCTCGTCGAGCGGCATGCGTCTCAGTATGCGGAGTACATAAAGTGCGGAAGAGCCAAGTGGCGGAGCATGCCCAGACGCCTGCTGGCTAGAAATGGTGGCAGATCCTCCTTGTGGTGACCTCTACGAACGCGAGAAACGCGCTATGTCCTCGTTGTCGAGAAGGAGCGCACATCTACCAGCGTGGACGAGTAGGTAGGCACCGCGTGCGAGCAACATGGTGGCCGCGTACAAGCAACCGCGAGCGTTGTGCCAGTTTGACTTCGAGCTGTTTCACGCCTAAAGCGCGCAGCACCGATGGCTGAGGGCTTAGGAGTGAAGATGCTCATGAATGCGAGATACCTGGGCCTCGGGTTTGTCGCCATCCTCTCGGGATGCGCGCTGTTTCCTTCTTCGTCACCAGCCCCTGTGGATGAAGACCCCTCCATCGTCATTCCGTCTTTCTTCGACCGGACCGTGATGGAGGTCGGCACGACGCAGGACGTCTTCTCGCTGGATGGCAGGCTCCTCAGCGCCATCCAGATCGCGGCCAACGACTTTCTCCCGTCCGGACGCGAGAAGAAGGGGTGCTGGGCGCGGCGGGAATCCCACCGGTATCAGGTCATCCGTCAGGGACAGATCATCTTCGTGAGGATCGATGAAGATCTCGCCTCCTGCGGCTTGCAGTACATCTCCTTGGACACAGGCGTGACCTACGCCATCAGCGAAGAGGGACGCATCCTTCGGCGTGTGTTCGATGCTCCCGCCTCGGTATCAACTCCAGCGACCCAGGTCGGTGAATCCATTCCAGCAGAGGACTCGGGAGGACGAGCCGCTACCGATGCTGGAACAGAAGACGGTGGGCGCGCGGAGGAGGCGGCGCCATCGAACGGGTTTGGACCGCTCGATGGAGGTTCGAGCCCCTGATGCACCGAGCGGGCTCGGGAGCCCGGTGCCGCGTGGGCCCGGGCTCCCGGCGGGACTCAGTTCGTCGAGCCCTTGCCGTTGAGCAGCCAGCCCGACACTTCACCGAAGGTCGGAGGGCCTTGGATCCGGACGCTCCCGGGGAACTCCTGGGTGACGAACTGGAAGGTGCCTGGCAGGGGGTAGCCCTCGCTGTCGAGAGGCGCCAGGAAGCGCCGGCTGGGCTCGATGCGGAAGTGGAAGTAGAAGTCGGGTTGGCTCTGGAGCTGGATGCCCGAGAAGCTGACGTAGCCATCCGCCTCGGGGCGCAGGTTGAAGCTCAGCGTCTGTCCCGCGAAAGTGGGCGCGACGTACCGCGTGAGCGCCGCCGAGTCCGGACCCCCGAACTGCAGGGTGATGGGGCCCGTCTGCACCCGCAGCGCCTTCCAGGCTTCCTTGGAGACCGTGGCCTGGCTGAAGGCGATGGTGAAGGGAATGTCCTTGCCCACCAGCTCGCTGAGAACGGTGACCCCATTGGGCGGGGGAACGCTGGACTCGGTGAAGTGCAGGGTGCCGCGGATGAAGCCGCCGTTCTCCACGCTGAAGCCCACGTCGGCGCTGCCGCTGCCCACGAGCTTGAAGAGGAAGCGCACCTGGGTGGGCGTGTCCTTGGCCACATCGAACGTGAGCGTGGTGTCCGAGATGAGCTCGGCCGGCACCACGGTCCCCGGCGCGCTCGTGCGCTCCAGGTGGTAGTCGCCGCCGATCGTGACGCTGTAGGCGCCCACGGAGAGCGGCACGTTCAGCGTGTCCGGCGAGGTGTCCGTGAGGGACACCGACTCGGGGCCGGTGATCTCGAACGTGGCCCCCACCAGCTTGTAAATCGTGCCTTCCGGACCCGTGGACGTCAGCGGCAACTGCAACGTGCCCTGCGTCTCGGACGGCGCCAGCGGCTCCGGGTTGAACGTCTGTCCACCACAAGCCGCGATCACCAGCGCGAGAACGCACGCGCCCATCCTGCTCATCCGCATGATGAATTCCCCCTCGTTGAGAGGCGGGGAGCTATAGCGAAGGGCTGTGTTGAGTGTCAAACAAGGTGGGGCATTCCGCTCCGGGGCTCACAGCCGCAGGCCGCCGAAGAACAGCACGTTGAGGCCGCTCAGGCTCCAGAAGGACTGCTCGCCGGAGACGTACACGTTGCCCACCCGGGAGGTGTACGTGTACTGGCCCGACGCGAAGCGCAGGCGGGCCTCGGCGCCGAGGTAGAGCCGCTCCTGGACGAAGAACTTCGCGCCCGCGCCCAGGCCGAACGACGGCGCCACGTCCCGGCCCCGGTAGTCGAACGCGGTGCCGGACTCCTCGCCGGAGATGCGGGTGGTGGTGTAGGTGATGCCGCCCAACACCAAGCCATACAAGTCCACCTTCTCCAGGCCCCGCGCGTTGGGGGGCAGGAAGTGGTAGGCCACGCGGGCATGCGGTGAGTAGTACTGGTGGCTGAAGTTCCAGCCGGTGGCCAGGTCGAGCGCGAAGCAGACGGTGAAACACAGACCGGCCTCGATCTCGGCGCCGAGCGACAGCACCCCCGGCCCCGCGCGCAACACGCCCACGTCCGCGCCCACCCCCAGGCTCACGAAGGCCAGGAGGATGTCCGCGTTGAGCATCAGCCGCACGTCCACGTCCCCCACGCCCTGCATCCGGCCCGGCAGGGCGTCGGACACGGCGGGCGCGGCCGGGGGCGGCGGCGCGACGGGCTCGGGGGGCGGCGCCACCACGGCGGGCGGGGGCGGCGGCGGCGCGGGCGGCGCCACGACGGGCGCCGCCTCGGGCTTGGGCGCGGGGGCCTTGCGCGGCGCCTTGGTGGACTTGCTGGCCGGCTTCGTGGGGGCCGGGGCCGCGAGGGCCCCGGTGGACAACGACAGGACTACGGCCAGACCCGCCCAGGCGAGTGTTCCACGCATCGAGGCCCTCCCTCTACGGCTGTTCGCTCGTCACATCGAACGTCATTTTCTGACGGGCCGCCAGCTGGAAGGTCTTCTCCCAGCGGCCCTTGGGCGAGGTGACGACGAGCTGGTGCTCGCCTTCCCACAGGGACAAGGTCTTGCCCACCGCCTTGCGGCCGTTGACGAGGATGACGGCGCCAGCGGGGGCCTTCACCTGCACGGAGCCGCGGCCCAGCAGCATGCGCTGGGTGGTGATGGCCTTGGGGCCCACGGTGACCTCGCGCTGGGTGCGCAGGCCCTTGGCGGCGTTGCTCAGCTCGAGCGTGTACGGCCCGGGCGCGAGCGGCACCGTCAGGGGCGTCTTGCCCAGCACCTTGCCCGCGAGCGACACCTCCACGGGCGGCAGCACGAAGAGCTTGAGCCGCGTGGTCACCTCGGCGGCGGGGGCCGGGGCGGGCTCGGCGGGCAGCGTGCCCGAGGCGAGCTTCACGGCATGGGCGGCGGCGGGCTCGGTGCCCACGGCCGCGACCGTGGCGCCCGGGGCCACGGAGGGCGTGCCGCCATCGTCCGGCGCCGCGGCGGCCACGGCCGTGGGGGCCGGGTCCTGGGCGGAGGGCGTGCCGGCATCGTCCGCGGACGCGGCGGCGAGCGCCGTCTCCGGCGGGGCGGTGGGCGGCGTCACGGCGGGCGGGGGCGAGGCCTTGGGCGCGGGCTTCGTGGTGAGGACGGGGAGGGCGGCCTGGGGCTTGGGCGCGGGCATCTGGCCAAACCACAGGAAGGCCCCGGCCAGCGTCGCGGCCACGGCCCCCAGGCCCGCGATCAGGGGCATGCGCGAGCGCCGCGGCGGCACCACCGGCAGCTCGTCCTCCTCGGGCGGCGCGGCCTGGCGGGGGGCGGGCGCCTCCTCGCGGGGCAGCGGTTTGGCCACGCCCGGGCGCGCATGCCGGCCGGTGATCTCCAGCACGGAGTCCACGGCGTTGGCGTCGGTGTCCTCGAAGGGCACCTCGAAGGAGACGTCCACGTCGACGCCGTCGGTGGCCTCGGGCGCCACGCGCGGCTTGCCGTCGAAGGTCCGGGGCACGAGCGGCGTGCCGGAGGCAATGGCGGGCAGGCCCGTGATCGAGGTGCGGCGGGACACCTCGGACAGGCCCATCTCCAGCATCTGGTGGCGCGTGGCGCGGGCATCGCGCTCGGGCGGGAAGAGCTGGTTGAGGAAGTCGGCGAAGGCGCTGGAGGGCGGGATGACGCCCTCGACGGCCCGCACCACGGCGTCGCGGAACTCGAGCGCGGTGGCGTGGCGATCCAGGGCGCGCTTGGCGGTGGCGCGCGCGATCACCTCGGACAGCGCGCGCGGCACGTCGCCGGGCAGGGGCGCCAGGGGCCGGTTGAGCACGGCCTGATCCGCGTCCGGCGAGTCCTGGAAGGGCATGCGGCCCGAGAGGCACTCGTGCAGCAAGAGGCCCAGGAGGAACACGTCGGTGCGCGGGGTGAAGGCCTCGCGGCCGCCCACGAGCTGCTCGGGCGCGCTGTAGTTGCGGCGGTTGCGCACGCGCCGGCCATTGCGCTCGCGCGGCGCCACGCTCAGGGCGCCATAGCCGGCCACCTTGCACAGGCCCTCGAAGGAGACCATGACGGTCTCCGGGCGCAGGTCGCCGTGCACCATGGGCGTGCCGTCGTCATTGCCCGCCAGGTGCGCGTAGTGGATGCCCATGGCCACCTCCGCGGCGATCAGCGCGGCGTAGGCGGGCGGAATCCGGGGGCGCACCTCCAAGAGCCGCCGCAGCGACTCGCCGTCGGCGAACTCGGTGATGCGCGCCAGACCCGCCTCCAGCTGGATGAGCCCATGCACCCGGAGGATGTTGGGGTGCTCCAGCACGGAGGCGCGCTGCGTCTCGCGCTGCAGCGCTTCCAACAGCTCCGCGTCGCGGGCGACCTCGGGCGGTGCCCAGACGAGCACCACGGGACGGGGCGGGCGCGTGTCCTCCAGCGCCAGACCAAGGAAGGCACGGGAACCCTCTCCCGACAGCAGAGGACCCAGGGGGTGGTAGCGAACCTGACTCATCGGGTCCGCATGCTAGAGGCCCCGGGGCCGGGATCGCCAGAGCCGCGAACTAGAAAGGAAGGGTGACGTGGTAGCGGTAGGGCCCTCGCTTGACGAGCAAGAGGACACTCGGCGACCCACGGGCCGACAGCAGGGCCTCCTGGAAGGACGCCGGCTCGGTCACCGGCTGGTTGTTCAGCCGCATCACGAGATCTCCCGGCTCCAGGCCCACCTGGTCCGCGGCCGAGCCGGGCCGTACCGCCTGGATGCGCAGGGCGTCGCGCACGGGCTTGACCTTGAGGCCCAGGCGGTTCCACCCCAGCGCCTCCACGAGCTGGGGCGGGAACTCCGTGGGCGTCACCTGGAGCGTGCGCTGGCCGCCCTCGCGGAAGACGACGAGCGGGAAGGAGGCGCGGGCGGGGTAGCCCCGGGCCCGGGTGATGTAGTCCTCGGCGTCCGAGATGCGCGAGCCGCCCATCTCCGCGAGCACGTCCCCGCGCCGCACGCCGGCCTGCTCGGCGGGGCTGCCGGGCTCCACGTCCGTGGCGATGACCCCGTAGGTGCGATCCCACCCGAGCTGGTGCGCGAGCCGGGGGGACAGCGCCTGCACCTCCAGGCCCACCCAGGCCGGGCGCATCTTCCCGAAGCGGGTGAGCTCGTCCATGATCCGGCGCACCTTGTCCGCGGGGATGGCGAAGCCGATGCCCTGGGCGCTGGCGAAGATGGCGGTGTTGATGCCGATGACCTCTCCGTCCACGTTGAGCAGGGGGCCGCCCGAGTTGCCCGGGTTGATGGCCGCGTCCGTCTGGATGAAGTCGTTGTAGGTGCGCCCGTCCGCCTTGAACGTCCGGCCCGTGGCGCTCACCACGCCGGACGTCACCGTCTTGCTCAGCCCGAAGGGGCTGCCGATCGCCACCACCGTCTCGCCGATCATCAGATCCGCGCTCGTGCCCAGCTTCGCCGCGGGCAGGGGCTCGCGCGCGCGCACCTTGAGCACCGCCACGTCGTTGTCGGCGTCGCTGCCCACCACCTCGGCCTCCAGCTCGCGCCCGTCCGCCAGCGTCACGTGGATGGCCGAGGCGCCCCGGATGACGTGATCATTGGTGATGATGACGCCGCTCGGGTCCACGAGCACGCCGCTGCCCAGGCCCTCCTGGCGCCGCTGGGTCTGCGGCGGCATGCCGAAGAAGTCCTCCATGGGCGAGCGCCGGCCCCGGAATGGCGAGGCCACCTCCTGCTCGGTCCCGATGAACACGACGGCGGGGGAGACCTTCTGCACCACCTCCACCACCTCGTTGCGCCGCCGGGCCATGTCGGCCTGGGCCGGGACGCTCCCGCCCAGCATCAGCACCGCCGCCAGCCCCACGCTCCATCGGATTGCCTGGTTGCTCACGTCTTCGTTCCTCCCTGTGCGGCCCCGGATCACGTGGATCCCGGGCCCCCTTGATTGTCGGGAACTCCTCAATCACGACGGCATTCCCGACCACCGTGCTGGACGGCCCGGTGCCATCCTGAATGGATGGGATTCCTATGAGTCTCGTCCTGGTAGCGGACGATGAGCCCGCGGTGCGCGAGGTGCTCAGTCAGGTCGTCGAGGACCTCGGGCACGATGTGATCCAGGCGCGCGATGGCGAGGAGGCATGGCACCTCGCCCGGGCGCGTCGGCCGAATTTGATTGTGACGGATCACATGATGCCGCGGCTGAGCGGCCTGGACCTGTGCCGCCGGTTGCGCGGCGACGAGGTCCTGGGCGGCGTGCCCATCATCCTGTTGAGCGCGGTGCTGCCCCACGGGGCGCCCGAGGCCTACGCCTTCCTCCACAAGCCCTTCGAGATCACCGAATTCGAGGGGCTCATCCGCAAGGCGCTCGCCCAGGCCCCCCGGCCCAAGCCGCTGGAGGGCGCCTCCGCCATGGAGGTCCTCGGCGACTGGGTGGCCCAGGGCTTCGCGCGGCCCCTGTCCACGGCGCGCGCGGACGTGGAGCGGCTGCGCGCCAGTGGCCCGGGAGACGTGGCGACCCTCGACAGCCTCGGCGCCCAGGTGCGCACCCTGGAGACGCTGACGCGCGACTTCCAGGAGGCGGCCCACCTCGCGGCCCGCGTGGTGACGCTCGAGCCGGTGCCGGTGGACCTGGGCGCGCGGCTGCGCCAGGTGCTGGACACGATGCGCGCGGAGCTGCCCGCGGTGCGCTGGCGCGCGGAGCTGCCCGAGAAGGCCGTGGAGCTGCGCTGCGATCCGGCGCGCCTGCAGCGCATGGTGAGCGCGCTGCTCCTCGAGGCGGGCCGGCAGGGCGGCGAGGTCCAGGTGGAGCTCGAGTCCGCGGCCGTCACGGTGACCCTGCGCGTGCGGACGCAGGGGCCCACGTTGACGGACGAGGAGCGCCTGCGCCTCTTCGAGCCCTTCCGGCCGGAAGGCGCCGGGGGCGGCGGGCTGGGCCTGTACATCGCCTCGGAGCTGGCGCGGCTGCATGGCGGCGGGCTCTCCGCGGAGTCCACGAACGAGCGGGGCACGACGTTCAGCGTCGTCCTGCCCCGGGGTTGACGGGGGCGGCTACGGCCGCTCGGACTTCAACATCCAGCCGATCATCTTGTAGAGCAGCCGGGCGCCGACGTTGCCATCCCACTCCCCGCCCTCGGGGTCCGGCGCCACCTCCGTGAGATCGAAGCCAACGATGGTGCGCCCCGAGCGCACCACCCCGGCCACGAGCGCCACGGCCTCGGGGAAGGACAGGCCGCCGGGAACGGGCGTGCCCGTGTGGGGGCAGAGCGTGGGATCCAGCCCGTCGATGTCGAAGGACAGGTACACGTGCTGGGGCAGGGGCTTGAGGATCTCGTCCACCTGGCGGTTCCACGGCACGCCATCGAAGCGCTGGCGCTGCAACTCCGAGTCGAACCAGGCGCGCACCCGGCCGCCCGAGTTCTCGATGTAGCGGTGCTCGTCCTCGCTCATGTCGCGGATGGCGACCTGCACGAGCGACGCCACGCCCGGCAGGCGCTCGGCGACGTTGTGCATGATGGAGGCGTGCGACCAGGTGAAGCCCTCGTAGGCGTCGCGCAGGTCGGCGTGCGCGTCCAGGTGGAGCACACCCAGGCCGGGGTACTTCTCCGCGTGGGCGCGGATGATGCCGTAGGAGATGGAGTGGTCTCCGCCCACGGCCGCCACGCGCTTGCCCTTGTCGAGCCATTCCTTCGCCGTCTGGTAGACGGCCTCGTGCAGCCGCGAGCACAGGCCGTTGACCTCCTCGGCGGCCGCGAGCAGTTCGGGCTGGGTGGGGTCGATGCCGCCGGCCTCCACGATGGGCACGGCGCGCTCCTTGGCGCGGGTGTTCCACTCGCGCCACTGCGCGGGCTCGGGCAGCATCGAGATGCCGCGCGTGTAGGGTCGGCCCGTCTCCACGTCGAAGAGGTCCACCTGGCGGCTGGCCTCCAAGACGGCCTGGGGCCCGTCCGAGGTGCCGCCGCCATAGCTGGTGGTGGCCTCGAAGGGCACGGGGATGAGGACGACGTGCGCCTCCTCGGGGGAGTGGGGGAGGCCGAAGATGCCGGAGCCGGGGGCCGCGGCGGCGCTGGGGTCGAAGGAGGCGGACATGATGGCGGCGGAGGATAAGGGCCTGCGCGGCCAGTGCAACGGGGGAGTGGGGGGGCGTTCTTCCCCGACTTGCATCGACGCCCTGACCCCTGGCATGGAGGTGGGATGAGCGCCCGTCCGTCCACGCCCGCCCTGTCGTGCCACCGCCTGTCCGTCGCGCCGATGATGGACTGGACCGACCGCAACGACCGCTTCTTCCTGCGCCTGCTGTCCAAGCACACGCGGCTGTACACGGAGATGGTGACGGTGGGGGCCATCCTCCACGGGGACAAGGCACGCCACCTGGACTTCTCCCGGGAAGAGCACCCGGTGGCGCTCCAACTGGGCGGCAGCGACCCGGCGCAGCTCGCCGAGTGCGTGCGCATCGCCGAGCAGTGGGGCTACGACGAGGTGAACCTGAACGTGGGTTGCCCCTCGGACCGGGTGCAGAACGGCATGTTCGGCGCGTGCCTGATGGCGAAGCCCGACCTGGTGGCCCGCTGCGTGGAGGCCATGCGCGGCGCCACGCGCCTGCCCGTCACCGTCAAGCACCGGCTGGGCATCGATGACCTGGACTCGTACGAGCTGCTCACCCAGTTCGTGCGCACGGTGAGCGGCGCGGGCTGTGACACCTTCATCGTGCACGCGCGCAAGGCCTTCCTCCAGGGCTTGAGCCCCAAGGAGAACCGGGAAGTGCCTCCGCTGCGCTACGAGTGGGTGCGCCAGCTCAAGGCGGACTTCCCGCACCTGACCGTGTCCCTCAACGGCGGCGTGAAGTCCCTGGCGGAGGCGCGCGCGCACCTGGAGTGGGCGGACGGGGTGATGATCGGCCGCGAGGCGTACCAGAACCCCTACATGCTCGCGCTGGCGGACACGCAGCTCTTCGGCGAGACGACCCGGCCGCCCACGCGGCGCGAGGTCGTCCTGGCGCTGGAGCCCTACATCGCGAGCCTGCTCGAGCGCGGCGAGTTCCTGTCGCGGGTGACGCGGCACATCCTCGGGCTCTTCGCGGGCCAGCCGGGGGCGCGGGGCTGGCGGCGGGTGCTCAGCGAGCGCGCCACGCGGCCGGGCGCGGGCCTGGAGGTGCTGCGCGACGCCCTCGCGCAGGTGCCCGAGCGGGTCCTCGACGAGCCCGCGACCGGGCCCGTGTCCGTGGCGGAGCCCGCCGTGCTGGCGCAGGACACGTCGCTGGGGACCCCGGAGCGCCGCGCTTAAGCCTTCAGTCCCAGCGCAGGACGAGCTTGCCCACCGAGTCGTTGCCCGCCATGCGGGTGAACGCGGCGCGCGCGTCCTTCATGGACGAGACGCCATCCACGACCGGGGTGAGCACCTGGCGGTCGAACAGGGGCAGGAGGCTGCGCTCGACGGCCTGGGTGAGCGCCATCTTCTCCTCGGGCGGGCGGCTGCGCAGCACGGTGCCGGTGAGGCGCAGGCGGCGGGTGAGGATCGTCCCCAGATCCGCCTGGGCCTGCCGTCCGGCCACCAGGCCCACGAGCAGCACCCGCCCCTGGAGCGCCATGGCCTGGAGGGTCTCGGGCAGGTAGTCGCCGCCCACCAGGTCCAGGGCGAGGTCCACCCCGCGGCCCCCGGTAGCCTCCTTCACGGCCTCGGCGAAGCGGGGCGGGGTGCCCTCGCACAGGAGCGTCTTCGCCACGCCCCACTCGGCGGCGCGCGCGAGCTTCGCGGCCTGCCGACCCGTGCCAATGACCTGGACCCCCATGGCGCGGCAGAGCTGCGCGGCCGCCGAGCCCACGCCGCTGGCCACGGCGTGGATGAGCACCGTCTCGCCCATGCGCAGGCCGCCCTGGAGCACGAGCGCATCGAAGGCGGTGAGGTAGGCCTCGGGCAGCGCGGCGGCCTGGACGAAGTCGAGCCCCCGGGGCATGTGCAGGGCCTCGCGCTCGTGGGTGACGAGCTGCTCGGAGAACGCGCCCCCGCCCACGAGCCCCATCACCCGATCCCCCACCTGGAAGCGGCGCACGAGCGGACCGACGGCGAGCACCTCGCCCGCGTACTCGAGCCCCGCCACGTCCGCGGGGGTGCCAGGAGGCGCGGGGTAGTGCCCCTGGATCTGCAGCAGGTCGGCGCGGTTGAGCGCGGTGGCATGCACGCGCACGAGCAGCTCCGAGGCCCCGGGCGTGGGCGCGGGACGCTCGGCGAGCTCGAGCACCTCGGGGCCACCGGGACGGGTGATGCGAAGAACCTGCATGGCGTCTCCTCTGTTGGACGGGGGGGCGGGACTGTAAACGCGCTGGCCCGGACCCGGCGCACGGCTTATGAGAGGAGCGTGTCCACGACTGTCCGAGAGTGCTCCATCTGCCGCAAGCCGGTCGCCCCCCGGGCCGAGAACCCGGCCTTCCCTTTCTGTTCCAAGCGCTGCCGCGCGGTCGATCTCGGCCGGTGGCTGGGGGAGGAGTACCGGATGCCGGACCGTCAGATGGACGAGCAGGAGGACGAGCTGCCCCAGGACGCGCACCCCGAGCGCACCGGCGGCGACGCCTGAGTCCTGGAATTCCCGGGGCTTGGAAGGTGGGCAACCAAACATCCCGCCGCTGAGCCGATCGCTCCCAGGGGCGGGTGTGAACCAGGGAACCACTGGAGTCCGTGCGAGGGGGGCGGTATACGGGTCCCCGTGAAACGCGCCGCCAAGCTCCTCGTCAGCCTGCTGATGACCGTCGTCTTCTCGTGGTGGGCCTTCCGGGAGACGGACTGGAACTCGCTGATGGCCAGCCTCCGGACGGCCAACTACCTGTGGGTGGTGCCGTACTTCGGCTTCCTGATGCTGGTGCACCTGGCGCGCACGCTGCGTTGGGGCTGCCTGCTGTCGGGCATGGAGCAGGTGCCGTTCCGCAAGCTCAACGAGGCCTCGGGCATCGGCTTCATGATGCTGCTGGTGCTGCCCTTCCGCCTGGGGGAGTTCGCCCGGCCGCTGCTCATCGCCCAGCGCAGCTCCATCCGCCGCAGCGCGGCGATGACGTCGGTGGTGCTCGAGCGCATCACGGACGGCATGTTCGTGGCGGCGCTGATGCGGGTGCTGCTCATGTTCGTGCCGGCCGAGGTGCCCGAGCTGCGCTTCGTGAAGCTGGGCGCCAACCTCATGTTCGCGGTGTTCGCCAGCGGGCTCGTCTTCCTGCTCTTCGCGCTCTGGCACCAGGACACGGCGGTGCGGCTGGTGCGCGCCACGGTGGGCCGGGTGGCGCCGCCGGTGGCGGACAAGATGGCGGACGTGGTGGACAGCTTCGTGGGCGCCATGCGCCAGCTGCCCAACCGGCGGCAGATGGCGGGCTTCTTCCTCTTCACGCTCATCTACTGGGGCGTCAACGGCGCGGGCGTGGCGGTGCTGTCCCGGGCGTTCGGCGAGTCCCTGAGCCTCACGCTCTTCCAGGCCTACGTCGTCAACTGCGTCCTGGTGGTGGGCGTGATGATTCCGGCGGCGCCCGGCATGGTGGGCACCTTCCAGGCGGCGGTGAAGGTGGGCCTGTCGCTCTTCCTGCCCGCCTCGGTGGTCAACGGCAGCGGTCTGGCCTACGCCAACGTGTTGTGGCTGTGCCAGACGGTGCAGCAGGTGGGCCTGGGCGTGCTGCTCATGTCCGCGGGGCACCTGTCCTTCCGCGATCTGGCGGGCCGCCTCAACAAGGTCCAGGCCCAGGAGCAGGACACGGCCGCCGCGGGGACGCTGCCCTCGGCGTGAGCGCGTGGCCCCCGGGAAGTCAGGGGGCCCGCTCGTCCCTCACAACTCCTCGTTGAGCCAGCGCACCAGGGTGTCGCGCAGGGACGCGGGACGCTCGGTCGGGGTGCGCGTGCCCATCAGGCGATCCCACTCCAGGGAGGGGGCCAGCTTGTCGCGCGACGGCGCGGGGTGCCGCGCCGACTGGGTCAACGACGTCCTCACGACTCGCCCCCGGCATCGGGCGGCCGCACGTACTTGGTGAGCAGATCCTCCACGGCTTCGCGGAGGTACTCGCTCTGATGGATCCGCGTGCGGCGGGCGAGCTCACGCAACTTGTGGACCTGCTCGATGGGGACGAGCACGTGGGTGGAAACCACGGACTCCGTGGCGTCGGAGCCGTTCGAGTCGGTCGAGGCCGGGGTGGCCTCGGGGCTCATCGGGCTGGCGCTGGCATCCTGCATCGGGACTACCTCCTCGGGACTGCTACAGGCCACTACCGGCCTGTGGGCGGCATTAGGGGGGCAGGCAGGGGAGCCGTCAAAAAAAACCCCTCTCCGGCGTGTGGGCTTGACGCACGTGGAGACGGGCTGTTACGTGCCGGGGCTGCAAGGGGAGTAGTTCGCGCCGGGAGCAAGCGGCGCCGGAGCGCTCGACACACTGGCCCGTGAGGGCCCGGGCCTCCATCTCGCGAGCGCGAGACGAACGAGACCTTCGGACAGGGTTCAACCTGGCCGAGGTCCGTCGTGCGCGCCCCCCGCGCTCCACCGCCTCGGCCCCGTGTGATGCGAGGTGTCGTGATGGAAGCGATCGTCGGTTCATTCCTGCTGGTGGCCCTCGGTGAGATGGGGGACAAGACCCAACTGCTGGCCTTCTCGCTGGCGTCGCGCTACCGCAAGCCGTGGGGGGTGCTGCTGGGCATCCTCGTGGCCACGCTGGTCAACCACGCGCTGGCGGCGAGCGTGGGAGGCCTGGTGTCGCAGCTCGTGCCGCCGCGCCTCCTGGCGGCCATCCTCGCGGCGCTGTTCATCGGCTTTGGCCTGTGGACGCTCAAGCCCGACACCCTCGACGAGGACACGCGGCCCTCGCGCTTCGGGCCCTTCGTCACCACCACCGTCCTCTTCTTCCTGGCGGAGATGGGAGACAAGACCCAGCTGGCCACGGTGGTGCTGGCGGCGCGCTACCAGTCGGTGGGGCTCGTGACGGTGGGCACCACGCTCGGGATGATGGCCGCCAATGTCCCCGCGGTCTTCCTCGGGGACAAGCTGGCGGCCAAGGTCCAGATGAAGTGGATCCGCTGGTCGGCCGCGTCCATCTTCTTCATCTTCGGCGCGTTGTCGATCGGGGCCGCGGTGCGCGGCGGGTAGGGCGGCGGACGGCCCCCCCGTCCCGGTTCACGGCTCGTTCCCCTCCGCTTCGGCGGGCTCCTCCGTGGGCGTGCCCTTGTCCTGAACGGGGGCGCGCGGGCCGCCGGGCGAGGGCGCGGTGAGCCCCTCCATCAAGGACGGGGGCTCCTCGGCGAGGAAGGCCGCGAGCTCCTCCAGGGCCCGCTCCTCGAGCGGATCGTGGTTCTCCACGTAGCAGCGGGCCCGCTGGGTGAGGAAGGACTGGCTCCAGGTGGGCCAGGGCTCGTACGCGTGGAACGCCTCGGCGCACCGTTGGGAGAACCCCAGGGCCTGCGCCAGGGCGAGGCGGCCCTCGCGGCGGAAGCTCTCCAGGCGGTGGTTGGACAGGGGTCGGGCGAGCAGTCCCCAGAGCCGTTCGCCTCGGGCGGGATCCCTCGTCGCGAGGTCGCCGAGGACACGAAAGGCGTCCTGGGCGCTGTCGTCGGCGTTCCAGGGGTCGCGCTGGAGCCGCGTGAGAGCGCGGGCGAGCGCCTCGGCGGCCTCCGCGGGCTGCCGCTGGCCCCAGAGCAGGCGAACGCGCAGCAGCTCGGCGTCGAGGGGCAGGACGCTCGCGAGCCGCTCCACCACGGGCGGCGCGGCCTCGTCGTCCAGTTGGGTCAGCATCCGGGCCACGATCTGCAACTCCATGGGGCCCTGGGGCTGCCAGCCGCCCTGGCGCCAGAGCTCCCGGGCGCGCGCGTACTGCTTGCCGTCATAGGCCGTGAGGAAGGCCTGCCGTTGGCGCAAGCCCTCCAGGTTCACGTCGCCTCGGCGCGCGGTGGGCCATTGATCCCGCTGCCACAGCCGCAACTCCTCCACGCGCTGCCAGTTCACCGTGCCTCGCGCCACCTCCGGGCGCTCCGCGTTCAACTGGATTCCCGCCTGATGCAGGGTCGCGGTGTTGAAGCCCGTCTTCGTGCGGCCCACGCTCCGGGCGAAGGCGAACTCCACGAAGGACAGGTCGTCCGTGTTGAGGAGCGCCTCCTGTCCCTCGGCCAGCGTCCGGGACAACCCCGCGCCCGCGACGTAGTGGGCGAGCACCCCCTCCAACTCGTCCGTGCTCCAGATCTGGGGCAGGGCCCGACGGTAGGGCTCCTGGGTGAGCCGGGCCCGCATCCGCTCCAGGTCATGACGCATGGGCTCCACCGTGGCCATCAGCACCACGTCTCCCCGCATGGTCTGCCAGGTCTCCACGGCGCCGAACTGCGTGGCGAGCGTGGCGTAGACACTGCGCACCGTGCGCGCGTCCACCTCGTAGGCCTGCACCCACTGCAGGAAGACGCCCCCCGGCGCGAGCCGCTGTCGCACCGCTTGATAGAACTCCTGGGAGAAGAGGCTGGAGATGCCGGCCCGGTAGGGATTGGACGGCTCGGAGAAGATGATGTCGTACGTCTTCTTGGAGGCGAGCAGCACCTCGCGGGCGTCATCGAAGATGACGTGGACCTTGGGGTTGTCGAGCACGCGCTCGTTGATGTCCGCGCACTGGCGCGCCACCTCGACGATCGCCGGTTCGATCTCCACCACGTCCACGCGCTCCATCTCCGGCACCGCGCCGAGCCAGCCCGCCGTGCTGCCCGTGCCCAACCCGATGACCATCGCGTTGCGCGGGGCGGGGTGGGCCAGCGCGCCAATGAGGCCGCCCATCACCTGGGTACCCGCGTCCCCGATGCTGTTGCCGTCCGACTTGCCGTTGACGATGAACGACACGCCGTCGTCGACCTTGGCCGCGACGCTGCTCTCCACCCCGTCCACCTCCCAGGCGATCCACCGGTTGGCCCGCGAGCGCCACTCCTGCAAGGCGTTGGTGGTCCGCCCCTGGATCGCCGACCGGCCGGCCCCCACGCCATTGTGACGCCAGGCGGCCGTGGGACCCGTTTGCACGAGGAGCAGCACGGTGAGCGCGGACGCGAGGAGCACGGGCAGCAAGCGCGCGGGGCCCACGCGCTCCTGGCGCCAGGACAGGCCCAGCGCCCCCAGTCCGAGGACCACGAGCAGGCCGCCCACCAGCCGCCACACGCCGGGGGCGGACAGCAGGGGCAGCAGGCCGAAGCCTCCCGCGAGCGAGCCCACGATGGAGCCCACGGTGTTCCACGCATAGGCCAGACCCACCTGGCGGCCCACCTGCTCGTTGCCACGGCCCAGCAGCGCCAGGAGCAGGGGAAACTGCACGCCGGACACGAAGGCGGCGGGGAAGACCACCAGCCCCGCGATGGCCGCCCACCCCAGCACGAGCCCTCCGAAGCCGAGCATGGACATCGACCGCGTGATCAACGCGAGCACCGCCACCCGATCCCCCAGGGCCAGCGGAACGGCGAGCAGCAGGGCCTCCACGACACACGTGAGGGCGAAGCCGCGCAGGGTGGCGGGCCGTGACTGGCCCCAGGCCGCGTAGGCGGCACCGCCCAGGCCGATGCCCGCGAGCGCCACCACCAGGATGAGCCCGAAGGTGAAGGTGGAGCCGCCCAGCAGCGGGCTCAGCATCCGGTACCAGACCATCTCCATCAGGAAGAAGGCGAAGCCCACCAGCAGCGCCGAGGCGAGGACGAAGCGGGCGGGCGCCCGGGCGGTGACGGCCGTGGGCTCGGCCGTGGGCTCGGCCGTGGGCTCGGGAGTCGGGGCGGACACGGGCTGATCCGGCAGCCCCCGGGCCACGCCCTGGGCCACCAGGGCCACCACCACGTTGAGCAGGCTCGCCAGCCACAGCGTGGAGCGGGTGCCGAACACCTCGAAGAGGAAGAAGGTGGACGCGGTGGCGCCCGCCACGGCGCCCAGGGTGTTGAGCCCATAGAGCACCGCGAGCGCCCGGCGCCGCACGTCATCGGGGCTCTCCGCCGCGCGGGCCGCCGCGGGCAGGGTGCCGCCCATCAGCAGCGTGGGCACCGCGAGCACCAGCGCCGAGAGGACCAGGCGCATCACCGTGCCCACGCCGGTCCCCAGCGACACCGTTCCGCCCAGGGCGACATAGATGGCGCGCACCCCCCACACCAGCAAGGGCGTCACCGCCGCGCTCAGGGAGATGAGCAGCTCCAGGTTCGCGTAGAAGGCGAGCGGCCGCTTGTCCCGGTCCACACGGGCGCCGAACAGGATGCCACCCAACCCCAGGCCGCCCATGAAGATGGCCAGGACCGCCGCGGACGCCGCCGTGGACGCGCCGAAGATGAGCCGGAGTTCTCGCTGCCAGGCCGTCTGATACACCAGGGCGCAGAACCCCGAGCCGAACAACAAGGGAGCGATCTTCCAGACGCGTGCGTTCATGAAATCCAGGCCTGGGTGCGAGGAGGGGGAAGAGCGCCAGGCGGCTCCGGATTGAATCAGTCGTTCCCTCGCGGTGCCACCTTCTTCGATGCTAGGTAGCGCCCGGCATGGTTGACTACGATCCCCACCGCTGGTGGCCCTACCTCCACCGCCTCCGTGGCTCGATGATCCGCGAGATCATCTACCGGGTCCTCGCCTGTGTCGTCTGGGCCGCGGGCGTCACGTTCTTCCACCTGCGCGTGCGCCCGGTGGACGTCCCCGTCACGGTCCACTCGCTGGCCGGCATCTCGTTGAGCCTGCTGCTCGTCTTTCGCACCAACTCCTCCTATGACCGCTTCTGGGAGGGGCGCAAGCTCTGGGGAGGCATCGTCAACGAGACGCGCAACCTGGCGCGCGCCTCGGGCATCTTCCTCAAGGACCGCCCGGATCTCTATCGCGCGCTCGTGCACTGGACCGCGGTCTTCCCGTACGTGTCCGCCGCGGTGCTGCGGCGCACGATGTTCCTGGGCCCCGCGGCCGACGCGCTCCCCGCCGAGCAGGTGGCCGAGGTGCGCGCGGCCCAGCACGTGCCGCTCGCCGTGGCCCGGAAGATGAGCGCCGTGCTCGACGAGGGCCGGCGCCAGGGGCTCTACACCGAGTACGTGCAGATGCAGCTCGACCACAACGTCCAGCTGCTCGTGGACTACCTCGGCGGGTGTGAGCGCATCCACAAGACGCCCATGCCTTTCGCCTACATGCTGCACCTGCGCCGGGCGCTGCTGCTCTACTGCTTCTCGCTGCCCTTCGCGCTGGTGGACTCGTTCGGCTGGATGACGGTGTTCGCCACCTTCGTCGTCACCTACGTCTTCTTCGGCATCGAGGAGATCGGCGTGGAGATCGAGGACCCGTTCGGCAGCGACGACAACGATCTGCCCCTGGACCGGATCTGCGACACCATCCGGGGCAACCTGCTGGCGCTGCCGCCGGAGCGTCCGAATGCCTGAGTCAGGGCACGTCGCGCGCCTGGGCCGGCGCCTGGGGGGGCGTCGGGGTGGGGAAGCGCTCCGACACGCATGCGCTCCGGGCGACCCCCTGGCTCGCGGCATGCCCGGCGGCGAGGCCCGGGTCCTTGAACAGCATCATGCCCTGGAAGCGCGCGGCGTTCTCGCTGTGGCCCGCGTCGCGGATGTAGATGGCGCGCACGCGTCCCGGGAACTCGTCGCGGATCTGCGCGTAGACCTCGGGATCCTTCTCGCCCGAGTCCCCCACGAGGACCACCGGGTGGGGGAAGCGCTGGAGCAGGGCGCGGATGAGGGGCTGCTTGTAGTGGGACAGCGTCCCCGGTCCCATGTCCCGCAGGTAGAGACCGAAGCCCGGCGGGAAGCCATGGCGGGAGAGGAAGGCGCTCACGCGCGGGGCGAACTGCACGGGCGAGCCGCTCACCAGCGCGAACGCGGGCGCGGGCGCCGCCTCAGGACCCAGACAGCCATAGAAGCCCGCCATGCCGGTGACCACCGGCTGGGTGTCCGCGTCGCGCAAGAGCGCGTTGCTCACCAGCTTGCCCGGCTGGGTCACCTCGGAGATGGCCAGGGTGTCATCGAAGTCCGAGACCACGAGGAAGGGCGCCGCGTCCGGGATGATCTCCACCCGGGACTGGGCGGTGGCCTCGGAGACGCGGGCGAGGACCTCGTGGCTGCCCGCCGGGAAGGGTTTGTCCGAGGGGGCCGCCAGGGTGACCTGGAAGTTGCCATCGTGGCCGCTGGTGACCTGGGCGCTCATCCCCTGGAAGGACAGCTCCACCCGCGCCCCCTCCACGTTGGTCGTGGCCAGCCGGCGCAGGTTGCGGCTCAGCGCCGTGCTGCCGTGCGGCGTCTCGGAGAGGACCCGGCCCTGGAGGGTGACGCTGTCGGGACGGCCGAGCGTCGGAAAGAGCAGCACGGAGGGCGCGCTCCAGGCGGCGGGAGCGGCCAGCGCGAGCAGGAGCGGGACGAGACGGGGCGAGCGCGAACGGGACATGCGGCCCAGGATATGCCGGAGCCCGGGGCACGAAAAAGGCCGCCCCCCCACGCGGGAGGAGCGGCCCGGAGTCAGCCACGCGCGGGGCGGACTACCAGTTGTTGCCCCCACCGTTGGTGATGGCGAAGCCGCCGCCGCTCTGGTTGACGACCTTGCCGCTGGGGGCGTTGTTCACCGTCACGTTGGTGAAGGTGGCGCCGCCCCTGGCCGAGGACAGGACCTCGACGCCGTAGGTCGTGGGGTTGCTGATGGTGATGTTCTGGAAGGCGGTGTTGGTGAACACGCCCCCGTTGTTGCTCTGGATGCTGATGCCCTGGTACGTCGGATCGATGATGTCGACGTTCTTGATGGTGATGCCGTTGGTCGGGTTCATGTCGGCGCGCAGCCAGATGGAACCGAACTTCTGGCCACCCCAGTAGGTGCCACCGGTGCGCACGAGCGTCAGGCCGTCGACCGTGGCGGACTCCATGGGGAAGGGCTGGAACTCGGAGCTCACGGTGAGGCCCGGGTAGGTCAGCGTGTCGTAGGCGATGCTGTTCTCGATCCGGTTGTTGCGGCCGCCGTAGATGGCGAAGCCCGCGGCGCGCCAGACGATCTGCGCGGTGCAGTTGCGGATGACGTTGTTGACGTTCGGCTGGGGGTACAAATCCGTGGCCGACCAGATGGCGAACGCGTCATCGCCCGTGTTGCGCGCGTGGTTGTTCTCCACCACGCCATCCTTGTTGCCATTGCACAGGTTGATCGCGTCGGCGCCCGTGTTGCGGAAGCGCGAGTTGCGGATGATGAGGTTGGTGGACTCGTTGAACCCGCCGACCCAGTAGCCGCACTGCACGTGCTCGACCCACATGTTCTCGATGAGGGTGTTGCGGTGGGCCGAGTTCACCCACGCCTTGCCGCCCTGGGTGCGCAGACCGTCCGTGCTGCCAAAGATGGCGAAGTCCCGGAACGTGGTGTTGTCACCCGTGATGTTGAAGCCCGTCTGGCCCCAGCCCGCGTCCTCGTTCAAGGCGCCGCAGAGGATGCGGCTGTGCCACAGGCCCGCGCCCTGGATGGTGATGCCCTTCACCTGGTACTTGTTGGTCTGGTTGAAGACGCCGGGCGGGATGTAGACGCCCTTGAAGCGGCCGGCCTGGGCGGCCATGATCGCCTGGTTGATGGCGTTGTCGTCGGAGAGGCCATCGTTGGGGATGGCGGGCTCCCAGCCGTTGCCCGCCTGGGTGATGTCGACGAAGCCCTCGGGCTTGGCGATGGGCGCCGCCACGAGCTCCAGGTCCACGAGATCGATGGCGTAGTAGGCCGCCGTGTCGCCCGCGTCCTTCTGCAGGCGGACCGTGGCGCCCGCGGGGATGGTGGTGCTCAAGAGCTTGCTGGCCTCGTCGTAGATGCGGCGCGGCTTGCCCCCCGAGGGGCTGTTGCTCTGCGTGTCGTCACCGCCGTAGATCCACGCCTCCTTGGAGGAGAGCGTCAGCGTGGTGAGCTTGCTGCCATTGACATACAGGCTCAGCGTGGCCTGGATGCCGCCGCCGCCCGGCGCGTCCGGGATGCTGTTGCGCACGACGATGGCGTTGGACGCCGCCGTGGTGGTCCACTGCACGTAGTGGCCCGTCGAGCTGAGCACGACCGCCTTGCGGCCCGAGGCCTCGCCCGCGATGGTGCCGAGATCACGGCTGGGACCCTGCACCTGGGCGTTGGTGGTGCCGACCTCGGCCTCGTACTCGATCCACGGCACGTTCGCGCCCCGGCCCACGTAGAGGCTGGAGGACAGGGTGTTGTTGCTCTCCACCGACTCGGAGATGGCGTTGGCGGGGTCCACCGTGGCCACCAGCGTGTGGTTGCCATTGCTGGCCGTCCAGGAGCCGTTGAGGACGACGGCGGCGGTGGCGCCCGCGCCGAGCGCGCTGGAGGAGACGCCCGTCAGGGTGGTGGTCCCGTCGACGACGAGCCGCACCGTGACGGAGCTGCCCGTGGCGTCCAGGCCCTGGTTGGCGATGGCGACCGTGTACTTGACGGCGGCGCCCGCCGCGGGCGTGGAGGGGGTGGGGGAGATGGACTGGACGACCAGGTCCGGTCCGGGCGTCTGGGAGACGGTGAGGTCCTTGGTGAAACTGTTGTTGCCCTCACTGAACTCGGGAATGGTGTTGTCCGGATCCACGACGGCGGTGATGGGGAAGGTGCCGTGGGCGGTGGACCAGGCGGCGCTGGCCGTCAGGGTGGCGCTCGAGCCGGCCGCGATGGACGCGGAGCCCGTCGCGGTGGCGACCTCCTGTCCATTCACGCGGAAGGAGACCTTGTGCGTGGCGGCGGGGCTGGCCGCGGTGCCGTTGTTCTTGACGACGGCCCGGAAGGTGATGGCGTCCCCGGCGCGCGGCGGCGAGTTCGCGGCGGTCCACTGGATGTCGGTCACGCCGAGGTCGGCCTTCTTGGCGGCCGTGGCGCCCACGGTGATGTAGTCCAGGTTGACGTTGCCCACGTCCCCCGTGTCGTACTGGTAGGCGAGCGTGTTGCCGCCCGCGTTGAGGAAGAACGTCTCGGTCCGCGTGGCCCAGGTGTCCCAGTTGCCCGTGGTGGGCAGGGCGGTCTGCACGGCGCGCGTGCCGTTCACGTAGACGGAGAGGTTGGAGTCCGCGAAGCCATTGCTGTAGCGCAGGCCCACGTCGTACCAGCCCGCGCTGGGGGCCGAGACGCTGAAGCGGGTGCTCGCGCCCGTGAACCAGTAGCCCTCCACGAAACCCGAGCCGCTGTAGCCCGTGTGGTTGGTGGTCGTCGCGGCGCTGCCGCCCAGGGTGGCCGCCTCCGCCTCGTACTTCGTGCCGCCCGTGCTCGCCGTGTAGTTGGCGGTGAGCGTCGTGGCGGCGGCCGTCGTCTTGTAGGTGGTGCTCGCCGAGGAGACGTTGCCGAAGTTGGCCGCGATCCCGCCCGACCAGGAGCTGAACACCTGCCCGGCCGGCGGCGTGTTGGCGGTGATGTTCACCGTGGTGTCCGCCGCGTACGTGCCGCCGCCCGAGCCGTTGTTGACGGTCAGGGCATAGGTGGCCGTGCCACCGCTCGGCGAGCCGAGGACCTGGAACTCCGCGATCTGCGCGCCCGAGGAGCCGCTGTTGGACGCGAACTGGAGCCGCACCTCGCTCACCGTCGCGCTCACGGGGATGGTGACCTGGTTGCCCGTGGCGGGGTTGAACGTGTAGGTGGCCGCGGCCACCAGGGTGGAGAAGGCGCTGGTGCTCGTGTTGTGGCCCAGCACCGTGAGGCCCTGGGTGCGCGTGCCCCAGAGGCTGTCCGGGTTGAGTTGCAGCACGATGGCGCTGATCGTGTGGTTGGCGCCGAGGTTCACCGTGAGGAGGTTGGGATAGGCGTTGGGCGCGCCTTCCCAGTAGGTGCCCCGGTTGCCGTCGTTCGCGTTGGTGGCGACGTAGGTCTGCATGTAGCCGGACGTGGTGATGGGCTTGCCCAGCGCCACGTTCTGATCCGCGCGCCGCTGGAGCGCCCCGGGCTCCTCGGCGGCGGGCTGCCACGAGGGATCACCGCAGGCGGAGAGGAAGGTCTGCAGGCCCAGGAGCGCCAGGGCACCTCTCGCCCGACTTCCCATTCGAATCGTTCCGCTCTTCAATGTTGTCTCCTTTTGGGGTGGAGCGGCCCATCCGAAGTCCGCGTGCCCCGGGTTGCGCACAATGCCCAGACATGGCGAGGCCCTGGCTCGCGGATGGTGCGAGCCCGGCGACTTCAACCGTCTTCTGATGCTGCGCGGATGTTTGTCATAAAACCGCTAATCCCGTCAAGGAGCGAATTTCATGTTCTTCCAGTCTTGATGAAGATTGACGCCAGGCGTCTCGCGCGGAGCCCGTCGCAGCCGCCGCGACTGTTGACCAGCGCACGCTGTGAGTGTGGGCCAGATGCCCACATTCCAACGAATCCAGGGGACGTACATGGCTCGCGGAAATGGGAGGCGGATGGAATCTTTGCAGAGCGGCTAAACACTCGGCCCAGGGTCGCGTGCTCGCCCTCACCGTGAGAGCGGATTTTGTGTCTGGTGGTTGGATGGAAAGGGCGCGGGGAGCGGGCTTGCGTGGGGGCGCCCGCCCGCGCCGCGACACCCCTCGTCGGGCGTTCCTGATAGAGAGGGGCCCTCCCTCCACTCGGGTGCTGACGGGTGCGCGCGAGGCGTTCTATCCTGACGGGGTTGGTTGTCCCCGTCGAAGCTGTCACCCCCGTTTGGTTTTCTCCTGTCATGAGTCCAATGTCTTTCATGAGAGCTTCTTCCCGATTCGTCCTGGCCGCCCTGGTCATGACCACGCTGGTGACCGGGTGTGGTGATGATCCGGTCGTCAATCCTCCCATCGAGAACCCCGAACAGGACGGTGGTGGCACCCAGACCGATGGCGGCTCGACGGAGCCTGTCCCGGACGCGGGACCCGTGGAGCCTCCGACGTTCGAGGATCCCTTCGGGCCGCCTCCCGGACCGCGCAATCCCACCAATGCCAAGATTGATACGGATTGTGATGGTTTGTCGGACGCCGAGGAGTTCGGCAACATCTACACCGGCAACAAGAAGACGGACCCGGACAAGTGGGACACGGACGGCGATGGCATCCGGGACGGCGTCGAGGCGGGTCGCACCTCCACGCTCAACACGCTGGCCCAGTGCGCCGAGCTGTTCATGGCGGACATGGATCCCTCCACCCGGACCAACCCGACCAATCCCGACACGGACGGAGATGGTCTGCGCGACGGTCTGGAGGACACCAACCACAATGGCAGACTGGATCCGGGCGAGACGGATCCGGCCAACCTCGACACGGACGGGGATGGCCTCTCGGATGGCGACGAGGACGTCAACAAGAATGGCCGCGTGGACCCGGGCGAGACGGATCCGCGGCTGCGTGACACGGATGGGGATGGCCTGTCTGACTTCACGGAAGTGAATATCACCCGGACCAATCCCACCAAGGCCGACTCGGACGGGGACTCCTGCGCGGACGGCGCGGAGGATCTCAACGGCAATGGCATCAAGGATCCGGGCGAGACGGATCCCAACGATCCCACGGACTGTGGCGCGGGCTCCTTCCCCGACTCGGACAAGGACGGCGTGCCGGACTACATCGAGGAGGCCACGGGCACGGACAAGAACAACCCGGACACGGACGGGGACGGCCTGAACGACGGGCTGGAGGATCGCAACCGCAACGGCATCGTGGACACGGGCGAGACGGATCCGCGCAAGAAGGACTCGGACTGCGACGGCCTGGTGGACGGGCCGAGCCTGGGCGGCTTCCGGGGTGAGGACCTCAACGCCAATGGCGTGAAGGACAGCACCGAGACGGATCCCTCCAAGCGTGACACGGATGGCGACGGCCTGCTGGACGGCGTGGAGCTGGGCATTCCCGCGACGTCGGCGCCCGACTCGTCCTGTGGCTACCCGGGGGATCAGGATCCCTCCACCAAGACGGACCCGCTCAAGCCCGACACGGACGGTGACGGCATCGCCGACGGCGCCGAGGACTCCAACCAGAACGGCCGCAAGGATCCGGGCGAGCTCGATCCGCTCGACCGCACGGACGGCGCGGGCTCGACCCCCGCGGGTCAGGCCTGCTCGGCGACCAACCTGCGGCAGATCACCTTCAAGGAGGACGGCAGCGCGGACATCCGGCTGGCGCTGCGCAACTCCTTCCAGGAGGTGCGGCAGATCACCGTGGGCGGCTCGAGCAAGGGCTACATCGGCTACGACGACACGAACAAGGTGACCTTCATCGCCTACAAGCGCGGCAAGGCGGGCTCGTCCACCACCGTGGCGGGCGACGAGGCCTACGTGCGCGGGCAGTTCTACCCCTCGGTGACGGCGGGCACGCTGCAGACCTTCACCACGTGGGACGGGCACCCGGCGCTCCAGGCCTTCTATGATTTCGCTCAGGGCAGCGGCACGCCCATCAACCTGCGCGACTACACCAACTCGGTGGCCAACACGCTCGTGGGCTCGGGCGCGGGCACGCTCACGGGCGGCACGGGCTCGGCGGAGAACTACAAGCTGCAGGCGCAGTACGTGCACCGCTCGGACGCGAGCGTGCTGGTGGTGATCGCCATCACGCCCCAGTCGCGCTTCGTGGAGCCGGGCCTGTTCGTGATGAACGACACGGCGGGCGGCACGGCGCTGGCCCAGTTCGGCGACGCGGACGCGGTGCAGTGCGAGACCTTCACCACGGGCAACGGCATGGCCGACTTCCTCTTCGTGGTGGATGACAGCGGCTCCATGGCCACCTCCCAGAACGCGCTGGGTGAGGCCGCCACGGCCGTGGCCAACCGGCTGGGCAACTCGCAGCTCGACTGGCGCATCGCCATGGTGAGCACGTCCTATACCCAGACGGGCTACGGCCTGCCCACCGCGGGCGTCTTCCGCGGCTTCACCCGGGACATCCAGCGCTTCAAGTGGTGGCTGCAGCAGTCCTCGTCCTGCACGGGCCCCTCGACGGACTGCTGGATTGGCGTGAGCGGCTCCAGTGATGAGAAGACCCTGGAGAGCGCACGTGCCGCGGTGGACTACATGACCAACGCCAGCTCGCCCGCGGACAAGAAGTTCCGCCCCGGCGCCCGGCTGATCGTCATCGTCCTGACCGACGTGCGTGACACGGGCGACGTCCGGCCCGTCAGCACGTACATCGACTACTTCAAGGGCGCCAACCCCACGGGCGCGCTCATCCAGATGCACGGCATCATCTGCGACTCCATCGACGGCGGTGAGTGCTACCCGGGCGAGCCCATCAACGACCTGCGGCACAAGGAGGTCATCCAGGCCACCGGCGGCATCACGGGCAGCATCCGCAACACCGCGTCCATCCAGAGCACCATCGGCAGCATCATGGACAGCGCGATCGCCTCCTCGGGCTACCGCACGCTCAAGCCGCCCATCGGTGCCTCGGTGCGCGTGGCCATGCAGGCGGTGCAGGACGGAGCCTTGTGCAACAAGAACGACCTGCCGCGCAGCCGCGTCAACGGCTTCGACGTGGACGGCATCAGCCAGGCCCTGGCCTTCTACGGCGCCTGCCGTCCGGCCACGGCGGGGAGCACCACGGCGGCCATCTCCTACCGCTACTGGAGCGACCTGACGGGCAACAAGGATGGCAACCCGCCGCCCTGCTCGACGGACACGGCCTACTTCGACTCGTCCGAGGCGGACTTCTGCCGCGGCAAGCTCGCCTGCAACCGGCAGACGAACCGGTGCGAGTGCGCGGCGGACTGCGGCGGCAACGCGCCTCCGGGCAAGGTGTGCAACAGCAGCCGCGAGGTGTGTGACTTCACCTGCGGCGCGGAGTGCGGTGGGGCGTGCGGCAGCTTCCAGGCGTGCAACGCGGCCACGTGCACCTGCCAGTGCGTGGCGTCCGCCACGTGCGCGCCGGGCTTCCGGTTCGACGCGGCGGCGTGCGGCTGCGTCTGCGACACGGCGGCGCTCAACTGCGGCGCCGCCTACCGGCCCGATGCGGCCTCGTGCGCCTGCATCTGCCAGCCCAACTGCGGCAACTCGTGCGGCGAGGGCTATGCGTGCAACTCGAGCACGTGCGCCTGCGAGCCGAAGCTGAACTGAGGTCCCTCACCCGGCGCGCCGGGTGAGGCCAGGGCCGGATGTCGCCGGGAGACCGGCGGTGTCCGGCCCTGTTCGTTTGGAGCGGGGAGGGGAGGGGAGGGCGCCCGCGGAAAAAAGAAAACCCCGGAGTCACTCGAGAGTGACTCCGGGGCATGGCCAGGGTCGGACTTGAACCGACTACCTGCGGATTATGAGACCGCCGCTCTAACCAGGTGAGCTACCTGGCCATCAGGGTGCAACGCACTTCCAGCGCCTTCTACCGTCCCTCCTCCGGATGCGCAACTTCGTACTGCCTGGAGAACTTCGAGGCCCCGCTGGCCGGGACGATGCGACTGTGGACGCACCTACGTGGAAAAGCAGGGCGCCACCGTGTGGGTCCTCGAGAAGCAGGTCCACGGGCGGCTCTATACCACAAGGCTTTCGGCGGGCAATGAGAAGGATGCTCTCGCCGAACAGTCCCTCTTCCGAAGGGACCCAGCCGCCTCGTGGCCCGTGCCCAGGAGGCCAAGGCCGCCGAAGAGACCACACCGGGCACGCGCCGGTCCTACTTGGACCTTCCCTCCGTGGAGAGGTTCCCCGGCTACCTGAAGAGCCAGGGCCGTAACGAGTGGCACCGACAAAAACGTCCTCCACTGCCTCGCGCAGGGAGCCGAGGTGCCCTACGGGAAGGACGCGCGGCAGCTCGGTCTCCAGGACCTCAAGCAGGCACTCACCGGCTGGCTCGACCTGGGGGCGGTAGACGTCCCAGCCAAGCGGCATCGAATCGCGGCCCTCAAGGTGTTCTGCGCCTGCGATGGTTCTCCTGCTTGTCGCCGCTGCACTACCTGAGGGGTGGGAGAGCCACAAAACACGGGCTGGCTCAGCTAACCTCGAAGCCCTTCCGCGAACGGCCGGCTGAACGATGAGGTCGGCGTCGCGCGAGTCGCCTTCAGCGCGGCGGACTGGTGCGACACGAACGTACGCGTCGGTACCTGCGTCGCACCTCGGCTGCGCAATGACAACTCCAGTGCCAGTGCATGGCGGCGCCGCATGGGCGCGCTGGCGAGCGCGTTAAGCAGGGCTTGGGGGGTGAATGGCTGACCCGCGAGGTAGCGCTGCTTCGCGTCCAACCGCTGGCGCTCCTGTTTCCACCACGCCGCCACACTCTCGGGCCGAGGTTGAGGCAGTGAGTCCTCGGGCTTCGGCGTGAGGTCTTCGTCGAGATTCTCCTCCTCCAGGGAAGGAAGCGCCTCGTTTTCCTGCTCGCGCGGAGCCTCATACTCCTTTGCGATGCGCAGCCCGGTGATGGCGCTGAATGCCTCGCCCGCGAGCGCCGCGACAGGCTTGTTCCACATCAGCTTCATGCAGGCATCGGCGGCGGCCACTCGACCCGAGAAGCCAAGAGCCCACAGGGCATGTGGCCGAAGTGACTCGTCGGAGAGGAGTTCCAGCAGCCGATTCACCTCCCGCTCGTCCCCGCTCATCCCGAGGAGCAGTAGAGGCAGCCCGTCTCCGAGCTCGCGAGACTCAGCGGCGGACTGACAGGCAACCCAGCTTCCTCGCTGTCCCGACATCAACCCTGCGAGGAGGGCTGCATTCCGGAGTGCGGGATTGGCCGAGTCCAGCGCTCGTTGGAGCATGGTAGGCTCCAGCGGCAGCTGGGCGCGACTGGTGGCTCGCAGGGCGGCAGCGGCCACCTGGGGCTCCCGATGCGTGAGGAACGGCATGCACAGCGGCGCCGTGGCCAGCCGGTGCACGCCCACCGTCTCGAGCACCAAGGCCAGCAGCTCGGGAGCGGCGTCTTCCCTCTTCAGGAGATCCGGCAAGTCCGCGGGAATGCTGCGCGAGGGCACCAGCTCGAGTGCACGCTGGAGCGCGGCGAGTGCGGGAGGTTCGGCCCCGAGCAACGCGGACAGCACGGCGGCAGGTCCGGAGGGCCCCTCTGCCTGGAGCAGCGCGAGGGCAGCCGGGACGATGCGCTCGGGCTCGTCGGCAAGCGCGGGCACCAGCAGATACTTCGCCACGGGCCCACCGCCCAGCACCAGACCGTCTACATGCGCAGCCATATGCTCTTCCAGCTCCGCCACTTCCCCCAACGTGAAGTCGGGGGCGTCGAGCGCTTTCTCCCACTGACTCCAACGGAAGGCCGCCTCGTCGAGGTGCTCCTCGTAGATATCCCAGTGCAGTGACTTCCCGGTGAGCTCGGCCATGGCCTCAGTTGATCTCCACCGAGCCACCCTTGATGCGGTGAGTGCCCGTGGCTCGGGACTCCAGATAGGTCCCCTTCACGATGACCTTGCCATTGCGACGCAGGGTGATGCTGGCCTCACCACACTTGAGAACGATTTCGTCCTGGCCCTCGATGACCACGCGCTTGCCGTCTACATGGGCTTCCATGGGCTGCGGGGTTGCTGCCTCGAGCGAGTTCTCCAGCAGGGCGTCCAGCAGTGGTGTGGAACTCGGCTCCTGGATGAGACCCATGATGAAGGGCAGGCCTGGATTCCCATTCTCGAAGAGGAGAACCACCTTCTGTCTCCGGGCCACGGCTTCCTGGAGCCCCCGGTCATCCAGCGCAAGTGCCAGACGCGCGGGAACGGGGCCTGAGGCATTGCCCGGGAAGTCGACGAGCGGCGCACCGGAGGCATCGAGCCCGGAAAGGTGGCCGGCGCGACTGCCCAGGATGGGTTCTTGGGCTGGAGGGCCGAGTAGGGTCGGCTTACTATCGGAATGCATGCTCATGTAAGGACCTCTGAATCGAGTGGCTTGGGAAGCGCGTCTTGTCACCCTCGGGTTTGAAAGAGAGTACCGCGCCGGGACCATGCGGTGCGAACTGGCTACGCGGGTGAGTCATCACCCCACGGTGTGCTTCACCCTGGACGCTCCTGCTTCGAGGCGTCCACTTGCCTAATCTATCGATCCAGGCGTCATCCATGCCGATGGCGGCGGAGCGGGTCGGCCGGCCGGGACTCGCGCCAGGGAGGGAAGGGTGGGATACTCGCGCCGGGTGTCCATTCCCCGCAGCTCCGCCAGCCGGAGCATCGCCAGGCCCATCATGAACACGGCCCCCTCAGTCTTCCTTAGCTCGTCATTGGGGCCAGAATCTCGGGATAGCTTCTGGAAACTCAGCAAGCGTGCATCGACGGTGGCCTGAAGGGCCTCATCGAAGGCGCGGGCGTGCCGGTGAAGCAGGGCACGGCAGGCATCAAGATAGGTATCAGCGCCTCCCTCCAGAACTGCCTCCCAGCGCGCCAGCAGGGCGGGCATGTCGGCCGAATCCGCTCCCCGTGCCGCCAAGAGGGCTTGGTGGAGGAAATGGTGCAGGAGGAAGTCGTCTTCGTATTCGAAGGCCGGGTCATGGCGGCTCGCTGCCAGCCGGGCAATACCCATGGCGAGGTCAGGCTGTCCAGCCGCGAGGGCGTCGATGAATGAGAACTCCTGGGTCGCGCAGAGGAAGCGAGGCTCGGCGCCATGGCCTCCCGCGACGAGTTGCAGGAAGTGGAGGCGAGCGTGCGCGGAGTGGCACAGGTGGGCGGCGAAACGGTCTGGCCTCGCGTCCACCAGCAATGCGCAGAACGCGAGCCGACGGTGGCACGTCGCGGCCACCACATAAGCCTGTCCGGAGCGCTCCAGGGCATCTTGCCGCTGGATGGCGCGCACCGACTCTTCGAGCCCGAAAAGGGAATCGTCGCGGACGGTTTCCAATACGCTTGAGGAGGACATGCGCTCAGGGGCTCAGTAGATGGCGCATTCCTCGCCCATGGCGATGTACCGGATGCCCGTGAGATTCTCGGCATCGAGCAGGGCACGCAGGTCGTCACGGATGAGGATGGCCGGGGCCATGGTCTTCAGCCGGAACATCTTCGCCTCGGGAGGAATTCGGTCCTGGAGCACCTGGAGCCGGAAGAGTCCCGAGAGCAGGGTGGAGTCTGGATGCAGCTCTTCGACCTCGCTGTGCTCCTTGTCGACGCAGTCCACGTGGTCGAGCACGTTGGCGATGAAGTAGTCCTTCGCGGCGACACGGCCCTTGTGGTTGGCGATGGAGACCGGCAGGAATTCGATGCGGGCCCCGGAATGCTGGTCCAGCAGGCCCTTGAGCTTGCTGGAGATGATGGCGATGCGCTCGGTGTTGCTCACCAGGTCCGGTACAACCAGTCCCTTGTGGCCGCTGTCCATCTTCAGTACCACGTCGGACGGGTAGCGGTGTTCCATTGGCATCCCCTTGCTGATGCGCCACTTCTTGGGTTTCAGGGACTCGGGCACCTCGTCGACCAGGCAGTGCTTCGGATCGTTGCTCGTGGAGAAGATGGAGAAGGAGGGCATGGGGGTTCACCTACCGGATGACCACTAGATTGGCCAATTCATCGAGATCGGCTCCCGGACTCTTGATCCCTGCCTCGCGGATCTGTTTGCGGAGCCGACCCGAGAGGGCATGTAGTTGTTCCCCAAACTTGCCCAACGTCTGCTCATTGATCTGCGGATGACCGGCCTTGTCTTCGTCCGCAGCTTCGTTGAGGCAGTCCCTGATGGCGATCATTCGGTTGCGGACCTCCATACTGTAGGTGCGGTGGTAGCAAGGATGTTTGAGGAGTTGGAATAGTTTGGCATGCCGGGCGCTGGTGGGCAGGATGATGATGTTGATGCCCTTGTTGACGTTGTACTTCGCCTGCTGAAGCAGTATGCGTTTAGATAAGTCGAGCACCTTGCTCAACGCGTCATCCACAGGAATGAGGTGGTGCGCGTTGTTGCGCCATGGCCACCATCCACTGGCGACGAAGTTGATGTGGCCATAGGGACCGTCTCCCATGTACCAAGCGTTCGCCTTCTTGCTGGGGTCTCGCCACGCCTGTTTGAAGGCGGTGGTGAAGATGTCGTCGAAGCGCCTGCGGGCGTCGCTGCCTTCCTGGTGAATGGGGAGGTTGTACCAGTTCACCTCGTCACAGTTCTTCTGGTAGTTGAAGCCGTTCTCCCTGTAGTTGTGTCCCGTGAACGCGCACTTCCACTTCTTGTTCTCCTTCTTGTATACGCACTTTGTGACGCAGCCGTTGTCCTCACCATGGACATGGGACTCGTGCGTCGTGAGCGCTTCGAAGTGCTCGTTCTTCTTCTTTGTCTTGCTCATGATTGCCTTCCATGAGGGGCTGTGGCTCCCGCTTCGTCCTCGCGCCAAGGGATGTCCCGGATCAGGAACGCGCCTCGGGGTAGCTCGTCGTCGAGCAACGACACCAGGATGCTGGGGCTCCTGGCGTACCTCCGCATGAAGCCTCTCACGCCCATGCAGATGGCCACGGCTCCCGTGGCCGCTCCAATCTCCCCGAAGTGCTCGGGCACGTACCAACGCCGCGAAGACGCGGGGAGCCCGGCCTCCTGGAGGCGAACCAAAGTGTATCCGTACTCGCGGGACCGGAGCTCATCACCATTGAGGTTGACAATGGAAAGATCTACCTCTTCCGTCTGCCTCGCCTCCTCGGGGAAGCACGCGGTGATGGCCTTGAAGAGGGCCGCGCCCGTGAGGGGACTGCCGGAGAAACGGTGCCCAGCCTCCACTGTGGATGCGACGGGACCGAGCAGCGCTTCGACACGGGCGCCCCGTGCGCGAGCGGAGTCCAGCCGCTCCAGGAGCACGAAGGCCGCGGCCTCACCCGGGAAGCGGCCCACGGGCCGGTTGAGCGTGCGGAGCAGGCCCATCTCGTATGCCTGGGTGAGCGTCTCCCCATCCACCCAGGAGTCGATGCCGCCGACGATGCATCGCTCGAGCGCCCGACTTCGCAGCGCCTCCACCGCCCGGGCAAGCACCTGGGTGAAGGTAGCGGCCCCGCCGAAGGCATAGACCTGCGTTCTCGGCGCGAGTGGTAGCTGATTCAGCGCCAGCAACTCAGGGAGGAACCGGCGCATGAGCTGCTCCCGCTTCTCGTTGCGCTCGGTGTCGAACCCCCGGTGGATGCGCTCGTACTCCTCCGCTGGCAACTGGTCTAGTAGGCTTTCCTGGAGGTGGACCTCTTCCAACCAAGTGCCGGGGAGCTGAAGGTGGATGCCTGTCTGCGCGAAGGCCGGCCGCTCCAGGCCGGAATGCTCCATCAGGTCACGCAGCGCCGCGTCACCCAATCGCAGCAAACGGGCGAAACCTTCGAAGCCGAGGGTGAGCGAGGAGACCTCCTGCCCCTTCAGTGGGACGGCCTCCAACGTGTCTTCATCCGTTTCCTGGATATCGAACTCCCGCCAGCGCGTGAGTCCCGCGCGCGCGGAGGCACAACTCGAGGTTACGTCCGAGCCAATAGCGGACACCATGCCCAGGCCGGTGATGGCGATGGTGTTTGCAGGAACGGCGGAGCCCCGGGAGCGTGTCGGGGTGCTGGAAGCGCCGGTGCTCATATTCGTGTGGAATGGCTAGAGGTGCTTCTTGCACACGCCGCAGGTGGGCTCCTCGTCGCTGCCGCCGTTGGCGATGACGGGCCCCTGAATGACGGGGAAGGGGGGCGTGTTCTTGTCGTTGTGGAGCATCAGATCCATGGCGCGCGCCACGTTCTTCCCTTCGAACTTCACGTCAAAGGAGAAGTTGACGAACTCGGCCTTGCCCTTGGTTTTGCTGGAGGCCACGCCGCCGCCCGCAGTCCCCGCCTCGTCGCCGGTACTCGTCTTGAAGTTGGAATCCTTCACGCATACCGGGTTGCCACCCACGGACACCTTCTTGGTTCCCTGAGCGGTGTCCGAGGACTGGGCGATATTGGGGTACGGAATGGGCACCGGCCCGGCGGGGCTCGGCGTCTTGCACACGTCCGGGAAAGCCGAGGTGACGCCGCCACTGTCCTTCGTTACCACGGACATCTTGTTCACACCGGTATTGACGGGCATCGCGTCTACCTCCAGTGAGGGCAGTCTACACTCGCAGCGCGACGAGGCGCGAACATCTGCGGCTTGGTTGTCGGAGGTGCGGTGATGTGGGTGTGAGGTTTTGGAAGCCAGGCGACCCACTGTTCTTCAGGCCTTCTTCGGCGGAGAGACCCCTTCGGCGGTGACCTTCAGCCCGCGCACGTCGTGCATGCCCTCGCCGAGTATCACGTGCCCGCGCCACATCAGCAGAACCTGCTCCGCGTCCGGGTCGAGGATGACGGTGTCCAGGCGCATCTCAGGCATCGAGTCCTCTCCACCGGCCAACTCCACGGTGACGACCGGGGCCGCTTGCCGGGGAAGCAGGAAGGAGAGCAGACCTTTGGGTGAGGCACCCACGATGATGACGGGCTCATCGCCCTTTAGGTAGCCGGGAGCGACGAGCCCCGGCGCGGCGGAGTTGAAGAAGCGCCGGTCGAAGTCCTTGGGCAGCAGCGGTTTGCGCGTCTTGTTCCACGCCTCATCATAGGTGCCCGCGTACTTCGCGCGTGGCTGCCAGTGCGGTGAGGTGAAGCCAAAGCCCACGGGTGTCACCTTCTGTCCGAACTCACGCAACGGCTCCGCCGGGTCCTCCAAGTTGGGCAGCTTCAGACCGTCCTCGAAGTGGCGCGGGCTGGCGCGGAAGCCCGTGCCCACAGGGTTTCGCGGCTCGAAAGCTGGCTTCGCCGCATCCGTTCGGTCCCAACCGCCAAAGGTGCGTTCCCACGTGAGGGGCAGCTTGTTGAAAGGCAGGGGCTTCGTCGCGGCGATGTGGCCCATGCTCCGGAACCACGTCCGCTCGCCCACGACATGCACGGCCTTCTTCAGCGGGCCGACCTGCAGCGCCACCAGTGACTCGGTGGCGCCCTTTTGTGGTGGGTACGCGTGGCCGATGAGCACCACGTCCGTGGCGGGCTTGATGAATGCGGTTCCCGGTTCGTACTTGTCGCTGGATTCACCTGGCTTGCCCCAGGACTCGCCGCTCCACTTCACCGGCGCCTGCTCCTCCGAGAGTTTCAGCCCGGAGTCGCCAACGGAGTAGGTGGCTTTCACCACGAGCAACAGCAGTGGACGCCCATCCTCATCGGCGAGGCCCATCATGTCGAAAGCGAATGGCGTCTCGTTATCAAGGGTGGGATGTCCCATGGCATGCCCATCTCCGCTAGGGCTGAAAACCGAGTTCCCCGCAAGAGCGTCTAGTGTACCAGCACGCCATGTCCGGGCAGCCCATGAACGTGGTGGCGCACAACTAGGGCTGTCTCATCACCGACAACGCCGTCGAGCAGAGCAAGGAGCGCGTGATCCAGGAAGGCATGCCTCCGGAAGAGGCCGAGCGTCGGCTGGGTGTCATCAACGTGGAGACCTACGGGCGCCGCGTCCCCTGGCTACGAGAGCGAACCGCGCGACCAGCACTACGCCCATAAGGGCGACGGGGTTGCGGGGGGCCACGGGCGTGGGCAATCCGGTCGTCGCGAAAAATCAGTGATCGAATACAAACCCGGTCACCGTCCGACAGTCGCCGCCCAACGCCGAGAACCCGAACGACCCGCGCAGCATGCGCAACTACGTCCGGTCCATGCCGTATACACCTCGCTAGGTGTGGAGGGAGCCGCAGAAAACGGGGTTGCGTCGCTCGTGGCACATGCTTGACACGCGGCTCACGCCAGCAGGGCGAGCCAGTCCTGGCGCGGGTCGCCGAAGGCGAGGAAGGACGGGTTGGTGAGCACGTCCTTGTTGTAGGCCAGCCGCTGCCCCGCGGTGTCCGTCACGGCGCCGCCCGCGGCCTCCAGCACGGCCTGCGCCGCGGCGGTGTCCCACTCGCTGGTGGGCTGGAAGCGGGGGTAGAAGTCCGCCCGGCCCTCGGCGATGAGGCAGAACTTGAGCGAGCTGCCGAGGCTGGCGGTGCTCGCCGTGGGCAGGCGCGCGAGCAGGGCCTCCACGCGCGGGCCCGCGTGATCCCGGCTGGCCACCACCACGAGCCGTTCCGGATCGGCGGGGCGGGTGCGCAGCGCCACCGGCGGCTGGCCGGGCTCAAGCCGGAACGCGCCCGGGCCCCGGGCGCCCCAGTACGTCACCCCGGACACGGGCACGTGCACCACGCCCAGCACGGGCTCGCTGCCGGAGATGAGGGCGATGTTCACGGTGAACTCCCCGCTGCCCTTGATGAACTCCTTGGTGCCATCGAGCGGGTCCACCAGCCAGAAGGTGGGCCACCGCCGCCGCTCGGCGAACGCCCCCGCGTCCGATTCCTCGGACAGCACGGGGAGGGCGGGGGTGAGCCGCTGGAGGGCCTCGACGATCAACGTGTGGGCGGCGCGATCCGCGGCCGTGACCGGCGAGTCGTCCGCCTTGCGCTCCACGGCGAGCGGCGCGCGATGGAAGGGCAGGGTGGTGCGTCCAGCCTCCCGCGCCACCTCGCACACGGCGCCCACGAGCGCCGCGTCCGCCTGACTCACGAGGCGCGCGACAGCGTGCGGCGGCCTATTCCATCCTCCGCGTCGTCCGACTCGTAATAGAGGGTCGCCCCTCCCTCGTCGTAGACGACCAGCACGCGCTCGCTGTGGCCCAACAATCCCGTGGCGGCGGCCTCCGCCTTGCGGATCAGGGTATCGCCGCGGGGGGCGCGCTTCTTGGTGTTGCCTGTACGTGCTGACGCACTGGGCATGCGGGGGACGACTCCTTGAGCCCTCCCATACGGAGAGGGAGCCCGGAGACATAGCCAAGGGAGGACTTCGTTGACAAGCGCTTGACACATGCCGCCTGGAAACGAGGTAAGGGAGCGTCATGATCCGTCGTCTCGCCGCCTGCCTGGTGTTCACCGGGTGTCTGTGCACCGAGGTCTGGGCGCAAACCCCCGCCCGTCGCACCCCCGCCGAGTCCTCCGTGCCCATGTGGCTGCCCCGGGGCGCCTTCCTCGGAACGTCCCTGGGCCAGGGGGCCGTGGTGCCCGAGGCGCGGCTGCAGTGGCAGTTGGACTTCTTCCACCACTTCGAGGACACACTCGCGGTGCTGATCGAGCCCACCGTGCGCCACGCCGTCTCCTGGCCGGCCCGCTTCGAGGAGGCCCCGGGGACGCTGACCTCCCTGCGGGCCTATTCACTGCTGTTCGCGGTGGGCTACACCAGCCAGCAGCGCTCGGGGTGGCAGTGGGGGTTCCAACTGGGCACCGGCCCCATGTGGTACACGGCCCGCATGACGGGCAGCACCAAGACCCGGGAGTCCTACTGGGTGGGCCAGTTGGATGGGCGCGCGCGGATCGGCTACCGCTTCGGTTCCATTGGACTGGGCGCGGCGGTGGGCTATGGTGATCCCTACAACTACAAGCGGGCCAGCTTGTCGCGGCCGTACCTCGGCGGGTTGCAGCTCGGGGTGTACGCGGATTGGCGCTAGACGCCTCTGGACCCCATCCCCCGGGTCGGGTGAAGTGTGTACTGACGATGGTCGAGCTCCTCAGTCTCCATATCGGCCGCTTCCACAAGGAGCGGGCGGAGTACGAGCGGTCGCTGCCTCCAGCGGTGCTGGTGTTCATGCCGCCCTCGGTGGTGACTCCGGCGGTGGGGGACGCGGAGGAGCGGCATCCGTTCCGGACCCTCACCAGCGTGGTGACGCCCATGCTCGGGGTGGGCGAGCCGCTGGTTTTCCCAGTCACCAAGAATCAAGAAAACGCGTTCGGCCGGGGCATCACCGTGGGGCGCACCGGCAACAACGACGTGGTGCTGGACGACGCGACGGTGTCGCGCTTCCACGCCTGGTTCCAGCGGGAGCCGGACGGGGGCTACGTGGTGACGGACGCGGGCTCGAAGAATGGCTCGTTCGTGGCGGGGGTGCGACTGGTGCCCCGGCGCGCGACGGCGCTGGCCGATGGGACGCGGCTGCGCTTCGGGCAGGTGGAGGTGACGTTCTACCTCTCCAGTGGATTCACGAAGGTGCTCGCGCGGCGGCCAGGACCGTGAGCTTGTCAAGCCGTGCCACGGCTTCGTAACGTGGGGTTTCCCCTCGACAGAGGGAGCAGGGAGCGTTCGCGGTGCCATTGACGACAGAGGCGTTCGGCCTGACGGATGTGGGCCGGAAGCGGCAGCACAACGAAGATGCGATGCTCGTGGATGCACCGCTCGGCCTGTTCATCGTGGCCGACGGCATGGGCGGTCACGCGGCCGGCGAGGTGGCGAGCTCCCGCGCCACCGAGGTGGTGCGCCAGCACATGGTGTCCAACCGCCACCTGCTCAAGGACCTGAGCACCAACACCAGCCAGGACGCGCGCAACGCGGCCCAGGCGCTCATGGAGGTGGCCATCCAGCGCGCCTGCGCGGACATCTTCCGCATGGCGCTCTCGGACCCCTCCAAGCGCGGCATGGGCACCACGTTCGTGTGCCTGGCGGTGAGCGGCAACAAGGGCGTCATCGGGCACGTGGGCGACTCGCGCATCTACCTGGTGCGCCACGGCCAGTGCCACCGCCTCACCGAGGATCACACGCTCGTGGCCGCCCAGCTCAAGGCGGGCACCATCACCAAGGAGCAGGCGGCCACCTCCCAGTACCGCAACGTCATCACCCGCGCGGTGGGCATCCAGGAGTCCGTCCAGGTCGACACGCTCATCGTGGACCTGTTCCCGGGCGACCTGTTCCTGCTGTGCTCGGACGGCCTGCACGGCTATCTGGATGACGACGAGGTGCTGCCACTCGTGCAGGGCTCCTCCCCGGTGGAGCTGCCCAAGCGCTTCGTGGACCTGGCCAACGAGCGCGGCGGCAAGGACAACATCACCGCCGTGGTGGTGAAGGTGTCCGGCGAGGGCACGCTCGAGGCGGAGACGAGCGAGGCGCAGAGCCGCATGGAGGCGCTGCGCAAGATTCCGCTCTTCCGCCACCTCACCTACAAGGAGCAGACGGCGGTGCTGTCCATCGCCACCACGCGCACCTTCCCTGCGGGGCGGGAGATCGTCGTGGAGGGGCAGCCGGGCGAGGAGCTCTTCGTGGTCATCCGCGGCCGGGTGGTCATCGAGAAGAGCGGGGTGGAGATCGCCGAGCTGCGGCCCGGCGGGCACTTCGGCGAGATGGGCCTCATCGACAACGCCCCTCGCTCGGCCACCGTGCGAGCGGTCGAGCCCACGCGCACCATGGTCATCTCCCGCTCGGACCTGATGGGCCTGATGAAGCGCGAGTCCATCCTCGCGGTGAAGATGCTCTGGAGCTTCGTGCAGGTGCTGTCCGACCGTCTGCGGGCCACCAACTCCGAGCTGAGCGAGGCCCGGCAGGAGCTGGCGGTGGCGCAGGCCATCCAGCCCTTCGCCGAGGAGTAGCACCCCCCTCCCGCCGGACGCCCCGAGCGTCCGGCGGAGGACGGGCGGAATGAATGCGCGGAAATGGCGGTTGGCAGCCCGGTCGCGGGGTTAGTGTCCCGCGCCAGACCCTCCATGCGCAAATGGCTCGTGATCGCGGTGGCGTCCTTCCTGGTGTTCATCGCCGGGGCCGTGTTGTGGCCGGTGTCTCCGGCGCAGGCTCCCGCCGTGGTCCGGGAGCCCGCGGCGCGGGTGCTGCCCTCCTTTGAATCCGTGGAGGTGTCCTCGGGCCGCGCCGAGGGGCTGACGCTCACCGGGCGCGTGTTGGACCCGGCGGGTCGGCCCGTGGCGGACGCGGAGGTGTCGCTCGCGGCGAGCGCCCAGAAGACGCTCACGTCGGTGCGCTGCGACGAGTGCGGCCTGGCGCTGCTGGCGTGCCCCGCGCGCGAGAGCGCCCTGCATGCGTGGGACTTCTTCGAGCAGGCCCATGGCTTCCTGCACGCCAAGGCCAGCGTGCGCACGGACGCGCAGGGGCGCTTCCGCTTCGAGCACCTGGCGGGGGTGTCCTTCTCCGTGTGGGCGCGCGCCGAGGGGTTTGGCGCCGCCATGCGCGAGCGCGCCGCCCCGGGAGAGCCGGTGGAGCTGTTCCTGCCCGCGCCCCGGAGCATCTCCGGCCAGGTGGTGGACGAGTCGGGCCGGGGCCTGGCGGGCGCGCGCGTGCACGCCGTGTCGCGCAAGGTGCCCCTGCCGTCCGAGGCCGTGACGGGTCCGGATGGCTCCTTTGTCCTGTCGGGCCTCGGCGAGGGGCCCTTCTATGTCCTGGCGTCCGCCCCGGGGTTCCTGCCCACGGTGGAGCCCCAGGTGGAGGCGGGCGCGCGGGTGCTCCGCATGCGCCTGGAGCCCTCGCGCACGCTGGAGGTGCGCGTCACCCGCCAGGGCCAGCCCGCCTCGGCCCGGGTGCGGCTCAAGGCGGACCATCTCCTGCGGGAAGCCCAGGCGGAGCGGGGCGTGGTGCGCTTCGAGTCGCTGTACCCGGACGCGCTCGTGGTGTCGGCCGAGTCGGGGGCGTGGGGCGCCGCGCCGCGCGCCGTGACGCTGAGCGAGCGGCTCACCCAGGTGACGCTCGAGCTGGAGGAGGCGGGCGCGCTGCTCGTCACCGTGGTGGACGAGGCCGGACAGCCCGTGCCCGCGCCCCAGCTGGTGCTGCGCACCGCCCGGGGCAATGACGTCATCCAGGCGCAGAAGGCCTCCACGGGGGCGCTCGTCCAGTTCGGGCCGCTCGCCCTGGGCGACTACGTGCTGGAGGGCCGCGCCCCGGGCTTCCAGGACGCGCAGCTGCCCGCCCGCATCAAGCCCGGCGAGACGACCCTGGAGCTGGAGATGGTCCGCGCCACCGTCATCGCCGGCCACGTGTTGGATCAATACGGCCGGCCCGCGCCCAACGTGTCCGTGCTCGTGCAGCCCACCGGGGAATCCGTGCTGGCGGACGGCGAGGGCCACTTCGCCGTGTCCGTGCCCTCTCCGGGCCTGTACTCGCTGCACGCGCACCACTCCGAGTGGGGCGGCGGGCAGGTGAAGGTCACCGCGCCCACCGAGGACGCGAAGCTGGAGCTGGAGCCCCGCGCCTCGCTCGAGGTGACGGTGACGTCCGAGGGCCGCCGGGTGGAGGGCGCCGACGTGGTGTTGTGGGTGGAGGGCGATGGCATCTTCCGCAGCGACTCCTCCTCGGGCTCCGATGGTCTGGTGCCCATGCGGGGCCTGCCCCCGGGCACCTACGCGATGGTGGCCATGCACCCGGACTACCAGCCCTCGGAGCGGCGCACGGTGGAGGTGCTCGACGGGCAGACCCAGAAGGTGACGGTCTCGCTGGATGCCGGCAAGGCCCTGCGCGGCGAGGTGGTGGACACCCAGGGCCAGCCCGTGGCGGGGGCCTCGGTCTCCGTGCTGCCGCGCACGAGCGCGGCGGTGACGACGGACGCCCAGGGCCGCTTCGAGGTGCGCGCGCTCAAGCCGGACAGGCCCTACCTGGTGGAGGCGCGCCACGCGAGCTACGACCAGCCGGAGCGGGTGCAGGGCACGGCCGGCGGCGAGTCCGTGCGGGTGGTGCTCAAGGCCCGCGAGCTGTACCGGGGCCGGGTGGTGAGCCGGGACGGAGGGCCGGTGCGGCGCTTCCGCGTGGATGAGCACGAGGTGACGAGCGCGGATGGCCGCTTCGAGCTGCCGCTGTCCGCCGCGGGCGACCGCCTCATCGTCTCCGTGGAGGCCGCGGGCTTCGAGCCCCTGATGGTGGACAAGCCGGCGCGGCCCACGGAGCTGGGAGAGCTGGTGCTGGATCGGGCGCCGGTGGTGACGGGGCTCGTGCGCGAGGAGGGTGGGGGGCCGGTGGCGGACGCGGTGGTGGGCTGTGATGCGTGCGAGGACTCGGTGATGACGGGGCCGGACGGGCGCTTCTCGCTGCCCAGCCCCTCGTTCGTGTCGAAGTTCAACGTGTCGGCGCGCAAGGGCCGGCTGAGCGCCTCGGTGTCGGCCGCCCGCGAGGAGGGCCGCGCGCTGGAGCTGGTGCTCAAGCGCGCCACGCGCCTGTCGGGCGTGGTGTACCAGGCCAACGGCACGCCCGCCGCGGGCGTGCAGGTGGAGGGCGTCAACGCGGACCGCAGCGAGCCCTTGAGCTTCGTCACCGGGCCGGATGGGCGCTACGGCGTGGACGTGGCCCCGGGCAGCTACCGCTTCGCGATGGGCGGCCGGGACTTCGCCGGTGAGCCCGCCCTGCTCGTCCAGGTGGGTGAGTCCGAGCAGCACCTGGACTTCGGCCCCGCGCCGGGCACGTCCTCGTTGACGGTGCGCTTCGCGCAGGTCGAGCGGGGCAAGGCCCTGTGGGTCATCGCCGGGGACGTGAGCGGGGTGAAGGATCCGCCCCGGGAGCTGATGCGGGCGCGCTACGGACAGTTGCTCTACCAACCTCGTGGCGACCGCCTCACGCTCCAGGGCTTTCCTCCCGGGCGCTACACCGTCATCTGGTCCAACTTCCACGCGGACGCGGAGCAGGGGACCCTGGTGCGCACGGTGCAGTTGCCCACCTCGGCGGACGTGGTGCTCGGGCCTTGAGGTGCTAGCGTCGGCGGGATGCGGAAGCCCTTCCTCCGCGTCCACGCCCTGCGGCTGCGCAACTCCTGGAAGCTCATCCTCGGAGTGACGCTGTTGGCCACCGTGGGCGCGGCCCTGTGCCAGCACTACGACCTGCTGCGCATACACGACGCGGAGCTCACCGCGTACGACAACGGCCTGACCCTCTTCACCCGGGGCCGCCCTCGCTCGAGCGAGGTGGTGCTCGTCGGCATCGACGACGCGACGCTCCAGGGCATCCGGGACAACCCCCACTACACGCGCAACTTCGGCGTCTACCCGTACTCGCGCAACCTGTGGGCCCTCGTCTTCGAGCACCTGACGGACCTGGGCGCGCGCGCCATCGTGTTCGACGGCGTCATGGACGAGCGGGGCTCGGACGAGGGGAACGACGCGGCGCTCGCCCAGGTGGTGGAGACGCGCGGCATCCCCTTCACCCTCGGCTTCAGCGTCAACGCGGGCCAGCCCTCCCTGCCTGGCGTGACGCCCGCCAACCGCCTGCCGGGAGACGCGGTGCCGCCAGCGCCGGAGGACCTCTCCGCGGATCCCTTCGCCGCGACGGACGACACGCCCCTGGCGCCGCCCCCCGACGAGGTGGCCCGGGCCCTCGCCTTTCCCGTGCGGCACGAGGGGCTCGCGCTGCCCGTGCTGGCGCATGATCCGCGGGATGGCGGACCCCGGCGTGCCCTCCACCCGGTGCCCCCGCTGCCGGCCCTGCTGCGGGTCACCCCGGGCTTCGGGCTCGTGGCCATGGAGGCGGATGGCGATGGTCGCCTGCGCCGCACCCGCTTCGCCTACGCGGAGGGCGCCAACACCTACGTCACGCTGGCGGTGGCGGCGGCGGCGGACCTGCTCGGCGCCCAGCGGGTGGAGCTCTCCCCGGGGCGGCTGCGGGTGGGCGACCGGGAGCTGCCCGTCAACCCGGATGGCAGCGCGGAGCTGGACTTCGGCGGCCGCTGGGAGGAGCGCTTCCAGGCGGTGAGCGTCTACGCGGTGCTGGAGGACTGGGCGCGCCGGGAAGCACACCGCGAGCGGGGCACGCCCCTGGTCCCCGTGATCGCCGAGGACACCTTCCGGGGCAAGGTGGTCGTCGTGGGCGGACTCGCCGTGGGCACGGCCGACGTGAAGGCCACGCCCTTCCAGAGCGAGGCGCCGGGACTCGTCAAGCACGCGGTGGCGCTGGAGGCGCTGCTGGCCGGACGCTTCATCACCGAGGCGCCCTTCTGGGTGTCTCTCTTGCTCACCGCCGGGGTGGCGCTCTTCTCCGTGGCCCTGCTCACGCTCCTGCGGGTGCCCGCGCTGGAGATCCTCTGGCCCCTGGCGCTCTACTTCGGCTTCTTCCTGGTGCCCGGCGTGTGCCTCACGCGCGGCGTCCACGTGCTCAGCGCCATGCCCCTGTACGCGGGCGAGTTCGCCTGCCTGTCCGCGGTGGCCTTCAACCACATGTTCGCCAACCGCGAGCGCGAGCGGCTGCGCGAGTCCTTCAACCGCTTTCTGGACAAGACGCTGGTGGATCAGCTCGTCGAGCAGCAGCGGCTGCCCTCGCTGGAGGGCGAGACGCGGGAGATCACCGCCTTCTTCTCCGACATCCGGGGCTTCTCCTCGTTCAGCGAGCGCTTCAAGGCGGATCCCAAGGCGCTGGTGGCGCTGCTCAACCGCTACCTCACGCGCGTGAGCGCCGTGCTCATGGAGCACGGGGCCTGCCTGGACAAGTACATCGGCGATGCCGTGGTGTGCCTCTTCGGCGCGCCCCTGACCATGAGCGACCACGCCGTGCGCGCCTGCCACGCGGCGCTCGCCGTGCGCTCCGCGGTGGACGCCCTGCGCGTGGAGCTGCGGCGCGAGGGCCTGCCGGACGTCTACACGCGCATGGGGCTCAACTCGGCGGAGATGTTCGTGGGCAACTTCGGCAGCGAGTACCTGCTCGACTACACCGCCATCGGCGACGGCATGAACCTGGCGGCCCGGCTCGAGGGCGCCAACAAGGCCTATGACACCGTCATCCTCATCGGGCCGCGCACGTACGCGCTCGCGCACGCGCACATCGAGGCGCGCGAGCTGGACCGGGTGCGGGTGGCGGGCAAGGCCGAGGTGGTGACCGTGTACGAGCTGCTCGCGCGCAAGGGCGAGCTGTCCGCCGCGCGCGGCGCCACCGTGGCGCGCTATGCCCGGGCGCTCGCGCTCTACCGCGAGGCGCGCTTCGCCGAGGCCATCCCCCTCCTCGAGGACGCGCTCGGGGCGGACGCGGAGGACGGGCCGAGCCGGCTGCTGCTCGGGCGGTGCCAACACTACGTCGAGAATCCCCCCGCCATGCCCTTCGAGGGCGTGACGAACCTGGAGAAGTGAGCATGAGCCACCCCCGACTCGTCACCCTGTTGACGACGGTGGGCGTCACCCTCGCGGTGGCCGCCCCCGAGCCCCCGGCCTCCGTGTTGTACGTCAAGGCCAAGAACACCCACCTCAAGGCGTCGAGCCAGCCCTCCGCGCGCACGCTCGACATCCTCCAGCCGGGCCACTCCGTGACGTACCTCGGGCGCGAGGGCACCACGCCCTGGCACAAGGTGACCTCGCGCAGCTCCCAGGGAACGTTCACGGGCGTCATCTACCAGGCCAACCTGAGCTCCTCGCCGCCGTCCCTGGAGGTGCTCAGCGCGCACCCCGACAAGCCCATCTCCCCCACGGCCTTCGCGTCCTCGGGCGCGGCCGTCAAGGCGCTCGGGCCGGGCGCCATCGCCTACGGCCAGTCCCTGTCCCGTCCCGAGAGCGTGGCCCAGCTCGAGGCCCTGGAGAAGGTCGCCGAGCGGCTGCGGGACGATGACGTGGCGAAGTACGCCCGCGCGGGCGGCCTGCCCGAGGTGATGGGCACGTCCAAGCTGGAGGCCCGCGCCGCGACGAGCAAGGGCAAGACCCCGGGAGGCACGCGATGAAGCGCCCACTCCTGTTGTCCGCGGGCTGCCTGCTCCTGTGTGGCTTCGGCTCCTGTTCCCGCTACATCGAGAACAAGCAGGCGGCGAGGGCCGTGGAGGCGTCCAAGAAGGCCGAGTGCCAGACGCTCGATGACCGGGCCATCGGCTGGGAAGAGGAGCGGGCCCTGGGCGGCGCGGTGGGCGTCCACTGGGTGAGCGATGGCGGCGGGCTCACGACCCATCCGGACCAGAAGGCGCTGCACCTGCAGCTCAACAAGATCGGCCGCAACCTGGCGGCGCAGTCCAGCCGGCCCACGCTGCCGTGGGTGTTCGGCGTGCTCCAGTCCGAGGGCGTCAACGCGGTGAGTGGACCCGGCGGCTATGTCTTCGTGACCGAGGGGCTGCTCGCGCGGCTGGACGACGAGGCCCAGCTCGCGGGCGTGCTCGCCCATGAGATTTCCCACATCACGCGCAAGCACGCCTTGAACGAGTACCAGCGGTACCTCAAGGACGAGTGCGTCCGGGCCGCCGAGTCCGAGGGCTGGCGCGCGGAGCAGGCCCTGGCGAGCGAGGGCTTCGCCTACGCGGGGCAGCACGTGGGGAGCACGGCGAGCGCGGTCCTGGAGAAGCTGTCCTGGGGTCAATGGGGAGAGGTGATCGCGCAGGTCACCCGCTCGGCGGTGCGCTCGCTCAACATCGACCAGGTGAGCGACGCCATCGTCCGCAAGCTCATGAAGGGCTTCCTCGACGCGATGACGGACAAGGGCCTGTCCGAGGCGGACGAGTACGCCGCGGATCTGGACGCGGTGGAGCTGATGGCGGCCGCGGGCTACTCGCCCGACGCGTACCTGACCTTCCTGACGAAGCTGCCCGACAAGGGCCTCTTCACGCCCCATCCGAGCAAGAAGAAGCGGCGCGAGCGGCTGGCCGCGCACCTGGAGCGCCTGCGCCAGGCGGAGCGCGACCACCCCACCGGCTTCGGCTCGTCCGTGGTGCTGTCGAACACGGCCCTCATCCCCCTGCGGGACGAGCTGCGCGCGCGGCAGCCGGGCGCCGCGGCGCCCTGAGCCGCCCAGGCCCCCGTCAGGACGCGGACAGCCCCGCGGGCGCGAAGTGCTGGCGGACCCGCTCGGCGGCCTCGTCGTGCTTCGCCTCGCGCATGTGGTGGAGGACGAAGGCCACCGCGGCGTCCATGTCCGACACGGCCGTGTGCGGCATGGGCGGGGGCATGAGGTGGAAGACGAGGCTCATGGACAGGCGCAGCGGGGCCGAGGTCACCAGGATGGCGTTGCAGCGCACGTACTGGCGCATCCGGACCTGCTGTCCGCGCATCCAATCCGCCAGCTGACGGCACTGCGGGAGCGGGGGAATGCCCGCGTGGCGCACGTCCGAGATGCTGAAGTACGGCTCGCCGCGATCCAGGAAGGACGCGGAGCGCTCGAGGAAGTGCACGTACTGCGCGCTCGTCATCACCCCGGAGATCCGCATGATGACCAGGGGCCAGGAGGAGTCGTCGAAGGTGAGGGTGGCGCTCATGACCGCCTCGCACCATACCCCCGACCTCCGCCACCGCGGGGAGGGGCGCTCGGATCCTGACTGCGCGTGTGGGGCGACGCGCCCTTTTTCGCGAGCGCGGGGACACGTCGGGGTTGCGAGGCTGGACCCTGGCGCATAAGGAACCGACCATGGACGCTTCGCTATTGCAGGGGCGCCGGGTGATCGTCGGCGTGGGCGGCGGCATCGCGGCGTACAAGGCGTGTGAGCTGGTGCGGGAATTGGGCCGGGCGGGCGCCGAGGTGCGCGTGGCGATGACCGAGGCCGCCCAGCAGTTCGTCACGCCGCTGACCTTCCAGGCGCTCTGTGGGCACCCGGTGCTCACCAACTACTTCGACCCCGCCCAGGAGGGGAACTTCGGGCACCTGGACCTGGCGCGCTGGGGCGAGGCGTTCGTGGTGGCGCCGGCCACGGCGGACCTGCTCGCGCGCATCCGCGTGGGCCTGGGCGGCGACGCGGTGACGACCTCGCTGCTGGCCTTCCGGGGCCCGGTGGTGCTCGCGCCCGCGATGAACGTGGCCATGTGGGACAACGAGCGGACCCAGGAGAACCTCGCGGCCCTGCTCGCCACGCCTCGCTTCCACGCGGTGGGGCCGGGGGCGGGCCTGCTCGCGTGCGGCGACGTGGGCGCGGGGCGGCTCGCCGAGGTGCGGGACATCGTCACGGCCACCGCGCGCCTGTTCGCTCCGGGCGTGCTCGCGGGCCGGCGCGTGCTCATCACCGCCGGGCCCACGCGCGAGTACCTGGATCCGGTGCGCTTCATCTCCAATCCCTCGACGGGGAAGATGGGGCTGGCGCTGGCGGAGGCGGCGCGGGACGCGGGCGCGCGCGTGACGGTGGTGCTCGGCCCGGTGGGGGAGGGCACGCGGCGGGGGCTGGAGGTGGTGGACGTGGTGAGCGCCGAGGACATGGCGCGCGAGGTGCTCGCCCGGGTGGCGGACGTGGACCTCTTCATCGCCTCGGCGGCGGTGAGTGACTGGCGGCCCGAGGTCCGCTCCGAGCACAAGGTGAAGAAGTCCGAGGGGCCCGAGGCCCTGACGCTGGTGCGCACCCCGGACGTGCTCGCCGAGGCGTCGCGCCGGGTCTCGGGACTCGCCCGCCGGCCCGCGCTGGTGGGCTTCGCCGCGGAGACGCAGCGCGTGGTGGAGTACGCACGGGGCAAGCTCGAGCGCAAGGGGCTGGACGTCATCGTGGCCAACGACGTCTCGGCGCCGGGCGCGGGCTTCGGCACGGACACCAACCAGGTGACGGTGCTCACGCGGGACGGGCAGGAGCGCGCCCTGGGCGGCACCAAGCGCGAGGTGGCGCGCGAACTGCTGCGCTCCTTCCTGGCGTACCTCCCCGCTGTCCCCTGAGCCCCACACGGCGCGTGGGGGCGCGCGATAGTGGCGCCGTGGCGGGCACTGGGGTAAGCGTACGGGCGGCCTACCCGTCAGGCCGTTGAATCCCTTCCTCCGCCCCCGTACACCCTACCCATCGTGAGCGAAGCCCCCGAAACCTCGCAGGCGTTGAGCGAAGTGCTGGAGGATCTGCGCCGCCACCTCCTCTGGCAGGAGGAGGACGGAGGGCGGTTCCTGCAGATGGATGCCCGTCTGGCCGCCGAGGCGCGTGCCGCCCGGTTGCGCGCGCCCGCCGCCGCGGCGCCGGCTCCGGTCGCCGCGAGGCCCGCGCCTGTCGCGGCGCCGACTCCAGTCGCCGCCAGACCCGCGCCGCCGCGCGCGCTGGCGCCTCCCGTGGTCGCGCCCGCCCCCGTGCCGGTGATCCTCACGCCCGACGCGCTGTCCGGGGGCGATCGGCCCACGCTGGACGAGGTCCGCCGCGAGCTGGGCGACTGCCGCCGGTGCAAGCTGTGCACGGGGCGCAAGAACATCGTCTTCGGCACGGGCAACCCGCGCGCCGAGCTCGTCTTCGTGGGCGAGGGTCCGGGCGAGAGCGAGGACCTGCAGGGCGTGCCCTTCGTGGGAGCGGCGGGCCAGCTGCTCACGAAGATGATCGAGGCGATGGGCTATCGCCGCGACGACATCTACATCTGCAACGTGGTGAAGTGCCGCCCGCCGGGCAACCGCAACCCCGAGCCCGACGAGGTGGCCGCGTGCGAGCCGTTCCTGCGCGCGCAGCTCAAGGCCATCCAGCCCAAGGCCATCGTGGCGCTGGGCAAGTTCGCCGCCCAGACGCTGCTGCGCGACACGACGCCCATCACCCGGCTGCGCGGCACGTGGCGTGAATACGAGGGCATCCAGCTGATGCCCACCTTCCACCCGGCGTACTTGCTCCGCCAACCCGCGGAGAAGCGCAAGGCGTGGGAGGATCTGCAACAGGTGATGAAGTTCTTCGGCAAGCCCACCGGCCCCCGCGGCTGACGCTGGGCCCCGGTGGAGGGGAGTGACATGAAGGGCATCCTCGAGACGCAGGTGGTGGCCTCGCCGGCGCTGGAGTCCAACCCGCTGGGGGATTCTTCCCGGCGCGCACTGACGGTGTACCTGCCGCCCGGCTACGCGGAGGGCACGGCGCGCTACCCGGCGGTGTATTTCCTCAACGCCTTCTCCAACAGCGGCAAGTCGTGGACGAACTTCTCGGCGTTCTCGCTGAGTGTCCCCGAGCGCCTGGACGCCCTCATCGCGGCGGGGACGATTCCGCCCGTCATCGGCGTGTTCCCGGACGGCTGGACGGCGCTGGGCGGCAGTCAGTGGGTGAACAGCGACGCCATCGGCCGCTACCGCGACTTCCTGGCCAAGGACGTGGTGGGCCACGTGGATCGCACCTTCCGCACGCTGCCCAAGGCGCTCGCGCGCGCGGTGGTGGGGCACAGCTCCGGCGGCTACGGCGCCCTGGTGATGGGCCGCTACCACCCGGAGCTCTTCGGGCACCTGAGCGCCCAGTCGCCCGACGCCTACTTCGAGTACTGCTACCTGCCGGACCTGCCCAAGGCCGCCGCCGCGCTGCTCAAGGCGGGGGGCGTGGAGGCCTGGTACAAGGACTTCCTGCGCCGCTCGCGGGAGACGAAGGCCAAGGGCGAGGACTTCTCCGTCATCAACATCCTGGCCATGGCGGCCGCCTACTCGCCCAAGAAAGGTGAGCCGCTCAACCTCGAGCTGCCCTTCGACGCGCAGACGGGCAAGCTGCGCCTGGAGGTGTGGAACCGCTGGCTCGTGCACGACCCGGTGCGCTTCGTGCCCAAGTTCGTGGACGCGTTTCGCAAGATGAAGACCGTGTTCATCGACTGCGGCTCGCGCGACGAGTTCAACCTGCGCTGGGGCGCGCGCATGCTGGCCGAGGACCTCAAGAACGGCGGCGTGGAGCTCACGCACGAGGAGTTCGAGGACGGCCACACGGGCGTCAACTACCGCTTCGAGCGCTCGCTGGCGGTGATTGGCCCCCGGCTCGCGACCGAGTAGGGCGCCACCCGGAAGGCGCTGGCATGACGCGGGGCGTCTGACGAAGCCCCTGGCGCTCCCGCGTGGGCCCGGGTAGAGGCTTGTCCGTGCATTCTCACGGGCGGGAGATGCTCCCGCTCGTGGCCACGGAAGGGGCCTGCCATGAGTCGCGACCACTACGGGCTGTCCCGTGTCGTGGGGGAGAAGGGAGTGCTGCCCCAGCGGGCGCGCACGCTGGACCCTTCACTGCCCTGCCGGGACGCCGAGGTTCTCATCGATGTGGAGAGCCTCAACATCGATGCCGCCTCCTTCAAGCAGATCAAGGACGAGGTGGGGGCGGACCCCGAGCGCATCGCCGCGCGGGTGCGGGAGATCGTCCGCGAGCGCGGCAAGATGCAGAACCCGGTGACGGGCTCGGGCGGCATGCTGATTGGCCGGGTGCGCGAGGTGGGCGCCGGTCACCCCGCCCACGGCACGCTCCAGCCCGGCGAGCGCATCGCCACGCTGGTGAGCCTGAGCCTCACGCCCCTGCGCATCGACGAGGTGCGGGCCGTGCATCCGGCGATCGATCGGGTGGACATCCGGGGCCAGGCGCTGCTGTTCGCCACGGGCCTCTACGCGAAGCTGCCCGAGGACATGCCCGACACGCTGGCCCTCGCGGCCCTGGACGTGTGTGGCGCGCCCGCCCTGGTGGCGCGCTGGGTGCGCCCCGGCATGACCGTGGCCGTGCTGGGGGCGGGCAAGAGCGGCGCCTTGTGCCTCGCCCAGGCCCGCCGGGACTTGAAGGGCCAGGGTCGGCTGCTCGCCCTGGACATCTCCGGACAGGCGCTCGACACCCTGAAGGGTCTGGGCCTGTGTGACGCGACGCTCCAGGTGGATGCCACGCGCGCGGTGGAGGTGATGGAGGCCGTGGCCGGCGCCACCCAGGGCGCGCTGTGCGACCTGGTGGTCAACTGCGCCTCGGTGGGCAACACGGAGATGGCGTCCATCCTCAGTGTGAAGGACGGGGGCACCGTCATCTTCTTCTCCATGGCCACCAGCTTCACCGCGGCGGCGCTCGGGGCGGAGGGCGTGGGCAAGGACGTCACCATGCTCGTGGGCAACGGGTACGTGCCGGGGCACGCCCAGCTCACCCTGGATCTGTTGCGCGCGGAGCCCGCCCTGCGCCGTCTCTTCGAAACGCGTTACGTATAGTAAGGTGACAACATGCCGGGTCCGTTCATCGAAGACGCGCAGGTGGCTCACGCGCGCAAGATGGCGCTAGACATCACCGAGCCCATCTTCGACCTCATCCGCCGCAACACCACCGTCTCCATCGAGCGCACCGTGCTGCGCTTCTTCGGCGTCTCCGACGCGGGGCCGGGTGGGGTGCCGCTCGCCAACCTCATGGTGGACCGCCTGCAGCAGGCGGGCGTGCTCAACCGGGGCGTGGCCTACTGGTATGGCCGGGCCCTGCACATGGGGGCGCGTAGTCCGCTGGAAGCCGTGGAGCGGCTGACGGCCATGCCCCTGGAGAAGCTCGGCCCCCTGTCCCCCGAGGTGGAGCACAACCTGCGCGAGGAAGTCCGGGCCGAGGCCCAGGGCGCCATGGACGAGCTCACCTCGCGCATCGCCCAGCGCGACGCCCTGCGCCAGGAGCTGGGTCAGGGCCAGGCACCCCACAAGTACGTCATCGTGGCCACGGGCAACATCTACGACGACGTGGACCAGGCGCGCGCGGCGGCGCAGGCGGGCGCGGACATCATCGCCGTCATCCGCTCCACGGCGCAGTCGCTGCTGGACTACGTGCCCCACGGCGCCACCACCGAGGGCTACGGCGGCACCTACGCCACCCAGGAGAACTTCCGCATCATGCGCGAGGCCCTGGACGACGAGAGCCGCAAGCTCAAGCGCTACATCCAGCTGACCAACTACTCCTCGGGCCTGTGCATGGCGGAGATCGCCTTCGCCGCGGCCTACGAGCGGCTGGACATGCTGCTCAACGACGCGATGTACGGAATCCTCTTCCGCGACATCAACATGCGGCGCACGTTCATCGATCAGTACTTCAGCCGCCGCATCTGCGCCCTGGCCGGCATCATCATCAACACCGGCGAGGACAACTACATCACCACGGCGGACGCCTACGACGCGGCGCACACCGTCATCGCCAGCCAGTTCATCAACGAGAGCTTCGCCAAGCGCGCGGGGCTCAAGGACTGGCAGCTGGGCATCGGCCATTCGTACGAGATCGATCCGCACCGCCCGGAGACGCTGCTCCTGGAGCTGTCGCAGGCCATGCTCGTGCGCCGCTGCTTCCCGGACGCGCCGCTCAAGTACATGCCGCCCACCAAGCACAAGGAGACGGACATCTTCTTCAGCCACGCGTACGACGTGATGGCGGATCTGGTGGCGGTGTGGACGCGCCAGGGCATCCAGCTGTTGGGCATGATGACCGAGGCCATGCACACGCCCCTGCTCGCCGACCGCTACGTGGCGCTCAAGGCCGCCAGCTACATCCACCGGGCGGCGCGCGGCATCGACGAGGAGTTCACCGTGCGCGAGGACGGCCGCATCGCCAACCGCGCGCGCGAGGTGTTCGCCAAGGCCATGGAGCTGCTCGAGGAGTGCCACCGCGACGGCATGGTGGCGGCGATCGGCCGCGGCCACTTCGGCGACGTGAAGCGCACGGAGACCGGCGGCAAGGGCCTGGATGGCGTGCTGGAGAAGGCCCCGGATTATTTCAACCCATTCCAGGACATGCTGGAGGCACGGTGATGCTTGGCTCATTGGTGGTGGCGCTTCTCGCGGCGGGTGAGCCGACGGCGGAGCTCGCGAAGCGCGAGGTGAAGACGCTCACGCTCAACCTGCCCGAGGACTGGGCGCGCTCCGAGGCGGACGGCACCCTGCGCTTCGCGGACCCCTCGGGCGACGCCTACGTGCTGGTGGACGTGGGCGCGGTGCAGACCGCGGGCATGAAGCCCCAGGTGTGCCTGGACAAGATCCTCTCCGCCATGGGCGGCGAGCCGGGCTGGAAGTCGCTCAAGCTGGGCAAGTCCCCGGCGGCGCGCCGCGTGGACTCGGACACCACGCCGGATGGCGCCGAGTCCGTGCGCACCGTCACTTACGTGGGCTGCGACGGCAAGACGACCTGGTCGCTCGTGTTCCACATGGACCAGAAGCAGCAGGAGCGCTTCGAGCCCCTCGCGGAGAAGGTGGCCCAGAGCGTCGCGTACGCCAAGGCCCCCAGGAAGGGGAAGTAGGCGCCATGGCGGTCAAGCCCACCAAACAGCTCATCCGCCCCTACGGTGACCGGCGGGACGACGGCGTGGTGCAGCTGTCGTTCACGCTGCCCGTGCCCCTGTCGGAGAAGGCCAAGGAAGCGGCCGCCGTCTACACGCGCAAGCTGGGGTTCACCGACGTGAAGGTGGCCGCCGCCGAGCGCGCCGCCGACGCCTACACCTTCTTCATCGTCTACGCGCACTCGCCCGTGGTCCTCGACTACGCGGAGATCGACGTGCCCGAGGTGGTGGTCAAGAAGCTCGGCTACGACGACCTCAACGTCCTCATCAAGGACAAGGTGGGCCGGCGCATCGTGGTGTTCGGCGCCTGCACCGGCACCGACACCCACACGGTGGGCATCGACGCCATCCTCAACATGAAGGGCTACGCGGGCGACTACGGCCTGGAGCGCTACCCGTGGTTCGAGGCCTTCAACCTCGGCAGCCAGGTGCCCAACGAGGACCTGCTCGCCAAGGCCATGGCGCGCAACGCCGACGCCATCCTCGTGTCCCAGGTGGTGACCCAGCGCGACGTGCACAAGGACAACTCGCGCCAGTTCATCGAGGCGGCCAAGGCGGTGGGCGTGCACGGCAAGACGCTGCTCCTGCTCGGCGGGCCCCGTGTGGACCACAAGCTCGCGCTGGAGCTGGGCTTCGACGCGGGCTTCGGCCCGGGCACCAAGCCCTCCGACGTGGCCAACTACATCGTGCACCAGGTCCTCCAGAAGGAAGGCAAGGAGGCGAAGAACGTGCACTGGGAAGGGGAGCCGCAATGAGCGACGTGAAGACGGGCGAGAAGGCCCCGGTGCGGGCCGTCATCCGCTTGCGCATGAGCAGCCATGACGCCCACTACGGCGGCAACCTGGTGGACGGCGCGCGCATGCTCGGCCTGTTCGGCGACGTGGCCACCGAGCTGTGCATCCGCCTGGATGGCGACGAGGGCCTGTTCCGGGCCTACGACTCGGTGGAGTTCCTCGCGCCCGTGTACGCCGGGGACTTCATCGAGGCCGAAGGGGAGATCATCAGCATGGGCAACACCTCGCGCAAGATGCGCTTCGAGGCGCGCAAGGTCATCCGTCCGCGCGCGGACGTGAACGACTCGGCGGCGGACCTGCTCGCCGAGCCGGTGGTGGTGTGCCGCGCGGCCGGCACCTGCGTGGTCCCCAAGGACAAGCAGCGAGGTCAGCGATGAGCACGCCCATGGTCCTCACCGCCGCGATGGTCGGCGCGGAGACGACGCGCGAGCAGACGCCCCATCTGCCCATCTCCGCCGAGGAGATCGCCGAGGACGCGGTGAAGTGCCGCGAGGCCGGGGCCGCCATGGTGCACTTGCACGTGCGCACGCCGGACGGCAAGCCCTCGCAGGACACGGAGCTGTTCCGGGCGGCCATCCGCGCCATCCGCGCGCGCACGGACGTGCTCATCCAGGTGTCCACTGGCGGCGCCGTGGGCATGGGCGTGGACGAGCGCTGCGGCGGTCTCAAGCTCACGGGCGCGGACCGGCCGGACATGGCCACGCTGTCCACGGGCACGGTGAACTTCGGGGACGACGTCTTCTGGAATCCCCGGCCGCTCGTGCGCGACATCGCCCGGCGCATCCGCGACCTGGGCATCCGCCCGGAGCTGGAGTGCTTCGACGTGGGCATGGTGGACGAGGTGCGCGCCCTGGCCAAGGAGGGGCTCGTGTCCCTACCGGCGCACTTCGACTTCGTGCTCGGCGTGCCCGGTGCCCTGACGGCCCGCGAGGACGCGCTGGACTTCATGATCGCCTCGCTGCCCGAGGGCTGCTCGTGGACGGTGGCCGCGGTGGGCCGCCACCAGTTGCCCTTCGTGGAGCTGGCGGCGGTGCGCGGTGGCAACGCCCGTGTGGGGCTCGAGGACAACATCTACGTGTCCAAGGGCGTGCTGGCCCAGGGCAACTGGGAGCTGGTGGCCGAGGCGGCCAGGCGGGCCACGGCCAAGGGCCGCACGCTCGCCACGCCCCAGCAGGCCCGTCAGCTCCTGCGCCTGGACACGGTGTAGCCGGCGCATGGACACGGGGCTCGGCGGCAAGGGCGTGCTCGTCACCGGGGGCGCGGGCGGCATCGGAAGCGCCGTGGTGCGCGCCTTCGCCGAGGAGGGCGCGCGGGTGGCGGTGCACTACCACCGGAGCGAGGACAACGCGCGGGCGCTCGCCGCGGAGGTCGCCGGCGTGGCGCTGCGCGCGGACCTCACCGCCGAGGCGGACGTGGACGCGCTCGTGCCCGAGGCGGTGAAGGCCCTGGGCCGGCTGGACGTGCTGGTGGCCAACGCGGGCGTGTGGCCGGCGCCCGACGAGCCCGTATGGAGCATGTCGCTCGCGCGCTGGCGCCAGACGCTGGCGGAGAACCTGGACAGCGTCTTCCTGTGCTGCCGCGCCTTCCTGCGCCACGTGGAGTCCACGGGCACGGGCAACATCGTCCTCATCGCCTCCACCGCGGGCCTCTTCGGCGAGGCGGGACACGCGGACTACGCCGCGGCCAAGGGCGCGCTCGCGAGCGGCTTCCTCAAGAGCCTCAAGAACGAGATCGCGCGCATCGCGCCACAGGGCCGGGTGAACACCGTGTGCCCGGGCTGGACGGCGGTGCCGCGCAACCAGGACAAGCTCGGGGACACCGCGTTCGTCCACCGGGTGACGCGCACCATGCCCCTGCGCAAGCTGGGCCGCCCCGAGGACGTCGCGCGCACCGTGGTGTCGCTCGCGTCCGATCGCGTCTCGGGCCACGTCACCGGCGAGGTCATCACCGTCGCCGGGGGCATGGAAGGCCGCGTGCTCAACGAGGCCTGAGCCGCGCGCTCAGGCCGCGGGTCCGACGGCGGCGGGCACGGCCTCGGGCGCCGTGCGGGTGGCGCGCAGGGACAGGCCCAGCGCGAGCACCAGCAGCATCGACGCGAACAGGAAGGGCGCGCCCGGCTGGTGCACGCCGTGCTGGGGCGCGATGGCCGCCGCGAAGGTCTGCGTGAAGAGGCCGGGGCCGATCATCCCCGCGATGCCCATGAGGCTCGAGAGCGTGCCCTGGAACTGCCCCTGCTCCGAGGGCGGCACCCGGCGCGTCATCAGCCCCTGGGACGCCGGGGAGAACAGCCCCCACAGGCCCATCACCGGCAGGCCCACCGCGAGGAACACGACCGGGTTGTCGGCGAGGCCGTAGGTGGCGAAGCCGAGGATGCCGCACGACAGGCCCAGCATGAGCGTGCGCCGCTCGCCCAGCCGCTTGACGATGGGCTTCACCAGGCCGCCTTGGATGAGCAGGGTGAACACCCCCGAGCCGCCCAGGGCGAGGCCCACCGCGCGCGCGTCCCAGCCGAAGCGGTAGCCCACGTAGAGCACGAAGACACTGGGCAGCGCGGTGTGCGCCAGGTTGTGCAGGAAGTGCACGGTGGCCAGGCCCAGCACCTCGCGGTTGGCGCGCAGGCGCAACAGCGCGGCCACCGGGTTGGCGCGCCGCCACTCGAAGGGCCGGCGCCGCTCGGGGGGCAGGGACTCCGGCAGCACGAACAGGCCATACAGCGCGTTGCCCAGGCTCAGCACCGCCGACACCCAGAAGGGCAGGCGGGGATCCACGCCGCCCAGCAGGCCGCCCATCGCCGGCCCGAGCACGAAGCCCACGCCGATCGCCGCCCCCAGCATGCCGAAGCTCGCGGCGCGCTTGTCCACGGGCGTCACGTCCGCGATGTACGCGCTCGCCGTGCTGATGCTCGCCGAGGTGATGCCCGACACGACGCGGCCCACGATCAGCCAGCCCAGGGACGGCGCCAGCGCCAGCAGGATGTAGTTGAGCCCCATGCACGTGTTGGAGATCAACACCACCCGGCGCCGGCCGTACCGGTCCGACAGCGCCCCGAGCACCGGCGCGAAGATGAACTGCATGAGCGCCCAGAGGGTGGAGACGAGCCCGAAGACCTCGGCGCCTCGCGCGGAGTCGCCGCCCACGAAGCCCACCACGAGCTGGGGCAGCACGGGGAAGATCATCCCCAGCGCCAGGATGTCGAGCAGCACGGTGACGAAGATGAAGACCAGCGCGGCACGGCGCGGAGTCACGGGCGGAGTCGGATCGGGCATGGCGTGATGCAGTCCTAGCACCTTCCGGGAGCGGCCGTCCGGAGGGGCGCCCGGGAGCGACACACTTGCAGGTCCATCCAAGGACGCGATACTTCATGACCGTGCCGATGCGCCTCGCCGCCCTCGTCTTCGCCCTGCTCGTCTGGGTGCAGGCCGCCCTGCCGGGCGGAGTGGTGCGGGTGTGCCGCTTCACCGGGAAGCGCGCGGCGCCCTGCGTGGCCTGTCCGGAGAAGCAGGAGCCTCGGGACGCTCGGCTGCTCGCTCAGGACTGCTGCGAGCTGCGCCAGGGCCACACCGGGGATGTCGGTGGGGTGCCCCCCTCCCTGGATGTGTCGCCCCAGGTCCACTGGGTGCTCCTGCCCGGCGAGGCCGAGTGGTCCGTGCCCGTGTTGTCGGCGCGCGCGACCCCTCGCATCCGCGCCGGACATGACCCGCCGCCTCGCTCACGGCGCTACCTCGCCCTGCGTCAGCTGCTGATTTGAGCCGGCCCCCGCTTCCGGGTCCGTGACTCTCATCCTCCTCTTCGCAGAGCGACCACCATGTCTTTTCCCCTGAAGTTCGCGGCGGGCGCGTGCGCGCTCGGTCTGTCCGCGTGCGCCGTCCATGGCGCTGACCGTGTCCTTTTTTCGTTGGATCCCTCGAATCCGGACGCGCCCGCCTCCGCGGTCCGGCCGATGACGGCCCTGGCGCCTCCCATGCCGGCGGACGCGCCCCCCTCCACGCCCAAGCCCGTGTCCTCCCCGAAGGGCTTCGTGTGCCCCATGCACCCGGACGTCACCTCCGACGCGCCCGCGCGCTGCCCCCGGTGCGGCATGAAGCTCGTCGCGCATGCGCACGGGGCGCAATCCACCAGCGGGCATGGGGGACACGCCCCATGAAACGCCTCGTGTGGCTGTGGGTCCTGGCGTTGGGCGCCGGGGGGTGCGCGACGATGTCGCCCGAGCGGGGCCATGCGGAGCTCGGGGCGCTCGTGCACGAGCGGGTCGCGGTCTCCACGGGCTGGGAGCGGGGCCCCCCCGCGAACGAGGCCGTGCGGGAGCAGGTGCGCGCGCTGCTGCGCGATGGCCTCTCGTCCGAGGAGGCGGTGCGCATCGCGCTCGTGAACAGCCCGGGCCTCCAGGGGGCCTACGAGTCCCTGGGCATCTCCCAGGCGGAGCTGGTGGAGGCGGGACTGTTGAGCAATCCCGCGCTGGGCGTGTCCGTGGGGGTGCCGGGGCTCGGGGTGGAGCTGTCGCTCGTGCAGGGGCTGTTCGATCTCTTCGTGCTTCCGGCGCGCCGGGGCATCGCCCAGCAGCGCTTCGACGCGGACGTCCAGCGCACGGCGCACGAGGCCCTGGCGGTGGTGGCCCAGACACGTGAAGCGTACGCCTCCGTGCAGGCGGCGCAGATGCTCTTGCGCTACCAGGCGCAGCTGGTGGCCGTCTTCGAGGCCTCGGCCGAGCTGGCGCGCATGCAGTACGAGGCGGGCAACATCCCCGAGCTGGACCTGTCCATCCTGCGCACGGCCTGGCAGGAGGCGAGGGTGGGGCTCGCGCGCGAGGAGCTGGCGCTCGTCCAGCAGCGCGAGCGGATGAACCGGCTGTTGGGCCTGTGGGGTGACAACACGGAGTGGACGGTGGGCGAGCCGCTGCCGGAGCCCGCGGGCGCGGCGCCCGAGTTCACGCGCCTCGAGCGGCTGGCGATGCGGCGTCGCCTGGACCTCGACGCCGCGCGCAAGGACGTGGCGCTGCTCGAGCGGTCCGTGGCTTTGGCTCGAAGCACCCGTTTCATCGGGACCGTGGACGTGGGGGTGGGCGCGGAGCGGGAGGGCGGGGGCCTGCGCGTCACCGGCCCGAGCCTCGTGCTGGAGCTGCCCGTCTTCAACCAGCGCCAGGCGCTCATCGGCGGGCTGGAGGCACGGCAACGGCAGGCGGAGCGGCGGCTCACCCAGCTCGCGGTGGACGCGCGCTCCGAGGTGCGCCAGCACGGCGCGGAGCTGCGCACGGCGCGCCATCTGGTGGAGCACTACGCGAAGGTGCTGCTGCCCTTGAGGCGGCGGGTCCTGGAGCAATCGCAGCTCCAGTACAACGCCATGGTGCTCAGCCCCTTCCAGCTCCTGGAAGCGCGGCGGGACGAGGTGCGCACCTACCGCGAGTACGTGGAGACGCTGCGCGATTACTGGACCGCCCACATCGCGCTGGAGAACGCGGTGGGGGGACGACTGACGGACGACGACACGGAGGCGGCACGATGAGCGCGGACACGAAGGGATGGAGCCGGCGGCGGTTGCTCGTCGCCAGTGGACTGGGCGTCGCGGGGGGCTCGTTGCTCGCGGCGGCGGAGGCGCGGGCGCGGCCGGACACGGAGCGCGCGCTGCCGCCAGGACGCCCCGGGCAGGACTACACGCCGGTGGTGGTGCCCAACGGCTCGAAGCTGCCGTGGAAGCTGGTGGACGGCGTGAAGGTCTTCCACCTGGTGGCCGAGGAGGTGGAGCACACGTTCGCGCCCGGCCTCCAGGCGCGCTGCTGGGGCTACAACGGCCGGGTGCACGGCCCGCTCATCGAGGCGGTGGAGGGGGACCGGGTGCGCTTCTACGTCACCAACCGGCTGCCCGCGCCCACCACGGTGCACTGGCACGGGCTGCTGCTGCCCAACGGGATGGATGGCGTGGGCGGCCTCAACCAGCGCGCCATCGCGCCGGGCGAGACGTTCCAGTACGAGTTCACCCTGCGGCAGTCCGGCACGCTCATGTACCACTCGCACCATGACGAGATGACGCAGATCGCGCTCGGCATGGTGGGCCTCTTCATCGTGCACCCGCGCGAGGCGCCCCGGGGGCCCAAGGTGGACCGGGACTTCGCCTTCATGCTGCACGAGTGGAAGCTGGACCCGGGGGCGAAGCGGCCCAACCCGAACGAGATGACGGACTTCAACCTGCTCACGCTCAACGGCAAGGCGTTTCCGGGCACGGCGCCCATGGTGGTGCGCACGGGCCAGCGGGTGCGCATCCGTTTGGGCAACCTGGGGCCCATGGATCACCACCCCATCCACCTGCACGGCTACCAGTTTCGCATCACCGAGACGGACGGGGGCCGGGTGCCCGAGTCCGCCCAGTGGCGGGACACCACGGTGCTGGTGCCGGTGGGCAGCACGCGCACGGTGGAGTTCGTGGCGGACGTGCCGGGGGACTGGGCCATGCACTGCCACATGACCCACCACGTGATGAACCAGATGGGCCACGGCATGCCGAACCTCATCGGCCTCAAGCCCGAGGGCTTCGACGAGAAGGTGCGCGCGCTGCTGCCGGACTACATGACCATGGGCCACACGGGCATGGGCGAGATGGAGGAGATGGGCATGCCGGTGCCCGCCAACAGCATCCCCATGGTGGGCGGCCAGGGCCGCTACGGAGGCATCACCATGGGCGGCATGTTCACCGTGCTCAAGGTGCGCGACGGGCTCACCAGCTACAATGACCCGGGCTGGTACGAGAATCCTTCGAGCACGCTGTCCCAGCTCGCCGAGCGTGCCGCGCTCACCCGTGACGGCATCGACGTGGACGCCAATCCCGGCGTCGTTGATGACGTTGACGCCTGAGCGGCGTCACGCGTTGTCCAGGATGGAGCGGAACCCGGCTCGCTCCCGTTCTGGCGGGAACTGTAGACCCGTCTGCTTCAGTCAGGACGCGCGTGGTCCGAGGTCTCCTGATGGGGTGGCGCGAGGCCCGGAAAAAAGGCCTCGCGCGGAGTGCTGCTACTTCTCCACCACGCCGCACGCGATGCGGCCGCCCGCGTCACCGGCGGGATCCGAGTGGTAGTCGTCCTGCTTGGCGTGCACCACCACGGCCGAGCCGTCCTTGTCGAACATCGCCTTCACCTTCGAGCCCGTCGCGAAGAAATCGAACTTCACGTTGCCGTCCTGCTCGACGTGCAGGTTGGGCAGGTCGCCCTCGTGCTTGCCCTTGGGCGACAGGATGCCGTGCGCCTTCTTCGTGGGGTTGAAGTGGCCGCCGGCCGTCTTGAACTCCGGGGCCTCGCACTTGCCGGTCTCGTGGATGTGAATGGCGTGCTCGCCCGCGGGCAGACCCATCAAGGAGCCCTTCACCAGCACACCCGTGGGCGCCTGCTCGAAGGTCACCTCTCCCACGTCCTTGCCCTGGGCGTCCTTGAGCATGGCCTTGGCCATCTCGCCCTGCTTGGGCGCGGGCTTGGTCTCCGCCTTCGGAGGAATCGCCTTCTCCGGCATCTGCGCGAGGGCGGGCGTGGTGGTGAGGGCGGTGGCGAGCAGCAGGGCGCGAATCATCATGAGGTCAGGCTCCGGTCAGTGGGGTGAGTGTGGCGAAGCGGTGGCGACACTAGTGCCGCCCTCCCTCGGGAGGCGTCGAAAGTCGAGTTCCCTCCGCCATCTGCCGGGCAGTCACCACTCCGTCCGCGATCATGGACCGTGGACGCACGCGCGCACGACGCGCTAAGTCACTTCGTCACCATGACTCACGGGAAGCGTCGGCAGTGGGCCCAGGTCTTCATCGGGGCCCGGAACCATGGACTCCGCAGGTCGGACCTCGTTTTCTTTTCCATCGCTTGCGCGTGGCGGATGGGCCACCTGGCGCCCTTTGTCGTGGCCCTCCAGGTGCTCGCGCGGAGCGCGTCGGGCGGAGGCCGGAGGTCGCACCCGGGCGGGCTCATGTCGGCCACGTGGCGCCCAATCGCCTTGGGGGCGCTCGCCGTGGGCATCGCCCTCGGGGGACTGCTCGTGCCTCGCTCCGAGCCCCTTCGCCCGGACTGCCCGCCGATGCCGCTGCTCTCCGAGGACGTCACCACGGACTGGCTGTCACGAGCCGGCGGCGCCATCGCTGTGCCCATTCCACCGAAGCGCCTGGAGCGTCAGCAGGCCCCGCCGTGCGTGCCTCCCCCGGGCGAACAGGAGGAGCTCAACGGCGGGTGCTGGTCCGAGATGCGCATGAAGCCTCCCTGCGGTCAGTTCTACGAGCACGCGGGGAAGTGCTACGTGCCCATCCGCGAGACGCCCAGACCGCCGACCTCGGTCCAGCCGTAGTCGACCTCAGAAGCTCGCGTCGAGCTGGAGCCGGGCGGTGTGCCGGGGCGTGCCCTCGGGGCCGAAGATGTAGAAGTAATCGCCCTGCACCTTGAAGGCGTGGCCGTTGAGGTACACGTTGAGGCCTCCACCCAGCTGCTTGCCCTGGGTGCGCGCCAGCTGCACGAACTGTGGATCCGTGCCCCGGAGCGTGAAGAGTTCCTCCCAGCGCGCGGTGAGCTCCACCTTCGGGCTCACCAGCAGGCCGCCCTGCACGAGGTAGCCATAGCCCGAGCGGGTCGGCTCCAGGACCCGGGCGCCATTCACGAGGCCCTCCAGCTCATTCTCCCGCGCCTTGCGCCACAGGGCCTCGGCGAGCAGCGAGAAGCCCCGGTACTTGAACACCACGTCCGCGGCCAGGTGGCTGTAGCTCGTCGTCCCGGCGGTGAAGGGCGTGCCGTAGGTGCTGTTGCGGCGCGAGGTCCTCGCGTTGTAGGCGGCGCCGACGCCCACGGCCAGCCGGGGTCGGGGCGCGCGCGTCACGTCGCCTTCCTGATCGTCGTCGAACGCGCCGAAGGGCCGCAGGGTGAGCCGCAGGACGGAGAGGGCGCCCGACTCGTAGCCCTGGTAGCGGTTGCGTCCGTCGCCGCCGCCGATGAAGACCTGGTAGGCCAGCCGCTCGCCCAGGCCGAGGAAGTCACTGGACGAGAGCATCACGCCCACGTCGCGATCGAGCGTCAGCTCGCGCACCACGAGCTGCCGATCGACGAACTGGAGCGCGAACTCGCGGATGGTGCGCGCCCGGTCGAAGGGCACGAAGAACTGGCCCACGCGCAGGTTGAGATCGCGCCAGCGGGTGTAGTCCACGTAGGCGTCGAAGATGGGCGAGCTGCTGCCCGCCTCGAAGTCCGGGCCGCCGAAGGCCAGCTGGATGGTGTAGCGCAGCTCGGGGGCCAGCACGTTGCCGTGCACGATCAGGCGCAGCGTCTTGACGTTGGTCTCGCTGGTGTCACGCCCGTCGGCGCGCAGGTACGTCTCGCGCAGCTGGATGCGCGCGCGCAGGCCCAGCGAGTAGCGCTCCCCGGCCTTGACGACGATGCCGCGGCCGGGCTCGGCGGTGACCACGACCGGCGGCGGGGCGGGCTTCTCCGGCGGCGGCTCCTGGGCGGGCGTGGCCTCGACGGCGGGGGGCGCGGCGGGGCTCTGCGCCTGGACGGCGCTGCCCAGCGCCAGCCACGACAGGGCGAGGAGCTTCAAGGCGCGAGCGGCTCGCGCGGACGAGAACAGGGGCATGACGGGTGTGAGGGGGGCATCCCGCCAGGTCGACACGGAGCTCGTGAACGGGGGGACGCGCGTCCGTTATAACGGAGAGGCACTCGGGCAGGCAAGCGCTCATCCTCCGCTATAACGGACACGGCGCGGGCCGTTCCTTGGAGCCGCGACTACTTGCCGAGGAAGCCGAGCAGCGCCTCGTGCCACTTCCCGGGCGCCTCGACGTGGGGGATGTGCCCCACGTTGGGCAGCTCCACCAGGGTGGCCTTGGGGAAGGCCCGCGCGGCGCGCTTGCCCAGCTCCGGGTACTGGCCGAGCTTGGCGAGCGCCTCGGGGGACACGCGCGCGCGGCCGAGGGTGGTCCGGTCCGCCTGCCCGATGACGAGCAGCACGGGCGCCGTCACCCGGGGGAACTCGTGCACCACGGGCTGCTGGTAGATCATCTGCTCGGTGGCCGCGGACACCCAGGCGAGCCGCGGGTACTCGGCGCTCAGGGACTGGCGGAAGTGGACCCGCACCCACTCTTCGTACTCGGGGCGCCACGTCACGTAGTACGTCTTGTGGTACGCGCGCACGCCCTCCTCGCTCACCTCGAGCTGGCCCTTGTACAGCGCCTCGGTGGAGCGCCACGGTACGAGCTCGCGGTAGTCCTCCAGGCCGATGGGGTTCTCCAGCACCAGGTGCGTGGTGGCCTCGGGGTACTGGCGCGCGAAGCGCGTGGCCAGCATGCCGCCCATGGAGTGGCCCACCACCACGACCTCCGGCACGCCGAGTTGCTCGAGCAGCCGCTTCGTCTGCGCGGCCAGCACGTAGAAGCTGTAGTCGAGGGCCGGCTTGGACGAGTGGCCGAAGCCCAGCTGATCCGGCACGACGACGCGGTAGCCCGCCTGGGAGAGGGCGCGAATCGTGTCGCGCCAGTAGGCGCCGAAGAAGTTCTTGCCGTGCAAGAGCAGGACGGTGCGGCCGTTGGCCTTGCCGGTGGCGGGCACGTCCATGTAGGCCATGCGCAGGTCCTGCCCCTGGAGCGTCACGGGCAGGTAGCTCAGGGGCGCGGGCGAGGGGTAGCCCTCGAGCGCGATGCCGAGGGGCTCGGGCGGCTGGGGCGCCTGGGCGAGGGCGGGGGGCGCGAACGACAGCGCCGCGAGCAGGGGCAGGGTGCGGGACAGGGACATGTCCCGAGTCATAAACCGCCGTCGGGCCGCGCGCGGTGTCAGGCGGGGGACTCCCCGGCGTCTGGCTTGCCGGTCCAACAAGGAGTCGTCATGGGAACGGACGCGAAGCGCGGCATCGACCTGAGGCAGTACAACCGCGAGGCCTGGAACCGCCAGGTGGCCACGGGCAACCGGTGGACACGGCCGGTGGAGCCCGAGACGATCGCGGCCGCGCGCCGGGGAGAATGGAGCGTGGTGCTCACGCCGAACAAGCCCGTGCCCCGCGACTGGTTCGGTCCGCTCGCGGGCAAGGACGTCCTGGGCCTGGCGAGCGCGGGGGGACAGCAGGGGCCGGTGCTCGCCGCCGCGGGGGCGCGGGTGACGATGTTCGACAACTCGCCCGCCCAGCTTGGACAGGACCGCCAGGTGGCCGAGCGCGAGGGCCTGTCGCTGCGGCTGGTGGAGGGCGACATGCGGGACCTGTCGGTGTTCCCCGACGGCAGCTTCGATCTCGTCTTCCACCCTTGTTCCAACGGCTTCGTGTCGGAGATCCGCCCCGTGTGGCGCGAGGCGTTCCGCGTCCTGCGGCCCGGGGGTACGCTGCTCGCGGGCTTCTCCAACCCCATCGTCTACCTGTTCGATCCGGACGCGGAGAAGCGGGGCGAGCTGCGGCTCAAGTACCGCATGCCCTACTCGGACCTGACGAGCCTGAGCGACGAGGAGCGCCGCCGCTACACCGACGTGGACGAGCCGTTGTGCGTGGGCCATTCACTGGAGGAGCAGATCGGCGGACAGCTCGACGCGGGGTTCCTGCTGGCGGGCTTCTACGAGGACAAGGGCGGGGCGGAGGATGTGCTGTCCGGGTACCTCTCCGCCTACTGCGCCACCCGGGCGGTGAAGCGCTGACGGCGGCGCCACGCCGCTCCCTCGCCTGGTGAGAGGGCCGCGCGGCACGATTCTCAAGGCCCCTCCGGGCGAGGTAGCGTGCGCCGCGAATGCAGACCCCCCTCGTCCGCGTGCTCATGTGTCTGGCCCTGCTGTCTCCCGCCGCGCTCCGGGCCGAGGAGACGCCGCCCGAGGCGCCTGTCTCCAGGTCGCGGACGGTGCTGTTGCTGGGGGACAGCCTGATCGTCACCAGCTTCGGCGAGGCGCTCGAGGAGCGGTTGAACGGGCAGCCGGGCGTGCGCGCGGTGCGGCGCGCGAAGTCCTCCACGGGCCTGGCCCGGCCGGACTTCTTCGATTGGATGCAGGTGGGGCGCGAGGAGGTGGAGAAGCACCAGCCCGATGTCGTCGTCGTCATCATGGGCGGCAATGACGGGCAGGGGCTCACGGACGGCCAGGGCAAGGCCATGGCCCAGTGGGGCGCCTCGCACTGGACGGCCACCTACCGCCAGCGGGTCGAGGACTTCCTCGGGGTGCTCGAGGCCCCGGGCCGCCGCGTGTTGTGGGTGGCCCTGCCCATCACCGGACTGCCGCGCTTCGAGCGCAAGCTGGGCATCATCCGCGCGGTGCTGCGCGAGGCGGTGTCGGCCCGGGGAGGCGCCGTGCACCTGGACACCCGGCCATTCTTCACCGACCCCCGGGGGACGTTGTTGAAGGAGGCGCCCGTGGACGGCTTCCGCAAGCCCATGCGGCTGCGGATGGAGGACGGGGTCCACTTCACCCTCGCGGGGGGTCGCTACTTCGCGGGCAAGGTCCACCCGGAGGTGGTGCGACTGCTCGAGGCACCCGCGCCCGCCGCTCCGGCCGAGCCCGAGGCGCCCGCCGTCTGCCGCGAGCCCGAGGCGGACCTGTCGCTGGTGCCGCTCGTGTTCACCCGGCCCTGAGGGCTCAGGTGCCGGGAGCGATGGGCGCGGGAGGGGACTTGCGCTTGGGCAGCAGGGAGCGGCGAGGACCGCGCACCGCGTAGCCCAGCAGCATGCCGCCCGGCAGCAGCATGCCCAGGCCCTGGGTGAAGTCCTGCGGGGGATGGGCCACCGCGCCGAGCACCATCGCGAGGAAGAGCAGACCACAGACCAGACGGATGAGAAGAGCGCTCACGGAGGGGGTTCCTGGGGACGGGGTGAAACCAGCCTAACCAGGGTTTTGTTCCATGCACGTCCGGGGACGAACACCGCGTCAGGTTTGACGCGCGAAGTCATGCGCGGACGCCCGGGAAAACGAGGGGTGGGGTGGGCGAGGGCCCCTCGTCTTTCTGGTAAACCCGAGGGCCCCCCAATCCCTGGAGGTTCTTCATGCACGTATTTCAAAGGACAGGTCTGGCGCTCGCCACCGCCTGGGCCGCGCTCTTCTGTCCCATCAGTCAGGCGCAGACCACCGTCCCCGGCGTGGTGTTCATCCACGGCACGGGAGACCAGACGGTGAGCTCGGCGACCACGGGCTACTGGACGCAGAGCTCCATCGACACCATGCGCGGGGGCCGTCCCTACCTCATCGTGGGCTACCCGGGCGCCACGTGCGCGGGCTTCAGCCAGTGCAGCTGGGGCCCCATCGTGGATCAGATCGTCCCCTGGGCCACGGCCAACAAGATCACCAGCCTCACGCTCATCACCCACTCCAACGGCTCGAGCCCCGTGCGCTACATGCTGGGCCACACGGGCGCCATCAGCGCCAAGGGCAACAGCGTCAGCGCGGTGACGAGCAAGATTTCCCAGGTCATCTTCTCGGCGCCGGATCTGACGGGCACGCCCCTGGCGGACAAGGTGACCACCAGCGGCTCGTTCCTCAACATCGCCAACAGCGTGGTCGAGTTCTTTGGCGGGGGCAGCTACAACAACCCGGCCGTGTTGCAGCAGCGCCAGGACAACATGCGCGTGTACAACTCGGACGGGACCTTCGCGGGCACCCGGGGCGCCACCTCGGTGGGCGGCAAGCCCATCTCCGTGGTGCGCGGCAGCAAGGTGTACGCGAACCTCTTCTCCAGTGACGCGCACTGCGCGGGCTACCTCTACTCGGTGGGCCTCAAGGCGGCGGCGCTGCTCGGCTGGGGCAGCTTCAACGCCAGCACGGACGGCTTCATCGGCTCGGACAGCTCGGGCTACTTCGGCAACATCATCATCGACGACGAGCGCCTCAACCACCACCAGTCGCGCCGCAGCTGCCACAACAGCGGCGTCATCATCGGCAAGAAGGTGCTCAACACGTCCATCCCCGCGCCGTCCGAGCAGACCTGGACCCCCGAGACGAACGTGCAGGCCGCGGGCCTCGCCTGCAACAACTACGCGTCCGGCTGGGCCCTGGACTACATGAAGAACTACAACGTCTGGAAGTACGGCTGCTCGGACGCGCAGGCCCGGGGCACCGCGCTCGAGCCGGACTGCCTCATCTCCTACGGCAAGTCGGCCGGCTACAGCATTCCGAGCACGGCGAGCTGGAACCCCTTCCTCAACCGCGCCTACTACCCCTCGTGGACGGAAGTCTGCCCGGACTCGTGGCACGGCGACGGCATCTGCGATGCGTGTCTGGTGGCCAAGTATGGCTTCGACGCGGCCGTGGGCTCCACGGGCGCGGATGACTGCGTGATGGCGCCCCGCGGCGGCTCCAACTTCTGCGGCAGCCTCGCCTGGGACGACATCTACCAGCGCCATGACTACTCGGTCGTCGAAGCGCTCCACTGATCCTGGCCCCCCACAAGGACCTCACACCATGAACTTCCCTCGTTCCTTCGTTCAGTCCTCCGGACTGGCCCTGGCGGTGGCCCTGCTCGGCGGTTGCACTTCCCAGCCCGCCGCGTCCACGCCCGCGCCCGCGTCCACGCCCTCGTCGATGACCTCCGCCACCGCGGCCCTGAGCGCGCCGGGTGACGTCGCGCCGGGTCGGCTCTTCTCCCGGCAGGTGCGCGCGGACATGCGCCAGGCCATCGCGCCGGGCCTCGTGTCCGTGTCCAACCCCGTCTCGCCCCGTCTGCCGCTCGAGGCGCCGCTCGCGCCGGAGACGTGGCGCTCCAAGTCCACCACGCTGCACGTGGCGCCGGGCTCCGCGCCCACCGAGATCGTGCTGCCCGTGGACGTCCCCGAGGACGCCTGGGTGTTCTTCATCCCCAAGGGCAGCGACGCCAAGGTGGGCGAGGAGGTCCGCAAGGACGTGGCGCTCTACACCCCGCGCGGCCAGCGCGTGGACCCGTGGGCCGAGCGCGCCGCGAACCTCCAGCTCGGCATGGATCCGGCGCAGATGCGCGAGAAGGTGGCGCGTCCCATCTCCATGCTGTCGCTCAACCGCGAGATGGGCGCGGGGGCCTACAAGGTGCTCGTGGGCGCCCGGGCGGCCCAGGTCGGCCTGGCCATCGAGATCCGCCTGCCCGCGTCTCCCGTGGAGCTGGCGCTCACGTCCTCGGCGATGCAGTTCTTCCCGGGCGAGGACAGCGACGTGACCGTGGGCCTCACGCACCCGGGCACGCTCGACACCGTGCGCTTCGAGGCCTCGCTCTACAACCCGCGCTTCGAGCGCGACCGCGTGGTGCCCGTGGAGCAGGTCGGTGGCGAGTGGCGCGCGCGGGTGTCGCGCGTGCTGACCGAGCAGGACGAGTCCGGCGTCTGGGTGCTCGAGGTCCGGGCGGTGGGCACCGCGGACGGCAAGCCCTTCGACCGGCTCGCGCAGACGGCGGTGGGCTTCGTCATCCCCACGGCGCGCATCACCGCCGCGGGCGGGGCGCGCGCGGTGCGCGACGGCTCGGGCAAGGTGTCCGCCTTCGAGGTGGACGTGACCGTGGAGAGCCAGGCGCGTGACCGCTACGAGGTCACGGGCACGCTCGTGGCCATGGATCGCCGGGGCCTGGAGCGCGTGGAGCGGCCGGTGGCCGAGGCCCAGGTGACCGACCAGCTCGGCGAGGGCTCCCACACCCTGACGCTGCGCTTCGACGCCGGCCACGTCGGCCTGTCCGGACTGGACGGGACCTACACGCTGCGCGGCCTGCGCCTGTACTCGCTCGGAAACAACGCCCTCTACCACCGGCTCGGCAAGGGGCTGGAGGTCCGGATGCCGGCGGTGAGCCCCTCGGAGTTCGCCACGCCGGAGCTCACCCCCGCGCTCGAGCAGATGATGCAAGCAGGGGACTTCGCGCTCGCCCGGTAATTCCCTTCCACGGTGACGCGGACGACGCCCCTCTCCCCGCGTGGGAGGGGGGCGTCGTGTTTGGGCGGACGCGGTGGCGCGTGCCCGGGTTTTCTTCGCGCGTTTCGGGGACGTGACCGATAGGCTTGGGGCCGAGACTCGCCCGGGCTGGAGTCTCGTCGAGAGGTCCGTGGTGGAGCATGAGGTCGCGCGTGCCAGCGTGCTGGTGGTGGGGGAAGCGGAGACCCGCCTCGCCCTGAGTGCCGCTCTCGCGCCGCTCGGGGTGGACTGTGTGCTCACCGGCTCCGTGGACGAGGCCCTCCGCCAGCACCTCCACGAGGACTTCGCCCTGTTGCTGCTGGTGCCTGCGGCGTGGGACGAGGGTCGTCACGAGGCGCGGCGGCTGGTGGCGGGCTGGCACGGCCGCGCCACGCCGCTCATCGTCCTGCTGGCCGAGCCGCGCACGGACTGGGTGCGCGAGGCCCATGCGCTCGGCGCGGTGGACTGTCTGGGCCGCGAGCTGGAACCCGACCTGCTGCGCGCCAAGGTGTCCGCCTTCGTCTCGCTCCACTCGCGCCATCTGGCCGCGCGTCGCGTCCAGGAGGCGCTGGACGAGCGCGAGGCGCCCCTGCACTTCGCGCTCGAGGCGGCGGGCCTGGGGCACTGGCGGTTGGATCTCGCCAGCCTGCGCCTGGAGTGCTCCTCCGGCTGCAAGCTCAACTTCGGGCTGTCCCCCGAGGACGACCTGTCGTCCTACGCGGTGATGCGCTCGTACATCCACCCCGAGGACCGGGACGCCATGGGCCAGTCCGTGGAGCGGGCCCTGGCCACCCGGGGGGGCTATGCGTCGGACTACCGGGTCATCGCGCCCGGGGGCCGCATGCGGTGGGTCGCGGCGCGGGGCCGCGTGGTGTGCGACGCGTCCGGCACGCCCGTGTCCATGGTGGGCATCACCCTGGACATCACCGAGCGGATGCGGGGGGCGCAGAAGCTGGCCTTCCTCGCCGAGGCGAGCCGGTTGTTGAGCGCGTCGCTGGAGCCCGAGGATGTCCTGCGGCGCGTGGCCCGGTTCGCCTCGGGGTCCATCGCCGCGTATTGCCTGGTGGATCTGCTCGAGGAGGAGGGTGGGCTCAGGCGCGTGGCGATGGCGCACCGCGATCCCGCGCAGGAGCAGCGGATCGCGCGGATGTGGGACGCCATCCCCGGCAGGCACGAGGCCCGGCTCCCGCTCGAGGCGCTGCGTCAGGATTGCACGACGCTCTACGCGGACTTCTCCGACGCGCAGCGCCAGCGCGCCGCCATGAACCCCGCGCACCTGGCGCTCATCGAGGCCATCGCGCCCCGCTCGTTGATCATCGTGCCCCTGCGCGGCCATGCGCGGCCCTGGGGGGTCATCACCCTGGCGCGCACGGAGGGGGAGTGCCCGTTCGACGAAGAGGACGTGGAGCTGGCCGAGGAGCTGGCGCGCCGCGCGGTGGTGGCGCTGGAGAACGCGCGACTGCTGCGCACCACGCGCGCCGCGGTCCAGCTGCGCGACGAGTTCCTGTCCGTGGCCAGCCACGAGCTCAAGACGCCGCTCACCTCCCTGAGCCTGCGCCTGCAGGGCCTGGCCCGCGCGGCGCGCAGGGACGGGAGTGAGTCCGTGCCGCGGCGCCTGCCCCAGGAGGTCGAGGCGATGCGCCTCCAGGTCAAGCGGCTGTCGGGGCTGATGGACGCGCTGCTCGACGTGTCGCGCCTGGACGCGGAGGCCCTCCGGCTCGAACGGGAGCCGGTGGACCTGGCCGCGCTGGTGCGCCGGAGCGTGGACCACTTCGCCGCCGAGGCCGCGCGGGCCCACTGCCTCTTGGAGTGCGTGGGGAATGGGCCCATCGAGGGGTGGTGGGACCGCGCCCGGCTCGAGCAGGTGCTGGAGCAGTTGCTCACCAACGCCTTCAAGTACGGAGCCGGCCACCCCGTGCACGTCGCCGTGGGGACCGAGGGGCCGAGGGCGTGGCTTCGGGTGCGCGACGAGGGCATCGGCATCGACGCGGACGCGCTGCCTCGCTTGTTCGACAAGTTCGAGCGGGCGGTCTCGGTGCGCAATTACGGAGGGCTGGGGCTCGGGCTCTATCTGGTGCGGCGCATCCTGCAGTCCCACCAGGGCTCCATCCACGTGGAAAGCTCGCCTGGTCAGGGAGCGACCTTCACCGCGTGGCTGCCTTGGAATACGGCGGCTCGCACCGCTCCGACGCAGGACACGCCTCCGGCGATTTGAGTTCACGGAAGCCGGAACACTTCAGCCCCCCGATGCGGTTCATGTTCACTCATGAACGCCGGGCGGGATCTCTAGAGGTTGTGGAGCGGTGACATTCCGTTTGTGTAAAAGGCCAGGGGCCGCGTCGGCGCGGGCGGCCTCGAAGGGACGGGAGGGCCCTCGGCTCCCATGGAACGCATGGCTGACACCCTTGATTACAGCAGGCTCTTCGCCTCCTCACCCAATCCCTACATGGTGCTGGATCGTGGGTTGCGCTACGTCGCCGCGAACGAGGCGTACCTCCTTGTGACGGCGAGCCGCTGGGAGGACCTGGCGGGTCGGCGCATCCTGGAGGTGTTTCCGCACGACCCCGCCGATCCCGGCAACGTCAGCGCGCGCATGTTGCTCGATTCGTTCCAGCGGGTGTTGTCGCGGCGGGTGCCGGACACGCTGGCGCTCATTCCCTACCGGGTGCCCCTGCAGACGCCCGAGGGCGTCGTCATCCAGGAGCGCTACTGGAGCGCCACGCACACGCCGCTCTTGGATGAGCGGGGCGAGGTGGCCTTCATCCTCCAGCACACCGTGGACGTGACGGAGGTGCAGCAGCTCAAGCGTGACGCGCGCGCGGCCCGCCTCGCTCGCGACGAGGGGCATCCGTCGGAGGAGCAGGTCCAGGCGGGCATCCTCCGCCGCGCGCGGGACGTGCAGGAGGCCAATCGCACCCTGGACGAGGAGCGCCGCCACCTGCGTCGGCTGTTCGAGCAGGCCCCGGGCATGGTGGCCATCCTGCGGGGCCGCGACCTGGTGTTCGAGCTGACCAACCCCGCCTATGACCAGGGCATCGGCTTTCGCGATGTGCTCGGCAAGCGGGTCCAGGATGCGCTGCCGGAGGTGGTGGGCCAGGGCTTCGTGGAGCTGATGCACCGGGTGATGGACACCGGCGAGGCGTACATCGGGCGGGGGGTGCTCGTGCGCCTGCAGCGGGCGCCGGACGCGCCCGTGAAGGAGCTGTACCTGGACTTCGTGTACCAGCCCATCGTCGCGCCCGACGGCAACGTCATCGGCGTGTTCATGCAGGGCAACGACATCACCGAGCAGAAGCGGGTCGAGCAGGAGCTGCGCCGCTACCAGGAGCATCTGGAGGAGCTGGTGCGCGAGCGCACGCGCGCGCTCGAGGAGAGCGAGGCCGAGCGGCGTCAGGCCGAGACCGCCCTGCGCCAGTCCCAGAAGATGGAGGCGGTGGGCAAGCTCACCGGCGGCGTGGCGCACGACTTCAACAACCTGCTCCAGGTCATCTCCGGCAATCTCCAGCTGCTGCAGCGCGAGGTGGTGGGCAACGAGCGGGGTCAGCGTCGGCTGCACCTGGCCATTGGCGCCGTGGACCGCGGGGCCAAGCTGGCCGCCCAGCTGCTCGCGTTCGCCCGGCGGCAGCCGCTCGAGCCCACCGTCATCAACCTGGGTCGCCTGGTGCGCGGCATGGACGAGATGTTGCGGCGCACCCTGGGCGAGAGCATCGAGGTGGAGACGGTCATCTCCGGGGGGTTGTGGAACACGTTCGCGGACGCCAACCAGCTTGAGAACGTCATCCTCAACCTGGCCATCAACGCGCGTGACGCGATGGCGGGCAGTGGCAAGCTCACCATCGAGGTGATCAACGCCGCGCTGGATGATCACTACGCCCAGGCGCACCCGGAGGTGGTGGCCGGCCAGTACGTGCTCGTGGCCATCTCCGACACGGGCAGTGGCATGCCGCCCGAGGTGATGGAGCGCGCCTTCGAGCCGTTCTTCACCACCAAGCCGGAAGGGCAGGGCACGGGCCTGGGCCTGAGCATGGTGTACGGCTTCGTGAAGCAGACGGGCGGCCACGTGAAGATCTACAGCGAGCTGGGCAATGGCACGACGCTGAAGATCTACCTGCCGCGCGCCTTCCAGGCCGAGACGGCGACGGCCGAGGTGGTGACGGGTCCCGTCGAGGGCGGCAGCGAGACCCTGCTGGTGGTGGAGGACGACGCGGAGGTGCGCGCCACGGCGGTGGAGCTGCTCTCGGAGCTGGGCTACCGGGTGCTCAAGGCGCAGGACGGGCAGAGCGCGCTGGCCATCCTCCAGAGCGGGGTGGCGGTGGACCTGCTCTTCACCGACGTGGTGATGCCCGGCCCGGTGCGCAGCCCGGAACTGGCGCGGCAGGCCAAGGCGCTGTTGCCGGAGCTCGAGGTGCTCTTCACCTCGGGCTACACGGAGAACGCCATCGTGCACGGGGGCCGGCTCGACCCCGGCGTCAACCTGCTGGGCAAGCCGTACCGGCGCGAGGATCTGGCGCGCAAGCTGCGGCAGTTGCTCAACCAGCGCGCGCAGCGGATCGCGCGCAAGGAGCAGCAGGCCCAGCGGCAGCGGGCCCGGGCCGAGCGCGAGCCTGCGCCCCTCAAGAAGGAGCGCCTGCACGTGCTGCTCGTGGAGGACGACGAGGACATCCGCACCTCCGCCTACGAGCTGCTGGGCATCCTCGGGCACGACGTGCTGGCGGTGTCGAGCGCCGAGGAGGCCCGCTCGGCGCTGATGGTGGACGAGTTCGACGTGCTGTTCACCGACGTGAGCCTGCCGGGCATGTCGGGCGTGGAGCTGGCGCGCGAGGCCGTGCGCCGGCGCCCCGGCCTGCGGGTCATCGTCGCCTCGGGCTACGGCAACGCCACCGAGGGCCTGGATCAGCTCAAGGGCGTGGTGGTGCTGCCCAAGCCCTACGCGCTGCCGCAGATCGAACGGGCCATGACGCAGGTGGCGGCCCGTCCCGAGCGGTGAGGGGACGCTAGACGGGGGAGATTTCCCGGCGACGGAAGGGGCGCTCCACCTTCTTGTTCGCGGTGCGCTTGAGGGCGCGCGCGAGCAGCCGCCGGGTGTCGCGGGGGTCCACCACGTCGTCCACCAGGGCCATGGCCGCGGTGCGCTCGATGCGGATGTGCTGGCGCAGGCCGTCCGCCAGCTCCTTCTTCAGGGCCTCGGCGGCCTCGGGGCTGCCCGCGGCCTGCAACTGCTTGCGCGCCGCGATGGACACCATGCCCTCGGGGCCCATGACGCCAATCTCCGCGCCCGGCCACGCCACGAGCAGATCCGGCTCGAAGGCGCGCCCGTTCATCACGTAGTAGCCCGCGCCATAGCCCTTGCGCACCACCACGGTGAACTTGGGCACGGTGGCGCTCGCCGCCGCGTACATCATCTTCGCGCCGTGCCGGATGATGCCCTGCTGCTCCACCTTGGAGCCCACCATGAAGCCCGGCACGTCCTGCAGGAAGAGCAGCGGCACCTGGAAGGCGTCGCACAGGTTGATGAAGCGCGCGGCCTTGTCCGCCGCGTTCACGTCCAGGATGCCGCCCAGGAACATGGAGTTGTTGGCCACCACGCCCACCGGGTAGCCGTCGATGCGCGCCAGGCCCGTGATGAGGTTGCGCGCGAAGCGGGGCTTGAGGGGGAAGAACTTCCGGTCATCCACGAGCGACAGGATGACCTTGTGCATGTCGAACGCCTGCCGGGGGCTCTCGGGCACCACCGTGAGCAGCGCCTCGTCGCGCCGGTCGAAGGGGTCCGCCGAGGGCCGACGGGGCGGGCGCTCCTCGCAGTGCGCGGGGAAGAAGGACAGGTACTCGCGGATGGCGTTGAGGCACGTGGCGTCATCCGCGTACTCGGCGTCCGCCACGCCCGACACCTCGTTGTGCACCTTGGAGCCGCCCAGCTCCTCCTCGGTCACCTTCTCGCCCACCACGGACTCCACGAGGTAGGGGCCGCCGATGGCGATGGAGCTCGTGCCCTTCACCATGGGCAGGAAGTCCGCCAGCGCGGGGATGTAGGCCGTGCCCGCGGCGCCGGGGCCCACCATGGCGGCCACCTGGGGCACCACGCCGCTCATCACCACCTGCTCGCGGAACAGGTAGCCCGTGTCCGCGAAGCCCGCCAGGCGCCGGGGATCGATGTCGCCGCCCGCCTCCAGGCGCGCGCCCGCCGAGTCCACCAGCCACACCAGGGGGATGCGGTTCTTGAGCGCCAGGTCCCGCATGCGCGCCACCTTGCGCTCGCCCACCGTGCCGATGGAGCCGCCGAACACCGTGAAGTCGTAGGCGGCTACCGCCACGGGCCGACCGTCGATCTCCCCCACACCGGTGATGACGCCGTCCGCGGGCGAGGGCCGGCCCGGGTCCTCCTCCTCGGGCAGCGCGCCCTCGGCGCCCGCGAGCAGGCCCATCTCCTCGAAGGTGTTGGCGTCGAAGAGCAGCCGGAGACGCTCGCGTGCCGTCAACTTGCCCTTGGCGTGCTGGCGCTCGATGCGCTCGGGGCCTCCCAGGCCCTCGTTGCGGCGGCGCTGCTCGTCCAGCTTCTCCACGCGATCCTTCATCTTCATGGTGCGGTCTCCACCGGTCGGGTCGGTCCCCCACCTTGGCAGAGCGGCGCGCGCCACCGGAAGCCTGGAGTCTCGAACTCCCAAAAAGCGCGACCCGGCAGGCAACTCCCGCCGCCCCGGCCCGATAACTGGAACGCGTCTCACCTCCCGAGAAACCTGGATCGCCCATGACCACCCTCGCTCCCGTTCGCGCCCCGCAGCCCACGTTCCTCGCCGCGGCCGCGGCTCCCGCCACCCTCAAGGAAGGCTCGCGGGGCCCCCAGGTGGCGGACGTGCAGCGCAAGCTGACGGCGGCGGGGTTCAACCCGGGCCCGGCGGATGGGGTCTTCGGCGCGAAGACGACGGCGGCGGTGAAGGCGTTCCAGCGCGCCAAGGGCCTGGTGGCCGACGGCGTGGTGGGCCCCAAGACTCACGCCGCGCTGAACGCGAAGCCGACGGGCTCCACGGGCGGCCTCAAGGAAGGGGCCCGGGGTCCGGCGGTGGCGGACGCGCAGCGCCGGCTCGCCGCCCATGGCTTCAACCCGGGCCCGGCGGACGGCGTCTTCGGGCCGCAGACGACTGCGGCGGTGAAGGCGTTCCAGCGCGCCAAGGGCTTGGTGGCCGACGGCGTGGTGGGGCCGAAGACGCAGGCGGCGCTGGCGGCGGCGCCGGTGTCGCAGCCCCCGCCGGCGACGCCCGCGGGCGGCGTGTCGCTGCAGCAGCTGCGCTCCATCATGCCGCACCTGTCGGATGCGCGGGCGCGCGAGTGCCTGCCGCACCTCAACCGCGCCATGGCCGAGGCGGGCATCAACACCCCCAAGCGTCAGGCGGCCTTCCTCGCGCAGCTCGCGCACGAGAGCGGTGAGTTCCGCTACTTCGAGGAGCTGGCGTCCGGCGCCGCCTACGAGGGCCGCAAGGACCTGGGCAACACCCAGCCGGGCGATGGCGTGCGCTTCAAGGGCCGCGGCCCCATCCAGCTCACCGGCCGCGCCAACTACCGCGCCGCGGGCCAGGCGCTGGGGATCGATCTGGAGAACAACCCCAAGCGCGCCGCCGACGTGGACGTGGGCTTCCGCACCGCCGCCTGGTTCTGGAACAGCCGCAACCTCAACAGCTACGCGGACGCGGGCAACTTCGACGCCATCACCAAGCGCGTCAACGGCGGCTACAACGGCAAGGCCAGCCGCGATGCCTACTACGCCCGGGCGCGGAGCGTGCTCGGCGCGTAGCCGGGCCCGAGGTTCAGGGCCGCGCCTTGAGCAGGCGCGTGAGCTCGCGGTCCAGGGCCGCGGCGAACTGCTGCCGGTCCTGGGCGGAGAAGCCGCTGGGGCCGCCGGTGTTCACGCCGCTGTCGCGCAGCTCCTGCATGAAGTCGCGCACGGACAGGCGCTCGGAGATGTTCTCCTCGCTGAAGAGCTCGCCGCGCGGGTCGATGACGACGACGCCCTTGGGCACGAGCAGGGCGGCCAGGGGAATGTCCTGGGTGACGGCCAGGTCGCCGGCCTGGGCGGACGCGGCGATGTGCCGGTCCGCCACGTCGAGTCCAGCCCCCACCTGCACGCTGGAGACGAGCTCCGAGCGGGGCAGGGTGAGGCGCTTGTTGGCCACGAAGACCACGGGGACCCGCAGGCGCTGCGAGGCGCGCAGGAGGATGTCCCGCACGGGTCCGGGACAGGCATCGGCGTCCACCCAGAGCTTCATGACAGGCGCCTCACCCAGTCGAAATAGGCCTGGCGCGGCTCCTCCAGTGGATCGCGGAACAGGGCCCGCACCTCGGCGCGGTCCACCTGTCCCTGATCGAAGCCCTGGTAGAGCGCGTCCCCGAGCAGGTAGCCCAGCGCGTGGCTGACACCGTGAAAGAGCCGATCCTTGCGCAGGGGCAGGAGCTTCACCGCCTCCTCGGGCACCTCCAGTTCGGCGGCCTTGTGCGCGAGCACGAAGGCGGCGATCTGCCGCTCCACGCCCCGGGCCTGGCCAAAGCGCAGCGCCCACTCGCCGGTGCCCACGCAGTGGCGCCGGGGGTTGACCAGCTTGGAGCCGAAGAAGCCCAGGGCCTCCTCCACGCAGCGCGCGTAGAAGGCGTCCGAGGCACGGCGGGGCGCGTCCATGGCGTCCCCCACGGCCAGGTGCCGCACGAAGTGCGCCGCTTCCTCGGCGGCGTGGTTGAGCGACCGCGAGGCCAGGTAGGCGGTGCGCGCCCGGGGGATGTAGCAGCTCTCGCGCGAGAGGATGTGCCGGCGCAGTTGGGTGAGCTCGCCCTGGGTGAAACGGCCCCGCCGCTGGATGCGCTCCAGTGCGTCCTCGTCCGCGGCCGTCACCACCTCGACGTCGTCCAGTCCGCGGCCCACGGGCACGCCGGCCAGACGGCCGATGAGGCTCGCCATGTCCCGGAAGCGCTCCGGGGCGCCACGCTCCTTGAAGGGGGCCTCACCCGACTCGGCCTCCAGGTAGTCGAGGAAGCTTTGCTGGCACACCACGGGCGAGGCGTTGAGCAGGCACAGCGCCCCGTCGGGCAGCTCCACCGCCTGGGCCGTGCCCACCTTGCCCTCGCGCGCCAGGCGCCAGTAGACGCCCTCGGCGTTCTGGTACACCACGAGCGAGCGGGTGGGGGAGGCCGAAGCCAGGGCGTGCTCCACCTGGGCGGGCAGATGGCAGGGCGCCACGTGGTACTGGCCCACGAGCACGAGCACCCGGGGCTTGTCCTCGGCCCGCAGGGCCCGGGCGATGCGCTCGGCGGCGTAGGCGTCGCGCAGCGCCAGGGAGCGCTCGCCCTGGGCGCGCCGGTCGATGCCCACCACCTGGAGGCGGTGGCGCTTCGCGTAGGCGAGCAGGGCGCGGGGGCTGGACTCCAGCGGGTGTCCCAGCCGGGAGAGCAGGGCGCGCTCGGCGAGCCGGCCCGCCAGGTAGGCGTCCACCGCGGCCTGGTGTCGGCCCTCCACGCACTCGAGCGCGAGCACGACACGACGTCCCGACGTGCGCGCGTCCTCGACGAGCTCCAGGTACGTCTCCTGGGCGAGCGGCAGCGTGTGGTAGTCGCCCACGTACACCACGTCCGAGGCGCGCAGGCGCTGGGACACGGCCTGCGCGGGCACGAGGCACGTGTACTCGGAGGTGCGGCGGCGGTAGCGGGCCTCGTAGGCGCGAAAGGCCGCCGTCTGCCCTTCGACGACCCGGGCGATCTGGGCCTTCTGGCGACGGAACAGGGCGAGGTGGAGAGCGAGCGACGCGCGCATGGGGACGCACCAGTCGCACGCACCCGGGGAGGCGGCAAAAATTCGGCGGCCCCGCCCCCCTTCCTTGACGCGCGAATCCTCCCGGAGGACCATCGGCTTCCCCGTGAAGTTTTCCCTCTCGCGCTCCCCGTCCTTCCTCCTGCTCGCGTTCGTGCTGCTGGTGCTGGCACGTCCCGTTCTCGCGCAGGACTCGTCGCTGCTCCACTCCCCGCCCACGGAGGCGAAGGCCGGAGAGGCCCTCGTGCTCGATGGCGTGCTCTCCGGGTCGCAGCGCATCACGCGCGTGGTGCTGCGCTACCGCGGCTCGGGCGAGCCCTACACGGAGGTGCCCATGGAGCTGGAGTATGGCGACCTCTACCGGGGCTCCATTCCGGCGTCGAGCATGGCCGCGCCCGGGGTCGAGTACTACATGGAGGGCTTCACGGCGGGCGGCGAGCGGGTGCCCCTGTTCAAGAGCGCCACGCGTCCGGCCCGCGTGAACATCGCGGGTGAGGCCTCGGCCCGGACGCCCGCCGTGGTGCAGGCACCCGAGCCGCCTCCGCCGCCCTCCCGCCCGAGCCGGTCCTCGCGCTCGGGACGGGGTGAGCGCCACAAGCCGGAGCCCGTGGCCGAGCCGACCCCGGCGCCCGCGCCGCCGCCCGCGCGCGTGGCCGAGCCCCCGCGCCGCTCGAGCGACGACGACATGGCGGCCCTGACCGCGGAGCTGCCCCCCGGTGACGACGTGCCCGCGCCCCGCGCGAGCCCGTCGACCCGGCGTCCGCTCGAGCCCGCCGCCCCCGTCGCGTCCGACCGCTCCCAGATGGAGGAAGACCTGGCGCTCTACAGCGCCGAGGACACGCTGGCGCTCGCCACCCGTCAGGAGCAGTCGGTGAAGAAGGTGCCCGCCATCGCCGCCTCCTTCGGCCGCGAGCAGATCCGCTCGCTCGGGGCGCGCACGGTGGCGGACGTGCTGGACGTGGTGCCCGGCGTGACCATCAGCCGCGACGTGCAGGGCTCCTACCGCACGGCCATCCGCGGACTGCGCAACGACGCCGAGGTGCTCTTCCTGCTCAACGGCCACCGGCTCAACAGCTTCTTCGATGGCAAGGCGCTCATGAACCTGCCGGTGGAGAACCTGGAGCGCATCGAGGTCATCCGCGGCCCGGGCTCGTCGCTGTACGGCGCGGGTGCCTTCCTGGGCGTGGTGAACCTCGTCACCCAGCGCACCGAGGGCGTGACGTCCGCCATCTCCGCGGGTGGCTTCCCCAAGGAGGGCGGCGGGCTGTCGCCCACGTTGGACGGACACCTCTCGGGTGCCTACAAGCTGGAGCGGCTGGAGTTCTTCGGCGACGCGGACGTCTGGTACCAGCAGGGTGACTCCATGGCGGTGCGCGAGGACGCGCTCGACACGGAGACGGTGGACCTGGGGCTGCGTGATCCGCTCGATCCCGCGGGCTACACGAAGGACGACCGCTTCCTCGTCAACGTGGGGGTGGGGGGCCGCCTCAACCTGTCGAGCGACCGCCACCTCACCGCGTCCGCGCGGTTGATGTCCGAGAACCGCTCCGCGCTGCTGGGTCTGTTCGACACGGTGGGCCCGGACTCGCGGCTCAAGTGGTTGGTGCTCCTGGGCGACCTCACCTACGAGCAGGACGTGAGCGAGGGGGTGCACGTGCGCGCGCGCCTCTATGGAGACCGACAGAGCACGGACCGGCTCTTCCAGATCTCCCCCCGCGACTTCGCCACCGGCTCGGATCCGGCCACCCAGCTGTTCGCCCAGGGCCTGCTCGAGCAGACGCTCGTGACCGTGAGCACCCTGGGGGCGAGCCTGGATTCGGACCTGACGCTCTTCGAGGGCAACCGGCTGACACTGGGCGCCGTGGCGGAGCTGCAGTCCATCGACGACTACAGCTACCAGACGAACTACACCGCCGACAGTCGGCTGCGCGACCGGCTGACCGCGCCCGAGGGCCTCACGAACATCCTGGAGCTGGCGGGAGGCGCGGCCGCGCGGCGCCTGACGTTCGGCGTCTTCGCGCAGGATCAATGGACGGTGGTGGAGCCGCTCACCCTCACCCTGGGCGTGCGCGTGGATGCGACCCAGCTGCCCTCGGTGGACTCCAACAACGTCATCACCGGCACCCAGCTCGTGCCCAGCGTCAACCCGCGCGTGGGGCTCGTGTTCTCGGCCACCGACTCGCTCGTGCTCAAGCTGCTGTATGGCCGCGCCTTCCGGCCGCCCACGATGCAGGAGCTGCTCGAGAAGATTCCCAACACCTACTACAACCAGGGCCGCTACGAGGGGAACCCGACCCTGCAGCCCGCCGTGGTGAACACCCTGGAGGCGGGCGTGGACCTCATCCGCACGTCGGGCGAGTCGCGCGTGCGGCTGCGCGCCAATGCCTTCTTCGAGAGCTTCAGCTCGCCCATCGCCGCGGTGGACACCACGGGCAACATCGTCCCGGTGCGCAACCGCGACCTGGGCGTGAACGTGTACGGCGTGGAGGGCGAGGCCCGGCTCGAGGCCAGCCGCCGCGCCACCGCCTGGGTCAACGCGAGCCTCTTCCGCGCGGAGGACCTGGAGCTGCCCACGACCCAGCGCTACCTCACCGACACGCCCCAGGCGCGCTTCAACGCGGGCCTGTCCATGCCCATCGGGGACCTGGTGAACTTCGATCTCGTGGTGCGCACGGGCGCCGAGCGGCGCAACAACACGCGCTCCATCCTCGAGCTCATCCGCCGCTACAACATCCCCGCCTACAGCACCATCACCGCCCAGGTGCGCAGCGAGCCCATCGCGGACCACTTCGAGCTGGCGCTGGTCATCCAGAACGCCTTCGACTCCGACCAGCGCGACGACGTGCCCCGGCCGGATCGCGTGCCCGGTCTGCTTCCCCGCGAGGGCGTCTCCGCCTTCCTCACCCTGAGAGCCCACAATTGATGCCCCGCCTGCTTCGCACCGCCCTCCTGGCCCTCGCGCTCGCTCCGAGCGCGGGCTGCCTGCAGTACAACGAGCAGTGTCAGCCGCTCATCGCGGACCCGGACACCGTCCTGGGCTACCTGGGCAGCGACGTCTTCCTCGATCGCACGCACACCCGGCATGACAACCACGCGCTCGGCCAACTGAGCGCGGATGCCCTGCTGCACGCCGAGGACAACAACAGCCCGGCGACCCCCACCGAGCTCGCCGTGGTCAACGGCGGCGCGCTGCGCTCCGAGGGGCTGTGCGTGACGCGGGTGTCCATCCCCAAGGGCCCGCTCAAGAACGGCCTCCTGCACGAGGTGATGCTCTTCGAGAACTCGGTGGTGACGGTGGACCTCACCGAGAAGCAGGTGGTGGACATGTTCGAGCGCTCGGTGTCGGCGCTCTTCCCGGCCAACCAGTCCATCATCTCGCCGCCCGGCACCTTCCTGCAGGTGTCCGACGGCGTGTCCCTGCGCGTGGATTGCGCGCGTCCCCCAGGGCAGCGCGTGCAGGAGCTGACGATCGGACGGCGCACGGTGTCGCTGCCGCCGAGCAGCAGTGCCTCCATCCGCTACCGCGTGGCCATGTCCGGCTACCTCGCCCAGGGCGGTGACGGCTACGGCGCCATCTTCAAGGACGCGGCCTCGGACGTGAGCCGCAATCCCGTCACCGCGCGCGGGGAGACGGGCAGGGCCACGGACGTGTCCCTCTCGGAGGCCTATATGAAGTCGCGCTATGGCTCGGAAGACAGGCCCCTGGTGGCCCAGGGCCGCATCATCTTCCAGAACTGCGCCCGGCCCACTCGCTAGTCCCTCCTGGCAAGGAGGGGCGAGGGGCCGGAGGGGTTCGGCGTCGGACTAGGCTCCGTCCGAGCCGTCGGGGCGTGGAGGCGTGGCGCCGAAGACGTCGTTGGGCGAGGGCATCTTGCGCAGATCCCCCCGTGCCACCTTCCACGCCTGCTGGACGATCCACGAGAGCGACCGATCCTGCCGGGTCGCCTCGCGTTGGATTTCATCCAGCATGTCTTCGGGGAAGTAGAGACTCTGTTTGCGATGATCTGTAGCGGCCATGACTCCTAGGACCTTCCTTCCTCACGCGGGTCCTGCCGCTCGTCTCCCGTGACGTCATTGACGGCAGGGAAAGACTTGATGCGGTCACGAGCGATCTTCCAGGCCTGCTGGACGACCCACGAGAGCGAACGGTCCTGGCGGTTGGCTTCCTCCTGGATCTCCTTGAGCATCTCCTCGGGGAAGTAGAGGGACTGCTTGCGCTTGTCGGTGCCTGCCATCCTGGCTCTCCGGATCGGATACGAGGTGACGACCTGAACACACCGGAGCCGTTATCCGACAGACGCCCTGACGGGTCAACGGTTTCCGGGTGCTTCCCGCTGGTTTGCCGTCGGGCTGCCGCGAGTGTGGAAAATGCCCGCAAAAGCGAACGCCCCGGCCCCTCTCGCGAGAGGAACCGGGGCGCTCCAGAAAGAAGGACCGCCAGGGTTCAGCCCGGCGGCCCCGTGGGCCCAGAGGGGGAGGGGGGGGACCCCTAGGCCCAACTCCGTCAAAAAGTCATCTCATCAACCGTATCCACCGTGACATCTATTCCCCGCCGCCCTTTTTTCCTTGCTCCTCGGGGCTCTCGTGAGCCTCCCGAAGATCATAAGAACCGACCTGTCCCGCTTCAACCGGCCGCATTGGATGTAACCGCTGTCGCTGGATTCCCATTCCTTCCATACTGATAGGCCCTGAATGTCGGCCCTGGGCGATTCGAATCAGCGGATGTGCACCACCCTGCGCGATGCCTACCGGGCGCTCGGTCTCGAGGGGGGCTCGGTGCTGCTGGCGGTCTCGGGCGGCGCGGACTCGTGCGCGCTGCTCGTGGGCACGGCCCTGGTCCGCGAGGCACTGCGCCTCCAGGTGGAAGTGGCCACCCTGGACCATGGCTTGCGCCCAGAGGCCAGGCAGGAAGTGGAGTCGGTTGTCCGGTTGGCTGCCCGATGGGGGCTGACCTGCCATGTCCGCCACCTGGGCGTGCCACCAGGCGTGGCCCTGGAAGCCCGGGCGCGGGAGGCCCGGTATGGGGCGCTGGAGGCCCTGCGCCAGGAGCGCGGCCTGGCGGCGGTGGCCACGGCGCACACGGCCTCGGACCAGGCGGAGACGGTGCTGATGCGCCTCGCGCGCGGCTCGGCGCTGAAGGGGGCCGCGGGCATCCAGGGGCGCCGGGAGGGCCTGGTCCGGCCCCTGCTCACGCGCTCCCGGGAAGAGGTGGAGGCCTTCCTGGCCGCGCACGACATCCCCTTCGTCACGGACCCCATGAACCTGGACCGGGCCTTCCTCCGCACGCGCATCCGCCAGGAGGTGGTACCGGCCCTCTCGGCCGCCGTGGGCTACCCGGTCACCCCCCATCTGGCGTCCTTCGCTCAGTGCGCGGCCGAGGACGAAGCCCTGCTCACCACCCTGGCCGACGGCGCGTGGACCCGGCTGCGCCACGCCGATGGGTCCCTGGACGCGGGGGGCCTGCGGGCCCTGGAGCGGCCCTTGCGCCGACGGGTCCTCGTCCGGCTGCTGACCGAGGCGGGGGCTCGCATCGATGGGCCCTCGCTCGCCCGGGTGCTGGAGGCGGTGGACACGGGGGGCGCCGTGAGCCTGGGCGGGAGCTCCGTCCGGGGCGGCCTGCACCTGTGGGCCATGGGCGGGCGGGTCCGGTGCGTCCGTCCGGAGGTGCCGCGTCCTCCCGAGCCGCCCTCGCGCTTGGAGGAGGGGACGGCGCTCCAGGTGGCATTGGGGTGGGGCTTCCGGGTGGAGCGGGAGGCACCTCCCCGCGGCGTCCTGGGACTGCCGCTCGGCGAGGGGGTGGCGTGGCCCCTCTGGGTGCGTCCGCGACAGAAGGGCGACCGGATTCGCGGCCCCGCCGGCTCGCGCAAGCTGCAGGATTTCCTCGTGGACCGTCGCGTTCCGAGGGAGGCCCGGGACTCGCTTCCCGTGGTGACCGACGCGGCGGGGGTGCTCCTTTGGATCCCCGGTCTCTGGAATTCGCCGGTCGCGGGCGTTGTAGGAGGACGCTTTCTCTGGGCCAGCCCGCCAGGCACGAGCATGCCCGGTGTGCTGCCGTTATAGAGTTCACCATTCGGAGATGGAGTCTTGGGGAACCCCCAAAATAGTTGAGGCGTTTTTGCTGTTGCTGATACCGTCAGACAAAAGGGCAATACGCCTGGTGTCGTGACAACCGACCGGAAGTGCTGGTGTTTTCCGGCCGAGCCCTCCATCCAGCCGAGCACCGAAAGGGCAGCTGACACGTGCGTTCGACTTACAAGACCATCGGCCTCTGGGTCCTCCTGATCGTCCTCTTCGTCGCCTTCTACAATTTCTTCTCCCAAGGTGGCGATCAGCCGCAGGAACCGACCTTCACCCAATTCCTGGCCAAGGTGGAGGACAAGAAGATCCGCGACGTGTCGGTCAAGGGCAACACGTACACGGGCGTGTACTCCGACACCCAGGAGAAGTTCCGCACCACCGGACCGGCCCCCGACGCGGCCATCCTGGAGCAGCTGCGCAAGAACAGCGTGGACGTGAAGTACGAGCGCGAGGAGCAGAACAGCCTCTGGCTCACCATCCTCGGGCAGTGGATGCCCGTGGTCTTCCTGTTCCTCTTCTTCATCTTCTTCATGCGCCAGCTGCAGGGCGGCAGCGGCAAGGCCATGACGTTCGGCAAGTCCAAGGCCCGCCTGCTCAACGAGAGCCACAACAAGATCACCTTCGCGGACGTGGCCGGCGCGGACGAGTGCAAGGAGGAGCTCGAGGAGATCGTCGCCTTCCTCAAGGATCCCAAGAAGTTCACCAAGCTGGGCGGCCGCATCCCCAAGGGCGTGCTGATGATGGGCCCCCCGGGCACGGGCAAGACGCTGCTCGCGCGCGCCGTGGCGGGTGAGGCCGGCGTGCCCTTCTTCTCCATCTCCGGCTCGGACTTCGTGGAGATGTTCGTGGGCGTGGGCGCCAGCCGCGTGCGTGACCTGTTCGAGCAGGGCAAGAAGAACGCCCCCTGCATCATCTTCATCGACGAGATCGACGCCGTGGGCCGTCACCGTGGCGCGGGCCTCGGCGGTGGACACGACGAGCGCGAGCAGACGCTCAACCAGCTGCTCGTGGAGATGGACGGCTTCGAGTCCAACGAGGGCGTCATCCTCATCGCCGCCACCAACCGTCCGGACGTGCTGGATCCTGCGCTGCAGCGCCCCGGCCGCTTCGACCGGCGCATCGTGGTGCCGCGCCCCGACCTCAAGGGCCGCCTGGGCGTGCTCAAGGTGCACACCCGCCGCGTGCCGCTCGCGCCGGAAGTCGACCTGGAGGTCATCGCCCGTGGTACGCCCGGCATGACCGGCGCGGACCTGGAGAACCTCGTCAACGAGTCGGCGCTCATGGCCGCCCGTCAGAACAAGGAGCGCGTGGACCTCAGTGACTTCGAGGCCGCCAAGGACAAGGTCTTCATGGGCCCGGAGCGCAAGTCCATGATCATGACCGAGAAGGAGAAGCGGAATACGGCCGTGCACGAGGCCGGTCACGCCATCATCGCCAAGCTGCTGCCCGGCTGCGACCCGCTCCACAAGGTCACCATCATCCCGCGCGGCCAGGCCCTGGGTCTCACCTGGAGCCTGCCCACCGAGGACAAGGTCAACGGCTACAAGAAGCAGATCCTCGATCAGATCGCCATGGCCATGGGTGGCCGCATCGCCGAGGAGCTCATGTTCAACGAGATGAGCTCGGGCGCCTCCAACGACATCGAGCGCGCCACCGAGACGGCGCGCGCCATGGTGTGCCGCTGGGGCATGAGCGAGAAGATGGGTCCCCTGGCCTTCGGCAAGAGCGATGGCGAGGTGTTCCTGGGCCGCGACATCAACTCGTCCAAGGACTACTCCGAGGACACCGCGCGCCAGATCGACGCCGAGGTGCGTGAGATCGTCATGCAGTGCTACGCCCGGGGCAAGGCCGTCCTCACGGAGAACCTCGAGGGCCTCAAGCGCGTGACGGACGCCCTGGTGGAGTACGAGACGCTCGACGCCGAAGACGTGAACATCCTGCTGCAGGGTGGACAGCTCACCCGCGAGCGCCCGCCGCCCCGCGTGGTGGCGCCGCCCTCCAAGTCCACCGAGAAGAAGGACAAGCGGAAGATCCTCGACGCGCTCGAGGGCATCCCCAACATGGAGCCGAACAAGGCCTGAGGCCTTGGCCGTGACGGCTCGGTAGACTCAAGGGCCCCCTCCACCGCGCGTGGAGGGGGCCCTTCTTCTTTTCCCCGCGCCCCCCACGCCCATGCTCCGCGCCCGCCCGCTCCGCCTCGATCGTCCCGCCGACCTCGCGCCGGCCTTCCTCCGGCTGGGCCTGCCCACGCCCGCGCGCGACTACCTCCTGGAGAAGCTGCCGCTCGTGCACGTGCTGCTCACGGGGCTCGAGCGCGAGCAGGGGCGCTTCCTGGCGGGGCTCTTCGCCGACAGCGAGCATCCCGGGCGCGAGGAGTACCCCACGTGGGTGGCGGGCGATCCGCGCACCCGTCCGGGCACGGGCCTGCTCTCCGGACGCAAGGAGCAGTTCGAGCGGGTGGTGGCGCGGGCCCGGGCCCTGCCGGAGCAGGGCGCCCTGGCCGAGGCGCTCGCGCGCGTCTGGGCCGCCGCGGGTCCGCCCGCGCCCCTGGGGCTGGGGGGCCGCACGCTCCACTTCGGCGCGCGCACCCACGTCATGGGCGTGGTGAACGTGACGCCGGACAGCTTCTCCGACGGGGGGCGCTACCTCGACCCCGAGGCCGCCGTGGCCCAGGGCCTGCGGCTCGCCGAGGCGGGCGCGGACCTGTTGGACCTGGGCGCCGAGTCCACCCGGCCCGGCGCGCGCCCGGTGCCCGCGGAGGCGCAACTGGCCCGGCTGCTGCCCGTCATCGAGGGGCTGCGCGCGCGCACCGACGTGCCCCTGTCCGTGGACACCACCCTGGCGGAAGTGGCGCGCGGCACGCTCGCGGCGGGGGCGGTGCTCATCAACGACATCAGCGGAGGGCACTTCGATCCGGCCCTGTTCGGCGCGGTGGCCGAGGCGGGCGCGGCCTGCTGCCTCATGCACATCCAGGGCACGCCCGAGACGATGCAGCGCGCGCCGCACTACGAGGACGTGGTGGAGGACGTGCTGGCCTTCCTGGAGGAGGGCGTGGCGCGCGCGGTGGCCGCGGGGGTGGCGCGCGAGCGGCTGCTCGTGGATCCCGGCATCGGCTTTGGCAAGACGGCGGGCCACAACCTCTTCCTGCTGCGGCGCCTGGACGAGCTGCGGGTGCTGGGCCTGCCGGTGCTCGTGGGCACCAGCCGCAAGGGCTTCCTCGGCGGGCTCACGGGCGGGCGCCCCGTCGACCAGCGGCTGGCGGCGTCCTTGGGCTCGGTGGCCGCGCTGGCGGCGCTGGGCAGCGTGGACATCGTCCGGGTGCACGATGTGGCCGAGACGCGGGATGCCCTCGCCGTGGCCGACGCCCTGCGCGAGGCCCTGGAGGGTGGCGCCCGCTATGGCGGGAGAGGGGCGCCCAGGTGAGACGCACACCGACCCACCGCGGGGCACGGGGAGTGTTGGCTGGCCGCCCGCTTGTCCAGGGGACTTCCACTCCCTAACTTCGGCCCCTGTGGAGGGCACGGTATAAGCCCTCTGGCGTCGGTGGCCCGGTCTCGTGGCCGGCCCAGGGAAAGGTGGAGCGGTACTTTTATGGCGTACAGGATGAACATGCCCCCCAAGGAAGAGCGGGCCTCCCAGCGGTTGTTCGGCACGGACGGCGTCCGGGGTGTTGCCAACGTCTACCCGATGACGGCGGAGGTGGCGATGCAGCTGGGTCGCGCGCTCGCGCACCTCATCCGCAACGGCCCGCACCGCCACCGCGTCATCATCGGCAAGGACACGCGTCTGTCCGGCTACATGCTCGAGCAGGCGCTCGCCGCGGGCCTCATCTCCATGGGCGTGGACGTGGACCTGGTGGGTCCGCTGCCCACGCCGGGCATCGCCAACCTCACCACCTCCATGCGCGCGGACGCGGGCGCGGTCATCTCCGCCTCGCACAACCCCTACCAGGACAACGGCATCAAGTTCTTCTGGCGCGACGGCTTCAAGCTGCCGGACGAGACGGAGGCGAAGATCGAGGAGCTGGTGGCCAGCGGCGCCATCGACTCCATCCGCCCCACGGCCACGAAGATCGGCCGGGCCTTCCGCCTGGAGGACGCGCGCGGCCGCTACATCGTGTTCCTCAAGACGACCTTCCCGCGCGAGCTGACGCTCGAGGGGCTCACGGTCGTCGTGGATTGCGCCAACGGCGCCGCCTACAAGACGGCCCCCGCGGTGCTCGAGGAGCTGGGCGCCAAGGTCATCACCCTGGGCGTGCAGCCGGACGGCAAGAACATCAACCACAAGTGCGGCGCGCTGCACCCGGAGAACCTCGCCAAGTGCGTGGTGAAGAACGGGGCCCACCTGGGCATCGCGCTGGACGGTGACGCCGACCGCCTCATCGTCGTGGACGAGAAGGGCAAGGTCGTGGATGGCGACGCCATCATGGCCATCTGCACCGGCGAGCTCGTCACCCGCAAGGAGCTCAAGAAGAAGACGCTCGTGTCCACGGTGATGAGCAACATCGGCCTGGAGCGCGCCGTGGCCCGCTACGGCGTCAAGGTGGTGCGCACCAAGGTGGGTGACCGCTACGTCGTCGAGGAGATGCGCAAGAACGGCTACAACCTGGGCGGCGAGCAGAGCGGCCACCTCATCTTCTCCGACCACACCACCACGGGCGACGGCACCCTCGCGGCGCTGCAGCTGCTCGCGGTCATGTGCCGCCAGCAGAAGCCCGTGAGCGAGCTGGCCTCCATCTTCGAGCCCGTGCCCCAGACGCTGCTCAACGTGGTCGTCAAGAACAAGCGCGAGCTGGGCGAGCTGCCCACCGTCATGCGCGCCATCCAGGACGTGGAGAAGAAGCTGGGCAAGGACGGCCGGGTGCTCGTGCGCTTCTCCGGCACCGAGCCCAAGGCCCGCGTGCTCATCGAGGGCACGGACGCCGCGCGCAACGAGCAGTACGCCAAGCAGATCGCCGACGCGCTCACCCAGGCGCTCAACGGTTGACAGGCAGTCCCGGGCCGCGAGTAGAAGGGCGCGCGGGGCGCAAGGGCCCCGCGCGAGGGAGCGGCCGACATGGGACAGCGACTGGGTGTGAACGTGGATCACGTGGCGACGCTGCGGCAGGCGCGGCGCACCACCTATCCGGATCCGGTGACGGCCGCCGCCTTCGCGGAGCTGGCGGGCGCCGGGCAGATCACCATCCACCTGCGTGAGGACCGGCGGCACATCCAGGAGCGCGACCTGCGCATCCTGCGCCAGACGGTCCAGACGCTGCTCAACCTGGAGATGGCGGCCACCCAGGACATGGTGAAGATCGCCTACGAGCACAAGCCGGACGTGGTGACGCTCGTGCCCGAGCGGCGCGAGGAGCTCACCACCGAGGGTGGCCTGGACGTCAACGGCCAGCGCGAGGGGCTCGCGAAGATCATCAAGAACCTCAAGGACGGGGAGATCGCCGTCTCGCTGTTCATCGATCCGGACCTGGACCAGGTGCGCGCGTCGCACAAGGTGAACGCGGACCGGCTCGAGCTGCACACCGGGCGCTACTGCGAGGCACGCAACGAGCGCGAGCGCGAGCGCGAGCTCAGCCGCATCGTGGACGCGGCCAAGGCGGGCGCGCGGCTGGGCATGGGCGTGGCCGCCGGCCACGGGCTCAACTACGACAACGTGCGGGCCATCGCGCGCATCCAGGAGATCGACGAGCTGAACATCGGCCACGCCATCGTCGGGCGCGCGGTATTGGTGGGTTTCGAGCGGGCCGTGCGCGAGATGCTGGAGTTGATGCGCGATCCGGGCTAGCGCTTCCACTCCATGGCGATCATCGGCCTGGGGTTGGACATCTGCTCGGTGGCGCGCATCCAGCGCATCCTGGACGGACCGCGCGCCGAGCGTTTCCTCGCGCGGGTGTACACGCCCGCGGAGCGCGCGTACTGCGGTGCCCGCTCGGACGCGGCCAACGCCTACGCCGCGCGCTTCGCCGCCAAGGAGGCGCTGGTCAAGGCGCTGGGCGCGCCCCCGGGCCTCACCTGGCATGACATGGAAGTGGTGCGCGAGGGCGGACCGCCGCGCTTCCGGCTGTCGGGCGTGGCGCTCCAGGAGATGGAGAAGCGGCGCGCGGAGTCCTTCCTCGCGCTCACCCATGACGCGGGGGTGGCCGCCGCCACGGTCGTCCTCCAGGAGAGGAGCTGAGACATGCGCCGAGTCCTCACCGCCGAGCGGATGCGCGCGGCCGAGCAGGCCGCCGAGGCCCACCACGGGCTGCCGTCCGCCCTGTTGATGGAGAACGCGGGCCGGGCGCTGGCGGACGTGGCGCACGCGCTCGCCGCCCCCGAGGGCCGCCACGTCGTCGTCTGCGGGCCGGGCAACAACGGGGGGGACGGGCTGGTGGCGGCGCGCGTCCTCCGGGAGCGCGGGGCGCGGGTGGCGCTCGTGCTCGTGGGGGACGCGGCGAAGCGGACCGCCGACGTCCAGCGCAACCTGCTCGCCGTGGGCCTCGAGCCCCAGGCCCTCGCGGCGGTGGCGACGCCCCGGCCCGGGGACGTGGTGGTGGACGCGCTCTTCGGCACGGGGCTGTCCCGGGCGCCCGAGGGCCCGTTCGCCGAGGCGATCAATTACATGCGGCGCTGGCGCGAGGCGGGCGCGAAGGTGCTGGCCGCGGACGTGCCCTCGGGGCTCCAGTCGGACTCGGCCGAGCCCTTCGCGCCCTGCGTGGAGGCGGACGTCACCGTGAGCTTCGGCGAGCTCAAGCCCGCGCAGGTGCTCGAGCCCGGCGCCACCCTGTGCGGCGAGGTGCGGCGCGTGGACATCGGCCTGCCCGCGGCGGCCGTGGCGCCGCGCGCGGGCGAGGAGCTCTTCCTCGTGGAGGAGGCGGACGCGCGGCAGGCGCTCGCGCCCCGGCGCTCGGACACGCACAAGGGCACCTACGGGCACGTGCTGGTGGTGGCGGGCAGTCCGGGCAAGTCCGGCGCGGCGGCCCTGTCCGCGCTGGGCGCGCTGCGCGGCGGCGCGGGGCTCGTCACGGTGGCCACGCGCGCGGCGGTGGTGGAGTCGGTGCTCGGCCACGCGCCCGAGGTGATGGGCTGGCCCCTGGAGACGCCGGGCCCCCTGGGGCTCGCGGACCTGGAGCCGCTGCTCGCGGCGGCCGAGGGCAAGAGCGCGCTCGTGGTGGGGCCGGGCATCCCCCGGGGCGAGGAGACGGCGCGGCTGCTCGGCGAGCTCCTCGCGCGCACCGAGTCCCCGGTGGTGCTGGACGCGGACGCGCTCAACGCCGTCGCCCCGGACCTGGGCGTGCTGCGCCGGGCGAAGGGGCCGCTGGTGCTCACGCCCCACCCGGGCGAGATGTCCCGCCTGGCCGGCGTGTCCACGAAGGCCTTGCAGAAGGAGCGGGTGAAGGTGGCGCGGGACTTCGCGCGCACCCACGGGGTGACGCTCGTGCTCAAGGGCGCGCGCACGCTCGTGGCGCACCCGGACGGCACCGTGGACGTGAACCCCACGGGCAACCCCGGCATGTCCACGGGCGGCACCGGGGACGTGCTCAGTGGCCTGCTCGGCGCGCTGCTGGCCCAGGGCCTCGCGCCGCCCGAGGCCGCCCGGACGGCGGTGTTCGCCCATGGGCTCGCGGGAGACTTGATGATGGCGCGGCGCGGGAAGCTGGGGCTCATCGCCACGGACGTGGTGAAGGGCCTGTGCCAGGTGTGGACCCGGTGGGACCGATGAGCGCGCCCACGCGGACCCGGACGCTGCGCTCGGCGTCCCCGGAGGAAACCCATGCCTGGGGCGTGAAGCTCGGGCGGCTGTTGCGGCCCGGGGACTTCGTGGGCCTGGTGGGGGACCTGGGCGCGGGCAAGACGCACCTGGTGCGCGGCGTGGCCGAGGGCGCCGAGGTGGCCCGCTCGGAAGTGGCCAGCCCCACCTTCGCCATCGTCTACCCCTACCGGGGCCGGATCCCGCTCTTCCACGCGGACCTCTACCGGCTGGAGGACTACGACGAGCTGTACGCCACGGGCTTCCTGGACCTGGTGGGCGGGGAGGGCGCGATGCTGGTGGAGTGGCTGGACAAGATTCCCCGGGCCGCGCCTCGCGAGTACCTGCGCGTGTCCCTGCGCGAGGTGGAGGAGGACGTGCGCGAGCTGCTCGTCGAGGCCTGGGGCGAGCGGCCCGCCGAGCTGCTGGAGGCCTGGCTGCCCGAGAACCGGTGAATGTCCGACACCGAGGCGGGCGGGCACTTTCCGGGGAGAACAGTCCGTCGGGAGGCGGCGCGAGGGGAGGCGCGGGGCGCGTTATCCTCGCGGCCCATGAGCCCTGTCCACGCCCTGAAGTGGTTGTCGCTCATCCCGCTCGCCGGTGCGGTGCTGGGATGTGGCGCCATCGAGCCTCCGCCCCGCATCGTCCCGCACGCGAGCGTCACCTTCGACGTCACCGTGCCGCCCGACACGCCGGGCTCCACCTCCATCACCGTGGTGGGCTCCGAGCCGGCCCTGGGCGGAGGCGCGGTGCCGGGCTTCTACCTGCGCCGGGGCCCGGACGGGCACTACCTGGGCATGGTGCGCCTGCCCGTCGACGCGGAGGTGTCCTACGAGGTGCGCAGCGCGGAGGGCGGCACGCCCGAGGTGTCCCTCCAGGGCGAGCCCATGCCCCGGCGCACCTTCGTGGTGCACGGGGACATGACGGAAGCGGCCAGCGTGGTCCGCTGGGGCGCGCCGGGAAGCGCCCGGGGCCCGTAACGGACTCAGGTGGGAGTGGAGAGTTCCTGCAGCTTCCACTGGTGCAGCACGAGGTTGTTGTCCACGCCGATGATCTCGTCCTCACCCACCTGGTGCCAGTGGTCCTCGCCGGACAGCCGCTCGCTGGCGAGCACGAACTGCTCCAGCCGGGTGCCCGGCTTGGGCGGGCCCATGTCCGCGCGGTGCATGCACCGGCCGGTCTCGGGCGCCGTGTCCGAGAGGAAGAGGGTGCGGTTGCGCCGCGTGGCCACCATCACGTCCCCGTTGGTCACGAGGAAGTTCATGGACGAGCGCTCCTGCCCGGGCATGTCCGTGATGGCCGACACCAGGCTCATGGTCTCCGCCAGCGCCCGGGCCACCTTCTCCACGCACGCCGTGTCCACCAGGCACTGGCCCTGCTCGGACAGCCGCGTGAGGAAGAGGTAGAAGCAGCGCTCGGAGTCCGTGGCGCCCTGGATGAGCGAGCGCAGATCGTCCCGGATGAGCCCCTCCAGGGCGTTCTGGTGCAGCGCGAAGTTCTTGAGCGTGCCGTTGTGCACGAAGCACCACCGGCCATGGGTGAAGGGGTGGGCGTTGCGCCGCTCCACGCTCCCCACCGAGGCCAGGCGGATGTGGGCCACCACCGTGCGGGAGGACACCTGGCTGCTCACCCGCTCGAAGTCCGGATCACAGTGCGCCGGGCCGAGCCCATGGGCCACGGATGGCTGGCTGCCCACCTGGTAGGCGGCGATGCCCCAGCCATCCTTGTGCTCCTTCGACTGGTGGAGAAGAGAGTTCTTCTCCGTCACGAGGGAAGGATGAACAGCAGACGGAATCGATGAGCGGAATCCAAAGAGTCGGCACATAGGCGTGGTTGTTTGATGCTAACGGCCGGCCCGACTGGGAAGTTCCTTCCAGCGCCCCTTGTGCGCTCGAAATCACGCACACAGGGCCTTTTCTTGTTCTACCACCACGTGTCCATCCCGGATCACGATTCGCGCGTGATTGATTCCTAGATGATAGGGAAGGTGGCGGTAATTGGAGCACGAAAAGATGACAAGATTGGCCGGGTCCCCCACGGTGATGCGGCCGTATGTATTCAAACCGAGCGCGAGCGCCGCCCCTCGGGTGGCCGCCCAGTAGGCCTCGGCGGCCGTCAGCCCGTTCTCCAGGCAGGCGAGCCCCAGGGCCAGGGGCAGGTTCTCGCTCATGCCCGAGCCGGGGTTGAGGTTGGTGCCCAGCGCCACGTTGACGCCGGCGTCGCGCAGCTTGCGGCCCGGGGCGTAGGGGCGCACCCGGAGGAAGAGGGTGGAGGTGGGCACCAGCACCGCCGAGACGCCCGCCCGGGCCAGGGCCTCGATGCCCGCGTCGCTCACCTGCTCCAGGTGGTCCGCGGTGGCCGCGCCCACCTCCGCCGCCAGCTCCGCGCCGCCGCCGCTCGTGAGCTGATCCACGTGCAGCCGGGGCTTGAGCCCCCGCTTCTGCGCCGCCGCGAGCACCCGGCGGGCCTCCGAGGGCGTGAAGGCGCCCTGCTCGACGAAGACATCACAGAAGCGCGCCAGGCCCTGCTCCGCCACCGCGGGGATGATCTCCTGCATGCACAGGTCCAGGTAGGGCTCGCGCCACTCGCGGTACTCCTCGGGCACGGCGTGCGCGCACATGAGCGTGGGGATGAGCTCCACGGGCTGCAGCGCCGAGAGCCGCTGCACCACCCGCAGCATCTTCAGCTCGTCCTGGAGCGACAGGCCATAGCCGCTCTTCACCTCGGCGGTCGTCACCCCGTACTCGAGCATCAGCTGCAGCCGGGGCAGGGCGAGCCGGATGAGATCCTCCTCGCTGGCGAAGCGCGTGGCGCGCACCGTGTTGACGATGCCGCCGCCGGCCTGGGCGATCTGCAAGTAGGTGGCGCCCTGACACCGCAGGTCGAACTCCGCCGCGCGCTCGCCGGCGAACACGGCGTGGGTGTGGGGGTCCACGAAGCCCGGGCCCACGAATTGCCCGTGGGCGTCCAGCACGCGCGTGGAGGGGCCGATGGCGCCTGGGGGCAGGGCGCCCTCGGAGCCCACGTACCAGACCTTGCCCCGGCGCACGCCCACGCAGGCGTTGGGCTGGGGCGTGAGGGCGCGCTCCGCGGGCTCCTGGGGCGAGCCCTCCACGGTGAGCACCTCGGACGTGTTGCGGATGAGCAGCTCCAGGGTTTCCATCAGATCACTCGGTGATGCCGGGGATGCGCACGCCGCGGCTGTGGGCCGCCTCGTGGGCCTCGGGATAGCCCGCGTCGGCGTGGCGCAGCACGCCCATGGCGGGATCCGACGTGAGCACGCGCTCGATGCGCCGCGCGGCCTCGGGCGTGCCGTCCGCGACGATCACCTGGCCCGCGTGCAGCGAGTAGCCCATGCCCACGCCGCCGCCATGGTGGAAGGACACCCACGAGGCGCCATTCACCGCGTTCACCAGCGCGTTGAGGATGGGCCAGTCGGCCACCGCGTCCGTGCCGTCCTTCATGGCCTCCGTCTCGCGGTTGGGCGAGGCCACCGAGCCGCAGTCCAGGTGATCGCGGCCGATGACGATGGGCGCCTTGAGCTCGCCCGTGCGCACCATCTCGTTGAAGCGCAGGCCCGCCTTGTGGCGCTCGCCGTAGCCCAGCCAGCAGATGCGCGCGGGCAGGCCCTGGAAGGCCACGCGCTCGCGCGCGAGCGTCAGCCAGCGGCGCAAGGAGGCCTTCTCCGGGAAGAGCTCCAGCACCGCCTCGTCCGTGCGGCGGATGTCCTCGGGGTCTCCCGACAGCGCCACCCAGCGGAACGGCCCCATGCCCTCGCAGAAGAGCGGGCGGATGTAGGCGGGCACGAAGCCCGGGAAGTCGAACGCGCCCTCCAGCCCGGCCAGCTGCGCCTGGGCGCGGATGTTGTTGCCGTAGTCGAACACGTGGCTGCCCGCGCGCGCGAAGTCGAGCATCGCCTGCACCTGCACCGCCATGGACTGGCGCGCCCGCTCCACGTAGCCCTTGGGGTCGCGCTGGCGCAGCTCCGCCGCCGACTCCAGCGTCATGTCCGTGGGGATGTAGCCGTTGAGCGGATCGTGCGCGCTCGTCTGATCCGTGACGAGGTCCGGCTTGATGCCCCGCCGGTACAGCTCGCGGTACACCTGGGCGGCGTTGCCGATGACGGCGATGGAGCGGCCCTGGCGCTTCTCTTGCGCCTCCTTCACGAGCGCCAGCGCCTCGTCCAGGTCCTGGGCGACGACGTCCAGGTAGCGCGTCTCCACGCGGCGCTGGGCGCGCGTGCGATCGATCTCCACGCCGAGGAAGACGGCGTTGTTCATGGTGGCCGCCAGGGGCTGGGCGCCGCCCATGCCGCCGAGGCCTCCGGAGAGCACCAATCGGCCCGCCAGGTCATCCGAGCCGAAGTGGACGCGGCCCGCCTGGGCGAAGGTCTCGAAGGTGCCCTGGAGGATGCCCTGGGTGCCGATGTAGATCCATGACCCGGCGGTCATCTGGCCGTACATCATCAACCCCTTCTTCTCGAGCTCGAAGAAGTGGTCCCAGTTGGCCCAGTTGCCCACCAGGTTGGAGTTGGCGATGAGCACGCGGGGCGCGTCCGGGTGGGTGCGCAGGATGCCCACGGGCTTGCCGGACTGCACGAGCAGCGTCTCGTCATCGGCGAGCCCCTGGAGGCTCTGGACGATGCGATCGAACGACGGCCAGTCGCGTGCGGCCTTGCCGATGCCGCCGTAGACGACGAGATCCTCGGGCCGCTCGGCCACGTCGGGATCCAGGTTGTTCATCAGCATCCGGAGGGCGGCTTCCTGGACCCATCCCTTGCAGGACAGAGCGTTGCCACGCGGGGCACGAATGGTGCGGGACATGGTTGTTCCTCGAAGGTGTTTCGCCCGGAGGAGACTAGCCCATGGGGTGGGGCGATGCCCGTGCCGATCAGGACGGAGCGCGCGGCCCTCGGCGTGATTCCCTGAATTCCTGGGCGAAATCGAGGAACTTCAGGGCCGCGCGCTCGTGGTCTCCGTCGCAGTCGCGCAGGTACTTCACGTGCCAGCCCTCGCCAGGGGCCTCGTGCTTCTCGTCCCGGAGCCAGTCCTGGAACTCCTCCCACTCCGGATCGCTCCGCTGGTTGAACTGGGTGTTGGAGGCCCACCCGGCGATGAACGACACGAGGGATTCCACGGTGTCGAAGTCCGTCACGAACCACAGTCCGCGCTTGTCGCGGATTTGTTGTCGGGCGTAAAGCAGCGCGTCCACAAGCCCCACGGAGCGGCCCCTCCACTCCTCGGGGATGGGTTCTTCCTTGACGATGCGTTTGTCGGTCATGGCTGTTGGATGACCTCGTGCAGGAGTCGACTGCCGGGCGCTACATGGAGGCGACTCAGATAATCGGAGAAGGGTAGTCCTGCGGGTCCCGTGTAGGCATCGATGACTCTGCCCTCGATGTGAATGGCCACGTGGTGACCCGTCGTAGCGAGTTGGTGGGTTCGGCTCACCACCCCTTGTGAGAGTTCATCGAAACCCAGGACTTTTCGATGCCCGACGACCGTGAACCGCACCCATTCCGGACGTTGTCCGAGCCGGGTCAACCCCTCATGAATGAGTCGGGCGACCTTCTCGCACTCGCCGGCCTTGCGGTTGGCGACGGCGAACGCTCCCTGGAACGCCACCAGCCAGTCCGGAACCCGGCCGAGGTCCTTGAGCAGCAGGTATTGGTCGACGACGCAGGCCATGTCCCCCGCGAGGAGGCAGGCCTTGAGCCGCGCCCGGATCGTGTCGTCTCCGGGCGCGGGGGGATGACCCAACGCCGTGGACGGCATCCAACACAAGAGGACTAGCAGGACGAGGGCCCAGGCTCGTCCAAGGTGGGTCGCGGCCCGCATGGCCGCGCAGTCTACACGTGAGGCGGGACGGACAGGCCGCTTCCGTGCTACGCGCCCGCGCCATGAGCCGGATCTACCGTTCGCTTCCTCCCGCTGGTACCCGCATCGGCCTCGCCTTCTCGGGCGGCCTGGACACCCGCGCCGCCGTGGCGTGGATGTCGCGCAAGGGTCTCGACGTGTACGCCTACACCGCCGACCTCGCGCAGCCCGACGAGAAGAACCCCGCCGACATCCCCCCCATCGCGATGGGCCATGGCGCCAAGCAGGCCCGGCTCGTGGACTGCCGCGAGGCCATGGTGCGCGAGGGCCTCGTCGCCATCCAGTGCGGCGCCTTCCACCTGTCCGTGGGCGGCAAGAAGTACTTCAACACCACGCCGCTCGGCCGCGCCGTCACCACCACCGCCATCGTGCGCGCCATGCGCGAGGACGGCGTGCACGTCTTCGGCGATGGCAGCACCCACAAGGGCAACGACATCCAGCGCTTCTACCGCTACGGCATCCTCGTGGACCCGGCGCTGCGCATCTACAAGCCCTGGTTGGATCCCGAGTTCGTCAGCGCCTTCGGGGGCCGCAAGGAGATGAGCGAGTACCTGGCCTCCATCCAGCTGCCCTACCGCATGGGCACCGAGAAGGCCTACTCCACCGACGCCAACGTGCTGGGCGCCACCCACGAGGCGAAGGACCTGGAGCACCTGGACAAGGGCATGAACATCGTGGAGCCCATCATGGGCGTGGCCCACTGGCGCCCCGAGGTGGACGTGCGCGCCGAGCGCATCACCGTGGAGTTCGCCCAGGGCCTGCCGGTGGCCCTCAACGGCAAGCGCTACGACTCCGTGTTCGAGCTGTTCCTCGAGTGCAACCGCATCGGCGGGCGGCACGGTCTGGGCATGAGCGATCAGCTCGAGAACCGCGTCATCGACGCCAAGAGCCGCGGCATCTACGAGGCCCCCGGCATGGCGCTGCTGCACGTCGTCTACGAGCGCCTGCTGTCGGCCATCCACAACGAGAACACCACGGACCTCTACGCCACCCTGGGCCGGCGCCTGGGCCGCCTCCTGTACGAGGGCAAGTGGTTCGATCCCGAGGCGCTGCTGCTCAAGGACTCGCTCACCCGGTGGGTGGCCCCGAGCATCACCGGCAGCGTCACCCTGGAGCTGCGCCGCGGCGATGACTACACGCTGCTGGACACCCAGGCCGAGCACATGTCCTACGATCCGAGCAAGCTCTCCATGGAGAAGGTCGAGAGCGCCTTCAGCCCGGAGGACCGCATCGGCGCCCTGGAGATGCAGAACCTGTCGGTGGGCGACAACCGCGCGCTGCTCCTGCACCACCTGTCCAGCGTGCGCCGGCTGCCCGGCGCCTCCACGCCCGGCATCGCCCAGTTGCTCGAGGATGGCTCCGGCGACGGCTCCGGCGACGGCTCCGAGGAGTAGCCGTCCCGCCGCGGCGCGCCCCGCTCACTCGAGCGCGGGCGCCCGCGCGAAGGCCTCGCGGCCCGACACGACACTCACCGCCACCAAGCCCACCAGGAACAGCACGGGCCCCACGGTGAAGCCGAGCGTGAAGAGACAGAACAGCGTCCACACGAAGCCCAGCCCCACCACGCCCAGCGGCGCGAAGCGCAGCCAGTCCGGCCGGGGCACCTCGGGGTGCAGCGCCATGAGCCCCAGCACCGCGAGCAGCAACAGCTCCAGCGTCACCGCCATGGGCTGATCCCACCCGGCGTTGGAGGGCAGGTCGAAGTCGTAGGTGGCCGGCACGGGCGACTCCTCCACGCGCAGCTCGGAGGGGCCCGCGCGCGGGGCCGCGCGGCTCGCCGCGCGCTGGGTGGGCACCCAGGCGAGGAACAGCGACAACAGGCAGAGCGCCACGCCCGCGAGCGCCACCGGCGTCACCCCTCGCACGAGCTGGCGCGGCTCGAAGAAGCGGTGCCACCCGTGCTCGTTCGCGTACACCTTGCGGTACTGGTCGTACCCCACGAGCCCCGCGCCCGCGAGCCACAGCAGGGGCGTGAAGCCCAGGCTCACCATGCGCAGCGCCAGCGCCGCCACCAGCACCGCGTAGAGCGCGGGGACGGCCGGGTGCAGCAGCTGCTCGGGCACCCAGTCCACCAGCGGATGGCGCAGCCCGGCCTCGCGCCACTCGCGCGCCGCCACGCACCAGCCCCCGGCGATGACCACCACGGACCAGAGCGGCCCCACGCCGGCGAAGAAGGGCAAGAACGACAGGAAGACGGCCAGCGCGAGCACGCCCAGGCCGAGCACCGTGGGGGAGTGGGCCGGCACGTGCGCGAGCCACGCGGGCCCGTCATACGCGGGCGCCGCCGGCAGGCCGGGATCCGTGTGCTCCTCCCGCGCCGGAGGGGCCACGAAGTGGGGGCTCTGCGACTGCTCCTGGGTGTCGTCGTCCGGGAGGGCGTCCTTGGCCGGAACGAAGGGCCGGGAGCGACCCGTGGTGGTGATGGCGGGCCGGGCACCCGTGCGGCGCGCCGTTCCAGGGGGCAGCGCGGGCATCTTCGCGCCACAGTTCTCGCAGTAGCGCAGGGTGTTGTCCCGTGCCACCTCACCGCATTCCTTGCACTCCATGGGCTGCGACCTCCGGACTCACTGCGGCGGACTCACTGCTGGGCGGTGGGGGCTGCCGCGGACAGATCCTTGATCCATCCGGCGAGCGTCTGCGGATCGATGGGACCCACGTGCTTGCCACGGATGGTGCCCTGGGTGTCGATGAAGTACGTCTCGGGCACGCCCGCGACCCCGTAGTCCACGGCCATGCGCGAGCGCGGATCGGACAGCTGCGGGAAGCTCGCGCCGAAGCGCGACAGGAAGGCGCGTGCGTTGTCGTCCGTGTCCTCGAACACCACGCCGAGGAACTGCGCCTGGGTGCCGAACTGCTTGGCGCCCCACTCGAGCACCGGGTGCTCGCTCTGACAGGGGCCGCACCACGACGCCCAGAAATTGACGACCACCGGGCGGCCCTTGAGCTGCTCCAGGCTCACGCGCTGCCCGCTGTCGAGCGACTGCAGGGTGAAGCCGGGGGCCTTCTGGCCCTTGAGCATGAAGGGCACCTCGTGCGGATTGCGCCCGAAGCCCTTGTAGAGCACGCCCACCAGGGCCAGGCACATCACCCCGAAGAGCGCCGTGACACGCCAGTTCATGCCGCCCCCTGGTTCATGCCGGCCCCGGGCTCGGGCGGAGCGCCCACCGCGGGCGTCACGCGCGGCTCGGCCACGGCGCGCGCCTTGCGCGCCGGCCACAGCGCGATGAGCGTGCCGAGCACCAGCAGGGGGATGCTCCACCAGATCCACCCCACCAGCGGGAAGATCCACGCGTTGAAGCTCGCCGTGCGCCGCTCCTCGGAGAAGGCCATGAGCGACAGGTAGAGATCCTCACGGGGCGTGGAGCGCACCGCGGGCGTGCCCACCGGATCCGTCATGGTCTCGTAGTAGTTCATCCGGGGGGACAGCTCACTCACCGAGCCGTCCGGCGCGGTGACGCGCAGATGGGTCGCCACATAGGTGCGGTGCGGCTCGCGCCCGCTGGCCAGCCCCAGGTACTGCACCTGGTAGCCGCCGATCTTCAGCGACTCGCCCTCGCGCACCGTGCCCGAGGTGCGCGTCACGTAGGCGGACGAGGCGCCCACCGCCACCAGGATCATCACGATGCCCAGGTGCACGATGTAGCCGCCGAAGCGCCGCCGCGCCCGGGTGGCGCTGCCCACCAGCGCCGAGACGAAGCCCTCGCGGTGCTCCTGCATGCGCACCTTCACCGGCAGCGCCAGCTCGCGCAGGGTGATGACCGTCACGAAGCCCGCCAGCCCGAACGTGAGCAGCGGGTAGAAGCCCCTGAGGCCCCCCGCCAGACACGCGCCCACCACCGCCACGCCCACGGCCGCCGGAATCCAGAAGCGCTCGCGCACCGTCTTGGGATCCGCGCTGCCCCAGGGAAGCATGGGGCCCACGCCCATGAGGAAGAGCACCATGACGCCGCCGGGCACCGCCATCTTGTTGAAGTACGGCTCGCCCACGCTCACCTTCACGTCGCGCACCGCCTCGGAGATGAGCGGGTAGAGCGTGCCGAGCAGCACCGTGAAGGTGATGGCCACGAACACCAGGTTGTTCACCAGGATGGTCGTCTCGCGCGACAGCAGCGACTTGATCTGACTCTCGGCCACGAGCAGCGGGCCGCGCACGGCCAGGAGCGTGACGGACACGAAGAGCAGCACGGCGATGAAGACGAGGAACGTGGGCCCGATGTCCGACTGCGTGAAGCTGTGCACCGAGTTGAAGATGCCCGAGCGCGTCATGAACGTGCCCAGGATGGTGAGCACGAAGCTGGACAGCACGAGGCTCAGCGTCCACAGCTTGAGCATCTTCTTGCGCTCGTGCACGAGCGTGGAGTGCATGAACGCGGTGGCCGTCAGCCACGGCAGGAAGGACGCGTTCTCCACCGGGTCCCACGCCCAGTAGCCGCCCCAGCCGAGCACCGCGTACGCCCACCACGCGCCCAGGATGATGCCGATGCTCAGGAACAGCCAGGCGAAGAGCGTCCAGCGCCGCAGGGGCGCCATCCACGCATCCCCCATCTCCCCGCGCAGCAGCGCCGCCACCGCGATGCCAAAGGGCACCGTCATGCCCACGTAGCCCAGGTACAGCATGGGCGGGTGGATGATCATCAGGTAGTGGTTCTGTAGCAGCGCGTTGGGGCCCGGGCCGTCCGCGGGCACCGGCGACATCGCGTGGAAGGGGTTGGCCGGCCCCGCGATGAGGAAGGCGAAGAACACGCCCACCGCGAGCATGGTGCCGAGCGCCAGCGACATGTACCGCGCGTGCTCGCGGCGGTGCACCCACGCGAACGCCATCACGTAGCTGCCCATGATGAAGCCCCAGAAGAGGATGGAGCCTTCCAGGGCACTCCACAGCGACACGATTTTATAGGGCGTGGGCGTGGCGATGCTGCCCACCTGCGCCACGTACTTCACGCTGAAGTCATTGGAGAGCAGCGCCCACTCCATGACCCCGTTGGCGCCCAGCATGCAGGCGAAGAAGCCCACCACGCAGCGCATCACCCAGGGGAAGGCCGCGTCGTTGCGGCGCATGCCGCTGACCAGGCCCACCAGCGCGCCGAAGCTCGCGAACGCCAGGCCCGCGAGCACCAGTCCATAGCCGAGCGAGGACTTCACGGGCTCCTCGCCGAGGCGGTGGTGGTCGTCTCCTGCTTCTGCATCTCCTCGAACATCTTCTTCACGTCCTCGTCCGTCTTGGGCGCGCGGTACTCGTTGGAGTGGTTCACCATGAGCCGGCTGCCCTGGAACGTCTGGGACTTGTCGTAGGTGCCCTCCACCACCACGCCGATGCGCTCGCGGAACATCTGCGGCGGCACCTCGCTCGTGCGCACGAGCACGTGCGCCGCGTCGGGCTGCTCGCTGTCCATGACGCGGAAGTGCAGGGTGGTGTGCTGCTCGTCCCACTGGATGCTGCCCGGCTGCACCTGGCCGCCCAGGCGGATGATGGGGCCGTAGGCCTTGTCGCCCTGGGCCAGCATCTCCGAGGGCCGCCAGTAGTAGACGAGGTTCTCGCCGATGTTGCCGAAGGCCACCAGGGCGAGGCCGGCACCGGCCACCAGCAGGGCCGCCACGGCGATGAGGCGGTTGCGCGTCTGCGGAGTCGTCGTCATGGGGGGCTCAGTCCTTGGAAGGGCGCGAAGAAGTGGGACGGCGCAGCCACAGCGACAGGCCGTAGAGCGCGAGCGAGCCCCAGGCGATGCCGTAGGAGCTCCAGATGTAGCCCCAGCCGCCCCGGATTCGACCCTCGCCCACCTGGGCGAGCACGGCGGTGGAGACCTCGTACAGGGCGGACATCAGACGACCTCCGTGGGGGTGCCGCGCGGCGGGGAGACCTTGGGAGACCCGGACGCATCGGGGGGCAGGGCGTCGGGCAGGGCCACCTCGGCCTCGCGCGTGGCCAGGGCGATGCGGTAGCGGTGCAGGAGGAAGAGCGTGAGCAGGATGAGCGAGGCCCAGGCGTTCACCCGCAGCGCGAGCACCATGTCCGGATCCACCGTCTTGGGCGTGGACTGCACCTGGTGCAGGCTGCGCCACCACTTCACCGACTGCCAGACGATGGGCGTGTTGATGCCCGAGATGATGCCCACCACGGCGCTCCACACCGCGCGCTTCTCCGGATCCTCCACGAAGCGGCGCAGCGCCGTGTAGCCCACGTACGTCACCAGCATGATGGCCATGGCCGTCAGCCGCGGATCCCAGTCCCAGTACACGCCCCAGGTGGGCTTGCCCCAGATGGAGCCGAGCACCAGGCCATAGGTGCCGAACAGGAGGCCCACCTCGGCGGAGGCCTCGGCCATGGCGTCCTTCTTCCAGCTCGACTTGAAGAGGTACGCCACGCAGAAGCAGAAGTTGAGCACCAGCGCCAGGAGGCTCATCCACATGGCCGGCACGTGCACGTAGATGATGCGGTAGACTTGGCCCATCTCCCGCTCGGGCGGCGTCCAGGCCAGGCCCATCCACGAGCCGAGCGCCAGCAGGGCCAGGGCCACGCCCGTCATGCCCCAGAGCAGCGGCCGGCCGTTGTAGCGCGAGCCGGGGGGCGCCCATTTCACGCCCAGGAAGATTCCCAGACCGACCGACGCGAGCGCCGCCGCCGCCGAAAGCACCTGAAGCACCGTGTGCATGCCTACCTCTAGTCCTCGATGACGCGGGGGAAGAGCGCGAAGCCCAGTCCCCAGTAAATCAGATTGAATCCCGACAGGAGCCCGAACCATGAGCCCAGCTGCTGCATGGGGTCGCCTTGCAGCACGAGCTGGGTCGCCTTGGCCGCCGCCAGGAGCGCCGGGATGATGAGCGGGAACAGCAACAACGGAAGCAGCACGTCCCGTGCCCGCGCGTTGCTCGCGATGGCCGAGTACACCGTGCCCGGCGCGCTGATTCCCATGCAGCCGAGCACCAGGGTGGTCGCCAGGGGGACAGGCCCCATGACCAGCTCCACCCCGTAGAGCGCCACCATGACGGGCACCAGCAAGACGCCCAGCGCCACGAGCAAGAGGGTGTTGCCCAGGGCCTTGGACAGGAAGATGGCCCGCGCGTCCGTCGGCGCGAGCCGCAGCCCGTCCAGGGTGAGGTTCTCCTGCTCCACCCGGAAGGACTCCCCCAGGGCGAGCACGCTGGCGAACAGGAGGGCGAGCCACAGGTAGCCCCCCGCGTTGCGCGCCAGCAGCCGTGTGTCCGGCCCCACCGCGAAGGAGAAGAGCAGCAGCGTGGCCAGGGCGAAGAAGATGAGCGCGTTGAGCCGGGCGCGCGTGCGCCACTCGATGAGCAGGTCCTTGGCGAGCAAAACACCCACGGCCCGCGGCAGGGAGATGCGCCGGAAGTCGCTCATGCCGCCACCGCCCGGCCGTCCGACAGGTGGAGGCGCTCCTCGCACAGGCTCAGGCCCTGTTCGATGAGGTGGGTGGCGAGCACCACGGTGACGCCCGATGTCTTCAGCTCGCCGATGATGGCCTCCATGGCCGCGATGCCGGCGGGATCCAGCTCCCCGAAGGGCTCGTCCAGCAGCGCCACCGCGGGCTTCTTGAGCAGCAGTCGCGCGATGGCCAGGCGCTTGCGCATGCCCGCGGAGAACTGCCGCACGGGGCGTTCCGTGCGCTGCGTCAGCCCCACCTTGCCGAGCAGGCCCTCGGCCACGTCCGCCGGAGACGCCACGCCCAACAGCCGCGCCAGCACCACCAGGTTCTGCTGCGCCGTCAGGTCCTCATAAAGGAAGCTCGCGTGGGACAGCAGCGCCACCTCGCGGCGCACCTGCTCGCGCTCCTGCACACAGTCTCGCCCACGCACCTCCACCCGGCCATGGGTGGGGGAGAGCGCCGTGGCCACCAGCCGCAGGAGCGTCGTCTTCCCGGAGCCGTTGTGCCCGGTGAGCAGCAACGAGCGCCCCTGGGGCAGGGAGTAGCTCAAGCGCGCCAGGGCCCAATGGCGGCCATAGCGCTTGCTGACGTCATGGAAGGCGAGCGCGGGGGGCGGCGCGGGAGAAGCATCCATCGGCGGGAGCGTTCGTAACTGGAAACTTCTCCACACTCCAGCGAAAGCACCCGGGGCCGCCTGGGCGGCGAGGGGACACGGCGCCTCGGAGAAGGGCGGCAGGTGATCTCCCTCGGAGGGCAATTTTCCGTCCCGCCCCGGGACCGAGGGGGTGGACCGGGGGACAGAAGAGGAGAACTTTTTTCAGCCTCCGCTCGGCCGCCCGGCCGCCCTCTCCAGAACGGACAGGCGGGGGTTGCCCGGATAACGGGGCACTTGTCAGCGGCGGAACGGTGACTGTTTCACCCCGTCAACACCTCCATTGCGGGGATCACCCCCCGTGGACGGCACGCCCTGGGCAAGGACTTACCCTATGCGAGGGTGCCCCTTTCCCGGAGGGGGCCTGGGAATCCGCTGGCATACCGGGTGCAAGGAAACGCCGCAGAAGCATGCGGAGTCACCTGGAGAGGAAAACAGCGATGGACATGCGAGGCGTGGTGCGGCGGGCGATGAAGTCGGCGGCGGCGGGGGTGCTCCACCACAGTGGATTGCGCAAGGCCCTGGCCTCCTACAGGCGGCACCAGTCGGGTGGCCGCCGGGTGCTCATCGTCAGTTATCACCGGGTGGTGGAGGACTTCTTCGGGGAGCTGCAGCGCTCCATCCCCGGCCTGCTCATCTCCCAGGAGACGTTCCGTCGGCACCTGGAGGGCCTGTCCGCGGCGGGCTACAAGTTCGCCACGATCGGCGAGGCGCTGGACGTGATGTCCGGGGCGAAGACGGCCCACGACGACCTGTGCGTGGTGACGTTCGATGACGGCTACCGGGACGTGTACCGCTACGCCTACCCGGTCCTCAAGGAGATGGGCGTGCCGGCCATCACCTACCTGCCCTCGAACCTCATCGGCACGGACTTCCGCTTCAACCACGACCGGCTCTTCCACCTGGTGCACCAGGTGCAGGCGCAGGGCTTCCAGCCGATGTTCGACGTGCTGGAGGAGCCCGCGGCCAGCCTGATGACGGAGGTGATGTCCGGGCGCAAGCGCCTGTCCGCCGCGCTCGACGACTTCATCGGCCATCACTCCTCGGCCACGCTCGTGGACACCATCCACGCGCTGGAGGCGCGCCTGGGCCCCGACGTGCCCAAGCTGCCCGAGCAGGGAGACCTGATGAACTGGGACGAGGTGCGCGAGATGGCCCGGGACGGGTTCGAGTTCGGCGCGCACACGCTCGGCCACGTGGTGCTCACCCACGAGCCCCTGGACGTGGTGGAGCGCGAGGTGCGTGAGTCCAAGGCCATCATCGAGCGCGAGCTGGGCACGCCCGTGCGCGACTTCGCCTACTGCAACGGCTGGTACTCGGACGACGTCATCGACGTGCTCATGCGCAACGGCTTCCGCTCGGCCGTCACCACCGAGGACATGTCCAACCGCATCGGCGGCAACCCCTTCACCCTCAAGCGCAAGGTGCTCTGGGAGAACTTCAGCGTGGGGGTGACGGGCAGCTACTCGCCGAGCCTCACCGTGTGCCAGCTGGACGACTGCTTCGGCACCCTGGGCATGCGCGAGCCGGTGCTCGGCCGCCGCCCGCAGCGCACGGAGAAGGACAAGGACGCGCTCTCGCCGCCGCCCAGCCCCATCATCCAGGAAGGGGTCGCCTGGTGAGCGACGCTGTCCCCCCGAAGCCCGCCTCCTCCTTCATGGGGAAGGCGGGTCCCCTCGTGCTGGCCCGGCTGTTCACCGCCGGGCTCACGTTGTCCATTCCCCTCGTGCTCGCGCGGGTGTTGAGCCTCGCGGAGTACGGCACCTACTACCAGCTCTTCCTCATCGCCACGACGCTCTACTACGTGCTGCCCTTCGGGGTGGTGCAGAGCCTCTATTACTTCCTGCCGCGCGCCGAGGAGAAGCGTCCCTGGCTCGGGCAGACGCTGTTGTTCATGTCCGCCGCGGGCGTGGTGGCCGCGGGCCTCGTGTGGGCCCTGCTGGGTCCCGTGGCGCGCCACTTCGACAACCCGGCGCTGCTCGAGCACCGGGGCACGCTCGCGCTCTACACCGCCTTCCTCCTGGGCTCCTTCCCGCTGGAGATCTCCCTCACCAGCCAGGGCAAGACGAAGCAGTCGGCGCTCGTCTACCTGGTGTCGGACGCGGTGCGCGCGGCCGCCATGGTGGTGCCGTGCCTCCTGGGCTTCGGGCTGCACGGGATGATGTGGGCGGTGGTGGGCTTCACCTTCCTGCGCTACGCGGCCACCTGGGTGGTGGCGCCGCGGGGCAGCACCGGTCCGCTCGTGCGGGCGGGGCTTTTGCGCGAGCAGCTCGTGTACGCGGCGCCCTTCGGCGCGGCCATGGCGCTCGCCATCCCCCAGCAGAACGCCCACCTCTATATGGTGGCGGGCGTGGTGAGCCCGGCCCTGTACGCGCTCTACCGGGTGGGCTGCTTCCAGCTGCCGGTGGTGGACCTGCTCTACACGCCCACGAGCGAGGTGCTCATGGTGCGGCTGGGCGAGCTGGAGAAGCAGGGCCGGCTGGAGGAGGGCGTGGAGGCGTTCCGCGAAGCCGCGGGCAAGCTCGCCTTCCTCTTCTTGCCCTTCAGCGCGTTCCTCTTCGCCGCCGCGCCCGAGTTCATCGGGGCGCTGTTCGGCGCGAAGTTCCTCGAGGCGGTGCCCATCTTCCGCGTCAGCGTGCTGGGCGTGGTGCTGGCGATCCTCCCCATGGACGGCGTGCTGCGCGCGCGGGGGCACACGCGGGCCATCTTCCTGTCCTACCTGGTGAAGGCGGCGGTGACGGTGCCGCTCGTGTGGGTGGGGGTCAAGCGCTTCGGGATGATGGGGGGCGTGGTGTCCTGGGCCGTGGCGGAGCTGGTGGGCAAGTGCACGCTGCTCGCGCGGGTGCCGGCGGCGCTGTCCACCCCCTCGCTGCGCCTGCGGGTGCGCGACCTCATCCCCTGGGGAGAGCTGGGCAAGGCGTCGCTGGCGGCCCTGGCGGCGGGGGGCGCGGTGTTCGCCCTGCGCGCCACCACCCACCAGGCGTGGAGCGGCCTGCCCGAGGGCTTCGTCTGGCGGGCGCTGCCCCTGGCCGTGGCGGGGGTCCTCTTCGTGCTGGGATATGTGGGTGTCTTGACGGCCACCGGGGTCCGGCCGCTGGGTTTCTTGACGGCACTGCGCTCGCGCCGGAACGCGGGGGCGGTGATCCGCTAGCTGGTGAACGTTGAGCGGTCCAGGGGGACTCCCGCCCTTGGGGGTGGGTACCTAGCTTGGCGTCACCGTTCAACAGGGGAGAGGGCGTGATGGGGATCGACGCGATTGGGTTGTACCGGCTCGGACACAAGCTGCACCAGCGGGGCGTGCCCGTGCTGCCAGGAATGCTGCGCAAGGTCATCCACTTCCTGCATGGCTCGTATCTGCCGCCCGAGGCGGAGATCGGCGAGGGCACCCAGCTGGGCTACGGCGGCATGGGCATCGTCATCCACAAGGACGCGAAGATTGGCCGGCACTGCCTCATCTCCCACCAGGTGACGGTGGGCGGGCGCTCGGGCCTCAAGCAGCTGCCGGTGATCGGCGACTACGTGCGCATCGGCGCGGGGGCGAAGATCCTCGGCCCGGTGCACATCGGCGACTTCGCCATCATCGGCGCCAACGCCGTGGTGGTGAAGGACGTGGCGCCGGGCGCGGTGGTGGGGGGCATTCCCGCGCGGGAGATCCGCAAGGATCCGGATCCGCTGGCCACCTACGAGCGCGAGATGGGACTGCGTCCCCAGGTGGACCGGCGCAACGAGGTGAAGGCCGTGCCTCCGCCCCTGACCTCCGTCGCGCGCTAGTCCGGAGGGCCTGCCGACATGAAAGTGCTCCTGGTGGGTGACTACCCGCCGCCCCATGGGGGTGTGGCGGTGCACGTGCAACAGCTCCACGGCTCGCTGCGCGAGGGTGGGGTGGAGACGGTGGTGCTGGACATCGGCAAGGGCGGACGGCCCGCGCCGGACGTGCTGCCGGTACGAACCCCGGCCGCGTTCGGCCTGACGCTCGCGCGCTTCCTGCGCGAGGGCTGGACGGTGCACCTGCACACGAGCGGCAACAACCCGAAGTCCTGGCTGCTCGCCGCCGCCGCGTCCGTGCCCGCGCCTCGCTCGGGGCGGGTCATCACCCTGCACTCGGGGCTCATCCCGGACTACCTGGCGGGCTCCCTGTCCCGTCGGCTCCTGGCCCGGGCGGCCCTGGCGGGCTACGGACGGGTGGTGGCCGTGTCCGAGGCGGTGCGCACGGCGCTGGTGGACTGCGGCGTGCCCGCGGAGAAGGTGGTCGTCTACCCGGCCTTCTGCGGCTCGCAGGTGCGTCCGGGCGAGCCGACCCCGGCCATTCTCGAGGCGCGCGCGCGCAGGCAGACGCTGCTCGCCATGGCGCACCACCCCTCGCCCGTCTATGGCCGCGCGCTGATGTTCCGCGCGCTGCGGCGGATCGCGGACGGGCGGCCCGGAGTGGGGCTCGCCGTGTTCGGTCCGGGAACCCGTTCGGAGGACTTCATGCGCGATGCGCGCGAAGCCGGTGTCGAGTCGCTGTTGGAGAACCTGTGGGAGCTGGAGCACGCCCAGGCGCTCGCCCTCATGGCGCGCTGTGACGCGTTCATCCGTCCCACCACCCATGACGGAGACGCCATCTCCGTGCGCGAGGCGCTCGCCCTGGGTGTTCCCTGTGTGGCCAGTGACGTGTGTGCCCGTCCTCAAGGCGCCCACACCTTCCGGGCAGGTGACGCGGAGGACCTGGCGGCCCAGGTTCACCACGCGCTCGATGCGGGGCCCGTGCAGGTGGTGTCGCCCGATGCCGGGCCCGTGTTGAAGAAACTTTATGGAGAGCTGACTCCATCCACGATTTTCGGAGGCGAGATACATGCGGCGCAGTGAGGAAATGGATCTGTCCCGACGTTCCCTGCGTGGCAGGGACCTGGTGGTTTTCTCCAATGACTGGGATGGGGATCCGCTCTCCAAGGTCCACATCATGCGGATCCTGTCGCGAGACAACCGCGTGCTGTGGGTGAACAGCATTGGCAACCGGGCGCCCAAGGCGAACGCCCACGACGTCAAGCGCATCTGGAACAAGCTGTCCAAGTTCACCGAGGGCGTGCGCGAGGTGGAGCCGAACCTGTTCGTGCTCGCGCCGCTGGCGGTGCCCTTCTACGGCTCGGAGGCGGTGCGCGCGTTCAACCGCACGCTCCTGCGCGCCCAGGTGCTGCGCGCCATGCGCCAGCTGCACTTCAAGCGGCCCATCTCCTGGTCGTTCCTGCCGGCCTCGGCGCCGGTGTCCGGGCGGCTCGGCGAGGAGTTCGTCGTCTACCACTGCGTGGACGAGTTCTCCGCGTTCAGCGACACGAACGGGCGGCACATCGCGGAGATGGAGGAGCAGCTGCTCAAACGCGCGGACGTGGTCATCACGTCGGCCGAGCGGCTGCGCGAGAACAAGGCGCGCATCAACCCGCGCACCTCGCTCGTGCGCCACGGCGTGGACTTCAACCACTTCGTGAAGGCGTGTGACGCGTCCACGCCCATCCCGGCGGACATCGCCAACCTGCCCAAGCCCATCCTGGGCTTCTTCGGGCTGGTGGCGGACTGGGTGGACATGGAGGCCCTGGCCGCGGCGGCCAAGGCGCACCCCGAGGGCTCGGTGGTCATCATCGGCAAGGTGGCGCCGGACGTGGATCCGGCGGCGCTCAAGGCGCTGCCCAACGTGCACTTCCTCGGGCGCAAGTCCTACGCGGAGCTGCCCGGCTACTGCCGCGCCTTCGACGTGGCGCTCATGCCCTTCCGGGTCAACGAGCTCACGCTCAACGCCAACCCGCTCAAGGTGCGCGAGTACCTCGCGGCGGGCCTGCCGGTGGTGTCCTCGGACATCCCCGAGGTGCGCAAGGTGGGCCTGTGCAAGCTGGCCACGGACGAGGCGGACTTCGTGCGGAAGATCGACGAGTGCCTGGCCGAGGGCGCCGGTCCCTCGCGCGAGCGCGCCGAGCGCATCCGCCACGAGAGCTGGGAGGCCAAGGTGGAGGAGATCCGCCAGCACGTGGGCGAGGCCATGCTCAAGGCGGGCCGCACCTTGTAGGCCCGTCGTAGGCCCGGGCTTCTCCTGAAGGTCCACGCCCCGCTTCCCTGGAATGCCAGGGGGGTGGGGCGTTTGTCTTCGGGGGCCGCGCGCGGGCTAGAGTCGGGGGCCCAGGGGGTCCCCATGCAGCCCGTCCGTCCGCTGTCGCCCGAAGCCGCCGCGCCCGTGTCTCCCCTCGCCGACGGGGTGCCACGGGCAGAGGCCGTGCCCGTGCGATGGAGCCTCGGGCGCCGGCTCGCCTTCCGGTTCTTCTTCGCCTACGTGGTCCTCTACGGCGTGCCCTTTCCCCTGGAGGCGCTGGGCTGGGACGCGGCGCAGACGGCGGTGGAGGCCTTCTGGCGGTCCGTGGTGCCCTGGCTGGGCGCACACGTGCTGCGGCTGGACGCCCCCATCGCCGTCGTGCCCACGGGCAGCGGGGACACCCTGTACGACTGCGTGCGGATGGCGCTGATCGCGGTGCTCGCGGCGGGGGTGACGGGGGCGTGGTCCTGGGTGGATCGCATGCGGAGCGAGTACACGCGGGCCCATGACGTGCTGCGCGTCTACGTGCGCTACTACGTGGCCTCCGCGCTGCTGAGCTACGGCCTGTCCAAGGTGTTCCACCTCCAGTTCGCCGCCCCCGGCCCCGAGCGGATGCTCCAACCCCTGGGGCAGTTCTCGCCCATGGGCCTGCTGTGGACCTTCATGGGCGTGTCGCCGGGCTACAACCTGTTCACCGGGGGCGCGGAGGTGCTGGGCGCGGTGCTGCTGTTCTGGCGCCGCACCACCACGCTGGGCGCGATGGTGCTCGCGGTCGTCATGACCCACGTGGTGGCGCTCAACGTCTTCTATGACGTGCCCGTCAAGTTCTGGTCCTCGTACCTGCTCGGGCTGTGTGTCTTCCTGATGCTGCCGGACGTGAAGCGGCTCGCGCAGGTGCTGGTGCTGCACCAGACGGCGGTGGCGGCGCCGCCGCGCCCGTTCCTCGCCGTGTCGGGCTGGAAGCGCTGGGCGCTCGGGGGCGCCAAGTGGAGCGCGGTGGCGTGGCTCGTCTACGCCCCGGCCCACGCCCGGTGGGAGGTGCGCCAGGCGCACCAGGACTTCCCCCTGATGGGGCTCTACACGGTGGAGTCCTTCCAGCGGGACGGTCAGGCCCGGCCGCTCCTGGTGGGCGATCGCCTGGGCTGGCGCCACGTGACCATCAACGCGCGGGGGGTGATGCAGGTGCGCACGCTGGACGACGCGCGCGTGCACTACTTCCGTCTGACGGACGATCCCACCCGGCGGACGCTCACGCTCGGGGCGATGGGGGGCCCCCCGGTGGAGGCGCCCGTGTTCACCTACGAGCGGCCGGACGCGGCGCACCTCGTGCTCAAGGGACGGCTGTACGGGGCGGACATCGAGGCGCGCCTGCGCGGGGTGGACACGTCCCGGAGCGAGCTGCTCGGCCGGGGCTTCCGGTGGATCCAGGAGGTGCCCTACAACCGCTGAGGTCCGTTCGGGAGAGATGGCGGCCCGACGCGAGTCGGCCTATGGTTGGGCTTTACGCTCCGCGTCGAACGCCGAACCACGTATGGGCCACGTCCACATCCTCCGAGATTTCGCATCGCCCCAAGAGGGGTTCTCCCGCACCGTGCGCATCTACACCCCGGACGCGTATGACCATGCGCCCGGGCACCGCTTCCCCGTGCTCTACATGCACGACGGGCAGAACGTCTTCGCGCACGCCGAGTCGGCCATCTACGACACGTGGCGCGCGAACGACGCCCTGGAGTACCTGGTGGCCGAGGGCCGCACCGAGCCCTGGCTCATCGTCGCGGTGGACTCCACGCACAACCGGCTGTCCGAGTACTCGCCGTGGGACGAGCCGCGCAGCCACGTGCACGCCCAGGGCGACGCCTACGTGCGCTTCCTCACCGACACGCTCAAGCCCTATGTGGACGGGACGTACCGCACCCGCGGGGGCGCCGAGTGGACGGCCGTCATGGGCTCGTCGCTCGGTGGGCTCATGTCCTTGTACATGGGCTGGCGCCGCCCGGACCTGTTCGGCCGGATTGGCGGCCTGTCGCCCTCGGTGATGTGGGGGTGGGACCGCTTCTTCTCCGAGTGGACGCACCACACCCGGCGCTGGTCGCGCATCTACCTGGACGCGGGCCTGCACGAGACGGTGGATCCGGTGGGCTACGTCATGCGCTACGGCGAGTCCACGCGTGACTTCTACCACCACCTCAAGGGCCTGGGGTACGGCGACCACGAGCTCGCGCTGGTGCTCGAGCCCGGGGGCCATCACGACGAGAAGGCCTGGCAGCGCCGGCTGCCGAGCGCCATGCACTGGCTGCTCGGCTGAGCGCGCGCCCCGCGCCGGGCCGCCCTCGGGAGCAGGAGGGCGGTGGCCGGGGCGGCGGGACGGACTCAGGAGCGGGTCTGCACGATGCGCATGGCCTCGCGCATGGTCTCCAGGTCCGGGTGGCGCGTGAGGTACATCTCATCGCCCAGGGCGCTGGTGAACACGGAGGGCAGCTCGCGGTGCTGCAGCAGGTTCTCGCCCAGGCGCGCCACCACCTCCGAGTGTCCGTAGCGGTAGGTGTGGCCGGTGCGCCGGGCGATGTGACAGACGTGGTACTTGGGCACGTACTGAAATCCGCTCAGGTCATCGCCGGTGATGAGGCGGGCCCACAGCCGGTACACGTCCGTGTCCCCCGCGTAGTTCATCATGTCCGTGACGAAGGCGCCGGGTGGCCGCAGGTTGGCCTCGAGCGCCACGAAGCTGCCATCGGCCAGGCGGAAGAACTCCAGGTGGAACCAGCGCTCGCGCAGGCCCAGCGCCTCCACCATCTGGCGGCCCATGGCGTCCAGCGCGGGCGGCAGCTGCTTGTGGCTCCAGATGCACAGGTCCTTCTTCTCCAGCACCGACTCCATGATGCCGTCGCTGTACTCGTGGCTCGTGGAGAAGACGATGCGGCCCTGGCCATCCACCAGGCCGTCGTAGGTGACGATGGTGCCGCGCACGAAGGCCTGGGCCACGTAGCCGGGCAGGGGGGTGGTGAAGGCCTCGTCCACCTCGGCGTCGCTGGACACCTTGAAGGTGCGCGCCGCGCCCACGCCCACGTCCGGCTTGAGCACGAGCGGGTAGCCGACCTGGCGGCCGAACGCCTTCACCTGTGCCGCGTCGCGCACGAGGATGGCGTCCGGGTGGGGCAGGCCCGCGCGCTTGAACACGTCGTGCATGCCGTGCTTGGAGCGCAGCCGGGCGATGTCCGCGGGCTGCAGGCCCGGCACGTTGAAGGCCTCGCGCAGGTGCGACTCCACCTCCAGCCACGTCTCGTTGAGCGAGTCGATGCGGTGGATGCGACCATGACGCCAGGTGAAGTAGCCCACCGCGCGCTGCAGCGCGTCCACGTCATTGAGATTGGGCGTGAAGAAGTACTCGGACATCGAGTCCCGCAGCTCCCGCCGCAGGGCGTCGTAGGGCGCGTCCCCGATGCCGAGCACGTTGACGCCGCGCTCACGCAGGGCGGACACGAAATGGAAGAACTGGGGCGGGAACTGGGGCGAGATGAAGACGACGTTCATGGCGGGGCCTTCGACGGCGACTCCTTCTGTGGGATGGGCGCGCGACGTTAGCTGACTTTCCAGGAGGGATCACGAACCCTTAACGCGAAGCGCCATCGCCTTTTACCAGCGAGCGGGGAAGCAACCCCTCCTTGCCTCGCGTGCGACTTTCCTGAACTTGACACCCCCTCGGGCCGAGAGTTAGTTAGTTTCCCGTTACTAACTTATCTCGGCCGAGGGGCGCTCCGACAGGGAAGCCCCCACGGGAGCACGGTATGCGGAAGTCTCATCGACAGGGCAGGACGATGGCGGTGCGCGGCGCGGTGGTGGGCGGGCTGGTGTTGACACTGGGCGCCGGGGTGGGGTGTGGCGGCAAGGTGGACGCGGCCGAGGGCAAGGGCGCCGCGGCGCGTCCGGCCGCCGCGACCGAGAGCCCGGTGCAGGTGGACACGGTGGCGGTGGTCGAGGAGAAGGTGCCGCGCTACCTGACGGTCACCGGCTCCTTGTCGGCCAACGAGGACGCGGACGTGGCCGCGGGGGTGACGGGCAAGGTGGTGTCCGTGCACGCCGAGCGCGGCTCGGTGGTGAAGAAGGGCGAGGTGCTCGCCCGCCTGGACGCGCGCGCGGCCACGGCCAACCTCGAGGACGCCCGGGCCCAGGTGGTGCAGGCCAAGAGCCAGCAGCAGCTGGCCAACGCCGACTGCGAGCGCAACGAGAAGCTCTTCGCCAGCGGCACCATCTCCACGGCGGACCATGATCGGGCCGCGGCCCAGTGCCGCAACGCCGCGGCCGTGGTGTCCAGCGCCCTGGCGCGCCAGTCGCTCCTGGAGATCAACGTGACGGACGCCACCATCCGCGCGCCCTTCGACGGCGTGGTGAGCGAGCGCACGGTGTCCGTGGGCGAGTACGTGCAGCCGCCCACCAAGGTGGTGACGCTGGTGGCGTTGGACCCGTTGCGCCTGCAGCTCACGGTGCCCGAGGCCTCCGCGGCGCTCATCCAGAAGGATCAGCCGGTGGAGTTCACCCTCACGGCCGCGCCCAAGGTGGTGCACCAGGCCAAGGTGGCGTTCGTGGGCGCGGGCCTGCGCGCGGGCAGCCGGGACCTGGTGGTGGAGGCGCTGGTGCCCAACAAGGAGCGGGCGCTCTTGCCGGGCCAGTTCGCCACGGCGCGGGTGCAGCTCACCGAGCAGCCCATGCCGGTGGTGCCGCGCAAGGCGCTGGTGGAGGAGGGCGCGCGCCGCAAGGTCTTCGTGGTGACCGACGGCCGGCTGGAGGAGCGCTTCGTTCAGGTGAGCGAGGGCAGTGGGGAGAACGTGGGGGTGGTGGCGGGCGTGCGCGTGGGTGAGCGCGTGGTGGCGGTGGCGCGGCCCGAGCTGCGCGACGGCCAGAAGCTGCAGTAGTCCGAGGAAGAACGAACCATGCAATGGCTCGCCAGTCTGTGTGTCCGCAAGCCCGTCCTCGCGTCGGTGCTCATCCTGCTCATCTGCGTGCTCGGGGGCGTCGGCTACTCGAAGCTCACCATCGATCGCTTTCCCAAACTGGACTTCCCCACCGTGGTGGTCGTCACCCGTCTGACCGGCTCGGCCGCCGAGGAGATGGAGACGGACATCACCGACAAGGTGGAGGAGGCCGTCAACACCATCTCCGGCATCGATGAGCTGTCCTCCGTCACGTCCGAGGGCGTGAGCACGGTCATCGTCACCTTCGTCCTGGAGAAGAACGTGGACGTGGCGGTGCAGGAGGTGCGCGACCGCATCAACCAGATCACCTACGATCTGCCTCGGGACATCGAGACGCCGCTCGTGCAGAAGTTCGACCCGGACGCGGTCCCGGTCATCATCCTGTCGCTCCAGGCGGACAAGCCCACGCGGGAGATCACCGAGTACGCGGACCGCGTGCTGCGCCGCAAGCTGGAGACGGTGCAGGGCGTGGGTCAGGTGTCGCTCATCGGCGGCACCAAGCGCCAGGTGAACGTGTGGTTGGACCCGGTGCGCATGCGCGCCGAGGGCGTGAGCGCCGCCGAGGTGCAGCGCGCCATCTCCGCGCAGAACATGTCCCTGCCCGGCGGCAGCATCGAGACGGGCCCCCAGAACCTCACCCTGCGCCTGCGCGGCCGCGTCAACAGCGTGGACGAGATGGGCGACCTGGTGCTGCGCGAGAACGCGGGCCACATCCTGCGCGTGCGCGACGTGGCCCGGGTGGAGGACGGCCAGGAGGAGACGACCACGGCGGCGCGCCGCGATGGCCAGCCGGCCGTCATGCTCTCCATCCGCAAGCAGTCCGGTGAGAACACCGTGGCGCTGGTGAAGGAAGTGCGCCGGCGCGTGGCGGAGCTCGCCCCCACGCTGCCCCAGGGCTTCCGCCTGGACGTGGTGCGCGACAACTCGGAGACGACCCTCACCTCCGTGCACGCGGTGCAGGAGCACCTGTTGCTCGGCGCGCTCTTCGCCTCGCTCGTGGTGCTCGTGTTCCTGGGCAGCTGGCGCAGCACGCTCATCGCCGCGCTCGCCATCCCCGTGTCCATCATCGGCACCTTCGGCCTGATGCAGGCCGCGGGCCTCAACCTCAACACCATCAGCCTGCTCGCGCTCGCGCTCGCGGTGGGCATCGTCATCGACGACGCCATCGTGGTGCTCGAGAACATCCACCGCTTCATCCACGAGAAGAAGCTCAAGCCCTTCCCCGCGGCCATCCTGGCCACCAAGGAGATCGGCCTCGCGGTGCTCGCCACCACGCTGTCGCTCATCGCGGTGTTCATGCCCGTGGCCTTCATGGGCGGCATCCCCGGGCGCTTCCTGGCCAGCTTCGGCTGGACCATGGCCTTCTCCATCGCCGTGTCGCTCGTGGTGTCCTTCACGCTCACCCCCATGCTGTGCGCGCGCTGGCTCGTGGGCGCGTCCTCCCCCGAGCACGGCGAGGGCCGCAAGCCCCGGCTCGAGCGCATCACCGACGCCGTCTACGGCCCCATCGAGCGTGCGTACGAGCGTGCCCTGCGCTGGATGATGGCGCACCGCTGGGTGGCCGTGACGGCCTCCGTGGCGGCGCTCGGCTCGTGCGTGCCGCTGGCCAAGTCCGTGCCCGCGGGCTTCCTGCCCAAGAGCGACGAGGCCCAGTACCAGGTGTCCCTGCGCATGCCCGAGGGCACCAGCCTGGACTCCACCCTGGTGGTGGCCGAGCGCGTGGCGCGGGAGATCCGCGAGCAGATTCCCGAGACCACCGCCACCATCACCACCATCGGTGACAACACGGACAAGGCGCCCAACGTGGCGGCCCTGTTCGTGAAGATCGTGGACCCGGAAAAGCGCAAGGACACCCAGGACGACATCATGGCCCGGGTGCGTGACAACATCACCTCCAAGCTGCCCAAGGAGTACCGGGTGAGCGTCACCAACGCGCCCCTGTTCGGCGGCGGTGGCACCCAGGCCGCGGTGCAGTACGTGGTGCGCGGCCCGGACTTCGACGAGCTGGGCAAGCACGCCTCGGGGTTCCTCGCCAAGCTCAAGAGCATCCCCGGCGTGGTGGACGCGGACAGCAACCTCATCATCGGCAAGCCCGAGGTGAGCGCCTACATCGACCGCTCGCGCGCCGCCGACCTGGGCGTGCAGATCTCCGACGTGGCCACCACCCTGCAGCTCGCCGTGGGCGGCATCGAGGTGTCCAACTACGCGGAGAACGGCAACCTCTATGACGTGCGCCTGCGCGCCGACCCGTCCACGCGCGCCAGCGTGGAGGACATCGCCCAGCTCACCGTGCCCTCCAAGCGTGGCCCGGTGCCCATGTCGGACGTGCTCACGCTCAAGCAGGAGGACGGCCCCTCGCAGATCAACCGCATGAACCGCCAGCGGCAGATCCTCCTGAGCGCCAACACCGCCCCCGGCGTCAGCTCCGGCCAGGTGATGGAGCAGTTCAACAAGATGATCGCCGAGACGAAGCTGCCCGATGGCTACACCATCGCCCCGGCGGGCAGCTCGCGCGAGGTGGGCCGCACCGCCGCCAACTTCGCCGTCGCCTTCGGCATGGCCTTCGTCTTCATGTACCTCATCCTCGCCGCCCAGTTCGGCTCGTGGATCCACCCCGTCACCATCCTGCTGTCCCTGCCGCTCACGGTGCCCTTCGCGCTCATCTCCGTGCTCGTCTTCCGGCAGCAGCTCGACATGTACTCGATGCTGGGCATCATGGTGCTCTTCGGCGTGGTGAAGAAGAACTCCATCCTCCAGATCGACCACACCAACCAGCTGCGCGCCGAGGGCCTGCCGCGCCTGGAGGCCATCGTCCATGGCAGCCGGGACCGCTTGAAGCCCATCCTCATGACCACGCTGTCCTTCGTGGCCGGCATGATCCCGCTGCTCTTCTCCAACGGCGTGGGCTCGAGCTTCAACCGCGCCACGGCCGGTGTGGTGGTGGGTGGCCAGACGTTGTCGCTCGCGCTCACGCTGCTGGTGACGCCCGTCGCCTACTCGCTGTTCGACGACGCGTCCGCGTGGTTCAAGCGCAAGTTCGGTTCCAAGCGCACGCCCGAGGAAACGGGTGAGGCCGAGGTGGCCCGGGCCTACGGCGGTGACGTGCTCACCGAGCTGCGGCCGGCGCATGACAAGGAGGCGGCATGATCGCCCTGCTCGCAGTCACGATGACCGTGAGCGCCGCATCGCCGGTGCTCACCCTGCCCGAGGCGCTGGAGGAAGCGCGCCGCACCAACCTGGACATCAAGGTGGCGCGCGCCCGGTTGGATCAGTCCCTCTTGCTCTCGCGCCGCGCGTGGGCGGCCTACCTGCCCACGGTGGCGGTGGGCGGCAGCTACACCCGCAACTCGACCGAGGCCGTGCTGACGCTGCCCGGCGGCGGCCCGGAAGTGGTCATCCAGCCGTACAACGCGCTCGCGGCCCAGGCCGAGGTGCGCCAGGCCATCATCTCCCCGTCGCTCTGGCCCGCCATCCGCAACGCCGGCATCGCCGAGGACGTGGCCACGAACAACGCCGAGTTCACCCGCCGGGAAGTGCTCTTCGGCGTGGCCCAGGCCTACTTCAACGCCGCGGCGCTCCAGGAGTCCATCCGCGCCACGCAGTTCCTCCTGGACGTCAACCGCGCACGCGAGAAGGACACCCAGGCGCGCTTCGACGCGGGCACCGTCACCCGCGTGGCCTTGCTTCGCGCCCAGCTCGACCGCACCCGCGCCGAGCAGGACCTGGTGCGCGCGCGCAACTCGTACGACGCCGCCCGGCTGGCGCTCGCCACGCTCCTGCAGCGCGACTCGGTGGACTTCACCCTCCAGCTGCCCCCCGTGCCCGAGGTGCCGGCCAAGGACGAGGAGCTGGCGCGCAAGGCCCAGGACTCGCGCCCGGACGTGCTCGCCGCGCGCCGCAACCTGGACCTGGCCGTGGGCCGCCGCCAGGGCGTGTGGTTCTCCTACGCGCCCTCGGTGAACTTCGCGGGCGTCTACCGCGTGAGCAACGCCGCGGGCTTCGCGGGCCAGGCGAGCGTCTGGACGCTCACCCTCAACGGCTCGTGGACGCTCTGGGACGGAGGCCTGCGCGAGGTGAGCCTGCGCGAGGAGTCCGCCCGCGTGGTCGAGGCCGCCGCCCAGCAGAAGCAGGTGGAGACGCGCGTGTCGCAGGAGGTCGCCACCGCGCGGCTCGACTACGACAACGCCCGCTCCAACCTGGCCAAGGCCGAGGAGGCCCTGTCGCTCGCCCGGGAGACGCAGCGCCTCACGGAGATCAGCTTCAAGGCCGGCGTGGGCACCTACCTGGAGGTGGCCGACTCCAACGCCGCGCTCACCACCGCGGAGGTGAGCGCCATCTCCGAGCGGCTCCAGACGTCGCTCGCGGCCCTGCGCCTGCAGCGCGCCTCGGGCCTGTTCGAGGCCCATACGAAGTAGGCCTCACTCCGTCCGGCCGGCGATGAGGGCCTCCAGGCGCGCGTGCTGTTTCACCAGCCGCGCGTAGTCGCCGGGTCGGATGCGGGGCTGGTCCAGGGTTCGGACCAGCTCCTCCCGCGTGGCCAGGTAGTCCGCCGCGGGCAGCCCCGTCGAGCGCTCCAGCAGCCGCGCCGCCTCGTCCTCGGGCAGGCTCGGGGAGATGCCCAGCCGTTCGTGCATCTGCCGCCGCGTCTGGCGCGCCAGCTCCTCCACCAGCTCCCGCTCCACCTTCGCGCGCCGGGCGAGCCAGCCCAGCGAGCGCACGTACTCGAGCGACGAGCGGTGCTTCTCCTCCAGGAGGGGCCGGGGCGGACCGAGGCGCGTGCCCCGGGAGACGGCATACACGAGGCCCACCACCACGCCCTGCGCCACGAAGACCCACAGGGCCCAGGCCGACGGCGGCTCGCGGGTGGGCTCCGTGCCCTGGTGGTACTCGTCGAAGGCGAGCGGCCCGGCCGCGGCCAGCCCATCCCAGACACGCAGGTTGTCGAGCAGCTCCAGGCGCCGGTTCTCCGCCAGGTCCGTGCCCGCGAGCACGAGCACCGCGCCCTGGCCCTCGGCCACGCGCCACGCCACCACGCCGTCCCGGGCGCCCGCGAGCGGCACCGCCCCGGGCTCGTCCACGGTGAGGCCGCGATCCAGCGCCACCCGCAGCCGCGTGAGGCCCGTGGCCGCGCCCAGGCCGCCCCAGACGCGCGCCGTGGTCCCCGTGAGATCCTTCTCCCCCTCGGGCAGGCCCTCGGCGTTGGTGGGCAGCAGGGGCCCGTCCTTCAGGGGCAGCCAGTCCTCCAGGGCCGGGGGCCGGGCCTTCTTCTCCCGCGCCGCGAGGTAGACGAGCGTGCCGCCCCGGGACACCCACGCGCGCAGGGCGCGCACCTCCGCCTTCGTCACGGGCCGGGCCTGGGGCGTGGCCAGCACCACCGTGCGCACGTCCCCGAGCGAGGGCGGAGCGTCGAGCGCCTCCCGGAGCGCGGACACGGGCGCGCCGGACTCCTGGAGGTAGAGGTACAGCGCGCGCAGGCCCAGGGGGCCGGGGTTGTCCACCGAGGGCCGCGTCGAGGGCGGAGGGCTCTGCTGGCTCGCGGACAGCCCCAGCACGAGCGCCACCGTCACCAGCACGGCGTAGACGGCGACGAGCTTCGCGTTCTTCATGCCGCGCCTCCCGCGAGCCCCTGGTGCAGCCGCTCCACCTCGCTCACGAAGCGCGCGGCCTCCGACCCGGGCACGGGGGCGAGTGAGTAGAAGGCCTGGTCGTACCAGCGCACCAGCCGCTCCACCTCGCCGGTGACGTGCGCGGGCGCGCCCCGCTCGGGCAACTCCTCCACCAATTCGCGGTTGGTGCGCACGCGGTCCGGTCGGGCATAGCGCCGGGCCTCCAGCGAGGAGAGCAGGGCGAGCAGTCCCTCGCGGATGGCCGTGCGGGGCTGGGCCGCCAGGGCCGCCCGGGCGCGGGACAGGTGCTCCCCGGGGGCATCGAGCTTCAGGCCCGCGCGCTCCGCCGGCGCGGTGGCCGCGGACGTGCGCGAGGGGGCGCGCTTCCAGTGGCGCAGGCGCAGCGCCACGAGCAGCACCACCGCGAAGCCCAGCGCCAGCACGACGAAGCGCGTGCTCGTCGCGAAGCTCTGGGCCTCGCGCGTCTGGAGCAATTCCTCCAGCCAGTCCTTCACCCAGCGCAGGAGCCGGTCCAGCGCGTCGCCCTGGCGCTGCCGGGCGTGGGCGAACTCGGGCCGGGCGAGGATCTCCTGGAGCCGGGCGGCGTCCGTGGCGCGCGGCGGGGCGGCCGTCTGGAGCGAGGCACAGACGGCCCGGAGGCGCTGGCGCGCCGTCTCCACGCTCTCCCCAAGCGGCGGGCCGCCCCAGCGGGCCTCCAGGTCCGCGAGCGCCCCGGCCAGGGCGTCCGGCCCCTGGGTGGCGGCGTCCGACAGGTGCTGGAGCTCCCGGGGCGCGTCCGGACAGGGCAGGGCGGCGCCGAGCCACACCACGAGGAGCGCGGGGCCCATCACGCGAGCGCGTCCAGGCGACGCTCGAGGTCCAGGCCCTCGCGGCGCACGCGCATGTCCAGGTAGAGCGTGGCGTACACGACGAGCCCCAGGGGGTTGAACACGGCTTGGCCGACGACTTGGAGCAGCTCGGCGGGGACGAGCAGGGCCTGGGGGGCGAGCGAGAGCATGGGGTTGGAGGGGTCGCGGTAGACGAGCTGGAGGATGAGCGCGGGCAGGCCGCACAACAGGCTCACGGCGATGAGGATGACGGAGACCACGGTGACGAGGATCATCGCGCGCACGGGCATGCGGCCGATGAAGCCCGGCTCCACGCGGCCGGACAGCAGGGCCCCCGAGCGCCGGAAGGACTTCCACGCCGAGGCGTCCTCCAGGGCGATCACGGGCCCGAGCAGGGCGAAGCGCAGGAGGTACCAGAGCAGGGCGCCCAGCATGCCGAGGCCGATGAGGATGAAGCCGATGCCGAGCACGAGCAGCCCGGCGAAGCGCAGCGAGGCGTCATCCGGCCGGGCCACGAGCACGCCGCCGAGCACGGCGAGCGCGCCGCCCGGGACGCACAGGAGCATGAGGGCGCCGATGCCCCAGCCGAGCGACAGGAGGTAGGCCCCGGAGAAGGCGCCGATGCGCTGGAAGGCGCGTCGGAGACACTCCCCGAGCCGCACCGCGTCACCGAGCTGCCGGGGCACCACGTAGCGGGCCACGACGAGGGTGTTGAAGTAGTAGAGCCAGAGGGAGCCGAGCAGCACGCCGCCGAGGGTGACGAGGAGCTGGAGGGTGGCGAGGCCGAGCTCGCCGAGGTCCCCGCTGGCCTGGGGGTTGAGGAGCAGGGGACTGTCGCGCAGTGTCAGCTGGAGGACCTTGCTGAGGATGTAGGTCAGCAGGTTGAAGCCGAGGCTGAGCGCGAGGAGGGAGCGGAAGTGCTGGCGCCAGAAGGTGGCGGAGCGGTCGACGATTTCGCCGAGTGCCAGGGGCCGCAGGTCCGAAGGGGGGAGGCTCACGGGGGGCGAGCATACTCGCTGGCCCTTGGCGGGAGGGCACGGCATTCTTCGCGGCCATGGGACGCATTTTCGAGACTCGCAAGACGACGATGTTCGCCCGCTGGAACAAGATGGCGAAGCTGTTCACGCGCATCAGCAAGGACATCGCCATCGCGGTGAAGTCCGGCGGGACGAGCGCGGACAGCAATCCGGCGCTGCGGCGGGCGCTGCAGAACGCGCGCGCGGGCAACATGCCCAAGGACAAGGTCGAGGCGGCGATCAAGCGCGCGGCCGGCCAGGACACCAAGAACTACGAGGTGGTGCTGTACGAGGGCTATGGGCCTCACGGCATCCCCATCATGGTGGAGACGGCCACGGACAACGTGGTGCGCACCGTGGCCAACGTCCGCATGCACTTCAAGGACGGGGGCGGGAACATGGGGAACACGGGCAGCGTGAGCTTCCAGTTCAAGCACATGGGCGTCTTCCGGCTGAACCCGGAAGGAATCGATCAGGAGGCGCTGGAGCTGGAGCTCATCGACCACGGCCTGGAGGAGATGGGCGAGGGGACGGGGGAGAAGGGCGAGAAGCAGCTCATCATCCGCTGCGCGTTCAGCGACTTCGGCCGGATGCAGCACGTGCTGGAGGAGCGCAAGCTGGCGGTGCTGTCCTCGGAGTCCGAGTACATCGCGACTACCCCGGTGGAACTGCCCGAGGACCAGGCCCAGGAAGTGCTCAAGGTCGTGGACGCGCTGGAGCAGGACGACGACGTGCAGAAGGTCTTCCACGCCCTGGCGTGAGGTAACAACAGGAAGACGAACTAATGTCTGTATCTTCTTTTGATCCGGCTTCCTGGTCAGTAATCGACCCCGAGCAATTTGAACGAATCGGTCGGGTTCATCGAGGTTTCCTCTACCAACACCTTTTAGGTGTCTCGATTGTACTCAACTCAATCGAACATCCAGGATCGGTTCTGTCCTTGAAGGTTGAGTCCGATGAGGATCTTGAGTGCCTTTCAGCCGATGGGTATCTATACATACAGGTCAAAACCACAGACGACCCTCTTGCTTTTTCAGATATCGCGTCGTCCGTAAGGGATTTTCACAAGCTCCGGATGCTTCATGCGGAAGGCAAGCGTTCAGGACCTTGTGTTCTAGCCCTTGTTGTTGCTGGAAGCCTAGGTGCGCAATTGGCAGCGCAATCCGCAACCACGCCTAGAGGCAGCGTACGAAGAAAACTGATTGAGTTGGCTCAACTCAATCAAGCCAATCCAGAGCAGGTAATTGAGACATGGGTTTCCATTAAATGGATTCTTCCCTCTCAAACGGTTCCAGGCCTCGCCTCGGTTCAGGCTTTCAAAAGCATCCCAGAAATACTCGAGAGCCTGACAGGTCGAGTGCGCGCTGTGCCGCGACTTCGGAATTCCCCTGAGTCAACAGTTCTTGCGGCCGCGACCTCGATCAATCTGATTGCATCCAGCAATCATGCTCTCGTGCAGGGACGTACCCTGAGTCGCGCGCAATGTGAGAATCTACTGGAACGAATATCCAGACTGCCGGAAAAACTTCCGCCTATACCTACAGATTATGTACCGCTTGAGATGGCAGGTCCTTTGATCCGTATTGGGCGGAAAGTAGGGTTTATTGGTGGCAGTGGTGCTGGGAAAAGCACCCATCTTGCGTTTGAGGCCTCCACTGCGAGTGTTAGCCATGTCATCTATCTTGTGCTTCAGGGAGAAAGCGCCGAGCTGATGGCCTTGGACTGCGCAAATCAGCTAGTGTCTGGCTTGCCATCTGAGTTCGTTCCTCCTGGGATGGCTAACATGTCGTCCGTGCAGGTCGGGATAGAGGAACGACTGTGTCAAATTGCTGCTGCGATTCCGGCAGGCAGTGCCGTAATTATTGACAACGTCCATCGAATGCACCCCGGCTCAGTGGCTGTGGGGGCTTTGATTCGAAGTCTTCTCAATCGAAACGACATTGGTTTGACTTTGGCTGGCCAGCCAATCAGGTCTGATGGTGGACCAACATCGGCTATTCTCGCAGCCCAATCCGGGAATGGCTTGGAGTTTGTTGATGCTCCCGGCTGGAATGAAATGCAGATTAGCCGTTGGGGAGCTGTGTCACAAATACCGCTAACCCCGCCTCAATCAGAAAGAGTCCGCCAAATTACGGCCGGTTCGCCACTTGCTGTTTCGAACCTTCTTCGGGTTGCGAGGGATGAGCACGGAGGGGATGTTGATCTTGCTATCGAGTCAACCCATCTAGGTGAAGTGCATGCGGATGCCGGTGCTGTGTTTGAGCGCACTTTCGATGTTATGCCGGAAATCGCAAAGAAAGCGGCTTGCATTTTGTCAGCCGTGGGGTTTCAACCCACTTTGACGGAGTTCGAGCGACTCCTTGGACAGAGAGAAGCTACCGCTGCGCTTCGTCGGCTGATTGACTACAGAGCAGCACGCATCACTCAGAACGTGCGCCCGGGAGTGCGCGGGGTGCAACTCCACGACGCTTACGCAGCTATTGCCAAGCAAAGATCGGCCGAGCTTATGTCTTCTCAACAGCATCAAGAGATGCACAGGTCTGCGCTTGATATTGTAGTGGAGAACGTGAGGCGTGGGAGCACATCGCTCGAATGGATTGTTGCCTTTTACTCAAACCTCAAAGGCGCAGGAGAAATCGACGACGCCGTCGACTACCTAACCAATGGTCCGTTGTCTGTAGAGGCTCTTAACAGGCGAGGCCTCGGTCCGTGGCTTGTTGGCTTGCTAAAGGGTTTTCTCGTGGAGGCCTCCGCCCTTGAGGCTCGGTGTTGGATTCGTGATGGGCTCCTTTTCTTAGGTTCGGGCGGGGAGGTTGTTTCCGACATCGATGAGCTGTGGGCTGATCAATTTCGGGATATAGCAGAAATCAAAAATCCAGAAGTCGACCTTCTCTATGCGTTTGCACACAAGCAGATCCTGTACTTTCAATCTCGTGGAGAAATACAGAGGGCGCGATTTGCCTGGATAGATGCTAGAGAACGAATCTCTACGGAGTCGTTGCGGCTGATACTTGATTACCAGTGGATGATTGCCTTGTATCGATGCGAGCGATTTGATGAGGCCTTGGATGGCCTCAAGGAAATGATCGGTCGATATTGTTCGCTCCTGGGTGTTGATTTTTCATTAATCTGGCAAGAATCCCCTGCAATGATTCCAGATCGGATCAGTCAGTGGTCCAACACCACTGCCGACATGATAACTCATCTAGCAGATTGTTTAGATTTATCTGGTCGTTGTTTCAATAGACTGGGTTTTCATCCGATTGAACTTTTTTTGCAGGCAGGCTGCTTGTACTCTGTGGTTGCGCATTCCGAGCCCATGGTCAAGGCGAATAACTTCGCTGCCATGCTCCAGCTTGAACTGGGTCAGGCAGAACGGGCATTGTCGCTCATGTCTTTGACGCTCAGGGTGACTGAATTGCGAGGGTTGTCGTACTACTTGGTTGAGTGCAAATCATTGCTCGCGTGTGCCGCAGCAGAGTCGGGTCAGGCGAAGTTGGCGCGCGAAATTATTGGGCAACTCAAAGACTACGACCCGTCTGCGATGGATGAATATGTGCGTAGAGCGAGATCGGCTCTCCTCTTTCCGCCTGTGAAGCCGAGACGACGGGATGAGCCAGAGGTTGATTCATTTGTGCGCGATCTACTGGGCTGAGTGTGCGGAACGCTGTCTTTCCATTGTTGCCCTGGGGAAGCAGGATTCACAAAACTATGACAGAAATTGAAGAGTCCGTTGTTAGGTGATGATGGATTTAGCGAATTCGATTCAGCGCGTCTTCGGAGCGAAAAAGGTCTCTCGGTTGATAGGTTCGCCCGCGACGGATAGCGCTCTCGCTTATTTAGGTTACCCTGAGTTGAACATGAGTGTTTTTTTCCTCGGGCTTCATGGCATGGACATGTGGCGCGGGTCCCGCTCGCTGTTGTTCCCATCCAGGTGTTGTGTCTGCTTGGATTCATTCGTGAAATGCCTTCCGTCTCATGGCGAGTCCGGGTGGCTCGGTCTCTTTCGCAAGGGTCCAGTTGTTGAGCGAATTCCACACTGTGATGCGCATGGCGGCGGGAAAGAAGCAAAGTTACTGGCTCTACTCAAGCCTTGGAATGAGTGGGTTCTGCACGCCTCACTGATTGGCTTGAACGAGCGCTTCCTTGTCGAAGCGAAGACTCTCAATCAGCAAGGAGATATGCCTCCACCTTGGCGGGCGTTCCCGGGGTACAGTCCAGAGACATCTGGATGGAGGCAGGGCAATGGCGAGTATTGGATGCTCCATGCGTGGAGCCCGTTCTGGCAAGGTCTGTCTCTGGAAGATCGAGAGCAGTATCTCCAGCGCTGGGATGCTCCTCTGGAGTGGCAGTCTTTTTTGACCTGAGTTGTGCGACAATCGTGGCAGCGGAACAAGGCCCTGAACGCCACCGTTGGGTCTTCATCCAGCCTCACGAGTCACTGAGCCACGCGTCCGCCAATCTCCGGGAAGCGCGCATAGGCCCGCTTGAGAGGGTGTTGAACTGGAACAGGGAGGATGCTGCGCGCTATGCCGGTCTCACAAAAACAAAAGCAGTGACGTTCCGCTCTGAGCGGTGAGGTGTTCGCTGCATTTCGGCCCACCCAGGCCTCGTGGTGGCCGTCGCGCTGTGGCGTCCTCCCGTCCGTTTTGTCCTCCTGTGAAGAGTTGACCGCGAAGGTAGGAGCGGCGACATGACCGCGCAAGTTGCATTCCACGCCCCAGTCACTATCTCACAGGGCCATGAGCGACCTTCCCATGCCCGAGCGGCAGCGCTACCCCACGGACCTGACAGATGAACAATGGGCTTTGATAGAGCCCTTTGTGCGAGCCAGCCACTGCGGCCCGCAGGAGGTACTGCATCCGCGACGAGAGGTGGTCAACGCCATTCTCTACATCAAGCGCACCGGAGCTCAGTGGCGGTACATGCCGCATGACCTGCCGGATTGGCAACTCGTCTACCACTACTTCGCGAAGTGGAAGAAGGACGGGACGTGGAAGAAGCTCAACGATGAGCTTCGGCGCAAGGTGCGCAAGAAAGAAGGCCATGCCGAGGAGCCCACCGCGGGGATTCTCGACAGTCAGAGCGTCAAGACGATGCAGGAGGCAGAGACCAAGGGGTACGACGCGGGCAAGAAGATAAAGGGCAGGAAGCGCCACTTGTTGGTGGACACCCTGGGGCTGCTACTCGTCGCGTGGATGACGACAGGGGACGTGCAGGACAGGGACGCGACCCCTGCGGTGTTGCCTCTGGCGGCGCAACAATATCCTACGCTCAAAAAAGTCTGGGTGGATGGCGGCTACACTGGGCCGAAAGTTCAAGCAGTGGCCCAGGAGAGCGGCATTGACGTCGAGGTGGTGAAGCGCTCGGACCAGGCGAAGGGATTCGTTCTCCTTCCCAAACGATGGATTGGAGAGAGGACCTTTGGATGGCTGAACCGGCAGCGGCGCCTTTCAAAGGACTACGAGCGCCAAGAGTCTTCCTCCGAAGCGTTCATTCAACTCGGCATGATCGACCTCATGCTCCGGCGCCTCGCCTGACTGCCCCACTTCAACACCCTCTGAGTACGTCTAGATGCGAGGGAGTGTCCAGGTCGAGTGGCGCTTCCGTCAGTGGCACGACCCATCCGCCTGATGGCGTGCGCCTTGCGTGGGAAAGTAGTTCTGCGTCGCGGGAGGGATCAGGGAACCCGATGGCTTGTGCGGCGGCTGCCGACCAGTAGTTCAACCACCCAAGGTGATACGGAATCGCAGGTGCAGGAAGATGCCATGGCAGTTTGAGCATGGGCAGCCCGCGGGGTGAGTACTCCGGCCCATGAACTGAGTGGCGTATCTGCTGCGCGACTTCGGAACCGAAGCCCTGAAGTGATGCGTGCCCCCAGATGGCGCGAGCGCTCTCCGCGATTCCTTCCAGGACATTGGCTGCCGCCGCGATACCGTTCGCGTCGAGCGGTACCTGCGCATGGACATCCAGTATTGCCTGGCCGTTGGGCCCACGCATGGCCGGGCGTTCCCCTCCTGACATCATCACTGGGTAACGTTCGTCATTGTTGCAGACGAGCTGGAAGCCTCCGTTCTTCCTGTTATTGACGAGCCACACATCCCGCTGTGGAATTGTGACGAGTTGTCGTTTGCTGGAAACGGTCCACTCTAGAAAGACACCTGGGAGCGCGCGCTCCAATGCGTGGACGATTTCGATTGAGCGACGATCATCCCGCGTGAGGACGGGAGCATAGACGAAGACGCCAAGGGCCTCTTTTTTCGGGGGCATTTCAGCATCAATCCATCACGATGATTTGGACCGACGGCACAAGGTCCTGGCCGCCGCTGTTGGATCTTCCGCTTCCAGCACTCCCGAGATGACCGCGAAGCCCTGGGCGCCGTTAACCCGGGCCGCGCTATCGGGAGTGATGCCTCCGAGCGCCAGGGCGGGGCAGGGCAGCAGTGCCGCCAGCCGCTGGAATCCCTCGGGGCCGAGCGTGGGCCGGGTGTCTCCGGGCTTCGAGCCCGGGGAGAACACCGGGCTCACCAGTGCCAGGTCCGCGCCCCGGGCCGCGCGGGCCTCCGCCTCGTCGTGCACAGCCACGCTCACGAGCCGTCCCTCGGGCAGGTGCGGCCGTACGTCCCCAGGCGTCGGGCCCCCCGCGGGCAGGTGCAGGTGCGCCCCCACGAGCAGCGCCACATCCAGCCGCCCGTTGATGAACAGGGGATTGCCCCGCGCCCGGCACAGCCCGGCGAGCACCCGGGCCTCCTCCAGGAACTGGCGCACCGGCGCCTCGGGGTGCCGGTGCTGCACCGCGACCTCGGATCCCACCTCCAGCGCCCGCTCCAGCGCGGTCAACAGCCGCTCCCGGGGCAGGCGCCAGTCGGTGATGACCACCAGTCGCGGCTCCACTACTCGACCAGCCCCTCGATGGGGCTCGACGCCGAGGCGTACGCCTTGCGCGGAATCCGGCCCGCCAGGAACGACTCGCGGCCCGCCTCCACCGCGAACTTCATCGCCCGCGCCATGCGCACCGGATCCTTCGCCCCCGCGATGGCCGTGTTCATCAGCACCGCGTCCACGCCCAATTCCATGGCGATGGCCGCGTCCGACGCCGAGCCCACGCCCGCGTCCACGATGACCGGCACCTTCACCACCTCGCGGATGAGGCGGATGTTGTGCGGGTTGCGGATGCCCAGGCCCGAGCCAATCGGTGCGCCCAGCGGCATCACCGCCGCGCACCCCGCGTCCTCCAGCTTGCGCGCGGTGATGGGGTCATCCGACGTGTAGGGCAGCACCGTGAAGCCCTCCTTCACCAGCACGCGCGCCGCCTTCACGGTCTCCTCCACGTCCGGGTAGAGCGTCTTCTCGTCGCCGAGCACCTCGAGCTTCACCCACTTGCTCATGCCCAGCTCCTCGGCGAGCCGGCACGTGCGGATGGCGTCCTCGGCCGTGTAGCAGAGCGCCGTGTTCGGGAGCAGCCGCATGCGCGCGCGGTCGATCCAGTTCATCAGCGACGCCTCGCCCTTGGCGGCGAGGTCCAAGCGGCGCACCGCCACCGTCACCATCTCCGAGCCCGAGGCCTCGTGGCACTGCTTCATCACCTCGTGGCTCGGGTACTTGCCCGTGCCGACGATCAGACGCGACTGGAAGGTGACCCCCGCGATGACGAGGGGCTTGTCCTGCATGCTCATGGCCTTGTCCTTATCCGCCACCGACGAAGGTGACGATCTCCACGCGGTCCTCGGGCACCAGCGTGTGCTCGGCGTGGCGCGCGCGGCGCACCACCTCGGCGTTCACTTCCACCGCCACCCCCGGCCCACCCACCTCCAACGAGGCGAGCAGCGCCGCCAGGGTCATCCCCTCGGGGACCTCGCGGGCTTGTCCGTTGACCCAGATCGTCACGGCTCGGTTGCTCCTGGTTGCTTGGGCGTCCCGACCTACAGGCGCGCCCCTCGGCTGTCAACGCGCGGCCGGGCTCCTTCCTTTCGTTCTTCTCTGGCTATACTCGCCCTCCATGTCCGCCTTTCGAAGCAGGCTCCTGGCCGCCTCCCTGGTGCTCGCGCTCGGGCCCGCCGCCGCCCGCGCCGACGAGCCCTCCGTCACCTCGGACACGCCCGCGCGTGCCCCCTCCGGCCTCTATGGTCACCGCTACGCCTTCGCCGCGGGGGGACTCTTGTTCCTCGGGGGCGCGGGCTTCGGGCTGCTCGCCCGGGAGGAGTCGGCGCGGGCCCGGGGGCTCTCCTCGGCGAGCGCCTCCGCCACGGCGTATGATCGCGCCCGCGCGAGCGCCGCCACCGCCAACGTGATGTACGGGCTGGCGGGGGCCGCCATCGTCTATGGCCTCGTGCTGGAGCTGCTGCCCGAGCCCGCGGCCGAGAAGGCCAGCCTCACCTTCCACTTCTGAGCCTCCCCTCCTGAGCCTCTTCCTCTCCGAGATCTCTTCCCCCATGCGCGTCCTGAAACCCTGGCTGCTCGTCTCCGCCGTCGTGGGCGGGGTCGGGTGCCTCGTGGCGGAGTCTGGCGGTACGGCCAGCCCCTGCACGGCCGACTCCGACTGTCCGTCCACCCACCGCTGTGTCGCGATGTCCGCGGAGGCGTCGGTGTGCGAGCTCGTCTATCCGCCGCCCGTGTCCTCGGCGGGAGACGCGGGCACGCCCGACGCGGGCCCCGTGCCCACCTGGTGCACGGACGTCCAGCCCCTGATGAACCGCAATTGCGTGTCCTCGTGCCACGGCGAGGTGACGTCGGGCAGCGGCAAGACGGGCTTCCGGCTGGACCGCTACGAGACTGCGGGCGCGGTGGCTGGCGCCAAGGACATGGCCGAGCGCATCAAGGTCCGGGGGGTGGAGCAGCGCAGCATGCCGCCCTCGGGGCCGTACTTCACCGCCACGGAGCAGACCGTGCTGCTGCGGTGGATCGCCGCCGGGACGCCCGAGTGCGCCGCGCCCACGGATGGAGGCACCCCATGAGGATGTCTCTCCTGATGCGGGGCGGGCTCCTGGGGGCGCTGCTGACCGGGGGCTGCACGCTCGAGGCGCCCGACTTCACGGGCAAGAGCTGCGAGCTGGCGGCCGACTGCCCCACCACCCATGCCTGCGTGGCGGCGCGGCCGGGCGCGGGGCGCACCTGCGAGCTGCTCGTGCCGCCCGGGGTGACGCCCGAGGAGACGGGGCCCGTGCCCACGTGGTGCGGGGAGATCCAGCCCATCCTCGCCGCGAGCTGCGTGTCCTCGTGCCATGGCGCGGACACCTCGGGCAGCGGCAACCGGACCTTCCGGCTGGACCGCTACGAGACGGTGGCCGGCGTGGCCGGTGCCAAGGACAAGGCCGAGCGCATCCAGGCGCGGGCCTACGAGCAGCGCAGCATGCCACCCTCCTATTACGAGGTGCAGCTCACCGAGGAGCAGCGGACGCTCCTGGACCGGTGGGTCCGGGGCGGCGCGCCCCTCTGTGACACCCCGGCGCCCGACGCCGGCCTCTAGGTTCGCGTCCCCCGCCTCCCGGAGGGCTCCGCGGAGCCTGGAGGGCAGGCGGGGAGACGAGCCAATCCGGGGCGAGGCCCGCCCTGCGCACGCCCTCGCGCGAGCGCAAGCCTGTGCATCCGGACACCCGACACCCATTCTCCTGCCACACGCGGGGACGGGCCCCGCGCTCAAGACTGGATGTCGAACTCAACCGAGAGGAGCAACACAATGCGTAAGCTCATGGTGGCGGCGATGGCGGTCGCGGGTCTGGGGATGGCGGCGGGCTGCAAGAGCAACGTGGAGAGCCAGCGGGAGAGTGTCGCCGAGGCACGCCAGGACGTGCTGAAGGAACAGCAGAAGATGCAGGAGGACGTGGCCTCCGCGCGCCAGGACAGCGCCGAGGAGATCGCCGAGGCCCGCGTGGAGGGCCAGGAGAACATCGCCGAGGCCCAGAAGGATCTCGCCGAGGAGCAGTCTGACCTGGCCCGCGCCCAGAACGAGAACCTGAACGAGGGCTCGGCGGTGGGCGGCAGCGGCATGGTGGATGCCAAGACCGAGGAGATCAAGGGCACCATCCAGTCCGCGTCCAACAGCGCGCTGACCCTGATCATCCCGAGCCAGGACAACCGCGTGATGAGCTTCAAGGCGAACTCCCAGCTCAAGGTCATGCACGACAAGCAGGCCATGTCCCTGTCGAGCCTGAAGGTCGGTGACGAGGTGCGCGCCTCGTACTCCCTGGGCCAGAACGGCGAGCGCATGCTCCGCAGCGTCGAGGTGACCGAGACGAGCGCCCAGCACCCCGACATGAAGTAATGCCCTGACGGGATTCAGGGACCCGGCGACGGGTCCGTGATGGACGTCACGGCCTCCGCCCTCCTGGGGTGGGGGCCGTGGTGTTTTGGTTGAGCCCGGCGCACGGACGGCCCACACTGCGTCCATGGCCGCGACTCCTCGGGACGTGCTCGACCTCCACCGGCGCTGGTGCATCGCGGACTCGCACGCGGACTCCCTGATGTGGAACCGGGACCTGTGCGCGCGCTCCGACGAGGGCCACGTGGACTTTCCCCGGCTCTTCGACGTGGGGGTGAAGCTGCAGTGCTTCACGCTCGTGACGCGGGGCTTTCCCTTCATCGGGGGCTTCGAGACCTTCGCCGCGGTGCGCGGCTGGCCGCGCGAGGCGCGCGCCAACGAGTGGACCCGGGCCCTGTGGCAGATCGAGCAGTTGGAGACCTTCTGCGCGCGCTCGGAGGGCCGGGCGCGTGTCACCACCACGGGGGCGGCGCTGGAGGAGAACCTCGCCCAGGGCCGGCTGTCCGCGGTGCTCGGGGTGGAGGGCGCGCACGCGCTGGAGGGCCGGGCCGAGCGCGTGGCGGAGCTGCACGCGCGGGGCGTACGCTTCATCGGGCTCACGCACCTGTCCAACAACGACGCGGGCGGCTCGTCCTTCCCGATGATGGGCAACCGGCCGCTGTCGGAGCTGGGGCACGCGGTGCTCGGGGAGATGGTGCGCGTGGGCATGAGCGTGGACCTGGCGCACGCCTCCGAGCGCACGCTGGAGGACATCCTCGCGCACCCCACGGCGCGCTACTTCTCCTCGCACACGGGCGTGCGCGGGGCGGGGGGCGGCTGGCGCAACCTGTCGGACGACGTGCTGCGCCGCATCGCCGAGCGGGGCGGGGTGGTGGGCATCATCCTCGCGCCCGTGTACCTGGGCGGCGACAGCATCGACGACGTGGTGCGCCACATCGAGCACGCCCTGGACGTCATGGGCGAGGAGGGCGTGGGCATCGGCTCGGACTACGACGGCATGGTGGCCCTGCCCAAGGGCTTCCAGGACGTGACGGACCTGCCCAAGCTCACCGAGGCGCTCTTGCGCCGCCACCCGGAGGCGCGCGTGGAGCGCGTGCTCGGGGGCAACTTCCGCCGCTTCTTCCGCGAGACGTTGGGCGCATGAGCGGGAGCGTGACGCGGAGTTGACCGGGCTCGCGGCGCCTGGAATCGTCCCGCGCCGTGAAGATCTCCTTTCGTGTCCTCCTTCCGTTGCTCGGCTCGCTCCTCGTGTCCGCCTGTGGTTCGAGCGCGGGTGAGCCCTGCAAGGGCTCCACCTATACTTGCGCCTCCGAGACGGAGGCCCTCGAGTGCCGGGACTCGGTCTGGCGCGCGGTGCCCTGCCGGGGCCCCTCGGGGTGCGAGGGGCTGGCGGGTACGGTGCGCTGTGACATCCGGCGCAACGTGGCGGGGGATGGCTGCGCGGTGAGCGCCGAGGGCCGGGGCATCTGCACGGCGGATGGCAAGGCGGTGCTCGAGTGCCGCATGGGCACGCTCGTGCAGGTGAAGACGTGCGGCGCGTGCTCCGTGGCGGGGGACGTCGTCACCTGCGCGCCGTGAGGCGACTCACAGGCGGGAGAGGAAGCGCTCCAGCACGGCGTTGAAGGCCTCGGGTTGCTCCTGGTTGGGCAGGTGCGCGGCGCCGGGGATGATTTCCAGGTGGGCACCGGTGACGAGCTCCGCCATCTGCCGGGCCTTCTCCACGGGGGTGATGCCGTCCTGCTCGCCCACCACCACCAGGGCGGGGCCGGCGTAGCGCGCGAGGATGTCCTTGCTGTCCGGGCGCAGGGCCATGCCGCGCTGGGCGGCCGCGAGGCCCTCGGGGGTGGCGGCCCGCATCAGCGCCGCCACCTCACGCCCCACCTCCGAGTCCGGGCCCGCCGCCACCAGCCGGGGCAGCATGGCGCGCACGACGGCCTCGGGCCCCTCGCGCAGGGCCTGCTCGGCGGAGGCCTCGCGCCGGGCCCGGCCCGCCTCGTCGTCCGCGCCGGCCTGGGTGTCCACGAGCACGAGGCCCCGCACGCGGCTGGGGTCCTCGCGCAGCAGCGCCATGCTGGCGTAGCCGCCCATGGACACGCCGCCCACCACCACCGAGTCCAGCCCGAGCGCGTCGAGCAGCGCGAGCGCGTCCTGGGCGATGTGCGCCATCTCCGTGGGTCCGCTCGGGGGCGCGCCCTGGCCGAGGCCCCGCACGTCCGGCAGGAGGAAGCGGTAGCGGCTGGCCAGGGCCTTCACCTGGGCGTCGAAGGCGCCGGAGTGCAGGGGAAAGGCGTGGAAGAGCAGCACGGGGGGGCCGTGGCCCTCGTCGCGGTAGTGCAGGGCGGTGCCGTGGACGTCGAGGGTGGGCATGGGGTCTCCGGGAGGGGGGGCGTCAGATCCACTGCTTGCGCTTGAACCAGAACAGCAGGGACACGGGCAGGGCGACCACCGAGCCCATCATCATCCAGAAGAAGGCGGGGCGGGACAGGAAGTCGAAGTTCTGTCCGAAGAAGCCCGTGATGAAGGACAGGGGCAGGAAGATGGTGGAGAAGATGGTGAGCTGCTTGGTGATGTCGTTGGTGCGGTTGGCCATCATGGACAGGTAGCCGTCCATCACGTTGCCCAACAGGTCGCGGTTGGCGTCGATCTGCTCGTACAGCCGCACCAGGTGGTCGTACACGTCGCGGAAGTAGAGCGCGGTGCGCTCGCTCACGTTGGGGATGCCCCGCCGGGACAGGAGCCCCATCACGTCGCGCTGGGGCGAGAGCACCCGGCGCACCGTCACCAGGGCGCGCTTGAGCGCGAAGATGCGCTGCAGGTGCTCGCGCTGGGCGTTCTCGAAGATGGAGGATTCCAGGTCCTCCAGCTCGTCCCCGAAGCGGTCGAGGATGGGGAAGTTGCCGTCCACCAGCGTGTCGGCCAGCAGGTACAGGAGCACGTCCACGCCCCGGCCCAGGGTGGCGTCGGGCTCGGCGCGCACGCGCTGGTGCAGGGCCTCCATGCCGGGGTAGGGCAGCTCGTGCACGCTGATGAGCCAGTCCGGGCCCAGGAAGAAGTGGTGCTCGTGCAGCGTCAGCTCGCAAATGTCCTCCCCGCCGGCCGAGAAGCCCTGGAGGACGATGAACTGGTGGTTCGGGTACTCCTCCAGCTTGGGCCGCTGGTCCAGGTGCAGACAGTCCTCGATGGCCAGGCGGTGCAGCCCGTAGCGCTCGCCCAGCCGCTTCATGACCTCCTCGGTCGGGTGGAGGATGTCGATCCACTTGCGGCCGGGCTGGTCGAGCAGTTCTTCGCCGCCGGTGTGGACGAGGCCATCGTTCAAGAGCAGAACCTGGAGCATGCGCGCGCCTGCTTAGATCGCAACGCCGGGGCAAGTCGAGGTAGAGTGGGGCGCGCCGTGTCCGCCGATACTCCCGCCCCCGCCTCGCTCTCTCCCCGGCTCGAGGAGCTGCTGCAGTCCCTGTCCGACCGCCCCTTCGCGGATCGCCTGCGGGCGGTGTACGACGCCGCGAGCCAGGCCATCCTCCGGCTGAGCGACCTGGATCTCCTCCGCTACGAGACGGCCTCGGTGGAGGACAGCCCGGACCTGTCCTTGTGGGAGGAGATGGCCCCCGTCATCCGCGACACGGTGATGGACGTGAACGTGCTGCTCAACGTGGTGCGTGAGCACTTCGCGCTGCGTGCGCCCGTCGTGGGCAGCCCGGGCGTGGAGCAGCCCCTGGTGGCCACGGTGGAGGCGCGGCGGGCCAAGGACGCCTCGGAGCTGCTCCAGGGCTGGATGCAGCAGTTGGCCCAGGGCATCACCCAGTTGGGCGAGGCGATGCGCAACCCCGCCATCGTGTCGGACCGGTGGTCGCTGCTGGCGGAGATCCAACGGCTGCGCGAGCGCTTCCGCGAGCAGATCGGCAACCTCGTCTTCGAGTCGGCCAGTGCCTTCGGGCCGGTGACGCGGCAGCAGGTGGTGCCGGGCTACGAGGCGGAGGTGCAGGCGGCGGTGATGGTGCGCGCCATCGTGGCGGACCTGTCGCGCATCGTGGGGGCGCGCCTGGCGCGGGTGCGCGAGGCCGAGCCCGAGGACGTGCAGTGGAACGCCCAGCAGTTGCAGACGGAGCTGGATGCGTTCGGCCGCACCGTGGCCTACCGCCACCTGCGCGCCCAGGACAAGCGGCGGATCATCGAGCTGCGCGGCCGCATGGGCAAGCTCGCCATCCAGGAGTCGCTGCCGCGCGCGGACCTGCTGGCCGTGGTGGAGCAGCTCGAGGCCTTCGTGCGCTCGCTGTCCGGGGTGAACCAGCGCCAGGTGCTCGTGTCCCATGACCGCGAGGTGTGGGCGGGCTGTGGCGTGCGGCTGGAGCGGGCCCTGGGGCTGATGGAGGCCGATGCGCCCGCGGCCGCGCGCACCGTGGCCGAGGCGGCCGCCAGCGCCCAGTCCCTCTATGGGCGCGACCCGCGGCTCGACGGCTTCCTGCGCAAGGCGCGCAAGACCCAGCTCTCCCAGCTGTCCCTGCCCGAGCTGCGCTCCACGCTCGAGGTGCTCCAGTCGCTGCTGGCCGGGCTGGACATCCCCTGAGCCGAGCGGTGCCTCCCGCGTGGGGCGTTTTGCCCCCGGGAGTTGCAACCCCAAACATCCTAGTGCATAGTATTGCCACCGCGCGGGGCGTTTTGCCCCCTGGCGTTGCCGCTCCAAAGGTATTGGCAGCAAGTACCTGGACTGTCTTGGAAAAGGACAACCCTGTCCTGAAAGACGTCAGGTCTGTGCAATGCCTATCAACTCCCGTGAATCGTTGGGGTTTGTCCCGCCGTCGTAAGGGGGCTTTACAGTCCGGGCGGGGGCCGTCGTGACATGCACGCTCCACCGGGCGGCCAGGGAAAGGCGGGAGGGGCTGTCCTTTCCATGATTTAGGGATTGGCCCGCTTCCTGCTCAAGCCCTCCTTCGCTCAATGGCACCTCGCCGTTGTCCAGGAGGAACACCCCCCTTGGTTCGCACGCCTCGTTTCCTTGCCGCCGCGCTGCTCGCCCTGCCTCTCGCCGCTTGTGAGGTCGACCCGTCGTCCCAGCTCTCCGAGGAGTCCTCGAAGAAGGTCACCGCGAGCGACTCGCTGGGTGACATCCACGCGGCGCTCGCGGCGCTGCCCTCGGCGCAGATCGCCGGCGCCGAGCAGAACGGCGTGCCCTTCATGATCACCGGCAAGCTGGGTGTGGCCAGCGGCGCGGTGAAGGGCCTGGCCGCCGACGGCAACGGCCGTCTGAGCCAGGCGCTGCCCGGCATCGCCGCCGCCTTCCGCGTCAACGCCTCGGACCTCATCGCCAAGCGCTCGCGCACGGACGAGCAGGGCGTCACCCACGTGCGCTACGGCCAGACCAAGAACGGCCTGCCCGTGGTGAACGAGGAGCTCATCGTCCACATCGGCGCGGACAACACCATCATCGCCGCCAACGGCACCGCGCGGGACGGGGAGATCGTCTCCGCCAAGGCGCGCATCTCCGAGGAGGCCGCCAAGGCCGCCGCCCTGGACAGCACCTCGGGCCGCCACCTGGAGCAGGAGAGCATCCGGCTGGTGTACGTGCGCTCGCCCGCGGACGAGAAGCTCAAGCTGGCCTACGAGTCCACGGTCATCGGCGAGGCCCGCGACGGCATGCCCATCCGCGACCTGGTGTACGTGAGCGCGCAGGATGGCGGTATCGTCACCCGCAACTCGAAGATCCACACGGCGCTCAACCGCGCGGTGTACACGGCCGCCAACAAGACGAGCCTGCCCGGCACGCTCAAGCGCTCCGAGGGCGGCGCCGCCACGGGTGACAACCACGTGGACAAGAACTACGAGGCGCTGGGCGGCACCTACAACTGCTACAAGAACAACTTCGGCCGTGACTCGCTGGACAACAAGGGCGCGCTGCTCAAGAGCACCGTGCACTACGACAGCAACTACACCAACGCGTTCTGGAACGGCACGCAGATGGTGTACGGCGACAGCAACGGCACCCAGTCCCTGCCGCTGGGCCTGTCGGCGGACGTGACCACGCACGAGCTGACGCACGCGGTGACGGAGAACGAGTCCAACCTCACGTACTCGGCCGAGTCCGGTGGCCTCAACGAGGCGATGAGCGACATCTTCGGCGCCTACTGCGAGAGCTACGCCTCGGGCGCCTGGTCCACCAGCGACGCGGTCTTCATGGTGGGCGACGACGTGTGGACGCCCAACACCGCGGGCGACGCGCTGCGCTACATGTTCGACCCGGCCAAGGACGGCGCCTCGCACGACTACTGGACCACCAGCACCAAGAGCGTGGACGTGCACTACAGCTCGGGCGTGGCCAACCTGGCCTTCACGCTGCTGTCGCGCGGTGGCAAGCACCCGCGCAACAAGTCCACCATCACCGTGCCGGCGCTCGGCGTGCAGAAGGCCGGCGCCATCTACTACAAGGCCAACACGGACCTGTTCACCGCGTCCACCAACTACGCCCAGGCCAAGACGTACCTGGAGCAGGCCGCCTCGACCCTCTACGGCGCCGGCTCGGCCGAGGTCGCCGCGGTGACGGCCTCCCTGCAGGCGGTGGGCGTGGGTGTCTCGACGCCCGCCCCCACGGCCACCGCGCTGACCAACGGCGTGGCGAAGACGAGCCTGGGCGCCTCCTCGGGCGCCTCGCTCTACTACTACCTGGACGTGCCGGCCTCGAAGGCCTCCACGTTCACCACCAGCGGTGGCACGGGTGACCTCGACCTGTACGTGAAGGCCAGCACGCAGCCCACCACCACCTCGTACGACTGCCGCTCCGAGGGGACGACCAACGCCGAGTCGTGCACCATCTCCGCGAAGACGGCCGCCACGCGCATCTACGTGACGCTCTACGCCTACACCACCTTCTCGGGCGTCACGCTCAAGGGCTCCTACCCCTGACGAACGCGCGGGACTGAGGTGACGGGGCCCCTGGAAGGCAAGCGCTTCCAGGGGCTTTGTCGTGTGCGCGTCAGCCGAACGCCTGACGGGTTCAACTTTGTCTTGTCATTGGAATCCTTTCGTTTCAAACTGCGTGGGACTTTTCCAGCGGCGTCCACAGGCCTCGCTCAAGCGCACGGGGGGTCCGCCTGTCCTGGGAGAAGACAGGCGTGTCTGGAAACAGGACAGTCCATGCCGCGAAGCGTCAAGCCCTCGGAAGCATTGAGGATTTTGCTTTGGACGTAAGCTGGATTGACAGGGTGGGCTTCACCCGGCGTGACGTCCATGCTCCACTGATTGGTCTGTCAAGGAACCGCGCGCCTGTCATTTCCAGGCTTTAGGGATTGGCCCGCTTCCTGCTCAAAGGAATCCTCGTTCGACGGCACCTCGCCGTTGTCCAGGAGGAATCCCCCCTTGGTTCGCACCCCCCGTTTCCTTGCCGCCGCGCTGCTCGCCCTGCCCCTCGCCGCTTGCGAGGTCGACTCGTCCACGCAGCAGCCCGAGCTCGAGCAGAAGGCCGATTCGCTGGGAGACATCCACGCGGCGCTCGCGGCGCTGCCCTCGGCGCGGATCGCCGGCGTCGAGCAGAACGGCATGCCCTTCATGATCACCGGCAAGCTGGGCACCGCGACCATGCAGCAGGGCCTGGTGGGCAACGCCGGCGGTCGGCTGACCCAGGCGCTGCCCGGCATCGCCGCCGCCTTCCGCGTCAACGCCTCGGACCTCATCGCCAAGCGCTCGCGCACGGACGAGCAGGGCGTCACCCACGTGCGCTACGGCCAGACGAAGAATGGCCTGCCCGTGGTGAACGAGGAGCTCATCGTCCACATCGGCGCGGACAACACCATCATCGCCGCCAACGGCACCGCGCGGGACGGGGAGACCGTCCCCGCCCTGGCGCGCATCTCCGAGGAGGCCGCCAAGGCCGCCGCCCTGGACAGCACCTCGGGCCGCCACCTGGAGCTCGACGGCCTGCGGCTGGTGTACGTGCGCTCGCCCGCGGACGGCAAGCTGAAGCTGGCCTACGAGGCCACGGTCCTCGGCGAGGCCCGCGACGAGATGCCCATCCGCGACCTCGTGTACGTGAGCGCCCTGGACGGCGGCATCGTCACGCGCCACGCGCAGATCCACACCGCGCTCAACCGCAAGGTGTACACGGCCGCCAACAAGACGACCCTGCCCGGCACGCTCAAGCGCTCGGAGGGCCAGGCGGCCTCGGGTGACGCGCACGTCGACGGCAACTACGACGCGCTGGGCGCGACGTACAACTGCTACAAGAACAACTTCGGCCGCGACTCGCTGGACAACAAGGGCGCCACGCTCATCAGCACGGTGCACTACAGCAGCAACTACACCAACGCGTTCTGGAACGGCACGCAGATGGTGTACGGCGACAGCAACGGCACCCAGTCCGCGCCGCTGGGCCTGTCGGGCGACGTGACCACGCACGAGCTGACGCACGCGGTGACGTCGAGCGAGTCCAACCTCACGTACTCGGCCGAGTCCGGCGGCCTCAACGAGGCGCTGAGCGACATCTTCGGCGCCTACTGCGAGAGCTACGCCTCGGGCACCTGGTCCACCGAGGACAAGATTTTCATGGTGGGCGACGACGTGTGGACGCCCAACACCCCGGGCGATGCGCTGCGCTACATGGCCGACCCGGCCAAGGACGGCGTCTCGCTCGACTACTGGACCACGAGCGCCAAGAACGTGGACGTGCACTACAGCTCGGGCATCGCCAACCTGGCCTTCACGCTGCTCTCGCGTGGTGGCAAGCACCCGCGCGGCAAGTCCGACACCACCGTGCCGGCCATCGGCGTGCAGAAGGCGGGCGCCATCTACTACAAGGCGAACGTCGACCTGTTCACCGCGTCCACCAACTACGCCCAGGCCAAGACGTACCTGGAGCAGGCCGCCTCGAGCCTCTACGGCGCGAGCTCCGCGGAGCTCGCCGCGGTCACCGCCTCCTACGTCGCGCTGGGCGTGGGCGTCCCGCTCACCGGCCAGCTCCTCCAGACCAACCTGAGCGCGGCCAGGGGCGCTTCGCTGAGCTACTACCTGGATGTCCCGGCCAGCAAGGCGTCCACCTTCACCATCACCGGCGGCACGGGTGACGCGGACCTGTACGTGAAGGCGGGCTCGGCGCCGACCACCACCTCGTACGAGTGCCGCTCGCAGGCGTCCGGCAACGAGGACTCCTGCTCCATCACCGCGAAGACGGCCGCCACGCGCATCCACGTGCTGCTCTACGCCTACAGCGCCTTCTCGGGCGTGACGCTGGTCGGCAAGTACTAGCCGGTTCGCCCACGGGCACCCGGTCGGAGAGGACGAACCCCTGGCGGGCCCCTGGGCCTTCCGGGGGTTTCGTTCGTGCGGGCTCTTCCCGCCGGGCCGGGAAGGGTGTAGGTGCGGCGGACCTCATGGCCACTCCTCGCCCCCTGCGCGACGCGGACCTCTCCCGGGTGGAGGCGGTCTTCACCGATGTCGACGGCACCCTCACCACGGCGCACCGGCTGCGCTCCACGACGCTCCAGGCGCTGGAGCGGCTGGCGGACGCGGGCTTCAAGCTGGTGCTGGTGACGGGCCGTCCGGCGGGGTGGGCCGAGTGCTGGGCGCGCACCCTGCCCGTGGAGGGCGTCATCGCGGAGAACGGGGGCCTGTTCTTCCTGCGGGGCGCCCACGGACGGCTGCGCAAGGTGTACGCCGAGTCGCCGCGCGTGCGGGGCCCGAACCGCGAGCGGCTGGTGGCCGAGGTGACGGCGGTGCTCGGCCAGGTGCCGGGCGCGCGGCTGTCCGTGGACAGCGCCTACACCGAGGTGGACCTGGCGGTGGACTACAACGAGGAGGCGCGGCTGGGCGAGGCGGGAGCCGACCGCCTGGAGGCCCTCCTGCGCGCGCGGGGGGTGACGGCGGTGCGCTCCTCGGTGCACATCAACTGTTGGCTGGGGCGGTTCGACAAGCGCTCCGCCGTGCGGCGCTTCCTGAAGGTCGCCTGGGGGGCACGCAATGTCCCGGGCGAGGGCCGTTTCGTGTACGTGGGGGATAGTTTCAATGACGCTCCGATGTTCGGGGAGTTCGCCCTGAGCGTCGGGGTGGCCAACGTGCGGCGGGTGCTCGGACGCATCGACACGCCGCCGGCCTTCATCACCCGGGCGGAGGAGGGGCGGGGCTTCGAGGAGCTCGCGCGTGCCCTGCTCGCGCACCGGCGCGGTACCAGAGGAGACGCATCGTGAATGTCGTGAAGTTGGAGCTCGCTCCGGGGTTGGGCCGTCACCTGCGCGCGGGGCACCCGTGGGTGTTCCGCAAGGCGCTCGCCCAGGTGCCGAAGATTCCTCCGGGCAGCGTGGTGGACCTGGCGGAGAACGGGAAGTTCGTGGCGCGCGGCTATTTCGATCCGCACTCGGCCATCGCCGTGCGGGTGCTCACGCGCAACCCCCGGCAGTCCATCGACGCGGCCTTCTTCGCGCAGCGGGTGCGCCAGGCCCTGGCCGAGCGCCGCGCGCTCATCGATCTCACGGACACGGACAGCTTCCGGCTGCTGCACGGCGAGGGTGATGGCCTGCCGGGCGTGGTGGTGGACCTGTACGGGCGCTACGCGGTGCTCAAGCTGTACTCGGCGGGTCTCACGCCCTACCGGGGGCTCATCGTCGAGGCGCTCAAGGCGGCCATCCCCGAGCTCCAGGGCATCCTGGGCCGTGACGAGGTGGGCCGCGACGACGTGGAGGAGGACGAGGGCCGGGGCGCGGGCCGCATGCTGTGGGGCGAGAAGGCTCCGGAACTCTTGAGCATCCGCGAGCGCGGCGCGACGTTCCTGGTGGACGCGTGGAAGGGGCAGAAGACGGGCTTCTTCCTGGATCAGCGCGAGAACCGCTACCTCATCCGGCGCCTGGCCCAGGGCCGGGACGTGCTCAACTGCTTCTGCTTCAGCGGAGGCTTCTCGGTGAACGCGGCGCTCGGTGGGGCCAAGAGCGTGTTCTCCGTGGACCTGGACCCCGACGCCATCGCCCTGGCGCGCGAGAACTTCACGCGCAACGGGCTGCCCGCGGAGAAGCACGACTTCCTGGCCGCGGACGTGTTCAAGCTCCTGTCGTCCTTCCGCGAGGAGGGCCGCACGTTCGATCTCATCATCCTGGACCCGCCGGCGTTCGCGAAGAGCCAGAAGGCGGTGCAGGCGGCGATCGACGGGTACGCGTCGCTCAACCGCCAGGCGTTGGGGCTCTTGCGGCCCGGGGGCCTGCTGGCCACGGCGTCGTGCTCGGCGCGCGTGGGGACCAACGACTTCCTGGGCGCGGTGAAGGAAGCGGCCTTCAAGGCGGGGGTGGATCTGGCCCTGGTGGAGGAGCGCTACCAGCCGCCCGACCACCCCATCCGGCTGCAGTTCCCCGAGGGCCGCTACCTCAAGTTCTACGTGATGGCGTCCGTGTGAGACCCCGGGGGGCCCGTGTCAGGGCCCTCTTCTGGGGACCCCTCAGCGCTTGAACACGCGCGAGGCCACGCGGTCGAGCACCTCGTCGCGCCACACCTCGCACGTGGCGAGCAGCTGCTTCATGTCCTCCTGGAAGGCGGCGTCCGGGGGGACCTGCTCGTAGTAGCGGCTCAGGAAGAGGCTCTTGTTCTCCTGCTCGTAGTCGAGCGTGCCGCCGCCGGTGGGCGTGCCCGCCTTCTCCTCCTCCTGGAAGCCCTCGAGCACGCCGGGCTTGGGCGCATCGCGGAACTTGTGGATGAGGGCGCTCGTCTCCAGCCGCTGCGTCTTGCCGTGGTACTCGAAGTAGAGCTGGGCGCCGTCGATCACCGCGCCTCCGAACCCCTGCGCGTTGAGTCCTTCACTCGGCTGCTTGAAGGACAACATGAACGCCTGCACCACGCGCTGTGCGTCTTCGAAGGTCATGGATGCTCCTCCGCCTCCAGGAGGCGACTGTGTTCCGGGCGGAACGTTAGCAGCAGGCCTCCGGGGTCGCGAGGATTGCTCGCCCCGGTCTAAGCTGCCCGGCCGTTATGGTCCTCAAAGGTCAATTCCTCGAGCGTCCGGCGCTCATTCCCGTGGGACACGAGGTGATGGAGGGCGTGGCGCACCGGGGGGTGGCGCGTCCGCCGCTGCTCGTGCTGCCGCCGACGCCGGAGGAGGGCGGGGGCATGGATCACGTCATCGCCGCGGAGCTCGCCTTCGCCGCGGCCACGGGGGAGCATCCCACCCTGCGCTTCAACTACCGGGGCGTCGCGGGCAGTCAGGGCGAGCGGGGCGCGGGCCCGGCCTTGGTGGAGGACGCCCTGGCCGCGTTGACGGTGGTGTTGGAGAACGCCCAGGCGCCCACGGCGGGCGTGGCGGCGTTGCATGGCAGCGCCCGCACGGCGCTCGACGTCCGGGCGCGTCATGGCGGGGTGGCGGGGCTGTGCCTGGTGAGCCCTCGGGGAATCGTGCCCGGAGAACTCACGGGCCTGGGCCGGGAATTGTTGGTGGTGGTGGGCGAGCAGGACGCCACGCTGTCCCGGGCGGAGCTGGCCCGGGCGGTGGACGCGGCCGGAGGCACCCTGGAGGTCATCGAGGGAGCGGGCGCGCACCTGCACCACGCCCTGCCGCAGGTGGGTAGAATCGTCCGGGCATGGCTCAAGCGGTTGTCGGGCACCTGACCGATGACGTGCAAGCCCTTGATTCCCCGAGGATTCCTTCCCGGAATGGGGAAGAGATCCAATCGTCTCGCCGGTCGTTCGTACGGGTGGTCACACGAGGAGTCCCTATGTCCGTGAAGCACTGGAGGCTGGCGAGCGCGGTCCTGTCCCTGGCGGTGGCGACGTCGGCCCTGGCGAGCCTCCCCCTGGATGGCGTGGAGACGCTGGAGGAGCCCTGGCGGGACGTCGCGGCCGCGGGCGTCGACCCGACCCGGGATGCCCAGGCGGGGGGCCTCGTCGTGGACTTCAAGGACGGCACGACCCAGGCGGAGATCGACGCGTGGGAGCGCGAGTGGGGCGTGGACCTCACGTTCAACTCCCTGGAGGGACCGCGCTCGGGCGTGGCGATCGCCCAGGTGGAGGGCGGGCTGTCCGAGACGCTGCTCACGCGCATCCGCCAGCACCCGGCCGTGGAGTCCGCCGAGCCCCTGCGGGTGTACGCGGTGCCGCCCGGTGAGCGCGCGGTGGTGTTCGACGCGGCCGCGCCGGACGTGAGCGGCGAGGGCTTCACGCCGAACGATCCGGAGTACCCCCGGCAGTGGAACCTGCGGATGATCCACATGCCCCAGGCGTGGAAGCAGAGCCGGGGCAAGGGCGTGGTGGTGGCGGTGCTGGACACGGGCGTGGCCTACGAGGACCACGGCGACTTCAAGCAGGTGCAGGACCTCAAGGGCATCCGCTTCAAGCAGGGCTACGACTTCGTCAACGACACGGTGCACGCCAACGACGACCACGGGCATGGCACGCACGTGGCGGGCACCATCGCCCAGGCGACGAACAACGGCCAGGGCGTGGCGGGCGTGGCCTTCGAGGCGACGATCATGCCGGTGAAGGTGCTCAACCACTTCGGCTCGGGCACGTCCGCGGACATCGCGGATGCCATCCGCTTCGCGGCGGACAACGGCGCCCAGGTCATCAACATGTCGCTGGGCGGCGGCGGCTACTCCCGGGTGATGGAGGACGCCGTGATGTACGCGCGCAACAAGGGCGTCACGGTGGTGGCGGCGGCGGGCAACGCGGGGCGCAACCGGGTGGAGTACCCGGCGGCCTACAAGGGCGCGGTGGCGGTGTCGGCGGTGGGGCCGGATGGCTCGCGCGCGCCGTACTCGTCCTATGGCAAGGAGCTGGACATCGCGGGGCCCGGTGGTGACAAGCGCCAGGGCGACGCGGGCGGCATCCTGCAGAACACCATCGATCCGCGGGACGTCTCGCGCTCCATCTACGCCTCCTACCAGGGCACGAGCATGGCCACCCCGCACGTGGCGGCCGTGGCGGCGCTGCTCTACGCCGAGGGCGCCAGCGGGCCGGACGAGGTGGAGAAGGCCCTGTTCGCGGGGGCGCGCCGGGTCGGGGGTCAGGCGTGGACGGAGGAGTACGGGCACGGCCTGCTGGACGCGCAGGCCTCGCTCCAGGCGCTCGGCAAGGGGACGCGCTGGCCGTCCTTGTGGTGGGCCCTGGGCCTGCTGGCGCTGGTGCTGCTCACCCTGCGCGGACGCGAGCGCCCGGGCTACCTCAACCTCCTGTTCAAGCCGGGCTTCCTCGTGCCGCTGGTGCTGGCCACCGTGGGCGTGTTCTTCGCCCGCTCCCTGTTCGGCGGGGCCTCGGGCATGGCGGGCGAGGTGGTGGACGCGGCCTGGCTGCCCATCCCCGACTGGCAGCGCATCATCTTCGGCACCCGCACGGTCAACCCGCTCTTCTACAGCGCGCTCATCCCCCTGGTGCTCTCCATCGTGGCCATCAAGGTCGAGGGGCTGCGGCCCGCGCTGGGCGGGCTCGCCATCGGCTTCGCCGGCTTCCTGGCCTACACCGCCTGGGCCAATGCGCCCGCGCTCGCGTGGCTGCCCTTCACCTTCCTGGCGCGGCCCTGGCTGGTGATGAACGTCCTCGTCTGCCTGGTCATCGCGCGCGCCATGCTGCGCCGGGAGACGCCATGACGCTCTCGGGCCGCGTGGTGTACCGGGACCTGGAGGGCGGCGTCTGGGTGCTGGAGGCCGATGACGGCCAGACGTACCAGCTCGCCGGCGGCGACCGGAAGATCAAGAAGGACGGCCAGCGGGTGCAGGTGGAGGGCGAGGTCGCGCGCGACACGATGACCTTCGCCATGATGGGCCCCGTGTTCACCGTGGCCTCCTACCGCTTCCTCTGAGCCCTCCTTTCGGTTTTCCGGGTTAAGCCATTGCTTCGGGTTTGTCTCCTCCGCCACGCTGGGGAGATGAACCCGCGCTCCTCCTCCCGTCGTGTCTCCCGTGCCCCTCGCTCCTGGCGAAGGGCGTGGGCCCTGCTCACCGCGCCCCTGCTGGCCTGCGCGCCCGAGGACGTTCCCGAGGCGCCGTCCACGCCCCTCGCGACGCGGGAGGCGGCCCTGCCGAGTGGGGGCTGGAGCGTGCTGATGGCGAACGGCGGGGCGCCCATCCGCAGCATCGTCCGCCGCTCGGATGGGCTGCTGCTGGGGGGCGCGAGCACGGGCCATGGCATCACGGTCTGGGTGAGCCGCGACAATGGCGCGAGCTGGTCCGTGCACGGCACCGTGGCGAGCAATCCGAACGTGGACTTCGGCGACGTGAACATGCGGGCCATCCCGGGCACGCGCACCGTCTTCTGTGCCTTCCGCGAGTTCTCCGGGGGCCAGTGGCGCGTCACCATCACCCGGAGCGACAACAACGGGGACAGCTGGGTCTACGACAGCACGGTGGCGGGGCCCACGACCCGCTTCGTGGGCGCGCCCTTCCTCTTCCAGCGCGCGAACGGGGACTTGCAGGTGTACTACGACTCGGAGCTGCTGGCGGCGCAGCGCGGCTACCCGGGCCACCAGTGGATCGCCATGCAGGGGCGCCGGGGCACCACGGGGGCGTGGACGGAGTACGGCACCGTGGCGGTGTCCTGGGACAAGCGCACGGGCGCGCTCAACCGCGACGGCATGCCCACGGTGGTGCAACTCGGCGGCGATCGGCTCATGGTCGTCGTCGAGGGCGTGGAGGCGTTTCCCACCGGCGGCGCGCACGCCAACGTGATCAACGCGGTGCAGTCGTGGGATGGGGGCCGGACGTGGGACGAGTCCCTGCGGCGCACCGTCTACCAGTCGCGGATCGATCCAGGCTCGGGGCGGCGCTACAACGCGTACGTGCCCTCGGCCATCCGCGTGGGCAACGGGCCGGTGGGCGTGGCGTTCTGCACGGATGAGAACAAGGCGGGGGCGCCGGACGCCGCGAGCGCGCCGGTGGACCAGCGCTTCTGCCACGTGGGCTACGTGAGCACGACCACCAGCTTCGAGGCCTGGTCGGGCGCGAGCCCCGTGTGGACGGCCACCTCGCGCAACTACACCCCGGGCCTCTTCGAGCGCGCGGCCAACGACGTGATCGCGGTGATCGACGGCCTGGGCAGCCACCGCGTCCTCAAGCGCTAGGCGCCGGAAACACGACGGGCGAGGGGAGCCGATGCACCGGCCCGACCCTCGCCCTGGAAGAGCGTCCCGTGGAAAGGCGGGGACTACTCCTCGGCGCGCTCCTCGCGCTTGCGGTCACGCTCGGCGCGGTAGCGCTCGCCCGCGGCCAGCGCCTTCTTGCGCATGCGCACGGACTTGGGCGTCACCTCCACCAGCTCGTCGTCGGCGATCCACTCGAGCGCCTTCTCCAGGCCCATGTCGCGGGGGGGCGTGAGGATGACGTTCTCGTCACGGCCGGCGGCGCGGATGTTGGTGAGCTTCTTCTCGCGGCAGGCGTTCACGTTGAGCTCGGAGGGGTGCACGTGCTCGCCGATGATCATGCCCTCGTAGATGGTCACGCCGGCGCCCACGAACAGGTGGCCCCGCTCCTGGATGCTGAAGAGCGCGTAGGGCACGGTCTCGCCCAGGCGGTCGGACACGATGGCGCCGTTGGCGCGCTTGGGGATGTAGCCGAACCAGGGCTCGTAGCCGTCGAACTGGCTGCTCATGATGCCCTCACCGCGGGTGATGGTGAGGAACTCCGAGCGGAAGCCGATGAGGCCGCGCGCGGGGATGCGGAACTGCAGACGGGTGCGGCCGCCGCCGATCTGCTCCATGTTCACCATGCGGCCCTTGCGGGGCCCGAGGCGCTCGGTCGCCGCGCCCACGCTGTTGTCGGGCACGTCGCAGAAGAGCAGCTCCATGGGCTCGTGCACCTGGCCGTCGACCGTCTTGGTGATGGGCTCGGGGTTGGAGGCGGTGAGCTCGTAGCCCTCGCGGCGCATGGTCTCGATGATGACGGCGAGCTGGAGTTCGCCACGGCCCACCACGCGGAAGGCGTCGGGCATGTCGGTGTCCTCCACGCGGATGGACACGTTGCGGTAGGCCTCGCGGTAGAGGCGCTCGCGCAGGTTGCGGCTGGTGACGTACTTGCCTTCCTTGCCCGCCAGCGGCCCGTCGTTGACCTTGAAGATCATCATCATCGTGGGCTCGTCCACGGTGATGCGCGGCAGGGCCACGGGGCGCTCCGCGTCGGCGATGGTGTCACCGATGGAGATGGCCTCGATGCCCGCGATGGAGACGATCTCGCCGGGGCCCGCGTCCGCGATCTCCGTGCGCTTGAGGCCCTGGATGCCGTAGAGCTTGACGATCTTGCCCTGCTCGATCTTGCCGTTGTCGCGCATCACCGCCACGGGCATGTTGGGCGTGAGGCGGCCGGCCTGCACGCGACCGATGGCCAGACGGCCCACGTAGTCGTCGTAGTCCAGGTTGGCCACGAGCAGCTGCAACTGCTCCTGCTGGGGCGCCGGGGGCGGGGAGATGTGCGTGAGGATGGCCTCGAACAGGGGCTCGAGCGTCTTGCCCGGCACCTCCAGGCTCGTGGAGGCCTGGCCCTGGCGCGCCACCGTGTAGAGCACGGGCATCTCGAGCTGCTGCTCGTCCGCGCCCAGGTCGATGTAGAGCGAGTAGACCTGATCCAGGATGTCCTTGGCGCGCGCGTCGGAGCGGTCGATCTTGTTGATGACCAGCACCGTCTTGAGGCCCATGCCCAGCGCCTTGCTGAGCACGAAGCGCGTCTGGGGCAGGGGACCCTCGGCCGCGTCCACCAGGAGGATCACGCCGTCCACCAGGCGCAGGCCGCGCTCCACCTCACCGCCGAAGTCCGCGTGGCCCGGGGTGTCGATGATGTTGATCTGCTTGCCCTTGTAGGTGACGGCCGTGTTCTTCGCGAGAATGGTGATGCCCTTCTCGCGCTCGAGGTCGTTCGAGTCCATCACGCGTTCGGTCAGGGCTTCGTTGCTGCGGAAGATGCCCGCCTGACGGAGCATGTGGTCAACGAGGGTGGTCTTGCCGTGGTCGACGTGGGCGACGATGGCGACGTTGCGGATGTTCTCTCGGGCGATCATGTGAGGAAGGGGCTGCCGCGGCGCGAGGCCCGGCGGAAGAAGTCGTGTGGGCAAGGCGCCCGGGGGCTCCCCGGAGGGGATGCTCGGAAACCCCTCTGGAACGCGAAGGGCGGGCGCTTATATGCCGTGAGTGTCCACCCTGCAACGTGGCTGCACGCGGGGCGAGCCGACGACCCTCACCCAGGATGAGGTGGGCTTCACAACCACATGCAGGCCCAACGACTTCGGGCGCCTCAGGGATGGGCGGTGTGCGAGGCGTGCGAGCCCGGGGCGCGGGGCGCGGACACGAGGCCGTTGTCCTGGAGGAAGCGGTCCACGCGGCGCTCGATCGTCTCCCGGTACTCGAGCGGGGCGACGTGCGTGCCCTGGGGCAGCATGAGCAGCTCGGCGCCGGGGATGTGGGCGGCCATGCGCCGGGAAATCCACGCCGGGGTGAACTTGTCGTGCTGGCCGGCGATGACCAGGGTGGGCACGTCCACGTGGGGCAGGTGGCGCCAGGCGTTGTGGTAGGCCGCCGAGCGCAGGGTGCGCACGAAGACGACCGGGTCCATGTTGGCCAGGTGGGTGAAGTAGGGCAGCAGGTCGCTCTTGGCCAGCAGGGAGCGGTTGAGCTCCACGCTCAGGGCCACCTCCATGGCCAGGGGCGTGCTGAGCAACGAGCGGGTGAGCCGGGCCACGGGCTCGGGGAAGCTCTCCACGGTGAGGCGGATGAGGGGGAAGAGCTTCTTGAGCAGGGTGCCATCGTGGAAGGTGTTGAGCAGGGAGCCGTAGCTGCCGCACACCAGCACGAGCCCCCGGACCCGCTCGGGGTAGCGGCGCTGGAACTCGAGCGCCACCTGGACGCCCATGGAGTGGCCGAAGATGACGCCCTGGTGGATGCCCGCCGCGTCCATGACGCGGTTGAGGTCGTCACAGCTGTAGGACATGCCGATGCGGTGGCGGCGCGTGGGCAGCCCCGAGCGGCCATGGCCCCGGTAGTGCCAGCGCAGCACCCGGTGCTGGCGCTCCAGCTGGGGCTCCAGGTACTTCCACACGAAGCCGTCGCAGCCCAGGCCGTCGCACATCACCGCGCCCGGTTCTCCCTCGCCCCGCACCTGGTAGTACAGCGGCGCGCCATCGGGAACGGTGAGGAAGTCTTGCCGGGTGGAGGGGCTCATGGTCTCAGGCGTCCGCCTCGCGGTCGGGCGGAAGGCCCGGCTCGAGGCCGTATCGTGCGATCTTCAAGATAAGGTTGGACCGGCTGATGCCAAGCTCCCGAGCGAGCTGGCTCTTGTTGTTGCCAGTACGCAACAAACCCTGGTGGATCATCTCCCGCTCGAGCGACTCCACGGCCTCGTGCAGGCGGCCGTGGGTGCGGGCGGCGAGCGCGGACGTGCCCCCGGGGGCCACCGCGTCCCGGATGCGGGGGGAGATGAGCTCGGCGGGCAGGAGCTCCAGCTCCCCTCCGAGCACGAGCAGGCGCTCCATCTCGTTCTCCAGCTCGCGCACGTTGCCCGGCCAGGCATAGCGGCCGAGCAGGGCGAGCGCCTCGGGGGACAGGCCGCGGGTGCGCTGGCCCTCCCGGTGGTGCTTGCGCAGGAAGTGGTCCACGAGCAGGGGCAGGTCGTCGCGCCGCTCGCGCAAGGGGGGCAGGTGCACGCGGATGACGTTGATGCGGTAGTAGAGGTCCTCGCGGAACTCGCCGCGCTTGACCATCTGCCCCAGGTCCTTGTGGGTGGCGGCGATGACGCGCACGTCCACCTCGCGCGACTGGGTGCCGCCCACGGGCAGGAAGGTGCCCTCCTGGAGCACGCGCAGGAGCTTCACCTGGAGCGCGGGGGACATGTCGCCCACCTCGTCGAGGAAGAAGGTGCCGCCGTCGGCCACCTCGAACAGGCCCTTCTTGTCGCGCACCGCGCCGGTGAAGGCCCCGCGCATGTGCCCGAACAGGGCGCTCTCCAGGAGGTTGTCGTTGAAGGCCGAGCAGTTCTGCACCACGAAGGCCTTGTCGTGCCGGGGGCCGTTGACGTGGATGGCGCGCGCCACGAGCTCCTTGCCCGTGCCCGACTCGCCATTGATGAGCACCGTGGCCTCCGAGTTGGACACCTTCTCGAGCAGCTTGAAGACTTCCTGCAGGGAGGCCGAGCGGCCGATGATGTGCCCGAAGCGGGCCCCCACGCCCGTGTCGCCGCCGGGCGGGGGCTCGCGGCGCTCCGTCTCCCGCAGGCGCTCGGCCTCGTAGGCGGCGATCTCCCCGGTGCCGTACTCGAGCAGCTCGGTGAGCTTCTCCAGGTTCTCGTCATCCAGCACGGGCAGCCGCTCCAGGGTGCGCTCCAGGTCGAGCGCGCCGGGCTGCCACTCGCGCAGCTGGGCCTGGAGCCGCTCGCGGTCGCGCTCGGGCAGGGGCGCGCGCAAGAGGCCCTCCACGAAGAGGAAGCCCTCGTACACGTCCTGCACGTAGAGCGGCGCGCCCACCAGGCTCAGGCGCAGGTGGCACGGGTGCACCACCGCGCGGCGCAGGCGCCGGTTGGCCACGAACTGCTCGTGCAGCTCCCGCACCGACTGCGTGCAGCGCCGCAGCCCCTCGCGCGAGCCGCGCGCCAGCCGGCAGCAGCCGCTCGTGGTGGACCCCAGGCCCTCCATCCGCTGCCAGTCCAGCACCTGGCCGTGGCGATCCGCGAAGTGCAGCTCCGCGCGCCACCACTTGCGGAGGAGCTCCCGGAGCATGATGATGCTCTGCAGGTTCTGGTGCCGTTCACGGTCCATGTGCCGTGCCTTGGGAATGTTCAACAAGGGAAAACCTTGAACCTGCGAGGTCGCTGGACTCTATCCGCTCGGCGCCACTCCGTGGTGGGGTGGTCGCACACCCTCCCATTGTGACTACTCCTCCCCACACCCACGATGCGTCCGACCCTTCCCACGACCATGCGGCCGGAGAGCCGTGCGGAGGCCATGGACATGGTCACGGGCATGGTCATGGAAAACCCACGAGGCCGCCCCATCGTTCCTTGAAGGAGGAGCGGCGCAAGGATCGCAACCGGTTGCTCGGCGCGCTGGTGGTCACCAGCACCATCGCGGTGACGGAGGCGGTGGGCGGCTACCTGACGGGCTCGCTGGCGCTGTTGTCCGACGCGGGCCACATGCTCACGGACATCAGCGCGCTCCTGCTCGGGCTGCTGGCGCTGTGGTTCTCCAGCAAGCCGGCGGACCTCAAGAAGACGTACGGCTACTACCGGATGGAAATCCTGAGCGCGCTGCTCAACGGCGTGCTGCTCTTGGGCATCACCGTGGCCATCCTCCTGGAGGCCTGGCATCGCATGCGCAGCCCCTCCCCGGTGCTCCTGGGGCCCATGGCGGTGGTGGCCACGGTGGGCCTCGTCGCCAACCTGGTGGCGCTGGGCTTCCTGCACCGCTCGCACTCCATGAACGTGCGCGGGGCGTTCCTGCACGTGCTGGGGGACACCCTGTCCAGCGTGGGCGTGCTCGTGGGCGCCGGCATCATGTGGTGGACGGGCTGGTACATGGTGGACGCGCTCATCTCCGTGCTCATCTCGGTGGTGATCGTGGTGGGCGCGGTGCAGCTCGTGCGCGACGCCGTGGACGTGCTCCTGGAGGCCGTGCCGGCCCACGTGGACCTGTCCGAGCTCAAGCGGCTGCTCGGCGAGGTGGAGGGCGTGAGCGACGTGCACGACCTGCACGTGTGGACCATCTCCAGCGGCATGTACGCGCTGTCGGCGCACCTGGTGGTGGCCGACCCCAAGGTGAGCAACAACGACGACATCCTCACCACGGTGAAGCACCTGCTCTTCGACCGCTTCGGCATCGATCACACCACCATCCAGATCGAGAGCGAGACGTACGCCCATCTGGGTGAGGTGCACTGAGAAACGACTCGGGCCGGCACCGCGCTGCTTTCGCGGTACCGGCCCGGGGGTGACTCTTGCCGCGAGCCCGGAGGCTCAGGCCCGTCCGGCGGCCTGGCGTCCGCGGCGGGACACCGCGTCGATGGAGGCGGCCACGAGCAGCACCGAGCCCGTCACCATGAACTTCACCGACGAGGAGAAGGCCAGCAGGTCCATGCCGTTGGAGATGGAGCCGATGACGAGCGCGCCGAGCAGTGCCGACCAGGCCGAGCCGCGCCCGCCAAAGAGGCTGGTGCCGCCGATGACCGCCGCGCCGATGGCGTTGAGCAGCACGTCGCCGCTGCCCGAGGACTGATTGACCGCGAGCAGACGCGAGGCGGCGAGCATGCCGCCAGCGGCCGCCAGGGTGGAGCCCAGGGTGAAGATGGTGATGCGGATGAAGTCCACGCGGATGCCCGCGCGGCGCGCCGCCTCGGCGTTGCCACCCACGGCGAACACGTGCCGGCCAAAGCGCGTGCCCTTGAGCGTGAGCTCCATCACCATGAGGATGCCCACGAAAATGAGCGTCGCCAGGGGCAGGCCCCGGTCACTGGTGAAGACGAGCACCGCCACCGCCACCGCGCCGCAGATGATGCCCATGCGCATGAGCACGTTGCGCAGCGGGACCAGCGGCAGGTGGACCGACGCGCGGCGCCGCCGCTCGAGGAAGGTCGTGCCCGCGTAGACGGCGACGAGCAGCGCCACCACCAGCCAGGACACCGGCGCGGAGAAGAACGTGGACGTCAGGCCCGTGATGAGGGGGTTCTGCAGGTTCACGCTGCCCGTGGAGCCCAGCACGCTGAACAGCGCGCCCTGCCACGCGAGCGAGCCGGCCAGCGTCACCACGAACGAGGGCACCTTGAAGCGCGTCACCCAGGAGCCCTGGAACAGGCCAATCACCGCGCCCGTGGCCAGGCCCGCCAGCAGCGCCGGCACCGCCGGCCAGCCCTGCTTGACGTTGAGGATGGTCATCACCGAGGCGGCCAGGCCGCTCACCGCGCCCGCCGACAGGTCCGTCTCCCCGAGCAGCAGGATGAGCACGATGCCCGCGGAGATGAGCCCCATGGCGGAGATCTGCAGCATGAGGTTGGTCAGGTTGACCGCGGACAGGAAGCGGTCATTGGCCAGGTAGAAGGTGAGCCAGATGGCGCTCAGGCCCACGATGACGGGCAGGCTGCCCAGCTCCCCCTGGGACACGCGGCGGCGAAAGCCCGCCCACGCGCCGGCCAGACCCGGCGCGTCCTGGATCAGCCGGGGATCGATCGTCGCGGGTTGACTCGCGGAACTCATGACGCCTCCTCCATCTTCAGGGTCGTGGCGACCTGGGCGGGCTTGGCGCCGGTGATGGCGGACACGACATCCACCTCCTTCACCGACTTCACGTCGAAGGTCGCCACGCGCTTGCCCAGCCGCATCACGATGATGCGGTCGGCCACCGAGAACACATCCATCATGTTGTGGCTGATGACGACCACACCCAGGCCCTGCTCGCGCAGCCGCCGGATGAGGTCGAGCACCTGGCGCGTCTGCGCCACGCCCAGCGCCGCGGTGGGCTCGTCCAGGAGCACCACCTTGGGCGAGCCCATCATCGCGCGCGCCACCGCGATGGTCTGACGCTGTCCACCGGACAGCGCCGCCACCTGCGTGCGCACGCTGGGAATGCTCACCGCGAGCTTCTTGAGCAGCGAGGAGGCGTGCTGCTCCATCGCCACCTCGTCCAGCCAGCCCACGGTCTTGCCCAGCACCCCCGAGCGCTCCTCTTGCCCGAGGTACAGGTTGCCCACCACGTCCAGGTTATCGCACAGGGCGAGGTCCTGGTAGACGGTGGCGATGCCGAGCGCGGACGCGCGCTTGGGCGCTCCCAGCGTCACGGGCTTGCCCTCGAAGAGAATCTCTCCCTCGTCGATGGCGATGGTGCCCGAGATGATCTTGATCAGGGTCGATTTGCCAGCCCCGTTGTCTCCCACCAGGGCCACCACCTCACCCGGATGGACCTCGAAGTCCACCTGGCTGAGGGCCTGCACGGCCCCGAAGCGCTTGGAGATACTGCGGAGCGCCAACAGCGCGGTCGCGTTCATGTGGTGCGGCCTCGCTTACTGCAGCTGCGCCTGGGTGCAGGCGTCCTTGAACGAGGCGTCGCAGATCTGCGCCGTCGTCCAGAAGCCGTCGGCCACCACGGTCGTCTTCACGTTGTCGCGCGTCACCGACACGGGCTGGAGCAGCACGGAGGGCACGTCCTTCATGCCGTTGTTCACCTTGCCGTTCACCTTGTCCGCCGCGGGCTGGCCCCCGCGCGCGAGCGTCACCGCGAGCTCGGCGGCCGCCTCGGCCTCGGCCTTGATGGCCTTGTAGACCGTCATGTACTGCTCCCCGGCGACCACGCGCTGGATGCCGGCGAGCTCCGCGTCCTGGCCCGTCACGGGGGGCAGGGGCTTGATGCCCGCGGCCTTCATCGCCGCGATGGCGCCGCCCGCGGTGCCGTCATTGGCCGCGTACACGCCCACGATCTTGTCCTTGCCCAGCTGGGTGATGGCCTGCTCCATCTGCTGCTGCGCCTTGTCCGGGCTCCAGTCCGGCGTGTCGTACTCGGCGCCAATCTTCGCGCCGCTCGCGTCCAGCACGCTGTGCGCGCCGGCCTTGAACATGGCCGCGTTGCTGTCGGTGGGCGAGCCGTTGATGACCACGATGGTGCCGTCCGCCTTGCCGTCCGCCTTGAGCTTGTCCGCGAGCGCCTGGCCCTGCAGCTTGCCCACCTTCTCGTTGTCGAAGGAGATGTAGTAGTCCACGTCCGCCTGGGCCACGAGCCGGTCGTAGCTGATGACCAGCACCTTGGACTGACGCGCGCGCGCCACGATGGCCGACGCCGACGCCGCGTCCACGGGGTCCAGCACGAGCACCTGGGCGCCGTTGGTCAGCGCCGCCTCGGCCTGGTTCTGCTGCTTGGAGGCGTCCTGGTCCGCGTTGCTGTAGATGACCTGACAGTCCGGGCACAGCTCCTTCACCTTGCGCTCGAAGTGCGGACGGTCGTGCGACTCATAGCGCGACGTCTTGGACTCGGGCAGCAGCAGGGCGATCTTCGCCCCCGCCGGCTTGTTCGGCGCGGCGGACCCGCTCGCCGAGGCCGTCTCCTTGTTGTCCTTGCAGGCGGGGGTCAGGAGCATCAGGGCCGCGAGCGCCGCGGAGGCGCTCCAACGGGGCAGGGCGTTGCGAGTGTTCACTGGGTACCTCGGGTGTTGAGGAATCGTGTCAGGGGTCCGTCAAAAAGCGCGGGCATCCTCTCCGTACACTTGCACTCCTGCAAGTCATTGTCCGATGCCGCGGCGCGGCGTAACCCCGCGAATCAATTGGAATGTGTTCCGATTATTTCAGTCAGGCTTCAAATCCAGAGCATGTGGAACGTTGGGAGGCCCCAGGGTGTTCACTATCGGGACACCGGGGGCGGAGGGCCCTTGCATCCCTGGAGGTTCACGCTCTCGCGGAGGTCGGTCTTGATGGATCCCCTCATCCTGACGCTGCGGCTGGACGCGCGGAGCTTCGCCTTCTTCGATGACTTGCGCCGGGAGCACTTCCCCGCGCGGCTCAACCACCTGTCCGCCCACCTCACGCTGTTCCACCACCTGCCGGGCGAGGCCCGCGAGCGCATCGAAGCGGACCTGCGCGCGCTGGCCCCCGCGCTGCCCCTGTCCCTGCGCGTGACGGGCCTGCGCTCGTTGGGGCGGGGGGTGGCCTTCGAGCTCATGTCCTCGGAGCTGTCCGCCCTGCGCGCGGGTCTGGCGCGCCGCTGGGCCCCCTGGCTCACGCCCCAGGATCGCCAGGGCTTCCGTCCGCACGTCACCGTGCAGAACAAGACGACCACGGAGGCGGCGCGGGCCCTGCGCGCGGAGCTCACCGCGCGCTTCACGCCGTTCACCGCGCGCGGCGAGGGCCTGCTGCTGTGGCGCTACCTGGGCGGCCCCTGGGAGCGGGTGGTGGACATCCCCTTCGCGCCGGGGCTCGCCGGACTGGAGCCCCCGAGCGAGAGCTTCGGCTGAGGGAAAGCCGGGAAGTCGGGTCGGGGCGGGGTGGGCCCGGGTGAACGGAAGCGGCACGGAACGCTTGCGGTGACCGGGCCCGCCGGGGATTCTCCGCCGCCAGATGAACGTGCTCGACAAGGTGCTCACGCTGCGGCCCACGAGCGTGGTGGCGAGACTCGGTCCCGCCTCCCGGCTGCCCGTGCTCAATCCCCGCGAGTTGTCGCGGGCGCTCGAGGGCCAGCCCACGGCGCTGCCCTGCCTGCCGGTGCCCGTGCGCACGATGCTGCCGGGTCTGCTCGCCGCGGGCCGGGGACAGGACGCCGTGCTGGGCCTCGTGTGCCCCCATCCGCTCGCGGAGCGGGGCGCGGCCGAGCGTTTCGTGGCGGCGGTGCAGCAGGTGGCCGAGGCGGATGGCCATGCGCGACCCCTGTTCCTCCAGGCCGGCCCGGTGCGGGTGCCCGGCGCCGCGCCCGCGAGCCTGGGCCCGCTGCAGGAAGGGCTCTTCCGGCTGGTGGAGGCGGGCTTCTCGCTCGTGTCGCTGGACGTGACGCGGCTGCCCGCGCCCGCCGCCGTGGAGGCCGTGCTGCGGCTGTCCGAGACGCTCATCGAGCGCGAGCTCGCGCTGGAGGTGTCCCTGCCGGCGGGGGCCGAGGGCGAGGAGTTGGACGGCGCGCGGCTGCTCCTGGAGGGCATCGCGCGGCGGGGGGCCACCGTGCGCTTCCTGCGCGTGCCGGAGGCGGCCCTGGGCGAGGAGGCGCAGGACGTGCAGTTCCTGCGCGGCCTGGTGGAACTGGCGGGTCAGCACGGGGCGGACGTGGCGGTGGGCGAGGCGGCGCGGCGCTCGGTGCGGGTGCTGCCCACGTACGTGGCCGCGGGCGTGAAGAAGGTAGAGTGCTCGGCGCCCTTCGAGCGTCTGGCGCTCGTGTCCTATCCGGAGACCGTGCGCGCGCAGGTGGAGGACAAGGCGCGCAAGGCGGGTGTGGCCGCCGGACAGGTGTTGGGACTGCTGGGCGCGCAGCTCGCGCCCCTGAGCGCCGCGGATGAGGGTCGCCTGGAGGCCCTGACGTTCGCCGAGGCCTCGGAGATCATCGAGGCCCTGGGGGCCTCGGCCACGGGCTGGAAGTCCATGCTCTTCCTGGCGGAAGGGCGGGGAGACTGATGCGAATCGTCGCGGGAAGTGCACGAGGCCGGGCGCTGGCGGGCCCCAAGGCGACGTCCAAACACATCCGTCCCACGGCGGACCGGGTGCGCGAGTCGCTCTTCAACATCCTGGGCCAGTGGTTCGAGGGCCAGAAGATCCTCGACCTGTACGCGGGCACGGGGGCGCTCGGACTGGAGGCCCTGTCGCGCGGGGCCATGCGCGTGGTGATGGTGGACTCGGATCGCGAGGCGCAGGAGCTGTGCCGCACCAACACGGACGCCCTGGGCTTCACCGCGCGCGTGGAGCTGCTGGCCCAGCCCGTGGAGCGGGCGCTCGCGGCGCTCGGCAAGCGGGGCGAGCGCTTCCAGCTCGTCCTCGCGGATCCCCCCTACGCCGCGCGGGTGGTGGAGACGGTGCTCGAGGCCGTGGCGAAGCACGGGGTGCTCGCCGACGGGGGCACGGTCGTCGTCGAGCACGACAAGCGCGAGCCCGCGCCCGAGGCCCACGCCGGCTTCACCCAGGTGGATCAGCGGCGCTTCGGGGACACCTTGGTGAGCCTCTTTCGCGTGGCTTGACCGCTCGCCCCGCGCGCGTCGAGACTGCGCGCGCACATGCGCATCGCCATCTATCCGGGTTCGTTCGATCCGCTGACCAACGGCCACCTGAGCATCATCCACCGCGCGCTCCAGATGTTCGATCGCGTGATCGTCGCGGTGGCGGTGAATCCGAAGAAGACGCCCCTGTTCTCCGAGGAGGAGCGCAAGGCCTTCATCCGCGAGGCCTGTCCGGACCCGCGCGTGGAGGTGGACGCGTTCCACGGCCTGCTGGTGGAGTACGCCAAGTCGCGTCAGGTCAACGTGCTCTTGCGCGGCCTGCGGGCGGTGTCGGACTTCGAATACGAGTTCCAGCTCGCGAACATGAACCGCAAGCTGGCGCCCGGCGTGGAGACCGTCTTCATGATGACGGGCGAGGACTACTTCTACGTGTCGTCGAACCTGGTGCGCGAGGTGGCCCTGTTCGGCGGGGACGTGGAGGGGCTGGTGCCCCCCACGGTCTTCCAGGCCCTGCGCGCCAAGTACGCGAAGTAGGGCTCAGTCCGTATAGGCGAAGGCCCGCCACCCCTCGGGCGAGGTGCGGTAGAGCAGCACGGCGGCGTGGCCCGAGAGGTTGGCCACGGCCACGTACACCTCCACCCCGCGTGGCACGATGGCGCCCAGCCGCGCGGGCGGCTTGCCGTACTTCTTCTCGAACTCGGCGTAGGGCAGCACCTCGATGCCGTAGAGCGTGACGAGATCCGTGCGCTTGTCGCGCAATTGCTTCACCCACGTGGCCACCAGCGGCTCGGGGGCATCGAACCGGCGCTCCTCCAGTTGGAAGGGGAAGGAGATCATCGTCACGATGCCGCGCACGTCCCCCGTGAGCAGGTAGTTGATGACGTACCGGGCGTCTTCGAGCACGGACATCCGGGCGGTCTCGTCCTCCGAGCCCGGCGCGGGCACCGAGGCCTTCACCGCGGCCGGAGCGGGCGTCGGAGCCGGCGGGGGCGCCGGGGTCGGCGTCGCGGCCACCGGGCGGGGCGCCTTGGGTTTCTCCGCGGCGGGAGCGGGCGCGGGAGCTGGCGCCGGGGCTTCCGCGGCGGGCGGAGGCGGGGGCGCGGCGGGGGCCTCCTGGGCGAGGGCGGGCGCGGTGGTGGACAGCAACAAGGCCAGGGTCCAGGGACGCATGATTCCTCCGAAAAACGGGGAGCGAGCCTACCAGAGACCCGTCCAAACAAGCCCGGGCTTCACACGGATCGTGCAAGCGCGGGTGAACGTGCTATGGGCCCCCCCTCGATGCCTAAGCGAAATGATATCCGGAAGGTTCTCGTCATTGGCTCGGGCCCGATCGTCATCGGGCAGGCGTGCGAGTTCGACTACTCAGGGACCCAGGCCATCAAGGCGCTGCGGGAGGAGGGCGTCGAGGTCGTCCTGCTCAACAGCAACCCGGCCACGGTGATGACGGACCCCGAGTTCGCCCACCGCACGTACATCGAGCCCATCACCGTCGAGGTCGCCGAGCGGATTCTCGCCCAGGAGCGTCCCGACTCGGTGCTGCCCACCATGGGCGGACAGACGGCGCTCAACCTCGCCAAGGCACTCGCCGAGCAGGGCATCCTGGAGAAGTACGGCGTGCGGCTCATCGGCGCGTCCCTGGAGGCCATCAACAAGGCCGAGGACCGCCAGCTCTTCAAGGCCGCCATGCAGCGCATCGGCGTGGCCCTGCCGGACAGCGGCTACGCCACCAACCTCGACGAGGCGTTCGCCATCGGCGAGAAGATTGGCTTTCCCGCCATCATCCGGCCCTCGTTCACCCTGGGCGGCACCGGCGGCGGCATCGCCTACAACCGCGAGGAGTTCGAGGCCATCTGCCGCTCGGGCCTCAAGGCGAGCCCCAACTCCACCATCCTCGTCGAGGAGAGCGTGCTCGGCTGGAAGGAGTACGAGCTGGAGGTGGTGCGCGACTCGGCGGACAACGTCATCATCGTCTGCTCCATCGAGAACCTGGACCCCATGGGCGTGCACACCGGGGACTCCATCACCGTGGCCCCCGCCCAGACGCTCACCGACCGCGAGTACCAGCGGCTGCGCGAGGCGTCCCTGCGCATCATCCGGGAGATCGGCGTCGACACGGGCGGCAGCAACATCCAGTTCGGCGTCAACCCGCGCGACGGGCGCATCGTGGTCATCGAGATGAACCCGCGCGTGTCGCGCTCCAGCGCGCTCGCCTCCAAGGCCACCGGCTACCCCATCGCCAAGATCGCCGCGAAGCTGGCCCTGGGCTACACGCTGGACGAGCTGCGCAATGACATCACCCGCGACACCCCCGCCTCCTTCGAGCCCACGCTCGACTACGTGGTGGTGAAGGTGCCGCGCTTCAACTTCGAGAAGTTCCCCCACGCCGACCGCACCCTCACCACCAGCATGCGCGCGGTGGGCGAGGTGATGGCCATCGGCCGCACGTTCCGCGAGGCCTACCTCAAGGCCATGCGCTCCATGGAGTCGGGCAACACGGGCATGGAGTCGCCCGAGCTGCCCGCGGACAAGGACGCGCGGCGCAAGGTGCTGCGCGACTACCTGCGCGTGCCCCGGCCCGAGCGCCAGCTCTACGTGGTCCAGGCCTTTCGCGAGGGCATGAGCGTGGAGGACGTCTTCGAGCTGTCCTCCATCGATCCCTGGTTCCTGCGCCACATCCAGGCGCTGGTGCAGGAGTCGCAGCAGCTCCAGGCCCACGGCGGCCTGGACGCGGTGCCGAGCGCCGCCCTGCGCGCGGCCAAGGCGGACGGGTTCTCGGACAAGTACCTCGCCCGGCTGTTCGGGTGCACCGAGGACGAGGTGCGCGCGCGCCGGCACGCCCAGGGCATCCGCCCCGTCTTCAAGCGCGTGGACACCTGCGCCGCCGAGTTCGAGGCCTACACGCCCTACCTCTACTCCACCTACGAGGAAGAGGACGAGGCGCCGCCCACCTCGCGCCAGAAGGTGCTCATCCTCGGCAGCGGCCCCATCCGCATCGGTCAGGGCATCGAGTTCGACTACTGCTGCGTGCACGCCGCCTTCGCGCTGCGCTCGGCGGGGTACGAGACGGTGATGGTCAACTGCAACCCGGAGACGGTGTCCACGGACTACGACACGTCGGACCGGCTGTACTTCGAGCCGCTCACCATCGAGGACGTGCTCGAGGTGTCCCAGCGTGAGAAGCCCGTGGGCGCCATCGTCCAGTTCGGCGGCCAGACGCCCCTGCGCCTGTCCGTGCCGCTGGAGAAGGCGGGCCTGCCCATCCTCGGCACGCCCCCGGACGCCATTGACCGGGCGGAGGATCGCGAGCGCTTCGCCCAGCTCATCGAGAAGCTCGGCCTCACCCAGCCGGAGAACGGCGTGGCGCGCAGCCACGAGGAGGCCTACGGCGTGGCCGAGCGCATCGGCTACCCCGTCATGGTGCGCCCGTCCTACGTGCTCGGCGGTCGGGCCATGGAGGTCGTCTACGACCAGGTGAGCCTGGAGCGCTACATGCGCGAGGCGGTGAGCGCGTCGCCCGAGCACCCGGTCCTCATCGACCGCTTCCTCAAGGAGGCCATCGAGGTGGACCTGGACCTGGTGGCCGACCGCACCGGCGCGGTGCTGGTGGGCGGCGTGCTGGAACACGTCGAGGAGGCGGGCGTGCACTCGGGTGACGCGGCGTGCACGCTGCCCCCGCACTCGCTGTCCCCGGACCTGGTCGAGCGCATGAAGGATCAGGCCATCGCCCTGGCGCGCGAGCTGGGCGTGGTGGGCCTGATGAACGTGCAGTTCGCCATCCAGGGAAAGACCATCTACGTGCTGGAGGTGAACCCGCGCGCGAGCCGCACGGTGCCGTTCATCTCCAAGGCCACGGGCATGCCGCTGGCGAAGATCGCGTCCCTGTGCATGGTGGGCAAGACGCTCGCGGAGCTGGGCGCCACGCGGGAGCCCGAGTTCCGCCACGTGGCCGTTAAAGAATCCGTCTTCCCGTTCGCGCGCTTCGCCGGCGTGGACGTCATCCTCGGCCCGGAGATGAAGTCCACGGGCGAGGTGATGGGCATCGCGGACGACTTCCCGGCTGCCTTCGCCAAGAGCCAGCAAGCCGCGGGCGTGAAGATGCCCAAGAGCGGCAAGGTCTTCATCTCCGTGCGCAACGACGACAAGCCCGCGGTGGTGGACCTGGCGCGGCGCCTGCGCTCGCTCGGCTTCAAGCTCGTGGCCACGGGCGGCACGCACCAGTACCTGGCCACCAAGGGCATCGAGACGGAGAAGGTGCTCAAGGTGGCCGAGGGCCGGCCGCACATCGTGGACAAGATCGTGGACGGGCAGATCGTCCTCGTCATCAACACGACCTTCGGCAAGCAGGAGATCGCCGACAGCTTCCCCATCCGCCGCGAGGCGCTGATGCACAGCGTGCCGTACTTCACCACGGTGCAGGCGGCGCGCATGGCCGTGGGCGCCATGGAGTCGCTGATGCGCCAGGAGCAGACCGTCAAGCCGCTCCAGGACTACCTCGGGGTGAAGTAGCCGCGCGCCGGTTCAATCGGCCCGGACGGGGTGGCGGACGAACTCCGCCCCGTCCGTGGCCAGGAACTGGTCCAAGAGGCGGATGATCTCCGCCAGCGTCCGGTCGAGGTCGTCTCCGTTCGCGTGAAGGATCTGCTTGGCCCACCACTCCGGGCGGTCTCGCCACTCGGGGTGGCGCTCGTAGAGCCACTCCCGAAAGTGTTTGTACTGACCTGGAAGGCCCGCGTCGCCACGACCATTCTCGTAGCCCATCATGTAGAGGTGGAGATGATCGAGGGTGAAATCAGGCGAGAACATCCCTGGGCGCTCGCACATGTGGCGCATGCGCTCGAACAGACTCCCCGCACGCAGAGTGGGGCTCACGGCAGTCGCTCCAGCGTTTGCACGGAAATACCGCCAGGGGCTGGTGTGTACAGGCGCTTCAGGTACTCCGTCGCGGCGAGACCGGTGGGTCCTGTCATGGCGTCGTAGATACGGCCTTCTATCTGGACAGCGAAATGCAAGGAGTTGTCGGAGATACGAATCGTACTGCCTGGCGCACCTGCCCGCCGTTCGAAGGCAATGAAGTCGTCCCCCCACTCGGACACAGTCGTGTTGAACCGAACGTAGGAAGGTTTCATCCCAAGCCGCTTGAATCCCTCGAACACGTCGCGCGCGACCTGGATGCAGGGCCCCGCCCTTTGATTCGCGGGACTGAACGCGGCTTGAAAGGACAGGAGCCACTGGGGCGCGTTCTTCCCCGTCTCCAGCTCCCACAGGCTGACGGCGCCGACCACGTCTCCTCGGCCCAGGGCCGCCAGCATCCGTGCGCGCAGCGAGTCCGGCAGTTGCAGCACGGAATGCACCACGTGCCGCGCCGGTCCTGTCGCGGGTGCGGCGAGGACCGGCGCCGTGCCGAGTGCGGAGACCAGGAGCCACGCCCGGAGGCTCACGGTCGCCTCCAGGTCAGAACGTCAGCCGGAAGTGGATGGACTTGGGACGGGTGAGCTGGTCGAAGCCGAGCGCGCTCAAGCTGTGGCCCCGGCCCGAGTTCTTCACGCCAATCCACGGCAGCGCCGGGTCCACCGAGTCGCAGCGGTTCATGTACACCGTGCCGAACTCGAGCTGGGTGGCGAAGCGCGCCGCGCGCTCGCGATCCTTCGTCCAGACGCTCGCCGTCAGGCCCAGGTCCGAGTTGTTCATCCGCGCCAGCGCCTCCTCGTCCGAGTCCACCACGGCGATGGGCAGGAGCGGCCCGAAGGACTCCTGCCTCATCAGCGCCATCGTGTCGTCCAGGTCCGTGAGCAGCGTGGCCTCGAAGAAGCGGCCCTTGCCGTCCACCTGCGCGCGCTTGCCTCCCGCCACCACACGCGCCCCCTTGCTCCGGGCGTCCTCCACCAGCCGCTCCAGCTCCGCCGGGTGGTTGGGCTGGGCGATGGGCCCCAGCGACGTCTTGTCGCTCAGCGGATCGCCCAGCACATACGCCCGCACCAGCGCCTCGCACGCCTCGGTGAAGCGCGAATAGAGCGAGCGGTGCACGTACACGCGCTCCACCGCGCAGCAGCTCTGGCCCGCGTTGTAGATGGCGCCATCCACCACGTTCTCCACCGTCTTGTCGAAGTCACAGTCCGGCGCCACGTAGGCCGGATCGTTGCCGCCCAGCTCCAGGCCCATGTGCCGGAAGCGGCCGGAGCCCGCGTTCGTGAGCCGCTGGCCGCCGTACACCGAGCCGGTGAACACCACATGGTCCACCCGCGCGTCGCCCACCATGCGCTCGCTCGTGGGGTGATCGCAGTGCATCGCCTGCACGAGGTTCGCCGGCGCACCGGCCTCGGAGAAGGCGCGCGCGAAGTGCTCGCCGCACAGGGGCGAGCGGGGCGAGTGCTTCACCACGACGGCGTTGCCCGCCAGCACCGCCGGCACCACCACGTTCACCGCCGTGAGCAGCGGGTAGTTCCACGCCGGCAGGTCCAACACCACGCCCAGCGGCTCCTTGACGATCCGCCGCTCGAAGCCCGCCTTGGCCGGCAGCACCACGTCCGCCAGCGCGCTGTCGGCGATGGAGATCATGTACCGGGCGCGCTCGGCCATGCCGCGAATCTCGCCCTTGGCCTGGGCCAAGGGCTTGCCCATCATCCGGCTGATGTCGAGCGCGATGTCGTCCGCGCGCGCTTCCATGGCGGCGACCATGCGCTCGCACCAGGCCTTGCGCTCGGACAGGGACGTCGCGCGCGCGGCCCGGGCGGCGGCGCGCGCCTGATCGAGCACGGTATTGACGGCCGCCTCGTCCGCCAGCGGCACGGAACAGGCGACGTCGCCAGTGAAGGGATTGTCGACGGTCAGGGTGGTCATGGCGTGCCACCGTAGTGCGCACGCCACCCCGGGCCCAAGGGGGCGCCACCCCCGCGCCCGCCGTGCGTTCGCTCCTGGACGGCTGGAGAGCCGGGACGTTACGGTGCCCCCCCCATGCGCCGTTCCCCGTTCGCGACGCTCCTGCTCGCCGCCCTCGTGCTGCCGGCCTGTCTTCCCCGCTCGGCCCGCCCGTCCTCGCCGTCCCTGACCTCCGTGGCGGACGCGCTGCTCGCGGGCGTGGAGGGGGAGGGCGCCCTGTCCGGGGCCATCGTCCTGGACGCCGCGACGGGCTTTCCCCTGTACGCCCGCCACGAGCACGTGCGGCTCCTGCCCGCCTCCACGATGAAGGTGGTGTCCACCTCCGCCGCCCTGTCCGCGCTCGGCCCGGACTTCCGCTTCCATACCCCGGTGTGGCTCCAGGGCTCCGTGGCGGGCAACCTCTTCCTGGGGGAGCTCGTGGTGGAGGCCTCGGGAGACCCCTCCCTGGGCTCCTGGCGCTTTCCGGAGACGGCCCAGGCCTGTGAACAGCTCGCCGATGCGCTCGTGGCCCGGGGCATCCGCCAGTGGTTCGGCCCCCTGCGCATCACCCACGCGGACGAGGGGCCCTACGGGGGCCTCTACGGTCCGGGCTGGGCCTGGGACGATGCCGCCTACGCCTTCGGGGCCGCGCCCACGCGCTTCGCCTTCCGCGAGAACGTGGCGGAGTTGTCCGTGAAGCGCGCCGAGGGCCAGGACTGCGCCGCGCCCGTGCCCCAGCCCCTGGAGGTGCGCTACTCGCCGCCCCTCGACACCTCCACCACCGCCATCTTCCTGGACCCCGCGGCCTCGCGGGCCGGCCTGGGCTGCACCCGCGAGCGGGGCACCGGGCGCACGCGGTGCGTGTGGCGCTCGACGCCGGGGCAGTGCCCCCCGCGCGCCTCCACCCGCGTGTCCGTGGAGGCACCCGAAGCCCTGTTCACCGCGTGCCTGGAAGACGCGCTCACCGCGCGGGGCGTCTGGCGTGTGGCCACGCCCTTCCTGCCGCCGACGGCGACGCCCACCCCCTCCTCGCCGCGCGAGCTGTTGCTGGACTTCGTCAGTCCGCCCCTGTCCGAGCTGGTGAAGGTGACGAACAAGGAGTCGCTCAACCTCTACGCGGAGCGGCTGGGCCTGCGCTTCACGCTCGAGCGCATGGGCACCGAGAGCTACACCGCGCTGCGCGAGGCCTTCACCCAGGAGCTGCACCGCCGGGGCATCGCCCCGCGCCTGTTGCGACCCGTGGATGGCAGCGGCCTGTCCCGCTACAACGTGGCCAGCGCGCGCGGACTCGCGGAGGTGCTGGCCACGAGCCTCCGGGAGCCCTACGCGAACGCGCTGCTGGAGAGCCTGCCCGTGGCGGGTGTGGACGGAACGCTCGCGGGCAGCGCCGGGGCGACCATCAAGGGCCTCGTGCGCGCGAAGACGGGCACGCTCTCGGGCCAGAAGGCCTACGTGGGCATCGCCGAGCGGCCCCATGACACCGAGCATCCGCGGGTCGTCTTCGCCCTGATGCTCGGCAACATGGACGAGCAGCCCGCGCTCACGACGGCGCAGATCTTCGAGCGCTTCGCCGAGGCGCTGGTGGCCGCCCCCCTGAAGTGAGGGACGGCCCCCCGGCGAGGCGGCTACTCCAGCGTGAGTGACGCCTGCTGGGTGGCCTCGGCGCTGTCCCCCACCCAGAAGTCATAGCGGGTGCCCGGCTCCACCACGCGCTCGGAGCGGGCGTTGATGAAGGAGAGCTGCTCGAAGCCCAGGGTGAACTCCACCTCGCGCGACTCGCCCGGCGCGAGCGGGACACGCTGGAAGCCCACGAGCTGGCGCACGGGCTGCGCGAGGCTCGCGCCGAGGACCCGCAGGTAGAGCTGCGCCACCGCCGTGCCGGGCACCCGGCCCGTGTTGCCCACCCGGGCCTTCACGCGCAGCACGTCCGCGTTCCCCGCCTGGAGCGCGCTCGCCCGGAGCGACGAGGCGCTCGGCGCGGGTGGGGTGAAGTCGAAGGTGGTGTACGAGAGCCCGTGGCCGAAGGGGTAGAGCGGCGTGTTGCGCTCGTCGATGTAGCGCGACACGTACTTCTCCGCCGGGTTGGCGGGCGGCCGCGTGAGGTCCGTCTGGTTCGCCGGGCGTCCGGTGTTGAGGTGGTTGTAGTAGAGGGGCACCTGGCCGAGGCTGCGCGGGAAGGTGACGGGGAGCCGGGCGCTGAAGTTCACGTCGCCCCAGAGCAGGTTGGCCAGGGCGTTGCCAGCCTCGATGCCGGGCTGCCACGCCTGGACGATGGCCTTCGCATGCACCCGGGCCTCGGTGAGCGCCAGCGCGCGGCCGGAGAAGACCACGAGGACCACGGGCTTGCCCGTCGCCGCCAGGGCCGCGAGCAGCTGGAGCTGGTTGCCGGGCAGGTCCAGGCGCGTGCGGGACGCGGCCTCGCCGCTCATGGTGGCGTCCTCACCCAGCGCGGCGATCACCACGTCCGATGCGGCCGCGGCCGCCACGGCCTCCTGGAAGCCCGAGGTGTCCGCCGACACCACGTCCGTACCCTTCGCGTAGCGCAGGGTGCCCGCGCCGTTCTTCACCCGCTGCTCGAAGGCGGCCCGCAGCGTCACCGCGTCCCGGGCCTCGCCCTTGGCGATCCACGCGCCGAGCATGTCGGCGGGCGCGTCCGCCAGCGGCCCCACCAGGGCGATCGTCCGGCCCGAGGCGGGCAGGGGGAGCACGCCGTCCGGGTTCTCCAGCAGCACACAGGTGGCCTCGGCGGTCTTGCGCGCCAGCTCCCGCTTCTCCGGCGTCGCCACGTAGGCGGGCGCCTGCTCGTCCGCGTACGGGTGCTCGAACAGCCCGAGCGCGAACTTCACGCGCAGCACCCGGCGCACGGCCTCGTCCACCACGGCCCCGTCGAGCCGCCCCTCGCGCACGAGCCGGGGCACCTCGGGCCCGTAGAGGTGGGCCTCCATGTCCATCTCCACGCCGGCGGCCAGCGCCTTGTGCGCGGCGGACGGGCCATCCAGGGCGACGCCGTGGTTTTTCAGCTCGCCCACGGCGCCCCAATCGCTCACCACGAAGCCGTTGAAGCCCCACTCCTTCCGCAGGAGGTCGGTCATCAGGTAGGCGTTGGCGGTGGCGGGCATGCCGTTGAGCGTGTTGAAGGCGCTCATGAAGGTGGCGGCACCCTCGTCCACGGTGGCCTGGAAGGGCGGCAGGTACACCTGTCGCAGGCTCGCGTCGGACATGTCCACGGTGTTGTACTCGCGGCCCGCCTCCGCGCCGCCATAGGCGGCGAAGTGCTTCACGCTGGCGGCCACCGACGTGGGCTTCGACAGGGACTCGCCCTGATAGCCGCGCACATAGGCCCGCGCCATGGCGACCCCGAGGAAGGTGTCCTCGCCCGCGCTCTCGGACACGCGGCCCCAGCGCGCGTCCCGCGCGATGTCCACCATGGGCGAGAAGGCCCAGCGCAGACCGTCCGCCGCGGCCTCCTCCGCCGACAGCCGGATGGCGCGCTCCACCAGGGCGGGATCGAAGCTCGCGGCCATGGCCAGGGGAATGGGCAGGGTGGTGCGGTGGCCGTGAATCACATCGAAGCCGAACAGCAGGGGAATCTTGAGGCGGCTCTCCTCGACGGCCAGGCGCTGGTAGCGGTTGGTCTCCCGGGCGCCCACCACGTTGAGCAGCGAGCCCGCCGCGCCCGCGCGCACCAGCGTGTCGTAGTCATCGCGGCCGGTGCCGGGGCCCGTGGGCGTTCCCACGGAGTACTGCGCGAGCTGTCCCGCCTTCTCCTCGAGCGTCATCCGCGCGAGCAGCGCCTCGACCCGGTCGTGAATGTCCTTCCCGGCGAGCTGCTGATTCCCCCTGCGTGCGTCCATTCCGTGGCTCCCTCGTGCCGTGGTGATGGCGCGGCAGCGTAGCCAAACCGCACGGAGAGGCCGGGTTTTTTCAGAAGGCGCCCATGCCCACCACGCCGAAGGTGTGCCGTTTGTTCTCCTGCGCGCCGACGAACAGTCCCGACAGCACCGGGCCCGTGCGCAGCGTGGCGGTGGCCTGCAGGTGCGAGCGCGCCGTCTCCCACTGGCGGCTGAGCACGGTGCGCACACTGAAGCGATCGCGCTGCACGCCCGTCTCCAGCACCGTCCACACATGCGGCTCGGCCCGGCTGGAGTGAATGCCGACGCACAATTCCAGCCAGGACACCCGGCCGCGCAGGTTCGCCCAGCGCGTGTCGAGCAGCACGCCCTCGGCCGTGCGCGTGGCCGCGCCGCCCACCTCGATCTGGTTGACCGATGCATACCGCAAGGACAGCTCCGGCAGCCGCACGCGGACCGCGATGTCGCCACGGGCGTTCTGGAACCGGGGCTCGGAGTGCAGCTGGAAGGACATCTTCAAGCGGCCCTTGAACATGCTGGTGTTGACCAGGGTGGGAATGCCCAGGCCCGTCACCGGCGCGGTGCCGTACTGGTAGAGCAGGCCGAGCGCCGCCACGCTCGCGGAGATGATCGCCGTGCGCTTGGACACGTGCAGGTACTCGAGCGCCGAGGTGAGGCCGCGCTGCAGCGGGCTGTCCGCGTGGCTCAGCCGGGGCCCCAGGTCGCGCACCCGGACCTGCTCGCCCTCGGGGCCCAGCTCCAACAAGGAGGCGATGTGCCGTCCCGCCGGGATGTCCGACAGGGTCACGTCCCGGGCGGGCTGCGCGAGCGTGTTCAAGCCATCCCGTTGCTCGTGACCTCCCGCCGGAATGAAGGCCCAGGCCCTCGCGCGCACGGCGAGGGCGAGCGAGGGCGCGGTGAAGCCTCCCGAGAAGCCGCGGTTCGAATCCGTGAAGGCGAAGAGCAACTCCTCGAACGCCGGCCGCTCCAACATGCTCACAGGGGGAGCGACCGGACGCTGAACCTCCGCTTCCTTCTTCTCCGCTGGGGGGGCAAGCGAGCGGTGGAGCTCCAGATCCTGGGCCCTGGACGAACCCGCCCAGAGTGACGCGGCCATCAACACCGCCCAGGTTGAGGAATACCGGCCCATTGAGCCAAAGGTGGTCAGACCTCCGCCTGCCAGCAAGCAGCATCCGGCGGTTGGGTTGTTCCGAAACCGACGAAGGAAAAGGGCGGCCTGCCTGCCTGCCCATCCCTGTCAGGATTCCACCGGCGAGCCCGTCCAGCGGAGCCCGTGGTGGAGGAAGCCATGTTCTCGTTTCAGTGTGAATGGGTGGGCGCGCGGGAAGGGCCGGAGCGCTCGGGCCTCGAGTTGGGCCACATGACCTTCTCCGGGCCCGGCGGTGAGTGCACCACGCGGGGCGAGTCGCGGCGGGCCATGATGATGGGGCCGTCGCTCGCCACGCTCCTGGGCGCGGTGGAGGGCGTCCTGACGACACGCCAGGCGGGCGGTCACTTCACCGCGGTGGCCTCGTCGTTCGAGGTGTTCTTCCAGCGCGTCCGGCACGGGGCCCTCGAGCTTCGCGGCCAGGGACGCGTCGTGGGGCCGGTCGACGCCGCCGAGCTGCACGCCGCCCTCGTCTCCGGCCTCGAGGCGTTCCTGCCCCGAGGCGGTCAGGAGCTCGCCGATGACGCGGGCCGGGAAGACCTGCTGCACGTGCTGCCCCGCTTCCAGCGCCTGGAGATCGCGGGACGGCGCTCGCGCCGCTGAGCTACCGCTCGCCCCGAAGCGTCTCCGCGTCATGGTGCACGACGCGGAAGCCCTCCGCCTCCGTGGGGGGCACGTAGTACCGGGCCGCCTCGAACAGGACGGCCTCGTCCACCTCGAACCAGAAGCGGCCCTCGGGGCGCTCGGCGTTGCGCTGGCGCAGCCGCTCGAGGCACAGCGCCTCCGGGGCGTCGATCACGTGCAGCACGTGCGCGGCGCCCAGGGGGGCGAAGAGGCCGCGCACCCAGGCGCGGTCGTGCGGCGTGTTCCCGGCGAAATCGAGCACCAGGGACGTCCCCACGCGGAGGATCTCCCGCGCGTGCGGCCCCATCAGCTTGCGGCAGCGGTAGGACTGGCGCACGTAGTCGCGCAGCGTCCGCACCTCGCCGCCCAGCAGGGCAATCCACTGGTCCTCGCACAGGTGCACCGCGGGCAGCTCCCGGGCGAGCCGCCGCGCGAGCGTGGTCTTTCCCGAGGCCACCTTGCCCGCGATGAAGTGCAGCACCGGCCGTTCAGGGCTCATGCGTCCCGTCATGCCACGGGGGCGGGAAACAAAAAAAGGGCCGGCGCCTCTCCCGCGAGGACACCGGCCCCCTCCACCCCTGGAGAAAAGCTCAGTTCACGCTGACGCCGGACCAAGCGGCGGCCACCGCCTTGTGCTGGGCGCTGCCATCGCCGAAGAGATCCTTGGCCGCGCTGAGCGTGGCGGTGCGGGCCCCGGCGTACTTGGTGCTGGACGTCATGTACGTGGTGAGGGCGCGGTACCAGATCTTCTCCGCCGCCGAGCGGCCGATGCCGGTGAGCGTGGTGTTGTTGCAGGTGGAGCTCCCCGAGGAGCCCTCGGCCAGCAGGTAGAAGAAGTGGTTGCCCACGCCGCTGGAGTGGTGCACGTCCAGCCCCGCCACGGCGCTGCTCCAGCAGTTGGCCGACTTGCCGTCCTTGCTGGGGTTGGCCATGTAGCGCAGCGCATCCCCGGACGTCTTGGGCGTGTAGATCTTCTCGCCGATGAGGTAGTCGCCGGGGTCGCTCGCGCTGGCGGCGTAGAACTCCACCATGGAGCCGAAGATGTCGCTCGTCGCCTCGTTGAGGCCGCCGGACTCACCCGAGTACACGAGGCGCGCGGTGCGACTCGTCACGCCGTGGGTCATCTCGTGGCCCGCCACGTCGATGGCCGTCAGCGGGGAGAACGTCGTGCCGTCGCCATCGCCATACGTCATGCAGAAGCAGCTGTCGGTCCAGAAGGCGTTGTTGTACTTGCTGCCGTAGTGCACGCGGTTGAAGCCCGTGCCCCCCGCGCCGTCGATGCCGTTGCGGCCATGGACGTTCTTGAAATAGTCATACGTCTTCTGGATGCCGTAGTGGGCATCCACGCCCGCCGAGGCCGCGCTCGTGCTCGTGCCGTTGCCGAAGGAGCTGGTGGTGCTGGTGAAGATGCCGCCGCCGCTCTGCGAGCCGCCCATGTCGAGTGTGTAGAAGCCCTTGCCGCGCGAGGGATCCCGCAGCTCGTAGCCCGACGAGGTGCTGTTGATCGCGATGGACACCGCGCCCACGTAGAGCGAGTTGCCCGTGCCGTTGGCGGCGGCGGTCTCGATCTCGTCGGACGTCTCGAGCACCGCGCCCGTCAGCGCGTGCACCACCACGTGCAGCGCGCTCGGCGTGCCGTCCGCCTTGGTCCCCTCGAGCACCACCTCGAAGGCGGGCGTGGGCTTGCCCTCGCGCGCGAAGATGACCAGTTCCACCGAGGCCGCCGCGCCATTGCGCACGCCCTGGAAGACGCGCTCGGCCAGGTCCGCGGCGGCGGCGGGGTCGAGCAGGGGCGTCACGCTCAGCCCCGCCAGGCTCTCCGTGCTGGCGCTGGACAGGGCGCGCAGGCTGCCCTGGGCGTCCTGGTGCGAGACGAAGTCCCCGCCGAGCACCCGCAGGCCCTGGTAGGTCCTGTCGAAGCGCACGTGGGTGTCACCGTTGTCATCCACGATGACCCCGCGCGCCACGAACTCCTCGCCCTGCTGGATCTTGCCCCGCAGCGCCTGATGCGCCTGGGCGACCATGCTGGCACCCTCGAACGTGTCGAGCTCGGTGGACGAGTTGACCGGGTTGGAAGCCGCACCGCCACAGCCCACGAGAGTCAGGGTCGTCAGGGACGCCAACAGCTTGCGAGACATACGTTCGCTCCAGGAGGAAAGGACAACGAGGCGGCCGTCTGTCTATCAATCCACGAGAACCAAGTAAACAATGATTCCCTGAAATAACGGAATAACGTGTATCGCGGAATTTTGCATGCCGAGCGTCCCGTGCACGGCGCGGGCGGGCTCGATGGTTGGGGCCCATAACGGACGGCGCGCACGGACGTCAGAGGTTCTTAAGAATCACTCCCTAGTTTGGGCATACGGCGTCAGGGCCCGGATGGCGTCGTGATGTGGCGTGTCTGTCCATTGAGGAGTGCTCGACATGAAGCTCAAGGCCCGATTCATCACCCTGGCGTTGCTGGCGGCGGGTTGCAGTGAGGGAACGACGGCGGAGGACGCCGCGACGGATCTCACGGTGACGGCCGCGGAGGTGGTCGCCGACGCGCAGGACACCGAGATTCCCCTGGCGGAGGCCCTGCGCGCGGCGTCCGCGATCCGGCCCCACTCCTGGAGGGGCGAGGCGAGCCAGTGCGACACGACGCCCGAGACGACCGTGGGCACGGTGTGCGGACAGGAGTTCCCGGCCTCCGAGCAGTTCGCCTGGAGCGACTGCGCCGTCACCAAGGGCCGGGGCGGCCCCGGCAAGCCCCCGGGCAAGGGCGGCGAGGCCCGAGGCGACCGGGGCGAGAAGGGCCCAAAGGAAGCCTCGGCGGTGACATCCTCGGGCTCGCTCAACGTCACCACCACGGAGGAGCCGATCGGCGAATGCGGTGACTCGCCGCGGCTGCGTATCCAGCGCGACTCCGTCCACGCCCTCCAGCACACCCGCGCGGATGGCACCACCACGGTGCACTCCGGCACCGTCTCCACCGTGACCGAGGGCGCGCGGGGTGACGACCTCCGCTCGCGCACGAGCACCTTCGACACCACGCGCACCCGGACGGATGCCGAGGGCACCGTGGTGGACAGCCACCACGTGACGGGCAGCCTCCAGGTGGCGTTCGATGGCACGGGCGAGACGGACACGCACACGAGCCAGGGCACGTTGACGCTCACCCAGGAGGATGGCGCGAGCACGACGGTGACCCTGACGGGCGTGGTGCGGGTGCCGCCCTCCACGTGCGCCTGGCCCATCGCGGGCTCCATCCAGCGCGAGGGCGCGGACGGGACGCATGTCCTGAGCTTCGGGCCCGAGTGCGGCGAGGCCACCCTGGACGGCGCCGCCGTCACGCTGCCCGAGCGGCCGAGCCACCCGCGCGGCGGCAAGGGCGCTCCGCCCAAGACGCGGCGCTAGGGCACCGCACCCAGGTAGGACTCCCACGCGCCCTGCCTCAGTCGTCGTGTAACCCCGCCAGGAGTTCCTCGAAACTCCTGGCGACGGGATGAACGGTCATGTCCACCGTCACCAAAACAACTCCAGGGGTCGAACTGGAGTTGTTGTAGTCGAAACACAGGTACTCGCCGCCGGACGTCTTTCCAAACGGATAAAGTCCCGGGGCGACATGAGGGCGGAGAAGATTGTAGGACTCGCGAATGGAGTAACTCGCGCGCTCCGCCTCATGGGTGATTGTCAATAGAACAGCGAAGACGTTGGCGCCTCGGCCCACCCTGAAAACACAAGGGCAAGGAGCCTGCCCCTGATGAGAAACGATGACCCGCTTGTACTCCTCGGGCAATGTGATTCCCCATGTCTTCTCGAGAGGCTCCAGCTCGGAAGGCGAAAGGGGGCGCGAATCCTTCCAGACGAAATTCTCCCAGCGGATATCGGCCATTCGTGTCTCCTGGTACGTGTCAGTAACCGCCACCCCAGATGGCCATGCCCCCAGTATGTGGCTTCGCGAGGTCATGAGCACTGTCGGTGATGAGTTGCATCCGGCCAACATCTTGGTGGTGATGCCAGGTGTATCCAGGGGGCGGCTTCCGGCTCGTGGGGAGCGAAGCGACTTCTTCCAAGGACAACCCCAAGCGCCTCGCCAACCCAGAATCGACCTGGAGCGCCTCGTGGAGTTGTTTGTTGGCGGCTCGGAAGTGCATGTCCGCACGACTGCTTCCGATATGGCTGTTATCGAGGAGTGTTTCAAAACGGGTCTGGAACTCCGCGAAGCCGTCTTCATCGAAACGGACGGTGTCCTTGCCGTTCGTGAGAGTCTTGCCTGCCCGATTCCGACCCAGATTGACGATGGGGTCCGGTGGACTGCGGGTTCCCTTGTACGGAAGAACATAACCGTCTTCCGTCAACCTCGGCTTTCGCCATTCCTCGGTCCGCGTTGGCCGACCTGGACGAGCGTTCATTTCCCCGGACTGCGAGTCGGCATCGCCGTGGACGCCCCGCGTGGCCATGTACGCCACTGGAGCCGTCAACGTTAAAGTGATTCCAGGCCGAGCGACCAGGACCGTGCTGAGTTCGCTCGTCACTCGCGCCAGGTTCAATCCCGTTTCAGACTTCAACCATTGCGCCGCGTACCCGAATCCAGGCAGTCCTGGTCCTTTCATGGTCATCTGGCTGCCCCAGCCTATTGCCGCTGTCGCCACCATGACCAACACCTGTCCGACCCGGACGCCGATGATCTGGCCGTAGTGTTCCCCCGCGGCTCGCAGCTCGCTGAAGCTACGTGCTCTCAATGCATCGGCCTTGAGCTGTCTGTACCCTTCCACGAGACTGACAAGGGTGTCCGCCCCCAGGTATGCCAGGAGAACACCTGTCATCGACACCGCGATCAGTTTCGAGGTGGGCTCTGGAAGCAGGAGCAGTCCCAGGTACAGAGAGAGCGAGGTAAAGATCGCGGCCCTGAGTTGATCCGGGTCTATAGAGGCTTTCACCGCCGCCTCGACGCCTGGCCAAAGATTCTCGAACGCGAGCATCAGAGCCATGTCCGTCCGCTCGTCCTCGTCCAGATGTAAATCCATGCTCAAAAGGGACAGGCAATCCGCGCCACGTCCCCTCTGTGTGCACCATTGCTGGTAGTCATGCGCCACCATGTCCGGATTCTTTCGTGCATCCGGTGGGGCCCAATGAAGGGACAATCTCGTCAGAATTGGGGCCGGGGCTCTCGGTAATTCGGCCGCCAAACGGCTCATGGCCTGCGCGAACCGCGCCTGACTCACCGGAACGGGAGGACGCTGCTTCAAGGGAGAATGCGCTACCATCCACCCCGATGGCCCTTCCCGTATCACGAGTGCAGGAGCATGGGTGGACTCACAGACCTCGTCTTGGGTGGTCCGCGGTTCCCCGACTCTCAGCCGACCCCGATTGGAAGAACAAGCACATGCCATGAGCAGCCCGCACAGCAAGAGCCATGTGCAAGGCCTCGGCATGGACGGCATCGAAAAACCCGGACAGCGCAGTCTTCCTGTGTCCTTCGACTCCGTCGATGCCGTTTGGATTGTCAAAGGGCTCTTTCGCTCTTGCTCGTGCAGGCAGTGCACGTACTCGGCAGGATTGAGAGCCTCACGCCAGTCGTCATGACGGGTGAGGCCCTCGTCTCCCTTGACGGACTGACCTACCGCTCAGCCGAGGATGAGCTTCTCCAGCAGGGCCTTCTGCACGTGCATGCGGTTCTCCGCCTCGTCCCAGACGGCCGACTGGGGGCCGTCCAGCACGCCCGCGGAGATCTCCTCGCCGCGGTGCGCCGGCAGGCAGTGCAGCACGATGGCCCCGGGCTTCGCCTTGGCCAGCAGCGCCTCGTCGAGCTGGAAGCCGCCCAGGTCCTTCATGCGCCGGGCGGACTCGGCCTCCTGGCCCATGCTCGTCCACACGTCCGTCACCACCACGTCCGCGCCCGCCACGGCCTCGACCGGGTCCGCCGTCACGTGCACGCGGCCCCCGGCCTCGGCCAGCAGCGCCGCCGCCGGGCGGTAGCCCTCGGGACAGCCCAGGCGCAGCTGGAAGCCGAAGAAGCACGTGGCCTCCACGAACGAGCGGCCCATGTTGCTCGCGCAGTCGCCCAGGAAGGCCACCGTCTTGCCCTTCACGCCGCCCAGCCGCTCCTCCACGGTGAACAGGTCCGCGAGGATCTGCACCGGGTGGCCGCCCTCGGACAGGCCGTTGATGACGGGCACCGTCGAGGCCTTGGCGAAGGCGTTGAGCCGGTCATCCCCGAAGGTGCGGAACATCACGCAGTCCGCGTAGCCGGAGATGACCCGCGAGGTGTCCTCGATCGTCTCGCCGCGGGCGATCTGGCTGCTGGCCGAGGACAGCGTCGTCACCGTGCCGCCCAGCTGGTACATGGCCGCCTCGAAGGACAGGTGCGTGCGCGTCGAGGCCTTCTCGAACACCAGCACCAGGTGGCGGCCGGCGAGCGTCGTCACCACGTCCTTGCGCTTGCGGCTGGCCTTGAGGGCGTGCGCGCGGTCGAAGAGGGCACGGTAGTCGGCCTCGGTCATGTCCGAGAGGGTGAGGAAGTGCTTCACAGGGCTGCCTCCTGCAGTGCGTCGAAGAGGGACGCGAGACGGGGGATGGAGTGTGCCATCTCCCGCGCCCGCGCCGCGTGGGTCTTGAGCTCCACCAACTGCTTCTCCACCGAGCCGGGGCCGGTGCCGCCCGCGTTGGCCTTGCGCTCCACGGCGAGCCGGGGGTCGGCGCTCTTGAGCACGTCCGCGTCGAAGCGGGGGTCCACCGACTGGGCCAGCTCCAGCGTCACCTGGGACAGGGGCAGGCCCTTCTCCTGGCACGCGCGCACGAGCGCCCCGGTGGCCTTGTACGCCGTGCGGAAGGGGATGCCCTTCATCGCCAGCGCCTCGGCCACGTCCGTGGCCTGCATGTAGTCCGACTCCACCGCGGCCAGGCACCGCGCCCGGTCGAAGTGCACCTTGCCGAGCGCCAGGTGCAGCATGGACAGCACGCTCGTGAGCATCGGGCCCGTCTCCAAGAGCACCTGCCGATCCTCCTGCAGGTCGCGGTTGTAGCCGCCCGGCAGGCCCTTCACGAGCACCGCCAGGTTGGTGAGGTTGCCCACCGCGCGCCCGGCCTTGCCGCGGATCAGCTCGAAGACGTCCGGGTTGCGCTTCTGCGGCATCATGCTGGAGCCGCAGGCGATCTCCCCGTCCAGCTTCACGAAGCCGAACTCGGGCGAGGCGAAGTCGAAGAAGTCCGTGGCCACGCGGCTCGCGTGCAAGAGCGAGCGCATGGCCGCGTAGGTGAAGTCCAGGGCGAAGTCCCGGTCTCCCACGGTGTCCAGGCCGTTGGTGGTGATGCGGGAGAAGCGCAGCAGCTCGCGCGTCACCTCGCGGTCGATGGGCAGCGACGTGCCACCGATGGCGCCCACGCCCAGGGGCAACACGTCCGCGCCCCCCAGCACGAAGCCCAGCGCGTCCACGTCCCGGCTGAACATGGCCGCGTAGCCACACAGCTGGTAGGCGAGGGTGATGGGCTGCGCGCGCTGGCGGTGGGTGTAGGAGGGCAGGAGCGTGGTGCGCTCGGCCTCGGCGCGGGTGATGAGCCCGTCGATGAGCGTGGCCAGCGCCTCGAGCGTCTGGGCCACCTTCTCGCGCACGTGCAGGCGCAGGTCGAGCGCCACCTGATCGTTGCGCGAGCGCGCCGTGTGCAGGAGGCCCGCGCGCTCGCCAAGCACGCGCGTGAGCTCCGCCTCCACGGCCATGTGCACGTCCTCCTCGTCGGCGAGCACGAGCGTGCCCGCCTGGGCGGCCTTCCAGATGGCCACGAGCTGGCCCCGCAGGGCGCGCGCGTCCTCCGAGGGGATGAGGCGGGTGCGCGACAGCATGGTGAGGTGGGCGAGGCTGCCGACCAGGTCCTCCTTGAGGAGGGCGCGGTCGAGCGCCAGCGAGCTGGTGAACGCCAGCACCTCGGGGTGGAGGCCAGTGCCGCCAGAGGCCTCCGTCTTGGCAATCGTCACGGCGAGTCTTCCTTTCCGAAGAAGGCTTTCAACTTCCGGTTCAGCGTGCGGGTGGAGTGGCCCCGGGTGGGCGCCACGAAAATGGTGTCGTCTCCGGCGAGGGTGCCCAGGCACTCGGGCAGGCGCGCATGGTCGATGGCCGACGCCACCACGGGCGCGGAGCCCGGGCGGGTGCGCACCACCACCAGCATCTCGTTGTCCCCCAGCGAGAGGATGAGCTCCCCGAGCTCCAGGAGCCGGGCCTCGCCCTCGGGGGGAGGGGCGTCGGCGAGGCCATAGACGGTGCCGCCCTCGGGCAGGGACACGCGCATGGCGCCCAGCTGCGCCAGGTCGCGCGAGAGCGTGGCCTGCGTCACGTCGAAGCCCTCGCGCGTGAGCAACTGGCCCAGCTCCTCCTGGGTGCCCACCGCGTGCGCGCGGATGATGCGCCGGATGGCCTCCTGGCGCGCCGCCTTGTCCCCGTTGTTGCGCATTGGACTCACGTTGCAGGCCCCCGGCGTGCGTCAGGCGGTGACGAGCGTGCCCACGCCCTTGTCGGTGAAGAGCTCGGCGATGAGGCTGTGGGGCACGCGCCCGTCGATGACGTGCACGCGCTCCACGCCGCCGCCAATGGCCTTGATGGCCATGCGCGCGCGCGTGCGCATGCTGCCCGTGAAGGCCCCCGACTCCAGGCGCTTCTGCAGCTGCGTGGCCGTCAGCTCGCTGAAGAGCTCCTCGCCCTCGAGGATGCCCGGCGCGTCGTGCAGGTAGACGAGCTTGTGGGCCTTGAGCGCCTTGGCCACCTCGGCGGCCACCGCGTCCGAGCCCAGGTCGTACGTGAGGCCGTCCTCGCCCAGGCCCACCGGGGAGATGACGGGCACGTAGCCCTGGCCGAGCAGCATCTCCAGGAACTCGCTGTTGATGCGCGTCACCTCGCCCACGTGCTCCTGCGAGTGCGCGTCGTCCCCGGTCATGCGCCGCGCGCGGATCATCGCCCCGTCCTTGCCGGACAGGCCCACGGCCCGGTCGCCCATGTTGTTGAGCAGGGTGACGAGCTCGGAGTTCACCGAGCCGGAGAGCACCATCTCCACCACCTTGAGGCCCGTGGCGTCGGTGATGAGCGCGCCCTCCTGGCGCAGGCCCAGCTTGTCCAGCGTGCGGGTGAGCTCCGGGCCGCCGCCGTGCACGATGATGGGCTGGAGCCCCGCGGCGCGCAGCAGCTCGATGTCGCGGCAGAAGGCGTGCTTGAGCGACTCCTTCACCATGGCGGCGCCGCCGTAGCGGATGACGCAGCGCTTGCCCCGGAAGCGGGAGATGTAGGAGAGCGACTCGACGAGCAGGGTCGTCTTGAACGCGGGGCTGTAGTTGGCCAGCCGGTTGTCCGTGCCCACGCCGCCGTCCGGCTTGGACACGATGAGCGAGGTGTAGTCCGCGTTGATCTTCACGTAGTCGTACGAGAGATCGCACCCCCAGGCCACGGCCGAGGCCTCGCCCGCGGTGAGGTGCACCTCGATGCGCACCTCGGGCTCGCGCATGCGCGCCTTGAGGTGATCCGTCTCGTAGGGCTTGGGCTCACCCTCGTAGACGCGGATGCCCTGGATGATGACCCGGGCCGGGTAGGGGTCCACCGCGTAGCCCTGGGTGCCGGCGCGCGCGCCCACCGTGGCCAGCACCCGGCCCCAGTTGGGATCCGCGCCGAACACCGCCGCCTTGACGAGCGTGGAGCCCGCCACCGCGCGCGCCAGGTCCTGCGCGATGGCTTGACTGGGCGCTCCGGTGACCTCCACCTCCAGGAGCTTGGTGGCGCCCTCGCCGTCGGCGGCGATCTCCCGCGCCATGTCCTGGCACATCTCCGCGAGCGTGGCGGTGAAGGCCTCGAGCGCGGGGCCCGGCTCGGAGAGGACGGGGTTGCCCGCCCGGCCGTTGGCCAGGGCGTACACGGTGTCGTTGGGGCTCATGTCCCCGTCCACCGTGAGGCTGTTGAAGGAGGCGGACACCGCCTCGCGCAGCGCCCGGGCGAGCGCTGGGGGCGAGATGGCGCAGTCGGTGGTGATGAGGGCGATGACCGTGGCGAGCGACGGGTGCATCATCCCCGAGCCCTTGAAGATGGCGGAGACGGTCACCTCGCGGCCCTCCACGGACAGCGAGCGCCACACCTGCTTGGGTCGCGTGTCCGTGGTCATGATGGCCTCGGCGGCGGCGTCGCCCTCCGGGCGCAGGGCGTCCTTGAGCGGCGCGAGCACCGCGCGCAGCATGGGCACCGGCAACGGGTGGCCGATGACGCCCGTGGAGGCGCAGAGCACGGCGGCGCCCGGCACGCCGAGCACCCGGCCCAGCTCCTCGCGCAGCGTGCGCACGGCCGCGAGGCCCGCGGCGCCGGTGAGCGCGTTGGCGTTGCCCGAGTTGACCAGCACCGCGCGGATGCCGTCCGCGGGCAGGCGGCCCTCGGCGTCCTGCACCGGGGCGGCCCGGGCCTTGTTGGCGGTGAAGCAGCCGGCGGCGGCGCAGGGCGTGTCGCTGTAGACGAGCGCCACGTCCTTGCGCTTGGGCTTGAGGCCGGCGTGCAGTCCGGAGAAGGAGAAGCCGAGCGGCACCCTCACGGCGAGAAGCTCCGCAGCGAGGCCAGGGCCGTCGTCTCCGCCCAGCCCTTCATCAGGTTGAGGTTCTGCACCGCCTGGCCCGCGGCGCCCTTGACCAGGTTGTCGATGGCGGCCGTCACCACCACCCGGCCGGGATCATGCCCGCCCGCGTCCACCGCGAGCGCCACGGCGCAGCGGTTGGTGCCCACCACGCCCTTGAGGCTCACCGCGTCCGGCGAGGTCTCCACGGAGAGGAAGGGACTTGTGGCATAGGCCTCGCGCAGGGCGGCCTGGGCCTGGGCGGCGGTGGCGCCGGGGGCCAGGCGCGCGTAGGCGGTGACGAGGATGCCGCGCTTGAGCGGCAACAGGTGCGCGGTGAAGGTGAGCGGCACCGGGTGGCCCGCCACGCCCGCGAGCGTCTGGGCGATCTCCGGGGTGTGCTGGTGGCGCAGCACCCGGTAGGCGCGGAAGTCCTCGTCCACCTCGCTGAAGCTCAGGTCCTCCGAGCCCTTGCGGCCCGCGCCCGTGGTGCCCGAGGCGGCGTCGAAGATGACCGAGCCCTTCTCCAGCACCCCCGCGCGCAAGAGCGGCGCCACGGCCAGCGCGCACGCGGTGGCGTAGCAGCCCGGGTTGGCCACCAGCCGCGCCTGGGCGATGCGCTCGCGCGAGGACAGCTCCGGCAGGCCGTAGACGGCCTCCTCCAGGAGCGCGGGCGCCGAGTGGGCGAAGTTGTAGAAGGCGGGGTAGGCGGCCGTGTCGCGCAGCCGGAAGGCCCCCGACAGGTCGATGACGCGCACGCCCGCGGCGAGCAGCCCTGGCGCCAGCTCCAGCGACGTCTCGGCGGGCGTGGCCAGCAGCACCACCTCGCACTCGCGCGCCAGCTCCAGGCTCTTGTCCTGGGGCGCGTAGGCCAGGCTCCCCACCGGACCCTGGATGCCCAGGCGCCGGCCCACCGTCTCGCCCTTCCACCGGTCACTCGTCACCAGGCGCAGTTCCACGCGCTCGTGGGCCGCCAGGAGATGGGTCGCCTCGACGCCGGAGTAGCCGGACGCGCCAATGATGCCGATCGCCGCCTTATGCATAGGCGTGCATGACTATTCGTCCCCATGCATAACCGCAAGCGACAAATGCGGTGGGTGTGGGCGGATCGGGAGGGCATCCTCGGACATTCTCCGAAGGCGTCCAGGCCCTCCGCGGGCCCGTGATGCATGGCGCACACAATCCAATCGCAACGGTAAATTGCCGGTTCGCTGCTTGACTCGCGAAAGCATGAGTTCAATAGTAAGCGGCATGTTCCTGTCTAGCCGACTTCGCGCGTATTCCCGGCTTCTCAAGCTCAATCTCCCCGAATTGGGTCTGTATCCCTTGATGGGCTTTGGCTTGCTGGCCGCGGACATCCACGGGGCGAGGCCCCTGCAACTGTGCCTGGCCTTCCTGCTGTTCAGCCTGTGCTGCTCCACGCTGTCGATCGTCCTGGACGACATCGAGGGCTTTCGCGATGGCGTGGACCAGATGCAGGTGCTGACCGCGAAGCGGAACATCTCCAAGCCCCTGCTCACCGGCGAGCTGACCCTGCCGGAGGCGTGGATGGCCGCGGGCGCCCTCGTCTTGCTGGCCGCGCTCGTCGCCACGGGGCTCGTGTGGCTCACGCCCGCCCCCACGGCGATCACGTTGGGGCTGTTGATGGTGACGATGGCCGGGGTGATTCAATACTCGTGGGGCACCAAGCTGTCCTACCGGGGACTGGGTGAGCCAGTGGTCATCTTCGGCGCCGCGATGACCGTGCTGCTGCCGGTGTGGCTGCTGCGGGGCCATCTGGACTCGGCCACGCTGTGGGTGGCCCTCATGAGCGGCATTCCCTACGCCGCGCAGATCGCCATCTCCAACGCGGTGGACTACGAGGGAGACAAGCGCAGCGGGCGACGCACCCTCACGGTGATGGTGGGGCCGGAGCAGGCGCCGTGGATCGCGCTCGTCTTCATCTCGCTGTTCTGGGCGCTCTTCGTGGCGGGACTCGTCACGCGGACGTTGCCGCTGGCGGCCCTCGCGTGGGTGGTGCTGCTGCCCAACCACGCGCGCATCCTGCACGGAGCGTTCGCGGGACGGTACGCGGAGTCCCGGCTGCTGTCCTTCCAGACGATCCGGCTCCAGATCGGCGTGTCGTGCCTGTCGTTGGCGGCCGGAGCGATGCTCGGTTAGGCGCTGGGGCCGCGCGCGCGCAGCCGCACCCGTACGCCGCTCTTGGGCCGCAGGGAGATGGAGGCCAGCAGCGCCACCGTCTCCTCGCCCGGCACGGACTCGAAGCGGAAGCGCTGGGCGAGCGTGGCCAGCACCAGGCGCGTCTCCATCATCGCGAAGCTCACGCCGATGCACAGCCGCGGGCCCCCGCCAAAGGGAAACCAGGCGAAGCGCGGCAGGCGCTGCTCCAGGCCGTCGCGCCAGCGCTGGGGCCGGAAGGCGAGCGGCTCCTCGTACAGGCGCGCATCGCGGTGCACCGTCCACGGGTTGGCGCTCACCACCGCGCCCCGGGGAATGTGCCAGCCGCCAATCTCGTCGTCCTCGAGCGCCTCGCGGCCCAGGGTCCACGCGGGCGGGTAGAGCCGCAGCGCTTCCTTCACCACGGCCTCGGTGAAGGGCAGGGCGGCCAGGTCCTCCATCCCGGGCGGCCGCCCGGCGAGCACCGTGTCCAACTCCTGGTGCAGCGCGGCCTCGGCCTCGGGGTGGTGCGCCAGCAGATGCAGACAGAAGGTGAGCGCCAGGGACGTGGTCTCGTGCCCCGCGATGAGCAGGGTCATCACCTCGTCGCGCACCTCCGGGTCGCTCAGGCGCTGGCCGTCCTCGTCCCGGGCCTCGAGCAGCAGCGACAGGAGATCCTCCGCGCCGCCGCCCGCCGCGCGCCGCTGCTGGATGACGCTGAAGACGAACGTGTCCAGGCGCTGGACCGCCGCCCGGAAGCGGAGGTTCTCCGGCGTGGGCAGCCACTCGGGGAAGAGGAACGCCTGCATCTGGGAGAAGTGATCCATGATCCGCGCCAGGGACGGGCCCGCGGACTCCTCGGCGCCGTGCAGCTCCAGGCCGAACAGGGTCTTCACGGCGATGCCGAGCGTCAGCCGCATCATGTCCGCGTTGACGTCGCGAATCTCGCCGTCCCGCCACGCCTCGAGCTGTTGGCGGGCGAACCCGGCCATCACCTGGCCGTAGCCCGCGATGCGCTGGCGGTGGAAGGCGGGCTGCATCAGCCGCCGCTGCCGCAGCCACGCCTCGCCCTCGCTGGTGGCCAGGCCCTTGCCGAGCAGCCGTCCCCCGAGCAGCTCGCGCTGGAAGGGCTCCTTGATGTAGTTGCGGTTGCGGGTGACGAGCACGTGCTCGATGTGCTCGGGCCGCTGGAGGAAGAAGTTGGGCGTGCCCAGCAGCTCGAAGCCCACCACGTCCCCGTGGTCGCGCACACACGCATCGAGGAAGCCCAGGGGATCCCGCGTGTAGTCGACGAGGGAGCCGAGCACGGGCAGGGCTCGGGGACCGGGGGGGCGGAGGGCTCGCGGTGCGCGCATGCCCCGTTGGATATCATTCAGCGCGTGGGCAGGGTCGTGGCGTAGCTGCCGTCCGTCTTGGTCAGCGTGTCCGCCAGCTCCAGGTAGGTGCGCTTGCCCTCGACGTCCACCACGCGGAAGAAGCGCACGGAGGCGTTGGGCGCGGGCGCACCGGAGCCGCGCGAGCCGGCCAGGACGACCTGCCCGGTGACACGGCGGCCCTTGGAGAGGGTGAAGCTGGGCAGCTCCACGGGCTGCTCGGGGGGCGTGCCCGGCCCGGGCGGGCGGATGGTGACGATGCGGCTGACGCTGGGCAGATCCTCGGTGCGCGCGAAGTCCAGGCGGTAGCGGCCCGGATCCAACGACAGCTCGAAGTGGCCGTTCTCGTCCGTGCCCCGCTCGACGTCGAAGTCGACGATGGGGCGCAGGCTGCCCTCCACTTCCTCGAGCGTCCACACCCGCATGCGCACGCCCGCGGCGGGCTGGGAGCCGCTCGGCCGCAGCAGGCTGCCCATCACCTTCACCCGCGAGCCGCACACGATGTCCGCGAGCGCCGGGGTGCTGGCGCGCGGCACCGTGACGGACTTCACCGTGACGCCGGCGGCCGAGCCCGGCGGGGGCGTCACCGTCAGCGTGTAGCCCGTGGCGGCGTCGCTCGGCAGCGTGGTGAGGGTGAAGGTGCCATCCGTCTGGGTCTGCACGCGCGCGCTGCGGTACTGCCCGCCCCCGCCCACGGTGCCCGACAGGTACACCGAGGCCTTGGCCACCGGCTTGCGATCCGGACCGAGCACCCGGCCCTGGAGCTTCACCGGCTCGCCGTAGTCCCCCATGAGCAGGGTCGTCACGGGCGCGAGTGGATCGATGGAGAAGAGCTTGAGGGGCACCGCCACGTCCGCCGAGGTGGGCACCACCTGCAGGTGGAGGGCCTGGTGGGCGAGCGCCGAGACGGGCACGGAGAGGATGAACTGGCCCGTATCGCGCTGGACGGGGATGCGCTGGGTGAGCGGCGCGAGGTTCGCGTCCAGGGCCTGGATCTCCAGCGCCACGTCCATGGGCGTGTCCTCCTGGCGCAGCACCCGCCCCGTCACCAGCCGCAGGTCCCGGGTGTCCGGCAGCAGGAAGTCCAGGCTCTGGGTCTGGCCCGGGGAGATCTCCCGCATGCCGGAGACGGGCGGCAGGCTCTTGTTGGCGGCCAGGACCGTCACCGTGTAGCGGCCCGAGCCCACCGGCAGCGTGTAGACGCCGTTCTGGGGCACCAATTCGCTGCGCTGGTGGCGCTGGCGCCCGGGGATGAGCAGGCTCTCGCCGGTGATGACCATCTCCACGGGCGCCGAGTAGCCCACCGTGGACAGCTGGGTCTGCATGCGCACCTGGCCCTTGAGGGCCGAGGCGTCCCGCAGCTCCAGGGTCTGTTGATCCCTCAGCTCCTGCAGGGCCAGGTCCTGGGCGTACTCACCGCCCTTGGGGTCGGCGATCACCTCCACGACGATGTTCTTGCCGGGATCTCCACACCCGTCGGCGAAGCACACCGCGCCGCCCTCGCACTCCGCGTCGCTGCGGCACCCGATGAAGTAGTCGGAGGGATCGGCCATGCCGCAGCCCAGGCCGAGGACCGCCAGTCCGGCCAGGCTCCAGGCCCGGGTCCACTCCTTGAGTCCACTCGCCGTGAGTCCACTCCATGGGGCGTTCATAGGCATCCTGTTCCCGCTTCGGTCCGCACGAACCACACGTAGGACGCCGTGTAGCCTGGATCACTGAAGTCCTGGCCGTCCGGCAGCTTGACGACGGTGGGTTGGGGGTCTCGCCCCACCAGCGCGCTGTCGGCCACGAGCACCTCGATGATGTGGTCGCCGGGCACGTTGAGCCGATCGAACGCCGCCGAGTTGAAGTTGGGCTGGAAGTAGGCCCGCTCGTCGCGCACCACGTTGCCGTCCGCCGAGGGCTCCAGCCGCACCGCGCGGTCCGCGCCCCGGGGCAGGCTGGGATCGTAGTCGATGAACCAGTTGGCCGTGAGCACGTCACCCACGTCCGGATCCTCGACGATGACGGAGAACTCCAGACCGCAGAAGTCGGAGCCGTAGCCCCGGATGATGCGCTCGGACGGTTGCACCTGCTTCTCCACGATCCGCGGGGGCCGGTTGCGGGGGATGGGCACTTCACTCAGGAAGGCTTCATCCTGGGGGATGAGACACCCGCTCAGGCCCCACGCGGCGATCCCGAGCCCCATCCACGGGCCGAGGGAAAGTCCTAGCAATTGGCTGGCCAGTCCACGCACCGCTCGTTTTGTCGTCGCCATGGGGGGTTAGCAGGGTGCCACGGGCCCCGGGCATTGCAAACCGTGACACCCCTGTCGCGACGGGTTCAGAGCAGTTCCTCGTCGCCCTCCTCCCCGGCGGGCAGGGCGCCTCCCGGCTTGTCGGCTTCCAGCTTCTCGAAGTGGCGGAAGATGGTGCGCGGGTCCACGCCCAGGTCCTTGGCCGTCTTCGTCTTGTTGCGATTGTTCCGCTCGTAGACTTCCTGGATGTACTGCTTCTGCCAGCGCTCGCGCGCCTCGGACAGCGGCAGCACGGGCTCCAGGTTCTCGGGCTTCAGGTCCAGGTCATCCACCCCGAGCAGGGGCTTGTCCCCGAGCACCACCGCCTTCTTGATGCGGTTCTCCAGCTCGCGGATGTTGCCCGGCCAGGCGTACTTCTTCATGGCCACCGTGGCCGAGGGCGAGAAGCCCTTGGCCTTGGCGTTGAACTCCTTGGCGTACTTCTGGAGGAAGTACTTGCCCAGCACGAACAGATCCTCGCCGCGCTCGTGCAGCGGGGGCAGCTTGAGCGTCACCACGTTGAGCCGGTAGTACAGGTCCTCGCGGAAGGTGCCCTTGCGCACCTCGTCCTCGAGCACCCGGTTGGTGGCGGCCACCACGCGGATGTCCACGGGCTCGCCCCGGTGGTCGCCCACCTTGTAGACGACCTTCTCCTGCAGGGCGCGCAAGAGCTTCACCTGCAGTTGCAGGGGCATCTCGCCGATCTCGTCGAGGAAGAGCGTGCCGCCGATGGCCGCCTGGAAGCGGCCCACCTTGGTGCTCACCGCGCCGGTGAAGGCCCCGCGCACGTGGCCGAACAGCTCGCTCTCCAGGAGGTTCTCCGGGATGGCGCCGCAGTTGATGGTGATGAAGGGCCCCTTGGCGCGGGGCGAGTGGCGGTGCAGCTCGCGGGCGATGAGCTCCTTGCCCGTGCCCGTCTCGCCGGTGATGAGCACGGAGATGTCCGTGGGGGCGATCTTGTCGATGCGCTTGTACACGTCCCGCATGCCCTGGCAGGTGCCGACGATGTCCCCGTAGCGCGAGTCGTCCAGGCGCTTGCGCAGCTCGGTGTTGTCCAGCTTGAGCCCGTTGAGCAGCAGGGCGTTCTGGATGAGCAAGAGCGCCTGGGCGGCGAAGATGGTGAGCATGTCCAGGCTCTTGGGCTCGAAGCGGTTCACCAGCCGGTCGTTGCCCACGTACAGCACGCCGAACAGCTCCCCGTCGCGCAACAGCGGCACGCACATGACCGAGAGCATCCGCAGGTTCACCACCGACTTGCTGGACTTGAACTCGGGATCGTCCAGCGCATCGCTGAGCACGAGCGGCTGGCGCGTGCGCACCACCTTCTCCACGATGGAGTCGCTTACGCGATCCATGGCGTCCTCCAGGTTCTCGCGCGAGAGGTTGCGCGCCACCTTCACGCGCAGCTCGCCGTCCTCGCGCAGGATGAGGAAGCCCTTGTCCGCGCGCGTCACCTCGATGGCCTCGTCCAGGAGCTGCTCGAGCAGCGTGTCCGGGGCGCCGCTGCTCAGCAGTCGCTCGCTGAAGGCGGTGAGGCGGCGCAACAGGTGCAGCTCGCGGCCCACCACGCCGGGCATGTCCCGCGTCGTCGAGTCGGAGTCGGAGTCCGCCGCGGGCTCGTGGGTGACGGAGAGCGCGGGGACGGGCCGGGGCGGGGGCGAGGGGGCCGCGTCCTCCCGGGTGAAGACGAGCTCCGTGCCGCCCACGCGGATGACGTCGGCGGTGGCCAGAATGGCGCTGTCGCGCTTCTTGCCGTTGATCTGGAAGGTGGCCCCCAGGCTGCCCAGCTGGTAGCGCGTGCCATCGAAGAGCACGTGCAGGGCGCTGTCGGGCACGGAGGAGTCCGCGAGGGTCACGTCGTTGTCCGTGGAACGGCCGATGCTGGTGATGCGCTTGTGCAGGGGCACGGTGCGCACCTGGCCATCGGGGGTCCGGATGGAGAGGCTGGCCATGGGGACACGCTCCTAGAAGGCGAGGGAGAAGCCAGCGCCGGCGCCGCCAGCGGTGGGAAAGAGGTGCAGTCGGGCCCGCGGCGCCGCGGGTGGCTCCGGCAGGGTCTCGATGGAGGTCTCCACGACCTCGTCCTGGTGGTGCACGAGCGCGTCCACCACGCCCGCGGCGTAGACGGCGTAGAAGCCGATGGCCGCGCCCAGTTGCAGCTGCTCCCAGTTGCGCGCCTGGAGCCGCCGCTCGGTGGGGATGTAGCGGAAGGACACCTCGCGCGGCTGGCCGCGGATGTCATCCACCGTCACCTTGCTCGTCTCCACGAGCGAGCCGTAGGCGAAGAAGGAGATGAGGCTGGTGACGACAAGCACGCCCTCGGAGGCGGCGAAGACGGTGCCCAGGCCGGTGCGGCCCTGCTGGAACTGGCCCGCCCCGAAGGGCACGAAGTTCACCAGCATGCCGCGCTTCTCCACCCGGCGCACCGTCACCTGGCGCGCCAGCAGCTCCACGCGGCGGCGCTGCTCCTCGGCCGTCACGCGCTCGCGCTCCAACCGCAGCCGCTTCTCCTGGCGCGCCAGGTCCAGCTCCGCCGCCATCTGCTCGCGCAAGGCGTCCATGAACTCCACCGCGGGCGGCGGCACCGAGAAGGGGTCCAGGATGAAGTCGGGATCCAACCGCAAGAGCGCGCGGAAGTGCCGGCCGGCGTCCTCGGTGCGGTGCAGGTGGAAGGCGCTCAGGCCGGCCAGCTTGTGCAGCTCCACCAATTCCGGCTCGCTCAGCCGGCCCTGATCGATGCGGCCCGTGGCGCGCTCCAGCACGTCGGCGTAGCGCCCGTACTCGTAGCCCGAGCGCAGGGCATTCATCTCGCCGTCCACCGCCTCCTCGGCGGACACCGACAGGGGCAGCAGCAGCCACCCCAGCAACACGGGCCAGCGCGGGCGTCGACTCATTCGGGGACGAGGGCTCCCCGGACGGTGGAGGCGGCTCCCGGCGCCACGAGCGCCATGCGCCGCTCGGTGCGGTAGCCGGGACGGCTGATCTCGTACTCCACGCGGTGCTGGAAGCTCGCGGGCCCGGGAGCCGATTGGATGTCGAAGGGGCGCTCCAGGCTGTCGCGCGCCGAGCGCGTCTCGCCCGCCACGCGCACCACGGCGTCCGCCGGCTCGTACGCGAAGCTCAGCCGCGCGTCCTTGAGCCGCGCCCGCAGCCGGAAGACGTTCTCCTCGCCGGGCTCGACCTCGATGCGCTCCTCGGCGGGCTCGCAGTAGTCACAGGTGATGGTGACGGTGTGCGCGCCCGCCGTGAGCCGCGTGGTGTGCTGGGCGAGCGCCTGCACGCTGCGCGCGTCGTCGTCCACGCGGATGTAGCCGTAGGGCCGCACCAGGATGGACACGGGCAGGGCCGCGGGGGCCACCCGGGCCAGGACGAGGGGCTTCTCCACCGGCCGCTCGGGGGGCTTCTTGTCCACCGGCGCGGGACGCCGGTCCGTGGGGGCCTGTACTGGAGTGGGCGTGGAAGGGGGCGCGGCGGGGGGCGTGGGCTCCACGGGCGCCAGGCGGGGCGCGGGCACCGCGGAGGGCATCCGGGGCGCGGCGGGCGTCGGTGCGGCCACGGCGGGCACGGGCGGAGGGGGCCGGGTCAGCGCGTACGCGCCCACGCCCACGCCCGTGGCCAGCAGCAAGCCCGCGCCCACCCGCAGGCCCCGGGCCTTCCACCGCGCGACACGGCGCTGGCGCTCCAGGCCCGCGAGCAGGGTGAGCGCCCGGGCATTGGTGGCATCCAGCGCGAGCACCTGGTTGAGGCACGCGAGCGCCCGCGGCACGCGCCGCTCGGCCAGCAGCCGCTCGCCCCGCGCCAGCAGCGAGGCGATGATCCGCGGCCGCATCAGCTTCTGGTACGAGGTCGGGTCGGCGAAGAAGGACGTCAGCTCCTCGCCCACGCGCTCGAAGCCCAGCCCCGTCAGGTAGTCGGCGAGGGCATCCCGCAGGGCACCCGCGTGCGGGTAGCGCCGCGCCGGATCGCGCGCGAGGCACGTGGCGCACACCTCCGCCAGCTCGTCGGAGAGCGTGGGCACGCGCTGGCGGGGATCCTCGTAGGCCCCATCCAGGATGCGCTTGAGCGTGGCCGTGGTGTTGGCCGCCGTGAAGGGCAGCCGCCCCACGATGAGCCCATAGAGGATGGTGCCCAGCGAGAAGAGATCCGCGCCGGGGCCCGCCTCCTGGCCCTCGATGATCTCCGGCGCCATGTGCGCGGGCGAGCCCACGAGCGAGCCCGTGACGGTCATGCGCTCCTCGGCGTCCAGCAGCCGGGCGATGCCGAAGTCCATGAGCTTGAGGACCCCGTCCTCGCGCACCATGACGTTCTCGGGCTTGAGGTCGCGGTGGATGACGCCGGACTCGTGCGCGTGCGCCAGCGCGGCGGCGATCTCGTGCACCACCATGGCGGCGAGCTCCGGCGGATCCAACCGCCCCGAGCCCTCGTCCAGGTACTCCTTGAGGGTGCGGCCGCGCACGTACTCGGTGACGAGGAAGGCCTCGCGCGCGCCCTCGGCCGAGAAGTCGAACACCTCGAGGATGTTGGGGTGGTGCAGCCGCGCCACCGCCCGGGCCTCGCGCGCCAGGCGCCGCCGCGACTCGCTCTTGTGCGCCAGGTGCGGGTGCAGCACCTTGACCGCCACCTCCCGGTCCAGCGCCGTGTCGAGCCCCTTGTACACGACACTCATTCCCCCGGAGCCGAGCTCCTCGAGGATGCGGTAGCGCCCGATGTGGCTGCCGATGAGCGTCATGGAGGCCGGGTCGAAGGAAGGACGCGGGTGTCAGGGGGAAAGCCGACGGCATGACAGCGCCGTCCGGGTCGGAAGTCTAGGAGTCGTTCACGCCAGGGTGCAACGCGTCAATCGCGCTTGAGGCGACGGCGAGCGGCGAGGCGGTCCAACAGGGCGTGCAGCAGGGGCTCGGCCTGACGGGGCAGCGAGCGATCCGTGGGCGAATGCATGGGGAGCGTCCGGGCGAGCCGGTAGAGCTCCTCCAGCCGCTCGCGGATGAGTTCACTGTCCGGCCGGGCCTGGAGCGCCCGGCGGTAGGCGGCCGCCGCCCCGGCGTAGTCCCCCAGCGCGAAGAGCCGCTCGCCCTCGGTGACGGGCGAGGAGGGCCCCTGCGGGATGGACTGGGGCAGGGCGCTCGCCTGGAGGGAGCGCGACAGCTGCAGCTCCTGGGGCTCGATCGTCTCGCGCAGATGGGCGAGCTTGACGGCCAACGCGGAGTCGTCGGGGAAGGCCCGGCCCAGCGTCTCGTACAGGCGCATGGCCTCGTCCAGCTCTCCGCGGCGCAGGGCGCGTTCGGCGTGGGCGACCATCTCGGCGCGGGCTTCGGGGCTCATCTGCCCCCAGGTTACCGTACGGCGCGAGGATGTCATCCGCCGTGCACGCCGACTGCTCGGAAGGAGGGGAAAGGGGTGCCCCGGAGGGCATCTTCCCGCTTGCCTTTCCGCTCAATGCAGGGCTTCGCGCACCTCGGGCGGGGCGCTCCGCTCCGCCGTGCGCCGCGCCAGTTGGAGGATGTCCTGCTCGGAGAGCTGCTGGGTGAGGACGACGTTGCGGTCCGCCTGGAGCTGCCGCGCGGGTTGTCCCTCGCGCTGCAAGAGGAACTGCCCCATGTGCTGCGTGGCCAGCTTCTGGGTCGCGTCCCCGCCCCGGCCATGCGACAGCAGGGGCTTGAGCTTGCGCAGCGCGGTCTCCTGCGTGATGCGGCCCACGAGCCAGGTGAGCACGTTCTCGCGGCACTTGTAGTCCAGATCCCCCGGGCTCTGGGTGGCCAGCATCACGCCCACGCCGGCGGAGCGGGCGCGCTTGAGCAGGCTCTCCATGGGCTGCTTCGTGGCGGGCTGGCCCACCGCGGGCAGGTACAGGTCCGCCTCGTCGAAGAGCAGCACCGCCTGGAGCCGGGTCGCGGGGTGCTGGCTCGCCCAGCGGTGCGTCTCCATGAGGAGCTGGGAGACCCAGAAGAGCAGCTGCTGGTTGCCGCCCAGGAACTTGGTGCTGATGATGCTCAGCCGGGTGCGCCCCGGGACCGCGGCGGCCCCCCGCCCGAGCAGCTCCTCCACGTCGAGCCGCTCGCCCGTCGTGGACAGGAGCGCGCGCGAGGACAGGCGCAGCGTGGCCAGATCGCTCACGAGTTTGGGGAAGGCCTTGGCATCCAGGCCCTCCGCCTCCTGCACGAGCGTCGGATCCTCGGACTGCACGAACTGCCGCAGGGACTCCAGGGTGATGTCGGGCGCCTTCGGGCGTCGCACCATCAGCTGGATGGCCTGTTCGAGCAGGGCGCGCGCCGCCTTGTCCTTGGGACTGTTCTTGTACTCGAGCATGCCCGCGAGGGCGTCCGCCGACTGCCGCACGGCCTGCTCGCGATCGGCCGGGGTCAGCGCCGCCAGTCCCCGGGGCACCACGGGGATGCTCAGGGGCCGGCCATCCGCGCGGCCCGGCGTGTAGAGCGCCACGTCCACGCGCTCGCGCAACTGGCGGCGGCGCGCGTCCAGCTCGGGATCCGTCAGCGGGGTGCTCCAGGCGTCTTCCCGGGCGTAGCCGGCCAGGTCGCCCTTGCGGTCCACCAGGATGGCGGGGAGGCCGCGCAGCAGCAGTTGCTCCACGAGGCCCAGCGCGGCGGTCGTCTTGCCGCTGCCCGTACCGCCCAGGAATGCGCTGTGCCGCGTGAGGTCCTCGGGCTCCAGGAGTACGGGCTCGTCGGAGATGCCCGTCTGGACCCCCAACCGCACGGGTCCCGAGGCCACGGGCGGCGGTGTCCGGGGCCGCTCGTCCTCTTTCTCGGCTGGGGCCTCCGCTCGGGGCGGCTTCTCCGCCCGAGGCGTCTCTTCCCGAGCGGTGGCGGGAGGGGGGGCCCGGGTCGTCGCCGGGGGCTCCACGGGCTCGCGGCCCAGCAGGTCGCAGACGAGTTTGAGGCGGGTGATGGGCCGGGTGCGCTGGCTCCACTCGGTGACCACCGCCGGATCATGGGCCTGGCGGAACGTGCGCAGCGCCACCAGCACGCGCAGGTCTCCATCGCCGAGCACCGCGCGCCGTCCGCCCTTCTTTAGCAAGCGCACCAGCTGGTCCGCCACGATGGTGCCCGTCGACGTGGGGAACTCCGTGCCGCGCACCAGGACGGGCAGCTTTCCACCCGCGCCGTCGAGCGCCTCCTTCATCTGTTTGCCGAGGCCTCCCCCCTTGGGCGACTTGTTGCAGAGCACGACGAGCAGCCGGGGACTTTTGGCTTCCGAGGTCAATTCCAGCGAGGCCTCGTCCCGGCGCCTCACGGAGAAGCGCGCCGCGCCCTCCAGCTCCTGGCTTCCCGTCTCGAGCCCCCAGGCGAGCAGGTCCACGACCTCCTCGTCCTCGTCCGGCACCTGCGTCTGGTAGGTCGCCTGGAAGTCCACCCACTTCTGCTCCAGCTCCGCGACCCGGTCGCTTCCGCTCACCGGTGCGCCGCCCGAGGGCCCGGAGATCTCCTGGGTGGGGGTCTCCTTCGGGGCCTCCGGCGGGAGGAAATGCTCGGGCAGCCGGCCCGTGTCGATGGCGCGCTCGCGGTAGTCGCGCAGGTGGTGCAGCAGTTCCCGCGTCCGCCGTCCACTCAGGGCGTCGAACCACGGGGCCGGGTAGGGGTAGGTCGGGTCCCGCGGATCGATCTGGACGCCGCGCTTCTCGTAGAGCACCCGCAGGCGCTGCGCCGCGATGTCCCGCGCCGTCTGGGCGGTGACGTGGTGTTCGAGCTTCACGGGGGTGGGGTCCATCTCGATCCGGTCCAGGATGGACTGCAGCAGCCGCTGTCGGGCGCTGGCCCAGAAGTCCGACAGACCGCAGACCACGACGATCGCCGTGGGGATGCTGCCGGCCAGGTGCGCCAGCAGGTTCATCGCGCGGCGGAAGGCCGGCTCCATGCCGGGGCGCAGGGCGAAGTCGCTGATGTCCTCCACCTGATCCACGCACAGGACGAAGGCCTGCCCCAGGGCGCTCAGCAGCAGGCCCAGCTGCTCCAGCATCCATTTGGGCCCCTCCTCGTCGGTCCGGACGGTGAGGTTGCCGAGCACCCGGGCGTCCGCGGGCGACAGCTCCCGGCAGCGCATCCACTGGAGCACCGCGTGGTGCAGGCGCACGTCCCGGTGTTGCAGGAAGAGCAGGGCGCGCAGCAGCTCCACGGCCACGCCACTGAAGCGCGCGGTCGCCTTGAGCTCGTAGGCCACGTCGGACACCGTCGTGTGCAGGTGCTCGTCGTCGCGGGGCTCGGCCTGGATGTTCAACGCGAACAGGCTGGTGCTGGCCGCCATGACCGTGTCCGACAGCCGCATCAGGCCCGAGGCCTCGGACGTGCGCGCGTCGTAGGGGCGATCCAGCGAGTCCATCACGCAGGAGAGGATGTAGCGCTCGTAGTGGGGCGTATCGACGGTCATCGGCAGGTAGCCGACGTAGCCCTTCTCCTGGCCATGCACGAGGTGGCGGAAGGCGCGAATGAGGTGCGTCTTGCCACTGCCGGACTCGCCCGTGAGCAGCAGGAGCTTGCCCTCGTCGGGTGAGGCTCCCGCGCGATTGAGCAGCCGCAGGAAGGCCTTGCGCGCGGGCGCATTGAAGGACGGCACGTCGAAGGGGTCGTGCTTCCAGAGGTTCTGTCCCTGCTGGATGCCGTTGAAGACCTCCTCGCCATCGGTGAGGAAGGCCTCGAGTCGTGGATCAGCGGTCATGGCCAACTCCAGGGGGGCGGGAACTAGACGACGACGAAATGGAAGCGGGCACCGTGAGAGCGGATCTCGGACTCGGCCACATCGGTGGGATCCATCACGGACACGAGGTCCGCGCGGGTCAGCGACAGATGCCGGGCGCGGTTGGCCTCCAACAGCGCCGCGTCGAAGGCCTCGCGGTGACGCCACGTGGGCTGGAACTTCTTCCAGACATGGGCGATGAACACCTTGTCCGGGCCGAAGCGGCGCTCGGCGGGCAGGGCGCGGGCCACCGACAGTACCTGCTCGGCGAAGGGAGTCTCCGCGGGCGGCGGCTCCACCGGCGCCGGGGCGTCCTCCGCGTCCTTCACCAACCAGGCGCGCAGCGTCGCCAGGCGCACGGCCTCCACGTCCACCCGGGAGGCCCCCGCCGCCCGAGCGGCGAGCTGCTCCACGGCCCGGCGCGGGTCGCGCACCTCCATCTCCAGCAGGCCCCCGAGCAGGTGGCTCTGGACGGACACCAGATCGAACGGGCGATCCGTCTCCACCCCGAGCTGACGCCACAACAACCGGTCCCGTGCCTGCTTCAGGCTGGGGGACTCCTTCCCGCCGAGCCCGTACTCACGCTGGAGCAGGGCGGCGCGCAGGCCGTCGGAACGGCCCACCCAGGTCCGCGCCGCGCGGGACGCGGGCAGCCCCAGCCCCAGCGCTTGCAGATGGGTGTCCTTGAGCTGCTTCCAGGTGAGCGGGCGGGGGAGGGCCTCCAGACCGAGCAGTCGCAGGACCTCGTCGCGTCCGGGCTCCAACACCGCCAGTCCCCCCCGCGCGCCGCGCTGGATCAGGCCTCGCTCCAGGCTCTCCTCCACCCACCGGGCGCACCGCTCCTTCCACCACGCGCCGCCGAAGTGCGGTTCCACGTAGGGCCGGAGGGCCTTCTCCAGCGTGCCGAGGGTTCCCCGGGATTTCGCGGGGCGCGTCAAGAGCCAGCACAGGGCGAGCCCCGTCAACCGGGCGTCGAGCGTGTCCATAGGGGCGCCACCCTCGCCGCCCCCCGCCCGGGGGCTCAATCCCTCCGAAGAGGGATGGACAGAACACCCGTGACGCGAGGAGGAGGGCAAGGCGCCGCCGTTCCGCTAGTGTGCGCCCCCTCATGTGGACCCTTCTCCTGCTCGCCACGCTGGCCCAGGCCCCGGCGCTGGCGCCCCCCGACCCGGATTCCGACGAGGCGTTGGAACCGGAGCCCCCGGCCGTGGTGCCTCCACTGCCCGTGGCCTCGCTGCCGCCGTCCACCCAGGAGCTGTTCGAGCGCCTCAAGCGCCGCGTGGCCCAGGTGCGCATCATCGAGCGGCGCAGCGGCTCGCGCTCCTCCATCGGCTCGGCCTTCTTCGTGGACGCCGAGGGCCGCGCCGTCACCAACTACCACGTCATCTCCAGCATCGTGCAGCACCCGGAGGACTACACCGCGGAGCTGGTGCTCGAGGGCCAGGAGGCCAACGCCATCCCCGTGCGCGTGCGGGACGTGGACGTGGTGCATGACCTGGCCGTCATCCAGCAGGACGCGCCCGTCAAGGACTGGTTCGAGCTGGCCGACAAGGACACCGCCCAGGGCACGCGGCTGTACGCCATGGGCAACCCGCACGACCTGGGCACCACCATCGTGGAGGGCACCTACAACGGGCTCGTCCAGGACGCGCTCTACGACAAGGTGCACTTCAGCGGCGCCATCAACCCGGGCATGAGCGGCGGCCCCACCGTGACGGGGGATGGCCGCGTGGTGGGCATCAACGTGGCCACCCTGGGCAACCAGCTCGGCTTCCTGGTGCCGGTGGCCCATGCGCGCGCGCTGCTCACGCGGGCCCGGAGCGCCGCGCCGGAGCAGACGACGAGCCTGCTCGCCGTGGTGGCCACCCAGTTGATGGACAACCAGCAGCGCATCACCGAGCGGCTGCTCTCCACGCCCGTGCCCACCCAGTCCCTGGGGGACTACCGGGTGCCGGGCCGCTGGCGGCCCTTCCTCAAGTGCTGGGGCGACACGCCGCACGACGCGGACAACCCCTACACCGTCACCAGCTACCAGTGCTCGTCCGAGGAGGACATCTTCCTGAGCGGCGAGCAGCGCACGGGCGTGGTGGCCTACGATCATGCCTTCGTGTCGAGCGACACCCTGGGCGCGCTGCGCTTCTCGGCGCTCTACTCGGCCACGTTCGCGAGCGACGCGGGCGGCGTGGACGCCACCCAGGACGACGTGACGAACTTCCGCTGCCAGACGGGCTTCGTGAAGGTCAATGGCCTCACGGTGCGCACGGCCCTGTGCCTGCGCGCTTACAAGCGCATGCCCGGCCTGTATGACTTGTCGCTGCGCGCGGCGACGCTCAACGCCCAGACGGCCGGAGTGCAGACGAGCCTGGACCTCGCCGGCTTCTCCGCGGACAACGCCCGCGCGCTCGCGCGCCGCTACCTGGAGGCGCTCGCGTGGACGAAGTGATCTTCCTGGAGGTGCTGGAGGACGACGAGGGGCTCGCCGCCCGGCACCGGCTGGAGCGCTTCCCGGTGACGGTGGGGCGCGGCTACACCAACGACATCATCCTGGACGACCCCAAGGTGTCCGCCGCGCACCTGCTCCTCGAGCGCACCGCCGAGGGGGCCGTGGTGCTCCGGGACGTGGGCAGCCAGAACGGCACCTTCCGGGTGGAGCCCTGGGGCCGGCTGGCGGAGCTGACGCTCACGGACGACGTGCGCGTGTCGGTGGGCGACACGGTGCTGCGCTTCCGTGCGCGCTCCCACGCGGTGGAGGACACGCTCGTCTCGGCGGTGGTGGACGCGCCCCGGCGGCAGTTCTTCGATCGGCCCTTCGCCTTCCCGCTGGCGCTCGGCGTGGCGGTGCTGGCCGCGCTCTTCTTCGAGTACCTCACCAACTACCAGAAGACGAACTGGGGCACGCTCGCGCTGGCGGTGGTGCTGCCGGTGGCCTCCGCCTTCGTCTGGTCCACGCTCTGGAGCGTGGCGAGCAAGGTGACGCGGCGGCGCTTCTTCTTCGGTGCCCATGGGGCCATCGGGAGCCTGGGCTTCCTCGGGCTCATCGCCGTGCCCCTCCTGCTGGAGTTCCTCACGTACGGCCTGTCCCTGGGCACGTGGACCCGGTGGGTGATGCACGCGGGCTACCTGGCGTGGCTCGGCTTCGTGCTCTTCTGGCACCTGCGCTACGTGACGCGCGCCGAGCCCCGGCGGCTCGTCTGGATGCTGGTGGGCATCCTGGTGTGCTTCGGCGCCCTCACGCGCGCGGCGTCCCTGCTGGACGCCGAGGAGTTCTCCGCCACGCTCAACTTCGACCGCACGCTCCTGCCGCCCGCGTTCCGGTGGACCTCCGACCAGAACGTGGACGCCTTCTTCGAGAAGTCGCGCGACATCCAGGCGGAAGTGGACGCGCTCGCCCGGAAGAAGCCCTGAGTCAGAAGCCGCGCACGGCGTGGGGCTGGTAGGGCGCCTCGAGCGCCTTCACCTCGTCCGGCGTCAGCCGCACGTCGAGCGCGCGCAGCGCGGCCTCCAGGTGGTCCATCTTCGTGGCGCCGATGATGGGCGCCACCACCGCGGGCTTGGACAACAGCCACGCCAGGGACACCTCGGCGGCGGAGTGGCCCTTGTCCGCGGCCACCTTCTTCACCGCCTCCACCACGTCCCAGTCATGCGGGCTGTCGTAGAGCGTCGTCGCGAAGGCGTCCGAGCCCGCGCGGGTCGTCGCCTGCTTGTCATCCAGCGACTTGCGTGAGCCCGCCAGCAGGCCCCGCGCGAGCGGAGACCAGGGGATGACGCCGATGCCCTCCTCCTCGCACAGGGGCAGCATCTCGCGCTCCTCCTCGCGGTAGACGAGGTTGTAGTGGTTCTGCATGGACACGAAGCGCGCCCAGCCGTTGCGCTCCGACAGGCTCAGCGCCTTGGAGAATTTCCACGCCTCGCAGGAGCTCGCCCCCAGGTAGCGCACCTTGCCCTGACGCACGAGCAGATCCAGCGCCTCCAGCGTCTCCTCGATGGGCGTGTGCGGATCCATGCGGTGGATTTGGTAGAGATCGATCGTCTCCACCCCCAGCCGCTTGAGGCTCGCCTCGCAGCCCTGCACCACGTGCTTGCGCGACAGGCCGCCCATGTTGGGCCCCTGGCTCATGGGGTTGAACACCTTGGTGGCGATCACCACCTCGTCCAGCTTCGCGTACTGACGCAGCGCCCGGCCCGTCACCTCCTCGCTCACCCCCAGCGAGTACATGTCCGCCGTGTCGAAGAAGTTGATGCCCGCCTCCACCGCGCGCCGGAAGAAGGGCTGCGCGGCCTCCTCGTCCAGGACCCACGGCCGCCACTTGGAGCTGCCATAGCTCATACAGCCCAGGCTCAGGCGCGACACCTTCAAACCCGTCTTCCCCAGATTGACGTATTTCATGGGCGTTATTTGCGTGGGGAACAAACCGTTGCACAAGGCGCAATCACCGGGAGTGCGGACTCATGGACGTTGTGCAAGCCATTGCCTGCGCGTCCAACGAACCGGCCGGAGGTCAAATCATTACAGTGGGGAGGGAGACGTGCAAAGACACCCACGGGCGCGATAAACAGAGACGCTCCCGCTGGGAGTCCGTGCCCGCCCGATCGCCTCGCCTCCGGGGCCGACGGGGGGCGCGACACGCCAAGGGTCTCCTGCATGCGATTGTCCTTCCGATGGTTTCCGACGCTGCTGCTGGCGTTGGCGCTGGTGCGTTGTGGCGACCCCACGACTCCCGCTCCCACCGAGCCGGTTCCTGGTGAAATCCGTGACGCGGGCGGCGAGCCGGACGCCGGGGGCCCGACGGACGCGGGCGGTGTGCGGGACGCGGGCGGCGAGCCAGATGCGGGAGGGACACCGGATGGCGGAGGGACACCGGACGCGGGAGAGACACCGGATGGCGGAGGGACACCGGACGCGGGCGTGAAGCGGTTCACCGTGGGGGGCACGGTGTCGGGCCTGCGCGGCGCGGCGCTGGTGCTGGAGAACGCGGGCGAGACGCTGACGCTCACCGCGAACGGGGCCTTCACCTTCGCCACGGCGCTGGAGCAGGGCAGCGCCTACGACGTGCGCGTGCGCTCCGCGCCCCAGGGCGAGCGGTGCGAGGTGCGCGAGGGCGCGGGGACGCTCGGCGACGCGGACGTGACGAACGTCACCGTGACGTGCGCGCCCCGCACGTTCTCGGTGGGCGGCACGGTGAGTGGCCTCGCCTCGGGCGCCACCGTGACGCTGCACAACCTGGGCGGGGACGCGCTGAGCCTCTCCGAGAATGGGACCTTCCGCTTCCCCACGCCCGTCGCCTGGGACGCGCGCTACGACGTCACGATCGCCGCCCAGTCCCCGGGCCAGTCCTGCGCGGTGACGGACGGCCAGGGCTCCGGGGTGCGCGCGGATGTGAGCTCCGTGCGCATCCAGTGCCTCCGCCTCTTCTACACCGTGGGCGGGACCGTCAGTGGTCTGCCGAGCGGCAAGACGGTGGTGCTGACCACCAACAAGGGCGAGCGCCTGAGCGTCGCGGGCACGGCCAGCGGCCAGGCCCCGTTCGCCTCGGCCCGCGCCTTCGAGTATGGGATGACGTATTCCGTGTCCCTTGAGAGCACGTCGCCGGGCCTCACCTGCGCGATGATGCGCAACGGCAACGGCACGGTGGGCGCGGCGGACGTGACGAACGTGGAGGTGGCGTGCACGCTCAACCGCTACACGGTGGGCGGCGATGTGCTGGGGCTGGCGAGCGGCAAGACGCTGGTGCTCACCAATAACGGCGGGGATGACCTGATGGTGACGGGCTCGGGTGCCTTCACCTTCGCCACGTCCCTGCCGAGCGGTTCGGCCTATGCGGTGGCGGTGAAGACCCAGCCCGCGGGCGCGGTCTGCGAGGTGCGGCGGGGCACGGGCACGGTCGAGGACGTGGAGGTGAGGAGCGTGCGCGTGGACTGCGTGGCCTCGCAGTACACGGTGGGCGGCACGGTCACCGGGCTGTCGAGTGGCAAGAGCCTGTGGTTGATGACCGACAAGGGCGGGACCGTGCGCGTCCTGGGCACGGCCAGTGGCCCGGCCACGTTCGCCTCGGAGCGGAACTACACGGAGGGAACGACGTACGCGGTGTCGGTGCAGACGCCTCCCCCGGGCGTGACGTGCGTGGTGAACAAGGGCAGCGGCACGGTGGGCACGGCGGACGTGACGGACGTGGCCGTGGTGTGCACGCTCAACCGTTACACGGTGGGCGGCAGCGTGACGGGGCTGCTGAGCGGCAAGCGGTTGGTGCTTACCAACAACGGCGGGGATGACCTGACGGTGACGGCCTCGGGCCCGTTCACCTTCGCCACGTCCCTGACGAGCGGCTCGGCCTATGCCGTGGCGGTGAAGACCCAGCCCGTGGGCGCGGTCTGCTCGGTGGCCGGTGGTGGCATGGGCACCGTCGAGACCGCGGACGTGACGGGCGTGAGCGTGAACTGCACGCTCGACCGCTACACGGTGGGCGGCGGTGTGACGGGGCTGCCGAGTGGCAAGTCACTGGTGCTGACCACCAGCAGGGACGAGCGCATGAGCGTCGCGGGCTCGTCCAGTGGCCCGGTCCTGTTCACCTCGCCCCGGGGCTACACGGAGGGCGAGACGTACACGGTGTCGGTGCTGACGAACCCCTCGGGCATGACGTGCGCGGTGAGCAAGGGCAGCGGCACCGTGGGCACCGCGGACGTGACGGATGTGGCCGTGGTGTGCTCGTTCAACCGCTACACGGTGGGCGGCACCGTGGCGGGCCTGGCGAGTGGCAAGTCGCTGGTGCTCACCAACAACGGCGGGGATGACCTGACGGTGGCGGCCTCGGGCGCCTTCACCTTCGCCACGTCCCTGACGAGCGGCTCGGCCTATTCGGTGGCGGTGAAGACCCAGCCCTCGGGCGCGGTCTGCACGGTGTCCAGCGGCACGGGCACCGTCGAGACGGCGAACGTGACGAGCGTGCGCGTGGACTGCGTGGCCTCGCAGTACACGGTGGGCGGGCTCGTCACCGGGCTGCCGAGCGGCAAGACGCTGGTGCTGGCCAGCGACAATGGCGATCGCCTGAGCATTCCGGGCACGGCGGAGGGCCAGGTGTCCTTCACCCTGGGCCAGGTCTACACGGAGGGCCAGACGTACACGGTGTCGGTGCGGACGGACCCCGCGGGCATGACGTGCGCGGTGAGCAAGGGCAGCGGCACGATGGGCACGGCCAACGTGACGGACGTGGCCGTGACGTGCTCGCCCCACCGGTACACGGTGGGCGGCTCCGTGGCGGGGCTCGCGAGTGGCAAGACGCTGGTGCTCACCAACAACGGCGGGGATGACCTGGCGGTGACGGCCTCGGGCCCGTTCACCTTCGCCACGTCCCTGACGAGCGGTTCGGCCTACGCCGTGGCGGTGAAGACCCAGCCCTCGGGTGCGGTCTGTACGGTGTCCAGCGGCACGGGCACCGTCGAGACGGCGAACGTGACGAGCGTGCGCGTGGACTGCGTGGCCTCGCAGTACACGGTGGGCGGGCTCGTCACCGGGCTGCCGAGCGGCAAGACGCTGGTGCTGGCCAGCGACAATGGCGATCGCCTGAGCATTCCGGGCACGGCGGAGGGCCAGGTGTCCTTCACCCTGGGCCAGGTCTACACGGAGGGCCAGACGTACACGGTGTCGGTGCGGACGGACCCCGCGGGCATGACGTGCGCGGTGAGCAAGGGCAGCGGCACGATGGGCACGGCCAACGTGACGGACGTGGCCGTGACGTGCTCGCCCCACCGGTACACGGTGGGCGGCTCCGTGGCGGGGCTCGCGAGTGGCAAGACGCTGGTGCTCACCAACAACGGCGGGGATGACCTGGCGGTGACGGCCTCGGGCCCGTTCACCTTCGCCACGTCCCTGACGAGCGGCTCGGCCTATGCCGTGGCGGTGAAGACCCAGCCCTCGGGTGCGGTCTGCACGGTGGCCAATGGCTCCGGCACCCTCGAGTCCAACGTGACCAACGTCCTTGTCGAGTGCACCTCCAACGCGTACTCGGTGGGCGGCACCGTGTTCGACCTGCCCGCGGGCAAGTCGCTGGTGCTCACCAACAACGGGGGCGATGACCTGACCGTGAGTGGAGGGAGCGGCGAGCGGCCCTTCACCTTCGCGACTCCGGTCGAGAGCGGTTCGCCCTACGTGGTGGCGGTGAAGACCCAGCCCGCGGGCATGACGTGCACCGTGTCCAATGGCTCCGGGACCGGCGATGTCTCGCCCATCACGAACGTCTCCGTGGTCTGCAGGACCGACACCTACAGCGTGGGCGGCACCCTGCGGGGTCTCCCCAGCGGCCGGTCGGTGGAGCTCACCAACAATGGGGGGGACAATCTGACGATCCAGGGCGCCTCGGGCTCGCCGACCTTCACCTTCCCCTCGCGGCTGCCGAGTGGCGCGACCTACACGGTGGCGGTGAAGACCCAGCCCTCGGGCGCGACGTGCACCGTGTCCAATGGCTCTGGCACCCTCGACGCCAACGTCACCGACGTCCTCGTGTCCTGCACGCTCAACACGTACTCGGTGGGCGGCACCATCACCGGGCTGCTGGGTGGCAAGTCCCTGGTGCTCACCAACAGCGGGGGCGATGACCTGACGGTGGTGGGGGCCTCGAGCGGCAACACGCTCTTCACCTTCGCCACCCCCGTGGCGAGTGGCTCGACGTACGCGGTGGCCCTGAAGACCCCGCCCACCGGACAGAACTGCACGGTGAGCGCCGCCACGGCGAGCGGCACGGTGGGCTCCTCCAACGTCACCAACGTGGCCATCACCTGCACCACGCCGCCGCGGATCTCCGTGCTGCGCGTGGGCGATGGCACGGCGACCCTCTCGAACGCCGCCACGCGCGTGTACATCGAGAGCCTTGAGGTCACGGGCGGCTCGGCCTCGAATTCCAGCACGGTGGCCGTGTCGGGGTTGACCATCTCCGGAGCGGCGGGCTCCGAGGGCTTCGTGAACCGGTCCGCAGATGGCCGGTACGTGGTGTTCGCCGGGTACAACGCGGCCCCGGGCACGGCCGGTGTCTCCACGAGCACCACGCCCCGCGTGGTGGGACGAGTGGACAACACCGGGACCATTTCCATCCCCGTGACGTTGACCAATGCCTTCCTGGGCGCCAGTGTCCGCTCGGCCGCCACGTCGGACGGGTCGGGTTACTGGGTCGCTGGCAATTCGTCCTCGAGCTCGGTCGCGGGCATTCACTACGCGGTCACGGGCTCGACGGGGGCGGCCACCCAGGTACTCGCCGATCCCAACAACGCGCGAGTGGTGGGGGTCTTCAACGGTGGTCTTTACCTGAGTACAAACAGTGGCTCCTACGTGAGCATCTCGTCGGTCGGCACTGGCCTGCCCATCACCACGGGTCAGAAGGCCACCGTGCTGCCAGGTTTGCCCCAGGGAGTGGCGCCCATGACGTCGCCGTACCAGTTCTTCTTCCTTGGAACGAACACCCTCTATGTCGCGGACGACGCCAGTCGCGTACTCAAGTACGTGTACAACCCGTCCACGAATAAGTGGGTCACGGCGACGCTGCCGGATTCAGGCACCGTCCTGAGTGTCGTGGCCGTCATGGATGGCACCGCCGTGCGTTTGGTGGCGACGGTGAAGAACGGCTCCAGGCTCATCACGATCCTCGATGACGGAGCGGCCACGGCCTGGACCACGCTCGCCACGGCGCCCACCAACACGGGCTACCGGGGCGTGACGCTGGCGCCCAACCCGTAACCCGACCCATCACGTGGCACCAGATGGCCCGGGAGGTCTCCGCCAGCGGGGCGGGGCGCCTCCCGGGCCGTTCGTCTTCCGGGCGCCAGCTCAGGGGCCGCCGAGCGCGTCCACCAGCCCCTGGGTCACCGCCGCCGCGAAGGCCTCCAGGGTGCGCGCCTCGCTCCAGCGCGCCGCCTCCTCGAAGTCCCAGGCGTGGTGCGTCTCGATGATGACGGAGGGGATGCTCGGCTTGCGCAGCACGAAGATGCGTCGGCCGGGCGCGTGCCGGCTCACGAAGGCCCCGGCCTGTCCCGCGTCCGGCGCGTACAGGCCCACGTAGTCCTCGCCGCCGTAGGGCGGGAAGCCCGCCTCGCCCATGCGCCGCGCCAGCGCCCGGGCCGCGCGCATGCGCCGGGCGACCAGCGGCGCCGCCGCGTCATCCGCGTAGAGCACGCTGTAGCCGGGCGCCAGGTCGTTGCGCGCGCACCACTGGCCCGGCGCCGCCTCCCAGTTCACCCCCTGGCCCCGGGCGTCCGAGTGCAGGCTCACGAAGAGCGCCGCCCGCCAGCGCTCGGCCTCCTGGAGTCGGTCGGCGTAGGGGGGCCGCTCGCCGGGCCCTCGGCTCAGCTTCACCTGGAAGTGGCCCGTGGCCTCCAGCCGCCGCGCCAGCGCCTGGGCCACCCGAAGCGTGTGCGCCTCCTCCGCCTCGCAGGTGACGGAGGAGTTGCCCTCGTTGCCCGGCGCCCCGTGGCCCGCGTCCAGGTAGATGCGCTTGCGCCCGAAGCCCTTGGGAAACGTCACCGACGCCACCGTGAGCGGCGCGTTCACCGCCGGCCATGGAGCCGCGGGGGCGGGAGGCGTCTCCATCTCGGGACTGCCCAGGAGGGCGGACAGCAGCAGGGGCCAGGGCAGCGGAGCGGGCATGGCCTTCTTGTACACGCCGGGGGGACGCGATGTTCCAGCTCGCGTCCGGCCCACGCATCGGCGACGCTCGCGCGCGACAAGGAGTCGGACGCATGGCCCGTTTCATCGTGTTGTTGCGCGGCATCAACGTGGGCGGCCACCGCAAGGTGCCCATGGCGGAATTGCGCGCGCTGGGCGAGGGGCTCGGCTTCACGGACGTGGCGAGCTACATCCAGAGCGGCAACCTCGTCGTCACCGCGCCAGGCCCGGCGGCGGCCGTGGAGGCCTCCCTGGAGCAGGCGATTGCCCAACGGTTCGGCTTCGAGGTGGACGTGCTCGCGCGCACGCCCGCGCAGTGGACGGGCTACATGAAGGACAACCCGTTGCGAGAGGCCTCCGACGCGGAGCCTCAGCGGGTGATGTTGGTGCTGGCCAAGGCGCCCCCGCGCGCGGAGGCCGTCGAGGCGTTGCGCGCGCGCGCCACCACCGAGCGGCTCGAGGCCTCCAAGGGGGCGCTCTGGGTGCACTACCCGGAGGGCGCGGGGGTCTCCAAGCTGTCCCCCGCGCTGTGGGAGCGGTGCGTGGGCTCGCCCGTCACCGCCCGCAACTGGGGCACGGTGCTCAAGCTCGCGGCGATGGTGGAGGCCTGATTGCCGGGGTCCGCGCGAAGCGCCGCGCGAGGCTCAACGACGGGGGGGACATTCCCTGGGACAGGCCGCTCAGGGGGTGGGGCCGCTCGCCTTTCTCGTCCCGGGGCGGCGGGGGCGTGCCGCCTCGGAGTCCCTCGGTGGGCGCCGAGCCGGCATCGTGCACGGTGATGCGCTTCCAGTCGGTGAACGAGGTCACGGTGCCGTAGGAGTAGTCGTCCGTCTCGTCGACGTGGCCGCCGAACGTCACGCCCAGATCGATCGCCGCGGTGGTGGCGCCCGGCGCCAGGACGCCCGCGTCGTGGCCGAAGCGGATCTCCACGTAGCGATCCGCGCCCCGCAGGGCCACGATGCCGGAGGTGACGGTGAGGTGGGGACAGCTCGGGGTGTTCCACCACCAGCACGCGGGTGTGGCCATCGGCGCGTCGTTGCGCGTGAACCAGTAGCGCACCACGAGATCCTTCAGCGCGATGGCCGCCGGGGTGTCGTTGCGCAGCTTGATGTTGGCCTCGATGATGTCGTCGTTCGGCGCCGAGGCGTTGTGATTCATGTACTGGATGGTGACGTCCGTCGTTCCCGCGCGGCTCTCGCCCGTGGACACCATCCCCGCCAGGAGGACGGCGAGGATCGCGCCCGCGCGTCCCCTCCGGCTCCCGCTCCTACCCATGGCCTTCAACCTGATCCTCCTCGAAATCCGTGCCACCCCAGGCGGGTGACAGCGGGAGGCGGCCAATAGTGGTGATTACCGGGTCAATCAAGGAAAACAGGTCAGCGGGGATTAGCGCGAGGCATGTGCCCCGGAAAAAACCGTCGTGCCGCGCCCGCCGGAGCGCCGCGCGTCAGCCGATGACGCGCGTGGCGCGCAGCACGATGGCATCGCCCGCCGGGCCGGCCTTGAGGCGCGTGTCCAGCGTGCCCACCAGCTTGAGGCCCTCGGCGGAGAAGGCGCGCTCCTGGAGTTCGCCCAGCGTCGTCGGGTCGTCGGTGACGGCGCTCAGGTCCAGCTCGTGGATGCTCTGGAGCTTCTCGTCCGGCCGGTCCGCGTGGAACAGATCGTAGTGGTCACAGGGCGGGGCGAAGCAGCGCTTGCCGTTGTCCTTGACGATGTAGGCGGGGGACTGGGAATCGTGGCTCATGGTGGGCGGACACTAGCTCAGTGCCAGGCCTGTTCGGCGAGCCGACTGCCCAGGACCCGGGCCTCCGTGGGCGAGAGGCTCGCCCGGACGGCCTCCTCCACGAGATCGTGGCTGAAGCGCGCGCCCACCAGGACCTGGGCGGCCTCGAGCTCGGCGAGCGCCGCCTGGACCTCGGTGGGGGCGGCCTCGAACAGGGCGGCGGCGAGCGCCAGGGGCAGGGGGGTCTCGCGCAGGGTGGCCACCTGCGCGAGCTTGAGCGCCAGGGGCGAGAGCCGCTCGAGGCGGCGCTGGAGCAGGTGGGCCACCCGTCCCGGGGGCGGCAGGCGCGCGGGCCAGTCCTTGTCCAGGCCGTTGGTCTCGAGCAGGTGCTTGAGCGTCTCGATGAGGTAGAGGGGATTGCCGCCCGTGTAGCGGGCCAGGGCCAGGGCCTGGCGCTCGGCCCCGGGCAGCTCCAGGCTCGCCACGAACCGTTGGACCTCCTCGGGCGACAGCGGCTCCAGGTCGATGATGCGCGCGAGCCCCGTGTCCACGAGGTGCTGGATGTTGTGCTCGGAGTACGCGGGCAGCTCACCCCGGCGGTAGCAGTCGATGAAGCAGGGCCGCGGGCCCGGGGAGCCGTCCGAGTCGAACAGGCGCCCGAAGGCGTAGACGAACACCCGGGCGCTGGCGGCGTCCCAGTACTGGAGGTCGTCCACGATGACCACGTCCTCGTCCATCAGCAGCCGCATCGCCTCGGCATGGGCCTCCAGGAAGCGCAGCTCGCTGCCCTCCGGATCCGGCGGCGGGCGGGGCGGGGCGGTGGCGAGCTCGGGCAGCACCCGGGCCAGCTCCTCGCGCACCCACTCCGGCAGGCGCACCTCGGGCCGGCGCGCCAGGTGCGCGCGCAGGGCCCGCGCTTGCGAGGCGAAGGGGATGCCTTGATCGCCGTAGCGGCCCATGATGCGCAGCCAGCGGCCCTGGCTGGCCGCGAACTCCTCGGCGAGGCGCGACTTGCCCACGCCGGGCTCGCCTCGGATCAACAGCAGCTGGCCCGCCGCCCGGCCTTCCTCCAGTTGCCGCCAGGCGGCCTCCCGGCCGGTGAGGACCGGCGGGCGCTGCACGGACAGGGGCAGGGGTGGGGTGGTGGCGCGGGCGGGCGCCTGGCCCTTCTCGATCTGCCGCACCAGGGCGAGCGTCTCCGGCAGGGGCGACACGCCCAGCTCGCGCGAGAGCGTGGCGCGCAGCCGCTCGAAGGCGGCCAGCGCGGCGCTCCGGTCTCCCTGGAGGTAGTGCCAGCGGATGAGGTGGCCGCCGGCCCGCTCGCACTCGGGCTCCTGCCGCAGCCAGCCCTCCAACAGCGCCAGGGCGGGGGCCCACTCCGCCTGGGCCAGGTGGTGCTCGATCCGGGCCTCGCGGGCCGCGCGCACCCAGCCGTCCACGGTGGCGCGGGCGCCCACGAGCCAGCGCGACAGCTCGTCGTCCGCGTCCAGCTCCAGCCCGGCGAGCAGCACGGGCGCGCCGCCCTCGGGCGGGAGGGCCTCCAGCGCCCGGGCTGGATCCCGCGCCCCGGCGGCCGCCTTCAGGGCCGCCACGTCCACCCACAGGCCCGGGGCGAGCGCCAGTTGCTCCGCGGTGGCCTCCACCCACTCCACGCCCCCGCCCAGCACGCGCAGGCGGCGCAGCAACTGGCGCATGTTGCCGCGCGCGGTGGCGGGCGGGGAGTCGGGCCAGAGCAGACACGCCAGGGAGAACTTCAGCGAGGGCCCCTCCAGCCCCAACCAGGCCAGGAGCGCCGCGGCCCTGCGCTCCAACCGGAGCCGCTGGCCCTCGGGCCCCTCCAGGCCGCCCACCCCCAGGACCCGTGCTGTCCATTCGCGTCGAACCACGTCGTCTCCCCCCTGGGGCTGTCCGCCTCCTTCATACCGCTGTCATCGACGGGGTGGGCGCGCCGGGGTAGGTGGAAATGTAGGCAAAAATCACCAAATATGGGTCGGCCAGCAACCTTCAACGCCATGCGCCGACAATCTGGGTGTTCGCCGCACTTCAAACTCCCGAGGCACCCGCCATGACGACCCTCTCCAAGCTCTCGCCCTCGACCTTGTCCCCGACGCGCTCCGCCTCCGAGCCGGCCGCGCGCCCGGCGCCCGCGGCCACTCCGGCCGCCCCGGCCGCGCGCAACGTGGTGGCCCGTCCGGGAGACGGCTTCGACACGCGGCCCTCGACCTTCGTGGATCGCCCCAAGGGTCTGCGCCCGAGCGGCACGCCCGAGGCCACGCCGTCCGCGCCGGCCGTGCAGTCGCTGCTGGGCACGCCCACGGCGGCGCCCACGCGGCCCACGACCCCGTCCGAGTCGCGGCCCAAGCCCACGGGCGTGCCGGTGATCGCCGTGTTCGACGGCGGGGTGGACGCGAGCCACCCGGACCTGGATGACGCCATGTGGACCAACCCCGGGGAGATCGCCGGGGATGGCATCGACAACGACGGCAACGGCATCAAGGACGACCTCCACGGCTTCAACGTGGGCTTCAACTCGGGCGACCTGCTCAAGGGCGAGGGCGCGGATCACGGCACGCACGTGGCGGGCATCATCGCCGCCGAGGACAACGGCCTGGGCAACACGGGCGTGGCCGCGGGCAAGGCGCAGATCCTCTCGGTGGGCGGCATCTACGACGGCAAGGATCTGCTGACCAACTTCGAGCGCGGCGTGGACTACGTCGTGGCCATGAAGAACAAGGGGGCCAACATCCGCGCGGTCAACGCGAGCTTCGGGGACGAGTACCGGGACGCGGCCTCGCAGAAGCGCTGGAAGGCGGCGGTGCAGAAGCTGGCCGACGCGGACATCCTCCTGGTGGCGGCCACGGCCAACGGCAATGGCAGCAACATGAACAACGTGCAGGACTTCCCGGCCAACCTCGACCTGCCCAACGTGCTGACCGTGGCGTCCATGGACAAGCGCAACGACAAGCTGGCGCGCTACTCCTCGCACGGGGACAAGGTGGTGGAGATGGCGGCGGTGGGCGAGGATGTGCTCAGCACGGTGCCGGGGGGCGACTGGGAGAAGATGAGCGGCACCTCCATGGCCACCCCGCGCGTGGCGGCCACCGCGGCGCTGATGTTCGCGGAGAACCCGGACCTCACCGCGGCGCAGGTGCGCGACATGCTCGTGAACACCGTGGAGAAGGATCCGGACCTGGTGGGCAAGGTGAGCACGGGCGGCAAGCTGGACATCGAGGCGGCCGTGGCCGCGGCGCGCGCCTCGGTGCAGGCCAACGCCTTCGTCGCCCAGGGCTGAGCGCCCGCGCGCGACTGTTGGTGAGGCCACGCATGCGACGTCGGGCACCCGGCATTGCCCGGCCTCGTGGCCCCACCAATCGCGCGCTGGTGCACGTCTGATCCTTCCCGCGATTGTCGTTCGAGGGGGGCGCTGCAACATGTGCCTCCCCTGTTGCACACGCGGAAGGACATGGCATGGACACCCCTCAGATTCGGGAGCTCTACGCGCGGTACCTCACCGGGCTGTACATCCAGCGCGACGTGGAGAGCATCGGCCAGTGCGTGGCCCCCGAGGTCGTGACCCATCCGCTGCCGCCCGGGATTCCCGCGGGGCTGCCCGGCATGAAGATGCTGGCGCGCGTGTGGCTGGAGTCCTTCTCGGACATCCACTTCACCATCGAGACGCTCATCCACGAGCAGGGCATGGCGGCCTCGCGCACGGTCATCTCGGCGATGCACTCCGGCGGCTTCATGGGCATTGCCGCCACCGGCCGGCGCGTGGAGGTCGTGGATCACGTGCACTTCCGGGTGCACCAGGGCCGCATCGTGGAGATGTGGGATCAGCTCGACATGATGTCCCTGTTGCACCAACTGGGCGCCGTGCCCTCGACGGCCCAGGCGGCCTGACGCCTCACAGCCAGCCGTGCGCCCGGTACCAGCGCGCGGTCTGGCGGAGGGTCTCCGCGGGATCCCGCGTGGCGCGAAAGCCCAGCAGCCGGTGCGCCTTGTCGCTCGTGCACGTCCAGGCGGGCGCCAGCAACTGACGCGCGAACTTCCGATTGAGCGCCAGGCGCCGGCCCGTCAGCCGCGACACGCCATCCGCCACGGTGGCCAGGCCCAGCAGCACCGCGGGCGGGACGGGCAGGGCGCGTGTTCGGCGGCCCAGCGCCTCGGCCGCGAGCTCCTGGATGCGCTCGAGCGACAGCGGCTCGGGGTGGCCCACGAAGAAGGCCTGCCCCAGGGCCTCGTCCCGCTCGGCCAGCACGAGCAAGAGGTCCACCACGTCCTCCACGTCCACCAGCGTGAGCGGCCGGGGTCCGCCGCCCAGCTCCAGCCGCAGCCCCCGGGCCACCAGCCGGAAGAGCGGGAGGTTCTCGTGATCCCCGGGGCCCACGATGCGCGGGGGCCGCAGCACCGTCACCGGCAGCCGGTCCGCGTAGCCGAAGACGATGCGCTCGGCCTCGGCCTTGCTCTCGCCGTACCACTCCGTGGGTTGGAGCGGATCCTCCTCCACGCGGGGCTGATCGGGCCGGGAGGGGCCCGCGGCCCCCAGCGAGCCCACCAGCACCAGCCGGGGCCGGGTGCCCAGCGCCACCAGGGCCTCGCACAGCAGCCGGGTGCCCTCGGCGTTCACGCGGTGGAAGTCCTCCCGGGTGGCCCCGCGCCGCGTCCCGGCCAGGTGGTACACCACCTCGCGGCCCTGGACGGCGCGCGCCAGGCTGGCCGCGTCCGTCACGTCGCCCTCCACCCGCTCGTACAGGAGGCCCTCGAGCGCCGACACGTCCGCGCCCGGCCGCACGAGACACGCCGCGGGCTGGCCCCGGGCGGCCAGGGCACGCGCGAGCGCCGCGCCCACGAAACCATTCGCGCCGGTGATCAGGATCTTGCTGTTGCGATTGCTCATGACGGGCTCCCTGGGGTGAAGCGCAAGGCAATGAACTCCCCACCTCGCGCGAGTGCCAGGCCCACGAAGAGGGCCGGGTGGGTGTCCGGATCCATCTGGATGAAGAAGGCGTCCTGTGCCGTGCCCCCCGCGAGGCCGCCCCGCTTCCAGAGCCGCTCCAGGTAGGACTCGATCGCCGAGCGCAGCACCTGGCGCGACGCCTCGCGCGCGGTGGCGCCGAGGAGCCGGTGGAGATCGCGCTGGATGAGCCCGACCGACCGGCGCACGGCGATGTAGCGCCAGGCGGCGTGGCCCTCCAGCGTCCGGACCCCACACACGAGCGCGCCCCGGTCGTCCCGCTCGCGGATCATGTTGAGGGGCTTGTCGCCCGAGAACATCGCCTGCTGCTCGTCCGAGACAGGGTGGAGGGGGCGCACGCCGCCCAGCAGCGGGAGGTTGGTGGGGGTGAACCAGAAGCCCCGGTGCCGATCGGTGGTGCAGAACGAGCCCGCGACCGTGGCACTGGGCGGGATGGGGACGTGCGCCCAGTCCGCGCCCAGCCAGGGGTAGTAGACCGCCGCGTGGGACGTGGACACGTGGGTCCATGTCCCGTTGTCCGGGAGCGCGTCCCGGGGCCCGTCCATCAGGGCGAAGAGGGGCCGGCCCTCGGTGCACAGCGACAGGACGAGCGCCTGGATGTCCTGGCCCGCGGCCACCAGCAGCGTGGCGTCCTCCAGTGAGGGGATGTCCTCGGCCCAGCGCGTGGTGGGGCTGACGTAGCAGGGGCCTCCGCCGTTCTCGAAGTAGCTGCGCAGGGCGACGTGCAATTGCCGGGTGGGCTCGAAGCCGCCCATGGCCTGGGTGAAGGCCTCCCAGGAGGCGACCCGCCGGGTCTCCGTGATGCCGCTGTCGGGGCCCGCCGCGAAGACGGGCACCGCGGTCTCATCGGGAGGAAGCACCGTGTTCATGTGGGCCTTTCGGGGCGTGACGCCGCGGCGAGCAACAGGGCGAAACCAGGGGCTTTCAAGGGGGGGCGGCCGAGCAGCGTGTCGAGCCGCGAGCCCGCGTGATCCGACAGCAGGACGACCCCGGTGTCCGCCTCCGGCGAGAAGCCGAGGAAGCCCGAGAAGCCGCCCATCACCGAGGCGCGCCAGAGCAGCGTCCGGCCCTTCAACTGGGTCACCCGCCACGCGAGCCCCAGGGCCTCGCCCCGGCGCTGCACGCGCGGCACCTGGGTGAGCCGGAGCGCCCGCCCCAGGTTCGCGGCGCCCCGGCCCAGGTGGGCGTCCAGGAAGCGCAGCAGGTCTGGCACCGTCGAGGACAGGGCGCCCGCGCCGGGCAGCGCCGGAAAGGTCCAGGGGGGCACCGGCTCGCCCCGGCCGGTGTGGCCCGGCCGCACGCGGGGCTGCTGGGTCTCCGAGGGCCGGAAGGTGGTGTCGCCCAGGCCCAGCGGCGTGCACAGCAGGTCGCGCACGGCGTGGCCGTAGTTGAGCCGCAGGCGGCGCGAGAGGGCATGGCCGAGCACGCCCTGGCCGAGGAGGGACTCGGTGAAGGCGCTCGGGGGCGGGTGGCGCGGATGGTAGCCGCGCAGGAACTCGCCGAAGCGCGCCGCGCTGTAGTGGGCGTAGGGGTCCGCGAGGTTCTGATCGGTCGAGGACAGGTTGGGCGGATGGCGCGGCATGCCGGAGGTGTGCGTGGCCAGCTGCTCGAGCGTGATGCGGCCCGCGATCATGTCCGGGAAGAGCGGCTGGGGAATCAGCTCCGACAGCGGCGTGTGTAGCTCCACCTGACCCTGGTCCACCATCAGGGCGAGGAGGCTGCCCGTGAAGACCTGGGTGAGCGCGCCCAGGGCGTAGATGGCATCCGGAGCGGGAGGGGCGCCGCGCCCCTGGAGCATCTGGACCTGGTGCGCGCCCTGGGATGTGAGGCCCACGCCCAGCGCGGCGGCGGGATGGGCGCGGAGGTACCGCCGGGTGGCGGGAAGAATGGCGTCAGCGGGAGTCATGCCTGGGGTGCTAGCCTAGACTACGGACCGTGAATCATGAACGGCTTGGAGGAGGGGAGGGGCGACCCCGCCCCGGGCCCGATAGGGAAGGCGCGGTCGGGGATTCTCGAATGAGTGAGCGCTACCCGAAAATCCGGATTCACGCGCGGAACGGAGCCGTTCTGCTGCGAGAAGGCGTGAGCATCAGCTTCTACATGCGCCACTCTCATCGAGACCTGGTGCACGGGGTGATGCGGTCCCTGGAGTCCTACCTTCGTGCGGTGGGCTCGACAGCACTCGGCTGGTACGACGACGGCGAGGGCACTTGGCGGAAGTTGGATGCGGTGGGGTGGGAGCACACCCGACGTGAGCTGCTGGAGAAGCGCTGGCCCCAGGTGGCGCTTCGCGATGCGCTCGACGGAGACCTCCGATACGGTTTTGACTATCGCGGCAAGGCGCTCGATGTGCCTCCTGCGGCGGACGAGCCGGGCGCAGTGATCGCGGTGAGTTTCTGGCTCCCGACGGAGTTCTTGGAGACGCACGGGCCGAAGCACGTCCGCGAACTGGCCTTGGAGCTGGCAGCCCCATTGCCCTTCTGCTCTGGCCATGCGGGTCTCTCCTTCATCGGTGAATTCGATCTGCCAGGCGTTCTCCGCGAAATCCGCGAGCGATGCTTCCGCTACCCGGGCCTGGACATCCCGGACCTGGGGGAACACTCCTGGAAGGTCGGTACGCGGGTACGGGCACCGCATTGGCTGACGTTTCTGGGCCCCCCCGTGTTGGGCGAGATAGGTGGCCCGGAAGGGCTTCGCTCTCGACTCTCCTCCGCGGAGACGACCGTTCAGAAGATGGAGGGAGGACGAGCGGTCGTGACGCTAGGCCTCTGGCCCGAGGCAGGAGACACCGAATGGGGGCAGGTGCTTCCCTCTTACCGGGAACTGGCGTGTGTGCTTGAGCCTTGGCTGTATCACGAGGCGCGTGGCCGCAATCTCGACTTCACCCTGGAGGACGTGCGGCACTGGAATCGACGCTTTCTCAGATGATCGCGCGTGCAACCCCTTGGGGCCGCCTGTCCTGGCTGCCCTCGCTTGAGGAGAGGCGGGGTGTTGGGCGTGTTGCCAGTTGGGCATTGCACGGCGATTGGGACAGGTGTTCGTCAACCTCATCACCTGCTGGGCGTGGCGCAAGCCACGGTCAGCCGCGTACTTCGGCTGCATCGGGAGACAGGCGACGGCTTGACCTGGCTGTCAGCCCTTTTTGTAATCGACGGGTTGAGCTTCGAGTTCGGGCGGCTTGCCCGGAGAGGTGCGGCGATGTCTAGGAATGCTGTCGGTATTCGCCCCGTGGACACACGGCGGCCTCCGCGTGTGGGGGCACTGGCGCTGGCGGCGCTGGTGCTGGTGACCGCGTGCACCGCAGTGACGCCCACGCGGAGAGGGTTGACGGCTTCCCGTGACCGTCCACCCGTGCCACACGATTCGCCCGAGCCAGGGACGCTGGACGCGGAGACGGAGACGGAGGAAGGGAGCCAGGGTGAGGCTGTTTTCGCCAAACTGCCCACGGACTTCGCGCCTGTGCGGGTGAGCGACGCTGAGTTTTCGGCGGCCATGACAACGCTTTGGCTCGACATTCCGCTTCGGGGAGCCGTGTCCCGGCCCTCGTTGTACGTGGGTCGTAGGCTGGCGTTGGCTTCCGCGCCTTTGAATGGCAAAGCGTGGCAGTCAGACCTGGCACGGTCCTATGGGCAATTTTGCGAGCGGTGCGGAACTCCAGGCGATTGCTTGACGCTGTTTGAAGATGAGCCCCTCCTTCAGAATGACGACAAGCGAAGTCTTGCGCTCGCCCTGTCGGTGGGGCCAGCCCTTGAAGGCGTGGGGGAGGAAGTGCGGGCCATGCTCGACCCTACGCGAATGCTCGCGATGCTCAGCATGAGCATCACGGTCTACATGGCGCTGCTGTTGGCGCCAGTACCCGAGCCGATAACAAAGGGCGCGGCCCTGGTGTTTAGTGCCGCCCTGTGGGGTTATCTCGGTTACGAATTCTTTGATTTGCTGCGCGCCTATGCGCAGCTTTACGCGGATGCGCCCCGGGCTTCTACCTTCGCGGAATTGCGCGAGATCGGCGAGCGTTTTGGACGTGTCATCGGTCCCAACAGTGTGCGGATTCTCGTCATCGTGGGGACAGCCGCGATAGGTGAAACGGTGGCCCTTGCCTCCAAGGCCCCAAAACTCCCCGGATTCGCACAAGCGTCGGATCGGGTCGCGGCCAATACCGGCTTGAGCCTGCTGGAAATGGCGGTCGGAGCCGAGCGCGTGATTGTCTCTGTGCCCGAGGAGGCGGTCCGCATGGTGCTGGCGCCTCACGTCGTGGCGATGGTTGCCAGAGGCATTGGCGCTGGGAATCCTGCGCCAAGTCGGGGGAAACTCCTTCCCAACGGACACAGCGCGTGGGGGTCGTTTAGTGGCTTCAAGTCGGCAATGGGGCCAGCGGGCCCGGGAAAGGCATGGCATCACATTGTGGAGCAGACTCCGGGCAACGCGACGCGGTTTGGCGGACATGCTCTGCATAACACTGAAAACATTGTTGCAATGGACAAGGCCCTACACGACAGGGTGAGCGCCTTTTACTCGCGGATTAGGCCCGGCGTCACCAGATCAACGCTGCTGACGGTGAGGAAATGGTTGAGCACTCAGTCCTACGAAGCACAGAGGGAGTTCGGCTTGCTTGCAATGGAGAACGTCAGGAAGGGCCTTTGGAGATGAACTTAGAGAACCTCACAGAGGAGTTCGCTCGAAACGTGGCTGCACAAACAGACGCAATCATGCGTGGCGATCGCAGAGGAGGCAATAAGGAAGCGAAGCGATATGTAGCCGCCTACAAGAAACTGCGCGACCATGGCGAGGCTGGACGGGATGCGCTCTCACGGCTATTGACGCATTCACGCATGGATGTGCGAGTCTACGCGGCGACCTTTTTGCTTAGCGATAGGCCAGAACAAGCCTTGCCTGTTCTCAGGGAAGCCGCCAAGAACGAAGGTTTGATTCCTTTCGAGGCGTCCCAAGCGTTGAAATATTGGGATGAGGGCACATGGAGCTTGGAGGTTGATTAGGGGTCGCTGGCCCGGTAGTCGGTCACCTGTTGTGGCAATAGACAGTGAGATCCCCCATTTGCTTCCCGGCGAGGGGTCCAAGGGGACCAAATCGAACGCAAGCGCATGGACTCGTCCGGACGGATGGGCGCCCCATTTTCAGTAGATCTTCCCGATGCCAACCCTTCCGTGAGAGTCGAACTCCGCCGCCCGGAGGGCCCCCCATGCTGGAAGCGCTAAAAACGGTCACCCCGCGTCGATCGCCGCTAGCAGCTCCGGGAACGAGCCCGGACCCCGTGCTCAAGCGTGTGCGGGCGTCAGCGCGCGCCGGTAGTGCATGGCGACCGCGCCGCAGCGGAGTGGCTTCGCCGAGACCAGCTCGAGCCGTCGTGTGCTGGGCATCCCGCTCTGGTACAGGGTCGGGCCGTGGCCGGCGATCCTGGGGTGGACGAGGAACTTGTACTCGTCGATCAGATCCAGTCGGTCCAGCTCGGTCGCGAGCTGGCCGCTACCGAGGAGCACGCCGGACGGGGTTGCATCCTTGAGCTTCTGCACGGCCGTGCGCAGGTCGCCGACGAGGTGGTGGCTGTTACTCCACGGGAAGTCCTTTCGCGTCGACGACACCACGTACTTTGGCTTGTTCTCCAGCTTGATCGCCCACTCGCGCAGCGCTGGCGGCGCCGACTCATCGCCTCGGGCGACCGCCGGCCAATAGCTCTCCATCATCTCGTAGGTGACGCGGCCCCACAGCATCGCCCCGCCCTCGTCCATGAGTCGGGTGAAGAAGGCGTGTGTCTCGTCGTCGGCGATGCCCTCCTGGTGGTCGACGCAGCCGTCCAGGGTGACGTTGATGCTGAAGGTCAAGAGTCCCATGCGGCCAGTCTAAGCACACCGCGGGCTGAATCACGCACGCCGTGCTTACCTGAGCAGGCCGGTGACCCGGGGTCGGCCCTCGCCGTCCCAGCCCAGGTTGCCGATGTAGAGCCCGTCCGGGCCGCCCGCGGTGGCCTCGTCCGGGTGGCCGTTGAACACGATCCGCCAGGAGCCTTCGGGCAGTCCGCGCGTGACGTGGGCGTTGCCGGTGCCGCAGGTGTTGACGCTCGACGCGAAGGACAGCTTGGTCGGCGTCTTGGCCAGCCAGCCGCTCCACAGGCTGCCGTTCTGACGCCAGTCCGTCACGTAATTACAGGTCCCGTACCAGCCCCACGAGGTGAACAACGTGAAGGTCCCGCTGCGCTTGATCAGGACCGGGTTCTCCTCGATGTAGATGTTGGTCCGATCCGTGAGCTTGACGCTGCCGCCGTCGGCGTGCACCGGGTTGGCGATCACCTTCTGCGGGTTGTCCGGGTCGAGCCGGACCATCCGGGTCGTGGTGTGCCACAAGGGGTTCTGGCCAGGCTCCTCGGCGAACTGCGTCTTGTAGGTCAACACCAACACATCGTCGAGCCAGCTCGCGGTGGGGTCGATCAGGGAGAAGGCTCGGTTGGGGAAGCCCGCGCTCTCGTCGGCGATCAGGTCCTGCCCACCGGCGCCGGAACCGGAGAAGCAGGCCACCGGGGTGTCGTAGGGAACGAACGGACCGCGCGGATGAGCAGCCCGGGCGACCCCGATGCACCGCTCGGCGCCCTTGTCGCCGCGGGTAGGGATGGGGGCGGAGAAGAACATCCGGAAGTCACCGGTCCGGGACTGGATGATCGACGGCGCCCAGGTGCCCTTGTTCTGCCCCATCCAGGCCGCCTTGCGCGAGAGCATGGGCTGTCCCGTGGAGGTCCACGGCCCGACAAGCTCGGGCGCGGAGCGGATGGTGCCCGGGTCATCCCAGGCGCCGGTCGAACCGGTGTACCAGCGGCCGTCGTGGAAGACGACGGCCGGGTTGGCGATGCCGGTCGCCACGGGCCTGTCCACCGAGGTCGTGGACACCGCGGCCAGGGCGGCGGGGGCAGCCAGACTGGCCACGAGCAGACCGCCGGTGACGACTCGCGCCGACATCGCGCGACGGAGGCGGGGTCGACCGTGGACGGGGAGTGGGAACAGGAACATGACAAATCCTTTCACTTGGGGAACGCGATGTTCTGCAACGCAGTAGATTTTCCCTCCGGGGCGGGCGTCAAGCGTGCTCCGGCGACCGCTCGACTGGGTTCGGCGTTACATTCGAATCATGGACACGTTGGACGTGATGAAGCTCCTGCTTCGGGTCGCCGAGACGGGAAGCTTCTCCAAGGCGGCTCGGCAGATGCGGATGGCGCAGTCCACGGCGAGCAAGCAGATCGCGCTCCTGGAAAAGCGGCTCGGCGCGCAGCTCGTGCGCCGCACGTCTCGCGGTCTCGCCCTGACCGAGGCCGGGCAACACTATTACGACGAAGCGCTGCGGCTGATCGGCGAGCTCGAGGCCCTCGACGATGCGGTGCGCGAGCGCGAGCGCGAGCCCGCCGGTCTGGTTCGAGTGACCTCTCCCCCGGGCTTCGCCGCTGACTTTCTGCTGCCCGAGTTGGGCTCGTTCTTCGCGCGATACCCAGGGCTGTCGATCGACTTCGTCGTCTCGCAACGTCTCGTCAACCTGGTCGAGGAGCGCGTCGATGTCGCCGTCCGCATGGGCGAGCTCGAGAGCAATGAGTTGCGTGCACGCCACGTGGGCACCTCCACGGCGATCGTTGTCGCCTCGCCGGGTTACCTGCGGGAGCATGGCGAGCCGACCCACCCCGCCGAGCTCGAGCGCCATGACTGCATCGCGTCGATGCGTGGCGGCAGGCCGCGGCCGTGGCAGTTCGGCCACGGCGCCGAACGCGTCTTCATCGATCCGAAGGGGTCGATCCAGTCGGACAACACCGAACTGACCCGCGCCGCCGTGAAGGCCGGACTGGGCATTGGTTACGCGGCCAGCTGGTTGTTCAAGGAAGAGCTTTCATCGGGAGCCGTGCGCCAACTCCTGACCGGACACGAGTGCCTCCAGGTCCCCATCAACGCGGTCTGGTCCGGCGACCGTGCGCTTGCCCGGCGAACCGCGCTCTTCATCGATTTTCTCGCGACCCGCTGCGCCGCGGAGCCCATGCTTCGCATCCACTGACGGGCGGCCCTATTCCCCCTGGGAATGGATGCCATCGCCGTCCACCGTCTTCCTCGGACATTCGGGCTGACCCATATTGCCAGCCATGCGGTGCGCGCCGTGCGCTCCGCCAGCGAAAGGTCGGATGATGGGAAGGCTGCAAGAGAAGGTCGCGATCGTCACGGGCGGAAGCAGCGGGATCGGCCGCGCCATCGCCAAACGGTTCGCCGCGGAGGGGGCTCATGTCTATGTCGTCGGCCGCCGCGAGGCGGACCTGGCGGAGACCGTCGCCGAAATCGGGTCGAGCGCCACGGCGATCCGGGCCGACATCACGAACCTGGAGGAACTCGATGCGGTCTATGCCCGGGTCGTCGCGGATGGTCGCACGCTGGATGTCGTGGTCGCGAATGCCGGCCGCGCGGAGTCGGGGACGCTCGAGGAGGTGGATGCCGACCTGTTCGACAAGATCTTCGATCTCAATGTCCGTGCCACGTTCTTCACCGTGCAGAAGGGGCTGCCCCTCCTGAACGCTCAGGCCTCGGTGATCCTGGTGTCGTCGTCGCTCAACAACCGAGGCGACTCGGGGATGAGCGTCTACAACGCGTCCAAGGCCGCCGTGCGCTCCTTGGTGAAGACCTTCGCCACGGAGTTGTTGCCCCGCGGCATCCGGGTCAACACCCTCAGTCCCGGTCCGGTCGACACCCCCATCGTCGATACCAACTCGCCGACGCCGGAGGCCGCCGCGGCGTTCCGCGAGTATGCGGCGAACGAGGTCCCGATGAAGCGGATGGGGCGGCCAGACGAGGTCGCGTCTGGCGCGCTGTTCCTCGCCTCCGCCGACAGCAGTTTCTGCACGGGCATGGAATTGCGCGTCGATGGCGGCCACGCGGAACTTCGAACGACCGTTCGACGTCGCTCGAGGGCCGAGGGTTAGGGCTGGGTCAATTCGGCAGCAGGCTGGCGAGCCAGTTCGTCACCGCGTCCGAATCGGTGTCGATCAGGCCGAAGTGGAATCCGAGTTCCTCGGGATCGTGGGTCTGCGAGACCCGCAGATAGGGCTTGTACTCGACATTGCCAGCCCCGTTCGTCGTCGAGAGCTGTTCCGCGAGGATGGCGGTGAGGGCCGCGTTCACGCGCTGATCGCGCAGGGCCTGCGAGATCCGGATCGGCGCCTTGATGACGAGGTTGGGATGCATGGCCTCGAATTGCTCGAACAGGGCGGTCCTGCTCTCACTCTCCTCCTGCCGCAGCAGTTGGGGCCCCGCCAGTTGTCCCCAGGAATCGGTCTGGCTCAATTCCACCCGGCAGCGCTCTTCGACATGCGCGTACAAGGCGTTGGATTCGGGGGTCAGCACCTGGGCGCGGTCGATGTCCGGGTTCCCCGCGAGCGCCCCGGCGATGAACAAGGCCACGAAGGCATTGCCCCCGTCTGGTTCGGTTCTCTGACAGGCGAGCTTGACGAGCGATCCGATCGCGGAAGCGGGGGCCAGCGCCGCCACGCCGCGCAGGGTGAGCTCGGGGGTCCACTCCGGCGCGAAGTGCGCGCCGAACAGCGCCGCTTGCCCGCCCTGGGAGTGGCCGACAATGGCGAACTGGTCGGAGAGCTCCGGGTGGAGGTGACGCGCGGCCCGCACGATGTCGAGAATGCCGCGGGCCTCGGACTTGCCGAGGAGATAGGGATGAGGGCCTTCGGTGCCCAGGCCCTCGTAGTCCGTCATGACCACGGCCCAGCCCCGGTCCAGGAATTTGTTGAGCAGGACATGCGGGAAGGCGTTGTAGGGGTGCGCCGCCGAGCCCTCGAAATCTCGCGACGGCGCGTAGACGTCAGCGCTGCCAATGGTTCCATGCGCCCAACTGATCACCGGATAGCCGCCAGCGGGGGCCGACGTCTTGGGCAGGGCGATGAGGCCAGAGACGGCGATGGCCTGGCCGTGAACGCTCTCCGAGACATAGACCACGAGTTCGTTGGTCCGAGCGGAGGCGAGGGCGGCCGGGCTGCCGCTGTCCAACGGACGAGACCAGATCACATCGCCATGCTGACCGGTGATCTTGTCTTGGGGCGGGTAGTAACAGGCTGGACTCTCGGGGGCTATTGGCGTGGCTACGGGCACGGTCGTGATCGCCTCATGGATCGAGCAGAAGTGCTCAGGGGAAGCGCTTCCTCTACCGACACATTCCGAGAAAAGCCTATAGCCTTTATGCTGAATTGACGGTCGTGTGAGATTGTGCTCTCCACCTCTCACTGGCAGAGGGACGTGCATCCCACCACAGAGGTGACTTCATGAGCACCATCGCCTATCGCACCCAGCAGGTCGACGACGTCGAGGTCTTCTATCGCGAGGCGGGACCCGCCGACGCGCCCGTGCTCCTCCTGCTCCACGGTTTTCCCACCTCCAGCCACATGTTTCGCGACCTCATCCCGGCGCTCGCCGACCGGTACCGCGTGATCGCCCCCGACCTGCCAGGCTTCGGCCGGACCCGGGCGCCCTCGCGCGCCAGGTATGTCTACAGCTTCGACCAACTCGCCCGGACGATGGGCGGCTTCGTCGACGCGCTGGGGCTCGAGCGCTACGCGCTCTATGTCTTCGACTATGGCGCGCCCGTCGGCTTCCGCCTCGCGCTCGCCCATCCGGAGCGCATCACCGCGATCATCACGCAGAATGGCAATGCCTACGAGGAAGGGTTCAGCACCGGGTGGGAACCCTGGCAAGCGTACTGGCGGGAACCGACACCGGCGAATCGCGAGGCCTGCCGCGCCTCGCTGACCGACGAGGCCATCCGCTTCCAGCACACGCACGGCATGCCCGAGGACCGCGTGGCGCCAGACGCGGCCGAGCTCGACATCGCCTACCTGCGCCGCGGCGAGGCGGAGGAGATCCAGCTCGACCTGATCCTCTCCTACAGGACGAACGTGGAACTCTATCCCGCCTTCCAGGCGTACTTCCGCGAGCACCAACCGCCCCTGCTCGCGGCCTGGGGTCGTCGTGACGCCTTCTTCCTTCCCCCCGGGGCGCTGGCCTACGCGCGCGATCTCCCCCACGCCGAGATCCACCTCCTCGATGCCGGCCACTTCGCCCTGGCGACGCATCACGAGGAGATCGCGCAGTTGATCCGGCGCTTCCTCACCCGGCATCTCCTCGGCACTAGGAGAAGTTGACCGAGACGTCCTCGCGGCGCTGGTGCAGCTCCCAGAACTTCTCGGCGATGGCCGACGCCTCCAGCGTCGCATCGCCGGAGTCGAACGCGGTGCCCTTGACGGTCCCGAGCACGACGACCTCGCCCACGTAGACGCCCTCGCCCGAGAGCTTCTGGTGCAGCAGGCCCACGGTCTTGTGCTGCGCGGCCTTGGAGACCGCGAGGCCCATGGCATTCCACGACACCGCCAGCGCATCGAGCTTCGGGTCGTAGTACGCGAGGCCGCCGCCCGTGACGAGGATCGCGCCCTTCTCCTGCTTCAAATCGGGCAGCGCCTCCTGGACGCCCGCCACCAGTCCGAGCACCGACACGCCGAGGGGCCCGTTCAGCTCCTCCACGGGCGAGGTCGTCAGGTCCCCGGCGCCGGGGGTATACGCGTTCCAGTGGAGCACCGCGATGGGCCCGAGCGATGCACGCACGTCACGGATGAGCGCGCGCACGGACTGGGGCTGGGCGAGGTCACAGGGAAAGGCCTGGGCGGTGAGGCCCGCGCGGGAGAGCGCCGCGGCCGAGGCCTTGAGCCGCTCCGCGTTGCGGGCGACGAGCGCGACCGCGAAGCCCTCCTCGCCAAACCTGCGAGCCACTGCGTCCGAGATGCCAGGCCCGTGACCACAGACGACGATGGTTTTTTTCACCCCTCGAACGTAGCACGCCCGGTCAGCGCGGCGGCCACGACCAGGACACCGAAGACGGCCACGTTGAACCGGGGCTCCCAGTACGTCATGAAGAGGACCGCGATGGCGAGCCACCCGGCGGCGGCGATCAACGATACCGCCACGACGGGCACTTCCTTGAACAGGTCCAGCGAGCGCCACGCGAGCCAAAGCCCGAGCAGCCCGAACACGAACTGCCCGAGCGCGAACGCCGAGTGGAGGCCGTAGTAGAGGGTCGTCTCGGTGCTGGGGACGTGCTTGCCCCGCAGGTGTTGGGACACGACGTCGACGACGAAGTGCATCACCCCGGTGAAGGTCAGCCAGCCGTACGCCGCGTAGACGAGGATCTTGTGCATGTCGTGCCCCGCGGGAGTCGCCTACTGGAACGCGACCTGGGTGAGCTCCTCGGACACCCGCCAGAGGCGGTTGGCGGCCGTTCGGTCTTCCGCGCGCTGGGGAACCTTCGCCAGCGTCGGATGGCCCCGCATCTCGCTCAGCTTGTCGGGGCCGTAGTAGGCGCCGGCCTTGGCCTCGGGCGAGGTCGCGGCGAAGAGGGTGGGCAGCGCGCCCTGCGACGCGGGCTGGAACAGGAACCACATGAACGTGCGCATCATGCCCGAGGCACTCCACCGGCCGGGCGCGTTGTGCAGCAGGTCGGTGCGCGAGATGCCGGGGTGCGCGGCGATGCTGGTGACGCCCCACCGGTTCGCCTCGCTGCGCCGCTGCAGCTCGAAGGCGAACAGGAGGCAGGCGAGCTTCGACTGGCCATAGGCCCGCATCGGCTGGTAGCTGCGCGTCGCGTGCAGGTCGTCGAAGTCGATCACCCCGGCCCGAGCGGCCACGCTCGACAGGGTGACGACGCGCGCGTCGGTCCCCTTGCGCAGCAGGGGCATGAGGTGGGCCGACAGGGCGAAGTGGCCGAGGTAGTTGGTGCCGAGCTGCAGCTCGAAGCCATCCGAGGTGGCCTGCCGCTTCGGCGGGGTCATCACGGCGGCGTTGTTGATCAACAGGTCGAGGCTCTCGCGCTGCCCCTTGAGCCGCGCGGCGAAGTCGGCGATGGACTTGAGGCTGGCGAGGTCGACCTGCTCGAACCGGACCTTCGCGGAGGGGACCTCGGACTGGATTCGCGCGACGGCCTCCGCGCCTTTCTGGGGGTTGCGGCCGGCGAGGATGACCTCACCGCCCGTTCGTGCGAGTTCGAGGGCATCCTCGAGTCCGAGGCCTCCGGTCCCGGTGATGACGGCTGAACGGCCCTTCTGCGAAGGCATGTCGGAAGTGGTCCACTGGGTCATGCGCCGGATGTAACGAGCCGGGCGGGGGTCGGTAAAGCGCGAGACGCCCGACACACTGTCTGGTACATCGAGACAATGCGCCTTGACCTCGATGCCCTGAAGATCTTCGTCCGGGTGGCGGAGCTGCGGAGCTTCACGCAGGCCGCCCACCAGCTTGGCATGCCCAAGGCCCGCGCGTCCGCACACGTGCAAAAGCTCGAAGCGGAGCTCGGCACCCAGCTCCTCCAGCGCTCGACCCGCGTCGTGCGCCCCACGCCCGAGGGCGAGCAGCTGCTGAAGCGGGCCCCGGCGTTTCTCGCGGAGGCCGAGGAAATCTCGGCGCTCTTTCATGCGAGCCGGGCGCTGCGGGGGCGGGTGCGCGTGGAGCTCCCCGTCATCATCGCGCGCGACTTCGTCATGCCGCGGGTGCCCGAGCTGCTCGCGCGCCATCCGCAGCTCCAGCTGGACATCTGCGCGAGCGACCGGCTCGTGGCGGCGGTGCGGGACGGGTTCGATCTCGTGCTGCGCGTGGGGCTGGTCAACGAACCGGGGCTCGTCGGGCGCCGCATCGGCGAGGCCTCGTCGATGAACTGCGCGAGTCCCGCCTACCTGCGCCAGCATGGAACGCCGCGTACGCTGGACGATCTGCGCGACCACTTCGTCGTCCACTACGCCACCGACCCGGTCCCGGTCTTCGAGTACATCGACGGCCCGACGTACAAGGAGCTCCCCATGCGCAGCATGGTGACCGTCGACAACTTCGACGTGTACGAGGCGGCGGGCCTCGCGGGCCTGGGCATCGTGCAGGTGCCACGGTCCGCGCTGGAGCGGCACGCGAACAGGATCGTGGAGATCCTGCCGGAGTTCGTCGCGCGACCGGTGCCCATCACGCTGTTGCACACGCACGGGCACTCGGTGCCACGGCGCGTGCGGGCCGTGATGACCTGGCTGATGGAGGTGCTGGCGCCCACCGTCAACGCGCTCATGAGCGCTCGGTGAAGCGACTGTACGCCTGGCCCTCCTCAGCCGTGGGTCGGAAGGGGACCTCGGTTCGTGAGGAGCGCGCCAGCGATCACGCCGAAGAGATGATCGGCGCGGCGCTCCGGTGACGTCTGGTCGCGGAGCCACGCGAGCGCCCCGAGCAGCGCGAACAGATCGACGCCATCGACGTCGGTCCGCGCCAGGCCCTCGGCTTGCGCGCGGGTGAGGAGCCGGGTGCCCGCCGCGCGCATCGCCACGCACGACGCATGGAGCGCGGAGTCCGGGTCCGCGATGGCGGCCATCATCGCATCCACCACGCCCCGGTGGCGGTGGGCGACCCCGACGGCTTCACGCAGCCACGTCACGAGTGCCTCGTCGGGTGGACACGAGGCCTCGAGTTCGTCCGCCCGGGCCTTCAGCGCGTCGAAGCTCGCCCGGAGCAAGGTCTCGAGCAGGGCCTCGCGCGTCGGAAAGTGACGGTACAGCGTGCCGAGCCCCACACCCGCCCGGCGGGCGATGTCGCGCAGCGAGGCGTTGGCGCCTTGCTCGGTGAGGACGTCGCGCGCGACGGCGAGGAGGTGCTCGTAGTTCTTCTGGGCGTCGGCTCGCATGGCTCTGTCTTGACAACCGGAGCGGTGCTCCGCATATGAGGAGCACCGCTCCGGATAGGGTAGCCCATGTGCGGTGAAGGAGAAAGCGATGCCGAAGAACACGATGGCGGCGGTGCGGCTGCACGAGTTCGGGGGGCCCGAGGTCCTGCGCTATGACGAGGTGCCGATTCCCACGCTGAAGGCGGGGGAGGTGCTCGTTCGCGTCCATGCGGTGGGCATCAATCCCCCCGACTGGTACCTGCGCGACGGGATGAGGACGATGCCCCCGGAGTGGCGGCCCACGATACCGCTGCCCGCCATCCCGGGCTCGGACGTGTCGGGGGTCGTCGCGGCCGTTGCCCCGGACGTGCGAGGCTTCTCCGTGGGCGACGCGGTCTTCGGCATGATCCGCTTTCCGAGCTTCGGGGAGAGCGCGGCCTATGCCGAGTACGTCGCCGCGCCCGCGTCGGACCTGGCCCACAAGCCCGCGGGCATCGATCACGTGCAAGCCGCCGGAGCGCCGATGTCGGGGCTCACCGCGTGGCAGTTCCTGATCGACGTCGGACACGACCATCCGAACCCGTTCCAGGCGCTGCCGCATCGTCCGATGGCCCTCGGCCCCGGGACCACGGTGCTCGTCAACGGCGCCGCGGGCGGCGTGGGGCATCTCGCGGTGCAGCTGGCCAAATGGAAGGGGGCCCGCGTCATCGCGGTGGCATCGGGTGCGCATGCGGCGTTCCTGCGCGGGCTCGGCGCCGACACGTTCATCGACTACACCCAGGGCCGGGCCGAGAACCAGGTGCGGGAGGTCGATCTCGTGCTCGACGCCGTCGGCGGCCCGGGCAGCGATCGGTTCCTGCGCACGCTCAAGCGCGGCGGTGCGTTGTACCCGGTGTTCGTCAGCCCCATCAACGCCGAGGAACTCGAGCGGCTCGGCGTGACGACCTCGATCACCCAGGTGCGCTCGAACGGCCCCCAGCTCGCGGAGCTCGGGCGTTTGCTCGACGCGGGGACGGTGCGCGTCGCCATCGACAGCACGTTCCCGCTCGCGGAGGCGCGACAGGCGCACGAGCGCGCCGCCCGGGGGCACCTCCGAGGTAAGATCGTGCTCACGGTCGCGTGAGGGCGAGGGCTCGGCCCAGGTCGATCGCGACTCCTGGGCAACCTCGGGTCACCTCGGGCATCAGAGGCGCCAGCACGGGACGGGAACGTCCCCTCGCACGGGAGTGAAGACGTGATCGATCTGTATACGTTCAGGACGCCCAACGGCCGCAAGGCCTCCATCGCGCTGGAAGAGCTCGGCCTGCCCTACACCGTCAAGGTGGTGGACCTCACCCGGGGCGAGCAGCTCAAGCCCGAATTCCTCGCCATCAATCCCAACAACAAGATTCCAGCCATCGTGGATCATGAGGGGCCCGGCGGTCGGCCGCTGACGCTGTTCGAGTCCGGCGCCATCCTGCTGTACCTCGCGGAAAAGGCGGGCGCGCTGTTGCCCACGGATGCGCGGGGCAAGGCGGAGGTGACGCAGTGGCTGATGTTCCAGATGGGCGGCGTGGGGCCGATGCTGGGCCAGCTCAATTTCTTCGGGCATTTCTCGGCCCAAAAGGATGCCTTCGCCATCGAGCGCTTCCAGACGGAGGCCCGGCGCTTGCTGGGCGTGCTCGATCGGCACCTGGCCTCACGCGATTACCTGGCCGGCGCGTACTCCATCGCGGACATCGCCACGTACCCGGCGCTGGTGACCGCGCGCGGCTTCTTCCCGGAACTCTTCCAGACGCTGGGGCACGTCCCGCAGTGGATGCACCGCGTCGGCAGCCGTCCCGCCGTGCAGCGGGGCATGACGATCCCCTGACCCGGCGAGCGCGTGTGCCCGAGCGCTCCGCCGGCGCCGGGCGGCGCCCTGCACCGCGTCATCGTTCCCTCCATTTCCCGCGCACCGCGAACCCGCGATACTGCGCGCCCTGGCTCGTTGAACTGCTCCTTGGGGGATTTCATGAACTGGCGGGGAACATGGGGCGTCGGTCTCATCGTCTGGACCGCGCTCACCGGTTGTCAGCACCCTCGGGTGCTGGGCTCGGGGGCCTTGAGCGCGTCCGACTCGGGCTCGGGCAACTCCAGCGCGTCGGGGGACTCCAGCCGGTCCGACTCGGGCTCGGGCAACTCCGGCGCGTCGGGGGACTCCAGCCGGTCCGACTCGGGCTCGGGGGACTCCAGCCAGTCCGACTCGGGCAACTCCGGCCAGTCCGATTCGGGCTCCGGGGACTCCAGTCGCTCTGACTCGGGCTCGGGCGACTCCAGCCGTTCGGATTCGGGCTCCGGGGACTCCAGCCGGTCCGATTCGGGCTCGGGCGAATCCACCAGGGAGTCGAGCCGGCCGACCGAGGTCTCGGGCAGCTCGAAGGGCAGCGAGAGCAAGTCCTCGCCCATCAGCTCCATCACCCTGGTGGGCGTCACCGTGGGCGGGCTGGGCGTGGTCATCTGGCGCACGTTCAGCGCCGCGGCCCAGGCCCTCCCGCCCCCGGTCGCCATGGGCGAGGTGGCCCAGGCCTACCTGCGCGCGCGCAACCACCAGTTGCGTGAGGATCTCGCGCTCGGCGCGGGCCCCAGCATCGAGGACCTGGCCTCCCTGGCGCGCATCCGCCGGGAGAACCTGCGGCTCTTCGGCCAGGTGCTGCGCGCGCACCGCGGGGAATTGCTCGCGCTCGCCCAGCCGGCCCACCTCACGCCCGCGCGCGCCCTGGAATGGCTGGAGCGGGTGGGGCGGCTCGCGGGCGAGGAGCCCCGGCTCCAGCGGGATGCGAGCGCGTTCCTGGCGGCCCAGGGCCTGGGGGAATGAAGCGCGGGGCCCTCCTGCTACTGACCTGGCTGGGCGGAGGGTTCCAGGGGGAGGCGGCCGCGCGACCCCTCGCCGAGCGCGTGGCCGCCCTGGAGGCGCGCGCGGGCCTCGTGCTGCGCCCGCCCGCGTCCGAGGACGCCGCGCTCGTGACCGAGATCGAGGCCGCGCTCGAGGCGCTGCCGCCCGCGCTGCGCCGGCCCCCGGGCGGGCCGCTGGAGCTGGTGACGCACCCGGAGCCCGCGCCCTTCGGTCTGGGCAATGCCTCGGCGCGGCGGCCGGAGTGGAGCGAGGACAAACGGCGCTTCCACCTGTATGCCTTCGTGCCCGGAGACGAGCGGCGGGCGGCGCTGCGCACGGCGCGGCTGTCCGACGGGGAGCTGGAGCGGCTGTGGCGGCGGCGCGCGGTGGTGCACGCGGTGATGCGGCGGTGGGACGACGCGCGGGGCTGGAGCGGGACGGCCCGTTGGCGGCGCCTGTCGGGTTGGCGTCGGCCCCTGGAGCGGCCGCTCGTCTTCTCCGAGCAGGCCCTGCTCACCTATGACGGGGCGTACAGCCGCGCACGCGGCCGGGCGAGCGCGGCGCTGGACCTGGCCACCTTCGCCGAGGAGTTCTTCGTGCCGGTGGAGTCGCTGCGCGAGGACGCCTTGTCGGTGGACGAGCGCGTGGCGTGCCAGGAGTTCTCCAAGGCCCGGGCGCTCGGCGAACTGCTGGCGCGGGACGGCCTGGCGCGGCTGGCGCCCCGGGCCGCGTGCCCCGCCTTCGACGCCTGGGCCCGGCAAGAGGCGCTGGCCGAGGTCGAGGTGCTGTTGGTGAGCTCCACGGGCCGCCAGCCCGAGTCGCTGTTCGGGCACTTGATGCTGCGGCCGGTGTGGCGCGAGGACGCGGAGGCCGTGCGAGGCCCGGGCTTCGAGGCGGTGGTGCAGCCCGTGGCCCTGACGGGCGGCCGGGCGCGGGGACCGGACTATGTCCTCATGGGCCTGGCCGGGGGGTTCTCGCTCGCCTTCCTCACCACGACACTCGGGGACGTGGCGCACGAGGCCCTGGAATTGGAGCAGCGCACGGTGCGCCGCTTCCGTTTGCGGCTCACGGCGGGCGAGCGCGTCCGGGTGCTCGAGCGGGTGTGGGAGCTGGAGCGGCGGGGCTACCTGCCGTACTTCTTCGCCACCGACAACTGCGCGAGCGCGCTGCTGTTCCTGCTCAACGGCGCGCTGGAGGAGGACCGGCGCGTGCGCACGCCCGGCCTGCTGTGGGTGCTGCCCGGGGCCACGCTGGATGCCCTCGCGCGGCTGGAGGTGGACGGCCCGGACGGCGCGCCCCGGCCCCTGCTCGAGCACGTGCCGGATGACCTCGAGTCCACGGGGGACCGCGCCCTGCGGGCCCACGCGGCCCGGGAGCGGGCGCTCGCGACCGTGGTGGCGCGCGTGGGGCCGTCGCTGGCCCCCCGGTGGACCCTGCTGCACCGGCGGCTGTCGTCCGCGGTCCCCGGCACGCGTCATGCCGCCTGGCACCGGGTGCCCGCCCTGGTGGAGGCCACGCTCGCCGCCGCGCCCGTGGCCGAGGCGGTGCACGCGTACCTCGCCCAGTCCGTGCGGGTGGAGCGCGCGGAGGTGGACCGCATGGAGGCGCGGCGGCTCGCCGTGGAGTACGCCCGGCTGGTGGCGGTGCACGGTGTCGTGCCGGACCACCGCGGCGCCGAGCGGGAGCGCCAGCGGGTCTTCGAGCGGGAGGACGCGGTGCAGCGCCACCTGGCGGCGCTCGATCGCCTCGCCCTCGTCGAGCAGGTGCTGGCCACCGCGGACAAGCGCGCCCCCACGCCGCAGGAGGAACAGGTGCTCGCGCGGGCCCGGGACGTGGAGGCCGTCTTCCAGACCGCCACCGACGTGCAGGGGGCGCTCCAGGGGGGCCCGCTGGCCCCGGTGGAGGGGCTGGACTTCCTGCGGCGGGACCAGGCCGACAAGGTCCAGGCGGAGCGGACGCGGGCCGCGCGCGGGTTGGAGACCTCGGGCGCGGCGCGCGTCGCGGTGGGCGGGGGCGTGGAGTGGCTCGCCTCGGGGGGCATGCGTCCGGTGCTGTCGCTCCAGACCGCCGCGCTCAAGGAGGGCCTGGGCGAGTCGTTCCTCCATGGCTTCCGGCCGAGCAGCGAGCTGCGGCTGCTCGACGGGGTGCTGCGCCTCGTGCCCGGACGGGGCCTGCCCCGGGTGGTGGACTCGCGGCTCACGCTGCTGGGCTACCGCACGCTCTTGCGCGAGCCGCCGTGGCACCGCGAGACGCTGCTCGACGAGCTGGGGTGGGGCGTGGAGGCCCGGATGGAGACCCGGGACAAGGCGCACGCGCAGCCGTACCGGGCCACGCTCCAGGCCGAGGCCCTGCTGGTGGTGGACGACAGCCCGGACTTCCGCCACTACGCGGCGCTGGGTGTGGGGGCCAGGGCGGCCGTGCGGTGGGGCGCGTGGCCCACGCCCGGCGCCGGTCCCCGCTTCTCCTTCGCGCAGCGCGTGGCGCTCCCGGGCTCGTCCTTCAACGCCGTGCGCCTGGAGGCCGCCTGGGCGCCCCTGTTCCTGCTCGGAACGGGTCCGCGGTACGAAGCGGAGGCCTCGCTCCAGGTGGAGTGGCTCGTCGGCCGGTGGGGGCCTCGGGCGCTGCGGCTGGTGCCCCGGGCCCAGCTCCTCTGGGAAGGGCACGTCGAGCCTCGGGTGGACATGGCGATCGAGTGGTTGTGAGCGGGCCGCCCGCCTGGTGTCCCTCCGGGCGCGGCCCCCTTCGCGTCACACGGGGGCAATCGCGCCTTCCTTCCTTCGTAGAGCGGAGGAGAGCGGAGGTTGTCGCTCTGGAAAAGGAGCCTCGCCATGTTGGACACGCGCGTCGATCACCGCTTCAAGCGCACCTGGGAGTTCTTCACGGCCAACGCCCTGGACCTGATGCTGGGCAGCCTCGTGGTGTTGCTCGGCTCGATCACCGTCGTGCTGGGGCCGTGGTTCGCCTTCAACCTGCTCCAGGAGACGCTCGAGGGGGTGCGCACGGGCCGCCCGGTGAACTGGCGGGCGACGTACACCCGGCGGGGCACCTTCCTCAAGAGCTGGGGGCTCGCCCTGGCCATGGGCATCCCGCTGGCCATCGGCTACTCGCTCATCCTGCCCGGCCTGCTGCTGTCCATCCTCTGGCTGCACGCGCCCACGCTGGCGGCCGAGGGTCGGCCCGTCCTGCGCGCGCTCGGTGACAGCTACCGCCTCTTCCAGCGCCGGCAGGACTGGGCCGCGTGGACGCTCAACGTCCTCGTCGTGGTGGCCATCTCCGCCGCGGGGGGGCTCGCGCCGCCCCTGGCCGCGCTCATCACGCTGCCGCTGTCCCTGGTGTTCCTCGCCTACTGCCAGACGGACGAGCTGGGCGAGGAGCCGATGCCGCCCCTGCCCCGGCGCGAAGTGGTGGTGTGAGCGCCAGGGCGGGGCGACCCCGCCCGGCTCACTCGCCGTCGGGGTTGCGGATGCAGATCTGCCCGACGAAGGAGATGTACGCGCACACCGGCAGGCGAGGGCCGCACTCGACCGAGGACACGCAGGGCCCGGAGCAGAAGTAGCCGCTCCAGCCCTCGATGCAGAGCGAGCTCTCGCAGTCATTGCCGGTGGTGCACGCGTCGATGCCCGAGCGGCCCGTGCCGCGCGGGCCCGTGAGGCACTGGCAGCCCAGGGACTCGTCGCAGTCGCAGCGCTCGTCGCAGGGGCAGTCGCTGTTGAAGGTGCAGTCCAGCCGTGAGCCGCCCTCGGGCGTGCTCGGGTCGTGGACACACGTGCCTCCGTCGTCGGTGCCCGCGTCCGGGGGACTGCCGGCGTCCGGCGCGCCCGCGTCCGGCGTGCCCGCGTCGACCTCGCCCGCGTCGGTGGAGGCATCCGGCGCCTCGCCCGCGTCAGGCGTGCCCGCGTCGTCCTCGCCCGCATCGGTGGAGGCATCCGGGAGTTCCCCCGCATCCGGAAGGCCCGCGTCGTCCTCGCCTGCGTCAGGCGTGCCCGCGTCGTACTCGCCCGCGTCCTCGGGCGCTCCGGCGTCCACCGCCGTGCCCGCGTCGCTTCCCGCATCGGTCGGGTCGGTCTCCGTGGAGGCGTCGGGCGGGGGCGGGGGCGTCCCGGCATCGCCTGGGCCCTCGCCGGAGCCTCCATCCTCGGTGGGCGCGGGGTTCTCCACCTCCGGCTCCGGGGGAGACGCGCTCCCTCCACAGTGCGTCAACGCGAGGACTCCGAGCACCGAGGCAACGACGAACCACTTCTTCAAGGGCACTTCTCCCGTGCGGCGAGTGACGTTGCCGCCACCGCCGTTCAGGCCCAGAAGGCCACGAGGGCACCCACGGCGGTGGCCAGCACGTTGACGGTATCATTGCCCAGCCAGGACCAGCCCCGGAGCGGCCGGGTGGGGTGGCCACAATGGTGGAGCCGGCGCTCGGTCTCGCGCGCGCAGTGTTCGCACCACCGCACGTCCTGTGCGGTCGCGCCCAGGGCGCTGTCGGCCAGCGAGCCCGCCACGCCCGCCCCGACAATCCAGGGCAGCGCCGTCCACGACACGCCCGCGAGCACGGCGAGCACGCCCACGAAGGCCGCGCCGCCCGTGGAGGCCAGCATGCCCAGGCCCGACACCGCGCCCGAGGTGCCCGGCGCCACGGTCCGCCAGGTCGTCACCAGCCGGGGCGCCGAGCGCGAGAGCACGCCCAGCTCCGTGGCCCACGTGTCCGCGTTGGCGGCGGCGAACGCGCCCAGCATGGCCAGCAGGTAGCGCGCGTCGCCCGTGACGCCCAGGAGCACGGCGGCCAGCGCCCCCACGCCTCCGTTGGCCAGGGCCTGGCCGAGGTCGCGCGTGCCCGTCTTGGCATACTCGGCCTCGACGCCGGCCTTGCGCGCGCGAAATGCCTTGGACAGCGCGCTGGAGGAGATGAAGAAGCCGAGCAGGGCGACCGTGCCCACCGCGCCAGCGAGGCCGAACACGGGCGTGCCGATGAGCAGCGCGCCGAGCACGCCGCTGGGCGTGAGCGAGCCGCGCCGCCACGAGGCGATGCCAATGGCCAGGGCACACGCCGCGCCCACGCCCAGGCCGGTGGCCAGCGCGGCGGGCGTCCACGCGAGCACGGCGGCGGCGGCCAGGGGCACCCAGAGGTTGTCGCGGCCCCGCGAGCCGAGCGCCTCGGCGACGGCGGCCACCACGGCGCACAGCAGGGCCAGGGAGACGCGGGGCATGTCCGGCGACAGGCCCGGCAGCCAGGTGAGGGCGGCGAGCACGGACAGGAAGGTGCCCGCGAGCAGCGCGAGCGAGCCCTCCAGACTCTTGGTCTCCCCGCCGAGCGTCGCGTACGGGTGGCGCCCGAAGCGTCGGCCCACGAGCGACGCCAGCGCATCACCCACCGCCATGGCGAGCACGCCGCCGGCCGCCACCGCGGGCCGATCCCACGCGAACCACAGCACGGCCGAGAACGACAGCGCGAACCAGACCGTGCCCAGGTTGTCGGCGGGGGCCTCCACCGCGCGCAGCAGCCGCTGGCGGTGGATGAACCAGTTGCCCACGGCGGCGGTGAGCGAGGGCACCACGGCCCACTCCCGGTGCTCGAAGAGCGCCAGGGCACCGAAGACCCACAGGCCCACGCCCACGTGGATGAACTTGCGCGCCCACTCCCGGGGAGCGCCCCGGCGGGCGGCCACTTCACCACCCAGCACGCACACGCCCACGTAGGCGTAGGACAGCAGCAGCGCTTGGAGATCCCGGCTCATGCCTTAGAAGAACACGTTCATCAGCAGGCCGGTGGTGCCGAAGGGGATGCCGATGGTGCTGCCCCCGTTCTCGAAGCGCAGCGCGAGCCCGAGCGTGCCCGCCACGCTGACGCGGGGCACGAAGAAGTACTCGACGCCCAGGCCCGCCTTGGCCCCGAAGTCGATGTCGCCGTCATAGGCGAACTCGAGCCCGCCCTCGGCGAAGGGCCGCAGCGTGCCGGTGGTGAGGTGGTGGCGGAACACGGCATCCACCGACAGCCGGGCCGCCACGTCCGGCTTGAGGCCCACGATGAAGCCCAGGTTGAGGCGCAGCGAGTCCACCGGGCTGACGAACAGGAAGCCGCCCACGGTGGGCAGGGCGTTCACGCCGAACACGATGCCCTTGGCGCCCTCGGCCGCGGCGGTGCCATCCGACGCCTTGTCGTCCTCGGCCGTGGACACGGAGGGCTCCTCGCGCGCGGCGACGCGCTCGGCCGACTTGGAGGTGGACTCGGCGGCGCGCTCGGCCGTCTTCGCGGGCGCGGCGGCGAGGGCGGCGGAGGACACGAGGCACAGGGCGGCGGAGGACAGCAGGGCGAGACGCATGGTGGGCTCCTGGGAGAGGGGTCGACTGGCGACGGCCTTATAGTCCTTTCGCGCGGAGTGCGGGGTCAGCGCGTCGGCCCCGTGTGCCGCGCGCGCAGCCGGGGAATCAACGCCCAGGCCTCGGCCGCCGTGGCGACGTGGTGGATCTTCTCGAAGACGTTGTCGTCGGAGTGCGGGTACAGGCGGCTGGCGAGCGCGAGCCCCTTGGCCAGCGCCCGGTGCAGCAGCCGCCCCCCGATGTAGATGTTCCCCACGACCCAGGACATGGGCAGGTTCTCGCTGAGGTAGCGCGCGGCCTCGGGATCCAGGCGGCCAATGGCGTCGAGCTCGGCCACGAAGATGAAGGGCCGGACCTCACGCATCTCCTGGTAGATGGCCAGGGCGCCCCGGACATTCTCGAGCGTGAGCGGCCCGTTGAAGCGCGTCCAGAAGATGTCGGGTGGCTCGAAGCGGACGGTGTGCTGCTCCAGTTTCCAATCGCGTGGGCCCGGCGGCATGTGTGTCCTCCGGGCCCAGCCTAGCGTGGATGTCACCCATCAGGGTGGGTAGGTGCGCTCAGCGGCTCCGCCGGCCTCCACCGCCCCGGCCCCGCGAGGCGCCGCCCGCTCCCCGAGGCGCCCCTCCCGAGCGGCCACCGGGCTTGCCGCCACCGGGCCTGCCACCGCTGGCCCTGCTCCCGCCCGGCTTGCCCCTGCTCCCGCCCGGCTTGCCGCCCGCCGCGGGACGACGCCCCGGTGCCCGGCTCGGGCGCTCGGCGTCCCGGGCCTCCCCGCGCGCCGTTCCGGGCCGCTTCCCCCGCGTCTTGCCCGCGCTCCGGGAAGGCGCCGCGCCCGCGCGCTCGCGCGACTCCGGCCGGGCGAATCCGCCCTCCCGAGCGGGCTTGCGCTCCCGGGGGGCCTTGCCTTCCCGAACGGGCTTGCGCTCCCGAGCGGGCTTCTTGGCCGGACGCTCGGGGCGCGGCTCGTCCAGGGCGTCCAGCAGGGAGTCCTCCTCGCTGCGGGCGCGGAAGGCGTCCAGCGCCTCGCGGAAGGCGGCGTCCTTGCGGGGCACCTCGACGCGCGGCAGGCGCATCCGGGTGATGCGCTCGATGGCCACCACCGTCTCCTCGTCGCGCTCGGTGAGGAAGGAGGACGCGCGTCCGCTCGCCCCGGCGCGCGCCGTGCGGCCAATGCGGTGCACGTAGTCCTCGGGCGAGTGGGGCAGGTCGAAGTTGATGACGTGGCCGATGTCGTCCACGTCCAGGCCGCGCGAGGCGATGTCCGTGGCCACCATGCAGCGGTACTGGCCGCGCCGGAAGCCCTCGAGCGCCTGGCGGCGCTGGCCCTGGGTGCGATCGGAGTGGATGAGGGCCGTCTTGTAGCCCGCGTTCTTCAGGTAGCCCTGCACCTTCTCGGCGCGCTCGCGGGTGCGGGTGAAGACGAGCGTGCTGAGCTGATCCTTGGCGAGCAGGGTGAGCAGCAGGGGGTACTTCTCCTCGGAGGAGACGTCGTACACGCGCTGCACGGCGCGCGCGGCGGGCGTGCCGCTGGGCGTCACCTCCACCTTGACGGGCCGGCGCAGCGTCTCCTGGGCGAAGCGCGTCACGTTGTGGCCGAGCGTGGCGGAGAACAGCAGCGTCTGGCGCTCGCGGGGCAGGGCGGCGAGCACCTGCTCCAGCTCGGGCGCGAAGCCCATCTCCAGCATGCGGTCCGCCTCGTCGAGCACGAGCACGCGCACGGTGGACAGGGTCACCCGGCCCTCGCGCAGCAGGTCGGCCAGGCGGCCCGGCGTGGCGATGAGCAGCGAGGGCTTGGCGCGCAGCTCCTCCACCTGGCCGGCCATGTCCGTGCCGCCGATGATGACCGCCTGGGTGAGGCCGCGCGGCGCGCCGAAGAAGGACGCCTCGCCGGCGATCTGCTGCACGAGCTCGCGCGTGGGGGCGAGCACCAGGCCCGTGGGCCCGGCGTCCGTGGCCTTCAGCCGCTCGACGAGGGGCAGGAGGTAGGCGGCGGTCTTGCCGGTGCCGGTGATGGCGCAGCCGATGACGTCGCGGCCGGCGAGCGCGGGCGGAATGGCCTGGGCCTGGATGGGGGTGGGGGAGGCGAAACGGGCACGCCGCACCGCATCGAGGGACTCAGGGGACAGACCGAGGGACTGGAAGGAGGAGCTCACCCGGGCGGGGCTATCACAAAACCTCCTCGAAAACCGCCCCGGCGCGCGCTAGAGCGGGCTCCCAGCGAGACGACGGGGGAAGTCATGGCACTGTGGGGTGGCATCGAAGCGGGTGGGACGAAGTTCGTGTGCGCGGTGGGCAGCGGCCCGGAGGACGTCCGCGCCACGGCGCGCATCGCCACCACCACGCCCGAGGCCACGGTGGGCGAGGCCCTGGCCTTCTTCCAGGCCCAGCAGCGCGCGCTCGGGCCGCTCACCGCCCTGGGCATCGCGTCCTTCGGGCCCGTGGAGCTCCACCCGGAGTCGCCCCGCCATGGCTTCATCACCTCCACGGCCAAGCCGGGCTGGCGCGACACGGACGTGGTGGGCCCGTTCCGGCGCGCGCTCGGGGTGCCCGTGGGCTTCGACACGGACGTGAACGGCGCCGCGCTCGCCGAGCACCGCTGGGGCGCCGCCCAGGGGCTCGACACCTTCGTCTACCTCACGGTGGGCACGGGCATCGGCGGCGGGGCGCTCGTCAACGGCCGGATGCTGCACGGCCTGCTCCACCCGGAGATGGGGCACTTCCGCCTGCCGCGCGACCCCCAGGCGGACCCCTTTCCGGGCGCTTGCCCCTTTCACGGCGACTGCCTCGAGGGGCTCGCCTCGGGGCCGGCCATGGAGAAGCGCTGGGGGCGGCCCGCCGGGGAGCTGCCCGCGGAGCATCCCGCGTGGGCGCTCCAGGCGAACTACCTGGCGCTCGCCCTGAGCAGCTACATCTGCACCCTGTCCCCCCAGCGCATCATCCTGGGGGGCGGGGTGATGGCCCAGCGGCACCTCTTCCCGCTCGTGCACGCGGGGGTGCGCCGGGTCCTCAACGACTACATCCAGGCGCCCGCGCTCACCGAGCGCATCGCCGAGTACATCGTGCCGCCCGCGCTGGGAGACCGCGCGGGCGTGCTCGGGGCGCTGGCCCTGGCGCGGGCCGCCGCCTGAGCCGGGCGCCTACTTCCAGCCCGGCAGCTCGTCGCGCGTGAGCACGTTGTCGGCGCCGTAGACGGCCTTGAGCTCCGCGGCCGAGTTGCGGTCGTAGACGAGCTCGGACCAGCCCATGAAGAAGACCCAGCGCGGCTGGTTGCGCAGCTCGCTGGCGCCAGGCAGCCGGTCGCACTCGCCAATGGCGATGGGCTTGTTGCCCGCCACCGCGAGCATGGCGTCGTACTTGGCCTTGGTGAAGCCATCACCGTTGTAGAAGTCGAGCGCGGCGATGTCCCAGTACGCGTCCCCCGGGTTGTAGTCGTTGAAGTTCCAGCTCAGGTCCTGCACGTCCCAGACCCAGATGAGGTTGTCGATGCCCTTGGTCTTGGTCAGGTAGTCGTGCGTCATCTGGTACAGGCGGCGCGTGCCCTGCGCGCCCGTGCGGCCGCCCCACCAGAACACGCCCTGGTTCATCTCGTGGTAGGGCCGGAAGAGCGCCGCCACGCCGTTGTTCTTCAAGTCCTGGAGGTAGGGCACCAGCCTGTCCACCCGCGACTTCCAGACGCGGTTGAGGTTGGAGCCGTCCGTGAGCAGCTCGTTCCACTGGCTGTCACTCAGCTTGCTGACAACGCCGCCCTGCCAGGCGCACGCCTCACCCTGGGTGGGCGGGCAGGAGTGCCACATGAGCTGCACCACGGCGCCCGCGGCGAACTGCTTCTTCGCCTCGTTGATCATCGTCCCGCGGCTGTCGATGTTCTCCTGCTGGAAGAGGAAGTCGCCGCTCCACAGGCCCGGCCAGCGGCCCGTGGTGCCGTTGATGGCGTTGGTCCACTTGGCGGGCTCCCAGTTGGGCTCGCGGTTGTGCTGGCCGGCGATCGTCTTCGTGCCCGAGATGCCCTGGATGTAGTTGAGCACCCGCTGCTTGGGCGTGGTGCCCGAGGGCGGAGGCGTCGTGCCGGGCACCAGGAGCGTGAGCGTCTCCCACTCGCGCACGGACACGCCGGTGGCGAGCACGTCGCCGCCACCCGAGTCGATGGCGCTCAGGTACTGGCCGCCGAGCGTCGTCTGCAGGGCGACCTTGTCCCCGGCGGCGATGGTGCCCGTGCCGCCCACCTTGACCAGGCGGAACTCCTCCCAGCCCAGGGCGTGCGGCGCGTTGACGTAGACGGCGCCGCCGCCGCCCTTGTCGGCCGAGACCCACTGCCCGCCGAGCCCCCGCAGCGTCACCACGTCGCCGCTCTGCAGCGTGCCGCCGTTGAGGTCCGTGAGGGTGAAGGTCTCCCACTCCTTGGCCCAGGTGCTGTAGGCCTGGAGCGCGGCGCCACCGCCCTTGTCGGCGACGAGGTAGTGGCCCGAGTACGCGCGCAGGTTCACCGTGAGCTGGCTCGGGGCGAGCGCCGCCGTGTCCTGGGCCGTATCAGGCGGGGGGGCGGGGGAGGGCTCACCGCCGGTGCATCCGACGGTGGCCGTGACGAGCAGCGCGGCGAGCGCGCCGCGCCGGGGGAAGGTCGTGGGCTTCATGGGTGGGGTTCTCGGGAGCGGACCGGAGGGGACTACTGCGCCACGAGCTCGAACTGATCGAACGCGGCCCAGTTCTGCGCCTGGGCATCGCTGTAGACACCCACCTCGATGGCGCCGCTGGTCACCGGGATGTTGCTGATGGTGTACTTCGTCCAGGCGGACACGGCGCCCGAGCCGATCTCGGCCGTGACCTCGGCGCCGCCGTGGTTCTTCGCGTACAGGCGCAGCGCATTCTGGCCGCCGCTCGAGCGCGCCCAGACGCTGGCGCGGTAGGTGCCGTTGGCGAGGCTCTTGGACTGGCCGCTCACCTGCTGGTAGGCGGCGGAGGCGTAGTGGGTGAGCTTGGAGGCGCCCGTGTACGGGAAGTCCGTGTCCACCTTGTGCGCGAGCACGCTGTTGTGCCACTCGGAGTTCCAGCTGGTGAGCCCGCTCTCGAAGCCCTCGTTGGCCAGCAGGTTCTGGCCCGTGGGGGGCTGCGTGGTGCCGCCCTGCGCCTTCTGCGCGATGGCGGTCAGCAGCGAGGCGCTGCCCTTGGCGTCATCGGAGATGTCCCAGATCATCACGCCGCCGGCGCGCTGCAGGGCGAGCGTCGTCTTGGACTGGATGGTGGCGATGCCGTTGTAATAGACGTCGCCGACGTTGTCCTTGTACGGGGCCTGGGAGTCACGGGCGACCAGCGCGGCGTAGCCCACGTAGGACGAAGGCGAGCGGCCGTAGAACGGCACGCCGAGCACGGCCTTGTCCTTGGGCAGCCCGCGGCCGAGCCAGTAGTCCAGCGACTGCACCGCGTAGGTGTACGTGGAGTGGGGCTGGCCGCCGTCGTAGGCCATGATGTTGAGGAAGTCGATGTCCGCGAAGGTGGCGGTGGGCACGCCGCCACCCGTGTAGCTATTGGCGACGACCGCGGCGGTGAGCAGCTTGCCGCGCGAGTGCATGGCGGTGCCCAGCTGCTTCATCAGCGTGGCGTAGTTCTGCGCCGAGGTGCCCGGGTCCGGGTACTCCCAGTCGATGTCCACGCCGTCCAGGCCCGCCTGGGTGACGTAGTTGACCAGGTTGTTGACGAAGGTGTTGCGCGCGGTGGCGTTGGCGGCGAGCTGCTCGAAGGCCGAGTCATCGCCGTTGTTCCACCCGCCCACGGCGATGAGCACCTTGACGCCCTTGGCGTGCGCCGCGGTGACGAGCGACTTGAGCCGGCTGTCCCCGCTGCCCGGGCCCGTCAGGCCACCCTGGGCCGTGGGCACCACGAAGGAGTAGTTGACGTGGGTGAGCTTGTCGAACTGGATGTCCGCCACGTTGCCATTCCACGTGGGGAAGTAGCCAACCACGCGCGTGGCGAGCGCCGCCTGCCCCTGCGCGCCCAACGTCTCCTCCGCGCTGGCCTCCGGCTGTCCGGAGCACCCGAGCAGCGACGAGAGGAAGGCGAAGCCAACGGTGATCGTGCGGACGGGCAGGGACGGAAGGCGCAAGGACGTTCTCCGGATTCAGGGATGGGGGCTTCTACTGTTTTCCCTTGAATGGAGGCAATCCGGATTTTTCTCGGGTCAGTCTGTTTTGAATCTTTCGCACATGAAACGATTCAGCCTCCAGGCAAGGCATTGGAGCCGCCAATGCCTGTCAGGACAGACCGTCACGGCGGGGGAGGCGTGGGGGCGGGCGCCTCGGAGGGCGGCCTGGCGCTTCGCCGCGCGCCGAACAGGCCCATGACGACCACGTAGAAGACGGGCACGAAGAGGACCGCGAGCACCGTGGCGCTGATCATCCCGCCGAGCACGCCGGTGCCGATGGCCTGCTGGCTCGCGGCGCCCGCGCCCCGCGCGATGGCGAGCGGCACCACGCCCAGCGTGAAGGCCAGCGACGTCATGAGGATGGGCCGGAAGCGCAGCTGCGCGGCCTCCAGCGCCGCGTCCATCAGCGAGCGGCCCTGGGCCCGTAGATCCTTGGCGAACTCGATGATGAGGATGGCGTTCTTGGCCGACAGCCCGATGATCGTGATGAAGCCCACCTTGAAGTAGACGTCGTTGCTCATGCCGCGCAGCAGCACCGCCAGCACCGCGCCGAGCACGCCCAGCGGCACCACCAGCATCACCGAGATCGGGATGGACCAGCTCTCGTAGAGCGCCGCCAGGCACAGGAAGACGAACAGGAGCGACAGGGCGATGAGGATGGGCTCCTGCGCGCCCGACTGGAGTTCCTGCAGCGACTGGCCGGTCCAGTCGAAGCCAAAGCCCCGGGGCAGCTCGCCCGCCAGGCGCTCCATCTCCCGCAGGGCGTCACCGCTGGAGTAGCCCGGGGCCGCGTTGCCGCCGAGCCGCACCGAGGGATAGCCGTTGTAGCCGATGACCTGGGCCGGCGCGATGCGCCAGTTCACGCTCGCGAAGGCCGACAGCGGCGTCTGGGCCCCACTGGCACCGCGCACCGTGAGCGTCAGCAGGTCCTCGACGCGCGTGCGCCGCGCGCCCTCCGCCTGGACGATCACCCGCTGCATCCGCCCGGTGTTGGGGAAGTCGTTCACGTACGTCGAGCCCAGGTACGTGTTGAGCGTCTCGTTGATGTCCGCGAAGGTGATGCCCAGCGCGCTGGCCTTCTCGCGATCGATCCGCAGCTCCGCCTGGGCCGCGTTGGTCAGGCCCTCGAAGCGCACGTCCACGAGCACGGGGCTCTTCGCCGCGGCCGCCAGCAGCTGCTCCCGGGCCGAGGCGAGGGCCTCCTGTCCCAGCCCGCCCCGGTCCTCCAGGCGGAAGGCGAAGCCGCCCGTGTTGCCCAGGCCCTCGATGGGCGGCGGGGGCACGGCGAAGACGATGGCGTCGCGCAGCCCCCAGAGCGCCCCGTTGGCCCGCTGGGCGACCGCCGCCGCGGTGTCCTCCACCGCCCGCTCGGCCCAGGCCTTCAACGTCACGAAGGCCAGCGCCGCGTTCTGCCCCTGGCCGGAGAAGCTGAAGCCCTGGATGGAGAGGATGCGATCCACCGCCGGATCCTCCAGGAAGTTCTTCTCCACCTGGACGATCACGTCGAGCATGCGCGGGCTCGTGGCTTCCGGCGGCCCCTGCATGCCCACGATGAGGAAGCCCTGATCCTCGTCCGGGATGAAGGCCGAGGGCAGCCGGACGAACAGCCCGCCGAGCACCGCGAGCAGCACGACGTACAGCAGCATGAACCGGCCCGAGCGGCGCAGGCTCCGGCCCACCAGGCCGTGGTAGCCCCGCGCGGTGCGCTCGAAGCCGCGGTTGAACCACCCGAAGAAGCCCCGGCTCGCGTGCGCGTGGCCCGGGACGATCGGCTTGAGGAAGGTGGCGCACAAGGCCGGCGTCAACGACAGGGCGAGCAGCGCCGAGAACAGGATGGCCGCCACCATGGTCAGGGAGAACTGCTTGTAGATGATGCCCACCGAGCCCGGGAAGAAGGCCATGGGCACGAACACCGAGCTGAGCACGAGCGTGATGCCGATGACCGCGCCGGTGATCTGCTGCATGGCCTTCTGGGTGGCCTCGCGGGGGGGCAGGCCCTCCTCGCTCATGATGCGCTCGACGTTCTCGATCACCACGATGGCGTCGTCCACGAGGATGCCGATGGCCAGCACCATGGCGAACATGGTGAGCACGTTGATGGACAGGCCCGAGGCCCACATCACCGCGCACGTGCCCAACAGGGCGATGGGGACGATGAGCGTGGGGATGAGCGTGTAGCGGATGTTCTGCAGGAACAGCAGCATCACCAGGAAGACGAGTACCACCGCCTCGCCGAGCGTGTAGAGCACCTTGCGGATGGACACCTCCACGAAGGGGGCCGTGTCGAAGGGAATCTCGTACTCCACGCCCGCGGGGAAGAAGCGCGACAGCTCCTTCATCTTCGCGTGCACCTCGCGCGAGGTGGTGAGCGCGTTGCCCGTGGGCGACAACTGCACGCCGATGGCCGCGCTCGGCTGGCTGTTGAGCCGCGAGGAAATGGCGTACCCCTGGCCCCCCACCTCCACGCGCGCCACGTCCCGCAGGCGCACCGAGGAGCCATCCGCGTTGGCGCGCAGCACGATGGCGCCGAACTCGTCCGTGGACGTGAGCTGGCCCTTCACCAGGATGCTCGCCGCCACCTGCTGCGTGGCGGGGCCGGGCTGGTCACCCAGCGCGCCCGCGGCCACCTGGGCGTTCTGCCCCCGGATGGCGTTGGTGACGTCCTGGGTGGACAGGCCCAGCCCGAGCAGCTTGTTCGGGTCCAGCCAGATGCGCATGGCCCGCTCCGCGGAGAAGAGCTGCGCCCGGCCCACGCCGTCGATGCGGCGCAATTCGTTGAGCACGTTGCGCGAGGCGTAGTCCCCGAGCCCCCGCTCATCCACGGAGCCATCCGGCGAGCGCAGGGACACCATCAGCAGAAAGCCGCTGCCCGCCTCGTCCAGCTGGATGCCCTGCTGCGCCACGGCCCGCGGCAGCCGGGGCTCCACGCGCTTGACGCGGTTCTGCAGGTCCACCGCGGCGAGCGCGGGATCCGTCCCGGGCGCGAACGTCGCCGTGATGGAGATGGCGCCCGTCGACTCACTCGTCGACTCGAAGTACAGCAGCGAGCGCGTGCCGTTGAGCTCCTCCTCGATGATGCGCGTGACGCTCTGGTAGGTGTCCTCCGGGGTGGCGCCCGGGTAGTAGGTGGACAGGGTGATCTGCGGCGGCGCCACGCTCGGGTACTGCGAGACGGGCAGGTTCGGGATGGCGAACAGCCCCGCTACCATGATGAACAGCGCGATCACCCACGCGAAGATGGGCCTGTCGATGAAGAAACGCGGCATGGCGGGGCTCTAGCGATCCTGGGCCGGGAGGGTGGGGTTCCGGGCGGGGGGCGTCCACGCCACCGGCGTCACCGGGGCGCCCGGCGCGATCTTCTGGAAGCCCTCGACGATGATCCGCTCCCCGGGCTTCACCCCGTCCAGGAGCACGACCTGCTCCTGGGCGGTGCGCCCGAGGCGGACCGGCCGACGCTCGGTGGTGCCGTCCGGACGGACCACGAGGACATGGGCCTGATCCGCGGTGTCGCGCTGGATGGCCTGCTGGGGCACGAGCAGCGCGCCGTCCTGGATGCCCTGCTCGATCGAGCCCCGGACGTACATGCCCGGCAACAGCTCCTGATCCGGGTTGGGGAACTCGCCCCGCAGCGTCACCTGGCCGCTGCTCGGATCCACGCTCACGTCGGAGAACAGCAGCTTGCCGGGCTGGGCGTAGAGGGTGCCGTCATCGAGCAGCAGCCGGATGTCGGCCGGCGCCTCGCCGACCCCGGTGATCCGCCCCGCCTTGAGCGCCTGCCGCAGCCGGGCGAGATCCGCCACCGGCTGGGTGAAGTCCGCGTAGATGGGATCGAGCTGCTGGATGACCGCGAGCGCCGTGGGCCCCCCCACGTTCACCAGCGCGCCCTCCGTCACCAGGGCCCGTCCGATCCGGCCTCCGATGGGCGCGCGGATGGTGGTGTAGTCCAGGTTGATCTCCGCGCGGCGCACCGCCGCCCGGGCCGCCGCCACGTCCGCGGTGGCGCGCAGCCGCGCCGCGCGGAGGGCGTCGAACTGCTCCTGGGTGATGACCCCGTTGCCGATCAGGTTCTCGCCGCGCTCGGCCTGCTGGCGCGCCTCCTCGGCGCTCGCCTCGGCCTTGGCCAGCACCGCCCGGGCGCTGTCCCGCTCCACCTCGAACAGGGCCGAGTCCAGCTTGAACAGCACGTCCCCGGCCTTCACCGTGCCGCCCTGCTCGAACGCCCGCCGGACGATGATCCCCGACACGCGCGGGTGCACCTCGGCGATCCGGGTGGGCGCGATGCGGCCGGGCAGCTCCTCGCGCACGGGCACCCGCGTGGGCTGTACCGTGACGACGCCCACCTCCGTGGGGGGAGGCGCGGAGGCGGGCGCGGCAGCCTCCTTCTTGCCGCAGGCCAGCAGCCCCAGCAGGACCACGAGGGCGAACGACGGGACGGGCTTCAGGGTGCGGTGGGGAGGCATGAGGCGATCAGTGAGGCCCGGCGGCGGGCTGCTTGGGGGGCCGATGAGCTAACGGGCCGCCGGAGCCGGGTCAAGGTCCACCGTACCGGACGTCCCGCCGCCCCCCGCCTGACACCGGGTGGGGCAGGGGCGTCGTGTCTCAGGCCCGCAACGACGACGGGCGGGCCCCTGGGAAGGGACCCGCCCGTCAGGACGGCTTCACCTCGGGGCTCGCGCTAGGCGCGCACCTCGGGGGTGGACTCGGTGGAGGCCGCCTCGGTGGGCTGGGGCACCGTGCCCTCCTTGAAGGGCGAGGTCTCCAGCGCCGCGGCGAGGACTTCGTCCATGCGCGTGGCGAAGATGAACTCGATCTCCTTGCGGGCCTGCTCCGGCACGTCCTGCAGGTCCTTGCGGCAGCGCTCCGGCAGGATGACGCGCTTGATGCCGGCGCGGTGCGCGGCGAGCACCTTCTCCTTGATGCCGCCCACCGGCAGCACCAGGCCACGCAGCGTGGCCTCGCCCGTCATCGCCGTGTCGCCGCGCACCCGGATGCCCGTGAGCAGGCTGGTGAGCGCGGTGAGGATGGTGACGCCGGCCGAGGGGCCGTCCTTGGGAATGGAGCCCGCGGGGAAGTGCAGGTGCAGGTCCGTCTTCTCCAGGAAGTTGGCGTTGATGCCCAGGGACTCGGACTTGCTGCGCAGGTAGCTCAGGGCCGCCGTGGCGCTCTCCTTCATCACGTCACCGAGCTGGCCGGTGAGCGTCATGCCGCCCTTGCCCGCCATCTTGGTGGCCTCGATGAAGAGCAGGTCACCGCCGGCCGCGGTCCACGCGAGGCCCGTGGCCACGCCCGGCACCTCGGTGCGCTCGGCGACTTCCGAGTAGAACATCTCGGCGCCCAGGATCTCCTTGACCCGGTTGCCATCCACGTCCTGCTTCTCGGTCTTGCCGCCCGCCACTTCCACCGCGACGGCGCGGCAGAGGTCGGCGATCCGCCGCTCGAGGTTACGCACACCGGCCTCACGCGTGTAGGCCGTGGTGAGCACCAGCAGGGCCTCGTCGGTGATGGTGATGTGGTCCGGCGACAGGCCGTGCTCCTTGAGCTGCTTGGGCACGAGGTGGATGCGCGCGATGCTCTGCTTCTCCTCGAAGGTGTAGCCCGTCAGCTCGATGATCTCCATGCGGTCGCGGAGCGGCCCGGGGATGGGGTCGAGCTGGTTGGCCGTGGCGATGAACATGACCTTGGACAGGTCGAACGCCACGTCGAGGTAGTGGTCGCTGAACGTGCTGTTCTGCTCGGGGTCGAGGACCTCGAGGAGCGCCGCGCTGGGGTCGCCGCGGAAGTCCGCGCCGAGCTTGTCGATTTCGTCCAGCATCATGACCGGGTTCTTCATGCCGGCCTTCTTCATGCTCTGGATGAAGCGGCCGGGCAGCGCGCCGACGTAGGTGCGCCGGTGGCCGCGGATCTCCGCCTCGTCGCGCACGCCGCCGAGCGACAGGCGCACGAACTTGCGGCCCACGGCCTTGGCGATGCTCTGGCCGAGCGACGTCTTGCCGACGCCCGGAGGACCGACGAGGCACAGGATGGGCCCGCGCATGTCGTTCTTGAGCTTGCGCACGGCCAGGTACTCGAGGATGCGCTTCTTGACCTTCTTGATGCCGTAGTGGTCCTTCTCCAGCGTCTGGCGCGCGTTCTCGATGTCGAGGTTGTCCTCGCTGATCTTCGCCCAGGGCAGGTCGGCGATCCAATCCAGGTAGGTGCGCGCGACGGTGTACTCGCTGGAGGCCGCCGGGATCGTCTTGAGGCGGTTGAGCTCCTTGTTGGCGACCTTCTCCACGTCCGGAGGCAGGCCGGCCTTCTTCAGGCGCTCCTGGAGCTCGTCGAGCTCCTCCTCCTCCTCGCCCATCTCGCCGAGCTCTTCCTTGATGGCCTTGAGCTGCTGGCGCAGGTAGTACTCGCGCTGGGTCTTGGACATCTCGCCCTTGACTGCGGAGTCGATCTTGTTGCTGAGCTTGAGGATCTCGCGCTTGCGGTTGAGCAGCTCGAGCACGAGGCTCATGCGCGCCTTGAGGTCCACCGTCTCCAGCACGGCCTGCTTCTCACCGATGTCCACGTCCACGTTGGCGGCGATCAGGTCCGCCAGGTGGCCGGGGTGGGTGATGGACTCGACGAGCTCGGTGGCCGCCGCGGGCAGCTCGGGCATCAGCTCGATGACCTCGCGCGCCAGCTTCTTGAGGTTGATGCCGAGCGCCTCGACCTCGACGTTCTCGGCGGCGGTGCGATCCTCGACCGCGTCCACGCGGGCCTTGAGGTAGGGGGCCTCCTGCACGAGGTCCAGCACGCGGAAGCGCGCCAGGCCCTGCACCACGAGCGAGTAGTTGTCCTCGCCCATCTTGAGCAGCTTCACGATGCGCGCGACGGTGCCCATCGTGTACAGGTCGGACGCGCCCGGATCCTCCTCCTCGGCGCGGCGCTGGGTGACGACGCCGATGACCTGGTCGTCACGCACCGCGTCCTTGATGAGGGCGATCGTCTTCTGGCGGCCCACCGCGAGCGGCAGCACGCCCCCGGGGAAGAACACGGAGTTGCGCAGCGGGAGGATGGGGAGGACCTGCGGAATGTCCTCCTTGTTGATGATTCCAGGGGGGGCCATCGCGGCGGGCATCGCCGCGGCGGAGGACGGGCCCTTCTTCTTTTCGTCGGACATGGAGAGATGCCTCGATTTCACAACCCGGCCGGATGGGTTCCGGGCCAGTCAAAGATTTCTGTGGTCTAGCTTCTGAGGGGGTCGACCCAACGTAGCAATCAAAACGGACATGGCAAACGAGACCTGTACTTTTCGCCAGGGGCGTCGGCTGTCGGACGGTTAGGGCGTGGGAAAAGCTGCCTGGGGTGGGCGTCGCACGCGCTACGCTCACCGGCCCTTCCCTGGAGACTGCATGGTTCCCTCCTTCCGTACGAGCGCGCTGTTGGCCGCCACTCTGTGCAGCATGGCGTGCAACATGGCGTGCACCACGCCCGTGGATGTTCCCGGCTCCACGCTGCCGGGCCGCTGCCAGGCCGAGGCGCCCCTCATCCCGGCCCAGAAGACGGATCTGCTCTTCGTCATCGACAACTCGGGCTCGATGAGCGAGGAGCAGGCGGCGATCGCGACCGAATTGCCCGCCTTCCTGGAAGCGCTGCGCAAGGACGACGGCGTGGCGCAGGACTTCCGCGTGGGTGTGCTCACCACGTCGGTCTATCTCCAGGCGCGCGTGAACGGCCGCGTGGAGTTCTTCCCCTATAACGATCAAGCGGGGCGGCTGCAGCCCGTCCCCGACGCGCAAGGGCGGCCCACGGCCGAGCGCTTCCTGGAGGGCGGTGATCCGGCGCTGCTCGAGAAGTTCCGCCGGCTGGTGCGCCAGGGCATCAAGGGCAGCGGCCAGGAGACGCCCTTCGAGGCGGTGCGGCTGGCGCTCACGCCGCCCCTGTCCACGCTGCCGGTGGCCGAGGGCGGCACCGAGGGCTTCCTGCGCGATGGGGCCCGGCTGCTCGTGGTGGTGGTGTCCGACGAGGACGACTGCAGCTCCACGGAGCGTCCGCCGCCGGTGGTGCTGGACTCGGACTCCTCGCGCGACCTGTGCACCGAGCAGGCCGACCGCCTCACGCCCGTGCGCAGCTACTTCGACACCTTCCGCGCGCTCGCCGACGGCTCGGGCGGCTCGCGCGAGGTGCTGTGGGCGACGATCGGCCCGGTGGCCCTGGGCGACAAGCGCGCCGAGCTCATCCGGGACGGCAACGTGGTGCGCAACGCCGACTGCCCCACGTCCTACGGGCCCGGCTACCGCCAGCGCGAGATGGCGGCGCTGTTCGACTCGGGGCTGGCCAACCTGGACTCCATCTGCCGCGCCAACTACCGCGAGACCCTGGTGAACATCGCCTCGCTGGCGCGCACCGCGCAGAGCATCGAGGTGGTGAACCTGCCGGACGCCCGGCTCCTCCAGGTCCAGGTGACGCGCGAGGACGGGCAGATCCAGACGTGCAGTGTGGCCGGCGGCGACCTCTCCTACGCCCCCGCCCAGGAGGACCGCGCCGCCCGCCTGTACTTCCAGTCCTCCTGCCCCCGGCGCGCCACGGATCGCCGGCTGGAGGTGAAGGTGCTCTGCGCCAACTGAGCGGCCCGTCCGGCCAACCCCGCGAGGACATTGGAGATCCCCTCGCGGGCCCATTGCCCGTCCGCCCACCAGGCGACATTTCCTGGCGCATGTCAGAACGCTCGGCATACTGAACCTCGTTTCAGGTCTTGTGCGGGGCGGGTGACGTGATGAGTGCGACGGTGGGCAATCTGGCGGTGACGGTGGAGGCGTTGAGGGAGCAGATCCGCCGGTTGCAGGCAGCGCCGAGGACGTACCTGGCGGCGCTGCGCACGGGGGTGGAGGCCTTCGACGCGCTGCTTCCCGGGGGCGGACTGCCGCTGGGGCAGGTGGTGGAGCTGTGGGGGGAGCGGGCCTCGGGGCGCACGAGCCTCGCGCTGCGGGCCGTGGCGGCCGCGCACCGCGAGGGCCGGTTGTGCGCCTACGTGGACGGCTCCGGGGAGCTCTACCCGCCGGCGGCGATGGCGGCCGGGGTGGACGCGTCGCGGCTGCTCATCGTGCGGCCCCGGACGGTGGAGCAGCTCGCGTGGTCCGCGGTGCAGCTCGTGCGCAGCGGGGCGTTCGCGTGCGTGGTGTTGGATCTGACGCGGGCCCCGCCGGGCGCCGTGCGAGGCGAGGCGGGGGTGCGCCTGTCGCCCGCCGAGGGCAAGCGCCTGGTGGACGCGGCGGCCCGGGGCGGCACCTTGTTGTTGCTGCTCACGGCCCCCGAGGCCCCGGCGGATGGCTTGCTGCGCCTGCGCACCGAGCCCCGGGGCGCCCAGGGGCTCTCGGTGGAGGTGGTGCGCAGCCGGCAGGGCGGACTGGGCTCCCAGGCGCTGGTGCCCTGGCGCTCGCTCTACCCGGAGCTGGCCGAGGAGGAGTGCCCCTGGGGCGCGGAGCTCCCGCCGGGCGTGCCCATGACGGTGCCGGAGCTGCCGCGCGAGACGGCGCCGCGCGAGGGGCATCGCGGCATCCTGGGCCAGCGGCCCGGGCGGGACGCGCCCTTGCCGTCCCTGCGGCCGCACCTGGACGCCGGGCCCGCGCTGCACTGAGTCGGGGAAGGAGGGGAGGGGGACATGCGGCTGGGGTATCTGCACTTTCCGCGCTTTCCGGTGCAGCGCAAGGTCATCGAGCTGCCGGAGCTGACCGGCAAGCCCTTCGTGCTGGTGGAGGAGGTGCGCGGCCAGCAGCGGGTGGCGGGCGCGTCCACGAGCGCGTTGAAGGCCGGCGTGCGGCCGGGGACGACGCTCACCGCGGCGTGTGCCCTGGAGCCCGCGCTGCGCCACTTCACCTACCGGCCGGACGAGGAGCGGCGGGCGCTGGTGGCCCTGGGCGAGATGTTGATGGACCTGGCGCCGGGCTTCCAGCTCGCCGAGCCGGACGGGCTGTGGCTCGACGCGGGGGCCGCCCACCTGGTGAAGGGCGAGGAGGGCCTGTGCGCACGGGTGCTGGAGCGCTGCGAGGCGCTGGGCTGGCGGGGCCGCATGGTGGTGGCCTCGGAGCTCTTCACCGCGCGCGCCCTCGCCCGACATGGGACGCGCTCCTCCTATGAGGTGGTGCCGGACGGGGAGTCGGCCCGGGCGCTCGGGCCGCTGCCGCTCGGGGCCTTGGAGGGTCCCGAGCAGGCGGCGTTCGCGGCGCTCGGGTTGAGCACGCTCGGCGAGGTGGCCGCCCTGCCCGTGGGCGCGGTGACGGCCCGCGGAGGCGCCGTCGGCATGCGGGCCCATGGGCGGTGCCGGGGCGCGGACGAGACGCCCTTCCTCGCCGAGGTGCTGGAGGAGGTGCTGGAGGAGCGGCTCACGCTGGAGTGGCCCGCCGAGTCCTTGGAGCCCCTCCAGTTCGCCCTCAAGACGGTGTTGGACCGGCTGTGTGGCCGCCTGTCGGGACGGCGCCGCGCCGCGGTGCGCCTGGGCCTGACGTTGAAGTTGGATCCCTCGGGCCAGGTGCTCGTGCCCCTGACGCTGGCGCGGCCCACCGCGCAGGGGCGGATGTTGTTGGACCTCACACGGCACCGGCTCTCGGACGTGCGCCTGGAGGGCCCGGTGGCGGGGCTGGTGCTCCGGGTGGAGGAGGACTGCGAGGACCGTGGTCAGCAACTGGCCCTGGGGGATGCGCCTCAAGGGGACGCGGACCTGGAGGTGGTGCTCTCCCGGCTGGCCACGGCCCTGGGCGAGGACTCGCTCTTCATGGCCGCGCTCGAGGACTCCCACCGGCCCGAGGCCGGGTACACCCCGCGCGCCTTCCGCCCGCCGCCCGCCCGCCGGGGCCTCGAGGGGGAGGGGCTCGTTCCCCGGGAGGTCGTGAGCCCCGTGCCGGAGGTCCTCCGGGAGCGCCCCGCGCGCCTGCTGGGCCAGCCCCTGCCGCTCGAGGTGCACCTGACGGAGGCCGGGGAGTGGGTGGCCGCGCGCCTGGGCGGCCAGTGGCGCCGGGTGGTGGCGCTCATGGGCCCCGAGCGGCTGAGCGGCGATTGGTGGGAAGCGCGGCCCTACAGCCGGGACTATTACCGCGTGCACTTGGAGGGCGTCGGGCAGGCCTGGGTCTTCCGGGATGGGCGCGACAGCCGCTTCTACCTCCAGGGATTGTTCGACTGAGCGCCGCGCCCGCGCGTTCGTGGACCAGCCTTGCCTGGAGGCGTCGTGGCGGCGCGGCGGGTCCGCCCCCACCCTTGTCCGAGGCGCGTTCCGTGCTTGAAGCAGGCGCGGGGCATGCGCTCGGGGGGTTGAGGGCATGGCTGACGGGGATCCACATCCCCCTGGGAGCACCGCGCCGGGAGGGTCCTCGTCGGAAGACTTCGAGGACTCCTTCCTGCGAGCGGTGGCTCAGGGGCCCACGCTGTCGTTCAAGCCCGTTGCCGGCGAGCGGCTGGGGGGCACGGACGGACAGCGCTTCGAGATCCTCTCGGAACTGGGCGAGGGGGGCATGGGCCAGGTGCTGCGGGCGTACGACGCGGAGTTGCAGCGCGTGGTGGCGCTCAAGTTCTTCCATTCCCGGAGCGGCGCGCAGGAGGCGGGCGCGCTGGAGCGCTTGCGGCAGGAGGCGCGCGCCATCGCCCAGCTGGATCACGAGAACGTCCTGCGCATCTTCGACGTGGCGGAGTGGCGCGGCGCGCCCTGGGCGCCCCGCGTGCCCTTCCTCATCATGGAGTGCCTGGAAGGCGAGTCGCTCGCGGCGCTCTTGCGCCGGGAGGGCCGCCTGGGGCTTCGCCAGGCGCTGGAGGTGATGGGCGGCGTGGCCGCCGGGCTCGCGCACGTGCACGGCCGCCACCTCGTCCACCGCGATCTCAAGCCGAGCAATGTCTTCCTCGGACCCCGGGGGCGGGTGACGTTGATCGACTTCGGGCTCGCCTGGTCCCAGGCCACCGAGGTGTCCTCGGCCCTCCCGCCCATCGCCGGGACGCCGGCCTACATGTCTCCCGAGCAGTGGCGGGGCGCGGCGCAGGACGCGCGCAGCGATCTCTGGTCCGCGGGCCTGCTGCTGTACGAGATGCTCACGGGCGCGCCGCCCTATCCGTTGGACCGCGTGGACGGGCTGCGCGCGTGCATCACCTCGCCGGAGCCCGTGCCCTCGGTGCGGCGGCACTGTCCCGAGCTGCCCGAGGAGGTGGAGGCGCTGGTGGCCGCGCTGTTGATGAAGGCGCCCGCGCAGCGCCTCGCCTCGGCGGCGCGGTTGGTGGAGCGGCTGCGCCAGTTGGAGGAGGCGCTGGGGCCCTGGCGCGAGGCGCCCCGGGAGGTGGTCGCGCAGCGCCGCTCGGTGACGGTGATGGCCTGCCACCTCGGGGGGGCGCGGGGCGCGGGCGGGCCGTTGGATCCCGAGGAGCTGGGCGAGTGGGAGGCGCGCTTCCACCAGCACTGCTCGGAGATCGTCCAGGCGCACGGCGGCTCCATCACGGCTTGCATGGGGGACGAGGTGCTGGCCTGTTTCGGCTACCCCGTGGCGCACGAGGAGGACGCCGAGCACGCCGTGGCGGCGGGGCTCCGGCTGGTGGCGGGACCCTTCACGCTCCAGGTGGGCCTGCACACGGAGACGGTGGTGCTGGATGACCGGCCCGCGGAGCTGCGGGGCGGCGCGCCCACCATTCAAGGCGAGGCGCCCCGCGTCGCGGCGTGGCTGGCCCGGGGGGCCCGTCCCGGGAGCGTGGTGCTCAGCGCGGCCACCCAGGAGCTGAGCCAGGGCGCCTTCGAGTCCGAGGGGCTCGAGCCGGGCGCCTTCGAGGGCCTGTCCGGGGTGCGGCCCCTGGGGCGCTGGCGGGTGGCGCGGGCCCGGGCCACGGTGTTCCGCTTCGATCGCACGCGGGCCACGGGCGCGCTCACGCCCCTGGTGGGCCGGGAGGCCGAGCTGCGGCGGTTGCTCGGTGCCTGGGAGCGGGCCCGCGAGGGCCAGGGCGCCTTCGTGCTGGTCTCCGGCGAGGCGGGGCTCGGCAAGTCGCGGCTGTTGCAGGAAGCCCGGCAGCGGGTGTCGCGCACGCCGAGCATCGTCCTGCGCTGCCAGTGCTGGAGCCAGTTCTCCCAGAGCGCCTACCACCCCGTCGTCGAGCTGCTCCAGCGGCTCTTCCGCCTGTCCCCGGAGGGCTCGCCCGAGCACCACCGCCACGTCGTGGACGCGCGGCTGCTCGAGCTCGGCCTGGACGCCGCCCAGTGCGAGCTGCTGGCCGCGTTCCTCTCGCTGCCCTCCGAGGAGGCCACGCCGCGCTTCGCCCTCGCGCCCCACCAGCGCAAGGAGCGCACCCGTGAGGTCCTCCTGACGCTCCTGCTGCGCCTGGCGCGCGAGCGGCCCGTGCTCGCGGTGGTGGAGGATCTGCACTGGGCGGACCCGTCCACCCGGGAGCTGCTCGCGGCGGTGCGCGAGCGGGTGGGACAGGCCCGGGTGCTCCTGCTGGCGAGCACCCGGGAGCCGGAGCGGGAGGCCGTGGGGACGGACTCACCCGCCTTCCACCACCTGGCGCTGGAGCGGTTGTCGGCGCCGCTGACGGCCCGGATGGTGCGGGAGGCGGCCGGCATCCCCCTGAGCGAGGAGACCGTGCACCTGCTCGTGGACCGGACGGATGGGGTGCCCCTGTTCGTGGAGGAGATGGCGTCCCGGCTCGCCGCGGGGGCCGCCGTGCCGGCCCTGCCGCTCACCCTGCAGGGCCTCTTGCTGGCCCGCATGGACGCGCTGCCCGGACCGCTCAAGTCGCTCATCCAGCTGTGCGCCGTGGTGGGCCGTGACTTCACCTGGGACTTGATGACGTCGCTGACGCGGCGCGCGCCGGCCACGCTGCGCCAGAATCTGGAGGCCCTGGTCGCCTCGGGCCTGCTGCGGCACGGGGAGGAGGCCCTCGCGAGCGACGCCTACCAGTTCCGCCATGCCCTCTTCCAGGAGGCCGCCTATCAGTCGCTGCCCCGCGGCCCCCGGCGCCACCACCACCGGCGCATCGCCCAGGCCCTGGAGGAGCAGCTGCCCGAGGTGGCGCGCAACCAGCCGGAGCTGCTGGCCCATCATTATACGGAGGCGGGGGTGCCCACGCGGGCCCTCGAGTTCTGGCGGCGGGCGGGCCTGCGCGCGGTGCTGCGCTCGGCCAACGCGGAGGCCGCGAGCCACCTGCGCCAGGCGCTCACGCTGCTCGGCACCCAGCCGGACACGCCCGCGCGCGCCGCCCAGGAGCTCCAGTTGCTCACCGCGCTGGGCATCCCCTTGTCCCAGGTGCGAGGCCTCGCCGATCCCGAGGTCAAGCGCACCTATGCGCGCGTGCGCGAGCTGTTTCCCCGCGTGGGGGACGCGCTGCCCGCGCTGGAGCTGTCCTACTGGGGCCCCTTCGCCTACTCCTACTCGCGCGGCGAGTACCGCGAGGCCTACGTGCTGGGCGAGCAGCTCGTGGACGTGGGCTCGCGGCAGGCCCACCAGGAGCTGCTCGCGCTGGGCTACCGGATGATGGCCACCATCCTCTTCACCTGGGGGCGCATGCGCGAGGCGCTCGCGTACGCGGAGCGCGCCGTGACGTGCTCGGACTTCTCCCTGGAGGAGCACCGGCGCCTGGCGGTGCGGCACTGGGTGGATCCCACCGCGGTGGCGCTCGCGCACGCGGCCGTCATGCAGACGGCGGTCGGCCAGGAGGCCCAGGCCCGCGCCCGCGTGGAGGACGCGCTGCGGCTCGCCGAGCGCATCGGCCACCCCCAGACGCGCGCCTACGTGCGCATCTACGGCGCCGTGTCCCGGCAGATGGGCGGGGACGCGCGGGGCACGCTCGAGCTGGCCGAGGCCTGTCTGGCGATCGCGAGCGAGCGCCGGGAGCGGCTGCTGGTGGAGTGGGTGACGTGGGCGGGCCTCATGCGCGCCTGGGCGCTGGCCGAGCTGGGCTGGCCCGAGGAGGGCCTGGAGGGGATGCGCGCGGGACTGGGCCGCTGGCGCATCGCGGGCCTGCACGCGGGCCTGCCCTACCACGTGGGCCTGCTGGCGCGGGTGCACGTGCTGCGAGGGCGCCCCGCGGAGGCCCTGCGCGCGGTGGGCGAGGCGCTGGCGCGGGCGGAGGCCACGGGGGAGCGGTTCTACACGGCGGAGCTCCACCGCTTCGAGGCCCAGGCCTGGCGGGCGCTGGGCGACGAGGCGCGGGCCCGCGGGGCGCTGGAGCGCGCGGTGTGGTTGGCGCGGGAGCAGGGCGCGGCGCTGTTCGAGCGGCGCGCCACGGGGCTGCTGGCGCTGCACGACGAGGCTCCCGGGAACAGGGACGTCCTGACGGGGCCCGGGGTGCCCGAGGGACAGGAGGAAGCGGGACATGCACGCGGATGAACGGGAACGGTTGGAGCGGGACATCCAGGCGCTGAGCCAGGCGGGGGACGTGGGGGGCGCGGTGGAGCGGGCCCTGGAGGGCTACGGGCCGGAGATCCTCCGGTTGATGATGGCGATGCTGCATGACGCCGATCGAGGCCACGAGGCCTTCAGCGTCTTCAGCGAGAACCTGCTGCGGGGCCTGCCCGGCTTCCGGTGGGAGAGCGCCTTTCGCACCTGGGCGTACCGGCTGGCGCGCAACGCGTGCATCCAGGTCCTGCGGGCCCCGGCCGTGCGGCGCGAGCAGCCCATGAGCCTGTCGGCGATGCCCGAGGCCCCCCTCGCGGCGCGCTCGGACACCCAGCCCTGGCAGCGCACGTCGGTGAAGGAGCGCTTCCGCGCGCTGCGCGAGAGCCTGGAGCCCCAGGAGCGCCTGCTGCTGTCGCTCCGGGTGGATCAGCGGCTGTCGTGGGAGGAGGTGGCGCGGGTGATGGCGGAAGGCGAGGAGGCCCTGTCGGGCGCGGCCCTCAAGCGCCGGGCGGCGGCGCTGCGCCAGCAGTTCCAGCGCGTCAAGGAACACCTGCGCACGCTGGCGGAGCGGGAAGGACTCGTGGGCTCGGACTCGTCCGCCTCGCCGCCCTGAGGCCCCCGAGCAGCTCGTCCACGGCGCGCTCGAACACCGGGAGGTCCGCGTCCTTGGGCAGGAAGCACCGCACGCCGGGCGCGTGCGGGTCGGCGGCGCTGCTGTGCATCAGCACGGGCACGTCGCGCAGGCGCGGCTCCCGGGAGAGCCACTGGCTCAGCTCGCCCCCCGTCATGCGGGGCATGTGGCAGTCCGTCACCACCAGATCGGGCCTCCGGGCCCGTGCCAGCTCCAGGGCTTCCTGTCCGTCCCGGGCGCGCACCACCCGGTGCTCCATCAACTCGAGCACGTCCGCGAACAGCGCCAGATCGTCGGGCTCGTCATCCACCAGGAGAATGATACTCATGGCCTCCACCTGTTCCTTTCTCACCCCTCACCCGGAGGGAAGCCCCGGGTCCGGGCTGTGACGGGCGGAGGCGCTCACGCGGGGGCCGACGCTCCTTCCGGCGCGGAGACGGCGCGCGACGGGGAGGGGCGGCGCGAGCGCTCGATGAGGTGCTCGGCGAACCGGTCGGCGAGGGCGGCGATGGTGAGGCTGGGGTTGGCGCCCGTGGGCCCCGGCATCACCGCGCCATCCGCCACGTAAAGGCCCGGATGGTTGAAGACTTCTCCATGCGCGTCCACCACGCCCTCGGCGGCCGAGCGGCCCATGGCGCAGCCCCCGAGCGGGTGCACGGTGATGATCCGGCTGAGGTAGCCGAGCGGGTCCTGGACGAAGCGCCCCTCCAGCACGCCGGCGACCCGGGCGAGCATGTGCCGCACGCGCTCGAAGTAGGCCGCCGAGTCCTTCATCTTCCAGTCCACCGTCAGCCGCGCGTCGTCGTTGAGGGACAGGCGCCCGGTGGGCAGGTCCCTCCCCATGGCGAGCAGCGGCAGGGAAGAGGACGAGCCCACGCAGTCGCCGATGGCGTCGGCGATCTCCGCGCCCACGTCGGTGTCCCGGGTCCACCCGAGCCACCCCCGGGCGAGCCGGAGTCCCAACCGGGCGAAGCGGCGCGCGACGGCGAACTGGTTGGCGCCCTCGTGCAGCCAGTTGATGAACTCCGGGTGGCCGGCGTCCTGGATGTAGAAGCCCCGGCCGGTGCCGCCCTCGAGCGCGTCGCGGATGTGCAGGGCGCTGGTGATGACGGGGCCATGGCCGCCATCGAGCAGCCGGGGCTCGCGGCCGCCCTTGCCCTGCTGGACGCACTTGGAGACGAAGGCCAGCATGTCGCCGTTGCCGCTGAAGCGCTCGCCGAGCCGGGCGCTGAGTCCGGGCAGGGCGTCGCGGTTCTTGAGCAACAGGTACGTGGTGCCGAACGTCCCCGCGGCCAGCACGAGCTTGTCCGCGGAGATCCGCCGACCTGGCTGGCGCGAGGGCGGCACCCGGGGCGGCGCGCCCTCCTGGACGTCCGAGTGATCGAGGTACTCCACGACGTAGCCCTCGCGCTCGCGCCAGAAGGAGCGCACCTCGGCGCGCACGCGCAGCTCGGCCCCGGCGCGCTGGGCGGCCGACAGGTACGTGTAGTCCAGCGTGTTCTTGCTGCCGTAGTTGCAGCCGATGTCGCACTCGCCACACAGCCGGCACGTCAGGCGGGTGCGCCCGTGCAGGTTGCCGTGGGGCTCGTGGATGGGCTCGCCGGGAACGGGGGCCTCGCCGCGGTTGCCGAAGGTGATGGCCAGGGGGGGCAGTTGCCAGTCGGCCTCCAGGCCCAGGCGCTCGGCGGCGAGCTTCATGGCGATCGTCTTCGCGGTGTGGCGGTAGGGCTCCTGGGTGAAGGGGTAGCGCTGGGCGTCGAGCATCCGCTCCACGGCGTCGTAGTGCGGCTCCAGGTCCTCGCGCGTGACGGGCCAGTACTCATAGGTGCCCTCGCGCGGATCCTCCCGGACGAAGGTCTTCTCGTCCTTGCGCAGCAGCACGTTGGCGTAGATGAGCGAGCCGCCGCCGAGCCCGCTGGCCACCACGCCCGCGAGCCCCGGAAAGGACCAGAGGTTGAACAGGCCGTGCAGGCCCTGCGGGGGGTCCCAGAAGTTGCGGCGCATGGCGTAGGGGCTGCGCGGGAACGAGCCCGGGGGATAGGCCTTGCCGCGCTCCAGCAGGCAGACCCGGAGGCCCGCGTCCGCCAGGCGCCAGGCCATCACCGAGCCGCCGAAGCCGGAGCCCACGATGATGACGTCGAAGTGCTCTCGTCGTGAACGCATGTGCGGGCTCCGTGCTCAGGGAAGGAGGGGTTCGGCGGGGCCCGGACGCTCGGCGGCCCGGACGCGCGGGGCGTACAGGTCCCACAAGCCCCCGAGGAAGAAGTGGCCGAAGCGCAGCCGCGCCTGGAGGCCCGCCACGCCAGGTCGGCAGGAGCCCATGGACGCGATGAGCTCGAGCACCTGGGAGACGCCCATGGACAGCACGCCCGCGGCGACCACCTTGCCGCGCTCGTCCTCGCCCTCGTGCAACTGGCAGAAGAGCCGGGTGGTGTCGTGCCACAGGTCCCAGCCCCGGTCGTCATGGAGCGTCTTGGTGCCGGACAGCAGCCAGGCGCGACCCGCGTGCGAGAAGGGCAGGGCGTAGGTCATCAACCGCACCCGGGGCGCGTCCCCCGGCCGGAACAGGTTGAAGCACCCATGCTCCACGGCGAGCGCCTCGGGGCCGAAGACGGGCGAGGAGATGCGGGCCACGAGCCGCGCGGTGTGCTCGGGCCGCTCGATGAACGCCACCACGTCGTCGATGAGCGCGGTGGCGTGGAAGGTGAGGGGCGTGCGCCGGCCCCGCGCGGCGCCCCGCAGGGGCTCGGTGTCTCCCCAGGACATGCCCCCCGACAGCGTCTCGTGGAAGAAGACGTCGGGGGCGGAGGCGAGCAGGGCGAGTCGTTCGTCGGGAGTCATGCGCACGCTCCTAGACAGGCCGGTCGAGCTCGGCCTGGATGAGGGGAAAGACATCCCGGGCCGCGTTCTTGCCCATGAAGACGTCGAGGTGGCCGTAGCCCGGCAGCACGTGCAGCGAGTGGTAGCCGGGCCGGTGGCGCGAGAAGGCCTCGTAGGTGCGCCGCTGGCTCTCCGCCTCGAAGCAGTGGTTCACCCGGCCCGCCAGGAAGACGAAGCGCGCATCGGTCCGGGGCGCGTGCCGCACGATGTCCCGGGGCAGCTCGGGAAAACGCCCGGTGAGCACCAGATGACCCTCCTCCACGCTCTGGAGGATCTGCACGAAGAAGGAGAGGGGCACGTGGGCGAACTCGTACGTCAGCCACGCATGGGTGCGCTCATCGAGGTTCTCGTGCTGCCAGAGCGTGGGGTGGCCCACGCCGTAGATCTGGCTCACCATGCGGCACACGGTGTTGTCGCATTCGGAGTGGGTGGCGCGCGTGAGCAGGGTGAGGAGCCGGGGCAAGAGGCCCTTGGGCTTCAGGCCCCACTGGGGATCGAGGTAGGGCGTCAGCCGGGACAACAGCGGGATGAGGTGGCGCAGCTTGCGGCGGGCGGCGGGCGGCATCACGGGATGCAGGGAGACGGCGTTGCTGATGACGAGGGGCACCTGGGGCAGCAGCCCGGCGATGGCCGCCAGGACGAAGCTCATGGCGCCCTGACAGTGGACGATGGCCTTCACCTGGCGCGCGCCCGTCTCGCGCACGATGGTCTCGACGGCGCGGGGGTGGTCGTGGAGGGCGGCCTCGTCGAGCGTCCACTCGTTGGGCGCGACGTCGATACTCGCCCGCCAGTTCTCCAACCAGACGTCGTAGCCGTCGGCGATCAGGGCATCGACGAGCGTCCGCCGCGTGGGCGGCCGGAAGATGTTGGCCCGGACCCCGGCGCCATGGACGAGCACCACGGGACCCCGGAAGGGCGCGCGAGGGCCGCGAACCCGGATGAGGTTCAGGGGCGTACCATCACCCGCGCGGAAATCGATGATCTCCTCGCGAGGTGGGGAAGAGGCGGTGGTGTGACAGAGCATGATGATTTCCCCCAGATGAGATGAATGGCGACGCCCGCTCCCGGTGGCACGGGGCGTATGGCTCGTCCGCCCGCCCGCGGACGCGGAGCGCGGAGAGCCGCCAGGGGGGAGGGAGTGGACTCGGGGACGATGTGACGGGAAGCGGAGGCTGGGCGAGGCGCCGACGCCTCATTCCCTCGACAGCCGGTCCACGTCCTTGAGCAGGGTGGGGACGCGATAGGGCCCGTGCATCGTGCGCACGTGCTCGGCGGCCACCCGCGCGTCCAGGCCCACGGCGGTGACGTAGAGCGGACGCGTGGCCTCGCCCCGGGACACGGGGGTGGCGAAGTCGGAGCCCTTGAACGCCGTCTTGGCCACGCCGACCACGGGGACACGACGGCCGAGCACCTCGTACAGGTGCGCGCCCAGTCCCCGCTCGTTCGCGGCGCCCAACCAGACATAGCCGTCGATGATCACGGCCTCCAAGGCGTGCTCCACCTGGGCGAGCAGGGCGAGCACCACGGGCAGCTCACGCTCGTAGAAGTGCCCGGGCTTGTACTCCGCCGGGGACGGCAGCCGCACCACGCGCCGGTCCGTGGCCACGGCCGCGTCCCAACTGGGGAAGAGCAACAAGGCGCCATGGGCCTCGTGCTCCAGGTAGTGGACATCGACACAGGCGAGCATGCCGGTCACCTTGTTACTCGCGCTTGAGGATGATCCCGTCGTCGCTCACCGCATAACTGACGCCGAGGTCGACCGCGTTCGAGTCCAGTCCGCAGCGCTCCCCCTCCTCGGGCGTGAAATGAATGAAGGTCAGTCCTTCTCCGCGAACGACCCACGCGTCGTAGTTCTCGATTTTCTGCAGACAACGCACCAATGCGTCCTCGTGCGTGGATGCGCCCGAGCCCGGAGGGCGGAAGTCGTCCATGGCGATTTGAAGTGCCTTGAGCTGGGAGCCCGTCACGGCGGTGGCGCTTTTCCCCCACTGCGGGAATTGAATGCGCTCAGCCACTTCCGGAGGCGCGATGGGCGCCTTCCGATGAATATGGACGCAGCCGCTGGACAGCAGGAGCGAGAGGCCGACGACAAACGAGCGCACGTCATTTCCCCTTGTGATTCGCCGACGACCTCATTGGAGGGCAATCTACCACTCGGTGTGCCACCGACTCCTTCTCGGTGCGCGGACGCGCAAGGGGATCCATGAGCCCAAAGAACGACGTGCTTGCTCGACAGGTGGCTCGGTTGCTTGGCTGCCCAGCAACTCCCCAGTAAAACCCGGGCGATTCTTTTTTGCGCCACCACGTGCGGCCAAACAGGTCTTGGGCTTCGCGCGTCGAGGGGCATGCTTGACAACGGTTCGAGGTCGATAAAGAATGCCTGAACGGGCGTCTCACCCACGCCTAACCCTCATTGGCTCTCCGTGCGGAGCCTGTTCGAAGGGCTAAGGGGACTCTGTCCTCGGGTGGTTGTTGCGGCCCTTATGGGCGGCAGGCGCGGTGCACGGACCCTTGGCCTTGCCATGCCCTTGGGAGTTCGCTGTGAACGGGAACAAGAAGCAGAAGAAGCAGGCTCGCGAGCGCGCTGCTCGCAACGGTGAGTCGTATCATGATGCGTTGATGCACGTGCGTGCCAAGTGCGCCCGTTGCGACGATTCGCCCGCGAATCCTCAACCTGAGGTGGATCCGCTCCAGTCAAAGCGGCTGACCTGTAGTACGTCCCTGGCGGGGTCCATCAAGCCCATGACCGCAGTGCTTGACTCTCCGGCTATGAATGCGGCCCGGCGGTGGGCGGAGTCGCCGGTCATGAAGATGGCCCAGCGCATGGGTGAATCCCCGGGCATGAAGCTGGCATGGCAGTGGGAGGAGTACTCTCTCTCGAAGGTGACCCGGCAGTGGGCGGAGTCGCCGGTCATGAAGATGGCCCAGCGCATGGGTGAATCCCCGGGCATGAAACTGGCCCGGCAGTGGGATGAGTATTCTCTCTCAAAGGTGGCCCGGCAGTGGGCGGAGTCGCCGGTCATGAAGATGGCCCAGCGCATGGGTGAATCCCCGGGCATGAAACTGGCCCGGCAGTGGGATGAGTACTCTCTCTCAAAGGTGGCCCGGGAGTGGGAGGCGTCCCCCCTGATGAAGGCGGTCCGGCGCATGGAGGAACTCCCTCTCACGAAGGTGGCTCAGCGCCAGGATTAAGCTCTACGGCGGGTAGCAACGGGCGCTGACGTCCACCCATCAGTACCCAAGGGGGCTTTCTAGCTGGACCCCTTGGGTACGAGACGAGCGACCCATCCAGGTCCTCCAGGAGCCCCGCTGGGCTCACGTCGCATCCTCCCGCTGAATTCCTCTGGGCTTCGGCTCGCGTCATTCCCATGGTCCGCCAGGGACCTGCCCGATATGGGTGGGCGGGTGGTCTGGTTCGTGCTCACGGAGGCCATGGGGGGAATGCGGGGGGGGGAGATCCTCGGTCGTCACATGCTCGTGTGCCCCCGGGGAAAATTTCGACCCAATTTCTGGGAGGTGGGTCTATGGGCGTTGACAGGCGATGGGAACTGGCGGCGAGACTCCAGCGAGCGGAGCGGGCATTACAGGAGGTCCAGCCGGGGCTTGATGAATCCGAGGGAACTCGGATGCGCTATTTGGGTGCTCGGGTGGAACACGCGGAAGCCAAGCGGGATGCCGTGGAGGCGTTGCTCATGCAAGCCCTGACCACTGCGCTCCCCCCTTTCAATCACAATCAGACTTGCATTTATTTCAAGCCAGACATATATCGGCCTCGAAAGAGAGGAGAAAACATATGTCAAAGCTCTACCCCACTGCGAACAACACGCAACACAGCTACGGGTTGCCCGCTTTCGAGGAGCGGGACGGGAAGCTCTACCCCACTGCGAACAACACGCAGTACATCTACGGGTTGCCCGCTTTCGAGAAGCGGGACGGGAAGCTCTACCCCACTGCGAACAACACGCAACACAGCTACGGGTTGCCCGCTTTCGAGAAGCGGGACGGGAAGCTCTACCCCACTGCGAACAACACGCAGTGCAGCTACGGGTTGCCCGCTTTCGAGGACTGGGACGGGTAGCCAAGTAGTAGGGGTCCTGACGCCCTCATGGTTGGTCCCACGAGTCCCCTCTGGACGCCAGGACCTCCAGGAGTGCAATCACCCCGGAGTTCGTGCGTAAGCTCGGGGAGGCGCCCACGCGGCCCTCCGAAGGAGCCGTCCCTCATGAAGAAGCTGCTGGTGTTCGTCGTGCTGCTGGCCGTGGGGGTCGGGGCGGCGTACCACTTCGGACTGCTGTCTCGCCTGGGCGTCCGGGTCCGGTTCATCCCCAAGGATCCGGCGCTGCTCGCCTACTTCGGCCCGGACACCCGCGAGCTGCTGGTCGTCCACTCCACCGAGCTGGACATGCCCCTGGACACGAAGACCCAGGAGGAACTGGACCGGCAGGTGAAGGACGTCCACGCGAAGACGGGCGTCGACACCCGCGAGGACCTGGACTCGCTCGCGGTGACCACCGGGCTGGCCGTGGCCCGAGGGCGCTTCGACTGGGCGCGGCTGTCCACCTACCTCCAGTCCGAGGGCTACACCCTCACCGAGCTGGAGGGCGTGCCCACGGCGGTGAAGGCCCAGGCGGCGGACGTGGCGCTCGACGGGCACTACCTGCTCGTCGGTCCCCAGAACCTCGTGAGCCAGGCGCTCGCGCTCAAGCGCCAGGGCGGTGGCCTCGGGGATGACAGCCCCCTGGTGAAGGCCCTGGACACCATTGGCTGGAAGCACGGCATGGTGGGCGGCCTCGTGTCCGGCTCTCGCCTGCCGGATCTCATGGGCAAGACGGGAATGCTCCAGTCGCTGCTGGGCGCGTTCGACGTCACGCCGGAAGGGCTCGACCTGCACGGCACCGCCCTCACCGGCGGCGAGAAGCAGGGCCAGGCCCTGCTCAAGCTGTTGGAGTTGGGACGCTCGGTCCTGCTGCTGACCACGGGCATGGAGACGGCGGAAGAGCAGCGCCTGCTGGCCGACGCCCTGCGCAAATCCGAGTTGAAGGCGGACGCCCAGGGCGTGGTGACCGGACACATCCGTTTCCCCCATGCGCTGGTGGATGCGACGTCCGCGAGCTACGCCCAGGCCGACTTCTCGGGCCACTTCCAGAAGCTGAACCAGGCCGCCGCGGACGAGGAGGACAGCCCCTCGGCGGTGCGGCCTCCGGCGCCGCGCCCGTCCGTCGTCTCCCCGCCCGTCACGACCGGAGTGCGGGCGGCCCCGGGCCCCGTGGACTGGAAGCCGCCGGTGCTCGGCCTGTTCCTGTTGGTGATCGTGCTGGTGACGATGGGCGCCCAGAGCCGTCCGGGCATGTTCAACGTGCTCTTCCACCCGCTCTACCTGCTGCCCTTCGCGGTCGCGACGATGGGCGTGGTCGTGTTCCGGTGGACGGGGCACGCGGGCGGCGTGTTCGACGTGCTCGTGCGGCCCATGCCCGAGTGGCACCGCCTCGTGTCCTATCCGCTGGCCCAGCCCGTGGCGCTGAGCGCCGCGGTGCCGCTGGTGTTCGCGGTGCTGTCGGGGGTGATGCCGTGGCTGCGGCGGTTCGCGGCGGGGCTCGGGGTGGGCTTCAGCGCCTGGCTCGCGGTGGAGGCGTTCTCCCATCCGCCGCTGGCGCTCATCCCCCCGGCCTACACGCAGTACTGGTACGCTGGCAACGCGCTGATGGCGTTGGTGCTGGCGCGGCTCGCCTTGCCGCCGCGCCAGGCCGCGAGAAGTACCCGACGTCCGTGAACCATCTTCCGAGGCCAGTCACATGCCCAATGTGAAGTTTCCCGTGGGGACGTGGGTCAACATCTTCACGCAGGACAGGCTCTGGGGTGGCCTCGTCGAGACGCACGAGGAGGACAAGACCCTGGTCAAGGTCTTCTACCTCAAGGCTCGGAAGTCAGACCCGAGCAAGCGGAAGATGGCCGTGAAGTACCTTCTCGTGCCCAACGAGCAGCTGTGGCTCAACAAGCTCGAGCAAGCGAAGCCGGGCTATCACGCCCTGATCAGCAAGCTCCAACTGGGGCAGACGGCCAACCCCGTCACGCCCTACACGGGACAGGAGGACGTCTTCTTCCATGTCTCCTCGATGAAATACATCGAGTCCATCGCGCGCAATGGACTGCAGCCCTTGACCTCCATCCAGATGGCCGTCACGGGGGCCGATGCCGCGAGAAGCGTCGACGCGGCGAACTGGAAGAGCTACGGCCAGGGGGTCGTGGGGGCCCAGCTGGGGTCGGGCGGGAGTTTGACGGAAGGGCTCACGGGCCCCCTGGGCTCCTCGGTCTATCTGGCGAAGAAGGCGCACGGACTGGCGATCTACATCTCCCTGCGGGTGCGGCTTGGCGAGGAGCCGCTGCTCCTCACGGTCAAACGGGACAAGCTCCCGCTGCCCATGACCGTGGATCCCAACAACGCGGCGGATGCCGTGCGCTATCCGGGAGTCATCAGGCCGGAGTGCATCAACGTCGTGAAGCATTGGGACGACCGCCAGGCCGCGCAGCTCTACGAGCTGATCAGCATCAAGCAGACCTTCGGCGAAACGAGCATCCCCGAGATCTTCGAGCTGGAGGGAGTCCTCGTCGACAAGGTCTTGAAGAACCACACGGCCTACTCGGAAGCGCTCAAGACCACGGCCTTCACGCTCAAGAAGAAGCAAGAGGAAGCCCTGCTGCGGGACGAGTTCCTGCCTCCCGAGGGCATGGAAGACGCGGAGGAAGTCTCGAGTCTGGACGACTTCGAGGCACGGCTCAAAGCCCTCCGGAGCTGACGCGAGCGAGGGCCGTGCTACGGGTAGTAGAACCCGACGTTCATGAAGTAGGCCTTGTGCCACAGATCGTCGCCGCCCACGCCCAGGCCATCCACATACGAGCCGGTGTACGGATCGTTCCTGCCGAAGCGGAACTCCGCCGCGATCCACCACCGGTCATACAGGAAGAACGAGGTGCCCGCGAAGGCGCGATGCGAGGTCTTGAACGCCGCGTTGTCCTTGGTGAAGACGCTGTAGTTCAAGTACGGCCGCACGCCGCTGATGTGCTCCCACGAGCCCGGCACGCTGTAGCTGAGGTCGACCGAGAGGAACGTCCCCCGGGTGGCCACGTTGAAGGAGCCGCCGAAGCCGCCCAGGGTGATGAGTGAGGTGTTGCCGTCCGGATTGCGGGGGTTGATCCGCTGCAGGCCGCCCTCGACCATGCCGCGAAACCCGCCATGGTTGCCGACCCAATGGAGCGCGGCGGCCACGCGGCTGCCGGACGCGTTGAGATCCAGGTTCTGGATCCGGGAGTACAGCCCGGAGGCACCGAACTCGGACGAGCTCTTCTCCCCATGGAAGAGCGTATAGGCCACGCGCCCGACGAACTGGTGCCGCTCGCGGCTGTTGGTGCCGCCCTCGACATAGCTGTCGTGCTGGACGAAGCCGATCGAGTACCGGTTCGCGTCCCGGGTCGGGCCGAAGTAGCTGCCCCCATCGCGCAGGTTGTAGGCTGCGGCGACCTGGAGCGCGCCGCCGACGTAGTTGTATTTGACGCCGACGTTGTGCACGTCCTCCAGGCCGATGACATTGGCCAGGGTCTGGTAGAACGAGCTGCTCACCCAGGGAAGGATGCCGAACGGCACTTGGTTCATTCCCAGGGTGAGCCTTTGCCTGTCGGTGAGGTTGTAGCCCAGGTACGCGAAGGTGACGTAGTTCTCCTCGCCCAGGTTGGTGGTGTCTGGGTAGCCGCGGGCATTGACGCCCCCGTAGAAGCGGTACTGGAAGGCGCCGAAGAAGGTCGGGGAGTCATACCCGAGGTTCAGCCAGGCCACGTCCCAGGAAATGCCGCTCGTCGGTCGGGGCGCGTCCAGGGTGACATCCGCGCGGAAGCGCAGCGCGCCCCCCAGCTTCAACGTCCCCTCACCCAGCTGGAACACCCCGAAGGGGGCGTCATCGGCCCTGGCGGCGGCGCCGGAGAGCAGGCTCAAGGCGCCTGCCAGCAGCGCGCGGCCGCGCCCGGTTCTTGGCGTGTGGCTCATGCCCTCGTCTCATAGAGCGTCGAGGCCGAGGGCGCGAGCGCGAAAGCACGGGGGACTTCAGGGGATCTTGTCGCACCGCATCGCGTTGTCGGCCGTATTGGTGCAGGTGGGGCTGCTGCTCACCGCACAGACCGCATCACACTGGCGCTCGAACCAGCTGGCGCCGAGGGTGTACCCCGAGGGGCACTGCAGACCACAGGCCGTGAACGTCGTCTGGTCCGGGTACGGCTTGGCGCAATTGACAGACAGCTTGGGCGTTCCGGCGAGGTCGCAGTTGGTTCGCTCATAGTATTGGGTCACGAAGCCGCCTTCCGGACAGCCTCCGCCGCACACGGAGTAGGTGCCTGATGCGGGGATCGGGTAGCACGCGATGGCGTTGTGCGCCTCGCAGGGGCCACAGCGGTAACCGTCGTCGGGGGCGCAGTAGTAGAAGCTGACATGGGGACAGGTGGCGTTGCAGAGGGAGGACTCCACCGTTTCGGTGGACTCGACCGCGTCTGGGTCCGAGCGGGTCGCGGCGGAACCACACGCGGTCAGGAGCACCATCACCAAGGGGAGCGTGAGCAGGGACTTCATCGACAGGCCTCGTTTCAATGGGAGCGCGTTCAGGCGCTCTCGTGGGGGGTGAGACGGAACGCCGCGCGCCTCGCGCGGCGGTGGAAGCCAGGAGGTCAGTCCCCGGGGGGAGGACAGCCCTCCTGGGAGTCGCGGCGCTCGAGCCAGCCATCGTTTTTCTGGCGCAGCTCCCGGGCCCGTTTCGAGCCCAGCTTCTCGGCCAGGGCGCGCTCGTAGGCATCGCCCAGGCCCAGGGTGAAGCGAACCAGACGCTCGGCGGGCGTCATGCCCGAGGGGTCGGACGGTGGGCTCTGGAGTCCCGCCCGCTCCCGGGCCAGCCGCTGATAGGCCTGCTGGAGGCTGAGCTCCGGAGACTTGTCGCGGATCTCATACTGGAGCGAATGCGCGGCCAGCACCTGTGCGCTGTCCTCGTCCCCCGTGACCTCGACGTAGATCGCCCTCAGCTGCGTGAGCGCCCAGGCGACGAAGGCCTCGTGGACGTCCTGGACCACGGCCAGCTCCGCCTCCGTGACGCCCAGCTCCGCCCACTCCCCGGCGTTGGGAAGATGAGGCCGCTGCTGGAGACTCGGTGCATCCCAGCGCAGCCGGCACTCCTTCGCCAGCTGGAGCAAGGTCTCGTGGCTCGGGTTGAGCCACGCGCCGGCCGAGGGCCGCCGCGCGCCCGGACGGGACTGCTCCAGCAGGCGCACCCGCTCGCGCAGGGACTCCAGCTCGGCCCCGGAAGCGTCCTCGCGGGGGCGCGACACGTGCGGGCCCCCCGAGGCGACGCCCGGGCTCTCCCCGGCGTGCTCGGACCCGGGCTCGGGGAGGCGCCGTGGCGCACGGTCCGCGAGCAGCTCCGCCCGCTCTCCCGCGCTCACCTCGGTGGTGTGGAGCAGGTGCGTGACGGCGACACGGCCCTCTTGCACGCTCAGGAGCGCCCGGGACGCGGGGGACGCGGGGACCTCGAGGGTGAAGCACGTCCCCCGGACCACGACCTGACCGGAGGGGGTGTCCACCCGGAAGTCGGAGCCAGTCTCCACGCGGTAGAAGACGCGCCCCACGGACTGCTGCACGTGCACGGCGCCTCGGCGGCCCAGGCTCCAGCGCAGCCGCGTGCCGGGCTCGGCGACGGCGAGCGCGGACGGGCCCAGGGCGATCGTCTCGCGCCGCGTGAAGTCCCGCTCCCCGGCATGGGGCGGCCCGAACTCGCGCAGGGCCCACCAGGCCCCCGGCAGCGCGAGCAGCAGCACCGCGGCCACCGCGGCCAGCCGCCTCCAGGGCGGACGGCGCTCGGGCCGGGGGGCCAGGGGGAGCCGGGCGAGGACGCGGTCCGCGAGCCCGGGCGGGGGCTCGGGGACCTCGAAGGCGGAGAGATCCAACGACTCGGGATCGCGAGCGGGAGGGTCAGCCATGATGGTGCTCCAGGGCCGTGCGCATGGCCGCGCGGGCACGCGCCAGGCGGCTCTTGAGGGTGCCCAGCTCCAGGTCGAGGATCCCGGCGATCTCCGCGTACTCCAGACCATGCAGCTCGCGCAGGACGAGGACCGCGCGCTGGTCCGGGGGCAGCTGGCCGAGCGCGTCGCGGATGGCCTGGCCCAGGGCGCGGCGCTCCACGAGGGAGTCGGCATGCAAGGGGCTGGAGACGGGCAGCGCCGCCAGCTCGTCCACGGCGACGACGAGGGAGGGTCTCCGCAGCTCGTTGAGCGCCAGCCGGGTGGCGATGGTGAGGATCCAGGTGGAGAGCTTCGCGGCGCCCTGGGGCTGGAAGTCCGGCAGGGCGCGGTAGACGCGCAGGAAGGTCTCCTGGGTGCAGTCCTCCACCAGCGCCCCGCGCCCGCTGGGCACCAGCAGCCGGTAGAGCAGGGCGTGGACGGGCTTCTGGTGGTGGAGCACCAGGGCCCGCATGGCGTCGGCGTCCCCGCGGCGGGCGCGCTCCACCACGGCGGGCGCGAGCTCGCTGGGGGTGCTCCGAGGGAGGGGCGTCTGTGGACCGAGGACCGCCAGGATGGGCATTTCAGCGGGTTGCACCCGCCAGGGTCCAAAAGGTTCCCGGCGGGATTTCATTTTCCGCGCGGCGTGCCCCGCCTGCCTCCATGGAGTTCGGCGTCACCGGACGAACACGGGGGCGAACAGCTCGACGGTGTAGGGCACGGCCACCGCGCCCGGGGCCTGGATGCGCACGAGGAACGCGCCGCCGTGTTCGGCCCGGAGGAGCCGCACCTCGCCCGCCGCGCGCTGGGCGATGTCTCCGGGCGCGTCCAGGGGCAGGGGCCGGCCTTCCACGTCCAGGAGGTCGACCTCCAGCGCGCCCCGGGCCGCCTCCCAGTGCACGCGCACTCCCGCCGGGTGGCAACAGTCCCCCCAGGCATGCAGCCAGTTCGCCACGCCCGGACGCGCCACCTGGTCCTCGAGCGTCAACGGTCCATGGTTGAAGACGTGCGAGCGCGGAGGGGTGGCCAGGGCCTGTTTCCGCGGGTCGTCATCCCCTCGCGGGTCGTCCGTCCGTGCGGCCTGCACGGAGGCCACGGGAGGCGGATGCCGACAGCCCGGGCCCATGAGGGCCCCGAGCCCCAACCCCAGGCATCCCAGGAACACCGTCGACAGCGTGTGGCGTCTGACTTTGGACGTGTGCATGGGAATCTCAGCGGAACGTATCGGCGAGTCGGGGAGGGGGCTCGGAGGGAGGTCGCGGATGGGACCTCTCCAAGACTACCCCGACGCTCCGTCCCGTCCGTGGGTCTCGCCTACTTCGTGTAGCCGCTGGTCGTGACGGGCTTGCCTTCCTTCAGGCGGGAGTCCCGCGTCTTGTCCGCCGCGTGCTGCACGAGCTTCTGGTACGGGGCGTCGTTCGTGAAGCCGTTGAACAGGCGCTTGGCGTTCTCGCCGTTGACCATGGAGGGCTTGGTGTTGCCGAGGATGCTCACCTGCGCCGTCAAGGGCAGCGAGCAGGCCCCGTTCTCCTTGAACACCGCCGGGTGCATCTGGATGAAGTCGTCGTAGACGTGGTCCGCGCCCTGCGTCTTGAGCAGATGGGTGGCCGCGCGGTGGAGCGTCTCGCGGTTGGACTCGCTGTAGGTCCGCGCCTCCGGCTGCGTGTACGACGCCTCGGCGTCCTTGAACTGCTTCTGGACCTTCACCATCTCCTGCCACTTGTCGGCGTTGGCCGGGTCGGCCTTGGCCATCTTCGCGTAGAAGTCGTCCTGGCCGATGGAGGCCTTCACGTCCTGGTAGCCCGGCGTGGACGGCTTCGGCGACGGGGACTGCGTCTGGGGGGAGGGGAAGGACGGGCGCTGGGGCTGGGAGAAGCCGAGGATCCGCTTGAGCATGGTGGACTCCGTGTGTGTGTCTTTTGAGTAGATTGTCGGCGCAAGGCGCCGAACGTTGCGCATCCACACACAGCATCCTCCCACTGACCGATGCTCCCCCTGTCGGCTCAGACCATGCCGCCGTTCACGCGCAGCACCTGGCCGTGGACCCAGCCGGACTCCTCGCCCACCAGGAAGGCGACCACGCGCACCATGTCCTCCACCGTGCCCAACCGCTCCATGGGGGCCCGCTTGATGATGGCGTCGATCAACTCCTGGGACTTGCCCTCGAAGAACAGCTCGGTGGCCGCGGGGCCCGGGGCCACCACGTTCACCCGGATGTTCCGCCCGCGCAGCTCGTTGGCGAAGACGCGGCTCATCGTCTCCACGGCGGCCTTGCTCGCCGCGTACACGGCGTAGCCGGGGTTGAGCGTGCCCACCACGCTGGTGGAGACGTTCACGATGCGCGAGCCCGCGGGCATGCGCTGACTCGCCTCGCGCAGGGTGTTGAACGTGCCCCGGACGTTGATGGACATGATGCGCTCGTAGAGGGCGTCGCTCGTCTGCGCGATCGTCTCCTGGTGCTGGCCCACGCCCGCGTTGTTCACCAGCACGGTGACCGGCCCCCACGTGCGCTCCGCCACGTCGAACAGGTGCTTCGCCTCGTCGGGCTTGGAGACATCGGCGCGCACGGCCAGCGCTCGGCCGCCCGCCTGGGTGATCTCCCGCACGACCTCGGCGGCCTGTTGCTCGTTGCTCGCGTAGTTGACGAGGACGGCGCGGCCCTCGTGCGCCAGCCGCACGGCGATGGCCCGGCCAATCCCGCGCGAGGCTCCGGTGATGATGGCGACATCCGTGGTCTTCTCGGGGGTCTTCATGGGGATTCTCCGTGAGGAAACCGGGCCTCCAGGGCCCGGACACACGGCATGAATACGGGCGCGCCGTCGTTCAGGGAAGGCGAACGCCGTGGCTTCTCCATTCAAAATCCATGAACAATGGGGGATGGATCGTCTGGACGAGATGCGCGTCTTCACCCGCATCGTCGAGCTGGGGAGCTTCTCCAAGGCGGCGAAGGATCTGCGCATGCCGCGCGCCACGGTCACGCTCGCCGTGCAGCGGTTGGAGGCGCGGCTCGGCGTGCGCCTGCTGCACCGCACGACGCGCGAGGTGAGCGTATCGGCCGAGGGGCAGCTCTTCCACCGCACCTGCACGCGGCTGCTGTCGGACCTGGAGAGCGCGGAGGCGGAGCTGGCCCCGGGCGGTGCGAAGCCGCGGGGCACGGTGCGCGTGCACATGGTGGGCAACATGGCGGCGAACATCGTCATCCCCGCGCTGCCGGAGTTCCATGAGCGCTACCCGCAGGTGGACGTGGTGGTGGGCACGGGGGACCGGCCGGTGGACCTCGCGCGAGAAGGGGTGGACTGCGCGCTGCGCGGGGGCACCGTGGACACGCCGGGGCTGGTGGTGCGGCGCTTGCCGCCCATGCCGCAGGTGACCTGCGCGAGCGCGCTCTACCTCGCCCGGCGCGGGGAGCCCCGCACCCTGGAGGCGCTGGAGGCCCACCACGCGGTGAACTACCTGGAGCGCGCCACGGGCAAGCCCTACCCCCTGGACTTCGTGGTGCGGGGCGAGCCACGCGCGCTCGTCCTCGCGGGGACCCTGACGGTGACGGAGTCCGAGGCCTATATCGCCGGGGGCCTGGCGCACTTCGGCCTCATCCAGGTGCCGGCCTCGGGCGTCGCGAACCACCTGGCCGAGGGGCGGCTGCGCGAGGTGCTCGCCCACGTGCGTCCGCCCCCGTTGCCCCTCGCGCTGGTGCACCCCTACCAGCGCAAGGTGCCCCCGCGCGTGCGCGTGTTCATGGACTGGCTCGTGGCCCTGCTCGAGCGGCACTTCGGCGCCGCCTCGCCCGCGCGGACGGGGGACGGGTAGCTACTTGGACTCGACCCGCCCGAGCGGCTGGGCCGTGTCCGTCAGCGCCCGCTGCGCGTCCTTCCAGGCGGGGTCTCCCGGGTAGAGCGCGGAGCGCAGGTAGGCCCAGGACAGGCGCTGGACGGCGGCCACGCGCGCGGGGTTCTCGTCCGTGGTCTCGGCGACGTCGTACCCGGAGACGCCGCCCAGGCCGTGCTCCGCGCCGAACAGGGTGAGCAGGGACTTGGGGCCCGGGGCGAGCGTGTAGGGATCCGCGTGCCAGGAGGGGCCCGCGACCGTCAGGTGGGTCGAGTCGTCCTGGTCGCCGGCGACCACGAGCGTGGGCGTCGTCATCGTGGAGAAGTCGGTGGTCGAGAAGAAGGAGTAGTTCTCGGCCGCGAACGCGCTGAGGGCATCGCCCCGGCCGGGCGCGGCGAGCAGCACGCCGGCTTTGATTCGAGGCTCGGCGAGGGTCACGTCCGTGCCGCCCGGGAGCGCCTTGCTCCGGGCGCCGAGCAGCAGGCTCGCGGTGTGTCCGCCCATCGAGTGCCCGAGGACGGCCACCCGGCCGCGGTCCACGCGCCCGGCGAGCCCGAGGACGGCGCCCTCGATCATGTCGAGCTGATCGAGGATGCGCGTCATGTCCTGGGCCCGCGAGCGCCAGTACAGGGGCGCATCGGGCACCTCGGGGCCGAGGCTGAGCGTCTTCGAGTCCAGGTGGGTGGGCTGGATCACGACGAAGCCATGCGCCGCGAAATAGTGGGCGAGCGGGGCGTAGCCGTTCAACGACGAGAGGTGGTTGGATCGGCCGTGGCCGTGCGAGAGCAGGAGGATGGGCAGGTGGCTTCCGGTCACGGGCGCGGAGACGCGCACCTGGAGGTCGACGCCGCGGCCGGGGGCGGGCAGCACGAGGGGGCTGACCGAGAGGACGGGGGTGGGGGCGTGGGGCGCGTTCATGACTGCTTCTCCTGGTACGCCCGCACGTGCGTGGACGCGTCGGGCTGGGTGTAGACGTCTCCGCGGGCGTTCAGGGCGGCGTCGCACACCACGTGCGCGACCTCTTCCGCCGTCTGGGGCGCGCCGCTCACGGCGGCGAGGGCCTCGGCGGGAAGCCGCGCGCTCGGCGCCGTGGGCTGACCCAGCGCGTTGCGGCCGAAGTCGGTCGTGATCCGACCGGGGTACACGACCACCACGCGCAGGTGAGGATGCGAGCCCGCCAGCTCCATGCGGAACGCCTCCGAGAGCGACATCATCGCCGCCTTGGACGCCGCGTAGGCCGCGCGCGGAGGCAGGGGGATGCGGCCGAGCAGGGACGACACGTTCACGATCGCGCCCGTGCCGCGGGCCTGGAGGTGGGGCGTGACGACCTGCATGCCGTAGAGCACCGACTTCAGGTTGTCGCGGATCATCGCGTCGACGTCGTCGTCGGTGATCTCCAGCAGGGGGCGGCCGATGCCACGGCCCACGTTGTTGATCCAGATGTCGACGCGGCCGAACCGCGCGAGGGCCTCGTCGAAGAGGCGTTGCACGTCATCGCGCTTCGTCATGTCGGCGACGACGGCGAGGGCCTGGCTCCCACACCGGCGGGCCACGTCGCCCAGGGGGCCGGCGCGGCGCGCGGCCAGGACGACCGAGGCGCCCCTCCGCGCGAGCTCCTCCGCGACGGCGGCCCCCACGCCTCCACTCGCTCCAGTGACGACCACGACCTGCTCCGAGAAATCTCGATGGCTCATGCTCACGGTCGTACCTCCCGCCGCCGCGCGGGGATTGGAAGGAACGGACATTTCACTCGGGCCCTCCCCAGGCTTGAACGGCCGCAGTGGACACACGAGAATGCGAGGCCACGCATGATGGACACCGCCGCCGTGAGGTCGCCGCTCTCCCGCTTCGTCGAGGACGTTCGTGCCATCGTGGCCACCGACGGACGCGCCCAGCCCGTGGACCGTCTGCCCGATGGGCGGACGACCCTGGTCTTCCGGGCGCTCGAGGAGGGGCGGACGGGGGACGTGTGCGTCTCGGGTCCCCGCACGCGGGCGCTGTTCAAGAACGCCACCGGCGTCACGTGGGCGGTGATGATCCAGTTCAAGCCCGGCTGGTCCACGCCGATGCTGGGGGTGGCCGCGAACGCGCTGACGGACCGGATCGTCTCCGTGGAGGACCTCTGGGGCCGCTCGGGCGAGGACCTCCGCCTGGAGCTCCTCGCGGCGCGGGGCCTGCCGGAGGTGTTCGACCGGCTCACCCGGGCGCTCGTCCCGCGGCTCCAGCAGGCGGAGGAACCGGCATCGGCCCGGCTCGCCCGCCGCGCGGTCCGCCTGTTCGAGGGCGAGGAGGTGCGGGTGGAGAGCGTGGCGGAGCGGCTGGGCGTCACGGCGCGGCATCTGCGCCGCGCCTTCACGGAGAGCATCGGCATCGGGCCCAAGGAGTTCGCGCGGACCGTGCGCCTGCGGCGGGCCCTGGGGATGGCGACGAGCGCGAGGGACTGGGGGCGCATCGCCGTGGACGCGGGCTACTACGACCAGGCGCACCTCATCACCGACTTCCGGGAGCTCGTCGGGCTCACGCCGGGCGCCTTCCTGAAGCGCGCGGACGAGGCGAGGGCCGCGCGTCACGACCCGCTGGAGCACCTCGGGAGCGCGCCCCCCTGAACGCGGGGTTGGCCTCGCCTTCGCGCCACGTATCCTCGCCGCCGTTCAGGAGGCCCCGGATGCGGCTCGCGCGTGAGTGGTGTGGACTGGCTCTGCTGATGTGGACGGCCTGTGGTGTGACCAGCGCGGGAGGTGGCGGGGGAGGAAGCACGGTGCCCCGGGAGAACACCGCGACCACGCTGACCCTCTCCGGGACGCGGTTCTTCGTGGGTTACGACAACGGCACTCTCGCCGCACTGCCGGACGGGGGCGTGGTGCTCGCCGCGCTGCTGGCCGACGACAAGGGCTACAACGCGGACGTGGCGATCGTGCGCCTCGATGCCTCCCTGTCGCTCACGTGGGCGATGCGGCTCGATGAGCGGACCCTTCCCACGCACCTGGTGCCGGGCAAGGACGGCGCGCTGTTCGTCATCGCGGGAGACAGCTATCCCGGCACGCTCCGGGTGATGCGGCTCGACCTGGGCACGGGGGCCGTGCAGCAGGCCGTCGAGTTCTCGAACATGGCTCCGGGCAAGGCCCTGGCGCTCGACGACGGAGGACTGCTCGTCTCGGGGAACAACCTGCTGCGCCTGGACGCCCGGCTCCAACCGGTGTGGGCGCGGCAGATACCCTCGACCCACGCGGTGGCCGTGGCCGATGGCTTCATCGTCGCGGGCGTCGGCTACGGGGACCGCGCACGCATGACGGGCGTCACGCTCACGAAGGTGTCCGCGGAGGGCGCGGTGGCGTGGCAGAGCTTCGCGTCGCCCGGGCCTGGCAACCACTCCCTGACGGGCGTGCGCACCCTGGCGGATGGCTCCTTGATGGTGGGGATGGGCAACGACTCCACACGCGGCGACAGCGTGGCGGCGCTCAGCCCCTTCCTGATCACCACGTTCGACGCCCAGGGCCGACTCCGGAAGATGAGCCGGGCGCGGCTCTCCCAGGAAGTGCCCACGTCGACGGGGGCCACCCGCGCGCCCCTCCAGTTCGGCGGTGGCTACTCACTCGTGCCCATGGGTCAGGACACGTGGATGACCTTCACGGCCAACAGCGGCGCGTTCGGTTCCGACGTGCGCGCCCACGTGCTCGCCCGGTTCGCCCCGGACGGGTCCTTGCAGGAGGCGCTCTACGGGGGGCTTCAGGCCACGTCGGGCCCCGAGGGCTCCACGCTCTCCTTCAGCTTGTCGGGCCCCACGCTGACCCTGCGCCAGATTTTCTCCGGTGGCACCGGCTGCGTGCGGACCCCCACCGAGGCCGAGTTCCAGCCCGTCGAGGGCAAGCAGGAGTACGCCGAGGGCGGTGCCGTGCAGGTGACGCCGATCACGGTAACGCCCAAGAGCATCACCCGCGTGGCCACCGCGCTCTCGGCCAATCTCGAATCGGGCTGCGCGGTTCCCTGACGCCTCCCAGGGCTCGCGGCTGGAACACTCAGGACTCTTCGTCGGGCAGGAGTGTGCGCAGCAACTCGTCGTCAGGCCCGAGCGGGAGCCAACCGGGGGCAGGTGGTGTGGCACGGAGCATTGCCCGTGCCTGTTCGACGCGCGCCTCATGGGTCGTCGGAGTCAGGGAACTCCACAGTCCAATGGCCTTGGCGACCTTGAAGCGGGTGGCGTCATCCATCAGGGCGGGCCAACCGTTCGGGAGACCTGCCCACAGCTCTCGCACGAGTTGCCCGCGAACGAGCCGTGTGACCCGACGGCCGCGCTCCGCCTCGGCGAGCAGCCCGTTGAAGATCTGCACTCCAGCGATATCGTCCGGACCCAGTTCCTCGGCCAGCGCCACCAGCGAGGCCGTTGGGCGCGCATCCGCGAAGGCGGTGAGCGAGTCATACCCGCGCGCGCGGACGCGTTCGTACAGGCGCACCTTCCAGTTGCCCTCCCACGAACGCCCGTCGGTCATCACCGTCCCCAAGGAGAAAAATTCATCGGGATGTCGTAGAAGCGCATCCGGTCCGCGACGATGTCCATGACCTCGTTCCGCGTCAACATCCGACCCGCTTCAGCCTCGGCGTCGCGCAGCGCTTTCATGATCATCCGGTTCCATTCACCGGACCATGCGCGCCCCAGCTTCCAGTGGCCGCCCCCGTGAATGGCCTCGTGGTGCGCCCGCTCCATCTCCACGCAGAACTGGTTGATGTCCATCTCGCCAGTGAAGCCACGCTTTTCGAACCACGAGCGGAACTCCTTCGGCATGACGTGGTGCCGCGGCGGCTCGGCCATGCCAGCTCCCGCCTTTCCCGTTGCGCGCATGGCTCGCACTTCGGGTCCGTCTCCGAGTGCATCGCGCACCCCCCGCGGCAGCTCGCCGTGTGCTTGCGCCAGCACGGTACCGCCCGCATGAATCCTCACGGCGGCGGTGACAGCGGGGAGAGAGAGGACACCCGCGTGGATCAACCGCCGCATCATCTCCACCCACTCGGCGGAGACGACAAGGCGTGTGCCCATCATCACGCCATCGCCGCCCACCGTCAGACCCACGCCGAGCAGGGCGGACGCCGACGATGCCTCGGACGCCAATAGGGGCGCCTCGAGCATCAAAGGGACTGATAGGAGGAGGTCCCTGAGCACGAGGACCTTCTCGGTGAACTCCGCCTTCTCGCGCACGTTCGACACGAGGGTCGCGAGTGCGTCCGACAGATGACCCACCAGGGCGGGGATGTCGTGCGCCGTGGCCTCCAACTGGTCGGGCACCAGCGAAGAGAGCGCCCCCAACTTGGGCTCGAGCATTTCCCGCCAATCCCTCAGGTCCCGAGCCATCCGCTCCACGCTGTAGAGGAATGGGTCGAGCAGGGCGTCCACGAGGTGCAGGCAATCGAGCCAGGTAGCGAGCAGGATCGAGCCCAGCATAGCGGCTTCCAGCCGAGGGCCGGCCATGCGCAACAGGGCGAGCTGCAGGTCGGGGGCTTCTACTTCCGAGGCGGTGTTGGCCAGGCTCGTGGCGGCGACGCGCTGGATGTCGATCCACCGCATCTGCCTGGTGCCGAAGTCGATGAATTGCACGAAGAGGTCCGCGTGCTTGCCCGAGAGGCCTCGCCCCTGCGCCTTGAGTTGGGAAAGCGCGTGGGAGATGCGGCTTGTGGAACTGGACAATTCGCGAAGGGCACCGCGAAACGCCAACTGGGCCGCGAGTGCCTCTTGGGCGGTCCGGTGCCGATGAATTCGTTCCGGCTCTTCGGGCGCGGACGTCGAGCCGCGCGGACGCGAGGGCTCGACGCCATGCCTTCGAGTCGAGGCACGTTCCGTGGTCTCGCGAGGGGTGTAACGCAGGCTCGTGCCTGGACCGGGTGGTGGTGTCAGCGAGGCACAGCCCGTGGATAGCAGGACAAGGGTGAGCAGCAGGCCCGACCATGCTTTTGCCCCAGACTGTTCCATTCCCATCTCCAGGCCTTTCACCGCGACCCCTCGCGGCGCCCGCGCTACTTCATGCGGACGGAGAGCGCGCCGGTGGAGGCGGTGAAGGTGATGAAGCCCTTCTGGAACTCGCTCTCCCGGCCGCCCGTCACGGCGTACTCGTCGGAGACGGGGTAGCCCAGGGCGCTCTTCTCCCAGCCGAGCTCCGCCCACTTGTCACGGATGCGGCCGTGCACCTCCCAGGCGCCCGTGGCCGGGGTCCAGTAGATGCTGCCCAGGGAGTTGCCCTTCTTGAAGTGGTTGTAGCGGCCCACGCCGTCCGGGGTGGCCGTCTCGCCCGTGGTGGGGTAGCCCAGGGGGCCCGTCTCCCAGCCCAGCGCCTCCCAGCGCGCGCGGATGAGGCCGTGCACCTCCCAGGCCTTCGTCTCGGGCGTCCAGTAGATGCTGCCGTTCTGGAAGTGGTTGAAGCGGCCCACGCCGTCCGGTGTCGTCAGCTCGCTCGTGGTGCACGCGCCGAGCACGCCCCCGGCCCCCCCGATCTGGTTGTAGCGCACGAGGATGTCCCCGCCCACGGTGCACGGGCCGCCCCACTGCCGGCTGTCACGGAACTCGCGGTAGAGCGCGGCCACCAGCGACGAGCCGCCCCACTGGGAGGTGCCGCACTGCGTGGCGTACGCGCCCACCCAGGGCGTATAGGTGTAGAGGGCGGCGGTGGCGTTGTTGGCGGGCCGCACCGTGCACGGATCCAACGTGTTCTTGCTCACGCCGGCCTTCCAGCCGGAGAGGGTGGGGCGTCCGGCCTCCAGGTCCCGCAGGTAGTTGCGGAACGTCTTCGCCGAGCACTCCACCTGCCTGCCGAAGCCCGTGTACTGCGAATCACAGCCGCTGCCGTCCGGGCAGCCACAGCCCGTGGCCTTGGCCAGGTTGGTGGACTTGCCGCTGCGGATGAGGCCCGACTCCGTCTCGATGCGGGCGAGGATGTACACCGGGTTGATGGTGAAGGCCCTGGCGCGCTCCACGATCAGCGTGGCGGCCGTCTTGTTGCCGAAGGCCGGATCCCGGTAGTTGGCCAGGTAGGAGCCCTTGGACGCGAGGAAGCTCTGGACCTGATCCACCGACACGGTCTGATAGCCGGAGATGTCGGCATCGGACATGAGGTGGTGCATGTCCACGGACCCCAGCGCGGAGTCCAGGGCGATGATCTCCTCGCTCCGCGGATCCATGGGGACCGCGCCTTCCTCGGGACCCCCGCAGGCCGTGGCCAGCAGGAGCGCGCACAACGACACGACGAGACTTCTCGGACTCCACTTCGTTTCCATGGGGGGAAATCTCCGCGAGGGGGCAAATCCCGGGCTTGAGTGAAACTCCCGGGAACCCTCGGGTATCGGACATCTTGGAGCAAGGTTGTGTGGGCGCGGTGTCCAGCGCGGGGCGGCGGGCATCGTTCCCGGGGTCCGTCTGTTGCGGGAGACGATGACCTGCGCGCGCACCGGGCCGTGGGGGCCCCTCCTGCTGCTGTCTCTCGTGCTCGCCTGCGCGGGCGCGCCCCGCCGGGCCGACGGCGTCCCCTCGCGCGTGGTGGTGCTGGCGGCCTCGGAGGTGCCTCGGCCCTCGCCGCGGGGGCTGCTGGGCCACGTGCGGGGCAAGGAGCAACCGCGCGACGTGGTGGCGCGCGCGGGCGCCGAGGCCCTGCGGGCGCGGGGCTACGAGGTGGTGTGGGTGGAGACCGAGGTGGGGCCCACGCCTTCGGTGCCCCGGGCCTCGGCGCTGGCGCGGCAGCACGGCGCGCAGGCCACCGTGGTGCTGGTGCTGCTGCGATTGGACGGTGTCTCGCTTCAACCCACCGGACAGACAGAGGTGGAACTCGAGCTGCGCATGGTGGGCCCCACGGGTCATGTCTGGGCGAGCGACGACGTGCCGGACACCACCACGCGGCCGCTTCCGCGGGCCCGCGCGGATTGGCGCGCCCACGTCCGTCAGGCCGTCATCCAGGCGGTGCGGCTGCTGCCGTGAGGGCGCGGCTTATCTCCGCTATCGCCGGGACTGCGGGGGACCGCGCGCCCTCGGTCATTGTACGTATGGAGTGTGGTCGCGGACCGCGACCCGCTGGGGTGCGGCGCGCGTTTCTCCGGAAGCGGCGCCGAGGTATCGCGGAGGGACTGAATTCCAGGGATTGGCGCGCGGCGGAAAGCGCTTCACCACCCGAGAATCGAGGCGGGTGTCAGTGGTATGTCCTGGGACCGCTGGACGGGGGGGCCAGGGTCGCAAGGGAGCAGGGACATGAAGGTGCTCGTCACGGGAGCCGCGGGCTTCATCGGATATCACGTTTGTGAGCGGTTGCTCGCGCGCGGGGACACCGTCATCGGCGTGGACAACCTGGACACGTCGGGTGACGTGACGTTGAAGGCCACGCGGCTGTCGCGCCTGCGGGCGGCCTCCAACTTCGGCTTCCACCGCATGGACATCCGCGACACGCGCGCCTGTCAGGAGCTGTTCGACGGCGCGCGGCCCGAGCGCGTGGTGCACCTGGCGGCGCGCGTGGGCGTGCGGACGATGGACTCCGAGTCGCCCGAGTACACGGAGACGAACGTCACGGGCTTTCTCCAGGTGCTGGAGCTGTGTCGGCGCTCGCGCGTGGAGCACCTGGTGTTCGCCTCGTCGAGCTCCGTGTATGGCGCGGGCGCGGACATGCCCTTCGCGGAGGACTCGATCGCGGACCGGCCCCTGAGCATCTACGCGGCGACCAAGCGCGCCAACGAGATGATGGCCTACGCCTACAGCCACCAGTACGCGATGCCCATCACCGGCCTGCGGCTGTTCTCCGTGTATGGCCCCTGGGGCCGGCCGGACATGGCGCCCATGGTCTTCCTGCGGGCGATGCTGGAGGGCCGCGCCCTGGAGATGCATGGCGAGGGCAGGATCCAGCGCGACTTCACCTACATCGACGATGTGGTGGAGGCGCTGGTGCGGGTGCTGGACGCGGCCCCCTCGGGCCTGCCGCTCTACCGCGTCTTGAACGTGGGCCTGGGCCGGGCGGTGACCCTGTCACGGGTGGTGGATCTGCTCGAGGAGCAGCTGGGCACCACGGCCTGGGTGGAGATGCGCGCGGCGCGCCCCGAGGAGATGGACGCCACGTGCGCGGACGTGGCGGCGCTCGAGCGCGAGACGGGCTTCCGGCCCCAGGTGACGTTGGAGCAGGGACTCGCGCGGCTGGTGGCGTGGTACCGCGGCCTCGAGGGCTGAGCCCCGGCGTCCTCAGGACGGACTGGGCACCGCGTCCCGGCCGCCGCCCAGCAGGGTCATGAGGTCGCCCCGCGCCTGGAGCTGGCGCAGCTCCGAGTAGCCCCCGATGTGGTGCCCGGCGATGAAGACCTGCGGCACGGAGATGCCCCCATTGGAGCGCTCCATCATCTGGAGGAGACGGCGCTTGTCGTGCGTCACGTCGATGTCCTCGTAGTCGATGCCGAGACCGCGCAGCAACTCCCGGGCCTTCCGTGAGTACGGACAGTCCTGCTTCGTGTAGAGCGTCACGAGACTCATGGACTCCAAGCTAGGCATGGCCGCCGGGAGCCGCATGGCGCCCGCTCGCCCGCCCGGGAGGCGGGCCAGCGGGACGAGGGCACTGCCTAGAAGGTGACGGTGGCGCTCAGGGACAGCGAGGTGTCGGTGGAGAGCTTTCCGGCCGCCGGCTGGCTGTCGTACTGGAGCAGGAAGGTGGTGGCGATGGCCAGGGTCCGGGTGAGTCGCACGTTGAGCTGGGTCTGGTTGGTGATGAGCAGACGGGAGCCCTCGATGAGGCTGGGCAGCACGCTCAGCTCCTCGAGGAGGGCGATGTCCTTGGTCACCCCATGGCGGAAGGCGGCGCCCACGCGGGGGCCGCCGAGCGACACGTCCGGCAGGTTCACCGGGGTGGGGTAGTACTGGAAGCGCGCCTCGCGGCCGTAGCGCAGGGCCAGGTCGGTGCGCAGGAAGGAGTTGCTGCCATCCGGGTGCTTCACGTCCCACCACTGCACGCCCACACCCGCCTCGAAGCCGCCGCGCGCCTCCACGCTCTTGACGTGGTCCGTGTCCGCGCTCGCCAGCAGGAAGCCGCTGAGGCGCTCGGTGAAGCGGCGGTCGCCGCGCAATTGCAGCAGCGCGTTGAGGGCCACCACCTGATCGGGCGCCTGGGGCTGGCCCTCCAGGGTGGGGGCGCGGGCCTGGCCATACGCGCCCAGGGCCTTGACGGCGTAGATCCAGTTCTCCGTCTTGCGCTCCGCGGAGATGAGGCCGTTGAGCGTCACGGTGGAGGCATTGCCGGTGACGAAGATGAGGCCCATGCCGACCGTGACGTCCCATGCGCTGGCCGTGGTGGCGGCCTCGGCCTTCTGCTCCTCGGCCTTCTTCTGCTCGGCGGCGGCGACGGGGCCCGCGAGGCCCTGGGCGAGCCGCTCGACGGCCGCGGCGGAGCGTTCGGCGGCCTGGGCGGCGCGCTCGGCGGCCTGGGCGGCGCGCTCGGCGGCGGACTCGGCGGCCACCGGGGCGGGCGGGGGCGCAGGAGGGGGGGTGGGGGTCTGAAGCGTCAGGAAAGCGGACAGGAAGGAATGAACGGGGATCACGCCGCGCAGTCTTCCCCTAGCCTGACGGCCAGTGCAATGGCATTGAGCCAGTAGGAGGCACACGGGTCATGGACGCGAGACGAGGAGCGCCGGGATCGGGCAAGGCGCTGGGCCGGGCCCTGGGCTACCTGCGGCACTATCGGGCCGAGACGGCGGGCGCGCTGCTCTCGCTGCTGCTGGCATCGGCGGCCAACCTCGCCGCGCCCCAGCTGGTGCGGCTCGCGGTGGACCGGGGCTTTGGCCAGGGCCAGCGCGCCGTGGTGGCCGGGGCGGTGGGGGGGCTGGTGGGGCTCGCGCTGGGACGGGGGCTCTTCAACTTCCTGCAGGGCTACCTGGCCGAGCGCGCCTCGCAGGGGGTGGCGTTCGACCTGCGCAACCTGCTCTTCGAGCGGCTGCAGCGCCTGAGCTTCAGCTACCACGATCAGGCGCAGACGGGGCAGCTGCTCACGCGGCTCACCAACGACGTGGAGCAGGTGCGCACCTTCGTGGGGGGTGGGGCGGTGCAGGTGGTGGCCTCGCTGGCCATGCTGGTGGGGTGCACGGTGCTGCTGTTCCTGCTGCAGCCCCTGCTCGCGGTGGCGTCCCTGCTGGCGATCGCGCCGGTGCTCTGGGTGCTGCGCGGCTTCATGATGAAGATGGGCCCGATGTTCGGCCAGGTGCAGGGCACGCTCGGCAAGCTCAATTCCCACTTGCAGGAGAGCCTCCGGGGCGCGCGGGTGGTGCGTGCCTTCTCGGCGGAGGGGCGGGAGTCGGCGCGCTACGAGCGCGTGAACGTGGAGTACGAGAACCTCAACGTGGGGCTCATCACCGTCATCTCCACCTACTTTCCCTGGGTGTTCTTCTTCGCGAGCGTGGGCACGGTGGTGGTGGTGGGGGTGGGCGGCTGGTTCATCTTCCAGGAGCGGCTGACCGTGGGCGAGCTGCTCGCGTTCAACAACTACCTGGCCTTCCTGCTGCTGCCCATCATCACCCTGGGCTTTCTCACCAACCAGATGTCGCGCGCGGGCGTGTCCGCGGTGCGCATCTTCGAGCTGCTCGACACCCGGACGGACGTGGTGGACAAGCCCGGGGCCCAGGTGCTGCCGCCCATCGAGGGCCGGGTGGAGCTGCGCGACGTGCGCTTTCGCTACGCGGGCGGGGAGCGGGAGATCCTCAAGGGCGTCACCTTCACGGTCGCGCCCGGCCAGTTCGTGGCCATCCTCGGCACCACGGGCTCGGGCAAGAGCACCATCATCAACCTGATCCCCCGCTTCTACGACGTCACGGGCGGCGCGGTGCTCATCGACGGCCGGGACGTGCGCGACGTGACGCTCGCGAGCCTGCGCTCGCAGATCGGCATCGTGCTCCAGGAGGCGACGCTCTTCGCCGGCACGCTGCGCGAGAACATCGCCTATGGCCGCCCGGACGCCACGCCCGAGGAGGTCCAGGCCGCGGCCGAGGCGGCCCAGGCCGCCGCGTTCATCGCGGAGCTGCCCCAGGGGTATGACACGCTCGTGGGCGAGCGGGGCGTGGGCCTGTCGGGCGGGCAGCGCCAGCGCGTGGCGATCGCCCGGGCGCTGCTCACCCAGCCGCGCCTGCTCATCCTCGACGACAGCACCTCGGCGGTGGACGCGCGCACCGAGCGCGACATCCAACAGGCCCTGGACCGGCTCATGCGCGACACGCGCTGCACGGCGCTCGTCATCGCCCAGCGCATGAGCACCGTGCGCGACGCCAGCCAGGTCATCGTGCTCGACGAGGGGCAGGTGGTCGCCCAGGGTCGGCACGAGGAGCTGCTCGCCTCGAGCCCCCTGTACAACGAGATCCTCGGCTCGCAGCTGCGTCCCGAGCCGCGGGAGGACGAGCGATGAGACGCTCCTCGGACTTGAGTGGATTGGCGGAGATGGAGGACGCGCCCGCGAAGGACCGGAGCGCCGTGGCCCGCAGGCTCCTGGGGGAAATCCGGTCCTACCGCTCCGTCCTGGCGGCGGCCCTGGGCTTCATCGTCCTGGGCGCGGCCGCGCAGGCCCTGGGGCCCTTCCTGGTGGGCCGGGCCATCGATCGGAACATCTCGCACGGGGATGGGCGGGGGCTGCTCGTCACCCTGGCGTTCCTGTTCACCACCTACCTGGTGGGCACGTACGCCCAGCGGCGGCAGACGCAGCGCATCGGGTGGGTGGGCCAGCGCGTGCTCTCCACGCTGCGGCTGCGGCTCTTCGAGCAGCTCCAGGCCCTGCCGCTGTCGTACCTGGACCGGCGGCCCCTGGGCGATCTGATGAGCCGCCTGCTCGGGGACGTGGACCTGCTCAACCAGTTCTTCGGCCAGGGCCTCACGCAGATCCTCGGCTCGCTGCTGGGGCTCTTGGGCGTGATGGTGGCGATGCTGGCCCTGGACCTGCCCCTGGCGCTGGCGTGCTTCTCCATCATCCCGGTGATGGTGCTCACCACCGCGTTCTTCTCCCGGCGGGCCCGGCGCGCCTACCGCAAGACGCGCGAGACGGTGGGCGACGTGACGGCGGGGTTGCAGGAGGAGCTGGGTGGCGTGCGGCAGGCGCAGGCGTTCAACCGCACCGAGCTCAACATCCAGCGCTTCCGGCAGAAGAACGCGGCCAACCGGGACGCGAACGTCTCCGCCGTGGGCATCACCGCGGCCTTCTCGCCGCTCATCGACGTGCTGTCCACGCTCTCCACCGCGCTGGTCATCGGCTACGGCGGCTATCGGATCCTCGAGGGTGAGCTGAGCGTGGGCCTGCTGGCGGCGTTCCTCATCTACACGCAGCAGTTCTTCCGGCCGCTGCAGATGGTGTCCTCCATCTACACGCTGATGCAGGCGGCGCTGGCGGGGGCCGAGCGCGTGTACGCCATCCTCGACGAAGCGCGCGAGCCGGCGGACGCACCGGACGCGCGGGTGCTGGAGCACGCCGAGGGGCGCATCTCCTTCGAGCGGGTGTCGTTCGCGTACGACCCGGCGCACCCGGTGCTGCACGACGTCAGCTTCGAGGTGGCGCCGGGCCAGACGGTGGCGCTGGTGGGCCGCACGGGGGCGGGCAAGACGACGGTGACCAACCTCTTGCCGCGCTTCTACGACGTCACCGGAGGCGCGGTGCGGCTGGACGGGCACGACGTGCGCTCGCTCACGCGCGCGAGCCTGCGGCGGCAGATGGCCACGGTGCTCCAGGAGCCGGTGCTCTTCTCGGGCACCATCGCGGACAACATCGCCTATGGCCTGCCGGACGTGAGCCGCGAGCGCATCGAGGCCGCCGCGCGGGTCGTCCATGCCCACGACTTCATCGCCGCCTTGCCCAAGGGCTACGACACGGAGCTGGGCGGCGGCGCCACGGGGCTGAGCCAGGGCCAGCGCCAGCTCGTGTCCTTCGCCCGCGCGGTGCTCGTGGACCCGCGTGTGCTCATCCTCGACGAGGCCACGGCCAACATCGACACGCGCACCGAGGCGCTCATCCAGCGCGCGCTGACCTCGCTGCTCGCCGGCCGCACCAGTGTCGTCGTCGCGCACCGGCTGAGCACCATCCGCGACGCGGACCTCATCCTGGTGCTGGAGGCGGGCCGGGTGGTGGAGCAGGGCACCCACACGGAGCTGATGGCGCGCCAGGGCGTCTACGCGGACCTGTACGGCCAGCAGTTCATCGACCGCGACCGGACCGGGTGAGGTCGCGGGTTGATTGCCGATCGGCAACATGTCCCCAGGTGCGATGGAAGGGGGCTGCCTTGATGGCGGAGGAGTTGTGGTTTAGGTCTTGAACGTTTTGTGGATGTCAATTGAAATAAAAGGGGGACACGATGGCTGAATCCAAAGCGTGGATGCTTCCTGGAAATGACAACACACGGTCCTGTCTACTCGTTTTCGTAAGCGGCAAGGCTCAGTGGGGAGGCCACAAGGCCGCAAGCTTTTCGTGGGTCAAAAGCTTGCTGGACATGTGGCTGGTCTCAGATGAGCACACCCTGCAAGACATCTACAGACAGTCTATCCAGCACGTTTTCCGGAAGTTCAAGACCTCCCCCAGTCCATCTCTACTCAAAAAGGTGATTCTTCAGGAACTCCAGTTTGGAAGACTGCTCGCATTTGAGGTGCCGAGGAATGCGTCCCATCTGGCTTCGGCCCTTCCTCATGCGGGCATTCGTCCTGCAGTTCAGGCGTCGACGTCGCAGATGACCGGACAAGAGCTTTTGGAGGAATGGGAGGAACGACAGGTCGATGTCAAGCGTCTCAGTGTGGCGATGAAAGTGCGCGTCGCACTCCAATTGTCGGTGACGAGTTGGCCAGGGCAGATTGGTGAGACCGCATTGCGCTCCTTCAGCGATCCGCGATTTGTTCTCACCTTGTTTGGCATCATGGGCCTGTACGTTGCCTTATGGCTTGTGCCGGACCCCACCTTGGTGACCAAGATCATGGCGGGCATGCTTACGACCGCTTTGCTGGCCCAGTTCGCTTGGGAGGATATCTACGGTCTGGTGAAGGCATGGTTCGTGCTGGAGAAAAGCTGCGAGAGTGCGAAGACACAGGATGAGCTGCGTGCCGCTGGAGAGACTTTCGCGGAAAAAGTGGGACAGGTGGGCTTCGACATCCTGCTTTTCATTGTGATGGGACGTGTGGCGAGGAGGGTACAGCCAACACTGAGGGAGATAGGTGCGAAGCGAGCCGTAGTGCGGGCTGAGGCCAGGCTCGAAACAGCGCGAAGTCAGCCTGGCAGTGGTTTCGTTCCTGAAGCACGAGGCGAGGCGCTTGAGGTTCTGGATATTGCCAGGGCCGAGGCGAAAAGCGCCGACCCGGGCAGCATCCTGGATGCATTGAGCAAGAGCCTGCCAGAACTCGCACGCGGGGGGTTGCTCCAACTGCGCGGCAGGGTTGGCGATGCCAGAGCGCTTCAGACGTTAGAAAGCTCGCTTGTCAAGGGACGCAAGAGCCTGGACTCATTTCTTGCCCATGAGGGGGCATCCAAGGCCCAAGTCAAGGCGGCCAGGGGCTCGGTCCTCGCGAGCCAAGCCGAATTGGCGCGAGCGCGAATGAACTGGCTCAAGACACTGCAGGACCCTCTTCTGCGGGACGCCATGGGCAAGGAGTTGGTCCAATACGTTGTCAAGGTGTTGCGGACGCTGAAGAGCCCTCCTGATTGGGCTGCCCTGAGAAAAGCCATCCAGGCTCGCGACATCGACATGCTGGTGGGCGAACTGGGAGAGGCGCTGCAGCGCTCGTTGCTCGCCGAGAAATATCCTGCGGCCAAGGGCTACCGTGTCTTCGCGAACATCGAGGTCGTTCGGCGAGTGAAGGGTTTTTTTACCAAAAAGGAATGGCAGTTCGCAGAGCGCAACGAGGGGCGCGAGGGTAATCCGAGAGGGCTCTACGAAGCGGACGGAGCGCTGTGGAAGAGCATTACCGAGGTGGACGCGCTGATCGCGGAGCCAACCCTTGAGGGTCGATGGAGGCCGGTCGAGTTGGAGCAGATGAAGACGGGAAAGAACGATCAGCACAGCACGGCGCAAATGCAGAACACCCATGCACTCAAGGCAATGGAGCAAGTCGTTGGTGGTAACGAAACGGTGCAACTCTTCGAGCGAGTCGGTAAGAACGAACTGGGCAAGAACATGACGGCTTCGTTCGACCTGTCCAAGATTCAAGACGTGGCGGGGGCTACGCGCGGGACCGCAGGAAAATTGTTCACCGAGAACATCCCCTTTACCCGCGAGGTGCTCGAAGCAACAGCGCACTCGCTGGTCAAGAATCCAACCCTCCTGCCATCTCCGGACATCGTTCCCCCATTCAACGAGGGACAACGGCGCCGTGGGAAGGTGACGCGTTGAACATCCACGACAAGGGCGAGAGCACACTCCCTCCCCATTTCGCGGTCATCCTCGACCAGCCGGCCATCGGGCCTGAATGGAAGTCATGGCTGGTGCACGAGTTGGCGTTACGCGGTGTTCTGCTCGGCTTGGATGGCACCATCGAGGATCATGGCGTTCTCATCGGATTCTATCAGTTCCTGGAGCAGGCTGAGGCGGAGCAGGCGCTCCAGACGATGAACGTCAAGGTCGAGGCCTTGGACTGTCCCTGGATGGGCCCCATACGAGGAGCGATCGGCTGGGTGCGCGCAGGACTCCAGGAGGATCTGCTGGGTTCATTCCTCCCTGTCCTGGTCCGCCTGAGTCGAGGCCCGTTCGTCCGCACGGCGGACAGCGCCTTCTACGCCCCAGTACGCAAAATCGCGTTCTCGGTGGAGAACGTCGTGAAAAAATACGGTTTTGGAGACGGAGAGGATCTTCTCGATATTCCAGGTGATTACCTGGAACACGCGTGCGACGAAGTCCAAGCAGTGCTCGAGCATGCGGGTCTAGAGGCACAGGTCTCATTGATCGAGACGGCACACAACCCACTTCGAATCCGGGGGCCTGCTCTTCAGGACGGGAAAGAAGCCTCATCGGACGTGCTCAGGGAACTGACGGTGACGCTTTGGGCCTATGATTGGCGGCTCCTCCAGGACGCCTCCTTCTGGTGAGAGTTCCCGTTCCGACGCGGTGACCGCCGCGAAACTTGCGCTACGATGGCGGCGTCATGCACGACTTGAGCGAGGGCCTCACCGGCATCTGGGGACGGCCCTTCATCGATCTGACGCCCTACCTGGACCTCGGCCTGCTCGCCTCCCTGGACGACGAGATCTGCTACGCGCTCGCCCAGGTGACGACCACCTATACGGGCGGCAGCCACAAGGCCATGGGCATCGTCCCGCCGTCGCTCGCCGAGGACCCTTACGTCGACTACGGCCAGGTCATCCGCGGCTTCGACGAGCGGGAGTTCGCCACGTTCGTGTCGCTGGGAGATCCCGCGGCGCGCTTCGATCCCAAGCGCCGCCAGGACTACGAGTTCGGCGAGGAGCGCGACCACCCGCTCACGCGCGAGCAGATGCGCTTCCTCGAGTTCAAGTACGGCGTCTACTTCCCCTGGAAGGTCTTCTACGAGCTGATGCCCGGTGGCTACTGGGGCGAGAAGAGCACCGCCCAGGGCAAGGCCTTCACCCGCGAGGCCCGGCTGTACTTCCCCCGCACCCTGGCCTTCGTCCAGGGGCTGCCCTTCCGGGAGATCGGCCGCTGCACGCTGCTCGGTTTGAACGCCAATGATCACGGCACGGTCCACCGCGACGGCGAGCCCGAGGAGCAGACGGCGCCGGACCAGTTCATCACCGTGTGCCCGCGCGGCGGCAAGCGGCTGTTCCTCTGGGACGAGACGCGACGCGTCAAGACGCCGGTGGAGGGCCGGGCGTACTGGTTCAACGACTTCGACTACCACGGGGTGGAGGCGGGGCCGGGGTTTCGCTACTCGCTGCGGGTGGATGGGGTCTTCGAACCGGGCTTCCTGGAGCGGTTGCGACAGGACCATGAGGCCGTGAGCGCCCGGGTCGGGTAGCATGCGCGCCCTCATGGCGCTGCGATCCCTCTACCTGCCCCTCTTCGGCGCGCTCACCACGATCGTGCTCCTGCTGCTCCTGCGCGCCGGCCAGCGGTTGTGGACGCCCGCGCATACGGTCCGCTCGGACCTGGAGCAGGGCCAGCTCGCCCACGCGCTCGTGCAGATCGGCCAAGTGCTCGGCCTGTTCCTCATCTCCGGCGCGGTGGTGGCGGGCAGCGCGGAAGGCGAGAGCCTGGCCTGGGACGCGCTGTGGATCGCCGCCCACGGCCTGCTGGCCATGGTGCTGCTGGAGGTGTTCGGCAACCTGGGCGTCCGGGTGCTCCTGCGCTCGCGGCTGCACGCCGAGGTGGAGCGCGAGAACGTGGCGGCGGGGCTCGCCGCCGGCGGGCACTACCTGGCCACCGGCATCCTCCTGTCCAAGTCGGTGTCCGGCTCGGACCTGGGCTCGCTCGGTGTGTCGCTCGTCTTCTTCGTGCTCGCCCAGCTCACCCTGCATGCCTTCGTGCTGCTCTTCCGCACGCTCACCGTCTACGACGACGCCGAGGAGATCCTCGGGGAGAACCTGGCCGCGGCGTTCGGCTACGCGGGCGTCACCGTGGCGCTCTCGATCATCATCGGCCACGCGGTGGAGGGCACCTTCGTGGACTGGGGCACGTCCCTGCGCGGCTACGGGCTGGCGCTGCTGTTCGCGCTGGCGCTCTACCCGGTGCGCCAGCTCTTCGTGCAGACGCTGCTGCTCGGTGCGCGCTTCTCCTTTCGCGGCGGCCGGTTGGACCAGGGCATCGCCGTCGAGCGCAACCTGGGCATGGGCGTGATGGAGGCCGTGTCCTATCTGGCCGCCGCCTTCCTCGTGACGCGCCTCGGATGACGCCGCCGCCCCTGACCTACGAGGCGCTCGCCGAGCGGCTGGTGCGCACCGGGCTCGTCACGGATCCCTGGCTGGAGGGGATGCCGCGCTTCCGGGCCGAGCCGCTGCTCGTGCCCGCCGCGCGCCGCGCCGCGCTCTACCGGGCCGCCGAGGACGTGGCGGCGGCCTACCACGAGCTGGCGCGCGTGTGCGCCGCCTCGCCCGAGTTCCTGGACGACTTCTTCTGCCTCACGCCCGTGCAGAAGCTCATGTGGCAGGCGTCCCAGCCCGTCTGGCATGGCGTGGCGCGCGCGGACGTGTTCGTGACGCAGGACGGACAGCTCGCGGTGTGCGAGCTCAACAGCGACACGCCCACGGGCGAGGTCGAGGCCGTGCTGCTCAACCCCCTGGTGCACGAGGGCTGGCCGGACACCGAGGACCCCAACCGGGCGCTGGGCGAGCGGCTGTGCGAGATGGTGGAGGCGCTGGCCGGGCGGCTGCTCATGCCCGCGCCCGAGCGGCTCGCGGTGGGCATCGTCTACCCCACGGAGATCCCCGAGGACCTGGGCCTCGTGCGGCTCTACCACCAGTGGTTCGAGGCGCGCGGGCACACGGTGCACCTGGGCTCGCCCTTCAACCTCTCCGAGGCGCCGGACGGCCGGGTGGCCCTGCTGGGCGCGCCCTGTGACGTGCTCCTGCGCCACTACAAGACGGACTGGTGGGGCGAGCGCCTGTCCGTGTGGGACGACGAGGAGTCCTTCGAGGATCGCGCGCCCCTGACGGGTCCCCTGGCCCTGGTGCTGCGCGCCTGTCTGGAGGGGCGGTGCGCGGTGGTGAATCCGTTCGGCGCGGTGCTCACCCAGAACAAGCGCTCGCTGGCGTTCATGTGGGAGCACCACGCGCGCTTCTCCGCCCGGGCACGCGCCACCATCCGCGCCCACATCCCCTACACCGTGCGCCTGGAGACGCTGCCCATCGAGGAGCTGGCGCGCGACCGCGAGCAGTGGGTGCTCAAGTCGGACTATGGCGCCGAGGGCGACGAGGTGTTGGTGGGCCGGCTCACTCCCCAGCGGGAGTGGAACGCGGCCCTGGTGCACGCGCTGCCCGGCCGCTGGGTGGCCCAGCGCTACTTCGCCGCGGAGGAGAGCCCCTCCGGGGAGACGATCAACCACGGGGTCTACGTGATCGCCGGACAGGCCGCGGGGCTCTACACGCGCGTGCAGCGCGGTGCCACCGACCCCCTGGCGTTGAGCACACCGGTGCTCATCACGCCGTGAGGGACGGGAAGACGAGGAGACGATGAGCAACGAGCAAGACGCCAATCCCGTCAAGCGCCGCGTGATGACCCAGCAGCCGGGGCTCATTGGCGCGCAGTGGTGGAACGAGGGCCTCAAGGAGATGAGCGATCCCATCGCCCGGCGTCAGGCCATCCTGGCGCTGCTGACGGTGGGCGGCACGGTGGCCGTGGTGGGCGGGGTCCTGTCGGCCCTGGGCGACGACGAGGAGGATGATCCCTCCAACCGGAGCGTGGAGATGTTCGGCGCGCTGGACGCGCAGCGCCGGCTCGGGTGGAACTTCGGCGCCACGGCGAGCGGGCTGGTCTTTCCCGCCGAGGCCACGACCCCCGTGAGCTCGGCGGTGCGCGGGCTCGCCACGGAGCTGGCGCCCCGGCAGAGCGCGCTCAAGCCCTTCTACCAGGCGACGCTCTTTCAATCCGTGGACGGCAACGCCGTCTCCTTGAGCCAGTCGCTGCGCACGCTCCACACGCCCGCCATGGACACGGCGTTCAACCAGGGGCTGGCGCTGCTGTCGCTCTTCAAGGAGCGGCCCCCCGCGGCCGCCGCCACGGCGGTGCTCGTGGACCTGCCCGGCCCCGAGGCGGTGGCGTTCTCCACGGCCCTGGCCGAGCGCTTCGAGCCCGTCTTCACCTATGACAACTGGCCGCATCCGCTCGGGGTGGTGCCCGCCCACCTGACGCTGGCCGCGGTGGCGTACTACCAGCCGCTGCTCGCCTGGCTCGCGCCCCGGCGCGACACTCCCGCGCCGCCCGTGTTCGTCCTGGACCGCGAGCGGCTGGCGCCCTACACGGATCCCCAGAAGCAGTTCGACAACCGCTACACGGCGCGCATGCCGTCCGCCGAGCAGCTGCGCGCGCTGGGCATCCAGCACGTGCTGTACGTCCTGCCCGGCGCCGTCACCCAGGAGCTGGACGACCTCAACGAGGACCTGGTGGCGTGGCGGGACGCGGGCCTGGACGTGAAGGTCGTGGCCGCGAGCGACTTCCGGCCCGAGGCCTTGTCGACGGGCCCGGCCGATGCGGGAACGGCGGACGCGGGGACGCCCGATGCGGGAACGGCGGACGCGGGGACGCCCGATGCGGGGACACCGCGCGTCACGCCGCACGCGGGCATCTTCGCCGCGAGCCCTTTTCCGCTGCCGCTCTCGCACCTGTACTACTTCGGAGGCGCCCGGCCCGTGCATGCCTCCTTCTGGCAGCGCTACCCGTGGAATCCGCCGACCGCCCCACCGTTCGCGGCACCCGGGCGCCAGCGTCCCCGTTCGCGGCGGCTCGCGGAGCCCCCGCCGCCCGCGGGGATGCCCCGTCCGGCCGACGGGATCGTCTCGCTCCAGAATCCGGACCTGGGCACGTCCACGCTCTCGGGGAGCGACAGGTACGTGCCCGCGCGGCGGCCGACGATGTTCTCCTCCGTGCCGCGCGGCGCGAGCGGCGCCCCCCTCCAACGTCCCGTCAACTTCGGCAAGGTGGCCATGCATGTCCGCAACCGCCCGTATTCCATCCTCGGGCCCTCGTTCGGCCCTCGCAGCTCGTGGAGTCGCTCCTCGGGCTCCTCGGGCGGCTGAGCGGAGACACGGATGAAATACTCCATCTTCTCCTTTCAGGTGGCGCTGCCCATGGAGGGCCGGAGCGACTCCTTGTTCCACGAGCTGAGCCGGCGCCTGCGCTCCGCGCCCGAGGAGGGCAACTACGCGCGGATGCACGACCACTACAGCTCGCTGTGCAAGATGCTCCGCGCCGAGTCGCGTCGCTTCGAGCGGGGCGTCTGGGACTACTGGGACGATCCCTCCCGCGCGACCAATGACTACCAGGACTGGGTGAACGGCCTGGAGGGCCGCGAGGCCCGTCGGGTCTCCGCGCCCGAGGATGGGAGCCCCCGCTACATGGTGTTCGCCCTGGCGATGCTCCTCAAGTACCAGAGCGAGAGCGACCAGCGGCTCTTGCGGCACTGCAACATCCCCGAGGCCCGGCTGTGGAAGCGGCAGACCTTCGCCGAGCTGCTCAAGGGGCCGCCCATGCTCAACTTCCTCCACGTGCAGTCGCACCTGGCCTACCTGCTGCCCGGTACGGACGCGTCGCTCGCGCTCACCGATGAGGACTTGAGGGGCAAGGACTGGCACTACCTGCGCCCGCTGGACTGACGGGCGCGCGGGCCGTCAGAACCACACCTCCCAGTCCGTGCCGGAGTCGAGCCGCACGGCGTGGGCGGTCGCCGAGATGCGATCCCGGCCGCCCCGGAAGGGTTGGATCTGGTGCAGCCGGTAGCTGTCGATCACGAGCAATTCGCCCACCCGGTAGTCCACGTCATGCCCCCGGGCCTGGAAGGCATCGTCGGGCACCTTCTCGCGTTGGGGAAAGGCCACGTCCCAGAGCCGCAGGGCCCCCCCGGACTCCGGCGGCTGGAGCATGAGCACGAGCGTGAGGGCCCGGGCACGCTGCTCGTACTGCGTGTCGGTCAGGCCCTCGGTGTCGAAGTGCACGTCGCCCCCGTTGTTCGACAACCACCCGTCGGCGGGGAAGATGTGCAGGCCGGGGCCACACCAGCCCTCGCGCCGGTGGGCCTGGCCCCGCACCAGCAGGGCGATGAGCTCACGCATCCGCGCCTGGAAGCCCGGCAGCAGTCGCTCCACGGTGGCGTCGGAGGTGCGCGCCTGGGCGAAGTACTCGTCCTCGCGGTCCTGCTCCAGGTGCGTGTACCAGGCCCGGCCGAGCGAGAACTGCACCCCGTCGAAGTCCGGCGTCCAGAAGGGGCTCCCCGCGTACACCCGGCGCACCAGCGCGGCGCACTCGGTGGGGGAGAGCACACCGGGCACGCGCACCCCCAGGTGGGTGTCGAGCAGGGCGAGGACATCCACGGTGCCCGAGCGCAGGGCGTCCAGCTCGCACTCGGCCACCGTGACACGCGGGGAATCGGCCATGGCGGGCACGATACCCCGGCGCCGCGCGGCGGCTAGCGCCGCTCGATGCGGGCGATCATCTCCGCGTTCATCTGCTGGATGAGGCGGTACTGATCGTTGTACTGCCGCTGGTTGTCGGTGAGCCGCTGGCCGCGCTCGCGGTCCACGATGGCGCGGTACTCGGGCGTGGGGTTGGAGCGCAGGCGGGCGTCGAACTCCGCGTTGATGGCCTGCTGGCGCGCACGGAACTGATCATTGGCCTGGGCGCGCGCCTGATCCGTGAGCTGGTGCGCCTGGAACGTGAGCCCGACCCGGTCGTTGCCCGTCAGGCGCTCGGCCTGGGCCGCCATCCGCGCCATCACCTGCTGACCCCCCTCGGCCAGCTGCCGCAGGGGCACGCTCAGCTCGATGCCCGCGCTCGGCAGGCCACCGCCCCGGCTGGTCGTGGGCATGTCGTGCTCCACAGTGACGGTGCCATCCGTGCCGGCCTTGACCGTGAAGGGGCCGGACAACCGGGCGTTGATCGACGCATCCCCGTTCATGAGGCGCGGGCCGATGTTGAAGCCGTAGGCCACCGACACCGAGGTTCCCGCGCGGTTGGGCGTGCTCACGCCCACGGAGGCGGTCCAGGTGTTCGCGTTCTCTCCCGGGAAGACCTGCGCCGACACGCCGGCCGTGAAGAAGGTGTTGTTGACGTTGAAGCCGAGCTCCACCTTGCCGAGGTTCGCGATCGACGTGCCAATCCGGCGCGCGGCGGTCTCCGCGTTCTCGATGACGGAGGCGCGGATGCGCTCGCGGGTCTCGGGGGTGAGGGTGACCGTGCCCGGAAGGGTGTCGAGCGCGCGATCCACCGAGCGGCCCAGGTCCTCACGCACCTGGGCCTCGGTGCGGGTCGGCGCCACCGCCGCGGCGGGAGCGGCCTCGGCGGCGGGGGTGCCGCCCGTGGGCGCCGAGACGGGCGTGGCGGCGGCCGGAGGCTGGGTGCCCAGGAAGTGACCGGCGAAGGCCCGGCGCTGACCCGCGAGCGTCGTGCCCTTGAAGGCATCGTCGTCACCGCCCGCGGCCGGGGTCGCGCGCGTGGGGGCGCGGGCCGACGGGGTGGACGGCGTGGCCGCATCGGTACGCGGCGCGGAGGCGGGGCGGTTGTTGTCGATCCGGTGGCTCATGGTGCTCGGCAGTCTACCGTTGTCACGGCCGGGCCGCACCTGGGGTACGGGAACGTGGTACGCGGAGCGGACCATGAGACTCCACGGCTCGATGACGTCTCCCTACGTGCGCAAGGTGCGCGTCCTGCTCGACGAGAAGCAGCTGCCCTACACCTTCGTGCGCGAGAACCCTCGCTCGCTGGACAGCCAGACCCAAACCCTGACGCCGCTGGGCAAGGTGCCGGTGCTGGTGCTCGACAGCGGGCGCACGATGATCGACTCGCCCGTCATCCTCGAGTACCTGGATGGGCTGGGCGGCGAGCCGCTGCTGCCCGCGAGCGGTGAGGCCCGGTGGGACGTGCTGCACTGGACCTCGCTCGCCGATGGTCTGCTCCAGGCGCTGGTGACCCGGCTCCTGGAGCTGCGCCGCCCCGAGGCCCTGCGCTCTCCGGAGTCCCTCGCGTGGGAGGAGCGGCGGATCGGCCGGGTGCTGGACGTGCTCGCACAGGCGGACCTGTCGAGCGGCTTCTTCGTGGGCGGTCGCTACAGCCTGGCGGACGTCGCGGTGGGCGTGGCGCTGGAGTACACGGACCTCCGCTACCCGCACGCGTGGCGGGAGCGGCACCCGGCGCTGGGGGCGTGGCTCGCGGGCATCGCCGCGCGGCCCGCCTTCCAGCGCACCGTGTTCGACACCGTGCCCTGACGCCCCGTCACTCGGAGGTGACGTCCACGCGGCCCGCCTCCACCCGCCAGCGCTCCGTGGTGCAGCGCCGCGCGAAGTGCGTGTCGTGGGACACGAGCACCAGGGCGCCCGGGTAGCCCTGGAGCGCCTCCTCCAATCGCTCCAGGGAGGGCAGGTCCAGGTGGTTGGAGGGCTCGTCGAGCACGAGCGCCCACGCGTGCTGGCCGAGGCCCCGGGCGATGAGCAGCTTGCGCGCCTCGCCCGGCGAGGGCTGTGCCGAGGCGAGCAGCGTGTCCGGCTCCACCCCGAGCGCGGCCACGAGCGACAGCACGCGGCCCTTCTCCTCGGGCGGCAGCTCGCGCACGGCCTCCAGGGCCTCGCGGGCCTCCGCGTCGCCCACGTCCTGGGGCAGGTAGAGCACGCGCTCCAGCGGCACCCGCGCCTGGTCCAACAGGGCCCGGAGCAGGGTGCTCTTGCCGACGCCGTTGGGACCCTCGATGCGGATGCGCGCCTCGCGGGGGACGTCGAGCCGCAGGGGGCCGAACAGCGCCACCTCGCCCGCGCGGAGCTCCGGCACGTCCAGGCTGAAGAGCAGCGGGTGGGGTGGGCGCACGTAGTCGACGAAGACGGAGCGGCCCACGCTCTTCTCCACCTCGATGGACTCGATGGCGGCGGCGGCCTTCTCCACCTCGCGGCGGGTGTTGGCCACGCGGCGGCCGTGCTGCATGTCCGCCCAGCCGGCCACCACCTTGGCGCCCATGCTCCGCGCGTCGTTGTCGTACTTGTCCTTGAGGCGGTTGCCGGCGTTGCGCGCGGCGGAGGCCGAGGCCTGGTCCTGGCGCGTCTTCACCAGCCGCTGCTGGAGCCGGCGGTGCTCGTCCTGGGCGCCCTGCCGGGATGTGCGGCGCGCGTCCAGCTCCGCCTCCCAGGCCTCGCGCGCGGCGGCATAGGCCCCGGGCCACAGCCGCACGCCGCCGCCGTGCACGCGCAGCGTGGTGGTGGTGAGCGACTCGAGCAGCGCGCGGTCATGGGACACGAGCACGCCCACGCCCCGGAAGCGGCGCAGGGCGGACAGGAGCCAGTCCCGGGCCTCGGCGTCCAGGTGGTTGGTGGGCTCGTCGAGCAGGAGCACGTCGGGCTCCTGGGCGAGCGCGGCGCCCACCTGCCAGCGCTTGCGCTCCCCGGGCGAGAGCGTGGGCCAGCGCCCGAGCGCCGTGACGTCCAGGCCGAGCTGGCCCAAGAGCCGCCGGGCGCGCGCGTCCGAGGCCTCGGCGAAGGCGAGCACGTCCGGGGTGAGGGCCTCCACGCGTTGGGGGCACAGCCGCACGAGCGCCGAGGGCGGCTCGAAGCGCAGGTGGCCCTCGGTGGGGTTCAGCTCCCGGGACAACAAGCGCAGCAGGGTGGACTTGCCCGCGCCATTAGCGCCGACGAGCCCCGTCCAGCCGGGGGCGAGGTGGAACTCCACGTCGGAGAAGAGGGAATGGGCGTCGGAGAACGCGAACGCCACGCGATGGGCGCGAATGAGTGACACGAGGGACTCCGGAATCGAAACCGGGCACGGACACACGCGAGGTGGCCCGGCGGGTGGGCGAAAGAACTGCGCCGACGATTCAGGAGAGGATCTTCAATGGAGTACGCGGCCTCGTGTACGCACGACACCCCGCGGTGGAGCGGGGCTTCCGGACTATGCAACAGCGAGCGGCGCGCGCGCAATTCCGGCGCAAGCGTCGGACAGGCCACAGCCCGCGCACGAACCCGCAGGTTCCATTGGCCCTCCATCGTTTGGACGGGTACCCAGGGGGCGCCAGTCGATGCATTCCCTCGCAGAGAAGGAGACACCCCCATGAAGAAGCTCTCTCTCGTCCCCCTGTTCGCCGCCGCGCTCGCCCTGTCCGCCTGTGGCACCACCAAGTCCGCCAGCGCGGGCCTGGAGAGCCGCAGTGGCAGCGCCACCACGGGTCAGGCCGAGTTCGAGGAGACCTCCGAGGGCGTGAAGCTCACGCTCAACGTGTCCGGAGCCACGGAGGGCAAGCGCGGCGCCCACATCCACCAGAAGGGCGACTGCAGCGCGCCGGACGCCACCAGCGCGGGTGACCACTGGAACCCCGCGTCCAAGGATCACGGCCCGGCGGACATGAACCACCACCTGGGCGACCTGGGCAACATCCAGATCGGCGCGGACGGCAAGGGCTCGCTGACCGTGACCAAGAAAGAGTGGAAGATCAGCGACGGCTCGGCCGAGGACATCGTGGGCAAGGCCGTCATCATCCACGGGGGCGAGGACGACCTGGTGAGCAACCCGGCCGGCAACTCCGGAGGCCGCGTGGCCTGCGGCGTCATCACGGCGAAGTAGGGCGGCGCGCCTTCCACTCGCGCAGGACGGAGACGACCAGGGCATGGTCCTCCTCCTGCGCGAGCCCCGACACGGCGAGGCTGCCCACGCACCCGAGCCCCTTGAGCAGCAGGGGAAACGCGCCGCCGTGGTCCACGTACTCGGTGGCGTCGATGTGGGGCTTGTCGGTGAGGCTCTGGCCCTTGGCCGCGTAGTAGCGGCCCATGTAGAGGGAGCTGTGCCAGAAGCGCTGGACGGTGTTCGTCTTGCGGCGCACCCAGTCCAGGTTGTCCGGACGGCTGCCCGGCAGCGCGCAGCGCAGCACGGTGAGCCCCGCCAGCGTCACGTCCACCACCACGGGCAGGCGCTCGCGCCGCACGCGCTCGAGCAAGAGCAGGCCCAGCGCGAGGGCGTCCTCGTGGCTCAGGGTGTCGAACTGCAGTTCGGCTTCTTCCGCCAGCAATGCATCCAGGTGTCCGGGCACGTCCGCCTCCCCAGGGGCCCTGGAGGATAGGGCAGAACGTGCCGGACGGGGCGGGGTGACTACTCGGCGCGGCAGACGGCCGGCGCGTTGAGCCCCGGCTGCATCATGCGGAAGGGCTGCAGGAGGTTGGGGACCTGGAGCAGGGCCTCGCGGCAGCCCTCGTCGTCATTGCCCGAGATCTCCACCTTGAAGCTGCAGTCGCTGGCGCCCTGCGTACAGACGACGCGGGCCAGCTGGGCGTAACACTCCACCGCCCGGGCGCAGTTGCCGTGCAGCGACGCGTTCGCGTTCATGTTCATGGACGAGGCGCCGGCCGGGGCGGGCGCCATGTGCCCCGCGGGGGCCATGTGTCCCGTGGGGGCCTGGAGCCGCGCCTGGGCACAGGCGTAGATCTCGTCGCCCCGGGCCTTCACGGCGTTGAACTTCTGCTGCATCTCCCCCGGGGGGACCTTCTTGTCGTCCACGACCACCTGCATGTTGAGGTGATCGCCCTCGTTGTACTGGTAGTAGACCGACGCGTCCGCGTCGTACTCGACCCGGACGGTCTGGGTGTTGTCGTGCTTCTCGGACTGCAGGCCGAGCTGGGTGGCACAGGCCCCGATGTACGTCTGGGTCTCGCTGATGCGGGAGGGATCGGCGGGCAGCGTGTAGAACTTGCTCGTGCCACAAGCCATCAGGGAGAGGCCCAGGGAGGCCAGGGCCAGACTCCGGCGGATGCGCGTCATTGTCGTCAGTCCTTGTGTGGGAAGCCCGCCCCCCTGCCTGGGGAGCGAGCGCCACCACCGACGCACCCGTCTGTCAGCTATTCAAACCTACTCCTCGGGCGGAAAAGCGGGCCGGTTGCGCACGGGCACGGGCGAGGGCGGCGGGGCCATGGCGCGCGAGAGGGCCTGGGCGCTCAGGGCGGCGGCGGCGGGCTTCTGGGGCGTGGTGGCGGTCTTCTCCTGGGAGAAGACCTCCTTGAGCGCGGCGACGCTGCCCAGCACGGCCGTGGCCTCGTAGGGGATGAACATCTTGTTGTCGCCCTTGCCCAGCTCCTGGAGCGTCTCCATGTAGCGCAGCGCGAGCACCTCGGGCGTGGCGCCGCCGGCGTGGATGGCCTCGAAGACGAGCCGGGTGGCCTCGGACTTGGCCTCGGCGTCCAGCAGGGTGGCGCGCTTGCGGCCCTCGGCGCGGGCGACCTCCGCGTCGCGCTCGGCCTCGGCCCGGAGGATGCGGGAGATCTTCTCGCCCTCGGCGGAGAGGATGGCGGCGGCCTTGTCACCCTCGGCCTTGGTGACCTCGGCGCGGCGCTCGCGCTCGGCGGTCATCTGCTTGGCCATGGCATCCTTGATGGCGGCGGGGGGCTCGATCTCGCGCAGCTCCACGCGCGTCACCTTCACGCCCCACTTCTCGGTGGCCTCGTCCAGCACCGCGCGCAGCTTGCTGTTGACCGTCTCGCGGCTGGTGAGCGTCTGGTCCAGGGTGAGCCCGCCCATGATGTTGCGCAGGTTCGTCATGGTCATCTGCTCGATGGCCATGGCCAGGTTCTCCACGGCGTAGAGCGCGCGGCCCGGATCCACGATCTGGTAGTAGATGACCGAGCCCACCTCCATGGTGACGTTGTCGTGGGTGATGACCTGCACGGTCTCGAAGCCCATGACCTGCTCGCGCATGTCCACCAGGTGGCTGCGGTAGAAGCGGTTGCCCACGCGCATCTCCATGGGGCGGGGCGCGTCGAAGAGCGGGATGAGGATGTTCAGGCCGCTGTTGGCCACGTGGTGGAACTTGCCCAGACGCTCCACGACCATGACCTTGGCCTGGGGCACGATGCGCAGTCCCTTGACCATGGCGAACACCACGGCGACCGCGAAGACGATGAACAGCGTGGGACCCATCTAGAAACCCTCTTTCTTGTGGCTCGGAGTCAGCTCCCGGGTGACGGCGGCATGCCGCACCCACAACTTCAGCCCTTCCACCTGCTCGACGATGACGCGCTCGCCCTCGGCCACGTCGCCGCCCAGGGGCCGGGCCGACCACAGCTCGCCGTTGATGCGCACGGTGCCGCCCGCGCCCTCGGCGAGGGCCTCGACCACCACCGCCTCCTGGCCCAACATGGCCGGCACGCCCGTCTTCATGGGCGAGGCGTCGCGCATGAAGGCCTTCTTGAAGATCGTGCGCGAGGAGGCGAACAGCCCCAGGGACACGACCGAGAACAGGGCGAACTGGCCGCTGGTGCCCACGCCCAGCGCCGCGGCCAGGGCCGCGCCCAGCGCGCCCACGCCGAACCAGAGCACCACGAAGCCCGGCAGCATCATCTCCAGCGTGCCCGCGGCGATGGCGGCGAGCGTCCACAAGTGCCACGCCTGGATGTCCATGAGCACCTCTCCCCCGGGTTGAGGCGGAAGTGTGCACCGGGGAGCGCCGGGGCGCCAGCGCTCCGGGCCCCTCCACGCGCCTTCCCGGACCCGGACACGCTAGGCTGCCCGGCCCACGATTCCCCGCATTCCCGGAGCCCTCGCCATGCCCTTGCTGAACGTTCGCGGCACCCGCCTGTACTACGAGGACTCCGGAGGCCCGGGCGAGCCGCTCGTGTTCAGTCATGGCCTGCTGTGGAGCGGCCGGATGTTCGACAAGCAGGTGGCGGCGCTCAAGGACCGCTACCGCTGTATCACCTATGACCACCGGGGCCAGGGCCGCAGCGACGTGTGGCCCGTGGACTGCGTGGACATGGAGACGGTGTACGAGGACGGGGTGGCGCTCATCGAGGCGCTGGGCGTGGGCCCGTGCCACTTCGCGGGCCTGTCCATGGGCGGCTTCGTGGGCATGCGCCTCGCGATGCGCCGGCCGGAGCTCCTGCGCTCGCTCGTGCTGATGGAGACGTCGGCGGACCCCGAGCCCGAGCAGAACGTGCCGCGCTACAAGCTGCTCAACTTCGTGGCGCGCTGGTTCGGGCTGCGCTGGGTCTCCTCCCAGGTGATGCCCATCATGTTCGGCCGCACCTTCTTGGAGGATCCCGCGCGCGCCGAGGAGCGGGCCGAGTGGGAGCGGCGGCTGAAGGAGAACCGGCGGGACATCTGGCGCGCGGTCAACGGCGTCATCCGCCGCCAGGGCGTCCACGCGGAGCTGTCGCGCATCCGCACGCCCACGCTCGTCCTGGTGGGCGCCGAGGACGTGGCGACGGTGCCCGCCAAGGCCGAGCGCCTCCACGCGGCCATCGCGGGCTCGCGCCTGGTGACGATGCCCCGGGGCGGCCACACCTCCAGCGTGGAGGAGGCGGCGCTCGTCAACGCCGCGCTCACGGACTTCCTGGCCGCCGTCCCGCGCGCCGCCACAGGGTGAGGCCCACGCCCAGCACCAACAAGCCGCCGCCCAGCGCCGCGAGCGTGCGCTTGCGCACGGGGTGGGCGCGCGATTTGTGCAGCCGTCGCTCGAAGTCCGGCGCGGGGCAGGACTGGCCGAACACGAAGTCGGTCGCGTCCGGCAGCAGCGCGCCGTGGAGCACGTACGTCTCCCAGAGCCGCTGGGCCCGCTCGGGCTCCACCTTCATGCTGAAGCGCGCGCTCTGGCACAGCAGCGCGGCGTAGGCCTGGCTCCGGGGCGGCATGAGCTGGGCGGCCTGCTCGGCCAGGTCCGCCGCCGTGAGCCGGTACTGGAAGCGCTTGAGGTACTTGGGCGCGTGGGCCTCACGGCGGTGCTTCTCCTGCGCGGACATGAGGGGCAGGTGGGCCAGCGCGAGCGGCCGGTCGATGCGCTGGTCGGCGAACTCCTCGGCGAGGACGTCCATGTCGAACTCGCCCGCCACCCAGTGCCAGTCGGGCGCCGTCTCCGTGCCCAGCAGCTCCATGCCGTCGAAGCGCGCCAGCCGGGCCGCGGCGTAGAGCGAGCGCGCCTCGTCGTCGTCCGTCCAGGCGGCGTGCGCCCGGGTGAAGGCGTCCACGTAGTGCCGCGCGGGCACCTCCCAGGGCGTGCCCCGGAAGAACTCCAGCGCCTCGACGCCGTGGCCGTCGCGCAGCAGGCGCCGACCCACCAGGGGCCGCAGGGAGTCCTCCACCGTGGGCCGGGGCTCGCCTTCCTCCACGTAGAAGGCGGGATCCGGCTGGCAGCGCAGCCGGGGATCCGCCGCGTGCGCCGCGAGGAAGCGCCGCAGCTCGTCCACCGACAGCACGCGCTCGGTCACGTAGGCGATGTCCGGCCAGGAGCAGCTGCTCAGCGCGTGCTCGGCCGCCCCGGGGAAGTCGTCGCGCAGGAGCGCCAGCAGGCTGCGCTCCGCCTCCACGTACATGCGGGGCCGCAGGGGCTTCAGGTACGGATCCGTCTGCCAGTCCTCGGCGGCGGGGTAGCCGTTGCCCGCCTCGGCGAGGCACTGGTCCGCCTGCGTCCGGTCCCCCCGGCGCAGGGCCAGCTTCGCGCGGACCCAGGCATCCAGGGGCGTGCGCTCCTGGCCGGCGAAGCGCTCCGCCAGCTCGAAGCGGCCCTCGCGCCAGGCCGTCACGGCCAGCCGGTCCGCGCCCGCCAGGCCCGGCACCTCGGCCAGCAGGTCCACGAGCCGCGCCAGGGGCAGGGGCGCCGCGCTGCCATCCTCCGTCCAGGCCTCCTCGTGGCCGCGCGTCCAGGCATAGGTGGCGAGCAGCCGCTGCACCAGGGGGTCCGGGAGCGCGCGCTTCAGCCGGGCTTCGTCGCGCACGAGCAGGCGGGCCATGAACAGCAACGACGTCGCGCCCGAGGCGCTGCCATGCGCCGCCTGCTGCGCGTAGAGCTGGACGGCCTTCACGTCCGCTCCCAGGAGCAGGTGCTCCCGGGCTTCCTCGCCCAGGCTCGCCACCGCGAGGCCCAGCGGGTCCGCGAAGCCCTGCCGCGCCAGCGCGCGCACCTCGGCGAAGCGCTCGGTCGCCTCCGGCGGGGACGCGGTCCGCCCCAGCATGTAGGCCGCGAGGGTGGAGAAATGCCGACGCTCGGACTCGGGCAGCGCGAGCACCTCCCGGAAGCGCGCCGCGGCCTCGTCGGGCCGGGTCTCGTGGAACAGGCGCGCGCCCGCCTCGTACAGGGTCCGCTCCCGGGACCCACCGCCCTTCCGGACGCCCTCGGGCTCGGGGCCCTCGACGACGAGGAAGGCGTCCGCGGGCTTCGGCACGAGCCGCCGCGCCTCGAACAGGAAGGTGCTGTCCGGCAGCTCGGAGAGCGTCACCGCCCGGTTGTCGAGCAGTTGAACGGGGAAGTCGGGGCCACACGCGTACGCGGCGCGCACGGGCACGCTCAGCACGCCGAGCAGGGACAGACACACCAGGGAATCACGGAGCCGCAAGCGCCACCTCGGAGCCCCGCACGAAGCCGATGACACGTCGCTCGCCCACGCGCAGGCGGGGAGGCGTGCGCGCCACGAGGGAGGTGCCACGCGCGGCATAACCCGCCACGCCATCGAGCACCTCGAGTCTTCCAGAAAGGGTGAGGCGCGTGGGGGCCTCGGCATCCACGCGGCCGGTGTTCTCCAGGACGATGTCCAGCGTGCCGCCGCCCGCGTCCACCAGTCGCGGCTGCAAGTGGGGCGTCAGGGACTCGCCCCGGAGGACCGCCGTGAGCGTGGGCAGGCTCCACGCGTCCGCGTCCCCCCGGTGGCCGAGCCGGAACCAGACGAGGCCCGACACCTGGGGCACCGGACGCGCGCGCAGGTCCGCGAGGAAGCGGGCCACCTCGGTCGGCTCGGCCGCGAGGGGCGTGCCGTCGCGCAGCCGCACGCGGTAGGTGGGCAGGGCGACGTGGAAGGGCCGGGACGAGGCCCGTGTCCACGCCTCCAGGTAGCGCCGCGCCTCCACGGCCGAGAAGAGGGTGGGGGCGCGCACCGCGTGCACCTGGAGCACGAGCGTGTCCACCTGGGCGGTGAGCGCTTCGAGCCGGGGCGACTCGCTCCACGTGGGCAGCGCGGTGATGGAGAGCGACAGGTCGCCGAGCGCCTTCTGCTCGCGCGCCAGCCAGTCCGCGTACGCCGCGAGCGACGCGGTGGCGCAGTCATGATCGAGCTCCACGCCCCGGACCCGCACGCCCCGCGCGCGCCAGGCCCGTGCGTGCGTGACGACTTCCTGGAGGGAGACCCCATCGAGGGGTGCCGTGCCCTCCACGCGCATCACCGCCACCACCTCGCGACCACTCCGGGCCAGGGCCTCCGCGTCGACCGCGATGTCCACGGGCGCGCGCGCCACCCCCGAGCGCTCCCGCGCCAGGACCCGGAGCACGCCCAGCTCGGTGGGGGCCTGGGTGACGGCCTCCACGAGCGCCGGACTCCAGTCGCGCTGCCACACGTACGCTTCATGGCCGAGCGGCCGCGGCTCCGGGCGAGAACAGGCGAGGGTGCAGGTGAGGAGCAGGAGCGCCGCGGGGACGGGCGGCCACCGTGGAAGGAAGGGCGGCAAGGGGCGGCCATGCTTGGCGGGTGCTACAGGGGTGTCAAGGCTGGGCCTCCGGGAGCGTCGCCTCACGGACCTCCGCTCGGAACGCCCCTCGGGATCTCGTGGGAGAGGTCGGGCCCGGGTGATCCACTTGGGAAGTGACGAGACACGCCGGGTCGGATCCCCAAGCTGACCGGAGCCGACCTTCCGCCTGAACGGCTGCTCAGTAGCTTGGTGGGCGTGTACGCCGAGCTCGTGTGCCGCTCGAACTTCTCGTTTCTTCGCGGCGCCTCGCACCCCGAGGAACTGGTGCTGGCCGCGGCGGAGCGGGGCGTGTCCGCCTTGGCCCTGACGGACGGGGACGGGCTGTATGGCGCGGTGAAGGCGCACCTGGCGGCCAAGGCCGTGGGCCTCAAGTTCCTCGTCGCCAGCGAGCTGACGCTGCTGGATGGGCCGCCGGTGGTGCTGTACGCCCAGGACGCGCGGGGCTACGCGAACCTGAGCCGGCTGCTCTCCAAGAGCCGCATGCTGCACCCCAAGGGCGAGGCGGGCCTGCCGTGGCGCGAGCTGGCCGAGGGCAACGAGGGGTTGCTCGCGCTGCTGCCCCATCCCGTGGCGGCCTCCCGGGTGGCGCCCCTGGCCGAGGCCTTCGCCGACCGCTTCTACGTGGGGGTCTGCCGCTCGCTGTCCTCGGGGGACGAGGCCCGGGTGGCCCAGGCCAAGGCCCTGGCGCGGGAGCTGGGCGCGCCCCTGTGCGCGCACAACGACGTGTACACGCACCACCGGGGCCGCCAGCCGCTCCAGGACGTGCTCACCGCCATCCGCCACAAGACGACGCTCGCCCAGCTCGGCACGCGGCGCCTGCCCAACGCCGAGCGCACGCTCAAGGGCCCGGCGGAGATGGCGCGCCTGTTCGCCGACTGCCCCGAGGCCCTGGAGCGCACCCTGGAGCTGGCGGGCCGCTGCCACGCCACGCTGGAGGGCCTGCGCTACCACTTCTCCGAGGAGGACCTGCCCCCGGGCCACTCCACCTCCACCTGGCTGCGCGAGCTGACGTACCAGGGACTCCAGGTGCGCTACCCGGGCGGCGTGCCCGCGGACGTGGTGAAGCAGATCGAGCATGAGCTCAAGCTCATCGCGGCGCTGGACTTCGCGGGCTACTTCCTCGCCATCTGGGACATCGTCCGCTTCGCGCGCTCGCGGGGGATTCTCTGCCAGGGGCGCGGCAGCGCGGCGAACTCGGCGGTCTGCTACGCGCTGGGTGTCACGGCGATCGACCCGGTTCGCATGGGACTGCTCTTCGAGCGCTTCCTGAGCATGGAGCGCAAGGAGCCGCCGGACATCGACGTGGACTTCGAGCACGAGCGGCGCGAGGAGGTGCTCCAGTACGTCTACGAGAAGCACGGCCGGCACCGCGCGGGCATGGTGTGCGAGGTCATCTGCTACCGGGGACGGCTGGCGCTGCGCGAGGTGGGCAAGGCGCTCGGGCTGTCGTTGGACCAGGTGGACCGGCTGGCGAAGGTGGCGGGCTCGCACGGCGGCGAGATGTCGCCGGAGCTGCTCAAGGAAGTGGGCCTCTCCGAGGAGGACCGGCGGGTGCGGCAGACGCTCGCGCTGGCCCAGGAGATCGAGGGCACGCCCCGGCACCTGTCCATCCACGTGGGCGGCTTCGTCATCACCCGCGAGCCCCTGGTGGAGATGATCCCCGTGGAGAACGCGGCCATGAAGGGCCGCACCGTGGTGCAGTGGGAAAAGGACGACCTGGAGGCGGTGGGCGTCCTCAAGGTGGACCTGCTGGGGCTCGGCATGCTGACGGCGCTGGCCAAGTGCCTGGAGCTCATCCGCGTGCACTACGGCAGGGACTTGTCGCTGGCCACGATTCCAGCGGAGGACCCCAAGGTCTACGAGATGTTGACCAATGCGGACTCGATCGGCGTGTTCCAGATCGAGAGCCGGGCGCAGATGAACATGCTGCCGAGGCTCAAGCCGCGCTGCTTCTACGACCTGGTGGTGGAGATCGCCCTCATCCGGCCCGGCCCCATCGTGGGCGACATGGTGCACCCGTACCTGCGGCGGCGCGAGGGCCGTGAGCCGGTGGAGTACCCCTCGGAGGACGTGCGGGCGATCCTCCAGAAGACGCTCGGGGTGCCGCTCTTCCAGGAGCAGGCGATGAAGCTGGCCATGGCGGTGGGCGGCTTCTCCCCGGCGGAGGCGGACGGCCTGCGCCGGGCGCTCTCGCACAAGCGGGCCGAGGAGCGGCTGGGCCCCTTCCACCAGCGCTTCATCGAGGGCGGCGTGGCCCGGGGCTACCCGCCCGAGTACGTGGACACGCTCTTCAAGCAGTTCCGGGGCTTCGCGCACTACGGCTTCCCGGAGAGCCACTCGGCGAGCTTCGCGCTGCTGGCCTACGCGTCCTCGTGGCTCAAGTGCCACTACCCGGCGGCGTTCACCGCGGCCCTGCTCAACTCGCAGCCCATGGGCTTCTACGCCCCGCACACCCTGGTGGCGGACGCCCAGCGGCACGGGGTGCCGGTGCTGGAGGTGGACGTGAACCACTCGGGCTGGGACTGCACGCTGGAGGAGGGCGGGCTGCGGCTGGGCCTGCGCATGGTGCGGGGCCTCCAGGACGCGGTGGGCCGGCGGGTGGAGACGTTCCGTGACGGCAAGCCCTTCACGAGCATTGGAGACCTGGCGCGCCGCACGCGGGCACCCCGGCACGAGCTGGCGCGGCTGGCGCTGGCGGGGGCGCTGGGCAGCCTCAACCGCTCGCGGCGCGACGCGCTGTGGGAGATCCAGGCCCTGGGCCCGCTGGAGGAGACGGACCTGTTCTTCGGCATGGCGATGGACGGAACGCCGGCGGCGCTGCCGCAGATGAACATCGGAGACCGGGTGAGCACGGACTTCGAGACGGTGGGCGTGTCGCTGGAGAAGCACCCGCTGGAGCTGCTGCGGCCCGCGCTGCGCAAGCGGGGCGCGGTGACGGCGGCGGGCCTGGAGCGGGTGCCCGCGGGCCGGCGCGTGGCGGTGGGCGGCATGCTCATCTGTCGGCAGATGCCGCCCACGGCCAAGGGCTTCTGCTTCCTGTCCCTGGAGGACGAGACGGGCATCGCCAACCTCGTGCTGCCCCCGGACGCCTATGCGCGCTTTCGCAAGGACATCCACGGCGCGCTGTTCCTGGTGGGCCAGGGCACGCTGGAGAAGACGGGCAAGGTGCTCAACGTGAAGGTGCAGCAGCTCGAGCCCATCATCTCCTCGATGCGGCTGTGAGCCTCACGGCACGATGAGCAGGGCCCGGCGCGCCGCCGGGTGCACGCGGGCGGTGGTGCCCGCGTTGAAGGCGAGGAAGTCCTCCTCCACGCCGTCGCTAAAGATGACCCCGCCCGAGGGCATCCGGGACTCCACCACCAGCTCCGACTCCGCGCGGATGAACCCCGACACCCGGCGCGCCGAGGAGTGTCGGCTGACGAAGGGCTCGCGGACCACGAAGGCCAGACGGGGATCTTCCCACTCGAGCGCGAAGTCCTCGCCCGGCGCGCCCCCGGTGTCGCGCGTCAGGCCCCGGGCCTGGTTGAACACCGAGGAGAGCCAGCCGCTCGCGCCCACGCCCGTGGACACGATGATGCCGCTGGAGGACTGGGTCTCGGTGTCCTCTCCGTGGCGCAGGGTGTAGCGGGCGGACACGTGCGTGCGGGCCCCGAGGAACAAGTCATTGAACGCGACCAGCCGCTGGCCATCGCTCAGCACCACCTCGGCGAGCGTCACCGAGCGCCAGCGGGCCCGGGACTCCAGCGTCTGGCGCACCGCCTGCCGGGACTGCGCGACGGAGAAGGGCAGCAGCACGCCATCGAAACGCGAGGGGTCCGGATTGACGCCCACCAGGGGCTGATGGCCCACGTACTTGGCCACGTTCGCCACCAGGCCGTCCTGACCCAGGGCCACGACCAGGTCCTTCTCCCCGAAGAGGAAGGTGGGCACCAGCGAGCGGTCCACCTGCTGCACCGGGAGCCCCAAGGACAACTGCCCGTGCAGGGCATCCAGGGCCCGGCGGTAGGTGTCGTCCTCCCGCACGTAGTCCTCGAAGTCCTGGTCGGCGTGCTCCAGGTAGAAGCGTGCCTGGGAGCGGGTGTTGAAGCGCCGCACCAATTCGTCGAGCCGCGTCGCGCGGGTGACGAGGACGATCTTTTCGTAATGCCTAGCCATGGCGTTCCGGACTTCCGCCGGGGGCCGCGAGCAGCGCGTTGAGCAGGTCCGGAGACACGTTCACCGAGCCGATCTTCTGCGCGTTCTCGGCCAGCTCCCGGAAGGCGAGCGCGATGTTGAGCTTGGGATCGCCCCCGCCGCCCGCCGCCGCCATGAGCACCTTCCAGTCCATGTCCCGCACGGGGCCGAGCGTCTTCTCCAGGGCATAGGCCTTGGCCTCGGCGGCCTTGCGCTCGTTCTCGCTCCAGCGGTCCATGAAGGCGGCGCGCTGATCCTCCACGGCGATGTCCGCGGCGATGCGCGCCTCGCGGATGCGCCGCTGGCCCGCCTCCACGGAGAGGTCGGTGGCGATCTCGCTCTCCTTGATGAGCCGCTCCTGCTCCACGGCGGCGTTGCGGCGGGCGTAGATGGCCTCGTCGGCGCGCCGCTGCAGGGCCTCGCGGGACTCGGCCTCCAGCGCCCGGGCCATCTCCGGGGTGGGGCGGATCGACAGCAGCGAGAAACCCTGCACCTCCACGCCGAGCATCCGCACGGCCTCGGACTCGCGCAGGCCCAGGAGCACCTTGTCCTCGAGGAGGCTCGCGTTCACGAGCACGTCGCGCAGGGGCAGGGTCTGCACCACGGAGCGGGCCCGCACCTGGGCCGCCTGGACGAGCCGCTCCTCCAGCTTGGACGGGTCATCCGAGGCGTATCCGCCCGAGGGCTTCACGGAGTAGTCCAGCTGCGCCGCGAGCCGCTGGGGATCCGCCACGCGGTAGGTGAGCTGGCCCTGGAGGGTGACGGCCTGGAAGTCCTGGGTCACCTCGTTGAAGGCGAACGGGACGTCCGCGCTGGCGAGGGGAATGGCGACCACGGTGGTGGTGGCCGTCCAGTAGAAGAAGGACAGGCCGGGCCCCTCGCGCGTCACCCGTCCATCCCTGAACCGCATGACGTACGTCGTCGGTGGCGCCTTCATGTACCGGATGCTCATGCCTCGACCCCCTTGCTCCGTGTCGGAAGGACACCAACATAGTGTCGTGTGGACACGAGTGCAAGCGAAAGGCGGATCCGCTAGGCTGGCCCCCAATGAATCGTGTTCTCGGTCTGGCGAGGCGGGTGGTGCTCCGGATTCTGGTGTCCCTGGTCTTTGTCTACGTGAGCCTGTGTGTGCTGGTGTTCCTCAACCAGCGGCACCTGGTGTTCCCCGTGCCTCCGGGCGCGCGGGAGCCGAAGCTGTTCCAGTCCGCGCTGCTGCGCCTCCCCGGCCCCGAGGGCTCGACGGTGTACGCGTTCCACATGCCCGGACCTCCAGGCGCGCCCACGGTGGTGCACTTCCACGGCAACGGCGAGCAGTTGTCGGACGAGATCTGGCTGGGGCAGCGCTACCAGGAGGCCGGGCTCGGGTTCTACGCGGTGGAGTACCCAGGCTATGGGCTCGCGAAGGGCGGAGAGGGGCCCTCGGAGAAGGGCATCTACGCCGCGGCGCAGGTGGCGCTGGACTACCTGCACACCCAGATGGGCGTGAAGCCCGAGGACACAGTGCTGGAGGGCCAGTCGCTGGGCTCGGGCGTGGCGGTGGAGATGGCGACGCGAGGGCAGGGCGCGCGGTTGATCCTCATCACGCCCTACACCTCCATCGTGGACATTGGCGCGCGGCTGTTCCCGTGGCTGCCCGCGCGGTGGCTGGTGCGGGATCCGTTCGACACGGCCTCCAAGGCGGCGGGCGTGAGCCTGCCCGTGCTCATCATCCATGGGACGAAGGACGAGGTGGTCCCAGTGGACATGGGCGAGCGCCTGGGCACGATCTTCCCGAACGCCACCACGCTCATCCTCCCGGGCAAGCACCACAACAACGTGACCGACCCGGCGGACGTGCGCGAGCGGATGTTCCAGTTCGCGAGAGGAGACGGCACCCGTCAGGCCAATTGACTTTTCTAGTGGCGTAGCTTGGTGGAAGCCGACTCCAATGATGCTGCGTTACAACAACTCGACACCTTATGACCACCAATGGAGTGCCGGAGGTCTACGAGTAATTGGACCATCAGCTGGGAAAAGGTTTACGCGCTGTAACGTAGCCCTGTAAAAATAATTGATTTGCAATAGCCTTTTTGTACAATCAAAGAAGAACAGGAGCAAGCATGACCGTCGGTGTCGAGCGCAAGCTTTCCGAGGTATTTGGCGTAGCTCGTGGCATTCCGCTAAATTATGTGCGTCGCGCATATGTTGACGACTTGTTTATCAATAGCCTCTCCAGAGACAAGCACATTGTTGTCTTTGGGGGATCCAAGCAGGGAAAAACCAGCCTTCGAAAACAGACACTGAATGAGGACGATTACGTTGTCGTTCAGTGCGGCAACACGACAACGCGGGCACAAATATACGAAATGTTGCTCAAGTGTGCGGGAGCGCACGTTACAGCCACTGACAAAAGGACCACGACGGGTACAGCCAAATTCGATGTAACCGTATCAGCCAAGGGGAAAGTGCCACTTGTTGCGGAAGCAAGTGGTAGCGGCGGCGGTGGGTATCAAAAAACAACGACGACAGAGGTTTCTGGGAGCCGGTTTGAAATTGATCCATCAGATCCCAATGACGTCATCCGAGTGCTTAAGGCAGCAGAGTTTAGCAAGTACGTAATTCTGGAGGACTTTCACTATTTATCAGAGGAGGTCCAAAGAGAGATTGCGTTCGACCTGAAGGCCTTTCATGAGAAGTCAAATTTGGTCTTTGTCGTTGTAGGGGTCTGGCTGGAATCAAACAAACTTGTCCTATACAATGGAGACTTGGCGGGACGTCTTGTGCCAGTGGACGCAGATCGATGGGATCCCTCTGATCTAAGTCAAGTCATTGAGGAAGGCGAAAAACTTCTCAATGTCGAGTTTCCTGAGTCCGTCAAGAAAGAGGTGCTTGATCGTTGTCAAAACAACGTGGGTGTTTTGCAGGAGACCTGTTATCGTCTTTGCGAGAGAGCTAATGTCTGGCGCACACAGCCGCAGTTATTGAGCGTTGGCTCTGTGAGCGAAGTTGATGTGATAATTCATGACATTGGAACAGAGCAGGCAGGTAGATATCAAAAATTTCTTGAGGATTTTTCGGAGGGCCTGAACAAGACCGAACTGGAGATGTACAAGTGGATAGCATATGTCGCCATCACGTCGGATCCGGCAGACCTCAAGCGCGGATTGAAGATGTCGTACATATTCAGAACTCTGAATGAGGTCCACCCAACGAGGAAAGGTCAGTTACAGCAAAACAATGTCACGCAAGCACTTGCCAAGATTGGAAAGCTTCAGCACAAGAACCATGTGAAGCCGACGATTCTTGATTTTGATACGAGCGAAAACCGACTGCGTGTGACCGATAGTGGATTCATCCTTTACTTGATTACCCAAGAGCGAAAGGCTTTGCTCGAAACCATTGGTGTAGAGATGCCTCCCTAACGCAGGACCCGATTGAAATGACTTCTTAAGTCGCATTGTTCCAAGTGGGGCTGATCTGGGACTGGCCCGCTTTTGTGGCTCTCCCGCACTTTATGTGCACGAGGCTCATCCAGCGAGGAGCATGCGACGGCGCAGCAATTCAAAACTGGCTCGACCGTACATCTGTCGTTTGACTCGCTCATCGTCGGTTGTACGCGTCAGGCTCGTTGCCCGCTGTTCCCCCCTGGTCGCCCACTTGCGAAACACCCCAGCGACAAGCCACGTCCAGCGGCACGTGCACATAAAGTGCGGGAGAGCCAAAAGCGGGCCAGTCCCAAAAGCGCGGCGTTGGGCCGTAGAGCGAACCCATGCCTGGCTCCCGCGTTTCCGTCGGCTGTTGGTGCGTTGGGAGAAGCGCGAAGACACCTACCTCGGGATGCTGCACTTCGCCCTGGGCATCATCACCTGGTTCCACGCCTTCCTCCGAAATAGGCTCTTATTGGCTTCAGCTCCGCCAACTGGCATGATGTGTGCCGACCAAAGCTAGGAGCATTTTATGAAGATCCCGTGTTTTGCTATACCATTTGGTATTCTGATAACTCTCCTGGCGAGTCAGCCCGCCCACTCAGGTTCCGCGCAACAGGAAGAAAAGCAGCAGCCGATTACCCGAACAAAGCCGCTGAGTGAAGTCGGTCTTGCCCTTGCCGTACCCGACCTTGTCGTCTCTGTCGAGAACGGTGTCTGTGCGAGCAACATGGCATGGGCAGACATTGGTCAAGAAAAAATTCTCGATGCCTATGCTCAAGAGTGCGCTCACATCTTCGTCGAGCCCAAAGCCATTGTCAGTACGCCCGGGCTGCTTTTCATCGGTGGCGCCTTCGGCTCCACCTCAAGCCAGTTCCTGTTGGGTCCCAGCGCTGCGATTGGCGCAGGGGCGTCCATTCCCATCATCAGGCCTACCCTGACCTACCGGGAGAGTAAAAGTAACAAGGTCGAGTTTATTCTCCCTCGACGGACGTCGTTCACAATGAACTTTTTGGTATCTGGAAACGTCGGCGTGGCAGGCATGCTGTTCCCGAATGCAGGTGGTTCCGACCAACCCGCTCCCGCTGAGATCGGCTTTACGGTCGGACTTTACGGGGCTCCAGAGTTCGCGTGGATCTCGTATGACCCAGCCGCACAGCAGCGGTACAGGATTGGGTTCTCGCTCGGAGTCATTGCTGGGTACTTGGGAGGTTCATCGACGGTGGGGCCAGCTTTTATCGTTGGCGTGCAGCCTGGTCTCGTCATTAACTTTGCACCCTGATAGTCGAAAGGCAAGCTATGATACGGCGCTTTGCCGTGTTGTTACTCGTTCCGCTGCTATCTTCTTGCGCGATGTTCCGCAATCTCTTCGAGCCCACGCCCACGCTGATTGGGTGTGCCTTCAGTGGCGTTTCGGAGGTGGCCAAGCTGAATCGATACCCAGCAGATGGACGTACCGCCAAGGTCTTGGTCGATCTATTGGACCAAGCCTACCTCAGCAACTGGGTCCGGCTTGAAGCTAGTGCGGAGGTGTCAAATGCTGTGTCACTTATTACTCCCTCTGGTGAGCGCGTCATCGTCTACCGGCCGGACTTTCTCGACAGAGAAGTGCCAGAGGCCTTTGTTGCTTTGGTGATTGCCCATGAACTCGGCCATCATATCGAGGGAGATACGGCTGGCTTAGCCGTGACGCAGGCACGCCCGCCGAAAGAAGCTGAACTCCGGGCAGATGCATTCGCTGCCAAGATGTTGAAGGTCCGAGGATACCGCGAAGAGCAGATCGTCGAAGCTCTCGACCTGCTGGTAGGGAAACTGCCTGCGTCAACGCCCACCCCAGAGGAGCGGCGGAGGTTGATTCTGAAGAATTACAAGAGGACGCGAGACCTGCAGACGGAACTGGGGGACTCGCGGGCAGCTTACGCTCTACTTGAGACGAAAAATTCAGCGCTTGCTACAACCAAGGCTGAGGTAGAAGCGGAATTAAAGAAGAAGAGCGACGATTTGGATGACCATACCTCCTGGGCCGAGCGTGCCGGGAAAAAGGACAAAAAAAAGACTGTGCTAGAGAGTGTGGTGATGAGCGTAAGGCTGAATGATGGTGACATCACCGACTTTACCCAGCCCGGGAAGTATACGGCGGATGTGGAAATCACCTACCATGTGCTCGCATTGGAGGACACCGTGGAAGGTGACCTTGAAGAGGTGTTCCACGTATCGCCCGAGAGCAGCACCACTGTGTCGTGGGTTCCGAGTACCGAGAAGTACTCTCTCCACCACAAAGATCCAGTACGGGTGGCGGCGTTCTTTCGCTTCAGCCTTAAGGCCAGAGAGCGCCGGACTATCCAGACGTCAGCTCGGTATGAGTATACACTTCCGCTATCTCCCAGCAGGAAAACTCATGGCGTCGAACCAAGTCAGGCGGATGATGCGTTTTTCTACATCAACCAGTATGACTACATTAATGAGTTGGTCCTGGTAATTAGGTCATCCAAGCCACTGCGGGAGCCCATGAAGGGGGATGCCCTACTGGAGAGGGAAGTCGACAACTTCAAGATTGGCTCCACCCCCCTCCTCCAATCCGAGTCTGGCTATTCGGTTGCCACCTTCCGGTGGCGCAATCTGGAGCCGCGACAAATTGCTGGGCTGCTAATCCGTCGCTGATCTATTTACTATCTGCTCTGATCCGCGACGGGTTGCATAGTGGAGCGGCTGGTGCCAACGCGTCGCACATATAGAGGACGGTGGTACATGCGACGCAGCAGAAGGTAAACGCGGCGACGAACCTCATTCACGGCTCGTGTGAATCAGTCGGAGAGGAAGAAGAGCCAAGGAGTTGGAGCACGGCCTGGGGTCGCGAGCGGAAGTAACCCAAGCCCGAGCACTGGTCGTCTGCGGTGCCAGGGCGCGTTGTCGATGCCGAGGAGAACTTCGGGGTAGGTCTCGGTGGGATATGCCGGGGAGACATCCAGCAGGTGGTGGCAGAACGCCACCTGCAGTTGCTTCGTCTTGGACAGTCCGTCGTGGCGGCGAGTCCGGGTGAGACTGCCGTACAGGCGACTCGTGACCTTGCCCGTGAGGACATTGGCCGAGGCGAACGTGTGCACCACGTCCTTGCAATTCCGCGTCCCAATGACAGGGCGCTCGCCCTTGAGCCCCAGGGTCACCGTGAGCGTGGGCACTATGGGAAAGCGCGCCTCGTCTTGGCTCAGCAGGACAAGTTCGCCTCGCTCGGCTTGGTGTTTTTCCCACCCAGTTCCCGCCGCGACTATCGCTGGCTCTCGGGGCCGGCGCGTAAGAAGCGGCAGGTGGGTCGATACAGGTGCACGCCGTGGCGGCAGAAGTCGCCCATGGCCGTTTCCTGGACGCGGATATCGCTCTGGCGATAGAGGAAGTCAGCCAGTGCCATGTGCGTCCAACTAGCGCGTGCGATGTCACACGCCTCGGGGCCGTGGCGTATCCAGGAGAGAATCGTCTCGGTCGGTTCCTTTGGAATCAGCGGCGTCCTGCCGGGGGCCCAGCGAATCCGTAGTCCTTTCCAGGCCTCCCGCCCGGTAACGAGCCAAGAAGCGCTGGACGTTGCGGGTCTTCGTCCCCGAGTCCTCTGCAATTTACGACTGGAGTCGGCCTCTCGCTGTCCTCAGCACCGCTTGGCACCGCTCGCGCAGGCGTCGGTCCTCCGTGTCGCGGAAGCATGTCTCCAACCGCTTGTCTGCTCCGGACTCAATTCCAGCAGGCTCATGCTCTTTCAATACATGAACCCCGACGATTTCTTCCGAGCCGTGAATGAGCCCGCCGTCAGTGCTTTAAGACAATCCGGCCTTGCGAATCGATGCCGTAGGTGGCCCCCGCATCGAAGACGATGTCATCGATGTTGCATCGGTCGAGATTGGCGGCGATGGTCACGAAGAAGACGCCTTCAGCGCTCTTGAGGACAGAGACGTCGTAGTTCTCCCGCGACGAGAGACAGCGCGCCAGCTTCTCGTCGTGGGAACTCGCCTTGGCTCCAGGCGGCAGGAACTCGTCCATCGCGATTTCGATGGCCTTCAAGCTTTGACCATCGAGGGAAATGCTGCCCTCGGCCGAACTCGGAGGTTTGACCTTTTCCATTTCCTCGGGCGCAGCCCATTCCGCTTTCTTTTGAAGGTGAAGGCGGTAGTTGCATCCCGTCAGAATGAACGCGCAAAGCAACGGAGTGAGAAGAGAGAGCTTCATGGGTCTTCGTCCTTTCACACCACCAGCAGGCGGGACTCGTCCAGGTCCATGTCGGCGATCAGGTCCACTCCGTTGCGCGTGAGGCGCCGCGCCGCCGCCATGCTCCTCGGGCCGTGGCCATGCTCCAGACACCACTGGGCGTGCTCCACGAGCAACGCCAACTCGTAGGTGCGGCCCAGCGTCAGCGCGAACCGCCGCGCCCCGGCCTCCACCTCCGCCGGATTCGCCATCGCCTTCGTCACCCAGACCCGCGCCTTCTCCAGCGCGTCCTGCGCCGCCACCACGCTCGGCCGCAGGCCCGTGTCCTTCGCCGTCGCCAGCCGCCGCTCGGCGTCCAGGTACAGCGCCTCCAGCGCCCCGTCCTTCGCCATCGCCCGCAGCGTGTCCAGCGAGAGCACGTTCGTCGTCCCCTCCCAGATGGACAGCACCTGCGCGTCCGCCATCAGCCGCGGAATGCCCGTGTCCTCCACGTAGCCCGCGCCGCCGAAGCTCTCCACCACCTCGGACGTGACGTGCACCGTCTGCCGGCCCGTCGTCAGCTTCGCCAAGGGCGTCACCAGCCGCTGGAGCAACAGCTCCTCCTCCGTCGCCGTGCCCGCCTCCATCTTGCCCAGGAGCTCCGCCGCCCGGAACGCCAGGAGGAAGCCGCCGTGGAACTCGGCCTCCAGGCCCGCCAGCGTGTCCACGTGCAGCGGCTTCTCCGACAGGGGCGCGCCGAACTGCACCCGCCGCTTCGCGAAGTCGCGCGCCAGCGCCAGCGCCCGCCGCATCATCCACGTGCTCGCCACCGCGTTCCACGTGCGCGTCACGTTCAGCATGGACGCCATGTTTCGGATGCCGTCCGTCAGCCCCGCCACCGGCACCGCCTGCGCTCCGTCCAGCGTCAGCTCCGCCGTGGGCACCTTGCGCGTGCCCAGCTTGTCCTTGAGGCGGTTGATTTGAATCCCATTCATCCGCCCGTCCGCGCCCCGCGTCTCCACGAAGAACAGCGCCAGGCCCTTGCCGCCCGCGCCGTTGCCCTCGGGGCGCGCCAGCGTCAGCGCCATCTGCGCCGTCGTCGCCGAGGTGAACCACTTGGTGCCATACAGCCGCCAGCCCTCGGGCGTCTGCCGCGCCACCGTCTGCGTCAGGCCCACGTCCGAGCCGCCCGTGCGCTCCGTCATCCACTGGCCCGACGTCCAGAACGTCTTGGGGTCGCGCGACGTCAGGTGGGGCAGGGCGCGCGCCACCAGCTCCTGGTTGCCCAGACTCAGCAGCGTGCGCGCCGCCCCGTCCGTCATCGCCAGCGGGCAGGAGTAGATGTCCAGGGAGGGCTGGACGAGGTAGTTCAGCGCGAACTGGTGCAGGCGCGAGCGGTCCCCGTGCTTGCGCTCGTAGGCCACCGCCACGAGGCCCCGCTTCGCCGTCAGGACCTCGGCCTCCTTCCAGAGCGGGGACACCTCGATGTGGTCCACCCGCTGGCCCCAGGCGTTCCACTGGGTCAGCTCGGGCTCGTTGAGCCGGTCCCTGAGCTGGAACGCGTAGAAGTACCCGCCCGACAGCTCGCCCAGCTCCCGGAACTCCTCTTCCAGTCCGGCCTTCATGTCCCGGGGCAGGACGCGGTCGAGGTAGCCGCGCAGGAGCGCGTCGTCGTCGTACTGGTTGCCCAGCCGAGGGGGATCCTGGAAGAAGCTCATGGCCGGGGAGGCTAGCACCGCCGAGAGGGTGGGAAAGGGGTGTCGACTTCCTGCTAGAGTCGGCGGCCTCAACCCGGAGCATGCATGCCCGAGCAGCGGAGGCCGGGGGCGAGTCCCCCCGGATTCGATCCCCCCGATTTCGAGACCGACAGCAGCCGAAGCGTCACGCCCCGGGAGACTCCCGCGGCCTCGGCGGGCAACACCGGGGCGACGCCTCGGCTCCGGCCCACCCTGGGCACCGGAGCCCCGGCCGCTGTCCGGCCGCCCCAGCCCCCCGTGGGCACCGAGCCGCGTCGGCCCGCCGGGCCCAGTGCCTTCCTGGATCGCCGTCCCGGGCCGCCCGCGGACGCCCGCCCCGTGGACAAGCGGCCCCCCGCGCCCCCGCCGGTGGCCACCGACACGGACATGCCCTCGGTGATCGTGGAGCCGCAGGGGACCCGCCGCGCGGCGGCGCCACCTCCGCCCCCCGAGCTGCCTCCCGCGCCCCCGGCCGGGGTCGAGCGCCGGACGTCGGCGTATGGCGTGTCCTACTCGGGGCCCGAGCGGCGCAGCAACACGGGCGCCATGCGCCGGGTGGAGGCGGACGCGATCGGCAACGCGCCGCGCTTCGTGCCGCCCCAGCCGCGCAACCTCGAGGAGCTGGGCCTCAACGCCACCATGGTGGAGGAGCTGGTCCTCAAGGCCATCTTCTTCGCCGGCGAGATGCGCGGCATGGACATCGCCAACCGGCTCAAGCTGCCCACCACCGTGGTGGACGAGGTGCTCGAGGCCCTGCGGCGCCAGAAGTACATCGACATCCGCGGCGGTGGCGGCTCGGGTCTGGGCAAGTCCACGATGATCTACCAGCTCACCACGTTCGCCACGGACGTGCTCAGGCAGATCCTCGACCGCAACCGCTACAACGGTCCGGCGCCGGTGCCCCTGCAGGAGTGGATCCAGTCGGTGAAGAAGCAGAGCATCCGCGGCAACCGCATCACCCGCCAGCGGATGGAGGACAAGTTCGGCGACCTCATCATCCGCGACTACATCTTCGATGGCATCGGTCCGGCGATGAACTCGGGCCGCGCCATCTTCTTCTACGGGCCCCCGGGCAACGGCAAGACGGCCATCTGCCAGGGCATGGTGAACTGCTTCGAGGGGGACATCTTCATCCCCCACGCCATCCTCATCGACGACTTCATCGTCCGCATCTACGACAGCATCCTGCACCGCCCGGTGGAGGAAGAGCCCGGGGCGCCCGCGTATGACCGGCGCTGGGTGCGCTGCCGTCGGCCGCTCGTGGTCGTGGGCGGCGAGCTCACGCTGGACATGCTGGATCTCGTGTACTCGCCCGAGGTGAAGTACTACGAGGCGCCCTTCCAGATGAAGGCCACCAACGGGATGCTCCTCGTGGACGACTTCGGCCGCCAGAAGGTGTCCCCGAAGGATCTGCTCAACCGGTGGATCGTCCCGCTGGAGAGCGACGTGGACATGCTCACGCTGCACACGGGCAAGAAGGTCCAGGTGCCCTTCGACGTGTTCTCCGCCTTCTCCACCAACCTGGACCCGAGCGACCTGGTGGACGACGCCTTCCTGCGGCGCGTGCGCTACAAGCTCGAGGTGCAGCGGCCCGACGAGGATCTGTTCCATCAGATCTTCCAGGTCATGTGTGACAAGCGCGGCGTGGACTACGACCCGGACGTGGTGCAGTACCTCATCAACTCGCACTACACGCCGCACCAGCGCCTGTTCGCCGCGTGCCAGCCGCGCGACCTGCTGGATCAGATGATCGACATGGCGCACTACCGCGGCGAGCCGCCCCGGCTCACGCGGGACCTGGTGGACAGCGCGGTGCGCAGCTACTTCGTGCGCTTCGACAAGGAGAAGGGCGCCTGAGCCAAGGGCGCCTGAGCTAGGACGCGGCGCCGGGCGCGCGCGGGGCGAAGGGCCCCCAGGGTTTGGGGGCGAGCCACGCGCGCACCTCGTCCACGGGCACGTTGGACAGCACGTCCACGATGGACAGGCCCATCACGAAGCGCTCGCCGGGGCGGCCCTGGTCGTACGGGGGGTAGCGGAAGTTCTGCCAGAGCAGCCGCGCCCCCACGTCCCGGAAGGGACCGGGCTTCAGGTACACCGAGCCCACGGCGGAGTAGTACGTGTCGTGCCCGAGCCGGGTGCAGTACGCCGCCAGGCGCTCCGTCTTCTCCTCCACCGGGCGCCCCAGCGTCGAGGCGAGCACCACGCGGGGCGACAGGCCCAGGGGCTCGTGGAAGAGGGCCTGGCTCGCCAGGAGGGTGCGCAGGAGCGAGCCCGGACCGCGCTCGCGGGCGGCCTCGGCGTAGAAGGCCTCCAGCCGGGGCAGCACCTGGGCGCGGAAGTAGGGGCGCCGGCCGTAGAGCGTCGTCAGGGTGGCCAGGTGCTTGCGGGGCCAGGGCTGGTTCGGCTCCACCGCCAGGTCGCCGAGGCGCGTGTCGCGGTGGGCGCCCTCCAGGGGGATGGTGAGCCACTGGAAGGCGGACTCGGTGGGCGGGGGCAGGGGCGTGCCCACGGGCAGGGCCACGCGCGTGCGGCGCTGCCAGCCCCGCCGCAGCCACTGCACGTTGTCCAGCACCAGCAGGGTGTCCGAGCGCGCCACCTGCTCGTAGAAGTCCAGCCAGGGCAGGTAGTGGGGTTGCTCGGCGACGAGGACTCCGGACGGCTCGCTCACGGCGCGCGAGTGTAGCCGCCCCCCGCGCACGCGGGCATCAGTTCCTCGGAGGCGGCAGCCGCAGGTGGGCCACCACGCCGCCCAGGTTCGAGCGCCAGGGCGCGAGGCGGCGCTCTGGCCGGGCATCGCCCACGCCGTAGGCCAGCACGGGCCCCACCCGGGGTGGGCCGGACGCCGCCGAGCCGCGCACCAGCACCAGGTTGCGCCGGGTCTCCAGGGGGCTGAAGGCCAGGGCGCCCCCCGGACGGCGCGTCCAGACGTCCACGTAGCCGGCCAGCAAGAGCTCGCGGTACGTGGGCGCGCCCACCAGGCCCAGGTTCGCCGGGCTGTTGAAGTCGCCCACCAGCACCACGGGCAAGGGCTCGCCGCGCAGCGTGTGGATGAGCTCCGCGGCCTGGGCCAGCTGCACCCGCAGGCCCTCCTCGCCCGGCGCGGCCTCCAGGTGGGTGCTCACGAAGCGGTAGCGCTGGCCGCCCACCTCGGCCACCAGCGACAGCCACCCGCGCGGCAGCGCCAGGCGCCCCAGCCCCGGCACCTCCACGTCCCGGCGGGCCACGTAGTTGCCCGTGCGCACGCCGCTCACCGCCACGTCCTCGCGCGCGAGGATGACGTCGAAGTCCGTCAGCCGCGCGTCGTCGAAGCTCGGCGCGGCGCCGGTGAGCAGGGGCACCTCCACGTCCAGGTCGCGCACCCGCGCCACCTCCCGGTAGCGCAGCCCCCGCGCGTCCAGCTCCGCGAGCAGCGCCGGCAGGAGGTCCAGCTGGAGCGCCTGGGCGGGCTCGCCGCCCCCGAAGATGGCGTCCCCCGGGGACTGCAGCCGCACCTGGGCCACCTGCTGCAGCCCGAGCAGGTGGGGGCGGGCGTACTGGATTTCATCCGCCAGCGCGCGGGAGCGGGCCACGAGGTCCTCCTGACGCAGCGCGCCCCACCACTCCGCGACCCGGGGCGCCACCTCGGCCGCGCCGGTGGCGCTCCACACCCGCTCCAGGCTCGTGGCCGGTGCCAGGCTCCGGGTCATCACCGTGAGGGTGCCGGGCCGCTCGTCCGGGGCCGGGGGCCGCGTGGCCAGGTGGCAGGCGCCGAGCACACCCAGGCAGAGCCCAATCGCGAGCATGTACCTCATCGCATCACCTTCCCCCCGGGAACCCCGAGCCGCCCACCCATGCCCACCCCTCCACGCCCCGCCTCGATGCCCGCCCGTGTACGACTCGGGAGGAGATAGGTCCCCCCCCGCCCGCGCGGCAGTCCGCTACCCTTCTTTTCCGGTAAGTCCCGCCTTCCAGTGCGCGGCGCGCGACGTTCCGAACGTTGACCGGGAAGCATTCGTGGGAGCGGGCCATCGCTTCGCGGGAGCGGGTCGCCCGGGGCGCCTTTCCCGTGGGGGTGGGAACGGGGTTAGGCTTGGGGTCCTCCCGCGGAAATCCAGAGGGCTGTTCCGCCAGGAGCCTTTCTGGGTGGACCCGGGTGGTGTCGATCCTCCAAGCTCCCGATTCCCTCGACACCCTGTCGCTCCTTCATGCGCTTTCTTCTTCTCAGCCGCGACGGTGACCACCCCATTGGGGCGGAACTCGCCCAGATGGGACACGAAGTGGTGGTGGCCGCGGGGCCGGAGGTCACCGCCGCCACCATCTCCCTGGTGGACGTGCTCGTGGTGGGGGCCGAACAGGTCCGCGAGAAGTCCGAGTGGTTCAACCGTCTGCGCGCGCAGATCCGCGTGGCCGAGGTGTCGGTGCTCGGCATGGTGAACCGCCTGGTCGAGGACGAGCTCGCCCCGCTGATGGAGATCGGCGTGGACGACTACCTCGTGGCGCCCTTCCACGCCGCGGACATCCGCGCGCGCATCGCCCTGTTCGAGCGGCGCTGCTACGCCTTCATGCGCCGGCAGTCCCACGAGGAGTCCGCGCGCGGGGAGATCGAGCGGCTGGCCGCCATCATCCAGACCCAGAACGACATCGCCCTGGCGGGCCTGGACCTGGACGTGGTGATGCGGCTCATCGCCGAGCGGGCGATGATCCTCTGCGGCGCCGGCGGCGCGGCGGTGGGCATCATCGAGGGTGAGGAGATGTACTACCGGGTGTGCACGGGCTACTCGAAGCAGTTCGAGGGGGCGCGGCTGCCGGTGAGCAGCACCATGGCGGGCTCCAGCGTGCTCCGGGGCCAGGTGGTGCGCACGGACGACACCGAGCGCGACTCGCGGGTGAACCTGGACACGGCGCGCCGGCTCAAGGTGCGCTCCATGCTCAACGTGCCGCTCAAGCGCGACAACCAGACGGTGGGCCTGTTGAGCATCGCCTCGCAGGTGCCCTACGCCTTCGTGGACTCGGACGAGCGCACGCTGGAGCTGATGGCGGGCCTGCTCGGCGCGGCCATGGGCAACGCGGCCGAGCACGCGGCGAAGCAGGCGCTGATGACGGAGGTGGCCTCCATCGTCACCGCGCTCCAGGAGAGCCAGCACCTCTTCGACTCCTTCCTCAACAACAACCCGGCGCTCGCCTACATGAAGGACGAGGGCGGCCGGCGCGTGTACGCCAACGAGCCCTTCCGGCGCTTCTTCGGGCTGTCGCCCGGCATGGACGTGAGCACCATCCCGGACGAGCAGCTCATGCCCCCGCAGACGGTGGCCCACCTGCGGGACCAGGACGATCAGGCCTTCAAGTCCGGCCAGCCCTCGGTCTCCGAGAGCATGATCCCCACGCCCGAGGGCGAGCCGCGCGAGTTCCTCACCTACCGCTTCATCGCGCGCGACAGCTCCGGGCGGCGCTTCCTCGGAGGCGTGTCCTTCGACATCACCGAGCGCAAGGCGGCCGAGGAGGCCCTGCGCCGCTCCGAGGAGAGCTTCCGCGCCCTCATCGAGGGCTCGCCCGAGGCCATCTTCGTGCACCGGGGCGGGCCGTTGCTCTACGTCAACCCGTCCGCGTGCACCTTCCTGCGGCTCAAGGGCAGCGAGCTCGTGGGCCGCTCGCTCATGGACTACGTGCACCCGGATGACCGGGCGGCCGCCGCCAGCATGCTGGATGGGGTCGCGGGCCGGGGCGCGCACCGGGTGCGCGAGGTGCGCTTCCTGCCGCCGGACGGCGGGGTGGTGACGGGGGAGATCAGCAGTCTGCGGCTGCTGTTCGCCGGTCAGACGGCCACGGTGGTGAGCGCGCGCGACCTCACCGAGCGCAAGCAGATTCAGGCGCGGCTGGTGGTGGCCGACCGGCTCGCGTCGGTGGGCACGCTCGCGGCGGGCGTGGCGCACGAGATCAACAACCCGCTCGCCTTCGTCATCTCCAACCTGTCCTTCCTCACCGAGGAGCTGCACGCCATCACGGCGCTCCTGCCCCCGGGCCGCCTGGACGAATTGGAGGAGGTGCTGGAGGAGACCAACGAGGGCGTCAACCGGGTGCGCCTCATCGTGCAGGACCTCAAGACGTTCTCGCGCGGCGACGAGGAGCTGCCCACGGCGGTGGACCTGCGGCGCGTCATCGACTCGGCGCTGGCGCTCGCGCGCGGCGAACTGCGCCACCGCGCCACGGTCATCAAGGACGTGTCCGACGTGCCGCTCGTGGAGGGCAGCGAGGCGCGCTTTGGCCAGGTGGTGCTCAACCTGCTCATCAACGCCGCGCACGCCATCAGCGCGGGTCAGCCGGACAAGAACGAGATCCGCGTGGTGCTGCGCGCGGAGACCGACCACGCCATCCTGGAAGTGAAGGACACGGGGTGCGGCATGGCCCCCGAGGTGCTCAGCCGCATCTTCGATCCGTTCTTCACGACGAAGCCCGTGGGCGTGGGCACGGGCCTGGGCCTGTCCATCTGCCACGGCATCATCACCGGCTTTGGCGGGGAGATCACCGCGCACAGCGAGGTGGGCAAGGGCAGCACCTTCCGCATCAGCCTGCCGGCCCTGCGCAAGAGCAGCCTCAAGGCGGGGTAGGGCGGAGAACGGACCCCGAGGCGACCCTCGCCCGGCGAAGGTTCCGACCCGTGTCCGAATTCGAGGGATCCCTCGGATTCGGACATGGCCCGAGGGATTCGGCCCCGGGCGGTGTCCCGCGAGGCGTCCCGCTACACGTCGAGGAAGTCGCCGTCGAAGCCGCCGCCCACGTCGTCATAGCCGCCGCCGTCGTCCTCGAGCCCCGAGGCGTCCGCCTGCGCGTCGTCCATGCCCCCCTCGTCACTCCAGGACGAGTCCCCGAAGCCATCCATGAACTGGTGCGCGATGGCCGTGCCGATGAAGGAGCCGGCGATGGTGCCCAGGAGACTGCCCGCGAGGATGCTCCCCATGCCCACGCCCGCGCCGCCGCCGAAGGCGCGCTCCAGCGTGCCCGGCTGACGCAGCTCCGCGCGGGTCGCCATGCGCGCCAGCGTCTGCGGCCGGTCATCCGCCCGTGCGCGCTCCGACTCGGGCAGCGTCTGGCTCAGCCCGCGCAGGGCCTGGGCCCGCTGCTCGGGCGTGAGTTGCGCGAAGGCCTCGGCATGGGCCTGCTCGATGGCCTCGGGCGGCGCCGTGCGCAGCAGGTAGCGGTAGCGCTCCAGGGCCTGCTCATCCGCCGAGCCCCCCACCGTCGCGGGACGTGACGTCGCGGGCGTCGCCAGCTCGCCCGCCTTCTTCTGTCCGAACAGCCGATCCATCCATCCCATGTTGCCTCTCCCGTGACGCATGACGATGCGCTGCCGCTGGAAAAATGGAATCACCTTGAAGTCCGGAGACTCTGTGGTGAGACGTGGGATTCCATATGGCGATGGGGGATTCCCCCCGCTCGGACGTCCGGTTGCCCTACCCGCTGGGGTCGCAGGCAGGGCGGCCAGGCTCAGCGGGGTCCGTCTGGCGGCCCATTCCGGAAGAGGGGGAAGAAGGCGCGGGGGGTCTTCTTCTTGCGCACGCAGCGGCTGTCCTCGCCCAGGTAGCAGGCGGAGAAGCCCCTGCGCCGCTGGCCGGTGAGGCTGCGCCCGGAGCGGTGCCAGACGTAGTTGTGCAGCAGGACGGCCTCGCCGGCCACCACGGGCAGGGCCACGCCGAGGCCCTCGGCGCCCCGGGCCGCGACCTGATCCGGTGGCACCACGCCGCCCAACTCCGTGGCCAGCCCCCAGCGGTGGCTGCCGGGGACGACCTCCAGACAGCCGCCGTCCAGAGGGGCGTCATCCAGGGCGGTCCAGATCTGCAACTCGGGGTCGCGGCTGAGGCCCCACAGCTTGCCGCCGTCCTGGTGCCAGGGCACCTCGCTGCCGCCGCGCTCGCCCTTGTGGAAGAGGATGGCCCGGTAGAGCGAGACGTCCCCGGGGATGCGCGCGCGCACGAGGCGCTCGAAGAGCGGGTTCTGCATCCACGCGAGGAAGCGCGCGTCCTTCTCCAGCTTCTCCAGCTTGCGGTAGTCGAGCGACGGCCCCTGCCAGCCGAGCCCCAGCGGCGCGTCCGCGTAGAGCCCCGAGGGTGCGTCCATCTGCCAGAAGAAGCCCGGGTAGCTCACCCGGCCCAGCATCAGGTCGTCCGCGCGCTCGCGCAGGGCCTCCAGGGCCTCGGGCGCGAGCACCCGGCCCAGGCGCGCGTACCCGTGCGCGGCGTAGTGCGCGAGCGGGCCCTCGATGTCGAATGTCCCTGGGTTCACGGCCAGCATGCGCTCACCTCACGTAACTGGCGTCCGTGCCCCGCCACTCCCGCCATACGGCATCCACCCGGGCGGCGACGTCCGCCGGCAGGGGCTGGGCGCACCCGTCCAGGGCCGCGTCCAGGTGCTCCACGGCGCCCGGGCCCGCGAGCACCGAGTCCACCCCGGGCCGTCCCGCCAGCCAGCCATAGGCGAGCCCCACCAGCGTCAGGCCCGCCGCGTCCGCCACCGTGCGCAGCCGCCCCGCCAGGTCGAGCAGCCGCTCGGACCAGTAGCGGTTCTGGTACAGGCGGTTGCCGTCGAAGCGCGAGCCCGGGGCGATGGCGGCCCCCGGCGCGTAGCGGCCCGACAGGAGGCCCCCGGCCAGGGGGTTGAAGACGGTGGTGTGCAGGGGGTAGCGGCGCGTGAAGGGCAGGTACTCGTGCTCCACCTCGCGCACCAGCGGGTTGTAGAGCACCTGGGACAGGGCGGGCGGCGGCAGGCCGTGGCCCTCGCCCCAGGCCCGCATCTCGAGAATCCGCCAGGCGGCGTGGTTGGACACGCCCCAGTGGCGCGCCTTGCCCGCCTGGAGGAGCCCGCGCACGGCCTCGAGCGTCTCCTCCACCGGGGTGGCCGCGTCCGGGGCGTGCAGGTAGAGGACGTCCACGCGCTCCGTGCCCAGCCGCCGCAGGCTCTCGTCCACGGCCTTCACCAGGTGCGCGGGCGCCAGCCCCTCGGGTCGGCCGCGGGTCCGCGCCAGGCCCACCTTGGTGGCCAGGCCCACCCGGTCCCACTGGCCCTTGAGCGCCCGCCCGAGGATGCGCTCGGACTCGCCGTTGCCATAGGAGTTGGCCGTGTCGAAGAAGAGCGCCCCGCGCTCCAGGGCGCGCGCCACGATGCGCCGGGCCTCGGGCTCCGGGGTGCGGGTGCCGAAGTTCATCGTGCCCACGGCCACCCGGGGCGGGGGCGCGTCGGCGGACGGCGCGCGGGGGGTCAGCCAGGGCGCGAGCGGGGAGGCGGGGGAGGGGGAGGTCATGGGTGGCAGGGAACGATCAGGCATCGAGGGACTTGCACCGCCGGTCAAACGTCCGAATGGTGGGGGCGTATGCCCTACCGCCGCCACACCCACTACCTGTCCGCGCCCGATGGCACCCGCATCGCCTACCACACGCACACGGGCGACGCCTCCGGGAACGACACGGAGCGGGCGCTCGCCACCCGGTCGCCCGTGCTGCTCACCAACGGCATCTCCACGACGGAGAACTTCTGGCGCTTCCTCGTGGCGGACCTGGAGCGGGACCATCGGCTGGTGCACTGGGACTACCGGGGGCATGGGCTGAGCAGCACGTCCCCCACGGAGGACTACGCGCTGCGGGCCCAGGTGGAGGACCTGGAGCGGGTGACCGAGGCGATGATGGCGCTGGGCGACGGGCGTCCCCCGCACCACGTGGCCTTCTCCATGGGCGTGCGGGTGGTGTTGGAGCTCTACCGGCGCCGACCGGAGCTGGTGCCCGCGGTGACGCTCATCGCCGGCAGTCCGGCGACGCCCAACCCGAGCCTCGGGGTCCCCCGGGGACGCCTGCGGCTGTCCCAGGTGCTCGAGGGCCTGACGCCGCTGGTGCCCCGCACGGCGCCGCTGGTGCATGCCTTCATGGGCTCGGCCCTGGCCTACCCCTTCGGCCGGGCCACGGGCCTGCTCCGGGCGCGGGCGCCCCGCGCGGACATCCTCGAGTTCATGGCGGGCGTGCGCCGCATGGATCCGCGGGCCTTCTGGCTGATGTTCCGGGGCCTCCTGGAGGCGCCGCCGAGCTGGGACGTGCTCCAGGAGCTGCGGGTGCCCACGCAGATCATCGCCGCCACCCACGATCTGTTCGTCCCCCTGCGTGAGATGGAGCGCATGCACGCGCTGCTGCCCGGCGCGGACTGGCTGGTGGTGGAGGACGCGGGGCACGCGGGCCTGCTAGAGGCGGGCGACGAGATCGCCGCCCGCGTGCGCGCCTTCCGCCGGGCGCGGGGCGTGTAGCGCGCGCGCGCCGTGCCGCTGGAAGAAGTCCAGGGCGAGCGCGTTGAACCGGGGCGCGTCCTCGATGTTGCAGACATGCCCGCGCGCGGGGAGCACGACGAGCTCCGCCCGGGCCTCGTCGCGCACGAAGTCGCGCAAGCGGGGCAGGAACATGTGGTCCTGGGCGCCCGAGACGTAGAGCTTGGGGATGGTGTTCGTGCGCCGGGCGAGCGGGGTGTAGGTCGTCTCCGCCCCGTAGGCCACGGCGGCCCAGGCCCGGTAGTCCGAGGGCCGCAACCCCCGCGACACGCGCAGGAAGATGTCCCGCGAGGCGCGGTGGTTGGCGCGCGGCAGGAGGATGTGCGCGAACAGGACATAACCCGCGCGCGCGGGCAGCACGTGCACCAGGGGGAAGGTGAGCGAGCGCTTCACCAGCCATTCCCCCCAGGGCTGGAAGCGGCGCACGGCACCGGCGAGCACCATGCTCTGAACCCGCTCGGGCCGCAGCAGCGCCACGTGCTGCATCACGATCGTCCCCAGGGAGACGCCCATGAAATGGGCGGGGGGCAGGCCCAGGTGCTCGAGCAGCGCGATCACCTTCCGGGCGGCGAACGCCACGGGCTCCTCGCCCTCGAGGCTGGCGGACTGGCCGTGGCCGGGCAGATCGATGAGCAACAGGTTGTAGTGCCCCTGGAAGGCGGGCAGTTGTTTATAGAAGATGGAGCAATCCCCGCCCATGCCGTGGAAGAAGACAATCCACTCCGCGGAGGGCGACGCCGTGATGCATTGATGATGCAGGTGCATGGGCGGGGCTATAGCAAGACGCGCTCCACGCCCGGACCCGTCCGGCGAGCGGAGGCGGGCGTGGCGGGTCCAACACCGGCCCCACACCGCGAGGTGATGCCGCGTGAGAGGGATTCAGGGTAGTGCCTTGCCTCATCGATGAAGACGATCCTGATCACGGGTGCGACGGGTTTCCTGGGCAGTGCCTTGACGGCGCGGTCGCTGGCGGAGGGCCACCGGGTGAAGGCCCTGTCGCGCAACGATCCAGCGGGGCAGCGGGTCCGCGCGGCGGTGGACACGGCCGCCCGGGGCTTTGGCTTCTCCCTGGGCGCCGAGCCCCTGTCCCGGCTGTCCGTCTTCCAGGTGGACTTCCAGGATCTCCCGGGCACGCTCGCGCCGGAGGTGCTCGAGGACGTGACGCACGTGTGGAACGTGGCCGCGGAGATGAGCTACTCGCTCAAGAAGATCCTCCCGGCGGTGGAGCAGAACGTGCGGGCCACGTCCATGCTCTACGCGCTCGCCGCGCGGCGGGCCCGGCGCTGCGAGCGCTTCTACCATGTCTCCACCGCCTACACGGCGGGCTTCGGAGTCGAACAGGTGCGCGAGCGGCCCCATGTCGCGCCCCGGGTCATCAATGCCTACCAGCTGAGCAAGTGGATGGCCGAGTCCAACCTGCTCCTGCACCACCCGGAGCTGGGCCTGCCGGTGACGCTCTTCCGGCCGAGCGTCATCATCGGCCATCACGACACGGGCTGGTCCTCCGGGGCGAGCTTCGGCCTGTTCTTCCTCGCCGAGGCGCTGCTGCTCGGCAAGCGTCGGCACGCCGAGCACGTCCAGCTCGACCTCAAGGCGGACAGCCTGCTCAACCTCGTGTGCGTGGACACGGTGGTGCGCCGCGCCCTGGCGCTCCTGGAGACCCGGGCGTCGCGCGAGGACCGGGAGATCTTCCATTGCATCGGGGACGAGCTCATCCCGCTGGCCGGGGCCCTGGAGCCCGCGTGGTCCGCGCTGGGCCTTCAAGCGGGCTTCGGGCCGCCCCGGCACGCGGTGGACGCGGAGCTGCAGCGCTTCCTCGAGAAGAACAAGCCCTTCGCGGACACGACGTGGCACTTCCACGCGGATCGGCTCCAGGCGGTGCTCGGGGAGGCCTACGGGCCTCAACCCATGACACCGGAGATCGCCGGCCGCAGCCTGACGCACTTCCTGGCGCACCGGCTGCGGGAGCTCGCCCGCGCGCCGGTGGACCCGGCGCCAGAGGCCGCCCGGGAGGCGGCGCCCGGCGCGCCGTGAGGCTCAGCCCGCCAGCTTCGCGTGGAGCGTGATCTTCACGCCCCCGAGCGCCTTGGACACCGGGCAGTTCTTCTTCGTCTCCTCGGCGATCTTCTGGAACTGCTCGTCGTTCGTCCCCGGTACGCGCGTCTCGTTGGTGAGCGTGATGGTGGTGATGGCGAAGCCCTCGCCCTGCTTGTCGAGCTGCACGTCCGCGGCCGTCTGGATGCTCTGGGGCTTGAGGCCCGCCTTCTCCAGGCCCAGCGACAGGGCCATGGAGAAGCACCCGGAGAGCGCCGCGCCGATGAGCTCCTCGGGGTTGGTGCCCTGCTGGCCCTCGAACCGGGTGCCGAGCGAGAAGGGGGCCTCGGGGGCGTGGGCGGGCTTCATCACGCCCTTGCCGTCCTTGATGCCACCGGTCCACTGCGCGCTGCCCTTGCTGATTCCCATCGCCGCGACCTCCTTCGAGTGGAAGGGGCGGAGCGCCCGCTTCCGTGCGCGTGCAGCCTAGGGGCCAAGCTGGCACTGTCACGTGGACTCGGGCCCGGTCCCCGGCCGAAGGTTCACCCCCGCACACAGAGGAGCCGTCCCCATGTCCTTCATCCCTCCGCACGCGCCTCGGACACTCATCGCCGGGGCCCTGGCCCTGCTGCTCACCGGGTGTGGCGAGGACCCCGTCCCCACGCCGGAGCCGGCGCGGCCCACCTTCACCCAGGACGTGGTGCCGCTGCTCCAGGGCTCGTGTGGCTTCGGCTCGGGCTGCCACGGCACGGCCTATCCGGCGGGCTACGTGCCCCTGTCCCCGAGCGTGGCCGAGCCCGCCGTGCTGCTCGCGCGCCTCAAGGAGGCAAGCGTGCGCGAGCCCTCGCTGCCCCGGGTGCGGCCGGGAGACCCGGCGGGCAGCTTCTTGCTGCACAAGGTGACGGGCGACTACACGGGGCTGCCGTGCGCGCTGGACGCGTGTGGCGAGCGGATGCCCCAGCGCAGCGCGCCGCTGCCCGCGGCGGACGTGGCGATGCTGGAGCGGTGGATTGAGCAGGGCGCGGTCCTGGAATAGGGGGCGGACGATGCGGCGCATGATCCGATACGGGCTCGCCTGCCTGGCGGCCCTGGGCGCCGGGGACACCTGGGCGCATGGCGGGTTCGCCGAGACGCACAGCTTCACCCCGCGTCGCGGCCACCCCGAGCAGCAGTGGATGGGCTTCACCCAAGGAGCGCTCGTGTCGCGCGACAGCGGCGCGAGCTGGCGCTGGGTGTGCGCGGAGGCCATGGGGTATGGCGGCTGGATGCCCGAGCGCTTCGTGTGGCGCGCGGACGGCATGCTCCTCGCCGCCACGGGCACGGCGCTCATCTCTTCCCGGGACGAGGGGTGCACCTGGAGCACCGCGTCCGACTTCGGCGAGGCCTGGGTCACCGGGCTCGCGGCGCACCCCACGGACGACGCGGTGCTCTACCTGAGCACCGGGCGGCCCGGGACGACGAACGCGCTCCACCGTTCGGAGGATGGGGGGCGGACCTGGCGCCCCACCGCGCTGCGGCGCGAGGCGGTGTTCTCCGACGTGCGCGTGGCGCCCTCGGCGCCCCGGCGCCTCTACGTGAGTGGGGCCGTGGGCTATGCGCCGTATGTCTTTCGCAGCGACGACGCGGGCGAGACGTGGCGGGAGTGGCCCCTGGCGCTGGAGGGCGCGTACGACGCGAAGCTGCTCGCGGTGAGCCCCGTGCGCCCGGACGTGCTGTGGGTGCGCGTGTCCCTGCTCGGGCCCGCGGGCATGCCCCGCCACGTGGTGCTGCGCAGCGACGACGGCGGCCAGACGTTCGGCTCCGTGCTCGATCCGGACGATCTCCTCGTCAACATGGAGGTCTCGGAGGACGGGCGCACGGCGTGGGTGGCCACGTACAACCACGTGTACCGGGGAGGGGAGGGCGGTGCATTCACCCGGCTGGCGCTGCCCGCGGGCAATGCCTGCGTGGCCCACGTGGCGGGGGCGCTGTATGCCTGCGGCTCCACCTGGGCGAATGACTGGGAATTGGCGCGCAGCGCGGACGAGGGCACCACGTGGACTCCCCTGCTCAGCCTCCGGGAGCTGCGCGGCGTGCACGAGTGCCCGGCGGGCACGCCCGTGCGCGACCTGTGCTCGGCCCGGTGGCCGCAGCTCGCCGAGCAGTTGGGGGTGACCTCGCCGACGCCAGGCCCCGGGGACGCGGGCCCACCGCCCGACGCGGGAGCCCCTCCGCCCGCGAAGTCCGGGGGCTGCGGGAGCACGCCTGGGAGTGAAAGTCAGACACCCTGGGGACTGCTCGGGTGCGTGTCTTGTCTGGCTTTGTCGGGACGCCGCCGACGCGCTCCCACCTGAGGCAATCTTCACCCAGCTTTTCTGGATTTTTGCATCTTCCGAGAAATTCTGGACTAGCTTGCCAGAGCAGGAAAAGCCGGATATTGTTGGTTTCAGGATGACGCCGCGACGCGAGCGGGATTCCCCACCGCCCGCGTTCCCCCAACGGCCTCTCTCCCTCACGGAGCCACCATGATCAGCAAACTCCTGAAGCGTTTCCTCGCGGGTGCTGCCGTCGCCACCGTTGCCCTTCCCGGGCTCGCCCTGGCGGATGGTGCGAATGGTCTGTGCGTGTATGTGCTTGGCAACGTGGAAGGCCAGACGGTCACCACGCCGGCCATCCCCATCGTGCTGCCCGCCAGCTCGCTGCTGACCCAGCCGGTGCGCGTGCACCTGGACGAGACGACGCAGAACATCCTCGGCTACTCGCTGCGCCTGCCGGGGCTGGACCTGGGCGCCCTCGGCTTGCCGCTGTTCTCCATCCCGGCGATCAACGAGACGATTCCCTCGTTCACCGTCAACCTGCCGGACCTGAACTACCAGCGCCACTACTGCGTGGACGTGTCGGGCGCGACGGTGCCCGCCATCCCCTACCACATCCCCGCCTCGGCCATCCTGCTGCCCGGCGGCTTCGCGGACGTGGGCGGCCTGGTGTTCAACATCGCCGGTCAGGAGTGGGAGGTCCCCGGCAAGGTGCTGCGCTTCGATGGCAAGCAGATCATCTTCCCGGAGCAGACGGGCACCACGCCGGCCATCCCGCTGAACCTGCCCGACATGAGCGTGACCTTCACGCTCAACGCCTCCACCAAGGTGCTGCGCTACCTGATGCCTCACTGAGGCCCTGAAGCGAGGCCCTGACGCGAGGCCCTGAATCACTCCCACGCGGGTCGTTCCCCCGGATGATCCGCCCGGAGAACGCCAACGCCTCGGTCCCCTTGGGCCGGGGCGTTCGCTTTTCGGGGCCGTCACGTCCCCGGGCCCCCGGATGCCGCGCCGCTGGTCGGGCGGGCCGGGCGGCCCGCGCGCATTCGGAGTGGATCCGCGCGGGCCGCTCGGGCAAGGAAGACGGCACCGTGCGCATCGTCTCGTGGAACGTGAATGGACTGAGGGCGGCCCACAAGAAGGGCTTCCTGGACTGGTTGGCGGCCGAGAAGGCCGACGTGGTGGGCGTGCAGGAGGTCCGGGCCCAGGCGGACCAACTCCCCGACGCGGTGCGCAAGCCCGAGGGCTGGCGCGGGGCCCACTTCGTCTCCGCGCTCCGCCCCGGCTACAGCGGCGTGGGGCTGTTCTCCCGCCGCGAGCCGGACGACGTGGTGAGCGTGCTGGGCGTGGCGGAGATGGACGTGGAGGGCCGCCTCCAGGTGGCACGATTCGGCAAGCTCACGGTGGTGAACTGCTACTTCCCCAACGGCAATGGGAAGGAGCGGGACAACAGCCGGGTGCCCTTCAAGTTGGCCTTCTACCGCCGCCTCTACGCATTGCTGGAGCGGGGGCTCCGCGACGGGGAGCGGCTGGTGGTCATGGGGGACTTCAACACGGCGCATCAGGAGATCGACTTGGCGCGGCCCCGGGACAACCGGGAGACGAGCGGCTTTCTCCTCGAGGAGCGCCAGGAGTTCTGCCGGTGGCTGCGCGCGGGGTGGGTGGACACCTTCCGCCACTTCGAGAAGGGCACCGGGCACTACAGCTGGTGGAGCCAGCGCTTCGGGGTGCGCGAGCGCAACGTGGGCTGGCGGATCGATTACGTGCTCGCCTCTCCGGCGGCCATGCCCTATGTGAAGCGGGCCGCCCTCCACCCCCACGTCCTCGGGTCCGACCACTGCCCGGTGAGTGTGGATCTAGACCCCAAGGTCCGCCGCTGATAGGCCAGGAGCCCATCCATGAACAACGTGAACAACGCGCTGCTCTCCATGTACGCCTGGACGGAAACCGGTCTCGTGGCGGTGGCGGGCTTCTGCATCCAGGCGCCGCTCGTCCTCACCTGGCCCTTCGACCGGCGCAAGGTGGTGACCGGTCGGCTCTTCCGGCTCATCGGCGCCACGGCCGCCCGGCTCAACCCCTTCTGGAAGTTCTCCGTGCACGGCAACCCCGTGGCGCCCGGGCCGCGCACCGTGGTGGTGAGCAACCACGAGTCCAACGCGGACTGCTTCCTCATCTCCTACCTGCCGTGGGAGATGAAGTGGCTGGGCAAGGACTCGCTCTTCAAGATTCCCGTGGTGGGCTGGAGCATGTGGCTCGCCGGGGACATCCCCGTGCGCCGGGGCGAGAAGGACTCCGCCCAGCAGGCCATGGCCCAGTGTGCCCGGTGGCTCGACAAGGGCATGCCCATCATGATCTTCCCCGAGGGCACGCGCTCCAAGACGGACGAGCTCTTGCCCTTCAAGGACGGCGCCTTCCGCCTGGCCATCGAGACGGGCGCGGACGTGCTGCCCATGGCGGTGAGCGGCACGCGCCGGGCCCTGCCCAAGCACTCGTGGCGCTTCGCCACCTCGCGCGGCATGGTGACGGTGGGCACGCCCATCTCCACGAAGGGCATGACGCTCGACGACGTGGGGCGGCTCAAGGACCTGGCGCGCGAGCAGATCCTCGCCCTGCGCGCCACCCTCAAGCCCCTCACCGGCGTGGAGGACGCGCCCACCGACGTGCCGACCTAGCCGCCTAGGCGTCCTTCGCCTCGGGCACCCGCAGGGTGAGCACCGGGCAGTGCGCCCGGGAGATGACCTTGTGGGCCACGCTGCCCATGAGCAGGCGCGGCAGCCCGCGGCGGCCGTGCGTGCCCATGACGATGAGGTTGAAGCCCCCCGACTCCGCCACGCGGAGGACCGCCGAGGCGGGCTCGCCCACCTCCATGCGCTGGGTGACGGCGCCCGCGCCATGGATGCCGCCCACGAACTTGCGCAGGGACTCGCGCGCCGTCTCCAGCGCCATCTTCTCCAGCGGCTGGGGGTTCCAGCCCGGCGCGGCCACGAGGAGATCCGGCGCCACGTACTGGGGCGGCTCCCACGCGTGCATCACCTCGATGGCGGCGTTGAAGGGCCGGGCGAGCGTGACCGCGTAGTCGACGATGGCCTGGGAGCCCTCCATCAGGTCCACGGGGACGAGGATGCGGGATGGCGCGGTCATGGGACCCTCCAGGTGGGCCCGGACTCCAGGAGCGGAGGGGGCACTCCTTGTGGTTTCGGGATGACGCCCAGTCCCGGCAAGGCCGCCGCCCGCTCCTCGTCTGGAGGGCGAGGGGCCGGGCGAGCCATGCGCCTGGGCCGGGGGTGACTACTTTTTCGGTTCACGCTCCACAGTGGAGGAGTTCCATGCGTCCGCCCATCGATTCCGGCACCGTGCTCATCACGGGGGCCTCCTCGGGCGTTGGCCGGGAGATCGCCCGCCAACTCGCCTACCGGGCCCGGACGTTGGTGCTGGTGGCCCGGAGCGCGGAGCGTCTGGAGACACTGCGCGACGAGCTCTTCGCGCGCAACCCCACGCTCGGCGTGGTGGTGGAGCAGTGTGACCTGGCCCAGCCCGAGGACGTGGACGCGCTGCTCGACTCCCTGCGCCGCAACCTCATCCACGTGGACGTGCTGGTGAACTGCGCGGGCCTGGGGGACTACGGCTTGTACGAGCGCGAGAGCTGGTCGCGCATCCACCAGATGATGCGGGTGAACCTGACGGCGCCCCTGCTGCTCGCCCATCGGCTCGTGCGGGGCATGGTGGAGCGCAAGCGCGGCGGCATCCTCACGGTGGGCGCCGCGGGCAGCAACTCGTTCGCGCCAGGCATGGCCGTCTATTGCGCCACCCGCCGCTTCCTGGACGGCTTCACCGAGTCCTTGCGGCTGGAGCTCTTGGGCACCGGGGTGGTGGTGACGCAGGTGTCGCCCGGCGCGGTGGACACCCGCGTGGACGAGCAGGCGGGCGCGGAGGACCAGGTGGCGCCGCCGCCCGCGTGGATGCGCATCTCCGCGGCGCGCTGTGCCTTCGAGGCCATCGCGGCCTTCGAGCGGGGGCTGCCCCGGGTGCATCCGGGCTTGATGCACCGGTGGATGACGCGACTGAGCGCCATTCTGCCCCGGCGGGTGCGGCGGGCGTCGGGACTGGGAGCGGCGCGGCGGCTGCGGCACGGCGCGCCGGAGCTGGAGCCCTCCCTCCACCCCCAGCCGACCCTGGACCTGGCGTTCGCCCCCGTGCCCGAGGCGCGCTGAGCGGGCGTCAGCCGGGGAGGGGCTCGAAGGACACCACGCTCGGGGAGAGCGCGGGGATCTCCAGCTCCCGGGACAGCCGCTCCATGCGCTTGCGGAACACGGGTTCGGCGGGAAGCCGCCGCCGGGCGCCCACGAGGATGCGGTTGCCCGTCTCCGGCGTGCCGCGCAAGAGCACCCCTCCAGGGAAGACCCGCGCGAAGGCCGCGATGCGCGCCTCCAGTGAGCGGGGCCGCTCCAAGGCGATGTTGAGCACCACGACCCCGTCGGTGTGGAGCCGGGCACGCACCAGTTCCAGGAACGTCTCCTCCTTGAGGTGCGCGGGGGTGCCCTCGTCCAGGAAGGCGTCGAGGAAGATGAGATCGTAGGGCGGCTCGCGGCGCTGGATGTAGCGCCCGCCATCCTCCACGTGGATGCGCAGCCGGGAGTCCGGACGCACCCCGAAGAAGCGCCGGGCCACCTCCACCACCACGGGGTTGAGCTCCACCACGTCCACCCGGATGCGCGGCAGCCGGCGGTGCAGCATCAGCGGAAAGGCCCCGCCGCCCAGTCCCACCACGAGTGCGCGCTCTCGACGCCGGGTGAAGGCGAGGCCCGAGGCCGCCACGCGCACGTAGTTCGTGGAGACCGCCAGGGGATCGCTTTTGAGGAAGGCGCTCTGCAGCGTGCCCTCGACGCTGTCGAAGCGCAGCGAGCGCTGGTCGCCTTCGTCCACCACGTAGATGGTCCCAAACGGGGAGGGCGCCTCGTGCACCACGCGGGGCTTCCTGGACTCGGCCATCGAGATGCGGCCCTAGCGTAAAAAAAGGTTCACGGCAAGTCAGTGAATTGCTGATTGGGGCTTCAAGCGAGTGACGCCTAGATGCCACCATGGCAACCACTCCGAGGCGAGGCTTCCTCCAGGTCCCCCTGCGGCTGCAAGCGCTGTGTCTGGACACGGAACAGACCGTGGTCCGGGCGCTGGCGGACTACCGCAGGCTGCCGTCGCGACACGACAAGGGCGACGTCGACGATCAACCCAACCTCAGCGGCGCCATCCTCACCCCGCCCTTCACGCGCGACCTGCCCCTGCCCGCGGGCATCCACCTGCACTGGATGCTGCCCCAGGCGCTCACGCGCGGCGAGAGCGACGCCTCCGGCATCCGCTTTCCCCAGGTGCCCAACCGCTGGCTCATCCTGCGCTCCGGGGGCGACCAGCCCGAGCGCCAGTGGGTGGTGGAGAGCGACTACCTCTACCCGGAGGGCCATGGCGACGAATGGGAGGAGCAGGGCAAGGGCGAGGGCGACATCCCCGTCAACGTCATGGTGGTGCCGGACCCCGCGCCGGGCCCCGGCCTGCGCTACCGCTTCCTTGGCCGGGCCCTGCCCCTGGCGGACTGGCGCGCCGCCCGGAGCCAGCCGGGCGCCGAGTACCTCGCGGACCTCACCGCCGCGGGCCCCGAGCCCCGGCTCAACGCGTTGGATCCGGTGCGCGCCACCTTCGCGTCCTTCTACCCCAACTGCCGCACCGTCTTCGGCTTGCACGACGCGGACTTCGCCACCGCCTCGCCTCCGCCCGGCCTGCGCTATGACGTGCTCGGGTGGTACACCGATGCCTCGCGTGACTGCCTGGTGCCGTTCCTGGACGGGGACCCGGACGCCGAGACGCTGCGGCTGAAGCTGGACGAAGAGCTCCAGTGGACGCTGCCCGAGGGCGACGCGGTGCCCGCGGCGAGCCTCTTCCACGCACGGCTCACCTTCGCGGCCGGGACACGCTCGGCGGTCAACCGGGTGGCGGCGCTGGACAAACCGCTGCTCGCGGTGGGCCAGACGGAGTCGGAGGCCCTGGCGGCGCTGATGGCGCACCGCCGCGCGCCCGAGACGAACGAGCAGGCACGCGCCGTGCGCCGTCAGGTGGAGGAGCAGCTCGAGGCGCTGCAGCTCACCGAGCGCCTGGAGGGGCTCACCCTGGATCTGGACGCGCGGCTGCTCGAGTCGCGGCATGAGCGGGGCTTCGTCTCGCACACGGCCGGCCCGCGCTGGGCGCTCAAGCCCCAGTCGGACGAGTCCCAGGACGTCTTCGCCTCGATGCGCCGCCGCGCCCCGCGCAAGGCGCGCGCCACGGGCCTGCCCCCGGCGTGGATGGGCCAGCTCCAGACGCTCAACACGTGCCAGGAGGCCTACCAGCGGGCGGGCGACGAGCTCGAGGCGCTGCGCCAGCGCATGTACACCGCCTGGTACGACGCGATGGAGCGGCACGAGAACGTCAACTCGTCCTTCTTCGAGGAGTACGTCGTCCCGGTGCGCCAGCGGCTCACGAGCCGGGGCGTGCTCGACCTGGGCGAGGGCGACGTCACGCTCGCGCCGGTGTCCTTCACGGTCGTCACGCGCGAGAGCGACTTCTTCTCCACCTACGTGGAGGTCATCGACGCGGGAGCGCCCTTCGAGCTGTCGGACGTGGACGCCGACTCGTACTGGACGTGGGCGGTGGAGTTCCCCAACTGCCTGGGCCGTGAGCTGTCCGCCCAGCACACCGTCAAGGTGCTGAAGAAGGGCGAGGCCTGGGAGATCCACGACGGGGGGGGGGTCTACCCCGTGCGCGCGAGCGCCGAGGGCCTGGTGCTGGAGATTCCCGTGCTGGCCACGAGCCTCGCCTCGCGGCTGGCCGAGGCGCTGCGGGCCCTGCGCGACTCGGTGGCGGCCTACAACGCCACCGCCGAGGGAGCCGCCGCGCCCTACCAGCTCCACGGCCTGCCCGCGGCGCCCTACTGGGAGCCCTCCGAGCCCGTGCTGCTCTTGTCCGGCCCCGCCGCGCGGAGCGACCTGTGGGGGGACCTCGCGTCGGCCACCTCCGCGCCGCGCCAGCTCGTGGGCCAGCATGTGGACCTGTCCCTGGACCTCGCGGCCCTGCCCGACGCCACGCTCTCCGCGGTGCGCACCCACCTGTCGGGCCTCACGTCCGAGGGAGACGTCTGGAGCCAGGCGCCGTGGAGCCCGTTCCTGATGAACTGGTACTTCATCGTGTCGCCCGCCGGCCGGAAAGACAACGGCGACTACGACCCGGGGCTGCTCCAGCGCCATTACCAGTTGGACACCCGGGCGGTGGACCAGCGGCTCCAGGGCGGACACGAACAGGACTTCGCCCAGGAGGGCAGCGTCTACAGCGGCGTGAGCCTGCTCACCCCGGGCGTGACGCTCGAGGTGCGCGGTCGGCTCCAGCGCTACCTCGCCCAGGAGGTGCTCGAGGACTACTACGCCGAGAAGAACGTCCCGGGCGAGGCCCAGCACGAGGGCTACCTCGCCGAGCACTTCGACGCCCTGCTCACCTGGTACCAGGAGCGCCAGGGCGGAGCGCCGGACACGAGCGACCCCGTGTTCACCGCGCTCTGGACCTACGGCGAGCTGCGCTCCACGCCGTGCCTCGCGCAGTCGCTCGGCAACTTCAACCAGGTGCTGATGCTGCGCGAGCCCACGCTCCAGCTCAAGATCAGCGACCCCCTGGCCGCCCGCGACACCGAGCAGTTCTTCTACACGGAGGCGGTGCGCGACGCGATGGGCCCCGCCGTGCAGCAGCGCCCCCTCACGCTCGACATCTTCAACCCCCTGCGCACCGGGGCTCTCTCGCTCACCGGCCTGTGGCTCGTGGACACCTTCGGGCAGGTGAAGGAGGTCGTCGACCTGGAGACGCCGGAGGACACGCGCGTCATCACCACCGAGGACCTGGTGCCGCCGGACAACACCCCGCAGTACCACATGCTCCTGCCGCCCCGGCTCGCCCAGCCCGCGCGCCTGCGCTTCGACTTCCTGCCCGCCAAGGATGTGCAGTTCATGCTCGCCACCGAGCACCCGGACACCAACCCCGTGTGCGGCTGGCTGCTCGTGAACAACCAGGACCGCGCGCTCGCCGTGTACGACCAGACGGGACGAGCACTGGGCTCCATCGACCAGGGCGGCACCTGGCGCACGGCGCCGGGGACCCGCGCCGCGGTGCGCACGAGCGCCCAGGGCCTGCCCGAGTTCGCCAACCCCCACCTGCAACAGGTGGTGCGGCACGTGCTCGCCCAGGGGGAGACGTTCCTGAGCGCCTTCCTGTCCACCCAGCGCACCGCCCTGGAGACCATCGACCCGGCCTCCTACGCGGAGCATCCGAGCCGCGCGTTGCTCATGACCCGCCCGGTGGCCGTGGTGCGCGCCGCGATCACCCTGGAGCTCCAGGGCCCGCCCGCGTTGGATCCCAATGCCATCGCCCGGGGCCAGGACACCACGCGCGGCGTGGAGAAGGTAAAGGTCCCCATCCGCCTGGGAGAGTTCGGCCAACTGGACGACGGGCTCGTGGGCTACTGGCGCGAGAGCCCGGACAGCGCCGGGGGCTACACCTACGCGAACGAGGGCACGTTCTTCTCGCCGCAGATGCGCTTGGGCGTCCACCCGCGCATCAAGACCTACAGTGACGAGTCCCTGCTCATGCTCCGCACCGCCGCGGATCCGGCCCAGCACGTGACGATGCTGCTCGACCCGCGCGGCCAGGTGCACGCCACCACGGGCGTGCTGCCGAGCGAGCAACTGCGCGTGCTGCCCGAGTTCTACGCCCAGGCGCTCGCGGACCTGGAGGTGAGCTTCCTCACCGCGCCCCTGCTCACGGACCGCAAGACGCTGCGGCTGCCGGTGCCCGAGGAGCCCGGCCTCACCTGGTCCTGGACGACGCGCCAGCCCGACGGGGCCTGGGCCGAGACGGACAAGCTCGATCCCGTGAACCCGCGCGCCGCCTTCTCCGCGACCCAAGAGGTGCGCGAGGGCTGGCTGATGCTGCGCCGCTCGGAAGAGTCCGGCTCCTGAACAGACACGACTGGAGATAACGCCCATGGCCGACACCACCGCCGACAAGAAGAAGCCGTTTGGTTTTGAAGTCAATTACGAGCTGTTCAACACGCGCGGGGAGCGGCTGCGCGAGCGGTTGCTCATCGAGAACCCGGGCGCGGCGCAGGTGCTGATGCTGGGCATCGTCAACGCCCTGGTGAAGGAGAACGAGCGCATCACCTTGAATCCGCGCGAGCAGGCGGATTCCACCAACCACCACTTCCGCCTGCGCTTCGCCGCGAACACCCTGGCGCGGCGCTCGGTGGGCGTGGAGGGCGAGGATTGGGTCTCGTCCCGCGTGGACAACTCGGACGGGTCCACGGAGATCTTCCTGTCCTGGCGCAGCCCGGCGGTGACCCTCCAACCCGGGGAGTGGCTCTCCGTGGGGCTCAAGGGCGTGTCGGCCCAGCCCGAGGCGGGCGCCCAGGTGGTGATGGAGCTCAAGTGGCCCAAGCCCACGATCGAGAAGGACCCGACCGCGGCCCTCACCATCGAGCTGAACGGCCCGGGACAGGGAGGGGAGTACGAGCTGGAAGCCCAGAGGCCGCTCGGGACGCTCAACCGCCAGGGCCGGCCGGACAACCCCCTGCGCGTGGGCTTCGTGGGGAACAATCAGGTGCTCAACGTGGACAACGCGCAGGGCACGCTGCGCCTGCGGTTGAGCAACGAGGCGCCCGTCGGCAGCCAGGAGGGCACGCTGCGCTTCATGTACGACACGAATTCGCTCACGCGCACCTCGCGCCTGGTGGTGGCGCTGCCAGTGGGCACGGTGGCGGATGCGCCATGGGCCCTGGGCACCGAGCAGCAGGTCAAGGACATCACCTTCTCCACGCTCCCGGACTGGAGCCGCTCGGCCGCCACGCTCAGCGCGGACAAGACCCGGTTGGAGTGGACCTTCACCCCCACCAAGGAGGTGACACTGGCGCCCCGGGCGGCGTGGGAGCTTCAATTGGGCAAGCTGGTGACCCAACACCCCGATGGTCCGACGGAACTCGTGGTGCGCTGCGAGAACGTGCCCGGGTATTGGGATGGCGAGCGGGTGTGTGTCATTGAAAAGGCGCCGCTGGTGTTTGGCCAGAAAGTGGACGCGAGCCACGACTACTCGGGCCATGTGGGTGTTGGAAATCCCAACCCCACGGTTCGCTTCTACCTGCAGGGCGGACACCTGCGGGCGAACAACGCGGACATCCAACACGAAAAGTCTTTTGTCTTCCGCTCGGACATGGCCAAGACCGGTGACTTCGATGCTGCCAGGTTCCTCAAGCACGACGAAACCACGCCGTTGATGGCGTTGCGCAGCAATGGGCGGCTCGAACTCAGCACGACTGAAAATGGGGATGGGTTCATTCACTCGTCGAGGGCCTCGTCAGTGCGTCTGGGCACGCGAATCGACGGAAGTGGGGCATGGTTTGGAGCTTTATCGAACGACTCCCTTAAATTCTTCACCAACGGCGGCATCGTCCTGATGACGCTGGCTAAAGATGGGCTCGTGTCTATCCGTGAGCGCATCAAGGACAAGACGGGCTGGCTCGTCCCCGTGGGCACCATTGTCTGCTTCGGAGGTGACACGGCCCCCGAGGGCTGGCTGAAGTGCGATGGACGCATCTACAAGCGTGCCGATTACGCGGACCTCTACGCGGTGGTCAAAGACCATTACAAGACCGACGGAGACAATCCACTGCCTGGCGCGACGGAGTTCCGGGTCCCCACACTCCAGGGACGAGTGCCAGTAGGGTTTCAACCGACTGCATTTCCCCTGGGCGCCATGGCTGGTGCAATGATGCATAAGTTGGAAGTTTCGGAAATGCCACATCACACTCATGGCGTGTTGGACGACGGGCATTTCCATCAGTTCACCGCCACAAACGCCGAGGGCCGTGGTGGAAGTGTGGTGCCCAACCGAGATGCGGATAATGGGATTGTTTGGCACTCTACGGATAGTGTGAAGACGGGAGTCAGAGTGGAGGGAGCGGGCGGTAACGTTGCTCACAACAACATGCAGCCCTATACGGTCGTCAATTTCATCATCAAGTACTGACCAGGGACGTCATGGCCAATCTCGATATCGACATCGATCCGAACACGATCCAGAGTGTCCGGGACGTCATTTTCACGCTCGAGCGCACCTTCCAGGCGGATTTCATTCCCGGGTTCCTGAGAACCCTGGATGAATCCTTGCGTGTGGATGGGGTTGCTTTCAGCGCGAATACGGAGAAGCAGCAGTATGAATTCTCCTTGAACATAGGCATCAAATTGGAGGGCGAGGGAGAAGACGAGGGCGAGGGCGAAGGCGAGGGAGAAGACGAGGGCGAGGGCGAAGGCGAGGGAGAAGACGAGGGCGAGGGAGAAGACGAGGGCGAGGGAGAAGACGAGGGCGAGGGGGAAGACGAGGAAGACAGTTCCCGGTACCTCGTGCTTGGTCTCGCCATGTCCCTCAAGCCCGACAGCGCCACGGGGAAGTTTCCTCACGTCGCCGATTTCGCGGCCCGGGTGGAGATGCCCCTCACGGGCAGTGACTTCACGCAGCTCGTCTTCGAGGGCGTGTTCACCCGGAAGTTCGGCAGCGCACTCGTGGTGCAGTGCAACATCGTGGAGGAGAAGGGAATCCCGCTGCACGCCCTCTTTGGCGGTGTGGCTCCGGCGCTCGGGCTGACCATCCCCGAGGAGCTGTCCATCCCCATCCGGCGGAACTTCGTCCTGGTGCTCGCGGGTGAGCGGAACGCCCAAGGGCGGACGCGACCCCGGTTGCTGCTCGGGGGCGGGCTGAGCGCCGAGGTGGACCTGGGGCAGTTGCCCCTGGTGGGGCTGTACTTCAGCTCCGCCCAGACGGGCGCGAGCGTCTCGGTGGATCTGCTGGTGGCCACCGCCCGCTTTTCCAAGGAGGAGGTCCAGGCGCTCAACGGCGTGCTGGAGGAGATGACGTCGCCCTGCCGCATCCGCGCCTCGAGCGCGGCCGCGCAGGAGTTGGAGCGGGGCGCCTGGTTCGTCGCGTACGCGGCCCTCGGGGAGCTGGTGCGCTCCTGGTACATGCCGCTCAAGCGGCGGCGTCAGCCGGGTGCGGGCGGTGTGTTCTCCGCGCGCGGGCTCGTGCCGAGGCAGCTCACACGCGCCGCGCTGGATGACCTCCCCATCACGCTCGCGGACAACGGCGCCTGGCTCACCGTGCAGCGCTCCGTGGGGCCCGTGCACTTCGAGAAGCTGGGGCTCATCTACCGGGACGGCGCCGTGCAGTTCGTACCGGAGATCGTCCTGACCGTGGGCGACCTCCGGCTGTCACTCTCCGGGGTGTCCGTGCGGCTGCCCATGCCGAGCGGCGCCGCGCAACTGCTCGTGGAGGGCTTCGGGCTCGAGTACGAGAACGCCACGCTGCGCATCGCGGGCGCCTTCCTGCGCAAGAAGCGGGAGAACTACGAGGAGTACGCCGGCATGGCGGCGCTGCAGATGGGCGTGAAGGGCCAGTCGCTCGGCCTCGCGGCCATTGGCGCCTACGCCGTGCCCAACGGGGGCCAGCCGTCGCTGTTCCTCTACGCCACGCTCGACTACCCGCTCGGCGGCCCGCCCTTCTTCTTCGTCACCGGCCTGGCCGCGGGCTTCGGCTACAACCGCGCCTTCACCGCGCCCAAGCTGGAGGACGTGCAGGAGTTCCCCCTGGTCAAACAGGCCGTGGAGGGCACGGGGGATTGGAATTCGGACAACGCCACCGAGGCCGTCGCCACGCAGCTCGAGGCGCTCACCCAGTATCTGAAGATCCAACCCGACACGGGCTTCCTGACGATCGGGGTGAAGTTCACCTCGTTCAAGATGCTGGAGGGCTTCGCGCTGCTGTACGCGGCCATCGGCAAGGGGTTCGAGCTGGGGATGCTCGGGATCGCGCGCCTGACGGTGCCCTTCTCCAAGCCCGGCGCGGCGGCGAAGGATCCGCTCGTGTACGTGGAGCTGGCGCTGCAGGCGCGCTTCGCCCCGGAAGAGGGCGTGGTGATGGTGCGCGGGCAGCTCACGCCCAACTCCTATCTCCTGGGCAAGGCGTGCAAGCTCACGGGTGGCTTCGCGTTCGCCACGTGGTTCGCCGGTCCCCACGCGGGGGATTTCGTGCTGACCCAGGGCGGCTACCACCCGTCCTTCAAGAAGCCCGAGCACTACCCGGACGTGCCCCGGGTGGGCTTCGACTGGCGGGTGGACAGCAAGATCTCCATCCGGGGCGAGTCCTACTTCGCGCTGTGCGCCCACGCGGTCATGGCGGGCGGCTACCTCGAGGCGCGCTACGATAGCGGATCGGCCTGGGCGTCCTTCACGATGGGCGCCGACTTCCTCATCAGCTGGCGGCCGTATGCCTATGACATCCGCCTGTATGTGCGCTTCCGCGCGGGCCTGGGCTGTCTCAAGGGCAGCGTGGGCGCGGACCTGCACATCTGGGGGCCGTCGTTCGGTGGCAAGGCGCAGTTGGACTTCTGGCTGTTCAGCGTGACGGTGAAGTTCGGCAACCAGGGGAGCGTGGCGCCCGTGCCCATCGCCTGGGACGAGTTCCGCTCGTCCTTCCTGCCCGAGGACAAGGAGATCGTCAGCGCCGCCGTGGCCGAGGGTCTGTTGCGTCAGTACCGCTCGACCCAGGGGGACGAGGTGTGGATCGTCAACCCCAAGGAGTTCGCGCTGGTGACGGACTCGGTCATTCCGAGCAAGACGGCCGTCTTCGTGCCCTCCGACGCGTCGTTCCAGGGCAACCAGTCCCTGGGCGTGGCGCCCATGGCGGTGGAGACGGACCAGATGGAGAGCGAACACCGCGTGTCCATCCAGTACGGGGACACGGAGGTGGTGAGCGACAAGTTCGTCGTGCGCGAGGAGAAGCGCAAGGTGCCCGAGGCGCTGTGGGGGGCACCCAAGACGCAGATGGTGGGTGGGAAGAAGCGGCTGCGCTTTCCCGGCGTCAACGACCGCTCCTTCGTGAACGACACGCTCGCCGGGCTGCGCATCGAGCCCGCGGCCGTGCCCAACCCCGCGGAGACGAAGTCCCTGCCCGTGGAGCTGCTGCGCTACGAGACCTCGACGATGCCGGACGCCTATGCCTGGCAGACGCTGTCGGCCTTTCGCGCCCGGGACCTCGAGGACGACGCACGACGCACGGCCATCCGCGAGTCCATCGCCCACAATTCCGCGCGAGACGCATTGCTCTCGTCCCTGGGCTTCGTGCCCGCCGAACACGTCGCGCTGCGCGCCGATGTCGCCAACCTCTTCGTTTTCGCTCCCCAGGTGAAGGAAGCGTGAAGCCCATGAAGACCTCTCTCGTGGATCTCCGGTCGAACCTGCGCGCGCCGAGCACCGACGCGAGAATCGAATTCCTCCAGTACGAGCAGCCGCCGCTCGAGAGCGGGGTGTACACCGTCACGGTGTCGCAAACGGTGAAGGTGGAGGGGCAGGAGCGCTCCGTGCCGGCGCGCACGCTCACCTTCGCGGTGCAGGGAGAGCGCTTCGGTCCGCTCGCTCCCGAGGACATCGCCGCGGTGTTCCCGCCCGATGGCAGCGTGGGCGAGCACTCCAACGTGCTGCCCCACATCTCCCTGCGCCGCAGCACGCTGCCCTGGGAGCGTCTGCCGGGCACGGAGGACGAGAACCTGTCCTGGCTCGCGTTGTTGCTCTTCCGCGACTCGGATTTCGCGGGCGATCCGGACCGCTCGAGGAAGTTCAAGGCGCAGAGCGTGACGCTGGGACAGCTCTCGTCGTCTCCGGGGGCGGGGCGCTTTCCCACGGTCCAATTGGAGCCGGGCCAGAGCGCCGAGGACATGGTCACGGTCATCGACGTGCGGCGCGACCTGCTCCAGTCCTTGCTGCCCACGTCCGCGGAGCTGGCGCTGCTGGCCCATGCGCGTCAGCGCAAGACGGCCGGGGGCGAGCCCGAGGGGGATGCGCAATCCACGGTGCTGTGCAACCGCCTGCCCGAGCCAGGCGCCGACAGCATCGTGCACATGGTGTCGCTGGAGGGGCGCTACAAGGACGGCGCCTTCGACTTCCAGGGCGCGGGGGACTCGGACTTCATCCGCCTGGTGAGTCTGACGAGTTGGAGATTCCACAGCGTGGATCCCGCCCAGGGCTTCACCGCGCTGCTCAAGCGGCTCAACCGGGAGCCGGGCTCCCTGCGCGCGCCCGCCGCGGGCACGAGCGCGGCCCAGGCGTGGCTCGCCCAGGGTCACGTGCCCGTCCCCCATGCCCTGCGCGAGGGGGACAAGACGGTGTCCTTCTACCGGGGCCCGCTCATCCCGGGCTCACCTCCGGACGCGCCCACGCTGCCAGCGCGCAGCGCGGACGAGCTGTTGCGCTACGACCCCACCACGGGGCTGTTGGATGTGTCCTATGCCTCGGCGTGGGAGTTGGGGCGCCTGCTCACCCTGGCCAACACCCGCGTGGCGCTGGAGCTGTACAACTGGAAGCGCAAGGTGGCCCAGGAGGGCAATGCCCAGTCGCAGCGCGCGGTGCGGGGACTGCCGGCGAAGAGGCGGCGGCTGGCGATGCGCGCGATGGACGCGGGGATGCCCGAGGCGGCGGCGGCCTGGTTCCAGGATCTGTCGGTGCTGCGCGGCCTGCCCTTCAACTACGTCATTCCGGACGAGAAGCTCCTGCCCGCCGAGTCCCTGCGCTTCTTCTGGTTGGACCCCGTCTGGGTGGAGTGCCTGCAAGATGGGGCGTTGAGCGTGGGCCGGGTGACGGAGACGGACTTCCTGGGCGACCAGGGGCTGCGCTCGCGCGTGGCGACCCGGAGCGGGGGGCGGGTGGTGACGGGCTTCGTGATGCGCTCGAGCGTGGTGTCGGGCTGGCCGGACCTGCTCGTGGAGGCCTACAACGAGCGCGTGGAGAACGCGGACTTCCTTCCCACCGATCAGCAGACGCTCACGCCCGTGCGCATCGAGAAGCTGTCCAAGGATGTGCTCATTGGCCTCTTCGAGGGCGAGCTCAAGACGCTGGACGTGCACCAGAAACCCGAGGCGATGCATTTTGGACTGGATGTCCAGGAGGGCAGCGACTCGGCGAACTACAGCAAGAACCTGCGAGACCTGGACTCCGGCGCGGGCAGCGAGGAGCTGATCATCGACGCGGTGCCCTGGCGCGAAGCGGACAAGGGATTGGTGGACGTGGTGGGGCTGGCCGAGGCGATGCGCGGCAAGCTCGGCCAGCAGTCCTTCACCGCCGCGCCGTTCGCCTTGCAGATGATCGAGGGCGTACAGAAGGTGCGTTTCGTGTCCAAAGGATAGGCGCGGGGGGCGCGGGACCCCCCGGGCCTTCTGGAATCGGCCATACTGCGCTCCGGACGGACGCATGAGCCCCGCGGCAGCCATCACCTTCGACGATTCCCTCTGGCCCCTGCTCATCTCCCGCTTCCGGGGGACGGCGTCGGACGCGTGCTTCGAGGCGTACCTGGAGCAGGGGGCCGCCTACCTGCGGCGGGGGGAGCTGTACGTCAGCATCCTGGACATGGGGAAGCTCAACCTGCCCTCGGCCTCGCAGCGCCAGCGCCAGCAGGAGTGGTTGAGCGTCCAGAAGCAGGCCATGCGGGAGCGCGTCATCGGGTGCGCCTTCCTCATCGACTCCCCGATCATCCGCCTGGGGCTGAGCACCATCTTCCACCTGGTGCCCATGCCCTCGCCCTACGTGGCCGTGTCCTCCATGTCCGCCGGGGCGCTCTGGGCGAGCCAGCGGCTGGCGGAGCACGGCCTGCTCGAGGGCGCACAGCGGGTGCGGCGCCACTTCGGGCTCGAGCTGCCCGGCGAGGACGCCCGGAGCGGCTGAGCGCCTCGCGGACGCCGTGGATCCATGGCTCTGCGCTGTGCCGCACTTCATCTGGACGCCGCGACTTGGGCATGAGCCGCTGACGTGGACAGTAGGGCTATGCTGCCAACTTCTGCGGTAAGGCGGCAAGCTCAAACTGCACTGGGCTGACATAGCCCAGGGTCGAGTGCCGCCGCTGCCGGTTGTAGAAGGCCTCGATGTACTCGAAGAGGGCCAGTCGGGCCTGAGCGCGCGTGCTGAAGTCCGTGGTGTAGACGAGCTCTTGCTTCAGCGTACTGAAGAAGCTCTCCACCACGGCGTTGTCCCAGCAATTGCCCTTGCGCGACATGCTGCACTCAATCCCACGTGCTTCCAGAGCGCTTCTGTAGTCCTCACTGGCGTACTGGCGGCCGCGGTCCGAGTGGTGCACCAGCCCGCGTGGGGGATGACGGCCCTCGAGCGCCATGTCCAGGGCACTGAGCACCAGGTGCCGGTCGATGCTGTCGCTCATGGACCAGCCCACCACCCCGCGCGAGAAGAGGTCGAGCACCACCGCCAGATACAGCCACCCCTCGCGCGTGCCCACGTAGGTGATGTCTGTCACCCAGGTGGTGTTGGGTTGCACGGGAGAGAAGTCCCGCGCGAGGACATTGGGCGCCACGGGCTGGAGGGGATGCCTCAGGGCCCCCATTCCTCCTATACTTTCACTTTCAAACGTCTCTTGGTTTCTCCTATGCTCCTCCGGTCAGTGCCGAGGTGCTTCAGAAAGGTGAACACCTGGGCATTGCCAGCCAAGCAAGAGGAAACGTCGAAAAGCAGTGAACCGCGCTGCACTTACATCGGAGCATCCATCATGACAAAAGCACCTGCCCACTTGCTGCTCGTGCTTGCTTGTGTCTTGTCTGCAAGCTGCGGTTCTCCCGACACGGGTTCGGCTCAGTTTGCCGTGTCCGTGCGCCAGGAATTGGCTACCGCCATCTCGCGGGTCTCCATCACGTCAAGCGCCGCCGACTTTCCCTCCATTACTCAGGACCTTGCTCTTACCGCTGGCAGTTGGAGCGGAACCATCGGCAACATCCCTGCGGGCTACAATCGCTCGTTCCTCGCGCAAGCGTTCGACTCTTCGGGAACCAAGCTCTTCGAGGGGTCCGTTTCTGATATCACCATTTACGCCAGCAAGATGACTGCGGTTGCCATCATTCTCCAGCAATTCGGCCCACCACCTCCATTCCAGAATGAGGCGCCGGTGATCGACTCATTGGTGGCTTCATCCACCACCACGGTGGCGGGTGGATCCATCTCTCTAGTGGCCACTGCGCATGATCCAAATACAGGCGATACGTCTTCCTATGCGTGGACCGCCACGGCTGGAACGTTCTCTATGCCGACCGCGCTCTCTAGTTCGTGGACGGCTCCTAAGACCACGGGCCTTCAAAGGCTCACTTTCACCGTGACGGACTCAGGTGGTTTGTCCTCCAAGGTCACCCTGGTTGTCAACGTCACCTATGCCGATGGAGAAGGTGAGGCGAAGCTCGACCTGTCCTTCAACAGTTCTCCCAGCATATCCGCTATGAGTGCTACCCCCACGCAACTGCCGGTGGGTCAGCGGTCTATTGTTTCAGCCTCGGTCTCTGACCCAGATGGAGACAGCCTTTCCTACGCATGGAGCGCGAGCTGTGCCGGGTCGTGGGACAACGCCTCTTCGCCCACTGCTCAGTTTACCCCTTCGGAACTTCCGGCCGGCACCTGCAACAACTGCCGTTTGACTGTGAAGATTTCGGACGGACGCGGAGGGAGCAACTCGGGCACCGTGGCCCTATGTGTCAGCAACACCTCTCAAATTAACCACCTCAACCCCGTTATTGTTCGCTCCTATCGCTCCTCGGATACGGCCACTGCTGCTCAAGTGCTGACGTATGAGGTGGACGCTAATGATCCGGAAGGCTCGGCGCTCACCTTTTCATGGACCGCTAATACAGGCACGATCGGCACGCCGAGCAACAGCAGCTCCAGTAGCCGCGTGACCTGGACCGCTCCTTCTTGTGTCAGCCCTAGCACCTCTCCCACCATTGTTGCCACCGTCACCAATGGTTTCAACTTGACGGCCACTAGGAGTTTCTCCGTGACGGGACTGACATCCTGCTCGGGCTGGAGTTCCACGGGGTCCATGGCCGAGCCTCGCCAATGGTACACGGCGACACGGTTGTCTGATGGCAAGGTGCTCGTCACAGGAGGAACTAACTCGACGACCCAACAGATGGCGACGGCAGAGGTGTACGACCCAGTCTCTGGCACGTGGAGCGCCGCTGGCTCGATGGCTTTCTCTCGTCTCAATCAAGCGGCGGTGTTGCTACCTGATGGCAAGGTACTCGTCTCCGGAGGGAACAGATTTGGCAATGCCATCGAAAATGTGGAGGTATTCGTTCCCGTCTCGGGCATCTGGAAGAGCACCCAATCCACGGCTGCCCGTCGTCGGTACCATACTGCAACGCTGCTGCTCAATGGCAAAGCGCTCATCGCTGGCGGAGATGTGGGAGGGACGGCTGAGGTGTATGATCCATCCTCGGAAACTTGGAGCACTGCAGGTGTCATGACGGAGCGTCGTTGGGAACATACGGCGACGCTGCTGCCTGGCGGCAAGGTGCTTGTCACGGGTGGGTATAACTTCAGTAGTAGCTCGATGCTCGTGACGGCGGAGGAATACGATCCGTCTCTTGGCACGTGGAGCGCTACCGGCGCCATGACCGATCCTCGTCGGTATTTCACGGCGACACTGTTGCCCAACGGCAAGGTGCTCGTCGTGGGTGGATACAACGTCAACACCGCTCTGCGGACAGCGGAGGTGTATGATCCAGCCTCGCGCAAGTGGAGCGCCACCAGTTCCATGGCCGTGACTCGCGCTGGACATACGGCGACGCTGTTGCCCAACGGCAAGGTGCTCGTCGCAGGGGGAAACTACGGTAACTCCGTCTCAGCTGAAATTTATGACCCGGCGACGGGCACCTGGATCGCGGCTGGTACTATGAGTGCCGTGCAGCGAAACGGACACACGGCGGAGCTGTTGCTCAACGGCAAGGTACTCGTCATGGGCGGCTCAGGAGCCACTAGCCGCCTTGCGACAGCGGAATTGTATACCCCTTGAAGCCTGGTCACCGGGTGCGCAGTCAAAGAAAGCCCTGCCTCTTTGAAGGCAGGGCTTTTGTCCCAACGCAAGGGTGCGGACAACACCGTCGAGTTCTACGTAAGTGCCCGCCGGACCGCGTCGTGACGAGAGGGATGCGGCCGTGAGACCTCCAGGCATCCCTCATGCGGGGATGGAGGCGGGCCCACAGAAGGAGAGCCTCTGCTTGGCCGCAACGGTGGAGGCGCCGAGGAAACAGAGGACAGCGCGGGTGGATTGGGCCGGGCTGCTGCGCAGGACCTTCGCACTGGACGTGTTCGCTTGTCCCCGGTGTGGAGGCAGGCGAAAGGTGCTGGCGTATGTGACGGCCCCCCGCTGGGTTGCGCTCGATATTGGAGCACCTGGGACTTGCCACGCAGGCGCTGAAGCGGGCCCCGGCCCGGGGATCACCAGCGGGCGTGGTGCTGAACTTGGCGCAGCCGCTGTCAACACGCCCCAACTGCCTGCCTCTGTCCTCAAGCGAGGGCGGCCAGGGCGGGGGGGGCCCCAAGGGGTTGCACCCTCCCGTATACCGGCGCGGCGCGCGGCCTTGCTGGCCCCGGCAGCGGCCCTTCTCAGCCCCTCCGCTCCAACCCTCACCCTCCACATGGCTTCTATCCCGCCTATACGCCCTATACGCACACGGATTTGGTCCAAATTTGGTCCGACAAGAACCGATTTGGTCCCCCAGGGCGATCCGCACCTCCTCGGTAGGAGTGAGTTCGACTCAAGGCGGCGGGCAACCTCTATTGGTTGCGGCGGGAATCGAACCCATCGTTTGCCCCATTCACACGGATGAGGCAGACGAGCTCAGGGCGAGCACGTGGTGCGCAGCTGCGTGGCCCACACCTGGCCGCCATCGTAGATGTCGGCGGTGCTCATGAAGACCCGCGAGCCCACCCGCAGGAATCCGTAGGGGTAGGACGAGTCACCGCCCGGCACCAGGTCCTTGAGCAGCCGCGAGCCCGCGGGGGTGCCATCCGTCACCCAGGGCTCGATGCCCGTGGTGCTCTCCGCATCGGCGCTGAAGAAGACGAGGTCGTCCGCCGCGGCGTAGATCGGAGAGGTGTACTCGTCCGAGCGGCTCAGCGGCCGGTGCAGCATCGTCGTCCCCGAGGCCGTCCCATCGGTCACCCACAGCTGGGCGTCCCGGGGCGCTTGTCGCTCGCCGCCGATGGTGAGCGCGAAGTACAACTTCGTGCCGCCCTCCACCGCGCTGATCCCGGTCACGTACGGGTACGCGGCGCCCTGGTCCGCGTACGCGTTCGGGAGCGTGACGACGGACGTCTCGGAGCCACCCTCCAGGGGAATGCGCCTCACGGAGATGCGCTGCGAGGACGCGGACGTGGTCGTCATGTACAGCGAGGAGCCCAGCACGCCGAGCAGGAGCGGCGCGCGCGTGGAGCCGTACGTGTACAGCTTCTGCGTGCCCGCCTTCGTGCCGTCGCTCTTCCACACCGCCACCGCCCCGTTGGCGCTCACCACGTAGAAGAAGGCCCATCCGCCCGTCACACGCGTGGAGGACACGCCCGTGCCCGAGGTGCTGACGTCCTTCACTCGGAACGTGCCCGCCTGGGTTCCATCGGTCCTCCACAGGGCCAGGCCGCTCGCGTCCCGGGTGAAGAACAGGACCGCGCCCCCGAGCTTCAGGACGTCGGCGGGGACCGGGCCCCCGAAGTTCGTCCCCGACGAGGGAACCACCTCGGGCAGGGTCCGCACGCGCACGGTGCCCGCGCTCGTGCCATCCGACGTCCACAGCTCGGAGCTCGGCGTCGCGCCGTTCACCTGGCGGAAGAACACGAGCCGCTCCCCCAGGGTGGCCAGATCCACCAGGGTGGAGCCCTCGGCACCGGGGGTCAGGTCCTTCAGGAGCCGGGTGCCGGCGGTCGTGCCATCGCTCACCCACGGCTCCTCGCCGTGGGCGTCGTCCACCGCCCGGAAGAAGAGCCGCGAGGGGGCGGGCGTCAGCGACTGCAGTCCCGCCAGGGTCTTCACCGCCACCGTCCCCGCGGACGTGCCATCGCTCCGCCACAACGTGCGCCCGGGGGCTTCGCCGAGCGCGGAGAAGTAGAGGCGGCCCTGGAAGTTCACGAACGCGTCCGGTGCGGGCGTCGAACGGGGCGGGGCGCCATCGGCGGGCGGGAGATTCGCCTTCATCCGCTGGGTGCTCGCCGCGTCCGGAGGGCAGAAGGCCGTCAGCGCCTCGGAGGCCTCCTTGCTCGCGGAGATGGGTTCTCCGGAGGACACCTCCGCGCCCGCCTCATCCAGGGGCGCGCCGCACGCCGCCAGCATTCCGCAGGACATCAACATTCCGCTCAGTCTGGACACCCATCCCGCCATATTCCCAACCCCCCATGTCATGCCTGGTGGGCAGGTTAGGGCGCGCCGGGGCCCGCACCAAGTGGCGGAAAAACCAGGGCGGCTCGTCCGCATGGTCGCCCAGTCCGGATGTGCAATCCCTTCCACCACGCGCCACACGGGCACGCCGCGCCCCCGGTTGGCCGAGGGCGCGGCACGCGCATGCGCCGACGATCAGAGGCTCTTGCAGAAGGCGCTGCAGGTGCTGGCCACGCTGGGACTCTGGTCCCGGCCATTGTAGACGCCGGTGTCGCATTCCTCTCCGGCCGCCGTGTCGAGCTGGCCATCCCCGCACCAGCTGGACTGGCACGCGAACGAGCAGGTGGAACCCGCCGGGGAACTGGGCGTCGCCCGGTCGCCATTGGCGCCCTCGGTGAAGAAGTCACACGTGGCGGCCGGATCGAGGCCCTGCCCACAGCCCGAGCTGTACGCCATGGCGCCCTGGGTCACGATGAAGGGCGTCCCCGTGTACTCGTCGTAGTCGCTCAGGTCGTCCGCCAGGTCCCAGTAGTCCCGGGTGTTGGGCAGGGTGCTGGAGGTGCCCACGGCGATGGCCACTGGCGCGAACGTCTTGTCCGGGTACGCGCTGAACACCACGCGGGTGGCGCATCCCCCGGCTCCATTCAGGGCGCTGTTGTTGCCACGCAGGTTGTCGGACAGCGGCTCCGGCGCCTGGTTGTAGCGGCCCTCCATCTTGAAGAGGTGCGCGTTTCCGGTGAAGCACCCCGTGCCCGCCACCGTGAAGGTGCCGAACGGCTCCAGCAGGGGCACGGGCGTGTTCGCGGCGGCGCCCTGGTAGGCGCACCCCAGCGAGACATACAGGCCCGTGCGGATGGGATCCCGCACGATGCTGGCGATCGCGTTCTCGACGAGGAACGAGGTGCCATTGGCGGTGGAGTCCGCGCCGGAGATGACCACCTTGCCATCGACGGCGCGTCCCCAGACGCCGCGGTTGTCGATCGCCGCCTGGATCGCGCTCACATCGGCCTGGCAGTCCGCGTCGCCGATGATGATGCCCCGGTACGCCTCGAACTGGTCCTCCGTCAGCGCGGCCCACTGCGTGGGCGTGACCACGTCCACCGTGTAGCCCAGTCCCGCCGCGGCCAGGGCCTCACGGCTGCTCGTGCCCCCCGAGACACTCGTCCCCAGGATCAAGACCTTCTCCGGAGGGGTGAGCGCCTGCGACGCCGACCGCGCCTCTTGCGCTTCCTGGACCTGCTGACAGCCCAGCGATGCACTGGTCAATGCGATGAACACTCCCCAGGTGTTTCGATTCACGTTCCGCCACATGTCGTCTCTCCCCCAAGCGCGTTGCGAATCACGTCGGCGCGGGTCGGGTGACCCGAGCCGGAGCGCACAATGACGAGACAGACGCGCGGGCGCAGTGAGCGGGCTCACTCCCGGAGCGTGAAGCGCATCACACGAGCTTGTTGCTGACCGGGAGGAGCACGGGCCGATGGGACTCGGACAACCAGACCAGGGGAAAGCCAATCTCCGGGTACTGCGCGACCATCTCCCGGAGCGCGCGGACAAGCTGGAGGATCATCACCAACACCATCACGCCCAGCAGCCCGTGGCGCAGCGCGGGCTGGAGCGCCAGGGGCAGGCTCGACAGGGGCAGCACCAGCAGGAACAGGGCGCTCTCGGGCGTGACCCAGGCGGGCGCCTTGTTGACGAGCTGGCGCGAGTGGATGCCCACCGTGAGGCTGCTCATGGCGATGGCGACCAGGGCCCGCGCGGAGAACACGTCGTCCCAGCTCCGCAAGCACGTCACGTACAGGCCGAGGATGAGCAGCGGGGCCGCGAGAATCCGCACATAGAAGGCGACCGAGGACAGCCGCGAGCGGGCCATGAGCAGCACATCCCGCAGCAGGGACCAGAAGCCCGCCCCGAAGGCGGTGAGGCTCAGCACCGCGTACACCTGTTGGAAGAGGGGCCACGTGAGGACGTCCAGGCCCTGGACACAGACGGACAGCCCCAGGAACAGACAGAAGACATAGTTCCAGAGGTGATTGATGTAGGGGTCGCGCATGACGCCCGTGGCGAAGTAGCGGCACAGGCCCAGGTAGAAGAACAGCTGCCCGGTGGTGGTGAGCAGCAGGTAGGGCATCAGGGAGAGCCCCTGCCGCGGCCCGAGCTGCGCCACGATCATCACCGCCATGGCGGAGTTGGCGACGTCGACCCAATGGTCCCAGAAGTGGCGCGCGGTGGACTGGGTTCCATTGCGCCGGGCCTGGGTGCCGTCCATGGCATCCAGACAGAAATGGAGCACCCGGCAGACCACCCAGAGCCCGTACATCCAGCGCGCGTGCTCCAGGGTATGCACGGCGACGAGCAGGACCAGGTGGAGGAGCAGTCCGGGCAGGCCGAGGATGACGGGAGACAGCCGGTAGGGCAGGTGTCGGAGGGCGAAGCCGCGGCAGCCCTCCCGGAGCGTCCGCACGAGGGCGTCCTCCTCCAGGCGCTTGTAGCTCTGCTGCTGATCGAGGACCAATACGTGGGGCTTCAACTCCAACCGTGCTGCGCGCTGCTCGGGCATCGCCATGATCTTCATCGTCCGTCCGGCGCGGGTGGGTAGGGTGACCCGAGCCAGAGCGAACCATGACGGGACCGGCGCGTGGACACAGTGCGCGGGCTCACCCCGGGGGCGTGAAGCGCTTCACTTCACGCGCCCTCTCTTGGCCGGTGGTACGCTCCCGGACTTTCCTCGAGGTGCTTCGTGGATATCGTTCACATCGCCATGATCCAGACGGGATTGTTCCTGCTCCTGGGCCTCGGCATCGCGGCATCCTTCGTCCGTTCGCACTTGAGGACGCGGCATGTCCGCCAGCAGGGGACACCCGCGGTGGCCACCCTCCTGAAGATGGAGCGCACGGTGATGCAGATCAACAAGCGCTACGTCTACGACTTCCTGCTGGAGGTGAAGCCTCCGGGCCGCCCCGCGTACCAGGTGCGGCTCAAGAGCCGGGCGCTGGACTGGAAGGCCGTCCTCGTGGAGCCCGGCCTGCGCCTCAAGGTGATGCTCGATCCGGAAGATCCTCAACGGGTCGTCGTCCTGGAGCCCGTCACGCCGCAGAAGCCCCTGAACTTCCGCAACCTCATGGAGGGCCAGGAGCGCCCCTCGGACCCGGTCAAGGCGCTGAAGGACCTTCAGTCGATGGCGGACAACGGGCTCATCACGCCGGACGAATACGCGCGCAAGAAGGCGGAGATTCTCGCGCGTCTCTGAAGGGATGCCGGCACTCGCGCGGTTCCCCTCCAGGCGGAGAATCAGGGCAGTGGCGTGGTGACATAGTCCGTGCCCGCGGCGTGGCAGCCGTGGCACGTATCGTGACCGCGCCCGTAGTAGTTGCGCGTGTAGTCCGGGGTGAACCCCTCATAGAAGAGCCACGTGTCCTTGCCGGGGCCCTCGGCGACCTTCACCTCCACGGCGTGGCCCTTCTTCGTCACTCCGTCCTCGGCGAACAGCTCCTTGACGAGGATGGTGCCCACCGGGTGCACCGCGTTGCCCGCGCGCAGGGAGGTGACGGCCGTGTCATTGAAGAAGACCCGCACCCGGGCCTGGTGCGGGGCACGGGTCGCGTGGACCTTGGGCTCGGCCACCCAGTCGCGGTAGCGGCCCTCGCGCACGAAGGCGGTGATGCCCGCCTCGGAGGTGTCGAGCGACTCGATCGGGCCTAGCCCCTCGTCCCCCTGTCCGTTCGAGTTGGGACCACAGGCGAGGCCGAGGACGAGCAGCCACGACGAGGACAGCGACAGGAGCGAGCGCATCACGGACATCCTTCACGGTGGGGGGGGTTCTGAAGGACTACGTGCGGGAGGCGCCCGGGGTTACCCGGTGCCCGTTCTGGCCGTGGCCACGTGCGGTTGCACGACATGCGCCAGCCGCTGACAGACCTGTTCCAACTGGGCGAGGGTCTGCCCGCTGGCGGCCACATAGTCATCCGGGCGCAAGAGCAGGAAGCCCTCCTCGGCCTGGACGAGGTGGTGGTGCGTGGCGAGCGCGGGTGAGCCGCTCACGAGCGTGGGGGCACGCCGGGCCAACGTGCTGTCCTGGGGCCCCACGGAGATCAAGCGAAAGCCATTCAGGCCCTCGCCCTCGGCTTTCGGGACCCAGGCGGGGATCTGCATTCCCGGGGCGGGCAGGGGCCCGGCGCGCCGAGGCCGCTTCCCGGTCCCGGAAGACTCCCCGAGGAGCACATCCGGGTAGTGCACGTGCCGGCCGGACAGTGACGGCAGCAGGATGTCCCGCAGGCGTCCCGCGCGGTGCAGCAGGTGGAGCAGGGCGTTGCGCAGGCGCAGCGCCATCGGCGGGTACAGGGTCTGCTTCGTCAGTCCGTGGATGGCCTGCACCACCTGCCGCGCCGCCGCCGTCCGCTCGGGGCTGTAGCTGTCGAGGATCGTGGGGGCGAGCTGGCCGTGAATCACCCCGGCGAGCTTCCACACCAGGTTGCGCACGTCCTGCATGCCCAGGGAGAGGCCCTGGCCTCCCGCGGGAGAATGGACGTGGGCGGAGTCACCGGCCAGGAAGCACCGCCCGACGCGCATCGTCGCGGCGACGCGATGGGGGACGCCAAACGTCTTGAGCTGGCTCGGTTGCGAGATGCGCAACCCTCCCGGGCCCCGCCGGTCGAGCAGGCGCTGCACGGCCTCGAGGCTCATCGTTTCGCCCTCGTCGAGGGCGCCACTGACGCGCACCTCTCCGCCCGGCAGGGCGATCACCACGAGCACCCCGGCCGGCGTGACGTAGTAGTGGGCATCCTCGCGCGCGAAGTCGCCGTCGACCTGTCCCTCGGCGAGCGCGAAGGCGCGCGAGAACTCCGTGCCCACGAACTCAATCCCCAACTGCTTGCGCACGGTGCTGTGCGCGCCGTCGGAGCCGATCAGCCAGTCGGCCTCGTATTGGAGCGGCTCCCCATTGGGGCCCTCCGCCTTCACCCGCACCGAGTCCGGTCCGGAGATGACCTCGGAGATCCGGACCGAGCGCTCGACGCGGCCGCCCAACTTCACCAGTGCCGCCTCGAGCAGTCGGCTGGTGCGCTCCTGACGGAGGACCAGCGCGCCGTTGATCTCGTCGAGCGGCAGGCGGATCGTCCGGTCGCGATGGGTGTGGTAGCACAGCGCGCGCGGGCGGTAGCCCTGCTGTTCGGCCTCGGGCAGCACCCCCAGCTCCGCGAGCATCTCGAGCACGGGGGGCCACAACAGGATCGCCCGCGAGCCACTGCCTGGCTCCGCGGAGGAATCCAGGACGGTCACCTCGATGCCGCGGCGTCTGAGGCCACAGGCCGCCGCGAGGCCACAGGGCCCCGCTCCCACGATCACGACGGGGGTCTTCTTCATGTCCATGCCATTGTCCTCGGTCTCGCGGACTAGATGCCGCCCACCGCGTCGAGCTCCTGGGCGAGTTCGGCCATCAGCTCCGCCTCGCTCATCGCACGCGCGCTTTCACGCAGTTGCTCCTCGGTCCGCGCCTCGATCCGCTCTTCGGGCTTCGGCTCGAGCCTGGCCTCGGGGACGGGCGATGCGGCGCGGTGGTCGAGCGCCTCCGGCAGAAGCCGATCGAGCAGCGCGCGGGCCAGGCTCTCGATTGAGCCATGCGTCCAGATGAGCGTCGCGGGCAGCCGGAGGCCGGTCTGCTTCTCGAGGCGGTTTCTCAGCTCGAGCCCGGTGAGCGACTCCAATCCGAGCGAGGTGAAGGGGGCCTGCGCGGAGATCGCCTCGGGCCGACACTGCAGCACCTTGGCGAGCTGTTGACGGATCAAGCCTTCCACCTGGGCGTTGCGCAGCTGCCCGGGCGTGGCTTGCAGCCGGGCGGCCAGCGCCTGGTGCGCGTGGTCGACGGACGTCGCCGACGCCGTGACGGCGCCAGCCAGCTCATTGAAGTACGCGCTGGCGGTGAGGGTCGGATAGAAGTCGAGCCACCGTCCCACGTCCAGCGAGACGACGCCCACCCAGGGCTCGTCACGCCCAAGGAGCGCGGCGAGGCTGGCTTCACTCGCCTGCGTGGACATGCTCGCCATGCCACGGTCCTGCAGTCGCTCGCCGCGAACTTCGCGAGCGGCCGCCAGACCCACTTCGGAGAACGGTCCCCACGAGATGCTCAGCGCGGGCTGCCCGGCGGCGCGCCGGTGCTGGGCCAGGGCATCCAGGAAGCTGTTGGACGCGGAGTAGCCCGTCTGTCCCGGCGAGCCGAGCAGCGAGGCGACGGAGGAGTAGAGGACGAAGAAGTCGAGCGGCCGGTCCCGGGTGAGCCGGTGCAGGTGCCAGGCGCCGTCGATCTTCGGCGCCATGACGCGGCGGAAGCGGGCCGTGTCCTGTTGCGCGACCAGGCCGTCGTCGAGGATTCCCGCCAGATGGAACACGCCACGCAGCGGGGTCCCGGGGGTTTCGGCCTCGCGCAGCAGCCGTTCCACATCGGCCGGTCGCGAGACATCGGCGGTGGCCAGCACGAGGGTAGCGCCCTTGTGCTCGAGTTCCTCCGCGAGCTTGCTCGCCGCCTGGCTGGGGAGGCTGCGTCCCGCCAGCACGAGCCGACGGGCTCCCTGCTCGACCATCCACTTCGCGAGCGACAGGCCCAGGCCGCCCATGCCGCCCGTGACGACATAGCTGGCGTCAGCGCGGAAGCGCGGGCCCCGGGTCTCGAGCGCCACCTCGGGATCGCGCAGCGCGAAGGCCAGCTCGCCCGGGTGCGGTTGTCCAGGCTCGCCGCGCACCGCTTCGGCCACCCGGGAGATTGGCACCACCCGCGCGGGTCGCAGCGGCAGCGCTCCCGCCGCCAGGCTCCGCACGGCCTCGCGGAACAGCGACGTGAAGCGCCGCGGGTGCGCCTGGGCGATGGCGCCCAGGTCCACGGCCGCGTAGGACAGACCCCGGGCGAAGAGCGACGGCGGGAGGCGCGCGGCGTTGCTGGAAGGGCGTGCACCGAGCTCCACCAACCGACCGCACGGCGCGAGCACGCGCAGGCTCTCGGCCATGGCGTCGCCGGGGTGTGACCCGACGGCGGTGCCGAGCACGATGTCGACGCCACGCCCCTCGGTGAGCGCGAGGAGCCGCTCGGCGACCGCCTGGGGAGGCCCGTCCACGACATGCGCGACGCCCAGCGCGCGCAAGGTGGCGCGCTCCTCCTCATGGGCGGCGGTGGCGAACACCTCGAGGCCGAGCTGTCGCGCCACCTGGAGGGCCGCCACCCCGGCGCTGCTGGTCGCGGAGTGCACGAGCAGGCGCTCGCCCCCCTCGGCCCGCGCGAGGTGTTCGAGCGCATGGCTGGCGACCATCAGGCCCATGACCTCTCGGGCCACGTTCTCGCCCAGGCCTTCGCGCGGCAGCGCGGCCACACGGCTCGCCGGGAGCACGGTGTGGGTGGCGAGCGCTTCGCCCGCCGAGCCCACCGCCACGACCTGCTGGCCGAGGAGCTCTCCTCCCACGCCCGTTCCAACGGACGTGACCCGTCCCGTACACACGAAGGTCACCTTCGAGAGTTCGGTGGGGTCGAGCACGGCGACGTCCAGCTCGAGCTCGACCTCGCCCTCCTTCGGGGCCCGCCGCTCGAGTTCGCGGAACGTCACGGCGCCCGGAGTGGCCGGTTCGGCCACGGCCAGCTGGAACGGTCGTCCACCCGCCGCGGCCCGATGCGCGACGGGAGGACCCATCGGGCCAAAGGCCAGCCGCGCGACGAAGCGGCGGCCCTCGTGCAGCGCGAGCTCATCGTCGGTGCTGCCCCCGAGCAGCTCCGCGGTCAGTTCCTCCGCGAGCGTGGCCGCGTCGTGGGCCGCGGGCCCGGCGTGCAGGTCCAGGCGCGTGCAGCGCAGCTCGGGGTGCTCGTAGGCGATCGTCCTGGCCATGCCGAGGAGCGGCGCGCTGGCGAGCGCCGCGGCGTCCGGACCCGCGACCCCCTCGACGGTCTGACTGCCCCGGGTGACGAACCAGAGCCGGGGGGCATCTCGCCACCCCTGGCGGGTGAGCGCCTGCGTCAGGTGCAGCGCACTGGCCCAGACCGGCGCGCTGGCCCCCACCATCGACTCCTCATGGTCGGGAATCGCCATCGGCTCCAGGCTGGCGAGGTGCACGACGCCCATGCACGAGCCCAGGCGGCTCGCGCACTCGCGGACCCGGGCGTGAGCACGGGCACTGTCGTCGGCGAGTTCGTGCGCGTCGAGCACCGCGACGGTGTGGCCGCGCGCCTCCAGCCGTTTGCGCACGCCGTCGGTCACGGCGCATCGACCCACCAACAGCCACCCGCCGGCGGCTGGCGACTCGGTGGGAGCGGCCCGTGCGGCCTCACGCCACTCGAGGCGCAAGACCTGCTCGCGCTCGTCGGAGGCCTCCAATCGACGCAGGCGCAGTCCTTCGACCTCGAGCAGGACACGGCCGGAGACGTCCATGACCGTGATGTCGGCGACCATGAGCTGACGCTCGGCCTGGGTCCCGCGAAGCCGGACGTGGCTCCAGACCTCGGCGGGGGCGCGCGGCAGGTCGTGGACGCGCAGGGCGCGCCACCCCACGGGCATCACCGCCGCGGCGGCGGAGCGTCCCGGGTAGCGCGAATCGAGTGTCAGCGCCACCTGCAGCGCCGCGTCGAACCACCGGGGATCCAGCTGGGGGATGAGCTCGTTCGCGGCGGCGGGGAGGACGGAGACGGCGGCGAGCGCCTCGTGCGCCCCTCGCCACACGGCGTTGATTCCCGCGAAGCCGCGGCCATAGCCGAGCTTCCAGGCCTGGCACGTCGCGTAGTGCTCCTCCGCCGTGATGCGCTGAGTGCAGCGCGCCTGAATCGCCGACACGTCCTGGGGGAGGGCGGCGGGCGCTGGAGAAGCCCGCCGCAGCAACCCACTGGCGTGAAGCACCCAACTGCGCGCCGCGCCCGCTCCGGAGCCCTCCCGACTCGAGATCCGGAACGAGGCCGCTCCGTCTCCACCCGAGAGCAGCGTGAGCTGCACGGTGCGTGCGAGGGGGGGCGAGACGTCCAGGGCCACATGGAGCTCCAGCTCCGCGACCACCGAGGCCCCCGCCCACGGCGTGCCCTCGAGGACCTCGAGCACCATCGCCGGATAGGCCGCGCCGGGCACGATCACCCGGCCGTCGACCCGGTGCTCCCCGAGGTAGGGGAAGCGCTCGGCGCTGATGACGCCTTCCCAGAGCCAGAGTCCGTCATCGAGCGAGGACGAGATGGGCGCGCCGAACAGGCCCTGGGTCGCGTCCTCCTGGCCGCGCCGCTGGACCGGGGCGGGCTCGAGCCAGTAGCGCTCGCGCTGGAAGGCATAGGTCGGCAACGAGACCCGGCGCGCTACGGGATGCAGGCGGCTCCAATCGACGGGAAGGCCGTTCGCGAACAGCTCGGACAGCGAGAGCAGGAGCTGACGCAGATCACCGGCATCACGCTTCAACGAGCCGACGACGGCCCCCGGGCGCCCGGCGGCCGCCAGGGTGTCCTTGAGCGCCATCGTCAGGACCGGGTGCGGACTCACCTCGACGAAGAAGTGATGCCCACTGGCCACCAACCCCTCGACGGCGTCGGCGAAGCGCACCGTCCGCCGGAGGTTCTGGTACCAGTACTCGGCGTCCAGCGTCGCGCCGTCAAGCACCCGCCCGTGCACCGTGGAGACAAAGGGCAGCGTGGACGTGACGGGTTGGATACCCGCGAGCATGCTCAAGAGCTGCTCGTGGACCGCCTCGACCTGGGGGCCGTGCGAGGCATAGTCGACGCGGATCCTCCGGGCGAACACCGACGCGGCCTCGAGTTCACCGAGCAGGGTCTCGACCGCGGCCACTCCGCCGGAGATGACGGTGGAGTGGGGACCGTTGATGGCGGCGATGGCGAGCTGGCCGCCAAAGCGCTCCAGGCGCTCCATCAGCTCGGCGGCCGGCAGCTCCACGAGCGCCATGGTGCCCAGCCCGGCGAGCATGGCGAGCGACTGGCTGCGGCGCGCCACGATCCGGGCGGCGTCGCTCAGGGACAGCGCCCCGGCGACACACGCCGCGGCGAGCTCGCCCTGGCTGTGGCCCACCACCGCATCGGGCTGGATTCCCAGGTGGCGCCACAGCTCGGCCAGGCACACCATCACCGCGAACAGCACGGGCTGGAGCACATCGACGCGCTCCAACGACGGGGCGCCCGCTTCACCCCGCAGCACGGCGAGCAGCGACCAGTCGACATGAGGGGCCAGCGCCTCGGCGCATGCCTCCATGCGGGCGCGGAAGACGTCACTGCTGTCGAGCAGCGGCCGTGCCATCTCGACCCACTGTGAGCCCTGCCCTGGGAAGACGAAGACGAGCTTGCCCGGGGGCTTGACGCTGCCCCGCACCAGATGGGGCGCGGAGGAGCTCTCGGCGAGCGCCTTCAGGCCGGCGAGCAGCTCCGCGCGCTCATGGGCCACCACCAGGGCGCGATGCTCGAAATGGGTCCGCTGCGTGGCGAGGCCATGCGCGACGTCGCCCAACGGAAGCTCGGCGGCGACCTCGAGGTGGGTGACCAGCGCCTGGGCCTGCGCGCGCAGGGCGGCCTCGTTCCGGGCGGAGAGGGGCACCGGCAGGGGCGCGCCCCGCTGCTCGGGGGCGGGCGGCACCCGGGCGGGGCCGACCTCGTGCCAGCGCACCGGCACTCCGAGTGCGTAGAGCGCGCCCAGGGAATCGAGCAGCACCGCGTGCTCGTCCTCGTCACGCCGCAGCGAAGCCAGCGTCACCCCGGGGCGGCGGTGGTGCTTCAGGTTCGCCTGGATGGCGTACAGGGTGCTCGGGTGCGGGCTGACCTCGAGGAAGATCTCGTACCCGTCCCGCAGCAGGCCATCGATGGCGGTCGAGAACGACAACGACTCGCAGAAATTGCGCACCCAGTGCTCGGCATCGTAGCCCTCGCCGGCGAGCACGGTGCCCAGGGCCGTCGAGATGATGGGGATGCGCGAGGGCCGGGGCTGAACCCGCTGGAGCGCTTCACGCAGATCACCGCGCAGGTGCTCCACCAGCGGGCTGTGCGGCGCCACGTCCACCGGCAACTGACGGCAGAAGATGCCTCGCTGCTCGAGCGCGTGGAACAGCGTCTCGAGCGCGTCCGGCCGTCCCGCCAGCACGGTGGCGTTCACGCCGTGGTGGATGGCGCGGAACACCTGGCCCTCATGGCCCACCAGCTCCCGGGCGGCGTCCTCCCACGACAGGCCCACCAGACCCATGGTGCCCTGACCGCGGACCCGCGCGAGCATGTTCGCATAGGCGCAGATGGTCTCGATGGCATCGCTCAGGCTCAGCGCGCCGCCGACGTACGCCGCCGCGATCTCGCCACCGCTGTGCCCGATGACGGCCGCCGGTGACACGCCCCAGGCGCGCCACAGGTCGGTCAGGGCGATCTGGATGGCGATGCTCACCGGCCAGCCCACCTCGACGTGGTCGAGCCGGGAGCGCTCCGCTCCCGCCGTCAGCTCCTCGAGCAACGACCAGCCCAGGTGCTTCTGGATCAACCGCCCGCACTGCTCGAGGGTGGCGCGGAACACCGGCTCCCGGTGCAGCAGGGAGCGGCCCATTCCGAGCCATTGCGCCCCCTGGCCGGCGAAGACGAACACCACCCTCGGCGCCTCACGGGACGCGGCCCGGCTCGTGGCCAGCCGCGGGCTCGTCCGGCCCTCGAGGAAGTCCCTCAGGCCCTGGACGAGCTCTCCCGAGGAGCGCGCGGTCAGCGCCAGCCGGTGCTCGGCCGACGGGGACGGCACCCCCGGGGTGACTCGCGATTCGCGCTCCGAGCCTTCCACCGCCTCGAGCCATTCCCGCGCCTGCTCGCGCAGGGCCTGCGGGCTGCTGGCGGCGAGCGGGAAGCTCGCGACGGGCGGCGAGGGCCATTCGGCGACGACCACGTGCGCGTTCGTCCCGCCCATGCCAAAGGAGCTGATGCCGGCCACCAGCGGCCGCTCCGCCGCGGGCCAGGGCCCCTCCTGGGTCTGGACCCGCAGGTTCAACTCATCCAGGGCGATGTGTGGGTTTTGCGTCGTGAAGTGGAGGCTGGGGACGAGTCGCCGGTGCGCGATGCAGAGCGCCGTCTTGATCAACCCCGCCATGCCCGCGGCGGCCTCGAGGTGACCGACGTTGGTCTTCACCGAGCCGACGAGCAGGGGCGCGCTGGTGGGCCTGGCGCCGCCGAGCACCGCGCCGAGCGCGCTGGCCTCGATGGGATCTCCCAGCTGGGTGCCGGTGCCGTGCAGCTCGACGTACTGGACGTCACCCGGCTCGGCGCGGGCCCGGCGATACGCCGCGCGCAGCAGGGACTCCTGTGCCACCGGGTTGGGGGCGGTCAGTCCATTGCTGGCGCCGTCGTTGTTCACCACCGAGCCGCGGATGACGCAGACGATGGGGTCTCCGTCGACGAGGGCGCGCGACAACCGCTTGAGCACCACCATGGCGCCGCCCTCGCCGCGCACATAGCCATTGGCGCCGGCATCGAAGGTGGCGCACCGCCCGTCCGGCGACAGCGCGCCGAACTTGACCATGGCGTGGGTGCTCTCGGGCAGCAGGTTGAGGTTCACCGCCCCGGCCAGCGCCATCGTGGCGTCACCGCGCTGCAGGGCCTCGCAGGCCAGGTGGACGGAGACCAGCGCGGACGAGCAGGCCGAGTCGAGTGACAGGCTGGGCCCCTGCAGGCCGAACACGTACGACACCCGGTTGGCCAGGATGCTGCGGTGGTGTCCCGTCACCGTGTGTTGGGTGAGGGTCGGCGCGCCCTGCTGATAGAGCAGCCGGGCATAATCCACCCAGGCGGAGCCCACGTAGACGCCGGTCTGGCTGCCCTTCAGGCTCTCGGCGACGATGCCGGCGTTCTCCAGCGCCTCCCAGGTGAGCTCCAGCATGAGGCGCTGCTGCGGGTCCATCGTGATCGCCTCGCGCGGAGAGATCCCGAAGAACAGCGGATCGAAGCGATCGACCTGCTTGAGGAAGCCGCCCTTGCGCGCCCCGGCGGCGCCGGGCTCGGTCGCGGCCCAGGCCGCCGCGTCCCAGCGCTCGCGCGGCACGTCATCAATGGCGTTCACCCCCTCGCGCAGCAACCGCCAGAACGCCTCCAGGTCCGGCGCGCCGGGAAGGCGGCAGGACATCCCGATGATGGCGATCGGCTCGTCTGGAGCACCCCGCGCGGCTTCCGCCTCCACGTCGGGGGGCGGGCCCGCCGTGGAGGCGGCCTTGGCGCTCGTGCCGCCGTGCAGGTGCGTCGCCAGCTCGTGCGGAGTGGGGAAGCGCCAGACCGCGACCGGGGAGAGCGGCCGATCGAGCCGCTGCGACAGCTTGCGCACGAGCGCGAGCGCCCCGATGGAGTCGAGCCCATAGCGGCTGAATTGCTCGTGGACGTCGACCGTTTTGGGATCGAGCTCCAGGTGCGCGCCGAGCTCCTCGGCGATCCACGCGGTGAGTTGGCTGAGGGAAGGCGAGGTCATGAATTCACCGCTCGGGATGGGGCGGCGACCGGCGCCGGCTCCTGGGTCGAGGCACGCAGGATGCGCATCCGCACCCCGTTCTTGGGTCCCACGCCAACCCCCTGACGCACCGCCTTCTCCTCCTGCGAGGACTCCAGGCCCAGCTCCCAGTGGCGCAGGATCGTCGCGACGACGATCTGCAGCGACTGGTGGGCGAAGGAGGCACCGATGCAGCGCCGTGCGCCCGCTCCATACGGCATGAATTCGAAGGGGGTGTATCTGCGCGCGTCGAAGCGCTCGGGGTGGAAGCGCAGCGGCTCCGGGAAGAGGTCCTCCCGCGCGTGAAGCATCGTCGTGAACACGGCGACGCCGGTCCCCGCCGGAATGGTGCGCGAGCCGATGCGGAGCGGAGTCCGGAGCTTGCGGTACAGGTCGGCCACGGGCGGGTAGATGCGCATGGTCTCGTTGCAGACCGCGTCGAGGTAGGGCAGCTCGGTGTAGCGCTCCGGCGCGACGTCCATCGGCAGCGTGGCCAGTTCCTGGCGCACCTTCGCCAGCGTCTCCGGATGGCGGTGCAGCCAGTAGAACACCCAGGAGATGGTCGTCGCCGTCGCCGCGTGCCCGGCGAGGAACAGCGCCATCAGCTCGTCGTGGACGACCTCGTCGCTGGGGACGCTGCCGTCCTCGTAGCGCGCCGTGAGCAGGAGGGACAGGAGGTCCACCTTCGCGCCAGACGGTTCGCCGCGGCGCCTGGCGATGAGCCCATGGATGAGCTGGGTCAGCCGTGCGTCGGCGCGCTGCCACGTGGCGTACGGGCCCAGCCCGCCGAAGGGACGGCGGAGCGCGGGGAAGAAGATGAGCGCGGGGGACGACGCCTCGAAGAGCTCGCGAATGCGCAGCCGGAGCTCGTCCTGCTCGGCGGGCTCCGTCACGCCGAACATGTCGCGGATGACCACCTGGAGCATGATGCGCTGGGCGAGCTTCTGCATGACGAACGGCCCGCCCTGGGCCAGCTCGCTCGCGTACTGGAGCGCCGTCTCCCGCATGGTCACGGCATAGGCGGCGAGGATCTGCCGGCGGCTGAACGGCGGCATCAGGAGCTTGCGCTCCCGGGTGTGTTCGGCTCCCGTCAGCATGACGAGGGAGCGCGGCCGGAAGACCATGGCCAGCGCATCCGGGCCGTAGAGATCGAACGTCGAGATGTCCGCGGTCAGGATGTCCTTGGCGGCCTGCGGGCTGTAGGCCACCACGACGGGCCCCATCTGAAGCGGCATCGTGACGGTGTGGCCATCGCCATACCGGGTGAGGTCCCGGTAGAGACTCACGGGATCGGTCGCATAGCGGACCGAGGTCCAGAGCGCGCTGGAGGGGCCTGGAGGAAGGACGTCCGGGGAAGTCGTCACAGGTGTCGGTTCAGTATTGTCAGACATGGGAACCCTTCGCCGGGGTGCGTGTGCTGGCTTCACTGTTGCCCTCGAGTGAGCCCAGGGAGGACTCCCAGAGTTCAACGAGGTGGTCGACCAGTTCGCTGAGTGTGCTGCCCGCCAGGAGCTTGGAGATCGCGAGCCGGATGCCGAGCGCCTTGTTGAGCCGCTCGCGCACTTCGAGCGCCATCAGCGAATCGAGACCCAGCATCAGAAGAGGGATGCGTGCGTCGAGTTGTGAGGATTCCATGCCGAGGACCGAGGCGACCCGCGCCCGTAACAGCTCATCGAGTTGCGCCCTGCGGGCCTGGGCACTGGGAGTGGAAAGCAGTCTACTCCTGGCGGACAGGAGGTCCGCGGAGCTCGCCAGCTCCGCGATCAGGCTGGCGAAGCGTGACTGTGCCCGCACACGCTCGAGCCAGACAGGCTCCATCGTCGCTGGCAACGCGATGAGCTGGGGTTGGCGTGTCGCGAGCGCCTCGCGCAGATGGGACGACACCTCGGCGGTGCGATCCTCGCCCGCCATCGCGGGCGCCAATGACAGCGCGAGCGCCGGGTGACCGGCATGGAAACGCTCCCGCGCGATGGCGGCGAAGGCGGACGCGAGTGTCTCCGCGGGGCCCCCCGCCATGGCGCCCGGTGTGCTGACGAGCGTGAAGCCGTCGAGCGCGAGGCTCCTGGTGGCCACCGCGAGTTCGAGCGCTGGAACCACCTTCTGCGTCCAGTCCTGGGCGAGCGGGCGATCGGAGGCCGTCACGCCGTAGAAAACGCCGCTCCATCGCGGAGCCTCCTGCCCACCGGGCCGCAAGAGCCGCTCCCACTGTCCACGGTCGAGGTTCGTGTGGCGGCGCCACTCGATCCGGACCCCCGAGGACTCGGCCTCCTGGATGGCGCGCGCGAGTCCGGCGAACGGTGCGTCGCCCTCGGCCTCGGAAGGCGGTGTGACCACGATGACCCGGGTGGCTCCCTCCTGGGCGAGCCAGCGCACCAACCACGCATTCAGCTCCGAACCATCACCCCCCACCAGATAGGTGCCCTCGGGAGAGACTCCCGGCCAAGGGGAGATCGGCACCGCCAACCGCGCGGAGTCGTCGTGCGCGAAGGAGAGGACCCGCGCGCCGGCCTCGTCATCGCGCGCCAGGGGGGTGTGCTCGGCCTCGCCCAATGCGATGGCGCGGACGGGAAGGGGGGGCAGTTGCCCCGCCGTGAACAGCTCGACGACCCGCTCCACCGCGGCCGTGTAGGCGGCGGGACGATCTTCCGCGAGCTCCGCCAGGTCGATGCCCTGATAGGAGCCGCGACGGCGCTGGAGCTCCCGCCAGAGGCCTGGCTCGAACGTCTCCCCCTCGGCGGCCGTGGCCTTCGACGCGCGCGGTGCCAGGTCCAGGAACCGCCCGCCCCGGGCCAGCAGCATGACGGCGGTGCTCGCCGCGCCGGGCAGCGTGTTGCACACCACGTCCGCCCCGCGTCCCGAAGTCGCGCGCAGGAACTCGTCGGCGAGTCCCGATGTGTGGACCTCGGCCCCGGCTCGCCGCAAGAGCTGCACGGTGGCCAGCCCCAGCACCGTGGTTGCTCCATGGACGAGGACACGCTCGCCCCGCCCGATCCGGAGGGCTTCGTTCAGCGCGTACCAGGCCGCCGCATAGGGGAGGACGGCGCCGGCCGCGTGCACGGCGGGGAGTGACTCCGGCCGACGCACGAGCCCGGTGGCCGACACGATGACATGAGAGGCCATGCCACCGCGCACGACTCCGAGGACCTCGTCGCCCAGGGCGACCTGATCGACCCCCGGGCCGAGCGCCACCACCGCGCCACAGCACGCGAGGCCCGGCGCGACTCCGGCCTCGGTGTCATGACCGGTGGCCCAGCCCATGGCGCGCACCTGGAGCTCCACTTCACCAGGGCCAGGCGACTTGCGCAGGAGGGCACGAAGCGACGGGCGCGTTGGCGCTCCGCTCCCCGCGGTCACCCGTCGGCAGGGCTCGCCAGCGTAGGCCCGATGGACCACCGGCGGCTCCAGGGGCGGCTGGCGCAGGCGCGCCACCTCACGTCCCTCCGGGCGCCACGCCACCTCGTCCTCGCCCGGACGTTGCACGAGTTCGCGGGCCACGCCTTCGAGCGGGGCGCCCCGGGCCCATTCGATTCGTGTCCAGTGCGGCGGAGACACGTCCCGGACGCTGGCGTCGAGGGCGGCCTGGAGGGGCGTCCCAGCACCGGCTTCGGCCACGAGGGCGAGCGCGGGCGCGGCGGAGCGAGACAGGGTCCCCAGGTCCATGGCGGCCTCGGACAACAGCGCCACCGCCGCGGCCTCGTGCGCATCCATGTCACCGGCGCCGCGTGGCACGTAGACGAGGCTCCAGGCGGCGGGCTCATCGCCGACGGCTTGGGCGAGCTGTTCCGGCCCGAGCGGCCCTTCGAGCTCCCACAGGCGCACCGAGGAGGCCCGTGGAACGAGGGCGTCGCGGAGCGCCCGGCCGAGCGCGCTGGCTCGGGCGAGAATCAACCAGCGCTGTTCGGACCGCGGGGCCGCGGACGTCTCGGGCTCGGGCAACGGGACGCGCTCCCAGTGCGGGCAGAACAGCCCGGTCGACCGTGGCCGAGCCACCGCCTGCCGCTCGAGACGGAGGCCCAGGACCTGGGCCAGCGGCGTGCCCGCGTCGTCCCACAGCGTCACGTCCGCGCTCCATCCGCCCTCGGCGAGGGCACGCACACGCACGTGGCTCCAGCCGCTGGTGGCGGTGGACGGGTGCACGCGCATGCGCTCGAGCCGGGTCGGCAACGGCGCGCCGTCACCGTTCACCGAGGAGGCCAGGACCGCGCCCACGACCTGCAGGGCGCCGTCGAACAGGGCGGGGTGGAGGACCAGTCCATGCGTGGCGCGCGCGGCACGCTCGGCCACCGCGAGCCGGGCCAGCGCTTGCCCCTCGCCCAGGAACAGCTCCTCGATGGGGCGCAGGCTCGGCCCGTTGACGATGCCGTTGGCCTCCATCGCGCGGTACAGCTCCGCGCTGGGAACGCCTCGCGGGAGTCGTTCGCGCACGGCCGCGAGCGACTCCGTGTCCGCGCTCGCCGCTTCGCCTTCCGTCACCCGGCCCCGGGCGTGCATCACCCAGGCCTCGCCAGCGCGTCGGCTGGACACCTGGAAGTGGCCGGTGCCGCTCGCCGGATCCAGCCACGCCAGTTGCAGCTCGCGCTCCTGCTCCGCGGCCGTGCCCAGCGCCAGCGGAGCGCCGAAGACGAGGGCCTCCACTCCCCGCGCGGCGTCACCTCCGGCACGGCGTGCCGCCTCGACGGCCAGCAGGGGGTAGAGCGTCGAGGGCAGGAGCGAGGCTCCCGCGACCGTGTGTTCGCCGAGGAAGCCCGCGCTGTCGCCGCCCCACCACCGCTGCCAGAGGGCGGTGCGGCCCGCCACGGAGGACTCGACTCCGGTGCCGAGGAGCCCGCCGGCCGTTTCCGCACGCCGCTCGCGCCGGGTCCCCGCGGAGAACCAGTAGCGCTCGCGCTGGAAGGGGTAGGTCGGCAGCGCGAGTCGGCGGGGCTTCGGATGGATCGCCGAGAACTGGACCGGGGCGCCCTTGACGTAGAGCTCGCCCAGCGACTGGAGCAACATCCGGCGCGCGGGCTTCTCACGGCGAAGACTGCCCACCCCCGCCGCACCGCGCTCCTCCTGCGCCAGGCGCTCCCCGAGAATCGGCAGCAGGACCGGGTGCGGGCTGAGCTCCAGGAACAGGGTATGGCCGTCCGCGAGCAGGCGATCGATCATCGGCGCGAGCAGGACCGGATCGCGGAGGTTGCGGGCCCAGTAGAGGGCATCGAGCTCTCCACCCGTCAGGATCTCCCGGGTCACCGTGGAGTAGATCGGCGTGGTTCCGGGGCGCGGCTTCAGCCCGGCGAGGCTGGCCATCAGGGGCGCGCGCAGCGCTTCCATCTGCGGACTGTGCGAGGCGACGTCGACCTGGACCCGGCGGCAGAACACCGCCTCCGCCTCGAGTTCACGCAGCAGCGCCTCGAGCGCCGTGGGATCTCCGGCGATCACCGTGGAGCGCGGGCCGTTGTGCGCGGCGACCGAGAGCAGGGCCGCTCGCGAGTGGACGCGCGCCTGCGCCGCCTCCATCCCGAGCTCGACGACCGCCATCGCCCCCTGTCCGCTCACCGTGCGCAGCAGCCGACTGCGCAGGCAGATGACCTGGGCCGCATCCTCGAGCGACAGGGCTCCGGCCACGTGCGCGGCCGCCACCTCGCCCATGCTGTGGCCGACCACCGCGTCGGGCACGATTCCCCAGGAGCGCCACAGCGCGGCGAGCCCGACCGCCATCGCGAACAGCGCCGGCTGCACGATGTCGATACGCTCGGCCTCGGCGCGGCCCTCGAGCACGTCGATCAGCGACCAGTCCACCCGGGGGGCGAAGGCCTCGGCGCAGCGCTCGATCGCGGCGCGGAACACCGGCTCCTCGGCCAGCAACTCGCGCCCCATCCCGAGCCATTGCGAGCCCTGGCCGGGGAACACGAACGCGATCCGCGGGCGAGCGTCGGGACTCGCCCGGCCCCGTGCCCCCTCGGAACGGGGCACGTCGTGCGCCATGTCCGCGAGAATGGCGGCGAGTTCCGCCGGGGTCTCGGCCACGGCCGCGAGCCGGTGCTCGTGATGGTCGCGGCTCCCCGCCGCGCTCGCCGCCAGGTCCTTGAGCGACACCGCGGGTTCGCCCTCCAGCCGTCCCACGAAGGACTGCGCCAGGGCCGAGACGGCGGCGGGGCCGCGCGCCGAGAGCACCACCAGTTCGGCCCGCCGCGCGCCGGGCGCCGGGACGGCCTCGAGGGGCGGCTCGCGGACCTGGGGGGCCTCGACGATGACATGTGCATTGGTGCCGCTGGCGCCAAAGGCGCTCACGCCGGCGATGCGCCGGGCGGTGCCCCAGGGAACCATGGACGTGGGCACCTGGATGCCCAGGCGGCTCCAGTCCAGGTGGGGGTTGGGGCGCTGGAAGTGCAGGTGCGGAGGGATGCCCTCGTGCCCGAGCGACAGGACGACCTTGATGAAGCCGGCGATGCCGGCGGCGGCCTCGGTGTGGCCGAAGTTGGTCTTGACCGAGCCCACATAGAGCGGGCGGTCCTTGGGCCGATCCTTGCCGTAGACGTCACCCAGGGCCCGCAGCTCGATGGGATCTCCCAGCGAGGTCCCGGTTCCGTGCGCCTCCACGTACGTCACGTCGTGCGGGTTGAGCCGGGCATTGTCGAGCGCGGCCCGGATCACCTTCTCCTGGGCCTTCTTGCTCGGCACGGTGAGCCCATTGGTGGCGCCGTCCTGGTTGACCGCGGTGCCGCGGATGACGGCGAGCACGGGATCTCCCGCGGCGATCGCGTCGGAGAGCCGCTTGAGGACGACCACGCCGACGCCCTCACCGCGCACGAAGCCATCCGCCGTCGCGTCGAACGCGCGGCAGCGGCCCGAGGCGGACAGCACGCGGACCTTGGACATCATCACCTGCGGCATGGGCGCGAGCAGCAGGTTGGCGCCGGCGGCGACCGACACGTCGGTCTCGCCCGAGCGCAGGCTGTTGCAGGCGAGGTGGATGGCCACGAGCGACGAGGAGCAGGCGGTGTCGATCGACACGGCGGGACCCTCGAAGCCGAACACGTGCGCGGTGCGCCCGGCGATGAAGCTGGGCGCGACGCCGGTCAGGAAGTAGGCATCGAGCGCCGACGCGCCCTTGCTGTCCTGAAGCAGCCAACCGTAGTCCGTGGTCGCCAGGCCGACGAACACCCCAGTGCGACTCCCGGCCTGGGTGGTGGGTGGGATGCCGGCGCGCTCGAAAGCCTCCCACACGCACTCGAGCACCAGGCGGTGCTGCGGGTCCATCGACCGCGCATCCCGCGGCGCGATGCCGAAGAAGGCCGCGTCGAACTGATCGATGGCGCCGAGGAATCCTCCATGGCGCGAGTACGTCTTTCCCGACGCCTCGGGATCCGAGTCGAACCAGGTGGCGTTGTCCCAGCGACTGGGAGGCACCTCGCTCACCGCGTCCCGGCCGGCCGCCAGGTTCTGCCAGTAGCGCTCCGGCGTCGTGGCGTCTCCGGGGAACCGGCACGCCACGCCGACCACGGCGATCGGCGCATCTCGAAACTGTTCCGCCTGGGCGAGCCGCTGCTCCAGTCCTTCGATCTTGGAGAGCGCTTGACGGAGCAACGCCCTGCGGGCTTCGACGTTATCGGGAGTCGACATGGTTGGTTGTCCAGGACCTCAGTGACCGCCCAGCTTGAGCATCAACATGTTCGCCAGCTCGTCTTCGGAGAGGTCGTCGTCCTCGGACTCGGAGCCGCGGGTGGCCGCGGCCACCGTTTCGGGCGGCAACGCGAGGACGTCATGGGCGAGGTGTTCCGTCAGCTCCGCGGGGGTGGGGTGCTCGAAGATGAGCACGGTGGCCAGGCGCACCTCCAAGGCACGTCCCAGCCGCGTCATGAGCTTGAGCGCCATCACCGAGTCCATGCCGAGCTCGGTGAAGGTGAGGCGGCTCGACAAGGGCTGCTCCGAGGAGAGTCCGAGCACTTGCCGGGCCTCGTCAGCGACCAGCTCGTGGAGGCGCTTTCGTGCCGCCTCGGCGGGCAGGCCCTTCAAGCCGTCGCGCCAGGAGCCGCCGGAGGAGGCCGCCCGCTCGAGCTGGCCGAGCTGGCCAAGGAATCGCTCGTCGGCGCGCTGGGCGTAGGCGTTGCGGAACAGGGACCAGTCAATCGACGCGAGTACCTGTCCCGGTGCTCCGGCGCTCCCGGGGGTCACCGCGTGGAGCGCGGTGTCGAGCAGCCTCTTCGTGTCCACCGTGGAGATCCCGACGCCATCGAGCGCGGGCTCCTCGGCGCCGGGCCAGCTCGCCAGCAAGAAGGCGCGTGCCGATCCGCCCTCGCGCCGCCAACGCGCGGCGAGCGCGACGGAGATCTCGGTGGCGACCGACGTCGCGCTCTGCCCGACGCCGCCGAGCAGCATCGCCGCCGGGCCGAACAACATCACGAAGTCGAGCGCGTGCCCGTGGGTGGCCTGATACAGGCGCCAGCTCTCGTCGGCCAGCGTTGACACCGCCGAGCGCAACGCTTCCTCGGAAGGGGGGGCCGAGCGGGTGGTCGTCGTGGCGGCGGGCGCCACCGCATGGATCACTCCCGCCAGGGGCCGCGGCAGTGCCGCCAGCAGGGAGGCGATGGCCGTGGCGTCGGACAGCGATGTCTCGGCGAGCAGCACCGAAGCGCCTGCCGCTTCGAGGGTCCGCGCTGTCTCGTCACCGCGCGCCCGGTCGGCGGCATCCCGCCAGCCGGTGACCAGGAGGTGCCGGACTCCGCGTGACACCAGTTCGTGCGCCAGGGCGCCCCCGAGGCCGCTGAGCCCGCCCGTGAGCCAGTACGTCCGGTCGCCCTGGAGGGAGATCGGGGCGCCCGGGGAGGACTCGACCGAGCGCGTCAGCCGTGCCACCCGCGCCTGACCGGCGCGCAGCGCGACCTGCTGCTCCCCGTGCGAGGTGGTGAGCCAAAGACAAAGCTCGGCCGCCTCGCTCGGGACGCGATCCTTCGTGACCGCGGGGTCCAGATCGATGAGGGCGCTGCGCAGTGCCGGAAACTCCGTGGCCATCGCCCGCCCCAGGCCCCAGAGGGCCGCCTGGGTCAGATTCGGCGCCTCGCCGTCGAGGCTCTGGCCGCCCCGGGTGGCGAGCCACAGCGGAGGAGAGCCGTAGCGCTCGAGCGTGGTCAGGGCGCGGGTAAGGGCGCCGGCCAACACCGCCGAGGCCGCCACCGCCCCATCGTCCGGGACGTTCGCGGCGTCGAGACCCCCGAGGTGAATGCCTCCATGGAACGGGCTGCCGTCCGCCAGAGCGGCGAGGGCGGCCTCCTGCGGCGCGGCATCCCCCGCGGGCAGCACCGCGCACGAATGGCCCCGCTCCTGGAGCGCGGCGGCGAGCAACTCGGCCATGCCACCCCGGTCGGCGAAGATCAGATAGCGGCGTCCCGACCCGGTCGGGCTCGGCGGATCGATGGGTTGCCAGGTGAGCCCGGTCAGCAGCTCGGCCCCGGGGGCCTGGGTGCCCACGGAGGGCGTCGGAGCCGGTGTGGCGGCGCTCTTCAGGTCGGCGCGGTGCCGCAGCAGGAGCGGCGTCGTCTTGGCCAGCTCCAGCCAGTGGCGCTGCCGCTGGAACGGATACGTGGGCAGCGCCACCGCGACGCTGTCGGGATACAGCCGACGGAAGTCGACGGGATAGCCCCGCGCGTACAGCTCGGCGAGGGAGCGCAGCATGGACGCGCGCTCCGGCTTGTCCCGCTCGAGGCTGCCCACCACCCAGGCGCCGTGGCCACTGTCCTGCGCGGTGTGCTCGATCGCGGTGGCCAGGACGGGATGGGCGCTCAGCTCCACGAACAGCGTGTGCTCGGAGTCCAGAAGCGCGGTGAGGGTCTGCGCGAACCGCACCGGCTGGCGCAGGTTGCGCATCCAGTACTCCGGCCCGAGCTCGGTCCCTTCCCCGAGCGACGCGGTGACCGAGGACCAGAAGGGGAGGGCCGCGGCGGTCGGACGAATCCCTTGCAGACACTCGACGAGCGGGCGGGAGATGGGATCCACCTGCGGGCCATGCGAGGCCACGTCCACCTTGATGAGCCGGGCGAACACGTGCTCCGCCTTGAGCTCGGCGAGCAATCGCTCGACCGCCGCGGCCTCGCCGGTGATGACCGACGAGCGCGTGCTGTTCGAGGCGGCCACGCACAGCGTGTCCCCGTAGGCCGCCAGACGCGGCTCGAGCTGCTGGGCGCCGAGCTCGACCATGGCCATGGCGCCGCGGCCAGCGACCTCGAGCATCAGCTTGCTGCGGCGGCAGATGATCCGCGCGGCATCCTCGAGGCTCAGGGCGCCCGCGAGGTGGGCGGCGGCGACCTCGCCCATGCTGTGGCCCACCACCGCGTCGGGCTCGATGCCCCAGGCACGCCACTGCATGCCGAGGGCGACGGAGATCGCGAACAGCAGCGGCTGGATGACGTCGATACCCGTGGGCGGCTCGGGCGCGTGGAGGCGCTCGACGAGGCTCCAGGACACGTGCGGTCGCATGGCGCGCTCGCACGCGGCGAGGGCCTCCCGGAAGACCGGCTCGTGGGCATGCAGCTCGCGCCCCATCCCCAACCACTGCGAGCCCTGGCCCGGGCACACGAAGACGACGCGGGGCCTCCTGCCAGCCTCGCAAGCGCCCGTGATGACACGGCCCCCGGTCTGGCCACGCAGGAAGGCGGCGAGCCCCTGGCGCACCTCGGCGAGATCGTTGGCGACGAGCCCCAGCCGCAGCTCGTGGTGGGCGCGACGCGCGCCCGCGCTCCCCGCGAGGTCGTGGAGCGAGGGCAGGAGAGCCGAGTCTCCGGCGAGGTGCTCCTGGTAGGCCGTCGCCAGTGCCACCAGCGCCGCCTCGGATTGAGCCGACAGCACCACCAGCTCGGTGCGCGCCGGAGCCGACGGCTCGCTCGCGCTGACGGGGGAGGCCTCCTCCAGGAGCAGGTGGGCGTTGATGCCGCTCATGCCGAAGCCACTGACCGCGGCGATGCGCCGTCCACCGATCGGCTGCCAGGGGATCAGCTCGGTGGGGATGCGCGCCGGGACCGCGTCCAGATCGATCTCGGGACTGAGCTTCTTGAGGTTCAGGTGGGGAGGGATCTGCCGCGCTTGGAGCGCCAGGGCGACCTTCATCACCCCGGCCACTCCCGCCGCGGCCTCGGCGTGACCGATGTTCGTCTTGATGGAGCCGATGTGCAGCGGCGCGTTGGCGTCGCGTCCGTTCGAGTACACCGCCGCCGCCGCCCGGTATTCTATTGGGTCGCCGAGCGGCGTGCCCGTGCCGTGCGCTTCGAGATAGCTCACTTGTTGGGGCAGCGTCTGACTGCGCGTCAGCGCCTCACGCAGCAGGGCCTGCTGGGCGCGCGCGTTGGGTTGACTGAAGCCCCCGCTCCGGCCGCCGTGGTTGACGGCGGAGCCACGGACCACCGCCACGATCCGGTCCCGGTCACGCTGTGCATCCGACAGGCGCTTGAGCACGAGCACGCCACAGCCCTCGGAGCGCACGTAGCCATCGGCCGCGGCATCGAACGTCTTGCAGTGGCCGTCCAGCGCCAGGCCGCCCAGCTTGGACATGAGGATGGTGAGCCCGGGAGACAAAATCAGGCTGACACCGCCGGCCAGCGCCAGGTTGCACTCGCGCTTGCGCAGGCTCTCCACCGCCGAATGGATGGCCACCAGCGACGACGAGCACGCGGTGTCGAGCGCCACCGAGGGACCGTGGATGCCCAACACGAACGACAGCCGGCCCACCGCGTTGCTGATGCCGTTGCCGGTCGCCAGATGACCCTCGAGCTCCGCCAGTTCGGCGAGGCTCGCGTAGTCGTTGTTCATGAAGCCCATGAAGACACCGGTGTTGGTGCCCATCAGGCGTTGGGGATCCTGCCCGGCGTTCTCGAGCGCCTGCCAGGCGACCTCGAGCAGGAGACGATGCTGCGGATCCATGCACCGCGCCTCGCGGGGGGAGATCCGGAAGAGGCCCGCGTCGAAGCCGGCGACGTCGTCGATGAAGCCGCCGTGACGGATCGTCGTCTTGTCAGGCGCGTCGGGGTCCGGATCATACCAGGCGTCGCGATCCCAACGGTCCGCGGGGATCTCGGTGATGGCGTCCACGCCACCGCTCAGCATCGTCCACAGCTCGGCGGGCGAGCCGACCCCACCGGGGAAGCGGCACCCCATGCCCACGATGGCGATCGGCTCGGCGGTGAGGACCGGCAGTTCGGGCATGCGTGCCCGGACCGTCTCCGCCAGGGTGGCCAGGGTCGAGGGCGGGAGCGAGGGCAGGGACAATCGGCCCTCGCGCAATCCCTCGAGCGCCGTCTCGACGCCTTCGTCGGTGGGCGCGAGCGGGCCATGGCTGGCCGCGGGCGCGGCGGGGACCTCGGCGGCGATGCTCTCGGCTTCGACCCGTGCGAGCAGTGCGTCGGCGAGCGCGTCGAGCGTGGGGTGCTCGAACGCCAGCGAGGCGGGCAGGGTGCGACCGAACGCGTCCTGCAGCGCGGTGCGGAACTGTACGGCGCTCAGTGAGTCGAGCCCCAGCTCGAACAGGCTCTGGGTGGGATCGATGCGCACGTGCGCGGCCCGGCCGAGGAGCTGGCGGGTTTCGTGCGTGATGCGCTCGAGCACCATGTTGCGTCGCCGCGGCGCGGGGGCGGCGAGCACCTCGGCGACGAAGCCGCGGGTCCGCGAAGGCGCCGTGAGTGTGGAGGGCTCGGGGGCCCGCGCCGTCCAACGTTCGAGGATCGCGCGGGACCGCTCGGGGACTCGTGCCGCCACCTCCGACAAGTCGGCGGCGGTCACCACGAGGTGGGCACCGCCCAGCGCGATACACTCGCCGAGCGCCTCGAGGGCGAGCGGAGTCGGCAGCGGCGCCACCCCACGGGTGGTGAGCGCTTGCTGGTGCTCCGCCGCGAAACCGACGCTCCAGGGGCCCCAGGCGATGCTCAGCGCGGGAACACCCCGTGCGCGCAGGTCGTGGGCGAGCGCGTCCAGTCCGGCGTTGGCGGCCGCGTAGCTCGCCTGACCGGGGGAGCCGAGGACGCCGGCCAGTGACGAGAACAGCACGAAGAAGTCGAGCGGTGCTCCCTCGGTGAGCCGGAGCAGGTTCTCTCCGCCCAGCAGCTTGGGGGCCATCACGTCGCGCAGGTGGCGCTCGGTGTGGCGCAGCAGCGCCGCGTCATCGAGCACTCCGGCGGCGTGCACCACGCCGCGCAGTGGCGGGAGCCGCGCGTGGAGGGCGTCCCAACGCGCCGCGAGCGCGGGGCCGTCGGTCACGTCGACCCCGAGCACGTGGACGGTGATGCCGCGCTGCGCGTACTCGGACAGCTGGCGCTGCTGTTCGGCCGAGGGTGCCGAGCGTCCGAGCAGGACCAGGTGGCGCGCTCCGCGCTCGACCCAGGCCTCGACGAGCGGCCAGCCGATGCCGCCCAGGCCCCCGCTGATGAGGTAGGTGGCGTCGTCGCGCAGCCGCAGCCGCAGCGGCGGCGTGTCGCGGTGCCGAGAACGCTCGAGCCTGGCGGTATAGAAGGCCCCGGAGCGCACGGCGAGCTGAGACTCCGTGCCGGCGAGCACCTCCAGCAAGAGGGCGACGCCCCCGGCGCCATCGCGCGGGTCCAGGTCGACGAGGCCCCCCCAGATCTCGGGCAACTCGAGGGCGGCGCAACGCGCCAGTCCCCAGAGGCTCGCCTGGGCGATGGACACCGGGCGTCCCTCGCCTTCGACGGCTTGCGCTCCGGAGGTCACCCACCACAGGCGCGGGGCACGGCGCCAGGGCAGGCGGCTGGCCGTCTGCAGCAGGGTCAGGGCCCGCGACGTCACCTCCTCGGGCCTCCCTCCATCGAGGGCCGCGAACGACACCACGTGGGTGACGTCGAGGGGTGGAGCGCTCTCCAACTCCAGCGGCCCGGAGAAGCGCGCGACGGCGATGCCGCGCGCCTCGAGTTCGTGGGCGAAACGCTCACCCTGGCCGTGACGGTCGAGGATGACGGCGAACGATCCCTCCGTCGTCACACCCGCGCCTGGCGTCGGCTCGAGGCGGCGCCAGTTGAGCGCATACAGCCACTGACGCCACGCCGGCGGCTGCAACAGGGCGGAGCGCGACACCTTCTTGAGACTCACCCCGGAGAGTGTCACGAGCAGCGTGCCCGAGGCGTCGAACAGCCGCACATCACCGCGGAGCATCGAGCCATCGCCGACCAGCACCGCCGAGGCGTGCGCCCAGACCTCCGTGCCCGACGGAGCCGCGGCCGGGTGGAGCTCGACGCGGTCGATGCCGATGGGCATCCACGCCTCTCGGGATTCAGGGGCCTCGCGGGCGGAGGCGGCGACCCCCAGCATCTGGAAACAACTGTCGAGGACCGTGAGCGGCACTTCCCAGCGCTCGGCCTGTCCCGAGGACTGCTCGTGCGTCATCCGCGCCAGCACCTCGGACTCGCCCACCCAGAGCTCCGCGATGCGGCGGAAGCTCGGGCCCAGACTCATCGGGGGTGCATTGCCGGCGCCCGCGTCTGTCCAGACGCTCGCCAGCACGTCCTGGGGCACCACCGCCCGCGAGCAGCGGCCGCGCAGCTCGCGTGGCTCGACCATCCCGGAACTGACCGTCCGGGAGTTCGCCACGGCGCTGGCGTGCAGCACCCACTCGGCCTCTGACTTCTCGCTATCGCCACCGCCGAAGAACGACAGTCGCGCCGCGGCCTCATCCGGTGTCACCACCACGGACACGGGCACGCCTTGCGCCGCGGCGCCCTCCGGAATCGTCAGCGCGCGCGTGAACGCGACATCCTCGAGAACCGTCCCGCCCGAGACCTCGCGGGCCGCGGCGAGGAACGACGCGACGTAGAGCGCGGCCGGGACCACGACCTGCCCGTGGACGCGGTGCTCGGCGAGTTCCCTGGGATGTGCTGGCTCCAGCCGGTGGGTGAAGTGGGTTTCCCGATTGGGCAGCCGCATCCGCTCGCCGAGCAGTGGGTGCACCGCGCGTGTGCTCGCGCTCACCGGCGGCGGGGCAGGGGTGGAGGCCAGCGGGAACCAGTAGTGCTCCCGCTCGAACGGATAGGTGGGCAGCGGCACGCGCCGGTGGGTGAACGGCCCATCGAAGGCGCTCCAGTCGAGCTTCGCGCCATGCTCGTAGAGCGTCGCAACCGCGCGCGCCAGCACCGCGTCGTCGTCCCGGCCGTGGTACAGCGACGGCGCGGTGATCTGCGGCTCCTCGATGACCCGCGACACCGCACCGAGCAGGACCGGATTTGGTCCGATCTCGACCCAGACCTCGCACCCGAGCTCGCGCGCCCGCCGCACTCCCTCGGCGAAGCGCACCGGGGCGCACAACTGCTGACTCCAGTAGGCGGCTGCGTTGAAGCCCTCACCGGCCCGGTCGGCGGTGACGTTGGTGATCCAACTCGTGCGGGGCGCATGGAACGACACGCGCGCGAGCTGCGCGGACAACGGCGCGACCACCGGCGCCATCAACGGGGAGTGGAACGCGCACGAGGTCTTGAGCGGCTTGACCTTGGCGCCCTGACGGACCAGTTCCTCGGTCGCCGCCCGCACCTGCTCGGCCGGACCGGAGATGCTCAGGCTTCTCGGCCCATTGTAGGCGGCGATTGCCAGGCCACCGCCCAGCGTGGCGAGCACGGCCTCGACCCGCGAGGGTTCCGCTTCGACCGTGGCCATGGCTCCGCCCGGGCCCAGATCGTGGCAGGCACGAGCGCGCGCCGCCACCAGCCGGCAGGCATCCTCGAGGGACATCACCCCACAGGTGGTGGCCGCGGCGTACTCACCCAGACTGTGGCCGAGCACGAGGTCGGGCTCGACGCCCCACGAGCGCCACAGCTCCACCAGGGCATACTCGAGGCAGAACAGCGCGGGCTGGCTGTACAGCGTCTGGTCGAGTTCGGTCGAATCTTGCCCCCACATCACCTCGAGCAGCGGGCGGGGCAGTTCGGTGTTGAAGAGCTGGACGCAGCGCTCCAGGGCGGCGCGGAAGACCGGCTCGGAGCGATGCAGTCCACGCCCCATGCCCACGTATTGCGACCCCTGCCCGGTGAACAGGAACGCGATCTTCGGACGGCGGGAAGCCGCGGTGCCGGCGTTGGCCGCGCCGGGCGTCTTGCTCGCCAGCCACGCGTCGAGCTGACCCTGGAGCTGCTCGACGGTCGAGGCGACGAAGCCCGCCCGGTACGCGAAGTGCGCGCGTCCCACCCGCGAGGTGAAGCACAGGTCCTCGAGCGAAGGCGCACCCGGCTGCCGCAGGTGTCTGGCGACGTTGGCCACGGTGCGCTCGAGGGCACGGGGCGAACGGGCCGAGAGGGTCAGCACGTGGTGGGTGCGTTCACCGGACTCTGGCCGCGCGGGCGCGACGGCCGCCTCACGCGGCGGCTCCTCGAGGATTACCGCGGCGTTGGTGCCACTGATTCCAAACGAGCTGACCTCCGCGAAGCGCGGCTTGTCGCCCGCGCGCCAGGGCTGCTGGCCGTCGGACATGACGAACGGCGTGCCCGCGAGCGAGATCCGGGGATTGAGCGCTTGGAAGTGCAGGTTGCGCGGGATGGACTGATGCCTGAACGTCAGGATGGCCTTGAGCAGACCGGCCATTCCCGCGGCCGCCTCGAGGTGGCCGATATTGGTCTTGACCGCGCCGAGCACGCACGTCGAGCCGTCGGCGCGAGGCGCCCCCAGCACCGCGGTGAGGGCCTCGATTTCAATCGGATCCCCGAGCGACGTACCGGTGCCATGCGTCTCGACATAGCCAATCTGCTCTGGCTCCACCCGGGCGTTGCGCAGGGCCTGGCGCAGGAGCGCTTGCTGCGCGAGCATGTTTGGCGCGGTCAACCCGGCGGAGCGGCCGTCCTGGTTGACGGCGGAGCCGCGCACCAGTGCCCAGATATGATCGCCGTCGCGCTGCGCATCCGACAGGCGCTTGAGCACGACGATGCCGCAGCCCTCACCGCGCACGTAGCCATTGGCGCGCGCGTCGAACGTCTTGCACCGGCCATCGGGAGACAGGGCCTTGAGCTGGCCCAGCACATAGCTGCTCTCGGGAGAGAGGATGAGGTTCACGCCCCCGGCGAGTGCCAGGTCGCTCTCCCCACCGCGCAGACTCATACACGCCTGGTGCAGCGCGACGAGCGACGAGGAGCAGGCCGTGTCGAGCGCCATGCACGGCCCCTGCAGGCCGAGGGTATAGGCGAGGCGGCCGGCGGCGACGCTGGCGAGACTTCCGGTGAACGACTGGGCGTCGACCTCGGAGGGACTCCAACGGAGGATCCGCCGCAGATAGTCCGGAGCCCCAATACCAATGAAGACGCCGGTGGGGGAGCCCGACAGGCCGCTGGGATTGAGACCGGCGGTCTCCAGCGCTTCCCAGGTCACTTCGAGGAGCAGGCGCTGCTGCGGATCGAGCCGCTCGGCTTCCCGCGCCGAGATGCCGAAGAACTCCGCGTCGAACCTCTCGACATCGTCGAGCAACGCCGCCGAGGACACGCTCTGGGGGAACGCCGGATCCGCGGGCACGCGCTCGGCCGGAATCTCCCGCACGGCATCGCCGCCGCGCTCGAGCAGACTCCAGTAGGCCGCGAGATCATTGGCGCCCCCGGGAAAGCGGCACGCCATGCCCACCACCGCGATGGGCTCGGTGCGCTGGCGCTCCTTGGCCTCGAGCTGCTCCCTGGCGCGTTTGAGCGCGACCATCGCGCGCTCGAGCTGCGTCGACGATTCCGGCGACTTCCGAGTTGTTTCAGACAAGGCCCGTGCTCCTCACTGCAGCAGGCGCTCGAGCTCCTCGAGTTCTTGCTCGAGCCGCTCGGCTTTCTGTTCGTCCGACAATTGACGCAGGTCCATCAGGGCGCGCTGTTCCGTCTCCTCGCGCGCTCCCGCCAAACCGCGCTCCTCCACCCCGGGCGGCGCGCTGACGGCCAACCGGCTCAGCAGGTATTCACGCAGCGAGCGCAGGTCGGGATAAGCCCACAGCAGCGCCGCGGACAGCGTGAGTCCCAGGGCGCTCTCGATCCGATTGCGCAGCTCGAGCCCCTTCAGGGAATCAATGCCGAGCGACTTGAAGGGGCGATCCTGCTCGAGTCCCTCGAGGTCCGTGCGCAGCAGCTGCTCGAGCTGCTGACGGATGAAGTGCTCGATCAGCGCGGCCCGCTCGGACGCGTTCGCCTTGGCGAAGCGGGCGAGCAGCGCGCGATCTCCGCCCTGGAGCCGCTCGTCACCACCCGCCAGCAGGGGCAGGAAGCGGGTCCCCGTGGCCAGATGCGGGTGATATTCGATCAGCTGGCGGGCACTGAAGCGAATCACGCCCGCGCTGTCGGCACCGGCCGCGAGCAGGGCGCTCATCGCCCGGCGGACGTCGTGAGGGATCAGGCTCCAGACCCCCGCGGCGGAGAGGGAAGCGCCGCCTTCGGCGGTGGAGACGGGCCCCCAGTGCACGCTCGCCGACACCCGGTCGCGGCCTCGCCGATGCTGGGTCAACCCCTCCAGGAAGGCGTTGGCGGCGGCGTCCCAGGCCCTACCCGGAGCCCCGAGGAGCGCCGAGGCCGACGAGCACAGCACGAAGAAGTCCAGCGGTGCCCGCGCGGTGGCGACATGCACGTTCCACGCGCCCGCCACCTTCGCGGTCAGCATCGCCGCACCGGTGTCATGCACCCCCGCGGCCGCATGCACCACGCCCCGGAGGGGCCCCATGGCCTCGGCGGCGGCCACCGCGGCGGCCACATCGGCCAGCTGGCTCACGTCGCCCGGACAGGCCTTCAACTCGAGGCCTCGCGCACGCAATGCCTCCAGGCGCGCGGCCTCCCCGGCGGGCATTCCCTCCAGACCCCGGCGGCTCAGCCAGACGATCTGTCGCGCGCCTTGCTCGACGAGCCATTCGGTCAGCGACAGCCCCAGCACGCCCGGGCCCCCGGTCACCAGGTAGCTGGCCCGCGCGTCGATCGTCGGGGCCGCCGACGACTCCATCTGGACCTCGGCCTCCTGGACCTTCACCACCAGCTTGCCGGTGTGCTGGCCCGAGGCCATCTGGCGAAAGGCCTCGAGCGTGTCCGCCGCGTCGAACGACGCGGTGGGCAGTGGGCGGAGCACGCCGGTGGCGAACGCCTCCATCACCTCGGCGAACAGCGTCGCGAAACGCTGCTCGCGCTCCAGCGCCAGTCCCAGCAGGTCCACCGCATGGTACGAGAGCCGCTTGCGGAACGGCAGCAGGCTCATCGCCCGCTTCTGATCGTAGATGTCCGTCTTGCCAATCTCGAAGAACCGGCCGTCGCTCGCCATGGCGGCGAAGCTCGCCTCGATCGCCTCGCCTGACAGGGAGTTGAGCACCACGTCCACGCCCTCGCCCCCCGTTGCCTCGAGCAACTGGGTGGAAAAGGCGAGGGTCCGCGAGTCCAGCACCGTGGCGATCCCCATCCGCCGCAGCAGGGCCCGCTTCTCCTCCGTGCCCGCCGTGGCGTAGATCTCGGCCCCGCGCCACTGCGCGATCTGCACCGCGGCGAGCCCGACGCCGGATGCCGCGGAGTGGATGAGCACGCGCTCCTTCGGCTGCAGACGGCCGAGCGTGATGAGCGCATACCAGGCGGTGAGGAACACGATGGGGACGCCGCCGGCCAGGAGCGCGTCCAGCGCCTCGGGACGCCGCTGCACGTAGGCGGCGTTCGTCGTGAGGTGCGAGCCGAAGCAGCCCCGGCCGAGTGCCACCACCGGATCGCCCACCGCGAGGGATTCGACCCCGGGACCGACCGCTTCGATGACCCCCGAGCACTCTCCGCCCAGCACGACGGGCTCGAGCCCACCGGTGTTGGCGCCCGGATAGATGCCCATCGCGGTCATCACGTCCATGAAGTTCAAACCCGCCGAGAGCACCTTCACGCGGACCTGTCCGGTACCGGGTGGCGTCAAGCTCGCCATGCGGAACTTCATCTGATCGAGGATCCCCGCGCGATCCATCTCGAGGCGGAAGGGCCGGCCCCGCGAGGGTTCGCGGCGCGTCTGACCCGAGGCACGCCCGGTGCGCTCCAGGCGTCCGGCGTACCAGGACGTGCCGCGCAGACCCAACTCCTCGTCCGCGGCGTCACGCAAGAGCTCCGTGACCACTGGATTCAGCTCGGCGTTCGCCTCGAGGTCCATCCGCGTGCAGCGCAGGTCCGGATGCTCCAGCCCGAGGGTGCGTCCCACGCCCCAGAGCGCGGCGCCCCTTAGCGAGGCCGCCGACGTCCCGCCGCCCACCTCGTCGGGAGTGATCCGCTGTGACGACTCGGTGAGCAGCCAGAGCCGAGGCGCGGCTCTCCGCCACCGCCGCCCGGCCGCGCGCTGGGCGAGCCGCAGGACACGGCCGCACTCCCGCTCCACCTGGGCCTGCAGCTCCCGTCCGTCGATGCCCTCCGGGAGCGGCGACCCGGAGCTCGCGCACACCACGATGCCGCGTGCGTCCTCCTCGCCAAAGGACCGGTTCAACGCGGCGTCGATGGCGGCGTCCCCGTCGGCCCACGGCCACACGGTCACGTCCTGACCGGCGGCGCGCAGCAAGGTCGCCAGTTGAGTGCCGCTCGGCTCGTCGACGCTCACGATCAACCACTTGCCGCCCGTGCGCGAGCGCTCGCCCCGCGCCTCCTGGACGGGCGTCCGTTGCTCCCATCGTTGGACGAGAAATGGGGAGGCCTCGCGCTCCTTGGTCTCCTGTGCGCCCTGCTCGGTGAGCCCCGCACCGTCCGGACGGGCCGGCGAAGCCTCTCCGGGCGCGGGGGTGGAACGCGTGAGCCAGTGCCGTTCGAGCTCCCAGGCGTAGGTGGGCAGGCGCACCAGACGCCCCTTGGCTTCGGGACCCTCGGCCCAGTCCACGCCGCCACCGGCGACGAACACCTCGGCCAGCGCCTCGAGCAGGCGCTGCCGTCCCGTCACGTCCGGGCCACTGCCACCCGAGGCGATCATCCGCACCACCACACCCGGCTGGTCCCCCAGGGCTCGCCGCAGCGCCTCGTCCCGCCGGGCCGGCTCGCGCGGCTGGCGCATCCAGTGCTCCACGCCCAGGGTCTCTCCCGCCTCCCGCTGTCCGGTGACGGTCGAGAAGAACGCGAGCTGTCCGGCCCGAGGCGCCAGCGCTCGGGGTGCCTCGCCTCGCCGCCAGACCAGCTCGGCCGCGGCCTCGAGGGTCAGGATGCCGGCCACGTGCGCCGCGACCACCTCGCCCACGCCGTCGCCCAGCACCCGATCCGGGACCACGCCACAGGCCCGCCACTCCGCCGTCAGGGCCACCTGGAGCGCGAACAGTGCCAGCCCGGCATGCCTTGACGACGGCGCCACGGGCGCTCGCAGTTCATCGTGCAGCGAGACCGGGGCCCCCAGCGCCGAGAAGGCCTCCTGGCACTGCCGCAGGGCCTGGTCAAACGCCTCGGAGCGCTCGTTCAACTCGCGGCCCAGGGAACTCCAGACGGCCACCTCACCCGAGTACACGAACACGGTCGCCGCCCCGCTGGGGGCGGCACGCCCGGCACGCAGAGGCCCTGCCTCCTTCCCGTCGAGCCAGTGGCGGAGGCTCGTGGCCAGCTCACCCGACGTCCTGCCCACCACCGCCAGCCGGTGGGGATGGTGGCTGCGCCGCATCGTCGTCGTGTAGGCGACGTCCCGGATCGCGGGCGCGGACTGCGACTCCAGGTGCTCCGCGTAACGCAGGGCGAGACGTCGCAGACTCGCCTCGCCACGCGCCGTCACCAGCAGGATGTGCGGCTGGCCATCGGCCACGGGTTCCGCCTCGGTCCGGGCGGACACGGGCGCTTCCTCCAGCACGACGTGCGCGTTCGTGCCACTGAGGCCGAACGCGCTCACGCCCGCCCGCCGGGGCTGGGCTCCTCGCGGCCAGGCGCGGCCCTCACTGGAGATGGACAGGGCCGTGCCCTGCAATTCGATTCGCGGATTGAGGGTCTGCAGGTGCAGGTTCGGCGGAATGCGCTCGTGCTCGAAGGCGAGCACTGTCTTGATGATTCCCGCGACCCCCGAGGCCGCCTCGAGGTGGCCGATGTTGGTCTTCACCGAGCCCACCACGCAATTCGAGCCATCGGCGTGGGGGGTTCCGAGCACGGCCTTCAAGGCCTCGATCTCGATGGGATCTCCCATCGACGTACCAATGCCGTGCGCCTCGATGTAGCCAACCTCATGGGGTTTGACTTGCGCCGCCTCCAGGGCCTGCTGCAGCAGCGCCCGCTGCGCCAGGACGTTGGGCGCCGTCAGCCCACTGGATCTCCCGTTGTGATTGACCGCGGTGCCGCGCACCAGCGCTCGAATTGAATCCCCGTCACGCAGGGCATCCGACAGGCGCTTGAGCACGAGCGCGCCGCAGCCCTCGCCGCGCACGAAGCCATTGGCATCGGCATCGAACGTGCGGCAGCGCCCCTCGGGGGACAGCGCCTGCATGTTCACGTACAGGTGCATCGTCCACGGCGACAACATCAGGTTGACGCCGCCGGCCACCGCCAGGTCGCACTCCCGCGCGCGCAGGCTGTGACACGCCAGATGGAGCGCCACCAGGGACGAAGAGCAGGCCGCGTCGGTGGAGAGCGACGGCCCCTCGAAGCCGAGCAGGTGGGACAGGCGCCCGCTGCCAAAACACGCCCCGATGCCCGTCGACGTATAGATGTCGAGTTTCTCGAGCGGGCTTTCCATCGAGAGGTGCTGGTAGTCCAGCGTCATCATCCCGACGAACACCCCCGTTCGCGAGCCCCGCACCGACTCGAGCGCGATGCCCGCGTCCTCGAGCGCCTCCACGGAGACCCCGAGAAACAGCCGCTGCTGGGGATCGATCGCGGCGGCCTCATGCGGCGAGACGCCGAAGAAGCCGGCGTCAAACCCCATGACGTCCTCGTCACGCAGCAGCGCCGCCCAGCGCGCCCTCCGCAGCGACTCGTCGAGCCGCCAGCGCGACTCGGGAATCTCCGCCACCGCGTCCACCCTGGACTCGAGCGTGCGCCAGAAGTCCTGCGGGGAGTTGCCCTGGGGCAGGCGACAGCCAAGTCCCACGATGGCGATCGGCTCGTCGCGGCGCTGCTCGAGCGCCACGATCTTCGCTTCCGCCTGTTCGAGCGCGCGAAGCACCCGATTCACTGTAGACAAGGCCACTCTCCCAACAGGTTGTTGAAAGGAAATAACTCCTGATTGGTAACAGGTATCATGTCCTTAACACTCCGGCAATGGAGGTTTCCCTCCAGGTCGTGGATAAGCGGAAAGAAACCACTGTCTTGTATCGCATGGATGTCTTGTGTTAATCAGTCGCGGCCGCTCTCCACGTTGAGTCGTTGCTTTCGGCTGCGTGCTCCCGCGCGCCCGTGAGTGTCGTTGCCCTCTTCTCGAAGGCCTCCCGGAGCAGCCTCGCCGCACCGGCGGTCTTCACCCTCCAAGCGAGATGACAGCCTCTTCGTCAGACGGATCTCAGCAACAGCGCGAACTCCTCGAGCGTGCGACCGTCACCATCAAGAAGCTCCGGTCCGAGAACGCCCAGCTCCGCGCGGCCCAGAAGGAGCCCATCGCCATCATCGGCATGGCCTGCCGCTTCCCCGGCGGCGCCCATGAGCCAGAGTCGTACTGGCGTCTGCTCGCCAACGGCGTGGATGCGATCCGCGAGATTCCTCCGGATCGGTGGCCGCCAGGAGAGCTCGATGTCAACGAGCTGCCGGCGCTGCGCTGGGCGGGGCTCCTCGACTCGGTCGATGGCTTCGACGCTGAGTTCTTTGGCATCACCCCGCGCGAGGCCGCGCAGCTCGATCCCCAGCAGCGCCTGCTGCTCGAGGTGAGCTGGGAGGCGTTGGAGAACGCCCTGCAGCCAGCGGACCGGTTGATTCAACACCCGGTGGGCGTCTTCGTCGGAATCGCGTCCTCCGACTATCAGCACCACGTGCTCGCCTTGCCCCCGGAGGAGAAGAACGGCTACTCGGCCACCGGCAACATGTCCAGTGTGGCGGCGGGTCGTATCGCCTATACGCTCGGCCTGCAGGGCCCGTGCGCCGCCGTGGACACGGCGTGCTCGTCATCGCTCGTGGCCATCCACCTGGCTTGTCAGAGCCTGCGCAATGGAGAGAGCGCGCTGGCGCTCGCCGGCGGCGTCAACCTGCTCCTGTCCTCGACGTGGATGCGCATGGTGGGGCTGACCCAGTCCTTGTCGCCCGACGGCCGGTGCCGCACGTTCGACGCGCGCGCCAATGGCTTCGTGCGGGGCGAGGGCTGCGGCGTCGTCGTGCTCAAGCGCCTGTCGGACGCCCAGCGCGATGGCGACCGCATCTGGGCGGTCCTCCGCGGCTCGTCGATCAACCATGATGGCCGCTCCGGCGGCCTGACCGTGCCCAACGTGCTGTCGCAACAAGCGACCCTGCGCAAGGCCCTGGAGAACGCCGAGGTCGCGGCGGCGGACATCGGCTACGTCGAGGCCCACGGCACGGGGACGCCTCTCGGGGATCCGATCGAGCTCGAGGCCTTGAAGGCCGTCATTGGCGCGCCGCGCGCCAATGGTTCGAGCTGCGCGGTCGGCTCGGTGAAGACCAACATCGGCCACCTCGAGGCGGCCGCCGGCATCGCCGGGCTCATCAAGGTCGTGCTGGCGCTCGGTCAGGAGACCCTTCCCGCGCACCTTCATTTCCGCGGCCTCAACCCGCGCATCTCGCTCGCGCGGACCGCCCTGTCCATCGGGGGGGAGGCCCGGCCGTGGCCGGTCGGCGGGATGCCACGCCGCGCCATCGTCAGCTCGTTTGGAATCAGCGGGACCAACGCGGGCCTCGTGGTCGAGGAGGCTCCCCGGCCCGCACCGGGTACGGCCACGCCGAGCGCCGCCCTCCGGGAAGGCCCCGCGGGCGAGGTCCTCCTGCCCCTGTCGGCGCGCAGTCCCGAGGCGCTTCGCGCGCTGGCGCTCGAGCATGCCCGGCGGCTGAGCGAGACCGAGCATCCGATGGCGCTCGCGCAGTACGTGCATCTGGCGAGCACGCGGCGCAGCCATCTGTCCTTCCGTCAGGGCATCGTCGGCGGCTCGCGCGCCGAGCTCGTGGAGAGCCTGAAGGCGTTCGCGCTCCAGTCCGAGTCGCCGGTGGCGGAGATGGGCAAGGCCCCGCCGCGCATCGCCATGATCTTCCCAGGTCAGGGCTCGCAGTGGGTGGGGATGGGCAGGGAGTTGCATGCGCGCGAGCCGGTGTTCCGGGAGGCGCTGAGCGCGTTCGACGCGGCGATCCGGAAGCTGGCCGGTTGGTCGGTGCTCGATGAACTGCTGGCCGACGGCACGCGCAGCCGCCTGGATCAGGTCGATGTCATCCAGCCCTGCATCGTGGCGATCCAGATCGCCCTGGGGGCGCTGTGGCGCTCGTGGGGGGTGGAGCCGGCGGTCGTGGTTGGCCAGAGCATGGGCGAGGTGAGCGCGGCCTGCGTCGCCGGTGCGCTCAGCCTCGAGGACGCGGTGCGGGTCATCACCGCGCGCAGCCGCCTCGTCAAGCAACTGCGGGGGGGGGCGATGGCCAGCGTCGAACTCCCGGCCAGCACGCTCGAGGGGATGCTCGGCGAGGGGCTCGGGGTGGCCGCCGTCAACGGGCCCACGTCGAGCCTGGTGGCGGGGCGCTCCGACGCCATCGATCGGTTGGTCACCGAGATGGCCGGCCGGGGCGTGTTCTGCCGCAAGGTGAAGGTGGACTACGCCTCGCACAGCCCCGAGGTGGAGCCGCTGCGCGAGCAGCTCCTCGCGGCGGTGGCGTCCGTGCGGGGTCAGCAGCCCACGCTCGCCTTTCGCTCCACGGTCCACCGGGGCTGGGTGGGCGCCGACGGGCTTGGCCCCGACTATTGGTACCAGAATCTCCGCGAGCCGGTGCAGCTCTTCCCCGTCCTCGAGGAGTTGCTGGTCACCGATGGAATCGATGTCCTCCTCGAGGTCAGTCCGCATCCCATCCTCGGCTCGGTGCTGCAGGGAGCCGCCGCCCACACGGGCCGTGAGGTGACGGTCGTCGCGTCGCTGCGCCGTGAGCAGGCGGAGCAGAAGACGCTCCTGCTCACCCTGGCCGCGCTCTACGCCCGCGGCCAGTCCGTCGCCTTCGAGCGCGTGAGCGCGAGCGGGGAGGGCGCCGCCCACACGGCGCGTTGGTCGCCGCTGCCGACCTATCCCTGGCAGCGCCAGCGCCACTGGCTGCCCTCCGCGACGTTGGAGCGGCGGCCCGCGATGGGGAGCGCCACGGAGGCCTCACGCGACTGCCTGCCGCCAGGGCGCCGCCTGCGCTCGCCCGTGCTCCGTGACGCGGTGTACGAGGTCGTGCTCGGTTCGAAGTCGTTGCGCTGCTTCGAGAGCCACCGCGTCGAGGGGGGCGTGATCGCTCCCGCGTCGTGGAGCTTCTCCATGGTGCTCGCCGCGCTGCGGGACCTGGGGAGCCGCGGTCCGGTCTCGGCGCGTCAATGGACCTTCGTCCGCCCGCTGGCGATCCCCGAGGGGGAGGAGCGACAGGTCCAGCTCATCCTCTCGCCCGGGACCTCACGTCCCGACCGCTTCCAGCTTCTCTCCGCCTCCTCCGCGGACGCCGAGGACGAGCGGTCGTGGACCTTGCTGTCGGAAGGGGAACTCGTGTCCGCGGGCGCGCTGTCGCTCGCGGAGCTCGATGTGGACGCGGTGCGCCGCGGGATGGAAGCCGTCCCGAAGGACGCCATCGCGGCGATGACCGGCTCCCCCGGCGCCGAAGGTTGGATCGAGGCGATTCACCGTGGCGAGCGCGAGGTCCTGTGCCGGCTTCGCGCGCCGCGCGCTGGCGATCACGCGGAGCGCTTCATCCTGCACCCCGAGCCGTTCAACGAGGCACTCACCGCCCTGGTGTCGTGCGCGGGCGTGACGGACCTCCGCTATGCGCCCATTTCCCTCGACGCGCTCGACGTCAACGCACAGGCGGACGTCGTGTGGATCCACGGCACCGTCGCGCAGGTGGAAAGCGGAGGAAGGCCGGCGCTTTCCGTCACGCTCCACTTCTACGACGAGGCGCTGCGGCCGGCCGCCGTCGTCTCCCGCCTGCACTGCGTCCCGGCGTCCCTCGAGAGCAGCCTCAAGACGGAGACCGGGCTGCTCGGGCGAGGGCGCTACGAGGTGGCCTGGCAGCCACTCGAGCTGGAGAGCGCCACGCCGGCGGCCGGCCGGTGGCTCATCTTCCCGGATGCGCGCGGCACGTGTGAGCTGCTGGCCGCCCGTCTCGAGGCCGAGGGCCATGAATGCGTGCGCATCTCCGGAGCCTTCGAGTCTGGTGTCCAACTCCAGGAGAAGCTCATCGCGGTGGCTGACGGGCGGCCGTTGCGCGGCATCCTGTTCGGCCAGGGGCTCGATGCCGCCACCCCGCCAGAGCAGCCGTTCTCCTTCGAGCCCCTCGAGCCGGTGCGCGTCCTGCTGCAACTCGCCAAGGCACTCGCGGCCCGCGCACTCGCGCCCGTCTGGATTTTCACCCGGGGCGCGGTGGCGGTGGAGGAGGGCGAGACACTCGACACTCCCGCGGCGGCGGCGCTCTGGGGCATGGGCCGGGTGCTCGGTCGCGAGCATCCCGAGGCCACCCCGCGCCTCGTCGACGTCGATCCCCGCGGCTCCGTGCGCGCGAACGCGGAGCAACTCCACCGCGCGCTCTTCCAGGGCAAAGAAGAGCAGCTTGCGCTGCGCGCCGCCCGGCACTTCGGGCTGCGGTTGCGCCGGGGCCGTGACGAACGGACCTCCCGGACCCTGAGCCTCTCGCCCGACGTCAGCTACCTCATCACCGGAGGACTGGGGCGGCTGGGCTTGATGCTGGCGGAGTGGCTGGTGGCGCGCGGTGCGCGGCATCTCCTCCTGCTGGCCCGCTCCAAGCCGTCGGACGCGGCGGCGCGCCGCATCCAGGCGCTCGAGCAGCAGGGCGCGCGGGTCTTGTTGGCCCGCGCCGACGTGGCGGACTTCGAGGCGCTGCGTCAGGTGCTCGCCACCGCCGGAGCCGAGCTGCCCCCCCTGCGCGGTGTCTTCCACGCGGCCGGCCAGGCGCGCCAGGCGCTCCTCGTCGACGAGCCGTGGCGGGACTACACCGAGGTCCTCGGCGCCAAGGCGGCGGGGGCGTGGAACCTGCACCTGCTGACCCGGGACCGGGACCTCGACTTCTTCGTCCTGTTCTCCTCCGTCGCCGGCGTTCTTGGCCTCGCGGGAATGGGGAGCTACGCCGCCGCCAACACGTATCTCGATGCCCTCGCCGTTCACCGCCGCGGGCTCGGGCTTCCCGCGCTCAGCATCGCCTGGGGCGTGTGGGACCAGGAGCTCGATCACCAGTTTGGTGACCGGGCGAAGCGCGTCGGGTTGATGCCGTTCGCCGCCGCCGAGGGTCTCCAGGCCCTCGGGGTGCTGGCCGCCGGTCAGACGGCCCATGCCGTCGTGGCCCACATGGACTGGGCCCTCCACCTCCAGGAGCGCATCGGCGCCACGCCGACGTGGCTCGAGGACCTCGCGGTCGCCCGTGGCCCGGCGAGCCCGCGCGAGCAGGAAAGCACCTCGAAGTTGCTCGGCGACCTGTCGGGGCTCTCGTCCGGGGCCGCCGCGGAACGGATCGCGGCGCACGTCGCGGGCGTCGTGGCGGAGACGCTCGGCTATCCCCGTCATCACGTCTTTCCCCGCGGCAAGGGGTTCTTCGACATCGGCTTCGACTCGCTCCTGGCCATGGAACTGCGCCGCCGTCTGGCCAAGGACTTCGCGCACCCCTTCCCGGTGACGCTGGCCTTCGACCATCCGACGATCGAGCGTCTCGCCGCCCATCTCGTCGCCCACTGGCAGGAGAACGGCGCGGCGGTACGGGGTGGCGCGCGGGCAGTGCTTGCCGTTCCAGCGGATGCACCCGTGGCACGGCCGCTCGCCGCCGCGGTCGAGGCCCCGCCGGACTCCGCCGTCGAGCCCATCGCGATCGTTGGCATCGGCTGCCGGTTCCCCGGTGGCGTGGTCGATCCGGAGACGTTCTGGGACCTCCTGGTCCAGGGCCGTGATGCCACCTCCGAGGCGCCGCTCGGCCGCTGGGATGATGAGTCGCTGTTCGACCCGGACCCGAGCGTGCCCGGCAGATTCCACGTGCGTCGCGCCGGCTTCCTGTCCGACGTCGAGTCATTCGATCCCGAGTTCTTTGGCATCTCTCCGCGCGAGGCCGCGCGCATGGATCCCCAGCAACGGCTCCTGCTCGAGGTGACCTGGGAAGCCCTCGAGCACGCCGGCGTGCAGGCCGACAGCCTGGTGGACTCTGCGACGGGTGTGTTCGTGAGTGGCTCGACGAACCAGTACCTGAGCCGGTTCAGCGAGGACCCGAAGGAGTTGGACGCCTACGCGCTGACCGGCAACCTGCCGTGTACGCTGTCGGGCCGGGTGTCGTATGTCCTGGGGCTGCGCGGTCCCAACCTGGCGCTCGACACGGGCTGCTCCGGGGCGCTGGTCGCCCTGCACCTGGCCTCCCAAAGCTTGCGCGCGGGGGAATGCGGGTTGGCGCTCGTCGCTGGCGTCAACGTCCTGTTGTCCGCCGAGATGATGATCGGCCTGGGCAAGACCGGTGCGCTCGCGCCCGACGGGCGTTGCAAGACCTTCGATGCCTCGGCCAACGGCTTCGGGCGCGGCGAAGGCTGCGGCGTGCTCGTCCTCAAGCGGCTGCGCGACGCACGGGCCCAGGGAGATCGGATCATCGCCGTGGTTCGTGGCTCGGCGGTGAACCACGATGGCCGCAGCGGCGGACTCACGGTCCCCAGTGGCCCGGCGCAGCGGCTGTTGATGGAGCGCGCGCTGCAGCAGGCCCGGATTCCGGCCTCACAGGTGGGCTTTGTCGAGGCGCACGGGACCGGCACGCAATTGGGTGATCCCATCGAGGTCGGAGCGCTGGCCTCCGTCTACGGACGCGCCTCGGGCCGCACCTCGCCGTGCTTCCTGGGCGCGGTGAAGAGCAACCTGGGCCACCTCGAGGCGGCGGCCGGCGTCGCCGGTGTCATCAAGGCCGCGCTCACCGTCGACCGCGGTGAAATTCCTCCGAACGTCCACTTCAACGAGCTCAATCCCAAGCTGCCCCTGGAGGGCGAGCCCTTCGACATCCCGACGCGGCTGCATTCGTGGCCAGTCCCCGGCCGCCGCCTCGCCGCGGTGAGTTCGTTCGGCCTCGGCGGCACCAACGCACACGCCATCGTGGAGGCAGCGTCCGCGAGCAGCGCCCCTGACGCACGGGCGGTGACGGCCTCGGTGCCGCTGCGTGAGCGGCCGGCCCATGTGGTGACTTTGTCGGCGCGCGGCCAAGAGGCGCTCGTCGAGCAGGCCCGGCGTCTGTCCGACCACGTCCAGCGGCATCCCGAACTCCGGCCCGAGGACATCGCGTTTTCGGCCAACACCGCTCGTACCCACCTGCCACACCGCCTGGCGATCACCTTCACCTCCGCCGAGCAGCTCCGGGTCCGGCTCGCCGCCTTCGCCGCGGCCCCGGCGGCGGGGGAGGCCGTGCACGGGGACGTGACCGATGTCCCGGCTCCTCGCATTGGCTTCCTGTTCACCGGACAGGGCTCGCAATACGTCCACATGGGCCAGGAGCTCTACGAGACCCAGCCCGTGTTTCGTGAGGCCCTCGATGCGTGCGCGGCCTTCCTGGATCGTGATGCCGGGCAACCGCTGCTGACCCTGCTCGCCGACGGCGAGTCCATTGATCGCACCGGGCGTGCCCAACCGGCGCTGTTCGCCGTGCAGTACGCGCTGACGCGCCTGTGGCGCTCGTGGGGCATCGAGCCGCACGCGGTGTTCGGCCACAGCGTGGGTGAGATCGCGGCCGCCTGTGCCGCCGGTGTGCTCGACCTCCAGGATGCGCTGCTGTTGATCCAGGAGCGCGCGCGGTGGATGGAGACCCTTCCCGCGGGCGGCGTCATGGTCAGCATCCGCGCCAGTGCGGACGCGGTGCTGGCCGCGCTCGCCCCGCACTCCGGGCGCGTCTCGATCGCGGCACTCAATGGTCCCGAGCACACCGTGATCTCGGGTGCCCAAGGTCCCGTCCTGGACATCGCCGCGGACTTCCGCGCGCGAGGGGTCGAGACCAAACAGCTCCGGGTGTCGGTCGCCTTCCATTCACCCGAGGTGGAGCCGATCCTCGCGCCCTTCGCGCGGGCGATCGCCTCGATCACCGCGCGGCCGGCGCGTCTGCCGTGGGTCACCGGGCTGACCGGTACCGTACTGCCTCACATCGATGCCTCGTATTGGTCGCGGCAGATCCGCGAGCCCGTGCAGTTCACCGCGGGCATGAAGGCGCTCGTCGACCTGGGCTGCGACATGCTCCTGGAGATCGGTCCCCATCCGACGTTGACGGGGCTCGCCGTCGAGACCCTGCCGTCCACGGTCACGTGTGTCGCCTCGATGCGGCGCGGCCAGCTAGATACCGAGGTCATCGCGCAGAGCGTCGGTCGGCTCCACGTCGCGGGTGCTCCCATCGATTGGAAGGCCTGGGATCGGCCCTTCCCACGTGAGCGCCATCCGCTGCCGTCCTACCCCTTCCAGCGGCGCCGCCTGTGGTTCGACGCTCCCAGCCGGACTCGGCTCGCGGAGTCGGCGAAGACGCGTGAGGCCGAGCGCGAGGCGTCCTGGTATTCGCGCTGCGAATGGCGCGAAGTCGCGCTGTCGCGGCCGGTGACGTCCGCGCCGGGTGCCGGCCACTGGCTCCTCCTGGCCGACTCCGGCGGTTTCGCCGCCGCGCTGGCCGAGGTCCTCACCGCTCGCGGTGACACCTGCTCCTTGCTGCGGCCCGACGAGCTGCGGCGCCAGGGGTGGCCCGTGCCCGAGGTGGCGCGTGCCCTCGACGCCGGGGTGAGTTCCGCGAATCGGCCCCTGCGCGGCATCGTCCATCTGTGCAGCCTCGACATCGCGCCCACCCGGATGCTCGATGACGCCGCGTTGGATCTCGCGGAGTCCCTCAACCTCGGCAGTGTGCTGGCGCTGGTGCAGGCGCTCGCCACACGCGGGGCCTCTGTCGGTGGCGCTCGGCTGTGGTTGGTGACCCAGGGGGCGGTGTGCACCGGGGACGATGGCGCCCGGGTTTCGGTGGCGCAGGCGCCCGCCTGGGGATTGGGCGCGGTCATTGCCTCGGAGCATCCCGAGTTCTGGGGCGGCACGGTGGATCTCGAGCCCACCGAGCCCACGCGGCCTCCGGAGCGCGCGCAGGCCCTCGCGTTGGCCGCTGAACTCACGGGCGAGTCCGGTGAAGGGCGGATCGCGCTGCGTGGCGGCCGCCGTCTCGTCGCGCGACTCGCGCGTTGCCTGCCGGCGCGGACCGGGCCGGTGCCCATCCGCTCCGACGCGAGCTACCTGGTGACGGGCGGGCATGGTGCGCTCGGCCTGGCCGTCGCGGGTTGGCTGGCGAAGCGGGGCGCGAGGCATCTCGTGCTGGTGAGTCGGCGGGGTGCCAACGCGGAGGCTCAGGCCACCATCGCTGGACTGGTGGCGCAGGGCGTCTCGGTCAACAGCGTGAGGGCCGACCTCGGCGTGCCCGGTGAGGTGCACGAGTTGCTGAGTCGCCTCAAGGTGGGGGGTCCGCCGCTGCGCGGGGTGATTCACGCCGCGGGCGTCGTCGAGGATGGCCTGCTCGTCAATCAATCCTGGGCGGCCTTCGAACGCGTCCTGCGGCCCAAGGTCCGCGGCGCGTGGCATCTGCTGCGCAACACACGGGACCTGGACTTCTTCGTCCAATTCTCGTCGGCCTCCTCGCTCCTGGGCCCACATGGGCAGGCGAGCTACGCGGCGGCCAACGCGTTCCTCGACGCGCTTGCCTACCACGAGCGTGCGCACCACGTGCCGGTCGTCACCATCAACTGGGGTCCGTGGGCGGCGGGCATGGCCGCTCGCCTCGACGCCGAAACCAGCCGCCGCACCCTGGGCGTTGGCTGGAGCCCGTTGTCGGTCGCCGACGGGTGGGCCGCGCTCGACCGGATCGTGGCGAGCGATGAGGCGCAGGTCGCCGTATTGCCGACGGACTGGGCCGTGCTCGACGCCGAGGGTCAGCGCTCTCCGCTCACCCGGGAGTTGGCGGGGAGTGATGTCCTGGCGCCGCGTGCCGGTGGGCACGTCGCTGCCGCGCCCGTACGTGCTCGCGACACCCTCCTGGCGACCGTTCCCTCCGAGCGGATGCGGGTGCTCGAGGAGCACATCCGGCGGGTCGTGGAGGGCAGCCTCGGGTGGGACGCGCGCGAAGGTGATGAGCTGGGCGCCAGGCGGGGGTTCGTCGACGTGGGCATGGACTCGCTCATGGCCATCGAGATCCGCAACCGGTTGCAGCGCGAGTTCGACGTCACCCTCGCCGCCACCACCTTGTTCAATTACTCGACCCTCAGCTCCCTGACGGAGCACCTCGCCTCCCTGCTCAGCCACGCCGGGATTCTGCTCTCCGACGCCCCCGTCGCCAGCGCGCCCAGCCCCGCCGAGGGCAGCGCACCGGTTCGGGTTGAGGCGCCGAGCGAGGACGAAGAGGGCGACCTCTCGGACGATGAACTCGCCGCGCTCATCGCGAAAAAATACGACTCCCGCCGTTGACCTCCCATGACCGCTCCCAAGCTTTCGCCGCTCCAGCAGGCCTTCCACGTTATCAAGGACCTCGAGTCCAAGGTCTACTCGCTCACCGCGGAGCCGATCGCGGTCCTCGGCATGTCGTGCCGTCTCCCCGGCTCGGTGGCCAGTCCGGAGGACTTCTGGCGCCTGTTGTCGTCTGGCCAGGATGGCACCTCGGAGGTGCCGCCGGACCGCTTCGACATCAACGCGTTCTATGACCCGGATCCGCGAGCCGCGGGGAAGACGTACGCGCGCCGCGCGGGGATGCTGGAGTCGATCGACCAGTTCGACGCCCGCTTCTTCGGCATCTCGCCCCGCGAGGCGGTCCTCATGGATCCGCAGCAGCGCCTGCTGCTCGAGGTGACCTGGGAGGCCATCGAGCGCGCGGGCCTGTCTCCGCAGAAGCTCGAGAAGTCGGCCACGGGCGTGTTCGTGGGGGCGAGCCAGAGCGACTACCTGCGGCGGCACGCCTACGCCGCGAAGCCGAAGGACATCGACGTCTATGACGGCACCGGCAACGCCACCTGTTTCTCGGCGGGACGGGTCTCGTACCTGCTGGGGCTGCAGGGGCCGTCCTTCACCGTGGACACCGCGTGCTCCTCGTCGCTGCTCGCCGTCCATCTGGCGTGCCAGAGCCTGCGCGCTGGAGAAAGTGACGTGGCGATCGCCGCCGGGGTGAACCTCATCGCGTCCCCGGAGACGTTCATCTTCCTGTCGCGCGCCGGCAACATGTCGCCCGATGGTCGCTCGAAGACGTTCGATGCCTCGGCGGATGGCTATGGCCGGGGCGAGGGCTGCGGCGTCGTCGTGCTCAAGCGGCTGTCGCGGGCGCGCGCCGATGGCGATCCCATCCTCGCCGTGCTGCGCGGATCGGCCGTCAATCACGATGGGGCCTCGAGCGGCCTGACGGTGCCCAACGGCCTCGCCCAGCAAGCCGTCATCCGGCGGGCGTGCCAGAACGCGGGCATCGAGCCGCGACACCTCGACTATGTCGAGGCGCACGGCACCGCGACGCTGCTGGGCGATCCCATCGAACTCGACGCGCTCGGTGCACTCGTCGAGGGGCGAACCTCGGACAAGCCGCTCTGGGTGGGCTCGGTCAAGAGCAACGTCGGGCACCTGGAGACGGCGGCGGGGATCACCGGCCTCATGAAGGCCGTGCTGATGCTCCAGCACAAGCAGCTCCTGCCGCACCTGCACTTCACGCGGCCCAACCCCCACGTGGACTGGCAGCGCCTGCCGCTGCGCGTTTCCACCGAGCTCGCTCCCTGGGAGTCGCCCGCGCCCCTGCTCGCCGGCGTGAGTTCCTTCGGGCTCAGCGGCACCAACGTGCATGTCATCCTCGAGGAGGCGGGCGAGCCCGCGGCGGAGGCCGCGCCGCGCGCCTCGGAGCCGGCTCCGGCCGCCACGGAGCCGGGGGTCCTCCTGCTGTCGGCACGCTCGCCGTCGGCCTTGCGCGATCTCGCCGTCGCCTATCGCCACCTCCTGGCCTCGCCCCGGTTCGATGCATCCCCGCAGGCCATCGCCCACACCGCCGCGCTGCGGCGCTCCCACCATGAGCATCGGCTCGCGATCGCCGGGGCCACACGCGAGGCGTGGGTGGCCGCCCTCGACGCGTTTCGGGACGAAGCGTCCCACGCGGGCCTGTTCACCGGACGGACCGAGCCCGGGCGGGCCGCGAAGCTGGCGTTCGTGTTCTCCGGACAGGGCGCGCAGTGGGTGGGGATGGGCCTGGAGCTGTTCGCCGCCTCGCAGGTGTTCCGCGACAGCCTCCAGGCCACCGCCGCCGCGCTGGCGCCGCATGGAGGCTACCCCATCCTCGAGGCGTTTGGCGCCGCCGCGCCGCCGCCGGACCTGACGCGGGGTGAGGTGGTGCAACCGCTCCTGTTCGCCATCCAGGTGGCCCTCGCTCGACTCTGGCGCTCGTGGGGCATCGAGCCGGCGGCGGTGACCGGTCACAGCGTGGGGGAGATCGCCGCCGCGCACATCGCCGGAGCGCTCACCCTCGAGGATGCGGCGCACATCGTCTCGGTCCGCAGCGAGCTGATGATGCGCATCAGCAATCAGGGCGCCATGGCGATGGTCGAGTTGCCCGCCGCGGACGTGGCGAAGTGGCTCGTGCGCCACGAGCCGCACCTGTCGATCGGTGCCATCAACGCACCTCGCTCCACCGTGGTATCGGGACAGCGCGAGGCGATCGAGGCGCTGCTCGCGGAGCTCGCGGCCGGTGGGGTGTTCGCGCGCCGGGTGAAGATCGACGTGGCCTCCCACAGCCCGCAGGTGGCGCCCCTGATGGACGAATTCCGTCAGCGGCTCTCCGGGCTCGTGCCCCGTGGCGGCGGCCTGCCCATGATCTCCACCGTGACGGGGGGCGAGGTGGCGGGCAGCTCGCTCGATGGAGATTACTGGGCGCGCAACCTGCGCCAGGAGGTCCGCTTCGCGGACGCGATCACCACCCTCGACCGGTCCGGGTATGGCACCTTCCTCGAGATCAGCCCCCATCCCGTGCTCGCCATGGCGATGGAGCAGACGCTCAGCGGGCGGCGCGTCATCGCGGCGTCGCTGCGCCGTGGCCAGCCCGAGTGGGGCGCCCTGAGCGAAGCGCTGGCCCAGCTCCACGCCAACGGCCATCCCATCGACTGGAGCAGGATCTTCCGCTCCCCCCAGCGCGCCGTGCTGCTGCCGACCTACCCGTGGCAACACGAGCGGTACTGGGAGGAGTTGCGCCTCGCGAACTCGGTGCACGTCGACATCGAGACCTCCTCGCGCGCTCCGGCGCTCGCCGGCCAGCGGGTGCTCAGTCCGGGCGAGGAGGTGCACTTCGTGGACCGCCTCCAGCTCTCCGAGCGCCCGTACCTGGAAGAGCACCGGATCTTCGATGACGTCGTGGTTCCCGGTGCGTTCCACCTGGCGGCCGTGCTGTCGGTCGCCGACGAGCTGGTCGGCGGTGCGGCCTGTGTTCTCGAATCGGTGACCTTCCCGCAGGCGTTGCGCGTGAGCGCTCAGGCGGCGGTGGCGGTCCACCTGACCGCGCTGCCTCGCGATGGTGGAAAGACGCGCTTTCGTCGCGCCAGCCGCGCGGCATCGCCCAAGCGCTCCGGCAGCTGGGACGAGCACGCCACGGGCTTCATCTCCTGTCTCGAGGCCACCGGAGCACGGCCCGATTCGGCTCTGGAGCGCCTGGCGAGCGGGGCGGTCACCGAGGTGGATCCCACCGCGTTCTACGAACAGAACACGCGACGCGGCATCGAGCTGGGCCCGATGTTCCGCTGGATTCGCCAGCTTTGGGTTGGCCCGCGCGAGGCCCGGGCCGTCCTGGAACGTCCCGCCGCGCTCAAGGGCCAGCGGGCGGAGCCGCGGCAGGCCCTCCACCCGGCGCAACTGGACGCGGTCTTCCAGACCTTCGCGGCGGCCGTCCCGGAGAGCGCGGACCACGCATACATTCCCTTCTCGGTCGACCGTCTCGAGTTCCATGGGGAGGGCGTGGACCAGCCGTTGCACTGCCTGGCCCGCTATCAGCCAGGGGACGATGAGTCGTTTCTCGTGGGCGATGCCGTGGTGCTCGCGGCCGACGAGCGGGTGGTCGCCCGCGTCGATGGGCTTCGTCTGCGGCGTGTCTCCCGTGCCGCCCTGGCGGCCAACGGGGGCCCGGCGTGGAGCGACTGGCTGTACGAGTCGCGGTGGGATCGGCAGCCGCTGTCGACGGCGCAGGTGCCCCCGGGAGGGCGCTGGCTGCTGTTCGCCGACGCGCACGGCGTCGCGGCTCGGCTCGCCGAGCAGCTTCGCGCGCGCGGGGACGAATGCATCACGGTGACGCCCGGTGAAGCCTTCGCACGCGTCTCCGCTTCGGCGTACACCGTGGCTCCGGAGCGGCGCACCGACTTCGACCAGCTCGTGGCCGCGCTCGCGGGCGGTGCCCCGCTGCGCGAGGCCGTCTTCCTCTGGGGCCTGTCGGAGCAGCAGCCCGCGGCCGGGCCGCTGACCTGGCCCCTGGAGCGCGCGGCCCAAGCCACCGCCGGACTGCTGCACCTGGTGCAGGCGATTGTCGCGGCGGCGCCGCGTGAGCCACCGCGCCTGAGCGTCGTCACACGGGGGGCCCAGTGGTCCGCCGGGGAAACCGGCGCGGTGGATGTGGCCGCGGCACAGCTCTGGGGAATGGCCCGCGGCTTTCTCCACGAGCATCCGGCGCTCGGTTTCACGCGCATCGACCTCGCGCAGTCGGGCGAGGAGCATCCGGCGCTGTTCGCCGAGCTCGTGTCGCGTGAGCGTGAAGAGGAGGTGCTTCTGCGTCAGGGGGTCCGCCGGGTCGGCCGCGTGGCCCGCGCGGCGCGCCTCGAGCCCGCCGGAGGAGCCGTCGTGCGCGGCGACGGCGGCAGCTACCTGGTCACCGGAGGGCTCGGCGGCCTCGGCCTGCGCGTGGCGGACTGGCTCGCCGAGCGCGGAGCCCGCAGCCTGGTACTCGTGGGCCGCCGGGGAGCGGAGAACGAAGCACAGCGCGGGGCCGTGGACGCGCTGCGCGCCCGGGGAATCGCCGTGGAGGTGGTCGCCGCGGACGTCTCCGACCCGCGGCACGTGGCGCGTGCCGTCGAGCAGGCGCGCCAGCTCGGTCCCCTGCGGGGCGTCATCCACGCGGCCGGCGTCCTGGACGACGGGATGCTCGCGCAACAGACGCCCGAGCGCTACCACCGGGTGATGGCGCCCAAGGTGCTCGGCGCGCTGCACCTGCACGAACTCACCCGCGACCGCGAGCTCGACTTCTTCGTGCTCTTCTCGTCGGCCGCCGCCCTGATTGGCGCACCGGGACAAAGCAACTACTCCGCGGCCAACGCGGCCCTCGACGCCATCGCGCTCGCGCGGCACGCGCAGGGCCTGCCCGCGCTCAGCGTCGACTGGGGCGCCTTCTCGGAGGTCGGCATGGCCGCGCAGCAGGCCAATCGCGGCGAGCGGCTCTCCCACCGGGGGATCCTCGGAATGAGCCCGGCCGATGGCCTGGAGGTGTTGGGGGCGCTGCTCGAGCGCAAGTCCGTGCACGTGGCGGTCATCGCGATGGATCCCCGGCAGTGGCTCGAGACCTCGCCCCACATGGCGCGCTCGAAGCGCTTCTCCGAGCTCATGGGCGAGGTGCAGCCGCAGGGCGGTGCGAACCGGAACACGAAGCTGCGGGACCTCGAGGCGCTGCGCACCGCCCCCCCCAAGGAAGTCCGGATGCGGATCGCGCTCCTGCTGCGTCAGGAGATTGGACGTGTGCTGCGGCTGGACGCCCAGGCCCTCGAGCCGCAGGCGCCGCTGATGTCGCTCGGCTTCGATTCGCTGCTCAGCCTGGAGCTGCGCAATCGCCTGGAGGCCCTGTTCGGGCTCTCGCTCCCCGCGGTGTTGTTGTGGACCTATCCGACGATCGAGGCCCTGACCGAGCACCTCGCCGAGCAGCTCCAGCCCGCCAGCCCGGAGCCGGTCCCCATGCCCGTCGAGAGCGCCCGGCTCGCGGAGGAGGATGCGGCCGAGGAGGAACTCGACGACATGACCGAGGCGGAGCGGGCGCTCATCGAGGAGCGGTTGGCGTCGTTGACGCGGCGCCTGTGAGGCTTCGCGTGCCGGGCTCCGGCGGCCTCTTGAGTCGAGGACCGCCGGCCCGTGCAATCACTTACGCGCCGGTCATCTTCACGGGCATCTTCAGCACGACGGTGTGTTTGTTGCTGCCAGCCCAGGTGATGGGCCCGGTGAGCTCGATCCGCTCGACCTGGTCCAGCAGGGTCTCCAACACCACGCGCAGCTCGAGCTTGCCGAGCTGCGCGCCGAAGCAAGAGTGGGTGCCGTAGCCAAAGGACAGGTGCGGATTGGGGTTGCGCCGGATGTCGAAGGCGAACGGGTTGGAGAACACCTCCTCGTCCCAGTTGGCCGAGGTCCACCACAGGGTGACCTTGTCGCCCGCCCGGATCTGGGCATCGCGCAGCTGGATGTCCCGCGTGGCGGTGCGGCGGTTGTACGGCGTGGGCGTGGTCCAGCGGAGGATCTCCTCCACGGCGCCCTTGATCAGGGAGCGATCGGCGCGCAGGGCCTTCCACTGCTCGGGGTGCTCGGCCAGCGCCAGGATGCCGCCGGAGAGCGCGTTGCGGGTGGACTCGGTTCCCGCCAGCACCATCAGGCAGAAGCACGTCATCCGCTCCATCTCGGTCAGCGGCTTCTGGTCGACGCCAGCCGCCAGCTGTCCGTTCGCCAGCAGCGAGGTCAGGTCATCCGAAGGCTGGGCCCGCTTGGCCGCCAGCATCTTGGCGCCGTAGTGGAAGAGCTCCATGTGGGTCTTCTGACTGCGCTCGGTGGGGTGGCCGACCTCGCGGTCATCGAAGCCCATCAGGCTCCCCGTCCATTGGGAGAACTGGGCCCAGTCCTGCGGCGGCAGCCCCATCAGCAGGGAGATCGCCTGCGCACCGACGTTGGCGCTCACCGCATCGGCGAAGTCGAAGTCGCCCCGCGCGAGCAGCTCGGACACGAGCTGCTGGGTGTGCTGGCGGAGCTTTCCTTCCAGCACGCCGAGTGCCTGCCGTCCCACCGCGGGGGTCAGCACGTCCGTGAAGAGCTGATGCCGCGGATCATCCATCATGTTGATCATGACCCCGGGAAGTTCCGGCCGGACATCGTCGATGTGCGTGCCGCCGCTGGGGCGTCCACCGCCCCCGGCCGCGGAGAAGACGGGATTGGCGGCCGCGTCGCGGATGTCGGCGTACTTGCTCAGGACCCAGAAGCCCTCGCCATCGTGGGTCTGCCCTGGCGGATGGAAGAACACGGGCGCGTGCTGGCGCAGGCGGGCGAACACCTGGTGGGGGAACCCCTGGCCGAACCGGGCCTGATCCGTCAGATCGAAGCCGTCGAGCACGGCGGGCAACTGCGAGGACATCGGGGGCACGACGGGTTGCTCCGAGGGGGACGCGGAGCGCTGGGGCGTCTGGGACATCGGGGAGTCTCCTGGAAAAAAAGAGGGGAAGATCAGAGCCGCTCGATGCGCAGCTGGACGTCGCCGGAGACGATGCCCGCCGGCATGTACGTGTGGCGCGCCTTGGACTCGCGCACGAGCGAGAAGCGGCAGCGCGTGAGCATGGCGTGCCAGAAGGCCTTCACCTCGGCGTTCGCCAGGTGCATGCCCGTACAGGTGTGGCTCCCAATGCCAAACGGCAGGAACGCCGCCTTGTGCTTCTTGTCCTCGGCGCGCGCCTCGGTGAAGCGGTCCGGGTCGAAGCTGCGCGGATTGCTCCACAGCGTCTCGTCCTGCATCGCCACGGAAATCATCCCCATGACGAAAGTGCCCGCGGGGATCCGCCACTGGCCGAGCTGGGTGTCATGGAGCGCGCGCCGCGCGGTGTAGGGCGCGACGGGGTAGAGGCGCATCGTCTCCTTCCACACCCGCGAGGTCACCTCGAGCTTGCCGCTCTCCTCGTAGTTGATCCGTCCCTTGGACAGGGCGAGTGCCTCCTCACGCAGTCGCTCCTGCCACTCCGGGTAGGTGGCCAGGAGGTAGGCCATGCTGGTCAACCCCGACGACGTGGTGGCGAACGCGGCGGACTTGATGCCGATCATCAGCCGCACCAGACCGTCGTCATCCACCAGCGTCTCGGGCTCCTGGCTCTTGGCGCACAGGCGGCTGAACAGATCCTCTCCGCCGGAAGCACGCCGGGCGGCGATCCGCGAGCGCAGCATCTCGCACAGCGTGCGGTGACCGCGGATGGACCGGCGCCAGGCCGGGCTGAGCAGCGGGCTGCGCGTGAGCGACAGGGGCCCCTCCCAGTAGTCAATCAACGCGCGCTCGAACTTCTCGGCCTCGTCGTCGACGCCCAGGAAGATGCGCGTCGACACCTTCATCATCAGGCTGCGGATGTCGTCCTTGAACGACACCTGACCGCGCTCCACCCAGCGCTCGATCGCCTCGGTGTAGATGGACGTCGCGGCCTCGAAGTAGCTGGCGGTGGCGGCGTGGCCGAACGCCGGCTGGAAGACCTTCCGGGCATCCCGGTGCGCCTTGAAGTCCAGGAAGAGAGGGGAGTCGACCTTCGCGGCGTTGATCTTGGGATCAATCCCCTGGAAGAAGGTGAGCCATGCGAGCGAGGTGGACCACGTCTGCTCGTCGCGCGCGATGGACAGGACCATGTCGGGGTCCGCGACGCAGACGACCTGGTAGCCGGCGAAGACCGAGCGGTAGACGGGCCCGTAGCGGCGGTGCTGCGCCGCCAGATGGTCGATGCCATGACGCATCCAGCCGAGTGTGTTTCGCACGGCGGTGCCGATACCGCCTTCACCGGGCAGGTGCGCGATGTCGACGGCGGTGGGCATCCCCCGGCGCGGGCGCGAGACATCACCGGCCTGCTCGAGGATGAAAGGAGCGACCTCCGGCTGGGCACGAGCGCCGGAGACAGGTTCGGGAGCGGATTCGGGAATGGGGAATGCCATCGATTGACCTGTATATCACACTCGATGCCGCCCGAGCATGCTTAGGCATTGACTTGAAAAGACTTGTCGAAAGGCCCCACCAATCCAGACGGCTCCCAGGCGCCCAGACGTTTGCTTGGGAGGGCAACGGGACACGAAGCATTGAAAATACAAAACCGCGCCCCCCTGACTGCGGAGGGCGCGGCTCGTGGTGGCGGGTCTCTTCGTGTGGGAGCGGTGGGGCTGGACGCCGTGTTTCAGCGGCTGGCGCAGAAGCCGAAGCTGGCGCTGTTGCCCGGAGACAAGCGGCCGTTCCAGTCCACGCCGGTGAACTCCACCACGCCCGCGCCGGTGAGCTTGTAGGTGGCGTTCCAGGCGTTGAAGATCGTGCCCTCCACCTGGAGCGAGATGCGCCAGTTCGTCTCGGAGGAGCTGGTGTTGGTCACCTTGACGTTGTGGCAGTAGCCGCCGCCCCAGTCGTCCTGGACCTTCGTGGACACCTGGACGCCGCCCATGGTCGGGGGCTGCGGGGTCTGCCCGCCCGTGCCGGGAACGGTCTCCGGCGGGGTGGGGACGGGGATGGTGCCCGTGGGCGGCGGCGGCGCGGGCATGGCGGCGACCGCGCCCCAGCGCTGGGTGAAGCGCGGCAGCTGCGTCAGCGACACCAGCAGCTCGGGGATGCTCGTCGCGCTCTGACGGAAGCGCTCGGACAGCTGGGTGGCCGCGCAGGTGGAGTCATCGCCGGACACGCCATAGCCGAAGCGCAGCCACTGCAGGGAGAAGCACTGCTGCACGTCCGGGCTGTCGGCGAGCTTGTCCTGCAACTCCTCCACGCCCGTGAAGGTGCCCTGGGTGGAGGGCGAGGCGAGGATCTCCCCGCTCGCGTCCACCTGCGTGCCATTGGCCAGCTTCGGCTCGAAGCGCCCCACGCTGTTGAACTGCTCGAAGCCAAAGCCGATGGGATCCATCATCTTGTGGCACGCCGAGCACGAGGGGTTGCTCGAGTGCTCCGAGAAGCGCTCGCGGTTGGGCATGCCCGGGTCCACCGTGGGCAGCTCCAGGTTGAGGCCCGGAGGGGCGGGGGGCAGGGGCTGGCACAAGAGGCGCTCGCGCACGAGCCGGCCGCGGCGCACGGGCGAGGCGACCTGGGCCGTGGCCTGGGTGGCCAGGATGCTGCCGTGAGAGAGGATGCCGCCGCGGCCCGTGCCGGTGAGCTCCCAGCGGCGCGAGCCCGTGGACACGGTCGAGCCCGCCAGTGACGTGGGCAGCCGGTAGAACGCCGCCAGCGTGTCCGAGGCGTAGGTGTACTCGGCCGTGAAGAGGTCCGCCAGGTGCCCGCCGCCCTCCTGGCGCACCACGGAGTTGAACAGGGACAGCGTCTCCTCCTTCATGGCCGCGCGCACCGCCGGGGTGAAGTCCGCGAACAGGGAAGGGTCCTTCGGCGTCTGCGCGAGCTTCTCCAAGTCCAGCCACTGGCTCACGAAGTGGTCGAGCATGGGGCGGCTCCGGGGCGAGGCCAGCATGCGGCGCGCCTCGGCGGCGAGCTGCTCGGGCGTGTGCAACTGGCCCGCCTTCGCCTTGGCGAACAGGTCCGCGTCCGGCATGGAGCCCCAGAAGAGGTAGGACAGCTCCGAGGCCAGTTCGTAGTCGCTGAGCACGTAGCGGCCATTGCCCTGGTGCTGACCGAGCTCCGAGCGGTAGAGGAAGTGGGGGGACAGGAGCATGGCGGTGGTCACCGCCTCCAGGCCCTTGAGGTAGCCGTCCTCGCTCGCCACGGACGCATACAGCGTCTGGTAGCGCGACAGGTCCTCCGCGGCCAGCGGCGCGCGGAAGGCGCGGGCGCCGAAGTCCTGGATGTACGTGCGGGCGCAGGCCTCGCCGGGCGCGCACGACACGTGCCGGGACAGCTTCGCCACGGCGGCCGCGGCGGCCTGCTCGGACGCGGTGAGCAGCTTGTCGGTGAGCAACTGGCCCACGGCGCGCGCGTCGGCCGTGTTGTCGAAGCCGTGCACCACCTCCTCGGCCGGCAGCGCCTGGCCCCACTTGGACTCCGTGTCCAGGTAGAGCAGGTCCTTGAGGGTGTTGTCGTACTCGAAGCGCGTGAGCATGCGCAGCTGGCGCCGGGCGGTGGGATCCAGGCCCTCCGGCGTGCACGCCATCTGCTGGAGCGAGCCGTCACACGCGCCGGGCGTGCCGTTGACGCGGTCCGCGAAGCGCTGGAAGTTCGTGTACAGGGTGCTCGTCTGCGCCACGAGCTTGCCGCCCCCGTGCCCCGCGGGGTGCAGGCCCGTGGGCTTGAGCAGCAGCAGCGACGTGCCGTCCACCTTCTCGCGGGCCATGGCCCGCACCGTCATGAAGTTCTCCTCCAGCGCCCCCGGCTCGTCCGGGGACAGCAGCACCATGCGCGTGCCCTTCGCCGCGCCGCTCGCGCTGTGGCAGGCGATGCACTGCGTGGACATGGTGGGCTCCCACATCTGGGTGCGGAAGAACTCCAGATCGTCCGGGCAGCCCGCGTCGCTGGACGCGGTGCACGCGGGAAGGAAGACCGCGGTGGAGAAAAGAGCGCCAAGGGCAACGAGTCGCCGGAAGGTCAGCACGGAGTGCACCCGGGGGGAGGGCGAGAAGGGGGAGGAAAAGCGGGAAGGGGGCAGGGCGGCCGGGGCGCTCAGACGAGCCCGTCGAGCGTGCCCGTCGAGCGGGAGGGATCGCCAAAGGCCTCGATCGACACGCCCATGGCCTGGCACACCGACGTGAGCAGCTTCTGGTGCGAGGCATTGGTGTAGCGCAGGTAGCGCCCGAAGCGGAAACCGCTGTCCGTGCCTCCCGCGAGCACGAAGGGCACCGAGCGGCAGTTGTGCAGGCGGCTGTCGCCGAGCTCCTTGGCCCACACCACCAGCGTGGAGTCCAGCAGCGTGCCGCCGTTCTCCAGGTCCGGCCGCGCCTTGAGGGCGCGCAGCAGGTAGGCGAACTGCTCGGCGAACCAGCGCTCGCACCGCACGAAGTCCGCGATGCCCGCCGTGTTGGCGTCGTCCTTGTGGGACAGCTCGTGGTGCGCCTCGCTGGAGCCCGCCCAGGTGAAGACCTGGGGCGCCACGGTGTGCGACCACTGCAGCGAGGCCACGCGCGTCATGCCGCACGCGAGCGCGCTCACCATCAGGTCCATCTGCATGCGGCCCACCGCCGGGAACTGCTCGTTGGCCTGCGCGTTCACCGCCAGGGGGACCTCGGGCAGGGCGCACCCGTCCACGGAGATGGGCGTCACCAGGCCCTTCTCCGTCTGGCGCAGGGCCTCCAGGTGCTGCTCCAGCCGCTGCTTCTCCTCGGAGCCCACGCGCGTGGCCAGGTCGTTGAGATCCGTGCGCGCCATGTCCAGCATGCTCTTGCGGCGGCGGGTCTGCTTGTCCGCGGCGGCCGTGTCCCCGCCCAGCGCGCCGAACAGGCGCTGATAGGCATTGCGCGGCACGTCCTCGGGCGAGACGAAGATGCCCGGCGCCGAGTAGGACATGCGCGTGGACTTCGCGGCGCCCCACAGGCTCGTCTGGACGCCGAACTCCAGGGACTTGAAGCGCGAGCCCTCGCCGAGCTTGCTCGCGACGTATTGATCCACGGACAGGCCGCCCGACGCGTCGCGCGCCGTGCCGCCGCCGGTGAGCATGTTCGCCATGCCGGCGTCGTGGTTGTCCACGTCCACGAAATCCAATCCCTCACAGACGAGGAGGTTGGAGCGGTAGGGATTGAGCGGCTCGAGCATGCTGCCCGCCGGAAACGCGAAGTCCTTCTCCCCCCCCGTGGGGCGCCAGTGCTTGTGCACGGTGCCATTGGGCGTGAAGACGACGATGAGTCGGCGCTTGCGGAGGGTGGCCGCGTGGGCCTCGCCGCCCAACAGCCGCAACAGCGGAGACGCCAGCAAGGACAGACCCAGACTCGCGGTGAAGTCCCTTCTCCTCATTCCACTACTCCTGTCGCAGATGAGCCGCGCGTCGGAGCTGAGGACATGGAGGGGGCGTTCGCGGAACCTCCCCCATGAGTTCCTGGCTCGCGGTGCTTCCTGACTAATGCTTGTAGCAGGCTGTGTCGAGAACAGATCGGTCGATTTCGTCCGCCCTCGGCCCGGACCGGGCGTGCGACATCCACCCATGTATGTCCAATGTATGTCCAGGGGGGAGGAGCGAACCACAAACACGCCTGTGATTGCACTCCGTCCCCGGGGCCGGCATCCCATGGCTGATGAATATTCCGCCCGGGATGTTTTTCTATCGGCCGGGCAGGACCGCGTCCTGGATCCACCGCAAATACGGCGGGTGGCCCTCGGCCACGTCCACGCGGAGCACCTCCGGGCACTCATAAGGGTGGAGCGCGACCACGCGCGCGCGCAGAGCCTCGAAGCGCGGGGCCCAGGACTTGAGCAGGAGCAGGACCTCGGGCTCGTCGTGCACGCGACCCTCCCACCGATAGATGGAGCGCACGCCGGGGAGGATGTTGCCGCAGGCGGCGAGGCCCTCCTCCACCAGCGTCCGCGCGAGCTCCGCCGCCTTGTCGGCCGTGGGCGCCGTCACGAACACGAGGATGGCCTCGGTCATGGCGCGCGCGGTCCGTTGAGGCCGAGCAGCTGCTTGCCCAGGAAGTCCCGGATGACCGCCGAGGACCACGCCATCAGGGGCCCGCTCATGGCGTCGCGCACGTAGCGCTCGATGGGGTGGGTGCGCAGGTAGCCCGAGCCTCCCGCGAGCTCCAGGGCGGCGGTGGAGATGGCGATGGCCGCCTCGTTGGCCACCACCTTGGCCTGCATCTGCAGCAGGGGGGCGACGGGCTCCTTCTGATCCGTGGCGAGCAGGGAGCGCTCGGCCAGGGCCCGTGCCGCCTCCAGGCGGATGCTCATGTCCGCCACGGAGAACTGGATCCACTGCATCTCCGCCAGGGGCCGGTCCTGGGGCGGCAGCCGGCGCGTGCGCGCGTACTCCAGCGCGAAGGCGAGGCTCGCCTCGGCGATGCCGATGGAAATCCACGGCAGGCCCACGGAGATGGCGCTGGGGGCGGTGGGATCCAATTGGAGCCGGCGCGACTCGGGCAGCAGCGTGTCCCGCAGGTGCAGCAACTGGCTGCGCGTGGCGCGCATGCCCATGGAGTCCCAGATGTCCTCCACCCGGATGGAGTCATCCTTGTCGATGAGGAAGAAGCCGGGCTGCCCGTCACACACCGCGTTGGTCACCAGGTAGCGCGCCCGATCACACCCCGACACGAAGCGCTTGGCGCCCGACAGCCGCCAGCCCCCCTCCACCCGACGCGCCTCCTGCTGGGGCATCAGGAAGAGGTTGCCGCTGGTGGGCTCGGACAGGGCGTTGCCAAACCACGCCCCCGCGCGGAACTGGGCCTCGAAGTGCGCCACCTGATCCTTCTGGGGCAGCGCGAGGAAGGTGATGGCCGTGCCCTGGTGCATCAGCCACGCCGTCCCGAAGGACGCATTGCCCCGGGACAGCGTGCCCACGATCCGCCCGAACGTCCGCCACGAGCACCCATCCAGCAGCGCCGTGTTGAGCGGCGAGCGGATGATGGCCTCGAACCCCTCGTCCGGAAATGAACCCTCCCGGTCATGCTCGGCGGCCTTTTCCGCCAACAACCCACTCAACCGCTCCGCTTCTTGCAGGAGATCCGCTTCTGTCATGGGCCCGAAGCCTAGTGGAAGTGCTCCACATGCGGCGGGGGCGTCCAGTCCGGGCGGTGAATTCTTCCGGGAGGTCGGTTTATCCGGGGTCGGGTTGTGCCACCTGTCCGGATTTGCTACTGCTCGGGGCCTGGGTTGATTGACTGTCCAGTCAATCAATGAACGGAGCGTGTCATGAGTCCTCGCCTGGCGGTGCGGGTGGAGCAGCTTCGGGAGGAGCGGCGGCGGGACGTGCTGCGCGCGGCCCGGAAGGTGTTCGCGCGCCGGGGGTTCGTGGCGGCGAAGATCTCCGACATCGCGTCCGCCGCGGGCATCAGCCACGGCCTGGTGCACCACTACTTCCCCACGAAGGAAGCGCTCTTCGTCGCCGTCATCGACGACTCCATCCAGGGCTGGGAGGCGCTGATCGCCACGGCGCATGCCCGGCCCCAGTCCGCCTGGGAGCGGCTCGTGGAGGTGTGCGCCGCCATGGGCGAGCACTCGGAGGCGGCGGGAGAGCACCTGCTCATCATCGTGCACGCCTCCATGGGCGAGGGCGCGCCGGCGCCGGTGCGCGAGGCGCTGGAGCGACTGGAGCAGCGGGTCCACGCGCCCCTGTCGGAGCTCATCGAGGCGGCGCAGCGCGCGGGAGAGGCCACCGCGGGCCCCCCCGGAGAGCTCGCGCGCGCCTGGATGGCGGTGTCCCAGGGGCTCGCCATCAGCCAAGCCTTGCACCCGGACCGGGCCCGGCCACCGCTCGCCATGGTGTTGCGCCTGCTCAAGGCGTGACGCCCCCCACAGGTTTGGACGTTCCACCCCGTATCAATGAGCTGCGAAGGAGCTGCGCATGAAGATCGTGGTCGATTGGGGCCGCTGCGAGGCCAATGGCGTCTGTGTTCGCGAGGCCCCGGATGTCTTCGAATTGAATGACAAGGATGAGCTGCAGGTGCTCTCCGAGACCGTCTCCCCGGGGGCGCGCGCCCGGGTGGACAAGGCCATCTACGGTTGCCCCAAGCAGGCGTTGTCGCTGTCCGAGGAGTGACGTTTTTCCCCCCGCCTTTTTTCCCCTTTTTCGTTTGTCAGAAGGAGTTGAACCATGTCGCCCACCGTGTCCTTCGCCCCGAACGCGCCCGGCTACGACGTCGATCCCTATCCCGTCCTGGAGGCGCTGCGCACCCAGGCCCCCGTGTCCTACTGGACGGAGGGCCGGGGCTGGCTCGTCACCCGCTACGAGGAGTCCGTCGCCGTGCTCCGGGACGCCAAGCGCTTCTCGCCCAACCGCGCCGAGTGGGAGTTCGCCCACCAGCTCGGCACCGCGGCGACCATCCCCGAGCTGGCGGAGCTCAACCGGGCGGGCCTCTTCGCGCTCTCCGGCGCGGATCACGCCCGGGTGCGCAAGCTCGTCAGCCCCGCGCTCACCCCGCGCGCCATCGAGCGGCTGCGGCCGGAGGTGCTGGCCATCGTCGATGAGCTCCTCGACGAGGCGGCGAGCCGGGGGACCATCAACGTCATCTCCGACATCGCGGACCGCATTCCCCCCCGGGTCATCGGCTCCATGCTGAAGATCGCCAAGGGCCGCGAGGCGCTGTTCACCCGGTTCACCGAGGCGTCGGTGAAGAGCTTCCTGCCGGGCCTGGTGCGCCCCGAGGACGTGCCCGCCATGCGGGTGGACGTGCAGGAGGGCATCGCCCTGGTGCGCGAGACGATCGAGGATCGGCGCCACCACCCGCTGCCCGACGACATCCTCACCACGCTCATCCAGACGGAGGAGCAGGGCGACCGGCTCAGCACGCCGGAGCTGCTGTCGCTCGTGTCCGCGCTCATCGTGGGCGGGTTCGAGACGACCATCCACCTCATCGGCTTCGCGCTCTACAACCTGCTCAAGCGGCCCGCGCTGCTCGCCCAGGTCCAGGCCGAGCCGGAGCTCATCAAGGGCACCATCGAGGAGGTGCTGCGCCACGACAACTTCGGCAAGGTGGGCATCGCCCGCTACGCGCTCGAGGACGTGGAGCTGGGCGGCGCGCACATCAAGAAGGGGCAGATGCTCCTGCTCATGCTCAACAGCGCGCTGCGCGACGAGGCCGCCTTCCCCCAGGCGGACGTGTTCGACGTGCGCCGCAACACCAACGCGAGCATCGCCTTCGGCCACGGGCTGCACTTCTGCCTCGGCGCGAACCTGGCGCGGCTGGAGCTGCAACTCGTGGTGGGACGCATCCTCGAGCGCTTCCCGACGATCCAGCTCGTCCGGGAGCCCTCGTTCGGGCCCCATCCCGTCATCCGGAAGATGGAGTCGCTCGAGGTGAAGCTCAACGCCCGCTAGTCCCTTCGGCCCGGACCGTCTCTCCCCGAGGCGGTCCGGGCGCGGGGGCTCAGGGCACGGTGTCCTTGCGCGGCACGGAGGCGCCGCGCAGGCTCGTCACCTTGGCGTTGACGGCGTTGGTGTCCAGGTACGTGTCCTTGGCGAAGTACACCCAGTCCACGTCCTCGTAGTAGGTGCGCGCCTCGCCGGCGGGGCCCAGCTCGATGAACCACATCTGGAAGTCGAGGAACTGGTTGATGATGGGGGCGTACCAGGCCGGGTGGTTGGCCCGCTCCACGCCGTCGATGTGGTAGACGTTGCCCGAGGGCGAGGTGTGCAGCACGAGCGTGTGCCAGCCGTCGTGGCTGTAGCTGAGCTTGCGCTCGGGGCTGCCCTTGATGTTCCGGTCGAACGACGTGAGGAACATGGTGGGCGTGTTGCCCTGGCCCCAGCCGCCGTTGGGCAGGTACTCGTAGTCCTGCTCCGAGTAGTTGGGATCGCCGTAGGGCGCGATGGCGAAGAAGGTCTCCACGTACTTGTCGCCGAAGACGCGCGGGCCGGACAGCGTCGTGTCGCGGAAGCGGATGCGCGTGGCGTAGGTGCCGTACTTGAACTTCTGTGCCCGGGAGATGACCTCCGTGTGCGTGGTGCCCGCCGAGGTGCCGTTGGTGCCCGCCTTGAGGCGCAAGAGCCGATCCGAGCCGTCGGTCACGAAGGACACGTTGCCCGCGGTCCACGTCGCGCCGCTCACGCCAGGGGGGCCCGCGTACGTGCGCACGTTCCAGAGGTTGGTGAACGCCGACTCGCCCGTGCCGTTGTAGGTGAAGTCGTCGAAGAACTCCGCGCCCACCGTGGGCGGCGGCTGGGTGCTGCCCGAGGGCGGCGTGCCCCCGCGCAGGCCGGAGAGCGCCGCCGAGCCCACGTCGTGCACGGTGATCTTGCTCCAGGCGGTGGGCGCCGTCACGTTGCCGTACGAGTAGTCATCCGCCTCGTTGACGTTGGTGCCACCAAAGGTGATGCCCAGGTCGATGGGGCCGCTCGTGGCGCCCGCCGCCAGGCTGCCCGCGGCGTCGTTGAAGCGGATCTCCACGTACTGGTCCGCGTTGGTGGCGGACACGCTCGCCGTCGTCAGCGACAGGGCGGAGCAGTCCGGCGAGTTCCACCACCAGCACGCGGGCGTCGGCGTGGCGCCGTTCTTCGTGAACCAATAGCGCACCACCACGTTCTTGAGCGGGATGGCCGCCCCGGTGTTGTTGCGCAGCTGGATGCCCGCCTCGATGATGTTGTCGTTGGGCGCCGCGGCGTTGTAGTTCTGGTACTGCACGGTGAAGTCCGCCGTTCCGGCGAGACTCTCGCTCAGGGGCACCACCAGCGAGACCGCCGCCAGCAGGCCCTGCTTCCAGGTCGTCTTCATGGTTCAGGGCTCCTTGTCCCGCGAGGCGGGGGCCTCTTCCGGGAACGTGTTCAGGACAGACAAGAGCCCTTAACCGATTTAATCGGGTTTTTCCACGATGTCGGTTTGATGTCTCGTTTTTCCGAGCGCCGAGAATCCGGGGGGGCGGACGCGGAGTGTGACCCGACTCCCCGCGCGCCGAAATACGGAAAGCGAGGACATCATGTGAGCTACCATGTGTTCGCGAATGAACACCGACCACTTCTTCACCACGGGCCAGCTCCACGTCAGCCGGGGCGAGCCCTGCGAGGACTACGCCTTGTCGGGCGCGTTCGACACGGACACGGTCTACGGCGCGGTGTCGGATGGGTGCTCGGGGATGGAGGCCCACACCGACGTGGGCGCCCGGGCCATCTGCTTCGCCTTCCAGAAGGCGCTGCGGCCGCGCAGCCGCGAGCCCCTGCAGGCCTTCGGGCCGGCCTTCTTCCCGGCGTTGAAGGGCGAGTTCCAGGCCAATCACATCTCATCGGATCGGCAGGACTACTTCGCCTCGCTGGTGGGCTTCGTGGCCAACCCCCGGGAAGCGGCCATCTACCTCTTCGGCAGTGGCGCCTACGTGCTGCGCTACGCGGATGGCCGCCACAAGGTCGTCTGGTTCGAGTGGGACGGCAACGCGCCCTTCTACCTCAACTACTGCCTGCACGAGGATCTGTACCGGGAATACGTCGGCGACATCCAGAAGGGCATCGACGATCCCGCGCACGAGCACTTCATCGTGTTCCGGGTCGCGGAGGATGGACGCATCCGGGTGCTGGAGTCGGGCTCGCTGCGGCACGAGTTCGATTCGCTCGAGCAGGGCCATGTGGCGTGCTTCCGTCCCGTGGACGAGGGCATCGAGGCCATGGCGGTGATCACCGACGGCATCTTCAAGATGGGCCAGGTGCAGGCCCCGGAGGTCGTCCGGGAGCTGCTCACCTTCGAGGAGCGCCGCGGGGGGTTCGTCAAACGTCGGTTGACCCAGGTGCTGGAGGCCTTCGCCCAGCAGGGCAGCCTCCCGCGCGATGACCTCGGCATCGCCTGTGTCTGGTTCGGCGCCGAGTAGATTAGGCTGCGCGCCCATGAAGGCCGAGAACCGCTGTCCCCACTGCACCCAACCGCTCCACTCCTTCCAGGTCACCAGCCCGGTGGGCACCGAGGTGGAGCTGCGCGCCTGTGGCCCCTGCGGCAAGGTGTGGGCGCCCGGAGGGCACCTCCAGCGCGCGTTTGGCACCAAGGCCCAGCACCACATGGTGGGCGGCTCCACGTCCCACTCGTGCGTGGAGTGCCGCATCCTCCTGACGCCCTCGACCCTGGGCTCGGGGGCCACGGCCGAGGTGTGCTCGGCGTGTCAGGGCCTGTTCCTCGACGCGACGGAGCTGACCGCGCTCGGGATCGCCCGTCAGGCGCCGCCGCCGGCCCTTCCCGTCATCCGCCCGCCGCCGCCCGTCGCGTCGCGGCGCGAGGTGCTGCTGGAGGTCGCCGGGCAGGAAGAAGAGGACGACGAGGTCGACGAGGAGGAGGAAGTGACGCCCGTGCCCTCCGTGGTGGTGCGACACGAGCCCCCCGAGCCCGGGACCTTCACGTGCGTGGAGTGTGGCCAGCGCAAGCTCCTGCGTGAGGGGCAGGCGCTGCGCGACGGGCTGGCCTGCCGCGACTGCATGAAGGCCCGCGCCCGGGGCTGACCCGGGCGGGGTGGCTCAGCCGATGATCATGTCCTCGCGCTCCAGCTTGCCCTCCTGGAAGCGGCGCAGGCTGAAGCGGGTGAAGAGCTCGTCGGACGCGCCCGACGTCATCCACGCCGCCATGCGCTCGGACACCGCGGGCGCCATCATGAAGCCGTGGCCCACGAAGCCCGAGAGCTGGAGCATGTTCTCCAGGCCCGGCGTGCGGCCCAGCACGGGGCTGTTGTCCGGCGTCACGTCGTAGCAGCCCGCCCACTGCCGCAGCACCTTCACGTGCCCCAGGTTCGGCAACTGCTCGGTGAGCGCCCGCGCGAAGCGCGACACGAAGCGCAGCGTGGAGCCCATGTTCAGCCCCGCGGGCTCCAGCGCATCGCCCATGCCGCCGACGATCTCCCCGCGCATGGACTGGCTGAAGTACAGCCCCGAGTCCAGCACCGACACCAGCGGGCCCAGGAAGGGCTTGAGCGGCTCGGTGCTGAGGATCTCGTGGCGGTGCGGCTCGTTGGGCAGCTTCACGCCCGCGAGCTTCGCGACCTCCGGGCTCCACGCGCCCGAGGCCACCACCACCGTGTCGCACGCGATGTCGCCCCGGTCCGTCTTCACCTTGCGCACGAGGCCGTCGGACTGCTCGAAGCCCGTGACGGTGGTGAACGTCTCCACGGCGATGCCCGCCTTGCGGCACGCATTGGCGTAGCCCCAGAGGAAGGGCCAGGGGAAGATGACGCCGTCCTGGGGGTTGTACGTGGCCGCCTGCGCGTCCTTGAGCGTGAGCCCGGGGACGATGTCCCGCGCCTCGTCCAGGGTGAGCAGGCGCGTGGGCACGCCGTGCTTGTTGTGCAGCGCCGCGTTGCGCTCCAGGCGCTGGGCCACCGCCTTCGTCTTCGCCATGAAGAGGTAGCCGCCCTGGCGCAGCCACACGTTGATGCCCATGTCGCGCGCGAAGCGGCCCATCAGCTCGATGGAGCGCTTGGCCAGCTCGATGTTGGCCGACGTGCCCCACTGCATGCGCACGCCGCCGCCGTTGCGTCCGGACGCGCCCGCGCACAGGTAGCCGCGCTCGAGCACCACCACGTCCTTCTCGCCGCGCAGCGACAGGTTGTACGCGAGCGCCAGGCCCAGGATGCCGCCGCCGATGATGACCACCTTGGCCTTCTTGGGCACGGGGGCCTCGGGCCGCAGCACGGGCGGAAAGACGCTCATCTCCTCGAACATGCCGCCCACGGGCGCCTGGGTCTCGTCCACCGGCAGCGACGCGAGGACGGACAGCTCCGTGGGGTAGAGCGGCGGCCGGGGCGTGAAGGGCAAGAGGCCCTCGGGCTTCTGCGCCTTGTCCTTGGCGAGCAGCGCCGCCACCGCCGACAGGCAGCTCTTGCCCTGGCACACGCCGGTGCCAAAGCCCGTGAAGCGCTTGACGGACTCCACGTCGCGAAAGCCCTTGGCGACCGCGTGACGGATGTCGTCCACCGTCACGTCCTCGCACGAGCACACCATCTGCTTGCTCATGACGCACCTCCCGCCAGCTCGCGACTCAGGGCCTCGGCCGCGCGCTGGCCCGCCGCCGCCGCCTGGGCCGTACTGCCTCCGCCCGTCACGTCTCCCGCCACCCACACGTCCGCGGCCGCCGTGCGCCCGTCCGCGTCCGCCACCACCGCGAACACCTCGCGCGCCTCGTCGAACTCCACCTTCGCGCCGCCCTGGCGCGGCAGCTCGAAGCTCGGGCTGGGGCCCACCGCCACCAACACCGCGTCACACGCCACCTTCACCCGGCGGCCCGACTCGCTCTCGTAGCTCAGCGCGCTCACCGACCCGAGGCCGTGCGCCTTGGGCGCGCCGCCCCGCACGCTGCCCGCCGGGGCGCTCGCGGGCACGGGGCCCTTGAGATCCACCACCGCCGCCAGCTTCGTGCCCTGGGCCTCCATCAGCCGCGCGAGCGCGTACAGGCCCTCGCCCGAGCCCACCAGCGCCGCCACCGCGGGCGCCACGCCATGGCGGCGCGCCAGCAGGCTCGCCGCGTGGCCCGAGTACACCCCGGGCAGATCGTTGTTCTCGAAGGGCAGCATCGGCGGATGGCCCCCCGGCGCGAGCAGGAAGCGCTCGGCGTACACCCGCAGGAGCTGGAGCCCCTCGGGGCTCTCCACCACCACGGCGAGGAAGCGGCCCTCCGCGTCGTCGAAGAGGCCAATGGCCGTGGCCCGCGTGCGCACGCTGTCCGGGGGCAGGGCGCTCGTGTCGGGCAGCGCGGGCGCGTCCGGCTCCAGCGCGCCCGTGAGGTGCCGGCCGCCGGGTTGGGCGTCCCGCTCGAACAGGAGGAAGGACACGCCGCGGGCCGCCAGGGTGTGGGCCGCCGCGAGGCCCGCCGCGCCGCCACCCACCACCGCCACGCGCACGCGCACGATGCGCGCGGGCATGCGCGCGGGGGCGGGGGCGTCGGGCAGCAGGCCGAGGCCCGCCAGCTGGCGCGCCACCTTCGCCATGACCTGCTCGGCCACGGGCATGCCGGCGAACATCTCGTGGTGATCCAACCCCTTGGGGAAGAACCAGTCGATGGCCTCGAACACGTCCACCTTCGCGGAGGGGTAGGCGTTCTGCCGCTCGAGCTTCATGCCCGCGCGCGCGGGAACGCGGCACGTGTAGACGTTGGGCACGCCATCCACGCGCATGAGGCAGTGGGAGCACGCCCCGGAGAAGCAGTAGGGGCCCCGGGCCCGGTGGTACTTGATGGAGCGGGCGAGGACGGACTCTCCAGCGGCGACGAGCGAGCAGGCCACGGGCTCGCCCTCGCGTGCCGGGACCGACTCACCCTCGAGCTCCAGGGTGATGGACTTGCCGCGCGCGGCGGCATCAGGGAGGCGACGCATAGGGTGCGCGGACAATGTCCCACTGGCCCCGAGTGGTCAAAGCCTCCGCGAGTGGTGCGTCGCGTCAGCCGCGCCGCGCGTTCCCAGGAGAGGGGCCGATCGAGCGGGGCCTCCCTGGCCTCGCGGCTTTCTCCGGGTGTGGGCGTGCATACGGTCGTGGATGCAGCCCCACGAACTCACACCTGGAGGGACACGCGATGGGCATCGAAAGAAACCCGAATGGGCGAGACGCGCGGAGCACGCAGTCGCCAGGGGACGCGCGGAGCGCGGAGCGCCCCGACAACCGCAAGAGCATCGACTTCCTGCGCAACCGGGGCGAGTCGGAGGTGAAGCGCGACCTCGTGCTGAGCGAGGAGGAGGAGCGGAGCCTGGAGGACACGCCGGTGGATCAGTCCCGGTCGGGTCACTAGGCGCGCCGCTCCCGCCCCTCAACCCCGTGCGCGCTCGTTGGGGAAGATGGGCTCGGGCATGCCCTGGGGGCGGATGCCGAAGCGGGTGCGCATCACCGCGCCCAGGGACACCAGCAGCGCCAGCACCGTCACGACGTTGCCGAGGTACGGAATCTGGCCGAGTCCCAGCAGGACGAGCAGGCCCAGCGCGAGCACCAGCGCCTGGGTCTTGGACGCCGGGCGCAGGGGGAAGCGGGAGCCGAGCTCGCTCGCCACCGCCGCGAAGCCCCACACCGTGAGCACCGGCACCACGAGCGCCAGGGCCAACGCCAGGGGAATGCCGACGATGGTGACCGACAGGATGAGCAGGGCGGGCACCAGCAGCACCGCGCCCATCAGGCCCAGCAGGCCGCTCTTCACCGGCTCGTTGCGGATCTCGGCGCTCAGCGCCTTCATCCGCGAGGGGAAGAAGAGCTGGCCGAGAAAGCCCATGCCGAAGAGCATGGCGAAGCGCAGCAGGAAGGAGGCGAGTGTGCCGCCGCGCTCCGGCTTCTCCTCGTCCTCTTCCTCGCGGGCGTCCTTGAGCGCGTCCTTGATCTCACCGGACACCATGCGGCTGATGCTGGCGCCGCCCAGGGACTCGATGGAGCCCTCGACCTGGGCGCCCGGCTGGCGGGTGACGCGGCCCCCGAAGGACGACACACTGCCCTCCACGGAAGCGCTCGGGCCGAGCTCCGCGTTGCCGCCGAAGACGACCACGTCCCCCTCCACGTGCCCGTTGAGCTGGAGGTTGCCGCCGTAGACCACCGCGTCGCCCTCCACGTGGCCGTCGATCACCAGGTTGCCGCCGTAGACGATGGCGCTGTCCACGGACTCGCCCTCCTTCACCTCCAGCGAGTGGCCCCGGGCCACCATGCCCTGGCCTCCCTTCCGGGCGCGCTGGTGCAGCTTCTTCATCTGAGCGTGCACGCGCCGCTTCAGGTCCTTCTCGTTGAGCAGGGCGCTGTCGGAGAAGTCATCGGGGGGCGTGACGGCCGAGGGGACCGGCGGAGGCGCGGGCGCCGATGGGCTCGCGGGCGCCGGAGGCGCGGGGGGCGGCGCCACCTGGGCGCGGGTCTTCTCCGCGTCCGTCATGGCGCGCAGCGTGTAGATGCCGCCGTCCCGCTCCAGGTGGAGCGAGTAGGCACGGGCCATGGTGCGCAGGGCCTGGTCGGCGCTGACGCCCTTGAAGTTCACCTCGGTGGGCGTGTCCAGCGCGCCGGTGACCACCACGTTGAGCTCCCCCTCCTCGGCGATCTTCTGCAGGGCGTCGCGCAGCGTGCCGCGAAAGCGCAGTTGGATCTCCTGGGCGGAGTCGTCGGGGGTGGACTGGGCGAGGGACAGGGGGGCCGCGAGCAGGGCGGCGGACAAGCACAGGCGTCGGGCGGTCTTCATGGCGTCACTCACGCTTGGGAAGGGGGGAGGCCGTGGCCGGCCAGCCGCTTGATGCCGAACAGGGAGGAGAACAGGAGCAGGGCGAGCATCACGGCGGCGGGGGCCGCCGCGGTGCTCCAGACGGCGTGGGCGCCGCCCCGGAGGGCGTCGAAGGTGGCGCGGCTGTCCACCAGGAAGCGCGCCAGCCCCATGCCCGTGCTGCGCAGGGCCGCGTCGTTGGTCGCCAGCACGCCGAGCGCCACCACCAGCGAGGCGGCGAGGATGGCCAGCCCCGTGAACACCTCGCGGCGCTGGGGCACGGGCTCGGCGGCCACCCGCGCCATGACCTGGTGCACGAGGTCCGGCGGCGGGAGGGGATCCGACAGCCGGAAGAGGTCCTTCTCCAGCAGGCGGTGCTCCTCGAGCACGGCGGAGCACAGGGGACAGTCGCGGGCGTGCGCCAGCGCGGGGCCCGGGCCTTCTTCCAGCTCGGTGAAGAGGGCCTCGAGGTCCGGGCACTCGATGGACTCGGATGTCATGTGGGCTCCTCCGGGCTCATCTTCTTGCGCAGCTTCTCCCGGGCGCGAAACAGGCGCGCCATGATCGTCCCGGGCGCGCAGCCGAGCAGCTGGGCGATCTCCTTGGTCGTGCGCTTCTGCACATAGTAGAGCGCGAGCACCTCCCGGTCGTCGGCGGACAGGGTGGCGAGGGCTTCCTCCAGGGACTGGCGCTCCTGGCGGGCGATGGCGCCCTCCTCGAGCGAGATCTCGTCGCTCGCGAGCACGTCCTTCATCGGCTCCAGCTCCTGGGTGCGCACCTTGGTGCGGCGGCGCAGCAGGTCCAGGCACAGGTTGCGGGTGATGGCCATCACCCACAGATCGAAGGGGCGCGACTCGTCGTACTTGTTCAGGTTCTGGTAGGCGCGCAGGAAGGCCTCCTGGGCGACCTCGGAGGCCTCGGCCTCGTTGCCGAGCAGGCGCAGCGCCAGCCCGTACACGGGGCGCTGCACCCCGCGCACGAGGGACTCGAAGGCCGAGGGATCCCCCCGGCGGGCGGCCACCACGTCGGCCTTCCAGGCCGGAGCGGGCGCGTCATCCACCATCCGCATCCCGATGGCCCGGGCGAGGTCCGCGACGTGTGCTGCGTTGAGGGCGAGAGCGTTCACGCCCTGGATTACGCGGGCGCGTCCCCCCCATTGCACGGGAAGGGGACACGGCGCTCACGATCACTTTTTCTTCCGGGATTCCGGGCGCTTGGCCGTCTGCTGCTCCCGCGCCTGGACCTTGGCGTCCTTTTTCTGGCGCTGGCGCTCGCGGAAGCCCAGGGGCGGCGTGGGCTCCACGGGCTCGGGCTTCACCACGGGCTGGGCGAGCCGACCCACGGCGGAGTCCGAGGGAGGCGGACGCCGGGCGGCCTGCCGGGCGGGGGCGGCCCGCTTGGAGGGCGCGGCCCGCCGGGAAGACTCGGCCGGGACAGGGGGCTCGGCTCGCGCGGAGGGCGCGGCCTTCCGGGAGGACTCGGCCCGCCCGGCGGGGGCGGCCCGCCCGGCGCTCGGGGCCGGGGCGCGGGGGCTGCGCGGACCCCGGGGCTGGTTGCCCGCGAGGGGGTCGTCCTCGCGCTCCTCGGGGGGCGTGTACCAGCCCTCGCGGATCTTCTGGGCGCTGTCCTCCTCGTACTCGAAGTGGAACAGCCGCTTGATGACGAGCGTGGCGTAGGCGCCCGGGGGCAGGGTGAAGGCGATGTTCGTCTTGAGGTAGCCCCGGTTGAGATCGTCCTCCTGCACGCGCCCGATGACGAGCTTGTGGGGGATGACGACGGTGGGGCGCTCCTCGTGCTTGAAGTAGAGCAGGCGCGGGGACTCCTCGATGCGCAGCTGCTCGAGCGACAGCTTCTCGCGGCCCAGCACCCAGTCCACCGCCTTGCGCTTGGTGGGATCCTCGACCTGCGAGGTGGGGGCGAGCAGCGGGAAGGTCGAGTCGCGCAGCAGGCTGAGCGTCTCGGGGTCCGCGTCCCGGTGGAAGAGCAGGGTGCCCGCCTGGTACTTCATGGGGAAGAGGTGCTCGCGCGGCAGCAGCTCCTGGAGGTAGCGCCGCACGCCCTCGTTCCAGAGGTAGCTCTGGTAGGTGAACAGCAGCATGGCGCGGTAGTCCGCGTCGATCTGCAGGAAGGCGCGCACCCAGTCGCCAGGGTAGTCGCGCAGGGACTTGAGGACGCGGTGGTACTTCTTGGTGCCCTCGAAGGGCACCCGCGCGTCCCAGCGGCCCCAGTTGTCGCGCCAGAAGGCCTTCACCTTGGCGTCGTCCGAGCGGTCCAGCTCCGAGGGGCGCGCCAGGTAGTTGTGCAGCGCGGCCTCGAAGTCGCCCCGCAGCAGATCCTTGGCGATGAAGCCCTGGCCGTGCTTGAGCGAGCCGAAGCGCTGGCTGTCGAAGTAGTTCACCACGCCCAGGCGGTTGATCTCCGCGGCGGCCACGTTGAGCGGCCCGATGGAGTCGCGCGTGAGCATGCGCACGGTGACGGCGAAGCGGTTGGACGTGATGTTGGCGGACGAGAGCGCCTTGTCCGCGCGCCCCAGGTACTTCAGGCGCAGGTCGGGCTCCTGCATGTCCACGTCGGCGCCATCCACCGCGATGAGCTGCTCGGTGCGGCCCTGCTTGTCCTTGAGGCCGCAGTAGGAGATGGAGCCGGGCTTGAGGCCGAAGGCATCGCGCAGGCGATTGGCCGCGTCGAAGGTGGACAGCTTCTGCTTGTCCATGAGGTAGACGCGGTAGCGGCCTCCGGCCACCTCGTCGAAGCGGTAGGACTCCTTGACGGAGAAATCCTCGGGTTTCTGCTTGATTCGCACGAGGGCTCCCTTAACAGCCGGAGTGCCCCGAGCGGAAGGAGCGAATGTAGGGGACCTGACAATGCCGGGCCCGGCGGCCTATGGTCGGCGGCCTTCCATGCGAACCGCTCTCCTGCTCGCCCTCCTGCTGTCGACTGGCTGTGCCTCCACGCTGTCCACCTTGCAGACGGCCAAGCCCCTGGCCCGAGGCCAGGTCCGGGTGTCCGGCGCCACGGGCGTCTTCGTGCCCGCGGGGCAGCTGGGCTCGCTCATCTCCCAGGGCATCTCCGAGGGGCGCGCCATCCGGGACGCCGTCGCCGGCGGCAAGCCCTACCACCTGGACGAGCGCGAGGCCCAGCGCCTGCTGGGCGTGGGCGTGGCCCTGGCCGTGGCGCCGCCGGGCCCGTCCAACGAGTTGATGATCCGCACGGGCCTGCTCGCCTCGCATGGCCTGGACGTGGGCCTGCGGCTGAGCACCACCTCGCTGCGCTTCGACGCCAAGGCGCGCCTGGCCCATGGGGGCGACGCCGAGGACGACGACTCCCTCCCGGACTACCGGCGCAAGTCCTACGACATCGCGCTCGGCGCGGCCGTGGCCCGCCACCTCTTCAAGAGCCCCGTGCTCGATGCCCTGGAGATCGTGCAGATCAACGACTTCTCCCGGTGGGATCTGGAGGTGCCGCTCTACCTGAGCGTGGACGTGGGCGACGTCTTCAAGCTGTACGGGGCGCCCAAGTACATCTACAGCCGCACGTCGCTCGACTCCAAGCTGGTGGACTACTCGCGGGGGGGCCAGGACGTGTCGGGCTTCGATCTGGGACTGCCGGCGCGGGTGTCCAACCACTTCATGGGCGCCAGTGTGGGCGTGGCGCTGGGCTTCCGCTACGTGCACCTGTACGCGGAGCTCACCGGGGGCTACAGCCACTGTCGGCCCGTGCTCTTCGGCCAGGCGCGGGACCTGGGCGGGGTCACCCTGTACCCGGCCGTGGGCATCGCCCTGCAGAACCCGCGGCCCTGGGGCGCCCGGGCGCGTCGCTCGGCCTCCGAGGTCCCGGAAAACCAGGGAATCGGCCTCTAATTCCGACCGGCAGGCAAGCGTCGTAACCGTTCCGGAGCCCGGAGCGCTCTGGTAGTGTCGCGCCGGTGACACCGGAATCCGGGCCATCGAGGTCTCACGCGTGAGTCAAGGATCCCCTCCATCCACGAAGTCCGCGGGCACGCGGGGACCGTTCCTGCGCGGGCGGTTCCCAGACGGGTCGACGGGGGAGTTCGCGCTCGGTCCTTTGACCACCTTGGGGCGCCATCCGTCCAACACACTGCGCTTGGTGGACCGGGAGGTCTCCAAGGAGCACGCCACCATCGAGCGGGTGGGGCGCGACTTCATCCTGAGGGATCTGGGCTCCTCCAACGGCACGTTCGTCAACGGCAAGCGCGTGACGGAGCTGCGGCTGCGCGACGGGGACGAGATCAGCCTGGGGGCCTCGCGGCTCGTGTTCCACTCGGGTGAGGCCGCGGGCCTGGGCGCGCCCTCGAGCGCGGCGGCGCTCGCGCGCACCCCCCGGGTGACGGTGGTGGCCCAGTCCCACTCGGCGCCCGCCTTCCTCGCGCAGATCGATCAGCAGGGGCCGCCGCAGAACTTCCGGCCCGCCGAGCAGATCCAGGAGCTGGCCACGCTGCGGCGCGAGTACGAGAAGCTGCGCACCGCCTACGAGTTCCACCGCACGGTGAGCCAGCAGGGCAAGGGCGCCGACCTCTTCGAGCAGATCCTGGAGGTCTCCTTCGAGCTGCTGGCGGCCGACCACGGCGTCATCCTCAAGCCGGCCGCGGACGGCCAGTTCACGGTCATCATCGCCGAGAAGCACCGCCCGGGCAGCCCGCCCAACGTCGTGGTGTCCGCCACGGTGCTGCAGAAGGTGGCCGAGACGCACAAGGCGGTGCTCATCGCGGACGCGATCATCGACGAGCGCTTCTCCTCCACGGAGAGCATCGTGGCGCAGGGCATCCGCTCGGCCATGGCGGTGCCGCTCCTGGCCAAGGGCAAGCTGGAGGCGGTGCTCTTCCTGGACTCGCGCCAGCAGTCCAACGCCTTCTCGGAGAAGGACCTGACCATCTTCTCGGGCATCGCCGCCCAGGCGAGCATCGCCCTGGAGAACGCGGCCCTGGCCGCCCAGGTGCAGTCCGAGGCCATCACCCGCGCGGAGCTCAGCCGCTTCCTGTCGCGCGCGGTGGCCGAGGCGGTGATCCGCGGCGAGACGGAGGACCTGCGCCAGAGCCGGCTCGCCGAGGTGACGGTCCTCTTCGCGGACATCCGCGGCTTCACCACCCTGTCGGAGAACGAGTCTCCGCAGGAGGTGGTGAGCATGCTCAACGAGTTCTTCAGCCTCATGGCCGGGGTGGTGTTCCGCCACGAGGGCAACCTGGACAAGTTCATCGGCGACTGCGTCATGGCCGTCTGGGGTCCGCCCTCGCAGCACCCGGACGACCCGGCGCGCGCCCTGCGCGCCGCGCTGGAGATGCAGGACGCGGTGGAGGTGCTCAACGGCTCGCGCGTGGCCGTGGGCAAGCGGCCCATCGAGGTGGGCATCGGCGTGAACACCGGCCAGGCGGTCGTGGGCTACATGGGCAGCACCGAGCGCCATGAGTTCACCGCCATTGGCGACACGGTGAACACCGCCTCGCGCCTGTGCGGCCTGGCCCGGGGCGGCGAGGTGGTGGCCACCGACAGCACCGTCTTCAAGGCGGGCACGGGCTTCGACGTGGAGCCCCTGCCGACCACCCAGGTCAAGGGCAAGGAGCGGGGAGTACAGCCCTACCGGGTGCACGGCGTGGAGAACACCACCACGTCCACGGCCCCCCGTCCGCGATGACGACCCAGTCCTGTCCTCAGTGCGCGCGCACGCACCAGGTGAGCACCTTGCGCGAGGGGGCCGAGGTCCCGTGCGCCTGTGGCGCGCACTTCGTCGTGCGGGCCTCCCGGATGGACCTCTCCGCGGAGTCGGGCCTGGAGGGCACCCTGGTGGCGAGCCCCGCCGTGGTGCTGCCGGGCTACACGATGGAGCGCGTGCTCGGCCGGGGCGGCATGGGCGAGGTGTGGCTCGCGCGGCAGATGTCGCTCGGGCGCAAGGTGGCGGTCAAAGTGCTGCCGCCCCGGCTCGCCAAGGATCCGGAGTTCGTGCGGCGCTTCGACAAGGAAGCCACCGCGCTGGCCACCCTCAGCCACCCCAACATCGTGCAGATCATCGATCGGGGCGTGGCCGGCGAGCACTACTACTTCGTGATGGAGTTCGTGGAGGGCCGCTCGCTGCGCGAGGTGATGCACGAGCTGTCCCCGCCCGAGGCGCTGCGCGTGGCGCTGCAGGTGGCGCGGGCGCTCGAGGGCGCGCACGACAAGGACATCATCCACCGCGACCTCAAACCGGAGAACGTGCTGCTCAACGGGCGCGGGCACGTGAAGGTGGCGGACTTCGGCCTGGCGGGCATCCGCCGCGCGGACGTGACGGGCCCCCAGCTCACCGCCACCTCCGTGGCCATGGGCACGCTCAACTACATGGCGCCCGAGCAGCGGCGGGACGCCAAGAGCGTGGATGGGCGCGCGGACCTGTTCTCGCTGGGCGTGGTGCTCTACGAGATGCTCACCCGCGAGGTGCCGGTGGGCCGCTTCCGCCTGCCCTCCGAGCGCGTGCCGGGGTTGGATCCCCGCGTGGACGACGTGGTGGAGCGGCTCTTGGAGAACGAGCCCGCGGCGCGCTTCCCGAGCGCCCACGCCACCTGCGAGGCGCTCGAGGCCCTGGTGACGAGCGTGTCGTCCTCCTCGTCCCCCGGTGAGGGCGCGCTCCACGGCCCCGCCGAGCGGCGGGTGGAGCGGGGCCGGTGGTCCTCGGGCTGGCGCTCCCTGCGCACGGCGCTGGCGGGGGTGGGCGCGGTGGCGCTGGTGCTGGGGCTCGTCCGCGCCACGTCGGACGGGCCCGTGTTCATTCCCTTGCCGTGGGGTGGCCGGGTGATGATCGGCTCCACCATCCGCATCGATCCTCCCTTCAGGCCGTGGCCCGCCAACACCAACGGGGATCTGTTCGTCGGCGCCGTGGTGGACGAGCTGTCCGACGGCCGGGCGCGCGTGGGGGTGGACTTCATCCTGGGCGAGGAGAACATCAACGCCCATGCCGGCACCTGGTCGCTGCAGGACGGCCACCTGCACGTGCTGCAGGGCGGCAACGACGCCAGCGGCGGGCAGCTCATCCCCCGGGCCTACCTGGCGCACCGCTACTTCTCCAGCGACGACTTCTCCGCCGAGGCCGTCATGAGCGCCAAACCCCTGGGCCGGGGCTACCCCCGCGAGGATCCCGACGCGCAGCACTACGCCGAGCTGTCCTTCCGCGTCACCGGCATGCAGGTCTCCATCTACGCCATCCCCAACGCGGGCATGCGCCTGAGCTGGCGCTACACCACCACGGACGGACGCGCGGTGGCGGGCAACAGCTCCCAGGACGTGGCGGACCTCGTGCAGGACGAGACGCCCATGCCGGCGGGGCCCTTTCGCGTGAAGCTCACGCTCAAGAAGATGAAGAACGGCGTGGAGGCGGAGGCCTTCATCAACGGCTCCTCGGAGCCCTTCGCCCGCAAGTTCCTCGAGGGCTTCCAGGGACGCTCGGCCAAGGTGGCCATGGGCTGCCGCAACCTGGAGTGCACCTTCGATGATCTGGTGGTGCGTGGCCTCCAGGCCCGGAAGGGTGGAGACCCGTCCCTGGCGGAAACCCGACAGGAGTAGCACGGCCGCCCGGCGTGACCGCGTCCGTCACTGGACGTCCCCGTCCGCGGCGCCTGCCCTTGCGAGCCTCGCGCCACATCCTCACCTTTGACCCGGTCGGGGGCCGTGGGGACGGTCCCAGGGAGTGGACTCGGGGGCAGGGGGAGCCATGGATTGGCGGTTGGCATTCGCACCGCTCTACGCGGCGGGCCTGGGGGCCCTGGTGGTGGCGGCGTTCGCCTTTGGACGCAAGGACGCGCAGGCGTTCTCGCCCCGGGGGCCGCTCGCCTGGTTCGCGCTGCTGGCGGTGATGTTCGCTTTCGTGGCCTTGCGCTACGGCATGGGGCCGCTCACCTGGGTGTCGCTCGGCGCGGTGGGCCATGGCGTGGGCGCGGGGCTGCTCGTGGGCGCCGCGGGGCTCGCCGTGGTGGGCTCGCGGGTGCGGGGGCGCGCGGATGCGCTCAAGTCCGAGGCCCCCCGGAGCATCGACGAGGGCGTGGCCGCCCTGCGCCGGGGAGAGACGCCCCATTGGGGCGTGTACCGGGGTCGGCTCGGCGCCAGTGACTCGGTGACGTCGCCGGGCGGCGTGGTGTGCGCCTTCTACGAGGCCGAGGTGCGCGCGGTCCGGGCGGATGGGAGCAAGGGCTCGCTGCTGTCCGTGGAGCGCGCCTACGCCCCCCTGTTGCAGATCAAGGGCGAGAAGACGGAGGCGGCGCTGAGCTTCTCGCCCCGCCTGATGCTCGCGCCCCAGCAGACCCGGCCGTGCCTGCTGGGCATGCCCGCGGAGGCCGGCTCGGCGAACGTGCCCGTGGAGGGCCTGCCCGCCGAGGAGGCCCTGTCCCACGAGCGCGTGGGCAAGCTCGGCGAGGCGTGCCTGGTGGTGGGCGAGTTGCGGCCCGGGCCCGTGCGCGGCGTGTACGAACTGCGCGGCCGCCAGGGCGGACCCGCCATGGTGATTCTGGGCAACCCGGGCGAGAGCACGGGCTCTCAGTTGTCGCGCCGGGCGTGGCGGCTGTTCGCGGCCGCCGGCGGTCTCACCGTGGCCGCCGCGTGGATGTTCGCCAGCTAGTCGGCACGCGTCCTCAGGGATTCGTGCTGGGGATGCAGCCCCACTGGCTCAAGTCCTCGGACACCGTGGCGCACTCCCACCCCTCGGCGCACGCGTCCGCGCGCCGGGGATCGCACGACTGGAAGCACGTGCTCTCGGTCGCGCTGCCCATGCCACACACCTGGCCCTCGGGACAGGTGTTGCCCAGGAGTGGCTGACAGCGCTGGGCACACCAGAACACGCCCTCGCTCCGGAAGGAGCGCAGGTTGCAGCGCTCGCCCTCGCCACAGGGGTTCTCGGGGCACTCGCCGCGCACCGTCGCCAGGCATTTGGAGTCCGTGTCGTTGAGCCGCTTGCAGCGCTGACCTCCGGGACAGCCGAGGGTCTGGCAATCCGCGCGACAGGCCGGGCCCTCGAGGCTGTCCTCACAGGAGTATCCGGTGGGGCAGCTGTCGGGCTCGCCGGGCCGGCAGCGCTTGCCACAGTGGCCCAGCAGGCACACGAGCCCCTCCTGGCAGGAGCCCTCCGGCGAGACATAACCCAGATCACACGCCTCGCCCTCCGCGCGCTGACCCGCGGGCATGCACCGGCGCACCACCACGCCCGACTCGCCCCGCGTCAGCGCCCGGCACACGCTGCCCGGAAAGCAGTGGGCGTCCTCCTCACACTCCGAGGCCATGCATTCGTGGCGTCGGGTGCTCCGGTTGGCGGCGCATCCCTGGCCCGGAGGACAATCCCCATCCACCCGGCACTCGCCACAGTCGAGCGCGCCCGAGGGCTCCACCGTGCAGCGCAAGCCCGAGGCGGGAAGGCCGTCGTCGGAAGGTGGGGCGCTCGAGGTGCCGGGGAGCGCGGAGGAGGCGGGGGCCTCGCGGGGTGGCGCGCCGAGCGAGGCCACGAAGTGCGCGGCCCTCATGTTGCCGCGTGGGGTGGGGGCCTCTCGTGCGCGGGAATGCAGGCCAGTCGTCGTGCTCGGGACCGTGCCCGGGGACCAGAGCGTCCGGGTGAGGGCGGGCGCCGCTCGGCGGGGGGCCGCGTCCAGCGCGACCCGTCCGTGTTCAACGGGCCGCTCGTCGAGGGCGGGGGAGGCGAAGACGAAGAAGCCGAGCACGAGCATGCCGGCTCCCGCGAACGCGATTCCAAGGCGACCGGGGCGTGAGGTCATGGGCGGGCCAGCTCAGCAGGTGCCGAATCCACAGCACTGCAGCTGGCCCCCATCGGATGAGCATCCGCACGGTCTGCACTGGTAGCATTCGGGGGGCAGGGCCTCGGCGCTGCTTCCGATGAGCGCGCCCGCGAGGCCCGCGGTCAACAGCCAATAGAATACGCCCGTCTTCGCGTTCTTCATGGATGTCCCCCGACTCCGATTCCGAGCGTCTGAGCCAAGAATCAGAAATCAGTGTGAACCGGGGACTCTCTTGCAGGCAAGACGGCGGCGGACGTTTTTCAGGTAGTGTCGCGTGAGCGACGACCGGACCGCGCAGGTCATCCCTCGTCCCCGAGTCCATACTCCTTGAGCTTGCGGCCCAGGGTGTTGCGGCCGATGCGCAGCGTCTTGGCGGCGGCCGTGCGGTTGCCACGCACCGCGTCGAGCACCCGCAGGATGTGCCGCTTCTCCACCTCGGCCAGGGGCAGCCACTCGCCCGTCTCGGGCGCGGTTGGCTCGCGCGCGGCCACGGCGGCGGGCGCGGCCATTGTCCCGCCGTCCACCACCTTGGGCAGGGGCAGGTGCTCCTCGAGGATCTCCCCCTCGCTGAGCACCACGGCGCTCTCGATGCAGTTTTCCAGCTCGCGCACGTTGCCCGGCCAGCGGTAGCGCTTGAGCCGCTCCAGGGCCGCCGCGCTCAAGCGGGGCGGGTTGAGCCGGTGGCGCCGGGCCGCCGAGGCGATGAAGTGCCGCGTCAACCGCTCGATGTCGTCGCCCCCACGCTCGCGCAAGGGCGGCAGCACCACCTCCACCACCTTGATGCGGTAGTACAAGTCCTCGCGGAACTTCCCCTCGGCCACCATGCGCGCCAGGTCGCGGTTCGTCGCCGCCACGATGCGCACGTCCATCTTCAACGTCTGGGTGCCGCCCACGCGCTCGAACTCGCGGTCCTGCAACACGCGCAAGAGCTTGCCCTGCACCGGCAAGGGCAGCTCGCCGATCTCGTCGATGAACACCGTGCCGCCCTCGGCGGACTCGAACTTGCCCGGCATCCGGTGGTCCGCCCCCGTGAAGGCGCCCTTCTCGTGGCCGAACAGCTCGTTCTCGATGAGCGTGGCCGGCAGGGCCGCGCAGTCCACCTTCACGAAGGGCTTGTCGCGCCGCGGGCTGTTGACGTGCACCGCGCGCGCGAACAGCTCCTTGCCACACCCGCTCTCGCCCCGCAGCAGCACCGTGGCGTCCGTGGGCGCCGCCTTCTGGATGAGCCGGTAGATGACCTTGAGCGACTCGGACTCGCCGATGATGCGGTTGAAGAAGTAGCCCACGGGCGCCTGGGGCTGCTCCTTGGCGCGCTGCAACTCCTGGTAGAGGCTCGTGCGCTGCAGCGCCTGGCTCACCTGCGTGGCGATGGCCATCAGCCGCGCCACGTCCTCGTCCGAGAAGCGCTCGCCCCCGCGGCGGTTGAGCACCTGCAGCACGCCATAGAGCACGCCGCCCGTGTCGCGCAGGGGCACCGCCAGGTTCGTCGTCGTCCGGTAGCCCGTCATCCGGTCGATGTCCGCGTAGAAGCGGCTCTCGCCCCGCGGGTCCGGCATGTTCACCGGCAGGCCACTCTCGGCCACCGAGCCCGCCACGCCCTGGCCCCGCTTCACGCGGATCTGCGACACCTCGGGCAGGTGCGCCGCGCGCGAGAACAAGTCCCCCCGCGCGGGGTCCATCAACCACAGGGTCCCCCGGTCCGCCTGCATCGACACCGCGATGCGATCCATCAGCGTCTGCAGGAAGGCGTCGAGATCGACCTCGCGGCCGACGAGCCCGCCGAGCGGGAGGAGCACGTGACTGACGTCGGGGGAGGGGGCCATGAGGGGCAGGGGGGGCAGCTCGAAGCGAGCGCGCAGACTAGCGCAGGACGGCGCCGGATGCGCCTCGCTCATCACGCGCACGCCCCGAGCAGGATGCGTTTGCCCTCACGCGCCGGCTCGCTGGCGGAGAAGTCCTGGCGCGCCTCCTCGGCCATGCCCTCCACCTGCTCGTCGTTGTGGGCGGGGTCATGGTGGAAGAGCAGCAGCCGGCGCGCGTCCACCGCCCGCGCCACCCGCGCCGCGTCCACCATGGTGGAGTGGCCCCAGCCCTTCTTGGGCATGCCCCGCGCCCCGTTGTACTCGTCCGGCGTGTACTGCGCGTCCAGACACAGCGCGTCAGCGCCCTCCATCCACCGGGCCTGGCGCGCGGTGAGCGTCTCCAGGGAAATCTCCATGTCCGTGGCGTAGACGAACACGTGCCCGTCCGCCTCCACCCGGTACGCCAGACACCCCTGGGGGTGCGGCGAGTCGAAGGGCGTCACCTTGAAGGGGCCCACCTCCACCGTCTGGCCATGCAGCGCCGACAGGAAATCCATGTGCGCGCGCATGGTGGACAGCGGCACGGGAAAATTCGGCGGCTCCATCTGCTTGGCGAGCACCGACTGGAGCGCCCGGTCCCCCTCCGGCCCGGGGCCATAGAGCGTCAGCTCCGTGGTGGGCAAAAAGCCCGGGGTGAAGAAGGGGAAGCCCTGCACATGGTCCCAGTGCAGGTGCGAGAAGAACAGGGTCGTCTTGCGCGGCGCGCTCTCGCGCATCATCACCTCGCCCAGCCCCCGGATGCCCGTGCCGGCGTCGAGGATGAGCCGCTCGCCCTGGCTCGTCACCTCCACGCACGACGTGTTGCCGCCAATGCGCGCCGCATGCGCCCCCGACACCGCGATGCTCCCTCGCACTCCGTGGAAACGCACGTCCATGATGGCTGCTCCCTCGACAAGTCAGACGGGGGCGCGCCACACCGGAGCGCCCCTCACGCCGGGGAGACAAAGCAAGGACGTTGCCAACGCCAAAGGCCTGGAGTTGCTGGGATTTCCAGGGCTGCCTGGACCGCGAGCGATCCATTGTGGCGCACCGGGATGGTGCAGCCGATCCGATCCGGTGCGCGGCCCCCTCCGGACACCCCCCGGACACCACCCGGACACCACCCGGACATTGTGAGCGCGGGGAGGCGCATGAAAGACTCCGCGCCACATGTACCCTGATGAGTTCCGACTGCCCCGGGTCAGCGAGCACGTGCTCGCGTGGCTCGAGCGGCGTCGGCCCGGTTTTGGCGAGTGGGACACGCGTGTGGAGGGGGCGCTGAAGGCCGAGGCCCGGCTGGCGCTGGACGACGTGGCGCGCCGCTTCGCCGAATTGGCGGCGGACGCGCCCTATGTCTCCCGCCTGGAGCACGGCGTCTTCTCCGTGGTCCTGCCGCGCTACTTCCAGCTCGCGCGCGAGCACCATGCCCTGCAGCGCCGCCACTACGGCCTGTGGCGCGGGGGAGACCTCGTCTCGCGCGCCGTCTACACCAGCGTGGGCCTGGTGCTGGCGGTGGTCATCGCCCTGACGCGCGTGCCCAACTGGCTCGAGCCCCTGCCGTTCGCGCTCATCCTCGCGGGCCCCTTCCTGCCGGACCTGCAGGAGTCCTTCCTCGAGCGCCGCTACCGCCGCCAGCTCGCCACGCTGGTGGCGGACATGGCGGGCGAGCAGCAACAGCTCGAGGCCTATCAACCCCTGTCCGATCCGCCCGAGCCCCTGGCGGGCCCGGACGGGCGTCCTGATTCCCGTTCCAAGGAGCGGTCATGAAAACGTCACGTGACGAGGCCCAGCAGCGAGTGCTCGCGGCCCTCAAGCAGCCCCGGATGAAGCTCCTCTGGCCCCTGGCGGTGGTCGTGGTGGGCGGCCTGTTCGTCTACAACGCGTGCACCGTATACGTGCGGCCCTACCAACTGGGCGTCAAGCAGGTGGTGCTCGGCGGGGAGAAGGGCATCCGCGACAAGGTGTACGGCCCGGGCCTGCACTGGGTGACGCCCGGCGCCGAGCGCATGCACCTGTTCCCGAGCGACTTGCAGGTGCTGGACATGGTGGACAACCCCGCCGAGGTGGCCGAGGGCGCGGACCACCGCGTCGTGCGGGCCATCAAGATCCAGACGTCCGGCGGCTACACGGTGTCCGCGGACGTGACGGTGCTCTACCGGCTGGAGAACCCGTTCAAGATCATGACGCAGATCGGCCCCGGCCAGCTCTACGAGGACTCGGCGGTGATTCCGCGCGCCGAGCAGGTGCTGCGCCGCACCCTGGGCCAGCTCGACTCGGATGACTTCTACCGGGGGGAGCTGCGCGACAAGGCCATGGCGGACGCGCAGAAGCTGCTCAAGGCGGAGCTCGAGCCCCGGGGCATCACCGTGACGCACGTGCTCTTGCGCCAGTACCGCTACGACACGCGCTACCAGCAGGCCATCGAGCAGCGGAAGATCCAGGACCAGACGGTCTTCAAGAACCAGGCGGAGGCGGCGGCGGCGCAGGCCGAGGCGGAGAAGAACCGCATCATCGCCGAGGGCCAGGCCACGGTGCAGGTGGAGCTGTCGCGCGGAGACGCGGAGGTGGCCAAGCTGCGCTCGGCCGCGGAGCTCTACCGGCGCACCCAGGCGGCGCAGGGCGACCTGGTGGTGAAGCTCGCGCGGGCCAAGGGGATTGAACTGGAGAACGCGGCGCTGCGCGGGGCGGGCAGCGAGAACATGGTGGGCCTGAAGATGGCGGACGTGCTCGGAGGCACGCGCATCATCGTGGTGCCCACGGATGGCGAGGGCGGCGTGAACCCGTTGGACTTGAACGCGGCGCTCAAGCGCTTCGACGTGAAGGGGCAGTGAGCACCATGCGGATCATGCACATGAAGCGACTGGGACTCACGGCGCTCGCGGCGCTGCCGCTGTTCACCGGGTGCGCGAGCCACTCCACGGACGCGAACGAGGTGGGGGTGCTCACGCGCAAGTTCACGCTCCTGGGCGAGCGGGGCGTGCAGCCGGAGACGTACGCGCCGGGCGCCACGTACTTCTTCTTCCCGCCGTTCTCCACGGACTGGACCACGTTCGAGACGAAGCTGCAGAACCTGCGCATGCGGGCCAAGGGGGCGGGGGAGACGGGCCGCACGGACGACATCGAGTTCAAGACGGTGGACGGCAACGACATCGCGGTGGACGTGACGGTGTCGTGGCGGATCGATCCGTCCAAGGCGCCGCACTTGGTGCGCAAGGTGGGCAGCAGCACGCGCGAGGTGGAGAACCGGCTGGTGGGCCCAGCGGCGCGGGCGCTGGTGCGCGATGCGCTCAACGTGCTGCGCTCGGAGGACTTCTACACGGCGGACAAGCGCTTCGCGGCGGCGGAGAAGGCGCGCAAGCTCCTGGAGAGCGCGCTGGCCTCGGAAGGCATCATCGTGGAGCAGGTGATTCCGCACGAGCACCGCTTCAACCCCGAGTACGAAACGGTCATCCGCGACAAGAAGCTGGCGGAGCAGACGGCGGAGAAGCTGCGCTCGCAGGCGCAGGCGGCCCTGGAGGAGTCCAAGCGCAACCTGGAGACGGCCAAGGGCACGGTGTCGCAGAAGCTCGCCCAGGCGCAGGGCGAGCTGGAGCAGACGAAGCTGGCGGCGGAAGCGGAGCTGGTGCGGGCCAAGAACGAGGCGGAGGCGATCCTCAAGGAGGCCGAGGCCAAGTCCAAGGGCATCGCCAAGGAGAACGAGGCCCTGGCGGGCGCGGGTGGCCGCACGATGGTGAAGCTGCGCATCGCCGAGGCGCTGATGGGCAAGCAATTGCTCTTCATGCCCACGGGCAAGGGCGGCACCACGCTCCAGACCGTGGACATGAACCAGATCCTCTCCCAGTACGCCGTGAGCAAGGGCGGCGCCCAGGCGTCGAGCGGCGGGGAGTAGGCTTTTGAAACGACAAACCAAAGACAAAATCCTGCCAATCCTTCAAAAGTCAATTCTCAAGGTGGGTGCTAGATGCCGTTGCTAGAGTCTGGAGCAGGAGAGTTAGCCATCCGTTTAGTCACAGGAATAGTCAAGCACGTCGTTCCCACTATCATCTGGGAGGCCAAGCGTTCGCCTCCCGACAAACCGTCCATTCTACTTGCGAGGTTTGAGCATGATAGAGATTTGGGCGTTCGGATTATTGAAGCAGCAAACAAAATCGGCATCAACTGTTCCGAACACATACATCTCAATGGCACGCCTGCCGACGTCTGGGGCAAGGATGTTCGGCGTGCCCTATCCAGCTCAGGCGAGTTTCGAGGAATTGTTTTTCTGCCCTCATCATTCGGCCCAGATTTGGCCAGTGAATTGCGCAGGATATCGCGGGAAAACCAATCCCTGATCATTGTAACGACAGGGACATCAAGGTCGACACGTCCGGAGCTTAACTTCTACCAATTTGCGTCGCTTGCAGCAACCGAGGGGGAGTCGCAGAACCGAGACGCAGTCGAACTCAGCCGGGCACTGATGATCGCATCCATGCATCGTGTGCGGCTTCGCCAATGGGTGTCCTCGATTGGGATTAATCTCGCAGCAGTCGTGACAATCCTACTACTGTGTGTCAGTTTCGTTGGAGGATACCTCCTCGCACAAGGGCAGGCGGGAAGGGCGTTGAGCGATACAGGGGCTTTCAATGCCGTCATGCTAACGCCCTTTGGGTCACACGCGAAAATTCTCAAATCTCAGGACGGGATGAGTGCCGAATGCGATGAATGCAGTGTGCGATTGGGGACAGGTGAATCAATCACTCTGCATGATGTGGAGTTTATTGATGCCCTGGTTGAGTTTCCTCATCCAATTGGAGCTGTATGTCCTGATCGCGAGAAATTCCCAGGTCGAAAGGACTCCAGTCTAGTTGAGCGAAGTCGGGGTTACATGAAGCCGAATGAAGTGAGCGGCGACTGGAAGGATTTTTGGAAAGATTTTGAAGACAAGGCCCTGGATATCCAATACCCGCCCAATCAGCCATCCCAATCAGCCGTTCGGTTTGCATCTATTGTTGTTGTCGGCCAAAGGCTGAATGAATTGGAGATCAAGTCCAGAACAGCTAGAGCCCATGAGATTGAAAAACGGCTCAGGCCATTGTCGGTCGCAAGCATTGGCGGAACGTCTCAGGAGCGCGGAGTTTTGATTGTGACGGATGGCGATGTCGTGAAGAGGGGCGCCGACGAGTTGTTTCTTGTAAACAATGTCAGTCGGTCGCCCAAGCGGCGCGTTTGCGGACTGCCACCCGAGCGACCTAGCAAGCTTCCGAACTGAAAGGGATTGAGCTTTCTGATACATCCCGGCGCGAAAGACATCTCGGCCACCTCCGTCGGTTGACCCGTGGCACCTGCGATCAGAGGATTCATGAATTTGACATGCAGGCCCAGATCGTCCTAGGTAGTTTCGCAGGCGGGCGAAGCCGGGCTCGCAGACAGACGGGCCATCCGACTCACACGCGAGGCGGCACTGGAGCAGGGAGAAAACCCCAGGATGGCCAGCAGGACGTGGAGAGGGCGCCCGTTTATTTTCGCCTCGGCCTAGCGCCCTGATCGTAACCGGCATTCATCAGGGCAGGACGCACCTTGGGCCGATGTCGCTGGGTCGCCGCCACAGAGCCCCGGACTCTTTCGTCTTCGCCAGCGTCCCACGCCCACGTGGCGAACGGCACGGACTCGTCCACGGTGACTCCCGCCACACGAAAACAGCGGGACTGGAACGTGACGCCACGCGCTCACTTCTGGGAATAAAGGCCCCCCTCGTGCATTGGCGGCGCTCGGCCCGGTCCTGGTGTATAGGACCCGGTCCCCTCGACGCCCCCCGATGCCCATGTCCCTGCTTCGCCGTGTCCTCGTCCTCCCCTTGTGCGCGGGGCTGGCGCTCGCCGTGAATGACGCACGCGCTCAGGAGTCGCTGTCCCTGGAGCGGGCGGTGTCCCTCGCCGCGGCCCAGAACGAGACGGTGCTGGCCGCCGGGGCCCGCGCAGAGGCCGCCGAGGCCCGCGTCGCCCGGGCCCGGGCCTTCTTCCTGCCCCGACTGACCGTCACCGGCGGCTACACGCGTCGTCCGCAGGAGACCACCCGCGTCGTGGGCGGCGAGACCGTCGTCGTCCAGCGCTTCAACGCCCTCCGGGCCGGCGTCTCGGCCCAGGTGCAGCTCTTCGACGCACGCGGCATTCCGCTCTACCAGTCCGCCGCCCGGGAGAAGGAGGCCGCCGCCCTCAATGCCGTGGAAGCCCGGCGGCAGGTGGCCTTCCAGGCCGCCACGGCCTTCCTGTCCACGCTCGGCCAGGAGCAGGTGGCCGAGGCCGCGCAGCGCCGTCTGGACCTCGCTCGTCAGTCCATGGAGGAAGCGAAGGCCCGGGCCACCGCCGGCCTGGCGAGCACCAATGACGTGACGCGTGCCCAGCTCGACGTGGCCACCGCCGAGGCCACCCTGGCGGACGCCATCGGGCAGGCGGCCACGAGCCGGTTGGAGCTCGGCTACCTGCTGGTGGCCCCCGTGGAGGGCCCGCTCGCGCAGCCCGAGACCCTGCTGGACGAGGCCTCGCGGCCCGTGGATGCCTTCAAGGGCCTGTCCCAGGGCGCCCTGGAGCGCCGCCCGGACCTGCTCGCCGCGCGCCTGCGGGTGGAGGCCCAGCAGGCCTTCGCGCGCGAGCCCCTGGCGCGGCTGTTCCCGGCGGTCTCGGCCTCGGCCCAGTACACCCTCAACAACGAGTCGGGCCTCGCGGGCCGCACGGGCAACGGCTTCCTGGCGGTGGACCTGGTGTGGACGCTCTTCGACGGCGGCGAGCGCTACGCGGACCGGCGGGACCGGCTCGCCCAGGCGCGGGCGCTGGAGTGGGAGCTGGCGGCGGGCGTGCGGCGGGTGGACGTGGCCGTGGCGCGCGCCGAGGTGTCCTTGCGCACGGCCCAGGCGTCCTTGAGCCGGGCCCAGGTGGCGGTGGACGCCGCCCGCTTGAACTCGGAGGAGACGAGCTTGCTGTACCGACAGGGACTCGCCGCCGCGCTGGCGTTGAGTGACGCGCAGGTCCGACAGTACGAGGCCGAGGTGACGCTGGCCCAGGCCCGCTATTCGTTGGGCACGGCGCTGCTGGAGTTGCGGGCCGCGGTGGGACTCGATCCGCTCGGGAAGGAGCCGTAAGTGAAGAGCCAGGTGGTGACGATGGTGCTGGGGGTGGCGCTCGCCGTGGGGTCGGGGTGTGGCAAGTCGTCCGGTGGCGAGGCGGCGCCCGCGGGCAAGGGGGGCGGCGGAGGCGGTGGCGGCCGGGCGCGGGGACCCGTCGAGTTCCCGGTGGAGGTGGAGCCCGTGGAGGCGCGGGACGTGGAGTACGTCGTCTCGGCGGTGGGCTCGGTGGAGGCCTTCGAGCAGGTGCAGATCACCGCGCGCGTGCCGGGCGTGGTGGAGCGCGTGGGCTTCATGGAGGGTCAGAGCGTCAAGAAGGGGCAGGTGCTCGCGGAGATCGAGCCCGCGCGCTACGGCATCGCCGTGCGCTCGGCCAAGGCGGCGCTGGAGCGGGCCGAGGCCGTGCGAGTCCAAGCCGAGTCAGCGGCCCAGCGGCGCGTGGCGGTCAACGAGGTGAAGCCGGGCCTCTTGCCCGCCGAGCAGCTCGACAGCGCCCAGGCCCAGGCGCGCGGCGCGGTGGCGGACACGAGCGCGGCGAAGGCGGCGCTGGAGCAGGCGGAGCTCAACCAGCGCGACGCCTACGTGAAGGCGCCCCTGGACGGCGTGCTCCAGTCGCGCACGGTGCAGACGGGGCAGTACGTGCAGCCGGGCACCGTCCTGGCCACGCTCCTGCGCCGGGATCCCATGCTCGTGCACTTCACCGTGCCGGAGTCGGACGTGGGGCGGATGAAGCCCGGCATGACGGCGCGCTTCACGGTGCGCTCGGACGGGCACACGTACCAGGGCCGCATCGCCTACGTGGCGGACGCGGCGGACCCGGCCAGCCGCATGGTGAAGGTGACGGCCGAGGTGGGCAAGCCCGAGTCCGAGACGCTGCGCCCGGGGGCGTTCGCCACCGTGTCCGTGCCGGTGGAGACGGCGCGGCAGGCGCCCGTCATCCCGCAGACGGCGGTGCGCCCGAGCGAGCGCGGCTTCCTCGCCTACGTGGTGAAGGACGGCAAGGCGCGCGAGCGCGTGGTGGAGCTGGGCCTGCGCACGGCGGATGGGCTCGTGGAGGTGCGCTCGGGGCTCCTGGCCGGCGAGCAATTGGTGGTGCGGGGCGGCGAGGCGCTCAAGGAGGGCGCGGCGGTGAAGGTGGTGCCGGCGAGCACGACGCCCCTGACGGGTGAGCCGCGCGCCCAGCCCGTGAAGCAAACCCAGCCCCAGGGGGCGGTGCGATGAACATCACCGAGGTGTGCATCAAGAAGCCCGTCTTCGCCTGGATGCTCATGGCGGCGACCATCGTCTTCGGCCTGGTGGCGGCCCAGCGCGTGGGCATCAGCCAGTTTCCGGACGTGGACTACCCCGTCATCAGCATCGGCGTGACGTGGGAGGGCGCGTCGCCCGAGGCGGTGGAGAGCGACATCATCGAGCCGCTCGAGGAAGCGGTGATGCAGGTGGAGGGCGTCAAGTCCATCACCTCCAGCGCGCGGCAGTCGGGCGGCTCCATCTCGGTGGAGCTGGACCTGGCGCGCAACGTGGACCTGTCCCTGCAGGACGTGCAGGCCCGGGTGAGCCAGGCCCAGCGCCGGCTGCCCGAGGACATGGATCCGCCCATCATCTCCAAGAGCAACCCCGAGGATCAGCCCATCCTCACCGTGGGCGTGTCGGGGCCGTTCTCGCAGCAGTACATCTCGGACTTCGCGCGCTACCGGCTCAAGGAGGTGCTGCAGACGGTGCCCGGCGTGGGCGAGGTGACGCTCTTCAGCTCGCGCGAGCGCAACGTGCGCATCTGGGTGGACGCGGAGAAGATGGACGCGCGGGGCCTCACGGTGACGGATCTGGTCGCCGCGCTGCAGCGCGAGCACGTGGAGATGCCCGCGGGCCGCATCGAGACGGAAGGCCGGGAGATCAACGTCCGGATGATGGGCGAGGCGTTGAACCTGGAGACGCTGCGCCACCTGGTGGTGCGCGAGGGCGAGGGCTCGCCCATCTACCTGTCGGACGTGGCGCTGGTGGAGGACGGCTTCGAGGATCTGCGCCGTCAGGCGCGCGTCAATGGCGAGCCCGCGCAGGGCATGGGCATCAAGAAGCAGCGCGGGGCCAACGCGGTGGCGGTGGCCAAGGGCGTGCGCGAGAAGATCGCCACGCTCCAGGCGGACGCCCCCGAGGGCCTGGACGTGAGCATCAACTTCGACTCGACGCAGTTCATCGAGGAGAGCGTGCACGAGATCGAGTTCGAGCTCCTGCTCGCGTGCCTCCTCACGGCGCTGGTGTGCTGGGCGTTCCTCGGCTCGCTGTCGAGCACGTTCAACGTGATCCTCGCCATCCCCATGTCGCTGTTGGGCACGGTGGCGTGCATCTACTTCCTGGGCTTCACGCTCAACACCTTCACGCTGCTGGGCCTGTCCCTGGCGGTGGGCATCGTGGTGGATGACGCCATCATGGTGATGGAGAACATCTTCCGGCACGCGGAGGAGGGCGCGGATCGGGTGACGGCGGCGCGCGAGGGCACGCGGGAGATCACCTTCGCGGCGCTGGCGGCCACGCTCGCCGTGGTGGCCATCTTCCTGCCCGTGGTCTTCATGAAGGGCGTCATCGGCAAGTTCTTCCTCCAGTTCGGCGTGACGCTGTGCGTGGCGGTGCTGCTGTCCTACGTGGAGGCCATCACCCTGGCGCCGGCGCGCTGCGCGCAGCTGCTCAAGACGTCGCGCGAGGGGCGTGGCCGGGTGGGGCGGGCGGTGGACAGCGCCTTCACGTGGCTGGAGGGCGTCTACGGCCGGGTGCTCGCGCGGGGCCTGCGCCACCCCTGGTGGGTGCTGGGCGGGGCGGTGGGGGTGCTGGCGTTGTCGGGGCTGGCCTACCAGCGCCTGTCGAGCGAGTTCGTCCCCTCGCAGGACCAGAGCCGCCTCATGGTGCGCATGCAGACGTCGGTGGGCAGCACGCTGGAGGAGACGGACAAGATCTTCCAGAAGGCGGAGGCGTTCGTGCTCGGGCGGCCCGAGGTGGCGCGGCTCTTCGCGGTGGTGGGCGGCGGTGGCGGCGTGAGCAGCGTGAACGGCGGCATGCTCAACATCACCCTGGTGCCGCCCGACCAGCGCATGAGTCAGTCCGACTTCCAGCAGGTGCTGCGCAAGGAGCTCAACTCCTACCCCGGCCTGCGCGCGGTGGTGATGGACCTGTCGCAGAGCGGCTTCACGGCCTCGCGGGGCTTCCCGGTGGAGTTCAGCGTGCGCGGCTCGGACTGGGAGCAGCTCATCGAGGCCAGCACGGAGATGCGCGACAAGCTCCAGGCGAGCGGCAAGGTGGTGGACGTGGACTCCGACTACCAGCTCGGCATGCCGGAGCTGCGCATCACCCCGGATCGGGCGCGCGCGGCGGACCTGGGCGTGTCCATGGCCTCGGTGGGCAGCACGCTCAACGCCCTGGTGGGCGGCGTGCGCGTGGGCAAGTACAGCACCGGGGGCCGGCGCATCGACGTGCGCATGCGCCTGCTCAAGGATCAGCGCTCGCGCCCGGAGGACCTGTCGCTGCTCAAGGTGCGCACGGGCACGGGGGCGCTGGTGCCGCTGTCCACGCTGGTGACGCAGGAGGAGCGCCCGGCGCTCCAGGCCATCACCCGGCGGGATCGCGAGCGCGCCATCAGCATCTTCGCCAACGTGGCCCCGGGCTCCACGCAGCAGGAGGCCCTGGAGACGGTGCGACGCCTGGCGGGCGAGCTGCCCGGAGGCTCGCGGGTGGTGTTCGGCGGCTCGAGCATCGCCTTCCAGGAGTCCATGAGCAGCCTCATCTTCGCGCTCCTCCTGGGCATCGGCGTGGCGTACATGGTGCTCGCCTCGCAGTTCAACTCGTTCCTCCACCCGGTGACGGTGCTGACCATCCTCCCGCTGTCGGTGGCGGGCGCCGCCTTCGCCATGGCCGCCACGGGCACCACGCTCAACATCTTCAGCATGATCGGCCTCTTGCTGCTCATGGGGATCGTGAAGAAGAACTCCATCATCCTGGTGGACTACGCGCTGCAGCAGCGCGAGCTGGGCGCCACGGCCACCGAGGCCATGCAGCGCGCGGGCCCGGTGCGCCTGCGGCCCATCCTGATGACCACCCTGGCCACGATGATGGCGGCGGTGCCCGCGGCGCTGTCGCTGGGCGCGGGCAGCGAGACGCGCGCCCCCATGTCGGTGGCGGTGCTCGGCGGCCTGTCGCTGTCCACGGTGCTCAGCCTGCTCGTGGTGCCCGCGTTCTACGTGGTGGCCGACCGCATCAAGACGCGCCTGGGGCGCGGCGAGTCCGGCCACGAACAGCCCCCGAGCGTGCCGGAGGGCAAGCACCCGGCGCCTACTTGAGCGGAGGCTTGGTCGCGGGCCCGAGCCACTTGCGCACGCGCACCTTGCCAAAGCCGATGCGGTTGCCGAAGAGGTACCAGGTGAAGGTCGCGCCGAAGAGCGCCGCGGACATGGCCACGCCCAACAGGCCCAGCACGGGCAGGCCGTGGTACTGCCACGGCGGCGCCTGGGCGAAGGAGATGAACACGCCCACGATGGTGCCGCAGGCGCACAGGCCCAGGAACATGACGATCGCCGCGGTGCGCAGGCTCTCGTTGAGCCGGTCGAACTGCTCCGCGCGCACCGTCACACTGAACTTCCCCGACTCCAGGTCCAGGAGGATCTGCGACAGCTGCGTGGGCAGGTCCGCCGCCATGGACTGGAAGCGCAGGAGCGTGCGCATGAGCCCGCCCTGGAGCTGGCTCGGATCGTACCGGTCCGCGAGCAGCTCCTTGGCGTAGGGCATCGCCACCTCGATCACGTTCAGGTCCGGGTGGAGCGTGCGCAGGATGCCCTCGGTGGACACCGAGGCCCGGCCCAGCAGCGCGTACTCCTTGGGCACGCGGATGTGGTACTTCACCGCCAGATCCAACAGGTCCCGCAGCACGCTGCGCGCGTCCACCTGGCCCAGCGTCGTCGTGAGGTACTTGCCCAGCACGCTCTCGATGTCGTTGCGGAAGCCCATCAGGTTGGCGCGCGCGTCCGGCGCGCCAATCCGGTAGAGGATGCGCGCCACGGAGTCGCTGTCCTTGAGCGCCACCGCCAGCACCAGCATCACCAGCGTCTCCTGCATGGCGCGCGTGAGCCGGCCCACCACGCCGAAGTCCAGCAGCGCCACCCGGTTGCCCTCCAGCACCAGGATGTTGCCCGGGTGGGGGTCTCCATGGAACAGCCCGTCCTCGAAGAGCTGGCGGAAGCTCGTGTCGAGCAGGTGGCCCGCCACCTCGCGCCGGTCCTCGGGGGACAGCTGCGCCTGGCTCACCTTCACGCCCCGCACGAACTGCATGGTGAGCACCGTGCGGCTGCTCAGCCCCGCGTGCACCTGGGGAATGGTCATGTACGGCCGGTTGCGGTGGTTCTCCTGGAAGGCGCGGATGTTCGCGGCCTCCTGGATGAAGTCCAGCTCCTCGTGGATGGCCCGGTCGAACTCGTCGATGATGCCCGTGGGCGAGTAGATGCCCGTCTCCTCCACCACCGCCTCGAGCAGCTTGGCCAGCGAGCGCAAGACGCCCAGGTCCGAGTCGATCCGCGCGGAGATGCCCGGCCGCTGCACCTTGACCACCACCTCCTCGCCCTCGAGCGTCACCGCGCGGTGCACCTGGGCGATGGACGCCGCGGCGAGCGGCTGGGGATCGATCTGCTTGAAGAGCGTCGAGGCCTCCTGCCCGAGCGCCTCGCGGATGCGCGTGTAGACCTCCTCCAGGGCGATGGGCTCCACGTGATCCTGCAGCGTGGCCAGCTCCTCGATGTACTCGGCCGGCAGCAGATCCGCGCGCGTGGAGAGGATCTGCCCGAGCTTGACGAAGGTGGGCCCCAGGTCATTGAGCAGCATGCGGAAGCGGCGCGCGGTGCTGGCGCGCTGCGTCTCCGGCGCCACCTCCACCTTCTCGCGCCGCCCGAGCAGCCGCCATACCCCGGCGCGCTCCAACCACTCGCCAAAGCCATGGCGCGCCGCGATGACGCCAATCTGCCGGATGCGGTTCAAATCCTGGAAGAGCACGGTGCCCGGCACCTTTCCACGGCGGGCCCCGCGAACTCAACCTTCCTGGGGCCGGGGGGGCCGCGCCAGGCGCAGGATTCCATAGCCGACCACGCCCGAGAGCAGCGAGCCCAGGAGGATGCCCAGCTTCGCCTGGGACAGCAGCTCGGGCTCCTGGGCGAAGGCCAGCCCCGCGACGAACAGCGCCACGGTGAAGCCGATGCCCGCCACCACCGCCACGCCATGCAGCTGCCCGAGTCCCGACCCGCCCGGCATCTCGGACACGCCCGCCTTCACCGCCACCCAGGTGAACAGGAAGATGCCCACCTGTTTGCCCACGAACAGGCCCAGCAGAACCCCCAGCGGCAGGGGCGCGAGCAGGTCCGCCAGGTGCATGCCCCGCACGTCGATGCCCGAGTTGGCCAGGGCGAACAGCGGCACGATTCCGTAGGACACCCAGCCGTGCCACAGGTGCACGAAGCGCGTGAGCGGCGGCTCGATGTCCTCCATCTGCTCCTCGATGTGCAGGAGCTGCTGGGTGCGCACCGCCTCGTCCTGGGGCGCGCGCAACAGCTCGTCGATGAAGCCGCGCAGCTCCTCGAGCACCTCACGGCCCCGGCGCACGGGCCGCGCGGGGATCATCATGCCCGTGATGACGCCCGCGATGGTCGAGTGGATGCCGCCATGGTGCAGGGCGTACCAGAGCCCCGTGCCCAGCAGCGCGTACACCACGCCGTTGCGCACGTAGTAGTGGTTGCAGGCCCACAGCACCCCCGTGAGGCCCAGCCCCCCGAGCAGCCACTCCACGTGCAGGCCCGAGCCGTAGAACAGGGCGATGACGAGGATGCCGCCGATGTCGTCGAAGATGGCCAGCGCGGTGAGGAACACCACCAGGCCATGGCTCACCCGGCCCTTGAGCAGGGTGAGGCACCCGATGGCGAACGCGATGTCCGTGGCCATGGGAATGGCCCAGCCCTTCATGGCCGGCGTGCCCGCGTTGAGCGCGATGTAGACGGCCGCGGGCACCACCATGCCCCCCAGCGCCGCGATGAGCGGCAGGAGGGCCCGGGACACCGTGCGCAGCTCGCCCGTGGCCAGCTCGCGCTTGATCTCCATGCCCACCAGGAAGAAGAAGATCGTCATCAACCCGTCGTTGATGAGTTCGCGGAAGGTGAAGTGCGAGGGGGCCCCGCCCACCCCCAGGGACAGCGGCGCGTCGAAGAGCGCGCCATAGCCCGCCGACCAGGGCGAGTTGGCCCAGACCATGGCCGCCACGGCGCACAGCGCCAGGAGGATGCCGCTGCTGGCTTCCAACCGGAAGAAGGCCTGCAACGGCGCGGTGGCGACCTGGAACAGCCGGGGCGGGGGCGGGCGGGGTTGGGTCTCCATGTCGGGACGGATCGCATGCTCCCCGGCCTCGGGCCATGGTTTTCGGACGCCGCCGGACCGATTTCCGTCCCTCGGGGACGCAGGGCGTCCAGGCGAGCCGGGCCCCATGGCCGGAGTAGGAGCGACGAGGTAGACGGCGGAGGTCGGGTGTTCTGTTGATCCCGACCCGAACGCATGAGACAAGGAGCCGCGATGGGCGCGACGCGGAAGGAAGCCAAGGGAAGTGGGGAGGAGGCCGAGGTTCCGGTGGAAACCGAACCGGCGGCGGCGCGGGAGATCGGCGCGCTCACCCCCATGATGCGGCAGTACCTCGAGGTCAAGGCGCTCAATCCGGACGCCATCCTCTTCTTCCGGCTGGGAGACTTCTACGAGATGTTCTTCGAGGACGCCATCCGCGCCTCGGAGCTCTTGCAGATCACCCTCACCGCGCGGGCCAAGAACGCGGAGAAGGTGCCCATGGCGGGCGTGCCCTACCACTCGGCGCGCCGCTACATCGCCCGGCTCGTGGAGCACGGCCTCAAGGTGGCCATCTGCGAGCAGGTGGAGGAGGCGGGCAGCGCGCCGGGCATCGTGCGCCGCGAGGTGACGCGGGTCATCACCCCGGGCATGGTGCTGGACGAGGAGTCGCTCGAGCCCCGGGCGAGCAACTTCCTGGCCGCCGTGTACCCGGGCGCCGAGGGCTTCGGCGCGGCGCTGCTGGAGGCCAGCACGGGCGAGTTCTTCACCCTGGAGGCGGAGACGAGCCAGGAGCTGGTGGAGGCGCTCGCCCGGGTGGAGCCGCGCGAGCTGCTCGTGCCCGAGGGCTTCCGCGACAGCCCGGAGACGACCTTCGTCACCTCGCGGCTCAACAAGCCCCCGGCGGTGGCGGAGCTGGAGAAGGCGGCATTCGAGCCCGCGCGGGCGGCGGTGTACCTGCGGGGCCACTTCGCGGTGCAGTCGCTGGAGGCGTTCGGCCTGCAGGACGCGCCCCTGGCCACCGGCGCGGCGGGCGCGGCGCTGCGCTACCTCAAGGACACGCAGAAGACGGCCGCGGCGCACGTGGACCGGCTCAGCCGCCAGCAGCGCGGCGGGCACCTCGTCATGGACGAGTCCTCGCGCGCCAACCTGGAAGTGCTGCGCACCCTGCGCGATGGCGGGCGCAAGGGCTCGCTGCTGGGCGTGCTGGACCGCACGGCGACGGGGCTCGGGGCGCGCAAGCTCGGCCGGTGGCTCGCGGCTCCGCTGTGCTCGCTGCCGGAGATCAACGCCCGCCTGGACGCGGTGGACGAGCTGTCCCGGCGCAGCGTGTGGCGCGAGGAGCTCACGGGCATCCTCAAGGAAGTCGGCGACATCGAGCGGCTGTGCGGCCGGTTGTCGCTCGGCGCGGGCAGCGCGAGGGATTTGCGCGCGCTCGCGGTGTCCCTGGCGCAGCTGCCCCGGCTGTCGGCGGCGCTCGCGCGCTGCGAGTCCGGCCTGCTCAAGAGCCTCGCGGGGCCACTCGGGGCGCTGCCGGAGCTCACCCAGGTGCTCCTGTCCGCGGTGGTGGACGAGCCCCCGGCGGTCCTCAAGGAGGGCGGCTTCATCCGGCCGGGCTTCCACGCCGAGCTGGACAAGCTCGTGGAGCTGTCCACTTCCGGCAAGGACTTCCTGCTGAAGCTCGAGACGCGTGAGCGCGAGCGCACGGGCATCAATTCGCTGAAGATCCGCTTCAACCGCGTCTTCGGGTACTACCTGGAGGTGACGAAGTCGAACCTGAACTCCGTGCCCCCGGACTACATCCGCAAGCAGACGATGGTGGGCGCCGAGCGCTTCGTCACGCCGGAGCTCAAGGAGTACGAGGAGAAGGTGCTCACGGCCGAGGAGCGGCGGTGCGCGCTGGAGCTGGAGCTGTTCGAGCAGCTGCGGGCCCAGGTGGTGAAGGAGGCGCCACGGCTGCGCTCGGCGGCGGAGGGCGTGGCCACGGCGGACGCGCTCTTGTCGCTGGCGCGGTGCGCGGCCGAGTACGGCTACGTGCGCCCGGTGGTGGACGACTCCGAGGTGCTCACCATCACCGGCGGCCGTCACCCGGTGGTGGAGCGCGTGCTGGGGGCGGGCGAGGCGTTCGTTCCCAACGACGTGAAGCTGGACTCGGGCGAGTCGCAGATCCTCATCATCACGGGCCCGAACATGGCGGGCAAGAGCACCGTCATGCGGCAGGTGGCGCTCACGGTGCTCATGGCGCAGGCGGGCTCGTTCGTGCCGGCGGCCTCGGCGCGCATCGGCCTGAGTGATCGCATCTTCACGCGCGTGGGCGCGGCGGACAACCTGGCGCGGGGCCAGTCCACCTTCATGGTGGAGATGACGGAGACGAGCCACATCCTGCACCACGCCACGCGGCGCAGCCTCGTCATCCTGGACGAGATTGGCCGCGGCACGTCCACCTACGACGGCCTGTCCATCGCCTGGGCGGTGGCCGAGCACCTGCACGACAAGTGTGGCGCGCGCACGCTCTTCGCCACGCACTACCACGAGCTGGTGGACCTGGCGCGCGAGAAGCCCCGGGTGAAGAACCTCTGCATCGCCGTGAAGGAGCAGGGCGGCAAGGTGCTCTTCCTGCGCAAGCTCGTGCCCGGCGGCGCCAACCGCTCGTATGGCATCGAAGTGGCGCGGCTCGCCGGCCTGCCCCCCGAGGTGGTGGAGCGCGCCCGGGACATCCTGCGCAACCTGGAATCCGGCGAGTTCGACGACAACGGCAAGCCCCGGCTCGCGCGGCGGGGTGCCAAGGCGAGCGCGCCCGCGCCGGGACAGCTCGGCCTGTTCGGCGGTGGGAGCGCGGGCCCCACGCTCGCGCCCGCGCAGCAGAAGGTCTTGGAGTCCTTGCAGGCGGCCTCGCTCAACGAGCTGACGCCGCTGGAGGCGCTCAACCTGCTGGCGAAGCTGCAGCGCGAGCTCAAGTAGGGCGTCCCCGGCGGCCATTGCGGCGCGCCGGGGCCGCTCGGTAGGCTCGCCCGTATGGGTGAAGACGAGCGGAGTGAGCCTTCGGAGCTGGAGACCATCGCCTCGCGCACGGCCTACGACTCGTTCTACCCGGCGGCCATGGCCATCGAGCCGGGCTTCATCGAGGCGTGTGGCGCGGACGTGGTGCTCGCCTACCACGCGGTGGTGCGGGGCGTGGAGAACGTGGTGGGCGCGGGCTCGGTCCTCGTGGGCCGCCTGCCCAACGTGAACCTCGTGGAGCTGTCGCAACTGCCACGGCTCGCCCAGGGGCTCGTCTTCGCCGAGCTGCGGGTGGAGCACGAGCTCCAGGCCTCGTCCTTCGGCCGCCTGTTCGACGAGGCCCAGGGCCTGCGTCGCAAGCTGCGCAAGACGGCGGATGCCCTGGCGGAGGCGGGCCTGCTGTCCGACGCGGACGCCGAGGAGGTGTGGCTCCGGGCCCAGCAGGACATCCTGGAGGACTGCGCCGCCCTCACCGCGCTCCTGCGCCGCAACGAGGGCCGCCTCGCGGGCCGCTCGCCGCTGTCCGGCGCGAACCTCACCGAGGCCGAGCAATTGGTGGGCAAGCTGCGGCTGATGCTCGGGCGCAGATCGGAGGAGGGCGACGACACGGGGCCCTCGCTGCTCCGGGCCATCGAGCAACGGGATCGTTTCTGGACGCTGCTGGCCCAGCGCCACGACGTGCTCTGGCGCTGTGGGGCGTGGCTCCACGGGCGCGGGGTGGAGGAGAAAGTGCCGCCCCTGCCTCGGCGACAGTCCGGCCCCCGGCGACCCGTGCGCGGACGCATTGAAATCCCCGTGGTGATTCACGACCCGAGCGCGCCCGAGCCCCGGCGTCCGGCCGCACCGCCCGCGCCCGTCGTGGCGCCCGTGCGCGCCATCGTGCCCGCGAGTCCGCGCCCCGCGCCGGTGCCCGTGGCGCAGCCGTCCCGGCACCTGGCGGACCTGGAGCGCAAGGCCCGCTTCCTGTTGCGCATTGGCGTCACGTCATCGCGGCGTTGAGACGCGAGTGGACTCGGACACACGAAGGCCCCGGTCCGCGAGCAGGCGAACCGGGGCCGAGGTGAGCCGAGGTGAAGGACGTCGACGTCAGCTATCGCACTGGCCGTCGAAGCCGTTGTTGGCGAAGGAGTTGGCGTACTCGGGCAGGAAGAAGTCGGTGTTGACGGAGGTCTCGTCGTCACGGGTGCCCGGGCTGCCGGTGATGGCGCAGTCCTTGGCCCAGGTGAAGCGGGTGTGGGTGAAGAAGGGGACCAATCTCCCGGTAGATATTGAGGTTGCCAGCGCCGTAGAGCCTGTAGATGCCGGGCTCGCCCGTGCCGCCGCCGTGAGAGATTTCGACATGCTCGAGGCGACTGCCATCGGCCCGACCGAAGTGCAGGCCACGCCAATAGCCGGGAGCGGGGGAGGCCGCATCGGGAACGAAGCGGATGGGCGCCTGGGCCGTCCCCTGGGCGATGAGCTTGCCCGGGAAATTGCCGACGCGCGTGCCCACGCTCAGGAACGCGCCGGGCGCGAAGCGGACTTCCGTCCCCGGCGCAAGGGTGAGGGTGGGGGGGCTTTGTGAGCCCACATAGACGAAGTTGGTAATCACATAAGGCAGGCCCAGCTTGGGCCAGGTCTGACTGTCATTGACATGGCCGGCCATGAGTTCGATGCCGAGGGCATTGCCGCTGAAGGTACTGTCTTTGGCGATGAGGGGGACAAGTCTTGGCGCGATCGAGAGCGCGTACTGACCGTTGTCACGCGAGGTGAGCCGGGCCGATTCGGGATTCAGGGACGAATAGAGCACGAGGCCAGGGCCGCTGCTCTTCTGGACGGTGACATCCGTGAGGGTGACACACGTCTCACAGATTCCGCCGATGCTCAGGTTGGCACGGGTTCCGACAAGGGCGCCCTCGGCCCCGGCGTACTCGAACGTGGCATGTGCCAGTCGGCTGGAAGTGGTCATTTCAGAAGCGACGTACACGCCACGCCAGTGGCCGGGCTGGGGGCTGGCGGCGTCGGCGGTGAAGCGCACGGGCGCGGCGGCCGTGCCCTCCACCACGAGCGAGGCGAGGTTCTCGTCATAGCCCACGAGCATCTCGGCCCGGGGCGCGAAGCGCAGCACGCTGCCGGCGGCGATGGTGAGGGTGATGCCCGTGGTGAGCGTCCCCTCGACCCGCAGGGTTTCCGGGACGAGGAAGGAGCCGGACCAGGCTTGGGAGCGGGTGACGTTGCCGGAGAGCTCGGCGGCGTCGGCGGCGTTGCCGGAGAAGGAAGAGGAGGAGGGCAGGGAGTCGGCGAGGTTGGCGCTCATGCGCACGGCGACACCGGCGCTGTCGGAGACGGACAGGCGGGAGGAGCCGGGGCCGAAGCCGCTGGAGGCGTCGGCGAGCACGCCCACCGAGCCGCTCTGGCGCACGGAGACGTCCTGGAGGAGGGGGGCGGCCGAGTCGCGCAGGGAGAGGCAGGCGCCCTCGCCGGAGGGGGCACCACAGCCCCGCAGGGAGACATGGGAGAGGGAGGAGGCGCTGCCCGAGGCGGAGAACACCAGGCCGCGCCAGGAGCCAGGGGTGAGCGCCACACCGAGCAGCTGGACGGGGGCCTGGGCGGAGCCGGGGGCCAACAGGGCGCCCTGTACGCGCAGCTCGGCGTCCGGAGCGAAGCGCACGACGACGCCCGGCTCCAGGGTGAGGGTGGCGCCAGTGCTCACGGACAGCTGGCCACGCACCTCGTGGGGGCTGTCGGCCAGGCGCCACGTCTCGGAGGCGGTAATGGGGGCGGCGTGCACGGTGGCCGGGCGGTCGGAGACCGTCAGGGAGGCCTCGCCCTGGCGGGTGATGCCGCCCGAGGTGGCGCTGGCGCGGATGGTGAGGGGGCCGGCGGCCTGGGCACGCACCCCGCCCGAGGCGTCCACCTGGGCCCGGGCGCTGTCGCTGCTCGTCCAGGTGAAGGCGGAGACGGCGAAGGGGGCGCCCTCCTGGTCCGTGGCGCTCGCGCTGCACTGCGCGCTCTGTCCCGCCACCACCTGCGTCGGCGTGCAGCTGACGGTGACGGCCTCGAGCCGGGGAGAAGAAGCGGGGACGGGAGAAGAGTCTCCACAGCCAGCCAGGAACAAGGCGGTGGAGAGGAAGAAGCGACGGGAAGACATGGGCGACAACCCCCCGGGGTGAAAGAGAGGCGGGGGCTTGTAGCGGAGGAGGCCGTGCGGGGCTTGCGTGAGGACGCCAGGTGGTGGCGTCCAGGCGCCAGAGGGCCGCGGGCAGTCAAAGGCCCCGGTCCGCGAGCAGGCGAACCGAGGCCGAGGTGAGCCGAGGTGAAGGACGTCGACGTCAGCTATCGCACTGGCCGTCGAAGCCGTTGTTGGCGAAGGAGTTGGCGTACTCGGGCAGGAAGAAGTCGGTGTTGACGGAGGTCTCGTCGTCACGGGTGCCCGGGCTGCCGGTGATGGCGCAGTCCTTGGCCCAGGTGAAGCGGGTGTGGGTGAAGAAGGGACCAATCTCCCGGTAGATATTGAGGTTGCCAGCGCCGTAGAGCCTGTAGATGCCGGGCTCGCCCGTGCCGCCGCCGTGAGAGATTTCGACATGCTCGAGGCGACTGCCATCGGCCCGACCGAAGTGCAGGCCACGCCAATAGCCGGGAGCGGGGGAGGCCGCATCGGGAACGAAGCGGATGGGCGCCTGGGCCGTCCCCTGGGCGATGAGCTTGCCCGGGAAATTGCCGACGCGCGTGCCCACGCTCAGGAACGCGCCGGGCGCGAAGCGGACTTCCGTCCCCGGCGCAAGGGTGAGGGTGGGGGGGCTTTCCGAGCCCACATAGACGAAGTTGGTAATCACATAAGGAAGGCCCAGGTTGGGCCAGGTCTGACTGACTCCGACACTTCCGGCCATGAGTTCGATGCCGAGGGCATTGCCGCTGAAGGTACTGTCTTTGGCGATGAGGGGGACAAGTCTTGGCGCGATCGAGAGCGCGTACTGACCATTGTCACGCGAGGTGAGCCGGGCCGATTCGGGATTCAGCGGCGAATGGAGCACGAGGCCAGGGCCGCTGCTCTTCTGGACGGTGACATCCGTGAGGGTGACACACGTCTCACAGATTCCGCCGATGCTCAGGTTGGCACGGGTTCCGGCAAGGGCGCCCTCGGCCCCGGCGTACTCGAACGTGGCATGTGCCAGTCGGCTGGAAGTAGTCATTTCAGAAGCGACGTACACGCCACGCCAGTGGCCGGGCTGGGGGCTGGCGGCGTCGGCGGTGAAGCGCACGGGCGCGGCGGCCGTGCCTTCCACCACGAGCGAGGCGAGGTTCTCGTCATAGCCCACGAGCATCTCGGCCCGGGGCGCGAAGCGCAGCACGCTGCCGGCGGTGATGGTGAGGGTGATGCCCGTGGTGAGCGTCCCCTCGACCCGCAGGGTTTCCGGGACGAGGAAGGAGCCGGACCAGGCTTGGGAGCGGGTGACGTTGCCGGAGAGCTCGACGGCGTCGGCGGCGTTGCCGGAGAAGGAAGAGGAGGAGGGCAGGGAGCCGGCGAGGTTGGCGCTCATTCGCACGGCGACGCCGACGCTGTCGGAGACGGACAGGCGGGAGGAGCCGGGGCCGAAGCCGCTGGAGGCGTCGGCGAGCACGCCCACCGAGCCGCTCTGGCGCACGGAGACGTCCTGGAGGAGGGGGGCGGCCGAGTCGCGCAGGGAGAGGCAGGCGCCCTCGCCGGAGGGGGCACCACAGCCCTGCACGGAGACATGAGAGAGGGAGGAGGCGCTGCCCGAGGCGGAGAACACCAGGCCGCGCCAGGAGCCAGGGGTGAGCGCCACACCGAGCAGTTGGACGGGGGCCTGGGCGGAGCCGGGGGCCAACAGGGCGCCCTGTACGCGCAGCTCGGCGTCCGGAGCGAAGCGCACGACGACGCCCGGCTCCAGGGTGAGGGTGGCGCCAGTGCTCACGGACAGCTGGCCACGCACCTCGTGGGGGCTGTCGGCCAGACGCCATGTCTCGGAGGCGGTAATGGGGGCGGCGTGCACGGTGGCCGGGCGGTCGGAGACCGTCAGGGAGGCCTCGCCCTGGCGGGTGATGCCGCCCGAGGTGGCGCTGGCGCGGATGGTGAGGGGGCCGGCGGCCTGGGCACGCACCCCGCCCGAGGCGTCCACCTGGGCCCGGGCGCTGTCGCTGCTCGTCCAGGTGAAGGCGGAGACGGCGAAGGGGGCGCCCTCCTGGTCCGTAGCGCTCGCGCTGCACTGCGCGCTCTGTCCCGCCACCACCTGCGTCGGCGTGCAGCTGACGGTGACGGCCTCGAGCCGAGGCGTCTGCTTTTCGGTCTCTCCATCACAAGCGCCGAGCGCCAGGAGCGCGGGCAGCCAGGGGAGGGCCTTGGTGTACTTCATGAGGTTTGTACTCCTTTCACGTGAGCACTTGGAGAATAGGCGGAAATGGGCCTCGGAGTGGGGAGGCGCTTTCACGGAGGAGTCTGCTGCGTCGTGAGCGGCTCGGCGGCGGCATCGGTGATGACGAGCACTTCCGCCCGACGGTTGAGCTGCCGCTCCTGCTCGGTGGCGGGCTGGGCGCTGACAGGCCAATCCGCGCCGAAGCCTTGAATCCGGACCCGTGTGGCGGGAACCCCCTGATCGATCAAATAGCGCCGGATGGCCTGGGCGCGACGGACCGCGGTGAAGGAGTCCGCGCGATCCTTGTCCGAGTGCCCCTCGACGAGGATGACGCCCGCCCGTGCCTGATCCGACAGGCGGAGGACGGCTTGATCGAGCAGGGGTACCACGCCTGGGAGATCGGCGCTTCCCTGCGAGAAGTGGATCTCCCCACGCAAGACGACCTTCTCCCGCTCACCGGGCTGATGCGGCTTCGCGGTGGGCAGGGGCTCGGCGGCCGCGGCCAGCGGCCCTTGCTCCTCGCCGCGACCCAGGGCGATATCCCATGTGGGCACCGGCCGCACGGGCTTCTCCTGCGTGGGTCGCTCGGGGTTGGCCAGGACGAGCTGGAGCTCCTGGTCCGAGCGCTCGTCCAGGAAGGCGATCTTGGGAGGCGGCTCGTTGCGGAACGAGATGCCCGCGACCACGCGGAAGCGCGGAGTGCCCGGCGCCGCGCCGATCCCGGGTCCTCCGAGGAGGAAGGCATCCAGGCCCGAAATCAGCGGAAAACGGGCCCCGCCGAGCAATTCCAGGGAGGGTTGCTGTGCGAACGTCGCGCGCATGCCCAGCTCTCCCCGGAGGCCCTGACCCGTCGTGGCCAGTGCCGCCGCGAGCCGGATCTCCGAGCTGGCCCCCTCGCGAACAGGGGTCTGGGGGGAGGAGGGCAGGAGGATGTTGGGGCGGAAGAGCACGCCCACCTCGAGCGAGGGATGGAGCCAACCCATCTCCGTGCCCGCCACCATCCGAGCATGGAACCGGGGCCCGTCATCCCCCGCCAGCGCGGAGCCCGTGCCGATGGGCAGCCCGATGCCCAGATCCGCGGCCAGATCCAGGGGCTGCCGTCGCCGCCGGGACAGCACCCCCAGGCGCGCTTGCAGGACGGGTGTTCCGAGGCCCTGCGCCCTCAGCTCGGCCAGACCGACGTCGGTGGGGCTCTTGCCCTGCTGCCAGAGGACGAACGGCAACTGCGCGCCCAGCTCGAGCCAGGAGAGGACGCCGTAGCTCGCGGACAGCATCGCGGTCGCGCGGTGCTGGACGATGTCCAGGTTCTTCTCGCCGTTGTTCAGCACGAGGGGCTGGCTCTGGTAGTGTCCCAGCAGGCTGACGCTGAGGCCACTCGGAACCATGAGCTCGCCGTTTCCGACCAGCACCGTGCCGCGGCCGGTGTTGGTCTCCAGTCGCTCCAGCTCGAAGCCCGGCAACTGGTCGTTGGACTGCGCCGAGGCCAGCGAGCAACCCAGCGAAACCGCGACGATTGCACCCCGGGTGGATGAAGGTAAGCTCATGATCGGGTAGAATCCTACCGCTCTTTTCGTGGGGAGAGACAAGTGCTCCGACTCTATGTGCGGCTCCTGCTGTGCCTGGGCGCGCTGGCCGCCTGTGGACCAACCGAGCCGGCAAGTCCAGCGCCGGAAGAAGCACCGCAGGCCGTGGGCATGACCCTGGTTGCCACCCAGAGTCGGGTCATCAAGGACGTACCGGATCTTCTTCTGACGTGGACCGGGAACGGCAACAGCGACTGTCTCCAATGTGATTCGCGGACGACCTACAAGTGCCCGGGAAGCACGACGTCCGCTGATTTCACGAAGGACATCTCATACACCCTGGACCGCGGCCTGCATGTCCAGGCGATCAAGGCCACGGTATTTGGTGCTTCCATTCACGAGTCCAACACATTTAGTCGCACAGTTACGGTGTATGTGAACGACCAAGCCGTGGGTAGCGCATTCTCGACACAACAACGCAAATGCGCAACGACACCGACCAAATGTGACGGGGATGCCGCGGGTCGCGTTGTAAACAAGGCAGAAGCATCTCTCGGCGCGGGCATTGGGTGGAAGACCGCCGTGGGGGATGTCAATAAACTCAAGCTTGTTCCGGAGAACAGTTCCTACTGTATCTCTCACGTCAAGCTCGAGTTGACCGTGCTTGAGCGGCATATCAAGTCGTCCGTCGGGACTGCGCTGAACTTTGGCTTCCAGCAGGTAGGAACGACAAGCATCAAGAAGAAGATCCTGCTGACCAATGACGGTGAAGCCCCGCTGAAGATCACGAAGATCGCCAAGGTGGGCGGCGGGCGTTTCAACATCACGAAGCCGCTCGACCTGAATGCCACGATCACCGTGCAGCCAGACAGCAAGCCAGGGGCCGTGCCCGCGGAGATCGAGGTCGAATTCGCACCTGACGCGGAACAATCCTTCGATGGGCAGATTCAAATCACCAGTGACGCCACGGCGGAACTGCCTCTCATCGATCTGGCCGGAGAAGGAATTCCATACGCCACGGTCGTGGATACGGAGCCCATTGCCTTCGGCAAGGTTCGCGCCACCGACGCCGTCACGCAAGGCATCGTGGTGCGCAACGTCGGCGCCAATGCGATCTCCTTCTCTCCCACCATCACTGGCAACAATGCCTTCTCCGTGGCGCTGACTCCGGCGCAGACGCCACCGCCCATCTCGCTTGCTCCCGGTGCATCCACAACACTGACCGTGCAGTACCTGGCCTCCGATCTTCCGGCGGCCGATGGCGTCGAGGTCACTGCCCAACTCGACCTCAATGTCGCCAACGATCCGGACTTCCCGGGCACGCCCATCCAGCTCACGGGAACGTCCATCAAGCCGCGGCTCACGATGAGTCTGGTCGGAGGTCTGCAATTCGGCCCTGTACGGGCCGAGACGTCCCGAACGATGGATATCGTGGTGAGCAACGAGGGCACGGGTCCGCTCACCGTCGACTCCATCGGTCTCCCCACGGACAACGCCTTCGTCATCCTCCAGAAGCCCGCCGACGGCACGGTGCTCAAGCCCAAGAGCACGCCGGCCGATCCCGGCTCGTCCATGACGCTCCAGGTGCGCTTCGACGCGCCTACCTCGGCCACCGTGGACACCACGGCCCTCGCGCGCTCGGGCACCATCGCCCTCGTCAACACGGACAAGACGCTCAACACCTTCACCGTCCCCGTGGCCGGCACCGCCGTCAAACCGAAGCTGGTGCTGAGCGTACCGGGAGGCTTCGCCTTCGGACCGGTGCGCGCCGAGACGTCGCAGGAGATGGATGTCGTGGTGCGCAACGACGGCACGGGCCCGCTCACGCTGAACTCCATCGGCCTGCCCACGGACAGCGCCTTCGTCATCCTCCAGAAACCGGCGGATGGGAAGGTGTTGAAGGCCAAGACGACGCCGGCCGATCCGGACTCGTCCGCGACCTTCCGGGTGCGCTTCGACGCGCCCACCTCGGCCACCGTGGACACCACGGCCATCCCACGCTCGGGCACCATCGCCCTCGTCAACACGGACAGCGCCTTCAACACCTTCACGCTTCCCCTGTCCGGGACCGCCGTCAAACCGAAGCTCGTGTTGAGCGTGCCGGGAGGCTTCGTCTTCGGGCCGGTGCGCGCCGAGACCTCCAAGCTCCTGGATCTCGTGGTGAGCAACGAGGGCACGGGCCCGCTCACCGTGGACTCCTTCGGCACGCCCACGGACAACGCCTTCACCGTCACCCGGAAGCCCGCGGATGGAACCGTGCTGAAGGCCAAGACGACGCCGGCCAATCCGGACTCGTCCATGACGATCCAGGTGCGCTTCGACGCGCCCACCTCCTCCACCGTGGACACGACGGAGCTCGTGCGCGCGGGCACGCTCGCCGTCGTCAACACGGACAAGAACCTCAAGACCTTCACCCTCCCGATGACGGGCAGCGCCGTCAAACCGAAGCTGCGGCTCAACCCGGCGAGCGGCTTCGCCTTCGGGACGCATCGCGCCGGGACGTCACCGGAGCTGGAGGTGGTGGTGAGCAACGACGGCACGGGTCCGCTCCTGCTGGACTCCATTGGCGCGCCCACGGACTCCTCGTTCGTGCTGACGCAGCAGCCCGCGAACGGGACGGTGTTGAAGGCCAAGAGCTCGCCGGCGGACCCGGGCTCGTCCGCGACGTTCCGGGTGCGCTTCGACGCGCCCACCGCCGAGCCCCTGTTGCCACGCGCGGGAGAGATCGCCCTGGTCAACCGGGACAGGGACTTGAGCGGCTTCACCCTTCCGGTGTCCGGCACGCCCGTCGCGCCCAAGGTGGTGATGACGTCCGGAGGCCTGCTCGACTTCAAGGATCGGCCGGTCGGCAGTGACATGGAGCTGGAGGTGACGGTGAGCAACGAGGGCAATGGTCCCATCGTGCTGGCGACCATCGGTCCGCCCACCCACGAGGCCTACACCATCACCCAGAAGCCGCCGAACAACACGGAGCTCAAGGCCAAGGGCGAGGCGGGCTCCTCCGTGAAGATCAAGGTCAACTTCCATGCGCCCGAGGACACGGGCACTCCGGTCCTGGGCTCCGTCGTCCTGGGCAACACGGATCCGACCTACAAGAACAGCCTCAAGATCGATCTGCGCGGCCGGGGCGTGCGGCCGCGCGTCTCCACCGTGTCGAAGCTCGAGTTCGGCGAGGTCCGCGCCGGCGGCGTGGGCGAGACGCGCAACGTGAAGATCGACAACACCGGCTCGGGCTCGGCGTTCTTCTACGACGTCTTCACCGAGGGGGACACGGCCTACACGCTCGAGCCCGCGATTCCGCGTGGCACGGAGCTCGAGGTGCCTCCGGGAGGCAAGACGCTGACGGTGCGCTTCCGCCCCACGCAGGAGTCGAGCGCGCTGCTCCAGGGTTACCTGAATCTCTTCAGCGCGAACACGGAGGTCGCCAGTCAGCGCGTGTCGCTGGAGGGCTCGGGGGTCAAGCCGCAGCTCCAGGTGACCACGGGCAAGCGTGACTTCGGCAAGAAGAACGTGGGCGGGCCGATGTCGACCCTGACGATTCCCGTGCGCAACATGGGCACGGGCAAGCTGCGCTTCAGCTCGCTCCAGACGACCGTCGCCTCGGGGGTCAACCCGTTCTCGGTCAGCCCGAGCACGGACTTCGAGCTGACCAGCGCGCAAGGCGAGCAGCTGATCACGGTGGGGTTCACGCCCGCGGTGCTTGGGGACTACGAGGGCAACCTGGTCTTCCAGACCAATGATCCGGACCACGCGCTCGTGACCATCCCCTTGTCGGGCGGGGCGCAGAAGCTGCTGCGGGTCCATTCCAAGACGGACACCAATTCCCTCACCTTGGACTTCGGGGACGTTCGCACCACGACGACGGCGGAGCGGACGTTCACCGTCACCAATGACGGCTCGAGCGACATCCATCTCCAGGGTCTGCAGTTCAGCAATGGCGCCTTCACCGGGCCGTCCATCGCCAGCGTGGTGCTCAACCCGAGCCGTCCGAGCATCGACATCAAGGTGACCTTCGCGCCGTCCGTCACGGGCCTGGTCAACGAGAGCGTCACGCTGTTGAGCGACGCGAACAACGTGCCGCAGCCCCGGCTCACGCTCATTGGCAAGGGGACACAACCCCGGATCAAGCTCTACATCGCGGGCAGTCCCACCGAGCAGGAGCTCGACTTTGGCAATGTCTCCGTGAATACCCGGAGCCCCCGGGAGTTGACGGTGAAGAACGAGGGCGATGCCCCGCTCACGCTGGGCATCATCAGCATCATCGATTCCAGCGTGACGCCGCCGCCCTTCGACTGCACGGATCCCTCCACCAAGGAGCTGCAGCCTGGCGCGGAGGTCACGGTTCCGGTCTCCTTCAGGCCCACGGAGAACGGCGACTATTCCGCCCGGCTCCAGGTCGCCTCGAACGCGGCCGAGGGCACGGTGCGCTTCAACCTGTCGGGCAAGGGGCAGTCGGCGAACATCACACTGCCCTCGCGGTTGACGTTCGCGGCCACGCAGTTGAATCACATGAGCGCGGCGGCTCAATTCACCATCGGCAACAGTGGGAAGTCCGCCCTGTCCATCAGCGGGCTCGACCTGCCCTCGGACTTCGTCCTCGTGTCTCCGATCACGCCGCCCACGGCCACCCAGCCCTGGACGATTGACGGATCGGCCGTGAAGCAGGTCCAGGTGGCCTTCAATCCCAGCCTGGCCTCGCTGGGCAACATCACGGGGCCCATGAAGGTCTACAGCAACGCCATCAATGCCACGGGTGGCTTCTCGACCGTGACGTTGGAGGGCCGGGGCATCGATGGCATCGCCCTGGTGGGCCGCGAGGTCACCTTCATTCCGACGGACGTGGGAACGTCCCGGACGGAGCGGGTGCGGGTCGAGAATCAAGGCGAGCATCCGTTGGTGCTCAAGAGCGCCACGCTCACCAGCAACTCCACCCCGCCACCCTTTTCCGTGCACGACTTCAAGTCGAACTACGTGCTGTTGCCCAACAAGGGCAACTACGTCGAGTTCGACGTCCAGTTCAAGCCCGAGTACCGCGGCAATCAAGCGGGCGTGTTGGTCATCGAGACCGATTCGGAGAGCTACCGGCGGCCCAGCCTGGCGGTGTCGGGACAGGCCAAGGGACCCGAGGCGTTCCTGCCCACGATGGCCGAGGGGGTGGACTTCGGAAAGATCAACGTGAAGGCGCCCACCACCTCCGTCTTGACGGTGGTCAACACGGGCGAGAGCCCGCTGAACATCAGCCGACTGGTGTTCACGCGCAAGCCCTCGCCGGGCGACACCGGGGTGGACGACACGGCGCAGATCTTCACGGTCGACCGCCTGGCGGATGGGAGCGTGGCGCTGCCCATGGTCATCGCCCCGAACGATTCGAAGAACATCCCCTTGAAGTTCCAGCCGGCCACGGAGGGCAAGCGCACGGCGATCCTCTCGGTGGTGTCCAACGCCCGCGAGGTCTCCACGGAAGCACGGGGAGAGGGAACGGCCCCCAAGCTGGAGCTCCTGCCCGCCGAGGGGCTGACCTTCCGGGGCATCCTGTTGGATCGCTATTCCCAGCCGCAGACCGTCACCATCAAGAACGAGGGCTCGGGCTCGCTCCACATCCGGAGCATCGTCCTGTCCGATGGCGGGGACGTCTTCAGCCTGCAGCACGCGGACCTGGCCACGCCCTACCGCTTGGATCCGGGCGAGGACATGGCGGTGACGGTCCGCTTCAAGCCCATCGCCACCCGCCAGTCCGCGTTCGTCCAGATGGTGGTCACGACGGACGACGCGCGTCCGTTGATCAAATCCATCAATCTGGATGGCCGAGGCACTTCCGAGGCCTTGTCGGTGGACTCGCGTCTGGAGTTCGGACGACAGCTCATCAACACGCCGTCGTACCGCTATGTGCGGATCACCAATGGGTTGATCGATCCCGCCACCTTCGTGAAGGCCACCATGGCCTCGGGCGTGGGCTGCTCGCAGTTCCTGCCGGATCCCGAGCAGAACCGGGGCTTCACGCTGGCGGGTCTGGAAGAGGCGGAGCTGCGCGTCATCTTCACGCCCTCGGCCGTGGGCGCGCTGGCCGCGCCGTGCACCCTGCGGCTGGACTTCGGGCTCGGACAATCGGGCAACAAGGAAGTGACGCTGACGGGTGAGGGCGTGGCGTCGACGCTCTCCGTCTCGAAGGCGGCGGTGGACTTCGGGAGTGTCACCGCGGGCGGGCCCAAGCGGACGGAAGGCTTCTACATCCGCAATGAGCTCAATGACAGCGTCACCCTTGCGGTGGAGGAATCCCCTGGCACGCAGGGCGAGCGCTTCAAGGTCAATCTGGAGGCCTTGAAGGGCAAGGTGCTCGCCGCGCAGGAGGCCCTCTACGTGTCCGTGGAATACGAGCCCCTCGTGGCGACGTCCTCGCTGATGCGGTTGATGTTCGGCACGACCTCGCCCTCCCAGCAGAAGTCCGTGGAAGTGACCTTGAAGGGAGAAGCGGCGAAGCAGGTGCTGAACGTCAATCGGAGTTCGCTGAACTTCGGACAGGTCGACGTGTCGAAGTCAGTGGAGTCCGAGGTCGTGCTCATCACCAACAACTCGTCGCAGTCCCAGCGCGTCCTGGTGTCGGTCAAGGAGGCGGGGGCCTCGGTGTTCCATGTGGCGGAGAACGACTCCGTGCGGACCTTCGATCTGGGGCCCACCGGCTCGGACACGGCCATCGCCACGTTCCGGGTGCTGTTCAAGCCGAAGGAGGTCGGTGAGACCAAGGACGAGGTGCAGATCCGGTTGCAGGACTCGGTGACGCCCGAGGCGGTGATCCCCGTCGAAGGCGTGGGCCGCATCCTGACGGGAATCGGCAGTGGCTGCTCCGCGAGTGGCGTGGAGTGGGGGAGCGCGGGCATGGTGACGCTGTTGACCCTGCTGGGCATGCACGCCCGGCGGCGGAGGCGGGAGTAGCGACGCATGCCCTTCGACGTCCGGAAGATCCTCGATCAGCTCGAGACGGGCACCCCCGCGGAGACGGGCGTGCCCGAGTGGCAGCAGGCGAGCTGGAGCGACGCGGAGGGGTTCGCCAACGCCCTGGCCGCCGCGCATGTGGGCCGCGGCGCTCCGCTCAAGAGCCGGGTGGGGCAGCAGTACGACTTCTTCCATGACATCGTCGTGCGGCATGGGGGGAGCGAGCGCCTCGCGCTCAGGAGCTACGATCGGCGCGCGGGCTGGCAGACCCTGGGCTACCGGGCCTTGCAGGAGCAGGCGGCGCGCCGGGCCACGGAGTGGGCGCGGCAGGGGGTCAAGGCGGGCGCGAAGGTCTGCCTGCTGTACACCGTGGGTGGGGAGCTGCTCGTGTCGCTCACGGCGGCGCTGGGGCTGGGTGCGTGCATCAGCTACCTGCCGCCCCAGGGACGGCGCTTCATCGCGCGGCGGCTGGCCCTGCTCCAGCCCGACTTCATCGCCACCGAGCCGCACCAGGTGCTGCTCGTGGAGGGCTTCGAGAAGCAGGTGCTCCAGAGCCGGGGCCAGGCGGCGCCGGCGTTCACCTCGCACACCTACAAGCCGGACGAGCCGGTGGGGCTGCTGTTCTCGCCCCTGGTGGAGCCGACGGGCACGCCCGTGCCCCTGCTCGCGGAGGACGCATGGCGGGGCGCGCTGGTGGACGGGCTGCTGACGTTCGGCCTGGGCCCGGGGGAGCACCTGGCGGCGCCGGGCTATCACCCGCTGCAACACCTGCCCGCGTTCCTGTTCGCGACCCTGCTGCGGGGCGCCACCTACGTGCACCTGGACCTGGCGGACGTGGAGGCCAACCCCAAGCTGCTCACCGAGCACCCCCTGCGCGCGCTGGGTGTCACCCCCGCGCTGAGGGATCTGCTGATGCGCACGCGCACGCCGCTCAAGGGCGTGGCCCACTGGTTCCGCAACCCCGAGGAGCCCATCGACTGGCAGGGCTGGATGGCGTGGGTGAAGCAATGCGGACTGGCCGCAGTGCCCTCCTCGAACGTGCTCGTGGACCCGGCCGCGGGGGGCACGGTGCTCAACTCGCCGCGCCGGGTGCGAGACGTGCACACCGAGGCGCCCCCGGCGCCGGGCCGCGCCTGGATCCTGGGCGACGTGAACATGAGCGGGCAGGAGGCCCCGGGTGACCTGGGCATCTTCACGCTCGTGCCGGCGGAGCAGCGCCCGCCCGGCTACCTGGTGCTCACGCGGGCCTTCGGCGTGTACCACTATGGCGGTCCGCGCTCGGCCCGACGCGAGGGCCGCGTCTACCCGGCGGACGAGGTGGCCGAGGTGGTGGGGGAGCTGCCCTTCGTCCGGGGCGCGCTCGTGGTGCCCGCGCCCACGGGCGGCATCACGGGGCACTACCGGCAGGTGTTGCTGGTCTTCACCGGAGCCCAGCGCTCGCAGTCAGGCCCGTGGTTGCAGGAGATCCGCCGCCGGATCGAGCTGTTGCTGGGCGCGGAGCATCTGCCGGACCGCACGGACTTCATCCCGCTCTATCCCAAGAAGGTGGACGGCGCGCTGGACGTGGCGTGGTGCCAGTCGCAGTACCTGACGGGTGCGCTCCACCGCAAGAGCACCGACCGACTGTTCCAGGCGCTCACCGCGCTCAGGGGGCAGCTCCTGGAAAAGGATGGGACGGCTGTGTGAGAATGGCGCGTCCCGTGAAGTTCCTCGCTGGGGGTAGGCCATGGGTGTGCAAGTCGTGATGGGTGCGATGCTGCAGTGCAGCTTCGGGCTGGCGCCTTCCTCTTTGGTGGTCCTGCCCGCGAACAAGATCCTGGCCACGACGCCGGCGGCCAACATCATGGACAACAAGCCCATGGTGAACATCCTGCCGTTTGGCATGTGCCAATCGATGGCCAACCCCATGGTGGCCGCGGCGACTGCGGCGGCGCTGGGCGTGCTGACGCCGATGCCGTGTGTGCCGGCCACGGCCGCCCCCTGGGCGCCCGGGTGCCCCAAGGTCCTCATCGGCAACATGCCGGCGGTGGACAGCACCTGCACGCTGATGTGCTCCTATGGCGGGATGATCCAGGTCGTCTCCCCGGGCCAGGTGGCGGTGCAGAATGGCTGAGCCCGCGCTGGCGCTGCCTCCGCTCAAGGCGCACCTGCTGGACAAGCCGCTGCAGGGCGAGCCGCCGGAGCTCGATGGCTCGGACGAGCGGCTGGAGCGGATCACCGGGCTGGTCGCCAAGAGCGCCTACGCCGAGGCGGCGCGGGAGGCGGAGGCGCTGCTGCGCGGCGGGGTGTACGACGTGCGGCTGGTGGGGCCCTACCTGCTGGGCCTCTTCCTGGACGGAGGCATGGCGTCCCTGCCCATCCTCTTCCACTCGCTCTCCAGCACGCTGCTCTACAACTGGCCGTCCTTCGGGCCGCGCGAGCGCAAGGACGTGTTCGCCGATGGCAGCCTGCGCTGGTTGCTCAAGGTGCTCAACAAGCACATCGAGCATCACGAGCGGCTCAAGAACGACACCTGGAAGCGCTGGAGCGCGCCGGCCAACCGCGAGCCGCTGGAGCAGGCGCTCGCGCTCAGCGAGGAGATCTTCTCCTCGTTCGCCCGGGTGATGCCCCGCAACGGGTGCGAGGCGCCCTTCCGGCGGCTCACCCAGTGGATGGAGGGCCACCTGCAATCCCTGCCGCTGCCGGCGCCGCCGCCCGCGCCCGAGCCGCGGGTCGAGGAGGCACGGGTCGAGGTGGCCCCCGTGGCCGCCGTCGTGGCCGAGCCCGTCCGCGCGGCGCCCGAGCCCTCGGGGCCCACGATTCCGGTCTCGCCCGCCCTGGCGCAGTTGATGCGTCGGCTGGCCGCGTTCGACACGCTCCTGGAGCGTCAGGACTACCGGCGCGCCAGCGTGGTGGCGGCGGATCTGCTCCAGGTGATGGAGCACTTCGATCCGCGCGTCTACCTGCCCACGCTGTTCTCCAAGTTCTTCGTGGGGCTGAGCAGCCATGCCGAGGAGGTGGAGTCCCTCATGCAGCAGGGGACCGACTCGCTGACCTTCCGCGCCCTGGACCAGCTCTACCGCGTGGACCTGGAGGCCTTCGTGGGCCCGGAAGAAGGGGAGTAGCACCGGATGGACGGCCCGCTCGAGCAGCGCATCCGCGAGCGCATCCGCTCCTTCGACATCCCCGCGCTGCTCACGTTGCTCAAGACGACCCGCTACGCGGGCGCGGAGATCGAGTACCGGGGGCAGCGCACGGCCGTGCACCAGTCCCACCTGGTACACGACATCGAGTTCATCGACGCGCCGGACCTCAAGGTCATCATCACGGTGAACATGGGGCTGCTCAGTGCGCAGTCTCCGCTGCCCTCCTTCCTGATGCAGACGATGGATCAGCTCGATCATGATCGGCTCGAGCGCTTCATCGGCTACTTCGATCACCTGCTGCTGCGCGACTGCTTCGCCGGGCTGTATCCGGAGCGGGAGGAGTCGCTGTTGCCGGGCTGGAGACGGGCGTCGCGGGATCGCCTGCGGCTGTTGCGTCCGACGTGTCCCAGCACCCTGCACTGGCTCTTCCACAAGGTCTTCCCGGAGACGGAGCTGGCGGTGCGGCGCGAGGTGCGCCAGCAGCGCGTGCCGGCGCGGGAGCTGCGCATGGGCGCCAGCACGCTCGGGGAAGGGGACTCCATGGGGGGCTTCGCGGCCATTCCCACAGGAGGGGTGGAGGTGCGCATCCACTGCGACGAGCCCCGGGCGAGCAATGGCGTGCTCTGGGCCGAGGAGGCGCGGCGTCGGTTCGACGCGCAGGTGCTCCCACTGCTGTCCGAGACGGTGCTGATGCTCACGGTGGTGCTCGTCCTGAGGGACCAGGAGAGCGTCCTGCGCCTGGCCCCGGACGGGTACCTCGGGTACTACGCGCTCCAGGACTCCCCCGCGCAGACCCAACAGGTCGTCATCTTCTCGGGTGACACCACGGGGCTCCAGGGCCTCGCGAACGCGCCAGACGGGTACACGCGGGCGCCAAGTGGGTGACCACCCTTGACCCCCGGAATCGCTTCTCCCTAAAGTAACGCCCTAGAACACAGCGGGCTGTGTCCTCGCGGTGGAGGGGGAGAGTCGGGAACCGCGGGAACGGCACAACGCTTCGTGTTGTAAGGAGAAGCCGTGTCCATCCAGGATAAGTTGCCCAAGTCTCGTATCACGTTGAAGTACCGCACCACCATCAACGGCCAGAAGGAGGACGTCAAGCTTCCCTTCCGGATGGTTGTGCTTGGGGACTTCTCCCAAGGCAGCTCCACGGATCGGCAGGCGGATCTGGACGAGCGTCAGACGCGCTCGGTCACCGGCTCCAACATCAACGATCTGATGCGGGACATGGGCATGAGCCTGTCGCTCGAGGTGACCGACAAGGTCAGCGCGGATGGGCAGGGGAAGATGAACATCCAGCTGCCCATCACCGGGATCAAGTCGTTCAACCCGGATGAGATTGTCAATCACGTGCCCAAGCTCCAGGCGCTGATGCTGCTGCGCAAGCTGCTGATGGAGATGCAGGCGGACATCGACAACCGCAAGGAATTGCGGCGCACCATCTACGAGCTGTTCTCCAACAAGGAGCAGCTGCAGAAGATGCTCGAGAGCGACGAACTCAAGAGCTACGTGTCCATGCGGCTGCCCAAGACGGCGCGCGCGCAGTCCTCCGGACAGCCCGCGCTTCCCGCCGACAACACCGCGGCCGCCAAGGCCTGATTCCCTTCCGCCCCCTTCATCACGCCGAGGACTCCTCTTCCCATGGCCGTCGAGAAAAACTACCTCAGTGAGCTGTTCAAGTTCCGCGGGCTCGAGATTCCCACGAGCTCCGAGCCGATGATCGGCACGGGCCTGGTGCCCCTGTCGGCCAACGACACGCAGACGCCCGGTGACGAGCGCTTCATGTCGGCGCTCGCGGCGCTGCTCTACAACGTCGAGCCCGTGCAGGACGACGTGGGCCAGGTCCGCTTCGACAAGGGCGAGGTGCTCAAGAGCATCGCGCGCATCGACGAGCTGATCGAGTCGCAGATCAACGAGATCCTCCACGCGGAGAAGTTCCAGCAGATGGAGGCCGCCTGGCGCGGGCTCGAGGATCTCGTCAACCACACGAACTTCCAGGCCGACATCACGCTCGACATCCTGGACGTGGCCAAGGAGGAGCTGGCCGAGGACTTCGAGAAGAACTCGAGCAGCCTGTTCTCCAGCGCCCTGTTCGACAAGGTCTACATCAAGGAGTACGACCAGTTCGGCGGTCGGCCCTATGGCGTGATGCTGGGTCTGTATGACTTCGCCGCCACGCGCGCGGACCTGACGTGGCTGGAGCGCATGGCGCTGGTCGCCAACGCGGCGCACTGCCCGTTCATCGCCTCGGCGAGCCCCAAGTTCTTCGACTGCGAGACCGTCGAGCAGCTCGAGTCGCTCAAGAACCTGGATGGCGTGCTCAGCCACCCGCGCTACAGCAAGTGGCACGCCCTGCGGAACAAGGAAGAGGCCGCCTACATTGGCCTGACCCTGCCGCGCTACGTGGTGCGCCTGCCGTGGAACCCCGACAGCAACCCCTGCGAGGTGCTCAACTTCAAGGAGGACGCCGAGGGCGACTCGAAGAAGTACCTGTGGGGCAGCGCCGCCTACCTGATGGGCCGCAACCTGGCCAACGCCTTCGAGCTGTCCGGCTGGTGCCAGTCCATCCGCGGGCCCAAGAGCGGCGGCCTCGTGCAGGATCTGCCGGTGGACAGCTTCACCCTGCGGGGCCAGAAGATGATCCAGATGCCGGTGGAGATCGCCATTCCCGACTACCGGGAGTTCGAGTTCGCCCGCAACGGCTTCATCCCGCTCGTGTACCGCAAGGGCACCGGCGAGGCGACGTTCTTCAGCACCCAGTCCATCAAGCAGGCCCAGAAGTTCAAGGACCCCAAGGACTCGGAGAACGCGCAGCTCGTCACCAACCTGGCCTACACGTTCTCGATCACCCGCCTCGCGCACTACGTGAAGAGCATCATGCGCGACAACATCGGCAGCACGGCGGATGCGACGTACGTGCAGCGGCAGATCGAGTCGTGGCTCGCGGGCTACGTCACCACGGTGACCAACCCCGACGATTTCACTCTGCGTCGATTCCCCTTCAAAGCCATCAGCGTCCAGGTAGAATCGCGGGCGGGAGAACTCGGCTGGTATGACTGCAAGGTGGCCGTGCTGCCGCACATCCAGTTCGAGGGCCTGAATGTGGAGCTGATGTTGGAGTCCCGCCTGGGATAGCTGGGCGCTCGTCGTAGTCCCCCACCCATCAACAGCAGGAAGGTACAATGCCTCAATTCGCGCGTTCCTTGAATGTTTCCCAGGGCTTCAACTTCCGGAAGGACAAGCAGGCGGCGGTCGGTTTCGTCACCGAGATGACCGTGGGCGGCGTGGCGCTCAAGGCCGATCAGGAGACGGTGCTGGATCCCGCCAACCCCAGCGCGGCGCTGTCCGGCGGCGTGGTGGGCGTGCTCGGCCACTACCTGTGGGAGCTCGGCACCACGGATGCCATGTACCTGTCCGCGCAGGTCTCCACCGAGAACAAGATGCAGCTGAGCGCGGCGCTGCTCGGTGACATGACCGACATGTCGGTCACGTTCAGCTACGTCGTCTACGAGTACGATCCCATCGAGAAGAAGTACTTCCTGTCCAACAAGGGCGAGAAGCTCGAGGGCATCCTCGAGAAGAACGGCGACAGCCTGAACCTGACGGTGGCGGACGACGAGTCCACCGAGGTGCAGTCGCCCAAGAACTTCACCCTTCAGATGGGCATCAAGCCCCAGACGAAGGAGCAGACGATCGAGATGGCGACCGGCTTCCAGAAGAACGTCGCCAAGAAGTGGGGCATCACCGCGGGGAGCTAGTCGCTCACCGCTCACGTCAGGATTCCACGACATGCAGCGCTTCAAGCTCGCGCGGGTCCGCTGGCAGGTTGGCCAGACGCTCCTTCCCGAGCACTTTCGCGCCCAGGATGAAGCCCTTTCGTCGGAGGCGCGGCTGCATGCCGAGTTGTCCGGACTGCCTCAAACGGGCATCGCCTCGCTCGCCTGGAGCGAGGCGATGCTCGCCGAGGGCAGCCTGTCCATCGCCACCATGACCGCCGTCCTGCCGGGAGGCTTCCTGGTGGATGTGCCCGGTAACGCCGCGCTGCCGTCCTTCTCGCTGGAGGCCACCGGGCGCGCGGAAGTCACCGTCTTCCTGCACCTGCTGGAGGACACCCGCGGCGCCGAGGGCGTGCCGCTCTACGCCGATGAGCCGCCCACCGTGCAGCGCGTGCTGCGCCGGTTGATGCTCTCGAGCGAGCAGTCCGCGGAGCGCGCGCTCTCCACGCTGGAGCTGGCGACCTTCTTCAAGGACGTCCAGGGCGCCTGGCACGCCTCGCCCCGCCGGGTGCCGCCCCTGTTGCTCGTGGGGCCCAATCCCTTCCTGGAGGAGTTGCTCGGCGAGCTGGACTCGCTGCTCGAGAAGGTGCACGGCCAGTTGCGCACGCTGCTGCTCGACAGCTACCAGCGCGGCGAGCGGCTCGCCAGTGCCCGGCGGACCTTGCTGGAGGTGCGCCGCCTGCAGTCGCTTCGCTCCGACATGCGGGGCGGCATCTGTCCGCATCCCCACGCGTTCTTCGATCTGCTGCGCCGCCTCTACTTCGAGACGTGCTGCTATCTGGAGCAGGAGCCCGGCGAGACGCTCCCGGCCTATCTGCACGAGGACCTGGGCCAGGGGTTGTGGGGCTGGATGGATCTGCTCAACCGCGTCTTCCGGCCCGAGGACACGCGGCTCACCTACAAGCCCTTCGAGCAGCGCGACGGGCAGTTCGTGCTCTCGCCCCTGCCCGAGCTGGAGGAGGGCGCCTCGAGCGAGCTGTACCTGCTGGTGCGGGGCGCGGATCCCAACAAGCCCCCGTCCATGGAGGGCGTGAAGGTGGCGAGCCCCGCGCGGCTGCCCACGGTGCGCCGACTGGCCCTCCGGGGCATCGCGTTCCAGCACGTGCCGCACACGTCCTTCCCGCACGCCTTCGGTCCGGAAATCTCCTGGTACAAGCTGGCGATGGGCGAGGAGTGGCAGTTCGCCCAGCGCGACAACGGCATGGCCTTCTACGTCACCCCCGCGCTCCAGGGCATGCAGGTCTTCCTCTTCTGGCGCAGGGCTTGAGATGGCGCGTCCCTCGTTCCTCGACAAATTCATCCCGCCCGCCCATGGCTCGGACGCCGAGGGGGAGCTGGTGCGCGTGCGGCAGAACCTGGAGTCCGTGCTCAACACCAAGGAGGGGTACGGCTACTTCGTCGAGGGCTTCGGGCTGGGTCGCTACACCGAGCGCTTCGGCACCCGGGAGTTGATGCAGACCCTGACGGACGAGCTGCTGCATGTGGTGCGCCACCAGGAGCCGCGCCTGCAGGAGCCGGAGCTGGAGCTGCGCGGCCGGGACTCCGGGTTGTGGTTGCACTTCGTCCTGACTGGCATGCTCCACGGCGCTCCGTGTACCCTGCGTCTTCTGTTTCACACCGTGAGTGGACAGGTCCGGGTGGACGAAGAGGACGAGGAGCGTTGATGGAGCGCGTCTTCCAGGATCGACTGGCGGTCAGCCTGACCCTGCGCATGGGCGGCAAGACCCATGACATCGACGCGGGCCACCTCAAGCGCTTCACCCTGGAGCTGTCCAGCTGGGGGTTCGAGGGCGAGGTCGAGTTCGTGTTGACGGACAACCAGGCCAAGGGGGGCCAGGACAAGGACGTCCTGTTGCCGGACTTCCTCAAGCCCGACCTGGTCGAGGTGTCGCTCTCGCTGTCCGCCGTGCTCCCGGAGACCTCGGCCAAGCCCACCCACACCGCACTGGAGCTCAAGGGGCTCGCCACCGACAAGACGCTCGTGGAGGAGAGTGTCGCCACGGACGCCTCGGAGGTGGTGCTCCATCGGCGCTATGGGCTGCGCTTCCAGGACGCGGCGCGGCTGCTGTGGCGCCAGCACCACCCCTGCGCGCTCTACACGTCGAAGACCGTCCGGGACATCCTCGAGGAGCACAAGGGCGAGAAGATCGCGCTCGCCTACGATTGGGACGCGGGCCTCGGCGCCACGCACCCCATGCTCTTCGTGGGGCTGGAGCCCGGCAGTGGCATCAGCTTCTATGACTGGGTGCTCTGGTACGTGCACGAGCACACGGGCGTGTTCACCTACGACTACGCCGCCCACGGCTACAAGTTCGCGGGCGCCAAGGAGGCCTCGGGCACGCCGATGGCGCTGCACGCGGACAACCTGGCCGGGCTGGAGGTGTTGCTGCCCGAGATCATCCGCCACGACGTGACGGTGCTCAACGCCACGGCCGAGAGTCCCCAGACCCAGGTGGTGAGCCAGAAGAACGCCGTGACCGGCATCCGTCAGGACGTGCTGCTGTGCACGCCCATCGCGGACGAGATGCAGGCCCAGGTGAACCTGGAGACGGCGCGGCTCAAGGCGCGCGAGCCGGAGCTGGAGCTGGTGTGGCGCTCCTTTCCGGAGAAGGCCTTCACGCCCGGCGCGCTCGTCAAGCTGCCGGCGAGCGCGGCCTGGGGCGCCGCGGGCGTGGCCCAGGACGCCGTGCTGCGCGTGCGCGGCCTGCACCTGTGGGGCGAGGTGACGGAGGAGCAGGGGAGCGAGGAGGTGTACGGCGATGACGCCGCCCTGTTCACCTTCGGCATGTCGACCCGGCTGGAAGCCAAGGAGAATGCCCACGTGGAGCTGCCCGCCTGGCAGCCCCCGCGCTACCCCCGCTACGTGGAGGGCTTCATCGTCAGCGAGCAGGGCGACACCAAGGACGAGACGTGGCAGGCGTACACGGACTCGGCCACGTCGCTGGACGGGTACAAGGTCAAGATTCCCCTCTTCGCCAACCAGATCATCCCCACGCCCTTCAACCCCAACCTGCTGCCGGGCCACTTCTACTTCCCCGCCTACAAGGGTGAGCGGGTGTTGGTGGGGCTGGGGTTCCAGAAAGCGTGGATCAAGCGCTTCCTGGACTGGCGCGCGGGCGCGCGCATGCCCCAGGATGGGCAGGGCGTGCAGCTCTTGGTGGGCAAGACCCCGGAGAATGGCACCGCGCTCAAGCACTTCTACGCGGACGACAAGCCCGTGTTCCTCATGCAGCGCACCCACGACAAGGACACCCAGAAGATCCAGCTCAACGAAGGCACGCTGCTCATCCAGGTGAAGGAAGAGCCGTCGTAACAGGACAGCGGAGCCGCGGGCTCCCCACCCACGAGGCGAGGAACCATGGGCAAGCTCGTCTGCACCGTCGAACTGGACAAGGAGAAAGGCGTCACCGTAAAGGTGGAGAACGCCGATGATCAGATCACCCAGACGGTGGTGATGGACGGCACGAGCATCACCATCACGGTGAAGGGCTCCTCGGAGACGAGCACCTACGTCCAGAAGCAAGACAGCGTCACCATCACCTGCAAGGACTTCACCGTGGACGCCACCGGGACGCTCACCCTCAAGTCGCAGAAGGAGTCGAGCTGGACGAGCCAGGACACGCTGTCCTTGGAGAGCACCAAGGACATGGCCTTCACCTCCAAGGCCAAGCTCACCCAGAGCGCGACCCAGGACGCCAAGCTCACCTCCAACGCCAACGTGGCCGTGGAGGCCGCGTCCAAGCTGGACATGAAGGCCATGCAGACGAGCCTCACGGCCTCCGCGGGCGACAACAAGCTGGAGGGCGTCAACCTGAAGATGGCGGGCACGGCCCAGGCGGAGCTGTCCGCGCCCATGACCAAGGTGGCCGCGCAGGGCAAACTCGGGCTCGAGTCCTCGGGCCTCGCGGAACTCAAGGGCTCGATGACCACCGTGGGTGGTTCGCTCGTGAAACTGGGGTGAGTGGGCGGTGAGCGACGCATCCGAACGCATCTACCTGGACTACTTGAACGAGCTGGACGCGCTCGAGCGCTTCCGGCAGCGCTTCCTGGAATCCCATCCCACCGTGCCCCTGGACCGGGAGGATCCGCATGTGCGGCGCCTCATCGAGTCCATGGCGTTCTTCTCGGTGCAGACCCGCCTGGCCACGCAGCACAACCTGCGCTCCACCTGGCTGCGGCTCTTCTCCTCCTTCTTCGACTTCCTGCTCAAGCCCCTGCCCGCGGTGGGCCTCGTGCAGGCCCTGCCCGCGGAGAAGATGACGGAGACGCTGGAGCTGGCGCGGGGCACCGAGCTGCGGCTGACGCCCTCGCATGGGGCGCCGGGCACGTTCCGCACCCGGCGCGCGCTGCGCGTGCTGCCCATCGCGCAGCAGGGCGCCGAGGTCGTCCGCCTGGCCGATGGCCGCTGGCGGCTCATCCTCCGCTACGCGTCCGCCTTTCCCCGGCGGGATCCCGTGGGCGTGTTCAGCCTGCACGTGCGCCACCTGGACGAGTACCGACCCTCGCTCGCCGTCTTCCACGCGCTGCGCCAGCACCTCAAACAGGCGAGCGTGGTGTACGACGCCCCGGCCAATGACGGCACGCAGGGCCTGCCGTGTGAGTTCGCCTTCGGCGGCAGCCCCCCGGAGCAGGAGGACTCGGCCCGCTACGAGCACCCCGTGCAAGCGGTGCGCTCCTTCTTCCAGATGCCCGAGCAGGGCCTCTTCCTGCACGTGACGGTGCCCTCGGCGCGCAAGGAGTGGAGCCGCTTCAGCCTGTGCCTGGACCTGGACCGCGCCTGGTCGGTCGGCCGCTCGGCGCATCCGGACTTCCTCCACCCCTTCGTGGTGCCCGTGGAGAACCTCAAGGCCGAGCCTGCCCAACCCATCAGCGCGGATGGCACCCGCTCGGAATACGCCATCCGGGGGATGTCCGCCGGCCGGGATTCCCAGCTGCACTCCATTACCGGGGTGTTCGTGCTGGGTCGCTCGGGGCGCATGCCCATGCGTCCGGCCTTCCTACCGGGCGAGGGGCCAAGCTACGAAGTGGATGAGGGTCTCGACGAGGAAATGCGCCCGCGTCACAGTCTGCTCGTGCGCATGCCCGAAGCCTTCTCCGAGCCCAGCAAATTGTTGGTGGATGCCCTGTGGTACCAGCCCCAGTTCGTCTCCAACGCCGTGGGCCGGGTGACGGTGTCCACGCCGGGCCGACACGTGGAGGGGTTGGGGTGGCAGCTCGTGGGTCGGCTCCAGCCGCACCGGGACAGTGGCCTGCGCCATGACGTGGCGGGCCTCACGCGGCTGCTGGCCTGGAAGGTCAAGTCCACGCTCGAGCGCGATGAGCTGGCCGCGCTGCTCAACTACCTGGGCACGCCCGTCGAGGAGCCCTTCCGCCGCGTCCTGCCCTGGCTGCGCGAGCTCAAGGCCACGGTGGCGCCGGATGGGGCGCTGCGCGGCGCGGGCCTGCTGCACGTCTACGAGATCCTCCTGGAGCCCTTCGACGCCAGCGCCGAGCCCCTGGTGGCGTGTTTCCTGGAGCAGGTGCAGCGCCTGTTGAGTGCCTGGAATGGCGAGGCCACGGTGGTGCTGCGCGCCTCCGTGGCCGGGGCGGGTGCCTTTCCCCTGGCGGTCTCCTCATGAAACTCGAGCATTGGCAGAACATCCTCCGGACCTACCGGCAGGTGCGCGCCCTGTTGGATCAATCGCTGCCGCCCGAGCCCGCCTCGGCGCAGGAGCGCATCCAGGTCCGGGTGGGCGCGCAGGGCCTGGCGCTGTTGCAGCAGCAGCTGCTCTTCGACGTGGACGCCCTGCGCGCGGCGCTGGGGGCGGCCTACGGGGAGCAGGAGCTGGAGGAGGCGCTGCGGCCCTTCGTCTACCTCATCGACGAGAAGGTGCGGCGCCGGCTCGCGGACGAGGAGCAGATGGAGTGGCCCATGCTCCAGTTCAAGCTGTTCGGCACCGACGCGGGCGGCGATCGCTTCTACGAGCTGGCCGACGAGAAGCTGCAGCAGCGCACCGCCTCGGCGCTCGTCTTCGAGATGCTGCACTTCTGCCTCACCGCGGGCTTCGAGGGCCGCTACGAGGGCAACACCGCCCGGCTGCGCGAGTACAAGACGCGGCTGGCGGCGCGCATCCCCAAGCCCGAGGCCATGCCGGCGCCGCCGCCCGTCGAGGCCCAGGCCCCGCTCGTCCATGCCTTTCCCTGGCGCTACTACGCGGCGTCCTCGCTGTTGGTGGTGACGCTCCCCGTCATCCTGTGGTGGTTGTCGCGATGAAGGACAAAGTGCAGACGACACGGGAGGCCCCCGGGGCCCGGGCCCAGCTGGCCCGCCTGGAGCAGCTCATCCACACCGAGCTCGGGCGCTTGAGCGCGGGCGTGGTGCCCTTGCTGGACGAGGTGCGCGCGGGCGTGGGCGCGATCGAGCCGGAGGCGGGTGGCACCCGGCTGGCTCCCGCCGAGCACGAGGCGCGCCACGCGAAGCTGCTCGAGTCGCTGGAGGGTCTGGAAGAAGTGCTGGAGGCGCTCCAGCTGGCCGCGCGTTCGGGCCGCCCCGCCGCGGGCACGAGCCGGGGGGAGGGCTGAACCGTGGTATCGCCCCAAGACATCATCGTTTCCCAGGTGCTGGGCGCCGAGCCCACGCAGGCCCTGAGCTCGGGCGTCAAGGCGCTCAACACCGAGGTCACCGCCGTCAAGAGCAGCTTCACGGTGCTCCAGAAAATCTGGGCGCTCGTGGGGCCGGTGCTCCCGTGGGTGTTGCTCGCGCTCGTCGTGGGCCTCGCCGTCTTCTTCACCTGGAAGTTCTTCAAGCGTCGGCGCGGCGGCGGTCGGCCCGCGGCGGCCACCGAGAGCGGCCCGCCGCCCATGGACGGCCACCGTCTGGCCCAGGTGCGCAGCGCGTTCCTGTCCGGACTGCCGCTCGTCAACCGCGCCGCCGTGGTGGATCTGCCCACCGTGGTGGTGTTCGGTCCGGCGGGCAGCGGCAAGACGCAGCTCATCGGCCTGGACGTGGACTGGCAGCGCCAGGCCCGCCAGTACCTGCCCAGCTACACGTCGGATCCCCTGCTGCAGGTCTACCTGGGGCCGGACTGCGTGGTGCAGGAGGTGTCGGCGCCCCTGCTCGAGGACGAGACGCTGCCGGCCCGCGCGGCCCTGCGCCGCATGTGGAAGCGCTGCTTCAGCCACCGGCAGAAGGGCATGGCCGTCATCGCCCTGGACGTGCGCTGGCTGTCCGATACGCCTCCCGACGAGCAGCGGCGCTACGCGCAGCTCCTGCGCGGCAAGCTCAACCTCATGTCCGAGGCCTGCGGCGGTCCCGTGGAGACGCGCCTGTGCCTGACGCACATGGACGGGCTGGAGGGCTTCGAGGACTTCGCGCGGCTGCTCAAGACGCACGGCGTGTCGCTCGCCTTCGACATCCCCAAGCGGGGTGAGGAGGACAGCCTGTCCTCGCTGCTGCAGGGCCAGGAGCAGTACCTCGCCCTGGGCCTCACCTCGCTGCCCGTGGATGCCTTCGAGCGGCTCGAGCACTTCTACTCGCAGGGGGGCCGCTCGTTCTCGGGCCTGGGCCGCTTCGTCACCGCGCTGCTCGAGGGAGACACGCTCTCGTTCAAGCCGCGGCTCACGCGCGTCTACCTGTCCTCGCTCACGCCCGAGGCGCGCGCCAGCGGCACCCTGTCCGTGGTGGCCGAGGCCAATGCCAACGAGGCGCTGCGCCGGCTCTACCTGAGCACCCACCTGCGGCGCGCCGCGGCGATCGCCGCCGTGTTCTGTCTGCCCGTGGTGGCCGCCTACGTGCACTTCTACCTGCTCCTGGGCGAGGCCCAGGACGAGGTGCAACGGCTCGAGGACACCGTCTCCCAGCTGCGTGAGCAGGGCATCGAGGGCCGGGGCGAGGTGGTGGAGGAGCTGGTGAACCACGCCGCGGACGCGCTGCTGCACCTCAAGGGCGCCGAGCGCTGGTGGCCCCCGCTGCGCACCAGCTTCCCCCAGGAGACCCTGGCCCTGCGCCAGCGCCTGGCCACGGGCATCCGGGAGAGCCACCTGCGGCCCGCGCTCGAGCGCTGCCGCAAGAACCCCGAGGACTGCCGCCCCGAGCAGGTCGTCTACCTGCTGTCCACCCTGCATGCCTCCAACAAGGACGGGCTCGGCACCTTCGTCAACTCCAGCCTCCACGTCCAGTCCTCGCGTCGGCACGTGATCGCCGCGCCGTCCGAGACGGCGGGGAGCACCACCGCGGCCAGCCGCACGTGGATCTCCGCGCTCGACCTGAGCGAGCCGCTCATCGCCACGTACGTGCTCGCCAGTGACTCGCCCTGGGAGCGCAACCCGCCGTGTCGCAAGGACGCGACCGTGCAGCTGTCCGGCAACGAGGAGCCCTGGTCGTGCTGGCCCTTCACCGAGCGGCTGACGTTCGAGAGCCAGCTCAAGCCGTGGATGGAGCACTTCCTCTTCCTGCGCCAGGCCCTGGAGGCCAAGGACATCGCCCGCCTAGACCTGCGCCGCGCCGAGCGCGAGCGGCTGCAGGCGCAGCTGGCCGACCTGGACGTCTACGCCTCGCTGTCCACCGTGCTCAACCTGTTCGACACGTCGAAGGTCCAGGTCAACACGCGGCACTTCCACGGCATCGAGACCACGGTGGACGTGCTCGCGTGGCTGCAGCGCAACCGCGAGACGCTCGCGGGCATCCTGCGCATGGAAGAGGAGGCCTACGCGGGCCTGCTCGCGGTGGAGAAGATGGGCCCCTCCGAGCTGCTCACGCGCGATGGGCTCTGGCTGCCCGGCAGCAACAAGGGCCCCTACCGCGTGGAGCTCCTGCAGCAGTCCTTCGAGTTCCGGCCGCCCCAGCTGTCGCGGGACCTGCTCCAGGCCCTGCTCGACACCCAGGATGCCAACGGGCGGCTCACGTTGAATGGCCAGGCCCCCATCCGTCCCGGACAGATGGTGCTCAGCCGCACGCCCTTCGAGACCGACCTGCGGCCCCTGGTGGACGAGTTCACCCAGCGGCTCAAGGACGCGCAGCTGCCCACGGAGGAGTCCGCCAAGCGCTCCCAGTACATCCGCAAGCGCGTGGACGTGTTCTCCCAGGGCTACCGCGATGGCCTCTTCTACAGCGTGCGCCACTACCGCTTCAGCGCCCCGCGCAAGCTGCTGCTCGATGAGCTGGGCCGGCTGTCCCAGCCGTCCTCCGAGCAGGTGGACATGCTGCGCGACGTGGCCGCGCGCGCCAACCTGGAGACGCTGGAGGGCCCCTACTACGAGCCCCTGCGCAACGCCGTGGCCCCCTTCCGGCCCGTCGTTCAGCTGATGGTGGCCGACAAGAGCGGCTTCTACACGGCGCTCGCGCCCTATCAGGCCCTGGTGGCGCAGATGCGCGACGAGCTGGATGCCGGCTCCGCGCCTGGCGCCGTCAAGCCGGGCGCCGCGCCCGCCGCCAAGTCCGATGCCGAGGCCCCCGCGCCCGGCGCGGAAGGCACCAACGCCCAGCTCGCGGACCTGCTCTCGCCGCTGGAGAAGGTCGCCCTCGCCATGATGTTGGAGGAGGAGGGCTCCTACCTGCGCAAGGCCCAGGCCTGGCTGGATCAGCAGGGCATCACGGGCGACCTGCGCCAGCCCTTCCTCGAGCCCTTCATCGCCGTGCAGAAGCTGGGCAAGGAGGAGCTGGAGAACACGCTCGCGCGCCAGTGGTCGGAGGCCTCCGGGCGCATGCTGCGGCCCCTGCTCACGCGCTACCCCTTCAACGCCAGCGCCAAGGAGGACGTGGATCCGAGCGAGCTGGAAGTGCTGCGGCGCAAGGACGGCGCCTTCTGGCACTTCGTGGACCAGGTCTTCTCCCGGGTGTGCATGGAGCGGGGCACCCAGTGGGCCCTGCGCGGCACCCTGCGCGACAAGCTGCAGCTGCCCGAGCCGCTGCTGCCCACCCTCAGTCAGCTCTCGCGCCTGTCCAAGCTGCTCTGGGACGAGGAGGGCCGGCCCCGGCCGCTGATGCTCAAGGTGCAGCCCCAGCCGCTGCCGCCTCCACCCATGCCGGGCGTCTTCGTCACCATGTCCTCGCTCAAGTGCGGCAAGACGACCGCCTACGGCTTCAACCAGAGCCCCACCTGGCAGGACTTCCCGCTCAGCTGGTGGGATCAGCAGGTGTCCTCCATCGTGCTGGAGTTGCGCTCGCCCGCGCGCGATGATCCCAAGTTCCTGTCGTTGCCCTGGAACCGCTCCGTGTGGAGCTGCTTCCGTTTGTTCGAGGAGGCCCTGGTGACGTCGGATCAACGGCGGCAATGGAGCCTGGTGTTGCAAGGAAACAACGTGAGCAAGCGGGGCGTGGAGATTGGCTTCGGACTCAAGGGCGACCCGTGGATGCCCTTCCGCGAGGTGCCGCGATGAGCCTCCGCGTGGGGCTCGTCGCCCTGGCGGCGCTCGTGCTGGGCGCCTGTGGGCCGAGTCGGATCAACCTGAGCATCAAGTCGCCCGTGGGCACCAACATGGGCCGGCCCCTGTACATGCTCGTGCGCCAGGTGGACCCCAAGCAGTACGCCAACGAGGCGTACTCCGAGGTGGCCTCGCGGGTGGGCTCCCCGGACGAGACCGTGCTGCAGACGTCCGTCATCTACCCGGGCACCATCCAGCGCTTCCAGGTGAAGGCGCCCAAGGATGGCTCGGTGGCGGTGTCCTTCCTCTTCACCGCGCCGGACGGCAACTGGCAGCTGCTGCTCAGCCCGCCCCTGTCGCGCTCGGTGGACGTGGAGCTGGCCACGAGCCGCATCCTGCGCGAGTCGATCTCCCAGGAGGACGCCAAGGAAGAGGCGCCCGCCGCGCCCGAGGGCAAGGCCCCCGAGGCCAAGGCGCCCGAGGGCATGAAGATGCCCGAGCTGCCCAACCCCCTGGGCGGCAAGAAGTAGCTCAGCCCCCCAGCGCCCGCACCTGGGCATGGAGGGCGTCCATCACCGCGCCCACCTGGGTGCGGGCCTGCTCCACCACCGGCGAGAAGGGATCGAAGTCCCGCAGGGACGCCTCCAGGGCGTCCACGGGCGCGAGCAGCTGGTTCTTCGCCGCGTCCACCTGACCCGTCATCGCGTCGATGCGCTGGGACGCCGTGTCCACCACGCCCCCGGCGCGCTCCACGAAGGTGGCGAGCAGCTGCTCGATGCGCCGGGCCAGCTCGGCCTCGAGCCGGACGCGGGCCTCGCGCGCCTGCGCCAGCGCCTGATCCACCGCGGTGCTGGCCGCGTCCAGGCCCGTCTTCACCTGCTCGCGCGCCGTGGCCACCTGTTGATCGATCGTCTGGCCCACGGTCTCCACCTGTTGCATCGCGGCCTTCACGCCCGTGTCCAGGTTCTCTTGGAGCGTGGTGAGCTGCTCGGACACGTGCTGCTTGAGCGTGTCCACGCGCGCGACCACCTGCGCCTCCAGCTTCTCCACCTGCTGGGTGACCTGATCGCGCGCGGTGGCGATCTGCCGCGTCACCTGCGCCACCAACTGCTCCAGCTGCCCGAGCGCTTGATCGATCCCGCTCTGCACGGACTGGGTGAGCGTCTGGATCTGCTGCACGAGCTGCTGCTTGAGCGCGTCCACCTGGGCGAGCGCCTGGGACTGGAGCTGCTCCACCTGGGTGATGAGCTGGTCCTGCAGCGCCGTCATCTGCTGGCTCACCTGCTGGGTGAGGGTGCCGAGCTGGGTGGAGATCTGCTTCACCACGTTGTCGATGGCCGCCATGGCGGGCTTGACCAGGGCCTTGGGCAGGTCCGACGCGGGGATGGCGTCCAGCATCTGCACGGCCTTGGACAGCAGGGACTCCAGGGTGCCCACCAGGTTCTTGAAGAGCGTCTGGAGCTGCTCGAGCTTCTCGGGCAGGGCGGAGAAGACGGCCATGAGCTGCTTCTCCAGCTGGGCCACCGTGTCCATGAGGCTGTCGAGCACGGCGAAGGTGGCGTCGATCGTCTGGCGGATGGGGGACTTGATGGACTCGACGGTGAGCAGCGCCGTCTTCATCAGGGCCTCCACGGCGCCCACGCCCTGGGTGATGACCGAGTCGATCTGCTCGCCCACCTGGGTGATGAGCTTCTCCACGGCCTCGATCTGCCCGAGCAGCGCGCGCACGGGCGTGCCCAGGGCCTGCTCCAGCGTGTCCAGGGCCTGATTGAGGCTCTTGCCGCCCGTCTCCAGGGTGGTGCCCACGGTGGTCTCCAGGGTCGCCAGCGTCTGGTCCACCGTCTGCGTGGCCCCCTCCAGCTGCGTCTTCACCGGGACGAGCGTCGCGCGCAGCTGGGCGATGCGCTCGCGCACCTCGGCCTTGGACGTTTCTCCGGTGGATTGGATCTCGTCATGGAGGCCTTGCAGGGTGTTCGCGGGCACGGCGAGGGTGGTGTCCAGCACCCCGAGCAGCCGCTGGGTCTCCGCCTGCACGGTCTCGCGCGCCTTGGCCGTCTTGCCGAACACCTGATCCGTCGCGGCGGTGATCGTCTGGCTGGCGCCGCGAATCCGCTGCGCGACCTGGGTGCCCCCCGCGTCGAGCAGCTCGCGCAGCTGCTTCTCCCGCGCGGCGATCTGCTCCTCGAGCGCGCGCAGCTGCGCGTCCGCCTGGGCGCGGGCCTTCTGGAGCTGCTCGCGCGCGAGCGTCTCCGGCAGGCGCACCTTGCGCGTCTCCTCGTCCATCCGGGCGCGCACCTTGCGCAGCTCCTCCAGGGCCTGCTCCGCGTGGGCCTGGAGCGCCGCGTCCTGGGGGTTCTGCTTCGCCTTGGCCTTGACCCGGGCGTGCTCCTCCTCGTAGCGCTTCTCCAGCTCGAGCAGGGGCGCCTGGACCTTCTTCACCTCCTGCTCCACCCGGGTGGTGACCTGCGCCAGCTCCGCCTCGAGCTTCTTCTGGGCGGCGTCGAGCAGGGCCTCGAGGCCCTGCTTGCGCTGGTCGAGCGCGGCCTTGCCCTCGTCCAGCAGGGCCTCGCAGCGCGACTTCACCTCCTGGGTGAGGCCGTCGAGCTGCTGGGAGAAGGCCTGCTGCTTGCCCTTGACCTGCTGCTCGAGCGCCACGCAGCGCGTGGACACGGCGGGCTCCAGGGAGGCCACCGTGGCGCGCACCTTGCCCGCGGGGGCCTGCAGCTTCGCGCGAAGGGCGAGCACGTCCCCGGCCGTCTTGTCGAACTGGCTCCACAGGGCCTTCATTCAGGGCTCCAGCTCCGCGAACTCGGCATCCAGCGCGTCGATCTTCCCGGCGAGCCGCTGGCCCAGGCCCGTCACCTCGGGGCGCAAGGCGCCCAGGGCCGCCACGAGCTTGCCCGACAGGCCGTCCACGCCCGTGCGCAGGGCCGTCACCTGGGCCGTCATGCCGGTGTGGAAGGACTCCAGTTCTCCGCGCAGCTCCGCTACCTTGCCGCTCAATTGCCGCATGGGTGTGCTCCGTCCGCCCGGGGGCTACCGCAGTTTCTCCAGTGAGGCCTTGGCCGACGCCGCCGCCGCCGCGAGCTCACCCGTGCCCTGGTCGAGCCGCGCCGCCGCGCCGTTGAGGGTGCCCTTGGCCTCGGCCACCTTCGCGCCCACTTCCTTGCGCGCGCCACTCAAGGCCGTCTTGGCCTCCGCCTGGGCGCTCTTCATCTTCGCCCGCGTGGCGCCCATGGCCCCCTGGTAGGCCGTGGACGTCATCCCGATGGACTCGCCCACGGACGCCGTGAGGTCTCCCTTGGCGGCCTGCACCTGGGGCGAGACGTCATAGGTGGGCGTGGGCGCCGCCGAGGCCTCGCTCTCCTTCACCTGGATGAAGAGGTGGCCCTCGCCCATGCGCACCACCTGGGTGTCGCCCCCGGAGGTGCGCAGCATGCGCCAGACGGGCTTGTCGTCCTGGAAGTCGTGGGTGAGCGCCGTCTGGCTCTTCTTGTTCTGCCCGAGGAGGATCTGATCCCCCTGGCCGTCCTGCGGGGGCCGCACGCCTTCCTTCCAGTCCAGGAAGCGCAAGAGCTCGGCGCGCTCGTGGTGCAGCGCCACCAGGACCCGGGTGTTCTTGTAGGGCGGGAAGAAGAACTGCCCCGGGAAGTGGATGGGCTCGGCGAGCACGCTCACCGTCTTGTTCCACAGCGGCACCGTCATCCGGAAGGAGTGGATGGAGGTCTTCTCGTCCTCGGAGATGAGGTAGCGCCGGTCCTCGGGTTCGCCGCCCGGGCTGTGCACCAGGCCCTCGACGTGGATGGGGTAGCGGGGCGCGCGAAAGGCGGGCAGGGCGACGGCGGGCTCCGCCGCGGATTCCAGCTCCAGGGCCACGCGCGTCTGGAAGGTGGCGCTGGGGTTGGCCTGGCCCGCGTGCTGGCCCTCGTCGTCCGCGCGCGCCTCCAGCTCCACTGTCTGCACGCGCAGGTCCTCGTCCCGGCCCGTGAGGCCCGCGGCCCAGAGCGGGCCGGTGAGCTGCAGGCGCGCGCCCGGAAACACGTTCACGGGCGGGAAGTCCTTGAAGGCGAGCTGGTAGCGGGGCTGCCGCACCTGGAGCCGCGTCTTCTCCTGCTTCTGCCGCGCCTCGGCCCGCGTGGCGAGCGGCTCGCGCAGGAGCACGTCATGGGAGACGCCCGCGACGGCCTGGGGCTGCTCGAGCGCCTGGGTGGTGGGCGCGGCCGCCAGGGCGTTGAGCACCCGGGTGCCGTGCCGGATGGGCGCGGGCACGTGCACCCGCAGGGACTGGACGGACAGGGGGCTCAGGTTCGCGGGCTGCCCCTCGGCGGGCTTGCTGTCCGTGAGCAGGTACTGGTTCTTCTGGGAGTCGTAGGTGAAGACGCCCTGGTGGGTGTGCACGTACCAGAGCACGAAGTCGTAGAAGCTCACCCCCGGCGCGTCCGCGCCCAGCGCGAGGCAGAAGAGCGGCTGCTTGATCTTGAGCGTGGCCCAGTCGAGCGACAGCTGGAGCGAGGCCTTGTGCGCCTCGAGGATCTCCGCCATCGACATGTCGGTGTGCAGCTCGGTGGGCCGGTGCTGGCGCCAGAGCACCTGGGCGGGGTCGGCGAACTCCACCGTGTAGCGGCGGAAGACGCGGGCCTCGCCCTTCAAGGCCCCGTGGGTCTCCGCCTGGAGCCGACGGCCGCGCACGAGCCCCCGCAGGACGAGGGGCGCGGGGGGCGGCTCCGCCTGGGGCCGGGCCTCGGACACGGCCAGCCGCACCTCGATGAGGTCCGGCTTCTGGAAGGCGAGGAAGAGGGGCGCGTCCTTCTTCTCCATCGTGGTCCAGAAGGTGAGCGACGCGCTGAAACCATGGGGGGCCATGCGCGCGGACACGTGCTTCACCTGTCCGCCCGGGATGGTGAAGGACTGGCCACCGGACGTGAGGGACAACTCCCATCGGAGTTCCTCTTGGAATGGCGTACTCACCGGGTGCACCCCCTGTCTCGCGCCAGCGCCTCGCCGCGCATCATCGCACTTCAGCCGCGCAGCGGGACGGTGAATTCGAGCCGCAGGAGCGTCCCGGCGAGCTCCGGCCGCAGCGCGGCGCGCAGGTGCAGGCCCCGCCCGCCGCCACCCGTGGGCACCACCTGTCCCCCCAGCTCACAGCCCGCGCCGGGAGTGCCCCCGGGCAGGAACGCCGCCGCGGCCCGGGCGCAGACGGTGGAGACCTCGTCCGGGGTGGCCTGGGCCGGCAGGCGCTCGGACACCTCCAGGGCGAGCCGCACGAGGCGGCCGGTGAGCACCTGGGCCGGCAGGAGCGTCACGTCCCGGCCCGCGTGCAGGGTGGGCGCCGCCAGGAGGCCCACCTGATCCGAGTCCGGCCAGCCGCTCACCCCCAGCAGGCCCCGGGCACGCAGCCGCTCCTGCTCCCGCAGGGACAAGGCCACCTCCGTCCCCGTGGGGGCGCCCGTGCCCCGCGTGCCCTTGGCGGGCGCGCGCAGGCCCCGACCCGGCCCCACCATGTGCGCGAGGCTGCGCGTGTCGCGGAAGCTCGCCGCCAGCATCGCCGCCACCGCGAACACCGGACTGGCCAGACAGGTGCTCCGCACGGTGCCTCGCCGCTCCGCCCGCATCACCACCGGGTTGACGGCGGCACACACCCAGCGGGAGGCCTCCTCGGCCCGGAGCGCGCTCCAGCCGCCCGGATCGTCCGCGTCCAGGGGCAGCCCCACCACCAGGGGCACCGAGGCGCTCTCGCCCAGGGCCGCCAGGCGCGCGAGGGACTCGGGACGCGCATCCGCCTCCAGCAGGAAGCAGGCGTCGGGCAGGAGCAGGGGCGGCCCGTCCAGGCTCGCGGCGAGGGCCTCCTCCAGCCGGGAGGGCGCCACGTCGAGCACCTCCAGATCCATGCCCGTGCCGGGAGGACAGTGGCTCGCCAGCCAGTGCAGGCCCCGCCAGGCGGACTCCAGCCGCGCCACGAGCGGGTGGTGGAGCAGATCCTCCGCGGTGGCGTGGATCGCCTCGTCGATCACGGCGAGCGCGGCGCGCCGGGCCTCGGCCGCGGACCCGCGGACCTGCCGCAGCGCCTCGGCCAGCCGCCCCGTGCCCACGGTGGCCTGGAGCCGGGCGGCCTCCTCGGGGGCCAGGGGCCGCGTGCCCGAGAGCGCCTCGCGCAGCGCGCCCAGGGCCCTCAGGTCCGGCTGGGACGCGAGGATCGCCTCGAGCGAGAAGTCCTCCAGGCGCTGGAAGGACAGGGGGTAGGGGCTCGCGTCCCCCGCGCCGAGGCGGTCGGCCACGGTGACGGACACATCCCGCGCGGCGAGCGCGAGCCGCTCGCCGAGGCCGTCCGCGGAGACGGTGAAGCGCTGGCCCGTGGGCTCGGGGTGGAACGCTCCCACGACGAGCCAGCGCAGCCGGTGGGCGGTGCTCACGCGGCGCGACGGTGGGGGATCACACCGCGCAAGAGTTCATTCGCCTGCCGCAGCATCTGCTCGGTGGTGTCCCAGTCCACGCACGCGTCCGTCACCGAGCAGCCGTAGCGCAGCTGGGAGAGATCCGCGGGGATGGGCTGGTTGCCCGCCTCGAGGAAGCTCTCCACCATCAGGCCCACCACCGAGCGGTTGCCCTCGCGCACCTGGTGCATCACGTCGCGCATCACCAGGGGCTGCAGCTCGGGCTTCTTGTAGGAGTTGGCGTGCGAGCAGTCGACGACGACGTTGGGCGGCAGCTTCGCCTTGGCGAGCGTCTGCTCGGCCAGGGTGATGGACACCGTGTCGTAGTTGGGCCGGCCGCCACCGCCGCGCAGCACCAGGTGGCCGTGCGCGTTGCCGCGCGTGCGGATGATGGAGGAGACGCCGTTCTCGTTGAGCCCGAGGAAGCTGTGGGGGTGCGAGGCGGAGAGGATGCCGTTGACCGCCGCGTCCAGCGAGCCGTCCGTGCCATTCTTGAAGCCCACGGGCGTGGACAGCCCCGAGGCCATCTCCCGGTGGGTCTGCGACTCGGCGGTGCGCGCGCCGATGGCCGTCCAGGAGATGAGGTCGCCGTAGTACTGCGGCGCGATGGGATCCAGCGCCTCGGTGGCCGCGGGCAGGCCCAGCTCCGCCACGTCCCGCAGGAAGCGACGGCCGCGCTCCATGCCCTCCTCGATGTGGAAGGAGTCATCCATGCGCGGATCGTTGATGAAGCCCTTCCACCCCGTGGAGGTGCGCGGCTTCTCGAAGTACACCCGCATCACGAGGCACAGCGTGTCGCGCACCTCGTCGGCGAGCGCGCGCAGCCGGCGCGCGTAGTCCAGCCCCGCCTGCGGATCGTGGATGGAGCACGGCCCCACGATGACGAACAGCCGCGGGTCCTTGCGCTCCAGGATGTTCATCAACGCGCGCCGCCCGGCGAGCACGGACTCGGCGGCGCGGTCGGTCATCGGCACGCGCTCCTTGATTTCCGCCGGGGTGGACATGCGGTCGATGCCGACGACATTCAGGTTTTCGGTGCGAGAGGTCATGGCGCTCGGATGCGGTGAGGCATTCACTGTAGCAGGCGGATGTGACGCGCAGGACACCCGCGCGCACCGCCCGTGTCAGTACACGTTGTACTTGCGGCGCAGGGCCTCGTGCTCCTCGGCGTTGCGCGAGGGGTGCAGGCGCCGCTGGGCATCGTGCAGGTAGTACCAGAACTCGTTGGCCTGGGGCTGGAGCGCGGCCTCGAGCGACGCCACCGTGGGCGAGCCGATGGGGCCGGGGGGCAGGCCCTTGCGGTGGCGCGTGTTCCAGGGGTCCGTGGTGTCGCGCAGGCGCTTGAGGAAGGCCTTGCGATCATTCCACTCCTCCAGCTCGTAGCGGGACGTGGCGTCCACGCCCAGGGGAAACCCCTTGTCGATCCGCTTCCAGAGGATGCCGGACACCACGGGGCGCTGCTCGGGCACGGGCTCCTCGCGCTCGAGCATGGAAGCCATCACCACCACGTCGTGCAGCGTGCGCCCCGTCTTGGCCAGCGCGTCCTTGCGCGGCACGTAGAAGCGCTCGGCGAAGGTGTTCAGCTGCCGCTGGATGAGCTCCTCCACCTTGAACTCGCCCGGGATGACGCCGTAGGTCTCCGGGTAGAGGTAGCCCTCCAGGGTGCCCCGGGTGGGCAGCGGGAAGGGCGCCGTGAAGCGCTCGGGGTGGCTGGCGGCGGCCAGGTAGGCGCCCGGCTTGATGAGCTTCGCGGCGGCGAGGGCCTCGTCCGTGTCGCGCAGGCGCCAGCCCTCGATGACCACGAACGGCACGTCCTCCGGCAGGGGCGGGGCCTCGAGCGCGGCGGAGACCTCCTCCATGGTCATGGAGGGGCTGACCAGGTGCCGGCCCGCCTTGGGCGACAGTCCGCCGCGCCGGTACAGGTGCCAGCGCCACAGCCGCGCGTCGCGGATGAGCCCGCCCGAGACGAGTTGGGGCCCGAGGCCCCGGCCCGTGGTGCCCTTGGCCACGGCGAACTCCACGGCGGGAGCCCCCGGCGGGGCGACGGCCTGACGCACCCCTTGCTCCGCCCAGATGTACACACCACCCAATGCCAGGACCCCGAGCAGCAGCAGTCCACACAGCGCCAACACGAAACGCTTCATGTCCGCGCAAGTTAGCACCGGCCCGCGCTCCCATGGCGGGCAAGCGGACGGGGGAGGGCGTTCAGGGCTGGCTCAGGCCCCGGCGCGTCACCAGGTACACCGCGAAGCTGCCCAGCCAGTGCCCTCCTTCATAGTGGGCGCCCGTCACCGACCGGAGCCCCGCCTCCCGGTGGCGCCGGGCCGCCGCCTCCAGCGTCCCCCGGCGCTTGTCCTGGGCGGGCAAGGCCGAGGCGATGCCCTCCAGCATCCAGGCCCGGCTCAGGTTGAGCCCATCCAGGTGCGCGAGCTTGGGATCTCCGGGGTCGGTGACCACGGCGGGCTCCAGCCAGGCGTCCGCCTTCGGGGCGGACTTCGAGCCGACGGCCTGGGTGGGGAGGTCCGGCAGGAAGTCCTTGAGCCAGGTGGCGAAGCGCGCCGGGGGGAGCACGCGCCGCATGAGGTCCGCCTCGGCCAGGCAGGGGGAGAGGAAGTCGTGGCCCGAGGGCTCGTAGGCCAGGGGCGCCCGCCGGTCCTTCTCGTAGAAGTCCCGCGCCCGGGTCTCCACCAGGCCGCGCATGCCGTCGTCGCCCGCCCGGCGCGCCCAATCCAACACCAGGCCGAAGGCGAAGGCCGTCTGGTCGTGCTCCCCCACGCGGATGGGGCGCGAGAGCTTGGGCAGCCACTCGCGCAGGCGCTGGGCGGAGAGCGTCTCCAGGGGGGCGAGCGTGGTGACCCAGCCGCGCGCCTGGGGGTCGTCCCACTCGCGCAGCTCCGCGGCGAGCTGCAGGAGCCACGCGAGGCCATAGGGGCGCTCGAAGGACACACGGCCCGGGGCGCCGAGGTAGCGCGTCTCGGCGGCGATGTTCTCGGGCGTCAGGCTCCGGGCCAGGGCCTCGCGGGCCTGGGCGGCGAAGGGCGCCTCCGGGTAGACGCGCGCCAGCCGCGCCAGCAGCCAGTGGCCATGCACGGAGGAGTGCCAGTCGTAGCAGCCGTAGAAGGCGGGCGTGAGCTCCCGGGGCGGCCGGGCATCCGCGTCCCCGGCCATGACGTGGGCGATCTTGTTCGGGTACTCGCGGTGGACGCACTCGAGCGCGAGCCGCGCGAAGCGCTCCGCGGCCTCCGCGCTGAAGTCCGGAGGAGGGGCGGTCTGGGCGGTGAGGGTGCTCAAGACGAGGGCCAGCAAGGAGGTGGATGCCATCGCCCCCGAGTCTAGCGGGCGGACGGCGGTTGCATCGGCAGATCGATGGTGAAGGTGGCCCCCTGGCCAGGGCCCGGGCTGTCGCAGGTGAGGGTGCCGTCCATCTCGAGGGCGGCCAGGGCGCTCGTGTGCAGCCCGAAGCCATGGCCGTCCTTCTTGGTGGTGAAGCCCTGGGTGAAGATGCGCGGCAGGTGCTCCCGGGAGATGCCGGGGCCGTTGTCGGTCACCTGGATGAGCAGCCGCTCCTCGGGCCGCGCGGCGATGCGCACGGTGAGTCGTTTGTCGGAGCGGGGCGTGTCGAGCAAGGCCTGGCGCGCGTTGCTCAGTAGGTTGAGCACGATCTGCAACAGCTTGTGCCGGTCCAGCATGACCTCGGGCAGCGCGTCGTACTGGCGCCGGATCTCCACGCCCGCGCGCTCGAGGGGCAGGGCGTGCAGGCGCAGGGCATCGTCGATGAGCTGGGTCACCGACACCCGCTCCACCGGGGCGGACACGCGCGCGTGCTGCTGCTGGGTGCTGATGATGGACTTCACGTGCTCCAGCGCGTGGGCGAGCGTGTCCTGCTCGGCCAAGAGGGCGCGCTGCTCCTCGACGAGCTGGCTCGACACGGCGACGAGGTAGGCGGGCAACTGCTGGCCCCGAGGATCCCGCTCCAGGAACGCGGCGAGCGAGCCCCGGTGCGCGTGCAGCAACTCCACGGCGCGCGCCAGGCCCCCCACGCGCGAGGCGCGCAGCCGCTCGGTGACCAGGTGCACGGAGACGTTGACGCTGTTGAGCGTGTTGCCCACGTTGTGCAGCAGGCCGGTGATCGCCTCGGCCATGCCCGCCTTGCGCGAGACGTCCAGCAGGGTGCGATGCACCTCGGACAGCTTGGCCTCCGCCACCTTGCGCTCGGTGATGTTGCGGGCGAAGAGCGTGAGGCCCAGGGGCTGGCTATCCTCGCCGAACATGGGCTTGAAGGAGACCTCCACCGTCTCGTGCCGGCCGTCCGCGTGCACGAAGGTGTCCTCGCGGCGCACGCCCCGGCCACTGAACGACTGGGCCATCATCCGGCCCAGCGCGGCGAGCTTCGCACTGCCCCGGGGAAAGAGCGGCTCGCCCGGTACGGGCTCCCGGCCCTCGCGGATCCGATAGGCCTTGCGCATCGCCGAGTTGACGACGAGCACCCGGCCCTCCACGTCGAGCGAGCACACCAGATCATCCGTGTTCTCGATGAGGGTGTGCAGCTTGTGCTCGCTCTCGCGCAGGGTGCGCAGGGCCTGCTCGCGCGCCTGATGGGCCTTGCGCCGGGCCGAGGAGTGCAGCCAGCTCACCACCCACAGGCACCCCATGCAGAAGGCCGCCGAGACGTTCATCATCCACAGGCGCACGGCCTCCGGCCCCCGCAGGTCCCCCCACAGCGTGAAGCGCAAGGGGTGGATGACGGCGATGAACAGCGCCACGGGCAGGGTGATGAGGAGCCCGGCGCGCGGGCCGATGAGATAGACGGACAGCGCGGGCAAGAGGGTGATGGCCGCGTGGGAGGCGGACGCGGACCACTGGCTGGTGGACAGGGTGAACACCAGCATCGCCGCCATGGTCGCGCAGACGAGCGTCGCCGAGGCGTCCAGCGTGGACCTGTGGCGCAGCAGTCCCAGGGCGACGCCATTGGCGGCCAGCGACATGAGGATCACCGGGCCATGGACCCACGGCTGGGGGCTGACGGGCAGGAACAGCAGGATCATCCCGTCGAACAGCATCAGCACGAGGGTGATGACGATGAGCAGTCGCGCGCGGCCCATCTCCTCGGGCGGCACCCGCTTGAGCTCGGGCGACAGGAAGCCGTCCATCCAACGCCACGGCGATTGAGCGGTCTCCGGCATGTGTCGTTCCCGTGCCTGGCCCGGACCGCTCCGGGTCCTGGGGTGCGCGCTGTATCTGTATAGGATAGGGGGGCAAGTGCTGTATACGAGGGCCATGCAGCTCGCCATTCCCCAGGCTCCCCGTCCGGTCCCCCTCACGCGTGTCCCCGGCGCCGTGTTCCGGCTCGTCCAGGTGGTGATCGTGGGCCTCGCGCTGATGGCCCTGGTCGTCGCGGGCACCTGGGTGGTGGGCCGCTTCCTGGTGGAGGAGCGCACCTTCCTCGCGCGGGCGCAGGAGGTCGAGGGCCAGCTCATGGCCTCCACGCTGCCGCCCAAGGACGAGCGCGAGGGCGCCGAGGCCCGGCTGGAGGTCATCTACTCGGTGGGCAAGGTGCAATACTCCGCCGCGGGCGTCCGCACGCGCGCCGAGTACGCCGAGGGAATCGGCCGCGGGGCCCGGGTGCTGCTCCTGGTGGATCCCCACGCCCCGGACCGGCCCCGCGAGGCGGGCTACGTGCGCGAGCGCGCCCTGGGCCTGGGCCTGGTGCCCTGGGGGCTCGGACTCGGGGCGCTCGCCGCCGTGAGCCTCTTCGCCTGGGAGCTGCGGCGCACGCTGCGCGCCGAGCTGGCGCCCCTGCGCAAGGGCATGCTCGTGTGGCTCACCCCCGAGCAGCCCCTGGAGGAGTCGACCCGGGAGCGCTACTTCCCCGCCACCTACTTCAAGCAGGACCAGAAGCACTCCGTGCGGGCGCGCCTGGGGCCCCGCCGCGCCCCGGTGCGCAACGGCGACAAGGTCCTCGCCGCGGTGCTGTCCTCCCTGCCGGGGCAGGCCCGCGTCATCGACGAGGAGCTGGCCCGGCGCCTGGGGTGGGTGCGCTAGCGACTTCCGGGCCGGGCAAAAAATTGCTGGGGGTGGGGGGCCGTGACACACGTCTGTAGCCCTCGCCCTCGCCCGGAGGACCCGTGTCCATGCGCTCCCACCTCGCTCCGCTTCTGGCCCTGTTGCTGCCGCTCTCCGCCCAGGCCCGGAAGGATCCCGCCGAGGCCGCCTACCAGGACGCGCGCCGGTCCTATTACGTCCTCAAGGACGACGCCGCGCGCCGCAAGCTGCGCCACCACTGGCTCAACGTGGTCCACAAGTTCGAGGCCGTGGCCCAGCAGCACCCCAAGAGCCCCCGCGCTCCGGACGCGCTGTACACCGCCGCGGATCTGCTCCACTCGCTCAGCCGCATCTCCTTCGTGGCCGAGGATCAGCAGGCCGCCATCGCCGACTACACCCGCCTGGTGGAGGGCCACCCGCGCCACCGGCTCGCCGATGACGCCGCGGCGGTGCTCGCGCGCATCTACTTCGAGCGGCTGGATCAGCCCGAGTCAGCGCGCCGGGTCATCACCCAGATGCTCTCGGCCAACCCCAAGGGGGACCGGGTGCCCGAGCTCAAGTCGCTCCTGGCCTCGCTGCCCGCCAAGGCGCCGCCCCCGGCCTCGCCCGCGCGCGTCAAGCCGCCGGTGAGCCCGCCCGCGACCGCCGTGGCGTCCGCGCCCCCGCCGACCGTCATCAAGGTGGACCTGAGCAAGCCCGAGACGTCGGCGGCCGGGGCCTCGCCCTCGCTGCTCGACGCCATCAGCCAGCAGGGCCGCGCGCCCGCGCCGCGCGGCGAGACGCCCGTGACGCCGCCGGCCCCGACGCCCGCCGCCGAGGCCGTGGCGGTGGTGGAGACGCCCGTGGCGCCCGCGGTGGAGACGCCGCCCGCCGAGGTGAAGCCGGTGGAGACCCCGCGGCCCGTGGAGCCCAAGCCCGAGCCGAGGCCCGCGCCCGCCGAGGTCCTGGCGGCGAACAAGCCCGTCACCGCGCCGGTGGACGAGCACATGGCCCAGGCGCGGCTCAAGGCCGTGGCCCGGGTGTCCAACAAGGCGGAGCTGACGCTCGCCGAGCAGCTGGGGCTCAAGGTGCGCCGGGTCGTCATCGACGCGGGCCACGGCGGCCACGACACGGGCGCCATCGGCCGCAAGGGCACCCGGGAGAAGGACGTGACGCTGGCCATCTCCCGCAAGCTCGCGCAGCAGCTGCGCGAGCAGGGCATGGAGGTGCTGCTCACGCGCGACGAGGATCGCTACCTCAAGCTGGAGGAGCGCGCCCACGTGGCCAACGAGGCGCGGGGCGACCTGTTCATCTCCATCCACTGCAACGCGGCCGAGAGCGGCAAGCTGCGCGGCATCGAGACGTACACGCTCAACACCTCGGCGGACCGCTACTCCATCCGCCTGGCGGCGCGCGAGAACGCCATGTCCGAGAAGGGCATCAGCGACCTGCAGTTCATCCTCGCGGACCTGGCCACCAAGGCCAACACCAGCGAGTCCACGCGGCTGGCCACCCAGGTGCAGAAGAACCTGGTGGGCCACCTGTCCTCGCACTACTCGGACGTGAAGAACCTGGGCACCAAGGAGGCGCTGTTCTACGTGCTGCTCGGCGCCAAGATGCCGGCCATCCTCGTGGAGACGGCCTTCCTGTCGCACGCCGAGGAGGAGAAGCGCCTGGCCTCGGAGGCGTACCAGGACGAGGTGGCCAAGGCGATCGCCCAGGGCGTGCTGGGCTTCGTGGGCGGCCGCGGCCCCGTGGCCAAGGCCCCCTGAGACGTCAGACCGGCGTGGGGCGCTCGGGCAGGAGCATCCGCAGCAGCTCCGCCTCGCGCTCCCAGTCACCCGCCTCCGCGTTGTGCCAGAACGGCCCGGTGAAGAGCACCCCCCGGGCTCCCTGAATGCACCAGCGCAGCTCCGCCCACGTGCGGGTGGGGCGCTCGGTCTGGAGGCAGTCCTTCACCGTCTGGACGGGGAGCCCGAGGAACCGGGACGCGAGCCGCAGCCGCGTGTCCCACCAGAGCGTGTCCTCGGGCCGCTCCTCGATGAGCAGCACGCGCGCCTCGGGCATCGCCGCGAGCAGATCGCCCAGGAAGGCCTCGCGCTGCGCCACGGGCGGGCCGTCGACGAGGGCAGACGCGTGTTCGGGGACCGTGGCCTGGTCGAGCAGATAGACTTCATCGAACAGGTGCGGCGCGGTGTTGCCCATGACGTGCTTGGGCTGGAGCCACTCCCGGGCGGTGCCTTCGCCCCAGGCGAGCGCGAGCAGGCCCGCGATCCGACCCCAGGAGCTGCCCGACGGCGCCCGGTAGTAGTCATTGGGGTAGCGCTGGAAGGGGACCTCGCTCCAGGCGGGAATCCCCAGGGCCTCCGCCGCGAGTTGCACGGGCGCCTCCACGAGCCAGAGGGCCTGGAGCAGCAAGGCCTCGAGCAAGAACTCCGGGCTGTCCAGGCCGTAGTGGGGGCCGGTGGTGAGCACCACCACGGGCGCCCGGGGATTGCCCAGCCCCACCGACCAGGGGTTGAGCAGCTCCAGATGGCCCCCGCCGCGAGCGAAGGGCGCCTGGGGAATCTGGAGGTCCTGGGCGGACAGGTGGCCGGTCCGAAAGACGCGCTCCAGGGCCTGGGACACGGCGCGTGCCACCTCCCGAAACGCCAGGTCCTGGGGGGACCGGGAGGCGTGACGGCTCCGCTCCTGGAGGTGCGCCGAGTACCGACGGGCACCGGCCTCGACCACGGAGAGATACGAGGGCCCGCGTCCGCCATCCATGCGCGGACGATAGGGGATTTGTCGTCTCGGCAGGGCACCCCGCCGGAGGGGCGAGCAGGTAGGCGGGGAATCCCTGGAATGTCAGATATCAGGCCTACACTCGAAGTACATGCCCCCACACATTCGACTCCGAATCACTGGAGCCGCCCTGGAGGGCGGTGCAGCGGAGGGTGGAAGCCATGCCGAGTGGGCTGCGGAGCTGGGGATGTGTCCTGGGGTTGCTGGCGGTGGCGTGCGGTTCGGGCTCGGAGCCCGAGATGGCGAACAAGGCGCCGGTGGCCCCTGAAGAGGTGCCCGCGGTGCCGGAGCAGTCCGACGCCAAGGTCCTGTTTCGCTGGAGCGAGATCCTGCCCGGCTCGCAGTGCGCGGCGGGTGGCACGACGGTCGAGTCCGGCGCGGACGTGGACGCCAACGGCACGCTGGACGATGCCGAGGTGACGCAGACCTCGTCCTCCTGCCACGGCACCATCCACACCGAGGCGGTGGCGGGAAGCCAGGTGCTCCTGCGGCTCGATCCCGAGCCCATCGGCACGCAATGCACCTACGGAGGCACCAAGGTGCGCAATGGCCTCGACGACAACGGCAACGGAGTGTTGGAGGAGGACGAGGTCGTGCAGACCCAGTTCGTCTGTTCCTCCGTCCCACCCTATCCGAGCAACTGGGCGGCCTCGTCTCTGTATGGAATCCCTTCAGGAACGCTCCCTGTCGGTGTCTGGCACCCCACGGGCAGGAAGACCACGATCTTCAAGGTGAATTCAGCCTCTCGATTGAAGATCACGGTGTCGGACAACTTCGCGACCGGCATTTCAACCAATGGAGGCCAAGGGACCTACGAAGTCAGGATGAACGGCGGCAGGATGACGCCCGCGTGCTACCAAGCCCAGTACAGTTGGAATGCCTCCGGCTGGGCGAACAACTACCAGTTTCCTTTTTCGACCGTCTGCCTCACGGATGTGCTTCCAGCGGGATTGTATGAATTCGACACGTGGGCCCAGGCGCATGTGGGTCAGGCAGTAGTTGGCAATGGCGTGAGCCAGCCCCTTCTCCTCGTGGAGGAACTCCAGCCCACCAGCAATTACGGGCACTCACAGACAGGAGCTGCCTTCTCGACGACGAGCACGTCGTTCCAGCGCGCCTCTGGTCGAACAGTTTTTTTCACCAAGCAGAGCCCAGGGACATTGCTCAAGGTGACTCTCGCGGACACCCTTAGCGTCGGGTACAAGCAGAACGGAGGCTTGGGCACCGTCATGGTCCGATTGGACGACGTCGATACGTCGTGCGTCACCGGCAAGTACGATGCGCAAGGGACAGGTGGAAACCTTATTCATCCTTTTGTCATGACCTGTGTGTTGCCCAATGTTTCTACGGGTAGTCATAACCTCAGTGTCTGGGCCAGAGCGGACTCGGGTGGCGCGATCCAACTGGGATGGGGCCGGTCCGCTCCACTCCTCATGGTGGAGGAACTGATCAACCAAAATATCTCTTACACTACCGCGTCTGGGGTAAGTGGCGAGATTGGCGGCGCCTGGTCAGGCGTTGGCGGAGGCCGGTGGCTGAGCCACACCGTGACATCTCCCGAGAAGACGTTGAGGGTGACGTACTCGGATACCTTCCGATCCGCGCTGGGATGTAATGGCCGATGGGGCTACTTCCAACTCTATGTCGACAACCAGCCGGTGGGATGTGGCAATGGCCAGTTCGCGTACAACGCAGAGGCCAACCAGAACCATTATCACCCCATCAATCAGGTGTGCCTGGTGAAGAATTTGCCTCCAGGGCCCCATACCTTCTCCATCTGGTCGACGACGCGCTATGACGGAGACGGAACGATCTGTGGCACCAACTATTTTGGATGGCTCCGGGGCCAGTCCCTGCTGATGCTGGAAGAGCTGCCGTAGTCCCGTACCCGGCCCCGAGCGCCAGCCTCCAGGACTGAACGTCCCCGAGGAACTGGCGCTTGGGGCCTCGCCGTTCCTGGGACATGGTCGCGGGGCCATGAGCCTTCCGCCCGTCCCGCCGCCGCCGCCGGCGACCCACCGTGAAACCCTCGGCTCGCTGCCCGTGTTCACCCCGGGCGGGCCCGAGACCCGGCGGACCCGGGCCCGGGAGTTCCTGCGCGAGGCCCGCGCCCATGCCGAGGCCTTCCACCGGGGCGGCGCCGCGGGCCTCTCCACCAGCCGTCTGCTCGCCGCCGCCACCGACGCGCTCGTCCAGGGCCTCTTCACCGAGCTGTCCGCCGAGCTTCAGGCGCCCCCGGGCCTCGCGCTCGCCGCCCTGGGCTCCTATGGCCGCCGGGAGCTGTCCCCTCACTCGGACCTGGATCTGCTCCTGCTCAGGCCCTGGTCCGTCCCCGAGGCCGCCGCCGCGCCGCTCGCCCAGGCCTTCTCCACGCTCCTGTGGGACATCAAGTGCGCCGTGGGCTGGAGCACCCGCTCGCCCGAGGAGTGTCTGCGCGCCGCCGACGAGGACCAGACCATCCGCACCGCGCTGCTCGATGCGCGCTTCGTCGCCGGGGACGCCACCGCCTGTGATGTCTTCAACCGCGACGTGCTGCCGGATCTGCTCTCGCACCAGGCCGACACGTACATCCAGGAGAAGGCCCGGGAGCTGCGCGCCCGCCGCGAGAAGTTCGGTGACTCCGTCTTCCTGCTCGAGCCCAACATCAAGCAAGGGGAGGGGGGTCTGCGCGATCTAGAGACCGCGCTGTGGATCGCCCGGGTGCGCTTCCATGCCCGGGGTCTCACCGGACTGCTCCAGCAGTCGCTCCTGCCCGCCGCCGAGGTGGCCCGGCTCAAGGCCGCGCGCGATTTCCTCCTGCGCATCCGCCACCACCTGCACTTCCTGCGCGGGCGCAAGGAGGACCGGCTCACGTTCGATCTCCAGGAGGAGGTGGCGCGCTTCCTCGGCTACCCCGAGGGCCCCGTGCTGCCCGTGGAGGCCTTCATGCGCGACGACTACCTCGCCGCGAGCGCCATCCGCCAGGCCGTGGACGCGCTCATCATCCGGTGCGAGGAGTTGAGCGCCGCGCGCCGCTCGACCCGCTTCTCCGAGCAGCCGCTCGGGCCGTTCCAGGCCCTCCACGGCAAGCTCACCCTGGCGGACCCGGGCCGCTTCACCCGCGAGCCCGCCACGCTGCTCGACTTCATGCGCACCGCCGAGGAGCACGGCCTGCCCTTGCACTCCGAGGCCCGCGTCCAGGCCTCCCTGGCCGTGCCCGCGCTCGAGGCCGCGCGCGCCACGCCCGCCGTGCTCGCCGCCTTCCGCGCCTTCTTCGCCCGGCCCGGCACCCGGGGCGAGCGCCTCTTCGAGCTGCATGATCTGGGCCTGCTCGGTGCGGTGGTGCCCGAGTTCGGCCGCGTCACCGCGCACCACCAACACGACCTGTACCATGTGTACACCGTGGACGTGCACACGCTGTTCGCCCTGCGCCGACTCTACACGCTGCGCGCCGGAGAGCTCGTGGAGACCGAGCCGGAGCTGTCCCGCGAGATGCGCGAGCTGACGGATCCCTTCCCGCTCTACCTCGGCATGCTCCTGCACGACGCGGGCAAGGGCATGGGGGGCGATCACTCGGAGAAGGGCCGGGTGCTCATGGTGGCGCTCGGCGAGCGGCTGGGCCTGACCGCGCGGCAGCGCGAGGTGGCCGAGTTCCTCGTCCTGGAGCACCTGACGATGAGCCACACCGCGCAGCGGCGCGACCTGAGTGATCCCGCGCTCATCGCGGACTTCGCCCGGCGGGTGGGGGACGTGGAGAAGCTCACCTGCCTCTACCTGCTCACCTGGGCGGACATCAGCTCGGTGGGGCCGCGCATGTGGACGGCGTGGAAGGCGCAGCTCCTGCGCGAGCTGTATGACAAGACCCGCGCCCACCTGCTCGGCCGCGAGCCCATGGGAGGGCGCCAAGTGCGCGAGCGCTTCCACGCCCGATGGGCCCAGGTGTCCGGTGAGGCCCGGGCGCGGGAGCTCGCGGAGGTGATGCCCGAGCGCTACTTCCTGGGCACGGATCCCGCGCGCGCCGTGCTCCACGGACGGCTCCTGGCCCGGGCCCGGCGTCAGCCCCTGGCCGCCGCCCTGCGCCACCACCCGGACGCGGGCTCGAGCGAGCTCACCCTCGCGGCCCCGGACAGGCCCGGTCTGCTCGCGCTGCTCGCCGGGGTGCTGTCCGTGCACCGCATCGACATCCTCTCCGCGCGCATCGTCTCCACGGCGGATGGGCTCGCCCTGGATGTCTTCGACGTGCGTCCGCCCCAGGGGCCGCGCCTGGATCGCCCGCGCTGGCGCCAGGCCCGGGCGGATCTCCTGCGGGTGCTCCGGGGCGACCTGACCCTGGAGGCGCTGATGAACCGCCGCCGTCCGGGCGCGCTGCCCAAGCGGCACCTGCCGCCCGTGTCCCCGCGCATCACCCTGGACAACCGCGCCTCGCGCGACTTCACCGTGGTGGACGTGGTGGCGTTGGATCAGGTGGGCCTGTTGCATGCCCTGGCCTCGGCGCTCACCCGCTCGGGCGCGAGCATCGCCCTGGCCAAGGTGTCCACCGAGGCCCACCGCGCCATGGACTCGTTCTACGTCACCCAGGCGGGCGCGCGGCTGGAGGCGCCCGCGGAGCAGGCGGCGCTCGTGGCCACGCTCACCGAGGCGGTGGACGCGCTCGCGTCACGCTGAGGCTCACGGCGCGGGCGGCGGCGTGTCCTGGACGGCCGAGAGCACGGGCACCGGGGTCACCGCCACGCGGGGCGGCACGGGCGCCGGGGCGGGTTCCCCTTCGTCTTCGGGCGCCTGGTTGATCTCCTGGAAGATGCGGCGGCCGAGCACCGCGCCCAGCACGAGCGAAATCACCATGCCCACGCCCGAGGCCACCGTCGTCCAGGTGCGGCCCTGGGCGAGCCCGCTGCCGAACGAGGCGGTGAGCAGGGTGCCGGGGACGGTGCCGATGAGCACGCCGAGCACCACCGGCCAGAAGCGCGCCCCGGAGGCCGCCGCGGCGATGATCATCACGTCGGTGGGCAAGAGCGGATTGATACAGGTGAGCAGGGCGAACTTGAAGCCGTGCTTGCGCGCCGCGCGGGTGATGGCCGGGTAGCGCGGGCCCGCCAGGCGGCGCATCAAGCGCGTGCCCAGTCGGCGGGCCAGCAGGAAGAGGAGCGCCGAGGAGAGGAAGCTGCCAATCAGGCAATAGAGCGACGCCGCGGGGCCGCCGAAGACCATGCCGCCCACGGCGGTGAAGAGCTGGCCCGGCAGCAGCACGAGGGGCCGCAGGGCCAGGGCGAGCACGAAGAAGGCGGGAGCCCAGGGGCCGAGCGGCTTGAGGAATGCGCGCAGCTCTTCCTGGTTGACCACATCGGGACCGAGCAGGCGCAGCGTGGTCAGTCCCAGGACCGACAGCAGCACCGGCGCCAACACCTTGAGCCAGACCTTGCCCCGACCCTGCCCACCGTCCGCCACGCCTACCTCCCCGCCGTGATCGCCGGGAAAAGTGCGACATCTATCGGGAATCGGCAACGCGACCTGGTGTGTTGTGAACAATGAAGCATCCGGGCGGGCAGGCCGTAGTCTCGCACGCACGGACAGCATTTTGTCCCAACCTCCCGGAATCATTGGGGTTTTGGGGGTGTTTCAGGGGGTGTGAACGGTTGCCGGAGTACAGAGCTTGCTTGCATCGGGGCGCCTCCGTCCCAAGGTTTCAAGCAAGGAGCACCCTCGTGGGGACGGGGAGAACGCAGGAGGAGACCGACATGCAACAGGACAAAGACAACAAGGGCAGCATGACCGTGGCTGAGGCGGGGCGTAAGGGTGGCGAGACGGTGCGCAACGAGCGCGGCCGCGAGTTCTACGAGACCATCGGCCGCAAGGGCGGCGCGACGGTGAAGGCCGAGCGCGGCCGCTCGTTCTACGAGGAGATCGGCCGCAAGGGCGGCGAGACCGTGAAGGCCGAGCGCGGCGCCAAGTTCTACGAGGAGATCGGCAAGAAGGGCGGCGATCGGGTGAAGGCGACCCGCGGGCCGAACTTCTACGAGGAGATTGGCCGCAAGGGTGGGCAGAAGGTGAAGAAGCTCATCGAGGAGGGCAAGCGCGCGGCCCGCGCGGCCATGGAGGCCCAGCAGCAGGGTGGTGCCGCCACCGCGGCCGCCGCGCCCGCCACGCCCGCGGCGAGCACCGAGGAGCAGGCCCCGGCCGCCGCCACGCCCGAGCCGGGCACGCCCGACACGGGCCGCACGGAGTAAGCGTGACGTGGGAGGGGGGACCGGGTAGACATCCGGGCCGTGTACCTCCTGATCACGCTACTGGACCATGTGGACCAGCCTGAACGCGCCATCCGGCGGCTGCGGGAGTTTGGAATTCCCGAGCCGCTGGTCGTTCGGGCCCGGAGTGCCGAGGCCACGCTGTCGGCCGAGGTGCCCGTCTTCGCCGGCCTGCGCGGACTCGTGCTGGGCGCGGACGAGGACCGGCTGATTTTCTTGAGTGTGCTGGACACGGGCTCCGCCGAGGAGGTGGAGCGGCTGGTGAGCCGGGTCCAGTTGGAGATGGACGCGGATGACCCACCCATGGGCCGCCTGGTGGCCCTGCCGGTGATCGGCGCCCCCCTGCATCGGCGGGGGTGACGGCGCGCGTCCGGCGGTGTAAGCACCCGAGCCGTGCAGGCGTTGCTCGTCCTACTCGCCATCGCGGCGCTCTCGCTGCTGGCCTCTGACCGACGGGTGTTGGACCCGGGCCGCTCGGCGGCGCTGGCCCAGCTCGCCGCCAGTGGTCTGCTCTTCCTCGCCCTGGGGGCGCTGGTGGGGCCGGACGCGCTGCGCATCTTCTCCCCGAAGGATCTGGTGGCCATGCAGCCCCTGCTGGCGCTCGGGCTGGGCGTGGCCGGGGTGAGCGTGGGGCTCAACCTGGAGCCCCGGCTCCTGCGGATGCTGCCGAAGGAAATCTACCTGGCGGCGCTCGCGCACTCGGGCACGGCCTTCCTGTGGGTGGCGCTCCCCCTGGCGGGGCCGTTGCTGTTCACCGCGGGGATGCCGGCCGGCGCGGTGGTGGGCGCGGTGGCGCTGCTGGGCGCGGCGGCGAGCCTGTCCTCGGGCCACTTCGCGGTGCTGGGCTACCGCACCGGGCGCATGGAGCGGCACCGGGGCCTGTCCGTGGCGCTGCTCACCATGCTGGACGACGTGGTGGGCCTGGGCGTGCTGATGATCGCGCTGTCCTTCGGGACCGCGGCGCTGCCGTGGGAGGGCTTGGGGCTCGTGGTGCTCACGCTGCTCCTGGGCGCGGTGTGCGGCGCGCTGCTCGCCTTCCTCATGCACGGGCTGAGTGACCTGGGCGAGCTGATGGCGGTGCTGCTCGGCGGGGTGGCGCTCGTGTCGGGGGCGGCGGCCTACCTGCGGATGTCCACGCTGTTGGCGGGCGTGGCGTGTGGGGCCACGCTCATCTGGGTGGGCGGCCGCGCGGTGCATCAGGCGGCGCGCGTGCTCGGGCGCTTCGAGCGGCCGGCGTATCTGCTGCTCATCTTCCTGGTGGGCGTGCACGTGCACACGCGCGACCTGATGGCGTGGGCCCTGCTGCCCGCGTACCTGGGCCTGCGCTTCCTCGGGAAGATCCTGGGGGGGGCGCTCGCCCAGCGGGTGGCGGGCCACCGGCTGTCCCTGCCGCCCCGGTTGGGCTACGCGCTCATCCCCCAGGGCGGGCTCGCGCTGTGCCTGGTGGCCGAGTACCTCGTGCTGGTGCCGGGCTCCCTGTCGCAGCGGGTGTTCGACGTGGTGGTGGCGGGGGCGATCATCAACGAGCTCCTGGGCAACCGGGCCTTCCAACGGGTGCTCACGCCGCCGTCCCATGGGCGGCGGGGCTGGGAGGGCACACCATGAGGGCGGTGCTGCTGCGGCTGCTGCTCTTGCTGGTGCTGCTCGCGGTCATCGCGCGGGCGCAGGTGTGGCGCGTGGACACGGGCACGTCGGTGGCGCTCGCCGCCGGGGCGCTGCTGTTGTGTGGCCTGTTCGCGGGCAAGGTGGCCAAGGGCGTGGGGCTGCCCCGGCTCACGGGCTACCTGCTGGTGGGCGTGGCGGTGGGGCCCTACGCGCTGGGCTTCATCCCCGGCGCGGGCGTCAAGGGGCTGGAGCTGGTCAAGGGGCTCGCGGTGAGCCTCATCGCGCTGGTGGCGGGCACGGAGTTGCAGTGGGGGCTCATCCGCCGGGTGGGCGTGAAGGTGGCCACCCTGTGCTGCCTGGTGTGCGGGGTGACGTTCGTCGTCATCTGCGCGGCGCTCTTCTCGCTCAAGCCGTGGCTGCCGTTCCTCGCGCCCATGACGACGGGGCAGGCGCTCGCGGTGAGCGCGCTGGTGTCCATGGTGGTGGTGTCCTTCTCGCCCACGGTCACCATCGCCATCGTGCAGGAGACGAGCGCCCGGGGCTCCTTCACCGAATTCCTCATGGCCCTGGTCATCATCGGCGACCTGGTGGTCATGGTGGGCTTCGCCGTGGCGGCGGGCATCACCCGCGCGAGCTTCGGCGGGGGGCTGGACGTGGGCGGACTGGTGGGCGGCGTGGGCTGGGAGCTGTTCGGCTCGGTGGTGGTGGGGTGCGTGCTGGCGGTGTGCATGCTGCTGTACATGCGGCGCGTCAAGCGCGAGCTGCCCCTGTTCCTCGTGGGGCTGTGCTTCGCCTCCGCGGAGGCGGGCGCGCGCCTGCACCTCTCGCCGCTGCTCGTGTCGCTGGCGGCCGGGGCGCTCATCGTCAACCTGGACGAGCGCGAGGGCGAGCGCATCCACCACGCCATCCAGCGCGCGGGGCTGCCCATCTTCGCGCTGTTCTTCGCCGCGGCGGGCGCGGGGCTCAAGCTGGACGCGCTGGTGACGGTGGGCCCGGCGGCGCTGCTGCTCGTGGCCCTGCGCGCCGTGGCCATCTACGGCTCGTGCCGCCGCTTCGCGCCCCCGGACGATCCCCGCCTGCGCCAGTACCTGTGGATGGGGCTCATCTCCCAGGCGGGCGTGACGTTTGGCCTCGCGGCGCTCGTGAGCCGGACCTTCCCGGACTTCGGGGCCCAGGTGGAAGTCCTCATCGTGGCGATGATCACCGCCCACGAACTCATCGGTCCCGTGCTCACCCGGCGGGCCATCCAGCGCAGCGGCGAGTCCCATACGGACGACGCCCCGAACGTGGCGTAAGCGGAGACCCCCTACCATGGCGTCAGCGGCCCCCATCCTCGAGGTCAATGCCGAGCACCCCCAGCCCCGCCACGTGCAGCGGGCGGTGGAGGTGCTCTCGGGCGGGGGGCTCATCGCCTACCCGACGGACACCTACTACGGCCTGGCGTGCGACCTGGGCTCCAAGAAGGGCATCGAGCGGCTCTACCAGCTCAAGGGGCGCGATCGGAAGAAGCCCCTGTCCTTCCTGTGCCCGGACCTGTCGGACGTGGCCAAGTACGCGCACGTGAGCAACTTCGCCTACCGGACGATGAAGGGCCTGACGCCCGGGGCCTTCACCTTCATCCTCGAGGCCACGCGCCTGGTGCCCGAGGTGATGATGAGCAAGCAGAAGCAGGTGGGCATCCGGGTGCCGGACTCGGAGCTGGCGCGGGCGATCGCCGCGGGCCTGGGCCGGCCGCTCGTCACCACGTCCGCCACGGACGCGGAGGGCGAGCCCCTCACGGACGCCCGGAGCATCAAGGACGCGCTGGGCCACGGGTTGGATCTCATCCTGGACGCGGGCGTGACGCTGTTGGAGGCCAGCACCGTGGTGTCGCTCATCGGCGACCAGCTCGAGGTGCTGCGCCAGGGCAAGGGCGAGCTGGACTGAGGAGCGGCGGATGGAAGGGGCAGTGGAGGGCTACCTGGACGCGTTCATCGCATTCATGCGCGCCGAGCGGGGGCTGTCGGGCAAGACGGTGGACGCCTACGCGGCGGACCTGGGGGTGTACTTCGCGGACCTCAAGCGCCGGGGCATTGGCGACCTGCGGCGCGTCACGCCCGAGGACATCCTCGCCCACCTGGCGACGCTCGGGGCCCGGAAGCTGTCGCGCCGCAGCCAGGCGCGCCACCTGGCCGCCATCCGCGGCTTCCACCGCTTCCTCGTGGCGGAGAAGTACGTGGAGAAGGATCCCACCGAGGACCTGGACACCCCGCGCTCGGCGAAGAAGCTGCCCGTCTTCCTCACGCTGGAGGAGGTGGAGCAGCTGCTCGCCGCCCCCGACGAGAAGGACGCCACGGGCCAGCGGGACAAGGCCATGCTGGAGCTGCTCTACGCCACGGGGCTGCGCGTGAGCGAGCTGGTGGGCCTGGGGGTGAACGATCTCCAGTTGAGCGCCGGCTACCTGGTGGCCCGGGGCAAGGGCGCCAAGGAGCGCATCGTCCCGGTGGGCACCATCGCCGGGGAGAAGGTGCGCGCCTACCTGGAGAGCGCCCGGCCCGCACTGCTCGGCGAGCGACAGTCCCAGGCGCTCTTCGTCACCCTCCGGGGCGAGGGCTTCACCCGGCAGGGCTTCTGGAAGCTGCTCAAGCGCTACGCGCTCAAGGCGGGCATCCTCAAGCCCATCTCCCCGCACAAGCTGCGGCACTCGTTCGCCACGCACCTGGTGGAGCGGGGCGCGGACCTGCGCGCCGTGCAGGCCATGCTCGGCCACGCGGACCTGGCCACCACGCAAATCTATACGCATGTGAACAGCGCCCGGCTCCGGGCGGTGTATGACCATGCCCACCCGCGCGGGGACGACGTGCGGGGCCGGGGCGGCGGCGCCATTGGCGGCCGGGCTCCCACGCGCAAGCCTCCCCGCGGGGCATAGCCGCCGGCGTGGGGTGCACGCCCGGGCGCGGGTGTCCGGACGCCTCGCCCCCCGGGGCAAAGACAGACACAATCCCCAACGCTCGCCTCCGCTCCGGGGGCGGAACGCGGCGCGCGTGAACACTCGTCGGCCCTCGGAGGCCGGCTCGTCCTTTCCGCCCGGTCCCCGTTCATGCAATGACAGACTTCGACGGGAATTCCACCGGCGGCGCAGAACTGCGAGAGCACCATCCCCGTTGGTGAGACTGTGTTTGAATATCTGTCTTTGCGTCTTTTTCGGACTGCGCGCATTGAAAGACTATCGGTACAGTGGTTTTCGCTGTCACGGCCGCCGTGCACAGGGGCCCAGCCCGAAAGAGAAGGAGCGCGACATGAAATCCAAACGCAACATTCCGGGTTTCGTTCCAGGACGAGGACGAAGCAATGGTCGTGGGACGTTCTTCCTGGCCCTGGCGACGCTCGTGGCGAACGGGGGGTGCACGAGCAAGGATTCGCCCGCCGAGGGCGTCATCCCCTCCAAGGCCCCGGCCTCGCGCGCGGACAAGGTCGCGGAGCGCTGTGTGGTGCGGGCGCCCTTCGTGGGCAACTTCGAGCCCGAGGTGCAGTGGGCCTGGACGGGCAGCCCCACGCTCGCCGAGCACAAGCAGGTGATGATGACGCCCTCGGTGGTGGACGTGAACGGGGATGGCGTCCCGGACGTGATCTTCAGCACCTACGCGGGGGGCAACTACACCACCGACGGCGTGCTGCGCGCCATCAGCGGCAATGACGGCCACGAGTTGTGGGCGGTGTCGGATCCCACGCTGCGCGTGAAGGCCGCCGCCAGCATCGCCGCCGGTGACATCGACGGGGATGGCAAGGTGGAGATCTGCGGCGTGCCCGAGAATGGCCGCGGCGTCATCTGCTTCGAGCACGACGGCACCTTCAAGTTCCGCACCGCGCCGGGCGCCAACGACTACAACGAGTGGGGCGGGCCCTCGCTGGCGGACCTCGACGGGGACGGCACCGTGGAGATCCTCGACGGCAACCGGGTGTACTCCCACACCGGCGTGCTCAAGTGGGTGGGCTCGGACGGCATGGGCGGCGCCCAGGGCACCGGCCCCGTCTCCTTCGCGGTGGACATCGACGGGGACGGCAAGCAGGAGGTGGTCAACGGCCGGGCCATCTACCGGCACGACGGCACGCTCAAGTGCGCCAACACCTTCATCCCCCATGGCCTGGCGGGCGTGGCCAACTTCGACGCGGACCCCGCGGGCGAGGTGGTCGTCGCGGGCTACGGCAAGGTGAGCCTGTTGGATGACAACTGCGCGCTCTTGTGGACCCGGGACGTCCACGTGACGGGCCATCCGCAGAACGAGGCGGGCCACGGCGGCGCGCCCAACATCGCGGACTTCGACGGGGACGGCAAGCCGGACATCGGCCTGGCCGCCGACTGGAACTACACCGTCTACAAGTCGGATGGCAGCGTGTTGTGGACCCTGTCCACCCAGGACTACAGCTCGGGCCGCACCACCTCCACCACCTTCGACTTCGAGGACGACGGCAAGCTGGAGGTCATCTACAGCGACGAACTGCACCTGCGCATCCTCGATGCCGCCACGGGCACCGTGCGCTGGCAGATCAACAACAGCTCGGGCACCACGCACGAGTACCCCGTGGTGGCGGACGTGGACGCGGATGGCGCGGCCGAGCTGCTCGTCATCACCAACAACCACGCGCCCCCGGGCGGCACCAACGGCCTGCGCCTGTTCCATGACAAGAAGGAGGGCTGGGCGCGCGCCCGTCCCATCTGGAACCAGCACGCCTACTCGGTGACGAACGTCAACGACGACGGCACCATTCCCTCGCGCCCCACGGCGCACTGGCGCCACACGGCCCCGCTCAACCTCTTCCGCTCCAACGTGGCCAACTACCCGGCCAACGGGGACGGGGGCGTGCCGGCCGCGGATCTCACCGTCTCCGCGGTGACCACGTCGTGTGACGGCTTCGGCGCGCTGGTGCTCGGCGCCCGGGTGAGCAACCAGGGCGAGGTGCCCGTGCCCGCGGGCCTCAAGGTGTCCTTCTACCGGGGCAATCCCGCCGCGGGCGGCACGCTGCTCGGCGTGGCCACCCTGACGGACGCCGTGCCCGCGGGTGGCAGCGTGCTCGCCACCGTCTCCGTCACCACGCCCCTCACCGGCACCTCGGACGTGTGGGTGGTGGCGGACGATGACGGCGCGGGCAAGGGCCGCGAGACCGAGTGCCGCAAGGACAACAACGCGACCTCCGCCCCGAAGGATCTCACCTGCCGCCCCACGCCCACCAACAAGCCGCCCGTGGCGCTCTGCCGCGACGTCACCGTGGAGGCGGACGGCCAGTGCCTCGCGCGCTCCAGCGTGAACCACGGCAGCTATGATCCGGACAACGCGCCCTCGCCGCTCGTGGTGACCGAGGATCCCTCGGTGTCCTTCGGCCTGGGCAGCCACTCGGTGACGCTCACCGCGTGGGATGGCGAGGCCAACGCCTCGTGCGTGGGCACCATCTCCGTGGTGGACACGACGAAGCCGGCGCTCGAGTGCCCCGCCTCGCAGCAGCTCGACTCCTGCGCGGCCACGGGCGCCGTGGCCTCCTACACGCCCACGTCCGTGGACAACTGCGGCGGGGCCACCGTCAGCTGCTCGCACCCCTCGGGCGCCAACTTCCCCGTGGGCGACACGAACGTCACCTGCACCGCCCAGGACAAGTCCGGCAACACCAACTCCTGCCAGTTCAACGTGAAGGTGCGCGGTGACATCACGCCGCCCACGCTCTCGTGCCCCACCGCGCCGGTGCGGGCGAGCACCTGCGCGGCCGGTGGCACCCAGGTCTCCTTCACCACCTCGGCCACGGACACCTGCGGCGGGGCCACCGTCACCTGCTCGCGCGCCTCCGGCTCCAACTTCCCCGTGGGCTCCACGCCCGTCACCTGCACCGCGCGGGATCCCGCCGGCAACACCTCCTCGTGCGCCTTCTCGGTGGACGTGACGCAGGGGGCCGGGGGTGACGGCGACGGCGGCGGCGCGCCCATCCCTGGCGCCAGCAAGGGCCTGGTGCTCTGGTCGCCCAACTCGCGCTACGCCAACGTGTCCCTGTCCAGCTGCGCCGCCAACGCCACCGACGCGTGCGGCAACCCGCTGCCCCTGGACACCTACGGCCGCATCCTCTGGGTGTCCTCCGACGAGGACGAGGTCGACGAGGAGCGCGACGGCCTGCGCACCTGCTACGACATGGCCGAGCTGAACGCCTCGTCCGTGAAGCTGCGGGTCGAGCGCGCCAACGGCAACGGCAATGATCAGCGCAGCAACGGCCGCGTCTACACGGTGCACTACGCGGTGACGAGCAAGTCCGGCGCGACCACGCAGAGCACCTGCCAGGTCAGCGTGCCCAACAACCCGCTCCAGGCGGCGGTCGACAGCGGCACCCGCTTCTGCCTCGGCGCCGGGTGCCCGAGCGGCACGGCCATCGGCAGCCCCACGTGCAAGAAGTAGCCGTCCCCCAGGCCCGCGTGGCCTGAGTGACACCCGAGGACAGCGGGGCCCGGGAGCACACCGCTCCCGGGCCCCGCGTCGCGTGTCAGGGCACGGGCACGCGGTCGCCCAGCTTCTCGCGGCGGATGAGCAGCAGCTCGCGCACGATGATCTGCGCGGTGGCCATGAGCGGCACCGCGAGCACCGCGCCGATGATGCCGGCCAGCTCCCCGAAGAAGACGACCGCGAACAGGGTGAGCAGGGGGTTGACGTGCACGGTGCGCCGGAAGATGAGCGGCGCGAGCACGTTGCCCTCGAGCAGGCCGTACATGAGGAAGTAGCCGAAGACGGCCAGCGCCTTCCAGGAGCCCACCGTGGCGAGGGTGATGAGCGTGACGACGCCGCCGGCCACGATGGGGCCCGCGTAGGGCACCAGGCTGGAGAAGCCGCTGGCGATGCCCAGGGGCAGGAAGAAGGGCACCCCGAGCAGCGCCAGGCACGTGGAGGTGAGCGTGGTGTTGATGGTGCAGATGAGCACCAGGCCGCTCAGGTAGCCGCCCGTCGCGCTGTACACCTTGTCGAGCACGCCCTCGTAGCGGGGCCGACGCTCGGGCAGCGTCTGGGACAGCATCCGCTGCACCAGCCCGGGCCCGAACGCCAGCATGAACACGGTGAGGAAGAGGATGGTGACGAACGCGCCGAGCAGGCTGAACACGCCCGTCACGGCGTGCAGGGCGCTCACCGCCAGCGTGCCCGAGGCCAGCTCCGAGGGGTTGTCGCTCTGGCGTTTGATCTGCTGCAGGACGTTGAAGCGCGCGTCGATCATCTGGAAGGCGCGCGAGGAGCGGATCTTCTCCGTCAGCTCGGGGGCCTGCTCGGTCAGCGACTGGCCCTGGGTGACGGCGGCGGGCACCACGATGAGGCCCAGGGCGGACACGGCCAGCACCAGCGTGAGCAGCACCACCGCGATGGCGGGGCCCCGGCGGATGCGCGTGCGGCTCATCAGCAACACCACCAGGTGGTTGAGCGCCACGGCGATGAGCGCGGCGAGCCCGGTGAGGATGAGGGCGAACTCCGCCTTGATGACGAGCACCACCAACGCCGCGACCATCACCACGGCGAAGCACACCGTGAAGGCCGTCTTGAGGGTGACCTGCGAAGGTTGGCCTATCGACGAATCGCTTCCCGCCACGATGTCTTCCTCCCGCGCTTGACCGCGCACACCACCGCCACAGGGTGTGTCGTGCCAAGGGGGGCGGCAAAACGTATCGCCGCGCCCGCTCGGTTTCCCGCTCGATGCGTCCGGTGGTGGACGTCGCGGACAGGGTCAGTCGAAGGCGACGCAGGACAGGGAGTCGATGCGCAGCACGGCCTCCTGCTGGAAGCGTTGTTTGTACTCCTCGCGGATGGCGTTGATCTCCCCGGAGATCGCGGCGGAGCCGTCGTGCAGCAGCACGATGAGCTTGCTGGGCTCGTACACCAGCTCGCCCGTGTCCATGCGGTACTGGCCCCGGGCCTCGAGCACGGTCAGGCCATCCTTGAAGCGGGGCGTGACGACGGTGTCGACGAAGCCCTGGAACTCCGCGTCGGTGATGGGCGCGGCGTTGGCCCGGTCGAGACCGAAGAAGAGCTCCGTGCGGTAGAGCTCGTTGCCCACGGCGCACGTGGCCTGCTCGGGGCCACAGGCCGCGAGGGCCAGCGACACGGCGAGCACGAAGGGAAGGGGAGACGGGTTCATGCATCCAACTCCGGGGTGACGGGGGAAAATGCGCTTTACTCCGGTCCGGAGGATCTCCCATGGCCGGTTCATCTCGCAGGCGGTTTTTGTCCCAGGGCGCAATCGGATTGGTGGGGGCGGTGGCCGCCGCCCGGGCGGAGGGGGCGTCGTCCGATGCGGGCGTCCCGGCCTCGCCGCCCGGGGCCCCGCCCGCGTTCGGGACCGCGTCCGCGGTGGGGCCGGAGGTGACGGCGGCGAGCTTCGCCGCGGCCGGCCCGCTCCTGCAGGTGTCCCTCTCCCCGGAGGAGTGCGCCCAGGCGGCCAGCAACTGGCGGGGCATGATGGCGCCTCTCCTGGAGCGGCGCACGGGACCGCGCCGGGTGGCGCTGGAGCCGGAGCTGGCGCCCGCGTCGCGCTGGGAGCCGCTGCCGCCCGGGGGCAAGGTGGTGCGGGCCCAGGACCGGTTCGTGCGCTCCGCCAAGGGGGCGGCGGGGCCGCTGCCCACGCGGGACGAGGACATCGCCTTCGCGCCGCTCTGGCGGCTGTCGCGCTGGGTGGAGTCCCGGGCCCTGACGTCCGAGCGGCTCACGCGGCTGTACCTGGAGCGGCTCGGGCGCTTCGATCCGAAGCTCCAGTGCGTGATCACCCTCACGCCCGAGCTGGCGCTGGAGCAGGCCCGGCGCGCGGACGCGGAGATCGCCGCGGGCCGCTACCGGGGGCCGCTGCATGGCATCCCCTGGGGGGCGAAGGACTTGGTGGACACGGCGGGCATCGCGACGACCTATGGGGCCGAGCCCTTCCGGAATCGAGTGCCCACCACGGACGCGACGACGGTGGCGCGGTTGCACCAGGCGGGCGCGGTGCTCGTGGCGAAGCTGAGCCTGGGGGCGCTCGCGCTCAACGACATCTGGTTCGGCGGCGAGACGAAGAACCCGTGGCTCCTGGAGGAGGGGGCCTCGGGCAGCAGCGCGGGGCCGGGCGCGGCGGTGGCGGCGGGGTGCGTGGGCTTCGCGCTGGGCAGTGAGACGGGCGGCAGCATCGTCTCGCCCTCCATGCGCTGCGGGGTGACGGGGCTGCGGCCCACCTTCGGCCGGGTGCCGAGGACCGGGGCCATGACACTGAGCTGGTCACTCGACAAGCTGGGCCCCATGACGCGCGGGGTGGAGGACTCGCTGCTGGTGCTCGCGGCGCTCGCCGGGCCGGACGCGGGGGACGTGTCGAGCGTGCGCGCGCGGTTCGACTTCGACGCCAACGCCCCGGTGAAGGGCCTGCGCGTGGGCTATGTCCCCGCGTGGATGAAGGAGGCGCCGGCGACGGACGTGGACCGGGCCGCGCTCGCGGCGCTCGAGCGGCTGGGATTGAAGCCCGTGGAGGTGAAGCTGCCGGACTGGCCCTATGCCTCCCTGCAGGTCATCCTCTTCGCGGAAGCCGCGGCGTCCTTCGAGGAGCTGACGCTCGGGCACGGCGTGGACGCGCTGGGCATGCAGGTGCCCGACGCGTGGCCCAACCTCTTCCGCCAGTCGCGCTACCTGTCCGCGGTGGACTTCGTGCAGGCGGACCGGCTGCGGCGCAAGGTGGCCCAGGAGATGACGCGGGTGATGGGGGAGGTGGACCTGCTGCTCGTGCCCTCGCTGCGCGAGGAGATGCTCACCCTTTCCAACCACACGGGGCACCCGTCGCTCACGGTGCGCACGGGCTTCGTGGAGGTGTCCCAGGCCCGGAGTGACTGGGCGCCGAACCCCGCGAAGCCCCTGCCCACGTTCTCGCCGCCGCGCCGCGTTCCCCACGGCGTCACGCTGATTGGTCGGCTCTTCGACGAGGGGACCCTGGGCCGGGTGGGCATGGCCCTGGAGAAGGCCTCGGGCGTCGCGGACGCGCGGCCCCCGGGGTTCTGAGCCTGCGAGCCGCCGCTCGGGTCACAGATACGCGTTGAGGAACTGGGACAGGAGGTCCTTGGACGGCACGCCCTCCTTCACGGCCACGCGCTCGCCCCGCTTGAAGACCATCATCACCGGGATGCGCTGCACCCCCTGGGCCTGGGCGAGGGCGCGGTTCTCCTCGATGTTCAGTTTGGCGATGGTCAACTGGCCCGCGTAGTCCTCGGCGAGCTCGTCCAGGATGGGCGAGAGCCGATGGCAGGGACCACACCAATCCGCCCAGAATTCCACCAGGATGGGGCCCTCGTTCTTCAGCACGAGCGCATCGAAGCTGTTCTCGGACAGGTGAAGGATCTTGTCGCTCATGGCTGGCGCCCCGGGCTGGAAAGGTGCGCGCCGCCCGCCCCAATCGCGAGGGCCGGGACGGCGCGCCCCTGGATCAGGGGGTGACTTCCCGCACCAGCCTGGAGTCCCAGGGGCACCAGTGGGCGCCCGGGAGGAACGCGCCGCCCGCCTCGTCCAGGTGATCCTGCACGTACTGCATGTTGGCATCACAGACCTCGATGGCCATCATGAAGAAGCTGATGGTCGCCGGATCGAGGTGGAAGTCCCACTTGGGGTTGTAGGGCTGCCGACGCTTGATGAGCCGACCGTGGACGTGGATTTCGTTCTTCTCCTTCCCGGCGAGGATGTCCCGCGCCTTCTGGATCCTCGCCTCGTCGGTCACCTCGAAGATGAACTCCTGACCCTGTTGCTGCATGAATGCGAAATACGCCATGGGTGTCGCTCCTGTGACCGTCAAGGCTCGGCGTGAATGCCGATTCGTGAAGCGCGCGAGCTGTATGTCCTGGCGCGGGATGTCTCCATAGAGAATTTGTTGAATTGACTGGCACCCGCGAATGTGCGGAGGGCCGCTCCCTTGGAGGGACACGCAAGCCCATCCCACCCGCCACCGCGAGCGTCAGCCCACGACCACGGGCAGCCCGTAGGGGTTCGTCCTGGCGGGCCCGCTCGACGCGCGCGACTCCTGCTCCGTGCGCACCCGCGCCACGCCCGTCGCCATGAGGCGCCGCAGGGCGCGGTACGCCGCGAGCTCGCCCATGGCCGCGTTGCGCAACACCTCGCGCACGCTCCGGCTGTTGCGCAGCTTCGCGTGCAGGTACAGATCATCCGCCGTCAGGCTCGGCGGGAGCGGGCGGGGCAGGGGCTCGAAGCTCAACCGCCCATCCAGCGCGAGCACCTCCTCGGCCAGGGCCACCGTCAGCCGCACCTCGGCCTCCCGGTAGAGCGCGTGTGCCTCGGGAATGGGCGCGCGCTCCAGCGCCTGGGCGGCCACCGCCACCGCCTCCTCGTAGCGGCCCGCCTCCACCAGGCGCCGTGCCTGGGCGAGCAGCTCCGCCAGGCCCGCGTCCGCCGACACCACGGGGGCCTTGCACGGGGACAGCGCGCCCCGGCGGTAGAGCCGCAGCACCCAGCGCGCCGCGTGCACCGCGCCCTCGTTGGACGCCGCGAGCAGCTCCCCGAGCGTCCGGCCCTGCTCGGCCAGCCGCAAAAGCTGCTCTTCCTCGGCCGCCGCCGTCTCCACCAGGAACTCGCGCCGCGCCGCGAACGTCGTGTCCGGCCCCGCGAAGAGCGTCCAGAACACACTCCACTCGCGCAGCCGCGTGCGCGCGTCCCGGTGCAACTCCCGCAGGCCCAGCCGCGGCAGCGCCACCGCCTGGCCCTGACCCTGGAGCGCGGCGGGCCGCCCGGGGATGAACTCCACCTCGCCGGACTGCCAGCCATAGCAGTCGAAGAGCGCCTCGCGGGCCTTGTGCTCCATGGCCTCGATCAGGCGCGTGCGCTCCACCAGGCCGCGCTCCACCAGGAAGGCACCCAGTGGCACCCGCGCCGCCTCCGAGGCCTCGAAGGCCATGGCCGCGCGCGAGGCGTCCAGGATGCGCAGCCGGGCGAGCACCTGCCCGAGGTGCTCGCGCGGATCGCTCGAGCTCTCGCCCACGAGGTACCCATCTCGCAGGAAGAACTGGCGCCGCACGGCCGCTCGCTCGACCCTCAGCGTTCCTTCCACGCCCAGGGCGTCGAAGAACGCGGGCATCAACAATGTCAGACCATAGCTGGCCAGGCTGCCCTTGAAGCGCTCCATGGAAACCCAGGATAGCGGAGACCGAGGCTGTCCTCAACCCCCTGAATTCACGGGGAAATGGGTGTCACGGGCCCAACGTGCAAGCCGTCCTGGCGCCGGGGGAGCGGCCAGGCGGGCCTGAACGGAAGTGCCGCTTGCGCCCGCCGGAAAGTTGCAGGGTGGACGGGGGTGTGCGAACCACCACTGTCACCCTTTTCGATGGTGGGCGTGGAGCCTATGCGGATTCTATCGGGCGTGCAGTCCTCGGGACGACTGCACATCGGCAACTACTACGGCGCCATCCGGCAGTTCGTGCAGCTCCAGGAGGAGGGCGAGGCCTTCTTCTTCATCGCCAACTACCACTCGCTCACCTCCCTGCGCGACCCGAAGCTGGCCGAGGCCTATACGCGCGAGGCCGCCATGGCCTACCTGTCGCTGGGCCTGGATCCCAAGAAGGCGGTGCTCTTCCGCCAGAGCGACGTGCGCGAGGTGCTGGAGCTCTACTGGCTGTTGGGCACGGTGGTGCCCGTGGCCAACCTCGAGCGCGCCACCAGCTACAAGGACAAGATCGCCAAGGGCATCAGCGCGGACTTCGGTCTGTTCGCCTACCCGGTGCTGATGGCCGCGGACATCCTGCTCTACAGCCCGGACGTGGTGCCGGTGGGCAAGGATCAGATCCAGCACATCGAGTTCGCCCGCGACTGGGCGGTGAAGTTCAACCTCACCTACGTGCCGGGCTACGACCCGCAGGACCCCGAGGGCAAGGAGAAGGGCCACGCCCCGGGCCTGCTCAAGCTGCCCGCGGCGCGCGTGCAGGAGGACACCGCCACGGTGCCCGGCGTGGACGGACAGAAGATGTCCAAGTCCTACGGCAACACCATCGAGCTGTTCGGCGAGGAGAAGGACATCAAGAAGCGCATCATGGGCATCAAGACGGACTCCACGGCCGTGGAGTCGCCCAAGCCCACCGAGAACGCGCCGCTCTACGATTTGCTCAAGCTGATGGTGCCCCCGGAGCAGTTCCCCGAGGTGGACGCCTCGTGGCGCGCGGGCGGCAAGGGCTACGGCGACTACAAGAAGCTGCTCTTGGCCGCCTACCTGGAGGCGTTCGCCCCGGCGCGCAAGCGCTACGCGGAGCTGGCCAACGATCCGGCCGAGCTCGAGCGCATCCTCGCGGATGGCGCCGACCGGGCCCGTGCCGAGGCCGCGCGTCTCATGCAGCGCGTGCGCCGCGCCATGGGCGTTCCCTGAAGCCCTGGCCGTTGACGGACTTCACGTGAAGGACTCCAGGTGAGCACTGGCGGACGCCGCGACGACCTCCCCGTCGAGGAACCCCTCGATGTCGAGGCGGACGTCACCCGTGCGCCCGCCGGCGACGCCTTCCGACTCGCCCTGCCCAACTTCGAGGGTCCGCTCGACCTGCTGCTCCACCTCATCAAGGAGCACCGGCTCGACATCCTCGACATCCCGCTGGCGCTCGTGACCGAGAAGTACCTCGAGTACCTGGAGCGCATGCGGGAGATCAACCTGGACATCGCCGGTGAATTCCTGGTGATGGCCGCCACGCTCGCCCACCTCAAGAGCCGCATGCTCCTGCCCCGGCAGGAGACCGCGGACCAGGGCGGGGTGGTGGACGCCGTGGCCGAGCTGCAGCAGGAGGACGTGGGCGATCCGCGCGAGGAGCTCGTCCGCCGGCTGCTCGAGTACCAGAAGTACAAGGACGCCGCCGAGCAGCTCGCGCGCCAGGATCTGCTCGACCGGGACGTCTTCCCGCGCCGCGTGCCCGTGGAGGCGGTGCCCATCCCCGAGGAGGAGGTGGGCCTGCAGGAGTTCAGCGTCCTCAAGCTCATCGAGGCGCTGGACCGGGTCATGGAGCGGCTGGCGCCCAAGCTCCAGCACGAGGTGGTGCGCGAGAAGGTGAGCCTGTCGGAGGCCATGCAGCGCATCGCCCAGCGGATCAAGGAGGCGGAGGCGGGAACGTGCACCTTCGCCAGCCTGTTCGACGAGACACGCACCCGCCAGTCCGTGCTCATCACCTTCCTGGCCCTGCTGGAAATGGTGAAGCGCCGCCTGCTCAAGGTGCGGCAGGACGAGCCCCTGGCCGACATCTTCCTCACGCCCAATGGCGACGCCCTGGAGCGGCTGTTGCCCACGGAGGTAGACGAGAGTGAGTACCGGTAACCCTGGAGACCCCGGGGAGGAGAACGACGACGGGCTCGAGGACAAGCCGCCGCGCGCCTCGGGCGGGCCCAGTCCCTTCACCGAGGAGGAGATCGCCGCCGTCACCGGCCCGGGTGACCCGGACGAGCTGGAGGACTCGGAGACGGCCACCATCGAGGCCGACGAGGCCCCGGATCTCCACACCTCCTTCGACAAGCTCGTCCAGAAGAGCCGCAACCTCTCCGCGGAGCGCGTGCGCACCGTGGTGGAGAGCGTGCTCTTCGTGGCCGACAAGCCCCTGGACCTCCACCAGCTCTACGAGGCCACCGGCATCGACCGGGAGAAGATCCAGGAGGCGCTCAACCAGATCTCCGGCATCCACCGCGACGGCATCAGCGGCCTGGTGCTCTATGAAGTCGCCGGCGGCTGGCAGTTCCGCACGGATCCCCATTCCGCGGAGTACGTGCGGCGTTATCTCCGGGTGAAGCCCCAGCGCCTCACCCGCGCCGCCGTGGAGACGCTCGCCATCATCGCCTACCGCCAGCCGGTCACCCGGCCCGAGGTGGAGGACATCCGCGGCGTGGACTGCGGCGCCGTCATCAAGGCGCTGCTCGACCGCAAGCTCATCAAGATCCTCGGCAAGAAGGAGGAGGTGGGCCGCCCCATGCTCTACGGCACCAGCCGCGAGTTCCTGGAGTTCTTCGCCCTCAAGGATCTGTCGGCCCTGCCCACGCTCCGGGAATTCCACGAGCTGACCCAGGAACATCAAGAGATTGTGGAAAAGGAGCGCCCAGCGGTCCCCGGCGCCAGTGGTACGGTGGAGGCGTTGGCGGATCCGGAGTTCCAGAAACGGATGGACAAGAGCGTGGCGGCGTCGGAGGCCGCGCTCGCGGAGTTGGAGGAAGCCATGAATGCCGCGGACATCACGCAAAAGGCCGCCACCAATCTCTTGAACCCGACCCCCCCGCCCACCGAGGGCGAACCGGGGTCCGAGCCCGCATAGCCGGGCGGAAGGTGTAGGACATGGCAGAACGTTTGCAGAAGTACCTGGCCCGCGCGGGAGTGTCTTCGCGCCGGCACGCCGAGGAGCTCATCACCAGTGGCCGCGTGACGGTCAACAACGAGAAGGTGACCGAGCTGGGCTCCAAGGTGGAGCCGGGGGACCTGGTGGGCGTGGATGGCTCGCTCGTCACCCCGCCCGAGCAGTCCTCGTACTACCTGCTCTACAAGCCGGTGGGCGTCGTGACGACGCTGTCGGATCCCCAGGGCCGCCCCACGGTGGCCAACTACCTGGAAGAGACGGGCAAGCGGCTGTTCCCCGTGGGCCGGCTGGACTACGACGCCGAGGGCGCGCTGCTCATCACGGACGACGGGGCGCTCGCGCACAAGCTCACGCACCCGAGCTTCCAGGTGCCGCGCACGTACCTGGCCAAGGTGAAGGGCACCCCGGACGCGGCCACGCTCGAGAAGATGCGCGGCGGCGTGCGGCTGGAGGACGGCATGGCCACGCCCGTGTCCGTGGAGGTGTTCGAGCGGGCCGAGCGCAACACCTGGCTGACGATCGTGGTGGCCGAGGGCCGGCCGCACCTCATCAAGCGCCTGTGCGCCGCGGTGGGCGCGCCCGTGGTGCGCCTGTACCGTCCGTCCTACGGCGGCGTGTCGGTGGATGGCATGCGGCCCGGTGAGCTGCGGCCGCTCGGCGACAACCAGGTGCGCCTGCTGCAGGACGTGGCGGACGGGAAGACCTCGCCCACCGAGCGCGAGCTCAAGCTGCCGCCCCGGCGCCATGGCCGGTCGGCCCCGGGCTTCGAGGCGGCGGACGATGAGGACGATGACATCGCGACCGAGCACGTGCCCGCGCTGGCGCCGTCGCGTCCGGCGCGCAAGCCCGCGCGGGGCGCGGCCGCTCCGGCGCGAGCCGCGGCGGGAGGTCCTCGGGGCGAGGGCGGTTCTCGCCCCGCGTTCCGGAGCGCGACGGGGGGCCGGGCCGAGCGCAAGACCTGGACGCCTCGCGAGGACGAGCAGGAGGAGTTGCCCCTCGGTGAGGAGAGCAGCGAGGCGCCGACGGAGCGGGCGCAGCGGTCGGTCCGCAAGAGCTTCAGCATGAACCGCGACGAGCGTCCGGCCCGCAAGACCTTCGGTGCGGATCGCCCCGAGCGGCCCGCCCGCAAGAGCTTCGGCGCGGACCGTGACGAGCGGCCTGCTCGCAAGACCTTCGGTGCGGATCGCCCCGAGCGGCCCGCCCGCAAGAGCTTCGGCGCGGACCGTGACGAGCGGCCCGCCCGCAAGACCTTCGGCGCGGATCGCCCCGAGCGGCCCGCTCGCAAGACCTTCGGTGCGGATCGTGACGAGCGTCCTGCCCGCAAGACCTTCGGTGCGGACCGTCCCGAGCGTCCTGCTCGCAAGAGCTTCGGCGCGGACCGTGACGAGCGTCCTGCCCGCAAGACCTTCGGTGCGGACCGTCCCGAGCGTCCTGCTCGCAAGAGCTTCGGTGCGGACCGTCCCGAGCGTCCTGCTCGCAAGACCTTCGGTGCGGACCGTGACGAGCGTCCTGCCCGCAAGACCTTCGGTGCGGACCGTCCCGAGCGTCCTGCTCGCAAGAGCTTCGGCGCGGACCGTGACGAGCGGCCCGCTCGCAAGACCTTCGGTGCCGACCGTCCCGAGCGGCCTGCCCGCAAGAGCTTCGGCGCGGACCGTGACGAGCGGCCCGCTCGCAAGACCTTCGGTGCCGACCGTCCCGAGCGGCCTGCCCGCAAGAGCTTCGGCGCGGACCGTGACGAGCGGCCCGCTCGCAAGACCTTCGGCGCGGATCGCCCCGAGCGGCCCGCTCGCAAGAGCTTCGGCGCGGATCGCCCCGAGCGGCCCGCCCGCAAGAGCTTCGGCGCGGACCGTGACGAGCGGCCTGCCCGCAAGACCTTCGGTGCCGACCGTCCCGAGCGCAAGTCGTTCGGCTCGGATCGTCCGGCCCGCAAGCCCTTCGGGGCGGGGCGGCCCGAGCGGGAGGCCCGGTCCGAGAGTCCGTCCTTCGGCTCGAACCCCAGCGCCGAGCGCCGGGTGCCCGCGCCGAAGCCGCGCACGGAGCGCCGGGAATGGTCGCCTCGCGGTGGTGGGGATGCGCCCCGCGGCCGGGGCGGCCCCCGCAAGGGTCGCTGAGCCTTGGGCGGTGACGCGCGCCGCTGATATAAGCGGGCTCTGGAATCTTCCGCTTTTCCATTCCGGAGCCCGATGAGAACCAGCGCGCGTCACTTCTTCATCACCCTGGCCCTCCTCGGCATCGCCGGTTGCAGTGGCAACCGGGATCAGCTCCTGGCGGATCTGCAGAGCCCTCGCCCGGAGGTCCGGGCCCTCGCCGTGAAGAAGCTGGCCGAGGAGTCGCAGTCGGACGACCTCCCGCTCTTCACGCGCGCGGCCAAGGACATGGCCGCCATCGTCCGAGGCGAGGCCGCCGTGGCGCTCGGCAAGAGCCAGGATCCCCGCGTGGTGGATCTGCTCGGCGAGCTGCTCGAGGACTCCGACGTGGACGTCCAGGGCAAGGCCGCCATGGCCCTGGCGCAGGTGAAGAACGACAAGGCCAAGGGCTACCTCACGCTGCAGTACGGCCGCCGGGGTCGGCAGACGCGTCAGGTGATCGTCGAGGCGCTCAAGCAGGCCAACGTCCCCGGCGCCATGGCCGAGGTCGTCGCCGCCGAGTCCAAGGGCATCTGGAACCGCAACCTGCTCACGCTCGGAGAGGGCTCGCTGCCCGAGCGCGTGGGGGCCGCCGAGGAGCTGGGCAAGAGTGGCCGGGGCGAGGCGTTCACCCGGTTGATGCCGCTGGTGCGTGACAGCCAGGTCGTGCTCGCCGCCGCGGCGGTGCGGGGCCTGGGTGACCTGGGCGACAAGCGCGCCACCGCCGCCATCCTGCCCCTGCTCGACGAGAGCTTCCCGGAGCTGCGCGAGTCGGCCATCACCGCGCTCGTGCGGCTGCAGGAGCCCCAGGCCACCGCCCAGCTCCAGGCCGTGGCGGTGGACAAGGGCGCCGTGAGCCCGCTGGCCATCGACGCGCTGCTCGAGCTGCCCCGGCAGGCCACCACCGACGCGGCCCTGTGCACCGTGGCGCTCGACGCCGTGGCCGTGGACGCGGTGCGCGCGGCGCGCGCCATGCGCGAGCGGGGCGGCTGTCCGCTCGAGCCCATCGCCGAGCGGCTCTCGCGGCCGTCCTCCGCCTCGGGGGGACTGCAGGCCGTGGTGGGCCTGGGGCCCTCGGCCAAGGAGCTGCTGCCCAAGGTGCTGCCCTGGCTCACCCAGGGCGAGGCGCCGCTGCGCACGCTCGCCGTGGACGCCGTCGCGGCCATCGGTGATGCCTCGGCCACGCCCGCCCTCCAGAAGGCCTATGCCCAGGAGCTCGCGGCGGTGCAGGCCCTGCGGCAGGACTGGGTTCCCCAGGCGCTGCCGGAGACGTACGGGGTGGGGTTCGATCCCAACGCGCCCGTGCTCGGGGAGGAGAACAACCCGATGCGCAAGAAGAAGGAGCGGCACGCCACGCTCATGTCCCGGGTCAAGGCGCTCAACCAGGCCAAGTCGCGCGAGCTGGGCCGCCCCACGGTGCAGCCGCGCGTGCCCACCGAGCTGTTCGACGACGTGGAGCCCCTCCGGCTGGAGCCGCTCGCGGCGCTGCTGCGCGCGCTCGGCTCGCTCAAGACGCCCGACGCCATGGACGTGCTCAAGGGCTTCGCGGGGGACTCCAGCGTGACGCTGCGCACGGCCGCGCTGGTGGGGCTCACGCGGCTGGGGCCCGAGGGCGTGGCCGTGGCCAGCGGGGGCATGTTCGAGTCCGACCGCGAGCTGCTCAAGGAGCTGGCGCGGGCGCTCGCCGAGCAGGGGGAGGCGGGACAGACCGCCCTGGTGAAGCTGCTGCCGCAGGTCGGCGGCGAGAAGCTGGTGCTGCTCGATGCGCTCATGCGCGGCGCGGTGCCCCCGTCCGCCGCGCCCGCGCTGCGCGAGGTGGTGGAGCAGGGCGGACCGGAGTCCGTGCTGGCCGCCACGCTGCTGGGCCGGATCAAGGCCCGGGAGGCCGTGCCCACGCTCGTCAAGGCGCTCAAGGATCCGAGCAGTCCGGGCCGCCGCGAGCTGCTCACCGCGCTGGGCGAGATGGGCGACGGCTCCGTGTCCGACGTGGTGGCGCGCGACCTGTACCATGATCTGCCGGAGATCCGCGCCGCGGCCGCCTCCGCGCTCGCGCGCATGGGCACGCGCACCCCCGCCGTCTCCGAGGCCCTGGATGCCCTCAAGGGCGACTACTACCGCCGGGTGCGCGAGAGCGCCGAGGCGGCCCTGGCCAAGACGGTGACCGCGACGGAGGGCTCGCGCTGAACGGGCCCGGCGCGGCCCCGGACGTCGGCCGCGCGACGCATGTCCGGCCGGCGGCGCCCGGCCCGTGTCACTCAGCCCACACCGTCCTTTAGGGCCTGGGCGGCGATCCGGTGTATGGCTGGGGAATGACGCGACACGCATTGCTTGGCCTCGTGGCGTTGTTCCTGGTGGGATGTGCCTCCCAGCGGCTGGCGGGCCGGGAGCTCGACGTGGTGAAGCGGCCCGCCTTCATCTCGCGCATCGAGCTGGACGCCGGTCCCCACAGCCTCGTGTTCCGCGAGGACGACTCCTACCGGGAGAAGCTCAAGAAGCTCGAGCCGAAGGAGGCGGACCGCCGGCTGCAGTCGAAGCTGGCCTCCTCGGTGACGCGCTTCGAGGTCTCCGAGCGCCTCCGGGTGACCACCTTCCGGCAATTGCCCCGCGAGCAGCCGTGGCTCAACGCGGTGGACCCCGCCCGGGTGGCCTCGGTGCTGGAGAGCTTCCTGGTGGAGGAGGTCCCGGCGAACGCCCCGGACTACGATCTGCTCGCCCCGCTCGGCACGGACGCGGTGGTGGAGTTCGTCATCCAGGACTACGGCATGCGCAGCAAGAAGGGCCGCGCGGGGGCGTACGTGCGCGGCTACACCCGCATGTTCTGGCTCAAGAACAAGCGGGAGATCTGGCGTCACCCCTTCGGCGTGGACCGGGTGGAGCAGGGCGCCGAGACCCTGGATCCCTTCAAGGTGGGCAAGGAGCCCTCCCTGTTCCGCCAGGCCATGACGGAGATGCTCGACGAGCTGTCCACCGAGTTCGCCCAGGAGATGACCCCGGACGATCGCCAGGAGGCCACGCCCGTGGTGCCGGACGCCGGACCGGAGGCCGACGCCCAGGGACGCGAGCGGCCGTTGCAGCAGAAGCCCGAGCCCCCCGAGCCCGCACCGGGCGAGCTGCCGGATCCCGACTCCTGACGGCTGTGTCGGCCAAAGGACGCCGAGGCCTGTCCTCGGCCTGGGGGACACAAGACGCCGGGCCAGGGGGGGTGACACAGTGGGCTACATGGCTTCCGGCGGACGAGAGTCTCAGGCCGAGGTGTCCTGGCTCGTGGGGGGCGGGGAGCTGGGGGCGCTCATCCGCGCCCGGGACTGGTCCCAGACGCCGCTCGGGCCGCTCGCCAGTTGGAGCGCCAGTCTGCGCCTCGCGGTGACGCTCTGTCTGGGCTCGATCGCGCCCATGGAGATCCTCTGGGGTCCCGAGCTCATCCAGCTCTACAACGATGGCTGTCGGCGGCTGCACGGACACCGGCACCCGGCGGCGCTGGGCCTGGGCTTCCGCACGCAATGGGCACGGGACTGGCCAGAGGCCAACCACCTGCTCGACCGCGCGCTCGGCGGCGAGCCCCTCCAGGTGGAGGACGCGCGCTTTCTGCCGGACCACGCCGTGTCGATGGTCCCCCTGCGCGACGAGTGTGGACGGGTGGCGGGGCTCGCGCTGTCGTTCCTGGCGCGCACGGAGCGCGACTCCCGGTGGGTGACGGACTTCCATCGCGAGCAATTGCGCCGGCTGCTCGGCCGCGCGCCCGCGGCCATCATCGTCTTGAGCGGGCCGGAGCTGGTGCTCGACTTCGTGAACACGAACTTCGCGGCGCTCGTGCCCCGCCGCCCCCTGTTGGGGCGGCCCCTGCTGGACGTGTTTCCCGAGTTCCGGGGGCAGTCCTTCCTCCAGCAGCTGAGCGCCGCCTACCGCGACGGCGTGGACTTCACGGGCGTGGAGATGCCGGTGCGGGTGGATCCGGAGCGCACGGGGGTGCTCGAGGATCGCTACCTCAACTTCTCCTGTCAGCCCATCAAGACGCCCGACGGCCGGGTGGAGTCCATGCTCATCGCCCTGTTCGACGTCACCGGGTGGAACCAGGCCCAGCGCGAGCGCGAGGCCCTGCTGCGCAGCGAGCAGACCGCGCGCGCGGAGGCGGAGAACGCCAACCGGCGCAAGGACGAGTTCCTCGCCCGCGTGTCCCATGAGCTCGCCACGCCCCTGCTGAGCATGCGGTTGTGGCTCGACGTGCTCCAGGCCGACCCGCGGCGCACGTCGGAAGCCCTCGCGTCCCTGCGGCAGAGCACCCAGGTCCAATCCACCCTCGTGCATGATCTGCTCGACACCACCCGGGCCCTCAGCGGCAAGCTGAGCGTGTCGCTGGAGGCGTGTGAGCCCACCGAGCCCCTGAACGCGGCCCTCGCGGACATCCGCCCCATCGCCGCGCGCAAGGGCGTGGCGCTCCACGTGACGCTGGAGGAGACGGGGCTCGTCCTGGGGGACTCGGAGCGGCTGCACCAGGTGGTGTGCAACCTGCTGTCCAACGCCGTGAAGTACACGCCGCCCGGAGGCCGGGTGTTCGTGCACCTGCGGTCCGACCGGGAGCAGGTCCTGCTCACCGTGCGGGACACGGGCAAGGGCTTTCCCGCCGAGTTCGCGCCCCTGCTCTTCGAGCCCTTCCGTCAGGAGGAGGAGGGGACGACCCGCACCCATGGGGGCCTGGGGCTGGGGCTGTCCATCGCCCGGCAATTGGTGGAGCTGCATGGCGGGCGCATCGACGCGTCCAGTCCCGGCCCGGGCCAGGGCGCCACCTTCACCGTGCGCCTGCCCTGCATGACGGACGTGCCGGACGGCGTGCCCCTGCCGCCCCCCCATGGCATCGAACGGCGGCTCGCGGGCTCACGGCTGCTGCTGGTGGAGGATGATCCGCTCACGGGCCTGGCGGTGCGCTCCGTGCTCGAGCAGCACGGGGCCCAGGTGCTCGTGGCGGAGAGCGCCGCCATCGCCCTCGAGGTGCTGCGCCGCACCCGGGTGGACGCCATGCTGTGTGACATCGCCATGCCCGGGGAGGACGGCTACGGCCTCATCCGCAAGGTGCGCGCCCTGGAGTCCCCCACGCGCCAGCTGCCCGCCGCCGCCTTCACCGCCCACATGCGCGAGGAGGATCGCGCCCGCTCCCTCAGGGCGGGCTTCCAGCTGCACATCGCCAAGTCCGTGGACGCCGCGCAGCTCGTCACCCAGGTCCACTCGCTGCTGACCGGGTTTCCCTGGACGCTCTGAGCCCGGCGGGTGCGCCCTCAGAACAGGGCGTGCTCGGCCAGCAGCACCGCGAGCCCCAGCACGAAGCTCACCAGCGTGATGGGCAGGCCCACGCGCAGGTAGCCCATGAAGCTCAGGGACACCTTGTCGCGCGCGGCCTCGAAGACGATGAGGTTGGCGACGCTGCCCACCAGGGTGAGGTTGCCCGCCAGCGTGGAGCCCAGCGCCAGCACGTGCCAGCCGAGCACCGGATCCTGGAGCGTGGGCACCCAGGGGCGCGCGAGCATGACGAAGGGCACGTTGCTGAAGAGGTTGCTCGCCACGAGCGTCAGCCCCGCGAAGCCCAGCGTCTCGCGCCACGGCGGCCCGGACATGACGGGGGCGAAGAGCTGGTGGATGTCCTCCGCCCAGCCCGCCTTGTTCACCCCGTAGACGACCACGAAGAGGCTGGCGAAGAAGAGCAGCAGCACCCAGTCCACGCGCTCGAGCGCCTGGCGGGGCTCCACCCGCCGCGCCAGCGTCATCACCACCGCGGCCCCGGTGAGGGCGCTCCAGCTCATGGGCAGGCCCGCGAAGAAGGCTCCCACCACGCCCACGAGCGTCACCAGGGTGAGCCCCAAGAGGGGGCGATCCACCTCGGTGGCCGCGGGGTGGGTGGTGAAGCGCTCGTGGGACAGCTCGCGCCGGAAGACGAACAGCAGGCCGGCGATCACCACGGCGGTGGACACCACGGCGGGCAGCGCCATGTAGGCGGCGAACTGGGCATAGGGCAGCCGGGAGGCGCCCTGGATGAGCATGTTCTGCGGATTGCCGGTGAAGGTGGCCACCGAGCCCGCGTTGGAGGCCATGCACACGGCCAAGAGGTACGGAATGGGCGGCAGGCGCGCCTCCTCCACCACCACGAGCACGAGCGGCGTGAGCATCAGGCACACCGTGTCGTTGACGAGGAAGGCGGACAGGAAGGCGCTGGTGGCCGCCACCGCCACGAGCAGGAGCCGCGGCGTGTGGGCCTTCTGCAGCGCGAAGGCCCCGGCCGCGCGGAAGAAGGACGCGCGCGCCAGGTAGTCCGCGAGCAGCATCATCCCCAGGAGCAGCACGAGCGTGTCCATGTCCACGGCGTGCCGCTCGGGGTCATCGCTGTAGTTGAAGACCTCGTGGGGGGTGACGACGCCGGCCACCACCATGAGCACCGCGCCCACCAGCGCGCCGCCGGGACGATCCAGGCGGGGGAAGGGCAGGCGGATGCCCGCGATGAAGACATAGGTGAACAGGAAGATCGCGAGGGCCACGGGGCGCGGGACAGTAGCCCAAAGCGTTCTGTTACGCTGCCCTCCGTGCACGGAAGGGACAGGACTGGCGTGGGAACGGTGGAGCTGGATGGAAGTGAAGGGGAGGGCGGCGGGCAGATCCTCCGCTCGGCGCTGTCGCTGTCCCTCATCACCGGGCGCCCCTTCCACCTGGTGAACGCGCGCGCCCACCGCGACCCCCCGGGCCTGCGCCCCCAGCACCTCGCGTGCGTGCGGGGCGCGCTGGCGCTCGGCGGGGGCCGGTGCGAGGGCGCCCAGGTGGGCGCGAGCGAGCTGCACTTCGAGCCGGGCCCGGTGCGCCCCGGCGACTACGTCCTGGAAGTCGGCACCGCGGGCAGCACCCCGTTGCTGTTCCAATGTTTGGTCTACCCCCTGGCCCTGGCGGGGGGCGGCTCCCTCACCCTGCGGGGCGGGACGCACCTGCCGCACAGCCCCAGCTACCACTACCTCTCCGGCATCTGGCGGCCCATGGCGCGGGCGTACGGCCTGGACACCACGCTGCGCCTGGTGCACGCGGGCTTCTATCCGGAACGCGCCGGCGAGTTCGTCGCCGAGGTGGCCCCCGTGGACGCACCGCCCGGGCTCGTGGAGTGGACGGCGCGCGGCATGCTCCGGGACATCGCCGTGGGCTCGTTCGTGGGCGGGCTGCCCTTTGGCATCGCCGAGCGCCAGTCCCAGGCGGCCGTGGCGGCGCTGCGCGAGCACGGCCTGCCCAGTCACGCGGAGAACCGGCCCCTGTCCACCCTGCACTCGCGCGGCTCGGTGACCTTCGTGCTGGCCCAGTTCGAGCGCTCGCTCGCGGGCTTCACCGCCCTGGGTCGGCGGGGCCTGCCCGCCGAGGACGTGGGCCGCGCCGCCGTCGACTCGCTCGCGCGCTTCATGGAGAGCGGGGGCGCGGTGGACGCGCACCTGGGAGACCAGATCCTCCTGCCCGCGGCGCTGCTGGCCGCCGGCCGCCTCGGCCCCGCGTCCCCCGGCACCACCCGCTTCACCCCGGAGCGCGTGACCGAGCACCTCACCACCCATGCCCGGCTGCTCGAGCGCTTCCTGCCCGTGCGCGTGACGGTGGACGCCGAGGGCACCGTGGAGGTCGCCCCGACCTCCGCCCCCGCCAATCATTGACGGGCCAACGAACGGTTCGCACTTCCCGTCCGTCTAGAAAAGCACAGTCGGGTTTTTCCAGGGAGGCGTCACAGGCCCTAGATTCGGGGGGTGACGGATAACTCCGTCTTTCTCGTGAAGCGAGAAGCCCTGTTCGAGTCCGTCCCCCCGTAGACGCAGTCCCCCGAGGAGAAGTGCATGGGAATGAGCAAGTTCGGCCCCGTCGTCGTTTGGCTCGCGTGTGCCACGTCCGCGTACGCGGAGGCGCCGCTCAAGGGCAAGGTGCAGGACCGGGAGGTGTGGATCACCATCGGCACGGACGCGCTGGCACCGGTGCGCACGGCGCTCTCGGGTCAGGGGCTGCGGCTGGCCGCGCCCACCTTCGAGAAGGGCGGCGTGGCGGTGCTGCGCGTGAGCGAGTCCCAGGTGGAGAAGCTCTCGGGCGCGATGCACCAGGGGCTCAACCGCTGCGCGGGCTTCATCGCCCATGACTCGCAGGCGGAGGCGATGGCCGCCGCCGAGGCCGCCCACCAGCCCCAGACGCTGGGCATGGCGCTGGCGGCCAGCTACACGCTCAACAACGCCGCCTCGGTGAACGCGCTGCTCGAGGACATCCAGGAAATCAACATCCGCAACACCATCAACTCCCTGTCCACCAACTGGACCAACCGCTACTACAACGTGCAGAACGGCGCGGACGCGTCCACCTGGCTCAAGAACCAGTGGACGACCCTGGCCAACGGCCGCTCGGACATCAAGGTCGAGTTCTTCACCCACTCCTGGAAGCAGTCCTCCGTCATCGCCACCATCCAGGGCTCCACGCACCCCAACGAGGTGGTGGTGCTCGGCGGCCACCTGGACTCCATCAACCAGAGCAACCCCTCCACGGGCGTCGCGCCCGGCGCGGATGACGATGCCTCGGGCATCGCCTCGGTGACGGAGATCTTCCGCGTGGCGGTGGCCAAGGGCTACAAGCCGGCGCGCACGGTGAAGTTCATGGCCTACGCGGGCGAGGAAGTGGGCCTCTACGGCTCCAAGGCCATCGCCAACTCGTTCAAGAGCGCGGGCACCAACGTGGTGGGCGTGCTGCAGCTGGACATGACCAACTACAAGGGCTCCAGCTATGACTTCGCCATGGTGACGGACAACACCAACGCCCAGCTCAACGCCTTCACCACGAGCCTCATCGGCAAGTACCAGCCGGGCCTCTCCTACACCAACATCACCTGCGGCTACGGCTGCTCGGACCACGCCTCGTGGACCGCCGCGGGCTACCCCGCCTCGATGCCCTTCGAGGCCACCATGTCCACGGACAACAAGAGCATCCACACCCCCAACGACACGCTGTCGGTGACGTCGGGCAACGCGAACAACTCGGTCAAGTTCGCCAAGCTCGGCGCGTCCTTCCTGGCGGAGCTCGCCAAGGGCGCCACCACCGGCAACACGCCGCCCCCCGTGGACAGCGGCGGCGGTGGTACCCTGCCCACGGCCTCCTACGACAGCACGTACAAGGCGCCGCGCTGCGCGGCGGCGGGCATCGGGTGTGACTCCGGCACGCTGCTCAACGGCCGCGGCACCATGAGCCCCTCCGAGGCCAACGCCCCCAACACCATCGCCGCGGCGGCTTGCGCCGACAGCTCCAAGGGCACCTACCGCACGGACGAGTCCAACGAGCGCATCCGGGTGAGCACCTCGGACGGGGCCACCCTGGCCGCGGGCAAGACGGTGACGGTGGAGGCCACGGTGTATGCCTACTCCACCACGGCCGACAAGCTGGACCTGTACTACTCGGCGAGCGCCACCAGCCCCTCGTGGAAGCTCATCGGCACGTACAGCCCGAGCAGCACGGGGCTCACCACCATCTCCGCCTCGTACACGCTGCCCACGGGCGGCGTGCAGGTCGTGCGCGCCCGCTTCCGCTACAACGGCTCCGCGTCCTCCTGCACCGCCGGTGACTACATCGACCACGACGACCTGGTCTTCGCGGTGCAGTGAGGTCTGACGCTCCGCCCTTCCCAGACATTCATGGGGGAGGGCGGGGCGGGTTGTCAGGACTTGCAGTTGACCGGGAACGAGGTGTTGAGGATCCACTGCCCCTGGGGCGAGAGGACGAAGCCAAAGGCGAGCTTGTCGCACTGGGTCCTGCGCTTGTCCTTGCACGTGCCGTCGGCGTTGGTGCTGTCGCAGGAGAACGCGCCAATCAGATCCACGCCCGAGCCCAGCACCTTGTTGACGGGCACCTCGTGGTACGCGCTCGTGCCCGAGCAGTTGAGGCTGGGAATGCCCTCCTTCGACTCGTAGTTGCGCCAGACGCCCAGGTAGGCCTCGGGACTGGTGTAGAGCGTCTTGCCCGCCTGACCAGACGCCGGCTGCGCGGGAGGCCTCTTGCCGAGGATGTGCTGCGTCAGGTGTCCTCCGCTTCCCGTGTTGTTGTCGGCCACGCCGCTGTTCTTCACCGTGGGCAGGGTACGGCACTCCGCGGCGAGGGCATGCAGGGGCCACCCACAGACCATCGTGGCGACGAGCAGGATGCGTCCAGCGGAGTGACGACTCTTGTTGCGCTCAACCATGGCACTCTCCTTGCGTCGAGTTGCTTCGAGGTGAAAGCACCGCGTGCGGTGTCTTCGCGTGCGATCCTCAGCGCAAACATCCGCCCGTCAGGGATGAAAGCAACAGGCGGGCGGCGCAGCGCTCCGCGTGACACCGATAGAGTCGCCTGTGTCTCGTCTGCCTTCCCATTCCCACGCAATCCAAGAGAGGGAGGGTAAGGACTTGCATCGGCAGACAGGCCGACGCAGGTTTCCTATTGAATATCTGACAATGGACGCAAGTCTGAAGGAGGGAATATGCGATGGCTACTGGCATCCGTGGTGGGCGTCACGCTCCTGCTGTCAACCCAGGCCCACGCCGCGAACTGGGGTGATCTGAAGGACGATGGCTGCAAGGGCGCGAATGTCCATCGGTTCTCCGCGGTCCTCTGGAACATTCCCTGGGGCTCGAACTGGGAGGCCACCTGCGCGGAGACGCCCATCCTGGACTGGGGCCCGCCGACCCGCTGTGTGACCAACCTCAACGTGTGGGGCGAGTGGGACCGTCCAGATCCCACCTGCAAGTAGCCGCACGGGGAATACGGCCCGACACCCCTCGCACGGGTGTCGGCCCTTCTTGTAAGCGCATGGGACCTCAGGCCAGGTGTTTCTCCGCGAAGACGCGCATGGCGTCCCGGATGAAGCCCGCCGCCCCCTCCGCGTGCCGCTCGTAGACGGCGGCGAAGCGGGCATCCGTCACGTACATCTCGCCCAGGTTGATGTAGGCCTCGCGGTTGGGTGTCCAGAAGAAGGACGTCCACGTGTAGTGCCGGCGCACCAGGGACTGCACGGTGTCACTGGCCACGTCCTCGCCCCGCACGTGGGCCTCGGCGAGCGCCTGGGCCACCCGCTCGTGCTCCGCCATCCGCTCGCGCTGGGCCTCGCGGCTCAGCGCCGCCCACTTGCGCGTGCTCTCGTCATGGGCCTCGCGGCCCCATCGCTCGACCACTTCCTGCTCGTGCTGGCTGTGGTCGAACCCATCCAGAATCTCCTCGGCCATGAGTGCCTCTCCTCGCGTCAGCTTGTGAATCGTCGTCTCCACCGACTGGATCCGCCGCTCCAGCCGATGCCGCTCCTCACGCAGCCAGGACAGGTGCGTGCGCAGGGCCTGGGTGGTGTCGCGCTGCCCCTCGAGCACCTCGGCGATGGCGGGCAGGCCCAGTCCGAGCTCCCTCAGCAGCAGGATGCGCTGCAGGCGCACGAGCGCCGCCTGGTCGTAATAGCGGTAGCCATTGCTTCCGGTCCGGCTGGGCTTGAGCAGCCCCACGTCGTCGTAATGACGAAGCGTGCGGCTCGTGGTGCCCGCCAGGCGAGCGATGTCCTGAATGGACCACTCCATCGGGCGCCTCCTGGGGTTCGCTCCAACGACGATCACGGTACGGCTTGACGTTGCGTCAAGGTCAACCCCCTTCGCACCGAGCCGCGTCGCGCTCACTCCACGGCGGGACGTGGCCGGAAGAGGGCGCAGCGGAGCACGGGCTGGGGCGGATACTTGTTGGGCAGGAGCGGGCAGAGGATGAAGGTGGACGTCTTCGTCCGCACGTACTTCGGCGGAGCCGCGCAGCGGTGGCACAGGCTGGTGGGGAAGGGCAGGTCGGGGGGAGCGGTCTCATCCACGGGGCTCTCCTGGGGCCGGGAAAGGGGGCGGATGCTACCCGGCCCGCCCCGCTTCCCCTAGACGGTCTAGGGCACACTCGCCCAGCCCGTCGAGGGAAAGGCGGGACACGGCTCCGGATTCCCACGGGAGTAACGGAAGGCTGGCGCACCCGCTCGCTCGGCCGTAGACTGGGCAGCCAGTCACCGACGTGACAGTGTATCGCGATGGCGCCTACATAGACGGACGATGTGAACCCCATGCCCCGTGTTTGTCTTTGATTTTTGTCTGTCTTTTGTTTTCGATGTCTATTTTGAGTCTGTGTTTATCTGCAATCATTAACAAACAATCGCCGGAATGATAGGGATTGATGGTGGTGTCCACCCGGCATAGGATGCCCAGCACATGGCCGTTTCCGACGCCGCGACCGGGACCCTCGACTTCTCCACACCGCTTCTCTGCCAGCAGCTCTGGAACGGCGACTACCAGGTGTTCCCCGTGGCGGCGCCGGAGCTGGCGAGCCATGCGGCCTCGCTGGAGGCCTGTCTCACCGAGCAGCGGCTGTTCCTCGAGGAGCACCTGTCCCAAAGCGCGCCCGAGGAGCTGGCCCGCTTCTCCCTGCCCGAGCGGGTGCGGCTGGAGTTCCTCGAGCTGCCGGTGACGCGGGGCGATGTGCCGAAGCGGCTCGCGCGGCCCCTGCCCATCGAGCTGGCCGTCGTCGTCATCCCGTTCGCGGACGAGACGTGGGTGTCCGTCCCGGTGCTGGATCACACTGTCTTCGTGGGCCGCGAGCAGGACGTGCGCGAGACGGTGCGCGCCGACGTGGAGCGACTGCTCGCCGCGCGGGAGCTGTCCGGGCCCGAGCTGCTGAAGCTGTTGCCGCCCCGCGCGACGACGCTGGAGACGCTCGCGCTGTCGCTCCGGCGAGGGGAGCCGGGGGACAAGGCGCGCGCGGAGCGCAAGCGGCGGGACGAGAAGCTCCAGAAGGATCAGGCGCACGAGGTGCTCCGCTCCGTCTCCACGCCCCTGCATCCCCGGGACGAGGCGCGCCACGGGCCCCCGCTGGTGGGGCGGGACACCGAGCTGGCCCTGATGGGCACCCTGGTGGGCGGCGAGAAGCGCCAGGGCGTGCTGCTGGTGGGCCCGGAGCTGGTGGGCAAGACGGAGCTGCTCCTGGCGTTCATGCGCGCGGAGCACAAGGCGGGGCGGGCGCGGCCCGTCTTCGCGACGAGCGGCTCCCAGCTCATCGCGGGCATGTCTGGCTTTGGCCAGTGGCAGGAGCGGGTGCTCCGGGTGATGCGCGCCGCCCAGCAGCTCGACGCGATCCTCTACTTCGAGAACCTGGGCGAGCTGCTGGCCCAGCACTCCACCGAGTCCATCAACCTTCCCGGCGCGATGAAGCCCTTCCTCGACGAGGGCCGGGTCCGGGTGGTGGGCGAGCTCACCCCCGAGGCGTTGGATCTCCTGGAGAACCAGCACCCGGGCTTTCTCGCCGCGTTCTCCCGCGTGCGCCTGGAGCCCCTGGGGGCCCGGCCGACCCGCGAGGCCCTGCGCCTGCGCGCCGCGTGGCAGCAGCGGGCCGAGCCCACGCGGCCCTCGCTCGCGGAGGACGCGGTGGAGCCGCTCGTGGAGCTGGCCGAGCGCTACCTGCCGGGCCGGGCCCTGCCGGGCAAGGCGGTGCGGTTGTACGAGGAGCTGCGCGCGGGCCTTCACCAGGAGCGCACCGGCGATGGTCAGGTGCCCCGGCTCACCCGGACGCGGCTCTACTCCCTCTTCAGCCTCAAGACGGGCGTGCCCGAGTTCCTGCTGCGCGAGGATCGCGCGCTCCTGGCCTCGGACGTCGAGGCCACCTTCCGCCGCCAGCTCGTGGGGCAGGAGCTGGCCGTGCGCCGGGTGGTGGAGACGCTGTGCATGGTGAAGGCGGGGCTGCAGCCCCAGGGCAAGCCGCTGGCCACCTTCCTCTTCGTGGGGCCCACGGGCGTGGGCAAGACGGAGCTGGCGCGGCTCCTGGCCACGTTCCTCTTCGGCTCCCCGGAGCGACTGTTCCGCTTCGACATGAGCGAGTTCATGGACTCCTGGGCCGCCGAGCGGCTCATCCGGGGCAATGCCCAGGGGCAGGGCCTGCTCACGCGGCGGGTGCGCCAGCAGCCCTTCTGCGTGCTGCTGCTCGATGAGATCGAGAAGGCCCATCCCGCCGTCTTCGATCTGCTCCTACAGGTGTGTGGGGAAGGGCGGCTCACGGACACGCGGGGACAGACGGCCTGGTTCCACAACGCCCTCATCATCATGACGAGCAACCTGGGCGTGGCGCACCGCCGCTCGCCCCTGGGCATCGGGGCCGCGGAGGTGGACGACGGCGCCTACTACCTGCGGGAGGTGCACCGGCACTTCCGGCCCGAGTTCGTCAACCGCATCGATCAGCTCATCGCCTTCCGCCCCCTGTCGGCCGAGCAGATCCAGGAGGTGGCGCGGCTCGCGGTGGGCAAGCTCGGCCAGCGGCGCGGACTGCTGCAGCGCGGGCTCTCGCTGGACGTGCCCCCGGACATCACCTCCCGGCTCGCCACCTCGGGCTACCACGAGGCGCATGGGGCCCGGGGCCTGCGCCGGCACCTGGATCAACACCTCGTCGTGCCCCTGGCCCGCGCGCTCTCCGCCGCCGGGCCCGATGCACGGGGAGGGGAGCTGGTCTTCTCGCCCAACGACGAGGGCTTCTCCGTGGCGCTCGCCCGGGGCCGTCCGCGCCAGGTGCGCGATCAGCTGGCGCGCGTGGAGGAGCTGCGCGCGGAGCGCGTCCGGATCGAGGCCCTGCTGAAGCTGGACGCGGCCGAGCGCCTGGGCGAGCAGCTGCGCTTCCTCGTCGCCCAGCTCGCGCGCGAGCAGACGCACGCGGCGCGCGGGCCCGAGGCCGTGTCCATCAGCCGGCAGCAGTCCGAGCACGGTCGGCTCGAGCTGCTCTGGAGCCAGGTCGAGCGGCTGCGCGCCACGATCCTCTCGGCCGAGGAGCTGGCCCTGCTCTCCCTCTACGAGCAGCAGGACGTCACCCCCTTCGTGGACGAGGCCCTGGCGCACATGCGCGAGCTGCGGCGGCTGTTGCCCTCCGTCCTGCTCGCCCTGCAACCCCAGCGCGATGGCATCACGCTCATCGTCCAGGAGGCGGGGGACACGCGTGCCATGGATCGCTGGCTGCTGCCCCTGCTCGACGTCCTGTCCGCGCGCGGCTGGGTCGCCGGAGGCCGGATCTCCGTGCCCCGGCGCGCCGAGCCCCAGCGGCGCGACTGGTCCCCCGACGTCCTGTCCGCCGAGGCGCTCAAGCGGGCCCTGAACGAGCCCGAGCGTCCCTTCCGGGAGGTGCTGCTGTCGGTGGGCGGCCCCTATGCCGGCTCCTTCCTCTCCCTGGAGGCCGGGCTGCACCGCTACCCGTCCTCGGACAAGCTGCGCGAGCAGGTGCTGCTCACCGTGAGCCCCGTGGCGACGACCACCCACCTGTCCGAGAAGGAGCTCGTCCTGCCGCTCGTCGCGCCCCCCGAGCCGCCCCCGCTCGCGCAGTTGCGGTTGATCCCCGCCACGCGCGAGCACCTGCCCGATGGCACGGTTTCCATCGGCGACGGCGCCCGCACGGTGGCGCTGGACGGGCAGGGCTACTTCCAGGCGCTGGAGCTCGTCCTGCTCGAGCACATCCTCCTCATGGAGTCCGCCCGCCAGTTCGACCCGGAGAGCGCCCCGTCCTTTCCGGTCGACCAGCTCCGGAGCGCCACGTCATGAACTTCATGATCTCCGTCTACCAGCGCCGCGACAGCGCGGGCGGGCTGTCCTGGACCACGCTCGGGCTCGGCCCCCATACCCAGGCGCGCACGGGCCGGGGCGCGGTGAAGCTCCAGCAGAAGATCGTGGAGGAGCTGCGCACGCTCGTGGGCAAGCTCCCCGTGCACGAGCTCGCCGCCTTCCAGCTCTCCCGGGGCGTGCGCCTGGAGCGGATCCCCCTGGAGCTGGACTTCAAGCGCCTGCGCGTGTCGGGCGCGTTCCCGCTCATCCTGGAGCCCCGGTGGCGCACGCGCGGCGAGTCCGTGACGATCGCCTACCACCCGGAGCGGCAGGGGGAGTGGTTCACCGTGGAGGCCCAGGGCTCCCTGGCGGAGCAGGCCCGCGCCTTCTTCACCCATGCCTGGTCCGGCCTGGAGGCGCCGGAGCTCGAGTCCCTGCGCTCCAACCGCAAGGACAGCCTCAAGGTCCTGTCCTTCGAGGCGACGCCCCGAAGCCCGTTGGAGCTGCTGGGCAAGCGCCAGGGGCCCTGGGCCGATCTGGATCCCCAGGACAGGCCCGGCGCGGAGAAGAAGCACAAGAAGTCCTCGGTGGGGGGCACCCAGGTGCTCCACACCCTCGGCACCAACCTCACGCTCCAGGCCGCCGAGGGCACGCTCGCGGCGGGCATGCCCCGCGCGCCCTATCGCGACCAGTTGCAGTGGCTGCTCGGGGGCGAGCGCAAGACGCCGGTGCTGCTCGTGGGGCCGCCCGGGTGTGGCAAGCGCACGCTGCTCAAGCGCTTCGTGGTGGATCTGCTCGAGTCCGAGGGGTACGCCACCCACCACAACCTCGACAAGGTCTCCGCCGTCTGGACGCTCGCGGGCAAGCGGATCATCGCGGGCATGAGCTACGTGGGCGACTGGGAGCAGCGCTGTCTCCAACTGCTCGAGGACGTCCGGGGCCGGCCGCGCGTGCTGCTCGTGGAGGACCTGCACGCCTTCGGCCGCATCGGTCGCACCCGGGACAGCGACACCCACCTGGCGCTCTTCTTCCAGGGCGCGCTCGCGCGGGGGGAGATCCTCCTGGTGGGCACGGTGACGCCCGAGCAGCTCCAGCGGCTGGAGGCCGACGCGCCCTCGTTCGCCGCGCTCTTCACCCAGCTGCACGTCCGGCCGACCGCCGCCGACGAAACCCTGCGCATGCTGCTGCACGAGTCGCGGGAGCTGGAGGTCCGGCACCAGGTGCGCTGGCACCCCCTGCTGTTTCCCGCCCTGCTCGAGCAGGCCAGCGCCCTGTTCGCCGGCGCGGCGCTGCCCGGCAAGGCCATCGACACGCTGCGGGAGCTGGCCACGCGCCACCAGCACACGAACCGGGTCATCACCTCCGAGGAGCTCTTCGCCGCCCTCGCGGATCGGACCGGGCTGCCGCCCCAACTGCTCAGCGCGCGCGAGCGGCTGATGCCCGAGGACGTGCGCGAGGCGCTCGCGCGCAAGGTCATGGGCCAGCCCGCGGCGATGGACGCGGCGTGCGACCTGGTGCTGCGCATCCACGCCGGGCTCACGGATCCCCAGCGCCCCTACGGCGTCTACCTCTTCACCGGCCCCACCGGCACCGGCAAGACGGAGCTGGCGCGCGCCCTGGCCCACTACCTCTACGGAGACGCCTCGCGCCTGGTGCGACTGGACATGGCCGAGTTCCAATCGCCCGAGGCCGTGGCCCGCCTCACCGGGGATGCGTGGAACCCCGAGGGCCGGCTGACCCGGCTCATCCGCGAGCAGCCCTTCTCGCTCGTGCTGCTCGACGAGATCGAGAAGGCCCACCCGTCATTGCTCCACCTGCTGCTCCAGGTGTTCGACGAGGGCCGGCTGACGGACGCCTCCGGCGAGACGGCGGACTTCACCCACGCGGTGCTGGTGATGACGAGCAACCTCGGCGCCCGGCGCCGGCCCCGCGTGGGGTTGGTGGAGGCGGACGCGCGCGCCCAGGCGCTCGAGGCCGACCGGGCCGTGCGCGAGTTCTTCCCCCCGGAGCTCTTCAACCGCATCGACCGCGTCGTGTACTTCTCGCCCCTGTCACGCGAGGTGGGGGAGCAGGTCGTCGAGAAGGAGCTGGCGCGGCTGCTCGCGCGTCAGGGGCTCACGTCCCGCAACATCTTCGTGTCCGCGGACGACGCGGTGAAGCGGCGCATCGTGGAGGAGTCCTTCGATCCGCACCTCGGCGCGCGGCCCCTCAAGCGCTACCTCGAGGAGCACGTGGGCCAGGTGCTCGCGGAGGCCATCATCCGCGGGCCCCAGTCCCCCTTGCGCCTGTTCCAGCTCTACCTGCGCGAGGGCCACTTCGAGGTCCAAGCCGATGCCCTCATCCCCCGCGAGCCCGTGGCCGAGGGGTTCGCGCTGGAGCCCCTCCTGTCCCTGCCCATGGCGCGGCTGCGGGAGACGCTGCGCGAGGCACGCGAGGACGTGCGGGCCATGCGCGAGAGCGAGGCGCTCGGGGCCCTGTCCGAGCAGGTCCGCTTCCACCTGGATCGGCTCCAGGCCGGGGAGCGCGAGCACGCCGAGTCGCTCTACACCCTGGACGCGATGCGCATGTACCTGGAGCACTTCGCCGCCCAGCTGGACACCCTGTCGCGCGCGCCCGAGGAGGACGCCCGCGAGATGATCGAGGTGGAGCGCTTTGGCCTCCTGGAGGTGTCCCACGCCAACGTGGTGCGCCTGTTCGACCGCCGCTCCTTCGCCCCCGTGCGCACCGCGTCGCGCGAGCAGATGCTCGACGTGCTGGCCGAGGTGTACTTCCTGCGGCGCATCCTGCGGGGGCTCGCCTCGCCCGAGCAGCACCTGGTGCAACTGGAGCTGCTGCCGCTCGGCCAGTGGCGGCGGGGCGCCACCTCGGGCTCGCAGCTCACGCGCTGGCTGTGCACCGCCTACGCGCACTCGCGCGGGACGATCGAGTCCTTCGCCGTGCTCCTGCCCAACGGGGCCCGCGTGAGTGGTGGCGCCCGGCAGCTGCGCGAATTCCTGCATGCCTCCACCGTGGAGCCCGTGCACGCCGCCATCAAGCTGGTGGGCCCCGGCATCCGGCCCTTCCTGGAGGGCGAGAGCGGGCTGCACGTCTGGCAATCCTCGGGACGCCTGCCGGAGATCGTGAAGGTGCGTGTCCACCCGGCCGACGCCCCCGCGCCGCCCCTGCTGCTCGCGAGCCATGCCGCGCGGCTCCAGGCCTTCCACGAGGCACGCCAGCAGGGACTCCAGCCGCTGCCGGAGGATCCCGAGGCCGCCATGCCCGTGGTCCGCGCCTACCGCTTCGAGCCTCCCTCGCGCCAGCAGGTGGCGGAGCTCGAGCTGGACGACTACCTGCTCACCTACAGCGGCGTGCACCGCGTGCGCTCGCCGGCCGACGCCCTGCCCACCCTGTGGCGGCTGCGCATGAGCCAGAATCCGAGCGGCACCGAGACGGGAGGGACGCCATGAGCGACAAGAGCCTGCGCGTCTACTTCACCACCCACCAGGACGGCCGACTCACCGGACAACTCCTGCCCGTGTGGGAGCGGCTCTTCGATGCGCCTCCGCCCTCCGCCTACGGGCCTCGGGAGGCGGACGTGTACGCGGAGCTGGAGACGCACGTGCGGCGGATGCTCCGGGAGGACGCGGCCGCGCTCGAGCGCTTCCTGTGGTCGGAGACATTGGAGTCGCGCACCCTCACGGTGGAGATCCACCCCCAGGCGATGCACCGCAAGCACCCGGTCATCGCCCGGGCCCTCGTCCCCCTGCGGCTCACCTACGTCTACGGGCGCATGGCGGGCGGCGCCTGGCGCGTGCGGGTGCCGCGCTTCGGCTGGTCGTTCGTGCTCGAGGACCTGTCCATCGCGCGCGAGGTGCTGCAGAACGCGCTCACCACCGCGCTGCTCGGGGAGAACCCCCGGGGCCTCTACGACTTCCGCCACGAGGGCGCGGAGTACGTCCAGGCGTGGGATCCGGGAGGCCTGCGCCAGGATGCGCGCCCGGACGAGTCGCCGCCTCCGCCCGCCGAGGTGCTCACCCAGGTGGGCGAGGAGCTGACGTCCCGGGCGCTCGGCGGCCGCCAGCCGCCGCTCGTGTACGACGCGGGAGGGCCCCTGGAGGGCTGGGAGCTCGCGCGGCGCCACCCGCCGCCGTCGCTGCTGTTCGTGGGAGAGGCGGGCACGGGCAAGACGAGCCAGGTGCTCATGCTGGCGCGGCGCATCGCCGAGGCGCGGCGCGAGGACAAGAGCGCGCACCTGCCGGACATCTGGCGCACGAGCGCCGAGCGGATCGTCGCGGGCATGGTGTACCTGGGCATGTGGCAGGAGCGCTGCCTGAAGCTCGTGGGGGCGCTGTCCTTCGAGGAGGACTACCTCTTCGTGGACAAGCTCACGTCGCTGCTCGCCCCCCAGCCGGATGGTTCCTCCATTGGAGACCTGCTGCTGCCCGCGGCGATGAGCGGGGAGATCTCCCTCATCGCCGAGTGCACCGAGGCCGAGTTCGAGCGCTGCCAGCGGCGCTTTCCCGAGGCGCTGCGGCCCTTCCACGTGCTGCGGCTCGAGCCGCCCACGGCCTCGCGGATGCCGGAGCTGATGCTGCGCTACCAGGCGGTGCGCCGCAGCCGGGTGACCATCCACCCCGTGGGCCTGCGGCAGCTCGTGGGGCACCTGGAGACGTTCCAGCGCGACAGCGCCTTTCCCGGCAAGGCCTTCCGCTTCATCGACTGGTTGGATCAACAGGGCGAGCCGGGCCGCGGCCGCACCCTCTATCCGCGCGATGCCTCCGAGGCCTACGCGCGCTACACGGGCCTGCCCCTGCAGCTCATCAGCGACGACATCCCCGCCGAGCGGAGCGCGCTCGCCGCCCAGCTCCAGGCGGGGGTCATCGGCCAGGAGCGGGCGTGCACGCTGGCCGCCGGGGTGCTGGCCCGGTTCAAGGCCGGCTTGAACGATCCCGACAAGCCCGTGGGCACGCTCCTGTTCGCCGGCCCCACGGGCGTGGGCAAGACGGAGCTGTCCAAGCAGCTCGCCCGGACGCTCTTCGGCGACGAGTCGCGGATGATCCGACTCGACATGTCCGAGTACATGCTGCCCGGCTCGGCCCAGCGGCTCATGGAGGTGGGGCCGGGCATCTCCAGCCTCGCCGAGCGCGTGCGGCGCCAGCCCCTGTCGCTCGTGCTCTTCGATGAGATCGAGAAGGCCCACGCGGACGTGTTCGACCTGCTCCTGGGCATCCTGGGCGAGGGCCGGCTCACGGATCACCTGGGCCGCCTGGTGGACTTCCGGATGACGGTGGTGTGCATGACGAGCAACCTCGGCGTCGAGTCGGCCGAGCCCGCGGGCTTCGGCGCCGAGCGCGGCGCGGAGGACTTCCTGCGCGCCATCCGTCAGGCCTTCCGGCCCGAGCTGTTCAACCGCATCGACCATGTCATCCCGTTCCGCCGCCTGTCCGAGGCGGACGTGCTGCGCATCGTGGATCTGGAGCTGGAGAAGGCGGCCTCGCGCGAGGGCCTGGTCCGGCGGCGGCTACGGCTGGCCGTGGACCCGGAGGCTCGGGCGTGGCTCGCGCGGCAGGGGTATGAGCCCCAGTTGGGCGCGCGGCCCCTCAAGCGGCTCATCGAGGCCCGGGTCATGGCGCCCATCGCCGTGAGGCTCGCGGCCGAGGCCCACCTGGAGGGCGTGGCACTCCCGGTCGTGGTCGCGGGCAGCGAGGCCGAGCGTCGGCTCGACTCCACGCAGCGGGCCCTCGCCACGGTGCTCACCGCGGAGGAGGCACGCCCATGATGTCCGTCCTGGTGTCCGTCCTGCTCGCCGCGACACCGACCGAGACCCTCACCTCGGCGCTCCAGGCCCGCGTGGCCCGGGAGCAGGGCGCCACCGTGGCCGTGGTGTACCAGCGCCTCGGCGCGCCCCGGGACACCGTCACGCTGGCGCCGGACCGGGTCTTCCATGCCGCCAGCACCATGAAGGTGGCGGTGTTGCTCGAGGTTTTCCGCCAGGTCGACGCGGGCACCCTGTCCCTGGACGCGGCGCCCGTGCTCACCAACGCTTTCACCTCCATCGTGGATGGCTCGCCCTTCACCGTGGACGCGAAGAACGACGAGGACCCCGGCCTCCACGAGCGCGTGGGCCAGCCCGTGCCCGTGCGCGAGCTGGTGGAGCGGATGATCACCCGGTCGAGCAACCTGGCCACCAACGCGGTCATCGCCCGGGTGGACGCGAAGCGGGTGACGAAGACCTTGCGCGCGCTCGGGGCGCGGAAGATGACGGTGCTGCGCGGCGTGGAGGACGGCAAGGCGTACGCGAAGGGGCTCAACAACACCACCACGGCCCGGGACCTGGCCCGGCTGCTGGCCGCCATCGAGGAGGGCAAGGCGGCCTCGCCCGCATCCACCGACGCCATGCGCGCCATCCTCCGCGCGCAGGAGCTGAACCAGGAGATTCCCGCGGGACTGCCTCCGGGCACGCCCGTGGCGCACAAGACGGGGCAGATCTCCGGCGTCCTCCACGACGCCGCGATCGTCTATCCGCTTGGCCACGCGCCCTACGTGCTCGTGGTGCTCACGAGCGGCATTCCGGACGAGCGGGTGGCACGCGCGCTCATCGTCGACGTGTCGCGCCAGGTATTCACTCACGCCACGCGGTAGCGCCGCACCTGGAGTGCTCCCGCGATGAAGCCCCTGGTCCTGGTGACGCTCACGCTTCTGCTGGGGTGCGTCACGGGCTCCATGAACGTCCCTCCTGGTACGGTGGGCAGCGCGGGAGGGTTCCCTCTTCCGCGCCGCATCGCTTGTGACAGGCCACCTCCGCCCGAGGATTGGCCCGAGTGGGCTCACCAGGATGCCGAGGCGTTGCTCGGATTCCTGCGGACATGCGTCTCGCTGGCCGACTACGTGGCACAGCAGCGGCGGATGGACCTGCCACGGCTCATGGAGGCGCTCGACGACTGGAGCGCCGTGCGACTGGGCGCCCTGGGCCCCGTGCGCGAGGACACCTCCGCGATCCTCAATCGCAAGCGCGCCGCCTTCCTCGTCTCCGCCACCGAGCGATACGGTTCCTTCTACGCCGAGGTGTTCGCCCTCTTCGTCCTGCACTCGGCCCATGACGACGAAGTGGACGACATCCTGCGGCGGCTCGCCCGGGACAAGCGCTTGGGACAGACCCTGGCGCTCATGCCCACGGTGCGCGAGGAACTGAAGGCGCGGGGCCGACCCTTGTCCGCCTACGCCGACCGGGGTGAAGCGCCTGGCGATGTGCAACGAGGGCTCGGACGGGCCGTCCGGGACGTGCTGGGCACCAGTCCGATGAGCGATGGCCTCCGTTATGCCGAGCTCGCCACTCGGCGGGCGCAACTGCCCTTGCCCTACCAGGAGGCCCTCCATGAAGTGGAGCGCGCCCTGGCGCGACAGCACTTCGCCCCAGGCCACGTGAGCGCGGGCAGCTTCGACGCGTTGACCTTCGGCGTTCCGCTGGGCGTCTACGCGCTCGTGGCGGGCACGGGTCAGGGACTCACCAGCTTGTCCCAAGGCCAGTACGAGCAGGCCACGCGGGAGCTGACGCCCGCGCTGCTGGTGGCGGTGTACGCCGGGGCCGGAAGTCGAGGCGCGCGCGCCTCACGTTGGGAGGCCCTCCAGGAGCTGGGGCAGTGGTGGGAAGCCCGGCTGGGTGCGAGCGGAGTGCGGGAGTTGCTCGCGGACATCCGCTCGCGACGCGAGGCGAGCTTCTTCGTGGCGGAGGGCGGCCTGGATGCGGCCCTGGCGTTGCGAGAAGCCCGAGGCGACGTGCACAAGGCCCCGGTCTGGTTGTCCCAGGCGAAGCCCCAGCGCATGAACCTCTCCGCTGGGAAGGGCGCCGCGGAGCGCCTGACCGCGCTGGCGGAGGAGGGGGTCGGCCTTTCCCCCGATGTGCTGGAGGCGCGACTGGCCCTGGCCGAGCGCGATGCCCTGGGCGCGCGTCTGTCCGCGGATGTGGCGATGTTGGAGCGGCAGCGCCCCGCACGGGAGACACCTCCGCTTGGAGCCGAGCACAACCCCCGGTGGGGCGAGTACATCACCTACCGGGAACAGCGTCTCGTGGAACTCCGGCAGGGCAGGGCCGTCGAAGGACCCTTGCGTTGGGACGCGTACGATTCGATGCGCGGAGGGTTCGCTCGGGGGTTGGAGTTCGAGCGGCTCATGGTGGAGCGGCTCCGGACCGACGCGGCACTGCCCCGCGCTTCGCGCCGCTTCCTCGGGGATTTCGAGCGGCCACGTATCGAGCGGTCCGTGGGCGTGTGGAAACCCGAAGGTGGCCTGCGCTTCGCGGATGTCCTCGTCATCGAGGAGGGCTCGCTCGCGGGCCAGGCGCCGCGTGTGGAGACCTTCAGCTTCAAGAGCCGGGACCTGTCGCATCTGGGAGACAAAGCCGTGGAGACGCGGATGATTGCGGACGCGCGGGAAGCGCTGGTGTACTACGGCGGGGCCCTGGACATCCGTCGGCCATCCCTTCGCCCCATCCTCATCGAGGGGCGATTCGTACCTGTTTCAAGGGTTCGCCTCGTTTACGAAGGGGGGACGTTCAAGCCCGCGAAGCGAAGGGATCTGCAAACACTGGTGAACGTTGTGGAGAAGGCAGTGCCCGACGTGGAGATCGCGTTCCAATGAAGGTGCTGGAATTTCAAGGTCCACGCGACGAAGACTACCTCTGGTCCACCTTCAAGGGCGCCCTCGACTCCCGAGTCCCGATGGAGCGTGCACTCGAGCCTTTCGTCCAGGCGATCGAGACGCACTCCCACGCGTGGATGCCGGATGTCGTGGAGGGAAAGCGGCGCCGCAAATTCGCCCGGGCCGCCCTCTGGAAGTCCCTGGAAGAAGAACGTCACGACAGGGGCGCGGCACTTGGCCTCTATCGGAGCACCGTACCCGCCTTGGACATGACGGTCAGGACATGGTTTCCACCGCTCACGCCTGAATTGGACGTCACGATCAAGGTCAAACCCTTGTCCCTTTTCGCGGAGCAGGAACACAGCCGTCGGTTCGTGGACCTGGTGCACGTCTGGGCAACGCATTACGTCGTCGAGCATGCCGTCGCCCATTGCAGCGATGACGCCGAGCTGGCTGACTTTCCGGACTTCGGTCGCGACGAAAAGACCGCGCGCCGTGACGGCTTCGATCAAATCTACGAGCTGTTCTGGCTCAATGTCTTCGGTCCGAAGCTAGTGGAGACCGTGGGCCGTGAGCGCATGCTTTCCACGCCGGCCTGGCGGGTGGAGGCGCTGCCCAACGGCGCCGTCCTCCTGGTGCTCTGGCCCACGCCCACGGACTTCGCGAGCGACGCGGCCCGAGAGCTCCAGGCCCGTGCCCATGTCCACCTGAGACCCGACCTCGATTACGCCACCGTCCTGCGCGCCCTGCACGAGCGCAGTGCCGCGCTCGCGCCCATAGAGCCCCGCTTCGCCCCAGAGCTGGCGCCACTGCTCTCGCGTGTCGTGGACGCCACGCCCAGTCACCTGCGCTCACGCGCCATCCGCGACTTCAACGCTTGGCGGCCCCCAGCGCCCGAGGAATGGCTTCCCGCGGAGGCCGCTCTCCCTCCGGACGTGAGCGACCGGGAGGCGGCCCTCGCGCACTACCGCCTGCAGGCCGAGTACCTCGTGGCCCTGCTGCACGCCGAGGTGCCCTCCGTCTTCGCCGCGACACCCGAGTCCCTCTCGGACATCGACTTCCAGCTCTGGCGTGAGGACTTTCCCTCCCGGCACCTCGCCCAGTCCCTGCAAGAGCGTGCGCTGCCCGCGCTCGGCGCCTATCTGGGCGAGGTCCTCGTGCGCCACCTCGGCGGCCAGTGGATTCCCCGCCAGAACCTCGAGGAGGCCCAGGTGCGGGTGGGCTCCCGGAACTGGCTGCCCTTCGCGCGAGCCCGCCGCTATCTGGAGTCGCGACAGGCCCTGCTGGACTTCTCCCTCTCCGGGCTCTTCCACGCCGCCGCCCGTCACCGCACCTGAGGCTCAGCGCACCTTCAGGCGCAGCAGCTGGATGGGCCAGGTGGTCTTCCCCTGGCCGCCGTTGAACAGCGCCACGCGGTCCATCTGGGGCACGGGCAGCCACAGCCAGCCGTCCTGGGTGAGGTAGGGCGCGTCTACCCAGTGCAGCCGCGGATCCACGAGCACCGTCTCGATGCGGCCGTCCGCCGTGCGCTTCTTGATCGCGTCCTCCGCCAGGTCGCTGAAGTACAGGTCGCCGTTCGCATCCAGCGCCGTGCCCCCCGTGGGCGGCAGGTCCGCCCAGGGCTCGACGTGCGAGGCCACCGCCTCGGGGGAGAGGCTCGCGTCGCGGAGCCAGCGCGTCTCGATGCGCGACCACGGCCCGTGCAGTGAGGCGAAATAGAGCCACTGGCCGTCCGCGCTGAGCTCCAGTGGATCCGCGTTCACCCGGAGCACCGAGCCGTCCGGCGCCTTCACCGTCTGGCCGCTCAGGCGGATGGGCCGGTCCTGAGGCGCCAGGGTGGAGGCGTGGTTGTCCAGCACCCGGCGCGCCGCGCCCGTCTCCAGGTCGAGCACGATGAGGCCCGCGCGGCCCGCGTCCGTCAGGTAGCCCGTCTTGTCGTGGATGCGGATGTCGTCCACGTAGCTCTGGGGCGTGGCGATGTCCGCGCCCAGCGGGTAGACGCGGCTCACGGTGCCGCTCTTGAGCTCGATGCGGACCACCTTGGCGCCCCCCGGCAAGGGCGCGCCACCGAAGTCCGGCGAGCCCGTGTCGATGACCCAGAGCGAGTCGTCCGGCTCGCGGTGGATGGCGTTGATGTTCACGAACGCCCGCTGGGCGTCCCCGCCCGGCGTCCACGCGTTCCAGGCCTCATCGGGAAAGGCGTGAGGCTTGCCGTCCGCGTCCAGGTGCGCGAGCGCGGGGCCCCGGGTGCCCGTCCAGCGGGGCCCGGCGACGAACACCCGGCCGTCCTCGGCGAGCGCCACGCCGTTCCAGATCTGCTCGCGGCTCTCGGCGGCCACGACGAGCGGGGAGTCCGTGGGGGGGCGGGGGGTCTGGGAAGCACACGCGCTCAACAGCAGCGCACTCGCGGCGATCAGGGGGGGTTTCATGGGCGGCAAGGTGGCCCAGCGGCGCGCCCGCGGGAATCCACACTTGCGCATTCCCGGTATGCGTTCGTGCATGCGCTAGAGTGTGCTCCCGGAGGCCGCGCCCATGTCCCTGTTGGTGGTCGACGATGATCCGCACCTGCGCGAGGTGGTGACGTTCGCCCTCTCCCAGGCGGGCTTCTCCGTGGAGCAGGCCACCAACGGCCGCGAGGCGCTGGCACGCATCCACCGCGCCGTGCCCGAGCTCATCGTCCTGGACATCATGATGCCGGAGATGGACGGCCTGGAGCTGTGCCGCGAGGTCCGCCGCACGCACACCTGTCCCATCGTCTTCCTGTCCTCGCGCGACGACGAGGTGGATCGCATCCTCGGGCTGGAGCTGGGCGGGGACGACTACATCACCAAGCCCTTCAGTCCCCGGGAGCTGGTGGCCCGGGTGAAGGCGGTGCTGCGCCGGGCGCGCGCCGTGGCGGCACCTCCGGCCACGCCCTCTCCCGTGCTCCAGCGGGGGCCCCTGAAGCTGGACGTGGACCTGTGGCGCGCGTGGTGGGGCGAGCGCGAGGTGGTGCTCACCGTCACCGAGTTCCACCTGCTCGCGGCGCTCCTGCGCGCTCCGGGCAAGGCGTTCACCCGGGACGAGCTGATGACCCGCGTCTATGACGACGGCGTGGTGAGCGATCGCACCATCGACAGTCACGTGCGGCACATCCGGCGCAAGTTCGCCGACGCGGGCGGAGACGTCATCCAGACGGTGCATGGCCTTGGCTACCGGCTCGCGCTCCCTTGACGCCCGGCGCCCGCGCGCGCGGCTGTGGATGGTGTTCGCCTCCGTGGGGCTGGGCGCCTTCGTGCTCGCGCTGCTCGGGCTCGTGTTCCTGCGCCTCTATGACGATCAGCTCGTCCGCCAGACGGAGTCCGAGCTCATCTCCCAGGGCGTGGTCATCGCCGAGGTGGTGCGCGCCGGGCTGCGCGAGCGGGTGGGGGAGGGCTACGGGCTGAGCGCCTTCGTGCCGCCCCCGGCGCCGCTCTCCGCGGAGTCCGGCCTGCGGCCCGTGATGCCCTCGCTCCGGGCCTCGGCGCCGGTGCTGCCCGCGGCCGAGGCGCCGCCCCGCGCCCTGCTGCCCGTGGATGCCCAGGTGGCCCCCTTGGGGGAGTCCCTGTCCGCGCTGGTCACCGAGGTGGGCCGCGCGACCCTGGCCGGCATCCGCGTGGTGGACTTCCAGGGCGTGGTGGTGGCCAGCAACCACACGGACGTGGGGGGCTCGCTCGTGGCGCGCGAGGAGGTGCGGGCGGCGCTGCGTGGCGAGCCGCGCTCGGTGCTGCGCCAGCGCTTCTCCACCGCCACGGACGCGCCCCTGGCCTCCATCAGCCGCGACGCCGGCGTGCGCGTGACGGTGGTGCTGCCCGTGCTGGAGGGCCGCCGGGTCTGGGGCGCGGTGGTGCTCTCGCGCACGCCCATGACACTCGCCAAGGCCGTGTACGCGGACCGGTGGAACCTCTCCGCCACGGGCCTGGTGCTCCTGAGCGTGGTGGCGCTCATGTCGCTCGCCGGCGCGGCGCTGGTGGTGCGCCCGGTGCGGGCCCTGGTGCGGCAGACGCGCGACATCGCCGCCAGCGCGCCCGAGGGCTTCTCCCCCGTGGCCCACCCCGTGGTGCGCGAGCTCGCCGAGCTGTCCGAGTCGCTCGCTGGCATGGCCGTGGCCCTGAGGGATCGCAACCAGTACATCCGCTCGTTCGCGGCCAACGTGTCTCACGAGTTCAAGACGCCCCTGGCCGCCATCCAGGGCGCGGTGGAGCTGCTGCGCGACAGCGCCGATCAGATGTCCGGGGAGCAGCGCGAGCGCTTCCTCGCCAACATCGACGCCGACGCCCGGCGCCTCACCCGGCTGGTGCAGCGGCTGTTGGAGCTGGCGCGCGCGGACTCGCTCGTGGCCCGGCCCGCGCGCACGGACGTGGCGCCCCTCCTGGAGGCGCTCGCCGAGCGGGGTCGCGCCGAGGGGCTGTCCGTGACGGTGGCGCCCGCGTCCGCCGGACACGTGCTCGCGCTGCCCGGGGAGGTGCTGGAGGATCTGCTCTGGCAGCTCGTCACCAACGCGGCGCAGCACGGGGGCGAGGGCGTGCACATCCAGTTGGAGGCCCAACCTGGCCGGGTGGTGGTGCGCGACGATGGCCGGGGCATCTCCGAGGCCAACCGGGCCCGGGTCTTCGACGCCTTCTTCACCACGGCGCGGGAGAAGGGCGGCACGGGCCTGGGGCTGACAATCGGCCAGTCGATGCTGCGCGCCTTCGGGGCCCGGCTGGAACTGCTCCCGGACGAGGGCCGGGGGGCCGCCTTCGCGGTGGTGCAGGAGGGCGCCGCGCCCGTCCCGGCAACTTCCGGCCGTTTCCCGCGATAATGCCCAGCCGTGGAGGCATGATGAACCTGAAGGCTCTGCCAGCCGAGGTACGTGCGGGTTTCGAGGAGCTGTCCGGAGCCCAGCGGGACGTGCTCGCCCAGGCGCCCGCCGAGATGAGGGGTTTTCTCGAGGCGCAGATGAAGATGCAGAAGGAGCAGGAACTGACGCAGCTCATCACTGGCCTGCTCAAGGGCGATCACGAGCAGGCCATGACGGTGGTGCGCAACATCGGCGGTTAGGCCGACCTAACTCTCGGCTGACGAAGCAGCCGTCGTTGTCGAGCACTAGCACGATGAGGCGGCCCGTCCGCTGCGCGCGCTCCACCAGCCCGGACTGCACATCGAGAAACAGAGCGATGGAGACACTCCTGGGCCGGTGGGAGCGCCTCGGGCACTAGTTCACTTCCCGCTCGGCGTCCGCCGCTTCTTGGAGCGCTTGTAAGTCGTCTTTGCGCTCACAGCGGCGGCAACGAGCGGCGCGCCCGTGCAGATGATGGCACCGGCGGCCATGCCACCACCGACGGCCTTCCCGATGGACTTGAGACCGCTGCTCACGACAGCCGCCCCATTACCACGACCGAGGCACGCCACGAGAAAGGTCGTGCCCAGCGCCCCCAAGAAGAGCGTCGACCACCCGGAGAGGCGCGCATCGGAGCACGCCTCGCGCTCAAGATCGGTCGCGTACGGGTCGTCCCGATAGGCCAGGAAGAGCGTCGCGAGCGAGGCGGCCCCCACGGCGGCTCCGGTAACGGCCACACCGGCCAGGGGGCCACCGCCAACGAGGCTGCCAGCCGTCGCGAGGGACTTCATCGTGCTGGCGGCACCGGTGAGGCTCAACGCGGCTCCCCCAGCGAGGAAGACAGCTGCCATCTTCGCCGCTAGCGGCGCCCCAGCCGTCGCGAGCACCTCACGCACTTGGTTGCTGAACGGCTCCCCAACCTTGGCAAGCGTGGCCAAGTGCTCGCAGTTGCGCAGCACGAGGTTGTAGCGAGCTTCGCCCAAGAGGGCACGGGCGCGTAGCACCACTTCCATGGGTGGGAGGCTCTGGCCGTAGGGCACGACCTCGACGGGGCGACCATCTGCGAACTCCGCGAGAGTGCCGAGGCGAACGCTCGCGCTGGTGGTGTCCTTCGTGCGGTCGCCCGCGTAATGCACGACCTGGCCCTCACCGACGTAGATGCCGTGGTGGTAGTACATGCCGCGCGTGGAGCGCAGGTGGTCGCCGAGCTGGATGACCCCGCCCAAGTGCAGGTTGCGGGGCAGAGGCGGCAGGATGCTGGCGGGAACGAAGCCGGTGTGACTGCTGGAGTTGTAGGTATTCAAGGCTACTATTTCCTTCCACCTCTGGTTCGGCCAGAGGGTGTCGATTTGGACTGCCTCACTACCTTCCTGACTCTCGACGCTGTAGCAGGGCGCGAGGGCTCATCTGATAGCCCTCGCCGATAATTGTCTGAGCTTGCCGCCTTACCGCAGAAGTTGGCAGCATAGCCCTACTGTCCACGTCAGCGCGGCTCAAGCCCAAGGCTCACACATTCCAGTCCAGCGCGTTTGCGGCGCCCCAGCCCATCACGTGGCCGTCAGTAGCGGTGGCTGAAACTCCAGGAGTGTAATGCCCCGCCATTGGGGGTTGGGATTCCGCATCCCATCCTTCAGCGCTGCTACACCTGGAGAAGCCAATGTTCGTGGCGGAGAAGCACCGACGTCCTGGGGCAAGGGAGGGTGAAGGTACGCAGCTCAAGCCTCGGCGACAAGGCCCGCCCCCCTGGGCGCCGGCCGGAGCTCTCTGGCTCATTGTCCTGTTTCTCCATGCGGCCTGCGCGTCGCGGGGGCCTATGGCGAGTCGGGAGACCGGGGGCGGCCGGGCAGGTAACACCGCGGCGGAGCGCGAGGCGCGCGCGGCGCCGAGAGACCTGCAACCGGTGGTCATCCTCTACGCGGCCGAGGTCGAGGCGCGCGGCGGTACGCGGGTGGTGGCCGTCACGCGGGAGGAATACCAACGCGCGGTGTCGCGGCTCCTCCAGCACCACCCGGTGCTGGGGACGCCCCAGGAAACCGCGCAAGGGATGCTCCAGACCCTGCCCGAGGAGGAACTGCTCGCCGAGGTGTATCGGGACAGGGTCCTCACACTGGTGCCCCTCACCGACAAGGGCTCGCTCGTCCCCGAAGCCGAGGCGGCGCTCCAGGAGAAGTACCTCCGGTGGTGTCAGTCACGCGGTGGGGGTGACTGCCTGGGCCTCTTCACGGATGGGCCCTACCTGAGGACCGACGACAGGCGCACCTTGGCACTCGCCCTGGCGTTCGGAGGGGTGCTCGACGAGACGCGCGCGGCCCTCGGACGCGAGCTCAGCCCCCAGGCGCTACTCGCCTCCCTGGTATGGGCCGCGGGCCTCTACCTGGCGCTCTGGCTGCTCCCGGAGCCGAGCACGAAGGCCGTGGCGGCCTCGCTCTCGGTGGTGCTGCTGGCCTGGCTGGGCGTGGACGCCCTGTGGGGCCTCCTGGACGGGTGGGTCCTCATGGCGCACGCGGCCCACGAGGCCACCACGTTCGAGGAGTTGCGCGACGCGGGTGAGGCCTTCGGCAACCGCATCGGAACGGACGCGGCCCGGGCGCTCGTTCTCGCGGTGGCCACCCTCACCGGGCGGACGCTGGGAGAGGGGGCCACGCACCTGCGCTCGCTGCCCAGGTTCAACCAGGCGCAGGCGCAGTGGGTGGTTCAGGGCATGGAGGGCTCGGTGGCGGTGGCCCTGGAAGAAGCCGCCGCGGTCGAAGTCGCGGTGGAGCGGAGCCGGGCGCTCGTCGTCCTCACATCGCCGCAGGCGCCCGCTGCCCTCAACGTCCTGGCGAGGAGCGTCGGCTCGGGAACTGCTCAAGGGCCTGGGGGCACCGTGGCCATCCAGCACCGAGGGGGCAACACGCAGGTCATCCTCAGCAACGGCGAGCGATGGCACCTCCCACGCGGCAAGAGTTACAGAAACATTCCGGCGGAGGATCGGCTTGGCGACGAGCTGCAGGCCGCCGTGAGGGAGGAGGCGGCGAGGTGGTCACACGCTAGACTGTCGAAGGAGGAGCAAGCAGCCATCACGGCCATGCGGGACGCGGGAAAGGAGCACAGGGCGAATCTGCTGGAGCGCCAAGCTCGCGGGCGCTGGATCGAGTTCCGGGTGAAGGACCGATTCCCAAGCTTGTCCTGGAACAGCCGCGGTGTAGACATCACAGGCCCGAGCGGGCAGAGCTACCACTACGAGATCCTGTCGGGGACGGAGTCGAACTTCGCGCTGCACGGGCGACGGATGGCGAGCACCTTTTTCCGCATGATCTTCTTCTGAGGTCCGTGTGACGCCCAACATCCATTACGAGAAGCGAGAGCTCATCGGCGAGCGGCTGGAGCTGCGCAAGGGCTCGTTCTATTGGCTTGGCCCCGACCTCACGTTGAGGGACTGCACCATTGTCATCAGCGCGGCTCGACGCTCACTGAGCCTGGTCTCAGGGCAATTCATCAACTGTGGCATTCAGGCGAAGAGCCAGCTCAAGACGATGCCGTGGGCGCCGATAAAGCTGAAGGGGTGCCGCTTCACGGGCTGCTTCACGGGCAACGACTTCGGATTCCGCGAGGACGTGGACGACAGGTGGAGGGCTGGTGGGATCGAGGACTGCGACTTCTCCGAGGCCGAGCTCCATGGGTGCGCCTTCTACAACTGCGACATGAGCACGATTCGTCTGCCACGCTGGCCGTGCTTCACCGTTTTGGATCCCCTCGGGCACGCGGCGCAGTTGCGCCAGCGCGCATGGCCCGGTCGGGTCGGCCGGGTCACCATCGAGGTGGTCTGCGAGTCCACCAAGGACACGGTCGCGGTGACCTGGCACGCGCCCACCGTGGCCAAGAACATGGACACGACGGTCGAGGAGTTGCGCGCCGCCCTGGAGACGGCCCCCGGAATTTTCATGTAGTCCGGTAAGGCCAAAGGCGGGGCTCAGGCCCCCGTGGCGAGCGCCTCCGTGGCGAGGCACCAGCGCACCCCGTCCAGGCCCACGTCCCGCACCACGGCGCGCACCAGTTCGCCGTAGTTCTCCTCCACCCACTGGCGGAAGTAGGCGTCCGGCACGGCGAGCACCAGCACCCCGTCCTCCACGTCCACCGCGCGCGCCTGGGCCAGCCACGTCAGCGCGTAGCGCTTGCCGCTGTCCTTGAGCCAGCCGAGGCACGCCTTCCAGCGCCGGCCCGCCTCGGTGGACTCGCTCGCGGTGTCCTCGGTGGACGGCGCGGACGGCTCGGCCACGGGCTCCAGGTAGCGGCTCCACACCTTGGGCGAGCAGAAGGCGAGGGCGGTGCAGCGCGGCTCCCGGGTGCGGCCCCAGTCCGAGTGGATGTAGCCCCGCCAGGCCGCCTGGAGCCGGCGCTCGTCGCCGCCCACCTTCTCCAGGGCGAAGCGGTACCAGCCCTCCCACGTCCGGGGCTGCTCCTCGGCGGGCAGGCCGGGCAGGGTGCGGCAGCGCTCGTCCTGGCACGCGCTGAAGAAGGCCTCGGCGGCCCCGGCCGTCACCACCGCCTGGAGCCGCTCCTCCGGCGGAGGCGAGGCGGGCACCATGTGCATGCCCGGCAGGCAGCGCTGGATGGGCTCGGCGTCCGTCCGGGGCTCCTCCGCCTCCACCGGCGTGAGCGGGACGGGTTGGAGCCGTGAACCTCCCAGACCCGTGCCGGCAGCAGCAGAAGAAGAAGTCTTCTTCTCACTCTCCTTTTCCTTCTTCTTTCTAGCGCCGGATGTCCCGACCCCGTCCGCCGGACGTCCGTCCGACGCGCCCGGGGTCTTCGCCGCCCGTTCCTTGCGCTTGCGCTCGGCCTCTTTCCTCCTCTTTTCGAGCACTTGCACGTAGCGATCACACAGGGTGAGGCGCACGGCGTCCTCTTCCCGCACGAGGATGCGGGCGCGCAGGAGGGCATCCCAGAAGGCGCCGGGAGCGCCCGTCCACCGGACCGCGGACTCGAGCGCCTCGCACCACACCGCCTCGTCCGCGGATGCGTCCGCGGATGCGTCCGGCGCCTGTCCGCGGGACAGACCGAAGCGTTCGAAGCGCCCGGAGGGCAGCGCCTGCACGGCCCAGATCTGCAGCTCCACGATCGAGCCCAGGAAGGCGCGCCGGTCCATCCCCAGGGTCCTCGCGGCGCACACCGCCTCGAGGCTCATGGGAAAGCCCACGTCCACCTGTACCCAGTCCAATCCGGCCATGTCTCCGCCTCCCGGGACACGCCCTGGAGTCCGGCTTCTCCCTCAGGGCTGATCCCCACCGGGGCCGGTGGACCGGTCCTGGCGGGGAAAAAGGGGGGAGACTCCTGATCCGGGGGTGATCCTCGCTCGCGATCTGAGTCGTGATCGCCCGCTCGTCTACCCCCCGACCTCACGCGTCCGGCTGGATCAGGAGATCCAAGGGCCTCGAGTGTCGCCCAGTCCGTGAGGCTGTATTGGCCGACACAGGGTGCTACAGGCTGCTGCGGGCTTCGGCCCACCGTGGAATCGGTCTAGGAAGGACGCATGCGCATCGGAAACAAGATCGCCCTGGGCTTCGGGCTGTCGCTGGTGGTGTTGTTGGCGGTCTCGGCGGTGGCGCTGGTCGGGGCGCGGACGCTCCAGTCGACCACCGCCTTGCTGGTGGACTGCCGGGATCAGGGTCGGCTCATGCGCGCCCTGCGCGCGGCCCTGGTGGACGCCGAGACGAGCCAGCGCGGCTACGTCATCACGGGAGACACCACCTACCTGGAGCCCTACCGACAGGCGCTGGGGGACGTGGAGACGGTGCTGGCCAACCTGCGCCTGCACCTGCGCGATGATCCGGAGCAGCGCGCGCGGCTGGAGGTGGTCGAGCCCGTCATCCGCGAGCGCCTGGTCACCATGGAGAAGACGCGCCTGCTGCGCGAGGGGCCCAACGGACTGGAGGCCGTGCTGGAGTCGGTGCGCACAGGCTCCAGCCGGGGCCGACAGATCATGGTCCAGGTGCGCCAGGGCATCGACGCCATGGTCGACGCCGAGGACAAGCGCTGGGCGCGGCTCGATCAGGAGGCCCAGGAGAGCGCCCACCTGAGCGTGCTGGTGATCGGCGGGGGCACGCTGCTCGGCCTGCTCGTCGTCGTGCTGGGCAGCTCCATCATCACCCGCAACATCACCGGGCCCCTGTCCAAGCTGGTGCAGGGCACGGTGATGCTCGGCCGCGGCCAGCTCGGCCACCGCATCGACGTGAGCAACACCGACGAGACGGGCGAGCTGGCACGCGCCTTCAACGAGATGGCCGATCGGCGCGAGAAGGCCGACGCCCAGCTCGCCCAGCAGGCCCAGGAGCGCGAGCACACCCTCAAGACGGTGGCCGAGTTCGTCAACCAGCTCGCGGGCACCTCCGCGGAGATCCTCGTGAGCACCACCCAGCAGGTGGCCGGCGCCCAGGAGCAGGGCAGCGCCGTGGCCCAGACGGTGAGCACCATCGAGGAGCTCGCCCAGACGTCCGAGGAGGCCGCGGGCCGCGCCCGGACGGTGAGCGACTCGGCGCGCCACTCCGAGGAGGTGGGCAAGAGCGGCCGGCGCGCGGTGGACGAGGCCGTGGGCGCCATGACGAGCGTGCGCGAGCAGGTGGAGTCCATCGCCTCGCGGATTCTGGCCCTGGCCGAGCAGGCCCAGGCCATCGGCGACATCATCACCACCGTCAGCGACATCTCCGAGCAGACGCACATGCTCGCGCTCAACGCCTCCATCGAGGCCAACCGCGCGGGCGAGCACGGCCGGGGCTTCGCCGTGGTGGCCACCGAGGTCAAGGCGCTCGCCGACCAGTCCAAGAAGGCCACCTCCCAGGTGCGGCAGATTTTGGGACAGATTCAGAAGGCCACCCAGGGCGCGGTGATGACCACCGAGGAGGGCACCAAGAGCGTGGCCTCGGCCACCCGCGTGGTGACCCAGACGGGCAGCACCATCCAGACGTTGAGTGATCTGCTCAGCCAGGCGTCACTCACCGCGGCGCAGATCTCCGCCAGCGCCAACCAGCAGGCCACCGGCATCGGGCAGATCCGCCAGGCCATGCGCGACGTGAGCCAGGCCACCCAGCAGAGCCTCACCAGCACCCGGCAGACCGAGCAGGCGATGCAGGACCTCAACGCGATGGGCCAGCGGCTCAAGGGCCTCCTGTCCGAGTACGGGCGGTGACTTCAGTCACCGGGTGGTGAATGGGCACCCCAGCTCCCACCCCTCGCCTCCGTCCCAACCCCTTGGAATCACTCAGGTGGGACGCGGGCGCACCCTGGCACGCGGGACGCAAGGAAGGCCCCTCGGGCGGCGGTCGGGTCCCGAGGAGCCTTGGCGATGCGCAAGAAACGGTTGGGAGATCTGCTTCGGGACGCGGGCCTCGTGGACGCCCTCCAACTGCGCTCGGCGCTGGGCGTGCACCACACGTGGGGCGTGCCGCTGGGCCAGGTGGTGGTGGACCTGGGCTTCTGCACCGCCCAGCAGGTGCTGGCGCTCATGGCCGAGCAGGCCCAACTGGCCACGGTGGACCTGGACGCGGAGGTGCTGGATCGCGACCTCGTGGACGTGCTGCCGGTGCACGTGGCGGAGTCCTGTCGGGTCATCCCCCTGCGCCAGGAAGGCCCCCGGGACTCGGTGCTGGTGGTGGCCACGCAGGCGCCGGGAGATCCGCTCGCCCTGGACGAGGTGGCGCGGCTGACCGGCAAGGCGCGTGTGGTATCGGTGCTGGCGACGGATGCCTCCATCGCCCAGGCCATCGAGCGCCTGTACTACCCGCACCTGGTGGGCGCGAAGCGGCCGGTGGAGGCCATCGAGCTGCCCGAGGCCGAGGCGGCCATGCCCCTGGTGCTCGGCCGCGCCGAGTGCCTCCTGTTGGACGGCCAGCTCCAGCGCCAGGAGGCGGCGAGCGAGGCGGACGGGCATGGCCTGCCGGTGATGAAGCCGCTCACGGACGAGCTGCCGGCGCACGCGCGGCTCACCGAGCGGGAGATGCCGTGTGTCCTGCTGCCCCTGCCCCCGCCGCGCGAGCCCGAGGTGTGGGTGTACGGCTGGGGCACGGGGGCGACGCGGGGCCTGATGCGGCTGTTGGAGACGTCCGGCCTGCGGGCGCGGGTGGCGCGCACGGAGGACGTGCGCGAGGCGAGCGCGCGCACGGTGGTGCTCGCGCCGTTGCAGTCCATCGAGGGCGTGATGCGCAAGGGCGTCCGGGCGCGGCTGGTGATCGCCGGCCGGGGCCGCGAGACGGAGCGGGCACGCGCGCTGGGCGTACACGCCTACCTGTCGGGCCCGCTCGCCGAGCGCGTGGTGCTCGACACGCTGCGCGAGCAGCTCGCCCAGGGCCACGTCCGCGCCCCGAGCCGCCGCGCGGGGTGAGCCGCCGCTACAGCGTGTGGCAGTCGCGCCAGCGCAGGCCGGTGACCTGGGCGAAGTCCAGCAGGTCCGGCACCGCCTGGTGCACCTTGTCGTGCACGTCGTGGAACAGGACGATGCCGCGCCGCCACAGCAGCATCAGCGTGATCACCCGATCCGTGGTGGGTTTGGCCGCCATGCGGGCGTTCCAGTCCTGCGAGTCGATGTTCCAGAGCATCACCTGGCTGTCCTCTTGGGTGAGGGTGCGCATGAGCGCCTCGGTGCGCTGGCCATAGGGCGGCCGGAAGAGCACTTGCTTCGTGCCCGCGAGGCCCAGCTCCGCCACGAGGCCCCGGGACGTGTCCAGGGACTCCTTCCACGTGGCGAGCTTCTGGTGGGACACGTGCTTCTGTCCATGCGAGGCCACGCACTGGCCCTCGTACAGCGCCTTCAGGGACGCGGCCCCCAGCTTGTCCTGGCGGGCCTTGAGCGCGTCGCCGAGCACGAAGAAGACGCCGTTGGCCTTCCGGGCGCGCAGCAGGGCCGCGAGCTTGTCCGTGCCGCCCCCCGCGGGCGTGGGCCCATCGTCGAACGTCAGCAGGAACTCGCGGTCCGGCCAGTCCGCGCCCGTCTCCTCGCCCGCGCCGAAGGTGAGGATCTCGCTGGTGGGCCCGGGAAAGAGCGCCGCGAGCCGCAGCTGCTCCCGGGCATAGACGGCGTAGAAGCGCTGATCCATGGCGAGCCAGTCCTTGTACCGCTCGGGCACGTCCGCCACGAACGCCCGGCCCTGGGCGACGACGGTGGCCGCGGTGGGGGCCTCGCCCGCGCACCCGAGCTCCGTGGCATCGCGGCACGTGGCCCGGCCCGCGCGCAGGTTGGCGGCCACCGTGGCCTTCACCTGGGTGAGCCAGCGGCTCACGGACGCGGTGTGCACCTGCTTGACGCCGAGCAGGGTGGGAAAGGCCTCGGGGTGCGCCTCCAGCTCGCCGAGCACCTGGGCGAACACCAGGTTCTCCGCGCGGGAGGCCTGATCGAACTCGCGGGGGGCGATCGGGATGACGGGCCAGAGGGAGCGATCGAGGGTCGCCACCTCCTGGGGCCCGGCGGCGCGGGCGGAGGTGGGGGTGAGCGACAGGGGGAGCAGCGCGAGCGCCGCGAGTGACAGGGAGCGGGAGATCATGGAGGAGAGGGGCGAGGGGTTCACGGCTGGCCGAGCTTCTGCTTCATCTTCTCGACGCCCTTGCGGTAGGCGGGATGATCCTTGAAGGACTGGGCGGTCTGGTAGCTGTCGAGCGCCTCGGCCCACTTGCCGTCCGCCTCGTAGACGCGGGCGATGTTGTAGTGGGAGCTGGCCCGGACGGTGTCGGCGTTGGGCCCGGAGGCCAGGGCGATGGCCTTGCGGTTGGCCCAGAGCGCCTCGGCGTCGCGGTGCAGCTTCTGGTAGGCGAGGCCCAGGTTGCTGTACGCCTGTCCGTGCTCGGGGTTGTTGGCGATGGCCTCCAGGTAGAGCGATACGGCCTCGTCCAGCTTCTTGGCGTGGTAGGCGGCCTCGCCCCGGCGGTTGAGGTCATCCGCGCTGGAGGCCTGCGCCCCCGTCACCGCGGGCGCGGACGTGAGATCGCCCGTCTGGAGCATGCGCTGGAGCTGGGGGCCCAGGTTCTTGCCGCCCCCCGTGTCGGTGAACTGGTTGAGATCGGAGAACTCGCCGTTCTCTCCGATGGCGAACACCACCCAGGTGTTGCCCGCGCGGCCAGGGGGCGGGGTGAACGTGCGCACGAGCGACGAGCCCACGTAGACGAACACCTTGGCCTTGCTGATGTCCGCCAGGCTCTTGCTCCCGGTGGCGGCCGCCTCGGAGTAGTTGTGCACGGCGTAGAGGTACTTCACCCCGGGCTTCTTCTTGTCCAGGGTGATGGTCTCCGGACCGAAGCCCGTCGTGTCATCCACGTCGAGCCGGGCCAGATCGCCCCCCTGGTTGGAGAAGAAGACGTGGGTGGAGGGGTGGACCAGGTGCGAGTCGAGGTCCGCCGGGGTCGCGCCCCAGTTGAGCACGATGCGCATGCCGTCCAGGTTCTGGGTCATCACCGGGCTCAAGGCATACGTCAAACCGTTGCACGGGCAGCGCGCCACGAGGTTGGAATAGCCGTCCTTCTTGATGATGAGGTTGACCGAGCCGTCGTCCGCGCCGGAGAAGCCGCTCAACCGCGCGCTGCCCTCGGCCGTGGTGGTGGTCTGGGCCGAGGCCTCGCCGTTCTTCTGGAGGATGACCTGCGCGCCGGAGAGGGCTTGATCCTTCACGGTGGCGCTGAGCACCTGGACGCGCACCTCCTCGGCGCCGAGCGCGTGCAGGGGAAGTCCAAGGGTGAGGGCCAGGGCGAGAAACCGCTTCATGTCTGTGTGCTCCACGAGGGGAAAGCCGCGGCGAGGGGGATCCAGGCGCCGCCGCGTCTGGCCTTGTGCAGGCCGCGTGCCCGGCGACCGTTCCCTCGGAAGGACCCCGGGAAGGACACGGCGGCGTGGCTCGGCGCCCACGGCGCGTGTGGCCCGGAAGCCTCAACGGGCCAGGGGCCCTGGGCTATCGTGGGCGGGGAAGGGGGATGCATGCCACGCCTCATCTGTGTGTCACGTGAGCCGGAAGGACTCGTCGCGCTCCTGTTGCCCGAGGCGCCGGACGCGAGCCACCTCGTGCGGATGCCGCTCGGGGACGTGAAGGGCGACGGCTCGCGGGAGCGCGCCGCGCTGCTCGCGTCCTGGGCGCACCTGGGCCAGGCGCGCGGCGCGACGGTGGACACGCTCACCCACGTGCTGCGCGTGCTGCTGCACACCGTACCGGGGGCGCCGGGCCCCGCGCCCGCGCGGGCCCACCCGTGGCTGGCGCCCCCGCCCGCGCCGCACAAGCGGACCGCCGCCCACCCCCGGGGCTATCGGGGCACCACCTCTCAGCCCCCCAAGCGCGGCCAGCCCGAGGCGCTCGACGTGCGGCCCTCCCTGCTGCACCGCTCCCCGGCGCGGGCCCTGCTCGAGCCCCTGCGGCCCCACCGGGCCGAGGCCCTCCAACGGCTCGGGGACGAGGGCCTGTCGCGCGAGCGGCTGGCGTGGGTGGATCGCGCGCTCACGGCACCGGGACGCGCGGACGTGGCCCTGGCGTGGCGCCATGGCGTCCTGGAGGAGCGGAGCGCGGAGCTGCCCGGGAGCCTGCTCCAGCTCGGGTGCCTGCTGCGGCCGGGCGAGGCCTCCGACTTCCACCGGCTGCTCGCCCTGCGGGGGCGCCTGGCGATCGACACCCACCCCGAGGCGCGGGTGCTCGCCGCGCGGCTGTTGGCCGAGTGGCCCGCGGACAAGGGCGTGGGTTGGCTGGAGGTCGCCGCCGCGCTCGAACCCGGGCACCAGGCGGTGCTGCTCCAGACCCTCCTCGATGCGAAGTCCAAGGTGGCGGGCCTGGAGCCGGGCCGGTACGACCCGCGCATCGAGGCCTTCGCGGCCGCGGTGCCCGGACGGCGGATGTATTACCTGTGTGGCCTCGCCCTGGGCCTGACCAGCGACTACCTGCTCAGCGGCTACCGGTTGCTCGCGGCCGTCGAGGGCTCCTACCCGCGGGCCCGGCTGATGGACATGCTGCCCACGCAGGGCCGTCCCGTCCCGGAGGCGTTCCTGTTGGAGCTCTTCTCCTTCGCGGCGATCGAGGACGACGAAAGCACGATGGGGCGCCTGTGGGCGCTGTGCGGCCAACGCTCGGGCTTCACCCGATTGCTTGTCGAGACGCCCTGGCGGAGCCTGAGCCCGGACGCGGCGGGACGTCTGGTGGACGGTCTCACCGAGGCCCTCCAGCCCGACGAGGAAACGTGGCGGGCGTGGGAGGCCATCCTGCGCCTCCATCCCCGGCTGCTCCGGTTGCTGGAGCGCATTCCGGCGAGCCACCAGCATCGCGCGGTGCAGATGGTCTTCAACCTCCTGGGCAACGCGGGGGCGAGGTGGTCGGGTCCCGACTGGCTCGAGCCCACCGTGCTCGCCCTGACCGAGCGCGTGTGCCAGCCGCCCTTCGGGGACGCGGACCGCCTCTCCTACGTGCTCGAATCCCTGGTGAACCACCCCGAGCCCTCGGTGCGCGAGCGGCTCACGCGTCTGCCGGAGCGAAGCCTGTTGCGCCTGGAGGAGAGCTGCTCCCGGGGCGACATGGCGGGGCTGCTGGGCGATGGAATGGCGGCCCTGGTGGCCCGGGGGGCGGACCTGGTGCTCGCGGCCCTGGAGTCCTGCCCCGAAACCCTGGCGCGCACGGTGGCCCTGCTGGGCACCCCGCACAAGCACGCCCAGGTCGCGCTGCTGGAGGACTTCACCCGGCACCCGTGGGTCCGGGAGGATCCGCTGACCTGGGAGCCCCGGCGCCTCGTGGAGAGCCTGCGCGAGCACGGAGGCGAGGGCGTGGACAGCCCGCTGCCGAGGACGGCGCGGCGGGCGTGGGAGGCGGGGGAGACGCTGTCCCCGGCCCAGACGGAGCGGGCGCTGCGGCTGGCGCGGGCCCAACTGCCCCGGCTGCGGATGCAAGTGCTGGCGCGGCGCGTACTCGAGTTCCTGCGGGGAAGCCTCGCGGCGGATGTGGGGGACACGCGGGTGCGGCACGCGCTGCAGATGGCGTGCCTGGTGGAGGGCAACCGGCGGGGCCTGCGTCGGCTGCTCCGGCACTACTTCGCGGGCGAGCGCGACTTCATCCGCGAGCACCCCGCGTCCCGGGCGTGGTTCGCGCGCCACCCCCGGGTGAAGCCGGAGACGTGGCTCACCGGGCCGGTGGTGCGCCGGGAGGTGCCGGGGTGGGGGACGGTGACGCTGGAGCTGGAGGCGGACGCGCTGGAGGTGCTGCGCATGGGCACCTACGTGGGCAGCTGCTTCGGCCTCAATGGCCTGCGCGCGGAGTCGGCGGCGGCGGTGGCGCTCGACGTCAACAAGCGGGTGCTCTACGCGCGGGACGCCCGAGGGAGTGTGCTGGCGCGACAACTGCTCGCCCTCTCACGCGAGGACACGCTGGTGCCTTTCGGCGTGTACCCGCCGAGCACGTCGCCCGCGCTCCAGGCGCTGTTCCTCGACTACGACCTGGCGTTCGCCGAGGCGCTCGGACTGCCCCTGAGCGAGGGCGTCCAGGAGCCCGAGGTGGAGTACGTGCTCTCGAGCTCCTTCTGGCACGACGGCGCCTGGGACCTGGGCGCACCGGAGGCGACCACGTCGAATGAATCCAGGAGATGAGGAACGAGCGGATGAGGACGCATCCATGGTGGGTGGGCGTCTTGCTCGAGGCGTTACCTGGCGGCGCTCAATGACGCCGTTGATCCTGACAAGAAACTCAGCGGGGGTGTTGGCTTCGAGGGCTCTGTGTTCCTGGATTTCGAGGAGGGAGGCGCCTTGTGGCGGTTGTCCTGGCGAACGCCGGAGCCCGGGGTGACACTCTACCGCTGGAGCTACTGGACGAAGCGTCCCGGTGCGACGTGGAAGGAGCGTACGGCCCAGCGAGAAGAGGTGCTTCCCAAGAGGGAAATGGAAAAGCGAGGCGAGCTGGTCGAGCAGGTGCTTCGGGCCGCTTATGACAAGGATGCTTGGCCTGAGGGTTTCCAGGGCCAGGTCTACCTGCCCGTGGACTGTCGATGATCCCTCCTCGAAGTGGCTGGCGCTTGAGGCCGTGGTGACCGCCATGGTAGGGCCCCACCATGGCGACGCCACCGTCCTGGGTGCTCGAGTTTCCAGCGCTTTTTCACGACCACAAGGGCGCCGTCCTCCGCAAGATCAAGGCCCAGGGGCAAGCGTGGGCGAGGGAGTACCTCAAGACCGGTGCCTTTACGCCACCCCGACAGACGCTCCAGGTCGTACCCGGTGACGTCCTGGTGATGCACTCGGGAGCCGACTTCGACGTCAGCTCACAACCACGCTGGCGGCTTCACGCGTTCGTCGGTGTTTTCTCCTGCTTGAATGAGGGCATTCCCAAAGAGAGCCGCCAGCGCGCTCGGGAGGCCTTTGAATCCTTTTGTCTGAGCACTCCGTGGGGCGCGCTCTACCACGCGGTGTCTCCGCCGCCATTGAGGAGCGCGGAGCGCATGGCCAAGAGGCTCGCCTCGGTGCTGCACTTCTGGGACGTGCTCGAGGGCCCGCGCTACGCGTTCTGGTCAGCGGAACAGCGGTCCACGCTCGATGAACTGGTCGAGAACATCCATGGCAAGACCCTGCGGGCATGGTGTCCTGGATATCCATCCTCGCTACGAGGGCTCCTGGAGTTGACGGTCGGGCGCATGTCTCGAGCAACCCGGGAGGAGTGCATGGAGGCCGTCCTCCGGTTGATGCCCGTGCTGGTCGCGGAGGACCCCGAGTTCAAACACCGCGAGAAGCTGTGTGACCCACACTTCCTGCGCGAACGGCTCGCCGCACTCGCTTCGGACGACTTCGAGGAGGTTTCCGGCGGCTACACCTACGCGGTGACCGCGCGCCTGGCGGCGTGGGACAGGGAGTTGGGTCCGTAGCGTCACCATGGCCTCGTGCGCGGGCCTGATGACAGCACTCACCAGTGGTGACTCGGCTCCGCCCCGCACCTGATGAGCCGCGTCACCACCCGGGCCCCCCGAGGCGATGCCCTCCGAGCCAACCCCCTGAGAAGACAGGATTTTTCGAGGAACCAAGGCTTGGCACGCGCGCTGCAATAACCCTTCTCCGTCGCAGCGTCCTCGCGAACCTCTTCTTCTCTCGAACCTCTTTCTTCCGGAGCACGTCATGGGCATGAAAATCGGTGGTGGCAGTCTCTTCAAGGGTGGCGGCAGCAAGGTTCCGAGCTTCAAGCCCAGCACGCCCAAGCCGGACACCAAGCCCAGCACGCCCAAGCCGGACGTGAAGCCCAGCACCCCGAGCAGCGCCAAGCCGGACACGAAGCCGAGCACGCCCAGCAGCGCCAAGCCGGACACCAAGCCCCAGTTCTCGCCGCGCCCCGACATCAACGGCAACACGCCGGGCGGCAAGCCCCAGTTCTCGCCCCGTCCCGACATCAACGGCAACACGCCGGGCCTGAACCGCCCCGGCTTCGACCCGAGCAACTTCGCCCCCAACATGCCCAACAACCCCCTGTCCAACGGCCTGGGCGGCCGTCTGGGCGGCGCGGTGGATGCCTTCGGCGGCGTGGCCCAGGGTGTCGCCGGGCTGGCGGGCGCGGGCCTCGATATCGCCTCCACGGCGGCCATGATGGCGCCCCAGATGATGGGCCCCATGGGTCCCATGGGCATGGCGCAGCAGATGATGCCGCCGATGATGGACCCCATGGCCGCCGCGGGCTTCGGCGGGGCGCCGATGATGGACCCTTACGCCGCCGCCGGTGGCCTGCCGCCCGAGCTGGCCGGTGCGCCGATGATGGACCCCTACGCCGCCGCCGGCGGTCTGCCGCCCGAGCTGGCCGGGGCGCCGATGATGGACCCCTACGCCGCCGCCGGCGGTCTGCCGCCCGAGCTGGCCGGGGCGCCGATGATGGACCCCTACGCCGCCGCCGGGGGCCTGCCCCCTGAGCTGGCCGGGGCGATGCCCTCGGCCCCCAGCGCGGTTGCCGGTGGCCCGTCCGGGCTGGGTGGCCTGCTCGACACGGTGGCCAACGCCGTCTCCACCGTGACCCAGATGGCCGAGGCCGTGACCGGCCTGATGAACCAGGTCGGTGGTGGCGCCGCCAGCGTCGTGCCCTCGCTGCTCAACGCCGCGCTGCCCCAGCAGCAGGACACGCAGCAGACCTCGGTGTTCTGAGCCAGGCTCCACGAGACACGCCCCGTCGAAGCGGGGCGCGGGAATCGCAAGAGGTCGGGGGCCATCGGTCCCCGGCCTTTTCCGTGTTCCCCGGGCAGCCTCGGCCTCCGGTCGCGGAGCACCTTCTTCCGTGGCTCCTGTCACATAGTGCGTGACCAGGAGAAGGAATCGAATGACCGCGCGTCCGCTCATCGGGGCTGGTTTGGCCACCCTCGTCCTCGCCGCACCGATTCAGGCCCATCCCGCCCACGCCCCCCCTCGCCGCGCGACCGCGAAGCAGGTCGATGCCGCCGCCTGGACACGTACGGATACAGCCGAGATGGACCGCTTCATCGCCCTCCTCATGGCGAAGATGACGCTCGAGGAGAAGATCGGCCAGATGACGCTGTTCACCAGCGACTGGGACACCACCGGCCCGACGCTGCGCGCGAGCTACCGGGACGACATCCGCGCGGGCAGGGTGGGGGCGGTCTTCAACGCTTATACCGCCCGCTACACCCGCGACCTCCAGCGCATCGCCGTCGAGGAGAGTCGGCTGAAGCTTCCCCTGCTGTTCGGCTATGACGTGATCCACGGCCACCGCACGATCTTCCCCATCCCACTCGGTGAGGCCGCGTCCTGGGATCTGGAGGCGATCGAGCTCTCCGCGCGCGTCTCCGCCGAGGAAGCCACCGCCGAAGGGCTGCACTGGACCTTCGCGCCGATGGTCGACATCGCACGTGACGCGCGTTGGGGCCGCGTGTCCGAAGGCGCGGGCGAGGCCGTGTACCTGGCCCGGCGCGTCGCCGAGGCCCGCGTGCGCGGCTACCAGGGCGAGGATCCGCGCGCGCTCAATACGCTGCTCGCGACGGTGAAGCACTACGCCGCCTACGGGGCCGCGCAGGCCGGCCGTGACTACCACACGGTCGACATCTCCGAGCGCACCCTGCGCGACGTCTACCTGCCGCCCTTCAAGGCCGCGATCGACGCGGGCGCGGCCTCGCTGATGACCGCGTTCAACGAGTACGACGGCGTGCCGGCGACCGGCAGTACGTACCTGCTGACCGACGTGCTCCGCGCGCAGTGGGGCTTCCAGGGCTTCGTCGTCACCGACTACACCTCCATCAACGAGATGGTGCCGCACGGGTACGCGAAGGATCTGGCCCAGGCGGGCGAGCAGGCCGTCAACGCCGGCGTCGACATGGACATGCAGGGCGCGGTCTACATGAACCACCTCGCCCGGCTGGTGGAGGAGGGCCGGGTACCGATGGCGCGGGTCGACGCCGCGGTGAAGGCGATCCTGCGGATGAAATACCGCCTGGGCCTGTTCGACGATCCCTACCGCTACTCGGACGAGCAGCGCGAGAAGGCGACCGTTTACCGGCGCGAGTTCCTCGAGGCGGCGCGCGAGGTGGCTCGCAAGTCGATGGTCCTGCTCAAGAACGAGAACGGCACGCTGCCCCTGGCCGCCTCGGTGAAGCGGATCGCGGTGATCGGTCCGCTGGGCCACTCGAAGGAAGACATGATCGGCAGCTGGTCGGCCGCGGGCGATCGCAAGGAACGTCCGGTCACGTTGCTCGAGGGGCTCCGGGCGCGCGGCGAGGGCGTGACCTTCACCCATGCCCGCGGAGCGAGCTCCGCGCTCGGAGACACCGACACCTCGGGCTTCGCCGAGGCGATCGCGGTGGCTCGCGACGCCGACGTCATCATCGCCGCGATGGGCGAGAAGTGGGACATGACCGGCGAGGCGGCGAGCCGCGCCGACCTGGGCCTGCCCGGCATGCAGGAAACGCTGCTCATGGAGTTGAAGAAGCTCGGCAAGCCGATCGTCCTGGTGGTGCTGTCGGGTCGACCCAACACCCTCGGCTGGGCGCAGGCGCATGTCGACGCCATCCTCCACGCCTGGTATCCGGGCACGATGGGCGGCCATGCGATCGCCGACGTGCTCCACGGTGACTACAACCCCTCGGGCAAGCTGCCGGTCACCTTCCCGCGCACCGTGGGCCAGGTCCCGCTCCACCACGACATGAAGAACACCGGGCGTCCTGTCCTGTCCGACACGCCCTCCCAGAAGTACCTGTCGCGCTATCTCGACGTGCCGAACACGCCCCTCTACGCCTTCGGCCACGGCTTGAGCTACACGACGTTCGGCTACTCGCCGGTCTCGCTCGACAAACAGTCGATCCGCCCCGGCGAGGCGCTGACCGCGACCGTGACCGTCACCAACACGGGCAAGCGCGCGGGCGAGGAAGTGGTGCAGCTGTATGTCCGCGATCTCGTCGGCTCGGTGACGCGGCCGGTGCTGGAGCTGAAGGGCTGGGAGAAGGTGAAGCTCGCGCCGGGCGAGCGTCGACGTGTCCGCTTCACCCTCACCGACGCCGACCTGGCCTTCACGCGCAAGGACATGAGCTGGGGCGCGGAGCCCGGCGACTTCTCGCTGTTCATCGGCACCGCCTCGGACAAACTCCAGGAGGCGCGGTTCACGCTGACGCCTTGAAACGACCCGGGGGACGGCGAAGGTGCCCCGGGCCCGTCTGGCGAGGCCGTCAGTCCCCGGCCTTCTCCACGTACTCCTGGCAGCAGCAGAACTCGGTCGTGGTGGTCGTGCTCGTCTTGCTGCCGCAGATCACCTTCTCCAGGAGCTCCTGGAAGCCGTTGAGCGCGTCCTTGTCGGTGAACGCCTTGCCGCCGGTCTCGGTCGCGGCGCGCGCGAACTCGTCCTCCAGGGCCTTGCGATCCTTGCCCTTGGCGCCACTCGTGCCGAGGTACGTGTGGACCTTGACGTTGCCCTTCTTGGCGGCCTCGATGGCGCGGGTGTTGGCCTCGATGTCGTCCTTGTCGACCTTGCCACCGCCCTCGAACGCCTCGTCGCCGAGGTAGAAGATCGCGCGCCTGGCGTCCGGCCGCCAGTCGTAGTGCGCGACGACGTCCTCGATGGCCCGAGACCCGTCCTCCTGCGCGCCGCCACCCGCCACGCTGCCCTTCTTGCGGCCCTTGAGCGCGGCCTCATCCGCCTTGGCGGTGCCCACCAGGTAGCTCTTCACCGTGGTGTCGAAGCGCGTGTTCTTGAACGTGCCCTCGATGCCCAGGTACGTGACGCGCAAGTCCGAGGGGCACTTGGTCTTCGCCGCCTCGATGGCCGCGCCGACCGCCTGGTTGAGCGCGTCGGCCTCGTCCTTCATCGAGACGCTGGAGTCGATGACGACCACCAGGTCCACCGCGGGCGTGGTGGTGTTCTCCTCGGTGACCGAGGTCCCCGTGGCCAGCTTGGGGAAGTCCAGCGTCTTGCCGAGGTACTTCGAGCCCTCGGAGCCAATGCCGGTGAGCTGGGCGGGCAGGGTGGTGTCCGCGGTCACGCTGCACAGGCCCTTGGCCGGGCTGCCGGCCACGAACGTGAAGCGCTCCGCGCCCTTGTCCTGGTTGAAGTAGAACGTCTGGACCTGGCTCTGGTCGATCGTCCCGGCGATCTTGTCGTGGTAGTAGAACGCGGTCAGCTTGGGCTCGCCGCCGTCCGCCGGGGTCTCGTAGGTGAAGCAGCCCTTGCCCGCGATCGAACCGTCCGGATTGCGCACGGTATAGGTGTAGCTCGTGGTGCTCCCGGGCTTCTTGCCCGGCTCGTCCTTGATGACGACGGTGGGCTTGAGCGGCGCGGCGGGCGTCGCGGGCTTCTCGGCCGCGGGCGGAGGTGCCGGCTTCTCGGCCGCGGGGGGCGGCGTCGGCTTCTCGGCCGCGGGCGGAGGCGTGGCGGGCTTCTCGACCTTGCGCGGGAACGCGGAGGCGACGTACAGGCCCGAGTTGTCGATGCGCGGCGACCGGTTGTTGCCCACCGGGAAGATGTCGTAGCGCAGCAGCAGCGTCTTGTAGCCAGCCGCGTCGAGCCGCACCAGACCCATCACGGTGTCGATCGAATTGGCCATGCCGCCGGGGGCGGGCGTGTTGGTGCCCTGGAGCGCGCCGTTGGTGAGACTCAGCTGCGCGCTGGGCTGATTGCCGCCCGCGACATTGGGGGCCACGCCGCCGTTGACCAGCGTCCAGCCCTGGGGGCTGGCGGCGCCGCCGTCGCCGAGCGTGCCGGTGATGGTGACCACCGTCTTGGCGTAGGTCAGGCCCGCGTAGATGTCGCTCACGCCGACGAACGTGTTGGCCCCCGCGACGCCGTCCTTCCCCCCGACCTTGGAGCCCTTGTACCGGGAGAAGTCGAACTCGACGGTGAAGTTGTTCTGGGCGCCGGTGAACTGCCGGTTGGCCTGCATGCGGATGGCGTTGACGCTGGCGGAGGCCAGGTGCGCCTGCTGGTTCTTGCCGAACGAGGCGGCGCCGGTGCCGTCGTTGATGGAGCCGTGCGGGGCCACGCCGCCGTTGTTCCAGTCGAAGGTGCCAAAACCGGCGCTGACGCCGAAGCGGATGCCGATCTCTCCCCCCAGGCCGTCGGGGACGTAGCGCCACTGGTTCCAGTCACCGCCGCCACCCCACCTGTATCCCGAGGGATCCCAGAACACGAGGTCGAGCGCTTCAGCGGAGGGGGCCTTGGATGGATCTGCCATGTTTGAGATTCCTTGTGTGAGGGGGTCTGCGTTTGTCGCGGTGATGCGGTGTCGCGGTAATGCCTCAGGTCCAGACCACGTGCGTCTTGAGCCCCGCGAGATTGCCGGCGGCGTCCAGGCCCACGATGTAGAGCCCGTGTTCCCAATCGGTGTCGTAACCAGCGTCACGGCCGATGAGCACCGCGTGGAGCTCGCGCAGCTGCTCTTTCATGAACTGGACGAGCGCCTCGATCTGCTCCTGCTCGGGCATGTCGGCATGCACGTTGACGAGCGCCTGGAGGCAGCGCTCCGCGGGCTCGAACCGCACGATCTCGTGCTCCGGACCGTCCGTGAGCTTGAGCGCGGCGCGGAAGGTCTCGCGGGTGAGCTGGGAGAGCTTCGCCGCCGTGTGCGTGACCTGGAGGGGCGTGCCGCCCTCCGTGCCGAAGTAGCCGTCGAAGAAGAGCCCCTTGGAGAGCGTCTGGAGCTTCTGCGCGAGGGCCTCGCCCGTGGGGCCGGTCGACGACTTGAGCGACCGGGCGAGGCCGACGGCCAGCTTGCCGAGCTCGGACATGCGCGCGACCTCGTCCTCGGACAGGCCGTTGTTGTCGAGGTCGAAGCGGTCGACGAGCTCGGTGCGGACGTACGCGAGCGCGGCGTCGATGGTCTTCTGGGTCATCCGGGTGGCGCGTTCGGGGTCGCGGCGATCGATGAAGCGGTAGAGCGCGTCGACGAGGTCCCGCTCGGCCCCCTCCAGCGAGAGCAGCTTGGTGCGGATGTCCTTGCGGCTGACGATGCCGTCGGGACCCGCGGCGTCCAGGAGTTGGGCCGCGGCGCGATTGACCGCCGCGTGGACTTCCGAGGTGGCGAGTGGGCTCATGTGTTTGATTCCTTACGAGACGCGGGGCGGTGAAGCCTTGTCATGCTCCAGGCAAGGGGGGAGCACTCCTAGCGAACCGTCGCGGGAATAGACAACTCAGTTATTTGCTGAATTGACAAACAGGACTCCTTGTGCGGGTTCGGCCATTGAAAGCGCTCGGACCGCCACAAGCCATCTCGTCGTGGAGTGTATACCTTTGGACAGCGCGAGCCGAGCGGATTGGAGCGGACCGCGCGCGGCCCCTAGGGTGAGCCAGGAGGCTTCATGCGAGAGCAGCGACCCTCGTCGTCCAGCCTGCGGGGCCTCGATGGCTTGAACCTGTTGATGGCGGACGTGCGGGACGGAGTCGGTCCCTACCTGTCCGTCTATCTGACGGGGGCCTTGCACTGGAAGCCGGGGGCCATCGGGGCCGCGCTCGCCGCCAGCAGCATCGCGGCGGCGCTCTTCCAGGTGCCCGCCGGGCTGCTGGTGGATGGTTTGAAGATCAAGCGCGCCCTGGTGGCGGTGTCGGGTCTGGCCGTGGGCGTCGCCTGTCTGGCCATCGTGTGGGTGCCGGGCCTCGGGACGGTGATGGTGGCGCAGTCGCTGCTGGGCGCGGCCTCGGCGGTGATTCCCCCGGCGATCGCGGCGCTGAGCCTGGGGCTGGTCGGGCGGCGGCGCCTGCCCACGCGCATCAGCCGCAACGAGTCCTTCAACCACGCGGGCAACCTGCTGGCCGCCGTGCTCGCGGGCGTGTTCGGGCAGTACTTCGGCTACGCGTGGATCTTCTACCTCGTGTGTGCGTTCGCGGTGGCGAGCGCCCTCGTCACCTGGCTCATCGACCCTCGGGAGATCGACCACGAGCAGGCGCGGGGCGGGGGCGTGGATCCCGAGGCCAGCGGAAGCGAGGAGGTGAGTGGCAAGGGGGCCCTGAGCTTCCGCGAGGTGTGGCGCAAGCGCGAGCTGCGGGTCTTCCTCGGCGCGGTGACGCTCTTCCACCTGGGCAACGCGGCGATGTTGCCCATGGCGGGTCAGGTCCTGGCCTTGAAGCACCCGGGCGCGGACACGCTCGCGCTGAGCGCCTGCATCATCGCCGCGCAGCTCGTCATGGTGGGCGTGGCGTGGGGGGTGGGCCGCGCCATGGCGCGGGGCGTGGGCCGCAAGACGATCTTCCTCGTGGCCCTGGCGGTGCTGCCCGTGCGCGGCGTGCTGTTCTGCCTGACGAGCAGTCCCGTGGGCGTGGTGGGCATCCAGCTGCTCGACGGCGTGGCCGCGGGCATCTTCGGCGTCATCTCCGTCATCATCGCGGCGGACGTGATGCGGGGCACGGGCCGCTTCAACTTCGCTCAGGGGCTGGTGGCGCTCGCCACCGGCCTGGGCGCCGGACTGAGCAACTTCCTCGCGGGCTACATCGTCGAGGGCTTTGGCTTCACCGCGGGGTTCCTGTCGCTCTCGGTCCTGGCGTTGGCGGGACTCGTGCTCTTCGCGATGGGCATGCCGGAGACCCGGCCCGACGAGGAGCGCGCCTCGTCCTCCGCCGCCCCGGAGAGCACCTGATCGCGCAGCTGGCGCTTGACCGGGAGGGGCAGCACCCCGGAGGCCGCCTCCCGCGCGAGCACACTCGCGATGAGGTGCGCGACGCGTGACCAATCACAGTACCCGTGGATCGCCGCCCGCTGACGCAGCTGGACGGAAGGGTCCACCGCCCGGCGCAGCGTGCGCAGCGCCCGCTCGGGTCGGGGGCCGAGGGTGTCGACGAGGATCGGCAGCGGGTCCTCCCGGTGCGAGGCGCACTGGGTGGCGTACAGCCGATCCAACTGGAAGGCGTAGACCGCGCGCTCCATGGCCACCTCCGCGGTGATGGCGTCCACGGCGCCCTCGGGCCCCACCAGGGGGTCGGGCGACATGAGCAGCGGCGGAATGCCGTTGGCCAGCGCGGCGCCGATGCTGCTCAGGCCGGGACGGCAGACGAAGGTCGCCCGTGGCTTGGCCCCCAGGGCCCGCAGGAACGTGCTCCAGTGCGCGTCGATCCATCCGAGCCGCGTCACGTTCGTGCGCCGCGTGTGCTCGAGCGCGTGCGCCAGCCAGGCGCGGTCCTCCGCGTTGCCGCCCGCGAACAGGAAGTGGACATCCTCCATCTCCGCCGCCAGCGCCAGCATCGCGCGCCAGTGCTGACGGCTGCACGTGGAGTAGCCATTGCCCTGGGACACGAGCACGACGCCGCGCGGATCCTCCGGGGTGAAGAGGTGCTGGAGCGAGGGGTCATGCTGGGCCAGGACGGCGCCGGCCCGCGCCGCGGCTTCCTCGGCGGAGAGCGCACTCGCCTGACCGAGGGGCGGGATGACGACATAGGGCCGAGTGCCCGATTCCAGCGAGCGCCCCTCGCGCCAGTGGATGGCCTGGTACCAGATGGTGCCACGCTCCGGCACGTCGTCCATGAGCGCCCGGCTCGCGCCCTCGAAGTCGACCGAGGGGTTGCGGCGCGGATCGATGTCACACGCGCGCAGCACGTCCTCCAGCGCGCGCCGCGAATGGATGGCGGGCGCGGAGGCCTCCAGCAGCTCGGCCAGGCCCGCCTCCGGGGGGGCGGCCGGGGAGGGCGGGGATGCCAGCCGCCGCAGCCACGCGAACTCCTCGAAGGCATAGCGCACGGCATGCAGGGGGACTTCCTTGTGCTGCGCATGCTCGGCGAGCTGGTGGAGGATCCACGTCTCGGGCCGACAATCATTCACCAGGGCGGTCGCGCCCACGCTGACCCGGGCGAGCTCTCGATTGTCCGCGAGCCACAGAAGGGCCGCCTCGCGGTTGAGGAGCGCCGGGCGCGAGGGGTTGGCGATGTCGGCGGGGGTGATCGTCGCCGACTCCGCGTCGTTGTAATGAAGCGGCACCACCTGGAGCTCCCCGGTGGCCCCGGCCTTGCGACGTGCGTACGCGGCGTCCTCCGGGCGCCGGATGGCGGCGGTGAAGGCCCGCGGCTCCGGGAGCCGGGCGAGCGCGCCATGCACCGCCGGCACCCAGCCCGTCGTGTGCCCGAAGGCCTGGGCGACGTACACCACGCCCGGGGCCGCCGATCCCCGGTGGGCCCTCACCCGGAAGCGGCCCTCGCGCTGGGGATCCGGCTCCGTGACATGGAACGGCGTCCGGGCCTCCCGCGCGCAGGCGCCGTCGCGGGGCACGAGCATTGCCCGCCGCGCCTCGCGATCCGAGACCAGGAGCCCCTCCGCGCCCGCGGCCAGGGCGAAGGCCCCGGTGCCCTCGGCGGGCGGCGCGTCCGCGAGGGCCAGCGGCTGTCCCGCGACGGTGATCCGGGGAAGCGCACCCGGCGCGAGGTAGTGCACCTCGATGCGGCCGAAGGACAGCACGACGACCTCTCCGCGAACCGTCCAGGAGGGCTCGTCCCACGGCGGATACACGACCCGCGATTCGGCCCTCACCGGGAGACCTCGCGCGCGTAGGCATCCCGGTCGACCATGTCCTCGTAGGTCTCCGCGCGACGCACCAGCGTCTCGCGGCCCTGCTCCAGGAGCACGATGCCCGGCTGGGGGAAGCAGAAGGAGTTCGAGAAGGAGACGAGGTAGGCCCCGGCGTCCATGACCGCGAGCGTGTCTCCGACCTGGAGCCGGGGCAGGTCGATGGCGGTGCGCAGGCGGTCCATCGGGCTGCAGGTGGGACCGTCGAGGGTGTACGTCCCGCCCGGGGGCTCGCCCCAGCGCTCGACGTGGAAGATCTCGTGATACTCGCGGTGCAGGATGTGGGCGAGGCTCTCGCCGGCATCCAGGATCGCATGCGCGGGCCCCGCGCTGGCCTCGTTGAGACTGCTGACCCGGCACAGCAACATCTGGGTACTGCCGGTCAGCGCCCGTCCGGGCTCCAGCAGGATGCGCGGCATGGGACGGCCGACGCGGCGGAAGTGGTTCTCGACCTGGCTGACCAGCAGCGCGAGGTAGTGCTCGATCGTCAGCCTGCGGCGCACCCGCTCGTCGAGCGGGAGCGTCGAGGTGTCGAGGGGCAGCACCGTCGGGACCGCCAGGCTTCCGCCCAGGTCGAGCAACTCCACGGTGAGGCCCAGCCGGGCGTGGAGCGTGTCACAGAACTCCAGCACCTCCCGAAGGAAGCCCGCCAGGGTCCCGGCGTCCTCGATGGCCACGCCCCGGTGCGCGTGCAACCCGACGACCCGCAGCGAGGAATGCGCGAGCGCCTCCTCGTAGGCCGCCAGCGCCTGCCCTCCGGCGATGGGGATCCCGAACTTGCCCGACCAGCTGTCCGAGGTGGCCACCCGCAGACCCACCGTGGGCCGCTTGCCGAGCCGCGCGGCGGTCTGGGCGACGAGCGCGATCTCCTCGCGGTGATTCAAGTTGGTGAGCAGCAGATCGCCCTGGACGATCGCGCTCGCCGCGCTCGGGGTCTTGCCCGGACCGTTGTAGATGATCCGCTCGGGCGCCACGCCGAGCCGCAGGGCGAGCCAGAGTTCGTACGGGGACACCACCTCGGCACCCACGCCAAGCCCCGACAGGCGTTGGAGCACGGCCGGCACCGGATTGGTCTTGTAGGAGTAGAAGACGTCGACGCCCGGGGGCGCCTGCTCGAAGCGCCGGACATTCTCGTCGAGCCGGTGGGCATCCACGACGAAGAGCGGACTGCCCCACCGGTCCGCCAGACCCGCGAGGGACGTGCCCCCCAGACACAATCCCCCCTCGGCGCGGGTCAGGCCCCACCGCTCGGGGTGAAGCGCGGGCGACGCGCCGGACGCCTGGGTCGGATGTCCTTCGGAAACAGCGACGGAAGATGCGGGGGCGGAACGCGGAGACACGGCGAACTCCTGGCGGGTACGGGGGGCGTGGCCCGCGACCTCACAGCAATGCCCGTACCAATCACCCCCACGGGAGGCACCGCCGCGGCGGCGCTCCCATGCGGTCTGGGCTGACACGCCAATGACACGCCACGGACGTGACAGCGTCAGGACACCCCGGACTCCGCGATGGCGGCGCGGACCTCGTGGGCCACGGCCTCCGCATGTGGCTCGGTCAGGAGCGACACGTGGTTGCCCGGGACCATGCGCAAGCGCAGCGGCTGAGTCGTGACGTCCTCCCAGCCCTCGGTGGGCGTCTCGCAGAACTTGCTGTCGATCGCGCGCAGGAAGGTGAGCGGCCCCTGGAAGCGCTCCGTGGGCACGTAGCCCGCCCGTGGGTAGGAGCGGAAGACCGCCAGGAGCCGCTCGAAGCGCGTGTCGGGCTCGTCGGGCGCATAGGCCCCGTGCTCCCGGGCCAGTCGCATGAAGTGCGCGACGCGCTGTTCCGGCGCGAGGGCCCGCATCTCGTCGCTGTCGAGCCGCAGGTCCGCACCGAACCAGTACCGGAAGCCCGCCGCGGCGATGGCACAGAACTCGACGAGATCGTCCAGGAAGGTCTCGTTCGCCATGCGGGCACCCACGATCGCGGGGGACCAGGCGTCACAGACGGCGAGCATGGCCACCTGCTCCCCTCGGCGTTGGAGCTGCAGCGCCATCTCCAGCGCGACCCAGCCGCCCGCGCAATGGCCGCCCAGGAGGTAGGGGCCGCGCGGCTGTACGGTCCGCAGGGACTCGAGGTGATCGGCCGCCATGTCCTCGATCCGGCTGAACGGGGGGCGATCTCCATAGAGCCCCCGGCTCTGGAGCCCGTAGACGGGCTGATCCGGCCCCATGCGCCGCGCGAACGCGTAGGCGTTGAGGGTGGTCCCCTCGCCGCCGGGCAGGAAGAAGAAGGGCCGCTTCGGGCCGTGGGGCTGGAGTTCGACGACGGGCGCCTCGTTGAGGCTCCGAGAATGGGCGCGCAGGAGGCAGCCGAGGCGCTCGATGGTCGGCGCATCGAGGAAGGCCTCGCGCGAGAGCGGTGTGTCGAATCGGGTCACGATCTCGGCGCGAAGGGCCTCCGCCGTGTCGCGGTCACCCCCCAGGGCGAAGAAATCGTCCTTCATCCCGAAGTCGTTACGGCGCAGATGCTCCGACCAGATCCGCCAGAGCCGCAGCTCGTAGACGTCCCGGGGAATCGCTGGTGTTTGGCGCGGGCTTTGTCTCATGCGTGCTCGCGTCAGCAAGGTCCGTGCCCACCAGCGCCGGGCGGGCGGGGCGAGCGCCCCGGGCCACCTCCATCCGCTTGCGGCAGCACAGCACGCCGCCCCGGCCCGGATGGGGTTTGCGGACGATCTGCGCCTCGCAGTACTCGGGGGACCGGCCGCACAGCCAGGGCTCGCCCAGGGAGGAGCAGGCATCGTGGGAGAAGCGGTCGAGCACGCCGCACGCCGGGCCGGCCGGCGCGCCGAGGTTGCCGCAGCCGAACAGATCATTGCTGGTGCGCGTCGTCGGTTTGCACGTGGGGACGCCCGTGCTGCTGTCGCACTTGGGGCCCGTGTCCGTGCCCGTGGCACAGACGCCGTGGCCCGTGCCGGACTGGCGGGTGGCGAAGAAGAGGGCGGGATCTCCCGAGCGGGTCGCGCCCTTGCAGCCCGTGGGGGAATTGGCCTCGACGTCATGCGTGTCGGCGCAGACGTGCCAGCCGGAGGCGCACAGGTCCTCCACGTTGCAGCCCTCGCCCCAGGGGTTCTTTCCATCATCGCCGCCGGCGCGCTTGCAGGCGGGCTTGTCCGTGGCGTTCAAGGGGGACTGGGGGCAATACGGTTTGATGCCCGGCGTGGAGATCAGCACGCCCGCGATGCTCCAGCCGCCGCTACAGCCGGCGATGTTCGGGTAGCGCGCCTGATCGACGAAGCCCTCGCGCTGCCCATCCGCGCAGCCCGCGCCTTGCTGCTGCTGCTGTGCCCAGGCTCCTGGCGCCCCCACCGTGACGACCAGCAGCGCCAACATCCGCGCCCCCCACGACTTGCTCCACCGCACGTCCATGTCGACTCCTTGTCCAAGCCACTTTCCTTGGAGAGGTCGAACCTAGACGCGGTGTCGAAACAAAGGCCGCGATTTCCAGGCAGGTGCCCCGGAAACCGCGGCCTGGAGAATGCTCACCCGGTGCCGCGGCTCAATACACGCGCTTCAACATCCGGGTGTTCGGGTTCAGGCTGCCCACGCTCCCCGACTGGCAATTGCTGGAATAGTAGTAGTCGAGCTGGCTCCACCCCGCCGGGATCGGCGTCGTGTTGCAGGCGTTGACCGTCGCGCCGATGGGCTCGCCGGAGATCTGTTGGATCCGCTTGGTGTTCGGCGCGAAGGAGCCCGTGCCGCAGCCCGCCGAGTAGTACCACTGGATGTCGACCCAGCCGGCCGGTGTGGGAGCGCTGGAGCAGATGTTGGTGGCGACGGCGGCCGTCTCCATGGCGTCTTCCGCGCCTTGTTCATCCAGGGCGGGCGGAGCCGTGACCGTTCCCGTTGCGAGTAACGCCAGTGCGAGCTTTCCGAAGATGTGCGCCATGACCGATGATCTCCCTTCGTGTTGGACCACTTGCCGCCTCCGAGCGGCAACCTGAGTGAACACTTTGTCACTCCAGGTGATTGGGACCGTAGAAGCCTTGTTCAAGGCTTGTCAACACGGGGAGGCGGCGCGCCTATTGGATGAGGTCCGCCTGCCGGGTGGCCGTGTCCGTCAGCAGCCCGAAGTGGCCCGTGTTGTAGGTGTAGGACGCGTTCTCGTTGTCGATGCTGCTGGAGTGCACGCCGTTGACCGTGCACACGAGGGTGGAGCAGACGATCTGATCGCTGTTGCTCTTGATGGAATAGATGCGGCTGGCCATCCGCTTGCCGGCGATGCCCTTGAGCAACGGGCTGCTGATGGACAGGCCGTGGTAGCCGCACGTGGACGTCACCACGTTGTACGGGTACGTGCCGCAGCTCCACAGGCCCCGGTAGGCCCCCGCGATGCCCACGAACGCGTCCACGCGGCCGGCCACGCCCAGATCGAGGATGGACTTGATGGACAACGTCACCCCCATGGAGTGGCCGATCACGTCGATCTTCCCCGTACACGAGCGCGCGAGCGCCTGGTTGATGGCGTCCTTCACCGCGACGAGCTCCGAGCCGTCATGATCGTTGCACGCCGCGCACGTCTTCGAGCCCCAGTTGGGCCGGAAGATGTCCCCGGCGGCGTAACCCCGGCGCAGCAGCTCGTTGTACGTGTTGTCGAAGTCCGCCGGCTTGCCCGCGTTGCCGTGCACCAGCACCACCGCGTCCTGGCAGGCCGCCTCGGCGGACGCCGCGCCTCCCACCACCGCGAAGACGGACAGCAGGGCCACCGCGCTCATCAGTCGCTTCGTCATCGTGCTCCTCCGGGTTCGTCCGTCAGGGGACGGGCTCACCCGGAGAACATGAATGACGCTTCATTCAGGTGTCAAAGCCTTTCCCGGGACGGCGTGGCGCGCCACTCCCTTCAGGTCTCGATGCCGCGGTTCACGCACAGGAGCTGATCGCGCGTTCCCGAGGGATGGCGGTAGGTGATGATGCGCGGGCGCATCCACGTGTGGACGCCGTCGGACTGCCGGTACTGCCCCCAGCCCTGACCGTCGAAGGTCGTCCACCAGAGGGTCTGATCCTTCCCGCCACCGCGCGCGACGAGGTACAGCGTGTCCTGGAACACGGTGAGCGACGGACTGGACTGGGAGTAGGCGTGGCCCCCGCGGATCTGCTGGTAGGTCGTCCAGGTGTTTCCGTCATACGTCATCCACCAGATCGACTGATCTTTGCCGGAGCCTCGGGCCAGCAGGTGCAGCTTGCCCTGGAAGACCACGAGCGACGGACTGCAGATGGACGAGGCCCGATCTCCATGGATCTGCTGGTAGCGGCTCCAGCCGTGGCCGTCGAAGGTCGTCCACCAGAGGGATGAGTCCGAGCCGGAGCCGCGCGCGACGAGATGCAGCTTGCCCTGGAACTCCACGAGCGCCGGGCCACACTGGGACGTGGCATGTCCCCCGAGGATCTGCTGGTAGCCGCTCCAGCCGTGTCCATCGAAGGTCGACCACCAGAAGGTCTGATCGTTCCCGCCACCGCGCGCGACGAGGTGCAGCTTGCCCTGGTAGGCCGCGAGGCCCGGGGCATCCGCGGAAAAGACAGAACCGCCCACCTGCTCATAGGTGGACCATTCGCCATCGAAGGTCATCCACCAGAGGTGGCTGTCGCTGCCGCCGCCTCGGGCGACGCAGAACAGCTTGTCCTGGAAGACCGCCAGCTCGGCGCCATACTCCGCGTAGACATGACTCAACTTCTGCTCGGGTCCCCATGCACCGCTGCTGGGGTCGAACGCGGACCACCGCAGCTGGGAGTCGTCGACATGGCCCCCGGTCTCCGGGAGCGGCACGAGCAGGGTCGGCATGATCCAGGGCGAGACCAGCCGGACGCCCAGTCCGTTTTGATCCTCGGCCTTGATGATGAGGTTGCGCGCCTTGAGGTAGTACTTGATGAGGGACGCGCAGGGCCCCAACTCCGAGCCCAGCACCTTCACCAGGTAGCCCTCCCACTTGTCGATCTGCTCGAGCAGCTGGGTCGCCGCTTCGTTGAGGTGCAGGGTGAAGCCCCACCAGTGCGTCTCCAGTCGGACGTTCACATCGGCGATCGAGAACGGATTCCAGGACTGCTGTTCCATCTGTGATTCCTCGGGGCTGGGATGGGTGTCGCGACGTGCGGGAGGACCCACAGCAAATCCCGTTCCCAGCAGGCCCAGGCCCATTTTCCTCTCGGAGGGGCCTCGCCTGACGTGTCCGTCCTCCCGTTGGCGCGTCAGGACCCTCCGCTGACAGGGCAGGGCGGAAACATCATCCGCCCGATAAGCGGTTCCCATTCGCCTCGCGTGAAGGCGCCCCCACTCTCCGACAACCGCCTTGCAATTGCCACCGTGTTGCATTTAATCCCCGTGATGGGACGGGGGGCCGCGGGTGGTCGCGGTTCATTCGGAGCGAGGAGCGCATGTCCGACATCGTGAATACCGGCGGGCTCGAGGCCCTTGGGCTCGAGCACCGCTATGGCTCGAAGACCGTTCTTCGGGGGTTGAACTTCACCGTGGAGCCTGGGCGGATCTACGCCCTGCTGGGCGGCAACGGCGCGGGCAAGTCGACGACGCTCGGCATCTTCCTGGGCCTGGTGCGACCGACGGCGGGACAGGCCCGGGTGTGTGGCCAGGACGTGGCGGCGGATCCCCAGGCCGCGCGCTCGCGCCTGGCCTACGTGCCGGAGAACGTGGCCCTCTACGAGCACCTCAGCGCGCGGGAGAACCTCGACTATTTCCTGACCGTCGCGGGGAGTGAGCAGCGCGCGCCGTCGGACATCGACGCGGCGCTGGAGGCGGTGGGCCTGGTGCACGAGGCCTGGGGCAAGCGCGTGGGCGGGTTCTCCAAGGGCATGCGCCAGAAGGTGGCCATCGCGCTGGCCATTGCCCGGCGGGTGCCCGTGCTCCTCTTGGACGAGCCGACCTCGGGCCTGGATCCCCGGGCGACCGGGGACTTCAACCGGCTTTTGGACACGGCGCGCGCGCGCGGGGTCGCCACCCTGATGGTGACGCACGACCTGCTGAGCGCCGCGGAGATCGCCGACCGGATCGGCTTCCTGGCCCAGGGCAGGCTCGAGGAGGAGTTGGCCGCCACCGGCGCGGAGCGCTTCGACGTCCGGGCCTTGCATCAGCGCTACGCGCGGGCAGGGGAGGCCGCATGAGCGCCCACCGCACGAAGGTGCTCCGAGTCGCCGCCGAGGAGCTGCGGGCCCTGGCGCGCAACCGCGTGGCGATGATCGCCAGCGTCACGCTCGCGGCCCTGTTGGTGACCTCCGCCCTCCTGGGCGTGGAGCAGCGCGATGCCACGCGGGCGGCCCGGGCCCGCTACCAGGCCACGGCGGACGAGGCGTTCGACGCCCAGCCGGACCGACACCCGCACCGGATGGTGCACTACGGGCAGTTCGTCTTCCGGCCCCTCTCGGCCCTGGCCTTCTTCGATCCGGGAGTGGATGGCTTCACCGGCAACACGGTGTTCCTGGAAGGGCACCGGCAGAACAGCGCCAACTTCAGCGAGGCGCGGCAGTCCTCGCTGCTGTTGCGGTTTGGTCAGCTGACGCCGGCCTTCGTGCTGCAGACCCTGGCGCCGCTGCTCATCGTCTTCCTCGCCTTCGGGGCCGTCGCCCGCGAGCGCGAGCAGGGGACCTTGCGGCTCCTGCTGGCCCAGGGCTTGCGCCCGTCCGAGCTCGCCCTGGGCAAGCTGGGGGCCCATGCCGGGGTGGTGGCCGCGATCGCCGCGCCGGCGCTCCTGGTGCTGACGGCCGCGGGGCTCGCGGGCTGGGTGCCCCCCATGCCCAGCCTGCTGCTGGTGTCCGGCTATCTCCTCTACCTGTCCATCTGGGCGGTGGGGGCCCTGCTCGTGTCGCTGCGGGTCCGGCGCGCCCGGGACGCGATGATCGTCCTGGTGGCGGCCTGGATGGGCGTGGTCATCCTCGCGCCCCGGCTCCTTCCCGAGCTCGCGGTGGCACGCGTCCCCACGCCCACGCGCATCGAGACGGACGTGGCCATTCATCAGGAACTCAAGCGGCTCGGCGACAGCCACGATCCGGACGACCCCTACTTCTCCGAGTTCAAGGCGAAGACCCTCGCCCACTATGGCGTCGACTCGGTGGAGGCGCTTCCCGTCCAGTGGGCGGGCCTGGTCGCCATGGAGGGCGAGCGCATGACGAGCGGACTGTTCGATCGCCATGCGCGGGACGCCTTCGCCCGCGAGGCCGAGCAGAACCAGCTCGTGCGCCGGTTCGGGGTGCTCAGCCCGCTCATCGCCGTGCGCCAGCTCTCCATGAGTCTGGCCGCCACCGACACCGAGAGCCACCAGGACTTCCTGGAGCAGGTGGAGCGGCACCGCTACGCCTTCGTCCAGGCGCTCAACCTCCTGCAGGTGACGAAGATCCCCAACCAGAACGCCGGCGCGGACCCTCGGATCGCCGCCGAGCATTGGAAGACACTGCCCGGCTTCACCTACCGGCCACCGGACGTGCTCCAGCTCGCGGGCGACCGCATCCAGGCCAGTCTCCTGGTGCTGGTCTGCTGGCTCGTGGCGCTGCTCGTCGGTTGTGGCCTCGCGGCCCGGCGTCTGGAGGAGGCCTCGCGATGAGCACCTGGACCGTGGAACTCCGATTGTTGCTCCGGGCGCCGTTGAGCGTGGGCGCGCTGCTGTTGCTGCTGCTGCTCACGGCCCTGTCCGTGGCGGCCGGCCTCGCGGCGACCGCCCGGCAGGCCGCCATCATCGAGCGGGTGGAAGCCACGCAGGGGCAGGACCTGGACGCGGTGACCCGGGAGTACGGCAAGCCCGAGGGAGACGCGGGCTCCGCCGCCTATTACACCTTCCACCTCACCACGGATCCTCCATCGCCCCTGGCCTTCGCGGCGATGGGCCAGCGGGATGTGCAGCCCTATGTCCTGCGGGTGCGGCTGCTGGGCTTGCAGTCCCAACTCTACGAGTCCGAGACCTTGAACCCGGAGCTCGCGCTCCCCGGCGCGTTCGACTTCGCCTTCGTGCTCATCTACCTGGCGCCCCTGGTCATCATCGCCCTGATGCACGAGCTGGTGTCAGGCGAGCGCGAGGCGGGGCGGCTGCGGCTCCTGGTCTCCCTGCCGGGCTCGGGCCTCGGGGTCTGGGGACGCCGCGGCCTGCTGCGCTCCCTGCTGGTCCTGGGCGCCTTGCTCGTCCCGTTCGGGGTGGGCGCGGTGATCGCCCGGGCCCCGGTGGCGGGCACCCTGACCATCGCCCTGGCGACGGCGCTCTACGCGGCGTTCTGGTCGGCGCTGTCGCTCTGGGTCTCCGCGCGAGGCCGCGGCTCGGCGGCCAACGGCGCGGCGCTGATGGCCTGTTGGATCGCGCTGACCCTGCTGGCGCCCGCGCTGGCCAACGCCGTCATCTCCCGCGCCCTCCCCGTGGCCCAAGGCGTCGACCTGACCCTGGCCCAGCGCGAGCGGGTGCACCGGGCCTGGGACATTCCCAAGGAGGAGACCTTCCGGCCCTTCTTCGTCAAGCATCCGGAGTGGCGCGACACGCCGCCGGTGCTCGGGCGCTTCCATTGGAAGTGGTACTACGCCATGCACGAGGTGGGGGATGACGGGGTCGCCGCCGAGGTGGCGGACTACCGCCAGAGCCTGACGGCGCGCGAGGCATGGGCCGCCCGGCTCGGCTGGGTGCTCCCGGCGGCCGCCGTGCAGACGTTCCTCCACCGGGCCGCGGACAGCGACCTGCGGGCGCAGCTGGCCTACCAGCGGGGCATCGAGGCGTTCCATACCCGGCTGCGCGCTTTCTATTACCCGTACCTGTTCCACGAGCGGCCGTTCCAACGGGCCGACTTCGAGCAGCTGCCCCGCTACGAACCCCGGCCGTCGAGCGCCTCCCTGCCACTCGCGCCGATGCTCGGGTTGCTGGTGCTGGCGGCGCTCGCCTGCGGTGCCGCCATTCGAGGGGTCCGCGCGCTGTCCTCGTTCGCGGCTCGGGAAGGGCAGTGACCCTCAATCGTAGCAGGCGGGGGCCAGGGGCCGGGCGTGCACCTCGTCCGGGTCATGCAGCAGGACGAGCTCTCCCCCCGAGGCGTCGCGGATCGCCTTGAGCTTGCGGATCGAGGCAATCCCCAGCGCGGGGTCCTCGCACTCGCCCGGGGCAATCTCCCGCTCGAAGTTCTCGCGCAGGTCTCCCGCGTCGGCCACGAGGATCTTCGTGCCACTCCGGGGCAACTCGACGACGAGGGACTGGTGCCCCGGCATGTGGCCGAGCGTCAGCACGCCGCGCACGCCGGGCATCAGCTCCCAGTCCCCGTCCACCAGCCGCCAGTCGCGGTCCGGCAGCCGGAAGTCCTCATCGAACACCGCCGGGTTGCCGTGGGGACCCATGGCGTAGGCGTACTCCCGGCGCTGGATGTGGATGCTCGCCCGGGGGAAGTACTTGAGGTGGCCCGTGTGGTCGTAGTGCACGTGGCTGAGGATCACCGCGTGGATGTCCTCGGGCTGGACCCCCAGCCGGGCCAGCTGGGGCAGCAGCTCGTGCTCGGGCAGGATGACGGGCGGGGCGACCCAGCCAGGACCCTGGAACCGCTGGCGGCGGAGGGGATCCTTCAGCGCCGCCGGATCCGCGCCCGTGTCGAAGAGCACCCAGCCGTGCGCCGTGTCCAGGAGGTACGCGCACACGGGCTCGCACAGGATGACGGTGGGATCCGCGCCTCGGAGGGACACGGAGCGGGGGAGGATCTCATAGCCACAGCGGAGGATGAACAGGCGGCGCACGGCGCTCATGGTCCGCCGAGTGTCACCGGGACGCGGCCCGGATGCAGCCGGAGGCGCCGCTCCTTCGCGCTCAAGCGAACAGTCGGGGCCCGCGCGCGTGTACCCGGGTCCAGGTTCACGGCGGGGACACTTGGCCCATCATGGGTGGCCGTGGTTGACGGGCGCGGAGAGTCGGGGTGAGCACATGTTGTCCTTTGGGAAGACGGACCTGCTGCGGATGCAGCGCACGAACTACTTCATCGGCGCGGGGGGCCTGGTGTTGGGGTTGGTGTTGCACTGCGCGGTGCTGGGCGCGTGGTCCGTGAACCTCATCCTCCTCCAGTCCGCGTGGGTCCTGATCTTCGTGTTGATGGGGATCGGCCTGGGCGCGGACCGGCTGTCCCTGAAATGGACGGGCACCGCCGCCGCGGCCCTCGCGTTCCTGGGGCTCACGGGCTTCATCCTGCTGAGCGGCGGCGCCAACAGTCCCTACTTCCACATCCTCATCGCCCTGCCTTTCCTCCAGGCCGTGTACTCGCCGGACAGCCGCCTGCCCGCGGTGGTGGGCGGGGTCAGCTCGCTGCTGGCCATCCTCCTCTTCAACGCGTGGGGCGGCGTCCCCCTGCCCAAGCAGATCCTCACGGTGACGAGCTTCTGCATCTTCCTGGGCCTGGCGCTCTACGGCACCCGCATGTACCGGCACATCCTCCACTCGCATGTCGCGGCCCATCAGGAGCGACTCCGGGCGCTCGAACGGCTCGCGGAGAGCGAGCGGCTGCGCGGCGAGGCCGAGAGAGCGCGCGCGGAGGTGGAGCGGCTGGTGCTCGTGGGACAGCTGGCCGCCGGGGTGGCGCACGAGGTGAACAACCCCCTGGCCTATGTGAAGGCCAACCTGAGCTACCTGCAGCGCGAGACGCGCGGCGGCGGAGGGACGCTCGGGCGCGAGGAGCTCCAGGAGATGCTCGACGAGACCCAGCAGGGCGTGCTGCGCATCCAGCAGATCGTCGAGGACCTGCGGGGCTTCTCGCGCGCCGGCACGTCTCCGGAGGAGCGGGGGGGACTGCCGGAGGCCTTGTCCGAGGCGACCCGGCTGGCGGCGATGCGGCTGCACGGCGGCGAGGTGGTGCTGGAGCTGCCGTCGGGCCTCCCCATGGTCCGGCTGGGCCAGCGGCACATGGTGCAGGTGCTGCTCAACCTGCTGATCAACGCCGGGGACGCGGTGGAATCGGCGCGGCCCGTGCGGCGACCGCGCATCCAGGTGCGGGTCCGGCGCGAGGAGGGCGGCGTGCGCGTGCAGGTGGAGGACAACGGGCCGGGCATCCCCGAGGCGGTGCTGCCCCACCTCTTCGAGCCCTTCTTCACCACCAAGCCCCCGGGCAAGGGCACGGGCCTGGGCCTGGCGCTGTGCCGGGAGTACGTGGCGCGGGTGGGGGGCACGCTCCAGGCGGAGAATCATCCGGGCGGCGCGCGCTTCGTGCTCCTCTTGCCCGAGGCCCCCGGGCTGCCCGTGCCCGTGCGGATGCCCCGGGACGAGCCCTGGCTCACCAGGTGAGCACGTAGGTACAGGCCTCGGCGCCCCGGGAGCGACAGCCCTCCGGCGCGTGCACGATCCGCAACTGGAAGGCGCTGCTCCGGGGCGGCAGGCGGGCGTGGAAGCCATCCAGCAAGCCCTGATCGAACTCGCACGGATAGGGATTGTCGCTGCGCAGCCGACCGCTGTTCTTCTTCAAGGGCTGATAGTGATAGCCCCCGATGTCGCCCTCGCCCCGGTGGTTCCTGCGGTAGGCGTCATTGAGCAGGGGAAGGATCTGCTCGAACGTGTCCACCTGCGGAGGGAGGATGGCCATGCGCGGCACCTGCGAGCCAAAGGCCCTCAGGGTATGGGTGCCGATGCGCTCGCGGATGTCCTCCAGGCTCCGGATGATGGCCTCGAGCGGGTACCAGCGCCGGGAGCTGTCGGACTCCAATTCGATGCCGTGCGAGGCGAGGATGCGTTGCACCTCGCCATTGAGGACGTTGTACGTCCCGAGCAGCGACTGGATGTTGAGGCTCAAAACCTCGACCGCCGAGGCGCGGATTCCACGGCCCATCATGTGTCACCCCTCGGGAAACCGACCCCGGAAGTCAACCATGTGGAGGGGGAGGGCTCAAGTTGGTCGCCCGGGGATATCCCTGAATCTTCCGGTCTTTACAAGAAAATAACGTTAATTCTGTTTTCCGGCTTAGGCCCGTCTCCGTCGAGCCTCCCGAACGTCAGTGGGGCAGCAGGTCGCGGATCTCCACCACGTACCGGGACGCGCACTCCGCGCCCCCGCGCTCCTGCGTGGAGCCCCTCTCACAGCGATTGAGCAGGTGGATGAGCGGGTGCTCGCAGGACAGCGCGGTGAGGCCCAGGGTGGCCAGCTCCGCGCGGGCGGACTTCGCGGCGGCCTCGAGCCGCTGGAACTCCTCGGGGTGCATCTGCCGGAAGGTGGCCTCGGTGGAGGGTTTGCCGTCCGGCCGGGTCAGGCCCCCGCGCCGCTGCCTGTCCACGAGGATGGGAATCAGGCACACCTCCAGGGAACGTGCCGCGCGCACGGCCTCGCGTCCCCCGGGGGGATCCGTCCGGGGCGACGGTCCCGTCCAGCTCACCCGGCATCGGTCCAGCAGGATGTCTTCACCCTGGGCGCCCCGGGCGAGCCCCTGCAGCGCCACGAGCTGGCCTTGCACGAGCCGACCCACGGCCACCGACTGGGCCGCGTCCGCCTGACACGCCACCGTGCGGGAGGCGTGGCGCGTCTCGAGGGACACGGTCAAGAGCCCGCCGGCGTCGCGGATGTCCTTCACCAGGCCGACCACCTCCAGCTCCTTGCCGGTGGCGTCGAAGGAGGCGAGCAGGGCATCCGGTGAGGCGCGGACCAGCTCCATCGAGGCGGGTGCCTCCTTCTTGCAACCGACCCCCCCCAGCACCACCGCCACCAGCACCCACCACGCACGCGTCACGCCGACCTCCCTCACGAATGAATGGGCGACACCCTAGCGGAAGTAGCTCTGGGAGATGTCGACCGAATAGCCCAGCTCGAGCGTGGGGGCGGACGCCGCCACGAGGTACTGGCGAAAGCGCAGCACCTTGCCGGGCAGGGGCATGTCGGAGGAGGACTCGTCCGGGGCCGACTCCTCGACGGGCTCCATGCTGCCGCCCTCGCGCCGGTAGTTGAAGACGGACGGGAAGTGCGCCCGCGCCTGGAGCCGCGCCACCGGCCACGACACCCGGGGCAGCGCCAGGTTCAACCGTCCCGACAAGTGGAACACCCCCAGGTCCCGCGTGAGCACCACCTCCAGGGTGGCCTCCGTCTCCCCCACGCGCGTGGGCGCCACCCGCACCCGCAGTCGGCCGTCCTGGGGCTCACCGGGCGCCAGGGGCACCGCGTCCAGGAGCAGCCGCTCCAGGTGGTAGCCCTCGGGCAGGGTCAGCTCCAGCGGCTGCTCGCGATCCAGACGCAGCGCGTAGCGCACCCGCAGGCTCGCCTTGCCCTCCAGCGTGGACACCCAGGTGGCCCGGGCCTCGGGGATGCTCGGCTCCAGCGGCGGGCGCACCGCCTGCCGGGCCACCTTGGGCTCCGCGGCCGTGCGCCACGCCACGCGCAGCGCGCCCTGGCGCGGGTACACCTCGGCGCCCTCGCTCCCGCCCAGCGGCGGCTCCGTCACCGTGAAGGCCGAGGCGTCCGCCTCCAGCCGCAAGGGAACGGGGGGCAGGTGGGGTCCGAAGCGCAGCTGCACCTGGCGCTCGGCGCCCGTGGCCGGAGGCCGCAGGGTGAAGCCCACGTCGAAGGCATAGCGGCCGGGCTCGCGCGTCACCAGGCTCAGGTACCCGCCCAGCGGGGCCACCGTGGCCTTGTCCAGCGAGGGCAGGGCGGTGAGGTACGTGTCCGGGTCCAGTTGGAGCAGGCGCACCTCGGTCCAGGTGTCCCCGGCGAGCACCTCCACCTCGAAGTGGCCCTCCACCCGGAGGGCGTCCCCGGACAGCCGGCCCTTGAGCTGGCTCTTCACCACCAGGGCGGCGACGGGGGGCGGGGTGGGGGCGTCGGTGCGCTGCTGCTGCTGCTCGTGCAGGGCCAACAGGTCGGAGAGGGGCAGGGTCACCGAGCCCGTGCCGGAGGCGGCGGCGGGCGCGGCGGACAGGACGGTACCGAGCACGAGGGAGGAGAGGGCGGTCCACATGGGTCACTTCGCTTCCGGAGCGGCGAGGGGGAGATCCGACAGGAGGGCGCGCACCTCGGCGCGGGTGGACAGCACCATCAGGCCGAGCAGCGCGGCGAGCAGCTCCAGGGTGTAGATGAGGCCGGTATAGCCCTGGAGGAGGACGGCGGCGGTGGGCACGCCCAGCGTGGCGGCCCAGGCGGCGGCCAGGCGCCAGACGCGCTCCTGGGGATAGAGGCGCCAGACGTAGAGCACCCCCGCGGCGCCCATGCCCCCGAGCGATACGGCATAGGCCACGTAGAAGTTCATGAAGGCCGCGAGGTAGGCGAGCAGCACGAAGAAGAAGCCGAAGGCGGCGGCCACGAGCCAGGACTCGTAGAAGGCGAGCGGCCGGCGGTGGTGCAGGCTGAAGGCGGCCAGCAGCGCCAGGAGGCACAGGAAGGGCACCCAGGCGCGGCCCGCCATGGTGGCGATGAGGGCGTCATAGGCCTCCACCGAGGGCAGGATGACGCCCAGGTTCACCCCCGACTCCAGGGACTGGAAGGCCCAGTCGAGCACCACCGTGCCCTCGCCGCTCTTCACCTCGCTCGCGGCGAGCACCTGGGCCGGGTAGTCGTACGTCTCGCCGCCCTGCACGGCCACGTGCAGCCGCACGTCGCGCGCGGGCAGGGCCGGGTCCAGCTTGTAGAGGAACGAGTCGAGTCCGCGGGCGCGGTAGCGGATGGAGAAGTGGCGCGTGGTCCCCTGGGGGATGCGGCCCGTCCACACGAGCCGGTTGCCGGCCTCGCCCAGGTCCAACGCCGACTCGGCGCCATCCACCAGGAAGGCCAGCTCCGACAGGAGCACCTGGGACTTGTCCACCTCGATGGGGAAGATGAAGGCCACGTCGATGTCATGGCCCTCGCGGTTGACGGCGGCGTAGTCGGCCGAGAGCGCGAAGTCGAAGCCGGAGAAGTAGCGCAGGCCCCGCTTGCGGTAGTTCATCTCCGCGCGCACCTGCACGTGCTGCTGCTCGAAGGGCAGGGGCTTGAGCTCGGTGAACAGGGTGCCGCTCTGCACGTAGCGCAGCGAGGGCGCGGGCTGCACCACGGGCGCGCCCCAGCGCTCGCGCACGTCGCTGGCGAGCTCCGAGCTGGCGAAGTCCGCCCGGTCCACCACCTGGCTGGCGATGACCGCGGTGGCGAAGACGACGATGGCGAGGCTGCCCAGGACATGGTGACGCCCGAGTCCCCGGAGCGTCCGCTTGAGCGGAGACGGGGCGGCACGGGGCGGAAGCGGTGGGTCGAGGTTCATGGGCCCACAGTGGACCCGCGCCGTGCACGGCGGATGGCGCCCCCGTGCAGCCCCCGGGGATTGTTCGTGCAGAATCCGTGGAGGCGCCCCCGTGTTTCTGCCGGTAGACTGCGCCCGCCGTCCCTCTTGCTTGGAGCCATCCCATGAAGCGTCTCGTCCTCGCCGTCGCCGCCGTCCTGTCCCTGGGTTTCGTGGGGGTGTCCGTGTCCGCCCAGGCCGGTGACTGCACGCCGACCTGCTACAAGCACCCCATCACCGGCCAGCTGATGTGCTCGACGCCCTGCCCGTGAGCTGACGCGGCACTTCACGCGCCATGGGCTCGCCGCGGGCACCCCCCATCGTCGATCACCCCGTCGCCTACCTCTCGGACGTGGAGGGGCTCTGGGAGAAGCTCGCGAGCTTCTGCCAGGGCAACCCCCACGTGTCGCTCGAGGCGGGTGACCGGCTCGTGGTGCGTCCGGGCTCCACGTTCGTGTTCGGCGGCGATGCCGTGGACCGGGGCCCGGACGGCCGGCGGGTGCTGCGCGTGCTCGTGGACGCCTGGCGCCGTCAGCCCGGCCAGGTGGTGCTGCTCGCGGGCAACCGCGACATCAACAAGCTGCGGCTCGGCCGGGAGCTCACCGGCCACCCCCTGGCCCGCACGCCGGCGGAGGTGCGCGACGGGCCCCGGCCCGCGCTCTTGCGCTGGATCTTCGCCAACACCATGGGCGCCCAGGGCGCCTTCGAGTTCCGCCATCAGGAGCTGGCTCGGGAAGACGCCTCCGTGAGCGAGGAGGCCGTGGTGGACAGCTTCCTCGAGGACGTGGCCCCGGGCGGACCGATGCGCGACTACCTCGCCGCGGCCCGGCTCGTGCACCGCATCGGCGCCACGCTGTTCCTGCACGGCGGCCTGCACGAGGACAGCCTCGGGTACGTGCCCACGCACGTGGGCCGCGTGGAGGGCGTGGACGCCTGGGGCGAGGCCCTCAACCGCTGGTACCAGTCCCAGGTGCGCGACTTCGTGGAGGGTCGGCTGGAGGCGGACGGGACGCCCGCGTGGGAGCCCCTCATCGCCTACCAGGCCCCCGTGCCCCGCACGCGCGTCAACACCGCCAGCGTGGTGTACGGGCGCATGGCCGATGCCATCAACCACCCCGGGCTGCCGTCCCCCGGACTCATCGCCACCCTGGCCCGCGAGGGCCTCCACCGGCTGGTGGTGGGGCACACGCCCAGCGGGGACTGTCCCTCGCTGCTGCGCGAGGACGACTTCGAGCTCCTTCTCGGGGACAACTCCTACGGCCGGGTGAAGGGCGCCTCGCGCATCTTCCTGCGCGACGACAGCGTGTGCGTGCAGGGCGAGGTGGTGCTGGACGATGGCCGCCGCGAGCGCCAGGACTTCCAGCACCCGCGGGGGGACGACGGCTCGCCCCTGGGCCGGCAGCTCCAGGACTCCGGCCAGCTGGTGAAGGGGCCCCTGGCGAGCGGCGAGTGGCTGCTGTTCCGGGCGCTTCCAGGCTACAAAGTGGAGCAGGTGGCCGTGGCGCGCGCGTCCCTGGAGGGCCGCGCCCGGGTGTCGCCCCGCGCCCTGGATTGAAGCCCCTCGGCGGCGGACCGCCTCCCGTGGCATGGTGCGCCGCGCCATGTACCGTCCGTGCGTGCTCTTCCTCTTCTTGTCGTGGTGCTCTCCGGCCCGGGCCCAGCCGCCGGAGCTGCCGCTGACCGGCTTCCGGGATCGGGTGATGCTCCTGTGGGGCGGGGGCCGCACGCGCGAGGAGGCGGAGACGTTTGTCACGGCCTACCGGGAGCGCGCGACGGACTGGGCGCGGGTGCTGGAGCTGGCGCCGGGCTACCCGCGCGTCTTCGAGGGCGCGGAGGTGCCGGGCCTGCGCCCCGGAGCCTTCTTCGTGGCGCTGGGCGTGTGCGAGGCGCGTGAGGGCGCGCGGCTGGCCCAGGTCTTCCAGGCGCTCGAGCCCCTGAGCACGACCCGGAGCGTCCTGTGGGAGGAGGGGAGCGCCTCGCCGTGTCCCGCGTTCCTGCCGGGCTGGTCCTTCGGCAAGAGCACCCGGGCGCGCGGGGCGGGCGGCACCCTGGCCGCCGCGAGCTTCGACTTCACGGAGGAAGGCAAGCCCCCGACGTGGCTGCTCGTGGTGGCCCTGCTCACCAAGGGGAACGCGGAGAGCACCGTGATCGAGCCCCCCGAGGACGACGTGGCCTCGACGGTGAAGCGCCTGGGGACGGCCCGGGGCGAGGTGGTGCTGGAGGAGCGCGTGGTGGACACGTGCGAGGACGGCACGCGGGTGGAGACCGAGACGCGCACCTGGAAGGTGGCCGCGCGCCAGGGCGAGCTCGTGACGCGGCAGGAGAAGAAGCCGCTGCGGCACGTGCCCTGTGCCCCGGGCGCGGAGGCGAGTGGAGGCGGCTAGCGGCCCATGGCCGAGGACATCGTGCCCGCCCACTGCCAGGGCGCGGCGCGGTCTCCCGGCAGCGAGTTGAAGTACTCCCAGCTCGCCACGCCGCCGAAGTCCTGGGAGCCGCCCACGAGCGCGCGCACGGTGTTCTGCGCCGTGGTGATGTCCACGTAGCCCGAGCCGCCGTTCCCGGGGTTGCTCAGCATGCCGGCCACCACCTTCTGGGCGGGGATGACACGGCGGTTGATGATGGACTGGTAGTTGGCGGTGGAACCCATGTAGCCCCAGCCATTGTAGAACTGGGCGTTGAACCACGAGATCTGCCCGCCCACGTTCCGGTAGAGCTGCTCGTAGTTGAAGCCAGAGAGGTTGCCGCCGCCGTAGAGCGCGGTGGCCACCGGGGCGAGCGTGATGACGAAGTCGTCACCGAAGTCGGCGCGCAAGGCGCGGATGACGCGCTCCATGCCGGCCAGCGACATGTACTCCTCGACGTCCAGGTCCACGCCATCCAGCCGGTACGTGGTGATGATGTTCTTGAGGAGGGGGTAGTAGGTGGTGAACTCGGTGTCCAGGCGCTTGTAGCTGCCCTGCGCCGCGCCGCCCACCATGCCGAGCACCCGCACGCCGCGCGACTGCATCGTCCGCAGGTCCGCCCACATCTGGGTGAACTTGGACGCACTCGGCGGATCGTCGTTGAGGTGGACGAGGGTGGGGGAGTTGAGGTGGATGGCGGCGACGATGACGTCGGTGACGCGGGTGTTGTTGTTCGTCAGCCCGAGCGGCGACACGTACACGCCATTGGCGTACTGCGTCTGGTAGTAGACGACGGTGCGGCGGCTGTTGACCGGGCGCACGTTGGCGGTCCACTTCTGGGCGGCGCTGCCATTGCAGGTCCACAGCTGGAGCGGGGTGCCGCTCGCGCTGTTGCCGCCGGACACATCCAGGCACTTGTTGGCCTGGGGGTTCACCAGATCATTGGCGCCGGTGTGCAGCCACTGCTGGGCGGCGCTGCCATTGCAGTCCCACAGCTGGATGACGGTGCCATCCGCGGTGCCCGAGTTGGACACGTCCAGGCACTTGCCGAAGGAGCGGACCGTCCCGTCGGCCTGGAAGGCCCAGTTCTGGGCGGCGCTGCCGTTGCAGTCCCAGAGCTGGATGCGGGTGCCGCTCGCGGTGTTGCCGCCGGACACATCCAGGCACTTGCCGGCGAGGCCCTTCACCGGAGAGGTGACGTTGGGGGCCGCGAGGGCCGAGGTGGCGAGGGACATGGCGGAGACGGCGAGCGCCGTGGCCAGGGACGTGACGAACCGTGGAGTCATGGCGGAGGAAGAGGCGGAGCCAGGTTTTTTCGGGTTTTCTCGGAATTGAAGGCCGGGTCCTCCGGCGCGCAACCGGGAATGACACGGGCGGATGCGTACGTTCGTCCCTATGATATGGACGAGCGTACGCATGAACGACACACCGGAGAAACGAGGGGGGACGCGTCGGTACGATCCCGAGCGCCGCGATCGCATCATCGACGCGGCCCTGGCGGTCATCGCCGAGGGAGGCGTCGCGGGCACCTCGCACCGCCGGGTCGCGGAGCGCGCCGGGGTGCCGCTCGGCTCGATGACCTACCACTTCACGAGCATGGACGAGCTCTTGCGCGAGGCGTTCACGCGCTTCGCCACGCGCATGAGCGCGCACTTCACCGCGCGCATCGCGGCGGCGGCGGACCTCGACGCGCTGGCCGAGACCGTCGTCCAGCTGGTGCACGAGGACCTGGCGGCCAGCCCGGAGGATCTCGTGATTTCCCTCGAGCTCTACACGCTCGCCGCGCGCCAGCCCGCCTTCCGGCAACTCACCCATGACTGGATGCGCCAGAGCCGCCAGGCGCTCGAGCGGCTCGTCGACGCCCGGACGGCATACGAACTCGATGCCCTCATCGAAGGCCTGTTCATCCACACGAGTCTCGACTCAATTCCCCGCAGCCGCGCCGTCACCCGCGACGCCGTGCGCCGCATCCTCTCGCTCTGAGCCTCTCCCCCATGACGACTGATTCTCCTGTTCCGACGCCGCGTCCGCCCCGGGCCGCGCGCCTCGCCGTCGCGGCCCTGTTCCTCACCAACGGCGCGATCTTCGCCAACCTGTTGCCGCGCTATCCGCAGATCAAGGCCGACCTCGGGCTCGGCAACGCCGAGTATGGCCTCGCCGTCGCGGCGTTTCCGTTCGGCGCCCTGGTGGCCGGGCTCACCGCGGGGGCCCTCATCCGCCGCTTCCGCTCGTCGCGCGTCGCCGTGGCGGGCACGCTGCTCACGAGCGCGGGCGTGCTGCTCGCGGGACTGGCGCCCACCTGGGGCCTGCTCGCCGGGGCGCTCTTCTTCGCGGGCTGCATGGACGCCATCACCGACGTGGCGCAGAACTCGCACGGCCTGCGCGTGCAGCGGCTCTACGGCCGGTCCATCCTCAACGGGTTCCACGCCATCTGGAGTGTCGGCGCGGTGTGCGGGGGCCTCATGGGGGGCCTCGCCGCGAGCCTCCACCTGCCGCGCGGTGTGCACCTGGCCCTGTCGGCCGGGCTCTTCGCGCTCGTCGCGCTGACGGCGCTGCGCTCCACGCTGCCGGGCCCGGAGCCCGTCGAGTCCAGCGAGCGCGCCGAGCAAGGCGCTCGGACGGAGGGCTTTTCCGCGCGCCTCGGGCTCATGATCGCGGCGCTCGTGCTCATCGCCATCGGCGGCACGCTCGTCGAGGACGCGGGCTCCACCTGGGCGGCCGTCTATCTCTCCGGCACGCTCGGCACGAGTATCGCCGTCGCCTCGTTCGGCTACATCGCGCTCGTGGGCGCGCAGTTCGTCGGGCGGCTGCTCGGCGATGGCCTCGTCGACAGGTTCGGTCAGCGCGCGGTCGCCCGGACAGGCGGCGCGACCCTGGTGGTGGGCATGGGCTCGGCGCTGCTGTTCCCCTCGGTGCCGGGCACCCTCGTGGGCTTCGCGCTCGCGGGCTTCGGCGTCGCGACGCTGGTGCCCGCCGCGATGCACGGCGCCGACGAACTGCCGGGCCTGCGCGCCGGGACCGGACTCACCGTCGTCAGTTGGCTGATGCGCCTCGGGTTCCTGTTGTCTCCCCCGGTGGTCGGGCTCGTCGCCGACGCCGTGGGCTTGAGGGTGGGGCTGCTCGTGGTGCCCTTCGCGGGCCTGCTCGTGCTGTCGCTCGCGGGCGTGTTGTCCGCCACCCGGGCCTCCCCCCGGGCCTCCGGAAAGCGCGGGGATGGCGAGGATTGGAACGCGAAACTCGAGGAGGTGCGGTGATGCGGACGGAGAAGGAGAAGATGCTCGCGGGCGAGCTGTATTCCGCGGCGGACCCGGAGCTGGCGGCGGCACGGAGCCGCGCGCGCAAGCTGCTGCGCGACTACAACCAGACCACGGAGGACGAGCCGACGCGGCGCGAGGAGCTCCTCGCCCGGCTCCTGGGGGCCACGGGCACGGGCGTCTGGATCGAGCCCCCGTTCTTCTGTGACTACGGCGAGCACATCCGGCTGGGCGCGCGAGTCTTCATGAACACCCAGTGCGTGGTCCTCGACTGCCATCGGGTGACGCTGGGCGATGACGTGTTCCTGGGTCCCGGCGTGCACATCTACGGGGCCACGCACCCGTTGGATCCGGACGAGCGGATCAAGGGCCCCGAGCTGGGGCGGCCCGTCACCATTGGAAGCAAGGTCTGGATTGGGGGGGGCGCCATCATCTGCCCGGGCGTCACCATCGGGGAGGGCTCCACCATTGGCGCCGGCAGCGTGGTGGTGCGGGACATTCCCCCGTACGTCCTCGCCGCGGGAAACCCCTGCCGGGTCATCCGGAACCTGCGTTGAGTGTCCCTCGCTCCCCGTCATTCCAGGTGGAGCGGGACGCCCGGGGTGGTTAGGGTAGGCGAGGACCCTCAACCCCAGGGAGCGCCATGCGCGCGGTGGTGCTGCAGCACGAGGAGAACGTGGACGCGGGCCTCGTGGGCCCGGCCCTGGAGGCGGCGGGCTTCAAGCTCGTCCACCGCTTCCGGGGCACGAAGCGTGAGGACGTGGACGCCGAGCTGCTGGTGGTGCTCGGCGGCTACATGGGCGTCTACGAGGCCGAGCGGCACCCCTTCCTCGGTGAGGAGGTGGCGCTGCTGGCCGAGCGGCTGGCGCTCGGGCGGCCCGCGCTGGGCATCTGCCTGGGCGCGCAGATGCTCGCGGCGGCGGCGGGCGCGGAGGTGTTCCTCGGCAAGAACGGCTTCGAGGTGGGCGTGCTCCCCGTGCGCTGGACGAAGGAGGCGCTCGCGGATCCGGTGCTCGCGGGCGTCCGGCCTCGCACGGCCGTGGCGCACTGGCACCAGGACACCTACAAGGCCGTGCCGGGCGCCACGCTGCTGGCGTCCACGGATCGCTACTCGCAGCAGGCCTTCCGGCTCGGGGACTCGTACGCGTTCCAGTTCCACCTGGAGCTCACCGCGGACGTGTTCGACCACTGGCTGGTGAAGGACGCGGAGGAGCTGACCGAACTGCACGAGAAGAACGTGGACGAACTGCGCGCCCAGATTCCGAAGCTCCGCGCGGCCGAGCCGGAGAACCGCGAGCTCATCGAGCGGCTCGCCCACCACTACGCCCGGATCGCCCGCTGAGCCGACGGTGGAATGGGTCAGTCGAGAAAGCGTCTCCACCAATGCCGCGCCTCGTCCGCGGTGAGGTGCAAGGGTGGTGGTCGCGAGGGAGGCGGTTCGAGCCACGGCTCCAAGAGCCCGGCGAGTTCGCGGTACGAGGGCAGGGTTTCTCCAGCGGCTGAAGTTCCCGCGTCGGGATGTGGGCCCAACGAGATGACGATGCGCTCCGCGTCCAGCGTCTCCACTGAGGCCCCCGCCAGGCGGAGTCGGGCACTCAGGACCTTCATCTCCCCGAGCCGAGAGAAGACGGGCGGCCCGATGAAATTGAGCCAATGGACGCCATCGATCCGATCGCCCATCCCTTCCTCCTGCCCCCAGGCTTCCCGGAGATCGATGCCGGGATGGCGCAGCGCTTCAAAGCGGAAGGCGGCATCCCGAGGGGCAAGTGGTCCCTGGAGCCGCAAGGCGAGTCCCGCGTGCCCCGAGGAGAACCGGAGAGGAGCGGCCATGTCGAGCGCCAACTGGCGCACGTGTCCAGGTCCATGCGCCTCGAGGTACTTGAGTGGCAGGGTCGCCGTGAGCAGACTCGCGAAGGGCGCCTCGGGTCGCCACGGAATGCGCGCTTTGTACTCGAGCGCGTAACCATTCTGGATGCCGACCCCTCCCGTGAAGAGGAGTCCACGCTCGAAGCGCCTCTTCTCGATGGCCTGGCGCTCCCACTCCTCGTAATCGTCCGGGAAGGTCCAACGGCGGGTCTCCAAGAGAAGACGGCGGACCCAGGTCCACCGCTCCACCGTCAAGGGACCCCCCTCGTCATGAGAGAGACTGACGTGGTGAAGGGTCTTGGGACCTTCTCCCACGGCACGCACATAACGGTCGATGGCCTGGCTCACGCCCAGGGCGATGTCGGGATGGTCGTGCGGCAGGTAGAAGGCGACACGGAAGACCTCGCGAGCGAGCAAGCGTCGACGTGGACGCGGAGCACCTCCCGGACGCAACATCCGGAGGTCGGGAACGCCGCGAAGGCGAAGACGCGGGTAGTCTCGCGGCATCACGGTCCCTGATAGGGGTCGAGACCCGCTGGTGTCACCAAGGTCACCCGGCAGCTCTTGGAGAGGTGCTTGTAGCTCTCCAGTTGAGCCACGACGCCTGGAGAATTCAGCGGATCGAGCCGGTGCCGCTCGAGGCAGGGGAACTTGAACTCGTAGACACACTGCACATTCGTGGCGTTGCGCGTGGCATGCACGACCGCATCGGGTTTGAGGGATCCACGCTCGGTCTGGGTGAGGCGGGTCCCATTGAGCGCGGGATCTCCCTTGTAGCGAGGCTCGAGAGAGAAATGGTCGCGCAGATCGTCCGGGAGGCGGGCGTTGATGCAAGCGAAGGTGGCGGCATGCTTCCGGTTGCCCAGTTCTTGCGCGAGGGTCACCGCCTGTCCCCGTTCAGTCATCCGCACGACGCGCTGGCACTCGGCGTCATTCGGGAACTTCCCATTTTTGAAGGGCGTACCGCCATCTCGTGGATAGGACGCGTTGATGTCCGCGTGAGCCTGCGCGACACACTGGGAGGACGGGCTCGAAACCGGGCGCTGCCCAACCGCACCGCTCCAGGCGGCGCTTGATCTCGACGAAGTACAACCCCCGTTCTTGTCCCACGGTCACGTCCATGGCCTTGGCGGAGTACGAGCAGTCGGTGGCGTACTCTTTCGGAAAGCTCGCCAGCAGTCGTTGAAGCGCGGCATTCGCGGCGATGATGGCCGGACCATCCAGGGTGGCGAGCGGCTTCACCTCGTCGGGCCATTTGATCTCCGCATGAGACAGCGGAATGGGAACGAGATCCTCACTCGCGTTGGATGCATTGGCAGCGAATAGCACCGCCATCATGGCGGATTGGAGTTTCATTCGGGCCTCATCAATCAGTTCACGGCCTCAGCCGAGCACGCGGCACAGCCCCAGGGCCGCCTCGACGACCTCGTGGATGGGTTGGGTGTAGCCCTCGGAGATCCACCGCAGGGCGATGTGCAGCACGCCGCCCACCACGCCCGTCCTGAGCAAGGGCTGGGTGCTCGCGCCGCCCTGGCCGTGGGGATCCATCGTGCGCGTGAGCAGCTCCCCGAACGTGCGCAGCGACGCGACCAACGCCTGGTTCACCGCCGGGCTCACCCCGGAGATCTCCACCAGGAACACCCGCGCCGACCGCGGCTGCGTGCGCAGCGCTCCGTAGTACGCGGTGAGCAGCGCCCGCGTCCGCTCCAGCGGTCCGCCTGGCACCTCGGCGACTCCCCGCGCCAGCTCCTCCAACAGCCGATCCGCCACCGTGTGGAACGTCGCGATGAGCAATTCCTCGCTGTTGGCGAACGACTCGTAGAAGTAGCGCTCGGTGAGCCCGGCCGCCTCACACACGGCCTTCACCGTCGCGTGGCGGTAGCCCTTTTCTCCGTAGACCTCGATCGCCGCTTGGAGCAATTGCTCACGCCGCTGCGCCCGGCGCGCCTCGGCCGAGGTGCCTCGGTATCGCCGCTGCTCGGCCACGGAAGGAGAGGTCATGCGCCCCTGATTGACACGAAGCGTTGTCAGATTCAAACTGACAATGAACCGTGTCACTTTCCAGGACGTACGCATGACGGTCTCCCGGATGAACCCCGAGGCTCCCGCCGACGCCTCGGCCGACAGCACGCAGACGCCCCCCGAGCACCACGATGTCCTCATCGTCGGGGCGGGCCTGTCCGGAATCGGCGCGGCCTACCACCTCCAGAAGCGGTGCCCGGGGCGCTCCTACGTCATCCTCGAGGGCCGTGAGGCCCTGGGGGGCACCTGGGACCTGTTCCGCTACCCGGGCATCCGCTCGGACTCGGACATGCACACGCTCGGCTACTCGTTCCGGCCGTGGACCGAGGCGAAGGCCATCGCCGACGGGCCGTCCATCCTGCGCTACGTGCGGGACACCGCGCGCGAGCATGGCATCGAGCGGCACGTGCGCTTCGGCCACCGCGTGCTGCGCGTGTCCTGGTGCTCGCGGCAGGCGCGCTGGACGGTCGAGGCCGAGCGGGGTCCGGACAGGACGCCCGTGCGCTTCACCTGCGGCTTCCTGCTCATGTGCAGCGGCTACTACGACTATGCCCAGGGGCACCGGCCCGAGTTCCCCCACGAGGCGGACTTCCGGGGCACCTTCGTGCACCCGCAGTTCTGGCCCGAGCACCTGGACTACGCGAACAAGCGCGTGGTGGTGATCGGCAGCGGGGCCACCGCCGTCACGCTCGTGCCGGAGCTGGCGCGCACGGCCGCGCACGTCACCATGCTGCAGCGCTCGCCCACCTATGTCGTCTCGCGTCCGGCCGAGGACCGGCTCGCCAATGCCCTGCGCCGGGTGCTGCCCGAGCGGCTCGCCTACGCGCTCACGCGCTGGAAGAACGTGCTCTCGAGCATGTTCTGGTTCCGCGTGGCGCGCGGCATGCCCCAGCGGGCCAAGGCCCACCTCATCGAGGGCGTGCGCGAGCAGCTCGGCGCGGACTACGACGTCGCGACCCACTTCACGCCCCGCTACGCGCCGTGGGATCAGCGCGTGTGCCTCGTGCCCGACGCCGACCTGTTCCAGGTCCTCAAGGAGGGCCGCGCCTCCGTCGTCACCGACGAGATCGACACCTTCACCGAGCACGGGCTCACGCTGCGCTCCGGCCAGCGGCTCGAGGCGGACATCGTGGTGACCGCCACGGGGCTGCGGGTGCAGTTCCTGAGCAACGTCGAGTTCCGCATCGACGGGGAGCGGCGCGAGCTGTCCCGGAGCCTCTGCTACAAGGGCATGATGTTCAGCGACGTGCCGAACTTCGCCTTCGTGTTCGGCTACACCAACGCGTCCTGGACGCTCAAGTCGGACCTCACCAGCGAGTACGTCTGCCGGCTGCTCAACCACATGAAGCGGCGGGGCCACGCCATCTGCACGCCCCGGCGCGACCCCGCGGTGGAGGAGCGGCCCTTCCTCGACTTCTCCTCGGGCTACGTGCAGCGGGCCGCGCACCTGCTGCCCAAGCAAGGCGCCCGGCGGCCCTGGCGGCTGCATCAGAACTACGCGTTGGATCTGCTCACACTCCGCTTTGGCGCGCTCGACGACGGCACCCTGGTGTTCTCGCGGGCGGCGTCCGACCCGGCGCGGGAGCCGTCCACGTCGGCGAGCGACGCGCCCCGGCCCCGCGCGGCTTGAATCCCTCCGCCCCCTGCCTGCCCTCCCACCCACGGGCCCACCGGGGTCCGCGCCCTCCGGGCCCGATGCCTAGCTTTCTCCGGCCAACGACGAACGATCCGGAAGGAGAGAGCCATGGGGATGCGCGGCGCGAGGAGGGCCCTGGTGCTGGGCCTGGTCGGCGTGGGGTGTGGGCTGGTGGGCTGCGACGAGCGGCGTGACGGCGAGGTCCGCGAGGACGCCCGGAAGGCGGGCAGGCAGCTAGGCGACGCGGCCCGGGACGTGGGGGAGACCACGCGGGAGGCGGTGGAAGGTTTCAAGCAGGGCATCCAGGACTCACGCGATCGGCCCGTGCGACCGGAGACGCCGCCGCCGAGCCCCCGGAGCGACGCGTCGAAGTGAGGGGTGTCGGGTGAACGCCCCCCACGCGGGCGGACCGGGGGGGTGCTGCTTTCGGACACGCGTTTTCCCACCACGCGGCTATCCTCCGAGCGCAAAGAGCCTCGGCCCCGCGTGTCCTCCATGATCGACTCCCAGCAACTGTTCGACTCCGCCCCGGCCCCCCTCATGGTGCTGGATCGCGACTTCACGTTCGTCGCCGCCAACCAGGCCTACCTCCAGGCCACCGCGCTGCGGCGGGACGAGGTCCTGGGCAAGAACGTCTTCGAGGTGCTGCCCGAGGACGAGGCCCCCGCGGAGGCCCCGGGCGCGCGGCGGCTGCGGGACTCGCTCGAGCGGGTGCGCTCCAGCCGGCTGCCGGATCTGCTCGCCCTGGCCGTCCAGCCCGTCACCCGCCGCACCGAGATGGGCCCGGTGGTCGAGAAGCGGCTGTGGACCTACTCGCACCGGCCCCTGCTGGACGCCTCGGGGGAGGTGGCCTTCATCCTCCAGCACGCCGTGGACGTGACGGCCCTGCGCGCCTCGGAGTCTCCTGGCGCGCGGCTCGAGGGGGTGTCCTCGGAGCAGATCGCGGCGTTGATTGGCCAGGCGTGGACCGTCCAGGAGCACAACCAGAAGCTGGACCACGAGCGCCTCTTCCTGCGGCAGCTGTTGGACCTGCTGCCCGGGTGCGTGGGCGTGCTGCGCGGCCCCGACTTCGTGTTCGATCTGGCCAACGCCAGCTATCTGCCCTACCTCAACTTCCGCAACGTCGTCGGCCTGCCGCTGCACAAGGCGCGCCCCGAGCTCGAGGGCAACAAGGCCGTCTACGACATGCTCGAGCGCGTGCTCTACAAGGGCGAGACGATCGTCATGCGCGGGTTCAAGGTCCCCGTGCGCAAGACGGTGGACGGGCCCCTCGAGGAGATCGTCGCCGACTTCGAGTACCGGCCCGTGCGCCTGCCGGGCGGCCCCGTGCTCGCCGTGCTCATCTACGGCCAGGACGTCACCGAGAAGACGCGCGCCGAGGCGCAGGTGCGCCACTACCAGGAGCACCTGGAGGAGCTGGTGCGCGAGCGCACGCGCGCGCTCGAGGAGAGCGAGGCCGAGCGGCGCAAGACCGAGGCCCAGCTGCGCCAGTCCCAGAAGATGGAAGCGGTGGGCAAGCTCACGGGCGGCGTGGCGCACGACTTCAACAACCTGCTCCAGGTCATCGCCGGCAACCTCCAGCTGTTGCATCGCGACGTGGCGGGCAACGAGCGCGCCCTGGCCCGCGTCCAGACGGCCACCCGCGCGGTGGAGCGCGGCGCCAAGCTCGCCTCGCAGCTCTTGTCCTTCGCGCGCCGCCAGCCCCTGCAGCCGCTCGTCGTCAACTTGAGCCGCCTGGTGCGCGGCATGGACGACATGCTGCGCCGCACCCTGGGCGAGGAGGTGGAGCTGGAGACCGTGGCCGCCGGCGGGCTGTGGAACACCGCCATCGATCCCAACCAGCTCGAGAACGTCATCATCAACCTGGCCGTCAACGCCCGCGACGCCATGAACAGCGCGGGCAAGCTGACGATCGAGGTGGGCAACACCGTGCTCGACGAGCGCTACTGCCGCCAGCACCCCGAGGTGCTGCCCGGGCACTACGTGCTGTTGGCCGTGTCGGACACCGGCGGCGGCATGTCCCCCGAGGTGCTCGAGCGCGCCTTCGAGCCGTTCTTCACCACCAAGCCCGAGGGCCGGGGCACGGGCCTGGGCCTGAGCATGGTGTACGGCTTCGTCAAGCAGAGCGGCGGCCACATCAAGATCTACAGCGAGCTGGGGCACGGCACGACCATCAAGCTCTACATGCCCCGCGCCCTGGAGGCCGAGGCCTCCGAGGCCCAGGTGCTCACCGGCCCCATCGAGGGCGGCACGGAGACCATCCTCGTGGTGGAGGACGACGCCGAGGTGCGCGCCACCGTGGTGGAGATGGTGGGGGAGCTGGGCTACCGGGTGCTCAAGGCGGTGGATGCCCAGAGCGCGCTCATCATCCTGCAGAGCGGCGTGCCCGTGGACCTGCTCTTCACCGACGTGGTGATGCCCGGCCCCGTGCGCAGCCCGGACCTCGCCCGGCAGGCGCGCGTGCTGCACCCGGACATCGAGGTGCTCTTCACCTCGGGCTACACGGAGAACGCCATCGTCCACGGCGGACGGCTGGACGCGGGCGTGCAACTGTTGAGCAAGCCCTACAGCCGCGAGGACCTGGCCCGGAAGCTGCGCCAGCTCATCAACCACCGGCAACAGAAGCTCGCGGTGCGCGCCCCGGCGCCGCGCCCCGAGCCGGTGTCCGCGCGCGCGCCCGTGCCGCCCGCGTCACGTCGGCTGCGCGTGCTGTTGGTGGAGGACGACGAGGACGTGCGCTCGTCGGCCTGCGAGTTGATGGACCTGCTGGGCCACGAGGTCCTGGCCGTCACCAGCGCCGAGGAGGCCAAGGGCGCCCTGGCCGCCAGCGGCTTCGACGTGCTGTTCACGGACGTGACGCTGCCCGGGGCCTCGGGCGTGGACCTGGCGCGCGAGGTGACGGCGCGCAAGTCCGGGCCCCGCATCATCCTCGCCTCGGGCCACGGCAACGTGGCGCTGCCCCAGGGCGAGGCCCCGCTGGAGGGCGTGGTGGTGCTGCCCAAGCCCTACTCGATGCCGCAGATCCAGCAGGCCCTGGAGCAGGCGGTGGCGCTCCCCTGAGCTAGAACGCCCGGTTCACCGCGTAGGCGGCGATCTTGTGCTCGGCCAGGTAGGTGTTCTCCCCGGGGATGCCGTCGATGGGGCCGGTGTAGCCGAAGCTCCGGCCCACCGTCTGCACGCGGGTCCAGTAGATGGAGCCCGGGACACCATCCTCCTGCGCCGAGGTGCGCGGCGTGCCCCGGTTGTTGAGCTCGCGCGCGGTGATGCGCACCCGCACCTTCTCCGTCGCCGGGCCGGTCACCCCGTCGATGGGGCCCGTGTAGCCGAAGTCCCGCTGGCCCACCGTCTGGATGCGCTTGTAGTAGATGGTGCCGGGGATGCCGTCCTGCTCGGTGGTCGTCTTGGGCAGCGACGAGCCGCCCCCACCGCCGTCGTCGACGGGCGCGCCGCCCCCGCCGGAGATGCGGCCGCCCGCGTAGTCCATGGACCAGCCCAGGTAGCGCGCGCCCGTGGCGGCCGAGTACCCGGACACGCTGTTGATGCCGATGGCGTCACCCCAGGAGGCGGACAGCTTGCGCGTGGCCATGAACACCTGGCGGCCCCCGCCGTTGAGGTCCGCGCCCACGTGGCCGTACGCGCCGATGTCCCACCAGTGGAAGGCGCCGATGAGCGCCGTGGAGGCGTTGGTCGAGACGATTTTCGAGGCCCGGTAGGCCTCGATGGCGGAGGGGCGGGCGGAGGAATCGGGCAGCTGCCCGAAGCGCCACATGAGCGAGCCGCACCACTGGTCCCACGAGCCGCCATCACGCTTGGGGTTGGCGGCGGCGTAGGCGCGCGCCCGGTCATAGATGGCCGAGTTGGCCTCGGCCGCGAGCGAGCCCGTCTCGGCGGCGTCGACGACCGGCGCCTCCTCGGGCCCGCCGCCACACGACGCCAGCAGGAGGCCCGTGGACAAGAGGGCGGTGTTCCACGTCATTCGCTTCGAGGGCATTCGGGGGTCTCCAGGGAAGGGCACCGGAGGTTATCGGCGCGAGGATTCCTGGAGTTTCTCGGAAAATGAGATCCCCCTGGCTCCCGCGCCATCCTCCGTGAATAATCAGGATTCCCCACAAAGGAGTACCCCCGTGCTGAGCAACATGTCCAAGTCCGTGTTCAATGGTCTGGCGGCCCTGACGGTCGCGATCCCGGTCCTCGCGTGGAGCAACCTCCTGCCCGTGCACAGCGTGCGCGCGCCGACCCTCTACTTCTTCAGCCACTACGAGAACGGCCAGGCCAGCAACGCCACGTTCCTGGGGGGCAGCGCGCTGGTGTCCTGGCAGGAGAACTCGCTGCAGGGGTTCGGCAACCTGCGCGCGACGCTGAGCGACGCGAAGACCGGCGCCGTCGACCAGCTCGAGCTCAAGATGGTGCGCGTCACCTCGTCCAACCTCGACACCATCAATGGCGAGTGGGATGTCTTCAAGAACGGCGAGCCCACGTGCGCCGGGTGCGTCGGCTCGCTCTACGTGTCCCCTCCGAACTACCAGGGCAACGCGTACCTCAAGGGCTACGTCCAGAACACCAAGCGCAGCTACTCGTTCGGGGGCTACCTCGATACCAAGGGCCGCGTCGACTACTGAGCCCCGGGCCCTCCCCGTGAGCGCGCGGTCGCCTACGGCTCGGACACGGGGAAGAGGGCGCGCAGCGCGGTGAGGGCCACGGGGTGGTAGATGGTGTCATGGCGCTCGTCCGGACGCGGATCGAAGTGCCACGTCACGCCCGCGGGCGGCGCGTCCTTCAAAGCCCTCACGAGGCGGTCGACGGCCGACTGCATCGCTCCGCCCTCGTCGCCGAGGCTCAGCCAGAGGCGCCGACCCTGGAAGCCCTGGGCGCGCAGGAGGGTCGTGGCCTCGTGGGACAGCGCCTCGCCCTCCCACCAGAGGCTGGGACTGATGGCGATGTAGTCGTCGAAGCTCCTGGGGGCGCGCAGGAAGGTCTCGGTCACGAACAGGCCCGCCAGGGACTCGCCGATGAGCGCCGAGTGGCCGTTGGTGCGATAGCGCGCCGTCACCCAGGGCTGGAGCTCCTCCACGAGGAAGCGCCGGTAGGCCTCGGCGCCTCCCGACGTGGGCAACAGCTCGCGGTCGCCGGGCACTTTCGAGGGCGGCGTCAGATCGTGTTTGCGATCCACGCCCTCGATCCCCACCACGATGAGCTCCTGCGTCCTGCCATTGAAGGCCACGACCTGGGCGAGCCCCGTGATGTGGTGGAAGTCCTCCGCCTCGCCCCCGTCGAGCAGATACAGCACGGGGAAGCGCCGCGAGGCGTCCGCGTAGCCCGGGGGCAGGTAGACGTTGATCCGTCGTGCGCCACCGAGGATGGAGGAGGGGAGGAGTTGGGACTGGCCGATCACGATCGGTCGAGCCGCTTCCGTGGGCAGGCCCGTTCCATGGCCGCAGGCGGCCAAGGCCAGCAGCACCCCCAGGGCCCCGAGCCAGCGTCCGAGGGCGCACGAGGGATTCGCGACAGACTCGTTCATGCACGCCAGCCTAGCCCGCTTCCCCGCGCGTCACGTATGGGATGCTCGGGCCTCCATGAGCGTCCTTTCGCGCTGCCTTCGTCATCTCGTCGTGTCCGCGCTGCTGCTGCCCGTTCCAGGCGCGGCGCAATCCCTCGTCGCCTCACCCGGAGAGGTCATCGGCCAGCTGGACGGCGTGGTGCTCGAGGGCGACCAGTACTTCCTCGACGGGTGGACGTGTCAGCAAGGCGCCGCCGCGTCCCTGAAGCTGCACGTGTACGCCGGGGCCTCGGCCTATGACACGCCCCAGGGCCAGTTCCTGTTCGAGGGCACCTCGCGCTTCCTCGCCGAGCCCGCGGTGGACGCGCTCTGTGGCGCGGGCAGTGGTGGGCGCTACCGCTTCCACGTCTCCCTTCCCGAGCAGGTGCTCGCCGCGGTGGGCGGTCAGCCCATCTACGTGCATGGGCTCCGCGTCGTCGACGGGGTGCGCAACAGCGCCCTGGTGAACTCGGGCAAGATTCGCTTCCCCCGGCCGCTCGCGAGCGCGCCGCGCGGGTGCATGGCCTCGCTCTGGGGCGACGTCGCCGAGCGCAATGCCTATCCCTCCAACAACGCCCAGGGCCACGGCCAACCCTGGGTCTACATGGCCTGGGTGTGGCGCGAGACGCCCCTGGTGGAGACCAACCACAGCGTCTCCGTGGCGCGCAGCCAGGATCTGGTCACCTGGTACAACACCTGCGGCGAGAAGCTCACGCTGCCCCTGACGACCGCCTCGCGCGCCGTCGTGGATCCCCTCCAGACGAACCAGGGCGTGCTCAACAACGTGGGCGTCGGCTTCGATGCCGAGGGGCGGCCCGTCCTGACCTACCAGAAGTACAAGGCCGTCTACTCCGAGACCCAGCGGCCCGTGTGGACCACCCAGGTCTACAACGCCCGGCTCGAGGGCTCCCAGTGGACGATCCACGAGATGACGGCGTGGAACACCCGGCACGTGCTCGTGGGGGGCGGGTCCCTGCCGCGCACGTCCACCTCGGTGTCCTACTCCGTGCCCCGGGCGACGAACACGGGCGCCGTCGTGCAGACCTTCTCCCGCGCCGATGCCGACACCACGGGCTCGCCCGCCTCGGGCAACTGGACCCTGTCGGCCGCGGGGACGGACCTCGCGGTGACGACGACACCGGGCGCGGGCATCGACTACGACACCTTCACCCGGCCGGTGCCCGCGCTGCCCGCCGAGGCCCAGGTGAAGGAGCCCCGCGAGTCGGGGTGGGTGACGCCGTTCTCCCTGCGCCTCGTCCGGCCCCGGGTCCAGAAGGAGGCCATCGTCCTGCGCGGCAACTGGGACGGGGATGGCAACCGCGCGGGCCTCTTCCTGCCCAAGACGCGCACCTTCCTCCTCCAGCGCCGGGACGGGCCCCAGCGCTTCACCTTCGGCCCGGCCTCCACGCCCTTCCTGCCGCTCGTGGGCGACTGGAACCAGGACGGCCTGTCCACCCTCGGCATCGTGGACCCCGTGACCGAGCGCTACCACCTGCGCGACATCCTGGAGGGCGGCACCGCCGACGTGTCCGGCACGGGCGGCGTCGCGGCGCTTGGCGCCACGGACGGGCCCACGGCCTGGGACTCGCAGGATCCCACCCTCACGCATTACCTGCGCTGGGAGGCCCTGCCCACCAACCGGGATCAGCCCTATGACTGCTCGGGTCGGCCGCTCAACGCGTACCAGCCCTCGGAGACGACCTGCCCGGGCAAGTTCCTCACGCGGCTCGTCGTCTGGCGCTACGACCCGGCCACCCAGGCCTGGAAGAGCAGCCCGGTGGATCAGGCCTGGGGCGGCAGCTCCGCCGCGTTCGACTTCGTGGTCTTCAAACGCCACCAGCTCGTCGCCTACTACGACGCCGAGCGGCGGGTGAAGGTCGCCATCCGCAACGGCGAGGGCGCCTGGAGCTACAAGGTGCTCGATGATCAATTCAAGGGCTGGGACAGCCACAACTATTTGAACCTGGAGGTGGACGACAACCACGACGTCCACCTGTCCGGCGACCTGCATGGCCATCCGCTCACGTACTGGCGCTCGCGCGGGCTCGTCCCGTCCACGTTCGCCCGGCAGCCCATGGTGGGTGCCCTGGAGACGCGGGCCACCTATCCGCGCTTCTACCGGAGCCCGAAGGGGGACTTCCTCTTCAAGTACCGCCAGGGCTCCAGCGGCGATGGCGAGTGGATCATCAACCGCTACGATGTCCGCGACTACCGCTGGTCGCGCCTCGTGGATCAGCCGCTGTTCGGACGGTGAGGACGCGCGCGGGCCTCAGAGCGCCGCCTCCAGGCGGGCCTTGAGGTCGCGCAGCCGCTCCCGCACGTTGCGTACCAGGATGAATCGCACCAGGGCCGTGAACGGGCGCAGCGGGGCCCTCAAGGTGAAGGCGTAGGTGAACGTGGTGGTCGTCGTGTCGGCGTCCACCGCGTCGAACCGCCAGGAGCCCGCGAAGGACGCGAACATCCAGGGCCCCCGGGTCATCTTCACCGCCGTGACGGCGGGCGGGTCGAAGGAGACGTACTCCGTCTCCATGCCCAGCCCGTACCGTGACACGCACCATGCCCGGACGCCCACGTCCACCCGCGAGGCCCCCTCCACCAGGCGGGCCTCGCGCAGGAACGTGTCCCAGACGAGCCGCTGCCCGTAGTCCTGCGTGTAGGCGAACACGCGCTCCCGGGGGCAGCGGATCTGGATGCGCTCGATGAAGCGGCTCATCGGCTACTGCACCGCGAAGAACAGGTCATCGTGGTCCCGGTAGCTCGCCTGCGCGCAGGCGCTCTTCGTGCCCCCGTAGCGGAACACGCCGCGCACGGCCTGGAGCGCGCCGCTCGGCAGGGTGTAGGTCGCCGACAGGGTCCGGGCTCCCGTGCCGGGCGGCACGAGCGTGGTGAGGAAGGTCCACGTCGGACTGTTGGCGTTGGGGGCGGTGTACAGGTCCAGTGCATCCGAGCTGCTGGAGTAGGCCCACACGGTGGCCTCGATGCGCACCGTCTTGCCCGCCGCCAGTGGCGTGCCATCCACCGTGATGACCTTGAGCCGGTCCAGGGACTCGTCGGAGTGGTAGGTGCCCGAGGAGTTGTCCGCGCAGGAGGAGAAGAGGGTGTTGGGGGCGTTGGACTCGGGGCCGAGGGCGCCCCGGCCGTTGAGCAGCGCCCCCGAGTCACACGAGGCCTGGCCCGGCGTCAGGCACCCCGGCGCCTTGCGCGTGGAGTCGTAGGTGGCGAGCGCGCCCTGGGCGGGCGGCGCGTTGGCGACGGTGAGCTGCACGGGCGCGGAGTCCGTCGAGTTGCCCGCGGCGTCATGGGCCCGGAGCACGAGCACATGGCTCCCGTTCGAGGACGTGGAGGTGTTCCAGGACAGGGAGTCCCCCGCGTAGGGGCCGGTCACGGCGAGCTGGCCATCCACGAACAGCTCCTGGTGGCCCAGTCGCCGGTTGTCCTGGACGGACACCTGGACGCTCACCGTGCCCGACACCGTGGCCCCCGGGGCGGGGGAGAGGATGCTGGCCGAGGGCGCGACCGTGTCCGGGACGATGTGGACCGTGATGGGGGCGCCCGTGGTCTCGTTGCCCACGCCGTCATAGACCCGGAGGCTCAGCTGGTACGCGCCGCCCGGGGCGCGGGTGGTGTAGTGGGTCTCCCAGGTCATGGCGTAGGGCGGCGTGGAGGACGTGGTGACGGGGTTGCCATTGATGAGCAGCACCACCGCCTGGATCTCCCGGTTGTCCGCCACGTCCACCGTCACCGGCACGAACTCCCAGTCCACGTAAGCCCCGTTCTGGGGCGAGGTGATGAGGGCCCGGTGGGGCGGTGCGTTGTCGATGATGAAGGACACGGGCGTCGTCTGGGTGCTGTTGCCCGCGCCGTCCAACGCCCGGGCGTACGCGGTATGGGTGCCCGAGGCGAAGCCGTAGGTGCTCCAGGAGAAGTCCCAGGACGTGCTCGTCTCGTGGGCGCTGGTCCTGGATTGGACGAGCTGGCCATCCACGTAGAACTCCAACCGCACCAGGCCCTGATCGTCCGAGGCCGTGATGTTTGTGTCACCCGTGTGGCCCACGTCGTCCCCGTCGCTGGGGCGATCCAGGATCACCACCGGGGGCTGCGTGTCGTTGGCGAGGGTGACCCGCGTCACGGCGCTCGCCACCTGACCGGACGTGTCGTACGCCTTGGCCGTCAGGTCATACGGGCCGCTGCGCAGGGTCGTGGTGTTCCAGGAGTACTCGAACGGCGCGCCCGTCACCGTGCCCAGCAGCGTCGTGTTCGCGTAGAACTCCACCCGGCTCACGCCCTGGTCGTCCGTGGCGTTCACCTGCAGCCGCGCCACGCCCTGGAGACGGGCGTCCTGCGTCGGTGCGACCCACTGGACGCTCGGCGGCGGGTCCGCGATGCCGGCCACGGGGAAGACGAGGTCATCGTGGTCGTTCGTGGTGCCGGGAACACACGGGGCCGCCGTGCCGCCCGAGCGGAACACCCCCCGCAGGGCCTGGAGCGTGCCTCCCGAGGGGAGGGTGAGGGTCGTGGAGAGCGTGACGGCCCCCGAGGCGTTCGGCGTGAGCGTGACGAGGTGCCGCCACTGGGGCGCATCGGCGTGGGGCGCGAGGTAGAGGTCGAGGTTGTCCACCCCGGAAGAGGTGGCCCACACGGTGGCCTCGATGCGCACCCGCTTGCCCGCGGCCAGGGGCGTGCCGTCCAGCGTGAGGATCCGCAGGCGATCCAACGAGCCATCCACGTGGTAGCGGCCTCCGGTGCCGTCCGCGCATGCGCCCAGGAGCGTGTTGGGGGCGTTGGCCTCGGGACCCAGACCGGCCCGGCCATTGAGCAGCTTCATCGAGTCACACAGCGGGCCGGGCTCGGTGCAGCGGGGGGCCCGGCGGGTGGTGTCATGGGCCGCGCCGCCCGTGGAGGCCGTGCACACGTTGGTGCCCAGGCAGCTCTGGGTGCTCGAGCAGGTGCCGCACGCCACGGACTTGCCGCAGCCGTCGAACAGGGTGCCGCAGTTCATCCCCTGGCCCGCGCACGTGAGCGGCGTGCAGCTCGACTCCGTGGTGTACAGCTCGGCGTTGCCGTTGCTCTGCACGAGCGGCCTGCCGCCGGTGAGCAGCACCCGGCCCGAGTTCAACAGCACCGCGTCGTGGTTGCTCCGGGTCTTGAGCATCGAGCCCGCCGTGCTCCACTGTTGGGAGACCCCGTCGAACAGCTCGATGCCCGACAGGGGAGACGAGCCGTTCGGGGTGCCGCCGAACACGGCGACCCGGCCCGTGGCGAGCACCACGCCCGGGAAGTTCATGCGCTCCCGGTTCATCCCGCCGGTGGCGCTCCAGGTGCCCGTGAGCGGATCGTAGAGCTCCGCGCTGGACATGACGCTGTACGAGAGCGTCGGGTTGTACCCGCCCGCGACGAGCACCCGCCCGTCGTTGAGCCGCAGCGCCAGGTGCCCGCTGCGCAGCGCCCCCGGGTTGCCCGTGCGGGTCCACGTCTGGGTGGTCGGGTCATAGAGCTCGGCGATCGGGGAGATGTTGCCGCCCGTCACGAGCACCTTGCCATTGGCCAGGAGCGTGGCCGTGTGGCCCTGGCGCATGTCGCTCAGGGACGCGGTGAGGGTGAACGTGCCCGTGGCGGGATCGAACAACTCACAACTCGCCAGGGGATAGCCGCTGCTGTCCGTGCCGCCCGTGACGAGCACGCGCCCATCCGGCAGCAGCGTGGCGGTGGGCTTGCGCCGCGCGGTCCGCAGGTTGCCCGTGGTGCGCCAGACATCGGCGGCCGGGTCGTAGCGCAGGCCGTGGGGATGCAAGGCGGAGTCGTCCGGCGCGCCGCCCACCACCAGCACCTGGCCATCGCCCAGGCGCACCGCCGCGTGATCCTTGCGCGACTCCCAGTTGTTCAGGTCGCGCGTGCGGGTGAAGACGCCCGTGGCGGGATCGTAGAGCTCCGCGCTGTTGACCACCCAGCGATCGTTCTGGCCACCCACCACCAGCACCCGGCCGTCGGCCAGCGGCGTGGCGGAGCCGTCATAGCGGGTGTACGCCATGTCGCCGGTGGCGAGGCTCAACGCCGCCGCGCTCTGGCCCGTGTCTCCGGACGGCCGCGCCTCCGGCTCTCGCGAGGGCACGCAGCCCACCCACGCCACCATGCACAACCCCACGAGCGCCCCGGCTCGCGACCTGCTCACTGCCCTGTTCATGAGTCCCCCGGCGGGTCATGCGCACCCCTCGGTTCTTCCGCGAGCGGACGATTCCACGCGGGGTGAACTCTAACGGACAGGTGCGGCGAAGGAAACAGGCGAATCCCGACCGGACGCGCCCCCCGGGTCCAGTACCGTCGCGCCGCCCGTGGCGAGGGGGATGGACCTCCTCCCCTGGCAGGAGATGACCGTGCGGACTCGACTCACCCGGTTCCACCCGCTGTTGGTGCTGGCCTTGTCGGCCTCCTGTGCTCCAGGCACCCCGAGCCCCACGAGCCCCCCACCGCCCGCCGCCACGGGTTGCGCGGTGCCGGGCACCCTGTGCTGGGACTTCGAGGAGGGGACGATTCCCTCCGGCTGGACGCCCTTCCGGGACGAGTTCACGGGCCGGCTGCTCGTGGATGACTCGCGGCCGCACCGGGGCCGCTACGCGCTGCACGCCCAGGGCATGGTGGGCGGCAAGGAAGGCGATCAGGGCGGCCCCAAGAAGACGATCCGCTACAACCTGCCCGAGGGCTTCGGACCCGTGCTCTGGGGCCGCGCCTACGTCTACGCCACCCCCGAGCGCCCCATGTCCCACGCGGGGCTCTTCAACGCCCGCTATCCCCGGCCGGGCAGCGGCGAGCGCGCCTTCGACACGCTCGACTGGTACGAGGTCGCCACCTACCAGAAGAAGTACATGTCCATCTGGCACCCGCCCGAGCCCCCCGGCTTCCCCGAGTGGGTGCAGGTGTCCGACACGCCCCTGGTGCTCGACGCGTGGACGTGTCTGGAATGGCAGTTCGACGGCGCGAACGGCACCGAGCCCGAGGCGGCCCTGCCGCGCGTGTGGCTGGACGGCCAGGAGCTCGCCTGGCCCGAGACGTTCGTCTTCTCGGATCCGCCCGCTCCGCCGCCCGTGCGCGAGAAGGCCTCGAACTTCACGGTGCTGGAGACGGGCGTGTTCCTCTACCAGGGCCTGTCCGTGCCCACCGACTGGTGGATCGACGATCTGGCCGTGGGCAAGGAGCGCATCGGCTGCGAGTAGGCTCGGCTCACGCCTCCACGCCGAGCCTCGGGCACACCTCCGCCAGCGCGCAGGTGGGGCACTGGGGCTTGCGCGCCGTGCAGGTGTAGCGGCCGTGGAGCACCAGGGCGGGGCCGAAGAAGGTCCACTCGGCCTGGGGCACGAGCTTCATCAACTCCTGCTCGATGTCCTCGGGCTTCTTCTTCTTGGCGAGCCCCAGGCGCTGGCTCACGCGCGCCACGTGGGTGTCCACGATGATGCCCGAGGGCAGGCGGAAGGCCGTGTTGAGCACCACGTTGGCCGTCTTGCGCGCCACGCCGGGCAGGGTGGTGAGCTCCTCCACCGTTCGGGGCACCTCGCCCCGGAAGTCGCGCAGCAGCGCCTGGCTCATGGCCTGCACCGACTTCGTCTTCTGCTTGTAGAAACCCGTGGGCTTGAGGTCCTCCTCCAGCCCCGCGGTGTCCGCTTCCGCCAGGGCCCGGGGGCCCCCCGGGTACTTCTGGAACAGCGTCGCGGTGACGCGGTTGACGCGCTCGTCCGTGCACTGGGCCGCCAGGATGGTGGCCACGAGCAGCTCGAAGGGCGTCGTCCAGTTCAGCTCGTAGCGGGCGTCCGGGTGCGCGGTGTGGAGGCGGGCGAGCACGGCCTGCGCCGTCTTTGCGGGGGTCATGGGAGGGGCCCTTATGATGGGGCGGGCCCCGCCGGCAACCGTCCCGCGACTAGGATGGGGCCTCTTCTCTCGCTTTGGAGTTCCAAGTCCATGGACCGTCGGGATTTCCTGCGCACCGGCCTCGCGCTCGGGGGCGCCGCGCTCGCGACCACCACCGCCCCGGGGTGTGCCACCGCCACCGCCGCCGTCACCCCCGAGGCGCCGCCCGCCGCGCCTCCGGCCGCCGAGTCGTGGGAGGCCCTGCGCGCCGAGTTCGACCTGACCCACGACGAGGTCCACCTGAGCAACTTCCTGCTCGCCCCGCATCCCCGGAGCGTGCGCGAGTCCATCGAGGTGTACCGCCGGGCCTTCGACACCAACCCCGTCAAGGCGCTCAAGCAGTACTACCCCCAGGCGGACCTGGAGGTGGCCCAGGCCATCGCCCGCTACCTGGAGGTGAAGCCCGAGGAGATCGGCCTCACCGAGAGCACCACCGTGGGCCTGGGCCTCGTCTACTCGGGCCTGCGGCTGTCCGAGGGCGAGGAGATCCTCACCTCCACCCACGAGCACTACTCCACGGACAAGTCCCTGCTCTTGCGCGCCGAGCGCACCGGCGCCCGCGTGCGGCGCATCCCCCTGTACACCGAGCCCGAGTCCGTCACCGAGGAGGGCCTGGTGCGCGCGGTGCTCGACGCCCTCACGCCCCGGACACGCTACCTGGCGATGACCTGGGTGCACTCGGGCTCGGGGGTGAAGCTGCCCCTGCGGGCGCTCTCGGAGGCCCTGGCCCGGGTGAACGCCGGACGCGGCGAGGCCGAGCGCGTGCTGCTGTGCGTGGACGGGGTGCACGGGCTCGGGGCCGAGGCGGAGAGCGTGGCCTCGCTCGGCTGCGACTTCTTCATGGCCGGCTGCCACAAGTGGATGTTCGGCCCCCGGGGCACGGGCTTCGTCTGGGGCCGGACGGCCGCCTGGGGCCGGGTGGTGCCGTCCGTGCCCACCTTCTTCTCGCCCACCGTGCGCATGTGGGCCCAGGACATCCCCGCGCAGGAGGTGGCCCCCGGGCCGCAGATCGCTCCGGGCGGGTTCCACGCCTTCGATCACCGCTGGTCCATGGGCAAGGCCTTCGAGCTGCACGAGCGCCTGGGCCGCGCGCGCGTGGCGGAGCGGGTGCACGCGCTCAACCGTCAGGCCAAGGAGGGCCTCGCGGCGATGAAGCACGTGCGGGTGCGCACCCCCATGGCCGATGCGCTCTCCTCGGGCATCACCTGCTTCGAGGTGGCGGGCCACACCCCCGCCGAGGTCGTCCACCACCTGGGGGACAAGGGCATCGTCGCCTCGGTGTCCCCGTACGTGACGAAGTACGTGCGGCTGGCCCCCGGGGTGCTCAACACGCCCGCGGACGTCGACGCGGCCCTGCGGGAGATCCGCGCCCTGGGGTGAGGCCCCGGCCCGGGCCGCCGGGGCTCACGTGGCGGCGGGCTCGGGCGTGAGCGCGCGCAGCGCGGCGAGCACGAAGAGCAACGAGGCGTGGAGCAGCACCCGGTCCAGCGCCGTCATCAGGTGCCACTTCTGCTCGAAGGGCGTGACGAGGAACACGCCCAGCACGAACGCCACGCCTACCCCGGGCGCGAGCGCCGTCAGCACCCGGGCCCCCGGCGCGCGCCGCACCCAGGCGGGCAGCACGGCGAGGCAGACCCCGGCGCCCACGAGCCCCGCGAGCAGCGCGGGTTGATCCCGGGCCGCGGCGGGCAGGGCCTGGACGATGGCCGCGAGCCGCTCGAGCGGGTGGGCGAGGAAGGCGGCCCAGTTGGGCTGGGCGTAGTCACTGCCCAGGCCGCGCGCGGCGAACCAGCGCACATAGGCCTGGGCGGGCAGGAACAGGCCCAGGGGCAGCACCTCGCGCACGCGCTGGCGCCAGGAGGACGCGGCGAGCACCCGCGGCGCCAGGTGGAGGAGCGCGAACACCGCCGCGAGCAGCGCGCCTTCCTGCTTGAGCAGGGCCGCGGCCCACGCCGCGAGCCAGCCCTCCCACCGGAACCGGGCCGAGCCGAGCCCCAGCACCTGGAGCACCAGCAGCAGCGCGAGGAAGCCATCCGCGTAGCCCCAGGCGCACAGCCGCTGGACGGCGAAGAACAGCCCCACGGTGAGGGCCCCACCCACCCAGCGCCCGAGCTCCTCGCGCGCCACGCGCCAGAGCAGAGCCAGGAGCCCCGCCAGCAGCACCCCGAGGGCGAGGCCCGCGGAGCGCTCGTTGAAGACGGGGCCGTCCGCGCCGAAGAAGGCGAGCCAGCCGGACAACAGGGGCGGGTACTGGGGGTGGGACCAGCGGCTGTCCAGGTTCAGCACGTCCGCGTTCGCGAACATGCCGTGCAGGAAGATGCGCCGGGCGTGGAAGAGCCAGATGGACCGGCCATCCCAGCCCGTCACGGGCCAGAGCCCCAGGCGCACGGTGAACGCGCCGAGCAGCGCCAGGAGGACCAGGACTTCCGGCGCGCGGCGCAGGCGCCCGAGCGCGGCGGGGAGCGCCGGCCCCCACACGGCCCGCGTGCGCACGAGCGCGGCGCCGCCCAGGAGCACGCCCCCCACGCGCACGGCCGTCCAGGACAGGGGCCCCTGCAGCACCGTGGCCCCGGCGACGAGCAGCGCGAGGACCATCGCGCCCAGGAGCCAGACCGAGGCCAGCGCCAGGGGCCGACGTGAGCGCCGGGCCACGAGCGCCCACGGCAACAGCCCGAGGCCCATCACGGCCGCCACCGACAGGACGAGCCGGGGCAGGGCGAGCCGCGTCCGGTCCGCCGCGAGCGTCTCGCCAGGCGGCTCGGAGGGGCAGGGGCCGAGCAGCGCGAGCCGCTGCTCCCCCCGCGTCGCGGCCAACGGAAGCATGCGCGAGGGGTCGAGCCGCGCGGGATCCATCCACTCCAGGGAGAAGGGGGACGTGGCGTCGATGAGGCGGGGGTAGAGGGCCTCGGTCAGCCGCTGGGACGCGAAGCCATCCACGAGCGCCTCGGGCCCGAGCGCCACGGCCTGGGAGGTGGGCAGACAGGCATCGAGCCGGGTGCGGATGGCCTCGAGGTCCATGCCGCCGAAGGCATGCAGGACGCGCCGCTCGCGGTAGTCCCCCGCGGCGCTCCACGCCTCGCGCAGTTGGGGCCCGAAGCCGGACGACACGGCGCCATGGACGGCGAAGGCCAGGGCGAGGAGCAGGGCGAACCGATTCACGCGCGCGAAGAGACCCGAGTCCCGGGGGCGGGTCAACGGCGCCGCGAGGCTTTTTTCCCAGGCGGATAGGGATAGAGACCTCGAGTCTTGAAACCATGCGTCGTCGGCCCCTGAAAAGTGAGATTTCGAGGACGAATTCCAATCCAGACACGATGTGGCGCTTATGGATTGATTAGGACTCAAGAGACATGGCATTCAACGGCAGTCATGTCCCCAGGACGCGGGCGGAGCTGGGCTCTCGCCGGAACCTGGGCTCGTCGAGGAGTCTTTCCCACATGTCATTCCGTAGAAACTGGCTGGGAGCGGCCTTGCTGCTCTCGTTCGTCATGGTCATGCCCGCACGCGCGCAGTCCAGCGACGCGCTTCCCCGAACGGTGCAGAAGGGCATCAACTACCTGGTGCCAGACGTGGTGGCGTTCTCCCGCGTCAATGGCTGTCAGGCGTGTCACCGGCAGGGCGCGGCCCTGTTCGGGGCGTCCACCGCCAGGGCAGGGGGCTACGCCGTGGATGAAGGTGAGACGGAGGGTCTGGCCTATCTGGCCACTCACGCCGTGACGGATCAAACAGCCGACGGCTTCTGGGTCTATGAGGGGGATACCCTTCGGGTCAGTAAGACGAGCTACGCCTTCTTCGGGCTCGCGGGCTACGACCAGCACGTGGCCACGCGCTACAGCAAGGAACTGGTGAAGGCGGCCGAGTGGAGCCTGTCCGTTCAGCAAACCGACGGTCGGTGGCGAGAGGAGCACCACTCCCTGCCCACCACCTACGGGGATGTACCCGTGACGGCGCGCATGATGATGGGCATCGCCCAGGCCCATAAGCGTGTGGTCGGGGCGCAAGCCGAGGCGTACTCGGCCAGTCTAGCCAGGGCCGCCGACTGGCTGCGGGCGAACAAGGACAACACGCATGAGGCGGTCATGGGTCGCAACTACCAGCGGGCCTATGCGCTGCTGGGCCTGATCGCCTCGGGCGCTACCGCCTCGGATGCGGACGTGCAGACCCTGACGACCGCACTGCTGAATGCCACCTCCAGCTCCGTCGCGTGGGGCGACTACAAGGATGGAGTTCCAGATGAATTCAACACGGGCCTCGTCCTGTACGCGTTGTGCCGCTCGGGCACAGGCCTGCAGGACGACAGGCATGTGTTCAACGCGGCCAACTGGCTGGTGAAGCAGCAAGACCCAGATGGCTTCTGGAAGAACGAGCGCTTCGTCACCCAGGACATTCCCACCACCTTTGCCATCCTGGGTTTGTCGTGCTTCGGCGAGCTGGGGGTGCGGATCGCCCTACCGGAAGATTCTCATCGGATCATCGACGCCAACTCCTCCGACCCCCAGCTCGTGACATTCCCGGTCCAGGTCGAGAACACGGGCGCCTTCGATGTCACCGACACCTATACCCTCTCCGTGCGAGGTGGATTGCCGGGCTGGAAGGCCACGGTGACGCCTCCGACCCTCGCGGTGGCGTCGGGTACCCACGCGAGTGCCACGCTTCAGATCATCGCTCCGGCCCATCTTCCTCAGGCTCTGCCAGTGCAGTTCACGCTGACGGCGCGCTCCCGGCTCAACACCCGCATCACCGCCTCGGCGACGGTCACCGTGTCCACCAATCCGCCGCCCCCCAAGACGGGTCTGGCCACCGCGCTGACCTTCCTCTCCGGGGCCCACGCCACCGTGACCTCGCGGCTGGTTCCCCAGACCCTGTCCGTCCAGGTGAAGGAGGCCGTCTCTGGCGCCTCCCTCTTCGCGGACAAGCGCGCCATCACCGGTCCCGGCAAGGGCGTGGTGACCTTCCATGTCGCGGGCATCGCCGTGGGCTCGGACACCGATGCGGATGGCGATGGCGTCTACACCGTCCAGTGGGTGCCGGGCTCCACCTGGTCCGCCACCGGCGTGCAGGACTTGCGCGCCATCTACTCGGGCATCGATCTGCCCGCGCCCCAGCAGGACCTGTTGCCCGGCTTCGTGTCGAGCACCCTCACCCTCACCGCGATCGAGGACCGGGATGGGGATGGCGTCCCGGATGGCGAGGAGGACGCGCGGGGAACGGATCCGGACAACCGGGACACGGACGGAGATGGTCTGTCCGACGGGGACGAGGTGATCATCGGGACCGATCCGCTCGACCCGGACACGGACGGAGACGGCTTCGGGGACGGGCTTGAGGTGGAGGCGGGCTCCAACCCGCTGGACCCCACCAGCCGGCCGCCGCCGCCGCCCACCGTCTGGCTCACCAGTCCCTGGAGCGGCCGTGTCTACACGCCGGACCAGGCCGGTGGGGGCGCGGGGTTCTTCACCGTGCGCGTGGAAGGCGGCACCGCCCACCCGTGTGGCTGCATCATCGAGATCCGCGAGGCGGGCAGTGGCACGCTCTACACGGCCTTCCCGTCGAGCGGCGGCGCCTGGGCGCGTGACGTGCGCCTGCCCCTGGGCCCGCACACGCTGCGCGTGACGGCCCGCAACGCCCGGGGCACGGACGTCAGCACGACCCTGGTCATCGGCGTGCCCAACGCGCCCGACCTCCTGTCCCAGCCCCCCGCCATCATCGGCGCCGCCCAGAACACGCTGTCCTGGACGCTCAAGACCGTGCCCGGAGGCGTGCTGACGGTCTTCCAGAACGATGGCCTGGGGGAGCTTCCCCGGGGCACCTTCACGGCGGACGCCAGCGGCCGGGTCCAGGTGGTGCTCGCGCGGCCGGACTACGACTGCAAGCCCCGCTACCTCTTCTATCCGTCCCTTCCGGGTCAGCCCGGCCAGGGCCAGCCCGCCCAGAGCGGGCCGCACATCGTGGACACCACGCCGCCCACCTTCGGCTGCACGCCCGAGTCGATGACCGTGCCCTGGCAGGAAGCGCCGATGGAGTTCGAGGCCGGGGGCATCGACCACGGCTCGGGCGTCCAGGGCTTCTATTGGCGGGTGGTGTACCCCAACGGAACGGTGAAGGAGTTCAGCCGGCGCGCCTGGAGCGAGCGCCTGTACCCGGGCACCCACCACCTGCGCGTCACGGTGAAGGACTTCGCGGGCAATGCCCGCTCCACCGAGGCCGTGGTGACCATTCTCCGGCACACCACCGCGCTGTCCCTCCACGACTTGACCTTGCCCCAAGGACAGCCCCTCACGATGAAGGCCTACCTGTTCGACTCCACGGCGGGCATGCCGCTGAGCCGCCCGGTGCGCTACTTCCTCGACGGACAGCCCGTGGAGTCCTTGGACGGTCTGGCCCTGTCCCTGACGCCCGGCGACCATGCGGTGCGCGCGGTGTACGACGGCGACGCGCTGTACGTTGCCTCGGAGGCCACCGCCACGCTCACCGTCCAGGCTCAATGCCAGTGAGGTGAGCGGCGTGTGAGCGCGCCAAGGGGGGCCCGGGCCACGGGCGGGCCGGGCTCCCCCTGGACTCCAGGCCAATGATAGGCTGGGGGTCCGCTGGATTCCCTGGATTCCCACGTGTCGCTTCCTCGTTTGTCCTTCCCGTCCAATCCCCTGACAGACGTCCAACGGCGCTGGCGGTTGTCCTGGCTGTTCGCCGTGGCGATGACCCTGCTCTATCCCCTGGACCGCTGGATGCTCGGGCGCCCGAGCCCGGAGACCCTGGTGCTGCGGATCGCCTGGGGCCTGGAGGTCCTGGCCGTCATGTGGCTGCGGGGACGGCTCCAGGCGCGCTGGAGCACCTGGGCCGATTCACTCCAGACCGTGCTGGCGTCCGCCTTCTTCGTCGGGCTCATCTTCCTGACGGGCGGCACCCAGAGCCCCTACGTGGGCTCCACGGCGAGCGTGCCCCTGGTGATCGCGCTCGTCTTCACGGAGACGGCGATGCCCGCCGTGCTCTCCGGCGCGGTGTGTCTGTTGGGCCTGGTCCTCATGGGGGGGCTGGAGGGCCATCCCGAGGGGCTCCTGGGCTGGTACGTGCTGGTGGTGAGCTCCACCTTCTTCGGCACGCTCGGGGCCATCCGCTTCCGCAAGGCCCAGGCCAGCGAGGCCCAGGTGCTCATCGAGCGCGCCCGGCGCGAGGCCCTGGAGAAGCTCACCGTGGCCGAGCGGCACCGGACCCAGGCGGAGAAGCTGGCCACGGTGGGGCGGCTGGCGGCCAACGTCATGCACGAAATCAACAACCCGCTGGCCTTCGTGCGCTCCAACCTGGACTACCTGCGCGCCGAGCTGCTCGCCCATCTGCCCGAGTCCGTGCGGGAGGAGGCCCGCGAGGTCTTCGACGAGACGCACGTGGGCGTGGAGCGCATCCAGCGGATCGTCACGGATCTCAAGGGCTTCTCGCGCATGGACGGGGAGGAGCCCGCGGAGTGCGTGCTGGCGGACGTGGTGACGGACGCGGCGATGCTGGCGGCGGTGCGGCTGCGCAACGTGGCCCGGCTGCGCGTGGAGGTGCCTCCGGGGCTGCCCGAGGTGATCGCCGCGCCGCGCCGGCTGGCGCAGGTGGTGCTCAACCTGCTGGTGAACGCGGGAGACGCCCTGGAGGAGGCGCGGGTGCCCGAGGGCGAGGTGCGCATCTCGGGCGGCGTGGAGAACGGGCGGGTGGTGCTGCTGGTGGAGGACAACGGCCCGGGCTTCGCTCCCGAGGTGTTGCCGCGGCTCTTCGAGGCCTTCTTCACCACGAAGGGGCCGGAGAAGGGCACGGGGTTGGGGCTGAACCTGTCGCGCGAGATGGTGGAGCGCTTCGGGGGGACGATCCGCGCGGAGAACCGACCCGAGGGCGGCGCCCGGGTGCGCCTGGAACTGGCCGTCCGTCCATCGGCGGAGGCCCGGGAGGGAGTGTCATGAAGACGGAGGGCTCGACCGTGGCCTGGGGCGGCATGGTGCTGGCGGTGGTGATGGCGCTCGGGGCGCAGTGGATCCTCGTGGAGGCCACCGAGGATCACTTCAAGACGTTCGGCGCGACGGCGGACATGCTGGCGGGAGTCGAGGGCGCCGTGCCGCCTCCGCCCGAGCCCGCCTGGCGGCAGGGGCTCAAGCGTCAGGCGCGGACATGGATGGGTGTGCAGGCGGTGCTCAACCTCGGGAGCGTGGGGGCCGCCGTGGCCCTGGGTCGCACCGGGGAGGGGCGCCGGCGGGTGCGGCGCGGCCTGCTCGTGCTCGCGGGACTCGAGGTCGTGCTGGCGCTGCTCCAGGGCGTGAGCGGCTCCGGGGCGATGTGGGGCACGCTCGTGTCCGGGGTCGGCCTGCTGCTCGCGCGCTGGTGCGTGGAGCCGGAGTCGGCGCCGACCCCCGCGCGCACCTGAGGCCTCGGGTCAGGCGGCCTTGGCCTTGCCACCGCGCAGCCGCTGGACGGCCATCACCACGCCCAGCGCCAGGCTGCCCGCCACGATGCCCACCACCGCGTTGGCCAGCATCGGCGTGAGCACCCCGAGCAGTCCGCCCACGCCCGGCACCTCGCCCGCGCGGTGCGCCAGTCCCTCGATGCCATGGTGCAGCACGGCGATGCCGTGGGTGAGGATGCCGCCGCCCACCAGGAACATGGCCGCCGTGCCCGCCACCGACAGGCCCTTCATGAGCCACGGCGCGCCCTTGAGGATGAGCGCGCCCACCTTGCGCGACGCCGCCCCGGGCCGACGGGTGAGCGCGAGCCCCGCGTCGTCCAGTTTGACGATGCCCGCCACCAGGCCATACACGCCCACCGTCATCACCACCGCGATGGACACCAGCACCAGCGCCTGTTCCGTGAAGGTCTCCACCGCCACGACGCCCAGCGCGATGGCGATGATCTCCGCGGAGAGGATGAAGTCGGTGCGCACCGCGCCCTTGATCTTCTCCTTCTCCATCGCCACCAGATCCACCTGGGGATCCGCCATGGCCTGGACGCGCTGCTGGTGGTGCGCCTCGGCTTCCTCGTCGCTGTGCAGGAACTTGTGCGCCAGCTTCTCGACGCCCTCGAAGCACAGGTAGAGACCGCCCACCATCAACAGGGGCGTCACCGCCCAGGCCGCGAACGCGCTGATGGCCAGCGCCGCGGGCACCAGGATGGCCTTGTTCACCATGGAGCCCTTGGCCACGGCCCAGACCACCGGCAGCTCCCGGTCGGCCTTCACGCCGGTGACCTGCTGGGCGTTGAGCGCCAGATCGTCGCCCAACACGCCCGCGGTCTTCTTCGCCGCCACCTTGGTCATCACCGCCACGTCATCGAGGATGGTGGCGATGTCATCGAGCAAGGCGAGCAGACTGGATCCGGCCACGTGGGTGTCCTTGGTAGAGGGAACCCGCGCCTTCTACCCCAGTCCGTGTCCCGTGTCCTTGATTGGACAGGGCCGTCCGCGTCAAGCGCGCAGGCGACCCCGGTTCACCGTGCCGCTCACGAGGCTGGCGACGAACAGCGCCGCCGAGACGATGAGCAGCCACTTGAGCCCCGTGACGAACAGGCCCACTCCACCAAAAATCAGCGCCAGGACCAGCAGGAGGATGATCAGGTTCATGCCCTGGATGTTTGGGACGCCGGGGCGGGGCGACAAGGCACACATCCTCCCGGCGTGCCCGCCCGGATGCCGGGGCGCGGCGGTTCCCACCGGGGGCGAATTCCTTTCCCACGTGCCCGGGGCGGGGGCTCAATGCACCGTGCGTGTGAGCGGCTCGGCGTCCTCGTCCCGGGCGTCGCGCGGGGCTTCTCCGGCGGCGAGCAGGGCGAGCAGATCCTTCGTCGTGAGCCGCGCGGCCACGTCCGTGCCCTCCAGCACGCCGGCCACCAGCGCGCGCTTGTCCGTGTGCAGCGAGAGGATCTTCTCCTCGATCGTCCCCCGGGCGATGAGCCGGTACACCGTCACCGGTCGGGTCTGGCCGATGCGGTGGGCGCGGTCCGTCGCCTGATCCTCCACGGCCGGGTTCCACCAGGGATCCAGGTGGATGATGTAGTCGGCCGCGGTGAGGTTGATGCCCGTGCCGCCCGCCTTGAGCGAGATGAGGAACACGTCCCCCGCCCCCTCCTGGAAGGCCTGGATGCGCTGGGCGCGCGCGCCCGCCGGGGTCGAGCCATCCAGGTACTGGAAGCTGAAGCCCCCGCGCTCCAACTCCTCGCGCACCAGCGCCAGGTGCGAGGTGAACTGGCTGAACACCAGCGCCCGGTGGCCCTCGCTGCGCAGCTCCTCCAGGAGCTCCAGCAGGCGCCGCATCTTGGACGAGGCCACGGCGGACTCCGGATCATGCAGCCGCGGGTGCGAGGCGAGCAGCCGCAGCCGGGTGAGCGCCGCGAGCACCTGGAAGCGCTGCTGCTCGTCCCGCACGCCCTTGCCCTGCTCGCTCACCTCCGCCACCGCCGCCAGCCGCGCGTCCTCGTAGAGCGTCCACTCCTCCTCGGAGAGCGCCACCGGGACCTGGATCTCCGTGCGCGAGGGCAGCTCGCGGGCCACCTCGCGCTTGGTGCGCCGCAACAGGAACGGACTGATGACACGCGCCAGGGCCGCGCTCGCCTCGGGGTGCTTGCCGCGCTCGATGGGGCTGGCGAAGCGCTCGCGGAACTGCTCCCAACTGCCAAGCAGGCCCGGGAAGACGATGGAGAAGAGGCTCCACAGCTCGCCCAGGTGGTTCTCCAGCGGCGTGCCCGACAGCGCCACCCGGAAGCCCGCGGTGAGCTGCCGCGCGGCCCGGGCCCGGCGGGTGTTGGGGTTCTTGAGCGCCTGGGCCTCGTCCGCCACGAGCGTGGCGAAGGCCACCGCGCCGAGCGCCGCCGCGTCGCGCACCAGCAGGCCATAGCTCACGATGAGCACGTCCTTGCCCTTGAGCTTCTGGAGGCACGCGGCGCGATCCGCCTGGTCCGCGTAGAGCACGGGCCGCAGCCCCGGGGCGAAGCGCCGCAGCTCCTCCACCCAGTTGAGGGAGACCGACGTGGGCGCGAGCACGAGCGCCGGGCCCAACCGCGCGCGATCCACCAGCAGGGCGATGGCCTGCACCGTCTTGCCCAGGCCCATGTCGTCCGCGAGGCACGCGCCCGCGCCCCAGGCCGCCACCCGGCTGAGCCAGGCATGGCCCTCCACCTGGTAGTCGCGCAGGGTGGCGGTGAGCCCGGCGGGGGGCTTGGGCTTGAGCGACAGCGACGCGGCCAGGCGCTCCGTCAGCAGCCGCCACGCGGGCGCGGCCTCCACCTCGGCCCCGGCGTCCTCCAGCGCGCGCAGGGCCGGGACGGCGCCCGGTGACAGCTCCACGCGGTTCTTTCCCAGGAAGGCGTGATCCGACACCGCCAGCAGCCGCTGCCGCAGCGCGTCGCTCAGCTCCACCCACCGGTGCTCGTCCAGGCGCACGAAGCGCTTCTGCCGCCGGGCCGCGTCCAGCAGCACCGCCAACTCAATCCGGCTCGTCTCGACCTTGAGCTCGCCCAGGACGCCGAACCAGTCGCGCTTGCGCTCCACCTGCACCTTGAGCGCCTCGAGGCCGCCGGACGACACGACGGTGGGCTTCGCGTCGAGCCACTCCACCTCCAGGCCCTCGGGGGGCGTGCGCAGCGTGGCGACGAGCCGCAGCGCCTCCTCCGTGTCCGCGAGCCGGAAGTGGAAGGGGGGCCCTTCCTCGGCGGTGGACAGGGGCAGGGGGCGCAGGGCCTCGCGGGCCAGGGCCTCCTCCTTGAGCAACTGGCGGCGCACGTACCCGCGCTGGCCGTCCCGCGCGAGCAGCACGTCCCGCGGGCCCACCCCCGGGGTGTACAGCGGCGCCCCCGGCCCCGGCCGCACGAGCAATTCCAGCTCCAGGGACACGTCGGGCAACAGGCGCAGGCGCACCACGGGCCCCGTCTCCGTGAGGAACTCGCGGCCCTTGAGCGTGGAGGGCACGGACAAGGGCAGCCGCGCCTCCAGCCGGGACAGCCGCTCGAGCAGCACGCCGTGGCTCTCCGGGGGAAAGCGGTCCCCGTGCTTGTCGAGCACGCTCCACAGCCGCCGCGCCTCGTCGCCCACGTCGATGAGCAGGCAGCGGTCGCGGTGCTCCTCCACGGTGAACAGGGGCTCGCCCGGCGCGAACGCGCGCAGCAGGGCCGCGAGCGTCTTGGGGTTGAAGCGCTCGCCGTCCAGGGAGGGCTCCAGCTGGATGTGCTCCTCCGTCTCCAGGGCGTTGAAGCCCAGCCGCACGCGCTTGACCTCCAGGGGCGTGTCGGGGCGCAACTCCAGCGCGGCGCGGGGGTGGCCCACCAGCGCCAGGAAGGCCCGCGCGGGATAGGTGCCCGCGGCGCGGGAGGCCGGTGCCCACGAGGCCAGGTGCTCGGCGATGCGCAGATCCGCCTCGCCGAGCAGCTCGCGGTGCTCCTCGAGCAGCCGCGCCGCGGTCATCCGCATGCCCGAGCTCCACGTGCCCCGGCGCGTCTGCTTCTTCACGAGCGGGGAGACCGTCAGCGCGCCCAGCTCGTGCGCGATGCACCACCACACCTCGATGCCCACCCGGGGCTTGTCCGCCTCGGCCTCCAGCCACTCCAGCTCCTGGAGCGCCCGGGCCCACGCGGGGCGGAGGATCTCCCCGGCGATCCGCCGGGCCTCGGGGGCGCGGGCGCCGTCGTCGAGCAAGTCCAACACCGTGTCCACGAGCGCGAGGACATGCACGCAGCCCTTCTGCCGGGTGAGGCAGCTGCACTCGACCTTGTCCTCGCCGTCCGGGGTGAACGTCAGCCGCGCCGAGACGCCCACGGTGCCGTAGTCCGGACCGGCGCGCACCACGCGCTCGCGCTCCTTCCACTTGAAGGCGCAGGCCGTCATGTCGAAGTCCCACGCACAGGCGGCCCGCCAGGCCCGCGAGCGGGGCGCCGCCAGGGGCCGCAGCGCGCGGCGCAGCCCGAGCAGCCGGCTCCACAAGGGCGCGAGCGCGGCGTCCGGATGGGACTCCCGGCGAGCCGCCTCCTCGACGAGGCCCCGCGCGACGGAGTCGGCCTCCTGGCGCAGGAAGGCCCAGGCCGCCTCGGCGAGCGCCGTCTCCAGGCCCGCGCCCCGGGCCCCCACGTGCCGCACGGCCCCCTCGCGCGAGCCCACGTCCCGCACCGCCAGTCCGCTCAGGGCATACTGCAGGCCCTTGAGCCGCGCCTCGTTGAGGGGCAGCTCCGTGAGGAGCAGGGGGGCGGAGACCGCGAGGGCGTGGCGGACCTGGTGGGCCTCGGCCCAGCGCTCCAGCTCGCCGCGCGTCGAGAACGGTCCTTCTTCAGGGGACGACATGCGAGGGGCACTCTAACCGCGCCGCGCCGGGGGGGCCGGGCATTCGGCGCCTCGGGGGCGGGGGTCGCCCGCCTGGTCCCATGTCCACTGCTGAACAGGGCGCCGCGCCCCCCGAAATGCCCCGTGTAGCGGAATAAAAGAAGGCCCGTACGTCCCGAGCCGTCCCACCCCCCGACCCCCTTGGGAGCCGTATGTCCATGTCCCGGCCGTTGTTCTTGTCCCTGCTCGTGTGCGCCAGCGTGGCGTGCCAGGGCGGCACCGTCCCCGTCGTTCCGGAGAAGGTGGTGGGCCACTGTGTCTACAAGAACCGCTTCAGTGAGCTGGAGGAGTGCCGCGACTACGTGGGCGAGTGGACCGAGAAGGCCGCGACGGAGGACTGCGAGGACCAGGACGCCCAGGTGGTGCTGGGCTCGGCGTGTGGGCTGTCGGAGCGGCTGGGCTACTGTTTCCTCGAGGAGGGCAAGGAGCGCTGGGCCCGCATCAGCTTCCCCGGCACGGAGGCCCAGAAGTGCGGCTCCATGAAGCGCGGCTGTGAGCTGTTCGGCGGCGGCGTGTTCGATCCCGCGCCCGTGTGTGGCGGCAAGGAGGAGCAGGGCGGTGGGGGAGGCGGCGGCCTGGCCACGTTCCTCCAGCCGGTGCGCACCTGCAAGGCGCCCCTGGCGGGCGAGCCCCCGGGGCTGTCCGAGGGCGGCCAGGTGTGCACCTGGGAGATGATCTCCGGGGCCACCGAGCCCGGTCGGTCCTTCGATCAATACGCGAGCTGTGATCGGGTGCGCACCCAGCGCCCGTACTACCCGGTGCCCCCCGCGCCGGACTCCACGCGGGAGGATGCGCGCATGAACGATCCCGCCTATGCGGCGGAGGTGAAGTGGGTGCGCTCGCAGATCGAGTCGACGGCGTGCGTGTGCTGCCACTCCACGCGCTCGCCCCGGGGCCCGTCCAACTGGTTCGTCGAGTCGCCGGGCAACTTCATCAACTCCTTCCATCCCCGGGGGCTCGCCATGGGCGCGGGGTGGATCGACACGGTGGGCTTTGGCGCCTACCGGCCCGAGGACAACAACGGCTTCTCGCGCGCCTCGCCCGAGCGGCCCCACGACTCCATCTTCGTCACCACGGACGCGGCGCGCATCGCCCGCTTCTTCGAGGCGGAGCTGGCCCACCGGGGCTACTCGCGCGGCGACTTCAGCGACAATCCCTACGGCGCGGGCCCCCTGGACGCGCAGCGCTTCTTCCGGCCGGAGGCGTGTGACAAGGGCGAGGGCGTGGGCGCGGACGGCACCGTCGTGTGGCGGGGCGGTCCGGCGCGCTACCTGTACGTGCTCGAGGCCGAGGCCGCCACGCCCACCGTGCCGCCCAACCTGGATCTGCCCGAGGGCACGCGCTGGCGCCTCGACGTGCCCGAGGGTGGCGTGCCCTTCGAGAGCGGCACGGTGCGCTACGGCACCGTGCCCGGGGGCCTCGCCCAGCGCTTCCCGCGGGTGGGCGCGCCCCCGGCGCTCGTGAGCGGCCGGGCCTACTACCTGTATGTCCTGGAGGACATCATCCGCCCGGTCACCCGCTGCGTCTTCACCGCGCCCTGAGCCGGGCGGGCCTCAGAAACCCAGCGCGCGGATCGTCTTGCGGATGGTGTCGGCGCTGTGCCGCAAGCCCTGGGCCTCGGCGTCGTTCACGGGCAGCTCCAGCACCGCCTCCACGCCGCCGCGGTTGACGATGCTGGGCACGCTCATGCACACGTCGTCGATGCCCAGGTAGCCCTCCAGGCGGGAGCTCACCGGCAGCACGCGCTGCTCATGGTGCAGCACCGCCTCGAGGATCTGCGCCGTGGCCAGGCCGATGGCGTAGTTCGTGGCGCCCTTGCCCCGGATGATGTGGTAGGCGGCGTTGCGCACGTCATCGAAGATGCGGGTGCGATCCGCCTCCGTGAGCGCCGGGCGCCCGGGCACGGACCAGTTGAGCAGGGGCTGGCCGCCCACGGTGGCCGAGCTCCACAGGGCGAGCTCCGAGTCCCCGTGCTCCCCGGCGACGAAGGCGTGCACGTTCTGCACGGCCAGGTTCAGGTGGCGCGCCACGAGGAAGCGCAGCCGGGAGGAGTCCAGCACGGTGCCGCTGCCGAACACCCGCCGGGCGGGCAGTCCGCTGAGCTGCTGCACCACGTACGTCACCACGTCCACGGGGTTGGTGACCACGAGCAGCAGGGCGTCGGGCGCCACCTTCATCAAGGCGGGCACGAGCTTGCGGCACAGCTCCACGTTCGCGCCCGCCAGCTCCAGCCGCGTCTGTCCCGGCTGCTGCTTGGCCCCGGCGGTGATGACCACCACGTCCGAGTTCGCGCACGCGGCCAGGTCATCCGAGCCCACCAGCGTGGCCATGGGCATGAATTGCAGCCCGTGGTTGAGATCCAACACCTCCGCGTCCACCTTGGCGCGGTTGATGTCGTAGAGGACGAAGTGCTTGGCCACCCCCCGGATCATCGCGGCGTAGGCGATGGTGGCGCCCACCGCGCCCGCGCCGATGATGGAGACCTTGTTCACATGTTCTGGCATGGGCGGAAGCCAAACACACCCCGACACGGTGTCGCGTGATGAAAGCCCCGCTGGGACAAATTGACCCAAACCCGGCGCAGGCGGCCTGCATCACCCGATAAGCCGTGCCCGGGTGCATGATTTGCAAAGGCCCGTGCGGAGTCCAGACAGGAGGCCGTCACATGGGGGAGCGCCGCATGAAGAAGGGGTGGATCGCCGGGGGGAGTCTCGCGGTCCTGTGTCTGGGGGGCCTCGCCGCCGGGGTCCTCGAGACGGGGCGCGCGCCCGCCACCGCCTCGGCGCGCGCGTGTACGCCCGTCCCGGTGGCGCCCGAGCGCCTGAAGGAGCACGTGCGCCAGTTGAGCGAGACCTTCGTGCCGCGCGACCACGCGCATCCGGAGAACCTGGAGCGCACGGCCGTCTACCTCACCGAGGCGCTCACGCGCGCCGGGGGCCACGTGCGCTCCGAGCCGTACACGGTGGCGGGGCGGCCCTACCGCAACGTCATCGCCCGCTTCGGACCGGAGGAGGGCGAGCGGCTCGTCATCGGCGCGCACTACGACGCGGCCGAGGGCGCGCCCGGGGCGGACGACAACGCCAGCGGGGTGGCGGGCCTGCTGGAGCTCGCGACCTGGCTCGGCGCGCATCCGCCCGCCCTGCGGGTGGACCTGGTGGGCTTCACCCTGGAGGAGCCGCCCCACTTCCGCGAGCCCACGCAGGGCAGCAAGGTGCACGCCCGGGGCCTGCGCGAGCGGGGAGAGCGCGTGCGCGCGATGATCAGCCTGGAGAGCCTGGGCTACTTCTCCGACGCGCCCGACAGCCAGGAGTACCCGGTGGCGGCGCTCAAGTGGCGCTATCCCCGCGAGGGCCACTTCATCGCCGTGGTGGGCCGCGCGGACGACGAGGCCCTCGTCTCCACGGTGCACGGCGCGCTGCGGGCCGAGCCGGGCCTCGCCACCGAGGCCCTGGCCGCGCCGCGCGGGCTCACGGGCGTGGACTTCTCCGACCACGCGAGCTTCTGGGACGAGGGCTACCCGGCCGTCATGGTCACCGACACCGCCCTGTTCCGCAATCCGCACTACCACACGGGCCAGGACACCTGGGAGCGCCTGGACTACGCGCGCATGGCCCGCGTGGTCCAGGGCGTCCAGTGCGCCGTGGAGGCCCTCACCGCTCCGGCGCCTTGAGGGGCTCCAGCTCCTGGGTCAGCAGATCGAGGAACCGCCGCACGCGCGGTTCCAACAGCCGCCGGGTCGGGTAGAGCGTCACGATCTTCGCCTCGCCGACGTCCCGGTCCGCGAGCACCCGCGTGAGGCGGCCGGCGGCGAGGTCCTCGGCCACGAGGAAGTCGGGGAGCAGCGCGATGCCCGCCCCGGCCACGGCCGCGTCCCGGAGGGCCTCGCCACTGTCGAGCCGCAGGCGGCTGCGTCCGGACACCTTCACCCAGGCGCCCTCGTCGCCCCGGACACGCCAGCCCTGCCGCCGGGTGGCGCTGCTGAACACCAGGCAGTCATGGCGCGCCAGGTCCTCGGCGTCTTCCGGCACGCCCCGCTCGGCGAGGTAGGACGGCGCCGCGCAGAGCAGCACCGGGTAGCGGGCGATAACGCGGGAGACCAGCCGCGAGTCCGGATCCGTGACCCCGATGCGCACCGCCAGGTCGAAGCCCTCCTCGATGAGATCCACCACGCGGTCGGTGAAGCTCACCTCGACCTGCACGTCTGGCCAGGCGCGCAGGTACTTCATCACCAGGGGCATGAGCACCCGCCGTCCGAAGGCATCCGGCACGGTCAGCCGCAACACGCCGCGCGGCGTCCCGGCGCGACGGGCCACACTGGCCTCGGCGTCCTCGATCTCCGCGAAGATGCGCAGGCCCCGGTCGTAGAAGGCCCGGCCCTCGTCGGTGAGGCTCAGCGTCCGGGTGGTGCGGTGCAGCAGGCGCACCCCGAGCCGATCCTCCAGCCGCATCACGGCCTTGCCCGCCGCCGAGCGCGTCAGGCCCAGCGCCTGCCCACCGGCCACGAAGCTGCCGGCGTCGACGACGGCCATGAACACGGAGATGTCGTTGAGGTTGGTGCGCACCCCGTGGCCTCGCTCCCGCGTCCCCTCAGTGGGGCCCGCCATTCGACAATGCCACCGCTAGGGTTCTGGGAACACCTTCCAAGGAGCAGCCCCCATGTCGAGCACCCTCACCACCTACCACCACGGCGTCGAATGGGAGGAGGCCAACGGCGTCAGCCAGGCCTACCGCGTCGGCGGCACCCTCTACATCGCGGGCCAGTTCTCCCATGACATGAGCGGCGCGTTCATCGGGGAAGGGGACATCGAGGCCCAGACCGAGCAGACGCTGCGCAACCTCGACCGCGTCCTGGCGGGCTTCAACGTCACGCGCAACCAGCTCGCCGAGGTCATCGTCTACCTGACCCACCCCCAGGAGCACGCCGCGAGGTGCATCGCCGTGTGGAAGAAGTACATCGGCGCGCACCGGCCCGCCGGCACGCTCATTGGCGTCACGGGGCTGGCGTTCCCCCACCAACTGGTGGAAATCCGCGCCGTGGCGCACCTGCCCTGAGCGCCGCGGTCCTCCGGGTGGAGGTAGGATGCGGCCATGCGTTCCCCGTATCCCGCCGTGCTGTTGGCGGTCATCCTCATGATGGCCCCCCTGGTGGTGGCCAATGGGCTGATCTTCCGCGTCCTGGCGCATCAGTACCTCTCCGCGTCCCATCCCCGCGCTTCCGGCCTCATCACGCACAGCGAGGTGGTGTCCGAGGGCGAGGAGACCTACACGTTCGAGGTGCGCTACACCTACGTGGTCAAGGGGCTGACGTACGAGAGTGACCGATACCGCTACGCCGCGTGGAGCGGGGGTGAGGACAGGGCGCGGGACTTCGCGCGGCGCTTTCCCGTGGGGGCGCGCGTCCCGGTGTTCCACGACCCGGAGTCGCCGTGGGAGGCGGTGCTCGTCACCGGCATTGATGGGATGTACCTCTTCCTGCTGATGTTCGTGACCCCGTTCAACGCGGCGATGTTCATGGGCGTGCGGCACCTGCTGCTCGACAAGGAAGGCCTGTCGGGGATGTTCAAGCGCCCGGACTCCGTCTACGACTTGCCGGAAGAGGACCTGAGCCCCCTGGCCATGGGCATTGGCACCGTGGGAATCGCCTCCTGCGTGGCGCTCGTCGTGATGTTCATGGCGATGTCGCTCACTTCGTCGCTGATTCCCCTGGTGCTCATCTGGGGGGCGGTCCTCGCCACGGGCGTGTACTTCGCGAGGAAACAGCACGCGGAGCTCGCGAAAGCCAGGATGAGGCAATGCCGCACCCGTACCCGCTCCCGCTCCCCGTGAGGCTGTTCCTCGTCGCCGCCATGGGGGTCCCCATGCTGGCGATCGACGCGGTTACCCTCACGAAGTCGGCCTCGCGGCGCACGCAGCACCAGCGCGCACGGGCCGCCCAGCGCGCATCCGCCGAGAGCGGGCCCTCTGGTTGGTAGAGGTAGGATACGGCCATGCGCTCTCCGCCCCCCTTGGTTCTGTTGATGGTCGCCCTCGTGGGGCTCCCCCTGCTGGCGGCCAATGGACTGCTCTTCCACATCATGGCGCGTCAGTACCTCTCGGCGTCCCATCCCGGCGCCTCGGGCCTCATCACGCGCAGCGAGGTGGTGCGCGTCGGCAAGAACTCCCACGGCTTCGAGGTTCGCTACACGTATGAGGTCCAGGGCGTTGCCTACGAGAGCACGCGGTATCGCTACGCCGCGTGGGGCTCCTCGAACAAGGGCAGGGTGGAGGACTTCGCGCGGCGCTTTCCCGTGGGGGCGCAGGTCCCGGTGTTCTACGACCCGGAGTCGCCTGGGGAGGCGGTGCTCATCACCGGCGTCGATGGGATGTACCTCTTCCTGCTGCTGTTCCTGAACACCTTCAACATGGGGATGCTCATGTGGGTGCGGCAGTTGCTGCGCGGCGAGGACGACGAGCTGAGCCCGCTGGCCATGGGAATCGCCGCCGTGGGGGGCGCCTCCTTCGTGATGAGCTTCGTGCTGGCGGCCTTGACGTGGGTCGATACGTCCCTGGTGTCCCCGGTGCTCGCGTGGGGGGTGGTTCTCGCCACGGGCGTGTATTTCGCGAGGAAGCAACGCGCGAAGCTGGCCGCGCGCGAGAGCAGTCAATCCGCGCCGCGCCGACAGACCCACCTCGGCGCGGATGGCCCCCGGCGGTAGCGGGCGGCTACGGGTTCGCCAGACTCGCGTTGCGCCGCTTCAGGAACTGGAGCAGGCCGTCGATGCCGTGCTGTGCGATCTGTTCGCCGAATTGCTGCCGGTACGCCGGCACCAACCACGCGCCCAGCATGTTCATGTCATAGACACGCCAGCCGTTAGGCGTTTTCGCCATCCGGTAATCGAGCGCGGCGACCTGGCCCTGGTCCAGCACCTGGGCGTACACGACCACATCGGTCGCATCGTGCGGCACGCGCAGGGGCCCGTACGAGATTTTCGGATCACGCACCCGTGCGAGCGCCCCGGCATAGGTCTGAATCAGCAACAGTTTGAACTGCTCGGTGATTTCAGCCCGCTGCGTTGGAGTGGCCTTGAGCCAGTTGCGTCCCATCACCAGACGCGTGGTCCGCTCGAAGTCGCCATACGGCAGGATTTTTTCATTGACGAGCTTGATGATCGCGTTGAGGTCTCCCTTCTGGATGGAAGGGTCGGCCTGGATCTGGCGCAGCACATTGGCGGTGAGCTCTTCGAGCAGAACTTCGGGTCCAGTCGTGTCGTCCATGGAGGTCGTCGCGCGCTACGGCGCGAGCTTGAGCAGGAGGGTCTCGAACCTTTCACGCGTTGGCCGGGCGGCGAGGCGGAGGGCGCGGAACTCAACCCACGGGGCGCCACGCACTGACCAGACGCCCGACCCAGTTGTTCAGGGCCAGATCATCGGTGCGGTGCGTGAAGTAGCGGGCGTTGATGCCCTGGCTCCCGATGTCCTCGAGGCCCGTGAAGCCCGCCTTCGTCAGGTGGGCCTCCATCTGCTCCGGGGTGAAGAATGTCTTGAAGGGCTCGCCCATGGAAGCGACCCGTTCCGACGTCCGCTCCAGGGTGCGCTGCTCCCGCTCATTCAGCCGCTCCCAATCGAGGATGTAATCGAGGACCAGCCCGCTGCCCGGGTGCCGCGCGGCCAGGAAGGCGAGGGTGTTCTGGAAGGCCTCGAGGGTCAGGTAGTAGGTCACCCCCAGCCAGCAGAAGAGCGCGGGCTGATCCCACTGGAAGTCCACCGCGCGCAGCCCCTCCTCGATCGTCTGCGACTCGAAGTCCACGGGGGCGAAGGTGAGGTGCTCGGGAATCGGGATGGCGGCGCTCGCGAGGCGCTCGCGCTTCCACGCCTGGGTGGCGGGGTGGTCGACCTCGAAGACCCGCACGTCGACGAAGGGATTGCGGTAGGCGAAGGTGTCCAGACCCGCCCCGAGCAGGACGTATTGCCTGACGCCCGCGGCGACGGCCCGCTCGAGCGTGTCCTCCGCGTAGCGGCTGCGCGCCACCATGTAGGCCCGCATGTCCTGATCGTAGAACTCCTGGTGGATGTCCTCCGAGAGCAGCAGCTTCGAGCGCTGATCCTCGGAGAGGATGCGCACGGCGAGGGGATCCTGGAGGACGAGCCGTGACTGGTCGCGCACCTGGTGCACCGCGCGCTGACGGGCGACCCACTCCGCGGTCTTGCTGGGCTGGCCTTGATTCATGGTCGTCATCCTACCAGGGACGCCCGTTCCCGCATGGCGGCGACAGGGGGCGCTGACGTCAAGGTGACAGTGCCGTCACCTCACAGAGCGATCTCGTGAACGCGATCGGTCCTCGGGGAGAAGGCTTGAAGCTTCCTGGAGATTGGAGACACCCTCGCCACGTTCGTCACGAAGGCCTGAAAGGCGTCCGCCGACGCCCAGGTGGCGTAGTTGATCAAGACGGTGCCTTCTTCGTTGGAATGAAGTTTGGCGGAAATAAAACCGGGAACCTGGCTCACTTCCTTCTCGAAGAACTCCCGAATCAGGGACACCACCGTGTCGAGTTCTCCCGCCTTCAAGTCGAACCGGACGATGGCGTAGAGCGGACGCATCTGGCTGTTCATCATGTCCTCCTGATGATCGCGGTGAACTTGCGGCGGTGTTTTCTCGCGGTCAATGGCCCCGCGGGAAGAATCGCGGGGAGCGCTCCCTTGCTTTCTCGTACATTCCCCGTCCCCATGACCCTCGATCTCGACACCCTCGCCGCCGTTCCCAGCTCCCGCCCGCCCCGGAGCGCGGAGGTCTCGCGGGGGATCTCCGATTCCGTTGCCTACCTCGGGTCGGAGGCCGCGCTGCACAGCCTCGAGCGCGATCCGTACTGGCCCAAGTGGAACTCCCCGTGGTGGCACATGCTGCTGCTCCACGAGCTGGGCGAAGCCCGCCAGATTCCCTCGCGCACGGCCGCGACAATGGCCGCGCGGATGGATCGCCTCCTGCACCTCTTCCCCATCCACCCGGGCGATGCACCGGGGGCGGACACGCAGCGCGACTGTGCCTGTCATTGCGCGCTCGGCACGATGCTGCCAGTGCTCGCCGCGTGCGGCATCGACGTCGAGCGAACGCTGCCCTGGGTCAAACCCTGGTTCGTGCGCTACCAGATGGCCGATGGTGGCCTGTCCTGCGACCCCACCGCGTACCTCCAGACCCATGAGTGCCCCAGCTCGATGGTCGGGACGGTCGCGCCGCTCGAGGCCATGCTGCTCGGCGGCGCCGGAGCGAGCGAACAACAGGCCTTCGCCCATCGCGCCGCGGGCTTCCTGATGGAGCGAGCCCTCATTCACGGCTCGCGGAGCGTGCACAACGCCGAGGAGCGCGACGCGGCGGGGGCCTGGCGCGCGCTCACGTTCCCGCGCTTCTACTTCTACGACGTGCTGCGCGGCCTGGCCGTCCTGGTGAAGTGGGCCGAGGCCACCGACGAGCGGCTGCCAGAGGCCGCGGTCGCCCCGGTCGTCCAGGAACTCGTCGCGCGCTGGCCCGACGGCGTCGTGTGTGTCGAGCGCCAGGCCCATGCCGGGATGACCACCATCCTCCCCACGGCGGATCGCTCGCCCAGCCCGGGGGCCCAGGCCTCGACGTTCCCACTGCTCGAGGCGGTGAGTCGGCCAGGCGAGCCGTCCGAAGCGCTGACGCGGCAGTGGTCCGAGGCCCGCGCGGGCCTGCTTCGGCTCGCCCGCGCGGGGCGCCTCACAACATCCACGTACAGGGACTCAAGTCCTCGCTCCAATGGATGACCTGGCCATGCGTTTTCGGGCGTGCATCGCACTGCTGCTCTTGAGCCCAGCCTGCGCGACAACATCGTCAAGCCCAAGAAAACCCGCGATCCGGGACGCGAGGCTCGCCAACCTCCAGCGAGCAGCGACGCTGCCCTGGACGGATGAGGGGCGGTGCGCCGTCGAGGCGGCCTCCGCGCCCTGGCCCGAGCTGGCGGAACGGTGCTTTCATGCCCTCGACCATGACCGGGTCGAATTTCACGACGCCACGGGGCGATGTGCTGTTGCCTCTGCTGGTGCCGCTGCCCTGGGGGTTGGGGTTTGCGTGTTGGCGGCACCGGAGATCATCGTGGGCGCGGTGATTGTCGCGGGCGTGGTGGTCGTGGGCTTCGCCATCAAAGAAGCGCTGGATACCTACGCGGAGAAGAAGGGCCTTCCCCAAGGAGTAAGGCCCTCGCCTGAAACGCTGCCCGTGCCTGAAACAGCGCCTGCTCCACAGAACACCGCGCCGAACCGAAGCCTTCGTTCGGCGGATCGAAATTCAAAAGCAGGTGGAGGCGGCGCGGTGTGAGCGTGATCTCGCAGCGGCCTGCGGCTATCATTTTGTCATCGGCGTTCGCTCCGATGCACACAAGAAACTGTTGGAAGCGCTGTTGCCCGGTTTCAACATCGTCCTCATGACGTGGTGCTGAAATGGCATTCACACAAAACACCTTGAGCATTCATGTCTACGCGCCCGCCCTGATGGACGATGACCGCCGTCATGTCGCCGTTGTTCATGCCATGGAACGCGCGACCCCTGGCTTGCGCCTGGAGTGGACCGTCTCTGACGAGCATGAACTCCTCCCCCTACCGCAGCGCGATACGTGGCTCGCTCAGGCCAGAAGGAACGGGGGCTTTCCGCTCGTCTGCAACAATGACCGGAGCCATCCCGTGACGATCTTCGGTGTGGCGGAGTCGGCGAGCTTCGGACCCGGTGGCCAGGCGCTGCTCGAAGTTCACGCGGAACTGCCCCTGGAAGAATCAGGACTCGCGGCGGTGGCGGACATCCTGGAAGGCATCGCGGAAGGTGCTCGCGCGTTCTGGGGGCATGCGACCCCATTCGAAGCGAGCGTGGAAATCTCGCGGCAAACGAGGGATCCGGTGCGCAAGCCAGGGGTTTCTCCCCGAGGGCTCCCAGCGCTCAAGCTCCCAGAGCAAATCCCCGCACCTGAGATTCCGCACCGCCTGGGGTGGCTGAATTACTGGTCACCCGCTACCGCGGAGGCCATCGGCTTTCCGGACCCGGCCCGCGACACGGAGCTGCTGTCACGCGCTCGGCGTACCGCGACGGGCGCGTGGGTCGTGCAACTCACGGATGCACCGCTTGACCTGGACAACCCCGCTCAATTGGACGCGCTCAAAAGGGCCTACGACCGCTTCCCGGAGATTGGCGGGCGCGCAGCCCCTTGACGCTACGGTTCGACCGAGGTGGGCAGCCTGCGCGGCTCGACCAACGGGACGTAACACCGCCCGTCCTGCTCGTAGAAGTCGCCGCACGGGGGGGTGCGCTCGAGCCGATCCCAGCACGCATCGTTGAGCATCACCTGGGGCGCCTCGCATGGCGGCGCCTTTTGCCCGCGCATCCTCTTGCTCGGCATCTTCTTGGCGATCACCCCCGCGTCACTCCGGTCGGTGAGGAGCCATTCCGGCACCTGCATCTCCTCCGCCGTGTTCTCCACGCGCGGCGCCGGGCTGCCGCCGTGCATCAGGAGCCCCCACGAGGCGAGGACCACGGCGACGACGCCCACGGCCCGGGGAACCCACAGGGGTGGCAGGCTCAACGTCGGCCGAGGCGCCACACGCAGCGCCAGGAGAATGGGAATCGCGGAGCCCAGCACCCTCGCGCACTCGAAGGAGAAGCGCAGGAGCGTCCACCCACTGAGCCCGTGACGCCGGGCGCTGATGAAGACGCGAGCCCACTGCCGCCTTTTGCTTGGAGTCATAGGGGCGGGGTGACTAGCGCGTCAGGCGATCCCCTGTCCACCATCCATGGGACGGGATTGCCCACCCCTAACCCAACCTCGCCGCGATCTCGAACCATCCTTCGTCGACCACCTCGACCGAGAGGGCGCGCGAGGCGCGGTCCACCCGCAGGCACACGAAGTCCGCGCCATCCGCTCGCCACAGGTTGGCGTAGAACACCAGGCCTCGAGCATCCCGTCGCGGGTCCTCCCAGCGGGCCAGGCCCCGTGCTCCGACCGTGCCGCTGTGAATCACCTCGGGTCCCGGTTGGTCCAACGTGAGGAAGTGCAGGTGCTCTCGCGTCCGGACCACGCGCGCCCCGGTCACTAGTTCGACCAGGTCCATCACCTCCGCGAGGGCCTCCTCCGAATCCAGGTCCGCCCCGGAACGCTGGAGTGCCTCGTCCAGTTCCTCGATGGGGCGGGGCGGGGGGACGAACCCCTCCCCCCGCGCCAACCACGCCATGCCACGGGTCCACGCCAGCTGGACGCCCGCCAGCTCCATCCAGTGCTGGGCGCCCAGCGCCTCGAGCCTCGCGCGCAGCTCGGGTTGCGCTTCTCGGGTGTCACGCTCGTTCATGGCCGCCCGGCAGCATAGCCCGGCGCGGATCAGCCCGCGGTGGTCGGCACCGGCGTGTGGAGCAGCTGCTGCTCCCACAGGTAGGCGATGCCGGTGCCGGCCGCGTGCTCCTTGAGCACCTCCGTCAGCCGGGCCGCCGTCTCCAGCCGGGCCCAGTCGCGCTGCCATTCGGACGCCACCGCCAGCCAGGTCATCACGTTCGCGCCGGCCCTGATCATGCGCTGGATGGCGACCTCATGGGCCTCGACCGAAGCGCCCCCCGACGCATCGGTGACGACCGTCACGTCCCAGCCTTCGCCCAGGGCCTGGATCACCGGCATCGCGACGCACACCTCGGTCCACAGGCCAGCGATGATCAGCTGCTTGCGGCCCGTCGCCTTGACCGCGTCCACCACCTTCTGATCCTCCCAGGTGTTGACGAAGGTCCGGTCGATCACTTCCTGATCCGGAAACACCTCGGTGATCTGCGGGAAGATGAAGCCGCCCCGCTCGGCGATGACGCTCGTGAGGATGGTGGGGACATTGAAGGCCTTGGCCGCCTTCGCCAGCCCCGCCGAGTTGTTGACCACCATCTGCGGATCGTGGCTGTTCAGGTTCGCGAGCTGGAAGGGCTGATGGTCGATCAGCACGAGCACGGAGTCTTCGGGACGAAGAAGCGACTTGAGGCCGTTGCGAAAGGTCATGATTGTTCTCTGTGGGTTGCGAGTGGGAGGGGCTACCGGGGGCGGGCACGGACCGCGCCGCCACCTGGAATGACAGTGTCATTCCCATTCATGCGACGGTAGCCTCGCTCCGGGGTACGGGGTGTTGCACAACGGGGAACGCCGAGTTGGATATCGAAGAGCTGAGAACGTTCGTGGAGGTGGCCGATGCCGGGGGGGTTTCTCCCGCCGCGCGTCGGCTCGGGGTATCCAAGTCGATGGTCAGTCGGCGGCTGGCCCGACTGGAGGAGGGTCTGGGTGTCCAGCTGCTCGCACGCACCACCCACGGCGCCGCGCTCACGGAAGCGGGGGTCGCGTTCCGGGAGCATGCCGCCAGGGTCTGCGCCGAGATCGACGCCGCGAGGGAAGTCATCCTCCCCTCCGGCGACCTTCGTGGCCGCCTGCGGATCGCCGCGCCGCTCTCCTTCGGCTCGAACTCCTTCGCCGCCTTGCTGGCGGACATGGCGCGGCGCCATCCCCGGCTCCAGATCCACACCAGCTACAGTGATCGCTTCGTCGATCTCATCGCCGAGGGCTACGACTGCGCGATACGGGTCGGCTATCTCCCCGAGTCCAGTCTGCTCGCCAGGCGCGTGGGAACCTTCAACGGCAGGCTCGTCGCGAGTCCGGACTACATCCAGGCGCATGGCGCACCCGAGACGCCGGAAGACATCCTCGCCCATGAAGCCCTCATGCAAGGCACCGAGGCGTGGCACTTCGTGGAGGGAGACAAGAGCATCACGATTCGGCCGCAAGGACGCTTCAAGGCCGACAACGGCATCGCCTTGGCCGAGGCCGCCAAGGCGGGGCTCGGGATCGCCTACCTGCCCGATGGCCTCACCGACGAAGCCATCCGCTCCGGCGCGCTCGTGCCGCTCATGACCCGGTTCCCACCGCCCCCGGCGGGCGTGTATGTCATTCGTCCGCCAGGTCAGAATCCCGCGAGGAAGATCCGGGTGCTCACCGAGATGTTGAGCCAATGGTGCGAACACGCTCCGCGTTCCGCGAAGGCCGCCGCTGGCTGAGTGAGCTCCTCACTTGAAGGGTCTGGAGCACGAACCGGCGACAGGCGAGGCAGGCGCCCACACCTCGAGGTGCTACGTGATGCGTTGTTCACTGGTGCTGCTCTGCGTGGCCGTGCTGGGGTGTGGCGGTGCCGCGCCACGCGTCCGACCCAAGCCGGATGAGCAGCGGCGCTGTGTCTATGTCCCGTCTCGTGACGAGGCGGCCAGAGCCTGGAAGAAGGTTCCCTCCGCTCGCGCGGGTGTGCACGTGGTGCTGGTCTCGGCGACGGCAGGGGCTTCTCCCGTGGCTCCCTCTGCCCCAGGTCCTGCATCAGCCCTGGAAGGGATGTCAGGTCAGGGGTTGGGGGACGGTATGTCCCGGGGTGTGCTCCGGTTGGTTCCTGAAGGAGGCGCGGGCGCGGATGTAGGGGTTGGCGGTGCCGTAGGGGAGACGGTGGTGGTGGGGGGAGCGTTCGTCGCGGCCGTGGGCAGTGGGTTGTTGGTCTGCTTGACGGCCCGAGCGGCTCTGGATGGGGAGAAGACCCCTATCGAGATTGCGGACGAGTATTACGGCACACACTTCGGAGACGTGAAGGGGTGGGTTCAAGGTCAATATCCGGCCCAGGTTCCTCCTCCTGGCGCAGCGCCCAGGTCGAAACCCGACGAGAGCACCGGCAAGAGGGTAGGGCGCATCTATGTCACCTACACGAAGCTCAATCGGATGACCCAACGCTACTACGCCGGGCGGACCAGCATGGTCGTCGATCTTGCCGCGCCGCTGCGAGTTCAGGCTGCACTGGCGGTTCTCCTTCGAGATCGGAATCACCACCTGGATGAGAATGCGGAACCGGCGGGCGCCGTGTTCGACCTGGCGCAGACTGATCGATTCGATGTCGGCACCGCGGTTGACTATGGCCGGAGATATGACGACATCGCTTATTGGCGGATTCGCGGGAGGGAGCAGCAGTTGATGGACTTCCTAGGTGGAGCCCGCTCTGACACCGGAGAGCCTTACCGCACCGAGAATGCCGCACGCGGAGTGGCGAAAGAAAATCCACGAGGCAGGCGGTTCCACGCCGCCGCGACGGAGTCGTGGGGCCAACTTCACCCTTACACGGGGTACTAGGGATGCCGCGAATCTACAAACCGGGCTCGTTCTTGAGAATCCCCCTGGCCGACGGTTCTTTCGGTTACGGCAGGGTGCTCAAAATGCCGCATGAGGCCTATCACGACTACAGGACCGACACTCCAGATTCAGACCTGGATCGAATCGCCTCCACGCCCATCCTCTTCAAGATCATGGTTCGCCATATGGAGGAGAGAGCCTGGGAACTCATTGGGTGGAGAAAGCTGGAGGAGCAGTCTTCTCAACCAATCGTCCAGTTCATGCAGGACATTGGGAACTTCCGCGACTGCACGATCTTCGACACCGTCGGCAATGAGAGAAGCGCGGAGCCCCAGGAGTGTGTCGGGCTTGAGCGCTCGGCTGTCTGGGAAGAGGTGGGGGTTGAGGAACGCCTGCTCGATGCCTTCACGGGGCGGCCCAACGCCTCGGTGGAGCGCTTGAAGGTGCGCCTGAAATAGGCACGCTCACAGGCGCGGACGCGGCTCAACTTCTGGTACTCGATCTCGACGGACCTGGTGAACTGGAAGATTAGCGGCGCGGATGGGGAGCGAGATGACACGGTTGACGACGACACGATGGGCGCTGATGGCGGGCGTCCTGCTCTTCGCACGGGAGGCCCATTTGAGCGGTGGCTACGAGGACTGCTATGCCGATGTCGAGGCCACGCTCTGCGTGATGAGCGATGTGCGCAAGGCATTCATCGACGACCGACAGGCCAGCGCCTGGTTCGACAAGCGCCGCGAGAATGCCGAGCGTCACCTCTTCACCGTGATGCCCCTCATGAGGACCACCCTCGCCACGGCGCGCAAGACGCTGCCCCTGGCGGCCGTGGATGACTGGCGGCTGCCCGTGTCGTCGTCGTCACCGCCGTCGTCCGCGGCGGGCGGCGGCGCGCGGCGCGTGCACCTCACGCTCGGCGACCTCGGCCGCGACCTCGCCTCGATCACCTTGACCACCACGCGCGCGCTGCGCGACGACGAGCGCGAGCACCTCGTCACGTCACTGCGGCAGGCGCTGAAGACCCCGGCCTACGAGCCCCGCCGCGAGCGCGAGGGCATCTATGCCCCGTCCTTGCGGCTCGCGCGCCCCGAGGACCTCGACGAGGGCACCGTCGACCTCGACGACGGCCGACCGAAGCCGCCGAAGACCCCCACGCCCCCGGCGCCGCCGCTCGCCGTCGAGGACGTGCGCGCCTGGCAGCCGCTGTTCGTGAGCGAGGGCGACGACGTCGAGATCCCGCTCGCGATAGGCACCTCGGTGCGCGTGAGCCCGCGGGCCCAGGCGCGCTGGCGGCCGTGGATGCAGGCCCAGTTGAAGGCGCTGCGGTCGGCATGGTCGTCGTCGCTGCCGGAGCGCGTGCGGGGCGCGACGAAGCGCGACCATGGCTTCGTCGACGTCGCGGGCTTCCGTCCCTGGGGCCCGTTGTTGCTCGGCGACGACATCCAGGCCCGCGTCGACGACGGCGCGATCGTGCGCATGGCGCGGACGCACACGAAGACGGCGAAGGAGGCCGAGGCCCTCTACGGCCCGCTCACCGAGGCGCTGCGGACCGCGACGACGAAGACGCCACTGCCGCCACCGCCGACGCGCTGACGTCTCCACGGGCGGGAGAACCCGGCTCAGGGCTCAGGGTCGCGAGCTTCCCACGTAGGCGGTCCGCGAAGGCTCGCAAGGCGCTGGGGGACGCCCCGGCGGCGAGCAACGCCTTGCCTTCGTCGGTGGTTGCATCGAGCTCTTGGTAGAAGAGGCACACATAGCCGCACGCCACCGCTAGGAGTTGTGCATCGACCGCCCCCGCATCGAGGATCACGCGGAGGATTGAGATTCCTAGCGGAGGAGGCCAGAGCAGGGTCGTGAACTCCTGCTCGAACAGCACCACCGCCGCCGCGCAGGCCGCCTCGAGTCCCTCGACCGCCACGAGCGCTCGAAGGCCCTCGGGCAGCGCGTCGTCCGCCAGGGGCTCACCCCGCGTGGGGCCGAGCCTCCGCTCCTCCAGGGCCCGCGCCATGCGTCGTCTCACCTCGACGTGGTCCACTCCGCCTCCCGCTCCAGGTTGACCGCGCGACTGGGGGACCCTCACCAGCTGGTGGGGTCATGAGCCCTTCGCGTTCGACTGCTGCGCGGCGGCGAGTGATGTGACGAGGTTCACGAGGGGCTCTCCATGCTCCGCATAGGTCAGCATTTCGAGGGGAAGCCCCTTCAATCGTGAACGCATCCGATCGCGCTCCGCCTCGCGCACGAGGACGTAATGCGGTCCTCCAGTGCCCTGGAAGGTCTCCTCCAACCACCTGAGCTGATCGCCGAAGCTCGTGTCATCGAAGCTGAATCCGACGAAGAGCAGGGTGTGGGAGGCGAGCAGGTAGCGCAGCGACGAGAGCGCGGCCTCGTAGTGGAGCACCCTATCCTTGCTGTCCGGGTACAAGCGGCTGTAACCGTCCGGCGTGAGGATCAGGCCCGTCGAATTCGCGATGGAGCCGTGCAGATGCCAGAGGGTCGGATGCTCGATGGTGCTTTGCAGGAGCTTCATCAAACCGTCGGGCGCCTGGACGTCCCAGTAGCGCAGGTCCTGCCACTGCGGACACGCCCAGTGAAGGACACGATCGTAGTTCGTGGTCACGACGAGCTTGCTGCCAAGGCTCCAGAGGGCACGGGCGAGCGCGAGGCTCGACTCCTGCGCCCGGTGACGAGGCGGATCGAACAACTCGCCGAGCATCTTGTACCAGGTCGCCCCCAGGCCCTCCCGCGCGGCCTGGGCCGCATCGAGGTAGTTGGGCGTCTTCTTGGTCAAGGCGCCACGCACCGCATCCGCATCGCCCTTGAGATTCTCCGCCTCCAGTCGCTGCGCCGCGGTGAACAGCAGCGACTCCCAACTTGGGAAGAGTCGCTTGCCCGGATGGGCGGAGTCCATGACGGCCATGGAGGCGCCGGCACCGACGAACGGGATGACGCGTCCCGCGCCGAGCGCCTCCCGCAGACTTCGGGGAATCGAGATGTCCGAAGGGACAGCGCTCGGAGGCGCGAGCGCCGGCGTCCGGATGAACACCGTTTGTGAACTCTTGGGAAGCGGGCCCACGTGATGCGGAGCCGCGGCGGTGTCCACCGGTGCGGCGGGAGCGACAGGCAGTGTTTTCGGAGGGGCCCCAGCAGGCGCCTGAGTGGACGTGGTGGCCGCGAAGAACGCTTGCGCCCGCTTGTCGAAGGGAACACGAATCGAGGCGCGATGGTTGGAGGTGACGCCCCGGAGGCTTGACTCCACGCCCTTGGGTCCCAGCCAGAGGCCCTCGGCCAGGAATACCTCGACCCGGCCACACTCCTCGCAGGTTCGTGCCGCGACGATGGGCGCGAGGCAGAGCGGACCCCGATCCTCGGCGATCAGGTAGCACCAGTCACGCGCGAGACGCGCCTCGGTGCTCCCGTGGTGGATGGGAAAATGTTCGGCGATGCCTTGATGGCTGTAGAACGCATAGCGGATGTCCTCGTCATCCGTGTCGAGTGACTCGATCTCCGCGACACTGACGAGTGACATGTGCTTCAACGGCCCGAGCATCACGAGAAAATCATGGAGGACCTTGCTGAAGAGTCCCTCCTGTTCACGGTAGGCATCGTCGGACAGGGTGACGCCTTGCCCGATGAGCCGCTCTTGTTCGCGAACCGCCCAGTGGACTCGCTCGGCGACACCGGAGCGCTCGCCATACTGTCGGGTCAACTGACGCAACATGCCGACGAGAGGGGAGGCGGGCACGAGCGCGAGCAATGGGGCGAGCTGGACGGCCAGTGATTCCCAGGTCTTGAGAGGGAGCGGTCGGCCGGTATGCGGGGCGAGCAGGATCGAGGCCTGGCCGAGGACGCGTGCCTCGTCACTCTCGCGCAACAGGGCGATCTCCAAGGCCACCACGAAGCGGAGCGCGGACTCCAAGGCGTCCACGATGGCTTTGAAGCGGGTGAACGCCGTGCGCTGGGCGGCGATCAGCGCACAAGGCGCGGCGAGCGGAAAGGGGAACTCGGGCCGCGCGCCTTGCTGAGTGGCGCGTCCCGCGTCATCCAGGAGTTGAACCGCGAGATGATCCAAACACCGCTCGCTCAACTTCACGACCTCGTCTCGCGCGACGAACGCCGTGCGCAATGAGCGCGTCAATCTTCCTTTCGCGGCCTCTGGGATGGGCCGTGAGGTCCATGCGATCCTCACCGCGTTGATCACGTCCTGGGCCGAAGTCGACGTGTCACCGCCGTCCAGCGCCGCGAGGATGTAGCGTTCCCTCCAGCTCCCGAGCAGCGTGGTGAGCCCAATGACTTTTTCAACGTCCTGTTCCAATTCGAAGAGCCACGATTCAAAGCCCGAGGATCCCAAGATGTCGATGATGTCGCGTTCGCCCGCGACCTCGAACGCCAGGACCGGGCCCGGAGTGGCTCTGTTGAGGTTGCGCCGCACCAGCGCCAGTCCACCAATGGGGCGACGGGGAATCCGTGCGGGCGGGCTCGCGACGGGGCCCGCATCGCTCACGGACGCACCTGCCCCGACGACTCGGTTGCGGCCCGTCTTCTTCGCCTTGTAGAGGTTGGCGTCCGCCCGTTTGATGAACTGCAAGGGCTCCACCATGTCGGGCATCAAGCCCGCCACCCCCAGGGAGATGGTGACGGGAATTTCCTGATTCTCGAAGACGAACTGCTTCTGCTCAATGCACCAGCGGAGCTTCTCCGCGAAGAGGAGGGCTCTGTCGCCCCCGTCCTCGGGGATGATGACCGCGAACTCCTCGCCTCCGTAGCGCGCGAAACACTGATCCTTGCGCATCAGTCGCTTGAGCGTCTGCGCCAGCTCGCGCAGCACGTAGTCGCCCGCCAAGTGGCCGTGCACGTCGTTGATCTTCGTGAGGAAGTCGATGTCGAAGAGGATCAATGTCAGGGGGCGGCCATATCGATGGCACCGGATCATCTCGCGCTCCAGGTGCTCCAGGAAGTAGCGCCTGTTGTTGATGCCGGTCAGACCGTCCTGGATGGTGAGCGTGTAGATGGTCTCGTGGTACTGCAGCTCCACGTTGTCGCCGGTGAGGAACTTGAAGACCGCACCCCCCACCTTGAGGAGATCGCCACTGCGCAGGAGCGTCGGCTGCATCACTTCCTGATCGTTCAGGTAGGTGCCGTTGGTGGAGCCCAGGTCCTGCACGAACATCCGCCCCTGATGGCGGAGGATGCGCGCATGCCTGCGCGAGACGTTGTCGAGGTCCACCACGATGTGGTTTCCCTCTTCACGCCCGATGGAGAACTCGAGGTCGAGGAGCGTGTACTTCTTGCCCAACTCCGGCCCATGGATCTGCACGAGGCAGCATTCCGCGTCGACCGGGGTCACCAGCTCCTTGATGTTACTGACACGGGAGTACCTGGTGTTGCGCCCCTCGTCTTGGGTATGCGAGGCATCGGAGTCGACACGCGGTTGGATGGGTTTGGCCGCGGGCGTGGCCTTGTCGTTGCCTCGGGGCAGTGGGGCGCCGCCGGCAAGGGTGTCTTCAGGACGCCCGTCATCGGACTGGGCCGCATTCACTGTGGCCGGTGCTGTTCCTGGGACTGAGGGGCGCGTCATTTCTAGCGACTCCATCGCGGATGCGACTCCACGATCCAACTCTCGACGCCGAGCATAGCCAGTTGGCGGAGGGCGAAAAAGCGAGCCGCGGGTCGAACGAGGACAAGAAGCCCAGCAACCCCTTGAGATTGCTGGGCTTCTGAATTGCCGGGCGCCCCTTACCAGCTGGTGCGCACGGGGCGGCCTTCCTCGTAGCCCGCCTGGCTCTGAGTGCCCACCACCGCGTTGTGGTGGAAGTCCTCCAGGGTGCGCGCGCCCGCGTAGGTGCACGCGCTGCGCACCCCCGCGACGATCTGATCGAGGATGTCCTCCACGCCCGGCCGCTCGCGGTCCAGGTACATGCGCGAGGTGCTGATGCCCTCCTCGAACAGCTCCTTGCGGGCACGCTCGAACAGGGACTCGCTCCGGGTGCGCGCCTTCACCGCGCGCTGCGAGGCCATGCCGAAGTTCTCCTTGTAGAGCCGCCCGTCGTTGTCGCGCAGCGTGTCCGCGGGGCTCTCGTAGGTGCCCGCGAACCACGAGCCGATCATCACGCTGGCCGCGCCCGCCGCGAGCGCGAGCGCCACGTCCCGGGGGTGGCGCACGCCGCCGTCCGCGCAGATGTGGCGGCCGAGCTTCCGGGCCTCCTCGGCGCAGTCCAGCACCGCGGAGAACTGGGGCCGACCCACGCCCGTCATCATCCGCGTGGTGCACATGGCGCCCGGGCCCACGCCCACCTTCACCAGGTCCGCCCCGGCCGACACCAGGTCCCGCGTGCCCTCGCGGGTGACGACGTTGCCCGCCATGATGGGCACGGTGGGAGAGAGCGCGCGCACGAGCTCCACCGTCTCGAGCATCTTGCGCTGGTGGCCGTGCGCCACGTCGATGACGAGCAGGTCCGTCCCCGCGCGCAGCAGGGCCTCGGCCTTGCCCTTCACGTCCCCGTTGATGCCGATGGCCGTGCCGATGAGCAGCTGGCCCCGGGGGTCCAGAGCGGGCTTGTAGAGCGTGGAGCGCAGCGCGCCCCGGCGCGTCACCACGCCCACCAGCCGGCGGCCCTTCACCACGGGCGCGCACGACAAGCGCTTGCCCGCGAGCTGCTCGAACATGGACTCCAGGGGCGTGCCTTCCTCGAAGGTGAGCAGCTCGGTGGACATCACCCGGTGCAGCTGGGTGAAGCGGTCCACGTCCTGGGCGTCGTTCTCCGTGAAGATGCCCAGGGGCTCCTCGTGCTCGTTGACGACGATGACGGCGCCATGGGCGCGCTTGTGGATGAGGTTGAGCCCCTCCTGCACGGTGTCCCCGGGCCGCAGCGTGATGGGCGTCTCGTAGACGGGGTGGCGCGACTTCACGTAGGCGATGTTGCTCGCCACGATGTCCAGCGGGATGTCCTGGGGCAGCACGGCGATGCCGCCCCGGCGGGCGATGGTCTCCGCCATGCGCTTGCCCGACACGGCTGTCATGTTGGAGACGATCAGGGGCAGGGTGGTGCCCACCTTGTCCGGGGGCGTCAGGTCCACGTCCAGGCGCGAGGTCACCTCCGAGCGGCAGGGCACCAGGAAGAGATCGGTGTACGTGAGATCGTAGGTGGGCTTCTGGCCATCGAGGAACCGCATCACACCCTCCGTGTCGGGAGCCGCACCCTACCGTCCCCGGGCGCGCGCGAGGGTGGAAACCCCCGGGGGGGCCGCGTATTTTGTCGCCCATGAACGAGGCCGGAACGAGGGCGCCGGTGCTGCGCGTGAGCGGCCTGGAGAAGACGTACGGCGAGGTCCAGGCCGTGCGGGGCCTCACCTTCCAGGTGGCGCCGGGCGAGGTGCTCGGCCTGGTGGGGCCCAATGGCGCGGGCAAGACGACCACGCTGCGGTGTCTGGCGGGCATCCTGCCGCCCTCCACGGGCCGCATCTGGGTGGCGGGGTATGACCTGGCCCAGACGCCCGTGGAGGCCAAGCGCGCCCTGGCGTTCCTGCCGGACGAGCCCCGGCTCTTCGAGTACCTGTCCGTCTGGGAGCACCTGAACTTCGTGGCGCGCCTGTACGGCGTGGAGGACTGGGAGGCGCGGGGGCGGGCGCTCCTGGAGGAGATGGAGCTGACGGGCAAGGAGAAGGCGCTGCCCGGGGAGCTGTCGCGGGGGATGAAGCAGAAGCTGTCCATCGCGTGCGGATTCCTGCACGAGCCCCGGCTCATCATCCTGGACGAGCCGCTCACGGGGTTGGATCCCCTGGCCATCCGGCGCATGAAGGCCTCGCTGCGTCAGCGCGCGGAGGCGGGCACGGCGCTGGTGCTCTCCTCGCACCTGTTGCCGCTGGTGGAGGAGCTGTGCCACCGGCTGCTCGTCATCGCCGGCGGCCGGGCGGTGGCGCTCGGGAGCCTCGCGGAGATCCGCGCGCACCTGAGTGGGAGCGAGGACTCGGGCGCGTCCCTGGAAGAGCTCTTCATCCACATCACCCGCACGGCGCCATGAGCTTTCCCCGCGCGGCGGTGTTCCTGTGGGTGGCGTCCACCCGCAACCGGCTCATTCACCAGGCGCGGCGGCTGCGCCAGCCCAAGTACCTGGTGGGCGCGGCGGTGGGCGCGCTGTACGTCTATTCCTTCCTGCTGCGGCGGCTGAGCTACCTGGACGCGGGCGAGGCGGTGCCGCCCCTGGCGCGGCACTTCGCCCAGGCGTTGCTCATGGCGGCCGCCCTGGGCACGCTCCTGTCCGCCTGGGCGCTGGGCCCGGACCGGCCGGCGCTGTCCTTCAGCGAGACGGAGGTGCAGCAGTTCTTCCCCGCGCCCGTGTCGCGGCGGCACCTGCTGCACTTCAAGCTGCTGCGGGGCCTGGTGGGCGCCGGGGCGGGCGCGCTCTTCGCCACCGTCTTCACCAGCCGGGTGCTCAGCCCCCAGCCGGCGTTCTTCTTCGTGGGCACCTTCCTGTCGCTCACCACGGTGAGCCTGCACACCACGGCGGCGTCCTTCACGCGCACGCGGCTCGCGCGCTGGGGGCGGTGGGGGAGCGTGCTGCGCTGGGGCGTGCTCACCGCGGTCTTCGCCGTGCTGGTGGGCGCGGTGCTGGCGGGGCTCGAGGCGCACCCCTTTCCCGCCGAGACGCGCGAGCGCGGGGAGCTGCGGGCCTGGCTGCTCACCTGGCTGGACTCGCCCGTGCTGTGGCCGGGGCGGGTGCTGCTGGCGGTGGCCTTCGCGGAGGAGGGCGCGTCCTTCGCGCGGCGGCTGCCCCTGGCCCTGGGCCTGCTCGGGCTGCACTACACCTGGGTGATGACGTCGGCCGTGCCCTTCGAGGAGGCCGCGGTGGTGCGGGCCGAGGAGCGGGCGCGGCGGCGCGAGCAGCTGGCGCGACGGGGCGGGGCGGCGCCCGCGCGCGTGGGCCGGCAGCCCTTCCGGCTGTCCGCCCGGGGCCGTCCGGAGGTGGCGCTGCTCTGGAAGAACCTGGTCGCCGGACGGCGGCTGGGCGGCCCGGGCCGGCTGGTGGCCGCGGGCGTGGTGGGCGGGGTGGTGGCGGCGGTGGCCTCGGGCGAGGGGCCCGCGGAGATCCTCGGCCACCTGCGCCTGTTCCTCGCGCCGCTGTGCGCGGGCATCGCGGTGATGTTGTGCGTCTTCGGGCCCTCGTCGGTGCGGGTGGACCTGCGCATGGACCTGCCGCGCCTGGAGCAATTGCGCGCCCTGCCGCTCACGGGGCGGCAGGTGGTGGCCGCGGAGCTGGCGGCGCCCGCGCTCCTGCTGGGCGGGACCCAGATCGTGCTGCTGGTGCTGGCGATGGGCCTGGCGCTGTGGCGGGGCGGGCCCTGGGCGGAGACGTGGGTGGCGGGCGGCCTGGCCGCGCTGTGCGTGCTGCCGGCGGTGACGCTGGGCGGGCTCTTCGTGCAGAACGCGGCGGTGGTGCTCTTTCCCGCCTGGCTGCCCCCGGAGGGGGAGCGGGCGCGGGGCCTGGAGGCCATGGGCCAGCGGCTGTTGACGCTCGTGGGCACCCTGGTGGTGCTGCTGGTGGGCCTGGTGCCCGCGGCCTTCCTCGCGGCGGTGGTGGGCTTCGCGCTCTACGAGCTCGGCGGGCTGGACGTGTGGGCGCTGCCCTTCGCGGGCCTGAGCGCGGCGGCGGTGCTGGTGGGGGAGGTGGCCCTGGGCATCGTGGGCCTGGGCCGTGCCTTCGAGCAGCTCGACGTGTCGGGCGAGGGCCGCGGCACCGGAACGTGAGAGTGGTTGCCCAGCGCAACACCAGACGCGCCGGGAGGCGGTGTCCTGTACCGGACAAAGCCTCGCAAGCGCGCCCGCGCTCAGTGGGGCCGCTCGGGCCCGGGCGGTGAGGTGAGCAGGCGCACCACCACGGTGCGACAGGCCGTACACACGGTGCCGCCACGCTCCCAGTGCACCTGCTCCTCCCAGGCCTCGGCCGAGTCCGGGCTGTCCTCCAACCGTTTGAGCAGCACCGTGAGTTCCTCCTCGGGGGAGTCGGCGCCCGGCGTGCCCGCGCCGCCGCCGATCACGTCCTGCTCCGCCTGGAGCGTGAGCGCGAAGCGGTAGTACAGCGCGTCCGGGGCGATGGCGCGGCCACAGACGGCGCACGTCTTGATGGCTGGGATTGGCATGGGGGCAAGATGCCCCAGGAGTTCGTTGCGGACAAAAGCTTGACGCATGCGGACGAAATACCGCTCTCGCTGCTTGAGAGGGCTTTAAAAAGAAAGCTTTACTTCCAGGATAATCCTCTTTAAATCTGTCCTTGCGAGTGTCTGACATCGCGTCCGGACGCCATCCCGCGCCTCGCGGAGATGCCCCTGATCCGTCGGACGAGCGCTCGTTCCCCCCAGGAGACAGCAATGAACAGAAGTCTGGCATCCACGTTGTCCGCGGTGGCCACCGCCGCGGGCCTGTGCGCGACCGGCGCCCAGGCGGCGCCCATCTCCGACGCGACCACCAGCATCTTCGGCCCGCGCGTCTACGTCTTCGACCCCACCATGCCGGCGGGGGACATCTCCAGCACCGCCACCTCCATCTTCACCAAGATGGAGTCCAACCAGTTCGGCCAGGAGCGCTACGCGCTGCTCTTCAAGCCGGGCACGTACAACAACGTGAACTTCAACGTGGGCTTCTACACCCACGTGGCGGGCCTCGGTCAGAGCCCGGACGACGTGCAGATCAACGGCGGGGTGAACGTCAACTCCCAGTGGATGCCCAACGCCAACGCCACGTGCAACTTCTGGCGCACCCTGGAGAACTTCGCCGTCACGCCGTCCACGGGCGTCACGCGCATCGCCGTGTCCCAGGCCGCGCCCCTGCGCCGCCTGCACGTCAAGGGCGAGCTGCACCTGTTCGACTTCGACTCGAGCTGGAACGCGGGCTGGGCCAGCGGCGGCTTCCTGGCCGACTCGCTCGTGGACAAGATCGTGGTGCCCGCCTCCCAGCAGCAGTGGCTGTCGCGCAACAGCAAGTGGGCCAGCTGGAACAACGCCGTGTGGAACATGGTGTTCGTGGGCAGCGTGAACACGCCCTCGGGCGCCACCTTCCCCGAGCCGCCCTACACGGTGGTTGATCGCACGCCCATCATCCGGGAGAAGCCGTACCCCTACTTCAGCAACGGCCAGTACTACGTCTTCGTGCCGGCGCTGCAGACCAACACCCAGGGCATCAGCTGGGCCAGCGGCCCGACGCCCGGCCAGTCCCTGCCCATCTCGCAGTTCTACATCGCCCGCCCCGAGACGGACACGGCCGCCACCCTCAACAGCGCGCTGACCCAGGGCAAGCACCTGCTGTTCACCCCGGGCGTCTACAAGCTCAACGACGCCCTGCGCGTGAAGAACGCCAACACCATCGTGCTGGGCCTCGGCGTGCCCTCGCTGGTGGCCACCACGGGCCAGCCCACCATCACCGTGGCGGACGTGGACGGCGTGAAGATCGGTGGCCTCATCCTCGAGGCCGGTCCCATCAACTCCGCGAGCCTGCTGGAGGTCGGTCCCTCGGGCAGCTCGGCGAGCCACTCCACCAACCCCACCTTCCTCTACGATCTGACGGTGCGCACGGGCGGCTCGTTCGCGGGCCGCAACGACGTGGGCATCAAGATCAACAGCCACAACGTGGTGGCCGACCAGCTCTGGCTGTGGCGCGCGGACCACGGCGAGGGCGCCGCGTGGACCACCAACCCCACCAAGAACGGCCTGGTCGTCAACGGCCGTGACGTGACCATCTACGGCCTCTTCAACGAGCACCACAACGAGTACCAGACGGTGTGGAACGCCAACGGCGGCCGGGTCTACTTCTACCAGTCGGAGATCCCCTACGACGTGCCCAACCAGGCGTCGTGGAAGAACGGCACCGTGAACGGCTACGCCTCGTACAAGGTGGCCAGCAACGTCACCACCCACGAGGCGTGGGGCCTGGGCGTGTACTCCTTCTTCCGGGACGCGCCCGTGAAGCTGGAGAACGCCATCGAGGTGCCCAACACCTCGGGCGTGAAGCTGCACCACATGACGACCATCTGGCTCAACGGCACGGCGGGCAGCGAGATCACCCACATCGTCAACGGCCTGGGCGGCCGGGTCTACGGCAACACGCCCGCGGACGCCATGCGCCAGACCTACAACGAGTACGCGGGCACGGGCACGCCTCCCGCGAGCGACACCCAGGCGCCCAGCACCCCGGCGAACCTCTCGGCCACGGCCAGCTCCAGCAGCCAGATCAACCTGACCTGGAGCGCGTCCTCGGACAACGTGGGCGTGACGGGCTACGACGTCTACCGGGGCGGCGCGCAGGTGGGCTCGGCGGGCTCCACCACGTACAGCGACACGGGCCTGTCGGCCTCCACGGCCTACAGCTACACGGTCCGGGCGCGGGACGCGGCGGGCAACACCTCGGGGGCGAGCAACACCGCGAGCGCCACCACGCAGGCGGGCTCGACCAACCCGGGCGCCGAGTTCACCACCGGCGCGACCAACGTGAGCAGCACCCAGGCGCAGCTGTGGTTCAAGGCCTCGGGCTTCACGGCGAACTACGTGATCCTCCACTACAGCACCCCGGGCATCGGCCAGCAGAACCTGAACGCCACGTACAACAGCGGCACGGGCCGCTGGGAGTACACGGTGTCGGGCCTGAGCTCGGGCACGGTGCTCACGTACTCGTTCACCTACAACAAGAGCGGCGCCCAGTACGACACGGCGACGTACACCTGGACCAAGCCCTGAGTCCATGAGTCGGGTGTGAGCCGGCCCACTTCCGCCACGCGGCGGGAGTGGGCCGCTTCATTTCAGGCGTTCGTCCTCCAGGAAGCGGCATTGCCAGCGGCGCGTTTCGTCCAGGGTGAGATTGCCCCAGGGCCAACGCGGCTCGATGTAGAGCCAGGGCTCCAAGACACGGGCCAGCGCGCGATAGGCGGGAAGCCCGTCCGCGGTCCGCGAATCGCCCAGCTCCGGCCATTCGCCCAAGGTCACCACCGCGTGCGCGCCATCCCAGGACTCCACGCTGCTTCCAGGATCGCGCAGTCGTTCACGCAATCCCACCTCTCCGCCCAGGGCCGCGAGGACGGTGGGGCCCAGGAAGGTCAACCAATAGGCGCCCTTGAGCTTCATCCCCAAGGAGCGGGCGAGCGTGGGTTCGGGAATGTCCAGGCCCGGGTGTCGGAAGAAACGATCGCGGAGGAGCGGGGTATTGCGCGGGGTCCAGCCAGGAAACAGCAGGGTCATTCCCGCGTGGCCTGAGTCGAAGGGAAGGGTCCTGGCGATGCGGAGTGCCAGGTCCCGCACCCGATGGGGTCCTTGTTGCTCCAGATACTCGGTGGGCACCGAGAAGGACAGCTCACGGGTTTCCTCGGACGCTCCGGCGGATTCATCGAGGGCCCGCCCTTGGTAGCGCCAGGCATGACCGGTGAGCGCGTCAGGACTCCTCGACAACTCGATCCGGGCCCCTCGCGGGTTCAGCAGCTTCTGGCGGATGTCGAGCCATCCCACCGTGTCCAGCTCTCGCCAGTCGCCCTCGGCATCGAAGTATCCGCTCAATGCCTGCGGGCCCACGGTGCGAAGGTAGAGTTCCAAGGCGCGGAGGACCGCGGGGGCCAGGTGCTCGTGAGCGCACCGCGTGTAGAAGGAAAACGACACCCCCTCGCGGACCAACGCCAAGGGTTGGCCCTCGAAGAATTCCTGGAGCCGGATTCGCGGGTAGCGCGCGCTCATCGGGATCGCGTCGCGGAGTCCGTCGTCTGATTGGACAATCCGGGGAGGGGACTTCGTGCGGCACAGCCCGAGAGCAACGAGATCCCGATCCAGAGGATCTGGACGCCACGGGCCATGCGCGCCTCATTCACCGCGGCGGCTACTCCGGATCGGGCTCGACGGCCGCGTCCCCGCGCTGCACGCCGAACACGTTCGCCTCGGACATCTCCTTCGTCGTGCGCTTGTACGTGCGCCACGCGAAGGGCGCCGCCACCGAGAAGCAGATCACCGCGAGGCCAATGGCCTTCCAGGGAATGGGATCCTGCTTGATCTTGATGTCCTTGCCATACTCGTTGACGTTGTACTTGGGACGCGAGCGCAGGGCATCGCGCTCCTGCTGCGTCGTTCCGTCACGCTGGAAGGACTGGAGCTGTCGGTGTTGGGCGAGGGAGGCGCCTCCGGAGACGAGCGCGAGGACCGCCAGCAGACGCGAAGCACGGGCGAAGGACATGGGCGCGCAGCCTATCACGACCCGACATCCGCGCAGAACAGGGCTTGCGTCCCCCAGCGGGGTCCACTAGGCGCCCGAGGTGTGCGCCTCCTCCTCGTCCCCGTACTCAACCTGCTGACCCTGATCCGCACCCTGCTGGGCTGGCCGCTGCGTCTGCTCGCCGCCCGCGACCGCTCCCCCTACGTGCGCTTCCGGCTGTCCGGAGACCCCGCCTACCGCGAGCGGCCACGCGCTCGGCGCCTGGGCCTGCTCTCCGGGCAGGCACGCCCCGAGCCCGCCACCGTCACCTCCCTGGAGTCCTTCCGCGAGGCGCTCGCGCTCCTGGCCCGGGATCCGCGCATCCAGGGCATCCTCCTGGAGCTGGAGGACCTGGCCGTGCCGCCCGCCAAGCGGGACGTGCTGGTGAAGCTGCTCGGGGACTTCCGCGCCGCGGGCAAGCGCGTGGTGGCCTGGGCCGTGAGCGTGGACAGCCTGGGCTACCAGGTGATGTGCGCGGCGGACGAGGTGCTCCTGTCCCCGGCGGGCCGCCTGGAGCTGGTGGGCTACGCCGCGGAGGCCCTGGCCCTGGGCGAGGGGCTCGCCCGCGTGGGCATCCAGGCGCACTTCTTCCGGCGCGGCGAGTACAAGACCATGCCCGAGCTCTTCACCCACCCCCAGGCCACGGACGTCCAGCGGCGCACGCTCGAGGGCTTCCTGGACGAGCGCTACACGGAGTTGGTGGAGGGCGTGGCCCGGGGCCGGCGGCGCTCGCCCGAGCAGGTGAAGGCGTGGATCGACGCGGGGCCCTACAGCGCCCGGCGCGCGGCGGCCGAGGGGCTGGTGGACGGGCTGTGTGACGAGGTGGATCTCCCCGCGCGTCTGGGCCTCAAGAAGGGCGAGGCGGAGGACGACGAGGGCGTGGAGCCCATGGCCGTGTACCGGGCGCGGCTGCCCTGGCCCCCGGTGCGCTGGCGCCCGCTGCGCCTCAAGCCCCGACTCGCCGTGGTGCCGGTGTCGGGGATGATCGTCCCGGGCAAGGGCGGCTCGGGGCTCGGCCCGGAGATGGCGGGCTCGGACGCGGTCGTCAAGGCCCTGCGCGCGGCGGGCCGGGATCGCCGGGCCAAGGCGGTGGTGCTGTACGTGGCCAGCTCGGGCGGCTCCTCGGTGGCCTCGGAGATCATCCTCGAGGCGGTGCAGCGCGTGGCCAGGAAGAAGCCCGTCATCGCCTTCGTGGACCGGGTGGCCGCCAGCGGCGGCTACATGGCGGCGCTCGGGGCCCGGGAGATCTGGGCCACGCCCCACGCCATCGTGGGCTCCATCGGCGTGTTCGCGGGCAAGTTCGACTTCTCGGGGCTCCAACGGATGCTGGGCGTGCACCGCACGCTCATCACCCGGGGCGAGACGGCGGGCATCTACTCCTCCTCGCGCGGCTTCACCGAGCACGAGCGGGCGCTGATGGAGGCCGAGGTGGAGGAGACCTACCAGTCCTTCCTGGAGCAGGTGGCCCAGGCGCGCAAGCGCACCAAGGAGGAGATCCACGCGCTGGCCGAGGGCCGGGTGTACAGCGGCCAGCGGGCGCTCGCGGTGGGGCTGGTGGACCGCACGGACGGGGGCTTCGAGGAGGCGTGCGCGCGGGCCATGGCGCTCGCCCAGGTGACGGGGCCCTTCGACCTGAAGACGTTCGGGGAGGCGGAGCGGCGCTTCTCGCTGCTGCGCCTGGTGCTGGGCGGGGCCTCGGGGTCGGGCACCTATGCCTTCTGCCCGACCGCGTGGAGCCTCGCGCGCGAGGGGAAGCGGGCGCGCTGAGCCGCGCGCTACCGCGCCTCGATCAGCATGGGCAGGCCGTTGCGCGAGCCCAGGGTGCCGAACAGGTCGAACTGGGGCACGTGGCCGGGCTTGAGGCGCATCTTGAAGCGGCGCGCGAGCATCGCCGTCATCACGTGCGTCTCCAGCAGGGAGAAGTTGTTGCCCAGGCAGATGCGCGGCCCGGCGGCGAACGGGTGGTAGGCCTGCGCATGCCGCGCCGCCTCCCGCTCGGGCAGCCAGCGATCCGGGTCGAAGCGCTCCGGCGCCTCCCAGAAGTCCGGGTGCCGGTGGGTGGCGTAGGTGAAGATGATGGTCCGCGTGCCCTGGGGGATGTGCACCCCGTCGAGCGTGTCATCGGCGATGGCGTCGCGGGCGTACATGGGCGCGGCGGGGTAGAGGCGCAGCACCTCCTTCACCACCTGGAGGGTGTACGGCAGCTTCTTCAAGTCGGAAATCGTCGGCGGCGCGTCCCCCAGCACCGCGTCCAGCTCGGCGTGCAGCCGCCGCTCCACCTCCGGGTTCTGCGACAGCGCGTACCAGAGGAACGCGAGCGTGCGCGCCGTGGTCTCGTGCCCGGCGGCGAACATGGTGATGCCGTTGTCCACCAGGAGCTGCTCCACCATGAGCGTGCCCGTCTCCTCGTCCCGCGTCGTCATCAGCTTGGTGAGCAGATCGTCCGGCCATTGCTCGGCGGGCAGGGTACGGCGCCGCGCGATGAGCTCCTGGATGTAGCCCGTCACGAGCGTGTGCGCCCGGCGGAAGCGCAGGTTGCCGGGCGTGGGCACCCACTGGGGGATCCGCACGGGGCTCATCTGAATGTCCGTGATGTGCGTGATCATCCGCTCGATCGAGTGCTTGATGCGCAGCAGGGTCTCGCCCGAGTCGGTGCTGAAGACCGAGTGCAGGATGACGGCGGCGGTGACCTTCATCATCTCGTCGAGCATCTCCACGGGACGGCGGGCGCCCTGCTGCGCGCGCCAGCGCTCCATGAGCTCCTGGGTGTCGGAGACGAAGATGGGGAAGAACTTCTCCACGCCTCGCGGGGTGAAGAACGGCGCCATGAGCTTGCGCTGCCGGCGCCAGTCGTCGCCCACGGCGGTGACGATGCCGTTGCCGAGCAGCAGCTCGCGCAGCACGTCGTAGCTCTCCGCCTTGTCGTAGTGCTCGCGCTGGGTGACGTTGATGTGGCGCACGTGCTCCGGGTGGGTCACCAGCACGAACTCGCGCGCGCCCATGCGCACGCGGACCAGGTCCCCCTGCTCGCGCCAGACCTTCATCTGCCAGCCCAGGAAGCCCTCGCGCCGGATGGACGTGAGGACCTCGAGCGTGGAGGGCGCGTACTCCTTGAGCGCACGGGCGGGTTCGAGAGGGCGTGCCGCGGTCATGGTGGAACTCCTCGAGGTGTATGTAAACAGCCGTTTACACCCTGGACATACCCCGAACCCCCGACCCGAGTAAATAGAGGGAGCCATGCCCCGTCCGACCGAGCCCAAGAGAGCGGCGCGCCCGCGGGACGCCGAGCGCACCCGCGCGGCGATCCTCGATGCCGCCCAGGCGTTGTTCAGCACGCGGGGCTTCGCCAACACCGGGGTGCGGGACGTGGCGGAGCGCGCCGGAGCCAACCCCGCGCTCGTCATCCGCTACTTCGACTCGAAGCAGGGGCTGTTCCGCGCGACGCTCGAGCGGGTGAGCCTGGAGGGGCTGCTGGGCGGGGAGCGGCGCCACTTCGGCGCGAACCTCATGGCGGCCGTCGTGGACAACCCCGACTCGCCGGGCCCGCTCGCGATGATGCTGCTGTCGGCGGCGGACCCCGCGGCGCACGCGGCGAGCGTCGAGTTCCTCCAGACGAAGCTGATCGCGCCGCTGGCCCGGTGGCTGGGCCCGCCAGACGGCATGGCGCGGGCGGCGCGCATCAGCATCCTCTGGACGGGCTTCCTCACCACCTGGAAGCTCCTGCCCATCCAGCCGTTGGATCCGGCGCACCTGGCCTCCACCCGCCGCTGGCTGGAGGTGGAGACCCAGGCGATCGTCGACGAGGGCGAGGCCTAGCAGCCGAAGCGGTTGCAGGTCGTCCGGTAGTGGGAAAGGGCGTCGCCCACCGACCACCGGGACATGGTCATGTGCGGGGCGTCGTACCACTGCTGCCGGTACCAGTCGCCCACGGTGAACGAAGGCGAGGAGGAGGCGCTCGGATGCCAGTATCCGAACGCGTGCACGCCCGAGAACAAATCGACGAAGTCGGGCATCACCTGATCTCCCGAGACCATGTTGTAGAAGGCCAGGTTCTGGGTGGTGGAGAACTGCCCCCCGATGTCGCTGGAGTAGGCGAACCAGTCCGATTGATGCTTCACCGGGTTGGGGAAGAACAAGGGAGTGACGCCGAACTCGCCGTCGTCCTTGTGGCACACGCCGTCGAAGACATGGACGATGAGCGGAATGCTGGGGAAGTCCAGCTTGAAGCGCCGCGCCAGCCGCGACACCAGGCAGCCGCCCCGGCTGTGGCCGGCCAGGTAGATGGACTGGAGGTTCCACGCGAACGCCTTCTCCTTGAGCCACTCGTAGTAGGCGTTCTCGATGTCCTGTTTGTTGGAGTTGCTGAAGCCGTAGTTGAAGCGCGCATCGAACGCGAGCCCCATGAAGGTGTCGCTCGAACTGCGGTACTGCCTCTCCACGAGCTGGCTGGCCAGGGAGTTGGGCGCGAGGTTGACCCACTTGCTGCTTTGCGGCTCGTCGTACTCGAAGTTGCTCTTGTACCCCTCGTACTGGCCGGTGAGCCCCGAGGCGTCGGCGTCGAACTGCTGGCCCGCGGCGATGAAGACCAGGTGCCGCACGTCCTGCCGGGGCGGGTTGAGCGGCGTGGCGATGTACGTGCGCTTCTGCTTGTCGGTGGCCACCCCGAAGTCGTCCCACCAGTGGAAGTCATCGCGGGACTGGCGGCTGTTGCACGGCCAGTTGTTGCGGCAATGGCGCACCTTGTACAGCAGGGCGGCGCGCAGCTTCGGCCCGCAGTCCACCAGACACGAGCCGATCGTCTCGCCCCCGTTGCAGAAGCCGTCGCCGCAGTAAGAGCCGCAATCCGAGGGGCACGTCCCGGAGTGCTCCCAGCCATTGCACACGCCGTCCCCGCAGAAGGAGCAGTCCGAGGGACACGAGAAGTCGCTCTCGTTCGCATCACAGATGCCATCGCCGCACACCGCGCACGAGGAGGCCCGGACGCCCGCCTGCGCCTGCACGGGGACCTCGACGATGGGACAGTCCTCGATGGGGCCCTGGGCACGCGCTTCCGGAACTTCGGCGAGCTCCGGCTCGGGCAGCTCGGTTCCGCCACACGCTCCGAGCCACAACACCCACGCACTCCACACCGCGCGCGACATCGAACGCCTCATCCTGGATGCACTCCTGTGCCCAATGCCGGGTCCGGCAAAACGGGGATGGCGGGGTAGCATGTGTTCACGGGGACTTCCAAGCCCCCCCGCGCGCATGCCCGAGGAGGGGGCGGCGCGGCACGGATGCTCGCCGTTGGACACCCGGGCGCGGGGGCGCTGGGGCCCGGCACGGGCCTCGATTACACTCACGGTCCGCATGGCGCGACCCTGTCCCCAGTGCGCGAAGGAGTCCCTGCGGTCCCTGCGGGTGGGCCCCGTGGCGGTGGACACGTGTCAGCACTGCCATGGTCTGTGGTTCGGCCGGGGGCAGTGGGACAGGCTCGCGGATCGGCCGCCGGTGCGCGTCTTCCGGGAGGCCGCGCGAGGAGCCCCGTCCCGCTGTCGAGGCGCCGGGCACCGGGTGCCCGAGGAGCGGCGGGTGTGCCCGACCTGCCAGGGCGCGCCCCTGGGCTGCCCCGCGTGTGGCGAGCGGCTCGCGCGGGTGACGACGAGCGCCTGTGAGCTCGACGTGTGTCCCCGGTGCGAGGGCGTCTGGGTGGACGCGGCCGGCTTCGCGCGGCTGGAGGGCGTGACGAGTCTCCAGCCCCGGCCCTCGGTCAGGGCGGACGTCGGCGGCCTGGCGTGCGCGGCGTGCGGCGTGGTCGTCCGGGGCCCTCGGGCCTTCGCCCACCAGGGCGATCCCTACTGCGCGCGCTGCCGGCCCCCGGGCGCCGTCATGCTGGACGGGTAGGGGAGCACCGGTCTAAGAGAAAGCACCGCCCCCGATGATTCGCCTCGTCCTCCTCGTGCTCGTGTGCGTACTCGGCTTCATGCTGAGTGGTTTGCCGCGCGTGCTCGCGGGCGAGGACTGCGCGCGGAGCTGTCTGGAGCACGAGGGTCCGGACGAAGACGGCTGTGAGTCATGCCTGTGCGCCCGCGGCATGTGGAGCGCGCCGCCGCCCGAGCACGTGCTGCCCGCGCCTCCCCCGGCCTCGAGGGCCTTCGCCCTGATGCGTGAGGGCGCTCCCCGGGACGGCGCTCCCCCCGAGGTCTTCCGACCTCCCCGAAGGGCCTGACGCCACACCTGGCCGTGGTTCCCCCGCCGGGCGGTCCTCCGCCCGTGCGTCTCCCTTTCTTTTGTCCGGAGTCGTCTGTCCATGCGGTCCTTGATCCTCGTTTGTGGAAGTGTCGTCCTGTCCTGGGGGTGTGCCGCCGTGCCCGCGGCCTCCCATGGCACGTTGAGCCAGTTGAGTGTCGTGAACGGGCCCCAGGCGGAGTTCTGCGCCCACCGCGTCCCCGCCGAGTCCTGCACCCGCTGCCACCCGGAGCTGGAGGCGCGCTTCAAGAAGGCGGGGGACTGGTGCGGCCCCCATGGCGTTCCGGAGTCCCAGTGCTTCCCGTGCCACCCGGACCTGTCCTTCGAGCCCCTGCCCGTGCTCGCGCCCCATGCGGACCTGCGCATCCTGGTGGAAGGCGGGGAGGACGTGCCCTCGCTCCAGCCCCACCTCGTGCCGGACAAGGTGACGGTGTTCGAGTTCTACGCGGACTGGTGCGCCGTCTGCCGCAAGGTGGACCGGCACGTCTACGCGCGGCTCAACCAGCGGCCGGACGTGGCCTACCGCAAGTTGAATGTCGTCTCGTGGGAGTCCCCGCTCGCGCGCCACTACCTCGCGGACGCGCCCGGGCTGCCGCTGCTCGTGGTGTACGACAAGCAGGGCCGGGAGGTGGCCACGCTGTCCGGAGGGGACACCGGGGCGCTCGATCGCGCCATCACCCAGGCGGGGGCGCGATGAGCCGACTGCCCTGGCTGCTCGTCCTGGCGACCCTGGGGTGGACGGCGCGCGCCGAGGCCTGCGCCGGTTGCAGCAACCCGAACCTGCCGGTGGGCCGCAGCGCGGGCGCCCTCCTGCGGCCAGGTCAGGTGTCCGCCACCCTCAACCTGACGACCACGGCCGTCAACATCGTCCACAGCGAGCATTGTCCGGACATCGGCCCCATCTGCCGCGAGCGCGAGGAGCCCCCGCAGCTCCATGATCAGATGCTCTACGCGGGAGAGCTGCGGCCCATGCTCGAGGTGGGGCTCACCGAGCACCTCGGGCTGGAGGTCCAGGTGCCCCTGCGCCTCACCCGCACCACCATCCTCTTCCGCCGGCTGGACGGCACGCTCTTCGCGCCCGACTACGCGAACATCCACCACCGAAATGAAACCCTGATGGGCGTGGGCGACCCCTGGTTGAGCGGCCGGGGCGCCGGGTCCCCGGGGGGCGTGGCGCTGGTGGGCCGCGTGGGCGTGTCCCTGCCCGTGGGCCGCATCGAGGCCAACCCCTTCGACCTGGGACGCCGGGGCCTGACCCATCAACACATCCAGTTCGGCACGGGCACCTTCAATCCCGTCCTGTCCGTGGATGCGGCGCGGAGCCTGGGGCGCTTCCGGCTCCAGGCCTATGGGCAGGCGCAGCTCTTCCTCTACCGCAACCGCCTGGGCTACCAGGCCGGCAACCGACTCGCCGCGGGCGCGGCCGTGGAGACCGCCGTGGTGCGACGCCTGCGCCTGGGGCTCGGCGTGGACGTGCTCAACGAGCAGCCCGAGCGGTGGGACGGGGTGGTGCAGCAGGATGGCAACGTGGGGCGCACGGACGTGCTCGCGGGCGCCACGCTGCTCTACCCGGTGGGGGACGTGGCGCTCGCGCTGGCCGTCAAGGTGCCCGTGTACCAGCACTTCATCGAGGCGGGGCATACGCATGACGGGGAGCCCGGACAGCTCACCTATCCCGCGATCATCAACTTCATGGTGCACCGGGACTTCGCGCTGTTCTGACGCAGGGGGGCCGGAGCGCCCGCTGTCCAACCCGGGCGCTCCGGGCTAGATCCCACCCATGCCCCGACTCCGCTGGTGTCCGCCGCTCGCATTGCTGGCCGCCCTGTTGGCGTGTGCGTCCCGTCCGTCTCCTCCCTCCGAGTCCCCGCCGCCGCCCGCCGTCGAGACGAAGGCGCCCGCGTCCCCCACGCTGCGCCTGCCCACCCACGTGCGGCCCACCGGCTATACGGCCGCGCTCACCATCGATCCGGCCCAGCCGCGCTTCCAGGGCGAGATCGACATCGACCTGGACGTGACGCAGGGCGCGGACGTGGTGTGGCTGCACGCGCGGGAGCTCACGGTGAAGGAGGCCACCTTGACCGTGGGCGGGGCCTCGGTGCCGGTGCGCCAGACGAAGGGCGAGGGGGACTTCCTCGGCTTCGTGCCCGAACAGGCGCTGGTGCCCGGCGCCGCGCGGCTGCGGCTCGTCTACGAGGGCGTCCTGTCCGAGCGCGAGACGGGGGGCGCCTTCCGGGCCCAGGAGTTCGAAGGCTGGTACGTCTTCACGCACTTCGAGCCCCTGGACGCGCGGCGCGTCTTCCCGTGCTTCGACGAGCCGGGCTTCAAGGTGCCCTGGCAGCTCACCTTCCACACGCCGAAGGGCTACACCGCCGTCACCAACACGCCGCAGGTGGCCGAGGAGCCCGGCCCCTCGGGCACCACCACGTGGCGCTTCGCGCGCACCCAACCCCTGCCCAGCTACCTCATCGCCTTCGGCGTGGGCACGTTCGACTTCGTGGAGGCCCAGCCCTCGGGGCAGAAGGCCGTGCGCACGCGCATCATCACCCCCAAGGGACGCGGCGCCCAGGCCGCCTACGCCGCCCAGGTGACGCCGGAGATCCTCGCCCTCCTGGAGCGCTACTTCGGCACCCCGTACCCGTACGAGAAGCTGGACATCCTCGCCATCCCCCTGCGCGGCGGCGCCATGGAAAACGCGGGCCTGGTGACCTTCAACACCGAGCTCGCCCTGAACAAGAGCGCCGAGGGCTCGGTGGAGTGGCAGCGCCGCTTCTACGAGACACAGGTGCACGAGCTGGCCCACCAGTGGTTCGGCAACCTCGTCACGATGGCGTGGTGGGATGACCTCTGGCTCAACGAGTCCTTCGCCTCCTGGGCCGAGACCCGCATCCTGCGCGAGGCGCGGCCCTCGTGGGGCGCGACGGAGGAGGCCGCGCGCAACCGCTCCTCCGCGCTCGAGAGTGACTCCCTGGTGTCCGCGCGCCGCATCCGCCAGCCCATCGAGCGCTCGGACGACATCCTCGCCGCTTTCGACGGCATCACCTACGGCAAGGGTTCGGCGGTGCTGAGCATGACGGAGGCGTGGCTGGGCGCGGACGTCTTCCAGCGCGGCGTGCGCCGCTACCTCGCCGCGCACGCCCATGGCAACGCCACCGCCGACGACTTCCTGTCCGCCCTGTCCGCCGAGGCGGGCCAGGACGTGTCCCAGGTGCTCTCCTCCTTCCTGGAGCAGGGCGGCGCGCCGCTCGTCTCCGCGCGGCTGGACTGCGCGGGCCAGACGCCCGAGGTGAAGCTCTCCCAGAGCCGCTTCCTGCCCCTGGGCTCCCAGGGCGAAGCGGCGCGGCGCTGGGCAATCCCCCTGTGCGTGCGCTACCCCACTGCGGGCAAGCCCGCGCGCGCCTGCACGGTGCTGCGCGAGGAGACGGGCGCGCTGGCCCTGCCCGAGGCGAAGGGCTGTCCCGCGTGGTTCCTGCCGAACGCGGAGGGCGTCGGCTACTTCCGCATGGCCCTGGACGGCAAGTCGCTCCGCCCGCTGCTGGCCTCCGACACGCGGGCCCTCTCGCGCACCGAGCGCGTGGCCCTGCTCGGGGACGTGAATGCCCTGGCCCACAACGGCACGCTACCGGCCGCGGACGCGCTCGCGCTGGTGCCCGCCCTGGCCGCCGAGAAGGATCGCCAGGTGTTCGAGGCCTCGCAGGAGTTGATGGGCCTGATGAGGCCCACGCTCTTGTCGGACGAGGGCCGCGCGGCGCGCGAGCGGTTGCTGCGGGAGACCTACTCGGCACGGGCTCGGGCCGCGGGCTTCCTGCCCCGCGCGGGCGAGGACGAGGACACGCGGCTGCTCCGCAATGAGCTGCTGCGGCTGGCGACGGGCATGGGCGGAGACCCGGCGATCATCGCCGAGGCCCGGCGCCTGGCGAACCAGTGGTTCGAGGGCACGTCGCCGCTGCGCGACAAGGATCTGCAGAACACCGTGTTGTCGGTGGCGGCCCTGCATGGTGACGCGGCCTTCCATGCGCGGGTGGTGAAGCTCTGGCGCTTGGAGCCGGATCGCGGGCGGCGCGCACAGCTCGCCCGGGCGCTCATGGGCTTCCGGCAACCCGAGCGGGTCCAGGAGAACCTCGGCTTGCTCCTGGACCCCGGCGTGGACATCCGCGAGCTGCGCTACCTGTTGGTCTTCACGGGCCGGGACGCGCGCACCCGGCGGCTGACGTTCGACTTCGTGAAGGCGCATTACGACGCGCTCGTCCGCCGCCTGCCGGAGGACGAGGGGAACCTCCTCCTGTGGGCCGTCGCGTCCTTCTGCGATCCCCAGCAACGCGAGGACTTCGCCACCTTCTTCGCCGAGCGCATGAAGGGCCTCTCGAAGGGGCCCCGCACCTACGCCCAGGCCCTGGAGGAGATGGACCTGTGCATCGCGTACAAGCAGGCCCAGGGCCCCAGCGTCGAGGCCTTCCTCTCGCGCTGGCGCACGAAGTAGCTCAGCCCCGCGCGAAGGCGCTCGCGTCGGGCAGGCCGCTGCCCGACGTGTCCACCCCCAGGGTGTGCAAGAGGCCCGAGAAGATGTCCGCCTCGTTGGAGGACACCTTGCCCGGCTCGGGCGCGCCCGTACGGGGATCGAAGCCGTAGGTCAGGGTGGTGAGGGGATCCACGCCGCCCAGCACCGTGTTGCCCCGGAGCATCGGCGAGAGCAGCAACACCCCGTTGTTGAGGTCGTGCCCGGAGCCGAACTCGGCGGCGTTCGCGGTGCGCGTGCGCGTGCGCGTGCGCCCGAAGTCCGTGGCCACGTAGATGAGCGTGCGATCCCACATGCTCTCGCCCGAGTCGTCGAAGGGCTCGGCCTTGAGCAGCTCGATGAGCTTGTCCACCACGCCCATCACCCGCGCCCACATGAAGGCCTGGCCCGTGCGGTGATCGTTGTGGCTGATGTCGAAGGCCAGGGGCGGGTTGGCGATGCCCACCGGCCCACCCACCACCACGTTGAACGAGGGCCCCAGCGTCACCGACACCGACACCCGGTACTTGAGCAGCAGGAACGCCATGGCCGCCTGGCCCTGGATGGGATCCGTGAAGTACTCGGGGAACACCTCGCGCAGCCGCGCCCCGTCCGGGGAGCTGTCCAGCCCGTACTCGGTGAGGGGGATGCGCGGGGGCGTGTCGGGCAGGATGTTGAGCCGGGTGATGAGATCCTTCATCTCCAGGGCGGGCTGTCCGACGATGCGCTGCTCGTTCCAGCGCTGGAGCGCCGGGGCGTTGTCGAACGTCTGGCCGAAGACCGAGCGCGAGTCGAGCGCGTTGCGTGTCCCGCGGGCCAGCGCCAGCACGTCGCGCGGGGGCGCGTCCTTGATGCCCTTGCCCCCATCGAGCCCCAACGGCCAGAGCGACGGATTGGCCACCACCTCGCCGAAGCAGTGCGCGGGCAGCGCGTCGTCCGTGCCCCGCTCGGAGTAGCCGCCCGCGGCCATGTTGACGTTGGGAATGGCGAAGCCGGCGCCGTATTGCAGGGCCATGCACTCCTGCAGCGTACGGCCGCGCCAGATGGCGTTGCCCGTGAGGCTGCGCTTCTGCGCGATGGCGTGGTTCACCGAGGTGCCCACGGTGGTGGCCACCAGCATCGTGTCCTTGTGCTTCTTCACGAAGGGGAGCTGATCCGTCTTCACCGGGATGGGGATGCTGCCGAGCTTGCGGCTGTCCACCTTCACCGCGCGGAAGGGCGAGCCCGGCACGTCCTGCACCTGGGCGTCCGGGAAGGTGTTGAGCGTGGCGGCGTTGGCGCCGGCCTCGGAGCCGCGCACCGCGAGCATGCCATCGACGATGGAGGCGCCGCCCGTGGCGCCCACGACGATGAGGAAGCGGGGTTTGCCGTCGAGCCGGGCCGTGCGCTGGCCGCCCAGTCGCTCGAGCCGCTCGGGCGTGACGAGTGAATCCCGGCACCCGGTGAGGACCGTGCCGAGCGTCGAGGAGCCCGCCGCGCACAGGGTCAACGCCTTGAGGAGTTCCCGGCGCGAGAGCCGGCCGTTATCGCGAAGTGACATGGCGTGTGCTCCCTAGAAGAAGATGGATTCGGTGGAGGAGAGGACGACGAAGCAGGCCGCCTTCATCCAGTCCTGGCCGGGCGTCGTGCTGCCCGTGCCCTCGATGTCGGTGGCGAGCTGGAGCAGCGCCGTCCGCTCGGCGTCCGAGGGATCCCGCAGGAGCCCCCGCTGGTAGAGCGCGGTGACGGCGTCCCGGACGGCCGGGCCCTCGCGCTCGGCCAGCCGGCCCCGGGCATCCAGCGCGATGTCCTTGAAGATGACGGCGGCCGAGGGCGTGGCGACATCCCGCGACACCCGCTGGACACAGGCCGTCAGGGCCACGCGATCCACGGCGATGGGGGTCGTCACGCCCGAGGCGGACAGGGGCTCGTACAGACTGCCCTCGTACGGGTCCACGCCCCCGAGCGTCACCGTGTGCACGAACGAGGTACAGGGGTACTGGCCCAGCTCGTTGCACAGCTGCGCCACGGGCAGCGACAGCGCGGCCGCGAAGTCGTTGGCCAGGCGCTCGGCGCCCTTGAAGCGCGGGTTGTTGCGCGTGGAGCGGGCCACGCCGCCCCCCGGCGGTGGGGTCGGCGGCGGGGGCGTCTCCGGCGTGGGCGTGCCCGTGTCGGGCAGGGGCGGCGGCCCGGCGCCGTCCTCGGGCGGCCGGGCGGAGGAGCACGCGGTGAGCACGCAGAGGGCCGACAGGCACATCACTCGCAGGGGATCACGGCGCACCGTAGGCCTCCGTCCGGATCAGATCGTGGAGCATGCGCTGCACGCGGTACTGGTGGATGTCCTTGAAGCGCTTCCAGGTGGTGACGAACTCGGCGTTCTCCTCGGCCGTGGGCGCGTGGCCCACCAGGAGCTTCCAGTAGTCGCGCACGGCGGCGATGGCGAACGCGTCGCTGTTGGCGCCCAGCTCCGCCCACTCGCGCAGGTCGTTCACAGGCTGGCCGAAGAGGTAGCCCTTCTCGGGCGTCTGGGTGATGGTGGGCGAGACGGTGCTGAAGTAGCGCTCGAGCCGGTGGGTCACGTAGCTCGCCGAGGTGTTGCTCCCGGCCCCCAGGACGAGGCCCTGGTAGTTGCGGAAGGGGTAGCTCAGGGGATCCAACGTCGCGTGGCAGGCGGCGCAGGCCTCGGCCTTCACGCCCTTGGCGTCATAGTCCCGGGGCTCGCCGGGGATGCTGAACAGGCCCTCCTGCTTGGCGATGTCCAGACCGAGGTAGGCGCGGTAGCTCTGCGAGGCGGCGTTGCGCGGCAGCGCGGTGAACATCACGAACGTCACCAGGCTCCAGGCCGAGGTGAGGTTGCCCGCGCGGTGCGCCTCGTCCACCCGCTGCGAGGGCAGGGTGGGGGCCTGCACGTAGCGCGTGGGGTCGGACTGCCGGCGCACGAAGTACTTCGCCGTCATCACGTCGCGCGCGTCATGGTCGTCCAGCTGCGCGTAGGCATAGAGGGCGTAGTCGTCGTCGTAGTCCGCCAGGGGGATGGGCCCGGCGTTCTCGCCCGATTTGATCGAGCCCACGGGGCGGATCTTCGGGTGGGCCAGCCGCCACACCTGTCCGTCCTTGCCGCGCCAGAACTCGCTCTGGGTGCAGCGCTCCAGCTCCGCGTCGAGCCGCGCGAGCCGCTCCTCCGAGCCCAGCGTCTGGAAGTCCTTGAGCTGGGCGTACGTGGGCGACTGGCCGCAGAAGTCGAGCAGCAGTCGCCGGTAGGCGAAGCGCGCGTCATAGCGGCACACGTCGTACTGGGGATTCTGGCCCGCCACGCAGCCGCCCCCCGGGTCCTGGGGGAAGCTGGTGGCGTCGGCGGGCAGGGTGCCGCGCTGGAGCTCCACGAGGTTCGTCACGCCATCGCCATCGGCGTCCAGGGCCTCGATGGCCCGGAGCGCGGCGGGGAGCGCGGCGGCGTAGTCACTGTCCGAGAGCGGCCGGGGCACGCCAGGCGCCAGGTGCGGCTCCAGCTGGGCCCCATAGGCGTTGCGCTGCGGCGGCGCCACGTGACAGTAGGTGCACGCCGGCTGCTGCCCGGTACAGGTCGGCGCGGACGGGTAGGTGGCGCAGAAGACGCCACCGGCGGGAGGCTTGGCGTGGGCCCCTCCCGCCAGACAGAGCACGGCCCCTAGAATGAGTCGTCGAAGCACGAGGTCCTCTTCGGGAGTGGATGAACCCCCACCGCTTGGACACCGCGGGGGCCCCGGAACGCAAACGCGCTCCACCATTTTTCCGAAGAACCCATGACATCCCCTCGTGCCCGAGGGCATCCGTCATGGGTCGTGTAGGACTGTCACTTCACGTACGGCCCGTCGGTGCCCCTCCTGCCAGGCGCGGGGTTGCCTGGAAGGTCGAGCACGCTCGCGGTCAGGATGTCGGCGGGGATGCCGCGGCGCGGCCCGTGAGGGGGTCGCAGCCGTAGAAGCGCTGGAGTTCCTCGTAGAGGTCCGGGGTCTTCTCGCGCATCTGCCGGGGCTTCTCGAAGAAGGACTCGGTGGCCACGGCGAAGAACTCCGCCTCGTTGACGCCGCCGTAGTCGTCCAGGACCTGACGCTCCCGGGCGCGGCCCTCGCGCAGCTGGTGGAAGTGGATGTCCATCACCCGGGTCCACGCCGCGTAGTGGGAGAAGCGGCGCAGCTCCGGCGTGCCATCGAAGGAGCCATCCTCGCGATCCAGCACATGGGCGAACTCGTGCGTGGCCGTGGAGTGGCCATCGTGCGGATTGCTCAGGCCGGCCACCACGGACTTCCACGAGAGGATGACGGTGCCCCAGTGCTTCGCTTCGCCGAGCACCACGCCCGTGCGGTCCGGAAGCCGGAAGGCGTCCGGGTAGACGATGATCTCGCGCAGGTGATCGTAATAGGAGAGGTCCAGGTAGAGCACCAGCCGCACCGCCGTGGCCGCCACCACCACCCGCACCTCGTCGGTGAGGGTGAAGCCGCCCGCGCTGATGAACTCCTTCTCCCAGACGAAGAGCTTGAGCATCTCCAGGAAGCGCTCGCGCGGCTCCGGCTCCAGGTTCCGCACGAAGGGGAAGTAGCGCTCCAGGTAGGGAAGCCACTCGGGAGGAAAGGGAAGGCGGCTCAGGGAACGGCGCCGCCACGCGCGCAAGAGGCCCATCGTCTACTCCGCGTTGAGGTTGGCGAGGGTGAAGGCACGCAACGCGGCGTGGAGCCGGGCGGACACCTGCTCGTAGGTGGCCTGGGCCTCGGGCGTCTCGAAGTACTGGTCGTTCCACGAGCCCATGCCCCCGAAGACATCGGCCAGGGCACACGCGAGCAGCCCCCGCAGCGTGTCCTCGGCGGGGTGGAACTGCTCGAAGTGTGTGAGCAACCGCAGCTTGCGGCCGAGGATCTCCGAGGCATGGTCGCTGAAGCCCGCGGCCACCACCGCCGCGCGCAGCACCTCCACGCGCTCGTCGGACAGCCGCTCGTCGGACAGCCGCCACGCGTCCGTCTCGAGCACGAAGCGCGCGAGCTTGAAGGCCTCGGCGAAGGGGGACTGTTCCTTCTGGGCGAAGGCCTGCGCCTCGCGCAGGGCGATGACGAACGCCTCGCGCTCCGCGCCGGGGGACGGCACGGGGGTGAGCCGCTCCGGCGGCACCTGCTCGAGCTCCTGGAAGCGCAGCACCTGGTAGCCTTCTTCCTCCTCCTGGAGGAGCAGCTGCTCCTCGGGCGGGACGAAGCCCTGGTCCTGGGCCCGCGCCTCCTCGTAGGTGGAGCGCACGAGCGCGCGCTGGGCCTCGGGAATGACGGGCGCGGCCCCATGACCCTGGCAGATGCCCTGCCATTGCCGCATCAGGTGGTCCACGGAGAGGTTCCAGAAGTCCTCGGGATCGCGCAGCAGCCGGTCCCGCGCGCCCGCCGCGTCGAACTCGTCCGCGTCCTCGGAGAAGCGGTTGAGGTTGAAGTGCTCGGCGACGCGCTCCCAGATCTTCCGCGCGAAGGGCTGCGCGTCCACCAGCGCCACGAAGTCCAGGCCCGTGGCCCTGCTCGACAAGGAGAGGGCCTTGGAGGAGGGGATGAACTCCTGCTGCCGCTCCACGCCGAGCATCATGCGATCCAGGAAGTCCGGATCGTTCATGCGGAACAAGGGGCGCAGGGTGTCGGACACGCTCTCGCGGGCGTCCAGGCGGCGCAGGGTCCGCTGGAGCTCGGCGAGCAGATCATTGCCCAGGAAGTCGAGCACGCTCGCGCCCTCCTCGGAGCGGAGGTAGTCCTCCAGCCCGGCCGCCGTGACGGGCGCGCGGTGGTTCAAGGCGTTGGACTCGGAGAGTTCCCGGGCCAGGGCCTCGCGCACGGCGTCCGGGTGGGGCTGCTGGCGGATGAACTCCACCCACTGCGCGGGCGTGATGGCGTGGCGGCGGCTGTTCACCGTCTCCAGCGCGTAGACCGAGAGCACGCCGCGCACGCGGACCGCCAGCCCCAGGCCCCGGGTATTGGCGAACGCGGCGGCCATGTGTTCGGGCAGGCCCTCGGCGGAGAAGGCCCCGAGGTCCACCACACGCGACTCCACGGCGGCCTCCAGGCCGAGCGCCTCGCGCCAGGCGGACAGGGGCAGCTCGCGGCCGTCGCGCAGACGGGCGCCGATGGAGTACGTCTTGGGCACGGCGAGCGCGCGCACGCTCCAGCCCGGGCCCAGCTCGTTCTCGAAACGGGTGAGGGCGTCCTCCCACCGGGGGGCGTCCACCTTGAAGAGCAACCGCACCCAGGCCAGCACCAGCTCGTCAGTGTTCATGTCTCGAACGCCCCTCCCAGGGCCGCGCATTGTAGGGAAGGGGCCGGGCAAGTCACTGTCAGAGTTCGAGCCCCAACTGCCCGTCCGGGGGGTCGTCCCCGTCTCCCGTCAGGTTGGACAGGGTGAGCCCGAGCAACCGGATGCCCTGCGTGACGGGCTCGAGCGGCGCCAGCAGCTCCAGCCCGGTGGCCAGGAGCGTCTCCCGGTCGGCGATGGGCGCGGGGAGCGTGCGGGCCCGGGTGACCTGCCGGAAGTCGGCGTAGCGCAGCTTGAGCGTCACCGTGCGCCCGGCGAGCCCCTGCCGGGCGCAGTGGCCCGCGACGGCATCCGCCGCGGGCAGCAGCCCCGCGACCAGCGCCTCGTGCTCCACGAGGTCCTCCGGGAAGGTGCTCTCCGAGCCCACGGACTTGCGCGGCCGGTCGGCCCGGACGGGGCGGTGATCGATGCCCCGCGCGGCGAGGTGGTAGTACTCGCCGGCCTTGCCGAAGTGCTCCTGGAGGAAGGCGAGGTCGCGCGCGCGCAGGTCCGCGCCGGTGAAGATGCCGAGCTTGTGCATGCGCGCGGCGGTGACGGGCCCCACGCCGTGGAAGCGACCGATGGGCAGGGCCTCGACGAAGGCCGGACCCTTCCGGGGCGTGACGACACACAACCCATCGGGTTTGTTCTGATCCGAGGCGAGCTTGGCGAGGAACTTGTTGTAGGAGACGCCGGCCGAGGCGGTGAGGCCCGTCTCCTGGCGGATGCTCGCGCGGATGGCCTGGGCGATCGCCGTGGCGGTGAGGCCCGAGGCGCTGTCGGTGACGTCGAGGTAGGCCTCGTCCAGGGACAGGGGCTCGATGAGGGGCGTGTAGCGGGCGAAGATGTCGCGGATCTGCCGGGACACGGCTTTGTAGACGTCGAAGCGGGGCGGCACGAAGACGAGCGTGGGGCAGAGCCGGCGCGCGGTGGCCGAGGACATGGCCGAGCGCACCCCGAAGCGGCGCGCCTCGTAGCTCGCCGCGGCCACGACGCCGCGCTCGCGCGAGCCGCCCACGGCCAGGGGCAGGCCGCGCAGGGGAGGGTGATCCCGCTGCTCGACCGAGGCGTAGAAGGCATCCATGTCGATGTGGATGACCTTGCGCGGGGGAGGCGTCGGGGCGAGCGTCATGGAGGCGAGGCGCGGGGCGTATTATATCGGCCCCGTGCCTCCCGCCACCTCCCCGCGACCCTGGCTGCCCGTGTCCCCCGTGTTCCTGACGGCCTTGCTCGTGCTCGGAGGGTGCGCCCACACGCCCGGTCCGCGTGAGGAGGCCTCGGCCCCCGCCCCGGTCCGGGAGGACCCGCGACCGCCCGCCGAGGACGCCCCCCGGGCCGTGCTGACGCGCTTCCTGGATGGCGTGGAGGCGGGCGACTGGGAGGGGGCCTGGTCGCTGCTGAGCGCGCCCCTGCGCGCGCGCTACACGCCCGAGCGCCTGCACGAGGACTTCACGCGCGAGCCCCTGGCGGGCGAGCGGGTGCGGCGGGCGCGGCTCGTGGTGGCGGGCCCGGTGCGGCTGACGGCCACGGGCGCCGAGTTCCCCCTGGGCCCCGAGCGGGCGGTGCGGCTGGAGCGCGAGGCGGAGACGTACCGGGTGACCGGGCTCGAATGAGGACTCGTGCATCCGGGCGGTCGGGGGATTAGTGGAAGTTGACACTACCGGGGGCCGCTCGCTATTGCGCGCCGTGCCGAGGGACGTCCCCCACCCCCGGATTCAAGGATTCAGGTACCCCAGCATGAGCGTTTCCGAGAGCGACATCCTCGCGGCGATGTCGAAGGTGATGGACCCCGAGCTGCACATCGACCTGGTGAAGGCGGGGATGGTCAAGGACGTGCGCGTGGAGGGTGACAAGGCGCGGCTGAAGATCGAGCTGACCACGCCGGCCTGTCCCATGAAGGGGAAGATCCAGGCGGACGCGGAGGCGGCGCTCAAGGCGGTGCCGGGGCTCAAGACGTTCGACATCGAGTGGGGCGCCCAGGTGCGCTCGGCGCCCGCGGGCATGGGCGGCACGCCCGGCCAGGCGCTGCTGCCCCAGGTGAAGAACGTCATCCTGGTGGGGGCGGGCAAGGGCGGCGTGGGCAAGAGCACCGTGGCGGTCAACCTGGCCACGGCCCTGGCGCGCGAGGGCGCCAAGGTGGGCCTGCTCGACGCGGACTTCTACGGCCCCTCGGTGCCCCTGATGACGGGCATCACCGACAAGCCCACGAGCCCCGACGGCAAGACGCTCCTGCCCATGGAGAAGCACGGCCTCAAGGTGATGTCGATCGGCTTCCTCGTGGAGGCCGACCAGGCGCTCATCTGGCGCGGCCCCATGCTGCACGGCGCCCTGATGCAGCTGGTGCGCGACGTGCGCTGGGGCGAGCTGGACTACCTCATCCTCGACCTGCCCCCGGGCACGGGCGACGTGGCGCTGTCCCTGTCCCAGTCGGTGCGGGCCGCGGGCGCGGTGCTGGTGACCACGCCCCAGGACGTGGCGCTGGCGGACGTGGTGCGCGCCAAGCAGATGTTCGACAAGGTCCACATCCCGGTGCTCGGCATCGTGGAGAACATGAGCCAGTTCGTCTGCCCGAACTGCTCGCACGTCACGCCCATCTTCAACAAGGGCGGAGGCCACCGGGCCGCGCAGATGTTCTCCATCCCCTTCCTGGGAGAGATTCCCTTGGATCTGAAGATCCGCGAGGCGGGAGACGCGGGCCTGCCGGTGGTGCTCGGCGCGCCGGACAGCCCCGAGGCCCTGGCCTTCAGGACAATGGCGCGCAACATCGCGGGCCGGGTGTCCACCGAGAACATGCGGGTGGCGGTGAAGCTGCCGGTGGTACGCTAGAAGCGCAGATCACCCGCCCGAGGACCCCCGCTCATGAAGACCGACAAGGACCCCGCGACCGACTTCGACCCGCTCCTCGACGACGATCAGGAGCGAAGCGACGGGCGGGCGGGCTTCGTGCCCGAGTTCATGCGCAAGGTCGCCGTGGCGGGGCTGGGGGCCCTCTTCATGACGGAAGAGGGCCTGCGCGCCATGGCGGGCCAGCTCAAGCTGCCCAAGGAAGTGCTCGGCTACATCCTCGGCCAGGCGGAGAAGACCAAGGACGAGGTGGGCCGGGTCGTGTCCGAGGAGCTGCGGCGCTTCCTGCAATCGGAGAAGCTGCGCGACGAGGTGCTCAAGCTCCTGTCGGGCATGACGGTGGAGGTCAAGGCGCAGATCCGCCTGGTGCCCGCCGAGCGCGACGACAAGAAGGAGCCCCTGCGCACGGACGTGGCCATCCACGAATTGCGCACGCGCCGGGGGGGCAAGAAGTCCACGCCCAAGAAGGAATGACGACGGGATGACGGGAGTCACGCGGACCGGATGGCGCGAGCACCCGCTGCTCAAGCGCCTGCCGTTGCTGGTGTTGGCGGTGGTGGGCCTGTGGTGGTGGAGGAGCGGGGAAGTGCCCGAGCGCACCCTGGTGTGGCGGCTCGAGGGGCGCGACTGGAGCGCCATCCGCGCCATCGACGTGCAGGTGAAGGACGCCGAGGGCGAGGTCGTCGAGCGCGAGGTGCACACATTTACCCGCGCGCCGCCCGAGCGCCTCGTGGTCAAGGCGCACCTGCCGCCGGGAAGCTACGAGGTGTGGGTGTTCGCCCGCGAGGCGACGGGCCCCTCGCTTCCACCCCGAGTGGATCGGCTGTCGCTCGGAGACGAGGATCTCCTGGTGGAACGCGCACTGCGGCCCCCCGTGAATCGTTGACCGGTGGGGAGGGGGGGGCTATAGCCGCCCGGTCCTTCATTTACGGATTTACCGCGCGCGAGAGGTCACGAACGCCATGGCTACGGAACACGTCGTCGTCGTCGGGGCAGGGCAGATGGGGTCGGGCATCGCCCAGGTGGCGCTGCAGGCGGGCCTGCGGGTCACCCTGGTGGACGTCTCCGCCGAGGGGCTGGCCAAGGGCGCCGAGCGCATCCGCGGGGGCCTCAAGAAGCTCTTGGACAAGGGCAAGCTGGACGAGGCCCGCTTCAAGCTGGCCGAGGGCAACCTGGCCACCTCCACGAGCGCCGCGGACACCCGGGACGTGGACTTCGCCATCGAGGCGGTGACGGAGAACGAGCAGCTCAAGCGGCGCATCTTCGCGGAGCTCGACGCGGTGGTGAAGCCCGGCGGCATCCTCGCCACCAACACCTCGTCCATCTCCATCACCCGCATCGCCGCGGCCACCAGCCGCCCCGAGAACGTCATCGGCATGCACTTCATGAATCCGGTGCCGATCATGCAGCTCGTGGAGCTCATCCGGGGCGCGGCCACCTCGGACGCCACGTACCAGACCACGCGCGCGCTCTCCGAGAAGATGGGCAAGACGACGGTGGTGTCCAAGGACTTCCCGGGCTTCATCGTCAACCGCATCCTCATCCCCATGCTCAACGAGGCCTGCTTCGCGCTGATGGAGGGCGTGGGCTCGGTGGAGGACATCGACACGGCGATGAAGCTGGGCACCAACCAGCCCATGGGCCCGCTGCAGCTCGCGGACTTCATCGGCCTGGACACCGTGCTCTACATCGCCCAGGTGCTCCACGACGGGCTGGGTGACGACAAGTACCGGCCGAGCCCCCTGCTGCGTCAGTACGTGGACGCGGGCTGGTATGGCAAGAAGAGCGGTCGCGGTTTCTACAAGTACTGAGAGGAACATCCACCATGGCCTACGAGAACATCCGGCTGGACATCGAGGACACGCTCGCCGTCCTCACCATCGACCGCCCCAAGGCGCTCAACGCCCTCAACAGCAAGACGCTCCAGGAACTGGAGGCCGCGCTGCAGTCCCTGCCGGCCACGGCGCGCGCGCTCATCATCACCGGAGGCGGGGACAAGGCGTTCGTGGCGGGCGCGGACATCGCGGAGATGGCCTCCATCAGCGCCGCCCAGGCCCGGGAGTTCGGCGCCCTTGGCCACCGCGTCTTCCAGCTGCTCGAGCAGCTCGCCATCCCCACCCTTGCCGCGGTCAACGGCTTCGCGCTCGGCGGCGGGTGTGAGCTCGCCCTGGCGTGCGACCTCATCTACGCCTCGGAGAAGGCCAGGCTCGGTCTGCCCGAGGTGGGCCTGGGCGTGATCCCGGGCTTCGGTGGCACCCAGCGCCTCACGCGCGTGGTGGGCAAGATGCGCGCGAAGGAGCTCATCTTCACGGGCGATCGCCTGGATGCCGCCAAGGCCAAGGAGATCGGCCTCGTGCTGGAGGTGCTGCCGGCCGACCAGCTCCTGCCGCACTGCAAGGCGGTGGTGGCCAAGATGCTCAAGAATGGCCCGCTGGCCATCGCGCAGGCCAAGCGCGTCATCGAGTTCGGCGCGGATCAGGATCTGCGCGCGGCCAACGAGCTGGAGCGGCAGGGCTTCGCCGCGCTCTTCGGCTCCGAGGATCAGAAGGAAGGCATGAAGGCCTTCCTGGAGAAGCGCCCGGCGAGCTTCACCGGCCGCTAGGCCCCCGTCCCCCCTTCCTTACCCCCCAGGAGTGCCATGAACTTCGAGCTGAGCGACATCCAGCGTGAGATCCAGCGGGTGTGCCGCGAGTTCGCCGCGCGCGAACTGACCCCCAACGCCCGCAAGTGGGATGAGCACCACCAGTGGCCCACCGAGGCGATCAAGTCGCTCGCGGAGCTGTCGCTCCTGGGCGTGGCGGTGCCGGAGCAGCACGGCGGCGCGGGCCTGGACAACGTCTGCTACGCGCTCGCCATGGAGGAGATCAGCCGCGGCTGTGCCTCCACGGGCGTCATCATGAGCGTGAACAACTCGCTCTACTGCGATCCGGTGAGCAAGTACGGCACCGAGGCCCAGAAGGAGGAGTTCCTCACGCCCTACGCCCGGGGCGAGAAGCTCGGCTGCTTCGGCCTGACCGAGCCCGAGGCGGGCAGCGACGCGAGCGCCCAGAAGACCACGGCGGTGCGCAAGGGTGACGAGTTCATCATCAACGGCTCGAAGAACTGGATCACCAACGGCCCCAAGGCGGACGCCATCGTGCTGTTCACGATGACGAACAAGGAAGCGGGCAACAAGGGCATCACCGCCTTCGTCGTGCCCACCAACACCCCGGGCTTCATCCGGGCCGAGCCCGACAAGAAGATGGGCATCAGCGCGGCGCACTCGTGCAGCATGTTCTTCGAGGACATGCGCGTGCCGGCCAAGAACATCCTCGGCAAGGAGGGCGATGGCTTCCGCGTGGCCATGAGCACGCTGGACGGCGGCCGCATCGGCATCGCGTCCCAGGCGCTCGGCATCGCGCGCGCGGCGTTCGAGGAGGCGGTGCGCTACTCGGGTGAGCGCAAGACGTTCGGCAAGGCCATCCGCGAGCACCAGGCCATCCAGTTCATGATCGCCGACATGGCCACGGAGATCGACGCGGCGCGACTGCTCGTGCTGCGCGCGGCGCTGCTCAAGGATCAGGGCGTGCGCCACTCCACCGAGAGCGCCATGGCCAAGCTCTACGCGAGCGAGATGGCCAGCCGCGTGGCCAACAAGGCCCTGCAGGTGCACGGCGGCATGGGCTACTCCAAGGAGATGGACGTGGAGCGGCACGTGCGCGACGCGCGCATCACGGAGATCTACGAGGGGACGAGCGAGATCCAGCGCATCGTCATCGCCGCCAACCTGTTGAAGGAGTAGGAGCCGCCGTCGCCATGAAGCATTCCTCCATCGCACTGGCCGTGGTGCTGGCCTCGGGCCTCGCGCTGGCGCAAGGCCCGGCCTCGGGCAAGAAGGCCGCGACCCCCGCCCCGACGAAGCAGGCCGCGTCCGTCCCCGAGGCCGCCCCCGCGGAGAAGAAGTCCGCCGCGCCCACCCGGCCGCCGCCGCCGGACATCAACCGGCTGCCCTTCACCCCGGACACCATCCGCGAGGTGATGCAGTACCACGCGCAAGACATCCAGGAGTGCTACGAGGAAGTGCTGGCGCTCAAGGGCAGCACGGTGGAGGAGGGGCGCATCCTGACCACCTTCACCATCTCCCCGGATGGCTTCGTGCGGGACGCGAAGGTGGCCAAGGCGGGCACCACGCTCAAGAACGAGCGGCTCAACCAGTGCGTGGTGAACGTGCTGACGGGCATCAACTTCCCGCCCCCGCCGGACAAGCGCGCCTACCCCATCGAGTACCCGTTCAACCTCAAGGCCATCAAGTAGGACGCCCCCGTGAACCTCGAGCTCTCCGAGACCCAGACGCTCATCCGCGACACCGCGCGCCAGTTCGCCCGGGAGCGGGTGGCCCCGCATGCGACCCGCTTCGATCGGGAGGAGCACTTCTCGCCCGAGCTGTACCGGGAATTGGCCGCGCTCGGGCTCATGGGGGTGAACATCCCCGCGAAGTACGGCGGCGCCGAGGCGGGCGTGCTGGCCTACTCGCTGGCGATGATGGAGATGTCCGCCGCGTGCGCCTCCACGTCGGTGACCATGGCCGTCACCAACATGTGCGCCGAGCTCATCAACACCTACGGCACCGAGGCCCAGCGCGAGAAGTTCGTCACGCGGCTGACGTCGGGTGAGGCCATCGCGGGCTCGTTCGCCCTGTCCGAGTCCCACGCGGGCTCGGATCCGCGCGCCATGCGCACCACGGCGGTGCGGCGTGGGGACACGTGGGTGCTCAACGGCAGCAAGCAGTGGATCACCTCGGGTGCGTACGCCGGGGTGATGGTGGTGTGGGCCCAGACGGGAGGGCAGGGGAGCAAGGGCATCTCCGCCTTCATCGTGGAGGGCGGCACCCCCGGGCTGCACGTGGGCAAGCACGAGGACAAGATGGGCCTGCGCGCGTCCAACACCGTGGCGCTCACCTTCGAGGACTGCGCCATTCCCGCGAGCAACCTCCTGGGCAAGGAGGGCGACGGCTTCAAGCTGGCGATGATCGCGCTGGATGGCGGGCGCATCGGCATCGCCTCGCAGGCGTGCGGCGTGGCCCGGGCGGCGCTGGAGGCCAGCGTGCGCTACTCCAAGGACCGCAAGGCCTTTGGCCAGCCCATTGGCGACTTCCAGGGCCTGCGCTTCATGATGGCCAACATGGCCATGGAGATCCAGGCGGCGGAGCTGCTCACCTGGCGCGCGGCGGCCCTCAAGGAACAGGGCCAGCCCTTCACCCGCGAGGCCTCCATGGCCAAGCTCTTCGCGAGCGAGATGTCCAACCGCGTGGTGGACAAGGCGGTGCAGATCCACGGCGGCTACGGCTACATCGACGAGTTCCCCGTGGAGCGCTACTTCCGCGACGCGCGCGTGCAGACCATCTACGAGGGCACCAGCGAGGTGCAGCGCCTGGTCATCGCCCGCGAGACGTTCAAGCTGCTCGACTAGGGGGAGCGCCATGCTCAAGCGGCTGCGACTCAAGGACTTCAAGAGCTTCGTGGATGAAGAAGTCCCCCTCGCGCCGTTGACGCTGCTGCTCGGGGCCAACGCCTCGGGCAAGAGCAACTTCCTGGACGCACTGCAGTTCCTGCACGCCAACTCCTTCGATCTCAACCTGGAGCAGCTCCTCAACGGCGACCAGCGAGCCTCACCGGACGCCTGGCGAGGCCTTAGAGGCGGCGCATCCGAAGCAGCGCGCTCTGGGGCATCGCGGTTCACAATCGAGAGCGACTGGGACGGGACGGTTGAGGATTACGAGCTTTCGCGTGACACGGGGCAGACGCTCCCCGGTATTCCATACTTCGTACTCACCCATCGCATGACGTGCCGGACAGTTCCTCACCCGTTGTTGGAAGAGGAGAGCCTGACCCGAGATGGGAGCACAGCCAGGACAGGCGCACTCAAAGGCGACCGTATTGAGATAGCAGTGCCCCCTGGATGGCATTCCGATGGAGACAACACTCAAACACGATTGCTCAGCGCGAACCGGAGTGTGTTCGCAGGATTCAATCAGTCAGCACGCACTGGATATTTAGCGCTTTGGTCTACGGTGCTGGACTTGTTCTTTTCCAGAATTGAGTTCCTGAATATTCAGCCCTCGGCGATGCGCGACTACGGCAAGAAGAGCGCGCCTCTTGGGGAAGAAGGACGGAACCTCTCGGGAGTCCTTGCTCGGCTTTGCGAGGAGCCCGACACCAAGCGCGCCCTCGTCGATTGGATGATGGAGTTCTGCGCTCCGGAAATCGCCGACATTGATTTCGTCGAGGTCAAGGAACTCGGCGACGTCATGGCCATGTTCGTCGAGAAGGGCGGTCGGCGTGTCTCGGCGCGAAGCGCTTCGGATGGAACGCTTCGATTCCTAGGCATGTTGCTGGCACTCAGGCTCGCCCCCAATGGCTCGGTTCTCCTTCTGGAGGAAATTGATTCGGGGTTGCACCCGACCCGAATCCGCCTCCTGGTCGAGTACCTGGAGACAGTGACGCGCGAGCGCGGCATCCAGGTCATCGCCACCACGCACTCGCCCGTCATCCTCCAGTGGCTGAACGAGAAGACCCTGCGCGACAGCCTCGTCTTTGGCCGGGTCCCCGATCATGAGGGCACGCTCGTGAGGCGCCTGGGTGACCTGCCGCACTTCAACGAAGTCGCCCAGCACAAGAGCATCGAGGAACTGTTCACCACGGGCTGGTTGGAGATGGCCCTTTGAAGGTGCTCGTCATTCCCGAGGACCCGTCGCTCGACCAGTACATCCTCAAGCCCATCGTCGAGCGGCTCCTGGCGGACCTCGGGAAGCACGCACGGGTCCAGATCCTGTCGCGGCCTCGACTTCGCGGCGTCGATCAGGCTCTGGACGCCGACACGATCGCCGACATCGTCCGGACCTACCCCATGGTGGACCTCTTCCTGATCCTCGTGGACCGCGATGGCCACCCCAAGCGTCAGGACCGGGCCACCGCCCTGGAGAGCGCCCATCATGGCCTGTTCGTCTGCCTCGCCATCGAGGAACTCGAGGTCTGGATGCTCGCGGCCCACCGGGACTCACTGAGTGCCCCCTGGAGCGAAATTCGGCGGGAGCCGCATCCCAAGGAGCGCTACGCCCACCCATTTCTCGCCGAGCGGGCTCCCAAGCTCGACCCAGGTCAAGGTCGCGCCTGGGCGATGCGCGCCCTGGCCGGCAAGTGGCAGGGCGTCTTGAGCGCGTGCGAAGAACTCGAGACCCTCAAGCACCGGCTTCACGCGTGGATACAGTCACCGCGGGAGCGCGCGTAGGTCGGCTCCAGGCCTCACCGCTCGGGAGCAATCCCCAGCGCGCCGTGCAGCATGGCGGAGAGCACCGCGCGGAACTGCGCATCGGCCTCGGCACCTGGACTCCTCCCCAGCGCTGAGAGCAGCTGCGGCCGCGCGAGCGTGTACCCCTGGCTCGCGCACAGCCCCACGAGCAGCGTCATCTCCACGGCCGCGCGCGAGGGCGGCGGCAGTCCCTGGGCCTCGGCGATGCGGCCCACCTGGAGCGCCAGGGCGTCCGCCACGGGCTTCAAGGCCCCGGGCTGTCCCAGCGGGGTGTGCTCGGCACGCCCGGTGAGCAGCGCCCACGCCAGGAGCCGTCCGAGCCCTGGCTCCTGGAAGAGGGAGGCGACGTGCTCCAGGAGCTGGCTCGCGGTGGACGGCGCGTCGCGCCCTTTCGTCCGCCGCGCGAGCGCCTCCGTGAGCAGCCGGGTCCGGCGCACGAGCACCTCGCGCACCAGCGCCTCGTAGGTGCCGAAGTAGTGCGTGACGAGCGCGTGGCTCACCCCCGCGGCGCGCGCCACCGCCTGGAGGCCCACCCCGTCCGGTCCTCGCGCCACCAGGAGCGGCTCGGCGGCCCGGAGGAGGGCCTCACGCGCCTCCGCGGGGGTCCGGCGGCGCCGGGGCGGGGTGGGGCGGACACCTCGGACCGGACGTCGAGTCATCATGCGCGCCTCGTTTCGTTGTCAGCGGTGACAACACCGCCTCCGCTTCATTGGCAGGCCTGACAACGATACCGCGCCCTCCTGGGACGCCTGGTCGAGTGCCCTGGGACCAGGAGCGGCAAGCACCCTGGCACCCTGTGGGTCTTGTCCCTACCGTCCCTGGACCGCTGTTCCGTCGGCTCCTTGGAGGAAAAAGGAGGCCGGGGGTCAGCACCGTATTGACAGATCTGAATCCAGTACCACGTGCTCGCTTGACTGCCGGTGTATCCGGTGTCTAGGGTGCGCGGCTTCGAGTCAGCTCCAGTGTGGAACTGATCGCGGGCCATTCGTAGCTCCCCGCGAATGGCCGACGTCCAACAACCGGGGGCAGCAGCACCGTTTCCCAAGGATCACCAACCAAATGCAGCAGAACGTGAACCAGCAGATCGGAGATGTTGGCGACGAGGATTTTGCCGCGATGTTCGAGGCCTCGCTCAAGGAGCGTGGCGGCGAAGGCATCCTCAAGGAAGGCGAGATCGTCAAGGGCACCGTCGTTCAGGTGACCAAGGACTACGCCATCGTCGACATCGGCTACAAGTCCGAGGGACAGGTTCCGATCTCCGAGTTCACCAGCCCTCGCGGCGAGGTCTCCGTCAAGGCGGGCGACCCGGTCGAGGTCCTCCTGGAGAGCCGCGAGAACGACACCGGCATGGTCGTCCTCTCCAAGGAGAAGGCCGACAAGATGCGCATCTGGGACGAGATCAGCGCCGCCTGCGAGCGCGATGAAATCGTCAAGGGCACCATCGTGGGCCGCGTCAAGGGCGGCCTCTCGGTCGACATCGGCGTCAAGGCGTTCCTGCCGGGCAGCCAGGTCGACATCCGCCCCGTGCGCAACCTCGACCAGTACATCTCGAAGGAATTCGAGTTCAAGGTCATCAAGTTCAACAAGAAGCGCGGCAACATCGTGCTCAGCCGCCGCGTGCTCCTCGAGAAGCAGCGCGAGGAGATGAAGAAGGAGACCCTCAAGAACCTCAAGGAGGGTGCGGTCCTCAAGGGCGTGGTCAAGAACCTCACCGACTACGGCGCCTTCATCGACCTGGGCGGCATCGACGGCCTCTTGCACATCACCGACATGTCGTGGGGCCGCATCGGTCACCCCTCCGAGATGTTCAACGTGGGCGATGAGGTCCGCGTCGTCGTCCTCAAGTTCGACCCCGCGCAGGAGCGCGTCAGCCTGGGCCTCAAGCAGATCCAGGAGGATCCGTGGCACCGCGCCGACGAGAAGTACCCGGTCGGCACGCGCGTCAAGGGCAAGGTCGTCTCCATCACCGACTACGGCGCGTTCATCGAGATCGAGCAGGGCGTCGAGGGTCTGGTGCACGTGTCCGAGATGTCCTGGACCAAGCGCCTCAAGCACCCGAGCAAGATGCTGGAGGTCGGCCAGGAGGTGGAGGCCGTCGTCCTCGACATCGACCCCAAGGCCAAGCGGATTGCCCTGGGCATGAAGCAGATCGAGCAGAACCCCTGGACCCTGCTCGAGGACAAGTACCCGATCGGCTCGGTCATCAAGGGCCAGATCCGCAACGTCACCGACTTCGGCGTGTTCGTCGGCGTCGAGGAGGGCGTGGACGGCCTGGTGCACGTGTCCGACATCTCCTGGACCCAGCGCATCAAGCACCCGGGCGAGATGTTCAAGAAGGGCGACGAGGTCGAGGCGGTGGTGCTCAACATCGACGTCGAGAACGAGCGCTTCAGCCTGGGCATCAAGCAGCTGCAGCCGGACCCGTGGGACACCCTCAGCGAGCGCACCCCGGTGGGCAGCCGCGTGAAGGGCAAGGTCACCAAGGTGACGGACTTCGGCGCCTTCGTGGAGATCGAGCCCGGCATCGAGGGTCTCGTGCACGTCTCCGAGCTGAAGGAGGAGCGCGTCGAGAATCCCCGCGACGTGGTGCAGGAGGCGCAGGACGTCGAGGTGAAGATCATCGACATCAACACCCAGGACCGGAAGGTCGCGCTGTCGATGAAGGCCCTCATCGGCGAGGGCGATGACTACCGCGAGTACCTCCGCCGCCAGGCCGAGGGCTCCAAGGCGCGCCTCGGCGACGTCATGGCGAGCAAGCTCAAGAAGTAGTCCGCTTCACGCTTCGTAGAAGCCCAGCGAAGCACCGCACGGCGGCCGGGTTCCCGAGAGGGGGCCCGGCCGTCTGCTTTTTCGTGTCACCATGGGGTGCGAGCGGGGCGGCGGCTTGACCCTCTTTCCGAGCACGGTGATAAGGGCTCGGCCGGGAGTTATTGGATCCGGATTCCCGCATCTTTTCCCCAGGAGGCGAATCATGGCGCGTGAAGTGGTCATCGTCGGCGCGGCGCGGACTCCCATCGGAGCGTTTCAGGGCTCCCTCTCCAAGCTGACGGCGCCCCAGCTGGGCGCCATCGCCATCAAGGCGGCGCTCGAGCGGGCCGGGGTGTCGCCCGATCAGGTGAGCGAGACCATCATGGGCTGTGTGCTCCAGGCGGGCGTGGGCCAGGCCCCGGCGCGCCAGGCCGCCATCCACGCGGGCATTCCGGACAGCGTGCCCGCTGTCACCCTCAACAAGGTGTGTGGCTCGGGGCTCAAGGCGGTGATCGCCGGCGCCCAGGCCATCGCCCTCGGGGACGCCGAGGTGGTGGTCGCCGGCGGCATGGAGTCCATGAGCAACGCGCCCTACCTGAGCCCCAACATGCGCGGCGGTGCCCGCATGGGCCACGTGGAGTTCAAGGACGCCCTCATCCATGACGGCCTGTGGGACGCCTACGGCAACGTGCACATGGGCGTGTGCGCCGAGGAGTGCTCCACCAGCCAGGGCATCCCCCGCTCGGCCCAGGACGAGTACGCGCTCGAGTCCACCCGCCGCGCCATTGAGGCGCAGAAGGCGGGCCTGTTCGCCGCGGAGATCGTCCCCGTCACCGTGACGGGCGGCAAGGGCGGCGACGTGGTGGTGAGCGAGGACGACGGCCCCAAGAGCGCGAAGATGGACAAGATCCCCACGCTCAAGCCCGTGTTCAAGAAGGACGGCACGGTGACGGCCGCCAACGCCGCCTCCATCAACGACGGCGCCGCGGCCCTGGTGCTCATGAGCGCCGAGCGCGCCAAGAAGGAAGGGCGCACCGTGCTCGGCCGCATCACCGGCTACGCGGGCGCGGCGCGCAAGCCCGTGGAGTTCACCATCGCCCCCACCGACGCCATCAACGCCCTGCTCAAGCGCACGGGCCACAAGACGAGCGACGTGGACGTGTGGGAGATCAACGAGGCCTTCGCCGTGGTGGCCATCGCCAACAACAAGCTGCTCGGGCTGGAGGCCTCCAAGGTCAACCCCCGCGGCGGCGCGGTGGTGCTCGGCCACCCCATTGGCGCCTCGGGTGCGCGCGTGCTCGTCACGCTGCTGCACGAGATGAAGGATCTCGACAAGAAGCGCGGTGTGGCATCCTTGTGCATCGGCGGCGGCGAGGGCATCGCCCTGATGGTGGAGCGCTAGTCCACCCAACGCCGCCCGTGAAGAGGAGGGGAGCATGAACAAGATCATCCCGAGCGCGGACGAGGCCGTCCGCGACATTCCCTATGGCGCCACCATCATGAGTGGCGGCTTTGGCCTGTGCGGCAATCCCGAGAACCTCATCTCGGCGATCCACCGCAAGGGCACCAAGGGCCTGACCATCATCTCCAACAACTGCGGCACCACCGAGCTCGGCCTGGGGATCCTCCTCAACGCCAAGCAGGTGAAGAAGATCGTCGCCAGCTACGTGGGAGAGAACAAGGAGTTCGAGCGCCAGTTCATCTCCAAGGAGCTGGAGGTGGAGCTCAACCCCCAGGGCACGCTCGCCGAGCGCATCCGCGCCGGGGGCTGTGGCATCGGCGGCTTCTACACTCCGTCGGGCGCCGGCACCGAGCTCGCCCAGGGCAAGGAGTCGCGGATGATCGACGGACGGCTGCACGTGCTGGAGGCGCCCCTCAAGGCGGACTTCACCATCGTGCGCGCCTGGAAGGCGGACACCTGGGGCAACCTCGTGTTCAACAAGACCGCGCGCAACTTCTCCCCGATGATGTGCATGGCCGGCAAGGTCACCATCGTCGAGGCCGAGCACATCGTGCAGGCCGGGGAGTTGGGTCCGGACGAGGTGCACCTGCCCGGGATCTTCGTGCATCGGATCATCCAGGCGCAGAACCTCCAGAAGTGGATTGAACGCCGCACCGTCCAGAAGAAGGCCTGACCCCCATGCCCCTGTCCCGTGAGCAGATCGCCCAGCGCATCGCCCAGGAGCTGCGCGATGGCTACTACGTCAACCTCGGCATCGGCATGCCGACCCTCGTCGCCAACTACGTTCCCAAGGGCATGGACATCATGCTCCACTCGGAGAACGGCCTGCTCGGCATGGGCCCCTGGCCCGTGGAGGGCGAGGAGGATCCGGATCTCATCAACGCCGGCAAGGAGACCGTCACCGTCGTCAAGGGCGCGTCCTTCTTCGACTCGGCGCTGTCCTTCGGAATGATCCGCGGCGGCCACATCGACCTGGCCGTGCTCGGCGCCATGGAGGTCAGCGAGCAGGGGGACCTGGCCAACTGGATGATCCCCGGCAAGATGGTGAAGGGCCCCGGCGGCGCCATGGACCTGGCGGTGGGCGCCAAGCGCGTCTTCGTGGCCATGGAGCAGGCCAACAAGGAGGGCAAGCCGAAGATCCTCAAGAAGTGCGCGCTGCCCATCACCGGCCTCAAGTGCGTCAACCACATCGTCACCGAGTACGCCTTCATCGACGTGACGCCCGAGGGGCTCGTGCTGCGCGAGCTGGCGCCGGGCATGACCGTGGAGCAGGTGCAGTCGCTCACCGAGCCCACGCTCAAGGTGGCCCCGGACGTGCGCGAGATGAAGTTCGGAGCGTGATGTCGGACGCGCCCATCGAGTTGACCATCGAGCGCCTCGGGCAGCTCGGCGAGGGCGTGGCCTCCCACGAGGGCCGCACCGTGTTCGTCCCCGGCGCCTTTCCCGGCGACCGGGTGCGGGTGCGGCTCGAGCAGGAGGGCAGGGTGCTGCGCGGGCACCTGATCGGGGACGTGCTGGAGGCGTCCCCGGACCGGCGCGCCTCGGCGTGCGCCCTGAGCGCGCGCTGCGGCGGGTGTGACTGGCTGGAGCTCGCCGAGCCCGCCCAGCGCACCGCGAAGCAGGAGATCGTCCTCTCCGCCCTGGAGCACCTGGGCCATGTGCAGCGGGACGCCTTCGCCGTGCGGCCCCTGCTCGTGGCCCCGACGAACTTCGGCTACCGGCGCCGCGCCGTGCTGCACTTCCTCAAGGACGAGCTGGTCTACTTCGGGCGGCGCAGCCATGACCGCGTGCCCGTGCAGGTGTGCCCCGCGCTCGTGCCCGCCCTGGCGGAGCTGCCCGGCAAGCTCGGGCCCCTGCTCAAGCCCCTGTCCCGCGAGGCGGAAGAGGTCCACCTGCTCGCCGAGGGGAAGAAGGCCGCCTTCGCGGTGATGCTCCAGGGACAGGTGACGTCCCGGCACGTCGAGGCGGCCGAGGCCGCGGTGCGCGCGCTGCGGCTCGAGGGCGCGGTGCTCGTGCCCAAGGAGGGCTCGCCGCGGGTCCTCGGCAAGCCGGTGCTGCGCTCGCTCTCGCCCCTGCGCCCGGAGGTGCCCCTGTTCCTCCGGCCGGACGCCTTCTCCCAGGCCCATGGCGAGGCCAACGTGGGCCTCGTCACCGCCGCCGTGCACGCGCTCGCCCCGCGCGAGACGGACACCGTGCTGGAGCTGTACTCGGGCAACGGCAACTTCACCTTTCCCATCGCCGCGCTCGCCGCCCAGGTGCTCGGGGTGGAATCCTCCTCGGTGTCCGTGGACCTGGCCCAGCGCGCCGCGCGCGAGGGCGGGGTGGGCAACGTGCGCTTCATCCAGGGCGATGCCCGCAGGGCCTGCGACAACCTCCTGCGCGAGGGGCGCCGCTTCGACCTCGCCCTGGTGGATCCGCCGCGCACCGGCGCGCCGGGTCTCGCGAAGTGGCTCAAGTCCCTGGGCGTGCGGCGCGTGGTGTACGTGGCGTGCGACCCTGGCGCCCTGGCTCGAGACGCGAGCAGCCTCGTGGAGGCGGGCTATGCGCCCCAGGCCCTCCAGGTGGTGGACATGTTCCCCCAGACGCACCACGTGGAAGCCGTCATGGCCTTCGAGGCGGCGTCGTAGTTCCCGAGCCGTAAATCAGTCTCACTGTCAGAGACTGTTTACCGGGCCACCCCACCAGCCCTTACCGTCGAACCGGGCCACGAACCTGCCCCCCAAGCCGAAGAGATGATCGCCAATCACTCTCAACCGGTAGAGTGTGACATCCTTGATCTTCTCAAGCCCGTGGGACTCCAGTCGGAAAATGCCATCCTTGCCTGCGGCAGCATACAAGGCATCGCGGTACCACGCGAGGCTGGTGATGGTCACAGCGGGCGCCTTTAGCTGCTCCCACGAGTTTCCATGTCCCCTAAACAGCATCCCGCGAGCCCCGGCGATATAGACCTCATGAGATGAGCGGCAAAGTACCGACAACAGGGTGTAGTTGGTCGGCGACTCCAACTCCGACCACTTTTGTCCATGATATCGGAAGAGAGTTCCGGCCTCACCGACCATGTAGACGTCGTCCGCCGAGCAACCATGCACCGCGTTCAGTCGACGCTCTTGGTCGTCCTGCGCCACGTCCACCTGGTTTCCCGATACCCGCACGCGCTCACCATGGTCTCCGGCGACGAATAACAGGTCATCCGACTCCACCCAGAGAGATACCAGTCCATCCGGGCAGCCCAAGTCGCGGGTCGCCCACATCCCCGCAGGCTCCGTGAAGTGAAGCTGACCGTCCATGTCCACCGCATAGAGCTTTCCGGTGGAAGACCGAGCCAGATCCGTCACCCAGGCATCGATCTCTCGGAGCTTCGTCCAGGTGACTGGCGTCTCGTGTACCAGGGAAACAATAACGGTGAGGATCGAGTCGGGGTCGTCTACGAGTGGAGACAGGTTCACCAGCATTTGCAGATCTCGTGTGTGAGTACCGACAATGCTGATGAAGCTCGTTTGGTGATCCGACGCAGTGCTCATTCCATTCTCCAGAGTCCTCCCACCGAAGAAAGCCGGTGGGCCTAGAAAGCGCCACTCGCCCCTCCATCCGTCTCACTGGACGGTGTCGGCGTCGAGAGCTTCCATTCGCCTCGACGACCAGGTGGACGAAGCTCTAGGTTGCCTGTGCCACCGCAGATCTCAATGAATTTCCTGTCCACCTCGATGAGAATGCACTCAGCCTCCTCCCTAGTTAGGCCCGGCCCGGGGTCAGGAGCACAAAGCTGCGCCTGGGCATCCTGGCGTGCTTCCTTATAGGTGACATTCATGCCCGACTCCTTGTATCGCTCCCGGTAGGAACGGGCGCGGTCCTTCTGCATCCGGGAGACCCATCCGTGCTCGGTGGTTATATCGGTCCCGTCTTTGAGAGGGATGCAGGGCGCTGCATCTTCCGTGTAGTTCGGGCAGCCGCCGGCGACCGTCGAGGGTTTGCCCGAGCCGCGGCCCACCTGGAAGTGGGCATTTTGGATGACGTGGTGGGACTGAGCACCCGCATGCACCCCTTCCGTCTTGCCCTTCTGGTCCTTGTAGGACTCCACCGGGTAGCGCGCGAGGACTTCGGAGCAACGAGCCGCATCGGCCGCCGTCATCGACTCCAGTTGCGGCACAGGCACGGCCTCGTTACCCGGCGTGCCCTCGTGGTTCGAGGTCGTCATGTCCAGATGCCGGACGACATTCTCCCCCTCGAACTGGACGTCCATGGACCACGACAGGAAGTACACCTTGCCGGATAGTTGGTGGTTGACGACGCCCTGTCCGAAGGACTTTGTCGCAGCCTCGTCCCCCGTGCTCTTCTTGAAGTAGGACTTGTCGCGAAGCATCGCCTCCTTGCCGCCGATAAGCACTGTCTTGCTCCCGCTCGTCATGTCCGATGCGGAAGACGAGATTGGGTACGGAATGGGAACGGGGCCAGCGGGTGGTCCTGGCGGAGAGAGGCAGACGTCCGGAAATGCGGCCGTGACCTGCCCCGAGCCAGTCTTGCACGAGATGGAGCGACCGTTGGCGTAGGCATTGTTTCCCATCATCCACCTCTTTGAGGCGCGGCCACGACGCAGGCCGCGCGCCCAGGTCCTTGTGATGAAGCGAACAGGGCAGCACTGCGGCCAGGTGCATACCCATGCGCCATGCCGACGGCCGTGAGCACCAACATACATGCGGGAAGTGCCGCCCCGACGTCCCCCAGGATTTCCGCAGGCAGCCATAGGGGAAAGAAGGGCCTCGGCTCGCGAAAGAGCCGGGCGAAGGCGGTCGATACTTCCATGAAGGCGGTCCGCTCGCCCGTGACATCACCTACGCGAAAGTCCACATCACGGAGCGCCAGTCGGGACTCAGCCAGAGCCAGCCGTAGAGCCTGGGCGAGACCTTCCGCCAAGTTCGCGGCATCCTGCTTCCCAACCGAGAGCTCCTCGGCCAAGCCTACGCCCAGGATGTCCATCACTGAGGGAGTTCGGGTTCCGGCCCGCGTGACCCATAGCGCCGCGGCAGCTTCCGAGGGAATCACCCCATCCGAGTTCGACTCCGTTTTCAGGCGGTCCTGGCGCTCAAGCCAGTGGAGTGCGTTGTGGCCCACCAGTGAGTCGGCAGCCGCAACAAGGCAGCCGTCGCACTCACGACGCGCCAGCAACTGGCGAGCCACCTCAAGGGCGTGGAAGATGCCTAGCGCGCCCAGGCGAAAGGTTCGCGAACCGTGGCCGAGCGGTACAGTGAGCCGCGATTGGACCTCCCCCAGCACCTGCGCGTCCACGTCCCCGGGAAGATCCTGCCTCTCTGGCCCACCGAGGGCGAGCAGCAACGGAACGGGCCGCAGCGGCGCTTCCACCCAACGCTCACGCCGGGCTAAGCACTCTTGAAGAGCCCTCACTAGCAGCGGCACGCAACGGCGGAATCCATGACCCGAGCGCACGATTTCAGGAACGGACGCGCCGATGATGGGTCTGTGACGCGTGTCGTGGAAGGGCAGTTCTTGAAAGCGAGGCAGGCGAGCACGCACGGCGGCGCTGGCAGAGGCCGCATTCAGACCGACGGGGCACACCATACCCACGCCCTGCACCACCAGCTTCGCACCTGGAGCGCCCAGTCCCAGTGTACTCATACGGCTCCCCGTCCCCAGCGGATGTAGCGCTTGCCTGTCTGCCGCGCACGCTCTCGACCAAGCGTAGTGCCCACCTGCACCTCTCGCAAATGCGTTGGTTTCCCCTCCAGACGCGCTGTGGCCCGCCAGACGAGCACGCAGCGTTTCTCATCTGGCAGGAGCATAATGGTATCGAGGAGCCCCAGCAGGTCGCGAGGACCCGAGCGGTAATGGAGCGTTACCGGGACGGACAGTCGCGGGAGCGTGAACGCCCACCGGCCATCGGGTGTCCCTCCGGTCAGCAACACCTGTTCCCCCCCCTTGAGATACGGACAAGTCTGGTCCTCGGGTGCGCCTTGGAAGTAGCGGTCGTCAAAATCGAGCGGGAGGAAGGGAAAACGCGAATCGCGCCATGCTTGGTCATAGGTTCCCGCGTACAGGCGCCTGGGTGTCCAGTTGCGGCTGATGAAGCCCAACCCCATGGGGCGAGGCCGATCCATGGGACTTGTAATGAGTCGCTCCGGATCCTCCAAGTTGGGCAGAGGCGTATCACGGATGCGGTCATGTGTCCGCGCATGGATGCCGACCCCTACCGTGTTGGCCGCCTCATACACATGCCGACGAACATCCGGATGGCTGAGGTCAGCCCCTCCAAAGGCGCGCTCGTAGAGCAATGGCAGCTTCACGAAGGGCTGGGGACGCGAGGGACGATGCCCCCTTACCAGAGTGCGCTCCCATACCCTGTCCCCGAAGACGTGGAGCACCTTGCGCACGGAGCCTACCTTCAGTCCCACCAGCATCGACTCCACTGGTTCACCCCTTGGCGCATACGCGTTGCCGAGCACGAGCACGTCCGTCAGTGGCTTGCGCAGCGCGAAGTCAGACTCCCAGCGCACGCTGCTGAGTCCAGGCTCTCCGTGGAAGACGTCGGCCCTCACCGCAGGCGACTGCTCTATGGCGGGTACGCAGGTCCCATCCGGCCCGACATCAAATGTTCCCTTTACAACTGTAAGTACATGCTCGTGGCCGTGCTTATCCGTGGCTAGTGATAGCCCCGCCTGGAGCGGCGCCAGCAGGTTATCGATGATCATAGGAACTCCAAGCGTCCGCTCTCCATTTGCATAGCGCGCGCCCCGACGAGGCGAGCACCTCCCGGGCCTGCGTGAGTTGTCGTAGCTGTCGGCGTGTGCTTGCACGAGGGTTGACCCGCAGCATCCCACGGCTCCCGAGCGCAAGCTGCCGAGCCAGCACATGCCGCCGCCGCATCGCAGCCGTCTGAAGCGCGTCGACGAGAACCTCGCCGCTCAACGGCCGGCCTCCCAGATAGCGGATGCCAGCATCGAAGCCGCTCCGCGTCTTCCGCCACCACTCGCGCACGGCATCAGGCTCGGCAATAAGCAGCCCATCCTCTGGAGAAAGCGACAGATCCGCGTCCAAGTCCTCTTCCTCCAGCGGGATGGGCTCCTCCTGCCCGGCGTCGGACACCTCGCGAATGAATTGATCCTCCAACACCAGCCCGGTGATGGCGCAAAACGCCTCCGCCGCAACCCGGCCAGTCCAATCATCACTGATCAGTTCCACGCACCTATCTGCGGCTTCCACCCATCCGCTGTAACCGAGCGCCCAGAGGGCATCCTTGCGCAACTTGGGGTTGTCCAGACAGTCCATTAATCGCTGGACCTCCGCTCGACCACCCACTAAAGACATCCAGACAAACAAAGAGCCCGAATCCGGCTCGCGTGTCGCAAGGACCTGTTGGCACAGATCCCATGACTCACGATGCCCTCGCAAGAGCCCCACCGCGATGGCCGGCTCGCGCAACTCGGGACGACTGAGCAGTTTGCGCAGCACCTCGGGTTTGACGGCCAGGGAGGGGCATGATTCAGCTAGGCGTAATGCCCCGGCGACCACCGCAGGCTCTTCGCTGGAGAGGAAGGCATCCAGTGTGTCACAGGATGGCTCGTCCCTGAAGGCGAGAACCTCCAGCACGGCGGCCTGGACATCGGCTCCGTATTCTATAAGAAGGGGCATCAGCCGAGCGGCAACATCCTGCCTCTCGCAGAGTTCTAGGGACCGCTGGAGGGCACGACGGAGAGTGGGACCGGCCTGCCCGAAGCACTCGAACACGGCCCTTGCCGCTGGCTCGCTCCAACCCTCGAGGAGTGCCCGGGCACCGGCGCTCACGCGCAAGGGTTCCCCCGCTACTTCTTCCTCTTCAAGGTCAAGCAATGGCAGCAGCAGTCGCTCGGCGACGGGTGCTCCACCGACTGCCAAGCCTTGGAGATGGGCCAGCAAGCGAGGCTCAATCCGTTCCGCCACTTCTGACAACGAGAAAGCCGGTGCGACGAGGTGTCGTTCCCATTGCCACCAGAGGAACGTCGCCTCGTCCAGGTGCTGCTCGACCACATCCCAGAGGATGTCTTCAGCGTGCTGCTCTAAAGCGAAGGCAGGTAGGGTCAGGAGGTCCATCTCCTTCGGATCATACATCACAACAGCGAAAAACAGGCCTCTTCAGAGCCGCCGTCATCTTTTCACCCAACAAGGCTGGGACTGAGTCGCTTCTGGCTCTCTCGTGCTTCGTATGCTCTACGCGCAAGTGCCGATCTCCGCTTGTCGTAGCGACAGGCTCCCTTGCTCACGGAGCACAAGCAATGCGAGAGTGGGACAAAAGCGGATCAGTCCCACGCATACCCATGTCACTAATTAATCTCCACTGAGCCGCCTTTGATGCGGTGGGCTCCAGTGGCGCGGGACTCAAGTTGTGTCCCCTTGACGATGACCTTGCCATTTCGACGCAATGTAATGCTGGCCTCTCCACACCGGAGGACCACCTCATCCCGTCCCTCGATGGTAACGCGCTTGCCATCAATGCGAGCTTCCACGGCGGGTGGAGGCGCTTCGCGTAGGGGAGCTAGCAAGGCGTTTAGTAGTGGTGTCGCATTGGTCTCCTGGATGAATCCCATGATGAAGGGGAGGCGTGGATCTCCATTTTCGAAAAGGAGGACAACCTTCTGTTGTTGGGCGACGGCTGCCTGGATCACGGTCGCGTCGACTGCCACCGCCAGCCTGGCGGGTACGGGTCCAGCGGTGTTTCCTGGAAAGTCCACGAGTAGCGAACCTGAGGCATCGGCACCGGTAAGGCGGCCGGCCCGGCTACCCAGGAAGGGCTCTTGGGATTGCAATTCTGAAAGGAAGCGCTTGCTCTCAGGTTTCATGCTTATGTCCGCTCGGTCCGAAAGTGCAGCGAGTGTACCTCGTGCGGCCCTCTTGCAGTGGCGGGTAGGTGCGCCTATGAAAAAGATGCGACGCGAGTCAGTACAGACATTTTCTTGACACCCACCGGATCCGACACGACGAGCCTACAAGTTGTTGCTGCGAATCTAATTCTCCGAGATCTTCCCTCCCTTGATGATCACGTCCCCGCTGGCGGTAACCTCGATCTTCGCTCCCTTGATGACCACGTCCCCGTTCTTCTTCACCTGAAAGGTGGCGGAGCCGACCTTGAGGGTGAACTGCTCCTGGGCCACCAGCGAGAGTTCCTTGGCGGAGATCGTGTAGGACTCCTTGACGGCGTGGTTGAGCTTGCCGCCCACGCTCAGCCGCAGATCCTTGCCCACCGTGAGCGTGCGCGACTGGTCGATCTGCTCGGACATGTCTCCGCCCACCTGGAGGGTCCGTGAGCCCATCACCTTCTCGGACTTCTTCGCGCCCACCACCTCCACCTTGGCGCCTCCGACCTGCTCGGACTTGAGGCCCCCCACCAACTGGTTGAGGGCACCTCCCACCGAGACGGCGTAGCCCCCCCCGATGCTGAGCATCTTGCCCAGGCCCACCGTCTCCACCGAGGCCAGGGCCACCGCCACACTCTGGCCGCCACCGACCTGGATGGCTTGGTCCCCCACGATGGTCTCGGAGTGGTTGCCCTCCACCACCGTCGAGCGATCCTGCCTCACCTCCAGGCTCTGGTTGCCGCCAATGAGCGAGTCGTCGTTCTGCTTCACCTCGAGGGTCTGGGAGCCCTCGATCGTGCGGCGGCGATCCTTCTTCACCCGCAGCGTCTCGTGGCCACGGACTTCCTGCGTCTTGTCGTTCTCCACGACGATCTGGAAGTCCTTCTGGGCGTGCAGGTAGATCTGCTCCTGGCCCGCCGCGTCCTCGAAGCGCAGCTCGTTGGAGCCATTGCCACCCGGGCTCGAGCTGGAGCGCAGCGTGCTCTGGGTCTTGTCCCCGGGCAGATCGAGGGGCGGCGGATTCTGGCCGTTGTAGACGCTCCCGGTGACGATGGGCCGGTCGGGATCTCCCTCGAGGAACTCCACCACGACCTCGTGCCCGATGCGCGGCAGGTAGAGCGCGCCCCAACCCGGCCCCGCCCAGGCTTGACTCACCCGGATCCAGCACGAGCTCTTGTCGTCCCGCTGGCCCTCTCGGTCCCAGTGGAACTGGACCTTGATCCGACCGTACTCATCGGTGTGGATCTCTTGCCCGGGCGGCCCCACGACCAGGGCCGTCTGGGCTCCCGCGATGACGGGCCGCCGGGTCTCGCGCGGCGGGCGGTAGGGCACCTGGGCCGGCAGGCAGGTGAACTCGTTGAGGTAGCCTTCCTTCCCGTCGGGCCGTGCTTGCAAGAGGGTGAGGACCTCGGGCTGGCGGCCCACGTGCTTGACGGAGCGCAGCAGGTAGCCGCGGTTGAACGTGCCCACCGGGTGCTCGTCCAGCTCGAAGCCGTGGCCCGGGCTCAGACGCCGGCAGTTGCTGGCCCCCTCCAGCTGCTCCACCTGCGCGCGGAGCTCCTCCAGGCGGACCTTGGCCAGGGCCTTGCCCGCGCCGGGCTCCTCGTAGCGGGCGGGGTAGTCGTAGATCTCGAGCGCCGCCTCTCCCGCGTCGTCCGTGGTGTTCGCGGTCAACAACTGGCCGGGCCGCACGAAGTTGAAGTCTCGCAGCACCACCGCGCCGGGCTGCACCTGCACCCGCGAGGCGAACGCATGCACCGACTCGCGACTCGCCACCATCTTGCTGTCCTCGCGAAAGACGACGCGGGCCTCTCCTGGCAGGGAGGGCACGGTCTGGGACGCGTCGTTGAGCACCATCACGTGCGCGCCCTCGGCATGCTCGAAGTAATAGAAGATGCCCGCTTCCTCGAGCAGCCGGTGCACGAACTCCAGATCCGACTCGCGGTACTGCACACAGTAGTTCCGGGGGCGGTAGGCGCCGGTGAGCGCGAGCCGATGCTCCACCCGCGCCTCGCCGAGGACCTCGTGCACGATGTCTGGAACGGACAGCTCCTGGAAGATGCGGCTGCGGCGGGTATGCCGGAGCGTCCACAAGCGGGGGACCACCAGGACGCGGTGACGCTGCTTCTCCGGAGACGCTCCCGCATCCCAGCGGGTGATGCGCGCCACGAGCCCATGGAAGAAGCGCGCCGTTCCATCGCCGAGGTGCACCGTCAACAGCGCGCTCTGGCCCAGCAAGCTCTGCTCCTGCACCTCCACGGTGGATGACGCCGCCAGGGTCACCTCGAGGGAATAGGGCTGGGAGAGGGTCTCGTGCGCCTCGAAGCTCACGACCGCGAGCTCTCCCGCCGCATGCGGTCCCATCTGAAACTCGAACTCAGCCTGATTGGCCCGGAGCGCGGCAGTCGCGATCACGAAGTCCCCCTTCAGTTCATGCGCCTGGGTGGAGAAAGCATGTCCTGTCACCTCCACGCAACAGGGCGGCCTGTTGGTGTGTCGACGTTTTTTCAATTCCGCCTGTCATGCGCGCGGGCGGCTCGCGTTAGGCTCGTGCGCGAGGGTGTTCTCGCGAGGCGAGGGGGCGCATGGCGCAGCAAACAAGGACCGCCTTCACGTTCCAGATCGGCGCGTACGACGCGGAGTCGCTCGCCGTCAGTCGCTTCGCGGGAGCGGAGGGACTGAGCCGCCTGTACGAGTTCCAGGTGGACTTCCATCCCACGGGTGTGGACCCCCTGGACGCGGAGACGCTCCTCGGCACCGAGGCCGTGCTGACCCTGCGGACCCTCGGAGGCCCTCCACGACAGGTGCATGGAATGGCCTGCCGGGTGGAGGTGCTGGGTCGGCGCGAGGGCCACTGGTGCTACCGGGCGTGGGTGGTCCCGCGACTCTGGCGGCTCACGCGCATCCAGCGCAGCCGCATCTTCCAGGGCAAGACCGTCCCCGACATCCTCCAGGCAGTGCTGGCGGAGGCCCAGCTGGACGCGCGGCTGCTGTTGACGGGCAAGTACGAGGCGCGGGAGTACTGCACGCAGTACCGCGAGACGGACTTCGCCTTCCTCAGTCGCCTGATGGAGTGGGAGGGACTCTTCTACTTCTTCGAGCATACGGCGCGAGGCCATGTCCTGGTGGTCGGGGACTCGCCTGACGTGCACGCGCACTTGCCCCAGGTGTCCGCGCTGCCCGTGCGCGACCAGGAGGGCCGTGTGGAGGACGGCGAGTCCCTCCATGCGCTCGAGCGGATCCTCCGGCTGCGGCCCGGGACGGTGCATCTCAAGGACTACGACTTCGAGCGGCCCGCGCTGGATGTGTCGGGCAAGGCGAAGGGACCGGAGGAGCGGGGCGCGTTGGAGGTGTACGACTACCCGGCCGCGTACGTGACGCCCGCGGTGGGCAAGGCCGTGGCGAAGGTGCGCCTGGAGGAGGCCGTCCAGGCCACGCGCACGCTGGAGGGCGAGGGCGTGGCGCCGAGCCTCACCCCTGGCTTTCGCTTCCAGGTGGAGGACGCGGGGCACCACGCCGGCGAGTACACGGCGGTGGAGGTCATCCATTCAGGCTGGCTGCCCGAGACCCCCGGCACTCCCGAGACGACGGGGGGGCTCTACACGTGCCGCTTCAAGTGCATGCCCCAGAGCGTCCCCTTCCGTCCCCGGCGAACGACGGACGTGCCGACGTTGGCGGGTCTCCAGACGGCCACCGTGGTGGGGCCCGCGGGGCAGGAAATCCATACCGACGGTCACGGCCGCATCAAGGTGCAGTTCCATTGGGATCGGGACGGCCAACGCGACGACAGGGCCTCGTGCTGGGTGCGGGTGGGCCAGGCCTGGGGTGGGCTCGCCTGGGGGGCGGTCTATCTGCCCCGGGTGGGGCAGGAGGTGCTGGTGCGCTTCCTGGAAGGCAATCCGGACAGGCCGCTCGTGGCCGGGACCGTCTACAACGGCGCCAATCCCACGCCCTACACGCTCCCGGACGAGAAGACGACCTCCACCCTCAAGAGCGCGTCCAGCCCCGGTGGCGCCGGCTTCAACGAGCTGCGCATCGAGGACGCCGCCGGCCAGGAGGAGATCTTCACCCACGCCCAGAAGGACGAGGCCCTGCTCACCGAGAACGACAAGGACCAGGAGGTTCGTGGCCACGAGGCCCTCCGGGTGAAGAAGGATCGCCAGCAACTCGTAGAGGGAAACCAACGCCTCGCCGTCTCGCTCGACGACGCCTCCCTCATCGAGGGAAACCAGGGCCTGCGGGTGCGCGGCCACCGGACCACCTCCACCCTGGGCAGTCATGACGAGACGGTGGATGTGCTCCAGTCCATCCGCGTGCAGCGGAACGTCACGACGACGGTGGCGCTGACCTCCGCGGAGACGGTGGGCTCCGCCAAGGCCCTCACCGTGGGCGCGGGCTACGCCATCAACGTGGGCCTGGCGCTCAGCGAGGACGTCGCGGAGGACAAGCACGTGCGGGTCGGCGCCGTCCGCCTCGAGCGTGTCGGGGGCAGTCGGCAGGAGACGATCGCCGAGGACTCGGACGCCCAGGTGAAGCTCAACTTCCAATCCCGGGTGAAGGGAGACCTGTCGCGGGTGATCGGCAAGGACTTGGAGGAGAAGGTCTCGAAGAAGTCCGAGCTGAGCGTGAAGCAGGAGGCCGCCTGCCTCGCCAAGACGTTCGCGTTCAAGGCCGAGACGTTCTCCCTCGTGGTCGATGGCAAACCCATCCTGCGCATCGAGAAGTCGGGCAAGGTGAAGTTCACGCCCAAGACGCTCACGATCGACGGCTCGACCGTCCAATTCAAGGGCGCCAAGATCAAGCTCTTGAAATGAAGCGTCGGACCGCGCCCGAGGCTCGCCTCAGCCCCGGACGATCTCCACGCCCGCCTTGGCGAGCGAGCGCGTCATCTCCTCCGGCGCGGCGCCATCCGTCACCAGGCGATCCACGATCGACAGCGGCCCCACGAGGAAGGGCGCCGTGGTGCCCAGCTTCTCGCCCGCCGCGACGACCATCACCTCCGAGGCCGCCCCCACCATGACGCGTTTGACCTCGGCGTCCTCGTGGACAAACACCCCCAGGCCCAGGTCCGGGTGCACGCTCGCCGTGCCCAGCACGCACAGGTCCGCGCGCACCCGCCGGTAGCCCTCCACCGTCTCGGCGCCCACCGTGGCCAGCGCCGCCTTGAGCACCCGCCCGCCCAGGAGGATCACCTCCACCGTCGGATGCTCCGCCAGCGCCGAGGCCACCGGCAGGCTGTGGGTGACCACCGTCAGCGCCAGCTCCTTGGGAATGTGTGTGGCCACCGCCAGGGCCGTGGTGCCCGCGTCGATGAACACCACCTGTCCCGCGCGGAAGAAGCCCGCCGCCGTGGCCGCGATGGCGCTCTTGGCCGCCACCGACTCACCCCGGCGCCCGGCGTACGTGGGGGACACGGGCGTCCGGGGAACCGCTCCGCCGTAGACCCGCCGCAGCAAGCCCTCCTCGGCGAGCTCCCGCAAGTCCCTGCGCACCGTGTCCTCCGACACGCCGAACTCGGCGGCCAGGGCGCTCGCCACCACGCGCTGGTCATTCGCCAGGGTCTCGAGGATCCTCCTGCGCCGCTCCAGGGTGAGCATCCGGCCAACCGCCTTTCCGACAGAAACCGGCGAAAACGTGCACGCATGTGCCCGATTCCGCATGCCTTCCCATGCCTTCGACTTGAAACCGCCGAAACGGGCATGTTACCTCCCTAATATTACCCGATTCGGCACGAACGTGCAGCTTCCGTGCGGAAAGGTGCACCTTCATGCAGCTCCGGCGCGCCACACCCTATCCGTTCTCCGCCGTCCTGTTCGACCTGGATGGCGTCATCATCGACACCACGGCCATGCACTACCGGGTGTGGGAGCGGTTCGGGCTCACGCGCGGCTTCGTGCCGACCCCGGCCCAGTTGCTCGCCAGCAACGGGCGCCCGGCCCGGGAGACCCTGCGCGACTGGTTCGGCACGGCCCTGGGCGCGGACGAGGTCGCCGCGATGCTGCGGGAGTTGGAGACGCTGGTCGTCCAGGCCCTGGAGACCGAGCCCGTGTCCGCGGTTCCCGGGGTGGAGGAGTTCCTCCTGGCCCTGAAGGCCGCCGGGGTGCCCTGGGCCCTGGGCACGAGCGCCACACCCGCGCACGCCGAGAGCGCCCTATCGCGCCTGGGCCTGAGCGAGGCGTTCCCGGTGCGCATCACCGCGGCGAACGTCACCCAGGGCAAGCCCCACCCCGAGGTGTACCTCAAGGCGGCGGCGGCGCTGGGCGTCGCCCCGAGCGCGTGCCTCGTGTTCGAGGATGCCCTGTCCGGTCTGCGCGCCGCCCGGGCCGCTGGCGCGAGCTGCGTGGCGCTGACCACCTCGTTTCCCCGGGACGTGCTCCTGCACGAGGCGCCGCGGTGGATCGCGGAGGACTTCCGCGCGCTGCCCCCCGACCTCACCCCCTGACTTCCGAAGGACACCGTCATGCATTCCGCTCCGCTCACCTCGCTCGGCACGCTGGCCGCGCCCGTGTCCCGGGCCCAGGCCCGTTGGACCGAGTTCGCCCTGGCGCTCGGGGGCTTCGCCATCGGCACGAGCGAGTTCTCCATCATGGGCCTGTTGCCGGACGTCGCCCGGGAGGTGCACGTCTCCGTGCCCCAGGCGGGCCATCTCATCAGTGCCTACGCGCTCGGGGTGATGGTGGGCGCGCCCGTGCTCGCGGTGGTGTGCGCCCGGCTCCCGCGTCACCGGGTGTTGCTGGGCCTGCTGGCGGCCCTGACGCTCGGCAACCTCGCGAGCGCGCTCGCACCGTCCTACGAGAGCCTGTGGCTGCTGCGCTTCCTGTCGGGGCTGCCCCACGGCACCTTCTTCGGCGTGGCGGCGCTGGTGGTGGCGGACTTCGCCGGCCCCGAGGCCCGGGCCCGCGCGGTGGGACGGCTCATGCTCGGTCTGACGATCGCGTGCGTGGTGGGCTCGCCCCTGGCCACGGGACTCGGGCAGGTCGCGAGCTGGCGCACGGCCTACCTGCTCATCGGCGGGCTCTCCGCGTGCGCCTGGCTGCTCACGCTCCTGCACATCCCGCGCACCCGGGCCCTCGAGGGGGCGAGTCCCTTGCGCGAGCTCGGGGCGCTGCGGCGCGTGCAGGTGTGGCTGACGCTGGGCGTGGGCTCGGTGGGCTTTGGCGGGCTGTTCGCCGTCTACAGCTACATCACCCCGACCCTGACGGAGCTCGCGGGCATGCGCCTGGCGCTCGTGCCCCTGGTGCTCGCGGGCGTGGGCCTGGGCATGGTGGTGGGCAACCTGGTGGGCGCCGCGTTCGCGGACCGCTCCCTGCCCCGGACGATCGTCGCGGCGCTACTCTGGAACGTCGTCACGCTCGGCGCCTTCTGGCTCACCGCGCACAACCCCTGGCTCGCGTCCCTGTCCGCGTTCGCGATCGGCATGGGCTTCGCGCTCGTGCCGGGGCTCCAGACGCGGCTCATGGACGTGGCCGCCGACGCGCAGACCCTGGCCGCGTCGCTCAACCACTCGGCCTTCAACCTCGCCAACGCCCTGGGGGCCTGGCTCGGGGGACTCGTCATCGCGGCGGGCCTGGGCTGGAACGCCACCGGCTGGGTGGGCGCGGCCATGGCGGTGGCGGGGCTGGCGTTGTTCGGGGTGTCCATGGCCCTGGAGCGCCGACGGCCGCGCGGTGCCGCCTGACGTACAGCGCCCGGGCTGGGAGGGCTGCTTGAGGGGGTGGGCGCCGGTTCCTACCGTGAGTCGGACCCATGGCCACCCCCCTCGAGCCCTTTGGCATTCCCGCGTCTCCCCTCATCCATCCCGAGGTCGAGGTGATCGAGGCGGAGAACCTCCGTTGGGCCCGGCGCCTGGGGCTGGTGGGGGACGCACGCGGCGAGGAGCGTCTGCGGCGCGCCCGCATCGCCCAGGCGGCCGCCCGGATCGCCTGGCACGCACCGGTGGAGCGGGTCGTGCTGTTCGCGCAGTGGCTCACCTGGATCATCGTGATCGACGACCTCCAGGACGAGGCCGGACCCGGCCTGGACTCCGGCGCGGTGCACCGGGCCTACGCGCGGCTGGAGGGCATCCTGGAAGGGCAGGGGACCGACGCCGACGCGCCCGCCGTGGAGCGCGCCCTGGCCGAGCTCTGGTCGCGCACCGCGACGCCCATGTCCCGGGCCTGGCGTGAGCGGTTCATCGGGCACGTGCGCCTGCAGCGCGACGCCTTCATCGAGCAGACCCGGCTGCGGCGCTCGGGCCGGGTGCCCACGCTCGACGAGTATCCCCGGCTGCGCCGCCACACCAACTCCATCTTCGCGTTCGACCTCAGCGAGCCCGTCTACGCCCTGGAGATCGCGCCGGCCCTGCTCCCCGCCTGGCTGGCCCTGTGCGAGCCGATCAACGATCTCATGGCCTGGTGCAATGACATCGTCTCGGTGGCGCGCGACGCGGCGGACGGGGAGACGACCAACTATGTCTTCGTCTTCCAACATGCCCTGGGGTGCGACACGCCCACCGCCGTGGCGCGGGTGCGCGGGCGCATCCAGGAGCGGTGGAAGGATCTCGCCACGGCCGAACAGGCGCTGCGGCGGGAGGCGCGCCGGCTGGCGCTGGACACCCCCGGATTGCTGCGGCTGACGGCGACCTTGTGCCAGGTGCCCTCGGCCCATCTGGGGTGGCTGCTCGAATCCAGCCGCTACCAGAGCTGGGAAGCGCCCATCGCCAGTCCTTGACGGGGACGGAGGGGCGCTATGCTAGGCCCATGCTCGCGCCCCGAACCATCGAGATCATCCAATCCACCGTGCCGGTCCTGAAGGTGCACGGCGAGGCCATCACCACCCGCTTCTACCAGCGCCTGTTCGAGAGCCACCCCGAGCTGCGCGACGTCTTCAACCAGGCGCGCCAGCGCGAGGGCAAGCAGCAGGCCGCCCTGGCCAACGCCGTCTACGCGGCGGCGCAGAACATCGCGCGGCTGGAGGCCATCCTCCCCGCGGTGGTGAGCATCGCGCACAAGCACCGCGGCCTGGGCGTCCAGGCGGAGCACTACCCCCTCGTGGGCGAGCACCTGCTCGCGGCCATCCGCGAGGTGCTAGGCGAGGCCGCCACTCCGGAGATCCTCGGCGCCTGGGCCGAGGCCTACCAGGAGATCGCGTCCGTCTTCATCGCGGTGGAGCGTGACCTGTATGCGAAGGCCCACGCCCAGGCGGGCGGCTGGCCGGGGTTCCGGCGCTTCGTGGTGGCCAACACATGGCGCACGGAGGACCCCCGTGCCACGGTGTTCGAGCTGCGGCCCGAGGATGGCCAGCCCCTCGCGGCCTTCACGCCCGGCCAGTACCTCACCGTGAAGGTGAGCCCGCCGGGGGACGCGCGGACCCACCTGCGGCACGTGCCCCTGGTGCCCGTGGGGGAAGCGGGCGTCTACCGGCTCCAGCTCAAGCGGGCCGAGCAGGCGGACGAGGCGCTCGACTTCCTGCACCAGCACGTGCGGGCGGGTGACGTCCTCCTCGCCTCCGCGCCCGCGGGCGTGACGTCGTCCCGGTAGCCGCGACGGGAAGGCGCGCGCGCCGAAAGGACGTGCACTTCCCGGGGCTTCCCGCTACGTCCCGAGTCCCCATGGACGCACGCATCGTCGAGTTCGCCGAGGTCCTCCGCCAGAACGGCGTGCGGGTGAGCACGTCCGAGGTGGTGGACGCGGCGCGGGCCACCGCCGAGGTCGGGCTTCAGGATCGGACCGTGTTCCGCGCCGTCCTGCGCACCACGCTCATCAAGCGCGAGCAGGACGTGGAGCTGTTCCAGCGCGCCTTCGACTTCTTCTTCTCCGGGGCGGCCAAGACGTTCGAGGGGATCGACAAGTCGCTCGCCCAGAGCATCCAGGACCAGGGGCTCATCGAGGGCGACAACCTGACGATGCTCCTGTACCAGATGAACCTGCTCTTCCCGGAGATGTCTCCGCTGGCGCAGGCGGCGCTGCTGGGAGACCGGGCGCGGCTGGCGCAGATCTTCCGCGCGGCCACGCTGCAGCTGGACCTGGCGCGCATGGGCACGAGCCTGCAGCAGGGCTTCTTCTCGCGGCGGCTGATGATGGCGGCGGGAATGGAGCGCGCGCGCTCGGAGCTCAAGGGCTTCGAGGAGGAATTGCGCAAGCGGGGCCTCGCGGTGGAGGGCGTGGAGATCGTCTCGCGCCACGTGGCCGAGGCGCTGCGCAAGGTGGAGGAGGCGGCGCGGCGCGAGGTGCGGCGCCAGGCGGACGCGCGCATCCGCAAGCCCTCGGGCGGGGTGGCGGACAAGCCGCTGCACCAGTTGAGCCAGGCCGAGCTGGATCAGATGCAGGCCTCGGTGCGCACCCTGGCCGAGAAGCTCAAGGCGCGGCTCATCCGCAAGCAGCGCTCGCGGCGCAAGGGCACGCTGAACGTGCGCCGCACGCTGCGCCGCAACCTGCCGTGGGGTGGGGTGCCCATGGTGCCCCAGTTCCGCGCCCGCCGCCCCGAGCGCCCCGAGGTCGTGGTCCTCTGCGACATCTCGGACTCGGTGCGCAACGCCTCGCGGATGATGTTGCTGTTCACCTACACGCTGCAGTCGCTCTTCGTGCGCGTGCGCTCGTTCGTCTTCGTGTCCGACGTGGGCGAGGTGACGCAGCACTTCAAGGAGCAGGACGTGGACCGCGCCATCGACCTGGCCACCCTGGGGGGCGCCGTGTCGCTCACGGCCAACTCCAACTACGGCCGGGCGCTGTCCTCCTTCACCAAGAACCAGCTGGGTGCCATCACCCGCCGCACCACGGTGATGATCATCGGGGATGGGCGCAACAACTACAACGCGGCCAACGCCTGGGCGCTCAAGGACTTGCGGCAGAAGTGCAAGCGCCTGCTGTGGGTGTGCCCCGAGGAGCGCGCCAACTGGGGCTTTGGCGACAGCGAGATGTTGACCTACGCGAAGCAGTGCCACCACGCCGTGGTGGTCAACTCCGTGGCCGATCTGTCCCGCATCGCGGAGCAGCTCGTCCCCGCTTGAGAGAGCAAGGAAAAGCCCATGTCCCGTTCCATGTTCGACGACCTCGACGCCTCGCACTCGGCCCAGATGGACACGGCCGACTCCCGGACGCTGAGGCTGGCCGCCCACCCGCTCACCGAGGCGGAGCTCCAGGGCCTCCTGCGCTACCAGGAGGCCTTTCTCGCCCATGTGGAGGCGGCGGGAGGGGAGGCGGCGGCGCTGGTGGAGGCCCATGACAAGGGCCTCGCGGCCTCGGGGCTGGCGGTGAAGGTGGTGGAGCTGGGCACGGCGATGCTGCGCGCCTATGCCGGCCAGCGCTGGACGGCCCGCACGCTGCGCGAGCGACTGGCCTCCCTGGCGGACCGGACGGACGAGGCCTCCCGGGAGCGGGCGGGGAAGATCCAGGGGGAGCTACGGCGCATCGAGGACCTGGAGCCCCTGGCCCGGCGCTACGGCCAGGCGTCGGTGGACCTGCTCGGGGCCCACGAGGACCGGCTCGTCGCCCTGCACACCCGGATGCAGCGCACCCTCACCCGGACCTGAGGCCGGGAGGCGGGGTGGGAGGCGGCTTCGACCCCCCGAGGTGTTGCATTCCGCCGGGCCCCATCGGATAAGGGCTTGTTCTTCTTACGGAAAGACCCATGAAGCGCTACTTCATCCACACCTTCGGCTGCCAGATGAACGTCAACGACTCGATGCGCATGAGCGAGGTGTTGGGCACGCTCGAGTACCGGCCCACGCCGGTGGCGGAAGAGGCGGACCTCATCATCCTCAACACCTGCTCCATCCGCGAGAAGGCCGAGGACAAGATGCTCTCGGCGCTGGGGCGCTACCGGCAGGTGAAGCTCACGCGCGGCACGCTGCTGGGCGTGGGCGGGTGCGTGGCGCAGCAGGAGAAGGACAAGCTGCTCAAGAAGGTGCCCTACCTGGACTTCGTCTTCGGGCCGGACTCCATCGCCAAGCTGCCGGACATCATCCAGCGGGTGAAGGGCGAGCGCGAGCGCGTGGTGGAGACGGCGTGGGTGGACTCCGAGGAGTACGTCTTCCCGCGGGCGGACCCGGAGACGAGCCGCGGCAAGGTGACCGAGTTCGTCACGGTGATGAAGGGCTGTGACAACGTGTGCTCCTTCTGCGTGGTGCCGCACACGCGCGGCCGCGAGGTGAGCCGGCCCTTCCCGGAAGTCCTCACCGAGGTGGCGAGCCTCGCCCAGGTGGGCGTGCGCGAGGTGACGCTGGTCGGACAGAACGTGAACTCGTACCTGGGCGGGGTGAGCTTCGCGCAGCTGCTCCTGCGCTGCGCGGAGGTGCCGGGCATCGAGCGCGTGCGCTTCACCACGAGCCACCCGCACGACCTGTCCGACGAGCTCATCGAGGCCTTCCGGGTGCAGCCGAAGATCTGCCCGCACTTCCACCTGCCGGTGCAGAGCGGCTCCAACCCGGTGCTCAAGCGCATGCGGCGCGACTACACCGTGGCCGACTACAAGGTGCGCCTGGAGAAGCTGCGCGCGGCGCGGCCCGGCATCGCGATGACCACGGACATCATCGTGGGCTTCCCCGGCGAGACGGAGGAGGACTTCGCCCTCACGCTCGCGCTCACCGAGGAGGTGCGCTACGACAACCAGTTCTCCTTCATCTACAGCCCCCGGCCCAAGACGGGCGCGGCGCTGCGCGAGAACGACTGGGGCCCGGTGCCCCACGAGGTGAAGATCGAGCGGCTCGAGCGGCTGCAGAAGCTGCAGCGGCGCATCAGCGGGGAGATCACCCAGGCGCAGGTGGGGCAGGAGGTGGAGGTGCTGGTGGAGGGCCCCTCGCGCTACAACCCCCTCAAGCGCTTTGGCCGCACAGCGGAAAACCGCACCGTCAACTTCGAGGGCGATGCCCCGGCCGGCGCCTTCGTGAAGGTGAAGGTGGAGAGCGCCACGCCCAACCAGCTCACCGGCACGCAGCTCGCCGTGCTCAGCCCGCCCACCGTGGCGCCCCCCGCCGAAGTGCCCCAGCCCGCCGAATCGTGCGTGGTCGCGTGACGTCTCCCCGGGGTGTGTGCTAGGACCCACACCCCATGGAGGTCGTTGCCGCACTCAAGGCGTGCCCGCTCTTCAAGGACTTCTCCGACGTCGGCCTGCAGATCTTCGCCGCCATCGGGGTGTCCCGGGCGTTTCCCAAGGGCTCCGTGCTCTTCACCGAGGGCCGTCCGGGCGAGTCCCTGCTCATCATCCACGACGGCTCGGTGCGCCTGAGCGCCCGGAGCACCTCGGGGGAGGAGACATCCCTGGGCGAGGTGGGCCCGGGAGAACCCCTGGGCGAGCTGGCCCTGCTCCAGAAGGGCGAGCGGCAGTGCACCGCCACCGCCCTCACGGACGTGTCCGCGGTGGAGCTGCGCCACGCGGACTTCCAGCGGCTCACCGCCCAGAAGCCCCAGGCCTGCGTGAAGCTGCTCATGGGCATCGTCCTGCACTTCAGCCAGAAGGTCCGCGACAACCGCGAGGCCATGAAGTCGCTCGTGGGCAAGACGTGAGCCCACCCCGTCCCCCTTGCGCCCCGTGCTACCTTCTCGGGGGAGGACCCGGAAGTAGGACCCGGAAGTAGGGCCCGGACGTAGGACAATGGGGCGCATCCCCTGACTTCCTCCCACGCGAGAGGCGTGGCGGGAGACGGGGCGGAGGGCGGAAAGGTGGCGAGCGAGCCTGGACGCTCGTACCCAGAGCAGGGGGCTCTGCGAGGGAATCCTGGGCGTGCCGGGGCGAAGCCCGGAGTTTTAGTGGCGCGGGCCCGGTTGATGCGGGGGCGCTGGGTGGTTCCGGCGCGGGACATCCCGTCGGACCTCCAACGGAAGCGAAAGAGACGAGACGCGCGTGCAAGAATTCCTGACTTCCCTGCTCGGCGACACCCACGGAGTCTTCGCCTATGCCGCCGTGTTCGGCATCCTGGTGGCGTGTGGGCTCGGCGTGCCGCTGCCCGAGGACATCTCGCTCATCCTGGGTGGGTTCCTCGCCCACAAGGGCGCCGCGGATCTGTCGTTGATGATGGCCATCGGCTTCGGCGGCATCCTGGTGGGCGACAGCCTCATCTTCCTGGCGGGTCGGCGGCTGGGCGCGCAGGTGGGCCGCTCGCCCACGGGCTTCTTCGCGAAGATCGTCACCCCGGAGAAGCGCGCGAAGGTGGAGGCCCTGTTCGGCCTGCACGGGCAGAAGATCGTGATGATCGCCCGCTTCCTGCCCGGGGTGCGCGCGGTGACGTACTTCACCGCGGGCTCGGCGGGCATGTCTTACGCGCGCTTCATCTTCTGGGACGGCTTGGCGGCGCTCCTGTCCGCGCCGTTCTTCGTGTGGCTCGGCTTCTACTTCGGCGACAAGCTGGACTACGCCATCGGGAAGATGAAGGAAGGGCAGATCGTGGTGTTCGGCGCGCTGGCCGTGGTGGGCCTCGCCGTCTTCCTGTGGCGCAAGCGCGCGGCCTCCCAGCGCGAGGCGGCCCTCAAGACGGGCGTGACGTCGCTGCCCACCCACCTGCTCAGCGGCGTGGCCACCGAGGTCTCCGCCACGCCGGCCCCGGTGTTCGAGCTGGCCGAGAAGGCCTCGGGCACCGACGGGCTGCGCGCCCGGGAGTAGGGCGCTCACGGGGGAAGGCGCGGCGCTCAGGCCTTGCCGAGCAGGCGCTTGAGCCACCCCACGAGTCCACCGGCGGGCACGCTCCGGGCCTGCTCCAGGAGGGGCAGGGGCACGTGGGCCACGGTGCGCCGGGTCGCGGGGACGGGTTCCTTGGCCCCCCCGTCGCGCTTGGCCTTGAGCTCCGTGGGCGTGTCCCGGGTGCTGAACTGGCTCATCACCTCGATGCCCAGGGACTCCTCGCGCGCGAGCACCTGGAGGATGCCCTCGTTGTTCACCGCGAAGGTGATGCCCACGCGCACCGAGCCCCGGGGCCCCGCGGGCAGCCCCGAGACCTTGAGGGTGCCCAGGTACTCGTTCTCCAAGGCGCGCTCCGAGTCCCCCTGGAGGATGATGAGCTCGAGCTCCGGCTGATCGTCCCGGCTGGTGGCCAGCTCGTAGCGTTTGGTGGCCGGCAGGGACACGTTGCGCTCCAGCACGGCCTTGAAGCGCCCGCCGGGCAGGCTCACGCCAATGGCCATGGGCAGCACGTCCACGAGCGTCACGGCGGCCTCGGCCTGGCCCAGGCTGTGCGCCAGCAGCGCCGCGCCGAGCGCCACGGCCTCGTCCGGGTGCACGTTCTTGGTGGGCGACTTGCCGAAGAAGGCGGAGATCTTCTCGTGCACGAGCGGTGAGCGGCTCTGGCCGCCCACGAGGATGATCTCGTCGATGTCCTGGGGGGTGAGCGCCTTGGCGTCCATCACCTCGGCGCACACCTGGAGGGTGCGGTCCACGAGCTGGCCGGTGAGCGCCACGAGCTGATCGCGCGACAGGCTCACGTCCAGGTCCACCGGCTTGCCCTCCACCATCATCAGGAAGGCCACGTGCACGCGCACCTCGGCGCGCTCGGACAGGGCGCACTTGGCGCGCTCGGCCGCGTCCTGCACCCGCTGCAGCGCCACCCGGTCTCCCTGGAAGGTGAGGCCCGTGCGCTCGTGGAACTGGCGCAGCAGGTACTCGACGATGGCGTGGTCGAAGTCGATGCCGCCGAGGAACGTGTCGCCGCCGGTGGACACCACCTCGTAGAGGTTGTCCTGGAGCTCGAGCACCGAGGCGTCGAAGGTGCCGCCACCCAGATCGTAGACGAGCACGCGCTGCCGCAGCTTGCGGCCAAAGCCGTAGGCGAGCGCCGCGGCGGTGGGCTCGTTGAGGATGCGCTCCACGTGCAGACCCGCGAGCCGACCGGCCTCGCGCACCGCCTGACGCTGGTTGTCGTTGTAGTAGGCGGGCACGGTGATGACCGCGCGCGACACGGACTGGCCGAGCTGGTTCTGCGCCACCTCGCGCACCTCGCGCAGGATGAGCGCGGAGATCTGCTGCAGGGAGTAGACGCGATCGCCGAGCCGCACCGCCGCCTCGCCCTGCTCACCGGGGGCGATCTCGTAGGCGAAGCGGTCGCGGATCTGCTGCACGATGGGGGAGTCGAAGAGGCGGCCCACGAGCCGCTTCGCGCCGTACACCGTCTGCCGGGGGTTGGTGAGCATCTGCCCCTTGGCGGGGTGGCCCACCACGAGTCGGCCTCGCGTGTTGAGCGCGAGGATGGAGGGCACGGTGTTGTGGCCCTCGCGGCTGGGCAGCACGCCCGGCTTGTTGTTGCGCACGAAGGCGGCGCACGAGTTGGTCGTCCCCAGGTCGATGCCGATCACCGGCCCCGTGCGCTTGGGCTCCTCGGTGGGGGCCTCGAAAGTGGGGGCCTGCGGCACGGGGGGCGCGCCCGCCGCGGCCTGGAGGGACGGGGGCGGCTCGGCGGGAGGCTCGGGCCGACGTGGGGGGGACGGCGGCGGAGGCGGGGACGCGGAAGCGCGCTCGGCGGCGGACTTCACGGTGGGAATGGTGCCGGGCAGGGGCGTGTGCGCGGGGATGAGGATCTGCGGACTGCCGGGTTCGCTCGCGAGCGTGGGCGAGACCGTGGGCGCCTGGAGCGGGCCACCTGGCGCGGATGCCTCCGCGGGGAGCGTGGCGTCCGCCGGGCCCACGCCCGCGGGCAGGGGAGGCAGGAGCGAGTCGGCGTGGGGCAGCACGGTCACGGCGGTGTCGAGCAGCCGCTGCGTGTCCTCGTCCACCGTGAGGAAGCGGAAGCCCATGCCGGGCAGTCCTTGGCCCGCCTGCCCGGTGACGAACTGGATGATGGCCAGCGCGTGGATGGCGCGGCGGCCGTCGGCCAGCATGATGTCCAGGCGCACCGCCGTGCCCGGAGGCTTCACGGTCTTGGAGCGCAGGTAGATTCCACCCCGGGTGAGGTGGGCACCGTACTTCTCCAGGAACTCCTCGGGGGTGGCGAAGGGGAGCTTGACGACCAGGCCGAGGGGCGTACCCAGGGCGCTCGGGGATGACGGCTTCAATGCGATTCCTTGAAGGCAGGTCCAGGAGGGCGGCCGGGAGCCTAGCACCGCTCGTCGCCCGACGCAGGAAGCCGGCGAGCGAAAAGGCGGCGGGATCGTTGCGCGGCGCGGCGACACCCTTTATGCAACCGGCTTCCTTCCCAGGGGCCCACCTATGCTGACCGCGGACGTCCCGCTCGCGCTGACCTTCGATGATGTCCTCCTGCTGCCCGCGGAGAGCGACCTCCTTCCTCGAGACGCCAACCTGGGCACCCGGCTGACCCGGAACCTGCGCCTGCACATGCCGCTGCTCTCGGCGGCCATGGACACCGTCACCGAGGCGCGCACCGCCATCGCCATGGCGCAGGAAGGCGGCATCGGCGTCATCCACAAGAACATGACCCCCGAGCAGCAGGCGCTCGAGGTCACCAAGGTGAAGAAGTTCGAGAGCGGCATGGTGGTGGATCCCATCACCGTGGAGCCCGAGGTGCCGCTGGCGCGCGCCATCGCCCTGATGCACCAGCACAACATCTCCGGCATCCCCGTGGTGAAGGGCCGCAAGCTGGTGGGCATCGTCACCAGCCGCGACGTGCGCTTCGTCACGGATCTCGACCAGCGCGTGGAGGCGGTGATGACGCGCAAGCTCGTCACCGGCCGCGAGGGCATCTCCCAGCCCGACGCGCAGAAGCTCCTGCACGAGCACCGCATCGAGAAGCTGCTCATCGTGGACGAGCAGTTCGAGCTGCGCGGCCTCATCACCATCAAGGACATGGAGAAGCGCCGCACGCGGCCCAACGCCGCCAAGGACGCCCTGGGCCGGCTCCTGTGCGCCGCGGCCGTGGGGGCCTCGGCGGACCGCGAGGCGCGCATCGACGCGCTGGTGAAGGCGGGCGTGGACGTCATCGTCATCGACACGGCCCACGGCCACTCCAAGGGCGTCATCGAGGCGGTGCGCGACACGCGCAAGAACTTCCGGGGCTTCGAGCTCATCGCGGGCAACGTGGCCACGGCCGCGGGCACCCGGGCGCTCATCGAGGCGGGCGTGGACGCGGTGAAGGTGGGCATCGGCCCCGGCTCCATCTGCACCACGCGCGTGGTGGCCGGCGTGGGCGTGCCCCAGCTCACCGCCGTGGACGAGTGCTCGCGCGAGGCGGACAAGCACGGCGTGCCCATCATCTCCGACGGCGGCATCAAGTACTCGGGCGACATCGTCAAGGCGCTCGCGGCCGGCGCGAGCACGGTGATGATCGGCTCGCTCTTCGCGGGCACCGAGGAGGCCCCGGGCGAGGTCATCCTCTACCAGGGCCGCAGCTACAAGAGCTACCGGGGCATGGGCTCCTTGAGCGCCATGAAGCAGGGCGCCAAGGATCGCTACTTCCAGTCGGACGTGGAGGCGGTGAAGCTCGTGCCCGAGGGGATCGAGGGCCGCGTGCCGTACAAGGGCAGCCTGGGCATGAACATCCACCAGATGCTGGGGGGGCTGCGCAGCGGCATGGGCTACGTGGGCTGCGGCACCATCGACGAGCTGCGCGCCAACGCGCGCTTCGTGCGCATCACCTCGGCGGGGCTCAAGGAGAGCCACGTGCACGACGTCATCATCACCGAGGAAGCGCCCAACTACCGGGTGGAGTAGTCGGGCGCTCGGGCACGGCGCGTGGGAGGGGGCCTACTTGCCGCCCGCGCGCTTGCCGCCGCGGCTGCTGTTGGTGGCCGCGTCCTCCGCGGGCGTCAGGGGCGCCACGTTGCGCTCGGCGTTGGCCACGCGCGTGAGCATCTGCTCCTTGTCGTCCGCGTTGAGCGACTCGATGGCCTGGCGCAGGGTGTTGAAGTCCAGGCGGGCGACCGTGACGGTGTTGCCGCCCTTGATCTCCTGCACGGTGGGCACGCTCACGAGCTCGCGCACGTAGGTCTCGAACTCCACGCGCACGTCCGCGGCCTGCTGGATGCAGTTGTCGCGCGCGGCCACGAGCTTCTGGCTGCCCTCGGTGTAGTGGAGGTCGGGGTTGCGCGTCATCGCCTCCTCGAAGGTGGCGTTGCTCTTGAGCAGGCGCTTGTAGAGGTCCATGTAGCTGATGACCCGGTCCGTCTCCGGCAGGTTCACGTTGCGCGCCTGGTTGAGCGCCTCGGCCGTGTCATCGCAGTGCACCTTGCCGAGCGCCGCGGCATCCGGCGTGCTGCGCGGAGAGCCCAGGCCCTCCGTTTCGCGGTCCAGACGCTCATCCGACGAGATTTCCTTAATGCAACCGGGGGTGGCGAGCAGCAGGACGGTTGCAACGACGGGCAGGCGCATCCAGGACCTCTTCTTCGAGTGGGACTTAAAGGTTGATTTCCGAAAGTTTCTAGCGGTAAGGGCCGCATCCGTCAACGCGCGCCCCCCTTGGAGAGTGTGGTGGACATTCACGCCGAGAAGATCCTCATCCTCGATTTTGGCAGTCAGTACACGCAGCTCATCGCGCGCCGTGTGCGCGAGCTCGGGGTGTATTGCGAAATCCACCGGCCGGACCTGCCCGCGGAGGACATCCGCCGCTACGCCCCGCGCGGCATCATCCTGTCCGGAGGCCCCGCGTCGGTGGAGGCCGAGGGCTCGCCCCGGTGCGACCCCTTCGTCTTCGACGCCGGCGTGCCGGTGCTGGGCATCTGCTACGGGCTCCAACTGCTGTCCAAGCTGCTGGGCGGCCGGGTGGATCGCTCCGCGCATCGCGAGTATGGCGCCGCGGAGGTGGAGGTGCTCACGGCGCGCGGGCCGCTCGCGGCGTTCAAGTCCGGCGAGCGGGTGAAGGTGTGGATGAGCCACGGTGATCGCGTGGACGCGCTGCCGCCGGGCTTCGAGTCCATTGGCCGCAGCGGCAACTCGCCCTTCGCGGCCGCGGCGCACACGAGCAAGCCCATTTACGGCCTGCAGTTCCATCCCGAGGTGGTGCACACGCCCCTGGGCAAGGAGATGCTGCGCGCGTTCCTGTTCACCGACTGCGCGGTGAGCGGCACCTGGACGATGAAGGGCTTCATCGAGGAGGCCCAGGAGGCCATCCGCCGCCAGGTGGGCGAGCACGGCCGGGTCATCTGCGGCCTGTCGGGCGGCGTGGACAGCTCGGTGGCGGCGCTGCTGCTGCACCGGGCCATCGGCGCGCGCCTGCAGTGCATCTTCGTGGACAACGGGCTGTTGCGGCAGGACGAGCGTGCCCAGGTCGAGGCGCTGTTCGTGGACCGCTTCCACGTGCCGCTGCGCACGGTGGACGCCCGCGAGCGCTTCCTCGCGAAGCTCGCCGGGGTGACGGATCCCGAGCAGAAGCGCAAGGCGATTGGCCGCGAGTTCATCGCCGTGTTCGAGGAGGCGGCCCAGCAGGTGCAGGGCGCGGGCTTCCTCGCGCAGGGCACGCTCTACCCGGACGTGATCGAGTCCGTGTCGTACAAGGGCCCGTCCGTCACCATCAAGAGCCACCACAACGTGGGCGGGCTGCCGGAGAAGATGAACCTCAAGCTCGTGGAGCCCCTGCGCGAGCTCTTCAAGGACGAGGTGCGGGTGTTGGGTCGGGAGCTCGGGCTGCCGGACGAGATGGTCTCGCGCCAGCCGTTCCCGGGGCCGGGCCTGGCCATCCGCGTGCTGGGCGAGATCACCGAGCCGCGGCTGGAGCTCGTGCGGCGCGCGGACGCGATCGTCCAGCAGGAGATCCGCGACGCGGGCCTGTACCGGGAGCTGTGGCAGGCCTTCGCGGTGCTCCTGCCCGTGCAGAGCGTGGGTGTCATGGGCGATGAGCGCACGTACGAGTCCACGTGCGTGCTGCGCGCGGTGACGAGCGTGGATGGCATGACGGCGGACTGGGCCCGGCTGCCGTACCCGGTGCTCGAGCGCATCTCCACGCGCATCACCAACGAGGTGCGCGGCATCAACCGCGTCGTCTACGACGTCTCCTCCAAGCCGCCGGCCACGATCGAGTGGGAGTAGGCGAGGGGTAGGGCGCACAAGAGGGCGGGCGCGACGAAGGCGCCCGCCCGGGAGTCGTGTGGGGCTATTGACCCGAGCCGCCCTTGCCCGAGGCCGCGTCGGGACGCAGCTCGCGCAGGACGCGGTCGGCCTTGTACACCGAGCGCAGCGCCTCGATGAGCGCGTCGCTGTGCACGGACACGGCGCGGTTGCCGGTCTCGTCGTAGCCGTAGTCACCGCCGAGCGACTGGATGTTGCCGTCGAACACGAGCCCGACGACCTCCGCGTTCTGGTTGATGACGGGCGAGCCCGAGTTGCCGCCGATGATGTCGTTGGTGGTGACGAAGTTCATCGGGGTGGTGCCCTTGAGGGTCTTCTGCGCGGCGAGCCAGCTCTTGGGCAGGGCGAGCGGCTCCTCCCCGGTGGCGTGGTCGAACGTGCCGCTCATGACGGTGAAGGGCGCCACCTGCTTGCCATCCTGCACGTAGCCCTTCACGGCGCCGAACGACAGGCGCAGCGTGCCCGTGGCATCCGGGTAGATCTGCGTGCCGTAGACATCGAAGCGCGCCTGGGCGACGAGCTCGCTGTTCTTGCGCACCACGGCGTCGACTTCTTCCTCGTAGCGCTTGCGGATGGCGCGCGCGTCCGGATCGATGAGCACCGCCAGCTGGATCATCGGATCCTTGGAGGCCTCGATGGCCGCCTTGCCGCCGGCGAGCAGCTGCTCACGCGTCTTGAGGTCCGCCAGCTTCGAGCCCTTGACGAGCCGCGTGGCCAGCGACCGGGGCGACTCCTTGCCGAGGACCTTCTTGACGAAGGGGTGCTCGGTGCCGAGCTCCTCGCGCAGTTTGGTGAACGCGAACGCGAGCTGGAGCGTCTCCAGCTCCGGGTAGATGGGCGCCTTGCTCATCAGCTGGACCTTGAGCTGGGGCAGGTTCGCGTCGTTGTAGCCCCGGAGCCGCTCGGCGTCGGGCTTGCCTTGCTCGTCGGCCAGACGCACCAGGGCGCGCGCGGTCCAGAAGAGCTGAGAGGACAGGCCGTTCTCCTGGCTCTCGTAGTCCTTGCGCAGCTCGCGATAGGACTGCTGGGCGCGGGCGATCTCGTCCCAGGCGGCGCCGTACTTGGCCTTCATCTTCGGATCCGCGTTGACCTTGGTGCGCAGTTCCTGCTCGGCGGCGACCTTCTGGGCGAAGAAGTTCTTGTCGGACAGCTGCTCGAGCTTGCCCTTGTTGGCCTTGAAGGCGTTCTCCACGCCGAAGAGGTTGTTCGTGGAGATGCGCTTCTGCTCGGCGCCGCGGTTCTGGAACTCGGTGAGCTGGCCGCGGATCTCCGACAGGCGGAAGAGCATCTTGGGCAGGGACACGTCCCGCAGCGTCTCGAGCTGGGACACGGTCAGGCCCCGCGACGTGCGCCCCGGGTGCCCGGAGATGAACGTCGCTTCGCCTTCCTTGGCGCCGTGCTCGGACCACTTGAAGAAGTGCTCGGCCTTCACCGGCTTGTCGTCCTTGCCGTAGGCGCGCAGGAACGTCACGTCCAGGTCGTAGCGGGGAAACTCGAAGTTGTCCGGATCACCGCCAAAGAAGGCGATGGCGTGCTCGGGCGCGAAGACGAGCCGCACGTCCTGGTGCCGCTGGTACTTGTAGAGGTTGTACTTGCCGCCCTGGTACAGGGTGACGACGTCGCACCGGAACTGCTCGCTGGTGGTGCAGTCCTTCTCCAGGCGGGCCATCTCGGCCTTGAGCCCATCGGCGTACGCCTTGCCGGTCAGCCCCTTGGTGGCGGTGTTGAGCTGCTCGGTGACGTCGGTGATCTCCAGCAGCTGGCTGACCTCGAGCGCTGGGCACCGCAGCTCCTCGGCGGCGGTCTTCGCGTAGAAGCCGTTGGCGATGAAGTCCTTCTTCGCGGTGGAGAGCTGCTGGATGCAGCCCCGGGCACAGTGGTGATTGGTCATCACCAGGCCGTCGGCGGACACGAAGCTCGCCGAGCAGCCACCGCCGAACTTCGCCGAGGACAGGCGGACCTTGTCGAGCCATTCCTGGGAGGGGGCGAAGCCGTACTTCTCCTTGACCTTGGAGGAGGGGAAATTGTTGTACGTCCACATGCCCTCGTCGGCGAGCGCTGGGGCGGCGCCAAGCAGGGAGGCCATGATGAGAAGGCGCTTCATGAGGTTCCTTTGTGTCGGGGGAAAGCCCGTGTCGGGTGGGCGGAGCATGCCGGGCCTCCCAACGCAGGAGGGGAACTTTGATTTCCGGCGGACCACCCAGGGGTCCCTGGATTCGTCCGGATGTAGTTTACATAACGCATATTATCAGACGTTACGGCATGATTCCTGGGGAGGGACGGGAGCCCTCGTCGGCGCCCCCCCGGCCACCGTCGCCCAGGCACCGGAACCGGACTTTCGTGCTTCGAGGCCACGTCCTGGAGACATAGGGTCCGACCCACGATGCGACTTCTTTCCCTGCGCCTTGCCTGCGCGGTTGCGCTCGCGCTTGTCGGCTGCACCAGGCCCTCCACTCCCGCCGAGGACGCGGGCGTGGCCGTCAGCACCCCCGCTCTAGATTCTGGCGTGGCGTCCGCCGCTCCCGCTCCCGCGGTCTTCACGCTCCAGTACGTCCTGCCCGACGCGGGCCTGGAAGCCATCCCCATCGTCGGCGAGGAGGAAGGACGGCCGCTCATCGAGCCCACCGCGACGCTCGAACTGCGCAGCTCCCAGCCCCTCCACAACTACCGGGTTCGCGTCTTCGACGAGGCCGATCGCGCCCTGGCCTCCGACGACGCCGCCGAGGAGTCCGCCTCGGGCCTCGTCTACCGGATCGTCCTGCCCACCGCCCTCAAGAGCGGCCACCGGTACGTCCTGGTCGTCGATGCCCAGACCGGCACCTCGATGACGGACGCCCGGGGCCAGGAGCTCGCGGACGTCCGCCTGGCCTTCCAGGTCGCGGGCGAAAAGGAAAAACCCCCGCCGCCCGCGAAGGCCGCCAAGTCCCGCCGTCGCTGAGCACGGGCTCAGTGCTCGAGCCGGCCGATCGCGGGCTCCGGGAACACGCCCGGCTCGAGGACGTCCGCGGATTCGCGCAGCAGCTCCGCTTCCTTCACCGCGATCAGCACCTCGCGCGCGGCCTCGGGACGTCCATAGGGCTTGCCCTGCACCAGGAGCATGCTCCGAAGCACATCCCTCAGCTCCAGTCCGGTCTGGTAGCGCCCCGAGGGCTCGCGCTGGAGCAGCCGGTGCAGCACGCTCCGCAAGGGCTCGGAGATCCCTTGGGTGGCCCGCGCGACGTCCTCTGGACCCACTCGTGCGATGCGCGCCGCCATCTGCGCGACCGGCACCCAGCTGGGCTCCTCACACTGCAGCTCGGGTGGCACGAGGCCCTCGCCCTGGGCGCTCGCCGCCTGCTCCACGTCTTCCAGATCGAACAGGTGCCGGCCCGTGAGCAGCTCCAGCATCACCAGCCCCAGCGAGAACAAATCCGAGCGGTGATCCACCCGCTCCAGGCGCATCCGCTCGGGAGAGGCATAAGCGATGTCCCCCCGGAGCACCGAGGCCGTGGTGGCCTCGCGGCCTGGCAACAACGAGTACGCCACGCCGAAGTCCACCAGCTTCACCTCGCCATTCACGCCCACCCGGATGTTCTCCGGCGACACATCCCGGTGGACGATTCCCAGGAACTGGCCCTGCTCATCGGTCCGGGTATGCGCATAATGGAGTGCATCGGCGACCTCCGACGCCACGTGACACACGAAGGCCTCGGACAGGGGCCGCTGGCGCATGGCGGCGACGCTGAGCACCGAGTCCAGGGAGCGCCCTTCCACATACTCCATCACCACATAGGGCAGACCCTGCCGCGTTCCCCAGTGAAACACCCGCGCGATGCCCGGATGCTCGAGCCGGTAGGCCAGTTGCACCTCCTGCTCCAGCCGCAGACGCTGCTGCGCGTTGGCGGGCCGCGACAGCTGCTTGATGAGGACGCACCCGGCGGGCCCCTTGGCCAGGCGGCGCCAGGCCAACACCACGTCCCCCGTGCTTCGCCGCCCCAGCTCGCGAACGAGTTCGTACCGGGTGCCATCCACGCAAAAAAGAAGTCTGGAAGGGGTCGAGGACTCGGGTCTATCGATGGACATCTTCGGACGCTCCTGTGTTGCACGCCAACGCCGCACCTAGGGGATACGAGAGGTAGGCCTTGTCCCGCCCACCTCCCGCGTCAACACCCTACCAATCCGGGCTGACACGTCCGTTTGACCTCCGGCCTCACGTCCCCCCCGGGCGCGGCGTCAATCCTGGCGCAGGTCGCGGTCCTGGGCGCGCACGCGCTCGAGCACCTTCAAGTCCCGCTGCGTCGGCCCCAGCTCCAGGATGAGGCGGCTGACGTCATAGAGGACCTCGCCCCGCTCGAACACGGGCAGTCGCGCGACGTCCTCCAGGTTCAGGTCGTCCAGGGCGCGGTTGTACGCCGCGTCCATCAACGAGCGCAGCTGGAAGGAGTCATACAGGTTGTACTCCACGAGGAAGCGCAGGGCCTCCACGTCGCCCCGGGCGAGATAGGCGCGCCAGAGCAGGACGGCGTCCCAGCCATTGACGCCTTTCATGTGAGGGGGTCGCCCCAGGCCGAGCTTGTCCTCGATCTCCTTGAGCCCTCCCCCCATGCCGAGCCGTCGGCAGACGAAGCGCAGGTCGATGTGCGCCTGGGGCGTGGGAAAGCGCGCCCCGAAGTAGTTGCGCAGCACCGGCACGTCGAAGCACGAGCCGTTGAACGTCACCCACAGCCGCCGCTCCGCCAGGGCCTCGGGCAGCGCGTCCATGTCGCGGCCGAGGATGAAGACGCGCAGACCGTGCGTGTCGAACAGGGCCACCACCGTGGGTTCCTGCTCCTGCTTTCCGTTCGTCTCGATGTCGAAGTACACCGCGTCCTGGGCGAACGCGGGATACAGCCGCCAATGCTCCCGAGGCGGCATCATCTCCGCCAGGGCGCCCAGGTCCCGCCGGGCGAGCGCCTCGCGTGCCTGGGCCAGCCGCTGGCGCGCCGGTCCATCCGCCTTCTGCCCGAGCACCACGCCACTGTCCGGGAAGTCCTCCCAGGTGTGGATGCCCCGCGCCCACAGATCCTTCTCCTTCCAGGGACCCACCCCCGGCAGGAGTTGGAACGTGCGGCGGATCATCAGAGAAGCGGCGTCAGGCGCCCCGAGGCCAGCTCCTCCAGGGGCGGCAGGTCCGCTTCGCAGAACGGCAGGGCCCGCATCTCCTCCGGCGTCAGGAACGCCAGGGCCTGGGCCCCCAGCGTCTTGGGCTCCCCCGCCTCCAGCCGCGCCCCGTACAGCACCAGGTCCACCGTCAGGTCCGGGTACTCGTGTCTGCCCGCCCATAGCCGCCTTCCCACGTGGAGCGTGATGTCCAGTTCCTCCCGACATTCCCGGGCGAGCGCCTCGGGCTCGGATTCTCCGGGCTCCACCTTGCCCCCCGGGAACTCCCAGAGCAGCCCGCGGCTTCCACCGGGCAGCCGCTGCTGCACCAGGAACCGCGTGTCATCACCGGGACGGAAGAGGAGGGCCGCCACCACGTGCACCCTCTTCTTCGCCTGCTGCTCCGTCAACCGCTCCTCCCGTCCATGATCAGGGCGTACAGGTAGCCGTTGTTGGACAGCACGTAGACCTTGCCGCCCACCACCCGCACCGGCGCGGTCACACCCTCGGCGGGGTTCCATGACAGGAGGTTCTTGCCCGTCCGGGGCTCCACGAAGAGCAGCGAGCGCTGCACGGGCACGAGCAGCATGCCCTTGACCAGCTCCACGTCCAGACCGGCCCGCTCCTCCAGACCCCGCGACCAGATGAGCCGTCCGGTGTCCGCCAGGTAGGTATCCAGGCGGTCATCCCCGGTGGCGATCACCACCTCGCCGTGCAGCGACAGGGACGTGATGCCCTGGGACACCGAGGTCCACACCACGTCGCCGGAGTCCGCGTCCAGGCAGTGGAGCCCGCCCGTGTAGGAGGCCGCGAACACATGCCCCTCGTTGTCCAGCACGGGGGTCGTGTCCACGTCCACGAACTGGCCGGTGCTGCCCGCGCCCGGGGCGAGCGACCGCTCCCAGCGCACGCCGCCGTCGGCCAGGTCCAGCGAGACCAGCGCGCCGTCGGAGAAGCCCACCCAGAGCGTCTGCCCGCGTACGACGGGCGCCGAGGTGCGGTGGATGGTGAAACCCGCGGGCGCGTCCCTGCGGTAGAGCCACGCCAACTCACCCGTGTCGCGCTTCACCGCGAACAGCGTGTCGGTCTGGGAGGCGACCAGGATGAGCTCGCCCTCGACGACGGGCGTCGTGCCCAGGGGCTCGCCCGCCACGTACTTCCAGCGCAGGGCCCCGGTCTTCGCGTCCAGCGCGTGCAGCGCGCCATCCGTGCCGGGCACGTACACCGTGCCCTCGTGCACCGCCGCCCCCGCGTAGAAGCGGTTGCCCACGCTGTAGCGCCAGGCCTCCTTGCCGCCATCCCCGATGCTGCGCACGACCCCGTCACGCGTGAGCGTGACGACCCGATCGTTGCGCTCATCGTACGCGGGCCGCGCCTGCTCCCGCGGGGCGTACTCGAGCAGCGAGGGGGAGACCAGCTGCGTCCACCAGTCCACCGTGAAGAAGTGGTTCGGGGGCTGCGACGTGCCGGCCTCCGCGTTGCGGAACATCTTCACCGGCGTGCCGCAACCCACCAACAGGCCCGCCGCCGCGAGCCCACCCATCCAACGCTTCCACCCGCTCGCGTTCCGCATCGAGACCAGTCCCTGGCTACTTCGCTTCCGGGGTCGCCGCCGGAGCCGGCGTGGGCTCGGGCACCTTCGCGCCCTGCGCCACCAGCACCGCGAGCCGCTCGGTGGCGAGCCGGCCCGCCGCCGTGTTCGTCTGCGCCGTCTTCAGATCCGACAGCATCTTGGCCGCCTCGTCCTTCTTGCCCTGCGCCGCGAGGATGCGCGCCTGGTGGTACTGCCCCATGCCCTGCAGGAAGCCGCCCGCGTCGAGCTTGGACATCTCCTGGAAGGACACGAGCGCCTTGTCCAGATCCGACAGCGCCTCGTGGGCGTAGCCCTGGCCCTCGCGCGCCGACACCGTCAACGGGTCCGCCTTGTCCGCCTTGCCGAGGAACTCGTCGAAGGCGGCCAGGGCCTCCTTGTAGTGGCCCCGGCGGTACTCGGCCTTGCCCATGGGCAGGGCCGCCATGGCCGCGGCGTTCGAGCCCGGGTACTTCGCGCGGAAGCCGTTGAGCGACTCGACGATCTTCTCGTCCTTCTCCGCCTCGCTCTTGAAGGGCTTCTCCTGGCCCTCGGCCGCGGGCTGCAGGTCCACGCCCGTCACCACCGGGATCTCCATCACCGCCAGGGCGTCACCCAGCTCCCGGGACGCGCTCTCCTCCTTGCGGCCGGAGAAGTAGCTCACCAGGGCGATGATCAAGCCCAGCACCAGCACCGCCCCCACCGCCAGGCCGATGTATTGCTGGCGCTTCTGCAGCCAGTCACTGGCCTCGGCACCGTAGAGCTGGAAGGCGTCCGGAGCACGCACCGGCTGCTCCTGCTGCGTCGTCGTCATCTTCTCGGACTTCTCGGCCACGGGGTTCGCACCTTTTTCGGGGGTCGAAGGGCGCGCAATCTACGGAGCGCGCACCAGCAGTGTCAACGCGGACCGGCTATCGCTTTCCGGCCGGCTTGGGGCGCTTGCGCGCCTCCCGCTTCTCCCGGCCCGGACGCTCGCGGAATAGCAGCCGGATGGGGACGCGGATGTCGAAGGTCTTGCGCAGTTGGTTGGTGATGTAGCGCTTGTACATGTCCGGCACGCCTTCCGGACGGTTGCAGGTGATGGCGAAGGTGGGCGGCGCCGTGCCCACCTGGGCCATGTAGTACACCCGGAGGGGTCCCCGGCCCACGATGGGCGCCGGGTGGTTGTCCTCGATGTGCTTGAGCAGCCGGTTGAGCTGCGGCGTGGGCGAGCGGTAGCGGAACTGGTCCGCCAGCTCCACCGCCAGCTCCAGCACCTTCTCCACCTTGGAGCCGTTGAGCGCCGAGGTGAAGACGATGGGCGCGTAGTGCACGAACTTCAGCGCGTACTTGAGCTCCTCGCGGAAGAGCTCCTGCTTGCGCTGATCCGTGCTGATGAGATCCCACTTGTTCACCACGATGACCAGCGCGCGGCCCTTCTCCTCGGCGATGCCGGCGAGCCGGGCGTCCTGGTCCACCGCGGGCTCGGTGGCGTCCATGAGCAGCACCGCCACGTCGCTGCGCTCCATGGACTTGAGCGCCGCCACCACCGAGAACTTCTCCAACCGGTGGGCGATCGTCTTCTTGCGCCGGATGCCCGCGGTGTCCGTGAGGATGACCTGGCGATCCTTGTAGGTGAGCGCCGAGTCGATGGGATCGCGCGTGGTGCCGGGCACCTCGCTGGCCACCACGCGCTTCTCCTTGAGCAGCGCGTTGACGAGCGTGCTCTTGCCCACGTTGGGCCGCCCGATGATGGCGATGCGGATGGGGCGCTCCTCCTCCTCGTCCTCGTCCGCGGTGGCGGCGGGACCCGCGTCCCCCTCCCCCTCCTCGTCCGCCTCGCCCTTGTCCGACGTGTCCGAGGCCGCCTTCTTGCCCGGGCCGTCCTCGTCGTCGTCGTCCAGATCGTCGTCGTCCGCGTCGGGCTGGAAACCGAAGTCGATCTCGGTGAGCGCGTCGCCGTCCTCGGACGTCTCGGCGAAGGCCTTGGCGGCCAATTCCTCGTCGTCCATGGGCGGCAGCTTACCGACCACCGCCTCCATCATGTTGCCCACGCCCAGGCCGTGCTCGGCGGAGATGGCGAACACCTCGCCCAGGCCCAGGCGGAAGAACTCGGCGGCGTGCGCCTGCACGGTGTGCGACTCGCTGTCGAGCTTGTTGGCGGCCACCACCACGGGCTTGCCGCTCTGGCGCAGGTAGGTGGCGACCTCCTGGTCCGCCGCGGTCAGGCCCGCGCGCGCGTCCGTCACGAACACGATGGCGTCACACTCCTCCACGGCGAGCTGCGCCTGCTCGCGCACCTGCTGCAGGAGCGAGTCCTTCTCGCCGGGCACGAAGCCGCCCGTGTCGATGAGGGTGAGGAACCGGCCCTCGCACTCCACGTCCCAGTAATGCCGGTCCCGGGTGACGCCGGGGATGTCCTCCACCAGCGCGATGCGGCGCCGGGCGAGGCGATTGAACAGCGTGGACTTGCCCACGTTGGGGCGTCCGACGATGGCGACCAAAGGCTTCATTGACGGCTTCCTACTCGTAACCCAGCTTCTTGAGGCCCTCGGGCCGCTCGCTCCAGCGGGGCTCCACCCGCACCCGGAGCGAGAGGTACACGTGCGCCCCCAAGAGCCGCTGGATGGCCTTGCGCGCGTCCGTACCGATCGTCTTCAACATCTGCCCCTGCTTGCCGATGATGATGGCCTTCTGGCTGTCCCGCTCCACGTAGATGGAGCCGGAGATCCGGATGAGCCCGGCGAGCTTGCCCGGGGGCGTGCCCGGCAGGGGCTCGCGCTCGGACTCGTCGAAGAAGTCCACCACCACGGCCGTGGAGTAGGGAATCTCCTGGTGGCAGTGGCGCAGCACCTGCTCGCGCACGTACTCGGCCACGAGCGTGCGCTCGGCCTGATCCGTGAGCACGTCCTCGGGAAAGAGCGGCTCGCCCTCGGGCATGTGCGAGAGCACCGTGCGAAACAGCCCCTCCACCCCGTCGTCCTCCTTGGCCGAGATGGGAATCACCTCGGCGAAGGGGAACTCGCGGCGGTACAGGTCGATGAGCGGCAGGAGCACCAGCTTGGCCACCGTGTCGATCTTGTTGATGACCAGGAAGGTGGGCTTGCCGAGCTTCTGCAACTGCTCGAGGATGACGCGGTTGCCCGGCCCGACCTCGACCTTGTCCGAGGCCTCGATGACGAAGAGGACGAGGTCCACCTCCTCCGCCGCCTGCAGGGCCACGTCCACCATGTACCGGTTGAGCTGCCCCTTGGCCTGGTGGATGCCGGGCGTGTCGAGGAAGGCCACCTGCCCCTCGGGCCGCGACACCACACCGAGGATCCGGTTGCGCGTCGTCTGCGGCTTGGGGGACACGATGGCGAGCTTCTCGCCGGTGAGTTGATTGAGCAGCGTGCTCTTGCCCACGTTGGGACGGCCGATGAGCGCGGCGAATCCGCTGCGGTGTGTCGTTGAAGGCATCTGGAGCTTCAGAAGGTCGAAGGTGATCGGGATGAACCCGGACGACGGGTTCCTCCCCGCAACAACATGCGGAACAACATCCGTCCCGCCCTTTCCGGTCGGAAAGCGGGCGCGCGACCTTACTTGTTCGCCACCGCCGAGCACACCAAGATTTCAGCCCGGCGTGCCCGCGGGTCCCATTCCCTCCGGGGCTTCCGGCTTTTCCCGTCGCTTCCGCCACTCCTCCAGCGCCGTCCGGGCCGCCATCTGCTCGGCGTCCTTCTTGCTGCGCCCCGTGGCCGTGGCGTACAGCTCCTCACCTAGGAGCACCTGGACCTCGAAGATCTTCTCGTGGTCCGGGCCGGACTCGGACACGGTGCGGTAGCGGGGCGTGAGCTTGAGGTGCTCCTGGGCGGCCTCCTGGAGCTTCGTCTTGTAGTCCAGGCGGCTGAGGGCCTGGGCCACGCCGTCCAGGGCCTCGGCGAAGTGCCGGTCCACCAGGGTCATCACCGGCGCGAGCCCCTCGCCCAGGTACACCGCGGCGAACACGGCCTCCAGGGCGTTGGCCAACAGCGAGTGCTTGTCCCGGCCGCCGCTGAGCTCCTCGCCCCGGCCGAGCAGCAACAGCTCGCCGAGCGCGAGCCGCCGGGCGATGCGCGACAGGCCCTCCTCGTTGACGATGCGCGCGCGCAGGGGCGTGAGCTCGCCCTCCTTCATCAGGGGAAAGCGCTCCATGAGCCGGTGGCCCACGGCGAGGTTGAGCACCGCGTCGCCGAGGAACTCCAGCCGCTCGTTGTCCTGGGCCCCCTCGCTGCGGTGCTCGTTGATCCAGCTCTTGTGCGTGAGCGCCACGAGCGCCAATTCTGGCCGCGCGAAGGGCGCGCCCAGCCGCTCCTCCAGCGCCTTCACCCGCTCGGCCTGTTGCCCCGTCATCACGCCGCCATCCACGCGCCGGGGTGGGACATCCTCTGGGTGCGCCTCGCCTGTGCCAAAACCCTACTCCTGTGGGGGATCCGTCGCGATCAGCTTCACCGCCTCCGCTGGGACCTTCAACAAACTGGCCACCAGGGGAATCACGCCGGGGAATCCCTCCAATTCGAAGCGCTCCGCCCACACCTTGCCCTGGGGCCCGGCGAGCAGGCCCCGGAACGTCCGCCCCGACACCCGCGCCGCCGCGAACCGGTACGGCTTGCCCCCCACCTCCAGCACCACCAGCAGTTCCAGGGCGCTGCGCGGCGGAATCAGCGCCCGCTCCCCGAAGGCCCGCAGGACCTCGGAGAAGCGCAAGACGCCCTCCCCCTCCCCCGGCGTGGGCGCCCGGGTCCGGGCCTCCTCGCCGAAGAGCGCCGCCAGGTAGCCCACCAGCGCGCCCCGCTCCCGGAACTCGGACAGCTCGAAGCCATGCCCCGGCGGCACCACGAGCGCCTGCCCCTGCCGCACCGCGCTGGACACCTGGAAGTTGCCCTGCCGGTCCGCCACCAGCGTCAGCGACAGCCCCTGCTCGGACAGGTGCGCCGACAGGCCCATGGACACGGGATCCACCCGGGGCGCGAGCCCCAGGGCCCGCAGCTCCGCGGACCGGCGCTGCACGTGGAAGAGGTGCTCGTGGAAGGCATCGGCCAGCTCGGACTCCACGTCCCCGCGGCCCGTCACCGCGCCGAGCGCGATGGCCTTCAGCCCCATCACCTCCGGCGGTGAGATGGGCACGAGCCGCTCCTCGCGCACGAGGAACACCACCCGCGACACCTGGCGCTGCCCCACCGGGTTGTCCAGGGGCTCGGCCAGCACGAGGTGCACCTCCGGGCCGCCCGCGCCCTCCCGGGCCTCCAGTCCGAGCTGTGCGAGCCGGCCGGAGTCCATCACGCCTGCTTGAAGACCTCGCGCGAGATGATGGAGCGCTGGATCTCGCTCGTGCCCTCGCCGATCTCACACAGCTTGGCGTCACGCAGGTAGCGCTCCACGGGGAACTCGCGCGTGTAGCCGTAGCCGCCGTGGATCTGCACCGCCTTGTTGCACGCGCGCGTGGCCGCCTCGGAGGCGAACAGCTTGGCCATGGAGGCCTCCTGGCTGTAGGGCTTGCCCGCGTCCGCGAGGCACGCCGCGCGGTGCACCAGCAGGCGCGCCGCGTCCACCTCCGTCTTCATGTCCGCGAACATCCAGCGCAGGCCCTGGAACTCGGAGATGGGCTGGCCGAAGGCGGTGCGCTCGCGGGCGTAGCGCACCGACTCCTCCAGCGCGCCACGGCCCAGGCCCACCGACAAGGCGCCGATGGTGATGCGACCCTTGTCCAGGATCTTCATCGTGTCGATGAAGCCCGCGTCCACCTCGCCCAGGCGGTGCCAGTCCGACACCTCCACGTCCTCCATCACCAGCTCCGCCGTGTCCGAGGAGCGCATGCCGAGCTTGCCGTGGATGGACCGCTGGCTGAAGCCCTTCATGCCCTTCTCCAGGAGGAAGGCGGTGATGCCCTTCTGCTTCTTCTCCGGCGAGGTCACCGCCAGCACCACGAACACGTCCCCCACGGTGCCCTGGGTGATGAACATCTTCGCGCCGTTGATGACCCAGCCGTCGCCCTTGCGCACCGCCGTGGTCTTCATGCCCGCCGCGTCCGAGCCGCTGCCCGGCTCGGTGAGCCCCCAGGCCCCCAGCCACTCGCCCGTGGCGAGCTTGGGCAGGTACTTGCTCCGCTGCGCGTCGTTGCCGAACACGCGCAGGTGGCTCGTGCCCAGGCCGTTGTGCGACGCCACCGTGAGCGCCAGCGAGCCGTCATAGCGGGCGATCTCCTCGACCGCCACCGCCACCGCCAGCGAGTCCATCGCCGCTCCGCCGTACTCCTCGGAGACGAGCATGCCCATCACACCGAGCGCGCCCAGTTCCCGGACCACGTCCAGGGGGAAGTGCTCGTCCTTGTCCCACTCGCGCGCGTGGGGCCGCACCTTCCGCTCGCAGAAGTCTCGGAGGGACGCCTGAAGGGCGCGATGGCTTTCGGGAAGTTCGAAGTCCATGGGGGGCATCTATACCAAAGGGGTGGACGGGGCCACCGAAGCGGCATCCCCGGGGCTCGACGGCATACCAGAAAGGCGCTCGGCTGGCTGCTTTCCATCGGGGCGAGCGCATCCGACCACCACTCAACGTCTGCCCCGCGACCCGAGTGACACGCGATCCTGGGGGATGGCAGCCCGGAAAACCCTCCCTACATTTCCGTCTTACAAGGGTGATGCGCCGCGGGGGCCTTCACCGTCTTGCATGGCCGAGGGCCAGGAGGAGGATGGGTATGTTTTTCGAGAAGAAGGCCAAGTTGGCGGTGAAGAGCGACCTGTACCGGAAGTATCTCGCCAAGAAGCTCTTCAAGGAGCTGCCGAAGTACGCCCGGACCCAGTGGAACGACTTCGAGCCGGATGATGCGCTGCGCTACGTGGGGCTGACCACCTACAAGCCCGCCCGCGCCTCGTTCGCCGGCATCGGCGCCTTCGTCATCGGCTGCGCCGTGGGTGGCATCGCCGCCCTGCTGCTCACGCCCAAGACCGGCCCCGAGCTGCGCACGGACGTGAAGGACCGCGCCATCGACTACCTCGGCAAGCAGGGCATCAACGTTGGCCAGGAGAAGACGGCCAACGCCTGAGTCCCGCCTCGCGGGAGATGACGGGAGCTCGTGGGCACCGCGCGCCGGTGGTCACGGGCTCCTCGCCTTTCGCGGGCCTCGTCTTCCCTGGGGCCTCAGTAGACCCGTAACAGTCGGGTCTGGATGTCGAAGTGCGGCTGGCGCAAGTCCGGCACGTACACCTCGCCGCGCACCTCGTCGAAGCCGCCCGACAACACGCCCAGCGCGCCCAGGGCCGAGAAGTAGGCGGCATCCGAGGCCCCGAGCTTGGGGAGCTCCGACACCTTCACCGTCCGCGTGAAGCTCACCCGCCCGGCGACCGACCAGACGCTGCGCACGGTGGGGGCCCGCGAGCGCTGGGCGAAGTGCTCGGACGCGGGCCCCAGCGCCGCCAGGGCCTTGGGCACGTTCTCCAGCACATAGGTGTCGAAGAGCGGATTGTGGGAGGACTCGAGCAGCTTCACCCCCAGCACCCGACCCGAGGGGGATTGCTCCAGCTCCACCTGGACCCGCAGCGCGCTCGCGCCCCGGGAGTAGGCATCGACCCGGTCGGCGAACGTCGTTCCCGTGCGGGCCCTCGCCCCCGCCGCTCCCGAGAGCGCCACGTCCTGCAGACGGTCCGTGCCCAGGGGTCCGCCCACCGCGTCCGGCGCGCCCCAGGCGCCATAGGCCTTGGCCTCGGCCTTCATCGCGTTGAGCCCCTCGGTCCACGCCGGGCCGGGCTTGAAGAAGTGCTTGAGCACGCCCTCGTAGGAGAAGAGCGGCGCGCCGGTGAGCCCCTTCTCCAACGCGCGATCCATCTCGCCGAAATAGCTGTCGACGAGGCCGTTCTCCACCCGCTCCGTCGCCAGCTCGTCCGCGACGAAGCCCTGGACCCGCTCCGTCACCCTCACCTGCTCCTGCTCGCGCTCCGTGAGCGCCGGAGGTTCGGAGGACGCCGAGGCCCCCGGCGCCGCGGGGGCCACCGGCAGACCTCCCGCGCCGGGAAACAGCCGCACGGCCCGGGGCACGTCCTGTCGGGGGGCCTCGACGACGGGCGGCCCCACCGACGGCGGCAGAGGCGCGGCGACCTCGGGCGGAGGTCGTGCCCGAGCGGGCCCTCGCGCGGGGGGCCTGGCGGGAGCCGGAGGCGGAGGGACGGGCGTGGGAGGTGGCGGCTCACGCCGGGGCGTGGGGGGGAGGATCTCCACGACGAGCGGCGCGGCGCGGACGCGCGCGGACTCGGGACGCACGGGCGCCGCCTCTCGCCGCCACACCCAGAGCCCCAGGGCCCCGTGCAGCACGAGGGACACTCCCACCGCCATCAGCAGGCGAGCGCGCCGCATGGGAGACCGCGCGGGAGGCGCCGCTCAGGGCGCGTGCAGGCCCTTGAGCACGTCCAGGGCCTCGGAGATGTGCCGCGTCGCCTGGAGCTGCGAGCTGAACACGTGCCGCACGATGCCCTGCCGATCGATGACGTAGGTGACCCGGCCCGGCATCAGCCCCAGGAACGAGCGCGGCACACCGAAGCGCTGGCGCAGTGAGCCATCCGCGTCACTCACCAGCGAGAAGGGCAGCCGGTGCTTGGAGGCGAACGCCTCGTGCGACGCGGAGCCGTCGGCGCTCACGCCGATGACCTCGGCGCCCGCGTCGGAGAAGGCCTCATAGGAATCCCGGAAGGAGCAGGCCTGGGCGGTGCAGCCCGGTGTGTCGTCCTTCGGGTAGAAGTAGACCACCACGGCCTTGCCCTGCCGCCGCAGCTCCCCGAGGCTCGCCACGCTTCCGTTCTTGAGGGTGAAGGTGAAGTCCGGGGCTTCGTCGCCGACCTTGATTGCCATGGGGAACTCCTGAGGGAGAGCGCCTGTATAGACCCGGGCCCGGCCGCCGGTAAGTCCTACCGTTTCCGCGCCGCACGCGCCCCCGTCCACTCCCACAAACCCGCGAAACTCCAGGGTTTTTCCAGGCCCACGGGGCTGGCACGCCGCCTGCTATGTCTCCTCCTCGTCCGGGGGGACACAGCAGTCGGGGGGAATTCGTCCGGGGGGACGATGCAGGGGACGGCGGAATCGGGGGATCTCGCCGGGGGGAACGCAGTCGAGGGGAGGATTTGGGGAGGAGCCGCGGGGGTGGCTCCTCCCCAAGTTCTTTTCAGGGGGTCGGCAGCTCCGCCCAGCGCACGGTCATCACGCCGGAGGTGCCCACCGCGTCGTAGTAGCTCACGACCTGCAGCTTGAAGTGGCGGCCCTGATCGCCGCGCACCACGTACACCTTGGGCTTGGGCGTGAGCTTGTGCGTGCCCACCTCGTAGTTGTACCAGCCGCCCTCGCGCTCGAAGACGGTGCCCGGGGTGGTGCCCTCGGAGGCCTCGTCCTCCAGGTAGCCGCTCGTCGGCGCGGCGCGCAGGGCGGCGAAGTCCGCGCCCTCCAGCACCGCCACCTTCACGCCCCCCGAGCCGTTCGCGCCGCCCCGGGTGCGCACGTGGAAGCGCTGGAAGGCCAGGTCCCACGTCGCGTCCACCGCCGCGTCCGCCTCGGCCCGCGTGTCCAGGTCCACGCCCACCCAGACCTCGCTGCTCGTCGCGTCCACGACCGTGGTCCAGCTCCCATCCGCGCCCGCCTCGCTCTTCACCCGGCCGGCCTCGGGCGTGTTCGTCTCGGGCTCGGGGGACAAACCAATGTCCTCGCCACAGGCCCCCAGCAGCCCCACGAGGCCCAGCCCCACCACGGTCCGCTTCATTCGCATGTCACGCTCCGATCAGAAACGCGCCGAGACTCCGGCGTAGAGGGCCCGTGGAGGAATGGGCAGGAAGCGCGCGTCCCCCGCGCCCGCGAGGTTGTTGCCCGCGACGAAGAGCTTCACCGCCTCGCCCAGGCTCTTGGAGAGCTGGGCGTCCACGGTCACGTAGCGGGGCGCGCGCACCGTCTCCTCCACCCCGTCGCCCTCCGCGTCCTCGAAGTAGGGCCGCGCGCCCACGACGCCGCCGCGCACCGAGGCCTCCAGGCCCCAGGGCCGGTAGCGCCAGCTCGCGCGCGCGGTGAGCCGGTGGGCCGCCTGTCCCGGCAGGGCCCGGTCCTCGGTGAGATCCCGCGCCTGGGTGAAGGTGTAGCCCAGCTCCACGAGCAGCGAGGCCGGCAGCCGCTGGTTCCACCCCACCTCCACGCCCCGCACCCGGGCCCGCGCGATGTTGTCGTAGCCAAAGCGCAGCCCCGCGGTCGTCTCCGGCAGGGTGACGACGGTGATCATGTCGCGCAAATCGTTCTGGAACAGGCTCAGCCACACCAGCGTGCCGTCCACGGGCCGCGCCTCCGCCGACACGTCCGCGCCCCGCGACGTCTCCGGCCGCAGCGCGGGGTTGCCCGCCACCACGTAGCCGACGCTCGGGTTCTCGAAGTCGATGAGCAGCTCCTGGAAGCTCGGCGAGCGGAACGCGAAGCCGTAGCTGGCGCGCACGGTGAGCGCGCTCAGCGGATCCACGCGCACCGCCAGGCGCGGCGTGGCCACGGTGCCGAACTGCGAGTCCACGTCCACGCGCAGGCCCGGCACCGCGACGAGCCCGGGCACCACCCGCCACGCGTCCTGGGCGAACAGCGACAAGCGCGAGCGGCGGCCCCGCCCTCCCGACAGGCGGTTCGACGCCAGCACCTCGGTCAGCCCCTCCGCGCCCGCCACGAGCTGGTGCGACGCCCCCAGGTCCTGGTTGAGCTGCGCGCCCACCTTGGCGAGCTGCTCCAGCGTCTCATCGATCCGATCCAGCGCCGCGCCCCCGCGCTGGTCGTAGACGAAGCGGTGGCGGAAGCGCGAGTAGTGCGCGGTGAAGCTCAAGGTCGTGTGTTCCGACAACTCCCACGTGGGCAGGAGCGTGGCGAGCAGCGCCTCGTCCTGGCTCGCGCGATCGATCACCGCTCCGGTGGTCAGCGCGTCCACGCCCCGCTGCACCTTGCGGTTGCCCTCCGCCTTGGCCTCGAGCCGCCAGCGCTCCGAGGCCTTCCACTCACCCCGACCCGCGTAGCGGTAGCTGTCCAGATCACTGCCCGAGGTGCTCTGGCGCGACGGGTCCAACGCATACGCGTCCCGGCGACGGAAACCTCCACCCAGCCGCAGCCCCCAGCGCTCGCCCCGCGCCTCTCCGCCGCCCTCGAGCTCCAGCTGCCGCAGGCCGCCGTACGACACCCGCGCATCGGCGCCGAGCGGCCGGCGCGCCTTGCGCGTGACGATGTTCACCACGCCGGCCATGGCGTCGCTGCCATAGAGGACCGAGCTGGGGCCCTTGACGATCTCGATCTGCTCGATGTTGTCCGTGGACAGGCGCGACAAATCCAGCTGCCCGTCCACCCGGCCCGCCACCCGCTCCCCGTCCACCAGGAGCAGCGAATACTCGGGCCCGAGGCCCCGCAGACGCAGCCCCGCGCCCGCGAAGCCCGTCATCACCTCCACGCCCGGCCGACCGGACAGGAGCTCCGCCACGTCCCGCGCGCCACTGGCCTCGATGTCCCGCCGGGTGATGACCTCCACCGCCACGGGCGCGTCCTGGACGTGCTCCACCGAGCGGGACCCCGTCACCACCGTGGTCCGTCCTCCCTCCCCCTCCCCCACCACCCCGGGCGCCTGCGCGAGCGCGGGCCCCGCCAGCACCAGGACACCGCTCAGCCACCACCCGCGCATCCACACCTCCGTCGGACCTCGAAGGGCTTCCGCTATAGTTGAGACTGATTTTCAAAGTCAATCTCAGCGTGGGGGCCCACGCGGGGACGGCGTTCCCCCGGAAACGACAAGAGCCCCGCCCCCCGGGACATGGGGGACGGGGCTCCGGTGGGTCAGACGCGAACAGGACTAGGAGCGCGGACGGACGCGGGCGTGGGCGAAGCGCACGTAGGCCGCGGTCTTGCCGAGCTGGCTGCCATCCGACTTGGTGAGGAACTGCCGCGACACGGCCTCCACGTCCACGTCCGAGACGATGTCGAAGCCCCGGGCGGAGAGGAACTCGCGCGCGGAGTGCTCGTCCAGGCCGAAGATGTAGGGCTCGCCGAGCCGCTTGGCCGAGCGGAGGCTCTCCTGGGCGCCGTAGTAGTCGGAGCTGCCGTCCAGCATGCCCCGGTAGATGTAGTCGAAGAGCACCGAGGAGCCCGGCACCGCGCGGGAGATGAACCCCAGGGTGGCGGAGATGGCCTCCTCGGTGAGGTACATGCACACGCCTTCCCACAGGAAGAGCGTGCGCTTGGAGCCATCGAAGCCCTGGGCCTTGAGGCACTCCTCGAGGTTGTCCTTCTCGAAGTTCACCGCCACGTAGCGCACGTCATGCGAGCCCTTCACGGCGCCGAGCCGCGCGAGCTTCCAGCGCTGGGTGCCGGGGTGATCCACCTCGAACACCGGCCGGCCGCGCAAGAGCTCCGAGAACCGGTAGGCCCGCGTGTCCAGGCCCGCGCCCAGGATGACGAGCTGCTCGAGGCCCTGCTCCAGCTCGCTCCGGATGATCGCGTCCACGTAGTGGGTGCGGATCTGGTGGAAGCAGTACATGCCCTTGGCGCCCGCGTCGTACAGCGTGCGCGACAGGCCCCGGAACATGGGCAGGAAGGCGATCTGGCACAGCGCGGGCAGCATGCGCTCGGCCAGGTAGTCCGGATTGCGCACCTTCGGGTCCGGTTCCCGGGTGCCCAGCGCGCGCGCGAACGCCGCGATCTGGGCCGTCGTCTTGCCGTTCTCCACTTTCCGCATCCACACACCTCGGTGTCACACCCGCGCCCTGTCGGGCGCGGGGGGTTCATGTCTTCGTGTCAGGAATTGCCGCCCAGCTCCACGTCGGCCTTCTTCTCGCCGCCGCCCAGCCAGTTGAGCTTGAGGAAGCCCTTGGCGCCCGCGAGCGCCCGCGACTCCTTCCAGCGCAGGTACGCCCCCGAGTACGTCTGGGTGAAGCGGTCCAGGTAGTTCAGGTAGCCGGCGTAGTTGCCGTTGTAGCTGGAGTGGTGGAAGTCATGGTAGTCGCCGCCCTCGTACAGCGGGATGAGGTGCGCCGGGTTCCACGGGAACACGTAGCCGCAGTGGCCGTCCGCGCCCTGGAACTGGCGGAAGAGGATCCACCCGTAGAGCACGTAGATGTGCGTGCCCGTGATGAGCGGGGCCACCGTGCCCACGCCGCCGATCATCAGGTACTCGATCCAGTGGAAATACGCGTTGTCGATGGCGCACGCGCGGGTGATGCGGTGGTGCACCGAGTGCACGTTGCGCTTGAGCCAGCCGGAGTGCAGCGCGCGGTGGATCCAGAAGAGGATGAAGTCGTCGAAGTAGATGAAGAAGAGGATCTGCGCGACGATGATGTACCAGGCGGGCATCGCGCCATCCACGATGCGGCCATTGCTGATGAGCCGCAGGAACGGCCACAGGAAGCAGATGACCACGGCCATGATGGCGGCGTTCATGCAGTGCCGGCCAATGGACGGCCAGAAGTACTTCTTCACCTGGAAGGGCTTCTGCTGGACCTTGTACTTCCGCAGCGGCTCCGGATCCAGATAGGCCAGCAGCGTCAGGGGCAGCGCGAAGACAAGGAAGCCCACGAAGGCGAGCACGAGCGTCGCGATCGGGAACTTGAGGAACATGGGATCCTTGTAGGAATCCAACCAGAAATTCAGCACATCCATCGTCATTCCTTTCCAAACGAGACGTTCGTCGGACGATCCCCGGCCGAGCCCACCAGGCTCGCCGCACTCATTCCGGGCTGCTCCGAAGCGAGGGAGTCGGGCCCTTGGACGTCGTCCGGTTGAGGACTGCGCGCCACGGCCTTCGCGATCTCCGCTTTCACATGCAGCGCCAGCATACCCACGAAGGGCTGTCGCAGTGTACTGAAATGATCACCCTTCAAGTCATACACATCCGTGCCGCGCGTCCACCGGCCCCAGCCGAGATCCGGCGCGACCACCGAGCCGACCGGGTGCTCCTCGGCCTTGAAGACAGTGCATTCAGCGTCGAGCGCGCCGGGCGTGTATGCCTTGAAGGCCGTCAGGTTGCGCTCGATGGTGACGAGGTGTTGCCGGAGGTCCGCCGCGGTGAGGCCCCCCACCACCCGGCCCTCCGCGCGCAGCCAGGACAGTAGCAGCTCCGCGGGATCCACGCCGCCCGCGGCGTGCAGGGCCTCGCGCAGCGCGCCGATGCGCTCCCAGGACACGCCCAGATCCAGCGCGAGCGTCAGCAGGGGCAAGGCGGGCTCGTCCAGCATCAGCGTCGCGTTGCCCGGGCCCGGCAGGTGCGCCTCCACCAGGAAGAGCCGGGACACCTGCTCTCCAAGCAGGCGCAGCTGGCGCGCCATCTCGAAGGCCACCACGCCGCCCAGGGACCAGCCGCCGAGCAGGTACGGCCCCCGGGGCTGAAGGCCGCGCAGCTCCTCCACGTAGGCCGCCGCCATCCCCTCGATCGTCGGGGGCGCCGCGTCCTCGCCGGCGGGCACCGCCTGCAGGCCGTAGAAGGGCTGCTCCTCGCCCAGCGCCTCGGCGAGCGGCCGATAGCACAGCACCGCGCCGCCCACCGGGTGCACGAAGAACAGGGGCGGTTGGGACGCCCTGCCCTTGTTGAGCACCACCACGCCCGAGGCGCTCGCGTGCTCCAGGGCACCGCCCGCGGCCCGGGCCAGGTGCTCGGCCAGGGACGCGATGGTGCGCGACTCGAACAACACGCCCACCGGCAGCCGCTGCTGGAAGGCGCGGTTCACCATGTTCACCAGCCGCATGGCCAGGATGGAGTGCCCGCCCAGCTCGAAGAAGTCGTCCTGGACGCCGATGGACGTCTGGCCCAGCACGTCGTTCCAGATGCGCGCCAGCTGGCTCTCCACCTCGTTGCGCGGGGCGACCTTCTCCCGCCGCTCGCGCGCGGGCCGCACCTCGAGCGCCAGCAGCGCCTTGCGATCCAGCTTGCCGTTGGGGCTGAGCGGCAGCGCCTCGATCACCGCGAGGGACGCGGGCACCATGTACTCGGGCAGCTTCGCCTGGAGCGCCGCGCGCAGCTCGCGCACCAGCCCCTCCGAGCTGCTCCACATCGGCAGGCGCAGGGAGGGCTCGGCGGACACCGCGGGGCCCTCCGCGCGGGCCTCGCGCCGCACGGCGTACAGGTTGTAGAGCTCCGTGCCGTGCAGCATGGTGTCCTGCTCGACCGTGAGCGAGAAGCCGTGCCGCTCGAGCAGCGACGTGGCCTTGTGCAGCGCGCCATCCACGTCGTGGATCTCGATGACGACCTGCTTGATGATGGCCCAGTCCTCCTCGCGGATGCCGGCGAGGACTTCCATCTCGCTCTTCTCGACGTCCACCTTGAGCAGATCGATCGTCTTCAGGCCGTGCTTGCGGATCTCGTCCGAGACGGAGCTCAGCCGCACGGAGATCTGCTCGCTCTTGAGCCGCTCGTGCAGCAGCTCGTCCACCGCCGACGTGGACACCTCGGACTCGCCCAGCTCCGCCTTCTGCTGCAAGAGCAGGAAGGACTTCACCACCTCACGCTCGGTGCCGGAGTCGGAGCTCTGGCCGGAGATGATGGAGTTGTTCGGGTAGTAGGTGAACGTCGTCTCGCGCTCGCGCTCGGCCAGGCCCAGGTTGAAGGCCTTCACGTCCAGGTCATAGAGCCGCGCGTTGAGACACAGCGCCTTGTACACCTCGGGCATGGGCTCGTAGGCGTAGATGGACACGTTCCTGCGCGACAGGCCGAAGTACAGCGACACGAGGCCGATGTTGGCCCCCACGTCGAAGATGCAGTCGCCGTCGCGCAGCGTGACGCCGTGCTTGAGGTAGCCCTGCTGCTCGAAGATCTCCTTGAAGAGGAATTCCGTCTCGCCCCGGTTGAGGTGCGCGACGGTCATCCCGTTGGGCAGATCGTGGAATGCGTTCCGGGTGGCCAGGCCCTCGCGCTCCAGGCGCAGCCGCTGCCGGATGGGCAGCGCCTTCTCCTGATCCGGCACGACGTAGGCCACGAGCCGCTTGTCCCCGGAGGGATCCGTCTGGTCGAGCACCACGCTCTCCCGGATGGCGGGATGCGCCGAGAGCGCCGCCTCGATCTCCCCCAGCTCGATCCGGAAGCCACGGATCTTCACCTGGTGGTCGATGCGGCCCAGGTAGTCGATGTTGCCATCCAGCAGGTGCCGGGCGAGGTCACCCGTGCGGTACAGGCGCGCGCCGGGCACGGGGCTGTGCGGGTCCGGGATGAAGCGCTCGGCCGTCAGCTCCGGCCGCTCCAGGTAGCCCCGCGCCAACTGCACGCCGCCGATGAACAACTCTCCCGCCACGCCCACTGGCACCGGCCGCAGGTGCTTGTCCAGCACGTACAGCTGGGTGTTGGCCACCGGCTTGCCGATGGGCACGCCCTCGTACCCGCTCTCCTGGCGGCAGTCCCAGTAGCTCACGTCCACCGCGGCTTCCGTCGGGCCGTACAGGTTGTGCAGCGCCTTGCCCGGGTAGCGCTCCAGGAACCGGTCGCGCAGCGCCTTGGGCAGCGCCTCTCCACTGCAGAACACCTGCCGCAGGCTCGCGAGCTCCGTCCCCTTCGGCTCGTCCAGGAACACCTGCAACATGGACGGCACGAAGTGCAGCGTGCTCACCCCGCTCGCGTCAATCAGCTCCGCCAGGTAGCGCGCGTCCCGATGTCCCTCGGGCTTCGCCACCACCAGGCCCGCCCCCATCATCAGCGGCCAGAAGAACTCCCACACCGACACGTCGAAGCTGAAGGGCGTCTTCTGCAGCACCCGGTCCGCTCCGCTCAGCCCGTACTCCGCCTGCATCCACAACAGCCGGTTGCGGATGGCCTCGTGCGTGTTCATCGCCCCCTTGGGCTTACCCGTCGAGCCCGAGGTGTAGATGACGTACGCCAGGTCCGCCCCGCCCACCTCGCTCTGGGGATTGTGCTCGGGCTCACGCGCCACCTCGCTCCAGCCGCTGTCGAGCACCACCGTGCGCGCCTCGTGCGCGGGCAGCAGCGACAGGCAGCGCTGCTGGGTGAGCAGCACCGGCACCCGCGCATCGCCCACCATGTACGCCAGGCGCTCGCTTGGGTAGCCCGGGTCCATGGGCACGTAGGCCGCGCCCGCCTTGAGCACCCCCACCAGGCCCACCACCATCTCCACCGAGCGCTCCAGGCACAGGCCCACCCGCTGGCCCCGGCCCACGCCCAGCCGCTTCAGGTGGTGCGCCAGCTGGTTGGCCCGCGCGTTGAGCTCGGCGTACGTCAGCCGCTCGCCCTCGAACTCCACCGCCATCGCCCCGGGCGTGCGCTCCACCTGCCGTTCAATCCAGGCGTGCAGCGTCTCCGGCCCCTCGTACCCCACTTCCGTTTCGTTCCAGCCCCGGAGGATCCGCGACTGCTCATCGGCGGGCAACAGGGTGAAGGTGTCGTAGCGCCGCTGGGGCTCGGAGGCCATCGCCTCGAGCACCCGCGCATAACAGGTGGCGAGCTGCGCCACCTGGGCCTCGGGATAGAGCGCCTTGTCGAAGTTCAGCTGCAACCGCAGCGTCGACGTGCGCACGTCCTGGCTGAAGCTGGCCACGAAGGACAGGTTCGTCTGCTCGAAGATGTCCGCGGCCACCACCTTCAGCCCTTCCAGCGTCAACATGTCCTGGAAGACGTGGAAGTTGGTGAAGTTGAAGGCCGTCTCGAAGAAGAGCTGCCGGTCATGCAGCCGCTGGATCTCGAACAGCGGGAAGCGCCGGTGCGGCACCAGCGCGTGCTCCTTCTGGGACGTGCGCTGGATGAGCTGCGACCAGGTCCCCTCCCCTCGCCGCAGGCGGAAGGGCAAGGTGTTGAGGAACAGGCCGAGCGCGCGCTCGCCATCGCCCTCCTCCAGACGGCCGCTGGAGATGACACCGGTCACCAGATCGTCCTGGCCCGTCACGACACCCAGCACGTTCAGGTGGGCCGCGAGCAGCACGCTCTTCACCGAGACCCGCGTCTCGCGCGCCAGCTCGGTCAGCCGGGCGGACAGCCGCGCCGGCAGGGGCACCTCGTGGAAGCCCAGCTCCTGACCCTTGGCGCGCGTCGAGGCGAACGGGAGCCGGGGCAGCTGCGTCGCCACCGCGCCCTTCAGCTCCTCGCGCCAGAAGCGCGGATTGGCCTCCGAGGCGATCTCCTGCTCCTCGAGCGCCACGAAGTCGTGGAACCGGGACACCGGCGCGCTCAGACTCTCGGACTGGCCGGCCAACAGCCGGTGGTAGCCCGTCAGCAGCGACGACAGGAGCACCGCCACGCTCCACCCGTCCAGGATGGAGTGGTGGAAGCTCAGGGTGAGCTGGAAATGCTCCGCGTCGCGCAGGTGCAGCTGCACCCGGAACAGCGGCGCCCGCGCCCAGGCGAACGGACGGTGCCGCTCCTCGGCGCACCACTGCTTGATGCGCGTCTCCTGGGCCTCGGTGGACAGGCCGCTCACGTCCTCCACCGCCAGCGGCGTCGGGGCCTCGCGGTGCACGAGCTGGAGCGGCCGGGCCTCGTCACGCAGGAGGAAGGACGTGCGGAGCACCTCGTGGCTCGCCATCAGCGACACCAGGGCGCGCTCCATCAACGCCACGTCCAGCCGGGCCCTCAGGTGGAAGCTGAACACGTCGTGGTAGACGGAGCTTCCGGCGTCCAGCTGCGAGTGGAACAGCATGCCCGCCTGGAGCGCCGTCAACGGGTAGGCGTCCGTGACATCGGCCGGCAGCGCGCCGCGCTCCTCCGCGGAGAGCAGTCCGAAGCGCACGGCACTCGCGCGGGCCTCGGTGTCCGCCCGGCCTCCCGAGACGAACGCCGCGAGCTGGCTGACGGTCTGGTACTGGAACAGCTCCTGGATCGAGAACGAGAGGCCGTGGCTCGCGGCCTGCGCGACGATCCGGATGCTCAGGATGGAGTCACCTCCGAGCTGGAAGAAGTTGTCGTGGATGCCCACCTGCTCGCGCTTGAGCACGTCCCGCCAGACACCCACGAGCAGCTGCTCGAGCTCGGTGGTGGGCGGCGTGTAGCTGCTCTCCAGATGCGCGCCCACCGCGGGCAGCAGCTTGCGCTCCACCTTGCCGTTGGGCGACAGCGGGAAGGCGTCCATCACCACGAGGTGCGGCGGCACCATGTAGTCGGGCAGCCGACTGCCCAGGTACGCCCGGAGCTCGGCATCGCTCACCTGTGCCCCGGACTTCACGACGTAGTAGCCCACGAGCTGGGTGCTGCCCGAGCCCTGCTTCTGGGCCACCACCACCGTCTCGCGCACGGCGGGATGCGACGCGAGCGTGGCCTCGACCTCGCCCAGCTCAATGCGCAGGCCACGGATCTTCACCTGGTGGTCGATGCGGCCCAGGTAGTCGATGTTGCCGTCGGGCAGCCGTCGCGTCAGGTCCCCCGTGCGGTACAGGCGCGCACCGGGAACGGGGCTGTGCGGGTCCGGGATGAAGCGCTCGGCCGTCAGCTCCGGCCGCTCCAGGTAGCCGCGCGCCAGCTGCACCCCGCCGATGAACAGCTCGCCCGCCACGCCCACCGGCACCGGCCGCAGGTGCTTGTCCAGCACGTACAGCTGGGTGTTGGCCACCGGCTTGCCGATGGGCACGCCCTCGTACCCGCTCTCCTGGCGGCAGTCCCAGTAGCTCACGTCCACCGCGGCTTCCGTCGGGCCGTACAGGTTGTGCAACGCCTTGCCCGGGTAGCGCTCCAGGAACCGGTCGCGCAGGGCCTTGGGCAGCGCCTCACCACTGCAGAACACCTGCCGCAGGCTCGCGAGCCCCGTGCCCCTCGGCTCGTCCAGGAACACCTGCAGCATGGACGGCACGAAGTGCAGCGTGCTCACCCCGCTCGCGTCAATCAGCTCCGCCAGGTAGCGCGCATCCCGGTGTCCCTCGGGCTTCGCCACCACCAGGCCCGCCCCCATCATCAGCGGCCAGAAGAACTCCCACACCGACACGTCGAAGCTGAAGGGCGTCTTCTGCAACACCCGGTCCGCCCCGCTCAGCCCGTACTCCGCCTGCATCCACAACAGCCGGTTGCGGATGGCCTCGTGCGTGTTCATCGCCCCCTTGGGCTTGCCCGTCGAGCCCGAGGTGTAGATGACATACGCCAGGTCCGCCCCGCCCACCTCACTGGCCGGATTGTGCTCCGGCTCGCGCGCCACCTCGGCCCAGCCGCTGTCGAGCACCACCGTGCGCGCCTCGTGCGCGGGCAGTAGGGACAGGCAGCGCTGCTGGGTGAGCAGCACCGGCACCCGCGCGTCGCCCACCATGTACGCCAGGCGCTCGCTCGGGTAGCCCGGGTCCATGGGCACATAGGCCGCGCCCGCCTTGAGCACCCCCACCAGGCCCACCACCATCTCCACCGAGCGCTCCAGGCACAGGCCCACCCGCTGGCCCCGGCCCACGCCCAACCGCTTCAGGTGGTGCGCCAACTGGTTGGCCCGTGCGTTGAGCTCGGCATACGTCAGCCGCTCGCCCTCGAACTCCACCGCCATCGCCCCGGGCGTGCGCTCCACCTGCCGCTCAATCCAGGCGTGCAGCGTCTCCGGCCCCTCGTACGCCACGTCCGTCTGGTTCCAGCCGCGCACCAGCCGCGCCCGCTCCGCCTCCGGCAGGAACTCCAGGCGCGACAGCGGAACGTCCACGTCCGACACGATGCGCTCGAGCAGACCCTGGAGGTGCGCGCCCATGCGCTCCACCGTCTCGCGCTCGAACAGGTCGACGCTGTAGGTCCAGTTGCAGACGAGCCGCTCCGGGGCGTCGTGCACCGCCAGCAGCAGTTCCTGCGAGGCGCCGCGCTGCATGGTGCCGTCCAGCAGCTCAGCCACCAGGCCCTGGCCGCTCAGCGCGCCCTGCCCGTCCCGCTGGTGCTGCTGATGCCACGTGTACATCACCTGGTACAGGGCCGAGCGGCTCGCGTCACGCGGCAGCGCCAGCTCCTTCACCAGCAGCGACAGCGGGTAGTCCGCGTGCTCGAGCGCCCGCAGGACGGTGCCCCGCACGCGGCCCACGAGCTGCTTGAAGCTCGGATCCCCCGAGACATCTCCCCGGATCGCCACCGGGTTGATGAAGTTGCCCACCACGCCTTCCGAGTCCGCCATGTCCCGGCCGGCGGTGGGCGTGCCGATGATCACCTCGTCCTGGCCCGAGTAGCGCGACAGGAGCACCTGGAAGGCGCTCAGCAGCAGCACGTAGGGCGTGGCCGCGAGGGCCTTGGCCTGCTCGCGCAGCCGCCGCGTCAGCGTGGCATCGAGCGTCAGGGAGTAGCGCGCGCCGTCGAAGCGCTGGAGCGGCGGACGCGGCCGATCCGTCGGCAGCTCGAGCACCGTGGTGGCGCCCCGCAGCTGCTGCGTCCAATACGTGCGCAGGGCCTCGCCGCGTGCGCCGGACAGGCGCTCGGACTCCCAGCGCACGTAGTCCGGGAAGCGCACGCGCACCGGGGCCAGCGTGGGCGCCGTGCCCGCGCGCGCCGACTCGTACAGCGCGCTCAGGTCCTTCACCAACAGCTCCAGCGACCAGAAGTCCGCCGCGATGTGGTGCACCGTCAACAGCAGCGTCGGGCCCGTGGCGCCCGCGTCCTGGCGCGTGAGCAGCGTGAGCCGCAGCACCGGCCCCTCGCGCAGGTCGAAGGGACGATCCGACTCCTGATCGATCAGCGCCTGGACGGCCCGCGCGTCCTGGCCCGAGGTGTCCACGACCTCGAGCCGCAGCTCACCGCGCGGGTGCACCTGCTGGGCGAGCTTGCCTTCGCTGAAGCTGTACGTGGTGCGGAGGATCGCATGCCGCTCGACGAGCAGACCCGCCGCGCGCCGCAGCGCCTCCACGTCCAGCGAGGGGAACAGCCGCGCCGCGTACACGATGTTGTACGCCGCGCTCTTGGGGGCCAGCTGGTAGAGCATCCACAGCGACTGCTGCCCGTGGGAGACCGGGTGGCTGCGGGGCAGCTCGGCGCGGGCGCGCAGGAAGGGCAGCAGCTCGTCCTTGCGCGCCTTGAGCTCGGCGAGGAACGCGGGGGTCACCTGCTCCTTGGCGGCACGGTAGCGCAGGCGCTCCGCCTCCACCCACAGCTCGATGCCCCGCGACTCCAACTCCGAGACGTACAGCTCGACACTCATATCTCACCCTCGATCACGTCCTGCACCTGCTCCGCCGCCACCGCGACGGGGACGGGCGCCGACGACGGCCCCGCTCCCGAGATGCGAGACGCCAACTGGTCGATGCTCAGACCTTCCAACATGCTGACCACCGGGACGTCGATGTCCAGGTCGGTCCGGATGCGCTTCTTGAACTCCACCGCGAGCAGCGAGTCGACGCCCAGGGTGTTGAGCGGCTGCTCGACATCGAGCTCCGCCGCCGCCAGCTTGAGCGAGCGCGCCATGGACTCGCGGATGTACGTCACCAGCAGCGGCTGGCGCTGCGCGGGCGCGGCCTGCTCCAGCTGACGCCGCAGATCGTTGGCGGGCGCCTGGGGCGTGCGCGGCGCCTCGCGCACCGGCTCCACCTCCCGAGGCGCGAGGGCCTGGGTGACGTCCTCGAGGAACCGCGGGGCCTGCTCCTCGGGGAACTGGCTCAGGAACGCGGGCCAGTGCACGGGAAGCACGCCCACCTGGTGCGTGGCACCGAGGAAGAGCTGCTCGAGGATTTCGATGCCCTGCGTGGGCGCGATGGTGCCGATGCCCTTCAAGGCCCAGCGGTCACCGAGCTCCTTGCCCGACGCGGCGCCCTTGCCGGACCAGGGACCCCAGTTGATGCTCAGCGCGGGCTTGCCCTGCGCGCGGCGGTAGCTGGCGAGCCCATCCAGGAAGGCATTGGCGGCGGCGTGGTTGGCCTGTCCCGGCGAGCCCATGAGGGACACCGCCGAGGAGTAGAGGACGAAGAAGTCCAGCTCCCGGTGGGCCGTGAGCGTGTGGAGGTTCCACGCGCCGTCGACCTTGGGCGACAGCACCCGGGCGAAGCGCTCCCACGTCTGGTGCGCGAGGATGCCGTCATCCAACACGCCCACCCCGTGGATGATGCCGCGCAGGGGCGGCAGGGTGCGGTCGATCCGCTCCAGCACGCGCTCCATCTGGCGGAGGTCGGCCACGTCCGCCTGGACGAGGACCACCTCGGCGCCGAGGCGCTCCAACTCCTCGCGCTCGGTCCGGGTGCGGGCCTCGGCGTCCGTGCGGCCGAGCAGCACCAGGTGCCGCGCGCCCTCACGCACCATCCACTGCGCGGTGAGCAGACCCAGACCGCCGGTGCCACCCGTGAGCAGATAGGTGGCCTCCGGGTGGAACGTCACCTTGGTGGGGGCCTCGTCGCGCAGGGGCGCGAGCCGGGCGACGTGCCGCGCCGCGCCGTGCAGGAGGACCTGATCCTCCCGCCGCGAGGCGTGCAGCTCCCGGTACAGGGCCTCGGCGTCGGGCCGCGTGGGATGCAGATCCACACGCACGCAGTTGAGCTCCGGGTGCTCCAGGGCGATGACCCGGCCCAGTCCCCACAGCGAGGACTGCACGAGGCCCGGCAGGGGCGCGGTGGGCTCGAGGGCCTGGGCCCCCTGCGTCACCAACCAGAGCGACGGCGGCCGTGCGCCCTGCGCCTTCACCAGCGATTGCACCAGGTGCAGCGTGCTCTGGCAGCCCAGGGTCGCGGCGTCCGCCAGCTCGCCGAGCGGCAGCGAGTCCTCGGTGGGCGACGCGTTCAGGCTCCACAGGTGCACGACGCCGTGCAGCGGCTCCTCGTGGACCCGCAGGTCCTCCAGCATGCGCTGGAAGTCCTCGGCCCGCGTGGGGCGCAGCGTGAAGGAGCCGTCCGCGTGCCGCTCGTAGCGCTCGCCCACCCGGGCCAGCACACTCCGCGCGCCACCGGAGACGAGCAGCTCACCCAGCCGCTCGCCCGTGTCCCCTTCATCCGCCAGCACGAGCCACTGTCCGGCCCGCGCGGGCGTCTCTTCCGCGGTCTCCGCGGCCCGGGCGAAGAGCACGCCCTGGGGCATGTCGCGTCCGGGCACGAGCACCTCGGCGCCCGTGAAGCCCGTCTCCGTCAGCACGCGCTTCCAGCTCTCACCAGACAGCAGCGGGTAGGCGGGCCGCAGCGCCACGTCCTCGAAGCGCCACCAGCCATCGGTGAGCCCGAAGATGAGATCCAGCCAGCGCTGGCGCTCGGTGCCCTCCACCATGACCAGCAGGCCACCCGGCGCCATCAGCTCGTGCACGTGCCGCAGCGTCTGGTGCATGTCCCGCGTGGTGTGCAGCACGTTGGCGGCCACCACGATGTCGTACCGGTGGGCGTCGAAGCCCTGCTCCACCGGCGAGCGCTCGATGTCCAGCACCTCGTAGCGCACGAACGGGTAGGCCTGGAACGTCTCGCGCGCCTTCTCGGTGAAGAGCGGCGAGATGTCCGTGTACACGTACTCCAGCTTCAGCGTGGACAAGAGCGGCAGGATGCGCGCCGTGGTGCCACCGGTGCCCGCGCCCACCTCGAGGATGCGCAGGGGCCGACCCGCGGGCAGCTTCTCCAGGGCCAGGGCGAGCGTCTTCTCCACCAGCAGGTTGAGCGCCCGCGTCCCCACCGACTGCGAGTACAGGGCCGAGGCCGCGCTCAAGTCACCGCCCGGGAAGAGCACCTGCACCGGGTCCACCTCGCCGCGCAGCACGGGCGCGAGCTGGCTGGCGCACTGCTCGAGGAAGTTCAGCTCCGCCTTCTGCGCGGGGTGACGCGCGAGGAGCGAGGCGGCCGAGGCGCCGCTCTCCCCCGCCGCGCCCACCACCGTCCACCCCTCCCCGTCCCGCCGCAGCTCGCCCGCCTCGGCGAGCATCTCCAGGACGCGGTGGAACATGCGCTGGTGCCGGGCCACGACCCCCGCCCGCGCCATCAACGACGCGGTGGTGAACGTCTGGCCCTTCTCCAGGACGACGCCCAGTCGGGCGAGGCCCTGGCGCACGTAGGACAGGCTCAGCGTCTCCAGCTCACCGAGCACCGCCGTGTAGCCGTCGAGATCCAACGTGCGCGCCAGCTCCTGGGCGTACGGCACCAGGCCCTCGCGCAGCGACTCGGCGCCGGGCAGGTAGTCCACCCGCAGGCCGCCCACGGGCGCCTGGGGCTTCCACTCCAGCGCGTAGAGCCAGTCGCGGTAGGCGTCCTGGTGCACCCGCAGGAACACGTCCCGGTGGGTGCGCCGCACCTGGAAGCCCTCGACGGAGGCGAGCAGGTGGCCCTCCTCGTCGAAGATGACGATGTCGCCGGTGAGGCTGTTGGAGGCCGGCACGTACTCGCCCCGGCGCTTCACGTGGCACCACAACCGCGCGCCCGGCTTGGGCCGCCCGTGGAAGTGGAAGCCGTCGATGTGGAAGGGCACGAACAGCTCGTCCTTGCTCTTGAGCGCGGTGGGCGAGCCCGCCACGCAGCCCACGAGCTGGAAGCACGAGTCGATGAGGCCCGGGTGCAGCTGGTACAGCTCGGCCTCCGCGTTGGACACCGGCTGGGTCAAGGCGCAGAGCACCTCACCCTCCGAGAGCCACGCCTCGCCGATCCACCGGAACGACGCGCCCAGCGTGTAGCCCATGTCCCAGAAGTCCGCGTAGAACGACTCGCCCGTGAAGCCGCTGGTCGCCGCGGCGCGCAGGGCCACGATGTCGGGCGCCTCGAGCGCGGCCGGAGCACGCGTCTGCGTCTGGGCGCGGCCCGTGGCGTGGACGACCCAGGCCGGCTCGTCGCCCTCGCCCAGGAAGCTGCCGATCTGGAAGTGGAAGCCGTCCTTGGACGCCCGCTCCATGCTCAGCTGCACCGTGCGCCGCTGCGGATCCGGCAGCACCAGCGCCTGCAGGAACGTCACGTCCTGCACGGAGTTCACCCCGAGGCGCGGGTCGCGCACCGTGGCCAGCGCCGACAGGAGCATGGACACGTGCGAGGCGCCCGGCACCACCACCGTGCCGTGGATGCGGTGATCATCCAGGAAGGTGGGCGAGTGCGCGGACAGCTCGATCTCGAAGCGCAAGTCCTTGGTCATGGGCAGCCGCAGGCGGCGGCCCGGGTACGGCGCGCCCAGGGACTGCTGCGAGCGCGTGGGCACGAGCGAGGCGCGGCGCGAGCCCCGGGCCTCGGCCCAGTAGCGCTTGCGCTGGAAGGGATAGGTGGGCACCGACACCCGGCGCGCCCCCGTCCCCGCGTGCAGCGCGCTCCACGACAGCTCCTGGCCCTGGACGTACAGGTGCGCCAGCGCCGTCATGAGCTGCGTGCCATCCTTCACGTTCTTGCGCAGCGAGGCGAGCCACGTGCCCTGCCCCTCCGGCGCGCACTTCTGGCCGAGCGCCACCAGCGTGTGCTGGGGACCGAGCTCCAGGAAGATCCGGCACCCGTGCGCCCACGCGGCCTCGATGCTCTGCTGGAAGCGCACCGCCGCGCGGATGTGGCGCACCCAGTAGTCCGCCGTGGCGATCTCCTCGCCCGCCAGCTCCCCCGTCACGTTGGAGACGACGGGCAGCCGGGGCGCCGTGTAGCGCACCGTGGCCGTCACCTCCGCGAAGCGCGCGAGCAGCGGCTCCATCAGCGGCGAGTGCGAGGCGAAGGAGATGGGCAGCTTGCGCGTCTCGATGCCCGAGCGCTCCAGCTGCTCGCACACCGCGCGCATGGCGGGGGTCGCGCCGGACAGCACGAGCTGCGCCGGGCCGTTGTACCCGGCGATGGCCAGCTCCGCCGCGTACGGCGCGAGCACGTCCTTCACCTGGTGCTCCTCCGCCATGACGGCCACCATCTCGCCGCCCTCGGGCACCCCGGCCATGAGCCGGCCGCGGGCCTCGATGAGCTTGAGGCCGTCCTCCAGGCTGAACACGCCCGCCACGCAGGCCGCGACGAACTCGCCCGCGCTGTGGCCCATCACCACCGAGGGCGTGACGCCCCACGAGGCCCAGAGCGCCGCGAGCGCGTACTGCATCGCGAACATCACCGGCTGGGTGAAGCGCGTGTCGTTCAGGTGCGCGCTGGCCTCGCCCCACAGGAGCGACGGCAGCGAGTGGCCCAGCACGGGCTGGAGCAGCGCATCGCACCGCGACAGGGTGCGCGCGAACACCGGCTCGGTCTCGAACAGCTCGCGCGCCATGCCCACGTACTGCGAGCCCTGGCCCGTGAACAGGAACGCCACCTTGTCCGGGGTGGCCTTCGCCTCGCCCCGGGCCGTGTGCGCCTGCTCCTCGCCGCCGTCCACCACGGCCTGGAGCCGGGCGACCATGCCCGCGCGATCCTCGGCCGCCACGGCCAGGCGGTGCTTGAAGTGCGCGCGCCCGACCTGGGTGGTGTGGCAGACGTCCTCCAGCGCCGGGGCCGCGTCCGAGGCGAGCAGCCGCGCGTAGTCCCGCGCCGCCGCCTTCACCGCCTCCTCCGAGCGACCGGAGAGCGTCAGCACCTGGGCCGCCGCCCGCCGCTCCACCCGCTTCTCGGCCCGGACGGGCGCCTCCTCGAGGATGATGTGGGCGTTGGTGCCGCTGAAGCCGAACGCGCTCGCGGCGGCCAGACGCCGACCCTGCCCCGCCGGCCACGCCAGGCGCTCGGTGGGGATCTGGATGTGGCTCGCGTCCACGTGGATGTGGGGGTTGAGCCGCTGGAAGTGCAGGTGCGGGGGAATCTCCCCGTGGTGCAGCGCCAGCGCGAGCTTGATGAGGCTCGCCACGCCGGAGGCCGCCTCGGTGTGACCGATGTTCGTCTTCACCGAGCCCACGACGAGCGGCCGCTCCGCCGCGCGCCCGGCGCCGTAGACGGCATCCAGCGCGTGCAACTCGATGGGATCGCCCAGCGACGTGCCCGTGCCGTGCGCCTCCACCAGCCGCACCGCGTCCGGGGTGACGCCCGCCGCGTTGAGCGCCGAGGTGATGACGGCCTGCTGCGCGGGTCCGCGCGGCACCGTGAGGCCACTGCTGCGGCCGTCCTGGTTGATGGCCGAGCCGCGGATGACCGCGACGATGGCATCCCCCGCCGCCTCGGCCTCGGACAGGCGCTTGAGCACGAGCACACCGCCGCCCTCCGCGCGCACGTAGCCCTCGGCCTCGGCGTCGAAGGTGCGGCAGCGGCCCCGGGGCGCGAGCATCTTGCCCTTGGACAGCGCCACGAAGGACTCGGCGGCCAGGAGCAGGTTCACACCACCGGCCAGCGCCGTGTCGCACTCGCCGCGCAGCAGGCTCTGGCACGCCAGGTGGACGGCCACCATGGACGAGGAGCACGCGGTGTCGATCGCCATGCTCGGGCCCTGCAGGCCGAGCGTGTACGCCACCCGACCGGGGATGGCGTTGAGGGCGTTGCCCGTGGAGGTGTACGCCACGTCGATGGCGTCACCGGCCGCCTCGCAGATGCGGCCGTACTCGTTGGCGCCCACGCCGAGGAAGACGCCCGTCTGGGTGCCCGCCAGCGCCGCCGGCGAATAGCCCGCGGACTCGACCGCCGCCCAGCTCAGCTCCAGCGCCAGGCGCTGCTGCGGATCCATCGCCTCGGCCTCGCGCGGCGAGATGCCGAAGAAGGTGGCGTCGAACTGATCCACCTGCCGCAGCAGGCCCGCGCTCAGCGTGTACGTCTTGCCCGGCGCGTCGGGATTCGCGTCGAGGTAGGTGGCCACGTCCCAGCGCTCCGACGGCACGTCGGAGATGGCGTCCACGCCGCGCTGGAGCAGCGACCAGAAGGCCTCCGGGCCGTCCGCGCCGCCGGGGAAGCGGCAGCCGATGCCGACGATGGCGACGGCCTCGGCGCGCGAGGGCGCCACGGTCGGAGCGAGCGCGGCCACGGGGGCGGCGAGCCCCAGCAGGTGCGCGGCCAGGGCGTCGATCGTCGGGTAGTCGAACGCGATCGTCGCCGGCAGCGAGCGGCCCACGAGTGCCTGGAGCGCCGTCTTGATCTCCACCGCCATGAGGGAGTTCATCCCCAGGGTGGTGAGGCCCCGGTCCCGCTCGGGCAGCTGCGACGGCTCGAAGCCGAGCACCTGACCCACCACGCGCTGGATCTGACCGACCAGGTCCTCCAACGTGACGGGCGTGCCCCGCGACGGCTCACCCGCCGCCTCGGTCTCGGGGACCGGCGTGGACACGGCCTCGGTCTCGGGCACCAGCCGCTCGAGCAGCGGACGGCGGCCCCGGACCTCGTAGACGTCCTTGAAAACGCTCCAATTCACCCGCGCCACGGTGGCCTGCACCCCATCCGTGGAGAGCAGCCGCTCCAGGGCGGCGAGCCCCGAGGCGGGCGCGAGCGCCTGGATGCCCAGCGGCGCCAGCCAGGCCTCGAGCTCCGCGGCCGAGCCCATGCCCGACTCGGCCCAGGGGCCCCAGTTGATCGTCAGCGCGGGCAGGCCGCGCAGCCGGCGGTGGTGCGCCAGCATGTCCAGGAAGTGGTTGCCCGCGGCGTAGTGCGCCTGACCCGAGGAGCCCCACACCGAGGCGATCGACGAGTAGCCGACGAAGAAGTCCAGGGACTCCTCTCGCGTGGCCTCGTGCAGCGCCCAGGCGCCGAACACCTTGGCGCCGAACACCGCGTCCAGGTCCTCGGCCCGCAGCTCCTTGAGCGCGCGCCGTCCACCCGACACGCCCGCGGCGTGGAAGATGCCCTTGAGGGGCGGCAGGGACTCGCGGATCTCCCGCAGCACCCGCGCCACCTCGTCCGTCCGGGCCATGTCCGCGCGCATCACCCGCAGGGTCGCCCCCGCGCGCATCAAGGCCTCGAGGTCATTGCGGACCGCGGCCTCCCGCGCGGACCGGCCCACGAGCACCAGGTGACGCGCGCCCCGGGACACGAGCCAGCGCGCGGTGCGCAGGCCCAGCGCGCCCAGTCCGCCCGTCACCAGGTAGGTGGCGTCGCCCCGGATCGACAGCGGCCGGCTCGCGTGGGTGCTGGCGGGGATGAGCCGCGCCACGTAGCGGCCCTCGCGCCGCAGCGCCACCTGCTGCTCCGCCGTCGCGTGGAGCAGCTCGCCCAGCAGCCGCGAGGCCTCGCCCGCCTCCACCCGCTCGGGGAGATCCACCAGCCCGCCCCACAGCTCCGGGTGCTCGAGCGCCACGACCTTGCCCAGGCCCCAGATGGCGGCCTGCTCCAGCGCGGGGGGCACCGGCACGGCGCCCGCGGGCACCGCCGCCCGCGTCACCGCCCACACCTTGGGCGAGCCACCCGCCGCGCCGCGCCGCGCGAGCGCCTGCACCAGCGACAGCAGGCCCAGCGACGGCATGCGGCCCAGGTCCGACACCTCGGCGGCGCCGGACTCCAGGCTCCACAGGTGCACGATGCCGCGCACCGGCGCGTCCACCTCCGCGAGCAGGCGCGTGAAGTCCTCGTGCCGCGAGGGCTCGACGGTCCACGTGCCCTCGCCGCGCTGGAAGACGACGCCCGCCTCGACGCGCACGCTCCGTCCGCCCCGCGCGGTGATGCGGGCCGCCAGGGACTCGCCGAGCGACTGTCCGCCCAGCACGAGCCACACGCCCTCCGCCGCGCCCTGGGCGTCCACCGTCTCCGCCACGCGCTCCCACGTCTGCTCGACCAGCAGCTCGTCCACGGACGCCGGCGCGCCCACGGAGGACGCGGAGGACGGCGCGGGCAGCACCGGCGCCGGGGACTCCTCGAACCAGTGCCGGCGCTGCTCGAAGGGATAGGCGGGCACGTCCACGTGCCGCCGCGCGAAGCCCCGCTCCACGCCCTTCCAGTCGATGCGCACCCCACCCTCGAACAACTTGCCCACGGTCGTCAGCAGCCGGGCCCAGTCGCCCCGGTCGCGATCCAGCGAGGGCAGGCCCTTGATGCGCTCGTCCTGGGCGCAGGCCATGGACACGAGCGTCGAGCCCGGACCGATCTCCAGGAAGAAGCCGGGCCGCAGCGCGACCAGCGCGCGCGTGGACTCGGAGAAGCGCACCATGCCGCGCGTGTGCTCGATCCAGTAGGACGGATCCGCCACTTCCTGGCCCGCGCGCTGCCCCGTCACGCCCGACATCAGCGGCAGCGCGGGCGCGTGGAAGCGGACGCTATTCGCCACCTCCGTGTACGCCGCCAGCATGGGCTGCACGAGCGGCGAGTGGAACGCGTGCGACACCTTCAACAGCTGACCCCGCGTGCCCCGGGCCCGGGCCTCCTCCACCAACCGTTTCACCACCTCGGCCTCGCCGGAGATGACGACGTTGGCGGGACCGTTCTCCGCGGCGACGGCGACATGCTCCGCGTGGGGCTCCACCGCGGCGCGCACCTCCTCGAGGGGCGCGAACAGCACCGCCATGGCGCCGCGCCGCGTGAGCACGTCCATGAGCTTGCCGCGGGCGGCCGTCAGCCGCAGACCGTCCTCCAGGCTGAACACGCCCGCGATGCACGCCGCCGCGTACTCGCCGATGCTGTGGCCCATGAGGGCCGCGGGGAACAGGCCCCACGACATCCACAGGCGCGCCAGCGCGTACTCCAGCGCGAAGAGCACCGGCTGGGTGTAGCGCGTCTCCTGCTGCAGCGCGCTGTGCTCGCCCCACAGCAGCGACACCAGCGAGTGCTCCAGCCAGGGGCGCAGCAGCCGGTTGCACTGGTCGATGAGATCCCGGAACAGCGGCTGGGTGTTGTACAGCTCGCGGCCCACGCCCGGGTACAGCGCGCCCTGGCCGGTGAAGAGGAACGCCACCTCGCGCGCGGACGCATGGACCGGAGCGCGTGGGGGCGCCTGGATGGCCTGCTCCAGCTTGCGCCGCAGCTCCTGGGCGTCCTGGCTCACCACCGCCACGCGGCAGGGCAGCTGCGCGCGACCCGTGTGGGTGCTGAAGCACAGGTGCGCGAGCGCCTCGGGCTCCACGGTGGCCAGCGCCTCCACGTAGCGCGTCATCAGCCGGCGCAGCGCCTCGGGCGTCTTGGCGGACAGGGCCAGCACGTGCTGGGGCCGCTCGAGCGCGGCCGACCGCTCCTCCTCGAGCGGGGCCTGCTCCAGCACGACGTGGGCGTTGGTGCCACCGAAGCCGAAGGAGCTCACGCCCGCGAGCCGCCGGCGATCCACGTCTCCCGCCCAGTCCTGGTGCGTGGTGGGCACCTCCAGGGCCAGCTTCTCCCAGGGGATGTGCGGGTTGGGCGTCTTGAGGTGCAGGCTGCCGGGCAGCTGCCGGTGGTGCAGCGACAGGGCGACCTTGATGACGCCCACGATGCCCGCGGCCGCCTCCAGGTGGCCCACGTTCGTCTTCGCCGAGCCCAGCTTGAGCGGCCGGCGCGCGTCACGGCCCCGGTTGAACACGCGCGCGAGCGCGCCCACCTCGATGGGATCGCCCAGCGAGGTCCCCGTGCCGTGCGCCTCGACGTAGTCGATCTCCTCGGGCCGCGCGTCGGCGGCCGACAGGGCGCGGCGGATGACCGCCTCCTGCGCCAGGCCGTTGGGCGCCGTCAGGCCGTTGCTGTGGCCGTCCTGGTTGACCGCCGAGCCCCGCACCACCGCGAAGATACGGTCGCCGTCCCGCTGGGCATCCGACAGGCGCTTGAGCACCACGACGCCGCAGCCCTCGCTGCGCACGTAGCCGTCCGCGCTGGCGTCGAACGTCTTGCACCGGCCATCCGACGCCATCATCCCCGCCTGGGAGAACGTGATGGTGTGGTCCGGCGACAGCAGCAGGTTGACGCCTCCGGCGAGCGCCAGGTCGCACTCGCCCTGGTTGAGGCTCAGACACGCCGTGTGCAGCGCCACGAGCGACGAGGAGCACGCCGTGTCCACCGCCAGGCTCGGTCCGCGCAGGTCCAACGCGTAGGACAGGCGGTTGGCGGCGATGCTCAGCGCGGTGCCCGTGCCCGCGAAGGCGTTGGTGGCCCCCACGCGGCCCACCTGCAGGCGCGCGTAGTCCTGGGTGCTGATGCCCACGAACACGCCCGTCTGGCTGCCCGCGAGTCCGTCCGGCGCCTGGCCCGCGTTCTCCAGCGCGTCCCAGCTCACTTCCAAGAGCAGGCGCTGCTGCGGATCCATGGCCGCGGCTTCCCGGGGCGAGATGTCGAAGAAGTCCGCGTCGAAGCGGTCCACGTCCGCGACGAAACCACCCCAGCGCGTGGTCACCCGGCCCGGCGCCGCCGTGGGCGAGTACAGCGCCTCGGCGTTCCACCGCTCCGCGGGCACCTCGGAGATGGCGTCCACCCCACCGCGCAGCAGCGACCAGAAGGCCTCGGGCGACCGCGCGCCTCCGGGGAACCGGCACCCCATGCCGATGAGGGCGATGGGCTCGGCATGGCTCGATTCAGCCGACGCGGCGAAACCGTTGCCCTCGGGTGCTCCTCCCAGGAAGCGGGCCAGGGCCGCCACCGAGGGGTACTCGTACAGGGCGGTGGGCGCGAGCGGCACGCCCAGGGCCTCGGCCATCACGCCGGACAGCTCGACCAGCGCCTTGGAGTCCAGGCCGTAGTGGTTGAAGGACTTGTCCACGTCGTACTGCTCGAGCGTCAGGCCCAGGCGCGTGGCGACGAGCGTGGCCAGCCGCAGCACCAGCGCGGTGGGCGCCGCGCGCGTCGGCAGCGGCAGCTCGGGCGCCCCGGCGGACGCGGGCGCCTTCGCCTCGGCCTTCACCTCGGCCTTCACTTCCACGGGCGCGTCCCAGCGCGCCAGGACGGTGTGAGTGCCCTCCACGAACATCTGCTGGCTCGCGCGCCGCTGGATCTTCCCGCTCGACGTCTTGGGCAGGCTGCCCGGCTCGATGAGCAACAGCGCGTGCAGCTGCAGCTCGTGGTTGGCCGCGATGGCGGCGCGCACCTCGTCGAACAGCGCCGGCGCGTCGATGGAGGGGATGGCCGCGCGCTCCGGCTCCTGCACCACCACCAGCCGCTCCTCGCCGTCGATCAGCACCGAGAACGCGGCGCCGCCCTGCGAGCGCAGGCCCGGGTGGCACGCGAGCACCGTGCGCTCGATGTCTTCCGGGTAGTGATTGCGGCCACGGATGATGACCAGCTCCTTCATCCGGCCCGTGAGGAAGAGCGAGTTGTTCTCGATGAAGCCCAGGTCGCCCGTGCGCAGGTAGGGGCCCTGGGCGGTGTCCGCGGTGTGCGCCCGGAAGATGTCCTCGGTGGCCTGGGGGTTCTGCCAGTAGCCCATGCCGACGCTGTCGCCCCGGATCCACACCTCGCCCACGTCCCCGGCGCCGCTCGTGTGGCGCGTCTCCGGGTTGACGATGATCACCTCGTGGCCCAGGCGCGGATGGCCGCAGCCCACCAGGCTCAGGCTGCCCGTGCGGGGCTCGGCCAGCGCCTCCACGCGGTTGACCTGGAGCGCCTTGGCGTCCAGGTGCTTGACGGTGGGCAGCGTGAACTTGTCACCCACCGTGACGGCCACCGTGGCCTCGGCCAGACCGTAGCCGGGGCGCATGGTGCGCGGGTTGAAACCGTACGGCTCGAAGAGCCGGGTGAAGTCCTGCATCACCCGGGTGTTGATGACCTCGGCGCCGTTGAGCGCCGTGGTCCACGAGGAGAGATCCAACCCCTCGTAGTACTCGGGCTTCATGTCGCGCACGCACAGGTCGTAGCTGAAGTTGGGACCGCCGCTGATGTGCGCCTGGTAGCGGGAGACGGCCCAGAGCCAGCGCCGCGGCTTCTGCACGAAGGCCGTGGGCGACATGAGCACGTTGAGGCAGCCCAGGGCCACCGTCTGCAGCGCCAGCCCCAGACCCATGTCGTGGTAGAGCGGCAGCCAGCTCACGTACGTGCCCTCCTGCCACTCCTCGGAGAAGGACTGGAAGACGAGCTGGTTGTTGAGCAGGTTGCCGTGGCTGAGCATCACGCCCTTGGGCCGACCCGTGGAGCCCGAGGAGTACTGCAGGAAGGCGAGCTCCTCGGCGCGGGGCACGAACTCCTTCCACTCGCCGGCGAGCGCGGGCGCCACCGCGTCCGTGGCCAGGCGCTTGAGCGACCGGGTGGCGTCGGACGAGTCCAGCAGCTCCGTCATCTGCCCCATCATCCCCGCGGTGGACAGGACGACGGACGCCCCCGCGTCGGAGATGATGGCCTCGAGCTTGCCCCAGCCCAGGCGCTTGCGCAGGTTGGGCGGATAGGTGGGCACCGCCACCACGCCCGCGTAGAAGCAGCCCAGGAAGGCCGTGAGGAAATCCAGGCCGTGGGGGTAGATCAACATCGCCCGCTGGCCCACCAGGTTCCACGCCTGCAGCTGGGCGGCGATCGCGCGCGCCTTGGCATCCAACTGCGCGAAGGTCAGTCGCTCGCTCTCGCGCTCTCCGTCCCCCAGCAGGATGAAGGCGGGTTTGTCCGCCTCCTGCTCGGCACGGCGGCGGGCGAGGTCAACCAGCGTCTTCGCGGAAACGTACATGGACATGTAAAAAACTTCACATGTCTTCAGGCTTAATGTCAATAAGCGCTAAAATCCGGTTTTCCCTCTTGCCGACAGGAATTGACTGGACAGGGTCCGCGGGAATGTTGATCAGTCATTCCCGCAGACAACCCGTCATCGGCGTTTACTCTCCTGGTACGTCACGGAGAGCTTCACCTCGGCGCCCTCGCGCAGGACGACGGCGGTCACCGTCTCGCCGGGCCGGGCGGCGTTGAGGGCATACATGAGGTCCTCCACGCTGCCAACCTCATGCGTGCCGAGCCGCACGAGCACGTCCCCACGCTTGAGGCCGCCCAGGTCCGCCCCGCCCCCGGGCCGCACGCCCGCGAGGAGCACCCCCCGCGTGCCGGCCGGGGGCGCGTAGTCGGGCACGGTGCCCAACGAGGCATTGAAGGAGCGCGCATCCCCCACCGGCGCGGGCGCCGGCACGCTGCGGTACGTCACCCGTCCGGGCCGGGCACTCACCTCCGCGGCCATCTCGGATACCACGAGCGCCACCTGGGCCAACCCCGCGGCGTTGATCCGCTCCGCGCTGTCCGAGGGTTTGTGGTAGTCATTGTGCGTGCCAGTGAAAAAATGCAGTACGGGCACACCCGCCGCGTAGAAAGGCGTGTGATCCGAGGGGCCGTAGCCGTCCCCCGAGCCGTCACAGCGCACCCGGGCCTTGGCGCACGCGGGGGCGAGCAGCTCGCGCCACTCCCCCGCCGAGTCGGCGCCCAGCACCGTCAGGTGGTTGTCGCGCAGCCGCCCCACCATGTCGAGGTTGAGCATGGCGGCCACGTCCTTCATCGCCAGGCCCGCGGTGGGCGTGCGCGTCCACGCGGTGGAGCCGAGCACCCCCGTCTCCTCGCCGGAGAAGGCGGCGAAGTACACGTCGCGGCGCAGGCGCTCGCGCTGGCCGGAGAGCAGCCGCGCCGCCTCCAGCATGCCCGCCACGCCCGAGGCGTTGTCGTCCGCGCCCAGGTGCGGCTCGCGGCGGTCCGGCGCGAGCGAGCCCCGGCCCCCCTCGCCCAGGTGATCGTAGTGCGCGCCCACCACCACGGCCTCGGAGGCGCGCGTGCCGTCCTTGGCGGCGGGCAGCCGGGCCACCACGTTCCACGTGTCCTTGAGCACCCGCTCGAGCTTCACCGCCACCCGGCCGCTCACCTTTTGCTTCTTGGCGAGCTTCTCCAGCACGGGCTCGAAGCCGGCGCGCTTGAGCGCCACCACGGGCAGGCCCGCGTCCTGGGCGCCCTCGGGCTTGAGCGCGGGCAGGCCCGCCTCGGCGGGGGCGTTCTTGTCGCCCGCCAGCGGCCAGTCCACCACCACGAGCGCCCGCGCCCCGGCCTCCTTGGCCACCCACGCCTTGTGGCGCAGGTCTCCATGGCGCCGCTGCGCGTCCGGGGTGGCGAACGCCGGCGTGTCCGGCACGAAGCGCCGCACGACGACGATCTTCCCCTTCACCGCCAGGCCCGCGTAGTCGTCCACGCCCAGATCCTTGGCGCGGATGCCGTGGCCGGCGAGCACGAAGTCCCCCTTCACCTCGCCGTCCGCGGAGAAGCCCAGCGGCAGGAAGGCGCCCTCCTGGGCCCGCACGCCGCCCAACTCCAGCGCCGTGCCCGGCGCCGCCTGGAGCGCGGTGACCACGGGGAAGCGCTGGCGGAAGCTCCCCGCGTCCCCCGCGGGCTCGAGGCCCAGCGCCGTGAAGCGCCGCTCCAGCCACGCCGCGGCCTGCTCCAGTCCGGGCGTGTCGATGCCCCGGCCCCCCTGCTCGGGCGCCGCGAGGAAGCGCACGTCCTCCAGCACCCGATCCGGCGGCCTGGGCTCGCTCGCGGCGACGCCGGTTTCGCTCGAGGCGACGCCGGGCTCGCGCGTGCGCGTCTCCTGCCACTCGGCGATGAAGACGTTGGTGTCGTGGCGGCCCGCGGCCGTGGCGCGGTTGGAGGAGAACGCCAGTTGCTTGCCGTCCGGGGAGAACAGCGGGAAGCCGTCGAAGCCGGGCGCGGTGGTGATGCGCTCGAGCCCCGAGCCATCCACGTTCACCGCCCAGATGTCGAACTCGCGCCCCTTGGGGTCTCCATGGTTGGTGGAGAAGAGCAGGCGCGGCAGCGTGGGGTGCCAGGCGGGCGCGAAGCTCGCCGCGTTGAGGTACGTCACCTGCGTGGCGTTGGAGCCGTCCGCGTCCGCCACGTACAGCTCCAGCTTCGTGGGTCGCACGAGCCCTTGGGCCAGCAGCGACTGGTAGTCCTCCAGCTCCTTGCCCGGCGCGGGCCGGCTCGCCCGCCAGACGATCTTGGAGCAGTCCGGGCTGAAGAACGCCCCACCGTCATAGCCGGGCGTGTGCGTGAGCCGCTTCACGTTCTGGCCGTCCGCGTCCATCCGGTACAGCTCCAGATCCCCATCCCGCACGGAGGTGAAGACGATGGCGCCGTCCTTGGGGCACACCGTCGCCTCGGCGTCGTAGCCCTTCTCGCGCGTGAGCGGCCGCACGTTCGTGCCGTCCGCGTTCGCCTTGTAGATGTCGTAGGTGTCGTAGAGCGGCCACACGTAGCCCAGGCTCATGTCGGGCTTGGGCGGGCACGCCTTGCCGCCCTCGTGGGTGGAGGCGTAGAGGACCTCCTTGTCATCGGGCGGGAACGAATAGGCGCACGTGGTGGCGCCCTCCCCGCTGGAGATGGGCCGCGTGGCGCCCGTGAGCGCGTCCAGCCAGTAGATGCGATCGCACCCCTGCCCCTCGTGGCGCGCCTGGAACGTGAGCGCCTGGCCCGAGAAGGCCCAGTAGGCCTCGGCGTTCTCGCCCTCGAAGGTGAGTTGCCGCAGCGCCTTCCAGTGCGTCTCGCCCGCGTGCGGCTCCACCCCCCGCGGCGGCGGCACGGCCGGGCCCGACGGAGAGGACGGCGCCGGGGGCGCATGCGCGCACCCCACGAGGACGAGGAGGCCCAGCGAGAATCTCTTCATGCGTGAAGGTCCTGGAGTTGAGATTGATTGGCAGTATCAACTCGCCCCGCCATGTCGAGGGAATTCCGACGGGAACGTGCCGGAGGAAGGGCCGTAACTCTTACCCCCCGGGCGGCGCCTGGCTGCCCTGGACTCGCCGCCAACCCCTTGGATTCGTTGTCCTTCCCGCCGGAGCGCGCGCTGGCACGCGGGGTGCTTTGCTTCCTCCCCGAGAAGCTGACGGGGTTGGGTCGGCGGGGTGGTCGGGGTCGGGCGGGTCGGAGGGCGGGGGGCGGTCGGGCGGCGCAGTCGGTGGGGGTTCTCGGGGGCGTGGGGCGGGACGTCATGCCGGGAAGGAGTCGCGGGGGCGGCTTCTTCCCGGTTTTTTTATTTTCCAAGGAATGCGGGTTTTGGGGTATGAGGCGCGCGGTTCCCTTCTTCAGGAGAGAGCAATGCGCGTCACGAAGGCCCTGGGTGTTCTGGCGTTGAGCATGGCGATGCAGGCGTGCGGGGGGCCGGAGCCCCTGGCGTCCGAGGCGGGTGAGCCGCTGGTGCCGGACTCTCCCCTGCTCGGCAGCCAGGAGCAGGCGCTGGGGCGGCTGAACATCCGCAACGCCGACCCCACGGTCATCCGCGTGGGCAGCACGTACATCTCCGCGGAGACGGACGGCTCGCGGCTGTACGTGCGCACGGCCACGTCAGTGGACGGCCTGGGCGGCGCGGCGCGGCAGCAGGTGTGGAGCAACCCCTCCGGCTGGGCCGAGGTGTGGGCGCCGCAGATCATCCGCGACAGCGCCACGGGCACCTACTACATCTACTTCACGGCGGGGGCGAACAAGGCCCACCGCATGTACGTCATCCAGTCCAAGTCGCCCACGAGCGGCTGGAGCACCGCCCAGCGCATGTCGCTGCCGGACGACAAGTGGGCCATCGACGGCACGGCGTTCAAGTACCGCAACCAGTGGTACTTCGTGTGGTCCGGCTGGGTGGGCGACAGCGACGGCGAGCAGACGCTCTTCCTCGCGCGCATGAGCAGCCCCACCACCGTCACCGGCGCGCGCTTCGTCATCTCCCAGCCCCGCGAGGCCTTCGAGAAGGTGGAGCCCAACCCCCCCTGCCGCGTCAACGAGGGCCCCGAGGTCATCATCGATCCGGCCGGCCAGTTGCACGTCGTCTACTCGGCCAACGGCAGCTGGGGCGAGAGCTACTGCCTGGCGGACCTGCGCCTGAAGCTCGACGGGGACCCCACCTACGTGTGGGACTGGTTCAAGTCCAACGGCTGCCTCTTCGGCGCCAACCGCTCCACCCTCATGAGCGGGTGGGATCCGACGCTCTACGCCAAGGGCGTGGGCCACCACTCCTTCGTGCTGGTGGACGGCGACCCCAACACCAGCCCCCCCGCCGGGCCCACCTTCCCGCTCGCCTACCACGGCGTGGCCAAGAACGAGTACCCGAGCGACTTCTGGGGCGCGCGCTACTGGTACTCGGGCACCTTCCAGTGGTGGGGCAACATCACCTACACCCGCGGCAGCGAGCGCACCACGGGCTGGAGCCTGAAGTTCTACGAGTAGCCGCTCGGCGCGCGGCGACTTCCGTGACCCCGGGGGCGGAGAAGTTCTTGGTGATTCCCCGGGGTCTCGGGATAAGGGAGGCTTCACGTCGCGGGCGACGACCGGGCGCCGCGAATGGGAGGACGCCCATGGCGTCGACAACGCACGAGGACGCGCTACCACGGCTCATTCTCGACGCGCTCATCCACCCCCTCTTCTGGAAGGGCGTGGATCTGCGCTACCTCGGATGCAACCGCGCCTTCTCGCGGCTGGTGGGCCTGGAGCCCGAGGCCGTGGTGGGCCTGAGTGACGAGGAGCTGCCCTGGCGGGACGCGGCCGACGTCTTCCAGCGCATGGACCGCCGCGTGCTCGCCACGGGCCGGCCGGTCGAGGCCCTGGAGGAGCCCGTGCGCGACGCGGAGGGCCAGGAGCGCTGGACCCAGACGAACAAGACGCCGCTGGTGGACGAGCACGGCACCATCGTGGGCGTGCTCGGCTCGCTGGTGGACATCACCGCGCAGCGCGAGGAGCGGGTGCGGCGGCTGCGGCGCGCCCTGTCCGAGCGCGAGACGGCCAACCGGCTCCTGCGCGAGCAGGTCAGCGAGCGCGAGGCCATGGAGCGCGCCCTGGCCGAGAGCGAGCTGCGGCTGCGCACGGCGGTGCGGGGCGCGCACCTCATCCTCTGGTCCCTGGATCCCCAGGGCATCTTCACCTTCGTGGACGGCGGCGGCCTGGGCATGCTGGGGCTCCGGCCCGAGCAGATCGTGGGCGAGTCCTTCTTCGAGCTGTTCGCGGGCGAGCCCCAGGCGCTCAAACAGGCGCGCCTGGCGCTCACGGGCGTGAGCACCACGCAGGTGCTCACCATCGCGTCCGACATCCACTACGAGACGCGCTACACCCCGGTGCTCGACGAGCGGGGTCAGCTCACGGGCACCATCGGCCTGGCCATGGACGTGACGGAGCGCGTGCGCGCGCGCGCGCAACTGGAGCTGGAGCTGGAGCGCACGCGCGCGCAGCTCCTGCAGGTGGAGCGGCTGGCGACGCTGGGCACGCTGGCGGCCGGCGTGGGCCACGAGCTGCGCAACATCTCCACCGTGCTCAACAGCCTGCGCACCGCCTTCACCGAGTGGGCCCAGACCGGCGAGGCGCCCGACGCGGAGCTGCTCACGGAGCTCGGCTGGGCGTGCGAGCACGTGGCCACGCACGGCCATCACCTGATGAACCTGGGCCAGCCCGGCCAGACGAAGGTGGAGCGGGTGGACTTGCGCGAGCTGGTGCAGGGCGCGCTCAACATGCTGCGCACCGCGGGCACCCTGCGCCACGTGAACGTGTCCTTCCAGGGCCCCGCGCGCCCCGTGTGGACGGACGTGAGCCGCACCCGCGTGGAGCAGGTGCTCATCAACCTCTTGCGCAACGCCGCCGACGCCGTGGAGTCCGTGCGCGACCGGCCCACCGAGGTGCGCGTGTGCCTGCGCGAGGACCTGGCGCGCGGCGTGGCGCACTGCCACGTGGAGGACACCGGCGTGGGCATGACCGAGCAGGTACTCGCCTCCATCTTCGAGCCCTGGTTCACCACCAAGCCCCCCGACCGCGGTACAGGGTTGGGGCTGCCCGTGGTGCGCAACCTCCTGCGCGAGCTCGGGGGCGATCTCTCGGTGGAGAGCCAGCCGGGCCAGGGCAGCACCTTCTCCTTCCACCTGCCGCTCGCGCCGCCGCCTACCTGACGCTCGGGCACATCCCGGCTCGCGGCCGAGGGGGGTTGGACGTTATGACCCCCCTCCATGAGCCCCTCCCCCTCGCCCTTCCAAGAGCTGTGGTCTCCCGTCACGCGACAGAACCCCCTGCCCTTCTACGCGCGCCTGCGCCAGGAGGCGCCGGTGGTGCGGCTGGAGGATCCCCACTTCAAGCACCCCGTCTGGGTCGTCAGCCGCTACAAGGACGCGGTGGAGCTGTTGCGCGACCCGCGCTTCACCAAGAACGTGGACAAGCTGCCCGAGACGTCCCTGCACCGCCAGCGGCGCAATGACGCCATGGCCGCCATCAACAAGCACATGCTCATGGCGGATCCGCCGGATCACACCCGCCTGCGCACGCTCGTGTCCAAGGCCTTCACCCCGCGCCGGGTGGAGGAGCTGCGCCCGCGCGTCACCGCCATCACCGAGCGGCTGCTGGACACCCTCGAGCCCCAGGGCTCCGCGGATCTGCTCGACGCCTTCGCCTTCCCCCTGCCGGTGACGGTCATCGCGGAGATGCTCGGCGTGCCGGTGGAGGATCAGGACAAGTTCCAGGAGTGGACGAGCATCATCGTCAACCCGCCCGTGGACGGGAACATGGAGCCCTTGTTCGCGGCCGGCTTCCAGTTCATGCAGTACTTCCAGGCGCTCATGGAGAAGCGCCGGGGGGAGCCGCGCGAGGATCTGCTCTCGGCGCTCGTGTCCGTGGAGGAGCAAGGCGACCGGCTCTCGCCCCAGGAGCTCATCAGCATGCTGTTCCTGCTCCTGGTGGCCGGCCACGAGACGACGGTGAACCTCATCGGCAACGGCGTCTGGGCGCTCCTGCGCAACCCCGAGCAGCTCGAGCGGCTGCGCCGGGAGCCCGCCCTCATCGAGTCGGCGGTGGAGGAGATGCTGCGCTACCGCGGCCCGGTGGAGACGAGCACCCAGCGCTGGGCGCCCCAGGACGTGGAGTTCCGCGGCCAGGTGATTCCCGCGGGGGAGACGATCCTCGCCTCGCTGATGGCGGCCAACCACGATCCCGAGCAGTTCCCGGAGCCCGGGCGCTTCGACATCGCCCGCGAGCCCAACCGGCACATCGGCTTCGGCTTCGGCATCCACTTCTGCCTGGGCGCGCCGCTCGCGCGGCTGGAGGCCAACATCGCCATCCCCCTGCTGCTCCAGCGGCTGCCCCGGCTGCGGCTCGCCGTGGACGAGTCCGCGCTGAGCTGGCGCGAGGGCATCCTCGTGCACGGCATGAAGCAGCTGCCCGTGGCCTTCTGAGCGAAGTCAGAAGCGGATGCAGTCGAAGGTCTCGATGAGGGCCCTGAGCTCTTCGAGCGGGGCGTCGAGCCGTTGCGCCAGAACGGGCGCGTAATAGGTCAGGGCCCGGGTCTGCTCGGGATGGGTGTGAAGCTCATCCACGATGACGTCACCGACCAGGCCCGGCCACTTGACGCCTCGCAGTTCGGGGGCCCGCGCGATGGGCTCCAGGATGGTGAAGCAGGGCCAGCGGGGGAAGCGGAGGGTGGCGGGGTCGGACCCGATGATCCGGCAGGCGTCCAGTCGGGCCTCGGAGAAGTCGCAGGATTCGATGGACCCGACCGGAGCGACCGGCGAGCCTCCGTACTCAGGCCAGTGCCCGAAATCGCATCCCGTGAGCCGCCCCTTGAACCGGCAGCCCGTCAGCGACGCGGCCACCCAGGTCTGATGATTCTTCAGCTCCTGCTTCACCTCGAAGGTGCAGTCGATGAACCGCGTTCCGCCCAGGAACAGGTTCTTGCCGGGCACCTTGAGGACGACCGTGCAGTTGCGCAGGATCAGCCCCTCGCCCAGGAAATAGAGCGCGCCCTTATCAGTCAGCTCCAGACGCTCGTTCTCAATTTCCCGGCCTTGGTAGAAGACCTTGTCGTAGAGCATCGGCCGCCCTCTTCAGAAGGTGAGCATCCGGAAGAACTCGCCCGCCATCCGCCTGCCATGCCGCGCGAGGTTCGAGTCCGTTCCGGAGAGAATCTCGTACTTGTAGCCGCCAGGGACGTCCACATCGACTCCCTTGCCCCTGCTGAAGTTGTAGAGGTGCTGGAACTGCTCAGTACTTCCCCCGCCTCCTGGCCTCATCGATGGCCCGCTTCTCGGCACCCGACAGCCACCGGGCCTCCCACTGGTTCGCGGCCCGGGTGACGGCCTCCTGAAGCAGGTCCCCCACTTTGTCCTCGGCGGGAATGTCCGCGGCCGACCTGTCGCGGGGCAGGTGCCAGCGCTGGCCATCGCTGAGTTCCACCTGTCGGTTTCCGCCTCGGTGATGAATGACGGTTTCGGCGGAGCGGCCGCCGGTGGTCCTTCCCGCTCCACTGCCCGCCCTGTTCTTGAGCATCACCACGGCCAGGAGCCCCTGCGCCGAGGTGGCCACCGTCTCCACCGCGACGACCGCTCGCGCCAAGGCCCCGTCCGTCGTGAGCACCCCCTCCGCCCCCAGCACGGCGGCCCCTCCCTGCGCCTCGAAGCGTGCCCCCGCGAGGTCGAATCGAGGAAGAGTTCGCACCCGCGGCAGCACTTGACCCAGGGAGTGTCCGCCAAGGGCGGCCACGGCGAGAATCATGGCCCGGGCGGCGTCCTCACCCAGCGTCTTGCCGAACGAAGCGCCCGCCGCGCGCAACTCCTCGAAGGTGGTGGCATGGTGTGCCGCATCGGCCAGTCGGGCCCACCCGTCCATCAGTCCGTACACGGTCTCGAGGCCCAGGTAGCCCGTGAGGATGAGGGTCAAGCTGGCCGCGACGGCCTTCATGGTCGGCTCGGGGACGACCCACATCATGCAAGAGGGCCACTGTCCAGACCACCATGGAGACGAGTCTCGGCACGTCCAGCAGCTCATGCTTGAGCGCCTCGTGCGTCTCGTCGAGGACGCCTCCGAGGGCCAGGGCCAAGGCGAACGTGCGCCGGTCGTCCGCGCGCAAGTAGGGCGCATCGTCCAGCAGCCCCAGGCAGTCACCTCCGCCCTGGCGTGCACACCACTTCACGTACCGCTCCCTCAGGGCTTCTTCTGCCTGGGGCACGAGGACGATGGCGCCGTCCTGGCATTCGGGAATCCAGGTGAGGGCCTGCACCACCTCCACGGGCGAGCCGCGTACGGTACGTCATCGCGCCATTCTTCAGGACCCGCCGTGGGCACGTCCAGGTGAGCATCCGCTACACTGGCGGCCATGCAGAGCAAGGCCACCACTGTCGACCAGTACCTCGCGGCGCTTCCCGAGGAGCGCCGCGCGGTGCTCTCCGCCGTGCGCGACGTCATCCGCGCCCACCTCGATGCGGACTACCAGGAGGGCATGCAGTACGGGATGATCGGCTACTTCGTCCCGCACTCGGTCTTCCCGGCGGGCTACCACACCGATCCCCGCCAGCCCCTGCCCTTCGCGGCACTCGCCTCGCAGAAGAGCCACATGGCCCTCTACCTGATGGGCGTCTACGGCCAGCCCGAGCAGGAGCGGTGGTTTCGCGACGCCTGGGCCAAGACGGGCAAGAAGCTCGACATGGGCAAGTCGTGCGTGCGCTTCAAGACGCTCGACCACGTGGCGCTCGACGTGATCGCCGAGGCCATCCGCCGCACGCCCGCCTCCGCGTACATCGCGCACTACACGTCCGTCATCCGGCCCGCCCCGAAGGCGAAGGCGCCGACCGCGGCGAAGAAGACGGCCGCCAAGAAGACGGCCGTGGTGAAGAAGACCGCCGCGGTGAAGAAGACGGCCGCCAAGAAGCGCGCGTAACCCTTCTAGTAATACGTCGTCGAGCCGTCCTTCATCACGCAGGCCCCGTCCTGCGTGGGATTGCCCACGGTGCGCACGAGCTCGGTGCCGGAGACCGGCAGCCGTCGGCCCTCGAGCTCCGAGCCGATGGTGCGCACGAGCAGGTGCTTGAGCAGCTGCACCTGGTAGCAGGGGATGTGCGGCTCCTCGTGCGCGTCGCCCACGCCCGAGTCGTCGGTGAGGAAGAGGTAGCGGCCCCGGGTGTGCTGCGCCGCGAGCCGCATCTGATACTCCGCCACGCTCGACACCCCACTGGCCGCCACCGGATACACCTTGATGCCCGCGCGCCGCGCGGCCCCGGCCGTTCCCAGGAAGGCCTCGTGCTTGTCCACGTGCGTGGGCGCGTCCGCCATCAGGAACAGCAGCCGCGCGGTGTTGCCGGTGCGCCAGGACAGCTTCACGCCCTCCTCCAGGCCCCGATCCATCGCCTCGGGGTAGTCCCCGCCCCCGTCCGCCGACTGCGCGTCCAGCCGCAGGCGCAGCGTCGCCACGTTGGAGGTGAAGTCGAAGCGGCGCACCACGTAGTCGTCGCCCGTGTCCCGGTAGAACACCAGGCCATAGCGCACCGCCACCTGGGGAAAGCGCTCGCCCAGCGTGTTGGCGATCTCCTGGATCTCCGCCTTCAGGTAGGCCAGCTCGTCCGTCATGCTGCCCGTGGTGTCCACCACGAAGGCCACGTCCAGCTCCGTGGGCGGCGCGGCCTCCACGCCCGGCAGCGTCACGTCCCAGGCCTTCCCCCCCTCCACCGCCGTGGTGATGGGCGCGCCCTCACGTCCCGCTGGCGGCGACACCGTCACCGCGAAGGCCTCGCCCGCCGAGGCCCCATCGTGCGTGGGCAGGAACAACACCCGGCCGTCCGAGGCCGTGGGCCCCTCGAAGCGCGACTGGCCGCCGCCCGTCACCTGGACGCGGGCATTGGACACCGGCCGCCCCGCCTCGTCGCGCACGGTGAGCACCACCCGGTCCGCGACGGGCGGCGCCCGCAGCCCCAGCTCCGTGGAGGCCTGGAGGTACTTCTGGAAGAAGTCGAAGTTGAGGTTGTCGTCCCAGTCCCCCGCGGTGAGCTGTCCCGCCGAGGGCTGCCGGGGCACCTCTCCCGGCGGAGACTCCGGGGCGCTCATGGGCGGCACGCCGCCCTCGCCCATGTCTCCCCGGGAGGGCGCGCCTCCCATGCCACAGGCCGACAACAGCACCAGACCCAACCACGGAGCACACCAGGCGAGCGGGGACATTTTCATGCCCCGCCGCTCTGCAAGCCCCTTGCCTCCCGTGCGCTCCCCGAGGCGCCTCCTCGGAGCGCACCCGGGGCCGGAGGGGGCCGCCCGGGTAGCGCCTCACGGAAAACCAGGGCACCCCTGTCAGGGCCGTCCTAGATGGAGGGCGTCTGGGGGGACGGCACGGGGAGCATCATCACCGGCGGCACGCCCTTGAGCTTGTCGGGGCGCATGAGCTCGGGGCGCATGTCCGGGCTCACCTTGCCCGTCATGTCGTTGAGCTGGCCCATCAGGTGCCACTGGCCCAGGCCCTGGCCGTTGTGCGGCGGCCGGTACTGCGCGAAGGCGGTGGCGCCCGCGAGATCCTGACCATTGCCCGTCTTGTGCGAGTAGTCCTGGGGCCCGAAGGTCGCCGCGGGCGACAGGTGCGGCTTGTCCCGCAGGAAGTCGGTGAGCTCCTGCTGCCCGTTCTTCGAGTAGTTCGCGTGGTGCAGGAACGACAGCGACTGGTCGCGCGAGTCGTGCAGCGCATGGACCGCGCAGCCGTTGAGCTGCCCGGTGACGAGCAGCTTGGGATCGTTGGGACCGGGGTGCTGGGGCACGCCCTGCAGGCCGGCGAAGCGGCCCGAGCCCTCGGGCAGGTAGTCCAGGTAGTAGGCCGGCGTGCCCTTTCCGCCCGCGGGCGACAGGTGCATGTTGGCGTTGCCGCCCGGCCGCTGGTGTACCGAGAGCGTGGCGATGGAATCCGACGCGGGCACGAAGGGCTGCTGGGCCGTGGCCGCCGGGATGCCCGCGGGCCGCTGCGTGTTCTGGATGTTGAGGACGTTGTCCTTCTGGCCCGCGAACTTCATCGGATCCTGCGCGAAGGGCGTGGTGACGTCCTTGCCTCCGGGCGGTTTGGCCTGGGGCTGGGCCACCGGCGCGGAGGAGGCCGGCGGGCGCGTGCTGAAGCCGTCCCGGGGCGGCGCGGTGGGCGCGGCGGTGGGCGGCGCCTTGGGCGTCTCGGTGGGCTTGGGCTTCGCCTCGACCGGCGGCGGCTTCGGGGTGTCGATGGACGGCGGACGCGACGCGCCGCCGAGCTTCGGGCCTTTCATCTTCATGGGGCACCTCTCCAGACGGGGGTTGAACAGGTGCCGCCCAGCTTACGTCAAAACGTGGGCGCTACACCGTGACGACAATCTTCCCGAAGTGGGCGCCCGCCTCCATGTGCGCGAGCGCCTCGGGCGCCTGGTCGAAGGGGAAGACGCGGTCCACGACGGGCTGAATGCGGTGCTGGGTGAGGAAGCGGTTCATGTCCTCGAACATGGCGCGGCTGCCCACGAAGATGTTCCGCACGCGGAGGTTCTTGGCTTCCGAGAGTTTGGGATCCACCTGGGCCCAGCTGCCCGACAAGAGGCCGATGAGCGCGATGTGGCCGCCGGCGCGCGTGGCCCGCACGGAATGGGGGAACGTCTCCACGCCGCCCACCTCCAGCACATGGTCCACGCCCTGCCCGCCGGTGCGCGCCAGGACGGGCTCCTCCCAGTTGGGCGTCTTCTTGTAGTTGAACAGCTCGTCGGCGCCGAGCTGACGCGCCCGCTCGAGCTTGGCGTCCTGGCTGGAGGTGGCGAGCACTCGCGCGCCCGCATGGTGGGCGAACTGGAGCGCGAAGATGGACACCCCGCCCGTGCCCTGCACCAGCACCGTCTGCCCCGCCTTCAGGCCCCCTTGCGCGAAGAGCGCGTGCCACACGGTGAGCGCCGCGCACGGCAGCGTGGCGGCCTCCTCGAAGGACAGGTGCGCGGGAACGGGCACGAGCGCCTCGGCCCCGGCCACGACGAACTCGGCCAGCACGCCGTCCACGTCTCCGGCGCCCAGGGCGCGCAGCTCCGGGCGCGGCGGGGACTCGCCGTCCGTCCAGTTCTGGAAGAAGGTGGGCATCACCCGATCGCCCGGCTTCACCCGGGTGACCCCCGCCCCCACGGCCACCACCTCGCCCGCGCCATCCGACGTGGGGACAATGGGCCGGGTGCCGCCGGGCGCCGCCCCGTACTGGCCCCGCTTGACGAGCACGTCCCGGTAGTTGAGCGACACCGCGCGCATGCGCACGAGCACCTCGCCCGGACCGGGCTGGGGCGTGGGGCGCTCCACCTTCACCCAGTCCTGCCGGTCGCCGGTCCTGCGCAGCTCATAGGCCTTCATTCGGACGCTCCTGTTCGTGAGGGTCATGCGGGGGGATAAACGCGGACCGCCACTTAAGTGGGAGCCCGGCGGGCCCGCCAGCGAATCGCCCGGTCCGGCGCCGCGAGTGTCCGCCCCTCGCCATCCGGGCCCCCGAGCCAATCATGTCTGCCTTTGACGCATGGCCCACCGTCCAGGGACGCCCCATCCCGCGGCCGTCTTGTCGCTCCTTCCTGGAAGCGGTGCCCCCTGTCGCTGGGCTAACCTCCCGGGGGCTCGCTGTCCGGGAGGATCCCCATGGGCTGTTGCCACTACGACTCCGTCGCGCCCGGGTGTGACTCGGCCTTCACCGTGGACGCCTCGCGCGTCACCTTTGGCCGGGGCTGTCTGCGCGAGGTGGGCACGCGGGCCCGGGCGCTCGGCATGCGGCGCGTGGCCCTGTTCTCCGACGCGCGCGTGGCCCGGCTGCCCGTGTTCCAGACGGTGCTCGACGCGCTCCGGGCCGCGGGCCTGGACGTGGTGCCCTACACGGACGTGCGCGTGGAGCCCACGGACGCCTCCTTCCAGCACGCGGCGCGCTTCGCCACCGAGCTCCAGCCGGACGGGTACGTGTCCCTCGGGGGCGGCTCGGTCATCGACACCTGCAAGGCGGCCAACCTCTACGCCACCCACCCCGCGGACTTCCTCGCCTACGTGAACGCCCCCGTGGGCGAGGGGCGCGCGGTGCCCGGGCCCCTGAGGCCCCACCTGGCATGCCCCACCACCTCGGGCACCGGCAGCGAGGTCACCGGCATCACCATCTTCGACCTCGTGTCCCTGCACGCCAAGACGGGCATCGCCTCGCCGCTGTTGCGCCCGAGCGAGGCCCTCATCGATCCGGACTGCACCGACACCCTGCCCGCGGAAGTCACGGCCGCCAGCGGCATGGACGTGCTGTCCCACGCGCTCGAGTCCTACACGGCGCGGCCCTACACGCGCCGGCCCGTGGGCCCCGGCCCCCGTCCGCTGAGCCAGGGCGCCAACCCCTGGAGCGACCTGGGGTGCCGCGAGGCCCTGCGGCTCATGGGCCTGTACCTGGAGCGCGCGGTGAAGGACGCGGGGGACCGGGAGGCGCGCGAGCAGGTGATGTGGGCGGCGACGCTCGCGGGCATCGCCTTCGGCAACGCGGGGGTGCACGTGCCCCACGCCATGGCCTACGCGGTGGCCGGAGGCGTGCGGGACTTCCGGCCCTCGGGCTATCCCCCGGACGCGCCCCTGGTGCCGCATGGCCTGGCCGTCATCCTCAACGCCCCCGCCGTGTTCCGCTACACCGCGGCCACGAGCCCCGAGCGGCACCTGGAGGCCGCGGGCTGGCTGGGCGCGGACGTGCGGGGCGCCTCGGCGTCGGACGCGGGCGAGGTGCTGGCCACGCGGCTCTCGCACCTCATGCGCGCGGTGGGCCTGCCCGCGGACTTGAGGGGCGTGGGCTACACCGAGGCGGACCTGGACGCGCTCACCCACGGCACCCTGCCCCAGCAGCGCCTGCTCCAGAACGCGCCCCGCGAGATGACGCGGCCAGTGCTCACCGAGCTGTTCCGCCAGGCGCTGCACGCCCCTTGAAACCGGAAGGACGCTCCCCCATGGCCGACACGGAAACCCTCGATCGCTACCGCTACGTGCTGCCCATCACCACGCGGTGGATGGACAACGACGCCTACGGGCACATCAACAACGTCACCTACTACAGCTACTTCGACACGGTGGCCAACCACTACCTCATCCACGAGGGCGGCCTGGACATCCACACGGGCCCCGTCATCGGTCTGGTGGTGGAGTCGCGGTGCACCTACCGCGCGCCCCTCGCCTACCCCGACGCGCTCCGGGCGGGCCTGCGCGTGGACAAACTGGGCAACCGCTCGGTGACCTACGGCATCGCCATCTTCAAGGAGGGCGAGTCCCAGGCGGCCGCCCACGGCACCTTCGTGCACGTCTTCGTGGACCGGCACTCGCGCAAGGCCACCCCCATGCCCGAGCGCTTGCGCGCGGCGCTCGAGCGGCTCGTGCTGGAGCGCGTCATGCCCGAAGGTGTGAAGTAGTCGCCCTTCGCCGTGATCGCTTGAGGACACTCCACGCGCGGTCCGTTTTCCGCGTCCATGGGAGCGCAGGACACTGGCCGGGCGTGTGACCCCTCATCGCCTTCGCGAGGTGCATCCATGAAAGCGTTCACGTGGCTGGCCGTGCTCGTCTCGAGCGGCGCGGCCCTGGCGGCGCAACCCGAGCCCGTGCCGAAGCTGCCCCTCGGGGTCTCGGCCACCCTCTACGCGCTGTCCGTCCCCGCCGCGCACCGTCCCACCCCCGCGCGCATCGCCCTGGGCGACAAGCTCTTCAACGACAAGCGCCTGAGCGCCGATGACTCGGTGAGCTGCGCCACGTGTCACGATCCCCAGCGCGCCTTCACCGACGGCAAGGCGCGCTCGGTGGGCATCAAGAACCAGGTGGGCAAGCGCAACAGCCCCACCGTGCTCAACGCCCTCTTCAACGCCACCCAGTTCTGGGATGGCCGCTCGGGCACGCTCGAGGAGCAGGCGGTGCTGCCCATCATCAACCCCATCGAGATGGGCATGCCGGACCTGGACGCCGTGGTGGCCAAGGTGAAGGGCATCCCCGAGTACGCGAGCGCGTTTCGCGACGTGTACGGCCGCGAGGTGACGGCGGAGGACCTGGCCTCGGCGCTGGCCGCCTTCGAGCGCACGCAGTTCTCCGGCAACGCGCGCTTCGACCGCTTCCTCGCCGGCGAGTCCAACGCCCTGAGTGCCTCGGAGAAGCGCGGCTGGGCGCTGTTCAACGGCAAGGCGCGCTGCAACAGCTGCCACGCGGGCAACGCCGTGTCCCCGCTGTTCTCCGATCAGAAGTTCCACAACATCGGCATCGCCGCGCACGCGCACGACTTCCCCAAGCTCGCCGGCGAGGCCCTGCGCGTGGTGCGCACCGGCGACGCCAAGCAGATCGACGAGCTGGCGCTGCAGACGGACCTGTCGGAGATGGGCCGCTTCCTCGTCACCAAGAACGAGAACGACATTGGCGGCTTCAAGACCCCCACCCTGCGCAACGTGGGCGTCACCGGGCCCTACATGCATGACGGCTCGCTCGCCACGCTGTGGGACGTGATGGACCACTACAACAAGGGCGGCGTGCCCAACCCCTACCTGGACGGCGGCATGCAGCGGCTCGGGCTCACCGAGCCGGAGATCGACGACGTGGTGGCGTTCCTCTTCGCGCTCACGTCCACGGACCTGTCCGCCCTGGAGAAGAAGGAGCTGACCGCCCAGCGCGCGCGCAAGAACAAGCGCCCCGAGCGCGACACCGCCGCGGCGCTCGGCCAGAAGGGCAACCTGGGCGACATCGGCGTCACGCCGGACCTGGCCGTCGAGAACCCCGCCGCGCGCGGCTTCTATGGACCCGTTGGCGCCTCGAAGGAGAACTGAGCCATGAAGCGCTTCAAGAGCATCGAGACCAGGCATCACGAGGAGCGCGACGCCTTCTTCGACGGGCTGCGCAAGCTCGACCGGCGCGGCTTCATGAAGCTCGCGGGCCTGTCCGCGGGCATCGTCGCCGCCAAGGGCCTCATCACCCCCCAGAGCTTCCAGCTCGTCAGCGTGGCGGACGCGGCCCCGGCCGCGAAGCCCCGCTTCACCTTCGCGTACATCTCCGACGCGCACCTGTACAAGAAGGACCTCAACGACCGCTTCGTGCGCTCCATCCTGCGCGCGGTGGACGACGTGAACCGCCTGGATCCCCAGCCGGACTTCGTCCTCTTCGGGGGGGATCTGGCGCAGTTGGGCAAGAAGGAGGAGCTGGACCTGGGCAAGGAGCTGCTCAAGTCGGTGAAGGCCCCGGTGAAGATGATGGTGGGCGAGCACGACTGGTTCCTCGACATGGGCGAGCACTGGCGCGCGCTCTTCGGCGCCCCCCAGTACTCCTTCGATCACAAGGGCGTGCACTTCGTCACGCTCATGAGCGTGAACGAGAAGGACTTCTGGACCGAGCGCGGCATGACGCCCGAGGAGCGCATGCAGACGGTGGCGGGCCTGGACAACGGGCTCCAGTCGCGCTTCGAGGTGGGGGCCGCCGGCCGCGAGTGGCTCAAGCAGGACCTGGCCAAGGTCGACAAGAAGACGCCCCTCATCGTCTTCAGCCACTCGCCGCTCTACAAGTACTACCGGCCGTGGAACTTCTGGACGGAGGACGCGGACGACGTCCAGGCGCTGCTCAAGCCCTTCGAGAACGTGACCGTCATCCACGGCCACACGCACCAGATGCTCAGCAACCAGATCGGCAACATCCAGTTCCACGGGATGCTGTCCACCGCCTGGCCGTGGCCCTACGCCCCCGAGGGCCTGCCCTCGCTCACCGTGCAGATGAACCGCGCGGACCCGTTCAGCAACTTCGACGGCTGCGGCAACGGCCGCTTCGACGTGCTCGCCGCGGGCCTGGCCGACTCGCTCTACAACCTGTGGGATCGCGATCCCGTCTCCGTCCGCTCCAGCTACCTCGCCTCCCACGGCAAGAAGGATCGCCCGGCGGCCACCAAGCTCCCGTCCTACTAAGGAGACTCCTCCCATGAACGCGCGCAAGACCCTTGGAATCGCGGCGCTCGGCGCCCTGGGCCTGTCACTCGGGGCCGCGTCCGCGGCGGACACGAAGCCCCCCGCTCCGGCGAAGCACGAGGTGCCCCGCTCGGCGGACGGCAACGTGGTGGTCGCCCTGTGCGATGGCCAGACGACGCTCGAGGTGAAGGGCGTGAAGGATCCGGCGGCCATCGACCGGACCCAGGCCCAGGCCATCTCGGACCGGCTCATGGCCGAGTGGCACCGCAAGAACCCCCAGGCGAACTGGGACCCCGTGCCGGTGAAGGTGGCGCTGGCCCAGAAGCCCGCGGCGCCCAACCCGCCCACGCCCCCGCCGGCGAGCAAGGCCCCGGCCACGCCCGGAGGCGACAGCGCGGCCTCGGACGCGGCGGCGGTGGGCCAGAAGCAAGGCGAGGCGGTGCAGTCGGGCCACACCTACGGGGCGTACAGCGCCCGGGACGAGGCGCTGTGGAAGGCCTCCGCCGAGCAGATGGTGACCGAGGGCCACCGGGTGTTCCACGACGCCAAGTCCCTGGGCAGCACGGTGGCGGTGTCCTGCGACATGTGCCACCCGGACGCGGCCAACACCCACCCGGAGACCTACCCGAAGTACCAGGTGCAGCTGGGCCGCACGGCGCTCCTGCGCGACATGATCAACTGGTGCATCGAGAACCCCGTGCGCGGCAAGCCCATGGCCGAGGATGACCCGCGCATGAAGGCCATGGAGGCCTACATCCTCGCGCAGCGCAAGGGCGTGAAGCTCGAGTACGGCAAGCACTGAGCGTTCCGCTCTTGTATGTCCCGACGGGGGTGGGCATTCAATGGGCCCATGTCCAACAGTCTCGGTTTCCTGGAGGGGGGCGGTGACATGGGCGCGCTCATGCGCGCCAAGGATTGGTCCCAGACCCCCTTCGGGCCCGTGGAGACCTGGTCCGTCGCGCTGCGCTCGGCGGTTGGCATCTGCCTGGGCTCGCGCTTCCCCATCGTCCTGTACTGGGGTCCCACACGCGCCCTCATTTACAACGACGCCTGGAGCCCGGTGCCCGGACAGAAGCACCCCTGGGCGCTCGGCCGTCCGGGGACCGAGGTGTGGGCGGAGATCTGGGACATCATCGGGCCCATGTTCGACCACGTCATGGACACCGGCGAGGCGACCTGGTCGGAGGATCAACTCCTGCCCCTGCACCGCTTCGGCTACACCGAGGAGTGCTACTTCTACTACTCCTACAGCCCCGTGCGCGGCGAGGACGGCCGGGTCGAGGGCATCTTCACCGCCGTCACCGAGACCACCTACCGCGTGCTCGCCGAGCGCCGCGAGCGGCTCTTGCGCGAGGTGTCCGAGCGCACCGCCCAGGCGCGCTCGGACGAGGAGGCGTGCACCGCCGCCCTGCGCACGCTCGCGGCCCTGCCCACCGAGATGCCCTTCGGGCTCGTCTACCTCTACGACGAGGCCACGCACCAGGCGCGCCGGGTGGACCAGATCCAGCTGGAGGGGCGCGCGGCGCTGGCCCCCGAGCGGATCGACCTCGCGGCCCCTCCGGACGCGGCCTGTCCGTGGCCGCTGGCCGAGGTGCTCGCCCGGGGCGAGGCGGTGGCCGTGACGGGCCTGGCCGCGCGCCTGTCCCCCCCGCTGCCGGGAACGCCCTGGCCCGAGCCCATCGAGGAGGCGCTCGTCACCCCCATCCTGGGCGCCCGTCCGGGCGTGCCCCACGGCTTCCTGGTGACGGGCATCAGCCCGCGCCGGCGGCTGGACGCCGCCTACCGCACGCTGTTCGAGCGCGTGGCGGGCCACATCTCCACGGCCATCGGCAACGCGCGGGCCTACGAGGTGGAGCGCAAGCGGGCCGAGCAGCTCGCGGAGATCGATCGGGCCAAGACGGCCTTCTTCTCCAACGCCAGCCACGAGTTCCGCACGCCGCTCACCCTCATGCTCGGGCCGCTGGAGGACATGCTCACCACGGCGCCCCCGGGCGCGGGCGCCCACACGCTGCGGATCGAGCGCCAGGGCCTGGAGCTGGTGCACCGCAACGGCCTGCGCCTGCTCAAGCTCGTCAACGTGCTCTTGGACTTCTCCCGGCTGGAGGCGGGCCGCGTGCGCGCGGCGTTCGAGCCGGTGGACGTGTCGGCCTACACCGCCGAGCTGGCGAGCACCTTCCGCTCGGCCATGGAGCGCGCGGGCCTCGCCTTCCACGTGGAGTGCCCGCCCCTGCCCGAGCCCGTGTGGGTGGACCGGGACATGTGGGAGAAGATCGTCCTCAACCTGCTGTCCAACGCCTTCAAGTACACGCTCCAGGGCGCGGTGACGGTGCGGCTGCGGTGGGTGGACGGGCTCGCCGAGCTGAGCGTGAGCGACACCGGCGTGGGCATTCCCGAGCGGGAGCTGTCGCGGGTGTTCGAGCGCTTCCATCGCATCGAGGGCCAGCAGGGCCGCACCCACGAGGGCACGGGCATCGGCCTGGCGCTGGTGCAGGAGCTGACCCGGCTGCACCAGGGCACGGTGGGCGTGGAGAGCCCGCCGGGGCGCGGCACCACCTTCACCGTGCGCCTGCCGCCTCGCGCCAACGCGCGCGCGCCCTCGCCGCCCCTGGGGAGCGTGACCCAGGCGCACCCCTCCCCGCGCACGTCCGTCTACGTGGAGGAGGCCCTGGGGCTGCTGCCCGGCGAGCCCCCGGCGGCCCAGGAGGCGTCGCTCCGGGGGGCACCGGGTGCCCAGGCGGCGCGGGGCGGCCGGATCGTGCTGGCGGACGACAACGCGGACATGCGCGACTACGTGCGGCGCCTGCTCACGGACGCGGGCTACGCCGTGCGGGCCACCGCGGATGGCGCCGAGGCCCTGGCCGCCATCCGCGCCACCGCGCCCGAGCTGGTGCTCTCCGACGTGATGATGCCCCGGCTGGATGGCTTCGGGCTGCTCGCGGCGCTGCGCGCGGATCCGGTCACCTCCTCGCTGCCCGTCATCCTCCTGTCGGCCCGGGCCGGCGAGGAGTCGTCCGTGGAAGGCATCGAGGCGGGCGCGGATGACTACCTCGTCAAACCCTTCAGCGCCCGGGAGCTGCTCGCGCGCGTGGAGGGCGCGCTGCGCCTGGCGCGCCTGCGCCGCGAGACGACCGAGACCCTGCGCCGCGCCAACGAGGAGCTGGAGCTCCAGGTCGCCCAGCGCACGCGCGAGCTCAACCGCATCTGGCAGGTGAGCCAGGACCACCTGCTCATCGCGGACGCCCAGGGCGTCTGGCTGCGGGTGAATCCCGCGTGGACGCGCACCCTCGGGTGGCGCGAGGACGAGCTCGTCGGCCGCACGTCCGCGTGGATGGAGCACCCGGACGACCGGGACAGGACGCGCCAGGAGATCTCCCTCCTCGCCTCGGGACGGACCACCTCCCGCTTCGAGAACCGCTTTCGTGACACCCAGGGCGCCTGGCACTGGTTCTCGTGGACGGCGGTGCCGGACGAGGGCGTGCTCTACTGCGTCGTGCGCGACGTGACCGAGGACAAGGCCCGGCAGGCGGAGCTGGAGCAGGCCCAGGCGGCGCTGCGCCAGAGCCAGAAGATGGAGGCGGTGGGCAAGCTCACCGGCGGCATCGCGCACGACTTCAACAACCTGCTCACCGGCATCAGCGGCTCGCTCGAGCTGCTCAAGCTGCGCGTGTCCCGCGGCGAGTACGACAAGCTCGATCGCTACGTCTCGGCCGCCACCAGCTCGGCGCAGCGCGCCGCGTCGCTCACCCACCGGCTGCTCGCCTTCTCGCGCCGCCAGTCGCTCGACCTCAAGCCCGTGGACATGAACGCCCTGGTGGAGGGCATGGGGGAGCTGCTCGGGCGCACGCTCGGCGAGCGCATCGCCCTGAAGGTGCACCCCGGCGCGACGACGTGGCGCGTGAACACCGACGCCCACCAGTTGGAGAACGCCCTGCTCAACCTGTGCATCAACGCGCGCGACGCCATGCCCGGGGGCGGCACCCTGACGATCCGCACGGGCCAGGCCCACCTGGACGAGCGCTTCACCCGACGGCACGAGGGGCTCGCGCCCGGCGACTACGTCGTCTTGTCCGTCACCGACACCGGCACCGGCATCCCCCCCGAGCTGCGCGAGCGCATCTTCGAGCCCTTCTTCACCACCAAGCCCATCGGCCAGGGCACGGGCCTGGGCCTGTCGATGATCTACGGCTTCATCAAGCAGTCCTCGGGACACCTGGAGCTGGAGAGCGAGCCCGGCCGGGGCAGCACCTTCTCCCTCTACCTGCCGCGCCACCGGGGCGAGGCGGAGGCCGCCGCCGCCAAGGAGGCCGAGGCCGCCCGAGGCACGGGGGAGACGGTGCTCGTCGTGGAGGACGATCCCGCGGTGCGCATGCTCGTGCTCGACGTGCTCGAGGAGCTGGGCTACCGGGCGCTGGAGGCCACCGATGCCACCTCCGCCCAGACGTTCCTGCGCGCCCCCGGGTGGATCGATCTCATGGTGTCGGACATCGGGCTGCCGGGACTCAACGGACGACAGCTCGCGGACCTGGCGCGCCAGCTGCGTCCGGACCTGAAGATCCTGTTCATCACCGGCTACGCGCAGAACGCCGACGTGCGCGGCGAGTTCCTCGGGCCCCGGATGGACATGATCCTCAAGCCCTTCGCCCTGGAGGCGCTCGCCAACAAGATCCGCGAGATGATCCTGTCGCGGTGAGCCTCAGGCGCCCCGCCGGACCTCGTCCCGCGCGGGGCCCAGGGCCTGACGCAGGGCCGTCGCCACGGCGGCCAGTTCCTCCAGACGCGTGCCCAGGGCGGCATCATCGGGCAGGGTCTCGAAAATCAAATTCACCCGACCCTTCTCGATGCGCACGAACTCATGCGCGCTCACGCTCAGCGCCAGCAGCGCCCGCCGGACGTCGGGCTCGCACAGCAGTTCCTGGGCCCGGGGCTGCTCCGCGCGGTCGCACAAGAACACGAAGTGCACGTCCAGTTCCGCGCGTCCCGACTTGAAGTACCGGTGTTGCTCGGCCTGGGTCCGGGTCCAGTCCCAGATCCTCGGAATGAGCTCGAAGTGTCGGGGCAGCTCCAGGCCCAGGTCGAGGTGCAGGGTGGGCCGCAGGCACACCATCCGCCCGCGCATGGCGTTCGATCGCATGCCCAGCCACACCAGCCAGCCCTGGTGCAGGTGCACGAAGGCGTCCTCCGCCGTGTCCTCGGGTTCGGGATGCCAGTGCAGCCGCTCGGCGAGCGCCTTCAGGGCGGCCCGCTGCTTCGCCTGCCCCAGCGTCTGCAGCCAGTACAGCACACCCGCCACCGCGATGACCGCCGCGGCGACGGCCAGCGCCACGACGAATTCCTCCAGGGTCGTGGGCAGCTTCGTTTCTCGCGCCATGGGCCCGGAGCATAGCGCGACCTGTCCCCGTCAGCCGCCCGCGCGGGCGCTCTTCTCGGGAGGGGCCTCCGCCAGGGCCACGCGCAGGGCGGACGCCACGGCGCGCAGGGACTCCAGGTGCGCGTGCAGGACGTCCGAGGGCAGCACGTCCCGAGTGAAGCTCAGGCACACCTGGTTCTTCTCGACGCAGGCCATGGCCGCCCCGCCGCCCAGGCGGGACAGGGGCTCGCGGACCGCCGGATGGAGCACCAGGGCCTGGGCGCGCGGGACGTCGGCGCACTGGAAGACGAAGCGCTTGTCGAGCACCGGGTCCTCCGCGGTGAAGATGCCCTCCAGCAGGCCGGACACGAGCGCGTCGTTCCACGAGCGGGGCGCGATCACGAAGCCCCGGGGCAGCTCGGCGCCCACGTCCAGGCGCAGCGTCGGCACGGACTTCTGGTGGCGCGAGCCCTTGCGCTCGATCTTGAAGCCCACCCACAGCCACTCCCCCCGGACCTCGCCCACGAAGGCGTCGCGGGTGCCGGGCGCCGTGTGGAGGTTCAGCTCGGTGGCGAGCACTTCCAGGGCCGAGCGCCAGTCCTCCTCGCGCAGCCGCTCGCGCAGGCTGAAGGCGATGAGGGCCCCCAACATCAGGGCCATGAGCCCCACCATCGCCACGGCGAGCGGGTTGAACGGAACTCCGAGAACGGTCTCCATGCGCCCTCCTAACCGACCCGCTGCCGGGGGGGCTCGGCCACCCCGCCGGTGGCCTCCAGGGCCGCGCGCAGGGCGGACGCCACGGCGCGCATCGCCTCGAGGTGCGCGCGCAGGGAGGCCTCGTCGTGCACCGCCCGCGTGAAGCTCAGGCCCACCTGGTTCTTCTCGATGAAGGCCACGGCGTCGTCGCTCCCGAGCCGGGACAGGGCCTCCCGCACCCCCGCGTCGCGCACGAGCGCCTGGGCCGGCGTGACGAAGTCGCATTGGAAGACGAAGCGCTTGTCGAGCACCGGATCCTCCGCGGAGAAGAGCCCCGGCAGTCCCACGCGATCCAGCACCCGGGTCCAGGCGCGGGGCACGGCCACGAAGTCCCGGGGCAGCGCCACGCCCACGTCCAGGCGCAGCGTGGGCAGGGTCTGCTCGTCCTCGGAGCCCACGGGCCGCGGCTGCAACCCCATCCACAGCCGCGTGTCCCGGTACTCGCCCTCGAAGGCGTCGCGTTCGCCGGGAACGGCGTCCAGCTCCAGGCGCAAGGAGAGCAGCTCCAGGGCCGAGCGCCAGGACTGCTGATGCCGCGCCTTGAAGCGCTGCCAGGCGAAGGTCCCCACCATCAGGGCGCCGAAGAGCAGCGTCGAGAGGGCGGTGGGCAGGTCGAGCGGAAGTCCGGGGAAGGTGTCCATGCCCGGCCCATCCTAGCCGACCCACGGCGCACGCCGCTCCGGGGCGGCGTCAGGCCGTGCTCAGAGCGGGGAGATCACGAACTGGATGAGGGCGGAGTTCTCGGTGCTGCCGTCCGGGGTGGCGCAGGCCACCAGGTCGCCGGTGGCGGGGATCGTCATCACCGCCTTGTTCCCGGCGAACCGTCCCGCCGTGATCGTCCCGGCCTTGACGGCCACCACCTGCCCGGCGTTCTGGACGTAGGTCTTCACGTAGGTGAACGTGCTCGTCTCGCCCGTGCTCCAGCGGATGAGCTGGGAGCCGGGAACCGCCTCCAGCGGCGCCGTGCTCAGGCAGCTCTGCTCCGCCGTGAACGCCAGCACGGCCGTGCCAGAGAAATTGGCGGGTGCCCCCAAGCCCACGCACGGGCCCATCTGCTGCTCGATGCGCGTGGAGACCTCCTGGGGCGTGAAGGTGAGCCCGGGCGAGAACGTGGCGTGCTCGGCCCCCAGGCAGGTCAGCAGGGTCAGGCCCGCGTGCGCCGCCGGCGCGTGCAACCCCAGGCCCCCGAGGCCCAGGGCGGCGAGAACGGAGAGGGCCTTCTTCCAGCACGGCTTCGAGCGCGACGAATGCGAGCGATTCATGAGGGCTCCTGGCGTGGAGACGAACGTCGCAACCCTTTATGGCCATCCCCGGAAATGCTTCAAGTCCAGGATTCCATGAAAAGTGGTTTGCTCAACGAAAAGGCCTTGGGACTGTTGGAAGCTCCCGAGGCGCGCCTCAGAAGGAGCCGCTGAGCAGCAGCCGCCCGCCGCCCGCGCCGAGCTGGGCGGACAGCCGGGCCTGGAGGCCCACGGAGCGCGGGGGCGGCGGGGAGGGCCGCTCGTCCGACAAGCCCAGCTCCGACGCGAGAACAGAAGAGAACGCATGGGTCTGGTGTCCCTGTTTCCTGGAACAGGGCCGTGAACTCCGGACGGCGTCCGGACGCGGTGTGGTGCGCTGAAAGGGAATCCCCCCCGGCACCACCCTACTCCAGGCGCGGCGCGCCCCCCAACCCCTCCGCGCCGACGAGCTGGGCCCGGGGCGCGCGGTGGGCGGCGAGCGTGGCCAGGCTCATGAGGAGCACGGTGCCCAGCCCCATGAGCCCCACCGCGTCCCAGTGGATGACGGGCTGGCCGCGCAAGGCCTGCATCCCCAGCACCAGGGTGAGGCCCAGCCACGCCACGCCCGCGGCGCGCACGATGGCCCGGTTCGCCCACTCCGAGCGCCGCGTGCGCCCGAGCAGCGCGGAGAGCAGCGGCAGTCCCTGCAGCGCGTGGATGCCGAAGAAGTGCGCGGGCCGCATGTCCCCCACCGTGGTGCTCCACCCCACCCCCGGCAGGCCCGGGCCCCCGTCCTCGCCCCCGAAGGAGTGTCCGCCCTGCTCGCTCAACGCGCGACCGGCCGCCAGCTCCGTGCGCTGCGCGCCATGGGGCACGCTCATGAAGAAGGCCAGGCCCATGCCCACCACCGACACCATGACGCCCAGCCGCAGCGCCGAGGCCAGGACGCCATCGCGCAGCCTGGCGCGCATCAACACGCCCGCGAGCACCATCATCGTCACCCACAGCACGACGACGGTGACGCCCATGCTGGCGGACAGCAGCCTGTCCAGGGTCGTGCCGACACTGAAGTGGCTGCGCATCCCCCGCGCCGCCTGGATCGTGATGACGGCCAGCTCCTGCAGGCCACACAGGGAGAGGATGAGGCCGATGGGGCGCAGGCGCCGCTCGGGGGACTCCAGGACATGGAACAGGTAGAGCAGCGTGACGTCGTAGATGGCCAGCGACGCGTAGAACTTGGTGGGCTTGAGCCACACGGGCTCGCCGACGAGCTGGCGCGGATCCACCGCGAGGCCGATGGCGGAGGCCACGAGCCCGAGCAGCATCGCCCCCGTGCCCAGGGTGAGCGCGGGAGACAGGGACCAGGCCCGGGACACCAGGCCACGCGGGGATGACATCGTCAGGGGGGCAGGCATGGGGGGCTCCACGACTAGGGCGAGGGGGAAAGCGCGGCGGCGGCGGCCACGGGAGGCAGCGGCGCCACGGGGGGCAGGAAGCGACGGGACACCAGGCGCACCAGGGCGTAGGCGAGGTAGCCCGAGGGCCCGAGCATGAAGGTCAGCACCAGGCACGGCACGACGAGCAGGTGCGGCAGGCCCCGGCGCTGGGAATCCGCGAGGATGACCCGGCCCACCAGGAAGTCGAACGCGAGGTAGTGCATCCACCCCGCCAGCATCATGCCCGGCAGGCTCAGCGCCTCGGTGATGTGGGCCAGCGTGTCGTACTGGCCGAGCAGGCCCGGCAGGTGCGGCCCCACCTTCACCAGGTAGAGCACGCCAATCACCAGCGGCAGCACGTCGCTCTCCAGCCACCAGCGCGTCACGCGGGCCCGGGGCGCCAGCAGCAGGGCCCCCCAGCCGAACAGCACCAGGGGGTTGAGAAGTCGCAACAGGAGTTCGTCCGTCATGTAGACAGCGTAAACACGCATGTTTCTCGTGTCAACATGAATGGCGCCGCGCGGGAGGGCCCCCTACCCGCCCGAGTCGGGCCGCTCGATGAAGCGGGCCACGAGCGCGCGCGTGCGGGGCGGCGCGAGCGGGGGCTCGGGGCGGCCCTCCTGGCGGGAGAGGTGCGCCTCCAGGTAGCCCTCGATGTCGGCGGTGCCGCCGTGCAGGTGCGCGGTGAGCAAGGCGCCCAGGGCCTCGGGCGAGCCCCAGCGGAACAGGGCCCAGGCGGCCTCGTCCGCCTCCGGCCAGCGCCGCTTCTCCCAGCTGTCGTCGCGCAGGCCCCGGGTGAGGAGCTCCACGTGCCCGGGCGCGTTCCAGTGTCCGAGCCAGCGCAGGGCCTCGGCGCGCAGCCAGGGCTCGTCGGACGTGTGCGCCGTGTGCCGCAGCGCCTCCCACCCCGCCGCCTCCCCGCGCCGCGCGAGCCCCGCCGCCGCGCGCACCCGCAGCAGGGGGTGCGCCGCGTAGCCCAGGGCCTCCAGCCGCGCCGTCCAGGCCGCGCCGGGGTCTCCCTCCAGGAGCAGCAGCCCCTCGAGCGCGAAGCAGCCCGCGACCGCGTCCGGGCCCTCCAGCGCGGCGAGGAAGAGCGGCCGGTCCTCCGGCTGGGGCGAGGCCGCGGCCTCCCGGAGCACGGTGTGCACGAGCGACGCGTTGGCGGGCCACGCGAGCGCCGCCCGGGCCCAGCGCAGCGCCGTGGGCCGCTCGTGGCGCAGGAGCTGCCGCGCCAGCGCGTCGCGGATCTCCAGCGCCACGGCGAAGTCGCACAACAGGCGCAGGCGCAACGCCCGGGCCTCGGGCCACTCCCCGAGCAGCGCCAGGGCCCGCTCGTACCCCTCCGGCGGCGGGACGAGCCCATAGGGCACGTTCAGCGCCACCCCCTGGGCCCGCACCACCTGCTCCAGCCGGCGCACGAGCCCCTCCGTCCCCAACGCCAGCAGGAGCGAGGGCACGGGCAGCCGCAGCGCCTCGGCCGCCTCGCGCAGGGCCTCCGGGTCCTCCCGCAGCAGCTGGTGCAGGGCTTCTTGGGGGAGCGCGTCCGCGGGCAGCCGGCGGGCCTCGGTGGACAGGAGCGCCCAGGACTCGGGCCGCGTCCACGTGGCGGCGGCCACCTGGAGGTTGCGCTCCGGGCCGCCGGGCTCGGCCTCGAGGGCGGGCCGATCCTCACGGCACCACTGGCCGTACAACCACCCCAGCACCGCGCCCGGCAGGGGCGTGGCCTGACGGCGGGACGCGAGCACCCAGTCCGTGCGCACCCAGGCGGACACCGCGCCGAGCCAGGGCACGAGCGCGGCCACGTCCGCCTCGCTCCGCGCCAGGTGCAGGCACGGGTACGGCTCCAACACGCCCTCCTCGAGCAGCCCCCGCAGCTCGGCGCCCTCGAGCCGCAGCCCCAGGGACACCCCCACCTCCAGCGCCCAGGCCCGCACCGGCAGGGGCTCGCCGGCGTCGAGCAGCAGCCGGCGCACGAGGGGCAGCTGCTCGGCGCCCCCGAAGAGCCGCAAGAGCCGCAAGGCACGCATCCGCGTGTCGAAGGCCCCCACGGGCAAGGTGTCGAGGAAGGACAGGAGCTGCGCGCACAGGGGGGCGCGGGAAGACCAGACGAGCGTGAGCATGGGCGATGGGGGGCGCGGCCCGTATAGTAGCCGCACGCGCTCGAGCCCCTTACCCCACCGGAGACCCTCGGCCCATGTCCCTCGCGCCCTCCCTGTCCCTCGCGCCCCTCGCCTTCGTGCAGAGCATCGTCCACGCCGCCAAGCTGGGCGACTTCCCCACGGCCAGCGCGGGCATGTCCCCGAACATCATCTGGACCTCCAACTACCCCGCCCACCGGCTGCCCTTCGGGGGCGAGGTGAAGGGCCCGGACGCCGTGTGCCGGATGCTCGAGCGCATGTTCGCGTCCGCCGAGGCGCTGAGCATGGAGGTGCACAAGGTGGTGGAGCAGGAGGACACCGTCATCGTCATCGGCGTGGAGCAGCTGCGCGTGCGCACCACGGGCAAGACGTTCGCCAACCCGCTCACCTTCGTGGCCACGCTGAGCGAGGGGAAGATCGACACCATGCGCCTGTTCGGCGACTCCTACGCCGTGGTCGAGGCGCTGGGCTCCTCCTTCCCCGCCCCGTGAGCGCTCAGCGCAGGGCCGCGGCGAGGATCTCCGCCGCGCACGCCTCCACGTCGCGCTCGGCCGTGTCGACGACCAGGTCGTAGCGCGCGTCGTAGTGGATCCGCTCCTTCTGCGCGCGCGCCGAGCCCGGGGGCCGGTCCCCCCGGGCCGCCTCCCGGCGTTCGAGGACCTCGAGGCTCGCGGTCACGCCCACCCGGAGCACACGTCGGCCGGCGAAGGCGGGCGCCCATTCATCCTCCGTGTCACCGGGCCGGATCGCCACGTCGTCGACGATCAGGCCATGGCCCAGGCGCGCGAGTTCCGCCACGACCGCCACGTACGCCTCCACCATCTTCCGCCCGTAGGGGCCGATCTGGAGCTCGCGGCGGAGCACCCCACCCGCGTCCCGCTCCGCGCGAAAGCCGAAGCCCGGCATGCCGCGCCCGGTCTCCCAGTCGTTCAGGTGCGCGGGCATGAGCGCGATGAGGTGATCGATCCCGATGTGGAGGTAGGGCTCCGGCAGCCGGGCCTGGAGCACGCGGGCGATGCTGCTCTTGCCCGCGCTCGAGGGGCCATTCAGGTAGATGATCCGCGCGTGGGAAGTGCTCATGGCGCGCCCCACTCTGCCGACTCGCCGGGCGCGCCGCAAACCGCGGCTCACGCGTCGCCCAGCACCTCGCCGATGAGCCGCCGCAGCCGCTGCTCGTCGAAGGGCTTCTCCAGCCACCGGTCCGGCACCGTCTCCAGGAAGCGCCGCGCGCGGGGGGTGAACGAGCCCCCGGTGATGAAGATGAAGCGCCGGGCGAGCTCGGGCCGCGCCTGGCGCACCTGCTCGTAGACGTCCATGCCCGCGGCGTCCGGCATCATCAGGTCGCAGAAGATGACGTCGAAGGACTCGGCCGGATCCGCGAGCCGCGCCATGCCGTCGAGCCCGCCCCCCGCGAGCGCCACCTGGTGGTGCGGGCCGATGAGCCGCACGAGCGCGCGCGCCACGGCCGGCTCGTCGTCGATGACGAGCATGCGGCTGGGGCGCAGCGCGGGCAGCTGGCGCGAGGGCGGTCGGCTCACGGACGCGGGCAGGGCCGCAGGCAGCTGCACGGTGAAGGTGCTGCCCTGCCCCGGCTCGCTGCGCACGCTCAGCCCGCCGCCCAGCTCGCTCAGGATGCCCTGACAGATGGCCAGCCCCAGCCCCGTGCCCATGCCCACCGGCTTGGTGGTGAAGAAGGGATCGAAGATGCGCTCGAGCATCTCCGGGGGGATGCCCGAGCCCGTGTCGCGCACGTCGATGGCCACGCCGCCCGAGGGCCCGGGCCGCACCCACAGGGCGATCTCGTGGTGGGTGGCATCCCCCTCGGGAATGGATTGCACCGCGTTCATCAGCAGGTTGAGGAACACCTGCCCGAGCCGCGACTCGTCCGCGTGCACGAGGGGCACGGGCTCGTAGCGCCGGGTGAGCTGGGCGCGCGAGCGCAGCTCGCCCTGGGCCATCTTGAGCGAGAACTCCAGCGGCTTGAGCACGTCCACCTCGACGCGGCGCTCCTCCTCCGGCTGGCGCGAGAAGAGCTTGAGATCGCGCACGATGTCGCGCACCCGCAGGCCCCCCTCGTGCGCCTCCTGGAGCATCTCCACCGTCTCCTGGAGGTTGTCCACGCGCTCCTGCTCGCCCACGGGCTCCTGGAGCCGCCGGGTGTTCTCCAGCGCGAGGCGCAGGTTGGTGAGCACGTAGGACAGGGGGTTGTTGATCTCGTGCCCCACCCCCGCGGCGAGCGTGCCCACGAGCGCCATGCGATCCATGCGCTGCAGGTGCGTCTGCAGGCGCTTGCGCTCGGTGATGTCGCGCGCCATCACCACCACGCACGGCTGGCCGTCGAACTCCAGCCCCAGGGCGGTGCTCTCCACGTGCACGAGCGTGCCGTCGCGCCGCAGGTAGCGCAGCTCCTCGATGGGCGCGGTCGACCCGGTGTTCACCGTCACCATGCGCCGGCGCACCAGCGGATGATCGTCCGGGTGCACCATGCTCCAGACGGGCTGGCCCACCAGCTGCTCCATCCGCTCGTAGCCGAGCATGGCGCACATCGTGGGGTTGACGTAGACGAAGCGCAGCGCGTGGTGGACGAAGAGGCCGTCGGGCAGGCTCTCGATGAGCTTGTGGAAGCCGAGCGCGGCGCGCCGCAGCTCCTCCTCCACGCGGCGCGACTCGTCCTCCACGCCGGGCTCGGGGTGCGCCGTGCCGTAGACGAGCCCGTCCTCGGCGGCGACCCCGGACCACATCAGCCGCTTCCACGTCCCATCCCCGCACCGCCACCGGCTGGAGAAGCGCACGGGCGCCTCGTTCGGGCGCGCCGCGCGCAGCCAGTCCCTCACGTAGCCGAGATCCTCCGGGTGGACGAAGCGCACCGCGCCTCCGGCCAGCAAGGTCTCCGACCTCCACCCGAGCTCCCGGGTCCACGCGGCGTTCACCTGCAACAGACGGCCCTCGCGGTCCATCACGGCGAACATGTCCGTCGACAGCTCGAAGAACCGCTGCGCCCACTGCGGCTGCATTCACACTCCGAAAAGGAGGATTCGGGGACTCCAAAGGCTTGGAGAGCTTGCTGCTTATACGTGTTTTAAGACCGAATAGGTTGAAAAAATACCGGGAGGGCGGATCAGGCAACACTTCCCGTGTCCACCCGGAGACGCGTCTTCGTTGACATGCCGTGAAGATGGGCCTATCGCGGAATTCAGGCTTTCACAGACAGGAGCCTCCCCCGCCATGAAACTCCGCCCCGCGTCGTTGACCCTCGCGCTGTCCCTCTTGTCCACCCCGGTCTGGGCGCAGAACGCGCCCGCCACCTGGACGGAGCACTGGTTCGAACATAACCAGACCATGACCCGCGTCTACCAGGACGCGGACGTGGCCATCTACTTCGACGCGGCGGTGAACCGCTCCATCACCTGGCCCAACAAGTTCGTGGCGGACCTGTGGAAGTACACCCGGCGCACCTACGGGCACTTCGGCACGGACGCGCAGCTCTACGCGCTGTTCCACGCGGGCAAGTACAGCGGCGGCCACCCCTCCACCTACTTCGACACGAGCCACGACTCGCGCAACGTCATCGACATCGGCTCGAGCGACCCCAACGCGTGGACGAGCGGCGCGGGCAACGATCTGGACATCACCACCCACGAGGTGGCGCACATCGTGGAGGGCGCGAGCAAGGGCGTGCACAACTCGCCCGCGTTCGGCCTGTGGGGCGACAGCAAGTGGGCGGAGATCTTCATCTACGACGCCTACCTGGGGCTGGGCCGCACCGCGGACGCCAACCGCTGGTACAACCTGATGATCAACGGCACGGACGGCTTCCCGCGGGCCAACACCCGCTGGTTCCGCGACTGGTTCTACCCCGTCTACAAGAATTACGGCGGCGCCCAGGTGCTCAACCGCTACTTCGTGCTGCTCGCGCAGTACCTGCCCAAGAACGGCCGGGACTACGGCAAGAGCCTCAACTGGGGGGAGTTCATCCACTTCTGGAGCGGCGCGGCGGGCGTGAACCTCAAGGGCATGGCCACGACGGCGTTCGGCTGGCCCACGGAGTGGGAGACGCAGTTCGTCCAGGCCCAGAAGGCCTACCCCTTCACCTACGCCAACCCGGGGCCCGCGCCCGTCACCGTGTTCCAGGATCAGAACCACGGGGGCTACGCCGCGGCGCTGCCGGTGGGCCGCTACAACCTGGCCGCCCTGAGCGCCTGGGGCGTGCGCGACAACGACATCACCTCGGTGCGCGTGGCCAGCGGCTACAAGGTCACCTTCTACGCCGACGACAACTTCACCGGCGCGAGCGTCACCAAGACGGCGGATGACGCCTCGCTCGTGGACGACACCTTCAACGACGTCGCCACCTCGCTCGTGGTGGCCACGAACGGCTCCTCCGCGCCCGCCACCACGATCGAGGCGGAGAACTTCAGCGCCATGAACGGCGTGATGACCGAGGGCACCAGCGACTCGGGCGGCGGCCTCAACGTGGGCTCCATCGATACGGCGGACTGGCTGGCCTACAACGGCATCGCGTTCGCGAGCTCGGGCACCTACAAGATCGAGTACCGCGTGGCGAGCCTGTCCGGCGGCGGCAAGCTGTCGTTGGATCTCAACGCGGGCGCCACGGTGCTCGGCACGCTGGACGTGCCCTCCACGGGCGGCTGGCAGAACTGGACCACCGTCTCGCACACCGTCACCGTGACGGCGGGCACCTACAACCTGGGCATCTACGCCACGGCGGGAGGCTGGAACCTCAACTGGGTGCGCATCACGAAAATCTGAGGCCCCACCGCCCGTGGAAAACGGGTGACAGTCCCGGGCGGCTCATGGTGAAGACGCACACACCATGAGTCGCCGTGAATTGCCGCGCCAGGGCCTCCTCGTCGGCCTGTGGGTACTCGTCGTGACGCGGGTGCTGTCGCTGCTGCCGCCGGGGGCCTGCTGGGTGGGCTGGAACTCGGACATGGCCATCCCGGTGCTGCAGATCAACGATCCCGTCCTCGACCCGTTCCGGTTCTACTACTACGGCCAGGATCGGCTCGGCGCGTGGCCGTGGATGCTCATGCAGGCCCTGCGCCCGTTGTCCGGCGGGGGCTGGACCGTCCCCGCGCTGATCCTCTGGCAGACCCTGTGGACCTGCGCGGGCGGCTTCGCGCTCGTGCGGCTGCACCGCGGGGGCGGCCCGGTGCTCGCCGCCGCCTACGCCGCGCTGCTGATGGTGCTGCCCGGGCAGAGCGTGGAGCACCTGTTCGCGCTCGGCCATGCCTTCGGGTGGCAGACCACCGCGATGCTCGGCTCCTGGTGGGCCCTGACACGCATGCTCGAGGCCCTCGCCGGGCCCGCGCCCCTCGCCGCCGGGGCGACGCGCTGGGGCGCCGGGGCCGCCGTCCTCGCCGCCCTCGCCTGCTGGTCGTCCCCCACCTCGGGGCCGATGCTGCTCGCGTTCCTGAGCGTCTGGGGGCTGTTCGTGGCCCTGGAGGGTCCCGCCGGACGCGCCCGGTGGCGGCTGGCGTGGAGCGTGTTGCCGGTGGGCCTCGGCATCCTCACCGAGGTGCTGCTGCGCCAGCGCTACCACCGCTTCGCCAAGAAGAGCTTCGGGAGCGGCTACGGCACGAACATGACGGTGGACCTGGGCCATCTGGGCGAGAACACCCGCGCCATCCTCGAGCGGCTCCAGACGGACGCCCCGGGCCCGTGGGTGCTGGTCGGCTGGGGACTGGGGCTCGGGGCCCTGGCCTTCCTCGTCTCCCGGGCGCTCCGGCGCACCCTGGACCCCCGCTCCGACCTGGCCCGCCTGGCGGCGCTCACGCTGACGTTCACCGCCGGGTCCGTGGCCAACGCCCTGCTGACGGTGCTGGTGACGCACGTGCGGCTCAACGGCTACGAGGCCCGCTACCTCGTGCCCACCTTCGTGTTCGGTTGCCTGGCGCTGGCCGTGGGCGTGCTGTTCCTGCTCACGGGGGTGCCCGCGCTGCGCACGCGGGCCCCGGGACTCGGCGCGCTGCTCGCCTCGGGGTTGCTGCTGGGCGGCTATGTGTTCGCCCGGGAGCCCCTGCTGGACGATCCCCTGATGGCGCGGGCCCAGGGCGTCGCGACCACCCTGGCCGAGCGGGCGCCCGGCCACGTGCTGCTCGGGGGCTATTGGGACAGCTACCTCGTGGGCGCGCTGGATCCCCAGCGGCGGCTGCCCACGGTGGTGTTCGAGGGCGAGTACCTGCGCACCCCGTTCTGGAGGCGCGACCTGCGGGAGGGCGCGGGGGCCTGGGTCGTCTTCCGGTGGGAGGGCGAAGCGGCGCGCACCGCGACCGCGCCGCCGTGGCTGCTCCAGTACGGCACGGCGCTGCGGCTCGCCGAGGCGGACGCGGTGGTGGAGCCGCCCTTCCACGTGGCGCGCTACGTGAACGAGAAGCGGAACACGGTGCCCGTGCGGCTCGCGCCCGAGCGGGGCTTCCAGCCGTGCGAGGCCGGCGCCGCCGTCACCGTGCACTTCGAGCGGCCCGTCGAGCGGGGCCTGTTGCTCGTGGCCTCGCGGGCGTCGCCCGGAGGCATCGAGGTCGAGGCGCCCGGCGCGGACGAGGCCCGGCTGGAGGGGGACCTGGGCGTGTGGCGCGTGCACCTGAAGGGCGCGCGGCCGATCGAGCAGGTGACGCTGCGCGTGCGCACGCGGGTGGAATCGGAGTCCTGCGACTTCTACGGCGCGGCGCTCGTGACGGGCGCCGCGCTCGACGCCGCGCCCTACCCGCCGTAGGGCGTGGTCGTCATCGGCCGCTCGGCGGGCTTCACCGCCCAGGTGGTGTTCGGCTCGGCCTGCATCTCGAAGCGCAGCTCGCCCCCGGCGACAATCTCCTCGTGGCGGAGGAAGCCCCGCGCGAGCGGCTTGCCGTTGAGCCACACCTGGCCCACGTACGGGTGCGCGTCCGACAGCCCCCGCGTGCTCACCGTGAAGCGCTTGCCCTTGGGCAGGTTCAGCACCGCCCGCTCCACGAAGGGCCGCCCGAGCACGTACTCGTTCGAGCCCGGCGTCACCGGGTAGAAGCCCAGCGCCGTGAACACCAGCCAGGCCGACATCTGACCCAGGTCGTCGTTGCCCGACAGGCCATCGGGCGTGGGCCGGTACTGGCTGTCCACGATCTGCTTGAGCCGCGCCTGGGTGCGCCACGGCGCGCCCGCGTAGCCGTACAGGTAGGCCACGTGGTGGCTCGGCTCGTTGCCGTGGATGTACTGCCCGATGAGCCCGGCGATGTCCTCGGCGTGCGAGTAGTCCAGCTTCGAGTTGTCGTAGTCGAACATCGCGTCGAGCTTCTTCACCACCGCCGCGTCCCCCCCCATGGCCTGGATGAGCCCGCCCACGTCCTGGGGCACGAACCACGAGTACTGCCAGGCATTGCCCTCAGTGTAGTCGCTGCCGTAGTTGATGGCCGTCGCGTCGAACGGCACCCGGAAGGCCCCGTCGCTCTTGCGCGCCCGGACGAAGCCCGTCTCGGCGTCGAAGGTGTGGCGCCAGTTCCCGGCGCGCGCCTCGAACGTCTTCGCCACGTCCTGCTTGCCCAGCGCCCGCGCCATCCGCGCGATCGTCCAGTCGTCATAGGCGTACTCCACCGTCTTGGACGCCGCCTCCGGCTCCCGGTCGATCGGCACGTACCCCAGCGACTGGTAGTCCCCCAGGCCCCCATAGGGCGCGTACGTGGCGCTCTGGACCATGGCGTCCAGGGCCTCGTTGCCATCGAAGCCCCGGATGCCCTTGAGCCACGCGTCCGCGATGACGGGCACGGCGTGGTAGCCGATCATCGTCCACGTCTCCAGGCCGTGGAACTGCCACACCGGGAGCAGGCCATACGGGCTGTGCCGCCGCGAGGCGAGCAGCGAGCGCACCATGTCCGTGGTGCGCTGGGGCGGCTGCACGAGCGTGAGCAGCGGGTGCTCGGCGCGGAACGTGTCCCACAGCGAGAAGGTCGAGTGGAACGTGAAGCCCTGGGCGGTGTGCACCTGATCGTCCGGGCCCCGGTAGCGGCCATCGGCGTCCGAGAAGATGCTCGGGGCGATCAGCGCATGGTAGAGCGCGGTGTAGACGCTCGTGCGCAGGGGCGCGGGCGCGGTGAGCTCCACCGCCGACAGGGCCTTCTCCCAGTCCCGGCGGGTCCGTGAGGCCAGGGCGTCGAAGTCGAAGTCCTTCTGGTCGCTCTGGAGGTTGAGCAGCGCGTTGTCCTCGCTGACCGACGACAGGGCCACCTTGGCCACGAGCGGCCCGTCCACGGCGCCGAACTCGAAGACGGCCTCCAGCGCCCGGCCCTCCAGTTGGGCCTTGTCCGCGGGCGTGCGCCCCGGCTGGCGGAAGCCCTTGTAGGGGATGTCCTCCTCGCGGTTGTGCAGCGCGTGCGCGGTCATCTCCCGGTCGAAGCGCAGGGCGAAGAACACCTTGCGTCCGAGCGCCCACCCGCGCGTCTGACGGAAGCCCGTCACCGTGCCATCCGGCGCCACGCGGATGCGCGACCACAGCACCTTGCCCGGGTAGTCGTAGATGGAGGTGCGCAGGTCCAGGAGTACACCCGCCTTCGCGCCCCGGGCGAACGTGTAGCGGTGCAGACCGGTGCGCAAGCCCGCGGTGAGCTCGGCGCGCACCTGGCTGTCGGACAGCGTGACGGCGTAGTAGCCCGGCCGGGCGGTCTCCTCGCCGTAGCGCGAGCGGTAGCCCGAGCCCGGCGTGCCCGCGTCGCCCGCATCCAGCTTCACCTCACCGGAGAACGGCGTGAGCAGCACGTCTCCCAGGTCCGAGTGGCCCGCGCCGGAGAAATGGGTGTGCGAGAAGCCGAGGATCGTCGGATCGCCATGGCGGTAGCCGGCGGCCCAGTCATAGCTCTTGCGGAAGGGCCGGATGTCCGTGTCGGGGCTGAGCTGCACCATGCCGAAGGGCGCCACCGCGCCGGGGAAGGTGTGGCCCGCGCCGCCCGTGCCGATGAACGGATCCACCGCCTCGTAGGCCGAGGGCGCCTCCGCCGCCTGGACCGCTCTCGTCGGCAGGACGACACAAAGCACCAGGGACACTCCGATCGCCACACGCATCACTCGCTCCTCAGGGGAAAGCGGAAGGCGCCTTCTCGCGCGCATCTTCCGCTCGCCCCGACGCAGCGTCCAGACTGGAGATGACGTCAGACGTCCTCGTCAGGCAGGAGCGTGCGCAGCAGTTCGTCGTCAGGGCCGAGTGGGCGCCAGCCGGGCGGTGGTGGCGTGGCGCGCAGAACCGCGCGGGCCTGCCTGACGCGCTCCTTATGCGTTTCTGGCGTGTTGGCGCTCCACGTGCCGAGTGTCATGGCGAGCTCTCCCCGGCTCGCATCGTCCAGCACGCTCGGCCAGCCTTCCGGGAAACTCTCCGCGAGCTCGCGCACGAGGGCGTCGCGCACGAAGCGAGTGACGCGGTGGCTTCGCTCCGCCTCGGAGAGCAACCCTCTGAACACCTGCACCCCGGCGACATCGTGCGGGCCAAGCTCCTCGGCCAGCACCACCCAAGGAACGGCGGGGCGCGCCTCGGCGAAGGCGGTCAACGAGTCATGACCCCGCTCGCGAACCCGCTCGTACAGGCGGACCACCCAGTTGCCTTCCCAGGAGCGGCCGTCCGTCATGACTTTCCCCAGGGCATGAAGTTCATCGGGAGGTCGTAGAACTTCATCCGCTTCGTGACGAGCTTCAAGATCTCGTTCCGAGTCAACATCCGGCCAGCTTCGGCCTCGGCATCGAGCAGCGCTTCCATGAGCATCCGGTTCCACTCCCCCGGCCAGGTGCGCCCACGTTTCCAATTACCCCCACCGTGAATGGCCTCGTGGTGCGCCCGCTCCAGCCTGACGCAGAACTGGTCGATGTCCATCTCGCCGGTGAAGCCGCGCTTTTCGAACCACGCGCGGAACTCTTTCGGCAGGACATGGTGTCGCGGGAGCTCGGCCATACCGGCGCCCACCTTGCCCGTCACGCGCATGCCCCGCACTTCGGGGCTGTCGCCCAGTGCTTCGCGCACCCCTCGGGGCAGCTCGCCGCGCGCCTCGGCCATCATCACGTGCCCGGCCTGAATCCGCACGACGGCGCTGACGGTTGGCATGGAGAGGATCCCCGCCCGCACCAATCCGCGCATCATCTCCACCCACTCAGCGGAGACGACCATCCGCGTACCGCTCATCACGCCGTTGGCGCTCACCATGAGACCCACGCCGAGTGTCGCCGGGCCGGCTCGCGGCATCAGCCGAGGCAGAGAGAACCGCAGCGCCGACAATAGAGGGAGCGACTCCATGGCCTCCTTCAGTGCCAGTGCTTTCTGGAGGACGTCCGCGCTTTTGCGGAGGGCCTCACGGCGTGTGGCGAACTCGCCGGTGAGGTGCCCGACCAGGGCGGGGACGTCTCGGGCCGCGGCGTCCACCTGCTCTGGCTCCAGTGCGGAGAGCGCCGTCATGATGGGCTCGAGCATCTTCTGGACGTGGTCCATGTGCATGACCAGCGCCTCCACGCCTTGGAGGTGCCGGGAGAGCGCGGCGTCGGTGAGTTCAAGGAAGTCGAACCACACGGCCAGCAAGAGGGAGCCCATCATGGCGGCCTCCAATCGTGGGCCTGCCATCCGCAGCAGAGCGAGTTGCAGGTCCGGGTCTTCCGCTTCCGAGGCGGCAGTGGCCAACCGGCTGGCGACCGTGAGTTCGGCGTCAACCCACCGCAGTCGACGTTCTCCATACTCGGCGTACCGGACGAAGATGCCGTTGCCCGCGCCCGCGATGCCCAGGTGGCTCGCCTTGAGCTTGGAGAGCGCGCTGGAAATGCGGCGCGAGGAGGCGGACACCTCATCCAAGGCACCAAGAAACGCCACATGGGTCGCGAGGACGCCACGCCACTCCGTCCCCTCGCCCCTGTCGGGAAGAGGCTCCAGCGACGCACAGGCGTTGGACAGCAGGGCCAGGGTGAGCAGAAGCCCTGTTCCCCTGCCCCTGGATGAGTCAGCGCGCATCGTCCATACCCAGGCCCACGGATTCCGATGGGGGATTTCCAATCTATCAGGCGGCCCCGATCCTCGGAGAGGTGGCGCGTGCTTTCGTCGTGTGGGAGATCCAGCGCCATGCCCAAACGAAGTGAACCTCCCCGCGGCACCGTCCAGGTCCGGGGCGCGCGCACGCACAACCTCCGGAACGTGGACGTGGACATCCCGCGCGATGCGCTGGTGGTGTTCACCGGCGTGTCGGGCTCGGGCAAGTCGTCGCTCGCCTTCGGCACGCTCTACGCCGAGGCCCAACGGCGCTACTTCGAGTCCGTGGCCCCCTATGCCCGGCGCCTGATGGATCAGGTCGGCGTGCCGGACGTGGACACCATCGAGGGTCTGCCTCCCGCCGTGGCCCTCCAGCAGCAACGCGGCGCGCCCACCACCCGCTCCTCCGTGGGCAGCGTCACCACCGTCTCCAACTCCCTGCGCCTGCTCTACTCGCGCGCCGGCCACTACCCGCCCGGCCAGGCCCACCTGGAGGCCGAGGCCTTCTCGCCCAACACCCCCGCGGGCGCCTGCCCCCAATGCCACGGGCTCGGCCGCATCCACGAGGTGACCGAGCGCTCGCTCGTGCCCGACGACTCGCTCACCATCCGCCAGCGCGCCATCGCCGCGTGGCCGCCCGCCTGGCACGGGCAGAACCTGCGCGACATCCTGGTGACGCTCGGCCACGACGTGGACACGCCCTGGCGCGAGCTGTCCCGGAAGGACCGCGACTGGATCCTCTTCACCGAGGAGCAGCCCACGGTGCCCGTCTACGCCGGCCTCACCCCCGCCGAGACGCGCCGCGCCCTCAAGCGCAAGGAGCCGCCCAGCTACATGGGCACCTTCACGAGCGCGCGCAAGTACGTGCTCCAGGCCTTCGCCACCACCGAGAGCGAGTCCATCAAGCGGCGCGTGGCCCGCCACCTGCTGAGCACCGCGTGTCCCCTGTGCGAGGGCAAGCGCCTGCGCCGTGAGTCCCTGTCCGTCACCTTCGCGGGCATGGACATCGGCGAGCTGTCCCGACTGCCGCTCTCGCGCCTGGCCGACGTGCTGCGCCCCACCGCCGAGGGCACCGCGCCCGACCTCGGGAAGCTGCGGCGCGCGCACCCGGAGAAGGCGCTCGTCGCCGAGCGCTTCGCCAAGGACCTCCTGGGCCGCATCCAGACCCTGCGCGAGCTGGGTCTGGGCTACCTCTCGCTCGAGCGCGGCACCCCCACCCTGTCTCCCGGCGAGCTGCAACGGCTGCGGCTCGCCACGCAGATCCGCTCCAACCTGTTCGGCGTGGTGTACGTGCTCGACGAGCCCTCGGCGGGCCTGCACCCGGCGGACACCCAGGCCTTGCTCGCGGCGCTCGCGCAGCTCAAGCGCGCCGGCAACTCGCTCTTCGTCGTCGAGCACGAGGTGGACGTCATCCGCGAGGCGGATTGGATCGTCGACGTGGGGCCCGCTGCGGGCGAGCACGGCGGCCAGGTGCTCTACAGCGGCCCTCCCGAGGGCCTCGCGGCCGTCGAGGCCTCCCAGACCCGCCACTACCTGCTGGAGGCCCACCCCGGCCCGCGGCACCCGCTCCGCGCGCCCACCGGCTGGCTGCGGCTCGCGGGCGTGCGCCGCCACAACCTGCGCGGGCTGGACGTGGACTTCCCCCTGGGGGTGTTCACCACGGTGACGGGCATCTCGGGCTCGGGCAAGTCGAGCCTCGTGAGCCAGGTGCTGGTGGAGCTCGTCTCCGCGCACCTGGGCCACCCGCCCCCCGAGGACGAGGAGGAAGGCGAGGCCCTGGAGCGCACGCCCACCGCGCCCGCCGAGGGCCGCATCGTCTCGGGGATGGAGGGGGTCACCCGGCTGGTGCGCGTGGATCAGAAGCCCATCGGCCGCACGCCCCGCTCCAACCTGGCCACGTACACGGGCCTGTTCGACACCGTGCGCAAGCTCTTCGCCGCCACGAAAGCCGCGCGGGCGCGCAAGTACGACGCGGGGCGCTTCTCCTTCAACGTGGCCAAGGGCCGGTGCGAGACGTGCGAGGGCGAGGGCTTCGTGAGCGTGGAGCTCATCTTCATGCCCGACGTCTTCGCGCCCTGCCCCACCTGCCACGGCGCCCGCTACAACGCGAAGACGCTGGAGATCCACTACCGGGACCAGAGCATCGCCGACGTGCTGGGCATGACGGTGGACACGGCCCATGACTTCTTCGCCGAGGAGCCTCCGCTGCGGCGCGCCCTGGGCGTCTTGAAGGAGGTGGGCCTGGGCTACCTGCGCCTGGGCCAGCCCGCCACCGAGCTGTCCGGCGGCGAGGCCCAACGCATCAAACTCGCCACCGAGCTGCAACGCGTGCAGCGGGGCCACACGCTCTACGTGCTGGACGAGCCCACCACGGGCCTGCACCCCGCGGACGTGGAGAAGCTGCTCACCCAGCTCAACGGCCTGGTGGCGCAGGGGCACACCGTGCTGCTCGTGGAGCACGACCTGCGCGTCGTGGCCCAGAGCGACTGGGTCATCGACATCGGCCCGGGCGCGGGCGACGAGGGCGGCCGCGTGGTCGTCGCGGGCCCTCCCGCCACGGTGGCCCGCTCGGCCCAGAGCCGCACGGCCCCGTTCCTCGCCCGCGCGCTCTGAGCGCCGCGTCCGAGCGCTACTTCAGGAACTCCGGCCACCAACGCCAGGCGCACTGGTTGGTGGCCCGCGCGTCCACCTGCTGCACGACGGTGCCGTCCACCCCGATGCCCAGGCGCCGCCGGAAGCACGTGTCGCCGTCCAGGGGGAAGGCCACCTCGCCGCAGGCGGTGCCGTCCTGGGTGAACAGGAGCAGCGTCTCGCGGCAGCCCGCGCCCTCGACGAAGGTCGACGGGGGAATCAGGGCGTTGGCCCGCCCGCCGCGCACGAGCACCAGGTCTGACCCGGGATGGCTCGCGAGCCATCCCGGCGCGGGCGCGGCCGTGGTCTCGCCGCTGGGGAAGTGCGCGATCCACTGTGCCCCACTGCGCAGCGCGAGTCCGCCTCCAGCCAGCGGGTAGAGGTTCGTCACGTCATGCGGGGTGACGGGCGGCGCGGGGAAGGTGAAGGACGCGGTGAGGGCGGTGCCGTCCGGTTTCAGCCAGCGGCCCCCCCACCCCGTGCCCGAGGGCTCGGGCCACAGCAGGAGCCCACGCCCTCGGGTGTCCACGCCGGCGATGACGAAGCGCGCCTCGTCCGTCGGAGCGGACACCCACTCCCTGACGGACGTGCGCGGCTGGGCATAGGCCTCGACGAACCGGGAGGTCAGCACCTGGAGGTCCCCCTCCCGCGGCTCCCACACGGTCACCAGCGCGCCCCCGGCGGGGTCCGGGGCCACGTCGTAGGGAGTGTTCCAGGAGTCGGTCACCGTGAACGACCCGAGCCAATCGCCGTTGGCGACGTTCATCGACATCCAGACGCCGCCGGGCGACGACGGGGTGACATAGAACCCGCGGGGCTGAGGATAGATGTCGACCGTCGAGTCGCCGGCCACGATGACGTACTCCGTGTCCACCCCGTCCGGGGTGACGATGTCCCAGGCCGAGACGCCCGGATACCCCGAGTTCATGAGCGCCAGGAACCCCGCGCCGTTGCTCGTGCCGGGGCCGCAATCCGCGTCCCGGGCATTCGGGTCCAGGGTGATGCTCCGGCTCGTGCCGGGCTCCCCGGGCCAGAGGGCCTCGCAGGACAACGCGGTCTCGGGTGCATCCGACGACGGCGCGGGCGGCGGCGCGGGCGGCTCGGAAGGAGTCTCCGAGGGCCTGGAGGGAGTCTCCGGTGCCGGCGGGGCCGGACGCTCGCCGGGGTCCGCGGGCAGCTCCGCCCCCGGGGGCGCTTCCGGCGTCGGCTCCACCTGGGAACACCCCACCCCCTGCATGATCAGGAGCATGGCTCCCGCCTTCACCCACCGCGAACGCTTTCCGGTCATGGGCACCCTCCGCTCGCGCGACAAGCTGCGCATCCGGAGGGACGGGCGCCACCACGGGTCCCAGGCGCCATCACCGTGGGAGGGGCGCGTTATCCTCGGGGCGTCCCGGGCCCGCCCCCCATGGCCCGGAGGTGACCGATACATGACACCGCTGGCGGCCGATGCCTCTCCCGATACCCTTCCCCTTCCTCCCGGAAACCCGGGCCTTCCCTTGATGGGCGAGACCCTGGAGTTCCTGCGCTCCAGCCGCCACTTCATCGAGCGCCGCCAGGCGCGCCACGGCGACGTGTTCCGCTCGCACATCCTGGGCTCGCCCGCCGCGTTCCTGGTCGGTCCCGAGGCCCTGCAGTGGATCTTCGCGGGCGAGGGCAAGTACCTCCAGAACCGCTGGAGCCCCGCCGTGCGCCGCTTGCTCGGCGCCAACAGCCTGGCGCTGCTCGAGGGCGATGCGCACCTGGAGCGCCGCCGCCTGCTCGCGCCGCACTTCAGCTACGCGGCGATGCGCGGCTTCGTGCCCGTCATCGAGTCGCTCGCCGCCCGGCACCTGACGCGCTGGGCCGAGCGGCCCGGGGACTTCACGCTCTGGCCCGCCATGCGCGAGCTGGCCTTCGAGATCGCCCTCACGCTGCTCTTCGGCGAGCGCGCGGTGGACGTGCCCTACTTCATGCACCACTTCCAGCGGTGGACGGCGGGGCTCTTCGTCCCCGTGCCCATCGACCTGCCCTGGACGAAGTTCGGGCGGGCGCTGGCCTCCAAGCGGGCGATGCTCGACGCGCTGCACCGGCTCGTCGCCGAGCGGCAGGCGCTCGCCGAGCAGCCGCTGGATCTGCTCGGCTCGCTCCTGAGCCCCCGCGAGGGCGAGGCACCGCTGTCGCGCGAGGCCATCATCGACGAGCTGCAACTGCTGCTCTTCGCCGGGCACGACACCACGGTCACCGCCCTGAGCAACCTCATGCTGCTGCTGGCCCGGCATCCGGAGGCGCTCGAGAAGGGCCGCGCGGCGGTGGCGGGCCTCACGGGGCCGCTCACGCTGGACGCGCTGCGCGCCACGCCCTACCTCATGCAGCTCTTGCACGAGGGCATGCGCACCATTCCGCCCATCGGCGGGGCCTTCCGCGTCACCACGCGGGACGTGGCCTTCAAGGGCTACCGGATTCCCAAGGGGTGGACGGTGCCGGTGAGCATCCGGAGCGCGCACCTGACGGAGGCCACCTGGCCGGAGCCGGACCGCTTCGATCCGGAGCGCTTCGGCGCGGAGCGGACGGAGCCCCGCAAGCCCGGTACCTTCGTGCCCTTCGGGGGCGGGCCACGCATCTGCCTGGGCCAGCACTTCGCGATGGTGGAGATGAGCGTGGTGCTGGCGCTGCTGCTCCAGCACTACACGTGGGAGCTCGTGCCGGGTCAGGATCTCGAGTACGTCCAGATCCCCTTCCCCCAGCCGCGCAGCGGCATCCAGTTGCGCATGCGGCGCCTCGGCGCACCGGGGACGGCGCGCTGACGCTGTCAGTCCTCACGGCGCATGCCCACGGATCGCCGGGTGACGAGGCTCCCAACATGCGCCCGGGAGAGGTCCACGCTTCTCGCCCAGCCGACTCGCGAGGTAAGCTTCTCCACCTCACCTCACGAGGACAGAACGACATGAGCGACACTCCCCCACATGAGGGCACTCAGTTGGGACCGTATCGGCTCGGCAGGCGCCATCCAGACTCGGATCCCGCCCTGGGTCACATCTACGAAGCACACCACATCGAGACGGGCGCTCCGGCCCTGGTATTGGTGCCCGACCCCGACATGCCTTGGGCCCCCCGGGTCTCATGGGCCGTGCGCGCGCTCAGTGAGTCCTCTCCGCCGTTTCTCGCGGTGGAGGTGGAACGGTCACCGGGGGCAACCCCTCGGGCGCTTCATGAACTGACGCTGCTGCACATGCGCCTGTCGGGAGCCCTCGCCTGTGTCGAGGAGCGCGAGGACACGGCCGCCTTCCTCGCTCGACCTGGCCCGCGTCGGCACCTGTCTCCGCGCGCCCTGGGCGCGAGCCTGCTCGTGCTCGGGAGCGCGGCCCTCGCCGTCCTGCTGCTCTGGACTCGAACGCTCGCGCCCGAGGTCCAGACGCGGGACTCGGAGGGCATGGAGACCGTGGCGGGAGAGCCCGTGAGTTGGGTCGACCTCGCGCCGCCGCCGCGTCCCGCCCCGCCTCCCGAACCCCGGTCCCTCCAACCCTGAGCGTCCCTCCAGCGCTCCGAAGGACGACACGATGACCCCCCGATTGCGCGCGCACTTCGAGCGGGAGCTGACCCTGGCGGTGGAGGCCGAGGCGCGGGGCGCGCGGGCCGAGGCGTGGCGGTGCCTCGAGCGCGCGCACGTGCTCAGCCAGGCCCACGCCCTGCCCCACCTCCGGGTGCACGGGCGCATGTTCGGCGTCGCGTGGCGCGGGCGGGACACGCGCGAGCTGCTCGGCCAACTGCCGCGCCTGCTGCTCGCCGCGCCTGGCTCCGTGCTCGGCCGGGCGCCCCGGGGCAACACGGGCGGAGCGGATGTCGGCATCTTCACCCCCATGCCCATCCCCGAGGATCTCCAGGCCCTGCTGCGCGAGCCCTGAGCGCGCGATGGGCGGGAGGTTTTCAGTCGAGGAACCGACGCTGCCAACGCCGGAGCTGGTCTCGGGAGAAGCCAAACCAGGAGCGCTGGCGTTCCTCGTACAGGTGGGGCTCCAACACGCGCGCCAGGACACGATAGGGCCTCAAGTGCGCGTCCCGCTCCGGACCGCCGGTCTCCGGCCATTCCCCCAGGGAGACCAGGAGCTTGTCATCGCCCAGGTCCTCGACGGACGCGCCCGAGGCGCCCAGTTCCTGGCGAAGCGCCTCGGCGGTCCCCAGAGACCCGAGCAACGCTCGACCGTAGAAGTTCAGCCAGTAAGCGCCCCGCACCCGCGTGCCCATGACCATCGATGCGCGGCCCAGGTCATGGACGTCCATTCCCGGGTAGCGAAAGCAGTGCGCGTGGACGAGTTCAATCACGTTCCTGAACCGAGCGAGGGCGTTGAACGCGAGGCTGACATAGCCCGAGTCGAAGGGAAGCTGGCGAGCGATGTCCGTCGCCAGTGTCTTGATGCGTGCCGGGCCTCGCTCTTCCAGGAACTCGGTGGGCAGCCAGAAGGACACCGCACTCACGACGTGCTCGCATCCGGGACTGGAGAGCGTCTCGGGTTGTCTGCCGTAGTACTCGACATGGAACCCGCCCACCTGGTCACGGTGCTCGTCCAGTTGGAGCACGCATCCGGAGGAGTCATTCAGTTCACTCCGCACTCGGGCCCATCCCCGATCATCCAAGGGGCGCATCTCCGCCGTGACGTCCTTGTCGTCCTCCGGGTCGTACTCGCCTCGAGAATCCAGGTACCAGCCGAGCTTTTCCGGGCCCACCGCCTCGAGGTACAGGTTCAGGGCACGGCGAAGGCCATCCGACAGCGCCTCGTGGGGACGCCGCATGAAGAAGCACAGCAGGAGGCCCTCACGCACCGCCAGGCGTCCGTCCTCGTCGTGCCGTCGGATACGGGGATAGTGCTCCATCAACGGATGACTCCCTTCCTGCCCGGCTCGACGCGTCCCGGAGGAACTCCGAAGGCCCTCGAATAGATCTGCCCTTGCGTCTGGTCGCGGTAGGGCCCACGAGCGTAGACCCTCCAGGTCGCTGGCGTCCCCTTCACGCAAGGGAACTTGAAGTCGTAGACGAAGCGAACCTGACTGGGGTCTCCCGAGTGAATGACGAGGTCGGGCTTCAGTGTCCCCTCGAGGTCCCTGCTTCGTCCTGAGCGTCCAAGACGGTCTTCTTCCTCACGGCCAATGGGCTCGATACGTCCCGTCTTCTGATCGAAGCGGTAGCGCTGCTCGATGAGGAAGAACCCCGCCATGAGCTTTTCCAGCTCGGTCCGCAGACAGGCGAAGGCTTCCGTGTGCTTCTCGCTGCCCAAGGCCATCGCGCGGGTCATGCGCTTGCCGTCCCCCTCCGTGCCCACCTCTTCGTTGCACTCCATGGGAGAGAGGACGCGGCCGCCCAGTCGCCGCCGATTGATGGTCTGCTCCGCGCGCTCCGCGCACTCCTCCATGAGCGCGTCCAGTTCATCCTGGAGCTCGTCGAGCTCGTCATCCGTGCCGCGCACCAGCACCCCCACGGCCCAACCCGCCGACGCACCGACGGCCACCGCCACGGCGGACTCCCTCCCCGCGGTACGCCGGAAGGCCAAGGCCTCGGGGCCTTCGAGGCCATCACAGACCTGATGCGCGAGTGCGTGTCTCTTCAAACAGCAGGAGTAGGTGCTATCGGCCGGCGTGCAGTCAGGACGACCCGAGTGCAAGCAACCGGTGCCAAACACGCCGAGGAGCACAGCCCCCACCAGGGGCGCAGGCCGACAACGGAGCGTGAGGCGGAAAGCGCGCATGACATGACCCATCGTGAACGTGCTGGTGAGCCTTATTCCCCACACGGTGCCCTGCGCACGGCGGTCAGGCAGGCGGGTCCCTGGTTCCTGGGCCAGTGAAGGGATCCGCCTTGAGTACAGGACCCTCGACCTCCAGGTATTCGATGGGCAGGGAAAAGGTCAACTCGACTGACTCAGACCTGCCCCGGACGAGGTTCGGGCGAAGGCCCGGAGCCTTCCGGCTCCGGGCCCCGCTTCAAGGAGACTCCGCTCGGCTCAGCGGCTGACGGAGAAGCTGCCCGGCCACGAATCGTAGCGCTTCGTGGTGATGCCCCTGCGCGTTCCAGCCGCGTAGCTGGACTGGCCCGCCTTGATGGTGACCTTCACCGCCTCGCCGCTGGACGAGAGGTTCGCGGGGATGATGCCCCCGTAGACCGCCGCCGCGCACACGTTCGAGTCATCGGTATAGGTATCCGTCCCCCACACCGAGCCGCCCCCTACCTGGGCGCAGCGGCAGGAAATCTGCGTGCCCACCTGGTTGCGCAAGGTCTTGAGGTCGTAGCTCGCGCACTCCGCGAGCGCGGTGGCCTGCGGAGACTCCGCGGGATCGAAGCGCCACTTGAAGTGGTCCTGGGTGCTCTTGGGCCATTGGATGACCTGGGTGCCGTTCACCTGGCTCGCCCCGGAGACCGCGACGGCCTTCCCGCTGTTCTTGCTGACGATCACGTAGTAGCCATCCGCTTGCGGCTCCAGGAGCCAGAGCTGGTTGTCGCTGTTCGCGTTGGTGTACTGGATGATGTCGGCGCCATCCGCCGTGCTCCGCCCCCGGACGTCGAGCACCTTGTCACTGCGCTTGCTGACGAACCGGTAGGTGTTGTCGCCCACCTCCTGGAACCACCACTTCTGGTTGTCCCCTCCGTCCGAGGGCCACTGAACGATGGTGGCCAGGTCCTCGGTGCTGCCCCCCATCACGCTCAGGAACTGGCCGCTGTTCTTGTTGGTCAGCGTGTACAGCTTGCCCGCGACGACGGGGCCGCTCGTCTGGGCGACCACGGGAGGCGGCGGGGTCGAGTTGGCGGCGGGCGCCTCGCACTTCGAGTGGTTGTAGGCCTGGACGATGGCCCCGATGCCCGTCGGATCCAGGCTGGTGGGATCGAACTCCTCGCCCGCCGCGGCGGCGACCAGGCTCTCGATCTGGGACTCGGCCATGTCCTTCGCCTGCTCCTTGATCTTCTTGCGGATCTGGTCCTTGGTCAGCTTGGACGCGAAGTTCTTGACCGTCGTCTTGACGCCCGCCTTGACGCCCGCCTTGAGCGCGCCTCCGGCGCCGCCCGTCACCACGGACTCCACGACGGTCTGCACCATCTCCAGCACGGACGTCACCTGATCCGTGATGGCTTGAGCACAATCGGCGCTGCTGGACGCACAACCGGCACCGCAGTTGACGGGCATGGACGCCGGGCAGTTGCCCCAGGCCACGGGCCCGACGCCTGTGTAGCCCGTCCGGGCGGCCGGGTAGCACAGGCCCGCGTCATACTGGAGACCCTGGCCACAGGAGGGAATGGTGCCCACGCCGCGGCCGTAGGTGTTCTTCGTGCACGTCGCGCCGCTGTCGATGAGATCACCCGGGCAGTCCGGGGAGCAGATGCAGCAGCCCACCTGGTGAAAGCCCTGCCGACACTTGGGATAGACGATCAGGCCATTCTTCTCACACGTGCCCGAGCCCCCGTTGTCGCTCTCGCACCGGCTGTACATGCCGCTGTCGTTGAGGGCATCGCCGAACTTCCAGGGGTAGCCCGCGCCACGGCCATAGGGCCCCGGCTTGCTGCAGCCCACCCCGAAGTCCGGGTAGCCGGAGGGGCAATTCTGCCAGCAGACGGGGCCCACGCCCGTGTAGCCCGCGTTGCAGGTGGGGTAGCAGAGCCCCGCGTCGTTCTGTCCGTTGGGACAGGCGTTGGGGATGGCACCGACCCCTCGGCCATAGGAGTCACGCCAGCAGAAGCCCGCCTGGGCCGGGGTGGGCAGGAGCCACAGCACGGCCATGGCCCACAACAAGAGGGGCAGCCGCATCGGTTGGGTCATGGAGGTCTCGTTCATTTTATTGACGAAGCGTGTTGAGCTTGGTGGAGACCACTTCGCTGAGGGCGCGCGCCGAGAGCAGCCGGAGCTGCTCGTCCACGAGGGACTGGCTCGCGGTCTGCTTCTCCGCCGAGGAGTTCTGGTAGAGGTTGGCGTCGGCCTCCTTCGTGCGGTCCAGCTTGCCCAACGAGGCATCCAGCGCCGTGCTGGCTTGATTGTACTTGGTGATCGCGGCTTCCAGTTTGCCGAGCTGGGCCTTGGCGGTGGCCTCGTCCTTGATGGACTCCATGGCGGCCTTGAGCTCCGAGGCCGCGGTCTTGAAGGCGGTGAGATCCTCGGGGACGCCAGCGGACGCCGTCGTGCTGATGCCGAGCAGGCACACCAGCGCGAACACAGATGCCAGAGAAGTTCGATTCATCGGAACAATTGCTTTCATGTCACGGGGAGGTGAAACAAAGACAAGCGGGCCACTCACCGCGAGCGGCCTGGCGCCATCCGCGCATCACCTGTCTCGAGGCGATGACGGACCCCTTCGCTGTCTTGGTGATTTTCCAGTGCGACTCGATGTCACACTGATTTTCACTCACCGCGTCATAGCAATTGAACCCATACAGAGCAACGACGGTGTTCAGGATGTCCGTGTGTGCGCCGTGAAGCCTTCGCCCGCCGTCCAGCCGTTGCGCCGCAGGACCGCGGGCAGTCCGTCGGTCGCGACGGCGTGGATCTCATCGTCGCCCAATCCAAGCTTCTTCAGGCCCGGACGCGCGGTGGGCAGCGCGTCCCAGAACGACGTGCCCGGCGGGAACCGCCCGGCGAACACGTCGCCCGCCGCTTGGAGCTCCTCCCAGAACCGCGCCGTCGCGTCGATGAGCGACACCCACCGCGCGTCCGTGTGGAACCAGTCGAGGCTGCGCTGGGCGTTGAGCGCCACCACGCCCCACGGGACGCCGAGCGACTCCGCGAAGACGCGCGCCTCGACCGCGTCCGCCAGCGTGCCGTCGACCGCCGCCGTCCGCACCGCGCCGTGCAGCAAGTAGATGTGGAACGCCTCGGTCCCCTTCAGGGCCGCACTGGGACCCACGGTCACCACCAGCCGTCCCTCCGCCGTCGGATCGCCGTCCACCGGTCCGACGAGCTCGGCCAGCATCCGCCCCTTCTTGAGCGGGCTCAGCAGCTTTCGGCAACGCGCCGCGACCTGCGCGTGGGTGCCTCGCAAAAGCGTGGGAAGGAGCATGGGATGGGCACTATCATCCCGGGACTCACGCATCGAGGCCCCCGCATGCACTCCCCCATCGTCCGGTCCTGCTGTCCATGACCCCTCGACTGCGCGCGCACTTCGAGCGGGAGTTGACCCTGGCGCTGGAGGCCGAGGCGCGGGGCGCGCGGGCCGAGGCGTGGCGGTGCCTCGAGCGCGCGCACGTGCTCAGCCAGGCCCACGCCCTGCCCCACCTCCGGGTGCACGGGCGCATGTTCGGCGTCGCGTGGCGCGGGCGGGACACGCGCGAGCTGCTCGGCCAACTGCCGCGCCTGCTGCTCGCCGCGCCGGGCTCCGTGCTCGGCCGGGCGCCCCGGGGCAACACGGGCGGAGCGGATGTCGGCATCTTCACCCCCATGCCCATCCCCGAGGATCTCCAGGCCCTGCTGCGCGAGCCCTGAGCCCCGCTATCGCGTGTCCAAGGCGCTGAAGCCCACGCCGTCCAAGCCCAGGCGTCGACACGCCTCGGCGAAGCGTTCGGTGCAGACGACGACCGTGGAGAAGTCCTCGAGCCGGAACACGTCCAGGTCATTGGGAAGCGTCGCCCTTTCCAAGAGGAGCGCATCGGGCAATCGGAGGCCACGTCGACCGCAACGTCCGCACGGCGGCTTTCTGTCTGGAGGGAGGCACGCGGGATGGACCCGGCCCACGGGCAGCAGTTCCAGTTCGAGGAATTCGGGCGCATCCCGCTCACGGAAGCGCAATGACGTGGGGCAGGCCTTGAGGCCCTGAAGGCGCTCACCCTGGAGTCGCGAGAGCGCCGGACGTCGGACCAATAGCCACCAGGGAACAGGCGCCGCGAGCGCTCCGAAGTGACCTCGGCCCTTTCCCTGGAGCGGCCCGAAGGACGAGCCCGGCTCCACGAGAGCGGCCGGCGGAAGGAAGGGACGCACGCACTCGCGCAGTCTCTCGTATTCCTCAAGGGACTCCGCCCGGGCTTCCTCGACGTCCTCCACGGAGGCGATGGGCGTCAGATCCACCGATGGGTACGTCTTGGACCCGCCGCTCCAGGTGGCGCCGCAGCCTGGGCAATCGCGAATCCCAGGAAGCACCCAGCGGTGCACACCGTCCACGACGCCGGTGTAGCGCGAGGAGGAGTCCTCCTCGATTCTAAAGAAGCGCATCGATCGGTGTGCCCCTGGCGTCAGCCCTGACAATAGTAGGAGGTGAGCGGTCCGTTCAGGCGGAACCTGGGGTGGCACCCGCGCACGCGGTGAACGCCAGCAGGAGCAGGAGCCATGTCGCGGAGGGTCGACGGTGCATGTCGGCGGACGAACCTACTGTCAAAACCAGTTTTCGTTGAAAAACGGGCCTTTTTCACTAAGACGGGGGGCGGTCCCCCCGACATCGACGAGGAAGAGCCCCATGCAGCCACGTCCCGCCCCCGCGCTGTTCTCCCCGCCCCGCCGTGCCCGCGTCCCGACGGGCCTCGCCGCCGTGATGCTGCTGGTGACAGGCGCCGGGTGTGGCGGTCTCCCGTCACCTGACGAGCGCGAGGAGTCGGAGACCCAGGCCGCCGCGCTCGCGGCCGTGCCCGGAACGGTCACCCTGCGCACCTGGTCGGGCCACTACCTCCTGGCGGACAAGGGCGGCGGCGCGGACCTCCTGGCCTCCAGCACCACGCCCCAGGAGTGGGAGTCGTTCACCCTCACGGACCTGAACGGGGGCTCGCTCGTGAGCGGCGACGTGGTGACGCTCCGGAGCGTCAGCGGGCAGTACGGCTCGGCCCTCAATGGCGGCGGCGGCGCCATCCGCTTCACCGCCACTGCGGCCCAGTCCTGGGAGCAGTTCACCGTCACCAAGCTCAACGGCACGGGCGCCATCGGCGCCGGGGACACGCTCGCGCTCAAGACGGTCGTCACCGGGCAGTACGTCTCGGCGGCCAACGCGGGCGGCGGCACCGTGAGCGCCACGGGCGCCGCGGCGCGCGAGTGGGAGACGTTCACCCTGGGCGTGCCCGGCAACGGCATCGCGGCGAGCACCGTGCTCTTCGTGGGCAACAGCTTCACCCACGGCCACGAGGAGCCCGTCTATTCGTACAACCGGGGCGCCGTCACCGACGCCAACGGCAGCGCGCAGGGCGGCGTGCCGGGCATCTTCAAGCAGCTCACCGTGCAGGCGGGGCTCTCGTACGCCGTCACCCTCGAGACCATGAGCGGCGAGACGCTCGGCGGGCACTACGCCACCAAGGCCGCCATCATCGGCCGCGCCTGGGACACCGTGGTGCTCCAGGAGAACAGCACCGTGCCCCTGCCCACCGCCCGGGGCGGCAACCCCACCGCGTTCACCACCGGCGCGGACAACCTGCGGCGGCTCGTGCTGTCGGCCAACCCCTCGGCCCGCGTGTTCCTCTACCAGACGTGGGCCTCGCCCACCTCGGTCGCCAACCAGGGCTACCCCAGCGGCGTCACGGGCCTCAAGGCCATGCAGGAGGACCTGCGCAGCGCCTATGCCAACGCCGCGGCCCAGTACGGCTTCACCGGCGTGGCCCGCGTGGGCGAGGGCTTCCTGCGCGCCATCGATCAGGGCGTGGCGGATCCGGATCCCTCCAACGGCATCACCCCGGGCCAGTTCAACCTCTGGAGCGCCTCGGACAGCCGCCACGCGGGCAAGTACGGCAGCTACCTGTCCGCGTCCGTGCTGTTCACCCGGCTCACTGGCGCGGATCCCCGCGCCCTGGCCACGGGCTCGGGCAGCGCCGCGGCGGCCCTGGGCCTGAGCGCCACCGAGGCGGTCAACATCCACCGCATCGCGTATGAGATCTCCGCCCAGGCCGAGCCGCTCCCGTCCCGGCGCCAGCCCGCCACGCGCGCCACCTTCTCGGGCGCGGTGACGAGCGGCACCCCGGCCCAGCTCACCGGCACGGCGACGCTCACCTCGCTCACCACCTCGGAGGGCACCTTCTCCAACCTCGTGGGCGCCACGGCCTCGGGCGTCACCGGCACCAACACGCCCAACTCGCGCGGCACCGCGCCCGCCTCCGCCAATGCCGCCGCCTCGGGCCTGGGGGCGAACCTCGGCGCCAACAACCTGGGCACCGGCTATTTCCAGCTCGGCGCGGGCTTCACCGCCAGGACGCGCTTCTTCATCCTGGAGAGCGGCCTCGCCTCGGGCACCCTCGGCGATGACACCCTCGTCACGCTCGTCGACGCGTCCAACCAGCGCGTGGGCGCGTTCTCGCTCGCGCTGAGCGCGGGGGACTTCACCGCCTCGGCCGCGGGCAACACGTCCAACGCCCTGGCCACGGTCTACTACACGGGTGGCGTGGCGAGCGTCACCGGCAGCCCCGCGGGCACGGTGCAGTCCAAGCTCGGGGCGGCGACGTTCTCGCTCGCGGATCTGGGCGTCACGGACCTGGCCTCCATCGCCTCCGCCACCGGCCTGCGACTGGAGAGCGGCACCCTGGATCCCAACGCCGTGGGCTTCTACACGGTGCCCTGAGCACGGCGGCCAGGCAGGCGGGCCCCTGGCTCCTGGTCACTGGGCCAGTGGGGCGACCCGCCTCAAGTCCAAGGCCGCTGTGACCCCGGCATGTCGCCCCCTACCTTCCAGGACAACGCACCCTTGGGAGGACATTCCATGAAGAACACCCGACTGATGATCGTGGGCGCCGCGGCGGCGGCCCTGCTGCTGGGCGCGACCGGCTGCCGTTCGGATCAGCCCCGCGACGCACAACGGGAGAACGTCCAGGATCTGCAGGGCACGGGCGGCTCAGGCCTGGAGTCCACCTCCGGCACGATGGCGCCCAGCACCGTGCCGCCCAGCCAGGACAGCCTGCGCGGCCTGCCGGGTCAGGACTCCGACGTTCACCACCGGGACCTCTCGGGCACCTCCGCCATGGGCTCGCCGATGCACGGCTCCAGCTCCCAGCAGGGCCTGGGCGGCGCGGGCACCACGTCCGAGACCACGGCGCACCAGGAGGAGATGAACACCGGGAGCACGACCGACTACGGCACGGGCGGCTCGGGCACGAAGGTGGACTCCTCGTCGGGCATGAACCGGGACACCACGGACTCGGAGACCGGCCAGGCTCGCGACCTGCGCTACCGTGACGGCATGTGGAACAACGAGGCGGGCTCGCGCACCAACGCGACCGGCTCGAACATCAGCACGGACACCAACCCCACCGAGCCGCGCAACAAGGCCAAGAGCCAGGTGCCCGGCCCGCGCGATCAGACGAACCGCTAGGCGCGGTCTGCCGGACGGGTCAACGTGAGGCCGGTGGTCCCCTCCCAAAGGGGCACGACCGGCCGCGCGTGAGTGCCCGGCGACGAGCAATGGTGGCGACACGCTCGTCGCGAGGTGACGTCACGGACGCGCCGCCCCGCCGAGCGCGTCCAGAGAGGCTTGGATGTCACGGGTCAAGGCCACTTCGCCAAGGTCCATCGCGGCTTGCCGTGCGCCGACGAGCACCTCACGGGCCCGCTGCGTCTCGCCCCGTTTGGAGAGGACGAGTCCTCGCCGCCAGTCCATCGTGACGAGGCACTGACGGCAACCGGTCCGCTCGAAGCCCGCGCGCGCTTGTGCGTGCGCCGCGGAGGCCTCGTCCTCGCGGCCCAGGGCCTCGGCGACCCGTCCCAGTCCGAAGCGTGCACCCGCCTCAAGGGCACCGGGCTCGATGGCCTGGAACAGCTTCAGCGCCCCTTCGTACTTCTCCTGGGCCTCTTGTGGCTTCGATAGGTGCAGGGCCAGATCGCCCTGGCTCTTGAGCGTGTGCGCTTCTCCCAGGCGGAAGCGGTGGGACTGATAGAGGGCGAGCGCTTGCTCGTACGTGTCGCGCGCCTCGTTCTCCTCCGACATGCGCAGGGCCAAGTCTCCCTGACTCCTCAACACGCTGGCCTCTCCGAGTGGCAGTTGGGCGGTCCGGTACAGCGCGAGGGCTTGCGTGTACTTCTCCCGGGCCGCATCGAACTCCGCCAGGCGCGAGGCCAGATCGCCCTGGCTCTTGAGCGTATTGGCCTCACCCATGACCTGGCCGAGCGTCCGGTACAGCGCGAGCGCTTCCGCGAACCGTGAGCGGGCCTCCTTCATGTCCGAGGTGAGCAGCGCGACACTGCCCAGGCAGGACAGGGCATAAGGCTCGCCCTGCCGTGATCCGATGGACCGGTACAGAGCGAGTGCTTCCGCGCATCGTGCTCGGGCCTCTTTCATGTCCGAGATGAGCAGCGCGACACCGCCCAGAGTGGCCAATGACTCCGCCTCCCCCAAGGGAGAGCCGTGTTCACGAAAGAGCGACAGCGCCTCTAGATACCGCGCGCGGGCCTCCTTCACGTCCGACGTGAGCAGTGCCACGCTTCCCAACCTGTTCAACACCGCCGCGGCGAACACGGGGACACCGATGGCGTCCCGCAGGCCCAGGGCCTGCTCATATTGACTCCGAGCCTCCTCGGGCTCGAGGAGGCGCAGCGAGAGATCGCCCAGTTCCAACCGCGTGACCGCCATCTCCATGCGGCGCCCCAGGAATCCATACAGGGCCAACTCCATTTCACGGCGCCCCCTCGCCTCCTTCAACTCCGATGTGTCCAGGCCCTCGTCTTCCAATGCCGACAGGGGAAGGCGCATCGTCGTCAGTCCAGTCGTCTGGTCCACCGACAGGGCCTCCGTGTATCTGGCCCGGGCCTCCTTGAAATCCGACAGGTGCAGGGCCAGGACACTCAGGCTCATCAGACTGAGTGCCTCGCCGTTCCGGTGCCCCGTCCGCCGAGCGCGTTGGAGCGCGTCTTCGGCGAGCGCCTTGGCCTCGGTCAGGTGCGCCGCGAGGGCGTGTGCCGTCACCCGCAGAGAACGACAGCTCCACCAGACTGGAGCGTCCGCCTCCGCCACGGTCTCGCAACGCTGGAAGAAGTTCGCGGCGCGATCGGAGCGCCCCGCCTTGAACTCGGTCAGTCCCATGACCCGCAGCAACGTCGCCGCGCTTCGTGAGTCCGTGCGCAGCGTCTCCGAGGCACGGCGAAACAGGCGCAGCGCGCGCGGGTAGTCGTCCCGCTTGTAGAAGTGCAGTCCGCCCACGAACAGCGTGAGTCCCAACGCGTCGCCCGCGACGACTTGAGGCAGCTCCACGTTGCCCAACTCCAGGACCCATGCGGAGCGGGCCTCATCGCCACCGCTGTCCATCATGGGCCAGTCGGGTGTGGTCATGGAGGCACGCGCGCAGAACGAGCCCGTCTCCACCTTGGGCAATTCCACCCCCGCCGAGACCTCGCCCGTGTGGATGCGGGAGTTGTCCTTCGCCTCGATCGTCGTGATGATGTTCACCAACCGCGCGCCCTGCCCCTGGCCCAGGGGACACACCGCGTCTCCCCAGAGGAGCAGGTCGGCCCCCATCGCCTTCCCGATGGCGAGCGCCGCCGTCGCGTCCTGGATGACGCACCTCAAGCGGTAGACCTCCAATTCCTTCGACGTCTGCGTCTGCGCCTGCTTCTCATCCTCTTCCATGGCCACACGGACCATGTAGTCGCGCAGCAGGCGGTCCACGGTATTGGCCGCCGCGCGACCCAGCTCGATGTCCTCCGCCCGCTCGGAGCGGGGGCGGAAATCGGCCACGACGAAGTGCGTCGCCCCCTTGCGCTGGAATGCCTTGCGCGGAACCGTCTCCTCGCCGCAGAAGACGAATTCCCTCGCGCTCCGCTCGTGGACGGAAGACGTGCCGCTGGGGCCCCCTCCGCCCTTGTTCCTCGACGGACCGCCCGCGTGTCCGGCGGACGCGGCGAGCAGGACGACGACCAGGAGACTAAGGCCCAACGCGCGCCTTGACCGAGCCCGTGGTGATGACCCCATCGCCGCTCGCCTTGATGGATTGCCGAATGACACCGGAGCCCGTCCTGCCATCGTGAATCGCCTCCATTCCTTCCATCTCGACACGACCCCGGCCATCGGCCTCGATGTGCTGCTCGATGTCCGGCGCGGACGCGGGCGTCGACGCCGCGGCACCAGGCTGCGCCTTCACCCGCGGGGCGTCGGTGGACGTTGCGGTGTTGGAACGCGCCCGCGTGGGCTCGGAGCGCTCGGGCTTCTGTCGGCTCGACTCGCGTCCCTGTCCGAGCACCTTCCCGTAGCAATCGAGCCAGATGTCCAGCTTGCGATCCGGGACGTTCTTGGCCGCCGCCACGAGCTCCGCGAGCGTCTGTCGGTACTCCGGGTACTGGTCCTCCGCCTTCGACAGGCACCCGGACAGTCCCGCGACCCCCTTCACCTTCAACCGGTCGACGTTCAAGTCGCCGTCGAGCTTGAAGCAACCCGTCACGTGCGAGCGCAGGTTGTCCGAGTTCAGCCGGGTCTGCGCCAGGCTGTTGAAGACGGCCTCTTCACGAGGCTCGCACCCACACGACCGCCGGACGTTCGCCAGGGTCGCGGGACAGGCGCTGGCGCTCTGATCCCAGGGGGCGGACGATTGGGCGAGTCCAGGCTGGGCGCCCCCCAGGAAGAAAAACAGGCCACAGAGGACTGAACGGGCGGGTGCTCTCGTATCCATGAACTGGGTACAATGGATTCAGGCATCCAGGGCGTCCAGCGCCGCGAGCACGGCGGGCACATCGCCGCGCGGCACCCGCGTACAGGGCCCGAAGCCGGCGGCCCGGTCCGTGGCGATGACGGGCAGGCCCCGCGCCGCCGCGAGCGCCACCTCCACGGGGTGGCTCTCGCACCAGGACAGGGCCAGCACGGCGTCCACGCCCTCGAGGCCCCGCTGGGCGGCCTCCGTCACCCGGGTCACCCGGGGGTGCACGAGCCGCGCGAGCGCCGTGCCCTCCGTGGGCCGCACCCACAAGCGCCACCCGGGCCGGGCCTCGAGCACGGCCAGGGCCTCGTTCAGACCTCCGCGCGCCAGGGCGGGACCCGCGAGCAGCGCCACGCGCTCGCCCTCCCCCGTGCGTGGGGCGCGTCGGGCGTGCGGTGGCTCCGGAGGCCGCAGTTCCCGCAGCTTCTCCGCCGGGACACCCGCGGCCACGAGTCGCGCATGGGCGAAGGCCCCGCGCACCCAGATCTCGTCCGCCAGCACGCGCTCGGCCTCCTGGCGCGCCACGTCCCGCGCCCGCGCCCGGTGGTTGCGCAGGAAGGCCTCTTCCGGGTGACACGCCGCCGCCTCGTCCAGGTCCGCGTGCAACTGCCGCAGCGAGGGCAAGTCCTCGATCAACACACACCGCGCCCCCCGCCGCCGCGCCGCCGCGAAGGGCTCGCGGGCGCACAGGGAGGGCGCCACCACCGTCTCCACCCGCGCGGGTACGAGCGGCGCGACGGCATGCGCCAGCCCCTCGCGCAGCAGGAAGCGGGACTGGAAGACCGCCGAGGCCGAGCGCCCCCGCAGCCGCAGCCCCGCCTCCACCGCCCACCAGCCCGGAAGGCCCCACACCCGCGCGCCCTCGGACACGGCGGGCACCCGGCGGCGCCACGCCGCGCGCAGCCGCGCGGGCACGGCGGACCAGCGCTCGGGGCCCGCGGGCAGGGACCAGGGGGCGCACACGTCCGCGGGTGGGCCCTCGCCCAGCACGGTGGCCAGCCGCGCGAGCCACGGCGCGGGCTCCGGCACGAGCACGAGCCTCATGGCCCACGGCCCTCGTGCGCGGGCACCTCGACCCGGGCGTGGCACGCCGTCTCGCCGCACGACAGACAGGTGCGCTGGCGCGCCGCCGCATCGAGCAGCCGGCGCCGGTTCTCCGCGATCGTCCCCGTCTCCAGGAGCCGGCCCGTGGCCACGTCCTCCACCGCGCGCACGATGCGGTTGGAGCGCACCGGGCCCTCGGCGGTCTCCACGCGGGTGTCGTCCTCGGCCCACAACCGGGAGCGCGTCCGGGGGGGCGCCTCGCCGTGGAGGCTCAGCCGCAACTGCCCGTCCACCACCCGGGCCCCGAGCCGCACCGGCCCCTCGCGCGGCGCCACCACCAGATCCACGTAGGGCCAGGCCACCGTGGCATCCAGGCCCCAGAGCACGCCCGGCGCGGGGGGCACGGCCTCCAGCGTGTGCCCGGAGCGCTCGAGGATGTGCCAGCCCTGACGCGCCGCCAGCTCGAAGAGCGCATTGGCCAGCAGGCAGATGCCGCCGCCGAGCGAGGGCGTGAGGCACCCGCCGCGCAAGGACAGGCCGTGCTGGAAGCCCGCGTGCGCCGAGAGCCGCCCGAGCACCCGCCAGAAGGACACGGGCCGCTCGGGGGTCACCCACAGCCCGTCGAAGGCGGGCGCCGCGAGCCGCACGTTGTGCTGCTTGCCGGCCTCCAGCCTCGGGTCCGCCTCGGGATCCGCCCGCGCCAGGTCCACGCGGTGGACGGCCTGGAGGACGGACAACCCCTGGGAGGGCGCGAGCCGGGGCGCGGGCCAGCGCTCGGGCGTGGCCGTCCAGCGTGCCAGCCGCTGGGCCTGGAGCACGAGCTGCTTGCCGCGCCGCCACCACAACGCCGGAGCGGACAGGTCGGAGAGACGGGGGGCCGGAGGGCGCATGAGATGGGGATGATGCAACGTTTCCCTGGCGCTCGTCCCGGGGGGCCGGGTAGACGGGGCGCCTTTCCCCTCCCCGGAGACACGGACGCCATGGCGAAGATCACCTTGAAGGGCAACCCCATCCACACCCAGGGCGAGCTGCCCGCCGTGGGCAGCACGGCGCCGGACGCCACGCTCACGGGCACGGACCTGGCGGACAAGAAGCTCTCGTCCATTCCGGGCAAGCGCGTGCTCAACATCTTCCCCAGCATCGACACCGGGGTGTGCGCCGCGTCGGTGCGCGAGTTCAACCAGCGCGCCACCCAGACGCCGGGCGTCACCGTGCTCAACATCTCCATGGATCTGCCCTTCGCGCTCAAGCGCTTCTGCGGCGCCGAGGACATCGAGAAGGCGCAGAGCTTCTCGGGCTTCCGGGGAGACTTCGGCCAGCAGTTCGGCGTCACCATCCAGGACGGGGGCCTGGCGGGCCTGTACGCGCGCGCCATCGTCGTGCTGGACGAGGGCGGCAAGGTGCTGCACACCGAGCAGGTGCCGGAGATCGCCCAGGAGCCCAACTACGACGCGGCGCTCGCGAAGCTGTAGCCCGCGCGGGGCCTCACGGCGCGGCGCGTTTGACGCGCGCGCGCTGGAGGGCCTCGAAGCGCGCCCGATCCTTCGGGGGCGTGGTGGCCACGAGCCCCTCGAGCAGTCGCTGGGAGCTCTGGAAGATCTCCTCCACGGCGCGCTCGAAGGCCTCGGTGTTCTTCTGGGAGGGCTTGCGCGTGCCGGCGATCTTCCGGACGAACTGGAGCGCCGCGGCGCGCACGTCCTCCTTGGTGGCGGGGGGCGCGAAGTTGAACAGGGGCTTGATGCTTCGGCACATGCCCCCGAGCCTACCCCACCCCGCGCTCAGTAGCCCTGGGCGGTCGGCCGCACCACGAGCTCGTTGACGTCCACGTCCGCCGGCTGATCGATGGCGAAGGCGATGGCCCGGGCGATGGCCTCGGCCGGGAGCAGATCCTTGCGGTACTGCTCGATCGCCAGGCGCCGCAGCTCGGGATCCGAGATGGACAGGGCCAGCTCGCTCTCGGTGGCGCCCGGGGCCACGAGCGTCACGCGGATGGAGCCGCCCACCTCCTGGCGCAGGCCCTCGGAGATGGCGCGCACGGCGAACTTGGTGCCCGAGTACACGGCGGCGGTGGGCACCACGACGCGGTCGGCCACCGAGGTGACGTGGATGAACTGCCCCGAGCCCTGGCGCTGGAACCCGGGCAGCGCGGCGGCGATGCCGAAGAGCACGCCCTTGAGGTTCACGTCCACCATGCGCTCCCACTCGTCCACCTTGAGCTGCGCGATGGGCGAGAGCGGCATGAGCCCCGCGTTGCTCACGAGCACGTCCAGCCGGCCGAAGCGCTCCCCGGCGAAGTCCACGAAGGCACGCACGTCCTCGCGCCGCGTCACGTCCAGCGCCCGGAACGCCACCCGGCCGCCCTTCCCCTCCAGCTCCGAGGCCAGCGCCGCCAGCCGCTCGGTGCGCCGCGCCCCAATGACCACCTTCGCGCCCCGCGCGGCCAACACCCGCGCCGTGGCCTCGCCAATGCCGCTGGACGCGCCGGTGATCGCGACGACCTTGTCTTCCATCCGCATGTCCCACTCCTTGTCGGGCCCTCAAGGGCCTCGTGCTGTTGGGACAGAAGTACGCGGCGGATTAGAATGCTTCCAGCGCATGTGGCTCAGTTCAAGCATGACAGGGAGTCATGGATGGCGATCGACGGTGGGCTGCTCAGTGGACTCGGCGTGGTGGCGGCGGTGGTGGAGGCGGGCAATTTCATCGGGGCGGCGCGGGTGCTGGGGCTGACGCAGTCCGGGGTGAGCCGCGCGGTGGCACGGCTGGAGCAGCGGGTGGGCCTGCGGCTGTTCGATCGCACCTCGCGCGCCGTCACCCTGACGGACGAGGGCCGGCGCTTCTATGAGGAGGTGGCCCCGCTGCTCGCGGGCATCGAGGACGCGACGGCGGCGGTGGCCGGGGCCCGCACGACGGTGCGGGGCCGCCTGCGGGTGAACGTGGACGCGGCGTTCGGGCACTACGTGCTCTCCCCCCACCTGGGCACCTTCCTCGCGCGCCACCCGGAGCTGGAGCTGGAGCTCGTGGTGCGCGACCGCATCGGGGACCTGGTGGCCGAGGGCCTGGACGTGGCGGTGCGCTTCGGGGACCCCGAGCCCTCGGGCCTCATCCGCCTGCGGCTCGCGTACTACCGGGTGGTGACGTGCGCCTCGCCCGACTACGTGGCGCGCCACGGCCTGCCCCAGCATCCGAGCGACCTCCTGCACGCGGCGCACGAGTGCATCCGGATCCGCGAGCCCTTCACCGGGCGCTTCTTCGAGTGGGAGTTCCAGCGGGGCGAGGAGGTACTCCCAATCGACGTCGGGGGGCGGCTCGTGGTGAACGACGCGGGCAGCCTCATCGGGGCCCTGCTCGGGGGCCATGGCATCGGCCAACCTTTCGAGTTCGCCGTGCGGGAGCTGCTCGACGCGGGCCGGCTCGTGCAGCTGCTCCCCGACTGGTCGGACGAACACTACCCGGTGCATGTGTACCACCGCTCGCGCGAGCACCCGGCCGCCAAGGTGCGTGCCTTCCTCGACTTCCTCCAGACGCTCGCCTGACGGCTCGCCCCACCACCGCCCTTCGCCTCCGGGTGAAAAGATTCGAGGGGAAAAGGAAACTTCGCCCTGGGAGCCGCGATAATCCCCCCACGACTTGCCCGTCCCTCGGGATGAGGCCTTCCGGAACGGTGTCCATGGCTGGAGTGAGCAACTACAAGGTTCGTTCGGGTGACACGCTGTCGGGGATCGCGGCGCGCAACAACACCACGGTGGATGCGCTGGCCAAGGCCAACGGCATCAAGAACCCGGACAGGCTCACCGCCGGACAGACCTTGAAGATGCCGGACGGCTTCGACGCCTCCAAGGGCGGCAAGTCGGGCGGCGCGTACACGGTGCGCTCCGGTGACACCCTGTCGGGCATCGCCCAGCGCAACAACACCACGGTGGCCGCGCTCGCCCAGGCCAACGGCATCAAGAACACGAACAAGATTTCCGTGGGCCAGCAGCTGAAGATGCCGGGCGCGTCCAGCTTCGAGCCCACCGCCCCGGGCAAGTCCGCCCCGCGGCCCTCCACCCCGGCGCCGACCCCGGCCCCGGCCACCTCCCGGCCGTCCGCTCCGGCCGGAGCGCCGCCCGCGGGCGAGGTGCTCGGCGGCCTGAGCCGCAAGTACGAGGCGCGCGGCGCCGGCACCGTGTCCACCGGCAAGGGGGACCACGGCGGCGTGTCCTACGGCTCCTACCAGTTCGCCACCAACAACGGCTCGGCGCAGGCCTTCGTCAACTCGCTCAAGACGAGCCACCCGCAGTACCACGCGGCCCTCGGCGGCCACGAGCCCGGCTCCAAGGCCTTCTCCGCCGCCTGGAAGGATCTGGCCGCCAAGGATCCCCAGGGCTTCGACAAGGCCCAGCACGACTACATCCAGGCCACGCACTACGACGTGGGCGCCGCGGAGATCAAGAAGGCCACCGGCCTGGACGTGAACACGCGCTCGCACGCCCTGCGGGACGTGGCCTGGTCCACCTCCGTGCAGCACGGCCCCAAGGCGGCCGATGACATCTTCAAGACGGCGCTCAAGGGGCGCGACCCCGCCACGGTGAGCGACGCGCAGCTCATCAAGGACATCTACGCCGAGCGCGGCCGCGTGCGCGCCGACGGCAAGCTGGCGCACTTCCCCCGCAGCTCCACCGACGTGCAGAAGGGCGTGGCCGATCGCTTCAAGGCCGAGTCCCGTGACGCGCTGGCCATGCTCGAGCGCGAGGGCTCCAAGCCGGCCGCGCCCGCCGCCCAGCCCGCGGCCAGCCAGCCCGCGACGAACAAGCCCGTGCCCACGCCGGCCCCCCGCCCCAACCGCCCGGCGAACTCCGGCCCCAGCACCGAGACCCACCCCAACGACACCACGCAGGTGAAGCCGGGCGCCACGCCGGCCAAGCACGTGAACGTGCCCTTCTACAGCCAGTTCGAGGGCGGCCACGGCTACGAGCCGAGCAACACCGCGTGCTTCAAGGCGGCCACGGCCATGGCGGGTGCCTCGGGCGCCCGGGTGCTCGGGCCGGCCGACCGCATCCAGGTGGGCACGAGCGAGAACAGCAAGGGCCAGCTCGAGGTCAACTCCAAGAAGGCCGCCGAGGGCCGCGCCTACATCGACCAGCAGCTCGACAAGGGCAAGCCGGTGGTCGTGGGCGTGAGCCACAAGGACTCCGACTACAACGTGGACGGGCTGACCGATCACTTCGTCACCATCACCGGCCGGGGCGTGGACGACAAGGGCCGCACCTTCTACACGTTCCACGATCCGGGCACGACCAACGCGAGCCGCGGCAAGGACACCAACCCCAACAACCGCTTCTACGTGGACGCCAAGACGGGCGCGATGACGCGTCCGGGCTCGGCCGCCACGGGCGCCGTGACCGAGCGCCGCTACGACGTGGCCATGGTGCGCCGCAACGGCTAGCCGGCCGGGCCTCGCGCCCCGCCCATGAAGCACGAAGAGCCCCGGGAGAGGCCCGCCTCTCCCGGGGCTCTTTTCATGTCCGGAGCACCCGCCCCCGCCCTCGCCCGACCCCGGACATGACGAAGCCCCGGGGGGACCGTGTCCCCCCGGGGCTCGTTCACGTCAGGTGTTGCGCGTGCGGCCTAGCAGCCGGTGTTGCTGCCCACGCTCACGCCGAGGATCTGGCAGAAGCGGGTGTAGTTATTGATGCGGCTCTGGACCTGGGCGGGGTTGCGGCCCCCGCACTCCAGCGCGCCGTTGATGGTGCGGATGGTCTCGCCGAAGCCGACGCCGTTGGCCATGGCGTTGTGCGCCGTCATGGAGCCCGCGCCCGTCTGGGTCATCCAGAACCAGAAGCCCGTGCGCCAGGCGATGGTCGCGTCACGCGCCACGCGGTCCGGATCGTTCTTCAGGTCCACGCCCAGGGCGTTGCCCGCGGCGCAGTAGTTGCCGTTCCACGACAGCTGGATGGGGCCACGGCCGTAGTACTGCTTGCCCGCGGCGCAGCCGCAGCCCGGGGGGCCCCAGCTGGTGTCGCACATGGTCGACTTGGCGATCTCCTCGATGTAGACGAGGTTGCCCGTCTCGTGCGCGACGTTGGCCAGGAACGCGGCGACCTCACGCTTCTGGTTGTCGGTGCTGCCCTGGGTGGCGAACCCGGAGAAGGTGTTGGCCGCGGCCACCAGCGCCGAGTAGGAGTAGAAGCCGTTGCGGCCGGGGAACATCTGGTTGAACTGCGACTCGCTCAGGAAGGCCGCGATGCCCTTGCCGCCCGTGGACGGAGGCGGCTCGGTGGGAGGAGGCGTGGTGCCACCGCTGCAGTCACCGCCGGTCTTCCACAAGGACGGGGTCGCCGCCGGGTTCCAGCCGCAGCCCACGCAGGCCGTGTGGGCCTGGAGCGCCGTGTACTTGCCACCGTTGTAGCTCACGCCGTCGCCGACGCTATAGGCGGTGCCCTCGGCCCAGTTGCCACGACAGGCGGCCGCGGCGTCCTGCGCGACAAATCCCATGGCCATGGCCGAGAACATCATCGCCGCCGAGAACAGCTTCTTCAGACCCATCATGATCCGTGTCTCCTGACTTTCGAAGGGATGCGGGGGTGCGAGCGGGAGGGCGACCAGCGCCGTCCCCATCGTCCAGCATGTGCAAGACATCCGTATTGAGCCGTTCCCTCATTTTTTCGGGTTTAAACCCGATTTCACGGCAGGTCAGGGTTGATGTCTGTCTTGTCTGATAAAAACTTTCTTGTCTGGCCATCCCCTTCCGGCCCGCCGGGACGGCTCCGCTGGATTGTTCCAGACGGAGCACAATCACCGGCGGACGCGGGGGACAAAGGGCTCAGCGGGCGAAGCGGAAGTTCTCGTTCGTCGTCCCGGCGCAGGGCCACTGCACGAGGAAGCCGCCGTCGTCCTGGGTGGCGCCCGCGACATCCAGACACTGGCCGCTGTGCTTGGCCTGGAGGGTGAAGACGCCGTTGGCGCCCGGGGTCAGGCGGTAGCGCTGGTTGTCCTTGGCGTTGCAGGTGTACTGGCTCACGTTCATGCCGCCCGCCGTGGACGCGCCCGCCACGTCCATGCACTTGCCGCTGTGGCGCGCGCGCAGCGTGAAGTACCCATCCCCCGTGGCCTCGAGCAGCCAGCGCTGGTGGGCCGTGCCCCGGTTCGTGGACTGGGTGAGCCTGGCGCCGTCACTGGTGCTCGCGCCGGGCACCTCGATCACCTTGCCGCTGTGCTGCGGGAACAGGCCCGTGTGGTCCGCGCCCGTGGGATCCGTCTGGAAGGGAATGAGCTCCCCCACCGACGACTTGCCACAGCCGTCCTTGCCGCAGCCGCGCATGGCGCGCAGGTCGCCCGTCTGCTCCAGCGGGTGGCCGATGCCATCGAAGCAGCCCGAGCCCGTGCAGTTCACCCACGCGGGCGCCCCGCTGCCCCGCGCGAGCGGCACCAGGTTGTTCCACGTGTCCATGCGATAGTCATTGCCGCCGGGGTTGCGGTAGTCCTCGAAATACAGACAGCCGCCCGTGCCGCCGTTGTCGTGATAGGTGCCATGGGCATTCTTGCCCACGTAGCCCACCGGGTGCGTGCCATCGGCCAGCTCGAAGGTGCCCGCTTCCTTGCTGTACCATCCGCCGTGCTGGTAGTAGGCCACCCGGCTCAGCTTGCCGTCGACGATCAGCGCCGCCATCGACTCCCAGTCCGCGGCATGGGCGCCCGCCGACGCGAAGCACGTGCTCTGCCACGCATAGAAATACCAGTAGCGCAGCATCACCGTGTTGGTGCCGATCTGCTGCGCCACGTAGTACGTGGGCACCCGGTTGTCGCGGATGAGCCCGTAGTCCTTGTTGCACAGCGACACGGCCGAGACCCCCTGCGCGCGCTGGGTGTAGTAGGTGCCAGGGTCGCTCGGGAAGCACTTGCTCTGCTCGCCCGAGCCCGTGGAGAACTCCTGATCGAAGCGCAGCCGGGGCGCGAACTGCCGCGCCATCGCGTTCACGTCCAGCGTGGGCCCCCCCGCGTTGGCCTGGCAGAGGTAGAGCTGCTTGTTGTCACAGTAGCGGCCACTGCACCGCACGCCCGCGAGGAACATCGACTCGGGCGCCACGAACGTGCCGCCGCTCTCGTCCGAGACGGCCTCGGACCAGTAGCAGTTGGCGCGCACCCCGCCGTTGTCGAGCTGCGAGCAGCGCAGCGCGATCGTGTCGCAGTAGTCGCTCGCGCACGACAGGCCCGTGACGAAGCCGTTGTTGGCGCACACCCGCTCGTTGTTGCCCTCCTCCGAGAAGCCGTCCGTCCACCAGCTGGTGGTGTGCGTGAAGCCCGACTCCACGTTGAGCAGGCTCACGTCGTCGCAATAGCGCCCGCTGCAGCGCAGGCCATGCGTGAGGAAGGCCGGGCCACTGGTGATCGCGGGCGCGCCATCCGTGGTCCACGGCATCCAGTGCGGCGGGTGCACCTCGGTGTGGAAGGCCGTGCCTCGGGCCTGGGGAACGGGGTCGGCGGCGTGCGCCGGGGAGACGGAGGTCAACAGCAAGGCACCGGTGACGGCGCCGAGGAGCAAACGGATCATGGGGCTCGGAGGGTTGGGGTTAACCCGGATAATCGGGTTACCTGGAGACATATCCCACCCGGGCGCGGCCCCGTCAAAAAGCGGGGCCGGAGCGCGCCGAGTCCTCGCGTGCGTCAGAGGGACGGCACCTCGGCGGGGATGTCGTTGTAGGTCTCGACGATCTTGCCGTAGCCGTAGCCGTTGCTGTCCGTGTCGATGGCCTTGCTGGCGTCCTTGGTGGTGGCCGCGGTGGGATCGAACCGCTTGTACTGGCCGTCCTCGCCCTTGTACTCGACCCAGGCGTGGAGGCCCCGATCGGTCTCTCCGGCCACGACGCGGGCATCCACGCCCTTGGCCTCGAAGCGCTGCGCGGCCTCCAGGGCCATGTCGGTGCAGACGCCGGCCTTGCCGCTGTCGAAGGTGTCCTCGTTGCGCACCGCCTGGTCGAACGACTTGCCGCCCGAGTAGTCGTACTTCCAGTTCGTCGCGTCCTGGGCGATCTGCCTGGCCACCTCGTCCGCGTTGGCCGCGCCCTTCGTGACGGGCGCCTTCGGGGCGGACTCCGGCGCGATCGCGGCCTGGGGGGCAGGACCCGCGCCGCCCGCGCTCCCACAGCGCTTGCCCGCGCTCCCGGCGCCCTTGGGCGCGGCGTCGAAGCCGTCCGAGTTGAGCTTCTTGAGCAGCTGCTGGATCTGCTGCACCACCGCGTCCAGCTGCTGCTCGGCCTGGGGTCCTCCCGCCTGGGTGGAGCCACACCGCGACGCCTTGGCGCCCGCGGAGGCCTCGGGCGCGCGCGAGCACTTCTGGAAGGACGGCGACGGGGACGAGGAGAGGCGGGAGATGGACATGGCGTGGGTGCTCGGAGTTCGGCGGCGGGGATGTCCAGGACCCAAAGCACCGCGCGTGCCAAGCTCCAACCCCTGGATTTTCCTCAGCCGCGCTGTCTCCGGAGCCCATCCCCCCGGTGACATCACTCACCAGAGGAGAGGACCCCTGATGACAACGGTCTCCACCCCGGAGCGCGGATCGCCGCCCCAGCCCCGTGCGCATCTGTTAGAGCCGGACCGAGTGTCCGCCGCTTCCCTCCCCGTGGAACCCCGCGCATGAAGACCGACGACCTGCCGTTCCTCCGTTCCTTCTTCCGCGCGGTCACCGATCAGCCCATCGAATTCACGGGCAGCGACGCGGGCCGCTACGTCCCCCTGTACGAGACGCCCGAGCTGGCGCCGCATGATCCGGTCAAGCTGCTGGCGCGGCCCATCCAGTTCGCGCTCGGGCAGAGCGTGCAGCTCTTCTCGGGCTTCCGGGGCAGCGGCAAGAGCACCGAGCTGCACCGCCTGCGCCGCGCCCTGAGCGCCCAGGGGGACTACAAGGTCGTGCTCTGCGACATCGAGGACTACATCAACCTCTCGCAGAGCGTGGACATCATCGACTTCCTGCTGGCCGTGGCCGGTGCCTTCGGGGACGCGCTCCAGAAGGAGGGCTTCCTGCCGAACGATCCCGCCCGGGAGGGCTATTGGGAGCGCTTCGCGAAGCTGCTCACGCGCACCCATATCAGCCTGCCGGACCTGTCCACGTCGGGCATCAAGGTGGCGCTCAAGAGCGACCCGTCTTTCCGCGACACGCTGCAAAAGCGCATGTCCGGGCACCTGGGCGCGCTGGTGGAGGACGTGCGCGCCTACGTCACCGGCTGCGTGAAGCGGGTCAAGGACAAGCACGGCCCCAACACGGAGGTCGTGCTCCTGCTGGACTCCATGGAGCACATCCGGGGCACGTCCACCAACGCCACCGCCGTGCAGGACTCCGTGGTGAACCTGTTCACCAGCCACAGCGACAAGCTGCACTTCGATCACCTGCACGTCGTCTACACGATTCCCCCCTACCTCAAGGTGCTCTACCCGAACCTGGGCACGCTCTACTCGCCGGGCGGTGTCCAGGTGCTGCCGGCCCTCAAGGTGCGCAACAACCCGAAGCTGCGCGCCACCGCCGGCGAGGTCTTCCCCCCGGGGCTCGAGCTGCTCGAGCGGCTCGTCTCCGCGCGCGGCGACTGGCGGCGGCTGCTCGGCCCGGAGCGCGAGACGCTCGATCGGCTGAGCCTCCTGTCCGGCGGCCACCTGCGCGACTTCCTGCGGCTGTTCTCCGAGATCATCCGCCGGGCCGACACGCTCCCCGTGTCCCCGGAGACGGTGGACGCGGCCATCGCCCAGGTGCGCACCGAGTTCCTCCCCATCGCCGACGCGGACGCCAGGTGGCTCCACCTCATCGCCACCACGCACGGCGTCGCGCTGCCGGAGATCAAGCAGCTGCATGATCTCGCGCGCTACCTGGACACGCACCTGGCGCTCTACTACCGCAACGGCGACGAGTGGTACGACGTGCACCCGCTCGTGCGCGACGTCGTGAGGCGCCAGGTGGAGGAGACGCGTCTGCGCGCGGCGACGGCGCCGTGAGGCCGCCCGGCGAGGCGGACCTCGGCCCCGAGGGCGAGGCGGAGTGGCTGCGACTCCGGCGTCAGTTGGAGCTGTCCGAGGGGTTCTGGCTCGGCTTCGTCTTCGCGCCCTCCCCCCTGGGCACGGGCGTGCTGCGCCGCCGCGCCGAGTGGCAGCTCCGAGGCCAGACGCGCCGGCTGGACACCCACCTGCCTGAGAGCCCCTCGGCGTTGCGCGCGCTGCTGCCCGTGCTGTTCTCCCCCGAGGCCGCGAGCGCGGACTGCACGTGGGTGGAGGCCCTGCGGCTCGATCCCGGTGAGGGGCCGGAGCGGCCCTGGCGCGAGGCCTGGTTGGAGCTGCTCTCGCGCCTGAACGAGCGACGCGATGCCCTGCGCCGGCACCTGCGCGGGGGCCTCGTGCTCGCCGCGCCTCCGGAGCTGAAGCCCCTCCTGCGCGAGGCGGCCTCGGATCTCTGGTCCATCCGGGGCCTGGTGATCGAGCTGCCCCTCGTGGTGGAGCGCGGGTCGGAGGGCGCGCGTCCACCCGCGAGCGCTCCGCCGGTGCCGCGCGCGAGCGAGCCCTCCCCCGAGGCCCGGGCCCTGACGGCGTTCACCCTCGCCGAGTCCGAGCGGCTGCTGGCGACGGCGGAGCAGGACGACCCCCGGCGGGTGGAGGTGTTGGGACAGCGCGCGGAAACGTTGCTCCAGGAGGGGCAGACGCACGAGGCGCTGAAGACGGCCCGCGAGGCCCAACGGCTCGCCGCCCGGCACCCCACGCTGACCCCGCGGCAACGCGCCATCCTCCTTCACCTGCTCGCCCGGATCGAGGAAGCCCAAGGAGACCCGGCCGCCGCGACGGATCACCTGGAGCAGGCGCTCGCCACGGTGGGCGCCTCCGACGCTCCGTATCGGGCGCAACTGCTGAACGCCCTAGGCGACATCGCCCTGTCACGGGGAGAGCTGACCTCGGCCCTCGCCGCGTTCGAGCAGGCGCTCGAACTGGGCCGCCAGGCGCGCGCCACCCAGGGAGAGACGCCCACCACCCTGCGGGTCCTCGCCATCGCCCTGGAGAAGGCCAGCAGCGCGCGCGAGGATCTGGGGGACCTCGAGGCCGCCCGGGTGTACCTCGACGAGTCCCTCGCCCTGACCCGCCAACTGCGTGTCCTCCAGGGAGACACGCCCTATACCCTGCATGACCTCTCCCTCACCCTCGGTCGGGTCGGCGCCCTCCAGCGGCGCCTGGGTCAGCTCTCGGCCGCCCGCGCCTCCTTCGAGGAAAGCCTGGCCCTCGCCCGCGAGCTGCGCGCCCTCCAGGGCGACACGCCCCAGACCCTGCACGGCCTGATCACCTCGCTCGCCAATGTCGGCGGCCTCTGGCAGAGCCTGGGGGATCATACGACCGCCCGTGAGGCCTACGACGAGACCGTGGCCCTCGCCCGCCAGATGCGTGCCACCTGGGGAGACGCGCCCGAGGCCTTGAATACCCTCGCCGCGGCGCTCGAGCGAGTGGGCAACGTGCGGCATCATCTGGGAGAGCGCGAGGCCACGCGCACGGCCTACGAGGAAGCGCTCGCGCTGCACCGCCGACTCCACACCCTCCGGGGAGACACCCCCGAGGCGCTCGCCGAGCTCGCCACGGCCCTCTCCTTCGTGGGCAGCATGCACTTCCTGCTGGATGACCTCGAGGAGGCCCTCCCCATCTACGAGGAAGCGCTCGCGCTGCGTCGTAGGCTCCACGCCGCCTGGGGGGATACGGCCCAGGCGCTGGATGCGCTCGCCGACAGCCTCATGGACGTGGGCGACGTGCGCTCGCGCCTGGGCGACGTCGAGGCCGCTCAGCCCCTCCTCGAGGAGGCGCTCACCGTGCATCGCCGGCTCCATGCCCTCCAGGGGGAGACGGGCGAGTCCCTGTCGGAGCTCGCCAGGGCCCTCGAACGTGTCGGCGACATGCGGTTGACCCTGGGCGAAGGCGAGGCCGCCCGCGCCGCCCTCGAGGAAGCCCTGGTCCTCTGCCGACGCTCGCTCACGCTCCTGGGTGAGACGCCTCACGCCTTGCGTGACCTCGTCGTCATCCTGGCGAAGACGGGGGACACGCGGCAGGCCACGGGAGACGGCGAGGCCGCCCTCGCCGCTTTCGAGGAGGCCCTGGCCCTCACTCGCGAGCTTCGGGCCCTGGGGGGCGACACCCCCGGCACCCTGCGAGATCTCTCCCTCTCGCTCGGCCGGGTGGGTCAGGAACAGAAGAGCCGAGGTGACTTCCCGGCCGCCCTCGCCTCCGTCGAGGAAGCCCTGGCGCTCGACCGCCAGAGCCTCGCCACCTGGGGGGACACGACCAAGGCGCTGCGGGACCTCGCCGGTGCCCTCCATCACGTGGGCGCCGTCCAATGGCATCTGGACCGCGCGGCCGCCTTCGCCGCCCTGGAGGAAGCCCTGGCGCTGCGGCGTCGGATCCACGAGCGCGTGGGCGACAGTCCCCGGGACCTCGATGCACTCGCCACCGCGCTCCTCAATGTCTCGGTCGTCCGCGAGGCCCTGGGCCAGCACGAGCGCGCGGCCCAGGCACGCGAGGAGGCCCGGGCCTTGCGCGAGCGACTGGAGGAGCAAGGGCCGGCGTGACGCTCAGGGCGTCGCGGACGTGGTGAACGCGCGCGGCCGGCGCGTCCTGCTCAGGGCGTAGTCCCCCGTGCCATGGAAGCGGGGGTCACCCCCCTCCACGAGCTTGACCAGGTCGTCCACGGAGGCCGCGGGGCCCAGCCCGTCGACGTACCAGAAGAACTCGGCGCTGGCGGGCACGGAGATGCCGAACGGGCTCAGGTCCGGGAGCGTGGCCCGGGTGTCCTTCGTGAACACGGCCAGCGCGTAGGGCGTCTCGGTCGCGTCGTCGTCCTGCACGACGAGGAGCCGATGCACGCCGCCGGGGAAGGCCGACCAGGAGAAGTCACTGCCGCGCGTCAGGGCCGTCGCCTCGTTCGCGGGTTGGAGCGGCCGGACCGTCTCCGGGAGCACCAGGGGGGCCGGGGTGGCGCGGGCGCTCAGGCCCCGCTTGATGTAGGTCAGCTCGACGCGGTCCTCCGTCTCGGGGGTCTCGGTCGCGTAGACGGACAGGGCGAGCGTGGCCCCGTCGATCCGCGGCACCACGAAGTTGAACGGGCCCGCCGAGGACGTGTCGCTGAACAGCTCGAACTCGCTGCCCGGCTTGGGCGAGAGGAACATCCGGCGACTTCGGAGCTCATGTCCGGCCGGCACGGAGACGGTGCCCTCGAGGTTGGCCTGGGTGATGCTCCGCAGGTCGAAGTCCTGCAGGCTCAAGGTGACATCGTCGGTCAGGGACACGTCGCGCTGACCGAAGCGCAGGTAGCGCGTGGGCGGCGCGTCGTCATCGCTCGCCTCCACCTGGAGCGCGTAGACCGTGGCGGCCACCGACGGGTACCCGCGCCACTCCGCGCTCAGCGAGTAGTTGTTCTCGTTGCCCCGGACGGACTCCACGACGCCCGAGCCGTTGGCTCCCGAGCCGCCCAGCGAGATCCTCAGCCGCGTGTCGTTCCCCAGCGAGCCCAGGACGTAGCCCGTCACGGTGGCCGAGCGCCGGGGGGCCTCGGAGTCGAACTCGGGGGCGAGCGTGGGGGTCGCGAGCGTCAGGCCCTGGTAGACGGCGGCGAAGCGGCGCGTTGGATCCGCCACGATGAGCTCGTAGGGCGGCGTGACGCCCGCGATGCTGAAGGCCCCCGTGCCATCCACGCGCACCACCTGGCGGCCCTCGCCGGGGATGAGGACGGACATGGCCGTGGCGGGCGCCCCCAGCACGCCGAGCACCTTGCCGCGCACGGTGATCGGCTCCGCCGGGCGAGGGGGTTTTTCAACGGGGGGGCGGGTCCCACCGTCCGTGGGACGGTCGACGACCCCTGGATCATCCACACCACACGCCCCCCACAACACGGCACAGCAGCTCCACACCAGGACCGATCGCTTCATCGACTGTGTTCTCCTCGGGGATCCAGCGGGCGGCCACCCCACCCTGCCCGGACCCAGGAACATCCTCCCCGAGTCACATGAAAATCACTACAAGTGAATAAATGACACCTCGCATCAGAAGCGACCGCTCATGCCGACCAGGCCCCCGTCGCGGGAGAAGGACACCACGGGCACGAGGCGTGGCCGCGTGAGCGCCAGGGCCTCCCCCGACGCGGGCACCTCGGCCTGGGACAGCTCGTAGCCGAGCACGCCGCCCACCGCGCCCAGCACGAAGGGACTCGCACCGCCGACGTGCTCGATCAGGGGCAGGCCCAGTCCCACACCCAGGCCGGTGCCGAGCAGCGCCGCCCACAACCGCCCATCGCCGTCCAGGCGCTCGCCCGCGGTCCAGACGCCCAGGCCGTAGCCCGCGGCGATGCCCGCGCCCGCGCCCAGCAGGGTGGTGCCCAGACACGGCAGGTGGCCCTTGCGGCCCAGGCCCACCGTCTCGCACAAGCCGAGCCCCACCGCGCCGCCCACGAAGCCTCCGCCCAACGCGACGAGGCCCCCCATGCCCACTTCCGCGAGAATGCGCACGCCCCGGTTCATGGGCGGGCGCGCCTCGGCCCTCAGGTCCTCCTCCCCGTCCCCGCGCGCCTCGAGCCGCGCGAGCCGCGGGGCGTCCCCGGCGGCGAACACCTCCCCGGACAGCAACAGGACGAGGGACGACACGCACACGTGAAGCGAGAGACCACATGGACGGGAACGGGGCATGCCGGGCCCGACTGCAAGGCGAGGACCAGCCCACCCCCACCCGGGCGAAGGGGGCCTCCGACGCCCGCGGGTGCCCCGTGTGTACCGAGTCGTTCACGGCGGTGTGCAGCGCGCTGCACGCCCACCGGGGACGCCTGGGGACTCAGAAGCGTCCGCTCAGCCCCAGGAGCCCGCCCTGCTTGGAGAAGGACACCACGGGCACGAGGCGCGGCCGCGTGAGCGCCACGGCCTCGGGTGCCTCGGACTGGGACAGCTCGTAGCCGAGGAGGCCGCCCACCGCGCCCAGCACGAAGGGACTCGCGCCGTGGGTGTCCTGGACCAGCGGCACGCCCAGGCCCACGCCCAGCCCCATCCCGAGCAGCGTGGCCCACAAGCGGCCGTCACCGCCCAGGGCCTCGCCCGTGCCCCAGACGCCCAGGCCGTAGCCCGCGAGCAGGCCCGCGCCGCCGCCCAACAGCCCCACGCCCAGGCAGTCCCATTCCCCGCCCCAGCCCGACACCTCACACAGGCCCGCGCTGCCCAGGCCCAGCACGAGGGCACCGCTCACGGCGGCCAGGCCGCCCACGCCCGCCTCCGCGAGGATGCGCGCGCCCCGGTTCACGGGCGGGCGCGCCTCCTCCTCCCGGGGCGCCTCGAGCCGCGCGAGCCGGGGCGCATCCCCGGCGGCGAGGACTTCTCCCGACAGGAGCAGGCCGAGGAACAACGGACGCAGACGACGCATCGGAGACGCGGGAGGCGGGAGCATGCCCCCGCGCGATGCAAGGCGTGGACCGGCACGCCCTCCGCGTGACGCGCATGGCGCCGCTCAAGGCCGGCGGTGTCGCTGGACACTCTCGACGAACGCCCGGAACGCCGGCGACGCCTGACGCCGGCTCGGGTAGTAGAGGAAGAGGCCCGGCACGCGCGCGGCATACGCCTCGAGCACGGGCCGCAAGGTGCCGCGCGCGAGGTGCTGCTCGACCTCGGGCTCGGCGACGTAGCCGAGCCCCACGCCCGCCTCCACCATGGCCAACCGGGCCCTGCGCTCATCGCAGAGCAGCACGGGCTTCACGGGCACCTTCCAGACGCGCCGGCCCCGCTCCAGCTCCCACGGGTGCGCCTGCCCCGAGGCCGCGCGCATGCCGAGGCACCGATGGCGCAGCAAGTCCTCGGGCTTGAGCGGCTCGCCGTGGCGCGCCAGGTACGACGGCGCGCCCACCACCAGCAGCCGGAACGGCGCGCCCAGCCGCGAGCGGATCATGTCCTTGGGGATGTTCTCCATCCGCACGCCCGCGTCGTAGCCCTCGCGCACCAGATCCACCCGCCGGCTGTCCACGTCGATCTCCAGCGTCACCCGGGGGTGCGCCTCCAGGAAGCGCGCGACGAGGGGCGCGAGGACGTGCTCCGTCACGAACTCGGGCACGCTCAGGCGCACGGTCCCGGTCAGCTCGCCCGCCTCGTGCACCACCGTGCGCAGCCCCTCGAGCGCCCGCTCCAAGGGCACCCCACTGCGCTCCAGCAGTCGCGCGCCCACCTCCGTCGGCGCGACACTGCGGGTCGTCCGGGACAGCAGCACCACACCGAGCCGCTCCTCGAGCTGCCGCACGGACTGGCTCAGCGCCGAGGGAGACACCCCCAGCTCCCGGGCCGCCGCCGAGAAGCCGCGATGGCGGGCGACCACGGCGAAGGCGTGAAGGCCATGCAGGGGCGTGAAGGACATTCTGAAGCTCTACTTCAAGGTCCTTTTCGATTCCATCCGTTCTCCCCGGGCCTGTCCGCGCGCACACTTCCGGGCATGAACTCCCCCACGACGGTCCTGGTCACCGGAGGCTCCGGTTTCATCGGGGGCCATTGCCTCCTTCAACTCCTGGCGGCGGGCCACACGGTGCGCACCACCGTGCGAGACCTCAAGCGCGAGGGCGAGGTGCGCGCCCAGTTGAGACAGGCGGGCGCCGAGCCGGGCGAGCGCCTCGGGTTCGTCGCCGCGGACCTCCAAGCGGACGCGGGCTGGGCGGACGCGGTGCGCGGCTGCACGTACGTGCTGCACGTGGCCTCGCCCTTTCCCCCGGGCGAGCCCCAGCACGAGGACGAGCTGATCCGCCCCGCGCGCGACGGCGCGCTCCGGGTGTTGCGCGCCGCGCGGGACGCCGGGGTGCGGCGCGTGGTGATGACGTCGTCGTTCGCGGCCGTGGGCTATGGGCATCCGCCCCGGGACACCCCGTTCGACGAGACGCACTGGACCGACACCCAGAGCCCCGGCGCGACCGCCTACGTGAAGTCCAAGACGCTGGCCGAGCGCGCGGCCTGGGACTTCATCGCCCGGGAGGGGGGCGCCCTGGAGTTGGTCGTGATCAACCCGGTGGGGGTGTTCGGCCCGGTACTGGGGGCGGACTTCGCGAGCTCGGTCCTGCTGCTCAAGCGCATGCTCGAGGGAGCCATGCCGGGCTTTCCGCGCAGCTCCTTCGGGATCGTCGACGTGCGGGACGTGGCGGACCTGCACCTGCGCGCCATGACGAGTCCGGCCGCCCGGGGCGAGCGCTTCCTCGCCGTCGCGGGCGAGTGCCTGTCCCTGCGCGAGGTCGCCCTGGTGCTCCGGCGGCACCTGGGCCCCCGGGCCCGGAAGGTGCCCACCCGGCAGTTCCCCGACTGGCTCGTGCGCCTGAGCGCCCGGTGGAATCCCGAGGTGCGCGCGATGCTGCCGGAGCTCGGCAAGGTCAAGAACGCCACGTCCGACAAGGCGCGCCGCCTGTTGGGCTGGAACCCCCGCTCCAACGAGGAGGCGCTCGTGGCCACCGCCGAGAGCCTGGCGCGCTTCGGGCTCTTGGCGCCCTGAATCAGGCGGGCGTGGGCGCGCTCCCGGCCCGCGTGAGCTCCAGGCCCGCCAGGTCTCCCTGCTTGCGCCACAGGTCGAGCATCTCGACGAACTCCAGCGTGCCGCCCGCGAAGCCGGCGTAGCGCATGGCGTTCGGGCCCGGGGCCACGCCCTCGTTGTTGTAGTAGCCCGGCGTGCAGTCCGGACCGCCGAAGGCCATGGGCGTCTTCATGAGCTGGGCGAGGATGACCTGCCACCACTGCTCCTGCGCCTTTTCCGAGGGCTCGATGACCTGGACACCCTGCTGGGCGCAGTGCTGGACGATGTGGGCGGCGTGCCGGGCCTGCTCCGCGAGGATGTGCACGAAGTTGATGGCGTAGCCGCTCTGGGTCGTGCTGAACATCATCAGGTTGGGAAAGCCCCGGCAGTGCATGCCGTGCAGCGTGGACGGGCCATTCGTGGCCCAGCTGTCGGTGAGCGTCGTGCCCCCGCGGCCGTGGATCTCGAAGCCCAGGCGCCGGCTGTAGCTCGACGACAGCTCGAAGCCCGAGGCGTAGATGAGGCAGTCCACCGGGTACTCCTGGCCGTCGACGACCACGCCCGTGGGGGTGATGCGCTCCACGCCTTTGCCGTTGGTGTCCACGAGCTTCACGTTGGGCCGGTTGAACGTCTCCAGGTACTCGTCGTGGAAGCACGGCCGCTTGCACAGCTGGTTGTAGTAGGGCTTGAGCGCCTCGGCGGTGGCGGGATCCTTCACGATGCGGTCCACCCGCGCGCGGATCTCCTCCATCTTGCCGAAGTCGTGCAGCTGGCGGCGCTCCATGGCCTCCTCGGCCGAGGTGGGCTTGGGGCCCTGGGCGCGCTCGAAGATGTACGTCCAGCCGTCGCGCACCAGGTCCACGTCCATGCGCTTGCCGGAGACGATGGCGCTGAAGTTGTCGATGCGCTGCTGCTGCCAGCCCGGCTGGAGCGTCTTCACCCAGGACTCGTCCGTGGGCTGGTTGCCCCGCACGCCCACGCCCGAGGGCGTGCGCTGGAAGACGTAGAGCTGCTGGGCCACCGCCCCGAGCTGGGGAATGGCCTGCACCGACGTGGCGCCCGTGCCGATGATGCCCACGCGCTTGTCGCCCAGCTTGTCCATGGGGCGCGTGGGGCCGCCGCCCGTGTAGTTGTAGTCCCAGCGGCTGGTGTGGAAGGTGTGGCCCTGGAAGGTCTCGATGCCCGGGATGCCCGGCAGCTTGGCCTTGTGCAGCACGCCACCGGCGATGATGACGAAGCGCGCGGCGAGCGTGTCGCCCCGGTGGGTCGTCACGCGCCAGCGCCGCGCGGTGTCGTCCCAGTGCATGCCCGACACCTGGGTCTGGAACAGCGCCGCCTTGTACAGGTCGAAGTGCCGGCCAATGCGCTGGCAGTGGGCGAAGATCTCCGGCGCCTTGGCGTACTTCTCCGTGGGCATGTAGCCCGTCTCCTCCAGGAGCGGCAGGTAGACGTAGGACTCCACGTCACACGCGGCGCCCGGGTAGCGGTTCCAGTACCAGGTGCCGCCGAAGTCGCCGCCCTTCTCCACGATGCGGAAGGCGTGCACGCCCGCCTTGCGCAGCTGGGCCGCCGCCAGCATGCCGCCAAAGCCTCCGCCGACGATCACCACCTCGGTGTCCTCGCTCAGCGCGGGGCGCGTGAAGCCCGGCTCCACGTACGGGTCCTTGTCGAAGTCCGCGTAGAGCGCGCTGAGCTCCAGGTACTGGGTGTTGCCGTCCGTCCGCAGCCGCTTCTCGCGCTCGAGCCGGTACTTCTCCTTGAGTGCTTCCGGAGAGAAGGAACGTTCACCCGGAGTGGTCGTCGTCATGTGCTTCGCGTCCTTTCGGCTCGACGGCCGCGGTCCATGTACACGGCCGTGTACATGAATGGACATAACCCATCCCCCGTTGTAAGTAAACCACTGTGTACATCCCGCCCGCCCCCGAGCCCAAGACGGCCTCCCGCCCGCGAGACGCCGAGCGCACCCGGGGGGCCATCCTCCAGGCCGCCCGGACGCTCTTCTCCACCCGGGGCTACACCAACACCGGGGTGCGCGAGGTGGCGGAGCTGGCGGGGGTGAACTCCTCGCTCGTGGGGCGCTACTTCGGCTCCAAGGAGGGGCTGTTTCGCGCCACGCTGGAGCACGTCATCGACATCACCCCCATCCTCACCGAGGCGCTGCGGCCCCGCCTGGGCCAGGAGATGACGGAGGTGCTCGTGCACCACGAGGGCGCCTCGGGCCCGCTGGCGATGATGATCCTCTCGGCGGCGGATCCGGCGGCGCACGCGGCGAGCGTGCAGTTCCTCCAGGACAAGGTGCTCACGCCGCTGGCCGAGTGGCTGGGCCCGCCGGATGGAGACGAGCGCGCGGCGCGGCTCAACATCCTCTGGGCGGGCTTCCTCACGGCCTCGCGGCTGTTGCCCGTGCGGGCGCTCACCGACGAGCGCCTGGCCTCCACGCGCCGCTGGCTGGAGGCGGAGACCCAGGCGATCGTCGACGGGCGCCCGATCCGGGGCGCCGAGTGAGGCCTAGCGGCCCTGGTAGACGGGCTTGCGCTTCTCGGCGAAGGCCTTGAGCCCCTCCAGCCGGTCCTCGGTGGTGAGCACCTTCTCGTAGTGCTTGAGCTCCAGCGCGAGCGCGTCGTCGAGCGCCAGGGACACGCCGTCGTCGATGGCGTGCTTGGCGGTGGCCACGGCGATGGGGGCGTTCTCCACGATGCTCTCCGCCAGGGAGAAGGCCGTGTCGAGCAGGTGCCCCTCGGGCGCCAGCCGGTTGACGATGCCCAGGCTGAAGGCCTCCGCGGCGTTGAGCCGGCGGCCCGTGAGGATGAGATCCTTGGCCCGGCCCGGCCCCACCAGCCGCGTGAGCCGCTGGGTGCCGCCGCCGCCGGGGATGATGCCCAGGCGCACCTCGGTCAGCCCCAGCTCCGCCGCGGGCGCCGCCACGCGCAGGTCACACGTGAGCGCCAGCTCCGTGCCGCCGCCGAGCGCCGCGCCGTTGAGCGCCGCGATGAACACGCAGTCGCTCTTCTCCAGCGCCCGGAGCGTGTGCCGCAGCCCCTCGAGGAAGGCGCGCACCTCGGCCTCGCTCATGGTGCCGCGCTCCTTGAGGTCCGCCCCCGCGCAGAAGGCCTTGTCCCCCGCGCCGGTGAGGATGACCACGCGCGTGTCGTGCCCCTGGGACACCCGGGCCACCATGCCCTGGAACTCCGCCAGCATCGCCCGGCTGATGGCGTTGCGCCGTCCCTCGCCGTCGATGGTCCAGATCTCGATGGGCCCGCGTGCGTCGACCTTGAACTCCGCCATGTACCCGCTCCTCCCGGTCCGACCCTCGCGGGCCGTCGCTCGAACGTGGCCCAGCCTGCGGTGTGTCCGGGGACCTGACAAGCAGGAAGCACTTGGACTCCGGGGAGAATCGAAGACCGCACTTCCCGCGGGCCCGGGGCCGCGACAGGGGTTACCCTGAGGACACCATGCGGACCTCGTTCAATCGCCTCGTCTCGTGGACCCCCTGGCTGCTCGGAGGCCTGGGGCTCGTGCCGCTGCTCCTGCCCCTCGTGGCCGAGGCCCGGGGCGGCGGCGGAGAGCACTACAGCTCGGGTCGGGACCGGGACTCCGGAGGGGGCGGCGGCGGTGCCCTCCCCATCGAGCTCGTGTACTGGCTGGTGCGGCTCGTCATCTCCTACCCGCACATCATGCTGCCCCTCGTCGGAGCGGGCGCCGTGGCCTGGTACTTCTACCGCAAGAACCTGCACCCCACGGGCGCCACCCAGCGCGCCCTGGATCAGCGCGACGCCGAGCTGCAGACCGTCGTCTCCGCGCGGGACGTGGACGGTTGGGTCCAGGCGCTCCAGCGCGCGGATCCCCAGTTCCAGCTCGAGCCCCTGCTCGACCGCACGCGGCGGCTGTTCCTGGCGGTGCAGGACGCCTGGTTCAAGCGGGACATGGCCCCGGTGCGGCCCTTCCTGTCGGACGCCACGTCCCAGCGCTTCGGCGTGCAGCTGCGGCTGATGCAGGCGCAGGGCGTGCGCGACGCCCTCACCGACATCCAGGTGCTGGACGTGGGGCTCATCGGGCTGGAGCAAAGCGAGTGGTTCGACACGGTGCACCTGCGCGTGCGCGCGCGCATGCGCGACACGGACGTGCCCGCCACCGCCTCGGATGCCGAGGCGCTCCAGGCCGCCCGGAGCGCCCGGATGGAGACCTTCACCGAGGTCTGGTCCTTCGTGCGCAAGCCCGGCGTGGGCACGCGCATCGGCGCGGATCTCTTCCAGGGCAAGTGCCCCCACTGCGGCGCGCCCTACGACGGCGGCGCCAGCAACCAGTGCGGCTACTGCCAGGCGATCGTCAACTCGGGCAACTACGACTGGACGCTCTCGGAGATCACCCAGGGCGTGGAGTACACGCGCCACGCCCTCCACGTGGACCGGCTGGACGAGGCGCGCGAGGCGGACCCGGCGCTCAACCTGGAGATCCTCGAGGATCGCACCTCGCTCCTGTTCTGGAAGTGGGTGGACGCCCAGAGCCGCGCCAGCACCCAGGGCCTGCACAAGGTGGCCACCCCGGACTTCATCGCCGGACTGGACGAGGAGCAGGCCCGGCTGCGCGAGCGCCAGTTGCGGCGGGTGTTCCTCGAGTGCGCCGTGGGCGGGGTGATCGTGCGCGGCTTCGATCAGGAGCCCGGCGGCTTCGACCGGGTCCACGTCGAGGTGCGCTGGAGCGCGCGCACCGGCCAGGGCCCCGCGAACGAGAAGCCCCCCGCCCTGCCCACCGTGCCCCAGCGCTGGGTGTTCACGCTGCGGCGCCAGCACGGCGCCACCACCAACACCTCCAACGGCATGTCCACGGATCGCTGCGCCCAGTGCAACGCGCCCTTGACGGACTCGGCCGCCACCACGTGTGACTTCTGCGGCACGCGGCTGGGCACGGGCGAGCGCGACTGGGTGCTCGTCTCGGCCGAGCCCGTGGAGTCCTGGCGCGCCGGGGCCCGGCGTCCCGAGCGCCCCGCGTCCAGAGCGCGGCCCCTGGCCCCGCCGCCCGTCGCCGCGCACGCGGAGGCGCCACCGGCCGCCGCCCGGGGAGACGACATCCGGGGCGACGACGTCCGGGGAGACGACGTCATCGCGGATCCCCAGGAGCGCCAGCGCCTGCTGTTCATGATGGCCGCGCTCGCCACCGCGGACGGCCAGGTGGACGCCGCCGAGCGCAAGCTGCTGGAGGACTGCGCCCGGCGCTGGAGCGTGCCCTGGAGTCAGGTGCAGATGGCCATCAACACCGGCCCGAGCCTCTTCACCAAGCTCGTGCAGCGCGGCACGCCCGCGGCGGAAGTCTTCCTCGCGCGGCTCGTGGAGATGGCGCTGGTGGACGGCCGCATCGACCGCAAGGAGCGGCGCATGCTGGAGTTCGCCGCCGCCCACTTGGGGCTCGAGGCGAAGCTCAACCAGCTGCTCGCGGGGCGCGGCTAGCGCAGGGGCTTGCCCGAGCCGGAGAAGCGGCCGGGCACGCCCTCGAACTCCACCTCCGCGTGGCGCATCACGTGGCGCACCGCCACCACCTGGAGCGCCGAGTGGCGGATGGTCTCGGCCAGCGCGGGATCCGCCAGCGCGCTCCGTGCCTCCTCCAGCGACAGGCCGAACGGGATGATGGCCTCCTGCAGCACCTCCTCGAGCGACTCGGGGGTGAGCGTCACGCCGTCGCGCTCGATGATGGCCCGGAGCGCGTACGCGATGCGCAGGCGCCGGTCCGTCTCCAGACGGGTGTTGGGGTCCATCATCCAGCCGTCGAGCGACTCCTGCATCTCGTCCGGCCCGAAGTTCTTGCTCACCAACAGGGGGGCCTCGCCGGTGTTCCAGTTGCGGCGGATCTCCTCGTCCACCAGCTCCGGGGTGATGGCCACCTCGGTGCGCAGGATGACTTCGTCGAGCACGCGCTCCTGGGCCTCCAGCCACGCGTCGTCCGCGCGCTCGTCGGCGATGTCCGAGGCGAGCGCCTCCATGAGCGCCTCGAGCGTGTCGCCGCGGCCCAGCTTGCGCACGAAGGCATCGCTCTCGGCGTCCTTGGGCACCTTCACCTCGCGCGCGGACACCACGTCCACGAGGAAGGTGGCGGGCGTGCCGCGCAGCGCCTCCACGGGGTAGCTGTCCGGCAGCACCACGTCCACCTGCGTGCTGCCGCCCACGGGCGTGCCCTCCAGGCCCTCGCACAGGCCGGGCAGCAGATCCGAGGGCGCCATCTCCAGCTCCAGGCCCGTGCGGGCGCTGAAGGGAATGAGGCGGCCCTGGGCGTAGCCGAGCGTGTCCAGCTCCACCTGGTCCCCCATGCGCACGGGCTCCCCGGCCTTGCGCGGACGCGAGGGCGAGTGGGCGCGCACGAGCTCGTGAAAGCGCATCAGCAGCTCGCCCTGGGAGACGCCCAGGTCGTTGGGCACGGTGACCTTGAGGTTCTCCAGCGAGGGGGCCACGACGTCCTCGAGGCCCTCCACCAGGGCCTTGGCCCCGGGGTCGGTCCCCTCGTCACCCAGATCCTGGACGTCGGCGGGCGGCGCCGCCGCGGCGGGCCCCTTGCGCGCCGACTCCAGCTTGCGCAGGAGGTGATCGCCCTCGAAGGAACCCGTACTCGTGCGGGTAGGACCCGCGCCCCCGACAGTCTTGCGAGCAGACACCATGACTCCTTGACGAAAAAGACACCGGGGGGAGGGAGCGGCCCTCCCCCCGGGAAACGGATGGGACTGAAGCCTAGAAGAAGCCGCCGATGAAGTCGGACACCATGGAGACGCCGGCGCCCACCTGGCTGACGATGGGGATGTTGGTGGCCGAGGCGATGGAGCCCAGCGCGGTGATGCCGCTGGTGATCTTCGTGCCCAGGCTGGCGTTGGGGTCGCGCAGGTTCTTCACGAAGGTGGCCGAGTCCACGATGGCCATGCCCACGTTGGCGCCCGGCACGAAGCGGGCCGCGGACTTGGCGGCCGTGCGCAGGCCGGAGCGGGCCGCGGCCTCGCCCACGCTCTCGGCGGCGCGCGCGGCCATGCGGGCCGGCGCGGAGTGGGTGACGGCCTGGGCGGCACGGCCCGCCGCGCCCGCCACGCGCGCGCTCACCGCCGGCGCCACGCGCTGGGCCACGTTGCCCACGGTGTTCAACGCGCCGCGCACGCCGGGGATGGCCTCGAACACGCCGCGGCCGGCCTGGACGGCGCTCTTGGTGGAGTCGATCGCCTTGGAGATGTCCGCCGGGTTGAAGCCGCGCACGGCCTTGCCGATGTCACCCAGGGCGCCGCCCACGGTGCTGGCCGTGCTGCGCACGTTGCGGCCGAAGTCCACCAGCGTGTTCACCGCGCCGCCCAGGCCACGGGTGTTCTGCCGGAGGGTCTGCAGGCCCCGCGCCACCGGCGTCTGGGCCGCGCGGGTGAGCAGGCGGCTCGCGCCGTCCTTCACGCGGTCCAGGCCCAGGCGGTTGGCCACGTTGCCCGCCGTGGTGGCGGCGCGCTGGAACGTCTGGCCCACGCGGGCGGCCGCCCGGGGGAACGTCTTGGAGAAGTCCTGGCCGATGGCGCGCACGGCGTCGCGCGCCTCGCGGCCCGCGGTGACCACGTCCCCGACGGAGCGCGCGGCGTTGTAGCCGGAGTTGAGCGCGCTGCCCACCGACTCCAGGCTGGGGTTGCGGATGGCCTCGCGGACATCGCGCATCGCGGTGCCGGCGTTGGTGGCCACGTCGCGCACCTTCTCGCCCAGGCCGAGCACCTTCTCGGCGTTGCCCAGGCTCCGGGCGGCAAATCCCGCGGTGCGCCGGAACGCTTGTGCGGCGGGGTTCTGGGTGACGCGCGTGGCAAGTCGCTGGGCGGTGTCCGCCACGCGGGTCAGTCCGGTGCGCTGGGCCACCTGGTTGGCCACGCCCGCGGCGCGCTGGTACGTCTGACCGAGGCGCTGGGCGGCGCGGGGGAAGGTGCTCTGGAAGTCGTTGCGCAGGGTGCGCGCCGCGTCCCGGACGCCAGCGGCCTTGGCGACGACCTCGCCGCCCGCGCGCACGGTGTCCGCCACGGAGCGAGCCGCCGTCAGGCCCTGGCCGAGGTCCCGGTTGCGCACGGCGTCGCGCACGTCGCGCACGGCCGTCCGCGCCTGGGTGGACACCTTCTGGACGCTCTGCTTGAGCTCCTGGACGGGCTTGGCGCGCTCGAGCGCGCGCTGGGCGAGGCCCCCCGCGCGCGAGAGCGTCTGGGTGACGGGGTTGTCGAGGGCGCGCGTGGCCACCTTGGAGGCGGTCTGCTGCACGCGCTGGGTGGCGACCTGGGCGGCGGCCCTCGCCACCGGCGCGGCGGCCTGCGTCACGGCGCGAGCGGCCGGGGCGATCCGGCTCGCCTGCTGCCGCGCCACGTTGGCCACGCGGTTGGCGATGCCACCGAGCACGCCGCCCGCGGAGGCCGCCGCCGCGCGGGGCGCCGGACGGGCCACGGCCTTGGCGGTGGTGCTGGCCACGCGCGCGGCGGTGCGGCCCACGGCCGCGGCGGTGCGGCCCAGGTTGGCCAGCGGGCGCGGCGCGGCGGCCTTCGGGGTGAAGGTGCTGGCGGCGCGCGCGGCGATGGGGTTGGCGCGCGCGGCGGGCCGGGGCGGCGGCGGGGGCGGAGGCGGCGGACGGAACAGACGGCGGGTGAGGTTGCGACCGATTCCGAGCAGGGACATGGCTTCCACCTTGGAAGTTGAGAGGAAGTTCCATTATCGCCTCCCCCCTCCCGAAGTTTCCTTGGGAAGCGAGAAGTGGGGAGGATCCGGGTCTTGGCGCGTCGCGTCAGGCGCGGACGGACAGGTCCGCGCCGAGGATCACGTCCTCGAGCCAGTCCGCGTACCAGGTGAGGAAGTCCGGCGCGGCGTGCACCCGGGGGGTCTGCCACACCTCGCACAGCTGGCACAGCCGCCCGCGCAGGGGGCCATTGAGGATGAGGACGATCTCCTCGCCACAGCCCACCTGGACGAGCGGCAGCGTGCCCTGGGAGGGGGACCAGACATCCTGATCGAAGCGCGCCTCCCAGTCCGGCCCGCCCATGAGCTCCAGCCAGCGCGTGTCCTCGGCGTCTCCGGGGGGCAGCTGCTCGAGCACCGGACAGGGCGCCCGCATCCACCGCCCGTAGTCGGCGCGGGCCTCGGCGCTCTTGCGCGACAGGCCCCAGGGGCTGTCCAGCCCATAGAAGGGCCCCGCGCCCTGCACGCCCAGTTGGGTCAGGAACGTGCGGTAGGCCCCGGGCAGCTCCACCTGGAACGCCGCCTCCCACTGGTGCACGGCCTCCTCGGACACCGGGGGCGACAGCTCGAAGCGGTGCTTGCGCGCGCCGAAGAAGTGGCCCCGTGCCGCGCCGCCGCGCGCGTCGCTCGCGCGCCACACGTCCCGCGCCACGCCGAGCCGGGTGCGGATGTGTCGAACGAGGGCGCGGGAGTCTTCCATAGGGAGGCGGGATTCTTGCCCGAGCGCGTCCGGGTTGCCATCCCCCCCCTCCCCCCTCCCGCTCACGCCCGGGACACCCCGGGGCCCGTGCTCGTATTGATGTAGCGCGCCATGCGCACCTGGAGCGGCCGGGGCAGCAGCCGCATGAACCACGTGCCGAGCACGCCCCGCAGGCCGGGCACCACCTGGGCCTGGTTGCGGCGCACGGCCCGCCACCCCACCTCGGCCACCACGCGCGGCTCGCTCCGGCCGAACGAGCCCTGGAAGAGCCGGGGCCGGCTGTCCTCGGCCGCCCGGGCGGCGAACTCCGTCTCCGTGTAGCCCGGGCACAGCGCCGTCACGTGCACGCCCGTGCCCCGCATCTCCTCGTGGAGGGCATGGGAGAAGGACAACACGTACGCCTTGGTGGCGTAGTAGACGGCCATGAGCGGCCCGGGCTGGAAGGCGGCCATCGACGCCAGGTGCAGCACGTACCCGCGCCGCCGCGTCACCAGCGCGGGCAGGAAGGCATGGGTGAGCGCGGTGAGCACCCGGACGTTGAGATCGATCATCGCCAGTTGCGGCTCCACGGACAGCGAGGTGAAGGCCCCCGCCAGGCCACTGCCCGCGCTGTTCACCAGCACCTCGACGTCCAGCCCGCGGGTGCGCACCTCGCGCACCAGCTCGTCCACGCCCTCGGGCGTCACCAGGTCCACCCCCACCACCACCGAGGGCGTGCCGTGCGCTTGCAGCAGCGCGTCCGCCAGCTCGCGCAGCGCCTCGGTGCGCCGGGCCACCAACACCAGCGCATAACCCTCGCGCGCGAGCACCTTCGCCAGCTCCCGGCCAATCCCACTGGAGGCCCCCGTCACCACCGCGTATGCGCGTCTCATGGGGCGCACCCTTTCCCGGCGCCAAGGGGCCGTCAAGGGAGTGACGCGGCGCTTCCCGGAGCGCACTCCGGGTGCTGGCGCGGCCCGGGGACTGCTACCCGCGGTCGAGAATCCGCTCCACCGCCTCGCGCACGGGCGCGGCCAGCCGCTGGTAGTCCGGGCCGATGTCCTCGGCGAAGTCCACCCGGTAGCCGCTCGTGCGCGCGCGCGCCTCGGGCAGCCACGCCGTGTGCAGGGTGTAGGGCAGCCGGAAGCCCTCCGCCCCCAGGCGCGCCACCGGGCCCGCCGAGAGCCGGTCCGCGCGGAACAGCCACACCTCGGTGTCCTGCTCGCTCCACACGAGCGCCTGCAACCACCCCTCCCCGTCGCCGGGAATCCACGTGGGCGAGGAGGCCACCCGACCCCCGCCCAGCGCGTACCCGTCCGTCACCTCCATGCGCCCGAGCTCCACGCGCACGAGCGCCGAGGACTTGCGCTCGCGGGGCAGCTGCGCCGGGGGCACCACGCGGTGCGGGTGGTTGCCATAGAGCGCCATCATGCGCCGGGTGAGCGCGCCGGGCTCGAAGCCCGAGTAGGCGACCCAGGCCGTGTGGTGACGGCCGAGCGCCTGGGGCCGCTGGTCGCGCGCGAACAGGCCCAGGCCCCACAGCTCGGGGCTGAGCACGCGCGTGTGCGACTCCACCTCGCCCGAGTCCACGTGGAGCACGTAGCGGCCGAAGGGGTTGAGGTCCGCCTGGGTGGGCAGGCCATACAGGGCGGGATCCACGGGCTCGCCGGTGAGGTACTGCACGTCACCGGGGGCCACCACGGTGGGCAGCTCGATGGCGTTGGCGTGCGCGAGCCAGAGCGTGAGCCGCTCGCCATCGTCGTCGTAATCCGCGAAGATGTGGGCCCCCTCCAGGGGCACGCGGATGACCCGCGCCTCGACCTCGCGCGCCCCGTCCACGAGGTCGCGTTTGCGCACGATGGCGATGTCCGTGTACGGGTTCTGCGGCAGCGCGCGCGGCAGGCCCCAGCGCTCGCCGGGCTCCTGCGGGTAGACGGCCGAGTCGGTCCACACGAGGAACGAGCGCGTGGCGAGCACCTCGTGGATGTACTGGGAGAACGGCGCGCCGTTCACGTGCCAGCGCTGGAGGGCGCCCTCCCCGTCCCAGCGGCACACCCAGGTGTCCAGCGCCTTGCGCGACAGCGAGGTGCCGTGCAGCGGCTGGCTCGTGGTGTTGGTGGTGTACAGGCGCGACTCGAAGGGATCGAAGAAGGGGTGCGCCGGCGACATGACGAGCGGCTGGACCACGCCCGGGGCGGTGATCTTCCACTCGCTGAGGGCGCCCACGGGGGTGACGTACGCGAGCGCGCGGGGATCCACCTCCACGGGCCGACCCGCGTCGAAGGTGGCCAGCAGCCGCCCGTCCTGAATCGGCACCAGGGCGGTGTTGGCGGCGTTGGGCACGGGCCCGAACATCGGCAGGAAGCGGGGATCCTGGAAGAGCTCGCGCGGCAGTTGGGAGAGGACCTGGAGGCCCTCGGTCATCACCCGACCCGTGTGCCAGTGCAGGCGGCCCTCGACGGGCGCCAGGTCCAGGCGGTGCAGGGCCCCGGGCCCGAAGAAGAAGGGCTGACCCGGCAGGGGCGTGGGCCCGATGACGAACGTGTGCCCCGGGAGCCCCTCGGGCCAGCGCCCCTCGCGCACCTCGAGCCGCAGGGTGCCCGGCGGCAGGCCGGGCGCGCGCATCATCCCACCGGATACGGACATGGACACCTCCTGGGGCGATCAACTTCTTCACCCCCGCCTCCGTTCCCTCCGGGGCGCCGCCCGCCCGGCTCCCGCCCGTCCAGCGGAGTTCAGGCTCCGAGGGCAACGGAGTCGATGACGCGGACGTGACTCGAAAAGGCACCCTTCCCTACTTGACTTTAAACATCCCGTCCGGTTGATTGGATGGTGACTCGGGAGGGAACACACGTGGCGGACGAGAAGCGCGGCGGACAGGACGAGGGCGTGGGGCCGTTCGAGTTGGGTCGGAGCTACGACGAGGTGGGACCCGACCTCGGACGTCTCCATGAGGCCTGGCACGCGCGGACGGGCCGGCCGGCCCTGCGGCTCTACCTCACGGAGCAGATGGACTGGAGGCCCTCGGGGCGGTGGGCGGTGCGGATCGCCTGCCAGCCGCCACCCGGAGACACCTCGGCCGCGCCCATCACCCTCCAGGTGGATGAAGCGCCTCCGGGCGTGCCCACGAAGGAGTTGGCGAACGTGCTGGTGCTGACGTCCGCCGCGCTCACCCGCGTGGAGGGCAATGCCCGGCTCGGCGCCCACCTGGGCTCGGGACGCGATGGCGGACCTTCCTCATCGAGGCGACTCCGGGGGCGCCTGCCCCTGGCACTCGCCCTGCTGGCGGGAGGAACCCTGTTGGCGCGGCCGCACATGTCTCAGGTCTGGGAACACAGGGCGGGCGGAGAGGCGCTCCGGGATGAGCACAGGTTGATGTACCTGGGGAACGCGGACCCGCTGGCAACGCTCGGCTATCCCATGCCGGACAAGCCCTTCCGCCATCAGGCCGTGCCGCCTTGTGTGCGCAGGAAGGTGGTCGTGGAGATCAACGGCGGATGCTGGGTGGAGGTCGCCCAGAAGCCGCCCTGCGACGAGGACCAGGCCGAGCACCAGGGCAAGTGCTACATGCCCAAGGCGAAGCCGCCCGCCGAGCCCCGTGCCGTGGAGCCCTGACGACGGTGCCTCCCGCTCCTGTCCTCGCGTTCCCCGCGATGCTCCACGGCTCCATTGGTGCCATCCGGCGTCAGGTGAGAACGCAGGGCCAACAATGGGCGAGGGCGTATCTCGAGACCGGGGGTTTCACCCTTCCCCGGCGATGGTCCAGGTGCCATCTGAAGAGCCCTTGGTGATGCATTCGGCGGCCGAGTTCGAATTCATGGACCGTCCGAGTTGGCGGCTCCACATGTTCGTCGACGTCTTCATGGAACTGGCGGAAGGCGTTCCGGACAATCAGCGGCAGCGTGTCGAGGAATCCTTCGAGACCTTCTGCCTGGGAACACCGTGGGGCGCGCTCTACCATGCCATCTCCCCTCCCCCGCAACGAGACGCGGAGCACATGGCCACGCGTCTCGCCGCGCTGCTGCGCTTCTGGGACGTGCTCCAGGGGCCCCGCTACGCGTACAGGGTTCCCGACACCCACCACACCCTCGATGCACTCATCGCGTACATCTACGGCCTCACCCTGGAGGCGTGGTGCCCTCGCGAATCGGCCTCGGTGCGCGAGCACCTGGCGCGGACCGTGGAGCACATGGCCCGAGCGACCCGTGAGGACTGCTTGGAAGCCATCCTCCGGGTGGCGCCCTCCTTGGTCCGGATGAACACGGACCTCCAGAACCGCGAGCGACTCACCGATCCCGTCTTCCTGCGCGAGGGGCTCGCCGCGCTCTCGCCTGGAGACTTCGCCTCGCTCTCCAGCGCCGACCGCTACGCGGTGAACGGACAGCTCTACGCCTGGGACAGGGCCCTGGGACGGCGTTGACCCCGCGCGCATCGGGTTGCGCCAGGACGCCTCCGGGTCTTATGAGCATGGGCGCGGTGAACCCGGGAGCGCGTGAATGAAGCCCGTGAAGATCGACATTTTCTCCGACGTCGTGTGCCCGTGGTGCCTCATCGGCACCGAGCGGCTGAACAAGGTCCTCGTGTCCCAGGGCCTGCGGGAGACGGCCCAGGTGCGCTACCACGCGTTCATGCTGCGGCCGGATGCTCCCGAGGGCGGCACCCACCTGCGCGAGGAGCTGCGGGCCAAGTACGGCGCGGATCCCCAGGCCATGTTCGCCCGGGTCGAGGCCGCCGCGCGCGAGAGCGGCCTCGCGCTCGACCTGTCCCGGCAGACCATGAGCTACCCCACCGTGCGCGCCCACACGCTCCTGCGCCACGCCCACGCCAAGGGCACCCAGGAGGCCCTGGCCCGCGCGCTCTTCGAGGCGCACTTCCACGACGCGCTCGACATCTCCTCGCCGGACGTGCTCCAGCGCCTCGCGCGCGCGCACGGCTTCACCGACGAGGAGACGCTCCGGATCCTCCAGGACACCGAGGAGCTGGCCACCACCCGCGCCGACGCCGACGAGGCCCGTCAGCAAGGCATCCAGGGCGTGCCCTTCTTCATCTTCAATGATCGCCTCGCCCTGTCCGGGGCCCAGCCGGAGAACGTCTTCCGCGAGGCCCTGCGGCAAGCGCTCCAGGAATAAGGCGAAATCGCCGCGCCTCGGAGGGCATGCGGCCACTCGGGCCCGCGCGGAGGCCTGGGCGGACGGTGGCTACCTTGGCTCCCACCACCGGACGATGCCCGCGCACGTCCGGCCACGAGGGGGGCGCACGGATGAACGGGCTCGGCCACAAGGCAGCGCGACTCAAGGAGCAAGGCGATCAACTCGGGGAGCGGGCCTTGCGCCACCCCTGGGTGGAGAAGCTCGCCCGCCTGGGTTACCTGGCCAAGGGCGTGGTGTACGCCGTGGTGGGTGTCCTGGCGCTCCAGGTCGCCTTCGGTCAGGGCGGAGAGATGACGGACACGCGCGGGGCACTGGCCTCGCTGGCGCGGGAGACCTGGGGCTCGGTGCTGCTCGCGGTGCTCGCGGTGGGGCTGATGGGCTACGTGCTCTGGCGCGTGGTGCAGGCGTGGATGGACCCGGATGACAAGGGCACGGGGCCCAAGGGGATCGCCGTCCGCGTGGGCTACCTGGTGAGCGCGGGCATCCATGCCTCGCTCGCGCTGGCGGCGCTCAAGCTCGCGGTGGGCGCGGGCGGCGTGGGCAAGCACGGAGACCAGAGCGCCCAGTCGTGGACGGCGCGCCTGCTGTCGGAGCCCTTCGGTCAGGCGCTCGTGGCGGTGGTGGGCCTGGTCATCGCGGGCGTGGGGGTGTGGCAGGTGCGCAAGGCGTGGACGGAGAAGTTCCGCGACAAGCTGCGGCTGGGCGAGCTGGACGCCCGGCACGCCGCGTGGGTGATGCACGTGTGCAAGGGCGGCATCATGGCCCGGGGCGCCGTGTTCGTGCTGATGGGCGTCTTCTTCCTGCTGGCGGCGCTGCGCTCCAACCCGCGCGAGGCGCGGGGCCTGGATGGCGCGCTGGCGGCGCTCGCCGAGCAGCCCCATGGCACGGTGCTGCTGGCGATCGCGGCGGCGGGACTCGTGGCCTACGCGGTGTACATGGCCGTGGTGTCCCGCTACCGCCGCTTCGTCGACGCCTAGTACTTGAGACCAAAGGCCGCGGCCTTGGCCTTCACGCCGCTCATGACGCTGGCGTCGAAGGCGTCGTCCTTGTCCGCCACGTTCTTGGCGCGCCAGCTGTCGCGCTGCTCGGCGAGCGTGGCCGCGCGGGCCTCCAGCGCCTTGCGCTCCTCGGCGAGCTGCTGGACCTTCTGCTGGCGGGCCGGGGCGTCCAGGGCGCGCAGCTCGGGCGGCAGCTCGTCGTCCTTGACGCCCGCGAGCGCGTCGGGCCGCGCCGTCAGGTCCACCGCGCCGCCCACCGCCGCGGGTGCGCTGCTCACCGCCGCCGGGGCCGCCGCGCCCCCGCCCTCGCTCGCGCCGCGCGTCTTCTTGAGGAACTGGATGCGCTCGGCCGCGGCCTCGGGGGCCAGGGTCGCCATCTGTTCGGCGCGGGCCGCGTTCATCGCCCGCACCTCGCGCCGCCCGGCGTAGAGCACCTTGCCGGCCAGCTCCGCGTTCACCTTGGCCAGCTCGGCGTCATAGGGCGTCGCCACCGCCACCATGCCGCCGGACTGCGCCAGCGACTCGTAGCGCCCGTCCGTCGTCTTCGCGGCGTACTTCCACGCCGTCTCCGTCTCGCCGTCGTCGCCGCAGCGCACCGTGTTCACCACGATGTGCTTGTCCGCCGCCTTCTTCACCCACGTCTTGAAGTCCCAGCCGTCCTGGCGCGCGGCGGGAGGCGCATCGCCCACCAGGAAGAGCAGCTTCATGGTCTCGCGGCGCTCGTCCCAGGACAGCTTGGACACGGCCTCGCCGAGCCCCCGCCCCACGTGCTCGGGCGTGTCGCCGCCGCCGTCCGCCTCGAGCTTGCGCAGCTCGGTGAACACGCTGTCCAGATCCTCGGTGAGCTCGAAGCGCCGGGTGACGTAGGTGTCTCCCTCGTCCCGGTAGGCCACCAGGCCCACGCGCACCCGGGGGGTGGGCTTGCCCTGGGCGATGCGCGAGGCGATGGAGAAGATCTTCTGCTTGGCGCCGTCGAGCAGCCCGCCCATGGAGCCCGTGGTGTCCAGCACGAAGACCAGGTCGATGCGCGGCCGCGAGTCCTGCGCGGGCTGTTGCGGCGCCTTGGGGAGCACGGGCTTCTTCATGGGCTCGGCCACCGGGGCGGGCTTGGGCGTCTCCGCGAAGGCCAGAGGAAGGGCGAGCGTGGAGAGGGCGAGCGCGGCCCCGGCGAGGGGGCGCGAGAAGGGCTTCAAGGTCATGGTGGGAGGTCCGGGTCGAGCCGCCAGCCGTCAGGGCCGTCAGCGGGAGTGAGGGCTGTAACGGACGGGCCGCGCGGCGGATCTACCGCCGGTTGACGAAAAGACACCCGGGGGTTTATAGGTCGCTTGACCAACTTATGAAGACCTCGCTGACGACGCCCCGGAAGCTCGGCCTGCTCACGAGCCTCTACCTCTCGCAGGGGTTGCCCTATGGCTTCTTCACCCAGGCGCTGCCGGTGCTGTTGCGCGAGCAGGGCCTGTCCCTGCCGGCCATCGGGATGACGCACCTGTTGGCCCTGCCCTGGGCGCTCAAGTTCCTCTGGGCGCCGTGGATGGACCGGTACGGCTCGGAGACGTGGGGGCGGCGGCGCGGCTACATCCTGCCCTTGCAGGCGCTGTCGGCGGCGTTGCTGCTGGGGCTGGGGCTGTCCGAGGGCACGGTGGGCATGCCGGTGTTGATGGGGGCGGTGCTGCTCGTCAACCTGCTGGCGGCCACGCAGGACGTGGCGACGGACGGGCTGGCGGTGGAGCTGCTCGCGCCGGCCGAGCGGGGCTGGGGCAACGGCATCCAGGTGGCGGGCTACCGCGTGGGGATGATCCTCGGGGGCGGGCTGATGCTGCTCGTCTTCGCGCGGCTGGGCTGGCGCCCCACCCTGTGGAGCCTGGGCGCGATGCTGCTCGTCGCCACGGTGCCGGTGGCGCTCTTCCGCGAGCCACGCGGCCCACCGCCCGCCGCCCGCGCCGCGAGCGCGTGGCGCTGGCTGGGCGAGTCGCTGGCGTACTGGGGCCGTCGGCCCGGCATGGGGGCGTGGTTCACCCTGCTCGTGCTCTTCAAGGCGGGCGAGAGCATGGCGTCGGGCATGGTGCGCACCTTCCTGGTGGACGTGGGGCTGGGCCTGGAGCAGGTGGGCTGGATGCTCGGCTTCGTGGGCTTCACCACGGGGCTGCTCGGGGCACTGGGCGGCGGCGCGCTGGTGAACCGGCTGGGCCACCGGCGGGCGCTGCTCGTCTTCGGCACCTTCCAGGCGGTGGCCGTGGGCCTCTATGCCCTGGCGGCGCGGGGGGGCGCGTCGCTGCCGGTGCTCGCGCTCGTGTGCGGCGTGGAGCACCTGGCCAGCGGCATGGCCACCGCCGCGCTGTTCACCGGGATGATGGACCTGTGCCGCCCGGAGCACGCCGCCTCGGACTACACGCTCCAGGCCTCGCTGGTGGTGCTGGCCACGGGCAGCGCGGCGGCGGTGAGCGGCTGGAGCGCCGAGGCGCTGGGCTACGCGGCGCACTTCACGCTCGCGGCGGCGGTGTGTGCCCTGGCGGTGGCGTGGGTGGCGGCGACGGTGCGGCCCGGGACATTGGCGCACCCGGACGTGGCGCCCTGATATGAAGCACATGAAGTGACGGAGAGCCACGTCAGCGGATCAATCCCACTCTAGATGCTGGCCGTGCTCCTGCGGCTATGCTCAAAACGTTCCGGCGTCCATATCCTCCAGGGCCATTTCTGCGCGGCCACGGTAGAAGGGCACGACCTCCACGGAGAGAACGTCACGCATTTGTTGACGTGCTCCATCGAGGTTCCCTTGATCCCGCAGGCGGTAGGCTCGGTGCAGAGCATCCCCATACCGAATCCCCCCGTCCCGGATGCGCTGGCGGATCTCCCGGAGCAACGTCGTAGCGGTGGATCGACTGTACAGAGCGCTTTCAGCGTCCCGCTGGCAGATGGCCACTTGCAGCCCGGTCCGAGTAAGAAGGGCGCGCGTTTCGTCTGTGAGTTCTAACGGGGTGCCCCGATCAAGAACCTGCTGCGCCAATGCTCGCAGATCATCCCAGTCTGTTTCTTCCGTCATGCGCCTATCTCCTCCTGCGCCGGTCACACCTATTGAAGGGCCAATCACCCTGTTGCCCCTCGCAGTATCGCAGGCAATCATCACATCTACCCGACCACCCCTCTTGCTGGCAGTCGTAGTAGTACCGCATGCAACGCTGTTTCCACTCCGGCAGGGAAGCGTTATTGGCGAAGTCGTCTTCGTCCTCGTCCACATCGGAGCGCACGGCTCTCAGCACCTGCTCGACCTCGGAGGGAGAGGCGCCACAAGCCCCCAACGGCTCATAGGGGTGTTTCTTGATACAGCACACCATCGTGGAGTCTCCCGGTCGGCAGTCTGCTGGGCCCAAGGCAGCAGTCCCAGCCGAGCAACCCGACGCGAGCACCCCCCACACCACTACCCCGAGGCGAAAGGCAAAATGCAAGTTTTCCATGCCGCCAAGGCTAAGGCAGTCAACCATGGGACGCCAGAACCGGACAGGGGGTGACGGGCTGGCCGCAGTGGGATTCGGGAAGCATGGTTCAACCGATGTAGACGCCCCCAACTCCATTCGTCACTCGACGCGCGACCCGGATGCCTCGAGGATGTTTTGAATCCAGTACTCCACCCCCGGGCGGCTCTTCGTCTCACGGCAGATGGCATCGAGGCCGGCGAGGATTTGCCTGGCTTCTGACTCCAACGCATCGAGCTCCGCCGCTCCTTCAGCCCATACCTCCCCGTGATGGAGGAGCGGCAACAGGCGAAGACCCCGGCGCTCAAGTGCCAACGAGCCCCAGAAGAGCTGGCGGGCCGTTTCGGGTCCCGCAAGCTCATTGAACGGCGGAGCCATCCCCTCATCGAGGAAGGTGGGCGGACTTTCCGGATCCTCACGCCGGTAGGCAGAGACATTGAGGCTCATCGGTACAACAGCTCCAGGAGCGCCGCGCCGAGCGTATTGATCACATCCAGGTCGGCGCGGGTGTTGTTGAGCAGCACCACGCTCTTGCCGTCCTCGGTGTGGACCGACAGCGTCTTGTAGGCGCCGTTGGAGCCGGTGTTCCAGAACACGCGCCGCGCCCGGCCCCCGAGCGTCCGCGTGCGCACGCGACCGCCGTAGGCATAGTCTTCCTCGGGGACCACCACCGTGCCCAGCCGCTCGCGCGAGGCCCGGCTCAACACGTCCCCCCCGATCACGGCCTCCATCAGCCGCAGCAGGTCCGGCGCCGTGGCGTAGAAGCCCCCCACGCACGTAAGGATGTCGGGCATGGGCGAGACCCGGCTCGCGGGCGTGCGCGTGGGCGTGGGCACGAGGGTGCCGTAGCCCTGGGCCATGCCGGGCAGCCCCAGGATGTCCCCGTGCAGGATGCCGCTGTCCTCCAGCCGCAGCGGGGCGAACAGCCGCGCGGGGACCGCCTCGCGGTAGGGCTGGTGCGTGACCCGCTCAAGGATGGCCTGGACCAGGAGCCAGTTGGAGTGCGCGTAGTCGAACCGGGTGCCCGGCTCGAAGACGAGGTCGCCGCTCGCGTACCGGGCCACGGCCTCGTCCAGTCCGACATCCATGAAGGCCGCCAGCTCCGGCGTCTCGCGCAGGGCGACCGCCAATGCGTTGGGCACCCCGCTGGTGTGCGACAGCAGGTGGTGCAGCGTGAGCTTCGCGCCCGTGTCCCGCCGGTAGTCCGGCAGGTAGTCCCCGATGGGCGCCGTCAAGGACAGCACGCCCGCGTCCACGAGCTGGAGCACGACGATCGACGCGATCCACTTGGACAGCGAGCCCATCTGGTACTTCGTCCCGGGCGTCGAGGGCACGCCCGCCTCGAAGTCCGCCATGCCCTCGCCCCAGGCGTGCACGACACGGTCGCCCTCCCCCAACAGCACGACGCCGTTGAAGGCCTGGGCCCGGACCAGGGCCTCGGCCTCGTGCCGCGCCCGGCCCCGCCGCGACGAACAGGCCGCGCCGGCCAGTCCGAGGGTCCCCACCAGCACCGCGCGCCTCGAGACGCTCATGACAGCACCTTGACGGCCTTCACCATGTCCGCGCCCAGCTCGCCCGTGTGGATGCGGAAGCCGCGCTTGCGGCAGACGTGCTGCATGGCGCCGTTCTGCGAGAGGATGTCCGCCACGATGCAGCGCAGGCCCCAGTCGCGGCCCACCTGCTCCAGCCGACCGAGCATCTCCGTGCCCAGGCCCTGGCGCTGCACGGTGTCGCTGATGAGCATGGCGAACTCCGCGTCCTCGGTGCCCGGCAGGCGCGTGAGCCGCCCCACCCCGAGCACCGTGCCGTCCGCGCGCGTGGCCAGGAGCGCCATCTCCCGCGCGTAGTCGATGAAGCAGATGCGCGCGAGCCGCTCGTGCGCCACGCGTTGATCCAGCTTCATCATCCCCGCGTAGCGCAGGAACACGGACTGCTCGGAGAGCGTCTGGTGGAAGTCCACCATGCGCGGCTCGTCCTCGGGGCGGATGGGGCGGATGAACAGCTCCTCCCCGTCCCGGGCGCGCCAGCGGTCCACGTACGCCTGGGGGTACGGGAGGATGGCGAGCCGGGGCAGCTCGGCCTCCGTCACCTCGGGGCCGTGCAGCACCACGCGCGCGTCCAGCGCCACCAGCCGCTCGTCCGAGGCGAGCAGCGGGTTGATGTCCACCTCCTTGATGAAGCGCTGCTCCACCACGAGCTGGCTGAAGCGCACGAGCAGCTTCTGCAGCGCCGCCAGGTCCACCGGCTTGCGCCCGCGCACGCCGCGCAAGGCCTCGTGGATGCGCGTCTGCTCCATCATCCGCCGCGCGAGCGTGGTGTTGAGCGGCGGCAGCCCCAGCGCCCGATCCTTGAACACCTCCACCAGTGTGCCCCCGGCGCCGAACAGCAGCACCGGGCCGAACTGCGCGTCCAGGCTGCTGCCGAGGATGAGCTCGTAGCCGTCCAGCCGCACCATGGGCTGCACCGTCACGCCCTGGAAGGCGTCCGCCTGGCCCAGCTCCTCCAGCCGCTGGCGGATGCCCGCGAAGGCCGCGCGCACCGCCTCCTCGGTCCCGAGGTTGAGCCGCACCCCGCCCACGTCCGTCTTGTGGGTGACGGTGAGCGAGTGCAGCTTGAGCACCACGGGCAGCCCCAGGGCGAGCGCCTCGCGCACGGCCTCGTCCGCGCTCGTGGCCAGGCGCGTCTCCACCGTGGGGATGCCATAGGCCGCGAGCAGGCGCTTGGACTCGAGCTCCGTGAGCAGCGTGCGGCCCGCGCTGCGCGCCTCGTGGATGAGGGTGCCCGCCTCCTCGCGGCGCTCGGGCGCCTCGGTGAGCACGGGCGTCTCGTACAGGGCGGCCACGTTGTAGCTGTAGCGCCACATGTAATTGAAGATGCGCGCGGCCGTGTCCGGATAGCCGAAGGTGGGGATGCCCGCGTCGTTGAGGATGCGCTCGCCGGCGGCCACCTCCGAGCCCCCCATCCAGCTGGCCAGCACGGGCTTGCCCAGCTTCGCGTAGGGCTTGAGCCGGTCCGCCGTCTGCGTGGGCTCGGTCATGTCCTGGGGCGTGAGGATGACGAGCAGGCCGTCACTGTTCTCGTCCGCGCCGGCCACCTGGAGTGCCCGGGCGTAACGCTCGGGGTCCGCGTCGCCGAGGATGTCCACCGGGTTGGCGTGGCTCCACGCCGTGGGCAGGAAGGTGTCCAGCTGGGCGCGCGTGGCGTCCGACAGCTTCGCCAGCTCGCCTCCGCCCGTCACCAGCGCGTCCGTGGCGAGCACGCCCGGGCCGCCCGCGTTGGTGAGCACCGTGAGGCGTCGGCCCTCGGGACGCGGCTGGCGGGCGAGCACCTCGGCCATGTGGAAGAGGTCCGCGATGCTGTCCACGCGCAGGACGCCCGCGCGCCGGAACGCCGCGCTGAGCACCTCGTCGCTGCCCGCGAGCGAGCCCGTGTGCGAGGCCGCCGCCGCCGCCGCCTGCGCCGTGCGCCCCGCCTTGATGACGATGATGGGCTTGTGCTGCGCCACCTCGCGCGCCGCGGACAGGAAGGCCCGCGCGTCCCCGATGGACTCCATGTAGATGAGGATGCTGCGCGTGCGCGGATCATCCCCCAGGAAGTCGATGAGATCGCCCCACCCCACGTCCATCATCGAGCCCAGCGAGACGATGGTGCTGAAGCCCACGCCCTCGCGCATGCTCCAGTCGAGGATGGCGGTGAGCAGCGCGCCGCTCTGGCTGATGAAGGCCACGTTGCCCGGGCGCGCCATGGCCCCCGCGAAGGTGGCGTTGAGCCCCGTGGGCGGCCGCATGACGCCCAGGCAGTTGGGCCCGATGACCCGGATGCGCGCCGCGCGGGCGATCTCCATCACCTCACGCTCCAGCCGCGCGCCCTCGGCCCCCACCTCCTTGAAGCCCGCGGAGATGATGATGACGTTCTTCACCCCCACCTCGGCGCACTCGCGCATCACCTCGGGCACCGTGGCCGCGGGCGTCACGATGACCACCAACTCCACGGGCTCGGGCAGGGCGCGCAAGGACGGCCACGCGCGGATGCCCAGCACGTTGGTGCGCTTGGGGTTGATGGGGTAGACGGTGCCGCCAAACGGGCTGCTGATGAGGTTCCACAACAGCGTGCGGCCCACGCTCCCCGGCCGCTCGCTCGCGCCCACCACCGCCACGCTGCGCGGGGCGAACAGGGCCTCCAGCGGGTGGCGCCCTTGCTGGTGCGGCAGGTCATAGGACGGATCGCTGGGCGAGGGACGCGGGGGCTGGGCCATGGCCCCCCGTTGTCGTCCGACCGGCCCGCCCGATTCAAACCCCCTTCGCGCGCGCTCCGGCTCCTGTCCACCAGCCGTCACTCCAGGGCGACACGCGGGTTTCACACCTCGTGCGGATTCCTAGGTTGTCCGCCAACGAGGAGGCCTCGAGATGATGCGTCGTGGTGCATTCCATCCAGGGTGGACCGCCGCTTGGATGGTGCTGGTGCTCGCGAGCGGAGGGTGCGTGGACTTCGACGAGGAACTGCGGCGGTCGGAATGTGTCCGCGAGCCCTCGACGTGTACGCCACCGGCACCCGAGGCCCACCCGGAGACCGGCACGGACGCGGGCACGGACACGCCCGTCGCCGACGGGCCGCCGATCATCGAGGAGGTGCACCAGTCGGCGACCATGGCCAATCCCGGGGAGGACGTCACCCTGCGGGTCAAGGCGCGGATGCCCCGGGAGGATCCCAGGTCCGTCCCCCTGGTCTTCATGTGGTTCTCGCCCGAGGGCGCGTTGAACAAGCAGGCCAATACGCCGCATGAAAGCCAGGTCACGTGGACGGCGCCCCCGTGCTGGTTCGGCGGAAGCATCCACGTCATCGTGGTCTCCGTGATGGATGGCCAGGGCCGCACGACGGATCAGGAATTCCTCGTCACGGGGCCGCCCACCTGCGCTCCTCGGTGAGCGCCGGGCGACGCCCCGCGTCACGGGCACGTGTCACCCAATCCGCTGGTTGCCCCGCCGCGGCATTGCGCCTATGGGAGAAGGCATGTCGCGAGAGCCTCTCCCCATCGCCAAGGACTTCCCCGCCCCCTCCGAGGAGGCGTGGCGCAAGCTCGTGGACAAGGACCTGAAGGGCAAGCCCTTCACGTCGCTCCAGTCCCCGCTGGAAGGCGGCCTGTCGCTCCAGCCGCTCTACACCCAGCGGGACGCGGCCAGCACCCCGCCCCCGGAGCCCCCGGGCGTCGCGCCCTACGTGCGCGGCAACCACCCCCTGGGTCACACCGAGGGCGGCTGGCTGCTGTGCCAGGAGTACCGCGAGCCCGACGTGGCCCGCGCCGCCGAGGCCCTCCGGGTGGACCTGGAGCGCGGCACCCAGGGCGTCTGGCTGCACCTGGGCGAGCGCGGCATCCCCGTGAAGGACGCGGCCGACCTGGAGCGGCTGCTCGCCCACGTCCCCCTGGATCGCACGCCCGTCTACCTGGAGCCGGCGTCGGAGCCGCTCGCCTTCGCGCCCTTCCTCATGCGGGCCGCCGATCAGGCCCGGGTCCCGCGCTCGGCCCTCCGGGGCTGTCTCGGCATCGATCCCCTCTCCGCCCTGGCCGAGGCCGCGCCGCTCGTCACCCGCCTGCGCCAGGAGGCGCCGGGCCTGCGCGCGCTGCTCGTGTCCACCCGTCCCTGGGCGGACGCGGGCGCCACCGCCGTGCACGAGCTGGCGTGGGCCATCGCCACGGGCGTGGAAGCCCTGCGCGGCCTGGAGCGCGCGGGCGTGTCCCCCGAGGACACGGCGCGCTCGCTCCAGTTCGCGCTCTCCGTGGGCGGCCAGTTCTTCCCGGAGATCGCCCGGCTGCGCGCCGCGCGGCTGCTCTGGTCCAAGGTCGTCGCCGCGTCAGGGGGCTCGCCCGAGGCCCAGGCCATGGCGCTGCACGCGCGCACCGCGAGCGCGAACAAGACCCAGCGCGACCCGTGGGTGAACATCCTGCGCGCCACCGCCGAGTCCTTCGCGGCCGTGGTGGGCGGCGCGGACAGCGTGAGCACCGCCCCCTTCGACGAGCCCCTGGGCGCGCCGGACGAGGGCTCCCGGCGCCTGGCGCGCAACACCCAGCTCATCCTGCGCGACGAGTCGAGCCTCAACCGGGTGGCGGACCCGGCGGGCGGCAGCTACTACCTGGAGCGGCTCACGGACGAGCTGGCCCGCGCGGCCTGGGCGGAGCTGCGGCGCATCGAGTCACTCGGTGGCATGGCCCGCGCCCTGGCCGAGGGCGACGTGCGCCGGGTGCTCGACGAGACGCGCGCGGCGCGGGACAAGGCCGTGCGCACGCGCAAGCTGCCCATCGTGGGCGTGAGCGAGTTTCCCCACCTGGGCGAGGCCCCGGTGCGCCGCGAGGGCCCCGCGCCCCAGGCCACGCGGGTGGCCGCGGGCTTCGAGGGCCTGCGGGACGCGAGTGACCGGTACCTCGCCGCGCACGGCACCCGGCCGCTCGCCTTCATGGCGAACCTGGGCACGGTGGCCGAGCACACGGCGCGCGCGACGTGGATCGCCAACGTGCTGGCGGTGGGCGGCATCGAGGGGCGCGAGCACCAGGGCTTCGCGGACGTGGAGGCCGCGGCGGCGCTCTTCGCCGCGTCGGGCGCCCCGCTCGCGGTCATCTCCGGCCCGGACGCGCTCTACCCCGAGTGGGTGCCCGCCTTGGCCCAGGCGCTCAAGGCCCGGGGGGCGCGCGCGGTGGCCGTCGCCGGACGTCCCGGGGAGCACGAGGCCGCGTTCCGCGCGGCGGGCGTGGACCTCTTCCTCTTCGCGGGCGCGGACGTGTTCGCGCTCCTGTCCTCGCTGCACCAGCAGCTCGGAGTGGCCTGATGCGCCCCCACGTTCCCGACTTCGCCGGCCTCGACTTCGACGCGCCCGAGACCCGCCCCACCCCGGCGGTGCTCGAGGCCCAGCGGCGCCAGGCCCAGGCGGCCACGCACGCCGCCGAGCGCTGGGACACCCCCGAGGGCCTGCCCCTCAAGCCCGTCTACACCCCGGAGGACCTGGAGGGCGTGGAGCACCTGGGCTCGCTGCCGGGCCTGCCGCCGTTCGTGCGCGGCCCCTACTCCACCATGTACGTGCAGCAGCCGTGGACGGTGCGCCAGTACGCGGGCTTCTCCACGGCCGAGGCCTCCAACGCCTTCTACCGGCGCAACCTCGCCGCCGGCCAGAAGGGCCTGTCCATCGCGTTCGACCTGGCCACCCACCGCGGCTACGACAGCGACCATCCCCGGGTGGCCGGCGACGTGGGCATGGCGGGCGTGGCCATCGACTCCATCAAGGACATGCGGATTCTCTTCGATCGCATCCCGCTCGATCAGATGAGCGTGTCCATGACGATGAACGGCGCGGTGCTCCCGGTGCTCGCGCTCTACGTGGTCGCGGCCGAGGAACAGGGCGTCCGTCCCGAGCAGCTCAGCGGCACCATCCAGAACGACATCCTCAAGGAGTTCATGGTCCGCAACACGTACATCTACCCGCCGGGCCCCTCCATGCGGATCATCGGCGACATCTTCCGCTTCACCGCCGAGCGCATGCCGCGCTTCAACAGCATCAGCATCAGCGGCTACCACATGCAGGAGGCCGGGGCGACGCAGGACCTGGAGCTCGGCTACACGCTGGCGGACGGCGTGGAGTACGTGCGCGCGGGGCTCCAGGCGGGGCTCGGGGTGGACGCGTTCGCGCCCCGGCTGTCGTTCTTCTGGGCCATCGGCATGAACTTCTTCATGGAGGTGGCCAAGATGCGCGCGGCCCGGATGCTCTGGGCCCAGCTCATCAAGGGCTTCTCCCCCCAGAGCGACAAGAGCCTGGCGCTGCGCACCCACTGCCAGACGTCCGGCTGGAGCCTCACCGCCCAGGACGTGTACAACAACGTGGTGCGCACGTGCGTGGAGGCCATGGCCGCCACCCAGGGCCACACCCAGAGCCTGCACACCAACTCGCTCGACGAGGCCATCGCGCTGCCCACGGACTTCAGCGCGCGCATCGCCCGCAACACCCAGCTCTACCTCCAGTTGGAGAGCGGCACCACGCGCGTCATCGACCCCTGGGGCGGCAGCTACTACGTGGAGCGGCTCACCCACGAGCTCGCCCACAAGGCCTGGGGCCACATCCAGGAGGTGGAGGCCCTGGGCGGCATGACCAAGGCCATCGAGGCGGGACTGCCCAAGCTGCGCATCGAGGAGGCGGCGGCGCGCACCCAGGCCCGCATCGACTCGGGACGCCAGGCCATCATCGGGGTGAACAAGTACCCGCCCGAGCGTGAGGACACGCTGGACATCCTCAAGGTGGACAACTCGGCGGTGCGCGAGGCGCAGATCGCCCGGCTGCGGGAGCTGCGCGCCGAGCGCGACGCGGCCGAGGTGCGCCGGCGGCTGGACGCGCTCACCGAGGCGGGCCGGCGCGGCGAGGGCAACCTGCTCGCGCTCGCCATCGACGCGGCGCGCGCCAAGGCCACGGTGGGCGAGATGAGCGATGCCCTGGAAAAAGTCTTCGGCCGCTACGAGGCCACGGTGCGCGGGGTGACGGGCGTGTATTCGAGCGAGGCGGGCAAGGACACGCAGATCGCCGAGGCGCGCCAGCGCGCGGACACCTTCCTCGAGCGCTTCGGCCGTCGGCCGCGCATCCTCATCGCGAAGATGGGCCAGGACGGACATGACCGGGGCCAGAAGGTCATCGCCACGGCATTCGCGGACCTGGGCTTCGACGTGGACATCGGCCCGCTGTTCCAGACGCCCGAGGAGTCCGCGCGCCAGGCGGTGGAGAACGACGTGCACGTCGTGGGCGCCAGCTCGCTCGCCGCGGGCCACCTCACCCTGGTGCCCCAGCTCAAGCAGGCGCTCGCCGCCCTGGGCCGCGAGGACATCATGATCGTCGTGGGCGGCGTCATCCCGCCCCAGGACTACGACGCCCTGCGCGCCTCGGGGGCCTCGGCCATCTTCGGCCCCGGCACCGTCATCGCCAAGGCGGCCATCGAGCTGCTCGACAAGCTCTCGGCGGCCATGGAGGAGGCGTGAAACCCCTGCCCGCGGACACCTATGTGCAAGGTGTGCGGGCGGGCGATCGCGCCCTGCTCGCGCGCGCCATCACCCTGGTGGAGAGCGAGCACCCGCGCCACGCCGCGCTCGCGCAGGAGGTGCTCGCGCGGCTCTTGCCCCACACCGGGGGCAGCCGGCGCGTGGGCATCAGCGGCGTGCCCGGTGTGGGCAAGAGCACCTTCATCGACGCGCTGGGCATGCACCTGGTGGACACGGGCCGGCGCGTGGCGGTGCTGGCCATCGACCCGTCCAGCACCCTCACCGGCGGCAGCATCCTCGGGGACAAGACGCGCATGGCCCGGCTGGCACGCGAGCCCTCGGCCTACATCCGGCCCAGCCCCTCGGGCGGGACGCTCGGCGGCGTGGCCCGCAAGACGCGCGAGACGCTGCTGCTGTGCGAGGCGGCCGGCTTCGACGTGGTGCTGGTGGAGACGGTGGGCGTGGGCCAGTCGGAGACGGTGGTCGCGGACCTGGTGGACTTCTACCTCGTGCTGATGCTGGCGGGCGCGGGCGACGAACTCCAAGGCATCAAGCGCGGCATCCTCGAGGTCTCGGACATGCTCGCCATCAACAAGGCGGACGGCGACAACGCCCCGCGCGCGCTCCGGGCCCAGGCCCAGTACCGCGCCGCCCTGCACCTGATGCGCCCGGGCGCCGAGCCCGAGGTGCGCACGTGCAGCGCGCTGGAGGGCGTGGGCATCGACACGCTCTGGGCCTCGCTCGAGCGACAGCTCGGCGAGCGCCGGGCCTCGGGCGCGCTGGAGCAGCGCCGGCGGGCCCAGCAGGTGGAGTGGTGGTGGAACCTCGTGGAGGACGGCGTGCGAGCGGCCATGCGGGCGCACCCCGAGGTGGCGGCCCTGCTGCCCACGCTGGAGACGGACGTGCGCGAGGGGCGGGCCACGCCCACCGCGGCCGCACTGCGCGTGCTGCGCGCGTTCCTGCCGGGCCCGGGGGCTTGACGGGCCGCGTCGAGGCCGAAATCCCCTCGTCGCGATCCCTTGCCTCGGTCTTCACCCGGCTCTTACTGTAGGTGGCGTGAGAGTCCTTCAGCCCACCGTCCCCTCGCCCTACAAGCCCCGCTTTCACGTCCGGATCGTCACGGCCGCCTCGCTCTTCGACGGCCATGACGCGGCCATCAACGTCATGCGCCGCCTCATGCAGGCCTCGGGCGCGGAGATCATCCACCTGGGCCACAACCGCTCGGTGGCGGAGATCGTCGACTGCGCCATCCAGGAGGACGCGCAGGGCATCGCCATCACGTCCTACCAGGGCGGCCACGTCGAGTTCTTCAAGTACATGATCGATCTGCTGCGCGAGCGCGGCGCGAACATCAAGGTGTTCGGCGGCGGCGGCGGCACCATCCTCCCCTCGGAGATCGAGGAGCTGCACCGCTACGGGGTCAGCCGCATCTATTCCCCGGACGACGGCCGGGCCATGGGCCTGCAGGGGATGATCGACGATCTCATCGCCCAGTGTGACTTCGAGAAGCGCTCGGAGGACTTCGCGCCCTTCATGGGCACGTCCGCGCCGCGCGAGTCCTCGCGCCTCGCCTCGCTCATCACCATCGCGGAGAACTTCGCCCCGGTGGGCGAGCAGCTGCGCGCGGCGCTCGCCCGCGCGGACGTGCAGGGCCCCCGGGTGCCCGTGCTCGGCATCACCGGCACCGGCGGCGCGGGCAAGTCGAGCCTCGTGGACGAGCTGGTGCGGCGCTTCCTCGCGGACTTCCCGGACAAGACGCTCGCGGTGCTGTCCGTGGATCCGTCCAAGCGCAAGTCCGGCGGCGCGCTGCTGGGCGATCGCATCCGCATGAACGCCATCCACCACCCCAACGTGTACATGCGCTCCATGGCCACGCGGCAGAGCAACCTCGCCCTGTCCAAGCACGTGGGTGACTCGATCGAGATCTGCAAGGCCGCGGGGTTCGATCTCATCGTGGTGGAGACGTCGGGCATCGGCCAGTCGGACACGGAGATCACCGAGCACTCGGACGTGTCGCTCTACGTGATGACGGCCGAGTACGGCGCGGCGACCCAGCTCGAGAAGATCGACATGCTCGACTTCGCGGACGTCATCGCCATCAACAAGTTCGACAAGCGCGGCTCGCTGGACGCGCTGCGCGACGTGCGCAAGCAGTGGAAGCGCAACCACAACGCCTTCTCCACGCCGGACGACGCCCTGCCCGTCCACGGCACCATCGCCTCGCAGTTCAACGACCCGGGCATGAACCAGCTCTACCGGGCGCTCATCGACGCCATCGCGAAGAAGACGGGCGCGCCGCTCACGTCCGGCTTCGCGCTCACCCCGGGCATGAGCGAGAAGAAGTGGATCATCCCCCCGGACCGCACGCGCTACCTCGCGGAGATCGTCGAGACGTGCGAGGGCTATGATCGCTCGGTGCGCGCCCAGGCGGCGATCGCGCGGCGCATGTACCAGCTGCACGGCACCATCGAGGCCCTGCGCGCCAACGTGGGCAAGAAGCGCCTGGAGATCGTCGAGCCCAAGGACACCTCGGGCGTGGTGCACGTCACCGAGCGCGTGGAGGGCGAGCCGGCCTACCTGAGCGAGCTGGTGGAGCTCTACCGCGACCTGGAGTCGCGCCTGCACCCGGACTGCCGGCGGCTGCTCGCGGAGTGGCCGGCGACCAAGCGGCGCTACGCGGCGAGCAAGTACCAGTTCCAGGTGCGCGACAAGGTGATCGAGCTGGACCTGTACACCGAGACGCTCTCGCACCTGCGCGTGCCGAAGATCGCCCTGCCCCGCTACGAGGACTGGGGCGACATCCTCACGTGGCTCCTGCGCGAGAACGCCCCGGGCGCCTTCCCCTTCACCGCGGGTGTCTTCCCGCTCAAGCGCGAGAACGAGGACCCGGCGCGCATGTTCGCCGGCGAGGGCGGTCCCGAGCGCACCAACAAGCGCTTCCACTACGTGTCGCGCGGCATGCCGGCCAAGCGCCTGTCCACGGCGTTCGACTCGGTGACGCTCTACGGCGAGGATCCGGATCCCCGGCCGGACATCTACGGCAAGGTGGGCAACTCGGGCGTGTCGATCGCCAGCGTGGACGACGCCAAGAAGCTCTACTCGGGCTTCGACCTGGCGGACCCGTCCACCTCCGTGTCGATGACCATCAACGGCCCGGCGCCCATGCTGCTCGGCTTCTTCCTCAACGCCGCGGTGGATCAGCAGTGCGAGAAGTGGATCCGCGCCCAAGGCCAGGTGGAAGCGGTCGAGAAGAAGATCGACGCCCTCTACCAGGAGAAGGGCGTGCCCCGGCCGCGCTACCAGGGCGAGCTGCCCGCGGGCAATGACGGCCTGGGCCTGCTGCTGCTCGGCGTGTCCGGCGACGAGGTGCTGCCGCGGGACGTGTACGAGCGCATCCGCGCGAGCACGCTCCAGGCGGTGCGCGGCACGGTGCAGGCGGACATCCTCAAGGAGGATCAGGCGCAGAACACGTGCATCTTCTCGACGGAGTTCGCCCTGCGGATGATGGGCGACATCCAGCAGCACTTCATCGACAAGAAGGTGCGCAACTTCTACTCGGTGTCCATCTCCGGCTACCACATCGCCGAGGCGGGGGCGAACCCCATCTCCCAGCTGGCCTTCACGCTGGCCAACGGCTTCACCTTCGTCGAGTACTACCTGTCGCGGGGGATGAACATCGACGACTTCGCGCCCAACCTGTCGTTCTTCTTCTCCAACGGCATGGACCCCGAGTACACGGTGCTCGGCCGCGTGGCGCGCCGCATCTGGGCCAAGGCGATGCGGGACAAGTACGGCGGCAATGACCGCTCGCAGAAGCTCAAGTACCACATCCAGACGTCCGGTCGGAGCCTGCACGCGCAGGAGATCGCCTTCAACGACATCCGCACCACGCTGCAGGCCCTGCTCGCGCTCAACGACAACTGCAACTCGCTGCACACCAACGCCTACGACGAGGCCATCACCACGCCCACCGAGGAGAGCGTGCGGCGCGCGCTGGCCATCCAGCTCGTCATCAACAAGGAGTTCGGCCTCAGCAAGAACGAGAACCCGAACCAGGGCTCCTTCGTGGTGGAGGAGCTGACGGACCTGGTGGAGGCGGCGGTGCTCGCGGAGTTCCGCTCCATCTCGGACCGCGGCGGCGTGCTCGGGGCGATGGAGCGCATGTACCAGCGCTCGAAGATCCAAGAGGAGTCGCTGTACTACGAGACGCTCAAGCACGACGGCTCGCTGCCCATCATCGGCGTGAACACCTTCCTGGATCCCAAGGGCTCGCCCACCATCACCCCGCCCGAGGTCATCCGCGCCACCCAGGAGGAGAAGGACTACGCCATCGCGTCGCGCGACGCCTTCTGGAAGCGCAACGCCCAGGTGGCGCCCCAGACGCTGGAGGCCGTGCGCCGCGCGGCGCTCGACAACGGCAACGTCTTCGCCGCGCTGATGGAGGCCTGCAAGGTGTGCACGCTCGGGCAGCTGTCGCGCGCCCTGTACGAGGTGGGCGGCCAGTACCGGCGCAACATGTAGAGCGGATTTGACGGGCCCTCGTCCGAGCGAGGGTCCGTCAGTAGCTCGAGATGTCGACCTCCTCTAGGAAGGCGCGCTTCACGGCGACCTTCTCCCTCTTCGAGGAGATTGTGACGTCCTTGTCCTTCTTCTCGTCGTAGCGGAGCTTCTCGGTGATCTTGAGCCCCGTGAGCAGATTGGTGCTCACCTTCTTGAGCTCATCGTGCCCGTGCAGGTGGATCAGTAGAGCATGCTCGCGGCCCCCGCGAAGCGCAGCGTGTCGTCCATGTTCAGGTCGCCCTGAATCGTCGAGCATCCGACTCGAGGGGATGAAGTCCTTGGGAATTATCCTAGTCAGGACCCATTCCCTGGACTCCGGAAACACGGATGCGGTGACGTATTCAACAGAAGCGAATTCCAGGTCACACTTGCAACCGCTCTAAGTCCTTGACTAACCTCAGCTGCCTTCAAATCCATCGTGGAATCGACCAGAGGGGGGGCAAATAAGCCATCCGCACAAGAACGTGGCGCCAGTCAATCTTGGGGGCCGTGGCCGAGTAGTGAGTGAGTTGCAGCGGCACGTCATCTTGCTTCGATACGATACGGTCGGACTAAACGGCCTCCTTTGGCCAGAAATCATGGGTAACAGCGACTCGCTAACGTGGCTCACTAGAAGGAACGTTCCATGAAAAATGCAGAGGAAGGTTGCGTCATCCTGTACGGCCGTGGTGCGGAATTGGGTGACTTTGGGGTTTTTGCTCAGCACTTGGCCAAGTCCCTTGAGACAACGTTTCCGCGAGAGCGGATGTTGGTTCAGTCCATCGAACGAAAGAAAGACTTCTTCGATTTCTTCAGCAAGACAGTGAAAGGTAAATTCAAAATCAAGCAGTTGCACGTATTCTCACATGCGTATGGGGCCGCGTTGTCGCTCGGCTACCATGATCCGGACATTGGGCGGCATAGGGTCGCCGTTGCAGCAGAATACGACGAAAAAAAGAACAGGATTCCCATGGAGAAGGTGTTGGCGACAGAAGTCGGTACCATTTTCACCGACGACCTGTTGACCCAACTCTTGTCCGTCAAGCAGACCGTCCGAAACACATTCGCGAGCAAGGGCACATCTATCAAGCTCTGGGGCTGCAACGCTGGAGTGGCAAACTGGGTCTACTCAGACAGCGAGGGCACCTATTACTGGCGTGCCTTGAACACCAAGAATACGCCTAAGCCGAGCATCGCCCAAGGAATCGCTACGTTCTTCAACGTTGAGACTTACGGCGCGTTAAGCGGATCGCATGTTGAGGTGAAAGTTGGTGGGAGATGGATTACGTCGGATGTCTACAAATTAAAGCATGGCAAATACCCGCCTCCCAGCATTCAAACCAGGCTTCATCCAGACAAGGGTGACTATGTCAAGTTCAAGCCGTGATTGGCGGTTGTTGTGTTTGGCATTGAGCCTGTGTGGTTCTCTGGCTTGGTCGGATGCGAAGCATGAAACGCGCCGGGATGTAACCTGCTTTTCGCTCAGGGGAACCACCTATCTCACGTCCAAGATGGACATCCGTGCTCCTGGAGTAGAGATTGTTGCGGTTCATGAGAGCAATCCAGAAAAGCAGGAGAAGGTTGTTTCGGATGCCCGAGGGCGCTTCAAGCTGTCATGTTTGAAGAAGGGGCGGTATGAGTTTCGAGTCCAGAAGAAGCTGACTCGGTCGGATGCCCAAAAGCTGCCTGCCCACTTGGCGATGGAAAAAGGCAGGGTTGTGCGGTCTGTGCTTGATTACGTCGTGGAAGAAAGTTCAAGTTTCAGCTTCGGGTTGATCAGCGATCCGTGAACGCCGAGTGTGCGCTGGGTGGGTTGGATACGCTGACGTGGCGCTCCCGCCCTTTGTGTGCTCGCTCCTTCCACCGTGATATCTCCAGGAGAAGACCGGGGATCGCTCCTGGGCGGGCTGAACGCCCCTGGAAACAAGACGGTTCACCGACGCCTGGGGCCGGTTCACCGCGCGGGGGGAGCGCTTCACGGAACACCGGCCGACGGGTCGCGAGGGCCTCGGTAGGGTGCCGTTCGTGGCCGGGACACCCCCGGTCCGTGGCACCCTTCCCCTCTCCAGGAGCCCTCCATGTTCTCGTCCGCCAAGACCCTCGTCCTCCCCATGCTCGCGCTCGCCCTGGGGGCCTGTGGGGGTGAAGCCCCCGAGGTGTCGGAGTCCGCCGCCGAGCCCACCGCCACCACGGCGCAGGGCCTCACCTCGGTGACGATCGGTCGCTACAACATCCCCTTCTACGTTCCGCCCCGGGTCGCGGGGGACGCCGACTTCGCCGGCCACGGCCCCGACATGGACATCGACTTCGAGATGGAGCTGCGCAACGGCGACACCGAGCTGTGGGTGGGCATGTACGTCTTCGGGCAGGAGGTGGGCGGCACCACCCGCGTCGAGGGCGGCGTGTGGCACAAGGTCTTCACCGCCCCCTCCGCCATCGTGTCCGTGGCGCCCCAGCCCGTGGTCGCCTCGGGGCCGGAGTTCCACCACGGCTTCAGGAACTACGGCCATGCCACCAAGACGTATCAGTTCCCCCAGCTCAACCCCGCCAGCCGTCTGGTGTGGCAGATCTCCTGCGTGGCGGACACGGACGGCAACGAGGCCGGCTCCAAGACGGGCTGCAGCTCCATCCTCCACGAGATGACCCTCACCTTCTGACGCCCCGTCACGCCGCCATCACGCGGGCCCCATACACCCCTCCCTCGCACCTGCTCGCGGAGGCGTACGTGGACGTGACATCGAGGATTCCGACACCCCCTGGCCTTGCCTGGACGGACACCGCTCCGCCGCCCCGGCCCCTGGAGCGCCTGGTCATCAAGGAGATTGGCCGGGTGCTCTTCGTGCCGGTGAGCGAGGTGGACTGGCTGGAGGCCGAGGACGACTACGTCCAGGTGCACGCGGGCCGGAGCACCTACCTGCTGCGCCAGTCGCTCCGGGTGCTGGAGAGCCGCCTGGATCCCCACCACTTTGTGCGCATCCACCGCTCCACCATCGTCAACGTGCAGCGCATCCACGAGATGCGGCCCCTCTTCCATGGCGAGTACCAGGTGCTGCTCCGGGACGGCACGGGCCTCAAGCTCAGCCGGGGCTACCGCGACCGGGCGAGGCACCTGCTGGACATGGCGTGAGCGGGAGTGCTGGCGTGTCGTGGCGCGCGGCAGCAAGCTTCGGGCATGAACCCGTCCCGCGCCCCCCGTCCTCCCGGTCCCCGCGCCCTGCCGATCATCGGCCACATGCTCGACTACACGCGCGACCCCCTGGGCTTCATCGAGTCCTGCCCCAGGGACCATGGCGACGTGGTGTGCGTGAACATGCTGGGCAACCGCGTCTACGTGCTCCAGCGCCCCGAGCACATCGAGCACGTCCTGGTCACCCGCCACCGCAAGTACGCCAAGGACGCCTTCCAGCGCGAGGTGATGGGCGGCCGGCTGCTCGGCCGGGGCCTGCTCACCAACGACGGTGAGCCCTGGCTGCGCCAGCGGCGGCTCATGCAGCCCGCCTTCCACCGCCAGCGCCTGGCCGCCTATGGGCGCATCATGACCACGCACGCGCGGCGCCAGGTCGGCCTCTGGCGCGACGGCGAGGTGCGTGACGTCAACGCGGACATGATGGAGCTGACGCTCGCCATCGTCATCCAGAGCCTGTTCGGCCTGTCCCTGGACGACGGGGCCGACACCGTGGGTCCCGCGCTGGCGCGGATCATGGAGCACTTCGCCCGGCTGCAGGCGCTCATCTTCCCCGAGTGGCTGCCCACCCCGGAGAACCTCGGCTACCGGGCGGCGATCGATCAACTGGACACGCTGGTGGCGGGCCTCATCCGGCGGCGGCGCGAGGCGGGCGGCGAGACGGACGACCTGCTGTCCATGTTGCTCAACGCCCAGGACGAGAACGGCCAGGGCATGAGCGATCAGCAGCTGCGCGACGAGGTGTTGACGCTGATGCTCGCCGGACACGAGACGACGTCCATCAACCTGGCCTTCTGCTTCTACCTGCTGGCGCGCCACCCGGAGGCCGAGGCCGCGCTGCACGCGGAGCTGGAATCGGTGCTCGGGGGACGGGCGCCGGCGCTGGAGGACCTGGCCGCCCTGCCCTTCACCGAGGCCGTGGTGAAGGAGGCCCTGCGGCTCTACCCGCCCGCGTGGTCCATCGGCCGCGAGGCGCTGGAGGCGGACGAGCTGGACGGCTGGCCCATCGCCAAGGGCTCGGTGATGATGATGAACCCGTGGACGGTGCACCGCGATGCGCGCCTGTACGAGGAGCCGCTCGCCTTCCGGCCCCAGCGCTGGCGCGACGGCCTGGAGCAGCGCCTGCCGCGCTTCGCGTGGTTCCCCTTCGGCGGCGGCCCCCGGCTGTGCATCGGCATGAGCTTCGCGCTGATGGAGGCCCGGCTGGTGCTGGCCACGCTCGCCCAGCGCTTCCGCTTCGAGCGCGCGCCGGACGACGCGGTGGAGCTGCTGCCCTCCATCACCCTGCGGCCCCGCCACGGGGTGAAGGTCCGGGTGCGCGCCCGGGAGTGAGCGCCTCAGGGCCGCACGAAGCGCACGAGCTGGTAGCCCCAGCCCCCCGGCCCGAAGCCCTGGACGTTCTGCAACTGGAGCACCAGCAGGCCCGAGGGCAGCTCGTCGTACACGTCGGCGCGCACGTTCTCGTTGGGATCCAGCCGGGGGTACTGGAGCACGTCCAGCCACTCCACCCCGTCCAGGCTCGCCCAGACGTGGGCCTGGGTCTCGGCGGGATCATACGCATCCCCCAGGGGCTCCCGGGCGATGCCCGCCACGAAGCCGCCCGCGCGCACCGCGTACGTGGAGTAGGCCGCGCCCGAGAGCGCCTCCAACTGGACGTAGGTGCCATCCGGCGCGAGCTGGACGATGTAGGGCCGACCCGGCAGCCAGTTGATGTCCTGGGCATAGAGCAGCGAGCCATCGGGGAGCACCGCGCTGGTGACGACGAGTCCGTTCTGCCCGGAGATGACGCGCTTCCACGCGCTGCCCGCCTGGGTGGAGCGGAGGATCGCCGACTGCTGGATGTTGTCGCCGAAGAAGGCCCAGAGCGCGTGGTGCGCCGGGTCCGCGGCCAGCCCGTGGCCGTGCCGGTGGCCCTCGAAGGTCTGCTTCACCCGCCAGGTGCGGCCCCGGTTGCCGCTCGCGTACAGGCGGATGGGGGCGTTCTGGGCGGTGAAGGCCTGGTACTCGAGGAGGTACACGGTGCCGTCGAGCTCCGCGATGTTGCGCGAGGTGAGCAGGCGGTAGTTGCCCAGCGAGAGCACCTCGGTCCACGTGGCGCCGCCGTCACTGGAGCGGGCGAGATAGTGGGCGCCCGAGCGCTCCGTGTCGGCCAGCAGCGTGCCGTCCGCGAGCACGGTGACGACGTGGAAGGAGCCCCCGAGCGGCGTGCGGCCCTTGTAGCTCCACGTCCGCGCCCCGTCCGTGCTCACGTAGAGGTTGCGGCTGGAGTCATCCAGCTTCAGGGCGTACGCCGTGCCCGAGGGCGCCACGGCCAGGAAGCGGTGGGTGGTGTTGGTGTGGACCACTTCCAGGCCCGGGGCCTGCTGGGCGAGGGCCCCCGAGGAGAGCAACAGCGTCGAGAGCAACAGACAGGAGAGCAGCAGCGCGGCGGGCGCGCGGACGCGGGGAAGCATGGAAGGCCTCGTTTCTCCGAAAGGACTCGCGTCGGGGAAACACCGGCGCGAAAGCCCGAATTTCGGGAGGCCATACGACGGGTGCGAGTGGCTCAGGGTCCATAGAGCACGTCCGACCGGAGGACGTACTTGGTGCCCGACGTGAGCGCGCTGCCCTCGTGCCAGGTCTCGTGCACGAACAGCAGCGCCGAGCCCTGGCGGGGCGCGACGGCGAAGGTCTTGAAGGTCGTCTCGCCGCCCGCGCAGTCGTCGTTGAGGTAGAGCAGGAACGTCAGGCGGCTCTCCAGGCCGTCCTCCTGGAGCCGGCCGTCCTTGTGCATTCGGAAGCGCTGGCCGGGCACGTAGCGGTAGAAGCGGAACCACGAGGACAGGGCGCGCGCCCGGTGCCCCTCCACCTCCGGCAGGCCCAGGCCCTCGAGCTGGCGCCAGAAGCGCGCGGCCCACGCCGGCTCGCGCAGCTCCAGCCGATCGTTGTTGCGGATGTGGCTCAGGGCTTGCGGCCCGGACGCGGTCCGCACCGCCGCGGCGGAGAACCCCCGCGCCTCCGCGAGTGAGATCAACTCCGCGCAGGCGTCCGCCGACAGGAAGCCCTCCAGGGTGAAGACGCCCTCGGCGAGGGGCTGTTTCTCGATCATGGTCGGTCCCTGTCCCACGCGGGTGTTGGGTTGCGGCGGGTTGTCAGCACGAAAGCCAATCTAAACATGTAATTCGAAGGGAATGACGCAATGCATTTCAAGACACACCCCCTTTGGAGACCAAACGCCCTGTGTAAAGTGGACAGTCCCTCGGTCGAAAGGGCAGTCCCCCATGAAGCGTCGCGCCGCGCGGTCCCCGTGGTTCGTTTCCCGCCCGCAGCTCACCCTCCCCACCGTGCTGTTGCTGGCCACGTCCGCCTGCGGCCCCTCGGCGGAGACCGCGTCTGAGCAGGCCGAGGTGTCGGCCAGCGCGCTGCGCACGGAGGAAGGCGCGATGCCGGTGCCGGTGCCCACGGGCGAGCTCGAGATCCCCGAGCAGGCGCTCGCGCAGACCACGGTGGTGCTCGAGCCCGTGGCGGACACGTTCGTGCGCGCCGACTCCCCCACCCTCAACTTCGGCACGACGACGTCCTTCTCGGTGTGCCCCCTGTGGCCCTCGTGGAGCGTGCAGCCGCAGGAGGCCTTCCTGCGCTTCGATCTCGGCACGCTGCCGGCCAACGCGCGGGTGCTCTCCGCCACGCTCCAGGCGACGGCCCATGGCGGCTTCGCGTACGGCGGGGACGGCAACGTCTACACCCAGCTGGTGAAGGATGACACCTGGAACGAGTCGACGCTCACCTGGAACAACCGGCCCGCCGCCGAGGAGGCCCGGCTGGGCTTCTGGTGGCTCTGGTACGACACCCTGCCCAGAGAGCAGGTCGGCATCAACACCGAGCCCGCGCTGGCCAGCGTCGTTCAGGCAGAGCTTCAGGGAGACCGCAAGATCAGCCTGCGGCTGAGCTCGGGCGGGTACAAGACCCACTACTACTCGCGCGAGCACGCGGACACCTCGCGGCGCCCGAAGCTGGAGATCACCTACGAGCTGCCGGGCAACGCCTGCGTGGACGAGAACAAGCCCACGCTCGTGCTCACCGGCAGCCGCGAGGTGACGCTCGAGTGCGGCGTGGACACCTGGAAGGAGCCCGGCGCGCGGGCGTGGGATGCGTGCGGCCCGGTGGAGGTGCACTCCTTCAACTCGGGCAGTGACGCGCACGGCCCGGGCCCGAACACGTCCCAGGCCGGCTCGTACCAGATCCAGTACATCGCCTGGAACCGCCCCGGCTACACGGTGGACACGCTGCGCACGGTGAACGTGCTGGACCGCAACGCGCCGACGCTCAAGCTCAAGGGCAGCGCGACCATCACGCACACCTGTGGCAGCCAGTGGGTGGATCCGGGCGTGGAGTCGCGCGATGCGTGCGCGGGCGACCTGAGCGCCACCGTGACGCGCACGGGCGACATCAACAGCTGGGCGCCAGGCACGTACACCCTGCGCTACGACGTGCGCGATGACTCGGGCAACAAGGCCCCGACCGTGACGCGCACCGTGAACGTGGTCAACTGCCCCTGGTAGTTGGCGCGGGCGCGTGAGGCCAGGGGCGACGGTCTTGGACCGTCGCCCCTGTTTCGTTTCACAGGTCTCCCTCGGTCGTGGTGAGCGGCTTCACCTGGGGGGCGGGCGGCGCCGGGGGCAGGTCCACGCGCAGCGCGTCCGTGTCGTGGAAGCCCTTGGCGCTTACCTCGCCGCCCTTGAAGAGCGCCCAGCCCTGGAGCTTTCCCGGCTGGAAGGCGCGCGTCATGTGCCACAGCTCCAGGCCGCTGTTGGCCAGGTACAGGTAGAGCGTGCGCCTGGCGTTGTAGGGGTTGGGCAGCGCCACCGCCAGGCCATCCTCGGGACTGCCGTACGTGCGGCCCCGCCACTTGAAGAAGCGCAGGCCCGCCTCCACGGCCAGCTTCTTGTCCGCCACCAGGCGCGCCACCAGCGCGTTGTCCTCCAGGCTCCCGAGCACGAACAAGTCCTTGGAGGCCAGCTCCGCGTCCGTCACCTCGGCGTCCGTGCGCAGCGGGGCCACCTGATCCGTCGAGGCGTCCGCCACCACGTCCCGGAAGTTCAGGCTCAGCGTGCGCGCCGCCTCCACGCCCCGCGCCGTGCCGTGCACGAAGAGCAGGTGCTCGAAGTCGTCCAGCGCGTTGGACAGCACCTGGAAGCGCTCGCGCGGCACGGGGATGTCGTTGGTGGGGTTGAACACCACGCGCAGGGGCCGCTCGGCCACGGAGAAGGTGAACGTGTCCTTCGGGCCCTTGACCTCCACGCGCTCGAGCGTCGAGCCCTTGGCGCTCACCAGCTCCACCGTGGTGACGAAGTGGTAGGGCGTGCCGCCCTGCTCCACCGTGAGCGTCACGTCCTCGCCCTTCGGGCCCGGGGCCACGCTGGCCGTCACGCGCGGCGCGGGCAGCCCGCTCCGCTCCACCCACTGCTTCACGAAGGGCGCCAGGTCCCGGCCCGCCGCCTCGGACGCGGTGCGGATGAAGTCCTGGGTGGTGATGTCCTTCTGGGCGAAGCGCTCGTGCACCGCGCGCATCACCTTGGAGAAGGCCGTGTTGCCGAGCAGCAGCCTCATCTGGTGCAGGAGGAAGGTGCCCTTGATGCGCGGGAGGGCGTAGGCGCCGTAGCGGTCATACGCGGTGCGCGCGGCCACGGGCACCACGTCCGGCTCGCGCGCGGTGAGGTACAGGTAGCGGGCGTTGAGCTCGGCCAGGGCATCGCGCTGGGCGTCCAGGGCCTTGTCGGGCGTGGCCGGCAGCGCCTGGAGCTGGTGCCAGTAGGCCGCCGTGCCGCTCACCAGCCAGTTCTCCCCGTCCGAGGCCGGGAAGACGGTGTTGGCCCACAGGGCCTTCTTGTCGAAGCTCAGCGCCTCCTTGAGCTTGGTGGCGTCGCGCTTGGGCTCGGACGCATTGGCGGCCTCCGCGGCCCGCTTCGCCCGGGCGGCCTGGAGCTTGTCCGTCACGTAGAGCGGGCTGAACGTCGTGTAGCCGAGCGTCAGGTGGGGCGTGGCGCCGGGCAGGTCCGCGATGTAGCGGCTGCCCACCCACTTCTCGCGCTGGGTCGTCTTGCCGTAGTGCGCGAGGAACATGAGCTGGCGCGCCATCTCCTCGGTGGTGAGCTTGCCGTCGCAGGCGTGGGGCCGGTTGATGGGGCTGGAGGCCAGCATGCGGATGGCGTTGTCCAGGTCGATGCCGCCCTGGCCGTGCTTCTCGAAGTACTGCTGGAAGGCGATGTCGCGGTTCCACGTGTTGAAGGCCAGGTCCACGGGGGCGTTGAGCGGGTTGGCGACGGACTCCTTGCGCACCTCCAGGTCGCGGTTGTTGTTGTTGGCCCAGATGAAGTCCACGAGCTTGCCGGGCGTGTCCGAGGCGTGCGTGGCGTCACCGGTGCGCCACATGCGCGACGTCTTGGTGCCCAGCGTGAAGCAGGCGCCCTCCCCCGTCTTCGTGTCCGCGAGCGTCCAGTCGTTGGAGTACAGGCCGTTGTTGTTCTCCTGGAGGATGCGCGCCACGTCGTCGATGGACCCGGCGTACTGGGCGGCCTTGCGGATGCGGTTGCTCTGCGGCGTGCCGTCCGGATCGAAGGGCGTCTGGCCCACGGTCGTCTCGCCCATCACCACGCCCGCGTCGTTGAGGTACCAGTCCGCGCCGCTGTGGATGCCGCCGGGGAACGTCTGCATGACGAAGCGGTGGCCGCGCGTGGGCTTGACGTCCAGCATCACGTCCCAGTGCACGCCCGTGTAGCCGTTCCACATGAAGATCTGCCCCATGATGAGGCGGCCATCCTTGGTGGCGGACTTCGTGGCCACGAAGGACGAGCAATGGTCCCCCTCGCCCGCGCGCGCCGCCTCGTCCTCGGCCTTGAGGAAGGTGCGACCGGAGAGCGCCGTGGCGCTCACGCGGTTGGCGGACTCGAGCTGGCCCAGGTCCACCGCCGAGTTGAGCGCCACGATGTCCAGGAGGTCCAGCTCCCGGTCCTTGAACTTCACGCCCGCCTGGTTCACCCCGTCGGCGATGCCCCGCATCTCCTCGAGGAACTCGGGCTCGTACTTGCGCAGGAAGAGCGAGTCGGTGAGCAGCCGCGTCTGCGCCCAGCCGTTGGCCGCGTCCTGCTTGTTCTTGAGCGTGCCGAGCTTCTCCATGTAGCGCACGACGTCGTCCGCCACGAGCTCGCCGTACTGCATGCCCCGCTCGTGGGGCTCGCCCTCGATGTGGATGTACTTCCAGCCCCCGTCGTCGTAGCGAAAGCCCTTGCCCGCCCAGCGCACGGACTCCAGGGGGATGTACTCGGTGATGTCGTCCACCTCCTCCAGGCGCACGTCGTCGAACCACGCCGAGCCCGTGGCCGCGCCGTTGCGGCCCAGGTGCAGGCGCACCGTGTCCTCGGACTGGATGGCGAAGAAGAGCACCGACACCCGCCCCTCCTGCTCGGCGCCGGGCGACGGCGAGCAGTTGGTGAAGGGAAAGCTCTTCATGGACAGACACGCGCCAATCGCCGTGGGGTAGCGCGCCTGGGCGTCCGCGTGCACGCCCCGGGTGCGCACCCACGCGCTGAGCCGGTAGAGCCGACCCACCTGGAGCTTCACCGGCTGGGACTCCACCGTCGTCTCGGCGCCCGCGGCCGGGTGCTCGATGACGAGGCCCCGCGCGCCCTCGCTCTTGCCGTCCGTGCTGGAGATGACCCGGCCCGTGCCCGCCACGCTCCACTGCGTGGGCAGCCCCGCCGCGGCGCGCTCCTCGAAGCCCGCGTTGGGCAGGGCCACGGCGCCGCCCGCGTGGGCCGCGATGGGCAGGAGCGCTCCGGTGGACAGCAGCCAGGCGGTGAGCAGGGACGACGACGGAGGGAAGGAACGCATGGGGTGAGGGTTTTCGCGTCCCCGCCCCGGGACGTCAACCCGACCCGTCTCACCGCTGGGATGGGTCAGGCCTCGCTCCGGGTATGGCCCGCTTGCCTGGGTGCCCTGCCCCCGAGCACGCTTTGCTTTGTTCCGCACGAAATTTCGAGCCATGCTGCGCGCCCAGTGCGTTCTTCCTCCTGGCTCCCCCTCCTGCTGTGCGTCGGTTGCACCGCGCACGTGGCTCCCACCGTCTCCGCGCCGCGCGTTGCCCGGGAGGCCCCGGCGCCGTCCGCGGTGGCCCCCGCGCCCGTGACATCGGAACCGGTCGTGGCGACCCTGGCGCCCCCCGCCACCGAGGCCCTCGCCGAGGGTCCGGGTCCGGTGGTGCCCGAGGGTGAGCCCGAGGAGGACGACGAGTCCGCCGAGGGAGGCGATTCGCCCGAGGGCGAGGAGGAAGTCGAGACCGCCACGGGCGAGGCCGCGGTGACGGGGCCCGTGTACACCACCGAGTGGACGGACGAGGCCCTCACCGAGATGTGGAAGAAGGAGCCCAAGGCGCTCGGCTCCGTCTCGGTGGGCTTCGTGCACAGCGGGCGCATGGTGAACGCCGTGCAGTTCCCACCCGGCGAGCAGTGGATCGTCGTGTCCCCGGAGCTCACCTGGGCCACCCAGGAGACGATCGACGCCGTCACCACCGCCATCCGCGAGGTGAAGGCCGCCCACCCCAAGGCGCCCCGGCTGCGCGTCAACCAGATCAGCTCCAAGGACGGCGGCTACCTGCGGCCGCACAAGAGCCACCAGGCCGGCCGCGACGTGGACCTGGGCTTCTACTACCCCACCGAGGAGCCCATCCGGGTGCGCGAGCGCGAGCGCCACATCGATCTGGAGCTCAACTGGGGCCTCATCAAGGCGCTCGCGGTGCACACCGACGTGCAGATGATCCTCGTGGACAAGCGCGTGCAGAAGGTGCTGCGCGAGTACGCGCTCGGGCACGGCGAGGACGCGAAGTGGGTGGACTCGCTCTTCCTGGGCGATCGCGCCCTCATCAAGCACGCGCGCGGCCACCGCGACCACTTCCACGTGCGCTTCTTCAACGCCCGGGCGCAGGAGCTGGGCTGGCGCATCGCGCCGCTGCTCGCGCTGCAGCCGGACCACAACATGATGATGCACCGGGTGCGCTCGGGCGACACGCTCGGGGCCATCGCGCTGCGCTATGGCTCCGGGGTGAAGGCCATCCAGAAGGCGAGCCGGATGCGCAACACCTTCCTGCGGCTCGGTCAGGTGCTGGCCGTGCCCCTGCGCGGCCCGTGCACGCGCTGCCCGGTGCCGCCGCACGTCGTGCTGCCGCCCCGGCGGCTGCCCCCGGGCCTGGAGCCCCTCGCCCCCGAGGCCCCCGCGCTGGCCACCACGCCCGCCGCCCCCACCGAGAGCGCGCCCGTCGCCGCCGAGGCCGAGAGCGTGCCCGTCGCCACCGAGAGCGCGCCCGCGATCGTGGAGGCCCCGAAGCCCCCGGCCCCCGAGGCGCCCGTGCAGGCGGTCACCGCGACCGAGCCCGCGCCGGAGCCCGTTCCGGTGGCGCCGGCCTTGCCGCCGGAGGGCGGGGCCGCGAGCCTGCCCGCCACGGCGGACACCTCGCCCAGCACCGTGCAGTGAGTCGTGTCCGGCGGCGCGACTAGGGCCGGGCCCGGCGGGCCGCCTTCTCGCGCTCGCCCAGGGCGGCCTGGAGGAACTTGCCCGCCAGCTTCCGGCCGATGAGCTGCTGGGCCACCATGCCCGCCTCGACGAGCTTGTCCAGGTGGATGCCCGTGTCCACGCCCATGCCGCGCAGCATGTAGACGAGGTCCTCGGTGGCCAGGTTGCCCGCGGCGCCCGGCGCGTAGGGGCAGCCCCCGAGTCCGCCGATGCTCGCGTCGAACGTCGTCACGCCCATCTGCAGGCCCACCAGGGCGTTGGCCAGCGCCGTGCCGCGCGTGTCGTGCAGGTGCAGCGCCAGGGCCTCCACCGGCAGGTGCTCGAGCAGCGCGGAGAGGATGGCCTCCGTCTGCCGGGGCGTGCCCACGCCGATCGTGTCCCCGAGGCTCAGCTGGTAGATGCCGTCCGCGTAGAGCGCCCGGCTGATCTCCACCACGCGCTCCACGGGCACGTCGCCCTCGTAGGGGCAGCCCCACACGGTGGACAGGTAGCCGCGCACGCGCATGCCGGCCTTGAGCGCCGCCTCGCTCGTCTCGCGCGCGGCGTCCACCGCCTCGGCGATGCTCTTGTTGATGTTCTTGCGCGAGTGGGCCTCGGACGCGGAGATGAACACCGCGGCCTCCTGCAGGCCCGCGGCCCGCGCGCGCTCCACGCCCTTGAGGTTGGGCACCAGCGCGGAGAACGTGACGCCCTCGCGCCGCCCCACCAGACGCATGAGCTCCTCCGCGTCCGAGAGCTGCGGAATCCACTTGGGGTGGACGAAGGACGTCACCTCGATGCGCTTCTCGCCCGCGGCGATGAGCGCCTCGATGAGCCGGGCCTTGTCGCGCGTGGGCAGGGTCCGCAGCTCGTTCTGCAGGCCGTCCCGAGGTCCCACCTCGTACACGTCCACCCGCTGGGGAAGGTTGCCGAGCCCTGTGACGCGCGGGCCGCGATGTTGGTTCGAATGCACGTGTGTGATGTCCCGCGTCGAGCTGCGACTGCTACCCTTCTACATGTCCGTCACACCCGCTCCGCGCAACGTCCTCACCGGCGGATGTCCGCCCCCACGATGAGATCCAGGGAGTCCTCCGTCAGGGGGCTCCCGTCGGGCCCCCCGTGCACCCAGCGCACGGAAAACCCCGTGAATTCGAGCAGTTGCGTCAGTTCGTCCAGCGGATAGTACCGGATGGCGTACCGGCCGGAAAGCAAACGCCCATCGGGCAGGGTCAATCGCCGGTGGCCCATGTCCCGGCCACGCACCGCGTCGAAGTGGCTGTCCTCCTCCAACAGGCTCCCGTCGGGCAGTCGGGTGGAGAACGACGCCGGGCCCTGGGCGGCGATGCGGGCGTGGGGCACCGTGTGGAGGACCAGGCGCCCGCCCGGCCGCACGCACCGCGCCACCTGCCGCAGGAGCGCCACGTGCTCCGCGTCCGAGAAGACGAACAAGGTGGAGTACCAGGCGTAGGCGCCCGCGAGCGCGCCCGTGCGGAACGGCGGCGCGCGCAGATCCCCCTGGACGACGGGGAAGCCCGGCAGGCGCTCGCCGAGGGACAGCGCGTCACGCTCCAGGCCGAGGATGCGCCCGGCCAGGGGGCCCTCGGTGTTGAGGGGCGCCGCGTGCCGGCCGTGGCCGCAGCCCAGGTCCACGACGGGCCCGGGCGCGGGCAGATCTCCCAGACAGCCGCGCAGGTAGTCCACCTCGCGCGCCGTCGTCGCCGCGGACAGGAAGGGCCGCGTGGAGCGCAGGTACAGCTCGCCGAAGAAGTCCGAGTCCGCCGGGGGCGGTGCGCTCACCGGAGTCCGGCCTCCAGGCGCCGCGCCGCCTCGTCCAGCACCGCGTCGCTCTTGCAGAAGGCGAAGCGCGCCAGGCCCCGGCCCAGGTGCTTGTGCTCGGGGGGGTAGAAGACGCTGGGCGGAATGGCGGCCACCCCCACCCGCGTCACCAGGTGCCGGCAGAAGGCCAGGTCGTCCCCCAGGCCCTTCTGGGAGATGTCCGCGAGGAGGAAGTAGCTGCCCTCGGGGGCCTGGGCCGACAGACCCGCCCGGGCGAGCCCCGCGAGCAGGCGCTCGCGCCGGGCGTGGTACTGGGCCCGGAGGCCCTCGAAGTAGGCGTCCGGCAGGCGCAGCGCCACGGCCATGGCGGCCTGCAGGGGCGAGGCGGTGGCGAAGGTGACGAACTGGTGGGCGCGCTGCACGGCGTCGCGCAGCGCGGGCGGCGCGATGATCCACCCCACCTTCCACCCGGTGAGGCTGAACGTCTTGCCCCCGCTGCTCACGGTGACGGTGCGCCCGGCGAGCTCCGGCACCGTGGCCGCGCGCACGTGCCACGCCGGGGCGAAGACGATGTGCTCGTACACCTCGTCGGACAGCACGTAGGCGTCGTGCTCGGCGCACAGCGTGCCGAGAAAGGCGAGCTCCTCGCGGGTGAACACCTTGCCGGTGGGGTTGTGGGGCGTGTTGAGCAGCAGCAGGCGCGTGCGCGGGCCGAACGCGGCGCGCGCCTCGTCCGGGGAGAACCACCACGTGGGGTGCGCGGCGTCCGGCGGCCTCAAGGGGATGTGGCGCGCCCGGGCCCCCACGAACGCGATGTTGGCGTCATACGAGTCGTAGACGGGCGCGAACACCACCACCTCGTCCCCCGGATCCACCAGGCCCAGCAGCACGCAGAGGATGGCCTCGGTGGCGCCGCTCGTCACCGTCACCATGGTGTCCGGATCGATGCCCGTGTGGCCGTGGAAGCGCGCGCCGTGCTCGGCGATGGCCTCGCGCAACACCTTGAGGCCCGTGCTGGGCGCGTACTGGTTGATGCCCGAGACGATGGCCTGGTGGGCGGCTTCCTTCACGGCGTCCGGCCCGTCGAAGTCGGGGAAGCCCTGCCCCAGGTTGACCGCGCCATGCTGGAGGGCCAGGGCGCTGAACTCGGAGAACACGGTGGTGCCCAGCGGCGCGACCCGCTGGGCGAGGATGGACCTGCCGCTCATGCACGCTCCCTTGCTGCTCAGGAGCGCACGATAACGTCCCACGGCACCTGGCGCGCCAGGGATCCCCGCGCCCACCGGCTCCAGACGGCGGCCACCGCCACGGCGCCCACCACCAGCGGCACCGCGCACACGAGGTCCGTCGCGTAGTGGAAGCGCCCCACCAGCGTGGCCGCGATGAGCCCGAGCACCGGCAGGAACGCCACCCGGAAGACGCGCCGCTCGAAGCGCCAGGCGTACACCAGCACCAGGAGCGCCGCGCCCGTGTGCCCCGAGGGGAAGCAGTCCCGCACGAAGGTGGGCTGGAGCATGGCCGACTCCAGGTAGGGCGTGAGCCACAGGCCCTGGAGGCTGCCGGGGAAGGCCGCGTGGAGGAAGAAGCGCGGGCCGATGGCCGGCACCCAGGTGTAGAAGACGAAGTTGCAGGCGAAGAACAGGCCGAGCGCCAGCAGGTACTCGTCGAAGGCCTCGCGGCGCTGGGCGAAGTACAGGGCGCAGCCGAGCGCCAGCGGCCAGAGGAAGTGCCCGTAGTAGCACACCAGCAGCACGTCCATGAGCCAGCGCGGCGTCCACTCCCCGAGCACCACCGACGCCTGGGCGCCGAACAGGTGCTGATCCAGGGCGACGATGCGCGCGTCCTTGAGCCCCGGGGTGACGGCGCTCACGAGCGGGCCGAGCATGCCGTGGCCCACGCTCACCACGGGCAGCATCCAGAAGTCCGCGATGAAGGACACCACGCGCTTGCGGGGCCCATACGTCTCCAGCGTGCGGAGCAGGAGCGGGCCGAGCGCGAACACCGCGAAGACGAACGCCGAGGAGCCGGCACCGGGCGCCCAGCGGAACGGCCCGAGCAACAGCAGGGCCGCGCAGGCACACGAGAAGACGACCACCAGGTCCACCGCTCGCAGCTCCACCAGGGGAGTGTCCTGATGAAGCGCCTGCTCCGCTCGCTCGTCGTTCACGCCGATTTACGCTCCCCTGGCTCCGCGGCCCCTCCCTTCGAGGACGAGCCGACTTCCAGGCGCTGGACCCCACCCGCCGCCACGCCCTTCCCCGTGAGTCGCTCCAACAACGCGAGCAGGGCCGGAAAGAACACCGTGGTGCCCAGGAAGGTACACACGACGCCCAGAAGTGCAATCTGGCCAATGGAACGCAGGCCCGCGTGGTGGGAGATCAACAGCGCGCCGTACCCCGCGGCGTTGGACAGGGTGGCCACCACCGCCGCCAGCCCCGTGTGCCGCACCACGTGACCCAGCGAGCCGGGCCCCTCCTCCTCATACCGGTGGTAGAGGTGGACCGAGTTGTCCACGGCGATGGCCAGGAGGTTGGGCAGCACCACGGCATTGATGAAGTTGAGCTGCACGCCGAACAGGTGCATGCCGCCGGCGAGGCACAGCATGCCCAGGAAGAGCGGCCCGGCGACCAGGCAGGCGCGCTTGAAGCTGCGCAGGCTCAGCAGGATGGTGAGGAAGACGACGCCCGCGGCGGCCGAGAGGATGAAGGGCCCGTCCATCTTCACGAGCGAGAAGATGCGCGCGGCGAGCCGGTTGCTGTCGAGCAGGGCCAGGTTCACGCCCCGCGCCTGGGCCTTGGCGACCACCTCGTCGAGCTGGGCGGCCCAGGCCGACAGCTCGCGCGTGTCGTGGTTGGACACCGAGGGGAAGAGCAGGAGGAACATGCCCTGGCCATCGAGCGCCTCGAAGCGGCGGCGCACCTCGCGCGGCAGTTCGTCCACGCCGTAGGGTTGGGCGGCGAGCATCCGGCTCACCTGGGCCACGCGGGGATCCTTCAGGGCCTCCTCGGGCAGGTTCTCCAGGGTGGTGCGCAGCGCGGCGATGTGGGCCTCGTGCCCGGGCACGTCCTGGGGCAGCAGATCATTGAGCGACGCGGAGCGCTGGAAGGTCGACGCGTCGCCGTGGCCCGCCTTCACCTCGCGGATGACCTCCTGCACGATGCGCGCCTGCGCCAGGTCGTCCACCAGCAGGATGGCGGGGTTGAGCGGCATGCCCGTCTGCTGGGTGATGTGGTCGTCCAGGCGCATCGTGGGCGAGTCGCCCCGGAGGCTGCGCATGTTCGTCTCGAAGCCCACCTGGGGCAGGACGTAGAGCGACCACCCCGCGAAGCCGAGCACCGCCAGGAGGATGCCGACGAGGGCCGGGGTGGGCCAGCGCCCTCCCCCACCCGGGAGCCCCTCGGGCGCCACCTCCGCGGGCCGGGCCTCCACGGGGCGCTCGCCGCGCGTGCCGCGCATGCGCTCGAAGATCATCAACAGCGCGGGGCCCAGGCCATAGGCCATGAGCACCGCGAGCAGCACGCCCACGCCCGCGAGCAGGCCGAACTGCCGGAACGCCTCGAACTGGGCGAACACGAGCACGAAGAAGGCCGCGGCGTTGGTGAGCGCCGAGGTGAGGGCCCCGGCGAAGGTGCCGCGCACGGCGCGCGCGAGCGCCTCGGCGGCCGGGTGCGCGCGCCGCTCCTCGGCGTAGCGCATGGTCAGGTGGATGCCGTACTCCAGGCCCAGGCCGATGAGGATGGCCACGAGGAAGCCCGTGACGATGTTCAGGTGGCCGATGGCGAGCTGGGCGAAGGCGAACGTGAGCGACACGCCGAAGATGACGGGCACGCCCACCACGGCCAGCGCCCACAGCCGCCGCGTGGCCAGCAGGATGATGCCCACCGCCATCACCGCCGAGAGCAGGCCCGCGCGCGTGAGGTCCTCGCGCATCGCCCGGTCCTCGTCCAGGCGCGCCGCGAACGCGCCCGCGTAGTCAAGCTGGACGCCAGGCCACTGGGCGGCCTCGGCCTGGGCCATGCCCTGCACCGCGCCCACCAGCTTCTGGGCGAAGGCGATGTCGCCCGCGGTGCCGGCCGGCTTCACCATCAGGTACATCTCCGTGCCGTCCTGGCTGCCCAGGTCCGCGCGCATCGGGGCCTCGGGGGTGTACTTCTTCACCAGCGCATCGAAGTCCGGCGGCGCGCGATCCGCGCCGAGCAGATCCATCCCGATGGCCTTCTGCTTCTCGTAGCGCAGCCGCGCCTCCACGTCCTGGCGCAGCGCCCCGAGCTGCTCGGTGGGCAGGAGCCACAGGCCGCGCTCCTGGAAGAAGCCCACGTCGAAGTGGTGCTCGACGTAGCGCACCTCGGGCAGCGTCTCGAGCTGGGCGGACAGCTTCTGGGAGAAGGCCTGGAGCCGCTCGGTGGTGTCCCCGCGCACGCGCACCACGAGGTAGCCGTCACCGCCGGCCTTCTGCGACACGCGCTGCAGGTCCTGCACCTCGGGGGCGTCCCGGGGCAAGAGCTCCACGAACGAGCCGCGGAACTCCAGGCGCCCGGCGAGCAGCGCGCTGCCCAGCCCCAGCAGCACGAAGGCGAAGAGCACCCGCCAGGGCCGCGCGAGCGAGGTGTGGAGGAAGGACTTGAACCACCGCTCTCGGAAAGACTCTGCCACGCATGACCCCGGTCGAGAGGAGACCCGCCAGAAAGCAGAATTCTGGACACCTGTCACGGCTCCTCGGAATCCCGCTGCAACACCGGGCGTCCGGGCGGACTTCCGCCGGGGGTCGGACAGGCGGAACGTCCACCAGCCAGGGGATCCGCCCCCAGGCCGATGCCTTGACACCCGGGAAGTGACTCAATATGGACCGCCCACGCCGAGTCACGACCAGCGGACGAGCGCGTCACGGCCTCCGGGCAGCCCCGCCCACCCCGGTCCCGGACGCGAGCCCGCGCAGAGAGACAAGCACATGAGTGACGTATTCGAGAAGTGCAGCAGCTGGAAGGACTACCGCATCGCCAAGGCCACGGGGCTCTACCCGTACTTTCGCGCCATCGAGGAGTCCTTCGGGGCCACGGAGGTCCAGATCGAGGGCCGCCGCGTCATCATGGTCGGCTCGAACAACTACCTGGGCCTGAGCGCGGACCCGCGCGTGAAGGAAGCGGCCATCAAGGCGGTGGAGCGCTTTGGCACCACGTGCTCGGGCTCTCGGCTGCTCAACGGCACGCTCGCCCTGCACGAGGAGCTGGAGCACGCCTTCGCGCGCTTCCTCAACCGCGAGTCGGCGCTCGTCATCTCCACGGGCTTCCAGACGAACCTGGCGCTCGCTTCCATCCTGGGCCGCCACGACATCGTCTTCTCGGACCGGCAGAACCACGCCTCGCTCGTGGACGGCATCCGCCTGTCCTTCGCCACCGAGCGCAAGTTCCGCCACAACGACCTGGGGCACCTCGAGCAGCTGCTCCAGCAGGCCACGGAGAAGGAGCCCAACGCGGGGAAGATCATCGTCACCGACGGCGTGTTCTCCATGGAGGGGGACATCTGCGATCTGCCGCGCATCGTGGAGCTGGCCAAGAAGTACAACGCGCGGGTGATGACGGATGACGCGCACGCCATGGGCGTGCTGGGCGAGCGCGGCCGGGGCACGTCCGAGTACTTCGGGCTGGAGGCGGAGACGGACCTGGTGATGGGCACGTTCTCCAAGAGCTTCGCGTCGCTCGGCGGCGTGATGGCCGGCCCCAAGGACGTCATCAACTACATGCGCCACAAGTCGCGCTCGGTCATCTTCTCCGCGTCCATGACGCCCGCCTCGGTGGCCTCGGCGCTCAAGGCGCTGGAGATCATCCAGGCCGAGCCCGAGCGGCGCACGCGCCTGCTCGACATCGCGGAGAAGATGCACAATGGCTTCCGCGCCATGGGCTTCGACACGGGCGTGTCGGTGACGCCGGTGGTGCCGGTGCACATCGGGGATCAGGTCAAGTGCTTCCGCTTCTGGAAGGCGCTGCACGAGGCGGGCGTGTTCGCCAACCCCGTGGTGCCGCCCGCGGTGGAGCCGGGCCACGCCCTCATCCGCACCAGCTACATGGCCACGCACACCGACGAGCAGCTCGACCGGGTGCTCGACATCTTCGAGCAGATTGGCAAGAAGCTGGACGTCCTCCCCCAGACGCGGCCCTCGAGCTTCACGCCCGTTCAAATCGCCCGTCCCCACACCGCCGTGCGCGGCAACCAGGCCTCGGAGAAGTGGGCCGCGGCGAGCGCCGGCGCGCTCGCGGGCCAGGGCTTCTCGCTCGACGAGCTGTCGCGCCTGTCCAAGCGCGAGGTGGCCGACCGGCTCTTCGACGCGGTGGAGACGCTCACCTGGCGCGCCGCCAACCTGCAGCCCAAGGACATCCGCGAGCTCGGGCGGATGCCCCAGAAGCTCTGGGCCAAGCGCGGCAACCTGCCCGGCATGCTCCTGGAGAAGGGCGCCAACCTCTTCATCCGCAATGGCCGCGAGGACAGGAGCTGATGGTCATGGCCGCCGCCGCCCAACCGATGACCGCCGGGTCACCCTCCCCCACCCCGTCCGCCCGCGTGGAGGTGGCGCCCGTGCGCACCTCGGCCGAGCGCACGGCCTTCATCCGCTTCCCGTACACCATCTATCAGGGGGACCCGAACTGGGTGCCACCCCTGGAGATGGAGCGCCGGGACTTCATGGACCCGCGCAAGAACCCCTTCTTCCAGTTCGGCGAGGTGGAGTTCTTCCTCGCGCGGCGCGAGGGCGAGGTGGTGGGTCGCATCGCCGCGGTGAACAACCCGCGCTACAACAGCTTCCAGAAGACGAACGTGGGCTTCTTCGGCCTGTTCGAGTGCGTGAACGACACGGCGGTGGCCGGGGCGCTGTTCGACGCGGCCTCCGAGTGGCTGCGCGCCCGGGGCTTCACGTCGGTGCTCGGGCCCATGAGCTACTCCACCAACCACGAGGTGGGACTGCTCGTGGACGGCTTCGGCACCCCGCCGTCCATCATGACGACGTACAACCCGTCCTGGTACGCGGCGCTGCTGGAGGCACACGGCTTCACCAAGGCCAAGGACTTGTACGCCTGGGAGCTGTCCGCGGCCACCCCGCCGCCGGAGAAGGTGGCGCGCGTGGCGGAGAAGATCCGTCAGCGCGAGGGCGTCACCGTGCGCACGGTGAACCTCAAGGACTTCGATGCGGAGGTCAAGCGCATCAAGACCATGTACAACGCGGCGTGGGAGAACAACTGGGGCTTCGTGCCGATGACGGAGGCCGAGTTCGACCACCTGGCCCAGGAGCTCAAGCAGATGGTGCGCCCGGAGCTGGTGCTCATCGCCGAGGTGAAGGGCGAGCCGGTGGGCTTCGGGCTGACGATCCCGGACGCGAACGAGGCGCTCAAGGCGGCCAACGGCCGGCTCACCACGTTCGGGCTGCCCATTGGACTCGCGAAGCTGCTGCTCGCCTCGCGCCGCATCCGCCGGCTGCGGCTCGTGCTGCTGGGCACGGTGGCGGGCTACCGGCGCCGGGGCCTGGACGCCATCCTCTACCTGGACACCCTGCGCAAGGCGCGCGAGCTGGGCTTCGAGGGCGGGGAGATCTCCTGGACGTTGGAGGACAACCACCTGGTCAACCGCGCCATCGAGTCCATGGGGGGCCAGCGCTCCAAGACGTTCCGCGTCTACGAGCGGCCCCTGTAGCGCGGCGCCCCCCACCCCGCCCGGGGAGGCCGCTCAGGGAATGGCGGCCTTCTCGAGCTGGGCGCGCTTGGACTTGAGCGTGGCGAGCAGGCCGTCGAAGCCCTTGGTCGCGAGGATCTTCCGGAACTGCTCCTGGTAGGTCGTCAGCAGCGACACCTCGTCGGTGATGACGTCGTAGATGCGCCAGTCGCTCTTGTCGTTCGCGCGGTAGAGCTTGTAGTCCACGGGGAAGGCCTCGCCGCGGTTGATCTTCACCGTGGTGGCGACGCGGGCGTCATTGCCCGCGATGGACTGCTCGCCGTAGCGCACCTGGGACTTGCCCTGGCCGATGGCGCGCTGGGCGTAGGAGGCGCGCAAGAGGCCCTCCATGGTGGCCGAGAAGTCCTGGCGCTGGGCGGGGGTGAGCTTGCTCCACGTGTCCCCGAGCGCGCGCCGCGACAGCTCCCCGAAGTCCACGAAGCGATCCACCGCCTCGGACAGCTGCGCCACGGTGGCCCCCTTGCTCGCGGCGATCTTCTGGACGTCCGCGCTGCCCGTCTTGACGACGTCCAGGGGACTGGGCGCGGCGGAGAGCAGCACGGCGGTGACGAGGGTCAGGAACATGACGGGGGGCTCCGGGGGCGTGACGAGGGGTGGAACGACTGCCGGGGGAACAAGACACCGCGCGGGGCGAAGTTATTCATGTCCCAGGGGCGCGGCGCCCGTGGCCCGGGCCAGGGCCGCCCGGGCCACCTGGACGTCATGCCAGCTCTGGGCCCGTTCGGCCGAGGCCTGGGCGAGGGCCGTGAAGGCCTCGATCATGTCCCGCGTGCCGCTGGTGCCCAGGTCGAACGCGCCGTAGGCGGCCGTGGCCCAGCGCCGGGCCTCGCGCTCGGCCAGGCTCTGGGCGCGGGCCCGTCCGAGCGCCATCACCAGCTCGCCGTGCACCTTGGTGACCTCCAGCCGGATGGCCGCGGCGATCAGCTTCTGCTGGGCCTTGAGCTTGTCGAGCTCCGCGCGGGATTGGTCCAACTGGGCCTGCTTCACCGGGAAGTCGAAGGTGTAGCGCGCCACCAGGCCCACGCCCGCCTCGCGATCGTTGTAGGGATCGAAGGCGAAGGGATCGCGCTGCCGGGTGGCGCTCGAGGTGTAGCGCAGGGTGAGGAAGCCCGCGAGGCCCAGGTCCGGCAGGAAGCCGCGCTCGCGGATGAAGACCTCCTTCTCCCGGGCCCGCACGCCCGCGGCGACGCCCACCAGTTCGGGCCGCTTCTCCTCGGCGGTGGACAGGGCGGCCTCCAGCGCGGGCGGCGTCACTTCCTCCTCCGGCTCCAGCTCCACCTCGACCACCGGGACGGGCTCTCCCTCGGGGATGCCCGCGAGCAGGCGGATGGCGGCGAGCGCCAGCTGACGGCCCTGCTCGGCCTGGGCCTGGCGCGCCTCCAACTGGTTGCGGAAGTAGCCGACCTTGTAGAGATCCATGCGCGAGACCTGCTCGGACTTCGCGTCGAGCAGCGCGCGCACCTGCTCGCCCGCGGCCTCCAGCCGCTTCTTCGTCTCCGCGAGCTGGACGAGCCCCGAGCGCGCCAGCTGGTAGCCGTAGAACGCCTGGGTGGCCTGGAAGCCGGCCTCGTCCTCGGCGCGGGTCTGCAGCGCGCGGCCCACGCGGGGCCCCTCGCGCGCGGCGTCCTCCAGGGCCTCGAGCTTGCCGAAGGTGAAGAGCGGCAGCACGGCGGTGGACTCGACGAAGGCCGTCACGCCCATGCGGCCGAAGTTGAAGTCGCCCTCCAGCGAGGCCTCGGTGGTGGGCGGGCCGCCCAGGCCGTCGTTGCGCGCCTCGGGCACGGGGCCACCAAAGCCCACGCGCGTCTCGAACTTGGGGAACCACGCCCAGCTCGCCTGACGCAAGAGCGCCTCCAGCCGGCGCAGCTCGGCGCGCGCCTCCTCCACGCGCGCATCCCGGGAGCGGGCCCTCCAGATGAGCTGATCCAGGGTGAGGGGCTCGGCGCCGGCGGGCACGGCGTCGGCGTCGGTGGCGAGCGCTGGGGACGGGAGGGGCTCGGGGGGCGGCGGGGGCTCCTGGGCGGCCACCCGTGTGGCCAGAAGCACCCCACCCCAGGCGATGACACGTCGCGTCTTCTTCCCGATCACCACGTCGGCGTCTCCCCTTGCCACGAGCGGCGAGAGCATCCCCTGTCCCGCTCACCCATGGACGAAAGAAATGCCACGAACTGCTTGGTCCGCTGCCAGTGCGTGGGCAGAATCCGCGCCGCATGAGTTTCCGCACCGGGGGCACTGCCGCCCCGGTCTTCGAGGAGCCCCCCATGGCGTACACCGATCGCGTCAAGCAGATCCTCTCGTGGTACCCGTCCGACAACCCCGGCACGCTGACGAACCTGGCGCGCCTGCTCAACACCGGCACGCTCGCGGGCACCGGCAAGCTGGTCATCCTCCCGGTGGATCAGGGCTTCGAGCACGGCCCGGCCCGCTCCTTCGCGCCCAACGCCGCCGGGTATGATCCGGACTACCACATCCAGCTCGCCATCGACTCGGGCTGCAACGCCTACGCCGCGCCCCTGGGCTTCCTGGAGGCGGTGGCCGGCAAGTACCTGGGGGAGATCCCCCTCGTGCTCAAGCTGAACAACTCGGACACGCTGGCCAAGCCCGACTACCCCATCTCGGCGGTGACCTCGTCGGTGCGCGATGCGGTGCGCCTGGGCTGCGCGGCGGTGGGCTACACCATCTACCCGGGCTCCGCGGCGCGCAACCAGATGTACGAGGACCTGCGCGACATCATCGAGGAGGCCAAGTCCTACGGCCTGCCGACCATCCTCTGGGCCTACGCGCGCGGCAACATGTCCAAGCAGGGCGAGACGGCCATCGACGTCATCTCCTACGCGGCGCAGATCAGCGCGCAGCTCGGCGCGCACATCATCAAGGTCAAGCCGCCCTCGGACTTCCTCGAGCAGGCCGAGGCCAAGAAGGTCTACGAGCAGTACGGCATCCCCACCAAGACGATGGAGGACCGCATCCGCGACGTCGTGAAGTCGGCCTTCAACGGCAAGCGCATCGTCATCTTCTCCGGCGGTGAGTCGAAGAAGACCGAGGACCTGCTCGAGGAGATCAAGCAGATCGCCGCCGGCGGCGGCTTCGGCTCCATCATGGGCCGCAACGCCTTCCAGCGCCCCCACGCGGAGTCCGTCAAGCTGCTCGAGGACGTGATGGCCCTCTTCAAGAACGCGCCGTGAGTCCCCGCGCGTAGGTCCGAGTGTCGGAATGCGGCCGGTCCTCCCCGAGGAGAACCGGCCGTCTTCCTGCCGGGAGAACCCCAAACGTCTCCCGGTCAAACAAGTGCGCGGGGTGGTGCGTGACCCAGGTCACGTTTTCCGGTTTCGCCCCTTCCCCCCGTTCTCGGACGGCAGTATTTCTGATGTGAGCGAAGCTGTTTGCTCGAAGAAAATTTTTCTGGTAGTAAAAATGGGGAGAATATCCGTGGGGCACGCCTGACCCCCCTTAAGCTGTCCCGCCCCGGAGGTTCGTCATGCTGACATTGGTCGCCGCAGTGCAGGATACAATGCCGACGCGCGGAACCACGGGTACCCCCTATTCTGTCATGAAAGAGCGGAAGTCGACTCAGGCCGGACTTCCGGCGGCAGAGCAGCAGCAGGCGCCGGCGCCCGTGGACTTCACGTCCTGGTCGAAGACGGTGCAATACCAGACGCAGGTCGTGCTGCATCAGATCCTCGAGCTCGAGGACGAGCGGCACCTGGACCCCGCCTGGAACAAGGTGCTCGAGCAGGTGCGCAGCTACAGCCTGCGGCCCTCCAAGCGCATCCGTCCGGCGCTGGTGCTCGTGGGCTACGCCCTGGGCCGGGGCGACACGCGCGCCCCCTCGGGGCTGTGGCGCTTCGCCGCGGCGACGGAACTGCTGCACACCTTCATGTTGATCCACGACGACGTCGCGGATCAGGCGGACACGCGGCGCGGGGGCGCCGCGCTCCACAAGATGCTCGGCGAGGGGCGGCTGGGTGAGAACCTGGCGATCGTGATCGGCGATCACCTCTACGGGCGCTCGCTGGAAGTGATGCTCGGCTGCAACCTGCCGGAAGCGGACGTGGCCACGCGCTACTTCCTCAAGGTGTGCCGCTACACCGCCGCGGGGCAGTACATGGACATCCGGCTGCCGCACCAGCCCCTGAGCGAGCTGTCCATCTACCACTCGCTGCGGGTGGCCTACCTGAAGACGGCGCTCTACGGCTTCACCGCGCCGCTGGTGTGCGGGGCGATGCTGGCCGGCTCGGATCCGGAGATCATCAACAAGCTGGAGCGCTTTGGCCGCTACGTGGGCACGGCGTACCAGCTGCGCGACGATCTGCTCGGGCTCTACGGCCAGTCGTCGGTGGTGGGCAAGCCCACGGACTCGGACCTGGCCCAGGGCAAGCGCACCTTCCCGCTGCTGGCCGCCTACCTCCGGGCCACGCCCGAGGCGCGCCAGGAGATGGAGACGCTCTGCATCCCCGGCCCCAAGGACGAGACGATGCTGCAGCGGGCGCGCGAGCTGGTGGAGCAGCACGGGGGCCGCGGCGCCACCGAGCGCCTCATCGAGCGCTCCACCAACGCCGCCGCGCGCATCCTGCAGACCCTGCCCGAGGCGGGCGGTCTCAAGCAGATGCTGCGTGACCTCTTGCAGATGCTGATGATCCGCGAGGCCTGAGCGGCCCGCGCGCCGGGCCCGTGGCACCCCACCCCGCGTCGCTCACCGAGCACGCGGGGTTTTTCACGTCCGCGCCCCGCCCCTCACGCCCTTGCGGGGGAGCCGATGCCGAGCCGATGCGAAGCCCGCAAAGACAAACGGCCCGTCAGGCGAGAAACCTGACGGGCCGGATGTGTTGTGGAGCTAATCGGGATCGAACCGATGACCTCTTGAATGCCATTCAAGCGCTCTCCCAGCTGAGCTATAGCCCCTTGAACCACGGGTGTTTTCGAAGGTGAGGGACGAGGCCCGCCCCCTGTTTCAGGCGGGCCTCGTCTTCTCTGTCTGTGGAGCTAATCGGGATCGAACCGATGACCTCTTGAATGCCATTCAAGCGCTCTCCCAGCTGAGCTATAGCCCCACAACTCGGTGGCCACCTGGGCAGTGGCTGCCGTCCGTCGAAAGCGGCGCGATTTCTATAACTTCTTCGCCCGGGGCGCTACTCCCGAATTCGGGGGGCCTGCGTTTTTCTGCTTCATCCGCTGCGCCGTCTCCTCCCCCTCCATGAGCAGATCGGTGATCTCCCGCGCCTGGGCCTCGGCCTTGTGGTGCACCTGCTCGATGGCCTTGAGCAGCGGCGCGAACGAGGCGGGCAGCTCCAGGCGGCCCTTCTGGGCCAGCTTGAACACGGCCTCGCCCAGCTCGCGGAACACCCGTTCCTTCTCCCGCTGGAGCAGGTCACCCTGCGCCTTGGCCTTGGCGAGCGAGGAGTGCTTCTCCACCTGCTGGCGCAGCTCGGCCAGCTGGGCCTGGGAGGCCTCGAACGCCGCCTGGATCTGACGAAGGGTCTCGGACTGCTTGGGGTCGGCTGCCACCGGGCGCAACCTCGCGGAAAGAGGACGTCCCTGCTGGGTAGCGTGCACGCGCCCGGACTGTCAACCCGCGGGGGGGTTCTTGCGCAGACGGGCGGCGAAGAAGCCCCCGCCGGGCACCCGCGACGGCAACGCCCGGAGGAAGGGGCCGTCGCACAGCATGGCCGCCCGCTCGGCGCCGTAGACGGGCCCGAGCGGCTCCACCTGGAAGCCGGGCACGCGCGCGAGGAAGTCGCGCACCACGTCGTCGTTCTCCTCGGGCAGCAGCGAGCACGTGGCGTACACCAGGAGCGCGCCGGGCTTCACCTGGGGTGCCAGCTCCACGAGCAGCTCCAGCTGCGTGGTGTGGAACTCCTCCACCGCCTTGGCGCTGAGCTTCCACTTCTGATCCGGCTCGCGCGCCAGGGAGCCCGTGCCGCTGCACGGCGCGTCCACCAGCACCACATCCGCGCTCTCCAGGGTCAGCGGATGGGGAAAGGACACGTGGCGCAGCGACAGCTCGCGCGCCCGCTCGCGCGCCTGGGCCAGCCGCCGGCGAGAACGGTCTCCCGCCAACACCCGACCCGAGCGCCCCACCGCGTCCGCCAGGGCGAGCGTCTTGCCCCCCGCCCCCGCGCACACGTCCGCCACCGTGCAGCCCGCGAGCGAGCCCGTCAGGGGCCGGCACGCCTCGGCGATGAGCTGGCTGCCCACGTCCTGCACCTGCAGCCGGCCCTCGCGCATGACCTTCGTCTCGAAGACCCGGTGGCTCGAGTCGGTGATGCGCACCGCGTCCAGCGCCACGTCCACCGGGGCCGCGGCCACGCCCTCCTCCAGCAGTCGCGCCAGCACCGCGTCCCGCGTGCCCGTGGGGCGCACCCGGAAGTGCAGCGAGGGCTCCTCGTCCAGCGCCGCCAGGATGGGCTCCAGCACGGTGTCCGGATGCAACTGCGCCAGGCGCTGCACGAGCCAGTTGGGAAACGAGTAGCGCGTCGCCAGACGCTCCGCGCCCGCCTCCGGCACGGCCGGCTCGCTCAGCGGCGTCTCCACCACCCGCGCGAGCAGATCGTCCTTGATGGTGCGCGGCCGGATGGGCCCGGGCAGCTTCACCTCGGGGCCGATGCGCGACCACGGCGCGCCACAGAAGAGCCGCCGCCAGAGCACGTAGCGCACGAGCGCCTGATCCTCCAGCAGCCCGATCTTGCTCGGGGCGTGGCCCAGCGTGCGCGCGGCCAGGTCCAGGAGCCGCTGGTGGCGCGACAACTCCCGCACCGCCAGCGCGGCGAAGCGCCGCTCCTGACCGCCCAGGCCCTCGGCGTCCTTGAGGGCCTCGGCGAGCGAGAGCTTGAGGGGCTCGCCCTTGAGCACGGACAGGTGGGCTTCGAGGGCCGCGGTGGCGGCGCGTCGGGACGGGCGCCCCAGGCGCTCGTCGTCCAGGAAGGTTTCGGGCCAGAGGGTCTTCACGCTCACGTCACGGCACTCGCGTGGCCTGGACTACGCCCTCAGGGGCAGCGAGACGGCCAGGCACCCTTCCTGGGTGCGCACCTCACGCGGTCCGGCCGACAGAAAGAGGTACTGCTCCCGCCCGCGCGACTCGCCTTCCACTTCCAGCGAGCCCTCGAGCAACATCATTCCCAGGCGCGGATCGCGGGCGCACGGCGCGTGCGCCGCCCCGGGCGCCAGGCGCAGCCACTCGCCCCCGTCCGCCCCCTGGGCCAGCCGCACGCCCGGCGTGGCCGCCTCGGTCCACGCCGACTCGGCCGGCACCGGCCCCGCGGCCCGCCGCGCCACCTCGCGCCGCAGCGCCACGAAGCGCTCCACCAGGGCGAGCATGTCCTCGAGCTGGAAGGGCTTGGTGAGCACCGCGTCCGGCACGTGGGGCGCGAGCATCTTGAGCACCTCCTCGGTGGCCGACGCGCTGACGATGGCCACCGGGAGCAGCCGCTTGCGCGCCGCCTCGAGGATCACCCGACCCCCGCTGCCCGTGTCCCCGATGCGCAGGTCCGTGAGCACCAGCGCGAAGAGCTCCTCGCCCAGCGCGCGCTGCGCCTGGGCGACGCTGCTCGCCTCGCGCACCTCGACCAGCTCGGAGATGAGTTCGGCCATTCCCTCGCGCAGCCCGGCGTCATCCTCCACCAGCAACACCTTCATCGAGGACCTCGCGCCTGGCATGTCGGCGGCTCATCGGGCCCGGGAGTGCCCACCCGCCTGGACGGGGACGACTCCTGGGATTCTTGGCCCTCCCCGGACTCGAACCGGGACGCGGGGTCAGCCGCAGCGGATTTTGAGTCCGCCTCGTCTACCAATTTCGACAGAGGGCCCCTTGGGGGCGGAACGAGCACCCGTATACATCGATGCCGCGCGGGACGCATCCGAAGATTGCGGTCCCCCGTGCTGATCGCTAAACGGGCGCCATGTACAACCTCCTCATCGCCCTCGGCGTGGGCCTCGCCATTACCCTCGGTGTCAAGCTCACCAACCTCGGGCCCCTCTGGGCGGGCATCATCCCGGGCACCATCGCCTTCCTGGCCACCTACTTCCTGCTCGCCCAGCGAGTGGGCAAGGAACTGCAGAAGTTGATGCTCGCCGTGCAGAAGGAGCTCCAGGGCCAGCCCACCAGCCAGAAGGACGCCCAGGGCCGGCTCGAGCGCGCCATCAAGATGCTCGAGGGCGGCCTCGTCTACGAGAAGCGCCAGTTCCTCGTGGGCCCCGAGGTGCACGCCCAGATTGGAATGTTGAAGTACATGTCCAAGGATCTGGACGGCGCCCAGCGCCACTTCGCCCAGGCGAGCAGCCGCAACTACATGGCCAAGGCCATGGAGGGCGCCCTGCACTTCCAGAAGAAGGACTTCGCCGCCATGAAGAAGGCCTTCGAGGCCGCCGCGGCCGCCGGCAAGAAGGAGTCCATTGTCTGGGCCGTGTACGCCTGGTGTCTGGTGCAGAACAAGGAGAAGGACGAAGCGCTCAAGGTGCTGGGCCGGGGCGTGGACGCCAACCCGAGCGATGACAAGCTCAAGAACAGCCTGTCCGCGCTGCAGAACGACAAGCGGCTCAAGATGAAGCCCTACGAGCCCTTGTGGTGGCAGTTCGGTCTGGAGGCCCCGCCCCCGCAGATGATCGGCGGCGGCGGCCGGCGGGTTCAGTTCACCCCGCGACGCTGACCCCTCCCTTCCGGGAATTCCTACCGGTCTCCATTCCCGAGAATACTGCAAGTCTTGCCTATCCGGGCGCGCGCTTCCCGCCCGGCTGATCGCAAGCCCCTGGAATCAGGTCTCTCTCGGGAGACGGTCTCCCGGGCACGTGGCTTGCTACTGGGCAAGGCGTCGTCCTGGGAGGGTGTTCCTAGGGACGAGGCGGCCGGGGGTCTCGGGTGGCGGAGGACATGGGGAGCTCGCCAGCGATGGCGGCGAAGGATGGGCCGGAGGGGGAGACCTCCCGGCGGGACGGCACCCGGGAACTCCGAGTGGCCACGAGCGGCCCGGACGAGGGAGCGGAGCGGATGATGCAGCGTCAGGACCGCCACGGCGAGAAGCCCTTGATCCTGGTCGTGGACGACGACCCGGGCACGCGCGAGAGCTTGTTGGAGCTGCTCTCGGCCCGCTTCGACGTGCTGGGCGCCGACAGCGGCCGCTCCGGGGTGGAGCTGGCGCGCGAGCGCCACCCGGACCTCGTGCTGCTCGACCGCTTCCTGTCCAACGAGGACGGGCTCACGGTGCTCGAGTGCCTGCAGCATGACCGGAGCACGGAGGCCGTGCCGGTCATCTTCCTCACGGGGGACTCGGACGAGGCCACCCTGGAGAAGTGCCTGGAGATGGGCGCGGTGGACTTCGTGCACAAGCCGGCCAGCACGCGCGAGCTCGTGGCGCGCATCGACCGCGCGCTGCGGCAGAGCGAGCAGCAACAGCGCCTGCAGCAGATGGCCCAGACGGACGCGCTCACGGGCCTGGCCAACTTCCGCGCCCTGTCCGCGCGCCTGGAGGAGGAGTTCAAGCGGTCCAACCGCTACGACTACCCCCTGTCCGTGGTCGTCATCGACCTGGATCACCTCAAGGCCATCAACGACGGCATGGGCCACGACGTGGGCAACCGCGCCATCCTGGCGCTCGCCAACCTCTTGCGCACCAACCTGCGCGAGGTGGACTTCGCGGCGCGCTTCGGCGGGGACGAGTTCGTCGCCCTGCTGCCCCACCAGACCGCCGCCGAGGCCGCCGTGCTCGCCGAGCGCATCCGCACGGGCCTGCGCGGCGTGAAGATCACCCGGGCGGACGGCCGCCCCGCGCCCTTCGGGCTGAGCGTGAGCGTGGGCATCGCGGATCACTCGCTGAGCAACCCGCGCGAGAGCACCGACGAGCTGCTGCGGGCCGCCGACGCGGCGCTCTACGAGGCCAAGCGCGAGGGGCGCGACCGGGTGGTGGTGCAGCACCCGGCGGAGCTCGCGGCTCCGCGCTCGGCACAGCGGCACTAGCTTCAAGCAGGACACACACCCCCAAGAGGTCCCGATGGACGGCGGCGGAGCGAGGGCGAGGATGAACGGTGGCAGGCTGGCGAGCGGCTCACGGGTGGCCATCATCGGGGGAGGCATCGCCGGGGTGGGCATGGCGACCTCCCTGCTCTTCAATGCCCGGGCCCGCGGATGCACCGTCGACGTGCGCGTGTATGACGGCGGCGACCCGAGCGCCATCGCGCCCCCCGCCGTGCTCACGCCCGAGTGCCGCTCGCGCCTGGCGGCGCTCGGCTGCCGGATTCCCCTGGAGTGGCGCGCGCACGAGTTGCGCGGCGTGGAGGTGATCTCCCACGGCCAGCGCGAGGTGGTGCCCGGCACGCCCGGCGGCCTGTGGGTGGTGGACGGCTGGCCCCAGGGCCAGGGCGGCGTGGCGCTCGTGCGCGAGATGCTCGCGGGGGCGGCCACCGCCCAGGGGGCCAAGTTCATCCAGCGGCGCGTGGAGCGGGTGGAGAACCAGCCCTCCGCGCCGGACGCGCCCGCGGCGGTGCGCAAGTGTGGCCCGCTCATCGTGCGCGCCCAGGGCAGTGGCGAGCGCTTCCACGCGGTGGCCCTGGCCACGGGCGCGGGGCCCTCGCTGGGCGACGCCTTCTTCCCGGGCTTCCAGCCGGCGCCCACCGTGGCCGCCGTGCAGGCGCGGCTGCGGCCCGCCTCGCTCCAGGCCCCTACCCCGCTCGCCCGGCTGTGGCTCTCGCCCCTGCCCACCGTGGACGGCCTGTGGCTCTTGCCCGGGGCCCAGTCGGTGTACGCGCTCGCCTTCGGCCCCGCGGTGACGCCCGCGGACCTGTGCCAGGCCCTGATGATGGCGGCCCGGGACGGACTCGTGGAGGAGGGCTTCGAGCTCACCGCCGTGGAGACCACGCGCCTGCCCTACGGGCCGGGCCGCACCCTCGTGGCCCCCGGCCAGCTCGCCGTGGGCGCGGTGGCGCTCGGCCACCCGCTGCAACTCGGCCTCACCGAGACGCTCGCCTCGTGCAGCCGCGCCGCCGTGGCCCTGCTCGACGCGGGACTGGAGAAGCCCGCCCTGGAGCGGCGCTACGTGCGCGACGGCCTCGCCGAGCTGCTCGAGGACGCGACGGCCGGGGCCCGCTGCATCCCCTGGCTGCGCCGCGCGGGCCGCCAGGCGCCTCGTGCCTTCCTCACCGCCCGCCTGCGCGGCACGTCCGGGGGCATGGGGGGCGGCGGCGTGCTCGGCCTGTCCGCGCCCACGCCCCTCGCCCTGCTCTCCAGCCTGCGCTGGGCCGGCATCCGCGAGACGCTGGCCTCCTGGGTGCACACCACCCTGGAGCCCCTGCCCACGACGATCCCCGCCATGGAGCCGGACCTCTACTACATCGTGGATGACGACCCGGAGCAGCGCGAGGCGATGACGCAGCTGCTGGAGTCCACGGGCGCGCGGGTGGTGGCCTTCGCGGACGAGCTCGCCCTCTTCTGCGCGGTGGCCCGCCGGCCGCCCACCGCCATCCTCCTGGACGTGGTGCTGCACTGGGTGGACGGCCTGCGGCTGTGCGAGGGCCTCAAGCAGCACCCGCTCACCCGCGACACCCGCGTGGTGGTCATGAGCGGCCTCAACCGGCCCCACGTGCGCCAGCGCGCGCTCGACGCCGGCGCCGAGGCCTTCCTGCCCAAGCCCGTGGAGCCCGAGCGCCTCCTGCGCCAGCTGCTCGGTCTGGTGCCCGCGGCCCCGGCCGTGCCGGCCCCGAGCGCGCTCACCGAGGAGTCGGGGCGCTACGCGTCCTGAAGCCCGGCATAGGGCGGGGGCACGAAGCGCGCCCCCGGCTCCTTGCGAAACCACGTCATCTGGCGCTTGGCGTAGTGGCGCGTCTCCTGGGCCGTCTGGGCGATGGCCTCGCGCTCCGTCAGCCGCCCCTCCACCACCGCGCGCGCCTGCACGTAGCCCACGCTGCGCATGGGCGCGGCCTCGCCATAACCCCGCGCCAGGAGCGCGCGCACCTCGTCCACCAGTCCCCGCGCGTAGAGCGTCTCCGTGCGCGCGTTGATGGCCTGGTAGAGCGCCTCGCGCGGCGGCTCCAGTACCACCATGCGAAACGGGTAGCGGCCCCCGGAAAAGGCGTGCTCCCGCCGGAACACCGAGGCGGGCTTGCCCGTCTGGGCGTGGATTTCCAGCGCCCGGATGACGCGCAACAGGTCCTGCGGGGGCAGCTTCGCGGCCGACTCCGGATCCACCTCGGCGAGCCGCCGGTGCACGGCCTCGCGGCCCTCGGCGACGGCGAGCGCCTCCAGCCGCGCGCGCAGCGCGGGATCCGCCCCCGGCGCCTCCACCAGCCCGTGCAGGAGGATGCGCAGGTACATGCCCGTGCCCCCCACGACGAACACCCGCCGGCCCCGCGCGTGGATGTCCGCGATGGCCGCGTCGGCCCGCCGCTGGTACTCGGCGGCGGAGAAGGGCTCCAGGGGCTCCACCACGGACAGCAGGTGGTGCGGCACCGCGGCGCACTCGGCCTCCGAGGGCTTGGCGGTGCCGATGTCGAAGTGCCGGTACACCTGCTGCGAGTCCGCGCCGACGATCTCCCCGCCGTGGCGCAGGGCCAGCGCCACGGCGAGCGCGGACTTGCCCGAGGCGGTGGGGCCGGCGATGACGGTGAGGACCGGCCGCTCCACGGGCGTCACGCTCAGGCCGTGGGCTTGGCCGCGGCGTGCAGCGCCTGGGCCAGCTCCGCGAGCTTCACGGGCACCGGCTCACCCCCGGCCATGGGCTTGAGGTTCGCCTGGCCACTCGTGCGCTCCAGCTCGCCGAGCACCAGCGTGTACGTGGCGCCCACCTTGTCCGCGCGCTTCATCTGGCTCTTGAGGCTGCCGCCGCGCGTGTCCAGCTCCACCCGCAGGCCCTCGCGGCGCAGCCGGCTCGCGATCGTCAGGGCCTCGTCCGCCGAGCCCTCGTCCGCCACGGCGATGAAGAGCTGGGCCTTCAGGCCGAATGTCTGGCCGCTCTCGCGCAGGAGCAGGCAGAGCCGGTCGAGCCCCAGCCCGAAGCCCACCGCGGGCACGTCCGGCCCGCCCAGCGCCTTGACCAGCTTGTCGTAGCGCCCGCCCCCGCCCACGGTGCTCGCCGTGCCCAGGACCGGGTGCGCGGCGATGAACTCGAAGGTGGTGCGCGTGTAGTAGTCGAGCCCCCGCATGATGCGGTGGTTGACCTCGAAGGCGATGCCCAGGGCGCGCAGCTTGCGCTGCACGTTCTCGAAGTGCTCGCGGCACGGCGTGCACAGGGACTCGAGGATGCTCGGCGCGGCCTGGGCGATCTGCTGGCAGCGCTCCACCTTGCAGTCCAGCACGCGCAGGGGGTTGCGCTCCAGGCGCACCTTGCAGTCCGCGCACAGCTCGTCCACGTGCGCGCGCAGGTGCCCCACCAGCTTCTCCTGGTAGGCGGGCCGGCACGCGTCGTCCCCGAGCGAGTTGATGTTGAGCGACACGTCGCGCAGGCCCAGCGCCTGGAGCAGCTGCACCACCAGGTCCATCATCTCCACGTCCTGGGCGGGCTCCTTCGAGCCGTACGCCTCGGCGCCGATCTGGTGGAACTGCCGGTAGCGGCCCGTCTTCATGCGCTCGTAGCGGAACATGGGGCCCATGTAGAACCAGCGCGTGAGCGGCTCCTGGTTCAGCACCGAGTGCTCGATGTAGGCGCGCGCGGCGGGCGCGGTGCCCTCGGGGCGCAGGGACAGGCTGCGGCCGCCCTTGTCCTCGAAGGTGTACATCTCCTTGCCGACGATGTCCGTCTCCTCGCCCACGCTGCGCACGAAGAGCGCGGTGTCCTCCACGGTGGGCGTGCGGGCCTCGCCGTAGCCAAAGCGCGCGAAGAGCTCGCGCGCCGTGCGCTCCACGTGCTGCCACACCTCCACCTCACCCGGGAGGATGTCGTTCATCCCCTTGGGGCCGGCGATCTTCTGGCTCACGGAATCTCCCCGATGCGACTGCCCAGGCGCACCACGGCCTCGGGCACCAGGCTCTCGGCCCACTTCACCCGGCCCGGCTCGAACAGCAGGATGACGGTGGAGCCCATCTCGAAGCGGCCCAATTCCCCGCCCTTCTCCACGGCGATGGCCGTGTCGTAGCGGTGCACCTTGCCCGGCTTGCCCTGGTGGGTGATGACGTCCTCGTAGGCGGCCTTGATGCGCGACACGCAGGTCGCGCCCACCTTCACCACGGCGCACTTGCCCGCCACGGTGTCCAGGTACGTGATGAGCCGCTCGTTCACGCAGAACAGCGACTGCTTGTTCTTCACCGACGCGGGATTCACCGGCCAGAACTCGCCCGGGATGTACGCGTAGCCGGTGATGGTGCCGCCCAGCGGCGCGTGGATGCGGTGGTAGTCCCGCGGCGACAGGTAGATGGTCGTCCAGGCGCCGCCGTGGAAGGGCTTCGCCGCCGCCTCGTCCCCGAGCAGCTCGCCCACCGAGTAGTGGATGTCCTTGGCCTGCAGCACCCGGCCGTGCTCGGAGTAGCCCACCTGGGACACGGCGCCGTCCACCGGGGACACCACGACCTTCTCGCCCGGATCGATGGTGCGCGCCCCCACCTTGAGCCCGCGGGTGAAGAACTCGGCGAACGTGGGGTAGTGCTCGAGCGCGTGCTCGGCCTCGGCCATGTCCACCTTGTACATCTTCGCGAACGTCTTGATGGCCGCGCGGTGCAGCGGCGCGGGCACGGGCAGACGCGTGGCCATCCCCACCGCCGTGGACAGGGCGGACTTGGGGAGGATCTGCATGAGCTTCATGAAGTTCTGTTCGTCCATGAGGAAGAAGGCCTCGGGGGGAAGAGGAAGGAAGAAGGGTTAACGGCCCGCGTCGCGCGCCGGCGGACCCATGCCGCCGTCCGGGGAGAGGGCCTGGAGCGCGCTCTTGGGCGCCAGACCGAGAACCTTGCCGTTTTCGATGATCATCAACTGGTCCTGGAGCGAGGCGTACTGCTGGCGACACGCCGGGCGCGCCGCCAATTCCCAGCTCTCGCGGATGCCCCGACCCTGCACCTGGAGCGACTCGCCCCGCTGGAAGCAGCCCGAGAAGCCGCTGGACAACGCCGCCACCGCGGTGCCAATGCCCGGCGCGCCGCCCGTGCCCGCGTCCGTCCCGGCGTCGGCCGCCTGCTCGGGGGGCTCGGGCGGAGGCGCGCTCGGCACGTAGCCGCCCGTGCCACCGGGAGGCATGGCGCCGGGCGTCCGGGCGCTCTCCCGGGCGGCTTCCTGCTCGCGCAGCTCTCCGCTCACGCGCTGCTTGCCCTCGTCGATGCGCTGGCGCAGCTCCCGGGCCGACGCGGCGTCCAGGCTGTCCGTGGGCACCTGGGCGAGCAGGCCCTCGATGGCCTCCAGCTCGGGGTCCACGAAGGCCTGGTCCCCCTGGGCGGCGTAGAGCTTGCCGAAGCGGGTCTGCGCCTCCACGTAGGCCTCGGAGGGCTGGGCGGGTTTGCGGCAGGCCAGGGGGGTGGCCAACAGGACGACGGTCACGAGGCCGGCGAGCTTCCGGCCAACTCGGGGGCGGTAGGGGCGCACAGGGCCGGTTTTCTACGCCATTTCCCGGCCCGCGCACCCCTTTTTCGCTCCGGCGTTGGCCTAGGCTCGCGCCCCCCATGCCCTCCCCCACCGAAGTGCTGCGCTCCGTGTTCGGCTTTCCAGGCTTTCGCGGCGGCCAGGAGCCCGTCGTCTCGCGCCTCCTGGAGGGCCGCTCGGTGCTGGCCATCTTCCCCACCGGCGCGGGCAAGAGCCTGTGCTACCAGCTGCCCGCGCTGATGCTCGAGGGGCTCACCCTGGTCGTCTCGCCCCTCATCGCGCTGATGAAGGATCAGCTCGACTTCCTCACGCGCCAGGGCGTGCGCGCCGCGCGGATCGACTCGACGCTCGGGCCGGACGAGCTGCGCCAGGTGTACGCGGACCTGCGCGCGGGCACGCTCCAATTGCTCTACGTCGCCCCCGAGCGCCTGGCCAACGAGCGCTTCCTCCAGACGCTCAAGGGCCTCCGCCTGTCCATGCTCGCGGTGGACGAGGCCCACTGCATCAGCGAGTGGGGCCACAACTTCCGGCCCGAGTACATGAAGCTCGCCCCGCTCGCGCGCACCCTGGGCGTGGAGCGCGTGCTGGCGCTCACCGCCACGGCCACGCCCTCGGTGGCGCGCGACATCGCCGCCGCGTTCGGCATCGCCGCGGGGGACGTCGTGCAGACGGGCTTCCACCGCCCCAACCTCACCCTGCGCGTGACGCCCACCGGGGGCGGCGACGCGCGGCGCGAGCTGCTCTTGCAGCGGCTCGGCGCCCGGGCGCGCGGCGCGACGATCATCTACGTCACGCTCCAGCGCACCGCCGAGGAGCTGGCCACGTTCCTGCGCGGCCACGGCCACGACGCGCTCGCCTACCACGCCGGCATGGAGCCCGAGGCGCGCCACGCGGTGCAGGACCGGTTCATGGCCTCCCCGGACGCGGTGGTGGTCGCGACGATCGCCTTCGGCATGGGCATCGACAAGAGCGACATCCGCGCCGTCTACCACTACAACCTGCCCAAGAGCCTGGAGAACCACGCGCAGGAGATCGGCCGCGCGGGACGCGATGGCCAGCCCTCGGACTGCGAGCTGCTCGCGGCCCGCGAGGACGTGACGGTGCTGGAGAACTTCACCTTCGGCGACACCCCCACCCCCGAGGCCGTGGCGGGTGTGCTCGAGCACGTGCTCGGCCAGGGCGAGACGTTCGACCTGTCCGTCCACGAGCTGTCCGGCACCCACGACGTGCGCCCGCTGGTCATCGAGACGCTGCTCACCTACCTGGAGCTGGACGGGCTCATCGAGTCCACCGGCCCCTTCTACAACGCGTACAAGTTCCAGGAACTCAAGCCCCTGGACGAGGCCATCGCCGGCTTCGACGCCGCGCGCGCGGCCTTCCTGCGGGGCGTGTTCGCCCACGCCGAGCGCAAGCGCACCTGGAGCGTGCTGGACCTGGCCACGGTGATGCGCGAGACGGGCGAGCCGCGCGCGCGCATCGTCGCGGCCCTCAACTATCTGGAGGAGCAGGAGGTGCTCAAGCTCCAGGTGACGGGGGTGCGCCAGGGCTACCGGAAGAAGGCCCGGAGCGTCGGTGCCGAGGCGCTCACCCGCACGATGCAGGAGCGCTTCCTCGAGCGCGAGGCGCGGGACGCGCGGCGGCTGGGCCAAGTGCTGGCCTTCGTGGACCACGCGGGGTGCCGCACCCGCTTCCTGCTCGCGTACTTCGGCGAGGAGCTGGGAAAGGACTGTGGCCACTGCGACGTGTGCGCGGGCGAGCACCCCGGCGTGCTGCCCCCGGCCCCGGACGCCGAGGCGCGCGAGGCCCAGGTGCGCGCGGAGGTGGCCCGCATGCGCGCCGAGCGCCAGGACGCCCTCGCCTCCCCGCGCCAGCTCGCGCGCTTCCTGTGCGGCATCACCTCGCCGAGCGCCACGCGCGCGAAGCTCACGCGCCACCCGCGCTTTGGCGCACTCTCGGACGTCCCCTTCCAGCAGGTGCTCGACCTCGCGAGGCCGTGAGGTCTCCCCCCTTCTCCCCACGCCACGTCCAGTGCTCAACTGGGCGCGCGGCACGTGCGTGGGAGAAGAGGTCTCGATGTCTCGTGGAGTCTTGAGGTGGCTGTGGGTGGCGGGCCTCGCGCTCGCCCTGTCGGGCTGTGAGTACTTCCAGGACGAGCCGGAGGTCCTTCCCCCCGACAAGCCGGTGGTGACGGTGCCGCGCTTCGCCGAGGCGCCCTTCATCATCCCCCTGGGCGAGCCGCTCACCCTCACCGCGTACGTGAACAACCCGGACGGCTCGCCCGCCACGGGCTACGAGTTCTACTGGAACGGGTGGGATCCGAACGGCGGCGAGGTGAAGGCCGAGTTCGGCCACCCCGCGCCGGGCGTGGAGACGGTGACGCTCACGTTCCTGCGGGAGATCCGCCTGGACGTCAGCGTGACGGTGACGGTGGTGAACGCGGTGAACGCGGTGGGCGCGGCGGTGGCGCGGGTGCGGCCCGAGCGGGTCGTGGCCTGGGGCGGCACGACGCGCGAGGTGCTGCCCTTCCAGCAGGAGGTGGCCCTGCGCGTGGGCGAGGCACGCCCCACGGCCGCCCTGCCCCACGGCCAGCGCAACCCCGCCGAGCCCAACGTGCGCATCCTCGGCAAGGAGCCCCTGGGCTACGCCACCGCGAATCCCGCCATCGCCACCGTGGACGCCACGGGCGTGGTGCGCGGCGTGGCGCCCGGGCAGACGACGCTCACCTTCCAGAGCCCCACGGGGGCCACGGCCAGCATCCCCGTGCGCGTGCAGACGGGCGCGCTGGAGCCCGCGGCGGAGGGCGCCTGGCCCACGGATGGCGTGGGGCCCTCGGCCATCCGCTCGGACTACGGCGCGCGGCTCCTGGCGGGCAAGGACGCGGTGGACGATCAGCTGGCGGTGGACTCCCAGGGCCGGGCCTTCGCCGTCCTGACGGGGGGCGCGCGCACCGCCACCCTGGCGTCGCTGACGATCCAGTCGGTGCTGCTCTCGCGCTGGACGGGCTCGGGGCTCGGTGTCGAGTGGGTGAGCCAGCCGTGGGACGCCGCCGAGGATCCGCGCCTGGTCCTGGACGCGCGTGACGTGCCCTACGTCACCTATACCTCCCGGCACTTCGGGGACATCGTCGTGGCGGACCGCCCGGCCGAGGGCGCGCCGGACACCTGGCGCCACCGGCGGCTGCCCATGGACCTGGGGCTCGCGGCGGACGCGGGGCTCAGGCCCCCGCAGTACGTGGGCCGGCACGCGCTGTCCCACGTGGCCATGCTGCCGCGCGAGGGCGGCGGCGTGTGGATCGCCTGGTGGATGGCGGACCGCTTCGACGATCAGAACCCCACCTACCAGACCACCGAGTTCCTGGAGACGCCGGCCCAGTGCGCCGAGGTCATCAAGCTCGCGGAGGTGACGGACGACGCGGTGAAGACGCAGGAGGTGCTCGTGCGCTGGAACGGCCCGCCGCTGGCGGCCACCTGTGACGCGTACGCCCTCAAGTCCACGCGCACGGACATGCCCCTGCATCTGCTGCCGCCCGCGCCAGGCGAGCGGCTGCCCCGGGTGCTGTCCACCCACGACAAGCCCCTGATGCTCCACGAGTCCAAGGGCGGCACCTGGACGGCGCGGGAGCTGGCGCATCCGATCATCCGCTCCACGGGGTTCGAGGGCCCGAACTTCGTGACGCTCGTGCGGCCGGAGACGCCGGGCGGGAGCACGGTGCTCCTGAGCTACGACGCGCTCACGGGCGCGCTGCCCGCGGACGTGTCCTTCAACGCCCTGCCCGGCCAGGAGCCGCTGGCCTCCTTCGCCTTCGAGGGCGGAGACTCCTCGCGCCAGACGCTCTACTTCGGCTTCCAGTCCGAGGGTCGGCTGTTCTCGGGCTCGGGCTTCGTGGGGCCGCTCGTGGTGCGCACGAGCCTGGGCGGCTTCTTCAAGGACGAGCCCACGGGGCCCTGGGTCGCGCCCACGCGGGCCTACAACTCGCAGTGGAGCCTGGACTTCCCCATGCGGGGCCATGCCCACCGGGGCACGCGGCTGCACCTGCTCTCGGAGACCTCGAGGGGCGTGCCCCAGCTCCTCTCGCGCGGCCTGCCCCCGGCGGAGCCGCTGTCCACCGCGCCCGAGACGCGGGGCGCGCGCCTGGGGACCACGCCCGTCACGCCCCGGGTGTCCACGGCCCCGATCGTGCTCGCGGACGGCGCGCGCTACCTGCTCACGGACCTCGTCGACAGCTCCGTGCCCGGAGGCGTCCTGCGCTCGGAGGGGCCGGGCCAGCCCTTCGTCCCCCGGCGCGCGCGCATCGGGGGCGAGGCGCTCTTCTCGGCGCGCCGGCTCTGGCACTCGGGCGGGGGGCTGTTCCTGCTGGAGGAGCAGGGCTCGGCGCTGCGGGTCCACCGCTCGGCGGACCAGGGCGCGAGCTTCTCGGCCGTGAGCACCACCCCGCGCCCCGCCGCGCCCCTGGAGGCCGCGTGGGTGCATGCCGGGGGCTCGGGGCCGCTCTTCGCGATGTTCTTCGACAAGCTCCAGTCCTTCGACTTCCAGTGGGGCTTCTCCCCCAACGCCGCCACCACGCCGCCGACGATCGTCCCGGGCTTCACCGCGGCCGAGCGGGGTCGGCTGGTGGTGCTCCACGGCGCGCTGCTGCCCACGTCCACGGGCGTACTGCTCGCGGTGGACGCGCTGAAGAACGACGGCACGGGGAGCCACGCCCAGCTCCTGCTGCGCCAGTACGACCTGACGGGCACGCTCGTGTCCGAGCGCACGGTGGATCCGCTGCTGCGGCCGGGCATCTACCTGCGCGCGGAGGGCGCGGCGCTCGCCGGAGACGACACGCTGGTGTGGGTGACGGACAGGGACGTGCGCCGGGTGGACCTGACGACGGGGGCCGTCACCCACGCCGACCTGCCCGCCAGGAACATGCAGGAGCCCGTCCTGGCGCCGGTGCGGCTCGCGGATGGCCGGCTGCTCTTGCCCGTCACCGAGCGGGTGCGGCCCCACGTGCACCACGCGGGCTACCGGCTGTCGGCGGATGGGCTGACCTGGGGGCCCTTCCAGGCCCTGCGGCCCACGGGCGCGGACGGCCAGGCGGTGCTGAGCGTGGCGGCCGAGCCCGACGGGGGCACGCTCTTCGTGCTCGGCGACAGCGGGCTGATGATGGCGGGCGATGGCGAGGTGATCACCCAGGCGATCGTCCAGCGCGTCTTCCCCGTGCCCTGAGCGCCTAGCGGTTCAGCTCGAAGACGACCCGGCGGGACAGGCCCATGTCGTTGGTGATGCGCACCTCCACGCGGGGCCGCGCGTCACCCGGGAAGCGCTCGGGCTTGCTCCAGGTCACCTGGCTCGTGGTGGCGCCGGAGGACGGCGGCGAGAGCGTGCCCACCTGGGTCGTCCACTCGAAGCGGAGCGCCGGTGCGCCCCACGGGTCCATGGCGCTCACCTCGAAGGAGACCGAGCCGTTCTCGGGCACGCGGTAGGAGGACTGGGAGGAGCGCACGAGGCGCGGCGCCGTACTCACGCCCGCCGTGGATTTCACGCACAGGTCCAGCGCGCTCCGGGTCCGGCCGCCCCGCCCGTCCGTCACGTCGACGCTGAGCACACACGTGTCGCAGGAGCCATCGTCGGCGGAGGACTCCGTGGGGGTGAACACGGCGCTGGCGAAGGAGGCCTCGGCCCAGGTGCCCGGGCACGAGGCCGACCACTGGTAGCGCTGGGTGTCCCCATCGACGTCCCGGGTGCTGATCGTCACCCGCGAGGCCTGCCCCACCTGCACCGCCGACGGCCAGATCGACAGCTCCATCACCTCGGGGGAGACATTGTCTCCGCTCCCGCACGCGCTCAGCGCGCCCCAGAGGACCCACGACAGGGGGACGACCCACCACTCACGGCGACAAGACATGCGACCCTTTCCCGGCGCGAGCGCGCCACTGAAGGGAGCCACCTGCCCCATAGCCTATGCAGGTTTTCGCTCGCCCAGGGCAAGCCACCGCGCGAAGGCGAGCCGCTCGTTGCGCAGGCCATCCTTTCCTCCGTCTTCGAGGAGGTGGGCCAGGGTGGGCAACACCACGGGCCGGAGGATGACCCGTCCCCGGCGGGCCCCATGGACGACGTCGCGCACGTCGATGACCTGTTCCCGGGCGTCGGGGGCGAGCGTGGCGTACAGCAGCGTGGCCGAGCCCAGGGCGTCATGACTCAGCGCGTAGAGGGAGAGCTGGTAGAGCATGTCCCGGGGCAGCGGTGTCTCCCACAGGTCGCGGTACTTGGCCTCGAGCAGGGCGAGCACCCGGGGCCCCTGGCGCAGGGCGAAGTCGGGCCGGGGCACGGGGGCGCGGCGCCCGAGGGGGTTGTGGGCCGGGGCGTACGCCATCATCCCCTGGAGGGGGAACTCCGGGTGCACGGTGTGGCCGGGCAGGTGCTCGGTGAGGAAGCGCGCCAGGAGGACCTGGAAGAAGCGGTTCATGTCGAAGAGGAAGCCGGGCAGGACATGGGTCTGGGCGGCGGCGTCCTCGGGCAGCATGCCGCCGGCGTCCAGGAGCAGCTGCAGGAGCGTCAGGGCGGGCCGGTAGGCGGCGGTGAGCCGATTGGTGTCGTGGAGCGCCCGGGCGAGGCGCCACGGCTCCAGCCGGACGGGCGTCACGCCGCGCAGGCCCGTGTCGAGCCGGTGCAGGCGCTGGCGCAGCACGGGCTCGTGGGTGAGCCGGGCGGCGAGCGCGAGGCCCGCCCGGAGCGTCTGGTTGAGGGGATGGTCCTCGAGGCGCGCGTGGTGGGTGCAGCGCAGGCGGGCCTGGCCGGCGTGGAGCGCCTGGAGGGAGGCCGGCAGATCGATGCGGCCCCGGGGACTGTCGAGCGTCTCCTCGCGCTGGACGTACCCCCGAGGCGGCCCCTGGCCCAGGAGCCGCTGGAGCTCGGCCTCCAACTGGTGGAGCAGCAGCGCCTGGAAGGCCTGGGGCGCGGTGTCCTGCGGCAGCGCGTCGAAGCGCTCGAGCGGACACAGCCCGTAGGCGTAGCGCAAGAGCGTGCGCAGGGGCAGGCCCGGCAGCTTGGGGCGGATGACGACGGCGAGCGCGCCGAGCCGCACGGTGCCCACGTAGGACGTGGCCTCCAGGCGCAGGCCCGAGCGCAGCTCCCGCACCCGGAGCCGACCCGAGCGGTGCAGCGTGTCCGCGAGCGCCCGCACCTCGGCGCTCGGCTCCAGGTGGTGGGGCGGCACGGGCGGGCCGTCCTCCGGAGGCCAGCTCGACCACTCGCGCAGCTCGGCGGTGATCACGGCGGGCCGAGGGCGCCGAGCGCGTCGCGCAGCGCGGCCTGGTGCTCGGGGGCGAACAGCTCGTGCCGCACGCGGCGGGCCTCCCGGTCCACCAGCACGTCGCCGAGCAGCTTCTCCAGGGCGCCCCAGTCCTCGTAGCAGTACTCCTCCAGGAGGGGGACGAGCTCCTCCTGCACCACGCGCGCGAAGCGGGGGAAGTCGCCGAGGGGCCGCTCGCGCTCCAGGAGGTAGGCATGGCCCACCTGGAGGTTGCGGCCATCGCGGCCCACGTGCGCGAGGATGCGCTGGTTGAGCGCCCGCAGCCACGGGCCGAGCGCGAGGCCCTCCACCTCGGCCTCCCCGAGCAGCTCCGGCTCCGGCATCAGCTCCAGGAAGGCGAAGCGGCGGCGCAGGGCCGCGTCCAGCAGCGCGATGGAGCGATCCGCCGTGTTCATCGTCCCCAGGAGGTAGACGTTCTCCGGCACCAGGAAGGGCGCGCCGCTCAGCGGCAGCAGCACCTCCCGGCCCCGCTTGCCCGGCTCGAGCACGGTGAGCAGCTCGCCCAGGATGCGCGGCACGTCGCCCCGGTTGAACTCGTCGATGACGAGGTAGAAGCGCTGGTGGGGCCGCCGCCGGGCCTCCAGGCACAGGCGCTTGAACAGCCCGTCGCGCAGGGCGAAGCGTGGGGGCCCCTCGCGCGGGCCGTCCGCCACGGGCCGATACCCCTCGATGAAGTCCTCGTAGCCGTAGGAGGGGTGGAAGCAGCACACGCGCACCAGGGGGCCCTCGGTGTCCGAGCCGCGCAGCACGGCCTCGCGCTGCGCGGGGCCCAGGGCCTCGAAGGGCCGGCCAAAGGCGGCGTGCGCGGCGAGCTCCCGCGCCGTGCGCTCGGCGAGGAACGTCTTGCCCGTGCCCGGGGGGCCGTAGAGCAACAGCTGTCCCTTGCGCTCGAGCCCCTCCTGGACGCGCCCCGCGAGCCCGGGCAGCGCCGGAAGCACATGGCCCCGGGCGCCGCCTCGGGACGGCCGGGGCCGCGCCTCCGGGGTGGGCGCCCGGACGCGCTCCAGGTGCGCCTCCACGGCGAGGATGCTCTCCAGCGCGTCGAGCTCCCGCAGCAGGGTGCGCTCGGTGACGGGGCTCTCGCCTGGCAGGGAGAACTCCTCCAGGGACAGCCACCGCACCCGGTGGCGGTGGGCGAACTCCGACGCGGGCTCGAAGAAGTAGGGGCCCTCCACCCGCCCCACCCCGAGCACCCGCCGGCCCCGCATGACGATCACCCGGTCGTCCTCGCGCGGCTTCAGGACGAAGTCGAAGAGCTGCTCGCGCACCTTGCCCTCGCGCGGCGACAGCCCTCCGCAGCGGCCCAGCAGCGAGCCCAGGGTCTTGAGGCCCTCCCGCGTGGGCTCCAGGCCGGACAGGTCTCCCAGCGCCCGGCCCTCCACCGCCACGCACGCGGCCTCGCGCATGACGGGCCAGTGGGCCGCGGGGCCCTGCCCTTCCAGCGGGCCGAGACACCAGTAGCGCGGGGGCGCGGGCGCGTGAGGGCCCCGCGCGTCCACGCTCAGACGCCCAGGAACAGGCGCTTGCCGAAGTTGAGCGCCAGCGAGGCGTCGAAGATCTTCTGCGCCGCGGACTCGATGTCGTACTCCACGCGCAGGTACTCCACGGTGCGCGCGCCCGTGTCGCAGATGACGAAGCAGGCCCGGTTGTCGTAGTCGCGGGGCTGGCCCACGCTGCCCACCGAGATGATGTACTTGTAGCCCCGGCGGATGCCGAACTTCTGGGCCACCACGTCGTGCACCTCGCCGTTGCCGATGGCGAACGCCTTGCACAGGTGGCTGTGCCCGATGAACGTCACCTCGGGCAGGTGCTCCACGAACGGGGCGAGCTCGCGCGCCTGCTCCAGCGCGAAGATGTACTCGTAGGCCTTGGGCTCCACGGGCGAGCCGTGACAGAAGCCCACGTCCCCGATGCGGTACTCGTACGGGAGCGTCTTGAGCCACTCCATGTTCTCGTCGGACAGGACGCCCGCCGACCAGTCCAGGGCGTGGCGCGCGGCCTCGTAGTAGTACGAGTAGTCCATGCGTCCGGCCACCGCCGCGTCGTGGTTGCCCAGCAGCGTGACCTCGGTCACCTGCCGCACCAGGTCACAGCAGGCGTTGGGCGAGGCCCCGTAGCCCACGATGTCCCCGAGCGACACGATCCGATCCACCTTCTGCTCTTCCGTGACGCGCAGCACCTCGGTGAGCGCTTCGATGTTCGAGTGGATGTCGGAGATGATCGCGATTCGCATGTGGAGCTCAGTGACCCAGGGTGGACCCGCGCTGCTCGTCGGAGATGATGCGCCGTAACAGGTCCTGGGCGCCAGAATCCATCCCCTCGAATCGCATTCCCATGCCCGCCGGGCCCTTGTCCTGCCGCGAGGGGCGGCTCCACATGACCGTGGCCTCGGCCATCACCTCGCTCACCTCCCCGGAGCTCAGCCGCAAGAGCGCCTTGCCGCCCGTGCGCAACGGGGTGCTCGTCTGGAGGAACAGCCCGCCCTCGCTCAGGTTGGCGATCCGGGCATACAGGGTGATGTTGTCCGACTCGCACCAGCAGCGCAGGCGCGAGGTGAAACGCGTGTTCTTCCGGTTTTCCATCCGCAACCCGCTGTCCTCCGGCTCGCGGCCACCTTCCCGACCCCCACACCCTGCCCGACGAAGGGCTGCGACGTTAGCCAAGGTGTAAAAATCCGTCAAGCCGCGATCCCCCCCCTCCCCCTCCCCGGCCCTCAGGCCTTCAGGGAGGGCAGGTCGTCGAAGTGGGTGAGGCGCTTGAACTCCGCGAAGCGGGCGTGGAGGTCCGCGCGGGAGATTTCCTTCAGACGCTCGAGGCTGAACTTCTCCACGGTGAAGGAGGCCATGACGCTGCCCATGACCATGGCGCGCCGCAGCACGTCCGAGTCCAGGCCGCCCGAGGTGGCCAGGGTGCCCATGAAGCCGCCGGCGAAGGTGTCCCCGGCGCCCGTGGGGTCGAACACGTCGGCCAGGGGCATGGCGGGGCAGGCGAACACGTGCTCCTTCTCCACGAGCAGGGCGCCGTACTCGCCGCGCTTGATGACGACGCGCTGGGGGCCCATGGCGAGGATGGCGCGCGCGGCGCGCAGGATGTTGTGCTCACCGGACAGGAGGCGCGCCTCGGTGTCGTTGACGAAGAGCAGGTTGACGCGCGCGAGCGTCTTGAGGAGCGCGGGCCGGCTGCCGTTGATCCAGAAGTTCATGGTGTCCGCGGCCACGAGCTTGGGGGCGCGCACCTGATCCACGACCTGGGCCTGGAGCTCCGGGTGGATGTTGCCGAGCATGACGTACTGGGCCTGCCGGTGCTGCTCGGACAGCTTGGGCGAGAAGCTCTGGAAGACGTTGAGCTGGGTGTCGAGCGTCTCGGCCTCGTTGAGCTGCCAGCCGTAGCGGCCCTTCCACCGGAAGGTGCGGCCCTTCTCGTGGGACACGCCGGAGATGTCCACGCCACGGCCCTGGAGGAAGTCCAGGTGGGCCTGGGGGAAGTCCTCCCCCACCACCGCCACCATCTGCACCGGCGTGAAGAAGGACGCCGAGGTGGAGAAGAAGGACGCGGAGCCGCCGAGCACGTCCTCCTTGGTGCCGAAGGGGGTTTCCACCGAGTCCAGCGCGACCGAGCCAACGACGAGAAGAGACATGGGCATTCCAGGGGAGCGTGCGAAGGACGGCGCACGAGGCTCCCGGGGGGCTCGTGCCGTGGCGAGGTACGACTTTTGGCCGGGTCAGGTCAAGCCAATGCGGGATTTCCCCGCTAACGGGGCGTGGGGAGGATGGGCAGCAGCGCCTTGAGATCGTCGTCGGTGAAGTACAGGCCGCCACCGAAGAAGAAGTCCCGGCCGGCGAGCATGCGCCGGGTGTTGAGGTCGCGCCGGGGATCGTTGAGCAGGTCGTCCATGCCCACCGTGAGGAAGATGCGGTCGAAGGCCTGGGCGCGCAGGGCGGTGCGGATGCGCGGGTAGCGCAGCTCGTCCACCGAGAAGTTGAAGGCGTCCAGGCGCAGCATCAGGTGATCCTGGAAGAAGTGGAAGTCGGCGCCCACGCCGCCCGTGGACTCGATCATGCCGAAGCGCAGGGTGGTGAAGTAGTAGCGCTTGGCGAGCTGCGCGCTGAAGGTGAAGCCCTGGCGGGTGATCTTCTGCGCCTGGAGCACCGGCTCGCCCGAGGAGGGCGGGTTGGTCTGGGTGTAGACCGTCTCGGTGATGCCGCGCGGGTCGTCCACGATCTCCAGGAGGTAGTACTTGTCCGGCCGGGGCGCGAGCCGCAGGGACACGATGTTCTTGGACGTGCCCTGCCCCGTGAGCCAGGTGGACTGCAGGCCCACCTCGGTCTGCAACCCGGCGATGGTGGAGGCCAGGGCGGACACGTCCTCCACCGTCTCCGAGAGCTTCTGGCCCAGGCGCTTGTCGGTGAGCAGCGTGCCCACGGTGCCCTCGCCGTTCTTCACCTTCTGGGTGACCTCCTCGATGTTGGCGAGCGAGCGGTCCAGCCGCTCCATGGTCTGCTTGAGGCTGGAGACGCTGTCCTTCAAGTCCCCTTCCCCACTGCCGACGATCTGCCGCACCGAGGCGAGCACCTGGCGGGTGTCCTGGGTGATGACCTCGATGTTGCGCACGATGTTGCTGACGCTCTGCTCGTTGGTCTGGGTGAGGCCACGCACGTCGGCGCTCACGCTCTCGAAGTTGCGCAGGATGGCGTCGAGCTGCTGCGAGGAGGAGCGCACCGTCAGGTCCACCGACTCGGACAGGCGCACCATGTTGTCCACGATGCGGCCGAGCGAACCCGCGCCCTTCTCGCCGCCGAGCACGTCGCGCAAGGCGCCCGTCACCTGCTGGATGTCCGAGGTGATCTGGCTGAGCGAGGCGAACGCCGCCTCCATGCCCTGCACGTCCACGACCTTGCGGATCTCCTCGCCGTCCTTGAGCGGCGGGGTCATCTCCGTGCCGGGGTTCAGGTCGAGCAGGTAGTCGCCGAGCAGGGACTCCGAGCGCTTGATGAGGGCGGCGTCCTGGTGCAGCGCCACGTCGTCGCGGATGCGCACCGTGACGCGCGCCCGGGTGCCGTCGAGCTTGACGTCCGTCACCTCGCCCACGGGGATGCCGGCGATCTGGATGCGGCTCTTGGGGCCCAGGCCCGAGGCGTCGCGGAAGAAGGCGTACGCCTCCACGGACTCGTCCTTGCCCAGGCCGCCCTTGCGGGTGAAGGCGATGAAGGCGAAGAGGAAGCCTCCGGCGACGAGCACCAGCAGGCCTACGCGAAAGGGTGTGACGAGCTTCTTCACCGGCGGGAACTCCTAGTCATTCTTGCCGAACCACGTCTCCAGGAAGACCTTCACGGTGGGGTGCTCGGAGGCGCGCACCTGCTCCGGGGGGCCCTGCTCCAGGATGACGCCCTTGCTGAGGAAGGCGATCTGATCGGCGATATTGAAGGCGGAAGCGATGTCGTGGCTGATGACCACGCTGGTGACGCCCAGCTCGCGCTGGGCCGCGAGGATCATCTCGTCCACGTAGTCGGTGGTGATGGGATCCAGGCCCGTGGTGGGCTCGTCGTAGAGGACGATCTTCGGCTCCATCACGACGGCGCGCGCCAGGCCCACGCGCTTGCGCATGCCGCCGGACAGGTCCGCGGGGAACTTGCCCTCCACCGCGCGCGGCAGGCCCATCAAGTCGAGCTTGGCGCGCACCCGCGAGAGCACCTCGTCCTCGGACAACTGGCGGTGCTGGCGCAGGGGAAAGGCCACGTTCTCGTAGACGGTCATCGAGTCGAACAGCGCGGCGGCCTGGAACACCATGCCGAACTTGTTGCGCACGCGCGCCAGGTCCTCGGCGCCCATGGGCACCAGATCCTCGCCGTCGATGAGCACCTGGCCCGTGTCCGGCTTGAGCAGCCCGATCATGTGCTTCATCAACACCGTCTTGCCCGAGCCCGAGCCCCCGAGGATGACGCAGGTGTCCCCCTCGGCCACGGACAGATCGATGCCCGTGAGCACCTGATGTCCACCGAAGGACTTCTGCAGGCCCTGGATCTCGATCATCGGCCGCGCGGGCGCCAGGTCCGCCATCGTCAGTGGAGGAGCACCCCGACGATGAAGTCGAGGATGAAGATGGACAGGGCGCTGTTGACCATGGCGGCGGTGGTGGCCTGGCCCACGCCCTTGGCGCCACCGGCGGCGTGGTAGCCCTTGAAGCAGCAGATGAGCGCCACGGCCAGGCCGAACACCGCGCCCTTGATGACGCCCTCGAGCACGTCCGCGGGCTCCAGCCACTGCTGGGTGCGCGCGATGAACGTCCCGGGGGACACGCCCTGCACGGACACGGACACCACATAGGCGCCGAAGATGCCCGCGGCGTCGAAGAGCAGCGTGAGCACCGGCACCATGAACAGCCCCGCGAGCACCCGGGGCACCAGCAGGAACTGCACCGGGTTGACGGCCATGGTCTCCAGGGCGTCCACCTGCTCGGTGACGCGCATGGTGCCCAACTCCGTGCACATGGCGGAGCCCGCGCGCATGGTCATCATCAGCGAGGAGAACACGGGCGCCAGTTCGCGCGTGAGCACCAGGCCCACCGTGGGGCCCACCAGGCTCTGGGCGTCGAACATGGCGAAGGCCGCGGCGGACTGGTTGGCGAACACCATGCCGGTGAACAGCCCGGTGAGCAGCACGATGAACACGCTGCCCACGCCCACGAAATCCAGCTGGAAGAAGAGGTTGTGCAGCCGCAACGGCCGGCGCACGCTCAGCCGCATCACGTCCACGCCGAGCGTGACCAGGCGGCCCAGGTCCTCCACCCGCTCGATGAGGCCCCGCCCCACCGCCTCGATGGCCTGCACGGTCGCGGAGGGGCGTGGGGGTTCTTGCGCCTGCTGAGGTGTCTCTGGGGGCACGGGAGCTTCCTACTCTATGTGCCCCCCTTCCCGGCACAAGCAATCGCTCCGGGCCCGGCCCTCCTGGACTTTCCGGACCTCCAAGCATCCAGGCACGCGCCCGCCCGCGTCCGCCGACAAAGGGGTTTCTCCCAGACGGGCTTGCCGTTATGTTCCGCCCCCCTTTTTCAACCCCCCCCTCTCTTCCGAGAAGCGAGAAGCACACACCCATGGCGACCCAACACAAGGTCGGCGGCGAGGTCGACGCCTTCTGTACCCGGTGCCGACTCACGCTCGCACACACCATCCTCGCGATGGTGGGCACGAAGATCGCCCGCGTCCGCTGCAACACCTGCAACGGCGACCACGCCTACCGCTCCGCACCGGGCACCACCGACAAGCCGTCGGCCTCGTCCCGCGCCAGCTCCTCCTCCAGCACCTCGCGCCCCCGCGCCAGCCGCGCGTCCTCCGAGGAGAAGATCGTCATCTCCTTCGAGGAGCAGCTCGCCGGCAAGGATATCGCCAACGCCCCGCGCTACAGCCCGCGCGAGACCTTCAAGGTGGATCAGGTCATCAACCACCCCACCTTCGGGCTGGGCCTGGTGACGGCGGTGCGCGGCAACAAGGTGGACATCGCGTTCCGCGCGGAGACCAAGACGCTCATGCACGCCGCGGGCGGCGCCCCCGCGGAGAAGCCCGCCTTCAGCCCGCCCAACGCCCGGAAGGCGGGTCCGGCGGACAAGCCGATGGCCGCCCCCGACGCGGACCCCGATGCGGAGCCCGAAACCGAGTCCTCGGATCCCGTCGAAGGTTGACAGGAGCGCCGGGGAGGCTGGACGGTAGGCCCTTGCGTATGCGCGCGCCGCTCCTCTACTTGCTGCTCGCCCTGCCCACCCTGGCGGTGGCCGAGCCCTTCCAGGTGACGGCGGTGCCGCGGCAGGTCGTCCTGGGTCGGGATGCCGTGGTGGTGGTGCGGGTCCCGCGGCCGCCCGGCATGCCCGTGCTGCGCGCCGCGGCCTCCTCGGGGCACCTGGCGCCGCTGGCGTCCTCGCCCCCCGGAGAGGCCGCCTACGCCTGGACGCCTCCGGACATCCGCTACCCGCTGCTGGCCGTGCTCGCCTTCTGGGTGGACCGGCCCGGCCTGCCCCCCGAGCCCACCTTCCTGCACATCCCCCTGCTGGGCCGCACCACGCTCAACGTGGACACGCGGGGCGGCCCGGGCACCCAGGTGGTGGTGCGCGTGGGCGAGAAGGACTTCGGCCCCCTGCCCACGGATAGGCGGGGCCGCGCCCAGGTGCCCGTGGAGGTGCCCCCGGGCGTGCGCGAGGCGATCGTGCTCGCCACCTCCAAGCGCCAGAAGTTGCGGCGCACCATTCCCCTCGCCGTGCCCCCCGCCCAGCCCCTCATCGCGCTCTTGAGCCCCCTGCCCCTGCGCGAGGACGCGGATGGCTGGCTCGTGACGCTCGGGGACGGGCCCGTGCCGGGCGCCGCCCTGCACCTGCGGGTGGACGGCGCGGCCATCGAGGAAGAAGGCCCGGGCGTGTTCCGGCTCCGGCCCGTGCCGGGCGCGCGGGAGATCCACGTGGAGGCCCGGCGCACGGATGGCACGGCCTCGGCCCAGGTCTCGGGCCCGGTGGAGCCCGCCCCCGTCGAGCCGCCCGCGCCGCCCGAGCCCCCCGCGCCCCTCGCGCCCCTGGAGGTGCCCCTGGTGTGGGCGCCACCGCCGCCCCGCGCCCGGCCCGCGCCGCCGCCCGCGCCCCGGCCCCGCGCGCCCGTCTGGGCCGTCCAGGTTCTCGGCGGCGTCTTCGTCGCGGGGGGCGACAACCAGGGCCCCCAGGCCTCGCTGGCCCTGGGCGTGCGCCTGCCCGGCCTGGGCGAGCGCGTCTTCCTGGAGGCCGAGGCCGGGTGGCGCCAGGCCACCACCCACTTCACCCTGGAGGGTCTGGGCACGGTGGACGCCCGCGTGCGCGCCCTGCCCCTGGGGGTGTCCGCGCGGATCCGCGTCCTGGAGCTCGGGCGGCTGTCCCTGCATGGCCGGGTGGGCGGCGGCGCCGTGTCCTACACCCACCAGGCCACGGGCTCCTTCTTCGACACCCCGCTCGCGCAGCGGGGGTGGACGTCGCTGGGCTTCGTCGCCGTCCAGGCCGCGTGGCGCCTGGGCTGGGTGAGTCCGGTGGTGGAACTGCAGGGCGCGCGGGCCCTGGCGAGCACGCCGCTGGTCGAGGCCCGTTTCGGCGGCGTGTCCGCGTCCGTGGGAGTAAGATTCAGCCCATGAGACTGCCCTGGGTGGTGCTGCCGTGGGTGCTGCTGAGCGCGTGCGAGCCGGCCTCGACGCCCTCGCGCACGCCCCGTGTCCTGTCCGTCACGCCCCTGAGCCAGCGCTCCAACGAGTCCCGCGTCGTCACGCTTCAGTTGGACGAGGATCCCCCGCTGCGCGTGGACTATGGCCAGTCCTCGGCGCGCCTGCCCGCGCTGCCCCAGCTGCGGCTCGGGGACGCGGTGACGGTGACGCTGGACTCCTACCTCGGCCACGGCCAGTACCTGGGCCGCGTGGGACCCGTGGCCTACGGCACGTATGACCTGAACGTGCTGCTGCCGGACGGCCGCGAGGCCGCCTTCTCGGACGCCCGCTATGTGGTCAAGCGGGCCATCAGCTACTCCATCAACCCCATCGGGCGACAGCAGGCGGGCGTGCCGTTCGACGTCACCGTGCGCGTGGACGTGAAGGACGACCTGCCCTTCGCGGGAACGGCGGTGCTTCAGCTCTACAAGGATGGACGCCCCGAGGGGCCGCCGGAGGTGATAGGCCCCCTGAGCGAGGGAGAGAGCGACCCCTGGCCTTTTCCTGCGCAGTCGTCCGGAGATGACTATGTCATTCGGATCACCGACGATCAGGACAATGCCGCCACCTCCCAGTCGTTCCCCGTGGATCCGGTGGACCCGTAGCATCGACGTCCGAGGCTCATGAGCACGTACTCCCCTTCCCCTTTTTCGTGGCAGTTCAACCTCGGCCGCATCCCCGTGGTGGTGGAGCCGAGCTTCTGGCTCATCACCGCCCTGTTCGGCCTGATGGGGGCGCGGGAGAACGTGGCCTGGACGGGGATCTGGGTGGGCGTCTGCTTCGTGTCCATCCTCATCCACGAGCTGGGCCATGCCCTGGCCGCCATGACGCTGGGCTCGGACCTGGTGCACATCCGCCTCTATGAGTTCGGCGGGCTCACGACCCACCAGGTCATCAGCCGCTGGCGCGACGTGGCCGTCACCGCCGCGGGCCCCCTGGCGGGCTTCCTGTTCGGCGGCCTGATGGTGGCCGTGCACCACTACGTGCCAGCCACCACCGAGTACGGCCAGGTGGCCTACAGCTACCTCAAGTTCGTGAACTTCTTCTGGGGCTTCGTGAACCTGCTGCCGGTGCTGCCGTTGGACGGCGGCCACATCCTCAGCGGCGTGCTGGGCCCCACCCGCCAGCGCATCGCCCTGTGGGTGGGCGTCGTCGTCGCGGCGGGGGTGACGGCCCTGGCGCTCCTGGGCCGCGCCATCTTCGTGGCCTTCATGTTCGGCCGCATGGCGTACACCTGCTGGCAGGCCCTGTCCTATACGCGCGATCTCAAGCCCCTGGAGCCCGTGCGCCCCGCCGAGGACACCGAGCCGGTGAAGGACCTGGTCGCCCAGGGCTGGCAGGCCTTGCGCTCGGGCCAGGAGAGCGAGGCGTCGCGGCTGGGCCACCTGGCCTTCAGCGTGGCCGCGCCCGGCGAGGAGACCAACACGGTGCGCGACCTGCTCGCCTGGGTGGCGCTCTCCGAGGGCAACCCGCGCGCCGCCCTGTCGCAGCTGGAGAAGGTGGCCCCGCCCGAGGCCGTCAAACCCTACTCGCTCGCCATGGCGTACGAGGCGGCGGGGCTGCACGAGCGCGCCCTGCCCCCCGCCCTGCGCGCCCAGGAGACCGAGCCGTCCGAGGCCACGGTGGCGCTCGCGGTGCGCCTGCTGGTGCGGGCCCAGCGGCTGCCGGAGGCCGAGCGCTCGGCGCGGGACTTCGCCTGGAGGAACCTCGCCCGGCGGGACGCGCTGCTCGCGGACATCGCCGTGGCGCGGGGGGACTATGGCGCGGCGGCGAGCCTGTTCGCGCGCACCTTCGAGACCACCGGTCGCGCCGAGGAGGCCTACCAGGCCGCGCTCAACCACGCCCGGGGCGATCAGGTGGAGCACGCCACCGAGTGGCTCAAGCGCGCGCTGGACGCGGGCTACGACGATCTGGACGCGGCGCTCCAGGAGCCCGCCCTGGCCCTGGTGCGCGCCACGCCGGAGATCGCCCAGCGCCTCACCCCGCGTCAGGGCTGACGGCCCGCCGCCCGGGAATGGGGACTCCGGGTTTTCCCGGAGTCCCGCATGGTAGACTGGGAGGGACCCTGCCCCCCCCCCGGAGTCTCCCCGTGCTGCCGACCGTCAGAACCGTGTTTCGCGTCTCACGCACCAGGTTCTCGCAGAAGAAGAGCCTCTTCACCCTGGTCGAGTCGACCAAGCCGCTCATCACCCAGCACATCGAGTGGGCGGAGCGGCGCGTCTACGACGCCCCGAGCCGCTCCCTTCACTTCGATCGCGAGCCGATGTCTCCCGTGCGGATGACGGGCGGCCAGGGTGCCTCTTCCTCGGGGGGCGGTGGCGGTGGCTCCCTGCGTCGGCGGGACTCCTTCGGCGGTGGCGGGGGCGGCTCGCCCGGGGGCAACGAGCCGCCGGATCCGGAGGGCGGCGGGTTCTGGAAGGCCGTGTGCTACTTCTCCTCGCTGCTGCTGTTCGGCTACTGGTCCTACGCGGACAACACCCACGAGAACACGGGCGGCGTCACCGGCCCGCTCACGGATGCCATGGCCCGTGGCGCCAAATTCGCCCAGGACAAGACCGTGGGCACCCTGCCGAGCCGCGACGACCAGGACGAGGAGCTCCAGCAGTTCCTCGCCCTGGTGGGCGAGGCGCACGCGAAGGTGCTGGGCAAGGGCCTGCCCTCGTCGGATCGGGCGCTCGATGCGTCCTTCCTGGCGATGAAGGACAACCTGCCCCAACTGCTCGACATCATCAGCCGGCAGGTCTCCCCGGACTGCCCCTTGTTGGAGGCGAGCCTGGGCAACTCGGACGAGCACGTCTACGCGATGGCGCTGCACATCCCGGCGAGCCAGGGCAAGGGCTACGACGCGCTGGGCCTGCATGAGATCATCCTGCGCTCCGCGAGCAACTTCCCCGGCGGCTTCCGGGTGCTCCAGCAGGAGGGCGGCGTGGGTTCCATGCCCGCGGAGATCGAGCTGGCGGGAGGCGACCGCGTCCTCATCCGCGACGGCCTGACCTTCGAGAACAAGGGCCGCAAGGGGGCCGTGTTCCACTTCCGCACGGGCAAGGCGCACTCCCTGGAGGGCAGCCTCTACCACGCCGTCTTCCAGAACTCCGATGGCAGCTACGTCATCTTCCGGGTCGGCGTGGGCAAGGCGCCCACCCTTCAGGGCAAGGGCCGAGGGTTCCTGGACAGCTTCAACAACCAGATGGGGCCCGCGTCCTGGTTCCTGGCGGATCTGCGCGCCATGCAGGAGCTGGCCAGCGAGGGCGCCGTGGAGCAGCTGCTCAAGGGCGCGGTGCCCTCGGGCTCCATCCGCTCGGTCGAGGATCTCAAGAAGGCCCATCAGACCATGGGGACGGCCGCCAAGTACGGAGGCCCCATCTCGCGCGACGTCGTGAAGCCGCTCGTGCTCCCGGTCGCGCGGGCGATCCAGGACGCGGTGCGGCCCCTGCGCAACACCTCCAGCCAGAGCGACGGTCCGGGGTGAGCGCCGTGCCTCCGGTCCTCCTCCGGAGGCACGCGACGTGGCCGCGGGGTGAGCTGCTCGCGCTGCAGCTCGCCGCCCTGCGCCACGCGGGCCCGTCGCACTACCGCCCCCGGCAGCTCGAGGCCTGGGGCGCCCTCGCGGCCCAGGGCTCCGAGGCCGAGGACGCCCAGACGGACCGCGCGCTGTACGTGGCCCAGGCCGGGGCGCTGCTCGCCGGGTTCGGGCAGCTCCAGCTCTCCACGTCCTTCGTCGCGGCGCTGTACGTCCACCCCCACTTCGAGGGTCAGGGCATCGGCACGGCGCTGCTCACCGCCCTGGAGCGGGAGCTCGTGGCGCTCGAGCACGAGGGCGTCCAGCTCCACGCGTCGCTCAACGCCGTGGCGTTCTATGTCCGTCGGGGCTACCGCGCCGTGGGCGACGCGGCTTTCGTGGGCCCCGACAACACCCGGGTGCCCATGGTCCACATGGTGAAGGCGTTGGACGGGGGCGCCTCGCCCGCTCCCGCCGGGTGACGCACTCCGGTTCCGGAAACGGCGGGAATTCCCGTACACTTGGATGCCCAAACGTCCCCTGACGAGGTTGCCCGCGTGAGCGTCGGTTCCACCAGCGGTTCCAATTCCAGTCGGAGTTCCTCGTCGTCCTCTTCGTCCAGCTCCAGCCGCGGATCGAGCAGCTCGGAGGGAAGCAAGAGCGCGAAGAGCTCCAAGACGTCCGAGAGCCCGTCGTCCAAGACGTCCGCCGCCGAGCGCTTCTCTCGCAGCAGCTTCGAGGCCGCGCCGACCAAGGGCGCCAAGGGAACCCAGGACACGCCCGCCCGGCCCAAGGCCGCCTTCAACCGGCGCGATCCCAAGAGCGTGGCGTTCCAGAGCGAGCTCCAGGCGCCCCGGCTCGACAGGCAGATCCTCCGCGCCGGGACGTTCGGCCCCGCCTCCTCCTTCCAGAAGGGCGCCCCCGGACCTCAGTCCACCGCTTTCGAGCGGACCCCGCAGGTCGCCCCCGTCCCGGCGACGCGCCAGGGCAATCCCGGGCTTGAGGCCATCAACGCGGTGAACCTCGTCGCGGGCAAGAAGCATTCGTGTGTCACGACCGTGCGCGCCAACCTCCAGGCCGCGGGCATGAAGGGCGTGCCCACCACGACCAGCGGCGACAAGAACAACTCGCGCGGCATGATGGCCCAGATGATCCAGAGCGGCCACTGGCGCTCCGTGGCGATCCCGGGCGCCACGTCGACGACCATCCCCAGTGGCTACGGCGATGTCCAGGCCCACGTCCTCACCCGCGAGGCCTACCTCGACGCGGCGAGCAAGGGCCTCATTCCCGAGGGCTCGGTGGTGTTCCAGACCAAGCACGGCTGGGATTATGGCGAAGGGGCCTACGGCAACGACGTGGGCATCGTGCGCAACGGCGCCATCTTCAACTACGAGCAGAACAACACCATGGCCATCTACTCCGGCCTGGTGTCGGCGGTCGTCCTGCACCCGAACTGAGCCCCCGCGTGTGGGTGGGAGGGGAGCGGCGGGCCAGGCAACGCATCAGGGCGCCCTGGACGCCCCCCTCCTGTCGGGGAAGAACGCTAAGCTCGGCGCCCCCTGGAAAGGACGGCCCCCATGCCTTGGCCCTGTGGCACTTGTGACTGGTCCAACCTGGACAACGCGACGGCGTGTCTGGTCTGCAAGGATCCCCGCATCAACGAGGTCCTCGACCGTCCGGCCCGTGCGCCCGCGCTCAAGACGCCGAGCCCACCTCCCGGCATGGGCGCGCCCCGCGAAGGCGTCGAGGAGCCCGGCAACCACCTGTATCCCAAGAAGGCCCACCAGCATCACGCGCAGACCTCGCGCTGCCTGACCCGGCGCCACCAGGACGCGGACATCCGCCAGAACCAGATCGCCGAGGAGACGTTCGTCAAGCGGTTCCAGGCGGACCCCTTCTCCGTGTGGAAGGAGCTGCGCGAGCGCGCCCGGCGCGACCCGAACTTCTCCTTCCCCGAGCTGTCCGAGCTGTTCGACAACATGCGGCGGCAGTTGCTCACGATGGCGCAGCGGGCCTGCTGCGGCGAGCGGATGAAGGACATGCTCATCGACAGCTGGGTGCCCGACGCGCTCCGCCTGGAGCTCCAGGGAGAGGCCCCCGCCCTGCTCCTGCGGGACATGGACGCGATCGCGCGCCAGGGCTACCGCTACCAGGACGCGCTCCGCTTCTGTCTCAAGTTCGTCAAGGTGCTCGACTACATCACCTGGCGCGCGCGTACCGCGTGGGAGGTGCGTGGCTACAAGCTCGACGCGGCCCTGGACAAGGGCCTGGACACCACGGGCGCCGTCGCCCATTACAAGTACTCGGTGCGCGGGGACGTGGTCAGCGGCGTGCAGAAGGCGCGGGGCGACTACGCCCGCAAGTGGGCCCTGGTGCCCCACGGCAAGCCCTCCGACACGAACACGCGCTTCGTGCACACGCGCTTCGAGCCGTACAAGCACTTCGCCGCGGGCTTCTCGTGCTTCCCCGAGTCCGTGACGATGATGGACGTCTACGACCTGGCGTCGACGAGCACCGCGTGGCCCTACGACACCGGCCATACCGATCGCGGCTCGACCCTGGAAACCCTGCTTGCGGATCCGGACATCGTGGCGGTGCCGACCTACAACTACCTGGGCTCGGGCTTCTTCACGCGCACGCGCGGCGTGCCCATGTGTGTCATCGGGATGATCGACACCGAGTTCATCGGCGCGGACGCCATCTGCATGAGCCCGCTCACGTTCTTCGATCACGACATGTTCCACATCGTCGGCTACCCCAAGAACTCCGACAGCACCCAGCTCGTGCACACGATGAAGTTCCGGCTCCAGGAGCTGCGCGCGAAGGTGGACGGCTCGCTGCGCGACGAGGACGTCTACGCTCTGTGGGATCGCAACGCGAAGAAGGTGTTCGAGTGGATCGATCCGATGAAGGACAGGAAGCTGCGCTGGGCGCTGAACATCCTGGCGTTCTTCGTGCTGCACGAGCCGGCCAACCTGGGGGATGACACCCAGAACCCGCCGGCGCTCGCCGAGCCCCACGCGATGCGCGAGCGGCTGGAGAACCCGAAGCTGGGCGAGCGCATGCTCCTGCGCGCGCGCAACGGGGACTTCGGCGCGCCCTCCCAGGAGGTGCTCGCACACCTGTCGCCCGGGGGCGAGGCCTTCACGCGGCTGCTCGCGAAGCTCGACGAGCTCGAGGTGGACCCCGGACAAGGCCTGCATGGGTACGCGACCCGGAAGAACGGCAAGTTGCTGTCGCTGCCCTCCCGACGGACGACCTGACCCAGGACTCGCGTTGCCGCCGGGGCTCCAGGACAATGCGGCCCCTGCATGTCTCCTTCCTTCGACACCACGGGTGGCCCGGCCCCGCTCGGCACCCAGCTGCTCTCCGCGCACTTCCGCGCGGACGCCGCCGCCCGCGAGGCCATCGTGGCCCGGTTCATCAGCCGGATGGCCGCCCTCTGCATCCTCTCCACGCTCGGGCTCGTCTCGGTCATCGGCGGGCCGCGCGCCATGGCCGTGGCGGGCCTGTGCGCCGTCATCGCCGTCTACTACGGGGTGCTGTCCCGGGTGCTGCGGCGCGGCTGGTTCCACCCCGGCATCTACTGGGTCAACATCGCGCTGGAGACGTCCACCGGCGGGCTGCTCTTCGTCTGTGACACGCTCTTCGGCACGCCCGAGCAGGCGCTGGGCAACCCCATGGCCGTGCTCTGGACGGCGGCCATCGTGTTCGCGGCGCTGCGGGGCAAGCGCCGCCTGGCCCTGTTCGCCGGGGGACTCGTGGCGGCCCAGACGGTGCTGCTCTACTTCCTGCTGGCCTGGCCCCGGCTGGCCGAGCCCGTACCCATGTACTTCTCGCCGCCCCTGGTGCTGCTGCGGGCCGCCTACTACGTCGGCATCGGCTGGCTGGCGGCGCTCGTGGCCGGCTACCTCACGCAGCGCGCCGAGGAGGCGCTGCACGCCGTGCGGGCCAAGGATCTGGTGGGCAAGTACTTCCTGCACGAGCGGCTGGGCGTGGGCGGCATGGCCGAGGTGTTCCGCGCCACGTACAGCCCGGAGGGCGGCTTCGAGAAGGTGGTGGCCATCAAGCGCATCCTCCCGGCCTATGCCGAGGACGAGGACTTCGTGACGCTGTTCCGCCGGGAGGCGGAGCTGGGCTCGCTGCTCAACCACCCCAACATCGTCCAGGTGCTCGACGTGGGCCGCTTCGGGGACACGTACTTCATGGCCATGGAGCACATCGAGGGCGTGTCCCTGCGCGAGCTCATCAAGAGCCACGGGCCGCTGCCGCCCGCGGTGGTGGCCTACCTGGGGGCGGAGCTGGGCGAGGCGCTCGACTACGTGCACCGGCGCACCGCGAGCGACGGCACCCCGCTCAACCTCGTGCACCGCGACGTCAATCCCCCCAACATCCTGCTGTCGCGCATCGGCGAGGTGAAGCTCGGGGACTTTGGCGTGGCCCGGGCGGCCATCCACGTCCGGCTCACCCAGGCGGACCGGGTGCGCGGCAAGCTGGGCTACCTGGCGCCGGAGCAGGCCCGGGGCCACGCCTTCGACGGGCGCGCGGATCTCTTCGCGCTCGGCCTCACGCTGCACGAGGCGCTCACCGGCCGGCGCGTCTTCCAGGACGAGGACATCTCCAACACCGTGCGCGCGACGCCGCCGCCCTTCCTCGTGTCGCCCTCGGTGCACCGCCCGGACGTGCCCCCCGCGCTGGACGCCGCCCTCATGGGCCTGGTGCGCTGGAACGTGCAGGAGCGCACGGAGCGGGGCCAGCGGCTGCGCGAGCAGTTGTGCGCCCTGACGGGCGTGGCCGCGCCCTTCCCCCGGGGACAGCGCGAGCTGGGCCGCCTGGTGCAGGAAGCCCTCGCGCACAAGGCGGGCCACGTCCCCGCGCGGAGCGCGGAGCGGGAGACCCGGGTGGAGCACCTCCCCTCCCCGCCGGGCAGCGAGGAGCCCACGGGCGTGGTGACGCGAAGGAGCTTGGATGAGCCGTGAGGGAGACCCCCGGATGGATTGGCGTCAACGCCTGCGCGCGGTTTCGCGCCTCACGCTCGTGGGCTGGGCGGTCGCGTTCGTCATCCAGTACGTGTTGGGACAATGGCTCCTCACTGAAAGCTCCGTGTGCGCCCCGTGGGGGACCCGCCTCTCGCTGTTCGACCGCGCGGTGGCGCCGCCGTTCGTGTGGGGCCTGGGGACGGTGATGGTGGCGATCGCGTACCTGCTCGCGGTGGTGGTGACGATGGTGGGCAAGACGCCCCTCGCCGAGGCCCTGGGGCTCCTGCCGCTGATGCTGCTGCCCGTGCTCCTGCTCGGGCTGGGCGCGTGGTCCTTCCACCGGGAGCGGACCGGGGGCCCCCGCCCCTGGCGCTGGCTGAATGGGGCTCGCTGTTCGTGCTGGCCCTCGGGCTCAACGTCAGCGCCACCCTGCTGTTCTGCGTGGGCATGAGCGCGTGAACGGCGGGGCTCAGCGCGAGGGGTCCACCGAGGTCGGCGGCCGGGGCGTCTCGCGCACGGGGACGTAGCACTTGCCGGCATGCTCGTAGAACTGACCGCACGGCGGCGTGGCCACTACCAGCCAGCACCCCCCGTTGAGTTCCACCTGACCGCCGGGAGGCGGAAGACAGGGCGGGGCCTGCTGGCGCTCCAGCCGCTTGGGCGGCAGGGGCACGGCGATCGTGCCGCCGTCCCGCGTCAGCCAGTCGGTGGTGGCCACCTCGGAGAGCGGCCCCTCCGACGCGGGCGCCCTGTACACGGCGGAGCGCGACGGCGAGAACAGGACCCCGAGCGCGACGCCGACCGCGAGGATCGCCCCGACGCGCGGGAGCCACTCGGGCGGCGAGCGCCACGCCGGACGCGGCACCCGGGCGAGACCGGCCCGCGCCACGACCCGCCCGGCCAGGAGCACGGGCACCGGGGAGCCCACCTGCCGCGCGCAGGCGACCGCGAAGCCCAGGAGTTCCGGTGTCCCCAAACCTCGCCGCCGGGCGCCGATGAAGACGCGTGCCCACTGCCGCCTTTTGCGTGGAGTCATGTTGGGGACGTGACTTATCGCGTCGGGTGCGCGGGCGTCTAGAATCCAGGGTCCTGGACGCCCGCGTCCCCTCCCGGGTGCTACGGGCTCGCGGGCGTGTAGCGCGTGGCGTTGGAGCCCGACGCGGTGAACACCTGGCCGGTGTGCAGCAGCACGGCCGTCTCGTCCCTGACGGGCGCTCCCGCGGGCTGGGAGGTCCAGGTGCGGGTGGCCGGATCGAAGAGATCGGAGGCGCCGGAGCCCGCGACCACCAGCACCTTGCCCGAGTAGAGCAGGGTCGCGCTCTGGCTGCCGTACACGTGGTTCATGTTGGACGCGCGCGTCCAACTGTCGCTGTAGGGGTTGTACAGCCAGGACGCGAGGCTGGGGTCGCTGCCCTCGCTGCCGCCCATGAGCAGCACCTCGCCCGAGTACAGCCGGATGAGCTTGTGGGCGGTGTGGGCGCCCGGCTTGCTCGCCACGAGGCGCCAGGTGTTGGTGGCGGGGTTGTACACCTCGGCGTTGGCGCGCTCCGAGGGGTCCGGGTTTCCGGTCACCAGCACCTCGCCCGAGTACAGCCGCGCCGCCGCCTGGAAGAAGCCGTAGGTCTTCTTGGGGCCCGTGCGGGTCCAGGTGCCGGTGTCCGGGTCGTACACCTCGGCGGTGTAGGAGAAGCCGGCCATGGTGGTCATGCCGCCCGAGACGAGCACCTTGCCGGAGTCCAGCAGCGTGGTGGTGAACCAGGAGCGGCCCTCGTTGAGCGAGCCCGTGTAGCTCCAGGTGCCGGTGGCGGGGTCATACAGCTCCACGGCGCGCACGTTGGGCGTGACGCTGTTCTGTCCGCCGATGACGAGCACCTTGCCCGAGGCGAGCCGCACCGCGCCGCCATTGGAGTGCGGCTCGTGGAGCGAGCCGGTGAAGGCCCACGTGTTGGAGTACGGGTTGTAGAGCTCCGCGGACGTGAGGTAGGTGTTCCAGTCCGAGCCCCCCGCGGCCAGCACCAGGCCCGAGTCGAGCAAGGTGAGCGAGTGCTTCTCGCGCCGCTGGAGCATGGGCGCCTGGGACGCCCAGGAGGCCGCGGCCTGCTTCTCCATCGCGTCGACGCGGGACGTCATCGGCGCGGTGTCCGGGGCCTCGGACTCCAGGGGCGCGCCACAGCCGGTGGACAGGGACAGCAGGCCCGCGAACAGCAGGGAGCCGCGCAGCGTCGTGTGCATGGGATTTCCTCGTGGGGGGAGCGGAACCGAGGGTCTCGGCTCCGCAGTTCTCCACGCTGACACGATTTGTTTATTCTCGCTGTTCGAACGAGTCCGCCGTGCTCATGGGGGACTCAGGGCCCCTTGTAGCGCCAGAAGCAACCGGCGCACGGCGTAGCCCTCGAAGTCGTCCACGGGATCGATGCTCGCGGGGAACACCTCCAGCGCGCTCTGGATCATCGTGAGCGTGGACTGGAGCCCCTCCGGCCCCGCCTGCCGTGGCGTTTGATCCAGCAGGAAGGCCGTGTTCACCAGGTTGGCCCACCGGTTGTCGTGCGTCATGTGTCGCGCCCTCCCCGCGCAGGGGTGGAAGTCACCTGCCCTCTCGGCCTTATTCAACCCAGACGCGTCGCGCAATCGCTGGGCGCGACACGGCTCCGTGTATGGTCCGCTCAACCCCGACTTACCAGGAAAGCGGAAATACCATGCACAAGGCAGGGAGCAGGTGGTTTGTGTCCGTCGTGCTCGGCGGACTGATGCTCGCGAGCACGGGCTGTGACGAGGAGGCCGTGGGTCCTCGCCCTCCCCTCGCCCCGGACTGCGGGACGCCGCCCGACGTCGCCTCGCCGGACTGGGTGCCCTGTCAGTTGAAGGCCATGACGCTCGAGGAGAAGGTGGGCCAGCTCTTCATGACGCACGCCTATGGCGAGAGCGCCACGGACACGGATCCCAAGATGCGGGAGGGCAACCGCAAGGATCACGGGCTGGACACGGCGGCGCAGCTCGTGGAGCGCTACCACCTGGGCGGCGTCATCTACTTCACCTGGGCCAACAACCTGAAGACGCCGGAGCAGATCGCCCGGCTGTCCAACGGGCTGCAGGAGGTGGCGCTCGGCCAGGAGCGGCCCGTGCCCCTGCTCATCGCCACGGATCAGGAGCACGGGGTGGTGGTGCGGGTGACCGAGCCGGCCACCCAGTTCCCCGGCAACATGGCCCTGGGCGCCACCCATGACGTGGAGACCGCGCGCCAGGCGGCGGTCATCACCGGGCGCGAGCTGCGCGCCCTGGGCATCAACCAGAACCTCGGCACGGTGGCGGACGTGAACAGCAACCCGCTCAACCCCGTCATCGGCGTGCGCTCCTTTGGCCTGGATCCCGCGCGGGTGGCGGCCTTCACCCAGGTGCAGGTGGGCGCCACGCAGGCCGAGGGCCTCGCGGCCACGGTGAAGCACTTCCCCGGCCATGGGGACACGGACGTGGACAGCCACTACGGCCTGCCCATCATCCGCCGCACCCGGGCCCAGTTCGACGCGGCCGACCTGCCGCCGTTCGTGGCCGCCATCGACGCGGGCGTGGACGCCATCATGTCCGCGCACATCGTGGTGCCCGAGCTGGAGCCCTCGGGCCTGCCCGCCACGCTCAGCCCCGCGCTCATGACGGACCTGCTGCGCGGCCAGCTCGGCTTCACGGGCGTGGTGATCAGCGACTCGCTGTCCATGCAGGGCGCCCGGCCCTACGGCGACGCGAGCGACGCGCGCGTCCCCGTGGAGGCGCTCAAGGCGGGCGTGGATCTGCTGCTCATGCCCCCGCGCATCGACGTGGCCTACAACGCCGTGCGCGACGCGGTGAACAGCGGCGAGGTCAGCCAGGCGCGGCTCGACGAGGCCGTGGGGCGCATCCTCACGCTCAAGCAGAAGCGCGGGGTGCTCGCCCAGCCCCGGGTGGACCTGGCCGGGCTCACGCGCGTGGGCGCCCCCGAGCACCTGGCCGTGGCCGATGCCCTCACCGAGCGCGGCATCACCCTGGTGAAGAACGAGGCGGGCGTCCTGCCGGTGAAGCCCGAGGTGCGCGAGGTGCTGGTGACGGGCTGGGGCGTCCCGGCGACGGACGCGCTGGCGGCGGCGCTGACCCAGCGCGGGCTGTCCGTGCGGACCCTGGAGACGGGCGCGAGCCCCACCCCGGAGAAGATCGAGCAGGCCCGGGCCGCGGCCGGACACGCGGACCTCACCGTGGTGCTGGTCCACCGGGCGTGGACGTCCGAGGCGCAGCCCGCGCTGGTCCGGGCGCTCCAGGGCACGGAGCGGCCGGTGGTGGTGGTCTCGGTGCGCGAGCCGTACGACCTGGCCTGGTTCCCCGAGGTGCCCACCTACGTGGCCACCTATGGCTTCCGCACGGTCTCCATGAAGGCCCTGGCGCGGGTGCTGATGGGCGAGGTGGACCCCTCGGGCCGCCTGCCCGTCACCCTGCCCCAGAAAGACCCGGCCGCGCCGGTGCTCTTCCCCGTGGGCCATGGCCACGCGTACGGCCCTTCACGCTTCTTCACGCCCGCGGCGAGCGCGCTCCGTTAGCGTTCGGCTCGCCATGACCACCGCCAAAGCCGCCGTCCAAGGCCTCCTCGGCCGTCTGTTCTTCCGCGACACCACGGTGACCCACGCCGAGGACGTGGGCCGCCGCTTCCGCAGGCTGGTGCTCTCGGGCCCGGCCCTGCGGGGCGTGGAGTGGACCCCGGGCGACAAGCTGCAGATCTTCCTGCCGGACGCGGGGACGCGGACCTATACGCCGCTGCGCTGGGACGCGAGCACGGGCGAGACCGAGCTGCTCGCGTACCTGCACGGCGACACCCCGGGCGCGCGATGGGCCCGGACGGTGCGCGCCGGGGCCGCGCTCCAGATCTTTGGACCTCGAAGCTCCCTGGTCGTCGGCGGTCCGTCCCCGGCGGTGATGTTCGGCGACGAGACGAGCCTGGCGCTGGCCCGGGCCAATGGCGAGCCCGGACGGACGGTGCTCGAGGTCTCCGAGCCCGAGGAGACCCAGGGGGCCCTCGACGCCCTGGGCCTGCGGGGCGTGCGGCTCGTCACCCGCCGGGCCGACGACGCCCACCGCGAGGAGCTGGTCGACGCGGTCGCCCAGGCCCTCCAGGCGCATCCCGGGGCGCCCCTCGTGCTCTCGGGCCGCGCGGCCGCCATCCAGGGCGTGCGCCAGGGACTCAAGGCCCGGGGCACGGCCGCCCCGGCGCTCAAGACCCGGGCCTACTGGGCGCCGGGCAAGGTGGGAATGGATTGACACGGGGCGCGCGGAACGCCAGGAGGGGGCGCGCATCGAAGGCGGTCGACAGCACCGCCTCCTGGAGACACCCATGGGATTCCTGACCCCGCACACCGCTCGCATCTACGCCCTGCTTCGCATCGTGACGGGCTTCATGTTCATGTTTCACGGCCTGCAGAAGGTCTTCGGCATGTTCGGCGGCACGCCTCCCGGGGCGCCGCCGTTCATCATCTACGGCGCGGGACTCATCGAGCTCGTGGGCGGCATCCTCGTGATGATCGGGCTGTTCGCCGGCCCGGCGGCCTTCATCTCGAGCGGCACCATGGCGTTCGCCTTCTTCATGGGACACGCCGTCCCCGGCGGCCACATCCTGCCCATCGTGAACAAGGGCGAGCTCGCCGCGCTCTACTGCTTCGTGTTCCTCTACATCGCCGCGCACGGCTCGGGCATCTGGAGCGTGGACGCCGCGCGCCGCGGCGCCAGGCCCTAGGCGCCCCCCGTGCTTACAGGTGGAAGTCCCCGGCCGCCTCGGGCTGGTAGAGGACTTCCATGATGCGCAGGTGGGCCTGGCGCTCGTGGGGCAGAGGCCAGTGGATGGCATCCCCGACCTTGAGGCCCAGCACCGCGAGCCCGACCGGCGCCAGGATGGAGATGCGCGACTGCTCCATGTCCGCCTCCTCCGGATAGACGAGCGTCGCCTCGCGGCGGCGGCCCGTCTCCATGTCCTCGAAGAGGATGCGCGAGCGCATGGTGACGACATCGGACGGCATCTGGTCCTGGGGCACCACCCGGGCGCGGTCCAGCTCCAGCTCCAACTGCTCGGCCGCCGCGGCCCGGGAGCCCTCGAGGTAGCGCTCCACGACCGTGCGCAGACGCGTCATGTCCTCGGCGGTGATGCGCAAGGCCGGAGCGGGGGTGGGGGTGGAGCGGGAATCCGTCACGGGGAGAGACGTCATGGCGAGCCTCGGAGCCCCTGGCGCCGCACGGCGGCCGGGAGCCCGTCAGGGGGTGGAAAGGTGAAGCGAGGGGGGAACCGCGGAAATGCGGTGCGCCGTCGACGGTGGGGGTCAGCCCAGGACCGTCGAGGCGCGGCTCCCAGGGCAAGCCGTCTTCCGGACACACCTTCCCTGAGCACCACGCCGGGGCGTTGAAGCGCTGAGGGTGAAGGTGACTCGGGACACGCTGCCTCCAGGGACCGCTGCGATGAGGTTAACCAACCCCACCTCGCTCCGCAATCCATGTCACGCCCACGACCCGAAGCGGTATAGGGGCCCCATGCTCGACTTCTCACGCGTCCGAAGCCCCCTGCTCTTCTTGCTGTTGATGCCCACCGCCGCGAGCGCCGCCACGCTCACGGTCGGCGCGGGAAAGACCTACGCCACCCCGAGCGCCGCCGCCGCCGCCGCGCGCGATGGGGACACCATCGAGATCTCCCCGGGCGTCTACCAGGACGAGGCCACCTGGAAGGCCCATGGCCTGACGATTCGCGGCGTGGGCGGGACGCGGGCCCAGCTCGACGCGACGGGGCGCACCCTCTCCAACCGCAAGGCCATCTGGGTCATCCAGGGCACGGGCACGACGGTGGAGAACATCGAGTTTTTCGGCGCCAAGGTCCCCGACCGCAACGGCGCGGGCATCCGGCAGGAGGGCGCGGGCCTCACGGTGCGCGGCTGCTATTTCCACGACAACCAGAACGGACTGCTCGCGGGCGACAAGGCCGACAGCGACATCCTCATCGAGTCCTCGTGGTTCGCGCGCAACGGCGACGGCGATGGCCAGTCGCACAACATGTACATCAACCGGGTGCGCAGCTTCACGCTGCGCTTCAGCTACTCGCACGGCGCGAAGGTCGGCCACCTGGTGAAGAGCCGCGCGTACAGCACGTCCATCCTCTACAACCGGCTCACGGGCGAGGAGGGCAATCCCAGCTACGAGATCGACGTGCCCAACGGCGGCCGGGTGGAGATCGTGGGCAACCAGATCCACCAGGGCACGGCGGCGGAGAACTCGACCCTGGTGTCGTTCGGCGCCGAGGGCACGAGCAACCCGGAGCAGTCACTGCTCGTGAGCCACAACACCTTCGTGAACGAGCGCTCGGCGGGAGGCACCTTCGTGCGCGTCGCCGGCTCGCCGACGGCGCGGATCGTCAACAACCTGTTCATCGGCCCGGGCACGGCCCTGAGCGGCACGGCGACGCAGCAGTCCAACCTCGTCATGGACAAGGCGAGCCTCGTCAACGCGGCGGGCTTCGACTACCACCTGAAGGCGGGCGCCCCCGCCATCAACGCGGGCACGGATCCGGGCACGGACGCCACGCCGCGCTTCCACTACGTGCACCCCCTGGGCAGTGAGCCGCGTCAGCGCGTGGACAGCGCGTGGGACGTGGGCGCGTTCGAGTTCGGCACGCCGCCCGCCCCGCCCACGTCTCCGGACGACGGGGGGACGCCTCCGGACGCCGGGACGCCTCCGGACGCGGGGACGCCCGGCACGCCCGAGACGCCCGCGACGCCCGGTGGAGAAGAAGGGACCCCCGAGGAGTCGCGCCGCGGCTGCACGACGTCGGGCGCCGCCACCTCGGCCCTGGCGCTCCTGGCGCTGCTCGCGCTGGCACGGCGCCGCGCCCGCTGACGTCGTCCGGTGACGAATGGCGCCGGGAGCGTTCACCGGCGAGCACTGAGGGCGGTCGGAAAAATGGACAGTCCGGGTCCGACCCCTTTGGGCACTAGGATCGCGGCGGAATGGACGGCCCTGGCGCCTGGACGATCGGACGACACACCTTCCGCTGGGAGGATCCCCACATCCTGTGGGTGACGCTCGTGGGAGACAACGACCTGGAGGAGGCGCGTCAGATGGCGAGCCTCTACCGGGCCCTGGGCGAGCGCGCGCCGTTCTACATCCTGGCGGACTCGAGCGCCGCGGGAGGGATGCAACAGGAGGCGCGACGCCACCTCAGCGAGCACCTGCGGTCCCAGTGGTTCCAGGGGGTCATCTTCTACAACACGCGGCTGTTGCACCGGGCCATGGCGCGGGGGTTGATCCTCGCGGGAGAGCTCTTCCATGCCTACCCCGGCGGCGTGAGCGTCATGCGCGGACGGCTGCACTTCGTCGACACCCAGGACGAGGCCCAGGCGCTGGTCGCGCGCTTGGGCACCCAGGAAGTGGACTCGCGTCCGTGAGACGACGGGCGCAAGATTCGACGTCGCCCCCCCTCAAAGGAGCATCTCGCGCGTATGACGATCCGCTTCCCAGTCTCGCCAGGAGTCCACATTGAAGAGAGTGATTCGCTCGCCTTGAGCACGGGTCGGCAACCCACGGCGGTTCCCGTCTTCGCGGTGGGCGCCCACGGTGGCATCACCGAGACCACGCGCCTCAATACCTTCTCGGAGTTCACCCGCGCCGTGGGGGACTTCGACCCCAAGCAGACGTTGCATGTCGCCCTCCGGAGCTACTTCGACAATGGGGGCGGGTATTGCTACCTCGTTCCCACCGCGCGCTGGACGACGGAGCTCCCCAAACTGGACGACGTCACCCTGCTGGTCGCCGCGGGCCAGGACGTCCGCGCCCAGGTCCTGGAACTCTGTGTGCCCGGCGCTCACCGGTTCGCCCTGCTGGATGGCCCCGAGGCGGAGCTCACGAAGGACAGCGCCGAGTCCCTTCCCTCGACGTCTCACGCCGCGGCCTACTTCCCCTGGCTGACCGCGGACTGGGCCGAGACCCCCATTCCGCCCAGCGCCACGGTGGCGGGGGTGTTCTGCCGGGTGGATCGCGAACGGGGCGTCTGGAAGGCCCCCGCCAACGTCGCATTGAACGGAGGCGTGCGGCCTGTTCACCGGATCTCGGATGAGCAGCAAGCCCAGTACACGGACGGCAAGGCCCTCAACATGATCCGGGAGTTCCCGGGCCAAGGCACTGTCGTCTGGGGCGCGAGAACCTTGGAGGCGGAGTCCACGGCGTGGCGCTACGTCCCCGTCCGCCGTCTGTTCGACTCCGTCGAGCGACATATCCAGGCGACCCTGAGCCCCGTGATCTTCGAGCCCAATTCGAGCGCGACCTGGGAGCGGGTTCGCGCGGCGATCGAGAACTACCTCTACACCCTCTGGAAGCAGGGCGCTCTGGTGGGCACTTCTCCCCAGGAGAGCTACTCCGTGCAGGTCGGTGAGGGCGTTACCATGACCCCGGACGACGTCTCGAAGGGCGTGTTGAGGGTCCGCGTCGCACTCGCGGCCGTCCGTCCCGCCGAATTCATCGTCCTGGAATTCACCCAGCAACTGGGAGGCTGACGCCCCCGGGGGAGAAGCGCCTCCGGACGCGGGAGCCGGTGTGTCATCGTCCGGGGATGCGATGCGTCTTCGTCTCCCTCGGCCTGCTGGTGATGAGCCTGTCCAGCCCGCCCGTCCTGGCCCTCCCGGAGGCGCGACGCGAGCTCGCCGAGCGCTACGTCCATCTGCCGGAGCTCATCCGCGACAGCCTGGTGCCTCCGCGATGGCTCCGTCAGGGGGACCGGCTGATCTTCTGGTCGGCGGTGGGAAAGGACAGCGGCACCTGGGTGCTGGTGCATGCCCGCACCGGCGCGATGAAACCCCTGCTGGCCAGCGCCGCGCTGCGCACCCAGCTCTCGCGCCTGATGGGCAAGCCGGTGCGCCTGCCCGCCCAGATGGGCTTCGCGCTCGCGCCGGATGAGCGGGGCATTGTCTTCGCCTTCGAGGGACGGACCTTCGCGCTGGGACTGTCCGACGGCCGGGTCACGGCCCTGGCGCCCACCGACCCGGCCACCTGGGCGCTGTCCCGCGAGCACCAGCGCGCCCCGATCGGAGGCGCCGTCGCGGTGCAACGGGAGGACGGCTTCGCGGTGCTGGGAAGTGACGGACGCCCGCGGGTCGAGCGCTCCGGAGAGGAGAATCACGGCTGGCGGCTCCCCGAGAAGGCCTGGTCTCCCGACGGGCGCTTCCTGGTGGTCACCCGGGACGATCTGCGCGGCGTCCACACGATTCCCCTCGTGGACTATTCGAGCGCGCTCGAGCGCGTGATTCCGGTGCCCTACGTCAAGGTCGGCACGCCCCTGGCGCGCACGGAGTTCCACGTGGTCGAGCCGTCGACGGGCCGGGTGACCCAGGTCCCCCCGGTCGAGGGCGAGACCCATGCCTGGTTCGCGGGGTGGCGCCCTCGGGGCGGCGAGGCGCTGTTCCTCCACCTGACCCGGGACGGCAAGCGCCTGGACCTGGTGGCGGTGGATCCCGTGTCCGGCGAAAGCCGACGGGTGCTGCGCGAGGAGCGGCCCGAGAGCTTCGTGGGGGGATTGGACTTCGCCCTGGAGGGCTGGTCCTGGCAGGTCACCCCACTGCCGGATGACTCGGGCTTCCTGTGGATGTCCGAGCGCGATGGATGGCGGCACGTCTACCTGTATGACGCCGCGGGCACGCTCGTGCGACAGGTCACCCGGGGCGACTTCCCGGTGCATCGGGTGGTGGGGATCGCGCCCCAGGGGGACGCGGTCTTCGTGCTGGCCTCCGCCGACAGCGGCGCGCCCTACGAGCACCTGCTCTACCGGGGCACGTTGAAGGGCGGTGCGTTGACGCGCATGTCCTCGGGCTCGGGCATGCACACCGTCACCTTCTCGCCCTCGGGCGCGTACTACGTCGACGCCTGGTCCTCGCGGACGCAGCCCCGGCTGCGGGAGGTGGTGGCCACGGAAGGTGGCGGCCGCGTGCGCCTCACCACGGCCGACGCGAGTGCCCTCCAGGCGCTGGGCTACACGCCGCCCGAGGCCCTCACCGTCCAGGCCGCCGATGGCGTCACCCCGCTGCACGGCGTGCTCTACACGCCGCGCGATTTCGACGCCGCCCGGCGCCACCCGGTCATCGTGTACGTCTACTCCGGACCGTTCACCACGATCGTGCCCTGGAGCTTCGTGGGCTCCTCCATGTCCCTGGAGGCGAACGCCCTGGCGCAGCGGGGCTTCATCGTCGTGATGATCGATCCCCGGGGGACTCCGGGCCGGAGCAAGGCGTTCCAGGACACGAACCATGGGCGGATTGGCCAGACCGAGATCCCCGATCAGGTCGCCGGGCTGAAACAGGCCGCCGCCACGCGCCCGTGGATGGACCTGGAGCGGGTCGGGATCCACGGCCACTCGTGGGGGGGCTACTTCGCTCTGCGCGGCATGCTGACGGCGCCAGAGGTCTTCAAGGCGGGCTACGCGGGAGCCCCCGGCGCCCTGGAAGAGGAGGCGATCATCAACGAGCCCTACCTCGGCCTGCCCCAGGACAATCCCGAGGGCTACCGGGCGGGGTCCAACCTCGCGCTGGCCGGCAACCTCCAGGGGACGCTCAAGCTGATGCACGGCACCCACGACGTGAATGCCTCCCTGTCCACGACCCTGCGCATGGCCGATGCGCTCATCCGCGCGGACAAGCACTTCGAGCTGCTCCTCATGCCCGGACAGCCGCACACCCCCGAGCCGCCCGCGGATCGCTACTACCGCGAGGACGTCCAGGGCTTCTTCCTGCGCACCCTGGGCGAGCCCCGGTAGGCGCTCACCTGTCCCCCGCGCGCAGGAGTCCTTGACGCCGGAGCTCCGATGCCACGAGCCGTGCGGTGAGCTGTATCGGTCTTCACAGGCGACGTGTGAAGCCGCGCACAGGCCGCGAACGGCCGGAATGACAGAACAGGGCTCACCGAACGCCACACGCCGTCGCGTTCGCACCCCAGGAGAGCCCTCATGTCGATTCCCCGTTATGGATTGCTCGTCGCCCAGGCCGTCGAGGGCAAGCCCGCCACCAACGCCTTCGCCCACTACCAGGTCATCGCGCGGGACCCCACGAGCGGCGAGCCGTACCAGATCGACATCAACGTCCGCTCCCAGGACGGCTCCGAGGTGCTCTACTCCATCAACGAGTCGTTCCAGAACGCCCTCACGGACGCGCTGAGCCGTGGGGCGCGGGATGGCATCAACGCGCTCGACAGCGTCCCCGGCTCGCTGTCCATCGACTACCTGCGCAGCGGGCTCTTCCCCGTTTCCGCCATGAAGCCCCTGGGCATGGAGACGCCCCCCAAGCAGGATCTGAATGATCTGATCGGCGGCTACATCCAGCGGGCCATCCAGACGCAAGGGGCGCGGCTGTACGCGTTCGGCCAGTACTTCGATGACGCCCAGCAGCCCGGACGCGCTCGCCGCTCGAGCAACGGGCCGTCCAAGGGCATCCACGACATCCACATGAACCAGGGCAACGCGGGCCGGTGGGAGCGGGACAACGGGACGTACCAGGACGGTGGGTTGCTGATCAGCTACCCCGGCCAGGGATGGGTGGCCATCTTCCTCGCCTTCCAGGTGCAGTCCTTCCAGACGAACGATGCCAACGGAGACCCCACCGGCCCGTCCTGGGCGCAGCTCCACGGCGGCGAGGTGTACGAGGAGCCGGGCACCTCCGAGGCCGCCTGAGCCGGCGGTCCGAGAAAGCCCGTCCGCCCTGGCGCCTTAGGAGAGCGCCCGCGCGCGCAGCAAGGCCACCGCGCCCGCCATGTCCTCGGGCAGCGGGGACTCCAGCACCCGGGGCTCCACCCCCGGCAGGGCCGGCCACTCCAGCCGCGCCGCGTGCAGGGGCGTGCGCGCCAGCACCTCGCCCTCCCCCACTCCGCCCAGTTCCCGCGCCGTCCACGCCGTGTCCCGCCCGTACTGATGGTCCACCAGTAACGGGTGGCCGATGGACAAGAGGTGCACGCGGATTTGATGGGTGCGGCCCGTGAGCGGCTCGGCCTCTACCAGCGTCGCCGCCGCGAAGCCCTCCACGGGCTTGAAGCGCGTCACCGAGGGCTTGCCCTCCTCGCCCGGCCGCGCCACCCGCATGCGGCCCTTGCGCCCGGCCGCCAGCGCCGCGTCCACCTCGCGCGGCGCCTCCAGCCGGCCCTCCACCAGCGCCCGGTAGCGCTTGTGCACCTGGCCCGCCTCGAAGGCCATGGACAGCGTGCGGTGCACCGCGGGCGTCAGGGCGAACACCACCACCCCCGACGTGTCCCGATCCAACCGGTGCACCACGAACACCTTGCGCTGGAGCTGCGCCTCCAGCACCTCGCGCAAGGAGGGCGCGGCGTCCTCGGCGCGCCCGGGGATGACGAGCATCCCCGCGGGCTTGTCCACCGCGAGCAGCCCCGCGCCCTCGAACAGGACGCGGAGGCCCGGCGTGTCGCTCACTCGTAGTCCGAGGCCGGCACCACCGACACCGACCCCAGCCCCTTGAGCTGCTTCTTCACCACGGACGCCTTGCCCAGGAGCACGATGAGCGGCGCCTGGGGGAAGAGGTACTTGGCCGCCATCTCCTGCGTCTGCCGGGGCTTCACGGCGAACAGCCGCTCGCGGAACTTCTGCACCCAGTCGTCCCCGAGCGCGTGCACCCGGATGTCGGCGATGACGGACGCCACCGACTCGTTCGTCTCCGTGCGCAAGGGGTAGAGCCCCGCCATGTAGCGCTGCGCCTTCTTGAGCTCCGCGGCGGTGATGCCGCTCTCGCGCACCTTGCCCACCTCGGCGAGCGACACGTCGAGCATCTCGCGCGTGCGCTCCGTCTGGGTGAAGGTGGAGATGGCGAAGACACCGCCCACGTCCAGCATCTCGAAGTAGCTGCTGATGCCGTAGGTGAGGCCGCGCTCCACGCGCACCTCGTTCACCAGCCGCGAGGTGAAGCCGCCACCCAGCACGTTGTTCATCGCCGCGGACGGGAAGTAGTCCGCGTGGCCCATGCGGAAGCCCGGGCCGCCCAGGCGCACCTGGGTCTGCGTCTGATCCGGCTTGTCCACCAGGAGGATGCGCCCCGAGGCCATCTTGCCCGTCGCCGGCACGGGCTCGGGCCTCTCCGGGCCGCCCGTCCACCCACCGAAGGCCTTCTCCGCCGCCTCGGCCACCACGCCCGGCGCCACCGCGCCCACCACCGACAGGAGCGCCACCTTGGGCCCCAGCCGCTCGCGGTGGAAGCGCACCAGGTCCTCGCGCGTGAAGGTGCGCACGTGCGCCGCGCTGCCCGACACGTCGTGCCCGTAGGGGTGCTTGCCCCAGAGCGCCCGCGTGAAGGCCCGGTCCGCGATGGACGAGGGGTCATCCAAGTCGTTGGCGAAGCTCGCCAGGGTCCGCTCGCGCGCCAGCTCCACCTCGCGCTCGGGGAAGGACGGCTCGCGCACCATCTCGCCCAGCAGCCCCAGCATCGCCGGGAAGTGCTCGGCGGGGGACGTCACGTAGAAGGACAGCGAGTCCTCGTTGCTGCCCACCGCGAAGCTCGCGCCCACGAACTCGATGGCCTCGTCGAGCTCGTCCGCGCTCAGGCGGGCCGTGCCCCGGCGCATCAGCCGCGCGGTGAAGTCCGCGAGGCCGTGCTTGTCCGCCGGGTCCATGGCGCTGCCCACGCGCAGCACCAGCCGCGCGGCCACGAGCGGCAGGGGGCCCCGCTGGGCCGCCAGCACCTGGAGCCCGCTGGACGTGGTGGTCTCGTGCAGCGCGGGCAGCATCACGCTCCCCGGGGCCGGAGCCGGGGCAGGCGTCGGCGCGGGGGCCGGGGGCTTCGTCACCGGACGCTTGGCGGCCATCACGCCACCTCCTTCGCGTCCACGGCCTCGGCCCCGTCGGCCTCGGGGGCCGCGGGCAGCAGCGTCACCACCGAGCGGCCCTCGGGCGCGAGGTACTTGCGCGCCACCTCCCGCACCTGCTCGTTGGTGGCCGCGGCGTACACGGACGGCAGGCTCAGGCCGTCGCGCCACGAGCCGAGCAGCGCCTCGTAGTGGCCCATGGCGTGGGCCCGGCCGCTGTTGGTGGCCAGCTCCCGCAGGTGATCCGAGCGCAGGTTGTTCTTGGCCTTCTGCAGCTCGCGCTCGGTGAGGCCGTCCTTCACCAGCCGCTCCAGCTCGGCGTAGAGCGCCTGCTCCACCTCGCGGGGGTTGGAGTCCGGCTTGAGCTCCAGGAAGAAGAGGATGATGCCCGGGTCCAGGCGCCAGCCCCAGTCCACGCCCACGGAGACGGCGAGCTGGGTGTCGTAGACGAGCTTCTTGACCAGGCGGCTGCCCTCGCCCCGGGTGAGCGCGTACTGGAGGATGTCCAGGAGGAAGGTGTCCTGCTCGCGCGCGGCGGGGCCGCGGTAGGCGATCATCAGCGCGGGGGACTGGGCCGGGTGGCGCACCTCGGCGCGGCGCTCGCCCCGCTGGTCCGGCTCGGCGTTGAGCACGGGCGCGGGCGTGGGGCCCCGGGGGATGTCCCCGTAGTACTTGCGCACGAGCGCCAGGGTCTTCTTCGGATCGATGTCCCCGACGATGTAGAGCACCGCGTTGTTGGGGGCGTAGTAGGTGCGGAAGTACTGCTCGCAGTCCTGGCGGGTGATGTTCTCGATGTCCTTCATCCACCCGATGACGGGCCAGCGGTAGGCGTGCGCCTTCCACACGAGCGTGCCCAACTCCTCGTCCATGATGCCGGTGATGTCGTTGTCCACCCGGACGCGGCGCTCCTCCATCACCACCTGGCGCTCGCTGGTGAGGGCGGTGTCGTTGATGCGCAAGGAGCGCATGCGGTCCGACTCCAGGTCGAGCACCGTCTCCAGCGCGTCCGAGGCGAAGTCCTCGTAGTACACCGTCATGTCCGTGGACGTGTACGCGTTGGAGCGGCCCCCGTTGGACTCGAGCACCTGGTCGAACTTCTTCGGGCCGTACTTCTTGGCGCCGTTGAACATCATGTGCTCGAACAGGTGGCTGATGCCGGTGATGCCGGGGCGCTCGTTGCGGCTGCCCACCTGGAAGAAGGTGTAGAGGCTCACCACCGGGGTCTGCGGGTTGGCCAGCAGGCGCACCCGCAGGCCGTTGGGCAGGGTGGCTTCCTGGACGTCGAAGAGGGACTGGAGGATGGGGTCCGCCACGCGGGGGGCGGGTTTCGCTTGAGCCTTCGCCATGGGCGCCACCCTATAACGGCCGCCGGGGGGCCGGGCATGGGATTCACGGCGCGACTGTCAGGCATACTTCCCTTCCCCAGCCCCCGCCGGAGGAAGCGTGACGCAGCCGCACACCCCGTGGTCGCCCGAGCACCTGCGCAATCCCCACCCCTTCTACGCCGCCTTGCGCGAGCGCGCCCCGGTGCTGCCCCTGCCCGGCTTCGAGGGCGTGCTGGCCGTCACGCGCCATGAGGACATCGCGCCCGCGCTCAAGAACCCCACCCTCTTCTCCTCGCGGCGCGTGGCCCCGGGCCTCAACCTGCCCCCCGAGGTGGGCGAGCAGGCCCGGCGCTTCTTTCGCACCGAGAACAACCTCATCGCCTCGGATCCGCCCCACCACACGCGCCTGCGCACCCTGGTGGCCAAGGCCTTCACGCCCCGGCTGGTGGCGGAGATGGAGCCGCGCATCCGCGCCCTCGCCCGCGAGCTGCTCGAGCCCCTGCTCCAGCAGGAGACGTTCGACGTGATGGAGGGCCTGGCCGTGCCCCTGCCCGTCATCGTCATCAGCGAGATGCTCGGCGTGGAGCCCGAGCGCCGCCAGGACTTCAAGCGCTGGTCGGACCACGTGGTGCAGATGGTGGCCCTGTCCCAGAAGCGGTTGGATCCCCGCCCCATCCTCCAGGGCCTCACCGAGCTGCACGCCTACCTGGGCGAGGTCATCGAGCGGCGGCGGCGCGAGCCCCGGGACGACCTGCTCAGCGCGCTCGTGCGGGCCGCCGACGGCTTCCTGGAGGTGGAGGACCTGGTCTCCTTCGCGCGGCTCTTGCTCGTGGCGGGCAACGAGACCACGACGAACCTCCTGGGCAACGCCCTGGTGTCGCTCCTGCGCCATCCCGAGCAGTGGGAGCGGCTGCGGGCCACGCCGGGCCTCGTGCCCGCCACGATCGAGGAGACGCTGCGCTACGAGGGCCCCGTCCAGGCGCTCATGCGCATGGCCACCCAGGACACGCGGATCGCCGGCCACCCCGTGGCCGAGGGCACGCGGTTGTTCCTGCTGATCGCGGCGGCCAACCGGGATCCCCGCCGCTTCGTGGAGCCGGAGCGCTTCGACATCACCCGCCAGGATCCGGGCCAGCTGGCCTTCGGGCACGGGGTGCACTTCTGCCTGGGCGCGCCCCTGGCGCGGCTGGAGGCCCGGGTGGTCCTGGAGGAGCTGCTGCCCCGGGTGGGCCGGCTCGCGTTCGCCCCCGGCCAGGAGGAGGCGATCGACTGGGGCGAGTCCTTCCTCTTGCGCGGCCCCCGGCGGTTGCGGCTCGTGGCCGAGCGGCGCTGACGGCTCAGCCCGGCCGGGTGCCCCGCACGAGCTTGCGCCACGCCTCGTCCAGGAAGATGGGCTCGGCCCGGGCCACCTCCAGCAATTCCTCGCGCGCGTCCTCGCCGCCCTGGAGCAGCCACTCCTCGATCGCCGCGCGCGCCTCCTCGCGCCGGCCCTGGAGGAAGGCGAGGTAGGCGCGCTCCACCTGGACCCGGAACACCCCGGGCTCCCGGGCGAGCGAGGCCTCCAGGAGTGTCCCGGCCCGCGCGAGCCAGGTCACCACGTCCTCGCGCGCCCCGTGCCGCCAGCGGCGCTTGCCCTCCTCGAGCGACACCCGGCCGGCGTGGTGCAGCGCCTGGGCCGCCAGCCGCAGCAGGAAGGGCTCGGCCGCGTCGCCGAAGCGGCGCACCACCTCGTCGTAGCGCGCGCAGGCCGCCTCGGCCCGCCCCTGCCGTCCCAAGAGCCCCCCCAGGGTCATCAGCGCGAGCGCCACCTCGCCTTGAGGGCCGGACTCGGTCTCGTCGCCATGGCGCCGGACGACCTCCTCCAGGAGCGCCTGGCCCTCCACGACACAGTCCTCCTCCAGGAGCAGCTCGCCCAGCTCGCGCATGGCCAGGGCCCGCCGGGCCGCGCAGGTGTCGTCCTCGAGCAGCTGGAGCGCCTGCTCGAAGTGCCACCGCGCCCGCTCGCCCTGGCGCAGCTGGCCATACAGGCGCGCCAGGTCATGGTGGGTCTGGGCCAGCAGTCCCGGCGGGGCGGCCTCCGGGCGGGCGGCGTAGCGGCGCACCAGCTCCGCGTGGTGGGTACACGCCCGCTCGCGCTGGCCGAGCCGCTCGCACAGCGCGCCCAGCTCGCTCAGGGCCTCGAACACCAGCAGCCGCAGGCCGGGGTCCTCCGGGTCGCCATGCCGCCGCACCAGCTCGCCCAGACACTCCACCGCCGCCTCCGTGCGCCCCGACATCACGAACACCTGGGCGAGGTTGCGGTGGGCCTGGAGCGCCTGGGAGCGCAGCCAGGCATTGGGCGCCTGGCCATAGCGCAGCATCATCTCCTTGAAGCACACCTCGGCCTTGTCGAAGCGCTGGAGCAGGCAGAGCATCCAGCCCACCTGGTGATGGGCCGCGGGCACCATCCAGTTGAGCGACAGCTCGCGCTGCCACCCGAAGCGCCGCACCAGCTCCGCGTAGTGCGCCAGCGCGTCCTCCCGCCGGCCCTGCGCGTCGGCCAGGTCCCCCAGGGCCATGAGCGCCTTGGGCACCTGCAAGTCCCACGGGTCCACGCTCGCGGCCGTGCGCCGCACCAGCTCCTCGTAGCAGCCGCGCAGCTCCTCCAGCCGCCCCTGGTCGCCGCGCAGCTCGGCCATGCGGCCCAGGGCCTCCACCGCCAGCGCGGCGTCTCCCCGGGGCTGGAGCACGTCCGCCCGGCGGATGGCCTCGTGCCAGTCCTCCAGCGCCTCCTCCAGGCGACCCTGCAGCCGCAGGAGCCGGCCCCGCTGGACGAGCGCCTCCGCGATCACCCAGCCCAGGGGCGCCTCACGCACCTCGCCGAAGCGCCGCAGCACCTCCTCCAGGCACCAGCGCGCCTCCTCGTAACAGAACACGCCCTCCAGGCCCGAGGCCGTCACCCGGAAGACGTCGATCATCCGCGCGCGCGCCGCGGCGTCCGCCACCGCGTCGAGCGCGCGCACCGCCGCCTCGTACTCCCGCTGGGCCTCGGCGAAGCGCTCCTGGCCACGCAAGAGCGCCCAGATGCGCAGCCGCGCCCCGGCCACCTCCTCGCGCAGGGCGACCTCGGGGGCCTCGGCGAAGCGGCCCACCACCTGCTCGAAACAGGACCGGGCCTCCTCGGGGCGCAGCAAGTCCCAGTACGAGCGGCCCAGGCGCATGAGGCTCCGGGCCACCACGTCCCGCGCGTCCGTCTGGGACGGCGCGGTCTGGCGGTGCACCAGCGCGTCCACGAACTCCCGGGCCCGGTCGGGCTGGCCGTGGTCCGCCCACAGGTCGCCCTGCTCGGCCAGGGCGGCGATGACCTTGCGCGCCAGGACGGGCTCGGGCGCCTGGCCGAAGCGCCGCACGGTGTCCTGGAGGAAGGCGCGCGCCTCGTCGAGGCGATCCTCGGCGCGGCACACGGCGTACAGGCCGAAGAGCGCCTCGGCCACCTGGACGCGCAGGGGGAGCTCGGGGGCCTCGCCATAGCGGCGCAGCACCTCCTCGTGGTGGCTCCGGGCGGAGCGCCCATCCCCGAGCCGCGCGTGCTCCAGGCCCAGGGCATTGAGCGCGCGGGCGGCCTGCTCCCGGCGCGCCACGTCCCCCGCGTCCGCGTGCTGGCGCACCACGTCCTCCCAGGCGCGCAGCGCCGCGTCGGTTCGTCCCTCCTCCCGCCCCATGTCCCGGAGCGTGACGCGACCGGCCATCCCGGACAAGCGCCCTCCGGGGCGAGCGGCCGCCGGGGGCCACCAGCCAACGGAGGGCGCCCCGCGCGCCGCCTGGAAGCGTTCACCAGGCGACGGGGGCGGCGCTCAGGGGCAGTCGGACTCGCGCGCGCCGATGTCCGGACCCTTGCCGCAGTAGGCCTCGCCCGTGGAGACCCCCGTGTCGAGCGCGGGCGAGACGGACGTGAGCCAGAAGTCCACCGCCAGGGGCGTCACGAACGCCGGGGGCTTCTCCAGCGCGCGCGCGTCCCACCCCGTCGCCGAGCGCCAGGCACTCAGCCCCATGAAGCTGTTGTGGTTGCGCAACACCGCCGCGCCCTTGAGCGAGGTGTAGAGGTTGCCCTCGAAGGACATGTTCTGGCGGCTCGTGCCCGCGCGCACCAGCGCCGACGTGCAGGCGCCGAGGATGTTGTTGCGCACCTGCACGTCCTTGCTCGGCCCCGACTCGCCGTTGCCCACGATGAGGCCGTAGTTGGGCATGTTCCACACGGTGTTGTGCAGCACCTTCACGTCGGTGGCGGTGTCCACGCGGATGCCCGAGCCGTCGTTGCCGTCCGCGCCGTAGCCGTTGAAGACGCGGTTGCGCCGCAGGACGACGCGGGCGGGCGGCGCGCCCACGCGCACGCCGCCAATCTGGATGCCCCGCCCGTTGTCGCGCACCTCGTTGTCCTCCAGCGTGACGTCGCTCGCGGACAGGTGCACCACCACGCCCTCCCCCGCCGACGAGGACGTGCGGCGGTGGCCCCAGATGCGGTTGCCCCGGAGCGTCACCCGCGTGCACGTCTTGATGTCCACGCCGTTCTCCTGGTTCTCGTGCAAGTCGTTGTCCTCCACGAGCAGGTTGTCGAAGGGCGTGCCCGCCTCGGTGGCCCCGCCCTCGGCGCTCAGGCACTGCACCCCATCCCCCGAGTTGTGGTGGATGTCGTTGGCCCGGACGATGACGTTGCGCGCGTTGGTCTGCACGCAGACGCCGTGGCTGTCCGCCCCCGAGCGGCGGAAGTGGCTGATGCTGTTGCCCTCGATGAGCACGTCCTGGGCCTGCTGCGCCACGTAGACGCCCGCGCCCTCGGTGCCGTTCTTGAGCGTGCACGCGCGCAGGATGCCGTGGTGCGCCCCGGCGCCCCGCCAGAACGCCACGAAGGCCTTGTCCCCGGCCGCGTCGAAGGTGAGGCCCTCGATGCGCCAGTACGCCCCGCGCACGTCCAGCATCGGCGTGCGGCTGCCGGTGCCGCCCTTGAACACGGGCGTGGCGCCCGGCGCGGCCTTGAGCGTGAGGTAGCGGCTGGACGAGCCGCCCTTCTCGTCGAGCCGCAGCCGCTCGGAGTAGGTGCCCGACTTGAGATAGATGGCCTCGCCCGGCTTCACCAGGGACAGGGCCTTGGCCACGGTCTTGAACGGCTTGGACTCACTGCCCTCGGCGGTGTCCTGGCCCGAGGCCGACACCCAGAGGATCCGCGAGAACGTCGGCGTCGTCGCGGTGGCGACCATGGACTGCTCCGGGGCGAGCATCCGCTCGTCGGCGCCCGCGAGGGCGACGGAGCCCACGGCGAGAACACCCACGAGGGCCAGGGACGAGACGGCCTTCAGCGAACGGCGGTTGCGCATCCACACTCCTTGTTTGAGTTCAGTTCCCGAGGGGGACCGGGAAGCCGGGCGCCGGACAGATGGCCGGCCCTGGCCATTCCGTCGTCGCCCCGCCCGCGCCGCCCGGCCGTTCGTCCACGGACCGAGCGAGGCGTCTGAAATCAATGACTTGGAGGTGCAACCAGGAGCGAGCGGGCGGGAGTGCGTCCCCCCGAGGGCTCGCCCCCGTCATCCCGAGGGCTTCCGGAGCCGGTTCGCTGGGAGTGCGGGACGTCCTCCTCACAGGCTGACGTAATAGATGTCCTTGCCGCTGCCCGGCGCGATGCGGTCACGGCGGGCGTTCACGTGGATGCGATCGTTTCCGGGGCCGTCGATCAGGAGGTTCTTCCCTCCCCGCCCCTTCAGGATGTCGTTGCCCTTGCCGCCCACGAGCGTGTCGTTGCCCTTGCCGCCCACGAGCGTGTCGTTGCCCTTGCCGCCGTCGAGGGTGAGGCCCCGGGTGACCTTCGCGCTCACCGTCACCTTGTCATGGCCATCGCCGGCCTGGATGATCGCCTTGCGCGCCTGACGCGCCGAGAGCGTGACGGTGTGGCCATCGGACTTCACCCGCAGCCCCCCGTCCCGGGTCTGGGTGACGGTGGCGACGTTGTTGCCCTTGCCCAGCTTCACCACGGTGGAGCCGTTGGAGGTGGTGTGCACGGTGGGGGCCGGCGGACGGGCCTTGGCCGACTCGAAGCTGTCCCGGTGGTGGGCGGCCCGCGTCTTGTTCTCGGGCGCGGGCGTGCCCTTCGCCAGCGGCTTCAGCGGCGCCTTCGCGGACGCCGCGCCCGGGGTGGTCAGGTTCATGGGCCGGGGCATGGAGCAGGTCTTCTGGATCGTCATGGAGAATGCCTTCTGGGGAAGTCCGCGGTCGTCGCGACCGCGGTGCGCCGTGGCGCCTGGTTTGAATGGGTTATCGAAAATGTCTGCAAAGGGTTGTCGGCGGACGTTGCCAAACCCAGACGCCAGACTGGAGAGCAGCCAACCCCTCCCGGGAAAACACGTCCCGTCAGCGCGTCGTGCTCGCCTGCCGCGGGAGCGGGCCCTGGTGTGCGATTTGGGCGACGAACACCCACCATGTCACGGTGCCCTTCCACTCAAACGGGAGGACTCCCCATGGATGGCGTTGGAGGTTCAGGACGAGGTGAAGGCGCGGGTCGTGCGAGTGACAGCGCGGCCCGCGCGGAGGCCGCCGCGAAAGCCGCGGAGAAGGCAGCGGAGAAGGCCGCCGCCAAGAAGGCCGAGGAGGACAAGAAGGCCGCCCAGCAGTCCCCCTCCTTGAGGGATCGCCTCGGTCACCTCGCGGATGCCTTCATGGACGCGCTGCCCACCGCTCAACGGGAGCGGGCCCTGCAGGCCACCCGCGAAGCGCCGCCGGGCTCCGTCGGGGCCGCCATCAACGTCCCCCTGGCCGCGGTGACCCACGGCGTGGGCGTGGGCGGCTGGTGCGCGGGCAAGGTGGGCGACTTCTACGAGAGTGAGCGCTCGTTGCTCAACAGCCCCGCGACCCGGCAGAACGTGGACACGTTCGCGCGCCGGGAGACGGACTTCTTCCAATCCCAGACGGGGTGCGCGGGCCTGGTGGGCTCCGCCATGAGCGCCCAGACGCGGGCGGACATCCTCAATCACAGCGCGGCCGTGAACGAGCGGCTGGGTGATTCGTTGCGCCAGGCCGTGAACCTCGCCACGGATCCCCTGGGTCCTTACTCGAACGTGACCCGGGACCGGTAGCGCGCGCCCGCCCCCACGGGGGTTCTGTTGGGTGTGACACGTGCGGCGCTTTTCGTCGGCCCTCCCGGGTCGCGCGGGACGCGCGCCGCACTAGTCATCCCGTGCATGAACCTTCGTCTCGTCGCGCTCGTGGGGGCGCTCGCCGTGGGGCCGGGCTGTGCCCCGGACATCCAACCGTTCCTGGGCACCTATGACGCCTCCGGACAGATCACCCTCTCCCTGTTCGACTCGCGCGCGTCCCAGTCCCGCGAGGAGACCCTGCGCATCACCGAGGGGCTCAGCGCCGACATCGCCATCTCCGATGGCGAGGGGTGCGCCCTTCCCGCCAAGGTCCAGGACACGGTGGCGACCCTCGTGCCCCGGACCACCTGTCGCAAGACCGTGACGAGCCCGGAGGGCGAGACCGTGACGGCGGACTTCGTCGTGACCCGCGGCACCGCGACCCTGCTGGGCGGCATCATCACCCTGGAGTACGAGGGGACCGTGCGCGCCACCTACCAGGGCGTGCCCTACTCCGCCCGGTTCTCCAGCACGCTGAACCTCGTCCGGGCCACCCCCTAGGTGAGCCCTCGCCCGCCCGCCGACCCTCCGAGGGCACCGCCAGCGCGCCGTGCCCTCGCCCTCCCATACGGAGAATAGGAGCCCCGCGCGCGGCATTTTCCTAGGCCTGCCGGAATCCGGGGCGTCGCGCGTCCGGAGGTGGAGGGCACCAGGAGGGAGGCAGGCCGTGACCCGGTTCGTCGGCAAGTACCAACTCATCCGCAAGCTCGCCGCCGGGGGCATGGCCGAGGTGTACCTCGCCAAGGCCGCCGGGCCCCATGGCTTCGAGAAGACCCTGGTGGTCAAGTGCATCCTGCCGCACCTGGCCCAGGAGCCCGCCTTCGTGCGGATGTTCCTCTCCGAGGCCATGCTCGCCGCCCGGCTCAACCACCCGCACATCGTGCAGATCTACGACTTCGGCGAGGTGGAGGGCGCCTACTTCCTGGCCATGGAGTACATCGACGGGCCGAGCCTGCGCACGCTCATCAAGCGGGCCTCGGCGCGGGGCCTGCCCCTGCCCCCCACCGTCTGTGCCCGACTCGTCTCCCAGGCCTGTGAAGGGCTGGCGTTCGCCCACGACTTCGCCGACCCCGAGACGCATCAGCCGCTGGGGCTCATCCACCGCGACATCAGCCCGGACAACCTGCTGCTCACGCGCCAAGGCTCGGTGAAGGTGGTGGACTTCGGCATCGCCAAGGCGGCCGGCCAGAGCCACAAGACCGAGAGCGGGGTCATCAAGGGGAAGCTCGCCTATATGCCGCCCGAGCAGCTGCGCGGCCGGGGCCTGGATCGGCGGGCGGACGTGTACGCGCTCGGCGTGGTGCTCTACGAGCTGCTCACGTCCCACAAGCCCTACCGTCCCACGGAGGACGCGGCGCTGATGCACGCCATCCTCTTCGAGCCGCCGACCCCCGCCGTCCACCACCGGCCGGACCTGCCCGTGGCCTTGCAGCGCATCCTCGCGCGGGCCCTCGACAAGGATCGGGCGCAGCGCTACCCGGACTGCCATGCCCTCCAGGCGGAGCTCGAGGAGTTCATCCTCGCGGGGGGCCGGACCCTCACCGCGTCCCAGGTGGCCCAGCTCGTCCATCAAGTCACCGCGCCGCCCGCCGCCGAGACCGCCAGCGAGGCGGTGACGGACGCGGACGGGGCGCCCCGGGAGGCGCCCGCGACCCTGCTCGAGGACATGATGGCGCCCCAGGATGCCTCGCGCGTCCCGCCCTCCCAAGCCCGGGCGCCCCGGGCATCCCCGGGGGTGGAGACGCGACTTCATGTCCCCCTCGCGTCCAAGCGCGGCGCCTGGACACGGTACGCGCTGGCGGGGGCCGTGCTGCTGATGGCGGGAGGCGGGCTCGTCCATTGGGGGCGGAGCCCCGCGCCAGCGCGCGTCAGTGCCTCGCCCGGGGTCGCCTCGAAGGATCCGGCCCCCGCGCCTCCCGCCGAGGCCGTGCCCACCGAGGAGCCCCCGCAGCGGCGGCCGATCCTGGCGGAAGCGCCCCGGGAGCCAGAGGCCGAGGCCGCTCCCGAGACGTCCGCGCCCCCCGAGGCGCGGCCGGCCCCGGCGCGCAGTGCCCGTGCCTCCAAGCTCCGACGTCCCGCGCCCCCTGCCGCCCTGGGGTCCTTGGACGTGCGGGCCCAGCCCTATGCGAACATCTCGGTGAACGGGACGCCCCGGGGCTCGACCCCGCTGGAGTCGGCGTTGGAGCTGCCGGCGGGGCTGCACACCGTGACGTTCTTCTTCCCCACCCTGTCGAGGTCCGTGACCCGGCGGGTCGAGGTGAAGGCCGGCAAGCTCACCCCCCTCAACGTCACCGCGTCGGAATGAGGTGACGGTTCACGGCAGGAAGGTCACGGGCCGCGGCGTCCCGAGGGTGTCACCCGCCTGGCCGACGCCCAGCCGTTCGCCTTGATTGGAGCCCCACGCGAACAACAGGCCCCCATTGAGGATGGCCAGGGAGTGGGAGTAGCCCGCGGACAGGGACGTGACCCGGGTCAATCCGTAGGTCTTCACGGGCAGGGCGCGATCCTGGGACGTCGGGTTGTACTGCTCGGCATCGTTTCCGAGCTGCCCCGAGGAATCCCTTCCCCAGGCCTGGATGTCATTGTCCCGGGTGAGCGCCAGGGAATGCTCGTAGCCCGCGGCCACGTCCGTGATGTCACCCAAGCCCACCACCCGCTCGGGCGTGGAGCGCTTGCCGCCGATCGTCCCGTCCCCCAACTGACCATGGTTGTTGTTTCCCCAGGCCCAGACGGCGCCCGTGGCGTCTCGGGCCAGGGAGTGATTCCCGCCGCCCGCGATGAACTCGATGGTGGCGGGCAGACCCGCCACCTTCACGGGCGTGTCACTCTCCGAGGGCGAATCCAGACCAAGCTGTCCGAACTCGTTGTTTCCCCAGGCCCAGACCGAGCCGTCCTCGCCCAGCGCCAGCGAGTGGGCGTTGCCCGCGGCGATGGCCTTGATGCGAGGCAGTCCTTCCACGAGGCGGGGCGTATCGCCGTTGATCGTCGCGCCGTGACGTCCCCAGATCCAGACCGACTTGGAGGGATCCAGGGCGAGGGAGTGGTAAGCGCCCGCGGCGATGGCGGTGATGCCGCTCAACCCGGGCGCCTCCACGAGCGGCAGCTGGACGGCCCCCGAGGCCTTCGCGCCCCAGAACCAGACCTTGCCCGCGCGAAGCGCGAGCGAATGGGAAAACCCCGCGGCCACCTGACTGACCCCGCCCAGATTCTCGACGCGGGTCGGGGCCTTGTGGACGCTGGTGTCCGCGTCTCCCAGTTGGCCCTCCTCGTTCTTTCCCCAGGCCCAGACCGAGCCATCACTGCGCAGGGCGAGGCTGAACTGTCCCCTCGCGGAGACCCGCTCGACGGGGGCGGGGGGACTCGTCCCCGCGTCGCCGGAGGGCGTCCCGCAGGTCTCGGGATTGCGCTGGCAGTACGCCTCCTCTTCCGTGTCGAAGCGCACACAACCCCAGGCGCCGAGCAGCCCCACCAGCACGGGGAGCAGGACACGTCCAACGGGCACGACACTCGTTCGCGTCACGGCCACCTCCCATAGAGGAACGCGGAGCTCCCGTGGGTGCCCACGGCCAGGGACGGGGCGGCGTCGTCGGGCGCCCCCAGCAGGTACATGCCCGCCGCGGTGAGCAGGCCCGCGGCGCCCACGCCCAGCAGGCTGACGCCCGCGGTCTGCCAGTTCCGCCCCCGTCGGGCGACCAGCTCCGCGTCCGCGCGGCTCACGATGCGCGGATCGTCGTCGCGCAAGAGGTTCAACTGCGCGCGGGAGAAGCCCAGCGACACCCCTCCGGCCACCGCGAACGCGCCCCCCACGACGGCGGGAATCCACGCGCGCCGGCGCAGTCCGGAGGGCGCGGCCGTCTTCTGGACCGGCGCGTCCGGGGTGACGGTGACGGCCCGCACGTCCTCCGGTCGGGTCGGGGGGTGGGGCATGGCCTTCAGCTCGGCCTCGACCTCCCGACGCACGGTGTCCACATCCGCCTGGATCTTGGGGGACACCGGCACGGGCAGCTCCGCCTCGGGCCGCAGCAGCAAGCCCCGGCGGAACGCCGCCCTCGCCTCGTCCTTGCGGCGCAGCTCGTACAAGAGGATGCCCTCGTAGAGCGAGAGCGTGACGTCCTCGTCCGTCCCGTGGCGCTCCTGGCGGGCCACCTGGATCTGCTCGAGCGCGCGCTCGTACTCGGTGCTGCCCAGGAGCTGTTGGATCACGACCAGGTGGTTGCGAATGGACTCCCGCGCGGCGAGCGCCGGAAGCGGGAGCGCGAGCACCAGGAGCCACGCCATCATCCGAAAAACAAAGGGAGGGGTCTGACGACAACTCACGGATGCTCCGGCGCCTGAAGGAGGGCCGAAGATGTTGACCCGGGGTGTCCGAGGCCACCGGGGTGCGTGCCAGCTCCGTTCAAGACACGACGGCCCCGTCGGGACAGTGTCGGGTAGGCCGCACACCCCGTGTGGGCGGCCCCCCGGGGCCTAGAAGCCGGCCGAGGTGGCGCCGGTGCCCGAGGCGGGCGTCTTGTAGACGATGTTGGCGCCCGCCTGCCACTGCACGCCATTGGCCGGGTTGGCCTCCTCGCGCTTGAGGCACTTCCACTCGAGGGATGTGTTGGCCGGCAGGGAGAGGGAGCCCGTCCAGGTGGGGTAGCTCGTGGGGTTGAGCTTCACGGCGCTCGCGGGCGCCCAGCTGCCCAGGGAGGCGTGGCTGCCCACGGCGTAGACGCTCTGGCCCACGTACGTGGTGCCATTGGTGCAGGTGAAGTTGACGGTGACGTTGCCGGTGGAGGGCGGAGGCGTCGTGCCCCCGCCCGCGCCGAGCGCGCCCACGTGCAGCGCGGCCGCCGTCATCGCGGGCACGGAGAAGGTCGCGTTGCCGCTCGCGTCCACGGTGATGCTCCGGCCCGTGCACGCGCCGTTGGCGGCCTCCCCGTTGATGACGTCGCAGTAGGTGCCCGCGGGCAGGCCCGTGGCGAAGGTGCGCGAGAGCGCCCCGCCCTCGCGGTTGATGACCACGAAGCCCTTGCCCGTGCGGGCGAAGGCCACCTGGTTGTTGCCGTTGTCCCACCACCGGGACACGCCCGCGCCCTCGGTCGCCGCGCGGAAGCGCACCATGTTGGAGATCTCCCGCCAGCGGTGCTCGCACTGCCACGCCCCGAAGCAGTTCACGCTCGAGCCGCTGTGCACCGCGCTGCCCGGAGGCCCGGCGTCCGTGTTGGTGAAGCTGTAGCTGGACATGACCTGGGGATAGCCATACGGCCAGCCCAGCATGAACACGTTGGCGAGCGTGTAGAGCGCGCCGTCCTTGTAGGTGAGGATGTTGGCGCCCCCCGCCCCGTGGCCGCGCTGGTTGTCGTGGTTGTCGGTGAAGACCACCGCCGAGCCGCTGGACAGAAAGCCCCAGGACTCACCGAAGTTGGAGAGGTTGCGCAACTGGCCCGTCTTGAACTGGGTGCCGATGTTGGCGCTGTACTTGAACTCCGTCACCGCGCCATTGCCCAGGTACTGGCTGGCCGTGACGGCCTCGCCGCCCAGGTCGATGACCTCCTGGAAGACGTAGGGCGCGCCCGTCATGCGGCCGCGGATGCCGGAGAGGTCCCCGGAGGCCATGTGCTTGGCGGCGTCCACCCGGTAGCCCTTCACCCCGATGCTGGTGAGATCGTTGATGTAGTTGGCCAGCGTCTGCTGCACGTAGCTGGAGCCGGTATTGAGGTCCGGCAGGCCGCTCAGGTCGCAGTTCTGGACGTTCCAGGCATCCCGGTAGTTGGTGATGGAGCAGACGGGCGAGTGGTAGTCCTGGGCCGAGTACATCGGGTGCTTGCGGGGCGTCCAGGAGGTGCCGCCCGTGCCCACGCCCCCGTTGCTCAGGGACGCCGTGTGGTTGATGACCAGGTCCGCGTAGATGGCCACGCCCGCCGCGTTGCAGCGCTTCACCATGTCGATGAACTGGGCCCGCGTGCCGCCACGCGACTCGAGCTTGTAGCTGACGGGCTGGTACCGGGTCCACCACGCCTCGCCGGTGACGTGCTCGTTGGGCGGCGACACCTGCACCGCGGTGTAGCCCTTGGGGCCGAGCCACGTCTCGCACTCGCGCGCCACGTCCGGCCAGCGCCACTCGAACAGGTGCACGTAGACGCCCGCCTGGGCCTGGCCGGCCAGGCCCAGCGTCAACGCCAGGCCCAGCGTCTTGAGCACACCACCACGTCGCGTCGTCACCACTCGCATGCACGCCACCTTGTCTGTCGGGGTCGGGCCGTGGGGGAGAAGCCGGCCCGGAGGATCCGCCGGAAGGGAGCCTCCCCGGAAAACCCGGCAAACGCTAGAAGTCTGTGAACGATGACTTTCCGCGTCACGCGGCGGGAGTGTCGGACTCAGCGCGAGATGCTGGCGGGGCGCTTGACGGGGAGGACGACGCGGAAGGTGGTGCCCTGGCCCTCCACGCTGTCCACGCCGATGCGGCCGCCCATGGCGGTGATGAGGTTGTGGCAGATGGACAGGCCCAGGCCGGTGCCCTGCCCCACCGGCTTGGTGGTGAAGAAGGGGTGGAAGAGCTTGCCCAGGTTCTCCGGGGAGATGCCCACGCCGCTGTCGCGGATGGCCACCACCACCAGGCCCTCCTCGTGGCGGGTGGACACGTGGATGCGGTTGCCCTCGCGGTCCCCGTGGGGAATGGCGTGCGCGGCGTTGACGAGCAGGTTGAGGAAGATCTGCCCCAGGCGCGAGGCGTTGGCCTCCAGCCGCGGCACCACGCCGTAGTCCTTCTCCAGCAGCGCGCGGTGGCGGATCTCGCCCCAGGCCATGTTCACGCACGAGTCGAGCACGCCGCACACGTCCACCGACTCGACCGAGTCCTCGCTGTCGCGCGAGAACGTCTTCAGGTCGCGCACGATGTCGCGCACCCGGTGGGTGCCCGCGAGCGCCTCGTGCAGGGCCTCGCACACCTCCCGGCCCCGCTCGCCCGTGAGCGCCTCGCCCGCCTCGCGCATGGCCGCCAGCTCCTCGTCCACGAAGCGCAGGTTGCTCAGCAGGTAGGACAGGGGGTTGTTGATTTCGTGGGCCACGCCCGCGGCGAGCGTGCCCAGGGACACCATGCGCTCGGTGGCGCGCAGCTGCTCCTGCTCCTGGCGCCGGCCGGTGACGTCGCGGGCGATGGACACCCGGGTGGGCTGGCCGTCGAACAGGAGCGCCACCGTGCTCACCTCGGCCACGACCCGCAGCGCGCGCCGGTGGCGCAGGCGCACCTCCCGCGGCCCCGCGCTCTCCGGAGTCTCCGGGGTCGGCTCGAGCAGATCCGCGTCCTCGGGCAGCACGAAGTCCGCGAAGCGCTGCCCTTCCATCGGCACGTCCTCGGGCTGGCCCACCAGCCGGGCGGCCACGGCGTTGGCGAACACCACCCGGCCCTCGCGGTGCACGAGGATGGCGTCCGGCGCGGCGTCCAGGAGGGCCCGGAAGCTCTCGGACCACCGCCGCTCGCCGGCCTCGGCCCGCTGGCGGCCCCGCTCCTCGCGCAGGCCCTGGAGGATCACCCGGCACGTGACGAGCACGGGCTCCAGGCTGGCCACCACCCGCGCGTCGTAGCCCTCCTCGCGATCCGTCAGCACCACCAGGCCCACCACCTCCGGGCCCACGCGCAGGGGCAGCCCCAGCAGGGACCGGGGCGGCGGATGCGCCGCGAGCGGCCCGCCCCACCGCGCCCCCTCCCCCGGCTCCTGGCTCAACACCGCCTCGCCGGTGCGCGGGATGCCGCCCAGCAGCGGCCCCAGGTCCTCGAGCGCCACGCGCTCGGGCGTCTCCCTCCCCCCCTCCGTGTACAGGTGCAGGAAGGACGCGCCCTCGGGCGTGGCCTGGAACTCGCCGATGAAGCCGGACGCACTGCCCGTCCACTCCCGCAGCACCGCCCACAGCCCGCCCAGGGCCCGGCGTGCATCGCGGTGTTGGAGGAACCTCGCCTGGAGCTGGGTGAGGGCCCCCAGCAGCCAGGTGCTCGTGCTCGCAGACGTCTCGGACCGCTCCATCCAGCCTTCCGTGCTCGGGGGACTCACCACGGGGTGCACGATCCCCTGGATGCGGCAGGGGGGTCAATCGTCCCCCACGGGGGGTCCCCCGGACTCAGGCGGCGATGCGCGACAGGCGCTTGCGGCGGGGCACGCCCCGGCCCCCGCCCTCGTCCCGCGGGCCCAGCACGCGCTCGGCGGGGATGCCCGCGTCGAGCGCCTCGCGCAGGCCCGGCGAGAGGCCCTCGAGCAGGAGCAGCACCGAGGCGTTCGTCCAGGCGAAGCCCAGGGTGCGCTCGGCGCGGGGCGCGAGGAGCGCGCCCCGGTCCGCGCCCTGGTTGCCGTACTCCACGGGCACGTCCGCCGAGCGGCTCACCACGTCGTACTTCTCCTTGATGAGGCCGTTGTGGCTCCCGGCGATGTCCAGCACCATGGACAGCCAGCGGTAGGCCACCGCGTCGGCCTCGGCGTGGAAGCCATAGCGGCGCAGGCCCTCCACGGCGATGACCTGGTGGGGCGCCCAGCCGAACGGGTAGTCCCACTGCAGATCCTCGCCGCCCACGGCCTCGCGGGACGCGCGGCTGCTGGCGGTGAGGCCGCCGGCGTGCAGGAAGCGCGGGAGCGCGGCGGCCACGCGCGTGGCCTCCTCGCGGCTCGCCCACCCCGTCCACAGGGGATAGAAGGTGGCGAGGCACTCGTAGGTGGAGCGGCGCCCGGCCACGAAGTCATGGTCGAAGAAGAGGCCCCGCTCGGCGTCCCAGAAGCGCGCGCGCATGGCGCGGGCGCGGGCCCGGGCGGCGCGGGTGTAGCGGGTGGCGCGCACGCCGCCCTCGCCCTCCACGTGGCGCCAGAGCGTGGCCAGGTCCTGCTCGTACTGGAACAGGAGCGAGTTGAGGCACACCGGCTCGTGGTGGTGGGTGGCGGTGCCGAAGCGGTGGCACATGTCCCAGCCGCTCTCGCGGATGGCCCGGTCATGGCGGTGGAAGCCCGCGTCGTCCGGCCGCGCCTCGTCGTAGAAGTGCGACAGGTCCTCGGCGTCGGGGCCCGCGGCGTCGTCCTGGTAGCGCGACAGGCCGCCCGGCGTGGCGCGCGGCCCCGTGCGGAACACCTCCTCCAGCTCCTGCTCGGCCACCCGGGCCACGCGCTTGAGCAGGCGCCGGTCCGAGCGCGCCTCGTGCACCGCCAGCGCCAGCCGCGGCATGAGCGGCGGCTGGGTGCGCGACAGGTGGTAGCTCAGGTTGGAGTTGGGGATCTTCCCGTAGTGCTCGATCTCGTAGAGCTGGTTCTCCAGCATGTCGCGCGCCAGCTCGACGCGGCCGGAGGCCAGCGCGCCCCGGGCGTTGAAGTAGCTGTCCCAGCCGAACATCTGCACGAAGCGGCCGCCGGGGACGATGTAGGGCCGGGGCAGGTAGAGCATGCCGGGGGCGCGCATGAGGGCCGTCCAGTCCTCGGCGCTCCGGGGCCGGTGCAGGGGCACCATCTCCAGGCCCCCCGCGCGCCGGGCCTCGGCCCGCAGCTTCTTGAGCGCCTGGCGGTCGCGCACGGGCACGTACACGCGCGAGACACCGGTGGGATCCTTCACCGGCATCACCTCGAGCGCCTTCTTGAGGTCCACCGCCCGGTCCGAGCGGCGCACGAGCCCGTCCCAGCCCCGGTCCAGCAGGCCCTTGAGCGCGGCGGTGCGCGTCTCCAGGAGCCGCTCCACGGGCAGGCCGTCCTCGTCCCCGCGCCCCTCCAGCACCCTCTCGGCGAGCACGTCCGCCGCGTGCGACAGGCGCTCCGGGCCGGCCAGCTCCAGCCGCACGCCGGGCCCCAGCTCCAGGTCCACCGCGAAGCGCAGGCCCGCCTCGCGCGCGAGCACCGCGTCACGCTGGGTGAGCCGACCATCGCCGTCCAGGTCCAGCGCCATCACGGTCTCGAAGGCCAGGCGCGCCGAGGCGGTGGTGACGGACAGGGGCGCGGGCGACACGCTCACCGGCGCCCGGGGCGTCTCCCGCGGCGCGGGCTCGGCGGCGGCCACGGCGGCCAGCACGCGCGAGGCGCCGGGAAGGGAAGTCACGGATTCGGAAGGGAGACGGGGGGAAGACGGCGTCCGATGGGGCACGTTCGACCTGTCGTTGTGAAAGCGATTCCAAAATACACGACTCGCCCGTGTCTCCCAATCCACAATGACACGTGTCCATGGCCCGGCCGCTCGGCGGCTTCCAGGACACGCGCCCCCGTCAGGATGTTTGTATTCAAAGCGCCGGGAAGTTCCGGGGGGTGACACTTCCCGCGAGACAGGTGATGACTAGTTTGCCGTTCCCCGCTTCCCCCCTTCCCCCTCCGTTGGAGTCGCCTCCCATGACATCCCTCGCCGTCCTTGGCCGCGGGGTGAGCGCGCTGGTGCTCACCACCCTGCTGCTGGCCCCCCCCGCGCATGCCACCACCCCCCTGGAGGACAACCGGCGCATCACCCTGGGCTACATCCAGCTCGCCTACGAATTGGGCGCGGTGGTGGACCCCACCCTCCAGCCCGGCGGCACGAGCACCGCGCGGCCGATCTGGTTCGTCTTCGCGCCCCACGCCTCGCGCACCGGGGGCCAGGGCATGCTCGCGGCCACCCAGGCCCGGCGGGCCATCGCCGCGGCCCGGGTCCAGCCGTCCCTGACGCTCACCCAGGCCCTCAACCGGCTGGATCTCACGGGCACGGTGCGCGTCCTGGTGGAGTCGTTGTCGTTGGAGCTCATCCTCCGGGGCATGACGATCGACGGGGCGGCCTCGGTCGCCTCGCTCATCACGGCCATGAATGGGGGCGCCCTGTCGGATCCCCGCACGCTCTTGGCCACGTCCCAGCGCCTGGCCGCGCTCTACTGGAGCGCCGCGGGCCCCCACCCGCTCGACCGGGCGGACGCGATCGCCCTCACCCTGGAGCGGCTGCTCAACGAGGGCAACCTCGCCATCTTCACGGACATTGGCGGCTCGGGGCAGGCCTACCTCGACTGGCGCCGGCGGCAGACGGGCCCGGTGACGCCCGAGGCCGTGCTCGCGGGCTTCACCCTGCCCCTGGCCGTGGAGGCCGAGGCCCGCGCCGCCCACGCCTACGCCGTGGCGCACGCGGAGGACTCGCCCCGTCCCTTCCAGATTTCCCAGCTCTTCCCGACGCTGCACTACAAGAGCCTGCTGGTGGCGGCGTTCGCGCTCTATGAGGAGGCGCGGCTGGCGCCCACGCCCGCCCGGCGCGACGCGCTCATCGCCGTGGGCAACAACTACGTCGCCTGGCGCGAGCAGTACGACATGGCCCAGCCCGTCTTCTCCCCGGGCACCGTTTTCCCGGGAGAGGTGTCGCGCCCCGGGGTGCTCCAGGCCCTCACCCCGCTGCTCAAGACGGAGTTCGGCACCCAGACGTGGACCTACGCCGACTTCGCCTACAGCCGGCCGGATCCGGATGGCAGTCCGCTGACGTCTCCGCCCACGGAGTACAACTGGGCCGTCTTCTGGGATCGCTGGCTGGGCATCCTGTACGCCTTCGATCAGGCCTACACGGACCCCGCCGCGCTCTGGGTGATGCCCGACCCCATCGTGGACCCGCTGGGCTGAAATTCCGATCCGCTCGCCAGAAAACCGTGCGAGCGGACGACGCATGTGTGGAGCGCGTGGCGTCCGGGCGTGGGAGCGTCCAGCCGCGAGCATCCCGGCCGGAGGTGGGGGGGGTGGGGAACTGGAGAAAGCCGTCAGGTCTGCTACCGTCTGCTTCATGCTGGTGCCCCCGCCCCTCCCCTTCCGGTCCCTGCTGTCCGGCCTCGGTTGCGCGGCGCTCCTGTACGGAGCGCCCGAGGCCTGGAGCCTGGGGCCCGCCGTCTGGGTCCCCTATGGGGCGCTGGCGGTGACGATGGGCGCGCTGTGGCGCCACCGCTCCCGCAAGACGGGGGCGCGCCCGGCGCCGGTGGCCGCCGTGCCGGGACTGGCGCGGCTCGCGCAGGAGCCCCGGCGCCTGTCCCTCGCCTCCGTGCCGGCGGTGACGCCCGAGCCCCAGCGCTCGCTCGGCTCGCGGGTGAAGTTGTGGGTGGGCGGCGTGGGCTTCGTGGGCTGCGCGCTGTGGTGGCTCCTGCTCGGCGCCCTGCTCTTCATGCCGGATCCCGCGCCCGCGCTGGATGGCCTGTTCACGAGCAACTTCCTGCCGCTGGTGACGGTGTCGCTGCTGATGACGCTGCTCTTCGTCGTCGTGCTGCGCTCGGGGCTGCGCGGGCCGGCGGATCCGCTCGCCGCGGATCAGCACGGCCCCACCCGGCCGGGTGACGCGTCCGTCCCCAGCCCCACCCGCCCCGAGCCGTCCCCCGCGGGCGGCAAGCGCGCCCACCTGCGGCTCGTGCGCGACTCCTAGTCCGCGCCCGCATGGGCGGACGAGGTGCCCCGGAACACGGGGCTCTCGGAGAAGTCCTTTCCCTCACATCCTCATGGGTCTGGGTTGACCCGATGGGGTATGGCGTTACTCCGTCTGTCTGTCTTTGGGTGCACATCGCCTTCCGCTCGGAGGGTGATGGCTTCGGACAGACGCGAGGCGGCTGCCCATATTTCCATCCGCCATGCGTCAATCCCTCTCTCGAATCGGCTGGCACAACCTCTGCTGACAGGAAGTCTGGCAGCGGAGTGCGCCACCGCCGCGCGTGCCCGAGCGCGGGCGCGGTGCGTGGACCTCCGGCCCATTCACAGGAGCCCCATCATGTCGAGCGTCATGCCCCTGGTCCGCGAGGACCGCAACCTCCTCAGCCCCGAGAACCTGGCCCACCCCATCCCCCTCTACGCGGAGCTGCGCGAGGACGAGCCGGTGCACTGGTCTCCTCTGGTGAATGGCTGGATCCTCACCCGCCACGACGACGTGATGGCGTGTTTTCGTGATCCGCGGATGAGCGCGGATCGCTTGAAGTTCTTCGAATACCAGATTCAGGGATTAGGGCCGGAGACGATCCGGGAGTTCATGGAAACCACGCGCAACCAGATGGTGATGCGCGTGGGCCCCGAGCACGTCCGGTTGCGGCGGCAGACCGGGGCGGGATTCACCCCCCCCCGGCTGGACGCGATGTGTCCCGCCATCCACCAGACGCTGCGCCAGCTGCTCGAGCGCGTGCAGTCGCGGGGGCGGATGAACCTGGCGCAGGACATCGCCTACCACCTGCCCACGCTCGTCATCGCGGATCTGCTGGGCGTGCCGGTGGAGGATCGCGACCGCTTCCGGCGCTGGTCGGACAGGCTCGCCGACTTCGCCGCGCCCGCGGCGGGCACGAGCATGCTGGACACGGCGCGCCGGGCCAACCAGGCCATGATGGAGATGAGCGCCTACTTCCTGCCCCTGCTCGAGCAGCGGCGCGCCCACCCCACCCCGGACACGCTCAGCCTCATGGTCCAGGCGCAGGAGCAGGGCCAGATGACGTCCGCGGAGCTGGTGGCCAACGCCATCCTCCTGCTGTTCGCCGGGCACACCACCACCACGGATCAGTTCAGCAACTTCGTGCATGACTTGCTCACCCACCCCGAGCAGCTCCAGCTCTTGCGCGAGCGGCCCGAGCTCATGCGCCTGGCGGTGGAGGAGAGCCTGCGCTTCCACCCCGCGGTGCCCTTCATCTTCCGCGTGGCGGTGGAGGACGTGGAGCTGCGCGGCCGGACGATCCGCGCCGGGGACGTGGTGTTCCTGGGCCTGGCGGCGGCCAACCGGGATCCCCGGGCCTTCCGCGACCCGGACCGCTTCGACATCACCCGGGACACCGCGAGCCCCCGCCACCTGGCGTTCGGCTTCGGGGCCCACCACTGCATGGGCGCGGGCCTGGCGCGGCGGGTGCTGGAGATCGGCGTGTCGCAGCTGCTCGAGCGGCTGCCGGGGCTGCGGCTGGACGAGTCGCGGCCCGTGCGCCTCAAGTGCCACAGCCTCAACTTCCGCGGCTTCGAGTCCCTGCCCGTGCGCTGGTGAGCGCGCGCGGGCTCACACGTCCACGAGGCCCGCGCGCACGGCGAGCACCACCGCCTCCACGTGCGAGTTGACGCCCATCTTGCGGTACAGGTGGGACAGGTGCGTGCGCACCGTGCGCCGCTCGAGCGTCATCACCCGGCCCACCTCGGCGTTGGACAGGCCCTTGGCCACGTAGCGCAAGATCTCCAGCTCGGCGGGCGTCAGGCCCCAGGGGTTCTCGTCCCGGGGGGGCGCCTCGGCGTCCTGGCGCGCCTTGAGCGAGTGGAAGTAGTTCCAGAAGCGCCGGGCGATGAGCGGCTCGAGCACCGTGCCGCCCTCCATCACCTCGCGGATGCCCGAGCGGATCTTCTCCGGCCCCACCCGCTTGACCAGGTAGCCCGAGGCCCCCGCCTGGATGGCCTCGTACACCTTCTGCTCGTCCTCGAAGGACGTGAGGATGAGCACCGCCACGTCGGTGGCGCGCCGCTTGACCCGCCGCGTCACCTCGATGCCGTTCATGTCCGGCAGCTCCAGATCGAGCAGCACCAGGTCCGGGCGCTCCTGGACGATGGCCTCCACGGCCTCCTCGCCCGCCTGGGCGCTGCCCACCACCTCCAGCTCCTCGAAGGCGCCGAGCACCTTGAGGAGGTTGCGCAGGAGCGTGGGCTGATCCTCGACGACGAAGACGCGGGTGCGGTCCATGGACGGCCTCAGCGGCGGCGGGTCTCGGGGAAGATGGGCTCCAGGAGCCGGTGCTCTCCGCCCTGCACGTGCACCTCGAACACCTCGCGCAGGCGCGGCGTGCCCGTGGTCTCCACGACGACCTTGCGATCGCCCGCCTTCACCGGGAGGTTCACCAGGGGCAGCGCGCGCTTGATGCGCACGCCGTCCACGTACACCCGCGCCGGGCGGTTGGCCCGGATGGTGAGCCAGGCCTGACTGGCCTTGGCGTCCTCCCGGGGGGTCTCCACGGGCACGGGCGGGGTCGGCTCGGGGCTGGGCGGCGGGGCGGCCGGCTCGCGCAGGTACTCGCGCACGGTCTCGCTCACGGCGGCGACCTTGGGATCCGGATCCTCCTCGCGGGTGCGCTGGACGAAGCGCCACATGCCGAAGGCGAAGCAGACGAGCCCCACCCCGGCCACGCTGCCCGCCACGGACATCATCCGGCGCCGACGCCGCGCGTCCTCCAGGAGGTTGCGCTCCTCGGTGAACAGCCGCCCGCCCCGGCCCCCGGCCGCGGGCACCTCCAGCTGGGAGGGCGCGGGCACGGCGGCGTAGTCCTCGGACGCCACGGACGCGGGCGGGGGCGCGGGCGGCGGCCGCGGACGCTGGCGCGCCACCGTCACCTCGATGCGATCCGTGTCGCGCAGGTCGTCCGGATCCACCGGATGCGAGGACGCGGCCACCGGGGTGCCCGGCGCGGGCTTGGAGAAGTCCTCCACGAGCCGCAGGCGGGGATTCTTCCCGATGCGCGTGCCCTCGCCGCCCCCCGACAGGGACACCGGCGCGCGGCGCGTGGACTTGACGGGCGGGGCACCGGGCGGCGCCACCCACGTCTGCTCGTCGTCCTTGGGCGGGCCCTCGGGGCGCTCGGGCGCGCGGGCGACGACGCCGCGCTCCCCGCCGCGCTGGCGGCCGAAGTGGGTGACCTCCACGCCCGGCGGCGCCGTGCCCACGGCGGTGCGATCGGGCTCGCCCGGGGTGATGATGTGGGTGGACTCGAGCACCTTCGCCGGGGGCGCCAGGGCGATGCCGGGCGGCGGGGTGTCCGGGAACATGGACGGGTGGTACTCCTCGAAGGCGGGCGGCGCGTCCATGGTGTCCGCGTCATTGGGCGCGGGGCTGAACGGCACGCGCGCCACCACGGACTTCTCCAGGGCGTCCGCGCGCAGCTGCGCCAGCGAGGACACCCCGGAGATGGGCGTGAGGGGGAACGCCTCGGCGAAGGGCACCGGCCCCGGCGTGGTGAGCGACACCCCGTTGGGCACCAGCTCGGTGATGAAGCGGCGCACGTCCTCGGCCCCGGGCAGGCCGCCCTGGTTGGACAGGAAGCCGCGCAGCGCCTGGGCCATCTCCGCGCACGAGCCGTAGCGCCGCGTGGGCGTGGCCTCCAGGGCGCGCAGGATGATGGGATCCAACTTCGCGTGCAGGCGCCGATCCAACCGGCTGGGCGGAGGCAGGGCCGCGCGGCGCGTGCTCACCCCGCCGCCGCCATCGCCGATGACGGCCTCGCGCAGGGTGAGCAGCTCGTAGGCGATGGCGCCGATGGAGTAGAGGTCCGAGAGCGACGTGGGCTCGCCGCCCTTGCCCACCTCGGGGGCGCGGTAGGCGCTGCGGCCCCGCGCGAAGGCCCGCTTGAGCTCCGGGACGGCCAGGAGCGCCTGCAGCGCCCCGAAGTCACACACGTGCGGGTGGCCGTCACGCGAGAGCAGCACGTTGGCCGGGGTGATGGCGCCGTGCACCACGCCCGCGCCATGCGCCAGGTCCACGGCATCGAGGATCTGGATGATGAGGCTGAGCGCCACGGACGGCGGGAGGATGACCTCCTTGGTGTTGAGCCGCTGCAGGGCCAGACCCAGGCTCGGGCCGTCCACCGCCTCGCGCACCACGGCCAGGCGGTTCTTCACGAAGCCCATGTCCAGCACGTGCACCACGCCCTCGGCCGACAGGGGGTTGAGCACGCCATAGGTGGCGGCGAGCGTGGTGGCGTAGCGCGTGTCCGACGTCTTCGCGGTGAAGAGCTTGATGACCACCGGGAGCCCCTCGGGCTCCTGGACGGCCTCGTACAACTCGGAGAGCTCTCCGGCCTCGGTGCGGCCGGTCAACCGGTAGGTGCTGCTCATCCCGTCCTCGGGTGCGGCGCGGCGATGGACGATGGGCGGCGAACGAGGGACTTCATGGGGGGCCATGAGCGTGCCACGTCGCCTCTTCACCCCGCAAGCGGGGAGCGCCGCAGCCCGTCGACGAGCAGCCGGGCGAACGGGGATAACCCGTCGAGGCGGCGCACGCACAGGGTAAGCTGGCGCCGGGCCCAGACGTCCTCCAGAGGGACGGCGCGCAGGCCGAGCGGGCGCCGCCAGCGCCGGGCGGCCGCCCCGGGCACCACCCCCACCCCGCCCCCGAGCGCCACCACCCGGCACACCTCCTCCACGCCCCGCGGGCGCAGCCGGTAGCGCGGCGGACGGCCAAGCCGAAGGGCCTGGGCCTCCAGCATCTCCTGGAGGGCGCTGCCCTCGGCGAGGCCGACGAGGGGCTCGTCCAGCACCTCGGCGAAGGCCACCGCGCGGCGCATCGCGAGGCGGTGCCCGGGCGCCATCACCACCGCGAGCCGGTCCTCCTGGAAGGCGAAGGTCTCCAGGCCGCCCAGGTCCACCGTGTCCGCCACGAGTCCCACCTCGACCCGGCCCTCCGCCACGGCCTGGACGATGTCCGGGCTGGGCCGCTCCTCCAGTTCCACGTCCACGAGCGGATGCTGGGCGAGGAAGGCGCCGAGCGCTTCCGGGAGCGCGCCGGACAGGGCCGCCGTGTTGCACAACAGCCGCACGCGCCCCCGCAGCCCCTGGGCATGCAGGGCGATGGCGCCTTGGAGGTGCTCCACCTGGAGGAGCACCGCGCGGGCCTCGGGCACCAGGGCCTCGCCCGCCGACGTCAGCCGCACGCCCCGCCCCCGCCGCTCCAGCAGCGCCACCCCCCACCCGTCCTCCAGGCGGTGGATGCGCTCGCTCGCGGCGGCGAGGGACAGGTGCACCCGCCGGGCCCCCCGGGTGATGCTGCCCGTCTCGGCCACCGCGAGGAACAGCCGCAGGTCGGTCAGGTCCGTCAGCGCCCGGGAGAGCGCCTCCCGTGTCGGGCTCATCGGGCCGGGCCGAGGGCGGCCAGGGCCTCCGCGAGGCGGTCACACTCGCCGGGGGTCAGGCCCGAGGCGGCGAGCTGCGCGCGGGTCTGGCGCCGCAGGGCGTCGGGCGCCAGGCCGCCGGGGACCCGGGGCACGAGCGTGGCGATGCGCGCGCTGATCCGCGCCAGGGCCGCGCGCAGGTCCTCGAGGGAATCCGCGGGCCCGTCCGTGCGGGGGGCACGCGCCTGCACCTGCTTGGCCGCGTCCATCTGGGCCTGGAAGAAGGCGGTGATGGCGGCGTCCGAGGGCGCGGGCAGGCCCAGGTCGCGCGCGGCCTGATGCACGTCACGGCGGGCGGCCTCCAGCACCCGGGCCTCCTGCTCGGGCACCTCCAGGGGCACACCCGCGCGCCGCTTGGCCTCGGCCACCCGCGGCATCAGCGCCAGGCGCTCGGCGGTCGCGACGAGCAGCGCGTCCACGGGCGTGGCGGTGGCCTCCCGGGCGCCCTCGCCCAGGTACCTCTCCCGCCACCGCGCCAGTGCCCCGCTCGCCTCCTGGGCCAGGAGCCACGTGTCCAGATCCGCGGCGAGCTCCGCGCGCGAGGCCTCCACGTAGAGCGCCACCGTGTCCTGGGTGAAGGGCCCCACCCGCTCGAGGCCCGTGAGGCCCTCGGCCCAGCGGGGGCCCTCGACGGTGTTGGTGAGCAGCGCGTCGGCCTGGCCCGAGACGAGGGCCTCGCGCACCGCGTTGCCGGGAATGGCGAGGATGCGCGCGTGCCGGAAGTGGGCGCGGGCCACGCGCTCCAGGTGGCCGCCGAGGTTCACCGCGAGCCGGAACTCGGGCCGGTCCAGCGCCTGGAGGGTGGCGAGCGGGGCCTCGGGACCCGTGGGCGCCGGGGCCCAGGCCGGACGCCGCAGGAGCACCAGGGCCCCGTTGCGCGCCACGGGCACCGTGTAGCGCCCCACCAGCGAGCGCTCGGGCCGGAGGGTGAGGCCGCTGGCGGCCAGGTCGAAGCGGTGGGCGGTGAGGTCCGCCACCAACCCGGGCCAGTGGAAGCGCACCCACTCCAGGCGGTAGCCGCGCTCGGCCGCGTAGGCATCCAGGAGCGCGGCGTCGAAGCCGGACACCCGGCCGTCCTCCCGCATCGAGGTGAAGGGCGGATAGTCGCCGCTGGTGCCCACGCGCAGGACGGGGGCCTCGCGCGCGGCGGGGGCCGTGGCCGAGGGGGTGGTGCACGCCGCGGCGAGGGCCAGCACCGCGCCCACGAGGACGGCACGGACACGAAGGACACAAGGAGCCATCCCGGGGACTCTGCCCCAAGCCTTCGGCGGAGGCGAAGTCCGTCTCCGGAACTTCCAGATTGTCCGGCGCGCCCTCCGGCGACAGCTTGGGGGCATGGACTCCGCTCCGCTGCTGCTCGGGGCCGGCCTGCTCGCGGGGGCGATGAATGCCCTGGCGGGGGGCGGCTCCTTCCTCGCGCTGCCCGCGCTCGTGCTCGTCGGGGTGCCCTCCCTGGCCGCCAACGCCTCGAGCACCGTGGCGCTCTTTCCCGGCGGCCTGGCGAGCGCGTGGGCCTACCGGGAGGACCTCCGGCCCGTGGGTGGCGTCTCCCTCGGGAGGATGCTGGGGGTGAGCGTGCTCGGGGGCCTGCTCGGCGCGACGCTGCTCTTGCTCACGCCCCAGCGGGCCTTCGATCAGGTGCTGCCATGGCTGCTGTTGTGGGCGACGCTCGTGTTCGCCGGGGGCCGGCGCGCGGGCGAGGCGCTGCGCCGCCGGGTGCGCGTCTCGCCCGGGGCGGTGCTCGGCCTCCAGTTCCTGCTCACCCTTTATGGCGGCTACTTCGTGGGCGGCGTGGGCATCATGATGATGGCGGTCTGGAGCCTCCTGAGTTCCTCCGGAGCGCACAACCTCAACCCGGCGCGGACGGTGCTGGTGGCCGCGACCGGCGCCAGCGCGGTGCTCTGCTTCATCGTCGCGGGCCGGGTGGCCTGGCCCCAGACACTGCTGCTCCTGAGCGGCGCGGTGGTGGGCGGCTACGGCGGGGCGCGGCTGGCCCGGCGGCTCTCGCCCCAGGTGCTCCGAGGCGGCATCCTCCTCGTCTCGACGCTGATGACCGTCGCCTTCTTCATGCGCGCGAAGTGACGGCGCTACGGCGGGGGCGGCGCGCGGGGCAGACGGACGCGGAAGGTCGTCCCCGCCTTCGGATTCGACTCCACGCGGATGTCGCCGCCGTGCGCGCGCACGATCTGATCCACGATGTACAGCCCCAGGCCCACGCTGCGGCTCGTGGGGTCCGTCCCCTCCACCGCGCGCTGCAGGGGCTGGAAGAGCCGGGGCAAGGCCTCGGCGGCGATGGGCGCGCCCCCATTGTGCACCTCCAGCACCATCGCCTCGTCCTGTCCCACCGAGCGCACCGTCACCCGGCTGTGCGGGGGGCTGTACTTGAGCGCATTGGCGAGCAGGTTGCCCAACAGCTGCGCGATGCGGTCGCCGTCCCAGCTGCCCTGGCCGTCTCCGCTCATCTCCAACCGCAACTCGCGCTCGGGATGCGTGGTCAGCAACTCGTCGAACACCGAGCGCACCAGGACGTGCAGGTCCCCGGGCACGCGCTCGACCTTGAGCCCACCGCCCAGCCGCGCCTGGGTGAAGTCGAGCAGGTCGCGCACCATGCGCACCGCGCGCTCGGTGCTCGCGTGCAGCCGCACGAGCGACTGGCGGGTGCGCTCCTCCAGATCCTCGCGGCGCAAGAGCAGCTGGAGCCCCAGGAGGATGGAGCTCAGGGGGTTGCGCAGATCGTGGCTGACGATGCCGATGAGGTACTGCTCGAAGTCGCGGCGCGTGCGCTCCTCCTCGGCCAGGCGCTGGGCGGCGCGCCGCTGCCGCACCTGCTCCGTCACGTCCACCACGAGCGTGAGCAGGCCCTCGATCTCCCCCTCGGGTCCGCGCACCGGCTGGTAGGTGAAGTCGCACAGGTGCTCGTACGGCCCGCGGGTGCGGCCCGGCCCGATGCGCACGGGCGTCTCCCGGGCCACGAACGGCTCGCCCGTCTGGTTCACCCGGTCCAGCAGCTCGAAGAAGCCCTGGTCGGCCATGTCCGCGAAGGCGTTGCGTACGCCCTGCCCCATCACGTCGCGGTCCAGCATCCGCAGGTGCGCGGCGTTGGCCATCTGGAAGACATGCTCGGGGCCCTGGAGGTAGGCCACCCCCACGAGCGACTGGGCCGCCAGGGCGTCGAGCACCCCGGTCCGGGCCTGCTCGACGCGCCGGCGCTCCCGGAGCACCGCCTCGCGCGCACGCACCCACTCGGTCACGTCCATGGCCGCCACGAGCACGCCCGACACGGCCGCGGCATCGCTCCACCACGGCGCGTAGGTGACGTTGAAGTAGCACGTGCCCACCGAGCCATCCGCCTGCCGCACGGGCACGGAGACCTCCGGACCCACGTAGGGCCTGCCCGTGGCCATCACCTCGTGCAGCAGGGTGTCGAAGCCCTGGCTCACCAGCTCTGGCAGGGCCTCCAGGAGGGGCTTGCCCAGCAATTGCTCCCGGGGTCGGCCCCACACGCGCTGGGTCTCGGCGTTGAGCATCTCGAAGACGAGCGCGGGGCCCCGGAGGACGGCGATGGCCAGGGGGACGTGCTGGACGAGGGACTCGAGTTGGGCGCGCTCGGTCTCCTGGGCGACGCGCGCCTGGTGCCGCAGGACGTCCTGCGCGCGCGTGTGCGCCTCCACCGCCTCGGTGACGAGCCGGGCCACCAGGTCCGAGAGCCGCCGCTCCTCTTCCCGGGACACCGGGAGCTGTCGCTCGGCGATCACCTCGAGCACCACGTCGCGCAGCAGGTGGCACGCGCGCACCTGCTCGCTCAGCGCGACGCCGGGCCACGCGGCCTCGGGGGGCGCGCCCGCCTCTCCGCGCAGCGAGGCCCCGAGCCCCTCCAGGACGCGCGCGAGGGGAACGTCCGCATCCCGCGGGCGCACCCGCTCGCGCCATCGCCTCAGGATGTCGTCGCTTCGTTCCTCGAGCACTCTGGCCAACGGGCTCATGTCCCCCCCTTTTAGCGACTGGACGGCGCGGAGGGATCCCCCCTGCGATGGGACGGATTTTTCCCGCCTCCGCCCGGATCTTCGTGAATCCACGCGCGGAGTGCGAGCCGGATGACGGTCCGCGATGTCAGACTGGGCGGCATGCGACGTACCCGCGCCTCCCGGCTCGCCAGCACCGTCCTCCTGTTCCAGCTCGCCCAGGGCCCCGTGGCCCGTGCCGCCGACGAGCCCCCTCCCGCCGAGCCGCCCCCTGCCCAGGAGCCCTCCACCGAGGAGCCTCCGGCGCCTCCTCCCGAGCCGCCCCCGGCCGTGGCCACCGACGTCCCCCCGAGCACGGAGTTCCTGCCCGGCAACGTGGAGAACCCCGCGCTCGCGCTCGCGCTCGCCCAGGCCACCGAGCGCAGCGCGCCCGTGCTCGTGGTCAGCGGCGGCGTCAGTTTGGGCGCATACCAGGCCGGGGTGCTCTCCACGCTCGTGCGCTTCTGGAGCGTGGCCCGCCGCGAGGGCCATGGCCGGATTGGCGATCCCATGCCCCGCGTGTGGACGGGCGCCTCGGCGGGCGCGGTGAACGCCCTGCTCGGCGGGCTCGCCTCGTGTGACCTGGCCTTCGAGGCCCCCGAGTGGTCCCCCGAGAAGAGCCTCTTCTGGCGGGTCTGGGTGGACCGGCTGGACCTGGAGCCCCTGCTGCCGGAGAAGGATCCCCACCGGGGCGATCACCTCTTCAACGACGCCTACATGACGGAGACGCTCCAGGTCATCGCCACCGAGACCGCGGGCACGCGCTTTCGCGACGCGTGCTCCTTCGCGCTGGGCCTCACCGCGACCAACCTCAAGGGCCGCGACGTGCCCTTCGGCTCCGGCATCCAGGAGTCACGCGCCTCGCTCAAGCGCGTCACCGAGAAGATCGTCGTCCAGGTGATGACCCACGGCGCAAAGGCGCCCACGGTGCGGCTGCCCTTCCTCCAGGGCACCCAGGGCCTCGCCCCGCCCTACATCCAGGTGGAGCGCGACGAATTGCGCTTCTACCCCGCCCTGAGCGCGGACCTGCCCGAGCGCACCACGGGCGGCCAGAGCGTGACGCTGGAGGCGCTGCTGCGCACCCCCCAGGCCTCGGGCGCCTTCCCGCTCGCGTTCTCGCCCGTGGACGTCTCGGTGTCGTTCTTCGACGAGGTGCGCTGGTCGCCGCAGCAGTCGCTCAAGCTGGTGGACGGCGGCGTGCTCAACAACAACCCGCTGGACCTGGCGGTGCGGCTCGGCCGGCGCTGGGTGGAGCAGGTGGAGCCGCGCGCCCAGACGCTCGACGGCTCGCGCTTCCCCATCATCTACCTGGACCAGGACGTCGTCGACTGGCGGTGGGCGCCGCCGGAGGAGCGCGAGGAGCGGCTGCGCAGCCCCCTGGAGGCGACCTACCTGCGGCACCTGGGCAGCCTGCTCGCCGCGTCCCAGGACAGCGTGGTGCTGGACACCCTGGAGCACGACCCCACCCTGTCCGGACGCATCAAGATTCCGCGGCGCGGCGCGGTGCTGCCCTCGGAGTTCCGCTTCGCGATGATGGGCTTCTTCGACCGGCGCTTCCGCGAGCACGACTTCTTCCGGGGCATGCACGACGCCATCCGGTTCCTCTCCACCCAGTTCTCCACCACGCGCACGGTGGAGGCCCTGGTGCCCGCCTCGGCCATGGAGCTGCCGTGGGATCGCGAGGCGCGCGTGCGGCACGTGCTCGGCGTGGCCTCGGAGAAGTTCCGCTGCGTGGAGGACGGCGTGTGCGAGGGGACGTCGGACCTGGTGGAGCTGGGCCGGCTGCGCCAGGCGTCGGACGCGCTGACCCAGCGCGCGCGCATCGGCCGGCTGCGCGAGGACGACGTGGACGTGCTCCTGCGCGCGCTGAAGGACACGGGCTACCACTACAGCCCCGGGGTGATGGGCGTGACGCGCGCCAGCGGCACCCGCTCGGACTTCATGCCCGTGCGCGAGCGCGTGGGCCGGGCCTTCCATGATCTCGTCACCCGGCAGCAGGGCGCGCTGCGGCTCATCCTGCGGCCCGCGGGCGCCACCTTCCTGGACAAGTGGCTGACCTACACGCCCCCGCACGGCGCCTTCACGCTGCAGTTGAGCCGGCAGAAGGGCGTGGGCGTGGGGTGGGAGGCGCCCCTGTTCGCCTTCGAGGATCGCGACCTGGAGGACCTGTTCGACCGGAGCGAGCTGCGCCTGGGCGTGGCGCTGTCGGGCTTCGGCGTGAGGGATCAGGATCAGCTCATCCCCGGCAGCACCCGGCTGCGCTGGGCCACGCTCGGGGCCTACGCGGACTGGGTGTCGGACCTGGATGGCTTCTCCGGCGCGCTGCCCTTGCTGGCGCTGGGCCCCTACGTGCGCGGACGCGTGGGCGTGGGCGCCTCGGGCAGCTACCTGCGCGGCCCCGAGGAGTGGTCCGCCATGCTGCCCGAGGTGCGCCTGGGCCTGGATCTGTCCGAGGTGGTGGGCGTGCGCGTGGCGGTGCCGCTGTCCATGATCAACCGGCGCCAGGGCGAGGCCTGGCGCTCGTCGCGGCCCAAGATCTTCAAGGAGACGGCCGTGGGCGTGGAGGTGCTCTTCACCCGCTGGTGAGCGCCCCACCCGCCCCCGGGCGGCTCAGCACTTGCCGCAGTCCAGTCGGCAGGAGTCGGCGCGCTGATCCTTGCCGCACGACTCCGTGGACTGGCACACGCCATCGCCGCACGTGTAGACGTCCTGCGGGCGGATGCGCGTGGTGATCGTCCGGTAGCTCACGCCCTTGTAGGTGCAGCGCGCGAAGGCCGAGCCGGTGGCGTCCGGCTGGCAGATGGCGTGGCAGGTGCCCACGTGCTTGAGGGGCGGGCACGCGTGAGGCCCTCCCAGCGCGCAGGCGCGCGGGCTGCTCTGGGAAGGCGAGAACATGCCCTGATCATTGCCCACGAACAGGCCCTCCTGGGTGAAGAGGTTGCCGAAGAAGCACCCCTCCCGGATGGTGTGGCTGGCCTGCTCCCCGGCGCTCACGGGGATGGGGACACCCGGGGCGGTGGTGCCCCGCAGGGACACGAGCACCGAGGCGCCGTACTTGTTGGTGAGCGCCCCCAGGCACGCGCTCACGGTCTGCTGCTCCTCCAGCGTGATGGTGCCCCCCGAGGACCAGCCCGGCGCGAGGCCCAGGTTGCCCGCCCACGCGTACGCCCGCCGTCCATCCCAGAAGTAGCGGTACTGCCCCTCGGGCACGGCGCAGCGCACCAGGTACTTCATGAAGGTGGCCGACTCCTCGGGGTGCTGGTTGAACCAGCCGAAGAAGTCCCGGTGGGCGAGGCCATTGAACGCCAGCCCGTTGAAGGCCAGTCCGTTGAAGGCCAGGCCATTGAACGCCAGCCCATTGAACGCCAGCCCGTTGTCCTCCTCCAGTGCCTGACCGACCTCGCCCCAGGACCCGGAGTCCTCGGGTGCGCCGTCCTCTACCGGGCCACACCCCACGGCGAGCGACAACACGAACGCACCAGCGAGCCTCATCTTCTTCATGGCCTACCTCCTGGGTGACGGGTGAACAGGGTGCGCCCAAGACTCCGGCCAGTGGGCAACGTCACGCGTCAAAACTGGGGTTCCGGGGTTGACTCAGGTAGTGAGGAATTGAGGCTTTTGGGAGGGACTGTCGCCCGCTCGACGGTTCGCGCCGGGGCCCGGGCGGGAGCCCGGACGTCGAACGATGGACGGAGGACGGAGGCCTGGGTCCCGGGTGCATGGTGGCCCCCTCGGTGGACGTGGTATGTCTGTGTGTCCCTTGTCTCCGAAACTCTCTCCGACCGCCCCGATCCCCGGCAGTCCGACGACGCCGGATCCCCTGCACGGCAGCTTCCGCAGCTCGCGCAACCGGGCCCACGCCGAGGACGCCGAGCGCCGAGCCCGGAGCCTCTTCGCGGACACCCAGGTCACGCGGCTGCTCGAGGCGCCCCCGGCCCGCCCCACCCACGTGTCCCGGGCGCGCGACATCTTCGTCAACCGCAACCTGCGCATGTCGGGCATCGAGCTGGTCGGCTTCGACATGGACTACACGCTGGCCATCTACCACATGCGCCGGCTCGAGCAGCTCGCCTATGACATGACGCTCGCCAAGCTCATCTGCGAGCGCGGCTACCCGTCCGTCATCGGCCACCTGCAGTACGACCACCACTTCGTCATGCGCGGGCTCGCCGTGGACAAGACCAACGGCAACCTGTTGAAGATGGATCGCTTCGGCTACGTGGGTCGGGCGTGGCACGGCCTGCGGCCCCTGCAGCGCGAGACCTGGCACGCGCTCTACCGCAACCAGCGCGTGCGGCTGAAGGATCCGCGCTTCGCGTGGATCGACACGCTCTTCGCCCTGCCCGAGGCGTGGCTGTTCGCGGGCATCATCGAGCTGCTCGAGTCGCTCGGGCAGCGCGTGGACTACGGCCGGCTGTACGACGACATCCGCGACGCCATCGACGCCGTGCACCGCGACAACTCGCTCAAGCGCGAGGTGCGCAAGGATCTGCCGCGCTACATCTTCCAGGATCCGGAGCTGGGCCCGGCGCTGCACAAGCTGCGCTCGGGGGGCAAGCGGCTGTTCCTGTTGACCAACTCCGCGTGGGACTACACGGACGCGGTGATGCGCTACCTCTTGGACGGCCAGACGCCGGAGTACGCGAGCTGGCGCAACTACTTCGACTACGTGGTGACGCTGGCGGCCAAGCCCGCCTTCTTCGCCGAGCAGCGGCCCTTCCTGGAGCTGGAGGTGGCCGGCCCCGGCGAGGAGGCCCAGGTGCTGGGCGAGGCCACGAGCCTGGAGCGCGGCAAGGTGTACCAGGGCGGCAACCTGCGGCAGTTCGAGCAGTTCACCCGCCGCGCGGGCGAGTGCATCCTCTACGTGGGCGACCACATCTACGGCGACATCCTCAAGTCCAAGAAGACGTCGCTGTGGCGCACGTGCATGGTGGTGCAGGAGATCGAGGACGAGCTCACCTACACGGAAGGCCAGCGCGAGCGCATCTCGGAGCTGAGCGAGGTGGAGCTCACGCGCGAGCGGCTGGACGAGGCGGTGGCGGACCACAAGGGCCAGCTCAACGCCCTGGACCGCAAGCTGGAGCGCGGAGGGCTCACGCCCGAGGCGCTGGCGGAGGTGGAGGAGGAGCGGCGGCGGGTGAAGGCGGAGCTGGACAAGCTGCGCTGGGCGCTGCGCGAGGCCACGGACATCGCCGACACGCTGGAGCGCGAGGTGGAGGAAGGCTTCAACCCGTACTGGGGCCTGCTCTTCAAGGAAGGCAGCGAGAACAGCCGCTTCGGCGAGCAGGTGGAGCGCTACGCGTGCCTGTACACGAGCCGGGTGTCCAACTTCCTCTATGACTCGCCCTTGCAGTACTACCGCTCGCCGCGCGACCTGATGCCCCACGAGCAGGCCGGAGCCTGGAGCGCGAAGCTGTCCCCCGAGGGCAGCGAGAGCCCCGCCCCGGGTGACGGCTGAGCCGCGCCGGGCCCCTCGCCTTCAGGGCGTGACGGAGCGCCGCTCGGGCTTCTTCGCGCGCACGGGCACGTAGCACTTGCCCTGGTGCTCGGCGGTCTCCTGGCAAGGGGGCTTCTCTGGTGTCTCGATCCAACAGCCCCCGCGAATTTCCACGGAGCCGCCGCCTACACAGGGAGGTTTCATCTGCTCGGCAAAGGCGACCGCGGGCATGGGGTAGCCGATGACGGGGCCGCCCTCTGCCAGGTCGCTCCAGAGCGTGGAGGGGATTCGCGAGCTCTCGGACACGAGCGTTCCTCCAGTCGAGGGGTCCAGGACACGGGGCCAGAACACCAGGAACACGAGCAGGAGCGCGCCCGCCGCGAGCGCGCCCGTCCTCAGGTGTCTCCAGCCTTGGAGTCCGCGACGTGAGGGGGACTGGGTGAACGCCTCGTTCGCCTCCCGCTGGTCCTCGATGCTGGCCACCGCCCCCGCGAGCCGGATGAAGCCCAGGTTCATGTCGCTGAGGGCCCGGGCACTCGCCGGAGGCGGGCACTCCAGTTCCGTGGCGAGGAAGGGCGGACTGCGTTGGGAGACGACACGCACGCTCCAGTCGCCGCGCGGCGTCCAGGTGCCCTGGGCCTCCGGCACGAGCACGAGCGCGGGACGGCCCGTGTCCACGTGGCGCGCGGCGTAGAGCTGACCGTCGGACTCGTCGAAGTCCGGGTAGCGCCTGTCGAGGAAATACGGCCCGAGTCTGCAACCCGTCCAATCGCGGCTGTCGCCCATGTGTCCCCTTCCACGAGGTGAGGGGGCGCAGCCTACTGCGGACGTCACGTGAGGAGAACAGCCGCGACAGGGGGGACACCGGGTGTCAGCGCCGCCGGGGCAGGCGCATTACGGTCCACGTAACTGGGGCAAGCTCACGACCCCGGGGGCGGGCTGTCGAGGCCCCTTAGCTGTTCCTCGGCCATCTCGCGGTACAGCGGCACGACCTCCACGGCGAGCACGTCACGCATCTGCTGGCGGGCGCCTTCGGGATTCCCAGCGTCCCGAAGGCTCGTCATCCGGTACATCGAGCGGAGGAACCGGCTTTGGGCCTTCCGGAAGCGAGCGAGGACAATCCCCATCAGGGCCTCGGCGCCTTCCGGGCTCTTCAGGGCCTCTTCCGTCTCGGTCTCGCTGATAGCTGCCGTGGGGGCGGTCTGACGAACAAGGGCGCGCAAGTCGTCGGTGATTTCCAGGGGGTGACCCTGCTGGATGCGTTGCACGAGAACGGCGAGTTGTTGCCGGTCGTGAAGGTCCGGATTGATCCGCCCGGTTGCGAGCACCTCGGCAAGTCCCGTCAATTCGTCCAGCAGGATTTCGGCCTGCTCCCGGTAGAGGGGGACAACCTCCACGGAGAGCAGGTCACGAATGACTTGCTGTGCACCGTTCAGGTCCCCTTTCTCTTGAAGTTCCTCCACCCGGTCTCGGGTCCTGCCAAGTCGCCGCGACCCCTCCAGGATGCGCTGGCGAATCTCTCTTAACAGCGTCGTTGCCGTGGGCAGACTGCGCAGCGCATCTTCCGCGTCCTGTTGGCTGATGGCCACCTCTTGGGCGCTCGTGAGCAATAGGGCTCGGGCATCATCCGAAACCTCCAGGGGCTCATTGCGTTCTAGGACCCTTCGAGCCAAATCCCGAAGGCGGTTCCAGTTGATTTCGTCGGACACGATTCCTCGCCTCATTTCCGGGCTTTGCACATCTTGTCGGGCCATTCTTGCTGCCCCTCACACAAGCGCATGCAGTCGTGGCAATTGCCCGTCCATCTACGATCCTGGCACCGGTTGAAGTTGCGGATGCAGTTCTGTTTCCACTCGGGCAAGGACGCGTTGTTGGAGTAGTCGTCATCGTCAGCATCGGCGCGCACAGCCCTGAGCACCTGATCAACCTCGGATGGCGTGGCTCCACAAGCGCCCACCGGGTCTTGAGGGTGCTTCTTGATGCAACAGGTCATTGTTGAGTCACCTGGGCGGCAGTCCACCGTGGCCGCTTGCGCCAGGATCATGGGACGGCTCGACGTGTAGGTATTGGTGACATACATGCCACCGGAGAAGGCGTAATGCGCCCTACCAGCCGCGCAACCGGACGTGAGGACCCCCCAAAGCAGGGCCCCGATAACGTAGAGACAGGAAGTCGAGCTTTCCATGCTTACAAGGCTAGACCAGTTAATTAGGGGAGGCCAGCCGGAGCCAGGGCGCAAGGGCCTGGCCGCCGCTCTCCGTGCGCACTGGGGGAGGTGTCAGGGCGTGACGGAGCGCCGCTCGGGCTTCTTCGCGCGCACGGGCACGTAGCACTTGCCCTCATGCTCGGCGAAGTCTCCGCAGGGGGGCTCCTGTCGGAGTTCAGCCCAACAGCCCCCTCGAACCTCCACGTAGCCGCCGGTTCCACAGGGAGGTTTCATCTGCTCGGGATATGCGACCGGAGGCATGGGATAGCCAACGACGGCCCCCCGCTCCGCTTGGTCGGTCCAGACCGTGGGTTGGGTTCGCGGGCTCTCGGACAAGAGCGGTTCTCCAGTCGAGGGAGCCAGGACACGAGGCCAGAGCACCAGGAGCACCAGCAGGAGCGCGCCCGCCACGAGCGCGCCCGTCCTCAGGTATCTCCAGCCTTGGAGTCCACGAAGTGAGGGGGCTTGGGTAAACGCCTCATTCGCCTCCCGCTGGTCCTCGACACTCGCCACCGCCCCCGCGAGCCGGATGAAGCCCAGGTTCATGTCACTGAGGGCTCGGGCACTCGCCGGAGGCGGGCACTCCAGCTCCGTGGCGAGGAAGGGCGGCGTGCTCTGGGAGACGACACGCACGCTCCAGTCGCCGCGCGGCGTCCAGGTGCCCTGGGCCTCCGGCACGAGCACAAGCGCGGGGCGGCCCGTGTCCGCGTGGCGCGCGGCGTAGAGCTGGCCGTCGGACTCGTCGAAGTCCGGGTAGCGCCTGTCGAGGAAATACTGCCCGAGTCTGCAACCCGTCCAATCGCGACTGTCGCCCATGTGTCCCCTTCCAAGAGGTGAGGGGGCGAATCCTACTGCGGACGTCACGTGAGGAGAACAGCCACGACAGGGGGACGCCGGAATGGGCTCGCCCTGACGGCGGAGGCCCATCCGTCCCTCAGAAGTCCTGTGGGTCGGTCCATTCGAAGTCTTCCTCTCGCCAATCCTGGCGAGAGTTCAGCCTGTCACCCAGTCTCGTGAGGAGATCCTGGAGGGCCTCTCCTTCTGTCCGTCCGAGTCCTGCCTCTCCGTCGGAAACACCCTGGTCATTCCGTACACTCACATTGGCCACCGCGAGGAATCCTCCGGAGGCATCCTCGAGAACCTTGATCTTGTATTTGGTCCAGGGAACACCGCGCATGTCGCGGATCTCGAAGACGTTGACCACCCGGGAGATGCTCGTGGCACACCGCAGGTTGATTGCCCTCCAATCCATCTGAGTTCTCCCTTCTGCTTTGACTGCTCCGCTAGGTGCTCGCACGGCTCGAGTGGAGTGAGGAGGCGACCCTCCTCAACTCGCCCTTGCCCAGGTGAGAAGAGCAGCCGCGACAGGGGGGACACCGGGCGTCAGCGCCGTCGGGGCAGGCGCACGGTGAAGACGGTGCCCTCGTCCTTGGAGGAGGACACGGTGATGCGTCCTCCATGCGCCTCCACGATGCTCCGGACGATGTAGAGCCCCAACCCCACGCTGCGACCCTGCTTGTCCACCTCGGCGGTGCCGCGCTGCATCGGCTCGAAGAGGCGCACGCGCAGGTCCTCCGGAATGGGCTCGCCCTGGTTGGCGACGCTCAGGCTCATCCCCCCGCCCTCCGCGCGCGTGCGCACCCGCACGACACTGTCCTCGGGACTGTACTTGAGGGCGTTGACCACCAGGTTCTGCACCACCTGGGCGAGCCGGTCCGGGTCCCACTCTCCCCTCCCCTCGCCCTCGTGCCGCACCTCCAGTTGGCGCGTGGGATGGGCCGCCTCCACCTCCTCCAGCACACCCCGCGTCAGCTCGTGCAGGTCCGCCGCCCGGGGCACGATGGGAATGCCGCCGCCGAGCCGCGCCTGGGTGAAGTCCAGGAGGTCCTTCACCATGCGCGTGGCGCGCTCGGCGCTGGACTGGATGCGCAGGAGGGCCCGCGTGGCGCGCTCGTCCAGCACCTCGCGCCGGGTGAGCGCCGTGGTGCCCAGGAGGATGGCGCTCAGGGGGTTGCGCAAGTCGTGGCTGACGATGCCGATGAGCTGCTGCTCGAAGTCCGCGCGCGTGCGCAGCTCCGTCTCGGTCTGCTTGCGCGCGGTGATGTCCAGGACGACGCCCGCCAGCACCCTGCGTCCCCGCGCATCGCGCAGCCGCCGGCCCCGGCACTCCAGCCAGCGCGGTGCCGGGGCGTCCGGCGCCAGGACACGGAAGGCCGCGAAGAACACCCCGTCACGCGTGTCGGACAGGGACTCGGCCATCGCCTGGAGGACCTGCTCGCGCTGCTCGGGGTGCACGCGCGCGAGCGCCTCGTCCAGGGTCGAGGGCGCACCCTCCGGGAGCCCCAGCAGCCCCGACACCCGCGCATCCACCCGGATGCTCCGCGTGTCGGGCTCGAACTCCCAGAGTCCCGTGCCCGAGGCCTCCAGCACCTGCCGCAGTTGCTCCAGCAGGCGCTCGCGCTCGGTCCGCGCCTGGGAGGTCCGCACCAGGATCTCCACGCGCGCCAGCAGCTCCCGGGCCGCGAAGGGCTTGGTCAGGTAGTCGTCCACGCCGGACTGGAGACCCTCCACCGTGGCTTCCTCGCCCGCGCGCGCGGAGACGAGCAGGATGGGGACCGGCGCCGTGCGGGGATCCGCCCGGAGCGCGCGTACCAGGGCGAAGCCATCCAGGCCGGGCATCATCACGTCCGACACCACCACGTCCGGAGGCCGGGCCCGCGCCGCGTCGAGCGCGGCCTGGCCGTCCGCCACGGCCTCCACGGTGAAGCGGCTCGACAGGAGCCGGGCCATGTACTCGCGCATGTCCGCGTTGTCGTCCGCCAGGAGCACGTGGCCGTGGGTCGCCTCGGCGCGGGGGCGCGCCTCGGGGGCGTGCGCCAACCACTGCTCGGCCTCATGCACGAAGGCCGCCGGGCCCTGGGCGGGTGAGCGCCGCCGGCTCGGGTCTGGCGCGAAGGCCGCCGCGGGCCGCCCGGTGGGCAGCCACACCCGGAACGTACTGCCCTCCCCCGGCACGCTCTCCACCGTCACGTCGCCGCCCTGCAGCCGCGCCAGCTCGCGCACCAGGGACAAGCCAATGCCGCTGCCCTCGTCACTGCGGCCCCGGGCGTCCCGCACCCGGTGGAAGCGCTCGAAGATGCGCGTCCGCTCCTCCGCGGGAATGCCCGTGCCCGTGTCCCGCACGGACAGCGCCACGCCCCCCTCGCGCTCGCGCAGGCTCACGGCGATCTCCCCCTGGAGCGTGAACTTGAAGGCGTTGGAGACGAGGTTGAGCACGACCTTTTCCCACATGTCCGGGTCCACCCAGACGGGTCCGGACAAGGGCGGGCAGTCCACCACCAGGCGCAGGCCCGCCGTGGCCATCACCGAGTCGAAGGCCCCCGCCAGGCCCGAGGTGAGCGCCGCCAGCTCCGTGGGCTCCTGGCGGGGCACGGCGGAGGTCGCCCCCAGGCGGCTGAAGTCCAGCAGGGTGTTGACGAGCTTGAGCAGCCGCAGCGCGTTGCGGTGCACGCGCTCCAGCTCCACCCCGCCGAGGGCCCGCTCGGGCGAGGCGAGTGCGTTCTCGGTGGGCCCGAGCAGGAGCGTCAGCGGCGTGCGGAACTCGTGGCTCACGTTGGAGAAGAAGGCCGTCTTGGCCTGGTCCAGCGCGGCGAGCGCCTCGGCGCGCTGCTTCTCCTGCTCGTGGGTGAGGGCGCGCACCGCGTCGGCGGCGAGCTGGCTGGCGAGCAGTTGGAGGAAGTCGCGAGAGGCCTCGTCCAGGGGCAGCCGGGGACTGAGCCCCACCGCGAGCACGGCGTCCGGTATGTCGCCCTCGAGCGTCAGGGGCAGGAGCAGCGCGGCGCGCACCGGCTCCGGCCAGGGTCCCGCCCGGAGCCCCTCGGGCAGCGCGACCTGACGGGCCTCGCCCGAGCGCAGCACGTCCCCCAGGGGCCAGGGGGACGCCTCCACCACGTCCAGGGCCTCCGCCGTCAGGCCCGCGCGCAAGAGCAGCTGGGGACCGGAGTCCTCCGCGCGGTAGAGCAGCGCGAAGGGCACGTCCGCGCCGTTGCGCTCGAGCACCTCCTGGGCGCCGAGCAGGACGGCCCGGAGCGTCTGGGCGGACGCGACGCGGATGGACAGCTCGCGCAGCGTCTTGAAGCGCCGCTCGCCGAGCACCTGCCGGGTCGTCTCGGTCACGAAGTCGAAGACGCCGACGACCTGGCCGTGCTCGTCGCGCAGGGGCGTATAGGCGAAGGTGAAGTAGGCCTCCTCCACGAAGCCCTGGCGGTTCATGAAGTAGGGCTGGTTCTCCTGGTACACCGCGCGCCCCGTGCCCATTACCCCGTCGAACAGGGGGTGCAGCGCGTCCCAGAGCTCCGCGAAGACCTCGCGCGCGGGCACCCCGAGGCCGCCGGGATGCTTGGCCCCGTAGATGGGGAGCATGCCGTCGTTGTAGAGCACGACGAGGTCGGGGCCCCAGAAGAAGGCCGTCGGGGTCGGCGAGGCGAGCATCAGGCCCACCGCGGAGCGCAGGGCGGGCGGCCAGGTCTCCACGGGCCCCAGGGTCGTGCGGCTCCAGTCCAGGGCCCGCAGGATCGCGCCCGTCTCGCCGCCCCCCACCAGCACCTGCTCCCGCTCGCTCACGACCCGTCTCCTTTCGCTGTGTCCGGGGGGGCGGCAGGGGCAGCCTCACGGTGAACGTGGCCCCCCCACCGGGTGTGTCGCCGACCTCCAGGGTGCCGCCATGCGCCTCCGCCACGCGCCGCGACACCCACAGCCCCAGGCCAAGCCCCCCGTAGCGTCGCGCGGACTCGGCCCGTGCGAAGCGCTGGAAGATGCGCTCGCGCTGCTCGGGTTTCACCCCGATGCCATGGTCCACCACCTCCAGGACGGCCCATGCGCCCTCGCGCCGCAGCCGCACCGCCACGGGCCTGCCCGGGCCATACCGAATGGCATTGGACAGGAGGTGGCGCACGAGCTGGCCCAGGCGCGGCGCGTCGAAGTCCCCCACCAGTCCCGGCGCCAGCGCGAGCACGAGCGCGCAGTCCCGCCGCGTGAGCTCCTCGCGCGAGCGGCCCGCCTCGTCGGCCACGATCGCCGCCAGCTCCACCCGCCCGCGCTGGGGCTGGAGCTGGCCGGTGGCCAGCTGCGACACGTCCAGCATCTCCTCCACGAGCGCCGCCAGCCGCTGGGTCTGCCGCTGCATGGCGAGCAGCCGCTCGGCCGAGTCCGCATAGACGTCGGCCGGCAGCGCGCGCGCGTGGGTCTCCAGTTGCAAGCGCAGGACGGTGAGGGGCGTCTTGAGCTCGTGACTGGCCACGGAGAGGAAGTCGTCGCGGGACTGCACGGCCTCCTCCAGGCCCGACTGCCGTGCCTGGTGCGCGATGGCCTCCCGGCGTACCCGCGCCAGCTCCAGGTGCGAGCGCACCCGGGCGAGCAGCTCACGCGCGCTGAAGGGCTTGACGAGGTAGTCGTCCGCGCCCGCCTCCAATCCCTCCACGGCGGCCTCCTCGCCCGCGCGCGCCGACAGCAGCAGGAAGGGCACGCCCTGCAGCGCGGCGCTCGCGCGCACCTCACGCAGGAGGCCAAAGCCCCCAAGCCGGGGCATCATCACGTCCGAGACGATGAGGTCCGGAGCGTGGGCCCGGGCGGACTCGAGCGCCGCGAGCCCGTCCTCCGCCGGCTCCACCTCGAAGCCGGGCGCGAGAATGCCCGTCACGTAGGCGCGCATGTCCGCGTTGTCGTCCACGACAAGGACGCGCGCACGAGGGCCCGGCGTGGAAGCCGGGGCCGGGGCCTCCTGCCCGCGCAACCACCCCTGGGCTTCCTCGACATAGGGCGCCGCGCGCGTGCCCGTGTCGCTCCCGTCCACGCCCTCGTGGACCCGCTCGCGCGGCAGATGCTCGGAGCCCAGGGGGACTCGCACGGTGAAGGTGCTGCCCTCGCCCAGGACGCTGTGCGCCGAGGCGGCCCCGCCGTGCAACCGCGCCAGCTCTTGCACCAGAGCGAGCCCGATGCCACTGCCCTCGTGGCTGCGCGCCCGCGCGCCTTCCACCCGGTGGAAGCGCTCGAAGAGGTGCGACAGCGCGGACTCGGGGATGCCCGTGCCCGTGTCTCGCACCCGGAGCACGGCGTGGCCGGACTCCTCGCGCAGGCAGACGGTGAGGCCTCCCTCGAAGGTGTACTTGAGCGCGTTGGACAGCAGGTTGAAGACAATCTTCTCCCACGCCTCGCGGTCCACCCAGACAGGCGAGGACAAGGGCGGACAGTCCACCGTGAGCACGAGCCCCGCGCGCCGGGCCGCGGACTCGAAGTGGCTCACCAGCTCGGCGGTGTACGAGGACAGCTCCGTGGGCCGGTAGGCCACCTGGGCGCGGCCGGCCTCCAGGCGGCTGAAGTCCAGCAGGCTGTTGACCAGCTTGAAGAGGCGCGTGGCATTGCGCTGCACGAGCGACAGGCGCTCGCGCTGCTCGGGCGGCAGGCGCCCCGGGCCCTCGGACAGCGCGTCCTCCAGGGGCCCGAGCATGAGGGTCAGCGGCGTGCGGAACTCGTGGCTCACATTGGAGAAGAAGGCCGTCTTGGAGCGGTCCAGCTCGGCGAGCGCCTCGGCGCGCTTCTTCTCCTCCTCGAGCGCCCGGACGCGCATCACGTCCGCGACCACCTGACGCGAGAGCAACTGGAGGAAATCGCGATAGGGCGCGTCCAGGGGCAACCGGGGGCTGAGTCCCGTCACCAGCACCGCATCCGGCGCCCCACCGCCCGTGAGCGACAGGCGCACGAGCAGCGCGCGGCGGGTGGGCTCCGGCCAGGGCCTCGCGGCGATCACTCCCCCACGGGCCTCCACGTCCTCGACGAGCCGCGCCTCGCTCGAGCCCAGGACCTCCGCGAGCGGCCAGGGCGAGGCGCCTTCCCCGAGCGCTACCTCCCGGGGCGCCGCGGGGCTGCCCTCCTCCACTCCGGTGTGGAGCAGGAGCCGGGCCCGGTCTTCCTTCACCGCGTAGAGCAGCGCGAAGGGCACGTCCGCGCTGTTCTGGGCGAGCACCTCGCTGGCCGCGCTCAGCACGCCCTGCACATCCGTGGCCCTGGCGGTGCGGATGGACAGCTCGCGCACGGCGTTGAAGCGCCGCGCGCCGAGCACCTGGCGGGTCGTCTCCGTCACGATGGTGAAGATGCCCGCCAGTTCGCCCCGCTCATCGCGCGTGGGCACGAAGGACCAAGAGAAGTAGCACTCTTCCAGGAATCCCTGGCGCGAGAGGAAGATGAGGCCGTCCTGGATGTACGCGGCGATCGGGCGGGTGCGGGCGCTTTCGAGCAGGGGCGCGAGGGTGTCCCAGGTCTCGGCGAAGACGCGCTCCACCGTCTGGCCCAGGGCCCAGGGGTGTTTGTCCCCGATGAACGGCCGGTAGGCGGTGTTGTAGAGGAGGACGCGCCCGGCGGACTCCGACCCCCAATACAGGCAGATGGGATAGGGCGAGGCGAGCATCGTGCTGACCGAGACGCGCAAGGCGGCGGACCAGCCCTCCACGGGCCCCAGCGGCGTCCGGCTCCAGTCCATGGAGCGCATGAACTCGCCCATCTCCCCTCCGCCCGCGAGGATTCGCTCCTGCTCGGTCATGGGCATTTCCTACGCCGGCCCTGGGTGCCGCGGAGTTGGGAGTCGGTGGGGCACGAGCTCAGGTGGGGCCTCCTCTACCAGGAAGGTTATAACGTCGGGTCTTGGATGCATCCGCGAGGGGAAACTCCCGGGTACCTCCGCCAAGGATTCCGCGCACGCCCGCTCGCCGACACGGCACCGGGACTCCCCGCTCAGAAACCATCCGAGGGAATCAACTTCATGGAGGGGGGGGTGCTCCTTGGGAAGGTCCCACGTGATCTGCTGGAGAGGAAGGCAATCTGCCGGGGTTCGAGGGAGCGCCGCTCGGGCTTCTTCGCGCGCACGGGCGCGTAACACGTGCCCTCGTACTCGGCGGTCTCCCGGCGAGGAGGGTCCTGTCGGGTCTCGACCCAACATCCCCCTCCGTGTCTAACGAGGCGCGAGCGCGGCGGCGCGGCCCCAGATGAGCGAGGTGTAGCGCGAGCCGGGCTCGGCCTGGAGGCCGAGCTTCTTCAAGTCCTCCGAGTGCTTGGAGCCCTTCACCACCACCCAGCGCCGGGCCACGCGGCGGGCCTCCTCGAGGACGTCGGGGGTGAGGGGGGCGTGCTCGGCGTAGCGGCGGAGCATCTCGAAGGCGGGCTGGGCCTTCTTGGGCTTCTCGAACATGGGGTCGAAGCAGACGACGTCGAAGGAGCCCGAGGGCAGCGCGCGCAGGTACGCGTGGGCGTCGGCGTGCAGGGATTCGATCCGGCAGGAGGCGGGGCCGGAGTCGTAGGCGGCGAGCCCTTGGGACACGATGGCGAACAGGGGGAGGCTCTTCTCCAGGGCCACCACCCTGCCCTCCGGACCCACGGCGAGCGAGGCCACCAGGGCGTCCTGGCCCAGGCCCAGGGTGCAGTCGAGGACCTGGTCCCCGGGACGCATCTCGCTCACGCGCAGGAGGGCGTCATCGCGCTGACCCTCGCTCAGCCGCATGCGGCGCAGGTGGGCCATGCCGGGGTTGAAGGAGAAGGCGCCCTCGGCGTCGGCGAGTGTCACGCCCTCGTGCTCGAAGACGAGCAGGGCCTCGGCGACGGACTGGAGCAAGGCGCCCAGGGGCTGCTTCTTGCGGCGCGGGACGAACGGCAGGCCCAGGGCGCGCGCGGCCTCGCGGGCCTGGCGCACGAGGGACTCGTCGGGCTGGCCGCTGGTGGTGACGCCCAGGGGGAGGCGCGGAGGAGCCGTCATGCGACGAAGAGACGCTGGAACCAGGAGACGAAGGCCAATGCCTGGGGTGAGTCGTGGCCGAGCAGACGGGCCGTGAGCGCGGTGCCGAAGGGGAGTCCTGGGTCCGTCTGCCACGCCAGCCACGTGTGGATGCGGCCCTTGATCTGGTCCTTCTGCGCGAGGGCTCCACCCAGTGACCGCGCCTTCACCGTGGCCTCCTCCGCGTAGGCCCAGCAGGGATCGTTCGCGGGCACCAGATTGCCCAGGAAGTCTTCCAGAATCCCCGGCTGCTGGTTGTCGGGCATGAGCCAGATGCCCAGCCGAGAGAGCTTGAGATCCGGGCGAGGGAGAATATCGACCACGGTCCCCTCAGAGGCCGGAGACACCGGTAGGTCGATTCTCAAGTGCGAGAAGCAGTCCCGGAGCTGCTGCCACCGTGGCTTCACATCAAGGTCCGCATCGAGCACCAGACCCATGCGCGAGAGGCTCTTGGCGCCGGTGGACAGGTTGGCCGAATCGAGCAGTTTGCTCACCCCCTGCATGTCCTCGACGTGCGGTCGAGTCGACCTGGCGTCGTCCCAGTCGTAGCCATGCCGCTTCATCAGCCCCAGGAGCGCGTGCTTGTCATCGGGTCCCTCGACCATCAGCCGGTAGGGGCTGTTCTTCGGGGGTGGCATTACCGCACCTCGACCTGATGACGGGCGGCGGAGAGGATCTCGTCGGCCGAGTAGCGGATGCTGGCCGCGGCGCCCTTCTCGATGCGGTGGAGCGAGATGTCGTTCCGCACGTCCGGCTCGCTCTCGTAGAGGCCCGCGAGCGCCTGGATGCAGTCGAGGCTGTGACTGGTGGCGAAGACCTGGACGTTCAACCGCCGGGCGGTCTCGACCACGAGCTTCCACATCTTCACCATGACCGAGTAGTGAAGGCCCGTATCGATCTCATCGATGAGAAGGTAGCCGCCCTCCGACTCGACGAGATTCAAAATCAAGAAGAGAAGACGCGAGATTCCCTCGCCCATACTGCCAAGAGGGAAGCGTCGATCCGATTGTCGGAGTTTGACGAACATCCCAACCGGGCCTCGACCCGAACTGGAGAGCCAGGCCAGCCGCTCGATATCGGGTTGGATGATCTGAAGTGCCTCGATTGCCTTGGGCTCCTCCGGTGTCAACATCACCGTGTCCCACATCCACCCAAGAACCTGCGGAGGGACAGGACGCGTTCCGATGAAGTACACCGCCGAGGTATCGAACGCGTCGTTCTCCGACGGCGGCGACATGAATGCGAGTTGTGGTGGACGACGTGATTCGGAAAGTTCGAGCGGAAGGCTGAACCTGCGAGACCCAGGTTGAGATGTCACCGTGACTTCAATGGTCGACATCCCCGAACTCAACCCGTGAGGAGCCGGAATCGCCCCAACGCTCGCAATGGAGCAAGACGTCGAAATGGGGCCAGGCACGAGTTCGCCTTCGAGAGTGAACGTGGCTCCAACCGAGGTCTGACCACCACGAAACAACTGTCCTAGATCAAGGTACGTCTCGTCGTTGTCTTCGCCCCGAGAGGGAGGCATGTATTCGCCTCGACGTCTCGGGCCTTTCGTGAGGACAACGGGCTCAGTCCGGGCGAGCAGCAGAATCTCGATCGCCTCCAGCACCGACGTCTTCCCCGCGTTGTTCTCCCCCACCAGCAGGTTGACGCGCGTCAACCCCTCCATCGACAGCGAGGAGAGGTTGCGGAATCCGGTGACGTTCAGGGACTTCAGCATGGGCACCCACGAGGATACGGCACGCCGCCGCCCCTCGTGAGTTTTTCGGCCCCGCCCTACCCCTCGGCGACCTGGAGCTTGCGACCGCCCTGGGCCTCGGCGACGGTGACCGACTGGTTCCGGCCGTGGCGCTTGGCGTAGTACAGGCACTGGTCCGCCTGCTCCACCAGCACCAGCTTGTCCACGCCGTGGTCCGGCGCCGTGGCGATGCCCAGGGACAGCGTGACCTTGAGCGGGCCCATCTCCGTCTGGAACACCTCGGCCTTGATGGCCTCGCGGATGCGCTCGGCGATGACCTTGGCGCCCTTGGGATCCGTCTCCGGCATGAGGATGGCGAACTCCTCGCCGCCGTAGCGCGCGACGATGTCCGTGTCCCGCGCCTGCTCCTTGAGGATGCGCGCCACGCCCTTGAGCACCTGGTCGCCCGTGAGGTGGCCGTAGGTGTCGTTGACGCTCTTGAAGTGGTCCACGTCCGTGAGCACCAGCGAGCACTTGCGCCCGTAGCGCCGCGAGTGCGCCAGCATCTCGTCCGCCTTCGACTGGAAGGTGCGGTTGTTGTACAGGCCCGTCATGCCGTCCGTGGTGGCCATGCGCTCCATCTGCTCGTAGAGCTGGGCGCGCAACACGGCCTGCGCCGCCTGGATGGCGATGACCTCCAGCATGCGCAGCACGTCATGGTCCAGGGCCGTCTTGCGCCGCGAGCCCGCCACCAGCGTGCCGAGAATGCGGTCGCCCGCGGTGAGCGGGAAGATCTTCAGCGCCGCGAGCCCGCGCACCTGGGTCTCCTCGTCGAAGATGACCTGGCGGTCCATGGCCTTCAGGTCGCGGCCGGGCAGGGGCGCGCCGTAGCGCACCACGTTGGCGACCAGGCCGTTGTTGTCCGGGAACGTCCAGCCCTCGAGCGCCTTGCCCGGCGCGCTCACGCCCAGCATGCGCGCCACCTTGTGCACGCGCTTGCCGTCCTGCTCGCTCACGATGGTGACGGCGCTGAAGTCCAGGCCCGCGAGCTGCCGCGCGCTCTCCAGCACCGCGAGGAACACCTGCTCGGGGTTGCCCGCGCGGTTGAGCTCCTCGATGGCGCGGAAGAACCGGTCCTTCTCGTCGCGCGTCTTGCGGATGTACGTCATCACCCGCTCCACCTCGATGGAGCGCAGCACCTCGGCGGCGATGGTGGTGAGCAGCTTCTCGTCGTCGTCGGAGAAGGGGTTGTGCGCGAGGCGGTCGGCCACGAGCACGCCGCGCACCAGGCCCCCGCCCTCGATGATGGGCACGGCCAGCACCGCGCCCACGCCGGGCGAGCTGCCGTCGTACCAGGTCACGCCCTTGAGCCCGAGCGCCGAGTGCATGCGCACCGGGGCGCGGCGCTTGAGCACGCCGCCCAGCACGCCCTCGCCCGCGGTGAAGCGCTCGCGCTGCACTCGCTCGGAGGCGCTGCGGCAGTCATACAGCTTGAGCCCCTTGTCGTCCGAGGTGAGCAGGAAGGCCGCGCAGGTGTTCGTCTTGAGCGCCGTCTCGGCGATCTCCAGGGCGGCGCCCACCGCGCCCTCGATCTCCTTCACCGACGCGAGCAGCCACTTCTCCTGCTCCTTCTCGTCCGGGGGGTTGTCGTGGGTGCCGGAGTTCACCAGGCGGAACGTGCGGGCGCGCTCCTCCACTTCCTTGATGCGCTTGTCCACGGCGGCGCTCTCGGCGCGGCGGGCGGCGGCGATGCGCGCGGCGAGCACCAGGTGGTTGAGCCCGGCGAACAGCGACAGGAAGGAGGCGTGGGTGAGGAACGTGCCCAGGCCGCGCGCCGGGCCCCGGAAGACGAGCAGCGCGTCGAAGGCGAGCGCCACGCCGAGCAGCACCAGGCTCGCCGTGCGGGGCAGGAAGGCCACCAGGCACGCCATGAGCAGGTAGACGAGCGGATAGGCGGCATCCCCCGCGAGCGCCACCACGAGGAACGCCGAGGCGAGGAACACCGCGCCCAGCTCCACGTCGTCGCGCAGGTAGAGCGGCGCGCCCACGGCCTCGCGGGTGAAGCGGCGCCAGCCCATGACGCCCAGGCCCGCGAGCAGGAAGAGCACGAGGCCGGCCTCGGTCCAGCCCAGCGCGTGCAGTCCGACGAAGCCGCCGCGCGCCAGGTGCGAGAAGGCGCACAGCACGGAGGCCGCGGGCACGGCCCGCACCAGGAAGCGCGTCAGCTTGGAGACGGCGGAGAGGGGCGAGGGCATGGGGTCTACTCCAGGTGGAAGACGAGCTCGCCGGGTTTGATGAAGCCCAACTCCTCGCGCGCCGCGCGCTCGAGCGCCGCGGGGTCGTCGCGCAGGGCGTTGATCTCCCGCAGCAGCCGCTCGTTCTGCTCGGCGATGCCGCGGTTGCGCACGTGCAGGGAGTCCACGTCCTGACGCAGGCTCAGGTAGCGGCGGAAGCCCTTGGCGTCCGCGGCCGAGACCAGCGTGAGGAGCGCGGCCACGCATGCCGCAACCGCCAGGAGCTTTCGCCGCACCGTCATGAGTGCGCGGCAAGGTACCAGCGACGACCCGGGCGGCAAGAAATCCGCTCCAGGGCTGTAGCGCCTCGGAGCACCTCTTGGAGCACCTCTTGGAGCACCCCCTTGGCCCGAGGGACTTTCCTGCGCAGGACACTCGCGGCACGGGGGCCCGCCGCGGCGCGCCCGTCCTGCGAGCATGGGCGCGGATCCCCCACCCACGACCATGCACCCCGCTCCCCCCTCCCCTCTTCCGCACCGTGCCTGGGCGCGCTGGCGCCGGCCCTTGTTCTGGGGGGTCGTGGCGCTGCTCGTGCTGGAGCTCGTCTACATCGCGATGCTCGCCACGGGGGGACTGGCGTGGTTGCTCAACCGCCTCATCCCCGACACGCGCCTGGGCTGGAGCAAGGCCACCAGCGTGGTGCCCGGGCGCATCCACCTGGAGAACTTCTTCCTGCACAATTTCGCCCAGGGCGGAGGCGACTGGCGGATCGAGCTCGACCGGGCGGAGGTGAACGTGTCCCTCCACGCCCTGTTCCTCCAGCGCTTCGAGACGGAGTCGCTGGAGGTCCACGGCATCAAGGCGCGCATCCACAGCGTCTCCACCGAGCCCGAGCAGGACCCGGCGCGCCCCCAGGCCGAAGGCGCGGAGAAAGAGGAGCCGGGCGGGTGGAGGATCCGGCTGCGGGAGGTGCGGGTGCACGACGTTCACGCGTTCATCTGGAACCAGGCGCGGCTCACGGGCATGCAGGAGGTCCAGGGCGGGCTGGACGTGCAGCCCGGCAAGCGCATCGTCCTGGAGGACATCCGGCTGCGGCTCGGTCCGGGCGAGCTGTTCCTCATGGAGGACGCGATCGCGCGGGTGGAGCGCGGTGAGGCGAGCGCCCGGCTCGAGGCGCGCTACCGGGGCACGGAGGGCATCGATCTCATCGCGGGCCTCACGGGCGGACGGCTCCAGGTGAGCGCCACCGTGCCCGCCGTCAGCTCGCTGCAGCACCTGGTGCCCCGCTTCGAGGGGCTCTCGCCCGAGGGGGGCGCGGGCCGGGTGGAGGTGGACCTGCACGTGAAGGACGGTCGGCTCGCGCCGGGCACGGTCATCCGCGGCCAGGGCGAGCCCTTCACGCTGCCCGTGGGGCCCTTGCGGCTGCATGCCCCGTGGAACCTGCTCGCGGACGTGCACACCCGCGAGGATGGCGAGGATCGGCTGGGGCTGAAGTTCACCATGGGGCCGGTGCGCATGGAGGGCGGCAAGGCACCGGGCCAGGTCCTGGAGACCCCGGAGGTGCGCCTGTTGATGGGGGCGAAGTCCCCGCGCCTGGGTGAGGCCCTGCCCGACGTGCACATGAGCCTGAGCGCGGCGCGCAGCAACCCCGTGGAGCTGCGCATGCTCAACGGCTGGCTGGGCCCCTCCTTCCAGGTGGAGTCCGGCCAGGCCTTCGTGAAGGCCTCCTCCCGCGCCAACCCCGAGGACGGCGGCGGCGAGGGCCACCTGAACGTGGACACCCAGGGGTTCCGGGCCCGGTGGAGCGGCGCGCGCATCACCGGACGCCTGCTGCTCGACGTGGACGCACACAAGCTGGCCTTCAACCAGGAGCGGGTGACGCTGCATGGCAGCCGGATGCTCCTGCGCGGGGTGGCCGTCCACACCGAGAAGGACAGCGAGCGCGACTGGGATGGAACGCTCGTCTTCCCCGAGGCCACCCTGGGCCTGTCGTCCCCGCCCTCCTTCCGGGGGCGCTTCACGGGCAGCTTCTCCAACGCGGCGCCGCTCGTGGCCCTGCTCACGCAGCAGGGCGCCTTTCCCCACTTCTTCTCCCCGCTGCTGCGGGCCGAGAACCTTCAAATCTCCGGCGGGGTGACCCTGGGCAAGGACGGGGCCGTGTTCGACACGCTGCGCGCCAAGGCGGAGGGCCTCGAGGTGCGCGGCCAGGCCCGGAGCGTGAACGGCGCGACCTCGGCGCTCCTGCTGGTGAAGCTCGGCATCCTCTCCGTGGGGGTGGAGGTGGTCCCCGGGGACACGAACATCCACCTGGTCCTGCCCGAGCGTTGGTACACGCGCCGCACGGGGGAAGTCCTCCCCTGAGGCTCAGCGGCGCAGCAGGGTCTGGACGGCGTCGGACAGCGCGCCGTGGCCCGCCATGCCCTGCCACGCTCCGGCCACCCGGCCCTCCTTGTCCAGGAGGAAGGTGGCGGGCAAGGCGGGGATGAGGCCGTAGGCACTCTGGCCCTGCTGCAGGGCGGGGTTGGACACCAGGAGGGGGACGCCCGCGGGGGCGTAGTCCTGGGCGAAGGGGGCCAGCGTGCGCGGGCCGTCGAGATCCAGTCCCACCAGCACCACCCGGAGGCCCTGGGGGCCGAGCTCCTTCTGGAGCGCCTCGAGCGTGGGCAACTGCGCGAGCGAGGGGAAGCTCCAGGTGGCGAAGAAGGACACCAGCACCACGCGGCCGGGCAGCTCGCGCCAGTCGTACGGGGTGGGCCCCACGGCGGGCAGCACCAGGGCACGCAGGTAGGGGGACGCGGTGCCGGTGAGCCGGGGCGCCTCGGGCTCCCGGTGGCAGCCCGCGAGCGCCAGCAACAGGACCCCCACGCGCGCCAGCGCCCGCCCGCGGCTCATGCCTCGCTCTTGGCCTTGCCCAGGCGCTGGCAGTTGCGGCACAGCCCGTAGAGTTCCATCTTGTGCGACGTCACGGTGAAGCCGTGCCGGCGCGCCACCACTTCCTGCATCTGCTCGATGCGCTCGTCCTCGAACTCGACGATGGTGCCGCAGTGGGTGCAGATGAGGTGATCGTGGTGGTGGCGACCCACGGCCGCCTCATAGCGCGTCTGCCCGTCCCCGAAATTGCGAGCGTGGGCCAATCCACACTCCCCGAGCAATTTCATGGTCCGGTACACCGTGGCCACGGAAACCTTGGCATCCTGCTCTCGCACCTTGTTCCACAGTTCCTCGACGGACAGGTGCCCGCCGACGGAGAAGAAGGTGTCGATGATGAGGCTGCGCTGGCGCGTGCTCTTCAGCCCGTGCTGCGCCATGTAGTGCTGCAGCACCTCGTCCATGTTCCGATTCACAGCTCGCCTGCCTCCTGGCCCGCTCCCCTGTCCTGCCGGGCCAGCGTGCGTCCACCGGGAGAGCGTGCGGGATGCACGGGCCCCGGTCCAGATGTACTACCGACTTGCACCCGCCTCTGGCTGTTTAGATTGAGGCCTGTCGGATTCATTGACACCCGTCCGCCAGCGAAGATAGAGGCACCCGGCCTCGTAAACGAGCATTTTTCCGCGATTTCATGAACCGTCACTGGCAGAGACAACGGCAACCCGATGACGTCCCCACCCCCGTGGCGGTGGCCGTCTCCGACTACTGCCGGCGAGCCCAATCGCCTGCAACCCCCTCCGAGGTCCGCGAGGCCCTCGCCCTGCTGACCGAGGCCGACGACTTCCGCGTCCGCGGTTTGACGGACGCGGAGCCCGGCGCCACGCCCCTGGGGCCCTTCGCCGTGGTGGACGTGCTCCACGGCACGGCCCCGGCGACCGCCGCGACCCGGCAGGCCTGTGGGTACTACGAGGTGGTGCGGGAGTTGGCCCGCGTCCATGAGGAGAAGCGCCCGCCCGCGCCTCCCGTGGCCGACGTGCCGACCTTCGCCGTGCCCCCGGCCCGGCAGGCCGCCCCCCCACCCCTCAACGTGCATGCCCGCCGGGAGACCGAGCCGGCGGCCGAGACCGTCCAGTCGCGCATCGCGCCGCGCAAGCGGCAGGCCACCGCCGAGCCACCGCCCGAGGAGCTGGATCAGGACGGGCCGAGCTTCCTGCGGCGCGACCTGCCCAAGCCACGCGGCCGCTTCACCCGTCTGGAGGCGCCCAAGTCGAGCTTCCAGGAGCTCACGCGCGCGGGCGGCAAGGAAGTCCTCGAGGCCCTGCTGGAGTCCAACGAGAACCGCTTCGCACTGCACAAGGCCGTGGAGCAGCAGTACAACGGGCCGCGCGGGGAGCTGACGCTCGGGGAGATGGAGTCGGTGCTCAAGGAGCACGGGCTGCTGTCCGCCCTGGAGGAGCGCGAGCACGCGGCCATCCTGGCCTCGTTCACCGAGCACCGCGGCGCGTCCGGCCGGGTGGGTTGGGCGCTGGGCCTGAGCCCGCCGGAGCTCAAGCAGCTCGAGGCCAAGCTCGGCATCTCCGAGCAGGTGGAGGCCGTGCGCGAGCGCTTCCGCCGCGAGGCCCTCACCGGCCGCCACCTCACCCAGAAGCTGGATCTGCTCGGGCGCGACAAGTACCTGGTGGACCTCGGCATCAAGAAGCGCTTCTCCGACATGCTGCGCCGCGAGCTGGAAGTCATGGTGCGCGAGGAAGGCCCCGACGTGGCCTCGATCAGCGCCCTCTGCGAGGCGATCGCCCGCAAGCACGGGGCGCCCTCCGAGCTCGTCTCGCGCGCCCTCGAGCGCCTGGGCGTGGCGCCGGCGCACCTCAAGGGCACGCTCCCTCCCTCCTCCACATCCTAGAAAGAGGCCCCAGTCCCATGCCCATCTACGAATACAGCTGCAGCTCCTGTGGAAAGACGATCGACGTCCTGCAGAAGATCAGCGATCCCACGCCGGAGAAGTGCACCGCGTGCGGCGCCCAGGCGTCACTCAGCCGCGTGGTGAGCCGCTCGAGCTTCCACCTCAAGGGCGGCGGTTGGTACAAGGACCTCTACGGCTCCACCAACACGTCCGGCTCCAGCGGGGGCTCGTCGTCCTCGGGCTCGTCCGGCTCCGGCACCAGCACCAGCACGGGCGCGTCCGGCTCCAGCGACACGTCGTCCGCGTCGTCGTCCTCGTCCACGCCGAGCACCTCCAGCGGCACGACGAGCAGCACGCCGGCCGCGCCGGCCGCCGCCAAGAGCTGAGCGGCGGAAAAGTCGCGAGGGGGGAGCGCCAGGGGGAGACTGGGCCACGTGCCCTTTCCCCCGTCCAAGCGTCCCCCCCGTCGCTGTGTGCTCTGTGACCATCCGGAGCTGACCGATGCCCGTGGCAAGGGCCGGTTCCTGCTCGTCCCCGATCCCGAGGGCCGCGGCCCCATCTGTCCACCGGTGAAGGGTTGTGGCGAGCAGCGGCGGCGCCTGGACGACAACGCGTCCCCCCCGCCCGCCGCCTGAGTTAAGGAGGCGCCTTGCCGCGCGATCCCGCGCGAGAGGACCGTCTCCATGCTCGTTCCCGTACTGCTCGCCTCGTTGTTCGCCCTCACCCCCGTGGAGTCCGCGCCGTCCGCCGCGGATCCCTCCGTCTCCTTCGCCCGGACGTGGGAAGGCCGCCAGGCGCGGCTGCTCGAGGGACTGGAGCTGGCGGCCACCTTCAAGCCCTCGGAGACCCCGGCCCTGCGCCTCACGGACGCCACGCGTCTGGGGCTCATGGACGCTCCCCTGCCCCTGGACACCGGCGGCGGCGTGAGCAGCGACCTGCGGCCGGTGCTCTCGCTGGCGCTCGGCCTGATCCTCGGCTTTGGCCTCGGGCACATCGTGGCCGGGGACACCAACGGCTTCATCCTCTTCCTGGTGGTGGACGTGGCCATCATCGTCGCCAGCAGCGTGCTGCACTACGCCCTGGGCGGCATCTTCTGGGGCATCGGCGGCCTGGCCCTGCTCGTCTCGCACGTCATCCAGGGCATCGACGCCTACCAGACGGCGGGCGGCGCTCGCATCGTCGAGGCCACGCGCCGGCGCGCCATCCTCGTGGCGGACACCTCCAACGGCCGGGACGCGCCGCTCGTCTCCACGCGGGCCTTCGGCTTCGCCTTCTAGGACGGGGTGCCCCGCGTGAAACGACTCCTCGTCCTGTCCCTCACCCTGCTGCTGGCCGCCGGCTGCGCGAGCCAGACGAAGCTCAGCGCGGAGGACCGCTCGTCGTTGGATCGGGATCTGACCACGGGCCCGGCGGCGGTGCGCTACCTGAAGGTCTCCAGCTACGTCACCCCCTTCTTCGGGGATGGCTCCAAGCGGCTGCTCACGCCCTACCCGCCCGAGGAGGTGCGGTTGCTCAACGACACCAAGGGCCAGCCCCTCAACCCCGGGCCCATCCAGACGCTGGTGCCCGCGGGCACCCAGGTGCGGGTGCTCAAGGTGGAGTTCCCCACCTCCTGGGCCATCGCCGAGCGGGTGCTGTACTCCCCGCGCACCCAGCCCTGGGTGTACCTCCAGGTGGAGGGCGCGCCGGCCGGCTCGCCCATCATCCTCGTGCTGCCGCCCCGGCTGGACACGCGGGAGGACGTGCGCGCGGAGCTGGACCGGCACCTGCTGGTGCAGGACCCGGCACCCCGGCTGGGCAAGTTCGCGGCGCGCTTCCGGGAAGCCCTCCAGCAGAAGCGTGTCCTGGAGGGCATGCCCGAGGCCGCGCTGGAGCTGTCCTGGGGCGCGCCGGAGACCATCCGCCGCACGCTGGACGGCCCTCGGGTGAATCAGGAGTGGGTGTACCCGGGCGGCAAGCGCCGGGTGTTCCTCACCGACGGCGTGGTGACGCGCATCGATGAGGGCGCGGGCGCCACCGAGGCCCCCGCGAAGTAGGCCCCCTCACGGGACGCCGCCCCGCCCTTCTCAGACGGAGGCGGGGCGGTGTCTCGGGGTGCCTCAGGGCTTCACGGCCACGCGCCAGATCGTGTTGCTCGAGTCGTCCGCCACCAGCAGCGAGCCGTCGGGCAGCGCGAGCACGCCCACCGGGCGGCCATACACCTTGGCGGCGGCGCGGTCGGCGATGAAGCCGGTGAGGAAGTCCTCGGGTGCGCCGCTGGGACGGCCGTCCTTGAAGGGCACGAAGACGACCTTGTAGCCGACGATCTCCGAGCGGTTCCACGAGCCGTGCTGCCCGATGAAGGCGCCGCCGCGGTACTTCTCCGGGAAGGCCTGGCCCTTGTAGAAGGCGAGCCCCAGGGACGCGGTGTGCGAGCCCAGCGCCACGTCCGGCACCAGGGTCTTCTGCACCAGGTCGGGCCGCTGGCCGGCGAGCCGGGGATCCTCGTTCGGGCCGAAGTAGGCGAAGGGCCAGCCGTAGAAGCCCCCTTCCTTCACGCCCGTGAGGTAGTCGGGCACCAGGTCATCGCCCAGCTTGTCGCGCTCGTTGACCACGGTCCACAGCGTGGAGGTGCCCGGGGCCCAGTCCATGCCCACGGGGTTGCGCAGGCCGCTCGCGTAGATGCGCTCGCCCGAGCCGTCCGGGTTGATCTCCAGGATGTCCGCCCGGCGGATCTCGTTGTCCAGGCCGTGCTCGGCCACGTTGCTGCCCGAGCCCACCGAGACGTAGATCTTCGAGCCGTCGGCGTTGGCCAGCAGGTTGCGCGTCCAGTGGTTGTTGTACCCCCCGGCCGGCAGGGTGAGGATCTTCTCGCCCGCGGCGCGCACGGACAGCTGCGTGGCGTCGTAGGGGTAGCGCCAGACGCCGTCGGTGTTGGCGACGTAGAAGCGATCCTGGAGCAGCAGCATGCCCAGGGGCTGGTGGAGATCCTTCAGGAAGGTCTCGCGCACCTCGGGCGTGCCGTCGCCGTTGGCGTCGCGCAGGAGGGTGATCCGGTTGGCGCTCGCGCCGATGCGCTGGGAGGCGGCCTTGCCGGACGCCTGGGCCTTCTGGAGGTCCTCCTTGCTCTTGGGCTCGGTGTTCGACTCGGCCACGAGCACGTCGCCGTTGGGCAGCACGTAGAGCCAGCGGGGGTTCTGGAAGCCATCCGCGTACTTCGTCACCACGAAGCCCTCGGGAGCCACGGGCGTCTGGCCATCAGGCCAGCCGATGACCTCGCTGTAGTTCTGCACGTCGTGGCTCGTGTCGGGCGCGGGCAGCGCCGGGGGCGGCGTGGCCGGCGGCGTCCCACCCGGCGTCGGGTTCGGCGTGGCCGGATCGTGCGCGCAAGCCGCCATCAGGGACGCGGCGGAGACACCGAGCAGGGCCTTCTTCAACATCGTCGTCATGGCAGCCTCTGGGATGGGAGAGGGCCCTGCCTTAACAACGTCCTCCCCGGAGCAGAGGCGACGAACGCGGGGGGTGTTGACTTCTGGCTGCCCGAGCCGCCGGGCGCGCGAGGGCTCAGGCCTCCGGGTCCGGGAGGAGACGTTCCGTGGTGCTCAGGCCCGGCACGTAGTGCGCGGGGAAGTAGCGCAGGTTGCCCTGGAGCGAGGTGATGAGCTCGAACCAGTCGCGCTTGTCCTCCGGTGCGAGGCACGCCCGCTCGAGAATGCGCTGGTTGAAGCGCGGCATGAAGGTATTGCGCACGCGCTCCAGGCCGTTGAGGCCGGTGAAGTGCGCGTCGATGGTGGCCTCGAGCCGCTCGCGCGGCACGTTCTGGAAGGCCCGCATCCGCGGCAGCACGTGCAGGGACATGGCGCGCTCCTGCCGCTTGGTGAGGGTGTCGGACAGGGTGTAGCGCACCATGACGTGCTGCAGGCCGTGGTGCAGGGCCTCGTACAGGGCGCTGGTGTGCTTGCGCCGCTCGACGAGGCCATGGGTGCACGCGGCCATCATCCGCGACACCGCCATGTGCCGGTTCTCGTCCACCGTGTGCAGGTGGGACAGGCGCGCGAGCGCCGAGGCCCCCGCGTCCACCGTCTCCACCTGGGTCTCGAAGGCCTTGCCCAGGTGGTTCACGATGCCGCGCCCCAGGTAGTAGGACGCCACGAAGTCCGCGCCGAAGCGCTCGCACAGGAAGCGCAGCGTGCGCCGGGACACGAGGTAGGGCCGCAGCGGCTTGACGGGCATGCGCAGGCCCTCGACCCCGTGGCGCCGCGTGAGCACGGCCCGCACCCGCTCGAACGCCGCGATGTGGTCCTCCTCCTCGTCCGCCTCCAGCCGGAGCAGCCCCGCCACGTCCGCGTCCACGCCGTCGAGGAAGTCCGCCACGGCCCGGTTGGCGGCCACGACGAAGCGCTCGCCGTCGCTGATGCGGTAGTACATCAGCATGTAGATCCAGTGGTTGAGCGCGAGCCGCTGCTCCTCGTCGTAGAGCGCCCACCACGGGGTATGGAAGCCCAGGCTCAGCGGCTCGGGGACGAGCGGCCGATCCCACGCCGTGTCCTCCCAACGGGCGCCCTCCAGGAAGTCCACCAGCCCGGGACCCCGGGGGCCCGCGAGCCGACGCTTCGCGAAGGCGCGCAACTGCCGGAGCTCACTCGTGACGAAGTCCATGGGCAACCCTCCTGGACCTGGAGTCTACCGGCGCCGCCGACCTCCACCACCCCCGCCGCCCCGCCGCTTGGAGGCCGCGGCCCGCGCCGCCTGCGCCTCGCCCGGACGGGTGAGCCGGGGCAGCTCGCCCGCCATGACGGCATGGAAGTCCCCGGCGAGCAGCGCCGCCACGAGCTCCTCCTGCGTCTTGACCGGCTTCTTGAAGAAGGTGGCGCCATAGCCCACCTCGTCCACGGTGGCGCGCGCGTCACTGCCGCCCGTGCAGGGGACCTTGAGCGTCTCGGCGGCCTCCACGGCCAGGTCGTTCGCCGTCTGCTTCACCCGGGCGTTGTAGCCCTCCACCGCGCACACCAGACCGCCGAGCGTGCGCACGTAGTCCATGGCCGGGTGGTGGGAGTCGCGGTCGTACGGCCGGGCGGCGACGATGGCCGCGCCCAGCGAGCGCACCTTGGGCAGACACTCGGCGGCGCTCCAGGGCTTCTCCCGGTTGCTGCCCCAGAGCTGCACCGGCTCGGGCGCGCGTTCCGGATTCGGGAAGAAGCACAGGTACTGGCCCCGGTCGGTGACGAGCTCCAGCCCGACGAAGACCTTCACCTTGGCCTTGGCGCCAATCTCGAACAGCTCGTCGCAGCCGTCCTGGGTGTTGGTCTCCGTGAAGGCGACTCCGTCCAGGCCGAACATGGCGGCGCGATCCAGGACCGCGCGAGGGTCCAGATCGCAGTCCTTGGACAGATACGAGTGCGCGTGCAGATCGATGAGCATGAGCGCCGCTCCCTAACAGGCTCCCGTGGGAGCTGTCGAGCCTCGGCGCTGCCCCGGACCCGCGAATCAGGCGAACGCGTAGCCCTGGATGCCCGACTGCTTCACCTGGGTGTTGCGCTCCTCGTGGGTGCGGATGAGGTAGCCCATCAGCATCAGCGACGAGGTGTTCTCCAGGACGCGCGAAGGGTCCTTGGAGATGAGGTTCGCGCTGTAGTTGAGGAAGAACTGGGCGAGATCCTCCCCAGCTTCCTTCACGATCAGCGCGTTGAGCGCGGCGGGATCCATCGTGCGAATCTCGTTGATGAAGTCGACCGCCAGATCCTTCTTGGTCTTCACGTCCATGATTGTGCCCCCTTCGCCCATCCCCAACCCGCCCGAAGGCCCCTCCCTCGGGCGTCACATCCAATGACTCCTGGAATCTAGCCATGCCCTCCCGGGCGGGAACCCCCGGGATCACGCCTGCCTGCTTCCGGGTCAGGTTTTTTGACACCCAGGAACAGCGCGCGGTAACCTTCCGCACACTGAGTTACAAATCACCCTCAAGGAGTGGAAGGCGATGTTCACGGGCGTGAAGGTGTTCTCCGCGACGAAGGCCAAGGAGCGCGAGGAGTTGGGCGAGAACGTGACCCGCTGGCTCAAGAGCAACGCGGATCTGGAGATCGTCGACCGCGTGGTCTGCCAGTCGAGTGACAACGAGTTCCACTGCTACACGCTGGTGCTCTTCTACCGGCACAAGTCCCAGGCCGTCGCCGCCCAGCCGTAGGATCACCGGCCCCCCTCTCCTCCCTTCTTTAGATAGAGGGGGAAGATAGAGGGGGGAGCCGTTGCCTCGAGGCCCGTGGAGAGTGAGTTCCTCCTCCCGCGTGTGGCCCGGGCGCCCCTCCCGCAATCCCCTCCCCCGCTCCAGCGGCTGACGAGCCACCTCGTGACCCTCGCACGCTCGGCCGCCCACGCGCCGGGGCGTGGGGCGACGCGAAGTGCGTGGCGCGGGTGTGCACCTCGCCCGCCCATCCCTACCGTTCACCCTTGAACAGGCGGAACGCTTGGAGCGTCCATCTTCAACGCCTGGTGAAAGTCAGCGTCGGCATTCCGGCGCGGAGACCTATAAGGGGCCGCCTTCAATCTATGAGCGAGCGAATCGAGCGAATCGGAAGCACGGTCATCGAGAATGTCCGGCCGCAGTTGGATGCGGGCCGCTGGCCCGTGAAGCGGGTGGAGGGAGAGACCTTCACCGTCCAGGCGGACATCTTCAAGGAAGGTCACGATGTCCTGGTGGCCGTGGTGCGCTGGCGGCAGTCCGCGCCGCGCGGCCTGGCGACGGAGTGGGCCGAGGTGCCCATGTCCTCGCCCCGGGGCAACGACCTGTGGGAAGGCAGCTTCCCCCTGACGAGCAATGGCCGTTACGAATACACGGTGGAAGCCTGGCCGGACTTCTTCGCCACCTGGGTGACGGAGATCAAGCGCAAGGTGGACGTGGGGCGCGACGTGCGCAGCGAGCTCTTGGAAGGCGCCGCCATGCTCCGGGCCCACGCGGAGCGCGCGCGCCAGGACGGCCACCCGGAGGACGCCGAGCGCATGCTCAAGGCGGCCACCCTCTTCGACCAGGGCATGAGCCCCAACGCCATCGCCGCGGCGATGGAGCCGGAGCTCAAGCGCGTGGCGTCGCGGTACGCGGACCGCTCGGTGGCCGCGCGCTATGAGCGCGTGCTCGAGGTCTTCGTGGACCGCGAGAAGGCGCGCTTTGGCTCGTGGTACGAGTTCTTCCCGCGCTCGGCGCTGCGCGACGGCCGCACGCACGCGACGCTCAAGGACGCGGAGAAGTGGCTGCCCTACGTGCAGTCCATGGGCTTCGACGTCATCTACCTGCCGCCCGTGCACCCCATTGGCATCAAGGCGCGCAAGGGCAAGAACAACAGCCTCACCCCGGGTCCGGACGACGTGGGCAGCCCCTGGGCCATCGGCGGCCCCGAGGGCGGCCACAAGGCCATCCACCCCCAGCTCGGCACGCTGGAGGACTTCGCGCGCTTCGTGAAGGAGGCCAACGCCCAGGGCATCGAGATCGCCATGGACCTGGCGTACCAGTGCTCGCCGGACCACCCCTACGTGAAGGAACACCCCGAGTGGTTCCTCCACCGCCCCGACGGCACCATCAAGACGGCGGAGAACCCGCCCAAGCGCTACGAGGACATCGTCAACTTCGACTGGCTGGGCCCGGGCCGCGACACGCTCTGGCCGGAGCTCAAGTCGGTGGTGATGCACTGGGTGGAGCTGGGCGTGCGCATCTTCCGCGTGGACAACCCGCATACCAAGCCCATGCAGTTCTGGGCGTGGATGATCCGCGAGGTGCAGACCGAGCGGCCCGACGTCGTCTTCCTGTCCGAGGCCTTCACCCGGCCCAAGGTGATGAAGGCGCTGGCGAAGCTCGGCTTCTCCCAGTCCTACAGCTACTTCACCTGGCGCAACTTCAAGGGCGAGATGCAGGAGTACCTGGAGGAGGTCACCCAGCCGCCGGTGTCCGACTTCATGCGCGTCAACCTCTGGCCCAACACGCCGGACATCCTCCCGGAGTTCCTCCAGAGGAGCGGCCCGCCGGGCTTCAAGCTGCGCGCCGCCATGGCCGCCACGCTCTCCAGCGTGTGGGGCATGTACTGCGGCTACGAGTTCTGCGACGGCACGCCCCTGGCGCCCGGCAAGGAGGAGTACCGCGACTCGGAGAAGTACGAGCTCAAGGCGTGGAACCCGGACCAGCCGGGCCACATCCGCGACTACATCGCGACGCTCAATGGCATCCGCCAGCGCCACCGCGCCTTCCAGCTCTACGACAACCTGCGCTTCCACCCCTCGGAGAACGAGCAGGTGATGTTCTACTCCAAGCGCACGCCGGACGGCCTGAGCCAGGTGCTCGTGGCGGTGAGCTTCGACCCGTACAACGCGCAGGACTCGGTGCTGTACGTGCCCCTGGAGGAGCTGGGCATCCAGCCGGATGAGACGTACCAGGTGCACGAGCTCATCTCCGACACGCGCGGCCTCTGGCAGGGTCCCACCGCGCAGGTGCGGCTCACGCCGGATCAGCCCGCGGCCATCTGGGCCATCTACCGTTTCCGTCGCTCCGAGCAAGCATTCGACTACTACGAATAGGCCAGGTTCTCCCACGCTATGACCACCCAGACGGATCCGCTCTGGTACAAGAAGGCAGTCATCTACGAACTCCACATCCGCGCGTTCCACGACTCCAACGGGGACGGGCACGGAGACATCCCAGGTCTCATCGAGAAGCTGCCCTACCTGCAGGACCTGGGTGTCACCTGTTTGTGGATCCTGCCGCACTACCCCTCGCCCTTGAGGGATGACGGCTACGACATCGCGGACTTCTACGCGGTGCACCCGGACTACGGCACGCTCGCGGACTTCCAGCGCCTGGTGGACGAGGCCCACAAGCGCGACATCCGCATCCTGAGCGAGCTCGTCGTCAACCACACGAGTGACCAGCACGCCTGGTTCCAGGAAGCGCGGCGGGATCCCAAGAGCCCCAAGCGCGACTACTACGTCTGGAGCGACACGGACGACAAGTACAAGGAAGCGCGCATCATCTTCACGGACACCGAGCGCTCCAACTGGACGTGGGATCCGGTGGCCAAGCAGTACTTCTGGCACCGCTTCTTCAGCCACCAGCCGGACCTCAACTACGACAACCCCGAGGTCCAGGAGGCCATGCTGGACGTCATGCGCTTCTGGCTGAACATGGGCGTGGACGGCTTTCGCTGCGACGCCGTGCCCTACCTGTTCGAGCGCGAGGGGACCAACTGCGAGAACCTCGCGGAGACGCACGTCTTCCTCAAGAAGCTGCGCAAGACGATCGACGCCGAGTACCCGGACAAGATGCTGCTCGCCGAGGCCAACCAGTGGCCCGCGGACGTGCGCGTCTATTTCGGTGACGGCGACGAGTTCAACATGGGCTTCCACTTCCCCGTGATGCCCCGCCTGTTCATGGCGGTGCGCCGCGAGGATAGGACGCCCATCGTGGAGATCCTCCAGCAGACGCCGGACATCCCGGAGAGCTGCCAGTGGGCCATCTTCCTGCGCAACCACGACGAGCTCACGCTCGAGATGGTGACGGACGAGGACCGGGACTACATGTACCGGGAGTACGCCACGGATCCGCGCATGCGCATCAACCTGGGCATCCGGCGGCGGCTCGCGCCGCTCATGGACAACGGGCGGCGGCGCATCGAGCTGATGCACAGCCTCCTGTTCACCCTGCCCGGCACCCCCGTCATGTACTACGGGGACGAGATCGGCATGGGGGACAACATCTACCTGGGCGATCGCAACGGCGTGCGCACGCCCATGCAGTGGACGAGCGATCGCAACGCGGGCTTCTCGCGCGCGGACAACGCGCGGCTGTACGCGCCCGTCATCGGCGACCCCGTCTACGGCTACCAGAGCATCAACGTGGAGGCCCAGGAGCGCACGCGCTCGTCGCTGCTCAGCTGGGTCAAGCGCCTCATCCGCGTGCGCCAGCGCTACCCCGCCTTCGCCATGGGCAAGCTGCGCTGGCTCAACCCGGACAACCGCAAGGTGCTCGCCTTCATGCGCGAGCACGAGGGCCAGTCCATCCTCATCGTCTGCAACCTGTCGCGCTTCGCCCAGCCCGCGGTGCTGGACATGCGGGATTGGGAGGGCCAGGTGCCCATCGAGCTGATGGGCGAGACGCCCTTCCCGATGATCTCCCACCTGCCCTACCAGCTCACGCTGGGGCCCTACATGTTCCTGTGGTTCCGCCTCGAGAAACTCGCTCCCGGGAGGGGAATGCCATGACGGCACCGATCGATCTGACGAAGCTCCCGGACTTCCTGCGCAGCCAGCGGTGGTTCGCGGGCAAGGCCTGGCCCATCAAGTCCGTGTCCACCCTGGACAACGCCACCGTGGAGCTGCCCGGCGGACGCACCTTCACCCTGGCCGTGCTGGAGGTCATCTACGAGCTGGGCTCGCCCGAGCGCTACCTCCTGCCCGTGCTGCCCTCGGACGACGGCGTCAAGGACGCCTTCGAGGACCCCGAGGTCCTGCGCGCCCTGTTCCAGCTCATCCGCGAGAAGCGCGAGGTGCCGAGCGCCTCGGGCAAGCTCGTGGGCGAGTGGCTCGACACGGCCGAGGGGCTGGTCGCCCTGCCCTCGCCGGTGCCGGTGCGCCGGCTCCAGGTGGAGCAGAGCAACACGTCCATCGTGGTGGCCGAGAAGCTCATCCTCAAGGTCATCCGCAAGCTGGAGCCCGGCATCAACCCCGAGTACGAGGTGGGCCGTTTCCTGGCGACCCGGACGTCCTTTCGCGCCACCCCCACCCTGCTCGGCGCGCTCCAGTCCGAGGGGCCCGCGGGCGCCACGCTCGCCGTGGTGAATCGCTTCATTCCGGACGTGGTGGACGGCTGGCGCTACACGCTGGAGTCCTTCCGCCGGGGCCCGGCGCTCGACGCGGCCTTCGTCGGGGACGTGCGCCGGCTGGGCCAGCGGCTGGGGGAGCTGCACCACGCGCTCGCCTCCAGCACGGATGATCCGGCGTTCACCCCCGAGCCCCTGCTCGCCGAGGATCTGCAGCGCTGGAGCGCCTCCATCATGGGGGAGATGGGTGTGACGCTCAGCCAGGCGGCGCGCCACACGCCCGCGCTGGAGGACCGGCGCGAGGATCTGCTCGGCCACGTGCGGCAGCTCGCGCACGTGCCGCCCTCGGGCCAGAAGATCCGCATCCACGGCGACCTGCACCTGGGCCAGGTGCTGCGCTCGGAGGGGGACTGGCTCATCTTCGACTTCGAGGGCGAGCCGGGCCGCACCTTCGCCCAGCGTCGGGAGAAGTACTCGGCGCTCCGGGACGTGGCGGGCATGCTGCGCTCCTTCGACTACGCGGAGGCCACGGTGCGGCTGGAGGGGCAGGCCGAGGGCGAGCGGCTGCAGCCCGCGCGTCAGGCGTTCCTCGAGGGCTACCGCGCCGCCACCCAGGGCGCGCCCTTCCTGCCCCAGGACGAGGCGACCTTCAGCGCGATGCTGGGCGCCTTCGAGCTGGAGAAGATGCTCTACGAAGTGCGCTACGAGCTACAGAACCGGCCGGACTGGGTGCGTATCCCCGTCCAGGCCCTCATGAGAATGGAGGTCCGCAAGTGAAGAAGCCGACGGATCGTCAGCAGATCGACGCCGAGCTGCAGCAGATCGTGGAGCTGCGGCACGGCGAGCCCCACCGCGTGCTGGGCATCCACCCGGACGGGGACGGCGTGGTGGTGCGCACCTACCGCCCCGACGCGGTCTCCATCCACGTGCTGCCCGAGTTCGGCGGCCGCATCCCCATGACGCAGCGCCAGAACGGCGTCTTCGAGGCGCGCATCAACGGCCGCCAGGACACCTTCAACTACCAGGTGGAGGTGGAGTACCCCGGCAAGAAGACGTTCACCCTGCGCGACCCCTACAGCTTCCTGCCCACGCTGGGCGACATGGACCTGTACTACGCGGGCGAGGGCCGCCACGAGGCGCTGTGGAAGCGCATGGGCGCGCGGCCCGTGCACCACAACGGCATCAGCGGCGTGGCCTTCTCCGTGTGGGCCCCCACCGCCCAGAGCGTGAGCGTGGTGGGTGACTTCAACAGCTGGGACGGGCGGCTGCACACCATGCGGCGCATGGGCGCCTCGGGCATCTGGGAGCTGTTCATCCCCGAGGTGGGCGAGGGCACGCGCTACAAGTTCGAGATCCGCGCGGGCCAGGGCGGCCAGCGGCTGCTCAAGTCCGACCCCTTCGCCTTCCGCACGGAGGTGCCCCCCGCCACGGCCTCCGTGGTGCACGACCTCAACCACTTCCAGTGGTCGGACGAGGGCTGGATGCGCGAGCGCTCCACCCAGGACGTGCACCGCAAGCCGTGGAGCGTCTACGAGGTGCACCTGGCCTCGTGGCGGCGCGTGGTGGAGGACGGGGACCGCTCGCTCACCTACCGCGAGATGGCGCACGCGCTCGCCGACTACGTGAAGCAGACGGGCTTCACCCACGTGGAGCTGATGCCCGTGTCCGAGCACCCCTTCGGCGGCTCCTGGGGCTACCAGGTGGGCAACTACTACGCGCCCACCGCGCGCTTCGGCCACCCGGACGACTTCCGCTACCTCGTCAACCACCTGCACGCGCAGGGCATCGGCATCATCCTCGACTGGGTGCCCGGCCACTTCCCGCGCGACGCGCACGCCCTGGGCCAGTTCGACGGCACGGCGCTCTACGAGCACGCGGATCCGCGCCAGGGCTCGCAGCCGGACTGGGGCACCTACGTCTTCAACTTCGGCCGCAACGAGGTGCGCAACTTCCTCATCGCCAACGCCCTCTTCTGGTTCGAGGAGTACCACCTGGACGGCCTGCGCGTGGACGCGGTGGCCTCCATGCTCTACCTCGACTACAGCCGCAAGCACGGCGAGTGGGTGCCCAACCGCTGGGGTGGCCGCGAGAACGAGGAAGCCATCGCGTTCATGCGCGAGCTCAACGACAAGGTGCGCGCCAAGTACCCCGGCGCGGTGATGATCGCCGAGGAGTCCACCGCGTGGCCCAAGGTGAGCCAGCCCACCCAGGAGGGCGGCCTCGGCTTCCACTTCAAGTGGAACATGGGCTGGATGCACGACACGCTGAAGTACTTCAGCAAGGATCCCATCTACCGCCAGCACCACCACAGCCAGCTCACGTTCGGCCTGCTCTACGCCTTCAGCGAGCACTTCATGCTGCCGCTGAGCCACGACGAGGTGGTGCACGGCAAGGGCTCGCTCATCAACAAGATGCCGGGGGATGCGTGGCAGAAGCGCGCCAATCTCCGCGCGCTGCTCGCGTGGATGTGGGCCCACCCGGGCAAGAAGCTGCTCTTCATGGGCGGGGAGTTCGGCCAGCCGGCCGAGTGGAACAACGACAAGAGCCTCGACTGGCACCTGCTCCAGGACAAGGGACACGCCGGCATCCAGGCGCTGGTGGGGGACCTCAACCGGCTCTACCGCGCCCACCCCGCCCTGTACGACGCGGACCACGAGCCCATGGGCTTCCAGTGGCTGCAGCCGGACGCGGCGGACAACAACGTGCTGGCCTTCGTGCGCCGCTCGCACCAGCCGGGCGGCCACGTGGTGTGCGTGGCCAACCTGTCGCCCGTGGCCCGCGAGGGCTACCGCGTGGGCTTCCCCCGGCACGGCGGCTACGTGGAGCTGCTCAACACGGACGCGGAGGGCTACGCCGGCTCGGGCCTGGGCAATCACGGCTACGTCCAGACCGAGCCCCAGGGGTGGGACGGCCAGGACGCCTCGGCGCTGCTGACCCTGCCGCCCCTGTCCGTGCTCTGGTTCACGCCGGGGTAGGTCCCAGGCCCGCGCTCGCTCCCCCGCCCGCTCGTGGTTGTCCCGGCGGCGGGGGATGCGAACGGTTGGGGGACCACACCAGCAGTGGAGGACCCCACATGGCGACGGCGGCGACCCTGACGGCGATGCAAGGGCAGTTGGCCCACCACTCGGCCCTGCCCCTCCGGGCCACCTTGAGCTCGGTGATGCTCTACCACGGCATCGGGAAGCTGCGGCCCAAGGGCCTGGAGGAGACCACCCACGTCTTCGACAAGCTGGGCATCACCCCGGCCCGTCCCTGGGCACTCGCCACCGGCTGGACCGAGGTGGGCGTGGGCGTGCTGTCCTTGCTGGGCATCGGCACCCGGGTGGCCGCGCTCGCGGTGCTGGTGACGCAGGCGGTGGCGATCGCCAAGGTGCATGGCCCCAACGGCTTCGACAGCCGTCAGGGCGGCTACGAGTACAACCTGGCGCTCATCGCCACGGCGCTGGGCCTGCTGCTCGGTGGCCCCGGGGGCCTGTCCGTGCAACAGGCCGTCGTGCCCTCGCGCGCGCGCTGGACGCCGCCCTGGCGCCGCGCCACGAGCCGCCGCCGCGCCCTCTTGTCCCTGCTCACGGCCTGAGCGCGGGCACGGCGTCCAGGCTCGGGCGCGACAAGAGCCGCAGCGTCTCGAGCAGCTCCTGGCCGGGCTCCCGGCCCCGCCGCATCGACACCAGCACCCGGCCCGGGCGCTCCGCCGCGTCCAGGCACGACTCCACCCAGTGCTTGACCAGCGGGTGGGGGCTGATCTCCAGGAAGGTGTCGTGGCCCTCGGTGATGAGCGTGTCCAGGCCCTCGCGCAGGAGCACCGGCTCGGAGAGGTTGCGCACCCAGTAGTCCGCGTCCAGGCGCGGGCCGGCCAGGTCCCGCCCCGTCACCGTGGACACCAGCGGCACCCGCTCCGGCCGCGGGCGCACCCCGGCGAGCCGCGCGCGCAAGTCCTCGCGCAGGGGGTTGACCTGGGGGCAGTGCGCCGCCACCTCGGAGTCCACCCGGCGCGCCACCACCCCGCGCTCGCGCAGCACCTCCAGCGCGCCGTCCAGGGCCGCCGGCTCCCCGGCGAGCACCGTCCACTCGGGGCTCGCGTGGATGACGGGCCACAGCTTGCCCTCGCTCAGGGCCGTCACCTCGCCCATGCGCTCCCAGGGCTGGCTCACCACCGCCATGGCGCCCCGTCCCCGCAGCCGCCCCATGGCCCGGCCCTGCTCGCAGATGACGTGCAGCGCGTCCTCCAGCGACAGCACCCCCGCCACGTGCGCCGCCGCCACCTCGCCGATGCTGTGCCCCACCACCGCCGCCGGCTCCACGCCCCACGAGCGCCACAGCGCCGCCAGGGCGATCTCCATGGACACGATCGCCGGGCAGCTCACCTCGATGTCCCCGAGCGGCGCCTCGCGCGCCGTCACCACGTCCAGCAGGGACCAGCCCAGCCGCCGCCGCACCTGGACGTCACACGCCCGGAGCACCATCTCGAACACCGTCGAGCGCTCCAGGAGGGCCCGGCCCATGCCCGCCCACTGCGAGCCCTGGCCGGAGAACACGAACACCGGCCGGAGTCGGCGGAACGCGCTCGCCCGCTCCCCCACCCTCGGCGACTTCCCGGACGTTCTCCACATGCCCCGCTCCCAGGTGGGGGCCGTTCCACGGACCGTGAAGCCGCGAAGCAACCGCCCCCAATCAATTCAGCAGTGCTGGATTATTACCCTCCACTTGGCACGAAGCGAAAGAAGTTTTGCAACGAACGAAGATTAAAAAGGCTTTCCCTGTCTTCCAGAGAACGAAGAGTTGCCCCGCTGTCGTGGTGGGCTGTCATGCAAGCGACCGTCCAAGGCCTTTGGAATCATACCTTCGTGCTCTGGCGGTGCGTCTCGGAGGGCCGTAAAACATGACGCCCATGAGCCAGGTTCGCTATCAGTTGCTGGGTCCCCTCATCCCGGGTGAGGGCACCCGGCCGTCCCTCGCCCTGGCCCTCGAGCAGGGCGCGCCCCCCGTCCCGGTGGTGGTGGTGTGGGCGCCGACCGAGGTCGCCCAGGACGCCATGATGCTGGCGCGGCTCCAGAAGGAGACGGAGCGCGCGGTGGTGTTCGAGCACCCCCACATCCTGCGCGTGCACGGCCTGGTGACGCTGGATGGCCGGGTGGCGCGTGTCACCGAGTACGCCGACGGTGAGCCGCTGCGTCACGTGCTGGATGTGTGCCCGCGGCTGCCCCCCCCCTTCGCCGCGCTGATCGCCGCGGACGTGGCCATGGGTGTGCACTACGCCCACGTGGCGGGCAACGATGACGGCACGCCCTTCGTCCACGCGGATCTGCGGCCGGAGACCATCATGGTCTCCTTCCACGGCGTGGTGAAGGTGTCCGGCTACGGCGCGCTGAGCGTCGCGCCTCGCGAGGGCAATGGCCGCCGCGTGCGCAACCGCCGCCTGTACAGCGCCCCCGAGCAGCTCATGGGCGGACGCGAGGCCTCGTCGGTCCCCACGGACGTGTTCCTCCTGGGCCTCTTGCTGCACGAGTGCCTCTCCGGGCGCAAGCCGTTCCAGGACTCCATCGATCCGGACAAGGCCATCCTCTCGCGGCCCCTGCCACCCTTGCCCGAGGAAGTGCCGCTGCCCTTCAACGAGGTCATCCGCCGCGCCACGGCCAAGCGCGCCAAGGAGCGCTACGCGAGCGCGCTGGCGTTCCGCGAGGCGCTGGTGGCCATCGTGGGCGAGCTGCCCACGCCCACCGCCCTCGCCGAGTTCCTCGCCAAGCAGCTGCCGCGCGACACCGAGACGCGGCGCGCACGCCGGGCGATGATCGATCAGGGCATCGTCGAGCTGACGCACCCGGCGCCCTCGGCGGCGCTCGTGGCCGCGCCGATGCCGGTGGCCGCGCCCGCCGCCCCGGCTCCCACTCCAGCGCCCGCCCCGGCGCCCGTCGTCGAGGCCGCGCCCGCGCCCCGGTTCGAGGCGGCCTCGGTGCTGCCCACGCCCCTGCCGCCCACGCCGGGCATCGAGGTGCCGCCCGCCGCCACCGCCCAGCCCCAGGGCGAGCCCGTGCCGGTGACGGGGCCGCTCGTGCCCGGCATGCTGGTGACGCCGCCCGCCGCGCCCGCGCCGGCCAGACGCTCGCGCCGCGCCTCCACGGCCCTCATCAGCGCGGTGGGTGTCGGGCTGCTGGTGAGCGCCGTGGGCCTCATCTGGACCATCCGGGGCCGGCCCGCACTGTCGGTGACGGATGACACGGGCGCGCCGGTGGACATCACCGCGCCGGTGCTCATCGTCGAGGAGCCCGTGGACGCGGGCGTGCCGCCGCCCACGGTGCAGCCCAAGACGGGCAGCGCGGTGCCGGTGGTGCCCGCGGCCACGGTGCCGCCCACGCTCGTGGAGCTGATGGTGAGCCCCGACGTGGCCATCGCCATCGACGGCCGGAACATGGGCCACACGCCCTTGCAGGTGCCGCTGCCGCCGGGCCGTCACATGGTGACGCTCGTGGACGAGGCCAAGGGCCTGCGCACCGCGCGGCTCATCGACGTGCGGCAGACGACGGAGAAGGTGACGTTCAACATCAAGCTCACCATGGGCTCGGTGCTCATCCAGGCGCCCGCGGGCGCCCAGGTGTCCCTGGATGGCCGGGCGCTGGGCACCGCGCCGGTGGTGGATCAGACGATCTTCGAGGGCGAGCACCGCCTGCGCGTCACCCAGGACGACGCCGTCTGGGAGCGCGACTTCGTGCTCACCGGCGAGCAGCGCCTGGTCTTCACCGCGGACATCATCGGGGAGTAGGCGGTGAAGGGGGCGCGCCCCGCCCTCTTCACCCCACCGATGACCCGTGCTCAGGCCAACTGTCTGGCCAGCCCGACGCGCAGCAGCGACTCGACGTGCGCGCGTGTTTCCGCGTCCAGGATGAACACGTGGGTGCCCCGCGTCCCGCGCGTGAGCAGCACCCGGTAGACGTTGCGCAACTTGGCCAGGGCCTCGGCTTCACTCGTGCGCACGTCCCGCTTGAAGGTCTTGTCCTTGTTCTTGGAGAGGTCCGCGACCCACCGGTCCGTGCGCCAGACGAGATCCTCGCCCCAGATCACGCCCACGTGATCGAACTCGAAGCCCTGCACCGAGTAGATGGAGCCCACCTGCTCGTAATAGGCATCCTCGTTGGCCCAGCGGTAATACTGATTGTCCAGGGGCTTGCGCCCCTGTCCCGTCTTCTCGATCCAGGGCGCGCTCCAATCCCCGAAGCGCTTGTCCTTCACGTCGTGCACGAGGCGGGTGGCGCCCGTCCCCACCGGGGACCATGACCAGCAGTACCCCGCGATGATCCGGCAGCGGTAGTTCTGGTGCTGGAGCGTGCGCAGCCGCCGATCCATTCGTGCCATGTCGGTCTCGACCGTGACCTCGTACTCCTCGCGCGTCTTCCAGGAGAGGTCGGCCTGCGGCGAGAAGCCCAACAGCATGTCGACCCATTGGACGTAGCCATCGCTGCCTCCACACCGGAACTGAATGTCCAGCTCCAGCTCGACGAGCCGCACGCCCATGCGCTTCGCGGCCTCGCGCACGACATCCGAGTGACCGATCTCCCCCGCGCGCACCGCCTGGTGGTCATCGAGGAAGAAGGCCGTGACATGGCTCGCGCTGATGACCTCCTCGATCATCGGCGTGTCGGAGAGGTGGCGAATGGTGCCATTCGGGAACTTCAAGCGCCGGAACTCCCACAGCCGATGCGCCTCGTCGGCGACCGTCAGGTCGAGGACCTGTCCTTGACGTGCTCCCGCCTTGGCGACCTCCGAGAAGGTGCAGAAGAGCTCGTCCACGGGGAGCTCCTTCTTGAAGCGCGCGCCTTGGAGCTGCTTGTGCAGGTTCGCCGCGAACGCGAGGGTCTTGCCCTGGAGGTTGGTCTGAAAGGCCTGGGAACCCGTCGCATGAATCACCCGCCAGCTCTTGCGCGCGCCATGGGCCAGGAGTTGAAGGGCGAGGACACTCTTTCCCGTCCCCGGCCCGCCCTTGATCAACACCACCGTGCGCGTGCCATGGGCGCGGCCCTCCTCCACGGCGGTGATGATTCGCAGGTAGGCCTGCCGCTGCACATCGAGAAGCCGCCACTCGAACTCGCCATGAATCGTCTGAACGACCATGTCGAGCAACTTCTCCGAGGGGCGTGGACGCCCGGTGGCGATGAGGTGCGCCGCCCGGGTCCCCTCGCCGTGTCCGAGCTGCTCCTGAAGCCATTGCGCGAACCGCCCCAGCTCCCGCTTCATGAACAGGGGATATTCGCGAGCGAGATCCCCGAAGGCGTCTGGATCCCTCAACAAGGCGATGGCGCGGACATCCTCCATCGCATGGAGCCAGACGCAACCCGTGATGTGGACGCCCTCCTGCACGAACGCGGAGTGGTAGTAGCGCAGGTAGTCGACGTAGCCCTTGACCTGGGCGGAGGGATGACGGCGGCTGTCATTCATGACGACCACCTCCTCGCGCCAGGGAGATTTGCCCACACTCGTCCACTGCTTGAGTTCGACAACCACGGCCGCGGGCGCGCCCTCGGGCTCGCGCCCCGTCAACACCGCGTCACAGCGGCGTCCGCCCATGGGCATCCACAGTTCGACGAAGATCTCCGAGCGGCACAGGCGCTCGTCGCGGAGGACCTCCGCCAACGCGCGCAGGGAGTGCTTCCACGACTGCTGCTCACCACTCGAAGGGGCCTCGCCTTCGATGACCTCGAATCGCTTCTTCAGCAGACCGGGAAGCGTGCCCGCGTCCACGTCCTCGAGGAATCGAGGAATCGGTGCTCGGTAGAGATGAGGTGTCCCGACGCGCGACAGCGAGGCGGCTGTGTCCTCACTGTCCGCGACGCCAGGAAGAAGGTCCGAGGGCATGGGACGAATGTAGCTGAACCCCGGGCGTGAGGCGGCCTGGGAGAGGACCCCCCACGGTGGGAACACGAGACGAGACCCACGGGCAGGGCTACAGCAGTCCGTCCAGCACGGACTGCCACAGCAGCTCGCCCGCCGTCTCGTAGGCGCGCTCGGGGTCCACCAGCGGCAGGGACAGGCGGGGCGTGTGTGCCAGCCGCTCGTCCACCACCACCCGGGGGGCCTGCTCGCGGAGCAGATTCACCAGCGCCCGCATGTTGTCGAACGCCGACAGCTCCCGCCTCGCCCCCAGGCCCGCGAAGTCCGTGTCCCGGGTGAAGGACAGCCACAGCCCCTCCCCATAGGCCCACAGGAAGGGGTGGACGTCGTCCTCGCGCACCGTCACCTCGCGCGTCCGGGGGCGGCGGTTGAAGCCGTCCTTGACGATCTCCGTCTCGGTGCGCGTCGTGGCGACGAGCCGCTTGCCCGGCAGGAGCAGGCGCACGTCCTCCCAGCGCACCTCCCGGCGCTCGCCCCGCTCCCCTTCCAGCGCCAGCCCCGTGGGCCCCACGGAGAAGCGCCGCACCCCCAGGGGCGTGGCCAGGCGCGACAGCAGCTCGCCGCTCACCACCGCGAAGCCCTCGGCCCGCAGCGAGTCCCGCACCCGGCGCGCCTCGGGCAGCGGCATCCGCGCCAGCACCACGGGCGGCGGTTTGCCGAGCCGCAACCGGAGATCCACGAGCCCCATGCGCAACGTCCGCCCCAACCGGCCCAGGGCCTCCTCGTCCTCCAGGGACGGCACCCGCATCAGCGCCAGCAGGCCGGTGCTCAAGGTGAAGGACTCGGTCCGCACGGGCACCGGGGCGGGCTCGGCCACCGGCGGAGGAGGCGGCGGCGCGGACGTCGGCTCGAGACGGGCCCGCAGCTCGGCCACCTCGCGCCGGGCCTGCTCCAACTGGCGCTCCAGGGACTCGCGCTCCCGCGCGTAGTGCGCCCGCAGCTTCGTCAGGGCCTCCTTCGACTGGCGCAGCTCCACCTGGGTGCGCTCCAGCCGGTCTCGCAGCTCTCGCGTCTCGCTCATGGGCGTCAGCGCCGCGTCAGGGCCAGCCGCGCCCCGAACGCGATGAACACGCACCCCGTCAGCCGATCCATGCCCCGCACCACCGCGGGCCGCTTGAGGGTCCGGCCCAGCGGCACCGCCGCGCCAATCAACGCCAGGCCCCAGAGCAGGCCCAGGCCCACGTGGATGACCGCCAGGAGGAACGTGTAGCCCGCGACCGGAACGCCCTCCGGCACGAACTGGGGCAGGAGCGTGACGTAGAACACGCCGACCTTGGGGTTGAGCAGGTTGGTGAACAGCCCCCGGCGCAGCCAGTCCCTCGCGCCCGTGGCCCCCGCCGCGCGCTCCGTGCCGGCGACGTCCAGGCCCGTGCGGGGTTCGCGAATCAACCCGATGCCCAGCCAGACGAGGTACGCGGCCCCGGCCCACTTGAGCCCGGTGAAGGCGACCTCCGAGGCGGCCAGCAGCGCGCCCAGTCCCAAGGCCACCAGGGCCCCCCACACGAGGCAGCCCAGTCCGATGCCCAGCGCCGCGAAGGCCGCGCGCCGGGGCCCCTCCAGGGTCGCGGTGCGCAGCACCATCACCGTGTCGACGCCCGGGGTGATGGTCAGCACGCCCGCGGCGAACAGGTACGTCAGCAGGGATTGGGTGATCGTCATGGCGCGCTCCAGTCCCTCGCCACTATGCCCCTGGCGACTCCCGCCGGAAAGCCAGGTGCTAACGTCCCCGAGCGTCATCGCCTGGAGGGGAAGCACATGCGCCGTGTCCCGCTGCTCGTCGCCGTCGCCATCACCCTGCTGAGTGCGAGCACGCCCGTGCGCGCGCAGGACGACCATGCCCACACCGAATCCATCGCCCTCGCGGGAGGCGCGGACTGGCGCTCCCTGGCCCAGGACTGGCTCATCCTGCCGGAGGGGAGCCAGACGCTGGCGGGCAACCTGCGCTTCCTCACCGCCGAGGGGGGCCTGGGGGAAGGGCCGCTGCGCTTCACGGACGTGCTCCTGGTGGACGTGAACGGGCGGATGGCGGTGGGCGGCCGGAGCGAGGTGTTCGGCGGGCTCACGCTCTTGCCCAAGCAGCCCAGCCGCACGGGCGAGGTGGTCTGGCAAGGCGTCCAGCTGGGCGGGCGCGTGGGCCTCGGCGAGCGCTACGCGGCGTCCCTGCGGGCGCAGGTGGGCCCCACGCTCGCGCACACGGGCAACTGGCTGATGGCCGAGCTGGCCATGGAGGGCCGCAAGAGCCTGCACGAGACGCTGGTGCTGCAGGGGCTGGTGGGCGCGAGCGCCACGGGGCTGCGCCTGGACGACGGCGCGCGGCGGCTCGGCTTTGGCGAGGTGGTGGCGGACGGGACGCTCATCTTCCGCGAGCCTCGGGGCATGGTGGCCATGTGGCTGGGCACGCAGCTGCGCTTCCCCGTGGGCCGGTTCGCCTCGCCGGGCAGCGCGCGGGACGCGCTCGATCCCCAGACCCGCGTGCAGTTCCGCCTGGGCGGCGTGCTGTCCTACATCGACGAATGGGACATCTTCGCCGAGTTCTCCGTGTCGGACCGGGGCGAGCTGAGCAATCCCTCCACCACCCTGCCCATCCTCGATGGGGGCTTTGATCAGACGACCCTGACCCTGGGCCTGACCCGGCGCTTCCACCGCGAGGACAGCCGACGGCGGTCGCGGTAGCCCATGTGCCCTCCAGGTCTCCGACGCCTGCTCCTCCTGTGTGGAGCCCTGATCCAAGCCGCGTGTGCCTTCCCCATGCCCCATCGGGGTGGGCCCGGCATGCGGCCCGTGGGACGCTCTCCAGGCGTGACGTCTCGCTACGAGCAATCCTGCGCACTCCATCCCGCCTGTGCGACTCCCTCGCTCAGCGGAGAACTGGTCGCCCCGGCGGTCTTGAACACCACGGTCAAGGTGGTGCAGACGGTGCGTGGCGTGCTGACCTTGAAGGACTTCCTGGACGAACAGGAAGTGGCCCAGGTCGAGGACATCCTCGTGCAATGCGCCAGGGACGCGGATTTTCAGGTCAACGAGCGAGAGTATGGTCGGGGCAAGGTCCCGGACGACAACGAGTGTGAACGGGTCGTTCGTCACGACCGGGATGGTGGCGAGGTGACGCGTGCCATGGAACTCGGGACGATGAAGCACGCGGAAGCTTTCGCGTGTGTCGAACGGCGTCTGGGCCCGCGATTTCCCGAGCATCTGAGCCGGGAACCTCGTTACGGCAGGAGCCCCTCCACGGGCGGGTATGCGCTCAGCGATAGGAAGAAAGACTCGCTCGTGCCGGACATCGTCCTGCATTTCATGCGCGATGCGAACAGGATCCAACGCCTCTACGACTTCTACTTTCCCTGCACTCGCCAGAAAAAGAGCAATCCCCTGGGCGAGGCGGAACAAACGCTTCGAGACAAGCTGGGGAAGTACGAACGGCTTCCGGGCGCGCACCCTCGATCCCTCGTCACCCCCCAGCTGGGAATCAGCCGATGAGCCACCCATGGCCCGTCATCCGCCATGTCTCCGCACGGGATCCCGGACGACTGGTCGTACGTGAGGTCATCCGGCTCGTGCTGTACCTGCCATGCGATCACGTGGAAATCGCCGGCCAGGTGAGCCAGGTTTTCGAGACGTATCTGCGGTCCGTGAGCGGCCATCCCCTCCCCTTCTCCGAATACTCTCTGGGAGGGGACACGACCCCGCTGAGAGCGGACGGTTGGACGCGGATTCGCGACGCCCTGTCGCCTCCTCGAGGAGAACGCTTCCTGGAGGACGAGGACGACGAGGCGTATGTCGATCGCCGGGTGAAGGCCGGGTTCCAACGGATGGTTCAGCTGTCGAGCCTGGACGCGGGCGTCAGTGGCTTCGGCTTCTTCTATTGGGCCCGGCTCCCATGGCGCGAGCCCGTGGAGGATGAGGTCAGTCTACTGAGCCTGTCCTGGCCCACGGAGTACCTCGCGGCGCAGGGGTCCGAGCACCTGCGAACACTGCTGATTCAATTGGCCTCCCTGCTGCCATTTTCCTCGGGGCATGCGGGCCTCGCGTTCTCCTCTCCGAACCTCCAGGGACCTCCGCTGGAACGGGTCCGCGACGAGGCGCTCCGCTACCCAGGCGTCGAGGTCACGCACGGGCAGCGCTTCCTCGGGGCCTGGATCGACGGCATCCATTGGCTCAACTTCCTGGGTCCCGACGCCTTGAAGGCCCAAGGTGGCATCGAGGCCCTGCGCTCCAAGCTGCGGGCGCCGGAGACGCTCCTCCAGGAGATGCCCGGGGGCGGGGCCCTCGTGACCTTGGGCGCCGAGCCCGAGGCGGGAGACCTGGCCCAGGGGCAACGGCTGCCCGCGTACCGAGAACTGGCGCATGTCCTGGACGCCACATTGCTTCCCTGTCCACCCCAGCTCACCTGGCGAGGGTGGTTGCCCGAAGAACCCCGTCGCTGGTGGCGGCGATTCCTCGACTGAGGCCACCCGGAGACTCGTGCGATGGTGCGGCCTCCTATCCCTGGGAGGCTCTCCGCATGCGCTGTCGTTCCGCCGTTCCGCTGCTCCTGCTGTCGTGGTGGCTGTGCTGGCTTCCCGGTGCCCGCGCCGCCGAGCTCACCGTGTGGCATGGCTACCGGGCCTCCGAGCGCGCCGCGCTGGAGAAGGTCGTCGCCACGTTCAACGCGGCCCAGGGCGACAAGGGCACGCGCGTGAAGCTGCTCGCGATTCCCTCGGACGCCTTCACCGACAAGATCTCCGCCACCCTGCCCCGCGGCACCGGCCCGGACGTGTTCGTCTTCCCGCAGGATCGGCTCGGCGGCTGGGTGGAGGGCGGCAACCTGCTCGAGCCGCTCGATTTCTTCCTCGAGCCCGCCGTGCGCGGGCGCTACGTGCCCGGCACCCTGGAGGCCCTCACCTACCGCGGCACCGTCTACGCCCTGCCCCTGGACTTCAAGTCCATCACGATGCTGTACAACAAGAAGCTGCTGCCCACGCCGCCGCGCTCCACGGGCGAATTGCTCAAGGCGTGCAAGACGCTGGGCGCGAGCCCCGCGGGCCAGGGCGGCGTGTGCCTCGCCTACCCGTACACGGACTTCTACTACCACGCGGCCTTGATGCAGGCCTTTGGCGGGCGCGTGTTCGACCCCGGCCCCAAGGTGCGCCTGGACGCGCCGGAGAACGTCAAGTCGCTCGAGTTCCTGCTCAAGTGGACGGCGCAGAAGGGACTGCTCCCGGCCGAGCCCTCCACCGCGCTCGTCACCTCGCTCTTCAACGAGGGCAAGGCCGCCATCGTCTTCTCCGGGCCGTGGTTCATCGGGGAGATCGCCCCGGGCGTGGACTACGGGCTCGCGCCGCTGCCCACCGTGGACGAGGCGGGCGGCAAGCCCATGCGGCCCTGGCTCACCGTGGAGGGCGTGGCCATCTCCTCGAGCTCCAAGCACAAGGACGCCGCGTTCGCCTTCCTCGCCTACCTCACCGGGCCCGAGGGCGCGCGGGTCATGGCCCTGGAGGGTCGGCAGAACCCGGCGCTCGCCCAGGTGTACGAGGATCCGGCGGTGGCGAAGGATCCCGTGCTGTCGGCCATCCGCGAGCAGGCGCGCACGGCGGTGGCCATGCCCAACCTGCCGGAGATGACCATGGTCTGGGGCCCGGCGACGTCGGCCATGAACGCCGTGTCCCACAAGCTCTCCCCCCCCAAGGCCGCCCTGGAGGAGGCCCAGCGCACGGTGCAGAAGGAAGTGAAGGCCCTGCGGCGGGGCACCGTGGAGGCCGCGCCCAAGCCCTGAGGGCCGGGTGCGACATGCCCCCCTGAGACGCGGGGGAGCCCCGTCTGGAAAAGGCCCCCGGGCGTCTCTACCCTGCACAGGGGTGGTGGCAACACGGGGGCGGTCGAGCGGGCGACGGGGGGCGGCGGGCGGATGAACGAGGAACTCGGCAGTGAAGAGGGGTGGGAGCACGCCGCGTGGGGGCTGGACCGGCTGAGCACGCAGACGCGGCTCTTGGATCCCCTCACGGAGCGCTTCCTGCTCGAGGCGGGGCTGCGGCCCGGCATGCGGGTGCTGGACGTGGGCGCGGGCCCGGGGGACGTGACGTTCCTGGCCGCGGGCATCGTCGGGCCCCAGGGCCGCGTGGTGTCCCTGGAGGCCTCCGATTCGGCCGTCTGGGCCATCCGCTGCCGCGCCATGGAGCGGGGCCTCACGCACGTGCACGCGCTGCAGGGCACGCTGGACGAGGCGCGCTTCCACGCCCCGTTCGACGCCGTCATCGGGCGCTTCGCCCTGATGAGCGCCCCCGAGGTGCCCGACACCCTCTACCGGCTCGCGTCCAACCTGCGCTCCGGGGGCCTCCTCGCCGTGCAGGAGCTCGACTTCGGCGGGGCGCGCGCCATTCCCTCCTCGCCCACGTTCGAGCGGGTGCTGTCCTGGGTGACGCGCACGCTGGGCAAGGTGGGCGTGCACACCCGGCTCGGGCTGGAGCTGCGCCGGCACTTCCTGGACGCGGGCCTGCCGGATCCCTCGCTGCGCATCGAGGAGAACATCGGCGGCGGGCCCTCGTTTCCCGGCTACGCGATGCTGGGCGAGGTGCTCCAGGGCCTCCTGCCCACGATGAGCCGGCTGGGCCTGGTGCGCCCCGAGGAGCTCGACGTGCCCACCGTGGTGCGGCTGCTGCACGAGGAGGTGGGGGCCTACGGCGGCGTGCTCGTGCTGCCCTCGCTCGTGGGCGCGTGGGCCACCCTGCCCTGAGGCTCACGTCAGCGTGAAGGACACCTCGCCCACGCCCTCCACGGCGCCCTCCACGCGGTCGCCGCGCTGCAGCGGACCCACGCCGTGCGGCGTGCCGGTGAAGAGGAGGTCCCCCGGCTCCAGGCGCCAGAGCTGCGAGGCCTTGGCGATCACCTCCGCCACGCTCCAGATCATGTCGGTGATGCGCGCGTCCTGGCGCGTCTGGCCATTCACGTTCAGGTGGATGCGGCCCTGGGGCGGCGCCACACCCTCGGCGCGGCGCAGCACGCCCAGGGGCGCCGACGCGTCGAAGCCCTTGGCCGCGTCCCACGGCCGGCCGCCCTTCTTGGCCTCGGCCTGCAAGTCTCTCCGGGTCAGGTCCACGCCCGCCGCGTAGCCGTACACGAGCGACAGGGCCTGCTCGGGGGTGACGTTCTCGCCGCCCCGGTGCAGCGCCACCACGAGCTCGATCTCGTAGTCGAGCTGGCCGGTGGAGGACGCGAAGGGCACGGGCTCGCCCGGCACGCGCACGGCATCCGCCGGCTTGGAGAAGAAGAAGGGCGGCGTGCGCGTGGGATCCGAGCCCATCTCCCGCGCGTGGGCGCCGTAGTTCTGCCCCACGCAGTAGATGCGGCGCACGGGGAAGCGGGCGGAGGTGCCCTCGATGGGCAGGCTGGGGCGCGCGGGCGGCGCGAAGACGAAGTCGGAGGAGGCGGTCATGCCTCCAGGCTTAACGCTTCGCGCCGCCGACGGGAAGAGGGCGCGGCCTCAGCGAGCGGCGGCGTGCTGCTCGCGGGCGTGGGTGTTGGCGTCGGCCACGACCAGGGCCGTCATGTTGACGATGCCGCGCGCGGTGACGCGGGGCACCAGCACCTGCAGGGGCTTGGCGATGCCCAGGAGGATGGGGCCCACGAGCAGGGCTTCCGTCGCCGCGGACAGGAGCGTCATGGCGATGTTGGCCGCGTCCAGCGTGGGCATGACGAGCAGGTTGGCCGAGCCGGTGAGCGGGCTCTGGGACACGAGCCGGTGGCGCAGGGCCTCGCTGAGCGCCGTGTCCGCGTGCATCTCGCCGTCCACCTCCAGCTCCGGGGAGCGCTGACGGATGAGCTTGAGCGCCTGGCGCATCTTGCGCGCGGACGGGGAGCTGCCCGCGCCGAAGCTCGAGTGCGACAGGAGCGCGGCCTTGGGCGTCAGGCCGAAGCGGCGCACGGTGTCCGCCGCCAGGAGCGTCATCTCCGCCACCTGCTCGGCCGTGGGGTCGATGTTGACGTGGGTGTCGCAGAAGAACAGGGCGCCGTTCTGCAGGATGAGGCTGGAGAGCGCGTAGATGCGGCTCACGTCCGGGCGCTTGTCGATGATGGGCAGCACGTGCGTCATGTGCCGGCTCCAGTCGTCCCGGCTGCCCACCAGCGCCGCGTCCACCTCGCCCGCCTCCAGCATCATCGCCGCGGTGATGGTGGGCCGGCGCAGCACCCGGCGCTCGGCGGCCTCCAGGGGCACGCCCTTGCGGTCCACCCGCTTCTGGTAGCGCTGGACCAGCCGCGCCATCAGCTCGTGGTCCTCGTTGGGGTCCACCACGCGCACGTTGCCGCCCACGGTGAGCCGCAGGCCCAGCTCCTGGACGCGCTGGGTGATGAAGGAGCGCCGCCCGATGAGCACCGGGTGGGCGAGCTGCTCGTCCACCACGCTCTGCACCGCGCGCAGCACGCGGTCATCCTCGCCCTCGGCGTACACCACGCGCTGGGGGTTGGCGCGCGCCACCGCGAACACCGGGCGCATGAGCTGGCCCGAGCGGTAGACGAACAGCTCCAGCTCGCGCTGGTAGGCCACGAAGTCCGCGATGGGCCGGCGCGCCACGCCCGAGTCCATGGCCGCCTTGGCCACCGCCGGGGCGATCTTCAGGATGAGCCGCGGGTCGAACGGCTTGGGGATGATGTACTGGGGCCCGAAGACGGGCGCGGCGCCGCCGTAGGCCTGGGCCACCACCTCGTTGGCCTCGGCCCGGGCCAGCTCCGCGATGGCCTCGGCCGCCGCGCGCTTCATGGGCTCGTTGATCTCCGTGGCGCCCACGTCCAGCGCGCCGCGGAACACGAACGGGAAGCACAGGACGTTGTTGACCTGGTTGGGGAAGTCCGAGCGGCCCGTGGCCACGATGGCGTCCGGGCGCGTCTGGATGGCCACGTCCGGGCGGATCTCCGGCTCGGGGTTGGCCAGCGCCAGGATGATGGGCTTGGGCGCGAGCAGGGAGAGCCACTCGGCCTTGAGCACGCGCGGCGCGGACAGGCCCAGGAACACGTCCGCCCCGCCGAGCACCTCGGGCAGCGTGCGCGCGGTCGTCTTGTGGGCGAAGCGCGCCATGTTGGGCGCCATCTCGTCGCCCCGGTCCGCGTGGACCACGCCCTTGATGTCCGTGAGCGTGACGTTCGCCACGGGCAGGCCCATCTCCACGAGCAGGTCCACGCACGCGAGCGCCGCGGCGCCCGCGCCCGAGGTGACGAGCTTGATCTCCTCGAGCTTCTTGCCCTGGAGCACGAGCCCGTTGCGGATGGCCGCCGCGCACACGATGGCCGTGCCGTGCTGGTCATCGTGGAAGACGGGGATGTTCATCTTCTGGCGCAGGGCGCGCTCGATGACGAAGCACTCCGGGGCCTTGATGTCCTCCAGGTTGATGCCCCCGAAGGTGGGCTCGAGCGCGGCCACCACGTCGACGAAGCGCTCGATCTCCGTGGCGGCCACCTCGATGTCGAACACGTCGATGCCCGCGAACTTCTTGAAGAGCACGGCCTTGCCCTCCATGACGGGCTTGCCCGCGAGCGGCCCGATGTTGCCCAGGCCCAGCACCGCGGTGCCGTTGGTGATGACGGCCACCAGGTTGCCGCGGGCCGTCAAATCCCGAGCGGACTCGGGGTCCGCCACGATGGCCTCGCACGCGGCGGCCACTCCGGGGGAGTAGGCCAGCGCCAGGTCGCGCTGGGTCGCCATGCGCTTGGTGGGCTCGATCGCCAGTTTTCCGGGCCGGGGCAGCCGGTGGTAGTCGAGCGCCGCTTTGCGGAAATCCTCGTCCATCGCCATCGTGTGTCGTCCTCTGATCTGCTGGCCCTACCGGGTGGAGGCCTTCGCCTCGCGACGTCGCGCGTGGAGGATCCACTCGGTGTAGCCGTTGGGCTGTTCGCGGCCCTGGAATACCAGTTCCTGGGCGGCCTGGAATGCGGGCCCGTCGTAGCCGGGCGCCATGGGCCGGTACAAGGGATCTCCCGCGTTCTGGCGATCCACCACCCGGGCCATCCTTTTCATCGTTTCCATCACCTGCGCTTGGGTCACCACCCCATGACGCAGCCAGTTAGCCATGTGCTGGCTGGAGATGCGCAGCGTGGCGCGGTCCTCCATGAGGCCCACGTCGTGGATGTCCGGCACCTTGGAGCACCCCACCCCCTGGTCCACCCACCGCACCACGTAGCCGAGGATGCCCTGGGCGTTGTTGTCCAATTCTTGTTGGACCTCCTCGGGACTCCAGTCCCGGCCGGGCGCCAGGGGCGGGGTGAGCAGGGGGCCCAGGCCCGTGGGGGCGCGCTGCTTGAGGGCGTCCTGGCGGGCGAACACGTCCACCTGGTGGTAGTGCAGCGCGTGGAGCGTGGCGGCCGTGGGGGACGGCACCCAGGCGGTGGTGGCGCCCGCGCGCGGGTGGCCAATCTTCTGCGCGAGCATGTCCGCCATCTTGTCCGGCGCGGCCCACATGCCCTTGCCAATCTGCGCGCGGCCCTGGAGCCCGCAGGCCAGGCCCACGTCCACGTTGCGATCCTCGTAGGCCTGGATCCACGCCGTGGACTTGATGGCGTGCTTGCGCACCACCGCTCCCGCCTCCATGCAGGTGTGGATCTCATCCCCCGTGCGGTCGAGGAAGCCCGTGTTGATGAACACCACGCGCTCCTTGGCGGCGTGGATGCAGGCGGCGAGGTTGACGCTCGTGCGGCGCTCCTCGTCCATGATGCCGATCTTCAGCGTGTGGGCCGGCAGGCGGAGCAGCCGCTCCACGCGCGCGAAGAGCTCGTGGGCGAAGGCGACCTCCTCGGGGCCGTGCATCTTGGGCCGCACCGTGTAGACCGAGCCCGTGCGGCTGTTGCGCCCGGCGCCCGGGCCGCGCAGGTCATGCACGGCGATGAGCGAGGTGACGACGGCATCCAGGATGTTCTCCGGGATCTCCTCGCCCGCGCGGTCCAGCACCGCGCCCGTGTACATGTGCAGGCCCACGTTGCGCACGAGCATGAGGCTGCGGCCGTGCAGGGTGAGCGTGCCGCCGCCGGGGCGCGAGTAGACGCGGTCCGCGGCCATGCGCCGCTCGTGCGTCTTGCCGCCCTTGTCGAAGCTCGCCGTGAGCGTGCCCTTCATCAGGCCGAGCCAGTTGCGGTAGAGCAGCACCTTGTCCGCGGCGTCCACCGCGGACACGCTGTCCTCGCCATCCATGATGGTGGTGAGCGCGGACTCCACCCACACCTCCGCGATGCCCGCCGCGTCCGAGGCGCCGATGGAGTCGTTGCGGTCGATCTCCAGCTCCAGGTGCAGGCCGTTGTGGCGCAGGAGCACCGCGCCGGGCCGGGTGGGCTCGCCGCGCCAGCCCACGAACGCCTCGGGGGCCGCGAGCGCCGTGCGCTTGCCCGACACGAGCGTCACCCCGAGCGCGCCGCCCTCCACGGTGTAGGTGGCCGCGTCCGCGTGGGTGCCGTGCGCGAGGGGCACCACCTGATCGAGGAACTCGCGCCCCCGGGCGATGACGCGTGCGCCGCGCACCGGGTTGTAGGCCCCGCGGCGCATGGCGCCCCCGTCCTCGGACAGGGCATCCGTGCCGTAGAACGCGTCGTAGAGGCTGCCCCAGCGGGCGTTGGCGGCGTTGAGCGCGTAGCGCGCGTTGGTGGCCGGCACGACGAGCTGGGGGCCCGCGATGCGCGCCATCTCCTCGTCCACGTTCGCGGTGCCCACGGTGAAGGGCTCGGGCTCGGGCCGCAGGTAGCCAATCTCCCGGAGGAAGGCCTCGTAGGCGGCGGGGTCCACGGGCGCGGGGTGGGCGGCGTACCAGGCGTCGATCGCCTTTTGCAGCGCGTCACGCCGCTGGAGCAGGGCGCGGTTGACGGGGGCGAGCGCGGCGAGGAGCTCCTCCAGACCGGACCAGAAGGAGGCCGCGTCCAGTTCCGTGCCCGGCAGGGCCTCGCGCTCCAGGAACGCATGGAGCCGGGAGTCCACCTGCAAGCCACCCACTTGAATTCGCTGCATCGACCCATCCCCTTTCGATCGCCGCGTTCACGGCGGGGCGCTTCTTCCTTGGCAGATGGTCCCGGGATTGTCGACCCGCCCGGCGACCCGCCCGTCCGGGACACCCCGGCGGATTGGAGGCGAGTGAACAGGGACGCCACGCGAGTCTTCCCGGCAGGCTCGCTCAGGCGCAGCGCGGCAGCCGCACGCGGAAGGTGGTGCCCGCGTCCGGCCGGGACGTCACCTGCACCTGGCCCCCGTGCGCGCGCACGATGTGCTCCACGATGTACAGGCCCAGGCCCACGCTGCGGTCCTCGTGTCCCGCGCCCCCTTCCGCCGCGCGCTGCAGGGGCTGGAACAGGCGCGGCAGGTCCTCCGAGGGGATGGGGACGCCGCCGTTGTGGACCTCGAGCAGCACGTCCTCCCCTTCGCCCACGGTCCGCACCGTCACGGCGCTGTCCGGCGGGCTGTACTTGACGGCGTTGCTCACCAGGTTGCTCACCACCTGCGCCAGCCGGTCCCCGTCCCACTCTCCCAGCGTGTCCCCCTGCTGCTCCAGCAGGACCAGGCGCTCGGGGTGCGAGGCGCGCAGCTCGCCCACCACCAGGCGCGACACCTGGTGGATGTCCACCGGCGCGCGCTCCAGCCGGATGCCTCCGCCCAGCCGCGCCTGGGTGAAGTCGAGCAGATCATGCACCATGCGCACCGAGCGCTCCGTGCTCTGCTGGATGAGGTTGAGCGACTGCACGACGCGTGGATCCCTCGGGCCCTGGCGCCGCAGCACGTGCACGGCCATGAGGATGGCGCTCAGGGGGTTGCGCAGGTCGTGGCTGACGATGCCGATGAGCTGCTGCTCGAAGTCGCGCAGGCCGCGCTCCTCCTCGGCCAGCCGCAGGGCCTCCTGGCGCGCCTGCACCTCGCGGGTCACCTCCGTGGCCACGATGAGCACGCCCGCGGGGGCGTCCGGCTCCTCGCGCAGGGGCTCGTAGATGAAGTTGAAGTACACGCCCTCGGGCGCGGTGTCGGTGCCCCGCATGAGCTGGGCCCGCAGCTCCGTGCCCAGGAAGGGCAGCCCCGTGGACATCACCCGGTGCAGGATGTCGTCGAAGCCCTGCCCCCGCAGCTCGGGCATGGCCTCGAGCAGGGGCCGGCCGCGCACCTGCTCCTCGGTGCGCCCCCACAGCTGGCACACCAGGGCATTGGCCAGCTCGATGACGAGCCCCGGGCCGCGCAGGATGGCGATGGCCACGGGGGCGCGCATGTACGTCTCGTACAGGCGGATGCGGCGGCGCTCGGCCAGGGCCTTGAGCTCGATGGCCTCCAGGAGCAGCCGCTCGCGCTCGAGCCGCTCGCGCTCGCGCGCGGTGGCGTCATGCAGCACGAGCACCGCGCCGGTGAGCGCGTGGGCCTCGTCGCGCAAGGGGGTGGCGCTGGCGTCGACGGAGACCCGGGCGCCGTTGCGGCAGACGAGCAGCGAGGGCGTGGGGACGCGCCGGTCCTCCCCGCGCAGCACCTGCTCCACGGGGTGTGCCCGCGGCTCGCGCAGGTCCGGGCCGCGCAGGGGGAAGAACCGCGCGCTGGGCTGGTGCAGCACCTCGCCCAGGCTCCAGCCCGAGAGCTGCTCGGCCACGGGGTTGAGGAACACCACCCGGCCCTCCGTGTCCGTGACGACCACGCCGTCCGCGATGCTCACGAGCACCGTGGCGAGCCAGGCCCGCGAGCGGCTCGACTCCGCCTGGGCCGCCTCCACCTCGCGCCGCGCCCGCACCGTCTCCGTCACGTCCACGCCGTGCACGAGGATGCCGTCGATGCGGCCGTCCGGGCCGCGGGTGGGCCGGTAGTCGAAGCTGACGATCCGGGGCGAGGACGCGCCCTCGCGGCGCAGGGGGATGTCCACCTCGGAGGCGGCGAACGGCTCGCCCGTGGTGTACACCTGGTCGAGCACGCCGACCACGTACGCATCCGCCAGCTCCGGCACCACCTCGCGCACCATGCGGCCCAGCACGGGGCGATGTCCCAGGAGCCGCCGGCACGAGGCGTTCACCAGGGTGAAGACATGGTCCGGCCCCGACATGTGCGCCACCACGGGCGGCATCTGCTCGAGGAAGGACGAGAGGCGTGCGTACCAGCCGCGCTCCTCCTCCTGCCGGGCCGTCTGCTTGAGGCGGGCGTGCTCCCCCACCGCCTCGGCCTGGCTCGTGGACACCCCGTCCAAGAGCCGCTGCACCTCCGCCCACCGCACGGGCACGTCCTGGTGCTCGGCCTCGTCACAGAGCACGGTCCGCAGCACCTCGTACTCGTTGAGCAGCGAGCGCGCCTCCACGCCGAGCCGGAAGCGGTGGGCGCCATGCGCGCGGCCTCCCCGCGGCTCCCCACAGGGGGCCGGGGTCGGGCGCAGCCGCGTCACCCACTCGCGCAGCACGGCGCGCACCGGGTGGCGCCACTCCGCCGCCGTCAGTCCCTCCCAATGGGCGGGGGGCCGCACCCGCTCCGCCCATCGCTCCAGGATGACCTCGGTCCGTGCCTCGAGCACGTCCGCCAGACCCCTCATGACTGAACCCCCCCCGCTCGCTGTGGTGCCCTGCCGCTCTACTTGGCACGACAGCTTACGGGAGGATCAGCCCCCCGCCCCAATCCCGCGCGTCAGGGCCCGCGGGACAGGCGCTCGATGTACTCCGGGGGCAGGTCCGCGCTGCGGGCGCCTCGCACCAGGGCGTCGATGAAGCGCTGGCTCACCGGGCCATCCATCGAGGCGCGCCGCGGCGAGGTCACGAACGCCACGGCCTGCATCTCGTGGCCCTCCACGCGCACCCGCACCGCCCGCTCCACACACATGCTCGTCACCGCCCCCTCCTTGTGCTGGATGATGGGCCAGTCCTTGCCGGGGATGTCGAACACCCGGCCGAACACCCGGGCGCCCGGGGCATCCGTGAGCCCCGCCACCCGCCCCCCCCACCAGCGCGAGGGGAAGTCGTAGACGAGGTCCACGTCCAGCGCCTCGGCCAGGCGGCTCTGGGGCAGCTCGAAGAAGTCGTAGCCGTGCTGGGCGCGCCACTCCTCGAAGGCGGCCCGGTCCAGGATGGTGGAGTAGGCGAAGTAGAGCTTGGAGGTGGCGGTGTCGGCCTGGCTCCGGGCCTTCATCACCTGATCGTAGTGCGAATCCATGGGGGTGGGACTCCTCGGCCCCCAGGGGGGGCCGGTGTGGCGGACCCCGGTCAGGAGTGGTGGGAGTCCTCGAGCAGGGTGCCGAGGATGCCGCCCACGTCCAGACGGGCCGTCTTGATGAACAACCGCAGCGCGCGCTCCACGTGCTCGGCGAGCGTGGCCATCTTCTCCAGGCGCCGCAGGCGCTCGGCGGGCAGCCCCGGGTGCACGAGCGCCAGCCGCCGCGCCTCGCCCAGGTCCGCGCGGATGCGCGAGATGAAGGCCGCCTCGCGATCCTCCACCACATGGGACACCATGCGGATGAGATCCGTCTCGGCCGCGTAACGCCACGCGTTATCCAGGGGCGAGCGCACGCGCCGCACCACGCCCCAGCGCTCCAGGTCGCGCAGGAGCATGGACACGCCGCCCTTGGACAGCACCAGCTCGCGCTCCAGCTCGGCGGCCGTCAGGGGCTCGCCGCGCAGGTACAACAGGGCCCAGACGCGGCCCTGGTTGCGCTTGAAGCCCCAGAACTCGATGACATGGCCCACCGCGTCGGTGGCGATGGCCTCCCAGGGAGCGAGCGGCCCCAGCTCCCCGGCGTCCTGGGGCGGGGCACCCACGCCAGGCGTCCACAGGTAGCCCTTCACGCGGCGCGGCTCCGGGCCTGGGCGGCGATGCCCGCGGACAGTTGGTGGGCCCAGTCCACCAGCTCGCGGCCCATGCCCTGGTGCGCGTAGGGGCCGAGCGCCTCCAGGGCACCCTGGATTTCCTGGTTCATGCGCTCGATGGCGCGCGGCACCGCGTCCGTGGCCTCGATGGCGTCCCCCAGGGCGCGCGTGCGCTCGGGGTTGACGGTGGTGAAGGCCCAGGCGTCCTTGAGCTTGGCGCGCAGCGAGCGATCACTGCCCACCGCCAGGAGGATGGGCAAGGAGGGCGTGCCCGAGAGCATGTCCGCGTAGCGCGGCTTGCCGGGATCCGTGCCGAGCACGTCCCGGATGTCGTCGGCGATCTGGAAGGCCACGCCCAGCCGGCGGCCGAAGAGATCGAAGCGCCCGGCGGCCTCGGGCTGGCCGGCGAGCGTGGCGGCGGCGCTGCCACACCAGCCGAAGAGCGAGCCCGTCTTGCCCTCGGCGATGTAGCGCAGGCGCTCCAGGGACAGGTCCAGGTTGCCGCGCGCCTCCACCTCGGCGATGGCCGCGCGCGTCATCTCCGTCACCACCGCGAGCGCGCTCTGGCCCAGGCGCGCGTCCAGCTCGGCGAGGCGCAGGAGCGCGGTGGACAGGATGAGGTCGCCGCTCATCACCGCGACGATGTTGCCCCAGCGGGCGTTCACCGTGGGCCGGGCGCGGCGGTACATGCCGGCGTCCACCACGTCGTCGTGCAGGAGGCTGGAGGCGTGGATCATCTCCGCGGCCACCGCCACGTCCACCAGCCGCTCGGACGGCACCCCCAGGGCGCCCCCGAACAGGCGCACCAGCAGGGGCCGGGCCCGCTTGCCGCCCGCGCCCAGGCAGAGATGACGCGCCGCTTCCATCAACGTGTCGCCCTGGCAGTCCGGGCCCACGTTCCCGTCCACGAGCATCCCGCCCAGCCGCTGCTCCACACTCCCCAGAAAGCTCGACAACTCCAGCGCCAGATCCATCGTGCCCTGCTCCTTCACGGAGCGTTCATATAGTTCAAGACCTCGTGAACCGCACTTCCTTCGTAGAAGGGCGACCACCGGGGGCCATGAGGAAGACACTCGGGGGGCCCCGCGGGGCCCACAAGGGCCTGGACGGGGAGCGGGCGGGCCTGGGAGGTCGGATGGAGTAGGCGCGGGGTGTCGGATAGACAAAGGACCCCCTCCGTCCCCCTGGGAGAAGCGTGTCCCTCGCCCGGCTGCACCGCCACGTCCTGCGCAGTTTCACCCACCTGTCCTCCGCCGTGCCCATCTTCCGCCCGGGCACGGCCACCCCGCTGTTGGGCGCGCCCACGGCGAGCACCACGGCGGCGGCGCCCACGGGGCGCGACGAGCGGCGGACCCTGCGCGGCTCCCTGCGGGCCTCGGTGGGCGAGGGCATGGTGGCCGAGGTCTTCACCGCGTGCGCGGGCTCCACCGCCCTCACCGCCTGGGCGCTGGCGCTCAAGCTGAGCCCCTTCCTGGTGGGGGTGATGACGGCGCTGCCCTTCTTCTCCCAATTCATCCAGTTCCCCGCGGCGTGGCTCACGTCCACGCTGGGCCACCGGCGGGTGGCACTCGGCGTGGTGCTCCTGTCACGCCAGGTGATGTGGCCGCTGGTGCTGCTGCCCTGGCTGCCCCTGTCGCTGGAGGGTCAGCAGCGGGTGCTGGTGGGGGTGGCGGCGGTGTCGGCGGTGCTCGGCGTGGTGGGCAACAACGCGTGGGTGGCGTGGATGGGCGAGCTGGTGCCGGAGTCCATCCGGGGCCGCTTCTTCGGGCGGCGCACGGCGCTGTGCACGCTGGGCAACATCGTGGCCTCGCTCACCACGGGCGTGGTGATGGACCGGCTGCGCTCGCCCGAGGGCTTGAGCCCGGCCTTGCCGCTGCTCGCGGCGGTGGCGTGCGTGGCGGGCGCGGTGTGCACGGTGCTCATGGCGCGCCAGCATGATCCCGCGCCGCCGGGGCGCGAGCGGGCGAAGCTGGACTTCCGCGTGGCGCTGCTGCCGCTCAAGGATGACCGGGCGCGCCGGGTGCTCACCTACCAGATGGTGTGGAACGCGGCGGTGGGCCTGTCCGCGCCCTTCTTCACCTTCTACATGCTGCACAACCTGCGGATGAGCTTCCTGCTCATGTCCGTGCAGCTCGCGGCGCTGGCCGGGGTGCGCATGCTGACGGCGCCCTTGTGGGGCAAGCTCATCGACCGGGTGGGCGCCCAGCCCGTGGTGCTGGCGTGCTCGCTGGGCATCGGCTTCCTGCCGCTCGTGTGGCTCTTCCCCTCCCCCACCTTCCTCTGGCCGCTGGTGGCGGACGCGCTGCTGGCCGGCGTGCTGTGGTCCGGCCACAACCTGGCCATCTTCGCGCTGCCCCTGTCGGTGGCCCCGCGCAAGGGCCGGCCCTTCTACCTGGCGGCCTTCTCCACCGCGGGCGGCCTCGCCTACGCGCTGGCCTCGTCGCTGGGCGGCGGCCTCGCCAGCCTCCTGCCCACGACGTTCACCGTCGGGGGCCACCTGTGGGACAACTTCCAGGTGCTCTTCCTGCTGTCGGGCCTGGCGCGCATCGCGGCGGCCTTCCTCGCCGTGCGCATCATCGAGCCCGGTGTGCGCACCGCGCGCTCGCTCGGGGAGCTGGTGGCGCTGCTCCAGCCACCCCGGAGCGCCCCCGCCCTGGAGCGCGCCCCCGCGCCGAGCCCCCTCGTGGAGCCCCTGCCCGCGCGCGCCGAGGGCTGAGGGGTTGTCCGAGAGAAGCCTTCTACAGGACGACCCCGGGCGCCCCCGCGAGGGCCGCGCGCAGCGCCTCGACGGTCGTGTCGCTCTTCCTGGCAACGGTCGGCGCGTGCCAGACCGACGCGACCGTGCCCTCGGGCGGATCGCTCACCGTCCTGATCACCGAATCGAAGGACCCAGGCCACGCCCGCCGAGCCATCTCCGCCGCGTGTCGGCGTGCGTCCAGGAAGGTGAAGCAAGGCCAGAGCGGTAGTCGAATGGTGCTCAGGTCGCAGTTGAAAAACCGGCAGCCATTGAGGTGGGCCTCGGAGAAGTCGCAGTCCTCGACCCCTCCCGCCTTTTCCCTGTCGAACAGGTCCGCGCGGAAACCGAAGTCGTTTCCGCTGAAGCCGCCCTTGAAATGGCATCCCTTCAGCTCCATCGGTGCCCACGACACGCCCTTCGCTTGGAGGGTGCAGTCGATGAATTGGCCGGACATGGGGACCAGCGAGCGCCCAGTCGCGCTGATCACGACGGTGCAGTCACGCAGTGTGAGGTCGGGACCGAGCCAGTAGATCGGCCCCTCCGGGCCCGTGATGTCGACACCACGGCTGTTCCACGACAGGCGCGGGAACCACTGCTTCATCTGGAGCTCCACCCACCGCCCGCGTGCCTGTCACTCCAGGAGATTCGCGCGGTGCTTGAGACCGCGACGTCGCACGGCGTCGATGGCCCCGCGCTCCTCGTCCCTCAAAAACGCCTCGGACCACTTCGCCGCCACCTCCTTCACGGCCGCCTGCGACTCGTCGCCCAGCCGGTCCTCGCCAGGAATGTCCTCGTAGCTCTTGCCGCGTGGGAGGTGCCACCGCGCCTCGGTGCCGAGGATGACCTGAGTGTTCCCCCCCGCGGTGCTGGATGGCCACGGTGCCCGCGGGCCCTCCAGCGGCGCCCGAGCCGCCGCTTCTCGCCAGCACGTCGAGGGCAAAGGGCGCCTGCGCAGCCATGAGTCCGTCGTGGCCACGCAGCGCCGTCTTCTGCGCGTTGTTCGTGTCCTTCCGGGTGTGTACGCTCTCAGTAACAAGGGGGAGCCATGCCGAACGCGTTCGAGTGTCAACGCTGTAAGCGCCAGTTCCAGAATGGGTCGCAGATCTGCCCCTTCGGTCCGGGTCACGTCGTGGTTCGGATCCAGGCGTCCCAGCCACGGGTCCTCTCGGCCCGCAGTCAGCTTGCGTCGAAGACGCTGGCGCTGAAGACGGAGGGCGCGGGCACTCCGTCCGATGACGCTCCACTGGCTCCGGGAGACTGGACGGAGCGCGATCGAGAGGAGTGCACCCAGCGCTGGCAAGACGCCTGCCTCTACAACCTGAACGCGAACAACTTCCGCCGCTACACCCGCATCATCGAGCGGCGGGACTTCTACTACTGGTTCTACCGATACACGGCCCGCCGCGACTACCAGACGAGATGGGCCCTCGCGGCGGCAATCGTGGCCACGGGCGCCCATGAGGTCGCCATCATGAACCCGGGCCTGGAAGACCTGGGTCGTATGGCCCGCACCGTCAGCAACGAACTCCAAGCGATGATGCGCGAGGGCAATCAAGTCATCTTCGACAACGTCTTTCCCAAGCTGCGCCTTCTCTCAAGACAGCGGCTCCGGGGACAGCCCGCCTTCAACTGGGACATGCAGACGCTCTCCGATGAGCAGACCCTCATCCAGCCGCTCTATCGGGGGGTGTCGCAGGCCGCGCGCGAGCAGCTCAATCAGATTGCCCGCTTGCAGGGATTGCCCGGGGCCGTCGCGAGAATCTCGCCCAGCGCGGTCGTGAGGGACGAGCCCCCCTACATCCGGGGAGGCCGTGTTCCCGCCTTCGCGGGGATCTCGCTCACGTCCATTGATGCGCGATGGCATTATGGGATGACACTGGGCGATCGCTTCACCCCGGGTGGGACGGGCTACGCTCCCTTGAGGCACAGGCGCCCGCCCACCTCCGCCAGCTACGTGACGGGTGCGGAACTCGCCCTGGTGCGCACCCGCCCCAACCTTCACCGGCTGGATGCCGCGCTCGATGGTGCCTCCGTGGGCGCGGAGTGGCTCAGGCGAGAAGTGGAGGCGATCTTGAGGCGGTTGACGCCTGCCGAGCAGGCCGAGATCCTCCGTGACCGCAAGCCCGATGGAGGGCGCTACTCCGTTCATTGCCGCCTCGTTGGCTTTCGCACCATGTGCTCCGTGCTGGCCACGTGGCGCGTCAGCCTCGAGGCGCAGATGCGTTTCTTGAGTGCGCACATCGGCGGAGAGAACAATGGTCCCTGGATTGACATGTCTTACAGTGACCTCGCCCCCATCATCCGCCTGTTCTCCCAGGCCGAGAAGAACCGGCTTCACACGCAGGAGTGGCAGCGGGTATTCACCCTCGTCTGCGACGACAGCGGCATGCGCGACGCCGTCAGGGACCTGGGCCTGCCGGAGCCCTTGCGGACCCGGTGGCTCATGAACGAGGAACGTTGGTTTCATTGAACGGGATGAATTCTCGGGACGGCACCCGGCGTGGGCCTGGCTGGCGCGCGGGACTGGTGCTGGGACTGCTCGTGCTCACGGCCTTCCTCGTCTACCTGTATCGGGCGGAGCTCTTCATCCTCCTCGTGTTGGGGCGGAGTGACATGGACTGGGTCCAGCAGGTCGAGCGGGAGAACAGCACGGGTCATGAGTCGGCCGAGGGCGTCGTCGCGACGGCGGACGGCTTCTGCGTGTTCGGCCACACCAACTCCCGGCGCCCCGGCGTCGATCAGGCCTGGGTGCTTCGATTCGGGATGGCTCCACCCCCTCGCTGGGAACGGACCTATGGGGCGGGAGAACGCGTCACGGGGACGTTGTCCCGTGCCATGGCGTCCCTGCCGGGAGGTGGGTTCATCGTCGTTGGAGAGCAGGAGTCGGTCGGCAGGCTGTTCCTGGGCTGGCTCCTCGCGCTCTCGCCCGAAGGGGAGGTGCTCTGGGAGCGGACCCTGGGGCTCGCCGAGGGGAGTGCGCTCCAGGCCGTCGCGGTGCTCGAGGATGGTTCCATCGTCGCGGGGGGCTCCCAGTCACGGGAGGGCTGGGTGGTGCGGGTGGATTCGCGGGGGGAGGTGCTCTGGGACGTGCAACTGCCCCAACTCGAGCGTGTCACCGCCCTGGTGGCCCTCCCGGCGCAGCGTGTGGCCGTCCTGGGCACGGCGGAGACCAGCAGCGTGGCATTGGGCGTCTCGAGGCTGTTCCTGCTGGAGTCCGACGGCCGGGTCACCGCCGAGAAGCGCTTCCCGGAGGGCGTCCAGGGGGAGCTGGTCTCGATGGCCCTCCTCCCCGAGGGAGGACTCATCGCGACGGGTCGCCAGCGCCAGTCGGCTCCGGACGACGATCGGCTCTGGGTGGTTCGCATGGACCCGCGAGGGGAGCTTCTCTGGGAGTACCTCCCGGAAGGCACGTCTGACGAGGCAGGTCTTGCCATCACCGCCCTCCCCGATGGGGGCGCGGTCGTGCTTGGGTACAACTGGAAGGAGATGCTGGTTGATCGGGAGGCCAAGGTGTGGCGCTTCTCCGCGGATGGACGCTTGGTGTGGCAGCAGTCCTACGGGGGGGCCAAGGAAGATCTGGGAACTGGCATCGCCCGCCTGGCGGACGAGAGCCTCGTGGTCGTGGGGATGACGACCTCTCAGGGCGCGGGCAAGACGGACCTGTGGACCTTCGGGCTCTCCCCCGAGGGACAGCTCCTCTGGGAGGAGACATTCGGGGCAAAGTAAGGCCCGGCGTGCGCACCGCGCGCTCGCTCGGGGAGCTGGTGGCGCTGCTCCAGCCACCCCGGAGCGCCCCCGCCCTGGAGCGCGTCCCCGCGCCGAGCCCCCTCGTGGAGCCCCTGCCCGCGCGCGCCGAGGGCTGAGTTTGCCTTCGTCGTCGCCAAACGGGTAAATCCCGCCTTCTCTACTTCTCAGGAGGCGGGTGTGAACGGACGTGCATGGGCGGCAGGAGGGTTGTTCCTCGCGATGGGGCTCGTGGGCGTGAGCGGCTGTGGCCCGGGGGAGGCCTCGGGGAGCGAGGGCGCCGGAGCGGCCCACGCCCAATCCCAGGCGCTCACCGAGGGCGCGCCCCTGACGAGCCATGACGCCCAATGCCTGCGGCTGGTGGACGCGAACACCTGGACCACCGCCGTGGCGAACCTGGCCCCCGTGGGCCCGGCGCTGGGGCTGTCGGACCTCCTGGGCGATCTCAACCGCGCGGGCCCGGTGCTCACCGCGAGCACCCGGCCACCGGCCACGGGCTACAAGGGGGGCTTTCGCTGGAACGACGGTGACATGGCCACCACCGAGTGGATTCCCCAGGGCCTGACGGCGGGCATGTCCGGCAGCCGCAACATCGCCCTGGTTTCCTGGCACTACGCGCTGAGCGGCCCGGACAAGGGCGTGCGCGTGTCGGTGGCGGACATCTCGGACATGTCGGCCAGCGCGGTGAACTACCGGCACGTGCTGCTCGTGCGGCCCACCGGCGAGGGCCAGTTCACCACCGTCAACGAGCACGGTGGAGGGCTCGCCTGGTTCGGCGACTACCTCTACATGGCGGACACCTCGGATGGGCTGCGCGTGTTCGACCTCAAGCAAGTGCGCCAGGTGGACACCGGCACCGCGTGCGAGACCCAGGTGGGCAAGGTGGGCGCGGTGTGGTGCGCCTACGGGTACAAGTACGTGCTGCCCCAGGTGAGCGCGTACACCGTGCCCGCGAGCATCACCCTGCCCTGCCGTCCCAAGTTCTCCTTCCTCGGCAAGGACACGCGCGGCGGCACGAGCGCGGTGCTCTCCGGGGAGTACTGCAACAACGGCGACACCCCCTGTCCCCATGACGGCACCACGCCGGGACTCGGCGGGCGGCTCTACCGCTGGCCGGTGAACGCCACCACGCACCGGCTCGAGGCCTCGGGAGGCGCGGTGGTGCCCGAGCGCGCGTGGATCACGAACGAGCCCAACCTGCAGGGCGTGGCGCCGGTGATGACGGCGACGGGCACGAGCACCTACTGGCTGAGCTCCACGCGCTACGGCGGGGCGCTCTTCAAGGTGTCCACGAGCGCCTCGCGCAAGACGTTCCTGTCGGGCTCCTCGCAGTGGGCGCGGATGCCCGAGGGCATGCACGCCACGGGCAGCGGCACCAACCTGTGGACGGTGACCGAGGGCGTCAGCGGCGTAACGAATCCCGCCACGGGCGGCCGCGTGGTGTTCTACGTGGATCAGGCCGCGGTGGACTGACTCAGCGCGGATCGAAGCGCAGGCGCCACACGCGCCGCGCGTGCTCCTCGGTGGCGCGCGACAGCCGCTCCACGAGCTCCAGGAAGCGCGTCCGGCGCGCCTCCAGCTCCGGCTCCGGGGGCTCGAGGGGCGCGCCCCGGTCGAACCACAGCAGCGCGCGCAGGCCACCGAGCAGCCGGTGCAGGGGAAACAGCCCCACCGCCTCCTGGGCCGTCACCCGCCGCGCGCGGAGGGGCGTCAGGGCCGGCGCCACGGTGTCCGGGGCGCGCTTCTTCCACAGGACCAGGCACTCCACGTAGCCGAGCGCTCCGTCGGGCAGCAGGTACAGGCCGTGCCGCGAGGACACGCCCGAGTCCTCCGCCGGACTCCGGTGCGCCCCGCCCTCGTCGACCCGCACCGCCAGGGGGTAGCCATGCGTGGCCAGCCAGGGCGTGCGCCGCACCCGCCGGGAGTGTGTCCCCAGCCGGGCCTCCAGGGCGCGCAGCTCCAGCTCGGACAGTCCGCCCGGCGTCCGGCAGCGCTCGAGCACGGGCATGAGCTGGAAGCGCTGGAGCTCGGGGCGCGCCAGGGCGAGCAGCTCCTCGAACACCCGCGCGTGGCCGACCTCCAGCGAGCGCAGCGGCTCCAGCAACGCCTGGAAGGCATCCACCGGGGGCGCCTCGGACGCCGGGGCCGGCTCGCGCGCGAAGGCGGGCAGCTCCTGGGGCGTCGGGCGCCGGTCCGACAGGTGGATGAGGGAGGGCGGTGCGTGAGGGTCCTTCGTGGACACGGCGCCCTCCCCTGGACTCAGCTCGTGGGCAGATCGAGCTTGTAGCCGTTGCGCTCGAGCATCTGCTTGAACTCGCCCTTGGCCACCGCCTTGATGTAGGCGTCGTTCGGCTCGCACAGCTTGCGCTTGACCAGGTCGAGCAGCGCGTCGTTGAGCGTGGACATGCCGATGCCGCGCGAGGTCTGCATGATGGACGGAATCTGGAACGTCTTGCCCTCGCGGATGAGGTTGGCCACGGAGTTGGTGCACAGGAGCACTTCCTGCGCGGGCACGCGGCCACCGCCGATCTTCTTGATGAGCATCTGCGAGATGACGCCCTTGAGCGACTCGGAGAGCATCATGCGGATCTGCTCCTGACGATCCGAGGGGAACTGGTCGATGATGCGGTCCACCGTCGAGGGCGCGGTGTTGGTGTGCAGCGTGCCGAAGACGAGGTGGCCCGTCTCCGCCGTCTCGATGGCGATGGCGATCGTCTCCAGGTCTCGCATTTCGCCCACCAGCACGATGTCCGGATCCTCTCGGAGCGCGGCGCGCAGGGCGTTCTTGAAGCCATGCGTGTGCACGTGGACCTCGCGCTGGTTCACCAGACACTTCTTGTTCGGGTGAACGAACTCGATCGGGTCCTCGATCGTGATGATGTGATCCTCGCGGTTGCGGTTGATGTAGTCGATCATCGCCGCGAGCGTCGTGGACTTGCCCGAGCCGGTGGGGCCCGTCACCAGCACTAGGCCCTTGCTCAGGAAGCACAGGTCGAGGATGTGCTTGGACAGGCCCATGTCCTCGGCCGTCATGATCTTCGTGGGGATCTGCCGCATCACCGAGCCGATGCCCTTGCGATCCTCGAAGACGTTGACGCGAAAGCGCGCCCGGTCCGTCTCGTAGGCGAAGTCCGTGTCGCGCGTCTCCTCCCACTGCTTCTTGTTCTTCTCCGGCGCGATGCTCCAGAGCATCGCCTTGAGCCGCTCGTGCGTGAGGGGCCGGTAGTCCTCCTGGGGCACCATGTCGCCGTCCACGCGCAGCATGGGCACCACCTGGCTGGACATGTGAAGGTCGGAGGCCTTCTTGTCGAGCATGCGGTTGAGCAGGCCGAGCAGCGTCTTGTGCGCGTCGGGGTCCGCGGTGTCCACCGGGAGCACCTGGATGGCGGGCGCGGCGGGCGCGGCCGGCTCGGGGGCCTTGGCGGCGACGGGCGCGGGCGCGGGCGCGGCGGCGGGCGCGGTGAACGCACCGCCCGAGCCCCGGGCCGCCAGCTCCATCATGTCCGCGGGCGAGGCGAGCTCCAGCTTGTCGTCCTCGGACGCGGGCGGCAGATCCAACCCCACGGGGGCCGCGGCCGCCACCATGGTGTTCTTCGCCGCGGGGGGCAGCGGCACCGCGGCCGGGGCCGCCTTGGCGGGCACCAGCGCCACCTTGAGGTGGCCGCCCACGTTCTGCACCTTCACCTGCACCGCGCCGGAGGGCGCGGTGTACGCGAAGGAGGACACGCCCTCGGGCGGGAAGTTCGCCCGCAGGTCCGCGGGGACGATCTCCGACAGGGCGCCGATGATCTGCTGCGAGTTGAGGCCGGCCTTGACCACGGGCACGTTGCCCGAGGCGGTGCGCAGGGTGATGCCACTGCCGGTCTCCAGCATGATGGCGACACCGGATTCCTTGTACAGCTTGTCGATGAAGGCGTCGAAACGGGCCATGGCGTCTCAGCGGCGGAGGGTTTCCACGTACGCGACGTGGTGTTTGTTGAGGAGCACGACGTGCTGCCCGCCCTCTTCCAGCAGCGGGAAGAACGGGGGGGCGCTGTTGAGATAGTCGGTGAGGCGCGAGTGGGCCTCGGGCAGGACGTAGGCGATGATGCCGTTGAGCACCTGGCCGTCCACGAGCTTCACCTCCACCTCGTGCTCGGTGGGCAGGTTGAAGGGGTCCACCATGTGCGGCTCGTGCTCGGCCCCCACGCGCGCCAGGGCGAGGTTCTCGCGGTGCACGAACACCATCGCGTCCGTGTCCGCGTCGTGCGCGGGGATGAAGCGCGGCCCGGCGCCGTTGAGCAGGTCCGACAGCCGCTCGCCACCGTCACGGCCGGGCACCGCCTCGGCGAGGAACACGGCCACTTTGCGCGACGCGCCACCGGGCAGCACCAGCTCGGCCGCCACGCGTCTCTTGGGTACGGATAAGGATTGCAGCATCAGGAAGCCAGGGCGAGGAGGAGTGCGTTTTCTATCACACCCGCCCCCGCCCTCTAGAATCCACCCGCCCCGGCCGCCCCCCGCTCCCCCGCTTCCCTGCCCGGGAGACGGAGATTCGGGTTGCCCTCCTCCTCCGCCGCCAATATGATAATGAGAATCATTATCAATTATTTCCGGGAGCAGAAGAAGATGAGTGAGACCGAGCGCGTTGTCCGGCAGGGCCCCTTTCCCGTGAAGCTGCGGCTGCTCGAGGTGCTCCGGGTGACGCGGCTGACGCCGCACATGGTGCGCGTGACGGTGGGCGGGCCGGAGCTGGAGGGGTTCGAGAGCCGGGGCGCGGACGATCACGTGAAGCTGTTCTTCGCCGAGCCGGGCCAGCGCATGCCGTCCATGCCGGTGCTCGGGCCCAACGGCCTGTCCATGCCCGAGGGCAAGCCCAAGCCGGCCTCGCGCGACTACACGCCCCGCCGGTATGACGCGGCCCGGGGGGAGCTGGACATCGACTTCGTGTTGCACGGCGCGGGGCCGGCCTCGTCGTGGGCGGCGGCGGTCAAGCCCGGGGACTTCCTGGGCGCGGGCGGCCCGCGCAGCACCACCACCGTGGCGGACGACTTCGACTGGTACCTGCTGGCCGGCGACGCCAGCGCCCTGCCCGCCATCGGCCGTCGGCTGGAGGAGCTGCCCGCCCACGCGCGCGCCCTCGCCTTCATCGAGGTGGACGACGCCTCCGAGGAGCAGCGCTTCGACACCCGGGCCCAGGTCCAGGTCACCTGGCTGCACCGCAACGGCGCCGAGGCCGGCACGACGAAGCTCCTGGAGAACGCCCTGCGGGAGGTGCAACTGCCCCCGGGGGACGGCTACACCTGGGTGGCCGGCGAGGCCACCACCCTCAAGTCCATTCGTGAGCACTTGCACACCGAGCGCGGGCTGAACAAGGCGTGGACCCGGGTGACGGGCTACTGGAAGCGCGGCGCCTCGGACCATCACGACGCGAAGGGGTAAGTGCCAAGGGGTAAGTGCCAAGGGGTAGGTGCCCAGGGGTAAGCGCGCGCGGGTGAACAGACGCGACAACTCACCACAGGGCCCCCCGGGGCCCTGACCCTTAGAGTGCGCCGCGTCATGTGGACCCTTCGCCTCGCCGCCTCCCTCGCCCTGCCCCTGGTGCTGCTCGCCGGAGAGGCGCGCGCCTGCGCCACCTGCGCCTGTGGTGATCCCACCCTGACGTCCATGGGCACCGAGCAGCCCTTCGCGGGGCGGCTGAGGCTGGCCACCCAGGTGCGCGCCTGGGGCCTGGACTCGGGCCAGGTGACGGTGGACGGGCTGGCCCTGCGCGAGCTGCGCATGGACGTGTCGGCCGCCTATGCCCCCCTGCCCTGGCTCTTCCTGTCCGCCACCCTGCCCGTGCAGGCGCGCACCGTGCGCGACGTGAGCCTCGCGCGCGAGGCGGGCTGGGGCATCGGGGACATGGAGGTGGCCGCCAAGGTCTTCCTCTTCCGGGACCGGCAGTTCTCCGCCAACCACCTGTTCGGTCTGCTCGTGGGCACGCGCCTGCCCACCTCCTCGACCCTGCGCGACACCCAGGGCCGGGTGCTGTCACTCGACGCCCAGCTCGGCACGGGCTCGTGGGATCCCCTGCTCGGCCTGTCGTACACGGCCTTCCTCGGCGACTGGTCCTTCCTGGCGAGCGCCACGGGCTACCTGCCCACCCGGGGCCGCGAGGGCTTTCGCGCGGGCCCCGCGCTGCGCTCCACCCTGGCCGCGCAGTTCCAGCCCGCCACGCGCTGGGCGCTGCGCATGGCCGTGGACGGGCTCGTCGAGGGCGAGAGCAACCACGCGGGCGTGCGGGACGAGGTGGGCAGCGGCAGCCTCGTCTACCTCTCGCCGGACGTGCTCTTGAGCCCCGCCCTGGACGTGGTGGTGCAGCTCGGCGTGCGCCTGCCCGTGCTCAACCGCATGCGCGGCGACGTGCGGCAGATGCCCATCCTCCAAGTCGCCCTCGCCTACGATCTATGAAGAAGACCCTGGCCTCCTGGCTCCTGCTGATGGCCCTTGGCGCGTGCGGCGTGCGCGAGGAGGGCATCCGCTTCCACCTGGCGCTCGACTTCCGCCCCGCGCGCGAGACCCGCGCCGAGGGCACCGCCCGCCAGTTCCTCAATGACCGGGGCGATCGCATCACCCTGACCCGGGCCCGCGTCACCCTGGGCAGCGTGGAGATCCACCCCTGCGCGACGAGCAGCGCCTGGCGATGGCTGCGCGCGCTCTCGCCCGTGGGCACGGCCCACGCGCACTCGGAGGGCACGCCGCGGCGCCTGGGCATTCCGCACATCAACGGCCTGGAGCTCGCGGACGGCGAGCCCGTGGCGCTCGGCACGCTGCGACCCCCGCCGGGCCGCTACTGCCGCGCGCACCTGGTCTTCGCGCCCGCGGACGCCGACGCGGAGGGCCTGGCCCGACACGGGGACATGGAGGGCCGCACGCTGATGCTGGAGGGCGAGTGGATTCCCGCCGGCGGGGGCGCGCCCCGGCGCTTCCACGTGGAGAGCGACGGGGTGTTCAACGCCGAGGTGTCACTGGACGGGGTGGACCTGTCCGAGGACACGCGGGAGGCCGGCCGCACCCTGCACCTGACGTACGACCGGTGGCTGGACGGCGTGGACCTGGCCGCCCCCGACGTCTCCGAGCAGGTGCTGCGCAACGTGGCCCGCGCCGTGACGAGCGACCACTGAGCGCGGGTCGCACGGGTTAATCACGAATTCATTGACTCCGTCTTCAGGGGTGTCGACAGTGGCGGGACCGGATCATCCGGTGGCCACACCGCACACCCCTGGGGGCAGGAACCATGGATCGCACCGACCGCATCGACCCACGAGGCGTCCGAGGACTCGGCGCCGGGGTGCTGGCGGGTCTCTTCCTCGTGAGCGCGTCGTCGTGGGCCGCCGTCGGGCCCGCCGCCGACCGGACGGGCCCCATCGTGGGGCTGGCCGGCAAGTGTGTCGACGTCGCGGCCTCGGGCACCACGAATGGCACCGCCGTCCAGCTCTACACCTGTGCCGCCGGGGTGGCCCAGACCTGGACGATCAGCGACAACGGCACCCTGCGCAATCCCCACGCGAACAAGTGCCTGGACGTCACCGGGCAGGGCACCGTGAACGGCAGCAAGCTTCAGCTCTGGGACTGCAACGGGAGCGGCGCGCAGCAGTGGGTGTACGACGCCTCGGCGCGAACGCTGCGCAACCCCCAGTCGGGACGCTGTCTGGACGTGACGGGCGAGAGCTCCGCGGATCGCACCCGGCTGCAGATCTGGGATTGCAACGGGCAGTCCAACCAGCAGTGGCGGCTGCCCGGTGCCCCGGATGACACCGCCTGCACCCGCTCCGTGCCCGCGGGAGACAGCACCGTCGCGGTCACCTTCAACGGGGTGCGCTACAACGTCGCCGTGCATGTCCCGAGCGGGGTCGGAGCCACGACCCGGCTGCCGCTCGTGCTCAACCTCCACGGCACGGGCAGCAGCGGTCCAGGGCAGCTCGCCTACAGCCACATCCGCTCCGCCGCGCAGGCGAACACGTTCGCGGTCATCGCGCCCTCGGGCGCCATCCCCAGCGACAGTGGCTTCGCGTGGAACGTGCCCGGGGTCACGTCGGGTCCCCGGGATGACGTGGCCTTCCTCGATCAGGTCCTCACCACGCTGAGCGCCTCGCTCTGTGGACAGCCCGACCGGGTCTTCGCCATCGGCTACTCCGGGGGCGCGCGCATGGCGTCCGCGTTCGCCTGCGCCCGCCCGGACCGGCTCGAGGGACTCGCGGCCATCGCGGGCCTGCGCGCCGGACGCCCGGATCCCGCCAACCCGAGCCAACCGGAGGCGGCCTCCTGTCGGCCGGGCCGCGCGGTGCCGGTGATCGCCTTCCACGGACAGCAGGATTACACGAACCCGTACGCGGGCGGCGGCAGCGCGGTGTGGCAGTACGCCGTGCCCACGGCACAACAGCGCTGGGCCACGCTCAACGGGTGTGGCGCCACGCCGAGCACCACCGCCGTGTCCTCGCACGTCAGCCGCATCGCCTACACGGGGTGCCGTGACGGCGCCGACGTCGTGCTCTACCGTGTCTCCGACGGGGGCCACACCTGGCCGGGGACGCCCCAGTCCTCCTCGGGCAACGGCACCACCACCCAGGAGATCGACGCCAACGCCCTGCTCTGGAGCTTCTTCGCCGCGCATTGACGCGCCCGGGCGGCGCCCCCGGAGCGAGGGCGCCGCCTCACCGCTCGGCCTTACTTCAAGACATCGCCGACGTTCACCAGGCTGCCGCCCAGCGCGTTGAGGTTGCGGTTGCGGTCGGAGCGATCCTGGCTGACCTCGCCCAGGGTCTTCACGGTGATGGCCTTGCCGCGCACCGTGGCGGTGCGCTTCTTGTAGATGAGGATGTTGAAGGAATCGGTCTCGTGGCTCACCACGTAGATGCCGTCCGTCTTGGGCGTGCCCTTCACCGCGTTGGCCGCCGCCGCGCGCACGAGCGGATCCGCCACCGCGCCCCCCCGGCCCGTGATGGAGCCGATGAGCGCCCCCACCCCGTCCAGCGCCCCGCCGTCCTCGGCGCCCCAGCAGATGAAGACGGCCACGCACTGGTAGGTCGCCGCGCCGGAGATCTCCGCCCCCCAGTCGAAGCCCACTTCCTGCGGGCGGTTCCACACGGAGGCGGGCTCCGCGCGATTGGACAGACCCGAATCCATGTACGCCCGACCCGTGGTGGCACAGCCCGTGGTGACCGCCAGGAAGACCGCAAGGACACTGAGACGGAACATTCTTCACTCCTCGTACGAGATGGACAGCGAGCCCGCTCCTAATGCGACTCGGGCCCCGAGGGGAATGGAAAACGCGCCCACGGGTGCCGCCCTGGGCCATGATTTCCCCGATTCGAGGGCGCGCATGACGACGAACATCCACCGCGGGGACGTGTACTGGATCGGGCCGGACGACTCGCGCGGGCCGGCGCCGGCCTACGCGCATCCCCACGTGGTGGTGCAGGAGGACGTGTTCAACCACTCGCGCATCACCACCGTGATCGTCTGTGCCCTGACGTCCAACCTGCACCGGGCCACCGAGCCCGGCAACGTCCTGCTCGACGAGGGCGAGGGCGGCCTGCCCAAACGCAGCGTGGTGGTCGTGTCGCGGATCTCCTCGGTGGACAAGGGCCGGCTGGGCGAGCGCATCGGCGCGCTGTCCGACGCGCGCGTGGAGCAGGTGCTCGCGGGGCTGCGCTTCCAGCAGGCCTCCTTCTTCCAGAGGTGACGCGGCCCGGGCGGACGACGGCGGCTCAGCTCAGGGCTTCCAGACGCTCCAGCAGCCGCGCGAGCTCCACCGCGGACTGGGTCTCCAGCTTCTCCAGGACCCGCCGGCGCTGCAGGCCCACGGTCTGCGCGGCCGTGCCCAGCTCGGCCGCGATCTGCTTGTCGAGCAGGCCCCGGGCCATCAGCCGGCACACCTGCCACTCCCGGGGCGAGAGCGTGGAGAAGAGCGCCTGGAGCCGCTCGCGCTCCCGCCGCGCGTCGCGCGCCTCCCGGTCCCGCTCGAGCGCCCGCTCCACCGCCGCCAGCAGCTCCTCGTTGGTGACGGGCTTGGGCAGGAAGTCCACCGCCCCGGCCTTCATCGCCCGCACCGCGGTGGGCACGTCGCCGTGCCCGCTGATGAAGATGATGGGCTGCGCCCAGCCGGCCCGCCGCAGGGCCTCCTGCAACTCCAGGCCATTGAGCTCGGGCATGCGCAGATCCATGACCACGCACCCCGGGCCCGTCCAGGGCGGGAGCGCCAGCATCCGCCGGGGGTGGACGAAGCACTCCACCGCGTAGCCCTCCACCTCGAACATGCGACCCAGGCTGCGCAACACCGAGGGGTCGTCATCCACGACGAAGACCTTGGGCTCTGCCTGGCTCATGTGCGTGACCCTAACACATGCACCTCAGTCCAATTGGAGGGGGAGCGTGCAGTGGAAGAGGCTGCCGCCCCCGGCGCGGCGCTCGGCGTGGAGGCGACCGTGGTGGGCCTCCAACAGCGAGCGGCTGATGGACAAGCCCATGCCCATGCCCTCGCGTTTGGTGGTGAAGAAGGGCTCGCCCAGGCGCGCGAGCACCTCGTCGGTCATCCCCTCGCCGGTGTCCTCCACCACCAGCTCCACGCGGTCCCCGTGCCGCTGGGTGCGCACCCACACGCGCCGCGCCCCGCTCGGGCTGGGGCCCACCGCGTCCAGGGCATTGACGGTGAGGTTGAGCACCACCTGCTGCAACTGCACGCCGTTGCCCAGGATGGGCAGGGCGCCCTCGCACAGATCGGGGATGAGGTCCGCGCCGCGCAGCAGGGCGTCGTTGCCCACCAGGCGGATGACGTCGCGCACCAGCGCGTTGAAGTCATGGCGGGCGTGCCCCGCCTCGTCCTTCTTGAGCAGCATGCGCAGGTGGCGGATGACGGCGCTGGCCCGGAGGTCGTCGGCGACGATGTCCTGGAGCACCTCGCGCAGCAGGGGGGCGTTGATGGACGAGCCGGACAAGAGCCGCTGCGCCGTCTGGGCATTGGTGAGGATGGCGGCCAGGGGCTGGTTGAGCTCGTGGGCGAGGGAGACCCCCAGCTCGCCCACGGCGGCCACGCGCTCCAGGTGCGCCCGCTCGTCGCGCGCCTGACGCGCCTCCTGCTCCGCGCGCTTGCGCGAGGTGACATCCACGAGGGACGCCACGGCGCCGCCCTCGGGCAGCTCCAGGTGCCGCACACGCAGCTCCAGCCAGGTGCCCGGACTGTGCCCCCGGAACTCCACCAGGCCCTCGCGCAGGCGCTCGGCGAGCACCGCCTCGAGCAGGGCCACCGCGTGGGCCACCTCGGGTGGGCCCGTGCGCGCCGCCTCGCGCAGGGACTCCAGGTAGGAGTCCCCGGAGGTCGGCAGGCGCTCCGGGGCGCCCTCCCCGGGGCCCCCGTCCCGCGCGGGATTGGCCCGCAGCACGCTCCCGTGCCGGTCGAGGATGGCCACCGAGCCCGGCAGGGAGTCCAGCACCGCGAGGTTCAACCGCTGGGCGCGCTTGCGCCTGGAGCGCTCCAGGAGCAGCACGGCGATGAGCCCCACCTTCAACAGGCCCGCGCCGAGCAGCGCGCTCACCTGCCAGCGGTAGCGCTCCCAGAGCCCGGGCTCGTGGAAGTGCACCTCGGCCTCCGGGGGCAGGCGGCTCGCGGGGATGTGCCAGCGCTCGAGCTCCCGCGCATCGAAGGCGAGCACGTTGGCCTCCATGGAGCCGGTCGGCAGGCTCGAGGCGGGCTCCCCCTGGAGCAGCCGCAGGACGCGCCGCGCCGTCTTCTGGCCCAGGAGCGGATAGTCCGCCAGCACGCCCCCCACGATGCCGCTGCCCAGCATGGTCTTGTGCACGCTGAAGATGGGCGGGGCGCCATCGGCGTGCAGCATCCGCATCACGTCGTAGGAGATGAGGCTGCGCCCGGTGGCGTCCTGCATGAAGCCCACCATCATGACCACGGTGTCCGGCGGCAGGGTCCGCACCCGCCGCCGCAGCTCCTCCAGCGTCAGCCCGGCGAGATCGATGAACACCCGGTCCGGCGCGCCCCGGCGCACCTCCTGGGTCACCAGGGCCCGGGCGATCTTCTCCCGCGGGCTGGAGCCGAGCACGAGCGCCACGTGCCGGGTGTCCGGCAGGAGCCGCAGCGCCGCCCGCACCGACTCCGTGATGGCGAAGTCCGCCCAGTTGCCCCGCAGGTAGGGCCCTTGGGGAAAGGCCTCCACCTGGAAGTCATCCGCGACGATGGCCAGCATCGGCACCCGGGGCCACAGCTCGCGCTGGATCTGCAACAGCAGCGGCGTGGCGTCCTCGTAGACGACGAGGGCGTCGGGTTGCTGCTCGCGGTATTTGACGCGGTAGAAGTCGCTCAGCGCGCGCTCGTACTCGCCGCCGCCGAACCACGCCATGCCCAGGTACTCCACGTGCACGGTGACGGGCCCGGGGCTCTCGGTCATCAGCGTGCGCCGCACGCCTCGGGTGAAGTCCGCGATGGCCGGCACCGTGGCGTACTCGGGCACGAAGACCAGCACGCGCTTCTCGCGCTCGGTCGCCTCCGCGCGCATCGCCAGCAGCGCGAGGAGCCACAGCCAGAACACCGCGCGGCGAGGGTTTTGGACTGGTCGGTGGTTGCCCGGTTCCATCGGGGACTGGAGATTGCCACCGTGGCCCCGCGCGTCTACCCCGCGCGATGGGATTTCCCCGCATGCCCGCGCCGCGCCCGGACCCTTGAGGACTCGAAAGTTGCGCCCCTCATCCAGACGACACCGCGGCCCCCGGCGTCGCGCCCGCCTTCACGGCGCGGAGGGCCGGGCCGGGTGCGCATAGGGACTGGGCGCGCGCCACCCCGCGCCGGGCCCGGTCCGCGAGAGCAACCGGAGCGCGGACGCCTCGCTCCAGGCGCCGAGCTCCGCGGACTCCACCACGGCGGCCCGCCGTGCGAGCACCTTGCGCCCCCGCACGTCGACGAGCCGCAGGTCCACGGCGAGCCGGCCCGGGGCGAGCACACGCAGGTGCAGGTGCAGCAGCCGCGAGGCCCCCGGGAGCCCCGGCGCGGTCAGCAGGCAGCGCGGCTCCCGGGCACACCCGGCCGGGCGGGACTTGAGCCAGGCGGTCCAGTCCAGGGCGGGCGCCGCCAGCTCCACGCCGAGCGTCCGGGCCACCTCCTGGGCCGTGCGCTGGGCCTCGGGCGAGGCGGTGACGCCCACCACCAGGGGCACGGGTGAAGGGCCCGGAGTCTCGGGCGGGGGGGGCGGGGGCGTCACCGCGAACAGGGACAGCATGAGCCAGGTGAGCATGGGGGGTTCTCCTTCCCTACCAGGAGTAGCTGGTGAGCAGGCCCAGGGTGGGCCCCCCGCCGATCGAGGTCCGCGCCTGGTAGCCGGCCTGGGCGCCCACGAGCACGGCGTCCGAGACCTGGTAGCCCACGCGGTAGAGCAGCCGCAGACCCACGGGGCCCGTGGGCACGTTCGTCACCTGCACGGCGGCGCTCATGGGGAAGCGCGGCACGGTGTCCCAGGCGAGCCGCAGCGTGCCCAGGCCTCCGAGGCCCTGGACGAACTCGCCCTCCAGCTCCGCGCGCGCGCCATGGGGACGGCCGATGCGCAGCTTGCCGCCGAAGCCCGCCGCGAAGCCGCTCAGGTTGCCGCCGAGCACCAGCTTCGCGCCCAGGCCGAACAGCGGATGCAGGCTCACGTCCACCTCGGAGAAGCCGTAGTCGAGGCCCGGGGTGCGCGAGTCCTCGGGCTCCGAGGCCCCGAAGGGCGGCGTCTGGGCGCGCAGGTGGCCCACGCCGATGCGGATGGAGTCCAGGCGCAGCTCCCCCACCGGGGTGAACAGGCGGTAGAGGTAGTCGGCCTCCACGCGGTAGTAGCGGTCCACGGAGCGTCGGCCGGCGATCCGGGTCGCGCCATAGTCCACGTGCTCGGCGAAGGCGCCCACCCGCGAGCGCCGCTGCCCGTACACCTCCAGCAGGGCCTCGCGCTCCAGCAGGGAGCGCGGCACGTCGATGAGCACCGGGTAGGGGCGCTCGGCGCTGGCGAAGCGCACCGTCTCCTCGCCCGCGGTGTCCCGGGCGGTGACGTAATACTCCACGGGCACGCGCTGCGTGGCGGGCACGGGCAGGGAGGCGGCATGGGTGCCGTCGGCGCTCAGCTCGAAGGCGGTGGTCTGGAAGACCGTCTCCCCGGCGGCGCGGTGGTGGGCCACGAGCGCCGCGAGCCGCCAGGCGGGGGCGACCTCCGCGCGCAGCACGAGCGACGTGCCCGCGGGCACCTGGGCGACGGGCACGTGCCACACCCGCAGGGGCTCGGCGGGCTCGGTGGGGGGGGACTCGGCGGCGGGAGCGGGCGGCGGCGGCGTCGCGGGCATCTGGGCGAGCAGCAGCAGCAGGCAGGTGGCGGCGGTGGACAAGGTCATCATGGGCGGGTCTCCGAGAAGCCGCTACCAGTGGAAGGTGGTGCCCAGCCCCAGGCCGAAGCCGGAGTGGTTGATGTCGCGCAGCTGGTAGCTCACGCGTCCGTTGAGATCGAGCCAGGGGGTGACGGTGCGGCCCACGGTGTAGATGAGCCGCACGCCGAGGTCCTCGCCGATGGGCTCGTTGGTGACGACGACCTCGGCGCTCATGGGCCAGTCGCGCACGGCGTCCCAGGACAGCGCGAGGCTGGCGCGCTGGCCGATGTCCGCCACCTTGGCGCCGCGGATGAGCAGCGAGGTGCCCGTCTCCCCGCCGATGCGCAGGCCCACGTCCGCGCCGCCCCGGAGCCCCTCGCGGGTGACGCCGGCGCTGCCCTTGAGCAGCACCGAGAGCGCGGGGTGCAGGCGCAGCTCCAGCTCGCCGAAGCCATAGGTGTAGCCCACGGGCCGACCGGGCTGGCCCGAGTCGAGCCGCGAGCGGGGCGTGCCCAGGCCGCGGTAGTTGCCGAAGCCCACGCGCACCGCGTGCACCACGGTGTAGACGCGGTAGAGGAAGTCCGCCTCGAAGAGGTTGTAGACGTCGTTGCCCTTGAAGCGGTTGAAGTCCACGTACTCGTCGGTGAGCCGCACCCGGCTGCGGTCGCGCAGCTCGATCCGCTCGTCCTGGGGCGGCCGGAGGACCGCGATGGCGCCGGGCCGCTGGGCCGAGCCGAACGCGGCGAGCGTGGCGCCCGAGGGCAGCACGGCCTCGACGAAGTACTCCACGCCCGCGAGGGGCGCGGGCGTCACGGGCAGCACGGCGCGGAAGTGGCCATGGGGCTCGGCGTCCAGGTGGACGGTGCGGAAGGTGGGCGAGCCCTTCTCGCGCCAGTGGACCATGACGGCCCGGGGCGTGGGTCCGGCGAGGCTCGCCAGGGACACGACGAGGGGCTCGTGGGTGAAGACGCGGCCGGGCGCGCGCACGGAGAGCACCGGGGCCACGGGCTCGGCGGTGGGGCGGCCGGACGCGGCGGTCTCCTTGAGCAGGGCGATCTCCGCGCGCAGGGGGCCGGCCAGGTCCGTCTGGGGCCACGCCCCGAGGAAGTCCTCCCAGACCCTGGCGCGCTCGGCGGGCGCCGACTTGACGGCGGCGTTCCAGGCGGCGCGCAGGGCGGTGCGCTCGGCGTCGGAGGGCCCCTGGGCCGCGGAGGCCGAGGCCGCCGGGGCGGGCACGGCCGACGCGGGCTTCTCCCGGGGCGCGGCGGGCGCCACGGGCTCCACCTCGTCCCCGACCTCCAGGTGCGCGAGGACCTCGTCCGGCGCGGCGATGCGCGAGAGCACCTCACCCGCCTCCAGCACCTCGGCCTCGCCCAACAGGAAGCGGTCGCGCAGCACCTTGCCCGTCACCGGGTGGCGCGCCTCGATGACCCGGTAGACGCGCAGCCGTGCTCCGGGTGGGGCGGCCTCGGCGCGTCCGAGATCGACGAAGGCGTCCGGGCCCTCGATGCGCAGCACCGACGCCGGACGCGCCGCCTGGGCGGACACGGACCACAGCAACAACAGGAGCAATACGGGCCTCATCGTCACCTCGCGGCACGGACTCCTCGGAGCCACAACGGGCGTCCCGATGCCTGGATGGAAGTCGTGACCCGGGCATTGCGGACTTCGTGCCAGGGCGGCCCTCCGAGGGGGACGCCCTGCGGACTGTGAAGCGCGCTGTACGGGCTGTGCACGGGGACGCACGCAGAAGGGTGGCCCCCGGCACGTCCGGCGGGTAGAACCTCCTCCCGTCATGACCGCCCACCGTCCGGCCTCCTCCACCCCCCTGGCACCCGATGAGGGCCGGGGCGGCGTGCACGTGCGGCTCGAGGGGCTGCGGCGCGGGTTCGCCAACGGGGCGCGGGTCCTGGAGGACCTGAGCCTGGACATCGCCGCGGGGAGCTTCGTGGCGCTGGTGGGCCCCTCGGGGTGTGGCAAGTCCACGCTGCTGCGGCTGGTGGCGGGCCTGGACGCGCCGGACGCGGGCACCCTCTCCTTCTCGCCGCCCCTGGCGCGGAGCCCGGGCGCGCGCGGCCCCATCGCCTACGTCTTCCAGGACGCGCACCTGCTGCCCTGGCGCACGGTGCTCGACAACGTGGCCCTGCCCCTGGAGCTCGTGGGCGTGGCCGCGCCCGCGCGTCACGAGGCGGCGCGCGCCGTGCTCGGAGAGGTGGGCCTCGGCGAGGCCCTGACGCGCTTTCCGGCGCAGCTGTCCGGCGGCATGCGCATGCGCGTGTCCCTGGCCCGGGCGCTCGTCACCCGCCCCCGGCTGCTGCTGCTCGACGAGCCCTTCGCCGCGCTGGACGAGCTCACGCGCAACCGGTTGGACGATCAGCTGCGCGCGCTGTGGAAGGAGCTGGGCATGACGGTCCTCTTCGTCACCCACTCGCTCGCCGAGGCCGCCTACCTGGCCGAGCGCGTGGTGGTGCTGTCACGAGGCCCCGCGCGGGTGATGTTGGACCACACGCTCGAGCTGCCCGCCGAGCGCGGCCCGGCCCTGCGCGCCGAGCCCGGCTTCGCCCACGAGCTGGGGCGGCTCCAGCGCGCGCTGGAGCGGGGAGACACCGAATGAAGACCTCGTGGGCTGGCCGGGTGGTGCCGCCCGTGGCCGCGCTCGTGCTCGTGCTGGGGCTCTGGGAGGGGCTCACGCGGGGGCTCGGCATCGAGCCGTGGCTCTTGCCGCCGCCCTCCGCCATCGCCGCCGTGGGCCTGCGGGAGCTGCCCACGCTCTGGAGCGCCACGCTCGTCACCGGCACGGCCGCGCTCTTGGGCTTCCTGCTGAGCGCCGTCGTCGGCGTGCTCATCGCCATCCTCCTGGGCTCCTCGCGGCTCTTGGAGCGGGCGCTCTACCCCTACACGCTCGTGCTGCAGACGGTGCCCATCGTGGCCATCGCGCCCCTGCTGGTGCTGTGGTTCGGACCGGGCCTGCGCGCCGTGGCGGTGTCCTCCTTCATCGTCTCGCTCTTTCCCGTCATCACCAACACGCTCACCGGCCTGCGCTCGGTGGAGCCGGCGCTGCGCGACCTGTTCCGCCTCTATGGCGCGCGGCGGCTGGCCACGCTGTGGAAGCTGGAGCTGCCGGCCGCGCTGCCCCAGCTCTTCACCGGGCTCAAGGTGGCCTCGGGGCTGGCGGTCATCGGCGCCATCGTGGGCGAGTTCGTCGCGGGCTTCTCCGAGGACGCCGCGGGCCTGGGCATCCTCGTCTTGACGGCCTACCGGCACCTGCGCACGGATCTGCTGTTCGCCGCCGTGCTGGCCGCCTCGGTGCTGGGGCTGGGCCTGTTCGGCGCGGTGTCCCTGAGCGGCTGGCGGCTGCTGCGGCGCTGGCACCCCTCGGCCTCGGGCGGGTGACGCGCCCCCTTCTTCTCGAAGTCCTCTTGGAGGCGTTCCACATGCGGAGACGACGTTTCGTTGGAGTCCTGGGCGGGCTGGCCCTGCTGGCGTTGGGGAGCGCGTGCTCCCGGTCCAAGGACAGCGCGCCCAAGGAGGGCACGCCCAAGACGGAGGCCCCGGCGGACGCCGCGGCCGCGGTGAAGCTCGTGCCCGTCAAGCTCGCGCTCAACTGGGTGCCCGAGCCCGAGTTCGGTGGCTTCTACGCCGCGAGGGAGCAGGGCTTCTTCAAGCGCGCGGGCCTGGACGTGACCATCCAGGGCGGCGGCTCGGGCGTGCCGGTGATGCAGATGGTGGCCACGGGCCAGGTGGACTTCGGCATCGCCGGCGCGGACGAGATGCTCACCGCCCGGGCGCGGGGCCTGGACGTGGTCGCGCTGTTCAGCGTGTACCAGACCTCGCCGCAGGGCCTGATGGCGCACGCCTCGCGGGGCGCCAAGAACATCCAGGAGCTGCTGTCCTCGGGCACGGTGGCGCTCGAGCCCGGCATCCCCTACGCCGCCTTCCTCAAGAAGAAGTACGGCTTCGACAAGGTGAAGGTGGTGCCCTACGACGGCGGCGTGGCGCGCTTCGTGGCGGACAAGAACTTCGCCCAGCAGTGCTTCATCACCGCCGAGCCCCTGGCCGCGCGGCGCCAGGGCGCGGACCCCGCCGTGTTCCTCGTGGCCGACGAGGGCTTCAACCCCTACACCGCCGTGGTCATCACCCGGGGCGCGCTGCTCAAGGAGCAGCCCGGGCGGGTGAAGGACTTCGTGGCGGCGGTGCGCGAGGGCTGGCGCGTGTACCTGGAGGATCCGGCGGCCACCAACGCGGTGATGGGCAAGCTCAACACCAGCATGGACGCGGAGACCTTCGCCGGCGCCTCCGAGGCCCAGAAGCCTCTCATCGAGACCGAGGAGACGCGCGCCAAGGGCCTGGGCACCATGAGCCGTGAGCGGTGGGCGACCCTGGGCCAGCAACTCGTGGACCTGGGCCTCATCGACAAGGTGCCCCCGGTGGACGACTTCGTCCGGCCGCAATGACAGACATGTCTGTGATTGAGGCATCCATGCCCATTCACAGACATCCAAACCCAAACATCATCCGACATCGAGCGTCTATGTATGCGCGACTCCGATGCAATGACATATTTGGAGTCGTCCAGCCAGGATAAGGCTCTTCCCTAGACGGTCTAGGGAAAGGGCGCGGGTTTGTTGACGCGGCCTCCTCCTCTTCCCTAGACGCACCAGGGAAAAACACGGGGCTCCGACGAGGCCCTATGTCCTTCCCCCTAGACGCGCGAGGGGACTCGGAGGCACGGCTCGTGAGCATGTCCGTTCGGAAGGGTGTCGTGCTTTGGGTATGGGCCCTGGCCGCCTGCGCGCAGGGCAACGGAGCGTCACCGTCGCCTGATGCCGGGACGACCCCCGAGGGCCGCTTCCGACCGCCGTCTGCATCCGCCAATGAGTCCGAGTGGGGCGTGCAGTTCGGGACGGCGAAGAGCGAGGAGTTCCTGGACGTTGCCCTCGACGCGCGAGGCCAGCTCTACCTGGCGGGGTACGAGAACGGCGACGTCGGAGTGGAGAACGTCGATCCCTCGGGAGACGTGCGAGGCGTGTTGTGGCGCGTCGACCCCGCGAACGCCCATGGGGTCTCCTTCCAGTACCAGGCCAGGACGCTAGACCTCGTTCCATCCCGTGACGGGCGAGCTCTACTTCATGGGCCGCACCACGGGCCCTGCCCGGGCACGGGCGACATCTACGTCACGGGCAACAACAGTGGGGCTCTTCGCGAGGCGCGTTCGTGCGCGGGCTCGACAACGCCACGGGGACGCTCCGCGCGTGACGCCTTCCTCATCGCCCTCCCCCCGCGGCCGTGAGTGGGACGGGTCCTCAGGTCACGGGCGGCGGCGTGCGCAGCCGCACGAGCCCTTCCTGGGCCACGGAGGCCACCAGGCGGCCCTCGCGCGTGAAGACGTGCCCATAGGACAGGGCGCGCGCGTTGCCCGCCCAGGGGCTCACCATGGAGTACAGGAGCCAGTCATTCACGCGCAGGTCGCCGTGGAACCACAGCGAGTGGTCCAGGCTCGCCATCTGCATGTGCGGCTGCAGGTAGCTGGCACCGTGCGGCTGCAGCGCGGTGGTGATGAGGTTGAAGTCCGAGGCGTAGGCCAGCATGTACTTGTGGACCTGCGGATCCTCGGGCAGCGGCCCCGCGGCCCGGAACCACACGTGGCGGATGGGCTCGCCCGGCTGGGGGTTGAAAGGGTCCACGTGCGTGACGGGCCGCAGCTCGAGGGGCTTCTCGCACAGGAACTTGTCGCGGATGCGCTCGGGGATCAGGTCCGCGTTGCGGCGCAGCAGCTCCACGTCCGTGGGCAGCCCCTCCGGCCCGGGCACCTGTGGCATCTTCGCTTGGTGCTCGAAGCCCGGCTCCTCGCCCTGGAAGGACGCCATCAGGGTGAAGATGGGCTCTCCCTTCTGGATGGCGAGCACCCGCCGGGTGGTGAAGCTGCCTCCGTCCCGCACCCGGTCCACGGTGTAGACGACGGGCAGGCCCGCATCGCCGGGACGCAGGAAGTACCCGTGGATGGAGTGCACGTGACGCCGGGGGTCCACGGTCTGGCTCGCCGCCGACAGCGACTGGCCCAGCACCTGCCCGCCAAAGAGCTGCCGGAACCCGAGATCCTGGCTCCGTCCCCGGAACAGGTTCTCCTCGATGGGCTCCAGCTTCAAGAGCGCCAGCAGATCCTCCAGAACACGACTCATGACGACCTCTCCCAGATGATGACGCACCGCTCCATACCCGAGCGAGGGGGGATCCGCATCCTGGAAGAGCGGGCCGGCGGAATCCCTCCCCCGCCGGCCCGGGGGCTCAGCGCTGCTTGAAGAGCACCGTGTCCACGGCCGGGCACTGCACGGTCATGGGCTGGAACTTGTCCATGGGCCGGCCCACCTGCGACAGGTCCGGCGCCACGTCGATCAACTCCCCGCGGAAGGCGATGCGGTACGTGCCGGGCTTGCTCAAGTCATAGGCCTTGCTCAGGTCCACCGTGGCGTCCACCGAGCCGCCCGGCGAGAGCATGACGTAGTTCTCCGCCGTGGGGGCGGCGCGCTTCACCATGGGCCCCTGGTAGGGCACCTCGGCGCCGTCCCGGGTGATCTCGAAGTCCCTGCCCTTCATGCCCTCGAGCGGCGTGCGCCAGTTGAGCACGAACGCCGGGCCCTTCATGGGGTTGGACAGCGTGAAGCGCAGCTCCACCGGCCCCCCCAGGGGCAGGTTCGGCGCCACGCTGATGGCGCACTCCAGGGTCGTCTTCACCACGGCGGGCTCCTCCGGGGGCGTCGGCGCGGCGGGCGCCGGCGCGGCCTGTTCCACGGGCTGTTGCGTGGCCTTCGGCTCGGTCGCCCGCACCTCGGGCTCCTGGCGCTTGCAGCCCCCCGTGGCCGACACCAGCAGCCCCAGGGCGATCCAACCAGCACATCCACGAGTCATCGGGCGCATGTTCCCTCTTGGGAAAAAGAAAAACGGGAGCGTCGCCGCTCCCGTTCGTCCCAGCAACTACTTTGGCGCGAGCGCCCCGGATCACAGCTTGGGGTTGTTCTCCGCGATGTACTCGTGGTTGTCCGCGTTATCCAGCGCCTTGGTGGGGCTGCTCTTGGCCAGGCTCTTGGCCGAGGTCTGGCCGTAGGCGTGGTCGTCCGTGGCCGCCACGATGTTGAAGTGGCTCATCTCGTGCACCAGCGTGCCCGCGCGCGAGTCCGTGCCCGTGTTGCCCGCGCTCCAGAAGGCGCCGCACACGTAGATCTTGTAGGGCGAGGCCGGGTACACGTAGGCGTAGGTGCCCGAGTCCGTGCAGCTGCAGTCCACGCGCACCGCCGCCGAGGCGAAGGCGTTCTTGATGGCCGTGAAGTGGTTGCGCGCGGTGGTCAGGTTGGTGCTCGAGTACGCGCCGAACCAGGTGGTGTAGCGCGTGGCGCCCGAGGAGATGCCGTTGAGGAAGCTCGAGGTCTCGTTCGCGTACGTCTGGGCCGAGGCGAACGCCGTGGAGATCTGCGAGGCGCGGGTGCTCGAGCAGTTGCTCTCCGACGTGAGCCCCTGGGCGGACACGCCCTGGGCCTGGAGCTCGGGCTGACGGCCGGCGCGGCCCTCGATGAACAGGCTCACCACGTTGGAGTCCAGCGCCGCGGTGCGCGTGAGCACCACGTTGTGCTGGTTGATCGTCTGCGCGGCGAAGCGGATGGCGTACGTGCCGCTCTGGCGCAGGTCATACATGTCCGACAGGGACGTGGTGCGCGACAGGCTCTCGCCCGCGGCCAGGGTGATGAAGTCCTCGGGGCGCGGCGCCACGCGCTTGACGTGGGGGCCCACGAAGTCGACCTCCTCGCCATCGCGCGTCACCTCGAAGAGGCCCGCCGGCACGCTGCCGCTGCCCGGCACGTACCACTTGAGCAGCTGCACGGGCTGCGAGGACAGGTTGGTGTAGGTCACCGTGACGACGGCGTCCTGGGTCGCGCTCAGCGAGCCGCTCGCCACGGACAGGCTCACGGCGATGTCACCCACGGCCTGTTCGGTGAGCTGCTGCGAGGCGTCTTCCCCCTCCATGGGCGCGCCGCACGCACCCAACAGGGACACTCCAACGATTCCCCCGACCAGCCACTTGAAACCGCGAACGTTCTGGCTCACGCGAGTGACGACCTTTCTGGATTCACCGGTAGCTTGGCTACCCCGGTGAACACAGTCTTACACGACAGGAGGGCAACCCTCCAGGCTCGGTTTCTCAAAAAAACATTTTGTAACGAAGGTACTTGTTTGAATTGAAACCAATTGGACCGGGTGTCCTCTTTCCTCACCACCGCCCCGTCCTCGTGGGATGCTCGTGAACTCTTGTGACCTTGAAGGAGTTCACCCTGCGCGTGCGTGCCTTCACCCTCCTCTTGCTGCCCCTCCTCGCCCTCACCGCCGAGGCCCGGCCCAAGCCCAAGGCGTCCGCGCCGGCGGCGGACACCCCCGTCGTGCTGCGCGGCGCGCGGCTCATCGACGGCGCGGGAGGCGAGCCCCTCGCGGACGCGGTCGTCGTCATCCGGGACGGCGTGATCGTCGCGGTGGGGCCGGCCGCGTCCACGCCCGTGCCGGACAACGCGCGCACCGTCGACTACACCGGCAAGACGCTCATCCCCGGGCTCATCTCCAATCACTCGCATGTGGGCCGGGTCAACGGCGTCAAGGTGGAGCCCGGCAATTACAACCGCGCCAACATCCAGCGGCAGCTGCGCCAGTACGAGGCCTATGGCGTGACCACGGTGATGTCCCTGGGCATGAACCGGCCCCTGTTGCAGCAGCTGCGCGAGCAGCAGCATGGCGAGCGCGCCACGGGCGCCGACCTGTTCGGCGCGGATCAAGGCATCGGCGTGCCCCAGGGCGCGCCCCCCACGGACGGCATGCCCGCGGGCGAGGATCAGCTCTACCGCCCCGACACGCCCGACAAGGCGCGCCAGGCCGTGCGCGAGATGGCTTCCCACAAGGCGGACCTGGTGAAGCTGTGGCTGGATGACTTCGAGGGCTCGCTGGCCGTGAAGATGAAGCCAGACATCTACGAGGCGGTGATCGACGAGGCGCACAAGAAGGGCCTGCGCGTGGCCGCGCACATCCATGATCTCGAGGACGCCAAGGCGGTGGTGCGCGCGGGCGTGGACATCGTGGCCCACGGCGTGCGGGATCAACTGGTCGACGCCGACTTCCTCCAGCTCATGAAGGAGCGCCGGGTCTGGTACGTGCCCACCGTGGCGCTGGACGAGGCCACCTTCATCTACGCCGACGCCCCGGCGTGGATGGGCGAGCCCTTCTTCCAGAACGCGCTCCAGCCCGCGCTCAAGGCGCAGTTCGCCGACGCGGCGTGGGTGAGCAAGACCCTGGCCTCGCCCAAGGCGGAGAGCGCGCGCAAGGCGGTGGAGCTCAACCAGAACAACCTCAAGACGCTCTACGACGTGGGGGCGCGCCTGGGCTTCGGCACCGACTCGGGCGCCACTCCCCTGCGCATTCCCGGCGTCGCGGAGCACCGCGAGCTCTTGCTGATGACGGGCGCGGGGCTGACCCCGCTGCAGGCGCTCACGGTGGCCACCCGGGACGCCGCCGCCCTGCTCGGGCTGGAGGACCGGGGCGTGCTCGCGCCCGGCAAGCGCGCCGACCTGGTGGTGCTGGACGCGGACCCCACCTCCGACATCTCGGCGACCCAGCAACTGCACGCCGTGTGGCGCCGCGGCAAGCAGGTCTCCGGCCCCATCACCGCCTTCAAGCCCTGAGCCGAGGAGCGCCCACCATGTTCGCCGCGCGCTTCATCCCCGGACAGAAGACGCTGTCCTCGCAGGACGTTCCCCGGCCCCAGGCGGGCCCCCGAGACGTGGTGCTGCGCATCCGCGCCGCGGGGGTGTGCCACTCGGACCTGCACGTGCTGGAGAGCGACATCCCCATCTCCTCCCACCCCTTCACCATGGGGCACGAGGCGTGTGGCGAGCTGGTGGAGGTGGGCCCGGAGGTGACGGGCGACTTCACGCTCGGGGCGCTCTACGTCGTCCACGGGCCCAACCCCTGTGGCCAGTGCGAGCTGTGCACCCAGGGGCAGGACAACCTGTGCGGGGCCCCCGGGCGCGACCTGGTGGGCCTGGGCGCCGACGGAGCCTACGCCGAGTACCTGAAGGTCCCGGCCCGCAGCGTCATCGCGGTGCCCGCGGGCATCGCCCCCGAGGTCGCCGCCATCGCGACCGACGCGGTCCTCACGCCCTACCACGCCCTGAAGACGCTGGGCGGGGTGAAGCCGGGCACGTCGGTGCTGGTGCTGGGCCTGGGCGGACTGGGCTTGAACGGCGTGCAGGTCGCGCGCGCGTTGGGGGCCCGCATCGTCGCCAGCGATCTCCGGGCCGAGAACCTCGCCACCGCCGAGCGGCTCGGCGCCCACGAGACGGTCCTGGCCCCGGAGCTGGAGCAGCGGCTGGCGGGCCGCGCGTTCGACGTCGTGGTGGACTTCGTGGGCGCGGAGGGCACCTTCGCCCCGGCGCAGCGCCTGGTGCGGCGCGGCGGCACCGTGGTCCTGGTCGGGCTGCACACCTTGCAGCTCGGCCTCTCGTCGGTGGCGCTCATCAACCAGCAGACGCGCGTCCAGGGCGCCTTCTGGGGCACGCACCAGGAGTTGAAGGAGGTGCTCCAGCTCATCGCGGAGGGCCACCTCCAGCCCCAGGTGGAGACCGGCCGGCTGCGCGACGTGGGCCACTGGCTGGAGAAGCTCAAGACCGGGCAGGTCCGCTCCCGCGTGGCGCTGCTGCCCGACGCCGACTGAGCCCCGCCCCGGCGGTCCAACGGGGGTGGCACCCAAGCGGGTCACGAAGGCCGAGACAAGAGCTGGAAAAACGGTTTAGTCTCTGAAAACCTGTCACCGTGATCCGCTCATGAGCCCTCCACTCCATGCGTCCGGTCGGGTCCCGCTCACGGCATGGCGGGACGATTCGGCGGCCGCCGGTGCCGGGAGAGCCGTGCCGCGACGATGGCGAAGGCCACGACGGCCACCGCCAGGATCGCCACCCAGGCCCAGAGCAGGGGGCTGTGGACCACCTCCTGGTTCATCGACTCGCCCGCGGCTGGCATCCCCTGCGCGAAAGCCACCAGGGGAGCGAGCAGCAACAGCATCCAGGCCGGAACCCACCGTGTGTGTGTCATCATGCGGGGACACTGGGCATGTCCCGTGGTGCCCACAAGAAGGGTGAGGCCGAGCCCCCGCTCCGGCCTCCCTCCTGGCTGGCTGCCCGCTTCCTTCCCCCTTGGACCCCCGTTCCCCCACGGCATGTTGAACATTCCCGGATACACCCTGCGAGGAGCCATCAAGGCCACGGGCTCCAACCTGCTCTTCCACGCGGTGAGTGACGCGCACGGCACGCCCCTCATCCTCAAGACGCCCGTCAGCTCGGCGCTGGGCCCCCTGGCCATCGAGCGCTACCGCCGGGAGTTCCGCATCCTGGAGCGTCTTCAGGACGTGCGGGGTGTCACGCGGGTGCACGCGTGCGAGCTGCGCCAGGAGCGGCCCCTGCTGCTCCTGGAGGCGGTGGAGGGGCAGCCCCTGTCCGAGCTGGTGGGCCGTCCCTTCGAGGTGGCGCGTGCCCTGGAGCTGGCGTTGTCGGTGACCGGCACCCTGGCGGAGCTGCACCGCCGGGGGGTCATCCACAAGGACATCAAGCCCTCCAACATCATCGTCACCCCGTCCGGGGAGACGCGGCTCATCGACTTCGGCACCGCCACGCTCCAGCGCGTCGAGCACGTGGAGGCCGCCCCACCCTCGTTGATCGAGGGCACGCTGGCCTACCTCTCCCCGGAGCAGACCGGCCGGATGAACCGCGCGGTGGACTACCGCACGGACCTCTACTCCCTGGGCGTCACCCTCTACGAGCTGCTCACGGGCAGCCGGCCCTTCCAGGGGGCCGACGCGCTCGAGTGGTTCCACGCTCACATGGCCCAGGCGCCCCAGCCGCCCCACGAGCGGGTGCCGGGCCTGCCCACCGCCCTGTGCGGCATCGTCCTCAAGCTGCTGGCCAAGGTCGCCGAGGAGCGCTACCAGAGCGCCGAGGGGCTCAAGGCGGACCTGGAGCGCTGCCGGGACAACCTGCCGCGCGGCCTCGACGAGGACTTCCCCCTCGGGGTGCACGACTTCCCCTCGCGCTTCCAGCTGCCCCAGCGGCTCTATGGCCGGGACGCCGAGGCCCAGGCGCTGCTCGAGGGCCTGGAGCGCGTGTCGCGCGAGGCCCGGCCGGAGCTGTTCGTCATCCAGGGCTACTCGGGCATTGGCAAGTCCGCCCTGGTGCACGAGCTGCACAAGCCCGTCGTGCGTCAGCGGGGCTTCTTCCTGCATGGCAAGTTCGACCAGTTCCGGCGCGACATCCCCTACGCCACCATCGCCCAGGCCATCCGGGGACTGACCCAGCAGTTGCTGGCGAGCACCGACGAGGAGCTGGCGCGCTGGAGCCAGCACCTGCGCGACGTCTGGCAAGGCCATGGCCAGGTGCTCGTGGACGTGGTGCCGCAGTTGGAGCTCGTCGTCGGCGCGCAGCCCTTCGTTCCGGAGCTGCCCCCGGCCGAGGCCCGGCACCGCTTCAACCGCGTCTTCCGCCAGTTCCTCGGCGTGTTCTCCACGTCCGAGCACCCCCTCGTCCTCTTCCTGGATGACTTGCAGTGGGCGGACCTGTCCAGCCTCCAGCTCATCCATCACCTGCTCACCCACCCGGAGACGCCGCCCGTGTTGCTCATCGGCGCCTACCGCGACAACGAGGTGGGGCCCGCCCACGCGCTCTTTCAGACGCTGGCGGGGCTGAGCCACGCGGGGGCGCGCCTGAACGAGCTGCGGCTCGAGCCGTTGAGCCTGGAGGACGTGGGCCAGCTCGTCACGGACGCCCTGCCCGGCGCGGGCCCCGCGGTCGTCGCGCCCCTGGCCACCCTGGCGCGCGAGAAGACGGACGGCAACCCCTTCTTCCTGCTGCAGTTCATGCTGACGCTCCACCAGGACGGGCTCCTGGTGCGCACCCCCGAGGGCCGCTGGCGCTGGGACGCCGAGGCCATCCGCGCCCGGGGCTACTCCGACAACGTCGTGGACTTCATGGCGGGCAAGCTGCGCCAGCTGCCGCGCGACACGCTGCACCTGCTGCGGCTCGCCGCCTGCGTGGGCACGGCCGTCGCCCCGTCCATGCTCGCGCTGCTCTCCGGGCGCTCGGACGCGGAGGTGGACGTGGGCCTGGAGCCCGCGCTGCGCGAGGGCCTGCTCACGCGCGCCCGGCCCGAGGAGCGCTACCGCTTCCTGCACGACCGCATCCAGCAGGCGGCCCATGCCCTCATCCCGGACGAGGAGCGCCAGGCGGTGCACCTGCGCATCGGCCGGTTGATGCTCGAGCGGCTCCCACCCGAGGACGTGGAGGCGCGGCTCTTCGACATCGCGAGCCAGTTCAACGCCGGCGTGGACTTGCTCGACGACGGCGCCGAGCGGCTGCGCGTGGCGCGCCTGAACGCCGAGGCCGGACGCAAGGCCAAGGCCTCCACCGCCTTCGACTCGGCCCTCACCTACCTCGCCATGGCCGCGCGGCTCCTGCCCGACGCGCCGTGGGAGCACGAGCCGGCCCTCACGTTCCAGATCCAACTGGACCGGGCCCAGTGCGAGCTCATGAGCGGCCACGGCGCCGAGGCCCGGGCGCTGGTGGAGGAGCTGCTGCCCCGGGCCCGGACCCGGCCGGAGACCGCGGCCGTCTACCGCCTCAAGAGCAGCATCCACGTGGCCAGCAGCCAGGTCCCCGCGGCCATCGCCTGCCTGGTGGAGTGCCTCACGCAGATGGGCGTGCCCATGTCGCCCCAGCCCACCTGGGACGAGGTGCGCGAGGCCAACGAGGAGGTGTGGGCCCTGCTCGGCGCGCGCTCCATCGAGAGCCTGGTGGAGCTGCCGCGCATGGGCGATCCGGACATGGAGGCGGTGATGAGCGTGCTCGGCGCCCTGTTCGCCCCCGCGTACTTCACCGACACGCGGCTGCTCATCGTCAGCCTGTGCCGCATGGTGGCGCTGAGCATCCGCCACGGCAACAACGGCTTCTCCGCCCAGGGCTACGCCTGGTACGGCGTGGTGCTCGGCCCCACCTTCAAGCGCTACCCGGAGGCCCACCGCTTCGGCCAGCTCGCCTGGGCCGTCATCGAGCGCCACGACATCGCGCACATGCGCGGCAAGGTGCTCTACATCCTCGAGGTCCTCAACAACTGGACCCAGCCCCTCGGCGACTCCCTGGAGCTGTTGCACCAGGGCTTCCACCACGCGCTCCAGGCGAGTGATCTCCAGATCGCCAGCTTCTGCAGCAGCCACCTCGTCACGCTGCGGCTCATGCTGGGCCATGATCTGGCGGAGGTGGACCAGGAGTCCGTCACCCGGCTGGCCTTCCTGCGCAAGGCGAGCTTCCCGGACATGCAGCTCTTGGTGCTCCACATCCAGCGCTACGTGCGGCAGCTGCGCGGCGTATCGCCCTTCGGCACGCTGAGCGGCGAGGACTTCGACGAGGCGTCCTTCGAGGCCGGCCTGACCCCCGCGCGCATGAGCACCATGCGCTGCTGGTACTGGCTGCTCAAGATGCAGACGCGCTACCTGGCCGGCGCGTATGCCGAGGCCCTGGAGGCGGGGGACCGGGCCGCGCAGCTCGCGTGGGCCTCGCTCGGGCAGATTCAAATCCTCGACCTGCACCTGTTCCGCGCGCTCACCCTGGCGGCGTGCTACCCGACGCTGCCGCCCGAGCGGCGCGCCGACGCCCTGCGCCAGCTGCACGAGCACCACGCGCAGCTGGCCGAGTGGGCCACCCACCAGCCCGACAACTTCCGCGCCCCCGAGCGCATGGCCGCCGCGGAGCTGGCGCGGGTGCTGGGCCGGGACCAGGAGGCCGTGCGCGCCTACGAGGACGCCCAGCGCGCCGCCCGCGCCCAGGACTTCACCCAGCACGTGGCCCTGTCCTGCGAGCTCGCCGCCCGCTTCTGGCTGGAGCGGGAGCTCGCCACCGTGGCGGACGCCTACGCCCAGAAGGCCCGGGACGCGTGGGCCCGCTGGGGCGCCCTGGGCAAGGTCAAGCACCTGGACGCGCTCTGGCCCCACCTGGCCAGCTCGCCCACGAGCGAGGAGACCGTCACGGACACGGAGTCCACGCGCATCGACGCGCTCACCCTGGTCAAGGCCCAGCAGGCCATCTCCGGGGAGATCGTCCTCGAGCGGCTCGCCGCCACGCTGCTGCGCGCCGCCCTGGAGAACGCCGGCGCCCAGCGCGCGGCCCTGCTGCTGCCCCGGGGCGACAAGCTCGTCGCGGTGGCCGTCGTCGGGCCCTCGGCCGAGGACGCCACCCCCACGCCCGACGAGCGCCGCCTGCCCTGGACGCTCATCACCTATACGCGCCGCACCCGCGAGCACGTGCTCATCGGCGACGCGTCCCTGCCCCACGCCTTCTCCCGCGACCCCTGGCTCGAGCGCGGCCGGCCCCGCTCCGTGCTCTGTCTGCCCTTGCTGCGCCAGGAGGAGCTGCGCGGCGTGCTGTACCTGGAGAACGGCCTGGTCAGCAACGCCTTCACCCCCGCGCGCCTCGGGCTGCTCGGCCAGCTCGCGGCCCAGGCCTCCATCTCCATCGAGAACGCCCGCCTCTACGCCGAGGTCCAGCGCGCCGAGGCGGCGCTGCGCGGGGCCAACGACGCCCTGGAGAAGCGCGTGGAGGAGCGCACGCTCGAGCTCAAGCGCGCCCAGGCGCGGCTGGTGGGCGCCGCCCGCGCGGCCGGCATGGCCGAGGTGGCCTCCAACGTGCTGCACAACGTGGGCAACGTGCTCACCAGCGCCGTCGTCAACCTGCAGACCATGACCGAGACGGTGAGCGCCTCGCGCATGGGCCGCCTCAAGCAGGTCTCCTCCCTCCTGGAGTCGCACGCCGGCGACCTGCCCGACTTCCTCACCCGGGATCCCCGGGGCGCCCAGCTGCCCGCCTACCTGGGCGCGCTCGGCGATGAGCTGCTGCGCGAGAAGGCGCTGCTGCAAGAGAGCATGTCCGCGATGGGCAAACACATGGATCACATCCGCGCCATCGTCCAGGTGCAGCAGAACCACACCCGCGGCGCCCTGCTCACCGAGGAGTGTGATCTGTCCCAGCTCGTCGACGATGCCTTGAGCCTCCAGCTCCCCTCGCTCGTGCGCCATGGCATCGCTGTCTCGCAGGAGCTCACGCCCCTGCCGCCGGTGCGCCTGGACAAACACAAGGCCCTGCAAATCCTCGTCAACCTCATCAGCAACGCCAAGAACGCCATGCACGCGCTACCCGAGGAGCGCCGGCGGCTGCACGTGCGGCTCTCGGCGGAAGGCAGCCTGGCGCGCATCCAGGTGGTGGACAGCGGCATGGGCATCGCCCCGGAGATCCGCGACCGGCTCTTCACCCAGGGCTTCACCACCCGCGAAGGGGGCCATGGCCTGGGGCTGCACTCCAGCGCGCTCGCGGCGAAGCGGCTGGGCGGCCGGCTCACCCTGGACAGCGAGGGCCCGGGCCAGGGCGCCACGGCCACGCTCGAGCTGCCGCTCGTGTGAGGCGCGGGCGGGGGCCGCCTCCGGCTACGCTGCCGGGCATGACCCCACCCCCGCATCCCCTGCTCGCCGCCGCCCGGCGTCTGGCGCCCGAGCTGGCCCGGCGCTCCGAGGAGATCGAAGCCGCCCGCCGGCTGCCCGCGGACCTCTCCCAACAGCTCGCCGAGGCCGGCTTCTTCCGCCTGGTGGTTCCCGAGGCGTACGGCGGCCACGAGCTGCACCCCGCGCACGTCATCGACGTCCTGGAGGCGCTGGCGTGGGCGGATGGGTCCACGGGCTGGTGCGTGATGATCGGCGCGCTCACCGCCATGTGCGCCGCGTGGCTGCCCGAGCCCGTGGCCCGCGCCATCTACGGCGTGCCGGACATGGTCACCGGCGGCGTGGCGGCGCCGCTGGGCCGGGCCGAGCGGGTCGAGGGGGGCTACCGCGTCACCGGACGGTGGGCCTGGGCCAGCGGCGCGCCCAACTGCCGCTGGCTGACGGGCGGCGCGTGGGTGACCCAGGACGGCCAGCCGGTGATGAATGGCGAGCGCCCGGTGAGCCGCATCTTCTTCTTCCCCGCCGAGGACGTCACCCTGCACGACACCTGGCACGCCGCGGGCCTGTGCGGCACGGGCAGCGTGGACCTGGAGGCGCGGGACGTCTTCGTGCCCGCCGAGCGCGGTCTGTCCCTGAGCACCGAGCGCCCCCGAATCGATCGACCCCTGTACCGCCTTCCCGCCTATGGCCTCTTGGCGGTGGGCATCCCCGCCGTGGCGCTGGGCATCGCCCGCCGGGCGCTCGACGAGCTGAGGGCGCTCGCGCGCCCCGCCCTGGCCCACCGGCCCGCGGTGCACACGGCCGTGGCCGAGGCCGAGGCCACCCTGCGCGCCGCGCGGGCGCTGCTGCACGAGGCCGTCCACACGGCGTTCGAGGCCACGCGCCACCAGGACGCCACGCCCCGCCAGCGCGCCGAGCTGCGCCTGGCCTACGTGCACGCCACGCGGGAGGCCGCGCGGGTGGTGGACCGGATGTACGACGTGGCGGGCGGCGCGGCCGTGCACCGCGCGAGCCCCCTGCAGCGCTGCCTGCGCGACGTCCACGCCGCCACCCAGCACGCCATGGTGGGCCAGCCCCTGCGCGAACTCATCGGCGCGGTGCTGCTCGGCCAGGAAGCGAACCTCGCCACGCTGTGAGTGCGGATCCCGCCTTCTCACCGCATGAGAAACGGGTAAACTGGAATTCCCATTCTTGAAGGGATTTCCCCCATGCGTTCGAAGTCGCGGTCCGTTCTCATGACGATGATGTTGGGCGTGGCGCTCGCCTCCCCGGAGTCCCCCGCCGCCCCGCGCGAGGGCCTGGAGGTGCCCGTGGCCCTGGACTGGACGGAGGCGCTGGAGCGCGGCGAGGGCACGGGCGAGCTCGTGCACACCCGCGAGGGCCTGCGCTACGAGCCCTATGCCGTCATGCGCCGGGCGGAGGGCCTGCGCCAGCTCACGGGCCTCTACACCTTCCCCGCGCGCACGCTGGCGCGCACGGTGGACACGCTCCAGCCCCGGCTCCAGGCGCAAGTCGGGCCCGGCATGGGCGTGGAGGTGGACGTCCGGGTGCGCACGGCCAGCGGCGCCTGGACCGAGTGGCGCACCTCCGAGGCGGGCGAGGCGGTGCGCCTGCCCCAGGCGGGCACGGAGGTCCAGGTCCGGCTCGCGCTCCTGGCGGACGAGCACGGCCGGGGCCCCCAGGTCCAGGAGGTCCGGCTGGAGGGCCTGCTCGAGGGCGCCCCGGAGCACGACGAGCCCCGGCCCCTGGCGGCCCTGGCCTACCGCGTCTTCGCCACGCGCGAGGGCCTGGTGGGCGGCACGACGGCCAACGGCCACGTCATCAAGTCCAATGATCGCTTCGTGGCGCTGCCCTCGCGCCGGGGCCTCGCGTCCAACGGCGGCTCCGAGTACCAGGTCCGGGTCTGCTACCCCAAGACGGGCAAGTGCACGACCACGTCGGTCTGGGACGTGGGCCCCTGGAACACGAAGGATGACTACTGGAACGTCTCGAGCGTGCGCGAGATGTGGAAGACCCTGCCCCAGGGCAAGCCCGAGGCGCAGGCGGCCTACCAGGAGGGCTTCAACGGCGGCCTGGATCAATTCGGGCGTCGGCCGGCCAACCCCGCCGGCATCGACATCGCCGATGGCACGTTCTGGACCGACCTGGGCCTGAGCAACAACGACTGGGTGGACGTGACGTACCTGTGGACGTCCGGCGGCGGGACCACCCCGGCCCCGGGCCTGGTCATCGACAACAACAACGCCAGCAACGATCAGACCAAGGGCTACATCGAGCTGACCGGCGGCTGCTGGAGCGCCTCCACCAACGTCGCGGGCTACTACGGCTCCAACTACCTGGCCTGCGCCACGGCGTCCGTGTCCGAGCCGGCCACGTTCTGGTTCTACCTGCCCGCGGCGGCCACCAAGACGATCGACGCCTGGTGGACCTCGGCGAGCGACCGCGCCACCGCCGCGCCCTTCGTCGTCTGGAACGCGAGCGGCACGCAGCTGGCCAACGTGAAGGTCAACCAGCAGCTCAACGGCGGCCGGTGGAACACGCTCGGCACGTGGTCCTTCACCGCGGGCTGGAACAAGGTGCAGCTCAGCCGCTGGACCACCGCGGGCGCCTACGTCGTCGCGGACGCCATCCAGGTGCGCTGAGCCGCGCGGGGGTGACCGGGGCCGCCCCGGTCACCTCCCCCCCCTTTCTTTCAAAACCCAACAAAACGGAAATCCCCGGTGGTATCCTCCCGCTCCGAAGCCCCCTCGCTCCCGCCCCCCGGAGGACAGCCATGACCCCCGAGAATTCGCACCGGTCCCACGCGCCGACGAAGTCGGCCTACCCCACGCAGTCCGTCCTCCTCAAATGTTTCGGGCGGGACTGGTCGGTGCGGCCCAATTTCATGGCGCACGAGCACCAGGACGAGACCGGGGGCGTCTTCTCCATCTACACGCCCTACAAGCAGATCCTGCTGCGGCTCGCCAAGGAGAAGCACAAGCAGGCCCAGCAGGAGCAGTACAAGGCCTATCTGCAAAGCCTCACCGAGCACGCGCAAGAACATGGAGCGAGCGAGACCTACAAGCTGGTCCAATCCACGCTGGAGGCGAACTACCAGTACGTGGCGGATCAGTCCTGGATGGGCAAGAAGATCGCCGGACATTCGCTGTCGATGATGGACACCTTCAGCAAGGGAGGCGTCTCGCTGCCCGGGTTCTCCGTGGCCCTGTCGCAGAGCGCCAAGAATCGCGCGCCGCCGCCCCTGCCCGAGGGCGCGTCCTTCCTCCAGCGCTGGTACCACCACTTTCAGTTCGTCAAGGGCTACACCGTGGCGCACAACGACGCCTACAAGGACATGGGCATCGATCGTCACTTCACGCCCTGGTGGCTCACGGGCGTCGTGCTCATGGGCAAGGGCGTGATGGACCTGGCGCCGGGCTTCACCTACGCGCCCATCAGCAAGCTGTACGGCCAGTTCACCGGCAACATGGCCCTGCTCTTCAATCCCGCCAAGGATTACGACACCTCGGACTTCCTCACGCGCACGATGCTGTACGCGGGCATGAGCGGCGCGGTCTACAAACAAACGATTCCCCGCCTCTTCATGGCCACGGCCAAATCGGGAGACCTGCGGGTGCGGATCCTCACCGTCTCCGCCTCGTTGCTCACGGGCGGCGCATACGAGTTCTACTGCGGCTTCAAGGCGGGCACGGGCTACATGCAGCGCGTGATGGACTACTTCACGGTCGTCGAGAAGGACGAGTAGGACGCTCCGCGCGAGGACGCGTAGACTGCGTCCTCGCCATGATCAAGCTCTACCAGTTCCATCCCTCTGGGAATTGCTACAAGGTCCGGCTGCTGCTGCATCAGCTCTCGATTCCCTTCGAGACGCGGGAGGTGGACCTGGCCGCGGGCGAGGCGCGCACCGCGGAGTTCAAGGCGATGAATCCCATCGCCAAGACGCCCACGGTGGAGCTGTCGCCCGGCGTGTTCCTCGCCGAGTCCAACGCCATCCTCTGCTACTTCGGCGAGGGCACGCCCTATGTCCCCACGGACCGGCTGGAGCGGGCGCGGATGTTCCAGTGGATGTTCTTCGAGCAGTACAGCCACGAGCCCTACGTGGCGGTGGCGCGGGCCTGGCTGTCGTTCTTCGGCATTCCCCCCGGCAAGGAGCGCGAGCTGGAGGAGCGCATCCAGAAGGGCTACGCCGCGCTCGACATCATGGAGGGCGAGCTGTCCAAGCGGCCCTTCTTCGCGGGTGGGCACTACAGCCTCGCGGACATCGCGCTGTATGCCTATACCCACGTGGCGCACGAAGGCCGCTTCGACCTGGGGCGCTATCCGGCCATCCTCGACTGGTGCGAGCGCGTGCGCGCCCAGCCCGGACACGTGCGCATCACCGACGCCGTGCCCTCGCCGCGCTAGCGCGGGCGCTCGGCTCCCACGTCACTGCAGCGCGGACAGCAGCGCGCGCACGACCAGCACGGTGAGCACCACGCCCAGGACGAACACGCCCACGAGCAAGGCGCCGATGCCCACGAGCCACGCGAGGCTGGCGCGTCGGGTGGCGCCGGGCGCGGCCAGATGGGCCTCCAGCAGCCGCGCGTTGCGCGCGTTGGCCTTGAACGCCGCGTCGAACACGTCCCCGAACAAGGGAACGGCGCCCACCACGGTCTCCAGCGCCACGTTGCCCACCATGCGCGCGAGGACCGAGCGGGAGGCGCCCAGGCGCACCGCCTGCAGGACGATATAGGCGGAGAGCAGCGCGCCCGCCCCATCACCCAGACCGGGAATGAGGCCCAGCACGGCGTCCCACCCGATGCGATAGCCGCCCGGGAGCGGAATGGAGTTGTCCAGGGCCCGTGCCAGCCGGCGCACCTGTGCGAGGGCTTCCTGTTCAGCAGCGGGCGTCATGGCCCAGCAGATGCGCACGGGACGCGGAATCCACAAGGGCGAGGCCGTGGCGCGCCCTCGCGCGGAAGAAGGGACTGTTCACCTCAGGAGCCCGAGGCGGTACCCGGCGGACGGGCTCAAGGTTCGTGGCTTCCAGCCTCAAGCTTCGTTCTCTCCGCTGTGAGGTGGGCCTCCGCCCATCTCCGGGAAGCGGGCGTAGGCACGTAGCAGGACCGCGAGGTGGGCTGGGTTGTCGAGGTCGAGCGGGTCGGTCGTCATCTGGAGCACCCATCCACCCGTCGCGGTCCTCCGTGCGAGTGCCAGCCACTCCGCATCACGCGCGGGATCGGGAAATCCAAGTGCCTTCGCGGTAGCGGCCGACCAGTAGTTCAGCCACCCCAAGGGGTGTGGAACCCCCCGAAGAGGAGCAGCATCTTCGCGTGCTCGATGACGAAGCAATTCCGCCATCTTCCCCCCGACTCCATCTGGGAGGACCCGTCCCCAGGAGGCACGCGAACCTTCCGCGACAGCTTCCAGAACATTCGCCACGACAGGGATGCTGCTTGAGTCGAGGGGTGCTTCCACATGGATTTCGAGTCGTGACTGCCCTGCTGGAGAGAGGCCCACGGGCTTCTCGAATCCAAAAACCGTGATGGGGTAACGCTCATCTCCATTACACAGCAGAGGCAACTTGCGGCGAGACGCCGCAGCGGCGAGCCATGCTTCGCGATGCGATAAAGGAATGGGACGCCCCTCTTTGGAGACCTCCCAGTCCAATCTCAATCCAGGAAATGTATGTTCCAGTCCCCGTACAATGGCCAGCGGTCTCTCATCCTCGTCCGCGAGCGCGGGGGCAGAGGTGATCAGGATGAAAGTCCGCTGCTCGGCAGCCATGTCAGCACCAATCCATGATGATGATGCTCAGGTCGAAGTCCGCGTCCTTCAGCGCCTTCTCATGCGCGGTACTCCTCACCCCGACGCGGAAGTCGAATCCACAGAGTCGTGCGAGTTCCCGCTCATGTGACAGCTCGAACACCTGTTCCTCGATCACCTTCCTGCGAAGGAAGGGGGAATATGTCTCGAAATTGTCGGTCTTGACCTCCCACAGCACTCGGGAGCGGAGCTGGAGCGCGTCGAAGTGCTTGCCGTTGACGAACGCATCGAAGCCGGAGAATGCGTTATGGGGCACTCTGTCCGCGCACAGATTGTGGAACTCATCTCCACCTCGATGCGGTCTTTTGACAGGGATGCATTCAGGCCTGGGCGGCGACGTCAACGGAACGGGAGGGCGTCGCTCTGAACCAGCATCCTCCGCGCTGGGCGCTGGGGCGGGTTCCTGCTGTTGAGGCGGCTGGGGGTCTACCATGACGGGCACGGGCGGCGTCATTCCCATGGGGATGGGAAGTGCAATGGGCTTGGGCCCGACGAGGGGTGACACCCAAGGCGCCACGACCTGGTCACGGGGCATCGGCGCGCTCGTCATGCAGCCAGACAGCATCAGAAGAAACACGGTTCGCATTCAAGTCCCCAGGCTTCGAGTCGCATCACCTCACGAGCCCGAGGCGGTTCCAGCGGGGAACACGGCGACGTCCGGCCCCCGGATCCGCGCGGGCGTGGGGACGACCTCCAGCGCGCCACCCCGCGCCTCGCATGTGCCCTCCGTGGCGGGCACCTCGCGCACGATGTTGAGCGTCTCCGGACGCGAGAACTTCAACGGGCTGGTGGCCAGCAGCCGCGCGTGTTCCTGGCCCGGGTCCGTGTCGCTGTAGGCGAGGCCCATGCCCGCGAAGCTCCCGGCCGGCAGCGTCACCTTGAGCCGGTACCCCTCGAGCGCCTGGCCCGCCCCGCGCAGCTCCACGCGCTCCACCTCGGGCTTCTCCAGGGACTTGCCATACGCGAGGAACACCGAGCCAGTGGTGACGCCCAGGGCCCACTGCACCAGCCGTTCCCCGGCCTCGGGCTTGCCACAGCCCGTCAGGGCCTCCGGGGACTGGGGGCCCAGCCAGAGCTGCACATGATCCTCCTCGCGCCAGCGCGTGCCGCCCTCGCCCACCCAGTGGTCGTCCCGCACCTCGAGGATCAGCACGTCGGGCGCCACCAGCAGGGCCTTGAGCGAGGCATCGCGCGCCGCGTGGGACTTGCCCCCCACGGCGTGCTTCGCGGGCAGCGCGCAGGCCCCCAGCTCCACCCGCTTCCAGCCCTCGTCCAGGTAGGCCGCGTCCATCGCCACGCGGGGCAGATAGGGCAGCGTGCGTTTGTTGGGGGCGGAGGGGCCGTCCTTGCACAAGGAGGGCCCGAGCGACCGGCTTCCCTGGAGCGTGGTGAAGTCCCAGAGCGCGCTGTCCTCCACGTCGTCCCGTCCCGCGGCGAAGTTCACGTGCCCCTCGCGCACCCAGGACCAGGGGGACAGGCGCAGCACGCGGGTGTGGCGCCAGAGCTGGCCGCCGCCGCCCGTCCGGGAATGGGAGACCAGGCCGTCCTTCACCTTCACCACGTCCTCGCCCTTCTCCGCGCTCCCGTAGCCGTCGTTGCACACCGCGAGCAGCAACTGGGAGGACTCCGGGGACACCGCCCACCACTCGGCGGCCGCGCAGTCGTTCTCCACGAGTCGGCCCTGCTCCTTGCGGCCCGGGCCGAGCTTGCGGTCCAGGCGCTCGGGGACGTCATCGAAGGCGAACCACCCCAGGTCCAGGTGCACCACGCTCAGGGGCTGGCCCCGGGCATCCATCCCCGCCGCGAGGGTCTCGACGACCCGGCAGGGCGCGCGGCCGGCACACAGCGCGTCGGTGGAGGCGGGAGCGGCGCCCAGGAGGCTCCACAGCAAGGAAGGAAGCAGGAGCGGCATGGTGGAATCCCATCGGGTTCACCGGCGGCAGCGGGCGCCGGCGCGCCGGGAGGCGTGGACCCCCGTACAGTCGGGCCAAGCGCCTCCCGGAGCAACACCCGCGCTCCCAGCGGAGGGGTCGCGCCACGGTCCGGGTGGATTTGTGCGGCGGCATCGGAGAAGGCCCGTCCCCCGGGGCCGTCCGCGCGGCAGACTGGGCCCATGTTCGTTCGCGACCTCGGCCCGCGCGAAGCGCCGCCCGTCCTGTTCCTCCACGGCGGTGGCGTCGCCGGATGGATGTGGGAACCGCTCCGGGCGCACCTCGGGGACCGGTGCCGCGCGATCGTGCCCGATCTGCCCGGACACGATCGCAGCGCGGACGAGACGTACACGTCCCACGCGGCGACCGTGGCGGCGCTGCGCGGTGTGCTCGCGGCGCGGGGCGTCGTCGAGGGGCTCACGGTCGTGGGCTTCTCGCTCGGCGCGCAGTTGAGCGTCCTGCTCGCGGCGGAGGCCCCCCGGTGCGTCGCGCGGGTGGTCGTCGTGAGCGCGCAGGCCAAACCCCTGCCCTTCACCGGCCCGACGGTGCGGCTGCTCGGCGCCCTGAGTGGCCTCGCGCGCCACGAGGGCTTCGCCCGGGCACAGGCGCGGGCCCTCTTCATTCCGGACACGCTGAGGGAGGACTACCTGCGCACGTCGGCGGCGATGACGCGGGCGTCGCTCGTGAACGCCGTCGACGCCAACCTCCGCTTCACGCCGCCCGACGGCTGGGCGCGCTACCCCGGCGCGGCGCACGTCCTCGTCGGAGCGCGGGAGCGGGGCCTCATGCGCGCCTCCGCGCGGGTGCTCACCGCGTCACGGCCGGGAAGCGAGCCGCTCGTCGTCGAGGGGTGTGGACACGGCATCCCCTTACAGAAGCCCGAGTGGCTCGCCTCACGACTGGTGGACTGGCTCCGGGGATAGGCCTGGCTCGCGTTTCTTGACCTTCGTCAATGCGCGCCCAGGGCGCCCCTCGCTACCTTCCAGGCCACACCGTCGTTGAACGTCCTGGAGCCCCCGAGATGAACATCCCCCGCCTTCACTCCCGCGCCCTGGGGATCCTCTTTCTCCTTCCCTTCTTCGCCTATGGCCTCGGCACCGCGCTCGTCACCTCCGTCCTGAAGGATCCGGCGCACCTGGCGGGGGTGGCCTCCCAGCGGACCCCGTTCATCGGGGGCGTGCTGTTGCTCCTGGTGAACTCCATCGCCGTCGTCGGGATCGGCACGCTGTTCTTTCCGATCCTCCGCGAGCGCGGCCCGAACATCGCCATCGCGTACCTCTGTGCGCGGGTGATGGAGGCGCTGCTCCTGCTCGTCGGGGCGATCTTCCTGCTGTCCCTCCTGCGGCTCGGAGAGCTCACGCGGGGACAGCCCACGCCAGAAGGGGTGCTCCTGTTCGAGCTGCTCTCCAAGGGGAACTTCTGGGCGTACCAGCTCGCGATGCTGCTCCTGGGAATCGTCAGCGTGGCGTTCTGCCTGGCGCTGTACCACTCCCGGCTGCTGCCCTCGGCCCTCCCGCTGGTGGGCGCGGTGGGCTACGGGCTGCTGGCGCTCGGGTGCGTGCTCGAACTCTTCGGGCTGCCGTGGGGCCTCTTCCTGTCCGGGCCTGGGGGCCTGTTCGAGCTGTTCCTCGGTGGCTGGCTCATCGCCAAGGGGTTCCGGACGGTCACGCCTTCCGTCGCGGGGTAGCCGGCTTGTCGCGCGTGGCGAGGCGCTTGCGGATCCGGCTCAGCGACTCGGGCGTCACGCCGATGTAGCTGGCCAGCTGGTACTGGGGAATGCGCTGGAAGATGTCCGGCCGCGTCCTCGAGAGCGTGAGGTAGCGCTGCTCGGGGCTGTCGGTGAGATAGGCGGCGAACCGCTCCTGCTGTTGCGCCAGGACCTTCTGCATCGCCATCCGGGAGATGCTCTCGAAGCGCGGGAAGCGTCGGTAGAGCTCCTGCTCGCGGGGCTCGGTGCCGACCACCACCGTGGTGTCCTCCGCACAGACCAGGAAGTGCTCAGCCGGGGTCCGGTTCATCATGCTCTGGATCGAGAGGACCCAATCGTCCTCGGTGAAGAACCCGTCGCTGCGCTCCTCCCCGTCGACGACGCGGTATTGGCGGATGCAGCCCTGGAGGACGAAGTAGGCCTCGGTGCAGACCTGGCCCGCCATGAGCAGGTGGGTGCCCTTGGGACAGCGCTTCACCACCATGCTGTCCAGGATGGCCTGGGCTTCTTCGTCCGACAGCGGCGCGAGCCGGCGGAAGTAGTCGACGAGCTTGTGTTTCATGGGCGTCGTGGGTCCGTTACCGCCGCCTCGTGCCCTTGAGGGCCGAGGCGGTGCTGATGCGGTCGAGGGTGGCGAGCAGGTCATTCAACTCGATCGGCTTGGCGAGGTGTTCGGCGAAGCCCGCCCGCTTCGCACACAAGCGGTCCTCCTTGGCGCCGTAGCCTGTCAACGCGACCAGCTTGCCCTTGGAGAAGCCCTTCTGCTTGCGCAGTCGCCTGGCCAGCTCGTACCCGCTCATGTCGGGAAGCCCGATGTCCAGGATGGCGATCGTGGGCTGGAAGCGCGTGGCCACCTCGAGCGCCGTCAACCCGTCGTACGCCGTGTCGACGGTGTGGCCTGACTTGGTCAGCAGCAGCGTCAGGGCGTCGGCGATGGCGCGGTTGTCGTCGACGACGAGGAGCCGATGCTCCGGCGCGGGCGCGGCCTTCTTTCCCGCCTTGGGCCTGGCCCGTGGGGCCGGGGCCCGCGGTGCGCGGGCCTTGGGCAGCCGCACCGCGAACTCGCTCCCCTTGCCAAGCCCCTCGCTCTCCGCCGTCACGGTTCCTCCGTGCAGCTGCACCAGGCTGTGCACGATGGCGAGCCCCAGGCCGAGCCCTCCCTGGGGCCGATCCTGGGTCCGCAGGCCCTGCTGAAAACGCTCGAACACGCGGGGGAGGATCTCCTCCGAAATGCCCACGCCGTCATCCCGGACGCGCAGCACCACGGACCGGCCGTCGCGCTGGCCGGTGACCCGCACGTGGCCGCCCGGCGGGGTGTAATGCGCGGCGTTGGTCAGCAGGTTGGAGATGACCTGCACCATTCGCGTCTCGTCGGCGGACACCCAGAGCCCCGGAGCGACGTCGACACTCAACAGGTGTCGCCGCTGCTCGATGAGCGGTCCCGCCGCCTCGACCGCCCGGTCGACCAGCTCGTCGAGCGCGACGGTCCTCCGCGCGAGCTCGACCTTTCCCCGCGCCAGTCGGGAAACGTCCATCAGGTCGTCGAGCAGGGCCGCGAGGTGGCGCGCTTGTCGGACCATCATCTCGCGCTCCTTGGAGAACTTCCGTCCCCCCTCCATGCGCATCAGCTCGAGCGTGGAGACGATGGGCGCCAGGGGGTTGCGCAGCTCGTGACCCAGCATCGCGAGGAACTCGTCCTTGGCGTGGTTCGCCTCGCGCAGGTCGGTCACGTCGGTGTTGGTGCCGAACCAGCGCACGATGTCGCCCCGCTCGTCGCGGATCGGGACCGCGCGGGAGAGAAACCAGCGGTAGCGCCCGTTCTTGCCGCGCAGCGGAAACGTGTCCGCCCAGGGCTCGCCGGTCGCGGCGGAATGCTTGACGCCCGCGAGCACGCGCTTGAGGTGGTCGGCGTGCACGACCTTCGACCAGTTCCGGCCCTTCATGTCCTCGAACGGAAGACCGGTGTAGTCGAGCCAGCGCTGGTTGTACCAGGTGACGTTGCCGAGCGTGTCGCACGTCCAGGACAGCTGCGCGATGTTGTCGGCGACCATGCGGAAGCGCCCTTCGCTCTCGCGCAGGGCCGCCTCGACCTCCTTGGCCCGCGTGATGTCGATGATGAACTCGACGCACTCGGACTCCTGGCCGCTGCCCTTCAGGCGCGTGGGCGCGAACAGTCCCCACATCCGCGAGCCATCCTTGCGAATCCATTGCTTCTCGTACGGAGCGCTTCCTCCCCGCTCGGCCAGCTCGCGCTCGGCACGCGCGTTCACCCCCATGAACTCGGGGGGCGTGAGGACCGACCAGTCCTCCAGGCCCCGCAGCTCCTCCGGCGTGTAGCCGATCATCTGTTCGAGCGCGGCATTCGCGTCGACCAGGGTGCCATCCAGCCGGAAGAACAGGACGCCGACGGTGGGGATGGAGAGCGCACGGCTCAGGCGCTCCTCGTTGTCCCGCACCGCTTGCTCGGCGCGCTTGCGCGCGGTGATTTCCTGGAAGACGACGGCGACACGGCGGGGCCCGTCTCCGGTGCCGTCGGGCGCCCCGGCGGCCGTGCGGGAGATGTGGAAGTCGTACCAGCGCCCGTGCGGCTCCTCCAGGCAGCGCTCCCTGCGCACGGCCACGCCCGTGCGGGCGACACGGTCGTAGAGCTCCAGCCAGTACGGCTCCACCCCGGGGATCACATCGCGCAACCGACGTCCGAGGAAGTCGGGAATGCCCGTCAGCCGTGACGCGGCGGGATTGCCCTCGAGGTAGAGCACGTCCTCCGCTCGGCCCTCCGCGTCGTAGAGCACGTCGGCGATGACGAACCCCTCGTCCATCGACTGGAACAGCGTCCGGTACCGGGCCTCCGAGGCGCGCAGGGCCGCCTCGATCCGCGCGCGCCCGACGGCCGCCCAGGTCCGCTCGGCCGTCTCCTCGATCAGCGCCAGCTCGTGTTCGCTCCAGTCGTGCGGGGTGGTGGTATGGACGACCAGGATGGCGACCAGTTCCCCCTCCTTGACGAGCGGCACGGCCGCGGCGCCGAGGATCTGGTAGGCATCGTGGGCCGCCCGCTGCGCTGGGGTGAAGCGAGCGTCGGTCTCCAGGTCGCGGATGACGAGGCGCTCGCCGGCCCGGAGCGTGTCGACGATCCACTGGCCGAACCGCGCCAGCGGATGCCGACCTCGCGCCTGGGGCTCGATCTCGTGCTCGTACGCGTCCTCGACCCGCCAGTCGTCCCCATCGACCTCGGCGTAGAACGCGCGGTTGACGCCGAGGTGTTCGCCCAGGACCCGCGCCGCAGCCTGGGTGATCTCGGTCGCGCTCGAGAGCGGGCGCAGCGCGTCGCCGAGCTTGAACACGAAGGCCTGCCGCTCCGCGCTCGCGCGCCGCTCCGCCTCGGCCTGTTTGCGCTCGGTCACGTCGCGGAAGATCAGGCCGAAGCGGTTCTCGGAGTGCTTGAACGCGACGGTATCGAACCACTTGCCAAAGCCCTTCGCGTAGCGCTCGTAGGCGACGGGGCGGCCGGTCTGGACCACGCGCCCGTAGGTCTCGAGCCAGTCGGGCTCGATCTCCGGGTTGACCTCGCGGGCCGTCTTCCCGAGGGTCTGACTCACCGGGACGCCGGTCTGGGCCCAGGCGTCGTTCACCTCCAGGTAGCGCCAGTCGGCGGGACGGCCGTCCGCGTCCCAGATCATCTCGGCGAGCGCGAACCCCTCCCCCATGTTCTCGAAGAGCAGCCGGAAGCGGCGTTCGCTCTCGCGCACCGTGTCCTCCGTGCGCCGCCGCTCGGTGATGTCCGTGAAGCGCACCGCGACCCGGCGGCTGCCCTCGCCGCCGAGGCGGAAGATGTTGAGGTCGAAGAGGCGACCGAGCGTGAACTCGGCCTCCTCCAACCGGATCGACTCGCCCGTCTCCGCGGCCCGCCCGTAGAGTTCGGCCCACCGCGGGTTCGGGGTGCCCAACAGCTGGGTCGCCGTGCGCCCGACGGGGTACGGCATCCCGGTGTGCCGCATGAACGCGGGATTCACCTCGAGGAAGAGAAAGTCCGTCCAGCGCCCGCTCGCGTCGGCCATGACCTCGACCACCGCGTACGCCTCGTCCATCTCGTTGAAGAGCGCGCGGTACTTCTCCTCGCTCGCGCGCAGCGCCGTCCGGGCCGCCACGGCCTCGTCGTGGACCCGCGCCGTGACGTCCGTGAGCTGGTGCAGCACGTGGCGAACGGCGCCGTCGGGCCCGGGCACGGGGACGTTCACGACATCCCAAGTGCGGACCTCCCACGTGCCGTCGGGGCGCGGCAGGCCGTGGCGCCGCGGGTCCATCCGCTGCGTCACGCCCGTCCGCACGGCTGCCTCGACCGACGCCAGCAGGCCCTGCAGGCGGCCCTCGCGAGGCGCCTCTGGGCCCGCGTTCGGGAACACCTCCGCCAGGGGCTGGCCGACCACGGCCTCGCGCGGGCGTTGGGCGAGGGACAGGAACGAGTCGCTCGCCGCCAGGACCGTGAAGCACGGCGGGTCGGCCGAGAGCACGGCCGTGGCATCGGGAAGCGCGGCGATCACGGCCGCCAGATCGAGTCCGCCCGGCGATGTCTGTGCATCCATGCGCCGATAACTTAGAGGTCAGGCGGGACCAAGGCACGTGCCAAGGGACGCTCGCGGGCGGTGTTTGCGACCAGTACCGGACGAACGAGCGGCCCGTTCCCTTTCGCCACCGTCGGACCGTCAGCGCTTCGGGGCGTGTCCCAGGGGGACGATTGAAACGGCCCGGGGGAGTCGGTAGGGAGCCCCGGTGGCAACTCGCAGAAAGACACGTACTCCCACGGCCGCTCCGTCCACCGAGCCGCCTCGATGGCGCGCACTCGCGCACGCGCTGGCCAGTGATCTCCTGGCGCTGACGCTGCTGCTCGATCTGGCGGGTATGGCCACGAAGGAAGAGGAGCGCACCCGCCACCTCGAGGCCGCCAGGCGGGCCCTCACCGAGGGCGAACACAGGCTGGACGCGCTCCACCAGGCCGTGCGGCTGGAGGATGGCGAGCTCGCCAGGCAGACCCTCACCGAGCGCGAGGGCCGGCTTCAGACCCTGCGCCAGGCGTTTCGGCGTTTGGACGAGCGCGCCCCAGCACGCAAGCAGTCCGCGGGTCCCACGCCGCGCACACCCAAGAAGACGGAGAAGAACGTCCGGAAGGTCCGCCGTACGGGAGACCGCTGAGACGAGGACCCCTGCCCCGTCCGAACGCCTTCAGGCCAAACCTTGACGTTTCTGTCACTCAGTGCCAAATCAGGGATGGCACTCAGTGACAGGAGTCGGGGATGGATCCCTCGAAGATCGAGCAGGCACGGCTTGCCGTGGCGCGTCATGCCGCCGCGCTGTTCTGGAGAGATGGCGTCGAGAAGACGAGTGGCGATGCGATCGCCGCCGCGTCCGGTCTCTCCAAGCGAACGGTCTGGAGGTACTTCCGGTCGAAGGAAGCCTGCGTCGAGCCGCTCTTCCTGATCACAGGGCTGCGCTTCGTGGAGTTCCTGCGGGCCTGGCCGCGGGACGTCTCGCTCGAGGGCTACCTGCGCGACACGCTGGGCGGCCTGCTCAAGACCGAGCAGGAGCTTCACGACGGTGTCGCCGTGGCGCGTCTGATCTCCCTGTTGAAGACCGAACCGGCGCTCCGCTCGGCCTACCTGATGGCGAGCGCGCACGCCGAGGACCAGCTCATCGAGGTCATCGCGGCGCGTGCCGGACGCGATCGCGCGGACTTCGACGTCAAGCTGTGCGCGGCCGCGGCGATGGCCGCCATGCGCGTCGTCGACGAAGACCTCTGCACCGCCACCTTCACCCACGGCCGCCATTTCGAACATCACGAGGTCTGCGACCGGATGGCGGCGGCCATTCGCGCCGTGGCCACCCTGCCCATCTGCGATCCCGTCGCCAAGAGGAGCCCCCGATGATCTACCCCGACACCCGACGCACCGACACCGTGGAGGAGCACTTCGGCACCGCGGTCGTCGATCCCTACCGGTGGCTCGAAGGCGATGCCCGCGGACACGTGGAGGTGGCCGACTGGGTCCGCGCGCAGGACGCGCTGGCGCGGGCGTACCTGGCCCGGCTGCCAGGGCGCGACCACTTCCGGCGGCGGCTGGCGGAACTCTTCGATCACGCGCGCCTCACCGCCCCCGAGAAGCGCGGCGAGCGCTACTTCTTCACCCGCAACCCCGGCCTCGAGAACCAGGCGGTGCTCCTCGTGCGCGAGGGGCCCCACGGCGCGGACCGCGTCCTGCTCGACCCGAACCCGTGGTCCGACGACGGGGCGACGGCCCTGGCGGAATGGGCGGTCAGCGCGGACGGGCGCTCCCTGGCCTTCGCCACCCAGGAGGCCGGGTCGGACTGGCGGACGATCCGCGTCCTCGACGTCGAGAGCGGAGACACCCTCCCGGACGTGCTCGCCTGGGCGCGCTTCACCACCCTCGCGTGGGCGCGGGACGGGTCCGGTTTCTTCTACGCCCGCTTTCCCGCGCCTCCCGAGGGGAATGTCTTCGACGCGCCGGTGACCGACCACTCCATCTATTTCCATGTGCTCGGCACCTCGCAGGCCGAGGACCGGCTCGTGCGGGCACCGCCGACCGGGCAGCTGCTCATCCAGACGGTCAGCGTGACGCCGGACGGGCGGTACGCCGTCATCGCCTCGACACCGGGAGCGGGCGGCAACGCGCTGGCGATCATCGACTTGCAAGACCCCAACTGGACGCCGCGCCCCCTCATCCAGGCGTACGACCACAACTGGTCCGTGGTCGGCAATCAGGGCACCCGGCTCTTCCTGGCGACGGACGACGGGGCGGAGCGCGGCAAGATCGTCACGCTCGACCTCGCCGCGACCGAGCCGCGCTTCGTCGAGCTCATCGCCGAGCGCGAGGACGGGACGTTGAACGACGCGGCCCTGCTCGGCGGCCATTTGCTGGTCACCTACCTCGTCGACGCCAAGACCGAGATCCGACGCCACCGGCTCGATGGCACGCCCGATGGGACGGTCGCGCTTCCGGGCCTCGGCACCGCCGGCGGCTTTCGTGGACGCCCCGATGACGACGAGGCCTTCTTCGTCTTCACCGGACACAACGCACCGACCACGATCTACCGCTACGCCGTCGCGCGCCGTCTCCTCACGATCTGGGACCGGCCCGAGGTCGCGATCGATCTCGAGCGCATCGTGGTCGAGCAGCGCTTCTACGCCTCGAAGGACGGCACCCGCGTTCCGATGTTCGTCGTGCGTCGCGCGGACCTCCAGACGCCGGCCCCCACCCTGCTCTACGGCTATGGCGGCTATGGCATCAGCATGGTCCCCTACTACTCACCCGCCGTGCTCGCCTGGGTCGAAGCGGGCGGCGTCTACGCCGTCGCCAACCTGCGCGGCGGCGGGGAATACGGGAAGGCCTGGCATGACGCGGGGCGGCTGGCGAACAAGCAGAACGTGTTCGACGACTTCATCGCCGCCGCCGAGTATCTGAAGCGCGAAGGCATCGCCTCCGCGGAGGGCCTCGCGATCCAGGGCGAATCCAATGGCGGGCTGCTGGTCGCCGCCGTGGTCAACCAGCGACCAGAGCTCTTCGCCGCGGCGCTGCCCGGCGTCGGTGTGCTGGACATGCTGCGCTTCGCCCGCTTCACGAACGGGCAGTTCTGGATCGGGGACTACGGAGACCCGGAGAAGGAGGCCGATTTCCGCAACCTGTTGTCCTACTCGCCCTATCACACGATCCGCTCGGGGCGCGCCTACCCGGCCCTCCTGGTCACGACGGCCGACACGGACGACCGCGTCGTGCCCGCCCACAGCTTCAAATATGTCGCGGCACTGCAATCCGCCGACCTCGGGGATCGACCGCGCCTGCTCCGGGTCGACACGCGGGCCGGACACGGTGCCGGAAAGCCGATCGGCAAGGCGCTCGATGAGCTCGCCGACCTGTGGGCGTTCGCCGCGCGCTGGACGGGGCTGGCCGTCGAAGCGGCGGACTGAACCGGCGCATCCGGTAGTATTCCTCGGTTCCATCGCCGAGGTCAGGCGTACCCAGAGGAAGGTTCATGTCAGATTTGCTTTCGAGGTGGCTCGCGGTGCCCGCCGCCGCATTGCGCGCCGGACTGGTGCTTGGACTGGTGGTCAGCACCCTCGCCGCGTGTGGCGACGGCGCACCGCCGACCCCCACCCCGCCGATCGAGGCCCCGCCGGACCCCGTCCCGCCGGTGGCCCAGAACGCCGCCCTCGAGACGGCGGAAGACACCCCCCTCGAGGTGCGCCTGACGGCCAGTGGCAGTGGGGCGCTCGCATTCCGCATTGTCGATGCGCCGGACCACGGCACGCTGGGTGTGCTCAGCGCCGAGGGCGTCGTCACCTACACCCCCGGCGCCGACTACCACGGCGAAGATGCCCTCACCTTCCGCGTCACCGATAGCGCGGGCCTGAGCGCCCAGGCCACGGTGACCCTCACCATCACGCCCGTGAATGACGTCCCCGCCCTCTCCTCGGTGGCCGATCAGCGCGTCCCCTCGGGCGACGCGACCGGAGAGCTGAGCTTCACCGTGGGCGACGTGGAGACCGCCGCCGACAGCCTCACGGTCACCGCGACGTCCTCCAATACCAGCGTGGTGCCCAACGACCCCGGCCATCTCGTCCTCGGCGGTTCCGGCGCCAACCGCACGCTCAACATCCTCTCCGCCGCCAACACCCGCGGCACCACCACCATCACCCTCTCGGTGAGTGACGGCACCGCCATCACCACCACCACCTTCGCGGTCGACGTCACCGGCGTCGCGCGCCTCTACTGGATGACGGCCGCCGGCTCGCTGTGGCGGGTGGGGGTGAACGGCAAGAGCGCGGTGGAGCTCAAGACCGGCATCAGCGGGGCGAGTTCCATCGCCACCGACCCGGTCACCCAGACCCTCTTCTACAGCAACGGCAGTGCCCTCGTTCGCGTGGACGGTGAGGGGGCCAACCTGGTCGAGGTCGTGGCGAACGGAGGCTATCCCTCCGGGATTGCCGTCGATTCGACGAACCGCAAGCTGTACTGGTCCGACTTCAACGGGAAGCGGGTCATGCGCGCCGAGCTGGACGGGAGCAATCCCACGCAGATCGTCGGGGGCATCGACAGCCCGTCCGCCATCGCGTTCGATGTCCCACGCGGCAAGGTGTATGTCATTACCTACAACAACACCCGGCTCGTTCGATTCAATCTCGATGGGACCCAGCTGGAGACCGTTGCGTCGAACCTGGGCGGACTGGGCGTGGGCCTGGCGGTCGATTCGAGCGGCGGGAAGGTGTACTTCTCGACCCGCGGCAACAGTCTCTATGCCGCCAACCTGGACGGCTCCAATGTCACCGCGCTGGTGACCGGCCAGACCACGGTGCATGGGATTGCCCTCGATGCCACGGCCGGGCGGCTGTATTGGGCGGATTGGCTGGGGCAAGCGATCCGGAGCGCCCAGCTGGCCGACGGCGGCGACATCCAGACCCTGAACGCGACCACCAGCAGGAACCTGGGCCTGGCCTGGATGCCCGCGCCGTAGCCCATCGACAGGGGGACGCACGAATCGGAAACGCAGACGACGATGCGGAGCGGACGGTCAGGCCGGGCCGTCCGTGAGCACCTCGGAGCGCAGCGAGGGGAAGACCTGGCCCACCTTGCCGAGCAGGTACTCCCCATACGTGCCCTGGACGCCGTGGACGCTCCGGAGATCCCACCGCTCGTGGGCGTCCTCGATCGCCTGGGCCTGACGAATCGCGGGGGCCTCCAGCGGGTGGATCTCCGCGGTCCAGCCCGGGTCGAAGAAGAAAGGCAAGGACAGCCGGTGACGCCCGGAGCGGTTGAGCACCCGGTGGGGCGTGGAGCGGTACGCGCCCCGCGTCATCCGGTCGAGCATGTCTCCGATGTTGCAGACGAACGAGCCCGCCAGCGGCGGCGCGTCGATCCAGCGCACCTCGCCGCCCGCGCGGGACTTCACCTGCAGGCCCCCGGCCTCGTCCTGCTTGAGGAGGGTGAGGACGCCGTAGTCGGTGTGCTCCCCCACCCCCCAGGCCGGCTTGCCGTCCTCGGCGGTGTCGGGCCCGGGCGGGTAGTTGAAGACGCGGAAGAGCACGAGCGGCTCGGCCATGACGCCCGCGCGGAAGTGATCCGCGCGCAGGCCCAGGCTCAGCGCGAGGCCCTCCATGAGCGCATGGCCCAGGCGGGTGAGCGCCGCCAGGTAGTCCAGCACGGCCTCGCGCAGGCCGGAGGGCTCCTCGGGAAAGAGGTTGGGCCCGTGCAGCGGCGTGCCCGCGCGCACGAGCGGGTGCTCGGCGCCGAGCTCGGTCCCGAAGTAGAGGCCCTCCTTGCGGTCCGGGCGGCCCGAGGTCAGCTCGCCCCCCACGGGGAAGTAGCCCCGCCAGGCGGCCCCGCCCCGGGCCATGCGGATGGCGAGCTTCCGCGCCTCGGGCAGTGCGAAGAAGCGGCGGCTCAAGGTCTCCAACCGTGTCTGGAGCGCCTCGTCCACGCCGTGGCCGACCACGTAGAAGAAGCCGTTGCGCCGGCAGGCGGCGCCCATCCGCTCCGCCACGGCCTGACGCTCGGCGAGCGTCGACGCCGGGTCCACGAGCGCGCGCACGTCGATGACGGGGACCTGCTCGACCTCAATCGGAAGTGCATCCATCCCGTGGAGTCTACTCCCGGGGTGCCGGTCGTCGCCTCGCGTCCTAGACTCGGGCCATGCCCGACACGTACCGCTTCCTGGTGGATGGCCGCATTCCCGTGCTCAAGCTGCACGACGAGCCCCGACCGGCTCCGGCCGTCCTGGTGCTGCACGGACTGGGCGCGGATGCCGAGACCCAGCGCGGGGAGCTGAACGCCGTCGCCCGCGCGGGCTGGAGCGCCGTGGGCGTGGACGCGCCCCACCACGGTGCCCGGCGCGACGCCTGGCTCGACGAGATGGACCGGCTCGGCCCGCCCGACTTCCACACCCGCCTGCTGCACGCCGTGCGCGAGGCCGCCCGGGACGTGTCCCGCGTCATCGATCACCTGGTGCACGAGGGCCATGGCCCCATCGGGCTCGTGGGCATCTCGTTCGGCGCCTACACGGCCCTGACGGTGGCCATGGACGACCCGCGCATCCGGGCCACCGTGTCCCTGCTCGGCTCGCCGGACTGGGCGCCCCGGGAAGGCCCCCTCACCGACGAGCTTCGCGAGCTGATGCACCACGCCCCCGTCCACCGGCCGAGGGACTGCGCGCGCCACCCGCTGCTGCTGGTGAACGCGGGCCGGGACACCGTCGTGCCCCCCCAGGCGGCGCGGGACTTCGCCCGGCGCCTCCGGGAGATGCCGGACCTCCAGGCGGACTCCCTCGAGTACCCCGAGTCGGACCACATGATGCGGCCCCAGGACTGGGAGGACTGCTGGGACCGCACGCTGGCGTTCCTCGGACGCCACCTGGGCCACCGCTGAACCCGCTGAAGCATCCAGCCAGGCTCTCCGTCGCCAGCTGCGTCGCGGGTTGTTCTGATTTGGCCCTTTTCACGTGGCTGCGTCGGCGCGAAAGGACGCCTCCAGCAACGGGACTTTGCGTTCCTCCGAGATTGAACCAATTCAGGTCCATCGGAGATGCTAGGGAGGATTCGTTCCTTTGAAGCTGGAGGTTTGCTGTGAAGTTGTTTCGAGTGTGCCTTGCGTCGCTGATGGTCCTGCTGACCGCCTGCGGTGATTCGACGGATCCAGAAGGGCCTCCCGCGGTCGACCAGCCACAACCGGACCCGGGCACGCCGCAGCCGGATGCTGGCACCGAGGTGCCGGACGCGGGCGCGGAGCCTCCGGACTCCGGGACGGAGACGCCCGACGCGGGCTCCGAGGTGCCGGATTCGGGCATGGAGACGCCCGACGCGGGCTCCGAGGTGCCGGATTCGGGCACGGAGACCCCGGACTCGGGGACTGGTACGCCCGACGCGGGCACCGGCACGCCGGACTCGGGGACCGGTACGCCCGATTCGGGCACCGGTACGCCCGATTCGGGCACCGGTACGCCGGACGCGGGCTCCGACGCCGGGATGAGCGTCCTCGACAACTGGAGCTTCGAGGAGTGGCCGGACGCGCTTCCCGTCCAGTGGCTGGGCAGCAAGTCGAGCCTCACCAGCGACGCGGTGCAGAAGGTGACGACGAGTCCCTTCCATGGCCTCAACGCGGTCCGGCTGAGCAATGCCACGGGCACGCACAAGCGCTTCACCACCGTCGCGAAGTCCATGCCCGCCGGCCGCTACGCCTGCACCTACCAGGTGCGGGGCTCCGGTGAGATCCGCAACGGCTTCTTCGACACGGACTACTCCTCGTACTCGAGCTACACCACGGTCGAGACCACGAGCTGGACCCAGGTGTCGTACTCCTTCAACCTGGCCAGCCCCGTCTACGACACCTTCGAGTTCGTCTTCAGCCTCCGCAACACCCGGGGCGAGCACCTGATCGTCGACGACGTGCGCTGCACCCGCGCGCCCGAGGCGTGTGACGCCGTCAGCTGCGAGTCCTGGCAGCGCTGCGTGAACGCCACCGCGACTTGTGAGCCGCTGGCCGGCCGCTGCAACACCTCCGCCCAGTGCAGCGAGTGGCAGAGCTGCGATGCGACCCACACGTGCGTGACCGCGGCGGACCGCTGCGTGCGCCACGCGGATTGCGCCGGCACGCCGCAGACGCCTGTCTGTGACACCGCCTCGCACGCCTGCGTGGAAGGCGACCCGTGCGCGGGCGTCGTCTGCAACAACCCGGCGACGAGCTGCAACCCCACGTCGGGCGTGTGCGAGCTGTCCCCTGGCGCCTGCTTCACCACCTACGACTGCCGCGGCGAGCTGCCCGCCTGCGACCCGGCGACCCGTCGCTGTGTCTCCGCCGAGCACTCCGCGAACATCATCCGCAACGGCGGCTTCGAGAACTGGAGCAACACGCCCATCCCGTACTACGGCACCCCGTACATTCCCGACTACTGGTACGGGCTGGACAACGGCGTCTCGGATCCGGGCTCGGAGATCAAGCCCTCGCGCCTGGTGCCCTACACGAAGGTGGTGCACGGAGGCTCGCGGGCGCTCCAGTTCGTCGTCCCCATCCAGACCGCGGAGCGCTTCACGCTCCAGAAGTTCAACGTGCCGACGGGCAACTACTCCTGCTCGTACCGGGTGAGGGGCCACGGCACCATCCGCCACCGCATCTACTCGAGCGCCGGCTGGAGCCCGCAGACGGACTTCCTCACGGTGGACAGCGATGCCTGGGAGCCGGTGTTCTTCCGCTTCACCGGCAACGTGCGCGACTGGCGCCTGTTCTTCTACCCCGGCCGCAGCGTGGCGGACCGCGACCACCTCCAGGTGGACGACGTGGTCTGCACGAAGGACTGAGCAGGCCCGCGGGAGGGGCACCGCGCCTCGGTGCCCCTCCCGTGGCTTCAGTGGTCGCCGTCGTCGACGTGCCCCCCCCGCAGAGCGCGCAGGCGAGCGCCTGGGGGTTGAGCAGGCCGCGATGAGTCAGGCGCCGAGCAAGCGCGAGGGACACACCACGCGCTGCTACGTGAAGTGCCCTCCAAGCCTCCCCACATCCGCCTTGCGCTGTGCCTGGTGCGCCTTCCGGTTCTTCGGGGGGAAGTGCGGAATCTGGTGACGGAAGTCGGTGGGTCGAGCGTCGTCTCGTCAATCCTCCCATGACGAGTTCCCGCTCGCGTTCTCTTGTCCATGTCCACCCCGGTGCGTGCCACATGCTGGGCCTGTACCTGGGGGCACCCGTGTCGGCGTAGGGACGCCCCCAGGGGGGCTGACACGTCAGTGCAACAAATTGACATGTCAACCATCAAGGGTTGCGAGGGAAGGCCGTGCGCTCGGCGCCGCGCCTGCATTCGCCGCGCTTCAGGGCTCAATCATTCACATCGCTGGCGAAATCTTGTATGTTCCCTATAGGACACTGGGTGCGGATTCCCTGACAAGCGGATCCCAACCTGTCACGCCATTTCAACGAAGCCTTCCTCGCGAGGGGGGAGGAGGCTTCGTTCGTCCATAACCCTCCAAACCCAAAGTCTGTCTCCAATGAATTGGACTCTTGCTCGTTCTCCCGCGTGGTTCGGCCTCGGCAGGAACCTGGGGCGCGTTGGTCTCATCATCGGTCTTTGCGGAGCACTCACCGGAGCGCGCGTGCAGGCCGCCGCGCCGCAGCCCATCGGCAGGGCCTTGCCTCCCGTCACCCAGAAGCCGCTCACCCCGCCTGGCGGCTCGATTGCTTCCCCCATGCCTTACGACGTGGATTCGTCGCTCGTGCGGCAGCTCGTAGCCAAGGGACAGATCGCCCAGGCCCAGGCCCTGTTCGACACCTTCGCCTGGGAGAACTTCCTGGCCTTGAACTCGCCCGCCGACGCCGACGGGAACCCGGACGCCAGCGTGCAGACGGACAACCCCGAGAAGGCCCGGGTCTGGGAGTTCTTCCGGGAGAGCAGCAGCGTGTTCCTTCCGGATGGCGTCCAACCGGAGCCTTGGGCGAGCACCGCCAAGAAGCTCGCCCCCCTGGTGCAGCGCCGCGAGGCCCCCACGCGCCGGCTGTGGATGACGAGCCTCGGCAGTCGCAAGGCCGCCAATGACACGTCCCTGCTCAATGAGAGCTTCCAGGCCTTCTCCGGCCCGCTGGTGGACCTCCATGGCAACTGGGTCCGCTACGAGGTCCTGCTCAACAAGACGGAGTTCGACTACCTCTACCAGAACGAGCTGTACAACCTGGACGGCCAGATCGTCTACACGGCCAGGAACCCCATCGACTTCCCTGCCAACGATGGCAAGAACGGGCCCGGCTCGATGGAAATCAAGCTGGCCTGGAAGCAGCTGACGGGCGCTGACGACCCCAGCCGCTTCTTCGTGCGCCAGGGGCAGGTCATCCATTACGACGCCGGCCCGGACGGGGTGCAGAAGGCCGGCCGCGTGACGACCGAGATGATGGGCCTGGTGGGCATGCACATCGCCGTGCGCACCCAGTCTTCCCCCACCTGGGTGTGGGCCACCTTCGAGCACGTGGACAACGTCAACGTCAATCCATTGGAGCTCGACAGCCAGGGCCGCACGCGGCGCCCGAACTTCTACAATCCCGAGACGCCCGTCGCCCCCGTCAACCAGCTCGCGCCCATGAATGCGCGCACCGCCGCTGGCGCGCCGCTCACCACGTGGGCAGAGAACCTCACCCACACGCCCACCCAGGTGCTCCAGGTGCTCCCGGTTCCCGGCGGCACCGAGGCCATCAACGCCAGGTTCCAGGCCGCGCTGCTGAGCCAGGGCTCCGTCTTCAAGAACTACAAGCTCATCGGCACCCAGTGGCCCACCGAGCCCTCCTTTCCGGCCTTCCCAGGCGGAATGGTCTTTGGCACCAACATCTCCTCGGCCCCCGAGAGCATCATCTACAAGACGCCGGGCAAGGTGGTGCCCACCTACCTCGTCAACACCACCATGGAGACGTTCTTCCAGCACGGCAACCAACAGGCCGGGCCGCTCGAGCAGGATGACCGGCTGCCGTCCGGCACGGTGAGCGACACGCAGCTGGCCTTTGGCACCGAGAGCTGCGTGGGCTGCCACTACTCCGCGGGCGCCTGCATCGGCTTCAAGACGGACGTCCAGGGTCGACCGATGTTGGACGGCAACGGCAAGCGCATTCCCATCTTCGGCAAGGACGCCAACGCGGGCCGTACGGGAAGTGCCAACTACAGCTGGCTGCTGCAGATGCGTGCCCAACCCAAGCCCTATACCCCTCCCACCCACGGCGCCGTCCTGCCGGTGAAGACGTCCCAGCAGACGCGGTAGCTCCAGTTCCCTCCCACCCCCTTCGTCGCTCGCAACCGCCATGAGCCAACCCCTTCCCAAACTCGCCCAGCGCTCGCAGGAGCGCGCTCGCACCACCGCCCAGGCCGCCGCGCCCGCCGACAGCTACATGTTCGTCAACGTCGACGCGTTCACGCCCAACAACGACGGCTGGACGTCGATCGGCGACATCGCCCACCACTCGCGCGCCCGCGACGTCTTCACGCTCACCACGGTGGAGAATGCCCTCTCGTTCCAGATTTCCTTCCTGTCCAGCACCTGCTTCCGGGTGCGGTTCAACCCCGCGCAGGGTTTCGACTATTCGGTGGAGACGTCGGTGGCGGTGGTCAACCGCAACCTGGGTGACGTCAACCTGAACGTCCTCCAGGATGACGATCAGGCCATCGTGGTGGATACCGGCGCGATCCGGGTGGAGATCCAGCTCCAGCCGTACCGGATCCTCGTGTACCGGGGCCAGCAGTTGATCAACGCCGATCCGCCGGGCAAGAACCTCGTCTACATCCCCGGCCAGGAGGTGATCGCCAACTTCAAGGTCTATCCTGGCGGCGCCCGCTACTTCGGCTTCGGGGAGAAGGCCGGCAGCCAGGTGTTGAAGAACGAGTTCACCATGACGTTCTTCAACTATGACAACTACATGTACAACGGTCCCGTTCCCGCGAACAACGAGGGGGGTCCGCTCAACCCCAGCGAGCCGCTGTACTGCTCCGTGCCACTGCTGATGGAGAACAACCCCACGCCTCAGGGGGACTACGTCGGCAGCCCGTACAGCTACGGAATCTTCTTCGACAATTCCGCCCAGTCGTACATCAACATCGGCGCCGACGACTACTCGGACATGAGGGGGAAGTACTACTTCGGTGCCCTGTACGGGGACATGGATTACTACTTCATGGCGGGTGACGACACCGCCGGAGTGATCCAGCAATACACCACCCTCACCGGGCGCCCCACGATGCCGCCCAAGTATGTCTTCGGCTACCACCAGGGAGGCTACGGCTACTACAGCCGCGACATCCTGGAAGGGGTGGCCGATGCCTACCGCACTGCGCGGATCCCTATCGATGGGCTGCACATCGACGTGGACTTCCAGGACAACTACCGCACCTTCACCACCAGCGAGATGAAGTTCCCCAACACGCCGGAGATGATGGATGGCCTGCACGCGCGTGGGTTCAAGTGCAGCACCAACATCACCCCGTTGTTGACGAACAACGATCTGGACGAGAACGGGAACAAGACGCTCTACGCGCAGCGGCAGGCCCTGCAGAACATCAACGGGCTCATCTACGACACCCTGGCCAATCAAGGGCCCAACCCCGATGAGTTCGTGGGAACGGTCTCCTATGGGAGCAATAATGGCACCAACCCCTACCCGGTGCCGCCCCTGCACCCGGTGAATGGCTCCATCCCGCTCGGTGCAAATGGAAACTACCCGGACTTCGGCCGCGCGGACGTGCGCCAGGTCTGGGGGCAGCAGTACTCGCACCTCATCAAGGACGTGGGACTGGACATGATCTGGCAGGACATGACCTGCCCGGCCCTCCAGGCGACCACCGACACGCCTTCCCAGACGTTCCCGCTCGCGCTGGAGACGTACAACGGCACCACGTACGTTCCCAACGCGAAGATGCACAACGCCTACGTGCTGCTGCTGCTGCAGGCCACCTGGGAGGGAATCAACATCCTCCGTCCGGACAAGCGCAACTTCATCATCGCGCGCGGCGGCTTCGCCGGCATGCAGCGCTACGCGGGCCTGTGGACGGGTGACTCCGCCTCCACCTGGGAGTTCCTGCGGATCAACATCCCCGAGGTACTCAACCTGGGCCTGTCCGGAATCCCCATCTCGGGCTGCGACATCGGCGGGTTTGCCAAGGACCCGGGCACCCCCTCCGAGGTCGTCGGCGATCCGTTCAAGGGCGCCAAGGTGGAGGGCGGCGTCACCAATTACGAACTCCTCACCCGCTGGATGACGCTCGGCTCGTTCCTGCCCTGGTACCGCAACCACTACGACGGCTACAACAAGCAGTTCCAAGAGCCGTATGCCTACGGAGAGCCCGTCCCCACCCACTGCCGCAAGTTCGTGGAGCTGCGCTACCGCATGCTGCAGCTCTACTACGACAGCATGTACCAGGCGACGCAGACGGGCCTGCCGATCGCCCGGGCGCTCTTCCTCAACGATCCCCAGGATCCCCGGGTCTACGATTACCTGGATCAGCAGTTCTTCATCGGCCGTGACTTCCTGGTGGCGCCCATCACCCAACCAGGCGAAGGCGCTCCGCCGGTGGCGACCCGGTCCGTGTACCTGCCCGCTGGCAGCCAGTGGTACGCCTTCAAGGACAACCAGGCGCCACTCGACGCGCCGGTGGACGGCGGCACCCTGATCGACAACTGGGTGGCGGCGCTCGACCAGGTGCCCACCTACGTCCGCGCCGGGGCCATCCTGCCCTTCCGCGAGCTGGAGCAGTACGTGGGCGAGAATCCCGAGAACCCGCTCACCTTCAACATCTACCCGGGGCCAGACAGCGTCTACTCGCTGTACCAGGATGACGGAACCACCACCCAGGCCGAACTCCAACAGGCCTACCGGCTCACCGAGATCAGCCACACGGGCATCTCCGGCGGCCAGATCGTCCAGGTGCGGCGCGTGTTCGACCAGTACACCCCTCCGGCGAAGTTCTACTACGTCGCCCTGGTCGGAACCCGGGCGCCCTCCTCCGTCACGCTCGACGACGCGGCGCTTGCCGATGCCGGGGACCCGGACAGCCTCTCCTCGTCCCCGGGCAACGCCTACTACTGGAACCAGGACATCCAGGTCACCTTCATCAAGGTCTTCGACACCCAGCCCGACCGCTCGGTCACGGCGATGTACCTGTAGACCAATCGCTCTCCATACATACGAGGGTTTCCATGATTTCGCGGCACGGACTCGGCAAATCCGCCACCATCTATTTCACCTGCACCTGGAGCCAACGGCTCGAGGGTGAGCTCAAGCCGGGCGGCAAGCTTGGCCTCTACTACGATCCACACCGGATGCCGCTGGCCCCCGATTACCTCTTTGGTATGCCCGGCCAGCCCATCACGGTGCACGTGCGGTTCTCCGAGAAGGGCCCGGTGCAGAGCAAGGTGCTGTGGTCGCGCTCCGGCATCCTTCGCCATGTCGAGAAGGATCCGACGGGCCACGGCGCGATGCTCCTCCAGGAGTTCGTCGTCCCCGCGGATGCCGAGGAGCTCCGCGTCTGGTTCGACTACCGGGGCAGTGATGGCCAGGTGCACTACGACAGCGACTACGGCCGCGACTACCGGTTCCGGTTCGTGACCCGGGATCTCCGGGTGCACCCGGTGCCGCCATCGGAGCACGGCGCCTCGCGCCAGCTCCGGCTCGCGGTCAACCCGGAGGCCACGCAGGTCCGCGTGCGCTACCGCGTGCTCGAAAAAGGCGTTCCTGGCCAGGTCCGGGAGGCGCCGCTCACGGACACCGGTGCCCGCGACCCGGAGGGGGGCCACATCTGGCTCCTCCCCCACGCGGTGCTCCCGAGCGCGGTGCCCGTGGTCTTCGACCTGGCCTACCAGCTCGGTGGCCGTACCTACGTCGACGACAACAGCGGCAGGCATTTTCGGAAGGACTGAGTCAAAGCCGTCGCCGTGGACCCGCCGCCAGGCCCGCCTCCACGGGCGTGGCGGCGGGTGATGATTTGATGGGGCCGACCCGTGGACGCGAAGACGTCCGCCCCCTCGGCCGAGCCACATGTCGGGGATGTCCTTGTCGGAGTGTTCATGAATTCGAGCAGTCAGCGACGCATCGAGATGCATCTACAGCACGGCGAGAGTCTGGTCGCGAGGTCCGCTGGCGGAGCGTGGGCCGAGTGCGAGCCGCACCACGACCTGCCGCACGTCTACACCGTCGACACGGGAACCTTGGCCCCCGGGGAGCCGTTCCGGTACGTGGTGCGCCGCGCCGACGGCACCGAGCGAGCGGAGCGATTCTTCGCCCATTCGCTTGAGCGGGGCGGGCCGATGGACGTCTGGGAAGGGATCCGTGCCATCGACAACGCCTTCTACGCCACCGAAGTCCGGGAGCACCTCGAGCGCCGCGGGTTCGCCGTGGTCCGACGCGTCCTGTCCGAGGATCTGCTGAGCACCTTGCGCGCTGTCGTGCAGCCCCTCATCACCGACGTATGGGAGGCGAACAGGGCGGCGCACCGGGACAAGATCAACCTGGAGAAGGTGCTGCTGCATGTTCCCCATCTCCTCCAGGCGCTGGCCGAGAAGGTGGGGCCGCTCCTCAAGAGCATCCTGGGGAACGAGGTGTTCCTCGAGTACGAGCAGGTCATGGTGGTGCGCGCGGGGACCGCGTATGCCACCAAGTGCCACCGGGATGTCGATGGCGGCAAGGCTGGCTACTCCGAGGCCTCGCGGCGCCACAAGGGCTCGGTGCACCTCTGGATCCCGCTCGTCGACATCGACGCGACGCGGGCGTGCATGTATGTCGATCCGTTCGATGCGCCCGGACAGTCCCTCGACATGACGATGCGGGCCGGCGACGCACTGTTCCTGCACAACTACGTGTGGCACGGGAGCCGCGCCAACACCTCTGGGGTGGACCGCATCTCCTGGCTGCTGAACTTCGCCCCCGCGCCGAGCCACGATGAGAGCAACCCGGGCGCCGACCTCAACCTCCAGCTCCTGCGCGGTGGAGTGCCCACGGACCTGGCCCCCGACGTGTGCAACCGGTTGGCCCAGGAGAAACACAGGTTCCTGAACCTCTTCGACGCATTCTTCACGTACGACCCGTCCCAGCTGCGCATGGTGCATCCGGACAACCGGCGCGGGAACCACGAGGCGCGGCCCCTGGTGGCGGGGACTCCACGCAAGCCCGTGCAAGCCCAGCGCTGACGCACACCCTGGCGAGCTCCAACAGCCCCACCGCGCCCGCGGTGGACAAACAAAAAAGCCCAGCAATCCGAAAGGATTGCTGGGCTTCTTTTGGCGAGGAGTACGGGACTTGAACCCGTGGCCTCCGGCGTGACAGGCCGGCGTTCTAACCAACTGAACTAACTCCCCACAACGCCTCTCCCCGAGAGGAGAAGATGAAGACCCTGGAGCCTACCGTGAGGTGAAACTCCAGGGTCTTCGATGGTCGGGGCGACAGGATTTGAACCTGCGACCACTTGCACCCCAAGCAAGTGCGCTACCAGGCTGCGCTACGCCCCGTTGAGTCGTCTCGTCGCCGCCGGTTTCGGCGTCAGCGAGATGGGCTGCTTATGCCCGCCCCATCTCCCCAGGTCAAGAAAGAGATCGGGCACTTCCTCAAAAAATCTATTCGGCCTTGGCCTTCAGGCCGCCCGCGGAGGCCGCGAGCGGACCCACGTCCTCGAGCTCCTCGTCGAAGTCCTCGGGATCCAATCCCGCGGCCTCGGCGGCGTCGGCGGCGGCCTCCTCGGCGGCGTCCAGCTCGGAGTGGTTCTCCGGAATCTGCTCGCCGTTGAGGGCCGCCTTGAGCACCGCGCTCGGCCGGAAGGTCAGCACCCGGCGCGCGGAGATTTCGATCTCCTTGCCCGTCTGCGGATTGCGCCCCACGCGCGCCTTCTTCTGGCGCACCTGGAAATTGCCGAAGCCGGAGATCTTGATCTTGTCCCCGCGCTCCAGCGTCTCCTTGAAGGTGTCGAAGACGAGCTCCACGATCTCCGCCGACTCCTTCTTGGAGAAGCCGACCTTCTCGTAGACGCCCTCGATGATGTCCGCCTTGGTCATGCGCGTGCCTTCGCGTCCCTCTCCAGGGGGTGAACCCGGCGGACTGTGACAGCCTTCCCGGACAGCTGTCAACCCACCGGTTTCACTCAGGTTTTCCCGTTTCCAACGTCAGCTGCGCAGCGCTCCGCCGAGGCGTTGGTTGACCTCGGAGATGATGCGCTGGTGGGCGGTGCCCACCTCCACGTCGGTGAGCGTGCGCTCGGGCGAGCGGTAGCGGATGGCGTAGGCGAGGTTCTTGCGGCCCTCGGGGATGGGCTTGCCCGTGTACACGTCGAACACGAGCGCGTCCTCCACCAGCGGCCCGCCCACCTCCAGGATGACGCGGCGGACCTCGTCGTTGGCGAGCTCCACCGGCACCACCACGGCCAGGTCACGGAGCACGGCGGGGAACTTCGGCAGCCCGCGCGAGGAGGGCACGAGCCGGGCGGCGGCGTAGAGCGGCGCCGTGTCCAGCTCGAAGACGAAGACGTCCCGGGGCAGGTCCAGGGCCTTGGTCACGCGGGGGTGCACTTCGCCCACGTGGCCGAGCACCGTGCCGTCCGCCAGCTCCACGCGCGCGCACGCCCGCAGGTGCCAGGCCGGGGCCTCGGCGGGCACGAAGCGCACGCCGTCCACGTGCAGCGCGTGCAGCAGGGACTCCAGCGCGCCCTTGGCGTCGTAGAAGTCCGCCCGGGCCTCCTTCTGCGTCCACGAGCGCCCGCCGCGCACGCCCCAGACGAGGCCCGCCACGCGGTGCACCTCGCGGGTGGCCGGACGCTGGCCCTGCCCGCCCTCCGCATCCCGGAGGTAGGCCCGGCCCATCTCGTACACGGACACGGTGTCCACCTGGTGCCGCACGCTGCGCGAGAGGTTCTCGAGCAGGCCGGGCAGGAGGCTCGTGCGCATCACGGACTGCTCCACGCTCAGGGGGTTGAGCAGCGCGACGGGCTGCTCGGTGCCGCCCAGGACTTCCAGCGTGCGCGGGGTGACGAAGGAGTAGTTCACCACCTCGCTCAGGCCCGCGCCGGACAGGGCCTGGCGGGCGCGGCGCTCGGCCTCGGTGGTGGGCGACTCGGGGGCCAGCTCGGCGAGTCCCCGGGGCAGCTTCGCGGGGATGTTGTCGTAGCCGTACACGCGCGCGAGCTCCTCCATGAGGTCCTCCTCGCGCTCCACGTCCACGCGGGCGCGGGGCACCTCGAAGGTGCTCTGACCGCTCCCCTCCTCCACGCCCCGGAAGCCGAGCACGCCGAGGATGCGCCGGCACTCGGACTCGGCGATGGACACGCCGAGCACCTTCTCCACCCGGCCGTAGCGCAGGGTCACCCGGCGCGGCGGCTGGGGCTGGGGGTGGAGGTCCACCCGGCCGGGCGCCACGGTGCCGCCGGCCAGCTCCGCGATGAGCGCCGCGGCGCGGTCCACCGCGGGCACGACGGCGTCCAGGTCCGCGCCGCGCTCGAAGCGGTGCGAGGCCTCGGTGTGCAGGCCGTGGCGCTTGGAGGAGCGGCGCACCGTGGCGGGCTGGAAGTGGGCGGACTCGAGCACCACGCGCGTGGTCCCCGCGCCCACCTCGCTGTCCGCGCCGCCCATGACGCCGGCCAGGGCCTGGGCCCGGTCCCGGTCACAGATGAGCAGATCCTCGGGCGAGAGCGTGCGCTCCTTGCCATCCAGCGTGGTCATCTTCTCGCCGGGCCGCGCGGTGCGGACGATGATCTCCTGGCCCGCCACCTTGTCCAGGTCGAAGGCGTGCAGGGGCTGGCCGTACTCGAGCAGCACGAAGTTGGTGACGTCCACCACGTTGCTGATGGGGCGCACGCCGCAGGCCTTGAGCCGGTCCTGCAGCCACTGGGGCGAGGGGCCGATCTTCACGTTCTCGATGACGCGCGCGGCGTAGCGCGGGCAGCGCGTGGCGTCCTCGATGCGCACCCGCACCTTCTCGGAGGCGGGCGCGCCGGACTCGGCGAGCCGGGGCTCGGGCGGACGCAGGGGGGCGCCCGTGGCCACCGCCACCTCGCGCGCCACGCCCAGGTGGGACAGGGCATCCGGGCGGTTGGGGGTGACGTTCACCTCCAACACCACGTCATCCAGCCCGAGCGCCTCGGCGATGGGCGTGCCGGGCGCGAGGTCCGCGGGGAGGATGAGCAGGCCCGAGGACTCCTCGGACAGGCCCAGCTCCTTGGCCGAGCAGAGCATGCCGAAGCTGTCCACGCCGCGCAGCGGGGCCTGCTTGATCTCCACCCCGTTGGGCAGCCGGGTGCCGAGCGTGGCCAGGGGGACCTTGTCCCCGACCTTGAAGTTCTTGGCGCCGCACACCACCTGGAGCATGTCCGCCTGGCCCAGGTCGATCTGGGTGACGGAGAGCTTGTCCGCGTTGGGGTGCTGCACGGACGCGGCGATGCGGGCCACCACCACGCCGCGCAGGGCATCGCCGGGGCGGTCCATGCCCTCGATCTCCAGTCCCACGGCGGTCAACCGGCGCGCCAGCTCGTCCACGTCCGCGGGCAGCGCCACATAGTCCTTGAGCCACTTGACCGAGATCTTCATCAGAACTGCTCCAGGAAGCGCGCGTCGTTCTCGAACATCATCCGCAGGTCGTCGATGCGGTAGCGCAGCATGGCGATGCGCTCCACGCCCATGCCGAACGCGTAGCCGGTCAGCTGGGTGGCGTCATAGCCCGCGTGCTTGAACACGTTGGGGTGCACCATGCCGCTGCCGAGCACCTCCAGCCAGCCGGTGTGCTTGCACACGCGGCAGCCCTTGCCGCCGCACGAGGTACAGGAGATGTCCACCTCGGCCGAGGGCTCGGTGAAGGGGAAGAAGGAGGGCCGGAAGCGCGTGCGCGTGTCCGAGCCGAAGAAGGCCCGCACGAAGGCGTCCAGGGTTCCCTTGAGCTCGGCGAAGCTCACGTCCTTGTCCACCAGCAGGCCCTCCACCTGGTGGAACATGGGCGTGTGGGTGATGTCCGAGTCGCGCCGGTAGACCCGGCCCGGCATGATGGCGCGGATGGGCGGCGGGCGGTTGAGCATGAAGCGCACCTGCACCGGCGACGTGTGCGTGCGCAAGAGCACCGGGCTGTCCGCCTTCTTCGCGTGGCCGAGCGAGGCGTCGTCCACGTAGAAGGTGTCCTGCATGTCGCGCGCGGGGTGATCCTTCGGGAGGTTGAGCGCCTCGAAGTTGAAGTAGTCCAGCTCGATCTCCGGCCCGTGCGCCACCTCGAAGCCCAGCCGCTGGAAGGTGCGGACGATGTCCTCCATCGTCCGGGACACCGGGTGGCGGCTGCCCGGGGACACGCTCCGGCCCGGCAACGTCACGTCCAGTCGGGGGCCGCGCAGCTCCGCCGCGAGCGCCGCCTCCTCCACGCGCTGGGTGGCATCGGCCAGGAGCTGCTCGATCTCGGCCTTGACCTGGTTGGCCACCTCGCCCAGGGCGCGGCGCTCGTCGGGGGGCAGCTTGCCCATGCCCCCGAGCACACCCGACAGCTCCCCCTTCTTGCCCAGGTATCGGATCCGGAGCGCCTCCACGGCGGAGGGCTCCGACGCGACGGAGATGTCGCGCCGCGCCGCATCCGCGAGCGTCTGCAAACGGTCTCGCATCGGACAACTGCCTTTCCTCCCCGGAGCATGCCGGGGCCAAAAAAAAGGGCCGCCCACAGGGGCGGCCCGGTTTGAATCTCAGGAGCGGAGCGAGCCCGGTGAACCCAGGCCCCACTCACCTCTCACGGTGTGCTTCAGGCCGCCTTCGCAATGTTGGCGACGGCGGCAAAACCGGCGGGATCCGCCACGGCCAGGTCGGCGAGGACCTTGCGATCCAGAGCGACCTTGTTCTTGGCCAGACCGGCGATCAGCCGCGAGTACGACAGGCCCACGGTGCGGGCGGCCGCGTTGATGCGGACGATCCACAGCGAACGGAAGTTGCGCTTCCGCTGGGCGCGGTCACGGCTGGCGTAGTCCAGCGCGCGCTCCACGGCCTGGTTGGCCCGCTTGTAGCAATTCTTGCGGCGGCCCCGGTAGCCCTTGGCCAGCTTCAGAATCCGATTACGACGACGACGGGCCTTGAATCCTTTTTTGACGCGCATGACTCAACTCCTGCACTGCGAGGTGTTTGAAAACCCCCGGTGTCCGGGCGAAACGCCCTTCACCGTCAGGGCCCTCTGACAACATGACGACGACGGCTAGTTCGCCCCGTACGGGAACAGCTCCAGACGCACCTTCTTCGCGTCCATGTCCCGGAGGTGACCCGTGCCACGGTGCTCCCGCTTGAGCTTCGGGGACTTCGCGTGGGTGAACAGGTGCTTGCCGAGCGCCTTGGCGAACTTCACCTTTCCGGACTTCTTCACGTGGAAGCGCTTCTTGGCGCTGCTACGCGTCTTCAGCTTGGGCATGATGCCGTTCCTTCCTGACTGCGACTGCGTCCATGCCGGGGAAGGGAGCCCGTGAGGGCCCCCCAACCGGGTGCTGCTACTTCGCTCCGCCGGACGGCGGCGCGGACGCCCCCGCCGCGGGAGCCGGTGCCGAAGCGACCGGCGCCTCGGCGGTCTTGGCCGCCGAGCCCTCACCCGGAGCGTCGCCGGGCTTCTTAGCACTTCCCGATGCCGGCTTGGCCGCCGCATCGGGCTTGCCCGCCGTATCGGTCTTGGCCGCCGCGTCAGGCTTGGCCGCCGCCTCGGTCTTGCCCGCCTCGGGCTTGGCCGCCGCGTCGGTCTTGCCCGCCTCGGGCTTGGCCGCCGCGTCGGACTTGGCCGCGTCGGGCTTGCCCGCCGCATCGGCCTTTTCCGCCGCCAGGGCCTGTTGACGGACCAGGTCGCGCGCCCGCTGAGCCACCTTCGGGTTGGGGGCGATGATCATGAACATCTGCCGCCCTTCCATGCGCGGCATCTGCTCCACCACCGCCACGTCCTTCAAATCCTTGACGACGTCATCCAGGATGGCCGAGCCGAGTTCCTTGTGCGTGATCTCACGGCCACGGAACATGATCGTGACCTTGGCCTTGTTCCCCTCCTCGAGGAAGCGGCGCACGTTGCGGACCTTGAACTCGTAGTCGTGCTCCTCCGTCTTCGGACGGAGCTTGACTTCCTTGAGATGGACGACGACCTGCTTCTTCTTCGCGTCCGAGGCCTTCTTCTTCTCCTCGTACTTGAACTTGCCGTAGTCCATGATCTTGCAGACCGGCGGCTTGGCCATGGGGTTGACCTCGACAAGGTCCATCCCCTCGGACTGAGCGCGCTCCAAGGCTGCTTCGATCGACAGGACGCCGAGCTGCTCACCCGCGGGTCCTACGACGCGGACCTCGCGAGCGCGGATACGGCGGTTCGTTCTTTGATCGCGAGCGATGTGTAAGCCCTCCAGCTAGTGGGAGTAGGTGCCCCCCTCGGAAGGGGGGCAAGATACTTGCCAGACTCCGGGAGTCAAGAGCCGACAGCGCTCCTGGGCCCCCGGGTGAAACATCACGGCCAGGCGGCGTCCTTCTGGAGGATCGCCTCGAAGGCCTCCAACTTCATGCTCTTGAGGTCCTCGCCGCCGTAGCGACGGGGGGCCACCGCGCCCGCCTCCACCTCGTTGTCACCAATAACCAGGGTGAAGGGCGTTTTCTGGATCTGCGCGTCCCGAATCTTGGCGTTGAGCGTGATCCCTCGCTCGTCCAGCTCCACCCGGTACCCCTTGGCGCGAAGCTGGTCGCGCACCTGGCGGGCGTACTCCATCTGACGGTCCGCCACGGTGACGAGGGTGGCCTGCACCGGCGCGAGCCACGCCGGGAAGGCGCCCGCGTAGTGCTCGATGAGGATGGCGATGAACCGCTCGAACGAGCCGAAGATGGCGCGGTGCAGCACGACCGGCCGGTGCTCGGCGTTGTCCTCGCCCACATAGGTGAGGTCGAAGCGCTCGGGTGCCAGGTAGTCCAGCTGGATGGTGCCCAGCTGCCACTTGCGGCCGATGCTGTCGGACACGTCGAAGTCGATCTTCGGCCCGTAGAAGGCGCCATCGCCCGGTTTGAGCTCGTACTGCAGCCCCATGCTCTCCAGGGCCTGCTTGAGGCCCCCCTCGGCGCGATCCCACAGGGAGTCGTCCCCGAGCCGCTTCTCCGGGCGGGTGGACAGCTTCACCGAGTAGCTCAGCCCCACCGCCTTGTAGACGCGGTCGAGCAGCTGCACGAAGCGCTTCACCTCGTCAGGGATCTGATCCTCGCGGCAGTAGATGTGGGCGTCGTCCTGGGCGAACTGGCGCACGCGCGTCAGGCCCCCGAGCGAGCCCGCCGCCTCGTTGCGGTGCAGCACGTCCTGGGTGTGCAGGCGCAGGGGCAGGTCGCGGTAGCTGTGCTTCTTGAAGCCGTAGTACAGGTGATGGCTCGGGCAGTTCATCGGCTTGAGCGAGAAGTCGTGCTCGCCGCTCTCGCTGTCCAGCACGAGGAACATGTTCTCCTTGTACTTGCCCCAGTGGCCGCTCGTCTCCCAGAGGCCCTTGTTGTAGAGCAGCGGCGTCTTGATCTCCACGTAGCCGCCGTCCGACGTCAGCCGACGCATGAAGGCCGACAGCGTGTTGTAGAAGGTCGTGCCCTTGGGGGTCCAGAAGGCGGCGCCGGGCGAGTACGGGTGGAAGTGGAAGAGATCCAGCTCCTTGCCCAGCTTGCGGTGGTCGCGCTTGCGCGCTTCCTCCATGCGCGTGAGGTACTCCTGCATCGCCTTCTTGTCGAAGAAGGCCGTGCCGTAGATGCGCTGGAGCATGGGGTTGCGGTGATCGCCCCGCCAGTAGGCGCCGCTGGTGGACAGGAGCTTGATGGCGCCGATCTTCCCGGTGCTCGGCGCGTGGGGCCCCAGGCAGAAGTCCACCCAGTCCCCGTGCGTGTAGAGCGTGAGCGTCTTGGCGCCCTTGGCCGCGATGTCCTTGACGATCTCGACCTTGAACTTCTCGCCCTTGCCCTCGAAGAGCTGGATGGCCTCGTCCATCGAGATCTCGCTGCGCACGAAGGGCTGGTTCTGGGCGATCTCCTTGTTGGCCTCCGCCTCGATCTTCTCCAGGTCCTCGGGCGTGAAGGGCCGGTCGCGGAAGAAGTCGTAGTAGAAGCCCTCCTCCGTGGCCGGACCAATCGTCACCTGCGTGCCCGGGTAGAGCCGCTGCACCACCCCGGCCACCACGTGCGCGGCGTCGTGCCGGATGAGATCCAGTCCCTCGGGGCTCTTGGAGGTGAAGATCTGCAGCTTCACGTCCGCCTCGAGCTTGCGCGACAAGTCCACGTCCTCGCCGTTCACCCGCGCGAAGAGGGCAGCCTTGGCCAGACCCGCTCCAATGCCCTCGCGCACGAAGTCCGCGATGGACGTGCCCCGGGCCGCCTGCTTCTGGCTGCCATCCGGGAGCGTCACCGTGATTTGATCCGACATGCGAGACCTCGGAAAAGAACACGGGCGGCAGGCTGATCAGCCTGCCGCCCGCGTGTTGGAACCTGGTACATCGAGTGGGTCGTAGTGGGATCGAACCACTGACCCCTACCGCGTCAAGGTAGTGCTCTACCGCTGAGCTAACGACCCGTGCACCTCGGGACTCGTCGTCACGAAGGCGGGCGGGGAATTACAGGGCGTGGCCGCGACTGTCAAGCAAACAGAGAGGCCCCACCACACTCTTCCCGGGGCGCGTCCAGCACGGCCCGCACCCGCGCCGTCACCGTGTCGAACATGGCCGGGGTCAGCCGGCCCGTCTGCGTGTTCTGCTGGCTCACGTGGTAGCTGCCCACGAGCACCGGCGCCCCCGCGAGCCGCGCCTCCGCGCCATGCCCGAACGCCGGCCGGGGAGACGGCACGCGCACGCCCGTGCGCTGCATCCAGGCGAGCGACGCGTTCCAGGCGATGGCGCCCAGGGCCAGGATGACCTGGACGGGCAGCAGGGCCAGCTCGCGATCGAAGAACGGCGTGCAGCGGGCCAGCTCCTCCGGCAGGGGCTTGTTGTCCGGGGGCGCGCACCGGCAAGGCGCCGAGATGAAGGCGTCCGTCAGTCGCAGACCATCCTCCCGGTGATCACTGCGGGGCTGGTTGGAGAAGCCCGCGCGCTGCAATCCCGCCAGGAGGAACTCCCCTGAACGGTCACCCGTGAAGTAGCGGCCCGTGCGGTTGGCCCCGTGCGCCGCGGGCGCCAGGCCCACGATGACCAGCCGGGCCCGGGGGTCCCCGAAGCCGGGCACCGCCCTGCCCCAGTACGTCCAGTCCCGGTAGGCCCGGCGCTTGTCGCGGGCGATCTGCTCGCGCCATTCCACCAGGCGGGGACAGGCCCGGCAGGCGATGATTTCCTCATGGAGGGCGCCCAGCCCCCCGACACCCGGTTCCGTGGCTTCGCGCTTCGACACGTCCCTTGCCTAGCGCCGCCCCACCTCCGGATGCCAGGACCCCGGGCCCGCTCGGCCGGTGGGCCGGAGAGGACTCAGGCCCCGGGCGTCTCGCCCGTCCCCGTGTACACTGGCATCCGCTGGTAGCGCGCCACCACCACCCGCAGCACCACCTTGAGGATGGCCGTGGACGGCACCGCGAGCAGGATGCCGGTGAAGCCGAACAGCTCGCCGAAGGCCAGGATGGCGATGATGACGGACACCGAGGACAGGCCCACCTTGTCCCCCACCACGCGCGGGGTGATGAAGAAGCCCTCGGCGAGCTGGCCCACCAGGAACGTGCCCGCCACCAGCGCGAGCTGCCACGGCCCCTGCCAGGACAACATCACCCCCAGCATCGCCAACACGATCCCCACGCCCGTGCCCAGGTAGGGCACCATGTTGCCAAAGCCCGCGATCACCCCGATGACGATGGCCATGTCGATGCGCGCGAAGCTCAGCCCGGCGCTGTAGAGGACCGACAGGATGGCCCCCACGGTGAGCTGCCCCCGCACGAAGGCGGACAGCACCTCGTCCACCTCGGCGAAGCGCCGGTCCACCAGCCCCACCGCCCGGCGCGGAACCAGCCCCCGCACGAGCGACACGAGCTGCGGATAGTCCTGCAGGAAGAAGAAGGCCAGCACCGGCACCACCAGCAGCCCGAGCAGCGTGGCCACGAAGCGCGCCGTGTTGCCCGCGAAGCTCGCCACCAGCCGCGCCGCCGTGGGCCCCGCGCTCTGCAACAGCTCCGAGGCCCGCCCGCCCAGCTCCGTCATGCGCTGGCGCAGCAGATCCGGCAGCGGGTGGCCCAGCAGCGCCTCCACCCGGGGAATCACCTGGCCGCTCGCCTTCACGAAGAAGTCCGGCAGCTTGGCCGCCTCGTCCCGGAAGACGGGCACGAGGTAGAGCACCGCCCCGGCCAGCAGCAGCGTGCACCCGGCGAACACGGCGCTCGTGCCCCACGTCCGATCCACGCCCCGCCGCTCCAGCGCCGTGACGAAGGGATTGAGCACGTAGGCCCCGCTCAGCGCCAGCAGCACCGGCACCGCCACCCCGCCGAACACCGACAGCAGCCCGAACACCAACCCCAACGCCCCCACCATCACCGCCGACCAGATGAAGTCCACCCGCCGGGCCTCGAGCTCCTCGAGGCCCCCCTCGGGCTCGCTCCGCACCACGCGCAGGGTCGGCTCCGGCGCCTGCCCGGCCCCGGACTCCTTCACCGCCGACACCTTCACCGCCTGCGCCTTGCCTCGCTTGTTGCGTCCGATGACCGCGCTCCTCTCCATGCCGCCCCGGACCGTGGTCCGAAGCCCGTCCAGGCTACACCGGAAGCTCCCCCCCGGTTCAGGGGGCGTCCCCACCCCGCTCCGGCTCCACCGAGCGCAACCGGATGGTCAGCACCGCCCGGGCCGAGCTGGGCTCGAAATAGGTGACGTACGGCCAGTAGCCGTCCTTCTTCACATCCACTTGATGCAGGCCCGTGCCCACGCTCAGCCCCCGCGGCTCGCCCGCGAAGTCCGCGCACACCCCCTGCACCACGCCGTCCAGGTACACGTCCGCGTCCGAGGGCTCGCAGCGCAGCACCAGGTTGCCCATGCGCGAGCCGCCCCGCAGCAGTGCCCGCGCGCGCTCCGCCGCAGGGCCCTCCACCCGCTCGGGTCCCGAGGCACACCCCAGCACGAGCCCCAGCACGCCTCCAATCACCCCACCCGCCCGCTTCATCTCCCGCTCCTATTGAATGAGGATCGCCACATGGCCCTCGGCCAGCGGGCGCGGCCCCAGCTCGGCGAGCGCCTTCACCGCGTCCGGATCGAGCCGCAGATCCGCCCCGTCCCGCTTCACCGCCTTGAGCACCAGGGGCCTGGCCCCCACCCGCGCCGAGGCCCGCGCCGCCTCGAGCGTGGGGAAGAAGCCCGCCACCCCGAGGTCCTGGCGCGCCCGCGCGTCCAACGTGGCCGGGCCATGCAGGGGCTGTCCCGTGGTGTCGTCCACCAGCCGGGGTGCCAGCATCGCCGTCATGCCCAGCGCGCGCGCGTCCACCACGACGCCGGTGTGCTTGCCCTCCGCGGGCGCCTTGTCCTCCGCGGGCTTCTGCGGCCCGGGGACCCCCGCGGGGCCCGAGGGATTCACCAGGGCCTCGGTGAGCACCCCCAGGGGAAGCTCCACCTCCAGGCGCACCCCGCCGTCCGAGAAGTAGCGCGTGCGCACCACCCGGTAGCCCTGGAGCACGGGGTCGAGCCGGCGCCGGGCATCCCCACCGGCCAGCTCCTCGCCCACGGTCCGATCCGCGCGCAAGGGCAGGCCCTGGACGCGCTCGCGCAGCGCCGCCAGGGCGTTGTCCCGGGCCGAGCGCTCCGCGCCCAGCCTCGCCTGCGCGGCGTTGGAGGCCTTCACGTCCGGGGGCCCGTTGCCCGTCACCCGGAGCACCTGCCGCTCCCAGTCCACGGTCCCGTCCCCCGCGAGCACCCCGAGCGGCCCCAACCACACGAGCACCGCCAGCGCCCGCGACACACGACTGCTCCACTCGCCCCTTCGCATGGAGGAATTCAACCGGCGCACCCTCCACCCGGTCAAGGCGAACGCGAGGGCCACCCCGGGGAGCGAGCAGCCTCCTCAGTGCTCGCGCGGGCCGCGCGCCACATACGCGTCGATCATCTGCCGGTGGCGCTCGGTGAGCAGGGTGAAGCGCACGCCCGAGCGCTCGTCGCGGCGCGGGCTCGCCTCCACCCACTCGCGCACCACCTCGCCCTCGGCGTAGATGACCTCCTCGGAGCCAGGCAGCTGGAACTGCAGGCCCACCCGCCGCGCGTCCTGCTCGGGCTCGATGAGCCGGCTGAGGCTCACGCCCTCCTGGCTGATGTCCGCCGCGTGCGACAGGTACGGCACTCCCTCCATGTACTTGTTCACGTAGATGTCGAGGGGAACCCGCGCGTTCTTCCGCTTGTCGCTCATCATCGCACCCTGGTGGAGAGGCCCCATTGCTACAGGACGCTTCCGTCCTGCAGCAGCCACCCGCGAGGGTAGGAGCATCCGGCCGGGTCGCAAGAAAACGGCCAGCGGGAATAGACGGGTCGCGCCTATCCTTCCGCCGCCATCAGAAAGGCGGTAGCACACACATGCGTCTGGGCGTACTGGCAGCAGCTCTCATCGGCATCACCGGGTCGCAGGCCCTGGCCCAACAGCCGGCGGCGTCGGCTCCGGCCACGAACGCGGCCCCCCTCAAGACCGAGGACGAGAAGACCGTCTACGCGCTCGGGCTTTCGATTGGCCGCAGCATCAAGCTCTTCGACCTGAGCCCCGCCGAGATGGAGCTCGTCAAGCGCGGCCTGTCGGACGCGCAGGGCAACGGCACGGCCCTCGTGGACCTGGAGAAGTACGGGCCCAAGCTGCAGGACCTGGCCAAGGGCCGCCAGGAGAAGGTGGGCCAGAAGTTCCTGGAGGAAGCCGCCAAGGAGAAGGGGGCCGTGAAGCTGCCCTCCGGCATCATCTACCGGGATCTCAAGGTGGGCACCGGCCCGAGCCCCAAGGCCAGTGACACGGTGAAGGTGAACTACCGGGGCTCGCTCACCAACGGCATGGAGTTCGACAGCTCCTACAAGCGGGGCTCGCCGGCCGAGTTCGGCCTCTCCGACGTCATCTCCTGCTGGACCGAGGGCGTGCAGAAGATGAAGGTGGGCGGCAAGGCCCAGCTGGTGTGCCCGTCCAAGACGGCCTACGGGGAGCAGGGCTCGCCCCCCACCATTCCCCCCAATGCCCCGCTCGTCTTCGAGGTGGAGCTGTTGAGCATCGGCGGCCAGGGCGCGGACGTGCCGCGCGCCACGCCCAAGAAGTAGTCCCGCGCTCCTCGACCCAGGCCTCGGGAGGCACACCTCCCGGGGCTCCTGTCTGGGGTTGCGCGAAGCCCTTGACCCCCGACAGGAAATACCCGTAAGTCGCGTCTCACTCGAATCTCAATGATGACGGCTTGAGTGTTGGTTTGACAGCCGTGATGTTGAAAGGGTCGGACACCATGGCGATGACACGCCGCGACTTCATCCATTTCTCGGGCCTGGCGACGTTGGGCCTGGCCCTGGCCTGCGACGGCGAGGAAGCGCCCGCGCCAGAGCCCCAGCCGTCCGCTCCGTCCGCGCTCTGGTTCTACGTGGGCACCTACACCTCGGGGGGAAGCGAGGGCATCTATCTGTGCAAGCTGGATCTGGCCACTGGCGGCCTCGAGCGGGTGGGCGTCACCCGGGGCGTGGTCGACCCCTCGTACCTGCTCCTGGATGCCAAGGGTCAGCACCTCTACGCCGTCAATGAATTGGTGGAGTTCGAGGGGCAGCCCAGCGGCGCGGTGAGTGCCTTTTCCATCCACCCCCAGAGCCGCGAGCTGACCTTCATCAACCAGCGCGCGTCGCGTGGCGGCGCTCCGTGCCACCTGGAGTTGGACGCCCGGAATGCCTTCCTCCTGGTTTCCAATTACGTCGGCGGCAACGTCGCCGTCCTTCCGCTCCAGACGGACGGAGGCCTGGGCACCGCCGTCGAGCTCGAGCAGCACGAGGGCTCGGGGCCCCATCCCAACCAGTCGTCCCCGCACGCCCACCAGGCCCGGCTGGATGCCGCCAACCGGCACGTGCTCGTGTCGGATCTCGGCACGGACAAGATCATGGTCTACCGGTTCGATGCCGCCCAAGGCGCGCTCACCCCCGCCCCGACGCCCTTCTTCGCCACCGCGCCGGGCGCCGGACCGCGCCATCTGACCTTCCACCCCAACGGCCGCGTCGTCTTCAGCATCAACGAGCTGAACTCCACGGTCACCGCGCTCGCCTATGATCCGGAGCTCGGGACGTTGAAGGAGTTCCAGACCCTGTCCACCCTGCCCGAGGGCTTCACCGGGCAGAGCTACTGCGCGGACATCCACGTCAGCGCCGATGGCCGGTTCCTGTATGGCTCCAACCGGGGCCACGACAGCCTCGTCGTGTTCGCCATTGGCCCGGACGGCACGCTCACCCTCGTGGAGCACGCGACCGGGGGCATCCACTGGCCGCGCAACTTCGCCATCGATCCGACGGGCGCGTTCCTGCTCGTGGCCAATCAGCGCGGCAACGACATCCTCGCCTTGCGGCGGGACGAGCGGACCGGCCGACTGACGCCCGTCGGCCAGCCCCTGGCGATCCCCTCGCCCACCTGTCTGGCGTTCGCGTCGGCCGCGAGCTGACGTCCCGCGGGCGCTCAGCGCGCCGGGCCCAGCGCGGCCTCCGTGGCGCGCAGCAGGGGCTCGGCGCTCACCGGCGCGCCCGTGGCGTTCTGCATCCACACGTCCGGCGTCACCGCGCCCTGGCGCGCCATGCGCTCGAACTCCCGGCCCAGCGCGCCGGACTTCCGCAGGTGCTCCTCGATCTGGAACGCGATGAGGTGCCCGAGCGGATAGTCCGCCAGGTACAGCGGGTAGGAGATCATGTGGCTGTAGATGCCGAGCAGCGGCGTCCCCTTCCCGCCCAGCACCGGGGCGTAGTACCGGTCCCACGTCTCCTGGGCGATGCGCACCACGGCCTCGCGCAGGCGCGCGGGGGTGGCGTCCGGGTGCGCGTACATCCAGTGCCAGACGGCCACGTCCACCAGGGCCACCCCGGCGATCTCCCACGTCTGCCAGAAGTCGTTGAGCACCCGCTCGCGCTCGCTCGCCGCGTCGGGCCGGGCCAGGCCCAACAGCTCCAGATCCCGCGCCTGGAAGACGAAGGCGAGCGCCTCGGTGAAGGCGTTGTTGGGCACGCCCGCGAGCAGCGTGTGGTCCACCTCGTAGAGCGAGAACACCTGCTCCACGTTGTGCCCCAGCTCGTGCACCGCGATGTTGTAGCCCTTGTAGTCCATGCCGCCCGGGCCCACGCGGGTGCGCAGCCGCGGGAAGTCCCCCCGGCGCATCGCCTGCATCGCGTGCCCGGCGCCGCGCGCGGCGTCCACGCGGATGTGCTCCGCGAGGAACGTCGCCTTCTCCGGGGAGAAGCCCAGGGCCCGGAGCATGCGGGGCATGTCGCGCGCGAAGGCCTCGGCGCTCGGGTAGCGCTGGCGCGTGAGCGCGTCGAGCTCCGCCTCGGGGCGCCCGCCGCTCGCCTTGAAGCCCGCGTACCACAGGTCCTGCGGCTCCAGGGGCCGGCCCAGGCGCTGCTGGATGACCGCCGCCACCCGGGGCACCAGCGGTGAGGCGAGCACCTGCTCCAGCAGCCCCCGCACCCGCGCCTCGGGCAGCTCGCGCCCCAGCTCGAAGCTCCGGGCGATGGCCGAGGGCGCCACGGGCACGAAGGGATCCGCCCGCCGCGCCGCGTGGAACTGCGCGAGCAGCTTCGCGTAGCGCACGTCGTCCTCGCGCGTGCCATCCCCCACCGCCGGGCGCGCGGGCGCGTCGTCCTCCACCTCGGAGGCGGGGGCCACGCTCACCGCGTTGGTGAAGGGATTCCAGTCCACCCGGGGGTTGTCGATGACCGCCGCGGGGAGGGTCTGGGTGACGATGCGCTCCATCACCTGGATGATCATCCGCTGCCGCGCGACGCCCTGGGGGTCCGCGTAGCGCGACTTGAGCTCGTCGCGCAGGTTCCAGTGGCTGATGAGCCGCATGCCCTTGGGAAAGAGCCGCTGGCCCTGGTCATCCACCAGGTGGTGCATCCAGAGGTTGTACTCGGCGATGTACAGGTCCGCGTCCGACGTCGCGCGGGTCTCCGCCTGGCGCACCTCGGCGGGCACCCGGCTGCCGAAGCGTCCCGTGAGCCGGTCCTCCGCCCACGCGTCGCGCGAGAAGCCCGGGCCCCGCTCCAGGCGCTCGGCCAGGGTGGTCTGGGGGAAGTTGAGCAGCACGACGAAGCCCACCTTGGCGCGGAAGAGATCCTCGGTGACGTGCGCGCCCGGATCGTACGCGGCCAGCAGGGGATCCACCGGCAAGAGGGGGCCCACGTCCAGATCCGTGGGGCGGCGCAGCTCGCGACTCACCTCGTTCAGGTGCCCGCCGAGCTGCTCCAGCGCCTGCTCCAGCCGATCCCGGGTGGCCGCGAGCCGCGCCGGCTCCGACACGAAGTGCTCGGCCGCGAAGGCCGCCAGGTCCCCGTCCTCCGGGCGCCACAGCGCGGCCACCTGCGCGAGCCCCCGGTGGATGCGCTCGCGCTGGGCCTCGCCATGCTGGGCCACCAGCCGCGGCTCGAGATCGGAGGGCACGACGGCGCGCGACATGGCGGGAGCCTTTGCTTCGGAGGCGGGAGTGGTGGAGGACGTGGAGACCGGGGCCGGCACGGACGCGCACCCGCACGCCGCGAGCAGCAAGAACCAGGACTTCGAGAGGGCGGACACGAGGACTCCAGACGAAGAAAAGGGCCCGATCCATGGGACCGGACCCTTTATCGGGTACAGCGTGACGCGTCAGGACGGCTTAAGCCGCGCGGACGTTCTGCGCCTGCAGGCCCTTGGGGCCGCGGGCCACTTCGAACTCGACCTTCTGGCCTTCCTGCAGGGTCCGGAACCCGTCCATGTTGATGGCCGAGTGGTGGCAGAACACATCCTCGCCGCCCCCGTCCTGCGTGATGAACCCGAAGCCCTTCGCATCGTTGAACCACTTCACGGTACCAGTCGCCATGTGCTCTCTTCTTCCTTCGACACCCGCGCGAACCGTCCGCCGCGCGGGTCCCAGCCAGAAATAGCCCAGCCAAGCGATTGGTGATGTTAGGCGGCAGCGTGCGCGCTGTCCACGACGGGTGCGTCTACCAACCGCACTTCTGCCCTTGGTTCTGCTTCTGGAGCCAGCCGCGCAGGGGCGTGAAATATTCCAGAATAGCCGAAGCGTCCATCTGCCGTTGACCGGTGAGGGCCTCGAGGGCCTCGGGCCAGGGCTTGCTGGCACCCATTTCCAGCATGGCCGCGAGCCGCTTGCCGGCGTCCTTGTTGCCGTAGATGGAGCACTCGTGCAGCGGGCCCTTGAAGCCGGCGGCCTGGCAGAGCGAGCGGTGGAACTGGAACTGGAGGATGCGGGCCAGGAAGTAGCGCGTGTAGGGCACGTTGGCGGGCACGTGGTACTTGGCGCCCGGATCGAAGTCCTTCTCCGAGCGCGCCACCGGCGCGCGCACGCCCTGGTACTTCTCGCGCAGGGCCCACCAGGAGGCGTTGTAGTCCGTGGGCTTCACCCGGCCGGACAGCACCTCCCAGCGCCACTGGTCCACCAGCAGGCCGAAGGGCAGGAAGGCCACCTTCTCCATGGCGTCCTTCATCTGCAGGTTGATGAGGCCCTTGTCCCCCTCGGGCACCTTCTTGAGCAGCCCCACCTGCTTGAGGTAGCTCGGGGTGATGGACAGGGTGATGGCGTCGCCGATGGCCTCGTGGAAGCCGTCGTTGGCCCCCTGCTGATAGAGCACCGGGAGCGTGTGGTAGTACGTGTAGTAGTAGTCGTGGCCCAGCTCGTGGTGGATGGTGACCAGATCCTCCTCGACGGGCTTGATGCACATCTTCACGCGCAGGTCGTTGTCGTAGGTGACGTCCCAGGCGCTCGCATGGCACACCACCTCGCGATCGCGCGGCTTGGTGAACTGCGAGCGCTGCCAGAACGTCTCCGGCAGGGCTTTGAGGCCCAACGAGGTGAAGAAGGCCTCGCCCTGCTTGACCATGCGCACCGCGTCATACTTCTGCGCCTGCAGCTCGGCGCTCACGTCCAGGCTGGGCTGCCCCTGGTAGGGCTCCACCAGGGCATAGACGTTGTTCCACTCCTGGGCCCACATGTTGCCGAGCAGGTGCGCGGGAATGGCCTTGCCCGCGGGGACCTTGTCCTCGCCGTACTGTTTGGCCAGCCGGGCCCGCACGTAGCAGTGCAGCTCGTCGTAGAGCGGCTTGACCTGACCCCACAGCCGCTGGGCCTCCTTTTCGAAGTCCTCGGGCGACATGTCGTAGCTCGAGCGCCAGAGCGCGCCCGTGTCCTGGAAGCCGATCTCCCGGGCCCCCTCGTTGGACAGCTCCACCATGCGCTCGTAGAGCGGGCGCATGGGCGGGGCGACGGCGTGCCAGCCCACCCACGCGTCGAGCAGCGCGTTGTAGTCGCGGCTCTTGGCGAGCACGTCGGACAGCTCGCCCAGATCCTTGCAGGCGCCCTTGCCGTCCGGCCCGCAGTACTTGCCCTTGCCGTAGAGGCCCTCGAGTTTGGCGGCGATGGTGGCCAGCTCCGCGCGCTTGTCGGCCGCGTTGGGCGCGGGCAGCGGCGAGGACACCCGCAGCAGGTGCAGCATGCGCGCGCTGTCCGCGTCGAGCCCCTGGACGTCCTTGAAGCGCGCCGCCTCGGTGATGGCCTGGCTGAGGTAGGCCATCACCTCCTCGTTCACCGTGGCCGCGTTGCGCTCGGTGTCATCGGTGATGTAGGTGGATTTGATCCACTCGGCCGTGGCCTGCTTCGTCCACAGGCGCTTGAGCTCGTCGTTGACGCGCTGGGTGAACTGGCGCGCATCGCCGGCGGTGAGCGGCGCCTGGGCGGCCTTGGCCGAGGGCGCGGCCGATGCCTCGGCGGAGGCCGGGGCCGCCGCGGGCGACGCGGTCGCGCAGCCGGACGAGGCCACCAGGAAGGGCACGGCCACGAGGGCCGCGCGCAGGAAGCGGGGAGCGGAGCGGGAGGAGGTCATGTCGGGGCCTCACCGTAGAGGAACCGTCCCTGGATGCAACTCTTGGATACGCGGCCAGATGGGGTAAGACAGCCCCCGTGACGTCGTCGCCCTCGCGTGGTTTCCGCGTGCTGTTGCTGTCGAGCGCACTCTCCGCCTGTGGCCCCAGTGCTCCGGACGACGGCGAGTGCGCGCCCTATGCCTTCGCCCTCGCGCCCGTGCCCGCGAGCACCCGGCACCTGACGTGCTCCAGCAGTGCATGCGGGGACGGACAGAACCCGCCCACCAGCGGCGAGCACTGCTCGGACACCCTGGGCTGCCGGGTGCACACCGCCGAGACCAACCGGTGCGTGTGGCTGCACAACCTGGAGCACGGCCACGCCGTCTTCCTCTACAACTGCCCGGACGGATGCCCCGAGCTGGTGGCCGGACTGGAAGGACTCCAGCACGAGGCGCGCGTGGGCGGCAATGGCGTGGTCCGGGCGCTCGTGGCCCCGGACTCGCGCCTGCCCACGCGGGTGGCCGCCCTGCTCTGGCGTCGCTCCTGGAGCGGCGACACCCTGGACCCCACCGCCCTGCGCTGCCTGTTGCGCTGGCAGGACGCCGACGCGCCCGAACCCGGCCTCGCCTGCTCGCCGTGAAACGCCCGTGACGCCTCCCTCCTCCGAACGCATCCGCGCCGTCGACTGGCTGCGGGGCCTGAGCGTGCTGGTGATGATCCAGTGTCACGCCCTCGTCCTGCTGCGCCCGGACCTGCGCCAGGGCCCGATCACCCGGCAGTTGCTGCGGCTCGATGGGCTCGTGGCCCCGGCCTTCCTGTTCTCCGCGGGCTTCGCGCTCGCGCTGCTGCTCGTGCGGGGCGCCGGGGTGGGCTCGCTCGGCCAGCGCCTCGGACGCAACCTGCGCCGCATCGCGCAGGTGCTCGGCGTGGCCACGTTCGTCAACTGGATGTGGTTTCCCGTCTTCCGCGAGCCCCGGTGGCTGGTGCGCATGGACATCCTGCACTGCGTGGGCCTGTCGCTGCTGCTCGCCCTGCCCGTCACCGCGGGGCTGGCCTCCCGGCCGCGGGTGCTCCGGGGCGTGACGCTCGGGCTCGCGCTCACCACCTTCTTCCTGTCCCCCCTGGGCGAGGCCCTGGGCGGCCCCTGGGCGACCGCGCTCAACAAGAGCACGGGGGCCGTGTTCCCCCTGCTGCCGTGGTTGGGCTTCGTCTGGCTGGGCACGTACGTGGGCGCCGTGGCGGGCGAGCGGGGACGGCGTGGACTCGTGCGGTCGCTGGTGTTCGTCGGGGCCCTGGGCTGCGCCGGGTGGCTCGCCGCCAAACCCCTCCAGGCGCTCTATCCCGCGCACCGCTTCTTCGTCACCAATCCCTCCAACGCGGCCGAGCGCGCCATGTGGGTCTGCATCGGGCTGCTCGCGCTGGTGGCGCTGGAGTCCCGGGTCGTCCCGGGCGGCGCGCCCTCGCGGCTCCGGCGCTTCCTGGAGACCTTCGGCACCTCGTCGCTGTCCGCGTACGTCTTCCACCTCACCCTGCTCTACGTCCGCGTCTTCGGCCTGTGCTTCGAGGCCTTGTGGGGCAACCGCTGCGGCTGGGGCCTGTACGCGGTGCTGACGGGGACGCTCATCCTGCTCACGTATGGCCTGTGCCGCGCGTTCGACGCGCTCCAGGACACCGCGCGCCGGCCGCCGTGGGGGTGGTCCCGCCTCACGGGCGGAGGCCCGGGCGGAAAAATCGCGAGCCCCCGGTAGATCCAAAACACAGGTGGCGCGTTTCCAGGGCTCATTCCACCTCGATGCCTTCCGGAGCGCGCGCCTTGTTCCCGTTCTCGTCCTCGTCCAAGCTGAACCGCCTGACCCGCTGGAGTGGTACCGCCCTCGTGCTGGGTCTCGTGTCCGGATGCAGCACGTCGAAGCAGGCCCCCGCCACGAGCACCGCGGCGATCCCCCAGGCCACCAAGAGCGTGAGCGATTCCAAGGCCAATGAGGCGAGCCCGCTGGTGGACCGCTCGGCCCCGGAGCCGCTCGCGCCGCCGCCGCCTCCGTCGGCGCCGCCCCCGGCCCCCACGCGGACCCGCCCCGAGGAGAAGGTGGCCGATGCCCAGAAGTCCGCACGCCTGGCCAAGGAGAGCCGCGGCCGGGCCCCGGGCGTCGCGCTCGAGGCCGAGGAAGGCGCGGCCTCGATCGGCGCGGTGAGCGCGCCCGCCAAGCGCGAGGCCCCCGCCATGGCGCCCCCGGCGGAGCCGTCCACCCAGGGCAACCGCTTCACCGAGCACGCGGCCAACGCCTTCACGGACACGGCCGCGGATCGCTTCTCCACCTTCGCGGTGGACGTGGACACGGCGTCGTACACGATGGCGCGCCGCTACCTGAACCAGAACGCCCTGCCGCCCCATGGCGCCGTGCGCGTGGAGGAGTTCGTCAACTACTTCAAGTACCGCTACACCCCGCCCGAGCGCGGCGCCTTCACGGTGCACCTGGAAGGCGCGCCCTCGCCCTTCGGCGGCAACCGCCACTTCGTGCGCGTGGGCGTTCAGGGCAAGGTGGTCTCCCGCTCGCAGCGCAAGCCCGCGCACCTGGTCTTCCTGGTGGACACCAGCGGCTCCATGCACCAGCCGGACAAGCTGCCCCTGGCCAAGGAGGCGATGAAGATCGCGGTGAAGAACCTCAACGAGAACGACACCGTGGCGCTCGTCACCTACGCGGGCAGCACGCGCGAGGTGCTCACGCCCACGCCCGCCACCGACATCGAGCGCATCTACCAGGCCATCGACGGGCTGGAGGCCGGGGGCGGCACCGCCATGGGCTCGGGCATGGAGCTCGCCTACAAGCACGCGGTGAAGAAGGCCTCGGGCAGCGTGGTGTCGCGCGTGGTGGTGCTCACGGATGGTGACGCCAACATCGGCCCCCGCGTCTCCGCGGACGCGCTGCTCGAGAGCATCCAGGGCTACGTGAAGGAGGGCGTCACGCTGTCGACCATCGGCTTCGGCATGGGCAACTACCGCGATGACCTGATGGAGAAGCTGGCCGACAAGGGCAACGGCAACTGCTTCTACATCGACAGCTACAAGGAGGCGAAGAAGGTCTTCGAGCAGCAGCTCACCGGCACCCTGGAGGTCATCGCCAAGGACGTGAAGGTGCAGGTGGAGTTCGATCCCAAGGCGGTGCGCCGCTACCGGCTGGTGGGCTACGAGAACCGCGACATCGCCGACCGGGACTTCCGCGACGACAAGGTGGACGCGGGCGAGATCGGCGCGGGCCACAGCGTCACCGCCCTCTACGAGGTGGAGTGGAGCGACCCCCAGGCGGCCCTGGGCACGGTGCGCATCCGCGCCAAGACGCCCACGGGCACCGAGGCCTCCGAGCAGGCCTTCCCCCTCGAGTCGCGCCACATGAAGGCCTCGCTCGACGCGGCCTCGTCCGACTTCCGCTTCGCGCTCGCGGTGGCGGCCACGGCGGACGTGCTGCGCGGTGGCGCCGATGCCCAGCGCTGGAACCTCGCCACGGTGCAGAAGCTCGCCGAGGGGGCCACCGACGGCCAGTCCGATCGGGTGGAGTTCACCCGGCTGCTCACGCGGGCCCGGAGCCTGCTGCCCAACGCCGTCGCCAACGAGTCGCGCTGAAGGCTCCCCGCGCGGGCCCCGGACGTCCCCACCAGCAGCCAGGAAGGCGACCCCGAGCCCCCTTCCTCGCTGCGGAAGGACCCTGTGAATCCCCAAGTTGTCCGGGGAGGACACAGACCATGGACCTAGGACATACGTTCCGCGCACTCGTCTCGGGAGTACCCCACCTCTTGCTCGGCGGTCGTTCCCCGGTCCGGGCGGGAAATGAGCGGCTCGCCTCGGTCCGGCTGGGCGTCCGGGAGGGCCTGCCCTACATCCCCCTGGATTCCGTGGCCTTCAACCAGGGGGGCGCCATCCCGGTGCGCTACACCGCCGATGGGGAGGAGCTCACCCCGCCCCTCCAGTGGCAGGACGTTCCCAAGGGCACCCGCTCGCTCGTGCTGCTCGTGGAGGATCCCGATGCCCCCACGCCCCAGCCCTTCGTGCATTGGATCTCCCTGATGTCCCCGGATGTCCGCACCCTGGGCTTCATGCTCCGTCCGGGAACGTCCACCGTGGAGTCGGGTCGCAACTCCCTGCTGCGCACGGGCTGGGTGGGCTGCGCGCCCCCCCGGGGAGACCAGGCCCACCACTACCACTTCCAGATCTTCGCCCTGGACCGTGAGCTGCGGCTGGGCTCCCACCCGGGACGCTCCGCGCTCCTGCGGCGCATGCGCGGGCACGTGGTGGGCTTCGGCGAGCTGGTGGGCACCTACTCGCGAGAACACGCGCACTGACTCCACGTACGCCCCCCACCAGCCCGGGCGGTTTTTTTCGGGAAGGTGGGACGGGAGGGGTTCACTGCGTGACGCGTCGATGGACCGGGTGCAGTGGCATCAAGGCTGCTATGGAAGGCTTCACGCGGGAGTCCCGTGGGTGGCCGATGCCACCAGCACGCGATTCCACCGCCTGGGAGTCAGGGAGTGGCCGACGAGGCAACACCAGAGGTCCTCAAGCCCATCCGCGTCGAGTGGATCGCCGCCGCCTTCGGTCTGCTCAACGGCATCATGATGGTGTACGTGCCGTACGAGTTCGGCACGAGCATCTTCCGCCTCATCTACCCCTACATCCGGCTGCTGGGGCTGGCGTTCATGCTGGGCTCGGCGACCCTGCTCGCCGCCCTGCTCTACCCGGCCTGGCGGTCGTGGATCGGGGCGCTCGGGCGCCTGGTGTTCATCGGGGCGCTCGTCCTGTACTGGTGGGGCGCCACGATCCTCTCGGGCGGCATCACCGGCGCGGTCATCTACCCGCTGATGATCGTGGTCATGGTGCTGGAGTCCCTGCCCCGCTGGCGCCACCGGGGCCTCTTCGCCGAGTTCCTGGCGGTCACGGCCCTGGCGTTCGGGGGCTTCATCCTCGTGGACCCCACGCTGCTCGGGCCCAGCCTCTGGGAGCCCTACCGGGAGGTGGCCCGGCCCCTGGGGGTGCTCTTCCTCGGCGTGGGGGCCCTGTTGGCGCTGGCCCTCGTCCGGCGCTCGCGCACGTGGGCCCGGCGGGCGGTGGGGCTGATGATCCTGATGTTCGGGCAGCTGGCCCTGGTGACGGGCTGGCGCGCGACCTGGACGGGCCTGGCGCTCTACAGCGTCATCACCCTGGGCTGTGGCCTGCTGCTGTACGCGCGCCGGGTGGAGACCTCCACCGTGGGGTGGCGACTGTTTCGCGGCGTGGCGCTCGCGTCCGTGTTGCCCATCCTCGCCGTGGGTGGCCTGGCCTCCGCGGTGGCGCAGCGGGCCATCGAGCGCGAGCTGCGGGACAAGGCCCGTCAGGCGGTGGCGGCCGAGGTCGCCTGGCTGGAGCAGACCGCGACCATGGCGCGCTTCCTGGTGCTGAGCCAGTCGCGGGATCCGCTGCTGCGCGCCGTGCTCCGCGGCGGCGACCGTCAGGCGCTGCGGGCCCGGTTGGACCTGCTGCGCCTGGACCCGAGCCCCTTCGAGGCCTCCTGGGTGCTCGATGGCCAGGGCCAGTCCCTGCTGAACGCCACGGAGGGCGGCGTGACGGGGGACTTCTCGCACCGCGACTACTTCCGCCATGGCCAGGACGAGGGCCAAGTCTACCTGTCGCGCCCCTTCCTCAGCGCCAGGCAGCGGCCCCTGGTCGCCTTCAGCGCGCCCGTGCCCCTGGAGGAGGGACGACACGACATCATGGTGGCGGGCATGTCCCTGTCGCGGCTCAGCCGCGCGCCCACGCGGGCCTCGCGCGACTACCACGTGGAGATCTTCGACCGCCGCGACGGCATGCTGCTGCGCGAGAGCGAGCGGGGGCGGATGCTCACGCGCGCGCCCATCCTCGCGCTCGTCGAGGCGACCACCCTGTCCGACCCGGAGGGCTTCATCGAGACGTCCGATCCGGACGGCGGGCGGCTGCTGGTGGCGCATGCCCAGGTGCCCGACACGCCGTGGACGGTGGTGGTCACCGCGCCCTTGAGCCTGGCCTTCGCGCCCGTGACCCGGCTGAGCGCCCTGGTGGTGTTCATCGCCCTGGGCGCGGGCGCGATCGCGCTCTGGCTGTCGCGCTGGGTGGGCCGGGACGTGACCCGGCGCCTCCAGGCGCTCCGGGACGGCATCGCGGCGCTGGGCAGCCTGTCGCTCGAGCAGCGCATCCCCGCCCAGGGGGATGACGAGCTGGCGGAGGTCACCCTGGGCTTCAACGAGATGGCGGCGCGCATCGAGCACACCCAGAAGGAACTGCGCGAGGCCATCTCCAGCCGGGATCAATTCCTGTCCATGGCCAGCCACGAGCTGCGCACGCCCCTGACCCCCCTGAAGGCCACCATCGAGCTGATGCAGCGCCAGGCCCTGCTTCCCCAGGAGGTGTCCGCCGAGAAGCAGCGCTCCACCCTGGAGCGGCTGCGGCGTCAGGTGGACCGGCTCACCCGGCTCATCGGCGACATGCTGGACGTGTCCCGGATGCAGTCCGGACGCTTCGCCCTACGCCCGGAGCCCATGGACCTGAGCGCCCTGGCGCAAGAGGTCGTCGACCGCATCGCCCATGCCCGCAGCGAGCGCACCGCGCCCATCTCCCTGGACCTGCCCGAGGCGCCCCTGCGCGGCACCTGGGACGAGCAGCGGCTCGACCAGCTGCTGACCAACCTGGTGGAGAACGCGGTGCGCTACTCGCCCCCCGACACGCCCATCCAGGTGCGCCTCGTCCCCGAGGCGGACGGCGTCCTCCTGGAGGTGGAGGATCAGGGCATTGGCGTGCCCGCCGAGGGCCTGGCGCACCTGTTCGAGCCCTTCTTCCGGGCCCAGAACGCCTCCGAGCACCACGCGGGCGGCCTGGGGCTGGGCCTGGCCATCTGCCAGGAGATCGTCGAGCGGCACGGGGGGCGCATCCAGGCGCGCAGCGAGGGGCCCGGCAAGGGCACGCGCTTCTCGGTCTTCCTGCCACGGGACACGCCCCCCGCGCCCGTCTGAGTGCGCGATTCCCTGGCGAGGACCACCGGGCTTGGGTTAGGGTGCGCGCATCCTGAGGAGCGCTGCAACGGGGCCCCCCCGCCAGGCTCAGGTTTTCCGTAACGGCGCTCGCTGACCCGTGGCGACAAGGCCCGGGACGCGAGCACACCCCGTCCCGCTCCCAGCCCCCGCCACCTGGAGCACCACATGCGCGCAGCCGTCGATTTGAACACCTTCACCGACTACAAGGTCGCCGACATCAAGCTGTCCGAGTGGGGCCGCAAGGAGATCGCGATCGCCGAGACCGAGATGCCCGGTCTGATGGCCATCCGCGACGAGTACGCCAGGCAGCAGCCCCTCAAGGGCGCGCGCATCGCGGGCTCGCTGCACATGACCATCCAGACGGCGGTGCTCATCCAGACGCTCGAGGCGCTGGGCGCCGAGGTGCGTTGGGCCTCGTGCAACATCTTCTCCACCCAGGACCATGCCGCCGCGGCGATCGCCGCCGGGGGCACCCCCGTGTTCGCCTTCAAGGGCGAGACGCTCGAGCAGTACTGGGACTACACGCACCGCATCTTCGAGTGGGCCGACGGCGGCACGCCCAACATGATCCTCGATGACGGCGGCGACGCCACGCTCCTGCTGCACCTGGGCGCCAACGCGGAGAAGGACATCTCCGTGCTCGCCAAGCCCGGCAGCGAGGAGGAGACCATCCTCTTCACCGCCATCCGCAAGCGCCTGGCCACCCAGCCCGGCTGGTACTCCAAGACGCTCGCCAACATCCAGGGCGTCACCGAGGAGACCACCACGGGCGTGCACCGCCTGTACCAGATGGCCAAGGAGGGGCGGCTCAAGTTCCCCGCCATCAACGTCAACGACTCGGTCACCAAGTCCAAGTTCGACAACATCTACGGCTGCCGCGAGTCGCTGGTGGACGCCATCAAGCGCGCCACGGACGTGATGATCGCCGGCAAGGTGGCCGTGGTGTGCGGCTACGGTGAGGTGGGCAAGGGCTCGGCCCAGGCGCTGCGCGGGCTGCAGGCCCAGGTGTGGGTCACCGAGATCGATCCCATCTGCGCGCTGCAGGCGGCCATGGAAGGCTACCGCGTCGTCACCATGGAGTACGCCGCGGACAAGGCGGACATCTTCGTGTCCGCCACGGGCAACTTCCAGGTCATCACCCACGAGCACATGAAGCGGATGAAGAACAACGCCATCGTGTGCAACATCGGCCACTTCGACAACGAGATCGATGTGGCGAGCCTCAAGCAGTACACGTGGGACAACATCAAGCCCCAGGTCGACCACATCATCTTCCCGGACAAGAAGCGCATCATCCTGCTGGCCGAGGGCCGGCTGGTGAACCTGGGCTGCGGCACCGGCCACCCCAGCTACGTGATGAGCTCCTCGTTCGCCAACCAGGTGCTCGCGCAGATCGAGATCTTCACCAAGCCGGGCCACTACAAGCCGGGCGTGTACATGCTGCCGCGGCACCTGGACGAGAAGGTGGCCCGCCTGCAGCTCACCAAGCTGGGCGCGGAGCTCACCGAGCTCAGCGCCGAGCAGGCCAAGTACATCGGCGTGACCCAAGAGGGTCCGTACAAGAGCGACCACTACCGCTACTAGTCCCCCACGCCTCGTCGCACCCCGCCGCGCCTCCTCCTGCCCAGGGGGAGGCGCGGTTCGTCGTCATGGACCTGCCCTCCCTCTCCCACTTCACCCCCGCGCTGCTCTGGCTGGACATCGCCGGCATCGCCGTGTTCGCCATCTCCGGCGCGCTCGCCGCCGCCCGGTTGCAGCAGAACCTGGTCACCTTCGCCTTCTTCGCCCTCATCACCAGCACGGGGGGCGGCACGGTGAGGGACTTGCTCCTGGGCGTGCCCGTGTTCTGGATGCACGAGCCGCGTGTCATGGCCGTGGGGCTGGGCATGGCGGTGCTCGTGTGGTGCACCCCCGCGCGCTGGTGGCGAGGCAAGGCGCTCGACTGGTTCGATGCCCTCGGGCTGGCCGCCTACGCCGTCTTCGGCGCCGCCAAGGCGCTCGGCCACGGCATCCCCGCGCTGTCCGCCATGGTGATGGGCGTCGTCACCGCGTGCGTGGGCGGCATCCTGCGCGACGTGCTCGCGGGCCAGCCCTCCATCCTGCTGCGCCCGGAGATCTACGTCACCGCGGCCGCGCTCGCCGCCTCGCTGTTCGTGGGCCTGCGGCAGCTCGGCCTTCCTCCCCTGGAGGCCTCCGCGCTCGCGGCCCTCGCGGGCTTTGGCCTGCGCGCCCTGGCCATCGCGCGCGGGCTGTCCCTGCCCCTCTACCGGGGTTGAGGGCGAGGCCCGTCACCAGAGGGAGTCGAGCCCCGAGCCGGACGGCGGTGCGCCGGGCGCGGGCGCCGCGCTCTCCAGGCGCGCGGAGGCGAAGAACGTCTCGGCCACGCCCCGCGTCTCGGCCAGCCGCTCGGGCCGCTGGGTATAGGTGAAGGTGTAGCCCACCTGCTCCTTCACCACGGTGAAACCGAGCTGGGCGAGCTTCACGCCCCGCAGGGTGAAGGTGTACTCGCGCAGCATGCCCTGGTGGGCGCCGAAGGTCGCCTGCCGCTCGTCCACGAGGGTGATGTCCTGGGTCCCGCGCAGCGCCACCAGCGAGCGCGCGGCGAACTGCGTCAACGTCTCGCCGGGCTGGGCGGGCTCGACCGACACCACCACGTTCGCGCGAAAGCCGTTGTCCTCGGGGCCGACCGCCACCACCTGGCTCGCGTCGAACCAGCCCGGGGGGAGGGACAGCACCAGGGCGCCGTGACGGATGACGTGGGAAGCACTCATGGGCGGAGTCTATGTCAGGCCCGGCGAGCGACTCCACGTGGGGCACGTCCGCACGTCCCCCCTCCAACCGCCAAGACGAGGATGGTCCTGGCTTCGGGGCACGGAGTAGCCTCGCGCCCGCATGCGCGCGCCCCTGCTCTACCTCCTGTTCTTCCTCTCCGGCGTCAGCGGACTCGTCTACCAGGTGGTGTGGGTCCGCCAGTTCGGCAACCTCTTCGGCAACACCGTCTGGTCCGCCGCCGTCGTCACCGCCATCTTCATGTGCGGGCTGGGCGTGGGGGGGTGGATCGCCGGGCGCCTGGCGGACCGGCTCCATGCCCGGGACGCCGCCGCGCCCCTGCGCCTGTATGCCCGGGTGGAGCTGGGGATCGCGGGGCTCGGCCTGCTGGTGGCGCTCGCGCTGCCCCTGGTGGGACAGGCCTCGGGCGCGCTCTCCGCGTACACCCCCGACGCGCGGGGCTGGCTCGTGCTCTCCGGGGCCTCCCAGGCCTGGCGCTACCTGCTGGCGATCGTGCTGCTCGGCCCCATCACCCTGCTGATGGGCGGCACCCTCACCCTGCTCATCCGCCACCAGGTGGGCGCGCACGTCTCCGCCGCGGGCTGGCACGTGGGCGCGCTCTATGGCGTCAACACCGCGGGCGCCGCCCTGGGCGCGTTCCTCACCGACCTCGCCCTCATCCCGGCGCTCGGCGTGCGGGGCACCCAGGTGCTCGCGGTGGCCCTCAACACGGTCGTGGGCCTGTGCGCGCTCCTCGTGCTGCGCCAGGTGGCCCCCGCCGCGCCGCCGTCGCCCGCCCCCGCGCCGTCCCCGGAACCCGGGCCCGCGTCCGCGGAGGGCGCCCGGCTCGTGCACCTGACGGGCCTGACGCTCGCGCTGTCCGGCTTCGCCTCCATGGGCATGGAGATGCTGTGGTTTCGCTACTACTCCACGCTCCTGGGCGGCTTTCGCAGCGTCTTCTCGCTGCTGCTCACCGTCATCCTCGTGTGCATGTGGCTGGGCGCCACGCTCGCCGGGGGCCTCGTGCGGCGCCTGGGCCGCCCCGCCCTGCTGCTGGGCTCGGTGCTCACGCTGCTCGTGCTCACCAGCCTGGGCCTGCTGGCCTCGCTGGACGTGATGGCGGTGCGCGACAGCGAGCGGGCGCTCGGCCACGGAGGCCCCCCCTCGCGGCTCGCCGAGCACCTCTTCCTGCTCATGCCCATGGTGTCCGCCGTGGGGCTGCCCTCGGTGCTCATGGGCATGACCTTCCCCCTGGCCAACGCCCTGGTGCAGCGCGCCAGCGCCACGGTGGGTGGCCGCGCGGGCGGCCTCTACCTGTGGAACACCGCGGGCGCGGTGCTGGGCTCGCTCACAACGGGCTTCGTCCTGCTGCCCGCGCTCGGCATGCAGCGCGGCATGGGCCTGTTGGCGGCGCTGACGACCCTGGCCCTCTTGCCCCTGGCCGCGGCGGCCCTGCCCCTGCCCGACAGCGGCCTGTCCCGGCGGCGCGTGCCCACGCTGCTCGCCGGGTGCGCGCTGGCCCTGCTCGGGTGGAACGCCCAGGCCCCGGACAAGCTCTTGCGCCAGGGCTTCCCCATCGTCGACGTGGAGCCGGTGCGGGTGCTCGCCACCAGCGAGGGCCCCAACGAGACCGTGCTCATCGCCGAGGTGGAGGGCCTGGGCCGCGCCCTCTACACCAATGGCCACAGCATGGCGGGCAACGAGCCCACCGCGCAGCGCTACATGCGCGCCATGGCGCACGTGCCCCTGTTGCAGCAGGACGCGCCCCGGCACGTGGGCGTCATCTGCTTCGGCGCGGGCAACACCGTGCACGCCGCGTCGCTGCACCCCTCCGTGACGTCCATCGACGTGATGGACCTGTCGCGCAACGTCCTGTCGCACGCGAACTACTTCGCCGCCACCAACCACCACGTGCTCGAGGATCCGCGCGTCACCGTGCACGTCAACGACGGCCGCCAGCACCTGCGCATGAAGCCCGAGGGCTCGTACGACCTGCTCACGCTGGAGCCGCCCCCCATCGCCTTCGCGGGCGTGGGCGCGCTCTACTCGCGGGAGTTCTACGCCCTGGCCCGGAGCCGGCTCGCGCGCGGGGGCTACGCCACCCAGTGGCTGCCGGCCTATCAGGTGCCCGAGCACACCACGCGCGCCATGGTGCGCGCCTTCCTGGACGTGTTCCCGGACGCGGTGCTGCTGGCCGGCTACGGCGCGGAGCTCATCCTCGTGGGCAGCAACGGCGGCGACAACCAGCTCCACCTCGCCGACGTGTGGCGCCGCCTGGAGTCACGCCCCGAGGTGAAGGCGGACCTCTCGCGCCTGTGGATGGGCTCGCCCGTGGAGTACGCGGGCCTCTTCGCCGCCTCCACGCGGGCGCTGCGGGCGCTGGCCCGGGACGTGGCCCCTGTCACCGACGACTGGCCCATCACCGAGTACAGCATGGCGTCCACGGGCACCCCGCGGCGCATGCCCCCGGGACTCTTCGCCCCGGAGGAGCTCGCCACGTGGTGCACCGACTGCGCGGATCCCCGGCTGCCCGCCTACACCGGTGAGCTCAAGCGCCTCTACGCCCAGGAGTCGTTCCTCTCCCGGGCCGAGTTCGCGCTCCCCTCCCCGCCGTGAGCGGGCCGCCCGAGGACTTCAGTTCCGGGCGCGGCGGCGCATGAGGCCCAGGGCGCCGAAGAGCGCCGCGCCCCAGAAGGCCGCGGTGGGGCCGTTGGCGGCCGAGCACATGATGCCCTCCAGCTTGCCCTGCGCCGCCCCGTTCAGGCTCCACTGCACGGTGGACGAGTCCGCGCAGTCCGTCGCGCCGTCGTAGGTGATCTCCACCGCGTTCTTGTCCGAGGAGAGCAGGGTCTTGCCGGAGGCCGCCTCGCCGGAGCACACCTTGGAGTTCATCACCTCGTCCTTCGTCTCCACGGAGATGAAGCCCGCCTTGGAGGTGCCGATGCGCCCCGCGCCGTTCCACGTCGTGGGCCCGGACTCGGAGGTCCCGGACGAGGGCGAGCCGACCACCGACCCCTTGTACTCCACCGCGGTCGTGAGGCCCGTCTCCGTGCACGTCTCCGAATCGGCCGCGACCTTCTCGAGGACGAGGTTGACGGTGAACGTCTGCGTGGGGGTCGCCGACGTCGGCCCGGTGATTCCCATGACGACCGTGCCGGTGAAGGCGGTGCGCTCCTTGGCCGTCTTGCCCTCGCAGACGCGGTTCTGCACGGTGCCAAAGCCCGAGTACGTGGTGGTGAGGCCCGTGAAGCTCGACTTCTCTTCCGCCGAGCCCACCCACTCCACGCCGTCCTTGTCGGTGCAGTTGCCCACCACGCGCTTGGTCAGTTCATCGACCGTCGTCTTGACCGGGCAGGTGCCGTCGGCATCGCCGGCGTTGAGCAGGGACGGCCCCAGCGTGACGACATAGATGTTCGGCGCGCTGCCCATGCGCGCCCAGTACGCCGCGTCCTCGGCGTTGGCGAGCGACCCCTTCTGGAAGCCGTTCATCGCGTCCGTGCCGGGGCCCTTGGGCTGGGTGTCCTCCGGGTTCGGCTTCTGCTCCTCGCCGGTCTCCTCGGGGTCACCGCACGCCACACACAGCCACGACATCGCCAACAGGGAAAACAAACGAGACCGCATGATGACCCGCTCCCCCCGGCGCGTGGCCGGGACCTTCAGTCGGAAAACCCGAGACGGCTCACCCGGGCAAGTGCCCATCGGTGTCCGTCGCGGAGTGCACATCCCGACGCGGGGGAGTGGTTGATATTCAATGCACGCTCACGACATTTCCGGGACCAGTTTGAACGGGATGCGCACGCACGCCAGGGGCTCGCCGGAGGGCGAGACGACGCGCACGTGCATCTCGGGCCGCGCCGAGGACACCGTCTCGCGGGCCTGGGGCGGCAAGGACGCGGAAACCTCGCTCAGGGAGACTTCCAGGTGCACCGAGGTCTTCCCGCCCGAGCGCACCGGGCATTGCGTGGACTTGCAGCCATCCGTCTCGACCCCGGGCAGCGACACGAGCAGGCCCGACACGTCCACCTGCCCCTCCAGCACCGGCGCGCGCACGTCCACGCTCGACACGAAGTCGATGTCCACCTGCACCGCCGAGCCGCTCGCCACCGAGCACGCGCCGTCACCGCAATTCTCCACCCGCACCGCCTTCACCTCGCCCTGACCACAATCCGAGAACGACACGTCGCGCGCGAGCGCGGCGGTGGAGGTGAGGCACAGCGCCGAGAGGACACTCAGCCCAACGGACGTGCGGATGCGGAAGAAAGCCATGTGTATGTGCTCCGGGTCGGAGCCGTCGCGCGGCTCGACAACGGCCGCACGGTGAGCACGCCCTCGCGCGGCGGCAAGGCATGCGCGCCGCTCCGGTGATGAGATCTGATCGCTTCGCGCTCGGGCCTTTCACGAATAGCGATGAAGCCCCGGCTCCACGCACTGGCATATGTTGGCCGCATGCGATTCCCGCTTCCGCTGCTCGTCCTGTTGCTGGGCGCCTCGCCGTCTGTGGCCCGCGCGCAGCCGTCCGCCTCCGCCTCGCCCCGCGCCTACCTGCTGCGGCCCGCGCGGGTGTTCGATGGGGTCTCCGCCCAGGCCCAGGAAGGCGGGGTCGTGCTCGTGCGCGGGGAGCGGATCGTCGCCGTGGGCGGCGCGGCCCAGGTGGCGGTGCCTCCGGACGCGGAGATCATCGACCTGCCCGGCACCACCCTCTTGCCCGGACTCATCGAGGGACACTCGCACCTGTTCCTCCATCCCTACAACGAGGCGAACTGGAATGATCAAGTGCTGCGGGAATCACTCGCGCTGCGCGTGGCCCGCGCCACCAACCACGCCCGGGACACCCTGCTCGCGGGCTTCACCACCGTGCGGGAGTTGGGCACCGAGGGCGCGGCCGACGCCGACGTGGGGCTCAAGCAGGCCATCCAGCAAGGCATCATCCCGGGGCCCCGGATCTTCACCACCACCCGCGCGCTCGTCGCCACCGGCAGCTACGGTCCCAAGGGCTTCGCGCCCGAGTGGCACGTGCCCCAGGGCGCCGAGGAGGCCGATGGCATCGACGGGCTCGTGCGCGCCGTGCGTGGGCAGATGGGCCGGGGCGCCGATTGGATCAAGGTCTACGGCGACTACCGTTGGGGCCCCCGGGGCGAGGCCCTTCCCACCTTCTCCGCCGAGGAGCTGAAGCTCATCGTCCAGACGGCACGCGATGGAGGCCGCCCCGTCGCGGTGCACGCGAGCACCCCCGAGGGCATGCGCCGCGCCGTGCTCGCGGGCGCGGAGAGCATCGAGCATGGCGATCAGGGCACGCCCGAGGTCTTCAAGCTCATGGCCGCGCGAGGCGTCTACTTCTGCCCCACGCTCGCCGCGGGGGACGCCATCCACCAGTACGGCGGATGGAAGAAGGGCACGGAGCCCGAGCCCCCCGCCCTCCAGGCCAAACGCGCGAGCTTCCGCGCGGCCCTCGCCGCGGGCGTGCCCCTGTGCGCGGGCGGCGACGTGGGGGTCTTCCCGCACGGCGACAACGCACGGGAGCTGGTGTTGATGGTGGACTACGGCCTGACGCCCGTGCGCGCGCTCCAGGCGGCCACGTCCGGCAATGCCCGCATGCTCCACCAGGAGGAGCGGCTCGGTCAGGTGAAGGCGGGATGGCTCGCGGACCTCATCGCGGTGGAGGGCGACCCTACCCGGGACATCACCACCCTGCGTCAGGTGCGCTTCGTCATGAAGGGCGGCGCCCTCCACCGGCGGCCGACCCCGTGAGCCTTCCGTTCAGCTCGCGCGCGACGCGATGAGCGCGACGTTGCGAGGCGAGAGGCTCGGATCGAACACCTGGAGGACCTCGACGCGAAAGCCCAGCTCCTCCAGGAGGAGCGCGCGGTCCAGCAGGATCACGACCTCCAGGGCCCGCGCGAAGCGATCCCTCAACAGGTGACAGAGGAAGATGCGCCGCGTCTCGGGACGGACGAAGGCCGCGAAGGCCTCCAGCTCGGGCGCCGTCATGCGGGCGTCCAATCCCAGCCGCTCCAGCCGGTCGCGCGCGTAGACGGCGAAGGGCGCGGTGTAGAGCGCCTTGGGCGCATCTCCCGCCCGCACGAAACCGCGCTCGGGGAAGGTCCGCCGCGCCAGGAGCTCGAAGGCGAAGCGGTGCGCGTACACCCGCTTCATCAGCGCGAACTCCGCTTCGCTCTTGTGGTGTCGGCTGCGCGTCGCCAGGAACAGGGCGTGCTGCGTGAAGGGCAGCGCGTGGGCCTTGCCGACGCGGGAGACAGGAAGGTCCCGCGCGACCTCCATCGTGTCGTAGCAGCACCCGAAGTTCAGGAGGAAGCCCGCCTCCTGGCTCTTGCGGATCTGCGCGAGCGCGAGCGGTCCACACGTGTGCAGCCCCAGTGACGCCCGCTCCCGGCCGGAAAACAACGGATCAATCCCGGGCTGGGGTCCGTCCTCGACCGACGCGTGGATGAAGCGCGGGGGCTCGCGCGCCGGGGTCCGCGCCCGTCTCAGCCAGTCGCGCCCCTTGTCCTGCAAGGCCGCGTCGCGATCGATGCTGTGGAAGATCCAGTCGAAGTGCTTCACACAGAGCCGGGCCAGGTGCCCCATGCCCCCCCCGATGTCGACCGCCTCGCGGATGCCCCGCGTGCGCGGTCCGAGCAGCGCGAGCACCCGCTCGACCTCGTGACGCTTCTTGGCGTTGAGCCCCTGGGTCTCCGTCACCGTCAGCGGCTGGACGCCCTCATGCCAGGGCAGCGCCGTGAGCGCCTGAAGCCCGTCCAGGAGCGTCCGCAGGGACTCGGGCGGGTCCCCGGGCGGCACGCCCTCGTCCAGTGCCCGCTCTCCCGCCTCGTCGAGGGACTCCGCATAGGACAGCCACGCGTCGGGATAGGCCGCCGCGGACTCCGGCCAGTTTTGGAGGATGGAGCGGGACCAGAGCCCGGACCAGGGCCGCAAGAGCGCCGTGAGCGCTTCCAATCGGCTGTCCCAACGTTGTTCGGCGTCCGGGTTCACGCACAATGCGTGCTGGACCTCATCAGGAGCGTGAGACATGGCGGAGCAATACGATCACATCGGCGACAAGTACGAGCAATTCAAGAACACCGCCCCCCTGCCCATTCCCGAGCAGCACACGTTCCTTCAACTGCTGGGGGCGTTGCGCGGCCAGCGGGTGCTGGACCTGGCGTGCGGCGCGGGACACTACTCGCGCCTGCTCAAGCAGCGGGGCGCCGCCGAGGTGCTGGGGGTGGACATCTCCCCGGAGATGGTGGCCGTGGCCCGGCGGCGCGAACAGGAGCACCCCCTGGGCGTGCGCTACCAGGTCAGCGACGCCACGCACCTGCCCGAATTGGGCACGTTCGACGTGGTGACGGCCGTCTACCTGCTCAACTACGCGCGGACCCGGGAGGATTTGCTGAGCATGTGCCGGAGCGTGCACCGCAACCTCGCGGACGGCGGGCGCTTCCTCGCCTTCACCATCGACCCGAGCTTCGACCTGCACAAGTCGAGCTGGGTGAAGTACGGCCTCGAGGTGACGAGCGAGCGGTTCGAGGCGGGCCGCCACGTGGTCCAGGCCGTCTTCCTCACCGAGCCGCCCGCGCCCTTCGAGTACCTGCGCTGGCCCGCCGCCACCTACGAGGCGGTCATGGCGGAGGCCGGCTTCAAGGACGTGCGCTGGCACCCCTTCGAGGTGCCCGCCGAGGCCCTGGCGCGCTTTGGCGCGGACTTCTGGAAGGACTACCAGGACAACCCCCTGCTCGTGGTGCTCAGCGGTCGCAAGTAGCTCGCCTGCTGTCCGTGCGAGCGGGAGGCGGATGCCGCCCTCTTCGCTCGCCTCGGGTTGCGCTCCAGTGTGTGAAACCTCACTTTACCGCGCGTGCGCCTTGTCTGGAGGGTGGGATGCGCTAAACAAATCAGACATCCGGACGGGATTTGAATACACAGCTCACTCCCTCCGTCTTGTTTGGCGAACCCGAGCAAAGAGAGTCATTCCATGGTGAAGAGCATTCGGACGGCGGCGTTCCTCGTGGTGGTGGGCCTTGGCGCGACGGCGGGTGCGCAGGGCGGCATCCAGGTGGGGAGCAATGGCGAGGTCAAGGTCGGCACGGGCAGCAGCGGGGTGCAGGTGGGCCCCGGGGGCGATGTCTCCGTGCGCTCGCCCGGCGCCCAGATCGAGGTCGACGCGCCCCGCGAGTCCTCGCGCCGGGGTGAAGGCACGTCGCGGAAGACGGGCGCCCAGGTCCACTTGTCCGGCACGGGGCAGAAGCAGAACGTCACGTGCGAGGACGGCGGCGAGGTGAAGATCGAGGGCACCTCGAACGAGTACGTCATCGAGGGCCGGTGCGCGCGCATCTCCGTGGAGGGCACGGACAACACGGTCAGCGTGAACTCCGTGGACCAGGTGACGGTGGAGGGCACGGACAACAAGATGCGCGTGAACACCCTGGGCCAGGTGACGGTGGAAGGCACGAGCAACGAGGTCATCTGGAAGCGCACGGTGGGCTCGGCCCGCAAGCCCAAGGTCTCCACCGAAGGCGTGGACAACAAGGTGTATCAGGCACGGTAACGGGTCATGTCCGACATCGACGGCAAGGTCATCATCATCACGGGGGCAAGCAGCGGGATTGGCGAGGCCGCGGCCCAGCTACTCGCCCGCCGGGGCGCCCGGGTCGTCCTCGGCGCGCGCCGCCTGGATCGTCTCGAGGCGCTCGCCGGGCGGATCTCCCAGGCGGGAGGCGATTGCGCCTTCGCCGTCACGGACGTCACGCGGCGCGCCGACGTCGCGGCCCTGGTGAACCTGGCCCGCGAGCGCCATGGCCGCCTGGACGTGCTCATCAACAACGCGGGCCTCGGGCTCATCTCCGGCTTCGACGAGCGGCGCGTCGAGGACTGGGAGGCGATGATCGACGTCAACCTCAAGGGCGTCCTCTACGGCATCGCCGAGGCCCTGCCCCTCTTCCGCGCGCAGGGCTTCGGGCACTTCATCAACACGCTGTCCACGGCGGGCCTGCGGATCGTCCCGCGCCAGGGGGTGTACGCGGCCACGAAGAACGCCGTGCGCACCCTCACCGAGGCGCTGCGTCAGGAGGCCGGTGACAAGCTCCGGGTCACGAACATCTCCCCGGGCTTCGTGCGGACGGAGTTCGCGGACTCGATGACGGACCCCACCCAGAAGGCCGCGGTCCTCGAGAAGATGGAGCGCATCGCCATCTCCCCAGAGGCCATCGCCCGCGCCATGGCCTTCGCGATCGAACAGCCGCCCGAGGTGGACGTGGGCGACATCGTCGTGCGGCCCACGGCCCAGGACTGAGCGCGGCCCTACGCCATCTGGGCCAGGACGCTCGCCAATTCCTGTTCATCCGGCAGGTAGACGTTGCCGAAGTCGAGGACGTTGGGGTTGGCGTGCGTCATGGCGTTGGCCGTGGGTCGGCGGAAGGAGCCGTGGTACTCGCGGGCGCCGGACTCCTCCATCAGCCGGCCGAGGTTGTCGGCCCGGATGCCCGCCCCGGGCATGATGATGATGCGCTCTCCTGCGGCCTTCACCAGCTCGCCCAGGACCTTGCCCGCCTCGGGCGCGCCGCTCGCCTGGCCCGAGGTGAGGATGCGCTCGCACCCCGCCGCGATGAGGTCCTCCAGGGCCTGGAACATGTCCGGCGTCGCGTCGAAGGCCCGGTTGCACGTCACGCCCATGGGGCCCGCCCACTCGACGAAGCGCTTCATGCGCTCGGTGTCGATGCGACCGTCTCTCAGCTGGGCGCCGATGGAGATGCCATCACAGCCGAGTTCCCGGCAGACACGGATGTCCTCGCGGAGGATGGCCAGCTCGTCGTCGTCGTAGAGGTAGTTGCCGGCCCGGGGCCGCAGGATGGCGTACAGCTTGAGGGAGACCCGCTCCCGGGTCCGCTTGAGGGTGCCGTGACTCGGCGTGGTGCCGCCCTCCATGGGGTTGTCGCACAGCTCGACGCGGAAGGCACCCGCGCGCTCCGCGATGAGACAGGATTGAAGATTGAAGGCGCAGACTTCCAGCAGGGCTCGGGGCATGGCGGCGCGGAGTCTCCCACGGAATACCCGTGTCAGGATGCGGTCATGTCGAGACAGTGCGCGCACGGGAGGGCTTCGCGTCCAGAAGGCCTGAATGCGCGGATCAGGCGATTCGAACGGGCCTTGCGCCGCAAGGACAAGGCCCTCCGGGAAGCGCGGGCCTTGGTGGCCCTGTCCCGGAAGGCCCGAGGACTCGCGGTCGGGGGGCGTGGCCGACTGCATTCTCCCGAGGACCGGAGCCGGGTTCATGAACTCCTCCAGCAAGCCATGGCGGAAGGGGCCCGACAGAGCGCCGCCTGTCATCTGCTGGGCGTCTCTCCGCGCACCGTCCAACGCTGGCGCAAGCCAGCCCTCGCCCGGGACGGACGGCCCGAGGTCACCCGGGTGCCCACGAATCGGATCGATGCGAAGGAGCGCCGGTTCATCTTGAGCGTGCTCCACTCCGCCCGGTCACAAGGACTCTCTCCCTGGCAGATCGTGCCCAGGCTCGCGGATGCGAACATCTACCTGGCCTCGGAGTCCACCCTGTACCGGCTCCTGCGCGCTCAGCGCTCCACCCCCAGGCCGCTCGTCCGTCGGCCGGTGGATTCCCGGGCGGCCTCGGCCCCCAATCAGCTCTGGAGCTGGGACATCACCTACCTGCGGGGCCCGGAGCGCGGCACCTTCCTCTATTTGTATCTGGTGATGGATGTCTTCAGTCGACGCATCATGGGGTGGAGGATCCACACCGAGGAGAGCTCCGAGCGGGCCGCCGCGCTCATCCGCGAGGTGTGCGCGCGGAACATGGTCGATGCCAGGAAGCTCCTGCTGCGCACCGACAACGGGCGGCCCATGCGCGGTGTCACCATGGCGAAGACACTGCGACGCCTGGGCATCATCCCCTCGTTCAGCCGCCCGGGGGTGAGCAACGACAACGCCTTCGTGGAGTCGCTCTTCCGCACCCTCAAGAGCCGTCCGGATTTCCCGAACGAGCGATTCCCGTCCCCCCAGGGCGCGCGCGCCTGGATGGGCCGATTCGTGGCCTGGTACAACCGGGAGCACCTGCACAGCCGCCTGGGCTACGTCACACCGGATGACCGGTACTTTGGCCGGGACGCGGAAGTGCTCGCGCGGCGCGCCCGGCTGTACGAGCGGGCCAGGTCCAGGAGACCCGGGCGATGGTCTCGCGCCCCACGGCGCTGGGAACCCGCGCGCTTTCCCCAGGTCCCCGTGAAGACGTCCCCGTCCCTCGTCGAACCACGCGCCTGCCACCTGGACGCCTGGCGGCCCCGGGGCTGGGCTCGTTCCCCGCCCCTCCGGACAGGTCCACCTTCCCGCGGGCGACAACTGACTTGACACCCACCGGTGCGCCGCGTCGCGCGCCGCTCCGCCCTCGACCCGAAGACGCGACCCATGCTCGCGGACGCGGCGGCCGCCAGACCCCCCGGTGGCAGCATGGTTGTCGCCTCGCGGTGGCGCCGCGAGACCCGGGCCCGATGGCAAGGCTCGATGCGCACCAGGAGCGGCGGATGAAGGCGGAAGGCACCCGGTCGACGAAGCAGGTGAGCCCTCGGAGCGCGACTTGATTCATGACCTGGACATGACCCTCAAGGAACTGCTCCGGTGTGAGCTGCCTGGCAACCTGCTGGATTCCGCCCTCCAGGTGTTCATCGGCTTCGCGACTCCGGACGATCGCTTTCCGCCCGCCAGCTTCCAACTGCCTGGCATCAACCTGTTCCTCTACGACGTCCAGGAGAACGTGAGTCTGAGACATCCCGAGACCCACTCGGAGCGTCAGGACAACGGCTCCGTGCTCATCCAGCATGCCCCCGCCTGGGTGGACTGCCATTACATGGTGACCGCCCATGGGCGGGATGGTGCCCAGACCCCCGAGGCGGACGAACACCTCCTCTTGGGCGAAGCGCTCCGGGTACTGATGCGCCACCGCAGACTTCCCTCGGAGTGCTTGCAAGGAAGTCTCAAGGGACGACCCCTGTTGCCCCGCACCAGCGTCATCCCTCCGGAATCCCTGCGCCACGGCATGGAACTGTGGAACGCACTGAGAGGCAAGCCTCGTCCCTCATTCCACTACACCGTGACCCTCCCCGTCGAGGTGATGGCTCCGAAGGTCGCCGAACACACCGTGCGCGAGTCCGTCGTGAATCTGGACTTTAAACGCCAAACCTGACAGCCGCCGAGTGCGGAACCACCCACGAGAAAACACCTCTCCATCACGGAGGAAAAACACATGTTGGATTACAAATCGCCTGGAGTTTACATCGATGAGGTGCGCTCTGGCACGTCTCCCATTCGAGGCGCGGGAACCAGTACAGCAGGATTCATCAGCATCTACAGTCTGACCAAGGCCATCAAAGGCAAGCCCCAGGATGCTGCCAAGTTAGCCAAGGACGGAGATGTGGTGCTGTGCACCAACTTCACCGAATTCAAGAACAAATTCGGTGGATTCATCGGACCCAAGGAGGAAAAGCCCACCAATACAGGGGGCAAGCAGGAAGGAGCTGGCGCTGAGAGTTCGCGCGAAGCCGCGAACCAATCCCAAGCGCCAGCGCCAGCGCCAGCGCCAGCGCCAGCGCCAGCGCCAGCGCCAGCGCCAGCGCCAGCGCCAGCGCCAGCGCCAGCGCCAGCGCCAGCGCCAGCGCCAGCGCCAGCGCCAGCGCCAGCGCCAGCGCCAGCTGATGATGCGACGAAGCATGCCTATCTCGTGCACGCCGTCTACGGTTTTTTCAACAATGGTGGCACACGCTGCTACGTCAGCCGTTTGCCGGATTCTACCAAACTGGATGAGGTACTCGCGGTGTTCGCGGCCATCGATGAACTCGCCATCGTGGTTTCGCCCGGAAACACGGACCGAAACCAAGTAGACAAACTGGTAAAGCATTGTGAAAATCTGGGAGATCGATTCGCTGTGCTCGATGGCCCGGAGGAGGGAGACAACAGCGCGGCTCCGACCTTCGACGGAGACTCGATGCCGACATCGTCGCATTTCGGCGCCATGTATCATCCGTGGCTCCAGGTCTTCGACCCGGAGTTGAAGCAAGGTGAGGGCAAGGAGATGAAGACGGGGGCCCCCCGCTTCGTTCCACCCTCCGGGCACGTGGCTGGCATCTACGCCCGAGTGGACGCGACTCGCGGCGTACACAAGGCGCCAGCCAACGAGATCGTGTACGGAGCCCTGGGGTTGCGCTGGCGCGTCAATACGGAGACCCAGGGCGTCCTCAACGAAAAAGGCATCAACTGCATCCGCGACATGAACGGCGACATCCGGGTGTGGGGCGCACGCACGTTCGACCCCAACAGCACGGAGTTCAGATACATCAATGTTCGCCGCTTGTTCAGCTACCTGAACGATTCACTGCGCGTGGGCTTGCAGTGGACGGTGTTCGAGCCGAACAACGCCGATCTCTGGGCGCGCATCACGCGCAACGTCACGAGTTTCCTCACCACCGTGTGGGCCTCGGGGGCGCTGTTTGGCAGCAGTCCCGAGGAAGCTTTCTACGTGAAGTGCGACGCGGAAACCAACCCGCCAGATCAGCGCGATCTGGGACGCGTCGTCACGGAGATCGGCGTCGCCATCGTGCGACCCGCCGAGTTCGTCATCATCCGGCTCGGCCAGTGGAACGGTCCGGCCAAGTAGGACGCGCGGAGGCATCGCCATGAGTTCAACATCCGTTCCCGGCGTCTCCATCACCCAGGTGGGACTCGAGTCCCCGCCCCAGGAGTTCTCGGGTGTGCCCGCCATTCTTGGATGCGCTGAGAACGACAGCGCCAGACCTACCCCGCGGCTGCTCACGCGTCCGGAGCGGTTCACGACGGCGCGGGGGGCCTCGGGTCCGGGGACGGCCCTGGAGATCGCGGTGCGCGGCTTCTTCGAGAACGGCGGGCGGCAGTGCTGGGTGGTGCCCCTGGGCCAAAAGCACACGCTTTCCGCGGGACTGGCCGCGTTGAGGGACGAAGATGCCTTCGACCTGATCTGCGCTCCGAGCCTCCCGCCAGTCGATGAGCGCAAAGGCCTGCCGGCCGCCCAACACCAGTTGCTCCGGTTCTGCATCGACCGGGGCAATTGTCTCGCCCTGTTGGACTTCCCCTCGCTCGGAGGCAAGTCCCTGGAGCAGCGGTTGCTCGGTCTTCGAGCGCTGCCTTTCCAGGACACGCGGGACACCCACCTGGGAGCCCTCTATTTCCCCAGGATCCGCGTGGCGGGCACCCCGGAGTTCTTTTCCCCCTGTGGCCACATCGCCGGGCTCTATGCCCGTACGGACGCACGCCACGGCTTCTCCAAGGCCCCCGCCAACGAAGTGCTCGAGGGCGTGGTGGACCTGGAGGACCACCCAATGGACCCCGCGTGGCTTCATGAACAGGGCATCAATGCCCTGCGGGCGCTTCCAGGCCGTGGCATTCGCGTGATGGGGGCCCGTACCCTCTCGCCGCAGGAGGCCTGGCGTTCCGTGGGTGTGTCGCGTCTGTTCCTCTTGCTGCGCCGTCAATTGATGCGCCAGCTCTCCTGGGCCACCTTCGAGCCCAATGACTGGCGGTTGTGGTTGCGAGTGCACCGGGAGGTGGGCGCGGTCCTGGAGGTGCTCTTCCAGAGAGGAGCCCTCCGGGGCGCTTCACCCCAGGATGCCTTCTACGTGAAGTGCGATGCCGAGAACAACCCGACGGAGGTGCGTGAGCGGGGCGAGCTCGTTCTCGAGTTGGGTCTGGCGCCCTCCACGCCTCGCGAATTCATCGTCCTCCAGCTCGTCCAGCGCGCGGGCGGACAGCTCGACACCTCCGTGGCCTGACTCAATGACCTCGTAGCACACCCAGGAGACCTGATCATGGACAAGACCCTGAGCAGCGGAGATCTGCTCGCGACCTATAACTTCAAGGTGGAATTGGGTGGCATCACCCGCGCCGGCTTCAAGGAATGCTCGGGCCTGGAAAGCACCATCGGTGCCGTCAAGTACCGCGAGGGCACCGACCCGACGCTGGCCCAGCGACAGCTCCCCGGCCTGCAGTCCGTGAGCAACATCGTCCTCAAGCGCGGCATCTCCCAGGACAACGCGCTCTGGGAGTGGCACAAGCAGGCCATCGAGGGCAAGGTGACCCGCAGGGACATCTCCATCGTGCTCCGGGACGACCAGGGCAACGACAAGATCTGGTGGAACGTCAAGAATTGCTGGCCCACCAAGTGGTCCGGCCCCACCCTGGACGCCACCTCCGAGAGCACCGCCATCGAGACGCTGGAGCTCGCCCACGAGGGCATCTCCGTGCAGAGCTGGAAGTAGGCGCGCCATGACCGAGAGCGCCGAGCACCCCTTCCTCCTGCCCCATGGCTACCGAGATGCCGAGGGGACCCTCCACCGCGAGGGACGGATGCGCATGTCCACGGCCTTCGACGAGATCGCCCCGCTCAAGGACCCGCGCGTCCAGTCCAATCCGGCCTACCTGCTCATCATCCTGCTCTCGCGCGTCATCACCCACCTGGGCACGCTCGAGTTCATCAACCCCAAGGTGATGGAGGGCCTGCCCTCTGGAGATCTGCTGTATTTGCAGGACGTCTACCGGCGGCTCAACGAGACGGGACACACGCGGCTGCGTGTGGCGTGTCCCCACTGTGAGCAGCAGTTCGAGGTGGAGACGAGCCCGGTGGGGGAATCCTGAGCTACCCCTCGGAGCGGCTGTCCGAGGAGGTAGCGTTCCTCTCGTATTACCTGCACTGGCCCCGTGACCAGGTGATGGCGCTCTCCCATGCCGAGCGTCAGCACTGGGTGGCGGAAGTCTCCCGCCTCCATGAACGTCTGAACGAGGCCTCCTCGCGAGGCCGCTAGGAACCCGTATGCCCTTCGCTCCGCTCCTGTCTGGATTCACTCCCTTTGGCACAAACGCCGTGGCGGCCACGGCCCTGCGGCTGTCTGGAAAGCGATTGGACCCCTATCCGGGGTTCAACTTCCTCGTGGAGATCGATGGGTTGCTGACGGGAGGGTTCCAGAGCGTCAAGGGCTTGGAGGCTCAGGTTTCCTACCAGCGCCAGAAAGAAGGGGGCAGTCCGTTCGAGTATCCGCTCGTCGAGCACGTCACGTATCCCCCGCTGATCCTGTCCCATGGCGTGACGGACGTCGACGCGCTCTGGGAGTGGTTCGACGAAGCCCAGGCGGGCCTGCGCATCAGCCCGAGGACCGTCTCCGTGGTGATGCTCGATGCACAGCATGCGCCCATCACGTGGTGGTATTGCGTGGACGCCGTTCCGACGCGATGGGTCGGCCCCACCCTCGATGCGAGCGGCGATGCGGTGGCCATCGAACAGCTCGAGTTGGAGCATCAAGGCCTCAGGAAGGGCGCGTTGTCTCCCCTGCTGTCGCGGGCCCGCGCCGTCGGGCAGCTCGCCCGATAGGACATGGAGATGACCCTGCTCGACTCTCCTCCCAACACGGACTGTCGGCGGGACGTGGACCCACGGCTGCTGCGCCAGCTCTGGCACCGCGCCGAACAGCCGGGCCTCGTCCCGCTGGGACTGGTACGACGCATCCTCTCGCGCATGCGCTTCCCGCAACAGCGTCTGGAATGGCTGACCCGGCTCGTGCGCCGCTACACCCCCAGCGTGGGGTTGGACAAGAGCCTGGTCCCCATCATCCACGCCACCGGGTGGACCGTCGTGACGCTTGGGCTGACAGAGGAGATGCCACCGGTTCCAGCGCGCCTCCTCGTCAAGGCTCTCCCCGTCCCGGCGCTCGCGACGCCAGCGCAGGCCCCCGTGCCGCGAACCGCCTCCGCGCCACGGCTGATCGTGTCCCCGAGCCCTCCCCCGACGCCCCTCCGCCGCGATACGACGCCAGGGGACGTCCGCCCCTCACCTCCATGGCCGTCTCCGCCCTCCGCGCGCCCCATGGCCTCGGACGAGGCGCCGCCGGGCGAGGTCCGTCCTCATCCGCTCGTCGTCGTCCAGGTCCCGTCGCCCGCCCGGCTCGTGCGACCGGAGGTCACCGCGTCGGGCGTCGCCCTCGTTCAACCCCTTCAGGTCTCCACGCCTCCGCAGCTCCCCCTCCCTCCACTCCATCCCGTGTCTCGCGCCCATGCCACGCCGCCGCCATCCCCGCGGCGTCTCCAGGTCTCCGCGCGGCCTCCCGCCGAGCGCGGGGCCTGGCGAGGAACGGAGTCTCCCATGGTCCATCCTTCACGCCCGCCCGCGCCCGCGTCGTCGGCCGCGCCCCCGTGGCATCCAGGCGCCTCGGCGCCCCAGCGGACCGCCGCGCCCCCGTGGCATCCAGGCGCCTCGGCGCCCCAGCGGACCGCCGCGCCGTCGGCCACCACGACCCAGGTCCCCGCGCGCTCGGCCCCGCATGAGCCGGAGCGGGTCCCGATGTCCGCCCCCCCGCCCCTCTCCCTGCCGCCGGAGGTGGATCTGGAGGCGCTCACGCGCCGCGTCCGCCAACGCCTGCTGCGCCAGTCCATTGAGGAGAAGGTCCGCCGGGGAGGCGCACGCTGATGAGCGGCCCGATCCAGAAGTTGCAGCTCCTCCACGAGACCCACGTCCCGAATGTCTTCACCGATGTGGGCAAGTTCACCGCCCTGTTCAATCCCCAGACGCTCCAGTTCAAACACGCCGCCGACTGGAACGTGACGAGCATCAGCGGGCAGATCGCCGCCCAGCAGCGGCACGTCTTCGACTTCAAGGCCACCCGGCCCATCGAGCTGTCCTTGGAGCTCTTCTTCGACTTCTCCAAGGAGAAGGGGTCGGACATGAAGATGACCCAGGAGTGGGAGACGAAGCTGCGGGCCCAGCACTTCAAGGAGCGGCTCAACACGTTCGTCCAGCTCATCCGGGTCAATCCCGAGCTGCATCGTCCCCCCCGCTGCAAGCTGATCTGGGGCACCTGGGTCCTGATGCACGGCATGCTCACCGCCCTGGACCGCAAATACACCGCCTTCTCGTCAGAGGGCATGCCCATCCGGGCTGAGTTCGCTTGTCGCTTCACCCAGGTGGAGACCGAAGCGGAGCAGAAGCGCTCCGAGCTTCATTCCGCGGACGTGGCCAAGCGGCGGGTCCTCCGCCGGGGTGACACCCTCCAGAGCCTCGCCCGCGAGGAATACGGCGATGCCGCGCTCTGGCGCCCCATCGCCCGCGCCAACCGCATCACCCACCCGCTCAAGCTCACCCCGGGCATGAGTCTGCTCATCCCCCCCCTGGTGTGAAGGATCATCCATGGACTCCATTCTTCCTGGCCCTGGTATCGAGGTGAAGCTCGCGGGCAGGCCGCTCGATCCGCGAACCCGGGCCGATCTCGTCTCGCTCAGCGTCGAGCACGGCGCGGGCCTCACCAGCAAATGCACGCTCCAGTTGCGCACCTGGAATCTCGACACGCGCACGTACACCTGGGTGGATGACCCCCGATTCCAACTGGGCGGTGAGGTGGAGATCCGCCTTGGCGCGAGCGCCACCACCCTGGAGCCCGTCTTCCGTGGAGAGCTCACGGACCTGGAGCTCAAGGCCGAGGCCGACGGGCCCCCCCTGCTGGAGGTGTCCGGCCTGGACCCCCGCCATGTCCTCGCCCGCGAGCAGCGGACGCGCCGGTTCAGCGAGAAGACCCTGGAGCAACTCGTCGCCCGTGTCGTCCAGACGCACGGCTTTCGCGTGGGAGGCGTGCCCACGGTGAGCCTTTCCTCCATCACCCAGTACAACCAGACGGACCTCGAGTTCCTCAACGCCCTGGCGCGCGATCACGGCTGTGAGTTGACCCTCTCGCTCAAGGATGGGGGCAAAATGCTCCACTTCCAGAAGCGGGAGCCGGGCGCGCCCGTCCGATTGGTGCTCGGGCCGCAGCTGCTCGAGTTCAACGCCCGCGTCTCGTCCCAGTCCCTGGCCGGGACCGTGACGGTGCGCTCCTCGGCGCCCCAGGGAGAAAAGGAACTGGTGGAGTCGGCGCGGCTGTTGGCCGGACGCAAGCAGGCCGGCCTGTTGTTGCCCACCGAGCTGCGAGCCCGAGGCCAGCGCACGCTGACCCACCGGCCGGTGAACAGCCCCGCCGAGGCGCGGGAGTTGGCCGAGGCGGAGCTCGGGCAGCTCGTGTCCAGCGCGATCAACGGCACGGGGCACTGCCTCGGCACCCCGTCCCTGCGGGTGGGCGGCACGGTCGACCTCCAGGGCGTGGGCCGGCGCTTCAGCGGCGAGTACCACCTCACCCAGGTCACCCACACGTTCTCCGTCAACGAGGGCTTCCGCACGGCGTTCGAGGTGCGGGGCGGCCCCTGGGGACCCGAGAGCGTGGGCGAGTCCCGGGAGCCCCTGCGGGGCCTCACCACCGCCCGGGTGAGCCAGGTGGACCCCCAGCACAAGGGACAGGTGAAGCTGCGCATCCCCTGGCTCGCGCCGGACTACGAGAGCGACTGGGTGCGCGTCGCCTCGTCCATGGCGGGCAAGGGGCACGGACTCTACCTGCCGCTGCAGGTGGAGGACGAGGTCGTGGTCGCCTTCGAGCAGGGCGACATCGACCGGCCCCTCGTGCTGGGCGGCGTGTGGAGCGCCACGGCCGCTCCTCCGGAGTCCTCACGGGCCGCGGGCGGCGCCGAGGAGGGCGTGAAGCACCAGTACGCCCTGCGCTCCCCCGGGGGCCTGGCCCTGTGGTTCGACGACCAGGCACGCAAGATCATCCTGGGCGACGGGGGCCAGAACCAGCTCGTCATCGATGCCCAGGCGGGCACCCTGCTCCTGGAGAGCCAGGGCGCCCTGAACCTGAAGTGCGGTGAGCTCTCCGCGCGAGTGCGCGAGCAAGTCAGTGTGCGGGCGGAGGGGGGACTGGCGCTCAACAGCCCCGCGGGCATCAAGCTCAACGACGGCGCCCTGGAGGTGGTGTGATGCCCGGTCCCCTTCTGGGCCAGGACACCCGCGCCCTGTGTCCCCATGGCGGACAGGCCCGCTTCACCGCCCTCGCGCCCCGCGTGAGGCTGGGGGGCGTGCCCGTGGTGGTCCAGACCGGCACCTTCCTCGTCTCCGGTTGCCCCCAGAGCCCGCCCGTGGGGCCCCCCTGCGTGTCTGGCCAGTTCCTCACCGCCGCCACCCGCGTCCGTGCCGGGGGCCAGCCCGTGCTCCTGCGCGACAGCCGGGCCCTGTGCGCACCGACTCCCGCTCCGCTCCAGGTCCTGGGGACCCAGGTGCGCGTCAAGGGCTTCTAGGAGGACCCCATGCGTGAAGGCTTCCTGGGACACGGCTGGCACTTTCCGGTGACGATCGACACCGAGGGCCGCATCGTCATGAGCGGTGGCGAGGAGAAGATCCGCCAGTCGCTCTTCATCATCCTCTCCACGTCGCCCGGAGAGCGGGTGATGCTGCCCGACTTCGGCTGCGCCATCCACGAGCGCGTCTTCACCCACGTGGAGAGCGCCACGCTGGGCCTGCTGATCGACGACGTCACCCAGGCGCTCGCCCGGTGGGAGCCCCGCGTGGACGTGCGCGAGGTGCGCATCGAGCCCGCGCCACGGGACCCGGCCGTGTTGCTCATCGACGTGTCCTACGTCGTGCGCGCCACCAACAGCCGCTTCAACCTCGTCTACCCCTTCTACGTGAGCTGAGCGCCATGACCGTCCCGACGCCCCTCCTCGATTCCCGCACGTATGAGGACCTCGTCACGCGGATCGAGCACCTCGCGAAAAAGCACTCCGCCTGGAGGCCGGCTCACGGCGGCCAGGATCCGGGCTCCGCGCTCATCCGCGTCTTCGCGCGCATGCTGTGCCAGGTGATCCAGCGCCTCAACCGCGTGCCCGAGCTGCACCGGCGGGCCTTCCTGGAACTGCTGGGAACCGCGCCTCGGCCGCCCCGGGCCGCCCGGGTGCCCCTGACGTTCCAGCTCGCGCCCGGGGCCCCCAGCGCCACCGTTCCCCCAGGCACGCGCGTCTCGGGAGAAGACAGCCCCGCTTTCGAGACGGAACAGGCGTTGACCCTCACCCGCTCGACACTCGTGGCCCTCCTCGTGCGCGAGCCCAAGGACGAGAAGAAGCCCGCCCGCCACAGGCTCCTCGATCCGGCGTCTCCCCAGGCCTTCTCTCCCTTCGAGGTCCAGGCGCCCGTCGAGCGCGAGCTCTACTTGGCCTGTGATGCCCTCTTCACGCAGCCGGACACCACCCACCGCGCGCTCGAGATCGAGTGGGCACTGAGTCCGAAGCAGGAGCCTGCCTGGTCTTTCTGGGATGGAGCGCAGTGGCGGCCCCTGCCCTTGCGTCAAGACGTGTCCCCGGACAAGGCGGTGCGCACACTGGACTTGACCGGAGTCCATCCGGAACGCCTCGCGCGATGGGGACGCACGGCACGCTGGCTGCGCTGTGTCCCCATGGATTCCTGGGACACCCTCGTGCCGCGGAACATCCAGACCCAGGTTCGCGTCAAGCGCACGGGCGTCCTCCCAGACCGGCTGTTCCACAATGCCCTCGCCCTGGAGCCGGACGGCAACGTGCTCCCGTTCGGGGAGATGCCGCACTTCAATGACGCCTTCTACCTCTCCAGCGCGGATGTCCTGCGCACCGCGGGGCCCTCGGCCACACGGACGATCCACCTCACCGTGGGCTGGAATGCGAATTCTCCCTGGAAGCATGTCTCGCCCGAGGGCGTGACAGCGGTCCTGGCCTGGGAGGTCTGGACCGACAAGGGGTGGTGGAAGCTGGGCCGCTCCACCAAGGATGGCACGGACACCGAGGACTTCCGGGACACGACCCGCGCGCTCACCCAGGACGGCCAGGTGCGGCTCACGCTGCCCGGCCACCTCCAGGACACGCGCGTCAACGGCGTGCTGGGACGCTGGCTGCGAATCCGGATTGTCGAAGGCCACTATGGTGCTCCCGAGACCAGGGCCACCCGGCCCCCCGTGCTCTCGTTCCTGACGCTCGGCTATGAGGACACCCTCCATCCACCCTGGGAGGCCTGTCTGAGCCACGACGGGGGCGTCTGGACGCACCTGCCGGTGATCTTTCCCTGGGCCCCGGGGGTCACCGTCTTCCAGGAGGAGCCGGAGACCCACCCCACCCTGTACCTGGGCTTCGACCGCCCCTTTGGCGACCTCCCCGTCTCCCTGTTCTTCCAGGTGGAGCCCCCCAGCCCCGAGGACCTCGTGGCCCACGCCGCGAACGCCTCGGTGGGCGCCGGGGACGAGCGTCAGCTCGCCTGGGAGTACCGGCACGAGGACGGGTGGCGTTCCCTGGCGGTCGAGGACGAAACCAGCGCCTTGCTCCAGGACGGCCTCGTGCGGTTCATCGGTCCGTCCACGCACACGCAGCGCCTCGAGTCTGGACAGAAGTGCTTCTGGCTCCGGGTGAGGCGGCTGTCGGAAGGCCCCGTCCGGAGCGTGAAATTACGGGGCGTGCGGCTCAACACCGTCTGGGCCTGTCATGCCACCCTCGTGACGGATGAAGTGCTCGGCTCGAGCACGGCGAGCGCCGCCCAGACCTTCTCCACCACGCGGACCCCGGTGCTCGAGGACTTCCGGCTCGATGTCCTCGAGGAGACCTGGGTCCGCTGGTCCGCGGTCCCCGACCTGCTGGCCTCCGGACCCGAGGATCGTCACTACACGCTCGACCCGGCGCGCGGCCAGGTGCGCTTCGGCGATGGGCTCCGGGGACGGATTCCTCCCGCCGGGGCCAACAACGTACGCTTGACCTACCGCTCCGGCGGAGGCGCTTCTGGCGATGTGCCCGCGGGAACGCTCACCCGGCTCGTCACCCCGCTGCCGTCCGTGGCCTCCGTCTCCCAACCGGAGCCCGCGACCGGAGGGGCCGATGGGGAATCACCTCCCCAGCTCGCTTGGCGCCAGGCCCGCGTGCTGCGTCATGGAGGACGCGCTGTCACGGCCGAGGACTACGAGGACCTCGCCCGCGAGGCCTCGACCACCATCGCCCGTGTCCGGGCATGCCCACCCGCGTTCAATCCCATTGCCCAGGCCGAGAAGCCCGCGCCACAAGAGGCCGGCGCCGGCCGGGTGTCCCTGATCGTCATTCCCCACGGCGCCGCGCCCCGGCCCCTGCCGGATCTCCAGTTGTTGCGGCGGGTGGAGGAGCATCTGCGCGCACGCTGTCCGCCCACCACCGTGCTCCACGTCACGGGACCCACCTGGATCGCGGCGGCCTTCACGGCCGTGCTCGTCCCCCGACGGGTCGCGGAGGGAGAAGCCGTCCGGACGCGAGCGCGCGACAGGCTCGCGCGCTACCTGCATCCCTTGACCGGCGGTCCAACAGGCGCTGGATGGGACTTTGACCAGCGGCCACGGGAGTCGGAACTGCTGGCCCTGATCCATCAGGAGAAGGGAGTGGATCATGTCCTGTCCGCCGAACTCACGCTTTCCTTCGGGCCCGCGGTCCCTGGGTCCAAGTCGCTCTTCTTCGTCGAGGAGGCCTTCCTCGACGTTCGGCTCGCGGGCATTCCGGAGTGATCACCATGCGCGACCCCTCTCCGCTCGATGATTTGACCCATGCCGACCTGATGGCGGAGGCACGCGCCCTGCTGCCCACGCTCGCCCCCGGCTGGACGGACCACAACCCATCCGACCCTGGCATCATGCTCGTGGAACTGCTCGCCTGGCTCACCGAGATGGTGCTCTACCGCGTGGATCAGGTGCCCGAGCGCAGCACGTGGACCTTCCTTCGACTGCTCAACGCACCGGACTGGAAGCGCCCGGTTCCAGGCGAGGAGACGGATCCCGAGGCGCTGTCGAGGGCCATCCACGCCACGCTCCTGGAGCTGCGCACCCCCTACCGGGCGGTGACGTGCGAGGACTTCGAGTGGCTCGCCAGGCAGTGGGTGAAGACGACGCGAGACCCCACACCGCGACGCATCCACTGCCTCGCCGAGCGTGACCTGACGGGGGGCCCACCGAACGAGGTCAAGCCAGGACACTTCAGCATCGTGGTCATCTCGGAGACAATCGCATCCACGCCGCCCGGCACGACCGAACAGCCCGACGCGACGGTGCTGTCGTCCCTGTGGAAGTTTCTCGAGCCGCGGTGCTTGCTCACCACCGTCTGTCATGTCGTTGGCCCGAAGTACGTGCGATTCAGTCTCGAGGCGACCCTCTACCTGCGACCGGAGGCCGTGGCCCAGGACGTCCAGAAGAAGGCCGCCGAAGCCGTGCAACGCCACCTCCACGCATTGCACGGCGGGGCGGACGGCCGCGGATGGCCCCTGGGCCGGAGCGTGTTCGTCTCGGAGCTGCTCGCCTGGCTTCACGACCAGCCCGGCGTGGCTTACGTGGAGCTGGGCGATTCGTTCCGGCTGGTGCTGGAAGAAGAGGACTCGCATCGCCTGCTCCCGAACAAGGGGGGGGTGCGGTTGCAGGCGCACGAACTCCCCGCCGTGAACCTCTCTTCCGAGAATTTCAAGACGAAGTCCGTGGCCGACGACACCTGGAGCCACTCATGACGACGAGTTCCTATTTCCAATACCTGCCCGCCGTCCTCCAGCAGGATCCCGTCCTGGGTGATTTCCTGAAGGCCTTCGAGCACATGTACACCGGGTATTCGGAGACCGGCATGCCGGAGGGGCTCGAACTCACGCTGGATCGCATCCACACCTGGTTCGACCCGGTGGGAGAAAACCCACACAGGGGTGCACCCGAGGACTTCCTTCCCTGGCTGGCGGACTGGGTCGCGGTGAGCCTGCGGCAGGAATGGTCGCTGGAGTTCAAGCGCCAGTTCATCCGACGCGCGGTGTCCCTGCATCGCAAGCGGGGCACCCGGGAGGGAGTGCGGGAGGTGCTCCAGCTCCTCCTGCCAGACGTGTCCGTCGAGGTCTCGAGAGGAGACCCGGAAGAGTCCCATTTCTTCCGCGTCTCGTTCTCCGTGCACAAGCGCGATCCCGCGGAACTGGCCCGGCTGGCGCATCAGGTGAGCACCCTCGTCGATCAGCAGAAGCCCGCGCACACGGTCTACGCCCTGGAAATCCACTCCCCCAGCATGCAGATCTCCCACGAGCAGGGAAAAGAACTCCGTATTGGGAAAAACACCCTTTTGGGCAGGGTGAAGTTCAGCCCAAGGAAAGCCACGACATGATGGACGACAAGCAGCCCCCGTATGTGACCAAGCGCCTGCGCTACTACAACAATCAATTCCTGATGGAGCAGGACTTCATCGACGAGCAGACATATCACATCGACCGGCAGCGCAGTCACGACCGGCTCCTGCACGCGCCCGGGATCGCCGAGGGACTGGAGGTCACCCGGGTGGACGCGAGGACGGTGTCCGTCACCGCCGGGGCGGCCGTGGACGGCCTGGGACGCCATCTCCTGCTGAACACGGCTCAAACGATTTTCTTCCCGGAGAAGGGAGGAACGCACCTGTATATGCGCTTCCAGGAAGAACAGGTGGACGGCTCCGACAGCAAGCAGGACGTCTCAGGTGCCAACCGATTTCTTCAGAAGCCAGACATCTTCTTCTCGGCGGAGATCGATGGGAGCGCGGCTCACGTGCTGCTCGCGGAGGTGATCACGGAGAACGGTGACATCAAGTCCGTGGAGACGAGCCACCGCGTCTACGCGGGCGTTCACCTGCCAGGCCCCATGGGGGGACATGTCCTGCGCTCGATCGCGAAGGTCGACGCCGAGCCGCCGGAGAGCGGCGTGAGCGTGAGCGGGAATCTTCAAGTGATGGGGGCGCTCATTCCTCGGGCTGGAAACACCGCATCCGCCGGCATCCAGTTCCCGTCCAACCCAGGAGGTGGCGCGGCCGACTCCGCCTTCATCCGTTACTTCGCCGACAAGGGCGAAAACGCGATCCTCCGGATTGGCATTGACAACGATCCCGAGGACACGCTCAGTCTTTGGCAGGGCGGCGACGAGCGCCTGAGCATCCGCGATGGCGGTGTCACCCTCAAGGGCCATGTCAGCATCGAGGGTGGGCTCGCCGTCAAAACCCCTTCCCTGTCGGTCGGTGGCATGCACGTGGTACGCGCACAGGATCCGCTTCGGATCATCCGCGGCTCCGTGAGGGAAGACAAGACCATCGACGCAGGCAGCGGCTTCAGGATCAATAGAGGGGGAACCCTAACGGCTCTCCCAGGTGTTTTCGAGATCGAATTCGACCCTGTCTTCGAGAAGCCTCCCACCGTGATCGCGAGCAGGACCTTCCTCCCCGCTGGCCTGGATCCGAAGGCGGAAAACAACTGGTACACGCGGGTGCATGATGCAGACACCCGCACGAATGCATTGGTCATGGCAGTCACGAGCGATAGGCTCATCATCAAAGTGGGATTGGCGGATGGTAAGGGGGCCGCCATGCCCTTCCAATTCATCGCCATTGGCTCGTGAGCGTGCGGCCATGAGCGGACACATCAAGGAGCGCCTGCGCGCGCTGGATTCCGAATACGAAACGGGACAGAAGATGTTGGCGGAACTGGAGACGCGGCGCGATCACCTGACGCGGACCCTGCTGCGGATCGAGGGCGCGCGGCAGGCGCTCCGCGAAGTGCTCGCGCTCCCCCCGGACGCCTCCGTCTCCCCCCCTGACGAAAGTCAGGGCACCCCATGACCTGGGAAGAGCACAACCGGGCCTTCCTCTCCACCTGCCTCGAGCGGGTGCGGCGCCTGCTGGAGCGGCATGCCGAAGCGCCCCGCGCGGAGGCCCCCGTCGCGCCTCCCTCGCGAGAAGACGCCGACGCGTGGCCCGAGTGGCCCGCGGAGGCCGGACGTCCCCCCGCGCTGCGCGTGCTGTGCGAGACGTTCGGACTGAGCCCTTTCGAGCGGGACGTGCTCTTGCTGGGGGCCGGGATGGAGCTGGACTCGCGCATTCCCGCCGCGTGTGCCCGGGCCCAGGGAGACGCCCAACGGCCCTACCCCACTTTCGCCCTGGCGCTGGCGGCACTGCCCCACGCGCACTGGGATGCCCTGTCACCCCAGGGGGCCTTGCGGCAGTGGGACCTGGTGACGGTGGGGCTGGGCTCACCCCTCACCCAAGAACCTCTGCGCGTGGAGGAGCGCATCTGGCAGTACCTCATCGGCATCGATGGCCTCGACGAGCGGCTGGCTCGCTGTGTCCAGCCTCCGCCCGACGCAAGACCCCTGGTGCCCACGCACGAGGCCCTGGCCCGGCAGGTGGCCGCCACCTGCGCCGGCGCGGCGCGCGATTCCCCACTCCCTGTCGTTCAACTCGTTGGACGCAGTGCATCGGATCAGGCCACGCTCGCCCAACATTCCACCGCATTGCTCGGCCTTTCACTCCTGCGCGCTCCTGCGGAAAACCTGCCCGACTCCCAAGATGGGACAGCGCGTTTCGCGAGCTTGTGGAACCGGGAAGCGCTGCTCGGTGGCCACGCCCTCCTGTTGGACTGCCACAACATGGATTCCTCGGAGCCTGCGCGTGTCGCGTCCATCCAACGATTGGTGGCATCAATCCACGGGTTGCTTTTTCTTGCCACGCCTGAACGCCGCGCCACGGGAACTCGCACCAATGCCCTCTACGAAGTCCCCCCGCTCTCCATTGAGGAACAGCGTGCCTTTTGGACACAAGGGTTGGAACGAAGCCTCGAACCCCAAACAGTGCAACGCCTCGAACTCCCAGAAACCATTGATGCCCTTGTAAACCAATTCACTTTGGACTGTGCGACCATTGAGGCGGCCACTACACAAGGGTTAGGCCAACTCCTGGCGCGTGGTGGTCTTCCAAAACCTGGAGAGGTGCGTGAAGCGCTTTGGGCCGGGTCCCAGGCACAGTGTCGCCAGAGGCTGGAGGGATTGGCACAGCGACTGAACTTGAAAGCGCATTCGACAGACCTGATACTGTCCGAAACGCAAGCTCGACAGCTCGCCGAGGTGGAAACGCATGTACGCCATCGGGCGCTCATTCACGAGACGTGGGGGTTCTCGACTGGAAGCTGGAGAGGAATGGGCACCAGTGTGCTGTTGGCTGGCCCAAGTGGTACAGGCAAAACCCTCGCCGCCGAGGTGTTGGCGAAGCGACTTGGATTGGACCTCTATCGCATCGATTTGAGCGGCGTAGTGAACAAATATGTCGGGGAAACAGAGAAGAACCTGCGCAAGGTTTTTGATGCGGCTGAAGCGGGAGGATGTGCTCTACTTTTCGACGAAGCCGATGCGTTGTTTGGTCAGCGCAGTGAGGTGCGGGACAGCCATGACCGCTATGCCAACTTGGAGGTGAGTTACCTTTTGCAGCGCGTGGAATCATTCCAAGGATTGGCCATCCTCACGACCAACCGCCAGTCCGATCTCGATCGCGCCTTCTCTCGCCGCCTGCAATTCGTGGTGAACTTCTCGATGCCGGGTCCAGAGCAACGCAAGGCGCTGTGGGTGTGTTCATTCCCGTCCGGCGCCCCGATAGAGTCCTTGGATTTTGAACATCTATCTAATCTTGAAATTTCTGGCGCGCTGATTCGCAAAATAGCAGTCAACGCGGCATTCCTTGCCGCCGAGGAAGGTTGGCTCTCGGGACAAGCCCCCCACATCTCAATGCGGAACATAAACACCGCGGCGCTGCGCGAGGCGGAACGACAGCAGTTACCCATCCACAACATTAAATTTCTCTGAAAAACGCTCCAATGAAATGCACACTGTGACCCCATACGAAAAAGCATTTCGCCGCCCCACCCCTGGATGCAGCGGAAGTCCTGAGCCATCTCCTCATTTATCGGCCGAAATTCCCAGTGATTTCAGGCGCTTGCAGGTGGCGGCATCTTTCGTCAAACCCAGCCAGGGGCCAGCACCGCACGCCGCTCCCTCGGACGCCCAATGAAAACAAGGGTTACGATGCGAAAATAAGGGGATGGCTCAGGGTGGATGCCGCTGGGCCTCCTGCTTGTCTCGTGGATGAGCACGGCAGATGTGCAAGACAGAGATGCAACTCAAGCGGTGTTACCAATAGCAGCTCAGCAGCATCCCACGTTGGAAAAATTCTGGGTGGATGAGGCCTATACCGGACCGCGGGTGGATGAGGTGGCCAAGGAGAGTGGCATTAACCTCGAGGTGGTCGAACGCTCGGACCAGGCGAAGGGACTCGTCCTCCTGCCCAAGCAATGGATGGTGGAGCGGACGTTCGGGTGACTAAACCGTCAGCGCAGGTATCCAAAGACCACGAGCGCGAAGATTCATCACCTGAAGCGCCTATCCACCTCGGCATGATTGACCTCATGCTGCGGCGGCTCGCCTGACTGCTCCAGTTCAACCTCCTCTGAGAATCAGGCGCCTACAAAAGCCGCTGTTTTGAATGGGAAGAAGGACGTCCAAGACCTACTGCTGGCCTCACACCTCACGCAGGCGAACACGTCCAAGTCGAGATTGAGGGAGTGTCAAATCCGGCGTTGATTAGAACTCTGCGGGCGATTGTAATTCACACAGAAACTGTCATTGGTAAGGAGCGTTCCTTTGCCACTCAAATCGGTATCCAAACCCCGTCGGTCTTCCTCCAAACGGAGCCCGTCCACCAGCAAACCCGACGAGAGTCAGGTCGAGCATGCATACCGGGCTCCGGAAGCAGCGGCCCGCCCATGCCACGATTTCTCACGCGTGCCCGTCCATTCCTCACAGCCACGAAGCGGTAAAGGGTCCGTTAACAAAAGCAAGGGCGGGTCTCGCTCCCCGAGAGACCCGCCCTCTCATGCCATACTTTTGGGGGATGAGTTACCGGAGGAGGACTCGGATGATGAGGACTTCGTTCCCAAGGAGCCCGAAAAGGACGAGCAAGAGGATGTGAGCGGCGTCGACTTCACCGCGCTCACATCCAACGTCGCGAAGTACTCCAAGAGCACCCGGTCCGAGGTCAAGAAACAGAAAAGCGAGGCTCTGGGCGAGACGATCGCCAAGCTGCTCCCCTCGTTCATCAATTTTCAGGAAGTGACAAGTCCCTCCGTCTTCAAAAAATACATCCAGAACTCGAGCGCCTTCAAGAACATACCCACCTCTCAGTACGCCATGCATCCCGGTCCGACCTATAAGGCCGGAACGTACCATGAATCCTATCCTTTGATGTACAACACCGCGATGATCCACCAGAGGCCCAAGTTGTACGTAATGAACAAGGAGAACACGGGACTTGCGCCCTACTCGGGAAACCTCATTTTCGGCAAGAAAAACAATCAGCCCCGTCCCACCTCGGTCTATGGTTTTAATGTTCCCATCGGACGCTATAACCTGCGGCCCCCCAGCAAAGACAATTTCGCTACGGGCAAGCCTAATTTAAAGTATAGAAGGAAACACTCCAATCTCAAGCATCGCAAGATTCAGTATCAACCCATGTCCGTGATTAACGTGCATACTTCTCCATCGATCTCGACCATCTCGAAGCAGGTCGAGCACATCCGGAAGTCCGCCGAGGTGCTCAAGGAAAAGGGGCACAGTACGATGGCTTCCGGCGATTGGTATGCCGAGCGTGGCGCGAAGATTCAGTGGGCTGAACTCGAACAGAGCGAAGACTGGAACCTCGCCGCTCCTGAGCAGAACACAAGCTTCCCTGGCAAGGGGAAGCTCGGGCAGACCGCAGACCACTTCTTGCTCGACAACCATGCGTTCACAGCCAACTCCGCTCATGCGATACCGCCACCGAATGATGACTACACCTCGCTAGAGGATCACCTCACCAAGGACGTCTCGGCGGATCAGCTGGAAAAGTGGAGAGACATCAATATCGATCACGCGCCAGTCCTGCTCCACGCCAAGTTGAATCCGCTCGCGTCGCCATCCCTGAGGAAGAAGCGCAAGTTGAATGACTTCTGACTCGACTTCCGCCATTTTCTAACTGACGAGCCGCTTGGAAGAGGGAGTAGGTGCGCGTCTTCGCGGTGTTGGCCTTGAGGAAGTTAGGAGTCGTTTGCGGCCCGGCGTCGTGTAGGCAGCATGTGAATTTCACCTGCGAAAACGCCTGTGTGCAGCCTTGTCGTTTGGGGAGAGGAACGGAAGCACGACCGTGCGCCCTTGCACTGGAGGTGCAGTTGCTGCCCGTCGGCTCGCGGTGCTTCCTCTCTGATTCACGGCTCGGGTGAATCAGTCGGAGACCAAGAAGAGCCAAGGAGTTGAAGCACGGCCTGGGGTCGCGAGCGGTAGCAGCCCCTGCCCGAGCGCAGTGCGTGTTGAAGCCGCGCCAGTTCAGGGAAGGGCTGGTTATGCGTGGCGCGTCGGCGCATGGGGCGGGCGCTCGCGGTCCTCACGCGCGAGGGGCAGCCCCAGTCCTGGGCCCTGGCGCGCTCCAGCCTGGGCCATGACGTGGGCCCGGACGCGCAGCGCAGCCTGGGCGAGGCGCGCACGACCGAGGCGCACGCTTAGCTGGATACCGCCGAGGCGACACTGGCGGCCCTTCCCGGGCAACTCGAGGCGGCGAGGCCGCGGTTCGACGCCGTGCCGGGCGTCGTCACGCACACGAGCCCGGCCTCGCTCAGGCGCGGCGCTACGGCGTCTCCGCCGGGATGCCCAGCTGCCGCAGCCACGCGTTGGCCAGCGGCGTGGGATCGAAGCGCGTCTCTTCCTTCACCAAATCCAAGAGCTGCTGCATGCGCGCCGCGCCGCCCACGTGCCGCTGGTAGAAACGCGCCAGCACCTGGTCCATCGCCGCCGTGCCGATCTGCTTCTCCAGCGCCCGGTAGAAGAAGGCGCCCTTCTTGTAGGGGATGGAGGACCAGAGCGGATGGGTGAGGATGTCGATCTCATTGCAGGTGCCGTCCGGCAGGGCCAGCGTGTCCCCGCGCGACACGGCCCGCTCCAGGGACGTGCGCCAGTCGCTCCACACCTGGGCCTCGGCCGCCTCCCCTTCCGTCTCGCGCACCGCGCGCGCCGTCAGGTACTCGGAGGTGCCCTCGGACAGGACGAAGTCCTCCCAGCACTGGATGCGCACGCCATTGCCGTACCAACCGTGGGCCGCCTCGTGGTGGTGCACGAGCCGGTCCCCCATGGCGTCCGCCGCCACGTGCCAGTACGGGTGGTGCTCCATGCCGCCGTAGGCGCCCGCGCCCCAGTTGGCCGAGACCGAGCCCACCTTGCCTCCGAACGTGTAGGCGCCGTAGCGCCGCTCGTAGAAGTCCACCGCGTCCTTGAGGTGCCGCGTGCCCTCGGTGGTCGCGGCCTCCTCGCCCGGCAGGTACCAGACCGCCACCTGGGTGCCCGCGGTGGTGCGGCCCAGGTCCTTCTCCGTGTAGTCGCCCACGGCCCACGCGAGCATGTAGGGCGGCGCGTCGCCCGGAATGGACTCGGCGTAGATGGCCTTCTTCCCGGCGGGCACGTTCTCCAACTGGAGCGAGAACGTGGCGCCATCGGCGAGCGCCGGGTGGCACGGGTAGAGGTTTCCGCAGAAGGACGGCCAGATGAAGCTCGTCCCGCTCGGCAGGTAGCCGTCGAAGTCCGGCGACTGCTGGAGCACGTAGTCCACGCGGACCGAGGACGCCCACCCCGGCAGGCCCACGTCCAGCTGTCCGTCCTTCACGGTGTACTTCAGCGGGCCGCAGCGGCCACTCACCCCGGTGATGCGCAGCGAGCCCACCTTCAGGGACAGGGTGTCGCTCGACGAGCCCGCGACCTGGATGAGCGCGGTGGCCTCCAGCGAGTCCAGCTTCACGTTCAGCGCGGTGGAGCGGATGTCTCGCGACAGGTCCGCGCCCGCCGCGGGGGGCTCGCCCTGGGCCCGGGCGTCACAGAGGCGCGGACACTCGGGCAAGTCCGTGCCCCGGGGGCTCGCGCAGGTGCCGGCCTCGTCGGTGACCTCGGGCACCTCGGGCTCCGCAGCGGGGTCGTTCCGACAGCCCGTGGCAAGGCCACTCCAGAGCAGGAGGGCCGTCATCGACAAGGGACGCATGTTCATGGGCAGGATCCGTGCGGCGGCGAGAGGGAGGGCGCGGCTCAGTTCGCCGGAGTGCGGGCGCCCGCCCCGCGCGTGTCGCGCGGCAGGTGGATGAGGAACGTGGCCCCTCCCCCTGGCGTCTCCTCGATCAGGATACTGCCCTCGTGGGCCTCGATCACCTGTCGCATCACCCACAAGCCCAGGCCCAGGCCTCCGTAGTTGCGCACGGGCACGGCCCGCTCGAAGCGCTCGAAGATGCGGTCGCGGTCGGCCTCGGGGATGCCGATGCCGTGGTCCACGACCGCGAGCGTCACCCGGGCGCCCTCCTCCCGGAGGAACAGCTCCACGGGCTGGCCCCGGCCGAACTTCAGCGCGTTGGACAGCAGGTGTTGGAGCACCTGCCGCATGCGCTGGACGTCGAAGCGTCCACCCAGGGAGGGCGCCGCGTGGACGAGCAGGTTCGAGCCCACGCGCCGGGCCTCGTCCTCGTGGGCCGCCACCTCGTCCTGGACCAGCGCCGACAGGTCCACCGGCTCGCGCTCCAGGCGGATGCGGCCCGGGGTGAGGCTGGACACGTCCAGCAGCGTCTCCACCAGGTGGGACAGCCGACGCGCGGAGCGGCGCGCCGTCTCCAGGCGCTCGCCGATGTCGTGGGGCGAGGCCTTGTTCATCCCGCGCACGATGGCGCCGAGCTGGAGCTGGAAGGCCGTGAGCGGGGTCTTCAGCTCGTGCGAGGCCAGCGTGAGGAAGTCGTCGCGCGCGCGCACCGCCTCCAGCAGCGTCTCCACCCGGGCCCGCTCGCGCACCACCTCCCGGCGCATGGCGAGCCGGTCCAGGTGCGCGCGCACCCGGGTGAGCAGCTCCCGCGCGGAGAAGGGCTTGACGAGGTAGTCGTCCGCGCCGGACTCGAGGCCCTCGAGCGTGGCCTCCTCGCCCGCCCGGGCCGAGAGCAGGAGGATGGGCAGCTCGCGGGTATGGGGCGCGGCCCGGAGCGCCCGCAGGAGCCCCACGCCATCCAGGCGCGGCATCATCACGTCCGAGAGCACCAGGTCCGGCGGCTGGGCGAGCGCGGACTCCAGGGCGGCCTGGCCGTCGGCCACCGCCTCCACTTCGAACTCGGCGGACAGCAGCCGGCGGATGTAGTCGCGCATGTCCGCGTTGTCGTCCGCGAGCAGCACCCGGGCCCGGGGCAGATCCGAGTCCCGCGTGGGCGGGGGCGCCTCGTCCTCGGCCCAGCGCAGCGCCTCCTCGACATAGGCGCGGGCGCTCGTGGCGGTGGACGACTGGCCACGCGCCGCCTCGAGCTGCTCGGCGGGCAGGTGCCCGGCGCCCAGGGGCAGCTCCACGGTGAACGTGGTCCCCTTGCCCTCGGTGCTCTCCACCGACACGTGGCCGCCGTGCAGCGCCACGAGCTCCTGCACCAGCGCCAGGCCGATGCCCGAGCCCTCGTGGGTGCGGGCCCGGGCGTCCTTCACCCGGTGGAAGCGCTCGAAGAGGCGCGGCAGCTCCGAGGCGGGGATGCCCGTGCCCGTGTCGATCACCTCGAGCCGGGCCCGGCCGTCGCGCTGGCGCGTGCGCACGGTGATGGTGCCCGCGTGGGTGAACTTGAAGGCGTTGGACACGAGGTTGAGGACGACCTTCTCCCATGCCTCCTCGTCCAGGTAGACGGGCTGGGACAGGGGCGGACAGTCCACGTGCAAGGCGAGGCCCGCGCGCTCCACCGCCGAGCGGAAGCTGCCCGCCAGGTCCGTGCACAACGCGGAGAAGTCCCGGGGGGCGAAGCTGGCCTCGCGCCGCCGCGCGCCCAGGCGCGAGAAGTCCAGCAGCGAGTTGACGAGCCGCAGCAGGCGCTCGGCGTTGCGGTGGATGACCTCCAGCTCCGAGCGCACCTCCGGCGCGAGCGCGCCCGCGCGTCCGGACAGCAGGTCCTGCGTGGGCCCCAGCATGAGCGTCAGCGGGGTGCGGAACTCGTGGCTGATGTTGCTGAAGAAGGTCGTCTTGGCCCGGTCCAGCTCCGCCAGGGCCTCCAGCCGCCGGCGCTCCTCTTCATGGGCGAGCGCGTTGCGCAGGGCCACCGACACCTGGCCCACGAGCAGCTCGTGGAAGGAACGGTAGCTCTCGTCGAGGGCCCGGTTGGGGCTCACCCCCAGCACGAGCACCCCGAGCGGCGCGGCCTGGCCCGAGGCGGCGATGGGCAGGGCCACCGCCGTGCGCACGGGATCCTGGAACCGCCCCCCCAAGAGCGAGACCCGGCGCTCCACGTCCTCGATGAGCACCGTCTCCCCGCCCGCGGCGCGGCCCAGGGGCCACCAGCGGTCCGCCTCGTCCGCGTCCACGTGGGCGGGACAGACGGGGGCGTGCTCGTCCAGGCCGACGATGCCCCGACGCACGAAGCCTCCGCGCTCCGCGTCCCGCAGGTAGAGCAGCGCGAAGGGCACGTCCAGGGGATGTCCGGCGATGGCGGTGACGACGTCCCGGCAGCCCGACTCCACGCCGCGCGTGCCGGCGGCGCTCGAGGCCAGGTCGCGCAGCAGGCGCAGGCGCCGCTCGCCGAGCACCTGCTCCGTCACCTCGCTGCACACGGCGAACATGCCGACGATGTCGCCCGTGTCGTCCTCGGCGGGCGAGTGCGAGACGCTGAAGTAGGACTCCTCCCGGTAGCCCGCGCGATCGAGCAGCAGCAGCAGGGCGGGCGTCCAGTTGGCCACCCCGGTCTTCATCACCTGGTGGATCATCGGCCCGAGCGTGTCCCACGCCTCGGCCATGGTGATGCGGATGTCCAGCCCGAGCGCCGCCGGGTGCTTGTCCCCGATGAGCTTCGAGTACGCGTCGTTGTAGAACTGGAGGAAGGACGGCCCCCAGGTGAGCACCATGGGGTAGCTCGAGGCGAGCATGGTGCGCACCAGGGCGATCAAGCTCCGCGGCCAGGTCTCACTCGGTCCCAGTTCACTGGAGGCCCAGTCATGCGTCCGCACACGCTCGTGCATCTCGCTGGGGCCCGAGAACATTGCTCTTGGAATCATTCGACCCGGGAGGAAATCGCGTCCGCCCGGGAACGTACAGCCCTTGTCTCACGACCGTCCGGCGCCCGGCTGCCCGCCCGTGGCAAAAGCCACACTCGGGGTGTGGATCAGGAGGCCGCGGGCCGCACCACCATGGACTGCACCAGGTCGCTGAGGTCCTGCCCGGAGAACGGCTTGTCCACGCGGCGGTTCTTCACCCCGGCGAGGAACTCCCGGGCGATGGGCGTGAAGGCGCCTCCGGTGAGGAACACGAGCCGCTCGGTCAGCGAGGGCTGTTGGCGCGCGAGCTGGTGGTACAGCTCCACCCCGCTCAGCTCCGGCATCATCACGTCACACAGGATGACGTCGAAGCACTCGCCCGCGAGCAGCCGGGTGAGGGCCTCGCGGCCGCTCGTCAGCGTCACGACCTCGTGCTCGCGCTGGAGCGTGCGCCGGATGGCCGTGCCGATGAGCGGCTCGTCATCCACCACCAGGACCCGGCCGCGTCGGGGGTGGAGCCGGACGGCGACGGCGCCCGGGGCCTCCGGGGCGGCGGGCACGGCGGGGCGCCGCGCGAGGCGCAGGCGGAGCCAGAAGCACGTGCCCTCCCCTTCCCGGCTCTCCACGCCCAGGGTGCCGCCAAAGCCCGTCACGATGTCCTGGCAGATGGAGAGGCCCAGGCCCGTGCCCACCCCCACCGGCTTGGTGGTGAAGAAGGGATCGAACACCCGCTCCAGGTGCTCCGCGGGGATGCCACAACCCGAGTCGCGCACCTCGATGCGCGCGAAGTCGCCCTCGGGCCGCGTGACGAGGCGCACCTCGTTGCGCTCCGCCTGGCCCTCGGCGATGGCCTGCGCCGCGTTGACGAGCAGGTTGAGGAGGACCTGGCCGAGCCGGCCCTCGTTGGCCTCGACCCGCAGGGGCGGCCCGTAGTCGCGCACGAGCCGCGCGCGGTGCTTGAGCTCGTTGACGGCCATGCCGATGGACGTCTCCAGCACGCGGTGCACGTCCACCGGGCCCAGGCCCGAGTCCTCGTCCCCGCGCGAGAACATCTTGAGCTGCCGCACGATGTCGCGCACCTGGGTGGCGCCGAGCCGGATCTCCCCGAGCAGCTCCCGCGCCTCGGCGCGCACCCCGGACGGCTCCAGCCCGGCGAGCACATGGCGCTCCAGGTGCTCGAGGTTGGCCAGGGTGTAGGCGAGCGGGTTGTTGATCTCGTGCGCCACGCCCGCGGCGAGCAGCCCGAGGGCGCCCATGCGATCGGCGCGCAGCAGCCGCGCCTCCATCTGCTTGCGCTCGGTGAGCTCCCGCAGGACCCAGACATGGGACGGCTTGCCGTCGAACACCAGGGGCAGGTGGCTCAGCTCCACGGGGACCCGGCCGCCGCCCCGGCGCATGAGGAGCACTTCCCGGGCGGGGATGGGCGCGCCCGTGGCCTGGGTGCACCGGATGTCCTCGTGCAGCTTGTCCCACTGATCCGCGGGCAGCTGCGCCTGGCCCAGCTCCAGCAGGGATTTGCCCACCAGCTCGTGCTCGGAGGAGAAGCCGAGCAGCCGGATGTAGGCGGCGTTGACGTAGGCCAGCCGCTCGCCCTGCAACACCCCCACCCCATCGGGCAGCCGGTCGGCGAGCTCGCGGAAGCTCTGCTGCGAGCGGCGCAGCGCCTCGAGCGTGTCCGCGTGCTGGAGCGCGTAGCGGATGGAGCGGTCCAACAGGGTCGGCGTGAGCTGGGACTTCTCGAGGAAGTCGGAGGCCCCGGCGCGCTGGGCCTCGTGGTCGAGGGTGTCGTCCTCCTGCCCCGTCAGCAGGATGCAGGGGCCCCGCCAGCCCCGGGCGCGGGCCTGCTCGAGCAGCTCCAGGCCCGTGGTGGCGCCGAGCCGGTAGTCCATCAGGCACACGTCATGGCGGCCCGGGCGCAGCTCCTCCAGGGCGCGCTCGGCGGTGCTCGCCCACTCGAGCGCCACCCGCCGCGGACCCAGCTCGCGCAGGCAGTCCCGGGTCAGGACGAAGTCATCCTCGTCATCCTCGACGAGCAGGACGCGGATGAGGCGGGCGTCGGCCTCACGCCTCATGGTCGGAGGGCTCCGGGGGGAGCTCGACGATCTGCAACCAGTGCCGGTCGAGCACCTTGACGACGTCGACGAGCCCCTCGAACGTCACCGGCTTGGTGATGAAGCAGTTGGCGCCCAGGCCGTAGCTGCGCAGGATGTCCTCCTCGGCCTTGGACGTGGTGAGCACGACCACGGGGATGTGCTTGAGCACCGGGTCGGACTTGATCTCCCGCAGGGCCTCGCGGCCGTCCTTGCGGGGCATGTTCAGGTCCAGGAGGATGAGGCCGGGCCGGGGCGAGTCCTTGGGCTCGCGGTAGCGGCCCTCGCGGCGCAGGTACTGCATCAGCTCCTCGCCGTCCTCCACGAAGCGCAGCTCGTTGACGAGCCGGCTCTCCTGGATCGCCGTGAGGGCGAGCTCCCGGTCATCCGGGTCATCGTCCGCCATCAAGAGGGTAACCGCGCGTCTGGACTCCATGACTCCTCACTGACTGCTGGGCTGCTTGAGGGGCAGCGTGACGTGGAAGGAAGCGCCCTGATTGGGCGTGCCGTGCGCCTCGATGCGTCCCCCGTGGCGCTCGGCGATCTTGCGGCAGATGGCGAGGCCGATCCCCGTGCCCTCGTACTGCCCGCGGCCGTGCAGGCGTTGGAACACGTCGAAGATGCGGTCGCGGTACTTCTCCTCGAACCCGATGCCGTTGTCGGCGACCACCAGCGTGCACGTCTGGGTGGTGGCGTCCACCTGGGCCGACACGGAGATGTCCGGCGGCACGTCCGCGCGGCGGAACTTGAGGGCATTGCCCAGCAGGTTCTGCAACAGCTGCCGCATCTGCGTGGGGTCCGCCTCGAGCACGGGGAGCGCCTCGGCGATGCGCAGCGACGCCTCCGCCCGCGCGATGGTCGCCTCCAGATCCTCGCGCACCTCCTGGAGGAGCGGGGACAAGTCCACGCGCACGAAGGGCCGGCCCTTGTTGGACACCCGCGAGAAGGCCAGCAAGTCGTCGATCAGCCGGCGCATGCGCGTCGCGGCGCCTTGCATGCGCTCCAGGTAGTCCTGGGCCTCGGGACTCAGTCCGGTGGCGGTCTTCTTCAGGCGCTCGCCGAAGGTCTGGATCTTGCGCAGGGGCTCCTGCAGATCGTGCGAGGACACGTAGGCGAAGCTCTCCAGCTCGCGGTTGGACTGCTCCAGCCGCAGGTGGGTGCGCTTGAGCTCGGTGATGTCGGTGAGGATCACCGTGAAGCCCACGATGCGCGTGTCCACCATGATGGGGCCCACGCGCGCGGCGAACCACTCGGGGCCTCCGGACACGGCGGGCCGGGCCTCGTAGCCTCCCGGCTCCCCGGTGGCCAGCACCCGCGTGATGACGGCCCGGGCGTTGTCGCGCGACTCCGGGGCGATCCAATCGAAGAGGTTCTCGCCGAGCACCTGCTCCACGGTGAGCCCGGGCATGGTGAAGTTGATGAAGCGGATGCGCGCGTCCACGTCACAGCTGAACATGCTGTTGGGCGACTGCTCCACCAGCGCCCGGAGCCCGAAGGCCTCCTCCTGCTCCATGCGCCGCGAGGACAATTGCGTGGACAGGGCGTTGAGGGCGGCGGCCACGGGGCCCAGGGATCCTCCCCGCACGGCGCACTGCGCATGCGGCTCGCGCGCCGCGATGCGGCGGATCTGCTCGAGCAACGCCTCGACCGTCGTTTCGCTCGACTCTTCCATGACGGGCTCACCGGTTCCGCGCAGCGACGTCCCACCCGACGCCTCGATGCGCTTCGCACTCCAACGAACTCGCGCAAGACATGACAAGTAACATGCGCCCCCGAATCGTAAAGCCCCCAACAAGTCAGAATCTGGAGGCTTGACCTGGGACGTCCTGCTGGACGCACTCGGGGTGGGGCCTCCTCAGCGCCCCGGCGCACTCCGCGCGCGACCCGCCTCCCGCCCTGTCTCGCCGGGCAGGACGGCTGCCCGTTTCCCGACGGTGACGCGCGGGAAGTGCGCACGAGTGCACGTCGCCTCGTCTCGGGGAGAGGCGCCTCCCGCCGGAATCCCTACCTCTCTGGAAAGACCGGAATCTCGGGGGAGGAGACAATCCATGGGCCAGGCGACGCGTGCATTCCAGGGGTGGCTGCGAGGCGTGGTGGGGGCATGTGTCCTGAGTGCGTGTGGCGCCGCCCCGGGCGAGGACGGGACCGTGCTGGAGGCCCCGCGGGTGCCGCCCGGGGAGGTGGCGGTGGAGCTGTCCGTGCCCCGACGGTCCCTGGGCGCCCAGGACGAGGTGGCCCTCCAGCTCACCTTCACCAACGTGTCCACCCACCCGGTGCGCCTGCTGCGCTGGTACGTGCCGGACGCCGAGGGCGTGAAGGAAGGCCTGTTCGACGTGTCCCGCGACGGCGAGCCGGTGGCCTACCTGGGCCCCCACGCCAAGCGCGCGGTGCCCGAGGCCTCCGACTACCTCGTGCTGGCGCCGGGCGAGCGCCTCACCGGGCGGGCGCCGCTGTCGGACCTGTACGACCTGAGCGCGAGTGGCGAGTACACCGTGCGCTTCGCCGCGCCGGTCGAGGGGCCCCACGGCGTGGCGCTCACCCGGGTGGCGCAACTGGATGGCGCCGCCGTGAGCCTGTGGATCGAGGGTCGGCCGACGCGCCCGCCCGACACGCACACGCGCGACACGGTGACGGCGCAGGGCCTGGGCTACATCGGCTGCTCGAGCACGCGTCAGGCGCAGGTGCAGAGCGCCTGGGCCGCCGCCCGGGGCTATGCGAGCAACGCGATGGCCTACCTCAATGGCCTGCGCGCGGGCTCGGAGCGCTACGGCACCTGGTTTGGTGGCTACTCCACGAGCCACCGCGACGTGGCGCGTGGCCACTTCAGCCGCATCTCCAGCGCGCTGAACACCGCCCCCATCGTGATGGACTGCACCTGCACGGACGCGGGCACCTTCGCCTACGTGTACCCGAGCGCGCCCTACCGCATCTACCTGTGCGGCGCCTTCTGGCGCGCGGCCACCACCGGCACGGACTCCAGGGCGGGCACGCTCATCCACGAGTTGAGCCACTTCAACGTGGTGGCGGACACGAACGACCACGCGTATGGCCAGGGCAACGCCCAGAGCCTGGCGCGCAGCAGCGCCACGCGCGCCCTGGACAACGCGGACAGCCACGAGTACTTCGCGGAGAACACCCCCCCGCGCGACTGACTTATTGGATGGGCGCTTCCTCGAAGAAGGTCCACTGGGGCCTGAGCACGAGGGACTGCTCGCCCGAGCGGGAGATGACGACGGGCTCGCGGTGGACCTCGGTGCCCGCGTCGCTCCGGCTCACGGCGACCAGGGTGTAGTGGCCCTCCGGCACGCGGGCGAAGCGTCGCAGGCCCTCCGCGCTCTTGAGTCCGATGAACCCATCTCCCAGTCGGCTGTACAGGCCCTGCTTCGGGCTCAGCAGGGCCAGCTCCCCGGGGACCAGATGGACCTCGGTGCCGCCCTCCACCCCGGTCACCTCCAGGGCCGCGGTGTCTCCCCTGCTCACGAGATCCTGGGTGGTTCGCGCTCCTGGCGGGAGCGAGACCGACGCCACCTCGCTCAGCGGGACGCGGCCCTGTTCGTTCGGGCCCACCGCCCAGACGGTGTAGCGGCCCGGCGGCAGCGGCGTCACGTGGTAATGGCCCCGCTCGATGGGCACATTCCTGTCCGTGCCGTCCGTCTCCGAGCGCAGGTGGACGCGCCCCGCGAGCACCCGCTTGCCCGCGACCTCGACCCGGCCCCGCAGGTGGGCGGCGGGCTCGAGGAGCAGTCGGGCCGGAGCCGTCCCGCGCTCCAGGCGCGTTCCTCCCGAGACATAATCGGGATGGGACGCGTTGAGGCTCACGCGCCCGTCACCGGACACCTCCAGGGAGAACCGGCCATCCACGAGCGTGTGGGTCACCGCGCTCCGGTGCGCGCCCGGCACGGAGGCGCTCACCCGCGCATCCGCCACCGGCGCCTGGGTCCTCGCGTCGAGCACCTGCCCCGTGAGGGTTCGTGAGTCGAGCGGCGTCAACACCACGTCCCCCAGGTCCTGGGGTGGCTCCTCCTTCACCTCGATGTTGCGGCGCGCATACCCCTCCGCATCGACGTGGAACACGCGCCCGGCGTGCGGGAACAGGGAGAAGCGACCCTCGGGATGGTGGATGGCCTTGCCGTTGAGGCGGAACGCGGGGATGGGCGCACCCGCCGGGTCCACGACCCGCCCCTGGACCTGGCGGACGCGGGTCAGGACGAGCTGGACCTCGGGTTGATCGGGAGACACCACGGGCGTGGTCTGGACCGCGAGGCGATACTCCGGGGTGCTCGGCCCGATGCTCCAGCGTACCCGCTCCAGTCCGGACAGGGAGAACGTGCCATCCGCCCCGGAAACGAGTGACTCGGAGTACCCGTGCGGATCGAGGGTCGGCGACTGCTCTCGCCGGAGCTGGAGCCAGACGTCGGGGAGGGGCTCGTGCGCGTCGTTCACGACCCGGCCCCTGAGTGTCCAGTCCGCCGGGAACTGGAGCGAGAGCCGCTGGGCCCGCTGTTCCGAGACGTCCACCTGCTGGCGGACCTGTCGGTGCCGCGCGTCCGGGGCGGACGCCTTCACCAGGAACGAGCCCGAGGACAGTCCCGGGAAGACCCCCCGTCCGTCCGCGTTCGTGCGCGTCGTCCGGGGCGGCTGGGGCCACGGCTCGATCACGACCGTCGCCCCCCGCGCGGGTCGGCCGTCCTCGTCCATGACGAGGACCTCCAGGGAGGCCCCTCGCCTCAACGTCAGGCGGAGGGTCCGCTCGGTCTCCGCGACCGAGGCCATCCAGGGCTGGAAGTCCGGATGGTGCACCTCGAGGCGAGCGTCGAGCGAGGCGTCGAACGCCAGGGCGAACGCGCCGCGCGCATCGGACGTGGTGGAGGCGTCGTCCGGCGCATCGAGGACACGAATCCGAGCGCCTGGCACGGGCGTGCCTCGCTCGTCCACGACCGCCCCCGCCAGCGCCCGGAGGCCGGGCAACGCGACATTCCATTCCTGGGACGGCCCCGGACCGATGCGCCGCCCCGGGATGTCCAGCGGGGCATGTCCGGCCGCCTGGACGCGAAGGGCATACGGACCCGGAACGAGGGAGTCGAAGACGAACCGGCCCTGGGCATCCGTCAGGCGCACGAGCGGGGGCGTGTGGGAGTCGCTCAAGGAAACCTCCGCGTCCGCGAGCGACGTGCCCGCCATGTCCGTGACGCGCCCCTCCAGCCGCGTGAGGGCGTGGGCGAGCACGAGCTCCAGCGCGTCCCACTCCGCGACCACGTGCTGACGGGCATAGCGGCCGGCGTGCGTCGCCGACAGGACGTAGGTGCGGGGGCACAGGGAATCGAAGTGGAAGAAGCCCTGGGCATCCGTCTGGGTGACCCGCGCCGCCCATCCGCCGAGGTCCCGCGAGAGCTGGACGGGCACCCCCGCCACGGGCCCGCCCTCCTCCAGCACCCGGCCCGAGAGGGTTCGCAAGGGGGCCAGCCCCAGCACGTGCGCCGTGTCCCGGGCCGTGACGGGCCGCCACACCGTTTCCCACCCGTCCTTGGTGACGAGCAGCTTCACCTCGGTCCTCGTGTCGAGCCAGGGCATGGGGCCCAGACGGAAGCGCCCATCCTTGGCCGTCGAGGTCTCCACGACTCCACCCGCGCCCGGCCCCAGCTGAATGACCCTCACGTCCGCGAGCGGCTGTCCGGTGTCCACGTCGAACACCGCGCCGGAGAGGGTCCGCCCCGAGTTCAAGCGCAGCGCGACCTCGTCCGTGCCCGCCAGGACGTCGGTGCTCAAGGCATACTGGGACGTGACGCTCTCGGCCCAGAGCTCGTAGCGCCCCTCCTCCAGCCCCTCCAGTCGGAACACACCCTGGGCATCGGTGAAGGCCCGCGCCCTCACCCGCCCGCGCTCGGTGAGCTCGGCCAGCAGCGCCGCCGTGGCGGCACGGTCGTCACAGTCCGACCGCCCCTCGTTGAACCCGTCTGGCGGCCCGCGCCGCGACAGTTGGGCCTCGAGCCGGGTGCGCCATTCGGGCGGGCTCGCGAGCCAGGCGCTCACCAGGACGCCCGCCACCGCCCCCGTCCCCCCCGTCACCCGGCCCTGAATGCCCAGGGCGCCGCGTGCCTCGGGCAGGGGCTCCGCCATCAGCCGCTCGAACCGGGAGGCTTCCTCTCGCGGGGCGAGAAGCTCGGGGAGCGGTCCCGGATCCAGGGCGGGCGTCCAGGCGTGCCACAGCCAGCCCACGCCCAGCAGCAGCCCCACGCCTCCCAGAATCCACCCGGGTGACCATCTTCCTCGCATGTCGCGCCCCCTCGTCACCCGCGTCGAGAATGCCGGGCGCATCCGCGCTGACCCGCGATATGACCCGGAGCCGGAGCTTTCCACGGGAGCCCCGGCGCATGGTGACGAAATGAGGGGCGGAGCCATCCCCCACGGGGACGCGGGGACACTGGGCGCGTACGAGGAGCTCGAGCGGCGGCTGGCCCTGGCGACGGATGCGGACACCGTCCGGGGCCTGTCCTTCCACAACGTGCTGGACGCGGTGCGGCTGGACCTGGGGCCCGAGGCCCTGGTGCAGCTGACCGGCTCGCGCGAGGCGCCGGACTTCAAGAGCTTCTTCAGCTACCCCGTCCGGGACTACCTGCGGATGCAGTACACGGCGGCATGGATGCTGGCGGAGCGGCATGGCTCCTTCGAGGGGGCCGTGCGGCGCATGTCCGCGGGCATGGCCCCGGGCTTCCTGGGCTCGGTGGTGGGCAAGGCCTTCATGCTGCTCATGAAGGAAGGCCCCCGGCAGCTCATCACCCACATGGCCGTGGCCCACCGGGCCGCGGCCAGCTTCGGGGAGCTGACGGTGCTGTGGATGGGGCCGCGCCACGGCGTGCTGCGCACCCGGCGCGACTTCCTGCTCCACGTCAACCACGAGGGGGGCCTCCTGGGCCTCTTTCGCGCCCTGGGCCTGGAGAACGCGCGCGTGAGCGGGCGCCAGGTGGCCCTGTTGGAGAACGAGGTGACCTTCTCCTGGGAGTAGCGCGGGCGGCGCCCGGACGGCCTCAGCCCGCGCGCCGGGCGCTGACCTCCACGTCACCGGCCTCGGGCAGGCTGAGCGTGAGCAGCGTGCCGCGCCCCTCGTGGCTCTCGGCGCGCAGCGTGCCCCCCAGGCTCGTCACGATGGCGTGGCTCACCGACAGCCCCAGGCCCGAGCCCTCGGGGTGGGTGGTGACGAAGGGCTCGAAGAGCCGCGCGAGCGCCTCGGGAGGCAGGCCGCGCCCGGTGTCCTGGACCTCCACCACCACGTTGCCCTCCTCGCCCGTGTAGACGGCCACCCGCAGGACGTTGCGCGCGATGTGCGCGGCGTCCATGGACTGCACCGCGTTGAGCAGCACGTTGAGGAAGAGCTGGCCGAGCCGCGCCTCGTCCGCGTCCACCGGCGGCACCTCGTGGAAGTCCCGCTCCAGCCGGGCCCGGTGGTGCAGCTCGCCGCGCACCAGCTTGAGCGCGTTGTCGAGCACCGGGCGGATCTCCACCCGCGCGCGGTGCTCGGGGGGCTTGCGCGAGAGCGTGCGCAGATCCTGCACGATGTGCTTCATGCGCAGGGCGCCCTGGGCCGTCTCGGCCAGGGCCTCCAGCACGTCCCCCAGCTCGGGGCCGGCCTCGGCGCGCAGCCGGGGCGACTGGGTGAGCCGCTCCAGCTCCTCGCGCGCGAAGGAGAGGTTGGCGAGCATGAAGGCCAGGGGGTTGTTCATCTCGTGGCCCACGGCCGCCGCGAGCGAGCCGAGCGCCGACATGCGATCGGCCTGGATGAGCCGCGCCTCCATCTGCTTGCGCAGCGTCACGTCCCGGGCGAACACCCGCAGGCCCGGGGGATCCCGCAGCTGATCCACCGTGAGCTCCCAGTAGTGGCCCTCCAGGAAGACGGTGGGCGAGGGCTCGCCCGAGGACGAGCCGCGCCAGGCCCACTGCATGGCGGCCTGGACCAGGGCGTGGCGCGAGCCCTCGTCCATCAGCTCCGGGAAGGCCTTGTGCGAGGCCGCGTTGGCGTAGCGCAGCGCGCCCTCCGGGCTGAGCTCCAGCAGGGGCTCGGGGTGCAGCAAGGGGAAGGAGGCCAGCCGGTACATGGGCTCCTCCAGCGAGCGCATGCCGGACACGTCCCGCACGAGCAGGCCCAGCCGGCCCCCGGCGGCGGCGTCCGCGGGGCCCGGGGAGATCTCCGCCACGTAGCTGCGCGCCTCGCCCTCCACGCGCAGGGTGTACTCCAGGCGGCCCCCCACCCCGCCCTGGCGCACCGTGCGCGCCAGGGACAGCAGGGGCTCGCCGGCCTCGGCGCCCAGCGCCTCCGTGAGCGGCTGGCCGGGGACGTCCTCCAGCGGGCGGCCGAAGGCGCGCCCCGACGGGGACCAGAGCCGGTGGCAGTGGTCGTCCGCGTCCAGCTCCGCCACGACGTACTCGGTGCACTGGGTGCTGCGCGCCACGGGCGGCGAGTAGCGCGTGTCCGCGGAGCCGTCGAAGCCCTCCACGCTGAAGGGCCCCATGAGCATCTCCAGGCCCGCGCCGTCGGTGTTCAAGCGCGTGAGCAGCAGCTGGATGCGCGCCGCGTCCACCTCGGAGAGGTGCCGGGTGAGGACGATGCCGTCGGCCAGGGCCGGGGGCGTGAAGAGGAAGGGCTCGAAGCGCGCGGAGTCCTTGCCCATGTGGTAGGCGATGACGGTGCGGATGGCGTGCGCGTGGGGCTGGCTGGCGTAGACGGACGTGAAGTCCGCCTCGCCGGAGAGCACCGCGTGCAGCGCCCGGCGGTACGTCCCCAGGAAGCGCTGCTCGCCCAGGTACGAGTCCGGCGACAGGCCCTGCTCCTCGAGGAAGCGCACGGGCATCAGGTAGCCGCCCGTGGACCGGGGAGCGACCCAGGCGGCGCGCTGGCCCCGGAGCGTCTCCAGGGTGAGGGGCGCGTCGGCGCGGCAGACGAGGGCGGCCTGGTAGCGGCAACTGCCGGCGCGCACCGCGCGCAGCACCGCGCGCGCCCGCGGCGCGAAGGCATCGCACTGCTCGGCCGTGCCCCACACCATGTCCACCTGCCCGCCCTGGAGCGCCGCGTCCACGGCCTCGTAGGTCGGCGAGAACTCGGCGACCACCGGCCGGCCCAACCGCTCCGACAGCACCCGGCAGAACAGCTCCACCCGGACGTGTTCGCGGACCTCACCGAGCGAGGGGTAGAGCAGGAAGCGAATGGGTCTGAGCGACGGGGTCACGTGGGCTCCTCACTCCCCGAGTGCAAGGCACCGGCTCCGGCCCGATGACCTGGCGCCATGATATTCGCTCCCCCTCGGATTACCATCACCGCTTTCGCATCTCGCTTGGTTGCTGGCTTTTCCAAGTTAAGCGGCTATTTCCATGTCCGATGAGAAAAATTCATTTCGTGAAGGACAGGAGGGAATGGCATCGTGAGCTGAATCGTATTAGTTTGAGCCGCTTGCACCCCGTCATGTTCTTCCAACTCTTCCTCTGCGCACTGCTGGCCGTCCAGCAGCCGTCCGTCGTCGTGCGGTCGGCGGCATGGCAGCCGTGTCGCGCGTTGACGAGCAGCCCGAACAACGGGCTGGGGGGCGTGGCGGAAGAAGAGAAGCTGCACGGCATGGGCTCGCTGGGTCGGCCCCGGCTGAGCGCCATCCTGGGCTCGGGCGGAGGGCCGGGCCCCGTGCCCCGGGCACGCCGCCTCGTGCGCCCCCTGCCCACCCCGATCCTCTCGGGCCAGGACATCGCCCGGAGTCATTGGCGCGCCGTGTTGTTGCCGCCGCGCAATGCGTTGGACGACGACGATCCACCCTCACCGGTGTGAAGCAACCCCTCGGGGGTCCCTGCTTCGCGCCGGTCGTGTGAGCCGCCCGTTCTCGAATCCAACCGTTCAATCGCCAGCCACCCAGCACGTCGCGTGCGGGGAGGACTGGCTCCGCTCTGACTTCGCACCCACTTTTTCCCATGCTCTTGAATTCTTCTTCGCGCTCCCCGTCGCGTCCGCCCGCCATGCGCCCGGCCCTCGGCCTGGGTGAACTGCTTCCCCATTGGAAGGCCCTCTTCTCCGCCCGTCACCTCAAGGGGGACCTCCAAGCGGGCTGGCGTGTGGCGGCCGTCGCCATTCCCCTGTCGCTGGCCATCGGCCTGGCCTCGGGGGTGTCTCCCGAGGTGGGCCTGCTGTCGGCCATGATCGCGGGCGTGGTGTGCGCCCTGTTCGGTGGCACGTCCCTGCTCATCAGTGGTCCCGCGGCCGCCATGGCGGTCCTCATCGCCTCGGCCGTGAGCCAGTACGGTCTGGGGGGCCTGGTCGTCATCGGCCTGGGCGTGGGCCTGCTGCAGGTGGTCAGCGGCATGCTCGGGTTCGGTCGGATCATCCGCTCGGTGCCCATGCCGGTGGTCTCGGGCTTCATCGCCGGTATCGGCGCCGTGCTCTTCATCTGGCAGCTGCCGCGCGCGCTGGGCGTGACGCCGCCGGACGAGTCGCACGTGTTCGACGTGTTCACCCACCTGGGCCAGCTCATCGGCGAGGCGCGGCCCGTGACGGTGTTCCTCACGCTCGTCACCCTGGGGCTCACCCTGGGCCTGCCCCGCGTCCTGCCGCGCCTGCCCGCGCCGTTCATCGCCGTGGCCTTCACCACCGTCACGGCCTGGGCGCTGAGCCTCCAGGTGCAGACGCTCGGCGTGCTGCCCCACGCCGTTCCCCAGTGGACCCTGCCCACCCTGCCCACCTCGGGCTGGGGCTCGCTCTTGAGCACCGTGCTCGTCATGTTCGCGCTGTCCTCGCTCGCGTCGATCATGTCCGGCAGCGCGGTGGCCAACCTGGGCGTGGGCCAGAAGCATGATCCGGATCAGGATCTGGTGGGCCTGGGCCTGGGCAACATGGCGGTGTCGCTGCTCGGCGGCATCCCGGTGACGGGCGCCCTGGCGCGCTCGGCGCTCAACGTGCGCGCGGGCGCCCATACCCGGCGCGCCTCCATCATCCAGGCCGTGGTCGTGCTGGCGGTGGTGGTGCTGCTCACGCCCGTGCTCGCCCACATCCCCATCCCGGCGCTCACCGGCGTGCTGCTCGCGCTGGCCATCCGCATGCTCCACCCGCAGGATCTCATCACCCTGTGGAAGGCGTCCCACCTGGAGGCGGGCGTCTTCCTGGTGACGTTCCTGGCGGTGGTGCTGGTGGACTTCGCGGCGGGCGTGCAGACGGGCATCATCGTGGCGCTGGCCATCGCGGTGGTGCGCCTGGGCCGCTCGCAGACGGGCCTCTTGCAGATGGAGACGCCCGGCCCCTACCGCTTCCTGCTCAGCGGGCCGCTGACGTTCCTGTCCTCGGCGACGCTCGAGTCCTTGCGCTCGGAGGCCGCGGGCCTGGATCCCGCGCGCAGCGTGGTGTTCGACCTGTCGGACGTGCCGTCGATGGATGCCTCGAGCGCGGGGCTGCTCGTGGAGCTCATGGAGTCGCTCGTGGAGACCAACCGCCGGGTCGTCATCCAGGGCGCGCGCGCCGAGGTGCGCAACGCCCTGCTGCGCCACCCGCGCGGCGCCCAGCTCGAGCCCCTGTTCGCCATCTCCGAGTCGGACGTGGTGGAGAAGCTCAAGGGCAGCAACCCCTCCTCCACGCACGACCGCCTGGTGCACGGCGTGGAGCGCTTCCGTCAGCGCCGCCGCTCGCGCTACGAGCCGCTCTTCGATCAGCTCGCGCACGGGCAGAAGCCGCACACGCTGCTCATCACCTGCTGCGACAGCCGCATCAGCCCCAACCTCATCACCTCCACGGATCCCGGCGAGCTCTTCATCGTGCGCAACATCGGCAACCTGGTGCCCCACGCCAGCTCGCCCCTGGCGCCCGCGGTCAGCAGCGCCATCGAGTACTCGCTGCTGGTGCTGGGCGTGTCGGACGTCATCGTCTGCGGGCACTCGGCCTGCGGCGCGATGAAGGCCCTCCTGGCCGCCAAGCCCCCCGAGGGCGTGCCGGGCGTGGTGGACTGGCTCGCCGAGGGCAAGGCGTCGCTCGAGGGCCTGCCCCCGGACACCTCGCCCGAGGACCTGGCCAAGCACAACGCCCTGGTGCAGCTGCGCCACGCGCTCAGCAACGACGCGCTGCGCCGCAAGCACGAGGCGGGCGAAGTGAAGCTGCACGCGTGGTTCTACGACGTGGGCGAGTCCGAGGTGCTCGAGTACAACGAGACGACCCGCACGTGGAATCCGCTCGGCAGCAAGGCCCCGGGCCGCTCCGCGTCCGACGCCAACGGCCACGGCCCGGACCATGGGGCCCCGTCCGAGCCCGCGCACATCGTCTGAGTTCCCACCCGCTGAGTGCCCACCGGCCGGGCCCCGCGCACGCGGAGGCCCGGCCCGTCGGGTGTGGGGTCCGGCGCTAGAAGGCGCTGAACGTGGTGATGGTGTAGGTGTCCTTGATGCCGGGCAGCGTCTGGATGCGCTCGGTGACGAAGCGCCCGATGTCCTGGGCCTTCTCCAGATGGAACTTGGCCAGCAGGTCGTAGCCGCCCGAGGTGGAGTAGACCTCGGCGGCCTCGTCGACCTGGTCGGCGATCAGCGCCGCGGCCTTGTACGTCTGCCCCAGCTCACACTTGATCATGACGAAGATGGTGTGCACGGCCGCGCACCCTATCACGCCACCTCGGAAAGCGGACCCGGCGAGCCACTGTCCTCCCGACGCGTGAGTCGGCGCATGGACGTCTTGCCCACCACGATGTCCACCATCTTCCGCGCCCGCGTCCACACGCTCTCCTGGATGTAGGGCAGACCGTGGCGCTCGCACAGCGCCCGCACCTGGGGCTGCACCCGCTGGTACTGGCGCATGGACAGGTCCGGGAAGAGGTGGTGCTCGATCTGGTAGTTGAGCCACAGGTGCAGGTAGTCGTTGACGTCCCCGCCCGTGCGGTAGTTCGCCGTGCCGAGCACCTGCTGCAGGTAGCGCGCGCCCCGGTTCTCCGGCTTGGAGTCGAAGCGGTACAGGTCCTCGCCGGTGTGGTTGGGGCCCACCACGAGGAAGGTGTGCAGGTTGGTGAGCACCTCGGCGCCGAGTGAGTTGCACGCGGCGCTGAACGCGGCCCACGGCCCGAGCGGCAGGAAGAGCGCGGGCAGGCCCACGAAGTGCCACAGCGCATAGGGCGCGTAGCCCGAGCGCAGCACCTCGGCCCACTCCTCGCGCGTGAGCGGCCCGTCCGGCCGGCGCTTGCGCCGCAGCGAGGCGAGCGTCTCCGGGGCGTAGTAGCTGGCGCGCCAGGTGATGGCGAGCAGGGCCAGCTGCGTGTAGCGCAGCGCGAGCGGGAGATCCTCCCGGCGCAGCGAGCCCTCGGCGTTGCGCTCGAGCAGGTCCGGATCCGCGTCCTCGCCCGTGTGCGAGTGGTGCAGCACGTTGTGCTCGAACATCCACGCCTCGGGCAGCATCCAGTCGAACCAGTCGACGAAGCGGCGCGCGCCCTTGGCGAAGCCCTTGCTCGTGCGCTCGGCGGGAGCGCCCGGCACGCGGTCATAGCCGCGGTGCCCCACGTGGTGCATGAGCAGCCAGCGCGTGGAGCGGCCGAGGCTCAGCGCCGCCATGCTCAGCGGGTTGGGCCCGAGCCAGCAGGTGGCCGCGCCCAGCGCCGTGGCGGCGCGGCCCCAGCGCTCGATCTTCCGCAGGTGGGCGAGATCCTCCTCGCCCACCGTGGCGTCGATCTCCGCGCGCAGCGCGCGCACGTCCCGAAGAAACGCCTCCAGGTCCACGGTGGAAGGATCGAAGGCGGGAGCGTCAACGGACATGCGCGGGACCTCGGGGCACCCGCGCCGTGTGCGCTCAGGTGCTGGGAACGGGGGTGTGGCTCGCCATGGTACTCATATCGAGCGCGATCACCATCAGCAGGCCCAGGCACGGCAAGAGCAGGACGATGGTGCCGAAGCTCAGGAACAGGAACGAGCCCAGGACGCTGCCGAGCACGAAGGACAGCGCCAGCCCCATCTGCAGGCGCGCCCGCTCGAACTGCTGAGCGCGGGGCAGGCCCACCAGGCGGTCCCACAAGCCCCGGGCGCCCCCGTCCCGGAAGCCATCGCGCAGCCACACCAGCACGCGCACCGCCTGGATGCCCAGGTCCGTGAGCACGCCCGTCAGGTGCGTGGGGCGCACCACCGCGCCGGACACCCGCGTGGTGAGCGCGTTCTGCAGGCCCATGGAGAAGGCCAGGCAGCGCAGCAGGAAGTTCTCGTGCATCTCGGGGTTGGTGTGGCCCCAGAAGGCCACCGCGCCGAGCGTGGCGATCTCCAGCGCGAGCGCGGGGATGTACTGGCCCCGCCGGCGCTTGCGCGACGTCTCGAGCAGCGCCTCGGAGGCACACGCGCCGAGGATGAACGCGATGACGAGGTAGCCCGCCTCCAGCGCGTTGTCCAAGCGGCCACTGGCGAACGATTCACCGAACCAGGAGACGTTGCCCGTCATGTGGCTGATGCGCACGCCGAACGCGAAGAAGGCGATCGCGTTCACGCCTCCCGCGATGCCCGCGAGCAGCAGGGCCAGCGTGAAATAGGAGAAACGATTCCGGGCCGTGGTCTCTTCACTGAAGCTCATGTGGGGGCGGATGATCTGGAGTGGAGGGAGTGGGTTCGCGCACCGCGAAACAGCGCGCGAAGGCAACATGTTCCCAGAAATCCCAGGCGCAAGCCAACCCCGAGGACCCCTGCCCCACGGGGTCCCCGGCATCGAACAGAAGCCCTAGCCCACGGGCCGCTGCAGCGCCTGTAGCAATTCCAGCGCCTCGGTCACCGCCTGCCACACCTGCATCGCCTTGAGGTTCTCCTCACCGCCCTGGAGGGTGCGCTTGGCCACACGCTCCAGCGGGGCCAGGGCGTTCTCCACCAGGGACAGCTGCCGACCCAGCTCGGCGGGCGCGGGTCCGGAGATGGCTGCACGCTGCAACGACTGCGCGGGAGGCCGCTCGGACATGACCTTCACCGCCTGGGACATCTGCTCCATGTACTTGCCCAGGTCCGCGGGCGGGGGCGCGGCCATGGGCGCCACGGCGACGGGCCGCTCGGCCAGGGCCTTCATCGCCTGGGTGAGCTGCTCCATCACCGGGCCCAGGTCCACGGCCGTCGGAGCGGGCGTCACGGAGCGCTCGGCGAGGGCCCGGAGCACCTTGGCCAGGTGCTGCAGGTAGGGCGAGAGGTCCGGCGCGGCGGGCACCTGGACCACGGGCGCGGGCGCCTCGCGGCGGGCCACTTCCAAGAGCGCCTCGCGCAGGGACTCCAGCCGCGGCGTCACCTCCGCCAGCGGGCCGGGCCCCGTGGGCGCGCGCGCCGTCTCGGCCGCGCGCACCACCGCGTCGCGCACCGCGCCGAGCTGCTCCTCGATGGCGCCGAGCTGTCCGGTGACGCGCGCCACCGGATCGTCCTCCTTGCCGCCCATGCGCTTGACGCGCGCGAAGCCCTGCTTGATCTCCTCCCAGCGCGCCGCCTGGGTGGGCGAGAGTCGGCCGCGCATCTCCTGCAGCTTGAGCAGGTTCTGCTCGGCCGCGGTGGTGAGCGTCTGCGACTCGCCTTGGTAGTGATCGTCGAGCAGCCGCTCCAGCTCGTCGTTCGTCATGGCGGCGACGACCTTCTCGGTCACCTTGCCCATGTTGCGGTAGCTGCCCTGCAGCTTGAAGGGCGGCTCGGTGCGGAAGCGCTCGTCCTGGGCCGCCGAGGCGATGTACTGCAGGTTCACCTTGAGCAGCACGTCCTGGACGCGGAAGAGCCGCTGGAACACGGCGACGATCTCCTGCAGCTCGGCGGCGGCGTAGCCGTAGGACAGCTCGCCCGAGGGGATCTCCTCGCCCTGGGCCATGCGGATGAGCTTGTGGATGTCCGCCGGCTCGCGCGTGGCGAGCGGCGCCAGCACGGAGTTGGAGGTGAGCGCGTTCTCGATGTAGCTCAGCGCGAAGAGGTGCTCCTTGCCGTCGAGGATGTCACCCAGGTTGTAGGTGTCCGCGCGGTTGGCGAGCATGTCCGGAATCCGGAAGCGCTCGCCCGTCTCCGTATAGGGGTTGCCCGCCATCACCACGCAGAACTTCTTGCCGCGCAGGTCGTACGTGCGCGTCTTGCCGTTCCACACGCCCTCGACGCGGCGCTGGCCGTCGCACAGGGAGATGAACTTCTGGAGCAGCTCCGGATCCGTGTGCTGGATGTCGTCGAGGTAGAGCATCACGTTGTTGCCCATCTCGAAGGACAGGTTGATGCGCTCCACCTCCTGGCGGGCCGTGGCGTTGGGGGCCTCGGCGGGATCCAGGGACGTGACGGAGTGGCCGAGCGCCGGGCCGTTCACCTTGACGAAGGTGAGCCCCAGGCGGCTGGCCACGTACTCCATGAGGGTCGTCTTGCCGTAGCCCGGCGGCGACATGAGCAGGAGCATGCCCATGCGATCCGTGCGCTTGTTCTCCCCCGCCGAGCCGAGCTGCTTGGCGAGGTTGGCGCCGATGAGGGGCAGGTACACCTCGTCGATGAGCCGGTTGCGCACGAAGGACGTGAGCACCTTGGGGGTGAACTCCTCCAGGCGCAGGCGGCGGCGCTCCTTCTCGAGCAGGTCGCGCAAGAGCCCCCGGTAGGCGTGGTAGGCGGGCACGCGCACCTGACGGAAGTCGCTCAGGCGGGTGAGGAACTCGTCCAGGCGCAAGGGCAGCACCCGGTCGTGGATGCGCGGGTGCTGGCCCAGCATGCCCGGCACCTCGGCGGACGTGAGCGCGCCGGCCACCTCGCGGTCCAGCTTGCGCTCGGTGAGCAGCACCACCGCGGCCTCCACCGCCACGTGGGCCGCCGCGCCCGGACCGCCCTCGCGCCGCGCGAGGAACGCGTCCACCCAGGCGCGCACCACCCGCAGCCGCTCGGGCAGGTTCTTCTCCAGGCCGCGCAGGTCGTCCTCGAAGGCCGAGCGCGTGTTGGTGCGATCCAACTGGGCGATGAGCGCGTCCTTGAGCGCCACCGCCTCACCGCTGGTGGTGAAGCGCGGACGCTCCACGCCCAGCTCCTCCACGAGGTAGCGCCCGGCGAGTCGCGCCTCCGCGGGGCCCACCCGCACGCCCACGCCCTCCAGGTACGCGCCGATGCGCGTGCCGGCCTCCTCGCCGAGCACCGTCAGCTCCGCCGTCTCCCCGAACGCGCCGCGCAGGCGGTGCAGGCTCCGGGCACGGCGGTGCAGGAGCACCTTCTCCTCGGCCTCACCGCCCAGCGCCCAGTACAGGGCCGCCCAGGCGCGCGGCGTGGGCGCGAAGCGCAGGAGTCCCGCGCCGGTGTGCATGGCGAGCAGTCGCCCGAGAATGGCCACCGCGTCCGCGTCGTGGATGCCGCGCTCGTAGCCCTCGTCGTAGCGGTCCGCCGCGTGGGCGCGCACCTTCTCGAGCAGGCCATTGGGCTCGTGCTCCGCCTGGCGCAGCGCCGCGAGCGTCACCCCGCCCTTGCCCTCCTCCGCGTCCAGGAGCACCTGCGCGGCGAGGTACTCGGCGCGGTACACCTCGGGCGTCTCGGAGACGAGGTGCTGATCCCAGAGCGGGCGGAACTGCTCCAGCGCGGGGTCCTCCAGCTTCTGGGCGTAGTCGGTGCCCGTGAGCTGCAGGTAGAGCGCGCCCTCGCGCGGCACCAGCGTCAGGTCCAACGACTGGGTGTTGACGTTGAAGCGGTGCTTGCCGAACTTGATGACGGGAGCGCCCGAGCCCTCCTCGTACAGATCATTGCGGTCGCGCAGCGCGCGCAGGGCGTCCTGGCGCGCCGTCTTCACGCGGCTGAGCACCTCGTCCGCGCGCACGCTGTCCTGCACGTCCAGGAGCTGCTGGGCGAGCTGCCGCAGCTTGAGCACCATGGAGTCCGAGGCGAAGTACGAGTGGAGCTCGTCCTCGGCCTTGAAGGACTTGGCGCGGCGGTTGACGCCGGTGAGGATGCGCTCGGCGGCGCCGAAGAGGTTCTGCGCGCGGCGCTGCCGCTCGTCCACGAGCGCCTGCTTCTTCTGGCCGAACGCCTCCAGCAGCTCCTCGCGCTTCTGGGTGAGCTGGCCGAGGAACTCGTCGAACTCGCCGAAGCGGCCCTCCATCTCCTCGAGCTGCACGGTGAGGCGCGAGAGCCCCTCGTCGCACTTCTCCGGGGAGTCCGCCACGCTCAGCGCGCTCTCCACCGCCTGGCCGAGCAGCTTGAACTGGGCGCCGAACTCGGCGCGCTTCTCGCGGCCCACCAGCTCCTTGCGCCGCGCGATGAGGCCCGCGCGCACCCGGTTGAGGCGGCTGAACAGCTCGGAGATGCCCTCGAGGATGCGCGCGCGCGCCAGCGGGTCGCCCACCTGCAGGCCGCCCACCGTCTCGCTGAGCACCTCCAGGCCCTTGCCCACCTGCTCCACGTCCTCGGCGAGCGGCGCGAGCTCCATCGTCGTCTGGATGGGCTCGAGCTTCTGCAACAGCTCCTCGAGCCGGGTGGCCAGGGGCTTGAGCGCCTCGTCGCGCTGGAGGAAGCCCACGGCGTCGGCGCTCACCCGGTCCGTCTCGTCGACGACCTGTTGCTCCATCTGCCCCAGGCGCGCCGTGTCGATGTAGCGCACCTCCTTGAGGGTGATGAGCTGGCCGCGCTGCTTGCGCAGGTCGGACAGGGCATGCATGAAGCCCTCGGCGCTCTGCAGCTCCTCGGGCCGCACGCGCAGGAGCACCTGCTCCTGGGCGGTCACCGCGTTGGCGAGGGAGTCCTGGGCGCGCTTGCGCAGGGCGAGCACCTTCTCGAACTCGTCGATGATGAGTTCGGAGGTGCGCCGCAGCTGCTCGATGCCCGCGGACAGCCGCGTCTCCTCGTGCCCGAGCCAGTAGAAGGCGTCGAGCATGCGCGTGCCGGAGCCGGCCAGGTCCTCGTAGGTGCGGCGCGAGGGCTTGTCCGTGCGCGCCAGGCGCACGAGCGTCAGCGCGTCCGAGATGCCGCGCACGAGCTCCGCGTTGCCCACCTTGCCCAGGTAGCCCGGCGCGGGCGGCATCTTCGCGGCGTGCTCCGCCGAGACGAAGGGCGTCTGCCACACCTGCATGGGGTGGATGCGCGTGGGCTCGTTGGACGTGGAGCGGAAGATGACCAGGCGCCCGTCCCCGAAGAGGCTGAAGCCGTGGCCCTGCAAGGGGTTCTGCACCTCCTTGCGCACCAAATTGTACGGGAAGAGGACGTAGCAGCCCTCGTCCGCGCGGAAGAAGACGTAGAGCACGTCCTCGCCGTTGGGCGAGCGGATGACGCGCTTGAAGCGCAGGCCCGGGCCAATACCGTCGAAGAGCTTGAAGTCGCCCGTCTGCAGGTAGTAGCCGCCGGGGAAGACGATGCCCTGATCCTCGGGCAGGCGCACGCACGCGTTGCCGATGGCATCGATGCGCGCCACGTGCTGCGTGCGGGTGTTGAAGACGAGGTAGCGGTGCTTCTGCTCGCGGAAGGGCAGCACGCGCAGCAGGATGAGGCCGCCGATCTTCGCGTAGGCGTACTCGGCGTCGTCCAGCGACTGATCCGGATCATCCACGGGCTCGCGGTAGATGCCCTGCCCGTCCGCCGTGTTGTCCTCCACCTTCACGGTGAGGTCGCCCTTCACCGTCTCCACGAACACCTGATCCAGGATGTTCACGTGGGGGTGCTGGCCGAGCACGTAGTCCTCGCGCGTGGCCACCGTCCACTCGAAGTCGTGGGACGGGGGGAAGACGTGGTCGCGCTCGCCCTGGTTGTCCAGGTAGGTGGCGTTGCCCTCGGTGTCCAGGGCGAAGCGGAAGACCTTGATGTCGCGCTCGGACTGACCCGTCTGGAAGACGGCCAGGAGCCGCGACTCGTTGCGGCGAAGCTGCACGAGCTTCGCGTCCTTGTAGTACTTGTACAGCTCGCCGAAGTCCTTGACGAAGCGCGCGTCCGTGAGGAAGCCGCCCGCCTCGGTGGCCGGCACCTCGGAGAAGTCGAAGCCGCCCTCGGCCGTCTTCTCGAACTTGTGCAGGGAGAACACGTCCGAGACGCGCGTCTCCTTCTTGAGCCCGATGAAGACGTTGTAGCCAAAGAGCAGGTAGCGCCCCAGGCCGACGATGTCGCGCGCGACGCAGTTGTTCTCCGTGCGCACGCGCTCGTTGCCGATGACGGCCGCCTCGCTGCCGCCAAAGAGCTTCTTGCGCCGCTCGTTGAGATCCTGGGCCTGGGTGGCGAGCGCCTCGGCCTGGGTGAGCAGGCGCGCGCGGATGACCTCGTAGCTGCCGCCCTCGAGCGTGGTCTCGCCAGCGGGGGTGGGGCTTTCAGTTGCCATCGTCGATTCACCGGAAGAAGACGGAGGAAGGGTGCTTCAAACCACGGGCGCCGCGCCCCGAGAGTGAACTCGGAAGCACGGCGCCCCTCATGCGAACGGAACCGGGGAGACCCGGCCCGCGTCAGCCCTGGGTCCGCTCGGGAGCGGAGGCCCGGACGGCGGGCTCGGTCTCCACGAGCGACTTGAGCTGGTTGGCGGCGGTGGCCGCGGTGGGCGCGGGCGCCATGCGGTGCAGCAGGGCGGCCATGGCCAGGTTCTGCGCGTCGCTGGTGAGGCCCGGCTTGGAGAGGATGTCCTTCAGGTCCGCGGCCAGGTCCTTCTGGCCGTTCATGTAGCCGGCGAAGGCCTTCTGCAGCGTCTCGCTCTGGTCGATCGCGCCGTCCACGGCCTGGCCCACGGAGATGGCCTTGATGAAGCGCTCGAAGAACTGGCCGTCGCCGCCCACGATGTTGATCTTCGCGTGGCCCATGGTCTCGGCGAGCACCTTGGCCTGGTGCTCGGCGATGTCCCTGCGCACGTTGATGGCGGCGAGCTCCACGTCGCGCTCCTTCTGCAGGCGCAGGCGGAACTCCTCGTGCTCGCGCGTGGCGCCCTGGAGCGCCTTCATGGCCTCGGCCTTCTCGGACAGGCCGCGCGCCTCGGCGAGCAGCTTCTCCTCGATGGACTTGGCCTCGGCGAGCAGCTTCTCGCGGATGGCCACGGCCTCGGCCTCGCCGCGCTTCTGGATGGCCTGGGCCTCGGCCTCGCCGATGGCGGCGTGCGCGAGCCCCTTCTCCTTCTCACCCGCGGCCTCGGCGATGAGCTTCTCGCGCGCGGCGGCGGCCTCGGCCAGGCCCTTCTCCTTGAGGGCGGTGGCCTGGGCCTGGCCCTGGCGCTCGGTGACGGTGGCCTGGGCCATGCCCTGCTTCTCCATGACGGCGGCCTCGGCCTCGCGCACGCGCGCGGCGGCCAGACCCTGCTTCTCCGCGGCGAGCGCGTCGGCTTCCTTGACGCGCGCGGCGGCGAGGCCCATGGCGGCCTCCTCGGCCTGGATGCCCTCGGACAGGCGGATCTTCGCCTTGGCCGTCATGTCACTGGCCTGCAGCTCGGCCTCGGCCAGGGTGAGCTTCTCCTTGGCGGTGAACTTGGACACCTCGTTGCTCGCCTCGGCGGCCTTGATGTCCTTGACGAGCTTCTCCTGGGCCTGGGCCTCGGCGGTGATGAGCAGCGCGTCCTTCTTGCGCGTGGCGTCCGCCTTCACGCGCAGGTCCTTGATGCGCTCCTCTTCCTCGGCGACGGTCTTCTCCACGGCGATGCGCGCGCGCACCACGTCGGCGATGGCCTTCTTCTCGCCCTCGAGCTGCTTCTCCTTGCCGATGCGCGACAGCTCCACCTCGCGCTCGCGGTTGATGGCCTCCAGGGCGCGGTCCTTCTCCACGCGCTCGGACTCCACGCCCACCACGCGCTCGCGGTTCTTCTGGGCCACCTCGACCTGACGGTGCTTGTTCTGGTCGTTGATGAGGACTTCTTCCTCGGCCTTGATGCGCGCGAGCTGCTGCTTGGCGTACTCCTCGGCCTTCACGCGCTCGGACTCGGCCGTCTCGCGCGCCTGGATGGACTCGATCTCGCGCTTCTGCTTGGCGGCGGCCTCGGCGCGCTGGCGCTCCAGGGCGAAGATGGCCTCGTCGGCCTCGACGTTGCGCTTGGTGATGGCCATGCGCTCGTTCTGGCGGAACTCGTTGGTGTGCACGTTCTGCACCGCCGTGAGCTCGGTGATCTTCCGGATGCCCTGGGCGTCGAGGATGTTGTGCTTGTCGAGCACGTCGATCGTCGTCTGCTCCAGGTAGTCGATGGCGCAGTCCTCGAGCATGTAGCCGCTCAGGTCCTTGCCGATCACCTGCACCACCTGATCCTTGATGGCCTCGCGGTGGGTGTAGAGCTCCTCGAAGTCGAAGCTCTTGCCCACGGTCTTGAGGGCCTCGGAGAACTTGGCCTCGAACAGGTGCTCGAGCGTCTCCTCGTCACTGGCGCGCGCGCAGCCGATGGACTGGGCCACCTTGAGCACGTCCTCGCGCGTCTTGTTCACGCGCACGAAGAACGTCACCTTGATGTCCGCGCGGATGTTGTCCTTGCAGATGAGGCCTTCCTTGCCCCGGCGGTCGATCTCCACCGTCTTGAGGGAGATGTCCATCACCTCGGCGCGGTTGATGATGGGCCAGACAATGGAGCCCGTGAAGGTGACGACGGGCTCGCCCTTGAAGGGGTTGATGATGAGCGAGCGGCCCTGGTCCACCTGCCGGTAGAACCTGGAGACGATGAACGCGGAGCAGAAGAGGAAGAAGAGTCCTCCCGCGATTCCGGAGGCGACGATTGGCAGTTCCATGTCGGTTGCGTTTCCCGAGCGAGGTAGACCGGGGGGTTTCACATCGCGCGGCCGGGGACCCCCTGGGACACCCCCCGGTGCACGTACGGACAGAAAGCGAGGACACTACCGGGCGCGCAGCTTCTCCCGGGCGAGCGAGGCGGAGGCGGCCGGATCCTTCAGCTGGAGGGCCTCTTCCGGGAGGAGCCAGTCCACGGGCTCCACCTCGTAGGCATCGCGCGCGGCATCGTAGGCGAGGATGAGCGCCTGCTCGCCGCGCTTGAGTTCATTGGCCTTGTCACACACGACGTTGAGGATGAGCCCCGCGCCGCCATCGGCGAAGGTGGCGTGGCCGAAGCGGCCATCCACGCGCCCGCTGGCGATGACACACACGCGGCCCATGAGCTCGGAGCGCCGGGGCGCCTGATGCGTGGCGAACAGCGGACGCAGGGGCCGCACCGCGAACCCCGCGAGCACCCCGCCCACCGCCAGGCAACCCAGGGACAGTCCGCCCGTCACGAGCGCCCCGGGCAGCGCGCCGAGCATGCCCTGAAGGGGCCGGGCGACCGCGAGCGACAGGAGCCAGGAGAGGAACACCACGAAGCTCACGGACACGGTGACGGGCACGCCGCCAAAGCCGAGCACCTCGAGGAACGAGCCCCCTTCGTGGTGGCCATGGGCCTCGGCCGCCGCGTGGGCGCCGCCTTCCACCGCGCCCTTGACGCCGCCCTCAAGCGCGCCAGCCTTGGCGCCGAGCGCGAAGTCGCCCAGGTCGCCATCGAGCAGATCGACGCCGACGGCGCCCACCATCACCGTGAGCCAGTAGCCCACCACCACGCCGAGCGGGATGGTGAACACCACGGTGGGAAAGGCGAGGATGGCGTCGAGGAAGTCGGTCATTGGACCCGTGAAGGGAAAGTGTCCGGCAGTGTATTCCAGGAGCGTGAGAAGACGAAAACCACCCAGAGCGATTTCTTCCTCGCTTGCCTTGGGTCCAGGCGGGCCGGGGCTGCGTTGACGGGAAGGGAGACGCTGCACAGCCATTAGGGACACGGCGTACAGCGCGCGGCGGAAGGCGGGAGTGAAGGCATGACGCACATCGAGCGAATGCAGCAAGCGGGCATCCGTCGTCTGGGGACACCCCAGCGGGGCTTCCGCTATGTGCGGCCCGATGGTCGGCCGGTGCTGGCGCGCGAGGCCCAGCGCATCGCGGCGATGAAGTTGCCGCCCGCCTGGAAGCACGTCTTCGTGAGCGGCTCGCCCGGGGCGAAGCTCCAGGCCATCGGGCAGGACAGCGCGGGGCGGTGGCAGTACCGCTACCACCCGTCCTTCACCAAGAAGCAGGGCGAGGCGAAGTTCCAGCGCATCGTGGACTTCGCCCGGGCCCTGCCCCGGCTGCGGCGGCGCGTGGCGGCGGATCTGCGGCAGAAGGGGCTGGGCAGGAACCGGGTGATGGCGTGCCTGCTGCGCATCCTGGGCACGTGCTTCATCCGTCCCGGCAGCCAGCAGTACGCGGACGAGAACCAGAGCTTCGGCCTGGCCACGCTGCGCGCCCGGCACGTGAAGCTCAAGGGCGACACGGTCATCTTCGACTTCCCGGGCAAGAGCGGCCAGCACCAGCACCGCGAGCTGAAGGATCGGCAGGTGGCGCGCGTGGTGCGCGAGTGCCTGAAGGTCCGCGGGCGGGACGTGTTCAAGTTCATCCTGGATGACGGGCTCGTGGTGGACGTGCGGCGGCGCCACATCAACGAGTACATCCGCGAGGTCATGGGCGAGCGCTACAGCGCCAAGGACTTCCGCACCTGGGGCGGCACGCTCATCTGCGCCTGCGCGCTGGCGCGGGCCCAGGGCCGGGTGTGCGACGCCGCCGGCCTGCGGGCGGTGAAGAAGACGATGGTGGCGGCGGTGAAGGAGGCGGCCACCCATCTGGGCAACACCCCGGCGGTGGCCCGGGACTCGTACATCTACCCCTCGGTGCTGGCCATGTTCGAGCAGGGCCGCGTGGTGGGCCGCTACTTCGAGTCGGTGGACGAGCTGGCCCAGCACGAGAAACCCGGCCTGCACTGCGCGGAAAAAGCGCTTTTGGAGATGTTGGAGAGTCCCGGGCTCGCCGCGGTGTAGAGTGCCGCCCCATGCGAGACGACGCCCCCGCGCTCGACCTGGAGCACCTCTGCCGCCTGCGCGAGCTGGGCGACACCAACGCGTCGGCCGCCCTGGCGCGGATGTTCCACCGCTACCTCGACAGCATTCCCCCTCAGCTCTCGCGCATCCGCGAGGCCGTGGCCGCTGGTGACACCGGGCGGCTCGCGCGCGAGGCCCACGACCTGGCGGGCAGCAGCGCCGTGTACGGGCTGCCCCGGCTGCGGCAGTGCTGTCTGGCGCTGGAGGCCCACGCCAAGGCGTCGGCGCGGGACGGCGGCGAGGCCCTGGTGGCCCGCGTGGAGCGCGCCTTCGAGGAGGCCCGTCCCCTCGTGCTCGCCGAGCTGCCCCTCGAGGGCTGAGGCCGCGGGCCCGTGAGCGAGTACGTCACCCACCCCGACGCCCTGCCCCGCGCGGCGCTGGAGGCGCTGAGTGGCACCCTGCTCTCCTCGCGCTTCGTGGCGAGGACCCCCCTCATGGGCACCTTCCAGGGCAGCCGGGGCTTCTCCCTCATCTTCACCGCGGCGGGCCGTCCCGCGCTGGAGGAGCGCTTTCCCTTCCTGCGCGACTACCTCGACCGGGTGATGGAGCCCGGGAGTTGGCGGGGGCTGCGCTCCTGGCGCTCGCGGTGGTTCGGCGCGCGCCCCGAGCCCCGCGTCCCCAATGCCTTCTACGTCAACCTGCTGCTGCTGGAGGCCGGACGGGGCGTGGACCGCCACGTCGACGCGACCCTGCGCGCTCCCAGCGGCGAGCCGGACGCGACGCCCGAGCACGTGAGCGTGCTGTACTTGAGCGTCCCCACGGGCGTGACGGGCGGCGCGCTGGTGCTCTCCCGGAAGAAGCGGACGGTGGGCCAGGTCCACCCCCAGCCGGGACTGCTCGTCCACTTCCGGGGAGACCTGATGCACGAGGTGCTCCCCTTCCAGGGAGGCGAGGACGGCGCCCTGCGGGCCAGCCTCGTGTGCGAGCAGTACGCCTTCGCGCCGGAGCCCCTCGCGCGGCTGCCCGCGTTCCGCATCCAGTCCAAGGCGGGCTTCGCCGCGTACCTGGAGGACCACCGTACCAAGACAAAAGCCCCGCCGACCTGAGGTCAGCGGGGCTTCGTCTCGCGAGTTGCGGGGGCAGGATTTGAACCTGCGACCTTCGGGTTATGAGCCCGACGAGCTACCAGGCTGCTCCACCCCGCGACATGGCTGTACGGCACACAGAACGACACACAAGAGTTGCGGGGGCAGGATTTGAACCTGCGACCTTCGGGTTATGAGCCCGACGAGCTACCAGGCTGCTCCACCCCGCGACACGTTTACTGCCCTTCTCTTCTCAGGTCTCCGAGGCCCTGTCACGCTTTATTGAGACAGGGTCTCGGAGGACTTGAAAGTTGCGGGGGCAGGATTTGAACCTGCGACCTTCGGGTTATGAGCCCGACGAGCTACCAGGCTGCTCCACCCCGCGGCGAGAAGTGGGCGCTTAGTACCGCCCCCACCCTGGACCGTCAACTCTTTTGATTCAACACCGCGCGGACCCCGTGTCATCCACGAGGCCCGCGCAGGGCGGCGTGGCTACTTGCCGAGCTTCTTGAAGAGGTCCGCGAAGGTCCCCAGGCCCTGCTTGCCGCCACCCACGGGCTTCTGGGTCTTGGCCCACGCCTCCACCTCGGCGCGCTCCTCGGCGCGCTCGGCGGCGGGGATGGACAGGCGCACCTTGCCGGCCGGATCGATGTCCACCAGGGCCACCTTGAGCTCCTGGCCGAGCGAGAACTTCTTGCGCAGATCCGTGCCGCGCTCGGTGCCCGTCTCGGACGCGGGGATGAGCCCCTTGCCGCCCGGGAACACGAGGAACACGCCGTAGGGCTCGATGCGGTCCACCTTGCCCACCACCACCTGGCCCACCTTGGGGCGCGGCGCGGCCGGCTCGGCGGGCTTCTTCTCGGTGGCCTCGGCGGTGGCCGGACGCTCCTCGGCGGGGCGCTGGGCCTCCTCCTCGGAGATGCGGCGCAGGCCGATGCGCTTGTCGTTCGGGTCGATCTTCTCGACCTGCACCCAGATGACCTCGCCTTCCTTCACGGCGTCGCGCGGGTGCGCGATGCGGCGCTCGGACAGGGCGGAGATGTGCACCAGGCCGTCCACGCCGGGGCGCAGCTCCACGAAGGCGCCGAAGGGCTGCAGGCGCACGACCTTGCCCTGCATCCGGTCGCCTTCCTTGATCTCCGAGAGCGCCGTCTTGAAGGGATCCTCCTGACGGGCGCGCATGGAGAGCGTGATGCGCTCCTTCTGCTTGGACTTGTCCGGCGAGTTGGGCTGGCCGGGCTCCATGCGGAGGATCTCCACTTCCACCTCGTCGCCCTGCTTCACCACGTCGCTCGGATGGGCGACGCGCATGTAGGACATCTCCGAGACGGGGATCATGCCCTCCACGCCGCCCAGGTCCACGAAGGCGCCGAAGTCGCGCACGCCCGTGATCTTGCCCTTGACGGTCTTGCCGACCTCGAGCGTCTCGCGCGTCTTGGCGGCCAGCTGCTTCTGCTCCTCCTCGAGGAGCGAGCGGCGCGAGAGCACCACGTTGCGCTCACGCACCTCGGTGACGCGGAAGGTGAGCTTCTCGCCGATGAACTGATCCGGCTTCTCCACGAAGCGGATGTCCAGCTGGCTGATGGGGCAGAAGGCGCGCACGTCGCCGATCGCCACCTCCACGCCGCCCTTGTTCACGCTCAGCACCATGCCCTCCACGGGCATGCCGGAGGCGCGCGCCTCGGCGAGCATGGACAGGTTGGCGCTGCCCTTGGCCAGCGCGCGGCTGAGCACGATGCCCCGCGCGCCCGCCTCCACGACGTGCGCGTCGATGGTGTCCCCCACGCCGTAGCGCAGCACACCCTCGTCGTCCTTGAGCTCGCGCAGTTCGATCATGGCCTCGCTCTTGGCGTTGGCCAGCGACACGAAGGCCGTGTCCGCGCCGAGCTGGAAGATGGTGCCGGAGACCTTCTCGCCGATGCGCACCGAGCGACGGCCCGTCTGCCCGTCCTTCTGCTGCGCCTCGAACATCTCGGCGAAGGACTCGGCCTCGGGGACGTCCTCGTACAGCGGCGCCGAGGGCGTGGGCACCACCGTGGGCTTGACCGGCGCGGCCGTGGCCGTGGCCTCGGTCTCGGGAGCGGACTCGGCCGCCGTCGCGCCCTCCACGGGCGTCACCGGACCGCGCGTCTCCACCGCACCCGAGGCGCGCTTGACCACCACCATGGGGCCCTGGGGCTTGCGCTCACCGCCGCCCCCGCCACCCCCGCGGCCACCGCCCCGCGAGTCACCCCGCGGACGGCGATCCTCGCGCGGCGCGCCCGCGCCCTCCTGGGACGGACCCCGAGGGCCCGCTGACCGCTCGTCACGCGGACGGTCCGGCCGGCGCTCACCCCCGCCGCCGCGACCTCCTCCACGCTCCTCGCGGCCACCGCCCGAGGGGATGCCGAGCATCACGTCGCCAAAGGTGGCCTTGGGCTTCTTGGGGCCAAAACCCCCCGCCCCGTCGCCGCCACCAGAACCCATGGAACCTTTCTTCTCGTCGCTCACCGCGGGGACCTTCCTGAACAAAAGCTGCGCAAAGGGGACCAATCCCCCAGGGAGGGGGAAAAAGGCGGCGCACTCTACACACGCGCCGTGTCTGGACGGAAGACGCATCTGGTCGTCGTCGACACGAACCCGTCCAGCCCGCCCCTATAACGCATCCCGCCGCGCCCGGCATCCCCTCTCCGTTCCCGGGGAAAACCCGGTGGGGATGCGCCTCGCCCAGGGAGGGGGCGGCCAGGGGCTAGCGTCGGCCCAGGCGCCGGAAGACCTTCTGGAGCACCGCGCGGGCCTCGGGGATGCCCCAGGCCGCCGTGAGCGCGAAGTACACCGCCCCGAAGGGCAGCACCACCGCCGGGAAGAGCAGCGCCGGGTGCAGGTCCGGCGGCGGCAGCACCGCGCCGCCCCACTCGCCCAGGACCTGGGGCGCGGGGCCGAGCCACCGGGTGAAGGCCAGCTTGATGCCCAGGCCCACGAGTCCCGCCAGCCCCGCCGCCGCCCAGAGCCGGCCCATGTGCGCGGGCAGCGGCACCCCGCCAATCTTCACCGCCAACGTGCGCCGCAGCATTTGGGACTCAAACCACGCCATCAGCCCGCCGGACAGGGGCAGGAAGGCCGTGCCCAGGTGCGCGGGCAGGCCGAGCAGTCCGGGCAGCTTGAGCGCCAGGAACCAGGCGAGGCTCGCGTCCAGGAACACCCGCAGGGCGGCGAAGCGCAGGGGGGTGCGCGTGTCCTTGAGGGCATAGAAGGTGGAGGCGTACAGCCGCCCCAGCGCCGTGGCCACCAGGCCCACCGAGGCGCCCATCAGCACGTACCAGAGGTAGCGCGTGTCCGCGGCGGTGAAGCGGCCCGTCTGCAAGAGCGCGCCCGCCACCACGTCCCCGATGAAGAGCAGCGCCGCGGACGAGGGCACCACGAAGAAGGCGATGCGGCGCGCGCTCGTCTCCAGGCGCGTGCGCAGCTTGCCGGCCACCTCCTCGCCCGCCCCCGCCGCGCGCGACATCTCCGGCAGCTCCGCCGCGGAGATGGCCATGCCGAAGAGGCTCACCGGAATCAGGTAGATGGTCTGCGCGTAGGTGAGCGTGGACAGGGCCCGCGTGGCCACGAGCGACGCGTAGGACGTGTCCACGTAGGCGCTGATCTGCACCACGCCCCGGCCGAGCACCACCGCGCCGAAGCTGCGCAGCACCTGGCGCACGGACTCGCTCGCCGTGGACACGCGCGGCCGGAAGTGGCCGAGCACCCGCATCACCGAGGGCACCTGCACGAGGAACTGCAGCGCGCACCCAGCCACCACGCCGTAGGCCACCACCCGCGCCAGAGGCTCCTCGGCCAGGCCCTGGAGGCCCGCGCCCACCAGCGCGGTGATGATGGCCAGGTTCCACACCACGGGCGCCAGGTAGGACAGGAAGAACTTGCGGTGGCTGTTGAGCACGCCCAGGCACCACGCCGACATCACCAGGAGGCCCGTGCCCGGAAAGAGGATGCGCACCAGGCGGATGGCCAGGGCGCGCGCCTCGCCCTCGAAGCCCGGGGCGATGGTGTCCACGAAGAAGGGCGTGGCGAGCATGCCCAGCGCCACCATCACCCCCGTGGCCAGCGCCAGCAGGCCGAACACCGCGCCCGCCACCCGGTCCGCCTCCTCGTCATCCCCCTTGCCCAACAGCCCCGCGTACACCGGGATGAAGGAGCCGGACAGCACGCCCTCGCCAAAGAGGTTCTGCAGGAAGTTGGGGATGCGCAGCGCCGCCTTGAACACCGCGGCGGACACCCCGTTGCCCAGGTAGTGCGCGAAGGCGCGCTCGCGCACGAGCCCCACCAGCTTCGAGGCGAGGATGCCCGCGGCCACGAACAGGGCCCCGCCGCCACCCTTGACGGTGGTGCCCGCGGGCACGCGGTGCGGAGGAGCGGGAGTGGGCAGCGCGTCGGGTCGAGGAGCGGGAACAGTCAAGAGGGCCGCACTCTATGTCGGCCCCTTCACGCCCCAGAAGGCCTTCCTCCCCTGCTCGCCCGGGTTTCCCTTGACGCTCACCCCAGCGGGCCGCGATGGTCAGCGCTCCCATGGCCGGCCCCCCAGACCACGACCTGTCGACCGATGTGGCGCCCGGCCGTTTCCGGGCATTCCCCGCGGTCCAGCTCTAGTCCCCATGGCGAAAGTACTGGTCATCGACGACGAGGCGAACCTGCGCAAGGTGCTCGCCGCCCTGCTGCGCCGCGACGGCTTCGACGTCACCGTGGCCGCCGATGGCGAGCAGGGCCTGGCCGAGTTCCACAAGAACGGCGCGGACATCGTGGTGACCGACCTCGTCATGCCCAAGGCGGGCGGCATGGAGGTCCTCCGGGCCGTCAACGCCGCCAACCCGGACGTGCCCGTCATCATCATCACCGCGCACGGCACCGTGGACTCCGCCGTGGAGGCCATCAAGGCCGGCGCGTTCGACTACGTCACCAAGCCCTTCGATCAGTCGGAGCTCTCCGCCGCCATCGCCAAGGCCGCCAAGGCGCACGTCGTCGCCCAGCGCTCGGTGCGCGCCGACGCCAAGGCGCGCGCCGCCATCATCGGCGAGTCGCCCCAGCTCCAGGACGTCTTCAAGATCATCGACAAGGTGGCGGACACCCCGGCCACCGTGCTCATCACCGGCGAGAGCGGCACGGGCAAGGAGCTCATCGCCTCGGCGCTGCACGGCGCCTCCAGCCGCCGCGACAAGCCCTTCATCAAGATCAACTGCGCCGCCATCCCCCACACCCTGCTGGAGTCGGAGCTCTTCGGCTACGAGCGCGGGGCCTTCACCGGCGCCGTCACCTCCAAGCCCGGCCGCTTCGAGCTGGCCGACGAGGGCACGCTCTTCCTCGACGAGATCGGGGAGATCCCCGTCGAGATGCAGGTGAAGCTCTTGCGCGCGCTGCAGGAGGGCGAGTTCGAGCGCGTGGGCGGCATCAAGACGACGCGCGTGGACGTGCGCCTCATCGCCGCGACCAACCGCGACCTGCAGCAGGAGATCGACGCCGGCCGCTTCCGCAAGGATCTCTACTACCGGCTGGCGGTGGTGCCCCTGGTGCTGCCCGCCCTGCGCGAGCGGCGCGGGGACATCCCCATGCTCGCGGCGCACTTCGTGGAGAAGTACAACCGCAAGCTCAACAAGAAGATCGAGGGCATCACCGAGGACGCGCTCGCGCTCTTGCAGGCCTATTACTGGCCCGGCAACATCCGCGAGCTGGAGAACCTCATCGAGCGCGTGCTGCTGCTCGCCGACGGCCCCTCCATCACCGCGCGCGACCTGCCGGAGCCGGTGCGCCAGGCCACCACGCCACCGCCCGCCGCGCCGGCCGCTCCCCTGGAGGCCGCCCCCGGCGAGGGAGGCCTCAAGGACATCGTCCGCATGAAGGCGGCCGAGCTCGAGAAGGACCTCATCAGCAAGGCCCTGGACGAGACGGGCGGCAACGTCACCCGGGCGGCCCGGCTGCTGCAAATCAGCCGGAAATCCCTACAAACGAAGATGAAGGAATTTGGCCTGCGCGACATGGCGATACAGGATGGGCGCGACGAGGGAGCCGAGGACTGAGCCGGGGCGAAATATCGCCGCGAAACCAACGGTTCGGACCCCGCGCCATCCCCCCCTACCTCCTGGGAGCTTGAATGCGGCCGCCTCTTCCCACCCTCGGACCCCAACCCAAGAAGAGCCCGTTGGGGCCGGTCCTGGTCATCTCGTTGGTCCTTGGCCTGGTGGTCGGAGGTGTGTGGTGGTGGAACAACCGGAGCCCGTCCGCTCCGGCCGAGCCCGTCGCCGCCATGGCCCCCGTAGACCCCTCCCCTTCTGAAACCCTCGCCGCCATGGCCCCCACGGCCCTCCCCGCCCCCACCCCGGGTGGCGGTCTGGCCCCGGCGGGCGGCGTGCCGCCCACGGTGCTCCAGGCCACCGCGCCCACGGGCATGTCGCACGTCACCGTGCGTATCGAGGGCCCCCTGGAGACGGCGCTCGTCGCCGCGGCGGGCGCCTCGGTGGGCCCCGCGCTCGCCCAGGTGGTGACGCGCACGCTGGTGTGGTGGGTGGATGTGCCGGGAGACCTGCGCCGGGGGGACAGCCTGGACATCCTCTATGAGACGCGCGCCACCGAGGAGCCGCTCGTGCACGCGGTGCGCTTCTCCAGCGGCAAGACGGGCCAGACCCACCGCGCCTACCGCTTCCAGGCCTCGGGCGACAAGGCGCCCCGCTACTACCAGCCCGGCGGCGAGGAGCTGGAGCTGCGCCTGGAGGGCTCGCCCCTGGACGACTACGAGCAGGTGACGTCGCTGCTGCGCGATGGCCGCAAGCACAAGGGCGTGGACTTCAAGACCGCGGTGGGCACCCCCGTCAAGGCGCCCTTCACCGGCATCGTGAAGCGCAAGAACTGGAGCTTCCGCTTCAACGGCAACTGCGTGGAGCTGGAGGAGGTGGGGGGCAAGCACCGCCGGGCCCTCTTCCTGCACATGGACGAGCTGCCGCGCTCGCTCAAGGTGGGCGATCGCATCGCCGCCGGCACGGTGGTGGGCCGCAGCGGCAACAGTGGTCGCTCGTTCGCGCCGCACCTGCACTACCAGTTGGAGGCCCAGAACGATCGCGTGCTGGACCCCTACGAGAGCCACCGCACCTACCGGCGCTCGCTGGCGACCGCGCAGCGCGCCTCCTTCGAGGCGGAGATGCGCCGGCAGGACGCGCTGTTCGGCACCACGGTGGTGGCGGGCGCGGGCGCGGGTCACTGACCCGATTCCGTTTCTTGACACCCCCGGGCGTGGCGGCTAGCGTCCCCGAAATTTTCCCAACATTTCCCGGGGGTTAGGCGGTGGGGAGGGCCCGAAAGGGGCTCGCGCCGCGCCGGACCCGGGGAAGTGGATTTCGGAGGTCGGATGTCCAGGCTTCGTGCCGTTGCCGCCGCCCTGTCTCTGGGGATGCCGTTCGTCGCCACCGCGGCGGATGTCACCCGCGTCGCCTCCTCGTTCGAGGAGAACGATCCCTTCGGGCTGTTCATCGACGCGGGGATCGAACACACCATTCGCCGCACGCACATCCTGCGCGAGCTCGCCACGCCCGAGAAGTTGGAGGGCCGGGCTCCGCGGGAGCTGCGCAGCGCGTTCAACTACTCCCAGTACGAGACGCGTCTGAACGTGGACGTGGCGGCGGGCATCTCCCAGGACGTGGAGTTCTCCTTCGGCTTGCCCTTCATCCTCTTCCGCAACGAGTACGGCGACTACGCCGAGGGCGTCACGGCCGGCGCGCCCCTTCTCGCCAACCTGCCCGCGCGCGCGACCGGCACGGAGAATGGCTACCGGGCCTACCGGCTCGGCCTGGGCAACGCGCGCTTCGGCCTGGCGTGGGCCATCTTCAACCAGAAGAAGGACGACACGAAGCCCACCTGGGTGGCCCGCTTCCACTACGAGGCCCCCACCGCCGCCCGGCTCGATCCGTCCGTCGACACGTACAGCGACGGCACGTCCCGCACGCCCGTGGGCGATCGCGTGCACAAGTACACGCTGAGCACGGCGCTCTCGCGGCAGATTGGTCTCGCCGAGCCGTACTTCAGGGCCTCGTGGACCATCCCCGTGCGGGGCCCCGGCGCCTACTCCAACTGCGACAATGACGGACTGCTCGACGCGGGGAGCCGGGGCAACTGCGGCCCCACGGGCCTGGCCGCCGGGTGGACGCGCGCGGCCACGGGCCTCCAGGCGCCCCACGTGGTGGGCGTCGTGGTGGGCTCGGAGTTCCAGATCATCGACAACCCCGTGCGCAACATCCGCCTGGACGTGCGCGCCGTGGGCAACTTCGTGGGCGCGGGGCGCTACTACAACGAGCTGAGCGGCGCGCTGGGCAAGATGCTCACCACCTCCGAGTACCTCCAGGTGGGCGGCCAGGCGGGCCTCACGGTGCGCGTCAGTGGCTTCCTCGCCATCCGCGGCACGGCCATGTTCCTCTACAACACGGACCACGCCCTGACGGGAGAGAAGCCCGAGGCCGATCCCACGGGCGGCACCACGCTCAGCGCGAACCCCAGCCACGATCCGCGCTGGGACGCCGCCGGGACGCGCTTCTTCGCGTCCGAGAGCAAGGACTTCCGCTTCGACGCGACGGCGCTCTTCACGTTCTGAGCGGAGCGCCGGGCGTGCCTAGCGCTTCTTGAGCCCGAGCCCGAGCCGGTACACGTCCTGCCCGGACCAGCCGGCGCGGCGGGCCAGCTCGGTGCTCAACCCCTTGAGCTTCTCGCCGCGCCCGAGCCCCTCTTCCAGGGCGCGCCGCAGCTCCTCCTCGCTCCAGCGCTGCTCGCCCGTGCGGCCCTCCACGAGCACCACCACCTCGCCCCGGGGCTCCTCGGTCGCGTAGCGCTCCACGAGCGCGCTCAAGCCGCCGCGCACGAACTCCTCGTGCACCTTGGTGAGCTCGCGCGCCACCACGCACCGCCGCTCGCCCAGCGCGTCGCGCAGATCCGCCAGCGTCTCGCCGAGCCGCCGCGGGGACTCATAGAGGGCGAGGGTCGCGGACAGGGGCGCCACCTCCTCCAGCATGGCCTGGCGCTCGGGGCCCTTGCGCGGCAGGAAGCCGAGGAAGTGGAAGCGCCCGGTGGGAAGCCCCGACGCACTCAGCGCCGCCACCAGCGCGGTGGGCCCCGGCACCGGCACCACCTTCACGCCCCGCTCGATCGCCTCGGCCACCAGCTTCTCGCCGGGATCGCTGATGCCCGGACTGCCCGCGTCCGTCACCAGGGCGCAGTCCTCCCCGGCCTCGAGCCGGTCCAGGATGCGGCCCGCGCGCTGCCCCTCGGCGAAGGCGGGCAGGCTCACCGTGTCCGCGGCGATGCCGAAGTGATCGAGCAGCACGCGCGAGTGGCGCGTGTCCTCGCAAGCCACGAAGGCCACCTGCCGCAAGGTCTCCAGGGCCCGCGTGGACACGTCCCCCAGGTTCCCGATGGGCGTGGCCACCAGATAAAGCGTTCCCGACATAACCCTGAGTCCTCACATGCCGGCGTCGAACGCGCCCGGCAGATGCTCCACCGTCGCGCGCTCGCCGCGGCCCACCACCGAGATGACATCGAAGCGCAGCATGCGGCCGCGCACGCCCTGCGTGCCCAGGTAGTGCAGCGCCGTCTTCACCACCCGGCGCTGCTTGGCGAAGGACACCGTCTGGGACGGATCGCCCCAGGCCGCCGTGGAGCGCATGCGCACCTCCACGAAACACAGGGTGCCCTCGCGCTCGGCCACCACGTCCAGCTCCCCATGGCGGCACGCGTAGTTGCGCGCCTGGATTCGGTAGCCCTGGGCCTCCAGGTAGCGCACCGCCGCCGCCTCGCCCTCGTTCCCCCACTGCTTGCGCTCCACCCTCGCCCCTCGCCTTTCCCGCCGCGCCCCCCGCTCTACAGGGGAATCGTCGCGTCCGCGACCTGCGCGAAGCCCCCGAGCGGCGTGACATGCAAGACCTGGGTCAGCGTGCCCAGGTGCTTGAGCATGCGGCCGAGCAGCGGCAATCGGGACTCGTCCACGCCGAGGAACGCATCCTCGACGAGCAGCGGCATCTTGACGCGCGCGCTCACCTTCTCCACCACCGTGAGCCGCAGGCTCAGGAAGAAGAGGTCCACCTCGCGCGGGGGCAGCTCCGAGAGCAACTGGCGCCGACCCGACGCGCCCACCACCGACGTGTTGCCGTCCCGGTCCCACTCCACGCCGACGTAGCGGCGCTCGGTGAGGGCGCTGAAGTACTGGGTGCAGCGCTCGCGCATCACCCCCGTCACGGCGTGGACGTCCAGGGTGAGCAAGTCTCCCGCCTGCCCGAGCAACAGGGGCGAGGGATCCTCCAGGGGCTCCGGCCCGCTGGACACGTCGTGCCCGGACAGGGACGCCATGGCCTGGGGGTTGCGCGCGAGCGCGATGGACTCCTTGAGGCGCGACAGCTCGCGCTCCACCTCGCGCATGTCGCGCACGAAGGTGCCCTTCTGCTCGATCTTCGCGTTGAGCAGCTCGATCTGCTGGCGGATGAGCGGCAGCTGCTCGCCCGCGGCGACGAACTCCGGGTGCCGCTCCTGGGTGATGAGCTGGGTGCGCAGCTGCGCCACCTCGGAGCCGAGCTGCTCGCGCCGCTGCAGCCGGGGAGGAATGTCCCCGGGCGTGTCCACGTCGAAGATTTCCATGGCACGGCGCACGGGCGCGGCCTCGGCCTCGAACTCCTCGGTGATCTTCTTCTCGCGGGCGGTGAACGTCTCGTTGCGGCGATCCACCCGATCCTTCTCCTGGAGATCCTCCACGTAGCGCAGGGCGAGCACGGCGGCGAAGCCGAAGGCCGGCACGTCCAGCAGGGCCACGTAGCGCGCGCTCTTGCTCAGAAAGAAGCTCAGGCCGAAGAACAGCACGCCCGCGGCCACCGCGATCCAGAAGTTGCGGTTCTTCACCAGCGGCTTGATCTCCGGCAGCCGCGCGGCCTCCTCCTCGGCGAGATCCTTGTCGGCCAGCAGCCGGGCGATGGCCTCGTCCCGCCGGGCGAGCACCCGGCCGTAGCGCTCGGCACGCGCGGCGATGTCCGCGGGCAGGCCCATCTTCTCGGGCGTGGGCTCGGCGTTCCAGAGCGCCTCGGCCTCGCGCACCTTCTCCTTGAGGCCCTCCGTGCCGCGCAGCTTCTGCTCCAGATCGAAGACCTGGGAGTTGAGCCCGTCCACCTCGAACTGGAGGTTGTCCACCTCCTTGCAGAGCAGCAGCTCCTTCTCGAGCTCCTTCTGCCGGGCCTCGGCGGCGGGAATGTCGTGGGCGGGCTGCACCGCCTGGGCGCTGGCGAGCCCGCCCAGGGCGAGCCCCGGCGAGGACTGCGTGCGCACGGCGGGCATGCCCGGCGAGGACTTGGTGCGCAGACCGCCGCTGGAGGTCGTCGCGCGGACGCCACCCCGCGGGCGACGCGAGGGCAGCTGCCCGGCCTGCAGGCAGAAGATGGACTCGAAGGTGCCCCGCGGCGGCAGTCCCACCTGGCCGCGCAGGAACTGGTTGGCCTCGGCGGTGTCCTGCGTGACGAGCTCTGGCTGCTTCGTGGTGGGGTTGAGCCGGTGCAGCGAGCCCCCACCGCCCAGCTCCCGCAGCACGCGGTAGGTGACCCCGTCCTGGCCCACCAGCGTGAGCGCGGCCTTGCCCGGCTTCTGCGGCGAGGCGGAGAACGCCGCGTCCCCGCCCCGGCCATCCGGGAAGAGCAGCGCGAGCGACAGCCCGGCCATCGGGCTCGGGTCCGTCGCGGGTGGTTTGAGGACCAGATAGCCCGTCTTCAAGGCGAAACGGCCGGTCGGAGAGAACCCCCGGACATTCTGGACGGCAAGCTCGACGAAGTGCATGCGCCCCCCATTCTAGCGCGCGTGAACATGAAAAAAGGGAGCGTCCTTGAAAAAGGACACTCCCCGGAAAGGCACCGGCCCGCGAGCGGACCGGAGGACGCCGACTACGCCTTGGCCTTGACGACCTTGGCGGCCTTGGCGGCGCGACGCATCTCCACGTCCTCCACGCTCTCCACGCGCGAGGCCTTGCCCTTGAGGTTGCGGATGTAGAAGAGGCGGTTGCGGTTCACGTGGCCGCGGGTGAGGACCTCGATCTTCTCGTAGCGGGGGCTGTGCACCGGGAAGATGCGCTCCACGCCGACGCCGAAGGACACCTTGCGCACGGTGAAGGTGGCGCGGTTGTAGCCCTTCGTCTTGCGGATGACGAGACCCTCGAACGCCTGCACGCGCTCCTTGTCGCCTTCCTTGACCTTCCAGTGGACCCGAACCGAGTCACCGGTTTGGAACACGGTGACGTCCTGGCGGAGGTGCTTGGCCTCCACGTACTCGATAGCGCTGCGACGCATGGACTGACTCCAGAAAAGCTCAGACTGGGGTACGAAAACTTGAGAGCGGGCCGTCCTACCAGAGTGGCGGGAGCCGGATCAAGCCCGGAGAGGCCACTTCCCTCGGAGAATGCCTCCGGGAGGCTTACAACTCCTCCTCGGCCTTGGACAACAACTTGAGATCCGCCTTGCCCAAGGTCAGGCGGGCGAACAGATCCGGCCGCCGCTCGCGCGTGAGCCGCAGCGCGTGCCAGCGCCGCCACCGGGCGATGCGCGCGTGGTTTCCCTCCTGGAGGATGGCGGGCACCTCGGCGCCCCGGAAGACGGGCGGCCGGGTGTAGTGCGGGTGCTCGAGGAGGTTCTCCTCGAAGCTCTCGGTGACGCTGGAGGCCTCGTTGCCCAACACCCCGGGCAACAGCCGCGCCACGGCGTCCACCACGGCCAGGGCGGCCACCTCGCCCCCGGTGAGGATGAAGTCCCCCAGGGACAACTCCCCGTCCAGGAAGGGCATGACCCGCTCGTCCACGCCCTCGTAGCGGCCACACACGAGGATCAGCCCGGGCTCGCGCACGAGCTCGCGGGCCCGCGCCTGGGTGAAGGTGGGACCGCGGGGGCTCATCAGCAGGGCCTTGGTGCCCGCGGGGGCCCGGGCCCGGGCGGCTTCCAGCGCCGCCACCAGGGGCTCGGGCTTCATCACCATGCCGGCGCCGCCCCCGTAGGGCGCGTCGTCGGTGACCCGGTGCTTGCCCTCGGCGTAGTCGCGCACGTACGTCACGGTGACGCCGAGCAGGCCCTTGTCCCGGGCCTTGCCGAGGATGCTCGCGCCCAGGTAGCCCTGCACGCTGTCCGGGAAGAGCGTCAGCACCTCCACGGGAAACATCACGCCTCCTCGTCCCGCCCGCCGCCGCCCACCTCCAGGTACTCCGGAGGCTTCACCACGAGCTTGCCGCCCGGGATGTCCACGGTGGAGACGAAGTCATCGGCGAAGGGCACCACGAGCTCCTCGCGGCCCTCGGCGCGGATGACGAGGTTGGGCACCTCGCCGGTGTCCCACAGCTCCTCCACGCGGCCGAGCACGTTGCCCGCGGCATCCACCGCGGTGAGGCCCACCAGGTCTCCCTGGAAGTACTCGTCCTCGGACGGAGGCTCGAGGTCCTCGCGGAACACGAGCACGGTGGCGCCCACGAGCGCCTCGGCGTCCTCGCGGCGCTCCACGTCCTCGAAGACCACGAGGGTCTCCTTGGGGGTGGGCCGCACGGACTCGATGCGCAGCAGGCGCTCCTGCCCGGCGCGGGTGCGCACGAGCACGCGCTCGACGAAGTCCAGGGTCTCGGAGGCCGGGTCGAAGGCGCGTACGGCCACCTCGCCCTTGAGACCATGGGCCCGTGCCACGTAGCCCAACTCCAGATGGGGCTTGAGCGTCACGGGTTGTCGGGAGGGGAAGAGGCGGGGCCCGGCGGCACGCGACGGTCGTCCTGGATCTCCAGACGGACCTTCTGCCCATGCTTCTGGGCCGCGGCGCCGATCAGCGTCCGGAGGGCACCCACCGTGCGCCCATCACGTCCGATGACCTTGCCCACGTCCTCGGGGGAGACCTTCAGCTCGTAGAGCCGGGCCCCGTCCACCTCGGACGCGCGCAAGGCGACCTGGTCGGGATGATCGACCAGGGACCGCACCAGGTAGAGGATGAGTGGCTCCACGCTGTCGACTCAGCCCCGAGGGGGACTAGGTGGCGGGCGTGGCGCGCTTGTGGCGCTTGATGAGCTCGCTGACGGTCTCGGACTCCTGCGCGCCGACCTTCTGCCAGTGCGCCAGGCGCTCCGCGTCGAACTCCACCTTGGCGGGGGTGTGGTTCGGATCGTAGGAGCCCACGGCCTCGATGAACTTGCCGTCCCGGGGGCTGCGGGAGTCAGTGGCCACCACGTGGTAGTACGGCTTCTTCTTGGAGCCCGCGCGGGCGAGACGGAGGATAACGGCCATTTCTGATGCTCCAGGTGAAGACTGAAGGTGAGACAAGAAGGTGATCAGCTTGGAGGGGGGCGCTCTTAACCCCCCCACGCGCGGATTGTCAAGGAAGCTCGGGGCTTTGCGCCGATTCCGAGGCGCTCTCCCCTCCCCGGTTGGCCAACTGGCCGCACGCCCCCGCGATGTCCCGCCCGCGATTCTGCCGGATGAAGGCCGCCACGTGGCCCTCGCACAGGAGTTCCCGGAAGCGCTCGGCCCGCTGCTCCATGGTCGTCTGGAAGCCCAGGCCGGGGTTCTCGTTGTAGGGAATGAGGTTCACCTTGGCGGGGATGCCCTTGAGCAGCTCGATGAGCCGCGCGGCGTCCGCGTCGGTGTCGTTGAAGTCGCGCAGCAGCACGTACTCGAAGGTGATGCGGCGGCCCTGGCGCAGGGGGAACTTGCGGCAGGCGTCGAGCAGCGCCGCGATGTTCCACTTGCGGTTGACGGGCATCGTCTGGGAGCGCTGCTCGTCGGTGCTCGCGTTGAGCGAGATGGCCAGCTTCACGTCCGTCTCCTGCCCGAAGCGCTCGATCATCGGCACGAGGCCCACGGTGGACACGGTGATGTGGCGGTGGCTGAAGTTCGGCCCGTCCCCGGACTGGAGGATGGCGAGCGACGTCTTGAGGTTCTCGAAGTTGTGCAGGGGCTCGCCCATGCCCATGAACACCAGGTTGGACAGGGGCCGCAGCGTCTCCAGGCCCTCGTTCTTGCGCACCTCGCGGTTGACCGCGTGCACCTGGGCGACGATCTCCCCGGGCGTCAGGTTGCGCTTGAGGCCCAGGGTGCCCGTCATGCAGAAGGTGCACGCCATGGCGCAGCCCACCTGCGTGGACACGCACAGCGTCTTGCGGTCCGCGGAGGGCATGTAGACGGACTCGATGTAGCGGCCATCCCGCGTCTTCCAGCGGTACTTGATGGTGCCATCCACCGAGCGCTGCTCGGCGTCCTTCACCAGCGGGACGATCTCCGCGCGCTCCTTGAGCTTCGTGCGCAGGGCCTTGGACAGGTCCGTCATCTCGTCGAACGAGGTGGCGCCGCGCTGGTGCATCCACCGGTAGAGCTGCCCGGCCCGGAAGGCCTTCTCGCCCAGTTGCTCGGTGAGGAAGCGGGTGAGCCCCTCGAGCGTGAGGCTGGAGACCTCCGTGAGCTTCGCGGGCGCGGGGGCCGCGACGGGCAGGACGGGGGCCGGGATCTCGGCGGGGGCGCTGGAGGGCTCGGTCGGCGTCATCAGGGTTCCAACGGGCAGGAGACAGCGTCCCTTCCCACATCCGGGGAGGCGGAGTCAAAAATGGCCCCCGGAAAAGACGACGGCCCGGTCCCGCGACGGAGCGCGGGGACCGGGCCGGGCTCCAGGCAGGGCTCCTCGAGGGAGCCCGTCCGGACTACTTCTTGCCGGCGTACTCGTAGCCGTGGACCTCGGTCTCGCGGAAGAAGTACGCGATCTCGTTCTTCGCGTTCTCCAGGCTGTCCGAGCCGTGGACCGTGTTCTGGTCGATGCTGGTGGCGAAGTCGCGGCGGATGGTGCCCGGGGCGGCGTTGGCCGGGTTGGTGGCGCCCATCAGGTCGCGGTTGGCCAGCACGGCGTTCTCACCCTCGAGCACCATCAGGACGACGGGGCCGGAGATCATGAAGCTCACCAGATCCTTGAAGAAGGGGCGAGCCTTGTGAACGGCGTAGAAGCCCTCGGCCTGGGCCTGGGACAGGTGCTGCAGGCGGATGGCGACGGGCTTGAGGTTCTTCTCCTCGAAGCGGGCGATGATCTGACCGATGACGCCCTTCTGAAGACCGTCCGGCTTGATGATGGACAGCGTACGCTCGATGGCCATGGAATGGCTCCTGGTATGTCGGGACAGCGGGTTTAGGAACTAGCGCTTCTTGGGGGGGCCACGCTTGATGGCCTCCTGCAGCGTGGTGCCGAGCTCGGCGGGGCTCGCGGCCATCACGAAGCCCGCGGCCTCCATGGCCTTGATCTTCTCGGTGGCCGTGCCCTTGCCGCCGGAGATGATGGCGCCCGCGTGGCCCATGCGCTTGCCCGGGGGGGCGGACTGGCCGGCGATGAAGCCCGCGATGGGCTTCTTGAACTCGCGCGCCACGTACTCGGCACCGGCCTCCTCGGCGCTGCCGCCGATCTCGCCGATCATGATGACCGCGTCCGTCTCCGGATCGTCATTGAAGAGCTTGAGCACGTCCACGAAGTCCGTGCCGTTGACCGGGTCGCCGCCGATGCCCACCGCGGTGGACTGGCCCAGGCCCAGCTGGGTGAGCTGGTGCACGGCCTCGTAGGTGAGCGTGCCCGAGCGCGACACCACGCCGATGCGGCCCGGCTTGTGGATGTGGCCCGGCATGATGCCGATCTTGCACTTGGCGCCGGGGGTGATGACGCCCGGGCAGTTCGGGCCGATGAGGCGCACGCCCTGCTTGCCCTGGATGTAGCGCTTGGCGCGCACCATGTCGTTGACGGGGATGCCCTCGGTGATGGTGATGATGAGGGAGATGCCCGCGTCGGCCGCCTCCATGATGGAGTCGGCGGCGAAGGGCGGCGGCACGAAGATGACCGAGGTGTTGGCGCCGGTCTGCTTCACCGCGTCGGCCACCGTGTTGAACACGGGGACCTTGCCCTCGAAGTCGGTGCCGCCCTTGCCCGGCGTCACACCGCCGACCAGCTTGGTGCCGTACTCCAGCATCTGCTTGGAGTGGAACGAGCCCGCCGAGCCGGTGATGCCCTGGCAGAGGACCTTCGTGTTCTCATTGACGAGGATGCTCATGGCTTGACCTTTCTCTGCCTGGGACTACTTCTTCACCGCGGCGACGGCCTTCTCGGCGGCCTGGCGGAGGTTGTCGGCGGGGGTGATGGCGAGGCCGGAGTTGCTCAGGAGGTCCTTGCCCTGCTGCACGTTGGTGCCCTCGAGGCGCACCACCAGCGGGATCTTCAACTGCACTTCCTTGGCCGCCGCGATGATGCCCTCGGCGATGATGTCGCACTTCATGATGCCGCCGAAGATGTTGACGAGCACCGCCTTGACCGCCGGATCGGCGAGGATGAGCTTGAAGGCCGCCGTCACCTTCTCCTTGCTCGCGCCGCCGCCCACGTCCAGGAAGTTGGCCGGGCTGCCGCCCACCAGCTTGATGGTGTCCATGGTGGCCATGGCCAGACCGGCGCCGTTCACCATGCAGCCGATGTCGCCGTCCAGCGCGATGTAGGCCAGGTCGTGCTCCTTGGCCTGGATCTCCCGCGGCTCCTCCTCCGCGAGGTCCCGGTAGGCCTGCAGCTCCTTGTGCCGGTAGAGCGCGTTCTCCTCGAAGTCCACCTTCGCGTCGAGCGCCACCACGCCCCCCTCCTTGGTGATGACCAGGGGGTTGATCTCCACGAGCGAGGCGTCCGACTCGATGAACACGCGGTAGAGCGCCGCGCAGAACTGCACGAACTTGTTCACCGTGGGACCCGTCAGGCCCAGGCCAAAGGCCAGCTTGCGGCCCTGGAAGTCCTGGAAGCCCGAGATGGGATCCACCGCCTCGCGGAGGATCTTCTCCGGGTGCTTCTCGGCCACTTCCTCGATCTCCACGCCGCCCTCACGGGACGCCATGAAGGTGATGCGCGAGGTGGCGCGATCCAGCGTCACGCCGAGGTAGAGCTCCTGACCGATGGCCAGACCTTCCTCGATGTAGACCTTGTTGACCGTCTGGCCCTCGGGCCCGGTCTGGATCGTCTTGAGCTTCATGCCGAGCATCTGCTGGGCGAGCTGCTTCGCCTCGGCGGGGCTCTTGGCGAGCTTCACGCCGCCGCCCTTGCCGCGACCACCGGCGTGGATCTGGGCCTTGACCACCACCACCGCCGTGCCCAACTCCTGGGCGGCCTTCTCGGCCTCCTCGGGCGTGTGCGCGAGGATGCCTCGCGGCGTGGGGACGCCATACTTCCGGAAGACTTCCTTGCCCTGGTACTCGTGGATCTTCATCGAAGCTCCGGGTGACGCGAGTAACGCGCGAGTCTGTGACCCGGAGGCGTTTTGCCCCGGGACGGCTGCCTCTCTCGCGCAGAATGGCCCGCTTGGCAAGGCCCTATTGTCAAGGGCCCAGGCCAAGAGAACCGGAAAGAACCGAGGCCCCGGGCCGGCGGACACAGGCCGGACACGGAGCCTCGGGTACCACACACCTCTAAGAGGGGGACTAAGAGGGGGACGCGTGGGTGGGGCGCGCGGGGACTAGCCCGGACCGCCCGACGCCTTCTTCTCGTGGTCCTGGTTGAAGAAGATGTCCTTGATGATCTGCTTGGTCACCTGGCGGTTCATCACCGCGATGGAGGTGGTGAGCGGGATCTCCTTGGGACACACCTTCACGCAGTTCTGGGCCTTGCCACAGTCCTGGATGCCGCCCGGGCCCATGAGGCCGCGCACGCGCTCCTCGGCGTTCATCTTGCCCGTGGGGTTCATGTTGAAGAGCCGCGCCTGGCTGATGGCGGCGGCGCCCATGAAGTCGTTGTCGATCGTCACCTGGGGGCACGCCTCCAGGCAGCTGCCGCACGTGATGCACGTGGACAGCTTGTACATGACGCCATGGTCCTCGGCGGACTGGCGCGGGCCGGGGCCCAGGTCGTGCGTGCCGTCGATGTTGATCCACGCCTTGACGCGCTTGAGGGCGTCGAACATGCGGTCGCGGTTGACCGACAGGTCACGCGTGACGGGGAACTTGCTCATCGGCTTGAGCTCGATGACGGCCTCGCCGTCACCCACCAGCCGGTCGATGAGCGCCGAGCAGGCCATGCGCACCCGGCCGTTGATGTTCATGGCGCAGCTGCCGCACACCTCCTCGAGGCACGCGGCGTCCCACACCACCGGGGCGACCTTGCGGCCGTCCTTGGTGACGGGGTTGCGCTGGATCTCCATGAGGCAGGAGACGACGTTGGCGCCCGGGCGGCACTCCAGCTCGAACTCGTCGAAACGGCCGGGCTGATCCGGAGCGTCCTGACGCCAGATGCGGAAGGTGACCTTCTTGGTCCGGGTGCTGACCGGCGCCTGTGTCGTGGTCGCGTTGTCCATGTGGTTGTCTCCGTCGCTCAGGCGTACCAGCGCGGCTCGGGATCGAGCACGGGCGTGGGGATGTCCTCGTAGCTGATCTGCGGCGTCTCGGGGGAGTAGGCGGCCAGCGTCGTCTTGGCCCACTTCTCGTGGCGCTTCTTCCACAGCCCCATCCAGTTGGGATCCTGCGTGGGGTCCTTCGTGGCGGGCTCGGGCAGCGAGCAGTCCGGCTTGTAGTGCGCGCCGCGGCTCTCGTCGCGCATGAGGGCGCTCTTGGTGATGACCTCGGCCAGCTCGAACATGTTCCAGAGCTGGTTGGCGTAGGAGATGCTGCGGTTGGCCACGTTGCCCGTGTCCAGCGCGTTGATGTTCTTCCAGCGGTCCTTGAGGTCGCGCAGCTTCTCGAGCGTCTTCTGGAGCCGGTCGTTGTAGCGCACGACCGTGACGTTCTCCGTCATGAGATCGCCCATCTCCTTGGCCAGGCCGTAGGCGTTCTCCTTGCCGTCCATCTTCTTGATGGAGGCGAAGCGGTCCTCCCAGTACTTCTTGCTCTCGGCGAAGTACTTCTGGTGGTCCGCGTCCGTGGCGCTCTTGGACTGGCTCTTGGCGAACGAGGCCATGGCCGGGCCGGAGATCATGCCAGCGTAGATGCACGACAGGAGCGAGTTGGCGCCCAGGCGGTTGGCGCCGTGGTAGGCGTACTCGGCCTCGCCCGCGGCGTAGAGGCCGGGGATGCGCGTGGAGTGGTTGACGGGGCTGCCGACGAGGGGCGTCATCGTCTTCTTGTCGGCCTCGAAGCTCACGTGCAGGCCGCCCATGGAGTAGTGCATGCCCGGGAAGATCTGCATGGGCACGTGGCGCGGGTCGTCCCCCACGAACTTCTCGTAGATCTCCATCACGCCGCCGAGCTTCTCGGTCAGCTTCTGCGCGGGGATGTGCGTGACGTCGAGGAACACGGCGTCACGGCCGCCGATGCCCAGGCCCATCTCGCGGCAGATGGTGAAGATCTCGCGCGTGGCCACGTCGCGCGGCACGAGGTTCTTGTACTTGGGGTACTTCTCCTCGAGGAAGTAGAAGCGATCGCTGTCGGGGATCTGCCGCGGGTCGCGCGTGTCGCCCTTCTTGCGCGGCACCCACACGCGGCCCCCCTCGCCACGCACCGACTCGCTCATCAGGCGCAGCTTGTCCTCGCCCGGGATGGAGGTGGGGTGCACCTGGATGAACTCGCCGTTGGCGTAGAGCGCGCCCTCCATGTAGGCGCGGCCCGCGGCCGTGCCCGTGTTGATGATGGAGTTGGTGGAGCGCCCGAACACGATGCCCGGGCCACCCGTGGCCAGGCACACCGCCTCGGCCGGGAACGCGCGGACCTCGTTGGTGCGCAGGTCCATGGCCACGCTGCCGATGCACCGGCCCGAGCCGTCCTTCACCGTGCCCAGCCACTCCCAGGACTCGTACTTGGTGACGCGGCCCTCGGCCTCCCAGCGGCGCACCTGCTCGTCCAGCGCGTAGAGCAGCTGCTGGCCGGTGGTGGCGCCCGCGAAGGCGGTGCGGTGGTGCAGCGTGCCGCCGAAGCGGCGGAAGTCCAAGAGGCCCTCGGGCGTGCGGTTGAACGTCACGCCCATGCGGTCGAGCAGGTAGATGATGCCCGGGGCCGCGTAGCACATGCCCTTCACGGAGACCTGCTCGGCGAGGAAGTCTCCGCCGCGCAGCGTGTCCTTCACGTGGATGTCGGGGCTGTCCCCCTCACCCTTCGTGTTCACCGCGCCGTTGATGCCACCCTGGGCGCACACCGAGTGGGACCGTTTCACCGGCACGAGCGACAGGATGTCGACCTGGTGTCCCGCCTCCGCCAGCTTGATGGTGGTCATCAGCCCGGCGAGTCCGCCGCCCACGACCGTGAATCGCGCTGCTGCCATGCCGCTCTCCTTGAGGACTGGATGGGCCCGACGCCCCGCGAGGGGCATGGACCGGCTCCGCGGCGCCCTCTTCGGGCGCCCTTCGCCGGACCTCCAGTGCAAGCCTTCTGGACTAGTTAACTGATCAATTCAGCGAGCCGCAAAGATTACCGGATCACGCGGATAAGGGCACGCCATCTCCGGCATCAGCCCCCCTCGGCCCGGTCCCTCGCGAACGGCTCGTCGCGCGAGGGACCTGGGTGGGCCGGGGAGGCAAGGAAGCTACAGCTTGACGAGCTCCACGGTGCCCTTCACCGAGGCGAAGGACTTGGCGATCTCCGCCTTCTCCGATTCGTTGAGCTCCACGGTGTGGATCTTCTCCACGCCGCCCGCGCCGATCTGCGCCGGCACGCCGAAGAAGAAGTCGTTGATGCCGTACTGGCCCTTGAGCAGGGCGGCGGCCGGGAGCACGCGCTTGCGGTCGAACAGGAAGCTCTCGGCCATGGCGATGGAGCTGGCGGCGGGCGCGAAGTAGGCGCTGCCCGTCTTGTAGAGGGCCACCAGTTCGGCGCCGCCCTTGCGGGTGCGGTCGATGATGGCGTCCAGCTTGTCCTTGGGCAGCAGCTCGGTGAGCGGCACGCCGCCCACGGTGCTGTGGCGCACGAGCGGCACCATGTCATCGCCGTGGCCGCCGAGCACCAGCGCCTCCACGTCGCGGATGGACGTGTGGAGCGCCTCGGCGACGAAGCACTTGAAGCGGCTGGTGTCGAGCACGCCCGCCATGCCGACGACCATGTTGTCCGGCAGGCCCGCGATCTTGTGCAGCGCGAACACCATCGCGTCCAGGGGGTTGGCCACGTTGATGACGAACGCGTTGGGGGCGTGCTGCTTGATGTTGCCCGCCACGTCCCGCATGATCTTCAGGTTGACGTCGAGCAGGTCCTCGCGCGTCATGCCCGGCTTGCGGGGCACGCCGGCGGTGATGATGATGACGTCCGAGCCGGCCACGTCCTTCCAGTCCGTGGTGCCGAGCACGCGGCTGTCGTAGCCGTCCACCGCGGACAGCTGGTTGATGTCCAGCGCCTTGCCCTTGACGAGGCCCTCGGCCGCCGGGATGTCGTAGAGGACGACGTCACCGAGGTTCTTCTGCACCGCGAGCAGGGCCAGGTTGCCACCGATCTGACCGCCGCCGATGAGACCAATCTTCTTCTTCGCCATGTGAATTGTCTCCTCGTGACGACTACATGTTCTTGATGATGGCCTGACCGAACTCCGAGCACTTCACCTCGGACACGCCCGCCTGCTTCTCCTGGTTCATCAGGCGCGCGAAGTCGTAGGTGACGGTCTTGTTCGTGATGGCCTTGTCCATGCCCTTGATGATGAGGTCGGCCGCCTCGTTCCAGCCCAGGTGGCGCAGCATCATCTCGCCCGAGAGGATGACCGAGCCGGGGTTCACCTTGTCCAGGTCCGCGTACTTGGGCGCGGTGCCGTGGGTGGCCTCGAACACGGCGTGGCCGGTCAGGTAGTTGATGTTGCCGCCCGGCGCGATGCCGATGCCGCCCACCTGCGCGGCGAGCGCGTCGGACAGGTAGTCACCGTTGAGGTTGAGCGTGGCGATGACGTCGAACTCGTCCGGACGCGTGAGCACCTGCTGCAGGGTGATGTCCGCGATGGAGTCCTTGATGAGCACCTTGCCCGAGGCGAGCGCCGCCTTCTGCTCGGCGTTGGCGGCCTCCTCGTTCTTGGCCGCCTTGGTGGCCTCCCACTGGTCCCACGTGTAGACCTTGTCACCGTACTCGCGCGCCGCGAGCTCGTAGCCCCACTTGCGGAAGGCGCCCTCGGTGAACTTCATGATGTTGCCCTTGTGCACGAACGTCACGCTCTTGCGCTTGTGCTCCAGGGCGTAGTCGATGGCCGAGCGGATGAGGCGCTCGCTGCCCTCCTTCGACACGGGCTTGAGGCCCAGGCCCACGTCCTGGGGGAAGCGGATCTTCGCGAAGTCCTTGGGGAACTCCTTCTTGAGGATCTCCAGCACCTTGGCGGCGCCCGGCGTGCCGGCCTCGAACTCGATGCCCGCGTAGATGTCCTCGGTGTTCTCCCGGAAGATGACCATGTCGACCTTCTCGGGGGTCTTCACGGGGCTGGGCACGCCCTTGAAGTAGCGCACGGGCCGCAGGCACACGTACAGGTCGAGCATCTGGCGCAGCGCCACGTTGAGCGAGCGGATGCCACCGCCCACCGGCGTCGTCAGCGGGCCCTTGATGCCCACCAGGTACTCGCGAAACGCCGTGACCGTCTCGTCCGGCAGCCAGTTGTTCACCGACTTGAAGGCCTTCTCGCCGGCGAGCACCTCGAACCAGGAGATCTTCTTCTGGCCGCCGTAGGCCTTCTCCACCGCCGCGTCGAACACGTTCTGCGAGGCGCGCCAGATGTCACGGCCGGTGCCGTCCCCCTCGATGTAGGGGATGATGGGGTGGTTCGGCACGGTCAGCTTGCCGTTCTGCAGGGTGATCTTCTCGCCGCTCGGAGGGGCCATGAACGAAGTTCCTGATGGGTAGGGGGGACTTTACGGGCGGCGGATGCTTTGCGCCTTGGGCCCCTGGCGTCAAGGAGTTTGGCTGCCCTGCGAGCGGCCCGACTTATCGGAGCCAGTCCCGCCGGGTCACCCGTCCTGGCGGATCACCTCCCACCAGCCAAAGTGCATCACCCGCCCGTCCCCCAGCCGCACCCAACCCGGCGCATGCGTGTAGCGCGCGGGCACCATCCCCGCGGCCTCCAGTGCCCGCGCGCACTCGGCGAAGGACCAGAAGCACAAGTCCACCGGCGGCTCCGACTGGGGCACGGGCACGCGCGCCTCGGTGTGGGCCTCCAGTCCGGGCCGGCGCTCGAGCACGGTGAAGAGCAGGCGCCCCCCGGGCTGGAGCGCCTGGGCGAGGTGCCCGAGCGCGCCGGGCAGGTCCTCGCAGAAGTCGAGGCAGCCCACCGCCAGCGCCACCTCGAAGCGCCCCCAGGCCGGGTCCAGGGGGTGGTGGTAGCTGTGCTGCGCGTAGCGCCCCGCGGGCCGCGCGCGCCGGGCCACCGCCACCATCTCCGGGGAGACGTCCAGCCCCACCACCTCCACGTCCTCCGGCAGCCCGCGCGTGAACAGCCCCGGCCCACACCCCATGTCCAGCACCCGCATGCCCGGACCCACCGCCCGTGTCAGGAACGCCTCCACCCGCCCCTCGTACCGGCCGAGCATGGGGAAGAAGGCCTCGTACACCTCGGCGATCTGCCCGAAGGCCCGCCGCACGCCTGTTTCTTGCCGCCCGCCATCGCTTCCGTCATTCATGTCCGCTTTCCTCAGGGGGGTGGGTCATTTTCACGTGGTGAGTCAGAGACGACCCATTCTTCCAGGTCTGGTGTCGTCCACCCCTCAGGTCCGAGGAGAAACCTACCTTGCCCGACATGTAAAAACAGGGATAGACGACAAAAAGCGGCAAAAAGCAGGGTAGGTTTTGACCAGCCCAGAAAAATCCTTTATACACATGCTCGTTCAGTCGCTGGCCGGGGGGAAAAGCAGTCCACGCAAGTCACCCTCCCCCGTTCACCATTCGTTTCGGGGGGTCAAGGGCCACCCACTTAGAGGAGACCCACCATGAAGCGCATCACGGACCGTATCGAGAGCAACAAGCGTCGTCTGGACCAGTCCGCCCTCATGATGTTCGTGCAGGACGCGAGCGTGGAGCCCCGGCGGCGGTTCAGCTTCGTGCCTTGTATGGCGCCGTTCGTGATGGGCTTCTCGGACGTGAACAAGTACGCGCTGCGTGACGAGGGCTCGCAGGATCCCATCCAGCACCTCATCAACGTGCACAGCCAGGAGGACGATCACCACTGGGGCATGTACCTCAAGGATCTGCGCACGCTGGGCCTCAACGCGCAGCTGGACCTCAACGGGGCGCTGCGCCTGCTGTGGGGCGATGATCGCCAGAAGACCCGGCAGACCATCTACAGCCTGATGGGCCTCATCGAGAACACGACCCCCGCGGTGCGCATGGCCGTCGTGGAGGCCATCGAGGCGACGGGCGACGTGGCCTTCACCCGCTTCAGCGCGCTGGCGACCGAGTTCGAGAAGTCGACGGGCGAGACGCTGGCCTACTTCGGCGCCCTGCACAAGGACCTGGAGAGCGGGCACGCCATGGGCACCGAGGACATCGAGGCCAAGGTGTCGGCCATCGAGATGTCCCCCGAGATGGAGCGCGAGGCGCTCGGGCTGGTGGACCAGGTGTTCGAGCTGTTCCACCGCATGTTCGAGGAGTGGATGGCCTACGCCCAGCGCCAGCAGCCGGGCGCGCAGTCCGCGGTGATGCCCACCGTGCGCATGCGCACCGTCAACAAGAGCAGCGCGGCCTGAGGCGCCGGGCGTGAGCCTCCGTCGCACCGACGGAGGCCCCCCCCCCGGGTCGCGCCCGCGCGCGGGCTACTTCCAGGCGATGTGGTAGATGCAGTGGCTCGAGCCGCGCGAGCGGCACGCGCCCGGCACGTGCGTCACCGAGGACGTGCGATCGAAGCGCTGGGCCATGGACGTGAGGATGCCCTCGTCGAACGTGCACGGATAGGGCGTGGTGCACCGGCTGACGATGAGCTTCTTGCCCGGCTGGCGCTCGTAGCCGTAGTTGCCGATGCGATCCGTCTTCCGGCCCGTCGCGGGCGAGAAGAGCGGCACGCCGTTGATGGCGTGGTTCATGTGGTACGCCACGTCGATGGCCTGGATGGCGCTGTCGATGTCCACCACCGTGGGCGGAAACAGGGCGTTCTTCGGAATGGACAGGCCCACCTGGCGCTGCATGTAGCCGCCAAACTCCTTGCCGATGCGATCGAAGGCGCGCAGGAACGTGGCCAGCGGGTACCACTGATCCTTCTGGAAGTTGATGCTTCCATCGCGGCCCTCGTTGCCCAGCCCCTCATCCAACAGAATGCGGTTGCCCAGGATGGAGAAGGTGCCGAAGCCATCCACGATGGCCTGGAGATTCGAGCCCAACACGCTCACATCCGAGAACTGCTCAAAGGTCTGCATAGTCAGGGGGCCTTCACGACGTACGGGGGTTGAGATGAAACGCTGCGACCGGAACAACGGGGCGCGCTAGTTGGCGCGCGGGGGAAGCGGTGACGCCGCCGCCTGGGCGAGCGAGGGTTCATCGGCGAGCGGCGCCTCGAAGCAGGTGGCGATGAGGAAGCCGCCCTCCGTGGGCGCGCACCGCACCACGCACATGGCCGTGGGAGGCACCTGGAGCTGCGGAATGGACACCTCGATCGTGGCGCCCGCGCTCACGTTCAGGTGGGCCACCAGCAGGCATCCGCCCAGCGATGCATTGAGGACATCCGCGTCCACCTCCTGGGCCTCGTGGCGGACGCGTGCCCGCATCCGCAGGGGGTAGCGCCGGAAGCGGCGTCTTTCGTGCTCGTTCGACATCCACGCTCCTGGGGAGTGCACGCCTCGCGCTCCCGAGTTTATTGCACTCCGCCCATTCGTCCATCCCCCTTGGTTGGCAGCACCCCGAGGTTCGTGGATGAATTCCCACCCGCTGTCTCCCCAACCCGAGGATCCTGGATGAAGATCTACACCCCAAACATGTCCCCGCCCGCCGCCGAGCGCCCTCCCCTCCAGGCCCGAGCGGACGCGCTGGGCGGCAAGGTGCTGGAGGGTGACGTGCGGCTCACCCTCCATGTCGAGCACCAGTCCCAGGGCGAGACGTCGGGCATCTTCGAGGCCACCGCGGGCAAGGTGGAGATCGTCTTTCCCTTCACCGAGCACGCGACCATCCTGGAGGGCGAGGTCACCCTCACCGACGAGACGGGCACCACCCGCACGCTGGGTCCGGGTGACAGCTACTTCATCCGGCAGGGCGAGCGCATCCTCTGGGACGTGAAGACGCCCCGGCTGCGCAAGTCCTTCTTCAACCTCGTCCGCTAGCGGCCCGGCGCCTCGATGCGTTCCTTCGACGCGTATGCGCGCTTCCAGGTCCGGGGCAACAACCTGCAGAACATCATCTCGGGCCTCGGCTCGTTCTGGCGGCTGGCCAACCGGTACATGATCGAGGAGGGCCTGGGCACCTCGGGGCCCGACGGGTTGATCCGCTTCGAGCTGGGCCACTGGTACCCCATGGTGAGCCAGCTGCGGGTGTTGGAGCGGGTGCGGCGGGACATGGGCGAGGTGGCCGTGCGGCAGGCCGCCGCCTACGTCCCCATGCACGCCCTCTACCCGCCCGACGTCGTCGACATCCACTCGGCGTTCCAGCGGCTGGACATGGCCTACCACATGAACCATGGCCTCGAGGGACGGCCCCTGTTCGATCCGCTCACGGGTGTCATGCAGGAGGGCATCGGCCACTACCTCACCCGGAGCATGGCCGAGCAGAAGCAGCTCCTCTGCGAGTGCTCGGTCCCCTACCCGTGTTGCTTCGACGAGAGCCTGCTGCTGACCCTGGCGCGGCGCTTCGAGCCCTCGGCCTCGCTCGTCCATCTGGAGACCGCGCGCTGCCGCGACCGGGGCGGCGCGCGGTGCTCCTACCTCGTGTCCTGGACGTAGCCGCTCACTCGAACTCGAGCGCGCGCTGGAAGTCCGCCGGGTTGCTCGCCGCGCTCTGCGCCGTCTCCAGGGTGATGACGCCCTCGCGGTAGAGCTGGCTCAGGTGTTGGTCGAAGGACTGGGTGCCGAACATGTCCCGGCCCTTCTCGATGACGTCCTTGAGCTCGTTGGCGCGGTCCTCGCGGATGTACTCCTCCACCGACTTGGTCTGGACCATGATCTCCAGCGCCACCGTGCGGCTCTTTCCGTCCGCCTTGGGCAAGAGCCGCTGCGAGATGGTGGCCCGGAGGCTGTCGGCCAGGCGCATGCGCACCATGGACTGCTCCTCGGCGGGGAACACCGAGATGAGCCGGTTGATGGTGCGCGAGGCATCCGTGGTGTGCACCGTGGAGAACACCAGGTGGCCCGTCTCCGAGGCCTTGAGCGCGATGTCGATCGTCTCCGTGTCGCGCATCTCGCCCACCAGGATGACGTCCGGATCCTGGCGCAGCGCCGCGCGCAGCGCCGTGGCGAAGTTCTCCGTGTCCGGGCCGATCTCCCGCTGGGAGATGGAGGACTTCACGTTCTTGTAGATGAACTCGATCGGGTCCTCGATGGTGAGGATGTGCAGGTTCTCCGTGCGGTTGATGTGATCGATCATCGCCGCGAGCGTGGAGCTCTTGCCCGAGCCCGTGGCTCCCGTCACCAGCACGAGCCCGCGATCATTGTTGGCGATCGACTTGAGCACCTGCGGCAGACCCAGCCCGTCGATGGAGGGAATCTCGTCCGGGATGATGCGCAGGATGCACGCGAGCGTGCCGCGCTGCCGGTAGAGGTTCACGCGAAAGCGCGCCACGCCCGCCAGGCCGTAGGAGGTGTCGTACTCCTGCACCGAGTCGATCTGCGACTTGGTGAGTGGATCCGAGATGACGTGCAGCGCCACCTGCCGGGTGTGATCCGGATGCAGCTTCTCCATCTTCAGCGGACGCAGCACGCCGTTGACCCGGTAGATGGGGGGATCTCCCGGCCGGAAGTGAATGTCCGAGGCGCCGTTCTGCACGCCCACCGTGAGCAGCTTGTTGAAGGTTGCCTGATCCACTCGTCTCGCTCTCTCCCGTGTGGCGTGGAGTGTAGGAAAGCTTCCCGCCACCTCCAAGAACCTGACGCCCTTGGCGGCGCGCGGGCCTCGCTTTCCGCTCGTCGTTCAACAGCCCCGTGTTATCTCCCGCGCGCGTGGAGTCCGTGCACGGAAGCCCGTGGATGGAAAAATCCACTTCCGCGATGTCACCCCGCCGCCGGAGGAGCGCGCCCGTGTTCAAGATTCAGGTCGACCAGGAACGGGCGCTCATGGAGCTGACACTGGAGGGCAGCATCCGCGAGGACGAGATGCGGCGCTTCATCGAGCAGGCCCTGGAGGACGCGAGCGAGCTGATCGCGCAGGGCCGGAGCATTCGCGTGCTGTCGGATTTCCGGAAGCTGCGGGCCACGTCGCCCGAGGCCGCCGAGGTGCTGCGCCAGGGCCAGGAGGCCGCCATGCGCGCGGGCATGCAGCGCATCGCGGAGATCGTGAGCAGCGAGATGACGGTGCTGCAGCTCAACCGGATCGCGCGGCAGAGCGGCATGGATCGCATGCTGCGGCGCTTCCACGATCACGAGGAAGCGTGGCGCTGGCTCATGGAGTTGGAGTGAGTCCCGGCGCGAGCGCCCGCTGACGCAGCGCCCCGCGCTCCACCTTGCCCATGGCGTTGCGCGGCAGGGCGTCGAGCGGCAGCAGGCGCGTGGGGAGCTTGAAGCGCGCCAGGCGCTCCTGACACCACGCCTCGAGGACGTCCGCGGCGAGCGGCGCCCCGTCGCGCGGCACCACGAAGGCCACCGGCACCTCGCCCCAGCGCGCATGCGGGACGCCCACCACCGCCGCCTCGCGCACCGAGGGATGATCCGCGAGCACCTTCTCCACCTCCGCCGGGTACACGTTCTCTCCGCCCCGGAGGATGAGATCCGTGCGGCGCGCGAGCACCGTGAGCCGACCGCGCGCGTCCAGCCGGCCCAGGTCCCGGGTGCGCAGCCAGCCCTCTTCGCGCAACACCTCGCGCGTGGCCTCGGGCCGGTTCCAGTAGCCCGCCATCACCGTGGGGCCGCGCACCTCGAGCTCCCCTTCCTCGCCCGGCGCGAGCGGCTCGCCCGAGGGTCCCACCACCCGCACCTCCAGCCCGGGCAGGGCCCGGCCCGCGGTGAGGCCATCCGCCTCGTCCGGGCGCTCGGTGGCCGCCTGGGAACACGACTCCGTCAGGCCGTAGGTCTGCAACGACACGATGCCCGCCGCCCGGGCGCGCGCGAGCAGCGGCGCGGGCACGGGGCCTCCGCCAATCAGCGCGCACTGGAAGGAGGCCGGCACGGGCGCGTCCTGGCGCGCGTCCAGGATCCGCTCGAGCGTGGTGGCCACGAAGCTCGCGTGGGTGATGCCCTCGGTGTCGAGCGCGCGGTTGGTGTCGTCCGCGTCGAAGCGCTCGCGCAGCACCAGGCAGCCGCCGTCGTACGCGGTGCGCGTGAGCATGGCCAGCCCGCCGACATGAAAGAGCGGCAGCGTGCCCAACCAGCGCGGCGCGGGGTGCGCGCCCAGGTTCGCCCGGGAGCCGCGCGCGGAGGCCCGGAAGTTGCCCTCCGTCAGCACCGCGCCCTTGGGCCGCCCCGTGGTGCCGGAGGTGAACAGGATGACGCGCGCGGCCCCGGACTCCAGCGGCGGACAGTCCGGGGAGGCCCGCGCCACCGTGTCCGCGAAGGACTCCAGCGGCTCGGCGCCGGGCAGGAGGGACACGAAGGGCGAGAGCGCCAGCAACAGCCGGGGCGCTACGTCCTCCACCATCGGCCCCAGCTCCGAGGGCGTGAGCCGCGCGTTGAACGGGGCCAGCACCGCCCCCACCCGGCCGAGCGCGAAGAAGAGGTGCACCAGCGCCGCGTGGTTCGTCGAGAGCACGCCCACGCACTCGCCCTTCCCCACGCCCCGCGCGCGGAGCGCCGCCACCCACCGGCCCACGGCCTCGTCCAGCGCCGCGTACGTCCAGCCCTGGCCCGCGAACGTGAGCGCCAGGGCGTCCGGGTGCGCACCGGCCCCCTCGCGGATGGGACAGGCCTCCGTCATCGCGGCACCCCCTGGCCCGGCGTCCGCGGCAACACGATGCGGCCGCGCACCGGACGGAACGGATGCTCCGGCGGCTCGTCTCGAAAGAGGTGGCCCACCCCGAGCCCCGAGGCATGGCGCCCCGACGGCAATGCCGCCGCGAGGTGCGCGGCTCCCGCCCGGGCCACCACGCCATCCAGCGCGCTCGTCACATACGCCGCCACGCCCCGCCGGGCCGCCTCGCGCGCCAGCGCCAACGCGGGCAACAGCCCCCCGAGCACCATGGGCTTGAGCACCAGCACACGCACCCCCACGGGCGGGGAGAGCAGCCGCTCGGCGGCGCCGGGCACGGCCAGGGCCTCGTCCGCCGCGATGGGGCACGGGGCGCGCGCGCTCACCCGGGCCAGGGCCTCGAGCGCCTCGGCCGCCACCGGCTGCTCACACAGCTCCAGCCCCCGATCCGCCCACGCGTCCAGGGCCCGCGTCGCCTCGGCCTCCGTCCAGCCACCGTTGGCGTCGATCCGCACCCGGCCCGTCGGGCCCACCGCGTCCTGGACCGCCTCCAACCGCCGCGTGTCCTCCTCCCAGGGACGGCCCGCCACCTTGAGCTTGAAGGTCTCGTATCCCGAGTCCCGCGCGTGCCCGGCCTCCCGCGCCAGTGCCTCCGGGGTCGCGCCGCCCAGGAGCGCGTTGACCTGGACCTCCTCGCGCGCCTCGGGCGACAACCACCGGCTCAACGGGAGCCCCTCGTGCTGCGACAGGAGATCCACCCGGGCTTGCTCCAGCGCATGCCGGGCGGCGGGATGTCCCTCGGGGAGCGCCGGGTCCGTCCCGTCGCCCGACGCCGCGAGCCAGGCCCGCAGCACCCGCTCACACGCCTCCGGCGACTCCGTGCCGAACTCCACGAGCGGCATCGCCTCGCCCCACCCCACCCGGCCCGACGCGTCCACCAGGCGCACGAGGAAGCCCTCGCGCGCCACGTACGTCCCGCCCGCCGTCTTCAGGGGTTGCAGCAATTCCAGGCGCGAGCGCTCGAGGGTCGCCTCCATGATCCGCATGGGCCTACCTCCACCACAGCCCCACGGAGAAGAGCACGCCGAACACGAGCTGCAGCCGCGCCGTCCCGCCCAGCGTGGGGTTGAGCGCCGCCCCCCGCTGGCCCCCCACCTGACGCAGCAGCGGCACCGCCAGCGGCGCGCTGAGCCACGCGAGGAACACCCCGGGGCTCGCCTGGTCCAGGGCCCACATCCCGAGCGGCGTCGCGTAGGCGAGCGCGAGCAGCAGCGCGTACTCGACCTTGCCCGCCGTGGTGCCCCAGCGCACCACCAGGGTGCGCTTGCCCGCCTTCACGTCCGTGGCGGCGTCCCGCAGGTTGTTGACCACGAGCAGCGCCGTGCCGATGGCGCCCACGGGCACCGCCGCGCTCCAGGCCGCCGGGCTCACCGTGAGCGCCTGCACGTAGAAGGTGCCCGGCACCGCCACGAGGCCGAAGAAGACGAAGACGAACACGTCGCCCAGCCCGTGGTAGGCCAGGGGATAGGGGCCGCCCGTGTACGCGTAGCCGGAGAGCACCGACGCCACGCCGATGGCCACGATGGGCCAGCCGCCCACGCCCACCAGGTACACGCCCGTGAGCACCGCCAGGCCGAAGCACGCGAGCGCGCTGGCCAGCACCGTCTCCGGGGCGATGAGCCCGCTCTGCGTCACCCGCCGCGGGCCCACCCGCTCCTCCGTGTCCGCGCCCTTCTTGAAGTCGAAGTAATCGTTCGTGAGGTTGGTGCCCACCTGGATGAACATGGCGCCCACGAGCGCCGCGAGCGCCGGCAGCCAGCGGCCCACGCCCAGCCCGAAGGCGAGCGCCGTGCCCACCATCACCGGCACCAGGGCCGCGGTGAGCGTCTTGGGACGGGCGGCCATGAGCCACGTCTTCAAGGTGGGGCGAGGCGCCGGGGCGGCGGCGGGGGCCAACATCGAACTCATGGGGAAGACCGGGAAGAGGGAGAGGGAGACCCGGGATCGGTGGTCTCGAATTCGGGCGCGTCGTACCAGGGCGTCTGGAGGAAGGAGAGCACCTCGCGGGCGTAGGCCTCGGGCACCTCCAGGTGGGGCGCGTGGGTGCAGCCCTCGAAGGCGTGGCGGTACACCACCGGCAGCTCCTCGGCCATGCGCCGCGCCGTCAGGGTGAACTTCTCGTCCAGGGCGCCGGTGAGCAGGAGCGTGGGCAGCCGGTGGCGCTGCAGCTCCGGCCAGTAGTCCGGCTGCACGCCCAGGCCCAGGCACTCCAGCGCGCCGGCGAGCCCCTCGGCCGTGTTGGCCAGCCGCCGCGCCCGCAGGGCCGCGCGCCGCTCCTCGTCCATGCCGCGCAGGCCGGCGAACAGCGGCAGCGCCTCCCAGTAGTCCATGAAGGCCGAGAGCCCCTTCTGCCGCAGGAAGAGCGCCAGCTCGCTGTCCTTCACCCGCCGCTCCGTGCGCGCCACCCGACGGTGCAGGCCGGGCGAGCCGCTCTCCATGACCAGGCGCATGAAGCGCTCGGGGCGCTGCATCGCCGCGGCCAGCGCGAAGCGTGCCCCCTGCGAGTAGCCCAACAGGTGGGTGCGCTGCACGCCCTGCTCGTCCAGCACCCCGAAGAGCGCGTCCAGCGTCTCCAGGAAGCCGTCGCGTCCGGGGCGCGTGGGCAGGGGCGTCTGGCCGTGGCCGGGCAGATCCACCGCGATGACGCGCACGTGCGGACTCCACACCGCGCGCAGGTGATCGAACGACGTGCGGCTGCCCGTGAATCCGTGCACGAGCAGCAAGGGCTGCGCGCCCTCGCCCCACGCCTCATAGGCCATCTTCAGAGCCATGGGCCCTCTCCCAGTGCGGCGGTCATCCGCGCGAACAGCCGCCGGTGTGCCTCCACGTTGCGATCGCGCTCGGGGACCCGGACCTCGATGAGGTTCAGTCCGCCCTTGAGCCCCTCGAGCACCGCCGCGCGCAGGGCCGCGGGGGAGTCGGGGCGGCGGTAGCGCGCCTGGTAGAGCGCCGCCGCGTGCGAGAAGTCCACCCCATGGGGCGTGCCCCACAGGGACTCGTAATGGGTGCGCGTCTGCTCGGCCTGGGCGATGGGCAGGAACGAGAAGATGCCACCCCCGTCGTTGTTCACCACCACCACGGTGAGGGGGATGCCACAGCGGCGCGCGGTGAGCAGGCCCCCCACGTCGTGCAGCAGCGCCAGATCCCCGGTGAGCAGCACGGTGGGCCGGGTCGAGGCGGCCGCCATGCCCAGCGCGCTCGAGACGATGCCGTCGATGCCGTTGGCGCCCCGGTTGGCCAGCACCCGCAGCGAGCGGGTGGTGGAGGGCGCGAAGGCATCCACGTCGCGGATGGGCATGCTGCTGGAGACGAAGAGGTTGGCCCCGTCCGGCAGGGCGCCCACCACGTCATGCGCCAGGCGCATCTCCGTGAGCCCGCCCTCCTCCGAGAAGGCCGACTCCAGGGCCGCGCGCGTCCACTGCTCGGCCCACAGGAAGCCGCGCGCCCACGTCCCCAACCCGCGCCGCGACAGCCCCCGGGTCAGGGCCGCGCACGCCGCCACCGCCGAGCCCTCCACCACGCGCGAGGCCCGGTGCTGGGGATCGAACAGCGCGCCCTCGTCACTGAAGAGCACCACCTCCGCGCCCGAGCCATCCAGCCACGTCTGCGGGCCCCGGGCCGTGAGCCCGCCGCCGAAGCGCAGCACCAGTTGGGGCCGGTGCGCCCGGGCGAAGGCCTCGTGGCGCAACATGGCGTCGTAGAGCGAGATGGTGAAGGGCCCACCGCCATAGCGCGCCTGCGAGGTGGCCTCGGCCAGCACGGGGTAGCCCGTGACCTCGGCCAGCTCGGTGATGGCCTCGGCGAAGCCGTCGTTCTCGTCCCGCGGGCCGCAGACGATGAGGCCGCGCTCGGTGGCCTGGATGCGCTCGCGCACCGCCTCCAGCGCCTGGGGCTCCGGCGGGCGCGCGGGCGGCACGATGCGCGTGAGCGGCTGGCCCGGGCGGCCGTGCCGGGCGAGCTCGGACAGGTGCTTGACGTCCACGGACTCGGGCGTGGGGTAGAGCGGATCGCGCATGGGCACGTTGAGGTGCACGGCGCCCCGGGGCGCGCGCGTCGCCGTGGCCAGGGCCCGCGAGGCGCTGGCCCTCAAGTGCAGGAGCGCGCCCTCGTGGGCCTCGGGCATGCCCAGGTCCACGAACCAGCGGGCGAACTCGCCGAACAGGCGCGCCTGGGGCACCGTCTGCGCCGCGCCCCACCCTTGCAGCTCCAGGGGCCGGTCCGCGGTGAGCACCAGCAGGGGCACCTGGGACAGGGCCGCCTCGATGACGGCCGGGTAGAAGTGCGCGCCGGCCGTGCCACTCGTGGCCACCAGGACCACGGGCCCGCGCGACTGCTTGGCCAGGCCCAGCGCGAAGAAGCCCGCGCTGCGCTCGTCGATGACGGACCAGACGCGCAGGCCCTCCGTCGTGGCGCACGCGTGCGCCAGGGGCGAGGAGCGCGAGCCAGGGCACACCACCGCGTGCCGCAGTCCGCCGCGAACCAGCTCCTCCATCAGGCCGCGCGCCCAGAGCTGGTTCAGGTTGCCCTCAGACATGGCCGCCTCCCAGCGCGCGCAGCATGGCCAGGCCCTTCATCTCCGTCTCCCGCCATTCCGACTCCGCGCTGGAGCCCGCCACGATGCCCGCGCCCACGAACAGCCGCGCCCGGGCGCCCTTCACCCACGCCGAGCGCAGCGCCACCATCTGATGGGCCCGTCCCGGCCCCACCCAGCCCACCGGACCGGCGTACCAGCCCCGGTCCAGCGCCTCGTGCGAGGAGATGAACGCCAGCGCGTTCTCCCGGGGCGTGCCACCCACCGCGGGCGTGGGGTGCAGGGCCGCCATCACCTCCGCCACCCCCACCCCCTGGTCCAGCCCGGCGCGGATGCCCGTGCGCAGGTGCACCACGTTGCGCAGGGCGAGCACGCCGGGCTCCCGGTCCGCCTCGACCTGGGCGGCGAGCGGCTTGAGCGCCCGGAGGATGTAGTGCACCACGGCCATGTGCTCCCGGCGATCCTTGTCGCTCGTCCCCAACCGCTCGGCGAGCGCGGGGGCCGCGGAGCCCGCGAGCGCCTCGGTCTCCAGCTGGCCCCCCTCCACCCGGCACAACGTCTCCGGCGTGGCGCCGAGGAAGGCCGCGCCGTCCGGGGCCCGGAAGAGGAAGGTGGCGCAGCGCGGGTAGTGCTCGCGCAGGCGCGCGAGGATGTCCACCCGGTCGAAGTCCCCGTCGGCCTCCACCTCCACCGCGCGCGCGAGCACCACCTTATGGAAGCGCTCGGCGCGGATGGCCTCCAGCGCATGCTCCACCTGGCGCTCGAACGCCGGGCGCGCCGCGCTCATCCGCAGCGCGCGCGACACGTCCCGGGGCGCGCGCGCCTGGGTGGGAAAGAAGCTGGTCACCCGCGCCAGCCGCTCGCGCACCACGTGCTCGGCCCCGGGCCCCTCGGGCGCGAAGGCCGCCACCCGCAGGCCCTCCGCCGTGCGCCACACCATCCACTCGGGCAGGGTCCACCGGCCAAAACCGAAGGGGGCCCACGCCGCGTCCTCGCCGTGGGAGGAAAAGCGCATGCCGCCAAACCACGGGCCCGGCATGTCCTGGGCAGGCGTCTCCAGCCAGCGCACCCCGTCCGGCGCCGACAGCCGCCGCAGCACGTCCTGGGCCCTCGGGGCGTCCTCCGCCCGGGCCAGCCCCGCCTCGCCCCACCCCGCCACCGCCTCGCCCCGGCTCGGCTGCTCCCAGTACACGCACGGCTCTCCCCACACGTCCGCCCCCGCGAGCGGATCCGCCGCGTGCAGTACGCTCCACCCCGCCACCCAACGGCTCGCGTCAGGGGATCCGAGTGTCGTCATCAGCCGTCCTCATGGGTCTCCGCCTCACCGAGTGGAGTCTCCACCTCGATGTTGTTCCACCAGCGGGTTTGGCTATACAAGCATGACACGGTTCAAAACAACGTGAACTCCACAAGGGACGGGAGGCGGCGATGAGCGCAGGGCGAGCGGCACGAAACAGGCGGCCAGCGCGAACGCCAGCCTCCCGAGCCACCGAGGAGCTTCACGGACCCGGACGGCGCGTGTTGGCCCGCGCCTCACGGCGGGTGGGAGTCGGCTGCCTTCCCGCGCGCGCCCGGCGGGGTCCACCACCGAGCCAGGACCTGGGGGTCCGATGAGCACCGAAGTGCGGCAGATGTTCTCCTCCATCGCCACGCGCTACGACGTGACGAACGAAGTCTTGTCGTTGGGCATCCACCGGCTGTGGCGGCGCAAGGCCGTGCGGCTGAGTCAGGCGCGCCCCGGGGATCGCGTGCTGGACTGCGCCAGCGGCACGGGGGACCTGGCCCTGGCCTTCAAGCGGCGGGTGGGCGAGGCGGGCCGGGTGGTGGGCACCGACTTCTGCAAGGAGATGCTCGACAGCGCGCCCGCCAAGGCCGCGCGCGAGGGGCTCCAGGTGGAGTTCCAGGTCGCCGACGCCATGGACCTGCCCTTCGCGGACGACGCCTTCGACGTGGCGTCCATCGCCTTTGGCATCCGCAACGTGGATGATCCGGTCAAGTGCCTGCGGGAGATGGCCCGGGTGGTGCGCCCGGGCGGCCGCGTGGTGGTGCTCGAGTTCGGCCAGCCCACGGGGTTCTTCGGCGCCCTGTTCCGCTTCTACAGCAAGGTCGTCATGCCGCGCGTGGGCGGGCTGCTCACGGGCAACCGGGCCGCCTACGAGTACCTGCCCCGCACGTCCGCCGCCTTCCCCGCGGGCGAGCGGTTCCTGGCGATGATGGAGGAAGCCGGCGCCTATCAGGAAAGAGTGGCCCATCCCCTGACCTTCGGGACATCCTACATCTATGTCGGGACCGTCCGCTGAACAGCGGCAGCACCTCATCGAGAGAATCCTCAACGCCGTGGACCCACGCCTCGCCGTGGGAGTCCGGGCGGAGTTCTCCCGCCGGGCCCCCGCCGAGCCTCCCCACGCGGCGCGCACCGTCGTGCTCGGGGGCCACCGGGCCGCGGGCAAGTCGCGCCTGCTGCCCCTGGTGAGCGCGCTGCTCGGCCGGCCCGGGGTGGATTTAGACATCGAGCTGGAGCGGCGCACGGGCCGCGCGCTGCGCGAGTGGGTGCTCACGGACACGGCGGGCTTCCGGGCGGCGGAACGCGCGCTGTTCCTGTCCCTGCCCCCGGGCAGCTGCGTGGCGGTGGGGGGCGGCTATCTCTCCCACCACCCCGAGACGCTCGCGTCCTGCTACACCCTGCTCGTGCCCATCTCCCTGGAGACCTACCGCGAGCGCCTGACGCAGGACACCCGTCGGCCGCGGCTGCGTCCGGAGCTGTCCCTGGAGGAGGAGCTCACCAGCATCTACGCGCAGCGCACGGCGCTGCATGACCGGCTGAACACGGTGGCCCTCGGCGAGTTCCTGCGCGCCATGTCCACCTGGAGCCCGGAGCTGCCGGCATGAAGACCGCCCGCCGCGTCGTCACCCTTCCCCCCGGTGTGCGCGGCCCCGATGCCGTGCGCTTCGCCGCCGACGCGCGGCGGCACGGCGCGGACGTGCTGGAGGTGCGCACGGACCTGCACCCGGCGGACGCGGTGGACGCGGCGGCCCTGGCCGCCACCCTGGAGCTGCTCGTCTCCGAGCGCGGCACGCCCCTGCCCCCCGCGTGGGTGGCGGCCGCCCGGTGGGTGGATCGGGACGTGGTGCACGCGGGGGACCTGGCGGCCCCCCCGGGCAAGCTGCTCGCCTCGCACCACGCCAGCGGCCCGCTCAACACCGCCCAGGCGCTGCGCCTGTGGGACGTGGCGCTGCCCGAGGGCGCCCAGGTCAAGCACGTGGAGCCCCTGGGCCCCGTGTCGCGCGAGCGCGTGGCGGAGCTGCTGGAGACCCAGGCGCGGCTGCGCGAGCGCTTCGGCGAGGGCCGGGTGACGCTGCTCACCATGAGCGACACCGCCCTGCCCGTGCGCGCGGTGCTCGCGCGCCAGAACACGCTGGACTACGTGGCCGTGGGCGGGGAGTGGAAGGCGGCCCCGGGCCAGCGCCTGCTCGCGGACGCCGCGCGCGAGGCCCGCGCCCCCGCGTCCCGCCACGCCGGCCGGCTCGGCATCCTCGGCACCTCCATCGCCCACTCGCGCTCCCCGCGCATCCATTTCCAACCCTTCGACCGCATCGATCTGCCCGAAGACGCGCCCATCGAGTCCGTCGTGGACGCGCTCCTGCCCCACTACCGGGGCTTCGCCATCACCAGTCCCTTCAAGCTGCGCCTCGCCCGGCACACCGGCGCGTCCCTGGACGCGATCAACACCCTCGTGCGCCGCGGCGATCATTGGGAGTCCTTCAACACCGACACCGAGGGGGCCCGCGCCGTGATCGAACGGCTCGGGACCCGGGATCTCTTCGTGCTCGGTGATGGAGGGGCCAGCGCCGCACTCCGTACCGTGGCGGCCGAGCAGGGCCTCTCGCCGCGCTTCCTGCGCCGCGCCGCCATTTCCACCCCCTTGAGCGGCACCGGCATCTGGACCTGGCCGGACCGCGTCACTCCTCCGGACGCCCTTCGTTTCGAGGGCGCCCGCGTCGCGGTCATCGCCTATGGCGCTCCGGCCCGACGCATCGCCCACGACATCCGCCGACGCGGGGGCACGCCCGTGCTCCTCGGCGCGGCATGGTTCATCGCCCAGGCCCGCAAGCAGCGGGCCCTCTGGGAGACCTCCACATGAATACCTTCGGAACCCTGTTCCGCCTCACCACCTTCGGCGAGAGCCACGGCCCCGCCTTGGGCTCCATCATCGATGGCTGCCCGGCCGGCGTGCCGCTCGCCCCCGAGCAGATCCAGGCCGCGTTGGATCGGCGCCGGCCCGGCCAGTCCTCCATCACCACCGCCCGCTCCGAGCCGGATCAGGTGGAGATCCTCTCCGGCGTGTTCGAGGGCAAGACGCTCGGCACGCCCCTGGCCGCCATCGTGCGCAACACGAACCAGCGCTCGGGCGACTACGAGAAGCTCAAGGCCGAGGACCGGCCCGGCCACGCGGACGCCGTGTGGCGCGAGCGCTTCAAGCACCGCGACCACCGGGGCGGCGGGCGCACGAGTGGCCGCGAGACGCTCTGCCGGGTCATCGGCGGCGCGGTGGCCGAGGCGTACCTGGCCCAGGCGCTGCCCGGACTCAACACGGTGGCGTGGGTGTCCCAGGTGGGCGAACTGGTGTCGGCGGTGCCCGAGCCGGGCCTGACGCGCGCCCAGGTGGACGCGCACCCCACGCGCTGTCCGGACGCCGGGGCGCGCGAGGAGATGTCGCGGAGAATCCTCGTGGCCAAGGAGGAGGGCGACAGCCTCGGGGGCTGCATCGACGTGCGCGTGGAGGGGCTGCCCGTGGGCCTGGGCGAGCCCATCTTCGGCAAGCTCAAGGCGCTGCTCGCGCAGGCCATGGGCAGCGTGGGCGCGGTGACGGGCGTGGTGTGGGGTCCGCCGGATCTGCTCGCGCGCATCGCGCAGCCCGGCAAGGCGTTCCACGCGCGCAAGGACACCTACGGCGGCATCCAGGGCGGCCTCACCAACGGCGAGCCCGTGGCCCTGCGCGTCTTCTTCAAGCCGCCCGCCACGCTCGCCGAGCACGCCAAGGGCGGCCGTCATGATCCGTGCATCATGCCCCGCGCGGTGCCCGTGCTCGAGGCCATGGTGTCGCTCGTCCTGGCCGATCTCGTCCTCCAGTTCAACGCCCGGCCCCACTCGTCATGATCCCCTCCCCTCCTGGCGCCTATCGCCATGCCAATGATCGGTGGGGTCCGTTCAAGCGCCTGAGCGCGAACCTCCCCGAGGGCAGCCTCGTCGTGCTGGACCGCACGGTGGGCAAGCTGCACCCCGCCCTGCTCACGGCGCTCCGGGCGCGCCGCCCCCACGCCGTGGTGCAGCTCACTGGCGGCGAGCGGGCCAAGTCCTTCGAGTCCCTGGAGCAGGTGCTCGCCGCGGGCCTCACCCTGCCGCGCTCGGGCACGCTCATGGCCGTGGGCGGCGGCACCATCGGCGACGTGTCCACCATGGCGGCCCACCTGCTCAAGCGCGGGGTGCGGCTGGTGCAGGTTCCCACCACGCTGCTCGCGGCGGTGGACAGCAGCCTGGGCGGCAAGGGCGCGGTGGACGTCACCGTGCGCGGCCGCGTGGTGAAGAATCCCGTGGGCGTCTTCCACTACGCCGAGGAGGCGTGGCTCTGCCCGGAGCTGTTCGCGAGCCTGTCGGACACCCAGCGGCGCGAGGGCGCGCTGGAGGCGTGGAAGATGGTGGCGAGCCTCGACGCGGAGCTCTTCCAGGCGTACACGCGCCGGGCGCCCGCGCTCGAGCGGCTGGTGAAGGACGCGCGCCGGCTCAAGGAGTCGGTGTGCGCGCAGGATCCGTACGAGCAGCAGGGCCTGCGGCGGGTGCTCAACTTCGGCCACACCTTCGGGCACGTGCTGGAGAGCGTGTCGCGCTTCAAGCTGTCGCACGGCGACGCGGTGGGCCTGGGCATGCTCTGCGCGCTCGACGTGGGCCGCGCGCTCGGCGTCACCCCGCCGCACGTGGCCGAGCGGGTGGAGGCGGCGCTGGAGAAGGGGCCCGGGGTGCTGGGCCGCGAGCGCACGGCGCAACTGCTCGCCCGCGCGTCGCTCAAGGACATCCAGGTGCTGCTGGCCGCGGACAAGAAGACGGGCGCCGGCGGCGAACTGCGCATGGTGCTGCTCACCGACATCGGCGTCGCGGAGGTCCGCGACGTCACTGCCCCTCAATGGCGCGCGCTCTGGCCCGCCTGGACCCAGGGAGTCCGCCCATGACGACCTCCACCACCGTGCTCCACGTGGATCCGGGCCCGTTGATGCCCTCGGTCCTCACGCCGCCCATCTCCAAGTCGGACGCCCAGCGGGCGCTGGTGCTCGCCCACCTCACGGGCGCCTGGCCCCTGTCGGACATCCAGGACGAGCCCGAGGAGTTCCTCCCCGCGGACGTGCGGGTGCTGCGCCGGGGCATCGAGGCCCTGCGCCTGCCCCCCGGCCCCGTGCGGGACGTGGACTGCGCGGACGGAGGGGCCCCCTTCCGCATCCTCGTCACCCAGGCCGCGGTGACGCCCGGCGCCCGTGTGCGCCTCACCGGCACGCCCCGCCTGGGCGAGCGCCCGCATGGGCCGCTCTTCGACAGCCTGCGCGAGGCCCTGGGGCCCGCCGGGCTCTCCCTCACCCAAGGAGCGCCCTGGCCCGTGGAGCTCACCGCGCCCACGTCCACCGGCGAGCCCGTCTTCCGGGTCCCCGGGGCCCAGAGCAGCCAGTACGCCTCCAGCCTGCTGCTCGGCTGCGCGGCGCTCTTCTTGCGCGAGCGCCGGCCGTGGCGCGTGGAGATCCTCGGGGCCCTCACCAGCGCGGGCTACCTGGAGCTCACCGTGTCCTGGCTGCGCCGCTTCGGCTTCACGGTGCACCAGACCGAGGGCCGCTACGAAGTGGCCGCGTACCAGGCCCCCGAGCGCGCGCCGGCGATGCCCGGGGACTGGTCCTCGCTGGGCTACCTCCTGCTCATCGCCTGGCACACGGGCGGCAGCGTGGAGCGGGCGGACCTGGCCAGCGCCCACCCGGACCAGGCCCTGGTGCGCATCGTCGAGCAGGTGGGGCTCCAGTCCCAGGTGGGCCTGGGCAACACCCTGCGCCTGACGGGCCAGGCCCGGGGCGGGCTCGTGGCCTCCGGCACCGAGTGTCCGGACCTGCTGCCCACCCTGGCCGCGCTCGCCTGCGTGCTGCCCGCGCCCTCCACCCTCCACGACGTGAGCATCCTGCGGCTCAAGGAGAGCGACCGGCTGGAGGGCATCCGCACACTGGTGGACGCTTTTGGCGGCCGGACGGTCCTGGAGGGCGAGGCCCTCACGGTCCACCCGCCCGCCACCCGCCCCGCGCGCTTCGCCATGGACAGCCGGGGCGATCACCGCCTGGCCATGGTCTCCGCCACCCTCTCGGTGCTCTCGGGCGTGCCCCTGGCGCTCACCGGCCCCGAGTGCGTGGAAAAGAGTTTTCCCGGCTTCTGGCGCCAGTTGGAGCGCACCGGGGTCCGCCTCTCCTGACCCGAGTGTGCCCGGAGGGAGACGCGGCCCCACCGGGTGAGGTGCTTTTTTGTTGAAAGCGCTCCGCCGCCTATGAAAAGTCCCTGCATGCCCAAGGACACGCTGACCATCACGGACAACCGTACGGGGAAGACGTACGAGGTCCCCATCGAGAACGGTTGTATTCGGACCAACAGCCTGCGGCAGATCAAGACCTCGGACGAGGACTTCGGTCTGATGGGGTATGACCCCGCGTTCCTCAACACGGCCAACTGCAAGAGCGCCATCACCTTCATCGACGGTGACAAGGGCATCCTGGAGTACCGGGGCTACCCCATCGAGCAGCTCGCGGAGCGCTCCTCGTTCCTCGAGGTGTCCTACCTGCTGCTCAACGGCGAGCTGCCCACCGAGAAGCAGCTCGAGGAGTTCCGCTACCTCGTCACGCACCACACCTACGTGCACGAGAACATCAAGACGTTCATGGACGGGTTCCGCTACGACGCGCACCCCATGTCCATGCTGTCCTCCACGGTGGCCGCGCTCTCGGGCTTCTACCCCGACGCCAAGCACACCAAGGACGAGCGCAGCCGCCGCATCCAGATGACGCGGCTCATCGCCAAGATGCCCACGCTGGCCGCCTTCTCCTACCGCCACAGCATGGGCCTGCCCTACGTCTACCCGGACAACGACCTGTCCTACGTGGGCAACTTCCTGGCCATGGTCCGCAAGATCGGCACCACGACCTACAAGGTGCACCCCACGCTGGAGAAGGCGCTCGACGTGCTCTTCATCCTGCACGCCGACCACGAGCAGAACTGCTCCACCACGTCCGTGCGCACCGTGGGCTCCTCCGAGGTGGATCCCTTCTCGGCCGTCGCCTCCGGCGTCTCCGCGCTCTACGGCCCGCTGCACGGCGGCGCCAACGAGGCCGTGCTGCGCATGCTGCGCGAGATCGGCCACGTCTCCAAGGTGCCCGAGTTCATCAAGCAGGTGAAGGGCGGCGAGGGCGGCTCCAAGCTCATGGGCTTCGGCCACCGCGTCTACAAGTCCTACGATCCGCGCGCCAAGGTCATCAAGCGCGTGGCCGACGAGGTCTTCGAGATCACCGGCAAGAACCCCCTGCTGGAGATCGCCGTGGAGCTCGAGCGCATCGCGCTGCAGGACGAGTACTTCGTCAAGCGCAAGCTCTACCCCAACGTCGACTTCTACTCGGGCCTCATCTACGAGGCCATGGGCTTCCCCGTGGAGATGTTCCCCGTGCTCTTCGCCATTCCGCGCACCGTGGGTTGGGTGACGCAGTGGGAGGAGATGGTGAAGGACTCCGAGCAGAAGATCGCCCGTCCGCGGCAGGTGTACACGGGCTCCAAGCGCCGCGAGTACGTGCCCATGGGCGAGCGCAACCAGAAGTAGCTTCCGCGCCGTACTGAAGTCCCCGGGAGGGCCGTGGGAAGGGAGCCTGTGAGGGCGTCCTTCCCCGGCCCTCTCGGCGTTTCGCGCACTGGACGAGAAACCCCGCCGCCTCGCGCGTCGCCCGTTGACAGGCACCGGAGCCGTGGATATTCCGCGCCTCGAACATGTCGATCGATTTCACCTGCCAGAAGTGCGAGGCCAGCTTCGAGCTGGAGATCCAGGATCTCATCGAGGGGACGGAGAAGATTGTCTGCCCCCACTGCGATGCGAAGGCGCCGAGCAACCTCTCGGAGGACTTCGTCGCGGCGCTCACGGAGATGCGCGCGCAGATCGCCTCGCTCGGCAAGAAGTTCGCCGTCTCGGTCACCTTGGAGCACGAGGAGCTGGACGACGACGCGGATGAGGAGTCGGACGAGGAGTCCGAGGACGACGACGAGGAGCTCGACTTCGACGAGGACGAAGACGAGGAGTCCGACGAGGAGGATTACGACGAGGACGAGACCGAGCGCTGACGCTCGCTTGTCTACCCCCCGCTCGCCGGGCGGAGCGCGCACGGGGGCCGTGAGCCCGGAGGGCAGGCAGGCGTGAGCGCCGCCCTCCCGGACCCCTCACACATGCACACGTTTGTGAGGTGAAAACGCCCATTCCCGCCGCCACCTTCCTCGTAGGTCCGCTGTCCGTCGCGCTGCTTGCCGTGGGCGCCCTGCTGCTGCCGGGCCTCAGCCCCGTGGCGGCGCCGGAAGCCCTGGCCGCGACCGCGGTCGCCGCGGACACCCCGGTGTGCACCCCGGGCGAGGGGGGCAACGCCGCGTGCCGGGAGCTGGTGGAGCTGGAAGTCCGGGACGTCATTCCGCTCGTCGAGGCCAAGACGCACGCGGTGGTGCTCAGCACCTCGGACGGCAAGATGGTGCTGCCCATCTTCGTGGACGAGTCCGCCGCGGTGGCCATCGCCTTCCGCCTCGCCCACCTGCGCTCGCCCCAGCCCCTGTCGCAGGATCTGCTCGGCTCGATGGTGACGGAGCTGGGCGCCAAGGTGACCGAGGTGCGCATCGACGACCTGCGCGATGACGTCTACGTCGGCCGCATCTTCCTCACCCAGGGCAAGAAGCAGATGACCCTCAACGCCCGGCCCTCGGACTCCATCGCCATGGCGCTGGATGGACAGGCGCGCATCCGCGTGACGCGCAAGGTGCTGGACGCCGCGGGCATCACCCGCGAGGAGATCGACTCCCTGCGCGGCGGCGACGGCCCGGGTGTGGGCGGCGGTGGCGACGCGGATCTGGAGCCCTCACGGGTGCCCTCGCCGCACGGCCAGAAGACGTCGCCGGGGTTGAACCTGATGCCGGATCGCACGGGCGAAATCCGGCTCTAGTCCTCACGGCGGTACCACAGCGAAAGCCCGGCCCCCCCTCCCGGAGTGCCGGGCTTTCTCGCAACGATCGCGGGCGGAAAACCCCACGAAATTGCAACGAAAAGCCACTCGCCGGCGCCGTTGCTCTCGCCCGCGTGCGCCGCCAAGTATTCCCGAGGCCGGGAAACTGTCAAGGTGCCCCCCCGCTCCTAGGATGGGCATCCATGCGCAAGGCGAAAATCGTTTGCACCCTGGGGCCGTCCTCGGACTCCGCCCAGGTCATCGAGGCCCTGATCCGCGCGGGCATGAACGTGGCCCGGCTCAACTTCTCGCACGGCACCCATGACGAGCACCGCCAGCGGGTCCTCCGCATCCGCCAGGCCGCGCGTCGGCTCGGGGTGTCGGTGGCCATCCTCCAGGACATCCAGGGGCCGAAGATCCGCCTGGGCCGCTTCGACGGGGGCCGCACCGAGGTGAAGGCGGGCGAGCGGGTGGTGGTCACCACGCGCAACGTCCTGGGCCAGGGCGCACTCATCCCCACACCCGTACGCTCGCTGCCCCGGGACGTGAAGCCGGGGGACGCCATCCTGCTGGATGACGGCCGGGTGCGCCTGCGGGTGGAGCGCGTGGAGGATCGGGACGTCACCTGCGCGGTGGAGCAAGGCGGCGTGCTCAAGGATCACAAGGGCCTCAACCTGCCGGGGGCGCACGTGTCGGTGCCCACGGTGACGCGCAAGGACGAGGAGGACCTGGCGTTCGGCCAGGAGCTGGGCGTGGACTACGTGGCGCTGAGCTTCGTGCGCACGGCGAAGGACATCGAGCGGGCGCGCAAGCTCGTGGCGGAGCACACCCCCCTCATCGCGAAGATCGAGAAGCCCCAGGCGGTGGAGCACCTGGAGGCCATCGCGCGCGCGGCGGACGGCATCATGGTGGCGCGCGGCGACCTGGGCGTGGAGATGCCCCTGGAGAAGCTGCCCGGGCTGCAGAAGCACATGCTGCGGGTGGTGAACCGGATGGGCGGGCTCACCATCGTGGCCACGGAGATGCTCGAGAGCATGGTGAACAACGCCCGGCCCACGCGCGCCGAGGTGTCGGACGTGGCCAATGCCATCCTGGATGGCGCGGACGCGGTGATGCTCTCGGGCGAGACGGCCGCGGGCAAGTACCCCGTGGAGGCCGCGGCCACCATGGCGCGCATCGTGGAGGAGACCGAGGGCGGCTCGGAGCGCGGGGCGATGGATGCCCCCTTCGACGAGGCCCGCGACGACATCTCCACGGGCGTGGCGGCGGCGGCGGTGGCGGCGGCGCGGCAGATGGGCATCGGCACCATCGTGGCCTATACCGAACGCGGCCACACCGCGCGGCTCATCTCCGAGTTCCGCCCCGAGGCGCGCGTGGTGGCGCTCACCCCCAACCCGCAGACCGTGCACCGCATGGCGCTCTACTGGGGCGTGACGGCGCGGCAGGTGGGCCGACTGCAATCCACCGACGCCATGCTCAAGCAGGTGCGCCGCCTGTGCCGGGACGAGGGCTACTGCCCCGCCGGCACGCCGGTGATCATCGTCGCGGGCGTGCCCCTCAACGAGCCGGGCAATACCAACATGATCTCCGTGCACCGCATCTGAGCGGCGCCGGGATGTCTGTCATTGCCGCCCAGGCCACACGCCCTCCCCTCGCGTGGCCTGGGAGGCAACAATCCCTGTCGGCCCCGGATGTGGCTCCCACGGCAACACCCGACGTCTGGACTGAATGTCTGGGAAATCGTCCGGGGGGGTCTTGATACGCCAGGAAAGATGGATGTAGTGTTCTTTCCTGGGTGGCGGGAAATCCCCACCTGAAGCCAACTCCCCCCGCAGTCCCTAACTGGAGACAGCCATGAGCGAGAACAAGCCCAACAACATCGAAGAGGTGCAGCTCGATGAGACCGAGCTCGAGCAGGTGGTCGGTGGCGCCGAAGTTCTCGCGCTCCAGGGTCTCGCGCTCGAGCGCGAGAAGGACGCCTGCGTGTCCTTCTGCAGCTGCACCTCGTCGGTGAGCAGCCGCTCCAACTAGTCGCACCTGGCGGTGGGGCGCGGGCGAGAGTCACGCGCCCTCCTCCGCCAGAAAACGCGAGCCGGCCGCCCCTCGGGAGGCGGTCGGCTTTCGCGCATGATGTCCGTGCATCAGGGTCGAGCCAAGGCTCCCCTCCCCGTTTCAATCCCTGGCACCTGGTGAGGAGGGTACGCGGGCCACTCGCCGACCGTCACGAGGGTGATGTCGGAGTCTCTGCTATCGTCTTCCCAGGACACGCAGATCTCCTCGACCCCCCGCGTGAGCAACGATCATGGCCGACGGCTCCTTCTTCTACGCCTTCCTCGATCCGGAGTACTTCGAGACGATCGAGCGCTACCAACCGGACGCCCAGTACCTCGACATCGTCAAGCGCCACGTGGATGACTCCTGGCACTTCAAGCCCGGGGGCTACTGGACGCACTGCTGGCGCGAGGCGTCGCGCACCCGGCTGGAGCAGGGCTGGAAGATCCACCTGGCCGCGGCGGAGGAGACCGCCCAGGAAGTGCTCGAGCGCACGGTGCCGGTGCTCGTGGGCTTCAAGGTCGCCTTCAAGTTCTGCGCCGATCCCACCATGCTGCGGCTGTCGCTGAACAAGAACGCCCCGCGCACGGGGGCGGGCAAGTTCGTCACCGTCTATCCAGACACGGAAGCGGACTTCAAGACGCAGCTCGAGGCGCTCCACGAGGCGACGCGGGACCTCTGGGGCCCGTACCTGCTGACGGATCGCCCCTACAACGGCAGCAAGGTGGTCTTCTACCGCTACGGCACGCACTGGGCCCGGGAGCAGGTGAACCACCGGGGCCAGCGGCTCTCGGGCATGCTCGCCCCGGACGGCACCTTCGTGGAGGACGAGCGGGTGCCCGTCTTCAAGACGCCGGCCTGGGTGAAGGATCCCTTCCCCCCCGCCCCCGCTCCGGTCAAGGCGCGCCCCGCGGCCCCGGCGCCCAAGGCGGAGGCCCCGGACAGCGCGCCGACCAGGCCCGCCCCGGCCGCCAAGAAGGGCGCCGGCACGCTGCTCAACAACCGCTACCGCGTGGAGTCCGCCTTCAAGTTCAACACCAGCGGTGGCATCTACGCGGGCACGGACACCCAGACGGGCGCGGCGGTGGTCATCCGCGAGGCGCGCCCGCTGACGAGCAAGGATCCGGACAAGGACGAGGCGTTCCAGCTGCTCGCCAAGCAGGCGCGCATCCTCCAGCGGCTGGGGGACACCGGGCTGACGCCCCGGTTCGTGGACCTGTTCCAGCACTGGGAGCACCGCTTCCTCGTCGAGGAGAAGCTCGATGCGGAGACGCTCTGGGGCTACGCCATCGGGTTCAGCCGCGCGTCGCCCGACCTGCGCGTCTCGCACTTCTTCACGCGCATGCGGGACACGGTGCTCAAGATCGCCCGGGGCCTCAAGACGATCCACGAGCACGGCGTGGTGCTGCGCGACCTCACGCGCTCCAACATCATGTTCACCTCGGATCAGCAGGTGAAGTTCATCGATCTCGAGTTCGCCTTCGAGCTCGACCGGGACGAGCCCTTCGTGCGCAGCTGGACGGACGGGCACAGCTCGCCCGAGCAGCGGCGCTGGGAGCGGCCCAAGCCCGGAGACGACTGCTACTCGCTCGGCGCGATGATCCTCGATCAGATCGTCTTCACCGCGCCCGGCCTGGACATCAACCGCGAGGGCATCCTGCAGTCCTTCAAGCAGTCCCTGGAGGACTACCACCTGCCCCTCGAGGTCTACGACATCGTGCTCGGGCTGCTGGAGCAGGATCCGGCGAAGCGCTGGGACACCGACCGGGTCATCGCCGCCTTCAGCGCCATCCCCGTGCCCCAGCACGACGCCCCGCTCGTGCCCATGGGCGACGTCCCCCCGCCGCGCGCGCCGCCCCCCGAGGGCCGCCGCGCCGAGATCGCGAACACGCTCGAGGGCATCAGCCGGTTCATCCTCGCCAAGGCGGACTACTCGCGCACCGACCGGCTCTGGCCGACGCAGGGCACGGTGTACGGCACCAACCCCCTCAACCTGGACTACGGCGCGGCGGGGACCGCGGCCTTCCTGCAGCGCCAGAACGGGCAGGTGCCCGCGCCCGTCGTGGACTGGATGCTCCAGCGGCTGGAGGGCCAGGGCCACCGCTACCCGCCGGGGCTCTACAGCGGTCTGGGCGGCATCGCGATGGTGCTCCAGGAGATCGGCCAGACGGCGGCCGCGCGCGAGGCCATGGAGACGGCGGCGCGCTCGGAACTGCTCCACCAGAAGTCGGACCTGTACTGGGGCGACGCGGGCTGGGGACTCGCCAACCTGCACTTCTGGCGGCACACCGGCGAGGAGAAGTACCTCACGCGCGCCAGCGAGGCGGCCGAGTACCTGCTGAGCACGAAGCAGGAGTCGGCCAAGGGCGCCTCCTGGGTGACGGACGGCGAGACGCGCCTGGGCTTCGGCCATGGCCAGGCGGGCGTGGCGCTCTTCCTCATCTACCTGGCGCAGGTGAAGCAGGACGCGCGCTACCTGGACACCGCCGTCAAGGCGCTGGACTTCGAGATCGCCCACTGCCAGGTGCTCAGCAACATGCTGCTGTGGTACCCGCACGTGGACGCGCGGCCCAGCGAGCCCAAGTCCCCCCACATGCGCTTTGGCACGTCCGGCATCGGCACGAGCATGGTGCGCGCCTACGTGGCCACGGGCGAGACGCGGCTGCGCGCGTTCGCGGACCGGTGCGCCAACACCGTGTCCGACCGGCACTCCAACAAGCTGTGGTTCAACTACGGCATCTCCGGCTACGGCGAGTTCCTGCTCGACATGTACCGCCTGCTCGGAGGCGAGGAGTACCTGAACTGCGCCCACTTCCTCGCCGAGGGCATCCTCCCGCACCGCATCGAGCGCGAGGAGGGCATCGCCTTCGCCTCCGAGGAACTCTTCCGCATCAGCTGCGACCTGGGCGGAGGCTCGGCCGGCATCGGCATGTTCCTGCACCGGCTGCTGCACCCGGAGCAGCCCCGCTTCATGATGCTCGACGAGCTGCTCGTCTCCAACGCCGCGGGCGCCAAGGGCCCGGGCCTGCGGACGGGCAGCTGAGCCGGGCTTCCCGAGCCGGGCCTCTCAGCTCGCCTGGGACAGGGGCTCGGTCTGCTCCACCTGCGCCCGGACGAGCTGGGCGTAGGGGCCACCCCGCGCGAGCAACTCCTCGTGGCGGCCCATCTCCACCAGCCGCCCCGCGTCCATCACCACGATGAGGTCCGCGCGGCGGATGGTGCTCAGCCGGTGGGCGATGACGATGCGCGTGCAGCGCAGCTCCGCCAGCGCCTGCTGCACCTGCCCCTCGGTGATGGCGTCCAGGGCGCTCGTGGCCTCGTCCAGCAGCAGCACCGCCGGGCGATGCACCAGGGCGCGCGCCAGGGCCAGCCGCTGGCGCTGCCCGCCGGACAGCGCCAGGCCGCGATCCACCAGCAGCGTGTCGTACTGCATGGGCATGGCGAGGATGTCGTCGTGGACGTGCGCGAGCTTGCACGCCTCCACCACACGCTCCAGCGGCAGGCCAGGGCTGCCGAGCGTGACGTTGTCGCGCAGGGACGAGCCGAAGAAGGACGGATCCTGCAGCACGATGCCCATCTGCGCGCGCATCGAGCGCAAATCCAGGCTGTTGAGATCCACCCCGTCGTAGAGCACCCGTCCGCCGGTGGGCAGGTACAGGCCCAGGAGCAGGTTGGCCAGCGTGGACTTGCCCGCGCCCGAGCGGCCCACGAGCGCCACCATCTGCCCGGGCTCGATGCGCAGGGACACGTCGCGCACCACCGGGGCCGAGTGCGCGCTGTAGCGGAAGGAGACCTTCTCCAGCTCGATGGCGCCCTTGAGCTCGGGGGAGAAGCCGGGCTTGTCCCGGGACTGCTCGGGTGAGGCGTCCAGCACCTCGTTGATGCGCTCCAGGTAGCCGCCCAGCAGCTGGAACTGCGCCGCCGAGCCGATGAGGTTGCCCAGGGGCGAGAGCATGCTGCCCGCCAGGGCATTGAGGCTCAGCATCTCGCCGAGTGTGAGCTGGCCCTGGAGCACCTGCCAGGCGCCCAGGCTGAGCAGGATGAGCGGCGAGGCCATGCGCAGCGCGCCGAGGATGGAGTCGACGTGCAGTTGCAGCCGTCCCCGGTCCAGGGTCACGTTCTGCACGTCCACGAACAGGTGCGAGTAGTTCTCCACCGCCCGCTTCTCCGCGCCGAACGCCTTGAGCGTCTGGATGCCGGTGAGCATGGCGATCTGGTAGCTCTGGTTCTTCGCGTCCAGCTCCAGGTTCTGCGACAGCAGGCTGCGGCGGCGCTCGCGGGTGAAGAGGAAGAGCAGGAACTGCAGGAGGCCCAGCACCAGCACCACGAGCCCCGTCCAGGGGCTCGCCACGAACAAGAGCGCGAAGAAGATGAGCACCATGGTGCCATCGAGCAGCGTGGAGATGGCCGTGGAGGAGAGGATCTCCCGCACGGTGGCCTGCATGCCCATGCGCATCATCAGATCGCCCGCGGGCCGCAGCTGGAAGAAGGCGAACGTCAGGTCCACCAGGTGATCCAGGAAGCCGAGCGTCATGCTCGCGTCGATGCGGGTGCGCATCTCCAGGAGCAGGTGGCCGCGCAAGAGCGACGACACCCACTGGAAGAGCACGAGCGAGCCGAGCGACACGCCCAGCACGGAGAGCAGCTGGTAGTCCCCGCGCGGCACCACGCGGTCCACCACCATGCCCGTGAGCACGGGCACCGTGAGCACGAACAGCTGGAGCACCGCCGAGAGCACCACGATGCGCCCGAGCGTGTCCGATTGGTTGAGCAGCGGCATCAGGTAGCGGAAGGCCCCCGCGCGCGGCGTGTTGAGCTTCTGGAAGTCCTCGCTCGGCTCGAACAGGAGCACCACGCCGGTGAAGTGCCGGCTGAAGCCCTCCCGGGTGATGAGCCGCCGGCCCTGGGCGGGATCCACGATCTGGATCTGCTCGCCCACCATGCGCTCGAAGACGACGTAGTGGTTGAAGTCCCAGTGGAGGATGGAGGCGGGCTGCAGGAAGGGCAGCCGGTTGAGGTCGATGGAGACGGCCCGTCCGCGCAGGCCCAGCTTGCGGCCGGAGTCCAAGAGCAGGCGCGCGGAGACGCCGTCGCGGCCCGGGCCCGTCACCTCGCGCGCCTCGTCGAGCGTCACCTCGCGGCCGTGGTAGCCCAGCACCATGGCGAGGCACGCGGCGCCGCAGTCCGTGGCGGCCAACTGGCGCACCTCGGGCACGCGCCGCAGCCGCTGCCGCAACCGCTGGAGCGCCGGGAAGCGCTGCCACACCCCACCGGGCTGAGGCGGGGGCGCGGCGGGTTTGGGCTCAGTCGTCATGGGGGAAGAGCACCTTGAGGCCCGGAATCATGGCGAGGAAGATGGGCTCGGCGCGCACGGCGACCTGGGCCCGGGCGGGCATGCCCTCGAAGTAGCCCAGGGTGCGGCCGCGCACGGAGAAGGTCCGCGAGGGGATGGCCGCGCGCACCAGCACGATGGGCCCCTTCGTCTCCACCGTGTCCGCCAGGTCCGGCCCCAGGTAGCGCTTGAGCTCGCCGGGGCCGATGAGCTGCTCGCCCACGGACTCGATGCGCAGCTCGCGGTACTCGTACTGGAAGCCGTCCAGCTCCACGCGCAGGGGCATGCCGGGGCTCAAAAAGGGCCGGTAGTAGCCGGGCAAGAGCGCCAGCAGGTACGCCGACGCGTTGTCCTCCACGATGGACGCCACGAGCGTGCCCACCGTGAGGTACTGGCCCGGCTGGATGCGCACGTCCCCCACGATGCCCGCCACGGGCGCGCGCTGGGCCCGGGCCTCGATGCGCGCCTGGGCCTGCTCGCGCTCGGCCCCGAGCGCCGTGAGCGCCTGGCGCGCGGACTGGTCCGACAGGTCGCGCATGTAGCGCACCAGCAGCATCTCCATCTCGTGCTCGATGCGCACCAGCGACGAGCGCTCCTCCTCCGTCTGGAGCGTCACCAGCACCTGGCCCGCCGCCACGCGCTGGCCGGGCTGCACCTCCACGGACACCACCACCCCCGCCCCCTGCGCCATCACGTCCCGGCGCTGGTTCATCCGGATGATGGCCGGCCCGGTGGCGTACTCGGACACCGTGCCCACCAGGCACATGAGCACGCCCGTGCCCAGCATCGCCACCAGCACCCAGAACGTCCACCGCGTCCAGCCCGGCGACAGCATGAGCACGTCGCCCTCTTGGCGGCGGAACTGCCGGTGGTAGTCCAGGGCTTCCTTCCGGAATATGGACGATTTGCCTTCCACGCTCGCTGCCTCCGCTTCCGCTGGAGTCTAGTTGCCCGTGCCCGTGCTCGCGGCCCGCGCCTGCTCGCCGGACACCGTCACCCGCACCACCGAGCCCGCGGGGACCGGGCTGCCCGGCCTCACCGTCACGTCCGCGAGCGCGAAGACCATCCGCGTGGCCACGTCCACCTCGGGGGCCACCTGCGTCACCTGCCCCTCGAGCACGAGGCCCCCCTCTGGCACCCGCACGCGCACCGGCTGCCCCACCGCCACCGCGCGCATCTCCCGCATGGGGATGGCGAAGCGCACCTGGGACTTACCGCTGCGCAGCAGGTGCACGAGCGTCTGTCCCGCCCGGGCCAGCGCTCCGGCGTGCACGTAGCGGCCGGCGACCACGCCGTCGAAGGGGGCCCGGAGGCTCGCCTCGCCCACCTGCTGGCGCAGCTGGCTCACGCGCGCCTCCTGTTCGAGCACCTTGGCGCGCGCCACCTCCAGCTTCGCCGCCGCCATGCGCAGCTCGTAGCGCGCCACGGACAGCTCCTCGGCCGAGAGCGCCTGCAGGCGCAGCTGCTCCGGGGACTCGCGCCGCTCCAGGCGCTCGCGCGACTGCTCCAGTGACAGCCCCGCCATCTCCAGCTCCGCCTTGCTCGAGAGCTGGCCCGCCTCGGCGATGGCCAGGTCCTCGCGCAGCCGCCGCGCATCCAGCGTCACCAGCACGTCGCCCTGGCGCACCACGCTGCCCACCTGCACCCGCACGCTGTCCACCCGCGCCTCCAGCCGCGAGGCCACGTCCAGCGCCTCCTCGGCGACGAGCACGCCCAGCCACCCCTCCCCGTTCTCGGCCGCGCGCAGCGCCGGACGCTCCGGGGCCACCACACGGGGCGCTTCGGCCGGACGAGCGGGGGGCGCCGTCTGGCGCAGCGAGGCCACGGCGCCCACGAGGGCCAGCACGCCCAGTCCCAGCCCACCCATGAACGCTCGTGGCCCCATGTGCCCTCCAGCATATCCCAGCGCTCTCACGCCCTCCTATGCCCAGGTGCGCCGCCCGCTCGCCTGGGAAGGTTTGCCTCGGGCCTTTGCGGTTGATAGACGTGTCAGTCGAAAACACGGGATGGGCCAGGACATGCCACGCACGGCACAGCAGGTGGAGCAGCTCAAGGGCGAGCGCCGACAGGCCCTGCTCGCGGTGGCGCGCCGGGTGTTCGCGCGCAAGGGGCTGGCCGCCACGAAGATTGGCGAGATCGCCGCCGAGGTGGGCATCAGCTACGGGCTCGTCTACCACTACTTCCCCCAGAAGGAGTCGCTGTTCGCCGCGGCGCTCGAGGACACCCTGCAGCACTGGGACGTGTTCCTCGCGGAGGTGCGGCGCCAGGCCCACACGCCCTGGGAGCGGCTGGAGACGGTGTGCACGCGGATGATCCACGGCGTGCACGAGAGCCCCGAGTCGCTCTTCCTCGTCGTGCGCGCGCTCACCGAGGACGACGCGCCCCCGCTGGTGCGCGACGCGCTGCGCCTCTACCGGCAGCGGGTGCTCGAGCAGGTCGCGGCGCTCATCGAGGAGGGCCAGCGCGCGGGCTCGGTCCTGCCCGGCGCCCCGCTGGATCTCGCGCGCGCCTTGATGGCCCTGTTGCATGGGCTCGCGCTCAGCCGGGCGGTGGACGAGGACCTGCCCCCGCCTCCGCTCGAGGTGTTGCTGCGGCTGCTCAAGGCGCCCCCCGCTCCCGAGAAGAAACGGCGCACGACCCGCGCCCCCCGTTCCCGGCGATGAGCCGGGCCCGTCGCAGTCCGACCCTGACTCCCCCCACGAGACGAGCATGCGCAGAAGCCTCCCCCTGACCCTGGCCACCTGTCTGACCCTGACGAGCGGTTCCGTCCTCGCCGCCCCGCCGGCCCCCGCCGCCCCCACCTACCGCCAGGAGGTGGTCGTCGCCGGCTCGCCCTTCCAGGGCGTGCATGGCCTCGCGCTCGATGGGAAGGGGCATCTGCTCGCCAGCAACCTGCTCGGCCAGACCGTGCACACCATCGACCTGGCCACCGGCAAGGTGTCCCCCCTGGTGGGCCCGCCGCAGGGCGGCGCGGACGACGTGACCGTGGGCCCCGATGGCTCCGTCTACTGGACCGGCTACTTCGCCGGCCAACTGATGCGGCGCACGCCGGATGGCAAGACGCGCGTGCTGGCCAAGAACCTGCCGGGCCTCAACTCGCTGGCGTTCCGCAAGGACGGCCGGCTCTACGTCACCCAGCTGGGCCGGGGCGTCGACGCGCTGTCCGAGGCGGACCCCAGCGGCAAGAAGCCGCCCCGCACGGTCATCGCCGATCCGGGCTTCCTCAACGGCTTCGAGTTCGGTCCGGACGACAACCTCTACGGCCCGCTGCTGCTCAAGGGGCAGGTCGTCCGGGTGGACGTGGACACGGGCACCCTCGAGACCGTGGCGGGAGGCTTCGCGATGCCGGTCGCGGTCAACTTCGACACGAGCCGCGAGCACCTCTTCGTGCTCGACTCGGTGAAGGGCGAGCTGGTGCGCGTGCGCGTGGCCACGGGGGACAAGGAGGTCGTCGCGAAGCTGCCCACGGGCCTGGACAACCTGACGGTCGGTCCCGACAACCTCGTGTACGTGTCCAACATGGTCGACAACGACATCCGCGTGGTCAACCCCGCGGACGGCTCGGTGAAGCCCGTCGTCGAGGCGCGGCTGAGCGTGCCCTCGGGCCTGGCCGTCGCGCCGGATGATCCCGAGGAGCGGCTGTACGTGGCGGACGTGTACGCCCTGCGCCGCGTGGGCGGCAAGGACGGCGCCATCTCCCAGACGACGCGTGTGCTCTCCAGCCGCATGACCTTCCCGATGAACGTGAGCCTGAGCGCCCAGCACGTGGTGCTCAGCAGCGCCTACCTGGCCAGCCTCCAGGTGCTGGACCGGGCCTCGGGCGACATCCTGCGCACCATCCCCAACACGAACGGCGTCCAGGGCGCGCTGGAGCTCGCCGATGGCACGCTGCTCGTCGCCGAGGCCGCCAAGGGCCGGCTCGTGCGCATCGCCGCCGACGAGGCCGCGACGAGCACGGTGCTCGCCGAGGGGCTCGCGGGTCCAGTGGGCCTCGTGGCCGACACGGAGGCCGCGGAGCCCGGGGTGTACGTCACCGAGGTGGACTCGGGGAAGGTGACGCGGGTGCGCCTGGCGGACGGGAACAAGCGCACGGTGGCCAAGGGCCTCAAGGCCCCCGAGGGCATCGCCCGTCATCCCGATGGCGGGCTCATCGTCGCCGAGGTGGGCGCCAAGCGGCTGGTGCGCATCGATCCGGCCACGGGGCGCTCCACGGTGATCGCCCAGGACCTGAACATCGGGCTGCCGCGGGTGGGGGATCTGCCGCCGGGCTACCTCCCCACCGGCGTCGCGGTGGGCGGCTCGGGCACCATCTACATGTCCTCCGACAAGGAGAGCGCGCTCTACCGCTTCGTGCCCGTGCGCTGACGCGGGCCTCGGGGGGCCCTCACCCCTGGGGAGAAACGACCGAGGCGCGATGGCCTCCCGGCGCTGTACCGGGAGCCCACCGTGCCTCGCATGTCCGGTGCCTCGCCCGTCGGTTAGTTGGGGGGGCAGAAGACGATGTCGAAGTCCTCGGCGTTGCAGGCCGCCATGGGGCCCGCGTCGTCACCGGACCAGGAGTAGGACTGCGAGCACATGGCGTCGAAGTGGCGCGCCACGGGGCTGTTGGGGTTGTCGCGGTCGCGGCTCACGCAGGCGATGACCTGCCCGGCGGCGTTGCGCAGCTTGCCCACGTCCGGGCAGCCCGCGAGGATGTCCATGGGGCAGCTGCGCGTCTGACCGTTGCAGGTCGTCCCGCCCGCCAGATCATAGGGGACGATCTTCAGGGGCAGGTTGACCGCGTCCACGTGGCTGAGGTTGAACCAGTCCCAGCTGTTGTACTGGTAGAACACCTCGTTGAAGCCGAACTCCGCCAGCGAGTGGTGCTCGAAGCCCGGGTCCTCGCCCTTGCGGAAGCCCCAGTAGCGCTTGGTCAGCATCATCTCCGTGGTGCTTCCGAGGTTGCGGCACGCCTCGCCGCCCGAGGCCAGGTCCCCGCCGGTGATGTTGTTGCCGGCGAACGTCACCGGGAACGAGCAGCGGTTGATGAAGCGCAGGTTGGTGCGGCCATCGCCCCGGGCCAGACAGCCCGTGCCCGAGGAGGGCGGCGGCGTGGTGCTGCCGCCGTCCACCCGGTCGAAGGTGAAGTGCTGGTTGGCCGCGCCCGTGTACGGGTACTGCACGTACTCGGTGCCGTTGTTGGCCGAGCCCCAGTACAGGTCCACGGCCATGTCCGTGTGGCGCAGGTGCATGCTGAACTGGTTGTTGCCCCGGCCCACGAACTTGAACTGCTGGTTGTTGCCTCCCAGGTACGTCCACTGGTGCACCCGGGCGTTCTGCGCGGTGCTGTTGGCCTCGATGTCGGGGCTCTTGCCGCTCGCCGCGTTGATGATCTTCCAGTAGCCGCCCGACGTCGGGGAGATGCGGAACTTCTGCGCGGTGGTGCCGTTGCAGTCCCACTGCTGGATCTTCGCGCCGTCGGCGTTGCTGCCCGAGGCCACGTCCATACACTTGCCCGTCATCGCGGAGCGGATGACATAGTCACCCTCCACGATGCTGCCCACGATGGCGGCGCTCTCCACCTGCCCGCTCTCCTCGACGCCCTCCGCCTCGGAGACGTTGCAGCCCGTCAGTCCACCCAGCACGCCCAGCACGGACACACAGCCCAGTACGGTCATTCGCGACATGTTGAACTCCACGTAAGGAATTGAAGCGGTGGCGCTTCCCACCCGCCCCGCGGACCCGCCCGGCCCTCCCAGTACGCTGGAGTTTTACAGGCATGGCGTGATTTGGCGCTTTTGCGCGAAAGTCCGCTCTGGCTTGGAATCGCTGATTATCACTTCCTGATGGCTCGTGTCATCTGAGAAAGCGCCAATCCCAGAATCCCGGGCGAACTGTACAGACCATCACAAACGCCCCGGGCCGCCTCCACCCAGACGAAACATGACGCGCGCCGCCAATGCCTGACGCCGTGGCTGTCAGGCTTTTCGGCTCGCGGTTCAATTTTCTTCGGTGGGTGGTGCGGGGATGATCGAGACAGCCGATCAACGCGTGAAGGCCTGGGTGGAGGGCGTGGTCCGCCATGCTCCGGTCTCGTTCGGACCGCCCGAGCGCGCGGCCGGGGCCGCCGGGGTGGGCCTCTACCTGTTGGAGCTCGGCCCCGCGCCGCTGCCCCGAGAGCAGGGTCGGCCCGCCACGCGCCTTCAGCTCTGCTACCTGGTCACCACGGGGGGCGAGTCCCCGGAGCGCGCCCATGCGCTGCTCGGCGCGCTCGTCTTCGCGGCCCAGGAGCAGGCGGACTTCGAGGTGGAGCTGGCGCCTCCGCCGCTGGCGGTGTGGGCGGCCCTGGGCGTGCTCCCCCAGCCGGCCTTCCGGTTGCGGGTGCCCGTCACGCGCGAGCGCCCCGCGCCGTCCGTGCCGCGGGTCACCCAGCCGCTCGTCGTCCGGGCCGTACCGGCGGTGGCGCTGCGCGGCCGGGTGCTGGGCCCCGGGGACGTGCCCATCGCCCAGGCCCAGGTGGCCCTGCCCTCGCTCGACCTGTGCGTCCCCACGGACGCCCAGGGGCGGTTCCACTTCGCCTCGGTGCCCGCGGGCACGCCGCTCGGGCGGCTGGAAGTGCGCGCGCGCGGCGAGGTGCTCTCGGTGCGGCCCGAGGAGCTGCCCACCGAGGCGGGCGCCCTGCGAATCCGTCTGGCATTGAAGGAGGCATGACGTGGCGACGACCTATCTGACCCCGGGCATCTATGTGGAGGAGGTCTCCCGGGGACCCAAGCCCCTGGAGGCCGGGGGCACGAGCACCGCGGGCTTCGTGGGCCGCGCGCCGGACCTCTCGGCGCACCTGCACGAGGCGGTGGCCATCCATCACTGGTCCCACTTCGTGAAGGAGTTCTGCCAGACGAAGGAGCCCCAGAGCACGCCCCTGTCGCTCGCGGTGCATGGCTTCTTCCAGAACGGCGGGCGGCGCTGCTTCGTCGTCAACATCGGGGACAGCCCCAGCCTCGTGGGGGGCGGGGGTACGCGCCGGGGCGGACTGGACGTGCTGCGCGAGGTGGACGAGGTGGCCATCGTCGCGGCGCCCGGCTTCACGGATCCCAGCGCCTACAATGCCTTGCTCACCCACGCCGAGCAGATGCAGCAGCGCGTGGCCGTGCTGGACGCGCCCGAGGACGCCACCGTCGAGCAGCTGTGCCAGGTGGGCGCGGTCAACCGGGAGCGGACCGAGGCCGGTGCGCCGGACGCCACTCCCCGCCGCGCGCCGGGCGTCCGGGCCCGGGACTCGAAATACGGCGCGTACTACACGCCCTGGGTGTCGCTGTATGACCCGTTCGATCCCCGGAAGCTGGTGAACGCGCCGCCCTCCGGACACGTGGCGGGCATCTACGCCCGGGTGGATGGGACGCGGGGCGTGCACAAGCCCCCGGCCAACGAGCAGGTGCGCGCCGCGGAGGGCCTCGCCGTGTCCCTGACGCGCGAGGAGCTGGGGGTGCTCAACCAGAGCGGCGTCAACTGCATCCGTTTCTTCCCCCAGGAGGGCATCAAGGTGTGGGGGGCGCGCACGCTCTCGAGCGATCCCGAGTGGCGCTACCTCAACGTGCGCCGCCTCTTCTGCATGGTGGAGGAGGCGATCGCCCGGGGCACGCGCTGGGTGGTGTTCGAGCCGAACGATCTCACGCTGCGCCGCTCGGTGGTGCGCGACGTGGGCGCCTTCCTGCGGCGGCTGTGGCGCGACGGCGCCCTGGTGGGGCGCACCGAGCAGGAGGCGTTCTTCGTCCAGTGCGACGAGGAGACCAACCCCCCCGAGGTCGTGGACGCGGGGCAACTGGTGGCGCTGATCGGCCTGGCGCCGGTGAAGCCCGCCGAATTCATCATCTTCCGCATCGGCCAGTACGCGGGCGGTGTGGCGCAAGAGGAGGCGAGCCGTGGCTGAGCCCAGACAAGCGGACACCCCACCCCCCGAGCCCTCGGGAGCCCAACCGGGCGCGCGGGAGGATCCCCTGCGCGTGTACAACTTCAAGCTGGACATCAACGGGGTGAGCGAAGGCCACTTCACCGCGTGCGTGGGGCTGGAGGCCAAGGTGACCGCGCTGCGCTACCGCGAAGGCGGCGCGGGGACCGTGGTGCGCCGGCTCGCCGGGCCCGTGGCCTATGGGGATGTCACCCTGCGCTTCGGCGTGACCACGTCCCGCGCGCTGTGGACCTGGTTCCAGGACTCGCTCCAGGGCACCCCCAGCCGCAAGAACGTCTCCATCCTCATGACGGGGCCCGACGGGATGACCGAGGTGTTCCGCTGGAACCTGGTGGACGCCTGGCCCTCGGAATGGCACGGCCCGGGCCTGGATGCGCTCGAGCAGATGGTGGCCATCGAGTCCCTCACCCTCGTCTTCGAGTCCCTCCACCGTGGCGGCTGAACTTCACGGACGGCGCCGCAGCGCGCTCACCCTCGCGCTCGCGCGGTGGCTCAAGGCCTGGGCGGAGCGGGTCCTGGAAGAGGACGCGCACGCCCGGTCCTCCCGACGGCCCGCGCCCGACGAGCCCCCCGCCCACTGGCGCCAGCTCGTGGAGGCGACGCGGCGGGGACCTCCCGCGCACTGGGTGGAGCTCGTGCGGCGGACCGCGCCCTGGATGCTCGAGCCGTCGCACGTCCCGGAGCTTCACGACACACCGCCCTCGCCCTCGCCCTCGCCCTCGCTCCAGCGCCCGTTCCCGGCCGCCGTCCCGGAGCCGGAGGCCGCGCCGCCCCCGCGCGTCGCGCCGCCCCCACCGAGGCCCTCCGCCCCGCGTGTCCGGCCACGCGCCCCCGCCTTTCTCCGGGTCCCCGCGTCCGCGGACTCCGCCTCCGCCTCCGTCCCGGCCGCCGCGCCCGCCCCGGCGCCCGCGCGCGTCACGGTCGCCGAGGCACGTCCGGACGCGCCCGCTCCGCGCGAGCCGCTCCCCGTTCCCCCGTGGGAGCCCTCCCCCTCCCCCTCACCCTCGCCCTTTCCCTCACCCTCGTCCCCCGCCGCGCCCCGGAAAGAGGTTCGGCGAGAAGCTCGGCGAGTGGCTCGGGCAGAGGTGCACGAGGAGACCCGGCCCCCGCCGCGCGCACTCGCCGAGGCCCCACCTCCCGAGAACGTCCCGGAGGCGCCCGCGTCCTGGCCCGAGCCGCCGCCGCTCGACGCCTCCGAGCCCGAGGAACCCCAGGCCCTGCTGCGTGAGTGGGAACGGCGGCGGCGCCTGGACCACGAACAAGGAGCGCTGTGATGGAACGCGTGGCCTTTCTCATCGAGCCCGAGGGTCTGAGGCTCAGTGCCCTGCTCAATCCGGAGTCCTTGTGCCTGCGCCGCACGGCGGGCGTGCGACCCTGGCGCGCCTGGACCGGGGCGATCTCCAGCGGGGGGCACGTGGAGACGCCCCTGCTCTTCACCGGCGGCGGCACCACCGAGCTGCTCCTGGACTTGCTCTTCGACGTGTCGCGGGTGGAGCCGCCCCTGACGACCGAGGACGTGCGGGAGCTGACCCGGCCCCTGTGGCGGCTCGCGGAGGGCGGCCCCGTGGAGGCGGGCCAGGGCCTGCCCTCGGTGCTGCGCGTCGTGTGGGGCAAGTCGATCAACCTGGCGTGCGTGGTGGCCTCGGTGGCCGAGCGGCTGGAGCACTTCACCGCCACCGGCACGCCCCGGCGCTCGTGGCTGTCCCTGCGCCTCTTGCGCGTGGAGGACGACGCCGCCCGCCGTCTGGAGGAAGCGCCTCGGCCCCCGGTCGTCGACCCCTCGGCGCTCGCCCCCCCGCCCCAGGCCGAGGACCTCGACACCCAGGCGCTGGTGGGCGGACCCGAACCGGGCTCGGGACAGCGGTTGGACGAGCTGGCCTGGGAGCGCTACCGCGACCCCTCGTGCTGGCGGCTCATCGCCGCGTTCAACGGCATCGACGATCCCCTGCACCTGCCCACGGGCACGCTCTTGCGCCTGCCTCCCGCCACCGCGCTCCGGAGCCCGTCATGACGTCTCTCCACGGCCTGCCCGAGCCGCGCATCGAGGTGGAGGGCCTGCGCCTGGACGCCGAGGCCCTGCGCGGCTTGGAGTCGGTGCGCGTCCACCAGGCCCTGTCCCTGCCCGCCGGGTGCGAGCTCGTCTTCGCCGCGCCAAGACAACCCGGGGCCCTCCAACGCCTGGCGCCGGGGGCCGCGCTGCGGGTGTCGCTCGGGGCGTGGCGCGAGCCGCTCTTCGAGGGCGAGGTGACGGCGGTGGACTCCGTGCACGCGGCCTCGGGGACGTGCCAGCTCCGGGTGCGGGGACAGGAGGTGATGCACCGGCTGCGCGAGCGGCAACCCGTGCGCGCGCACGTGCAGGTGACGGTGGAGGACCTGGCGCGGGAGCTGGTGGCGGACCTGGGCCTGAGTGTCGAGGCCTCGGAGGCCGGACCGCGCGGCCAGCACCTCATCCAGCACGGCCAATCGGACCTCGAGTGGCTGGTGGACCAGAGCGAGCGTTGGGGCCTGTGGTGGGTGCTCGACGGGCGCGTGCTGCGGCTGCTGTCGCTCGAGGGCCACGGAGAGGCGCTGCCCCTGCGCTGGGGCGAGTCGCTGGTGGAGGCGAGCGTGGAGGCGCGGGGCCCGTCCGCGTGCCGCGCGGTGGCGTCGGCCGGGTGGAACGCCTCGCGGGGGGAGGTGTACACGGCCCGCGCGGGAGACGCCGGGAGCGGACCCGGGCGCACGCTCGTGGAGGGGCGCACGGAGAGCGCCGCGCACGCCGAGGCCCGGGCCCGGGCGGAGTGGGCCTACCAACGGGCGCGCGAGCGCGTGCTCACGGGGGTGGCGCGGGGCGATCCCCGGTTGCGTCCCGGGACGCGCGTGGATCTCCAGGGTGTCCTGCCGGGCGCGGAGGGCCGCTACGTGCTCACCACCGTCACCCACACGCTGGATGCACGCCACGGATTCCTGAGCGAGGTGTCCTCCGCGCCACCGCCCCGGCGGGCCCGGACGCGCGCCTCGCCCGTGGTGCCCGGCGTGGTGAGCCGGGTGGATGATCCGGAGGGCCTGGGCCGGGTGCGTGTCTCGCTGTCCACCTGCGGCGAGGTGGAGACGGACTGGATGCAGGTGCTCTGCCTGGGCGCGGGCGCGGGCAAGGGCCTGGTGGTGCTGCCGGACGTGGGCGACCACGTGCTGCTCCTGCTCGCGGAGGAAGACCCCGCCTGCGGCGTGGTGATGGGCGGCCTGTACGGGCCCCACGCGCCGCCGGACGCGGGCGTGACGGGCACGGCGGTGCGCCGCTTCAACCTGCTCACCCCGGAGGGCCTCAAGCTGCGCTTCAACGACGAGACGCGCACCCTGCGCGTGGAGGACACGCGCGGCAGCTACCTCCAGTTGTCCCCCGGAGTCGTCCGGCTGCACGCCGAGACGGCGCTCGAGATCGAGGCCCCGGGCCAGCCCCTGCGGATCGAGGCGGCCCGCATCGACTTCCGGAGGAGGGACTGATGCGCTGGGTGACCCTGGACGCGGTGCTGAAGTGCGCGCACCTGGGCGTGGCGAGGCTCACCGCCGCGCAGACCTGGGTGACGGTCGAGGACCGTCCGGTGCTCGTGCGCGCGGACCCCGTGGGCCGCCCCCTCTCGGGCTGTCCCAACATCGGGCCCACCATCAAGCCGTGCACCACCACGCTCGCGGTGCGCTCGGGCTACTCCGCGTGGATCCACGTGGACGGCGCGCCCGTCGTCCTCGACGCCGTTACCGGCCTCACCGACGGCACCCCGCCCGGCGTCGTGACGTACCACGTGACCGCGCCCGGCCAGACGCTCGTCTCGGAGGAGCCATGAGCGCGCCCCGCTCCCGCGCCTGGTGCTTCCCCCACCCGGACCTGGACGCCGGGGACGGGGGACCCCTGGGCCTGCGCCTGTCGGCCTCGGGCGGCATCGCCCTGGCGCGGGACGAGGCCGCGGTGCGCCAGGGGGTACTGCTGCTGCTGTCCACCGTGCCCGGCGAGCGCGTCATGCGCCCGGACTATGGCTGCGAGCTGTACCGGCTCGCCTTCGCGCCCAACGACGACACCACCGCCGGGCTCGCCATCCACTATGTGCGCCGCGCCCTGGAGCGCTGGGAGCCCCGGATCGATCGGCTCCACGTGGAGGCCTGGCGCGATGCCGACGACGCCCGCCGGCTCGACCTCTTCCTGGAGTACCGCGTGCGCGCCACCCAGCGCCCGGACCGGGTGTCGCTCGGGCTGCACCTCGCTGGAGGAACCCTCTGATGCCCCTGCCCTCTCCCCACCTGGATGATCGGGACTTCCAGCGCCTGCTCGAGGACGCGCGCGCGCACCTCGCCCGCGCCTGTCCTGAATGGACGGACCCGAGCCCGCATGACCCCGGCCAGGTGCTGCTGGAGCTCTTCGCGTACCTGACGGACACGCTGCTCTACCGGCTCAACCGGCTGCCGGAGAAGGCCTACGTGGAGTTCCTGCGGCTGCTCGGCGTGCGCTTGCAGTCGCCGAGCGCCGCCACCGCGCGCCTGCGCTTCACCCTGCCGCGTCCCGCCGAGCGGCCCGTGGAGATTCCGCGCGGCACGGGGGTCACCACCTCGCGCCCTCCGGCCGGGGCCGAGCCCATCGTCTTCCTCACCGCCGAGCCGGTGCGCATTCCGCCCGGGGCCGTGGAGGCGGAGGGGCTCGCCCACCATGGCGAGCAGGTGGAGGGGGAAGCGGTGGGCGTGGGCACGGGCCAGCCCGGCCTGAGCGTGACGGTGCGGCGTCCGCCCATCGTGGCGCCCACGGGGGACGGGCGGGATCTGGTGGTGGGCGTGGAGGCGCGGCCCGAGGAGCTCACCGGCCGGGTGCCGGCGCGCACGTGGGGCGGCAAGACCTTCCGGCTGTGGCACGAGGTGGAGAGCTTCACCCACCTGCCGCCGGACGAGCCCGCCTTCATGGTCGACCGGATGACGGGCACCCTCACCTTCGCGCCGGCGGCGCGGATGCTCGAGCCGGACGGCGCCTTGTCCGCCGAGCCCCGGACGCTGGCGGCCAGTCCTGGCGCGGGGCGTGTGATCGTCGTGTGGTACCTGCGCGGCGGCGGGCTCGCGGGCAACGTGGCCGCGGGGGCCCTGGACACGCTCAAGGTGGCCCTGCCGGGCGTGCGGGTGACCAACCCCGCCCCCGCGGTGGGAGGCCGCGCCGCCGAGACGCTGGAGAACGCGCTGGTCCGGGGCCCGCAGGAGTTGCACTCGCTCGGGCGCGCCATCACCGCCCAGGACTACGAGCGCCTGGCGCTGCGCGGCGCGGGGGCGGCACGTGCCCGGGCCTTCACCCAGGCCCACCTGTGGGCCCACGCGGTGCCGGGCACGGTGGAGGTGCTGCTGGTGCCCGCGCTGCCGCCCCAGGTGCGCGGGCCCGCCGACGAGGGCGTCACCCAGGAGGCCCTGCGGGAGCACGAGACGGACGAGGCGCTGGCGCGGGTGCGCGCCGTGCTCGACGAGCGCATCGCCCTGGGCACCGCGTGCCAGGTGAGCCACGCGCGCTACAAGACAGTGTGCGTGCGGGCGCGGGTGGTGGCGCACGCGGCGGAGGACCTGGCCGCCCTGGAGCGTCGCTCGCTCGCGCGGCTGCACCAGGCGCTCTCCCCGCTGCCCACGCCCGCGCGGCCCGAGGGCTGGCCCTTCGGCGAGGCGCTGCGGGCCTCGCACGTCTACGACATCCTCCTGGCCGAGCCCGGGGTGAGCTACGTGGACCAGGTGCGCCTGCGGGTGGACGAAGTGCCCCGGGAGGTGCGCACGCTGTGCGAGGACGCCTTCCAGCCGAGGACCTTCTTCGCCGGAGGCGGCGAGGCCCTGCTGCGCACCGTGAGCGGCGCGGACGGCTGGGAGCGCGTGGGCCGCTTCCCGGGCGAGCAGGTGGAGGTGGTCGAGACGCATCCCCAGCGCGCGGGGTGGGTGGCCGTGGCGGCGCGCGTGGCGGACGCGCCCCAGCACTCGCGCGTCCACCTGTCGCGCGACTGCGGCGAGACGTGGGAGCGCGCCACGCACACGTTGGATCACGTGGAGGATCTCGCCTGGACGCTGCGCGACGGGGTGCCGGTGTTGTGGCTGGCCACGCGCGTGGGCCTCTTCGAGCTGACGGTGGGCGCCGAGGCCACCACGCCCCTGCAGGTGCTGGTGGAGCCGGCGGACCATGATCTGGGCTTCGCCTGCGTGGCCTCGGCGCCGGATGCGCGCGGGGGCGTGAGCCTGGCGGTGGCGGGCCTGGGGATGCGCGGCGTCTACCTCTCCCACTCGGGCGGCCAGGGGTTCCGGCCCATCGGCCTGAAGGATCAGGACGTGCGCGTGCTGGAGGTGCAGCACGACGGGCCCCGGGCCTTTCTCTGGGCGGGGCTCGCGGCGGCCAGCGGCGAGGACGCGGGCAAGGGCTGCCTGCGCCGCGAGCTGCTCGGCGCGGCGGATCCCCCGGACGGGTGGCTCGCGCAGGACAAGGGCTGGGACGGGGGGAGCTGCCTGGCGCTCGCCTTCGAGGGGAACGTGGCCCATGCCGCCACGCACCGCGCGGGCGTGCTGTGGATGGACGCGAGCCGGCGCGACGCCGCGTGGAGCCGCCCGGGGGTGGACAGTGGGCTGCCCCTGCGCGAGCGCGAGCGGCTCTTCCAGCCCGTGCAGGCCCTGGCGGCGGCGCCCGAGGGCGGACTGCTGCTCGTGGGCGGCCAGGCGGGCTGCTGGCGGCGGCGTGGGGCACCGGGGGGCGGCTATGTGCCCTGCTCCACCGAGGAGTTCACGGAGAAGGTGACGCTGCCGCCCACCTGGCTCCTCGTGTCGGGCGCGCACGCGCTCGAGGTGGTGACGGTCGATGAAGCGCGATGACATCGCCCGGCTCCTGCCGGGCATCTTCCAGCGCACCCGGGGCGAGGGCACGCTCCTGGAGGGCCTGCTGGGCGTCATGGAGGCCCTGCACGCGCCCGCCGAGGCGGCGCTGGCGCAGCTGCCCACGTTCTTCCACCCGGCGCGCGCGCCCGAGCGCTTCGTGCCCTTCCTGGCGCGGTGGGTGGACCTGGAGCTGCCCGTCACCACGGGCCTGGGCCGGCTGCGCGAGCTGGTGGCCGCGGCGGTGGAGCTGTCGCGCTGGCGTGGCACGGCCCGGGGCCTGTCGCTCTTCCTGGAAACGGCCACGGGCCGCTCGGACTTCGTGCTCGAGCAGCGGGTGCCCGGCCCGGACGGACGTCCCCGTCCCTTCCACCTGCGGGTGCGCGCCCCCGCGGCGCTGGAGCCCCACCGGGCGATGCTGGAAGCCATCATCGCCCGGGAAAAGCCCGCCTCCCTCACCCACGAGCTGCTCTTCGAGCGGCCTTCCCCAGGAGCGAGCTGATGCCACGCGCTTTCGATCTCACCGCCACCACCCCCCAGGTGGACCTCGACGCCTCGGGCCACGGCGAGGTGGCCTTCACGCTGTCCAACCGGCTGGGCACGGCCGTGGGGGTGCGCGCCACAGTGGAGCCCTCGGGCGGCACCCCGGCCGGATGGATGACCTTCCCCGAGGGCGCGGAGCGCGCGCTCGCGCCGGACGGCACGGCGGTGCTCCCCGTGCGCATCACCGTGCCGCCGGGCACGCCCCCCGGGGCCTACGGCTTCTCCGTGGTGGTGGCCAGCCAGGCCAACCCGGACGAGCACTACGACCGGAGCCCCGCGGTGGCCTTCCGCGTGGTGGCCGCCGCGCCAGTGGCGAAAAAGCGCTTCCCGTGGTGGATCGTCGCGCTCGCCGCGGGCGTGCTGCTCATCGGCGGCGGGGGCCTGGCCCTCTTCCTCTCGCGCGGAAGCCCGCCCCCGCCCAAGGTGGTCCTCGGAGGCGCGTGCGACGCCCAGAAGGCTTGTGCCTCGCCCCTGGCCTGTGAGCAAGGCCTCTGCCGGGGAAACGCGGGCTTCAAGCCCTGTGAGCAGGCCGGGCAGTGCGTCACCGGCCGCTGCGAGGCGACCGAATGCAAGGAGCGCCTGACGCTCGGGGACGCGTGTGACAGCGCGGACGACTGCCGCTCGCCCCTGACGTGCCACCTGGCCTCGCGCTGCCTGCTGCCCCTCGGGGAGGTGTGCACGGACACGTCCCAATGCACGACGGGCGCCTGCGTCGGGGGCAAGTGCACGCCCAACATCGTGCGCTGTCCGCGCTGCCGCCCCGGGGAGATCTGCCGCGAGGGCCGGTGCGAGAACCTCTCCATCGTCGTCCGTGACCCGCGCCTGCTCGAGGAGTTCAGCCGGATCCGGCAGCCCCTCCCCCACCCCCTCGTCCAGCCGTCTCCGCCATGAAGCCCGTCACCGTCCTGTTGCTGCTCGGGGTGTTCGCCTGCGTCACGCTGTCCTTGCTGGGCGTGGGCCTGGGGGCCCGGGGCGGCGGTCCTCCTCTGTCCCCGGAGGCGCGCGAGCGGTGGCGCGAGCGCCTGCTGCGACCCGGGCCCGTGGCGCGCGCGGACATGGCGGTCACGGGCTGCGGGCGGACCGGGGACACGGTGCGCGTGGAGCCCGGACGGCCGTGTCAGCTGGAGATCGCACGCGCGGGCGCGCGGGTGCGCACGTTGGAGCTGGAGCCCCTGTCGGGCGGCCGGGTGGACGTGCGGCTCGAGCCCCACGAGGGCCCCGCGCTGCCCGCCACGGTGAAGGACGTGACGGGACGCCGGGGCTTCGACATCCCTGGCGCGGGGGCCCGGGTGCGGCTCACGTGCACCCGCCCCGTGGCCGCCACCGCCGAGTGCCCGGTGTCGCTGCGGGGGAGCTCATGAGGCGGTGCGCTTGAGCTTGAGCACGCGGAAGAGGGAGACGAGCGCGCCGAGCAGCAGCACGACGGCCCAGAGCAGGCCGAGCACGAGCACGACGAGGCCGCCCACGGCATCGGCGATGCTCACGAGGATCGACGGCACCCACCCGTGCAGGAAGCCGACGAGGGCCTGGGCGAGCAGCGAGGTGAGGAAGAGCAGCACCAGGCCCTTGTTCTGGAGGAAGCGCGGCTGGGCGATCACCAGACAGAGGGCGGCGGCCAGCTTGAGCAGGAGGAGCAGCCCGAGCGTGGCGGCGGCCCCCGAGCGGTTGAAGAAGCCCCAGAGGGCCAGGTAGGCGATGGTGCCGAAGGGCGCGGAGAGCAGCAGGGACACCATCGTCATCAGCAAGGCGAAGAGGACGAGGGCCAGCACGATGCCCGCGAGCAGGGCGAGCACGGCGACGAGCAGACTCACCGCGCCCTGCACCTGCCCATGGAGCCGCTCGGAGAGCAGCAGGCTCGCGCCCATGAGCCCGAGCGAGAAGAGCAGCAAGCCATCCACGAGCGCGAGCGAGGGAATGCCCACGCCCGGCGTGGGGGGGTGCTCGCGCTGCATCGCGAGCACGTCCTCCACGCTCAGGTCTTCCTCGGCGTTCTCGGCGCGCAGACTGGCCTCGATGTCCGCGCGGCTGGCCACCGGGCGCGGCAGCACGACCGAGGCGCCCCCCTCCACGAGGACACACAGAGCGAGCAACACCAGGGCCACGACGAACCAGGTCCGGTGGAGTGACATGTCCGTCTAACGGGCGACGACGAGGCCCACGACCAGCGCGGCCACGCCCAGCACGCAGATGATGATGAGGGCGGTCGTGCTGCCGTGGAAGATGGCGCCCAGGTTGTCCTCGGGATGACCGGGCCGGGGCGTCCGCTCGCCCGCCGCCCGGTCGATGACGAGCACGGTCAGACTGGCCAGCATCCAGGCGCCGAGCGCCAGCCAGGGCACGGCCATGGACACCAGACCGATGATGAGCACCACCGCGGCCAGGCCATAGGCAATGGCATACGCCACGATCGACTGGGGACTGAATGCACGTCGGGATGTTCCTGCCACCATGGGCACACCCTCCTTCTTTTTCTCGTTGGAGGGCCGGGGCGCGGGATGTGACTGGAAACGTGTAAAATCCGACTTCCACACATGACCCGCCCCCTCCCGGAGACTCCGATGCCCCGCCCTGCCCTCGCGCGTTCACGACCCCTCGCCACCGCCCGCGCGCTCCTCCCGGTGTTGTCGTTGGGGGCGTGTGGGGGGGAGGCCCCGGACGAGGCGCGCACGGAGGCCCCCCTCCCTCGGGTGGAGGCGAGCACGACGCTGGCGGGCACCCGGGATGCGACGCTGCACCCCTTCCGCTCGGACTCCGTCTGGAACCTGCCCATCGGCACCGGGGCGACGTACGCGGGCACGACCGATCCGGCGACCCGGGACTTCATCGCCACGTCACTCAACGGGGTGACCCTCACGACCTGGGCCAACTCGACGAGCTATTCCCACCCCATCGCGTTCGCGACGACGGGTGATCCCTGGGCGCAGGTCACGGACACCAACGACTCCTGGCGCAGCGGCTCGTATTACATCCCCGCGACGGCGCCCATCGCCACGGGCTCGGACAAACACATGCATGTCGTCCAGCCCGGGCGCAAGACGATCGACGAGGCGTGGAGCACCACCCGCCAATCCGAGACGGCCTACCGGGTCGGACGCCACCACACGATTGATTTGTACGGAACGGGCATCGGGCCGCGCAACGGCGTGCGGGCCTATGGGGGCTCGGCGATTGGCGGGCTCTTGCGCGAGTGGGAGAGCAATCCCAGCCATCCGAAGTACACGGGGAAGATCCAGCACGCGCTGGCGGTCGCCGTGGACCGGGTGCAGTTGTATTACAGCGGGGGCACGAGCGGCTACGACGCGAAGGGCTACGGCACGGCGAAGGGCTACGTGTGGCCCGCCACGGAGCAGGACTGGGGGAGCGAGACGACCTACAAGGGCCAGGTGCCCATGGGGGCCTACTTCGCCATTCCGCCGTCGGTGGACCTCGACACGCTGGGCCTGACGCCCCAGGGCCGGATGGTGGCCGAGGCCCTGCGGGACTACGGCGCCTACGTCACGGACGCGACGGGCGCCACGGTGGCCTTCTACGTGGAGCCCACGGCCCCGTCCGCGTTCGTGAGCGCCCTGCGCAAGGACCTGCCGCTGTTGCGCTCGAAGATGCGGCGGGTGACGAACAACAGCGCCACGACGCCCAATGGCCCGGGGACGCGCCGCGTGCCCGTGTCACCGGACCTGGCGCCCGCGCCCTGACCTTTGGATCGAGGCGTGAGCATGAGAAATACATGGATTGGAGTCTCCTGGCGACGGATGAGTCTTCTCCTGGCGGTCTGGGTAGCGCTCGCCGCCCAAGCGGAACCGCCCTCCTCCACCCTCCCCGGCCGCAAGCCCGACTCGAAGGAGCCCTGGGGCGCATTTCTTGGCCGAGCCGCGCACTTCGCGATTGGCAGGCAATATCAGGCGCAACACCTGGGGCACTCCGTGTTTCTGGATCCCGTGCCTCTTTCCACCATCGTGGAGAAGAGCAAGTTGGGAGACCCCAACCGTCTTCCGGAATTCGTGGGGCGCTTGCGCCCGGACATCACCGATACGAAAGCGCGCGTCCTCTTCGAGATCAAGCCGGACAACGCGGAGGGCCGTGCGGAAGCCCGCCTCCAGGCGGGGCGCTACCTGGAGGCGCTCAACGCCGCCATCGAGCCGCACCCACCATTCACAGGAGGCACGGGCTTCGACGGCTCGCTCTTCCTCGACTTCGAGCAAGGGGGCGCGCTCTGGCAGTTGTCCTGGCGCACACCCGAGCCCGGCGTGACGCTCTACCGCTGGAGCTACCGGCGAAAGCGACCCGGGGCGTCCTGGAAGGAGCGCGCGGCCCAGGCTCAGCTGGAGCTGCCCTTCGATGAAGTGGAGAAGCGCGGTCAAGTGGTCGAGCAGTTGCTCCGAGACGCCTTCGATGGGGGAAGCATTTCTGGCGAGTTCCCAGGCGATGTCTACCTGCCCGTGGACTGCCACTGAGCGCGTGGGCACTTGAGTCACATCTGACCTCCGTGGTAGGGCCCCGACCATGACCTTGCCCCAGTCCCTGGAACTCGAGTTTCCAGCGATGCTCCATGGCCTCACCGAAGACGTCATCCGCGAGGTGGATGAACAGAGTCAGCGGTGGGCTCGGGAGTACCTTGAAAGCGGTACCTTCACCCGACCGAGGCGGATGCGCCGGGTGGCTCCCGGTGAGCTTCTGGAAGTGACGGCGGGAACCCTCTTCGACATCACCCCCCACGCCCGCTGGCGAATCTATCTCTTCTCCGACATCTTCTGGGGGTTGCTCCAGGGCGTCCCTCGAGAGCAAGACAAGTGCAGAGAGGACTTCGAATTCTTCTGCCTGAGCACGCCTTGGGGCGCGCTCGAGCAGGTCGTGCTGCCATCCCCGCCTCGAAGCGTCAGGAGCATGACCCGACGATTCACCGCGCTCCTCCACTTCTGGGACGTGCTCGACATCCCGCGTTACGCCTACAGGGAGTTCGGTGCCTATCGACATACGCTCGATGAACTCATGGCGCGTCTCTACCGCGAGACGATGGAGGCTTGGTGCCCCGGGGGACCCGCCTCGGTGCGTGAGCACCTGACGCTCACGGTGGAGCGCATGGCGCGCGCCACCCATGAGGACTGTGTCCAGGCCATCCTTCGACTGGCGCCTGTCGTGACAAAGCGGGACAACGACATCAAACATCCTGAGGCGCTCGACGATCCCGACTTCTTGCGCGAGCGCCTCGCCGCGCTCAGCCCAACGGATTGGGAAGATGTCTCGGGCGCCCATGTCTACGCGGTGAATGGACTGTTGTACGACTGGGACAGGGCCTTGGAGAGGCATTGAAATCAAGCACTGACTACCTTGGGGTCGGCGCTCCCGGGAGAGACACGTGAGGGCGTTCCGGGACGCGACGGGGGCCACCATGGCCTTCCACGTGGAGTCCACGGCTCCGGCGGCCTTCGTGAATGCCGTGCGCGAGGCCCCAACTGGATACGAAAGATGAACATGACGCAATGGAGGCAAACGTCTTGGCGAAGTGTGACCCTTCTCCTGGTCCTCGGGGTGGCCTTCTTCGCCCAGGCGGGACCGCCCTCGTCCACACTTCCAGGCCGCAAACCCGACTCGAAGGAGCCCTGGGGCGTCTTTCTTGGCCGGGCCGCGCACCTCGCCATCGGCAGGCAATACCGGGCACAACACCCGAAGAGCATCGTCTTTCTCGACCCCGTTCCCCTCACCACTATCGTGACGGAGGGAAAGTTGGGAGATCCCAGGCGTGTTCCGGAGTTCGTCGGGCGCTTGCGCCCGGACATCACCGATACGAGTGCGCGGGTCCTCTTCGAAATCAAGCCGGACAATGGAGTGGGTCGAGAAGAAGCCCGGCTCCAGGCGGGGCGCTACTTGGCGGCGCTCAACGCCGTCGCCGACCCGCACAAACCATTCGTGGGAGGCACGGCCTTCGACGGCTCGCTCTTCCTCGACTTCGAGGAAGGGGGCGCCCTCTGGCAGTTGTCCTGGCGCACCCCCGAGCCCGGTGTGACGCTCTACCGCTGGAGCTACCGGCGAAAGAAACCCGAGGCGACATGGAAGGAGCGCGCGGCCCAGGCGCAGTTGGAGTTGCCCTTCGATGAAGTGGAGCGGCGCGGGCAAATGGTCGAGCAGTTGCTCCGAGATGCCTTCGACGGAGGCGGCATTCCTGGCGAGTTCCCAGGCCATGTCTATCTGCCCGTGGACTGCCAGTGAACGCGAGGGGTGCGTCTGTCGCGGGAAGCGAAGCCCCGAGTGGGTGCTTGAGTCACATCTGACCGCTATGGTAGGGCTCGAAAAATGACCATGCCACAGTCCCAGGGCCTGGAGTTTCCAGCCATGCTCCATGGCTTCACCGAGGATGTCATCCACGAGGTGGAGGCACAGAGCCAACGGTGGGCTCGGGAGTACCGTGAAACCGGTGCCTTCACCCAACCGAGGATGCGTCAGGTCGCGCCTGGTGAGATCATGGAATTGACGTCGGGATCCCTCTTCGACGTCATTCCCCGTGCACGATGGCGAATCCAGATCTTCGCCGACACCCTGTGGGGCTTGATCCAAGGTGTCCCCCAAGAACAAGACGAGCGCCTGGAGGCAGTGTTCGAATCCTTCTGCCTGGACACGCCCTGGGGAGCACTCCACCAAGCCGTGAATCCGACCTCGCCGCGAAGCGCGGAGCGCATGGCCCGACGGTTCACCGCATTGATGCGCTTCTGGGACGTGCTCCAGGGCCCACGTTACGCGTACAGTGCGGACGACACCCTCCATACGCTCGATAGCCTCATGGCGCGCATCTACCGCGAGACGATGGAGGCCTGGTGCCCTGGGGGCCCTGCCTCGGTGCGTGAGCACCTGAAGCTCACGGTGGAGCGCATGGCGCACGCCACTCGCGAGGACTGTCTACAAGCGATCCTTCGTGTGATTCCTTTCGTGGTGCGGACGAACACCGACCTCAAGCATCCCGAGGTCCTCGTCGATCCGGGATTCTTGCGCGAAAGCCTCGCCTCGCTCGGTCCGAAAGATTGGGAGGACGCCTCCAGTGCCGATGTGTATGCCGTGAATGGACTGTTGTACGACTGGGACAGGGCATTGGAGAGGCATTGAGCGTGCCGCGCCGCCCGAGGGCTCAGTACACGCCGATCAGCTTCGCCCGGTAGTCGAACGTGGGGGGATCCAGTAGCTTCACGGTGAGCAGCGCCCCCCGGCTCTCCAGGGCCTGGAGCGTCTCGAGCGCCTGGGCGGGGCCGCGGGCGCGTCCCGGACGGCCCACTCCACCCAGAGGGGCTCGGACACCGCGCGCACCCGGGCGGGCACGGGCGGGTCCGAGACGTCCCGCCACAGCCAGAAGCCCAGCGCCAGGTGCACCAGCGCCGAGCGCAGCAGGGGAATCAGGAGGCGACGGCGGGAGGAGGACGCGCCCATGGTGGGGTCATCCTCCCTCCGAGACTCACGGACGCGCTAGCTCGCCGAGGCGAGCCAGGGGGTCGTCTGTGAGAAATCGTAGATGCGCTCGATGGCGATCTGCTTGTAGCGCTCGACCTTCACGGCGCGGCGGGCGCACTCCCACACCATCTCCCCGGGGGTGCGCTGGGGCTCCTTCTTCTTGCGCCGCTTCACCTCCGCCTTGATGGCCTTCACGGCCACGCGGGGGTGGAAGCAGAACGCGGAGGAGAAGAGCAGGTGCCCGGCGAAGGGGATGAGCCGGGCCTCGAGCACGTCGCCCGTCTCCAGGCCCACCATGTGCCGCCGCTCGGTGACGTCGAAGTCCTTGCCCGAGTACAGCTCGCGCAGGCGCACCAGGCCCTTGCCCAGCTTGCGCACCTCGAACAGCCCGTGCACGGTCTCCGTGAAGCAGCGAAAGGCTCCCGCCTCCTCGGACGAGGATCCCTGGAGGCGCTGCTGGTAGAACTCCGCCGCGGGCGTCAGGCCCGAGGTGGGCGACACCCGGTCATACAGGTAGTAGTCCAGGAAGGACGCCATGCGCAGCTCGAAGAGCTGGTCGTCCTCGAACACCTCGCCCGTCAGGCGCAGGTACTCGGCCTTGGCGGCGAGCAGGTCGGGCTTGCGCGCCTCCTGACTCCCGAAGGCGATGAGCTGATCCAGGTAGGGCTGGTACGACAGTGGCGAAAGAGGAGAGTCCATGGGGCGGGCCGATCCTACTCTCCGGCCATCAGCTTCGCGAAGCGGGTGAAGAGGTAGCGCGCGTCGTGGGGGCCCGGGGAGGCCTCCGGGTGGTACTGGACGCTGAAGGCCCGGGCGTCGGGCACGTGCAGGCCCTCGACGGTGCCGTCGTTGAGGTTGATGTGGCTCACCACCGCCTTGCCCTTGACGCTGGCGTCGTCCACGGCGAAGCCGTGGTTCTGGGAGGTGATCTCCACCTTGCCGGTGAGCAGATCCTTCACCGGCTGGTTGGCGCCCCGGTGCCCGAACTTCATCTTGTAGGTGCGGCCGCCCAGGGCGAGCGCGAGGATCTGGTGGCCCAGGCAGATGCCGAACACGGGCACCTTGCCGAGCAGGCCCGCCACCACCTTGTCCGCGCCCACCACGGCCGCCGGATCCCCCGGGCCGTTGGCGAGGAAGACGCCGTGGGGCTTGTCGGCGAGCACCTGCTCGGCGGTGGTGCCGGCGGGGACCACCTTCACCCGGCAGCCCACGTCCACGAGGAAGTGGAGCATGGAGCGCTTGAGGCCGTAGTCGTAGGCCACCACGTCGAAGCGGTGGGCGGGCGCCTCGCGCACGGTGCCGCCGAGCAGGTCCGGCGACGGGGTGGTGAAGAGGTAGGGCTTCTGCGTGGACACGCCCGTGGCCAGGTCCAGGCCCTCCATGCCCCGGGCCGTCCGGGCGCGCTCCACCAGGGCGGCGGCCGAGTGGGCCTCGGAGGAGATGACGCCCATCTGGGCGCCGTGGGTGCGCAGGTGGCGCACGAGCCGGCGCGTGTCCAGGCCCTCGATGCCGGTGATGCCGTGGCGCTTGAGGTAGGCGTCGAGCGTCTCCTGGGCGCGCCAGTTGGACTGCTGCGCCGAGGCGTTGCGCACCACCATGCCCACCGCGTGGGGCTTGTCGGACTCCTCGTCCCCGGGGTTGGCGCCCACGTTGCCCATCTCCGGGTACGCCATGGTGACGATCTGCCCGACGTAGGAGGGATCCGTGAGGATCTCCTGGTAGCCGGTCATCGACGTGTTGAAGACCACCTCACCCACCGTCTCGCCGGACGCGCCCAGGGCGCGACCCTCGAAGGTGGTGCCATCCGCCAGCGCCAGCACGGCCCGATTCATCACCTGGACTCCTTCATCTGCCCGTTCTCGAAGACGAGCCGACCGCCGACCCATGTCTGGGTGACCCGGCCCGTCAGACGCCGGCCATGGAAGGGGGTGTTGCGGCTGCGCGAGAAGAACCGCGTCGCATCCACCGTCCACTCCACGTCCGGCTCCACCACCGTGATGTCCGCTGGAGCCCCGGGAGCCAGGTGACCGCCTGGCAGCCCGAATGCCCGCGCGGGCCCGTCCGTGAGCAGGGCCACGGCCCGGGAGAGGCTCAGCGCCCCCTCGCGCACCGCGCCCAGGGTGAGCCCCAGGGCGGTCTCCAGTCCCACCACGCCATTCCACGCCTTGTCGAACTCCACCTGCTTCTCCAGCACGCCGTGGGGGGCGTGGTCGGTGGCGATGGCGTCGATCGTCCCGTCGGCGAGCGCCTCGCGCACGGCCTCCACGTCCCGGCGGGTGCGCAGGGGCGGATTCATGCGCGCGTGGGTGTCGTAGTCGCCCACCGCCTCGTCCTCGAGGGTGAAGTGGTGCGGCGTCGCCTCGGCCGTCACGCGCAGGCCCCGGCGTTTGGCCTCGCGCAGGAGGCGCACGCTGCCCTCGCACGACACGTGGGCCACGTGCAGCCTTCCCCGCGTCTCCTCCAGGAGGACGAGGTCGCGCGCCACCATGGCCACCTCGGCCGAGGGGGGAATCCCGATGAGCCCCAGGCGCGTGGAGGTGCGGCCCTCGTGCATGACGCCCTTGCCGGAGAGCGTCAGGTCCTCCTCGTGGACCATGACGGGCAGGTCGAACTGGGTGGCGTACTGGAGCGCGCGGCGCATGAGGCCCGCGTTCATCACGGGGCGGCCGTCATCGGTGATGCACACGCAGCCGGCGGCCACGAGCGCGCCCATCTCCGCCATCTCCTCGCCCTGCAGGCCCTTGGTGATGGCGCCCGCCACGTACACCCGGCACAGGTCCGCCTCGCGCGCCTTAGCCTTCACGTACTCGGTGACGAGCACGCTGTCGTTGACGGGCTTGGTGTTGGGCATGGCCACCACGGCCGTGAAGCCGCCGGCCACCGCCGAGCGGCACCCGGTGAGGATGGTCTCCTTGCCTTCCTCGCCCGGCTCGCGCAGGTGCACGTGCAGGTCGATGAAGCCCGGCAGCACCCACTTGCCCTCGGCCTCCACCCCGTGGGCGTCCGGCACGTCCAGGGGCGCCTCGGACACCCGCACCACCTGGCCGTCGCGCACGAGCACGTCGCGCACGCCATCCACCCCATTGCGCGGATCGATCACCCGTCCGCGGCGCAGCAGCGTGCTCCCAGGGCTCACTGGCACACCTCCTCGAGGATGGCGCGGCGGATGGCCACCCCGTGCGCCACCTGATCCAGGATGACGCTGTGGGGGCCGTCGGCCACGGCGGGGGCGATCTCCACCCCGCGGTTCATGGGGCCGGGGTGCAGGACGAGCGCCCCGGGCTTGAGGCGCTCGGCGCGGGCGGCGTTGAGGCCGAACAGGCGCGAGAACTCGCGCGCCGAGGGAAAGAAGCTCTCGCCCTGGCGCTCGGACTGCACGCGCAGGCACATGACGGCGTCCGCCTGGGGCAGCACGTCATCCAGGCGCCACGTCACCTCGGCGCCCAGGGCTTCGATGCCCGCGGGCAGGAGCGTGGGGGGAGCGCAGAGCACCACCCGCGCGCCGAGCGCCTTCAGGCAGTGCAGGTTGGAGCGCGCCACGCGGCTGTGGAGGATGTCGCCGATGATGAGCACCGTGCGGCCCTCCACCTCCCCCCAGCGCCGCTGAAGGGTGAAGGCGTCCAGCAGGGCCTGCGAGGGGTGCTCGTGGGTGCCGTCCCCGGCGTTGATGACGGCGCAGCGCACGTGCCGGGCCGCCAGGTGGGGCGCGCCCGAGGAGCGGTGGCGGATGACGAGCGCCACGGGGCCAGTGGCCTCGATGTTGCGAACGGTGTCCAGCAGCGTCTCGCCCTTGGAGACGGAGGAGCCCGCCGTCGTCCAGTTGAGCACCTCGGCGCCCAGGGCGTGGGCGGCCATCTCGAAGGAGGTGCGGGTGCGCGTGGAGTCCTCGAAGAAGAGGTTGGCCACCACCTTGCCCCGCAGCACGTGCGAGGCGTCGGGGGCACCGTGCAGGTGGGCCTCGGCACGGCGGAGCACGGACTCGATGTCGGCGCGCGTGAGGCCTTCGATTCCCAACAGGTGTTTCATCCGGCCCTCGGGTGAAAGCGGGCCGTCCCACGGGGATGACGCATGAGGCCCCCGCCTACCAGCGGCATGCGCGGGGCGTCAAGCACCGAGCAAGCACCGGGGGCGGGATTCACCGCACCGGCAGGAAGAGTCGGTCCGTGCGCAGCCCGGTTCCGTCGAACAGTCCGCTGAACCAGCCGCCGTAGCCGAGCGACAACCAGATGACCATGGCCTTGCCCTTGATGAAGCCGTAGGGCACGAACGCCACGCCGCCGCCGGTGCCCAGGCCATAGCGGCTGTCGGAGCTGTTCTCGCGGTTGTCACCCATGACGAAGACATGGCCCGGGGGCACCACGTAGGGCCCCTCGTGCTCGGAGCGCGCCGTGGGCGCGTCCTGGAGCACCGCGTGCTTGTGGCCCGACAGGTTCTCCTCGTAGAGCCGCCGGTGCTCGGGGAACCAACCGATGCTGTCGTGCTTGTTGAAGACGACCAGGTCGTCCTTCACGAGCGTGCGCTCCTGCGCATCGCCGTTGATGTGGACCACGCCGTCGATGAGCTCCACCTTGTCGCCGGGCACGCCCACCACGCGCTTGATGAAGTCCAGGTCCGTCTGCATCGGGTTGTTGAAGACGATGACGTCCCCACGCGCCGGGGCCCGGACGATCTGGAAGGGCACGGTGTTGGTCAGCGGCAGGCGCACGCCGTAGATGAACTTGTTGATGAAGACCTGATCCCCGATCTCCAGCGTGGGGAACATGGAGCCGGAGGGAATCTTGTACGGCTCGATGATGAAGATGCGCACCACGAAGGCCACCGCGAGCGCCTTGCCGAAGCCGGAGAACAGATCCCACGCCGTCTGCTTGCGAAAGACGCCCAGCGTCTGGGTGGCCACCGCGTCGTACGTCTTGGTCTCCTTCTCGATGCGCGCCGCGTCCGCGGAGAGGAAGGCCTCCTCCAGCCGCAGCTGCTGCTCGTCCAGGCGCGCGGTGGCCTCGGGGGCGATCTTCCCCGGCAGCCGCTTGTGGATGCGCTCCATCTCCTCCATCAGCTCGCGCGCGTCGTGGCGCAGCGCGCGCAACACCCGCTCGCGGGGGACCGCCAACCGCCAGGCGAGGATGCCGCCGAAGGCCACGAGCAACACCAGCGCCAGACCCTGCATGAAGGGCTGGGCCCAGGAGGCCGAGTCGGGCACGAACTCGATGAGCGGCAGGTAGGGCACATAGGCCACCAGCAGCACGATGAGCGGCATCCACAGGCTGGTGAGCCGGTCGCGCCACAGCAGCGCGCGCAGGGCCCGCTCGTGCTCGGGCGAGCGCTGAACGGCGGGCGCGGACTCGGACGTCGCGGGCGGGTTGGCGGAGACGGTCATGCGCTATTCCTCCGTCTTGAGGACCGCGAGGAACGCCTCCTGGGGGATCTCCACCGAGCCCACCTGCTTCATGCGCTTCTTGCCCTCCTTCTGCTTCTCCAGGAGCTTGCGCTTGCGGCTGATGTCACCGCCGTAGCACTTGGCGAGCACGTTCTTGCGGATGGCGGAGATGGTCTCGCGCGAGATGATCTTCGCGCCGATGGCGCCCTGGATGGCCACCTCGTACATCTGCTTGGGGATGACTTCCTTGAGCTTCTGGCACACCTCGCGGCCGCGCTGGTAGGCCCGGTCCTTGTGGACGATGACGCTGAGCGCGTCCACCGGATCGCCGTTGATGAGGATGTCCAGGCGCACGAGGTCCGCCTCGACGTAGTCGGCCAGCTCGTAGTCCAGGCTCGCGTAGCCGCGCGACACGCTCTTGAGCTTGTCGAAGAAGTCGAACACCACCTCGGCCAGCGGCATCTCGTAGGTCACCTGGACCCGTACGCCGCTGGTGCCCAGGTATTTCATGTCCTTCTGCACGCCGCGCCGCTCCTGGCACAGCTTGAGCACCGCGCCCAGGTAGTCGTTGGGCACGTGGATGTTGCAGGTGAGGATGGGCTCCTCGAACTTGGAGATCCGCTGCACCGGCGGCAGCTTGGCCGGGTTGTCCACCAGCAGCACCCCGCCCTGCGAGTCGGTGATGCGGTAGACCACCGAGGGCGCCGTGGTGATGAGCGACAGGTTGTACTCGCGCTCCAGGCGCTCCTGGACGATCTCCATGTGCAGCAGGCCCAGGTAGCCGCAGCGGAAGCCGAAGCCGAGCGCCGTGGAGCTCTCGGGCTCGTAGGTGAAGGCCGCGTCGTTGAGCTTGAGCTTGCCCAGCGCGTCGCGCAGGCCCTCGTACTCCGCGGAGTCCACGGGGAAGATGCCCGAGAACACCATGGGCTTGACTTCCTTGAAGCCCGGGAAGGGCGCGTCCGTGGGGCGCAGCTCCTCGGTGATGGTGTCACCCACCTTGGCGTCCTGCAGCTCCTTCACGTTGGCCACGAGCACGCCCACCTCGCCCGCGATGAGCTGGGTCACGGGGCGGGAGAAGGGGTTGAACACGCCCAGCTCCTGCACCTCGAAGACCTTGTTGTTGCTCCACAGCTTGATCTTCTGCTTGAGCTTGAGCGTGCCCTCGAGCACGCGCACCAGCGTCACCACGCCGCGGTAGTTGTCGTACCAGCTGTCGAAGATGAGCGCCTTGAGCGGGGCCTGGGGCTCGCCCGAGGGCGGCGGCACCATGCGCACCACCGACTCGAGGATGTCCCGGATGCCGATGCCCTCCTTGGCGGAGGCCGGCACCGCGTCCGAGCCGTCGATGCCGATGACGTCCTCGATCTCCGTGCGCGTGCGCTCCACGTCGGCGCTCGGCAGGTCGATCTTGTTGATGACCGGGATGATGGCGAGGTCGTGATCCAGCGCCATGTAGACGTTGGCGAGCGTCTGGGCCTCGACGCCCTGGGAGGCGTCCACCACGAGCAGCGCGCCCTCGCACGCGGCGAGCGAGCGGCTCACCTCGTAGGCGAAGTCCACGTGCCCCGGCGTGTCGATGAGGTTGAAGACGTACTTCTGCCCGTCGTTGGCGGTGTAGTTCATCCGCACCGACTGGGCCTTGATGGTGATGCCGCGTTCGCGCTCCAGCTCCATGTTGTCCAGGAACTGGTCCTGCGCCTCGCGCTTGGTCACCGTCCCGGTGGCGTCCAGCAGGCGGTCGGCCAGCGTGGACTTGCCATGGTCGATGTGCGCGATGATCGAGAAGTTGCGGATGTGAGCGTTTTCAGCCGGCATGATCAGGGGTCTCGGGCGACGTCGAAGCCGGCTTGACTAACACCGAACCCCCCTGAAATCCATGCCGGGCATGTAGGGCATGCGGCCGGGCCGCCGCCCGGCCCCCGTCCGCTCCCGGGACGGCTAGTGGGCGGCCTTCTCGCGGAAGAAGGCCACGGTGCGCCGGGTGCCCTCGGCGAGGTCCACCGTGGGCTGCCAGCCGAGCACCTCCCGGGCGAGCCGGTTGTCGATGCACGAGCGCATCTGCTCGCCGGGGCGGCCCGGGGCGTGGCCCGGCGGCTTGCTCACCCCGGCGGACTGGGCCAGCAGGGAGAAGAGCCGGTTGATGTCCGTCTCCACGCCGGTGCCGATGTTGATGGGCCCCGAGTAGTCCTTCTCCGCGGCGAGCAGGTTGGCGCGCGCCACGTCCTCCACGTAGACGAAGTCGCGCGTCTGCTTGCCCTCGCCGTAGATGGTGCAGTCCTGGCCGGCCAGCAGGCGCGTGCTGAAGATGGACACCACGCCGGCCTCCCCGTGCGGGTTCTGCCGGGGGCCGTACACGTTGGCGTAGCGCAGCGCGACGTACTTCAGCCCGTACTGGGCCTTGTAATAGTTGAGGTACAACTCGCCGGACGCCTTGGAGACGCCGTAGGGCGAGATGGGCCGCGTGGCGTGGGACTCGGGCGCCGGGAAGACGTCCTGCTCGCCGTAGATGGCCCCGCCGGTGGAGCTGAACACCACCTTCTGCACCCCCGAGGCGCGCCCGGCCTCCAGGAGGTTGAGGAAGCCGAGGATGTTGGCGTCGGCGTCGAAGCGCGGATCCTCCACGCTGCGGCGCACGTCCATCTGGGCCGCCAGGTGCAAGAGCACCTGCGGGCGCTCGGCGCGCACCAGCGCCGCGGCCTCGGGCGAGCGGATGTCCGCCACCTCCAGGCGCACGCGCGGGTCCAGGTTCTCCTTCTTCCCGCTCGACAGGTTGTCCAGCGCGATGACCTCGTGGCCCGACCGAACGAACGCATCACACACGTGCGAGCCGATGAAACCCGCACCACCCGTCACCAGGACTTTCAAGGCAAGGCTCCCGTGCCACCCGTGGCGGGTGGCCCATCAGATTGAGGAAGGTCGTGAAACGTGCGGCGAAGTTAGGAGCCCGTTTTCGGCGCCGCAACCTTCCTGAACCACGAGATGGTTTCCCGTAAACCCTCTTCCAGCGACACCCGGGGCTCCCAGCCGAGCCGCTGCCGGGCCCGGGTGATGTCCGGCTGACGCTGCTTGGGGTCGTCCTTGGGCAGGGGCTTGTGCAGGATGCGCCCTCCCCCGCCCGCCGCGGCGCGCACCGCCTCGGCGAACTGGAGCATGGTCATCTCCCGGGGGTTGCCGATGTTCACCGGCTCGGTCTCGTCCGAGAGCGCCAGCCGCACCAGCCCGTCCACCAGGTCACGCACGTAACAGAAGGAGCGCGTCTGGGTGCCGTCCCCGAAGACGGTGAAGTCCTCGCCGCGCAGCGCCTGGCCCACGAAGGCCGGCACCACGCGCCCGTCGTTCAGGCGCATCCGGGGGCCATAGGTGTTGAAGATGCGCACGATGCGCGTCTTCACGCCGCGCGAGCGCGCGTACACCATGGTGAGCGCCTCCGCGTAGCGCTTGGCCTCGTCGTAGCAGGCGCGCGGCCCGATGGAGTTCACGTTGCCCCAGTACTCCTCGCGCTGGGGGTGCACGAGCGGATCCCCGTAGATCTCCGACGTGGAGGCCATGAGGAACACCGCGCCCTTGGCCTCGGCGAGCTTCAACCCGTTCTCCGTGCCCACCGAGCCCACGCGCATCGTCTCGAGCGGCAGGTTCGCGTAGTCGATGGGCGAGGCCGGCGAGGCCATGTTGAAGACGTAGTCGACCGGCCCCTCCACCGACAGCCCCTCGGTGATGTCCTGGCGCAGGGCCTCGAAGCCCGCGCGGCCCACCAGGTGCGCCACGTTGGACTCCACCCCGGTGATGTAGTTGTCCACCGACACCACGCGCGCGGCGCCGTCCTCCAGCAGCCGCTCACACAGGTGCGAGCCGAGGAAGCCCGCGCCCCCCAGCACCACCACCCGCTGGCCCTTCATGCTCCGCACACCACCCGTCTGCGCGCCGCTCATTGACCCGACCCCAGTTCGTCGAAGGAAGCCTGGCCCGGCAGTTGCGCCTTGTACTTCTCCAGAACGAGATCGATCCCCTGCCGGATGTACTCGGCCACGGGAACCTTCGTCTTCGTGTTCAGCGCCTTGAGCATCTCGTTCTGCTCGGGCGTGATGTAGATGGTCGTACTGATCTTCTTTCGGGCCATGGCGATACGTGAAAATATATGGAGTGACATGGCCCATGAAGCCCTGATTTGGCGTCCTGTCCGCCTCCCGGCGGCCCGTTGGACCCAAAAATGAAGCCCTCGACACCCCGCGGGGGGTGGAGGGCTTGACTCCAGGTGGGTCTGTGTGGTTGCGGCCCCGACTCGACTAGAGACCCGAGGTGGCGCGGAACACGAGGCCCTCGCCCTCGAGGGCATAGGCGCCGTCCGCCGCGCTGACGAACACCGAGGCGCCCCGGGGCAGCGCGAGCGTCTGGTCCGCGAGCGTGAGCCGCGCCGCGCCCGCCGCGCACAGGAGGATCTCCGGACCCCGGCGCACGGGCCGCACGTCGAGCCCCGGCCGCAGCTCGAAGCGCGAGAGGCGGAACTCCTCGGCGGGCGTCGGGTACACGGACTCGGCGTCCGCGCCGGGCTCGGCCACGAGCGTGCGCACCGGGCCGCACTGGAAGTCCAGCACCCGCAGGAGCTCCGGCACGTCCACGTGCTTGGGCGTGCAGCCGCCCCGGAGCACGTTGTCCGAGTTGGCCATCAGCTCCACCGCCACCCCACCCAGGTAGGCGTGGAGGTTGCCCGCGGGCAGGTAGATGGCCTCGCCGGGCCGCAGCCGCACGAGGTTGAGCATCAGCGCGCCCACCACGCCCGGATCCCCCGGGTAGAGCGCGCCGAGCCGGACCGCCTGGCGCAGCTCCTCGCGGAACGGGCCCGCGTGCTCCGCCCGCTCGGCGCAGGCCGCCACCACCTCGGCGACCTGGACGGCGAGCGACTCGCGGGGGCCGGTCATCAACCGCTCGAACATGCGCGCCACGCCCTGGGCGTCCACGGAGGCCCGGAGGGGCGCGAGCAGCGGCTCGAGCGAGGCGAGGCCCAGGCCGTCGAACAGCGCGAGCGTCTCGTCCGCGCGCCGGAAGCCGCACAGGGCGTCGAAGGGCGTCAGGGCGCAGGTGAGCTCGGGCTTGTGGTTCGCGTCCTTGTAGTTGCGGTGGGGCGCGCCCGGGGCCAGGCCCAGGCCGTTCTCCCGCGCGAAGCCCTCGCGCGCCTGCGCCAGGCTCGGGTGCGTCTGCAGGGACAGGGGCGTGTCGGCGGCGAGCACCTTGAACAGGAAGGGCAGCTCGCCGCTGAACCGGCGGGCCACGCGCTCACCCAGCTCGCGCTCCGGCGCGGCGCGGATGAGCTCGAGCAACGTGCTCCCCTGCCCGTCCCGGTGCACCCGCGACGGCGCGCCGGGGTGGGCACCCATCCACAGCTCCGCCTGCGCGGTGGCCGAGGGCGAGGGCTGGCCGAGCAGCTCGGCCAGGGCCGTGCGCGAGCCCCAGGCGTAGGGCTGGATGACGTTGTCGAGCAGGTGCATGACCGCGAGCGCCTAGTTCACACCGGCCACGAAGGCCTGCAGCTGCGTCTCCCGCTTGAAGTCCGCGAGGTAGCGCGAGGCGGCGTCCTTGGAGGGGAAGCTGCCCATGCGCACCCGGTACCAGGTGCCCTTGTTGGGCACCTCGGCGGGCACGATGAAGGGCGCATAACCCCGGTCGCGCAGCTTGGAGGCGAAGCGCTCGGCCTCGGGACGGTTCTGGAACGCGGACAGCTGCAGGGTGAAGGCGCCACCGGCCACGGCGCCCGTGGGCGTCTGGGTGGCCCGGGCGATCGCCTCCTGCGTACCCGTACCGGGGGCCGTGGTGCGCGTGGGCACGGGCTCGGACGCCACCTTGCCGGGAAGCGGCGCGGGCTTGCTCTCCGCCAGGCGCGGCAGATCCGTGGGCTTGGCCGCGGGCTTCGTGTCCGGCTTGTTCTCTGGCTTCGCGGCGGGCTTGGCGTCGGGCTTCGCCTCGGCGACGGGCGCGTAGTCGTCGTCCGTGGGGCTGGCGGCCGGCGGCGCGGCCTCGGTGGGCGCGGCGGCGGGAGCCTCGGCCGGCTTGGGCTGGGGCGGCGGCGCCGGGGGCGGGATGGCCACCGTGACGGTGCGCGGCTTGGAGGGCTCGGGCGCGGCGCCCTTGCGGGTGAGCTCGTCCTGGAAGGTCAGCGCGGCCTGGGTCTCCCGGGCCTGCTGCAGGGCCTGGGCGTTGGCGTCCAGCGAGGAGAGCAGGTCCGGCGGCGTGGTGGCCTGGGCGTCGCCCGCGAGCTTCTTGCCCACTACGACGCCGAGCACGAACACGGCCCCCATGACGATGATGCCCGCGATCAGCAGGCTGACGACCTGCCGGTTATCCAGCGAGACATCGAACTTCTCCTTCATCCGGTGGGCGTCGCGCATTGCAATGGATCCCTTGAGTGGACGGATCCCCGGCCCGGCCACACGAGTGTCGCGGCCTGTAGCGTCGAGGTGCGGCGGAAGGTACGCCCCCCCTCTTGACCGGTCAAATTCAGTGCGGCAGGGGGCGAGGCCTCACGACGCTCGCCCGCCTGCTCAGACGATCCACCCGCCGCCGAGGAGCCGGTCGCCTTCGTAGACCACGGCGGCCTGTCCGGGCGTCACCGCGCGCGCCGGGGACTCCAGGCGGATGGACACGAGCCCGTGCGGAGACACCTCCACGCGGCCCGTGGCTCCGGGGTGGCGGTGCCGGATGCGCACCATCACGGACTTCTCCGGCGGCGGCGGCCCCTCCACCCAGTGCGGCTGCAGCAGGCCGAACGAGTCACGCGCGTTCTGCTCGGCGGGGCCCACCACGACCCGGCGGGACTCGGGCTCGATGCGCTGCACGTAGCGCGCCTCCCCTCCTCCCAGGTTGAGGCCCCGACGCTGCCCCACGGTGAAGCGGTGCACGCCCGCGTGGGTGCCGAGCACCGCGCCCTCCGCGTCGACGATCTCGCCCGCGGGCTGCGGCCCGGCCACCTTCTCCACGAAGCCGGCGTAGTCCCCGTCCGGCACGAAGCAGATCTCCATGCTCTCGGGCTTGTGGCTGGTGGTCAGCCCGTGACGCTCGGCCACGGCGCGCACCTCGGCCTTCGTCATGCCGCCCACGGGGAAGAGGATGTCGGCGAGCTCCGCCTGGCCCAGCGTGAAGAGGAAGTAGCTCTGATCCTTCGCGGCATCCACGGCGCGGCGCAGGACGTAGCGGCCGTCCTCCTGCTCCACCCGGGCGTAGTGGCCCGTGGCCAGCCGCGCCCCGAGCGCCCGCGCGCGCTTGAGCAGGAAGTTGAACTTCACGTCCCGGTTGCACGCCACGCACGGAATGGGCGTGCGCCCGCCCAGGTACGACTGGACGAAGGGGTTGATGACCCGGTCCTTGAAGATCTCCTCGGCGTTGGCCACGTAGAAGGGAATCCCCAGCGTCTGGGCCACCGCGCGCGCGTCGTCGATGTCATCCGGGCTGCAACAACTGCCGCACTGGGCCTTGCCCTCGTAGGACCAGACCCGGAGGGTGATTCCGATGACCTCATGGCCCTGCTCCTTGAGCAGGGCGGCGGCGGCCGAGGAGTCCACTCCTCCACTCATGGCAACGACGACTCGCATGCAGTCCTCTCTACACGGCGGCCCGCCCCGGCGCGACCCCCCCGGAGGTCCCGGGTGTTCAGGCCCCCTGGGTCTTCTTCCAGGCCTCCAGCGCTTCCCGGAGTGATTCCGCCGTGTTGCGCGAGGGCTCGTCGAGCACCCACTCCATGAGGAAGCGCGTCGCCTGCCCCACGAGCGGCGAGGGCCCCACCCCCAGGGCGGCCATGATGGCGCCCCCGTTGAGGGCCAGCTCCTTGGGAGATAGGGGCGGCTTGCCGGCGGCCACGTCCCGCAGTCGCGCCTGGAGCCGCTCGAAGTCCCCCCGCCGGGACGCCAGCCGGACCTCGAACCGGGCCCGGGCAACCTCCAGGAGCGCCTCCAGTTGCGCGGGCCCCACCCGGGCGAGCAACCGGCGCAGGGCGGGCGGCTCGGACTCCAGGTGCTGCTCCAGCGCCGCGAGCGAGACCAGCAGTCGCACCCGCTCGGCCACCTTGGTGGGGAACTTGAGGCGCACACAGATGGCCTCGGCCCCCGCCCCGTCCACGACGTCCGCGAGCAGCGCGGCCAGACGCACCTCCAGCTCGGCGGGCGCGGCGGCGGCGGTGGCGCGCGCCAGGCGGGCGGCCTCGGCGTCGACTCCGGCCAGCTCGGGCAGGAACACCTCGAGCAGCCCCGTGGAGGCGAGCAGCTCCAGTCCCATCTCCGCGCGCGGGGACATCAGCAGCTTGACGAACTCCTCGCGCACCCGCTCCAGGGACACCTTGCGGAACACGGGCAGCGTCTGGGGAATGGCCGCCTGGGTCTCCGCGTCGAGCGTGAAGCCGAGCACCGCGGCGAAGCGCACGGCGCGCAGGGGCCGCAGTCCGTCCTCGGAGAAGCGCGCCAGGGCCGAGCCCACGCAGCGGATGAGGCGCGCGTCCAGGTCATGCCGGCCCCCGAAGGGGTCGACGAACTGGAGGCCCAGGGGATCCCACGCCATGGCGTTGATGGTGAAGTCCCGGCGCGACAGGTCCTTGGTGATGTCGCGCTCGAAGGTGACGGTGTTGGGGCGGCGGCCGTCGTGGTAGTCCCCCTCGCTGCGGAAGGTGGTGACCTCCACGTGCTCCTGCCCCGCGAGCACGGTCACGGTGCCGTGCTGGAGCCCGGTGGGGATGACCTTGCGGAAGGCCTTCTGGACCTCCTCGGGGAAGGCGCTCGTGGCGACGTCGAAGTCCTTGGGCGGCACGCCCCGGAGGATGTCCCGGACGCACCCGCCCACCAGGTAGACGGCGTGGTTCAACTCCCGCAGACGGGCGACGACCTCCCGGATGGGGGCGGGAACGGGCGCTTCGATCAAGGCGGTGGGAGGTGGAATCATCGCGCGCCGGGACGCTGGCATGCCCTCATTCATACGGGCAAGCACTGGATGCGCTCGCGGATCCGGGCACAATCGCGCGCATGACGACGAAGAAGGAGGACAGGCCGTGAAGGGGCGTGTGTTGATCATCGCGGGGTCGGACTCGGGCGGCGGCGCGGGCATCCAGGCGGACATCAAGGCGGTGACGGCGCTCCGGGGCTACGCGGCCACGGCCATCGCGGCCCTCACCGCCCAGGACACGCACACCGTGCACGCCATCCACGACGTTCCCCTGTCCTTCGTGCGGCTGCAGATCGAACTGTCGCTCAAGGACATCGGCGCGGACGCCGTCAAGACGGGCATGCTCTCCAAGGGCGAGGTGATCGCCGCGGTGCGCGAGGAGCTCGACCAGCACGCGCCGCACGTGCCGCTCATCGTGGATCCCGTCATGGTGGCCAAGGGCGGCGCCCGACTGCTCAACGCCGGCGCCGAGCGGGCCCTCATCGAGCGGCTGCTGCCCCGGGCCACGCTCATCACCCCCAACGCCTCGGAGGCGGAGGTGCTCACGGGCCTGCCGGTGACGTCCTTCGCCGAGCAGGATCGCGCCGCCGAGCGGCTGCTCGCCCTGGGCGCCCGGGCGGTGCTGCTCAAGGGCGGCCATCTTCCCGGCGACGAGGTCCGCGACGTGCTGCTGACGCCCGAGGGGCGCCAGGAGTTCTCCAGCGCGCGGCTGCACACGACCTCCACGCATGGCACGGGGTGCACCCTCGCGTCCGCCATCGCCACGGGCATCGCCCAGAAGCTGGCGCTGCACGAGGCGGTCGCCCGCGCCCATGCCTACGTGTGGGCCGCCATCCAGAGCGCGCCCGGCCTGGGCGGCGGCAACGGGCCCCTCAACCACGCCCACACGGTGAAGCCCGAGGTCTGAGGCCCGGCTCAAGGGCTCAGTTGTTCGGCGCGCCCGCGCGGATCCACGAGCGGAGTCGGCTGAGCTCTCCGGGGTTGCGGTCGAAGTGGTCCGAGCCGCCCAGCGGCATCCGGGGGCCGCACTCCACGGAGATGATGCGCCAGAGCAGCAAGGACTCCTCGGGCTTGCCGGGCGCCACCCGGGCCATGGGTCGGCAGCCGCCCACGCCCGTCACGTTGACGAGCGACGCGTAGGACGCACCGGACTCCAGGTTCAAGCCCTCGCTCCCGTGGGCGTTGTGGCAATCCGCGCACCGGGCGTCCCAGAGCGGCTGGATGTCCTGGACGTAGGACGGCAGGGCCACGTTCACCCGCACCGTACGGGCGACGCTGCTCGCGCCATCCGACACGGAGACCCGCAGGGTGTAGGCGGTGGCCGTGGCGCTCTCGGGGGCGCGCCACTCGGCCGAGGCGCGGGTGGGATTGGTGAAGACCCCGAGCCCCGCGGGCTCCGTGGACCACGCATAGGTCAGGGCATCCCCGTCCTGGTCCGAGGCCCCGATGAAGAGGCGCACCAGGTCTCCCGGGACGGTCCGCTGGGCATCCATCGAGATGTCGGCGTACACGTCGGGCGGGTGGTTGAGCGCGGGCACGTTCACCACCCGGACCGGCACCGAGTCCTGGACACTGCCCCCCTGGCCGTCCGAGACCGTCACCCGCAGCACGAAGTCCGTGTCACGGGGGAGGAACGGCGCCGTCCAGCGCCACCCCGAGCCCTCCGCCACGAAAGTGCCCAGCGGCGGCGCCGGGCTCTGGACCCAGGCGTACGTGAGCGGATCACCCTCCAGATCCTCGGCGTCCACGGACAGACGGAGGCTCGCACCCTCGTCGATCGACGTCCGCTCCGCGGTCACCTGACGGATGATGGGAGGACGGTTGGCCTTCGGCTCCCCTTCCGGTGCGGGCGCGTCCGGCGTGTCTCCACATCCCAGGCCCCACAGGAGCCACCCCGCGGACATCCATCGACTCGAGCGAAGCGTGCGCATGCCTCCACTATCGCACGCGGGCCCCGTTCCAGCGCCGTCACACTTCCGAGGCGGCGAGCACCTGCTCGCGCAACCACCGGCCCCGGGGGTCCAGCTCCGTCTGGCGGTGCCAGTAGAGGTGGATCTCCAGGGGCGGGAGCGCGAGCGGCATGGGCAGCAGGTGGTTGCCCAGGGGCCGCGCGATGGCCTCGGCATGGCGCCGGGGCATGGTCAACAGCCAGTCCGAGCCGGCCACGACCCGGCACGCCGCCTCGTAGTGCTGACAGCGCACGGCGATCTCCCGCTGATGGCCCAGGCGGTTGAGCACCAGATCCTCCAGGGCGAGCCCCGTGCGCCGGGAGGACACGGTGACGTGCCGCGCGGCGAGGTAGGCCGCGAGGTCCAGCTTGCGCCGGCGCGCCGCCACCACACGGAAGTCGTCGCGCAGCAGGGGCGCGTGGCGCAGGCCGGGGCTCGTCGGCTGGGCCACGTCGATCGCCAGGTCCAACCGCCCCGAGGCCAGGTCGCGCTCCAGCTTCGTGCGCTCCACCCGCACACTGGAGACCCGCACCTTGGGGGCGTGGACCCGCAGCCGCTCGACGAGCCCGGGCAGCAGCGAGGGCTCCAGCTCGTCGTTCATCGCGAGCACCAGCTCCACCACGTCGCGCCCGGGCTCGAACTGGCGGGTGCGGTGCACCGCCTGCTGGAGCAGCGTGAGCGCCTCGCGGATCTCCGGGGCGAGCCGCTCCGCGAGCGGCGTGGGCGCCACGCCCCGGCCCTCGCGGACGAACAGCGGCTCGCCGAGCTGTTCCCGCAGCCGCGCCAGCGCATGGCTCACAGCGGACTGACTCAGGAAGAGCACCTCCGCGGCGCGCGTGAGGCTGCGCTCCTGGAGCACGACGTCGAACACCCGGAAGAGGTTGAGGTCCAACCCCGCGAGGCGTGAGGACTCCTGAGCCTGATTCATGACCACACATGACCAACATTCACTGGCTTCATCAACCCCACCGGACGAGGATGCGCCCAGGCCCCCCACCCCGCCACCCACCCAGGGAGTCGCGATGAACTTCGAGCCGAGCGCCAGGAGCAAGGACTACCTCGAGCGCGTGAAGCGCTTCGTGCGCGAGCACATCGAGCCCGCGGAGGCGCGCTACATGGCGCGGCTGCACGAGGCGCAGGCGGGCGGGGACTGGCGTCGCTGGCGCGTGCCGCCCGAGATGGAGCAGTGGAAGGCCCGGGCCAAGGCCGAGGGCCTGTGGAACCTGTTCCTGCCGGACGCGACGCTCGGCGCCGGGCTGAGCACCCTGGAGTACGCCCCCATCGCCGAGGAGACGGGCCGCAGCTTCCTCGCGCCCGAGGTCTTCAACTGCAACGCCCCGGACACCGGCAACATGGAGGTGCTCTGGCGCTACGGCTCCGAGGCGCAGAAGAAGCAGTGGCTCCAGCCGCTGCTCGCCGGTGAAATCCGCTCGGTGTTCTGCATGACGGAGCCGGAGGTGGCCTCCTCGGACGCCACCAACATGCAGGCCACGGCGGTGCTCCAGGGCGACGAAGTGGTCCTCAACGGCCGCAAGTGGTGGTCGAGCGGCCTGGGCCACCCCAACGCCAAGGTCGCCATCTTCATGGCGCACACCCCCAACCCGGATCTGGACCGGCGGCAGCAGCACTCCATGGTGCTCGTGCCCCTGGACGCGCCCGGCGTGACGGTGGAGCGCATGCTGCCCGTCTTCGGGGAGTACGACGCGCCGCACGGCCACGGCGAGGTGCGCTTCGACAACGTCCGGGTGCCCCAGGACGCGGTCATTGGCGGCCTGGGCCGGGGCTTCGAGATCGCCCAGGGGCGGCTGGGTCCGGGACGCATCCACCACTGCATGCGCTGCATCGGCGCGGCCGAGCGGGCCCTGGAGCTGATGATCGACCGGGGCATGGCGCGCACCGCCTTCGGCAAGCCGCTGCTCAACCTGGGGGGCAACCGCGAGCGCGTGGCCGAGGCCCGCATCGCCATCGATCAGGCGCGCCTGCTCACGCTCTACGCGGCGTGGAAGCTGGACGAGCTGGGGGCGCTCGGCGCCATGACGGAGATCTCCGCCATCAAGGTGGTGGCGCCCAACGTGCTGCAGAAGGTGGTGGACGACGCCATCCAGGTGCACGGCGGCGCGGGCGTCTCCAGCGACACGCCCCTCTCGGGCTTCTTCGCCCAGGCGCGCAGCCTGCGCATCGCGGACGGGCCGGACGAAGTGCACAAGGGCGTCATCGCCCGCATCGAACTCGCCAAGCGCGGTTTCTCCAGGAGCTGACGACCATGAGCAAGCGCATCTTCATCACCGGCGGGGCCAGTGGACTCGGCCGGGCCATCGCGCTGCGCTACGCCCGGGCGGGCTGGCGGGTGTGCATCGGCGACGTCCACGCCCAGCGCGGCGCGGACACCCTGAAGGAACTCCAGGCCCTCTCCCCCACGTCCCTGTACGTCCCCTGCGACGTGACACGCGAGGAGGACCTGCGCGCGGTGGCCGAGCGGCTCACCGCCGACTGGGACGGCGTGGACGTGCTGGTCAACAACGCGGGCGTCGCCCAGGCGGGGGCCATCGACGAGGTGTCCGTGGCCGACTGGCAGTGGATCGTGGACATCAACCTGCTGGGCGTGGTGCGCGGCTGCCACGTGTTCACCCCCGTCTTCAAGCGCCAGGGCCACGGCCACTTCGTCAACGTGGCCTCCATGGCGGGCCTGCTCGATATGCCGATGATGAGCAGCTACAACGCCACCAAGGCGGCCGTCGTCTCCCTGTCCGAGACGCTGCAGAACGAGTTCGCCGACACGCGCCTGGGCGTGAGCCTGGTGTGCCCGTCCTTCTTCAAGACGAACCTGACCGACTCGTTGCGCACGCCCCGCCCCGGCATGCACAAGATGATGAGCCGACTGCTGGAGCGCTCGAAGATCACCGCGGACGACGTCGCCGAGCGCATCTACCAGGCCGTGGACAAGCGCGAGTTCTACGTGCTGCCCCACATCGAGGGGCTCCAGGCGTGGCTGGCCAAGCGCCTGCTGCCCCGGCGCATCTACACCGAGCTGCTCAAGACGCAGACGCGCAAGATGCGCGGCGTCGGTTCCGCGCCGTCCGCCTGAGGTCTCCCATGTCCCAGCCGCCCCCCACTGATCAGGCCGGAGCCGTCCGCTCGGGCGAGGAACTCGACGTCGCCGCCGTGGACGCCTGGCTCAAGCGCCAGGAGCCCACGCTGCACGGCACGCCCACGGTGACGCAGTACTCGGGCGGCGCGTCCAACTGGACCTACCGGCTCGAGTACCCCGCGCGCGATCTCATCCTGCGCCGCCCTCCGGCGGGCACCAAGGCGAAGTCCGCGCACGACATGGCGCGCGAGTTCTCCGTGCAGAAGGCGCTCAAGCCCGTCTACCCGGCGGTGCCCACCATGGTGGGGCTGTGCCAGGACGCCTCGGTCATCGGCGCGGACTTCTACGTGATGGAGCGCATCCCGGGCCTCATCCCCCGCAAGCACCTGCCCCGGGGCCTCACCCTGGACCGCGCCCAGACGCGCGAGCTGTGCCTGCACGTCATCGACAAGCTGATCGAGCTGCACCAGGTGGACCCCAAGGCCGCGGGGCTCGAGTCGCTCGGCAAGGGGCCCGGCTACCCCCGGCGGCAGATCGAGGGCTGGTCCGAGCGCTACGAGAAGGCGCGCACCTGGAACGTGCCGCGCTTTGGCTACGTGCGCGACTGGCTCAAGGCCCACACGCCCGAGGACATCGCCACCCGCGTCATCCACAACGACTGGCGCTTCGACAACGTGGTGCTCTCGCCCGAGCGGCCCACCGAGGTCATCGGGGTGCTCGACTGGGAGATGGCCACGGTGGGCGATCCGCTGATGGACCTGGGCAGCATGCTCGCCTACTGGGTGCACGCGGACGACGACGTGTTCCTGCGCACCACGCGCCGCCAGCCCACGCACCTGCCCGGCATGCTCCGGCGCGACGAGGTGGTCGCCTACTACCTGGAGCGCACGGGGCTCAAGCCGGAGCACTGGACCTTCTACGAGGTGTACGGCGTGTTCCGCCTGGCCGTCATCGCGCAGCAGATCTACTACCGCTACCACCACAAGCAGACGCGCAACCCGGCGTTCAAGAACTTCTGGGTGCTCATCAACTACCTGCACTGGCGCTGCCGCAAGCTCATCCGGAGCGGAGGCCGCTGACATGGGCGCCGTGTACTTCGTGCGGCACGGGCAGGCGTCGTTCGGGCGGAAGGACTACGACCAGCTCTCGGAGACGGGCTTCGAGCAGGCCCGGGTGCTCGGCGAGTCCCTGCGCGCGCGCCTGCCGGGCGTGGACGCGGTGTTCATGGGCCGCATGGCGCGGCACCGGCAGACGGCCGAGACGTGCCTCGGCGTGCTGGGCGTGAGCGCCGAGCCCCGGATCCTCGCGGGCCTGGACGAGTTCGACCACGAGGAGCTCATCCGCCGCCACACGCCGCGCTACGCGGACCCCGTCGTCCTCCAGGAGGAGATGATGCGGGAGGCGGATCCCCGCCGGGCCTTCCAGGCCCTGTTCGCCCAGGCCGTGGAGCGCTGGGTCCTGGACACCACGGGCGGGTACACCGAGTCCTGGTCCGCCTTCCGCCAGCGCTGCCTGGACGCGCTGGAGACCATCCTCCAGACGCCCTCCGGCACGGTGCTGGTGTTCACCTCCGCGGGGCCCATCAGCGCCGTGTGCCAGGAGCTGCTGCACATCCCGGACGCGCACGCCTTCCAGCTCAACTGGACCATGGCCAACGCGGCGGTGACCAAGGTCATCCACAGCGCGCGGGGCCGCTACCTGTCCACGCTCAACGAGCACGCCCACTTCGAGGGGGCCCGGCGGGCGCTCCTCACCTACCGCTGAGGCCCCGTCCGTGAGCACCCCGCCCGACTTGAACCTCCTGCCGGTGTTCGTGGCGGTGGCCGAGACGGGGAGCATGTCCGCGGCGGCCCGGCGGCTCGGGCTGCCGAAGTCCTCGGTGAGCCGGGGCGTGGCGGCGCTCGAGGAGTCCCTGGGCGTGCAGCTCTTCCACCGCACCACCCGTCAGGTGGCGCTCACCACGGCGGGCACGGCCTTCCACGACAAGGTCCGGCCGCTCGTGGCCGCCCTGCGCGACATCACCGCGGGCCTGCCCGAGCAGGAGGACGAGCCGTCCGGCGCGCTGCGCCTCACCGCGCCCGTGGACATGGGGCTCACCTTCCTCGCCCCGCTGGCGGCGACGTTCTCCGCGCGCTACCCGGCGGTGCAGCTCGACATCCGCCCCACCAACCAGACGGTGGACCTGGTGGGCGAGGGCTTCGACGCGGCCCTGCGGGTCTCCGTCCGGCTCTCGGACTCGACGCTCGTGGCCCGGCGCCTCAGCGCGCTGGAGTCCGCCCTCTACGCGGCCCCCACCTACCTCGCGCGGCGCGGCACGCCCCGGAGCGCCGCGGAGGTGGGCGCGCACGACTGGATCATCCACCGCCGGGTGCAGCAGTTGCCCGCGCCGCTCGTGGCTCCTACCCGGCCGCGCCTCGTCACGGACGATCTGCTCTTCGCGCACCGGGCGGTGTGCGAGGGCCTGGGCCTGGCCATGCTGCCCACCTTCCTCGCGCGTCAGGACGTGACGGCGGGCCGGCTCGTGCGCGTGCTGCCCGGGTGGTCGCACAAGGTGGGTCACCTCTTCTTCGTCCACCCGCGCACCGAACACGTGCCCCGGAAGGTCGCCGCCTTCCGGGACTGCGTCATCGCCTACCTCGCGGCGAACCCGCTGGTGACGGGCGGGGAGTAGGCCGCCCGGCGCCCGCTCAGGCGAAGTGGACCGCGGACAGCCGCGTGCCGATGAAGGTGCCGTTGTAGGCGATGGTGCCGCGGTCCGCGCCCGCCGCGCCGGCGATGACCATCAGGGGCAGCAGGTGCTCCTCGCGCGGGTGGGACTGACGGCCCGCGGGCGCCTGATCCCACTGGCTCAGTCGGGCATCACGCGCCGGGGCGTCGAGCACGGCGGTCTCCCGCAGCCAGGCGTCGAAGTCCTCGGCCACGCGCTGGGCGCCCCGGCCGAAGCCCGCGCGCAGGTTGTGGTACGACATGCCGCTGCCGATGATGAACACGCCCTCGTCCCGCAGGGGCGCGAGCGCCCGTCCCATCGCCAGGTGCTCGGCGGGATCCAACCCGTGCTTGAGCGACAGCTGCACCGTGGGCACGTCCGCGTTCGGGTAGGTCAGCTTGAGCGGGATGAAGGTGCCGTGGTCATAGCCGCGCTGGGCGTCGCTGGCCGTCTGGAAGCCCGCCGCCCCGAGCAGCTCGCGCACCCGGGCCGCCAATTGGGGGTCGCCCGGCGCGGGCCAGGTGATCTGGTACGAGGCCGGGGGAAAGCCGTAGTAGTCGTAGAGCATGGGCGGCCGGGGGCTCGTCATCACCGTGGGCACGGCCTCCTCCCAGTGCGCGGAGATGACCAGGAGCGCCTTGGGCGGCGTCTTCGGCACGGCGCGCAGGGACTGGAGGTAGCCGCTCAGGGCGGAGAACTCCTGGGGATCGTTGAAGCCCATGTCGACGAACGGCCAGGGGCCGCCGCCATGGGGAATGAAGACCACGGGCATGCGCTCGGGCCGCGCCGAAGCCGTCCCCTGCCCCTGGGCCAGCGCGGTGAGCCCCGCGGCGCCCGCCAGACCGCCCACCAGCGCCGCGCGCCGCGTGACGCCCGCTTCATCCTCGTGACTCATGTGCGACTCCTCCAGGCGCCCGTCCGGGGGCGCTCGGGAGCATATGTGCCGGGGACCCGGGCGTCGCGCTAGGGGAACGAAGCGCATTACTGTGTTCCCATCCTGGAACACCCCTCCCTCGAAAGGACCCAGACATGGCGGCACAGTATGACCAGCTCGGAGACAAGGTCGCGGATTGGGACGTGCTGCCCGTGCGCTCCGAGCACCTGGAAGGCCACACCCTCTTCAAGGCGCTGGGGTCCGTGGAGGGCCAGAGCGTGCTCGATCTGGCGTGTGGCGACGGGCTGTACACGCGGCAGTTCAAGGCGCGGGGCGCCACGCGGGTGGTGGGCGTGGACATCTCCGAGGAGATGATTCGCGGGGCGCGCCGTCAGGAGGACGCCCATCCCCTGGGCCTCACCTACCACGTGGCGGATGTGGCCGAGATGCCCGCGCTCGGGGCCTTCGATGTCGTGACGGCCGTCTACCTGCTGCACTACGCGACCTCGCCCGAGCACCTGCTGCGGATGTGCCAGAACATCCATGATCACGTGAAGCCGGGAGGCCGCTTCGTCACCTACGCGTTCAATCCCGACTTCCGCGCGAAGGGCCCCGCGTTCACCCGCTACGGCATCACCCTGCGGGACTACCCGGAGGCGCCCGTGGATGGCCAGACGATCTCCGCGACACTGCACACGAAGAGCCCGTTCACCATCCACTTCGCGCACTGGAGCCGGAGCACCTACGAGCGGGCCCTGCGCGCGGCGGGCTTCCAGACCCTCACCTGGCTCCTCCCCGAGTGCTCCCCGGAGGGACTGCGGAAGGAGGGCCCCGCGTTCTGGCGGGACTACCTCGACAATCCGCACGCGGTGGCCCTGCGCTGCGAGCGGTGAGACCCGACGGCATTCGGACCCGAGGACGCAGGGTCCGTGCAGAAGAGGTGTCGCGTGGGCGGTTTCAACTCCGCCCGCTCCGCCTCACGCCAGTCCGGAGCCGAAGGCGCTCGACAGGTAGGCGCGCGCCTCGGCGATGGACTCGTCGATGATGCGCGCGGCCTCGAGCGCGTCCTGGGGCTCGTGCGCCGCCTGCACCTGGAGCCGGAAGCGCGAGGAGCCCGTCGGCGTCACGGGGAACTCCACCATGAACGCGAGCACGCCCCGGTCGAACAGCCGCCGGTTGGCGATGCGCGCCAGCTTCTCGTTGCCGATGAGCAGCGGGACGATGGGCGACGGCGAGCCCATGCACGTGAGGCCTCGCCGGGAGAGCTCGTCGCGCAGGGCGTGGATGGCCTTGAACAGCCGCCCGCGCAGAACCTCGCCCTCGGGAGAGCGGAGGATGCGCGTGGCCTCGAGCACCACCGCCGACTGCACCGGCGACAGGGCGTTGGAGAACATGTGCGAGCCGCCGAACATCTTCACGTACTGTTTGACCGCCGCCGAGCGCGACGCCAGGAAGCCGCCATTGGACGCGAACGTCTTGGAGAAGGCGCCCATCACCAGGTCCACCTTGCCCAGCAGCTCCTGCATGCCGATCACACCCGTGCCGCCGGGCCCCATGGCGCCCAGGTCGTGCGCCACGTCCACCAGCAGGGTGGCGTCGTGCTGCCGGCAGATGTCCTGGAGCATGACGAGGTCGGGCCAGTCCGCGTCCACGGAGAACAGGCCATCGGTCACCACGAGGATGCCGTTGCGCGAGTCGCGCGCGCGGATGTCCTTCAGGTGCTGGCGCACGGACTCCAGGTTGAGGTGCTCGTAGCGGATGACGTTGCGGGTGGCCGCGCGCGCGCCCTGTTGCAGACACGCGTGCGCCAGCCGGTCGATGACGACGTGGTCCTCCTGGCGCACCAGCCCCACCATGGAGCCGAACCCCGCGCCCCAGCCGGTGGGAAACAGCGTGAGGTGCTCCATCTTCAGCAAATCTCCCAGCTCCGCCTCCAGTGCGTCGGAGATGCGCGTGTTGCCGAGCACCATGGGCGAGCCCGCGCTGTGCGGGCCGTAGTCGTGCAGGGCCCGGGCCGCCGCCTCCCGGATGGCGGGATGGGCATTGAAGGACAGGTAGTCCTGGGAGTTGAAGTTGATGCCCTGGGTGCGGCGGCCCACGTCGTTGGTGATGCGGGCGATGCTGCCCGGGGAGGCCTCCAGCACCCGCGAGTACTGCCAGGTCTCGGTCCGGCGGCGCGCCTCCACCCAGCCATGGAACTCCTCGGTGCGCTGGAGGAGGTTCCTCCCCACCGGCCGGTAGAAGTCATAGGCGTTCTTGTCGAGCGCGTACGTCTCGTCCGGGTCCACCTCGCGGCGCAGGTGCGCGGGCCGCCACATCTCCTCCAGGTCTCCCCGCACCTGGTGCAGCTGCTGGTGCATGAAGCCCCACAGGGCGCGCACCGCGCCGTCGTCGGCCGCGGGCGCGTCCTCGCCGATGGCCGTCATCGACTCCCAGGGGATGTGGCTGGCCCAGTTGCGCATCATCTCCGAGACTTCCCGAGCGGCCGTGCCCAGGTCCGTGGCACAGCGCCGCAGGGTCTCCCGGGCGTCGGGGGTGGCGAGCACCTCGTCGATCGAGCGGCCCTGGATGCACCGGGACGCCTCGTCGGCCGCTCCCAGGATGGCGCCAATGAGCTCATCGTCCTCACGCGGTTGGATGGGATTCATGGGTGGGGTCTCCGGGCTCAGGCGGCGAACGGGTTGTGGAGGTACTGGCGGGAGGTGGACTCGAACTGCTCGAAGATGGCGTGACCGCGCGAGGACTCCTTCGCGGCGTCGTTGATGAGCAGCAGGTTGGAGGCCTGGAAGAACTCGGACACCGGGGAGATGTCCGCGTGGGTGGCGATGAAGCGGTTGGTCTCTTCCTGGTTGCCGCGCAGGGACACGAAGAGCTGGAGCTCGTCGTGCCGCAAGGGCTTCATCTCGGCGAGGGTGCAGACATAGTCGTAGTAGGCGGCGGCGGACTGGCTGCGGCGCCGGTCCTCGTAGTGCTTGAGCGCCGCGTCCAGCGGCTGGCGCCCGGCCAGCCACCCGTCGAGCGCCGCCGACACCAGCTCCGCGTCCCGGAAGGCGTGCGTCATGCCCGTGGCCGTGCACTGGTCCTTGAAGCAGCCCGCGTCCCCCACCAGCACCCAGCCGGCGCCATGCAAGGGCCGCAGGAAGGCCGCTTGATCCAGGGTCCCGTACAGGCGCTCCTCGCGCTGGCCCTGGGTTCGCACCTGCTCGCCGAACTCCGGACTCACGAAGTCCAGGGCGCGCTGGAAGTTGCCGGGGATGTCCCGGCGGAAGGCCTCGGACCACTCACTGGGGCCGAAGACGAGCGTCATGTTCTGCCCGAAGTTGGTGGGGACGATCGCCGCGCCCATCCGCCCCCGGCGCATCAGGTGCGCCCGCCCCGCGTCGAACCCGGAGAAGTAGCCCCAGTAGGCGAACGTGCACTGGAGGCGCTCGTCGAACCGGGGCAGCTTGAGCGTCCGGGCCACGAAGGAGTTGCGCCCATCCGCGCCAATGACGATGCGCGCCCGCTCCTCCACCCGCGTGCCCTCGCGCGTGCGGCCCCGGATGCCCACCACGCGCGAGCCCTCGGTGAGCAGTTCCTCCACGGTGAAGCCCTCACGCACCTCCACCCCCGCCTCCCCGGCGGCGTCGACCAGGATCTTGTCCAGCACCCGGCGCCGCACCGAGCAGTAGCGCCGCACCACCCCCGTGTCATCGCCGTGCAGCTGCTGGAAGGACTGGCGCAGCAGATCCTCCGGCACGCCGCCGCTCAGGGAGATGCCGTCGTGCACCAGCTCCAGCTCCGTGTGCGAGGGCGTCACGGCGAGCACCTTCTCCAAGAGCCCCCACCGGTTCAGGTACGACGTTCCGTGCGGCCACAGGAAGTGCGTGGAGATGACGTCGCTGGGGAAGGTGGAGCGATCCACCATCAGCACCCGGTGCCCCTTGCGCGCCAGCAACATCGCCGTGGCCGCCCCCGCGCACCGGCCCCCGATCACGATCGCATCGAACATGAATTCCCCTTTTTCAAGATTTTGGGGAAATAGCAGGTTTTGTGTTCAGAACTCAACCCGGGGTGGAAAGCGAGGACGTTCGCCGCGCGGCCTACCGGCGCGTCCGGCCCGCCAGGCCCGCCGGGGGGGAGGCGAACAGCTCCGCCAGGAAGTCGATGAAGGCCCGGACCTTGGGCACGGCGGACTTCTGTCGCGCGAAGAGGGCGTGGACCGTGCGCGGCTCGGGCTCGTACTCCTCGAGGACGACCTCCAGCTCGCCCCGGGCGAGCTCCGCGGCCACGTGGTACTCGATGGTCTGGGCGATGCCGAGCCCGGCGACCGCCGCCCGGGTGAGCACGTTGCCCGAGCCCGCGACGAGCCGGCCGTCCACGACGTACTTCTCCTCCCCCGCCCGGCCCTTGAGGCGCCACGGCAGGGGGCCCGTGTTCGACAGGTACGCGAGGCAGGTGTGCTCGCGCAGCGCGGCGAGCGTGCGGGGCCGCCCCCGCGCGGCGAGATAGGCGGGCGAGGCCACCAGGAGGAAGCGCGCGGGGGCGAGGTTGCGCGAGACGAGCTCGGAGTCCCGCGCCGCCGCGAGGCGGATGACCACGTCCACGCCCTCGGCCGTCGGGTCGATGAGCTGATCGCGGACCGTCAGATCGATCGACACCTCCGGGTAGCGCTCGAGGAAGCGCGGGAGGGCCGCGCCGAGCACGTAGTCCGCGAGGGCGACGGGCGCGTCCACGCGCAGCCGCCCGTGAGGGGTGACCCGGCTCCGGGCCAGGGAGGCATTCGCCTCGTCGAGGTCCGCGAGGATGCGCGTGCAGCGCTCGTAGTACGCGGCCCCCTCGTCCGTGAGGCTGAGGCTGCGGGTGGTCCGGTTGAGCAGCCGCACGCCCAGCCGGGACTCCAACCGCGAGACGATCCGGCTGACCCCCGAGGGCGTGAGCCGCAGCTTCTGGGCCGCCCGCGCGAAGCCGCCCAGGTCCACCACCCGCGTGAAGACCGCGATCTCCGAGAAGGTGTCCATGCGGACCACGCTCGCGTGATTCGTGACGGAGCGTCAACAGTGCGATGACTTTCATGCCATTTCTTCCCCGAGGCGGCTCGCGCATCTTGCCGGGGTCTCGAGGCGCTCGGCCCCGGGACACCCTTCCTCGCTGGAGAACGCCATGAAGCTCGCCCTGCCGATGTTCGCCCTGTCCCTCTCGCTCGCCGCTCCGGTCCAGGCCGCCGCGCCGCTCAAGACCGAGGTCTTCACCGCGTCGCCCGAGGGCTTTCGCGTCACGTCCACCCTCATCACCGGCGAGCAGGACGCGGTGCTCGTCGACGCGCAGTTCACGCTCTCGGAGGCCCACCGCCTGGTGGCGAAAGTCCTCGACTCCAAGAAGACGCTGAAGACGGTCTTCATCACCCACGGCCACCCGGACCACTACTTCGGCCTCGAGGTGGTGCGCGCGGCCTTCCCCGAGGCGAGGATCGTCGCCACGCCCGCCGTCATCGCGGAGATCAAGGCGCTGGCGCCCAAGCATGTCGCGCAGTGGAAGCCCATGTACGGCGCCAACCTCACCACCGCGCCGGTGACGCCCTCCCCGCTCGCGGAGGATCACCTGGAGCTGGAGGGCCAGCGGCTGGAGCTCCTCTCCCTGGGAGCCGGGGAGAGCGAGGCCGCCACGGCGGTGTGGATTCCCTCCACCCGGACGCTGATCGCGGGGGACGTGGCCTACCAGCAGGTGCACCCCTACCTCGCGAACACGGATGCCGTCTGGCGGGCGAAGTGGCTCAAGAACATCGAGCAGCTCGACAAGCGCGGCGCCACCACGGTCATCCCGGGGCACCGCTCGGAGAAGGCGCCCCCGGGCACCACGGCCCTGCGCGAGACGGCGGCCTACATCCGCGACTTCGAGACCTCGCTCGCGGCGTCCGATGACGCGGAGGCCGTCAAGCGCCCGGTGCTCGCGAAGTACGGCACGTTCGAGCTGCCCATGATCCTCGACTTCAGCACGCAGGCGGCGCTCGCGAAGAAGGCGAAGCGCTGACGAGGACTCCATCGGTCAAGAGGGTCTGGCTCCGGCGTGTGCCAGACCCAAGGAGTATTTCCTTGTCTGGCAACCCATCAGGGGGTGACCATCCCCACGGGGACTTCCCATGAAGCTGGCCGAAGCGGTGGTGCTGTGGGTGCTCCTCACCGGATGCGCGACAACCCAGGGAACGGGAGGTTCTGGCCCTTCGCCCTCACCGGGAGCCAGGCCCGCCGTGAAGAAGGAACTGCCCTCGGTGAACGTGCTGGGCGGGCAGATGAAGACGACCCTCTTCTACGGCCCCTGGCAGTGCCGCCAGGAGTTCATGAACGGGTGCCAGAGGGAGTGCGCCAGCGAGGGCCATCCACTCATGGGCTGCATGTGGCTGGCCGATCTCAAGTTCGACTGGGAGGGACGGCTCGTCGTCCCTCCCGTTCCCGTGAAGGCCGGGAGCCGCTACGGCATCTATCACTGCTGCTGCAAATTCCCCACGCGGACGAAGGTGGAGAATGAAGCCGCACGCAACGAGTGGCGCAACGGCATGAGGTCCTTTCGGAAGGTGTGGAGCGAGAAATTCGGAGAGTGGCCCGTCGAGAGCGGCAGGGCCTGGCCAGGGCATCACATCCGAGACCTCTGGCACTGGGGTGCTCCGCTCGACGGGAACAACATCATTCCAGCGGAGCCAACAGTCCACGAGGTGTTCAACCGAGAGTACCCGAAGTGTTACGATGGACAGGCCCCCTGGAATTCGGTGGGTCACAACCTGCCCTACACAGACAATTGACGATGACCCCCCCGATGAGCAGCCTGCTCGAAGAGGTCTCCCGCGACCACTTCCCGTCTCCCCCTGCCACTCCCGAGGAGATCGAGGAGTTCGAGCGAGGGGTGGGTTGGAAGCTGGACCCGGACCTGCGGGCCTTCTACCTGCACTGCAATGGGGCACGGTTGTTCGAGCCACCTCCCTTCGCCCCATTCAGAATCCTCCCGCTGTCCGAAATCGAGAGAGGAAGAGCGGCGATCTTCGGTGAAGACGACGACCCGTGGGGCCCTGCATACATCTATGCGATCTGCGACGTGCAAGATGGTGATTACGTCATGCTGGACGTGAGCCGACAGGTTGAGGGTTGCTACCCCCTCGTGGACGGCTGGAAGGAGGCATGGCGTAACAAGGAATACACTTGGCCGCTCGCCTCCTCCTTCTCCGAGTTCCTGGCCGAGGCGCTGCGGAGCAACGGACGCCCGTTCTGGTTGGACCGGCACGAGAAGTGAGCGGCCCTGCTGCCGCTGAGCTTCATCTTCTACGCCTTCTTCGGCCGCTACAGCGCTCCGGAAGGCGCCCGTGAAGGCATCGACTTGATCAACGAGATGGAGCGTCAGCTCAACAAGCGGGCGCAAGCCGCCTTCGGCGAGCTGGTGGCCAATCCCCATGGAGGCTCGGCGCGAGTGCGCCTGACCGAGAAGAAGAAGCGGGACGCCATGTGCACGCCCGAACGGATGGCCCGGTTGGATACGCTCATCGGGCGAACACGCCTGAACGGCACCGGACAGAAAAACGCCCTGCTTCCGAGGACTTAGAAGCAGGGCGAGTGGCCCCGACTGGAATCGAACCAGTGGCCTGCGGTTTAGGAAACCGCCGCTCTATCCAACTGAGCTACGGGACCGGCTGAACGGGCCCGTTATAGCAGGCCGAAGGGGGCTCGCAACGAAACTCAGGCCCTTGCCACGCGGCACTGTTCGACCGTGACCTCCGTGGGCGAGTGGGGCTGAAGGTCGGCGGTGACGTCCTCCCGCCGTCCGTCACGGGCACCGCCGACCCGCTCACCGCCGACTCCGGTCCAGCCGGGCTGTGCCCCGGTGGCGCCCGCCCGGACAGGGTCTACGTCTCCGACTCGTGGTCTCCGCCGCGCGCCTCGCTTGGCACCAACTCGCCGTGGACGAGGCGGTGCTGCGCGAGAGCCGGGAGGTCGCGCTCGTCTGGGCTCGCCAGCGCAAGGCCCTGGGCGTCGTCCATTGCGCGGCCTGCCGGGGCACGGGGGAAGACTCCCGCCTCGCGCCGGAGAGCGTCCTGGAGGGAGTGGCCTGCCCAGCGTGTGAGGGATAGAGGCGCGTGCGCATCCACCAACCCGGTGAAGGGCACCCCTTCTGTTTCCTGGGCCCGGCCGAACCCCTCGCGTCGACGCCCAGGATTCGCACCCTATGAAGCTGTCCCCTGTTTCAAGCGCTTCCCCCCTCGCCGCCCTCTCCTTCGCCCCCCTCCTCCCTCCCCAGGTGACGTGCGCGATGGACGTGCCCCTCGATCCCAGGACGCCGATCGAAGCGGCCATCTCCCAGCTCAAGACGCCCGCGCGGCTCAAGAAGGACACCCTGCTAGGCATCCATAAGGTGATGTCCCACCCCGCCATGCAGCGCGCGAAGGAGAAGCTCAGCGAGGCCAGCCTGCAGTGCACGCTCATCCACCTCTGGATGGTAGCGTACAAGGCCCTCGTGTCGAGCACGCACTCGTCGTTCGCGCTGCTGTCCATTCAGCACATCGAGAGCGACCTCGGTAACCTGCGGCGCATGTCGTACTACTGGTGCGAGAACGAAGGGGTTAGAGACGGCTCGGACAAGATGAACAACGTCATGAAGGCGAACGGCATTACGCTCCGCCTGCCTCGCCTGGATGAGGTCGGTGAGTCTCGTGCCTTCACGTCCTCTCCCAACTTCGACTACGTCTCGCGCGTCTACCGGGGGCGCATGCCCGCGGGGGTGCTCGTCGAGCACGCGGTGAGTGTCGCGGGCCCCAAGTTCGTGGTGGAGGGCGTGCCGTCCGGCGCGCTCCTCCTCGTTAATCCCGCCTACCTGTACGACCCAACGAAGAAGGCGGATTCGCACCAGGGCATGTAGTCGCCAGCACCAGACGCGAGAAAAGCGCGGTCTCCACCTCGGAGGCCGGACCCTTCATTTTTCAGTAGGAGGTGCGACTCAACAAATGCGGAGGGTATTTGACGAGGACAAGCGCGACACCAAGCAGGTCGGCCCAGAGGTGGACTTCCAGATGCCCCAGGCAGACTGCCTCCAGGATGCCTGCCATTCATTCACCGCAGTGGCAAAAGCCATGGCTCACACCACCCAGGCCTGTCACGTCACTGAGGCTCCGGCGGCAAAGCAGTCCATAGCGCCGCCTCAAATTCGTTCTGCGTGCGCTCCAGGGAGATTCGCTCATCGAGCAACGCAGCCACTGACTGCACATCCCCATCCACGACCCAGACGGATGCATCACCCACAATCGGAAGAAATGCCGCCAGTGCCATCCTATACAAAGGCGCAGCGTACTCATCCAAGCACCCCTCCGGGCGCGGCACATTAAAGTCGGAGGGAGACACTACCTCTCCGTGGAGAAACTTGCATCGGCATTCGTAAATCTTCTCGTACAGCCACGACGCTAGAGTTCGTCGCTTAATCACTCTCCTGTAGCTGGTCTCATATGTCCTGGCAGCGCTTTTTGGATTCAACCACTTGAAGTCTTCAAGCAGGTTAAACACACTGAGTTTATTTGCGCTCCCTCCAGGACCAGGGTGAACGAGGATCTCGAACGCGCTGACCCACAAGGAAATAAGGCGGCCACGATCATAGAAGGTCTCGTCGGCGCCCGCTGGCATTAGCGATGCATGGAATGCCATGTTCAGAGACCTAAATAGAGCAACATCATCACGACGCGGACTCGAACTGCCATAGAGTCTACACCAGCGAGAAAAAAGCTCGCGGAGCAGATGCATATCCAAATGATCGCCTTGCAGTCTCATTGTGGGGATGACGGGTGATGATTGCCCATGAAAACGCTTGACCTCATCAATCCCAGCGTACGCGGGCGTACGGATGACCATTGAGGCCACTCCTGCCGAAGGAGTCCATGGATAAAAGGCAAGCGCATCACCATAGAGAACACGGTGTCCCCGGGGAAAGATAAGTTCGAGAGCCCTGCTGTACCCAATGGCCGAGATAGCAATGGCGTCCCGAAAGCTTGAAACTGCGCCAACATCAAAGAACGCACGATTCGCATCTGCGCGAAGTAGGAGCACGGACGGCTCAACCTTCCGCCCAAACGCATCACTAAATTGTTCAGAAAAACACTTGAAGACGGAATCTGCATCACTAGCAGCAAGCGCACGCGGATCGTCTAGAGGAGCCAGTGCTGCGACATCATTCTCGATTGAGGAGTCGAGCGACACGTTCGGGAGAACGAAAATTGGTATCCAAGCGCCCATATTGACGATGTTTGTGCAGGGCGCCTTGAAAATCAAGGTGCATGCGCAGCGCTTGCTCGATGTGACTGTCGTTCATTGGCAAGAAAACGCCACTCCTGAAAACGCCAAAGGTCCGACCTCCACGTTGGAGACCGGGCCCATCACGCATCGTCAGACAGCGTCCTCAGCAAATGGACATGGCTACCGCGCGCTGGGCCGTCACCTTCGCCGCAGAGGAGAGCTTCTTCCCCCAGGAGAAGAGGCCCGAGGCGCCAGCGGCGGTGAGCAGGGCGCCGAGCACCAGGGTGAAGGTGAGCGGCGTGCCCGTCTTGAGCGCGCCCACCAGGTACGTGGAGACGGCGGTGGCCATGGAGAGCACCACGCCGGCCACGTCCAAGTAGAGCCACGGCATGCGCGAGGCAAGGAAGCAGCGCACCACCCAAACCGCGCCCAGCACTAGGGCGCACGCGAGCAGGCCCCAGTTGCGCGAGGAGAGCGACTGCACCACCCCCACCTCATCCATGGGCACGAGCGCATCGGCCTGGGCCTGCAGAGAGGGACGGCAAGGACATGCGGCGCATGGGTGCTCCGGGGAAGCGGGCGGGCCCCAAGGTCCGCCCGGGTGAAGGGCGTCAAGGGACGGAGCGGGCCGAGCGGGTCGGCGCGGGCTCATCGGACAGGCACTCCACGGCCTTTGCGAGCCGGGTCAACTCCTCCTTCACGCCTTCCAGTCGCGCTTCGATGCGCGCGGCCTGGGTGTCGGCCCTGGACTAGGCGGAGGAGACGCGCGCCAGCTCCGCCTCAGCCGTGGTGACGCGGCGCTCGAGGTGGCGCACGTCCGAACCCAGCGTGCCCCACTGCCAGGTGATACCGGCCAGCGTGACGGCGAGGGTCACGGCCAGCGTCGGCCACGGGGAAGGCTTCGACTCAGACGGCGTGCTCATGCCCGCCGAAGAGGGGCGAACGCCTTGGCTATTGGAGCCAGCGATCGCCCATCCTCGATCTCAACAGTGAGTTCTAGTTCTCGCCGCAGGCAGGCCGCAGACTCGCCAGGATGGCGGGGTCTTCAATCACCACCTCATGCGCAAACAGCCCTGGATGCCACTGCTCGGGAACGTAGCCCGTAGGGAGACCTGTTCTTTTCGCAACGACCCAGGAATGACGAGGATCCCTGGGTCTGAGGGAAAGAATCGAGCCAACTTGCTGACCACTAGCAACGCCAAGAACGCGAGCGAGCGCCCCGTAAGTGGCCCGAAAACCGAGTTCAGCCAACACGTCAAGGACGTTGTCAAGGATTTCAAATCTCTCCAGATTCATGAGCCATCTCCGTTCTGCACTTGAGGAACCTAGGCCAGTGCGGGGAGGCACCGGCCTAGCAACGGACACCAAGCAGTACTGACACGTCTCTGCGACACCGGCCCTCGCTTTGAGGGCCTTCGCAGAGCAGGAGAATGAATGCACAGGGGATGCCATCTGTTGGCATCCCCGGGGGCCCACTCCCCCCCAAAAACCGCGAGTCCGACTCAAATTTGGATCGCTCGGCGCGGTGCAAGCTCGCGCTCGCGGCTACCCCGCGGTGAAGCGCATCGCCGCAGCGAAGGCGGGTACCACCGAGGCCTGCCTTGGCAAGTGGCTGCACCGCGAGCATCTTCCACGAGGAGCGCCGCGTCCTCTCCGTGCGCCGAGGCGCCCGCTCAGGGCCGTGCCTCGCCGACCAGCGCCGCGCGGTGGATGGCCACCCAGAAGTCGGCGGCCCGCCGGGCCCCGTCGAGCAGCGGCTCCGGGTGCCCCGCCCCCAGCGCCTCGCAGAGCGCCTGGGCCCGCGCGCCGTGCTCCAGATCCACGTCGAGGTGGACGAGGAGGAAGCGCGCCTGCGTCCGCTCCAGCCCGAGCCGCCCCAGCCCCTGGCGGGCCTCGCCTCCCAGGTGCCGCGCCACGCCCTCCAGCACGCGCAGCGCGCCCAGGAAGGCGAGCTGCCGCTCCGGCCCGATTCCCTCCCAGAAGGCGTGGAAGTCGGCCACCTCGCGAGGCGTGTCGGACGAGGGTTCGCGCCCGAAGGCCGCCAGGTCCGCCTGGGCCAGCAGGTAGTGCGACTGCTCGTCCCCCGCCAGCTCCGCGAAGAAGGCCTTCAGCTCGGGCCGCGTGGCGCGCTCGGCCGCGAGCCGCAGCCGGTCTCCGCTGCGCCGCGTGTAGTGGAACATCATGTCGAGGAACGCCACGTAGCGCTCGGGCGTCACCTCCGGCAGCCAGCTCGCGACCTGGCGCGCCATCCCCACGGTGAGCGCCTCCAACTGGTCCTCGATCGACGCCATCCTCAGTCCCTCCAATCCGACAGCAGCGCGCCCAACGTCCGCCGGGCATGCGCGAGGTGCGGCGCCGCCCGCTGAGGGGACAGCTCGTCCAGGCGCACCACGCCCGCGTCGAGCCACCCCTCCCCTCCGAGTCCCCGTCCACAGGCGGTGGGCACCGCGCGCACGTCCACCGGCTGGAGCACGCCCCGCGCGTCCCGGGCGAGCGCGAGCTTCAGCACGGCCCCCGTCTGGCACGCCCGCGTGGGCATGATGCTCAGGAAGTTGCCCAGCGAGTACGCGATGAGCCCCATCCGCGCGGGCCCGCCCCGGCGCACCTGCGTGGGGCAGGTGGCGTCCGCGCCGTCGATGGACACCCACTCCACCGGCTGGAGCACATGCGGCGAGGCGCCCAGGAGGACGTCCGCCCCGCGCTCGAGGAGCCGGTAGGCGTGCGCGCGCTGGAGGGGCTCGGGCCAGGACTCGTACTCGAAGCCCCAGTGCGGCATCAGCACCACCAGGTCCGGCCCCACCGCGCGCGCGGCGTCGATGAGCGCGCCCAGCCGCTCCCAGTCCGGCGCGTGCAGGGGGCTGCCCAGCCGCGTCACCGGCACCCCGGCGGGCGGCGCCCCCTCCCGGTGGTTGATGTCATACGTCACGGCGGCGATGCCCATGCGCACCCCGTCCACCTCCAGGGCGGCCACCGCGTCCTCCGGCCGGGGGCCTCCCACGCAGCGGTGCCGGGAGGAGGCCAGCACCGTCTCCCGGGTCCGCGCCAGCCCCTCGGCGCCCTGGTCGAGCGCGTGGTTGTTGCAGAGGGAGAAGACGCGGTGGCGCGCCGTGCCCTCCCAGGCCGCGAGGTAGTCCGGCGGGGCGTTGTAGTGGAACGTCTCGTAGACGAGCCGGGGCACGGGCCGCGCCGGGTCCACTGGCGTCTCCAGGTTGGCGAAGGCCACCGCGTCCCCCGCCATCACCTCCCGGACGCCGGGAGAGAGCGCACGGTGGAAGCCGCTGCGAATCCACATCATGTCGCCCACCGCGCTCAGCCGGAGCTCCGGCGCGCCCGCGTGCCGCCAGCTCCCCGAGGCGAGGTGCCGGGCGACGCGCGCGAAGTGCTCCCGGGTCTCGGCCGAGCGCGGCTCCGGCACGTGCAGGAGGCTCTTGGTGAGGTAGCGCAGGTTGAGGTCCCACCGGGACAGCGGCCAGCGGCCGTCCTCGTAGCGGATGTCCGCGTACAGCCGACGCAGGGCGTTCATGGGCGCTTGCGCTCCAGGGTGACGAGTCGCACGTCGTCCTCCACCACCAAGGGGCCCGCCCGGAGGGCGTGCCACATGACGTGCAGGTAGCTGTCGAAGACGGGGGCCCCGCGCGCGAGCAGCTCGGGGCGCAGGCGCGCGTGCAGCCGCGCGAGGTTGTAGCCGGGCACCCGCGGGTAGAGGTGGTGGTCCAGGTGGTGGTTGAGGCCGTTCCACAGGAAGGTGACGAGCCGGGTGCCGCGCACCGTCGTCGCGGTGTGGAAGCGGTCGCCGCGCCAGACGTTGGCGTGGTGGTCGGCGATGGACTTGAGCCCGTTGAGGGGGCTGGCGAAGAGCACCGGCAGCAGCCAGCACTCCACCGCGCTCCCGATCAGCCCGTGGTCCGCCAGCAACCAGAAGAGCAGCGCGTAGAAGGCCCCGTAGCCGAGCAGCACGAGCGCATGGCGGCGCAGGCGGGCGGCGTCGAAGTGCTGCACCGGGTAGAGGACGTTGAAGTAGACGAGGCTGAGCGGCAGGCCCAGCAGCACGGTGGCGTAGAAGAGGGCCCACAGCCCGGGCGAGCGGCGGCCCGCGTTGTAGGCGTCGGGGTCCTTCTCGGTGCGGTTCCAGCGGTGGTGCGCGAGGTGGCCGTGCCGCATCGGCTCGTAGGCGATGCCCACGAGCAGGCTGAGCCCATTGCCGAAGAGGCGGTTCTGCCAGGGTCGCGGGAAGAGCGTGTCGTGCCACGCGTCGTGGGCGAGCTGGATGAGCCCCATGACGCCCTGGGCCGCCAGCAACCACAAGGGCAGCTTCAGCCAGAAGCCGCTGACGTGCGCGAGCCCCACCCCGGCCAGCCCCCACACGCCCAGGTGCAGGGCCGCCATGCCCAGGGCCCGCGCGGGGCGGATGCGCAGCAGCTCCACCAGCTCGTCGCGGGAGGGGCCCGGCCCGGCGGGGGCAGCGGGTGGAGCGGAGACGGGGGCGAGGGCGGGCGGCATGGGGCCTCAGAGGTAGCGGGGAACGCGCTGGCGGTAGCGCGCGTAGGCCTCGCCGAGGCGGGCGGAGAGGTAGCGCTCCTCCTGGAGCACCATCCCGTGGAACAGCCCCCCCAGCACCGCGCACGACCCGAGCGTCACCAACGACGGAGCCCAGAGCGAGGAGCCCACGAGGTACAGGTAGGAGAAGACGTAGATGGGGTTGCGCGAGCGGCGGTGGAGTCCGCCCGCGTGCAGCACGGGCGCGTCATCCCCCGCGTCCACGCCGATGCGGAACGTCGCGCCCATGCCGTACTGCGCCGCCAGCATGCCCACCAGCCCGAGCACGCTCAGCGCCCAGCCCACCTCCGGCGGAAGGGTCAGCAGGGGCCGGCCCCAGGGCAGCTCGGACCAGCGCGGCCAGAGCGCCGCCGCCACCACCGAGCCCGCCCACACCGCCGAGGCGCCGCTGATGTGCCGCATGAGGCGCGTGTGGACCGGGTCGGCCCCGGTGCGCCGGTAGGCCAGCGGGCCGCGGCCGAAGCGCAGGCGGTAGACGAGGCTGGCGCCCAGGTGCCCCAGCAGCAGGTGCAGCGAGATGAAGCCCAGGTACAGCATGGGCGCGTCGTGAAGCCCCTTCATGGTCCCACCACCTCCGCCAGAATCCCGAAGCCCGAGGACGCCCAGCCCGCGAGCCGCTCGGTGAAGTCGCGCAGCTCGTCCCGGGTCCACAGTCCCTCGAACGTCGCCGTGTTGATGCTGAGCGTGTCGCCAAAACCCAGGCCCGTCGCGCCCCAGGTGGCCGTGTGGCTGCGCAGGGAGTGGACGCGGAAGGGCGCGTCCACGAAGTGCGTGTCGAGCCGCCCCAGGTAGGTCGCCACCAGCGTGTTGGTGCGGGGCTCGGCCACCAGCCCGGGACGCGCGTTGCGCCGCAGCACGGACCCCGGGGCGAGCCGCGCCACCGCCAGGCACTCCAGCGCCGTCGTCCAGTGCACGCCCTCGTCGAGCACGCGCCGCAGCGCCTCGCGCACCAGCGCCGCCAGGGCGGGCGCGTCCTCCAGCCGGGCACGGACCTCCCGCAGGGGAAGCTCCAGCGGCACCGTCGAGCAGCCGTTGCCCAGCATCCGCCCCAGCCCCAGCATGCGCCGCAGGTCCACCGGCACCCGCAGGCGGATGAGTCCGTCCCGCGTGGGCTCGCGCAACGCGACGCCCGCCAGCAGCGCGGCGAAGAAGACCTCCGAGGCCTGGACGTCCGTGCGGCCCACCGGGAGGGTCAGGCGCGCCGTCGCCATCAACGCGCGGCCCGCGGTGTCTCCACTGCGGCCCAGGCCCAGGCCCCGCGGGGCGAGGAGCCGGCGGCGGGGGCTCGCGAGGCCCAGCACCGGGCCCGGCCCGCGCAGCGCCGCGCGCAGCACCGCGCCATCCGTCAGCGCCGAGGGGCCCAGGGGGGGCGACTCCGACGCGCGCCCCGCGCAGTGCAGCCACAGCCGCTCCAGCAGGTGGGCGAGCGCCTTGGCGTCCCCGATCGCGTGGTGGAGCTGGACGGCGAGCAGCCACGGGCCCGGCGCGCCATCGGCCAGGGGGTGCAGGTGCAGCCGCAGCGGCACGTCCCTCGCCAGGTCCACCCGGGTGTTGATGACCCGCGTCACCGCCTCGGGCTCGTCCAGCGGCTCGGCGCCTTCCAGGAGGACCGCGTCCACCGCCGCGTCCGTGCGCGGCGCGGGCACCCACGCCCCCCGCGCGTCGTCCCAGGCCACCTGGAGGCGCTCGCTCTCGCGCACCAGGGCGCGCAAGGCCCCGCGCAGCCGCGCCCCGTCGGGCCGCGCGTCGATGCGCAGCAGCACCGTGGCCCAGATGGTGGCCACCTCGCCGTCCAGCCGCGCGAGGAGCGTGTCTACGAAGTTCGCGCGCATCGCTCCATCCATCCGCTCCACAGGGCCCGGGCCGCCTCGCCGTCCAGCCGCGCCCGCCCCACCGCCTCGCGCGCCCGCTCCGGCGCCGGCAGGTATTGGAAGACGATGTCGTCGGGCGCGTCCAGGCGCGGGCGCAGGCCCGTCGGCAGGTAGCCCGCCGCGAGGAGCACGGGCGTGGCCTCGGCCACCCGTTGGGGCTCGCCCATGGACAGGTGGACGAGGTCCACGCGCGCCCGCGGGGACGGGAGCGAGAGCGCCGGGGCCCCCTGCCCTTCCCCGGCGGACGCCACCAGCTCCCGCCGTTCGAGCCGCAGGGACGCGTTCCAGTCGAGCGGGCGCACCCCGAGGCCCCCGGCGTGGGGGCGGCGCTCCAGCGGCGTCAGCTCCACCGTCCCCGGCAGGCCCGCGGCGGCGACAAGGGACGCGAGCCACTCCCCCCACGGCCCCGCGGGCAGGAAGCGCCGGCGCGGAGGCGGCGGCGCGAGCACCGTCGTCATCGCCAGCGCCTGCATCGGCAGGCCCGAGCCCTCCACCCCCACCAGCGTCTCCCCCTCGGTGTAGTCGACGAGGAGGCCCACCGGCACGGCCCGCATGAAGCGCGACGCGTAGCGCTGCGCCATGAGGTGCAGCGTGGACGTCTGCTGGTGCAGGAAGCCCACGCGCGCCGCGAGCCGCTCGAGGAGGTGGCTCCACAGCCGCGCGTGCTCGGCGCGGTCCATGGCGGTGCGCCGGCTCGGCAGCGCCAGGGAGAGCCCCGAGTCCAGGGAGTCCCGCCCCGGCGTGCACCACAGCCCCGTGTGCCAGAGGAGCGTGCCCTGGGCGTCGAACTCCCCCAGGCTGAGCAGCGCGCCATCCCTCCAGAGCCGCGAGGCCCCTCCCGGCTCATGGAGGAAGCGGTAGGCGTAGCTCCCGGCGTAGCGCGCGTGGAGCAGCTCGCGCAGCGCGGGCTCATCGGGCTCCGTCAGCCAGCGGGTGTGCTCGCTGGGCGGGGCGGCGCGAAGGCCGTCGAAAAGGGGGGCGGCGCGATCCTGGCACATGGCGTGTTCGCAATGTACCAACAGGGCCCGCCGGGATGCCCCCCCTCCTTCCGATCACGTCACGTCAGCTCAGGGCGCCCACGGGGCCACGACATTCCAGGTCGCGTCCGCGTTGAAGCCGCTGCCCGAGTCCCAGTCCTTGCCGAACCCCGCCGCGATCCACACCTCGGACGCGTAGTGCCGCAGGTACTTGCCGGGGAAGTTGTAGGACTCGAACGAGACCCCCCCGCCGCCCGAGAGGCCCGGCCGGGCGCAGAAGGTGGCGTCCTGCGCGAAGACCGTGGAGCCATCGCTGGCGTCCCGGCGCACGCGGCTGTTGAAGTGGCGCAGGTACTGGCCCGGGTAGTTCCTCGACTCGAAGGAGTAGCAGCTCGAGTCGGCCAGACCGGCCACGAGCTTGAACGTCGCGTCCTGCTTGAGCACGGCCGCGCTGCCCCCATCCACCACCTCGGTCTTGGCCGCCCCGTCGATGTGGCGCAGGTAGCGGTTGGTGTAGCCCGACGTCGTCACCTGGAGGGACTGGAACGAGCCCTGGGGCGCGTTCGCCTCGCTGCGCCACCAGGGCGCGCCGATGCCCCACGTGGCGTCCTGACGGAAGCCCGTGGTGTTCTCCAGCGCGTCCACCCAGACCTCGCTGTTGCGGTGGCGCAGGTAGGCGCCGGGCTTGTTCCGGGCCTCGAAGGACACTCCCGTGGGGGAGCCGTCGAGCGCCGCGCGGGCGCAGAAGGTGGCGTCCTGGTCGAAGAGCGCCGAGCCATCGCGCGCGTCCCGGCGGATGCGGCTGTTGAAGTGGCGCAGGTAGCTGCCGGGGAAGTTGCGCGGCTCGAAGGAGTAGCAGGACGCGTCCGCCAGGCCGGGGACGATGCGGAACGTCGTGTCCTGCTTGAGCGTGCCGTTGGAGCCGCTGTCCACGGCCTCGGTGACGCCCAGGCTCTCGATGTGGCGCAGGTAGCGATTGGTGTAGCCCGGCGACATCACCTGCAGCGAGCGGTGCGCGCCCGCGCCCAGGAGGCCCTGGCCGTTGAGCGCCTTGGAGGCGGCGATGAGGTTCTGGTGGGCGGTGCGCACCTGGGCCGCGTCCACCTTGAGGATGGCGCGGTCATAGGTGAACAGGCCGTTGAGCTCGCCCTCCACGTCGGTGATCTCCGTGTAGACGGAGGCGTTGAGGCCCGGCCGGTTCATCAGCGTCTGCAGGCCCTGCACCATCGCCACGAAACGGCTGGTGAGCGTCGCGCTGTCGGGCAGCATCTCGTAGACGAAGACCTGACCATTGGGGCTCCAGTAGTGGCCGTCGATCTTCAGGCCCAGGCCGCCGAACTCGCCCAGCACCGCGGCGCGCGTGGCCGAGGCGGGCGGGGACCCCGGGCCCACGTAGACGTGCCAGTCGGCGAAGTCGCCGTTGCCTCCGTCCACGGCGCCACAGCAGTTGATGCCACTCATGTTGTCCACGAGCCGGCTCGGATCCCAGCTCTTGGCCAGGTCGGCCAGGCGGGCCTGGTCGTACTGGCCCCAGCCCTCGTTCTGGATGACCCAGACGACGATCGAAGGCGAGCTGAGGTGCTCGTCGAACATCTCGCGCATCTCCAGCTCGAACTGGGTGCGCGCCGCGGCGGTGGGCGTCTTGCCCGAGTCCATGCACGGCATGTCCTGCCACACGAGCAGGCCCAGCTTGTCCGCCCAGTAGAACCAGCGCTGGGGCTCCACCTTGATGTGCTTGCGGATCATGTTGAAGCCCAGATCCTTGTGCTTCTGGATGTCGAACTTGAGCGCCGCGTCCGTGGGCGCGGTGTACACGCCGTCCGGCCAGTAGCCCTGGTCCAACGTGCCCACATGGAAGACGAACTGGCCGTTGAGCACCGGACGCGGCACGCCGCCCACCAGCTTGAGGCCGATGGAGCGCATGCCGAAGTAGCTCGTCACCTGGTCCACCACCGTGCCGCCGCTCTTGAGGGACACGCGCAGGTCGTACAGGAACGGGCTGTCGGGGCTCCACAGCTTGGCGTTGGGCACCGGGAGGCGGATCTCCGCGCCCACGCCGCCCGTGATGCTGGCCACCTGGGTCGAGCCGTCGAAGGCCACCGCCTCCACTGTCTGGCCGGACAGGCCCTCGCCCCGCACCGTGAGGCGCAGCGCGCCCCCGGGCACGTCCGGCGTCATGTCCAGCCGCGTGATGCGCGCCGAGGCCGTGGGCTCCAGCCACACCGTCTGCCAGATGCCCGAGGCGCCCGTGTACTCGATCCCCTGGGGGTTGTTGGTCTGCTTGCCCACGGGCTGGCCGCCCGCGTCCGTCGGGTCATACACGCCGACGATGAGCTCGTTGGCGCCGCCGTTGAGGTACGGGGTGACGTCGAAGCTGAAGCCGTCGAAGCCGCCCTTGTGCGTGCCCACGAGCTGGCGGTTGACGTAGACGTTGGCCTCCCAGTCCACGGCGCCGAAGTTCAACTGCACGCGCCGACCGCTCCAGCCCGAGGGCACGGTGAAGGTGCGGCGGTACCACATGCGGTCCTGGTGCCGCTTGATGCCGGAGAGGCCCGACTCGATCGGATAAGGGACGAGCACGCTCTCGGCGAGGGTCTGCCCGAAGGGCGGCGTCTGGCCCGCGGTGGCGTTGCCGAACTGCCACTCGCCGTTGAGGTTGAGCCAGTCGGTGCGCACCAGCTGCGGCCGGGGGTACTCCGGCAGCGCGTTGGTGGGGGACACCTGCGAGGTCCACTGGGTGGTCAGGGGTGGGGCCTTGAGGGACCAGGCCGCCTGCGCGCTCGGGAGCGACAACAGGGCGCAGAACAAGGGCAGCAGCCGTGAGACGGCACGGCGCCTTCGCGTGAAGCCAGGGAGTCGAATCATGGGGGTCTCCACGAAGCCGGTGCGAGAAGTGTCTCGGCGCTCGGTTCGGTGGAAACCCTCTCTAGACGATTTTTAGCTGAATTTCCAGGAAATCAAGGAGATGAGACCGCGGTGTCAGCTCCCGTGGGAGAAGGGCACCGGGGCCGTTCACTTCAGCAGCGCGGCCAGCGCCGGCCAGACATGGTCGCGCAGCTTGGGCTGCGCCGCGGCGACGGGGTGGATGTTGTCCGGCTGGAAGGCGGCCCGGTCCGTGGCGATGGGCTCCAGGAAGAATGGCAGCAGGGACACCTTCTGCGCCTCGGCCACGGTCCGGAAGTTGGCCGCGAAGCCCTCTGTGTAGGCCTTGCCCAGGTTGGGCGGCATGCGCATGCCCACGATCAACACCCGGGCGCCCGCGGCCTTGGCCGCGCTCACCATCTTCTCCAGGTTCGCCCGGGTCTGCTTGAGCGGCAGGCCCCGCAGGCCGTCGTTGCCCCCCAGCTCGATGACCACCACCTCCGGCTGGTTGCGCTTGAGCTCGCCCTCGATGCGCGCGGCGCCGCCCGCCGTGGTCTCCCCGCTGACGCTGGCGTTCACCACCCGCCAGCCCGGCGCCTCCTGGGCCACCCGCGCGGCCGTCAGCGCCACCCACCCCTCCTCCGGGGCGATCCCGTAGGCGGCGGACAGGGAGTCGCCCATCACCAGCACCGTGCGCGGGGGGGCGGCCCGCGCGGACGTCGCGCCCACCACGGCCAGGCCCACCGCCAGGGTCACCGCGAGCTGACCGAACATGCGGGCGATCCCGGTGCGCTGCCTCATGTAGTCTCGATTCATTCGCTGCATCTCCTCGGGGCCGCCGTTACAAGCCCGCTCCGCGAGCAGACGCGCCCCTGACCCAGACTCCCATATGCCCCACGACCGCGCGATGCACCCCCAAATCCAGCCCGACCCCCAGCGGTGGGCCCTCCAGGTGACCGACCTGGGCCGACGCGTCCCCCTGCCCTCCGGCGCGCTCACCATCCTCGACGGCGTGGGCTTCTCCATCGCCCATGGCGACACCGTGGCCATCATCGGCGCCTCCGGCTCGGGCAAGAGCACCCTGCTGTCGCTGCTGGCCGGGCTGGACACGCCCAGCTCCGGCAGCGTGCTGCTGGACGGCGCGCCCCTGTCCTCGCTGGACGAGGACGGCCGGGCGCGCGTGCGCGGCGAGAAGGTGGGCTTCGTCTTCCAGAGCTTCCAGCTGCTGCCGTCCTTGACGGCGCTGGAGAACGTGATGCTGCCGCTGGAGCTGCGCGGCGACGCGGACGTGCAGACGCCCGCCCGGGCCATCCTCGACAAGGTGGGGCTCGGGGAGCGGCTGGGCCACTACCCGCGCCAGCTGTCCGGCGGTGAGCAGCAGCGCGTGGCCCTGGCGCGCGCCTTCGTCACCCGGCCGGCGGTGCTCTTCGCCGACGAGCCCACGGGCAACCTCGACACCCGCACGGGCCAGGCCATCGTCGAGCTGCTCTTCTCCCTCAACGCGGAAGCCGGGACGACCCTGGTGCTCGTCACCCATGACGAGCGCCTCGCGGCGCGCTGTGGACGGCGGCTGCGGCTCGACGGGGGCCGTCTGGTGGCTGGGGAGCCGCACGCGTCATGAGGCTGCTCTCCATGGCCTGGCGCCAGCTGCGCCGCGACTTCGCCGCCGGGGAGCTGCGCATCCTCCTGGCCGCCCTGGTGCTCGCCGTGCTGGCCGTGACGGCCATCGGCTTCGTCACCGACCGCGCCGAGCGCGCGCTCGCCCTGGAGGCCAACCGGCTGCTCGGCGGGGACGCGGTGGCGCAGGGGGACTCGCCCCTCGGGGAGTCCGTGCACGAGGCGGCGCGCGCCCCCGGACTGAAGAAGACGGAGACGTGGGAGCTGACCAGCATGATCCGGGTCGGCGACGCGGACGACGAGCGGCTCCAGCTCGGCGAGCTCCGGGCGCTCGGTGAGGGCTATCCCCTGCGCGGCCACTTCCGCATCGTGCGGACGGTGGGCGGCCCCGAGCTCGAGGCCCCGAGTATTCCCGAGCGGGGCACCGTGTGGATGAGCCGCGCGGGGGCGGACGCGCTGGACGCCCGGCTGGGGGACATGATTGGTCTGGGCGAGTCCCAGCTGAAGCTCGCCGCGCTGGTGGTGCAGGAGCCGGACACCTCCCTCAACGCCTTCAACATCGCGCCCCGGGTGTTGCTCAACCTCGCCGACCTGCCCGCGACGGGACTGATTCAAGAGGGCAGCCGGCTGCGCTACCGCCTGGTGGTCGCCGGAGAGCCCGACGCGGTGGAGCGCTTCGTGCGCACCGCGCGGGCGGGGCTCGTCCGGGGCCAGCGCCTGGAGACGGTGATGGACGCGCGTCCGGAGATGCGCTCGGCGCTGGAGCGGGCGGATCGCTTCTTGAGTCTCGCGGCGTTGGTGTCGGTGGTGCTGGCGTCGGTGGCGGTGGCCATGGCGGCGCGTCGGCACAGCGAGCGGCACCTGTCGAGCACCGCGGTGATGCGGTGTCTGGGCGCGAGCCAGCGCACGCTGGTGGCCACCCACGGCGGCGAATTGCTCCTGGTGGGCCTCCTCGCGAGCTCCCTGGGGGTCCTGCTCGCCTTCGGGATGCAGTGGGTGGTGGGCGAGTGGCTCGCCCAGACGCTCAAGCTGAACATCCCGGCGGCGGGCTGGGTACCCGCGGTGCAGGGGTACGGGGTGGGCCTCGTGGTGCTGCTGACCTTCGGCGCGCCCCCCATCCTCGCGCTGCGCCGGGTGCCCGCGCTGCGCGTGTTGCGCCGGGATCTCGACCGGACCGAGCCCAGCGCCTGGCTGGTGGGATTCCTGGGCGTGGTGGGACTGGCCGCGCTGCTCTGGTGGAAGGCCGGCTCGGCGAAGCTGGCGCTGGTGATGTTGCTGGGCATCCTCGTCACGCTGGGGGTGCTGGCCGGCCTGGCGTGGGGGCTCATCCACGTCGTGCGGCGGGTGCGCTCGCGGCTGCGCGGGAGCCTGCGCTACGGCCTGGCCAACGTGAGCCGGCGCGCGGCCACCAGCGTCGCCCAGGTGTCCGCGCTCGGCCTGGGGCTGATGGCGCTGCTGCTGCTCACCTTCGTGCGCACCGACCTGCTCGATCGCTGGCAGACGGCGATCGCCCAGGACGCCCCCAACCGGTTCATCGTGAACTTGCAGGAAGGCCAGCAGGAGGCCGTCCGTGCGTTCATGGTCGAGCAGGGGCTGCCCGCCCCCGTGCTCTCCCCCATGGTGCGGGCCCGGCTGGTGGCGCACAACGGCGAGCCGGTGAAGACAGTGCCCGCCGAGACGCCGCCGGGCACCACCGAGGAGGAGCGCTCCGGCCAGCGGCGCAGGGACCGCGAGTACAACCTCTCCAGCGCCGACACGCTGCGCGAGGACAACCGCATCACCTCGGGGGCCTTCTGGGGTGAGCGGCGCCCGGAGACGCCGGAGTTCTCGGTGGAAGAAGGCTTCGCCGGCAACATGGGCTGGAAGCTCGGGGACCGCGTGGCCTTCGACATCGCGGGCCAGCGGCTCGAGGGCACCGTCACCAGCCTGCGCGAGGTGGAGTGGGAGAGCTTCCGGACGAACTTCATCGTCCTGGTGTCGCCGGGCGCGCTCGAGGGCTACGCGGCCAGCTACATCACCGCGGTGCGCGTGCCCCCCGAGCGCACGCGCTTCACCGCGCAGCTGGTGGCGCGCTTCCCCAACCTCTCGGTGGTGGAGGTGGATGCGCTGCTCAAGCAGGTGCGCGCCATCGCGGATCAGGTCTCCACCGTGGTGGAGGTGGTGTTCTACTTCTCCCTGCTCGCGGGCCTGCTGGTGTTGATGGCGGCGGTCAGCGCCAGTCAGGACGAGCGCCTGCTGGAAGGCGGCGTCATGCGGGTGCTGGGCGGCAGTCGCCGACAGTTGCGGCTCGCGCAGGCCTCGGAGTTCGCGGCCATCGGTCTCTTGTCCGGCCTCACCGCGTCGGTGGCCGCCTCCGTGCTGGCCGGCGTCATCGCCACCCAGGTCTTCAACCTGCCCTGGGCGCCGGACTGGCGGCTGGTGGGCGTGGGCGGCGGGCTGGGGGTGCTGGCGGCGGTCGGCGCGGGCCTGTTCGCCACCCGGCGCGTGCTGGACACCCCGCCCTCGGTGACCCTGCGGGAGCTGCAGGGCTGAGGGGACGCCGCCCGTCCCCTCGACCTGGATCCACGGGGCGCGAGGGGCGCCCCCACCCGCGTCACGGCTGGATGGGATGACCGAGGTACAGCTCCGAGGCGATGGTCTGGATCTGGATCTTCCCCTTCTCGACCACGAAGGAGTCACTGCCGAAGAACGTGCCCTCCCCCTTCGGCGTGAAGTGCCAGGTGATGTAGACGGTGCGGCCGTCCACGGTCGGCGTGTCCACGACGTTCTGGCCCTGGTCGAAGAGCTGGAACAGTTGCCGGAAGACGCTCGTGATGGCCGCCTTGCCCCGAAAGGTCTGGTTGTTGAGGATCAGCACGGAGCCATCCGTGTAGTCCGCGGTGATGGCCGCGAGGTCCCGCGCCTCCCAGGCCTGGATGTGGTGGCGCCAGACCTCCTGGGTGCTCGGGGGCGCGGCGTGGGACGACGAGGCGAGGAGGGTGGCGGCGAGCACGCTGAGGAGCGCGCGCGAGAGGGTCGTGGGCATGGGGCTTCTCCGTGAGGAGTGACGAGAGGCCGCCACCATGCCGTCCCCGACCCGCGCGGACCAGGAGGCCCCGTAGCACAGCTCTTGTGCCACGCAGTCACAGACGCGGGACGCCCCCGCTCAGCGCGCGAAGAAGATCAGGTAGAGCAGCGCCGACAGGGCGATCGAAATGAGGATGGACCCCAGCACGCCGAACTTGTTGGAGAAGAAGAAGAACATGCCGCGAAGATGCGGAGCCCCTGGGCGGGCCGCAGAGCGCGCATGAGCCAGGCGCCCGGAGACTGTGGGCCAGCGGACACCGCGCGGGCTTCAGCTGGGCTTGTCGGTCTCGGTGAACTCGGCGTCCACCTCGCCCTCGGTGCGCGGCCCGAGCCGCCCGCGCGGAGGCGAGGCCGGCGGGGCCGCTGGCTCGTCCGGAATCCGCGTCGTGGAGAAGGACACCACCCGCACCGAGCCCGTGGCGATGCGGCGCTCGACCTCGCGGCGCACCCACCGGGCCACGAGCCGACGCGTGGGAGGCAGCAGCAGCACGAGCCCCACCGCGTCCGACAGCACCCCGGGCAGCATCAGGAGCACGCCGCCCACGAGCACGAGCAGCCCGCCCAGCAACCCCTCCTCGGGCACCTGGCGCCGGGCCAGGGCGGCCTGCCACTGGCGCAACACCCGCGTGCCCTCCCGGCGGGCCAGCCACGAGCCGATCATCGCCGGGACGAGGACCAGGGCGAGCACGGCCTCCCAGCCCACCGCGTGGCCGATGCGCCACAGCAGGTAGAGCTCCACGAAGGGCAGGCACACGAGCGCGAAGATGAGGAAGCGGAGCATCCGCTCAATTTAACCCCCGGCCGCGCCCCGCGCCCCCTCCTCATGCGCGTCAGCCCCTCCCTCGGTCCACGTAGCCCACGTGGCCATCGGGACGCACCCACAGCGAGGACCACGTCCCCCACTCCCCGGCGCGCTCCGGGACGTCGGCGGTCACCACGGTCGTCCAGTCCGCCCAGGCGGAACTCAGCGCGGGACGCGGAGCCGTGGACTCGCGCTGGAGCACCAGCCACCTGCCCTCGTGCATCAGGGCGTAGAGGGAGCGGACCTCCCCCCTCGGGCCTCGCAACGTCAGCTCGGGCAACCGCCGCCCCACGAGTCCGCCCGTCCCCTCCACGCCGGGGGGCGCGGGCAGGAACGACCCGGCGTAGGCCACGTCGAAGGCGGCGATCTGCTCGGCGAGCCTGCGATTGGCCTCGGGCAGCGTGAGCAGGCCCGAGACCGCCTCGCGCAGGGCCAATCCCGCGGGCCCGAAGTCGGAGAGCAGCGCGGTCTGGCTCAGGGTGTTGCGCAGGAGGCGCGCCCCCACCCCGTGGCGCTCGCGGTGGTAGCTGTCGAGCAGTGCGTCCGGGGCGCGTCCACGCAACACCCCCGCCAGCTTCCACCCCAGGTTCATCGCGTCCTGGAGGCCCACGTTGAGGCCCTGGCCACCCGCGGGCAAGTGGATGTGGGCCGCGTCCCCCGCCAGGAAGACGCGGCCCGCGCGGTAGGTCGCGGCCAGCCGGGTCTCGTCTCCGAAGCGGGACAACCATCGCGGCGAGTGCATCCCGAAGTCCGTGTCCGCGATGGCGCGAACGGAGCCGGCCAGTTCCTCCAGCGTCACGGGCTCGGAGAGCGGCGCGCCCGCGCGGCGCGGATCATTCACCACCAGCCGGTGGTGCAGACCATCGCCGAGCGGCGCCAGCATCATGCCGCCCGCGGCCGTCACCGTGCTCCAGCCCGGCGTGGCCGGAGGCGTGGCGAGGACGACATCGCCTAGCATCATGCTCCGCGTCGCGGGGGTGCCCGGAAACGCGATGCCGGCCAGGGTCCGCACGGCGCTGCGCGCCCCATCCGCGCCCACCACGTACCGGGCCCGCACCTGGAAGGTGTCACCCCCCTCGCGCGTGCCCTCCAGGTCCACCCCCTCGGCGTCCTCGCGCAGGTCGGTGACCCGGCAGCCCCGCTGGATGTCCACGCCCAGTTCCCGCGCGCGCTCCTCCAGGAGCGCCTCCGTCTGGGACTGGGGAATGAACAGGGTATAGGGAAACGCCGTGTCGAGCGGGGAGAAGTCCAGGCGGGTGTCCAGCTGGGCGTAGTGGCCCAAGGGCAGGGGCCGGCCCCGGGCGAGGAATCGGTCCGCCAACCCGCGCAGCGCCAGGATCTCCAACGAGCGGGGATGCAGCGTCAGGGCGCGTGACTGCGACACCCGTTCCGTCCGGCGCTCGTGGACCGAGACCCGGACCCCGCCCAGGGCCAGCTCACACGCCACCATCCAGCCAACCGGCCCTCCACCCACCACGGCGACATCCACCTCGCTGCGCATGCCCGGCCTCCTCCTGGAAACTAACGGCGTTAGATTAACCTAACGGTGTTAGTTTAGACCGTCAAGTCGAGGGTCGGTCATGCGCATCCAGCGGGAGCGGGCGGTCCAGGCCGCGTTGGCGTTGTTGGACGAGGAGGGAATCGAGGGGGTGACGATGCGCAAGCTGGCGCAACGGCTGGAGGTCCAGGCGCCGTCGCTCTACTGGCACTTCGCCAGCAAGCAGGCACTGCTGGATGGGATGGCGGATGCGCTGCTGGAGGACGTGGCGCGCGGCGTGGACCCCAAGGCCCCGTGGGACGCGGTCGTGCGCGACGTGACGGCCCAACTGAGGCAGGCGCTGCGCTCGCGTCGGGACGGGGCGCGGGTGTTCGCGGGCACCTACGTGGTCACGGAGAACGTGCTGCGCGTGAGCGAGGCGATGATGGGCGCCCTGCGGCGCGCGGGTGCCAGCTCGCGTGTGGCGGCCTGGGGCAGCTTCTCCCTCGTCTATTACGTCCTCGGCTTCACCCTGGAGGAGCAAGGGCTGGATCCCCGCTCGAATCCCGAGGCGTCCCGGTTCCACGAGCGCCGCGAGCACTTCGCGGCCTTCCCGCCCGGCCAGTTTCCCCACGTCCTCGCCGCGCTCGCGGACATCTTCGACGAGGACCTGGAGGCCCGGTTCGCCTTCGGCCTCGAGCGGCTCGTCACCGGGTTGCGCGCCGACCTGTCGCTCAGCGCTTGACCTTGTAGCGCAGCCAGGACGGACGCGGGCCGGCGGCTCCTGGAGAGCGCGGGGCCCGCCCTGGAACCGCCTGGTGGACATCGTGGCCGAGGGCTGCGACGCGGGCGGGCGGTTGAGCGAGGCCATCGAGCGGGACATGGTGCAGGTGCGGCTCACCGAGTCCTTCCGCTTCGTGGTGGTGGGCTCGTCCGTGAAGTCCCCGCCGGCCTGGTGACAACGGTCCCAGGGACCGTGGTGACTGGGGTCCCGGGCTGGTGACGGCAGTCATCACGCGCCGCGCCCCCCCTCGCGCCCCCCTCGTTTCGTAACCCCTTGAAACCACGAAGGGCGCCGTTTCCATCCGGTGCTCCGAGGGCTGGCACAGCGGCTGCAGTAGGTCAGGACATCGCCGCAACGCACCGCACCCCACCCTCTCCGAACCTCTTGAAGGAGCTTCCCATGGCCCGCATCCGCTCGAACCCCTTCCGCTCCTCGACCCTCCCCACCAACACCCCCAAGACGCCGCAGACGAGCACGCCTCCCCGCGCCTCCACGCTCCCGACGTCGGCGCCCACCGCGCGGCCCACGACCCCCGCGGCGACCTCTCCCGCGGCGCGGCCCACCACCCCCGGCGCGACCTCTCCCGCGACGCGGCCCACCACCCCCGGCGCGACGTCCCCCGCGGTGACCTCTCCCGCCACCACGACCCCCGGCGCGACCGCCACCCCCGGCGCCGCCAACACCCCCGCGGCCACCGCGGGAGCCCCGGTGAAGCACCCCGGCGCGCCCGCGGGCGGCCCCACCTACAGCCCCTGGTCGCAGACCACCGGCGCGGCGGGCGACGTGGCGGTGAGCGGTGGTGACAACAAGCTCACGGCGCCCCCGATGGCCCAGCCGAACATGTACCTGGACAAGCAGGGCAAGCCCTTCGCGAAGGACGTCTTCGGCGGCACGGTGAGCGGCAACAGCACCGGCTCGGCGCAGGCCTCCACCACGGCCTACAGCGGCAACGGGCAGCACCACTACTCGGCCCAGACCGAGATCCAGGGGCCCAGCGCCTCCTACCAGGCGCAGGGCGCCCACGCCGGCCGGTTCGGCGTGACGAGCGGCCAGGTCACCGCCAACGCCACCAGCTTCAAGGGCCAGGCCCAGGCGGGCGTCTCGGCCGACACCAACAGCCACGCCTACACGGCCGCGATCACCGGCAAGGCGGAGACGGGCGTGGGCGTCACGGCGAGCGCCAACCACGACTTCAACCGCCACGTGGGCGGCTACGTGAAGGGTGAGGCCAAGGCCGGCGCCTCGGCCTACGCCGAGGGTGTGGCCACGGTGGATCCCCGCACGGCCACGGCCATGGTCTCCGGCCAGGTGGGCGCGGGCGCCACGGCGGGCGTGTACGGCACGGCGGGCGGTCACCTGGGTCGGCTGCACGGCTCCATCACCGGCGGCGCGGTGGCCGGCGCGGCGGCCCAGGCGGGCGGCAAGTTCGGCATCGAGAACGGCTTCCTCAAGACCGGGGCGAACGTGAACGCCGCGGCCGGCGTGGGCACCTCCGTCCAGGCGGACGCCGCCCTCGACCTGCGCCACCACATCAAGCCGGGCATCGCCGCCGGTCTGCGCCCCGGCATCGCCGCCGCGACGGGCGCGGCCGTCCCCGGGCAGACCCTGCAGCCCGAGCAGTCCTGGATCCAGCGCCACCTGCCCTGGTGAGCGAGTGGTCCGCCAGGGGTTGCCGCTCGGCTTCCCTGGCGTGTAGGCCGCTCCACCAAGAGATGGGCCTCCCTCGCCTGGGGTAAACCCAGTACACGCATGAGTCGTACCACGCGCTCGCGGCCACCACTTGGCAGCGAGCGCGTTGTGTTTTCACGGGACTCAAGACGTCACACGCCACCGCCAACGCGAAGCACCATTGCAGTCCAAGGCTCTGGCCGAGGGGGTTCAAGCTGTGCGACAACTCCGCGCCGCGACACCTCTGGCGACGTTGGCTGGCTGGTTTCGCCACGGCCTTTCGTTCCTGTCCAGCTCCCTTTGTGCCAGGGTAACTACACGCGTCTGCCGCTCGACGCTGGCGTCGCCTTGCCGCATGCCCTCTTGCCCGGTTCCGTGGTTTGTTCTTCTTCACCTTTCGCGGACGCTACTGGCTGAACACGTCGGATAGAGGAGTGTCACAGTTGCCCTGGCAGACCCAGTTCGGCGCCATCCGCCGTGTCTGGTGCCGACGGCATTCCTCAAGGGAGATGTTTGGGTTCGTCCCCCGACAGCTCATCATGTTGAGCTCGTCGGCCATCTGACTCCCCGTAACATTGGGCTTTTGATTCAGCAGGTTGGTAATGCCCTCGATGTTTTTGCTGGTGGTGAAGGCCGACGGTTGGTTCACCGCGCCAATGTAGACCCGCCCACCCGCTTCGAGGAATTGTGGGCCCATGGCTCCAGCGCCTCCCCAGCAGAGGAGGTTCACGAAGATCTTCGTTTTGACGCTCGCGGGCATGTTGTTCGGCCAGAAGAAGTGTTTCTCCCCGAACCCAAACCACCCCATGGTGCTGAAGATGCCGAAGTTGGTGTTGCCCGCCTTCTTGCACTCATCGCTCGCACATTGCGCGCCATGGTCCGCATTGACGATGACGATCGGCTTTTGAGTAAGCGCCTGCGACAATTTCCTGACATCTGTGACCACTGTCGGCACGGGCACTTTTGGCGTGAGCACAAGAGGTCCAGAGCGCAACTTGGGGTTTGCGTCAGTATATGCGTACAGGTTGGCCCCCCCCTGGAGGCTGATCGGGTCGGCCTCGGCATGGCGCCTGATCTCCGGCGGGTAATTGCGGTGATTGTTTTGGTATATGCCTGTTTCTGAATCGAGGCCTTGGCCCGGCAGGCGCTCACGCAAGGTGGACGGCACCTTAATGTCCGCGATGTTCTCCTTGGCCGAAGCAATGGGATCCGCGACCATGGCCGCGCCACCAAAAGGCACGCCAACGACAATCGTCCCTCCCGTATGGACAATCGCCGCCAACGCGGGGCTTCCGGTCTTCTCGAGGACATAGTCCGCCACCGCCTCGGTCTTCTGAGTGGCTTTCTCGTGCAGTGCCTTGACGTTCTGGTGGACGGACTCCCGTGCATCGCGGTTGCGCAGGTACTTTCCATACGCATACGCCAGGAAGGCGGCCTCGCCCCGGGGGTCGACGAACCGGGTCGGATTGCCCTGGGCATAGGCCCAGGCATGGAGGCCCTCGGGTGTGTCGAGCTTGCCCGCGACGGGATCCTGACTCAGGAAGCGTCCCGTCCCCGCGTCGTACCAGCGCTGTTGCGCGTAGCTGAGTCCCGCCACCGCATCGAGGGACTGCCCCGCGTAGGCCAGGCTCGGCCCCGAGGCATCCGGCGTCCCGCCCGCGCGCACGTCTCCCCAGGCGCCATACCTCGACACCTGGGTGGACGTTCCCACCCGGCCCACCACACTGCCCAGGGCGTCGTGCAGCAGCCGCTCGCCGCCCACGGCCACCACGCCCACCGTGGAGCCCGCGTAGAGCAGCCGGGGACCGGCCGCGGGGCCCTCCTCCAGCAATTCGTCGTCCGCGCCCCACACGTACCGCGTCGTCCCGCCGCCTGACGAGCGACTCCGCCGCAGGCCATCGAAGCCATACAAGTACGTGGCCTCGACCGTCGGCTCCGCGCCCAGCCGCTGGATCCGGGTCAACCGGCCACCCGCGTCCCACCCGTACCGCCGCGTGGTGCCCCCCCGCACTTCCGAGACGACCCGTCCCCCCTCGTCCGTGGTGACCTGGGCCTCCACGCCGCCCGTCAGCACGTCCTCGATGCGGTGCAACCCGCCCGAGCTGTCATAGGAGTATTTCCAGTGCCGGGTCGGATTCGAGGCCTGCGCCAGCCCATCCGGTCCCAGGCTTCCCAGGTAGCCCTCGACGCGCTTCTCCTCCCGCCGCGAGCCCTCCCCGCCCAGGCCATACAGCTCGGCCTCGCCCGTGGGGTAGCCCACCCCCGTCAGCCGGTCCGCCAGGTCATAGCCATAGCGCGTCACCTCGGGCGTGGAGGACGTCGGTCCCGTGTACCGCTCCTCCGTCTGGTTTCCCCGATCGTCGTAGGTGTACTCGTAGCGCAGCAGCGGGCTCGCCTCGCGCGTGGAGGTGATGGAGCGCACCCGCGCGGCGCCATCGTGGACATACTGCTCCACCACCCCGTTCCCGCTCACCTTCGACAGCAGTCCGCCCGGCTCCCACTCCACCGTCACCGCGGGCCCCTGGCTGCTGGTGACGCTCCGCAGCCGGTCCTGCGCGTCGTAGGCATAGTGGACGGTGCCGGACGGAGAGGTCACCGTCCGCTTCTGTCCGCTGTCCGTATAGGCATACGTGACGAGGTCTCCACCCCGCTGGAGGGACACGAGCCGGTGGCGCGCGTCATACCCATACACCTGGGACACCGGTCCCGATTGACGGGTCTCCTGGGCGGACAGGAGTCGATCCCGCCCGTCATAGGCATACGTCACCGCCGTCAGGTCGGTGTACGGCTGGCTCTGGCTCCCGGGCTGGTACTGCTCTCGCGCCACGCGCTCGCGGCCGTCGTAGGTGCGCTCCACGCGGTCCCCGTTCGGATCCAGCGTGGTGCTCGTCCCGTTCGCCCAGTGCGTCACCCAGACCGAGAGCCCCCGGGTGCGCCGCAGGGTCCGGCCGAGCGCGTCGTAGGCGAAGGTCTCGGGCGCCGTGCCTCCCGCCGGAGGCGTGAGGGAGGTGAGCTGGAGCAGGGCGTCGTATTGGTAGACGAAGCGGCCCAGTCCGCCTGGCTGCTCCACCGACTGGAGCTCGCCCCGGGGGCCGTGCGTGTAGACCCGCCGGGCCCCGCCGCGCGTCGCGCTCGCCAGGAAGCCTCCGGGGTCGTACGTGTACTCCGTCGTGAGCCCCTCGGCCTCCGTGCCGAAGCGCTCCTGCTTCACCTGGCCCTGGGCGTCGTACTGGAGCGTCCGCGCCCGGCCGGACGGGTCCAGCTCCGACACCAGCCGACCCGCGCCGTCGTACCCGAAGAGTGTCGTCTCCGGGCCTTGCTCCCGGCGAGCCAGCCGACCCTCCGTATAGGCGAAGCGCGTCTCGGGACGGCCCGCCAGCGCCTCGCGCGCCAGCACCCCCGCGGCGTCGTAGGTCCAGGCATCGCGCAGTCCGCCCTGCTCCACGGCCACCACGTTGCCCAGGCTGTCCACCTCCACGCCCGACGTGCTCTCCCGCGTCTGCGCGCCCGAGCTCGCCCAGCGCTCGGTCCGGGTGGCGCTGCGTCCCGTCCACCGCGTCGTCGCCGAGTAGGTGTAGAAGGGCTCGCCATGCTCCACCTCGGCGAGCGCCCGGCCGAGGTCGTCGAACTCGCGCGTCTCACGCGACGTCCAGTTCCCCTCGGTGACCGTGCGCGACCGGGCCCACGTGCCGTCATAGGCATACGCCGTGGTGCGCGGCCCCCGCTGCTCGGACAGCAACAGCGCGCGCGAGTTGAAGCGCTGGGTGACGATCGTCCCCACGGGATTGGTCTCCACCACGTCGCCGGCGCCCGGATACGTGTAGCTCCAGACCGCCGCCGGCGTGCTCCCCGCCGCCGCGAGCTCGCGCCGTTGCATCCGGCCGAAGTCGTCGTAGGCGAAGGTCCACCGCTCCTGCGCGTGGGGCCCCTGCTGGGTGAGCACCAGGCCCCGTGCGTCCGTGGTGTACGTGGTGCGCACGCCCCCGGGCTCGTCCCGGGAGAGGAGATGGCCCAGGCCGTCATAGGTCTGGGTGACGGTCCCCAGCACCGGGTGCTGGCGCGTGAGCACCCGGCCCCGCGCGTCATGGGTGAAGTCCACCCGGCCCTCGCCGGGGACCTCCTCGGAGAGCACCCGCCCGAGCGCGTCCAGCACCCGCGTCTGGGACTCGGTGCGCGCGCCCTCGCCGGTGCCGATGGTGCGTTGGATGGCGATCTGGGTGCGGCCCCCCTCGTCCGTGTACGCGCGGAGCTCCTCCCACGGCAGCACGCCCGCGCCGGAGCGGATGTCGCGCGTGTGCCGTGTGAGCCGGCCCAGCGCGTCCTCGTACGCGAAGGTCTCGCGGAGCCCCAGCGTCAGGTCCTCCCGCGTGAGCACCCGTCCCGCGGCGTCGTACGTGGCCCGCAGGTCCACGCCGCCCGCGCCGCCGCTCGCGCTGCGCGTGGAGAGCACGCGCCCGAGGGCGTCCACCTGCTGGTCGAACACGTGCTCCGACGCGGCCCCCGGCGAGCCGCTGCGCTGCCAGACGATGGCGCCCCGGGCGTCCCGCCGCACCTGCTCCTGATGGCCATCCTCGTAGCGCCACGAGATGGGCTGGCCGAGCGTGTCGTAGCCGATGTGGATCGTGCGCCCCTCGCGGTCCGTGAGCGCCGTGACCTGACCGTCCGCGTCCAACCCATACGACTCCGCGGGCTGGCCGTTGGCGGTGAGGGCCGTGAGCCGTCCCGCATCGTCGTAGGTGTGGGCCCAGACCACTCCGCGCTCGTCGGTCCTCGACGTCAGCCGGCCGCCCTCGTAGGTGTAGGCCCGCGTGAGGGAGGCCCCCGCGGCAGCCACCGTCTCTCCGGTGAGCAGGCCCTCCTGGAAGACCGAGGTGCGCGTGGACGCCACGCCCTCCAGGCGCTCCGTCACCGTGAGGCGCTGGTCGCCGTAGGCGTACGCGTAGGTCCAGACCTCGGCGGGCTCTCCGGAGCGCGCGTGCCGCAGCACGTGGCCCTGGCCGTCATGGGTCCAGGTCTCCTCCGCGCCCGTGCGCTGGTCGCGGCGCCGGGTCAACCGCCCGAAGGCGTCGTATTCCAGCACCAGCCCCCGCGCGTCGTCCCCGCGGCGCACCTGGGCCGAGAGGGGCAGTTGCAGCGGCCCGCCGAAGGACCAGGTGCTGGTCGTGCCGGTCGCGTCCGTCTCCGTGAGGACCCGGCCCTCCGCGTCCAGCGTGCGCGAGAAGAGGGACACCGCGTCCTTGCCCGTCCCCACCGTCATCCCCATCACGTCCCCCGCCACGGTGCGGGGCGTGGACCAGGCGGTGGAGCCGGCGGCGGTGGAGAGCGTGCCCGCCTCGGGCTGGCCCCGGGCGCTCCGGGACGTCACGGAGACGAGGGGGCCCGTCAGCCCCGCCACGTCCGAGGCGCCCGGCACCTGGAGCCCCTGGGCGCGCAGCCGCTCGTCGGCGAGGAACTCGACGGTGCGGCCCTTGGCGGAGCGGGAAGACGCCAGACGCACCTCGCCCCCGCGTGTGGAGCTGGGCCACGTCATCGTGCGCGCGGGCAGGCTCCCCATTCGTGTGGTGAGGGCGTTGCCGTAGTCGTTGAGCCCCATGCGGGTGAGCGCGCCCTCGGGCAGGGTCACCGTGCGCTCGCCCGTCGAGCCCCGCACCGTCAGCGGCTGGCCCTGGCTCCCGGTGGAGGTCACCCCGGTGACGCACTCGAAGTCCTCGAGGTGCGCGTAGCACTCCGCGCCCCCCCGCGTGTAGACGGCCTTCCACTGAGGCTGGCCGGCCACCTCGAGGCGGGCCTCGGACAGCTCGTTGAGGGCCCGCGAGGCGTCCCGGCCTGGCAGGCCCCCGGGCACCGGCGCGTAGGTGTAGCGCCAGCGCTGGGCGGGAGGATCCGTGGTGCGCTCGGCCTCCAACAGGTTGCCCCACGTGTCGTGCGTGAAGCGCACGGTGTGCAGGGGCGCGCCGCCCTGGGAGAGCACCACCCCCGCGAGCAGCTTGAAGCCCTCGCGGCGCGCCAGGGCCTTGAGCAGGCCCGAGGCGTCCGCGGGCAGGCCGGTGCAGTCCTCCTGGGAGAAGTCCGCGCAGTACTTGAACTCCAGCGCGAGCGCGCCGGGCGTGCGCTCCACGCGGGTGAGGCGGTTGGTCTCCTCGGCATAGGTGAAGTGGGTCCACCCCTCGGACTCGCCGCGGCCGTGGCCGTCATGGAACTTCGTGAGCAGCCACTTGCGGCGCCCCTCCTGGTCGCGCTTCACGGCCGGCCGGTCGAACCGGTACACGTGGCCGTACTCCGTGGTGACCTCCACCCCACGGCCCGTCACCTCCAGCGACATGCCGTGGGTCTTGTCCGTCTGGCATTGGCGCGCGGTGAGCGCCGCCGCGTCCACCTGCAGGCACGTGTTGAATCCCCAGGCCTGACCGCCGAGCACCACCACGTAGCGCCCGAGCGTCTCCTCCCAGACGAAGCCGTCGTGCTCGTGCCGCCAGCCGACGCCCAGCGCGGAGGGCAGATCGTTCTGGTTGGAGTAGGTGCGCGAGAAGGAGACGGTCTCGGCGTACTGCGGCACGGAGAAGTCGGTGTGGGTGAAGGACAGCCGCAGGTCCGCCAGGCCGATGCCGTCCACGGAGGGCTGGCCGGGCGCCCGCGCGGTGAGGCCCTGGAAGCGGCCCCGGGGAATGCCCAGCCGGAGCGAGTCGTGCTTGGGCCGGGGCAGCTCGGCGTCCGTGACGAGGTAGATGCCGGAGGGGCTCGTGTCCGTGCCGGGCATGGCCGTGAGGGACGCGGGCAGGGCCAGCCGGAGGTGGCGGGCGCCCCCCGCGCCAGCGGCCGTTTCCTGCACCAGCCGCGCCGTGGCCCGGCCGCCCGCCACGTCCTGGACGGTGTAGCCGCCCGTCCCCGTCCAGTGCAGCAAGGCCTCCTTGATGAGGGCGTTGCTCCCGCCACAGTCCTCGGTGGTGCACAGCCGGACGCGTCCGCGCTCCAGCTGTTGGGGGCCCAGGAAGAAGTGCGCCTCGTTCAACTGGGAGATGGGCCGATCCAGCACCGGCCTGCCCTGGGCCTCCTCCACCGAGCGCGCCGCGGTGAACGCGCTGGCCACGCCGACGTAGTCCTCGCGCAGGGACAACCCGTCGAAGTTGAAGCGGTACAGCACGTTCTCCGCGTTGCCGCGCAGGTACACCTCCAGGTAGACGACGTCGCTGGCGCTGAGCACCTCGGGCACGTACTCGCCCTCGCACGAGCCGCGCAGGGTGCCCCGGGCGGCATCCACCTCGATCGGGCACTCGATGCCGAACGCGTCGCTGCCCAGCCGCAGCGCGTACTCGCCGCTCAGGGTCTCCGCGCGTCCTGGATCCCCCGGCGCGAGCAGGTGCAGCAGGAACGCATAGGACACGTCCTCGAGGCTCGCGGCGGGAGGCGTGCCCGACGTGCCTCCATCCCACAGGGGGCGCGTCTCGCGATCCGTGCGCGCCGACACCTCGGCCGAGCCCACTTCCAGCACGCGGAACTCGTGCTCGCGCGCCCGGTCGTAGCGCTCCACCCGCGCGCCCCCGTCCGTCTCCAGGCTCCGGTAGACGTTCTTGAGCTGCACCGCGGCCCGGGGCAGTCCGGGCGCGCCCACCCCGTCACTGAAGTCCGGCGGCGGCGCGTTGCGCTCGGCGGGCTGGAGGACGCCGTCGTGGTTGAGGTCGCGCGGGAAGACGGAGTGTCCCACCACCTGCACGTAGTGGTTGGCGCGCGGCAGGTTGTTGAGCTCCACCGCGCGGCCGTCCTGGCCCACGAGCCGCAAGGCGGTCTGCACGGTGGACGTGGAGCGACCCGGGGGCACGGGGAAGGTGGCCACCACGGGCTCCTCCACCGCCGAGCCGGTGATGCGCACCACGCGCCCCGCCAGCGGCGGCACCCCCGCGGGGACCGGGGACAGCGCGCGGTCGTCCTTCAAGCAGACGGCGCGCTGCTCGTCGGTGAGCGGCGGGGTGAACTCGGCGCAGTAGCGCTCGAGCACGTGGCCCGGGAGGCCCTCGTCCACGAGGCGGCCGGGCGCGCAGCCGCCACCATCCTCCTTGACGCCCCCGTCACACGACGCCTCCGCCGGGGGCCGTGGCACGGGCGCGGGCCGCGCGGGGGCGGGCGCGCGGCGCACGCGCCAGTCGGTGACGATGCGGATGAATTCGTCCCGCGTGGTGGCCGCGCCCCCGTGCCGCACGAGGCTGGCCTCCATCGGCCGCTCCACCCCTTGCGCCCGGGCGCGGCGATCCACACGCACGTCGATCTCCGGCGGGTAGAGCCGCAGGTCCGCCGGGATGCCCAGCTCCTGGAGGGTGCAGCGCGAGAGCGGCACGCTCTGGCCGCCCTCGATGACGGTGAGCGGTCCTCCCGCGGCATCGTCCGCCGCGCAGCGCCCGTCCGCGTCGCGGGTCGAGCCCACGATGGGCGGCACGGTGACGGTGTCCAGTCCGGCGTGGCCGGTGGCGTGGTTGATGGCGAACACCACCAGCCGGTCTCCGGGCACCAGCCGCGTGGCGTTGCGCCGCAGGGAGGGAGGCACCGCGTCCCCCATCCACCGCAGCGCCGAGGGCCCCATGCGCAGCTGGGCATAGCGGGCCTGGGCGCCCGAGGCCGGCGTCGCGTCGCAGTCGAACGGGTGCGCCACGGTGTAGGTGGCGATGGGCTCGCGCGGATCCTGCTCGAGGAAGAAGTGGACCTCGGTGGTGCGCACCTCCTCGGGAGACAGGCCCAGCACCCGCCCCGTGCCGGGCTCGCGCGAGGACTCGCACGCGGGAGGCAGGGGGTGGCCTTCCCGGTCCACGAAGGTGAGCTGGCCGTGGAGGTAGCGCGCGTCGAGGGAGATGACGCCGGTGGCCACCTGCTCCTGGGTGAACCACACCTCGCTGACGGGGGCGCACTCGGCGATGGCGGCGTTGGTGAAGAGCTGCGTCTGCACCCGGCCCGCCGCGTCCGTCCAGGCCCGCACGCGCGGCCAGGGGGGCAGGTTCACGCAGGCGCGCACGAGCGTGGGCGGCAGGAAGAAGCTGCTCAGGTGCGGGATCGTCGTCACGAAGCGGCCGTCCGGACCCGACACCGCGGCGCCATTGCCCCACGTGCCCTCCAGGAAGACGGGCATGCCCGCGAAGCGCACCAGGCCGTTGGCCTCCAAGCCCTCGGCCGAGGACGCGGACACGCGGTGCACACGCAACCGCCACGCGGCGCCTCCGTCCGGAGCGGCGCGGGGATCCACCGTCAGCTCGGCGTCCACGCGCACCGAGTCGCGGCCCCGCGCGGTGCTCGCCGCGAGGGTCAGCTGGGTGGTGCCCGGCACGAGCTCCACCTCGGAGGAGAGCTCCACCCGGGTGCCCTGGGGGCTCTCCTGACGCCACGGACGGCCCGCGGGCGGACCCAGCACCTGGCCCCCGGGTCCCTTCGCCGTCACCGTGGCGACGAGCGGCGACTCCGCTCCGGCGGCCGGGGGCGAGAGGACGCGGGCCATGAACGCGAGCGGCAGGCGGTAGCTCCCGCCCGACGTCAACACCACGGACTGGCCCTCGACGAGCAGGCCCGAGTCCAGCGTGAGGGCGACGGCCTGCTCGCGCGGTCCCGCCACGTACCCGGACGCCACCACCTGGACGGGGGTGATGCCCGGCGGATTGAGCCAGGACGCGCCCGGCACCAGGCCCTGGGCGGTGCGGCCCGGCGAGGCACTGGCTGGAGGCGCCGACGCCTCGGGGAGCATCAGATAGCCGAAGTACTCGAGCGAGCCGGCCTCCACGGGCGCCGCGGAGACGAGCCGCGTGCCGTCCGCGTTCACGGTGGCCAGGCCCACCGGACGCAGCCGCAGCGCGTCGGGCGCGTAGGCGAACAGCAAGGCCTGGTGGCCGGGAGGGGCCGCGTCGCGGTTGGGCAGGCGCAGCGTCACGGGCGCCACCAGTCGCGTGCCCGCGGGCTGGAGCTGCCACAGCCTCGCGGGGCCCACCGTCCCCTCGAAGGGCACCGGTCGCGCCAGCGCGGGCAGCGCGGTGGCCGTCACCACGCCCCGGGTGGTGCCGTCCGCGAACGTCAGTCCCCCCGCGGGAATGTCCACCTCCAGCGCGCCGTGCTTCCCACCCAAAGCGAGGTGCACGGGCCCCGCCGTGTCCACCGTCTCGGCGGAGGCCAGGTCCACGGGAACCCGCATCAGCGGGGCGTCCACGTTGTCCCGCTCCGCCTCCACCGCGAAGCCGCGCCGCACCGTGGGGTACTGCGTCCCCGGGGCCGCCGCGCCGCCCTCGTAGCGCAGCACCACCGGGCCCGCCGTCACGCCCGCCAGCGCCCAGGTGCCGTCCGGCCCCGTGTGCGTGGACACCCCCTGCCCCTCCACCTCGATCCGCACGTCCGGCTGGGGCTCGTGGTGCTCGTCCACCACGGCGCCACTCAACCGCGTCAGCGGCCGACGCACCGTGAAGCCGCTGCGGAACTCCCCCTGCATCCCCGGCCCCTGGACCGCCTCCACCCCCGCCACGCGCACCTGGAGCGTCGCCGACTCCGGCAGCGGCTCGCGGGCGATGAAGGACACCGTCTGGCCTCCCGGCGCCACCGACCAGCCCCCCGCGAGCGGCAGGCCCTGGGCGAGCACCGTGAAGCCGCCCCGCACCGACTCCGCCTTCACCGGCTTGTTGAAGGCCACGTTCACCAGCGCGTCCGGCGCCACGCCCTCGCGCTGGTCCGGCGGATCCACGCCCGTGACGGTCAGCGGCTCGGTGCGGGCATCCCGGTAGCGCACTCGTACGGAGGCCGTGCCGGTGAGGCCCAGCGAGTCGCGCGCCCGCAGGGCGATGACGTTCTCCCCGAGCGCCAGCGGCACCTGGGCCGTGTACTCGCCCGGGCCCGACAGGGTGGCGAGGCCCGTGCCGATGTGCACCTCGGCCAGGGGGTTCACGGCCTCCACGCGCACCGTCACCCGCACCACCGGCTCGCGCGCCTCCGCGCCCTCCGCCGGCTCCAGCACGCGCAGCCTCGGCGGCATTCCGTCCACGCGCACCGTGCGGCTCACGTGCGAGCGGTTGCCCGCCAGGTCCACCGCCTCCACGTCGAGCGTGTTGTCCCCGGGCGTCAGCGGCACCGAGGCGGAGAAGTGTCCGCCCAGCACGGGCGTGGGCTCCCCGTTCACGCTCACGCCCGCCAGGTGCGCATCCCCGGCGAGGCCCTCCACGAGCAAGGGAGACTCGGACACGACCGTCACCGGCTGCTCGGGTTGGAGCACCTCGAGGAACGGCGGCGTCTGGTCCACCCGCACCGCGCGGCGCGCCTCCGCGCTCCGGCCGAGCGCGTCCACCACCCGCACCCGCAGCAGGGTGGCGCCCTCGGGCAGGGCCAGCGCGGTGGAGAACTGGCGTCCCGTTACCGCCACGGGCACCTCCTCCACCGTCACCTGGAACGGCGCGGTGCCCCGCTCCACGCGGCCCAGCACCGGCACGCGCGCCTGCCCCCACAAGCTGTCCTCCGCCGGTGAGACGAGCACCAGCTCCGGCGGCGCCTCCCCTTCCCCGCCCGCGTCGGGTGGCCCGCCCGCGTCCGGCGTCCCACCGCCCCCGTCGGCCGGAGGCGGCGCTCCCGCGTCGGGCGTCTCGCCCCCGCTGCCCCCGTCGACGGGCCCCGGCCCCGCGCCCTGGCGCTCCACACGCACGGCGCGCGAGGTGCGCAGGCCATACCCATCCACCGCGGTGACGGACACGGTGTTGGGGCCCGGGGCCAGCGGCGCCTCCACGGAGAAGCGTCCGTCCGCCCCCACCGCGTGCGTGTGCCCGGACACCTCGAGCGTCACCGCGTCCGTCCGATCCGCCGCCCGCGCGAAGCCGGACACGGAGATGGAGGACGCCTCGGTCACGGTCCCCGAGGCCGGTGCCGTCAACTCCAGCCGCGGCGGCGTGGTGTTCACGCGCACGGCGAGCACCCGCCGGGTGGCGTTACCCGCCGCGTCCGTGGCCACCACCTCCAGTGACACGGCCCCCGGCGCCACCGCCACCGGGAGCTGGAAGTGCCCGTCCGGATCCACCGCCGCGCGCTGGCCGCCCACCCGCACGGTGAGCGGCGTGGCGTCCTCCGCGCGCCCCTCCACGCGCACCGAGTCCCCGGCCACCTTCGCGCCCTCCTCGGGCGCGGTGAGGGTGAGGCGGGGCGGTGTCGAGTCGCGCGTCACCTGCCACGGCAGGCGCGTGCCATTGCCCGCCACGTCCCGCGCGAGCACCACCAACACGTTGCCCCCCTCCTCCAGCATCACCGTGCCCCGGAAGTGCCCGTCCGCGTCCTGGGAGAAGGACTGGCCGCCGAGCCACACGGTGCTCCCCGGCTCGTCCACCGCCACCACCAGTTCCACGGACGCCTCGCGCGTGACGGAGTCCGGCGCCGGCGACAGGACCGTGAGCCCCGGCGGCGTCAGGTCCAGCGTGAAGGCGCGCCGCGCCTCGGTCCGATGGCCCACCGTGTCCGTGGCCACCACGCGCCAGACGTGCTCGCCCTCCGCCGACACCGTGTCCCCAACGGCCACCGGCGCGCCGTCCAGCGTGGCCTCCACCGGGCCCGGGTGCGCCTCCTCCACCGTCCAGCCGAGCACCACCGGCGTGTTGCGCCGCTCGCCCTCCTCCACCCCGGACAAGGTGATGCGCGGCGCCGTGGTGTCGATCGCGAAGCCCACCCGCGCCCGTGCCTCCCGGCCCAGGCCATCCCGCGCCGTCACCGCCAGCGCGTGCGTGCCCTCGGCGCCCACCTCCGCCCCCTGGGCGAAGTCCGCCCCGTCCAGCCGGGCCTCCACCGTCAGCGGCTCGCGCCCCGTCACCCGCCAGGTGGGCCGCAGCGGCTCGCGCGACACCTGGCCCTCGGCCACCCCCTCCACGTCCACGGTCGGCGGAGGGCCCTCGGCGGGCACCTCCGGCGGGCCCGGGGGCGGCGGGGACGGCGTGGGCTCGCACCCGGCGGCCCAGAGCGCCAGGAGCACGGCGAGCCACGCCCGGAGTCGAGGCGCGCCGTTCATTTCGCCTCCCCGGGCACGGCGAGCCGCTCGGGATGGCGGCGAATGGAGATCTCCCCGCGCAGCCGCTCGAGCAGTGCCGTCCGTGCCTCCTCGCGCGCCCGGGTCTCGAGCTTGCCGCGCACCTCCTCGAAGGGCGGCACCACCGCGCGGGGCGCCTCGAGCGCCTTCACCACGTGCAGCCCGAAGGGGCTCTCGAAGGGCTTGGACCAGGCCCCCGCGACGAGCCCCACCGCCTGGGTGAAGAAGGCCGCGTCCACCTCGCCCTCGCGCACCACCCCCAGGTCCCCCCCGCGCTCGGCGCTCACCGCGTCCTCGGACAGCTCGCGCGCCACGGCCTCGAAGGACTCCCCGCCCGCGAGCCGCGCGTAGGCCCGGTGGATGCGCGCCTGGGCCTGGCGCCGCGTGGCCTCGTCCGCGTTCTCGGTGAGCCGGGCGAACACATGCGCCACGTGCACCTCGCGGCGCTCCAGACGCGCGCGCTCCTCCGCGTACCGCTCCCGCAGGGCCTGCTCCGTCACCCGCTCCGCCACCGTCCGCTCGAACAGCGCGTTCGCCAAGAGCGCGCGCGACTGGGCCGCGAGCCGCGCCTTCACCGTGGGCTCGTCCGTGAGCCCTTGCCGCCGCGCCTCCTCGGCCAGGAGCGCCTCGTCCACCAGCACCTCGAGCGCCTGCTCGGGCGTGGCGCGCACGGAGGGGCTCTGCCCCGCGCGCGCGAGCCCCACGTCCTCGCGGGTGAGCGACGCGCGGCCCACCCGGGCCACGGTGTCCGCGTCCTCGCAGCCGACGAGCCCCACGAGCCCCACGAGCCAACCCAGGCGGCGGCGAACGAGAAATCCAGACGTCATGGGCGGGGGGCGCTCCTGGTGGTGTCGCGGCTCGACGGAGAAGAAGACTCGAGGACGTAGCGCTTGGACTGGACCACCGCGTGTCCGTGGGTGTCCAGGGCCTCCACGCTCACGTCCACGTGGGGCGCGGCGGGCACGGTTGCGGAGACGCACTGGCGCCAGGTGGTGCACGCCTCCGTGCACTCCCAGACGAGCGCCCCGTCCACCCGCAGGCGCAGGGCCGAGACGCCCACGTCATCCACCGCGCTGGCGCACGCCTTGAACGGCGCGCCGACGACGAGCGGCTTGCCCTCCACCCACGGCTCCACCCGGGGCGGCTGGTCCGTCCCGACGGCGTAGGTGCTTGAGGCGGTGACGGTGTGGCCCAGGGAGTCGGTGGCCTCGGCGCTCAAGACGAGGGCGTCCGCGTCGGGGGCGACGGCCTCCAGGCAGCGCTGGGCGGTGTACGAGCAGGCCGCGTCCTCGCAGCTCCACAGCGGGGTGTCGCCCAGCCGCAAGCGCACGTGCGTGAGCCGGGCGTCATCGACCGCGCTGACACAGGCCTCGAAGGGCGCGCCTCGCAGCAGCGGGTCGCGCGGCGTCCAGGCCCGCACGCTCGGGGGCCCATCGGCCTGGAGGGGGAACTCTGGCGATGACTGGTTGGCGACCTGGCCCTCGGCGTCCGTGGCTTTCACGCGCACGACGACGTGGTCCGCGTCGGGGGCGGTGAGCATCAGGCATTGCTGATGGTATTCGTAGCTCGGGTGGATTTCCTCGGCGAGCGTGTCGTTCAAGAAGACCTGGACACTCTCCAGCGCCTCATAATCCACCGCGACGTAACACAGCTCGAAGAGCCCCCCCCGGGCGAGGGGGGGGCGCGGAATCGCGAAGCCAAAGATCTCTGGAGGTCTATCCGGCAGTTCACGCGTTTGCGAGACGTTGTTCGTGGCCCCCAAGGTGTTCGTGACCTCGGCGCTCAGGACCATCTCGGCCGCATGCGGCGCGGTGGCGGGGACGCAGTACCCCCAGTCGGGGATGACGCAGGAGGCGCCCGCACACTCCCAGAGCAGCGTCCCGTCCAGCCGTAGCTTGATGCTCGCGAGCCCAAGGTCGTCCTCCGCGTAGACACACGCGTTGAACAAGGAACCCCGTTTGAGCCACCCGAAATCAGACCGGATCGAAACGTACGCGTCGGGCGGACGGTGGGCCAGGACCGGGTACTCGCGTGAGTCGGTGACGGTCCGACCGAGACTGTCCGTGGCCTCGGCACTGACGACGACCTGGTCCGCGTCGGGGGGAGGGAGCGACTCGTAGCGCGAGATCTGGCGAGGGCACTCCGCCCCCTCGCACTGCCAGACCAGCACTCCGTTCGCCCGCAGCCGCACGCTCGCCAGCTTCACGTCGTCGTTCGCGGTGATCTGGGCATAGAAGGAGGCGCCTCGCACCACGGGCCCTCCCGCGGAGACGCTGACCGTGGGCGGCAGGTCGGGCCCGAGGCCGTAGGTGCGCGAGGCGGTGGCCGTCTGGAACCGGTCCGTGGCCTCGGCACGGACGATGACCTGCTCCGCGGCGGGCGCCGTGACGTCCATGCACCTAGTGGCCTCGCTGGAGCAGGCGGCGTTCTCGCACTTCCAGACCAGCGCACCGTCCACGAACAGTCGCAGGCCCTTCATCTCGACGTCCTCCTTCGCCTCGACGCAGGCCACGAAGGCGCCTCCGCGGGTGATGGGCTCGGAGTAGGTGGGGACGAACACCCTGAGGCTCGGAGGCTGGTCCTTCTGGACCATCACCGTGCGCGAGTCCCGGCCCTCGCGCCCAAGGTGGTCCACCACCACGGCCTCGAAGATGACCGGGCCCACCCCGGCGAAGAGATAGGAAGCGCCCACGGAGAGTTCCTTGGTCGTGGAGGCGAGCTCGACGCCATTGGCCAGCAGCCGCATCGAGCGGAGCTGATGGCCCGGGGGCAGGTTGGCGTACGCCTTGATCCCATGCGAGGTCCGCTCGAAAGGCGCGAGGGGGGCGGTCACGGCCACCGCGGGCTTGAAGTCGTCCGGTTGGACGACGTATTCGCGCTCGGTCCGGGCCCTTCTGCCCAGGACGTCCTCGGCCACCGCCGCCAGCTTCACCCGCGTGCCCACCGGGTACTTCGCCGTGGGCAGCACGAGCCTCGAGGTCAGGACGAACTCGGACATCGCCCGGCCCATGGGGACGCCATCGAGTTCCAGCCAGAGGATGAGCGGACGCGGCCCGGAGGCGATGCGGAGTTCGAGCTCGTGGAGGTAGGGCGCGGCGTAGAGGACCGCGGGCAGCCCGGTGGGGGCGCTGGGGGCCGGGCCCGGGGCGGTGATCTCGAGTGGGAGGGAGCGGCTGAGGGTCCGGCCCTCGGCGTCCACCACCACCACCTCGAGGGGCGCCGTGGTGTCCGCCGTCACCACGGGCAGCGTCAATCGCGTGGTGAACGAATAGATGGAGAGATTTTCCAGGACGCCCACCTCCTGGCCGCCCCAGCGGATCCGCGCCGAATAGGGCGGGCGTCCGCCCGAGATGGAGCCATTCAGCTGGAAGACCGAGCCGGAGGCGTACGTGCCCAGCGAGGACGAGTACCACGGCAGGGACAGGGAGAGCGCGGACGGCTCCGTGGCCCGGACGACCCGGACGCGCCGGACCTCGGAGAGCGCCTGGGCCCCCGACACCGAGCGCACCCGCAACTGGAAGCCCAACGCATGGCCGATGGAGGCCTGGGACGAGACGCGGTAGCGCATGCGGGCGGCGGTCGGATCCACCTGGCCCACCACCTGACCATCCACCAGCAGCTCGGCGTCATCCAGCCCCACGCCGGAGGCCAACGCCGGCACGTCCACCATGTCCCCGGGCTGGGCCTCCTCCACGCCGGGCAGCAGGCGCGCCACGAGCCCGAGCGCCGCCGCGGGCAGGGGGAAGGTCCTCACCCCGCCCCCGCCGTCGGCCACCACCACGAGCCCGGCCGCGACGACGGCGTCCTCGGCGCGCGGCACGGGCAGCAGCGCCAGTCGCACCGGCGCGCCAGGCGCCGTCACGTCCCAGAGCTCGACACCGGCGGCGCCCTCGCTCACCAGGGCCAGCCCGCCCACCAGCCGCACCCGGCGCACGGGCCCCGCGGTGGGCACGGAGGCCCGACGCACCGGCGCCGTCACGTCGCTCACGTCCACGAGCGCCAGGCCCGAGTTGCCGCCCAGCACCGCCAGGGGCCCGTCGAGCGCCACCGCGTCCACGGGGGCGTCCGCCACCAGCGCCGCTTGCCGCAGCGTCCCCACGGCGTCCAGACCCACGATCGCCGCGCCCGCGCCGCCCAGGGCCACCACCGCGCGGGACTCGTCTCCCGCCACGTCCACCGTGCCCGAGCCGAGCAGCAGCGAGGCCGGGGAGAGCGCCTCGGGCAGCGTCACGGTGGACACCTTGCCGCCCGCCACCGTCCACAGCCGGCGCGGGGACACGGCGAAGCGCTCGGTGTTGCCCAGCGCCCGCACCCGCGCGGTGCGCGTCGAATCGGCGGAGAGGCTCCCATCGGTCACCTCCCGGCTCACCGTGAGCGTCTGGTTGTCCAGGGTGAGCACGTCCAGCCCCGCGCGCTCCACCTGACGCGACGCCAATCCGGCCACGGCCTGGCGGGTGCGCACCGGCGCGGCGGGGTTGTCGAGGGACACGGCCTGCACGCCCGTCAGTCCGGAGGCCACCAGGACGCTCCGGCGGAAGGCCGTCAGACCCCGGGCCGCGTCGTCCAGGGTCACGCCGCCCAGCGCCACCGTCAGCGCCGCGCCCGAGGCGCCCTCGGAGGGCAGCCGCCGCGTCACCAGCCCCTGGGGCGTGGAGAGGATGAGCACGCCTCCGGACACCTCGACGCCGGTGACCGCGAGCGCCTCGGAGGCGATGAGCTGGGGCGTGGAGGGGTCGCGCACGTCCACCACCCGCAGCCGGTCATCCTCGCACGCCAGCCACACCCGGCCGTCCACCACCGCCATGGCGCGCACGCTCGCTGGCAGCGGGAGCGAGGTGGACCCGTTCAGGGTGTCGTCCTGGCGCGGCAGCACCACGAGCGAGTTCGCCGTGCCGACCAGCAGTCGCCCGTCATGCCACCGCATCACCCGCGGAGAGGCCGGCGGGTACCACACGTTCAAGAGGCCCTCGCGGCCATCGCTCTTCACGGAGCGCAAGAAGAACCCGCCCGTGCCAGGAATCCACGCGAGGCCCTCCGGCATCCCGAACAGGGCCGTCAGATTCTCGTAGTAGCGGTTGTCGTTGTACGAGGGCGAGAGGAAGACCGTGGAGGGTGACGAGGGGGTGTCCAGGTTCAAGCGATAGAGCGAGCCGCTGTACATCGAGGCGTAGAACTCATCCCCCGCGACGACGTCGGTGACGTTCGAGAGCGAGCCGACCGCCCTCGGACGGGCCGGGTCCGAGACGTCCACCACCCACGACAGGCCGTTGGACAGCACGAGCACCGCCAGGCCGCCACGCACTGCCAGCGCGGTGGGCGCGGCCCCGGTCGGCAGGAAGCCGAGGGGCTCGACTCGCGGCGAGGCCTCGTCCACCACCTCACCCACCGCCAGTCCCGCCGGGGTCGTCGCGTACACGGTGCGGCCCACGCGCGCCAGCCGCAGGGCGCCCACGAAGGAGCCCCCGGTCACCGAGCCCGGGCCCGCGTGCACTCCGGACACCACGGTGCGCCGCGCTCGCGCCACCGCCGCGTTGCCCCCCAGGTCCTTCGCGCTGGCCACCACCTCCAGCTCCACTCCGGGCGGCGTCGACGCGGGCACGGTGAAGGCCAGCGAGGTGCCGCCGCTCGCCACCTCCACGCCCGCCACCGTCGCGCGCAAGCCCCAGGACTCCAGCTCCGCGGCGTCCGTCACCGTGAGGCTCGCGCGCACCCCGCCCCCCGCCGCCACGAGCGTGCCCGAGGGCTCCAGGGTGAGCGTCAGCGCGGGCGGCGTCAGGTCATCCACCACCGTGAGCGACAGCGCGACCGGCGCGGACTCGCGGCCCTCGGCATCCACCGCCACCGCCTCCACCCCGAGCGTGCGCGAGCCCGTGCCCACGGGCAGCCGCAGCAGCGCCTCGTGGGGCGGCAGGCTCGCGCGCTGGAACTCCACGCCCTCCACCCGGAAGCGCACCTGCGCGCTCGTGGGCGTGGGCGTGGCCCGCAGCCGCACCCAGGCTCCCTCGATCAGGGGGCCGCTCCCCACGCGCGCCAGGGTGAGCGAGGGCGAGAACACGTCCGGACGCACGAGCACCGTGCGCGTCAGGGGCGGACCCCGGCGGCCCGCGGCATCCACCGCCACGGCGCTCAGCGTCACCGGCGTGTCCAGCGCCACCGTGGGCATGCGCGACTCCCACGCCAGCGCCGGCGCCCACGCATGGCCCGGCACTCCGCCGTCCAGGGTGTACTCCACGTGCGCCACGCGCGAGGGCTCCGCCGCCACCGCCACCACCGGCAGCAGCGCGCCCGAGGGCACCTCGCTCCGCGCGCGCAACTCCACCAGCGCGGGGCCCGAGGCGTCCTCCTCCAGGCGCACCTCGGCGGAGGCGGTGGACGCGTGGCCGGCCAGGTCCACCACCCGCAGCTCCACGCGCGCCCGGGTGCCCGTGCGTGGCAGGTCCACGAACTCCGGCGGCCGTCCGTCCCGCGTCTCGACGCGGTGGCCCTCCACGCGCAGTTCCGCCTCGTAGCTGTCCCGTGAATCCGTGAGGCCCGTCACCGACGCGCCCAGGGCCACCCGCGCGCCCGGGGCCGCCGCGACCGGCGGGGACAGGTGCGGCGTGAGCGGACCCGCGCTCCGCTTGAGGTCCAGCCACGACACCTCGCCGCGCGCCACGGCGAAGAGCCGTCCCGCCGAGGCCCGCACCTCGCCCCGCATCGCGCGGTAGTGCCCCACCGTCACGGGCGCCGCGCGCGTGTCCACCACGGACAGCCCGTCGCTCGTGCCCACCAGCAGCCAGGGGCCTTGGCCCTGGGCGGAGGTGGCCCGGCCCGGCAGCGGCGTCTCCCCCACCAGGCGCAGGCTCGCCGGCTCCACCTGGAAGCAGCGCGCCGTGTCCCCCACCCCGCAGCGTCGGCCCCCCGCCAGCGCCGCCACCGCGACGACCCCCGGCACCGGCACCGAGGCCACCACCACGGGCGCGTGCGGCGTGTGGGCGTCCACTTCGTACAGGCTCCCGGCGGAGAGGACCGCCAGGCGCTCGCCCTCGGCCGACAGCGTCTGGAGGGGCCCCAGCGCGAGCCGGCCCGCCACCCGCCCCGCCGCGTCCCACAGCTCGAGGCCCTCGTCCGTGCCCACCGCGAGCCCGGCGCCCACGGGCTCCAGCGCGCGGGGCGGACGGGCCACGGGCCAGGACGTCACCGCCTCCAGCGTGGGCAGCGCGAGCACGTCCAGCCGTCCCCCCGTGCCCGCGCGCAGCGCCACCACCACCCGCTCGCCCACCAGGGCGACGCCCGCCGCGACCCCCTCCAGCGTCTGCTCGGCCACCTTGAGGCGCGTGGCCGCGTCGAACAGCTCCACCCGGGTGAGACCGCCGCGATCGCGCAGCACCACCCGCCACGGGCCCCGCGCGTGGACGCCCACCCCAGGCTCGTCCACGTCCGGCGTCCGCGCCACCGGGCCCGCGGCGAAGGCCGTCAACGTCCCCTGCCGCTCGTCGAACAACCACCCGTCGTCTGGCGTCTCGTGGGCGGCGGACAGGCGCACCGGGGCCCCGTCCGGCCCGAGCGGCAGGGTGTAGCCCCCCTCCACCTCGGGGGTCAGCCGCGTGCCCCCCACGCGCACCGCCACGCCCGCCACGGGGACACCCGCCGCCGTTCGCGCACGCAGCCCCGAGCCGCCCAGCCACTCGGGCCCCACGGGGTGCACGAGCGGCGAGGTGCCACTGGACGACAGGCCATCGTCCTTCACGAGGTACGACTTCACGTCCTGCGTGCCCTCGCGGTCGCTCGCGTCCCAGACCCGGGCGCGCGCATGAAGGACGGTGGGCACGTTGTCCACGAGCCGGGGGGCGCGGAAGGTGTGCTGCCACGGGGGTCGGGTGAGCGTCACCTCCGCGTCGCCCAGGGACAGCCGCACGCGCGACACCCCCGTCGTCGATTGGACGAGGGCGGACAGGGTGAGCCGCGCGCCCTCGGTGATGGAGCCATAGGTGTAGTCGTTCTCGAGGGTGATCACGGGCGGCGGTGCCGAGGCCGGCACCAGCATCACCGGCACGCTCACCGTGGACTCGTTGCCCCGGCCATCCCGGGCCCGGGCCACCACCGTGCGCGGGGTGTCCTCGGTCACGGCGGGCGGAGTCCACGCCACGCGCCACGGAGGCGCCACGAGGGTCTTCAAGGGCACGCCGTCCACCGAGAAGCTCACGCGCTCCACGCCGCTCGTATCCCGCGCGTTCACGCCGAGGGAGGTGGGCACTCCGCCCGTCAGCCGCTCGCCCGAGGCGGGCGTATACCAGGCCAGCTCGGGGGGCGCGGTGTCCGGGGTCACCGTCAGCGTCACGCTGCCCGAGGTGCCGATCTGCCCGCGCTCGTCGATGGCCAGGGCGCTCAGCACGTGCTCGCCCGGTGTGTCCACGCGCAGCGAATGGGCGAGCGTGGTGGAGGCGGCGGACAGGCCCGAGGCGCGCTTGAATGGCACGCCATCCAACCGCAGCTCCACCACCGTCACGGTGTGGTTGTCCCGGGCCGACATCGCCACGGGCACCGCCGTGCCCTGCTCCACCTGGACGTGGGCGGTGGCGGGCTGGGTCAGGGTGACCGTGGGCGGCGTGTCGTCCACCACCTGCACCGTCACCTGGAACTCGCTGGCGTTGCCCGCCCGGTCCACCGCGCGCGCGCGCAGCGTGGAGATCTGGGCCCGCATGCTCGCGGGCCAGCGGTGCACCGCCCGCCCCTGCGGAGTCACGGCCTTCTCCACCCCATCCACCCACAGCAGGAGCTCGCGCAGGGCGCCGCCGTCATCCGCGGCCACCAGCCGCAGCGCCCAGTCCACCTCCGCGGCCAGCAGCGTGCCCGGGGACAGGGGCTGCGTGGCGTCCTCCAGCCGCAGGGACACGCTGGGAGGCACCACGTCCCGCGAGGAGAAGGCGCGCCGCGACGCCTCCGAGTCCCCGAGGGCATTGCCGTAGCGGTCCGCCACGCCCGCGGCCGTGAGGACGAAGTCCTTCGTCGAGGGCAGCGCCGCGGCCGGGGTGAAGGTGACACTCCGCTCGTCCGCGGCCACCGAGACCGTGCCGGGCTCGACGCCCGCCCCCCGCAGCAGCCGCACCGACGCGGCGGTGGCCGGATCGATGGGCTCGTCGAAGCGCAGGGTGAAGACGGTGTCGAGCGGCACCGGGCTCGTGCCGAGCAGGTCCAACGGCTCCCAGGCGACGACGCGGGGCGCGACGCTGTCCGCGCGCAGCACGGCGCGCGCCAGCGACACCGGCGGCGTGCCAGCCTGGGACACCTCGAGGTCCAACCATCCGCTCGGCCCCGGAGGCACCCGCAGCGTGAAGCGCGTGGGGGTGAGGTCGCTCACCGAGGTGCCCAGCCCGTCCAGCCGCGCCTGGAGGCCGAGGTGGAAGCCCGTGCCCTCCACCGCCACCGTGCCGCCCGTCAGGTCCACCCGTCCGGGTGGCGTCACGCGCGCGAGCGACAGCGGCGCCACGTAGACGAAGCCTCCGGGCACATCCACCGGCGTGCCTCCGGCGCCCGAGCGCACCCGCACCCGCACCGGGCCCGGCAGGGCCGAGGGCGGAGCGCGCACCTCGAGCGTGTCCGCCATCACCGGCCCCTGGACCGGGGCCGCCCGGGTGCCGAAGAAGACCTCGGTGCTCGCGTCGAAGCCCGCGCCGTGCAGCACCACCGGGAAGCCGCCCGCCACGCCGCCATGGCCGGGCGTCAACGCGTCCACCCGGAGCGCCGTCCCCCCCTCCGCCTGGGGCACCACCGACCAGGTCCAGGGCGCGCGCACCGTGCCGCCCACATACGGCGTGGGCGCGAAGGCGACGCGGGCGAGCACCGACGCGCCGGGTGTCAGCGGCGCCGTGGGTTGGAAGACCACGGCCGCGCCCTGATGCGTGAGCGTGCCCGCGAGCGGTCCCCCCGCGCCCACCAGCTCCAGTCCCGTGCCCTGGGAGACGGAGGGCGGCAGACGATCCGCGAGCGTCACCGACACGGCGGCGCCCCACGGCAGCGCACCGCCCGGCGCGGGCCCTTGCGCGAAGAGCGTGGGATAGGGCAGCTCGAAGGTGCGCAGCTCGTGCTCCCGGGCCGCCACCGCCACGCCCGCGCCCACCGCCAGCAGCGGCGCGTCACCGAGCGTGATGCTCCGGGTGCGCCGCGTCACGCCCTGGGTGGTGTCCAGCCACGCGAGCCCGTGCGCTCCCGAGGCCAGCGCCCACGGGCCCGCCAGCGTCACGGCCGCCGAGGCGCCCTGGCCTTCCCACGCGCCCAGGAGGAAGGGCCGCGCGGGCTCCACCGTCTCGAACAGGCGCACGCCGGCCGTCGAGGCCACCGCCACGCGCGTGCCCTCGGCGGAGAGGGCGGACAGGGGCCCGGGCAAGCCGGAGACCTGGCCCACGAGCGCGAGCGAGCCATCCGCCACGTCGCGCAGCTCCAACCGGCCCTTCCACGTGGCCGTGTCCTCCACCAGCACCGCGAGCACCGCACCCGCCATGGCCACGCCCCGCACCACGCCGGGCCCCACGCTCACCTGGGCCACCACGCGCGTCGCCCCGTCCACGCGGCCAAGCAGCACCACCTCGCCGCCGCCCGCCACCGTCACATAGGCCGTGCCCGGCCCCACCGCCACGCGGCTCGGCGCCGAGGACACGAGCGGGATGCGCTCGAGCAGCCGCGGCGAGCAGCCCACCGGCAGCCCCGCGCCACAGTCGTCCAGCGCGTAGCGCGCCACCTGTCCGCCGCCCGCGAGCCAGGCCTCGTCCCCCGCCACCGCCAGGCCGCTCGCCTTGGACACGCCCTCCACGTTGGCCAGCTCGGGCAGGTCTCCCGGACGCGTCAGGTCCATCGCCACCAGTCGCCCCGCCCGCGCCACCAACAGCACCCGGCCCGCCACCGCCAGGGCCTCGGCGCCGCCCGCGCTGCCCAGGGGCTTGAGCGTGTAGGTGAAGGCCCCGGGGGCGGTGGCCACCCGGGCGCCGCCCGCGGTGGGCGTCGCCACCGCCACGTCCACGACGCCCGTCACCTCGTCCGGCACCTCCACGGAGAGCGCCCCGTGCGCGTCCAGCAGCGGGTGCAGCGCCGGCCGGCCCCCGAAGGACACCTGGGTGGTGGCCGAGAAGCCCCGGCCCGTCAGCGTCACCCGCTCGCGGCTCTGGAAGGGCGCGTGGGCGGGGGACACCTTCGTCAACGCGGGCGGCACCAGGTAGCGGTACAGGCCCAGGCGCATCGCCTCCAGTCCGTTGGGGTTGCGCACGCGCACCGCCGCCGGCCCCGCCACGCCCGGGGGCACGGTGAAGCGCACCCGCGTGCCCTCCGCCGACACCGTCACGCCCGGGGCCAGCGCATCCCCCACCCACACCTGACAGCCCGGCAGGAAGCCCGCGCCGGAGAGCACCGCCGCGTCCCCACCTTCCTCCAGGCCCGAGGCCGGCACCAGCGCGTGGAGTTCCGGCCGCTCGGGCACCGCGCTCGGGCCCGTGCGGAAGCGCACCGCCACCTCCGCCCCCAGCGCCCGGCCTCCAAGGTCCGCCAGCGTCGGCCCCACGCGCAGCACGTACGGAGTGTCCACGTCCAACGACGCCTGCGGCAGCAGCCACATCCGCGCGCCCTCGGGCTCGGCGCGCACCTGCCGCGCCACGCGCACCTCGGTGCCATCCCCCCGCTCCAGCCGCACCGCGCCCGCGGTGGCCATGTCCGGCAGCGCGCTGAGCGCCACCTCCGGCGCCACCCCCACCGGCACCGTCTCGCCCGCGCGCGGCAGGGTGCCCCGCAGCTCCAGGTGGTCCACCGCCACCGACACGAGCCCGCCGGTCAACGATGCGTCCCGCCCATTGCCCTGCGCGGCCGACAGGGGCATCTCCACCGCCTCGCCCAGCAGGTCCAGCAGCAGCGTGCCCGTCAGCAGGTAGCGTCCCGCGCGCGCCACGGCCTTGGCGTCGCCGGGCACCGCCGCCGTCTCCAGCCAGCGCGGCGTCTGGCCCACCGGCGCCACGAAGCGCTGCACCTTGCCCCCTCCCGCCGCCACCCACACCACGTCTCCCGCCACCAGCGCCTGCTCGGCGGAGACCCAGCCCTGCTGGAGCTCGTCACGCAGCACCAGCGTGCCCGCCGGCGCGGGCCGCGCGGGATCCGCCAGCTCCACCAGCGCCACCTGGCCGGCGCGTCCCAGCGACACGAAGGCCCGCGTGCCCTCCGCGGTGATGTGCCGCGCGGGCGCGGACAGCCCCAGCGAGGCGTCCGGCCCCAGCATCGCCAGGTCTCCGCGTCGCGCGTCCAGCACGTACAGCCGCGCGTCCGTGGGGCTCGCGTTGGAGACGAGCAGCAGGCCCCCGTGCAGCGCCAGCGCGCTCGCGCCTCCGGGCAGGGCGCGCTCGGCCACGAGCAGGGGCTGCTCCGTCTCGCCCGTGCGGAACACCTGCACGCCCACCGCGTCCGCCACGAAGATCAAGCTGTCCGCGACCACCACGTCCGCCGCCTCACCCCGCGAGAGCCGCTCCCACAGCTTCGTCGCGTTGGCCGGCTGGGTCACGTCCACCGCCACCACGCCCTTCGAGCCCGCCGCCAGGTACAGGGTGTTGCCCGCTCGCGCGATGCGGCGCACGCCGCCGCGCACGGGCACGTCCACCCGCTTCACCTCGCGCGCCACCGTGGGCTCGCCGATGTCCGCCACCATCAGGCCGCCCTCCTCCGAGCGGCGGCCGGCCTCGTGGGTGACGAGGTGGCCCTCGGCGTCCAGGCCGACGATGTCCGACTCGCCCCCGAGCGCCACATAGGCCACCGAGCCGTCCACCCGCACGTCGCGCACCGGCGGCGTGGTCAGCCGGGCCACCGCGCCCGTGCCATAGAGGAAGGCGCGCGTCTTGCGGGAGGACTGGGCGCCGAGCACCCCCTCCACGTCCACCAGGCCCTGCGCATGCGGCGGCGCCACCGCCACCGCGCGCTCCATGCGCGTCACGTCCACCTGGAAGGATGCCGTGCCGCCGAACTTCACCTCGAGCCCGGGCATGAAGCCCGTGCCCCGCAGCTCCACGGCCACCCCGCCCTGCTGCGGCGAGCGATCCGGCGCCAGCAGCGTGAGCCGCAGGGGCTCGCGGTAGAGAAAGCCCCCGAGCCGCACCGCGGACAGGCCGCTCGGGTCGCGCACCTCCACCGCCGCCGGACCCGACGTGGAGAGCGACGGCGGGACGACGAGCTCCAGCGCCTCTGGCTCCACGGAGAGCACCGTGGCCTCCTGTCCGGCCACCTTCACCGTCACGCCCGGACGGAAGCCCGCGCCGCGCACCCGCGTGACGGTGAAGCCGCCCACGAGGCCCGAGGAGGGCTCGAGCCGCTCCACCACCGGCTGGAGCGCGTCCTCGGGGGCCACCTGGAAGGCGAAGGACACGGGCCGCGCGAGGAGCCGGGTGTCGAAGGCGCGCACGCCCTCCACCTCCACCTCGATGCGCGCGCCGGGCGGGAGCGGCGCCGCCGGGGTGAACACGAGCGAGGAGCCCCGCGTGGCGAACACCACCTCGCGCGCACCCGCCACCGGCTCGGGGCCGCCGGGGCCCACCCGCATCACCTGGAAGGTGTCCGCCGTCACCGAGTCCGGCTGCACGGGCAGGCTCATGTCCACGCGCACGGAGGCGAAGGGCGAGGCGAGCGCTCCGTCCTCGGGCGCATGGCCCACCCCGAGCAGCTCCGAGGGCGGCAGGGTGACGAGCGTGGCGCCCTCCCCCGCCAGGGACACGAGCAGCGAGCCGCCCGACCAGGTGAGCCCCCGCGCCGGCGCGCCCAGCTCGGTGGAGTGCAGGACACGCGGCGCGGCTTCGTCGCTCACGTCGAACACGTACAGGCGCGAGCCCAGGGTGACGTAGGCGCGATCGCCCCGCACGGTGAGCCGGCTGCGCACCAGCTCCGCGTAGTCGCGCGGGGTGGCGTCCACCACGATGCCACCCAGGCGCTGGCCCTGGCGCGAGAAGATGGACAGGCGCAGGGCATCGCGCGCGCCCTCGCGCACGTTGGAGGTGAGCGCGTAGAAGCGCCCGGGCGTGGGCTCCAGGGCGAGCGCGTCCTCGGTGAGCGGCGTGGTGGCGACGAGCGGCAGCGAGGGCTGGGAGACGTCGAACGTCTGCACGTACCCGGCGCCCGCGTCCAGCTGCGTCACCGAGACGTGGGCGAGCCCGCCCTCCAGCCGCACCCCGGTGGCGAGGCCCGCGGTGACGGCCCGGCCCACGAGGAAGGGATGCGCGGGATCCTGCACGTCCACCGCCACCAGGCCGAACGCGTCCGTGGCCAGCAGCGCCAGCGCGCCCCGGGCCTCCACGCCCCGCACCGGGCCGTCCGTGCGCAAGCCGCCCAGGCGGATGGGGGACTCGGGCACGCGCAGGTTGAACAGCTCGAGCCCCTCATGGCCCAGGGTGGGCACGCCCGCGTACAGCAGCTCTCCCGCGAGCACCACCTCGGACGTCTCGCGAGGCGGGAAGCCCGGCAGCTTCACCGTGGTTCCGGTGGGCAGGTCATACGAGAAGAAGCCCACCGTCTCCGGCGCCTCGCCCGGGCGCACGAGCCGCACCGGCACCAGCCCCGCCCCCTCCGGCCGCGGCGTGGTGAAGCGCACCGAGGACAGGCTCACCACGTCCACGTCCACGCCGTCCCGGTCCCCGACGAGCACCCGGGTGCCCGGCGCCACGGGCGAGGCCGCGCCGAAGTCCACCGTCACCGCGGTGCCGCCCTCCACCGAGCCATGGTCCGGCGTGAGGACCGCATGCGCGCCCGCGAACGGAGACAGGTAGAGCAGACCGTGCGGCAGCACCGCCCACGGTCCGCCCGCGTCCTCCACGCGCACGTCCACCGGTCCCGCGCGGCTCGAGGCCGGCGCCGTGACACGCAGCTCCGAGTCCCCCACGGCCTGGAAGCTCGCCTCCGCGCCGCCCACGCGCACCCGGCCCACATGGCCCAGCCCCGCGCCCCGGAGCACCACCTGCTGGCCCCCCCCGAGCGACACGGCGGTCGGCCGCACCGTGTCCACCCTTGGCTGGAGGCTGCCCGTGGCGCCCGTGCGGAACGAGGTGCTCAGGGGACGGATCATCCCCCCGCCCCGTTGATCCGCCACGGTGGACTCGACGCGCAGCGCGTAGGTGGCGCCGGGCGCGAGGCCCGCCTCGGGGAGCCGGGCGCGCAGCGCGTAGGTGAGCGTGGCGGGCTCGGCCACCACGGACAGCGTCAGGGGCACCGCGCCCTCGGGCCCCGTCAGGGTCACGCTCGTGGCGTTGACGGTGGCGGGCGCCAGGGGGCGGTTGAAGCGCACCTCGAGCCAGGCCAGCCCCGGCGGCACGAGCGCGTCCCGCTCGGGTGAGGTGGACAGGGGCATGAGGAAGGGCACCGCCAGCTCGGTGAGCTCGGTGCGGCCCGCCACGAGCAGCCGGTCTCCCACCGGCATCACGTCCAGGGCGCGCTCGGTGTTGCCCCCGCTGATCCACTCGGGGTGACGGGGGTCCGCCACGTCCAGGATGTAGACCCCGCCCGAGGAGGCGGCCACGAAGAGCAGATCTCCCACGAGCCGCAGGCGCAGGGGCTGGCCGGGCGTGTTGGACAGCGTGTGATCGAAGGGCAGGCGCAGCAGCTCGCGCGGCGCCTGGGGCTCGTCGGCGCGCACGTCGAAGAAGAGCAGGCCGTACTCGGCCGCGGCGGCGATGGCCACGTCGCGCACCACCACCACGTCCGTGAGGCTGTAGGGATAGGGCCGCCGGGCGAGCCGCCGCGCCCCCACGCCCGCGCCGTCATACAGCTCCAGCGAGCCATGGGGGCCCGCCATGTTTTCGATGTCCGTGCCCTCGGCGGTGTAGTCGTGGCTCTTGCCCACGAACTTCGTGCGCGGGCCACTCTTGAGCGAGGCCCATGGCGGCGGAGGAAACGCCTGGTCCGTGCAGTGCATGAGCCCCTCGTGGTTGCCCATGGCCACGAGCAGCCGACCCCCCGCCACCGTGGCGCCATACGGCTCCTGGGCGATCGCGCCACTCCCCACGTGGCCCACGCGCACCGGATCCGCCGGGTCGCGGGTGTCGAAGAGCACCAGCTCACCGCCCTCGCCCGCCGCCGCGTAGGTCGGCGAGTTCACGCAGATCCGTTCATCTTCCTCGACGTTGCCCGCCAGGGAGTGGGTGAGCACCCAGGCGCCCGTGGGCGTGGGCAGCAGGCGCGTGGCGTACGAATCACCGTGCACACTGCCGATGCCGCCCCGGCCCCGCAGCGGCCACTGCTCCTGCGTGGTGCCGGACACGTCGATCACCGACAGGCCGCTGGCGCCGTTGGCCACCAGGAGCTGGGCGCCGCGCGCCGCCACGTCCATGGAGTCCGGCATCAGCTCCACCTCGGGCAGGGGCAGCCCCTTCTCCAGCAGCTCCGCCAGACGGCCCACGAGCTCGTCCACCCGGTGATCGGGCGGATCCACCACCGAGGCCCCGACCAGCTCGGGACGGCCCGCGCGGCTCACGTCATAGGCCACCATGCGGAAGGACTCGGGCACCGTGCCGCCCCCGGTGAGGGGACCGGTGTACGGCTGGGGGAAGCGGTTGCCCTCCATGGCCGCGCCCGCCGCGGCGAACGGCAACAGGGGCTGCTCGGCGTTGGAGGCCAGCGCCACCGGCGCGACGGAGGCGCCCACGCTCTTGCCGGAGAACGGCAGCCCGTAACCCAGGGGCGAGGGCGCGCTCGCGCGGGGCGACCCCTCCGCCGCCACCACCTCCACGTCCACGTCCCCGAAGGAGCCGGGCCCCGCCACCGCCGTCAGGGACGTGGTGGACTCCACCCGCACCTCGCGCGCGGGCAGGCCGCGCAGCAGCACGCGCGTGGAGCCCAGCGGGCTGGACCAGGACGGCAGGAAGCCCCGTCCGGTGAGGCGCACGCCGCTGCCCCCCCGGGGATCGAGGAAGCGCGGCGCCGCCGAGTCCACCCACAGGGGCGCCGCGTAGAAATAGCCGCCCGCGCGCCACGCGCTGACGCCCGAGGGGTGTGTCACCCGCACGTCCGCGAGGCCGGGCGCGCCGGGGGGCACCCGCACCGTCATCCGCTGGGAGGCGAGCGTGAGCATGGGCGCGGGCACGCCGCCGATGTGCACGAGGGTCCCCGGCACGAAGCCCGCGCCGAGCAACTCGCACGCCGTGCCGCCCGCGGACGGGCCCACGCGCGGCACCACCTGGGAGAGCACCGGCCGCTCTCCCGCGCTCGCCGCGGCCCGGAAGCGCACCTCGTGGGGCGCCACCAGGGCGTCTCCCAGCAGCGAGCGCAGCGACGTGTTCAGCGCCACCTTCAAGAGCGCCCCCGCGGGCAGCGGCGCCGAGGGGCGGAACACCAGCGTGCTCACGGGCAGCTCCGCCGTGCCCGCCTCCAGGGTGCCCGGCACGGGGACGCCCTCCGCCGTGAACGAGAACGCGCCCGGGGCCGAGGACGGCAGGAGCGCGGCGGACAGCGTCACCGTGACCGAGGGCAGCGACAGCGGCACCACCTCGCCCGGCGCCACGCTCGCGGAGACCACCGCCAGCTCCGCCGGCCGTCCGAAGTCCACGGACCAGCCCCGTACGCCGCGATCCCGCAGGCTCACCAGCCGCCCGCCCCAGGACAGCTCCACGAGCTTCGCCTCGCCGCCCTGGGCCCCCGTCACGTGGTAGAGCACCACCGGGTGGGCGGGATCCGTCAGGTCCACCACCGCCACGCCCGCGCTGCCCGCGGCCACATAAGCCAGGTCCCCCTGGAGCCGCACGTCCCACGCGAAGCCGCCCACCGGCACCGTGGCGAGCACCCGGGGCGCCATCAGGTCCGCCGCGTCCACCAGCACCAGGCCCGCGCTGCCCGCGGCCACCACCGCCACCTCGCCCTTCCACCGCGTCCGCTGCGCGTCGAGCAGCGGCACCGCCCCGCGCGCCACGGGGGCCGCCTCGGTGGACACCAGCCGCAGCTCGCCCTGGGACACGGCGAAGGTGGCGTCGCGCTGGCCCAGACCCAGCGCCGCCCGTTCCCCGGAGGCGGCCACGGTCTGCGCGGAGCCCGTCACGGACATGCCGCCCACGAGGAACGCCTCATGGGAGACGTCGAGGCTGCTCAAGCCCTGCTCTCCGGTGGCGGCCAGGAGCCGCTCGTCCCGCGTCTCCAGGCCGAACACGGGCGCCCGGGCCGCGCCCGTGCGGGCCACCACGGCGGGCCGGGCCAGGTCGCCCAGGTTCACCTCCAGCACCTCGCCTGGCGTCCAGCGCTGCGCCCGCGCGTCCCAGCCGCCCGTGCCCACGAAGAGCCGGTGGCCCCACGAGGGCGGATAGGCCAGGGACAGGGCGTCGGGAATCGCGAGGAAGGAGACGAACCGGTCATCCACGCCGTCGCGATCCTCGTCCACCAGGCCATCCGCCAGGTCCGGGGGAATGGGCGTGTCGCGCAGGGGGCCCTTGCGGTAGAGCCCGGACAGGTCCACCACCGACAGCCCATCGCGCTGGAGCACGAGCGCCGAGTCGCCCACCACCACCACGTCCACGGGCCGGTTCTTGAGCGCCACCGAGGCCCCGCCCGGCTGATCGAAGACGTAGCCCTTCGTCAGGGTGGCCCGCTGCCCGTCCGCCTGGAGAACCTGGATGTCCACCGGACCGCGCAGGCCCCGGGGCGTGTACACCTCGAGCCTGTCCAGGCCGAGCACCCGGGTGCGCAACGCCGGCACGCCGCCGAAGCGCACCTGGACGCTCCCCTCCGAGGAGAAGCCGGTGCCGGTGAGCAGGACCCGCGTGCCACCCGAGGCGGGACCCCGCGCCGGAGTGGCCGCGAGCAGGGAGAGCGGCTGGGTGAAGAGGAACGCGCCCAGGCGCCGCGCCACGCTCCCCGAGGGATTGAGGACCTCGAGCGTCGCGGCCCCCGCGACATTGGCGGGCGTGCGCGCCGTCAACCGCGTGCCATCCGGCGACACCCCCACCTCGGTGGCGAGCACCCCGCCCAGGCGCACGTTGGCGCCGGCCTCGAAGCCCGTGCCCGTCACGCTCACGAGCGTGCCCCCCGTGGCGGGGCCCTCGCGCGGCGTGAGGCCCACCACGGACACGGGCAGGGCGTGGGGCCCGCTGGCCGTGGAGAACTCCAACGTGAAGGGGCCCGCCATCCGCGCCTGGGTGTCGGCATCCGTCAGCGCCTCGGCCACCACGCGGTAGCGCGTCGCGGGGGCGAGCGGTTGCCCGGGCAGCAGCAGCACGGTGCGCCCGAGCACCTGGACTCCCGCCGACTCCACCACGCCGTTCACCGAGCCATCCTGGCGGATGAGTCGGACCGTCTCGGCCGAGGCCCCCGCCACCTCGCGGTTGAACTCCAGCCGCAGGGGCGTGGAGGTGGGCACGTCGGTGTCGCCATCCGCGGGTTGGCTGCCCACGCCCATGAGGAAGGGCATGCGCACCACGGCCAGTCCATCCGCGGGCGGCACCGGTCTGTTCGGATCCTCCGGCATGGGGCCCTCGGACACCGTGAGCCTCCCGGTTCCGGGTTCCCGCATCAGCGTGGCGGACACGGAGACGACGGCCACGTCCCGCTCCACCGCGACGCCCCCGAAGCGCGCGGCGGGAAGGAGATCCACCGCGTCCACCGCCCGGGGCCGGGAGGGATCCGCGCTCAGGGAGACCTCCAGCGTGCCCGAGCGCGAGCCGCCCTCGGCGCCCACCGCGCCTTCGGCGCCCACCGCGCCCACGTGGGGGCCCACCGCGACGACCTGGGGCGAGTTGCCAACGAGCGAGGTCATGCCCACGAGGGTGCGGGGCCACGTGGGCGGCGAGAGCGAGAGCGTGTGGATCCGCCCGCCCGAGAGCGCGAGCCCCCGCGGGCCCTGGAGCGCCACGGGGCCCAGGTCCCCCGCCTCGCCGATGACCTCGAGGCCGGGCGCGGCCAGGTCCAGCACCAGCGAGGACCCACCGGCGCTGGTGGCGACCCTGACGAGGGCATGGCGCCCGGAGACGGCCACGTCGAGCACGTCCACCGCGCGCACCTCGCCCCGCACGCGCATGCGCTGCACGGCGCGCACGAGCACCGGCCGCGAGGGCTCGGCCACGGAGAAGAGAGCGAGGCCCCCCGGGCCCGCGGCCACCAGCAGCAGATCATCCGCCAGGGCCACCGCGCGCGCCTGGCCCTCGAAGGGCACCGCCGTCACCACGCGTGGCGCCTGGAGCACCGCCCCGTCCACCACCAGCAGCGAGGGCCCGCCCTCCCCCACCACGTCCACGAAGGGCAACTCCTTGGCGTCCGCCACCACGTACGCCAGGGCGTCACGCACCGCGAGCGCGCGGGGCTGGTAGGGCGGCGAGAACGACACCCCTCCGCGCACCACGGCGTTCTCCGGCACCGTCGCGTCCACCACCGTCAGGGCCGCGTGCAGGCTGCGCTGGAGCAGCTCCTCGGGAGAGCGGGCGTTCTCGAGCACCCGGCCCTCGCTCAGCAACCACGCGAGGCCATTCTTCAGGACCACGGCCCGGGGCACGCCGCGCGGCAGCTTCTCGGCGGGGCGCACGGGGCCGTCGTGGTCCGGCAGGGGAACGTGGCGTCCGAGCACCCGCGACACGACGAGGTTCGAGTAGAGGAAGGCGTCCGGCTTCACCACGTACCGGCCGTCCGCGTTGTCCACCCGCACGTCCACCGTGCCAAAGCGCCCCGGCGGCGTGCGCGCGGAGAGGCGGCCCGGCGACAGCACCCGGACGTCGGTGGCGGGCACCCCGTCGAAGTGCACCGAGGCGCCCCGCTGGAAGCCCGAGCCGGACAGCTCCACGAGCTGGCCTCCGCCGACGCTGCCCGTGGCGGGCACCACCGCCCCCACGTCCAACACCTGGAGGTAGAGAAAGCCGCCCAGCAGCGAGCCCTCCAGCCCGTCCGGGTTGAGCACCGACACCACGCTCGCGCCCTCCAGGCCCGGCGGCGAGAGGGCCTCCAGGCCCCGCCCGTCCGCGTCCACCTTCACCTGGGTGGCCTCCTGGCCGGAGAAGAACACCTTGGCGCCCGGGGCGAAGTGCTGGCCCCACACCCGCACCCGCGTGCCGCCTTCCACCGGGCCTGCGGGCGGCCGCACATCCGCCACCCGGGGGGGTTCACCCGCGGCCGTGCGCGTGCGCAAGCGCGACACGAAGCGCTCGCCCAGCGCGAGTCCCCCCTCGGCGGAGACCGAGGGCAGTACGGTGACGAAGTACTCGGTGTGGGGCGCCAGGGGCGCTCGGGGCGTGAGGCGCACCTGGGTCTCGTCCACCGTCACGCTCGCCGACACCACCGGGCCGAGCACGGCGTCGCGCGAGCGCAGCACCACCGTCTGCTCCGTCACGGTGGCCGCGTCCAGCGGGCGCGAGAAGGTCAGCCGCACGGGCGCGTCGAGCGCCACCTGCTCGGCCCCCGCCACGGGCTCCATCCCCGTCACCGTCAGGCGCGGGAGCGTGAAGACGCCGAGCGCCGCGTCTCCCAGCAGCGCCACCGGCCGCCCCTGACTGAAGGCCACGTCCCGGGCCCCGGGCAGGTTCGCCCGGACGAAGGTGGAGGCCGTGCCGTCCTCCTTCACCCACGCGGCGGACAAGAGGCCCTTCACGGGCTTGGACTCCTGATCCGTGAGCGCGGTGGCCACCAGGGCCACGCCGCCGGAGACGGCCACGTCCGTCACGTCCCGGGCGAGCAGGTCGGCGCGGCGCGGCGCGTGCGAGAGCAGGGACAGCAGCCGGGGCCGCGAGGGCGTGGACAGGTCCACCACCGCGAGCGGCGCCTGGGCGCTGGAGCACCCCACGTAGGCGCGCGAGCCCACCACCTCCACGCGGGTGGCCTCGCCGGGCAGCGCCACGAAGCCCAGCTCGCGCAGGGTCGGGTCCCGCACGTCCAGCACGCGCAGGCCCCCCGACCCCGCGGCCACCAGCAACCACTTGTCCGCCAGGGCCACGCCCCGCGCCGACCCCACCATCGGCCGGGTGAAGGCGCGCTGGGGCGCGTCCGGATTGCCCAGCTCCACCACGGTGACACCCGCGCTCCCGTTGGCCACGAAGGCGAGCCGATCCCGGGCGACCACCTCGTGCACGTCGGAGCCCGGCAGCTCCACCGAGCCCCGGATGCGCGGAATCGCCAGGTTGGACAGGTCCACCACCTGGAGCAGCGAGGGCGTCGTCTGCTTGTTGTCCGGATTGAAGACGGGGCGGGTCGCCACCAGCGCCAGCCGTCCCAGCATCGTCGTGCTCACCGGCTCCCCGGGCAGCTTGACCGACCCGAGCCGCGCGAGGCCGTTGGCGTCCAACCGCCCCAGCGCGAGTCGTCCCCGGGGCCAGGGCGGCGGCAGCTCACCCACCCGCTCGACCGTCACCCCGTGGAGCACGAGCCCCTCGCCATCCCCCGAGAGGCCCCGCTGCCGCTGCGAGGAGGACTCCGGCACCAGCGCCAGCGCGGGCTCGGCGCGCAGGCCCAGCTCCACGGTGACGGGCTCGGAGCGGCCCGGGTTCTGCGAGGGGTCCACCGCCTCGGCGACGATCGTGCGCGGCTGGCCCGCGAAGCCCGAGGGCGGCAGCCACGTGCCGTCATACAGCGGGCGCTGCGAGGGGCCCGGGCGCGGCACGGTGGAGGGGGGACCCACCTGCGTCCCCTCCACCCGGAAGCTCACGCCCACCACGGCCGATTCATCGATCGCCGCGGCGCTCAGGAGCACGGGCTCCGCCTCGGTGACGACGTCTCCGGCGAGCGGCTGGGCGAGCTGGGTCTCGGGTGGCACGGTGTCGCGCACGGTGCCAATCACCACTGGGGCGGACTCCGTCTCCTGCCCCACCGCGTCCACCGCCACCGCCGTGAGCCGCAGCAGCCGGTTGCCCGTGCCCACCGGCGGGCTGTAGTGGGTGGCGAAGCGGTTCGGCGCCCCTGGAATGCCCGCGGGCTGGGTGGCCACGTGCACCTTGCGCCCGTCCACGAAGAAGGTCACCTGCCGCAAGGGCCCCTCCTCGTCCGTGGCCTCGGCCTCCAGGCGCAGCCGCTGGCCCTCGAAGATGGACTCGCCCGGCAGGGGCCTGGTGAGCGCGACGACGGGCGGCTGGTCCGGCACCACCTGGATGGAGGCGGGCAACGACCAGGCCTCGTGCCCGGCGAGATCCCGCGCCCGCGCCCGCAGGGTCAACACCGTGCCCACCTCTTCCTCGGTGGCGGTGTAGCGGACCTCGTGGGGCAGCAGGTAGCGCCGCGCCACCTCGCGCGAGGTGGCGGCGTCGGCGCCCAGGTGGAAGCCCACCTCGGTGATGGCCACGTCGTCACTGGCGCGCGCGCGCAGCAGCGCGGGACTGCCCACGACGATCCGCGCGGGCGCGGTCACCGCCACCGTGGGGGGCTCGTCCTCCACCACCTCCAGGCGGCGGGTGGCCACGGTGGTGTTGCCCGAGGGATCCCTCGCGGTGGCGGAGAACACCAGGGCCCGGCCACTGGCGCTCGCGGGCACGTGGTACGACAGCCGGAAGGGCGCCGCGGGCATGAGGGCGAGCGGCTGATCATCCAACTTCAGCTCCACGCTGGTGACGGCCACGTCGTCGCGCGCGTCCACCTCCAGCTCCAGCACCGAGCCTTCCAGGGCCTGCGCGCCCGCGACGGGACGCAGCCACGACACGGTGGGCGGCGCGGTGTCCTTCACCACCAGGGCGGAGACCTCGGGGGACACGGACTCGTGGCCCGCGGAGTCGCGGGCGCGGGCGGTTACGCGCAACGTGCGCCCGGCGGAGCCCGGAGGCAGGGGCACCCGGAAGGAATAGGGAGGGCTCGAGGCCACGAAGCGCTGCGGGCCCGACAGGCCCCCCTCCACGAGCACCTCGACGCTGCTCACCGCCACGTCGTCCTGGGCGGCCACCACCAGGGCGAAGTCGCGGCCCTCGGTGAGGTGCTGCTCCGGACGGGGCTGGGCCACGGCGACGGTGGGGGCTTGATCTCCCCGCAGCGGGAGCACCAGCACCTGGGAGCCCACCTCGTGGCCCCCCGAGTCCACCGCCACCGCGCGCAGCCGCAACTCGCCCGAGCGGTCGGGCACGGGCACCTGGAAGCTGAAGGGAGGCGCTTGCAGGGTGAGGGGCAGGGGCGTGCCATCCACCTCGAGCCGCACGTTGCCCACGGCCACGTCGTCCTCGGCCAGCACCACCACGGTGAGCCGGCTGCCGGCCACGGCGGGCGAGCCGTCCGCGGGCGAGAGGATGGACACCCCGGGCGGCTGGTCCGGGACGATGTCGATGGGTTGCAGGAGGATGTCGGCGGGCGCCGTCCAGTGGCCGCTGAGGTCCCGGGCGCGCGCGGCGATGAAGTAGGGCACGGGCAGCGGGGAGCCGAGCTGCGCGAGCGTGGGCACGGTGAAGGCGTAGCGCACCACGGGCGCGTACACGTCGAAGGGAGAGTCCGGGACGGCGTTGGTGGGCGGGAAGCCCGCGGCCACGTGCACCACCCGCAGCGCGCTGGCGCTCGGGCCGGCCAGCAGCTCCACGCGATCCACGAGCACGTTGTCGTGCGCCGCCACCTCGATGAGCACCGAGGTGCCCTCCACCACGTTGCGGCCCGGCGTGGGCCGCAGCAGGTCCGCCAGCGGCGGCGTCACGTCCGCCTCGATGCGCAGCGGCTGCTCGAGCACCGTGCGATGGCCCTCCTGGTCGATGGCGACGGCGCGCAGGTGCAGGGCCTCGTCGGTCTGGCCCGGCCGCAGGGAGACGAAGCCCGGAGGCAGCTCCACCCGGCCACGGAAGTGCTTCACCCGCTGGAGGTCCGCGACGTCGGCGGGCAGCGACTCGAAGGCGCGCCGGAGCGCGGGATCCGTGATGACGACGTGGCCGGCGCCGTCGTCGGTCCAGGGGATGTCCAGTCCCCGCGAGAGGCTCAACGCGGGCTGGCCGTTGAGGAACAGCTCCACCCGGGCGATGCCGGTGTCGTCCACGGCCACGGCGTCGAAGAGCAGCTGGATGCTGCCCTCGGCGAGCGTGGCGCCGGGCGTGGGCGCGGCCAGGGCCAGCGCGGGGGCACGGGGCCGGCGCGACTCGATGATCAACCGCCCCTGTTTCGTCTGGCCCGCGGTGTCGGTGACGGACACGAGCAGGACATAGGGGGCGCCGTCCCGGCCCACGGGCGGGGTGAACGTCACCTGCTGGGTGAGCCGTCGCGGGGCGCCGGTGAAGGCCGCCTCCTTGATCACCTGGTCGCCGAACAGCACGCGCAGGGAGGCCAGGCCCGCGTCGTCCTCGAGCAGCAGGTCCAGCGTGGCGGCGGCCCCCTGCAGCATGAGGACGTAGCCGCTGTCGAGCTCGGCGCGGGTGAACTGCTCCACCGGGGACGAGAGCGCCTGGAAGGCCACCGTCGGCGCCCCATCCGGCTTCACGTTCACGTAGGTGATCGCGGACGCGGTGGCGTTGCCCGCCCCGTCACGCGCCACCACCGACAGCTCCGCGGGCTGCCCCGAGGCCCGCGGCGGCAGCGAGAGCGAGAAGGCATGGGAGACGGCCGCGCCCGTGGCCCCCACGCGCACCGCCTGACGCGACACCCCATCCACCCACAGCTCGAGCTGCTCCAGGCGCGCGTTGTCCTCGGCCTCGGCGCGCACCTCGAAGACGGTGTCCTCCACCACCACCGCGCCACTGCCGGGCGAGCGGATGGACACGCGGGGCGGCTCGGTGTCCGCGCGCGTGGCGAACACCGTGGAGGCGACGCCCACCCGGCCGCCCGTGTCCTCGGCGAGCACCGTCAGCCGCGCGTCGCGCGGGGCCATCCCGGCGGGCACCCACACCGTCTCCTCCACCCGCCGTGCCTCACCGGGACGGGTGACGGGCGAGGGCGACCAGCGCTGCAAGGCCACGCGCTCCCCGGCGGCCTCGGCGCGCAGTTGCAACCGGGGCGAGCCCCAGCCCCGCAGGCCCAGCCGCGTCACCGCCAGCGCCCGGGCCTCCTCGGACACCTGGGTCAGTTGGATGTCCACCTCCTCCAACTCGATGTCCTGGGCGGGAAAGAGCAGCGCCGTGGCGTACGTGGGCGCGGCGAGCGGGCGCCGGGCGGTGCCCTCGGGATAGGCCTGACGAAAGGCCTGGAGGGCGGCGCTGTCCTCGCGGCCCGCCTTCACCGTGTAGCGCCAGCGCACCTGCGCCTGGGCGCCCTCCCCTTCCGGCGAGGGCTCCACGCTCAGCAGCAACCGCCCCTCCGTGCTCCCCTCGCCGCCCTGCCCTTCCGCGGCGGGCGTCACCCGGAGCCGCCCCTCGCGGGCCTCCACGGAGAAGCCCGTGCCCCCGCCCAGCACCAGGGTCGCGCGCGGCACGCCCAGGCCCGTGTGGGCCGCCGGCGCCTCGAGCTCGAGGTCCGCGAGGCCCGGCACCGCCACCGCCGAGGTGGACAGCACCCGCAGGCCCCGCCGGACGCCCACGTCGTCCTTCACCTCCACCTGCACGGGCTCGGTGCGCTCCTCGGTGAGGACGCTCCCCGCCCCGGGCCCCACCCACCGCACCTGGGGCGGCGTGTCCGGGCTCAACCGACAGGTGCGCCGCACCACGCTCACGTGCTGGGCCCCATCCGTCACCCGCGCGAGGAAGGTCACGTCGCGTCGGTCCTCCGCGCCGAGCGCGGGCAGGACGAAGGAGACCTCCTCGCTCCAGCGCGTGGGCGCGCCGCGCGGAGGCTTCACCAGGGGCACCGGCACGCCCTCGAAGCTGAGCGCCACCTCGTGGATCGCCACGTCGTCCGAGGCCTCCACCTGGAGCTTCACCCGCGCGCCGGCCACGCACGTGAGCTCGTCCGGCACGTCCACCAGGGCCAGCGTCACCCGGGGCGGGAGCAGGTCACGCACCTCGAGGATCTCCACCGACAGGCTCGGGGTGGTGGTGGTGTTGCCCGCGGCGTCCTGGGCGCGGACCGCGAGCGTGTGGAGCCCCGGCGCGAGCGCCCCCAAGCCCACCGTGCCGGCGAAGGTGCCCAGGTAGCGGCGGCTGACGAGGAACTCCCCGGGCAGCGAGGGGTGAGGCTGGCGCACCTCCTCGAAGCGCTCGGATTGAGGGCCGAGCGGCTCGCGGCCCTCCACCGCCGCGACCTCCTGACCATCCACCACCGCCGCGACGCGCACCACCCGCACGTCGTCCTGGGTGTCCACGCGCAGCGAGAGCGCCCCGCCCTGGTTCACCTGGAGCCGACCCGTGGAGGGCGGCAGGGGTGAGGTCAAGACCACGGTGGGCGCCTCGGTGTCGCGCGCCACCTGGAGCATCACCTGGGCCAGACCCGTCTGGCGGGCGGTGTCACGCGCCTCCACGCCCACGGTGGGGGGCTCGCCCCGGCTGATGGACGGCGCGCGGACGGTGAGCGCGAGCGGCTTGGACACGTCCACGAGCGGCCCCGTCTCGGGCAGCGGGCCCTGGCGCTTGCCACCGGAGAGGCCCACGAGCCCGACGACGCCGTCGTCCTCCGCCACCGTCACCACCAGGCGGACGTCCTCGCCTTCCTTGTAGGCGCTGTGGGGCGCGGGCGAGGTGAGGGAGACGGCGGGGGGCTCGTCACGGCGGGCGCGCACCTCCAGCGCGCGCGAGCGCGTGAGGCCCGAGGTGTCCGTGGCCACCGCCTGGAGCGACAGCGTGCGTCCGGCGGCCTCCAGGGCGATGGGCACCCGCCAACTGAAGAGCCGGTAGAGGCCCTCGGCCACGCCCCCGCTCCGGGTGCCGAGGGAGCGACCCTCCAAGGACAGTTGCACCTCGCGCACGCCCACGTCGTCCGTGGCGGCGACCTCCACCACGAGCTCCCGGCCCGCGAAGGCGAAGGCCCCCTCGGCGGGCGCGCGGAAGGCGACCAGGGGCGGCTCGGTGTCCTCGTTCACCTGGACGGTGCGCTCCACCGCGCTGGACTGCCCGCCCGAGTCCGACGCCACGGCGCGCAGGACGAGGGTGCGCGCGGCCCCCGCGAGCGGCAGGGCGCAGCGGTAGGGCGGCAGGACGGCGCGGCACGCGGACTTCCCGTCGGCGAAGAACTCCACGGCCGCCACGGCCACGTCGTCCTCGGCCTCGGCGCTCATCTCCAGCACGGTGCCGAGGGTGGCGCGCGCCGGGACCCCGGGCGTCACGAAGCGCACGGTGGGGGCGGTGTCGGGCAGCACCTTGACGAGCACCTCGGGCGAGGTCCCCACGTTGCCGGAGGCGTCCTGGGCCCGCGCGCCCAGGCGCACCTGCTGGCGCCCGCGCAACTGGGCGGAGCGCAGCAGCGTGTGGGTGAGGAAGGAGCCCGGCAGCGCGCCGTTGGGCCCGGGGGCGGTGTCGGTGAACAGCAGCTCGCCGTCGAGCAGGACCTCCACGCGCGTGACCGGCGCATCGTCCTGCCCGGCCACCGTCACCACGAGATCCTGCGTCTCGGGCGCCTCGGTGAGGGGGCGTGGCACGACGAGCGACACGGAGGGGCGCGAGGTGTCGGAGACGACGAAGACCTCGCCTTGGGCCTGGGCCTCGTTGCCCGCGGAGTCCCGCGCGGTGGCGCGCACCTGGAAGGTCCGGCCCGCGGCCGAGACGGGCACCGTCCAGGCGACGCGGTAGGGGGGCGCGTTCGAGGCACCCACGGGCACCCCGTCGATGCGCCACGTCACCTCCACGGGCCCCGCGCTGTCGTCCACCACCGAGGCGGTGAGCCCCGGCGACGTCCCCGCGAGCACCTGTCCCCCGGGCACCGGGGTCAGCAGGGCCACCTGGGGCGGAGCGTCCGCGACGACGCTCGCCTCCAGCGAGGCGCGCGTCTCGTTGCCCGCCGCGTCCCGGGCCACCAGTTGCAAGCGCACGAGGCGGCCCACGCTCGCGGCGGGTGGAACCCACTCGAGCGAGAAGGCCGAGGAGCCCGCGCGGGAGCCCGCGAGGCCCGCGCCCACCAGCCGGGTCCGGCTCGCCTGGGCGCCATCCGCCAGCAAGGACAACTCCACGCCGAGCGTGATGGCGTCGTCCTCGACGAGGCCCTCCAGCCGCACGGGACGGCCCACCGTGGCGTGGACACGGGGCCCCGAGGGCTTGCGGACGGAGACGAGCGGCGGCCCATCCCGCGCCACCCGGGCCAGCACGGTGGGGCCCCGCGCCGTGGCGCCGCGGGCATCCACGACCTCGGCGTAGAGCGGCACGACGGTGCCCGCGGTCCCCACGCGCGGCACGAAGCTCACCTCCCAGACGGGCACGGCGATGAACTCCTTCGGCGCGGGGGGCGGCGGCTGGAACTCGCGCAGCTCCACGCGCGCCGCCCGGCTGGTGCCCAGGAGAACCCCATCCGCGTAGAAGCTCACGAGCTGGAAGTCCTGGGGGGAGAGCAGCCCCTGCGTCCAGTCCCCGCTGGTGACGCTCACCGTCTGGGGCAGGCCCTCGAGCATCAGGGCGCCGGGCAGGGGCAGCTCGGGGACGACGGGCGTGGTGCTGGGCACCTGCCCCGGCAGGACCTTCACGGTGACGTCCGCCGCCCGGGTGCGGTTGCCCCGCGAGTCCACGGCCACCGCGCCGAGCACCATCGCCGCTCCGGCCACTGGCGGCGCATGCAGCTTGAGCACGAAGGGCGGCGCGGTCAGCCGCGAGGCGGCCACGCCGTTGACCAGGAACTCCACGTGGGCCAGGGCCACGTCGTCCTCGGCGCGGGCGCGCAGCTCGAAGGAGGAGCCGGCCCGCACCGTGCCGGGCGCGGTGAGGACGATCTCCGGAGGCCCGTCCCGCACCTCCACCAGGCGCTGGGCCGAGTAGCCCGCGTGATGGGCCTCCACCCGGGCGGTTCCGGGACGCAGGCCCACGGCGCGGCCGTCCGCGGCCACGGTGAGCACACCCGGATCCAGGCTGGTCCACGTGGTGCCCAGGGCGCGCGAGGACAGGTCCACCCGCCGGCCATCGCTGAGCACCCCCTCGAGCCCCAGCCGCAGCACGTCCCCCACGCGGGGGATGACCGCGGAGACGGGCAACACCTCCCACTGAACCACCTCCACGTTGGAGTCCACGAGCACGTGGGCGGTGGTGGTGAGCCCGGCGTAGACGACCTCGATGTCCGTCTCGCCGTTGGCGCGCGCCACCACCTGTCCGTCCTCGGTGACCGAGGCCACGCCCTCATCCAGCGAGCGGTAGCGCACGCCGCGGTGGGGCCCGGACAGGTCCACCTCGCCCGCGAGGACGAACGCGCCCGTCACCTGCAGGGGCACGCGCTGGCCGAAGCCCTCGGAGAGCAACAGGGGCGAGGGCTGCACGGACACGCCCACCACGGGATCGAACGTCGTGGACTGGGTGAACTCCACGGCAGAGGCGTGCACCGTGCGGCCAAAGGCGTCCTCGAGCGACACGTCGGCGATCACCACGCCGTCATGCGGGAGGGGCTCGGCGGGAAGCGGGACGGAGAAGAAGACACGGCCCGGGGTGGCGGAGGACGGACGCGCCGTGAGGCGGTGCACCTGGACGAAGGCCACGGGTCCCACGTCCTCCAGGCTGCCGTGGACGCGGCGCAGCGCCTCGGCGGAGGCGCCCACCACGGAGGCGCGCGCGGCCACCACGGCGCCCTCGTAGGCCAGCTCCAGGGTGAGCACCTGGCGCGAGGGCTCGGCGCGCACGCGCACCGGTACACCCCCGAAGCGCGGCGGCGGGGCCGAGGCCTCGAAGCGCGTGGTGAGTGCCTCGCCCTCCCCTTCCCCCACCGGCCGGGCCACCACCTCCAGCACCCCGTCCTCCGGGAAGGGTTGGGAGAGCGGCACGAGCACGTGGAAGGACAAGGCCCCCGCGTGGTCGCGATCCACGACCACGTCCGTCAGCGCGGCGAAGGCGCCCCGCGAGGCGGACAGCCCACGCACGGACATCAACACCTGCTCCGTGGGGCCCCGCACCTCGACCCCCACCTCCACGGCCTGGAGTCCCGGCGCGAGCGGCACCACGGGGAAGGTGGACGTCACCGTCGCGGACCAGGCCGTGAGGGGCAGCACGAGGGCCAGCAGGACCCCCCACCCCGCGCCCCGAGCCCTGAGCGTGCGGCTCATTGGATCCTCCAGGCGGCCGTGCCCCCACAAGACGCGGAGCCGAAGCAGCCGGCGCGGACCCGGTACTCGCCACCGCCTTCCGGGGGAACGGTGTAGGTGAGATTGCCTCCACTGCCCGGGCTGCTGCAGGTGTAGCTCGAGGACACCTCGGACCCCGAGGGTCCCTCCAGGCGGAGCACGGCGCCGCCCCAATCCCTCGCGCCTGGAACACCACAGGTGCCCAGGACCAGGTGTTGCCCGGCGAAGAGACGGAGGGTCCAGTTCACGGTGTTCCTGGAGGCGCTGTTGGTATCGCTCGCGCTGTAGTCCCGGCTGCCATGGGCCGAGGACTTGCTCCAGGCGACGGTGCCGCCACAGGACTCCTCGCCGTGGCAGCCCGCGCGCACCTCGTAGTCGCCCGTCTCGGTGGCGAAGAACTCGACCTGGGAGCCACGGCTGTCGCAGGCATCGTCATTGAACGCGAGCTCCGTGCCGGAGGGGGACATCAGCCGCAGGCTGGTGTCGCCGTGGGCGGAGGCGAGCGGCACGCCACAGGTGCCGAGCAGGACCCGGTCTCCCGCCGTGAAGCGCACCGTGTAATTGAAGGTGTCGTGTCGCGCCGAGCCAGTGCCGGTGGCGGTGAAGTCCTGGGCCTCCGGCGAGGGGGTCGCCTCCGGGGGCGGACACAGGCGGGGGTTGGACTCGGCCTGGCAGTAGGCCTCGAGGGCCGGGCGCACGTAGGTGACGTCCTGGCCCCGGCACCCCACGGGCCCGGTACACACGCGCTCCGTCCAGCAGTCACGTCCCGGGGCGAGGACATGGTCCAGCTCGCCACGCGCCAGGACCCCCGCGAGCCCGTGGCCCCGCAGCTCGTAGACCCCCGCCCCCGCGCTGCCCACGGCCATGTCCGCGTCGACGACGAAATAGTCCCGGACCTCCGCGCGCGCCGAGAGCACCGTGCCGCTCGCGTCGAGGGTGAGCGCGGTGCCACCACTGGTGCCGATGACCGCCACCGGCTCGCGTGCCGCCATGGGGCGCGCGCCCGCGCGCAGGGGGGCGGAGGCGAAGCGCGGGGTGGCGGGACGATCCAACCGGAGGATGGCGTAGTCCAGGTCACGCCCGGCCACCTGTCCCCGGGCGCGCACGACGACGTCCTGGCATTGGAAGACATCCTCGTGCGTGCGGGGCGCGAGGCCGTAATAATCGGCCCGGTAGAACGTGAAGACGAGGCGGGTCTGGGCACAGGCCTCGGCGGTGGGCACGCAGTGGCCGGCCGTCAGCACCAGCGCGTCATCGATCAAGGTTCCGGAGCAGAATGCCGGGGCGAGGTCGCGGGTGGTGCTGTAGGGCGGATCGCACAGCCGATGAACGTCCCACACGCTCCGCGCGAGGAACTGGATGTTCTCGGGATCGCGGGCATCGAGCGCGTTCGCGTGGACCAGCGCCACGCTGGAGCGCATGGCCCGCTCGCGCAGGGTGTTGTCGGCGACCTGGAACACGTCCTGGCGGCCCGATACGCCGTGAATGATGGCGTCACGCACCTGGGCCGTCTTCCCGGGCGGCGGATCCTCCCTGGAGGAGGGCGTGTCGCGACATCCGCCCCCGAGCAGGACGAGCGCAACGCCGAGCCATGTGACCCAGGACCGCATCCCGCCCTCCCCTCTGTCGTTGACGGTTCGTGACTGTCCGCCGCCCCCAGGGCTTCACGGAAAGTGAAGCCAACCTTACGCACAGGAGGTTCTGGGTGGCAATCAGGGCGTCGGTGTCAGCTCGACCTGGACCTCCGCCGTGCTCCGCAGCCGCGCGCGCAGGGCATCGAAGACCCCGCGCTGACGCGTGGGCGCCAGCCGGCCCTCCACTTCCGAGCGGACCTCCTCGAAGGGCGGTGTCCGACCTGGCAGCCGCTCCACGAGCTGGAGCACCGCGAAGCCGTCCTCGAGCTCCACGACGGGCGACACCTCGCCCGGCCGGGTGAGCGCGAACGCGGCCCGCTCCAGCCGGGGGTCCCGCCCCGCGCCCCGGACGAGCAGTCCCAGCTCCCCCTGGCGCGCCCGCTCCGGCCCCTCTCCTTCCGAGGACACGCGTGCCATGGGCTCACCCGCGCGCAGGCGCCGCGCGAACTGCTCCGCCCGGACGCGCGCCCGGGCCTGCTCCGCCGAGCCCCGCCCCGGCCCCACCGCGGCCAACACCCGTGTGACGCGAAGCCGCTCGGGCTGTCGGAAGCTGTCCTTGTTCGCCTCGTGATAGGCGCGCAGCTCCGCCTCGCTCGGGGGCCCCAGGTTCCGCTCCTCCTGCGCGAGCAGGGCCTGGACCACGAGCCGCTCCTCCAACTCCCGCACCTGCCGGACGATCTCCGGCTGTTCGGCCAGGCCCCGCCGCCGGGCCTCCAGCACCATCAGCCGCTTGTCCACCAGGGCCCCCACGAACTCGCGCCGTCCCGCCTCGCTCTCGAACTGCTCGCGCAAGGACGGGGGCAAGCGCTGAGACTCGCGCCGCAACTCCTCGAGCGAGAGGCTTCCTCCCACGAAGCGCGCCACCTGGGGGCCGTCGGCGGACGAAGGAGGGGGGGCCACGGGCGGGGTCGTCCCCGCTCCACAGCCACTTCCCAGGACAAGCAGGACAAGTCCCCTCGATACGATGGACCGACGCAGACGCACACCCCAGGTGAAGACCCGCGGTGGATTGTGACGCGGGCTCCCCGGAGGGACAAGCCGCGCGCTTTACTCCGGGTTGAATGGCGAGAAGGCCCCTGGGTAGACTGCGTCCCCGCTCATGACTCCGTCGAAGACCGCCATGGCCGCCGCACTGATGCTCCTGCAGGCCTGCGGTGGGCGGGCTGGGAACGAGACCTCCGGCGTGGCCCCCGGGGAGACCCTTGTCGCCCGGGTGGGTGACGGCGCCATCACCGCCCGCGCGTTCAAGGCGAAGCTGGAGGAGCAGCCGGCGTTCATCCGCTCGCGCTACACCTCGCTGGAGTCCAAGAAGGAGTTCCTGGGCGGCATGATCCGCTTCGAGGTGCTCGCCCAGGAGGCGCGGCGTCAGGGGTTGGACCAGGATCCCGAGGTGAAGGCCACGCTGGAGAAGCTGATGGTGCAGAAGCTCATCCAGAAGCAGGCCGCGGCGGCCGGGACGGTGAGCGAAGCGGAGCTGAAGGCGTACTACCAGGACCACCTCACCGAGTTCGTGCGGCCCGAGCGCGTGCGGGTGGGCCAGGTGTTCCTGGCCTCGGCCCGTGGAGATGCCCGGCGGGCCCAGGTGCAACAGGAGGCGGCCCGCCTGCTGGCGGACGCGCGGCGGCGGGAGGCCGGCGGAGACACGCGGGCCTTCGGCGAACTGACCCGCGCGCGCTCGGACGATGCCGCCACCCGGGAGGTGGAGGGCGACCTCGGCTTCAAGACGCGCGAGGAACTCGCCGCCCAGTGGGGCGCGCCGGTGGCGGAAGCCGCCTTCGGGCTGAAGTCGGTCGGTGAGCTGTCGGAGGTGGCCTCGGAGCGGGGACTGCATCTGCTCAAGCTGCTGGCGCGGCAACCGCGACAGGAGCAGAGCCTGGAGAGCGCCCGCGCGCGCATCGAGAACCGGCTCCTCCAGGAGAAGCGCTCCCAGGGCCTGGACGCCTTCACCGCCGCCCTCAAGCAAAAGGGCGAGATCCGGATCGACGAGCAGGCGCTCGACGCCGTCACGCTCCAGGGAGACGACGCGGGCAACGCCCGGACGGTTCCCTGACGCCCGTGGGGGTTACTTGGACAGCAGCGCGGCCATCTGCTTCGCGATGAAGCCCGCGGCGCGCTGGGGGTTGAGCCGGTAGAGCGCGTCCATGAACCGGGCATCCGAGCCCACCAGCACCCGGTAGCGGTTGTGCTCGATGCCCTCGAGGATGAGCCGCGCGGCCGTATCCGGCGCCAGCGTCTTGATGGCGCCCGCGTCGCCCTGCGCGGAGGGCCCGGACGTCAGCCCCGAGTTCACCATGATGTTGGTGTTCATGGCCCCCGGGAAGACGACCATGACGCGGACGTTCGTGTCCTGGAGCTCCGAGTGCAGCCCCTCCGTCAGGAGCTTCACCGCCGCCTTGGTCGCGCCGTAGATGGTCTGCCCTGGCACGGGCAGGAAGCCGCCCATGCTGGAGATGTTGGTGAGGTGGGCCTCGGGGCGCGCGAGCAGGTGGGGCAGGAACGCCTTGGTCATGTAGAGCGTGCCGAACAGGTTGACGTTCATCACCCGGTCGATCGCCGCGTAGTCCAGGTCCTTGAGCTTGACGAAAGGCTGGATGACGCCCGCGTTGTTGATGAGGCCATCCACCGCCCCGAAGCGGGCGATGACCTGCTCGGGAAGCGCCTCCACCTGGGCCCGCTCCGCGACGTTGACCGTGAAGGGGGCCACCCGATCCCGCCGCGCGCCCGCCTGCGTGAGCGTCTCCTCCAGGGCGGCCGCGTTGATGTCCACCGCGGCGACCCGCGCCCCCTTGGCCAGCAGCGCGTGCACCAACGCGCGGCCCATGCCACTGCCGCCCCCCGTCACGACGAACACCTTGTCCTGGATTCTCATGGTCTTCTCACGGCCTCTCTCGTCACGGTCATCCGCTCGGGCTCAGCGTCGGGAGGTGTCGGGGGCCAGCCACAACCCCACGAGCGCGTCGACCAACACGTCCGCGGTGGCGGCCCACGTCGCGTGGGGCGCGGCGGTGCCCTGTTGCAGCTCACGCTCCCGCTCGGCGCACAGCTGCACGATGAGCAGCCGGCACATGACCCCGCGCTGTTGATGCACATGCTCGGGAAGCCGCGGCACCAGGCGGAACATGCCCTCCACGAGCCGCTGGAGCGTGCTCGAGGCGAAGGCCTCCTGGGTGACGCGCTCGCGCAGCGTCGGGTTCGTCGTCACCTGGGCGATGAAGCGCGCGTACCAGGTCGGACTGCCCAGCGACTCCAGGTGCTCGATGGTCGGCCGCACGAGGCACGACACCCAGTCGCGCAGGTCGGTCGAGCCGGCGAGCGTCTCGAACATCTCCGCGCGGCGCCGCTCCACCGACTCGGCGTGCCGCCGCACGATCGCCAGCACCAGCTCGTCCTTGGAGCCGAAGTGATAGCCCACCGCGAAGTTGTTCGACTGGCCCGCCGCCTCGCTCACCTGTCGGTTGGAGACGGCCTCCACGCCGTGCTCGGCGAACAGCCGCTCCGCGGTGATCAGGATCTGCTCCCGCGTCTCGCTGCCTCGGTCGGACTTGCTCGGGCGCACGCCACCACCTCCGGAAAGGGTCTCTCCCATCCACCCACGCCGACACGATTAAGTCGGACGACTGATGAAGTCAACCGACTTAAAACGCGGCACGAGGGGGAGGACGCGGGCCGGGTCAGCAGGCGGGCTGCTCCGCGCCGTCCGAGACGTCGGGAGACATCGGGGCGCGTCCCTCCAAGGCCCGCCAGGTGAGCGGGCCCACCACCCCATCGGCCATGAGGCCGCGGACGCGCTGGAAGTTCAGGACACACGCATGGGTCGTGGGGCCGAACTCGCCATCCAGGAGGAGCACGTCCCCCCACGCGCTCAGCCGCTGCTGCAGGTAGAGGACATGAGGGCCGCTGTCGCCATAGCGCACGGTGGGCCGGACCGTTGGGGACTCGCTCGGGGCCGCGCGCGTGAAGGGCCGCTGGGCCTCGAAGCGCGGGTGGGGGACGCCAGCCGTCGCGAAGTGGGGGGTCTGCGACGCGGGCATGCGCGAGACGATCGCCGCGTGGAAGCTCCGGTAGTCCCCGGTGAAGCCGCCGCTGTTCCAGACCTGTTTGAGCTTCTCGGTGAAGAGGCCGTTGGCCGCGCCGTCCAGCGAGAGTTGATGGTCCATGCAGCCGGAGATGAGCAGCACGCTCGCCTGGACGGGCGCGCGCTCCGCCGGTCCGGCCACCCACTGCGCCGTGGCGAGCCCGGCCGCGTCTCGCGCGGCGAGGGCCTCGCGGACGTCGAGCGGCATCGTCCGCACGGCCTCCAGCCGGGGCGAGGTCTCCATGCCCGGCGGCGCCTCGCGCATCCGCAGGACGGTGCCGCTGTGGCAGCTGTCCGACAGGAGGACGATGCGCACGCCCGGGGCGAAGCGTGACCAGAGCGCGTAGAGCTCGTCATCCACCAACTGCCGATCCCACAGCACCCACGTCTCGTCCTGGCCGTCCGCCTCGTCGCCGTTCACGTCCGGCGTCTGTCCGCCGTGCCCCGAGTAGGTCACCAGCAGGATGTCGCCCGAGGTGAGCCGCCGCGCGGCCAGACCCAGCTCCTGGACGACGCGGGCGGAGGTGGCCTGGTGCTCGACGAGCAGCAGGGAGCGGTAGCCCAGCCCGTCGGCGATGCGCTGCATGTCCCGCGCGTCGTTGATGCAGCCCGCCAGCGCGCCGTCCCAGCCGCCGTAGGCCGCGGGATTGACGTGGTTGAGCCCGATGTGGATCGAAAGGCCTGTCGCCATGGGAACTCCCGTCGCCCTGTGTTCGTCTCCGTGGGTCGTCCGGAGAGAGACGGCCCACGCCGCTTGTGACGTCCCGCGAACACCCCGGTGGATCCGCTTGCCTCGTCCGTGCCGTTGGGCGAACGATGGGCCTGGCTCAACCGAAAGGCACCCATGGCCCGGCAGGACGTCGAGATCCCCACCGCGGATGGCACGATGGACGCGCAGTTGTATCGCCCGGAGGGCGCGGGTCCGTGGCCGGCCGTGCTCCTGCTCACGGATGCCGGGGGCACCCGGCCCGCGTTCGAGTCCATGGCCCAGCGGCTGTCGGACGCGGGCTACGTGGTGCTGCTGCCCCACGTCTACTACCGCGAGGGCCGCGCCCCCCTGCCCAACATGCAGGGCTCCTTCCAGCACGACGAGGCCTTCCGCAAGCGCATCTTCGGCCTCATGGCCACGCTGTCCCCCGAGCGCGTGCGCCTGGATGCCGCCGCGTCGCTGGACTTCCTCGCGCGCCAGCCGGGCGTGGTGGGCAAGGCGGGCGTGGTGGGCTACTGCATGAGCGGCGGCATGGCCGTGCACATCGCCGCGACCTTCCCCGAGCGCGTCGCCGCGGCGGCCTCCTTCCATGGCGGGCGGCTGGCGACGGATGCGCCCGAGAGCCCCCACCGGGTGGTGGGACAGGTGCGGGGCGAGCTGTACTTCGGCCACGCGGATCAGGACGGCTCCATGCCCGCGGACGCCATCGCCCGGCTGGAGGCGGCGCTCAAGGAGGCGGGCGTCAAGCACCGCTCCGAGCTCTACGTGGGCGCGCGCCACGGCTTCGCGGTGGAGGGCTCGGAGGCGTATGACGCGGACGCCGCCGCGCAGCACTGGACGCGGATGCTGGAGCTGTGGGGCCGCACACTGCGCGCCTGACCGACCCCGTCACACATCCCCGCATCACCCTGGCGGAGTGCCCCTCCGCCGAGGCCCCGACACCGACCGACGCTCGCCCGCCCAATTCAAGACGGAGCCGGGGCGCGGGGCCTGCGCGAGCCGCCAGGCGAACCGTAATGTGCCCCCCTCCTTTCGGAAGCGGGTGCGCATGAACCACTCCTGGAAGCCATTGTTGTCGGGTTCCCTGCGGAGTCAGGCCTTGGAAGTCGCCGAGGCCATCGTCGAGGACACCGCGGCCTTTCCCCTGGGCAAGACGCCTGGACTCATCGCGGGCCACACGGGCTACGCCCTCTTCTACGAGGCCGCCGCCCGCTCGCTCGCCCCCAAGTGGCTCGACCACGCCGCGCGCAGCCTCCAGCGCGCCGCGGCGCTCTTCACCCGCCGGGCGCGTCCGCCCCTGAGCCTGCACGAGGGACTGGCCGGGGTGGGCTGGGCGGCGTCCCACCTGGCCGCCCGCCACCCCGCGCTGGAGGTGGAGGAGCTGTGCGTCTGGGTGGACGAGTCCCTGGACGTGGAGATGAACCGCTCGCCGTGGCCCCACCCGTGCGACATCCGCGATGGGCTCGCGGGCATGGGGCTGTACGCCGCCAAACGCATGCCGCACCCGAGCGGGCGGCGGCTGCTCGAGCGCGCGGTGGCGCGGGCCCACGAGGCCGCCGAGCGCTCGGCCCTGGGCGCCACCTGGCCCATGCCCCCGAGCCGCTGGTCGCTCTACGGCGCGGACGCCACCTTCCCCCAGGGCCTCTACACGATGGGCCTGGCGCACGGGATTCCCGGCGCCCTGTGCCTGTTGAGCCTGGCGCACGCGCATGGCGTGTCGCGCGAGCACACGCGGCCCCTGCTGGAGGAGGGCTTCCGGTGGGTGGCGAACCACGCCGCGCCGGGCCACCCGCGCTTTCCGCACTACCTCAACGGCGCCGAGCCCGTGACGGACACGCGCTTCAGTTGGTGCGTGGGCAACCCCGGCATCACCGCGGCCCTGTGGTGGGCGGCGCATACCTGGAAGGACGCCGCGTGGGAGGCGCGCACCCTGGACTGGGCCACGCGCGTGGCGTTGGAGGCGCTGGAGCGCGCGCCCTCGCACCCCAGCGCCAACCTGTGCTGCGGCACGGCGGGCACCGCCCACGTCTTCCTGCGCCTGTACCAGGCCACCGGGCAGTCCGTCTTCGGGGAGGCCGCGCGGCGGTGGATCGAACACACGCTGGCCCTGCGCCGGCCGGGCGTCGGCCCCGGGGGGTACTGCCACGAGCAGGATCCCAACGCCCCCGTCACCGACGTGCAGTTCGGCGCCGCGGGCATCGCGCTGATGCTGATGGCGGCCGCCACGGACCAGCCCCCCGACTGGGACGAGACCTTCCTCTTCTCCCTCGACTCTCCCCCCACCCCCCCGGAGGTCTGACGCCCATGCGCCTGGGAATCCTCGACTTCTGTCCGATGCGTGAAGGGCTCAAACCCTTTCACAGTCTCCACGAGACCCTCTTCCTCGCCCAGGAGGCGGAGAAGCTCGGCTACTCGCGCTTCTGGATGGCCGAGCACCACGAGTTGGAGTACGCGCAACACGCGCCCGACATGATGGTGCCGCTGGTGGCGGGCTCCACCGAGCGCATCCGCGTGGGCGTGGCGGGCATGCTGCTCAAGCTGCACAGTCCCCTGCGCGTGGCCAAGGCGTTCCGGCTGCTCGAGTCCCTCTTCCCGGGCCGCATCGACCTGGGCGTGGGCGGGGGCGAGGCCGCGCCGGACGTGGTCGCGGCGCTGCGCGACGGGGGCCCGCCCCTGGCCGAGGTGCGCGAGGCGCATGCCCAGCGCACCCTGCACCTGCTCTCGCTCATGCGGGGCGAGGTCGCGCCGGCCTTCCAGCCCCTGGGCACGCCCGCCCCTCCCTTCTGGATGCTGGGCCTGTCGCGTCCCGAGACCGCGCGCCTGGCGGCCGAGCACGGCGCCAGCTTCGGCTTCTCGCTCGCCCATGCCCAGAGCAAGGACGATCCGAGCATCGCCGCGCGCTACCTGGACGCGTTCCGCTCCAACCGGTGGCTGGCGCGGCCGGAGCTGGTGGTGGCCGTCAGTGGCCTGTGCGCGGAAACGGAGGAGGAGGCCCGGGCGCTCGCGGTGGAGCACGTGGGCAACGCCGCGCCCCACCTGTCCGTGGTGGGCAATCCCGAGCAGTGCCGCCAGAAGCTGGAGGCCATCGCCCACCGCTACCAGACAGACGAGCTCGTCTTCCACGACCGCGCCCCCGACAGCGCCTCGCGGCTGCGCTGCTACCGGCTGCTGTCGGCCGCGCTGGGACTGACCACGTCGGCGCCCCCGCTCCAACAGACGGCGTGAAGTCAGGCTCGGTCCCCGAGAAATCCCAGACACCTTTCCAAGAGAATGGAAATTGTCAGGGCAATGGTTTCTCGGGACGGGTTCAGGAATCCGTGTGCCGTCACGAATATTCCTTCACCGGCGGCGATGAGGACAAACCTCCTACTGACCGGCGCGAAAGCGAACACGGAGAAGACCATGAGCGACGACACCAAGACCCAGACCGAGCCCCAGACCCTGAAGCTGTCCTTCAAGAAGGAGACGCTGCGCACGCTGGACGACAGCCAGCTGGATCTCCTCGACGGGGTGGTGGGTGGCAACAAGAAGGGCCGCTGCCAGTGCCTCTTCACCCGCGGCGGCGGCTGCAACACCACGGGCCACGACAACGACAACGACTGAGCCCGACACGAAGGCGGAGCAGCGATGAATCCCGGGGAGAACACCTCCCCGGAGTCATGAAGTCGAGTTGAAAGCCATCCATGAGGGATGACCGGCAGGTCGTCCCTCTCGCTGTCTTGACACATCCCTCAAACCCTCACGGATTTCATGACACCGCGAGACCTGTTCCGGCGGGAAGCGCTCGAGCACTACACCTTGAGCGAGGAGAAGGGCAGTCTGCTCAAGCTGACGCCGTTCTGGGTGCGCTTCACCTATTGGAACCTGGTGGCGCTCGCGCTCACGGCGGCGGTGGTGCTCGCGGTGGTGCGGGTGCACGAGTACGCGCAAGGGCCCCTGCTCATCCAGGTGGCGGGCGTGGAGGACATCCCCGCCACGGCGGGCGGACGCATCAGCCGGGTGCACGTGCAGCGGGGGCAGCGGGTGCGCGCCGGCGAGCCGCTGGTGCAGCTGTACGCCCGGGGCGAGACGGCCGAGCGCGAGCGCGTGGCGCAGGAGTACCGCGCCCAGCTCGCGGTGCGGCTCACGGATCCCCTCAACGCCACGGCCCGCCAGTCCCTGGGCACGCTGCGCGCCCAACTGGACTTGAACGACGCGCTCGTCTCCGAGCGCACCCTGGTGGCGCCCTTCGACGGCGTGGTGCGCGAGGTGCGGGTGCACGAGAACCAGTACCTGGGCGCGGGCGAGGTGGTGGCCACGCTCGCCAAGGAGGACACCGAGGTGAAGGCGCTCCTGCTCGTGCCGGGCCAGTACCGGCCCCGGCTCAAGCCCGGCCAGCCCCTGCGCCTGGAGTTGCAGGGCTTCTCCTACCTCTATCAGGACGTCACCGTGACGGCCGTGAGCGACGAGCTGCTCGGCCCCACCGAGGTGCGGCGCTACCTGGGCGCGGCGCTCGGGGACATCCTGAAGATCGACGGGCCCATGGTGCGCGTGGAGGCGCGGCTGCCGGACGCGGGCCTGCGCGCGCACGGGGACTCGTTCCAGTACTACACCGGCATGGTGGGCACCGGACGCGTCCAGGTGCGCAGCCGGAGTGGATGGATGCTGCTCATCCCGGCGCTCGACGCGCTGTGGGGGACCCCGTGACGGACACCCTCTCCTTCTCCTCGTTGCTCGAGCGGTATCCCGCGCTGCGCGCGTTGGGCCAGCGGTGGAGGGGTCGGCGGCTGCCCTTCGTGGCCCAGGTGACGGCGGTGGACTGTGGCGCCGCGTGCCTCACCATGGTGCTCGGCTATTGGGGCCGGAAGATGACGCTGGACGAGGTCCAGCGCGTCACGGGCCTGGTGAGCACCGAGGGCGTCAGCGCGCGCGCCATCCTCACCGCGGGCCAGTCCTTCGGGCTCAGGGGACGCGCGGCCCAGGTGGACGTGGAGGAAATCCACCTGCTGCCCATGGGGGCCATCCTCCACTGGGAGTTCGCCCACTTCGTCGTCTTCGAGGGGAGGACGCGCCGGGGCGTCACGATCCTGGATCCCTCGCATGGCCGGCGCTACGTGACGCTGGAGCAGTTCCGCAAGGCCTTCACCGGCATCGCGCTCGTCTTCGAGCCCACGGAGACCTTCGAGACGGGGGACGCGCCCCGGGGCTCCCACCGCTACCTGCGGCTGCTCCTGGAATCGCGGCCATTGCTCGGGCGCATCCTCTTCACGTCCCTCTTGCTCCAGGTGCTCGCGCTGGGGCTGCCCGTGCTCACCGGCGCCGTGGTGGATCAGGTGCTGCCCACCGGGGACGCGTCCCTGCTGGCCGTGATGGGCGCGGGCATGGCGGTGCTGCTCGTCTTCCAGGTGCTCTCCCTGCTCGTGCGCACGCACCTGCTCCTGCACCTGCGCACGCACCTGGATGCCCGGCTCACCATCGGCTTCCTGGATCACCTCATCCACCTGCCCTTCTCCTTCTTCCACGTGCGCTCCACGGGGGATCTCATCGCCCGGCTCAACAGCAACACCACCATCCGGGAGATCCTCACCTCGGGCGCCCTCTCCGCCGTGCTGGACGGCTCGCTCGCCTCGCTCTACCTCGTGGTGCTCCTGGCGATGAACTGGCAGATGGGGCTGCTCGCCGTGGGGCTCGCCGCGCTCCAGGTCGTGGTCTTCCTGGGGGCGCGCGAGCGGCAGCGGGAGCTGCTCGCCAAGGATCTGGAGGTCTCGGCCGCTGCCCAGAACTACCAGGTGGAGATGATGACGGGCATCCAGACCATCAAGGGCATGGGCGTGGAGGGCCGCAGCGTGCAGCACTGGTCCAACCTCTACGTGGACACGCTCAACGTGTCCCTGGAGCGCGGCCGGCTGGAGGCCAGCGTGGAGGCGCTCAACGGCGCTCTGCGGATGATCTCCCCGCTGGTGCTGCTGCTCGCGGGCACGCTCCAGGTGCTCCACCAGCACCTCCAGTTGGGGCAGATGCTGGCGCTCAACGCCCTGGGCGTGGGCTTCCTCACCCCCATCGCGAGCCTGGTGGCGGCGTGCTTCCGGCTGCAACTGGTGGGCAGCTACCTGGAGCGCGTGGACGACGTGCTGGAGGCGCCACCGGAGCAGGCACCCGGGGGGCCGCGACGGCCGCACGCGCTCGAGGGGGGCATCGCCCTGGAGAACGTCTCCTTCCGCTATGGGCCGCTCGCGCCGCTGGTGGTCAAGGACGTGTCCCTGCAGGTGCGGCCCGGGCAGTTCGTGGCCATCGTCGGCCGCTCGGGCGCGGGCAAGTCCACGCTCGCCCACCTGCTGCTGGGGCTCTACCTGCCCAGCGAGGGCGCCATCCGCTACGACGGCCATTCCCTGGTGGAGCTGGACCTGTACGACCTGCGCGGACAGATGGGCGTGGTGATGCAGAACCCCATGCTCTTTCGCGGCGACATCCGCCGCAACATCGCCTACCACGACACGGACCTGTCCCTGGACGCGGTCATCGAGGCGGCGCGGCGCGCGCAGGTGCACGACGACATCATGGCGATGCCCATGCAGTACAGCACCCTGCTCAGCGAGATGGGCGGCTCCATCTCCGGCGGGCAGCGGCAGCGGCTCGCCCTGGCCCGCGCGCTCGTGCACGACCCGGCCATCCTGCTGCTCGACGAGGCGACCAACGCCCTGGACGTGAAGACCGAGCGCGCCGTGCAGGAGGCGCTCGAGCGGCTGCGCTGCACCCGGGTGGTCATCGCCCACCGGCTGAGCACCATCCAGGACGCGGACCTCATCCTGGTGATGGACAAGGGCCGCCTGGTGGAACAAGGCACCCACGCGGAGCTCATGGCCCTGCGGGGGCACTACTTCGGGCTGGTCTCCGCCCAGGAGCACCCCGCCGCCCCCACGGGCTGACGGGGTGCTCCCTCTTTTCGAGCGACGTCAGCGCAGGTCGAGGTAGTCCACCGAGAAGATGGCGCCCTCGGGGTGCGGCACGCCCACGAGGCACAGCGTGCCGGTGCCGCTGGCCGACAGGGCCACGGGCACGTTCGTGAGGTTCGCGCTGGTCCAGCCGCCCGTGGCCTCCGCCAGGAGCAGCGAGCACAGCTCCGTGTCGTTGAAGCGCACCCGGGCCTGGCCCTGGCCGTGGGCCGAGCCCACACGCGCCGTCACGTGGGTGATGCCCGTGAGGTCCACGCCGCTCCAGCAGATGGAGTCACCGCCCTTGAAGTCCGTGACGATCGCGCCGCCGTTCTCGTCGGCCTCGACCTTGGCGCCCACGAGCGTGGCGGCCTCGGCCTCCAGGCGCTTGGGCCGCAGGCTCTCCGCGGAGGGCGCCACGCACTGGCCCCACTCGCCACAGGACGTGCCCGCGCGGCACGTGCCGCAGGTGCCGCCGCAGCCGTCGTCACCGCACAGCTTGCCCGTGCAGTCCGCCTGGCAGGAGCGCGCCACCGTGCCCAGGTACATGTTGTCGATGTAGGCCTCGGTGTTGCTGTAGGTGCCCGCGTAGGTGCCCAGGTCGATCTCGAACTTGTAGGTGTCCGTGGTGCGCACGGTGAAGTTCGGCGCGGCGCACGTCGTCCAGACCGAGTCCACCTCGCAGTCGAGCGCGGCGATGATCGTCCAGGGCTCGTGGGCCTGGACGATCTTCACCGGCACGGTGCGCGGCGTGCTGGACTTGAGGTCCACCTTCCACGCGTACGTGGTGTCGGCCGTCAGGGTGATGGGCTCCTGACGCACCTGGACGCTGTAGCTCTCGCGGCCGCTGTTGTCCACGCGCACCCACTGGACATGTCCGTGCTCGCCGCCCTCGTCGACCACGTCCGTGAGGCCCCCGCCGCCCTCGAAGAAGAGGTCCGTGCGGTGCGAGGTGAAGTCCTCGTTGAAGCCGCAGTTCTGGATGAGGTTGTCCGGCTGGCCATCCCCATCCCCGTCCTGGCACGCGGCCGCGGGCGTCTGGGGATAGCCCGCGTCGCGGTGGAACCAGCGCACGTAGTCCACCTCGAGCCCCGCCATGGCGCCCTGGGTGGCCCAGTCCACGTTCACGCACGTGCTGGCGGTCTCCTGGCACCGGCCGCCCACACACGCCGCGTTGTTGGCGCACTCGGCGCTGGTCGTGCAGGTGCGGTAGTCCCAACCGGTGCAGCCCAGCGTGCCGCCCACCGCGTTGTTGAGGATGAGGTACATGGGCTGGTTGAACTCGGTGGCACCATCCCCGATGGAGAAGCGGGCCACGGGCGTGCCCCCGTTCTGCGGCAGGTCATCGACGTAGATCTGGAAGCCCTTCTCGTCCCAGAGAAAGCCCCAGGTGTGCCACTGGTGGTAGTCGATGGCGAACCCGTTCCAGGTGGCGCGCGCGCCGCCCACGTCCCCGTCGCACTTGGCATCGCCGCCGTTGGGCCAGGAGCTGCACGCGTTGGGCTCCCAGGCGCCCGGCCGCGCCGCCGCGTCGCCCGCCTCGGGCTTCTCGCGCCACAGGACGTTGAGCCCCATGGAGTCGTTCTGCGCGTAGAGCGCCTTGTTCTCCTTGATCTGGCTGTACTCCATGATGTCGACCTCGCCGATCATCGGCCAGTCGGCGCTGTCATCGCGGCCACCATTGGTGATGGCGCCGTTGGCCCCGAGCATCCAGATGGCCGGCCACAGGCCGCCCGGAGGCGTGGCGCCCGCGGGCAGGTCCGCGAAGGGCATGCGCGCGCGGAACTCCACGTAGCCGTAGCGGAACTCCACCCGCTCGTCGCTCTTGATGCGGCCCGAGGTGTAGAGCCGATCGTTCTGCGGCGCGTTGCCCGTGCCGTTGAAGGCCGCGCACTCCTCGTGGTCCCAGACGCCGTTCTTGTTGCGGTCGTTCAGGCAGTAGCCCGTGTTCGCGCACGTGCCGCCGTTGAAACAATCGCTGCTCTGGGTGCACTGCTGCCAGACGACACAGTCCAGCCGCTCCTCACGCGCCAGCAGGGTGAGCCGGCCGTTCTCCACGCAGTAGTTCCAGTCGTTGGGATGATCCGGACACTCGCGGTTGGTGTAGGCCTGCTGCTCGTTGTTGACGCCCAGGTTCTCCTTCACCCAGAAGTCCTTGTTGAGGAAGTCGCGGGGCTGGCCTTCCCCCAGCGGGCCGCCGAAGTCGTCCTCCCACGTGAGGGAGTAGGGCTGTCCCGCCATCATGAGCGGGGGCAAGGGCGGGGGCTCCGCGGGCGGCGCCGCCTGGCACAGGGGAACCACGGGCGGCTGCTCGGGTCCGGGCTGCTCGGGTCCGGGCTGCTCGGGCCCGGGGGGCGGCGTCTCGGTGTTGCCGCACGCCCCCAGCAGCGCCCAGAGCGCCGCGCCCAGCACGCCCCGCGTCCAGGTGCTCTTCCTCGTCCACGTCATGTCGTACGACCTCTCGGAATACAGTGAACCTTGGGCATGAAATGACTTCACGCCGGGACCGGGGGATATCCCAGGACGCAGCCGGTTTGAAAGGCCTCCCCGAGACGGAGCGTGTGGGAAATGCTCTATCGTCATGGGCATGCGCCCGCTCCGCTCCTGGTTGCTCCCGCTGCTCGTCCTCGTCGGGGGCTGTGACCCCGGCCTGAGCGTGACCCTCGTCACCCCCGAGCACGCCACCTCCACCCGCGACACCGTGACCGTCCAGGTGAAGACCACCGGGCAGCCCGAAGAGGTCGAATTGTGGGTGGACGGCGCGCTGCTCACCCCCCTGTCCGCTCCGTACACCCATGACTGGGACATGCGCGCGCTGCCCGAGGGCAGCTACGTGCTCACCGCGCGGGCCCGGCGCGAGAAGCAGGAGGCCTTCAGCCTGGGCCACGAGGTGATCGTGGACCGGACCGCGCCTCGGGTGATCAAGCTCACGCCCGACCCGGTGAACACCCACGTCTCCGTGCGCGCGGACTTCGAGGTGCGCTTCTCCGAGGCGATGCGTCCGGAGTCCTTCACGCGCGAGACGGTGCGGCTCGAGCGGGACGGCCAGCCGGTGGAGTCCACCTGGGCGCTCGCCGAGGACAACACGGTGCTCAAGGTGCATCCCGCGGTGCTCACCGCACCGGCCTCCCTGACGCTGCGCCTGGACGCGGGCCTCACGGATCGGGCGGGCAACGCGCTCGTGCGGCCCACGGAAGCCTGGACGTGGCGCGTCACGTCGATGTTGCGCCTGGACAACGGTTTCAACGTTCAAGGGATGGCGCTCGACCCCACGGGCGCGCCCGTGATGGTGCAGCAGCCGTCGCATGGGTCGCTGAACGTGGTGGTCCGCCGGTGGACGGGTGCCCTCTGGAAGCCCCTGTTCGCGCCCGCGCCCGGCGCGCAAGCCTTGTGGGACACCGCCCGGGCCGTGCTCCAGTTCGATGGCGTCGGCCTCCCGGTGCTGGCGCTCTTCGCGGAGAGCGCCTCACCGCACACGGGCCACAGCCAGACCACCACCACGCAGCGCTGGACGGGCTCGGCCTGGGAACCCCTGGGGCCGGAGCGCAGGGACGCGCGGCTCGTCGACCTGTTCCTGGACTCCACGGGCGCGCCCGTGTTGGCCTGGACCCAGACGGAGTGGGAGGACGGACGTTTCCTGGGGCGGAACATGCCGCGCGTGCAACGCTGGCGGGACGGCGCCTGGACCTCCCTGGGCACGCTGGACACGCCGGTCGTGGGGTTCAAGTTCGCCCTGGGCGCGGACGACGCCCCGGTCATCGCGCGCGTCGAGCGTCCCGTGGCCAACGAGGGCACCGCCTTGAAGCTGTCGCGCTGGACGGGCTCGGACTGGGCGCCGCTGGGCGCGCCGGTGTGGACGGACGGACCCCCGCCGCTCGACACCCCGCCCTTCGAGCTGACGCTGGATGCCGCGGGGCTGCCGGTGGTGGCCTGGCTGGAGGGCACCACGCTGCATGTCGTGCGCCTCGAGCAGGGCACGTGGGCGCCGCTCCCGGACCTGCGGGAGGTCGCCGACCTGTCGGTGCTCCGGCGCGACCGCACGGGCGCGCTGGTCGTCCTGGTGCACCGGCGCGTGAGTGACGTCGCGGTCTTCCAGGTGCTGCGCTGGACGGGCGCGGCGTGGGAGGATCTGTCCGGGGCCGTCAAGTGCGGCTCGTGGAAGCCGGTGGCCCTGGAGTTCGATGCCCGGGGCCGTCCCATCGTCCTGTCCGACGACCTCTGGGTCCCCAACTTCTAGGGGTATACAGGCAGGACCCAAGGAGGCGCATGGCGGAGCGACAGAGGGGCATCCGGATCGAGGACGCGCGAGGAAAGGGCCGGCCGGTCTTCGTGTCGCGCTGGGCCCTGCACAAGGCCCACGAGCCGGCGCCCCGGGCCGTCACGCACGACTACGCGGTGCTCGGCTACTGCACCGCGGGCACCACCACGCTCGAGCAGCGGGGACACTTCACGCTCCAGGCGGGTGAGGTGCTGCTCATCCCCGCGGGCGAGCCCCACCGGCACCTGGACGTCCAGCAGCCGGAGTTCTGGATGCTGGGCTTCTGTCCCGTGTGCCTGCTGGCCGACGAGGCCAGCGCGGAGCTGCTCACGCCCTTCGAGCACGTGCGCTCGGGGGCCTCGGCGGTGGTGAAGATCCCCGAGCCGCGGCGCGCCTTCCTCGAGCACCTCTTCGAGGAGCTGCGCGACGAGTCCGAGCGAGACGGGGGCGCCTCGCCCGCCGTGGAGCGCAGCCTGCTCACGCTCATCATCTCCGAGGTGTCCCGGGCGGCCGACTGGCAGGCGCGCTCGGGCGCGGCGGATGGCCTCGTCACCGAGACGCTGCGCTACATCGAGCGGCACTGCCTGGAGCCCTTGTCCCCCCGGGACGTGGCGGCCGCGATGCACCGCTCGCCCGCGCACCTCACCACGGCGGTGCGGCGGGCCACGGGGCGCTCGGTGCAGGAGTGGATCATCTCCGGGCGCATGAGCGAGGCGCGGCGGCGGCTGTTGCACAGCGATGAGATCGTCGCCGTCATCGCCGAGCGCGTGGGCTACGCGGATGCCACCCACTTCATCCGGCTGTTCCGGCGCGCCCATGGCGTCACGCCCACCGCGTGGCGCGCCCGCTACCGCCACGGCACCGGAGGCGAAGCTCCTCCCGAGGCGTGAAGGTTGGTCCTCCGATTGCAATCGGGCGAGGCATGACCCGCCCTCCCCTGTCGTTCCCCGCTGTCGTGCTGTCCCTCGTCCTGCTCGCGCCCGGAGCGGGCCTCGCCGCCGAGGATGCGCCCCTGCGCGCGCGGCTCCTGTCCGCGGACCCGGTGACGGAGCAGGACGTCCCCGCCCCAGCGCCCCCGCCCTCCGCGCGCTGGCGAGCCCCCCGGAGCGTGCGCATCCTGGGCGAGCTGGGGGGCGGCGGCCTCACGGCCTTGGGCGCGGGCCTCGTCGGCTACCTCGGAGGCGCCGCGTTCTGCTACGCCACGGGCGTGGGCTCTGGGGTCCTGGGGTGTGGCGCGGGGGCCGCGTCCGTCCTGGGCGGGACCGCGGGCCTGTTGGTGGGCTACCCCCTCGGCGTTTGGGGCGGCGGCGAGCTGTTGGGCGGAGACGGCCGGCTGTGGGCCGCGATGCTCGGCACGGGCGTGGGCGTCGCCGCCGGACTGCCGTTCTCCCGGCGGGGCAGCTCCATCCTCCAATCGCCCTACACGCCCTGGGTGCTCGGCATCGCGGGCGGCGTGGTGGGCTACGAGCTGTCCCAGCGCACCCCGCCCGCGTCCGTGGACTTCGCCCGTCCCCGCTTCCAGCCCCTCGTGTCCGTGTCCCGCGAGGGCGCGCTGCTCGGGCTCGGCGGACGCTTCTAGAGCGCGCCTGTGCAGGACGCCGCACCGCGCTGCACAGGCGCGTGCAGCGCGGTGCACGCCTAATCGCCCGGAGACAGGGCGCCGGTGGGCGTGGGGGGCGCCCACTCCACGGGCACCACCGCCCCCAGGGGCAGCGCTTCCCGCGCGCGCTCGGGCAGGTCCAGGCGCGCCTCGGCCTTGAGCTGACGTGACGTCGCATCCAGCTCGGGCGAGATGCGCTCCACCACGCCCCGGAAGGCCGGCGCGCCCTCCACGCGGACCCAGACCTCGTGCCCCGGGCGGATGGCGCCCACCCAGGCCTCCGGAATGGCGAAGCGCAAGAGCCGGTCCTCGCTCACCAGCCGGACAATGGGCGTGGTGGGGCCCGCCACCATGCCGGGCTGCAGGTACTCCTCGGACACCACGCCCCGGAAGGGCGCGCGCAGGCTCGCCCGCTCCAGGTTCTCGCGCGCCAGGGACGCCTCCGCCTTCGCCGCGCCGAGCCGCGCCCTGGCCAGCGCCACGTCCGCCTCGGCGAGGGACACGGCGTGCTGGGCCTTCTCGTACTCCTCGGCGGCCGTGAACTGGCGCACCTGGCGCTGGCGCTCCAGGAACTGGCGGGCCTGCTGGAGCAACAGGGTACAGCGCCGGTGCTCGGCCTCGGCCGCGCGCACCTGCGCCTGGTGGGACGCCAGCTCCCATTGGCGCGTGCGCGTGTCCAGCGAGGCCAGCAGTTGTCCGGCCTCCACGTGCTCGCCCAGGTGCACGTCGAGCGACTCCAGGCGGCCCTCCACCTGGGCGAGCACATCCAGCGCCTGCGTCGCCGACACCACCCCCACGAGCGAGGGCGCGGCCCGCGGGGGCCGGACGGGCACGGGCCCCGGTGCCGAGGCCGCGCGCGGTACTTCCGCGGCCAGGGCACTCCCGGCCATCCAGCCCACGAGGATGATGGTGCGTCGCATCACGATGGAATTCCCTCCGCCCTCTCAAGAGCTGGGAATCTGGCACCACCGTTGGGAACCCGAACCCTGCCCTCCGGGCCAAGGGACATGTCCACGGCCGGGCGCGAAGACGGCTCGGAAAAACGGCTCAGGACGTCTCGCCGAGCACCCGCGCGCGCAGGGCCCGGGTGACCTCGGCGTCCCAGCGCACGGACACGAGCTCCACGGGGGTGCGGCGCCAGCGCAGGGCGCAGGCGAGACAGGCGAAGGTGGCCGCCATGCCGATGACGCTGTTCTGCCACGAGGCCAGGTTCCACTGGCCCGACCAGAACCACTCGTGCATGGACGTGGGCCAGAAGTAGTGGATGGGCCAGCCCGGGCCGCTGCCCACCAGGTCACACGCCAGATGCAGGTGGAAGGCGAGCGCGGCGAGCAGCCCCACCGCCAGGCGCTGGCGCGCGAGCGCGGTGCACACGCCCACCACCACCAGCGCCCCCACGTAGCCGTGGAAGAGCACGTGGTGGTACTGGCCGTAGAGGTCCACGCCGCCCAGCAGGGACAAGCCATCGAGGTCCGGCGCCAGTCCCGCGAGCGTGACGAGCACCCGATCCCGCCGCTCGCGCAGGCCTTGGGCCAACAACCAGGACAGCTCCGCGTGGACGATGGGGTTCATGGTGTCGAGCATAGCGCGGAGCGCGCCTCCGGATTGTTGCCCGCGCCAACGAAGCGGAGGAGAGTCCCCGGCGAGAGGAACACGCGATGAACTTGCGAAGACTGGGTCGGTCGGACGTCGAGATTTCCCCCATCGGGCTGGGGTGCTGGCAGTTCTCCGAGGGCTCCGGCCTGGTGGGTGCCTTCTGGGAGACCTTGCCCGCGCCGCTCGTCGAGGAGATCGTCGACGCGTCGCTCCAGGGCGGCATCAACTGGTTCGACACCGCCGAGGCCTATGGCGATGGCCGCTCGGAGCGGGCGCTCGCCGCCGCGCTGTCGCGCCTGGGCAAGAAGCCCGGGGACGTGGTCGTCGCCACCAAGTGGCAGCCCTTTCCCCGCACCGCCGCGAGCATCGGCGCCACCATCGGGGCGCGGCTGGCGGCGCTCAACCCCTACCCCATCGACCTGCACCAAATCCACCAGCCCTTCGCGCTCGCCACGGTGGAGGCCCAGGCCAACGCCATGGCGGACCTGGTGGAGGCCGGGAAGATCAAGACGGTGGGGGTGAGCAACTTCTCCGCCAGGCGGATGCGCGCCATGCACGCCGCGCTCGCGCGCCGGGGCGTGCCGCTCGTGTCCAACCAGATGCGCTACAGCCTGATGGACCGGAAGATCGAGTCCAACGGCGTGCTCGCGGCCGCCAAGGAGCTGGGCATCACGATCATCGCCTACTCGCCGCTGGCGCAGGGCCTGCTGTCGGGCAAGTTCCACGAGGATCCCTCGCTCATCAAGAGCCGCGTGGGCCCGCGCAAGTACCTGCCGGCCTTCCGGGCCTCGGGCATGGAGAAGAGCCGCCCGCTCATCGAGGAATTGCGCGCGTGCGCCCAGGCGCATGGCGTCACCTCGTCGCAGGTGGCGCTCAACTGGCTGGCCACGTTCCACGGCGACACGGTGGTCGTCATCCCCGGCGCGACCAAGCGGCGCCACGCCGAGGAGAACGTGGGCGCCATGGGCTTCACGCTCACGCCCGAGCAGTCGCGCCGGCTCGAGGAGCTGTCGCGCGGCTACCTGTAGCGCGGGGCGGGAGACCAGGGAGCCGACCGCCTGGAGGCACCCCAGGTGGATAAGCCCTTCACTCCTCGCGTGGACCCCGGCGCACGTGTCATCCGCACGACGGGAGACGACCTGTCGCGTCGGCTCGGGGAGGTGCCCGTTGTGGTTCAGTGCCGATCTGGAGAAAATCGAGCGCCGCCCGCGATGACGGGCTCCTGACGTGGGACTCATGACGAATTCCGTTTGCGTGTTTTGTGGCTCCGCTCCGGGGGTGCATGGGGAGCACATGAAGGTGGCCTCCGAGCTGGGAGCGCTCCTGGCCGAGCGCGGCCTGCAGGTGGTGTACGGCGGTGCCCGGGTGGGGTTGATGGGCGCGGTGGCGGATGGTGCGCTGGCGCGGGGCGGCCGGGTCGTGGGGGTGATGCCCCGGGGCCTGGAGCGCTACGAGGTGGCCCACCGGGGACTCACCGAGCTCATCTGGACGGAAGACCTTCACGAGCGCAAGCGCTGCATGGCCGAGCGCTCCGACGCCTTCGTGGTGTTGCCGGGAGGCTACGGCACCCTGGAGGAGATGCTGGAGATCATCAGCTGGAAGCAGATGCGGATGATCGACAAGCCCATCGTGCTGCTCGACACCCAGGGCTTCTACCAACCGTTCGTGGCACTCGTCGCGGAGATGACCCGTCAGGGTTTCGCGCACGCGCGTGCCGACACGCTCTTCACCGTCACGTCTCGGCTCGAGGATGTCCTCCGCGCGCTGGGGGTGGCCACTCCGCCCCCGCCCGCGGGCGACGAGGTCCAGTCATGAGTGAACTGCCGCCGCTGCAATACCCCAAGATGTTCCAGGGCATCTTCGCGCGCCGCCAGGAGCGCTTCGCCCCGCTCATCGACGAGGCCCGCCACGTGCTCCAGGGGCTGGAGGTGCCCGAGGCGCTGCGGCCCTATTACGACACGGTGGTGCGCGACAACGCCCAGCCGTCGTTCCTGCTGGTGCCGCTCATCTTCCTGGCCTTCGCGGAGGCCTCGGGGGGGATCCAGGCCGCGCACCGCCGCTACCTGCCGGCGATGATGCTGTGCATGGAGGCGTGCGCCACGGTGGACGACACGGTGGACCGCACGCCCATGCGCTCGGGGCGGCGCACGTTCGCGCTGCGCTTCGGCGACATCAGCGCCACGCCCTTCGTGGGGGCCCTGGGGGCGATGTCCGCGCAGATGGCCGCGCGCGTGGATCCGCGCCTGCTCGACGGCATGCTGCACCTGACCACCGAGCTGTACGCGCGGCAGCTCTGGGAGAAGCAGAACCTCTACCCGCTGGAGGGCATGTTCGACCGCTGGCTGCACAACCGCTACGAGGAGACGCGCGTGGCGGTGTGCTACTGCATGGACGCGGCGCTGCTGCTCAACGGCCACCCGCCCACGCCCCTGCCCATGGCCGAGGCCTTCTCGCGCGTGTTCCAGGACGTGGATGACCTGGTGAGCATCCTCGAGGACCGGCGCGCCGACGGCGAGAACGACGACGTGCTGATGGGCACGGTGACGCGGCCGTTGATGGTGACGCTCGCGCGCTACCCGGCGCTGCGCGCCGACGTGGCCAACCTGTGGCGGGTGTGCCGCGCCATGACGGGCTCGTCCGCCATGGCGGTGCACAAGATGCCCGCGCACACCCAGCCCACCATCGAGCGGCTCTACCAGCCGCTCTACCAGGCCATGCGCGAGGTGGGCATCCCCGGCACCGTGAAGCTGATGATCGACGACTACCGCGAGTGCGTGGCCACCGCCCCGCCCTCCTTGCGGCCCCTCATGCGGGACATGACCCACACCTGCATGGACCGGCTGCGGCGCTGCGCGGGCAACACGCTCTTCACCGAGGAGCAGTTGGAGAGCGCCCTGGAGGGCCTGGAGCAGGCGGCGTGACGGGCGCGGTCATCTTCGATCGGGACGGGGTGCTGGCCGAGTTCGACCTGGAGGGCGTGCGCCAGGAATTGGGGCACCTGCTGCCCTTCGGGCTGGAGCAGCTCGGCACCCACCTGCGTGACTGGGCGCCCCGCTCCGGACGGCGCGTCACCTGCGCCACGAGCGAGCGGGCCTTCTGGAACGCCTTCTGGGAGGAGCTGTGCGACGCGCACGGCCTGGACGCGGACGCGCGCGCGGGGCTGCTGCGCTTCGAGCCGTGCCGCACGCTGCGGCTCTTCGCGGACGCGCGGCCGGCGATCGAGCGGGCGCGGCGCCAGGGCTACCGGGTGGGCGTGCTGTCCAACTTCGCGCTCTTCGATCTGCCGGGCTCGCTGGCGTGGCTGGGCCTCACGCCGCTGCTGGACGCGGCCCTGTCCGCCGCCATGCTGGGCGCCTCCAAGCCCGCGCCGGAGACCTACCTGGCCATGGCGCGCGCGCTCGGCCAGCGGCCCGAGGACTGCCTCTTCGTGGATGACCGTCCGGACTGCGTGGAGGGCGCGCGGCGGGTGGGCATGCGCGCCTGGCTGCTGGACCGGGCGGGCAAACGCCCGGGCGGCGAGGGCGTGATGCGCGACCTCACCGCCCTGCTGGCCGACTGAGGGCCCCTCGAGGGGCCCCCCCCTCCCGCGCGCCTCAGGCCGAGGTGCGCGCGTCGAGGATGGCGGTGAGCTGCTGGGACAGCTGCGAGAGCCGGTTGGCCGTCTGCAGCGTCTGCGAGGAGCTCACCTCGGACTGCTGGGCCGTCTGCGCCACCTCGAGGATGGCGATGTTCACCTGCTCCACCGCGGTGGTCTGCTGCTGGGTGCTCAGCTCGATCTCCCGCACCACGTCCAGGTTGGTGCGCACCAGCTCGGAGATGCGCCGGAAGCTGCCGGCCACCTCGGAGAACTGCTTGGCGCTGCTCTGCACCGCCTTGGAGCCGTCCTCCGTGGCCATGATGGTGGTGTTGGACGCGGCGCGGATTTCGTCGATGAGGGCGCGGATGTCCTTGGTGGCGCCGCCCACGCGGTCGGCGAGCTTGCGGATCTCCTCGGCCACCACGGCGAAGCGGCGGCCGTGCTCGCCCGCGCCCGCGCTCTCGATGGTGGCGTTGATGGCGAGGATGTTCGTCTGCTCGCTCAGCTCGTTGATGATGTCCAGGATGCCGCCGATCTCCTGCGAGCGCTTGCCCAGCTCCAGCATGTGGGTGACGACGGAGTCCACCTGGCGGCGCACCGCGTCGATGGCCTCCTGGGAGCGCTGCACGGTGTCATTGCCCTGACGCGCCGCGCCCGCGGTCTCGTCCGCCACGCGCGACACCTGCTGGGCGCTGGTGGCGATCTGCCGCGAGGTGGACAGGAGCTCCTTCACGGTGGTGGAGATCTCCGTGGTGGCCGAGGCCTGCTCGCGCGCGCCCGTCACCTGCTGGGTGGCGGCCGAGTGCAGCTCGGCCGAGGAGTTCTGCACCTGGGAGATGGCCGTCTGCAGCTTGCGCTCCAGGGCCCGGCCGATGAGCAGCGCCGTGGTGGTGATGACGAGCATGATGCCGAGCCCGTCGATCCAGAAGAAGGTGCCGAACGCCTTGAGCTCCTCCTCCTGCTGCAGCTCGTTCTTGCTCAGCACCGCCTCCTCCGCCTCGCGCGCCTTGCCCACCGCCTCGCGCACGCGCTCCTGGCGCTGACGGCTCTGGGCGTTGCTCGCGGAGGGCGAGTCCAGCGAGCCCTGGACGCGCCGCGCCTCGAGGCTCTCGTCCATCCGCTTGAGCTCCTGGGCGACGGTCTCCTGCAGGGCCGTGATGCGCTTCTGGTGCTCGGGGTCCGGCGAGGACGTGAGCGCCTGCAGCTCCGTGTCCACCATGGCGCGCGCCTGCTGGAAGGACAGGGCCGCGGCCTCTCCGCCCGTCAGGAGGTAGTCGCGGTGCGCGCTCTCCGCGTCCTTGAACTTGGAGTGGATGCGCTCGAGCTGCCGCAGCGTCTTCTGGCTCGTGGACACGAGCGTGGCCGCGCCGGAGAAGGCCTGCACGCGCATGCGGGTCAGGTAGACGAAGGTGCCAATCATCAACGCCAACAGGAACAAGCCCACCAGGAACTGCCGGCCCACGGTCCATCTCGAGAACATCGTCAGGTCTCCTCGGCCGAGGGAACGCTCCGCCCCGGCTGCGCGGCGCCAGTCTACGTGAGTGCCCGCCTTTCTCCACGGACTCACTGCCCCTGGCCGTGCCGGGCGGCGCCTGTCAGGCTGGAGGCATGACGCCGCCGCTGCTGCCCGCCCTCCACCACGTGGCCCTCATCTGCTCGGACTACGCCCGCTCCAAGGCGTTCTACAGCCAGGTGCTCGGCCTGCGCGTCGTCCGGGAGGTGTACCGGGAGGCCCGCGACTCGTGGAAGCTGGACCTGGAGGTGAGCCCGGGCGTGCAACTGGAGCTGTTCTCCTTCCCGGACCCTCCGCCCCGGGCGACCCGGCCCGAGGCCCGCGGTCTGCGGCACCTGGCCTTCGCCGTGCCGGTGCTCGACGCCGTGGTGGCGGAGCTCCACCGGCGGGGGGTGCCCACCGAGCCGGTGCGCGTGGACGAGCACACGGGCAGGCGCTTCACCTTCTTCGCGGATCCAGACGGCCTGCCGCTGGAGCTCTACGAGATGGGCGAAGAGCCCACTACGAGGTGAGCGAGGACTCGGCCACCATCGACACCGCCGTGGCGCACACGTCTTCCACGGAGAAGTCCTGATCCAACACGACGCCGCCGGGGATGCGCGCCATGCGCGCGCGGAGCTTGGCGTTGGTGAAGGCGCTCACCAGCAGCACGGACACCTGGGGGTGCGTCTGGCACCAGCGCTCCAGGAGCGCCAGGCCCGCGTCGCCCAGCATCCGCGCGTTGCACACGAGCAGGTCCACCTCGGTGCGCCGCGCGAGGTTCTCCGACAGCCACCGCAGCGCGTCCGGCCCGTCCTCCAGCAGCCCCACCTCGAAGCGCTCCTGGGTGAGCCGCTCGTGCAGGAAGTGGCCCCGCTCGCGCAGGTTCTCCATCACCACCACCCGGGGCGGCCCGCCGTCGACACCATCGCGCCGCGGCCGACGCTCCGCGCGTGAGCCCGAGGCGTTCTTGTTCTGCGCTGACACCGGAGGCGAATGCGTGACGGCCATGGAGTCCTTCCGATGAACCGGTTTAGCAGAAGTCGTGCCGTTGCGTTCCACGTATCTTCCCACGAGCGGCCCGAGGAAGGACACCTCTATTGTCGGAGGGCCGACGAATGAAGTGGGGCGGGGCGGGCCGCCGCATGAGGCATTCCGCCACATGCCCCTGACGCCTCCCACCCCCTACTTCGTCACGCCGGGCCTGTTTGCCAACGGGAGGGCGCTCGGGCCGCGTCGCCGTATCGTCTCTTGGACGACATGCCCTCACGTGTCGGCCACCGGACATGTGGAGCAAACGGACAAGGCCCGGTTCGCGCCTGTTCCTCTGCTCCCCAACCCTGCCGCGCCGCGCCAGGGACCGGCTCGGCCCAACCTCACCGCAAGTGCGCCAAATCGTTTGAACGCCAACCAGTTGCCGCACGTCCCGTGGGGGAAACCCGCGTAACTCCTGGAGACCCGGGGCAAACCGGCCGCTTGGCACGCGGGCTGCTTAGCCCCGGCGCGGGTCGGTCCATCGACACCCTTTTTCCAGGAGGAGCGCCGAGGTGAGGTCAACGATGTGGGCGCGAGGCGCCTGTGCGCTGGGACTGATGTGGACGCTGACGGCGTGTGCCGGCCCCCGGGCCACCACGGCGCCCTTTGGTCCGGAGACGGTGCGCGAGCGGGCCCGCGTGCTCGCGCGCACCCCCTACCAGAAGCCCGTGGCCTCGCTGCCCCCGGCCTACGCGCAGCTCACCTATGATCAGTACCGCGACATCCGCTTCCGCCCGGAGCGGGCGCGCTGGCGTGACGCGGGGGTGCCCTTCCAGGCGCAGTTCTTCGCCCCGGGCTTCTACTACACGTCGCCGGTGCCGATGCACGAGGTGGACGCGGGCCGCGCCGAGCCCATCCGCTTCTCGCCGGAGCTCTTCAGCTATGGCCCGCTGGTGAAGGAGCTGCCCGCGGCGCCCATCGCGGGCTTCGCCGGCTTCCGGCTGTCCCATCCGCTCAACCGGCCCGACTACTACGACGAGCTGGTCGCGTTCCTGGGCGCCAGCTACTTCCGCGCCCTGGGCCGCGGCAGTGTGTACGGCCTGTCCGCGCGCGGCCTCGCCATCGACACCGCGCTGCCCGAGGGCGAGGAGTTCCCCGTCTTCCGCGAGTTCTGGCTGGAGAAGCCGACGGCGGGGGCGGATCGGGTGGTGGTGCACGCGCTGATGGACAGCCCGAGCGTCACCGGGGCCTACCGCTTCGTCATCGTCCCGGGCGAGCGCACGGTGATGGAGGTGGACGCGGAGCTGCACGCGCGCAAGGCCATCAAGCGCCTGGGCGTGGCGCCGCTCACGAGCATGTACCTGTTCGGCGAGAACGACCGGGGCACGCTGGAGGACTTCCGGCCGGAGGTGCACGACTCGGACGGGCTCGCGCTGTGGATGAAGAACGGCGAGCACCTGTGGCGCCCGCTGCGCAACCCCTCCCACCTGAGCGTGTCCAGCTTCCAGGTGGACGGCCTGCACGCCTTCGGGCTGATGCAGCGCGACCGGGACTTCCGCTCCTACGAGGACCTGGAGGCGCGCTACGACAAGCGGCCCGGCGTGTGGGTGGAGCCGGTGGGCGACTGGGGCCGGGGCGCGGTGCAGCTCGTGGAGATTCCCTCGCACCAGGAGTTCGACGACAACATCGTCGCCTACTGGGTGCCCGAGACGCCCGTCACCGCGGGCACCACGCTGCGCCTGGGATGGAAGCTCACCTGGGGCAGCGGCTCGCCCGAGCGGGCGCGCGAGGCGCTCGCCACCGCCACGCGCGTGGCCCCGGGCAGCACGCCGGGCGCCCGGCGCTTCGTGCTCGACTTCTCCCCGGGCGAGGGCACCCCGACGCAGGCCCCCGTGGAGGCCGTGGTCTCCACGACCTCGGGCCGCATCGTGCACCCCATCACCCAGCGCAACGAGATGACCGGAGGCTGGCGCGCCACCTTCGAGCTCGTGCCGGAGGGCCACACGCCCGCCGAGCTGCGCTGCTTCCTTCGTAGCGGATCCGACACCCTGACCGAGACCTGGAGCTATCCATGGACGCCGTGATGACGCAGACCTTCACCTCCACCTCCCCGTCCCTGCACGCCGTCTCCGCCGGGACGCGCGCGGCGCTCGATGGGTTCTTCCGCTCCTTCGGCTTCAGCGCGCCCGAGGACTTGTCGCGCCTGGCCGACTGGGCGCTCGACACGCGCCCCGGTGTGGAGCCGCACGAGGCGCTGGTGCTTGCCCGGGTGCGCATGGAGGGCTGGCTGATGGCGGTGCTCGGCCCGGCGCTCGTGGGCGGTCAGGGCTCGCCCCTGGCGCGGGGCCGCGCGGCGTTCGTGCTGAGTGACGGCGCGCGCTGGGGCGCGCGGGCGGTGACGCAGGGCCTGGGCGCGTTGTCGCTCGAGCAGGTGCGCGTCTTGCGCGACGCGGTGCCGGTGCCCGCGCCGCGCCCCATGCCCACGACCATGCCCGAGCAGCAGGTGGTGCTCTCGCCCCTGCGCGAGCTGCTGCGCCGCTTCGGGTGGCGTGCCGTGGGCACGCCCGACGTCTCCGTTTCCCGCTAGGCCCCTTCCGGAGTCCCCATGCACGCGCATTCCTTCTCGCCCACGACGGCCGGGCTCCGGCGGGCGGGCGTCCTCGTTCCGGCCGCGCTGTCGACCCTCGCCGCGACGTGGGAGATGTCGCGGCTGCTCAGCGCCCAGGGCACGTCCGTGCCCGAGTGGGCGATGCTGGGGCTCTTCACCCTGTGCTTCGCGTGGATCGCCCTCTCCTTCTGGGCGGCCGTGGCGGGCTTCGTCCAGTCGGTGTCTGGACGGAGGCCCCCGGGCCTGCGCTGGCCGGAGCCCGCGGAGGAAGCGGCCCCGCTCGCGCGCCGCACCGCGGTGGTGATGCCCATCCACAACGAGGACCCCGCCTCGGTCTTCGCCAACCTGCAGGCCACGTACGAGTCCGTGGCGGCCACGGGCCACCTGGAGGCCTTCGACTTCTACGTGCTCAGCGACTCCACGCGCGCCGAGGCGTGGGTGGCCGAGGAGCTGGCGTGGTCGGACCTGTGCCGCCGCGTGGGAGGCCAGGGGCGCATCTTCTACCGCCGGCGCTCGGACAACACGGGCAAGAAGGCGGGCAACCTGGCGGACTTCTGCGAGCGCTGGGGCCGCCGCTACGACTTCATGGTGGTGCTGGACGCGGACAGCCTCATGGCGGGGGACACGCTGGTGCGCATGGCGCGCCTGATGGACCTCAACCCGCGCGTGGGCATCCTCCAGGCGCCGCCCTTGTGCGTGGGCGGCACCACGCTCTTCGCCCGGCTGCAGCAGTTCGCCGGCCGCGTGTACGGGCCGCTGGTGGCCGCGGGCGCGGCGGCCTGGCAGCTCGGCGAGTCCAACTACTGGGGCCACAACGCCATCCTGCGCGTGGCGGCCTTCACCGAGCACTGCGGGCTGCCGGTGCTGCCCGGACAGCAGCCCTTCGGCGGCCACATCCTCAGCCATGACTTCGTGGAGGCGGCGCTCATGCGGCGCGCGGGTTACACGGTGTGGTTGGTGCCGGAGTTGGGCGGCAGCTACGAGCAGAGCCCGCCCCATCTGCTGGCCTACGCGCAGCGCGATCGGCGCTGGTGCCAGGGCAACCTGCAGCACCTGCGGCTGGTGGTCGCGGGCGGGCTGCACCCGTCGAGCCGGGGCCACTTCCTCATGGGCGTCATGTCCTACGTGGCCTCGCCCCTGTGGCTGCTGTTCCTGGGCGCTGGCCTGCTCGCCACGGTGCACGACCAGCTCCTCGGCGCGGAGGACCTCATCGAGCGCTTCGCCCCCTTCGCCGAGGAGTCCCAGTTCGACCACCACGGCGCGCTGCGGCTGATGGCGGTGTCGCTCGGCATGCTGATGCTGCCCAAGGCCTTCGGGCTGGTGCTCGCCCTGACGGACGGGGCGCTCGTGGCGCGCATGGGCGGCCGGGCGCGGCTGGTGCTGAGCGTCTTGCTGGAGAGCGCCGTGTCCACGCTGCTCGCGCCGGTGATGATGCTCTTCCAGTCCCACTTCGTCTTCGGAACGATCCTCGGCTACCGCGTGTCCTGGTCGAGCCAGCAGCGCGACGACGAGGCCCTGCCCTGGGCGGAGGCGGCGCGGCGCCACGCGGTGCACACGGCCGTGGGCGCGCTCGTGGCCGCGCTCGTGTTCGTGCTCAACCCCGGCCTGCTGGGCTGGCTGGCGCCGGTGGTGACCGGGCTGATGCTCTCCATTCCCCTGTCGGTGTGGACCTCGCGCGCGTCCCTGGGCGCATGGATGGAGCGGCTCGGCCTGTTCCTCATCCCCGAGGAGACCACGCCCCCCGCGGTCCTCACCCGGGCGCAGGAACTCGCCGAGCGGGAATTGGAGCCGGTGACGGACGGCCTGGAGCACGTGCTCAAGGACCCCCGCGCCCACGCGCTGCACCTGGCGCTGCTGGAGACCTCCGGCGGCGAGGCGCCCGCCCCCGTGCTGGCCGCCGCCCGCCGCAAGCTGTTCGAGGGCGTCCCCGCCGAGCTGTCCGCCCAGGAGAAGACGGCGGTGCTGCTCGACGCGGACACGCTCGTGGAGGCGCGGGGCCGCTACGCGGACGCCTGAAGCCGGGCCGTGCTAGCCTTCGCGGCCTCCGTCCGAGCCCGCGAGGAAGCATGGCGTCCGCTTCGAGCAAGTGGTTGTTCGTCCTCGGGGTCGCGCTCCTCGGCCCGGAGCGGGCCATGGCCGAGGACCTGCCTCCCCTGGAGCAAATCCAGCCCGCCCAGGGCCAGGAGACGCCGGAGACGCTGCTGCTCTGGCTGCTCGCGCCCGAACCGGGACAGCGCGCCGAGGCCCAGGTGCGGCTCCTGCCTCATGCGCATGAGTGGCTGCCGCCCGGCTTCCTCGCCCAGGTGGACCACCTCGCGCTCAGCGCCGGGAACAACGAGGACGAGCGCGGCTACCTGCGGGAGTTCCTGCGGCTGTTGACGCTGCACGGTACGCGGGTGGAGCGGCTGCTCGCCCATCCCCGGCTGGCGGAGTTGAGCCAACCCGAGGTCGACGAGGGCCACCGGCTCGTGGCCGCGTGGCGCGAGACGGGGCCGGGCCTGGCGCTCCAGGCGACGCGCTACGCCTCCCGCTGCGCCGAGGGCGCCCTGCCCCCGACCCTGCTCCTCCGGGACTGGCGGCTGCTGCGCCTTCGCGAGGAACTCAAGCCCCTGGGCGGGCTGGCCCTGCCCGCGCTCGAGCACCTGCTCCTCACCGGCACGCCCGAGCAGCGGCTCGCGGGCATCGCCCTGACCGATGCCCTCCGCCTGCGCCCCGGCCGGGATGCCCTGGCCCGGCTCGAGGATGATGTCAGCGAGGTCCCGGTCTACGGAGACTTCAACGAGCGCATCATCCGGATCATCCGATCGGACGCGCCCAACGATCCCCTCCCGCCGAAATGGGAGTGGCTCCGGCTGCCCATGGCCCGGTATGCCCAGCGACTGGAGCGCAACCTCTCGCACGACTGGGCCGATGATTTTCAGGACCCCGCCTACCTCTCGGCCGAGACGCGCGTGGCGGAGCGGGTCTGGCTCGCGCCCTTCCCCGCGGAGCCCCACTGGACGGGACCGGACGTGGAGCTGCGTGACGAACTGCGAGGGATTGGGATCGCCCTGGCCGGGGATGAGCAGGCCTTTTGGAATCAGGTCCGGCCGCGCTGGCGCGCGTGGTGGCGGACCCATGGCCAACACCTCGTGGCGAACCGACCGGAGTGAATCCGCACGAGCCGGTGAGGACAGCGGGGTGCGCGAGGTCGAGCTCGACCAACGCTATGAGCTCGAACTGGAGTAGCGTCCGCGGCCCATGAGCGCCTCCCCTCCGACCGCCCCCGCCTCCGCCGAGTTGAGAACCGCCCCCGAGGACTCGGAGCGCAAGCTGTCCAACCTGTTGCGCTGGCTCGAGGAGGGCGGCGCCCGCTTCCCCAAGCTGCGTGTTGTCCGCCAGGACAATGGCGAGCGCTCGGTCCTCGCCGCGACGGACATCGCCCCGGGAGAGGTCGTCCTCCAGGTCCCCCACTCGCACATGCTCACCCTGGAGCTCGCGCGCACCTCGGAGATCGGCCGCGCGGTCCAGGCCGGGCTCAACCCGGACAACGAGGACCTGTACCTCGCCTCCTTCCTCCTCCAGGAGAAGCACCGCGAGGGCTCCTTCTGGACGCCCTTCCTCGACAGCCTTCCCGAGGCATTCCCCCACCTGCCCCTCTTCTACGGCGAGGCCGAGCGCGCCCTGCTCCAGGGCTCGCTGGTGCTCACGCTCCTGGAGTTCCAGGCGCAGTCGCTCCAGAACGACTACCAGCAGTTGTGCGCGAAGGTGCCCGGCTACGAGCGCTTCACGCTCGGGGAGTTCGTCTGGGCGCGCCTGTCCGTCTCCTCGCGCCTGTTCGGTGTGAAGAAGGGCGGGCTCAAGGGCCCGTGTCTCGTGCCCCTGGCGGACATGCTCAACCACCGGCGGCCCCCGGACGTGCTCTGGGAGACGTCGGAGGATGGCCGCTTCTTCGAGATGACGGCGCAGAACGCCGTGGCCGCGGGCCTCGAGGTCCACGACAGCTATGGCGCCAAGAGCAACGATCTCATGCTCCTGCACTTCGGCTTCGTGACCGAGCACAACGAGCGCGACGAGGTGTTCCTCTCCCTGGGCCTGCCCGAGGGCGATGCGCTGGGGGCCATGAAGCAGTCCCTCCTGGCGCTGCCCTCGCCCACCGCGTTCCGGCCCTTCAAGGTGCCGCGCGAGGTGGCGAATGCGTCCACCCAGTTGATGCTGTCCTTCCTCCGGGTGGCGCGCGCCACGCCCGAGGAGATCATGATCCTCGCCAACCGGCTCATCGGCGGCGCCAAGACGATCGAGCCCCTCGGCGTGCCCAACGAGGCGCGGGTGATGGAGGCCCTCGCGGCGGCGTGCGAGGCGCGGCTCGCGGGCTTCGACACCTCTTTCGAAGAGGACGAGCGGCGGCTGCGCGAGGACTCCCTCGGCGCCAACGCGCGCAACTGTCTGCTCGTGCGGCGCGAGGAGAAGCGCGTGCTGCGCGACTACCTCGGCTTCGCCCAGACGGCCCAGGCGCTGCTGCGGCTGCCCCGCGAGGAGTTCGAGCGTCAAGCAGCGGCCACGGCCTCGCCCTGGGGTTGGTACGACGGCTACGCACGCCAGACCCTGCTCGAGCTCGTGCGCGGCGCCCCCACGGCGTGACACGCCCGTGACATGACGGGCGAAGGCAGGACGCCTGGTTGCTCGGTGGACGGGCCTCCGGTGAACCCTCGGGAAGGGCTGTGCAAACTTTGGGTGAACAGCGGTGTTCCTCCACGGCGCTGTCACAAAGGCCCTTTAGTTTGACGAGCAGGTAGAGCGCATCGCCTCTCACCCGAGGGTTCTTCGACCATGGCTTCTTCGACCCGCCGGCCTGTCTTCGCCGCCATCGACGTGGGCACCAACGCCGTCCGGATGGATCTGGCCCGTCCGGAGGCGGATGGCACGTTGGAGACCTTCCTGCGCGAGCGCGACGCCGTGCGTCCGGGCGAAGGCGTCTTCACCCACGGGGTGATGCCCCGGGAGACGGCGGATCGGCTCGTGGGGGCCCTGCGCCGCTACGCCACCCTGAGCCGTCGCCATGGCGCCCGGGTGCGCGCGGTGGCCACCAGCGCCATGCGCGAGGCGGGCAATCGCTCGGACATCCTCCAGCGTGTGCGGGACGAGGCGGGCCTGGAGTTGGAGATCATCAGCGGAGAGGACGAGGCGCGGCTCATCTGTCTGGGGGTGCTCAACCGCGCCCTGCCGCGCACGCGCTCGGTGGTGATGGACCTGGGCGGCGGCTCCACGGAAGTGGTGCTCGCCACCGGCCAGCGTCCCGAGGGCCTCTGGAGCCTGCCCCTGGGGGCGGTGCGCCTGACGGAGCAGTTCGACACCGCGGGCGAGGTCACCCCCTTCCAGCTGCGGCGCATGCGCGGCGCCGTGCGCGAGCGGCTGCACGCGGCCTTCCCCGTGGCGGCCATGGATCTGCCCCCGGTGGCCCTGGGCTCCTCGGGGACCATCCGCGCCGTGGTGCGCTTCGCGGCCCAGGGCGACAGCTACGCCACCCCGGATCAGCTCACCCACGCCGTGGAGGCGCTGGCGGCCATGTCGCCGGGCGAGCGGAGCGAGCACTTCGAGCCCCGGCGCGCCGAGGTCATCGTCGCGGGCGCGCTCCTGCTGGAGGAGAGCATGCGGCACCTCGGCCTGCAGGGCATCAGCGCCATCAAGCGGGGCCTGCGCGACGGCATGCTCGTGGAGCTGTTCTCGGCCGGCCTGGGCACCACGCCCCCGAGGGCCCTGCCCGGCTTCCTCGGGACGCTCGCCGTGGGCTGAAGGCCCCTCAGCTCACCAGGGACGCGCCCGGCGCGGGGGCCTCCGCGCCCTCGTCCAGGCGCCGCAGGATGCGTCGGCGCACGATGTCCAGGTGTTCGCGGAAGAAGTACAGGTTCTCCGCGTGGGACAGCGGCATGGGGATGCGGTTCACCGCGTACTCGGCTTCGTCCAGCCGCTTGAGCATGTCCTGGAGCATCGGCCGCTCGGGCTTCTCCTCCATCTGGATTTCGATCTCCTTGAGCCGCGCGTACCAGCGGAAGATGCGCGAGCGCACCCGCCACTCGTACAGGGCGGGGACGGCCTTGCCCAGGGGCACGAGCACGGCGATGAGGGGCACGAGCATCAGCCAGAGCCGGTCCACCAGGTTGGCCGCCCAGAACGGCAGGTAGCGCTGCAACAGGGGCGGTCCGGACTGGTAGTACCGGCGGGCCTCGCTGCTCAGGGGGTACTCGGTCGCGTTGCCGGTGGGGAACTCCCCGGCGCGATCCAGCAGCCCCGCGCCCCCGTGCACCTCGCTCGCGGCGCGCAAGAGCAGGTAGGCGAGCGCCGGGTGGAGGGACTCGCGCGCCACCAGGCTCGCCGTGGGCGCGAGCAGCACCAGGTCCCGCGAGGGCACGTCCGCCGCGAGGTTGAGCACCCCCCGGGGCAAGGTGAGCCGGGACAGGTACGGGTAGCGGCGCGCATAGGCCTCGCCCCGGGAGAAGCTCAGCAGCCGCAGGTCGGGCTCGGCGGCGAGCTTCTGGAGGAAGGGCGCCTCGGCGGCGGCCACGAGGAACACCGCGTCGAGCTCGCCCTTCTTGATCCGGGCGAGGGCCTCGTCGCGCTCGAGCGACAAGAGCTGGGTGGGCTCCTTCTCCACGCCGTTGGCCTGCAGCAGCGTGAGGGCCAGGGCATGGGTGCCGCTCTCGGCGGGGCCCACCGCGATGCGCTTGCCGCGCAGCTCCCGCAGGTCCTCGATGGGCTCGCCCCGGTAGAAGACCCAGAGGGGGATGTGGGTGAGCCCGCCGAGCGACACGACGTTCGCCGCCTTGCCGCCCGCCGCGGAGGCGCCGCTCTGCACGAACGCCACGTCCACCCCACCCCGCTCCTCGGCGAGCAGGCCCAGGCTGGAGAGCGAGCCCTGGGTGCCGCGGATCTCCAGGGTGATGCCGTCGCGGGCGAGGATCTCCTGGTAGCGCCGGGCGTAGTAGCGAAAGCCGCCTTCGTCCTGGGCCGCCGCGATCACCAGCGTCTTAGGAGGCGCGGGCTTGATGAAATAGAAGGTGGTGGCGAAGGCCAGACCCACCAGCAACAGCGAGGGCGCGAGGATGATCCACAGATCGCGCCGCTGGTTGCGTTGAAGCTGCTCCTTGAATCGTTCCCGGATTCCCCGCATGGGGCGCGGCCTATCACAGTTCAGAGGGCGAGGCCGATGGACACATAGGGCCCCGGCAGCACGTCCCGGTGGACGACACCATCCACCGCGCCCGCGTCGTCCAGCACCAGCGTGCGCACCCCGCCGCGCAGGGCGATCACATTGCCCAGCACGTACCAGACCGCGCCGGCCGCCGCGTCGAGCTGCCGGTAGGGCACCGGCGTGACGTGGACGCGGCCCTCCAGCGCCAGGGAGTCCAGCAGGTAGTACTCCGAGGACAGGCCCAGGCTGGGACCCACGAAGGTGACGTCGGGCGCCCGGGCGATGGACAGGCCGCCCTCCAGCCGCACCCGTCCGCTCCGGCCCTGGAAGGCGGCCCAGGTCATGTGCAGGCCCACCACGGAGATCCGATCCTCGCCCAGGCTCCCATCGTCCGGGCGCAACGCCAGGGCGCTCAGCCGGAGCATGGCCCCCACCGACTCGCCCTCCACGCCCAGGTGGAAGCCGGAGGCGCGGCCCCCAGGCAAGAGCTGGCCCTCGTAGCCCACCTGGAAGTTCTTGGAGCGGCGGGACCGGTAGGCCTCCGAGCCATAGGCGGGACCGTCCGGGAGCGGCGCCAGGGGCCTCGCGGGGGCCGGGTAGTACACCTCCTCCTCCGTGTCGTCGTAGGAGGGCTCCGTGTAGGGCTCCGTGTAGTACCCGCGGGACGGCGCGGGCCGGGGCGCGGGGCGCTGGGAGGGCTCGGAGCGGTCAGGGCGCCGCGAGGGCGCGGGACGGCGGGAGGGCGGGGAGCGGTCCACCGGGGTGGCGTCGTGGGTGCTGTCGTCCACGGCGGAGGCGTCGTGGGCGTCCGAGTCGCGGCCCTTGTCCGTGTCCCGCTCCGAGCGGTCCTCGCTCGACGAGGACTCGGGGGCGGAGCGCTTGCCGAAGCGCGCCTCGGCCTGGGAGGCCGTCAGGAAGAGGCCCGCGAGCAGCGTGGAGGACAACAGACGGAGGGAGCGGCGCATGGGCGACCTCGGGAGCTCAAACAACTCGGAGGCTGGACGGGCCCGCGGCACTTAAATTCAGGGAAGACGGAGGAAAATCACGGTATCCATACTCCCGTGCCTCCCCCTCCTCCGTCCTGGTTTCCCTTCCGTCAGGCCAACCCCCAGGCGCGCCTGCGGCTCTTCTGCTTTCCCTACGCGGGCGGAGGGGCGTCCATCTACAACACCTGGAGCGCCGCCCTGCCCCCCACGGTCGAGCTGGTGTCGGTCCAGCCGCCGGGCCGTGAGCGGCGCATCCTCGAGAAGCCCGTGCACGACATCGCCCGGCTGGTGGAGGCGCTGGAGCCGGAGATGCGGCCGCTCTTGGACAAGCCCTTCGTGCTCATGGGCTACAGCATGGGCACGCGCATCGCCCTGGCGCTCACCCAGCGCTGGCAGGCGCGGGGCGAGCCGCTGCCGCTCGGCCTGGTGGTGGCCGCGGGCGGCGCCCCGCACATGCAGCGCATGTCCCGGGGCAACCTCAACGACAAGGACTTCATCGAGCTGTTGCGCGCGTACGAGGGCACCCCGGCCGAGCTCTTCGCCCACAAGGAGCTCATGGAGATGGTGCTGCCCACCCTGCGCGCGGACTTCGCCCTCGCGGACTCGGTGCTGCCCGCCACGCCCGTGCGTGTCCCCATCGTGGCCTATGGCGGCCTGGAGGACTCCCACGTCTCCATCGCCGACCTGGAGCGCTGGCGGGAGCTGACGACGGGGGAGTTCCGCGCCCGCCACTTCGCCGGCAAGCACTTCTTCCTGCGCACCGAGCGCGTGCCCCTGCTGGAGGCCCTGCGCGAGGACCTCACGCGCTGGGCCCCCGAGCTGGCCTCCTGACGCCTCACCCGGCCCGCACGAACCACGCGGGCCCGTCCAGCCCCAGGGGCACCGTGCGCTGGCAGCGCACCGTCAACGGCAGCTCCCGCGCCCGGCGCACCGCGACCGCCGCCGGGTGATCCATCCCCAGGCGCACCTGCACGAACCGCCAGGCCCCGGGGTCGTCCTTCATCCGCGCGTCGAACGAGATGGTGGGCGCCCGTCCCGGCTCCAGGTGGAAGGCGAACTGATCCAACGGCAGGCTCAGCCCCGCGCCCCGCGCCTTGATGTAGGACTCCTTGAGCGTCCAGTAGTCGAAGAAGCGCTCGCGCTGGCGCTCCGGGGGCAGCGCGCGCAGGGCCTGGACCTCCGAGGCCGCGAAGAAGGACTCGGCCAGCTCCACCGTCTGCCCGGGCCGCGCCGCGTGCTCCACGTCCGCGCCCACGTCCACCCCGAGCGCCACCGCGCACACCGCCATGCCATCCGTGTGGGACAGGTTGAAGCGCAGGGGCGGCAGGCCCCGGGGCACGAGGATCTCCGGGCGTCCGTAGGCGTTGCGCTGGAAGCGCCAGTCGCGCGCGGGCACCGGCGCGTAGCGCGACAGGCACACGCGCACCAGGGCATGGGACACGAGGAACTGGTGGCGGTGCTTCTCGAAGCGGAAGCGCAGGTGTCGCTCCCGCTCGTCCTCGCACAGCAGCTCCCGGTAGGCGGCGAGCAGCCGGGGCTCGGTCACGGCCTCCGGCTCCACCACCCAGAGGTGGACTTCATCGGCACGAGGGAGCCCGAGGGGCTCTGGCGGCAGGCGGTCGTCGGGTGGGATCATGACGGGGACGGGGGTAGTGCCCATCCCCTACCGCGTCACGGCCGGGCGCGCCAGCACCCGCCACGTCACTCGTTGGGCACGAAGCTCAGGTGCAGCTCGAGGTCGAAGGACAGGTCGGGCGACGTGGCTCCCGCCTGCTTCACCATGACCGCGACGGTGTTCTCCCCCTGGACGAACACCTTGGCGGGGATGGCGCCTCCGGCGAGCTCGTTCTCCGTGGAGGCGCTCGCGTATTTGTCGTGCTCGATGCCCTTGTCCACGTTGCGGGCGAACACCTGCGTGCCATTGACGAACACGACGATGCCGTCATCGAAGAGGACGTTGAGGTGCGCGTCCGTGATGGTGCCATTCACCAGGAGCTTCTTGCGGAAGTAGACGCTCGTCTGCGCCGGGGCCACGACCTGGAGCACCGTGGCCTCGTCCCCATCGCCGTAGCCCAGCTGCCCCGCGCCGCTCTTCCAGCCCGTGTCGTTGAAGACCTTCTGCGACCACTGCACGCCCGGATCCGCGCCCGTGTCCAGGTAGCGCCAGGTGGAGTGGAAGGGAATGGCGACGATGCTCTGCGAGCGCCGGACGGTGAAGGGCCGCTGGCTCACGTCCGACACGCCCGGGCTGCCCAGACGCGACACCCGCAGGAGCCCGGTGGAGGTGCTCAGGTTGGGCACGCGCCAGGAGAACACGCCGGTGTCGGGCAGTCCCGTGGCGATCTCCGTCCAGGTGGCCCCGCCATCCGCGGAGTACTCGAGGTTCACCCCGGGCAGGTGGCCCACGCTGGACCAGGTGATGGGCACGGAGGCCCCGGGCTCGAACACCTCGCCGCCATCGGGCGAGGTGAGCATCACCGAGTCGAGCAGGGGCGTGGCGGTCTGCTCCACGTCCAGGGACAGCGCGAAGGTGAGATCCGGCGAGGAGGCGGACACCTGCTTGACCATGGCGGTGATCACGTTCTCGCCCACCCGGAAGGGATTGGGCTCGAGCGGCACGTCGGCGCGGGCATGGGCGTTGGTGACCGAGGCCGTGGCCCAGACGCCGAAGTCCAACCCATTGCCCATCTCGCGCGAGAAGACGAGCGTGCCGTTGATCCACACGGCGACACCATCGTCATACAGCGCCTCGAGCGTGGCGGCGGTGACGGGGCTGTCCAGGGTGATCTTCTTGCGGAAGTAGACCGAGGGCGCGCCGGGCCGCAGCTCCGTGCCCTCGTCCCCGTCGCCATAGCCCAGCTGGCCCGGCCCGCTCTTCCAGCCCGAGTCATCGAAGTCCGGGGCGTGCCAGCCCGTGCCGTGGTCGATTCCCCGGTCGTCGTACTTCCACGCGCTGCTGAAGGAGATCTGCTTGCGCGCGCGGGGCACCGCGGTGACCACGCGCACCATCTGCCCCACCGAGGGCACGCCCCGGTCATCCACCACGAAGAGCATGTAGTGCCCCGGGGGCGCCTGGAAGTTGTCGCCCGGCCCCTTCACGGTGAGGCCGCCTTCCGTCGGGGTGAAGGCCAGCCGCAGGAAGCGCTGGTTCTGGTCGAAGGCGTGGGTGACCGAGCCCAGGGCGAGCATCGTCACCTGGGCGACGCGCTGCACGTCCGGCGTCTGGAGGAAGAAGTCCTCACCCGGCGCGAGGGCGGGCGGCGCGGACTCGATCGTGGGCCGCGGCGCGCCCGCCTTGTGGAGGTAGGGCGGCGAGAGGATCTCCACCGTGCGCCGCTTGCGGCCACCGGCGTTGAGCACCCGTCCGTCCGGCAGCAGCAGCGCCGTGGAGTGGTAGCCGCGGTACTCCGACGCCGGCGCGAACGTCGTCCAGGTGTCGGTCTCCGGATCGTACAGCTCGGGCACCTTCACCGGCTGGGTGTCGTCATCGAAGTCCCGGCCCCCGCTGCCGCCCGTCACCAGCACCTTGCCGTCGGGCAGCAGGGTCGCGTTGATCTGCCGCCGGGCCAACTTCATGGGCGCGCGCGCGCGCCAGGTGGGCGTGGGCGACGCCAGGTCGATCTCCTCCACGGTGTTGGTGGGCGGCGAGCCGCCCCCCATGATGAGCACCTTGGAGCCATACATCACCGCCGAGCCATAGGAGCGGCCGTTGAAGTCGCTGCGCGGCCCGTCGTACCAGGTGCCCGTGCCCTCGGGATCCAACCAGCGGCTGGCGCGCTGGGGCCCGGCGAAGAAGAGCTTGCCGGTGGGCGACAGGAACATGCGCGGGTAGTAGGGCAGATCGCGCACGGCGGTGGTGAGGTCGCGCCACGTGCCCGACTCCGGCTGCCACACCTGGGGCAGCGGGTTGATGCTGCCCGCGGCATGCGTCTCGCCGGACAACACCACCACCTGGCCGTTCTGCAGCGCGGTGCTGGTGGGGTACCAGCGGTTGTCATTCATGTCCGGGCCGCGCGTCCACTTGAGCGTGTAGGGATTGAAGATGCTCGTATGGGGCAGCCCCACGTGCGACTCGACATGCCCGCCCGTCACCAGCAGCCGACCATCCGGAAGCCACGAGTGGCCCGAACAGAAGATGTTGTAGTCCGCCGTGGGCATGGGCGTGAGTCCCCCCGTGGCGGGATCCCACAACTGTGGCGGTTTGACGCCCTCCTCGAACTCTCCATAGAACATCACCTTGCCCGTGGGCAGCAGGTGCATGTGTGTCGCGGAGATGGGAAAGGTCGCCACCTGCGACCACTCTCCCACGAGCGATGGATCCGCCTTCGCTTCCCGCGCCAGCAGCGAGGCCGTCACCACGAGCGCACCCCTCGCCCACGCCCTCACGAATGCTCCCCCCATGTTCCCATCCCCTTCGCTTTGGTTACAGCCGCTGAACGTAGGGTTCATGGCCCTATTGCCAAGTTGGCGAAGGGTCGTGTCCCCGTGGCGGGCGCACGACACCCCCTGATGGAAAAGTGTCCCTCCATCCCACAGTGAAGGGGGACCGCGCAGTCGGAGCCGGGCAGACCCACCACCCCCCAAGGTCATTGTCCAAAGGGTGTCACGGGCTGAGTTTCAGGCCCGTTCCAAGCGTTCACGAGGGGCGGTTGCTCGGGGGCGTGGGGAGCCGAGGGGGGGAAGGCGGGCAACAAGGACCGGGGGGCACCCCGCACGGAACACGTGTGGGTGGCAGGGCCCGGGACCACGTCTCGCCGACGGGGATATGGAACTCTTTCCAGTTCATCTGTTGGTGCTGTTGGTGATGATGAACCGGTACGTGCTGGGACCGCTGCTCAAGCGCTTCCGCGGCAACCGGATGGATGGCACGGACCCGGACTACAAGCCCACCGTGTGCGTGGTGATTCCCCTCTTCAACGAGGGCGAGGGCATCTTCCACGCGGTCAAGAGCCTGCTCGCGCAGGACTACGACGCGGACAAGCTGAGCATCCGGGTGGTGGATGACTGCTCCACGGATGACAGCCACGCCTGGGCGCTGCGCGCCGCGGAGGGCCACCCCCACGTCACGGTGATGCGCAACCCCCACAACATGGGCAAGCGCAAGGGCATCGCCCGCGCGGTGCGCGAGGCCGACGCGGAGATCATCGTCTCGGTGGACTCGGACGTGGTGGTGCACGAGAGCGCCGTGAGCGAGCTGGTGCTGCGCTTCACCAGCCCGCGCATCGCCGCGGTGGGCGGCCGCACGTTCGTCACCAACCGCAACGAGAACTGGCTCACGCGGATGATCGAGATCAAGTTCTACTTCGCCCAGGAGTGGCTCAAGGACCTGGAGCGCGGCTTCCGCTCGGTGCTGTGTCTGTCCGGATGCCTCACCGCGTACCGGCGCCACGTGCTCCTGGAGCTGGAGCCCATCCTCGAGGCGCGCAACATCGCCGGCATCCCCATCAAGTATGGCGAGGACCGCTTCCTCACGCGGCAGATCGTCAAGGCGGGCTACGAGACGGTCTACACCACGTCCGCGTGGTGTCAGACGGCGGCGCCCGCCACGCTCGCGGGCTACGTGTCCCAGCAGCTGCGCTGGCGGCGCTCCAACCTGGTCGACATGCTCTGCGGCCTGAGCCACGCCTGGCGGCTGCACCCGGTGGTCTGCATCCACTACGTGTCGCAGCTCGCGCTGCTGCTGTCCTATCCCCTCACCATCCTGCACAACATCATCAACGGGCAGTTCTGGGAGGTGCTCTTCCTGCACATGCTCATCATGGGCTTCATGGGCGTCATCTACCGCGTGGACAAGCGCAACCTGCCGCCGGAGATGCGCGTGCCGACGCTGTCCTTCCTGCCCATGGCCTTCATGATGCCCATCACCTACGCGCTGCTCACGCCCCTGGCCCTCTTCACCCTGGACTCGGGCAGCTGGGAGACCCGCGGCAAGCCCGCCCCCGCGCCCACGCCCACCCCCGTCACGCCCCCCACGCCCGCTCCGTCCGTGTCGGCCACCTCCGGCACCCATCGTCTTCCACATCTGCCCACGCAAGCCGTGGGCGGGGGGTAACGCATCATGAATCAGCGCATCGCCAATCAACTCAATACCTTCATCGTCAACATCTACAAGGCCATGGGCACCGTCCTGCTCGCGCTCATCCTGCTCGGGCTCGTGTCCTACCTGGCCGTGCAGTGCTTCTTCTTCGTGAGCCATTCGTGGCTCGCGCCCACCGTCGTGTCCTCCACGGACACGCAGATCCTCCAGCTCAACGCGCAGCTGGCGCAGCAGGAGGCCGCGCGCGAGAAGCTGCTCACCGAGCGCCGCGAGGTGCAGACGCGCCTGGAGCAGGCGGACCGGCTGCTCCAGGCGGAGAAGGACTTCCAGGAGCGCTTCCGGGCCACGCTCGGCAGCGAGCGACGGGCGCGCTCCAACGCCCTGCGCCAGCTGGCGTCCCTGCGCGGCATGTACAAGAAGACGGCGCGGGAGATCTCCGAGACGAACCTGGCCTACTCGGACATGGCGCGCGGCCGCACCGAGTCGCTCTACAACGCCCGCATGGTGGAGAGCGAGGAGCGGCTCAACGCCACGCACCAGCTCGCCCAGATGGCGCAGAGCAACCTGTCGCTCACCCAGGGCGTCGCCGAGCTGCACAACAAGTTCGAGCAGCTGCAGCGCGAGCTCAAGGGCTTCGACGCCTCGCTGGGGGGCAAGTCGGATGGGCTCACCGCGGAGGTGCTGCTCATGGAGCGCGAGTACACCCGCTCGGTGCTGGAGGTGAAGCACGCGGAGAGCGAGCGGCTGCACCTCAAGGCCTCCGTGCGCTCCCTGGACGAGGCGGTGGCGCGCTACGACACGCTGCTCGCCTCCATCCGCGGCTCGCCCTGGCTCGAGGCCATCGAGCGCGGCCTGACGGTGGGCTTCGTGCCCTACGAGAACCTGGAGAACGCGGCGGCCGGCACGGCCATCTACCGCTGCGAGTTCAAGCTCTTGTGGTGCGAGCAGGTGGGCCAGGTGGGCCACGCGCTGCGCGGTGAAGTGAGCATCAAGCACCCGGTGCGTCAGACGGTGATGCGCGGGGTGATGGTGGAGCTGGAGCTGTCGGACGAGGGCTGGGCGCGCGAGGAATTGCTGCACCTGGGGCGCGCGCCCCTGATGTTGTGAGCGCGGGCGGGAGAGGGACGATGCGAGTGCGGCGATGGGCGTGGGTGGGGAGCGTGGCGGTGGGACTCGGCGCGGGCGCGGTCCAGGCCCAGGAGTCCGGACGGGAGGGCCAGGAGCCGGGCCACTGTGCCTTCGTCCGGGGCGTGGCGCGCGCGGAGTCCGCGCTGCTGATGGCGCCCCAGGTGTTCGCCAGCGCGGGCGTGGTGAACGCGGGAGATCTCTCGGGCACGGCGTCCTTGCCCCTGGGCCGCCCCGCGCCCCGGCTGTCCGCGGGCCTGGATTACGACGTGGTGGGTCTCTACCGGGGGCTGACGCTGCGGGGCCGCGCCGAGGCGGAGTGCGCGCGCCACCAGGCGCTCGCGGGGCTCAGGCTCGCGCTCCTGCGGGGCCGGGACGTGGGCCTGGAGGCCGCCCTGGACGCGCGCGCCCGCATCCTCGAGGAGTCCCTGCCCGACGCGGGCAAGCTCCTGGCGGGTCTCAACGCGGACGTGAAGGCGGGCCTCGCCACCCTCTCCGAGCTCAACGCCCTGCGGCTGCGGCTGGATGCCCTCACCGCGCTGGCGCACGAGACGCGGCGGGAGCGCGAACGGCTCTCCGCCCTGCCCCGCTCCGAGGAGCGGGCCCTGGGGGAGTGGCTCGGACGGCTGCGCGAGGCGGACGATGCCCTGGAGGCCCGCGAGCGCTCGCTGCGCTCGGCCCAGGCGTGGAGTGTGCGCGTGCGCGGCGGCTACGACGAACTGCTCCAGACGCCCCAGGCACTGCCCGTGTCCGGTGCGCTGGTGGTGGGCTACAGCCTGGGGGGTCTCGTCCAGTCCGCGGCGAACGACCAGGCCCGCGAGGGGCGCCAGCGCGCCCTGGACGAGGACCTGGTGGGCGTGAGCCAGGAGACCTCGCGCCTGCTGCGCGAGCTCCGGGCCACCCACGCCGCGGAGCGCACGCGCCTGGCGGAGGTGGACGTGCTGACGAAGGACCTGGACGCCCAGCTGCGGGAGATCGAGGGCCTGGAGACGGTGCGCGTGCGCCGCTACCGGGACTACCTGCGGCTGGAGTGGACCCGGCTGCGCGCCGAACAGGCCTGGCTCCAGGCCCGCGTGGAGGCGGTGGGCCACTTCCTGGAGCGCGAGGCCCCATGAGCCTCGCGCCCGCGCTGCTCGCGCTGGGGGGGCTGCTGCTGGCCGCGCCGACCTCCCCCGACGCCGCGCGCGAGCCCCCGCCCGTCTCGCGGCTCCGGGTGACCCAGGGACGCCTGGAGCCGCTGTCCGGAGGACGCCAGCGCATCGAGGAGCCCAAGGTGCGCGCGGTGGATGCCACGGGGCGCGAGGGCCTGCGCGTGGCGGAGCTGCGGCTCACCTACCTGGGCCCCTCGGCGCGGCAGCGGGCGCTGCTCTCCGGCGAGCAGCGCCGGCAGGTGGGCCTCAAGCTGCGCGCCCGCGATGGCTGCAACGTCGTCTATGTCATGTGGCGCCTCGCGCCCGTCGCGGGCCTCGTGGTCTCGGTGAAGTCCAATCCCGGACAGTCACGCTCGGACGACTGCGACAACCACGGCTATCTCACGGTGAAACCCGAGCACCGCGAGACCGTGCCCGAACTCCAGACGGGCGTGGCACACACCCTGCGCGCGGAGCTGCGGGGCACGCGCCTGCGCGTGTGCGTGGATGGCGTCCGTGTCTGGGAAGGGCCGCTGCCCGCCGAGGCGTTCGCCTTCGATGGGCCCGTGGGCTTGCGCTCGGACAATGGCCGCTTCGACGTGCAGCTGCGCGCCACGCCCTAGTGGCAGTGGCCAGGCGAGGAGGCGCCGCGTGTGGGTGTCCTTCCTCGTGGACATCACGTCCTTCGCCGTCTAAGTCCTGCGAAGCCTTACCCCCCCAGACAATTCCAAGCCCCAGAAGGGACGCTATGTCACGCCCCGGGTTCAGGTCTCATCGCCTGCTCTTGTTGCTGCTCTCCGCTGTCTTGATTCATCCCCTGACCGGCTGTTCGGATCCAGAGCCGGAACCCACGCCTCCCGGCAGCTCCACGCCGGACAGCGGCACCCCGACGGAGACGCCGGACAGCGGCTCCACGCCGGACGGCGGCTCCACGCCGGACGGCGGCTCCACGCCGGACAGTGGCACCCCGCCCGATGGTGGCTCCACACCCGATGGCGGCTCCACGCCGGACAGTGGCACCCCGCCCGAGTCCGAGCAGGTGTACGGCCTCATGGGCGAGTACTTCCGGATGTCGGCGCCCGGCAAGCGGGACTTCGCCCAGCTCGGCACGGTCACGCTCGAGCCGAACATCGACTTCCAGGATCTGACGGCCACGTTCCAGGCGGCCAACGGCCGCACCGTGGACACCACCGCCCGGTGGACCGGCCGGCTCACCGCGCCGGAGACCGGCGACTACACGTTCTACGCCATCGGCGACAACGGCTTCCGGATGTACCTGGACAACACGGCCGTCATCGACCACTGGGTGGGCGATTGGGACGTGGAGCAGACGAGCCAGGTGGTGCGCCTCGTCGCGGGCGAGCCCCATGAGTTCCGCATGGAGCTGTTCCAGGACAGCGGCGGCGCGAACATGTTCCTGCGCTGGTCGAGCGCCACCCGCGCCAAGCAGATCGTCCCGACCACGGCCTTCACCCCGCCCGTGGGCTTCGAGGTCTACCCGGTCAACTTCACCGTCGGACCGGACGGCCGCCAGCTGGCGCTCGACTTCAAGTCCAAGGTCACCGCGCTCGGCACGCCCCTGCCCCACCTGACGGTGGAGGCCGACAGCACCGACATGCCGCTGACCTCGGCCCGCATCTCCCCCACCGACGACACCGTCGTGGAAGTCACCCTCACCGAGCCCATCCAGCTCAACCAGCGCGTGCGCGTCACCTATGCCGGCACCGGTGGCCTGGCCGTGGGCGGTGAGGCCGTGCCGAAGATCGTGCGCCAGGCGCGCAACACGTCCACCCAGCGGCTGCGCACGCCGTGGGCCGACCAGCTGGATCCGAGCAACCCGCTGCCCGAGTACCCGCGGCCCCAGCAGGTCCGCGAGAAGTGGCGCAACCTCAACGGCGTGTGGCAGTTCGCCGGCGCGGCGAGCGCGAGCGTGGCGCCGCCGTTCAACCAGACGCTGGCCGAGCGCATCGTGGTGCCCTTCCCCGTGGAGTCCCAGCTGTCCGGGCTGGAGCGCCACGAGGACCACATGTTCTACCGTCGGCTCTTCACCGTGCCCGCGGACTGGAGCGTCGGCTCCGGTCAGCGGCTGCTCTTGCACTTCGGCGCGGTGGACTACCACGCGCGCGTGTGGGTCAACGGCAAGAAGGTCGCCGAGCACACCGGCGGCTACACCGCCTTCACCGCCGACGCCACCAGCGCCCTGAACGCCTCGGGGGAGCAGGAGCTCGTCGTCGCGGTCACCGACATCACCGGGCCCAACCTGCCCACGGGCAAGCAGACGCGCCGGCCGGGCGGCATCTTCTACACGCCGGCCTCGGGCATCTGGCAGACCGTGTGGATGGAGCCCGTGCCCACCACGGCCATCGACGGCCTCGTGCTCACGCCGAACCTCACGACGAGCACGCTCGCCCTCAAGGTCACCTCCACCTCGAGCAGCGCGACCGTCACCGCCGTGGCCCGCATCGGCACCACGGAAGTCGGCCGGATCTCCGGCGAGGCCAAGGACACCCTGTCGCTCCCCGTGCCCTCGCCGCGCCTGTGGTCGCCGGAGGATCCCTTCCTCTATGACCTCGAGGTCACCCTCACCGACGGCACCAGCACCGACCGCGTCACCTCCTACTTCGGCATGCGCTCGGTCTCCATCCAGAAGGTGGGCGGCTTCCCCAAGCTGATGCTCAACGGCAAGCCCGTCTTCTCGCTCGCGCTGCTGGACCAGGGCTACTGGCCCGACGGCATCTACACCGCGCCCACCGACGCGGCGCTGCGCTGGGACCTGCAGGTGCAGAAGGACTTCGGCTACAACGCCGTGCGCAAGCACATCAAGGTGGAGCCGCTGCGCTGGTACCACCACGCGGACAAGATTGGCCTGCTGGTGTGGCAGGACTTCGTCTCCGGCTTCTTCAACCGCCAGGACGCCGCGGCCCGGGATGCGTACAAGGAGGCGTTCATCCCCGAGAGCCTCGCGATGATGACGCAGTTGCACAACGCGCCGTCCATCGTGGGCTGGGTGGTGTTCAACGAGGGCTGGGGCGAGTGGGACCAGACCGAGACGGGTGCGCTCGCCGAGCAGGTCAAGGCGAAGGATCCCTCGCGGTGGGTCAACGCGCACAGTGGCGTGAATTGCTGCGACTCGCTGGGCGACTCCGGCAAGGGTGACGTCATCGACCACCACGACTACGGCAACAACGCCGCGCCCTACCCGGACGCCACGCGCGTGGCCATGGACGGCGAGCACGGCGGCTTCACCCTGCGCATGCCGGGCCACCAGTGGCCAGGCGCCCCCACGGTCATCTACAGCGGCGTGGCCGACAAGGCGGCGCTGACGACGAAGTACGTGGACAACACGCGGACCTACTACCTGGCCGCCGCCAAGGCGGAGATGTCCGGCTCGGTCTACACGCAGGTCACCGACGTGGAGAACGAGCTCAACGGCCTCTACACCTACGACCGGCGCGTGATGAAGGTGGAGCTGGAGCCCGTGCGCGCCATCAACCGCGAGGTGATCGCCGCCGGAGCCAAGGCGGGCGAGAACGTGACGTTCCCCGGCGTGGGCACGTGGACGCTCGACGAGGACGGGGGCTCGGTGGCCAACGACTCCGAGGGCAACAGCCCCATGCGCTTCAACCGCAATCCCGCCTGGGTGCAAGGCGTGCGCGGCAGCGCGGTCAAGTTCAGCGGCAACGGCGACTTCGCGGAGACCGACTACCCGGTGCTCGACACCCAGAAGGACTACACGATCTCCGCGTGGGTGACGCTGGACAAGCTGCCGGGCAACTACGCCTCGGCAGCCAGCCAGGACGGCCGCCGCACGGAGAACCCGTTCTACCTCCAGTACGGTCAGGGCGCGTTCGCCTTCAGCACGCCCGGCGGCAACCGCGCCCGGCACCCGATGACGCCCGTGCTCGGCCGCTGGTACCACCTGGTCGGCGCGCGCGCTGGCAACGAGATCCGTCTGTACGTCGACGGGGCCCGGGTGGCCGCCACGACCGCGGGTGAGGCCCTGGTGAGCACCGGTCCGCTGGCGATCGGCCGCGCCAAGTACAACGGCACCAACGTCGACTTCTGGGCGGGGTCGGTCGACGAGGTGCGCGTCTTCAGCCGCGCGCTCAGCGACAGCGAGGTGAACGCCCTGTACACCTCGGTGCCCAAGTAGGCCCCGGGAGGGGCGGCGGGAGTCGCACGCCCGCCGCCCCTCCTCGGCTCAGTACACGAGGGCGATGTCCCGCAGGTCCGGTCCCGCAGCGCCGCCGATGGCCGCCTGCTCCGCGGTGGTGGCGGTGCGCGGGAAGAAGGTGGCGGCGCCCGTGAGCAGGTTGACCTGATAGAGGGCGAAGGGCCCGCTGTCCGTCGTGCGACCCGCCACCAGCGGCAGGCCATTGTCCCCGCCGGCGATGTCGAACCCCGCCGCGCCCTTCCACGTCACGCCCAGCGCGCCCACGTTCACCAGCGCGCCGTTGTTGGGCGGCTCCTGCCGGGTGAGCCCGTTGCCGTTGCGCTCCAGGTCGAACAGCACCGTCGCCGAGGTGCCCGCGAAGCTGTTCGTGTAGGCCGCGCCGAAGACGAGCGCCTCACCGGACTCCCGGTTGATGGTGCCATCGGTCGTCGTCGCGCCGGTGTCCACGTTGATGCGCAGGTTCTGCCCGGTGTCGCTCACCACGCGCAGCCGGTCGGCCACGGGGTTGAAGTCGATGACGAAGTGCGTCCCCGCCAGGCCCGCGAAGGGCGCGGTGGTGTCGGCGGCGTCCGCGCTCAGGGTGGCCTTCTGCGTGGCCACGCCCGTCCGCGCATCCAGGGTGTAGAGCTTGCCCGCGGACGAGAGGGCGTGGAGCTGTCCGTTCGACGGCCGCACGTCGATGCCCAGCAGCGTCTCCCCCGCCGGCACGCCCGTGACGTTCACCGTCGCCAGCAGCGTGTTCGGCGCGGAGACCGCCGCCCGCACCAGCCGGTTGTCGGTGGTCAGCCCGATGAGCGCGGCTCCGCTCGCCTGCCGCAGGGCCAGGGCCTTGAGGGGCTCGTCCTCGCCGATGGCGGAGAGCTCGGAGGCCGCCGCCGGGGCCTTGTCCAGGGCGATGCGGTAGAGCCGCTGCGTGCCACCGACCGTCAGCGCCGCGTAGCCGGTGTTGGTGCGCGCGTCGATGTCATAGCCGCCCACCGCCGAGGCATCCACGCCCAGCGCGACGGGGGTGGAGAGCGTGCCGTTGTTCGGCGGATCCTGGAGGTAGACGCTGTCGGTGACCACATCCAGCACGAAGAGCCGGGTGCTGACCGTCTCCGGGAAGGAGTTGGTGTAGGCCGCCGCGGAGACCCGCGTCCCACTGCCCCCGCCGTTGATGTCGCCGTCGGTGATGGTGCTCCCGGTGTCGACGTTGATGCGCAGGCTCTGCCCGGTGTCGCTCACCACGCGCAGCCGGTCGGCCACCGGGTTGAAGTCCACGGCGAAGGCCGTTCCGCTCAAGGCGGTGAACGGCTTGTCATCCCCGCTCATGGCGGCCAGCGTGGACTTCACGGTGGCCACTCCGGTCTCCGGCGCCAGGACGACGATCTTCCCCCCGCTCGTGAGGCCGTAGAGCCGCGCGTCCGCGGGGCGGTAGTCCATGCCCAGCAGCGACTCGCCCTCGGGCAGCCCCGTCACCGCGATGCTCCCCACGAGCGTGGCGGGCGTCGCGCGGTTGAAGGACACGAGCTTGCCGGACGCCGTCAGGGCCACGACGTCCCCCACCTCCACCGGCTGGGTCGCGGGCGGCTCGGTCGGAGGCGGCTGGGGCGCGGGGGTGTCCGTCTCGGGGCCACACGCCGTGAGGCACAGGGCGGTGAGCGCGGCGATGAGCGGGCGAGGATGTCTATTCAAGGACATGGAGCTCCACGAGGTTGGCGTTCGGGAGCCCCTACGCGGACAGGCGCTGGCCGGATTCATACGCGGCCCAATGAATCGGAACCTGTCCGTCACTGGACGTCAGGAGCCTTCAGGCGCCTTCGCGGGGCTCGGGGCGATGGGGGCGAGTTCCTCGTGGCAGTACACGTCGTCCAGGGTCCTGTAGCTGCAGAAGAAGCGGTGGCCCCGGCACTCCGCGACGAAGGTGGCCACCGTCATGAGGCCCTTTCCCCACGTGTCCTGGTCGATGACGACCTCCGGTGGCGGACAGCCGACCATCCCCGAGGCGTAGTACTGCAGGAAGCTCACGCGCGGCGCGGCGGGCGCCGACTCCTGCGCCGCGGGTGAGGCCGTCGGCATCACGGGCATGGAAAGACAGCCAGTCCAGGCGAGCAGCACACTCACCGCGAACAGGCGGAGGCAACGGGATGGGTGGGTCATCCGCTCGTCCTAGACCAACCGCCCCACCCGCGCCTTGATTCATTGGCATCTGAAAGATCCAATGCCCTCGGGTTGACGCGGAGCGCCACCGGAATCCCGGAGGACACTCCTGGAATTCATGTTAAGCCGGAATTTCAATTCCTGGCGGTGACATGAAAGGTGGTGACTGGATGCAACGGAACAATCCCAGACGGGTCGTCTCCCGGTGTTCTCATGGCCTGACGCTGGTGGGTGCGCTGTGCCTCTCGCCGCTCTGGGCACAGGACGCGGCCGCGCTGCCCTCGGACTACGTGAACACGCTGCGCGGGAGTCACTCCGGCGGCGGGTACTCGCGCGGCAACACGTTCCCGGCGACGGCGGTGCCCTTCGGCTTCAACTTCTGGACGCCGATGACGGACGCGAACTCCACGAGCTGGATCTACGACTACAGCCGCACGTCCATCCAGGCCTTCACCCTCAGCCACATGCCGAGCCCCTGGATGGGTGATCGGCAGACGTTCCAGGTGATGCCCCAGACGGGCTCGGTGGTGGTGGACCGGGCGAGCCGGGCCGCGGCCTTCAGCCACGCCAACGAGACGGCGCGGGCGCATGCCTACGGCGTCAAGTTCAACAATGGCATCCAGACGGAGATCGCGCCCACCGACCACGCGGCCTCCTGGCGCTTCACCTTCCCCGGCACCACGTCCTACCTGCTGTTCGACTCGGTGAACGGGCTCAACGGCTCGGTGTCCATCGACCGGGCCAACAACGTCATTTCCGGCTACGTGGACCACGCGACGGGCTGGGGCCCCGCGCCCCGGATGTATGTCTACGCGAAGTTCAGCAAGCCCTTCGCGGATGCGCTCAACGTGAGCGGCCAGCGCGCGGTGACGTCCTGGGTGCGCTTCAACACCACCGCGGGCGAGCAGGTGACCATGTCCATGGCCACCTCGTTCATCAGCGTGGCCCAGGCCCAGTCCAACCTCGCGCAGGAGATTGGCACCAAGTCCTTCGACACCGTCAAGGCCGAGGCCCAGACGGCCTGGAACGCGCTGCTCGGGAAGATCGAGGTCGAGGGCGCCACCGAGGCCCAGAAGACGATCCTCTACTCCAACATGTACCGCACGTTCCTCTACCCCAACTCCGCCTGGGAGAACGTGAACGGCACCCCGAGCTACGCGTCGCCCTACGCGAGCGGCCACCCGGTGAAGCCCGGCAAGGTGTACGTCAACAACGGCTTCTGGGACACGTACCGCACCACCTGGCCCCTGTACGCCCTGCTCATGCCCACGCTCACCGGCGAGATGCTCCAGGGCTTCGTCAACGGCTACAAGGACGGTGGCTGGGTGACGCGCTGGTCCGCGCCCGGCTACGCCAACATCATGGTGGGCACCAACTCGGACGTGATCTTCGCGGACGCGTGGCTCAAGGGCGTGCGCGGCTTCGATGCCGCGGCGGCCTATGACTCCATGCTGCGCAACGCCACCACCTACAGCTCCGAGGGCGCCAAGGGCCGCAAGGGCATGGAGCGCTCCGTGTTCCTCGGCTACACGCCGCAGGACGTCGTCGGCGAGTCCACCTCGTGGTCCCTGGAGGGCTACCTCAACGACTTCGGCATCGCCCAGATGGCCCAGGCCCTCGGCAAGACCGAGGAGGCCCAGTACTTCTTCAACCGCTCGCTCAACTACGTGAACCTGTTCTCCCCCTCGGTGGGCTTCTTCCGGGGCAAGAACAGCAACGGCACGTGGCGCACGTCGGACGCGGACTTCAAACCCCACCGCTGGGGCTGCGAGTACACCGAGGGCAACGCCTGGCACTACAGCACGCTCGTGCCCCAGGACGGGCAGGGGCTCGCCAACCTCTACTCGGGCCGCGCGGGGCTGGCCAACAAGCTGGACGCCATGTTCTCCGCGTCCCGGGACTACGACGTGGGCTGCTACGGCGGCGTCATCCACGAGATGCTCGAGGCCTATGACGTGAACATGGGCCAGTACGGCCACTCCAACCAGCCCGTGCACCACAGCCTCTACATGTACAACTACGCGGGCACGCCGTGGCGCACCCAGCAGCGCGTGCGCGACGTGCTCAACACCCAGTACGACGCGGGCCTGGGCACGGGCGATGGCTACCGGGGCGACGAGGACAACGGCGAGCTGTCCGCCTGGTATCTCTTCAGCGCCATGGGCTTCTACCCGGTGAGCATGGGCCGGCCCGAGTACGCCGTGGGCGCGCCCTTCTTCCCGAAGATGACGGTGCACCTGGAGAACGGCAAGGACATCGTCATCACCGCGCCCAACGTCAGCGACACCAACCGCTACGTCCAGAGCGCCACCGTCAACGGCATGGTCTCCACGCGCAACTTCCTGCCCCACACGTCCCTGGCCAACGGCGCCACGCTGAGCTTCACCATGGGCGCGTCCGCGTCCACGTGGGGCTCGGGCGCCACGGACGTGCCCGTCTCCCAGACCTCGGGCAGCGCCGTCGCCCAGCCGCTCGTCGACGTCGCCTCCACGGGGACCGTGTCCGCCAGCGGGGAGAACTCGGCCAGTGGCGAGGGCATCGTCGAGGCGTTCGACAACAACTCGCGCACCAAGTGGCTCGCCTTCCAGAACACGCCGTGGATCGCCATCCACCTGCCCGCGGCCAAGACGGTGAAGCTGTACACCCTGACGTCCGGCAATGACTTCCCCGGCCGCGACCCGAAGAGCTGGACGCTCCAGGGCTCCAACAACGGCACCACCTGGACCACCCTGGACACGCGCACCGGACAGGACTTCCCGTGGCGCTACCAGACCCGCGCGTTCGCGATCACCAACACCCTGTCCTACTCGCAGTACCGCCTCCAGGTCACCGAGAACCACGGCGACGTGAACACGCAACTGGCGGAGTGGGAGCTGCTCGGCCGGTAGTGGGCGGTCCCGGGGCTCCGGTGCCGCGTCGTGTCAGACGGCGCCGGAGCCACCCGAAAACTTGTCACTGCTCCAGCGCCGCCTCCAGGATGCCGGGCCATGACCCCATCCTTGTCTGCTTCGCGTACCGCGGGCCTGCTCGCCGCGCTGATGCTCCTCGCTCCTGGCTGCAAGCGGGACACGCCGCCCGAGGCCAAGGGAGGCCCGGAGGCCGCCGCCGCCAAGCCGGTCTCGGGCGGGAAGATCGCCCTGATGCTCCCCGAGTCGAAGACCGCGCGCTACGAGAGCCATGACCGGCCGCACTTCGAGCGCAAGGTGAAGGAGCTCTGCCCCACCTGCGAGATCCTCTACAGCAACGCGGATCAGGACGCGGCCAAGCAGCAGAACCAGGCCGAGGCGGCGCTCACCAATGGCGCCCGGGTGCTGGTGTTGGACCCCGTGGACTCGGCCTCGGCGGCGGCCATCGTCGCGCGCGCACGTCAGTCCAAGGTGGCGGTGCTCAGCTACGAGCGCCTCATCCTCAACGCGGACGTGGACTACTACATCTCCTTCGACAACGAGCAGGTGGGCAAGCTCCAGGCCCAGGCGCTCGCGGACAAGCTCAAGGCCGATGGCAAGGGCGACGGGCAGATCGTGATGATCCACGGCTCGCCCACCGACAACAACGCGCGGCTGTACAAGTCCGGCTCACACGCGGTGATCGACCCGAGCGGCCTGAAGGTGGCCGCCGAGTACGACACGCCGGACTGGAGCCCGGACAAGGCACAGCAGCAGATGGAGCAGGCCCTCACGCGGCTGGGCAAGGACAAGATCGCGGGCGTGTACGCGGCCAATGACGGCACGGCGGGCGGCGCCATCGCGGCGATGAAGGCCGCGGGCCTCAAGCCCCTGCCCCCCGTCACCGGCCAGGACGCGGAGCTGGCCGCCATCCAGCGCATCCTCGCGGGCGACCAGTACATGACCGTCTACAAGGCCCTCAAGCTGGAGGGAGAGATCGCCGCCGAGGTGGCCGTGGCGCTCATGCGCGACGGCCGTCCTCCCGAGGGCCGGGTGAATGGCCAGGTGAACAACGGCATGAAGGACGTGCCCTCCATCCTGCTGCCCTCGCAGGTGGTGACGAAGGACAACGTGAAGAGCACCGTGGTGGCCGACGGCTTCTGGACGGTCGCGCAGATCTGCGAGGGCGACTACAAGGCCGCCTGCGCCGCCGCCGGCCTCTGAGAAACAGGCCCCGGCCGACACGCCCGGCTGGGGCCGCTTCCCCCAACCCTCTCGGGCTATTCGGGAGCGCATCACACAAGACATTCACTTCGCATCCGACTCCGAGGCGCCTCTGGGCAAGCCGCAGTGGAGGCAGCGCGACGTGAGTGGATTGCTGAACGTCCCTCTCAGCTCGAAGGACTGTCCGCAGCGGGGGCACGGCCAGTCCGCGTGCCTGAAGCGCGCGAACGCCGTTCCCAGCCCCCATGTCAGTGCAAGGACGAAAAGGGCCGTGTCCCCGAAACTCTTTCTCCGCGGGGGACTCAGGAAGCGGCCAATCACCACATCGACGAAGGCGTACCCGAGAAGTACACCGAGCGGGCCCCCTATCCAGCACAGGAGGAAGACCCGTCCACGCCGTCGTTGTTCCTTCCAGGCCTCTTCGTAGCGCATGCGTTCTCTCCGGGACGGGCGAGCCTATAGTGGTGCCCTTCGATAAGGGAGGTGCCGCATGCGTTCCTACGTGCTCGGTTTCCAGGAGGTCGACCGCACTCATCTCCGGGAGGTTGGAGGGAAAGGCGCGAGCCTGGGCGAGCTGTCCAGGCTGGAGGGCGTCGGCGTACCGGAGGGCTTCTGCGTATCGACCGAGGCCTTCAAGCGACACCTGGAGGAAGTGCCGTCGCTGGGCGAACGGCTCGAGCAGCTGTCACGGCTGAGCGTGGAAGACCGGGAGGGCCTCCGGGCGCTCAGCGCGGAGCTCCGCACGATCATCGAAAGCGCGCCCATCCCCGGGGACGTCCAGGACGCCATCACCCGCGCCCTTTCACGGCTGGGCGAGCACACCGCCTGCGCCGTCCGGTCCAGCGCGACGGCGGAGGATCTGCCAACGGCGTCCTTCGCGGGCCAGCAGGACACCTATCTGAATGTCATCGGCGCGTCGGCGGTCCTGGCGCACGTCCGCCGGTGCTGGGCCTCGCTCTTCACCGAGCGCGCGGTCGCCTACCGCCTCCGCCACGGCTTCGACCACCGCAAGGTCCACATGGCGGTCGTGGTGCAGAAGATGGTCCTCCCCCAGGCGGCCGGGGTCTTGTTCACGGCCGATCCCGTGACATCGAACCGGAAGGTGTCTTCCATCGACGCGGGCTTCGGTCTCGGGGAGGCGCTGGTCTCCGGCCGGGTGAACGCCGATGGCTACAAGGTCCGCGACGGCCAGGTCACCCAGAAGACGATCGCCACCAAGGCGCTGGCCACGTGGGCCCTGACGGGTGGCGGAACCCAGGAACGGGAACTCGAGCCCGAGCGGCGCGACAGCCCCGTGCTGACGGACGAGCAGATCGTGCGGCTCGAGCGCCTGGGTCGGCGGATCGAAGCGCACTTCGGTCAGCCCCAGGACATCGAGTGGTGTCTGGTCGACGACGCGTTCTTCATCGTCCAGAGTCGGCCCATCACGACCCTGTACCCCATCCCCGAGGTGGGTGAGCCGGGCAACCGCGTCTTCATCTCCGTGGGCCATCAGCAGATGATGACCGACCCCATGAAGCCCTTGGGGCTGTCCTTGTTCCAGTTGACCGCCGCGCGCCCCATGTACGCGGCGGGGGGACGGTTGTTCGTCGAGATCTCGAAGGAGCTGGCTTCACCGACGAGCCGGGGCGCCTTGTTGGATGCCATGGGCCGCTCCGATCCGCTCATCAAGGATGCCCTCGAGACCCTCATCGCGCGGGGCGATTTCATCGCACCGGCGCCCGCCCCAGCGAAGCCCGGGATGCCGCCCGGGAGTCCTCCCCCGCCTGTCGACGACGAGCCAGCGATCGTCGCCGAGTTGATCGCGCACAGTCGGGCGTCGATCGAAGCGCTGAAGCAAGACATCCAGACGAAATCCGGCACGGAGCTGATGGATTTCATCCTGGAGGACGTTCAGCACTTGAGGAAGAACCTGCTCGAACCTCGGATCTTCCGCGTGCTCCTGGCGGCCATGAACGCGTCCTCCTGGCTCAACGAGAAGATGCTGGCGTGGCTGGGTGAGAAGAACGCCGCGGACACGCTCTCGCAATCCGTGCCGAACAACATCACCTCGGAGATGGGGCTGGCGCTCCTGGACGTCGCGGACGCGATCCGGCCGCATCCGGAGGTGATCGCGTATCTGCGCGCCGCGAAGGACGAAGACTTCCTGGAGGGTCTGCTCCCCTTGGAGGGGGGACAGGTTGCCCACGATGCCCTCTCCGCCTTCCTCGACACGTTCGGCATGCGGTGCGTCGGGGAGATCGACGTGACGCGGACGCGGTGGCGCGAGAGCCCCACGACCCTCGTCCCCTTGATCCTCGGCAACATCAAGACCTTCGAGCCCGGGGCCAGCGGCCGGAAGTTCGAGCAGGGACGGCAGGAGGCCTTGAAGAAGGAGCAGGAGCTGCTCGCGCGATTGAAGGCGCTTCCGGATGGGCAGCCCAAAGCCGAGGAAGCGCACCGGATGATCCGTCGGCTCCGCGACTTCATCGGCTACCGGGAGTATCCGAAGTACGGCATCGTCAATCGCTACTTCCTCTACAAGCAGGCCCTGTGGAAGGAAGCCGAGCGGCTCGTCCAGGCCCACGTGCTCCAGGACCCGGAAGACATCGCCTACCTCACCCTCCAGGAGTTGCGCGAGGTGGTGCGCACGCATCAGTTGGATGGGCAGCGCATCCGAGATCGGAAGGACGCGCACGAACGCCACCGGAAGCTGACGCCCCCCCGGGTCCTCACGTCCGAGGGGGAGATCGTCGCGGGGGCTTACAAGCGAGCCAATCTCCCCGCCGGGGCCCTCGTCGGGCTCCCGGTCTCCACGGGCGTGGTGGAGGGCCGTGCGCGCGTCCTCCTGAACATGGCCGACGCGGAGCTGGCCGAGGGCGACATCCTGGTCACGCCCTTCACGGACCCCAGCTGGACACCCGTGTTCGTGTCCATCAAGGCGCTGGTGACCGAGGTGGGCGGACTGATGACCCATGGCGCGGTGATTGCCCGGGAGTACGGCTTGCCGGCCGTCGTCGGCGTGGAGCAGGCGACCCGGCGAATCCAGGACGGGCAGCGCATCCGCGTGCATGGAACGGACGGGTACGTGGAGCTTCTGTCCTAGCGGCGGGATGCTGCCATGGGGAGGGTCCGCAGACGCTCGCGCTCCTCGGGCGAGAGCGGATCCTCCCCGCGCAGGAAGCGCTCCAGGTGGCCCAGGGAGTCGACGCCGAAGAAGAGCTCCCCGTCCGCGAGGACCGTGGGAACGCCGAAGCCCCCCAGCGCGAGCAGTTCCTCGGTGTCGCGGCGCACCTGATCCTTCACGTCCGGCGTCCCCGCGGCGGCGAGCACCGCCGGGGCCTCCAGCCCCACCGCGTCCACGCAGGCGCCGACGCGCTCGGGCTCCTGGAGCCCTCCCCCGCCCGCCCACGCCGCCGAGAACAGCGCGGAGACGAGCCGCCTCCGCGCGTCCGACTCCCGGACCGCCGCCGTCACCCGGAGCGCGAGCAGCGGATTGAAGGGGTGCGCCGAGGGGAAGGCGAAGGGCACGCCGAGGTCATGGGCGAGCCGGTGGGTGTGCTTGTAGAGGTAGAACCGCTTGGCGGGCACCTCGGCCGGACCCACGGTGCCCAGGGCGTTGAGCACGCCCGCGAAGAGCACCGGCACGGCCTCCAGCGCGCGGCCATGACGCTCGGCCAGGGCGGGAAGCTGGGTCCAGGCGAGGTACGCGTACGGCGAGACGTAATCGAAGAAGAAGCGGAGGGGCGCGGGGCTCATCGGCTCCGCAGTCTATCAGGCGGGACGGCCTGGCTCAGGGCTCCGAGAACCCGCCGCGCACCCACTGGTTGGCGAAGTCCCGGGTGAACTTGAAGTTCGCCGCCACGCGATGCTTCGCCACCGTCGCGCCCGCATCGTCGATGGCCGACAGCAGCGCGTGGGGGTCGTACTCGTCCGGCACGAGCTCGAGCCGCACCTCGTACCAGAGGCCCTCCCAGGCGATGGAGAGCTTCTTGACCATGGACTGCTCGCGCTGCCGCGCCGAGCGGTCGAGGACCTCCGAGGCCGTCTTCACGAAGGTCGCGAACGCCGTCGCGTCGAAGGGCTTGGGGTTCTTCTTGTCCCGGCCCATCACCCACGGGCTGATCAGCACGGGCTCGGAGAGCCCCTGCTTGCGGATCTCCACGGCCCAGCCGTCGTCGTCCTCGTTCTTGATGACCCGGGCCGACCAGCCGTTCTTGCGCCAGAACGTGGGCTCCATCACCTCGGGTTCGGTGGGCGTGCGCTCGTCACTCATGGGCATTGGTCATACGTGGGGCGCGCGGCGAGGGCAAGCCGTCGGGCCGCACCCGCTTGCTCGACGCTCGACTCCGCCCCTGCGCTGTCAGGGGGAGCTGCTACGCTGCGCCGCCGCATGTCGCCCCCCGTCCCCCGCGAGGTGGCGCCCGCGAGCCGACTCGTCCCGCGCTCCCGGCTTGCCGAGCAGCGCTTTCCCTCCGAATCGGTCCACGAGATCGCGTCCCTGCTGGCGGGGCCGCGCTGACCCGGCGCATCCTGACTCCGGCCCGCGCTGGTGGACGCCCGCCGCGGGGCTGGCAGACACACAACCTCGGAGTCACCCGACATGACACACCTGCTTCGCTTCACCCTGCTGGGGTGGATGCTGTGGACCGCTTCACCCGCGCTCGCCGCTGCCTCGTGGGGCACGTTCCAGAAGGACCGCTGCACGGACTCGGGCCGGCGCCAACACTCGGCGCAGCTGATGAACGTGCCGAGCAACACCTCGTGGGAGAGCGCCTGTCAGGCCACGGGCGCCACCGTCTCGGGCTACACCTTCCTGCGCCCCACCCGCTGCGTGAACAAGGGCACCGCGGGCATGTGGGGCGAGTTCGAGGTGGTCGACACCACCTGCACCCCCGTGACGGAGTGCAGCTCGACCCTTCCCGCGGGCACCTTCACCAAGCCCAGCAACACCGGCGCCGTGAGCTGTGATGCCTTCTGCGCCAACCGGGACGCCGCCTGGGGACAGCGCGGCGCGTGCGTGAAGGGCCAGGTGACGAGCGGCCCCCACGCGGGCAGTTGCGTGTCCTGCGACGACGTGGCCGCCGACCAGGGCGACTTTGCCGTCACCTGCTACTGCAAGGCGCCCGCGAAGGGCTTCGCGGATCTGCACTCGCACCAGTTCGCGAACCTCGCCTTCGGGGGCAAGGCCTTCTTCGGCAAGGCGTACGGTCCCCTGTCCTCCGTGCTGCCCTGGTGTGACAGCGTCCACGGGCCCGGAGGCACCCGCGACTCCTTCGGCACCATCATGGCGACCCTGGGCTATGGCTCGGGCGGCGTGGGCCACAAGGTGGGCGGCTATCCCCAGTTCGATGGCTGGCCGCGCTGGAACAGCTACACGCACCAGTCCATGTACGAGGACTGGCTCTTGCGCGCCGTGCAGGGCGGCTTGCGATTGATGGTGATGCTGGCCGTCAACAACCAGGACCTGCTCGGCGCCCCCATCTACGCGGAGAAGGCCCCGGGCCGCACCGGCGAGGACATGGAGGCGGTGGACCTGCAGATCGCCGAGGCCTATGCCATGCAGGCCGCGGTCGACGCGAAGGCCGGGGGCACGGGCCGGGGGTGGTACCGCATCGTGAAGTCGCCCGCGGAGGCGCGGGCCGTCATCGCCCAGGGCAAGCTCGCGGTGGTGCTCGGCGCCGAGGTGGACTACCTCTTCGACTGTCGCCGCGACGGCGCGTGCACCGCCGCCTATGTGGAGGCGCGGCTGGATCACTACCAGGCCATGGGCCTGCGCCACCTCTACCCCATCCACTTCAAGCAGAACGCCTTCGGCGGCCCGGCGCTCACCAACCTCATCACCCAGGGGGACTCGCGCGACTGCTCCCAGGAGGGCTACGAGTACAAGCGCGACCTCACCAAGGCCCCCATCTGTGGCGCTCAGGGGCTCACCCCCCTGGGCCGCACGCTGGTGCGCGGGATGATGCGCCGCGGGATGCTGATCGACATCGACCACATGTCCAAGCGGGCCTTCGACGACACGCTGGCGATGGTGGCGCCCCACGGCTACCCGGTGGTGAGCGGCCACACCACGCTGTTCGAGACGGCGCGCGGGGGCAAGCGTCACGAGGGCAGTCTCAAGGCCGAGCAGCTCCAGCGCATCCGCGACGTGGGCGGCATGGTGTCGCTCATCGTGGAGCAGGGCTCGCGAGACGAGGTGCCCACCTGGCGCGGCACGGGCCAGCCGGTGGTGGAGCACCAGTGCGGCAACACCTCGCAGAGCTGGGCGCAGGCGTATCTCTATCTCACGCAGCAGCTGCCCGGGATGTCGGTGGGCTTCGGCACGGACTTCAACGGACTGGCCGGCCTGCCGGGCCCGCGCTTCGGCGGCGAGGCCTGCCACGGCGGCAGCTCGGCCCCCCAGGTGGCCCGCACGCGCTACCCGCTGAGCATCGCGGTGGACAACAGCCCCACCAAGCTGGAGCGCAGCGCGGTGGGCAACAAGGTCTTCGACATCAACGAGGACGGCCTGGCTCACGTCGGCCTGCTCCCGGACTTCATCGCGGACCTGCGCCGTCAGGGCCTGCGCGGTCAGGACCTGGAGGCGCTGATGAACTCGGCCGAGGGCTACCTCCAGGTGTGGGAGCGCGCCGAGGCCCGAGGCCCCAGCGTGCCGTGATCCCCAAAAGCACACGCCCCGCTCGACCCCTCTTCGGGTCGGCGGGGCGTGGCGCGGCGTCAAACCTGGCCTAGAACACCGAGGTCTGCTGCGTGTCCTGCTGCTGGGGCAGCGCGGCGTTGAGCAGCGAGGGCACGACGCTGGCGGCGCCACCACCGACCTGGTTCATCAGGCCGGTCACGGCCTCGGCCATCTGGGTCACGGTGGAGACGGCGTTGGCCACCGTGTCGAGCAGGCCGCCCAGACCGGACGGGCCACCGGCGCCCGCGCTGGGGGCCGAGGGCATCGCACCGGCCAGCTCCGGGGGCAGGCCACCCGCGGCGGCGTAGGGGTCCATCATCGGCGCACCGGCCAGCTCGGGCGGCAGGCCGCCCGCGGCGGCGTAGGGGTCCATCATCGGCGCCCCGGCCAGCTCCGGGGGCAGGCCGCCCGCGGCGGCGTAGGGGTCCATCATCGGCGCCCCGGCCAGCTCGGGCGGCAGACCACCCGCGGCGGCGTAAGGGTCCATCATCGGCGCCCCGGCCAGCTCCGGGGGCAGGCCGCCCGCGGCGGCGTAGGGGTCCATCATCGGCGCCCCGGCCAGCTCCGGGGGCAGGCCGCCCGCGGCGGCGTAGGGGTCCATCATCGGCGCCCCGCCGAAGCCCGCGGCGGCCATGGGGTCCATCATCGGCGGCATCATCTGCTGCGCCATGCCCATGGGACCCATGGGGCCCATCATCTGGGGCGCCATCATGGCCGCCGTGGAGGCGATATCGAGGCCCGCTCCGGCCAGCCCGGCGACACCCTGGGCCACGCCGCCGAAGGCATCCACCGCGCCGCCCAGACGGCCGCCCAGGCCGTTGGACAGGGGGTTGTTGGGCATGTTGGGGGCGAAGTTGCTCGGGTCGAAGCCGGGGCGGTTCAGGCCCGGCGTGTTGCCGTTGATGTCGGGACGGGGCGAGAACTCGGGCTTGGCGTTCGGGGCGCCCGGCTTGCCACCCGGCGTGTTGCCGTTGATGTCGGGACGGGGCGAGAACTGGGGCTTGCTGTCCGGCTTCACGTCCGGCTTGCCGCCCGGCTTGTTGCCGTTGATGTCGGGGCGCGGCGAGAACTGGGGCTTGCTGTCCGGCTTCACGTCCGGCTTGCCACCCGGCTTGTTGCCGTTGATGTCGGGACGCGGCGAGAACTGGGGCTTGCTGTCCGGCTTCACGTCCGGCTTGGGCGTGCTGGGCTTGGTGTCCGGCTTGGGCGTGCTGGGCTTGGGCGTGCTGGGCTTGAAGCTCGGAACCTTGCTGCCGCCACCCTTGAAGAGACTGCCACCACCGATTTTCATGCCCATGACGTGCTCCGGAAGAAAGAGGTTCGAGAGAAGAAGAGGTTCGCGAGGACGCTGCGACGGAGAAGGGTTATTGCAGCGCGTGTGCCAGCCCTCTGCCCCTGCTGATTCCCTGTGTTTTCAAGGGTTTGCTTCGAGGAATGGCGTGTCGCGGGGCGCCGCTGGTGACGGGGCACATCAGGTGCGGGGCGGAGTCGAGTCACCACTGGTGAGCGCTGTCACCAGTCGACCGGGACGCCGCGCCGAGGGCGCACCAAAAACGACGAGAGGGCCCTCCGTGTGGAGGACCCTCTCGGTTCAGCTCAGCTCACTCGGCGACCCGGCTCAGAAGGGCAGCATGTTGACGAGATCCTTCACCTCCTGGGGAGCGGCCTCGGTCTGGCCCAGCGCGCCCGTGTAGGCGCCCAGCAGCGCGGAGGCGGGGTTGATCTTGCCGGTCCCCACCGCGCCGATCAGGCCCTCGGCGGCGCCCTTCCAGGTCTGGACCACACCGCCCAGGCCGCCCAGGATCGCGCCCCCGGCGCCACCCTCGGAGTTGCCGATGCCGGTCAGCACGTTGCTGACGCCCGGCATGAACCACAGGTGCTTGCCCGCCTCACCCGCGAACCACTGGAAGTTGTCCTTGTTGCCGCCGTCCTTCTTCACGTGGGTGTCGGACGTGGTCGGCAGGCGGTGATCCGAGCCCAGGGAGGCGTAGCCCTTCTCGGCGAAGTCCTTGACCATGCCGGCCTCGGTGCCGTGCCGGGCGTCCCCGTCCTTGGTGATGCCCTCGATGTTGCCGTCGCCCTTGCCGCCCTGGACCTTGCCCGTGCGCTCGCCACCGTCGGAGATCTTGGAGCTGTCGATGAACTCCAGCACCTTGGCCAGGCGGTAGACGGCGTCCGGGTTCTGCTTCGCGTCCTTCAGGTCGAGCTTGGGATCCACGCCGGTCTGCTTGCACAGCTCGTCGAACTTGATGTCCTTCTGACGGCCGAGCTTGGCCAGCGCGGGCGTGTCGTTGACGATGTCCTTGGCCGAGCGCTTGTCACCCTCCGGCCGCTTGTCCGTGGCCTGGGGAATGGGCGTCCCGTCCTCGGCGAGCGGCGCCTGCGGCTCGGCGGGCTTGGCCTCCTGGGCGGGCTTGGCCTGCTCGGCGGGCTTGCCCTGCTGCATGGTGTCGAACCCCATCGGGGCGCCGCGGGGCGCCGGGTTGGCGAGCTCGGCGGGCATGCCGCCACTCGAGAAGGGGTCCATCATCTGCGCCCCGCCCAGCTCCGGCGGCAGGCCCCCGGCGTACGGGTCCATCATCTGCGCCCCACCCAGCTCCGGCGGCAGGCCCCCGGCGTACGGGTCCATCATGGGGGGCATCATCTGGGGCGCCATCATCTGGGGGCCCATCAGCTGCTGCGCCATGGGGTCCATCATGGGGGGCATCATCTGGGGGCCCATCAGCTGGGGCGGCATCATCTGCTGCGCCATGCCCATGGGACCCATGGGGCCCATCATCTGGGGCGCCATCATGGCCGCCGTGGAGGCGATATCGAGGCCCGCGCCCGCCAGCCCGGCGACGCCCTGGGCCACTCCGCCGAAGGCATCCACCGCGCCACCCAGCCGGTTGCCCAGCCCGCTGGGCTTGAGGCTGTCCGGGGAGAAGCCGGGGCGGTTCTGGCTGGGCAGGTTGCCGTTGATGTCGGGGCGGGGCGAGAACTGGGGCTTCACGTCCGGCTTGGCGCCCGGCTTGTTGCCGTTGATGTCCGGGCGGGGCGAGAACTGGGGCTTCACATCCGGCTTGGGCGTGCTGGGCTTGAAATCGGGAACCTTGTTGCTGCCGCCCTTGAAGAGGTTGCTCGCACCACCGAGTTTGATGCCCATGACGTGTGCTCCGGAAGGAAGGGGAAGAAGAGAAGGGGTTTCTGAGTACGCCTTGTTGGAGAAGGGTTATTGCAGCGCGCGTGCCAAGCCCTGGCGCCCACGAAATCCCTGTCTTTTCAAGTGTTTGGCGCGAGGAAGGGCCCCCGGGAGGGTCCGACTGGTGACGGGGCTCACCAGGGGGCGGGGAGAGTCGAGTCACCACTGATGAGTGGAGTCACCAGCGGGACGAGGCTCGGCGGCGCGGCCGGGGTCCCTCTTGAGAAAACGCGCGCGCACGAGCGCCCCGCGGTTCCCGTGCCAGGCCCGCGAGGCCGTCTAACGGCATGGGCTCCGATGGGAACGCCCGCGGGCTGGAGCGAGCCCCGCGGCCCGTGACGTGTCCGCCTGACCCGCTGACACATCCGCCCCGCGGCGCCGACACGTCAGCCCCGCGCGCTCCCCGGGGGCCGACGAGGGGGCCCGGGGAAGACGCGGCTGGCATCCCGCTTGCTCTCGTGGGAAGTGACCGCGCGAATGGGGCCCCTGCCCTCCCCGCGCCTCATCCCGCCGAGAATGTCCATGCACAAGCCGCTGTCCCTGCTGCTCCTCCCCCTGCTGTCCACGGGTGTCCTCGCCCCCACCGCGCGGGCGGCCAACAACGAGGCGACCACCAAGCGCCACTTCGCGTCGCTGGTGTCGGGCGCCGAGCCGAAGCTCGCCGAGCTGTCCCTGTTCATGACCCTGATGCCCAAGGGCGGAGACCTGCACCACCACTACTCGGGCGCCATCTACGCCGAGCAGTACCTCGAGTGGGTGGACACGCAGGGCTACTGCGTGGACAAGACCACCTCCAGGATCCAGAAGCATCGCCCGGACGCCAAGGGCTGCGTCAGCGCCCAGGACGTGATCGCGGACGAGCAGGCCTACCGCACCCTGCTGCAGCGCTGGTCCAGCAAGGACTTCAGCAACCACGGCGCGTCGCAGCCCCCGCCGGATCAGCAGTTCTTCGACACCTTCCTGTACTTCGACGACGTGGCGTCCACCAACACCCGGGTGGGACTGCAGACGCTCAAGCAGCGCGCCATCGCGGAGAACCTGGGCTACATCGAGACCATCTTCGAGCTGGCCCCGGGCCTGCCGGACGCCGACTTCGAGCGGGACCTGGCGGCGGCGGGGACGGACGGCGCGAAGCTGCAGGCGCTGATGACCGCGCAGCTCACGAAGCTGGACGCCGACGCCCAGTTCAACAAGGGCGTGCAGGACTACGTCGCCCACGTGCGGACGACCACCGAGGGCATCGACGACGAGAACTTCACGATGCGCTACCAGGCCTACGTCCTGCGCGCGCTGTCCCCCGCCCTGGTGTTCTCGCAGATCGCCACCGCGTACAAGGTCGCGACGCTCCACCCCAAGGTGGTGGCGGTGAACCTGGTGGGCGCGGAGAACTCCAACGTCGCCATGCGCGACTACCGCCTGCACATGCAGATGTTCAAGGCGGTCAAGGCCCGCTACCCCGACGTCAAGCTGGCGCTGCACGCGGGAGAGCTGGCGCTGGGCATGGTGCCGCCCGAGGGCCTCACGTTCCACATCTCCGAGGCCGTCGGCGTGGCGGGCGCCCAGCGCATCGGCCACGGCATCGACATCTCCCACGAGCGCGACGCGCTGCGGCTGCTCCAGACGCTGCGCGAGCGGGACATCCCCATCGAGGTGAACCTCACCAGCAACGAGTTCATCCTGGGCGTCAAAGGCGCCCAGCACCCCGTGGAGCTCTACCGCAAGCACGGCGTGCCATTCATCATCTCCACGGATGACTCGGGCGTCACCCGCCACACGCTGTCCAACGAGTACGTGCTGTTCGCCAGCCGCTACAAGCCCACGTACCCGGAGGTGAAGAAGCTGTCCTACGACAGCCTGCGCTACGCCTTCCTGCCCGAGGCGGACAAGCAGCGGCTCAAGAAGCAGCTCGACGCGCGCTTCGCGAAGTTCGAGGCGGACATCGCCGCCAGCGAGGCCCGGGCCCAGAAGCCCGTGCGCACCGCGCAGAGCACGCCGTAGGCCGCGCCGGCCCTCCGCGCCGGGGAGGAGACCTCCGGCGCGGGGGGCGAAGGGACTACCGCTTGGTGATGTTCAACCGCGCCGCGCCGCACTCGCCTTCGTAGCCCTCGATGGTGATCAACAGCGTCACGCCCTTGACGAGCCCCGAGAGATTGATGCGCGACTGCAGACTGCTGCCCACGTCGTCGTTGCAGCCCATGACCTCCGAGGTGGCCTTGTAGTTGCGGATCTCCATGACGGTGTCGAAGGCCGAGCCGCTCGTGCTGAAGGTGTAGCTGCCCGTCTCGGGCACCTTCCACACGTAGGAGATGTCGCGCGACGAGCCGGAGCCGCACGTGGTGCGCCACTGGTTGGAGGCCGAGCAGGTCGTCGGGTAGGTGGCCGCGGGCGAGGCCACGATGCCCCCCAGGTCTCCCACCAGCGTCTGCTGGTACACGCGCCCTGGCTCCAGGTCCGCGGTCGGATCGGCCTCGGTGCTCCGGGGCTTCTTGTTCGCCGGCGTCAGCGACGTCTCCTCACCGGTGTCCTCGAGCGTCTCGCCCTCCATCGCGGGACCGCACGCGCCCATGAGCCACACGCAGGAAACCAGACCGACCACGCACTTACCGAAGTTCATCGTGTACCCCAATCCAGGGATGTCTTTGTCACCGAGAGGGCAACCACATGTTCCCCTCTCAATGGGAAGAGTCGACCCGATGCCCGCTTATGCGCTCGCATTTCCCCATGCTTTTCCAAGGCGTGTCGTTGGGAATCCATGCAAGTGATTGCACCCGCATGAGATTGCTTCGACCCGCGACGGATGGAGCCTCAACGGATGGCGCCTGGCCGCTTCACTCCGCGAGGGCGACCGCCGCGGCCTGGGGTGCGACGAGCGATTGCCGCTCCCAGGCCCGGCTCTTCCAGCGGAACCAGAAGACGAGCCCCCGCGTCCATTCGTCCGCCGCGATCGCCAGCCAGATGCCGGGCAGTCCCAGGTGGAAGCGGAAGACGAGCACGTAGCCCAGGGGCAGGCTCATGCACACCATGGACACGAAGGCCATGTACACGGTGAAGCGGGCGTCCCCCGCGGCGCGCAGGGACGTCACCAGCACGAGGTTGAAGGACCGCCCGGACTCCAGGAGCAGGCTCAGCACGAGCACCTGCGAGGCCAGCGCCACGACCTCCGCGTTGAGCGTGAACTGGCCCAGCAGGGGCTCACGCACCAGGATGACGGCCAGGTCCACCCCCACGGTGACGGCCACGGCCCACTTCAGGCTGTCCACCGTCCGCCGGAGCGCCTCCTCGGGACGGCCCGCGCCTACCAGGCGACCCACGAGGATGGCCGTCCCCATGCCCACCGCCAGGCTGAACAGGTAGATGTACTGGGAGATGGCCACCGCGTACTGCCGCGATGCGAGCGCCACCGGCCCCAGGAAGGTGATGAAGTACAGGAACGTCGTCTGGCAGCAGTGGTAGGTGACCTGCTCGATGGCCGCCGGCACGCCCACCTTCAGGAGCTTGCCGAGGTACTCGGACGAGAACGTCACGTAGTCGCGCGGCGCCATCCGCACGTCCATCACCCGGTAGAGCATCCCCACGAAGACGACGAGCGCGACGGCCCGGCTCACCCCCGTGGACACCGCCGCGCCCGTCACCCCCATCGCCGGCAGCCCGAAGTGGCCGAAGATGAGCGCGTAGTTGCACAGCACGTGCAGCACGTTCATGCCCAGCGACACGTACATGGATTGGCGCGTGAAGCCATACGTCCGGATCAGGCCCGCGCAGACGTTGATGAGGGCCTGCAGGAAGATGAACCCGCCCGCGATGCGCATGTAGGCCCGCGCATGCGCCAGCACCTCGCCCTCGAGGTTCATGTGCCCGAGGATGAAGTCCCCCAGGGACAAGAGGAGCGCGCTCACCACCAGGCCCATCATCAGGTTGAGCGTGAGCGCCAGGGCGGAGATGCGCGCGGCCTCGGCGCTGCGGCGCGCCCCGAGGTACTGTGCCACGACGATGCCCGCGCCGTGGCTGACCACGTTCATGATGAAGATGCACAGGTTGGTGTACTGGTTGACCACCCCCACCGCGGACACGGCCTCGTCCGACACGCCGCTCAACATGAGCGTGTCCGACGTGCCCATCAGCATGAACAGCAACAGCTCCAGGAACAGGGGCCAGGTCAACCGGAACAGGCCCAGGGTGGGCCGGGGGGCGTCCATGGTCAGCGCATGTCGCACGGGGGAGACCCGCTGTCGAGCCCCGCCCTTTCCCCACACGAACCGTGCGGACGGAGAGTCGTATGACCTCCACGCTCCTGGCGCGGGCGGTCACTTCAACCGGGGCCGCAGGATGTCGTAGTACGTGCGCTTGTCCGTTGGCTTCTCGCTCGGCCATACCGCCCTTCCCTCCCATGGGCCACCGTGCTTGCGCTGGTGCCGCGTGTGGACCCGGAGGGACTGAAGGTCTTGCTGCACCTCCAGCAGGTTGTACAGGCGTGGCGTCGACTCTGGACGCTCGCGTGCGGAAGCCCCGAAGCTCCCCGCGCCGATCACGTGGAGGCTCCGATGAGGCACGTGCGGGTTGAGCAGGTCCGCGCGCTCCTCGTGGACATGCCCATGAAGGAAGACACCGAAGTCTTGCTGCCCCAGCCGCTCCACGAAGGCATCCTCCTGGATCTTCTCGTTGCCGGTAATGGGGTGGTGGCAGACGGCCAGGCGCAGGACTGGGGTGTTCTCGGGCAGGTCTCCACTCTTCCGGGCCTCGTGAAGGTCGAGTTCGGCGCGGTCGAGACCTCGCGAGAGCGCACTGCTGGAGATGCTGGAGTGGTTCTGGTGGTACTCGTCGATCTGCCAGGCCGAGTTCATGGCCAGGAACTGGAGGCGTGTCTCGCTGAAAAGCAACGGGATGCACTGCTCCTCGGCCTTGAGGGGATACTCCTTCAGGAAGAGCGACTCGTAGAAGTGCTTGGAGAAATTCTTGAAGCGCTCCGGGTACTTCGCCTCGTCGCGCACAAGATAGCCCTGCCCCTGTTTGAGGACGCTGTCCTCGGGGTACTTATGCATGTCCACGTGACGCTTTGCTCGCCAGGTGTACACTTCCGGTTCCCAGGACAAGTCATGATTGCCAGGCACGATGATGCAGCGCTCCGGGGTCAGGCTGAAGCGTTTGAGGAGCGCGGAGATGAACTCGTACGCCTTCATGAACTCCTCGGGCGTCGCCCGTTGAGTGATGTCTCCGGACACCACCAGATAGTCCAGTTGCTCCACGCTCAGGTCCTCGCTCCGCTGTTGGAGGTCCGCGGCCAGGGGCTGAAGCAGTCCGATCGGGTCGTCTCCGGCGGTGATGTGCAAATCACTGAGGTGGAGGATGCGGATGGGTTGCTCCTGGCTTGAGCGGAGCCGCTTCGCTCTGGTCACCACCGTCCCCGTCTCGTTGATGCTCTCCACGCGCCGTGCGTCCACGTCCTCGCGCAGCGCCACGAGGCGCATCCGCTGCTCCGGATCGGAGGCCTGAACCTGCTGTGCACTCCGGGTGATGGGGATCCTGCGGTCACACATTTCGCAACCCACATCCCATTTGTCCTGGAGCAATCGACCGCGAACGACCTCGTCCGAGAAAACCCTTCCGCAGACGCATGTGATGGACAGCCGCTCCAACACGTCTACTCCGTGCTCGCGCAGATGCTCCTCGACAAAGCCCACGAACAGCTCACGTGTCGTCTGATTCGTTCCGGTATCGAAATAGACATCGAGCCGAGCGCGTTCCTTCGCGCTCTCGCGCTTGACCTGGCTCCGGCGCACGCCCACCGAGTTATGGCCCGCTTGCCCGAACTCGGCACGGCTCTCCCACAAGCGCATGACACCAAAGCGCTTGGCGAGGGCTATCGCGCAGATCAGCGAGGCATAGATGTTGTCGATGGGTCCCAGGAAGTCGTAGTGCAGCGAAATGGCATGGGCGAATTCCACTCCCGCTCTGGCCTCAGTGGCACGGAAGAGAGACGGGAAGATGAGCCGCCCCTCGTGACGCAGGCAGATGCCATGCTCGAGCATCAACTTGATGACGCAGTTGAGGACCGTCGCCTCTTGATCCTCGGGCAGCCGGTCCTCGGACCTGAGCCGAGGAAAGGTCATGTCCGGGGCCAAGACCTTTCGCTCCTCCAATGCGGGAACGCCGTGCGGATTGTCCCGCGCGGCGACGATGAGGGAGCCCGCGTAGCGCTCGATCTGCTCCACCTCCAGGATGAGCATGCGCGTTCCGCCCGCCATCCGGGTGTCCGCCACGAACCCTTGTCGGGTGAGATGACCGACCACGGCCTCGAGCGCCGCGAAGTCGAAGGGTCCTCCCACCTCCCGGCGCAGCTCGCTCTCCAGGTCCCAGAAGCTCATGACCACGCGCTTCTCCTGGCGACGGCGCAGAACGAGCTGTCGGAGCCGTTGGAACAACTCGGGGCGGCTCACCTGCTCGAGGCTTTTCCAATCAATGGTGTCGTCGAGGCGCCGCTTCAGCTCGGAAATCCCCTGCCCGTTCTTCGCGCTCGTCAACACATACGAAAGCGAGGGGTCGAGTCGACGCGCCAGGCCCTCGAGCGCGGGTCCATCCACCGGAGACTCCGGCGTGTCCACCTTGGTGCCCACCAGGAGCCTGCGGATCCGCTGTCCGCCGGGTTGAACGCGCAGACGCTGCTCCCATCCCTCGACCTCTTCCACGGCGGGTGCGCCCCGTCCCGGCTCCATCACCATGAGGGCCACGGAGGATTCCCGCAGGAAGAGCTGGTGCACGAGCCGGTACTCGCTCTGCCCGCCCAGGTCCCACAGGATGATCTCCCGCCGGGGGTTGTCCGGCGTGGCGGGCGCCATGGGCAGGGTCCAGAACCGCATGCCGTGCGTGGACTCGAGCTCCTGGTATTCGTCCTTCACCAGGCGCAAGGCCAGACAGCTCTTGCCCGCGCGGCCCTCGCCCACCAGGACGACCTTGGCGCTGACCTCGTGGACCGTGGGTGAAGGCGTGGGCGCACCGAGAATCACGGCGAGGTCGAGTCCCCAGAAGCCGATGTTCCGCCCATCCGGCCCAGGCACGGCCAGGACGTGACTTCGGGGAGAGAACGTCAGCCCCATATAGGACCAGGGGCGCGCGACGGCCTGTCCGAACTGCGCCACGGGCTCCCAGGTATCCGTGCGGAACAGCCGGATGAGGCCCTCCAGGCTCCTGGAGGCGAGCAATTGCCCGTCGAAGGAGAAGGCGACGCTCGCCACCGCATCCGTGTGTCCCTCCAGGACGCGGTTCTCCACGGGGTCGTCCTGGAGATCCACGACGTAGACGTTTCCGTCCCGGCCCGCCACCGCGACTCGGGAGGTCCCCGGCATCCACGCCACATCGAGGGCATCCACATCGTCGAGCAAGAAGGATTCGACGACGGACTGTCCGTCATCCGAGATGTCCCAGACCGACAGAGCACCACCGGCTGCTCGATCGCCCGCGCAGACCAGCCTCCGGCCATCCGGAGACCAGCTCAGCCCGTACGGCCCATGGCGTGGCAACAACGAGTGGGAAGGCGCCCAGGTCTGGTCATTCCACAACTGGAGGGCATCGCCCGCGACCTCGGCCGCGAGTCGACCCTTGGAAGACCAGCCCAGCAACGAGCCCCTGCCTTGCATCCGTTGGGGGGTCTTGAGTTGGCGTCCATCGCTCATCCACAGACGGATGTTCTGCCGGGAACGGGAGGCCAACGTCTCGCCATCCGGGGAGAAGCACACGCCCACGCACTCGGACTCATGCGCGCGACCCACCCACTGGGGGGCGTCTTCTCCCACGCTCCACCAGAGGAGGTGGCCATCGGAGAAGCCCACCCCCAATGCATCTCCAGAAGAAGACCAGGCCACGGAGCCAATGCGGCGGCCACCGGTCTCGAGCACCTTCCGAAGCGCCACGCCCGGCGGTCCGCGCTCCATCGGTGCGGGAGGGGAGACACGGAGCGCCGAGCGAAGTCGCCCATCGAGCCGAGCGGTGGATACACCCCTCGCCTCCCGCCACGGGAGCGATTCCATCGCCGACATCGACGGGGTGACCAGGGACTGTCCGCGCAGGGCGTCGAGGGGCGCCTCGAGCCATTCATCCGGTTCACATCGCTCGTCAGGACCGAGGAGCAGCCGTCCCTTGGTGGCCAAGGCCATGCGCGGAAGGAGCCGCACGCCCCACTGCTGCTCCTCGAGGTCAATCCGTCCCGCGATGTACCCCGCCCGTCCGCGCGTCGTCGTGGCTTGACCGAACAGCGAGGGCGCGGCGTTGACGAGGAGCGAGGGGGTGGCCAGCTCGTCATACAGACTGCCGCACAGATACAGCAGGAGGCCGCTGGGGGGCGTCAGCGCTTCCTGGATTCGCGCCAGGGGTCCAGGATTCAATTTGCGAGGCGGATGGTGCGTCAGCATCAGCACGAGGTCGTGTGCCCGCGCCCAGTCCTCCGCGGAAACGCCCATGGCGTGCTCGACCTGTTCCAGGTGGACTTCACACAGGTTCCCATCGTCCGCCCTGAGGTCGCCGCGGAAGATGGAATTGAAGCCGACGATTCCCACCTTCGTCCCGTCGCGCTCCAGCGTCGCGACGAAGTCTCCCGGCAGCAGTCCCGCGCGAAAGTCGCGAAGCCCCGGCATGGCATGCAGGCGACGCCAGTCCGCGAACCACTCCGAGAAGGGAGCGAAGGCGCCCTTCATGTGCTTCACGAGGTCGCTCGACGCGTCGGTCCCGGTCCGGAACTCCGCTCGCAGCTGCTCGACCGGGTAGCGGATGCCATGCCGGACAGGCATGCAGTCGTGATTGCCGGGGACAACCAACAAACAGGGCTCGGACCCCAGGGAGCGGAAGACGTCCCACAGGGAATCCAAGGTGGCGTCCAGCAATTCGAACTCCCGTCCGGTGCCCGTCGAGGTGAGATCCCCCGAGATGAGGACCAGATCCCACGGGCCCGAGAGCGCGTGGGTCTTCCGGAGGTCTCGCTCGAGCTCCGCCCGGACCTCGGGCTTGAGCAGCAACGAGCTCCGCGGTGCCATGGTGAGATCCGAGAGATGGAGCCAGCCCATGCCCCGCTGTCGGCCCGTGACCATCCCCATGCGCTCCTGATGCATGCGTGCGCCCCCTTGAGCGTCTCTCGCGGAGCGAACGCGACCGGGCACGGCTGCGTCAAGTCCACCCGAGGCCTCCTGAGAAGGGCCCCGCCCGAAGGGGAAATGCTAGAACACCGCGCATGGACGCGAGACCACCCGGCCAAGTGGTTGTCGTTGGCAATCCGCGCGGACGGCTGGCGCCCGTGGCGCAGCAGGTCTCCGCCGCGCTCCGTCACCTCGCCGCGTGGCGTGGAGGCGCGCTTCCGTGAGCCAGACGTCCATCCCGCGCCTCGCGCGAGCGCTTCAGGACTGGGCGCAGGCGAACCCGGAGGTCCGCGCGCTGTTCTGGTACGGCGGCCATGGCTACGGTCGGCTCTCCGTCCACAGCGACCTCGACGCCGCCCTGCTCCTGCGTCCCACCCCGGACATTTCCCCGATCGCCGAAGCGCTGCTCGCCCACCTGCGCGCGGGGGACATGCCCGTGGCGTACCACGTCCTCGATCCGGAGGAGCGGCGCCTCTCGGTCTGGCTCGGCGAGGCCCTGACGAAGCTGGATGTCGTGCTGGGACGCGCGGCGGGAGAGCTCGCGTGGCTGGCCGATGCGCGAGACGTGCCCGCCCCTCGGTTGACCAGTGCCTGGCCGGTGGATGCGCCCGACGTGATGGACCTGCTCCAGCGCGCGGCCCTTCCCTGCCTTGGCACCGAGGCGCGGCCACGGCGCGAGCGCGGGGAGCGGGAGATCGACAAGTTCCTGGTGGCCTTCGAGGCCTGCGTCGGCGCGCGCGCCAGACTCGACGCCTATGCCTTCTACTTCCAGTACAACCTCGCGCTCGGTCGGCTCACCCGGCTCCTGCAGCTCACCCGCGTGGGCTACCAGTCCCTGTACCTGCCGCGCGAGTTCCAGCACACCCTGGGCCTCCAGGAGCGCGAGGACTTCCATGCGCTCGCGGGCACGCTCCGCCTGGAGGAGGCCCGAGGCCGCGAGCGCGCCCTGGCCCGGGCGTTCCTCTCCGCCGTGGAGGAGGCCCGAAGGACGTTGGACGTTCGAAGGCACCCCGACGAGCTGGGCGGCTTCCTCGAACGCCTCCAGCACCGCGAGACGGCGTCCCCGCCGGAGCGGTCGTGAGCGTGTCCCCTGACTGGCGGCAGGTGCGCTTGGACGACGTCCCGCGGGGCTGACTACTGGGCGCCGAAGGACTGGGTCCAGTAGTGCTTGTAGGTGCTGCTGGCGGCGTAGAAGTAGCCCACGCCCAGGTGCTTGAGGTTGGGCTCCATGATGTTGTTGCAGTGGCCGCTGCTCTTCATCCACGAGTCCACCACCGCGGCGGGCGTGCTCTGGCCCGCGGCGACGTTCTCCGCTGCCTGCCGGTAGGAGTAGCCGGCCAATGCCATGCGATCCCACGGCGAGGAGCCGTTGGAGCCCGTATGGCTCATGAAGTTCTTGGTCCCCATGTCCTTGGAGTGCAGGCGCGCGGCACAGCGCAGGCGGGTGTCCAGGGTCAGCGCGGCCGCCTTGCCCTTGGCCACGCCTCCACAGGTGGCGCCCGCGGCGCGCTTCTGGTTCACCAGGGTGAGCACCTCGTTCTCGAAGGTGGTCGAGGCGGAGGGCCAGGAGTTCTGGTCGTCACAGTAGGCCAGGGCCACCACGCCGCTCGGCTCCTCCGTGCGCATGCCCTCGTCCACCGCCTCCTCGCTCTCCGGCGCGGAGACATCGCCTCCGCAGCCCACGAACAGGGTGGCACCCAACAGCAACGACATCGCGCGCATGGCTCGCTTCATGGTCTGGCCCCTCGGGGTTGGAAATGCGTCCAAACAAGGACTCCGCCCTTAAGCCACAAAACAAGAATACCTGTCAATCCAGGTATTTGGCGGAATTTGCCGCTGTAGGTGAAACGTGTCATCCCTCGGGAGCGCTCAGGGGCCGCGCAGCACGGTGAGTCCCTGGTCGGTGAGGACGTGGAGCATCGCGGGCGTGGTGGAGGGATCATAGAGGAGTTGGAGGACGGTGCGCCCCCCCACGGCCGGGACCGGGGCGAGCTGTTTGTCCTTGTCCAGGCGCCACAAGCCCCCGCCCGCGGTGCCGATATAGAGCGAGCCGTCATCCGTGGCGGCGAGCGAGGTGAGCCGGGGCGTGGGCAGGCCCGCCACGGGGGTGCCCTTCTGCGCGCGCTCCTTGGGCGAGAGGAGGGTCAGCTCCCAGAGGCCGTAGGTGGCGCTGGCCAGGTAGTAGCGGCCATCGCGCGTCTGTTGGAAGGCGCGCCAGTCGTCGAATTCCTCGAGGGAGTTGAGCTCGGGCAGGAACGAGGACTCCACCTTCATGGGGTTGAGCTCCTTGGGATCCATCCAGTCCCACACCCCCAGGTCCGCGTTGGGCGTGACGATGCCGAACGTCCAGTCGGTGCCGATGAGCACGTCGCCGTCCTGGGCGATGCCCACCGCGTAGCTGTAGCCGATGTGCTGGTGGCCCCGCTCGTCGAACCACGTCGGGTGGCGGTGGCTGTTGTAGTCCAGCCCCTTGATGCGGGTGACGCCGTGGTTGGTGCTCACGTACACGTCGCCCTGGTCGCGGCCCCGCATCACCTTGGCGCAGCCGAGCACCGCCCGGTCCTCGTCGTAGTGCCAGTCATTGGAGTTGCGCAGGCCGGTGTTGCCGGGCGGGTTCCACGTGAGGCCCCCGCTCTTGCCGCGCCGGAAGGAGCGCGTGAGGTGCTCCTCCAGCTCGATGCCCTGGGCGGTGAGGCGCACGGCGTCCAGGTCCCCCTCGGCGTAGACGGGATCCTCGGCCGAGGCGCGCTCGGGGTTCACGAGCTCCTTGGCGTAGTAGCCCACGTAGGCCCGGCCGCCCGCGCCGCCGCAGATGACCGTGGAGGAGAAGCCCCGCCCCGCCTGGCCGATGTCGCTCGCCCAGGTGGGCTGGAGCTCGCCCGAGCGGATGACCCCGATGCGGTTGCCCTGGAGCAGCCAGAGGTTGAAGTCGTCGTCGACGGCCACGCCCTGGGGCCTGCCCACGCCGAAGCGCTGCGTGTAGTCGACCACGGCCTCCTGGGGCCACAGGTCCACGCCCCGGGTGTTGCCCGAGCCCCCGTCTGGCACCTCGGGCGGCGGGCCCGCGTCCGCCTCCGTCCCGGCGTCCGCCTCCGTCCCGGCGTCCGGCGCGGGCGTCCTCCCCTCTCCGTCCGTCCCGGCATCCGGCCCGGCCGCTCCCGCGTCGGCGGAGGCATCGCCTCCACCGGCATCGCCTCCGCCCTCGGTGACACCGCCGGGCGGCACCGGCTGCGTCTCGAGCGGCTCGCCCTCCCGCATCGCGTCCCCGCACGCCCACGCGGCGACCACGCCCACGAGCACCGCCCCCACTCCCCACCATTTCCGCATCATCCGCGCCTCCCCGAGCGCGAGGCAGGAGCACAGCAAGGCGCATACCGGGCGCGGTGGCGGGAAGTGGATGAAGGCCGCGGGGGGATGGGAACCCGGCGTCCCACCCCACGGCGCCCGCGTGCCTCAGGTGGGCGTCGCGTCGGCCCGCGGCGCGGCGGGCGCCTCGCGCTTGTCCTCCTGCTTGGGCTCGGCCTTGATGGAGCAGCCGTTGGTGTCGCAGACCCCGCCCGCCTCCAGGTCGAAGCGCCAGCGGTGCCGCGGGCACACGAGGTAGCGGCCCTCCTCGATCCAGCCCTCCTTGAGGTCCGCGCCCTGGTGGGGGCAGAAGCGGTTGACGGTGTAGCGCTGGGTGCCAGTGGACACGACGGTGCGCTCCTTGCGCGCCTCGGCGGCGAGCACCGTGTCACACATGGCGCGCACGTCCTCCACCTCCGCGGCGAGGAAGTTGTGCAGGGTGGCGTCGTAGACGTCCGGCGCGCGCGAGGCCCGGAAGCGGAAGGACAGCAGGAAGTCCTCCCAGTTGAGCTTGCGATCCAACACCCGACCGAGGTCCACCGCGTTGGCCGTGAGCATGTAGCGGCGCGGGTCACGCACCTCGCCCACCACCTCCACGCGCCGGGTGCGGAAGTCCACGCGCAGCAGTTGGGTGGGCAGCTCGGTGAGGCCGAGGTAGAGCGGCATCGTCACCCGGTCGGCGAGCGAGAAGGCGTCCAGCTTGTTCTGCAGCTCCTCGCGCAGCCGCACGTGGATGCGGTCCACCTCCTCCAGGAGGATGTTGCGCCGCCGCTCGCGGAAGACGTGCGCCTGCCGGGCCGCGTAGTCCGCGAGGTAGCGCGCCACGTTCTCGTCGGTGACGCGCTCGGGCACCTGCGCGGAGAAGTCCCCGGAGCCCGCGTCCACCACGTCCCCGGGCATGGGCTCGAGCAGCCGCGGCGCCCGAGTGCCCAGCCGGTTCTTCAGGTACGCGAAGAGCTCGGGGGCGCGGGGGAAGATGTTCACCGGCTCCAGGTTGAGGTGGAAGAGCGCCGGGTCCAGGAAGCAGGCGGGCCCCGCGGACGCCAGGTAGGCGCGGGGCTGGATCGTCTCGATGGCGCGCGCCACCGCCTCGAACTTGCTCGCGCGCTTCTGGCGCGAGTGTTCCGTGTACAGCTCGCGCGAGTAGTCGTAGCAGGTGGGGTGCCAGATGGCGCCCGAGAACTGCGCGGTGAAGACGTCCACCGGGCCCTCCTCGGCGAGGATGCGCGGCAGCCGGTCGTGCACCTTGCAGTCGTTGAGGTTGAGGAAGGTGCGGCCGTCGGCCTGCACGAGCAGCGCCGAGTCCCGGTTGGTGCCCGAGTCCGTGAGGTACAGCTTGAGGTAGCCCCCCCGGAAGGCGACCTCCTGTTGATCCTCGCACGTGAGGACGCGCCGGGCGCCATAGGCGAGGAACGTCTCGTGGAGCGCGGTGCGGCGGAAGCGGCCGAGCACCACGGTGAAATCGCGTCGGGTGAGGCTCCAGAGGAAGTCCGGGTCGAAGTGATCCTTGTGCTCGTGGCTGATGTAGAGGAAGCGCTCCTTGGGCGAGTGCTCCAGCTTCTCGCGCACCAGGGGCGCCAGGTCGTGGTTGCGCGGAAACTGCATCCACGCCGCGTCGAAGGCGCCCTGGGACGTCAGCCACGGATCGGCCACCACCAGGGCGTGTTGGGTTTCGATCAAGAAGCCGGCGTGCCCCAGGAACGTAATCTGCATGGATGGACTCCCCCCAAGAAGTCCGGCCGACGGAGGTCCCGGCCGGAGTGGATTCCCGAACGGTGGCGCCACTCGTTCGGGAAGCAGGAAGGCTGGGGTAGCCCAGGGCTGGCCGCCATGGCCTCGGGGTGCCGGTGCGGGGTTCACCGGGCGGCAGGTGGAGGGCTCATCCTTCGGTTTTCCCGAAGGGTGACGCACTGATTTCCTATTTGCCGAAGGATGGGGCGCCTTCTATCTAGGGGGGAAGACTTTTCGGGGCTCGAAGGACAGGGGCGTCATGGAAACGCAAAGCGTGGGCAGTCCCGCGTTGTGGGCGGGCTTCATCGTGTTCGTGCTGGTGATGCTGGCGTTGGACCTGGGGGTGTTCCACCGCAAGGATCACGCGGTGAAGTTCAAGGAGGCGCTGGGCTGGAGCGGGGTGTGGATCTCGCTCGCGCTCGTCTTCAACCTGGGCATCTGGTGGAAGTTCGGCGCCACGCCGGCGGTGAAGTTCCTCACCGGCTACCTCATCGAGAAGTCGCTCTCCATCGACAACATCTTCGTCTTCGTCGTCATCTTCTCGGCGATGAAGATTCCGCAGCTCTACCAGCACCGGGTGCTCTTCTGGGGCATCCTGAGCGCGCTGGTGCTGCGCGCGGGGATGATCTTCGCCGGGGTGGCGATGATCAACCGCTTCCACTGGCTCATCTACGTGTTCGGCGCGTTCCTCATCATCACGGGCGTGCGGCTCTTCATGCACCGCAACGAGGAGGAGAACCCCGGGGAGAGCCGGATGCTCGTGTGGGCGCGCAAGCTCATCCCGTCCACGGACCAGTTGCACGGCCCGCACTTCTTCACGCGGGACACGGGGCGCTGGCTGGCCACGCCGCTGTTCATGACGCTGGTGCTGGTGGAGCTGACGGACGTGCTCTTCGCGCTGGACTCCATTCCCGCCATCTTCGCGGTGACGACGGACCCCTTCCTCGTCTTCACCTCGAACATCTTCGCCATCCTGGGCCTGCGCTCGCTCTTCTTCGTGCTGGCGGGGGCGGTGGAGAAGTTCTCCTACCTCAAGGTCGGCCTGTCCGCGGTGCTCGTGTTCGTGGGCGCGAAGATGACGCTGGTGGACGTGGTGCACGTGCCCCCCGCGGTGTCGCTGGGCGTCATCGCGCTGCTGCTGGGCGCCTCCATCGTGGCGTCGCTGCGCAAGGCGCGCGCGCTGGAGCAGTCGGCGGGGCCCAAGCCGCCCGCGGCTCCGCTGAATTCCGAGACGTCGCGCCAGCCGAGCCGGAGCTAGCGTCGGGCCAGGCCGGGCCCCGTGGGGGCCCGGACGTGGGACGCGGAAGTCGGGCCCGGAAACGACAAAGGCCGTGAGCCCCGAGGGACTCACGGCCTTCATCGTGTTGGGCGCACCAGGATTCGAACCTGGGACCCCTGCCGTGTGAAGGCAGTGCTCTACCGCTGAGCTATGCGCCCGACTGCCGTATCGCGTCCGTAGGGAGTGGGCGCACCAGGATTCGAACCTGGGACCCCTGCCGTGTGAAGGCAGTGCTCTACCGCTGAGCTATGCGCCCCCGACGAAGCGACGGGGGGCTAAATGCCACCCACCGTGGCCCCTGTCAACGCCTATTCACCCGCGAGTCGTCCCAGCTTTTTGTCCAGCTCGCGCAAGCGGCGCTTGAGGCCCGAGAGCTTCTTGCCCACGGCCTGGAAGTCGCCGCGCGGCGCGTAGTGCAGCGTGCGCAGCAGCTCCTCCTGGTGCCGATCCCAGGCCTGCTTGCCGCGCTGGAGCGAGCCGAGCGCCACGGCGAGCCCCTGGGCACGCCGCTCCTCGGCCAGCCACGCCAGGGCCCGCGTCTTCACCACGTGACGGATGCCCACGCGGGGCCTCCCTTCGTGCGGGGGTTCAGGTCCCCTCGTCGGGGTAGTCGGTCCGCAGTCCCGCGAGCACGCGGTCCGCGAGGCCCTTGAAGCGCAGGCGCTCGATGAGCTGCTGCAGATCCCCCTTCACCGCGATGCGCCGGCGCAGCACGGCCTCCACGGGATCCAGGCTGCCCTGCAGCAGTTGCTTCCAGACGCTGTAGGGCGCGCGCGCCAGATAGGCGGGGTCCAGCTCGTCCAGATCGTCGGGGTCCTCGAGCACGCGGGGCGGCTCGATGAGGCAGTCGTGCGTCACCACGTGCACCACGAAGGGGCGCGCGAGCCGGCCCGGCTCCGCGTCGACGATGACTCCCACGTCCCCCTTCCAGCCCCGGGCGGCCAGCGGACGCTCGGGGTCCGCGTTCACCAGGCGCACCGCCTCCTCGCACCACTCCTTGGATGGGAACGTGGCCATGCCGCCGGCTACCCTCTCCGGAAGATGCTCTTGATGCTGGAGAACAAGCCACTGCCCCCCTCGGGCTGCGTGGCCGGCGTCCCCGCGGTCTGCCGGGCCTTGTGCGCCCGCTCCTCGGCCACCCGCGCCAGCTCCTTCTTGAGCAGCTCGGGCGTGTCCCGCGTGGCCAGCTCGATGCGCCGGGGTCCACCGCCGGGCTCGTCGACGAGCACCTGCAACAGGCACTCCTCGTTGAGCCGGAAGTCGATCTTCCTGCCCGCGGCCTCCGCGGGCACCTTCAGCGTGCCCAGGTACTCGTTGTCCACCACGAGATCGCTGTCCCCCTGGAAGATGTCGATCTCGATGAAGGGCGCGCCCGGCTCCTTGGGCGGAGGCAGGCGGAAGCTCTTCACCACGGGGATGATGGTGTTCTTGTCGATGACGCGGCGCACGCGGCCGTTGGGCAGCGCGTAGCCGATGGGCATGGACACCGCGTCCAGCAGCGTCACCGCGTCGAGGCTGCCGAGCGACTCGGCCAGCAGCGCGGCGCCCAGGGCCACGCACTCGTCCGGGTGCACGCCCTTGCGCGGCGGCTTGCCGAAGTGCTCCTGGATCCGCTGCTGCACGAGCGGCATGCGGCTCTGGCCACCCACGAGGATGATCTCGTCGATCTCCGAGCGGCTGATGCCCTTCTCGGCCAGCACCCGGTCGCACAGCTCGAAGGTGCGGTCCACCAGGTCCATGGTGAGCGCGTTGAGGTTCTCGCGCGTGAGCGGGATGCGCACGTCCACCGGCTTGCCCTTGCGCTCCTCCAGGAAGGGCAGGTCGATGAGCACGTTGGGGATGAGCGTCAGATCGATCTTGGCCGCCTCGGCCGCGTTCTTGATGCGCTGCAGGGCGATGGGATTGCCCGACAGATCGATCTTGCTCTCCTCCCAGACCTTCTCGAGGACGTAGTCCACCACGCGGTTGTCGAAGTCCACGCCGCCCAGGAAGGTGTCTCCGCCGGTGGCGAGCACCTCGAAGACGTTGCCCGTGAGGTGCAGGACCGACACGTCGAAGGTGCCGCCGCCCAGGTCGTAGACGAGGATCTTCTGCTCCAGCCCGCGGTTGAAGCCGTAGGCCAGGGCCGCCGCGGTGGGCTCGTTGACGATGCGCTTGACGTTGAAGCCCGCGAGCCGCCCGGCCTCCTTGACCGCCTGGCGCTGGCTGTCCGTGTAGTAGGCCGGCACGGAGATGACGGCCTCGTCGATGGGGCCGCCGAGGAACTGCTCGGCCATGGTCTTGAGCTGCTTGAGGATGAAGCTGGAGACCTCGGCGAGCGTGTACACGCGCCCCCCGAGCGTCACCGCCGCGTCGCCCTCGGGGCCCTCGACGATCTCGTACTTGAAGTAGCCCTTGAGATCCTCCACCACCCGGGACTCGTACTTGCGGCCAATGAGGCGCTTGGTGCCGTAGAGCGTGTTGGTGGGGTTGGTGACCATCTGATCCTTGGCCACGCCGCCCACCAGGAGCTCCCCCTTGGCGGAGAGGGCCACCACCGAGGGCAGCACCAGATTGCCCCGGTCCGTGGGGACGATCTTCGGGATGCGGTTCTTCACGGACGCGACCAGGGTGTTGGTGGTCCCCAGATCGATCCCGATGATGCGAGGTCTTTCCGCCATGGTGGAGTCCCCCCTCTGTATCACGTCAGGAGGCGTCGTGCGCACTTCTCGTACTGGACCTCAGGGGTCTCCCCGGGCCAGGAGCCGACGGGCCTCGGCGCGCACTTCCTCGGAGGGGTCGCGCCGCAGGGCCGACTCCCAGAGCAGCGGGGCCAGCCGCGGCAGCTTCGTGCCCAGGGCGCGCAGGGCCTCGCGGCGCTCGGTGACGCCGTGGGTCAGCCGCTCGTGCACGGCCTCGTCCTCGCACGTGCGGGCCCCGGGCTTCTTCTCGCGCAGGAGCAGCTCCGCGTCCGCCAGCCGCGCCTCGGCGAGCTTGAGCGCGTCGGACGCCATCAGCCCGAAGCCGTTCAAATCCTCGGGAAACTCGGTGCCCCGCTGCCGCGCCCGCTCCACCGCCTGGGAGGCGAAACGTGCCAGCCGCGCCGTCGCGCACAGGCGCCGGGCCGCCGCCAGCGGAATTCCGCCCTCCGCCGAAACGGTCTCCTCGCGCGCCGACCCCAGCGCCCACACGGCGAGCTGCCGCGCCGCCACCGCCGCCGAGAAGGCCTGTGCCCGCTCCTCGCGGATGGTCACCCAGCGCCAGAGCACCACCGGGTCGGGGTCCTCCGGCGTGAAGGCCCGCTGGTACTCGGTGGAGGCCTCGCCCAGGCGCCCCGAGGCGTCCAGGAGCACCGCCATGCGCAGGTAGAGCTCCGCGCTGCCCGCCTTCTCGCGCAGGGCCTCCAGGCGCGCGGCCACCTCGTAGTCCGCCACCGGCCGGGGCAGCGCGCGCAGCACGGCCAGGAGGCTGTCCAGGGCCCGCTGGCGCTCCAGCGCGTTGCGGCCCCCGCGCAGCACGTCCAGGAGCGGATCCAGCACCTTCACCGACACGTACTGGCCCAGCTCCTCCGCCGCCTGCCAGCGATCCATGGGGTCCGGCGCCCCCAGGGACTGGCGCAGGTCCGCGATGCCGCGCAGGTAGTGGTCCACCTGGGCGGACTGGGCCAGGGGCTCCGGGGAACCCATCGCCTCGCGCTCGGCCCGGGCCCGCGCGAGCCGGGCCGGGAAGTCCTGGAGCCCGGCGCCCAGCGGATGGGCGGCCACCCGGGCCTCGGCCTCCTCCAGTTCGCCCGACACCAAGAGCCCCTCCACCTCCAGCGCGAGCAGCCGCCGCTTCACCTCTTCCCGGTGACGTCCGGCCGGGAAGTCGCGCAGGTAGCCGAAGAGGCGCGAGGCCCCCTCCTTCCGCGCGCGGGTGAAGCTCTCGTCGTCCAGCCGGCCCTCGACCTCCAGGCGCCGGGGATCCTCCGGGGCCTCCTGGAGGAACTCGCGCAGGCGCGCCGTGTCGTCCGTGGTGGCCAGCTCCTTGAGCTCCGCGGCCTGCACCAGCCGCCGCGCCTCGTCGCGGTGCACCCCGTCCGGATGGTCCGCCACGAACTGGCGCAGCGCCACGGCGGTGCCCGCGTCCCGGGCCGCGTTGAAGCGCAGGCCCTCCAAGAGCACCCGCGCCCGGCGCGCCTGGGTCGTGTCCGGATGGGCCTCGATGACGCGCTTGTAGGCGAGCACCGTGTGCAGCCGCGAGGCCTCCTCGAACTCCAGCTCCGCCACGCGCACCCGCACCGCCTCGGCCTCCTCCCCCTCCGGGTACTCGCGCAGGAACGTCCGGTAGGCCTCCAGCGTGTCCGCGTCCGCCGCCCGCTGATAGGCCCGGGGCACACCACAACCGGTCAGCAATACCACCAGGGACAGGGCCTTGAGCTCACGCATCCCCGTCAGCATTACCACCCCCTCCCGCCGGGCCCAACCCGCCTCTCCCCGTCCGCCCGCCTGGGTGGTTTTTTTGACCACACACCGCCTCGGGCCGACCATCGGCTCCGGACTGGCTACAGGGAGGTCGCGACATGAGGCTCGGCATGATGCTCGCGGGACTGGTGCTGCTCGGAGGGTGCGCCACGGGCAGCCCCCCGGGGGGACGCCTGTTCGCCACCACCTACCAGCACCGCGCCCTGACGCCCGTGGCCGCGCCCCGCCCCGCTCCCCCGCCCCCCGAGGCGCCCGGGTCGGCGCCGGGCAAGACTCCCTCCCGGCTCGCCGCGCGGCCGGCCCCGCCGTCCGGGACGCGCGAGGACGTGCTCGCCGCGGCGCGGGGGCTCGTGGGCCAGAAGCAGGTGCGGGTGGCGGGTCGGACGTGGCCATCGGACTGCACCGGCTTCGTCGAGGCCGTGTATTCCGAGGCCGGCGTCTCCTTCCGGAGCGCGGCCCAGGCCGGGGACAACGGCGTCACGGCCTTCTACCGCTACGCCCGCGCCCAGGGTCGCGTGTACACGAAGGGCAAGCCCCGCCCCGGGGACCTGGTCTTCTTTCGCGAGACGTATGATCGGAACAAGGATGGCCGGCGCAATGACGGGCTCACCCACGTGGGCCTCGTGGACGCGGTGGAGGCCGACGGGACCGTCGTCGTCATCCACCGCGTGAGCCGCGGCGTGGTGCGCTACCGGATGAACCTCGCCCGGCCGGGCCTGGGCAAGGATCCCCGCACGGGCGTGGTGCTCAACGACATGCTGCGCGTGTCCAAGGGCAACAAGATGCCCGTGCTCACCGGCCAGCTCTTCGTGGCCTATGGCTCGGTGCTCCCGGAGTCCAGCGCCAGGACCGTGGCCCGGCGCTGAACCCCGGCCCGGCTCAGGACGACACGCGGGCGGTGCGATCCCACGCGGCGCGCTGGGAGTTGCGCAGGAAGCGCCAGAAGCCCACCGCGATCGCCAGGTTCATGGTCACGAAGTAGTAGGCCACCGAGGCCACCCGCCGCGCCGAACCCCGGAGCGCCTCCTTCTTCCCGAGCCACGCCAGCGTGTAGAAGAGGACCTGCGCCCCCAAGGTAACCCGGTAGAAAATACTGTTCATCAGGAAAAGGTTCGCCAGGAATGCCAGGGCCATGAGGGCCGGGGCGCACCAGCGCAGCACCTTGTGCGACCAGAAGGCGAAGGCGGCGAAGCCCGCCGTGGGCGACAACAGGCCCGGCACCATGCGCAGGCTCTGGAAGTTGCCCGCCGCGATGCGCGCCCGGCGGCCGAACTCCTTGTCGTAGTCCTCCGTCGTCTCCTCGTGCGCCACGGCCAGCGGCTCGTAGAGCACCTTGTAGCCCTGCTGCAGGATGCGCATGGGGATGACGAAGTCGTCGACGATGGTCGAGGCCGGCAGCGCCTCGAAGAGCGAGCGGCGGATGGCGTACAGCCCGCCGTTGGCCCCCATGACCGCCCCGCGCTTGCCCTCGTAGAACTTGATGAGCGACTCGTACGTCCAGTACGTGCTCTCCTCGTACTCCGCCTTGGTGGGGTTGTAGAGCCGCAGCTGGCCGCAGACCACGCCCACCTCGGGATCCTCGAAGTGGCGCACCAGCCGACGCACGGCCTCCGGCTCGATCATCGTGTTCGCGTCCGAGAGCAGCACGATGTCCCCCTGGGCCAGGGGGATGCAGCGGTTGAGCACCGACGTCTTGCCACCCCGAGGCGCCGCCGACAGGCGCACCCGCGAGTCCAGGCACGCCCGCACCAGGTCGTCCGTGCCGTCCGAGGAGCCATCCGAGCCCACCAGCACCTCGAATCGCCCGCTTGGATAGTCCAGCGCCAGACTGTTGCTCAGCTTCTGCTCGATGCAGCTCGCCTCGTTGTAGGCGGCCACCACCAGGCTCACCCGGGGCAGCGCGTCCTCCGCCGGGGCCTCCCGCCGCTGGCTGGCGCCCGAGCGCATGTAGCGCACGTTGTGGAAGACCTGCGCCACGCCGTCCATCGCGAACAGCATCAGCGGGTACAAGAAGTATGTGTGCACCAACAACACCGCGGCACACCAGAAGATCAGCTCCGCCATCACCTGTGCCTCCCGACCGGGAACGCGACCCTGCGCGTTCCTCCTGCCGGGACTGTTAGCAAGGAGCGTACCGTCGCCCGCCCGGCGCCCCCCGATCAGGGGGTGGGAGGACTCGCCGGGGACTCGGGCGTGGGCGCGGGGAGCGTGTCGGGCTCGGGCGAGCGCCCGGGCGGAGGCGTCGGCTCGGGCGTCGGCTCGGGATCCGGCTCCTCCACCAGGCGCGAGTAGTCGATGAGCAGCTGGGCCAGCTCGTGCTTGGGGTTGAGGGTGAGCACGGTCTCCAGCAGGCCGCGCGCCGCCGCCGGCTGGTGGCGCAGCAGCGCCAGCCGCGCCCCCAGGACGTAGGGGCGCAGGGAGGAGCCGTTGCTCTCCACCATGCGCTCCATGGCGGCGGAGGACTGTTGGATCTGGACGCGCGACGGCGGCGACTCATGGAGGGCGAACTCGGCCAGGGCCAGGGCGCTCCACTCGCGCTGCTCCATCTGGGCCAGCTTCATGGCCTGCGCGGGCGCATCCAGTCCCCCCATCACGCCATTCATCAGGGCCAGCCCCCGGAGCCGGGCGGTCGCCGCCTCGCGCGGCTCCTGCGGGAAACCGGCGTCCAGCTTCTTGATGACCTCCACGGCCTCGGCGGACAGCGCACGGCCACTCGTCTCGAGCGGCGAGAGCCGTCGCTCGAGGGCGGCCAGCTCTTCCTTGCGGGTGTTCACGCGGCTGAGCCAGTCCACGGGGGTCTGGGTGATGGTGAGCCGGCGCACGTGCGCGCCCGTGCGCTGCGCCATCGCCTGGAGGATCTTCACCTGCACCTGGGTGTCGTCCAGGTGCAGCGCGAGCGCGGTGCCCATCTCCGCCAGCAGCTCCACGCTCTGGGGGTGCTCGGCCGAGAGGATCTTCAGCTGCGTGAGGGCCTCGGCCTGGGCGGCGGAATCGTCACGCCGCAGCAGCGCCAGGGCCTTCTCCCGGGTCTCCTGCTCGGCGAGCGACAGGCCCGTGGGCTTGGCGCGCCAGGAGGCCGACAGCGCGACCATCAGGCCGATCAGGATCATCCCACCCCCCACGAGCATCGCCCGGAGCCGCCACCGGCGGATCTTGAGCGTGTTCAGGGGCTTGTCCTGGGACAATCGCCCGTCGTCCTCCATCAACTCCGGCGGCAGCTCGAGCGGCTTGGACAGGGCGGGTGTGGGCCCTCCCGGAGACGCCGCGGGTCCGGGCGTCTCGTCCATCAACTCCGAGAGCGGGCGGTTGAGCTGGTTGAGGATCTCGTCCGGCAGCTCGATGGGCGTGGTCGCCGCGACGCCCAGGAGCGGCGCGGTGGGCGGGAACAGGGGCTCGGGGGGCGCGCGCTCCGGGGGCGCGCTTCGGGGGACCATCCCGGGGGGCTGGGCCAGGGACGGCTGAGCCGCGGGCGCCTCGGGCACGTCGGTGCGCAGCGCGGCCTTGGGCAGCCCGATGAGCGGCGAGGTCGAGACCGTGAACAGCGAGGAACCCGCGGGCTCGGGTCCCCAGGGCACGTCCGCCGTGGCGGGGGGCCGGGCCGTCGGCGGAGGCGCTCCCGGCGGCGGAGGCGTTCCCGGCGGCGAGGGCACCGCCGGGGCGGTGGCGGGACGGCCCGCGGGCTTCGGCGTCCCGGCCGACGGCGGGGGAACCACTCCGAAGGCCTGGGTCGTCTGCACGGCGGGGGTCGCCCCCGTGGCCGGCTTGCCCGCCGGGGGTTTACCCGCGGGCTTCGGCGTCCCGGCCGGCGGCGGGGGGACCACTCCGAAGGCCTGGGTCGTCTGCACGGCGGGGGTCGCCCCCGTGGCCGGCTTGCCCGCCGGAGGCACGGGGACCGCCCCGAACACCTGGGTCGTCTGCACGGCGGGGGTCGCCCCCGTGGCCGGCTTGCCCGCCGGGGGTTTGCCCGTGGGGGGCTTGCCCGTGGGGGGCTTGCCCGCGGGCGGCTTGCCCATGGGGGCCTTGGCCGCGGGCTGGGGCACGGCGCCAAAGGCCTGGGTCGCCTGGGAAGGCCGCTCGGGAGGCGCCGCCATCGGCGCGATGGCGGGCACCTGGGGCGGCGGGGACAGCGCGCCGAAGACCTGGGTGCCGGTGGGGATGGGAGCCGCCGAGGGACCGGTCGAGCCGCCGTACAGCAGGGTGGAGTTCATCGCGTCCGCGGGGCGCGCGGGCTTGGGCGCGGGCTTCGCCGCGGGCCGGGGCGCGACAGGCTCGCTCATTCCCGCGATGAACACGTGACTGCAGCGGGTGCACTGCACCGGAACCCCGCCAGGCGGCAACAGCCGGGGGTCGAGCGCGTACTTCATCGAGCACTGAGGACAGGCGATCTCCACGCCGCGTGCTTATCACACGGCTCGGGGCCCTGGCTCCTACCGGAGTTCCAACGCCGCTCGCAGGGCCCGCAGCCGTGTCGGACCCACGCCTGATACCGTGGCCACCTCGCTCCAGGCACCAAAAGGCCCCCGCTGCTCGCGCCGGAGCACGAGCGCCCGGGCCAGCGGAGCCCCCACGCCGGGCACCCGCGCGAGGTCCTCCTCGGACACCCGGTTGAGGTCCAGCTTGCCTCCGAGCACCCGGCGCTGCGCGGCGGACGGCGCCCGCCCCGCGCCACAGTGGGCCACGCCGTCCACCAGGTGGACCGCGTCCGGCCCACACGCCAGGGCCGGAGGGCCCCCCACCCCACGTGCCCGCGCCCCCACCCCCAGGCCCAACAGCCCGAGCGCGGCCAGGGCGAGCACGCCGGTGCGGTTCATCGCTCAGCCCGCCGTGGGCTTGTCCAGCCCGAACGCGGTGTGCAGCGCGCGCACCGCCAGCTCCGTGTACTTCGAGTGGATGAGGCAGGTGACCTTGATCTCCGAGGTGGAGATGAGCTGGATGTTGATGCCCTCCTGGGAGAGGATCTGGAACATCTTGGCGGCCACGCCCGAGTGGTTGCGCATGCCCACGCCCACGATGGAGATCTTGGCCACGTCGCCGTCCGTCTCCACGCCGCCGGCCTGGATCTCCCGGGCCACGCGCTCCACCACCTCGCGCGCCTTGCCCAGGTCCGTCTTGCCCACGGTGAAGGACACGTCCGTGCGCCCGTCCCGCGACGCCGTCTGGACGATCAGGTCCACCACGATGTTCTGCGCGTCGAGCACGCCGAAGATCTTCGCCGCCACGCCCGGCATGTCCGGCACGCCACTGATGGCGAGCTTCGCCTCGTTCTTGTCGTAGGCGATGCCGCTGACAACCACGTTCTCCATCGACTTGTCCTCCTCACACACCAGCGTGCCCGGGTCCTCGGTGAAGGAGTTCTTCACCCAGAGCGGCACCTTGTACTTCATCGCGAATTCCACCGAGCGGATCTGCAAGACCTTGGCCCCGAGGCTCGCCAGCTCCAGCATCTCCTCGTAGGAGACCCGGTCGAGCTTGCGCGCCGCCGGGCACAGGTTGGGGTCCGTCGTGTAGACACCGTCCACGTCCGTGTAGATCTCACACGCGTCGGCCTTGAGCGCCGCGGCGAGCGCCACCGCCGTGGTGTCCGAGCCGCCGCGCCCCAGGGTGGTGACGTTGCCCTGCTCGTCCTGGCCCTGGAAGCCGGCCACCACCACGATGTGCTTCTGCTTGAGCGCCTCGACGATCTTCTCCGCCTCGATGCGCTTGATGCGCGCCTTGGCGAAGGTGCTGTCGGTGACGATCTGCACCTGGTGGCCCATGAAGCTCGTGGCGAGCGCTCCCTGCGCCTGGATGGCGAGCGCCACCAGGCCGATGGACACCTGCTCGCCCGTGGCCACGACCACGTCCTGCTCGCGCTCGTTGGGCCGGTCGGTGATCTGGGAGACGAGCTTGAGCAGCCGGTTGGTCTCGCCCGACATGGCGGACACCACCACCACCACGTCGTGCCCCGCTTTCTGGGCCGCGATACAACGGCGGGCCACGTTCTTCATCCGCTCCGTGTCACCGACGGACGTGCCGCCGTACTTCTGAACGATCAAGGCCACCTTGGCTGCTTCCTCCTGAAGCTTCCATGTGAAGCGGTGCGGCACCGTAATGACGCAGACACCCCGTGTCAAAAGCTCCCGGCGCGGGACAGGGCGCGGTGCGCGGTTTGTTGCGATAGGTGGTTGCGGTAAGAGGAGGCCCCCGTGAGGCGGCCACCCCGCCGCCCCACGTCTCATCCTGGAGCATCCCGACATGTATCGTCCCCGACTGCAGATCGATGGAGACACCCTCCGGTTGGAGGACATCCTCCAGGTCGCCCTCGACGAGGCGACCGTGGAACTCTCACCCGAGGCCGAGGCCTGTGTGCGCGCCTCGCGCGAGCTCGTGGAGAAGGTGGCCGCCGGCGACGCCCCCTCCTACGGCATCAACACCGGCTTTGGCACCCTGGCCGAGGTGCGCATCGACAAGAAGGACCTGGCCGAGCTGCAGCGCAACCTCATCCTCTCGCACGCCGCCGGCGTGGGCACCCCCCTGCCCCTGCCCGAGGCCCGCGCCCTGCTTCTTTTGCGCTGCAACGTCCTGGCCAAGGGCTACTCCGGCATCCGCCTGGAGACGCTGCGGCTGGCCCTGGACATGCTCAACAAGGGCGTGGTGCCGGTGGTGCCCGAGCGCGGCAGCGTGGGCGCCTCGGGAGACCTGGCGCCCCTGGCGCACCTGGCGCTGGTGTTCATCGGCGAGGGCGAGGCCTTCTACCAGGGCCAGCGGATGCCGGCCCGGCAGGCGCTGGAGCGCGCCGGGCTGCGCCCCGTGGTGCTCGAGGCCAAGGAGGGCCTGGCGCTCGTCAACGGCACCCAGGCCATGTGCGCGGTGGGCACGCTCCTGCAGCTGCGCGCCGAGACGCTCGCCCAGGTGGCCGACATCGCCGGCTCCATGTCGCTCGAGGGCCTGCTCGGCAGCCACAAGCCCTTCGTGCCGGAGATCCAGGACGTGCGCCCCCACGAGGGCCAGAAGGCGTGCGCCGCCCACCTGCGCAAGCTGCTCGCGGGCAGCGACCTCGTCGAGACGCACGTGAATTGCAGCAAGGTGCAGGACCCCTACTCCCTGCGCTGCATGCCCCAGGTGCACGGCGCGGCGCGCGAGGGCCTGGCCTTCGCCCGGCGCATCCTGGAGACCGAGGTCAACAGCGCCACGGACAACCCGCTCGTCTTCGTGGACTCGGGCCACATCGTCTCGGGCGGCAACTTCCACGGCCAGCCCATCTCGCTCGCCATGGACGTGGTGGCCATGGCGCTCACCCAGCTGTCCTCCATCAGCGAGCGGCGCGTGGAGCAGCTCGTCAACCCCGCCCTGTCCAACCTGCCGCCCTTCCTCGCCAAGAACCCGGGCCTCAACTCGGGCTTCATGATCGCCCAGGTGACGAGCGCCGCCCTGGTCGCCGAGTCGCGCGTGCTCTGTCACCCCGCCTCGGTGGACTCCATCCCCTCGTCCGCGGGCCGCGAGGATCACGTGTCCATGGGCATGACCGCGGCGCTCAAGGGCCGGCAGGTGGCGGACTTCGCCCGCACGTGTCTGGCCATCGAGCTGCTCGTGGCCAGCCAGGCGCTGGACTTCCGGCTGCCGGTGAAGGCCGGCCGCGGGCCCCGCGCCGCGCACGAGCTGGTGCGCAGCCGCGTGCCCACCCTGGAGAAGGACCGGGAGATCCACCGCGACATCGAGGCCGTCTGCGAGCTCATCGACTCGGGCAAGCTCCTGCAGGCCGTGCGCGCCGCCACGGCGTGAGCCTGGCTCCCGGGCCCGGGCTCAGTCCCCGAGCCCGGCATCCCGCGCGGCGTGCCGGGCGAGGACGGCGAAGTCCAGGCCCTCCTCGCCCTGGGCCCGCGCGGCCACGAAGCGATCGCGCACCACCGAGGCGAACGGCAGCGGCACCGCCAGCGCGTCCGCCGCCTCGAGCAGGAGCCGCGTGTCCTTGGCGCCCAGCTTCACCGTGGCGCCCGGCGGATCGAACGCCCTGTCGACGATCAGCTGGCCGTAGTTCTTGTGCACCGGCGCGGTGAAGAAGCTGCCGGTGAGCACCTCGAACACCTGGGCGCGGTCGAGCCCGCCCTTCTCCGTCAGCGCGAAGACCTCGCCGAGCTGCTCGATGGTCGACATGATGAGGAAGTTGCACGCGAGCTTGAGCAGGTGGGCCTGCTCGGGGCGCTCGCCCAGCAGGAAGAGGCGCTGCCCCAGGCCCTCCAGCACCGGCCGCACCGAGGCCACGGCCTCCGGCGCGCCCGCCGCCATCACGAACAGCTTGCCCTGCGCCGCGGCGGGAGGGCGTCCCAACACCGGCGCGGCCACGTAGTGCTGGCCCTTCTGGGCGTGCGCCTGGGCCAGCCGGGCGGAGAGCGCCGGAGAGAGGGTGCTGGTGGCGATGTGCGTGGCCCCGGCGGCCAGGCCCTCGAGCAGGCCCCGCTCCCCGAACACCACCTGCTCCACCGCCTCGTCGTGGGCGAGCGAGGTGATGACCACGGAGGCCTCGGCCGCCAGCGCGGCGGGAGACTCCGCGCGCCGGGCGCCCTGGGCGAGCAGCGGCTCGGCCTTCTCCGGGGTGCGGTTCCAGACCGTGAGCGCATGGCCCGCCTTCAACAGGTGGCCAGCCATGGCACTGCCCAGGGGACCCAGTCCGGCGAATCCAATCTTCATGACGTCTCCCGATGCGGCGAGGTGAGGTGCGGGCCGCGAGGGGCCCGCCCCATTGGGTCGCCCGAGGCCCGCCGGGTCAAGGCGGGCCTCACGGGAGCGTCCGGCGCAGGAAGCTCAGCGCCGGGGGCGGCCCGACACCTCGCGCAGCGAGACGTCATCCACGTAGGTGCCCACGCCGTTGGACTGGCCCACGTCCCGCAGCTCCAGCCGTGACGTGGGGCCCTCGGCCCGGACGCGCAACGTCACGTACGTCCACACGGTGTCGGAGGACTTCTTGCCCGAGCCCTCGAGCACCGTCTGCGTCCGGCCGTTCCACACCACCTCCAGCGCGTTGTCCCGCTGCTCCGTGCCCGGCCGCGCGGCGAACGCCAGCCGCAGCTCGTACTCGGCGCCCGGACGCGTGGGGATCATGTCCTGCACGATGGCGGTGTTGTCCTCGCCATCCAGCTCCAGGAACTGCTGGCCCTGGGCCGCGCTGCCCGCGACGTTGTTCTGCACCTCCACCGAGCGGCCCGCGGCGCGGTTCCAGCCCGGCAGCGACGGCACGTTGCGGAACGAGCCCCGGCCGAGCGCGGGCTGCTCGAAGTCGCCGTTGATGATCAGGTTGCCGTCGGACGGCGGGCCCGGGGGCGGCATGGGCGGAGGCGGCGGCTGGGGCGTGGGCCGCGAGGGCGCGCGCGAGACGCGCAGGTCCCGGATGGCATGCATCGCGTTGGCATCGCCCGTCGCGGCGCTGATGCCCAGCGCGGAGTCGGAGAGGTTCACCGGGCCCCGCCAGTCGAGCTGCCGGGTGCCGTCGAGGAAGACCTGGATGCCGTCGCGCTCCACCTCCACGCGCAGGGTGGCCCAGCGCTCGTGGGTGTAGACCGCCGGGTTGCGCTTGCTGGCCAGCACGCGGCCCGAGCCGTCCGTGAGGAGCAGGCCCCGCTCCTCGCCATACAGGGCCACGTGCACGCCGTAGCCCGAGCCGTCCGGCGCGAAGCCCCGGCTGCCGCCCGTGGGCAGGTTGTCCCGGCGCCCCGGCGTGCGGCGGCCGAACATCACCACCAGCCCGTCACCGGCCGACCAGAGGGTGTTGCTGCGGCGGTTGTAGGTGGAGTACTCGAACTGCACCGCGAAGGGCGCGCGCACGGGCTCGTTGAGGAAGACGGCCCCGGCGGCGTTGGAGCGGTTCTCCGGCACGAGGACGATGCGGTTGCCCTCCACCCGGGGGAAGCCCGCGTTGCGGGTGGACAGGAAGGTGAACTGCGAGGAGTCCTCCCAGCGCAGGGAGGGGCTCTCGCGCAGGGGCGGCGCCCACGCGCTCTCCACGTCCTGCGCCCGGCCCTCGCCCGCCGCCAGCATCGCCACCAGCGCGAGCGCTCCGCCCACCCCCACCGCACTCCCGCGACTACCCCTCTTCGACCACATGATGTGTCTCCCGAATCGGGCCTCGTTGGAGACCCGCAGTGCGCGCTGGGACGCCCCGCCTGGACGTCTTATTCAGGACGAAATCCCACCGCCGCGCCCTCGGATGGAACACTTCACGCGCGGAACTTCTCCTACCGTTGCGTGACCCACCCAGTGACGGGTGGGCCTTTGAATGTGGGGAGCCTCCACCATGAAGCGTGTGCTGTCTTGCCTGTGGCTCGCGGGCCTGTCGTGTCTCGCCCTGGGCTGCCAACCCGATACCGGCGCCGAGCCGCCCGCGCCGTCGCGGAGCCAGCGGGCCGAGGCCCTGGCCACGTCCCCCGGCGCGTGGAGCCCCACGGCGCCCAAGCTCTTCCCCAGCACCGCGCCCGTCCTGCTGCGCGCGACCGGCGAGGTGCTGGATCCCTCCAACGCCGGCACCCAGCGCTACGACCCCTACGCCAACACCTGGTCCGCCCCGTCCTTCTCGTGCCCGCAGGGCTACTGCGACACGCTCTCGACCGTGGCGCTGCCCTCGGGCGACGTGCTGGCCATGATCCTCCACCCGGGACGCATGGGCGGGCAGCCCGTGGTGAAGCGCTACGCGCCCGCCACGGACACCTGGAGCTACGCCGCCGTGCCCTACAACCGGGGCAGCGCCACCCTGCTCGACTCGGGCCGGGTCCTGTACGCGGGAGGCATCGTCTACGAGTCCGCCACCGGCTTCAGGGCCACCGCGCTCGCGTACGAGTACGACCCGGAGACGGACACCGCCGTGCCCGTGGGCAACATGACCTCGATCCACGCCGAGCACACCGCCACCCGGCTCTACTCGGGTCAGGTGCTCGTGGTCGGGGGCACGTTCCCGGACACCGCCGAGCTCTACGATCCCGCCACGCGGACCTGGACGGCCGTGCCCCCCGTGCCCCACCCGCGCTGGCGCCACCTCGCGGTGCGGCTCTACTCGGGCTCCGTCATGGTCCTGGGCGGCGCGGTCCCCGGCGACACCCTGGTGGACGTGTACGACCCCTACAACGCCCGCTGGAGCGCCGGCCCCTCGCTGCCCTTCCCCGATCCCACCTCCGCCACCCTGCTCTACTCGGGCGAGGTGCTGGCGGTGAACGACGCGGGCCAGGCGGCGCTCTACTCGCCCACCCACAACGCGTGGCGGCCCGCGGCGAGCGCGACGCCGACCCGGACGGGCGGCGCCGTGCTCCTGCACTCCGGCCAGGTCCTGCGCACCAGCCGCGATCAGGGCTTCGCCGAGGTCTTCACGCCCTAGTACCCGTGGGCCGCCGCGCGTCCGCGCGAGGACAGACGCCGTCTGTTTTCTGGACAGCGTCTCCGCCACCCAACACATGGCCCCCGGTCGCGGGCGGGAAATGCGCGATCTCCGCCCGCCCCCCTGGCGGCCTGGGAGACGAGACCTAGATTTTTCTTCCCCGAAAGAGGAGAAATCCATGAAGCCCCTCGCCTCCCGCCGACCGATCTCCCTCAGCCCGCAGAAGCGCGCCTGCACCCTGAGCGTGTCGCGCGCCGTCCTCGAACGGCGTCTGGGCAAGCCCACGCGCCACGAGGAGGACGGCGACGGGCTGGGGCCCCGCTACCGCTGGGAGTCCACCTGCGACTGCGGCCTGGAGCTCTTCGTGGACCTGCCCGTGCACGCCGGCGCGAACGAGCCCTCCGAGGCCTCGCTCTGGATGGAGCACCTGGAGGTGGAGCACGCGCTCGCGCACCTGGGCCTCACCCCGAGCGACGTGGTGTGGCGGGCGGACGTGCAGCACCCGCTCTCCCTGGAGGGCTGGACCATCGTCCGCGTGGACGCGCGCGGCGACCGGCAGGATCAGTGTGTGCTGCCCCTGCGCGAGCACGCCGAGTGCCTCGGCCGGATGCTGGAAGCTCGCGGCTCCAAGCATTCCTACACGGTGGAATCGCGGGGGATGCCCTCGCGGCAGGGCTGGTCCGTCATCCGCCAGGACGCGCACGGCAACCAGTACGCGGTGGCGGTGCACCCGCGGCGCACCCGGGGCCCCCGGCTCGTCGCCTCCTAGACACGGAGGCCCCAGAGTTCACAAATTGCCGGGTTGCGTTCTGTTAGATGGCTCCGACTCCTCGAAAGAGCGGACATGCCCAAGCGAGCAGCCAGCAAGAACGCCACCCACCACAAACCCCCGGCGGAGCGCGACGTCCTCCCCCCCGGCACGGATCCCCAGGACAACGCGCTGTTCTTCAACCGGGAGCTGTCCTGGCTCGCCTTCAACAACCGCGTGCTCCAGCTCGCCGAGGATCTCTCGGTGCCGCTCATGGAGCGGGTGAAGTTCTGCGCCATCTACGCGCGCAACCTCGATGAATTCTTCATGATCCGCGTGGCGCGCCTGCACGAGCAGGTGAGCAACCGCGTGGCGCGTCTGGTGCCGGATGGGGCCACGCCCGGCGAGACGCTCGACACGCTGCACACGCGCATCCTCGAGCAGGGCAAGCGCCACACGGACTGCTTCGAGCGGCAATTGCGCCCGGCGCTCGCGGAGAAGGGCCTGCGCATCCTCGCCATGAAGGATCTGGACGCGGATTCACGCGCCCAGATGGATCAGCGCTTCCGCGAGCAGATCTTCCCCGTGCTCACGCCCCTGGCCATCGGGCTCGGCCGGCACTTCCCCTACATCTCCAACCTGTCCCTGAGCCTGGCGGTGCTCTTGCGCGACCCCGTCACGGACACGGAGAACGTGGCGCGGGTGAAGGTGCCCAAGGAGCTGCTCTCGCGCTTCGTGCCGCTCAAGGGGGGCACCACGTTCGTGCTGCTCGAGGACGTCATCGCCAACCACCTGGGCGACCTGTTTCCCGGCATGGAGGTGCTCGACCGGGGCCTGTTCCGCGTGACGCGGGACGCGGACTACACCGTGTCCGAGGACGCGGAGGATCTGCTGGTGGCGGTGCAGACGGAGCTGCGCCAGCGGCGCTTCGGCGACGTCATCCGCCTGGAGGTGCAGGCGGGGATGAACCCCAAGCTGCTCGAGCCGCTCATGGAGGCCCTGTCGCTCGAGCCCCGGCAGCTCTACGAGGAGCAGGACCTGTTGGACATGTCGGACCTGATGTCGCTCGTGGCCACGCCGGGCTTCGCCGAGCTGAGGGATCCGCCGTGGACGCCCGTCACCCAGCCGCGGCTGCAGGCCGAGGACGACGGCGAGGTGACGACGGTGATGTCCGCCATGCGCCGGGGCGCGCTCCTGGTGCACCACCCCTACGAGTCCTTCGCCACGTCCGTGGAGCGCTTCGTCACCGAGGCGGTGGAGGATCCGGACGTGCTGGCCATCAAGCAGACGGTGTACCGCACGTCGGACAAGTCGCCGCTGGTGCCCGCGCTCATCCGCGCCACCGAGCGCGGCAAGCAGGCGGTGTGCATGGTGGAGCTCAAGGCCCGCTTCGACGAGCGCGCCAACATCCGCTGGGCGCTCGCCCTGGAGGAGGCCGGCGCGCACGTGGTCTACGGCATCCCCGGCCTCAAGACGCACGCCAAGGCCATTCTCATCGTCCGGCGCGAGGGCGAGAAGGTGCGCCACTACGTGCACGTGGGCACGGGCAACTACAACGCCAAGACGGCGCGGCTCTACACGGACCTGGGCCTGTTCACCACGGATCCGGACATCGGCGCGGACGTGGCCGACCTGTTCAACTTCCTCACCGGCTTCGCCCGGCCCAAGTCCTTCCGCAAGCTGCTCGTGGCGCCCATCAACATGCGCGAGGGCCTGCAGGAGGAGATCCGCCGCACCATCGCGGCGCACACGGCCGAGCGCCCCTCGCGCATCGTGCTCAAGATGAACGCGCTGGTGGATCCGGTGCTCATCCGCGCGCTGTACGAGGCGTCGCGCGCGGGCGTGAAGGTGGAGCTCAACATCCGGGGCATCTGCTGCCTGCGGCCCCAGGTGCCGGGCGTGTCGGAGAACATCCGGGTGGTGTCCACGCTGGGCCGCTTCCTGGAGCACTCGCGCGTGTACTTCTTCGATCGCGGCGGCGAGTCGCGCTGCTACATCGGCTCGGCGGACCTCATGCCGCGCAACCTCGACCACCGCGTGGAGGCGCTCACCCCCGTGGAGGACCCGCCGCTCATCGCCCAGGTGCGCGACATCCTCGAGCGCTGCCTCGCGGAGAACACCCACGCGTGGACGCTCGGCGCGGAGGGCGAGTGGCAGCGCCGGCCCCACGAGGCCGACAAGCGCTGGGCCCAGACGGAGCTCATGGAGCGCGCGGTGCGCATGTCCCAGGCCTCCACCGGCCGGCCCCTCTAAGCCCCCGGACATGAATTATGTACACCTGCGCCGCAGCCGATGGTGGTAGCGGCGCAGGGCCTGCTGCACCGCGGTGAGCAGAGCATCGAGAGTGCGGTAGCTGCGTTCGGGAAGCTCCTGAGCCTTGATGACGCCGAAGACAGCTTCCACGTCGTTGAGTTCAGGAGAATAGGCCGGCAGGTAGAAGAGATGGACGCCCAGCCGTCGCAAGCGCGGCAGGGCGCGGCATACCAGGCGGCAGCGGTGGATGTTCCCATTGTCGAGCACCACCCAGGTGGGGACCCCGCCCGGGTCGGCGAGCGACAAGAGAAAGTCCAGGGTATCTCGCGCGGTGATGGTGCGTGCCCAGCGTCGGAAGCGTAAACCGCGTCGACGGCCTGTCGGGCAGTAGGCGACGAGCGCATTGACACGTCGGCGCCGAGGCGCCTCGTAGGGGACGTCTCGACGGCTGCCGACTTCTGCCCAGCTGTAGCCCACGGCTTGGGTGGGCGAAAACCCGCACTCATCCAGGAAGTAGAGATTTATCCTCTGAGCGCGGGCTTTTTTTGAGCCGGAAGAGCGCCTGGCGTGCCTGGGCGACGGCCTGGGCGTCCTGTTTGTGCGTGAGCGTCAGCCGCGTGCGCCGCCAGCCCGCGCCCATGCTCCCGAGATAGCGACGCACCTGCCGCGGCCCCAGGTGAAGACCCTCGCCCTCGAGTGCGCTGGCCAACTGCCCGGCTGTCCACGAGCGAGGCTGGGACAACAACGCATGCAGCGAGGCTTCCACCCGCTGGCGGTGCGCCCTGTCGGGCTTCCTGCCCGCCAGACGCGCGAAGAGGGCTTCTGGGCCGTCTTGGACGAAGGAGCGCAACACCCGGCGCACCGTGGCCGCGCACCGGCCCAGGTGCCGAGCGATGCGCGGTGCACTCCAGCCCTCATCGGCCAGCAGCACCATGTCCACGCGCTCGCGCTCTCTCCACCCAGCGTCAGCGGCCCGGGCTATCTCCCATAGCCGCCGACGCTCTTGCTCCGTCACCTTCAGCAGCGCCATGCCTCAGGTGTACAACATTCATGTCCGGGGGCTTAGCGTCAGGGCCCGCGCGGCAGCCGGACGGAGAACGTGGTGCCCTCGGGCGCGGAGGACGCCACGCGGATGTCGCCGCCGTGCGCCCGGACGATCTGCTCCACGATGTACAGGCCCAGGCCCACGCTCCGGCCCGCCGGATCCGGGCCGTCCACCGCCCGCTGGAGGGGCTGGAACAGCCGCGCCAGGGCCTCGGGGGGAATGGGCGTGCCCCCGTTGTGCACCTCCAGGGAGACCTGCCCGTCCTCGCCCACGCCGCGCACCGTCACGGGGCTGTCGGGCGGGCTGTACTTGAGCGCGTTGCCCAGCAGGTTGCCCACGAGCTGCGCGAGCCGATCCGCGTCCCACGCGCCCAGCCCGTCCCCGCGCTGCTCCAGCCGCAACTCCCGCTCGGGGTGGGTCCGCGCGTGCTCCTCGACCATGCCGCGCACCAGGGCATGCACGTCCATGGGCTCGCGAGAAATCCGCAACCCACCGCCCAGCCGCGCCTGGGTGAAGTCGAGCAGGTCGCGCACCATGCGCACGGCCCGCTCGGTGCTCGAGCGCAGGCGGACGAGGGCCTCGGTGGTGGGCGCGTCCAGCTCGCGCCGCAGCAGCACCTGGAGGCCCAACAAGATGGTGCTCAGAGGGCCGCGCAGATCGTGGCTGACGATGCCGATGAGGTACTGCTCGAAGTCGCTGCGCTGGCGCTGCTCGGCCTCCAGCCGTTGGGCCTCCTGGCGCAGGCGTACCTGCTCGGTGACGTCCAGCACCAGGGTGAGGATGCCGTCGATGTGCCCATCGGACGCGCACACGGGCTGGTGCGCGAAGTCGAGCAGCCGCTCCCGCGGGTGCTCGCCGGGCGCTGGGGACAAGGCGGTGGACACCTCCCGGCCCACGTCGGGGGCGCCGGTCTCGAACACCTGGCGCATCCGGGTGAGGAACCCCTGCCCGTCCAGCTCCGGCAGGGCCCGCCGCACCGGCTGGCCCACCACCTCCCGCCCCACGAGCCGCTGGTAGACGGAGTTGGCGGTTTCGAAGGCGAGCTCGGGGCCGCGCTGGTAGCCCACGCCCACGAGGCTCTGGTCCGCGAGCGCATCCAGGAGCGCCCCCCGGGCCCGCTCGGCCTCCTGGGAGCGCACGAGCAGGTTCTCGGTCAGCTGGCGCGCGAGCACCGTCTCGGACACCTCCGTGGCGATGGTGAGCACCGCGTCGATCCGGCCCCGCGCGTCGCGCAGCGGCTGGTAGACGAAGGTGAAATAGCCCGTCTCCAGCGCGCCCGCCGCCCCGCGCGCGACCCGGACCTCCATCTCCGTGGCCACGAACGGCTTGCCCGTGGCCAGCACCCCCCGGAGCAGCCCATCGAAGGCCTGGTCCTTGAGCTCGGAGAGCACGTCCCAGAGCGGTTTGCCCACGGCCTCCTCGGCGCTCCGGCCCCAGAGGCGCAACATGCCGGGGTTGGCCACCTCCACGACGAGCTCGGGGCCGCGGATGACGGCGATGGCCATGGGGGCCTGCGTGAAGAGCGCGTTGAGCCGGGCCCGCTCGTCCTCCGCCCGGCTCCCCGCGCCGTCCATCTCCTCCACCGCCTCCGCGACGGCCAGGGCCACGACGTCGGTCCACCGCCGCGCCTCGGACAGGGAGACGGGGAGGCCCTCCCGCTCGATCAGCTCCCACACCAGGTCGCGCAGCAGGCCGTACGCGCGCACCCGTCCGCCCAGCTCGAAGTCCCCCCGCGAGCGCCGCGCCCCCTGCTCGGGGCCCGTGGGGTCCTGTCCCCGCAGGGCGCGCTGGAGCCGCTGGAGGAGGCGCGCAAGCAGCTCCTCCAGCTCCGCCGCGGACGGGCCGCCCGGCGCCGGGTGTTCGCGCACGGCGCTCCCCCACCGCTGGAGCAGTTCCTGACTGCGTGCCTCGAGCACGTCCGCCAGTTGGCTCATGATCCTCTCCCCACCTATTGCAGGAGATCTACGGGGTTGGATCAGAACCCCACAATGGCTTTCGCGCGCCAGGTGTCCGGGACCGTCCGCTTGTCCCCCCTCCGGGAGGCGGCGGCGACCCTGTCCTGTCATCGACAGTCATGGCCCGCGCCCGCGCGACCTCGCCCGGTGGACAGGCGCACGGGTGTTTGATGCCCGCCGTGATCCCGACCGAACACCTGAACCTCCTCTGGCTCGACGTCGCGCAGGACGAACCCTTCCTCACCGCCCTGCGGACCTGTCTGGACCAGCTCCACCGCTCCGAGGCGTATCAGCACTGGCTGCGCGGGGAGAGCCGCGAGCCCTTCGCCCTCGCGCGGGCCGCCGAGGTGCCGGGCCTGGACTGCCTCCAGCGGGCGGGGCTCGTCCAGGAGGGGCGCCTGGGCGTGAAGGTGAACCGGATTGGCGAGCGGCTCTTCATCACGGACGGCGCCTGGGTGTCCCACGTGCTGCGGGTCTTCCCGGATCCCGACGAGGCGCTCATCCTCCTGGGCCACGCGCGCCAGCGGGGCCTCCTCGAGTGGGCGGACTGGGTCGTCGATCCCGCGGCGGGCTGCGGCCACACGCCCATCGGCTTTCCGGGCCGGGCCCGTCGGCTGTCCTGTGACGCCAATGCCCGGGCCATCCTCTACGCCTCGCTCAACGCCCGGCTCAACGGCCTGGGGCCCGACCGCTTCCAGGCGGTGTTCAACGACATGACCCGGGGGCTTCCGCCGACCTTCCGCCCCGACGGCAACGTCCTGTTCTTCACCAACGTCCCCTTCGCCCCCTCGGCGCGCAAGGGCGACCTGGCGCTCAACTCCGCCGGAGGCAAGACGGGGGCGGACCTCCAGGTGGCCGCGTTCCAGCTGGTGCGCCGCTTCCGGCAGGAGAACACCGTGCCCGTGCGCGCCTGCTTCCTCATCTGGACGGTGGGCTCGGTCGAGCGCGACGAATGGGAGGCCGTGAGCATCTGCCGGGAGATGTTCGCCGGCCGGCCGCTCGCGTGGTCCATCTTCAAGGAGTACGAGGGCCAGGAGATGCCCAACCCCACGCCCATCGCCGATGCCCTGCGGGACCTGGCGGCCTCGCAGTACGCGGTGACGCCCCGGGATCCCGGGGTCGAGCGGGCCTACGACGCGCTCGCGCGGGAGCTGCTCGCGCAAGGCCACACCCACGTCGCCTACGGCATGCTGGAGCTGAACCTGGACTGAGCCGGCGGGCGGAAGTGCAGGCGGCAGGAGGGCAGCGGCTGCTCGCCCCGGGCACACGCCTCCACGGCGGCCGGGTCGCGCACGAAGGGCCACAGGGGCTGCTCCACCCCGAGCACGTCCGGGAACGCCGCGGCGAGCCGGGCGTCCCAGTCGGGCGCCAGGCGCTCGGCGTCCTCGGCCGTCACCCGCCCCCGGCAGCCCGGCGCGCCACACAGACAGCGGAAGGGCTCATCCGCGGGATCCGGGTTGAGCGCGCCATAGTCGTACGTGAACTGCTCGCCCTCCTCGATGTCCCGCAGGGCGATCTGCAAGTCGAAGCCCGGCTTGAGGCACGTGGGCTCGCACGAGTGGCTCAGGTAGCGGCCATTGTCCCAGCAGATGATCCAGTGGCCGTTGGCCTCCGGGTAGCCGTAGTGCGGGACGATGTGCTGGTAGGCCGGGCCCAGGGCCACCACGGCCTCGGGCGTGAGCTCGATGTCCAGGGCGCAGCGCACCCAGACGATGGTGCCGCGCGGGATGCGTCGGGTGGCGAAGACGCCATGGCCGACCTGGGCGTTCACGAAACGAAGCTCGGCCGAGGGGTGGAACATGCGGGGGAGTCCTCTGGAAGGCACGCCGGGCGGACCCGGCGCGCGCGCCTATATACCCTCCCCCGCCCGTCCCGGGGTCGGCTCTCAGTGCGTCCCACCCCCGGTGAACTTCAGGCCCACGATGGCGACGAACAGCAGCACGAGGAAGAACAGGCGCGCCGCGGTCACCGGCTCGTGGAAGAGCACGATGCCGAGCAGGGCCGCGCCCAGGGCGCCGATGCCCACCCAGACGGCGTAGGCGGTGCCAATGGGCAGGCCGCGCGCCGCGATCGACAGCAAACCGACGCTGGCGGCCAGGGCGATGACGGTGAGGACACTGGGGACGAGCCGGGTGAAACCCTCGGTGTACTTGAGGCCAATGGCCCAGCACACCTCCAGTAGCCCGGCGACGACCAGGAGAATCCACGACATGGACAAGACTCCTTCGTAGGCGTCGTCTTGTCGTGACCGGGTACGGCGCACCTCTCGTCCGGGCCCGGCGGGCGTTCTTGAACCCGTCGGACACGGAGAAGACTAGCCACCCACCCCACCGCTGTCCACGCACGCTCGCTCGTCGTCCAGGGCCAGCGTCCCCCCCTTTCTCCCAGGCCCTCCCATCTCCCGCCGTTGAACCCCGCCCAACCCGCTCAGCTCTCAAGAACAGTGAGAGCGTAAAATTCAGACTTGGGGGCGATGGCTGCTCCCTCGCCCCGGCCTCATCTCTGGGTCACCCCCTTCTCCCCGGCGTGGCCCATGGACAACCCCTCGAACCGACCCCTCCCCCCGGTACTCGATGAACGCTGGAACACGGACGACGACGTCGCCTGGCCGGGCAACGTGCCCTCGCGCACCCAGGCGCTGGAAGCGCTGCGCGACCGGCAGCTCTTCGTGCGGCCCCTGCCGAGGGCGCGCCGGGTGCGCGAGCGGCTGTCCGCGCCCGAGCGCGCCGCCGTGGGGGGCAGCGGCTTCTGCCCCCTGTTGAGGGAGGCCACCGTGGTGCGCTGGCGGCTGGCGGCGGCGGCGGACCTGCTGCCGGCCGCGGGGTCCCGCCGCAGCGCCGTGGCCCTGCGCGCCCTGCTCGTGGAGGTGAACCAGATGACGAGCGCGCTCCGGGCCGCCCGGCCGCCCTCGGCCGAGCTCGCCCTGGCGCTCGACGCCGCCGGCGAGAAGCTCAACGCCGAGGTCACCGCCTTCCTGCGCTCGGTGAAGGCCGTGGCCGAGGTGCGGCGCACCCCGCCCCGGCGCGTGCCCCGTCTCGCGCTCGCGCCCCAGCCCCCGCTGCCTCCGGAGGCCCGCCGCTGGTCGGCCTCGCCCCTGCTCTCCGCGGCGCTGGTGCTCACCCTGACGGTGGCCGCCATGGCCGCGCTCCAGGGTCCGGTGGAGGCGCGCGCGCAGGGGTCCGAGGACAGCGCGCCGGATGCCTTCGTCACACCTCACGCGGGCACGGGCGCCCTGCTGGTGCGCTCGACCCTGCCGGGGCCGGAGACCGAGGCCCAGCGCGCCTGGCTGCGCTTCCAGGAGGCCAAGGGCATGCGGGTGACGATGCTCGGGCCGGGCAGCTACCTGGTGGCCCCCGCGCTCCGGGCGGATGCCTCGGGGCCCGGGCCCACCATGCCGTAGGCGCCCTCGGCGCGCCTCGGGGTTTTTCACACGCAGCACCAGGGGGGATGTCTCCATGCTGTCTTCGTCCAGGCCGTACCACCCCGCCCCGCGTCGGGGCTTCACGCTCATCGAGTTGGTGATCGCCGTCACCCTCATCGGGCTCATCGTCGCGCTCGCGCTGCCGGAGCTCTCCGGCGTCGTGCTGCGCACCAAGCAGGGCGAGCGCGAGGTGATGATGAACGCCATCGCCCAGGCGGTGAACGACTATGCCTTGCACCACGAGGGCATGCTTCCCGGCGGACCCCTGCCGGATCTGCCCCGCAACCCCTCGCACGCCCCCGATGGCTCCCGGCAGTGGTTCTCCCCGGACGTGGGCCGCTGGGCGGCCCTGGGCTGGCGGCCCGAGGCCCCGCTCTACTACCGCTACGACGTCACCAGCCCCACCCCCGACACCTTCGTGGTGACGGCCCAGGCGGACCTGGATCGCAACGGCCGGGTGAACGTCAAGTCCATCACCTATCGGCGCCGCGGCGGCACCTTCCAGCGCCTGTCCGAGACGGAGAGCGCGGATCTGTATTGAACCCGGGGCCGTCCGGGAGGTAGGAGCCCGGACATGGGCGCTCAGTGGAAACACAAGGGCCGCACGGAGCACGCGGCCGCGAAGGGTCGGCTCTTCACCAAGCTGGTCAAGGAACTCATCATCTCCGCCAAGGCGGGCGGGGCGGAGGTGGCCTCCAACCCCCGGCTGCGCATGGCGGTGGAGCAGGCCAAGAAGGCCTCCATGCCGCGCGACACGCTGGAGCGCGCCATCAAGAAGGGCGCGGGCCTGCTGGACGAGCCGGTCAACTACGAGCTCGTCACCTACGAGGGCTTCGCGCCCCACCAGGTGCCCGTCATCGTCGAGTGCCTCACGGACAACAAGAACCGCACGGCCACCAACATCCGGGTGCTCTTCCGCAAGGGGCAGATCGCCACCACGGGCGCGGTGTCGTGGGACTTCAACCGCATGGGCGTCATCGAGGCCACGCCGCCCGAGGGTGGGGCCGACGCGGAAGAGGCCGCCATCGAGGCCGGGGCGGACAACGTGGAGCCGGGGGACGAGGGCGCCTCGCGCTTCCTCACGGGCCCCACGGACGTGGACACGGTGGGCAAGGCGCTCGCGGGCCTGGGCTGGACGGTGAGCGCGCAGAACCTCGCGTGGATCGCCAAGAACCCGGTGGAACTCGAAGGCGAGGCGCGCACCGAGGTGGAGGCCTTCCTCGAGGCGATGGACTCGGACGACGACGTGCAGAACATCTACGTCGGGCTCAAGTGAGCCCCCCCGCGTCGCATGCCCGGCTGCGGGCGGTGCTCTGTCAGCCGGAGCCGCCGGCCGCGCCGCGCTTCCAGCCCGCCCTGCCCGCCCACCTGGAGCGGGCCCTGGACGTGGCGGCCCACTTCATGGCCCTGGCCAACGCCACGCCCGGCGAGGCCGGACTGCTCGCCATCGCCGAGGACGCCGAGCGGCGGGCGCGCGAGGGACACGCCGAGGAGACGGCCCACGCGCTGCGCATCTTCCTCGCCCACCACCCCGAGGGCCGGGACGTCCCCGTGCCGCCGCTGGAGGAGCGCGCGCCGCACCAGGTGCTGTCCTCGCGCCGGCCGGAGCCGCCGCGCAAGGCGCCTCCGGGCCTGCCGGGCGCGGAGGTATGGGTGGACTACTTCCGCGAGGACGCCGGGCTCAACGACATGCTCGACACGTGGCGGGTGCGCTTTCCCGCCGCGGGCCACCCGGACCCCGCCGAGCCCTCGCGCCGCGTGCGGCCCGCGCGCCGCACCGAGCGCTACTGGCACGCGCACCGGCAACTGCTCGCGCGCTACGACACGGAGCGGCTGGCGTTCGGCATGCACCGGGTGGCGCCCCTGCAGGACTACACGGCGCCGCTCAACGAGGGCTATGACTCCCGGCTGCCGGGCTTCGCGCCCCGCCCGCCCGGGGTGAGCCTCCAGGGCCTGCCGGGCTACGACATCGCGGACCACGCCACGCGCCGCGACCGGCTGTTCGCCGGGGCCTCCTCGGGCCTGCTCTGGCATGGGGACACGCCCCTGGACTTGGAGCACCTGGAGCAGCTCGCCGACACGGCCGAGTCCACGCCGGACTCCCTGGATGGCGAGGCCTGGCGCGAGCCGCTCGGCCCGCATGGCGCGTTCCACCACATGGGCCAGGTGATGCTCGCGAACCTCCGGGCCCCGCGCGACACCTCGGGTCGCCTGGGCGTCCTGGGGAACCCGGCCACGGCGGGACGGGATCCGCTCTTCTACCGGTGGCACCGCCACGTGGACGACCTGCTCGACTCCTGGCAGTGCTCGCACCTGCTGCCGCACGACCTGTCCGACGCGCCCCCGGTGCTGCTGCGCAAGTGGATCGGCGAGGGCCCCTACCCCGCGCACCAGAGCCCGGACATCCTCCTGTGCTTCGAGAAGGACATGCCCGGCGCGGACGCCCCGGACTTCGACGGCCAGCGCTGGGGCGAGGCGACCTTCGGGGGCGAGCACTGGGACAAGCCGCCGCCGTCCTTCTTCGTGAGCACGCACACGCTGCGCACGCACCTGGGCCAGCACGCGGTGCGCCTGCCGGACGGCACGGAGGCGTTCACGCCGCGCCTGGTGCACGAGCCCTTCGCGTACTTCCTGCGGGTGGAGAACACCCTGGAGCGGGCGCACACGGTGACGGTGCGCCTGCACCTGGTGGCGGACGCCTTCGCCGATGACCGGCGGCTGTGGATGGAGCTGGACCGCTTCGTCCACACGCTCGGGCCCCGGGAGCGGGCGGTCATCCACCGGCCCTCGCGGCTGTCGTCGGTGGTGCACGAGCTCGGCTGGCCCGCGCACCTGCTGCTGCCCCGGGGCCGCCGGGAGGGCATGCTCTTCCGCCTCCAGATGATGGTCACCGACACGGCCTTGGAAGCGCGCGAGGAGGGCTATCCCTTCAACCGGCTCATGCCCCGGGGCCAGCGCCCGGTGGATCTGCTCGCCCTGCCGCACGTAGTGACGCGCAACATCTGGATCCACCACGTGGAGTGACGCGGAGCCCCGACGACATCCGAACGGGTGGGCTTGATGCACTGCCGTGCGGCTCTCCCGCACTTTATGTGCTCAGAGGGAAAGGACGCCCGCCACCCCGATGAGCAGAGAGCGTCGTACGCGCGTCGTGCACACAAAGTGCGGGAGCGCCACTGTGGCAATCCCACCCCGCCCGAGAATGGAGTGCTCGCTGCGTTGGCGCTGCTTGGCCCGCTCTTCGGCTGCTGACCCCGGCGCCCAACCGCGAGCCCGGCGCGCTCGTTCGTAGCTGTCGGGTGGCAACTCCATACTTCGACCGGACCCGCCAGGACCCATTGGGTTCTTGCTCTGAGAGAGGACCCCACCATGCGCCTTCGAGCGTGCCTCGCACTTCTGATCTACGCCTCTGCCTGCGCGACGTCAGCGCCGGGCCCAGAAGAAACCGTGGACTGGGATCCGGGGTACGCCAACCTCCAGCGAGCGGCGGCGCTGCCCTGGACGGATGGAGGACGGTGCGTGGTCCAAGAGGCATCGCGGCCGTGGCCCGTCCTCGCGGAGCGGTGCTATCACGCCCTGGACCATGACCGCGTTGAGTTTCACGACCTCACGGGAAGATGCGCGGTGGCCTCCGCTGCGGCCGCTACCGTGGGGTTCAGACTGTGCGTGCTGGCGGCGCCGGAGATTGCCGCGGGGGCGGTGGTGGTGACGGGCGTGGTGGTGGCGGGCTACCTCATCAAGGAGGCCCTGCATCTCTACGAACTGCGGAGGGGTCGCCCTGAAACGCGCCCCGTGACAGAGCCGCGCCCGGTGCCTGTCACGAAGACCGCCCCGCCGAAGCCCGCTCCAGAGAAGAAGTCCAAGCCAGAGCCAAAAGGGCCGGATTTTCCTCCCGTGGGGCCAATTGAGGTCGCGGAGCGAGAGCGCCGTCGCAGGTGCGAGCCCATACCAGTGCCGCATGAGGGCAAAGATGACGCGCATGACAGGTGCGCAGACCAGGTTCCGCCCAACCGCTATCCCGGAATGGATGTGCTCGTGGGCGGTGTGAGCTTCGATGCGCTGCAAGTCGGTGTTCGTGTGCTGTGGGAAATCAAGACCCATCGATTTGACGCATACCCTGATTTTGTTCAAGACAAGGAAATCAGGAGGGAAATGATTCAAGTAGAAAAGCAGCAAAAGCTGCGGCGGCATGCGGATATGGCTATGTCGTTGGGGTGAGCACTGAAGCGCACAAAGCCGCGCTGCTCGAAGAAAGTCCCACTCTCGATGTTGTTGTCACGGGGTGCACTCGATGACCAAGCGTAAAGCCCTCACCCTCATCGTTCACGCGCCTGCTCTCGTGGGCAAAGACAGACGCACGCGCGATGTCGTCCATGGCATGGAGAAGGCGCTCCCCGGCTTGCGCCTGGAGTGGCGGATCTCCGAAGGCGGGCACCCCATCACATTGCCGCAGCGCGACACGTGGCTCGTGGAAAGCATTGAGGACGGGGGATTCCCTCTCGTGTGCAACGGGGACGAGAGTTACCCCGTGACGGTTTGGGGAATGGGAAAATCGGGACTCCTCAGCGCAGGCGGTCAGGACCAGTTTGAAGTGCATGCGAAACTGCCACTAGGCGAGCCCGTGATTGCGGCAGCAGCGAATGTGCTGGAAGGAATGGCGGAAGGGGCGCGCGCATTTTGGGGGCACGCGTCGCCGTATGGTTACGGCTCGGAAGTCGCGCAGCAGTTTCGCCGCTCGCCTCATGGACCGGAGCGCTCACCCCGTGGGCTTCCCATGCTCAACCTTCCAGAGGAGCTCCCCGCGCCTGAGATTCCCTGTTTCCTTGGGTGGCTGAACTATTGGTCCGCCGCTGCCGCGAAGGCCATCCAGTTCCCGGATTCTGCTCGCGACGCGGATCTGCGCTTGCGCTCACGGCGTACGGCATCGGGCGGGTGGGTCGTGCAGCTCACCGAGGCGCCGCTCGACCTGGACAACCCCGCCCACCTGGACGCGCTCAAACGGGCCTACGAGCGCTTCCCGGAGATTGGCGGGCGCACAGCCCCCTGAGACTCGGCATGGCTCGCGCCAACCGTGCACAGGTCCAGTTCGGGCCCCTTGGGCCCCAGTCGAAGCCGCGCCAGTCCCAAGGTGTCGCGTCGCGGGTCCCGCACGTCCCCGGGTGCCGGTGCGTCCGCCTTCACCCAAGGGAAATAGAGCCCGCCGTGCGCGTCGAGCAGTTGATCCTCTCCGGTGAGGAAGTCCAGGGGGAGCAGCGTCTCGAGGTGGGCGGAGGCGTCCAGCCCCAGGGAGGGAATGGGAGCGGGCGGGGCATGGCGCTGGAGGACAGGCAGCGCGAGGGGCGAGTGCGAGGCGATCCGACCGAGCGCCTGAGCCGAGGCCAGGCGCACACGCTCCTCGGCGTCCATCGCGAGGACTCCGAGCAGCTCGCTCGCGCGCGCCTCGGACACCTGGGCGCAGCCGAGCGAGACGGCGCACAGGGCGCGGGTCTCCGTCTTCCTCGCCCACACGAGCTCGGCGAGGCGCTCGATGACCGCCGGATCCCGGATGGCTGGGGCTTCCAACTCAAGCCTCCGGGGACGGTCGATTCGACTCCGAATCGGTCTCCGCGCCCTGATGACACAGCCGGTAGCCGCCCGGCGAGACGTTCATGACGCGCTTGAAGACCTTGCCGAACGAACTTTCCGACTCGTACCCCACGGCGTTCGCGATCGCCGCCATCTTGATGGGTTGGCGCTCGCGCAGCATGGCGGCGGCGCGGACCATCCGCCACCGCGTCAGGTGATCCAGCGGCGTTTCGCCCACGAGCTTGCGAAATCGATCGGCGAACGCCGACCGCGACATGGCGACGCCTTCAGCGAGCGCGGGCACCGTCCAGTTCCGCGCCGGCTCGGCATGCATCAGCCGCAGCGCCTCGCCGATCTGCGGGTCGACGAGCGCGCGCAACCAGCTCGGGCTGTCGCTGCCGATCATCGAGTGGATCTGGCTGCGCATCGCCTGAACGAACAGCACCTCCGCCAGGCGGTCGACGATCGCCGCCGAGCCGGGCTGGTCGCCCATCGTCTCGGCCGCGAGGTGTTGAAGCGTCGCGCCGAACCACGGCGACTCGTGCGACGACGCCGGCAGATGCACGATCGCGGGCAGATGCTTGACCAGCATCTCGCTCTCCGGCGACTCGAACGTGAAGCAGCCGGCGATCACCGACACGGGAATGCCTTGTCCGCCGTACGAGAAAAGACGCGTTCGATGAAACGCCTCGGCCGACACGACGTCGGTCGCCGACCGGACCGGCTCCCTCGGCCCGCTCACCAGCGTGTACGTCTTGGGCGAAGGGAGGAAAACGAAATCCCCACCGACGAGCGGAATCGGTTTGCCGCCGTCGACGATCAGCAGGCACGAACCGCGCGTCACGATGAGGCAGACCCCTTTGTCCCCGGGGAACTCCAACCCAAACGGCGCGGACAAATCCAAGCGGCCGTAGAGCTGGCCTTGCGTGCGGAGGAGCGACATGACTTCGGCGAGAACGTCCACGAACCCTCCCTGTGCCTGGCGTTTCGGACCAAAGAACCGGCCTATCGAGCATGGATAGTCCAGAACGCCCGGCCTAATCTTCGTTCATCGTTGAAACACAGCAGCGGTCGGAAATCAACGGCGAACCGAACCCAGAACCGGAGACTGTATGAACATGGAAATCCCCCGCGTGATCAATGCCTATCTGGCCGCGGAGCAGGCAAGAAACAGCGAGAAGCTCGCGGAGTGCTTCGCGCCGGATGCGGTCGTCCTTGACCAAGGGCATGAGTACCGCGGCGTCAGCGCGATTCGGCGGTTGTATGGCGACGTCTTCGCGAAATTCCGGTGCGTGGTCGAGCCGCTCGGCGCGTCGATCGACGGCCAGACCGTCGTCATCCGCACCCGACTGACCGGCGACTTCCCCGGCGGCGTCGCCCACCTGCGCAACGAGTTCGTCGTGTCCGACGCGCGCATCACCTCGTTGAAGATCACCTCGTTCAAGCCAGACGCCGCCTTCGGAATCGACGAGCGCGAGTTTCGCGGCAAGCGTGTCCTCGTCACCGGCGGCACGAAAGGCATTGGCGAGGCGATCGTCCGCCGACTGATGGCCGCCGGCGGCGAGGTCGCCACGACCGGGCGATCGGTGCCGAAAGACGGGCCTCGGCCGACGCTCCTCATTCAATCAGACGTGAGCACCCCGAGCGGCGTGAAGCACGTGGCCGACAAGCTCCTCGCCGACTGGGGCGGCATCGATGTGCTCGTGAACTGCGTCGGCGGCTCGGACGCGCCCAGCGGCGGGTTCGCGGCGTTGTCGGAAGACGATTGGGAGAAGTCCCTGAATCTGAACCTCCTGTCGGCCGTCCGTTTCGACCGGGCGCTGGTGCCCGGAATGCTGGAGCGCGGCAAGGGCGTGGTGCTTCACGTCGCTTCGATCCAGCACCGCCTGCCGCTGACCGACTCGACGCTCGCCTACGCGGCCGCCAAGGCGGCGATGCGGAACTACAGCAAGGGACTCGCCAGCGAGGTGGGTCCCAAGGGCGTGCGCGTCAACACGGTGTCGCCCGGCTTCATCGAAACGTTGGCCACGAAGGACTTCATTGGAAGCCTCGCCCAGAGCCGCGGGATCGACGCCGCCGCCGCCCGCCAGGAGATCATCAACATGCTCGGCGGCATCCCGATCGGCCGCCCCGGCCGACCCGAAGAGGTCGCGGAGCTGATCGCGTTCCTCGCCTCCGACCGTGCGGCGTCCATCCACGGCGCCGACTACGTCATCGACGGCGGCACGCTGCCCACGACTTGACCCTCCTGCGTCAGCATCCCGGCACGTGGGGGGTGAAGGTTGCCGGGTTCTCCTCGCCTGTCCGAACGTCGCGACACGCAACTCCTGGCGCCACCACGTAGAGTGACGGGAGAGGGACTTGCCGTCCAAGGGGCATGTCCCTCCCAGGAGATTCGCAATGAAACGTAAAACCTCACCGCTCCTCGCCATGCTCGTGGGAGCCAGTCTGCTCGGCCTCGTGGGCGGTTGCAGAGAGACCTCCGTCGGAGAGAACGACGCGGGTGTCGACTCGCCCCCCCCCGCCCCGCCCCCCGCGCAGTGCGATGACTTCGAGGTCACCGGGACGGTCCAGATCTGTCACAAGACGCCCTCGACGACCCATCCCTACACGATCGTCCGTGTGAGCGAGCAGGCGTGTATCGACGCGCACAGCGCTCACGTCGGCGACTACGTCACCAGCCTCGACCCGACCTCGCCGAGTTACGACCCGACGTGCGGTGGCCTGGGCTGCCTGCCCGTGAAAGCGCCGTGCGACGCCACGGTCCCCTGCTGCGACGGCCTCACGTGCCAGAACGGCACCTGCGGCGAAGGCGACGTCGAGGTCGACGAGTGCGCCGCCGGGACCGACACCTGCGACGACAACGCCACCTGCACCAACACCGTGGACGCCTTCACCTGCGCCTGCAACGCGGGGTACGAAGGCGACGGCGTGACCTGCACCAACATCGACGAGTGCGCCGCGAGCCCCTGCCTGAACGGTGGCACCTGCACCGACGGCATCAATGCCTACACGTGCGCGTGCGCGCCCACCTACACGGGGAGCAACTGCCAGGCCTGCTCCGGCAGCCTCGGGGATTGCAACGGGAACTCTTCCGATGGCTGTGAGGTGAACCTCCAGAGCGACGCCACCCACTGCGGCGCCTGCGGCATCACGTGCACGACAGGCCAGATCTGCTCGAACGGCACCTGCCAGAGCCCCCCCACCGGTCAGGTCCCCGGCACGCCGATCAGCTCTCCCGCGAGCCACAACCCGCTGGCCCCGGCGGTCGCCGATGTGAATGGCGACGGCAAGCTCGACATCCTGGTGGCCAACGCCGAGTCCGGATCGGCCGCGACCCCCTCCGGCTCGCTCTCCGTCTTCCTGGGCAAGGGCGAGGGCGGCGTCCAGTCCGAGGTCCACCACGGGGGCGCCTCGCTCTCCAGCAACGCGGTCGTGGCCGTGGACGTGGACGGCGACGGGTGGCTCGACGCCGTCACCGTCAACGGTCAGACCAACCTGTCCTCCAGCAACGGAACCATCAGCGTCTACAAGAACCTGGGCCCGAGCGCGCCCGGGACTTTTGGCACGCCGACGAGCTTCACCACCGGCACTCCGGGCTCCATCCACCTGTGCACCGCGGACTTCGATCTTGACGGGGTGGCCGACATCGCCACGACCAGCGTGAGCCAGAACCAGGTGAGTGTGCTCCTCGGCACCCGCGCGGGCAGCTTCGGTGCGCCCACGCTCATCGGCATCCCGAGCACGGGCGGCGTCCAGTCGACCATCGCCTGCCGTGACCTGAACGGCGATGGCTTCTCCGATCTCGTGGTGACGAGCCCCGCCAGCGCACGCCTGTCGATCCTCCTCAACCAGGGCAATGGCTCGTTCGCCGCGCCCGTCTCCTACACCAACGCCGTCAACGGCCAGACGGCGGGCATCGCCTTCGGCGACGCCGACGGCGATGGCACGCTCGACATCCTCTCGAACGGCGCGGCCGGTGCGTACCTCTTCTTCTTCAAGGGCCAAGGCAACGGCACCTTCGCGAACGGCGTTCAGTCCACCACCGGGAGCTCGGCGGTCAGCAACTCGGCGCTGGGCGTCGTGGCCAATGACTTCAACGGCGATGGCAAGCTCGACGCCTACATCCTCGTGACGACGACCACGGGCGGTGTCCGCCCGATGACCGGCAACGGCACCGGAGGCTTCACCGCGGGCAGCGTCGTCACGACCGGCGCCTCGCCTGGCCTCAACGCCATCGCCACCGCGGACATGGACGCGAATGGATACGTCGATCTCATCTTGACCAACAGGGGCTCTGGCACCGTGACCGTGGTCCCCAACGGACTCTGAGGCGGACGCCCCACCGTGGTGGGAGCCCCCGGTGACACCGGACAGGCTCCCGCCTAGGCTGGCGCGCATGGCCCCACCCCGAAAGCCGTCCCCCGAAAACGAAGCGAACGCGCGGGTGTTGGAGACCGCCCGGCAGCTCCAGACGCTCCTCGACGCGGCCCCACCCGGAGCGCCCGGCTTCGAGGTGTACGGCACGATGATGCAGGTGCACGAGGGCGTGCACGAGGCCGAGGCGGCCTTGCTGGCCGAGCTGCTCGACCTGGCCGTGCCGGACCTGGCGCGCAAGGCCAGGCCCCTGCTCACGTTGATCGCCGAGGACGAGAACCTGCCCGCCCGCGCGGAGACGAACCCGGAGGCCTGGACGGGCTCCATCGGCGAGCGGATGCGGCAGGTGGACTGGCTCAAGGTCCCGGCCGTTGCCCTGACGCTGGAGCTCACGACCTGCGGCTTCCTGCGCGCCCGGCCCGACGACACGGGCGCGGTGGCCTCGCACACGCTCTACGCGCTCACCGATGGCCGGCTGGTGCGTGTGGACATGATGGGCACCTGGGACATCGTCGACCGTTACGTGCAGTTCCGGCGGCGGCTCGCGGACTCGCGCGTGCTCTCGCCCCAGGAAGCCGTGGAGCAATACCCCCTGCACACGCTGCTCTCCGCGCTGCACGGCTGCCTGTGGGATGCCCCGCTGCGCCCAAGCGACAAGCCCTGGAGCGCGGACATCGATGCCCGACGCACCCGGTTCAACGCCCTGCTCACCGACCTGGGCGAGGCCACGCGCGCCCATGGAGAACGGCTGCGGCGCGTGGGCGACAACCCGCCCTGATACCGTCTGGCCCCCCTGCTCCTCGAAGTTCTAGACTCCCGCCTTCCCTCGAAGGATCCATCCATCCATGACGGTCAGTCCCCTGTTCGCGGAAGGCGAGACGCTGTGGTCTCCCCACGTGCGTGCCAACCCCTTCCCGCTCTACAAGCGCATGCGGGAGGAGTTCCCCCTCGCCCGCATCACCGACCCGCAGCTCGGGATGCACTTCTGGCTGCTGACGCGCTACGACGACGTGGTGTCGATGGTGCGCGACCCCCGCTTCACCCAGGACCCCACCCGCCTGCCCGACGAGGTCCGCCAGCGCTTCTTCGGCCACCGGCCGCGCACGCTCACCCGGCACCTGCTGAGCGTGGATCCGCCGGATCACACGCGCATGCGCTCGCTGGTGGCCAAGGCCTTCACCCCGCGCCGCATCGAGGAGTTGCGCCCGCGCATCACCGCCATCTGCGCGCAGCTGCTCGACACCATGAAGGCCCAGGGCTCGGGCGCCGACTTCCTCAAGGAGTTCGCCTTTCCGCTGCCCATCATCGTCATCGCCGAGATGTTGGGGATTCCCGCCGAGGACCGCGACCAGTTCCGCGCGTGGACGCAGACGTTCTTCGCCCCGCCGTCCAAGGACTCCCAGGAGAAGGCCCGTGAGGCCTACCAGCGCTTCTTCGAGTACCTGGAGGCCCTCTTCGAGCGGCGCCGGCAGGATCCCCAGGACGACCTGATCAGCGCGCTGATCACCGTGCAGGAGCAGGGAGACCGGCTGAGCGCCGACGAGCTGCGGAGCATCGTCTTCCTGCTGCTCGTCGGCGGGTACGAGACGACCGCGCACCTCTTGGGCAACGGCCTCCTGGAGCTCTTGCGCCACCCGGAGCAGTTCCAGCGGCTGCGGGAGAACCGGGCCCTCATCCCCTCGGCGGTGGAGGAGATGGTGCGCTACTGCGGCACGTTCGAGCTGAGCATCCTGCGCTTCGCGAAGGAGGACATGGTGCTGCACGGCCAGCACCTCCCCGCGTACGAGGCCGTGCGGGTGAACTACCTCGCCGCGGACCGGGACCCCCTGGCGTTCCCCGAGCCGGACCGCTTCAACGTGGGGCGCACGCCCAACAAGCACGTGGGCTTCGGCCATGGCATCCACTTCTGCCTGGGCGCGCCCCTGGCCCGCCTGGAAGCCATCCTCGCCTTCGAGCTGCTGCTGGAGCGCATCCCGGCGCCGCGGCTGACCCTGGCGCCCGAGAAGCTCGAGTGGCGCCCGAGTGCCCAGGCCCGGGGCCTGGTGAGCCTGCCCCTGGCCTTCTGACGTCCGTCGCTGACGCCGGACGGCACGCAGTGGCCCCCGGCGGCGGCGGCCAGGCCGGCCCCGGTGGGAGGGTCGGAGAGGACGGGTCTGTTCAAAGGTGGGCGTGAGCGCCTGGCGCGACAGTCACACTCGCAGTGAATCGCGCAGAGTGGCGGGATGGTGCATAAAGGCCCGACGACAGTGACCGTATCCGGACCCGTGGGACGCCTCATGGCGACAACGGAAGGCGCCGGAGGAATCCCCCTCCTCTTCGTGCATGACGTCTCGGCGGACCGGACGCATTGGGCCGAGACGCAACACGGGCTGACGACCCACAGCGTCGCGTTCGATCTGCGCGGACTGGGCGAGAGCGGGGGCTACCATGGCCCCTTCGGTGTGGAGGCCGCGGTGGAGGATGTCGCCGCCGTGGCCGATGCACAGCTGCCCCAGCAGAAGTTCGTCCTGGTGGGACATGGCTTCGGAGCGGCGGTCGCGGGGGCCTTCGCGTCCTACTACCCTGAGCGGCTCGCCGGGCTTCTCTACGTCGAGGCGGCCGGAGACATGCGCCTCCGGGACAAGGCCGAAAGGGAGGCATGGTTGGAGAACTTCAGCCTGGCGAAGTATGGCGCCTTCCACGAGCACTGGCCCGAGCCCCTGCTGATCAACGCGAAGGAGAAGACACGCGCACTGGTGATGAAGACGCTGCGCACGTCCCGCCGGGAGGCCATCGCCGGAAACCTCGAATCCCTCCTGGGTCATGATCCCAACGAGGCCTTCGCGCGCTTCACGGGGCCCACGCACGCCGTGGTGGCCGCCACCGGTCCGGAAACCCTGGTGGCCCAGCATCCCGAGCTGTCCCACGCCCTGGCGCCCCACACCAGTCACTGGCCGATGTTGGACGCACCGCAGTGGTTCCATACGGAACTGGTGCGATTCCTTGGCCGCTGCAAGCACGAGCACTGAGTCCCGGCCCGGCCACCTGGGGCGCCGCGTTCATCTCCATCCGGAGGGCGTCAGTTCGCGTAGTAGACGCCGGGTGCCAGGGGATTCGTGTCGACCCAGTAGTTCACGCCCGGGATGAGCGTGCCCGACGAGAAACTGTAGACAGCACAATTGTAGCCGGCCACGGTCCCCCCATGGGGACACCCCCCATTGACCTGGGCGTAATAGACCCCGGGCCAGCGCTGATCGGTGGACACCCAGTAGTTGATGCCCGGGATGACCTGTGAATTCTGGAACGCCAGGATCTTGCAGTTCGTTCCCACGAGGCTCCCGCCATGAAGACAGTTCAGGCGGAGGGTGTCCTCCCGCAACTTCGCGATTTTCAGATAGGAGTTCCTGCCCATGAGCCCGATTCCGTCGGAGCCATAGATGAGGTTGGGGACATAGCCCTCATCCCGGTTGTTGCTGTCTTCGTCATCCGTGAACATGACACCGGTGGCGAGAGCCACGGCCTCGCCTATGGCAGAGGACGTACCGATGTTGGAGAACACGCCGTAAGGGAGGTGGAAGTTGGGGAATTGATACAACATCACCCCCGTGGCCCGGAACACACAGAAGTACAGCAACGTGTCGGAACCGCTGGAGTTCGGGAAGATGTTCCCCTGGCGCCCATTCCTGTTGCGGGTGTCCTCGTTGTCGAAGAACCGGGAGGTCCGATACGAGCCCTCCGGACAGCGCGTGTCGAGCGACAAGACCGCGAAATCAGCATAGGGATGGCCGCGGAACGCGCTCCCGTCCACCCGGCAGAACCCCATGTTCGTGTCGAATCCGTTCTCCAGGGTGATGGCGCCCGTCCAGCCACCCGCGGAGGAGATGGGAGACGAGTCTTCGTTATCCATGTAGAACGAGACGTAATCACTGTGCCGAGGGCACGCCCCGGCGCGTTCCGGAATGACTCCAACGCCTTGCGCGAACGCCTGTCCTGGAAGTCCCGCCAGCAGCGCCGCCGCGGTCAGGAGGAGCGCGCCTCTTCTCGCGGCAATGCCTCGCCCACCTTCTGTCTTCGTGAATGCACACACCATGATGGTTTCTCCGGATGTTGGGGAAATACAGGGCGGAAGGTACAGGGAACTCGCGAAAGGCAGGCATCACCCATAAGGGTGATGAGCGTGGGTTGACTCAGGGGACGGGACCGCGGTCGCTGGAAGGGGTTAGATTTCGCGGGTGGCGTGGAGTCCAAGCCCGAGGGGGTGTGCATGCGACATCATCAGAACTCCGGATCGCGAGAGCAGGTTCTCCTGGATGTGATGGCGGCATTGACCAGCTCGCTCGACCTGGCGGAGGTCTTCTCCGAGTCCCATAAAGTCCTGTCCCGGGTGCTGGCCGCGGATTTTGGAGGGCTTTGCGTGTCCAGGCCCGGAGCGCCCGGCCAATACGACTGGCCCATGGTGCATGAGATGCCCCCGGTCTTCTTCGAGCGCTACCCGGAGATCGCGGACGAGTGCTTCGTGAGCGCCGCGGTGATCCAGCGGCCCAATACCGTGCTGCGGGACTCCGAGATGATGTCGCGCCAAGCGATGAGGAACTGCGCGATGTATGCGCACTGCCGGGAGATGAACATGCCGGTGGAGCGCGTGATGTCCGTGCTGCTGGACGTGGGACTCGGCTGGCACGGTGGCTTCACGTTGTATCGGGAGAGCCGTCGGTCCTTCTCGGATCAGGAAAGGGCGTTCCTGCAACGCCTGACGCCCATCCTGGCGAGAACGGTCCGCAATTGCCGTTTGATGGAAGACGCCGTCCAGCGGGCGACGCTCATGGACGGGCTCTTCCAGCACGGTGGGCTCGAGAGCATCGTGCTGAGTCCTCCCGCCACCGAGCTGATGCGCACGCCCCGGTCCACCGGGCTGCTCCACCGGTGGTTCAAGGGCGCTCCGTGTGGCCGCCTGGGCCTGCCCGTGGTGCTCCTGGACGCGCTGGAGCGGCTCGTTCGCGCGGAGACGCTGGGGCTCTGCGCGCAGGACGTCCTGATGTTCCGGCGCCCCGAGCGAAGTTTGAAGGTGACCTTCCTTGCGCTCCCCCTCCAGCAGGGCAGAAGGCCGTGGGCGCTGTTGCTGCAGGAGGTGTCGCACGCGGTGTCGGCGCCAGGGGAGTGGCGCAAGCGGCTCACTCCGCGCGAGATGGACGTGGTGGAGCGGGTCCTGAAGGGTTGGGACAACCAGACCATCGCCGAGGACATGGGCAGCTCGATGAACACGATGAAGACGCACCTGAAGCGAATCTTCGTCAAGCTGGCCGTGCCCAGCCGCGCCAAGCTCATTCTCCTGGCGCAGGAGCAGAACGCGGAGCGCGTATAGACGGCCCCCATCCGAAGGATGTCGAGATCGCCGCCACCCGGGGCGCGGTCGAGCTCCGGTCACTGACGCTGCTGGGCGTCGACGTGGAACGAGGTCTCCTGGGGTTCAAGGTCGTCGCGACCGTGAAGCCCTACACGGAGGATGACCACTCGGCCATCGGAGCGGTCCACGTCAAGCCCTCGAGCTGTGATTACGCGGGCATGAAGAAGACGCCGTTGGACGGCGTGACGCTCGCCCTGATGCACGCCGGGGCGGACGACACGGGCTCCTGGGAGGTCTATGCGCCCCCGCACGAGAAGTGCACGGCGCCGGCTGTGTCCAAGGCGCGTCTGGCCCAGGCCAAGGCCGCGTTCGCCCAGGTCCACCTTGACCTTCCTGGCCGAAGGCGAGCAGTTCCACGAGAGCGTGCGCGTCTATCGAGGCGCCTCCGCGGGAAGTGCCGAGGTCGAAGTGCTGGGCGCCTTCTTGAAGGGTTCGAAGGTGCTCATCCTCCAGAAGATCACGACCGAAGTCGGAATGGCGGGCCCCTCCATGTCGGCCACCGACCTGCGGCTCTCTGCCGTCCTCGACCTCGCCCGATGAAGCGTCGGTGTTTTGCCAGGCGCGTCCGCCTGACACATCCTTGGCACGAGGAGAACGCCATTGCCCACGCCGCTGCCCCCTGAAATCACCCTGCTTGGTTGGTCCGTCGTCCTGCTCCTGGTGCACATCGCCTTCCAGGGAGGCCTGAGCGCGCGCCAGCGCGGGGTGGCCTGGGGCGCGGGGGCACGGGACGCGCTCCCGTCGCCGCTCGGCACGTACGCGGGCCGGGCGCAGCGCGCGCTCGACAACTTCAAGGAGACCTATCCCGCCTTCATCGCGCTGGCGCTCGCGCTCGTCGTCACCGGTCGCGGCGGCGGGGCGGGCGAGACGGGCGCCTGGCTGTGGTTCTGCGCGCGCGTCGTCTACCTCCCGCTCTACCTGCTCGGCGTGCCGTGGGTGCGTTCGGCGGCCTTCGGCGTGTCGCTCGCGGGCCTGATGATGATGCTCTCCCGCCTGGGCTGACGGCAGGCGCCGTCCTAGTCACAGACGCCGGGCGGCACGTAGCGGCCCTCGGCGGCGGTGGCCAGATGCGCGGCCAGGACGGCCCCGGTGGGATGGTCGTGGTGGTTCCACGTCTCGATGCCGGGCAGGTAGCCGGTGTCGAGGACGTGGTTGCTCGCGGCGTTCAGATGGAACCCGCTGTCGACCGTGGACTGCATGCCCACGTGCGCGTAGCCCAGCAGCTCCGGGGGCACGTTGGGCACCACGTCCCAGGTATTGACGATGCGCCAGCACGGCAGCCACGCGTTGAAGAAGGTCTTGAAGTCCGCGTGGCCCGCGCGCGGACTCGCCAGGCTGTAGAGCAGGACCTTCAACCCCGCGGGCACCTCGGGCTGGCTCCGCAGGAAGTTCACGATGTCCGGCAGCGCCAGGGTGGCCAGGGCCCCGCCCAGGCTGTGGCCCGTCACGAGCACCTCGCGGATGCCCGCGCAGCGCTCCTTCACCAGGCGCAGCACGTTGTCCCGCACGGCGTAGTACACGTGCTGGAAGCCCTGGTGGACCGTGCCCCCGCCGTCGATGGGACGGTAGGGCTCGGAGACGAAGTCCACGTCGTGGAGCCAGTCCTCCGGCGTCTGCGTGCCCCGGAAGGCCACGATCAGCCGCGCGCGCGAGGGATCCACGCACACCCAGCCGAAGCGGTCGTTCACCGCCACCGCGACGTTGGGATGGAGCGCGGGGGGCAGCGCGGCGGCGGCGACGGTAACGGAGGGCGGACGCGGCGCGCCTCGGGGCTTGAGCATGGACGCGAGCAGCTTCTGGGAGCCGGCGGACGGCGCGGCCCCCTGGACGGCCATGAAGCTGGGGGAGGCCGGCGTCAGGAGGATCTCCCCCACTTGCGTGAAGCCGGCCAGCAGTGGCAGCGAGGCCGAATTCCACGGCTCGTCGTACGCGGCATGCGCGACGGGGTAGACATAGTCCAGGGCGAAGCGGCTATCACAGGCATCCATCGAGAACTCCCACGGTCAGGGGCGCGAAGCGCGACAGGTGCGCTCTACACGCCGCATGCCAGGGGGTGCTGCTCTCGGAGGCCCTCACGGCGGGCGGGGCCAGGACGTGCCACCCGCGTGTCAGGCGCGCCGGTGACGTGTCAGTAGTCGCCCTTGCGCATCTGGTAGTGCATGGCGTCGAGCTGCTTGAGCAGCTTGTCGCGCTCCTCGGAGAACAGCTCGCGCGCGCGGGGCTTCTGCGCGTCGGTCATGAGCCCCTCCGCCTGGAGGTAGGCCTGGGAGTCGTTGTCCTGCATCTCGCGCAGGGTGGATTCGATCCGCGTGAGGCGCGCGCGGCGCTGGAGCTTCTGTTGATCCGCGTCCGCCGGGCCGCTCATGGAGCCGCCCTTGCCCCCGTGAACGTCGTGCGAGCCGCCGCCCAGGTAACCGCCGTGCCAGGGTCGGCCGCCCTTCTTGTTCGCCTCGCGCAGGGACTCGAGTTGTTGCTGGAGCGCGCGGTTCTTCTCGCGCAGGGTGAAGTCCATCTGCTCATAGCGCGTCACCTGCTCGGGGGTGAGGGCCAGCTCCCCGCGGTGCTCGAGCAGCACCGCCAGGGAGGAGGTGAAGGCCATGCCGGTGAGGGGATCCTCCGCCTGCCGATGGGCCGGAGCCGACCGGGCACACGCGGCCCCGAGCAGGAGCACGCACAACCACCATGCCACGCGCATCATCACGCCTCGTCGCCCCCGCTCAGGAAGTGGGGACGGCGGCCAGGCCGTCCAGGGCCCGCGCGGGAGCCTCGCGGGGCTGCTCTTTATACACGCGCAAGCGGAGCGTGAGCACGTAGGTGAGGCCACACGCGAGCACCGCGGGCGGGCCATAGGTCGCGCCGAACACCTCCAGCACCAGGGCGATGGCCGCCAGGGGAACACCCACCATGGCCACCAGCGCCGAGGCGATGCCCACCACCACGAAGAGGCCCACGTCCAGGCGCACCAGGCCCGTGGCGGCCAGGCCCAACGCCGTGGCCGCGCCGGACACGCCCCCGAGCACCATGGAGGGAATGAGCATGCCCGCCGAGCCGCCCGACTGCAGGGTGAAGCCCGTGGTGAGCAGCTTGCCCACGACGATGAGCAGCAGGAACCACCACGCCGTCAGCGGCCCCGCCTCGCCGGCCAGGAGCCGGGCCACGGTGAACTCGCCCATGCCCAGCACGTGCCGGGGATCCATCCCCACGCCGTAGAAGAGCCCCAGCGCCACCCCGGCCGTGCACAGCGAGCCGACGGCGCCGCGCAGCACCGGGTGCACGTGCTCCACCACGCGGCGGGTGTGCTTCATCGTCAGGCCCAGGGCGAGCGCCACCGGCGCGGACACGGTCACCGCCACCAGCGCCGTCAGGCCGTACTCCGCCAGCGTGTAGGTGTGGCCGTGCGGCGGGGCCATGAAGATGGGGCGGAAGCCGAGGAAGCGGTTGTTGAGGACGTAGGCGATGATGCCGGCGAAGAGGCAGTAGGACAGCTTCCGGTAGACGATGCGGTTGCCGTAGACGACCTCGATGGCGAAGAGCGCGGCGGCGAAGGGCGCGTTGAGCAGCGTGGCCACGGCGGCCGAGATGCTGGCGAGCTGGCAGGTGCGCAGCGTGTGCTCCGAGCGCGCCCGGGTGAGCTTGGCGACCCCCGCTCCCAGGGACTCGCCCAGCAGCACCGACGGGCCCTCCAGTCCGCCCGAGGCCCCCGTGCCCAGCGTCAGCAGCGTGGCCGCCGCCTTGCGCAGGGCCAGCACGAAGGTCGGCAGCGCATAGCGCGGGCGGGGGTCATCCGCCGGATCCTCATAGGTGATGTGGTAGTGGTGCAGCGCGCGCTCCACGCCATCGGAGGCCACCTCGCTCCAGCCGGGCCGGCGGTTGAGCAGCCCCCGCGCGAGCCCGCCCACCACGAGCAGGCCCACCAACACCAGGGGCGCCCACCACCGCCCCGACTCCGCCACGAACGTCAGCAGCGTGTCGCTCGTGGCGTGCACGCCGTAGCGCAGCCCCGCGCACACCATCCAGGCGACCACCGCGCCCAGCGCCACCCGCCCCATCGTCAGCGCGATGGAGTCCCACGAGTCATGCAGCGCACGTTGCTCTTCATCCAAGGGTTCCCGACGCCCGGCCATGCCGCGAGGCTAGCAGCCATTCATTTGAAGCCAAAACATGCCCGGATTTCCCTGGAAGGAAGGGCTCGGGTCGAGCGCTTCACCCGCCAGGCGAGGACAGGCCCCGAAGATCACGGAATCAGCGCCCGGCCCCCCGGCGAGCAGCCAGACAGTGGGTGAAACTCCAAGAAAGTCGGGAACTTGAGAGGGCCTCCGGGCGCATGGTACGAACTCCGGCCGGCCCGGACGTCCCCGCCGCGATCTTTTCCCTCTCGGAGATGGCTATCCCCATGAGTGAGCACAACGACTTGTCGAGGACGCCCTCCTCGAGCCCCACCGGTGTCACCTCGGCCCCGGCGGAGACCGACACCGCGCGTCCGGCGGCCACGCAGGCCATGGCCTCCACCCTGGGGAACATCCCCCCCGCCTCCAGCCCGGAGCAGGAGGCGCGCGAGCGCATCACCAGCCTGGAGCGTGAGGCGCGGGCGCTCGGCGGCGAGCCGCAGGCCGCCCTGCTCTTCCACGAGATGGGCCGGCTCTGGGAGGAGCCCCTCAAGAACCCGCGCAACGCGGCCATGGCCTACAACCAGGCCTACCGGCTCGCCCCCAGGTTCCTCTCCAACATCCGCGCCGCGCGCCGGCTCTTCGCCGACGTGGGCAACTGGCAGATGGCCGTGCAGCTGCTCGACGCGGAGCTGGGCGCCATCGAGAGCCCCACCGAGCGCGCCGCCCTGCTCTTCGAGAAGGGCCAGCTGCTCGAGGAGCGCCTGGGTCGCGCCGAGGACGCCACGGCCGCCTTCACCCAGTGTCTGGAGCTCAAGCCCCAGGACGTGGGCCTGCTCACCCAGCTCGAGGCGCTCTACGCGGCGCGCAATGACTACCCCTCGCTCATCGAGGTGTACCAGCTGCTGGCCCACGCGCTGGAGACGCCCGCGCTGCGCGCCCACTACCTCACCGCCGCGGGCATGGTGCTCGACGAGCGCCTCAAGCGCACGAGCGACGCCGCCGCGTGCTTCCGCGAGGCCTTCCGGCAGGATCGCTCGGATCCCCTGCTGCTCAACGCCCTCAAGCGCGTGGCCGTGCGCGAGGGCCGCGCCGAGGAGCTGCTGGAAGTGCTGTCCGCCGAGGCCGCCGCGCTCGGCCCCCAGGGCGCGCCCGCCTGGCTGCAGCTGTGCAAGATGTACGAGCGGCTCGGGCGCAAGGAAGAGGCGCTCGCGGCCCTGCTCGACGCGCGCCGCGTGAGCCCCAACGAGTCGCTCATCCTCTCGGCGCTCGCCAACGTCTACGAGACGCGCCACCGCTTCGAGGAGCTGGCGGACGTGCTGCTCGCGTGGGTGGGCTGCATCAACGACGAGGGCGAGTTCGTGGCCATCAGCCTGCGCCTGGCCGCGCTCTACGAGGAGGACCTCAAGCGCGACCCGGACGCCATCGGCCGCTACCAGGCCATCCTCGCGCGCATCCCCGGCCATGCCGCGTCGCTCGCGGGCCTGGGCAAGCTCTACCACCGCACGCGCAACTGGGAGGGCCTGGTCTCCGTCTTCGACGCCGAGGCCGCCGCCGCGCAGGACCCCAAGGAGAAGGCCGCGCGCATGTTCAAGGCGGCCGAGGTGCTCGAGGAGCGCCTGAGCCGGCAGGAGGAGGCCATCCCGCGCTACCACGCGTGCACCCAGGTGCAGCCGGGCTACCTCCCCGCCCAGAAGGCCCTCATCCGGCTGTACGAGCGTCAGGGCCGCTTCGCGGACCTGGTGGCCATGTACGAGCAGGACTTGCTCCAGACGCAGGACCGCGACCTCCTCATCGCCACGCTCAACAAGGTGGCGGTGCTGCACGAGGAGCGGCTCAATGACCTGGACCACGCCATCGAGTGCATGCGCCGCATCCTCGACCTGGCGCCCGAGCACCTGCCCACCATCCACAACCTGTCGCGGCTGCTCGAGCGCGCGGGCCGCTTCCCGGAGCTCATCCGCCACCAGGAGCTGGAGGCGTCGCTGGTGGGAGACACCAAGCAGGTGCTCTCGCTCTACCACCGCAACGCGGAGATCCTCGACGAGCACTTGAAGGACCGCGCGGGCGCCATCGCCGCGTACGAGCGCGTGCTCACGCTCATGCCCTCCTACCTGCCCGCGCTCAAGTCGCTGGGCCGGCTCTACGCCATGGAGGGCAAGTGGGAGCCCCTCATCCGCATGTACCGCGCGGAGGCGGAGATCTCCCCCAACCCCGAGGCCGCCGCGGCGCTCATCCACAAGATTGGCGAGCTGTACGAGCACCGGGTGAAGGACGAGTCCCAGGCCATCGCCTCCTACCAGGAGGTGCTCACGCTGGCGCCCAGCCACTTCCCCGCCCTGCGCGCGCTCGCGCGGCTCTACAAGGCCAAGGGCGCGTGGGAGAGCCTCATCGAGGTGCTGCGCTCGGAGGCCGCCAACCGCACGGATCCCATGGAGCGCGCCAACGCGCTCTACCACGCGGCCACCATCTGGGAGGACCAGCTCAAGCGGCCGGACAACGCCATCGGCGTCTTCCAGGAAGTGCTGCGGCTGGCCCCCGGCCACACCGCCACCCTGCGCGCCCTGGAGCGGCTGTTCCTCGCCGACGAGGACGTGAAGGAGCTGGTGGCGCTGCTGGACCGTGAGACGCAGATGGGCCAGACGACGGGCGCCAAGGTCGCCGCCTACATGAAGCTCGCGCGGCTCTACCTGGACCACTTCCAGGAGCCCTCGCGCGCGGCCCAGTGCTGCGAGGCGGTGCTCGCCTTGGAGCCCCAGCACCTGTCGGCCCTCAAGACGCTCGAGCGCATCCGCGCCGGGGACCGGGCGCGCCGCGGGGAGCTGCGCCTGCGCCTGAGCGAGCAGGTGAAGGACAGCCGCCTGGGGCTCGCCCTGCGGGTGAACGCCGCCGCGGACCTGGACAAGGGCATGGACGTGGAGGCGCTGCGGCTCGCCGTGGCGGAGAACCCGCGCGACGTGCGGCTCGTCTTCACCCTGGAGCGCGTGCTGCGCCAGCAGGGAGACGCCGCGCTCCTGTCCGACCTGTACCTGCGCCGCCTCCAGGTGGTGACGGAGGAGATGGAGCGCGTGCAGCTCATGCTGCGCTGCGCGGAGCTGGACGAGGGCAAGCTCAACAACTCCACCCGCGCCGAGCAGGCCTACCGCGCCGTGCTGCAGTTGCAGCCCCAGTGCCTGCCGGCGCTCCAGGGCCTGCGCCGCGTGCTCTCGCGCCGGGGGGATGCCGCCTCCACGCGCGTGCTGCTGGAGAGCGAGGCCCATGCCAGCCGCGACGCGCGCGGCGCCATCGAGTCCTTCATCTCCGCGGCCCGCCTCGCCGCGGGCACGCTCCAGGACGAGGAGGGTGCCATCGCCCTGTACCGCAAGGCGCTCGAGCGGGATCCGCTCGACGTCGCGGCCACCGCGGGCCTCGAGGAGCTGCTGGCGGCGCGCGGCGGCGCGGGCGACCTGGCCCTGTTGCAGGAGCGGCGCGGTGAGGCCCGGCAGGCGCAGGGCGACACGGCCGCCGCCGCGGCGGCCTTCCTCAACGCCGCCAAGACGTACCTCACCGGCGTGGGGGACCGGCTCCGGGCCCTGGAGCTGCTCGACCGCGTCCTCGCGCTGCAGCCCCGGACGCCCGAGGCCCTGGAGCTGCGCGCCCACATGCTGATGGAGGAGCACCGGCACGCCGAGGCGGCCGGCACCCTCACCCAGCGCGTGGAGCTGGGCGGCGAGCCCGGCGCGCTCGCGCGCATGCACCTGACGCTCGGCGCGCTCTACCAGGATCACCTCCACGAGCCCACCCACGCCGCCGTGCACCTGCACGCCGCGCGCGAGGGCCTGCCCCAGAACACCGAGGTGCTCGAGCGGCTCACCGCCCTGTTCCTCCAGGTGCGCAACTGGCAGGGCGCCATGGAGTGCCTCAAGCGGCTGCTCGAGCTGGAGCTGCCCTTGGCCGATCGCGCGCGCCACACGGTGACGCTCGCCCAGGTGCACGAGCAGGGCCTGGGGGACGTGGCCACCGCCTCCACCCTCTACCGCCAGGCGCTGGACCTGACCCCCGGCGACATGGCCCTGGTGGACCGGCTCGCGGGGCTCTACGAGCGCGCGGGCAAGCTGCCGGAGCTGTCGCAGATGCTCGAGGCGCAGTCTTCCCAGGCGCAGACGACCGGCGACACGCGGCGCGCCACCACGCTGCGCCTCAAGGTCGCGGACCTGAGCGCCGGCGCGCTCGGGGAGCCCAACCGCGCGGTGACGCTCTACCGGCAGATCGTGGAGACGGAGCCCGCCAACGTCCAGGCGCGCGCCTCGCTCGCCACGCTCTACATGCGTGACGCGGCGTCCGCCCAGCTCGCCATCGAGGAGCACCGGCAGATCCTCCGCCTGGAGCCCACGCGCGTGGACAGCCTGCACGCGCTCTTCCGGCTGTGGGAGGGCCTCAAGCAGAACGACAAGGCCTTCTGCGCCGCGGCGGTCCTGCACTTCCTGCGCTCGGCCAACGAGGTGGAGGTCTCCTTCTACACGGAGATGCGCAGCCGCCTGCCCGTGGAGACGCAGGAGAAGCTGTCGATCGCGGACGTGGACGCGGGCCTCACGCACCCCAGCTCGCGCGGCCCCCTGCTCGAGGTGATGCGCGCCGTGGGCGATCAGCTCGGCAAGCTGCACCCGCCCCAGTTCGAACTGCTCGGCGTCAACCGCAAGGAGGACAAGCTCAAGACGGACCACGCCGTGTTCAAGGCCGTGCGCGCCGTGGCCCAGGTCTTCGGCGTCGAGGAGTTCGAGGTGTACCAGGCGCGCCGGGGCCTCATCGCCCTGGAGACGAGCGAGCCGCTCGCCGTGTGCGTGGGCCAGGACGTGGTGCGCCGCTTCAACGTGCGCGAGCAGAAGTTCCTCATCGGCCGCGCGGTCATGGGCCTGCTCAACAAGACGGCGGTGCTCTCCAAGCTGTCGCGCGGGGAGACGGTCGACCTGTTCGGCAACTCGGTGCGCGTGTTCGCCCCGCAGTTCACGGCGCTGGGGCGCAACAACGAGGAGCTGGTGCGCCAGTACCGCCGCGCCTGCTCGCGCAAGGCGCTCAAGGCCCTGGAGCCGGCCGCCCTGGAGCTGGGACCCCAGGCCAAGGTGGACCTGCCGCCCGTGCTGGAGGGCCTCGCGCTGTCGGCGGACCGCGCCGGCGCGCTCATGTGCGGTGACGTGTCGGTGGGCCTCGCGCTGGTGCTCAAGGAGGACCCGAACTTCGCCACCCTGCGCGTGGACAACGCCGAGCCCGTGCTCCAGGCCCTGCGCGAGCGTGGGGATCTCCAGCAGCTCCTGTCCTACGTGGTCAGCGACGACTTCCTGCGTCTGCGCCAGCGGCTGGGCCTCGCCCTGCCGTGACGTGAGTCGAACCCCGGGACCGTGCGCGCTCCGTACGGTCCCGGTTCCGCGTGTCCCCCGGACCACGGCGCGTGGCCCTCCGTCCGCGCCCCGGGAGACCGCTTCCTCGCGAGTCCCCGCTCCCGCTCCCTGGTATCGCCCTTGCTATGCCGGGCGGCACACACGGTCCTGCACGGGAGTGGCGACATGCGCGGCGAAGGCAAGGGAAGCACGAACCATTGGAACAAGGCCCGGCGCACGTGGGCCCTGGGGGCGCTGTTCACCGTGGGCCTCGCGGCCCCGGCGCTCGCCCAGCCCATCGTGGGCGACGTGCTCGGCGAGAGTGTTCCAGATCAGCAGTGGAACAAGCGGTACGACTGTCACGGGAACTTCTGTGTCTGGCAGGTCACCACGTTCCTCGGCCCGTGCGCGGGTGCGTTCTGTGAGAACAGCAACCTCTACATCACCGACCGAGGGGGCCGGATCCTCGTGGAAGGTGGAGAGGGCCTCTCGGTCGGCCGGAGCACCTTCGACGTGCGGTTCATCGGACCCCGGCGCATCGAGATCCTCAAAAGCACGGCGGGCGCGCTCTCCCGCGGGGACATGACGCTGCCGGAGTACATCCCGCCGGACACGGGCGTGGATCAGGTGGCACGGGTCGTTCTCCAGCGCTGGACGCTGTCCGCCAACGGCAAGGCCCTCACGCGGGAGAAGGATCCACCGCTCCCCGCCTGGAAGCGCGAGAAGACCCCGGCCTCCGCTCCGCCCTCGGGCACCCTCGCCGACACCACGCCCCGCCTCCACGAGCCCGTGTCCGAGGCCCTGCTCGCCCAGGCCCGGAAGGTCTGCGGGGCGGAGCGGATGATTCCCCTGCACCATGAATGTCATGGGAAGACGTGCGTGCTCGTCCTCGATACGGCACCGGGCGACAGGAACTCCAGCTGCGGGAGGCCCTTCTGCCCGGTCCTGGTGAAGGGCGATCAGGTGCGGGCCCTCCCCCTGCCCGCGCTGACCGACGAGTCGCCACACTATTTCTCCCTGACCCCCACGGCCTACACGTTCGTCGCCTGTGATGGGGTGCGTGGCAGCGAGGGAAGCCATCAGTCCATCTCCCGCGTGCGTCCCGAGTCCATGGACTTCGTGCGGACGGAAGGCCTCCACGTGGAGGGCGCCACGCCCTACCCCGTGCGCGAGGCGAAGTCCGTCGAGGCCGCCCGGGCGCTCGCCCCCACCGTGCACGCCTATACGCGCCTGCACATTCCCTGGGGCCGCGACGCCTGGACCGACGCGCACGACCTCGCCCTGGCCTGGCGGCTCTCGCGTGTGGGCGACACCCTTCACCTGCGCGCCGAGGTGGATGACGACGTCGTCGTGCCCTTCACCACGGGCACCGGCCTGCACTCCGACCACCTGGAGCTCTTGTTGAGCCCGACCGCGTCCGGCACGCGCAAGCTGGGTGTGCTGCTCGCCCCCGAGGGTCGGCTCCTCGTGCGGCGCTGGCGCGAGCAGGAGGGCGGCAAGAGCAAGGCGGTCGAGGTGGACCTGCCCGAGGCCACGGGTTCCTGGAGCCAGGGCGCGCACGGCTACGCCCTGGACCTGGCCCTGCCGCTCTCCCTGGTTCGCGGCCCCGTCCCCTCGCTCTTCGCGCCCTGGCTGCTCCTCGTGTCCGACGCGGACACGGCCGGCAAACAGGAGACGCTCATGGGCCACACGGGCTCGCTGTACTTCTGGTCCGAGTACCCGCCCACGCTCGCGGAGTACCAGCGCGCCCAGGCCCGCGATTGACGCTCGCCGAGGGGGGGCACTAGGGTCCGCGCGCCCCCACTCGGAGACACGGTCATGACGATTTCCCCCCTCTTCAATGCCGCGCGCTGGCGTCAGGTCGACGGCTTCCCGTTCGAGGACATCACCTACCACCGCGCCGTGGATCAGGGCACGGTGCGCATCGCCTTCAACCGTCCCGAGGTGCGCAACGCCTTCCGGCCCAAGACGGTGGACGAGCTGTACACGGCGCTCGACCACGCGCGCATGACCACGGACGTGGGCTGCGTGCTCATCACCGGCAACGGGCCCTCGCCCAAGGACGGCGGCTGGGCCTTCTGCGCCGGCGGTGACCAGCGCATCCGCGGCAAGGACGGCTACAAGTACGAGGGGGGCGAGGCGGGCAAGCCGGATCCGGGCCGCCTGGGTCGCCTGCACATCCTCGAGGTGCAGCGCCTCATCCGCTTCATGCCCAAGGTGGTCATCGCCGTGGTGCCCGGCTGGGCGGTGGGCGGGGGCCACAGCCTGCACGTGGTGTGCGACATGACGCTCGCGAGCAAGGAGCACGCCATTTTCAAGCAGACGGATCCGGACGTGGCCAGCTTCGACAGCGGCTATGGCTCGGCGCTGCTCGCGCGGCAGATCGGCCAGAAGAAGGCGCGGGAGATCTTCTTCCTCGGACTGGACTACACGGCCGAGCAGGCCGCCGCCATGGGCATGGTGAACGCGGCCGTGCCCCACGCGCAGCTGGAAGAAGTGGCGCTCGAGTGGGGCGCGCTCATCAACTCCAAGAGCCCCACGGCCATGCGCATGCTCAAGTACGGCTTCAACCTGCCGGACGACGGGCTCGTGGGCCAGCAGCTCTTCGCGGGCGAGGCCACCCGGCTCGCCTACGGCACCGAGGAGGCCCAGGAGGGCCGCGACGCCTTCCTGGAGAAGCGCGACCAGGACTACAAGCGCTTCCCCTGGCACTACTGAGCCCGGACGCCCCCCGCGTGTTCGCGCCGCCCGCGCTCCTCTCCGGCCTCCCCGTGCACCGCCAGGTGCCGCCCCCCGAGTCGTTGCGCGAGCACCGGGTGGAGGGCGAGGCCTGGCGGGTGGCGCTGCCGGTGACGTTCACCCCGTTCGCCTCCGCCCGGCCCTGCTCGGCCCGCTGCGTCTTCTGCTCGGAGACGCTGCGGCATCGGGACGCGGGGCGCCTGGCGGCCTCGCTGCGGCCGGGGCCGGACTACCTCGAGGGCCTCGCGCGGGCGCTCGCCGCGCTCCGGGGCCTGCCCCTGGGCATCTCCCTGTCGGGGCTGGAGGCCACGGACGATCCGGACTGGTTGCTCGGCGTGCTGGACGTGCTGGAGCGGCACGAGCGCCACCCCGAGGGCCGGGTGACGGAGAAGGTCCTCTATTCCAATGCCGCGGGGCTGTGCGCGGAGACGTCGGGCGCGGTGCTGCTGCCCCGGCTGGCGCGCTACGGCCTCACGCGCGTGGAGGTGTCCCGGCACCACCCGGAGCCCGCGCGCAACGACGCCATCATGCGCTTCCGGCCCGGCCAGCCCGTGGCCCGGCGCGAGGTGTTCGAGGCCGCGGTGCGCGCCACGCGTGGCCATGTTCCGGTGCGGCTCGTGTGCATCGTGCAGCGCACGGGCGTGGCGACGCCCGAGGACGTGGAGGCCTACCTGCGCTGGGCGGTGGACGCGCTCGGCGTGACGGACGTGGTCTTCCGCGAGTTCTCCCGGCTGCACGGGCTCTACCTGCCCAACGCCACCGCGCGCACCGTGGAGCGGGATCGGGTGCCCATGGACACGCTGCTCGCGTCCCTGCTGCCCGGCGGCGGAGCCTCCTCGGACTTCCAGCCCCTGGACGTCACCCACGGCTACTACTATTGGAACGCGCGCCTGCGCTGGCGGGAGCGGTGCGACGTGACGTTCGAGGCCTCGGACTACGAGGCCATGAAGGCCCGCCACCGCTCCGGCGTCATCCACAAGCTCGTCTTCCACGCCAACGGCAACCTCTGCGCGGATTGGGATCCGGAGCGCGAGGTGCTGCTGCGCACCCTCCCATGAGCCCCGGGCCCGTCGAGCACGCCGCCTACCTGGCGCTCCTGCACCGGCTGGAGGCGGAGGGGGTGGCGTTCGCGCTCACGGGCTCGCTCGCGCTGCGCCTGTACATGGACGCCCTGGAGGGCGAGCCCGTCCCGGACTGCGATCTCTTCCTGGAGCCCTCGCCCGACAACCTCCAGCGCTGGGCGCGGCTCATGGCGGCGGAGGGCTGGGCGCTCGCGGTGTGGGACGTGCCCGTGACGCCCCCGCTGGCGCTGGAGGCGCTGCGCGGCCGGTACTACGTGCGGGCGCGCCAGGGTGCCCTGGTGGTGGACGGCACCTACGAGCACGACACACTGAACCTAGCCGAGGCGGTGGCCCAGGCCCGGCGCGTGGCGGGGCTGCCCCTGCTGGCGTGGGAGACGCTGCTCGGGCTCAAGCGCGAGCGCGGCTCGGCCCGGGATCTGCTGCACCTGGCGCAGGTGGAGCGCTGGCGGCGCGGCCCGTCGCGCGGCTGATCGGCAGCGGACACAGGCCTCGTCCCGCCGGGCCACTCGCCCGGAGCGCGCCCGCGTCCCATCCTTCCTCCCTTGGCTCGAACCCCCGGGGAGGCCGTCCCGATGCGCCAACGATTCCGCTGGCTGCCACCGCTGTGCGCGCTCCTGCTGCTCGGGGCCGGGTGCCGCCGGAGCAATGAGTTCGCGGTGCTTCCGCTCCAGGCCGCGCCCACGCTCGAGGTCCCCCAGGCCTCGGGCGGCGTCTTCCGGTTGAGCGAGCAGCGCGGCAAGGTGGTGGTGCTGACCTTCGGGTACACCTCCTGTCCGGACGTCTGCCCCACCACGCTGACCCAACTGCAGCGGCTGCAGAGCGCCCTGGGCCCCGCGTCGAGGGACCTCCAGGTGGTGTTCCTCTCCGTGGACCCCGATCGCGACGGCGCCGAGCAGCTCCAGACGTACGTGCGCGCCTTCAGCACGCGGTTCACGGGCCTGCGGCTGGAGCCGGAGGGCATCGCCCCGGTGCTCGCCGCCTGGAACGTCACCGCGGCGCGGCACTACCCGGACACCACGCGCTACCGCGAGCACCCCTTCGCGAAGGATCTGCCCTACACCATCGATCATACCGGGGCCTTCTTCGTCGTGGACAAGCGGGGCCAGTTGCGGCTGCGCCTGCCCTACTCCGTCGGCGGCGAGTATCTGCGCGACGAGGTGGCGCGGCTCCTGGCGGAGGACGAGGCGCCGGACTCCAGCCCCCGGGTGGAGCGGGCCCGGGCGCTGCTCACGCCCTCGCGGGTGGGCGCCATCTACCTCACGCTCGTCAACGGCACCGCGCAGGAGGACCGGCTCGTCTCGGCCGAGTCTCCATCGGCCGGCAGCGTGGAGCTGCACGAGGTGACGAGCGAGGGCGAGCTGATGCGGATGAATCCCCGGCCCGAGGGCTTCCGCCTCCCAGCGCGCAGCCGCGTGGAGCTGGAGCCCGGCGGCAAGCACCTCATGCTCTACGCCGTGCCGACCCGGGCGTCCCGGTTGGACGTGACACTGCGCTTCGAGAAGGCGGGGCCGGTGACCGTGTCCGTTCCCGTGTCGGAGCCCGGCGCGGATGCGCTCTAGTCCCTGGCGCGCGGTGGGCCTGGCGCTGCTGGCGAGCCTCTCCGGGCTGGTGCTCGTGCTGCGGGCGCGCGCCGAGCAGCCCCGACGCGAGGCCGAACAGCGGGGCCTGCGGCTGCGGATGGAGCGGGCCGTCTGGCTGCACGAGGCCACGGATCATGGCGACACGGCGCGCCTGCCCACGCTGCCGGGCTCGCCTCCCGAGGGCTCCCGGCGGCTCGCCGTGGAGGTGTCCATCTTCAACCCCCGCGCGATGCCCCTGGAGTTCTCGCCCGGGGAGCTGCGGCTGTCGGAGGGGCGCACGGCCACCGAGTGGCGCGCGACGACGGATGTCTCCCGGCCCTTCACCCTGGGCCCCGGGGAGCTGCTGTTCCTGACGCTGGGCTTCGACGTGCCCCGCACCCCGGCGCCCCTGCGCCTGCTCTGGGCCCGGGGCGAGGAGCGCATCGCGCTGCTGGCGACCCGGCGGCCCCTGGGCGCCGAGGCGCGCGAGCCCCGGGGCTGGCCCGAGAGCGTGGGGGAGCTGCCCGCGGGCTCGGCCGGCTCGGGCGCGGCGCTCTATGACCGCTTGGGCTGCGTCGCCTGCCATGGCGCGCTCGAGGCCTTGGACGCGGCGCGGGTGGGCCCGTCGCTCGGCGCGTTCTTCCAGGCGGGCTCCACGCGCATCGCGGGCCTGAGCGCGGCGCAGTACGCCTACGAGTCGCTGCTCAACCCCGATGCCTTCATCGCGCCCGCGTGTCCGGGCGGACAGCCCTGTGTGGGGCCCAGCCCCATGCCCCTGTATGGCGAGGTGCTGAGCGCCCAGGACATGGCGGACGTCATCGCCTACCTCGTGACGCCCCGGACGGACGAATGAAAGGCGCGCCCGTGGTCCTCGCCGAGGGCGAGCCGTGGAAGCCCCGGTGGGAGCTCGTCGTGCCCCTGGCCTGTGGCGTGCTGGGCTGGGAGCTCGCCGTGCTGGGCCTGCTGTCCGGCGGAGACCCGCCTCCCGCGCGCGTGGTGGCCGCCCTGCTGGTGAAGGACGCGGCGCTGCTGCTGGGGGGGGGGGTGCTGGCGGTGGCGGGCGTGCGCGCGTACCGCCGACGGGAGACACGGCCCCTCACCTCCGCGCACAAGGCGGGCCTGCTCTCCACGGCCTTCCTCCTCGTCCTGCTGCCGGTGGCCGTGGGCCGGGGGCTCGTCCAGCGGCAGCTCGCCACGCCCGAGGTGCTCGATTTCGGCGCCGCCCGCTCCGCGACCCCGCCGGCCCTCCAGGACGACAGCCGCTTCCTCTGCTCGGTGGCCAATGCCGACGCCGGGGCGGAGGACGCCCCGGCCGACACCTGGGCGGACACGGCCTGGACGGCCCTCCGGGACGCCCTGCTGCTGCAAGTGCCGGTGTTCCCCCTCGCGTGGCTGCTGGTCCACCGCCGGGTGCGCACCGCGCTCACGTCCGCCCGGGGCTCGGCCTTCACCTCCCTGATCTGGCTGGGCACCCTGTGCCTCTGGAGGGCGAGTGCCCGCCCCGCGCCCGAGGCGCCGGCCTGTCCCCCGGGCATCCCCGTTCGCGCGTATGCCGTGTCGGCCGTGGCCGCCGACCTCGTCCTCAACGCCGAGGGTGACCACGTGCCCCAGGGGGTGCGTTACGTGCTCGACGGCGCGGGGGCCGGGTCGCCGGGCGAACCGCTCCACCCGCTGGTGCTGCGCGCCAACCTGGGCGAGTGCCTGCGCCTGCGCTTCACCAACCGGCTCGCGCGTGAATCCGCCGCGCTGCACTTCGAGGGCCTGGGGGGCACGGTGGGCGGACCCGCGCGCCCGCGCGCCTTCGTGCCCGGGGCCTCGCTCTCGCCGGGCCAGGCCCTCACCTACGTGCTCGCGCTGCCGCGGGAGCCCGAGGCCCAGGGGGCCTACCTGCTGCATGATCCGGAGGAGGGCGGCGATCGCGAGGCGCGAGGCCTCTTCGGCGCGCTGGTGCTGGAGCCCGCGGGCACGCGCTACCGCGACGCCACCACGGGCGCGCCGCACGCGTCCGGCGAGGGCTGGGAGGCCCTCATCGAGCCGCCGGGGGCACCGGCCTTCCGGGAGTGGGTGCTGATCGCGCACGCCATGGGCCCCCCCGAGGTGGCCGACGTGCGCTCGGCCCGGGGCGAGCCCCTGCCGGAGCTGGACGAGATGGCGGGGCCGTTTCGCGCGGGCGCGTTCGGCCTCAACTACCACAGTCACCCCCAGTTCGAGCGGGACGAGGCCGGGCCAGGGCCTCGGACCCCGCCCCCGCTGCGCTCCTACCGGGACGAATCCGTCACCCTGCGGGTGGTGCACGCGGGCAACGCGGAGCCGCACATTCCCCACGTGCACGGCTGGCGCGAGGCCGCCGACGAGCCCATGGGCCAGCCGCATCTCCTGATGCCCGGCGGCAGCCTCAGCCTCACCGCGCCGGGACAGCGGCACCCGGCGGGCGACTACCTCGTGCACTGTCATGTACCCAACCATACGACCGGCGGCGAGCGTCTGACCTGGCGCGTCATCGAGCGGCCCGCGTCCGCTCCGTAGCCGTTCGCCCGCGTGAGCGTGAGGCCACCTCTCGGTGGTCGGGTGTCCTGTCGACTTCCCGGGTAGGGCCCCCGATGGCGTGGCCCGTCCGCGCGAAGCGCTGATCCAAAGCCCCTCCCCCCCGTCAATCAGCATTTTACGTAATTGAAGGCGCACGGCCTTTGTGGAAGAAGCCGCGCCCGCAGTGAAAAGACCCTACCCCATGCGCCCAGGCAGAGAACCTCTGGGGGGAATCCGATGAAGGCACACCCGAACGAAACCCCGGCCTCCGGGAGGACCTTCGTCGTCAGTCAGCTCGAGTGTGGGCGGGACGAGGCGCATGCACGGGACACGGACTGCGCCTTTCGCGTGAGCTGGGTCATCAACCCGCACATGCGCGTGGGCCCGGTGGACATGACGGCGGCCTGCGAGGAGCACCGCGTGCTGCGCGAGGCGCTGCGCCGCGAGGGCGCCGAGGTGCTGGAGCTGCCCTTCGTCCACGGGGCCTTCGACTCCGTGTTCGCCAAGGACAACGCGCTGCTCGTGGAGCGGGGGGGACGGCGTCGCGCCCTGCTCGCCAGCTACCTGCACGGCGAGCGCGGCCAGGAGCAGCGCATGCGCGCCGTGGCCCTGGAGGCCCGGGGGTTCGAGCTGCACGGCCCGCCGTCCGCGCACTTCGAGGGCGGGGACGTGGTCATGCTGCCCGAGGGCCAGGGCCTGCTGCTCGGCCATGGCCAGCGCTCGGACGTGAAGGCCGCCGCCGAGCTGGAGCGCTTCCTCGAGGTGCCCGTGACGCCCGTGGAGCTGACGGATCCGGCGCTCTACCACCTGGACGTGGCGCTGACGGTGCTCGAGGACGGCACGGCGCTCGTGTACCCGGAGGCCTTCACCCGCGAGTCCTTCCAGCGCATGGAGCGCACGCCGGGCATCCGGCGGCTCGTGCCCATTCCCCGGGACGAGGCCCTGCGCTTCAGCCTCAACATGGTCGAGTGCGGCAACTCGGTGCTCATCCCCTGCCGCGCGCCCGTCACGGAGCAGGCGGTGCGCGACGCGGGCAAGACGCCCGTGCACGTCCCGCTCGAGCAGTTCCACCTCGGCGGGGGCAGCGCCGCGTGCCTGGTCGCGGCCGTCCACCGCCTCGAGCGTCCGGCGCGCTCCACGCGGCCGCGCGCGTAGGTTCACGGCGATTCCCCGGCACCCCCGCGTCCCCCCCGCGCCCGAGCCCCCTTCATGTCCCTGTCTCCCGCCCGCGCCCCCGAGGAATTTCCCGTACAGGAGGAGGGCCGTGCTCCATCCGAGGCGCCCGTCCGGGAGCGACGCTCGCCGGTGCAGGACGAGATCCACGCCCTGCGCCGCGTCCTGCAAAGCCGGCCGGAGTGGAGCGCGCGCCTGCTCGAGTTGCAGCGGCCCCGACCGGTGATCTCGCTCGCGTACATCGCCACGGCGTGGCTTGGGCTGGGCCTGTCCTGGGGACTGGTGGAGGGCGCGGGCCTGGCGCTGCTGCCGGTGGCGCTCCTGCTGACGGCGTCCGCGCAGCGGCTGCTCAACAACAGCCTGCACGATGCCGCGCACGGCAACATCCTGCGCGGAGGTGAGACGCTGTTCCAGGTGCTGCTCGCCGCGCCGATGTTCGAGGACTTCCAGCGCTACCGCGCGCTGCACCTGCGCCACCACGCCCGCCTGCACACGCCCGAGGAGGATCCGGATCACCTGTCCCTGCCCGTGCGGCCCGGGGACGGCGAGACGGGCCCCTCGGCCGCGCGGGTGTACCTGCGCGCCCTGGGTTCCGCCCGCTTGTGGAAGAGCCACTGCCTGGGCGAGCTGCCCGCGCTCGGCTGGCGCGGCCGGGGCCGCGTCCTGCTGTGGTGGGCGGGGGTGTTGGGCGTACTCGCGGGGGTGGCGGGGCCGGGCGCCGCGCTGCGCTTCGCCGGCCTGTGGCTGCTGGCGCGGGCCACCACCTACCACGCGCTCAAGGTGTTCACCGAGCTGGCGGACCACTCCGGCCTCGAGGTGGGCACGGTGCTCTCGTACACGCGCAACGCGCCGCGCAACGCCCTGGGCCTGCTGCTGCACCCCTTCGGGGACAACTACCACCTCACCCATCACCTGGCGCCGCGCGTGCCCATGCCCAACCTGCACGCCACCCACCAGCTGATGTGGCACGTGCCGGAGTACCGCGCCGGCCATCACTGCGACGGCTATTTCCTCGGCCACTATCCCGTCACGCGTAGCTGGCTGCGCGCCTGGAATCCGCCGCGCGCTCGTCTCCACGAGGTCCGCTGAGCGCGCCCGACGTCCCCTTCCTCCGACTTCCCGCTTCCGGGGATGGCTCCCGCCCGCTGCGCGGCGCCCCCCGGCCCCCCTTCGCATTGAATGCCCCCATGAGTTCCCTCACGAATCCGCAGCCGGCCCCCGAAAGCACCGCGACGTTCCCGCTCTCGCCGCAGCAGCGGGAGATGTGGCTCGACCAGTCCCTGAATCCCGACTCCCCGCTCTACAACGTGGGCGGTCAGGTCCGCATCGAGGGTGCCCTGGAGACGGACGTGCTCGCGCGTGCGCTGGAGCACGTCGTCCAGACGACTGATGCGCTCCGGTTGAGGCTCGTGGAGGCCGGGTCCCTGCCCCGCCAATCCGTGGCCACGCGGTGCGAGGTCCGCCTGGAGCGGTTGGACCTCTCGGAGCTGCCGGGAGCGGAGGCGCGTGCGCTGACGTGGATGCGGGCGCGCATGGGCGAGCCCATGCCGTTGCTCGCGTGCCCCCTGTTCCGCTTCACCCTCGTGAAGGTCGCCGCCGGGCACCACTATTTGTATCTCCAGCTCCACCACCTGATCGTGGACGGCTGGTCGCTCCCCCTCGTCCTTCAGCGCATCGCCCAGGCCTACAACGCGCTGCTCGCGGGACAGCCCGTCTCCCCGACCCCCGCGCCGTCCTACCTCGACATCGTCGCCGAGCAGCAGGCCTACGAGGAGTCCGAGGACTTCGCGCGCGACGCGGCCTATTGGCGTGACACCTTCTCGTCCCTGCCCGAGCCCCTCGCCCGCTCCACCGCGAGTGGGGCGCCCACCCGCGACGCCCAGCCGATCACCTCCCTGATGTTGAGCCGGGAGTCCTTCGCCCGGTTGGAGTCCTTCGCTCAGCAGCGGGGAGCCGGTGCCGCGCATGTGCTGATGGGGGTGTTGTACGCCTACTTCACGCGCGTCGGGCAGCGTGACGACTTCGCCCTGGGCTTGAACACCCGCAACCGTTCCGGCGAGCGGGCCTTGAACACGGTGGGGTTGTGCACCAACACCGTGTCGATCTGGTATCGCCTGGGCACGCACCTGTCCTTCACCCAGCTCCTGCGGGCGATCCGGGAGGAAGGCGCGCGCGGGGCCTCGCATCGGCGCTTCCCGAGCGGCGCGGTCAACCGGCTGGTGGGGATGGCACGCACGGGCCGCTCCCAACTCGTCGACGTCACCCTGTCGCACATGAGTGGCGCGTGTGACGTGCGCCTGGGCGAGGCGCGGGTGCACTTCCGCATCCTGACGGAGCGCCGGGATGACGCGGGTCTGCTCCTCTACGTGCAGGACTTCCATGCCCAGGGAGACGTCCTGCTCGAGTTCGTCGCGGGCACGGACTTCGGCGCGGAAGAACTCCTGAGGGTGAAGCAGGGTTTCCAGGCCCTGCTGGAGGACGTGTTGGAGCACCCCGAGGTGCCGCTGCACGCGCTGCGCCTCATGACGGACACCGAGCAGCGCAGGCTGCTGGTGGACTTCAACCGCACCCAGGTCGCCCATCCGCGGGATCCGTGTGTCCACCAGCTCTTCGAGGCCCAGGCCCGGCGCGCGCCCGACGCGCCCGCGCTCCGCTTCGATGATGGCCAGCACGAAGAGACGCTCACCTACCGCCAGCTCGACGCGCGCGCCAACCAACTCGCCCGGGCGCTGCGCTCCCGGGGCGTGGGCCCCGGGCGTGTCGTCGCCCTGCTGCTCGACCGCTCGGCCGAGCTCATCATCTCCCTGCTCGCCATCCACAAGGCCGGCGGCGCCTACCTGCCCCTGCTGCCCTCCACGCCCAAGGCCCGCCTGGACTTCATGCTCCAGGACGCCCAGGCCCACGTCGTCCTCACCGACTCCACCCACGCCGCGCTCTTCCAGCTCGAGCCGGCACGCTGCCTCCAGGTGGACGCGGACTCCGCCGTCATCTCCACCCAGGGCAGCGAGGCGCTCGACAGTGGACTGACGCCCGAGCACCTCGCCTACGTCATCTACACCTCGGGCTCCACGGGTCAGCCCAAGGCGGTGCTCGTGCACCACCGCGGGCTGAGCAACTTCGCCCATGCCCAGACGCGGCTGTTGGGCCTCACGCCCGAGGACCGTGTCCTCCAGCTCGCCGCCGTCTCCTTCGACGTGGCCACCGGGGATGTCTGGATGGCGTTGAACGCGGGCGCCACGCTGTGCGTGGGCACGCGCGATGCCATCGCCCCGGGTGAGCCCATGCTCGCCTTCCTGCGGCGCCAGCGTGTCTCGGCCGCCCTCTTCACGCCCTCGACCCTGACCGCGCTGCCCGCCCATCCCCTGCCCGAGCTGCGCACGCTCATCGTCGGCGGCGAGGCGTGCTCCGCCGAGCTGGTGCGTCAGTGGGCGCCGGGCCGCCGCTTCTTCAACTTCTATGGCCCCACCGAGGCCACCATCTGGTCCACCGCGGCGCGCTGCGAGCCCTCGGCGCTGCCGCCCTCCATTGGCCGGCCCCTGGACAACACCCAGGCCTACGTGCTCGATCGCCACCTGCGGCCCCTGCCCGTGGGCGTGGCGGGCGAGCTGTTCCTCGGCGGCGTGGGTGTGGCCGCGGGCTACCTGAACCGGCCGGAGTTGACGGCCGAGCGCTTCCTTCCCAATCCCTTCGGTCCGGGCCGGCTCTACCGCACGGGTGACCTCGCCCGCTGGCGCGAGGACGGACAGCTGGAGCACCTGGGCCGCACCGATCACCAGGTGAAGCTGCGCGGCTTCCGCATCGAGCTGGGGGAGATCGAGGAGGCCCTGCGCCAGACGCCCGGCGTGAAGGACGCCTGCGTGCTGCTGCGCCCGGATGCGCGCGGCGAGCCCTCGCTGGCCGCCTATGTGGTGCCCCAGCAAGCCCCCGGCGATGCGCGGCCCTGGGTGGCCGACCTGCGCCAGACGCTCGCCACCCGCCTGCCGGAGTACATGATTCCCGGGGCGTGGGTGTTGCTGGAGGCGCTGCCCCAGACGTCCCACGGCAAGGTGGACCGCAAGGCCCTGCCGGCGCCGTCCTTCATGGAAGGGGCCGCGAGCGGCGCCTTCGTCGCGCCCCGCACCCCCACCGAGCAGGAGGTCGCCCGGATCTGGCAGGAGGTGCTCGGGCTGCCCCGCATCGGGGCCCTGGATCACTTCTTCGAGCTGGGCGGTCACTCGCTGCTGGCCACCCAGGTGATGACGCGCCTGAGCCGGTGGTTGGGGCGGGATGTTCCCCTGCGCCTGCTCTTCGATGCACGCACCGTGGCCTCCCTCGCCGAGCGGCTCGACGCCCTGAAGGCCGCGCGCCCGAAGCGCGAGGAGCCGCGCTTCCAGGCCATCCCCCGCGCCGAACACGCGGGACGGCGGCCCTTGTCCTTCGCCCAGCGGCGCCTGTGGTTCCTCGACCGTTTCGGCGTGGGCTCGGCCTACAACATCCCCGAGGCCCTGCGGATCGACGGGGACCTGGACACCCGCGCCCTGGAAGCGGCCCTGCGCGAACTCGTGCTGCGTCACGAGAGCCTGCGCACCTGCTTCCGAGAGGACGAGGGAGAGGCCTGGTCGCACCTGCTGTCCGCCGGGGACTTCACGCTCGCGCACCTGGACGTGCGCGCCCTGTCCCCCGAGCGGCGCGAGGCCGAGGTCGCCAGGCTGGCGCGCGAGGACCGACAGCGCGCCTTCGACCTCGCCCAGGACTTCATGCTGCGCGCCACCCTGGTGCGGATCTCCGAGCGTGATCACGCGCTGCTGTTGTGCGTGCACCACATCGCCGGCGACGGCTGGTCCCTGGGCGTGATGCGGCGGGAGCTGGCGGCGCTCTACACCGCCCTCCACCAGGGGCGGCCCTCGCCCCTGGCACCCCTGCCCATCCAGTACGCGGACTTCGCCGTGTGGCAGCACGACTGGCTCCAGGGCGAGCGCCTCTCCTCCCAGGTGGACTACTGGAAGAAGCAGCTGGCCGGCGCGCCCACCCTGCTGCAACTGCCCACGGACCGGCCCCGTCCGAGCGGCATGACCTTCGAAGCCCAGATGCTGCGCTTCGAGCTGACCCCCGCGCTGGTGCAGGCCTTGCGCGTGCTCGGCCAGCGGACCGACTCCACGCTCTTCATGACGCTGCTGACGGCCTTCCAGGTGCTCATGTCGCGCTGGAGCGGCCAGAAGGATGTCGTCGTCGGCTCGCCCATCGCCGGCCGCACCCGCACGGAGCTCGAGCCGCTCATCGGCTTCTTCGTCAACACGCTCGCCCTGCGCGCGGACCTGTCGGCCAACCCCACCTTCCGCGAGCTGCTCGCCCAGGTGAAGCACACCACCCAGGAGGCCTTCGCCCACCAGGATCTGCCCTTCGAGCGGCTCGTGGAGGAGCTGGCCCCCGAGCGTCACCAGAACTTCAACCCGCTCGTCCAGGTGCTGCTCTCGCTGCAGAACACCCCCGAGCAGCAGTGGCGTCTGCCGGGCTTCACCACCCGTCCCATCCCGTTCCAGACGCAGCAGGTCCACATGGACATGGAGCTGCTGCTGTGGGAGCAGCACGAGGGCGGCCTGACGGGCACCTGGGCCTACAACACCGCGCTCTTCGACACGGCCACCGTCGAGCGGATGCGCGGGCACTTCACCACCCTGCTGGCCGATGCCGTCCAGCACCCCGACCGCCCCGTGGGCCAGCTGGCCCTCCTGTCCGACGCCGAGCGCCAGCGGCTGCTCGTGGACTTCAACCGCTCGCGCCTGCCCGCGCCGAAGGAGGAGTGCGTCCACCAGCTCTTCGAGGCCCAGGCCCGGCGCACGCCCGACGCGCCCGCGCTCTGCTTCGATGACGGCCGACGCGAGGAGACGCTCACCTACCGGCAGCTCGACGCGCGCGCCAACCAGCTCGCCCATGCGCTGCGCGCGCGCGGCGTGGGCCCCGAGCGCGTCGTCCTCCTGCTGCTCGAGCGCTCCGCCGAGCTCATCATCTCCCTGCTCGCCATCCACAAGGCGGGCGGCGCCTACCTGCCGCTCTTGCCCTCCATTCCCAAGGCCCGGCTGGACTTCATCCTCCAGGACGCCCGACCCCAGGTCGTCCTCACCCAGGCCTCCCTCTCCGAGCACTTCGCGCTGTCCCCGGAGCACTGCCTGCTCGTGGACGCCGAGCGCGAGTCGCTCGCCGCGCGGCCCCCCCACGCCCCCGACAGCGGCGTGTCGCCGGACAACCTCGCCTACATCATCTACACCTCGGGCTCCACGGGCCAGCCCAAGGGCGTGCTCGTGCGGCACCGGGGCTTGAGCCACCTCGCCCAGGCGCAGACGCCCCTGCTCGAGATCGTGCCGGAGGACCGTGTCCTCCAGCTCGCCGCCATCTCCTTCGACGCGGCCACCGCCGACGTGTGGATGGCGCTGCACTCGGGCTCCGCGCTCTGCCTGGGCAGCAGCGACGTGCTGACCCCCGGAGAGCCCCTGCTGGCCTTCCTGCTGCGTCAGCGCATCACCCACGCCGTCTTCACGCCCTCGTCCCTGTCCGTGATGCCGGCGCACGCGCTGCCCCTGCTGCGCACCGTGATCGTGGGCGGTGAGCCCTGCTCGGCGGAACTCGTGCGCCAGTGGGCGCCGGGCCGCCGCTTCTTCAACTTCTACGGCCCCACCGAAGTCACCATCAACGCCACCTTCACGCGCTGCGAGCCCGGCCCCCTGCCGCCGTCCATCGGCGCGCCCCTGCCCAGCGTCGACGCCTACGTGCTCGACGCGTTCCTGCAACCCCTTCCCCAGGGCGCGGTGGGCGAGCTGTACCTGGGCGGCGTGGGCGTGGGCCTCGGCTATCTCAACCGTCCGGCCCTGACGGCCGAGCGCTTCATCCCCAACCCCTTCGGCGAGGGCCGCCTCTACCGCACGGGAGATCTGGCGCGTTGGCGGGCGGACGGGCAGATCGACTGCCTGGGCCGCATCGACAACCAGGTGAAGCTGCGCGGCTTCCGCATCGAGCTGGGGGAGATCGAGGAGGCGCTGCGTGAGGTGTCCGGCGTGCGCGAGGCGTGTGTCCTGCTGCGTCCAGACGCGCGCGGCGAGCCCGCCCTCGTCGCCTACGTGGTGCCCCAGGCGCCGCTGGCGCTCGATGCGTCGCCGTCGTGGGTGGCCTCGTTGCGCCAGACGCTCGCCACCCAACTGCCGGAGTACATGGTCCCCTCGGCGTGGGTGACGCTCGAGGAGATGCCTCGCAACAGCAGCGGCAAGACGGATCGCAAGGCCCTGCCGACCCCCTCGTTCGAGGAGCGGGCCTCGAGCGCCGACTTCGTCGCGCCCCGCACGGCCACCGAGGAGGCCGTGGCGCGCATCTGGCAGGAGGTGCTGAAGCTGCCTCGCGTCGGCGCCCTGGATCACTTCTTCGAGCTGGGCGGCCACTCGCTGCTGGCCACCCAGGTCATGGGCCGCCTGAGCCGGTGGCTGGGGAGGGATCTGCCCCTGCGCCTGCTCTTCGAGGCGCGCACCGTGGCCGCCCTCGCCGAGCGGATCGAGGCCTCGCGGACACAACACGTCGACCGGACGGAAGCGGCCTTCCAGCCCCTCGTCCGCGCCGAGCGGACCGGACGGACGCCCCTGTCCTTCGCGCAGCAACGCCTGTGGTTCCTCGATCGCTTCGGCTCGGGCTCCGCCTACAACATCCCCCAGGCCCTGCGCGTGACGGGCGAGCTGGACACCGCGGCACTGGAGTCCGCGCTGCGCGCGCTCGTGCACCGCCACGAGAGCCTGCGCACCGTCTTCCGCGAGGAGGAGGGCGAGGCCTTCCAGCACGTGCGGTCCGCCGAGGACTTCACGCTCGCGCGCGTGGACCTCCAGGCCCTGCCCGCCGAGCAGCGGGAGGCCGAGAGCCAGCGGCTGGCCCGCGAGGACAGCCAGCACCCCTTCGATCTGGCGCGCGACTTCATGCTGCGCGCCTGCCTGGTGCACGTGTCCGAGCACGAGCACGTGCTGCTCTTGTGCGTGCACCACATCGCCAGCGATGGCTGGTCCTCGGGCGTGATGCGCCACGAGCTGGCGGCGCTCTACGCGGGCGCCCACTCGGGTCCGGCCGCCGAGCTGCCCGCGCTGCCCATCCAGTACGCGGACTTCGCCGTGTGGCAGCGCGGCTGGCTCCAGGGCGAGCGCCTGACGCGGCAGGTGGAGCACTGGAAGCGGCAGCTGGCCGGAGCGCCCACGCTGCTGCAACTGCCCACGGACCGGCCCCGCCCGAGCGTCACGACCTTCGACGCCCACTCCCTGGACTTCACGCTGCCGCCTTCGCTGGTGCAGGCCCTGCGGGTGCTGGGCCAGCAGAGCGGCGCCACGCTCTTCATGACGCTCCTGGCGGCCTTCCAGGTGCTCCTGTCGCGCTGGAGCGGCCAGCAGGACGTCGTCGTCGGCTCGCCCATCGCCGGCCGCACGCGGGCGGAGACCGAGTCGCTCATCGGCTTCTTCGTCAACACCCTCGCCCTGCGCGCGGACCTCTCGGCCAACCCCACCTTCCGCGAGCTGCTCGCCCAGGTGCGGCGCACCACCGAGGCCGCCTTCGATCACCAGGAGCTGCCCTTCGAGCGGCTCGTGGAGGAGCTCGCGCCCGAGCGCCACCAGAACTTCAACCCGCTCGTCCAGGTGACGCTCTCCCTGCAGAACGCCCCCGAGGAGCCTTGGCGGCTGCCGGGGCTGTCGCTCCACGCACTGCCGCTCCAGGCGGAGCGGGTGCACATGGATCTGGAGCTGTACCTGTGGGAGCGGGACGGCGGCCTGACGGGCACCTGGGTCTACAACACCGCCCTCTTCGACACGGCCACCCTCGAGCGCATGCGGGAGCACTTCGCCACCCTACTGGCGGACGCCGCCCAGCGCCCCGAGGCCCGCGTGGGCGAGCTGTCCCTGCTCACCTCCGCCGAGCGCGAGCACCTGCTCGCCGAGGGCCGTCCGGTCGTGCCCGCGCTTCCCGTGACGCAAGGCCTCGCCCAGCGCTTCGAGGCACAGGTGGAGCGCGCGCCCCACGCCCTCGCCGTCTCCTTCGAGGACGGGCCGCGCACGCGCACGCTCACCTACGCGCAGCTGGACACCCAGGCCAACCAGCTCGCCTGGCACCTGCGCTCGCGGGGCGTGGGTCCCGAGACGCTCGTGGGCGTGTGGATGGAGCGCTCGCCCGAGGCCGTCGTCGCCCTGCTCGCCATCCTCAAGGCGGGCGGCGCCTACCTGCCCATGGACGCCATGTATCCGCCCGAGCGCGTGGCGTTCATGCTCGAGGACAGCGAGGCCCCCGTCCTGCTCACGCAGTCCTCCCTGTTCGGCCGGATGGGCACGGCCCCCGTGCCGCACACGCTGTGCCTCGACACCCCGGGCGACGTGCTGGAGCGCCAGCCGGTCACCCGCCCCGAGTCCACCGCCACGCCCGACAGCCTCGCCTACGTCATCTACACCTCGGGCTCCACGGGCAAGCCCAAGGGCGTGCAGGTGACGCACGCCAACGTCATGCGGCTCTTCACCGCCACCGAGGACTGGTACCGCTTCGGTCCCGACGACGTGTGGACGCTCTTCCACTCGCTGGCCTTCGACTTCTCCGTCTGGGAGATGTGGGGCGCGCTCCTGTACGGTGGCCGCCTCGTCGTGGTGCCCCATGACGTGAGCCGCTCGCCCGCGGACTTCCTGCGCCTGCTGGCGCGCGAGCGCGTCACCGTCCTCAACCAGACGCCCTCCGCCTTCACCCAGCTGTCGCGCGCCGAGGAGGAGGCGGAGATCCGCCCCACCCTGTCCTTGCGCTACGTCGTCTTCGGCGGCGAGGCGCTCGACTTCCAGAGCCTGCGCGGCTGGTTCTCCCGCCATGGCGATCGCGAGCCCCTGCTCGTGAACATGTACGGCATCACCGAGACGACGGTGCACGTCACGTATCGTCCGCTGAGCCAGGAGGACGTGGAGCGTCCGGGCAGCATGCTCGGCCAGCCCATCCCGGACCTGGGCCTGTTGCTGCTCGACGCCCATGGCCAGCCGGTGCCCGTGGGCCTGGCGGGTGAAATCCACGTCGGAGGCGCGGGCGTGGCGCGCGGCTACCTGCGCCGCCCCGAGCTGAACGCCGCCCGCTTCCTGCCCAACCCCTTCGGCCCGGGCACGCTCTACCGCTCGGGCGACGCGGCGCGCCGACTGCCCAACGGCGAGCTGGAGTACCTCGGCCGCATCGACCAGCAGGTGAAGCTGCGCGGCTTCCGCATCGAGCTGGGGGAGATCGAAGCGGCCCTGACGGAGCAGCCCGGCGTGAGCCAGGCCCTGGTGCTCCCGCGCGAGTTCGCGCCGGGCGACACGCGGCTCGTGGCGTGGCTCGTCCTGGGCCCGATGGACGCGGCGGCCATGGAGGCCCTCGTGGCCCCGCTGCGCGAGCGGCTGCGCGCGCGGCTGCCCGAGTACATGGTGCCCGCGGCCTTCGTGCCCCTGGAGGCCTTCCCCCTCACGTCCAACGGCAAGGTGGACCGCAAGGCCCTGCCCGCGCCCTCCGCGTCCCCCGGGGCGAGCGGCCCCTATGTCGCGCCGCGCACCGCGACCGAGGAGGCCGTGGCCCAGGTCTGGCGGCAGGTGCTCGGCGTGGAGCAGGTGGGCGCGCGGGACGACTTCTTCGCGCTGGGCGGCCACTCGCTGCTCGCCACCCAGGTGACGGCGCGCCTGGGCAAGCGGCTCGGCCGCGACGTTCCCCTGCGCCTGCTCTTCCAGGCACACACGGTGGAGGCCCTCGCGCGCCAGTTGGACGCGTCCGCGCACACGGCCCTCCAGGTCATTCCGCGCGCGGAGCGCACCGGACGGGTGCCCCTGTCCTTCGCCCAGCAGCGCCTGTGGTTCCTCGACCGCTTCGGCACGGGCTCGGCCTACAACATCGCCCAGGCCCTGCGGCTGACGGGCGCGCTGGACGTCCCGGCGCTGGAGGCGGCCCTGGCCGCGCTCGTGACCCGCCACGAGAGCCTGCGCACCGTCTTCCACGAGGAGGACGGACAGGCCTGGCAACACATCCTGTCCCCCGAGGCCTTCACGCTCGCGGCCCATGACCTGCGGCACCTGGCGCCCGCTCAGCGCGAGGCCGAGGTCCAGCGGCTGGCGCTGGAGGACGGCCGCCGCCCGTTCGATCTCTCCCGGGACTTCATGCTGCGCGCCACGCGGGTGCGGCTGGACACGCACGAGCACGTGCTGCTCGTGAGCCTGCACCACATCGCCAGCGACGGCTGGTCCCTGGGCGTGCTGTGGCGGGAGCTGACGGCGCTCTACGCGGCCTTCCACCAAGGCCAGCCCTCGCCGCTGGAGGCGCCCGCCCTGCAGTACGCGGACTTCGCCCTGTGGCAGCGCGACTGGCTCCAGGGCGAGCGGCTCTCCAGCCAGGTGGACTACTGGAAGCGGCGGCTGGCCGGAGCGCCCACGCTGATGCAGCTGCCCACGGACCGGCCGCGTCCGAGCGTCATGACCTTCGAGGCCGGCCAGGTGCGCTTCGCGCTGCCCTCCGCGCTGGTCCAACCACTGCGGGCCCTGGGCCAGAAGGCGGGCGCCACGCTCTTCATGACGCTCACGGCGGCCTGGCAGGTCCTGCTGTCGCGCTGGAGCGGTCAATCGGACGTGGTGGTGGGAACCCCCGTCGCGGGCCGGACCCACGCGGAGCTCGAGCCGCTCATCGGCTTCTTCGTCAACACGCTCGCCCTGCGCGCGGACCTGTCGGCCAACCCCACCTTCCGCGCGCTGCTCGCCCAGGTGAAGCACACCACCCAGGACGCCTTCGCCCACCAGGATCTGCCCTTCGAGCGGCTCGTCGAGGAGCTGGCCCCCGAGCGCCACCAGAACTTCAACCCCCTCGTCCAGGTGGTGCTCGTCCTCCAGAACGCGTCTCCGGAGGATCCGCGCCTGCCCGGGCTCGTCGTCCAGTCCCTGCCGGAGCAGGCCGCCCAGGCCCACATGGACCTGGAGCTGCACCTGTGGGAGCGCGACGGCGGCTTGTCGGGGCTCTGGCTCTACAACGCGGCCCTCTTCGACGCCTCCACCCTGGAGCGCATGCACGAGAGCTTCGCCACGCTGCTGGCGGACCTCGTCCAGCGCCCCGATGTCCCCGTGAGCGAGCTGTCCCTGCTGTCCGAGGCCTCGCGCCAGCGCCTGCTCGTGGACTTCAACGCCACGACCACCGACGCCCCCGTGGAGCCGTGCTTCCATCAGCTCTTCGAGGCCCAGGCGGCGCGCACGCCCGACGCCGAGGCGCTCTGCTTCGATGACGGCCAGCGCGAGGAGACGCTCACCTACGCGCAGCTGGACACGCGCGCCAACCAGCTCGCCCATGCGCTGCGCGCGCGCGGCGTGGGTCCCGAGCGTGTCGTCCTGCTGCTGCTGGAGCGCTCGGCCGAGCTCATCATCGCCCTGCTCGCCATCCACAAGGCCGGCGGCGCCTACCTGCCGGTCCTGCCCTCCACGCCCAAGGCCCGGCTGGACTTCATCCTCCAGGACGCGCGGCCCCAGGTCCTCCTCACCCAGGCGTCCCTCGTCGCGCGCTTCGCGCTCGTGCCCGAGCACTGCCTGCTCGTGGATGCCGAGCGCGACGCCCTCGCCGCCCTGCCCGCCCACGCCCCGGACAGTGGCGTGTCCGCGGACCACCTCGCCTACATCATCTACACCTCGGGCTCCACGGGCCAACCCAAGGGCGCGCTCGTGCACCACCGGGGCCTGCGCAACATCGCCCACGCGCAGAGCCGCCTGCAGAACATCGGGCCCGGGGATCGGGTCCTCCAGTTCGCCTCCATCTCCTTCGACGCGGCCATCGCCGACGTGACCATGGCCCTGGGCTCTGGCGCCACGCTGTGCTTGGGGTCGGCGGACGCCATGGCCCCGGGTGAGCCCCTGCTGACCTTCTTGCGGCGCCAGCGCATCACCGCCGCCACGCTCACGCCCTCGGCCCTGAGCGCGCTGCCCGTCGATCCACTCCCCACCATGCACACGCTCCTGGTGGGCGGAGAGGCCTGCTCGGCGGAGCTCGTGCGCCAGTGGTCTCCGGGCCGCCGCTTCTTCAACATCTACGGGCCCACCGAGGTCTCCATCGAGGTGACCGCCGCGCGATGCGAGCCCGACACGCGTCCGCCGCCCATCGGTCGCCTCATCGCCAACGCCCGGGCCTATGTGCTCGACGCGCACCTGCGACCCTTGCCCCTGGGCGCGGTGGGCGAGCTGTACCTGGGCGGCGTGGGCGTGGGCCGCGGCTACCTCAACCGCCCGGATCTGACGGCCGAGCGCTTCATCCCCAACCCCTTCGGCGAGGGTCGCCTCTACCGCACGGGTGACCTGGCGCGCTGGCGCGAGGACGGGCAGCTGGACTACCTGGGCCGCATCGACAACCAGGTGAAGCTGCGCGGCTTCCGCATCGAGCTGGGCGAGGTGGAGCACGTCCTGCGTGAGCTGCCCGGGGTGCGCGACGCGTGCGTCCTGCTGCGGCCGGATGCCCGGGGCGAGCCCGCCCTGGCCGCCTACGTGGTGACGCCCGAGGGCCAGGTGCCCGCCGAGCCCCCCGCGTGGATGGCCTCGCTGCGCCAGGCCCTGGCCACCCGGCTGCCGGACTACATGCTGCCCTCGGCCTGGGTGCCGCTGGAATCCCTGCCGCTCAACGCCAGTGGCAAGGTGGACCGCAAGGTCCTGCCCGCCCCCACTTTCGCGACGCTCCAGGAAGCGTTCCTCGCCCCGCGCACGGCGCTGGAGCGGGCCGTGGCGCACGTCTGGCAAGAGGTCCTGCGCCTGCCCCAGGTGGGCGCCCTGGACGACTTCTTCGAGCTGGGCGGCCACTCGCTGCTGGCCACCCAGGTGGCGTCGCGGCTGAGCAAGCACCTGGGCCGGGACGTGCCCCTGCGGCTGCTCTTCGAGGCGAGTGACGTGGCCTCCCTGGCGGAGCGGCTCGAGGCCCTGAAGGGTCCGGGCTTCCAGGCCATTCCGCGCGTGGAGCGCTCGGGACCGCTGCCCCTGTCCTTCGCCCAGCAGCGGCTGTGGTTCCTCGATCGCTTCGGCGCGGGCGCGGCCTACAACATGCCCATGCCCGTGCGGATGACGGGCGCGCTGGACGCCGAGGCGCTGGAGTCCGCGCTGCGTGAGCTCGTGCGGCGCCACGAGAGCCTGCGCACCGTCTTCCGCGAGGAGCGGGACACGGCCCTCCAGCACGTCCTGCCCGCCGAGGCCTTCTCGCTCGCGCGCGTGGACCTGCGGCCCCTCCCGCCCGAGCGGCGCGAGGCCGAGGTGCGGCGCCTGGCGCTGGAGGACAGCCAGCGGCCCTTCGATCTGACGCGCGACTGCATGCTGCGCGCGTGCCTGGTGCACGTGGCCGAGCAGGACCAGGTCCTGCTCTTGTGCCTGCACCACATCGCCAGCGACGGCTGGTCCATGGGGGTGATGCAGCGCGAGGTGTCCGCGCTCTACACGGCCTTCCAGCAGGGACAGCCCTCGCCGCTGTCCGAACTGCCCATCCAGTACGCGGACTTCGCCGTGTGGCAGCGCGACGGGCTCCAGGGCGAGCGCCTGACACGTCAGGTGGATTACTGGAAGACGAAGCTCGCGGGCGCGCCCACGCTGCTGCAGCTGCCCACGGACCGGCCGCGCCCGAGCGTCATGACCTTCGACGCCCAGACCCTGGGCTTCACGCTGCCCGCCGCGCGGCTCGAGGCCCTACGCGCCCTGAGCCAGGAGAGCGGCGCCACGCTCTTCATGACGATGCTGGCGGCCTTCCAGGTGCTCCTGTCGCGCTGGAGCGGCCAGCCGGACGTCGTCGTCGGCTCGCCCATCGCGGGCCGCACCCGCGCGGAGACCGAGTCGCTCATCGGCTTCTTCGTCAACACGCTCGCCCTGCGCGCGGACCTCTCCGCCAATCCCACCTTCCGCGAGCTGCTCGCCCAGGTGAAGCGGACCACCCAGGAGTCCTTCGAGCATCAGGAGCTGCCCTTCGAGCGGCTCGTGGAAGAGCTGGCCCCCGAGCGCCACCAGAACATCAACCCGCTCGTCCAGGTGCTGCTCGTCATGCAGAACAACCCGGACGAGCCGTGGCGGCTGCCGGGACTGTCGCTCCAACCGCTGGCCTCGGAAGCGCCGCAGGTCCGCACCGACATGATGCTGCACCTGTGGGAGCAGGACGGCGGCCTGTCGGGCCAGTGGATCTCCAACACCGCGCTCTTCGAGGCGTCCACCCTGGCGCGGATGCAGGACACCTTCCTCACGCTGCTGGACGACGTGCTCCAGCGACCCGAGGCCCGCGTGGGCGAGCTGCGCCTGCTCTCCGACGCCGCGCGCCAGCGGCTGCTCGTGGACTTCAACCGCACCCAGGCCCCCTTCCCGGAGGCGCTGTGCGTCCACCAGCTCTTCGAGGCCCAGGTGGCCCGCACGCCCGACGCCGAGGCCCTGTGCTTCGATGACGGGCGGCCCGTGGCGTCGTTCACCTACCGACAGCTCGACGCGCGCGCCAACCAGCTCGCCCATGTCCTGCGCTCGCGCGGCGTGGGCCCCGAGCGCATCGTCACGCTGCTGCTCGAGCGCTCCGCGGACCTCATCATCGCCCTGCTCGCGGTGCACAAGGCCGGCGGCGCCTACATGCCGCTCTTGCCCTCCACGCCCCAGGCCCGTCTGGACTTCATGCTCCAGGACGCCCGGCCCCAGGTGATCCTCACCGACTCGGCCATCGCGGCGCGCTTCGCGCTGCCCGCCGAGCGCTGCCTGTGCGTGGACACCGAGCACGCGACGGTCGCCGCCCAGAGCGAGCACCCGCTGCCGCTCGCGCTCACGCCCGACAGCCTCGCCTACATCATCTATACGTCGGGCTCCACGGGTCAGCCCAAGGGCGTGCTCGTGCCCCACCGGGGCCTGAGCAGCCTGGGCCACGACATGCTCCGGATGGGCATCACCTCCGGGGACCGGGTCATGCAGTTCGCCTCCATCTCCTTCGACGTGGCGGGCTCGGAGATCTGGATGGCGCTGTGCTCGGGCGCCACGCTGTGCATGGGCAGCCGCGACGCGCTGGCCCCAGGCGAGCCGCTGCTCGGCTTCCTCGAGCGCCAGCGCATCACCACCGCGAACCTCACCCCGTCGACGCTCGCCGCCGTGCCGTACCGCGAGCTGCCCGCGCTCCACACGGTCATCGTGGGCGGCGAGACGTGCTCGGCGGAGCTGGTGCGCCAGTGGGGCGCGCGGCACCGCTTCTTCAACATCTACGGCCCCGCGGAAACCACCATCAACTTCACCGTGGCCCGGTGCGAGCCCGGCCCGGTGCCGCCCTCCATCGGCCGGCCCTTCGCCAACAACCAGGCCTATGTGCTCGACGGCCGGATGCAGCCGGTGCCGGTGGGCGTGGCGGGCGAGCTGTACCTCGGGGGCGTCCAGGTGGGCCGCGGCTACCTCAACCGGCCGGACCTGACGGCCGAGCGCTTCATTCCCAACCCCTTCGGCGAGGGCCGCCTCTACCGCACGGGGGACCTCGGGCGCTGGCGGGAGGATGGCCAGCTGGACTACCTGGGCCGCATCGACAACCAGGTGAAGCTGCGCGGCTTCCGCATCGAGCTGGGGGAGATCGAGCAGGCCCTGTTGGAGCTGCCCGGCGTGCGCGAGGCGAGCGTGCTCTTGCGTCCGGACCCCCGGGGCGAGCCCGCCCTGGCGGCGTATGTCGCAGCCCACGAGCCCCCGGCCGATTCCCAGGACTGGGTGGCCTCGCTGCGCCAGGCGCTCGAGGCCCGGCTGCCGGACTACATGGTGCCCTCCGGTTGGGTGGTGATGAGCGCCCTGCCGCTCAACGCCAGTGGCAAGGTGGATCGCAAGGCCCTGCCCGAGCCCACCTTCCTGAGGGCGGCGGCCGGCGAGTTCGTCGCCCCGCGCACGCCCACGGAAGAGGAAGTCGCCGCCATCTGGCGGGAAGTGCTGGGCGTGGACCAGGTGGGCGCCCACGACGACTTCTTCGCGCTGGGCGGCCACTCGCTGCTGGCCACCCAGGTGACGTCACGGCTGAGCCGGTGGCTGGGGCGGGACGTGCCCCTGCGCGTGCTCTTCGAGGCGAGTGACGTGGCCTCCCTGGCCGAGCGGCTGGAGGCGCTCAAGGCCGCTCAGGACGGCGGCCCGGCCTTCCAGCCCATCCCCCGGGCGGAGCGCACGGGACGGCTGCCCTTGTCCTTCGCCCAGCAGCGGTTGTGGTTCCTCGACCGCTTCGGCTCCGGCACGGCCTACAACATGCCCCAGGCGCTGCGCCTGACGGGCGTGCTCGACGGCGTGGCCCTGGCGGAGGCCCTTGGCGCGCTCGTGCGGCGCCACGAGAGCCTGCGCACCGTCTTCCTCGAGGAGGACGGACAGACCTTCCAGCACGTGCTGTCCGCCGAGGACTTCACGCTCTCGCACGTGGACGTGCGGCACCTCCCGCCCGAGGCGCGCGAGGCGGAAGTCCAGCGCCTGGCGTTGGAGGACAGCCAGCGGCCGTTCGACCTCGCCCGCGACTTCATGCTGCGCGCCCGCCTCGTGCTCGTCTCCGAGCACGAGCACGTGCTGCTGCTGTGCCTGCACCACATCGCGAGCGATGGTTGGTCCGCGAGCGTGCTCCAGCGCGAGCTGTCGGCCCTCTACACGGCCCTCCGGGAAGGCCGGTCCGCCGCGCTGCCCGAGCTGTCCCTCCAGTACGCCGACTTCGCCGTGTGGCAGCGCGACGCGCGTCAGGAAGAGGCCCGCGCGGTCCAGGTGGACTACTGGAAGACGCGGCTCGCCGGGGCGCCCACGCTGCTGCAACTGCCCACCGACCGGCCCCGTCCGAGCGTGATGACCTTCGAGGCCCGCACGCTGGGCTTCACCCTGCCGCCCGCGCTGCTCGAAGCGCTGCGCGCCCTGGCCCAGGACCACGGCACCACGCTCTTCATGGCGCTCACGGCGACCTATCAGGTGCTGCTGTCGCGCTGGAGCGGTCAGAAGGACATCGTGGTGGGCTCGGCCATCGCCGGGCGTACCCGGACGGAGCTCGAGCCCCTCATCGGCGTCTTCATCAACACGCTCGCCCTGCGCGCGGACCTCTCGGGCAACCCCCGCTTCCTGGACCTGCTGGCCCAGGTGAAGCGCACCACCCAGGAGGCCTTCGAGCACCAGGACCTGCCCTTCGAGCGGCTCGTGGAGGCGCTGGCCCCCGAGCGCCACCAGAACTTCAACCCCCTCGTCCAGGTGGCGATCACCCTGCAGAACACGCCGGAGGAGACGCTGCGCCTGCCGGGCCTCACCCTCGAGCCCCTGCCGCCGGCCGCGCAGCAGGCGCGCCTCGACCTGGAGCTGTTCCTGTGGGAGCAGGACGGCGGCCTGTCGGGTGCGTGGGTGTACAACACCGCCCTCTTCGACTCCGCCACGCTCGAGCGCCTGCGCGGCCACTTCGCCACCCTGCTGGCCGACGTGGTCCAGCGGCCCGAGGCCCGCGTGGGCGCGCTGTCGCTGATCTCCGACGCCGAGCGCCAGCGCCTGCTCGTGGACCTCAACCGCACCCGGGCGCCCTTCCCCGAGGCGACGTGCGCCCACCAGCGCTTCGAGGCCCAGGCGGCGCGCACGCCGCACGCCACCGCCCTCCACTTCGAGGACGGCCCCGAGACGCGGACGCTCACCTACCGGGAGCTGGACACACGCGCCAACCAGCTCGCCCATGCGCTGCGCTCGCGCGGCGTGGGGCCCGAGAGCCTCGTGGCCCTGGTGCTCGAGCGTTCCCCGGAGCTGGTGGTGTCCATGCTCGCGGTGCACAAGGCGGGCGGCGCCTACCTGCCGGTGGACCCGGCGGTGCCCCCGGCGCGCCTGGACTTCATGCTCCAGGAGGCCCGTCCGCGGGTGGTGCTCACCCAGTCCTCGCTCGCCACGCACTTCGCGCTCCCCCTGGAGCGGTGCGTGCGCGTGGACGTGGACGCCGCGCGCCTCGCCGCCCAGCCAGTCCACGCCCCTGAGAGCGAGGCCACGCCGGACACGCTCGCCTACGTCATCTACACGTCGGGCTCCACGGGCCAGCCCAAGGGCGTGCTGGTGCCCCACCGGGGCCTGAGCAACGTCGTCGAGGCCCAGGCCCGCACCTTCGAGCTGGGGCCCGAGGACCGTGTCCTCCAGTTCGCCTCGGCGGCCTTCGATGCGGCCACCTTCGACGTGTGGCTGGCGTTGGGTGTGGGGGCCACGCTGTGCCTGGGCACCCGGGACGCGCTCGCGCCCGGCGAGCCCCTGCGCGCCTTCCTCGAGCGCCAGCGCATCTCCGCCACCGTGCTCACGCCCTCCACCCTGGCGGCACTGCCCGTGGGCGAGCTGCCCGCGCTGCGCGCGCTGATGGTGGTGGGCGAGGCGTGCCCGGCGGAGCTGGTACGCCAGTGGGCGCCGGGCCGACACTTCTACAACCTCTACGGCCCCACCGAGGTCACCATCTGGTCCACGACGGCGCGCTGCGAGCCCGGGCCCGCGGCGCCGCCCATCGGCCGGCCGTTGGCCAACCTCCAGGCGTACGTGCTCGACGAGTGGCTCCAGCCAGTGCCGGTGGGCGTGCCGGGCGAGCTGTACCACGGCGGCGTGGGCGTGACGCGCGGCTACCTCCACCGGCCCCAGCTCACCGCCGAGCGCTTCGTCGTCAACCCCTTCGGCGAGGGTCGCCTCTACCGCACGGGTGACCTGGCGCGCTGGCGCGAGGACGGACAGCTGGACTACCTGGGCCGCACCGACAGCCAGGTGAAGCTGCGCGGCCTGCGCATCGAGCTGGGCGAGGTGGAGCAGGCCCTGCGCGAGCTGCCCGACGTGCGCGAGGCGTGCGTGCTGTTGCGCGCGGACGCCCGGGGCGAGCCCTCCCTCACCGCCTGGCTCGTGCCCCAGGACACCTCGGTGCTCCACGACGCGTCCTCCACGTGGGCCTCCGGTCCGCGTCAGGCGCTCAAGTCGCGGCTGCCCGAGTACATGGTGCCCACGGCCTGGGTGGTCCTGGGCGCGCTGCCCCTCACCGCCAACGGCAAGGTGGACACGAAGTCCCTGCCCGCGCCCTCGCTTCAGGCGGGCGCCGTCCGGGACGCGTTCGTGGCGCCGCGCACGGAGACCGAGCGGGCCGTGGCCCAGGTCTGGCAGGAAGTGCTCGGACTGCACGTCGTGGGCGCCCAGGACGACTTCTTCCAACTGGGTGGCCACTCCCTGCTCGCCACCCAGGTCATGTCCCGTCTGGGCAAGTGGCTCGGCCGTGACGTGCCCCTCAAGCTGCTCTTCGAGGCGGGCGAACTGGCGGTGCTCGCCGAGCGGCTGGACGCCCTCAAGGGCGAGCACGGTGACGCCACGTCCCTCCAGGCCATTCCGCGCGTGGAGCGCTCGGGACGGCTCCCTCTGTCCTTCGCCCAGCAGCGGCTGTGGTTCCTCGACCGCTTCGGCGCGGGCTCGGCCTACAACATGCCCCAGCCCCTGCGGCTGACGGGCGCGTTGGACGCCGGGGCCCTGGAGTCCGCCCTGCGCGCGCTCGTGCGACGCCACGAGAGCCTGCGCACCGTCTTCCGCGAGGAGCGGGACACGGCGTTCCAGCACTTCCTGTCCGCCGAGGACTTCACGCTCGCCCGCGTGGACGTGCGGCACCTCCCGCTCGAGCAGCGAGAGGCCGAGGTCCACCGCCTGGCCAGCGAGGACAGCCAGCGGCCCTTCGATCTGACGCGCGACTACATGCTGCGCGCGTGTCTCGTGCAGGTGGCCGAGCAGGATCATGTCCTGCTGCTGTGCCTGCACCACATCGCGAGCGACGGCTGGTCTGCGGGTGTGTTGCAGCGCGAGCTGCGGGTGCTCTACGCGGCCTTCCATCAGGGCGACACCTCGCCGCTGCCCGAGCTGCCCCTGCAGTACGCGGACTTCGCCGTCTGGCAGCGCGACTGGCTCCAGGGCGAGCGCCTGACGCGGCAGGTGGACTACTGGAAGACGAAGCTCGCGGGCGCGCCCACGCTGCTGCAACTGCCCACCGACCGGCCCCGCCCGAGCGTCATGACGTTCGAGGCCCGGGTGCTCGGCTTCGAGGTTCCCCCGGCCGTGGTCAAGGAACTGCGGGCGCTGAGCCAGCGGAGCGGCGCCACGCTCTTCATGACGATGCTGGCGGCCTACCAGGTGCTGCTGTCGCGCTGGAGTGGCCAGCGGGACGTCATCGTCGGCTCGCCCATCGCGGGCCGCACACGGGCGGAGCTCGAGTCGCTCATCGGCTTCTTCGTCAACACGCTCGCCCTGCGCGCGGACCTGTCGGCCGACCCCACCTTCCGCGAGCTGCTCGCCCAGGTGAAGCGCACCACCCAGGAGGCCTTCGCCCACCAGGACCTGCCTTTCGAGCGGCTCGTGGAGGAGCTGGCCCCCGAGCGTCACCAGAACTTCAACCCCCTGGTTCAGGTGGTGCTCGCCCTGCAGAACGCGCCCTTCCAGGACATGGCGCTGCCGGGGCTCTCGCTCCAGCCGCTCGTGGGCCGGGCCCCGCAGGTGCGCACGGACCTGGAGCTGCACCTGTGGGAGCACGACGGCGGTCTGTCGGCCACCTGGTTCTACAACACCGCGCTCTTCGACACCTCCACGCTGGAGCGCATGAAGGAGCACTTCCTCCACCTGCTGGCGGACGTGGTCCAGCGGCCGGAGGCCCGCGTGGGCGAGCTGTCGCTGCTCTCCGACGCCGAGCGCCAGCGCCTGCTCGTGGACTTCAACGCCACCGCGCCCGCCGCCCCGGCATGGACGTTCGTCCACCAGCGCTTCGAGGCCCACGTGGCCCGCGCGCCCGACGCCGAGGCCGTCTGCTTCGATGATGGCCAGCGCCTCCAGCGCCTCACCTACCGGGAGCTGGACACGCGCGCCAACCAGCTCGCCCACGTGCTGCGCTCGCGCGGCGTGGGCCCCGAGCGCCTCGTGGCCCTGCTCCTCGAGCGCTCGCTGGAACAGGTCATCGCGATGCTCGCGGTGCACAAGGCGGGCGGCGCCTACCTGCCGCTGGATCCGGCCGCGCCCCGGGCCCGCCTGGACTTCATGCGCCAGGACGCCCAGCCCACGGTCCTGCTCACCCAGTCCTCGCTCGCCGAGCGGCTCGCGTTCGCGCCCGAGTGCCGTGTCCTCGTGGACGCCGAGGCGGACACCCTCGCGGCCCAGAGTCCCCACGCGCCGGACGTCGAGCTGTCCCCCGACAGCCTCGCCTACGTCATCTACACGTCGGGCTCCACGGGCCAGCCCAAGGGCGTGCTGGTGCCCCACCGGGGCCTGAGCAACGTCGTCGAGGCCCAGGCCCGCACCTTCGAGCTGGGGCCCGAGGACCGTGTTCTCCAGTTCGCCTCGGTCACCTTCGATGCCGCCACGGCCGACATGTGGATCGCCCTGGGCGTGGGCGCCACGATGTGCCTGGGCAGCCGGGAGGCCATGGCGCCCGGGGAGCCCCTGCGCGCCTTCCTCGTGCGCCAGCGGGTGTCCGCCGCCGTCGTCACGCCCTCCACCCTGGCGGCCGTTCCCGTGGGCCCCTTGCCCGCGCTGCGCACGCTGATGGTCGCGGGCGAGGCGTGCCCGGCGGAGCTCGTGCGCCAGTGGGCGCCGGGTCGACGCTTCTTCAACCTCTACGGCCCCACCGAGGCCACCATCTGGTCCACCGTCGCGCGCTGCGAGCCCTCGGCCCAGGCGCCCGCGATCGGCCGGCCCATCGCCAACACCCAGGCCTACGTGCTCGACGCGCACCTGCGTCCCGCGCCCGTCGGCGTCCCGGGCGAGCTGTACCTGGGCGGCGTGGGCGTGACGCGGGGCTACCTCAACCGTCCCCAGCTCACCGCCGAGCGCTTCATCGCCAATCCCTTCGGCGAGGGTCGCCTCTACCGCACGGGTGACCTGGCGCGCTGGCGCGAGGACGGACAGCTGGACTACCTGGGCCGCACCGACAGCCAGGTGAAGCTGCGCGGCCTGCGCATCGAGCTGGGCGAGGTGGAGCAGGCCCTGCGCGAGCAGTCCGGCGTGCGCGAGGCGTGCGTGCTGTTGCGCGCGGACGCCCGGGGCGAGCCTGCCCTCACCGCCTGGCTCGTGCCGCAGGCGGAGGACGCCACGCTCCAGGCCGAGCAGGTGCGGCAGTGGCAGGAGCTGCACGGCCAGTCCTACGTCGAGCCGACCGCTCAGGCCGACAGCACCTTCAACATCTCCGGCTGGGGCAGCAGCTACACCGGGGGTGACATGCCCGCGGAGGAGATGGCCGAGTGGGTGGAGGCCACGGTCGCCGACGTGCGCGCCCTGCGGCCCCGCCACCTGCTGGAGATTGGCTGCGGCACGGGCATGTTGCTCGCCCGGATCGCGCCCCACTGCGAGAGCTACCTGGGCACGGACCACGCCCAGAGCGCCGTGGAGCACGTGCGCCTCATGCAGCGCACGGTGCCGGGCCTCGAGGGGGTCTCGGTCTCCCAGCGCTCCGCGGATGACTTCTCGGGGCTGCCCGAGGCGCACTTCGACGTGGTGCTGCTCAACTCCGTCATCCAGTACTTCCCCAGCGCGGACTACCTGCTGCGGGTACTGGAGGGCGCGGCGCGCGTGGTGCGTCCCGGCGGCGTCATCTACCTGGGAGACGTGCGCGATCTGCGCCTGCTGCACGCCTACCACGCCTCGGTGCAGCTGTTCCGCGCGCCCGACGCCCTCTCGCGTGACGAGCTGTCGACCCTCATGGGCCAGCGCCTGCGCGACGAGGAGGAGCTGCTGCTCGACGCCGAGCTCTTCCGCGCCCTGCCGCACCGGCTGCCCCAGGTGCGAGGCGTGGAGCTGCGGCTCAAGCGCGGCCGGTTCCACAACGAGCTGACGCGCTTCCGCTACCAGGCCCTGGTGCACGTGGGCACCGCCGCGTCGGCCGCCGCCCCCGTGCCCGCGGACGTGCATGACTGGCGCCGCGAGGGGTGGACCCTCACCTCCCTGCGCCGCTGGCTGAGCGAGGCGAGACCCGCGCACGTCGAGCTGCGGGACATCCCCAACGCCCGCCTGCGCGACGAGGCCCTCACCCTCGCCTGGCTCTCCAGCGCCTCGGCGGACGGCGTGGCGCGGCTGCGTCAGACGCTGGCGCGGGCCCCCGTGTCCGTGGACCCGGAGGAGCTCTGGGCCCTCGGCGACACGCTGCCCTACCGCGTGCACCTGACCCCGTCCCCCCAGGGCGCCCTGGACACGATGGACGTGCGGTTGGTCCGGAGCGACGTCGACGTCTCGGACGCCGTGCTGGCCGCGCCCGTGGCCTCGCCGCGGCCCTGGCGCGACTACGCCAACAATCCGCTGCTGGGCAAGCTGCACCGTCGGCTCGTGCCCCTGCTGCGCCAGGCCCTGTCCGCCCGTCTGCCCGAGTACATGGTGCCCTCCGCCTGGGTCACCCTGGACGCGCTGCCCCTCACGTCTCACGGCAAGGTGGACCACAAGGCCCTGCCCGCTCCGTCCGCGGTGGGCGGCGCGGTCGGTGGCGCCTTCGTGGCGCCGCGCACGGAGACCGAGCGGGCCGTGGCCCTCGTCTGGCAGGAAGTGCTGGGCGTGCCCCAGGTGGGCGCCCACGACGACTTCTTCGCGCTGGGCGGCCACTCCCTGCTCGCCACCCAGGTCATGTCCCGTCTGGGCAAGTGGCTCGGCCGCGACGTGCCCCTCAAGCTCCTCTTCGAGGCGCGCACCCTGTCCGCCCTGGCCGAGGCCCTCCAGGCGCTGGCGACGGGCGGCGGGGACGCGGACACGCGCCTCCAGCCCATTCCGCGCGCGGAGCGCACCGGACGGCTGCCCCTGTCCTTCGCCCAGCAGCGGCTGTGGTTCCTCGACCGCTTCGGCTCGGGCGCGGCCTACAACATGCCCCAGGCGCTGCGCCTGACGGGCGTGCTCGACACCGCGGCCCTGGAGTCCACGCTGGACGCCCTCGTGCGGCGCCACGAGAGCCTGCGCACCCTCTTCCGCGAGGAGGACGGGCAAACGTTCCAGCACGTGCTGCCCGCCGGGGGTTTCGCGCTCCAGCACGTGGACGTGCGGCACCTCCCGCCCGAGGCGCGCGAGACGGAAGTCCAGCGCCTGGCGTTGGAGGACAGCCAGCGGCCGTTCGACCTGGCGCACGACCACATGCTGCGCGCCAGCCTGATCCAGGTGGCCGAGCACGAGCACGTGCTGCTCCTGTGCCTGCACCACATCGCGAGCGACGGCTGGTCCATGGGCGTGCTGCAGCGCGAGCTGGTGGAGCTGTATGGCGCCTTCCACCAGGGACGTCCCTCGCCGCTGCCCGAGCTGCCCATCCAGTACGCGGACTTCGCCGTGTGGCAGCGCGACTGGCTCCAGGGTGAGCGCTTGGCGCGGCAGGTGGACTACTGGAAGCGGCGGCTGGCCGATGCGCCCACGCTGCTGCAACTGCCCACCGACCGGCCCCGCCCGAGCGTCATGACGTTCGACGCCCAGGTGCTCGGCTTCGAGGTGCCGCCTTCCGTGGTGCGCGACCTGCGCGCCTTGAGCCAGAACGGGGGCGCCACGCTCTTCATGACACTCCTGGCGGCCTACCAGGTGCTGCTGTCGCGCTGGAGCGGCCAGCCGGACGTCGTCGTCGGCTCGCCCATCGCCGGGCGTACCCGCTCCGAGACCGAGCCGCTCATCGGCGTCTTCATCAACACGCTCGCCCTGCGCGCGGACCTGTCGGCCGACCCCACCTTCCGCGAGCTGCTCGCCCAGGTGAAGCACACGACGCAGGAGGCCTTCGCCCACCAGGACCTGCCCTTCGAGCGGCTCGTGGAGGAGCTGGCCCCCGAGCGCCACCAGAACTTCAACCCCCTGGTCCAGGTGGTGCTCGCCCTGCAGAACGCGCCCCTCCAGGACCTGGCGCTGCCGGGGCTCGCGCTCCAACCGCTCGCGGGGCAGCCCCCCCGGGTGCGCATGGATCTGGAGCTGCACCTGTGGGAGCGCGACGGCGGCTTGTCGGCCTACTGGCTCTACAACACCGCCCTCTTCGACGCCTCCACGCTGGAGCGGATGAACGGGCACTTCCTCTCCCTGCTGGCCGACGTGGCCCGGCACCCCGACCGCCGCGTGGGCGCGCTGTCACTGCTCTCCGACGCCGAGCGCCAGCGCCTGCTCGTGGACTTCAATCCCGCCCGGGCGGAGCCCTACCCGGAGGACGTCTGCGCCCATCGGCTCTTCGAGGCCCAGGTGGACCGCACGCCCGACGCCGAGGCCCTCTGCTTCGATGACGGCCAGCGCGTCCAGCGCCTCACCTACCGGGAGCTGGACACGCGCGCCAACCAGCTCGCCCACGTGCTGCGCTCGCGCGGCGTGGGGCCCGAGGTCGTCGTCGGCCTGCTGCTGGAGCGCTCGCCGGAGCTCATCGTGGCCATGCTCGCGGTGAGCAAGGCGGGCGGCGCCTACCTGCCGCTCGACACCGGCTCGCCCCAGGCCCGTCTGGACTTCATGATCCAGGACGCCCAGCCGCGCCTGCTGCTCACCCAGTCCTCGCTCGTCGCGCACTTCCAGCTCGCGCCCGAGCGCTGCCTCCAGGTGGACACGCAGGCCGGGACCCTCGCCGCCCAGGATCCCCGTCCGCCCCCGTGCGAGGCCACGCCGGACAACCTCGCCTACATCATCTACACCTCGGGCTCCACGGGTCGTCCCAAGGGCGTGCTGGTGCACCACCGGGGCCTGTGCTGCTTCATCGAGGACCAGGCCCGCGCCATCCGCCTGGGCCCGGACGACCGCGTGCTCCAGTTCGCCTCGGCCTCCTTCGACGCCTCGGCCCTGGAGCTGTGGCTGGCGCTGCGCGCGGGCGGTTCGCTGTGCATGGGCACCCGGGACGCGCTGGCCCCCGGCGAGCCGCTGCTCGCCTTCCTCGAGCGCCAGCGCATCACCGCCTTGGGCCTCACGCCCTCGGCGCTCGCCACGGTACCTGTGCGGCCCCTGCCCGCGCTGCACACCGTCATGGTGTTCGGCGAGACGTGCTCCGCGGAGCTGGTGCGCCAGTGGGCTCCGGGCCGCCGCTTCATCAACATCTATGGCGCCACCGAGGCCACCATCTGGTCCACCTTCGCGGACTGCGAGCCCTCGGCCCAGGCGCCCGCGGTGGGTCGCCCCATGTCCAACACCCAGATGTACGTGCTCGACGCGCACTTGCGGCCCGCGCCGCTGGGCGTGGCGGGCGAGGTGTATCTGGGTGGCGTGAGCGTCACGCGGGGCTACCTCAACCGCCCGGAGCTGACGGCCGAGCGCTTCATCCCCAACCCCTTCGGGGAAGGCCGCCTCTACCGCACGGGCGACCTCGGACGCTGGCGGGAGGACGGCCAGCTGGACTACGTGGGCCGCACCGACAACCAGGTGAAGCTGCGCGGCTTCCGCATCGAGCTGGGAGAAGTCGAGCAGAGCCTGCGCGAGCAGCCCGAGGTGCGCGACGCGTGCGTCCTGTTGCGCGCGGATGAGCGGGGTGCCAAGCGGCTCGTGGCCTGGCTCGTCCTCTCGCCGTGGGACGCGGACGCCGCGGCGCGGCGGGTGGCGGACGTGCGCGAGCGGCTGCGGACGCGACTGCCCGAGCACATGGTGCCCTCGGCCTTCGTGCCCCTGGAGGCCTTCCCGCTCAACTCCAGCGGCAAGGTGGACCGCAAGGCGCTCCCCGCGCCCGAGACCCGGACGGAGGCCGCCCTCGGCGCGCTGCTCCCGCCGCGTGACGCCCTGGAGACGGCCATCGCCCGGCTCTGGTGCGAGGCGCTCGGCCTGCCCGAGGTGGACGTGCGCGCGGACTTCTTCGCCCTGGGCGGCCACTCGCTGCTGGCGGTGCGGCTCTTGTCCCGGCTCAAGGAGGAGCTCGGCTACGCCCTGTCGCTCGGCAGCCTCTTCCAGAATCCCACCGTGGAGGCCCTGGCGGCCCTGCGACGCCGCGACATCCCGGAGGAGGAGCTGTGGGCCCCGCTCGTGTGCATGCAGCCCCACGGCACGCGGGCGCCGTTCTTCTGCGTGCCCGGCGTGGGCGGCGACGTGTTCTACCTCCAGGCCCTGGCCCAGCACCTCGGCCCTGATCGCCCCTTCTATGGTTTGCAGGCGGTGGGCCTGGACGGACACACCCCGCCGGACCGCACCCTGGACGCCATGGCCGCGCGCTATGAGCGCGAGCTCGTGCGCGTGCGGCCCCAGGGGCCCTACCACGTGGGCGGCCACTCGCTCGGCGGTTGGGTGGCCTATCGCCTCGCGCAGCGGCTCGCCGCCCGGGGCGAGCGGGTGACCCTGGCGCTCTTCGACGCCACCTCGCACAAGCACGCCCTGTTCCCGGTGCCCCGCGACCACGCGCACCTCATGAACATGGTGATCGAGGGCTACGAGCTGGAGAGCGGCCTGGACCTGAGCGCCGAGCGCGCGCGCATGGCGGAGCTGACCACGGACGAGGAGCGGCTCGAGTTGGTGCGCGCGTGCGGCGAGCGCTCGCGGCGCATTCCCCCGGGCACGGACCTGGCGCTCGTGCGCGGCCGGGCAGAGGTCTTCCACGCGGGCCTGTTGATGAACGATCTGCCCGCGGGCCGGCTGGAGGCGCCCGTGCGGCTGTTCTCCGCGGAGAGCAGTCAGGGCATGCTGGGAGTGGGCGAGATGACGACCCAGGAGAAGCAGGAGGGGTGGGCCCGGTTGTGCGCGCCCTTGTCGGTGGTGGCGTCCGCCGGCACGCACCCCACCCTCGTGAGACCTCCGCATGCCGAGGCGCTGGCCCACCAGCTCTCCGCCTGGCTGGATTCAGTGGAAGACGCGGCGCAGTAGCACCACCCATCCCCGAGACCCCCATGTCCGTCGAGACCCCGAACGCAGCACCCCCCGAGTCCAAGCCGCACACCCCGGCCGAGCCCCCACCCGCGGCGCCCCTGTTCGGCACCGAGGAGGCGCGCCAGCGCACCGTGCGGGGCGAGGCCATCATCAAGCGCAACACGCTCTGGGCCCTGGGCGCGGGTGCCCTCATCTTCCCGTGGGTGGACTTCGCCGCCGCGGTCGCGGTCCAGCTCAAGATGCTCAAGGAGCTGTCGGACCTCTACGGGGTGAAGTTCACCCAGGACCTCGCGCGCAAGCTGGTGCTCTCGCTGCTGATGAGCTCGGGCGGCTCGCTGGTGGGCCTGTCGGCCGCGAGCGCGCTCAAGGCCATCCCCGTGGTGGGCTCGGTGCTGGGGCTGGCGACCTTCCCGCTGGCGGCGGCGGCGTTCACCAACGCGGTGGGCCGGGTGTTCCTCTTGCACTTCGAGACGGGCGGAACGCTGCTGGACTTCGATCCGAAGAAGGTCCAGGAGCACTTCATCCGCGAGTACGAGCGGGCCAAGGCCACCTTGGAGCGGCGCTGAAGGGCCGGTCCATTCATTGACGAAAACAGGGCCGCACGCTTACGTGGGGCCGAAGCGCGTTGCGTGGAGAGAGGCAGTGGTTTCATGGCGATGACCATCATCGAGTTGCTGTCCAAGGAGGCGGGCGCGGAGCGGCGCAATCTGTTCATCGCCGCGAGCCTGTCGGGCCTCGCCAATGCCTTCGTCATCGCGCTCGTCAACACCGTGGCGCGCAGCATTCCCAACGTGCGGATGCACTCGTTCGTGCTCTTCGCGCTCTCGGTCGTGCTGTACGTGGTGACCTCGCGCTACACGTTCCATCGCACCACGAACCTGGTCGAGTCGGCGCTGCACCACATCAAGATCCGCATCGTGGACAAGATCCGGCGCATGGACTTGCAGGGCTTCGAGCGGGTGGGCACCTCGGAGATCTACGATCGCATCACCGAGAACGTCACGGTCATCTCCACCTCCGCGGGCATGATCGCCGCCACGCTCCAGTCCATCTGCGTGCTGGTGTTCGCCGCGCTCTACCTGGCGTGGCTGTCCATTCCGGCGCTGATGCTCATCTGCCTGCTGCTGGGCAGCGGCCTGATGCTCTTCCGCTCCAACCAGGATCAGGTGGAGAACGGCCTGATGCGGCTGAGCCACATCCGGCTCGCCTTCTTCGATCAGCTCACGGACCTGCTGCGGGGCTTCAAGGAGACGCGCTTCAATGCCCGGCGCAGCCAGGAGCTGCGCGAGGACGTGCTGCGCACCTCGGAGCGCCTGCGCGACAGCACCACGCGCACGAACCATCTGTTCGACGACAACCTCATCTTCTCCAACACCCTGCTCTTCGCGCTGCTGGCGGCCATCGTGTTCGTGCTCCCCCAGCAGTTGGAGCTCAAGAGCGTGCAGGTCACCCAGATCATCGCGGCGCTGATGCTCTCGTGGAACTCGGTGGCCATCGCCGTCAACTGCTACCCCGCCTACGTGCGCTCCAACCACGCGCTGATGGCGCTCGAGGCCCTGGAGCAGAAGCTGGAGTCGGGCATCGATCCGCTCGCCAAGGACGCGCTCGCCTCCGACCCCTGGAAGGGGCGCTTCTCGCGCATCGAGATCTCCCGGCTCGAGTACAACTACACCCCCACGGCGGATGGCGCGAGCTTCCACATCGGCCCGGTGGACCTGACGATCCAGGCGGGCGAGGTGGTGTTCATCGTGGGCGGCAACGGCAGCGGCAAGTCCACCTTCCTCAAGGCCTTCACGGGGCTCTACCCCGCCAGCGCCGGCAGCATCCGCGTGGACGGCATCCGCGTGGACACGCACACCATCGCGGCCTACCGCGAGCTCATCTGCACCATCTTCACGGACTTCCACCTGTTCTCCCGGCTCTATGGCCTGCTGGACGTGCAGCCCGAGGCCGTCCAGGCGCTGATCGCGCAGATGCAGTTGGAGGAGCAGACGTCCTTCTCCCAGCAGCGCTTCACCCGGCGGGAGCTGTCCACGGGCCAGCGCAAGCGCCTGGCGATGATCGTGGCCCTGCTGGAGGACCGCCCGCTCTACATCTTCGACGAGTGGGCCGCGGATCAGGACCCCACGTTCCGGCACTTCTTCTACAACGAGCTGCTGCCGATGCTGCGCGCGCGCGGCAAGGCGGTGGTGGCCGTGAGCCACGATGACCGGTACTTCTCCTGTGCCGACCGCGTGGTGACCATGGAGTACGGCCAGGTGCGCTCCATCGAACAACACAAGGCCGTCGCGCCGCCGCCCCCCTCCCCCGAGAAGATCTCCTGAGAGACGCTTCCCCTTCGAGACCCGCGCCACACGAAAGGCAGCACATGTCGGTCGAAACCATCCAGTTCGAGACAGCGCCCCAGGCCCCCGCCGCCGAGGCCAAGGACACCGCGGCGCCCCCCGCCGGGACGCCTGAACCCGCCGCGGAGGCGGCGACGCCCCAAATTGACACGCGCGAGCGGCTGCGGCAGGCGGAGACCATCGTCTACCGCAACACCTTCTGGGCCATGGGCGCGGGCGCCATCGGCGTGCCCGTGGCGGACCTCGTGGCCGCGTCCGCCGTGCACCTCAAGCAGTTGCGCGAGCTGGCGACCCTGTACGGCGTGGACTTCAAGGACGGGCTCGCCCGGAAGCTCGTGGGCGCGATGCTCATGAGCCTGGGCGGTGTGGGCGTGGGCGCCCTGGCCACCTCGCTCCTCAAGCTCATCCCCGGCATCGGCACGGGCCTGGGCATGCTGTCCTTGCCCATGGCGCTCGCCTCGTCCACGCATGCCATCGGCCAGGTGTTCATCATGCACTTCGAGGCGGGCGGCACCCTGCTCGACTTCGATCCCCTGAAGATGCAGGCGTACTTCCAGAGCGAGTTCGACAAGGCCCAGCAGCACGTCTCGGAGCTCAAGCGCAAGGTGGCCTCGCGCGGTGAGCCCAAGGCGACCTGATTTCCTCCCGAGAGATTCAACCCCATGGACTTGACTCCCGTCCTCGTCGTCCTCCTGCCAGTGCTGCTCGTGTTCTCCGTGGGGCTGGTGGGCGGCACGCGCAGGCTCGGCTTCTGGCTCTCCGTGTTGCTGGCGGTGGTGTTGACGCCGATTGGCGGCGTGCTGGTGGCGGTGTTGTCGGGACCCAAGCGCATCAAGCCCAAGAAGAAGAAGCGGTCGGCTCCCCCCCCCGAGGCTGACACGTCCCGGTCGGCGTGAGTTCCCAGGAGAAGGCATCCATGTTCCGCAGCAAGAACTCCCCCGACCCCGAGCCGCCGCCGACCTTCCGTGAGCAGCTCGCGGCGGCCTTCCTCCAGTTGCGCTTCGTCGTGTACCTGGTGCTCGTCTTCTGCCTCATCCTGCTGGGCTTTGTCTGGCAGCGCGTCTTCATCACCGTGCCCGCCGGCCACAACGCCGTCATGTACCGCTTCCTCGCGGGCGGCACCGTCACGGACCGGGTGTGGGGGGAAGGCCTGCACGTCATCCCCCCGTGGGATCGGCTCACGCTCTACGACACGCGGCTGCAGCAGCGCACCCTGAACTTCAACGTGCTCAGCGAGGAGGGCCTCCAGCTCGGCGTGAAGGTGTCCATCCGCTTCCGGCCCCAGCTGGAGATGCTGGGCTTCCTGCAGCGCGACATCGGCAAGGAGTACTTCGACAAGCTCGTGCTGCCGGAGATCCAGGCCCATACGCGCCGCACCTTCGGCAACCGGCCCGCGCACGAAATCTACTCCAGCGCCAAGGACGTCCTGCAGGAGCTGGGGCGCCTGCCCGTGCTCGGCCGCGTCGAGGACCTGGGAGTGGACCCCAACGCCATGCCCTACGTGGTGGTGCAGGAGCTCAAGCTCATGGACATCTCCCTGCCGGACATGGTCGCCGGCGCCATCGCGGACAAGTACCGGCAGGAGCAGCTCATGCTCGAGTACCGCTACAAGCTCGAGCGCGAGGAGAAGGAGGCCGAGCGCAAGCGGACCGAGGCCGCCGGCATCCGCGACTACAACGAGATCGTCGGCAAGCTGTCGCCCGAGGTGCTCCGGCTCAAGAGCATCGAGGCCACGCTGGAGCTGTCGCGCTCGCCCAACTCCAAGGTGGTGCTGCTCGGCGGCGGGCAGCAGGGCCAGGCGCCCTCGCTCATCATGAACCTGGAGGGGCCACCGCCCGCGGCCGTGGCCTCGCCCGCGGCGGCCACCACCCCGCCGCCGCGTCCCCCGCCCGGCGACACCGGCGGCGCCTCGACGGGCAAGACGACGCCCGCCGTCGAGGAGAAGCCGCTCCCCACGAACGGCACGCGCCCCGCGACGCCGTCGCCCACGGCGGGGACGGTCACGCCCACGCGCATCGAGCCGCCCGCCGAGTCCCGGACCGCTCCCACGGACGGCACTCGAGCGAAGCCAGCCTTTGGCGCCCCGGCCGTCCAGCGTGACACCCGCGCCGAGGCGCCCCCCGTGCCGCCCGAGCGATGAAGAACATTCGACAAATGGTTGGCCCTTCGGGGCCAGATGGGACTTTCCGTGACACGCCAAGGGATGTGGAGACGGCGGAACCTCACGGGATGGCAGCAGGGAGTGACGTACCCGGAGTGAAGCCGAGCATTCCCGTCGTACCGCAAGCAAACCCACGCAGGAGGCAGCCGCATGTCCGTCGAGACGCACAAGGTGGAGACGCCGACGCAGTCCCCCACGCCTGAGGTGAAGACGAAGAAGGAGCTGAAGCAGGAGGCCAAGGCCGCCAAGGCGGCGGCCAAGGAGGCGGCGAAGAACCAGCCCCCGGCACCCCAGCCCGTGCTGGGCTCGGCGGAGTCGCGCGAGCGGCTCAAGCAGGCCGAGGCCGTCGTTCGCCGCAACACGCTGTGGGCGGTGGGCGCCGGCGCGCTCATCTTCCCCGTGGTGGACGTGGTGGCCGCCTCGGCGGTGCAGCTCAAGATGCTCAAGGAGCTGTCGGACCTCTACGGGGTGAAGTTCTCCGAGGGCATCGCCAAGAAGATCGTGAGCTCGCTGCTGATGAGCCTGGGCGGCCTGGCCGTGGGCGTGGGCGCCGCCAGCCTCATCAAGCTCATTCCGGGCGTGGGCTCGGCGCTGGGCGTGCTGACGTTCCCGCTGGCCGTGGCGGCGTTCACCAACGCGCTGGGCCGGGTGTTCCTCATGCACTTCGAGTCGGGCGGCACGCTGCTCGACTTCGATCCGAAGAAGATGCAGGAGCACTTCAAGGCCGAGTTCGAGAAGGCCCGGGTGACCGTGGAGCAGCTGCGCAAGGAAGCGCCCCAGGCCGCCGAGCCGGCGGCTCGGACCGAATACAAGGCGACGTGAGCCGCGCGCTCACCCGCCTCCGCGTGAACCCAGACAGGAGTCCGAGGCATGTCCGTCGAGACCTTTGAAGTAGAGACCTCCACGCGGCCCCCCGCGTCCGAGGAGAAGACGCCAGAAGCCGTCCCCTCGGCGCAAGCCCTGCCGGTGACGCCCCTGATGGGCTCACCGGAGGCCCGGGAGCGGCTCTACGCGGCGGAAGCCATCATCCGCAACAACACGCTGTGGTCCGCGGGCGCTGGCACCTTCGTCATCGTCTTTCCGTACATGGACGTGGTGGCGGCGGCGGCCGTGCAGATCAAGATGCTCAAGAACCTCTCGGACCTCTACGAGGTGAAGTTCTCCGAGGGGCTGGCGGCCAAGGTGGTGAGCGCCATCGTGATGGGCATGGGCGGCGCGCTCGCGGGTGATGCGGTGATGCGCATCGTCAACTTCATCCCGGGGGTGGGCCGGGCCCTCAGCGCGGTGTCCGCTCCGCTCATGGCGGCGGCGTTCACCCATGCGCTGGGCCAGGTGTACGTCGTGCACCTGGAGTCCGGAGGCTCGCTGCTGGACTTCGATCCCAAGCAGATGCAGGGACGCTTCAAGGAGCAGTACGAGAAGTCCATGCAGACGGTGAAGGAGCTGCGCAAGGAGGTCATCGATTCGGCCACCCAGCGCTTCCGCTCCCCGCCGGCCTGAGTTCCGGTCCAGGCCGGAACGGAGGGACGCCTCGGGGCGTCTCTCAGTTCCGGCCCACGGCCGCCTTCCAGATGTCCACCATGTCCGCCAGGGGTTGTCCCGTGAGCCGGGGCGGCTCGGTCACTTCCAACACGGGCTGGACGCCGTGGCGGCGCAGGCTCAGGAACAGGTTGCCGTCCACGTCGTAGTCGAGCAGTGACAGGTCCGTGGCGGGACGGAAGCCGTGCAGGATGGCCTTCTGCTGCTGCTCCTTGCCGCGCAGGAAGGCCAGCCAGCGGCGCGCCGCGTCGCGCTGGACCTCGAGCTCCGGGCCCTGGGACTCGGGCCAGAGCAGGTAGGCCGGGTGCTCGTTGACGAAGGTGGGCTCGGGGTAATTGATGCGCACGTCGGGCCGGGCGCCCGGGTAGCGGTCGATGCGCTGGAGCAAGGGCAGCGCCAGGTGCTCGAAGGTCACCACGCCATCGAACTCCAACGGGCCCTCGTCGAGCATCCGCTTGGTGGCCAGCTCCGTGGAGCGCGGGAAGTTGGGCATGCCCGCCTGGCACCGCTGGAGCCAGCGCTGCAACTGCGGCTTCTTCGCGTCGAGGCCCTGGGCGAAGGCCTCGCGCAACTGCTCGTTGCCCAGCACCACGGTCTCCTGAGGCCCCGCGTCCTCCGCCTCGGTGCCTGCGTCCGCCTCGGTGCCCGCGTCGGCGGACGAGGCCGGGGCGGAGCGGCGCTGGCGGGGCGGCAGTGCGTAGTCGTAGGCCAGCAGGTAGAGCACCTCGAAGCCCGAGGTCGAGTACGTGGGCGAGGTGTGCTGGATCTTCACGCGATCCCACCGCACCAGCTCCTCGCGCGAGGGCAAGGGCCGCTCTCCGGCGGCGGGACGGGGCAGCCGCGCGGCGTTCTGATCATACCAATCCGCCCACCGGCCCGGGACCTGGTCCTGGAGCAGGGACGCCGAGGGATCCACGTCGCGCGGCACCAGGGCACAGAGCGAGGACATCCACGAGCCCTCGCGGCTGGTCTGCGCGGACAGGAGCGCCTGGAACATCCGCAGCCGGTCGTACCAGACGAGCACCACCAGGGGCGTGCGCACCAGGGCCGTCCGCGTGGAGGGCTCGAGCAGGGTCTCCTCCCGGCCGCGCGTCTTCCAGCGCGCCAACAGGTAGTCCACGTTGAGGTCATCCGTGGGGGCCCAGACGAGCGGTCGCTGGTTGCCGGAGAGCAGCGCATCCGCGGACTCCAGCCCGCCCATGGCCGTGAGCTTCACCTGGATGTTGGGGCAGAGCCGGGCGAAGTCGTCCACGGCCGCCTCGATCCACGCCCGCTTCTCCTCGCTGTAGAGCATGGAGAAGGCGGTGGGACGGCCATTGGGCGTGGGAGGTCCACACACGTCCTCGCGCATGGCGTTGACGGTCCCCACGTCCGCCATGTGCGTGGCGGGTGCGGGGACGGCGCGGGCGGCATGTCCCCAGAACCAGTGGTAGAGCCACCCGGCGACCACGGCCAGGATGAGCAGGAAGGACAGGACGGACCGCGGCCCGAGTCCCAGCTCGGTCCAGGACAGGGGCTTCGGGTCGTTGCCGTTCGAAGGGGTAGCCATGCAGCGGCCGATGATGCCGCCGCAATGCCTTTCTCGCAATGAATCCATGGGTGTGACTTCATGGAGTGCACGATGCAGCCCTCGACTTCCACGCCGTCCTCCCCTCGCATTCCGCTCGGCGCCTGGTACGGCCTCACGACGCTCATCCTCGCGTCGATCTGCGGCAACTCGGTGATGCAAGTGATGGCGTTGTTGACCGAGCCCATCAAACAGGAGCTGTCGCTGTCCGACACGGAGATTGGCGCGCTGCGGGGCCTGGGCGCGACCCTGGTGGTCGCCCTCGCCGCCTATCCCATCGGCTGGCTCGCCGACCGTGTGGACCGTCGGCGCATCTTCGCGGTGTGCATCTTCATCTGGTGCGCGGCGACCGCCGCGTCCGGGCTGGCGCGCGACTACGAGATGTTGTTCGTCTTCGCGATGGGCATCTCGGTGGGCGAGGCCGTGCTCGGTCCCGTCACCTACTCGCTCATCCCGGACCTGTTCCCACCGGCGCGTCGCATGCTGGCCAACTCCATCTTCTTCGTCTCGCAGTTGCTCGGCTACGCGGTGGGGCTGGCGCTCGGAGGCCTGCTGATTGGCGCGGTGGAGCGCTCGCACGCCGCGCTGCCGGAGGCGCTGGCCTCGCTCACGACGTGGCGCATCGTGTTCATCCTGGTGGCCCTGCCGGGAATCGTGCTCATCCCGATGATGCTCGCCATTCCCCTGCGCGAGGCGGCGCGGGGGGGCGCCCCGGGCGGGACGGCCCCCGCGGCGGTCCGGGACGGGCTGCTCGAGTACTGCCGTGCGAACGCGCGGACGCTGCTGTCGATGTTCGCCGGCTTCGGTGCGATTGGCGCGGCCAACTTCACCGTCTTCGGGTGGATCGCGGTCGTGATCGTCCGGCTGTTCAACGTGACCCCCGCCGAGGTGGGCGTCACCCTGGGCCAGGTCTTCGCGGTGGGCAGCGTGCTCGGCGTGACCGCGGCCAACCTGCTCGCCAAACGCATCGCGCGGCGCGATGTCGACGCCGCGCCGGTGCGGGTCGCCCAGTTGGGGGCGCTCGCCGCGTTGGGCTTCTCGCTGCTCTACCTGTTCGCCACGACGCCCACGCAGTTCTACGTCATCGCGACCTTGCAGATCGCCGCGTCGTTCGGCGGGCTCGCCCTGTCGCCCACCGTCAACCAGGGCATCGCGCCCGCGCGGGTCCGGGCCCGGCTGATGGCCCTGGGCGGCATGTTCTACGTGGGCTTTGGCGCGCTCAGTCCACTGGTGGTCGGAATCGTCTCCGATGCGCTCGGGCCCGAGCCCCGCAACCTGCTGACCGCCATGATGCTCGTCGCGGTGCCGGGCTTCGTCGGAGGTGCGCTGCTGCTGCGCTTCGGCGAGGGCACGCTGCGCCAGACCATGGAGACGGTGCGCGCCGATGACGCCGTGTTCACGGCCCCCGCGGGGTAGACACGGGAGTCGTGGACAATTGGGCGGGCTCGGCTATTTTCGCCGACGTTCAGGGTTCCAGCACACCCAGCGCGAGGGGGTTGCACCATGCAAGTGAAACGGATGCTCCGGGCAACCGGAGTGGTCGCGGTTCTGTCCGCCGCAACGGTGGCCCACGCCGACAGCGTGATTCTCGGCACGGTCATCGACGCCGAGACGCGCCAGCCGGCCCCCGACGTGCTCGTCACGGCCACCTCGCCCAACCTGCAAGGCGAGCAGGTGGTGGTGACGGACACGCAGGGCCAGTACCGCATTCCGCAGCTGCCGCCGGGCGTGTACACGCTGCGCTTCGACAAGGAGTCGTTCCGTCCGTTCGCGCGGCCGGAGATCCAGCTGCGCCTGGATCGCACCATCCGCGTCAACGTGCAGCTCCTGCCCGAGAGCGCCCGGGAGAGCATCGAGATCGACGTGGTGGCGCGTCCGCCCACGGTGGACGTGGGCTCGACGAGCACGGGCCTCAACGTCGATCAGGACTTCATCAAGCGCATCGCGGTGAACCGGCCGGGCGGCAAGTCGGGCGCGGCCCGCTCCTTCGAGAGCCTGGCGGAGCTGGCGCCGGGCGCGCAGAACGACATGTACGGCGTGTCCCTCAACGGCGCGACGTCGCCGGAGAACGGGTACGTGGTGGACGGCCTGTCCAACAACGACCCGGCCTTCGGCGTCAACGCGAGCCCCTTGAGCGTGGAGTTCGTGCAGGACGTGAACGTCATCACCGGCGGCTACATGCCGGAGTACGGCCGCTCGACGGGCGGCGTGCTCAACGCGGTGACGAAGTCCGGCTCCAACGAGTTCCACGGCTCGGTGTACGGCACCGTGACGCCGGGCGCCCTCGAGGGCACGCGCGCCCAGGTGGTCAGCGCCTCGTCGGTGCTCGCGGGCCGCAACGCGCTCAACCTCCTGGGGGACGTGGGCGTGACCCTCGGCGGTCCCATCCTCCACGACAAGCTGTGGTTCTTCGCGGGCGTGGCGCCCAACTACAACCGCTACACGCACACGCGCTCGGTCAACGCCTACCAGACGGAGATCGATCCGGCCTCGGGGACGCTCCGGGTGAAGACGGACGAGCGCGGCTTCAACCTGTTCACGGAGATCCCCGGCTCGCGGCGCGACATCGGGGCGACGGGGCAGAGCCTGCAGTACATCGGCAAGCTGACGTACCTGCTCAACGCCAACCACAACCTCTCGTTGTCGGTGACGGGCACGCCCTCCACGTCGGGAGGCAACGGCACCATCGCCATCAGCCCCCTGACGGGCCAGTTGCTGTCGCTGCTGCCCGGCAACCCCGACGCGGAGATCTTCTACACGCGGGCCACGTCGAGCACGACGTCCACCGCGCTGCGCTACTCGGGCGCCTTCGACGACAAGAAGCTGCTCGTGGACGCCAACCTGGGCTGGTTCCACCAGACGTCGGCCATCCTGCCGTCGGACGGCTCGGCGGTGGGCTCCACCACGGGCCTGGCGGGTCTGGCCACGGTCGTCTACAGCGCCCCGCGGCCCATCTTCTTCTACGAGCCCGACCTGGCCGCGGCGCGTGACCTGTGCACCCGCAACGGGGACACCACGGGCCTGCTGACGTGTCCGGTGTACTCGTACTACGCGGGCGGCCCGGGCTACCTCAACGACGCGAAGCTGGACCGCGTCCAGGCCAACGCCAAGGCCACCTACCTGCTCAAGGCGCTGGGCACCCACGTGCTCAAGGCGGGCGCGGACGTGGAGCTGCTGCGCTACAACAACCGCAAGGCCTACTCCGGCTCCGTGTTCCTGCTCGAGGCCACCAACGGCGCCAACTGGGTGGACATCCGCCGCTTCGGCTACCAGTCGGGACCGGACACGGCCATCAGCCTGCCCTTCCTGAACTCCACCACCACGAGCAACACGGCCGGTGGCTTCCTGCAGGACAGCTGGACCATCGCCCAGCGCGTGACGCTCAACGTGGGCCTGCGCTACGACGCCCAGTGGCTCTACGGTGGGGATGGCAACCTGGCCTTCTCGCTGCCCAACCAGATCTCCCCCCGGCTGGGCCTGGTCGTGGACCCGCTGGCCAACGGCCGCATGAAGGTCTACGCCAACTTCGCGCGCTACTACCAGCAGGTGCCCATCAACCTGCTGGATCGCGCCTTCCCGCCCGAGCCGCGCTACGTGGCCAAGCACTCCTCGGGCGTGGGCCGGTGTGATCCCGCCACCATCCCCACGCGGGAAGGACAGGCCACGTGCCTGGCCGACTCCAACCTGGAGCTGTTCAACGGCACGTTCGGCCCCGGCTACATCGATCCGAGCTTCCTGCACTTCGGCGGCAAGGCGGACCGGGTGCCGGTGGACCCGAGCATCAAGCCCCAGTCCTCGGACGAGGTGCTGGTGGGCGCCGAGTACGAGCTGCTCGCCAACATCCGCGCCGGCGCGCTCTACACCCACCGCTACATGAACTCGATCATCGAGGACATGAGCCGGGACGGCGGCAACTCGCGCTTCATGGGCAACCCCGGCGAGGGCTTCGCCCAGGAGTTCCCCCGGGCCACGCGCAACTACGACGCGGTGACGGTGTTCCTCAACCGCACCTTCACCGACGGCTGGCTGGCGCAGGCGAGCTACACGTGGTCGCGGCTGACCGGCAACTACTCGGGCCTGTTCCGTCCGGAGACCTTCCAGCTGGATCCCAACTTCAGCTCGGACTTCGACCTGCTGTCGTTGACGGAGAACCGCTCGGGCCTGCTGCCCTTCGACCGCACGCACGCCATCAAGCTGTTCGGCGCCAAGGAGTTCATGTTCAGCCGGGACCTGGGCGCGAGCCTGGGCCTGTCGTACCGCGGCAACTCCGGCGTGCCCATCAACTACCTCGGGGGCCACCCCATCTACGGGCTCAACGAGGCGTTCATCCTGGAGCGGGGCAGCGCGGGCCGCACGCCGTGGGTGAACAACATCGACGGCAACCTCGGGGTGAACTACCGCCTAAACAAGACGCAGATGCTGTCGCTCAGCGTGGACGTGTTCAACCTGTTCAACTTCCAGCAGGTGGCCACGGTGGACGAGGCCTATACCTTCCGCAGCGTGCTTCCCGTCGCGGGCGGCAAGCCGGCCGGAGGCACGCTCACCCCCGGGCAGGTCACCGCCTACGACCCGGCCACGGGCCTGCCCTCGGGCACGCTGTCCGAGGCGGACGTGAACAAGAACTTCAAGCAGCCCACCGCGTACCAGCCTCCCCGGCAGATCCGCCTGGGCCTCAAGTACACCTTCTAGTCCCCTGGACGATTGGAGCCATGCACATGCGTAGCGTGACCGCGATGATGCTGGGGGGCACGGCGGGCCTCCTGATGGGCTGCTCCGAGCAGCCCTCTCCCGGGTGCCAGGTGCAGGACGGGCCCTGGCATGTCGTCTACCTCCTGAAGAACCCGGCCCAGGCCGGCAGCTCGTGCGGAGGCCTCACCAGCGACACCTTCGGGGTGTACAAGTTCCTGGTTCCCGCGAGCGAGGATCCCCGCACGCCGTCGAGCATGGCGCTCAGGCCCCAGGCGGCGGTCTCGCTGGCGACCTACGTCGACGCCGCGGGGGTGCGGCAGCCCCGGGTGGACCTGACGCCCCCGGCGGACCCCACGAGCCCCACGGATCCCACCGGGGCGCTCCAGGCCTCGCGGGGGGCCACGGCCCTGTCCACGTCGTTCCCCAACGAGCCCGATGCCCAGGACGTGTGTCGGGTGCCGTCGTTCAGCCGCATCTCCCTGGCGGCGCGGGCGGTGACGGACGGCAGCGGCGCCGCCCTGCCCGCCCAGACGGTCGACTACCAGTTCAGCGACGTGTACCTCTACTCCTCGCCGTCGGCGCCGGGCGTGCTGTTCCGCGGCGCGCTCGTGTTCGGCGATGGCGCCTGCACGGCCGAGTACCAGGTGCTGGGGCTGTCCCCCGCCGTGCCCTGCACGACGGACGCGCAGTGCCGCGACCCCGCCACGGGCATCAACCCGGAAGTCGACGCGGTGTGCCTCCAGGGTGGGTGCGCGCCCAACCCCCAGACGCTCACGCTGTTCGACGAGTAGCGCGCGGGGCGCTCCGCTCGCGGTGAGCGGAGCGCCACCGGCTCAGAACTGCGCCGAGCCCGGCACGCGCGGGTACGGGATGGCGTCGCGGATGTTCTGCAGGCCGCAGATGTAGACGATGAGCCGCTCGAAGCCGAGCCCGAAGCCCGCGTGGGGCACCGAGCCGTAGCGCCGCAGGTCGCGGAACCACTGGTAGCCCTCGGGGTGCAGGCCGAACTTCTTCATGCGCTCGTCCAGGCGGTCCAGGCGCTCCTCGCGCTGGCTGCCGCCGATGATCTCCCCGATGCCCGGGGCGAGCACGTCCATGGCGGCCACGGTCTTCCCGTCATCGTTCATGCGCATGTAGAAGGCCTTGATCTGCTCCGGGTAGTTCATCACCACCACGGGCCGGCCCACGTGCTCCTCGGCGAGGTAGCGCTCGTGCTCGGTCTGCAGATCCTTGCCCCACTCGGGCGCGTACTCGAACTTCTTCTTGGCCTTCTTGAGGATCTCGATCGCGTCCGTGTAGTCGATGCGCTCGAAGCTCGACTGGATGAACTTCTCCAGGCGCTCGGTGACGCCCTTGAGCTGGCGCTCCTCGAAGAACTTCATGTCCGGGGCGCACTCGGTGAGCACGGCCTGGAAGACGTACTTGAGGAAGCGCTCGGCCAGGTTCGCGTCGTCGTTGAGGTCCGCGAAGGCGATCTCCGGCTCGATCATCCAGAACTCGGCCAGGTGCCGGGTGGTGTTGGAGTTCTCGGCGCGGAAGGTGGGGCCGAAGGTGTACACCTTGGACAGGGCCAGGCAGTACGCCTCCACGTTGAGCTGGCCGGAGACGGTGAGGTAGGCCTCCTTGCCGAAGAAGTCCTTGCTCCAGTCGATCTTCCCCCCGTCCGTGCGCGGCGGATTGACGGCATCCAGCGTGGACACGCGGAACATCTGCCCGGCGCCCTCCGCGTCGCTCGCGGTGATGATGGGGGTGTTGACCCAGAAGAAGCCCTCCTCGTGGAAGAAGCGGTGGATGGCCTGGGCGGCGGTGTGGCGCACGCGGGTGACGGCGCCGAAGGTGTTGGTGCGCGGGCGCAGGTGGGCCACCTCGCGCAGGAACTCCAGCGTGTGCTGCTTGGGCTGGATGGGGTAGGTGTCCGGATCGTCCACGAAGCCCAGCACCTGGACCTCGTCGGCCTGGACCTCGAAGGACTGGCCCTTGCCCTGGGACTTGACCAGCGTGCCGCGGCAGATGACCGAGCAGCCAGCGGTCAGCCGCAGCACGTCCTTGTCGTAGTTGGGCAGCGCGTTGGGCGCCACCACCTGGATGGGATCGAAGGTGGAGCCATCGCTCACGTTGACGAAGCTGATGCCGGCCTTGGAGTCGCGGCGCGTGCGCACCCAACCCCTCACCTCCACCTTGGTGTCCGGAGCGATCGAGCCCTCCAGCGCCTTCTTCACACTGACGACCTGCATGACGCGCCCTGCCTTCCTCGTACGAGTCCGCGAAGAAGGCGGGAGTTAGCCGCTCCCCCGGCCCGAGGACAAGCCCCATGACGCGGGAGGTGTCGTCCCCCAGGGGGTCCGGAACGTGCTAATCCGGCGGCCCTCCATGCGTTCCCTCTTCCAGCGCAAGCAGATCTCCGATCCCGCCGAGGGGTCCCCCGCCGGGGGGCTCAAGCGGGTCATGGGCACCAGTGACCTCGTCCTGCTCTCCATCGGAGCGGTCATCGGGGCCGGAATCTTCTCCACGCTGGGCACGGCGGCCGCCGGCGAGGTGCTCCCCACCGGCGAGGTGGTGCGCTATGGCGCCGGCCCCGCCCTGGTGCTGTCCTTCCTCCTGCTCGGCGCGGTGTGTGCCCTGGCGGCGCTGTGCTACGCGGAGCTGGCCTCCATGATTCCCCAGGCGGGCAGCGCGTACGCCTACTCCTACGCGACGCTCGGGGAGCTCATCGCGTGGATCATCGGGTGGGACCTCATCCTGGAGTACGCCGTGGGCAACGTGGCGGTGGCCATCGCCTGGTCCGGGTACTTCAACTCGCTGCTGTCCCCCTTCGTGCAGCTGCCCGGCTGGCTCACGCACGGCTACTACAACGTGCACGCGAGCTCGGATCCCGCCCTCCGCGCCCTCCTGGACACCGCCCCGCGCCTGGCGGGCATCCCCGTGCTGCTCAACCTGCCCGCCTTCTTCATCGTGATGATCATCACCGGGCTGCTCGTGGTGGGCGTCAAGGAGAGCACCCGCGTCAACAACGCCATGGTGGTGGTGAAGCTCCTGGTGCTCGCGCTGTTCGTGGGCGTGGGCGCCGCGCACATCCGCCCGGAGAACTACACGCCCTTCGCGCCCAACGGCTTCACCGGCATCCACCAGGCGGCGGCCATCGTGTTCTTCGCCTACATCGGCTTCGACGCCATCTCCACGGCGGCCGAGGAGACGAAGGACCCGCAGCGCACCATGCCCCGGGGCATCCTGCTGGGGCTGGGCATCTGCACGCTCATCTACGTCATCGTGGGCGCGGTGGCCACGGGCCTCATCCCCTACCAGCAGTTGCAGGCGGCCGACCCGCTGGCGCGGGCGTTCGACGTGGCGGGGCTGACCCAGTTCAGCTGGATCATCGCCCTGGGCGCGGTGGTGTCCATGTCCGCGGTGCTGCTCGTGTTCCAGTACGGCCAGCCGCGCATCTTCTACGCCATGGCGCGCGACGGGCTCTTGCCGCCCTGGGCCGCCCGCATCCACCCGCGCTTCCGCACGCCCCACGTCACCACGATGATCACGGGCGTGCTCGTGGCGCTCGGCGCGCTGGTGGCGGATGACGCGGCCACCTACGACTTGACGAACATCGGCACCCTGTCCGCCTTCATGATGGTGTGTCTGGGGGTGCCGGTGCTGCGGCTCAAGGATCCGCACCGCCCCAGGCCCTTCCGGGTGCCCTTCGTGTGGCCGGTGTCCATCGGCGGCGCCCTGGCCTGCCTCTTCGTGATGAAGGGCCTGCCCGTGCACGCGTGGGAGCGCTTCGGCATCTGGCTCGCCATCGGGCTCGTCATCTACTTCGCCTATGGCTACCGCCACTCGGTGCTGCGACGCGGCGCGGCACCGGTGGACCTGGGCGGCCCCCACGGCTGAGTCCGGAGGGCCCGGGAGGCCCCCGGCTCAGGAGCCCGTGGCCTCGTCCGGCAGCGGCGGCAGGAGGTTGGCGTTGCGCAGCAGGCGCTCGTGGCCCATCTGCACCAGGGCCTCGCGCACGGCGGGCTGCGCGAGCAGGTGCCGCTCGCAGTTGTCGTGCGACAGCCGCAAGAGCAGGCAGGGCGTGTCCGAGCGCACCGTGGCGGTGGCGTGCAGGCCGAACATGAGGGCGATCTCCCCGAACATGTCGCCCTCGCCCAGGGTGCGCACCAGCCGCTCGCCCTGGTCGGGGTCGCGGTGCAGCACCTGGCACTGCCCCTGGAGCAGCAGGTAGAGCGCGTCGGCGGGCTGCCCCTGCTCCAGCAGGGTGGCGCCCGCGGGCCGGGCCCGCAGCTCGAAGTCGTGCGAGAGCACCTCGCGCTGCTCGAGCGTCAACAGCCGGAAGAGCGGGTTGCTGCGCAGCACGATGTCGAGCAGCCGCTCGCGGTGGAACTCGCGCAGCACGGCCTCCACCGAGGGGTGCCGCTGGACGATGCGCGCCAGGCGCTCGCGCGTGAGCTCCAGCACCGCCGTGCTCTCGAAGGCGCGCACCGTCGCCATGCGCGGCACGTGCGACAAGAGCGACATCTCGCCGAAGAAGTCCCCCTCCTCCAGCACGGCCACCGTGCGCCGCCGCCCCGTCTTGAGCGTGCGCATCACCTCCACGCGGCCCTCCACGATGGCGAAGAGCGAGTCGCCCGGGGCGCCCTCCTCCACGATCGTCTCGCCCGCCTCGAAGTCGCGCAGCTCCAGGGACTCGAGCATCGTCTCCAGCTCGCCGTGGCCCAGGCTCGCGAACAGCGAGGCCCCCGGAGAGGGCCGGGGGTCCATGGACACGGGCCGGGGCACGGCGGGGCCCACGGGCGCGTGGGGGTCGAGCTTGCGCGCGTCGAGCTCCGACAGCAGCCGCCGGGAGGGCTCGTGGCCCGGCTCGAGGCGCAGGAGGATCTTGCACAGGGCGATGGCGCGCAGGGACCAGCCCTGCTGCACCCAGCGCCTCGCCAACTTCGCGTAGTCCGAGAGCTCCTCGTCGGGCGAATCGGGACGCGCATCATGCGGAGTGGACATGGTTTCGTTTTCCTCGGGCAGGCCTCGTCCCCATGAAACCCGGGGCGCCCGGGGCCTGTCCATCACCCCGCGCCGCGCGCGTGGACGCGACCACGGGGTTGTGTGAATGCACACAAGTGCAGCCAGGAAATCGGCGCTTCGAGAGGAAAACCCGGCGCCAGCTACTCGGTACGCAAGAGCGCGCCCTCGGGCAGACCCCGCTGGAGCCGGCCGACCGCGTCCTCCACCGCGGCGGGGTCCACGCTCTCCACCGTCACCTTCACCGCGTAGTCCAGCGAGGCGTCGAACATGGGGTAGGAGCCAATGGCCACGTGGGGCATGTCCAGCGCCACGCGGTCCAGGACGCCCGCGATCGCGCCCTCACCCACGCCCAGGTAGAGCATGCGCACATGCACGGGCGTGCCGCTCAGGCGCCCGAGCACCGTGTCCAGCTGGCTCCGGAAGAGCTGGGGCACCCCGGGCAGCAGGAACACCTCCTCCACGGTGAGCACGGGAAACCAGTGCCCCGGCTGCGGCACGAGCACCGCGCCCTCGGGCGCATCCGCCAGCCGCATCACCTCCGGGTGGAGCCGCCCCGAACCGCGCTGGTTGAGCAGCTCCACCATCTCCGGCAGCCGCACCACCCCGCGCCCCATGGCGAGCGCCACCGCGCGCACCGTCACGTCGTCGTGCGTGGGACCGATGCCGCCGCTGGTGAAGACGTAGCGGGCGCGCAGCCGCGCCCGGGCCACCGCCTCGACGATCAGGTCCACCTCGTCGGGAACGATCTCCAGCGAGCGCAGGGGGATGCCCACCTCGCGCAGCCGCTGGATGAGGTAGGGACCATTGGCGTCCACCACCTTGGCCGTGAGGACCTCGTTGCCGATGATGACCGCCGCCGCGCCCATGGGCTCCATGGGCGGGCAGTCTAGCGCACCGGCGCCTCGCGGCCGGGCTTTTGTCCGAGCAGCTTGCGCACCCGCACGAGGCACGCCTCGGTCACCGCCTCCACGGGCGCGTCGCCGTCGATGCGCACCACGTGCTCGCGCTTGCCGCGCAGCTTGATGGCCGCCGCGTACTGCCGGGAGATGCGCCGCTGCTTCTCCTCGGCGTCGAACAGCTCTTCCGGACCGCCGCGGGCCGCGCGTCGCCGGGCCGCCACCTCGATGGAGACCTCCACGAAGAGCGTCAGGTCCGCGGGCACCGCGTGGCTGTTGATCGTCTCCACCCACTCCATGGGCAGGGACGCGCCCTGGTAGGCGAGCGACGAGAGCACCGACCTGTCACTGAGCACCACCTGGCCCGCCTCGAGCGCGGGCAGCACCCGGGCCCGGAGGTGATCCGTCCGGTCCGCCGCGTACAGGAGCGCCAGTGTCTCCTGCGCGAGGGGACCCGCCCCGCCTGGCAGCACCAGCCGACCGGTGAGGGCCTGCCGGATGAGCACGCCCACGGGCCCGTCCGAGGGCTCGCGGGTGGTGAGCACGGCGTGGCCCTCGGCGCGCAGCACCGTCGCCAGGCGCTCCACCTGGGTGGTGGTGCCCGCGCCATCCAGGCCTTCCAGGACGATGAGCCGCCCGCGAGGCGGGGGCTTCGCGGCGGGGCTCACCGGGGCAGCGCCGCCGGCGCGTCCAGACCCAGGCGGCGGCGCAGCTCCAGCAGGGTCGCGTAGCGCACCAGCTCGTCGGCCAGCACCGTGCGGCCCTTGCTCAGGCGCAGCAAGCCGTAGACGGCGAGCCCCACGGAGGCCACGAGGCCCAGCCACGCCAGGTAGGGCGTCCGGGTCGAGTCCCAGAAGAGCTTGGCCGTCGCGCCACCCAGAATGAGGGCGACGACGAAGGACAGGCCCGACTGGGCGAAGAGCAAGGTGCTCTGGCGGGTGGACAGCGCCTCCTGGAGGCGCTCGAGCTGCTCACGGGGGTTCTGCGTATCGGCGTTCACGGGGCGGCGACCCTAGCGGAACACCAGGGCCCCGTCGAGTCGGCCGCTCCCCTCGTGACGACGGGCTCGTTGCGAGGGCGGGCCGGGACGGTGTAGGGCGCGGGGATGGAATCCACGCACTGGCGTTCGGAGAGCAACGAGCCCGCGCCCACGAAAGTCTCCCCGGTCGATGACCGCCTCACGGCCGACACGGCCCTGCGGCGGGTGCGGCGCGGCGAGTCCCTGCTCTACACGGGCGACTTCCACAACGCGAAGCAGCTCGTGGGCGCCATGGCCCGCCGGCTCCCCCCTCCCGCGTCGGCGCGCACGCCCCTGGACGCCTTCCGCGCCGAGCGCCGGGCCCGTCAGTTGGAGCACGAGACCCTCTCGCGCATCCTCGTGGCGCTCGACCGCGACTACCGCCTGGCGCTCAAGCGCGCCCCCGACGTGGCCGAGGCCTGCCGCCAGGTGTGGGGCGAGCCCGAGGCGGAGCAGACGCTCGTGTCCCTCAAGACGCTCACCGGCATGCTCAGCGCCGCGGAGTGGCGCCGCAAGGGCCTGGACGTGCCGGGGCTTACGGGCAAGCTCCACCCGCACTACGGCGTCTACCTGCCCACGCGCACCGACTACGTGGAGCTGTTGCTCTCCGTCTCCGACGTGAAGGGCCAGCAGGTGTTCGACGTGGGCACCGGCACCGGCGTGCTGTCCTTCCTCCTGCTCCAGCGCGGCGCGGCGGCGGCCATGGCCACGGACTGTGACGCGCGCGCCGTGGCCTGCGCCCGGGAGAACGCCGAGCGGCTGGGCCTGGCCAAGCGCTTCCAGGTGCTGGAGACGGACCTGTTCCCGCCGGGCAAAGCGGACCTCATCGTCAGCAACCCGCCGTGGATCCCCGAGCCGCCCAAGAACCGGGTGGACCGCGCCGTGTTCGACGAGGACAACCGCTTCCTGCTCGGATTCCTGGACGGGCTCGCGGCCCACCTCAACCCCGGAGGCCAGGGCCTGCTCGTGCTCTCGGACCTGGCGGTGCTGCTCGGGCTGCGCGCCCCGGACTGGCTGGAGGCGCAGTTCGCCCAGCGGGGCCTCGCGGTGAAGTGGAAGCGCTCGGCGCCCGCGCGCCACGGCAAGGCCAAGGACAAGAGCGACCCGCTCCACGCCGCCCGCTCCAAGGAGATCACCAGCCTCTACGCGCTCGTTCCCGTCGCGTAGGGCCCAGGCGCGCGGGGCTCAGAGGTCCGCGAGCGCCTCGCGCACGGCGTCGAGGTTCGCCGGCAGGTCCACGGGCGGGTTGGCCAGGCGGCTCGTCACGTCCGCCAGCGCGCCCTTGTGGTAGCCCACCTTGAAGTCCGGGAACTTGAGCCCGTGCGCCGTGGACACCACCGCCACCTTCGAGCCCCGGGCGATGACGCCCTGGGCCACGAGCTTCTCCAGCGCCGCGAGCGCCACGCCCGTGTGCGGACAGGTGAAGGTGCCCTCGCGGTCGGCCCGCGCCGCGGCGTTGGCCAGCTCGGACTCGGTCGCGTCCTCCACCACGCCCTCGAAGGCCTTGAGGATGCGCACCGCGCGCCGGAAGGACACGGGGTTGCCAATCTGGATGGCCGAGGCCAGCGTGCGCTGGGCCTGCATGGGCTCGAGCTCCGCGAAGCCGCCCCGGAAGGAGCGCAGGAGCGGGTTGGCGCGCTCGGCCTGCGCCACGGCGATGCGCGGCCGCTTGGAGATGACGCCCAGGGCGTGCATCAGCTCGAAGCCCTTGCCCAGCGCGCTCGCGTTGCCCAGGTTGCCGCCGGGAATCACCACCCAGTCCGGCGGCTCCCAGTCCAGGTCCTGGCACAGCTCGATGGCCACCACCTTCTGGCCCTCGATGCGCAGCGAGTTCATGGAGTTGGCCAGGTACAGGCCCGCGTCCTGGGTGACCTGCTGCACGAGCTTCATGCACCCGTCGAAGTCCGTGTCGAGCGACAGCACCCGCGCGCCGTTGGCCACCGGCTGCACGAGCTGCGACAGGGACACCTTGTCCTTGGGCAGGAACACCACCGAGGGGATGCCCGCCGCGGCGCAGTACGCCGACAGCGCCGCCGAGGTGTCCCCCGTGGACGCGCACGCCACCGCGCGGATGGGCACGCCCCGGGCGCGCATGTGCTTCACCGCGGACACGAGCACCGTCATGCCCCAGTCCTTGAAGCTGCCCGTGGGCGAGACGCCACACTCCTTCAGGTCCAGGCTCGCCAGGCCCAGCTCCTCGGCCATGCGCGGCAGGGGCTTGAGCGGCACCCGGCCCTCGCCGAGCGAGACGATGTCCCGGGCGGGCAGCTGCGGGTACACCCACTCGTGCTTGCCCCAGACGCCCGAGGCGTGGGGCAGCCGCGAGGCGCCGAAGCGCTGGCCGAAGCGGCGCTTCCACTCCTCGGCGGGCACCGTCTTGAGGGCCGCCACGTCGTGCGCCACCTCCAGCAGGCCCTGGCACTGGGGACAGCGGTAGAGGATCTCCAGCAGCGAGGCGCGGAAACCACATCCCTCGCTGCAGGCGTACGCGGCTTGAAAGTCAGAGGTGCTCATGGGTTACCCGGCCGCCGGAACCGGCGTGCCGCAGGACACGCAGGCCCGGCCCGCGCGCGCATTGGTGTGGCACTTGCTGCACTTGGTCCACTCGCCCGAGGGGACCAGGGCCTCGCCCTTGGCCTGCGCGGGGGGCGGCGTGCGCATCTTGATGAGGCGCATGCCACAGCGGTCGCAGACGAGGCCCGACTCCTGCGGCGTGCGGCAGTAGCGGCAGATGGCGGGACCCGTGGGCGCCGCCGTGCGATGGCCGTCCGCCTGCGCCCGTCCCGTGTCCATGTCATCCACGGGCGAGGACACGATGTTGCCCACCGGTGCCGAGCGTCCCGTGTCCAGGTCCGACACCGGCTGCACGGCCACGGCGCCCACGGCCTGCTGGCGCGTGAGCTCCAGGTCCGCGATGGCGGAGACGGCCACCGGCGCCCGGCCTCCCGCCACATGGGTCGTCTCCATGTCCGGCATGGGCGCCACGGCGACGGCGACCGGCGCGGCGGCGACGAGCTTCTTGCCGCAGACATCGCACTCGGTGCCCTGCGCCTGCTGGTGCTCACAGATGGGACAGATGATCATGCGTCGGGAGGTTAGCGGCCCCGCCCTTCCCAATTCAATGCGGCAGAATGGCCGGGGCCCCCGCCGTCATGGGCACGAAGCGCACCGCCAGCAGCTTCTCCACCTGGGGCGCCGCGTCCCCCGGGGGCCGGATGACGCGGATCAGCTCCTGGTTGCCCTCCTGGGGACCCACCGGCACGAGCAACCGTCCGCCCGGCCGCAGCTGTTGGTAGAGCGCGGGGGGCAGGTGCTCGGGGGCCGCCGTGCCGAGGATGGCGTCGAAGGGCGCCTCCTCCGGCCAGCCCAGGGTGCCGTCCCCGACCCGGAAGTGGAGGGTGCCCAGGCCCAGGCGCTCCAGACGCTCGCGCGCCTGACGGGCCAGCGCCGGGCGCACCTCCACGGTGAAGACCTCCGCGCCCAGACGCGCGAGCACCGCCGCCTGGTAGCCCGAGCCGGTGCCGATCTCCAGCACCCGTTCGCCCGGCTGGGGGGCCAGGACCTGGGTCATGTAGGCCACGATGTAGGGCTGGCTGATGGTCTGCCCCTCGCCGATGGGCAGGGGCGCGTCGAGGAAGGCCGAGCCCCGGACCGACTCGGGCACGAAGTCGGCCCGGCGCAGGCCGCTCATGGCCTCCAGGACACGGGTGTCGACGATGCCATTTCGCCGCAGGCCCTCCACGAGTTCCCGGTCGCTCATGGTGCGAACCTAACCCGCCGCGCCGTGACCCGCAGCCCCCGACACGCGAGCCCCTTGCCCCCGCGCCGCCGGCATGGTGGGAAGAGCGGGTTTTCGACGAGGAGACGTCCATGGACACCGACACCGACGAACTGCTCCACCTCGCCTTCGCCCAATCCCCGGCCAACCTGGCCAATTCGGCCATCACCCGCATGCGCGCCGAGGTGGGCGGCGATGGCCTCGCCACCAGCTACGAGGTCCTCCTGCCCGACGGCAACGTGCGCGCCTGGCTGCTCGACACCCTGCTGCCCCGGCTGGTGGACTACCTCGAGTCCATGGGCGCGAAGCTGCCCGGGTGCGGCGGCGTCTTCCTGTCCGTCTTCCACGGCGACACGCTCCACTTCCTCCACGCCCGGGACGTCATCGCCCTGCTGTCGCGCTGGAGCGGCCTGTCCACCGACGAGCTCAAGCGGCGCTACGGCCCGCGCTAACCCCCTTCCCTGTCCCCCGACGCCATGACGACCGCCACCGAGCGCCTCTACTACGCCGATCCCTTCCTCACGCACTTCACTGGACATGTCGTCGCGCACGGCACCTGGAATGGTCAGCCGTCCGTGGTGCTCGACCGCACCGCCTTCTACCCGGAGGCCGGCGGACAGATGGCCGACCGGGGCGTCCTCGGAGGCCGGGCCGTGCGGGACGTGCAGGTGGATGATGCGGGGGTGGTCCACCACCTGCTGGAGCCCGCTGGGGACGCGCCCCTGCCCGCTCCGGGCACCGCGCTCACCGGGGACATCGAGCCCGTGCGCCGCCGCATCCACATGGCGCTGCACACCGGGCAGCACATGCTGTCCTGCGCGCTGGTGAACGTGGCCCAGGCCCACACCGTGTCCTCGCGCCTGGGCGAGACGGTGTGCACGATCGACGTGGACCTGGACGTGCTCGACGAGCGGCTCGTCGCCGAGGCCGAGGCCCAGGTCAACGCCCTCATCGACGCGGACGTGCCCATCCGTTCCTTCTTCCCCACGCCCGAGGAGCTCGCCACCCTGCCCCTGCGCCGCGCCCCCAAGGTCACCGACAACATCCGCGTGGTGCAGATCACCGGCTATGACGTGTCCCCCTGCGGCGGCACGCACTGCACGCGCTCGGGTCAGGTGGGGCTCGTGCGGGTGCTCGGCGTGGAGCGCTACAAGGGCAAGGGCCGCGTCTTCTTCTCCGCGGGGGGCCGGGCCCGAAGCGAGCTGTGGCAGGAGGCCGCCACGCTGCGCGCGCTCGCCCGGGGCTTCTCGTGCGCGCCGCTCGAGGTGCCCACGTCCGTGGACAAGCTGCGGCGCGATCTCACCGAGGCGCGCGAGGCGCTGGGCGCCGCCCGGGCGAAGCTCGCCGAGGCCACCGCCGCCGAGCTCGCCGGACAACTGGAGCGCTCGCCCGAGCAGCGCGTGGTGGCGGTGCTGGAGGGTGCCGGGCCCGAGGAGCTGCGCGCGGTGGCCGCGCGACTGACGAACCGGCCGGGCGCCGTGGTGCTGCTCGCGGGCCGCTCGCCCGAGGGCCTCGCCGTCCTTTTGTCGCGGGGCGCGGGCGCGACGTTCGGGTGTGGTGCCTTCCTCAAGCGCGCGGCCGAGGCCGTGGGCGGACGCGGCGGCGGCCGGCCCGAGCACGCCGAGGGCCGGCTTCCGCCCCAGACGGACTGGCCCGCGCTGGTGGCCTCCCTGCTGGGCACCTGAAAACCGGGGATGTGGGGCGTCGAACGCTGGCGTTACCGGCCCACGAGAATCAGGGCCGGGCCCGTTCACTTCCTGGCGCCCATCCTCTGGGACGACGGCGGGGGCGGGGCCGACCTGTCACGCTCCGGTGCATGATTCCCCTGACGCAAGCGCACGGCGCCGTGCCCCCCCGGCTCGAGCAGTTTCTCGAGGCGGTCTCGGACGGCGTGCTCACCCTCGACGCGGAGGATCGGACGCTGTACGTCAACGCGGGCGCCGAGCGCCTCCTCGGCGTGGAGCGGGCCCGACTGCTGGGCCACGTGCTCTGGGACCAGGTGCCCGCGCTGGCGCACACCGCCTGGGGCCAGGCGTGTCGGCAGGCGCTCGGGCAGCGCGCGGCCACCACCCGGGAGGAGTTCTTCCCCGCGCTGGGCGCCTGGGTGGAGATCCGGGTGTTTCCCTCCGGCGAGGGCCGGATGCTCCTCCTGCGCGACGTGACGCCACTCACCCAGGTGGCCTCGGAGTCCGCGAGCCTGCACGCGCTGGTGGCCAGCGCCCCCGCGGTGGCCTTCGTGACGCGCGGCCCCCGGCACGTCTTCGTGCTCTCCAACGAGCGCCACCGGCGACTGCACGGGGGCCGGGAGCTGGTGGGCCACGCCGCGAGCGAGCTGGCCGGGGTGCCTCGGGGCCTCCTGGAGGTGCTCGACCGGGTGTACGCCACGGGTCAGGCGCTGGAATTGGAACAGGTGCCGCTCACGGTGGAGACGCCGGGCGGCCCCCGCGAGGAGCGGGTCTTCCACCTCACCTGCCAACCCCTGCCGGGGGCCGGGGGCCGGGTGGACGGCGTGACGGTGTTCGCCTTCGACGTGACGGAGGTGGTGCGCGGGCGCTGGCGCGCCGAGCGGCTGGCGGAGGAGCTGAGCCTGAGCGAGGTGCGCTTCCGCTCGCTCGTGGTGGCCACCTCCACGCTGCTCTGGACGACGGACGCCGCGGGGTGCTTCCGCGAGGACTCGCCCACCTGGTGTGCCTTCACCGGGCAGCGCTACGAGGACTGGCGCGATGGCTCGGGGTGGTGGGAGGCCATCCACCCAGAGGATCGCGCGCGCACCACGGCGGCCTGGCGGCGCGCCTTCTCCACCCGAGGGCTCTTCGAGGCGGAGTACCGGCTCCAGCGCGCCGATGGCACCTACACGCCGGTGGTGTCCCGCGGCGTGCCGGTGCTGGAGCTGGACGGCTCCGTGCGCGAGTGGGTGGGCTCCATCACCGACATCACCGCCCAGCGCCGCGCGCGCCAGACCCTGGAGCTGCTCAGCGAGGCGAGCACCGCGCTGTCCTCCACCTGGGAGCTGCACCGCGCCCTGGAGAGCCTCACGCGCTGTCTGGTGCCGCGGCTGGCCGAGGCCTGTGGCGTCTACCTGCGGCGCGAGGATGGCACGGGCGAGCGCGTGGCCTTCACGGACGTGGAGCCCCTGCGCGTCGCGCGGCTGCGCCAGGTGGAGCCCCCGGGCGAGGTGCCCCCCACCGTGCGTCAGGTGCTGGCCCACGGCCGCGGCGAGTGCGTCGCCGCGCTCGGCGAGGAGGCCCTCGCCGCCGAGCCCGATGCCGCCCGGCGCGAGGCGCGGCGGATCCTCCTGGGCCGACGGGGGCTCGTGGTGCCCATCACCGTCAAGGGCCAGGTGCGCGGCGCCCTGCTGCTGCTCGCGGGCGAGGGCTACCCGCCCTACGACGGCGACGACCTGCGGCTGGCCGAGGAGCTGGCCCACCGCGCCGCCATCACCCTGGAGCACGTGCGCCTCTTCGAGCTGGCGCGCCAGGAGCGCGACCGGGCCGAGGAGGCCAACCGCGCCAAGGACGCGTTCCTCGCCACCGTCAGCCACGAGCTGCGCACGCCGCTCACCGCCATCCTCGGCTGGACGAACATCCTGCGCACCACGCCCCTGTCCCCGGAGAAGCAGGGCCGCGCCCTGGAGACGGTGGAGCGCAGCGCCCGGGCCCAGGCGCAGATCGTGGAGGACCTGCTGGACATCTCGCGCATCGTGGCCGGCCGGATGCGCCTGGAGGGCAAGCCGGTGGAGCTCGCCCTGGTGGTGGAGGCGGTGCTGGAGGGGGTGCGTCCGGCGGCGGCCGCGCGCGACATCCGGCTGGAGGCCCAGTTGGATCCGGGCCGCGTGCTCGGAGACGCCCAGCGGCTGCAGCAGGTGGCGTGGAACCTGCTCACCAACGCCATCAAGTTCACGCCCCCGGGCGGCCGGGTCTGGGTGCGGCTCGCGCGCACCGCGTCCCAGATGGAGCTGGAGGTGCGGGACTCGGGCCAGGGCATCCCCGCCGCGTTCCTCTCGCACGTCTTCCAGCGCTTCCAGCAGGCCGATGGCAGCACCACCCGGCGTCACGGCGGGCTCGGCCTGGGCCTGTCCATCGTGCGCCACCTGGTGGAGTTGCAGGGCGGCACCGTCCACGCCCACAGCGAGGGCGAGGGCCTGGGCGCGTGCTTCTCCGTGCGGCTGCCCCTGCTCACCCCCCGCATGCCGTCCCGGCCGCGGCTCGCGGCGGTGTCCGGCCCCCGTCCCGAGCAGCCCCCCGACCTGTCCGGCGTGCGCGTCCTGGTGGTGGACGACGAGCACGACGCGCGGGAGATCCTCCGCACCCTGCTGGAGGAGAGCCGCGCGCACGTGGTGACCGCCGCCAGCTCCGCCGAGGCGCTGGAGTTGCTCGCGCGCGCCCCACCAGATCTGCTCGTCTCGGACATCGGCATGCCGGAGGAGGACGGCTACAGCTTCATCCGCCGCGTGCGCGCGCTGCCCCCCGAGCGCGGAGGCCAGGTGCCCGCCGCCGCCCTCACCGCCTACACCCGTCCCGAGGACCAGGCCCACGCCCTGGGCGCCGGCTTCCAGGTCCACGTGCCCAAGCCCATCGATCCCACCCAGCTCATGAAAACCCTGGCATCCATGCTCGCCGCCACGGGATGACAGGAATTGCGGTTTTCCCTCGGGAGGACGCTCCTCCGGGGGAGGACCCGCTGGGTATTCGACGGGTTTTCAGTTGTGTATAGTCACCGGACTTCGCGCAGGCGGAATGTCCGGAACCCAGCAGCCCAGGAGGTTTCGAGGACGTTCGCGTGGCGCGGAGGACCCCGTGGTTCCCGGCCCTGGCGCTCGTCGATGGAAGCCAGCCCGCCGGCAGTCTTCCTCGACGCAGTCCGCTGGAGTGTCTCCCATGTCCAAGCTGTGGCCTCGTTGGCCCCTGCTCCTCGCCTCGTTCCTGACGGCGGGACCAGTCCTCGCGGCGGGCGAAAAACTCGCCCCCGTGTCCCGTAACGCGCTCGACCAGTTGCGCGCCCGCGAGAGCGCGCGCGTCGCCACGTCGCTCTCCTCCCTGCGCACGCTCAAGAGCGCGCTCGGACTCAACGAGCGCGACGACTTCCGGCTGACCGGCGCGCAGACGGACGCCTTCGGCCTCACGCACGCCCACTTCCAGCAGCTGCACCAGGGCGTGCCGGTGTGGGGCTCCATGGCCATCACCCACCTGGATCCCTCCGGCAAGAGCCTGCCGGTGACGGGGGAGTCGGTGCGTCCGGGCGTCCGCCTGTCCACGTCGCCCAAGCTGGACATGGCCAGCGCGATGTCGCTCGCCCAGGTGGAGCTGTCGCCCAACGGGCTGATGGGCGCCGAGCCCACGGCCGAGCTCGTCATCTATCCGGAGACCCGGCGGGTCAACGGGGAGCCGGGCAAGGAGCTGTCCAAGCTCAACGCGGTGGACTTCACCGAGGAGGTGGTGGGCTACCGGCTCGCCTGGCACGTGCACACCGAGCTGGACAACCCCAAGGACGGGGTGGCCCACACGGACTTCCTGCTGGACGCCAACACGGGCGTGGTGCTCAAGCGCTGGAACTCGCTGCAGACCGAGGCGGCGGTGGGCCGGGGCCTGTCGCAGTACAGCGGCGAGGTGCAGCTCGACACCTTCAAGAACGCGGCGGGCCTCTACGAGCTGCGCGACACGACGCGCACGGCCGGCGAGGGCCTGCGCACCTACGACGTGAACCACGCCGAGTTGCAGAACGGCGCTCCGGCCGTGCTCGTGCTCTACACGGACACGGACAACGTCTGGGGTGACGGGCAGAACTACATCGCGGGCGGCTCCACCACCAACGCCAACGGCCAGACGGCGGCGGTGGACGCGCACTTCGGCCTGCAGGCCACGTGGGACTACTACCAGAAGATCCACGGGCGCTTCGGCATCGACGGCATGGGCACGCCCACCTACAACCGGGTGCACGTCGGCAACCTGTACAACAACGCCTTCTGGAGCAACGCCTGCTTCTGCATGAGCTACGGCGACGGCTCCTTCCCGGCGGCCGGGGGCTTCAAGTCCCTGGAGGCCCTGGACGTGACGGGCCACGAGCTGAGCCACGGCGTCATGTCGCAGACGGCGCAGCTCATCTACGCGGGGGAGTCCGGCGGCCTCAACGAGTCCAACTCGGACATCTTCGGCGCCATGACGGAGTTCTGGGTGCGCAACGGCCGGGGCGCCACCATTGGCAACACCGGCGGCAACTGGCTCATCGGCGAGGACCTCAACGTCAAGCCGCTGCGGGTCATGTACAAGCCGAGCCTGGACGGCATCAGCCCGGACGCCTGGTCCGCGAGCCTGGAGGCCGTCGACGTCCACTACAGCAGTGGCCCGATGAACCGCGCCTTCTACTTCCTGTCCGCGGGCGCGCAGTCCACGGCCACGACGAACGACTACTCCAGCCCCTACCTGCCCGGCGGCATGACGGGCATCGGCAACGACAAGGCGGCGGCCATCTGGTACCGCGCCATCACCGTGTACCTGGTGCCCTCGAGCAACTACGTGGCGGCGCGCACCGCGTCGCTGCAGTCGGCCGCGGACCTCTTCGGCGCGAAGTCGGCCGAGTACACCGCGGTGGTGAACGCCTTCAGCGCCATCAACGTGGGCTACACGGCCAGCGGCTATGACGACCGCACGGCGCCCACGGTGAGCGCGAGCGTGTCGGGCAGCGCGCCCTTCCTGCAGCTCAACGCCGTCGCCTCGGACAACGTGGGCGTGGCGCGCGTGGAGTTCCTGGTGGACGGCGCGCTGGTGGGCACCGACGTGAGCCTGCCCTTCCAGACGACGCTGGACGTGACGCCGCTGAACAACGGCGCGCACAAGCTGGTGGCGCGCGCCTTCGACACGGCGGGCAACAAGACCGACTCGGCGCCCGTCACCTTCAACGTGGCCAACAGCTTCACCCAGCTGCTGAGCGACCCGGGCTTCGAGCAGGGCGGCGTGGGCTGGGAGGCCAACCCCCGCGGCAACATCAACTTCCCCGTCTCCGGCGCGCGCTCGGGCCAGGGCTACGTGTGGCTCAACGGCTACGGCACGACCTCCGACGACAACCTGTACCAGGACGTCACCATCCCGGCGGGCGCCACCAAGGCCTCGCTGACCTTCTACCTCAACATCACCACCGCCGAGACGAGCACCACCGCGACCAACGACACGCTCACGCTGCAGGCGCGTGACACCTCGAACACGGTGCTCGCCACGCTGGCCACCTGGTCCAACCTCAACCCCACGCTCGGCTGGGTGCAGCGCAGCGTGGACGTGACGGCCTACGCGGGCCAGACGGTGCGCATCTACCTGCGCGGCCAGGAGAACAACTCGCTGGCCACCAACTTCAAGCTGGATGACTTCCAGCTGCGCGTCATCACCGCCGCGGACACCGAGGCCCCCCTGATCAAGGGCTCGGTCACCACCAACGCCGCGGGCAGCGTGGTGGGCTTGCTCGCGGACGTGTCGGACAACGGCTTCGTCGGCGCGGTGGAGTTCCTCGTGGACGGCACCTCCGTGGGCACGGCGCCCACGTCGTTCGCCCGGCTCGTCACGGCGGCCTCCCTGGGCAACGGCACGCACTCGCTGGTGGTCCGCGCCACGGACGCGGCGGGCAACGTGGGCCAGTCCGCCCCCGTGTCCTTCTTCGTGGACGCGAGCCGCAGCCAGGTCGTCATCAACCCGAGCTTCGAGCTGAGCACCGGCTGGACCTCCACCACGACGCTCTCCGGCTCGGCGGGCATCCTCAACAGCGCCTCGTTCGCCCACTCCGGCTCGCGCTTCTTCATCGTCTACACGAACGTGGGCCCCAACCAGTCCACCGTGCGCCAGCAGATCACCATCCCCGCCACGGCCCAGTCCGCCATCTACAGCTTCTGGATGCGCATCTACGACGGTGCCTTCATGGACGGCAAGGTGCACCACACCTACACCGCCAAGGTGCGCAGCTCGGCGGGCGTGGACCTGCAGACGCTCAAGACGTTCTCCAACCTGGATCAGACGGGCGTCCAGTACTTCGAGCACCGCTTCGACCTGAGTGCCTACAAGGGCCAGACCATCCAGCTCTTCTTCGATGCGAACCTGCTCGAGCCCGCGCTGGTGCCCGGTGGCGTGACGCAGTGGTTCCTGGATGACGTGACGCTCTACACCACCACCACGCCCGACACGCAGCCGCCCGCGCTCACCGCGAGCGTCAACGGCACCTACGGCACGGTGAAGCTCAACGCCAGCGTGAGCGACAACGTGTGGACGCAGAAGCTCGAGTTCCTCGTGGACGACGTCCTGGTGGACACGAAGACCAACCCCAGTGGCAGCTACACGGTGCCGTACAACACCTCCGCGCTCGCCAACGGCCCGCACCGCCTGACGGTCAAGGGCACGGACACCGCGGGCAACGTGAGCACGGCGACGGTGGACTTCGACACCTTCAACTCCACCGTGGTGGACAACGCGGCGCCCACGGTCAGCGCGAACGTGGAGGGCGTGTACGAGTCGACGGTGTTCACCGCCAGCGCCAGCGACGACACGGGCGTCACCCACGTGGAGTTCTACGTGGACGGCGTGTTCCAGGGCCGCGTGCAGCAGGCCCCCTACCGGCTGCCCTTCAGCACCCTGCCCCTGTCCCCCGGGGAGCACTCGCTGATGGCGGTGGCGTATGACGCCTACGGCCACTCCACCTCGGCCACCAAGACGTTCCGGCGCGAGGGCGTGGCCATCACCCCGGCCCAGGTGGTCATGGCGGTGAACAGCACGTTCGCCTTCAGCTCGGACGCCCCCAGCGGCATGGAGGCGACGCTGCAGTGGAGCGTCAAGGAAGGCCGCGTGTGCGGCACGGTCTCCGGCACGGGCGTCTACACGTCGCCCGCCAGCCGCGGCGTGTGCCACGTGCAGGTGGCCCTCAAGTCGGATGCCCGCGCCAGCTCCACGGCCACCGCGCGCATCTACTCCGCGGACCTCAACGGGGATGGCCGCGTGGACGGCGAGGACCTGGGCCGGCTCGCCCAGGCCCACGGCTCCACCCCCGGTGGCGTGAACTACAGCGAGGACGCCGACTTCGATGCGAGCGGCGCCGTGAACGACGCCGACATCACCCTCTTCGTCAGCCAGTTCGGACGGTAACCCATGAAAACGTTGACCAAGCTCATTGCTCCCCTGCTGCTCGGCGTGCTCGCCGCGTGCGGCAACGAGCCCACGCCTGGGTCGGGTCCGGTGACGGTCTCGCCCAAGTCCATCACCGTGAAGGCCGGCGACTCCGCCACCCTCACCGCGTCCGTGGAAGGCACCCAGGAGCCGAAGATCCTCTGGAGTGTGGAGGGTGAAGGCTCGGGCACCATCACCAGCGCGGGCGTCTACACGGCGCCCCCGCAGGCGGGCTCGTACACGGTGGTGGCCACCAACGCGCTGGACGCCACCAAGAAGGACACCGCCGCGGTCACCGTCACCGCGGCCGTGGTCATCACCCTCACCCCCACCTCGCCCTCGGTCTCCACCGCGGGCAGCCTCGCCTTCAGCGCGGAGGTGACGGGCGCGAGCGACACGTCGGTCACCTGGTCGGTCAAGGAAGGCGCCACCGGGGGCAGCATCACCGCCGCGGGCGTGTACACCGCGCCGGACCAGGCGGGCACCTACACCGTGGTGGCCACGAGCGTGGCGGATCCCAGCCGCTCGGCGTCCACGCAGGTGCGGGTCGAGGCGCCGGGCATCACCGTGACGCCCAACGGCTCCACGGTGGACCAGGGCGCGGTGGTGCAGTTCGCCTCCACCGTCACCGGCGTGTCCAACACCAGCGTGACGTGGAGCGTGACGGGCGGCGGCACCATCACCGCCTCGGGCATCTACACCGCCCCCGCCCAGGAGGGCACCATCACCGTCATCGCCACCAGCGTGGCGGATCCGACGAAGAAGGGCAGCGCCACGCTCACCGTGCGCCCGGTGCAGGTGAGCATCACCCCGCCCTCGCAGACCATCGCCGAGTCGGGCACGGCGGCCTTCTACGCCACCGTGACGGGCACCACCGCGAGCACCGCGGTGACCTGGAGCGTCGAGGGCGGCTCGGCCAACGGCACCATCTCCGCCTCCGGCCTGTACACGGCGCCCGCCAAGGCGGGCACGTACACGGTGGTGGCCACCAGCGTGGCCAACCCCGCCAAGAAGGCCACCGCCCAGGTGACCGTGGGCGCGGTGTCGGTGACCATCAGCCCCGAGTCGGTGACGCTCACCCCGGGCACCACCGCCACCTTCCGCCTGACGGTGACGGGCTCCTCCAACACGGCGGCGCTCTGGAGCGTGGTGGGCGGTGACGACAACGGCACCATCACCTCCGCGGGTGTCTACACGGCGCCCGCCCGCGCGGGCACCTACACGGTGGTGGGCGCCCTCGCGTCCCACCCCGACAAGAAGGCCCAGGCCACCGTCACGGTGACGTCCACCACGGCGGTGTCGGTGAGCATCACCCCGGGCTCGGCCACGATCGCCACCGGCGGCAGCGCCACCTTCAGCGCGCAGGTGACGGGGGCCAGCGACACGTCGGTCACCTGGTCGGTGCGCGAGGGCGCCACGGCGGGCAGCATCAGCGCCGAGGGCGTGTACACCGCGCCCGCGCAGCCCGGCCTCTACACCGTGGTGGCCACCAGCGTGTCCAACCCGGGCGCCTCGGCCACCGCCCAGGTGCGGGTCGAGGCCCCGGGCGTCACCGTGACGCCCAACGGCGCCACGGTGGACCAGGGCGCGGTGGTGGAGTTCTCCGCCAACGTCACCGGCACGTCCAACACCAGCGTGACGTGGAGCGTGACGGGCGGCGGCACCATCACCGCCTCGGGCATCTACACCGCTCCGGCCCAGGAGGGCACGGTCACCATCACCGCCACCAGCGTGGCCTACCCGGCGCAGAAGGGCAGCGCCACGCTCACCGTGCGTCCGGTGCAGGTGACGCTCACCCCGGCCTCGCAGACCATCTCCGAGTCGGGCACGGCGGCCTTCTACGCCACCGTGACGGGCACCACCGCGAGCACCGCGGTGACCTGGAGTGTCGAGGGCGGCGCCAGCAACGGCACCATCTCCGCCTCGGGCGTCTACACGGCGCCGGCCCAGGCGGGCACGTACACGGTGGTGGCCACCAGCGTGGCCAACCCCGACAAGAAGGCCACCGGGCAGGTGACGGTGCAGGCGGTGAGCGTGGCCATCACCCCCACCTGGGTGACGCTCGCCCAGGGCGCCACCACCACCTTCACGGCGAGCGTGACGGGCACCTCCAACCAGGCGGTGCTCTGGAGCGTGGAGGGCGGTGACGGCAACGGCACCATCACCTCCTCGGGCATCTACACGGCCCCCACCCGTCCGGGCACCTTCACCGTGGTGGCCGCCAGCGCCGCCGTCCCGAGCAAGACGGCCACCGCCACCGTCACGGTCCCCGTGGCGAGCGGCGGCGACTACACCAACCCCACCGGCACGGGCTGGCGGCTGGTGAAGAACACGTCGGCCTCCTCGGGCACCCACCTGGTGCTGGATCTGGTGGGCCCCACCGGCCAGTCCGGCCGGGGCGTGGACCTGACGCTGACGCTCAACCCGGCGCAGGCGACGTGGGCCAAGGTGTCCGGCTCCGACATGGAGTGGGTCACCAACCGCCTGTTCGAGCTGGGCGCCGCGCCGCGGCTGATCAAGGGCGCCGCCCAGGGTGGCCGGCTGGACGTGGGCGTGTTCCAGAAGGGCACGAGCGTCCCGGCGACGCCGTACTCCGGCGCGCTCCTCTCCGTGGCGGTGGACGTGAAGGTCGATGCGTCCATCCCCGCGGGCACGCGCATCCCCCTGACCGTCCTCAAGGCGCACGCCCTGCCCGCGACGGGCTCGCTGGCGCCCATTGACGTGGCGGTGGGCACGATCATCACCCAGTAGGCGGACGCACCGGGTGGTAGCGACGGCGGCCTTCCCCTCGGGGGAGGCCGCCGTCGTGCGTTTGGGGGGGCGAAGCGGGAGACTCAGCCCACGCGCGCCAGGGCGAGCCGGCCTTCCCAGCGCTCCTCGAGCGCCTTGACCAGGCCCTGGTGCGCGGTGGCCTCCAGGCGGGGATCCGCGGCGAGGATGCGCCGGGCCTCCTGCTGGGCCAGGGAGATGAGGTCGCCGTCCCGCGCGAGGTTGGCCACGGCCAGTTCCGGCAGGCCGCTCTGGCGCGTGCCGAGGAACTCACCGGGGCCGCGGATCTCCAGGTCCTTCTCCGCGATGACGAAGCCGTCGCTGCTGTGCTCCATCACCCCCAGCCGCTCCGAGGACTCCATGGAGGAGCGCGCCAGGTTGGCCACGAGGTAGCAGTAGCTCACCGCCGCGCCCCGGCCCACACGGCCGCGCAGCTGGTGCAGCTGCGACAGGCCGAAGCGCTCGGCGGACTCGATGGCCATCACCGAGGCGTTGGGCACGTCCACGCCCACCTCCACCACCGTGGTGCACACGAGGATCTGGACACGGCCGGCGCGGAACTCCCCCATCACCGCGTCCTTCTCCTCGGCCTTCATCCGGCCGTGCAGCAGGCCCACCGCGACGCCGGGGAACACCTCGCGCAGCTTGTCCACCCCGCGCGTGGCGTCCTCCAGGTCCAGCTTCTCCGACTCCTCCACGAGCGGGTACACCACGTAGGCCTGATGGCCCTTGGCCACCTCGCCGGCGATGGCCTCGTAGACGCGCGCGCGCTGCTTGTCGTTGAAGACGCGCGTCTTGATGGGCGTGCGCCCCGGGGGCAGCTCGTCGATGATGGACACGTCCAGGTCCCCGTAGAGCGTCATGGCCAGGGTGCGGGGAATGGGCGTGGCCGTCATCACCAGCACGTCCGGGGACACGCCCTTGCTCATGAGCGTGTGCCGTTGCAGCACGCCGAAGCGGTGCTGCTCGTCGATCACCACGAAGCCGAGCTTGTGGAAGGCCACGCCCTCCTGGATGAGCGCGTGCGTGCCCACGGCCAGGTGGATGTCCCCCCGGCCCACGGCGTCGCGCACCTCGCGCTTCTTCTTGGCGGGGCCCGAGGCGCTCACCAGGCCGACCTTGTAGCCCAGGGGCTCGAGCAGCTTGCGGAAGGTGCGCTCGTGCTGCTCGGCGAGGATCTCCGTGGGGGCCATGACGGCCACCTGGTAGCCGTCCTGCAGCGCCAGGAGCGCGGCCACCGCGGCCACCGCCGTCTTGCCCGAGCCCACGTCGCCCTGCACCAGCCGGTTCATCGGCTCGTCATGGCCCATGTCCTGGGCAATCTCCCCGATGACGCGCTTCTGCGCGCCCGTGAGCTCGAAGGGCAGCGCGGCCCGGGCCTTGTCCTGGCGCGGCGCCGACACGTCGAAGCGGATGCCCTGCTCGCGCTTGACGTCCTGGCGCTTGAGCCCCATGCCGAGCTGCAGGAAGAACAGCTCGTCGAAGGCGAGCCGCCGGTGCGCGGGGCTCAGGTGCTTGTCGAGCAGCTCCGGCTCGGCGTCGCCCGCGGGGAAGTGGATGGCGCGCAGGGCCGCGGGCAGCGTCATCAACTGGAGCCGCGTGCGCAGGGACTCGGGCAGCGGCTCCTCCAGGTGGTCCGCGTAGGACTCGCTCACCACCGAGGCCAGCTCGCGGAACGAGCGCTGATCGCCCCGCTCGAAGCCCGGGTACACCGGGACGATGCGGTTGAAGTGCACCGAGGCGCCCTCGATGTCGTCCGCGGACTCGATCTCCGGGTGGGACATCTCCCGGCCGGACAGGGACGCGCGCACCTCGCCGGACAGCACCAGCTTCTTGCCCACGGGGAAGCGCGCCTTGAGCCAGGGGCCGGCGTTGAAGTACGTGGCGGCGATGCTCCCGGAGCGGTCGGCCACCACGGCGCGGAACATGCGCTTGCCGGTGCGGCCGGGCACGAAGTCGGCCACCTTCACCTCGCCCACCGTGACGCCCCGCTCGCCCGGCACCAGCTCGGAGATGGTGTGCAGCCGGCGTCGGTCCTCGTAGCAGCGCGGCAGCAGGAAGAGGATGTCCCCCACGCGCCGCAGGCCCTTCTTGTTGAGCGCCGCGAGCAGCCGGGGCCCGAGCCGCTTGCCCATCGTCTTGAGGGGAATGGACAGCGGGCCCGAGCGCGGCGCGATGGACAGGAGCTTCGCCTCGGCGCGCGACTCCTCCTGGCCCTTGACCACGCGCTTCTTCTTGCGCCGGGCGGGAGCGGCGTCCTCGCCCGGGGGCGCCGGAGCCGGGGGCGCCGGACGTGGCGGGGCCGCCCGGACGGGCGCGGCACGGGGCGCGGCGGGGGCCGTCGGGGCGGGCGCGGGGCGCGGCGCGGCGGGCCGCAGGGGCTCGGAGGAGCGCCACGCGGGCACGAGCGGGGGGGATGCCGCGGGGGCCGGGGCCGGGCGGGACGTGGGCGACGGCGCCGTGGAGGCCACCTGGGCGAGCTCCTCGGGCAGGGGCACCCCACTCAGCCGCAGGCCGGCCACCACGCCTCGGAGCGCCGCCTTGCGCCGCTCCACGGTGGCATCGTCCACATGCGGCAGCGCCGCGCGCAGGTGCTTGAGCGCCTCCGCGTTCACCCCGGTCGCACCGGCCAGGGTGCGCTCCAACAGGCCGCGCAGATCCTTCACGGTGGAGAGGTGGGCGAAGTCGCCCCGGCAGGCGTAGCGCAGGGGTCCCACGAGACTGGCGAGCGGATGGTTCACGGTCGGGTCCAGGCGTTCATCCTAAAGAGCCGCTCCCCTGCCGCCCACTCAAACGACACAGGGGAGCGGGCGTGAGCGCGCTCCCCTGCTCGACGGCTCGTCGTCCGGGGTCTCAGCCCTCGGACGCGCCCTCGTCGGGGTCCTCGAAGCGGATGTCCTGCACGTCGTACTCGCGCTCGCCGCCCGGGCTGCGCACCGTCACGGTGTCGCCCTTCTTCTTGCCGATGAGGGCGCTGGCCACCGGCGACGTCACGGCGATCCACCGCTTCTTGAGATCGGCCTCCAGCTCGCCCACCAGCCGGTAGGTGACCGTCTTGTCGGTCTCCAGGTCCAGCAGCTCCACCGTGGCCCCGAAGACGACCTTGTCACCGCCCAGCTTGGCCGTGTCGATCACCTCGGCGCGGGCGATCCAGTCGTTGAGGTTCAGGATGCGTCCCTCGATGTGGGACTGCTTCTCCTTGGCCGCGTGGTACTCGGCGTTCTCGCGCAGATCGCCGTGGGCCCGCGCCACCTCGATCTCCCGGGAGATCTTGCCGCGCTCCACGGACTGGAGGTGCTTGAGCTCGTCCTTGAGCTTCCGCAACCCCGAGGGCGTCATCGGAATGTTCCCGCTGCCGCTCATCACAACTCCTTTACTGCTCTCGCAAAGAGGTGAACGTCCAGGCGCCAGGCCCGCCCCTCCTCCTTTGGGGCCGGCGACCCGGGCCGAAAGGGCAACTGTAGGAAGGAGCTTGTGCCCGGTCAACGAAAGCCGCCCAGCCTCCGGCACATCTCTGTCATGCTGACGCGCCGTGCTGTCCATCCAGGAACTGCGCGCGCTTGGCGCGTCACTGACCCCCGGGGCGTTTCGGCGTCAACTCGGCCCCTTCGTGCTCGTGCAGCGCCCGCCGGGTCGGCCCGCGTCCGCGGTGCTCGAGCCCACGCGCGTGGCCTCCGCGGACGCCATCGAGAAGGGCATGCTGACGCTGCTCTTCGAGTTCGAGGACCTGCTCGTCACCACGCTGCCGCCCCTGGCGCGCGCGGAGGAGCTGGGGGTGGGTCGGCTGCCCGACTGCGACGTGTTCATCGACGACGCGTCGGTGTCCAAGCGCCACGCGGTGCTGCGCTGGAGCGACACGCCCGCGCGCTGCACGGTGCGCGACCTGGGCTCCACCAACGGCACCTTCCTCAACGCCCACTCGCTGGCCACGCGTGAGGCGGTGCTCAAGGACGGGGACATCCTGAGCTTTGGCAACGTGCAGTTCTGGTTCCTGATGACGGACACGCTGCACGCGCGGCTGCGCTCGCCCCGGCGCTAGAGGCTCAGGGCAGCGTGCCCGCGGCGGGGTTCTTGCGCGCGGCGGAGAAGGCGCCCTGGAGCGCGTCCACCGAGCCGCCCATCTCCCCCGCGTACTGCACGGCGTGGATGGTGTAGAGGTTGAGCACGTCCTCCAGGCGGCGGAACACCTGCTGGAGGCTCACGTTGGCGCGCGACTCGAGCGCGCAGTGCGCCTCGCGCTCGCGCAGCCGCGACAGCCACTGGGTGCGGAAGTCCATCCAGCGCTTGTCCACCGAGCGCGCCTGCTCGGAGGCCCGCACCAGCTTCTCGCGCTCGGACTCCAGCTCCGTCCACAGGGCGCTGGCCGCGTCCAGGCACTCGCGGTAGCTGAGCACGGGCTCCACCACGGGCTGCCGGGGCGGCGACATCGCCACCACCGAGCGCGTCACGCCGACGATGATCGCCATGCAGAAGGCGACCACGACGGTCATGTAGAGCGCGTAGGAAGCGATACGGAAGGGACGGTAGCGGGGATCGGGAGCGGACACGCGGGCCGTGTCTTAGTCACCCCCGAGACCCCTGGCAACAGGCGCGCGCCGGGCGAGGCCTCCCGGAGGAGGCCTCGCGGACATTCACTGGGCCGGAGCGGGCGCGGGCACCGGCACCGGGACCAGCGCGGGCTTGGGGGCGGCGGGGGCCGCGGCGGCCTCGGTGGCCCCGGAGCGCTGCCGGCGCACCGACGACTGGCGGCTGCGCATGGCCGGGGCGAACTCGCTGTTCGGGTAGGTGTTGAGCGCCTCCTGCACCGTGGACAGCGCCTTGTCCAGCTGGTTGGTCTCCTGGTACGACTGGGAGAGCAGCAGCATGGCGTAGTCGCGCGTCTTGGACTTGCGGTCCCCCTCGACGAAGCGCGCCAGCAGCGGCACCGCCTGCTCGTGCTTGCGCTCGTTGTTGTAGGCCACGCCCAGGAAGAAGGAGGCATCCAGCAACTGCTCGGGGGGCGGGTTCATCGCCACGAAGCGCGAGATCTCCTCGATGGTCGTCTTCATCTCGTTGCGCCGGAAGGCCGCCTTGCCGCGCTCGAAGGCCGAGTCGCCGATCTCCCGGCGCAGCGCCGCCGCCTTGTCGTTGAGGGCCGCGCGCTCCAGGGGCGTCAGGCGCGAGGTGTCCAGCTTGACGAGCTCGTCCACGCCCTTGAGCCGCTCGTCCCCGGGCAGGTTCGTCATGAGCCGGTAGACCTCGTTGGCCGAGCGCTGGGAGGTCTGCACCGCGGTCTGGTCCGCGCGCTGCTTCTCCAGCTGGCCGGACAGCTCCGCCACGGTCTTCTCCAGGCGCTCGCGCTCGGCCGTCGTGTTGGAGCTGCGCGCGGAGCCCACGAGCACCGCCCCACCGATGCACAGCGCCGCGAAGAGCACGTACGCCACGCCCGAGGAGATCCACTGCCGCTTCTGGAGATCCTCGTGACGCTTGCCAATCGCCTTCACCTCCGCGTGGAGGTTCTTGAGCAGATTGTCCGTCTTGATCACGAGGTTGCGCGCCTCGATGACCTCCTTGCGGATCTCACTCAGTTCCTTGGAGTCGTGATCGGACTTCATGTCGCCAGCAGCCATGGACATCTTCCTGTTGGGCCCGGTGGTGCTCTCGGCCTCTTCGCGCATCGTTAAGGGCTCCCTCGGGCGGCCTTGACGACCCCCGGTCGTGTGACATCGGCCGGACCAACAGGCCGTGCACCCCGGTGAATTTCCATCGCCCCTCCGGGGGAGCCCGGGGACCAGGGGGACGAGCGCCTGTCGAGGGCGCCTTTACACTACAAGGGACGGAATGGCCGAGAGGGATCCGGCGGGAACGAGTACGTCAGCCCCAGGGCGAACCAGTTGCCCCCCGCGTTGTAGGACGCCAGACCCTTGTTCTTCTCCGCGTAGGGGCTCTGCCCCCGGGCGAACGCCAGCCGGTATTCCGTGGTGAAGCCCCAGCGGGGCGTCAGGCGGAAGGTCGCCCCCACGGTGCCCACCCAGGGCTGCTGGATGAGCTCCTTCTGGCCCACGTCCTTGCCGTCGGCCTGGGAGAACACGAGCGAGGGGCCGCTCTGGATGCCGATGAAGGGCACCACCCCCTGGGGGGTGAGGACGTCCAGCAGGGTCTGGAAGCGCACGCCCACGAGCGCGCCATAGGTGTAGTTGGTGAGCGTCGGGGCGTTGGTCAGCTGGAGCCGCTCGCCGGTGGCGAACAGATCGATCCCCAGCTCCAGGTACTCCATGATGGCGTAGCCGAACGAGCCCGCGAAGAAGGGCCCGCCCGGGGACGAGCGCGCGCAGTTCTGGGCACAGGCGTAGGCGGGCAGCGCGTAGAAGCTGTTGTAGAAGGTGTTGTTGGACGTCAGCCGCCAGCCGGCCTGGACGGAGATGCGCCCCACGCCCTCCAGGGGGACCGAGCCGGAGTCATCCTCCTCCTGGGCGGACGCCACCGGAGCGGCCAGCAAGAGGGCCAACAGGGCGAGACGGCGCGACATCGTTCAGGATTCCTTCAGGCGCAAGGCGACTTCGAGGAACGTGGTGCGGCGGCGCGACAGGGCGGCGAGCAGGCACCACACCACGCCCCGCGAGCCGAACTCCCGACGGATGAGGCCCAGGTGATCCAGCACGTCCCTCAGGGTGATGACACCGAGCATCCCGCGTCTCCTCACGCCCCGGTGCTACAGGGGCGTGGCACACCGTAGCAGCGGGATCCCGAGCGTCAACTTTCCGACCGTCAGAGCCGCGTCCCCACGGGCCGGAGCGCGCGCCGCTCCAGCTCCAGGAGCGGCACCTCCAGCACCACCACCACCCCATGCAGGCACGGCGCGTGGAAGTCCGCCGCGTCCAGCTCCCCCAGGAGCGCCCGGAGCTTGCCCCCGGACAGCTGTCCCTCGGCGTGGCGCGCGGCATGACAGGCCAGCACCCGCAGGGGCTCGGCGAGCGCCACGGCATCCAGCGCCGAGCCCGGCGGCGGCAGCGCGCGCGCCAGGGCCTCGAGCAGCGCCTTGGCCTCCGCGCCCACCAGGGCCGGGGGCACGGCCTTGAGCGCGAGCGTGGTGCCCCCAAAGGGCTCCACCTCCAGCCCGAGCCGGGCGAGCGCCTCCTGCCCCTCCACCAGCGCGCGGGCCTGGGACACCGTCAGCTCCACGGTGGCGCCAAACAGCGTGGGCACGGGGGGCTCCTCGCGCTTGAGCGCCTTGAGGAAGTCCACGAGCCGCGCCCGCTCCAGCGCCGCGTGCGCGTCCAGCACCACCAGCGTGCCGCCGGGGCCCTCGCACACGTGGAAGCGCTCGCCGAGCAGCCCCAGGGGCTTGAGCGCGCCGAAGTAGCCCGGGGGCGGGGCCTCGTTGAGCTGGGGCTGGGCCTGGCCGAAGGCGGGCGCGCGTCCGGGCAGGGCCACCGCCGGATCCTGGGAGGCGAAGAGCGACTCGGTCGAGCGCGGCGGGAGCGCGGCGTCCTGGGTGCCGGGCAGCGTGGGCAGCGGCGCGCCCCAGGCGGCGTCCTGGGCCCGGGTGAGGAAGCGCTCCACCGCCATGGCGTAGTGCGCGGCCTGCCGGGGCTGCTCCGCCGCGCCCTCCGCCGTCGGCGGCCCGAGCCAGGGCGCCGCCCGGAGCGCCCGGGAGATGGCCGCGTTGAGCGTGTCCCCCACCCCCTTGGCGTCCGCGAAGCGCACCTCCTGCTTCTGCGGATGCACGTTCACGTCCACCGCCCGGGGGTCCATGTCGATGAACAGCACCACCACCGGCTGGCGCCCCGCGGCGAGGAACTCCTGGAAGGCGCGCTGGATGGCGCTGTTGAGCCCCCGGTCGCGGATGTAGCGGCGGTTGACGAAGGTGTAGATGCCCCGGGCGTTGGGCAGCGTGTACTCGGGCGAGGCGATGTAGCCCGTGACGTTCACCCCCAGGCGCCGCTCCTCCACCGCCACCAGGTGCGGGTGCACCCCGGGCCCCAGCGCCGCGGCGATGCGCTCGCGCGGGTCCGCCCCCGCCGAGGGGCTGGTGAAGAGCGCCTGGCCCCCGTGCTCCACGAAGAACGCCACGTCCGGGTGCGCGAGCGCCAGCCGGATGACGGCCTCCTCGGCGTGCTGCAGCTCCGTGGACTCGCGCCGCATGAACTTGCGCCGCGCCGGGGTGTTGTAGAACAGGTCCTCCACCTGGATGACCGTGCCCACCCGCGGCGGCGCCTCCTCCACCAGCGGCTCGCCGCCCCCCTCCACCAGGATGCGCGTGCCCACGTAGGACTCGCGCTCGGCCGTGGTGAGCGTGAAGCGCGACACGGAGGCGATGGCCGGCAGCGCCTCGCCCCGGAAGCCCTTGGTATTCAAGGTGAAGAGGTCGTCCAGCTCGCGCAGCTTGCTCGTGGCGTGGCGCTCCAGGCACAGCCGCGCGTCCTCGGGGTTCATCCCCTGTCCGTCATCCGAGACGGTGATGCGCCCGAGGCCCCCCCGCTCCAGGGACACCCGGATGGTGCGCGAGCCCGCGTCGATGGAGTTCTCCACCAACTCCTTCACGACCGAGGCGGGGCGCTCCACCACCTCGCCCGCGGCGATCTTGTTGATGAGGACGTCACTGAGCCGGGCGATACGTGCCATGGGAGGTCATATCCTGCGCGGGACCCGGCACGTTGGCCAGTAAACCCGACGCATCGCGGCTGACAAGCGCCGGGCGGATGCGCTATCACGCCCACTCCCCTATGGAAGCCACTCAAGCGAGCAAGGGCGGCCTGCGCGTCGCGGTGACGGGGGCGGCCGGCGAGCTGGGCCAGCTGCTGCTGCCGCTGCTGGAGCAGGACGCGGACGTGGAGAGCATCCTGGTGCTGGACGTGGCCAAGCCCGCCGGCGACAAGGTGGAGTTCCACCGCGTGGACCTCACGCGCCACGACGCCGAGGGCGAGCTGAGCGAGGCGCTCGCCGAGCACCCCGTGGACGTCTTCTACCACCTGGCCTTCCTCCACGGCCCCGTGCGCGACGGCTCGCTCGCCCACGAGCTGGAGGTCATCGGCACCATGCACGTGCTGAGCGCTGTCGGCCGCGCCCGGGTGCCCCGCCTCATCGTGCCCTCGCTCACCGCGCTCTATGGCGCGCGCGGCGAGCACCCCGCCCTGCTCTCCGAGGAGACGCCGCTCGCGGGCTGCCCCGGCAGCCGCTACATCTCCGACAAGGTCGAGGTGGAGCGGCAGGTGCGCGCCTTTCGCGAGCGCCACCCGGAGACGCGCGTCATCGTCCTGCGCTTCGCGCCCCTGTTCGGCCCGCGCATGGACAACCCCGCCACGCGCCTGCTGGCCTTTGGCGTGGTGCCCACCCTGTTCGGCTACGATCCGCTCTGGCAGGCCCTGCACGAGGAGGACGCCGCGCGCGCCCTCATCCAGGCCCTGAGCGCCAACGCCGAGGGCGAGTTCAACATCGTCGGCCGGGGCGTGCTGCCCCTCTCCGCGCTCATCCGCCAGGCCGGCGGCCAGCCCCTGCCCCTGCCGGGCCCCCTGCTCCGGGCCGCGCTCCAGACGATGATCACCTTGGGAGGGCCGGGCTTCCCCGTGGCCCTGCTCGACTACATGCACTACGGCTGGGTGGCCAACGGCGAGCGCGCGGAAGAAGAGCTCGGCTTCATTCCCATGTTCCACGCCCGGGATGCCGTGGCGGCGATGCGGAGGAGTTGATCATGGCCAAGGGTGTGCTCGGAAATGATCCCTTCCAGCGAGGCGCCGCCGCCCGCTCCCCGGAGTCCGCGACCGACAAGGCCTCGGGGAAAGCCCCGGTGAAGAAGAAGGACGCCGGCAAGAAGGCCGCCCCACCCCCGGCCCGGTCCGAGCCCCCCGCGAAGAAGACGCCCCCGAAGGCCGCCGCTCCGAAGCCCGAGCCGAAGGCCAGGGCCGCGCCCCCGAAGCCCGAGCCGAAGACCAAGGCCGCCGCGAAGTCCGCGAAGCCCCCCCCGCGCGACCGGAAGTCCACGCCGCCGCCGCCCGCCGCGGTGCTCGCCGCGAGCGCCGAGATGGGCATTCCCGCCCCGGCCGCCGAGCCCGTCGTCACGCCCGTCCCGGCGCCCCAGGCGGGAGAAGCCCCCGCCCCCGTCGTCGAGTCCCCCGCCGCCGAGGCCGTGGCGGTCGCCGAGGCCGTGGCGGAACAGGCCTCCCTGCTGGAAGAGGCCACCCAGGCCGGCGTGGCGGACGAGGCCCTGCGGGAGCTCGAGGAGACGTTGGGCGAGCCCATCGCCGTCCCGGGGAGCGTGGACGTGCCGGGCTTCGAGGCGCCGCCCGAGCCCACGCCCACGCACAGCGCCTCGGACATCTTCTTCACCTCGGACTCGCCCGGGGCCGAGCCCGCGCGCGTGGGGGACCAGATGTCGGGCCTCCTGTCGCTCGCGCGGGACGTGGCGTTCCAGACCTTCACGAGCGAGCGGCTGAGCCGCACGGTGGGCTCGGCGCGAGGCTTGGTGGGCGCGACGCTCACGAGCCTGGGCCTGGGCACGGGCAGCACCGCCGTGGACGAGTACGGCAAGGACGCCACGCTGGCCAACGTGCTGCGGCCGGTGCTGGACTTCCTCTACGAGCGCTACTGGCGGGTGTCGGTCCAGGGCGCGAGCCACGTGCCCGCGGGCCCGGTGCTGCTGGTGGCCAACCACTCGGGGGCGCTGCCCTTCGACGGGCCCATGCTCCAGCAGGCGCTCTCGCGCGAGCGGCCGGACCTCCAGGAGGCGCGCTGGCTCGCCGAGGACCAGGTGTTCCACGCGCCCATGATGGGCACGCTGATGAACCGGCTGGGCGCGGTGCGGGCCTGCCCGGAGAACGCGCTGCGGCTGCTCGACGAATTGCGCCCGGTCATCGTCTTCCCCGAGGGCAGCCAGGGCATGGGCAAGCCCTTCGCCCAGCGCTACCAGCTCAAGCGCTTTGGCCGAGGCGGCTTCGTGAAGCTCGCCCTGCGCACGGGGGCGCCCATCGTGCCGGTGGCCATCGTCGGCGCCGAGGAGACGACACCGCTACTGGGCCGCATCCCGGCGGGCTTCCTGGGCCTGCCCTACCTGCCGGTGACGTCGCCGCCCCTGCCCGTGCGCTGGATGCTGCGCTTCGGCGAGCCCATCGGCATGGGCGAGTTGCCCCCCGAGGCCGCCGAAGACATGTCCCAGGTGCAGCGGCTCACCGAGCGCACCCGCGAGTCCATCCAGGGCATGCTCCAGGCCCTGCTCAAGGAGCGCCGCTCCGTCTTCGCGGGGTAACACCCCTCCAGGCTCGAGTTGTACCCGAACCCGGATGGCCAGTTCGCGGCTCAATCCCGCCGACCCCCTCGCCCCTCGGAACGGACCCGCAGATGAGAAAAGGGCCCGGAATCGAGCGATTCCGGGCCCTTCGTCCTTCTCCCTATCCGCTCAGCGGCACGTGCGATCGAGGAGGTGCCCCACGTACGTTCCCGTGTTCACGCTGCTCACCATCAGCCCGTGGAGCGACTGGCCCGCGGCGCACTGCAGAGCGAATTCGGGACTGAGTGGCTGAGCGCATTGAACGTCCTTTCCCTCCAGTTGCCCTCGCTCTCGAACCACGCCCGTGCCGGGTTCTCTGCACCAAATCCTGAGCTTCGAGAGGCCGGTCGCGCTGCACCAACTGGCGTTTGGCGTGGAGGTGGACCAGCCATTGCTCGCACTCACCCGGTAGAGCACCTCTCCGGGATTGCAGCTCAAGGAGAACGGCTCGCCGCCCGTTCCCCCGAGCGGGCCCACGTCACGCACAGGTCCCACGGCCATGTCCTCCTGCCTGCGCGCGCACTGGATGCCCAGCGAATCCACCCAGGCGAAGCTCTTCCCATAGACTCCGACCATCACTTCGTCCGCTCCACACTCAAGGGGGCTGACCGGGACACACTGGTTGGCCGCGTTCAGCGCGAAGCCCGTCGCGCAGGGCGGCGGGCCACAGGCCCCCCCCGAGCACTCCTCGCACGCGCCGGTCTGGGCCACCGCGAGCGGCATGGATTGAAGCGCACGGACGCCCGAGAGCTGAGGGGATGCTCCGGGTTCCAGCGGGAAGCGGAGCTTCGTCTGGGACACGTCCTTGGGCAACCAGACATGCCAGGGCTTCGTGGCCCTGGGGTGACCCACGCCAGGCACTCCGTCCAGCCGCACCAGAGCTCCCAGATCGCCCGCTGGCTGACTCAGGGTGACCTCGAGCTCGACGTTGCCACACGCGTTCTGGACGTCCTGGGCCCGGAGTCTCGCCACCTCGCCGCACTCCGCCTCCATGGCGGTTTGCTTGGGTTCATCCCAGAGGTCTCCCTTCTGGCGCATGAAGAAGCGGGAGAAGAGCCCACAGTCCCGCGTGAGGAACATTCGCTGCTGACTCGAGACGATCCACTGGTTGGAGTCGTCCAGTGAGCCGATGTAGCCCAGGAGGAACTGGCCCTGCGGCAGATAGCGCGCCAGCTGTATGTCAGGCTCGGGATGAGCCCAACCCACCGCACCCAACACGGGCTTCCACGTCTTGTTGTCCAGGAATGAGAACTGGATGGCCGCTCGGGTGTTGTAGGCCGGTGCGAAGCGGTCCACGTCGAACAGCATCGGAGAACCCTTCAGGCCCATCAGTCCATTGAGCTGGGAGCTAGTGCTGGGCGCGGCTGGCAGCTGGCGATCCACATCCGTCGCGGTCGCCTTGAACACTTCCTTCCACTCGTCCGGCGTGTGCCCCGTGGCGGATTTGACGAGGTGATCAAGGATCGCATCCTTGAGCTTCTTGATGAAATCCAGCCCAAGCGCGCCTGTGATCTCCTCGATCACACTTGTGAACGTCGAGCCGAGGGTACAGGCAATGTCTGGCGAGCCAATCATCGAACAGAGGTATCGACGCTGGTAGCCTCGCAACACCTCGCGAGCGGCGCTCAGGTCCATACTGCGGTCAGACTTCATGAAGAGCACTCGCGCCACCTCTGTGCTCGTCGCGGGCCAAGCTCGCAGCCCCCGATCGATGTCCAAGGTCCAGGCCTCGATATAGTCGATGCCGATCCCACTGATCTGGTGGTTCAGGAGTGCCGTACGGTAGTACGCTACCTCCATGCAGGCAATGAGCTGCGCCGAGATGCAACGGGCTTTGCGATCTTCGACCTGATCCTGCAACCAGCGCTTGTGGGTATAATAGGCACTCACCTTGTCCTCGAGCCCCGCCCGGAGGCGGGAGAAGATGCCAGGCAGGCTCTTGTAATAGGTGCTTGCCGTCATCTGCCAAATCTGGATCTGGCGCCGCTGATCTTTCGGGAGGGTCTTGTTGTTCAGCTGGCCGTCGCGGGGCCTCCGCGCGTCGATCATCGTCCGGTAGATGAAGTCGTTGACCCGTGCCGTATCAATCACATACGAGCCTGGGCCTCGCAGCGGGGGCGTATGATTGCCGACGTACCCCTCGACCGCGATATGCCGGGTGGCATTGTTCAGCGGCAACAGGGTGAAGGGTCCTCCGGAGTAATGGTTGACGAAGGTGTGTCCGAACATGTCTCCGGCGGCGTGCGCGAGGAAGCCCAGGTAGAAGGAGCGCTCCGCGGGCGATTGGACCTCGGACGCCAGCAGTTCGAGCCAGGCCCTGGTCCCATTGAGCTTCTCATCATTCGTGTCGGGGTGGATGGTCTGCTGCCCGAAGATGAGGTCCGGGTATGCATCGGGCCCGAGCACTCCGGCGCGGTACTCCGCGGGGTGGTCCCGCAGGGCCTCGTAGTTCCCGGGGCTGGCCTGGAAGGTCCCCAGGCTCCGCAGGATGCTCGCTCCGGCGAAGTCCACCTCATTCAGTTGGAGCAGGCCCGCTCGTTTGATCAGATCCTCTCGCGCCTCTTCCGCGAGATACACATGGGTGATTGGCTTCCAGGCCCAGGCCGCAGCGGGCAACAGCAGGACAAGGTAGCAGGACAGGAGCACGAAGAAGCGGCTGCGAAGGTGATAGTCGAACATGGGCAGTCTCACGGATGATCAGGGCCAGGCGGCACACACCGCACCGGCAAGGCGGGCGAAGCGGGGGTACTACTCCTCGGGGGACGGGGCCGGAGGGCTGACGGTCCAGTTCGCCACAATCTCCAGCGAGCCATCTCCCTGGGGTCGCCCCAGCTGGACGAGAGCCTCCTGCGGACGGCCCAGCAGCGCGAGGGCCGCCGCCTTGCCTCCGGGCGCGCTCTCCGGCACCACCCGCCAACTCCGCATCCAGATCAGATCCTCGCCGATCGCACTGGAGGCACCCGCCCCGAGCAGCGCGTAGTTCCCATTGGACAGTACGAAGGCAATACCGGGACGATAGCCGTCCACGTCCATGACCTGCACGGCCATGTCGCCCCGGGAGTCTCCATCGAAGTCGCCATAGGAAACACACGGCCGTGCCAGACAACCCACCTGGACCTTGTCACCGAAGTGCTGGCTGATACGGTCGCGCATCACGGAGAGGTCCGTGGCGAACGAGCCATTGATCGGCTCCTCCGTCTCGATTCCGGAGGACTCCATCTCCGGGGCGGGGACATACTGGTAGGACTTCAGGGCCTCCTCGACGTTGGCGAGCGCCTGCTCCTCCTCGGGCGTATCCACCGGATCGCGGAGATGGGCCCTGATCAGCTCCATCATCTCGGCGGGTGACGGGGTGGACTCGAAGGTCCGCTCGCGTGTGTCCGACGAGGGAGGCGTGTTCGGGGGAGGCGTGGTGGTCCCGGTGGGCGGTGGAGCCTCGGGAGGGAGTTCCTCGGTGGGCTTGCGCGACTCGGAACACGCGACGAGCGACCAGCACAAGATCGTCGCGAACAGCGTGGAGTGACGTGAGGCAACGGCGGGTGTTCTCATGAGTTCTGATCCCAGGGTCGTACACCTGGGAGCGCGCTCTGGCGCCCCCGGTGAGACCACGGTGCCACTCGTGAGGGGTAACGCTTGTGAGACGGCTTACCCCCCCCGTATGAACCGCATCACAGCGGGACTTCGACCCTTGGAGAAGGTGTCCCTGGCCGACATGTCCGCCGCGAACCGCGCCGGGACCTTGCCGTCCAGCAGCAGGACACTGTCCCACCTGCAAGGGGGCACGGCTTGGGAATGATCAGCCCTGCACCCGGACGGCGGTGGAGGGGATGGTGCACAGCGAGGGGTTCTCATACAGGCCCACGCCGTCTTCCACGTGGAAGGCCTTGATCTCCTGCGCCGCGCCGGTGCTCTTGTTGCGCCCGACGTAGAGCGACACGTGCGAGATGTTCCCCGCGGCGCAGGCGCGGTAGATGATGAGATCCCCCGGGCGCTTCTCCAGGGGGCTTACCCTGCGGCCCCAGGTGTCGATGGCCCAGGTGTCCACCCGCGGCACATTGAAGCCCGCCTGGCTGTAGGCGTAATAGACCAGACCCGGGGCGTCGAACCCGTCCGGGCCCGCGCTCCCCCGCACGTACGGCTTGCACAGCTGGTCGCGCGCCACCGTGATCGCCTTCTTGACGTTGGCGAAGTCCGGCTCCTCCCACGGATAGTCCGACGGGCGCGAGCACAGCTCCCGTTGCTCGACGCCCGCGCCCTCCGTCGGCGCTCCGTCCTCCCAGGCCTCGGGACCCGCGTCACAGCCCACGAAGGACAAACCGAAGATGAACGATGACGCGGCGACGGACAGGGAGTTGCGCAAGGCCATGCGGGTGCTCCTGGATGAGAGGGAAACCCAAGGTACCGACGCGTGATAAACCCATCAATGAATTCTTGAAATGCAGCTTAATGGGAACGGGGAAATACAATCGTGCTGTGAGATTGAAGTGTATCTCCGCGAAGTCCGCGGCTGAGGAAGAGGCCCACCCCTCAAGGGACCGCCAGGCAGGCCACGATGGGCAGACCCCTGAGGGTCGCGCTAGCGGAAGTACTCCGCGGGAATCGAGTCGAAGCCGCGCGGCTGGGTCTGGGTGTGGGGCCGCGCGAGCTCCGCGGCGGACTCCCCCGCGCGCAGCCGGCTCGCCAGCTCGCGCGGGTCGATGTCCGCCCCGAAGGGGTTGGCGTTGAAGCGCTCCGACTTCATGAAGTGCTCCGCGTCCTCCATCGTGGCGAAGTTGTCCACCTGCAGCTCGATGTGGTTGCCATCCGGATCCCGGTAATAGAGCGACGTCGTCGGGCCGTGGTTGACGCTCCAGAAGGGCACGATGTCGGCCCGCGCGAGGCGCTCGTACGTGTCCAGCAGCGCCGACAGGTCCACGTAGGTGAAGGCGATGTGCTCCAGGCCTCGCGTCTTGGGACCGGGCTGCTCCGTGGCCCCCGTGTCGACGATGCCCACCCGGTGGTGCTCGTCATCGTAGGCCAGGAAGCAGATCTGCCCGTTCTCGTACGACACCCTCGCGCCGAGCACGGCGAGGTACCACTCGCGCATCTGCTGGAAGCGGCCGGTGCGCAGGACGATGTGGGCGAGTTTCGAGGGCGAGGTCATGGAGGGCTCCTGGGCGAAAGCAACGGTTGCGTTGCATTGCAGGGATAACCCCGGGCGCTTCCAAATGCAACGGTCCCGTTGCGATTTTTCCCGGGTCGGGTAGCGTTCCTCCCATGAGCCGTGGAGACAGTGGAGGGGCCGGGCCCGCGCCCCGCGCCAAGCAGCTGCGGGGCGAGGACCTGGAGGCGAAGGTGCTCGAGGTGGTGTTGGGCGAGGTGTGCCGGGTGGGCTACGAGAAGCTCGCCATCGAGCAGGTCGCCGCGCGGGCGGGCGTGAACAAGGTCACGCTCTACCGGCGCTGGCCCACGAAACAGGAATTGGTCCAGGCGGCCATCCGGCGCGCCGTGGACGTGACCCCCGAGGAGCCCGACACCGGAACGCTCCGCGGAGACCTGATCGCGCACTTCGACGTCCTGCTGCGCACGGTCGTCAATCCGGCGCTGCGCGCGCTCTTCCGGCTGCTGTTCGACGCGCGGGAGGACGAGCCCCTGGGGGCGCTCGTCCACGGGCTGCGCGCGCAGAAGGACGCCCAGGCCATGCAGCTATATGAGCGGGGCATCGCGCGGGGCGAGCTGCCGCCCGACGTGGACCCGCGCTTCCTGCACGGCGTGCTCTTCGGGGCGGTGATCAACTTCGCGCTATTGCAGCCCCCAGGCACGCGGGCGCTGAACCTGGAAGCCCTGGTGGACCTCGTGCTCACGGGCGCGCGGCCGCCGCCCAAGCGGGCACCGAGCGCGTCCCGGCATCCGCCTGGAGCCTGATGAGGAGCGGGAGGCGGCGGTCCTCGTTACTTGCTCGAGGGGGCGGCCTTGACGCGCACGTAGGGCGAGCCGTCCCGCTGCTTCAGCGCTTCTCCGGCCTTCTGGATGGCCGCGGCGACCTGGGTGCTGGCGCTCTCGAAGTACTTCGGTCCCGCCTCGATGACCCAGGAGGCGAGCGTGAACCGGGGCGCCAGCCCTTGCTGCTGAAGCCGCTTCTCGGTGTCGTAGGCGAGCAACACCTCCTCCACCACCGCCCCGTCCCCCTCCCCCACGTCGATGACGTCGCTGCCCTGATCGCGCAGCGTCGGGGCGAACGAGACGTTGCGCGCGCCCAGGCGCACGGCCTCCCGCAGGGCGATCCGTCCCGCCAGGCGCAGGCGGTCGAGCGACAGCTCCTTCGCGGCGCCAACGCCAATCAACAGCACCCGCTTGGGCGTGATGGAGCGGGCCGGCGGCGTGTAGAGCAGCGTCTCGCCCAGCTCACCCACGAACTCACCGCGCTCGCGCAGGGCCGATAGGAGGCCTCCCTGCTTGTCGTTGAAGTCCTGCATCGCCTCGATGTAGCGGTCTCCCGCCGGGTCGTGCTTGAGGATGCAGAGGATTTGCAGGTCGGTGGTCTGGGTGACGGGGCCGATCTGCTTGACGGAGACGGTGAGGCCCAGCGGGGTCTCGAAACGCTTCTCCGGCGGCGCATCGGCCAGGCCCCGAGCGGGCATTGCCAGCGTGAGCACGAGCCCCATGAGCAGCCATCCACGATTCCGTTCGAAGTCCAAGGTGTCCTCCAGATGGGGCCGGGCCGATGACCGCCCGGCAGGGTCCGGGAATATCCCGCGGCTCGCCGCGAATCAGCCCCTCCGTCCATCGCATCCGTCGATGGAACGCATGAAGACAGGGGGGGTTCCCAATCCCCTCCCCTCGACTAAGGTTTTTCGGAATCCGACATTACCCCGAGGGAGACAAGCGCCATGGCCACCGCGGAGCTCATCTTGAAGCAGGGGCGCATCGCGACGGGAGACCCCCACCGGCCGCGTGTGGACGCGGTGGCCATCCAGGACGGCCGCTTCCGCGCCGTGGGCACGGAGGCCGAGGTCATGGCCTGGAAGGGCGCGGACACCCGGGTGATCGATCTGGGCGGCCGGACCGTCATTCCCGGACTCATCGACTCGCACATCCACACCATCCGCGGGGGGCTGAACTACAACCTGGAGCTGCGCTGGGATGGGGTGCCGTCCCTGGCGGATGCCCTGCGTCGGTTGCGCGCGCAGGCCCAGCGGACCCCTCCCCCCCAGTGGGTGCGCGTGGTGGGCGGATGGAACGAGTTCCAGTTCGCCGAGAAGCGACTGCCCACGCTCGAGGAACTCAACGCCGCGGCGCCCGAGACGCCCGTCTTCGTCCTGTATCTCTATGGCCTCGCGCTGCTCAACGGGGCGGCGCTCCGGGCCGTGGGCTACACGAAGGACACGCCCAATCCGCCCGGCGGGGAGATCCAACGGGACAAGCAAGGCCATCCCACGGGGCTGCTCATCGCCCGGCCCAACGCGTCCATCCTGTACTCGACCCTCGCCAAGGGACCGCGGCTGTCCTACGAGGACCAGGTCAACTCCACGCGCCACTTCATGCGCGAGCTCAACCGGCTCGGACTGACGAGCGTCATCGACGCGGGCGGCGGGTTCCAGAACTATCCGGACGACTACCGCGTCATCGAGGAGCTGCACGCCCAGGGGCTGCTCACCGTGCGCATCGCCTACAACCTCTTCACCCAGAAGCCCCAGGGGGAACTCGAGGACTTCCGCCGGTGGACGGCGACGACGACCCCCGGCCAGGGGGACGCGTTCTACCGGCTCAATGGCGCGGGGGAGATGCTCGTCTTCTCCGCGGCGGACTTCGAGGACTTCCTCGAGCCGAGGCCGGACCTGCCCGCCACGCTCGAGGACGAGCTCGAGGCGGTGGTGCGCCATCTGGCCGAGCACCGCTGGCCCTTCCGGCTGCACGCCACCTATGACGAGTCCATCACGCGCTTCCTGGACGTCTTCGAGCGGGTGAACCGGGACGTGCCCTTCCAGGGGCTCAAGTGGTGGTTCGACCACGCGGAGACCATCTCCCCGCGCAACCTGGAGCGCACGCGGGCGCTCGGGGGCGGCATCGCCATCCAGAACCGGATGTCCTTCCAGGGCGAGCATTTCCTCGCGCGCTACGGCGCGGAGGCCGCGGCCCACGCCCCGCCCATTCGCGGCATGCTCGAGCTGGGCATCCCCGTGGGCGCGGGAACGGATGCCACGCGCGTCTCCAGCTACAACCCCTGGGTCTCCCTGTACTGGCTCGTCACCGGGACCACCGTGGGGGGCCAGGCGTTGCGCCCCCCCACCCAGCGCATGAGCCGGGAAGAGGCCTTGCGCCTCTACACCGAGGGGAGCGCCTGGTTCTCCGGCGAGGAGAAGGACAAGGGACGCATCGCCGAGGGGCGGCTGGCCGACCTCGCGGTGCTCTCCGGCGACTACTTCTCGGTGCCCGAGGAGGAGATCAAGCACCTGGAGTCGGTGTTGACGCTCGTGGATGGCAAGGTGGTGCACGGCTCGGGCGGGTTCGCGCCGCTCGCCCCGCCCCTGCCGCCGGTGAGCCCGGGCTGGTCGCCGGTGACGCTCGGGGGAAGAGGCGCCTCGGCGGCGGGGCCCGCCCCCTCCGGGCATGCGCACGTCCATGCCCATCCGCACCCGCATCCCCACCCGCACGGGTCGCTGTTGACGGGGCCGTGGGACCGGGGCTGTGATTGTTTCGTCTTCTGAGGAGGTCTGGACGTGAGGGAAGTCGTGATGGAGGGCACGAAGGTGCACGCGGACTGTGCGCGGCCCGCCAAGATCGTGTTGGAGCGGCGCGTGCGGCCGGGCGCGCGGCCCGCATTCACCCGGTGGCTCGAGGAGCTGATGGCCGCGGCGGCGAGTGCCCCGAACCATCAGGGCTCCAGTGTGTTCACCGTGGGAGAGGACGACTTCTACATCCTCCTGCGCTTCGCGACCCAGGGGGATCTCGAGCGCTGGCAGGCCTCGGCCGGGACGGCGGAGTTGCTGCACCGGGGCGATGAGCACGCGCTCGCGTCCGGGCAGGCCCACGTGCGCAGCGGCCTGGAGACCTGGTTCACGGTCCCGGGTCGGCCCGCCCCTCCGATGCCGCCACCACGCTGGAAGATGGCGCTGGTGACGTGGCTCGCGCTGCTGCCGCAGGCGCTGCTGCTCGGGCAGATCATCCCCTCGGGGCTGCCAGTGCTGGTGCGGGTGTCGCTCGCCACGGCGATCCCCGTGGCCATGCTCACCTGGGTGTTGATGCCGCGCCTGACGAAGCTGCTCTACGGATGGCTCTACGCCCGCGCGAAGTAGGGATGCGAAGATGGGGGGATGCTCGACGCCCTCACCCTGGATCAACTCCGCACCTTCATCGCCGTCGTGGATGAGGGCAGCTTCTCCTCCGCGGGACGTCGGCTCAGGCGCGTCCAGTCCGCGGTCAGCCATTCCATGGCCAACCTCGAGAGCCAGTTGGGGGTGAGGTTGTGGGACCGGTCCACCAAGGTGCCCACGCTCACCGAGGAGGGCCGCGTCCTGCTCACCGGCGCCCGGCGCATCTGCGCCGAGGTGGACGCGCTCAAGCGGGTGGCCGAGTCGTTCGCGACGGGCCTGGAGACGAGCGTCTCGCTGATCGTCGACGCCATCCTCCCGATGCGCGCCATCGTCGATCTCTGCCGGGAGTTCGCCGTGAAGTTCCCCACCGTCCAGTTGCGCTTGTCCCTGGACACGCTCTCGGCGGTCTCCGCCCGGGTGCTCGACGGGACGTGCCAGGTGGGGGTGATTGGCCCGGCGGCCCAGGCGCGCGGGTTGGAGCGCAAGCACCTCACCTCGGTGCGGATGGTCCCGGTGGTGTCCCGGGAGCATCCCCTCGCCCGCCTTCCGGGTCGGCTCGAGGCCGCGGCTTTCGCCGACCACGTGCACATCGTGTTGAGCGAGCGCGATCACACCCAGCCCACTGACGATCAGGCCATCCTGTGCTCCAACACCTGGCGCGTCGCGGACCTGGGCACCAAGCACGCCCTGCTGCGCGGAGGGCTCGGCTGGGGGAACATGCCCGAGCACATGGTGAAGGAGGACCTCGCCAGTGGCCGGCTGGTGCGCCTCGAGGTCGCCGCCTGGGGGGAGGACACCTGGCTGCTGGCGTTGTCCATCGTGCACCGCCCGGAGTTGCTCAAGGGGCCGGCCACCCGCTGGTTGCTGGAGCGCATGGCCGAGCTGTGCTGGAGGGATCTCGGGGAGCCCTGAGGCCCTTCCGGCGGTGCGCACGTGCCCGCGTGGGGACGCGGGGCGTTGAGCTTCCAGTTCTCGCTCACCGCAGTGACGCGGCGCAACGTCCGCGCACCGCCTCAGTCGGCGGGCCCACTCCCGGTGACGACAGGCACGGCGAAGAAAAACGTCGTCCCCTGGCCGGGTCCGCTCTCGACGTGGACGTGTCCTCCATGCGCCTCGATGATGCTTTTGACGATGAACAGACCCAGGCCAATCCCTCGGCAGTCATTCGGGTTGGCCTGCCAGAAGCGCTCGAAGAGATGCGCGCGGGTCTCATCGGAGAGCCCGGGACCCGTGTCCGCCACCAGGAACTCCACCTGACCTCCCGCCACGCGTCCTCCCAAGCGCACGCTGTTTCCGGTGGGCGTGAACTTCAGCGCATTCCCCACCAGGTTGGAGAACACCTGAAGCAGGCGGTCACGGTCTCCCCGGATGAGAGGCAGTTGCTCCACGTCATCGAGGCGCAGTTGGACATCACTCGCGAGGGGAAGCAGCGTATCGAATGCCTCCCGGAGGAGCGCTTCCGCGGAATGAATGCCCATGTTCATGGACAGCGATTGCCCGGCTTGCAGCCGGGACACGTCCAGCAGGTCCTCCGTGAGCCGCTTCATCCGATGCGCGGACAAGGAGATGCGGCTCAGCCATTTCTCGAAGTTCTCGGCCAGACCCATCGGCCCGGCGTCCCCCGCCTTGGTCTTCATCAACCGCGTCGCCATGAGGATGGCGCTCAGCGGATTGCGCAGGTCGTGCGCCACGATGCTCAAGACCACATCACGGGCCTCGATGGCCTGACGGGCGCTCTGGTACAGCCTGGCGTTTTCGAGTGCCAGGCCGGCGAGCCGCCCCAGTTGCACCGAGGTCTGCAAATCCCTCGCGGTATAGACCCGGTTGGACTCGGAGGAGATGAACATCAACGCGCCCAGCAATTGGCCGTTGACCACCAGGGGCACCCCCATGAAGGAGCGCGGTGCGACCTGGTGAAGCAGCTCCAGGTGCTTGCGGCTTTGGGCCATGAGCGGCAGCATCTCCGGCGAGACGTGCGGGACGAGCACGGGCTGGCGGCCTTCCATGGTCTGCCGTGCGAGGTAGGGCTGGCTTGCGTCCAGCAGGAAGCCCCGCATCGAGTCCAACGTGGACGGGTGAACCGGGCGCCGGTGGGCGACCTCCACGATGCGCACCTGGGGCGGCTCTCCGAGATAGACCAGACACCAATCCGCCAGCGACTCCGTCGCCAGTTGTGCCACGCGCGAGAGCGTCCGGTCGTAGTCCAGCGACGTGGAGGAGAGCAGTTCTCCGGCGTGCATGAGGTAGCGCTGGGACTCCTCTCGCTGCGTCTGCTCGGAGACGTCCCGGAGGATGATCGCCAGGACGTACCTGTCCTCCCCCACCGTGAGTTTGGAGATGGTGGCCTCCGCGGAGAACTCCTCGCCCCCCTTGCGCACTCCAGCGAGGTGCCGACGCTCCCCCATTCGACGAGAGCGCTCCTGGCCCTCGGCGAAGTGTTGGATGAGCCGACGATGGGTGTGCCGGAAACGTTCGGGCAGCAATAACTCGAGGCCCTGACCGATCGTCTCCTCGGCCGTGTAGCCGAAAATCCTCTCCGCGCCCTGGTTGAACTCGGTGATGTGTTGTGTGTCGTCGATGACGATGATGGCGTCCGCGGAGACGGTGACGAGTTGCGCCATCCAGTCCTGTGATGCCGATCGCCTCTTGCTCATACTCCCTCCGGCCATCGCGATGGGTCGCGGCGACACGCCCCACCTTCCAACACACGTTCAGCCAGCCCCTCATTTTATCAGGAGCGGCCGTGAGCGTCACGCCAGCGGGGGGGGGACGGCCTTGGTGCCAGGAGTTGTCCCGAGAGATATTGTGATGTGAAACGGAATCGTCCTACTGGGTCGCCCAGAGGCCACCCCTCCCCCACCAGGCACGCCATGACGGACGGATGCGGTTCCAACAATCCTGCTCGTCCCTGGCACCGGACGCGCCCGCCTGGCGCAGCGTGTGGGTGAGTTCCATGAGCAGTGGGCCGCGCGACCGCGCCTTCTTCTCCTCGCCCCCTGGCCGGGGCAGGACGGAGAGGACCTCGACGATGCGCTCCTGGGCATCGTCGGGTGACATGCGGGTCCCCAGCGCGGGTGACTTCTTCACGTGCTCGGACCGCTCCTCCAACTGCAGCATCCGCTCGGAGATGCGCTCCGTGTGGCGCCGCACGTCCCTCCGGGTCGGCGAGTCGGACGCCTGGTAGCTCTCGACCTCCACCGCGTGGGTGTCCTCGCGCAGCCGGGGGAAGAGCTTCGAGCGGGGGTGCAGATCCAGGAGCCCGGCCAGCGCGAAGCCGTGCAGCTTCGCCTCGGGTGACGGGGACTCCAGCAAGCGGTCGACCGCTGGTCGTGCGAAGCCTCCGAGCGTCGCGAGCTCGTTCCTCAACCGCGCGAAGTCCTCGCGCTCGGGCAACAGCGTGGCCCACGGGCCGGTCTCGTCGCCACCCCCCTCAGGGGGCCTGCGCTCGGCGATCAGCGCCTCGGTGGTGGTGACCCGCGTCCAGGGCTCCACGAGCCGCAGACCCCGCTTCACCTCGGCGGCCATCCAGGCCCTCAGGTGGGGGTGGGCCTCGAGCCGCTCCAGGGACACCCAATGGCGCGTCAGCTCCCGGAGGGCCTCCAGGAGACGGGCGCGGCTCGCGTCGTCTCGCGCCGTGCGCGCCTGCTGCTCGAGTCGAGGCAGCAGCTTGTCGGCCCAGGGCAGCAGCCGGAGGAGCGCTTCCAGGCGCTGGGCCGGCTCCTCTTTCACGAGCCAGCCCACCAGTTCCTCCGGGGTCTGCCGCCCGGTGTCGGGTGGGAGCTCCACCGGGGAGCGCACGCTCGCGGGCCGCGCGTAGGGGTCCGTCTCCACCGCCTGGGCACTCGCGCCACCCGCCGCGAGCAAGACCCCCAGCACCACGCCTCGCGCACGATTCCTCATGCCCCGAGCCTCACCCAGGCGAGCCCGAAGCGTCCAGCCCCCGCGCGTCACACTCCGGGGGACGCCCCTCCATTCCCATGGACAGAACAGCACGTGCCCGGGGAAACCATGGCCGCCGATCCACAACAGCTCTCGCAGGCGATTCATGACCTCATCCATGACGCCCTGACCACCGCGCCGCCCGGCGGCCAGCCCGTGATGGACCCCGCCTCCACGGTGTTGAGCTTGAGCATCCCGGGTCTGCCGTTGGATCCCACCGAGTTCGCCAATCCCTGGACGCCTCTGAATCCCGGGGGAAACCCCGTGACGGCGGAGAACTTCGCCGCGCTGGTGGATGCCATCCCCGAGGTGTCCACCGTCTACACCCCCACTGGCCAATCCATCGAGACGCTCTATGGACAGCTCGTCCAGGCCAACACACCCACGACGCCTCCGCTCCCGATGCGCGCCCCACGGGGACGGTTCCTCCAGACGCTCGTCGAGACTCCGGCGTCTCTCCACGCGCTCGATCTGAGAATGGCTCACGAGGAGGCCGTGACCCGCTACATGTCACGGCTGCTGCAGGTGGACATGAATGATCCCGCCGAGAAGCAGCGCTGGGAAGCGAGCGCGGCGGACCTGAAGGCCCAGCTCCAGGTGACGGCCCAGGCCCTGAAGGCCGAGGGGGCAGTCTCCGCCGTGGGCTCGGGCCAGGCCGAGGGCCAGAACGCCAGCGTCGCCGCGCTCTTCTCCACGGCCCGGCTCAACTTCGAGCTCAGCACGCTCGGAAGCATGTGGGGGCCCGGCTTCACGTGGCACATGACCCTCGCCCAACCTCAGAACTGGTTCACCCCCGAGGCGTCTTTCTTCGAGGTGGATCTCAGGACCAGCCGGACCTTGCCCCTCCGCGGCCCTGGCCGCGGCCTGCCCTTCGCCGCGCGCACGCCCCTGAACTCCGGGCTGTGGGGATACCAGGCGCAGGGCAGACGCTTGCGTCGGCCCGTCGCGCGCGAGTCACTCGACATCCGGGTCCAATTCAAGTTCGCGCGTGTCGCCATCCGGCGGCCGTGGCTCGACGCGTCCCTGTTCTCCCTCGGGGGCTGGGCCATGGCGGGCAGGCCCCGCCTAGCCTTGTCCACCGGCTCGCTCACGGGCAACACCGGCATCTTCCCGCTGCTGCCCACCGCGCTCATCGTCGCCCGGGAGCTGCGGGTCTCCGCCGCCTGGTCCCAGGCCGACGTCACATTCATCCGCGAGCGCCTCCAACAGAAGGACCTGACCTTCGGCCCCTTCGCCCTCTCGGGTCAGTACCAAAGGCCTCGCGCCCGGGCTCCGACCCTGGCCCGAGCCACCTTCGACGGCGTGACCATCTCCGCGCCGGACCTGCAAGCCATTGGCCAGATGAGCCAGCTCATTCCCGCCTGCCCTCCGCTCGACGGGTGACAGGCGGACCCACGCAGTACCCCGCAGTCCGAGGAGTCCACACCATGGCAATTGATAGCAACAAGATGCTGCAGTCCATCTACGACGCCCTGTACGGCTCGTTGACGGGGGACGTGCCAGGCTTCACCACGGCGCGCTCGGTGCCGCCGACCAGCGGCTTCCTCACCATGCTCAAGCCTGGCCTGCGCATCGAGCCGATGCTGTATGCGAATGCCTGGAGCCCGGTCAACCCCGAGGGCAGCGACGTCGCGGGACGCGCGCTGGCGGAGCTGGTCTCGCAGGCCCCGTCGCTCAACCCCATGTACACGCCGATTGGCCGCGTCGAGGACTTCTACGAGGAGATCGTGCGCGCCGAGGTCGATCCCTCCCCGCCCAATCCGGCGCAGGAGGCCGCGGTGGCCGCGGCGGAGAACTTCCTCTTCGATGATGGCGTCCAGTACGACGAGGTGACGGGTCAGCCGGTGACCGTGCCCAACTCGGTGGATTCGCCGGCCTACACCAACTACAAGAACAAGTTCCTCCTGTACGAGGCCGCGCTGACCTCGTACCTCGCCCAGTGGCAGCAGGTCGACCAGACCAGCACCAAGGACATGCAGGCCTGGGCCATCATCGCCCCCATCCTCCAGACGAAGGTGCGGATGGCCTACGCGGAGTACGAGACCAGCAAGCCCGGCGTCATCAAGGAAAAGGAGAGCATCCTCGGTCAGGCGTCGCAGACCAGCCTCGTGCGCCGCTTCGCCGAGGCGCGGCGCAACTTCGAGCTGGCGCCCCGAGGCGAGGGGTTCAGCTCGTACCTGCCGGTGCAGGTCTTCCCCGCCAACTGGGCCACCACGCAGGCCTACTCGACCGTCGACCTGAACTCGAGCGAGATGCACACGTCGAGCAGCTCGAACTTCGGCAAGTGGAACGCGGGCGGCAGCCTCAACTTCGGCCTGTTCAGCATCGGCGGCGGGGGCGGCCGGGCCTGGTCGAACCACACCCTCCACAAGGACACCACCAACCTGCGCCTCTCGTTCCAGTTCGCCCGGGTGGACATCCGGCGCGCCTGGCTCAAGGAGAACCTGCTGACCACCACGGGCTGGCGGGTGGAGGGCCGGGGCAAGAGCGCCTACTCGACCGGCAAGATCGATCCGTCCAACACGGGCGTCTTCCCCCTGCTCCCGGTCGCCTTCATCGTGGCGCGCCAGGTCCGCGCCACCGCCAGTTGGAGCGCCGTGGACAAGCAGACGTTCTCGCAGACGATCCAGGCCGGCGGCGGCATCCGCATCGGGCCCTTCCAGTTCGGCGGCGGCGGCGGCTCGACCCAGACGACCTCCTCGACGTGGTCGGCCTCCAACCAGACGGAGCTGTACACGCCGGACCTGGAGATGGTCGCGTACCTGAACCGTGTCATTCCCGCCTGCCCCCCGAAGTAGGGGCCGACGTGGGCACGCGCGAGCACGAGGAGCACGGCGATGACGAGCATTGACACGCTTTACGAGCAGCTGTCCGAGGTCGGCCTGGGCTACGTCACCCTCGAGGTGCCCCCGCGTCCGGCCGAGGAACTCCAGGCCCCCGAGGCCCTCGCCCGCGCCGCGGACGAAGTGCCCCGTTTCGAACCCGAGCGGCGCGCCACGGGGCGCACCGTCTCGGCGCTGTACGCGGAGATCCTCGGCGCCACGGTCGTGGAGCCGCCCCGCGAGGTCCCTCCGCACGTGGCCTCCGCGCGGGAGTTCCTCTACACGGATGCGGCGGAGCACGTGCCCACGCGCGCGTACCAGACGTATCTCACCTACAAGCAGGCCTACGACGCGGCCCGCGCCGCGGGACGGTCCGGAGAGGCCGAATGGAGGAAGCTCCAGACGGCGCAGCCCGGCCGCATCGAGGCGGCCCTGGCGACCCTCTCCTCCTTCCACCAGGGCGACGTGAGCGTGGCCTTCGCCTCCGCGCAGAAGGCCTTCGCCGCCGGACAACGTCAGGGAGAAGCGGGGCCCTACCTGGTCTGCAACGCCCTCCCGCCGCACTTCTGGGCGCCTCGCCCCGACGCGGAGGACACCGGAGAGGAGGAGCGCCCGTTCACGCGGGTGCTGCTCGAACGCCCCTGGCTGCGCATGGCCCTGCTCAGCCGCGGCGGGTGGTCCGTGCCTGGACGCGCGGTGGAGGCCTACTCGAATGGGCGGGGGGACGACAGCAACACGGGACTGCTGGCGCTCATCCCCATCGCGCTCTTCATCGGGTGGCAGGACGACGGGACGCCCCTCATCCTTGGGTGGGACAACCTGATCGTCCCGCCTTGCCCGCCGCGCGCCGACCCACCGTGAAGGCGTCGTGAAGGGACCGCACATGTCACGAACAGCCCGACTCCCGCTCCTGGTCCTGCTGGCCACCGGTTGCTCCCCCCCCGGGGTGGAGCCACCCGGGGAACCGCCCACGCCTCCCGACGGACAGCCTACGCCCTCCTACTCGGCGGAACGGGTGACGAGCGCCTGCGACGACCTGTCTTCCGCCGAGGTGCTCGAGTTCGGCACGTTCACCCAGGTGACGGATTACACGGACCTGCCCTTTCCCTTCGCCTTGTTCGGACAGCCCGCGACCCGGTTCGTGGCCTCCGCGCAGGGCTTGATCTTCCTCGGCGGCGCCTCCCTGTTCGTCGCCACCAGCCCAGCGCCCCAGCGGCCCCCGGACGCGCGGATACCCAACGGCTGGGTGGCGCCCTTCTGGGATTCACGGCTCACCCCCCTGGATGCCAGACGGAGTGACGTGCGGGTGCTGAGGACGGGGACCGGCGCCACCGAGCGGCTGGTGATCGGCTACCAGCACTTCACGCTGCGCGTCCCGTCGGAGACGGTGCCCAACCCCGAGGTCCGGCTGTCCTTCCAGGTCGCCTTGCTGCGCGAGCGTCAGGCCATCGAGTTCCGCTATTGCCAGTTGGAGCCAGGCCCGGGGGCGAGCCAGGAATTGCGCGCTCGGGTGCTCGGCTCCGCCGCCGAGATCGGGCTCGAGTCCGCCGAGGGCGATCTCGGTGCGTCCTTCTCCTTCCAGGAGCCGCTGCTCTCGGAAGGCGGCGCGATCCGGTTCACGCCCGGGCCCTGAGCTACACGCCGTGCGGCGGGTCTTCCTCCGGCTTCACCATCCGCTCGCCGTGGAAGGCCCTCGTCGATGCGTAGAACCGTGCGATCTCCTCCGGCTTCAGGCCGCATTCGTGGGCGACCTCCTCCAGCGTCGGCAGGCGGAAGAGCTTCGCGAAGGCCCGGTCCACCTGGTTCATGCGCTCGATGTCCGCCAGACTCAGCCGGATGCGCGGGGCGTCCGCGACATCGAGGATCTGACTCACGAAGGCGGAGCCCCGGTCGAAGCGCTCCTCCAGCTCCGCCACCTTCTCCACCTTCAAATCCAGCCAGGCCTCGAGCGCGCGATCCAGCTCGGCTTGCGCCTCGGCGATCACCTCCGACAAGGCGTCATCCCATCGCGAGAGTTCCTCCGCGCGCATGGTGGGATGGGCCCGCGCGCAGATGTCCAGGGCCGCGGACAGCGCGGGCAGGTTCGTCCAGGGACTCGCGCGAAACTGGTCGATCATCCAATCCCGGACGTGGACGTTCACGACGTCGGTCCCGTTCCAGGGGTCGGTCGCGTAGCCATTGCCAAACCACTGGCCGTGCCCCCCGTTGTGCACCTGGGACAGGTAGCGGAACACCAGCTCGGCGAGCGGCGCGGCCTCACCGTATTCCTCGCCAAAGCGCTTCAGGGCCTTCAGCCCCTTCGTCGGCAGGCCCCATGCCCGGGCCTGATCACCGTAGAGCAGGGACAGGAGCGAGGACGGCTCGAGGGTCCGCGCCCCTTCGAGCCATCGCTGTCCCAGGAGCAACCGCCGCAGGTTCTCGAGAGCCGATTCCGGATTCATCCCTCCCCTCTTGCCATGAGCTCGCCCTCGGGATCCACAAGCCAGGGGCCTCGCTGACGTGTCAATGACAGGTCAATGAAGCAGGTCCGGTGCCTGCTAGAGTGTGACGGGCGCGAGCCCGCGCAGGGCAGCGCCGCAGTCCCCCCCGCAGTCCCTGGAGGTCCCCGATGCACGCAGCACAGCACCTGGCCGGAGCGCAGAAGGAGTCCCGGAAGAAAGTGATCACCGCGGACGATGTTCGCGGCGATGTGTCCCCGATGCACGCGGGACCTCCGGGCCCTCCTGGACCTCCGGGCCCTCCCGGAGCGCTCACGCGCTGAGGGCACCCGCGCCGCCAAGGCTTCAGGCCTGAGCGGCGTCTCCCCCGCGAGAGGGCCCGTACGGACGGGCTTCCTCGCGGGGGTTGTTCGTACGGGGAATCGCCATGGAACAGGTCGCTCAATTCCTGAAGCATCTCGGCGAATGGGTCGAACGCGATTGGAGCCGGTCGGCGTTCGACCTCGCCGCCTTTCCGGAGACCGCGGTCCGGGCGCTGCGGACGTGCCGACCCACCGAGCACCTCTCGGCGATGGACATCGTCGAGTGGGTGCATGGCACGGACGCGCTCCCGGCGCAGATGGACATCGCCGCCCGGTTCGGCAATCCGCCCGTGACGGTGTTCCGTGGCCAGGGCTTCCACATCGATGTCTATTATTGGCTGGAGGGGGACACCGACATCCACCAGCACGCCTTCTGCGGCGCCTTCACCGTGCTCCAGGGGACGAGCCTCCAGGGCGTCTACGCCTTCGAGAAGGGCCGCGTCCTCCATCCGCGCCTCATCCAGGGCCAGCTCGCGCTGGAATCACTGCGGCTCATGACGCCCGGGGACATCCAGCCCCTCGCCGCCGGGGCGGACTTCCTCCACAGCGTCCTGCATCTGGATTACCCCACCGTGACGCTGTTGATCCGCGCCGATGTCCCGGCGTCGGGCCCGCAGCACAGCTACGCGATGCCGGGACTGTCCTATCTGCACCTGGGCTTCTGCGAGCAGCCGCTGCGGCGCCGGGTCCAACTCCTGCGGATGATGGACCGGGTGGATCCCCCGCGGATGCGCGAGCAGCTGCGGGCGGGGCTGCGGACCGCGGATCCCCTGACCTTCGCGCACCTGGTGTTCGAATCCAGGCCCCTGTTCCAGAATGACTGGCAGGGCTTCGCGGACATCCTGAACGACGTCTACCCCGAGCAGGAGGAGGTGCTCGACGCCCTGCTGCCGGTGCTGCGTGACGTGAAGCGCATCAACCGCCTCCACGGCTTGAAGAACGCGATCGCCCGGGAGCCGGACCTGCGCTACCTGACCGCCCTGCTCTTCTTCTGCACGCACCGGTCGCGGTTCATCGAGGCCCTGCGGTCGCGGTTCCCCGAGGCCGAGCCGATGGAGAAGGCCTGTGCCCTGCTCTCCCGCCTCTCCACGGTGGCGGGACATGACCTGGGATTCGACATGACGCCCGCGGCGACCACCGCCCTGCGCGCGCTGTTGCGGGGCCAGAGCGAGGGCGCGCTGCTCGCCACGGCCCGGCCCGAGGCCCCGCCCGCCGACCTCGCGAAGGCCTACCACACGCTGCGCGGCAGTGACCTCCTGTCCACCTTGCTCTCGACGAATCAGGTATAGTCCGGATTCCCAATTTCCTGGAGATTCCGATGCCGACGTTCTCTCGCTCCCTCGCCCTGCTTGGTCTGATGGCCGCCGCCACCGTGCCCGCCCAGGCCCAGGCGGGGTGCCCCTACCTGTCCGTATCGATCCAGGGCCCCTCGCAGATCTCCCGCTATGGGGGCGTCCAGTACTATCAGGCGCTCACCGTGGGGGGCACCATCACCCCGGCGCTCTACTACACGTGGTCCTACCGCTCGAGCACGACGAGCTACGGCAGCGTCTGGGGCCCCTCCTCGTCACACCAGGGCGGCGAGTTCGAGGCGGTGAATGAAATCCGCGCCTCGTGCTTCCTCAAGCGCTTCGAGCTGAAGGTGGTCGTCACGGACTCGTGCGGCGTCACGGCGACGGCCACGAAGGTCGTCTCGTTCGATCCCAGCGAGTGCCCGTAGCGCCCCACCGCCCCGAAGGCGCTCCGCCCGGAGGAGTTCTCCTCGCCATGGGCCGCGGGTTGAAGAATGCTCCGCGCCCATGAACAGGATGCTGGCAGCAGGCGTCGTGGGGCTTCTGGGCGGTTGCTCCCACGCGGAGAAGACGCCCCCGTCCCAGGTGGTGACCCGCACGGAGACGGTGGAGTTGCCGGGGCCGTACGCCACGGACTCGGTGCGCAGGTTCAGCAAGGTGCGCGGCTGGGCCCAGGACCAGGCGCCCGTGGCCGAGGGCTTCACGGTCAAGCGCTACGCCACCGACCTGGTGAGCCCGCGCAACCTCTACGTCACGCCCCAGGGCGACGTGCTGGTGGCCGAGGCCAACACCGAGCTCAAGGGCGTGATGAAGCTCGGCGCGAAGCTGGTGGGCTATGCCGCCTCCGCGCGCACGGAGCCCAGCGCCAACCGCATCACCCTGCTGCGCGACGCGGACCATGACGGCGTGCCCGAGACGCGCACGGTGTTCCTGGAGGGCCTGAACCAGCCCTTCGGCATGCTGGTGCTCGGCGACTTCTTCTACGTGGCCAACACCGACGCCGTCTGGCGCTACCCCTACTCGCCCGGCGCCACCACCCTCACCGGCAAGGGCGAGAAGATCCTCGACCTGCCCGCGGGCGGCTACAACAACCACTGGACGCGCAACCTGCTGGCCCACCCAGACGGCACGAAGATCTACGTGTCGGTGGGCTCGGGCAGCAACGTGGGCGAGCACGGGCTCGACAACGAGGTGCGCCGCGCCAACGTGCTGGAGATCAACCCGGATGGCTCGGGCGAGCGCGTCTTCGCCAGCGGCCTGCGCAACCCCGTGGGCCTGGCCTTCGCGCCGGGCTCGCGCGCGCTGTGGACCGCGGTGAACGAGCGGGACGAGCTGGGCGACGACCTGGTGCCCGACTACCTCACCCACGTGGAGGACGGGGCGTTCTACGGCTGGCCCTACAGCTACTTCGGCGCGAACGTGGACCCCCGGGTGAAGCCGCAACGGCCCGAGCTCGTGCGGCGCGCCCGGGTGCCGGACGTGGCGCTGGGCGCGCACACCGCCAGCCTGGGGCTCGCCTTCAACGAGGGGCCGATGTTCCCCGAGCGCTTCCGCCACGGGGCCTTCATCGGCCAGCACGGCTCGTGGAACCGCTCGACGCTCTCCGGCTACCAGGTGGTCTTCGTGCCCTTCTCCCCCGAGGGCCAGCCCACCGCGCCCGCCGAGCCGTTCCTCACGGGCTTCGTCCAGGACACCGCCGAGCGCGAGGTCCACGGCCGGCCCGTGGGCGTGGCCTTCCTGCCGGATGGCTCCCTGCTGGTGGCGGACGACGCGGGCAACACCGTGTGGCGGGTGAGCCGGTAGCGCCCCGGCTCAGGCGCCCGCGGAGAGCCCCTCTGCTTCCTCGGCCCGCTCGAAGGCGGCGGCCCGGCGCTCCTGCGCGGAGTAGTCGGGCAGTTGGAGCGTCTCCGCGGGCGGCCGGAGCACCTTGCCCAGCGCGCGGGTGACCAGCGGATGGGTGGCGGAGCGCAGCACGGAGTGGAACACCTTGATGCCGAGCCGGGTCCTCGGGTTGGCGAGCCGCGGGATGCCCGGCGGCAGGTGCTGGGTCCGCGTGACGTAGGGGCGCATCAGGGCCTCGTAGGAGGCGAACGCGGCCTGGTGGCTGCCCCGGTAGCGCGCCAGCTCTCCCGCGAGGATGTAGGCGCCCACCAGGGCCAGCGTGGTGCCCATGCCCGTCACCCCCGAGGGCGCGTAGGCCGCATCCCCCACCACGGCCACGCGCCCGCGCGACCAGCAGGGCATGCGGACCTGGGTGATGCCCTGGAGGTAGAAGTCCGGCGAGTGCTCCATCTCGGCCAGCACCCGGGGCGTCTCCCAGCCCGCGTGGGCGAAGAGCCGTTGGAGCATGTCCTTCTGGGCCCGGGGATCGAGCTTGTCGTGGCCCGGATTGGACGACAGGTACGTGAGCAGGGCCCGGGTCGTCCCGAGATTATCGGGGCGCAACAGGACACTCCGGCCGTCCGGTAGTGCGCATGCGCGGGCCCAGGTGCCATCGGAGTCGACGCGCGGAATGGTGAAGTAGGCCGCGTAGCCCCCGAGGAACCGGAGCTCGGTCCCGGCGCCGAACACCAGATCCCGCGTCTTCGAGCGCGTGCCGTCCGCGGCGATCACCAGATCGAAGGTGCGCTCGCCCCCGTTCAGCAAGCGCACCTGGACCTTGTCGTCCTCCTCGTGCAGGGACTCCACCCGGTCGCCGAACAGGTACTCCGTCTCGTGGCGCGTGTGCTCGTACAGCATCGAGGCGAGCTCGCCCCGGAGGATCTCCACCCCCGCGATGGGACCTTCACCCCCGAAGTCGTCCGCCCTCAGGGAGGCGCGTATCTGGCCGCCCTCGTCGAGGAAATGGATTCCCTCCTCGCGGGTCGTCCGCGCGTGGACCTGCCGCTCGAGGCCCATCTTGTACACGACATCCTTGCCCGCCCCCCGCAGGTCCACCGTCTGCCCGCCGAGCCGCAGGTCCGGAGCCCGCTCCACGACGACCGGGTTCATGCCGTAGCGGCGCAGCCAGTAGGCGAGCACGGGGCCCGCGATGCTCGCGCCCGCGATGAGAATGGAGGGAGAGGTCATGTCCGTGTCCTGGGTGGACCGGGGCGAAGGATCCCCGGTTCACCCAGAGGGCTAGCCATGGCACGGACCTGGCGCAAGGGTGCGGGCTCAGCGCACCTCGAAGTCGTAGATGCGCGTGGCGGGATCACCCACCTGGGACGCGGTGGTCACGTTGAGCTTGATGTAGCGCGCCGAGGTGGCGCTGATGGCGTGGGTCGAGGTGTTGGCGGTGTTGTTGGTCACCGTCACCGGGGTGCTCCACGTCGTGCCGTTGCTCGAGGTCTGGATGGTGAACGCCTTGGTGTTCCAGGTGTTCGACTCGCCACCCGCGCCGGCATGCTGGACCACGAAGCTCTTGACCGTCTGCACCGAGCCGAGATCCACCTGCAGCCAGCCCGGGGAGACGAGCGAGCAGAACTTGTCGGTGGTGCCACCGGAGACGCTGCCGTTGACCGCCTTGGCGGGCGTCTCGGTGGTGTTGCAGGCGGTGGAGCCCGTCGCCGGCTTGTTGAGCGCCAGGTTGACGAAGCCCGAGCCGACCGAGACCGTCTGGGTCTTGGTGTGGGTGGCGCCCTTGTTGTCCGTCACGGTCAGGGTGACGGTGTAGTTGCCGGCGCTGGCGTAGACCCGGCTGGGGTTGGTCGCGGTCGAGCCGGTGCCATCACCGAAGTTCCAGCTGCGCGCGGCGATGGTGCCGTCGCTGTCGGTGGAGGCGTCGCTGAAGGTCGCGGTCAGGCCGCTCACGGTGACGCCGAAGTGGGCCACGGGCGGGGTGTTGCCGCTGACCGCGGTGTTGATCGCCGACGCGTACTGCGCGGACGTGCCCTGCGCCTTGCACGCCTGGATGTCGTCGTAGAGCCACATGAAGCCACCGGCGATGCCCGCGGAGGCCTTCCAGTTGCTCATCTTGCTCTGCACCGTGGCCGGGCTGTCGCCGCTGCCACAGCCCGAGCCGTGGCGCGACCACAGGCCCGGGTCCACGGTCATGCCCATGGCGGTGTTCCAGCTCGCCGGGTTGTTGCCCGCGCCGCCGTCGTACACCTGCAGGTAGATGATATCGACCGCGCTGCCCAGGTTGTCCTTGAGGCCCTTCCAGAAGCTCTGGTTGGTGTAGGGCGCGAAGGTGATCTTGTAGCCCAGGCCCACCAGCATCTGTCCGAACTGGGCGGTCGGCGTGAGGTTGTAGGCGCTCTCGTCATCGAAGTTGACCGCGGCGGCGCCCGTGATGCTCTTGAGCACCTGGAAGTTGCGGTACAGGATGCTGTTGCTCCCGGTGCCGCAGACGAGCGTGCTGCCACAGCCGGCGGCGGTGCCGTTGACCAGCTTGATCATCCGCTCGAAGTCCGGAACGCCCCAGGCGCCGATGGAGACCTCGATGCGGTTGACCGACGTCGGCGCCGTCTTGAGCGAGGCCAGCCGCGTGGGCCAGGCCGGATCGCCCACGTACGCGCCGTTCTTGACCACCGGGATGTCGTTGTAGACGAGGTCCCCGTTGTCCTCGATGTGGAAGCTCCACAGCATCACGGTGGTGAAGCCCGAGGCGCGCAGGTCGTCCATCACCGCGGTGCCACCGGAATAGAACGGGCCCCCGCCATAGACCGCCGAGCGGGCCTGGGCGTCGGGCGTGAGCGCGGCCAGCGCCAGGGCGGCGAGCCCCGGCAGGGCCCGGCGGGCGGAACGAAGGCAGGACGAGAGGGTCTTCGACTTCGGCATGGGGACATCTCCCGCCATGCGCGTCTCGGGGACGCGCTGGCATCCGTCGCCAGCCTTGGCGACGGGCGCACAGTGCGAGCGCCGAAAGCCAGATGTCAACACGGAAATCAATATAAACAGGTAAAACCCGAGAGCGGTCTGGCTTCACACTTGGTGGAGCCCGAAGTGACTTCTCGTTTTTCGAGATTTGAAGAGAACGCGGCTACGCTCCGTTCCCTGGTGCACCAACCACTCCCCCCCGGGAGAAAGGGCATTTAGTGGATCAGCAATCCCTCCAGGCCTTGAAGGAAGAGTTCTGGCGCATGGCGGACAACGCCCGGACCCAGACCGAGTACCTCGCGGACCGCAAGCTCCAGTCGCTCGCGCACGTGCCGCTCGACGTCCTCAAGAAGGTCTTCGTGCAGTACCGCTACTTCACCCTCTTCTACATCAGCGACCTGGCGCTCCTGGTCTACCGCCTGCCGTTCGGCAACCTGCGCAGCCTGATGGCCGACTTCCTCAACGACGAGTTGGGCAACGGCCAGCACACGCAGGCCCACCAGCGCCTCTACGACGACTTCCTGGTGAGCCTCGGCATCCCCCGGGAGGAGCTCGAGAAGAACGCCCACCCGGGCAACCTCCAGCTCCTGGGGGAGATGAGCGACCTGGTGATGAAGGCCTCGCCCTGGTACGCCGTGGGCCTGCGCGGCATGGGCGGCGAGTGCCTGTGCCAGGTCTACCTCGCGGCCATGCACACCCACTTCATGAAGAACCCGGCCATCCAGGTGCTGGCGGACCGGATGGATCCGCGCTTCTGGGACATCCACACGGGCGAGGTGGACATCGAGCACCGCGAGCGGCTGCGCGCGGCGCTCATGGCGGCGGTGGACGAGGATCCCTCGGCGCTGGAGGGCCTGGTGGGCGGCTACCGCAAGAGCAAGGGCGTCTTCGACCGGTTCTGGGACAACATCTTCGAGGCCGCGGGCGTGACAGCCCACAAGGCATGAAAGAGGAGCACACCATGGCGACCATCAAGGACTTCCATCTGGCGTTCCCGGTGAAGGATCTCGCCTCGGCGCGGGCCTTCTACACGGGCGTCATCGGCTGCCCCGAGGGGCGCAGCACCGACCACTACGTGGACTTCGACTTCTACGGGCACCAGATCGTCGCGCATCTGGCCCCCGAGCGGCCGACCAGCGCGTCCGACTTCGACGGCAGCGACGTCACCATCCCCCACTTCGGGCTGAACCTCGACTGGGAGGCCTTCCATGATCTGCTGGCGCGGTTGAAGAAGGGCGGCGTGCGCTTCGTCAAGGAGCCCCACGTGCGGCTCGAGGGCAAGGTGGGCGAACACGTCTCCATGTTCATCCACGACTTCTCGGGCAACGCGCTGGAGTTCAAGGCGTTCCGCAACCAGGATCAGATCTTCTCCAAGGAGCTGAGCGAGGCGCCCGCCTCGTCCCGCGCCTGAAGCACCCCGAGGGGCCGGGGGCTCCCGGTCCCCTCCCCTCCGCTCACGCCGAGACGTGCCGGTCCGCGAGCGACAGCACCTCGTCGAGGATGGCCAGGCCCTCGCGCGCCTCCTCGTCACTGATCGTCAGGGGCGGCACCACGTGCACGCGGTTGCCGGACGTGAACGGCCACAGCCCTCGCGCCTTGCAGGCGTTCACGAGCTCCGCCATGGGTGCGTTCGCCGCGCCCGAGGCGTTGTAGGGCACCAGCGGCTCGCGCGTCTTCCGGTCGCGCACCAGCTCGAGCGCCCAGAACACCCCGACGCCCCGCACCTCACCCACCGACGGATGGCGCTGCTGCAACTCCCGGAGCGCCGGACCCAGGACGTCGTCGCCCAGGTGCCGGGCGTGCTCCATGATGCGCTCCTCGCGGTAGAGCTGGAGGCACGCCACGGCCGTGGCGCACGCGAGCGGATGCCCCGAGTAGGTCAGGCCTCCGGGATAGGGGCGATGCGCGAAGGTCTCGGCGATCCGCTCGCTGAGAATCACCCCGCCGAGCGGGACATAGCCACAGTTGACGCCCTTGGCGAAGGTGATGAGGTCGGGGGTGATCTTCCACCGGTCCACCGCGAACCACTCGCCGCAGCGCCCGAAGCCGGTCATCACCTCGTCGGCCACGAGCATGATGCCGTGCTGATCACACAGCGCGCGCACCCCCTCCAGATAGCCGTCCGGCGGGACGAGGATGCCGCTGCCGCCCACCACCGTCTCCAGCACGATGGCGGCGACGTTGTGCGGGCCCTCCATCGCGAGCACGTCGGCGAGGTGCGCCAGCGCACGGTCCCGCTCCTGCTCCAGCGTGGTGGCATGGAAGGCCGAGCGGTACAGGTAGGGGCCCCAGAACCGGACCACGCCCGGCATGCCGGGCTCACTGCCCCAACGGCGCGGATCGCCCGTCAGCGAGGCCGCGCCCGCCGTGGCGCCGTGGTAGCCGCGGTAGGCCGCGAGCACCTTGTGCCGCCCCGTGTGGTGGCGCGCCATGCGCACGGCGTTCTCGATCGCCTCGGCCCCGCCATTGGTGAAGAACACCTTGTTGAGGTCGCCCGGCGCCACCTCGGCGATGAGCCGGGCCGCTTCGCTCGTGGCCGCGTTGGCGTGGTAGGGCGCCACGGTGCACAGCGTGTCGGCCTGGGCCTTGAGCGCGGCGATGAGCTTGGGGTGCTGGTGGCCGACGTTGACGTTGACGAGCTGGCTGGAGAAGTCCAGCCACGTCCGGCCGCTCTCGTCCCAGAACCGCGACCCCCGCGCGCCGGCCACCACCACGGGGTCCAACGTGGCCTGCGCCGACCAGGAGTGGAACACGTGGGCCCGGTCATGGAGCCAGGCCGCGGTCTTCGGGGGGACGTCCTGTCGAGTGCTCACGGCGGCCGGCCTTTCCGTCCCAAGCGGGACACGGGGGCGCGGACTATTCCACGGCCGCCGAGCCCCCCTCAAGCCACGCTCGCGGCTACGTGCCCGTGGTCCCGCCCGTGTACGTGGGCGCCCCGTCCTTCCACGTCTCCACCACGGGGATGTCCCGCATCTTCAGGTAGGGGTCACTCAGCGTGAGCGGATCCTGCGCCAGGATGACGAAGTCGGCGAACATGCCCGTGTCCAGCGCGCCCACCCACGCGTCCGCGTAGCACTGCCAGGCCGCGTCGCGGGTGACGGCCAGGAGCGCCTGCTCCGCGCTCAGGCACTCGTCGGCGTTCAGCGCGGGAGGCACGCCGTTGGGCCCGACGGGCGCGGCCTCCATGCGCCGGGTGATGGACTGCTCCATCATGCGCAGGGGCCCCATCGGGCTCACCTCGCAATCGCTGTGCAGGGAGATCCGCAGTCCGGCCGCGAGCGCGGAGCGGCTGAGGTCCAGGTTGTGCTGCGCCTTGTCCTTGAAGATGATCTCGCTGAAGGCGTAGCCCCAGTAGCCCACATGCCCGATGAGGAAGCTGGGCGAGATGCCGTACTGCCGCAGGGTCGCCAGTTGATCGGGGATGAGCAGGGAGCAGTGCTCGATGCGATGGCGAAGGCCCGGGTCCTTCTGCTTCGGGATGGCCGCGCTGTACACCTGCAGGGCGAACTTCACGGCCAGGTCCCCGTTGGCGTGGATCATCAGGGGCCAGCCCTGGGAGACCACGGCCGTCTGCACCATCTGGGTATAGAGGCTCGGCACCTGCGTGGGATCGGGGTCGTTGGGGTCCACGAGGTTGAAGATGCCCTGGGGGTTGATGGCCTGGCAGTCATAGGGCGTGGACTGGTAGCCGGTCAGTCCCTGATTGGAGCCGTCCGAGACGAGCTTGGCGTGGCCGTAGTAGATGTCGCTGTAGGCAGTGACCGTCTGGTACGCCCCCATGGCCTCGACGTCGGCCTGGGTGAAGCAGATCTGCGCCGCGCCGATGCGCGTCTTCTTCGGCGCGACCGCGAGGTAGAGTTGCAGGAGGTTCTTGTACTTCGTCGTCATGCCGGCGTCGTACAGGAAGGTGACTCCGCGGGAGCTGGCCTCCTGGAAGAAGGCCGCCAGGTGCTTGCCCATCCCGAGCAGCATGTCTGTCTTCTGCTGCTGGGGAAGGGCCTTGAGGGCGGGGGCCATGCCGACCTCTTCCTGCAGCTGGCCCTGGGTGGCGGTCTCGTAATCCCCGAACGTGGGGTACGTGGTCTTCTCCTGCGGGGAGAGCTGCGCATACGTCAGTTGCAGCGCGGCGGTGTTGACGTAGGCCGTGTGCATGGACGCGCTCAGGATGAACAGGGGCCTGTCACTCACCATGCTGTCGAGCATCGTGTTGGTGAAGGTCACCAGGTTGGGGCCCTCGAAGGGCATCAGGGAGGGATCCACGCTCTTGGCCAGGACCCAGTTGCCATTGGGCGGGCCCGCCTGGGCGACGTAGGCCTGGAGCGTCTGGGTCATCCAGGCCGTGTCATACGTCGCCATCAGGTTCTGGCCGGAGATCCGGTTCAAGGACAGCCATCCCCCCGTCATCGCGGTGGGGACGATGTGGACGTGCGGCTCGATGAGCCCCGGCAGCAGGGTCTGCCCAGCGCTCAGCTGGCGGGTGGTATAGGTGATGCCCTGGCTCGACAGAGCGGCCTGGACCGCCGCGAGGGTCCCGGCGGCGACCACCTTGCCCCCGTGAATGCCGAGCGCCTCCACGGTCTCGGTCGAGCCGTTGATGAGGGGACGGATGATGCCCCCCGTGATGAGCAGCGAGGCCGGGGCCGCGGACGGGGTCGGCTGCAGGCTCTTGGACAGGGCGTTCAGCAGCTCCGGCTGGAACAACTCCTTCTCCAGGGCGACCATCACGGGGTTGTTGCAGGAGCAGTGGGTACAGCTGGACTCGTGGGAATGACGCATGGCGAGGACCCGGGGGGAAAGGGTTGGAACGCCAAGGTCCTGAGCAATGACGGTGCCAGCGCCTCGGATCCGGAGGCTTTCCGAGGGAACACGGTCGTCATGACGCGGGGTGTGCGAGTTCTGTGCCTCGAGTGAAGGCCCGCTGACGCGTCATGGACGTGTCAGTGACACGTCACGCGGGCGACTGACGTGTCCGGATCCCCGCCAAGCTCTCCTCAACGAGACTCATCTCGGGACACGGGGCGCCACCGGCCCCAGTGCTTGCGCATGTAGGGCCGAACACGGCCCTCGGCATCCACTTCGGAGAACATCGCGCCCTCCTGCCGGTACTCCGTCCCGCACCCACAGCGCCAGGTCACGGTGCTCTCGCCGAAACGCACCCACTGGTAATCAAACGCCTGGCAGCGTCCGTTCCGGCACGTCGGCCGGAGGGGGAAGAAGCGATAGAGCACGTCGACCGCGATGCCCAACAGCTCGCGGAGCAGGAACCAAGCCACCAGAATGGCGGCGAAGGTCAGGGCGGCGAGTCCAAACCCGTGCTCCGCGCCAACCCAGACAGCGGCACCCAATGCGAGCGCCGGTCCTCCCAAGAGCCAGAAGGCAGCAAAGAGATTGAATTGGCCATTCATCGCGTGAACAAGGCCTCACGGCTTCGCGAAGACACACCGCGCGGTGTGTTCGTCCCAGGCCCCGCTCGCGTCGAGGCACCCGTCGATGCGCAACTCGCGAACCCCATACGGGATCGCCACGGCGAGCAGCAGCACCACGACCAAAGTCAGTGTGATGGCGATTCCGCGACGCATCCGCACGGGTTCACTCCGCCTTGTCCTCGTCCTCGTCCTCGCTCGTGGGATAGCCCAGGACCGTGACGGAGACGCCCGCCTGGGCGAAGAACTGGAGATCCTCCCGGCTGAGATTCAGGACCGGAACGAAGCTCTTCTGCGTGCCCACATACAGACCGATGCGCAGGACGCTCTGGACCTCCTGGCCTTCGAGCGCTGCGCGCACGGGCTCCAAGGCCAGCAGCACGCGCCGGGCCTCGGCCACCGCGCCTTCCGTGGTGTCCTCGTCGAAGATCGTCAGGGAGAAGCCCCCGTCGACCCGCTGGCGTTTGGTTCCCACGGGGTCGCCCCGGCTCCAGACGTCATCCTCGGCCTCCAGCTTGCGCTTGAGCTTGGGAAAGCGCTCCAGGAAGGCGTACGCCGCGAAGTCCTGACCCGACACCACCCACGTCACGATGCACATGCGAGGACGTCCCCCCGCGCACCGCTCACGGGCGCGGAATCAGCCACAACGAATAGACGAAGAACGGCGCGTGCTCGGGGACGCGCCGGTCCGCCACGGCCTTGAAGGCGAAGGCCTCGTCGAGCCCGGAGAAGAGGTGGTGGACGTTGAGCGCCGGGCTCCAGGTGGCCCGCAGTCCGTCGCGCTCCCCGGCGACATATCCACAGTTCGTCAGACCGCTGATGAAGCCGGCATCCGCGACGTCGAAGCCGAGGAACGACCAGTCATCACTGGCCGTGGGCGGGTCCATCCGCTCCTGGAACGGGCCCAGCGGCGACGCGGTCGAAAACCCATCCGCGGAGATCCAGCCCACCGCCACCGCCTCGTGGGCCTTGGACAGCGGCACGCCCCGCGCCTTGCGCATGCGCGACAGGTCGTCCCACAGGCCCGCGTTGGGGCCCCTCCGGCCCGGGAAGTCCGCGCCGAAGAGGCTCGGCCAGACGCGCGGGTCCACCGACAGGGGTTTGCGCACGCCCTCGCGCAGCAGATAGGTGGCGCGCCGCTCGGCGCTCCACGCCGTGTCCGGCGGGATGAACAGCTCGCGCAGATCGAATCCCAGCAGGGCCTCCCGCATCGCGGGCGCCTGGTACGTCACGAACAGACCCGGTTGCGGCCCGCCGACTTCGCCTCGTACAGCTTGCCGTCCGCCGCGCGCTTGAGGTCCACCAGATCCCGGTGTGTGGACTCCAGGATCGCCACGCCCAGGGAGACGGTGACGGGAATCACGTTCTTGTCGAACTCGAAGCGCTGCTTCTCCACCAGCCGCCGCGCCTTGTCCGCCAGCAACACCGCCCCGGCCAGGTCGATCTCCGGCAGCAACAGGCCGAACTCCTCGCCGCCGTAGCGGGCGAACACGTCCTCGCGGCGGATGCGCGTGCGCAGCGTGGAGGCGAGCTGCTTGAGCACGTGGTCTCCCGCCAGGTGCCCGTAGCGGTCGTTCACCAGCTTGAAGTGGTCCACGTCGAACATCACCAGCGACAGGCTGCGCTCGTAGCGCCGCGAGCGTGACACCTCGCGCTCCAGCGCCTCCTCGAAGTAGCGCCGGTTGTAGATCTGCGTCAGCCCGTCCATCGTCGTCAGGCGGTAGATCTCATCGTGGTAGGCCGTCTCGATGTTGCCGCCCGCGATGAACTTGAAGATCGTCCGGCCGATCTTCACCAGATCCCCGTTGCGCAGGGACTGCTCGCCCTGCACGGGCTCGTCGTTGACGAACGTGCCGTTGGTGGAGCCCAGATCCTTGATGAACACGCCCCGGCTCGTGTTGGTGATGCAGGCGTGGTTGCGGCTGATGGACTCCTGGTCCACCTGGATCTCCGCCTTGGCCGCCCGGCCGATCAGCGTCTGCTCGGTGCGCAGATCGTATTTGCGCCCCAGCTCCAGGCCGTAGATGACCACCAGCGCCGCGTCCAAATCGACGGGCCGTTCGGAGATCTTCGAGATGACCGTGACGACGGTGTCATTCTGCGCCATACCGGACCAGACCTTATCATCTGGAAAACCCTGGAAGCCAGTTGGTGACCGCCTCAGGGGAGAATCGTCACGGTCCGGGCGCGGGTGGTGGGCGGAGACAACGCCGCGCCCTCCCTGTCCAGCAGGCTCGCGGTGAGTCGCACCTCCGTGCCTGAGCACGCCTCGGGCAGGGGCAGCTCCACCTCGCCCCGCCCCTGCGTGTCCACGCTGGTGCCCTCGACGACCTGCCCCGCGCAGCCCTGGCCCCCCTCGAAGGTCAGGCGCACCGTGCCCTCGGCCAGCGCGTCCTGTCCCACCCGGAAGGAGGTGACCCGGACCCGCAGGCGCGCGCCCCGGGGCACGCTCTGGCCCTCCTCGGCGGGCTCCACCCAGCGCACCCGAGGCCACACCGAGTTGAGCGCCGCCCAGCCCACCACCGCCGCGTCGAGCCCCGCCAGGTCCACGCTCCGCGCCGCCAGGAGATCCTCCAGCCGCAGCACCTCGCCCTCCGCGCGCCCCGTGCGCCGCGCGTCCAGCGCCTGCATCGACAGCCCGGCGCGCGAGCCCAGGTGGTCGCCCAGGTAGGTGCGGTCCTCGAAGGGCGCGGGCGGGACGGGCAGGCGCAGGCCCTCCACGGCCCGCGCCGCGTCCAGGAGCACCGTCCAGCGGCGCCCCGCCCCGTCCGTGAACACGCCCCGCAGCAGCGCGCCCTCGGGCAGCGCGGGGGCCGAGACGAAGCGCAGCCAGCGCCGCGCACCGCCCTCGGTGGCGTAGCGCGCGCCCTCGGGCACGCCCAGGAAGGGCCCGGCCACCGCCACGGGGGCGCTTCCGCGCGGATCGAAGGGCAGCGTGGCGAGGCCCCGGTGCAGCAGCACGCTCGAGGCCTCCGCGCCCTCCTCCTCGGCGGCGGGCGTGGCCGACAGGAGCAGCAGGTAGGGACTGCCCTCGAGCCCGTGGTGCGTGGGGGCCATGCGCACGGCCACCAGCCCCGGCGCGCCCAGGCCCGGCTGGGTGTCCGTGTTCTGATCCACCGGCGTCGTGTTCACCCCGAAGCCCAGCCCCAGGGGGACGAGGCCCCGGCCCGCGACCTCCGCCTGGCCCAGCACGGCCACGCTGTCCAGGAACACGCCCCGGAAGCGCGGCAGGGCGGGCACCCGGAGCGCGAACGCGAAGCCCAGGGGCATGGCCTTGTCCGTGGTGACGTCATGGGCCACGGGCACGAGCTGCTCCGCGCCGGGCGCCGCCAGGGAGAAGCGCACGTCCCGCACCACCGAGGAGCTGAAGGAGCGCACCTGGGGGACGCGGCTGGCCAGCAGGGGCCCCACGTCCACCACGCCGCCCACGCCCCGGGGCAGCACGCTCGAGGGGATGTCTCCGCCCAGGGCCCAGGCGGTGCGCACGCCACACGCGCCCCGGCGCGTCGCCGCCTCCGACTCCGTGTCCTCCGGCCCCGTGGGCGCGCACACGCCGGCGAGCCCTCGCGCCCGGACCTCCGTCTGCCGCAGGGTGCTGTCCGGCAGCGCGGCGTAGGCGCCCTCGGGCAGCGCGACCAGCCGCGCCTGCCCGTCCACCTGGAACACCTCGCGGCGCACGGGGGCGAGCAGCGGCGGCGCCCGCAGGTCCGTCACCGCGTCCGGCGCGCTCAGGCCCGCCAGGCCCGCGTGCAGCTCCGGCCGCGCCGCCACCACCGCCTCGAAGGAGGTGACGGCCCCGCCCCGGAGCGCCTCGGGGTCGCGCCGCAGGGGCAGGCGCAGGTCCGTCGGGCCCGAGAGCCCGGAGTGCGCGACGGTGAGGTAGCCGAAGTCGGCGTGGAAGACGGACACACTGCCCTCCCCCGTCAAGGCCCCGAGCAGGAGCTCGCCCTCCGCGTCCGTCTCGTCCTCCTGCTGGATGACCCCGAGCGCATCGGCCACCACCACCGTCGCCTCCGGCACGGGACGGCCCGTGAGCGCGTCCGTCACCACCACCCGCAGGCGCCCCGCGGGCACGTCCGCCGACAGCACCCGGACACGCGCGGTGCACGTGGCGCCGCCCACCCGCGCCCGCACGAGCGCGCGCGCCTCCCGCGTGGGCAGCACCCCCACGAACGTGGCGCCCGCGCCCTCGCGCCGCACCACCTCCGGGTCCACCGCCGTCCACTCCACCGCGCTCTCGGCCACGCCCAGCGCCGCGCCCGACGCCTCCCAGGCCCGCACGGAGAAGCGCACCGGGGCGCCCACGCGCGCGACGAGCACGTCCGGCGTCACCTCGCAGGCCCTCGCCCGGGCCGCGTCCGGCGCCGCCGCGCAGCGCCCCTCCCGGCAGACGCCTCCGGACGCCGCGCACTCCGCGTCCGCCGAGCACATCGCCTCCACGCATTGGCTGTTGTCGCACTGACAGCCCAGGGGGTTGGCGTCACACGCGGGGATCCGGTACGCGCCCCGCCGCGCCGCCGTGCAGTCCTCGCGCACGCGGCACGCCGCCTGGCAGCGCGCCCGCGCCGTGTCACAGAAGAAGAGGTTGGGCGCCGGGCAGTCCTGATCCACCTGACAGCTGCCGGGGAGATCCTCCGTGGGCGTCTGGGGATCGAACCAGGGGGCGTTCGAGGAGTCGGCACAGGCGGCGAGCCCAACCACGGCGCAACACACCAACATGGCGCGACGCGCCAGGAGACGGGGGCTTAGCATCGGCGACTCCAATCGGGGAACTCCAGGCAAACGGCACCCCCCGGGGATTGTCAAGCCGGAGCCGGGACGCCGGGGTCCCCCCGGTGACGTCCACCGCGCGGGGTCGGATACTGCGCTCCCCCGAAAAGGAGGCGAACGGATGCGCGGGTCGCGGGTCGCACGATGGCTGCCGGTGGTCGCCCTGGTGAGCTGTGAACCCCTCGACGATCAGCTCGCCCCCGAGCCGGAGCCGGCGCCCGCCCCCCAGCGGCCCGAGCCCGGCGCTCCCGAGCCCGGAGCCCCCGCGCCGCCCGGCGGGGAGCACGCCTGGGCCTGGACGGAGGTGGCCCCGGACGACGCCCGCCTGCGGTTCATCGGGCGCGTGGACCGGGAGGCGCGCGAGGGGCCGACGTCCGCGTACCCCGGGAGCACCGTGCGCCTGCGCTGTCAGTGTTCGGGCGTGGACGTGCGCTTCGAGGACCTGGGCGAGGGGGGCGAGGCCCACACCACCTTCGTCGACGTGCGGGTGGACGGGCAGTCGCGCGGGGTGCTGGCGCTCCAGCCGGGCGCGCCCTGGCTGCCGGGCGTGCGGGGCCTGCCGCGGGGCGAGCACACCATCGAGCTGGTCAAGCGCACCGAGGCCTACGCGGGCGCGATGCGCTTCCTCGGCCTGCGGCTGGAGGGGACGCTCCTGGAGCCGCCGGCCCCGCCCGCGCGGCGCATGGAGTTCATCGGGGACTCCATCACGTGTGGCTACGGCAACGCGGTGAGCATCGCCGCGCCCACGTACACCGAGCCCAACACCGGCTACCACGCGCGCAACCAGGACATCCTCGCGGCCTTCGGGCCCCTCACCGCGCGCCGGCTGGGCGCCGAGTGGGTGACCACGTGCGTGTCCGGACAGGGCGTGTACCGCGCCAACACGGGCGCGCGCGACGGCGTGCTGCCGCTGGTCTACCGGCGCACCCTGCCCCACCAGGCCGAGCCGCGCTGGGAGCCCTCGCGCTACGTGCCCGATGTCATCGTCATCAACCTGGGCACCAACGACTTCGCGGTGGCGGACGGCGCGGGCCTGCCCACCGCGCCGCCCTCCGAGTCCTTCAAGCAGGCCTACGCCGAGTTCGTGCACGAGCTGCGCGCGGCCTACCCCGAGGCCGTCATCGTGTGCGCGGTGGGGCCGATGACCAGCGACACCTACCCCTCGGGCCGCGCGCTGTGGACCCGGCTGCGGCGGGACGTGTCGGACATGGTGGCGCGCGTGCGGGCCGAGGGCGACACGCGCGTGCATGGCTTCGTCTTCACCCCCATCGCGGGTGACCCGTATGGGGAGGACTGGCACCCCACCGCCGCCTTCCACGCCGGGATGGCGGACGAGCTCGTCCCCTTCCTCCAGGGGCTGGGCTTCTGACGGCGCGCGCCGGGGCGCACGGGCGCGTTGGCATTCCCCGCGCGCCGGTCGATGATGGGCGGACATGACCCGGCGCGAACCGAAGACCCTCGATCAGCTCCTTCCCCGAGTCCTCGCGCGGCTGGCGGAGCAGTCCGGCCGCGGCCGCGCGCTCGGTCCGGTGTGGAGCGCCACGGTGGGCGCGAACATCGCCCGGCACTCCCGCCCCCACGCGCTCGAGGCGGGCACCCTGGTCATCACCGTGGCCAGCGCCGAGTGGGCCCAGACCCTGTCGCGCCAGGAGGCCGCCCTGCGCGAGCAGCTCAACACGCGGCTGGGCCCGAACACCGTGTCCTCGCTCGTCTTCCGGCTGGAGTAACCCCCGCGATGATCGCCCTCGTCCTCGGCGTGCTGATGGCCGCCACGCCCCCGGGCCCCCCGCCGGGTCCCTCCATCCTGGAGCAGCGCGCGCTCCACCACATCCACCAGGAGTTCGAGCGCATCGGCCGGCGCTCGCCCCACCCGGACCCCGCCCTGACCCAGGCGGCGCGCGAGCTCGCCCGCAGGGCCCTCGAGCGGGGCGTCACCGGGGCGGTGGACCTGGTGACCCTCACCGAGGCGCTCAGCGACGCGGGCGGCGCGGACCCGAGCCCCCGCTCCTATGTGGTGCGCGCCGGGGATGGGGAGATGGCCGTGAGCACGCTCGAGGCGCGCCGGGACCTGAACCAGGAGCCGGCGAGCCACGTGGGCGTGGGCATGGCGCGCCAGGGGACGACCAGCGCGCTCGTGGTGCTGCTCGCCGAGCGCAAGGCGTCCCTGCGGCCCTTTCCGCGCGTGCTCGACACGCCCGGCCAGGGGCAGACGCTCTGTGGAGATCTGCTCGCGCCCCTGCGCGCGGCCGAGGTGTACGTGACGCTGCCGGACGGGCGCGTGGAGCACCCGCCGCTCACGCGGGACGTGGAGGGCAGCGCGTGCACGCGGGTGCTGTTCCCGGTGGCGGGCCGCTACACGGTGGAGCTCGTCGGCCGGGGCGAGCGGGGCCCGGAGGTGGCGGCGCTGTTCCTCGTGGACGTGGCGACGTCCCGGCACGAGGGCGAGAGCGAGCCGGTGGTGGAGCCCACGGACATCGCGGACGCGCGCGCGCAGGTGCTCGAGCGCATCAATGCCTTGCGCCGGGCGCACAAGCTGCAGCCGCTCGTGCCGGACGAGGCACTCACCCAGGTGGCCCAGGCCTACAGCGAGCGCATGGCGCGCGAGGGCTTCTTCGCCCACGTGTCGCCGGACGGTCAGGACTTGAGGGGCCGGCTCAACGCCGCGGGGGTGCGCTTTCGCTCCTCCGGGGAGAACCTGGGCATGGCCGCCGGGCCCCTCGCCGCGCACTTCGGCATCGAGTTGAGCCCGGGCCACCGCGGCAACCTCCTGGGCACCCCGTTCACCCAGGCGGGCATCGGCGTGGCGTTCCATTCCGTGGACGGGCGGCCCCAGGTGCTGCTCACCGAGCTGTTCTCCTCGGGGGCGCCGGTGCGCTCGGCGCTGCCCCCCGTGGAGGAGATGCACCAGGTGCTCGCCGGCCACCGCGCCGCGCATGGCCTCGCGCCGCTCCAGCGCCTGGCGGTGCTGGACGCGCTCGCCCAGGAGCAGGCGCGGCGCGCGCTCGCGTTGAACCTGCCGCCCGCGCAGCTGCCGGGAGATCCCGTGCACGAGCGCGTCTTCAACGCCGTGGAGGGCGCCCGGAGCGCGTCGGTGGACTTCTACGTGACGGACAGCCCCGCGTCGCTGCCGGACGCCCGGAGCCTGGGCCTGCGCGAGAACACCGCGCTGGGCGTGGGCGCCGTCCAGGGGGACTCCCCCACGCTGGGCAAGGATCGCTACTGGGTGGTGGTCATCTACGCCGCCACGCGGACGTCCTCGGGAAGAGCCACCAAGGCACGCGAGGGCGCGGGACGGGATACGGCTCACCTGCGCCCGGGGCCGGTGGGCCCGGCTTCCGACTGAGATTGCTCCGGAAGCCTCGGGACAGGGCGACAACGGACAGCGGACAGCGGGATGCGGCGGAAGAAACGCCCGGAAGGCGCGCCCTAGATGGCGCGCCGCTGGGTGGCGTAGGCCTCGATGCCCATCTGGGGCGGGGCCACCTGCTGGTTGAGCTGGCACTTCACGCACGTGAAGGACTGCCAGCCGCGGCGCACGGCCTCATCCAGGCAGTTGTCGTAGTAATTGCAGTTGAGATTGCGATGCGTCTCGACGCCCGCCCGCTTGGGCCCGGCCTCGGGGTTGATGGTCTGCGGCAAATCAGTCGGACACGGCTTGAACATGGAACGGAGCCCTCCCAATCAAACGGTTATCTCCCCCCGTACTCAATGGGCCGCCAGCGGCCCGCGACGTGAGATTGCCTGGGACAACCTCACGGGTCATGCGCCGCGCCGGCCGCACCCCTCTTAGAAGCCCGCGTCCCCGGGTACAACGGAGCCGGCCTCCGGACGCCCACTAGTCTGCACTTCCTCGGTCTCACGACCGATTGACCGCCCGCCCGCCAACACTTGGCCCCTTGCGTCGCGGGGGCCGATCTAGGACTTGTCGGCCCGTCTGTCAAACCGCCCCCGGAACAGCCAGCCGTCGTCTCACAGAACGAGACAGGTGGGAATGTGTACGCCACACTTGGAGTTGTCCTGCCCTTGCTCTGCGGGGCGGGCGAAAACAAAAGGGGAAACAAGGAGATGCGCATGAGGCGGTGGACGGGATGGGGGCTGCTCGCGGTGCTGACGTCGGGGTCCGGAGCCGGGGCCCAGTCCGCGTCCACCCTGGAGGCGGTCCGACTACACCGCGCCGATGCGCGCACACGGGCCCAGACGGACCTCCAGGCGTGTGAGGCGAGCCGGTGCGCGGACGCGGGTCGGCTGTCGCTGCTGGTGGGCACGCTGGCGCTGGCCGAGGGCGACGTGGAGGAGGCGCGCGCGCGGCTGACGGGCGCCCAGGTGGCCGAGCCGCTCCAGCCCTATCTGGCGTACTACCTGGGCCAGGCGCACTTCTACGCGGGGGACGCGGAGGCGGCCGCCGCGGCGTTTGGCCGGGCCCTGGACAAGGCGTCCCCGGCCCTGACGGCGCGGGCGCGCACGCGCCGGGGCGAGGCCCTGCTCGCCGCGGGCAAGGCGAAGGAGGCCGCGCCGCTCCTGGAGGCCGCCGCGACCGAGACGCCCACGGTGGAGCTGCTCTTCCAGCGGGCCGAGGCGCGCGGCGCGGTGGGCAACGCCACGGGTCAGCGCGCGGACCTGCGCGCGGTGGCGCTGCGCTTTCCCGCCCACCCCTACGCGACCGAGGCCCTGGCGGCGCTCGAGGCCCTCAAGCCGCCGCCCCGGCTGAGCCTGGCCGAGCACCTGCAGCGCACGCGGGGGCTGCTGGACGCCGGCGCCACGTCCCGCGCGCTGGAGGAGTTGGAGACGCTCGCCGCCGCGAAGCTCGCGCGCACGCCCGTGGACCGCGCCCGGGTGGCGCTGGTGCGCGCGCAGGTGCTGTTCACCGCGGGCAAGAAGAAGGAGGCGCAGGAGCAGCTCGCCCTCGCGCGCAAGGGCCCGCCGGGCGTCGCCGCCGAGGCCGCCTACCTCACCGCGCGCCGCGCCCTCAAGGAAGACAACGCCACGGCGCGCCAGCTCATGGTGGCGTTGGAGAAGGACTTCCCCAAGGAGGGCGCCGCCGCCGAGGCGGGCTTCTTCGTGGGCTGGTTGGACATCCAGGCGGGCCACTTCGAGGACGCGGTGAAGTCCTTCACCGCCTTCGAGCAGCGCCACGCGGCCTCCAAGCGCCAGGACGAGGCGCTGTGGTACCGCGCGTTCGCGCACCTGCGCCTGGAGCAGCACCCCCAGGCGCGCGAGGTGCTGGACGCGCTGGTGAACCGCTTTCCCAAGAGCAGCCTCGTGCCCCAGGCGCGCTACTGGAAGGCCCGGAGCCACGCGCTCCAGGGCGCCGGAGCGGACGTCACCGCGCCGGGCTACGCCACCGTCATCACCGGCGCGCCCAACTCCTACTACGCCCTGCTCGCCACCGAGCGGCTGCGGGAGCTGGGCCAGGAGCCCCCCGCGGGCTTTCCCGAGTCGCCCCGGCCGCCCGTGGGCCAGGGCGTGCCGCCGGAGCTCGAGCGCGGCGTGGCGCTCGCGCAGGCGGGGCTGTTCCGCGACGCGGCCGAGGAGGTCCAGGCGCGCACCGCGCGCATCCGGGACGCCGAGCAGGCGCTCGCCTTCGCGGGGGCCTTGCTGCGGCTGGGCGAGTTCGGCAGCGCGCACGCGGTGGCCGCGCGTCACCTCTGGGGCCGGGCCTTCGGGGCCCGCGCGCCGGACGCGCTCGCCGCCTTCTACCCGCGCGCCTTCGAGAACGCGGTGCAGAGCGAGGCCACGCGCTACGAGGTGAGCCCCTACCTCGTCTGGGCCATCATGCGCCGCGAGAGCGCCTTCCGTCCCGAGGTGGCCAGCGCCGCCGACGCCCGCGGCCTCATGCAGGTGATTCCGCCCACCGCGCGCGCCATCGCCAAACGGCTGGCCGAGCCCGAGCCGGATCCCGCCGAGCTCTTCTCCCCGGCGCTGAGCATCCGCTACGGCGCCTGGTACCTGTCCCAGCTCATGAAGCGCTTCGCCCATCCGGCGCTCGCCGCCGCCGCCTACAACGCGGGGCCCGAGTCGGCCGTCAAGTGGGTGAAGGACAAGGGCGCGCTGCCGTTGGATCTCTTCGTCGAGGAGATTCCGTTCCGCGAGACCCGGGGCTACGTGAAGCAGGTGCTCGCGGACCTCTACCTCTACCAGGCCTTCTACGGGGACAAGGCGGGCACGGCCCCGCGGCTGTCGTTGACCGTGCCCACGCCCGCCACCGAGGGCGTGACGTTCTGAGCCGCGGGGCTCAGCGCGCCTCGCCCCGGGCGTAGGCCACGGCGAGCTGGCCGGCGAAGCGGGCGTTGTTCTCGAGCAGCGCGAGGTTGGCGCGCAGGCTCTTGCCGCTCGTGCGCTGGGCCAGCTGCGTGAGCAGGAAGGGCGTCACCGCCTTGCCCCGGATGCCCTGGCGGTCGGCCTCGGCCATGGCGGAGGCGATGTGCAGCTCCACCTCGGCGCGCGGCAGGCTCGTCTCCTCGGGCGGCGGCACGGTGAAGAGCACCCCGCCCTGCCCCAGCGTGTCGAAGCGGGCCCGGAGCACGGCGGCGCCCCCGGCGGCATCCTCCACGCGGTGCTCCAGGGGCAGCCCCGAGCCGCGGCTGTAGAAGGACGGCAATTCGTCGGTGCCCACGCCGAGCACGAGCACGGCGGCGGTCTCCAGCGCCTCGAGCGTCTTGGGCAGGTCCAGCACCGACTTGGCCCCCGCGCACACCACCGCCACGGGGAAGCGCTGCAGCGCCCAGATGTCCTGGGAGATGTCGAGGTGCTCGGAGACGCCGCGGTGCACGCCGCCGATGCCCCCGGTGGCGAAGACGCGGATGCCGGCGGCGGCGGCCACCTCGCACGTGGCGCTCACGGTGGTGCCGCCGGTGGCCTTCTGGGCGATGGCCACGGGCAGGTCGCGCGAGGCGAGCTTGAGCAGCCGCTCCTTGCCCTCGGCGAGCCGACGCATCTGGGCCTCCTCCAGTCCCACCCACACCTCGCCGTCCACCACGGCGATGGGCGCGGGCACGGCGCCAGCGCGGCGCACGGCCTCCTCGCAGGCCCGCGCCGCCGTGAGGTTGTGGGGGTAGGGCAGGCCCTGCGCCACCACGCTCGTCTCCTGTGCCACCAGCGGCGTGCCCTGCTCCCGGGCGCGCCGGACCTCTTCGGAGAAACGCAAGTTCATGGGGCGCATATACGCCAGGACGGCGCGGAGTGCTCGCGCGGGGTGATTGCCAACGTCTGGCACGAGGCGCTATGCCGCCGTCCGCCTTGGACCCCGTCCGCTCCCCCGCCCCTACCCCGCGCGCCTTCTCCTCGCAGGACCTGGCCCTGATGCTGGCCGTCCTCATCTGGGGAACCAACTTCACGGTGGTCAAGGAGTCGCTGGCCTCGCTGCCGGCCGAGGCCTTCATGGCCCTGCGCTTCGCCCTGGCGGCGGTGGCCATGGCCGGGGTGCTCGTCGCGCTCGAGGGCTGGAAGCCCCTGTCGCGCGCCGTCTGGTTCAAGGTCGTGGGGCTCAGCCTCGTGGGCCACACGCTCTACCAGTACTGCTTCGTCGTGGGCCTGGCCCACACCACCGCGGCCAACAGCGCGCTGCTCACCTCGGGCACGCCCGTGCTCACGGCCCTGTTCGGCGCCGCGCTGGGGGTGGACCGGCTGCGGCGGCCCGTCGTGCTGGGGCTCGTGCTCGCGGTGCCCGGCGTGGTGCTCATCGTGCTCGCCCGGGGGCCGGGCCTGGACGCCTCCACGCGCCTGGGCGACGCGCTCATCCTCGCCTGCTCGGTGTGCTGGGCGCTCTACACCGTGGGCCTGCGCTGGCTCGGGCAGGAGATGTCCGCGCTGCGCATCACCGCGCTCTCCATGCTCGTGGGCGCGCCCGGCGTGGTGCTGCTCGGCCTGCCCTCGATACGGGCCATGTCCTTGGCCCAGCCGAGTCCGGGCGCCTGGGCGGGCCTGGTGTACTCGGCGCTGGGGCCCCTGGTGCTCGCCTACTTCATCTGGAGCCGGAGCGTGCAGGTGGTGGGCAGCAGCCGCACGGCGCTCTACAGCAGCGGCACGCCCGTGGTGGCGGCACTCACCGCGTGGCTCGTGCGCGGCGAGCGTCCGGGGGCCTGGCAGGTGGTGGGCGCGGGGCTCGTGCTCGCCGGGGTGCTCGTGAGCCGCAAGCGCTAGCCGCGCCGGCGCTCCACGGTGAGGCCGTAGTCCTCGATCTTCTTGTCGAGCGTGGGGCGGCTGATGCCCAGGAGCCGGGCGGCGACGATCTTCCGTCCGCGCGCGGTGCGCAGCGCCTCGGCGATGGTGTCGCGCTCCAGGCGGGCCACGCGCTCCTGGAGGGAGAGCGACTCGGCCGCGCTCCCCGCGCCATGGAACTCGGGGGGCAGCAGCGACGGGGCGAGCGAGACGCCCGGGTGCAGCCGACCGAGCCGCTCCGCCAGCAGCTCCAGCTCCCGCGCGTTGTGGGGCCAGGGGTACTCCAGCAGCAGCGCGCGGGCCTCGGGGGACAGCACGGGCGGCGGGCCCCGGGCGGCGTGCGCGCCCCGGAGCGCGAAACGCTCGAAGAGCGGGGGGATGTCGGCGCGGCGTGCGCGCAGCGGGGGCAACTCCAGCTCCAGGCCGGCCAGGCGCGAGGCCAGCGCGTCCTCCAGCTCCCCGCGCGAGCCGAGCACCCGGGGGGACTCGCTCGCGGTGGCCAGCAGCCGCACGTCCACGGGCTCCTCGCCCCCTTCCCGCCCCGGGGCCCGCTTGCGCGACAGCAGCCGGGCGAGCCGCTCCGCCAGGGCCCGGGGCAGCCGCTCCACATGCACCAGGAGCAGCGAGCCGCCGTCGGCGCGCAGCAGGGCGGAGGGGAGCGGGGGCTCGCCGGGGCGGCTCGTGCGGCCGAAGAGCGCGTCCTCGAGCAGCGCCTCGTCCCGGCAGTCCACGCGCACGAAGGGCCCGAGCGCCCGGGACGAGCGGGTGTGGACGTACTGGGCGCACAGGGCCTTGCCGGTGCCGGGCTCGCCCACGAAGACGGCGGGGGCCTCGCTCGCGGCGGCGCGGCGGGCCTGCTCCACGAGCTTGCGGAAGGGCCGCGAGGTGCCCACCAGCTCCACGCGCTCGGGCTGCGGCCCGGAGAACGAGCGCACCGCGGCGTAGGCCTCGCCGCCGAGCCGGCCGAGCATGATGGCGAGCTGGCCCTCCGCCTCGGAGAAGGGGCCCTGGGCGCGCTCCACGTAGAGCAGCCCGAAAGGAGGCCCTCCGCTGGCGACCAGGGGCGAGCACAGCACGGTGTCCGAGCGCCCCTGCTCGGCGCGCTCCAGGGCGGCGTTGGCCATGTCGCGGGGGACTTCCACGGCGGGCGCGCCCACCACCGCGGCGGTGAGCAGGCCCTTGACGCTGCCCAGGAGCGCCGCGGCCGCGTCGGCGTGGAGCGCGAGCAGCGCCTGCTCGGCCAGGTAGCGCAGCACGCGCGCCTCGCTCGTGGCGCCCAGGAGCGCGGCGCCGGCCGAGTACAGCGCGGCCTCCATGCCCACGTGGGGCAGCACCTCCTGGATGGGCAGCTGGCGCGTGCCGGCGCGGGGCGTGCCCACGCGCACCGCGGGGCCCTCGGGCGCCAGGAGCACCGTCGTCTGGCCCACCTGGACGCGGTCGCCCGGCTGCAGCGCCACCTCGCCCTGGATGCGCTCGCCGTTGACGGCGGTGCCGTTGCGCGAGCCCAGGTCCTCCACGAACACCTGGGCGTCGCGCACGAAGAAGCGCGCGTGGCGGCGCGACATGCGGTCGTCCGCGGGCAGCGGCAGCTCGCACGAGGGACTGCGGCCAATCGTCGCCTCCGCGAGGAGCTCGTGACGCAGGCCCGCCGAGGGGCCCGAGAGCATCATCAGGGAGGGCATGGGCGCGGGGCCGTCACGTCTAGATGGGGCGCTCGGCCACCAGCAGCGCGCGCACCTCGTCGTCCTCGAGGGTGCGGCCCTCGCGGCTGAGCGCGAGGGCATTCACGTCCGCCTCGGGCACCTCCACGTGGGCGCCCTTGCGCCACTCGGTGGTGTGCACCGCGCCGTCCACCAGCCGGCCCACGATGGTGGCGTCCTCCCAGGAGAGCACCTCCAGCCAGAGCTGCTCGGTCATCGAGCGGCCCTCGGGATGGGTCTCGAAGGGGGCGCGCACCAGGAAGGTGAGCGGCTCCATGAGGCCGCGGCGCAACAGCCGCGCCTTGAAGGCGGGCAGGAGCGCCTGGGACTCGCGGTGCATCGTCTCGGTGCGCTCGGTGGGCTCCTGCACGAAGCGCTCGCGAAAGGGGCGCAGCAGTTCCGCGGTGTTGTGCCGGCCCTGGGGCGACACCACCGTGAGGAACAGGCCCTCGTGGCCCTCGAAGGCATCCAGCGGCACGCCCAGCAGGTTGTTGCGCGCCTCCTCGGAGGGCACCAGCATGAAGGCCTGGCCCTCGCTCGTGCCCATCTGCGTGCGCAAGGGCGGCCCCTGCCCGAACGCCAGGTCCGTGCACAGCTCGTGCAGGAAGGCCTCGGCGGGCAAGAGGTCCTGCTCGCCCAGGTGGAAGATCTCCAGGTCGCGCGCGCCGAACTTCTCCATGCCGTGCGAGTGCACCCACAAGGGGGTCTCCCCCTCGATGACCTCCACGGCGTGCAGGTTCACGTGGTCGCGGATGTCGAAGTCCAGCTCGGTGATCTCCGCCACGTCGTCGGACTCGTGCACCTTGGACGAGGTGATGTCCACGAGCACCCCGCTCGCGTGCGCGAGCAGCACCCGGGAGCACACGAGCGCGGCGAACACGGGCACCGTGGGCTGCAGGGTGCTCATGTCGAAGGCGAGCCGGTAGAAGGACCGGGCCTTGCCGAGCGCCTCCAGGGCGGGCTCGCTGCCGGAGAACAGGTCCGCGGTCCACTCCCGGGGGGCGGGCCGCGACTCGAAGACGACCTCCACGCGCGCGTCCTCGGCCTCCACGATGAAGCCCGCGCCCTCCTCGTGGGGGGTGAACGCCAGCTCCTCGATCTCGAACGCCGTGGCCAGGGCCTCGGCGGGCACGGGCGCGTCGCTCTCGAGGGCGACGAGGTAGACCTCCTTCACAGGTGCTTCTCGATCTGTCGGAAGAGGTCCACGCGGTCCACCAGGTTGGTCACATAGTCCAGCTTGTCCGTGGGAAGAACCAGGACGGGGGACAACTTGTAGCCAGTGAACCATTCCTCGTACAGATCGTTGAGCCGCTTGAGGTAGGCGGGGGGGATGTCCTGCTCCATCTCGCGGCCGCGCAGGCGGATGCGCTGGCGCAGCGTGCGCACCGGGCAGCGCAGGTAGATCATCAGGTCCGGCGGCGCCAGGGTCTGCGAGAACGTCTCGTAGAGCGAGCGGTACATGTCCCAGTCGCGCTTGTCGATGAAGCGCTGGCGGTGGAGGTTCTTGGCGAAGATCTCCGCGTCCTCGTACAGGGTCCGGTCCTGCAGGGCGATGCCCGGCGCGCGCTCCATGTCCCGCTGGAGCCGGAACTTGGCGGTGAGGAAGAAGAGCTGGGAGCGAAAGGCCCAGGTCTTCATGTCCCGGTAGAAATCGGCCAGGTAGGGATTCTCGTCGTTGGGCTCGAAGAAAGGCGTGAGGTCGTACTTGCGGCACAGGAAGGACGTGAGCTCCGTCTTCCCCGCGCCGATGTTTCCCGCGATCGCGATGAACTTCTTTCGAGCCAAGGCCCTGCGCTTCTACCCCCACCGGGCAGCACACACCAGTGGAAGGTGGTGATAGATACGACGAGAAGCAGCCTCCGCTCATGCCTCCCCCCCTTGACGGGGTGGGAGGCGCTCCGGTCCTGGACGAGGCCAGGGCCGTCCGGCGCTCGAGCGGAGGTGCTCCCTTCGGACGAAGTCGAGGTCGCCTGGATGCTACGCAACCTGTTGTGCATGGTGGTCACCGCCATCTCCACCGCCGTGTTCTTTCCCATGACCCTGTTGGCGGCGCTGTTCACCCTCAACACGGACTCCACGCTGTGGGTGGTGCGGCGGCTGTGGTCGCCCATCCTGGTCGCCACGGGCGGCGCGAAGCTCATCGTCACGGGCCAGGAGAACGTGGACCCCAAGCGGCCCACCATCTACGTCTCCAACCACCAGTCCACCCTGGACATCCCCATCCACTTCATGGCGGTGCCGGTGCCCTTCCGCTTCGTGGCCAAGCACCAGCTCAAGTACGTGCCGCTCATCGGCTGGTACCTGTGGGTGGCGGGCCACATCTTCATCAACCGGGGTCAGCGCGAGAAGGCCATCGCCTCGCTGGATGCCGCGGCGCGCAAGGTGCGCGGGGGCACCAGCGTGTTCCTCTACCCGGAGGGCACCCGGTCGGACAACGGCAAGGTGTTGCCCTTCAAGAAGGGGCCGTTCGCCCTGGCGCTCAAGGCGCGCGTGCCCGTGGTGCCCATCACCATCGAGGGCTCGGGCACGGTGATGCCCAAGAACTCCTGGAACATTGTTCCCGGTCCCGTGTACGTGAAGATCGGCAAGCCCATCGACACCACGACCTTCGCCGAGAACGACCGCGAGGGCCTGGCCCGCGCGGTGCGCGACGTCATCATCGCGCAGAGCCTGGAGCTGGGCGGCAAGGGCGGCGATGCCGAGGACGTCGTCGCCGAGGCGGGGGTCGAAGGCCGTTCCCGGTCCCGTCGCCACAAGGCCTTGTGAGGAGCCCCGCGTGATTGCCCCTTCCCCCACCCCCTTTCGTTCCCGCGCGCGGCGCCTGCCGTGGCTGGGCCTGACCGCCGTGCTCGGCCTGGGCCTCGCCACGGGCTGCCGGCACACCGCCGCGGGCGCGCCGCTGGATGCCCGGGCCCAGGCCCGCGAGTACCTCGCGCGCAACGAGCCCGAGCGCGCCCTGCCCCTGCTGGAGGCCGAGGCCACCCGGGCGCCGGAGGACCTGGAGGTGGCACGCGCGCTCACCGCGGCGCAGGTGAAGGCGGGACGCACGGACGCGTGGATCGCCGAGCTCAAGCGCCGCAACGCCCAGGGCGAGCGGGCGGTGAACCACTACATGCTCGGGCTCGCGTACTTCTCGCGGGCCTCGGAGGCGGGCGCCCCGGCGGTGGCCGCCTTCGAGCGGGCGCGGGAGCTCAAGCCCGACGAGCCCGAGTTCCACTACCGCCTGGGCGTGGCCCTGGTGGAATCCGAGCAGTACGCGGCGGCGGTGGGTCCCCTGCGCCGGGCGGTGGAGCTGGCACCGGAGCGGGCGGGCACGCGCCTGCCGCTGGCCAAGGCGCTCGCGCGCACCGGAGATTCAGCGGGCGCGGTGGCGGAGCTGGCCGTGCTGGTGGGCAAGGAGCCGAGCCCGGCGGAGGTGGCGACGGCGCGCGCGCTGATGGATCAGATCGCGGACCCGTTCGCGCGCTTCCCCAAGGCGGCCGAGCCCAAGCTCGAGGAGGGCATGCGCTACCTGCAGGAGCTGGACGCGCCCCACCCCGCCATCATCGCCTTCGAGGAGATTCTGCAGGACTACCCGGACCTGGCGGTGGTGCACGCGCTGACGGGCCTGGCCTGGCAGCGGGTGGATGACGCGGGCCGGGCGGTGGAGGAGTTCAAGCGGGCCATCGAGCTGGCGCCCACGGACGGCAAGAACCACTTCTACCTGGGGGAGCTGTACCTGACGCGTCAGCGTCCGGAGGCGGCGCGGCCCTACCTGGAGAAGGCGGTGGCGCTCAACCCGCTGCTGGACCTGGCGTGGTTCCGGCTGGGGGATTTGCACCTGGAGCGCAAGGACCTGAGGGCCGCGGACGAGGCCTTTCGCATCCTCACCTTCCTGCAGCCGGACGCCGTGCCGCCGCGGGGCAAGCGGGCCCTGGTCCTCCAGTTGGAGGGCGACTGGGCGGGCGCCGAGCGCGAGTTGCTGCACGTGGTGGACAAGGATCCGGAGAACATCGAGTTCACCTTGCGCCTGGGCATCCTCTTCACGGAGCAGGCGCGCCAGGCGTCTCGGCCGGAGACGCGGCGGGAGGCGGCGCGCAAGGCGGAGGGGTGGCTGCGCAAGGTGCTGGAGGCCCAGCCGGAGAACGCGGTGGCCTCGCGGGCGCTGCAGCAACTCAAGAGCCCGTGAAGCCTAGCCAGGGCGGGCCCCGGACCTCTACACTGGGGACCTGATGAGTGATGGTGCCAACCACCCGCAGCCGCCGCCGTCGTCCACGAACCCGCCCCGCGCGTCGTCCACGACGAACCCGCGGGTGATGTCCGCCGCGCGAGCCGCGCCCCCGCCCAAGGCCCTGCCGCCGGGCGCGGTGGGCAAGCGGCTGCAGGACGAGTCCGCCAATGCCGCGCTCAACGCCCTGGCCATCGCCAAGGAGATGGTCCAGGACTTCCGGCAGCAGGACCGCTTCTTCAAGTACAAGGCCTTCATCGTGGGCGGCTGGTTGCTGTTGACCATCGCCACGGTGGGGGTGACGTGCTCGCGCGGCGTGAAGGAGACGGGCGAGTTCGGGGCGAAGCTCGTCCCCGCGGGCCGCTCCGCGCTGATGTTCGTCAACAAGAGCAAGGAGCCCTGGGTCGACGTCACCATCGTCGTCAAGGACTTCCGGGGCCAGGAGTGGCGGGCCTCGGTGGCGCGCGTGGAGCCGGGCAAGGACGTCACCATCACGCCCAAGCAGTTGCTGGGCGCGCAGGGACAGGTCGCGCCCAGTGACATCGTCATCCACGGGGTGGAGATGCGCACGGCGGACGGCCGGGCCACCCTGATGGAGAACAACAAGAACCTGACGGTGGACGAGCAGCACTGAGGCGCGGGTCCGGCGCGCCGGGGCGCCTTCCCGGTGCGCCAGGGGGCCTCCAGAAACACGAAAGCGCCCTTCCCCGGAGGGAAGGACGCTCGCGTGAACGACATCGACTGAGACGGCCGACTACTCCGTCTTGGTCTCCGGGGCCTCGGCGGCACCGGTGTCCTGAGCCTCGGCCGGGGCGGCCTTGGCGGGACGATCCACCAGCTCCAGCAGGGCCATCTCGGCACCGTCACCGCGACGGAAGCCCAGACGCACGATGCGCGTGTAGCCGCCCGGACGGGTGGCGTAGCGCGTCTTGTACTCGCTGAACACCTTCTGGAGGATGGCGCGGTTGCGAACCGTCCGCTCCGCGAGGCGCACGTTGGACAACCCACCGCGCTTGCCGAGGGTGATGATGCGCTCGGCCAGGGCCCGGGCCTCCTTGGCCTTGGGCAGCGTGGTGCGGATGGCCTCGTGCTCGAGCAGCGAGGTGACCATGTTGTGGAGCATCGCGAGCCGGTGGCTCGTGGTGCGGTGGAGCTTCCTCTGTCCGACCTTGTGACGCATGGGTGCTGACTCCGGGCCCGCGTGGGAGCCCACCACTCCGGCCGTATGAGGTACCGGGTGGGAAGGATGGAAACCGGCACGGGCTCCACCATCGATGTGTGGGACCGGTGAGGGTCCCCCGTGCGTCCAGGGCATGCGGCCATGCCGCCCCGGACGCGCGGGTTAAAGCACGAAACGCTAGGCCTTGGGAGCCGCCGCGGCGGCCGGAGACGGCGGAGGCGCCGCCGGAGGCGTCTTCGGCGGCCAGTTCTCCAGCTTCATGCCGAGCGACAGGCCCATCTCCGCGAGGATCTCCTTGATCTCCTTCAAGGACTTGCGGCCGAAGTTCTTGGTCTTGAGCATCTCGGCCTCGGTGCGCTGCACGAGGTCGCCGATGGTCTTGATGTTGGCCTGCTGCAGGCAGTTGGCCGAGCGCACCGACAGCTCCAGCTCGTCCACCGAGCGGAAGAGGTTCTCGTTGAGCTTGGCCTCCTCCTTGGGCGCCTCGACGGCGACCGGCTCCTCGGTCTCGTCGAAGTTCACGAAGACCGTGAGCTGCTCCTTGACGATCTTCGCCGCGTAGGCGACCGCGTCCTGGGGCGTGACGGAACCATCCGTCCACACCTCGAGGGTGAGCTTGTCGTAGTCGGTGACCTGACCGACGCGCGCGTTGGTGACTTGGTAGTTCACCTTGCGGATGGGCGAGAAGAGCGAGTCGATCGGGATGGTGCCGATGGGCGAGCCGACCACCTTGTTGGCGGAGGCGGGCACGTAGCCCCGGCCGCGGCGGCAGGTGAGCTCCATGCGGACCTTGCCACCCTCGGAGATGGTGCAGATGTGGTGACCCGGGTTGAGGATCTCCACGTCCTGGTCGGCGATGATGTCACCGGCCTTGACCTCCTTGGGCCCCTCCGCCTCGATGCGCAGGGTCTTGGTCTCGTTCGTGTGCATCCGGAGGAGGACCTCCTTCAGGTTCAACACGACGTCCGTCACGTCCTCGGCCACCTCGGGGATGGTCTGGAACTCGTGGTCCACGTTCTCGATCTTCACCGTGGTGACCGCGCCACCCTGCAAGCTGGAGAGCAGCACCCGGCGCAGCGAGTTGCCCAGCGTGGTGCCAAAGCCCCGCTCCAGGGGCTCGGCCACGAACTTGCCGTAGGTGGGGGTCAGCGAGTCCTGATCGACCTCGAGCCGACGCGGCTTGATGAGGTCCCGCCAGTTCTTCGCGATGAAAGTGTCAGCCATGTGCTTCTGCTCCTCGGGGCGTGCCGCACCACCGACGTCCCCGCCGGAAAGGCGGGAGGATGGGCACGAGGGGGGTTGTCTGAATAACGGCCGGGCCCTGGGGGAACAAGGCACCGGCAGAAGCACGACGCCCCGGCGGTGAGGCCAGGGCGTGTGCGGAAGCATCCTCGGCTCGCCTGGAGGCCAGGCAGGCCGGGGGGATTACTTCGAGTAGAGCTCGACGATGAGCTGCTCCTGGATCGGCATGGTGAGGTCCTCGCGGTTGGGCGGGCTCTTCACCGTCGCCTTGAAGGACTTCTTGTCCAGGTCGATCCACTGCGGCACGCCACGGCGGTCCACGGTCTCCAGGGCCTCCGCGATGCGCAGCATCTTGCGGCTCTTCTCGGCCACCTCCACGGTGGTGCCGGGCTTGACCGCGAAGGACGGGATGTTCACCCGCTTGCCGTTCACGGTGAAGTGGCCGTGGCGCACCAGCTGACGCGCCTCGTTGCGCGTGTCCGCGAAGCCCATGCGGAACACCACGTTGTCCAGGCGGAGCTCCAGCTGCTGCAGGAGGTTCTCACCCGTCTTGCCCTTGGCGGCCGAGGCGCGGTGGTAGTAGCCGCGGAACTGGCTCTCGAGCAGGCCGTACATGCGCTTGACCTTCTGCTTCTCGCGCAGCTGCACGCCGTAGCCAGAGAACTTCACGCGACCCTGGCCGTGCTGGCCGGGGGGATAGGGACGCCGCTCGATGGCACACTTGTCCGTGTAGCAGCGGTCACCCTTCAGGTACATCTTCAGGTTCTCACGCCGGCAGATGCGGCAGGAGGAGGCGGTATAACGGGCCACGATGCTTCTCCGTGTCGAAAGATGGTCTAGGGCCGCTCCCCGGACGGGAAGCGGCCCGGAATGGAACTAGACGCGGCGGCGCTTGGGCTGACGGCAGCCGTTGTGCGGGATGGGCGTCACATCGCGGATGAGCGCGATCTTCAGGCCGGCGGCGGCGAGCGCGCGCAGGGCCGACTCACGGCCGGCGCCAGGCCCCTTCACCAGCACCGTCACGTTCTTCAGGCCGTGCTCCATGGCCTTGGCCGCGGCGTCACCGGCGGCCACCTGGGCGGCGAACGGCGTCGACTTGCGGCTGCCGCGGAAGCCGCGGGCGCCAGCGGAGGACCAGGAGATCACGTTCCCGGACACGTCCGTGATCGTGATGATGGTGTTGTTGAACGTGGACTGGATGTGGACCACGCCGTTGAGGATGTTCTTCTTGCCCTTCTTGTTCTTCTTGCGCGCGGCGGCCTCGCCGCCCGCCGCGGGGGCCGTGGCGGCCGCCGGCGCGTTGGTCTCTTCAGCCATGGAACTCGTTGCTCCTGGAAGTAGGTGATCGACACCGGCCCCTCACGGAGCCGGCGCAGGTGAAAGAACTAGCGAGCGGCCGTCGCCGGCTTGGCGCGCACGATGCCACGCTTGGGACCCTTGCGGGTACGCGCGTTGGTGTGCGTCCGCTGACCGCGCACCGGCAGACCCTTGCGGTGACGCAGGCCACGGTAGCACCCCAGGTCCATCAGGCGCTTGATGTTCATCGTCACTTCGCGGCGCAGGTCACCCTCGACCTTGTAGTTCGCCTCGATGAGCTCACGGATCTTCCGCGTCTGCTCCTCGGTGAGATCCTTGGTGCGAGTGGCGAGATCGATGCCCGCCCCCTCGATGATGTCATGAGCGGTCTTGTTGCCGATCCCGTAGATGTACTGCAACGAGATCACCGCGCGCTTGTTGGGCGGGAGATCGATGCCGGCGATACGAGCCATCTTCGTCGTTCCTTCTGAATGGAGTTGGTCTGGAGCTCAGAGTCCCGGAGGGACTCTAGCCCTGGCGCTGCTTGTGCCGGGGGTTGGAGGCGCAGATGATGCGCACGATACCCTTGCGACGGACAACCTTGCACTTGTCGCAGATCTTCTTGACGGACGCCCGAACCTTCATGGCGGTACTTCCCTTCCTTCGTTTTAGAAGAAAAAAGCCCTGAAGGCCTGGCCGCCACTGAGCGGAACCAGGCCCTTGCTACTTCGCTCGGTAGGTAATCCGGCCCCGGGTCAAATCGTACGGGGACAGCTCCACCTTCACCTTGTCGCCCGGGAGGATACGGATGAAGTGCATCCGCATCTTCCCCGAGATGTGCGCGAGCACCTTGTGGCCATTGTCCAGCACCACGCGGAACATCGCGTTCGGGAGGGGCTCCATGACCGTCCCCTCGACTTCGATGGAATCATCCTTCGGCAATCAGATAACCCTCTGGACCACCTGAACTCGGAAAGCGCGGCGGGATAACACTTTGGTCCAGAAGTGGCAAGCATCCTCGCGCTGGAAAACCACCAAACCCGTCCAACAGCCGGGCACTTCCTCGTATTCTACTCTCCTACCCCGACCGACGCCGGGTAAGGATCTCGGGCGCTCCCTCCGTGATGAGCACGGTGTGCTCGAAGTGAGCGGAAAGCTTGTTGTCGAGGGTAACGGCTGTCCAGTCATCGTCCAGGAGGGCGACCTCATACGTGCCCTGGTTCACCATGGGCTCCACCGCGAGGACCATTCCTGGACGAAGCTTCATCCCACTGCCGGATTGCCCGTAGTTGGGAACCTCGGGCTTCTCGTGCAACCGACGGCCGATTCCATGCCCAGTGAAATCCCGTACCACTGAAAACCCCCGGGCTTCCACATACCCCTGCACCGCGTGGCCGATGTCACCAATCCGGTTGCCCGCGACCATGGCCTGGATCCCCTTGTTCAGGGACTCCCGCGTGGCGTCGATCAGTGCCTGGGCCTCGGCGGTCACCTTGCCCACGGGCACGGTGCGGGCCGAGTCCCCGAAAAACCCCCGGTACACCACCCCGAAGTCGAGCTTCATCAGGTCCCCCTCCTGAAGCGTGCGCTTCCTCGAGGGGATGCCGTGGACGACCTCGTGGTTCACGGAGGCGCACAGGCAGGCGGGAAAGCCGTGGTAGCCCTTGAAGGCCGGCCGGGCACCCTTCTCGTAGATCAGCTTCTCCGCGAGCGCATCGAGGTCCCAAGTGGTGACCCCGGGTGCGACGGCTTGCTCGAGCGCGTCCAGGATCTCGCTGACGATGCGCCCCGCCTCCCGCATGAGGACGATCTCGTCCTTGCTCTTGATCTCGACCTGGCTCATGCGGTTCCGGGGCTGGGCGAGGCGCTCAGGCCCTTCCGAGGGCCTTCTTGAGCTCCTCGTAGATGCCTTCCGGGGAACCCACGCCGTCGATGCTCTTGAGCAGGCCCTTCTGGGCGTAGAACTGCTTCAAGGGCGCGGTCTCCGTATCGTATTTCTTGAGCCGCCGCTCGATCACCTCGGCGGTGTCGTCCTCGCGCTGGACGATGGGCGAGTCATCCTTGTCGCACAGGCCCGCCCGCCGCGGGGGGTTCTGCGTCACGTGGTAGACGGAGCCACAGGACGGGCATGAGCGCCGACCCGAACCGCGCTCGACGAGCGTCTCGTGCGGCACCTCGAACGACACCACCGCGTTCAGACCCTTGCCCAGCTTGGCCAGCATGCGATCGAGGGCATCGGCCTGCGGCGTGGTGCGCGGGAAGCCGTCCAGGATGAAGCCCTTGGCGCAATCGGCCTCCTTGAGACGCTCCTCGACGATTCCAATGACGAGCTCGTCCGGCACGAAGGCCCCCGCGGCCATCAACGGCCCGGCCTGCTTGCCCAACTCGGTGCCTTCACGCACCGCCTTGCGGAGGATGTCCCCCGTGGAGATCTGGGGAATCGCGAAATCCGCGTACAACTTCTTCGCCTGGGTCCCCTTCCCGGCGTTAGGCGGGCCCAACAGGATGAGGTTCATGTGTTCTCTCTCAGCGCGTCAGGAAGGAGCGCGGAAGTGCGCCATGGCTGCATCCGCCCGCGACTCGTACACCCCGGAACGACGAGGCGCCCCTCCCGGGGTGAGGGGGAGGAGCGCCCGCGAAGCGGCAGCCAGGAACTAGGCCGCTACGCGAACCCGGCCGCGAATACGGGGACCCCGGGGGCCCGCGAATCCCTCGTAGTTGCGGCTGATCAGATGGCCTTCGATCTGCTGGACGGTATCCAACGCCACGCCCACGACGATGAGCAGCGCGGTGCCACCGAAGGTGAAGCGCACGCCCAACAGGTTGGTGACGATGGAGGGGATCACGCAGATGGCCGCCAGGTAGAGCGCTCCACCGAAGGTGATGCGGTTGAGCACGCCCTCGATGAAATCCGCCGTCTGACGACCCGGGCGGATGCCCGGGATGTAGCCGCCCTGCTTCTTGATGTTGTCCGCCACGTCGTCCGGCCGGAAGGTCAGCGCCGTGTAGAAGAAGGAGAAGAAGACGATCAGCAGCACGAAGAGGCCGTTGTACACCCAGGGGCTGGCCTCGATGCTGCGCTGCACTCCCTGCAGGACCGGGAACCAGGTGCCCAGGGTGGCGGGGAACGACAGCAGCGCGCCCGCGAAGATGGGGGGAATCACACCGGCGGTGTTGACCTTCATCGGGAAGTACGTGGCCTGGCCGGCGAACATCCGGCGACCCGCCATGCGCTTGGCGTACTGCACCGGAATCCGGCGCATGCCTCGCTCGACGTAGACCACCACGGCGACCACGGCCACCATGAAGGCGAGCAGGGCGATCACCGCGGCCATGCTCACCACTTCCTGCTGAACCAGGTCCAGCAGCGTCTTGCCGCTCGGCAGCAGGCCCGCCACGATGCCCGCGAAGATGATGAGCGAGATGCCATTGCCGATGCCGCGCTCGGTGATCCGCTCACCCAGCCACATGATGAAGGCGGTGCCCGCCGTGAGGCTGATGACGGTCATGAAGGTGAACCAGGCGTTGTCGTTGGGCACGACCACCTGGTTGAAGCCGTTCTGACCCGCGTCGGAGCGACCCAAGGACGCCAACCAGCGCGAGATGCCGATGCCCTGGACCGTCGACAGCAGGATGGTGCCGTAGCGCGTGTACTGGTTGATCTTCTGACGACCGCCCGCACCTTCCTTCTGCAGTCGCTCCAGGCTGGGCACCACGACGGCCAGCAGCTGGATGATGATGGAGGCGGACACGTACGGCATGATGCCCAGACCAAAGATGGACATCTGGTTCAGGGCGCCGCCGGAAAAGAGGTTGAAGAGCGAGAACAGGCCGCCCGACTGGCGCTGGGCGTCCATGAACGCGTTCATCGCCGCCCGGTCCACCCCAGGCGTGTTGATGAAGATGCCGATGCGGTACACCGCGAGCAGCATCAGCGTATAGATGAGCCGGCTACGCAACTCCGCGATGCGGAAGACGTTGGCGAAGGCGTTCAGAGCCACGTGGGATCCATCCCCTAAAAAGGTTTAGGCGAGAACAACAGCGCCCCAATCCGCATTCGGAGAGGGGCGCGAAATCCTACACCGTTGGCAAGGCGGACACCACTGAGAGTGTGGCCCGCCCTACCTTCACTTCCGGGCCTGCTTCACGCCCTTGCCCGCGTGCGCCTTCGCGGCGGACTCGGGCTTGTGAGCCACCAGCGGCAGCTCCTCGGCGGAACCGCCGACCTTCTCGATGGCCTCGCGAGCCGAAGCCGACAGCTTGTGGACCCGCAGCGTCAGCTTCTTGGTGAGCGAACCGCTGCCGAGCACCTTCACGCCGTCGTAGCGGCCCTTCACGAGGCCCTTCTTCTCCAGGCTCTCCACGTCCACCGTGGTGCCGGCGTCGAAGCCCTCGAGGTCCGACAGGTTCACCACCGCGTAGATGGTCCGGTTGGGCGAGTTGAAACCGAACTTCGGCAGGCGGCGCTGCAGAGGGCTCTGACCGCCCTCGAAGCCCTCGAACCGCATGTTGCCGGAACGAGCCTTCTGGCCCTTGCCACCGCGACCGGCCGTCTTGCCCAGGCCGCTGCCCTGTCCACGGCCCACCCGCTTCTTCCGGTGCCAGGAGCCCTCGGGCCGCTTCAGATTGTTGAGCGTCGTCGACATTGTCTGAGTCCTCTTACCTAGGCCTTGGCGGCCTGGGCCTCGCGGGCGCGCGCGGCGTCCCGGGCCCGGATCTTCCGAGGCTTGCGACGGGTGACCTTGGGGGCATCACCCTGCACCGTCTCGGCCGTCACCAGGTGACGGACCTTGTTCACCAGACCACGCACCGTGGGCGTGTCCTGAAGGATTCGCTCGGAGCCGAACTTCTTCAGCCCGAGGCTCGCGATGGTCGCGAGCTGGTCCACGGAAGAACCCGCGGAGCTCTTCGTCAGCTTGACCTTCAGCGCCATGATTAGCCCCTCGCCTCTTCGGACTTCGTGGGACCCACGTCCTTGCCGCGCAGGCGGGACACCTGCTCGGGGGAGCGCAGATTCTTCAGCCCGGCCACCGTGGCCTTGAGCACGTTGTGGGGGTTCCGCGAGCCCTGGCTCTTGGTCAGGATGTTGCGGATGCCCGCCGCCTCGAGGACCGCACGCACCGCGCCACCGGCGATGACGCCCGTACCCTCACCCGCCGGCTTGAGCAGCACCCAGCCCGCGCCGAAGTGCCCGAGCACCTCGTGAGGAATGGTGTGACCCTGCAGCGGAACGCGGAACAGGTTCTTCTTGGCGTTCTCACCACCCTTGCGGATGGCCTCGGGAACTTCGTTGGCCTTGCCCAGGCCCACGCCAACATGACCGGAGCCGTCACCCACCACCACGAGGGCGGCGAACGAGAACCGCCGGCCACCCTTCACCACCTTGGCCACGCGGTTGATGTTCACCACGCGGTCGGTGAGGTCGAGATCGTTCGGATTGATCGGAGTTGCCACTTGGGAACTTCCTTCTTCGAAAGGTGTCTTAGAACTTCAGCCCGGCCTCGCGCGCGGCATCGGCCACGGCGGCGATCCGACCATGGTACGGGAAGCCGTTGCGGTCGAACACCACCGCCTCGACATTGGCCGCCTTGCACTTCTCCGCGATCAGCGATCCCACGCGCTTGGCGTCGGCCTTCTTGTCGCCCTCGTCCTTGCCCTTGAGATCCTTGGACAGCGAGGAGGCGTAGGCCAGGGTACGACCCGTGGTGTCGTCCACCACCTGGGCGTAGATGTGCTTGAGGCTCTTGTAGACCGTGAGCCGCGGGCGCTCGGTGGTACCCGAGAGCTTCTTGCGGATGCGGTTCTTCCTCTTGATGCGCGGATCGACCTTGTTCGACATGGCTGATTCCTTCTCCGTCCGGCGGCGATGGGGAGTTCCGCCCCCGGATGATCGCATGGCCCTCTTTGGGGCCATGCGGTTGGGTGTTCACTACGACTAGGCGGTACCGGTCTTGCCTTCCTTCCGGCGGATCTTCTCGGTCGCGTACTTGATGCCCTTGCCCTTGTACGGCTCGGGCGGGCGCAGCGCGCGAATGTTGACGGCGGCCGCGCCAAGGACTTCCTTGTCCGCGGAACGCAACGTCAGACCCAGCGTGGGCAGACCGTCCTCGGTGCGGGCGGTCTTGTCGACCTCGGCCGTCACGCCCTCGGGAAGGTTGAACACCACCGGGTGGGAGTAACCCAGCGCGAAGTTGATCGCCTTGCCCTTGACCTCGGCGCGGAAACCGACGCCGCGGATGTCCAGACGGCGCTCGAACCCCGTGGACACGCCCTTGGCCGCATTGGCCAGAAGCGTACGGGTCAGGCCGTGCAGGCTGCGGGACTCGCGCGACTCATCCTCGCGCTCCACCCGAACCTCGTTGCCCGCGATCGTCACCTTCACGCCCTTGGCGGGAAGCTGAACGACCATCTTGCCCTTGGGGCCTTCAAAACTGACCTGGCGGCCCACCACAGTGGCCTTCGTCTTGTCCGCCAGCTTGACCGGAAGCTTTCCAATCCGACTCATGATTCCCTCGTGCAGGACCAGGTCGCGGCCGAAGCCGCGGCACCCGGACCGCTGGCTAGTAGACGGTGCAGAGCAGCTCGCCGCCGACCTTCTGCTTGCGAGCCTCGGAATCCACCAGGACGCCCTTGGAGGTGGACAGGATCGAGATGCCGAGTCCCCCGAGAACCTGGGGGATTTCACGCACGTTGACGTAACGGCGCAGGCCGGGCTTGGAGATGCGGCGGATGCCCGTGATGGCCGGAGCGCGATCCGGACCGTACTTGAGCTGCACGGAGATCTCGTTCTGCGGCGCGCGCTCGTGGACCGTGAAGTCCCCGATGAAGCCCTCGGACTTGAGGACCTTGATGATCTCGAGCTTGAGGTTCGAGTGGGGCATGACGACCTTGTCGTGCCGCGCACGCGAACCGTTGCGCAGACGGGTCAGCATGTCGCCGATGGGATCGTTGACGACCGACATGAATGGCTACCTTCCTGGCGAGGCGGCCAGGCCGACCTCGCGTTCGCAACCGCCGCGCCTGCTGGGCCCATCCCAGGGGTTCGCCACGGTTGCACAGCATGAACTCACAACGAGGTCCCCGACTCCAACGGGAGCCCGGGGACCCGCGTCCGATACTACCAGGACGACTTGGTGACGCCGGTGACCTCACCGCGCAGGGCGCGGTTGCGGAAGCAGATGCGGCACATGTTGAACTTCCGCAGGAACGCGCGCGGACGGCCGCACAGAGGGCAGCGGTTGTAGGCGCGGACGGCGAACTTCGGCTTGCGCTTCGCCTGAGCGATCTTCGAGAGCTTGGCCATGGGTGCGGATCCTCGTTACTGGCGGAACGGCATACCGAAGTGACGCATCAGCGCCAGCCCCTGCTCGTCGTTTTCCGCAGTGGTGACGAAGCTGATGTTCAGCCCCTTCACCTTCTCGATCTGGTCGTAGTTGATTTCCGGGAAGATGATCTGCTCGCGCACGCCCAGGGTGTAGTTGCCCTTGCCGTCGAACGCCTTGGGCGACACGCCCTTGAAGTCGCGAACGCGGGGCAGCGCCACCGTGATGAGGCGGTCGAGGAACTCGTACATCCGGTCGCCGCGCAGCGTGACCGCGGCACCGATGGCCTGGCCCTGGCGCAGCTTGAAGTTCGCGATCGACTTGCGAGCGCGGGTCACCACGGGCTTCTGGCCGGTGATGGCGCCGAGCTGGTCCACGGCGGACTCGAGGATCTTGGCGTTGGCGAGCGCCTCGCCGAGGCCCATGTTGACGACGATCTTCTCGAGACGCGGAACCTGCATGGGGTTCTTGAGCCCCAGCTCCTTCATGAGGGCGGACACGCCTTCCTTACGGAAGCGCAGCTTGAGCCGCGCCGGCTTGGCCTCGAGACCTTCCTCGATGTTCGCCGCGAATCCAGCCTTCTTGACTTCGTCCTTCTTGCGGCCCCTCTTTTCCTTCTTCGCCGCGTCCTTCTTCTCTTCGGCCATCGTCTTGTCCCCTGCTTCGGAGCGCCGCTCTAGACCCCGCGCGCCGATCAGTCGTTCGTGAAAAGTGAAAACACCGGAGCCCTACGGGTCCTTCGGAGCCCCGGTGACGCATGCTTGTCTGCTCTCCCCTCACCCGGGCAGGGCGAAGGGCGCGCATACATGCCTGAACCGCCGACCCTAGTCAATCAGGCCGTTGCAATCCTTGCGCTTGCAGAACCGCTTCTTCTTGTCCCCGTCCAGCCGGATGCCGACCCGGGTCGGCTTGCCGCACTTGGCGCAGACCAGCTGCACGTCCGAGATGTGGATCGTACCGGGCTTCTCGACGATGCCACCCTCGGGCTGCTGCTGCGTCTTGCGCAGGTGCCGCTTGACGACGCGCAGACCCTCGACGGTCACGCGCTCGGCCTCGCGGTCGATCTTCAGGATCTTGCCGCGCTTGGTCGCCTCGGTCTTCTCCGAGCGCTCTGCGCCGGCGATGACCTGCACGGTGTCTCCAACCTTGAGCTTCTCCATGGTTCCTCTCCCTCCTCGCGGACCGCCTGATGCCCTACTAGAGGACCTCGGGAGCGAGCGAGATGATCTTCATGAACTTGCGGGCGCGGAGCTCGCGGGCCACCGGCCCGAAGATGCGCGTCCCGATGGGCTCCATGTCCTTGTTGATGAGGACGGCGGAGTTGCCATCGAACTTGATGTAGCTGCCGTCGGGGCGACCCACTTCGCGCGCCGTGCGCACGATCACCGCCTTGGCCACGTCACCCTTCTTCACCTTGGAGTTGGGCAGCGCCTCGCGGATCGACACGACGATCACATCGCCGATGGACGCGTACTTGCGCTTGGAACCACCCAGCACCTTGATGCAGAACACCTTCTTGGCGCCCGAGTTGTCGGCCACGTCGAGCACGCTCGTCATCTGAATCATCTGGAATTCCCTCTCTCAGCTTGCTGCAGGCCCATCCGTTTCGGACGGGCTCCGCGCGGCTCGAGCCACGGTCCCCGCGCGCCAGGTGGCTGCGCGGGCTCGGACGGCTCAGACGTTCTTGGTCTTCTCCAACACCTCGACCACGCGCCAGCGCTTGTCCTTCGAAGCGGGACGGGTCTCGGCGATGCGCACGCGGTCACCCTCGTTGATGGTGATCTTCGCCGGGTAGTCGTGATCCTCGACGTGCGCCTTGTACTTCTCCCGCGCGTTCAGGATCTTCCCGTACTTGGGGTGAGCCGAGCGGCGCGAGACGGTGACCACCACCGTCTTCTGCATCTTGTTGGAGGTCACGATGCCCACGCGGGTCTTGGGACGGCCGCGGGAGGGGGTCGTGGCGGGAGTGGATTGAGTCGCTTCAGCCATGAGAAAAGCTCCTAAGCCTTCTTCTCCGTCCGGGCCTTCTCACCCAGGACGGTCAGGATGCGCGCCAGATCGCGCTTGTGCTGGGTCCGCTCGGACGGGTTGTCCAGCGAGCCGGTTGCCCGCTTCAGCTGGTCCTGGAACAGCGTGTCGCGCAACTCCGCCGCGCGCCGCTTCAGGTCGTCCGCCGAGAGATCCTTGAGTTCTTTCGCAGTCGCCATTTCAAATCTCCTCAGAGCCAGCGGGCGACTCTCATATCAAAGAGCCGCCCGCGGCGGAACTAGAGCGCCAGCTCGCTGCGGGTGACGATCTTCGTCAGCACCGGCAGCTTGGCCTGGGCCAGCTTCAACGCGGCGTTGGCCACCTCGGGCGTCGTACCCTCCATCTCGTAGAGGATGCGACCGGGCTTGACCACCGCGACGTAGTACTCCACGCCACCCTTACCGGTACCCATGCGGGTCTCGGCGGGCTTCTTGGTGATGGGCTTGTCCGGGAACACGCGGATCCAGATCTTGCCACCACGCTTGATGTGGCGCGTCATCGCGATACGGGCCGCCTCGATCTGCCGCGAGGTGAGCCACCCCGGCTGCAGGGACATGAGGCCGTACTCACCGTAGGTGAGATCGCTGCCACGATGAGCCAGGCCCGGCATGCGGCCCTTGTGCATCTTGCGGAACTTCGTACGAGCAGGCTGAAGCATCGTCGGTATCCTTCAATCCCAACGGAGCCGCTCCTTGGGGGAGCGGCTCCCGGAGAGGTTAGCGGGTGGAGGCCGGCGCGGCGCCCTGGCCACCCTTGGTGGGAAGGATGTCGCCGCGGCAGATCCACACCTTGCAGCCGATCTTGCCGTAGGTCGTCTTCGCCTCGGCGAAACCGTAGTCGATGTCCGAGCGGAGGGTGTGCAGGGGCACGCGGCCCTCGCGGTACCACTCGTAGCGAGCCATTTCCGCGCCACCGAGGCGGCCGGAGCAGGACACGCGGATACCCTTCGCGCCGAACTTCATCGCGGTCTGCAGCGCCTTCTTCATGGCGCGGCGGAAGGCGATCCGGCGCTCGAGCTGGGTGGCGATGTTCTCGGCCACCAGCTGCGCGTCGGTCTCGGCCTTGCGAACCTCGACGATGTTGAGGAAGACCTCGTTCTTCGTGAACTGCTGGAGGTCCTTCTTCACCGTCTCAATGCCCGCGCCGCGCTTGCCGATGACGATGCCGGGACGCGCGGTGTGCACGTTGACCTTCACCTTGTTCGCCGCGCGCTCGATCTCCACCTTGGAGACACCCGCGTGGTTGAGCGACTTCTTCACGAACTCGCGGATGCGGATGTCTTCATGCAGCCACTGCGCGTAGTTCTTGTGCTCGAACCACTTGGAGTCCCAGGTCTTGATGACCCCGAGGCGGAACCCAATGGGATGGACTTTCTGGCCCAACGTGCGTCTCCTTCAATCGGTTGCGTGGTGCGCCAGGCGGGCGGCCTACTACTTGGCCGCCTCGGCCAGGACCACGTGAATGTGGCTGGTCTTCTTGTTGATGCGCGAGGCCCGGCCCATGGCGCGCGGCATGTAGCGGCGCTGGGTCGGACCCTGATCCACCGAGATCGTCTTCACGACGAGCTTGTCCACATCGACCTGCCCCTTGGACAGGTCGGTCGCGTTGGCCACGGCGCTCTTGATGAGCTTGGCCACCGGGAGTGCCGCGGCGCGGCTGGTGAAGCGCAGGATGTTCAGGGCCTGTCCGACCGACTTGCCCCGGATAAGCGCCGCCACCGTGGAAACCTTCCGCGGCGACATGCTCAGAAACCTCAGATGTGCCTTCGACTCCATGTCATCTCCTCTGGCGGACGCCGCCTGTCAGCGGGGCCGACTACTTGCCCTTGGCGACCTTCTTCTCCGCCGAGTGACCGCCGAACGTACGCGTCGGGGCGAACTCGCCGAGCTTGTGGCCCACCATGTTCTCGGTCACGAAGACGGGGATGAACTTGCGGCCGTTGTGCACCGCGAAGGTGTGACCCACGAACTCCGGAAGGATGGTCGAACGGCGGGACCACGTCTTCACGACACTCTTCTTGTTCGTCTTGATCATGTCCTCGACCTTCTTGACGAGGTAACCATCGACGAACGGACCCTTCTTAATCGAACGCGCCATTGCTTGAACCCTCGACTACTGGCTGCGCGCGCCCGGACGGCGGACGCTCACGATGAACTTGTCAGTGCGCTTGTTCGTGCGCGTGCTCAGACCCTTGGTCTTCTGGCCCCACGGAGACACGGGGTGCGGATTACCCTGGCCGGACTTGCCCTCACCACCACCGTGCGGGTGGTCGACCGGGTTCATCGCCAGACCGCGGACGGTGGGACGAATGCCCAGCCAGCGGCTGCGGCCCGCCTTGCCGATGCGGATGATCTCGTGCTCCAGGTTACCGACCTGGCCCACGGTGGCGCGGCACTCGATGAGCACCATGCGCACCGCGCCGGAGGGCAGACGCACCTGGGCGTAGCGACCCTCCTTCGCCATCAGCTGGCCGGAGGAACCCGCCGAGCGGATGATCTGCGCACCGCGACCGGGCTTGAGCTCCACGTTGTGGATGATCGTACCCACCGGGATGTTGATGAGCGGCAGGCTGTTGCCCGGACGGATGTCCGCGTTCTCGCCCGCCATCACCGTGTCGCCGACCTTGATGTCAACGGGGGCGATGATGTAGCGCTTCTCGCCATCCGCGTAGTGCAGGAGGGCGATGTTGGCGGAGCGGTTCGGATCGTACTCCACCGCCGCGACCTTGGCCGGCACGCCGTCCTTGTCACGACGCTTGAAGTCGATGATGCGGTAGCGACGCTTGTGACCACCACCCTGGTGACGCCGGGTGATGTGACCGTGAGCGTTGCGGCCACCGGACTTGGACAGAGACTCGGTGAGCTTCTTCTCCGGCGTGCCCTTGGTGATGTCCGCGAAGTCGGACACCGTCATGAGGCGGCGGGCGGCGGAGGTCGGCTTATACTTCTTGATGCCCATAGTGGTCCTCTACGTCAGTCAGCGCAGTGCGCTAGACCGCGCCTCCCTCGAAGAGCTCGATCTTGTCCCCCTCCTTGAGGGTGACGACCGCCTTCTTGAAGTTCGGCCGCTTGCCGATCGAGCGCCCCACGCGCTTGGTCTTGCCGCGAACGATGTTGGTGCGCACGCCCTCGACGCTCACCTTGAACAGCTTCTCGACAGCGTTGGCCACGTCGTACTTGGTGGCCTTCTTGTCGACGATGAACGAGTACTGGCGGAACTTCTCGCGGGCCTGATCCAACTTCTCAGTGATGAGCGGCCCCTTGATGACGTCATTGGCGTTCACGAGAGCGCCCCCTCGATGGTCTTGATGGCCGCAGAAGTGACCACCAGGTGCTTGTGGCGCAGGACGGACTCGAGGTTGAGACCCTCGGGCGGCAGCACGTCAAACTTCGCCAGGTTGCGCACGCTGCGGTGCAGGTTGATGTTGTCCTTGGCGTCGATGACCAACGCGCCGGCCAGCTTCAGCCGCTTGGTCAGGGCATCGAACGCCTGCTTGCTCTTCGGAGCATCCAGCTTGAAGCCGTCCAGGATGATCAGGGTCTTCTCGCGAGCGCGCAGCGACAGGACCGCCTTGAGCGCACCCCGGCGGACCTTCTTGGGCGGCCGGTAGAAGTAGTCCCGAGGCTTGGGACCCATCGCCTTGCCACCACCCACCCAGTGGGAGGCGCGGATGGAACCCTGACGGGCGCGGCCGGTACCCTTCTGCTTCCAGGGCTTCTTGCCGCCACCGCTCACGAGCGAGGTGTTCTTCACCGCCACCGTACCGCGGCGACGGTTCACCTGCTGCATCTTCGCGACCTCATAAAAGAGGTGCGCGTTCGGCTCGGCGCCGAAAACCTCGTCGGAGAGCTCGAGCTCCGACACCTTCTTCATATCGAGATCGACTACGTCGAACTTTGCCATGGCTATTTCCTCTGGGGAATGGAGTGAACCCGGTCGGGCGCTACCCCGTCCCTCAGGACTTGATCTCCACGTCAACGCCGGCCGAGAGATCCAGCTTCATGAGCGCGTCCAGCGTCTGCTGGGTCGGCTCGAGGATGTCGAGCAAGCGCTTGTGGGTGCGGATCTCGAACTGCTCGCGGCTCTTCTTGTCCACGTGCGGCGAACGCAGCACGGTGAACTTGTTGATGCGCGTGGGCAGGGGGATCGGACCGGCAACCTTGGCGCCCGTGCGCCGCGCCGTCTCAACGATCTCCCCAGCGCTCTGATCCAGGAGCTTGGAGTCGTAGGCCTTCAGCCGGATGCGGATCTTCTGTGTCGCCATTCGCAAAAACCTCTTTGTACGGCCTCTGTTGGAGGCGCTACGCCCAACGTCCCCTGGATGTCACAGAGCCGTCTCTTCGAAGGGGCGCGGCAAGTACCACCGCGGCCCCGGTGTATGCAACCTAATTCACACTGCCCCGGCTTTTCGCTGTTTTGAGCCGCCGAGGCAAGTGAAATTCTACAAACTAGGCGATGATCTCGGCGACGACGCCGGCGCCCACGGTACGGCCACCCTCACGCACGGCGAAGCGCAGTTCCTTCTCCATCGCCACCGGCATGATGAGCTCCACCTCGATGGCGATGTTGTCGCCCGGCATCACCATCTCGACGTTGTCCGGCAGCTTCACCGTGCCCGTCACGTCCGTGGTGCGGAAGTAGAACTGGGGACGGTAGCCCTTGAAGAACGGCGTGTGACGGCCACCCTCCTCCTTCGAGAGCACGTAGATCTGCGCCTTGAACTTGGTGTGCGGCGTGATGCTGCCCGGCTTGGCGATGACCTGGCCGCGCTCGATGTCCTCGCGCTTGAGGCCGCGCACCAGCGCGCCGATGTTGTCGCCCGCCCGGCCCTCGTCCAGCAGCTTGCGGAACATCTCCACGCCCGTCACCACCGTCTTCTGCGTGGCCTTCAGGCCCACCACTTCCACTTCCTCGCCCACCTTGATGATGCCGCGCTCCACGCGGCCGGTGGCCACCGTTCCGCGGCCCGCGATGGAGAACACGTCCTCCACCGGCATCAGGAAGGGCTTGTCCGTGGCGCGCTGGGGCGTGGGGATGTAGCTGTCCACCGCCTCCATCAGCTTCAGGATCGCCGGCTCGCCAATCTCCGACGCGTCGCCCTCGAGCGCCTTCACCGCGCTGCCCGGAACAATCGGAATCGAGTCCCCGGGGAAGTCGTACTTCTTGAGGAGGTCACGCACCTCCATCTCCACGAGCTCGCGCAGCTCGGGGTCATCCAGCAGGTCCACCTTGTTCAGGAAGACCACGATGTAGGGCACGCCCACCTGACGGGCCAGCAGGATGTGCTCGCGCGTCTGCGGCATCGGGCCGTCCGCCGCCGACACCACCAGGATGGCGCCGTCCATCTGCGCCGCGCCCGTGATCATGTTCTTCACGTAGTCGGCGTGTCCCGGGCAGTCCACGTGCGCGTAGTGCCGGTTCTTCGTCTTGTACTCCACGTGCGCCGTGGAGATGGTGATGCCGCGCTCGCGCTCCTCCGGCGCCTTGTCGATCTGGTCGTACGCGAGGAACGTCGCGCCGCCGGTCTTCGCCAGCACCTTCGTGATGGCCGCCGTGAGGGACGTCTTGCCGTGGTCAACGTGGCCGATGGTGCCGATGTTGACGTGCGGCAAGCTTCTGTCGAACTTTTCCTTGCTCATCCCTGCTCCTCAGAGACCCGGCCAGGAGACCGGGTCGAGAAAATGTGCTGCGTGGTGCTTCAAACGTACGAAAACGTCAAATGAAATCGCCCGCCCCCTCTTCCGGGGGCCCAGCACGCCTCACCGGTTGAGGACATCCTTGGGCGCTGGAGCGTAGTGGCTGAACCGCATGGTGTAGGTCGCTCTTCCCTGGCTGCGGCTGCGCAGGTCGGTCGAGTAGCCGAACATCTTGGCGAGCGGAACCAGGGCCAAGACCGCCTGCAAGTCCCCCGGCCGAGGCTCCATGCCCTGGACCTTTCCCCTGCGCCCCGTCACGTCGCCGATCACGTCGCCCATGAAGTCGTTCGGGGTGACGATCTCGCAGTCCATGATGGGCTCGAGGAGCACGGGGTCCGCCCCACGCACGGCGTCCCGGAAGGCCATCGAGCCGGCGATCTTGAACGCCATCTCGTTGGACTCCGTCTCGTGCATGGAGCCATCGAAGGCCTCCACCTTCACGTCCAGGAGCGGGTAGCCGGCGATGGGTCCACTCGACAGCGACTCCTGGATGCCCTGACGGGCCGCCTCCACGAACTCCCGGGTGACCTTCTCCGCGGGAATGGTGTTGGAGAAAGCGAAGCCCTCGCCCGACTTGTTGGGGCTCACGCGCAGCCAGATGTGGCCGTACTGGCCCTTGCCGCCCACCTGCCGGATGTACTTGCCCTCGGTCTCCACTTGCTTGGCGATCGTCTCCCGGTAGGCCACCTGGGGCTTGCCCACGTTGGCGTCCACCTTGTGCTCACGCCGCAGCCGATCGACGATGATCTCCAGGTGCAGCTCGCCCATGCCCGCGATCAGCGTCTGCCCCGTCTCCTCGTGGGTGCGGACCCGGAAGGACGGATCCTCCGCGGCCAGACGCGCCAGGCTGGTGAGGATCTTGTCCTGATCCGCCGTGGACTTCGGCTCGATGGCCACGTCGATGACGGGCTCGGGGAACTCCATCTGCTCCAGGATGATGGGGTGCTTGTCGTCGCACAGGGTGTCCCCCGTCGTCGCCAACTTGAGGCCCACCACCGCGCAGATATCCCCGGCGTAGCATTCGGCCACCTCGTCCTTCTTGTCCGCGCGCATCTGCACCAAGCGGCCAATGCGCTCGCGCTTGCCCTTCACCGAGTTCCACACCGCCGAGCCCGACTCCAGCTTGCCCGAGTACAGCCGCAGGAACGTGAGCGTCTGCGACGGGAAGGCCGGGTCCGGCATGATCTTGAAGGCCAGCGCGCTCAAGGGCGCGTTGTCCCGCGTCTCGCGCGTCTCTTCCTGGCCCTTGGGGCTCTTGCCGTGCACCGGCGGGATGTCCAATGGGCCCGGCAGGTAGTCCACCACCGCGTCCAGCAGCGGCTGTACGCCCTTGTGCTTGAAGGCCGAGCCACAGAACACCGGGAAGACCTTCAGCGACAGACACCCCTTGCGGATGGCCGCGCGGATCTCCGACTCGGTCAGCTCCTGGCCCTCGAGGAACTTCTCCGTGAGCGCGTCATCCTGCTCGGCGGCGATCTCCACGAGCTCGCCGCGGGCCGCGTCGGCCTCCGCGCGCAGCTCCTCGGGGATGTCCACCTCGTCGTAGCGGCTGCCCATCTCCGAGTCCTGGAAGACGAGCGCCTTCATGCGCACCAGGTCGATCACGCCGCGGTGCTTGTCCTCGGCCCCCAGCGGCAGCTGCAGGCGCACCGGACGCGCGCCGAGCTTCTCGCGGATGCTGTCGACGGACATGGCGAAGTCCGCGCCCACGCGATCCATCTTGTTGATGAAGCAGATGCGCGGCACCCGGTACTTGTCCGCCTGGCGCCACACCGTCATCGACTGGGGCTCCACGCCGTTCACCGCGTCGAAGACCGCCACGGTGCCGTCCAGCACGCGCAGCGAACGCTCCACCTCGATGGTGAAGTCCACGTGGCCGGGGGTGTCGATGATGTTGATGCGGTACTTCTGATCGTTCCGGTTCCAGGCCGCGGTGATGGCCGCCGAGGTGATGGTGATGCCACGCTCGCGCTCCTGCGGCATCCAGTCCGTGGTCGTGGTGCCTTCATGCACCTCGCCCATCTTGTGGATGGCGCCCGCGTAGAACAGGATCCGTTCCGTGGTCGTCGTCTTGCCGGCGTCGATGTGCGCCATGATGCCGATGTTGCGATAGCGCTCGAGCGGATACTCGCGGGGCATTGCTCCGAACCTCTTGCTGGAAACGGATGTCAAAGACCGGAAACACCCGGACGCGCGAGAGAGCGCATCCGGGTGCCGGGCACTGCGAACGACTGGAGGACGACTACCAGCGGTAGTGGGCGAAGGCCTTGTTGGCCTCGGCCATCTTGTGCGTGTCCTCGCGCTTCTTCACCGCGTTGCCACGGTTGTTGGCGGCGTCCATGATCTCGCCCGCCAGCTTCTCCATGGCCGTCTTCTCACCGCGCGCCTTGGCGTAGGTGATGATCCAGCGCATGCCCAGCGCCACGCGGCGGTCCTGACGGACCTCCACGGGAACCTGGTAGGTGGCGCCACCGACGCGGCGGCTCTTCACCTCGAGCACGGGCTTGACGTTGTCCAGGGCCTTCTTGAACGTCTTGAGGGGGTCCTCCTTCGCACGCTCCTCGATGAGGCTGAAGGCGCCGTAGCACACCCGCTCGGCGATGGACTTCTTCCCCTTGCGCATCAGGTCGTTCACGAACTTCGTGACGAGGCGGTCCTGGAACTTCGGATCAGGAAGGATCTTGCGCTTGGCTACTACGCGACGACGAGGCATCTTTTTCTATCCCTTACGCCCCGCTCCCATGCACCCGGGAGGCTTCGTGGGGGCTTCGAACTGCGTTGGTGACTCAGGAAGGCTCCCCAGGGTGCGGGGCAAGCGTTCCCATGAAGGATGCGAAGGTGATCAGCTCCGAGCTCAGCTCGGACGCTTGGCGCCGTACTTGGAGCGGCTCTGCTTGCGGCCGGCCACGCCCACGGAGTCCAGCGTGCCGCGGATGATGTGGTAGCGCACGCCCGGGAGGTCCTTCACACGGCCGCCACGGATCATCACCACCGAGTGCTCCTGGAGGTTGTGGCCCACGCCGGGGATGTAGGACGTCACTTCGATTCCGTTCGTCAGGCGAACACGCGCCACCTTGCGAAGGGCCGAGTTCGGCTTCTTCGGCGTGGTGGTGTACACGCGGGTGCAGACGCCACGCTTCTGGGGGCACTCCTTCAGAGCGGGGCTCTTGCCCTTGATGTTCAACTTCTCGCGGCCCTGGCGGACCAGCTGGCTGATGGTTGGCACTGAACTCCTCTTCCTTCTCGATTGCCCCGAGCGGGTGTACCCGGGGGCGCATACAGACCTACCACTGCGCTTAAAAAGGGCCGCGAGTATAAAGAGGGGGCCCCCCGTGTCAAGCACGGACGCCCGGCGGGATGCATCCCCCGGTGACCCGCGTCCCCATTCCCATCCTGCCGCGCAGGGCCGCCCCTCTACTCCCCTGGTCGCTAGAAGTCGAGGACCATCACGATCGCGTCCTCGGGCGCCACGCCCTCGTCCACGTAGTAGTTGGGCCGCACGCCCACCGCCCGGAAGCCAAAGGCCTTGTAGAGGTTGATGGCCGCCTCGTTGCCCTTGCGCACCTCGAGCGTCGCCAGGCAGCACTTGCGTGCCCGCCCCTCGGCCAGCGTGGCGTCCATGAGCGCGTGGGCCACCCCCCGCCGCCGGTGCTCCGGCGCGGTGGCCACGTTGAGCACGTGCACCTCGTCATGCACGATCCAGAAGATGGAGATGCCCAGCAGCCGTCGGCCGCCCTCGGGAAGGGGCTCCTCCAGCAGGAAGATGATGGACCAGTCGTGCGTGAGCTCGCGCTGGAGCAGTTCCTGGGACCAGGGGTTGCGGAACGAGGCCTTCTCCAGGTCCATCACCGCGGGCAGGTCCTCGCGGGTCATCCTCCGGATGAGGAAGGCCGGATCAGGCTTGCCCCGACGGCTCGGCCGGGTGTCCTCGCGCATGCGCCTCATGGCTGCTCCTCCCGCGCGAAGGGCGCCACGCCCCGCACCCGCGCATCCTTGCGAACCCGAGCGTATTCCTCCTTGGCCAGTTGGCCATAACGCTCGCGCATCAAGCGCTCCTTGAGCGCCTCGCGGACCCCCTCGTACGAGCCGCCCATCATCGCCTTGTTCTCCTCCCAGTAGCGCCGGGCCTCCGCCTCGCCAACCTGCGCCCGGAGGCGGATCCGGCTGTCGAGGATGCGCTCGGCCCGCACGCCCCGCTCCAGCACCGCCGTCAATTGATCCAAGTCCGCGTCGTAGCGCGTCAGGAAGGCCAGGAGCGCGGGCTCGTCCTCGAAGCGGTCGCGAAAGAGCTTGACCCGGGCGTCCACCTCCGAGCGCTCCGCCGCGAACGCCTGGAGCCGGTCGGCCCCCGCCACCAGCAGCCGCTGGCTGATGGCCAGGTCCAGGGCCCCTCGCAGCGTCCGCTCGTCCAGGGACGCCTCGGCCGCTCGCACGCCCCCTCGCAGGACGAGCGCCACGCGGGCCTCGAAGGACAGCTCGCTCAGGGTGAGCACCTGGCCGCCCACCACCGCCACGACCCGGTCGATGACCTGGCCTCCGGTGGCGCCCGACTGCCCGGCCGCCTGCCCCCCGAGGGACAGGGCCGCCAGCACGAGGCCGCCCATCCCCCACCCCCTCGCTCGTCGTCCGCGCGGCGCGCCCATGCTCTCCCTCGGCACTCGGTTCAGTTTATACATCTTGAACCCAAGGCACACACCCTGCTGGCGCGGGCCCAATGACGGGTTACGTTCATCCCCTCAAGGAGGACGTCACGGTCATGGCGGACGACTACTACCAGATTCTCGGCGTGCCCCGGACGGCGTCGGCCGACGAAATCAAGAAGGCCTTCCGCAAGCTCGCGCGCACGTACCACCCCGATGTCAACCCGGGCAACAAGGAGGCCGAGGAGCGATTCAAGCAGCTCAACTCCGCCTTCGAGGTGCTGTCGGACGAGCGCAAGCGCAAGCTCTACGATGAGTTCGGCGAGGAGGCCGGCAAGCTCGGCTTCGACGAGAAGAAGGCCGAGCAGTACCGGGCCTACAAGGCCGCGCGCGCCGGCGGCGGCGGCATGCCCTACGGCGGGGGCGGCGGCGCGGACTTCGACATCGGGGACATCCTCGGGGACATCTTCGGGCGGGCGGGCGGCGGCGGCGTGGACATCGGGGAGATCCTCGGGCGCGCGGGCGGCGGCCGTGCCCAGGGCCCCGTCGCGGGCGAGGACATCACCGCCACGCTCACGGTCAGCTTCGCCGAGGCCCTCACCGGCACCGAGCGCAACATCTCCCTGCAGCGGCCCGGACGCTGCGGACGCTGCCAGGGCTCGGGCCAGTCCGGAGCCCCCACCACCTGCGCCACCTGTGGCGGCAGCGGCAAGGTCCGCCGGGGGGGCGGCGTGCTGGGCATGTCCACGGGCGGCACCTGCCCCACCTGCCGCGGCTCCGGACGCGCCGCGCCTCCCTGCCCCGCCTGCCAGGGCGCGGGCGTCGTCGAGGAGACGACCCGGCTCACCGTGAAGGTGCCCGCCGGCGTGCAGACCGGCTCCAAGATGCGCCTGGCCGGCCAGGGGGCCGCGGGCGCTCGCGGGGGCCCCTCGGGTGACCTGTACATCGAGATGATCGTGGCCGAGCACCCCCTGGTGCGCCGCGAGGGGGATGATCTCCACATGGATCTGCCGGTGACGGTGCCCGAGGCCATGCTCGGCGCGGAGATCCGCGTGCCCACCTTCCAGGGAGAGGTCACGGTGAAGGTGCCCCCCGCCTCCCAGTCCGGCCGCCGCATGCGGCTCAAGGGGCGCGGCTCGCCCTCGCTCAAGGGCGGCGCGCCGGGAGACCTCTACCTCACCCTCCAGGTCAAGGTGCCCGAGCAGCCCTCGGAAGAGGCCCGCCAGGCCGCCGAGACGCTCGCGCGCGCCTATTCCTCGGACGTGCGGGGCACGCTCCAGTTGTGAGCCGGCCCCCTCCTGCCCCGCCAAGCCCCTTGCGTTCGCTCGCGCCGCGTCCTACACGGCCCCCGTACCCGCCTCTTCCTCTCGTCTCGGAGCCTCTTCTCCCATGGGCATCTTCGATTTCCTCGGCGGCTCCGGCCCCGACAAAGCGCTCAAGCTCAAGTCCAAGGTGACCCAGAAGTACGGGGATCCCAACAGCCGGCAGAAGGCCTTGCAGCAGCTCGGGGAGATGAAGATCCCCGAGGCGGTCACCGTGCTCATGCACCGCTACACCATCACCGTGGAGCCCCTCACCACGGACGCGGACGAGAAGGAGCACGTCTTCGAGCTCATCAAGGGCTTTGGCAAGGACGCCGTGGCGCCCGTCACCGACTTCCTGCGCAAGAGCGAGCAGGCCACCTCCTGGGCCATCCGCGTGCTCGAGGCGCTGCAGAGCGAGGCCGAGGTCACCACCAGCGTCGTGGAGACGCTCGCCGCGCTCAGCGCCCACTACATGCGCGATCCGCAGAAGAAGATCGTCCTGCTGCACTACGTCACCGGCAAGCAGGACGAGCGCATCGCCCCGGCGGTGCTGCCCTACCTCGACGACATGGCGGATGACGTGAAGATCGCCGCCCTCAAGGCGCTCGGCCCCCTCAAGCACGAGCCCGCGCGCGAGCCCATCCTCAAGCTCACCCAGGGCGACACCGCCCGCCGCGTGCAGGTGGCCGCGCAGCAGGCCGCCGACGAGAGCGGCTTCAAGGCCTGAGCCCCCGGCCGGGGAGGATGCCTCAGGTCGGCTGCCTCCTCCCCGCCCTGTGTCGTGAACTGGACACGGCAACTGTCCTGCCGTCAGCTCCGTGCCCCCCGCGCCGCGCCAGGGGGTTTCGTGGGGGACGCGGCCTGGCGCAGGATCGCGCTCGGATGGGTCGGGCGTGTCCGCGCGCCTCGACCCCTGGCTGCCGAGGTCTGCCCGTGCCCAAGAAGAAGGTTCCCCATCTGGCCGAAGTCGTCACCCTCCGCCCGGAGGTGGTGAAGAAGCCGTCCCGGCGCGCGGTGAAGCCCCAGCCTCCCGTGGAGAACGACGACGCCGAGCGCACGCTCGTGGAGATGGCCCGGCACATCTCCTCCAGCGAGGGCCCCACCGAGGCCCTGCGCGCCCAGCTCCAGCACATCCACACCCTCTTGCAGGCCAAGGCCTGCTACGTGGCGCGCTTCGTGCCCTCGCGCAACCAGCTCCAGGTGGAGCACGTGCGCGGCCGCTACGACGAGCGCATCACCGCCGCCACGCCCGAGGAGGGCATCATCGGCCGCGCCTTCGCCGAGCGCGCCATCCTGCGCGACGAGGAGACCGTGGCCGTGCCGCTCGAGAGCCCCCAGGGCATCAGCGGCGTGCTCGCCGTGCTCGCCCCGCGCCGCTCGGTGTCCGACGCCCTGCTCCAGGCGCTCGCGGGCCAGCTGTCCGCCGCCTATGAAGTGGCGCGCCTGCGCGACGACAGCGCCCGGCGCAACAAGGACCTGCAGACGGCCATCGCGGGCCTCAAGGCGCTCGAGCAGAGCCGCGACGAACTCCTGGGCAACGTGTCCCACGATCTCAAGAACCCGCTCACCACCATCAAGGCCTACCTGGCCATGCTGGGCCGCGAGAAGCTCGGCCCGCTCGCCGACTCCCAGCGCCGCGCGGTGCAGGTGTGCGATCGCAGCGCGGACCGCATGCTGCGCATGGTGAACGATCTGCTGCTCATGTCCCGGCTCCAGGCCGGCAAGATGCAGCTCAACCAGCGGCCCTTCGGGCTGCGCGCCGTGGCCGAGGAGGTCATCCGCGCCCTCACCCCGTCCGCCGAGCAGTCCAAGGTGCAGCTCGTGCTGCCCTCCACCGGCGAGGTCTTCGTGCGCGGGGATCGCGAGCGCATCGCCGAGGCCATCCAGAACCTCGTGGAGAGCGGCATCAACCGCTGCGAGGCGGACGACCGCGTGGAGGTGCGCGTGGGCAGCGAGGACGGCCTCGCGCTGCTCACCGTGAAGGACACCGGCCCGGGCCTGGGCACCGAGGACCTGGAGCACGTCTTCGATCCCTTCCACCGGCCCGGCGTGCGCGGCCAGGGTCACAGCCTCGGCCTGCCGCTCGTGGCGAAGATCATGGCGCTGCACGGCGGCCGCGTGGAGGCCGCGAGCACCCTGGGCGAGGGCACCAGCCTGCAGATGGTGATGCCCCTGTTCGCCGGCGCCGTCAGCTCGCCGGACTTCGTGCAGACGGGCCCGCGCGCCGGCGGCATCCTGCTCGTCGAGGACGACGCGGACTGCCGCGAGGTGCTCCAGCAGGTGCTCGAGCAGGAGGGCTACCGGGTGATGTCCACCTCGGGTGCCGCCGAGGCGCGCTCCATCCTCTCGCACATCCGCCCGGCCATGGTGCTGCTCGACCTGCGCCTGAGCGAAGAGGACGGACGCTCCGTGCTGCGCTTCATCCGCGGCACCGAGTCGCTCGCCGACGTGGCCGTCTACATCATCTCCGGCGCGAGCGACGTCTCCACGCTGGGCGCGGGCCAGGGCCTGGATCGCATCGACGGCTTCTTCGAGAAGCCCCTGCAGCTGCCCCGGCTGCTCGACACCGTGGGCGCCGTGGTCCGCCCGAGCCGCCGCAATCCCGCGGTCTCCTGACGCGCGCCCGCCCCCGAGTCGACGCACCGCGTCGACGCGACGAGCACATGCAGAAGGTGCGAGGGATAGACGCGCGCTTCGCTTAGTATCGCGCGCGTCAATGAGCCCTCCCGTCTACTCCCGTTACCGGACCGCTTTCGTCGAGGCGCTCGCCCAGTCGCTGGGCGTGCCCGCCTCCGAGATCGACTCCCAGGTGAAGCCCGCGGATCCCGCCCACGGCGACCTGTCCTTTCCCACCTTTCCCCTGGCCAAGGCCCAGAAGAAGGCCCCGCTGGCCATCGCCGCCGCGCTCGCCCAGGGCCTGAAGGTCCCCGGCCTGGAGATCGCCGCCACGGGCCCCTACGTCAACGCGCGCTTTGCCCCCCTGCCCTTCAGCGCCGAGGTGATCGACGCGGCGCGCACCCAGGGCACGCGCTACGGGGGCTCGGACGTGGGCGCGGGCAAGACGGTGGTGATGGACTACTCCTCGCCCAACATCGCCAAGCCCATCGCCTTCCACCACATCCGCTCCACGGTCATCGGCCACGCCGTGGCCAACCTGCACCGGGCGCTCGGCTACAAGGTCGAGGGCATCAACTACCTGGGCGACTGGGGCAAGCAGTTCGGCCTGGTGGCCGTGGGCTTCCAGGAGTACGGCGAGTCGGACAAGCGCCAGGACATGGCGCACCTGGTGCAGGTGTACGTGAAGGCCAACCAGCGCGCGGAGAAGGAGCCCGCCTTCGACGAGCGCGCCCGGGAGTTCTTCCGGCGCATGGAGGCCGGCGACGGCGAGGCGCTCGCCCTGTGGAAGGAGTTCCGCGAGACGAGCGTGCGCGACTTCAAGCGCATCTACGCGCGGCTGGGCGTGACGTTCGAGCACATCGAGGGCGAGAGCTTCTATCAGGGCAAGATGGAGCCGGTCATCGAGGAGATCGCGCGCACGGTGGGCGTCAAGGAGTCCCAGGGCGCCACCATCGTGGACCTGCCCTACGAGGAGAACGAGCCGCCCGTGCTCCTCAAGAAGAACGACGGCAGCACGCTCTACGCCACGCGCGACCTGGCGGCGGCGATCGACCGCCACGAGCGCTTCCACTTCGACAAGTCGCTCTACATCGTGGCCACGGATCAGGCGCTGCACTTCCGTCAGCTCTTCCGGGTGCTCAAGGCCATGGGCCGCGCGTTCGTGGACCGCATGACGCACGTGAACTTCGGCCGGGTGCACGGCATGAGCACGCGCCAGGGCAACGTGGTGCTGCTCACCGACGTGCTCGACGAGGCCCGGGCCCGCGCGCGCACCATCGTCGACAAGAACATCGCCGAGGGGAAGATCCAGACGGACGACCCGGAGAAGCTCGCCGAGCAGATTGGCCTCGGCGCCATCTTCTTCGGCGACCTCAAGAACCGCCGGGCCACCGACTACACCTTCGACTGGGACGAGGTGCTCAACCTCACCGGCCACACGGGCGCCTACCTCCAGTACGCCCACGCGCGCGCCTGCAACATCCTGCGCAAGGGCGGCGGCGCGCCGGCGACCTATGACGCCGCGCTGCTCACCCTGCCCGAGGAGCAGGCCGTGCTGCGCGCCATCGCGCGGCTGCCCGTGGTGGTGCAGGAGGCCGCCGAGCAGCAGGAGCCGAGCTTCGTGGCGCGCTGGCTGCTCGACCTGGCCGCGACGTTCAGCAGCTACTACACGGCGGGCAACCAGGACCGGAACAAGCGCGTGGTGCTGGAGGACAACGAGCCGCTCAAGGCGGCGCGTCTGGCGCTCACCGACGCCACCCGCGCGTCGCTCGCCGCCGGCCTGACGCTGTTGGGCATCGCCACTCCCGAGAACATGTAACGCAGGCTCAGCCGAGGAAACACCCAGGGGGCTCGCACGTGGATACCGTCCTGACACCCGTCGTCGATCACCAGGAAGCGTTGAGCAAGGAGTTCGGGCCCGTCTCCCGCGTCCTCGGGCAGCGCTACTTCGACGGCGTGCGCTTTCCCCCGGAGGCCGAGGCCGAGCTGCGCGCGCTCCAGGCCAAGGGCTTCGTGGTGCACGTCATGCGCACCACGGCGTGGATCAACTACCTCTACCTGGCCTGGGCCATGGTGCGCCGGGGCCTGCCGCTGGTGCGCGCGGTGGTGAACCTGCGGCCCTGGTTCACCCGGCCCTTTCGCAACAGCAAGCAGCGCGGCCCCTTCGCCGAGCGCTTCGGCCACGCGCTGGCCACGGGCGGCAGTGGCCTCATCTTCCTCAAGAAGACGGCGCTCCTGAGCGCCACGGGCAAGGACATCGAGGAGAACCCCTTTCCCGCCCTGGTCGCCATGGCCCGGCGCGAGGAGCGCACCGTCTTCCTCGTGCCCGAGCTGTTCGTCTGGGAGAAGCGCACCGCGCGCCTCATGCCCAACGTGTGGGACCGGGTCTTCGGCTCGCCCGAGGCCCCCGGCTTCCTGCACTCGATGGTGGCCTTCTTCCGCAACTACCGCCGCGCCCAGTTCCGCGTGGGCGAGCCCATCGATCTCAAGCGCTTCATCGAGCAGAACCCCCAGGACTCCGACGAGCTCATCGCCCGCAAGGTGAGGAGCGCCCTGCACCACCACCTGTCGCGCGAGACGCGCGCCGTGTTCGGCCCCCCGGAGAAGCCCGTCGAGCGCATCCTCGAGGAGACGCTGCGCGACCGCTCGCTGCGCCGCTCCCTGGACGCCGTGGCCGCCGAGACGAACCGCCGCCCGGAGAGCGTGCTGCGCCAGTCCCGGCGCAACCTGGAGGCCATCGCCGCCAAGGCCAGCCCCACCACGCTCGCCTTCGTGTCGCCCGTGCTCGACTGGGTCTTCCACCGCATCTACGACGGCATCGAGGTGGACGAGGCCGGCCTCAACCGCGCCCTCAAGGCCGCCAGCCACGCGCCGCTCGTGCTGTGCCCCTCGCACAAGAGCCACGTGGACTACCTGGTGATGAGCTGGATCCTCTGGAACCGCGGCTACGCGGTGCCGCTCGTCGCCGCGGGCGCCAACCTGTCCTTCTGGCCGCTCGGGCCCCTGCTGCGCCGCTGCGGCGCCTTCTTCCTGCGCCGCTCCTTCAAGGACGACAAGGTCTACGCCGCCACGTTCAAGGCCTACGTGAAGAAGCTCGTGCACGACGGCGTGCACCAGGAGTTCTTCCCCGAGGGCGGCCGCTCGCGCACCGGCAAGCTCCTGCAGCCCAAGCTCGGCATGTTCACCTGGCAGGTGGAGTCCGTGCTCGAGGGCGCGCGCAACGATCTCATCTTCGTGCCCGTCTCCATCGACTACGAGAAGGTGGTGGAGTCGGGCAGCTACTCGAAGGAGCTGGCCGGCGGGGAGAAGAAGCCCGAGGACTTGAAGGCCCTGTTGAGCACGCCCAAGGTGCTCGCCTCCAGCTACGGCCGCATCCACCTCACCTTCGATGAGCCCCTGTCGCTCGTGGAGCTGATGAAGAGCCGCGGGCTCGACCCGGCCCAGGCCCTGAGCGACGAGCAGAAGAAGGGCCTGGTGCGCGCGCTGGGCAACCGCGTCATGTACGGCATCAGCAAGGTGTCCACCGTGACGCCCCACGCCCTGGTGAGCGCCGCCCTCCTGGCCCACCGCCGCCGCGGCATGACGAGCCGCGAGCTGGGCGAGCGCATCACCCTCCTGCGCCGCATCGCCGGCGAGGAGATGGCGCCCCTGGCCGCCCTGCTCAAGGACTCGCCGAGCCACCCCGAGGCCATGGGTCCCATCCGGGAGGCGATGAACACCTTCTGCTCGGACGGCATGGTGCGCACGCTCAAGGCCAACAACGACGTCATCTACCAGGCCGAGGACGACCGGCGCGGGGAGATGTCGTTCTACAAGAACACCCTGATGAACCTGGTGGCGGGGCGGGCCCTGGTGGCCACCGCGCTGCTCGGGCGCTTCCCCGCCCCGTTCGACGAGGTGAAGACCCGCGCCCTGTGGCTCTCGCGCCTCTTCAAGCTGGAGTTCATCTACCGGGTGGGCGCCAGCTTCGACACCATCTTCACCGAGGTGGTGGATCGGCTGGTGCGCATGGGCCTGGTGCTGCACGACGGGGACATGCTCGGCGTGGCCCCCGAGCCCCATGCCCGTCCGGAGCTGGAGTTCCTCGCGGACCTGCTGCGCGACTACCTGGAGGCCTACCTCATCGCCGCCCTCACCCTGCCCGAGGTGCCCGCGGGCATGGCCCAGGATCGCAAGAGCTTCGTGCGCCAGGCGCTGGAGGTGGGCCGGGCCGAGTACCACTCGGGCCGCATCACCGCCGCCGAGTCCCTGGCCAAGGTGACGCTGGAGAACGCCGTGCACTACATGCTCGACCAGCGCTACCTCGTGGAGGAGGACAAGAAGCTCAAGCTCGGTCCCACCGCGCCCGAGCTCAAGGACTGCCAGGCGTTCGCCGAGGAGATCCGCGGCTACCTGCGCCACCAGGGCTGAGGCCCCGGCGGCGCGGGGCGGCTCAGGGTGCCGTCTGGAACGGCACCCGCACCTCGCGGGCCAGGGGGTTGCCCTGGGAGTCCGTGAGCGAGGTGCGCAGCACCAGCGTGTAGCCGGTGCCGGGCGTGAAGGCGCCGCCCTCGGCGCTCACGGTGACGAGCGAGGGGATGTCCCCGCGCTCGACGTTGTCCTCCTCCCCCGGCAGCTCCGGCGACACCGTCACCGCCAGGGGCACTTCCTCGCGGCCCGCGAAGATGGCGATGCCTGGCCGCAGCGTGCGCGTCTCCATGCGCTCGGAGAAGAGGATCTGCACCGTGCCCCGGGCCGTCACCGTCCCGCCCGGGCCCGGCTCCGTGGACACCACCTCCGGGGGCTTGCTGTCCGCCACGGCGAGGAACGGCTCGCCGGGCTCCAGGCACGCCCCGCACCCCAACAGCCCCAGCCAGAGCAGGCGGCGCATCAGCGGCACCCCTTCTGGGAGAGGTCCGGCTCGGTGTGGCACTTGAGGCAGGGCCTGTCATTGGCCGCCGCCACGCGCCCACACGCGGCCTTGAAGCCCGGCGGGTGGGGGTTGATCTGCCGACCCGTCTTGGCCGAGTGGCACGTCATGCACGACTCCTCGCGGTGGCACGACACGCACGACTGCATGTCGCGCGAGGCCGCGAGGCCGTGGTGCTGCGGCCCGGGCGTCTCCACCCACAGGTTGTAGTCCGGGTGCACCTTCACGTTGCGCGAGCGCAGCGAGCGGTCCGCGCTCTGCCCCACGCCCGAGCGCTCGTGGCACGCGACGCAGAAGGACTGGGCGCGGTGGCAGCTCGAGCAGCGCGTGGAGTCCTGGCGCGCCTGCACCGGGTGCAGGGTGATGAAGTCGTTGGGGTGCACCGACAGGGGCTTCTGCAGGCCGTCATGGCACGTCTGGCAGTAGGACTCGGCGTGGCAGGACATGCAGGTGGAGCGGTCCACCGCCGCGCGGCTGCCGTGGGTGAACTCGTAGCGCGGCCCGTGGTCCAGGCCGAGCGGGTCGCCCTGCATGGGCCGCAGCACCCCCGAGGGGAAGGTGAGCTGCAGCCGCCCCGACGGCTGCGCGAGGTGGCAGGTGGTGCATTCCTTGGAGGCCGCGTTGCCGTCATGGCACTTGAGGCAGGTGGCCATCTTGGGCAGCTGCTGCCGGGTGCCGAGCCCCACCTGCTCCATGGCCCCGTGGCACACCGCGCAGTCCACGTTCTTCTTCACGTGCACCTGGTGGTTGAAGTGCAGGTTGGCCGCGGGCATGTCCAGCTTGGGCGGCTCCAGGCGCACCGTGGCGTCGAAGCCCGGGTGGCACGTGTTGCACGCCGAGGGCGGATCCGTCTTCTCGCCCTTCTTCGCCGCGTCGATGTCGTGGCAGGAGCCGCACTCCTCGTGGCCCGGCAGGTTGCGGTCCTTCACGGACACGCTGTTGCGGGCGGAGTCGTGGCAGGTGGCGCACTCGGCACCCGCGGCCAGGTGCTGCTGGTGGTCGAAGCGCAGGGGCACGCGCTGGGGCGGGTAGATGGCGAGGCTGCGCTCGCGGGCGGTGGCGGCCCAGGCGAGGCTCCCTCCCACCAGCAGCGACACGACGGCCAGGAGCAGATAGGTGCGCGTGGAGCGATCCATCTACAGGCTCGCCTTCAGATCGAAGAGGAAGAACACCTTGGAGTCCCAGCGGGTGAAGGGATTCACGTTGTTCTCGAGCACGAGGGACAGGCGGGCGGCGCGCGACAGCGCCTGACTGGCCCACACCTGCGTGCCGAGGAAGTTGCCCGCGAGCAACGGGTTGAAGCCATCGCGGATGCGCGCCGCGGACAGGCGGCCGTCCAGGGTGAAGCGGCCCTCGCCGAAGCCGTAGCCCGCGGTGAGGTCCGCCCACAGCTGGCTGCCGCCGTAGCCCTCGCGGTACGTCACGTCCAGCGCCGAGCGGAAGCGCTCGCGCCGCAGCGACGCGCCCACCGAGCCGCCCAGGGTGCTCGAGCGCTGCCCGGACAGGTCCACCTTCGCGAGCTGGAGCGTGTCGTTGATGACGGTGTGGTAGCGGCTGCCCACCGCCTGCGCGTAGTAGCGCAGCACGCCCCGGGGAAACACGTCCAGGCGCACGCGCGCCTCGTCCCGGGGCGCGTAGGCGAACCAGTACCAGATGGAGTCCGCGGAGAAGACGGGCGAGAGCCGCAGCGCCTCGCCGCTCACCGCCAGCACCTCGCCATCCCAGCGCACCTGCGCCCGGGCCTGGGCCGCCTGGCGCCGCAGCAGATCGAAGTCCACGCCGGCCAGCGCGCTCAGCCCCAGGCCTCGGCCATAGCGCGCCTCCACCGTGGCGCGCTCGATGTCCGTCTTGCCGTCCACCATCGCGCGGCGGTAGCCCAGCGAGGCGGCGACGCCCCCCAGGTTCTCCAGGAGCAGCTTGGCGCCATAGAGGGGCTCGAGCGCCGTGAGCGTCGGGTCCGCGCCGGCCACTCCCTGGTCCAGGCGGCGCACGTCGCTCTCGCGCGTGCCGTCCGGCTGGTACACGGACGAGGACAGGAAGCCGGCGCCCTTCACCCACAGGCCGCCATACACCTCGGCGCCCACGCCCAGCCGGCTCATGTAGCGCACGCTCAGCCCGTCGAAGGCGAGGATGTCCGCCACGTCCACGTACAGCTGCCGTCCGAGCTTGCCCTCCACGCCCCCCACCCCGTAGCGCACGAAGGCGTAGAGCAGGTCCGCGTCTTCCGAACGCAGCCCGTCGATCTTCGCCGCCTCGCCCCGGGGCAGTCCCAGGTCCGCGAAGAGGCGCAAGCTCGACTCGAAGCCCACGTCCTGCCCGGTGACGAGCTCGTACCCGGTGAGCCCCAGGTATTGGACGATCCGCCGGCGCGGCAGCAGCACCGGCTCGCTCGGAGTGGACTGGCGGTAGGAGCGGATCTGATACGCCTGGGCCTCGGTGCGCGCCTCCACCTGGAAGGCCGAGGCCGAGGCCATGGCGGGGCCCAACACCACCGCCAGCGCGCCCGCGCGCGCGAGCACCCGCCGCGGCGCTCGCCGCATCCGTCGCCGTGTTCGTTCAGGGAGAGGCATCAAGGTCCGTGCATTATAGAAGCGACTTTTCCGGGTGCGTCGTGTTTTGACCCCTTCCTCTCGCGGATGGAGAACCTCGGTGGACGACGTCGGTACCCCTCCCCCCCCACCCCCTCGCCTCGGACCCCTGGATCCGGTGGCGGTGGCCGTGCTGGCCACGCTGGGCATCTTCCTGGCCTTCGTGTTCGCCGCGCCGGCGCAGCTGCTCAACCTCGCCTTCGGGGTGTGGTTCACCCAGCTCTTCGTGTTCCTCGGCGGCGGGTGGTTCGTCCTGCGCGCCACCGGCCGGGAGCCCGCGCGCTACACGGGCCTGTCCCAGGGCACCCCGCGCATGGCGGCCTTCGGGTTCGCCCTGGGCCTGGCCAACTTCGCGGGCATCGTGGCCCCCCTGCAGTACGTGGCCCAGAAGCTCTTGCCCAAGGGCTGGCAGGACTATGACGTGGCGGGGCTGTTCACCGGCCAGACGCCCCTGGAGCTCGTGCTCATCGGCGCGGGGGTGGGCCTCTTCGCGCCCCTGTGCGAGGAATTCTTCTTCCGGGGGGTGTTCTTCCAGGGGCTCAAGGGCCGGGGCGGCCCGCCCTGGCGCGCCCTGGTGACCTCGGCGGTCATCTTCAGCGCCTTCCACTTCGACCGGATGGGCTTCCTCGCGCGCGTGGAGCTGGGCCTGCTGTTCGGCTGGCTCCTCTTGCGCACCGGCTCGCTGTGGCCCGGCGTGCTCGCCCACGCGGCCAACAACCTCGTGTCCCTCGCCCTGTTCTTCGGCGCGAGGAGCGCGGCGGGCGAGGTGCCCGCCGCCACCGACGCCACGTCCCGGGGCGAGGGCCTGGGCGTGGTGGTGCTCACGGTGGGCGGCTGCGCGGCCCTGATGGCGCTCGTGGCCGCCGCGGAGCGCTTTCCTTCCCTGCTCGGCGGTCCGCCCCGTCCCGAGCGGGAGCTGGAGGCGGCCGAGCCCCCCGTGTACCTGGAGCCCCCGACGCGGCTCGTGCGCCTGGCCTTCCCGTGGATGATGACGGCGGTGCTGTCCCTGGCCGTGTACGTGGGGGTGGACCCGCTGGGGGTACAGCTGAGCCAGATCGACTGGGATTTGAAGCTCAAGCCCGTGCCGGAGAACGCCCCGGATGCCCTGCACGCCGAGCGCAACGCGCTCCACGAGCTCCGGGTCCGCGTGCACCGGGGCGAGGCGCCGCTGGAGGAGTACGCCCGGGAGCGCCTGCGCCAATCGCGCCACCCTCGGGACGCGAAGCCTTGACGTCCCCGCCGCCCCGCGCGAAGGAGTCCCCATGTTGAGAACCCTCACCGCGACCCGCTACGTCACCCCGCTCCGGGAAGGCGGCTCGTGCCCCGCCATCGTCGAGGCGGAGGACTCGGGCATGTACGTCCTCAAGTTCCGCGGCGCCGGCCAGGGCATCAAGGCGCTCGTGGCGGAGATCCTCGCCGGCGAGCTGGCGCGCACGCTCGGCCTGCGCATGCCGGAGCTGGTGCTCATGCAGTTGGATCCCGCCCTGGGCCGCGCCGAGCCGGACGGGGAGATCCGCGACCTCATCAAGGCCAGCGCGGGCCTCAACCTGGCCATGGACTACCTGCCGGGCTCCATCACGTTCGATCCCACGGTGGGCCCGCCCCCGCCGGCCGACGAGGCCTCGGCCATCGTGTGCTTCGACGCCTACGTGACGAACGTGGACCGCACCCCGAGGAACCCCAACCTGCTGTGCTGGCACCGCGCCTTGTGGCTCATCGACCACGGCGCGTCCCTGTACTTCCACCACGCCTGGGACGACTCCCTGGAGCGCGCCCGGAGCCGCTTCGCCCCGGTGCGCGACCACGTGCTCCTGCCGTGGGCGACCGGGCTCACCCAGGCCCTGGCCCACCTGCGCGAGCGCGTGACGCCCGAGGTCATCCGGGGCATCGTCGCCCGGGTGCCGGACGCCTGGCTCGGCCCCGCGGTGGAGCCGCACTTCGCCTCGGTGGAGGCCCACCGCGAGGCCTACGCCGCGTTCCTGATCGAGCGCCTGCAGGCGGCGCCCGCGTTCCTCGAGGAGGCCGAGCGTGCCCGCTCCCAGCTCGTTTGATTACGCCATCATCCGCGTGGTGCCCCGGGTGGAGCGCGAGGAGTTCCTCAACGCGGGCGTCATCCTCTACTGCCTCACCCACCGCTTCCTCGACGCGCGCGTGACGTTGGATCTCGCGCGGCTCGAGGCCCTGGCGCCCGGCGCCCCCGGGGACCTCCTGCGCGAGCACCTGGAGACGATCCCCCGGCTGTGCGCGGGCGGGCGCAAGGCGGGCCCCGTCGGCCAGCTCCCCCAGAAGGAGCGCTTCCACTGGCTGGTGGCCCCGCGCAGCACGATGATCCAGACCGGGCCCGTGCACGCGGGCCTGTGCGAGAACCCCGCACAAGCGCTCGAGCACCTCATGCGGTGCATGGTGCACCCGTTGCCCCGCGCGCCCTGAGGGGCCCAAGGGAACCCCAGGGGGGGGCCCGCTACCGTCCGGAAGCGGGGGTCTGATACAACTCGGGTTCAGCTCCCGGGAAAGCGCACCCGGGGCGCCGTGGTCGACCAGGAAGGGATACCGTGGACGCTGCCTGGACCATCTGCCCCCATTGCGGACTCAAGCACCGGCCCCGGGCGCAGAGCCTGTGTCCCCGCTGTGGCCGCACCTCGGCCACCACGCCCCGCACGGCCACGCCGGCGGCCACTCCACGGGTCGCCCCGGTGCGTGCCGCCGTCGCGGCGCCCGCCGCCGCCGCCGTGGCTCCGCACCCGGGGGGAGAGTTTGTCCGCTCCGTGGAATACATCCCGGATCTGACACCCGCCGCGTCCGCCCTGGAGCGGGCGCACGCGCTCGAGGCGCCGACGCCCGCGAAGGCCGAGGGGCCGCCCACCCTGGGGCTCGGGGGCGCGATCCTGCTGCTCAACGCCGTGTTCCACGTCTTCGAGTTCCTCTTCCTGCCCTCGCAGTCCTCGGACGGACCGCTCCGGGCGGTGCAACTGGCGGGCACGCTCGTGGGCGTGGGCGTGGACGCGCTGCTGGGCATCGGCTTCCTGCAGGGCAAGACGAACCTGCGCACCCTGGCGCTCGTGCGCCTCATCGTGGGCATGTTCCTGTTCGGCGGCATCAGCCTCCACCAGGGCCAGTTCCTCTTCACCCTGGTGACGTTCGCCTTCTCCTGCGGCGTGATGGTGCTCATCTGGGGCAAGCCCTCGGTCACCCTGGCCGGCGCGGGCCTCACCGCGGTGATGCTCGCCAGCCTGGTGGAGGTCATCGGCTTCGTGAAGCTCGACGCCACCCAGTCCCTGGACGAGCGGGCGCGCATCGCGCTGCGGCCGGACCTGCAGGGCCGCGAGCTCACCCACGAGGACTCCATCGTCGGCACCAAGCGGGCCTACAGCCTGCGGGTGCCCTCGGACGGGTGGTTCCGCCACAAGCCGGACAGCCCGGGTGCCCTGGACGCGCCCGCGGACGTGTGGCTGTCCCACCCCGAGCGCAACGGTCACCTGCTGGTGGCCCTGCGCAGCGCGCCCGAGGAGGTCCTCGACGCGAACGAGGCCCGCGAGGCCGCCCTGAGGGACCTGCGCACGCGCTTCCCGGACTTCCAGGAGGCCGAGCCGGAGGGGCCCGCGCCGGAGACGCCCCCGGCCATCACCGGCACCGCCACGCGCAACGGCCAGGCCATGCGCTTCGAGGTGTCGCTGCACCCGGCCGGTGACGTGCTGCTGCGGGTGACGGCCGCGGCGCCGCAGGGCACCTTCGAGGTGCTCCAGCTCGCCGGCGCCACCACCCAGGTCCGGCCCGACTGACCTCGGGTCTGTTAGTGACCGCAAGCTCTACACCGAGCCTCACGTCAATCAGGGAAACGCGACGGTGACGGTGCGTCGAGCCGACCTTGCATGAAGTGAATACCTTCCTGCAAGACCGTATGCATTTGCTCCGTCGGGCCGAAGCCCGCGCCACCCAGCTTCGCGAAAAACTGCCCATCGGCGAGCGGCTGGTTGAACTCCTGCCAGGCAATACCCGAGAAACGACGGTGAACCGTCACGGGGAAGCGCGCGAAACTCTCGAACGTATGGCGTTCGGTCGAGGTTGGAGTTTGTACGACGGCCGCTGACTCTCCATCGGCGAGGGGTGGAAGAGCCCACACCTTGTCGTCGAACCGGACGAAACCCTCCATGATCGGTGCGCCCAATCCATTGTGGACCCGTATTCCCTTGCCCTCGCGATCAACCACCAGACGAGAACGTGTTGGCACCACCGCGACGTCTCCCCACTCCTGATAGGTCCGCCCAGGAAAAACCCTCGGCAAGTCCACCAAACCATCCGTCCAATCCGCTGTGATGGGTTGTTGGAGTTCGTTCACATCGGGACCAAGAAGAGCACCGAATGCGGGAATCCGCACGGTCTTCGACCTCAGGCCAATCTCGTAACCGAAGACGCCAATCGTCACTGCACGACTCCGCTCCCGGTCCAGGAACACGAGGCTGTAGCGAGAGGATCGGGAGGAAAACCCCTCCCTAGACAAACTCCAGACCATGGTGGACAGCACCAACAACAATGGAATGGAAATGCGCACCACGGATTTCTTGTACTGGGCAAGACAAACCCAGCCAATCAGCATCAAGAGAACGAGGAGAACAGTCAAGACAAGAAGCCTGGCTGTTGGCGATGGCCGGTCGCTGTTCAGTAGAGGCTGTTCTCCATTGGCCAATACATGGTTTCCACTTTCCCAATCCATCGGCGGTCCAACAGCGGCGACAGGCCATAGATGCAAACCCAACCCAATGGAATGCACATCCCAGAGCAGTCCCTGGCCACACTCGTCCGGATGATGACACAGGCGCACATGCCCGAAGCCATAGCGGTGGACGCCGGGACCGGTGTCCGTGAGCAGCGGCAGGCGCTTGTCTATATCCGCGGGAGGGAGGGTGAGAATCAACCGACCACCTGTCGCGGCATAGGCCTCGAGTGCATTCCAGGCTTGCACGGACAACTCATCAGTCGCTCCCGCGACGACGGTCGCCGCATGCCCCACATACGCGGTCAGTTCTTGCGGCGCATCTCCTGGCGGCACAAAACGCGCTGAGATCCTTGGCCGTTGGTCCATTCGAGGCAGGTTTGTTCCTGTCAGTAGGAGCGTCTCTGATCCCAGTACCAACACGGCTTCGCCTCGGGCATCCAGCGCGCTGAAGTCGAACGGCTGAAAGCTGGTACCCGCGCCCGTCAACCGGACCGTTCCGTAGCGCATGGATACCGGGACATAAATCCAGGCGCTCACGCGCTGTCCCGGCGCTACCCCCACGTTTCTAACAACAGACTCCACGGACATCCCCGCGGGAGTGAACCCAATGTGCAAGGCGCGCGGGACAGTCCCTTGATTGTTTATGATGATATCCAGCGGCAGATAGCCGCGCGCGGGGCGAAGTACTCCCGTGGCGACAGAGACAGTCAAATCTCCTTCGGTCCATTCCGACCCCTGCCGTGGCAACTCGCCGTATCCTGCCTCCCAGGGGTCTTCTTCACCTTGATTGACCCCCTCGGGCAACGGCTCGATTATAGGTGTTTTCTCGAACTCCGAGTCGACTACCGTCGAAGTCATGGCGATGGAACCGCCCGACGCAACCAAGTGAGCGAGAATCATGAGTCGCCAACACCTCATCACAGAACACCCCGCAGTCCGTGCGCATGGAATGTCCACGAAGTTTTCGGACATAGTCAGTAGTCAGGAGAGGGTCCGCGCCACCCATTCGTGCATCGCGGTTCGACACCAGGAGCAGGTGGATGGTTGGGCGTAGAGGTAATTGTACTCGGGCCAGCTCACTTCGAGGTGGACGAGGAAGTCGAGATGGGACGATGCCTCGCGGTTGCGCGACACGAGCCGGGTCATAAGTGAGCCAGTGGGTCATGTGTAGCCCGACTCCAGCCGACTCGCAGCACGCCAGCCACACAACGCCGATGCGCAGGGGAAGAAAACGCCCGCGGGCGACTCGGTATGTCCGTCTCGCACCGATGCATTCAGGTAAGAGGCCTCTTCCGGGCTGAGGTGGATGTGTCGTGCGGGACGCCTTCTCATCCATCAGAGCAATTCATTCCCCGCGACTATGCCCAAAACTTCGTGGACACTCCACTCGCCATATTCACGCGCCTCCTCACAGGCAAAGTCCAAGTTGACAGCCCTACAGTACTCCCGATACCGTACTCACGGTACGCGCGCCCAAGCAGCTACCTGATGGGCTGCTTCATTGATTTACTTGAGAGTCAGACTGTCCACCTCAATGGACACGTCCGACGTAGATCAACAACGACAGCATCTTGTCTGCTGAGGAGCCATGCCGCCACCGCCCCCTCCGAGTGCCCATCCCATCGTTGCGGAAAAGGCAGAGCTTCTTGGAAAAGACCAAAAAACGATGCAGTCCTACGAGCTTTTCCAAAGCGGAACGCGGGGCTGGTTTTTCTCACCAAATCGAGGCTTGACTGGCGCAAAGGAGCGGCCGAGCAAAATAGAATCCTGGAAGGCCTTCAAGGCGCTGCTCAACGTGGGCGACAAGAAAGCCAAGGTCATCGCGGATCTCGCGGGCATCCCTGACAACAGCTTAAGCGAGAGACATTGGCCGACATTGAAGCGCGCCTACGATGGTTGGCCCGCCGATCGCTATGCGATCTTCCAATCATCGGGCACAGGCGGCGACTATCTCTGTAACGTCTTCGTCGGTGACGTGATCTACTTGGCAGGTAAGTCGCGCATGCGCGACGGAGGAAAGTATTACGGCGCCAAGGAGTTCTACACCGGGGGAGTCGTTCCTCGCTGTGAGCAGATCGAACAGCGCCAGTCGGCCCGAGGAGATATCGCCTCGTGGGATTTTGGGAACGCCAAGCACATGGAGATCGTGACCAAGGTCACGCGGGAGAAAGGTATCTTTTGGGATACCAATGAGTTTTGCTCTCGAGGCGCGGGACGAGCAGGCGGAGAGCAGGGATTAGAGAAGTGTGGAGGCGGCGATCGGGCTCTGGATGCCTCGAACATCAAGTTCTTCCGTCTCAGGTAATCATGAGCGCCTGCGACTGCCCATCTGGGACGCGTTCTCGCGATTCTGGGGTGCCCTCCACCTAGCCGTGTGACGTGCTGCTGCGGGTGACGGCCGCGGCGCCGCAGGGCACCTTCGAGGCGCTCCAGCTCCCCGGCGCCACCACCCAGGTCCGGCCCGACTAGCCCGCCTCGTCCAGGGGCCGCTCCTGCGCGGAGGGGCCCTGCGTCAGTGCCCCCAGGGCCTTGTCCAAGAGGCGTCTGAGCTCGTGCAGCTCCGCCTCGGTCAAGTGCCGCGACACCTCCTCGTCCACCGCGCGCGCCGCCTCGCCCAACAGCTCCAGCTCCGGCCCCACACTCTCGGTGGTCTGAAGCTTCACGCAGCGGCGATTCTCGCCCGCCTGCCGGGTCACCAGCCCATCCTCCACCAGGCGGTCCACGAGTCGGCTCACCGCCGGGGCGTCGATGCCCAGGCGATCCGCCAGGTCCACCTGACTGCGTACCTCGCCGTGGGCGATGCACTTCATCGCGATCAGGTGTTGGAAGGGCCGACGCGTGCGCCCACTCAACCGGCGGTTGATTACCCGGTGGATGGCGCGGCGCAGCGAACCCACTTGCTCAGCCAGGGTCATTTGACCTATACAATGCTTGTGGTCGACAATAGTTGTCAACCACGGACCGCACATGGGTGCGGTCGGGGGTCCCGAACCGGGGCCCACCCCCCTCGTCGTCCTGGGTGTTCCAACTGGTATGTCCTCGCGCTTGGCGCTGTTCCTGATGTCGCTCACGGCGGTCCCGGCCCTGGCTCAAGAGCCCACCGCCGCGCCCCCGCCCTTCCAGGCGCAGGTGAACGATCCGATGCTGGCCCCGGCCCCGTCGGCCGCGCGGCAGGTGGCCTCGTGGCAGGAGGCGCTGCGGCTGGTGCGCGAGCGCTCCACGGATCTGCGCACCGCGGAGGCCAACGTGGAGCGGGCCCAGGGCCGCTGGCGCCAGTCGCTGTCGCTCCTGTTGCCCAACGCGCGCCTGTCCATGGGCGTGACGGAGGATCTGCTCCACCCGAACCTCGCCGTGGGGCTCACGGGCGCGCCCATCATCCCCCAGGCGGGCCAGCCCATCCCCACGGTGCCGCTGCTCAGCGGCACGGCGTCGCTCACCCAGTCACTGGTGGACGTGGGCGCCTGGCGGGGCCTGTCCTCCGCGTCGGCGGCGACCGACAGCGCCCGGGCGAACCTCTCGGACATCCAGCGCCGACTCACCCTGGGGCTCGCGCGCACGCTCGTGGCCACCGTGGCCGCCGAGCGCTCCGCGGAGATCAACCGCGTGGGCCTGCTCCGGGCCCTGGAGCGCGCGGCGCTCACCCAGCGCGCGTTCGAGCTGGGCTCGGGCACGCAACTGGACGTGGTGCGCGCGCGCCAGGACGTGGAGGTCGCGCGCCAGGCGCTGATCGCCGGAGACGAGCAGTTGCGCCGCACGCGCGAGGCCCTCGGGCTCGCGGTGGGCCTGCCCGAGCAGGTGGGCGTGGAGCCCGCGTTCCAGCTCCAGGGGCTGGTGGACGAGACGCGGCAGGCGTGCGCGCCCCTCGACGGCCCGGAGGCGCGCGCGGACGTGGAGTCGGCGCGCAAGAACCTCACCGCCACGCGCGACAGCCGCCAGCAGGCCACCGCGGGCTACCTGCCCACGCTGGGCCTCGCGAGCAACCTCTCCGGCTACACCACCTCGGATCCGGCGCCGGCGCAGCTGGCCACCTGGAGCCTGGCCGCGGTGCTGACCTTGCCCCTGTGGGAGGGCGGCGCCCGGGGAGGCCTGGTGCGCGAGCGGACGGGCCTGGAGCGGCAGGCGGCCGAATCCCTGGAGAATACGCGGCGCAACGTGCAGGTAGAGGTGACGCGCGCCCAGCGCAACGTGGGCGTGGCCGAGTCCCTGGTGAAGACGTCCGCGGAGTCGCGGGAGCTGGCGGCGAAGACGGATCAGCTCACCCGCCGGGCCTACGAGGTGGGCCGTGGCAGCAGTCTGGAGCTGGTCCAGAGCGGGGCCGCCCTGCGGCAGGCGGAGCTGTCCCTGGTGTTGCGTGAATTCGAGCTCGTCCAGGCACGCCTGGATGCATTCTTGACGGAGGCGCGGTGCGACTGGTGAACAAGGGACGCCCCCTGAAGGCGATGATGATGGGAGTCTGGGGCGCGGCGTTGTTGGCGGGCGCCTCGGCCTGTGGGAGCAAACCGGCGGCCAAGGCCGCCCCGCCCCCCCGTGAAATCGACGTGGTGCAGCTGACGCCCGGCGAGGTGCGCGACACCGGCGAGTACCTGGGCACGCTCATGTCGCGGCAGAGCATCACCGTGCTGCCCCAGGTGGCCGGCTACGTGCGCCGCATCCACGTGAAGCCCGGCCAGAAGGTGGAGCAGGGCGCGCCGCTCTTGGACGTGGACTCGCGCGAGGCGAGCGCCGCGCTCGACAGCGCCCGGGCCCAGCGCACCTCGGCCGAGGTGAACCTGGAGCAGTCGCGCCGCACCCGCGCGCGCATCGAGTCGCTCTACAAGGAGGGCCTCGCGAGCGCCCAGGAGCTGGATCAGGCGCGCGCCCAGGTGGACGCGCTGGACGCCAGCACGCGCGCCGCGGCGGCCCAGGAGACGCAGCGCTCGGTGCAGTTGCAGTTCCTCACGGTGCGCGCCCCGTTCGCGGGCACCGTGGGTGACGTGCTCGTGCGCCTGGGGGACTTCGTGGGCGCCACCACCCCGCTCACCAGCATCGCCCAGGCGGACGTGCTGGAGGTGAGCGTGGCCATCCCCTCCGAGCGCGCCCGGTCCCTGCGCCTGGACACGCCCCTGGAGATCCTCGACGCCCAGGGCAAGCTCTTGCTCACCAGCCCCGTCTTCTTCGTGGCCCCGCTGGCCGACCCGCGCACGCAGCTCGTGGAGGTCAAGGCCGCGTTCCGCAACACCGCGGGCCTGCGCCCGAGCGAGCTGGTGCGCGCGCGCCTCATCTACTCCACGCGCGAGGCCCTGCAGCTGCCGGTGCTCGCGGTGGTGCGCCAGAGCGGCCAGCCCTTCGCCCTGGTGGTGGCGGACAAGGAGGGCAAGACGGTGGTGGAGCGTCGACCCGTGCGGCTCGGCCCGCTGGGCGCCACGTCGTACGTGGTGGAGAACGGCCTCCAGGTGGGAGATCGCGTGGCGGTCAGCTCGCTGCAATCGCTGCGCGATGGCGCGGTGGTGAAGGTGAAGCAGGCCGCGGCCTCCCAGCCCGAGTCCATGCAGGCCGACAAGAAGAATGTCCAGGCCCAGGGCGGCATCGCCGGGGGCAGCCGCTAGTCCAAGCAACCGCGTGAGCCCGGTCCCCCCGCGATGAGCGCGGGGGGCCGAGAGCACCGCCGAGAGAATGAGGGCGTCACCTCCGTGTTCGTCGATTTCTTCATCCGCAGGCCCGTCTTCGCCGCCGTCTGCTCCATCCTGCTCACGCTGGCCGGAGCGGTGGCCATTCCCACCCTGCCCATCTCCCAGTACCCGGACCTGGCGCCCCCCCAGGTGACCGTCACCAGCACCTACGTGGGCGCGAGCGCCGAGGTGGTGGAGCAGGCCGTCACCATCCCGTTGGAGCAGGAGATCAACGGCGTGGAGGGCATGCGCTACATCACCTCCACGAGCGGCAACGACGGCACCAGTCAGATCACCGTCACCTTCGAGCCCACGCGCGACATCGAGGTCGCGGCCGTGGACGTGCAGAACCGCGTGAGCCGCGCCGCCGCGCGCCTGCCCTCGCAGGTGAACCAGACGGGCATCGTGGTCAACAAGGCCTCCAGCCAGATGCTGCTGACCATCGGCCTGTCCAGTCCGGACAACCGCTACGACACCCAGTTCCTCACCAACTACGCGGACGTGAACCTCAAGGACGCCATCAAGCGCGTGCGGGGCGTGGGCGACGTGCGCATCTTCGGCGAGCGCAAGTTCTCCATGCGCCTGTGGTTGGACCCCACGGCGCTGGCCAGCCGCGGCCTCACCCCCCAGGACGTCACGCGCGCGCTCCAGGAGCAGAACCTCCAGGTGGCCGCGGGCCAGGTGGGCCAGCCCCCGAGCGACACGGATCAGCCCTACCAGATGGCGGTGCGTGCCCGGGGTCGGCTCCTGGAGCCCGACGAGTTCGGCGAGGTGGTGCTGCAGCGCACCGCCGCGGACGGCAAGGTGGTGCGGGTCAAGGACGTGGGCCGCGTGGAGCTGGGCGCGGAGAGCTACAGCACGCTCTTGCGCTTTGGCGGCCGGCCCGGCGTGGGCATGGGCGTGTTCCAGTTGCCCACCGCCAACGCGCTGGACGTGCGCGACGGCGTCTACCGGGAGCTGGAGCGGCTCGCGCAGCAGTTCCCCCCGGGCCTCGAGTACAAGACGGGCACGGACACCACGCTCGCGGTGCGCGCCTCCATCAACGAGGTGATGCACACGCTCGTGGAGGCCATCGCGCTCGTCATCCTCGTCATCTTCCTGTTCCTGCACGGCTGGCGCAGCGTGCTCATCACCGCCATCACCCTGCCGGTGTCGCTCATCGGCACCTTCTCCTTCGTGTACCTGATGGGCTTCTCCATCAACACGCTCACCCTCTTTGGCCTCACGCTCGCCACGGGCCTCGTGGTGGATGACGCCATCGTGGTCATCGAGAACATCGAGCGCTTGATGGCCGAGCGGGGCCTGTCCCCCATGAAGGCGGCGAGCGAGGGCATGAAGGAAGTGGCGGGCGCCGTGGTGGCCATCTCCATCGTGCTGGTGGCGGTGTTCGTCCCCGTGGCCCTGTTCCCCGGCACCACCGGCGCCATCTACCGCCAGTTCGCGCTCACCATCGCCGCGTCCGTGGCCCTGTCCACCTTCTGCGCCCTCACCCTCACCCCCGCCCTGAGCGCCCGCCTGCTCAAGCACCACCACGGCGAGAAGTGGGTGTTCTTCCGGATGATGGACCGCGGGCTCGACTGGACGCGCGACACCTACAGCCGCGGACTGCGCGGCATCCTGCGCTACCCGCTCGTCATCCTCGGCGCCTTCCTCTTGTGCATCGCGGGCACGGTGATGCTCCTGCGCGCGGCGCCCACGGGCTTCATCCCCGACGAGGACCAGGGCTACATCATCGTCTCCATCCAGGGCCCCGAGGGCATGGCGCTCACCCAGACGGAGAAGGTGATGGCCGACGTGGAGAAGATCCTCCTGGCCCAGCCCGAGGTGCTGACCATGTTCGCCATCGGCGGCTTCTCCATGTCGGGCAACGGCTCCAACTACTCCACCATCTTCGTGCCGCTCACCCCCTGGGAGAAGCGCGTGGGCAAGGAGCACTCGGTGGCGGCGCTGGTGGAGCGGCTGCGCGGCCCGTTCGGCGCCATCGGCACCGCGCGCGTGCTGCCCTTCCAGCCCCCGGCCATCCGCGGCGTGGGCAGCGTCGGTGGCTTCCAGTTCATCGTCGAGGACAACGCGGGCACGCGCTCGCTCGACGAGCTGGCCACCTCCACCGCCGAGCTGGTGGCCGCGGGCAACGAGGACGGCCAGCTGCGCGGCGTGTTCACCTCGTTCAACGCCGACACGCCGCTCCTGGACGTGGAGGTGGACCGGCAGAAGGCCAAGGCGCTCGGCGTCCCCATCGAGCAGATCTTCGGCACCATGCAGATCTACATGGGCAGCCAGTACGTCAACGACTTCAACTACGCCAACCGCACCTACCGCGTGTACATGCAGGCCGAGCAGCGCTTCCGCGACAGCCCGCAGGACATCGGCTCGTTCTACGTGCGCAGCGACGCCGGGGCGATGATCCCCCTGGAGTCCCTGGTGAAGGTGAACCCCATCGTCTCCGCCCAGGTCATCCGGCACTACAACCTGTTCCGCTCCGCGGAGATCAACGGCCAGGGCGCGCCCGGCGTGTCCTCGGGTCAGGCGCTCGCCGCCATGGAGCAGCTCGCCGCCGAGCGGCTGCCCCCGGGCATGAGCGCGGAGTGGACGGGCCTGAGCCTCGAGCAGAAGGAGAGCGGCGGTCAGACGGTCATCATCTTCGGCCTGGGCCTGCTCTTCGTGTTCCTCGTGCTCGCGGCGCAGTACGAGAGCTTCACCCTGCCCTTCGTCATCATCCTGTCGGTGCCGCTGGCCATCATGGGCGCCATCGGCCTGCAGCTCGCGCGCGGCTTCGCCAACGACGTGTTCTGTCAGGTGGGGCTGGTGATGCTCGTGGGCCTGGCCAGCAAGAACGCCATCCTCATCGTGGAGTTCGCCGAGCAGCTGCGCGCCGCGGGCAAGAGCGCGGCGGAGGCGGTGGTGGAGGCCGCCGCGGTGCGTCTGCGGCCCATCCTGATGACGTCCATCGCGTTCCTCCTGGGCGTGGTGCCGCTCATGACGGCCACGGGCGCGGGCGCCGCGTCGCGCAACTCCCTGGGCACCACGGTGTTCGGCGGCATGCTCGTGTCCACGGTGGTGAACTTCCTCTTCATCCCCGGCCTGTACGTGCTGATGCTCAAGCTCCGGGGCGAGGCCGAGGCCCCGGCCAGCTCCGGCTCCAACGACTCCGGCTCGGACGCGGATTCTCACGGAGTCCCCGCGCCCTCGCCCTGAGGTCCGCGCGGCGCTGAAACGACGAAGGGCCCGGCTTCCCCCAGGGGAGGCCGGGCCCTTCGTCGTTCGGGACCCCTCAGAACATGTGGTTGAAGTCGAGGTAGAAGCCCGTGGTGCCATCCCGGGGGCTCACGCCGTAGTCCGCCCGGACGACGAAGTTCTCCTCCCAGGCGATGCGCAACCCGCCCCCGGCGCCATAGAGCGTGGTGGTCGCGTCCCGGAAGCGCGGATCCGTCCAGGCCCGCCCCGCGTCGAAGAAGGAGATGAGCGTGAAGTCCAGCCGCTGTCCGCCCGGCTCCACGGAGAGGAACTTCCAGCGCAGCTCCCCGTTGCCCAGCAGCTTCGCCTTGCCCTGCAGGCGGTTCTTGAGGATGCCGCGCGCGGAGTACACGCCGCCGATGCCGCCAAAGCCCTCGCGCCACTCGATGCCCGTGAAGGTGCTCAAGAGCGTGAAGGGCACGTCCCCGGCCACCACGTCGCCGAACAGCCGCAGCGCCGCGACCAGGCGCTCGGTGAAGAGCGGGTGGTAGAAGCGCAGGTTGAGCGAGGCGCCGCCGTAGGTGAAGGCGCTGCCCGTGGCGGGCGCGGCGCCGCGCAGGGCGAACTCGTGGAACATGCCGCGCACGGGCGCCGGCTCGTTGTCCCGCAGGTCGAGGATCACCCCCGCGTTCACCTCACCCGAGCGCAGGCGCAACAGGCCCCCCGCGCGCTCCTCGCCCAGCCCGCCCACGAGCCCGGCGCGGATGTCCTCCTCCAGCAGGGACTCGCGCGCCTGGCCCAGGTCGTCCGCGCCGTAGCGCGTGCGCACGTCGGTCAGGCGGAAGCGGTAGCCCACTTCCAACTGCCAGGGGCTGTCCCCGAGCTGCCGGCGCCCGTTGAGCATGATGCTCGGCAGGGTGCGCTGATCGTAGGTGTAGTAGCGCAGCCCCCGGAAGTCCGGGTTGTCCGGGCACACGTCCGGGTTGGTGGAGAGCGTGCTCCGGTCCGCGCAGGTGGCGTACGCGGCCGTGTACCCGGCGCGCTGCCCCAGGCCGAAGTACGGCGAGAAGCGATCGTTGATGATGCCCACCGAGGCGGCCAGCCGCCAGCGCGACTCCAGGAAGCGGGGCGCGTCCAGGAACAGGCGGTGGTTGGCCACCCCGCGCGTCGTCTGGAAGAACTGCGCCACGAACACCATGCGGTAGGGCCGCTCGGTGCCGTTGCCCCGGTCCACCAGCATCAGCCGGGCGCCATACCCGAGGCCCTCGTCGCTGTTGTAGTTGACCAGGGGCAGGCCCTGCACGCGCCAGCCCGTGCGCACGGGCGAGCGCTCCACGGCGGGCGGGACTTCCACTTCACGAGGAGGCACGGGCTCCGGCGGCGCGGTGTCCTGCGCGCCCGCCGAGGCCGCCCACAGCGCCAACACCACGCCCGCCCACGTCTTTTGAATCGGTGGCATGTACGACTCCAGATGCACGGAAGAGGATGAGTTGTTCAGGGCCGCAGCCACCAGGCCACGGCCAATCCCAGGTAGGTGCCCACCGCGTAGCCCATGAGCCCGGTGGTGAGGCCCGACACCACGAGCTCGCGGTTGCCGAGCGCGCGGGCCACCGGACCGATGAAGGGCGGCCCGAAGATGGTGGCGGTGGAGGTGATGAGCGCGGTGTCCGCGTCGATGCGGAAGAGCGCCGCGAGGGCGAAGTGCAGCACCACGGAGGCGAGCACCACGCCCGCGCAGAAGAGGAAGACGAACGCGCCCGTGTCCCGCAGGCGGCTGGCGTCGGCGAGCGTGCCCACCGCCACGCAAAAGACGAGCAGCGCGTAGTCCCCCAGGGCGTAGCTGCCCGGCAGCCGCCGCACCGCGGGCACGAAGGAGGCCGCGAGGCTCAGCGAGGTGAGCAGCAGGAGCACCACCGGCGGCTCCAGCCCCCCCAGCGCGAGCCACGACGCCCCCACGGACACGCCCACGAGCCCGGCCGCCAGCCCCAGGGCCAGCGCCATGCCCCGCGCGCGCGGCCCCAGCGGCCCGGACGTCTCCGAGGCCTCGCCGCCGTCCACCCAGCCCGAGGGGTTGGCAAAGGGCCGCAGGAAGACGAGCGCCACGCGCTGGGCCACCGTGACGAGGAAGAGCAGGTACACGGCCCCCACGACGATGTCCGCCGTGTTGAGCAGGATGAGCGTCTCCTCGCGCACCCGCAGCGCCAGGCCCACGGCGTTCATGTTGGCGGTGCCGCCCGTGTAGACGCCCACCAGCATGCCGGACATCTTCCACCACTCGTCCGAGCCGTCCTTGAGCAGCCACCCCACCCCCGCGGCGCCCACCATGGCGGACACGCACGCGAGCGCGAAGGACACCAGCGTGGGCCGCGCCAGCCGGCTCCACCGGGGCACGTCCGTGGAGAAGAGCAGCAGCGGAATGGCGAGCGGCACGGCGGCCTCGCTCACCGTCAGGCTCAGCTTCACGTCCGGGCTCCACCCGGGCAGGTTGCCCAGGAGGATGCCGAAGCCGTAACAGACGACCACCGGCCCCACCCAGGCGAGCGGCCGGACGTGGCGCGCGGCGAACAGGACGAGGCCAGGAAAGCCCACCAGGGCCAGGACTTGGAGCACCGCCGTCATTCGCCCGAGTACAGGCCATCCATGAACTGCAGGAGGAAGCCCTCGGCCTCGTTGCGGTCGGGCAGGGAGCCCAGCATGCCGTACAGGGCGGCGCTGCCATCCGGCGCGGGCTCTCCGCGCGCGAGGCTCGCGGCGCACGCGCCGAGGTCCTCCAGGAAGGGCTTGACCACCTGGGCGTGGGCGGGCGTCACCATCAGGTGCAGCGCCGGGGGCGACATCTGCCGGTCCAGCTTCCAGCCCCGCGCCTCCATGACGTCCCCGAGCGCGTAGACGTCCAGGGTGTCCGAGGTGAAGGCGAAGATGCTCAGCCCGGGCTCACCGATGAGCCGCAGGCCCGGCACCGCGGCGATGCCCTCGCGCAGGGCCCGGGCCGTGTCGAGCACCTGGCCCGCCAGCCGCAGGTAGCCCTCCTCCCCCAGGTACTTGAGCACCGCCCACGCCGCGGCGATGGCGCCGCCCGGCCGCGTGCCCGCCATGGAGGGCGAGACGTACAGGCCCCCGCTCCACCCGGCGTAGGTGAAGAACTGGTGCCGCCGCAATTCCGGCGTGCGGTAGAGCACCACCGAGGCGCCCTTGGCCGCGTAGCCGTACTTGTGCAGGTCCGCGGACAGGCTGGTGACGCCCGGCACCGCGAAGTCGAAGTCCACGAGCGCGTGGCCCAGCCGCCGGGCGAACGGCAGCAGGAAGCCGCCCAGACACGCATCCACGTGGAAGAGCACGCCCCGCTCCTGGGCCAGGGCGGCCAGCTCGGGGATGGGATCCATCACCCCGTGCGGATAGGACGGCGCCGAGCCCACCACGAGCGCCGTGCGCGGGCCGATGGCGGCGCGCGTGGCGGCCACGTCCGCGCGGAAGTCCGCCGCCACGGGCACGTTCACCGGCTTGAGGCCGAAGTAGTGCGCGGCCTTCTGGAAGGCCGGGTGCGCGGAGGCGGGCAGCACCAGCTCCGGCTCGGTGATGCCCCGCTCCGCCCGGGCGAAGTCGCGCGCCGTCTTGACGGCCATGAGGATGGACTCGGTGCCCCCGGACGTCATCGTCCCGGCGGCGGTGTCCCCGTGGAAGAGCTCCGCCGCGATGGCGAGCACCTCGGCCTCGAAGCGCCGCAGGCTCGGGAAGGCCAGGGGGCTCAGGCCATTCTCGGACATGAACTCCGTGTAGGCCTCGGCGGCCACCCGGCGCACGTCCTCCCCCGCGTTGTACACGAGGCTCCACGTCCGGCCCTCCCTCCAGTTGGCGTCCTCGGTGCGCATGTCGCGCATGCGCGCGAGCACTTCCAGATGACTCAGCCCCTGGGACGCCAGGCGGGCACTCTTCGACATCTCGACTCCAAGAGAGGGGGGGGACGGGTGGAGCGCACTATAAGAGAAACCACCCGTCACGCGTGTCCGGATGTTCACAACCCGTGGGAGCGGCCCTTGACGTGCCGCGACACCGCCCGGACTCCGGCGCTCAGCGGCCGCGCCCGCCGGGCGCCAGGAGGCCGTGGAGCAGCAGGTCCACCACGCGCTCGAGGAAGGCGGCGTCGGGCTCGCGGCGCTCCACGAAGAGCCGGTGCTGGACGATGCCCGCGATCATGCTGATCACCACCTTGCCGTCGACGCCCTCCGGCCCGATCTCCCCGCGCGCCCGCGCGTGATCGAACAAGGGCTGGGGCCGGGCGTCCAGGGCCTCGCGGATCACGGTCGCGAGGGCGAAGAACTCCGGGTCCTGCTCCTCGGCGATGAGGATGCGCCGCAGCGCCTGGCCCTCGGGGGACTTCATCACCGAGGCCATGTGGCCCACCACCCCCAACAAGTCCCCCCGGAGCGAGCCGGTGTCCGGCAGCACGAGCTGCTCGAGGGTGGACGCGCGCAGCGCCGCCTTCACCAGCTCGGGCTTGGTGGGCCAGCGCCGGTAGATGGTGGTCTTGTTGACCCCGGCGCGCGCCGCCACGTCCTCGACGCGCAGCGCCCCATACCCCTTGGCCACCAGCTCCTCGAGCGTGGCCTCCAGCACCCCGCGCACCACGGGCTCTCCCCGCACGAGCGCGCTCTTCTTGGACGTCGTCCGCCTGACCGCCACGTGTCCGCTCGCTCCCCTGCCGGACGCACATCCCGCGCCCCTGCCCCACAACATGGCCTCCCTCCCGCCCAGCGTCCATCGCAACTTCCAGTTGCGATGATGACACGCGGCGTCTATATCCATCGCAACAACCCGTTGCGGTGGTCACGTGTGACACGTGGCCGCCGCCGGATTCCAGGACGGACACGCATGACCTCGACGACGGAAGTGTCTTCCAAGCCCGCGACGTTCCTGCTGACCAGCTCCTCGGCGCCGGGCCACTACCTGCGGGTGTTGGACCTCGCGCAGCAGCTCACCTCGCGGGGCCACCGGGTGCTGTTCAAGGCCCGCGCGAGCGCCACTCCGGACGCGAAGGCCGCGGGCGCGGAGCACGTGCCCTACGAGCACATGCTCGACCTCCAGGACTTCACGGCGCTCGCCCCGCATGTCCGCCTGCCCGCGTGGCTGCCCAAGGCGCCCTTCACGTTCGTGCAGATGCGCAGCGTGGTGCAGGCCAACAACGTCCAGCTCGCCAAGGAGCTGGAGGCACTGCTCAAGCGCGAGCGGGTGGACTGCGTCGTCTATGATTTCTTCGAGGTGGGCGCGGCCTGGGCCGCGGAGCGCGCGGGCATTCCCCACGCGAGCGCCGGCAACATGGGCACCACGCTCACCCAGGACAGTGTCCCCCTGATGCTCAGCGAGGCCTCTCCCCTGCGGCACGTGCGCCGTTTTCCCGGGGTGGCGCACACGCTGCTCGGCCAGCTCATTCCCCTCAACGCGCAGCGCGCCATGCTCGGCCTGCCGCCCTACACCGGCCGCACGGCGGAGCTCATCCAGGGCATGGTGTCCCCGCACCTGCACATCGTCATGGGGCACCGCGGCCTCGCCTCGGGGTTGGCGCTGCGCGACCGCCAGCTCTTCGTGGGGCCCACCACCTTCAACGTCTCCGCCAAGACGCTCCAGGAGGCGCCGCGCGTGGTGCCCGGCACGGTGATCGTCAGCACCACGACGACGCCCGGGGACAAGGGCCTGTTCCGCCGGGTGCTGGAGGCCGTGGCGCCCCTGAGCGTGCCGGTGTTGGCCACGGCCGCGGGGGCCCAGGACGTGCCCGAGGGGCTGGGCGGCCACGTCCGCATCGAGAAGTACGTGCCGCACGACGCGGTGTTCCCCCAGGCCCGGGCGCTCATCACCCACGGCGGCTGGGGCACGGTGGGCCGCGCCCTGCTCCATGGTCTGCCCATGCTGGTCATCCCCCTGTTCGGCGATCAGCCGCTCAACGCCACCCTGGTGGAGCGCGCGGGCCTCGGGCGCTACCTGCCGCTGGACAAGGCCACGCCCGAGGCCATCCGCGCCGCGCTCCAGGACCTGCTCGCGGACGAGGGCCTGCGGGCCCGCGCGCGCCGCGTCGCCTCGGACATCCAACACCTCAAGGAAGAGCAGGTCGCCGTGCGCGCCCTCGAGCAGCTCGCGCGCTCGGGCCGGGTGGACGTCGCGGCGCTCGCCTCCGCCGCCTGACGAGCCCGCCCATGTCCCTGACCGCCACCGCCACCCCGGCGCCGCCCGACGCGCGCATCGACTACGTGAGCACCCTCACGCCCCGCACCAAGGCGCTCGTCCTGGCGGGGGTGATGATGGCGCTGTTCCTCGCGGCGTTGGATCAGACGATCGTCGCCACGGCCCTGCCGCGCATCGTGTCCGAGCTGCACGGCATGGAGCTGTTCGCCTGGACGTCGACGTCCTACCTGCTCGCCAGCACCACGCTCGTGCCCATCTACGGCCGGCTGTCGGACAGCCTGGGCCGGCGGACCATCATCCTCGTGGGCATCGCCATCTTCCTGGTGGGCTCGGTGCTGTGTGGCCTCGCGGGCTCCATGCTCGCGCTGGTCGTCTTCCGGGGCATCCAGGGCATGGGCGCGGCGGCCATCACCTCCACGGCCTTCGCCGTCCCGGCGGACCTCTTCGCGCCCGCCGAGCGCGCGCGCTACCAGGGCATCTTCGGCACGGTGTTCGCCGCCTCCAGCATCATCGGCCCGCTGCTGGGCGGCACGCTCACGGACACGGTGGGCTGGCGCTGGGTGTTCTTCATCAACCTGCCGCTCGGGGCGCTCGCGGTGGCGTTCATCGTGAGCAAGATGCCGCGGCTGCACAGCGGGGTGCGCGCCCGGGTGGACTGGCTCGGCGCCTTCCTGCTCGTGGTGGCCACGGTGCCCCTCCTGCTCACGCTCCGGGGAGACCGGCCGCTCGCGGCGTGGCTGTCCGCGCCCGTGCTCGGCATGCTCGGCGTGTCGCTCGTGGGGCTGGTGCTGTTCATCCGCGTGGAGCGAAAGAGCCCCCACGCCATCATCCCCTTCACCCTGTTCCACAACCGCGTCTTCTCGCTCATCTCCCTGACGTCGGTGTTCACGGGCGCGGCGTTCTTCGCCGCCCTGCTCTTCCTGTCCATCTTCGCCGTCAACGGCCTGGGAGCCACGGCGCGCGAGGCGGGCCTCGCGATGATTCCCCTGACCCTCGCCGTGGTGCCCACGTCCCTGGTGACGGCGCGCCTGGTGAGCCGCACGGGGCACTACAAGCCCGTCGTCCTGGGCGGGCTCGTGCTGACGAGCCTCGGGCTGTACCTGCTCAGCCGGCTCACGGTGGACAGCACGCTCTGGCACATCGGCGTGGGCACCTTCGTGTTCGGCTGCGGCATGGGCCCGCTCCAGCCCATGCTCACCCTGTCCATCCAGAACGCGGTGGCCCCGCACCAGGTGGGCACCGCCACGGCGGGCCGGCAGTTCTTCCAGCAGCTCGGGCAGGCCCTGGGCAGCGCCGTGTTCGGCCTCATCCTCACCCTGTCGCTGACCCACTCGCTCACCACCACGCTGCCCGGGGTGCGCGAGCGGGTGCCCCCGGGGCTGCACGCCCGGTTCGATGCCTGGTTCGACGCCGAGCGCATCCGCAGGGGGGGCGGCACCCAGGAGGACGCCCCCGGGAGTCCAGGGCCCGGGGCCTCCACGCCCACCGCCGAGGTGCGCGCCCGCTACGAGGCCCTGCGGCACGCGCCGGGCGCCGATGGGGCGGCCCTCGCGCGGGAGGAGGCCCAGGCGCTCGAGGCCACCCACGCGGGCGAGCGGGCCGTGCGCGCCGCGTTCGCCCGGGCCGTGGCGCGCGTCTTCGACTGGGCGCTGCTCTTGAGCCTGTGCGCCCTGGTGCTCGCCGTGTTCACCCGGGAGATCCCCCTGCGCCGGACGAACGCGCCCGCGTCCTGAGCGGGGCCCGGGCGCGCTACACTGGCGGGCATGAACTGTCCGGAGTGCAAGAAGCCCATGGGGGAGCACTCCCTGGGGACACGCACGGGAGGCACCCTCCAGCTCGACGTGTGCCAGGCGTGTGGCGGGTTGTGGTTCGACACCCACGAGAGCCTGAAGCTGTCCGCGGGCGGCACCCTGCGGCTCTTTCGCGCGGTGTATGGCGAGCGCCGCGCCCGCCCTCCGAAGCGCACGGGGCCCCTGTCCTGTCCGCGCTGTGACACGAAGCTGGTGCTGTGCCACGACCTGGCCAACGGCAACCGCTACCAGTCCTGGCGCTGCACCGCGGGCGACCACGGCCACTTCATCACCTTCTTCCAGTTCCTCCGGGAGAAGGGGCTGGTGCGGGCCCTGCACGCCAAGGAGCTCGTCGAGCTGCGCAAGCACGTGGACACCCTCTTGTGCTCCGACTGCGGCGAGCCCATCCGCCTGGCCAACATGACCGCCTGCGCGCGCTGTCAGGCCCCGGTGTGTCTGATGGACCCCGAGTGCGTGGAGAGCACCATCCGGGACGCGGAGCAGGCGGTCGGCTCGCGCCGGGACGTGGCGCCGCACGTCGCGGGCCACCTGGTGATGAAGCACCTGGGCATGAAGGACTTCCATGCCCGCCGGGCCGCCGCCGCGGCCGCCCTGGCCGCTACCCCCGTCGCCCTCTCCCAGGACGCCAAGGGCTCGGCCGAGGCGGTGGATCTCGTCGACGTGGATTCGTGGAGCGTCGGCTTGGACGTCGTGGAGCTGCTCGGTGAGCTCTTCTCGATCTTCTAGTCCAGCAGCCGCGTGAAGTGGCGGCGCAGGTTCACCCAGTCGTGCGAGGGGGCCTCGGGCACGAGCTGGAAGTGCACGTCGATGCCGAGCAGATCCAGCTGATCCACCGCCCGCAGCTCCTCGCGGGTGCAGGACCACGAGCCCGCGACGGGGTGGAGCTCTCCCGCGTTGAGCGTCGATACGATGAAGAGCTCCCGCATGAAGTCCAGGGCCACGCCCGCCTGACGCAACCGCTCCAGGGGCGCCGGGCTGCGCAGCAGCAGGACATAGGACTTGGCGCTCGCCACCGCCTCTGGCAGCTTCGTGACGGCCTGAGCCACGCTGAGCAGGTGCACCGGGAGGTTCTCGGGCGCCGTGTTCTTGTAGACGAAGGCGAGCGACTCCGTGAGCGCCACCTCGTCGTCCAGCACGAGACATCCATCGCATTTGGGGGGCAACCACCGGAACAAGAGCTGTCCGTCCATCCCCTTGGCATTCACGACGGTCATGACGACAGCCATAGGCTCGCCTCCTCCGTGGAGCGGGTTCCTTGTCACATCGGGGACGGAGCGGGCAACCCCTTCGGTGCTCCACGTGATGGCCGTGAACGTCTGGAGGCGGGCGCCGGCTCGCCGGGCTCACGCAGCGTGCGCAGCAACAGGTCCCGGAAGCACGCGGAGGCCGCATCGCCTTCCGTGCGGGCATGCCAGACGAGCGACATCGGCATCGCGAGGCCCTCGATGGGCAGCCGCACGAGCCGCAGGGGCAGATGCGCCGCGAGCACCGTCGCCACGCGCCGGGGCATGCACGCGAGCCGCTCGGTCGAGGCCACCACCATCGCCGCCGCCGCGAAGCTCGGCACGTACAGGGTGGGAACGGCGTCCAGCCCCCCCGCGCGAAACGCCCGGTCGGTGAGGGCACTGCCAATGCCCGGCCGTCCGAGCGCGACGTTGAAGGAGACCTGGGGAATCCGCGCGAAGGCCTCGGGCGTGAGCACGGCGCCCCGGAAGGGATGATCGCGGTGGACCACCGCCACGGGGGACTCGACGTACAAGGGCGCCGCGTGCATCCCGGGGGGCGCGCCGGAGGGGGCGATGGCCAGGTCCACCTCGCCCGTCACCAGCCCGTTCGTGGCCAGCAGCACGTCGATGCTCACCACGCGCAGCCGGGCCCGGGGCATCTCGCGCTCCAGCGCCTGACAGAGCCGCGGCAGGTCCGCGAGTTGCTGGTTGTCCGCGCACGCCAGGGTGAACTCCCGGTCGCAGCGCGCCGCATCGAAGGCCGGAGCGGTCTCCACGACCCGCTCCAGTTCCTTCAGGGCCGCCGCCAACCGGGGCTGCAACTCGAGCGCCCGGGGCGTGGGCACCAGCCCCCTGCCCCGTCGGGTCACGAGCGGATCCTTGAGCACCTCCCGCAGCCGCGCGAGCGCGTTGGACACCGCGGACTGGGTGACATGCAGCCGCCGCGCCGCCCGGGTGGCACTGCGCTCCTCCAGGACGACGGCGAGCACGTGGAGCAGGTTGAGATCGATGGCGGAAAGATTCACGGCGGTGATGTTTAACATCACGAGCCATCACGCGAACAAACGGATGCCCCCCGCTACATTGCCCCCATGACTGTCTCGGAACTCATCGCAGAGGGCGCTCTCCGGCTGGCGCTGGTCGCGTGTCTCCTCGAGTGCGGCGGAAGCCTGTACGAGTACGCCGTCGTCGACACCGTCTGGCCCTCGAACCTGGCGGTCATCCAACCCCAACGCGGCGGCCTGGACCGCAAGCGCTTCTGGGTGCCCCTGCACGGCGTGCTCACCCTCGCGCTGCCGGTGGCGCTCTGGGCCTGCTGGGGTCGGCCCGACGTGCGCGCCTGGTTGCTCGCCTCCACCGGGCTGTACGTCGTGCTCCGGGGCTGGACGTTCGCCTACTTCATTCCCCGGGTGATCCGGTTCGAGCAGGGAACGGACACGGACCCCGCGCGGGCCCGGCGCTGGGTGCGCTGGAGCCTCCTGCGCGCCCCCCTGCTCCTCGCGCTCACCCTGTGTATCTGGCGGGCCTCGCTGGGCCTGGCCGGTGCCTCGCCCTGAACCGAAACATATGCCTTGACGGGCATATGCCATGATGGGCATATACTCCCGCATGATCGAGACGTTCGCGGCGCTCTCCGAGCCCAACCGTTTTCGCATCGTGGAGCTCCTGCGCTCGGGGCCCCACGCGGTGAACGACATTGGCGAGCGCCTCCAGCTCAACCAACCCCAGGTGTCCAAGCACCTGCGGGTGTTGAAGGAAGCCGGTCTGGTGGACGTGCACCCGCGCGCCCAACAGCGGCTCTACGCGCTGCGCGCGGAGTCCCTCCGCCAGCTGCACGTGTGGCTGGAGGGCTACCGCCAGCTCTGGGAAGAGCGTTTCGACCAACTGGACGAGCTCCTCGAGGAGCTCAAGGACAAGGAGACGCCCCATGGTCGCAAGTCTTAGCCCGGAGTCCGCCCCCAAGAACCGCACGTCCGTGGAGCTGCACGGCGAGCGGGAGATCATCATCTCGCGCACCTTCAACGCGCCGGCCCGCATCGTGTTCGACGCCTGGACCCGGCCCGAGTTCGTCAAGCGCTGGTGGGCGCCCCAATCCCTGTGCGTCACCCTGGTGGGCTGTGAGGCCGACGTGCGCGTGGGCGGCGCCTACCGCTACCAGTTGCGCACGCCGGACGGCAACGCGTTCGCGTTCTCGGGCCGGTACACCGAGATCACCCCGCCCTCGCGCCTGGTCTACACCCAGGTGTTCGAGCCGATGGCCGAGGCGGGCGAGATGCGCATCACCGTGACGTTCGACGAGCGCGAGGGCAAGACACACCTCGTGTCACACGAGGTGTATCCGTCCGCGGAGGCGCGCGCCGGAGCACTCGCCTCGGGCATGGAGACCGGCATGCTGGAGACGATGGATCAGCTCGACGCGCTCGTCGCCTCGCTGCGCTGACGCCCGGGCTCGCGCGCTACCACTGATCGGGGTCGGCATCGGCGAAGGTCGTGCCCGTGCCGATCTCGTCGAACCAGATGCTGCGCGTGCCCTGACTGCCCTGCATGTAGCCGCTGTCATGCCAGCCATTGGCATACAGGCCCACGCGGAACTGGAAGGAGCGATCGTCGGACACGGTGGTGGCCAGGTTGTACTGCTCGAGCACCTTCTGGCCGTCGAACCACATCTTGATGAAGCCGGTGTTGTCGCTCGCCCACTTCGTCTGGATGATGATCTTGTGCCAGTCGCCCGCGCTCACCGTGGCCAGGTTGGTGAAGTTGACCGTCTTCTGGCTGCACACCGAGCCCTGCTTGACGCGCGTGTTGAGCTGGTTGCCCGAGAGCCACACCATGGTCGAGGGCATGTAGTCGTCACAGCCCGTGTCGCCGAAATCGGCGATGAACTGGGCGATGTTGAAGGACTGGCTCTGGAACTGCCAGTCGTTCTGCAGCCGGAAGGCGAAGCCATAGAAGCCCGTGTCGCCCCGGCGGTACACGTTGTGCTTCACGACCTCCGAGTGGTAGCGGCCGGTATAGGACGGGTCGTAGATCTGCGTCACCTTGAGGGCCGTCGGGCCCTCGTAGGTGACGTTCGTCACCTCGTTCACCGTGCCCTTGTGCTCCCGGTTGATGGCATTCCAGCCCGACAGGGTGCCGGTGTTGTGGAAGCCGACCGCCGCGTGCGCGACCAGGGCGGAGGTGAGAACGGAGGCGCCAACCAGACCGATGTGCTTGAGCTTCATGGTTCCTCGAGGGGGAGCGGGGAAAAGCCTGACGCAGAGCAGCAAAACACGGATATCGTATCATAACCGCATTTCCAGGAAAACGCCCTCAAGGCTTTTCAGTGCGTGCCGAGCACCTCCAGGGCGCGGTCAACGCTCCCCGGACAGGGCTTGCGACTCGTCCCGGCGGGGCGGTCGCAGCGTGTGCAGGATCTCGCCCCCCTCCCCCAGGATGAGCAGGGCGCCGTCCTCGCGCTCCACCCTCGCCTGTCCATTGTAGAAGGGCTCCACCATCGCGAAGCGCTCGCCGTAGAGCGGCGCGCCCGCCGTGTCCACATGGTGCCACCCGCGCTCATCCCGGGCCCGCGCGAACCCCTTGTGGAAGACATCCAGGTCCAGGAAACGCCGTCCGTTGAGGGGCCGGCCATCCTCGTGGATGTGCAGGTGCAATCCCTCGGCGTCCTGCACGACCGCGAGACCGTCCCGGAAGTCACCCGCGTAGGCGTGGCGTTGGGCGTAGACGGGGTGGCCCTCCCGGTCCACATGGAAGTAGCGCCCGTCCCGGTCACGCACCGTACAGCGGCCGGATTGGAAGTTGCCGCACCAGGCATGGCGCTCGGCGGACAATTCCGAGCCATCCTCACGCAGATGGAAGGCCTCGCGCCCCTGCACCACGGTGGCCCGTCCCTCGTAGAAGCCGAAGGTCCGGGTGAAGCGCCGCGCGTACACGGGCTGACCCGACACGTCGATGTGGAAGGCGCCCGTGGTGTCCCTCGCCGCCGCCAGGCCCGGGGCATGAAAGGACAACACCTCCAGGAACCGGGCCGGGTACAGCGCGACGCCCGCACGCACGTGATGGGTCCGGTCCGCCGCCACCCGCGTCTCCGTCCAGGCGCTCACGGGCCCACCTCCACCGGCTGCCGCATGTTGCAGCCCCGGCACAGCGGCTGCTCCTGGTAGGTCTCCCGCAGCCGCTGATAGGGCACGCCCGTCCAGACGTCCTGGATTCCCACCTGGATGAGGTCCCCGAACTCACCGAGCGAGCGCCGCTGCGCATCCGGCGCGCAGCAGGGGTCGAAGCGGCCGAGGGCACTCACCCAGGCCTCCTTGCCCAGGAACGGGCAGCGCGCCCCCGGAGCGATATCGTCCACGGCCCCTTCGGCCAGTTCGTGGAGGTTCTCCAACAGCAGGTGCCGCCCACCGGCCAGGGGGTGCTCGGCCACGGCCCGCCGGGCCTCACGCACCGCCGCGTTCCAGCGCCGGATGGACTCGGGGTCGCGCCGCATCGACAGGTTCTTGATCTGCTCGAAGTGCGCCCACAGGTGGTGGCCCTTCACCCGATCCACGCCCAGGCTCGCGGCGAGCCGCACGATGTCGGCCAGCTCTCCCACGTTGGTCTCCAGGAAGGTGAGCTGGAGGGTCACCCGGCAGCGATGCCCTCCGGCCCGTGCCCGCGCGTCCCGCTCGGCGATGAACGTGCGCAGGTTCTCCAGCACCCGCTCCCAGCACGTGCCGGGCATGATGGCTTCCTGCGTGGCGCGCGTGGCTCCGTTCCAGGAGATCTTCACGTCCGAGAGGATGGGCACCAGACGCCGTGCCCACTCCCTGGCGCCCAGGCGTGGAAAGGTGCCATTGGTCGTCAGGTTCATCAACAGCCCCTGCTCCCGGCACACCTCGATGAGCTCGTCGAAGTGGGGATAGAGCAGCGGCTCTCCCATGGTGGAGGGGATGATCTCCCGCAGGGGCGTGTCGCGTGAGTCCTCGAGAATCCGACGCAGGAGCGCGATGGGCATGCGGCGGCGGGGAAGCCCTGCCGCCTTGCGCACGAGTTGCTTGTCGCTGTGGGGAGAATGCTCCTCGCACATGATGCAGCGCAGGTTGCAGTCGTCCGGGTTGGTGTCGAAGGTGATGCGCCAGGGACCGGGCCGGGTCGGCGGACGGGTGGCACGCTTGTCGCGGATGACCCGGGCATAGAGGGCTTCCACGTCGTGGACGTGGTCCTTCATGTCGGGCACGTCGCCGCTCTCGGATTGCAGGTAGCCCCGTGCGCCCAGCCGCGCGGCCAGCGCGGGTTCGTCCACCAGCCGCTGCATGGCCCGCGCGAGCGCCATGGCGTCCCGGTGCGCGAAGAGCAAGCCATTGACCCCATCCTGGACATACTCGCGCATGCCTCCCGCATCCGCGGTGATGACGGGGACGCGGGCCTGGAGCGCCTCATGGATGACGAGGGGTGAGTTCTCCGCCCAGATGGAGGGGACCACGATGGCATCCACGTGGTCGAACACATCCCGGACGATGTCGGGATTGCGGTACTCGGGCAGCCACTCGACCCGCGCTCCCGCGTCTCCCGGGAGCGCCCGCGCCAGGGCCTGGAGCGACTCCGTGCTCGCGCCCCGGGGTCGACCATGAATGCGCAACCGCGCCGGGCCACGGACCCGACCAAAAGCCTCGATGAGGTGATGAATGCCCTTGGCGGGAATGTGCGTGCCAATGTACCCGAAGACGAAGTCCTGCTCGGGCTGGCGCACCCGGCCCGACAGTCGGCCGAGGTCGAAACCGTAATCGAGGGAGTGCAGCTTGTGCGCGGGCAGGGGCAATTCCTGAAAGCGCTGGAGCAGGTAGCGCGAGGGCGCGATGAAGGCATCCACCAGCCCGGCCATGCGCCGCACGTGGGTCATGCGCCGACCCACCCAGTCCGCCCAATGGGCCACGTCGGTCTCACGCTCCTCGGCCGCGCCCGAGAAGTAGCGGGCGTAGCAGCGCTCGGCGCACTTGCGGTCTTCCTGGCCCTCGCACGCGGCCCAGAGGTCCTGGGGATCCTCCGGATGCATTTGCATGAATTGCCCTCGAGGGCACATCAACCAATAGTCATGCAAGGTGAAGACGATGGGCACCCGCCGGGACGCCGCCTGTTCGAGCAGCGAGGTGGACAGGTGGTTGAGGTGCCCGACATGGACGACGTGGGGCTGGAGGGTCTCCAGCACTTCGGCGAAGCGTTGGTCCACGCCCGCGTGGCGGTAGCCGTCACGGCTGTTGGGCATGTTGACCAGGTGCAGCGCGATCCGCGGATCATCCGGATCCCGCTCCTGGCGCAGGGTGTAATCCGGACGGAAGGGATCCTCGTACCGGGTGAAGACGTGCACCTCGTGCCGCTCGGCGAGCCCCTGGGACAAGGCCTGGGTATAGACCTCCGAGCCCGCGTTGAACCGCATGGGGTAGCCGTGAATGACTTGCAGGACGCGCATGACCCCGCAGTCTCGGCGCGACAGGACCCTCCCTCCGGCGAAAAGCAGGGGTCGTTCAAGAGGAAACAGAACGAGGACCCCGAGGCGGCTGGTGTCCGCCCCCGCCGCCCCGTGGCACCATGCACCAGGGCTTGACCTTGACACCCGTGTCAGGTGCTAGCGTTCTTCATCGAGGCGGGAATGAACATCGGACAGCTTTCCAGATTGTCGGGCGCGAGCGCGCGGTCGATCCGCCATTACGAGAAGGCCGGACTGCTCGTCTCGACCCGCCAGTCCAATGGCTACCGGACCTTCAGCCCCGACGCCGTGCGCCGCATCCAGCACATCGTCCGCATGATCCGCCTGGGCTTCTCCCTGGAGGAGATCGCCACCTTCTCGCCGTGCATGTTCACGAACGCGTCGAATGTCGTCTGCCCCAACGCGCGTGAGGCCCACCGGGAAAAGCTCGCCGACGTCGAGCGGCAGATCTCCGAGCTGGAGGCCCGCCGGGTCCGGCTCCTCGAAACCTTGTCCACTCCCCGAGAATGACATGAATCGCAGAGACCTCTTGAAGAACGCGGCGCTCGCCACCGCCACGCTGCCGCTCGTGGAAGGCGCACGGGCCCACGCGGCCCCTCGCCCTCCGAGCAAGAACTTCGTGCTCGTGCACGGCGCCTGGCACCACTCCCTGCACTGGGCACGTGTGATCCAGCACCTCGTGGCGCTCGGCCACCGCGTGGACACCGTCGACCTGCCGGGTCATGGCCTCCACGCGCGCTTCCCCGCCTCGTACCTCACGGGAGACGCGGCCCAATTCGCGCGCGAGCCCTCGCCCCTGCGCAACATCCGGCTGGAGGAAGGCGCCCAGGCGGTGATCGACGTGCTCAAGGCGCCGCGCCCGGGTCCCCGGCCCATCCTGGTGGGCCACAGCATGGGGGGCACGATGCTGACGCAGGTCGGCGAGCAGGCCCCGGAGCTCATCGGCCGACTCGTGTACCTGAGCGCCTACTGCCCCCTCCAGCTCAAGTCGGCGAGCGCCTACGCCGCCCTGCCCGAGGCGAAGACCGGTTACGGCGAGACGCTCTTCATCGGGGACCCGGACGTGGTGGGCGTGTTCCGCATCAACCCCCGAGGGGATGCCGCGTACCTCGAGGCGCTGCGCGCGGCGTACTACCAGGACGTGGAGCTGCCCGCGTTCCTGCCCTTCGCGCTCGCGCTCACCCCGGACCTGCCGAGCACGTTCTTCACGACCGAGGTGCACGCGACCCGCGAGCGCTGGGGCCGCATTCCCCGGACCTATCTGCGGTGCGCCCAGGACCGTGCCCTGGCGCCCGCGCTGCAGGATCTGATGATCCGCGAGGCGGATGCCTTCACGCCGGGCAACCGCTTCGAGCAGAAGACCCTGGAGACCAGCCACTCGCCGTTCGCGTCGCAGCCGGAGCAGCTCGCCCGGCTCCTGGCCGGGCTGCGGTGAGACGCCCGCTCAATACACCAGACAGTCGAACCGCTCGATGACGGCCCGGAGTTCTTCCGGCGTGGTTTCAGCGAACTTCGCGATCGTGGGGGCGTGGAAGGTCAGGGCCGTGGTGCAGGCGGGATGGGTATGCAGGTCGTTCACGATGATGCGGCCAAACAAGGCGGGCCATGGGGCTTCGCGCAACTTCGCCGCGTGGCCAATCGGATCCAGGAAGGTGAAGCAGGGCCACCGCGGGAAGCGCAGCGTCGCCGGATCACTCCCCATGATGCGGCAGCTGTCCATCTGGGCCTCGGAGAAGTCACAGTCCTTGATGGCACCGTGCTCCGCCCCCCCTCCATACTCGGGCCAGTGCCCGAAGTCGCACCCCGACAGGCGCCCCTTGAAACGGCACCCCTCGAGCGAGGCGAATACCCATTGCTGATGGTTCTTGAGTTGCTGCTTCACCTCGAAGGAGCAATCGATGAAGCGTGCCTGCTTGATGAGCAGGTTTCTCGCGGACACCTTCAGGATGACCGAGCACCTCTTGAGCGTCAGATCGGGGCCCAGAAAATAAAGCGAGTTCTTGTCGCTCAAATCCAGTCGCTCGTTCTCGAGCAACTTGCTCTTGAGGACAACATTTTCAAACCATGCCATGGCCACTCCGCTCAAAAAATGATCATCCGGAAGAACTCGCGCGCCATGCGACGACCGTGTCGAGCCACATTGGACTCAGTTCCAGAGAGAAGCTCGTACTGATGGCCAGTCTTCAGGTCAATGATGTCGACGCCTCGGACATTGAACCGCCAACCTGGTTGAAGCTGATGTCTCACCGCTTCGTGGACGTAACGACCTCGGGCTTCCCGCTCCAATAGCCGCGCCAGCCAATACTTCCCCTGATCCACGGCCTTCTTGATGGCGCTCCTCTCCGCGACCGAGAGCCCGTCAGGACCCCATTCCTTCGCCGCCCGGGTCACGGCCTCCTGCAACACATCTCCCGCCTTGTCTTCCGTGGGAATGTCCGCGAGGGATTTGCCCCGGGGCAGGTGCCAACGCTGCCCGTTGGCGAGTTCCACCTGCCGGTTGCCCGCCCGGTGACGGATGACCGTGGTCGCACCTCTGCCGCTGGGTGCGTGGCCCCCACTCCCCCTGCTCTTGAGCAGCACCACCGCCGTGGGGCCCTGGGGGGACATCGCCATGGCCTCCACGGCCGCCACCGCCACCGCGAGGGACTCCTGTTTCCCCTCCACCGTCTCCAGGACCGCCGCCCCACCCTGTGCCTTCCACTGGGCGCCCGCCAGGCGGTAGCCCGGAAGCGATCGCACCCTCGCCGCGAGCTCCCCCGCGGTGCGTCCCGAGAGCGTAGCCACCGCCAGGATCATCGCCCGGGCGGCGTCCTCCCCCAGTACGGCCCCGAATGCTCCGCCCGCCGCGCGCAGGTCCTCGAAGGTGCTCGCGTCATGCGCGGACCGGGTGAGCCGCGCCCAGCCATCCATGAGGCTCCACACCGTGTCCACGCCCAACCATCCCACGAGCAGCACCGTGAGCGTGGCCGCCACGGCCTTCAAGGTCGGCTCGGGCACCGCCCACATCGCGCAGTACACGGCCGCCGTCCACACCACCAGGGACACCAACGCCCGCGCATCCAGCACCTCGCGCGTCAGGGCCTCGCGCGTTTCATCGAGCACGGAGCCCAGGGCCAGCGCCAGGGCGAGCGTCCTCCGGTCATCCGCGCGCAGGTAGGGACCGTCGTCCAGCAGGCCCAGGCAATCGCCTCCCCCTTGGTGCTCGCACCACCGCAGGTAACCGGTGCGCAGGGACTCCTCCGCCTCGGGGGTGAGCGGCACGGGCCCCGTCTGGCGCAGGGGCACGAAGGTGTGGGTCCGGTCGCCGTCCGCTTCCAGCAACCACTCCCCCGCCATCCCGACGGTCTCCACCTCGTCGGGCGAGGAGGGCTCGGTCTTCAGCCGGTCGTGCGCGGCCAGCCGAGGCGATCCGTCTGCCCGCATGTCTCGGACGAGGCCCCGGAGGGCGTGCTGGAACGCGGCGCGCTCGATCGACACGGGCCGGGTCGCGACGGCGTCCGGCTCCAGGAGCACCCCGGCGGCGTCATGAATCGGTCTGTCCCCGAGCGGCGCGGTGCGCGGCACCGTCGCGCACGCGACCTGGAGGGACAAGACGAGCAGCCACGCGCTCCCCGCCAGGCGGGGGCCCACGGCACGGGTGGACACGGGCTTCCTCCAGCGACGAGGCGGCGAAGGAGCCGCCGCCGCGAGGAGGACCGTATCAGAACGTGTACTTCACCCGGGGGAACAGGGCGAAGGTCGGGATGTTGGGCCCGATGAGGTAGCGCGCCAGCACGTCCGCGCCCACGGTGAAGTGGTCCATCGGCGTGGCGTACTCCACCCCCAGGCCCACGCCCGCGTTGGGCGCCGTCACCGCGAGGCTCGGATCTCCCGAGCCCGTGGGCGCCGGGTCCAGGCGCGCCACACCCGCGGCCAGCTTGGGCACCAGGTAGAAGCGCGTGGCCAGCGGCACCCGGTAGCCCGCCGTCACGTTCGCCAGCGCCACCGTGAAGTTCTCCGTGCGGCCACACAGTTGCGTGCCCGGCGCATAGCCCGCGAAGCAGTTGGCGGCGGAGGCCCCCAGGCCGAAGTGCAGCCCCAGGGTGAAGCGCTCGGTCACGTCCACACCCACGCCCAACTGCACGTACGTCTGCGCGTTGGAGTAGGCGTTCTCCCCGCCCAGCGTGAAGAACGCCCCGATGTCCGCCTCGGTGAAGAAGCCCCGGCGCACCTCCAGGGGAACGCCCTCGGGGGGCGTGGCCGACAGGGCGGCGGTGGGCAGCAGCGCGAGCACGGCGGTCAACAACGGCTTGGTCATCGCAACGAACCCTCTCCTAAAAAACCGCCCCCCTCCCGGACCGGGAGAGGGGCGGACTTCACCCGCGATACTCTAGGCAGCCAGCAAGGCCTCTACTCACCCGCCGGCGAGAACAACCAGGGATACGTCACCGCCACGACACCGCCGCCCTTGGGCTCGGGGAACTTCCAGCGGCGGATGCGCGAGAGCATGCAGGCCTCGGCCGCGGAGCTGTTGAGCGTGGTCTCCGTCACGTTCGCCTCGGCGACGCCGCCCGCCGGGTCGATGGTGAAGGCCACCGCCACCTTGCCCGCGAGGCTCGGATTCTTGTTCAGCTCCGTCTCGTAGCAGTACTTGATCTCGTTCTGGTGGCTGCGGATGATCTTCGCGATGACGTCCTTGTCGAGGCCGCCCACCACGGTGGTCTTGCCCGGGACGATCTTGGTGATGGTTTTTCCGCGGCCCGACAGGTCGATGCCGCCGCTGCCGCCCGTGCCCCGGCCGTCTCCCCGGGTGCCCAGGCCGCCCATGCCCAGCGCCGTGCCGCCGCCGCCCGCGCCCTTGCCGCGCGAGCCGAGGCCGCCCACACCCTGCGCGTCACCCATGCCCGCGCCGCTCTTGAGCCCGCCCAGCGCGCTGTTGATGCCGGTGCCCAGGCCGCCCGGACCGAACACGTCCGAGGCGCCGCCCTTGAGGCCCTTCATCGCGCCCAGGAGGCCCACCGAGCCCACCATCTTGCGGTCCTGCTCCTTCTTGCTCTTGTTGACGATGGCGGTGCCCGGCTTGGACGGCTCGGCCTCGGCCTTCTGGGCCTCCTCCTTGCCGAACTTGCCCTCCTCGCCCTTGGCCTTCTCGCCCTCCTCCGCGGTCTTCTTGAACCGCTTCATGTCGATGGGCTTCTGCGGCGCCACGAGCAGCTTGGCCACGCGCTGCTGGCTCTGGAGGATGTCGTCCTGGGTGGGCACGTCCGAGCGGGGCGTGAACACCATGGCCGCCACGAAGGCGCCCGCGGCCAGCATCGTGATGCTCGCGATCTTCAGCCAGGTGAAGTCCGCGGCCGCCAGGCGGTTGACCTCCACCAGGGGCGAGGGCTTCACGTAGCGCACCACGAACGCGAGGGTGCCGATGGACACCTCGGCGCGCTCGTGCAGGTCGAGCGTGTACACGTGCTCGGCCTGGGTGCCCGTGAGCCGGCCCTCGGCGCGCAGCGACTCCTTGGTGCGCACGTCCCCGTTGTGGGTGACGAACACCCCGGCCGAGGCCGGCACGCGCAGCTCGAACTTGCCGCCCTGGGCCACCGCCAGCACGTGCCGGGCGCCCACGTCGTCGGCGTACACGTGGAAGAAGTTCTTCTTGCCCTCGCCCACCGTCACCGGCACGCCGTCGGCGAAGTGCTGCACGCCCAGCATCTGGTCACCCCAGAGCTGGCGCACCTGCAGCACGCGCTCCTCCTGGGTGGGCAGCGCCTCGGGCGGCAGGGGCTCCTGGATGTGGGCCGCCGCCGCGGGCCGCGGCACCTTGCCGGCCACCACCGGATGGGCCACCGCCGGACGGGCCGCCACGGGACGCGCCGGAGCCGCCGCCGGAGCGCGGTTGCGCATCCCCGGAGGCACGCCCGCCGCGGGCCCCACCGTCCGGGGCGGGCCCACGGGCTCGGCCACCCGCGTGGGCGGGTGCAGCACCGAGCCCTGGAGCGAGCCCTCGTTGACCTGGGCGCCCGCGGCCGAGTGCTCGCCGAAGAGCACCTCCACCTGCGAGCCGCCCAGCCTCAGCACGTCTCCGGGCTCGAGCCGCTTGGGGCCCACCACCCGCTGGCCGCCCACCTGCGTGCCCGCCTCGCTGCCCAGGTCGATGGCCGTCACCGCGCCACCGTCCACCTTGAGCATCACGTGAAGGTTGGACACACCCGGGTCCAAGATCTTCACCGCCGCCTGCGCCCCCGAACCGACGATGACGCTCTCGGCATCCGACACGGCTTCGTGCACGGTGCCGTCCGGACCGGTGATTCGCAGCGTCAAACCGTTCCTCTTCCCCGCCGCCATAACTCCCTCCTCGCCCTTCCGTCCCCGGTGAACCAGTTGCCGCCCGCTAGAGGTTGTCGACTGACTTTTGAAGCTCCGGATTGAAGTTGTCCCGGACGCGGATGAGGCTCTGGAAATCTGTCTTCTTGCGGTTGAGCACGTACGAGCCCTCGGGCTTCGTCAGCTCGCCTTCCACCGCCATGTCGGTGAAGTCGATGGTCGTCTTCTTGCGGACCACCACCTTGTCCTCCTCTTGGATGACCTTCACCTGGTCCTGCTGCGCGAGCGCCGGTACCGCCAGCGTCATCGTCACCGCCATCATCAGTCGTCTCATCCGCGGTCTCCTCGCAGGCACCCCAACCGCTCTTGCATGCCTCGATCCAACGTCGCGGAGCCGTGGAACTCCGCGAAACTGCTTGGGAAAATAGATCCACCCGGCTGGCGATCCACCCCCCGGGGGAAAAAACTTCTCCCCGGGGGTGGAAGGTTATTCGGCCGGGGTGGGCGCGGGCTCGGCCGGGGACTCGGCCGGAGCCGCGTCCGGGAGCGCCCCGCTGCCGCCGACCGCGGCCGGAGCCGCCGCCGCGCTCTTGCGCAGGGCGGCCAGGCCCTGGAGCTTCGAGTCGATGAGCTGCTTGTCCTGGGCGCTGGTGCTCGCCGAGGCCTTGCAGCGCTGCAGGAAGCCCTCGGCCTTGTCCCAGCCGGCGCGCTCGACGGCGTAGGCCCAGCCCGCGCCGCACACGGCCTCGGAGGACTCGGCGCGCAGGGCGAGCACCTTCTCGAAGGCGGCGCCCGCGGCGAGCCCCTTCTGGGGATCCCTCCCCTTCTGTCCGTCCAGGGCCCAGGCGTAGGACAGCCACGCGGAGGACGAGCCGGGCTCGAGCTCCACCGCCTTGGCGAAGGCGCGCTCGGCGCCCGCGTAGTCGCGCCAGGCGAGCGCGAGCGCGCCCAGGTTCACGTGGCCCGGGGCGAAGCGCTCGTCGAGCGCCACGGCCTTCTGGAACTGGGCGAGCGCGCGCGGGCGCTGCTCCAGCTTGAGGTAGACCATGCCCAGGTCGTTGTGGACGCCGGGATCCTTGTCCGCGAGCTTGCGCGCCTGGAGCAGCACCGTCTCGGCGAGCCGGTAGCGGCCCTGGGCGAGCGCGGCGAGCCCCAGGTTCTTGAAGGCCTCGGCGTCCTCCGGGTGGCGCGCCAGCACGCGGCGGGCGCTCGACTCGGCCTGGGCGGGCTTGCCCGCGAGCCGGTACGCGGTGGACAGGTTGTTGAGCAGCGCCGGCTCGAACTCGTTGCCGGGCGTCTTGAGCCCCGTCTCGTAGAGGGAGATGGCGTCCGGGTACTTCTCCTGCTGCCGGTAGAGCCGGCCCAGGTTGAGCAGCATGGACACGTGGCCGGGCTCCAGGAAGCGCACCTTCTCGTAGGCGGCCACGGCGTCGTCGACGCGGCCCTGGCGCTCGGCGATGAGGCCCAGGTTGAACTGGGCGTTGAGGCTCTGGGGCGCGAGCTTGAGCACCTTCTCGAAGCCCGCGCGCGCCCCGTCGTAGTCTCCCGCGTCGAAGGCGGCCACGGCCTCGGTGAACACGGCCTGGGCCGGGTGCGGCTTGTCGGGCGTGCGCTCGGGCGACTTCGCGGCCTCGGCGGCGGCCTCGGCCGCGGGGGCCTCGGCCACCGGCGTGGGGTGGCTCTCGGTGGCCACGGGCACCGGCCGCACCTGGGCGGTGGTGGCGCACGCGGCCAGGCTCAGCGCGGCGGCGGACAGGGCGAGGCGGATGGCGGGATGCAGGATGGAAGTCTTCACGGCAGCACCTCCCGGGAGGCGGTGGGCGGCGTGGGCGAGGCCTCGTCCTGGGACGGGGTCTGGGCGCCCACTCCGGAGTCCTTGACCCTGTCGGCGGTGGCGAAGAACTCGCTGCCGCGATAGGGCATCTGGCGCACCTGGGCGTAGGCGCCCGGGTGATAGCGGTTGACCTGATCCTGGGCCGCGACCGTCCACTCGTTGTAGACGGACAGCTCGTAGGCCTTGCCCAGGGCCTTCTCCAGCGCCTCGCTGGCCTTGTCCTCGAGCGGCAGGGACAGGTTCTCCAGCTCGCCGCGGTACATGGCGAGCTGCTCCTCGTCGAGGCCCGGCGGGTTGGGCGAGTCGATGATGTTGCGCGCGAAGTCCGCGTAGGCCAGGCCGATGCGGGTGAGCGCGGCGATGCCCCACTCGCCCGAGCCGCTGGCGAGCACGTCCACGTACTGCTTCTCCAGCTTCTGCAGCGCCTTCTGCTTGGCGGCCAGGTCCGCGCGCACCGTGCTCACGCGCTTGAAGCGGATGGCGGTGAAGGCCTGCCAGTCCTCCTCCACGGCGAGGAAGCGCGCCTGGCCGTAGGCGTCGATCAGGTCCGGCTGCTGCTTGTCCTCGGCGCTCAGCTTGCTCCAGCCGTAGAGCAGGTCCGAGCGCACGCGATCCACGTTGCGCGCGCTCTTGAGGTGCTGGTAGGCGACGAGCTGCTCGTGGCGCGCGCGGTAGATCTCGGCCTGGGAGACGCGCGCGTCCTTGCCGTAGACGGTGAGGAAGTACTCGAGGGTGCGCGAGGCCTCGGGCCACTTGCCGTCCTTGCCGTACACGATGCCCAGGTTGTAGGCGATGCGCGGCACGTCGGGCCGATCCTTGAAGCGCTTGAGGTAGGCGCGGTAGGCGGCGAGCGCCTTGTCGCTCTCGCCCACGCCCTCCCACCACAGGCCCGCGTTGAAGAGCGCGTCGGACACCCACTTCTCCGACTCGGCGAGCAGCGCGCGGCGCTCCTCGTCACGCGAGCCCGCGGCCGCGTCGGGCGGCGTCTCCGCGGACTCGGCGGCCTCGGGCTTGCCCTTCTTGGCCTTCTTGGCCTGGGCGCGCGCTTCGGCCTTGCGGGCCTTCTGGGACTGCAGCAGGCGCTGGCCCGAGTCCTGGGCGTCCACGAAGGCCGAGTACATGGCGGCGGCCTTGGCGTACTCGGCCATCTTCTCGTAGAGGCGCGCGAGCGTGTAGCGCACCTTGGGCTCGAAGACGCTGCCGGGGTAGTCGTGCAGCAGGCGCTCGCCGGCGGCGATGCCGCGGTCCACCTGGCCCGCCTCCTCGAAGATGACCATGGCGGAGGTGATGGCCCGGTCGGCGTTCTCCGAGCGCGGGTACTCCTTCACGTAGTCCAGGAAGAGGCTGGCGGCGCGCGCCGGCTCCTTCTGCTTCTGGTAGATGACCTCGTGGATCCACTTGTAGCGCGCGCCCTCGGCCACGCGCGCCACGCGGGCGGCGAACTCGGGGTTGGGCTTGATGAGCTTGTCGTTGGCGAGGAACAGCCGCGCCTGCTTGTTGAGCTCGTCCCACTCCTCGCGCGACTCGAGCACGTACATGGTCAGGTCGGCGGCGTCGCGGCTGCGGCGCTCGGCGGGGTACTTCTGGATGATGTCGCCGAAGCGGCGCGCGGCCTCCAGGAAGTGGTGCCGGTCGTAGACGATGAGGGCCGCCTGGTAGCGCAGGTCGATCTCGTCCGGGTTGTCCGGGAAGAGGCGGTTGTAGGTGTCGCACGCGGCGACGAGCTTGTCCTCGTGGCGCGTGAGGGGCTCCTCGGCCTGGTGGGCGTCCTTCTTGGTGATGCGGCCCTTCTTCTCCACCTGGCCCTTGGACTTGTTCTCGTCCACCTTCTGGCCGTCCTTGAGGTCGCTCTTGGAGAGCTCCCCGCGCTCGATCTTCACGAGCTTGTCGTAGGCCATGATGGCGGCGAAGGAGGCGCTCTTGCGGTACGTCTCGTTGGAGACCTCGCGCGCCGAGTCGCGGTCGGGCACCTGGAAGGCGGCCACGGCGTCGTACTGGGTGGCGGCGGCCTCCCACTCCTCCAGGGCCCAGAGGATCTCCGCGTAGAAGAAGCGCATGTTGAAGGCGGAGTCGGAGAGGAACTCGGGATCCGTGCTGGACGCGAAGGTGTCCACGTACTGCTTGTAGATGTCGCGGGCGAGCCGGTACGTCTCCACCTGGCGCGTCTTCTGCGCCTCCTGGTGGTAGTCCGTCACCATGACGCGCATGGCCTCTTCCGTGACGCTGAAGGCGTTGCGCAGGACGGGCGTGTTGCCCTCGTTGGCCTTCCACCACGCGCTGCCCGGACGGTAGCCGGACACCATGGTCTTCATCTCGGCGCGCACCTTGTCGCGCTGGCGCAGCCCCTCGAAGGCGTGGACGATGGCCTGCTGGTACTCCGGGGCGCTCGCGCCCATGGGCCGGTCCTGCAGCAGCACGCGGTAGGTCTCGATGGCGCTGTCGTACAGGCCCACGTCCACGAGCTGCACGGCCATCTTGGAGATGAGGCGCTCCTGGCGCTTCTCCGGGGCCTTGGCCTTGAAGAAGGCGATGCCCTCCTGGGCCTTGTCCAGCTTCACGTAGAACATGATGAGGTCGTTGAGCGCCTCGGTGCGCAGGTCGCCCAGCTCCTCGCCGCGCTGGCTGGCGAAGTCCACCACCTCGTGCAGCCGGGTGAGGCCCTCGTCGTAGCCGCCGGCGTTGTAGTCACACCAGGCGAGCTTGTAGACGGCGTAGGCGTAGACCTTGGGCACCTTGGAGGCGAGCGCCTTCTCGTAGTAGCCGCGCGCCTCCTTGAGCTTGTTGTTCTCGAAGTAGTGGTTGCCCAGCTGGACGTAGGTGTCCGGCACGAACTGGGACTGGGGGTACTTGGCCACCAGCTCCAGGTAGGTCTTCACCGCCTCGTCGCGCTTGCCGAGTTCCTGCTGGTTGTAGCCCAGGTAGAAGAGCACCTCGTCGCGCTGGGGCCACTCCGGGTAGTCGCGGAGGATCTCCTGGTAGAGCGACATGGTCTCCGCGCGGTAGTGCTCGCTCTCGCGGTGATCCTGCTGGGGCGCCTCCAGCTTCTCGCCGCGGGCGGTGGCCGCGTCGAAGGCCTTCTCCGCCTTGAGGTAGGTGTTCATCTCCTGCTGGTAGAGGTACTTGGACTTCTCCCAGTTGAGCTCCGCCAGACGGTAGAGCATGTCCGCCTTGCGCGGCGAGCCCGCCTGCAGCTTGGGGATGAGGCGCTTGAAGCCCTCCAGGGCCTCGTCGCGCTTGCGGTCCGCCAGGGCGTCCTTCTGATCATCCGCGATGCGCGGCGCGTCGCGCATGGCCGCCGGGCTCATGCGCGCGGGACCCACGCGCGTGGGCTCGGGCTCCGGGGCCGCGATGGCACCCGGGGCCTGCGCCGCCGCCGCCGCCACCGGGGCCTTGCGAGCCGCGCTGGCGGGCTTCTTCGCCGCCTTGGCGTTCTTGGACGGGGGACGCTTGGACGCGGCGGCCGTGGGCTTTCGCGTGGGTTGAGCCGCCTCTCCTGTTCCGCCCGTGGTGAGCACCACCCCCACCGCCAGCGCACCGAAACGAAGGACCGACTTCATGAGAGCTCCTGTGGTGGGGCCAGGAAAAAGAGGGCACCTTGGCAGCCGAAGCTCTCCCCAGTGGAGCCACTCCGAACCACCCCAACCGCCTCCGTCACCACCCACCGTAAGGTACGGGCCAAAGTAGAAACGCGGAGTTGGAATGAGAAGTGCTCTACCCTCGGAGATCGGCAAGGGCTGAACAGCGCCGAGAGGGGACCTCGGAGATCGGCTCGCCCGGCTCCTCGCTCGAAGTGTCCACCACCGGGCAGAGGCGCTCCCGCAAACGAACGCGGCTGGCGGAACGGGCCGCCAGCCGCGAGGGGGACAACCGCCCGGAGCGGTGGATCAGGGCTCGGGCCGGGCCGGGCAGCCGCGCTTGAGCGTGTACTGGTAGTAGCCGATCTCGTCGCGCCAGAACTCGCCCTGGAACTTCCAGTAGTTCCAGTCGGCGCCCGGCATCTTCGGCCGGTAGATGGACTGCGTCTTGAGCAGGCCCTTCTGATCCACGCCCGCGAGCAGCAGGTCCTTCTCGTCGAGCGCCGTCTGCACGCGGATGATCTCCGCCTGATCCGAGAAGGTGCGCAGGTTCTGGGCGGCCTCCTGGAGCCGGCTCTTGGCGTAGCGTCCGCCGATCTGCGTGAGGGTGTCGCGCGCCTCCTCCAGGGCGGACACCGTCTCCTGCACGAGCCCCGTGCCGCGCCAGGCGCCCTGCTCGCTGAGCTGGCGGCGCTCGCCCTCCACGCGCGCCACCATGCGCCGCACGTCCTGGATGCGCTCGTTGTCGTGGATCCACAGGTAGATGGGCTGGGGCAGGCGCCGGTTCTCCGCCACCACCAGGTTGTAGGCGCTCAGGGGCGTCACGTCCTCGCGGGTGAAGGGCTCGAGCTGCTTCGCCATGGGCTCGTAGAGCGCGTCATAGGCGGCGAGCGTGGTCTTCACCTCGTCGAAGAGACAGGAGTAGTAATAGACGGTCGCCTTGAGGATCCACGACTCGGGCTGGAAGGCGTTCTCGAACTGGGGGGCGTGCAGGGACTGGAGGCTGCCCAGTGCGCCGCCGAAGTCCTCGTCCTGGAAGCGGGCGAAGCCGTTCTCGAACAGGGCCTGGTCCCAGAAGCGGCCGTAGCGCGGCACGGACTCGTAGGCGGCGATGGAGGCCGGGTACTCGTGGCGGCCGTAGTGCAGGCGGCCGAGGCCCAGCGGCGCGAGCTGCTCCACCTCCTCGCGGCCCGCCTGCTTCGAGTCCCGGAGCGCGTCGCGCGCGGACTGGAAGGCGGCGCGCGCGGCGCTGTCCAGGCGATCGGCCTCGGCGGGACGGCCCGGGTAGTGCGGATCCGCGAGCACCACGCCCAGCAGGTAGCGCGCGCGGGCGTAGAAGCGGCTGTCGGCGGGCACGGCCTCGAGCAGCGTGCGCGCCTCCTCGAGCTTGCCGCGGCGGTGGCTGATGGTGGCCAGCTGGTAGTGGACGCGGGCGAGCACGCCGGGCGGCAGCTTCGTCCAGGTGTCGCGCACCTCGGGCGTGTACGCCTTGTCGAGCAGGTTGGGCACGAGGTTCTGCTCGTTGAGCGTCTCCTGCACGTCCACCAGGCCCTCCAGCGCCTGGAGGTAGGAGGGGTGCTGGGGCCCGGCGGCCACCACGCGCGCGTAGGCGAGCAGGCCGCTCACCGGCAGCTTCATGCGCACCAGGCTCTGGGCCAGGTAGAACTCGGAGCGGGCGCGCACGGCGGGGTCGCTCGCGCGCGTGGCCAGCTCCTGGAAGCGCGGCGCGGCGCGCGCCACGTCTCCCGAGTTGAAGGCCGAGAGCGCCTGGTCATACGCGCCCGCGTCCTGGGCGGACGCGGCCAGCGGCGCGAGGAGGAGCAGCGAGGACAGGAGGAGTCGGTACATGGCGCGCGGTCTCAGAAGAGGTAGGAGAAGCCGGCGTAGAAGCCGAGGTTGTTGAGCACGTCCGAGGAGGGATTGCCGACCAGGTCCTTGCCCAGCACGATGTCCTCCCGGTAGTTCTTGCCCGTCTTCGGATCCACGCCGTCGAACTTCTGGAAGCGGCAGCTGCCGCTCAGGTCCAGCTCGGCGAACGTCTGGCCGCTGCCGCGCGCCTCCTCCAGGAGGCCGAAGTCGCGCTGGTTGCAGCCGTCCACCCGGTCCACGCGCGCGGTGTAGACCTGATCGCGCACCTCGAGGCGCAGGGCCATGGAGTCGCCGAACTGCACGCGCAGGCCGCCGCCCACCGAGCCGAGGAACTTGCCGCCCGTGTCCCCGAAGCGCGCCGGCACCACCGAGCCCACGCCGTCCACCTGCTGGGTGACCTCCGGGCGGATGAGCACGCGCGTGGAGCCGAAGCCCGCCCCGCCGCTGAGCACCACGCTGAACTGCAAGAGGTGGTTGTCGTAGAAGGCGAACTTGCCGTACAGCGGCGTCACTTCCACGCCCGCGAGCGCCCCCCACGACAGGAGCAGCGCCGAGGCCGCCTGGGCCTGCTCGCGCACCTTGTCGATGAGCTCCAGGTTGAAGTCACTCTCGTTGGCGTACCAGTTGTAGTGCCCGGTCAGCTGCAGGCCGAAGTTCTCCTGCAGGTGGTAGGTGTACTGCAGGCCCGTGCCCGCGTGCCGGGTGAAGCGGCCGTTGATCTGCGGCACCCCCGGGTAGAGCGTGAACTCGTGCCGGCCCGCGTCCGCGAAGCGCTTCTTCTGCACCACGTGCACGGCGACATTCGGGTTGTTCAGGGGCGCGCCGTTGATCAGCCGCTGCTGCTCGGCGTTGGCCACGGGCAGGGGGGCGTCCCCGGCCGCGGCGGCCAGGGGCGCGTCGGCGGGAGGCGCGGGAGGGGCGGGCTCGGCCCGGAGGGGCGGAGACACCTGGGTCTCCGGCCGGACGGGCGAGGGCGGCGTCCCGGTGGGGGATTGGGCCAGGGCGGGCGCGGCCGCCAGGAGCAACGACGACAAGAGCGCGGTGGATCGCATGGGAGGGCGCGGCCTCAGAAAAGGAAGGTGTAGCCAAGGTCGAACTGCACGAGGTGCGTGAATCCCGGGTTGGGCGAGGGCTCACCACTCTCCTGCCCCGCCTCCCAGCGCTCACGGTCCACGTTGACGCGGAACTGGTCCTGGAAGACCCAGTCGCGCAGCTCCAGGCGCAGCGCCTGGCGCTGGGTGAGGAAGAAGCGCAGCCCCACCGCGGCCGACACCACCGGCGCCACGCGGCTGTCCGTGCGCCAGTAGGACTCGGTGGCGGTGGAGGCGTCCGTGGGGTTGGTGCGGTTGTCACAGACGCCCCGCGCCCGATCGACCACGCGCGAGCACTGCACGATGGACTCGCGCCGCAGCGAGGCGAGTCCGCCGCCCGCCCAGAGGTAGGCCTGGAAGTGCGCCGTCGCGTCCGACAGGAGCGACAGCTTGCCGTAGATGGGCGCCCAGCGGACCCCCACCACCCCGTGCGCGCCCATCTCCCACATGTCCGACAGCTCGTCGGTGATGCGCTTGTCCTCGCGGTTGAGGAAGCTCTCGGAGAGCGAGCGCGCCAGGCCCGTGTGGCGGCTGAGCGCGTAGCCGCCGCGCGCCTCCAGGCCGAGCGTGCGGAAGGCGTTGTAGGCCACGCCCACGTTCAGGTTGTAGTGCCCCGTGAGGTACTCACGCGCGGGCAGACCCACCGCCAGCGAGAGTTCCAGCCGGTTCTCCGGCGAGTAGAGCCGGTGACGCACGGCGGCGGGATCCAGTACCTGCTGCTGGGCCGACGCACTCAGGGCCGAGAGCACCAGGGCCAGCGAGACGAAACGAAAGGAGATCCGTGGAGTCATATGTCCGTATGGCGCATCCATCTGGGCATGCCGCTCCCTAGGATCAAGGGAGCGCGCCTTGCAGGGCACGCGCTTTCATACGGAGAAGAGACCGAGCGCTCTCTGGAGAACGTTTCCCCGGGCACGAGGGCCGGGGGCCCTTGCCGGGGAAAACACGAACGCCCCGCCCGGTGGGAGACCGGAGCGGGGCGTCGAGGAGACCCTGTGGCGGTGCCTGGAGGCTCGGTAGGACGAGATGCCCGGCCCTCGCTCCCGGGAGGGCCCGGGAAGGAGGGAGCACACACAGGGCGGGCGGCGGACTACTTCCCGGCGCGGGCGGCCTTGTGCTGGGCGCGCATGGCGACCTTGATGCTCGGGCGCACGACGATGATGCCGTCGTTGTGGCCGGGGACCGCGCCCTTGATGAGCAGCAGGCCCTTCTCCACGTCCACGTCCACCACGGTCAGGTTCTGGGTGGTGACCTTCTCCACGCCGTAGTGACCGGGCAGCTTCTTGTTCGGGTACACGCGGCCGGGCGTCTTACGCTGACCGATGGCGCCCGGGTGACGGCGGTACTCGTGGGTGCCGCGCGTGGCCGTCTGCGAGCCCTTGAAGCTCCAGCGCTTCATGACGCCCTGGAAGCCGCGGCCCTTGGTGATGCCCGTGACGTCCACGAGCTCGCCCTTGGTGAACAGGTCCGCCTTGACGGCGTCGCCCACGTTGAAGCCGGCGGCCTCCTCGGCCGTCACGCGGAACTCCTTCAGGTGGCGGCGCAGCGGGGCGCTCGCCTTCTTGAAGAAGCCCAGCTGGGGCTTGTTCACGTTCTTCTCGCGGATCTCACCAAAGCCCAGCGTGATGGCGGAGTAGGCGTCCTTCTCCGGCGTGCGCTTGCCCACGATGTGGCAGGTGTTGACGTCGACCACCGTCACGGGAACGAGGTTGCCCTCGTCGTTGAACACCTGCGTCATGCCAATCTTCTTACCGATCAAACCCTTCACGTCGTCCTCACAGCTCGCGCGGCCTCGCGCGAAAACATCAATGAATTCAGCAAGTTGCGTCCGTTTTGACCCTTCCCCGGACGCCGGGAAGCGGCGCAATGTACCAGTTGCCCCCCCGGGGTCAAGCACCGTGGGCGCGGGCGGCCCTCACCGGGCGCGATCCAGCCGGGGGTAGAAGGGGGCGAGCTGGGCGTCCGCGATGCGCTGGGCGTACACGTCCTCGCCGAGCAGGAACAGCGCCTGCTCCAGGTATTCATCCGCGGCCTTCACCTCGTCTTCCTTCTGGGCGATCGCCGCGTCGTAGTCCGCCAGGGCCTGCTCGAGCGCCTCCTTGCGGGCCGTCATTTGGTCCTCCATGTCCAGCATGCGCTTGTGGGCCACCAGGCCCGGGGCGCCGGGCTGGCCGGGCTTGGGCGTGAGCGCCAACTCGACCTGCCGCTCCAGGTCCTCCACCTCGCGCGTCATGCGCATGGACTGCAGGCGGTTCTTCTTGATGTTGTCGCGGGACATGGCCAGCTTCGAGTCGTCCTGGGTGGTGAGCTCCAGGTCGGCGTGCTTGGCCTCCATCTTCTTGAGCGACGTCTGCGCGTAGCGCAGGTCGGCCCGGCGGGAGATGAGCGTCTTGCGGATGGTCTTGAGCTGACCCTCCACGGCGTCCACCGCCTTCTTCCACTTCTTGACGATCTCCGCCTGGACGGCTCTCCGCTGATCGTACTGGCCGAGGTACTCCTGCCAGGCGGCGTCCTCGTCGTTCATCTGCTGCTCGAGCGCCGCCAGCTCTTCCTGCCGGGCGCCCAGGGCGGCCTCCGCACGGTAGACGCGGTCCATCGTGCGCGGGCAGTTGGGCTTGCCCGCGAGGCGATCCCGCGCGAGGTCGCCCAACTGGAAGATCAAATCGTCGTAGGTCTCGGCCTTGGCCATGGCGCCTTTTTACGCAAAAGGCGCGGGCGCTGTCAGCCTACTCGGCGGGGGCGGCGACCTGGACCGGCCGCGCCTCCACGGTTCCGCTCTGGGCGGCGCCCTCGGCCAGGGCGAAGAGCTCCCGGGAGCGATCCTGCTCCTCGGTCCGGTTGAGCTCGCACACCCAGGCGCTCGACAGGTCCGCGTGCTGGCGGGCCAGCTCGGCGGTGGACTCGTAGCGGGCGGCGGACGCACGGGCGAAAGCCGCCTCGCGCCGCAGTTCACGCACCGTGTCGTCGTCGAGCGTCAGCTCCTCGGGCGGTACGGGCAGGGGACCGCGCCCCAGCGCCGCCAGACGGGCCAGCAACCGAGAGGCGTGTGCCCGGCAGAACGCGGCGAGGACCATCAGTCGGGCCCGCCCCCGGCTGTCCCCCAACCGTTCGGCGAGCATGGTCATGCGCCGTGCGGATACCACTTCGGATTCCCATGCCGCGGCGAGTGCGGCGGCCAATCGGGTATGTCTCGCGCCCATCATCCCTCCCCAAGTCCTGCCCCCTACCCCGTTTCGAAGCTATGAACGGGTTCGCCAGGATTCAACCGATCAACGCGAATGCCCGCTCCACCAACCAATACCCTCCCCCGGCCGCGAGGAGGAGCGACAGAACGCGCACTGTCCGCTGGTACAACCTGGGGCGTCGGCGCAAGAGCCGCATGACGGGCAGCAGCCCGAGGACGACGAGGGCCTGGCCCAGCTCCACGCCCAGGTTGAAACCGAACAGCGCGCCCACCACCGAGTCGCCGAGCCCGTAGCCGGCCAGCACGCTCGCGAAGCCCAGGCCGTGCACCAGGCCGAACAGGAAGGTGAGCCCCACGCGGTGGCCCAGGCCCCGGCCCGTGAGGTTCTCCACCGCCACCCAGAGGATGGACGCGGCGATCGCCACCTCCACCCAACCGCCGCTGCCCTCCCCCAGCCGCAGCCAGCCCAGCGCCGTGGCGCCCAGCGTCAACGAGTGCGCCACGGTGAAGGCCGTCACCAGCAGCAGCACCCGCTGGAGCGAGCCGCCCACCAGCAGCACCGCCAGGAGGAACGCCAGGTGATCCACCCCCTGGAAGATGTGGAACAGCCCCAGCCCCACCCACTCGAGCAGCCCCGAGGCGGCGCGCTCCTCCATCACCACCGTGGGCTGGGCCGCGTCCGCGAAGCGCTGGCCCCGCTCGCCCTCGGCCAGGCTGCCCAGCACGACCTTGTAGGAGGGGGGCAGGAGCGCCAGCAGGGAGAAGCGCTGGCGCAGCACCCCGGGGGGGCAGGTGAAGCGCGCCTCCAGCGCCACGTACGTCTCGCGCACCCGGGCGCTCGTCTCCCCGCGCGCGCAGGGGGTGTCCCCGGCGCTCAGCGGCACGGCGTCCCAGAAGCCCAGGGCCAGGGCGGGCGCGCGCGCGTCGAGGTCCGCCTGGGTGAGCACCCCGTCGCCGTCCGCGTCCGCGGGGAGGAGCAGCGCGAGGGTGTCGGCCGTGAGGGTGATGCGCTCGCGCACCTCGGCGCCCGCCGCCTCCGGGCGCCAGAGCTGCGCGTAGAGGATGTCCGCGTCATGCGCCCGTGCCGGGAGCGCGAGCAGGCCCAGCCACACGAGCGGCGCCACCCTCCGGGCTGTCCACGTCCAGCGCATGGGCCGGCAGCCTGCCCTCTTGGCTCCGCGCCCGTCTACTCCTGGATGAACACCCACTCCGGGACGTGCGCGCCCTCCGGGCCCCCGTGCCGGGTGCCACAGCGCGGGCAGAACAGCGGCCCTTCCCAGTCCCAGAGCGCCTTGACGTCCTCGCCACAGCACACGAGCGGCAAGAGCCGCAGGTCGTCCGAGTCCGGGGACATGGGCCCGGGCATCGCCACCGGCGGCGCGCTCACGAAGGTGGGCCGGGGATTGACCGCCAGCGTGCGCGAGACGTGCGCGAGCTGCTCGTAGCGCACGTGGTTGGCCCACGAGCGCGCCACGTCCTCCACGTGGGCCTGCTGCGCCGGCGTGAGCCACTCGTCCCCGGCGGCCCGGTGCCCACAATAAGGACACCACCCGTCGGGCACGTCCTCGAAGCTCTCGTGCGCGTTCTCGAACGGAAAGAGCGACGCGAGCCGGCGCTGCAGGATGTTCGCGTCGTGGCGGCACGGCCGCGTCTTGAAGTCCCGCTGGCAGCGCGGGCACTCCCGCCGCACGAAGCCCCCGGCGTCCCGGGGCAGCTCCACGTGGACGACCGAGGGCGCGTCCTTCATGACGCCATGGACCCCCTGCCCCGCTGCGCCAGCGCCAGCGTCAGCGTCACCACGGAGAACAACAGCAGCAGGTGCACCCAGTGGCCCTCGGTGGAACCCGTCACCGAGCCGAGCACCCACAACAAGAACAGGATCGCGCTCATCGTCCAATACACGCCGCCCACTCCTCTCCACCCCAGGGCGCCCCGCACACCTCTCGCGCGCGCCACGCCAGGCCTCGGGCGCAAAGCTGGGGTGCCCCGGGGGCGGGGGCAACCCCTCTTCATCCCCTCCTTTCGACAGGCCCCGTCCTGGACCCGAGACGCGGGGAACGGGCGTTTTTCCTGGAGGGGATTGTCCTACCCTGGACGCGCTACCCGTGATTCCAGGGAGTTAGCCTCTGGCACGTGGACTGCTTTGAGGTTCGGCAACTGCCGCAAGGGGACACGCGGCCCAAACGATGGCGCGTGTGGGGGAGAACGGTATGAAGGCGTGGACGGTGGCGCTGGTGGTGGTGGTGGGTCTGGGGAGCACGATGGCGCAGGCCTTCCAGCCCTACATCCCCGGGGGCAAGAGCGCCGAGATGCGCGAGCTGCGCGCGAAGCTGGCCGAGCAGGAGGACAAACTGGCGCGCATGGAGCGCGAGGCGGAGCTCTACGCCGAGGCGGAACTCCTGGGCATCGCCGCGGCGGTGCAGGCCTCGCAGCTGCCCGATCGCCAGCAGCGGCGGCTCGCCATGGCCATCGTGCGCGAGGCGCGCGCCAACGGGCTGGATCCGCTCCTGGTGGTGGCCGTCATCCGCACCGAGAGCTCCTTCAACAACTACGCGGTGTCCCAGGTGGGCGCCATGGGCCTCATGCAGGTGATGCCGGACACGGGCACCTACCTGGCGGACAAGGCCGGCTTCAAGCTGCAGCGCAGCACCAACCTGTTCGACTCCGAGCTCAACGTGGAGCTGGGCACCGCCTACCTGGCCAACCTCATCAGCCGCTTCGGCACGCCCGAGCGCGCCCTGGTGGCCTACAACGCCGGGCCCACCCTGGCGCGCAAGATCCTCGGCCAGACGGACGTGCGCGAGCGCTTCATGGCGGGCTACCCCGCCAAGGTCATGCGCGAGTTCCGCCGCCTCAAGACCCAGCCGCCCGCCCGCGAACTCACCCGACTGGACGCGCAGAAGGTCTCCAAGGGCCCGGGATGATGACTGGCCAACACTCCGCACGCCCAGTGGCCGACAATGATCCGGGTTTCGCCCACGAGTGACTGCCCTTTCTGGGTTTTCCCGCGCATCTTACGTTCCGTTCCGCTGTGCGCCGGGGTGGGTGGTTCCACTTCGGGCCGGACGCCCCCGACAGGCGCTGGTTCTCTTCACGAGACGCCGCGAGACGCACGGAGAGACGAGCCATGGTGGGGCTGGAAATTCAGCAGGAAGAGCGCGCGGGTTGCATGACCCTTCGGTTGAAGGGCACGCTGGACGGGCAGACGGCCCGGCTGCTGCGCAGCTCGCTGGACGCGCTGGGAACGACGCGGGAAGTCGAAGTGGACTTCACCCACCTGCGTGAATTCCGGGACTCCGCGGTGGGCGTGCTCACCACCGGGCTCGTGGATCGCAAGGTGCGGATGCGGGGCCTGGACCGGCACCAGCAGCGCATGTTCCGCTACTTCGGCCTGAGCCTCGGCGAGACGACCCCGTCCAACGCGTACTACCGGCCCGAAGAAGTCCTCGCGTAGTTCGCGGGCCCTGAAGGCCGCTCGAGGCGTACCTCCTCCCCGCCCCGGGAGAAGCGCCTCGCGGTCCCCAGGGGCCCACCAGTCGGCCTGGCGAGCGTCACGCCGCCGGCCACTTCCCCCGAGCGGGCATCGCGGGGAAGGTGTCGCACCTGCCCAGGATCGCGCTCGGGCTGGAGTAGAGTGGGCCGCCCGATGAACGCCCCTGCCCGAGCCGACGTCACCCCTCCCGTTTCCGCCGCCACCGCGCGCGCCGCGCTCGAGCGCGTGGCCGCCAACCTGTCCCTCGCCGTGCAGGGCAAGGAGCGCGAGCTGCGCCTGGCGGTCACCTGCGTGGCCGCCGGCGGCCACCTCCTGCTCGAGGACGTGCCCGGCGTGGGGAAGACCACGCTCGTGGAGGCCCTGGGCCGCTCGTTCGGCCTGAGCCTGTCGCGCGTGCAGTTCACCGCGGACCTGATGCCCACCGACATCCTCGGGGCCCAGGTCTTCCACGCCGCCTCGGCCACCTTCTCCTTCCGGCCCGGTCCCATCTTCCGCCAGCTCGTGCTGGCCGACGAGCTCAACCGCGCCCCGCCGCGCACCCAGTCCGCGCTGCTGGAGGCCATGGCCCAGGGGCAGGTGTCCCTGGATGGCACCACCCACCCCCTGCCTCGCCCCTTCACGGTGGTGGCCACGCAGAACCCGGTGGACTTCTCCGGCACCTACCCCCTGCCGGACTCCCAGTTGGATCGCTTCCTCATGCGGCTGTCGCTCGGCCACCCCGCGCCCGAGGTGGAGGCCCGGCTGCTCACGCAGCAGCGCGACACCGCCTCGTCCGTGGACGTGCTGGAGCCGGTGAGCACGCCGGAGGAGCTCACCGCGCTGAGGGCCCAGGTGGCCGCGCAGCGGCTGGACACCGCCGTGGCCGAATACGTGGTGCGGCTGGCCCAGGCCACGCGCGCGCACGGGGACATCGAGCGGGGCGCGTCCACGCGCGCGGTGCTGGCGCTGGGCATGGCGGCCCGGGCCCACGCGCTCTGGGACGCGCGGGACTTCGTGACGCCCGGCGACGTGCGGGCGGTGCTCGGGCCGTGCCTGGCGCACCGGCTGCTCCTGCGCAGTGGCACGCAAGGGGCCTACACCCGCGACGAGGCCCTGCACCTCGTCGAGGAGGTGGCCCGGAAGGTGCCGGCCCCCCGGTGAGCGCCTCCCCCCTGGCCTCCTGGCGGCGCGCGCTGCGCGCCCAGCTGCGGCCCCCGCGCACCCTCAAGGTGACGCGCATGGGGCGCACCTACCTGGTGGTGACGTTCGGCGTGGGCCTGGGCGCCCTCAACACGGGCAACAACCTGCTCTACCTGGTGCTCGGTCTGCTGCTGAGCATCATCATCCTCTCGGGCGTGCTGTCCGAGCGCTGCCTCAAGGATCTGGCCGTGCGGCGCGTGGGCATGGACGGCGCGTTCGCGGGCGAGCCCTTCGCGCTGCGCTGGGGCATCACCCGCCGCTCGGGGCATGCCTTCGCGCTCACCCTGGCCGAGGTGGACTGCGCGCTGACGGGCGAGGGCGGCGTGGGCTACCTGGCCGCGGGCGCCGAGCACGTGGTGCGCGCGGACCTCACCGCCGCCCGGCGCGGGCCCATGAAGCTGTCCGGCGTGCGCGTCACCACCCTGTGGCCCCTGGGGCTGTTCGCCAAGACGCGCGTCTTCGCGCTGCCGGGCACGCTCTTGGTCTACCCCCGGCGGGGCTTCGCGTGCGGTCCTCCGGAGGACGCCGCGGTGGGCCACGTGGGCGAGTCCCCGAGTCCCCGCCGCCTGGACGGCACGGGAGACCTGGCGGGCCTGCGCGAGCTGGGCGAGCACGAGGACACGCGGCGCGTGCACTGGCTCAAGAGCGCCGCCACCCAGCGGCTGCTCAAGGTGGAGCGCGAGCGCGAGGAGCGCCGCACCTACGTGCTCTCGGTGGCCTCGGGGCTGGCCCCGGAGGCGCTGGATCGGCGGTGCGAGGAGGTGGCCGAGCAGGCCCACCGGCTGCTCGAGGCGGGCCACGAGGTGGGCCTGGAGCTGCCCGGCCAGCGGCTGCGTCCGGGCGCGGGCACGGGCCAGGAGCGCGCCCTGCTCCGGGCGCTGGCGTGGTTGGGTTTCGAGGATCAACGCGAGGAGGAGGCGGCATGACGCGCCCCCTGCGGTTGAGGCTGCTCTTGCGCGACCTGAGCGTCGCGGCGGCGTTCGCCTCCATGGCGGTGTCCGGCCAGGTGCCCCTCTGGGCCCTGGGCCTCGTGCTGCTGGCGGTGGGGGTAGGCCTCTGGGGCAAGCGGCCCTTCGCGCGCTACCCGCGCCTGACGTCCGCCCTGCTCGTGCCCGTGGCCGGCGCCATCTACCTGGCCGTGGCCGCCGGCCAGATGGACCTGGTGGTGGCGGCCTGCTCCTTCGCGGGGCTCGTGGCCGGCCAGCGCGTGCTGTCCCAGAGCTCGCCGGCCACGGATGGGCAGGTGCTGCTCGCGGGCCTGTTGATGATCGCCGGTGGCGCGGCGCTCTCCGGTGAGCTGCTCTTCGCGGTGTGCCTGCTCGCGTTCGCGGTGCTCGCGTGCCTGTCGCTGGGCCTCGCCGTGGTGGAGTCGTCGGTGCCCGCGGGTGAGCCGGTGCCGGTGCGCGCGGTGATGCGCCCGCTGGGCCGGGGCACCGTGGTGGCCATGGTGGGCGCCATGGCCTTCTTCGTCTTCATTCCGCGCCTCAACTGGAACATGGGCGTGCGCCGCGCCAGCCCGGGCCTGGGCACCGCCACCAGCGGCTTCTCCGACACCGTGCGCCTGGGGGGCTCGGGCACCCTCAAGAGCAACCCCCGCGTCGTGCTGCGCGCGCGCCTCAAGCCCGATCCCCAATCCGAGCGGCTGTCCTCCTATTGGGTGGGCCGCACCTACGACACCTTCGATGGCGTGGAGTGGACCACCCTGGGCGCGCCCTCGCGCCGCAACCGCACGCGCGTGACGCTGCGTCCGGGCGCGGAGAAGCAGGTGTACCAGCGCATCGAGCTGTTGCCCGCCTACGGCAGCCGCACGCTCATCGCCCTGGAGACGCCCGCCAAGCTGGGCAACGCGCTGGCGCATACGGCCACGGGAGACCGCCGCACCCAGCTGCGCGAGCAGGGCGGGGACGAGCTGCGCTTCGTGGACGACGGGCTCGGCTACTCCTACGAGGTCTACAGCGTGCCACCCGGCACGGACACGGATCCCGGGAAGATGAACGAGCAGGAGACGGACCAGCTCCTGGCGCTGCCGGAGACGTTGGATCCCCGGGTGGAGGAGCTGGCGCGGCGGGTGGTGGGCGACGAGAAGGATCCCCTGGCCGCGGCCCAGAAGCTGTCCGCGTGGCTGCAGCGCGAGTACCAGTACACGCTGGAGCTGGGCGGGGACGTGGCGGATCCGCTGCGCGACTTCCTCTTCGTGCGCAAGGCGGGCCACTGCGAGCACTTCGCCACGGCGCTCACCGTGATGCTGCGCACCCAGGGCTTCGAGTCCCGGCTGGCCACGGGCTTCTTCGGCGGCGAGCGCGTGGGCGACGAGTACATGGTGCGCGCCGGTGACGCGCACGCCTGGACGCACGTGCTGGTGCCCGGCCGGGGCTTCGTCACCGTGGACGCCACGCCCGCGGACTTCCGCACCAACCAGTCCTCCAAGGTGCTCGAGACGCTCGTCTCCCTCTACGAGTCCATGGAGGCCATGTGGCGCAACGCCGTGGTCGACTACTCGTTCCGGGATCAGATGGACTTCGTCCGGGGCCTGACGCGGCCGCCGCGCGACCCCAGTGGCAAGCCCATGGCCCGCTCCGCCCTGCCGCCCTTCCGGGCCTGGGTGACGGCCGCCGCGGTGGGCCTCGCCCTCTACGGCCTGGTGCGCGTGCTGTCCCGACGCCGGGCGCGCCCGACCCGCCAGGAGGCCACGCGCTTCGTGGACGCGGTGGAGCGGCTGCTCGCGCGCGCGGGCCTGCCTCCGCGCGAGGGCGAGACCCTGGAGGACGTCTCGGCGCGCCTGTCGCGCGAGGCCCATCCCCTCGCCCCGCTCCTGGCCACCCTCACCCGCCGCTACCTCGAGGCCCGCTTCGGCCAGCGCCCGCTCGCCTCCGGAGAGAGCGCCCGGCTGCTCGCCGAGCTCAAGCAGGCCCTCGACACCTCGCAGCGTCCCACCGCCCGGGCGTCGTGAGCCCCCGCCGCGCCCCTCGTCCTCCGAGGGGGCGCGCGGGCCCGACCCGGTGACCCTGACATCGCGCCCGTCCCCCATTACCCGTCCCTGTGGGAGGCGGGAGCGATGGCGGGAAGGCGAGGTGGCGACAATCCCCAGTGCCCTACAGGCTTGGCTGCCCGGAAAGGTTTTTCCTCCCTGTAACGCTTACGGAGGCGCACCCCGGACGCGGCTATCCCACAAGCCAAGTGTGCGTGGGGATTGACGAATTTTCGCGTGAAGGTGTGGCACGCACGTTGCTCTACGCACCCCGCGTCCGGTGGTTGTTGGTCGGGAACGCGGAACAACCTCTTTTCATCGGCCTCCGCTCGGGAGGCCCTCGGGAGACACCCCATGCAGCTCACCACGGAGCAGTCGTCCAACTCGGGCTCGCTGGCCATGTACCTCTCGGAGATCAACCAGTACTCGCTGCTGTCGGTCGACGAGGAGCAGGCCCTGGCGCGCCGCTTCCTCCAGGCGGACCTGGCCGCGGGACACCGGCTGGTGACCTCCAATCTGCGCTTCGTCGTGAAGGTCGCCTACGAGTACCGCTCCTACGGCATCAAGATGTCCGACCTCATCCAGGAGGGGAACATCGGCCTGATGAAGGCGGTGCAGAAGTTCGATCCCGACAAGGGCATCCGCCTCATCTCGTACGCGGTGTGGTGGATCCGCGCGTACATCCAGAACTACATCCTCAAGAGCTGGAGCCTCGTGAAGCTCGGGACCACCCAGGCCCAGCGCAAGCTCTTCTTCTCGCTGGCCCGCACGCGGCGCGAACTGGAGAAGTTCGGCACGCTGGACGGCTCGGTGGTCAACGTGGACGAGATCGCCCGCAAGCTCAACGTGAAGGCCACCGAGGTGCGCGAGATGGAGCAGCGCATGGGCGGGCGGGATCTGTCGCTGGACGCGCCCATGGGCGAGGACGGGGGCAACAGCCACGTGGACTTCGTGGCGAGCGAGACCGCGCCGCAGGACGCCGAGTTCGCCGACAAGGAGGAGACGGGCCTCATCAACACGCGGGTGCGCACGGCGCTCATGCGGTTGGATCCCCGCGAGCGCTTCATCATCGAGCAGCGCGTGATGAACGAGCGCCCCATGACGCTCAAGGAGCTGGGCGAGCACTTCGGCTTCTCGCGCGAGCGCGCGCGCCAGCTGGAGATCCGCGCCAAGGACAAGCTCAAGTCGGAGCTGGCGGCGCTGATGGCCGAGGTGGACCCCGAGGCGACCGAGGCGGTGCAGTAGTCTGCTACAAGGGCGCGGGTGAGCCACTCCCCGCCCCCCGTGCCCCATGTGCCCGCCACTGAATCTCCCGCCGAGCTGACGCCGCGGGGGCTCGTGCTGGGCTCGGTGCTGGGCATCGTGTTCGGCGCCGCGTCGGTCTTCATGTCGGTGAAGGTTGGCCTGACGGTGTCCGCCTCCATCCCGGTGGCGGTGCTGTCCATCGCCATCTTCCGCGCGTGGGGCCGCTCGAGCGTGCTGGAGAACACCATCGTGCAGACGGTGGGCTCGGCGGGCGAGTCGCTGGCGTTCGGCGTGGCGGCGGCGCTGCCGGCCCTGCTGCTGCTCGGCTACGACATCGACCTGTGGCATGCCTTCCTGGTGTCGGCGCTCGGCGGCGTGCTGGGGGTGCTGATGATGATCCCCTTGCGCGAGGGGCTCATCGTCCAGGAGCACGGCACGCTCACCTACCCCGAGGGCACCGCGGCGGCGGACGTGCTCATCGCGGGCGAGTCGGGCGGAACGAGCGCGCGCACCATCCTCTGGGGCTTCGCGGTGGGGGGGCTCTACAAGTTCGCCTACGCGGGGCTGCGCCTGTTCAAGGAGGTGGTGGGCATGCCCCTGAGCTGGGTGCGCACCACGGCGGCGGGCGTGAGCCAGCGCGTGGGCTACGCGGGCGGCTCGCTGTCCCTGGAGGTGAGTCCGGAGCTGTTGGGCGTGGGCTACATCATCGGCCCCAAGGTGGCGGGCATCACCTTCGCGGGCGGCGTGCTCAGCTACCTCATCCTCATCCCCCTCATCACCTTCATCGGCGCGGGCCTGGACACGCCCTTGTTGCGGCCGGACGGCCAGCTCATCCGGGACATGGATCCGGACACGGTGCGCGACGCGTACGTGCTCTACATCGGCGCGGGCGCGGTGGCCACGGGCGGCCTGGTGAGCCTCGTGCGCTCGCTGCCCACGCTGCTGCGCGCCTTCCGGGGGGGCCTCGCCACGCTCCGGGCCTCGCGCCGCGCCCGGACGGACGTGCTCCACCTGCCCCGCACCGAGCGCGATTTGCCCCTGAGCGTGGTGCTCGTGGGCAGCGCCCTGCTGGTGCTCGCCATGTGGTGGGCCCCGCCCCTGCACATCAACCTGCTGTCCGCGCTGCTCATCGTCGTGTGTGGCTTCTTCTTCGTGACGGTGAGCGCGCGCGTCACCGGGGAGATCGGCTCCTCGTCCAACCCCATCTCCGGCATGGTGGTGGCGACGCTGCTGTTCACGTGCCTCGTCTACCTGCTGCTCGGCTGGACGAGCGCCGAGGATCGCTTCATGGCGCTCACCACGGCGGCCATCGTGGGCATCGCGGCGTCCAACGGCGGCACCACGGCGCAGGATCTCAAGACGGCGTTCCTCGTGGGCGGCACCCCGAGGAGCCAGCAGGTGGCGCTCTTCGTGGGCGTGCTCACCAGCTCGCTGTTCATCGGCGGCGTGCTGGTGGTGCTCAACCGGGGCGCCACGGCCATCCTCCCCGAGCCCCACCCGGGCGAGCGCGTGAGCGTGCTGACGGAGGCGACGCGCACGCAGCAGCGCTACCCCTGGGCGGTGTCGGCCGAGTCCCTGGCGGCGCGGGGCGTGACGGCCGAGCAGCTCAAGGGCCCCTTGTGGCGGCAGGGCCTGGAGCTGGGCGCGGCGCCCAACGGGTGGGAGCTGCGCGGCTGGACGCCGCTGCGGGTGGAGGACGTCGCGGACACGGACGTGCGCCTGCCCTCGGGCGAGAGCGTGAAGGTGGCGGCGCTGGGCGCGGTGCGCCAGGCGCCCGAGCGCGTCTGGCGCGTGGGGCACGTGCGGGGCGCCGACACCTCGGTGCCGCCGGGCACCTACCTGGTGGACGAGGCCGAGCGCATCCAATACGTGGTGGACCCCGGCATTGGCGGCCGCGTCACCAGCTACGAGGGCCAGCCGCTCACCCGCTACCCGGCGCCCAAGGCGCAGCTCTTCGCGCTCATCATCGACGGCATCCTCACGCACAAGCTGCCGTGGGACCTGGTGCTGGTGGGCGTCTTCATCTCGCTGATGCTGGAGCTGTGCGGGGTGTCCTCGCTGCCCTTCGCGGTGGGCGTGTACCTGCCCTTGTCCAGCAGCGCGCCCATCTTCGTGGGCGGCCTGGTGCGCGCGCTCGCGGACCGGGCCCGGGGTGGCGCCACCGCTGGAACGGAGAGCGAGTCCGACTTCTCCCCGGGCAGCCTCCTGTCCTCGGGCTACATCGCCGGCGGCGCCATCGCGGGCGTGCTCATCGCGGGCGTGGAGATCGCGAGCAATGGGGCCTGGACCCGCGCCCTGGACATCCCCGGCTGGCTGGGGGACACGGCGCTCGCGCACCTCTTCCAGGAGTCGGATGCCTGGGGCCTGGCCGTCTTCACCGCGCTCACCCTGGGGCTGCTCGTCACCGCCCTGCGGCGGCGGGCCTGAACACGCCCACGGTCCCGTCATTGCCGCCCTGGCAAGAGCCAGGCGCTACATGAAGATCCCAGGCGCCCGCTCCAGCGCCACACGCAACGCCTCGACCGTCGTGTCCATCTTCTCGGCCATGGAGGGCGCGTGCCACGTTTCCGCGACCGTGCCCTTGGGATTCTTCGCGAGTCCTTCAACGAGGAGCCCGACTTGACCGGGCCACTCTCGGCGAGCCAGTTCCTCCGCGCGCCCGATGGGGTCCATGAAGGTGAAGCACGGCCAGCGCGGAAGGTGAATGGTGCGCATGTCGCAGTTGAAGAAGCGGCAGCCATTGAGGCGGGCTTCCGAGAAGTCGCAGTCCTCGATGCCGCCGTGCGTCCGCGTGTCGTCCCCCTCCACGCGGAAACCGAAATCGTTTCCGCTGAAGCGTCCCTTGAAGCTGCATCCCTTCAACCCCAGGGACGTCCAAGGCAGCGTCTTCAGTTCGCCCTTCGCCTGGAGGGTACAGTCGATCAGCTTCCCCGACACCAGGTGAAGCCACCGCGCCGAAACGCCGAGAATCAGCGTACAGCCCCTGAGCGTGACGTTCGGCCCGAGCCAATAGATGGCCGTCTTGTCCGTCAACTCCAGCCGCTTGAGCTTGGCCCGCTGACGTGGCTCTCCCGCACTTCATGTGCTTCGAAAAGGCAAGCAGGCAGGCGCTCTCGGGCAACCGGCCAACCGCACGCGGGATGCACACAAACCGCAGGATAGCCACGTCAGCGGGTCATGCCCATCGTCCTGATGGACAACCTAAGCGCACACATGGTGCGCGGCGTGCGCCAGGCGATTGACGCGGTGGGCGCCCGCGTAGTGTACCTGCCCACATACAGCCCGGACTTCAACCCCATCGAACTGTGGCGAACCTCAAGCGCCACCCCGGCAGACTCGGGCCTCGTGCTCTGGCCGAACTGGCTCGGGCTGTGCGGCGGCTCCGCGCCGCGATGCCCCTGTCCAAGCTGTCCGCCTAGTTTCGCCGCTGCCTTTCCTCAGTTCAACTGGGACTTGCGTTAAGAACATTTAACTAAAATCCGTTACGACACCTGTCAGAGGAATCTCTTTGAGGGTAAAATCTTGCGCCCCGCGTTCTCGGCGAAATCGTTCCTTCAGCTTCTCGACGTCCGCCTTCGCGGCTGCCTTGAGCATCTCCCCTGAAAGACAGGCATCATAGCGATGCATGAGTTTTCTTGAATATGGCTTGGTTGCGTTGGAATCTAACTCTCTCAACTCGCCATGACCACCATCACCGTCCGGCACCCAGACCAGACAATAGAAAGCCCTCCGCCCTTGACCTTTCACGAAGAAGTTCAGGCGAAACTCTATCAGACCGCCGGGTAATGAGGCCGGTGTCACTGGCGGGCGACTTGCAATGGGAGGAAGGGGGCGTATTGGCACGGGAGGCAACGATTGCCCGACGGGCAGGGCAGGTTCACGCGATGACGTGCCCGCAGGTAGCGGCTCTGACCTGTGGGGCACCTTGCAGTCGGGAATCTTCAACTGCCGGGTCCTGTGCGCGAGCAGAGGCAGCTCGGATGTCCACCGCTCTCCGTGCCCGCCGTCCTGGCGCCCCAAAATGTCACGGGCGCTTACCTCAACCACGGGGGCTCCAAAGATGTCCCGCGAAACCCAGCTTTCATTCATACAGGGCTGCTGGGCGAAGATATCCAGCACTAACAGCATCTGGGAGCCGCGCAAGATGCGGATATCAGGTTGTTGCGTCCCCACTCCTCGCTCGCGCATGACCACGCGATCCCCGGGCTGGAAGGTTAGCCGTAGCGCGGGGATACGAGCGACACTTTGTGCCTGTGATTCCACGCAGCGCGGGCATGGAGCTGCGACGGTAAGCGTTGCCACGCGCGCAACCCCCTTATCGAGGAAGTGCTTCAAATGCAGTAACGCGTTGAGATGGATAGCCTCTGATCCATCGACTGAGGTCAGTGGGCAGTTGGGGGCAGCCTCGTGGACGAAGGAGTCCGCCTTCTGTGTGCGCTTATGGACGATAAGCCGGTCTCCGCACCCGTAACACACATACCGGCACTTGCGACGCTCGGAAAGGGACTCCGGAGTGTCGGAGATGTGGATGCTCCGAAGTTCTCTATCCTCCGAGATGCAGGCCCACGAAACCTGGACTTCGCTGCTGGAACGCCACTGCATGAGTACCTCCAGCCTCACGGCTCAGTGGAAGACATCAAAGGAGTCGTGTGGATGACGCGTCCGTGACCCAAGACCTGTGAAACCACCGGAACAGCCGTCTCGCTAGTCCCAGTAACTACGGCAGACACATGAGGCCCGACCATTCGGCGTTCCTCTTCACCAGACCCTCCCTCACCGTATAGGCGAGGATGTAGCGCAGCCGCCCCACCAACTCCGTGTCGTCCAGCACCGACTCCGCTGAGTAGCCCCTCTCCCAAACGCAGCCACTCTAGTCCACCAACCGCATCGTGCACACAAAGTACGGGAGAGCCGCTGACGTGGATCAGTTCCACGCCCTTGGTGCATGGTCTCGTCCGTCCGTGCGGACTCTGGACGAACCACAACACCACGCGCTAAGTCACCTACGCAGCTATGACCCAACGAAACAGGCGGCAGTGGGCACGCGCATTTCTCAGCGCCAGGCAACAGGGGATTTCCAAGGCGGCAATCTTCCTCTTCTCGCTGGAGGTCTCGCACAAGACGGGTCTCCTCGGGCCGATACTCGTGGCCTGCCAGATTGCCCGGCGTCGTGAGCGAGCGCCTGGGCGGGACGTGGTGCGTGTCCGGCAGATGATCCGGCTCATAGCCCCGCGCGCTCTGTCGGCTTGCTGGGTGCCCTGGTGGCTCAGCGTGTGGCCCCCACGCGTGCTCGGCCTACTGGCCGTGGTCCTGTCCGTGACGTTTGTCGTAGCCCGTGTCGAGCGCCCCAGTGCGTCCGCGCCTCCCCCCACCCGCCTACTGCTGGAGGAACCGCCGACTGACTGGCTGACCCGTGACGGGGGCGGTGGCGTCGCGGTCCCCATGCCGTCGAGGCGCCTCGACAAGCAGCAGGCCCCGCCGTGCGCGCCAGAGCCGTCCGGAGAGGTGAACATCAACGGCGGCTGCTGGATGGGTGTCGTACGAAGGCCCCCGTGCGGCCAGTTCTACGAGCACGGGGGCCGGTGCTACGTACCGGTGCGCGAGTCGCCTCGCTCACCTACGAGCGTGGAGTTATAGCCGCCGTGCTTGATGATGAGCATGTCAGCTCGAGATCTTCAATCCATCGAGCGAGCCGCGGAAGTCCATGCTGGGGAAGCCCAAACCCAAGCCCGTAAGGTCCGATCCCGGCACGCCCACCTGAAATGGGTTCCATCAATACATTCCCGCGACGCGCGAACTCATGACATGGACTCAGCGTCAGGGCGAATGGAGGAAGACGGCTCATGGCATCGTCCAATGGCTGGATGACCGTCGGTACCACATCGACGAGCGGTAGTGCTTGCCGTCTCCATCCCCCCTTGCACGCAGGCGCCTCATGTCCTCCAGAGCGTTGATCTTCGCGGGCGCCCTCGTGCTCGTGAGTTGCGTCCGGATGCCCCAACGGTTCATTGCTCCGACGGAGAACGACACGTCGGTCATCTTCCCGCTATCGATCGGCCGGGCGCTTGTCGAGGTGGATGCGCGGCAAGCCACGTATGACCTGGAGGGTGACGTGCTTCAGGCACTCATGATCGCCGGCAACGACTACCTCCCCTTGGGCGTCGCGCCTTCGTCCTGCTCGACCCGACTCGACTCCCTCGACTACCGGTTCACCCGTCGAGACAACATCATCTTCGTCTACGTGAACGAGGACTTCGCTCGCTGTGGCGATGACACCCTCCGCCCCATCCACTCGGGCGCGAAGTACGCGATCCACACGGATGGACGCATCCTCCGTCGCATGATCGACGGGGTCGACGACGATCACACGGTCTGGCGTCTTGGCACTTCCGACGGGGGAACCGTCACCGTCGTCACGGAGCCTGGCGTGCTTCCCGATCCCAGTCACCTGGATGCACCCGACAGTGGCGTCCTGAAGGTCGTCACGGAGCCCGTAGACATGCCCGGAGTGCTCGTCATCGAGCGGCTGGAGGCGTTTCAACCCGCCCCCGAGGGACCCGAGAACGCGCTGGGGGCCTCCTCGATGCCGTTCGATGCCGGGACAGGGAGCGTGGATGGAGGCACCACCGGGGCGCCGGACGCCACGTCCCTGGAGCCGTGACTTGGCGTGCACCCCCGGCGCCCGAAACCCGACTTCCCAGGAAGGCCTGACGACAAGGCGGGCCGCCGGGTCCTTTGGGAGAGAGGCTGGACGGGAGAAATCGGGGTAGACTGGGCCTCCCCCATCCCCCACCCGCAGCCCTCAGGACTTCATGGCCCAGGTACAGACCGACAGCGCCGCTGCCGCGGCCCCCGTGGCGGATCCCGCCGCCCAGGAGCGGGTGGAATCCGCGCGCAACTTCGCCTTCCAGTTGCTCAAGGGCATCAAGCAGATCGGCATGTACCGGCACAACGAGGCGAAGTTCCCCGAGTTCCTCACCCGCGCGCACGAGGCGCTCCGGGCGCACACGGACAAGCACGGGCCGCTGTACATCAAGGTCGAGCAGCAGAACTTCATGTTCCAGGGCGAGCCCCTCTTCACCGAGGACACGCCCCTGCCCTACAAGTTCTTCCGCGACGGCATCCGCCAGCTCATCCTGCGCGCGGGGCTGCAACTGGAGGAGCTCGTCACCTTCACCCTCATCGCCCTGTCCGAGCCCGAGCGCGGCGCCGAGGACGTGCTCTCGCAGCTGTGGCGCTCGGGCCTGGAGCACCTCGAGTACGTGGTCGTCGAGGGCTTCCGGATGGACGAGATGGGCGAGCAGGAGGTCGAGGTCGAGGTCGACCGGGTGGTCGGCTACCTCTACTCGCGCCTCAAGACGAGCTCGGACGACTTCCTGCGCTTCGCGCGCCTGAACACCGAGGACCTGGACTCCAAGCTGGACGGCGTGGAGCAGATGCGCGGCCTCGTCGTGGCGGGCAACTACGCCTCGGACGACCTCAAGTCCCGGCTGCAGCGGGAGATCTCCGAGGAGGAGGGCTCGCGCCTGTTTCCCAAGCTGGTGAGCGCCATCTTCCTCGTCATCGAGGGGGGCGTGGATGACATGGAGCTGCTCGAGGAGGTCTTCGTGCAGCTGCTCGACGCCATGCTCATCCAGGACGACTTCGGCACCATCAACCAGATGCTGCTCAAGCTCAAGGCCATGGCCCAGCGTGACACCACGCACCACCTGGACCGGCTGGTGTCCTACTTCACGCTGAAGATGGGGGACGAGCAGCGCGTCATCCGCATGGCCGAGACGCTCAAGACGACGCGGCCCAAGAACCCGGTGGACATCACGCGCTACCTCCAGGCGTTGGATCCCTCGGCGGTGTTCGCCCTGCTCAACGCCCTGGAGACGATCGAGATCTCCGAGAACCGCATGCTCATGTGCGACGCGCTCGCGCGCTTCGCCCAGGACACGCCCCACCCGTTCGTGCAGCGGCTCGAGTCGGAACGACCGCAGACCGTGCGCGACATGGTCTACATCCTGGAGAAGAGCAACCATCCGGACCGGGTGAAGATGTTCGGCCTGGTGATGCTCAACAAGAACCTCGCGGTGAAGCTGGAGGTGATGAACATCATCGCCCGGGGCCGCACCCCCGAGGCGCGCAAGCTCATCACCGAGGCGCTCAACGACGCCGCCCCCCAGGTGCGCATCCTCGCCGCGCGGCTGCTGCCCGAGTTCGACCGGGACAAGGCCTACGTGGATCTGGTGCGGATGATCCGCGACGCGGGCTTCGACAAGAAGGCCTTCGAGGAGCGCACGGCCTACTACGTGGCCCTGGGCGCCACGGCGCTGCCCGGGGCCGTGTCCCTGATGCTGCAGACGCTCGCGGTGAAGCCCACCCTGCTCAACAAGAAGAAGGTGCTGGAGGACAAGCTGCTGGCCGTGGCGGGTCTGGCCGGCGCCTGCTCCATCCCCTCCTTCAAGGCGCTGCAGGGCGTGGTGGAGGACAAGGCCCAGCCCGTCGAGGTGCTGACGGCCGCGCGCAAGGCGATGTACCAGACGAAGAAGACGTTGTTCGGTGAGACCACCCCGGGCGAGGAGGCCTGAGCACCATGGCGGACAACCTGAAAGTCCAGGCGCAGGCCCAGACCGCGGGCGAGAACATCAACGAGGTGGGCCGCGCCTACTCGGAGAAGCTGCAGACGCTCGCGCGCGGACTCGTCTCGGGCCTCTACATGCTCATCCGATCGGTGAAGATGTACGACCCGGAGAACGCCGTCTTCGAGAAGCCCCTCTTGCAGCTCCAGGACGTCATCAACCAGATCATCTCCAAGGAAGGCCGCCTGGAGCTGGTGGGCGTCAAGGAGTCCTTCTACCTCAACAACATGCTGGTGAAGGTGGACCTCAACTCCATCGACAACCAGCGCTACCTGCTCGGGGAGATGCGCGCCAAGGACGTGGGCGGCATCTCGCTCACGCGCGCCATCACGGTGCCCGAGCTCAAGAACTTCATCTGGATCTTCAGCAAGGAGCAGACGGGCTCGGCCGAGGAGGACGGGCTGGCGGGCCGCAAGCTGCTCAACATGAAGGTGGCCAAGTTCTCGCGCCTGCGCGAGAAGATGAGCAAGGACGAGCACGAGGACAAGAACGACCAGAAGGTGGACCGCAAGAAGTACGCGATGACGGTCTACGCCCGCGCGGTCTTCTTCCTCACCAAGTACCTGGAGTCCGTCCAGGCGGGCAAACCGCTCAACACCTCGCGCGCGCTGCGGCTCGTGCAGGACTTCGTGGACATCTCCTACGAGCAGAAGACGCACTTCCTGGGCATGACCACGATGAAGCGCGAGATCGACTATCTCGTGTACCACCAGGTGAACGTGTGCCTGATGAGCATCGTGTTCGGCCAGGAGCTGGGGCTCACCAAGCCGCAGCTGCGCGACCTGGGCTACATCGCGCTCTTCCACGACGCGGGCATGGCCACCATCCCCGAGGAGCTGTCCACCAAGCGCGGCGCGCTGAGCGCCGAGGAGAAGGCCCTCATCCAGAAGGCGCCCCTCATCTCCATCCGCAACATCCTCATGGAGAAGGGCTTCTCGCGCTCCACGCTCTTGCGCGTGGTGACCACGTTCGAGCACAAGGCGGACTTCGGCACCGCCGTGCGCGACGCCCAGGGCGACATCCAGATGATCATCCCCAAGACGAACCTGGGGGCCTACGCGAAGATCATCGCCATCTGCGCCGCCTACGACGCGCTCACCTCCAAGCGCCCCTACCGTGATGCTTACGGCCCCGAGGTGGCGCTGATGCTCATGTGGACGGAGATGCGCAACAAGTTCGATCCGGAGCTGCTCCAGGTCTTCATGCGCGTCATGGCCATCCAGCCCGTCAAGGTGCTCAGCCGCCGGCAGCGCTCCATGACGCTCGGCGGCCTGTAGCCCCCACGCCTCACGCCCCGGTCAGCGCGCGCCGCGGGGCACACAGGGGCACGGGGCCCGCCGGGAGGACCGCGGGCGGCGAGGCCGTCAGCGCCTTGAGCAGCAGGCGCGGCGACATGAGCGCCGAGGGCGCCTCGAGCATGTGGACCACCCGCACGAGCGTGCGCAGGGCCTCGGCGTCGTGGCCCGCGAGCCGCTGGAAGCGGTCCCCGTACCAGTTCATCAGCCCGAACCCGGGCGGGCGTCGGCCCTCGACCTCGGGAAAGCGCAGGTCGCCCGAGGTGGCCATGCCCCAGGGCCCCTGGAGCATCTTTCCCGCGCGCTGGTGGTAGCGCCGCCCCACCCCGGCGAGGCCCTCGCGCACGCACTGGCCGAGGAGCTCCGCCTGCAGGGCCCCCGTCGTCATGCCCTGGCCGTAGATGGGGTTGAACGAGCAGAAGGCATCCCCCGCCACGGCGAGCCCCTCCGGCATGCGCGCGAGCTTCTCGTAGTGGCGCCACTGGTTGTGGGCGAACGCGTAGCGGTGGATGGGCCCCAGGGGCTCGGCCTCGCGGATGGCCTCGTACAGGTGGGGCTGGGCAAGCCCCCGGGCGAACGCGAGGAAGGACGCGTCGTCCGCCTCGGGGCCCTCGCCCAGCCAGCCGCCCAGGAGCACCTGCCAGCGCCCGCCCTCGATCTCCTGGATGATGCCGAGCGCCCGCTCCCGGGGCATCTGGGGCGCGAGCGTGAGGTTGCTCCACCCCGGCGCGAAGCCCTCGGGCTTGCGGTAGAGGCGACAGGCGTAGACGGTGTTCACGCGGATGGCCGTCTCCTCCACGCGCGGCTGGCCCAGCGCCTCCAGCCACTGGGGCGTGCGCGAGCCGCGCCCCGTGCAGTCCACCACCAGCGCCCCCTCCAGCGCCTCCTCCTCGCCTCCCCCGGGGGCTCGCAGCCGCACCCCCGTCACCCGCGCGCGCTCCGGGCGCGTCAGGAAGCCCGTCACCTCGCGGCCGTCGAGGATCCGCACGTGGGGGATGGCCCGGAGCTGCTCGCGCACCACGGACTCCAGGAGGAGCCGGCTCACGCTGAAGGCGCGCAGCCCACAGTCCACCCGGGGCCGCCAACCGCCATGGGCGAACCAGCCCTGGTCCGACCCCATGTCGAAGCGCGGCCCGCCCGCCTCCACCAGCCGCTGCTCCAGCGCGGGGAAGATCTCCTGGAAGACGCGCATGCCCCGCGTGAGCAGGGCGTGGTTGAGCCGCGCCTGGGGCACGCCCTTGCGCGGCTGGAGCGCGTCCCCGTACACGTCCCGCTCCACCAGCGTCACCCGCGCGAAGTGGCGGGACAACACCCCCGCGGTCACCAGCCCCACCATGCTGCCGCCATAGACGATGGCGTGCTCCGTCGAAGCACTCATGGCGCGGCAGCATAGGGCAGGTGCCACCGCCCCCGCCGCCGCGCCCCGCCCCCCGGGCCTCAGGGGGGCCCGACGTCACCGCCTACGGCCGCGCGAACACCTCGACCTCGGCCAGGGACAGCGGCGTGGCGTCCTGCATCCGCAGCCGCACGAAGCGCGCGTTGCGGTTGACGGCGATCGTCGCCTGGGTGCCCACCGTGCCCGAGTGGGTGGCCGCCACCGTCCACGTCTTGTCGTCGTCGGAGACCTCGACGGTGAAGTTGCCCAGACGCGCCGAGCAGCAGTCGGTGCGGTTGTAGACCACCACGTCCCCCACCGCGCGCACGGACCTCAGGTCCACCTGCCACCACGGCCGGACATCGCCGCTCTCCGCGGTGTGGGAGACCGAGCCGTTGAAGTAGTTGCCGTCCCGCGAGCCATCCACCGCGAGCATGGCCCCGCCGCCGGAGTGATAGGTCGAGGACTGCCAGGCCTGCTTGCCGGCCGCGAGGTTGCGCTGGGGGAAGACCTGGACCTCGGCGAGGCTGAGCACGCCCGCGCCATTGAGCTGGACCTTGACGTAGCGCGCGACGCGGTTGACGGGGAGCGTCACATAGCCGCCCGCGGTGCCCGGGTGCACGACGGCCGTCGTCCACGAGGCGCCGTTCTCGGACACCAGCACGCTGAAGTTGCTCAGGCGATCCGAGCAGCAATCCGTCCGGTTGTGGAGCACCACCTCCCCGATGCGCTGCGCGGACTGCAGGTCGACCTGCCACCACGGCTGGACGCCGCTGTCCGAGGTGTGGGTGACCGAGCCGTTGTTGAAGGCCCCATCGAGCCGGCCATCCACCGCCCGGGCCGCGTCACCGCCGTACGCGGTGGACGCCTGGCTCGCGGGCTTGCGCAGGGCCAGGTTGGCGCGCAGGCCGTAGCGCGCGAGGCCGGGCTGGGCCGTGCCGTTCTGATCCCGGCGCGTCACCTGGAGCGCGTCCTGGGTGAACTGCGCATCCAGGTAGGCGCCATTCTTGGCGGCACCCGACACGAAGGTCGGAATGAACTCCGGGCCGGACACGCGGTTGGCGGGCCGGTGGAAGGGGACCTTGTAGTTTTCCGAGGCCTCCAGGTGTTTGTGCCCCGTGAAGATGCCCACGACGTTGTAGGCCGCGATGGCGTCCCAGTAGGCGGTGCGCTGCGCCTCCGTCCACCACTTCTCGCCGTCCTCGCCGATGGAGAAGGAGTCGAAGCCGTAGTGGTGCATGAGCACCACGGGCCGCCCCGACGCGCCCACGAACATGGCCAGATCCAACTGCAGGAAGGCGAGGCTGTTGTCGGGCGAGGACTGCGAGAACTGCTCGGGCACCGTGCCGTTGCCCGGATAGAGGTTGAGCTGCACGAAGTGCACGTCCTGCCAGTCCCAGGAGTAGTGCGGCCCCATGCCGAACGTCTTCACCGTGGAGCGCTTGCGGTCGGCGATGTCCGAGCGCAGCGCCCCGGGATCCACGCACGCGCTGTCACCGAAGTCGCAGGCCGCCTTCTGCCAGAGGGTGGGCTCGACCACGTCGTGGTTGCCCAGGCCGTCATAGATGAAGCGCGAGTAGCCGCTCAGGGCGTTCTTGTACCAGCTGAACTCGTCCTTGGTCCGGGTGTTCTGGGTCAGGTCGCCCGCGATCAGGATGCCGCGCACCTGCTGCCCGCTGGAGCGCAGCTGGTTCACCATGGTGCTCAGCGTCTGATTCGCCTCGGCGTTGGGGGAGCCGTTGTCGTACTGGGGATCGGCCGTCGCGAGGAACCGCACGTCGCGCGTCGTGGCCCCAAGCCCATAGGTGTTGGCCGAGCTCACCCGCTGGTGGTTCTTGTCGTACGAGTTGCAGAAGTAGTTGGGCCCCACGCCCAGGGCGGAGCGATCCTCCTGCTCGATCTGCGCGTAGCCTCCGGCCTGCAAGGACACCACGCAGTTGAAGGAGCCCAGCTCGATCTGCGCGCTGAGCATGGCGTCCTGCGAACCGGAGGGGTTGCAGCTCGTGTCGCTCCAGTGACAGCAGGCGTTGCCCCCGCCGCCGCCGATGTTCGCCGAGAAGTTGCCCTGCGACACCCGCGCGTTCGCGGTGCCCCCCGTCTGGTTGTAGATGCAGAACGCCGAGGCGGCGCCGGGCAGCAGGAACATCATCGCCGAGACCGCGGCGCCCACGCCGCCCTGGACCGAGGCGTTCGACCGCCGGAACTTGAAGGGATTCATTCGGGTCTTCTCCTGATTCTTGGGGATGCGGAACTTCTCGGCTTTCATTCCGAAAGCCGGCTCCCAGGAGATTCACGCCGATTAATTCTGGGTTATCGCCCTCCTGCATTTTCCCGTCGGGAGCGGCGGCCCCGGGCTCGGCCCCCGTCGTCGCGGGGAGCACCCGGGGCCTCGACTCACGGGAAGATGCCCTGGCCCGGGGTGAGGACGTTGTCCGGGTCGAACACGCGCTTGAGGCTGGCGAACTCGAGCCAGCGCACCCCGAAGTGCTCACGCCACTCGGCGGGCGTGCGGGGCCCCTGGCTCACGGGGTAGGCCTTGCCGCCCAGTTGATTGAGCCGGTCCAGGAAGAGCTGGTTCTTGGCCATCAGCGCCGCCACGTTCTGGGGCGTGCCGGGGTTGGCCGTGCGCAAGAGCGCGAAGAGGAAGGCGTGGGCGCCCTCGGGCACGCGCACGAAGGGCGCGGTGATCTTGGGTGGCCGGAAGGCGTAGAGCAGCACGGGATCCTGGCCGATCTCCGCCGGGGGCGTGTTGTCGAGCACGAAGCGCACGAACTCGGCGGCGCACGCCTGGGGCACGAACATGTTGATCCACGGGTGCGGCAGGCCCCAGAGCCCCTGGGCCTTGAGGAAAGCCACCAGGGGCGCCAGCCGGTTGACGAAGTCGAGGTAGCTCGAGTCCGCCGTCTGGGCCGAGCCCGGCACGAAGGCCAGGCCCGCGAGCAGCGCCGCGTTGTTGGGCGGCGAGGCCGGGGCGAAGTACTTCACCGCCTCGAGCTGGAAGGTCCGGGTGCCGTCGGCCGCCGTCACCACCGAGCCCTCGACGTAGTCGAAGCGGCCGTCGTCATCGAGCTTCTTCTGGTCCGCGAGGAAGGCGGGCAGGCTCGTGTACGTGGCCGTGAACGTCCGGGCCTGGGGAGGCACGGACACCAGGCGCACGCGCGCGCCCACGATGATGCCGAACTGGCCCAGGCCGCCGCGCACCGCGTTGAAGAGCGTGGGGTTGAGCAGCGGCGAGCAGCACACGAGCTCGCCCCGGCCGGTGACCACCTCCAGTTCCAGCACGTTGTCCACCTGGAGCCCCGAGCGGAACGCCTGGCCGCCGATGCCGCCCACGGACAGGGTGCCGCCGATGCTCAGCTCCAGGTAGTCCGTGAGCGTGGGCGGGCTCTTGCCCTGGGGCACCGTGGCGGTGAGCAGTTGGATCCACCGCACGCCCGCGTCCACCCAGGCGCTCGTCGCGCCGATGGAGCGGATGCGCGACAGGCCGGACATGTCGATGACGATGCCGGCGGCCACCTGCGCCTGGCCCAGGGTGGAGTGGCTCTCGTCGTCATCGCCCACGCCCCGCGCGCCGGCGATGCGCAGGCAGTTGGCGCGCGCGAAGCGCACCATCTTCACGATGTCCTGCACCGAGCCCGGCACGAGCACCGCCCAGGGCTTGCGGCTGATGATGTGGCCGTAGTCGTCGGCGGCCTGTGTCCGCGTCGCGTCGTCCAGCAGCAGCTGGCCGTCCAACGTGGGAAGAGGAATGGAGCCAGACTGCACTTCGGAAGCCCAGCTGCGCGACACGGGGTTGAACGCCGTGACCGCCGCCACCAGGGCTCCCTGCAGCACCGTGCGGCGCGGGAGGAACGAGGACGACATCGGGGGACTGCCTTTCTTGGGGGAGTGCGCCGCCTGCTCGGGGAGCAGGCGGGCGTCCCAAGTATAGACCCCGGGGTGATGGCACTGACTTGTAGTCAACGCACCTTGTCCCACCCCGATGTCGGGCAGCCGTCACTTCACGCCGTCACCCACCAGCGCCTCCTTCGTCTCCAGCGCCTTCTCCTTGAGGGCCTTGGGATCGATGCTGCCCTTGAAGGAGCCCATGGGGGTGTGGATCATCTGCTCGGTGCGCACCTGGCCCTCCATGCCCACGGGAGCGCACTGGGCCTTCTGCACGTCCTTGAGCGCCACCACGCCGGCATTCACGGAGACCTTCTCGCGCGAGCTCTCCTTGGCCACGACCTTGTCCTCGCGCAGCAACATGCAGAAGTCGTCGCCGTAGTACCAGGCGGTGGAGCCCTCACCGAACTCCTGGGCGCGGCTGGGGCCGCCCTTCATGGTCTCCGCGACGCTCGCCGAGGACATGCCGGGGTAGACCTTCTTGAACCGGCTCTCCGTGGAGGCACAGCCGGCGGAGAGCGCGAGCACCACGGGGACGACGAACACGGACGACAGCTTCATGGGGGATCCTTTGTCGGGAGTCGGGAGCGGGACACCACCGGGCCTTGGCGCGGCCACGGGCGGCATCCACGACCCGCCTTTCTAGCACCGTGCGCGAAGCGCGTGGACCCCCCTGCCCGCTCGCCCTAGGTCCGTTCGAGCAGCCTGCGCGCGAGCGCCACGCCACTGCGCCACGCGCCTTCCACGCGCGAGCCCGCGCACCAATCGCCACACACGCCGAGCCCGAGGCCCGCGTCGAACAAGGCGCCCTCGGAGAGCGCGGACTCCGCCTGGGCATGACGCCAACGGTGCGCCACGGCCTCCACCGGCGCGACCTTCACCCCCGCCGCCTGGCGCCATGCCTCGACGAGCAGCGGGGCCACGGTCTCCGGCGTCTCCTCCAGGTGCGCGCGGGAGAACTCCGGCGTCGCGTGCAGCACCCAGCGCTCCCCGGGCGCCCGGCCCGGCTTGGCGCTGTCCCGCGCGGCCCAGGACAGGGGCGCGCCATGCACGAAGGCCCCATCCACGGCCAGCGGCAACGGCTCGGCGAAGCGGGCCATCACCGCCCAGCAGGGCTCCATCCCCACCCCGGCCACGCGCGCCGCCAGGGCGGGGGCCTCGGCCAGCAGGGGCACCGCCTGGGGCGCGGGCACCGCCACCGCCACGCGGGCGAAGCGGCCCAGGTCCTCGCCCTTCTCGGACGTGAGCCGCCAGGCGCCCTGCTCCCGCTGGACCCGCTCCACCCGCACGCCCGTGCGCACGTCCAGGGGCGTGGCGAGGTCTCGGGCCAGGGCGTTCATTCCGGGCACGCCCACGTACCGCACGGGGTTGTCCGCCTTGGGGGTGAGCACGCCGTGCTCCAGGGTGCCGAAGCGCCCGGTCCACTCGGCGGCGAGCCCCCGGGCCACCCAGGCGTCCACCTGCCGCTGGAAGTCCGGGTCCCGCGCGGTGAAGTACTGGGCCCCGTGATCGTAGCCGCCCGCCTCGCCCCGGCGCGTGGACATGCGGCCCGCGGGCGCCCGGCCCTTGTCGAAGACGGTCACGGCGAGGCCCGCCTCGGTGAGCCGGGTGGCGAGCGTGAGCCCGGCCAGGCCCGCGCCGATAACGGCCACGGAAGGAGGAGCAGCGGAGACGGAGTCCGGAGAGGAGGAGGCCATGGCCTCCATCTAATCCGGGACGCTACCGGCCGCGCAGCACCTTCAGCGCGGCGGTGAAGTCCGGGGGCAGCGGGGCCTCCAGGCGCAGCACCTTGCCCGTGCGGGGATGGGGAAAGGCGAGCTTCCAGGCGTGCAGGGCCTGACGGCCGACGATGGCCTGCGCCTCGGCGCCCTGGCCCTTGGGCTTGCGGCCCGCGCCATAGAGGGTGTCGCCCAGCAGCGGGTGGCCCGCCTCGGACAGGTGCACGCGAATCTGGTGCGTGCGGCCCGTGAGCAGGTCCACCTCCACCAGCGCGGCGCCATCGAAGGACTCCAGCACCCGGTAGTCCGTGAGCGCGGGCTTGCCCTCCTTCACCTTGCCGGTGAAGCGCTGGCGGTTGACGGGATGGCGGCCGTAGAGCGTCTCGATGCGCGCCTGGGCCGCCTTGGGCACCCCGTGCACGAGCGCCAGGTACGTCTTCTCCACCGTGCGCGTCTTGAAGGCCTTCTGCAGGGCCACCAGGGCCGTCTCGTGCTTGGCCACCACCAGGCAGCCCGTGGTGTCCTTGTCCAGGCGGTGCACGATGCCGGGGCGCAGCTCGCCCCCCACGCCCGCCAGGTCCTTCACCCGGTGCAGCAGCGCGTTGACGAGGGTGCCCGACGCATGACCCGCGCCTGGGTGCACCACCATGCCCGCCGCCTTGTCCACCACCACCAGATCCTTGTCCTCGTGGAGGACCGCGATCGGCAGTTCCTCGGCCACCGGCACCGCCGGCGTGGGCGGGGGGACCTCGAGGCTCAGCCGCTCGCCGCCCTTGAGCCGCGCCGCCACCTTGGCGGGCTTGCCGTCCACCCGGACGTGCCCCGCCTCGATGAGGCCTTGCAGCCGCGAGCGCGTGAACTCCGGGAACAGGCGCGCGAGGACCTGATCCAGCCGCTCACCCCGGGACTCGGGAGGGGCCAGGTGCTCGCGCGCGCCGGTCGCTACCAAATCTTCGACTTCACGTGCGCCTTGGAGCGCAGGACGATGTCGTTGATGGCGCGCTCGAAGAAGTTCATGCGCTGGAAGATTTCCGAGCTGACGCGGCTCTTGTAGAGCTCGCGGCCTTCCTCGAGCTCCTCCTTGAGGACCTCGAAGAGGTTGTCCTGCTCGATGCCCTTGATGATCTTCTGCTCGTTGTAGAGCGAGATATCCGAAGCAATCGCGCGGGCCAACCGCATCGCCTTGATCTTTTCTTCTTCCGTCATTTGCGCACTTTCTAGGCACCCCCTCCGGGGGTGTCAACTTCGTTCACGGGAGGGCTGAACAAGAGGGACCCGGGCCCCGAAGGCCCCGTGCCTCAGCGCCGCTTCTTGTCCGTGGAGGACACCAGCTCCATGTAGCTTCGGGAGACACGCTGGGGGTCCAGCCCGAGCTCGCGCGCGATGCTCATGAGGATGCCGCGCAGGTACACGCTGGCCGGCAGGACGTCGTAGCGGTCCGCCTCGATGTTCTCCACGTGCTTCACCGAGATGCGGGTGCGTTCGGCGAGCAGTTGCAGGGACACGCTGCGACCCTCACGCACCTTGCGCAGCAGCTCGCCATTGAACTCCGCGTCGGCCGGCACATCCACGATCGTCTTGAGGCGGGTGCGCGAGTCGCGCACCTTCATCGCCACCTGGGCGAGCGCCGACTCCGCGGTGGCGATGGCGGAGGCCTGCGCCAGCACGGGCGCGTCCCCCAGTTGGGGCCCCGAGGACGGCCGGAGCCGCGGCCGATCCCCTTCGGAAGGTCCCGGGGCGGCGGGCCGGGCGGCCCACTTGCGCGTGGGCAGGGGCGGCGGCACGACGCTCCCTCCGCCGTGACGCCCCACCGGCGCGGACGGCCGGGCATGGACCAGGGGCTTGTTCGGGAGCGGCGTGGCGGGCTGCACGGCGGGCATGACCGGCGGCGCGGCGGGCTCCGGCTTCACCTCGACCGCCACCTCCTCCAGCACGTCCTGGAGTTGGATCTCGACGACGGCCTCGACCGGCGCGGGGGTCGGCGCCGCGACGGCCTCGGGCACGGTCTCGGGCTCGGGCAGATCGCCCCCCGCCGCGCGGCGCAGGGACTCGGCCCGCAGCACCGCCAGTTCCTCGGGCGAGCGCGTCACGCCCAGCGTCCGGTCGTAGTCGAGGCGCTGCTCCAGCGCGCAGAGCACGTTCCTGGCCAGGGTCAGGCGATCGCGCAGGGCATCGATCTGACCGGGGTCCACCAGCGTGTAGATGGCGACGGAGTCGGGCGAGTACGTCTCCAGCGCGCGCGCGTAGGCGTCCTCGATCTGCGCCGGGGTGGCGGAGAGGGGGACCTCCAGGAGGTCGTAATACGACTGCTGCTCGAAGGGGCTCATGCCGTGCTCCATGCCGTGCTCCTCATCGCGTCACACCATCGAGGGACAACAAGCGCTCGGCGATGGCCTGGACTCCCTGGGCCGCGGGAGACTCGGGCTTGTCGAGCACGATGGGACGGCGCTTGCGCACCGCGCGCCACGCGTCGTCGTCATAACGGATGGCACCCAGGTCATCCATGTCCAGACCGAAGAACTTCTTCCACGCGGACACCACGGCGGCGCCCACCTTCAGGTCCGCGTCCGAGCGGGCCTGGTTGAGCACCACCTTCACCCGGAACTCCGTCAATTCCTTCTCCAGACGGGCGGCGAGCGTGGGGCTCTGCTGGCGCACGTGCTGGACGATCTCCAGCGGCGTCTTGTGGGCGCCCTCGCGCGTGGACAGGGCGCGCTCCACCAGCCGCTCGATGCCGTACTCGGACTCCACCTGCTGCAGGCGCCGGTAGAAGGCGGCCTTGACGAAGCGGTAGGCGTTCTCCACGGAGGTGGGCTCGGGCAGGAGCACCAGCACGCCATGGTCCGCGATGATGAAGAAGTCGAGCGTGTTGAAGCTGGAGCCCGCGCCCAGGTCGAGGATGAGGTAGTCCACCGCGTGGCCCTGGAGGCTGCGCAACAGCCGCTGCTTGTGGGCGTATTTGATGTTGGCCGCGTCGAGCACGTCCAGCGCCCCGGCGATGAGCGACAGGTTGGGCACGCCGGTGGGGAGGATGACGTCCTCGAGCCGCGCCTTGGGTTTGAGCAGGAAGTCGGACAGCGTCGCGGTGGGCTGGGGCACGCCCAGGCACGTGTGGAGATTGGCGCCGCCCAGGTCCGCGTCCACCAGCAGCACCCGCTGGCCGCGCGCCGCCAGGGCCACGCCCAGGTTGGAGGACACGAGCGACTTGCCAATGCCACCCTTGCCCCCGCCCACCGCGATGATGCGGTGCGGGCGCGTGCGGGCACTGCCCGAGGGCCCCTCGGACGCGGAGGGAGGGAGGGACGGCGCGGTGGCGGAACGAGAGGAGCTCAAGGAGTCCCCATCAAAGCCCGTCCCGGGCCCGCCGTCGACTCCTCGACCCGGCGCGGCCCTCCCAACCGTTACCCGTCAGTCATCCAGCAGCTCCACGTTCCAGTACGAGGCATCCGCCAGGTTGAGGAAAGGCAACCACTCCCGGTAGGTGACGCGGCGTGACGCTCCGCGAAAAAAGGGCGTCCAGCGCGGGCGCACCGGCGTGCGCAACAGCTTGATGCCCGCCTGCTCGGGAGTGCGGCCCCCCTTGCGCAGGTTGCACGGCACGCACGAGCAGACCACGTTCTCCCAGCTCGTCTTGCCGCCCTGGGAGCGCGGCATCACGTGGTCCAGGTTCAGCTCCGAGCGCGGCAGCTGGCGCGCGCAGTACTGGCACGTGTCATGGTCGCGCGCGTAGATGTTGAGCCGCGAGAAGCGCACCCGACCGCGGGGCAGGTACTCGTAGGCCGAGAGCACCACCACCCGGGGCACGCGGATGCTGCGATTGATGGTGTGGATGGAATCGTGCGCGGTGGATGCACTCAGCGCCGCCCAGTCCTCGAACTCGTACAACCGGTACTGCGAGTCGATGGCCTTGGCCACTCCGAGATACAGCAGCAGCACGGCCCGCTTCACCGAGGTGACGTGAACGGGCTGGTAGTTACGGTTCAACACGAGAACGGCACTGTTCAGCATGGTTGCCTTCCCTGCGAAGCCCTGGCGACGGCATCGGCGACCGGCTCGAGGTCCTCCTCCGCCAGACAACGAACGTCGAGCACCACCTCTCCGTCCGAGATCCGCCCGATCACCGGAACCGGTGCCCGGCGAAGACATTCCAGAAAAACAGCGGGCTCCTCGAAGTTGAGGACGCACGCGAAGGACGGCAAGCGCGCCAATGGCATCGCTCCTCCCCCTACCTGTCCGGAAACGGGAGACACCCGGGCGTGTATGTCTTTGCGACTCAACAGGGTGAGCAATCGCTGGGCACGGGCCTCGAGCACCGCGCCCGGCCAGGAGAGCATGCGCCGGGTGGGGATGGCGTCCGCGCACCCGTCCCGGTACAGCTCGAGCGTGGCCTCCAGGGCGGCCACCGTCAGTTTGTCGACACGCAGGGCGCGCGTGAGCGGATGCGCGCGGATGCGGGCCAGCAGCGCCGAGCGGCCGACGATGACGCCCGCCTGGGGCCCGCCGAGCAGCTTGTCCCCGGAGAAGAGCACCACGTCCGCGCCCGCGGCCACGGTGGCCGGCACGGTGGGCTCGGGGGTGAGCCCCTCCCCTTCCAGCGGCAGCAGCGCGCCCGAGCCCAGGTCCACCATCACCGGCACGCCCCGCTCGCGGCCGAGCGCCGCCAGGGCCTCCACCTCCACCTCCTCGGTGAAGCCCACCAGGGCGAAGTTGGAGCGGTGCACCTTCATCAGCACGCCCGTGTCCGGCGTGAGCGCCTGGGCGTAGTCCGCGCGCCGGGTGCGGTTGGTGGTGCCCACCTCCACCAGCCGCGCCCCGGACTGCCGCATCACGTCCGGCACCCGGAAGCCGCCGCCAATCTCCACCAGCTCGCCGCGCGAGACGAGCGCCTCGCGGCCCGCCGCCAGCGCCGCGAGCCCCAGCAGCACCGCGCCCGCGCAGTTGTTCACCACCAGGGCGTCCTCCGCGCCGGTGAGCGCGCGCAGCAGCTCCACCACGGGCGCGTAGCGGCTGCCCCGCTCGCCCTCGTCCAGGTCGTACTCCAGGTTGCTGAAGCCCCGCGCCACGCTCGCCACGCGCGCCACGGCCTCGGGGGCCAGGGGCGCGCGGCCCAGGTTCGTGTGCAGCACCACCCCGGTGGCGTTGAGCACGGGCCGCAGGTTCGGCGTGGCGAGCTCCCGCAGCGCCTCGTCCACGTCCGCGTCCTCGAAGGCGCGCTCCGCCCCGGCGAGCAGCCGCTCGCGCGCGGTGGCCACCGCCAGCCGCAGCGCCGCCACCGCCCGGGCGCGCGGCAGCGAGGCCAGACGCGCGTGCAGGGAGGGACGATTCAACAGCTGCTCGATGGAGGGCAGCGCGCGCAGCCGCGCGTTCTTCCCTCCGTCGCTGGTCGAGGGGGCACCCATGAAGACAAGTGTAAAAGCCCGGGCGGGCCTTCGCCATCCCACCGCGCGCGCCTGTCCACCGGCCATCATCGGCCGCCGGTTCCATTGCCAGCCCCGCCCGTTTTCCCTAGATTCCCGGTCCTTTCCACTTGCTGGACCGTGGGAAGTCCGGCGTCATGGGCCGCCTCGGCGAGGAGGAGAATGCAATGGGAGTGATGGCGGTGTCGCTGATCGGAATCGTGGCGTTCGGTGGGGCCTTCCTGCTCTTGGGCGGCGAGTGGTGGAGCTCGAGCCGCGGAACCCTCAAGGAGAAGAAGTCCACGCCGAAGGAGCCCCCGAAGAAGCAGGAGTGAGCCGGCGGGCTCCGGCGTCGTCGCGCGCACCCGCGACGACGCCCAATGCCAGACACGCGCGCCCGCGCTACCGGCTCGCCGCCTCGATCGCGGGCGCCTGGGGCGGCTGGGCGTACAGGAGCTGGTAGGTGTTGTACGAGCGCAGCACCCGCTTGATGTAGCCGCGCGTCTCCGCGATGGGCACTTCCTCCACCCACGCGTCCAGCGGCATGCCGGGCCGGTCCGCGCGCCACCGGTCGATGGCCAGGGGCCCCGCGTTGTAGCTGCCCACCGCGTACGCCGTCTGGCCGGGGAAGCGCTTGAGGAGCGAGCCCAGGTAGGCCGCGCCGATGCGGATGTTGAGGTCCGGCTCCAGCAGGGCCTGCGGGGTGGGCACGCGCAGCTTGAGCTGCCGGGCCACCGCCTGCGCCGTGGTGGGCATGAGCTGGGTGAGCCCCAGCGCGCCCGCCCACGAGAGCGCCTTGGGGTCCAGCGCGCTCTCCTCGCGCATGAGCGCCTGGAGCAGGTCCGGCTCCACGCCCGCGGCCTTGGTGTGCTTCTCGATGAGCTCGCGGAACGCGTTGGGGTAGGCCACCTCCCACAGGGGCCGCGTCTGGGGGGTGATGGGGCCGCTCAGCTCGCGGCGCAGCGCGATGCGCGCCACGCCGTGCGCCCCGCGCTCGTCTCCGGACAGCGCCAGCAGGTGCACGAGCAGCCGCAGGTTCTCCGAGGGCAGGCCCACCCGGTTGACGGCGAGCAGCTCCGAGGGTACCGCCTCCGGAAAGCCCAGGCGGAAGAGCTCCACCGCGGCGGTGAAGTGCGGATCCTTCTCCATCGTGCCCGCGTGCAGCGGCCAGGGCGCGCGGCGCTCCTGCTTCGTGAAGTCCAGCTGCGGCACGAGCAGCCGCAGGCGCACCGGGTCCATCTCCTCCAGGCGCGAGCGCGAGATGAGCCCGTAGTAGGTCGCCGGGAACTCGAGCGCGAGCGACTCGAAGAGCATGGCGGCCTGCTCCTTCTTGCCCTGCTCCTGCAGCGTCCGCGCGCGCCAGTAGCGCGCGCGCTCCACGTCGTTGGTGTCGTCCGCCTCGGCGAAGCGCTGCTCGATGCGCTCGAGCGTGGGCAGGCCCCCGTCCGCGGCCTTGAGCGTGCGGGAGATCCAGTAGTCCTTGAACAGCGCCTCGCCCAGGTAGTCACCCTGCGGGTAGAGCTGGGCGAGCGTGCGCAGCCGCTCGGAGGCCTGCTCCAGGCGGCCCGTCTTCACGTAGAGGTCCGCGGCGAAGAAGAGCGCGTCATCCGCGAACGAGTGCTCGGGAAAGTCGCGCGCCAGCCGCTCGTACGTCTCCGGGCCCTTCACCTGATCCACGATGGAGCGCGAGGAGCCGAGCACGTAGAGCACGCGGGGCAACAGGTCGCGGTCCTGGCACGTGTTGGCCACGGGGGTGAGCGCGGCGATGGCGCGCGTGTGCTGGCGCTCCTTGCGCTGGGCCTTGCCGTAGGCGAAGTGGGCCCGGCACGCGAGCGCGTCCGGCATCTTGAGCGCGGGCAGCAGGGGCTCGAGCAGCTCGATGCCCTGGCGGTTGCGGTGCAGCTCGATGAGCTGCTCGGCCCGCACCACCTTCATGTCCAGGGGCGGCTGTTGGCCCTTGAGCCGCGCCTCGGCCTGCCTGGCCAGGGGCGTGAGCGGATGGGCGGCCCACAGCCGCCAGAGGAAGTCGCGCTCGCGCGTCTTGTCCTTCTTCTCCGCGGCCAGGTCCGCGCTGGCCAGCAGGGCCTCGGCGGCGACGTTGCGGCCCCACGAGGGCGAGGTGCGGCCCGCCAGCGGCGCGAGCGCGGCGAGCGCGCCCTCGGTGTCCTTGGCCTTGCGCAGCACGCGGCCGAGCGCCAGGCGCGCATCCGCGTACAGGCGCGAGGTGTCGGGCACCTCGGCGAGCACCTGGGCCGCCTCGGCATGACGGCCGAGCGACTCCAGGGCCACGCCCGCGTGGGTGAGGCACCGGTCGCGCAGCGCCGGGTAGTCCTGGGCCAGGGCGCGCATCTCCTCGGCGGCGCGCGCCGAGTCCCCACCGCGCACGGCGCTCAGGGCGCGCAGGTAGCGCACGGGGGGCGCGTCGCCGCTGGGGGCGAGCAGCTCCCGGGCCCGGCTGTAGAAGCCCTTGTCGAAGGCCTCCTTGGCCTGCTGGAGCGGGCCGCTGGCGAAGTACGGCGCGAGCTCGTCCAGGCCATAGGCGCGGCCGGGCGAGGCCACGGGGGCCAGGGGCGGCGCGGGCGGCGGCTCACCCGGGAAGGCCGGGTTGAAGACTTCCACGTAGCCCGGCGGGATGACGACCTTGTCCGCGTCCGGGGGCGGCGAGAGCTGGGCCTCGGGCGGCGCGGTGCCGGTGAGGGCACGGGGGGGCGCGCTCGGCCCCTCGGACGCGGAGGCCGGAGGGGTGGCGGGAGCCTGGGTGAAGGCCAGCGAGGTGGCGGCGGCGGCGGCGACGAGCAGGGGGAACAAGGCTTTCATACGGGCGGGGCCCTCGGGGCGGGGGCCAAGACAGCGGAGACAACGGGCAGCAGGGGAAAAATTTCCGCGACGCCAGGAAGGTTAGACTCTTCGACCCGCATGGACATCCGGACACAGAGCGCGCTCCTCGCATCCATCATCGGTCTGGCACTGGGCGTGTCCATGTTGTTGAGGGCCGCACGTCCGCGCGTCCTCACGCTCTACTCCGTCTTCGCGTTGACGGTGAGCGGCTACTATCTGTCCATCTCCTTCCATAGCCTGTTCGCGTCGGCGGGCTATCCCTGGGTGGCGCGGGTGGCGGTGGGTGCCACCATTCTATCGGCTTCGCTCGTCCCTGGCGCGGCCGTGTCCTTCTTCCTGGAGTTCCTCGGGGTCAGCAAGGGCACCCACCTGCTCGGCCGGCGGCTCGCCTTCCTGTCGGCCATCTTCGGCCTGGCCGTGGCCGTGTCGCCCCTGGCCCAGAAGCCCTGGGCCCGGGTGGCCGTGGGGACGTGGGTGCTCGGCGCCCTGCTCGCCTCCGTGTCCCTGCTCCTGCGCCGTATGAGCTCCACCGAGTCGCGCATCGAGCGGCTGCGGCAGATGTACCTGGCCATCGGCGCCGGCGCGGCCATCCTCTTCAGCGCCCTGGACCTGCTCGAGCGCGTGGGCCTGCCCTTCCCCACCCCGCTGGGCCCCGTCTTCACGACGCTCTACCTCTTCTTCCTCGCCCAGACGCTCTTGCGGCTGCGGCTGATGGACCTGCACGAGCTGCTCGGGAAGATCGTCTCGCAGACGGTGCTCGCCACCCTGGTGGCCGCGGTCTTCACCGTGCTGACCATGTGGGTGGACAAGAACAACACCTCGCTCTTCGTCTTCAACACGGTGGTGGCCGCCTTCGTGCTGCTCATCCTGCTCGAGCCCCTGCGCGCCAAGGTGGAGGAGCGCGTGGTGGCGCTCTTCTTCCGCGAGCGCTTCGAGCTGCTGCGGGTGCTCAACGCCACGCGCGCGCGCATGGCGGGCGTCATCGAGATCTCCGAGCTGGCGCGGCTGGTGCTCGACGCCCTGCACGAGTCGGGGCGCATCACCCACGCCTCGCTCTACCTGCTGGCCGAGGACCGGCCCGGCTACCGGCTCCTGGGCGCGCGGGGGCCGGCGCCGGTGCCCTTCCTGGACACGGGCGCGGCCCGAGGCGTGCTCTTCGCGGTGGCCTCCGGCCAGAAGGCGGTGCTCCTGGAGAACGTGGAGCGGCGCAGCGCGGTGATGCGGCAGCAGGCCGTGGAGGGCAAGCGCTTCCGCGACGAGCTCAAGCGGCTCAACGACACGCGCGCGGCGCTCGTGCAGATGAAGGCCGGCATCACCGTGCCGCTGTTCGGCGGCGACCGGGTCATCGGCTTCCTCAACCTCTGGGACGAGCGGGTGCCGGAGGCGTACGCCTCGGACGAGATCGCCCTCATGCTGGAGATGGCCGAGCGCCTGGCCACGGCGCTGGAGAACTCCAAGCTCTACGAGACCATCCGCGAGCGCGACCGCCTGGCCGCCCTGGGCGAGATGGCCGCGGGCCTGGCCCATGAAATCCGCAACCCCCTGGGCGCCATCAAGGGCGCGGCGCAGTGCCTGGACCCCCAGCGCATGCCGGGCGAGGAAGGCGAGTTCCTCGAGGTGATCGTCGAGGAGGTCAACCGCCTCAACGGCGTGGTGTCCGCGTTCCTCGACTACGCGCGGCCACTCAAGCAGACGTTCGGTCCCACGGACCTCAACGAGGTGGTGACGCGCACGGTGCGGCTCATCCAGAACGAGATGCCCCGGGGGCTCGAGTTCAAGATGGAGCTGTCGGACGCCCTGCCCCGGGTGGAGGCGGACGCCGAGCAGCTCAAGCAGGTGCTCATCAATCTGGTGCAGAACGCCATGCAGGCCCTGGGGTCCGAGGCCGCGGGCAGCATCACGGTGAAGACGGTGCGGCCGGACCGCTTCAACGACTTCCGCCCGGCGGGAGACTCGTTCGTCGAGGTGCACGTGTCGGACACGGGCCCGGGCGTCCCCGTGGAGCAGCAGCAGCACATCTTCGTCCCCTTCTATACGACGAAGCAGAAGGGCACGGGCCTGGGCCTGGCCATCAGCCAGCGCATCGTGAAGAACCACGGCGGCACGCTCGCCGTGCGCAGCAAGCCGGGCGAGGGCGCCACCTTCATCATCCGCCTGCCCGCCCCCCACGCCGAGCCCCCCCTGCTCCCGGAGCCCGCGCCGCTGGACCGGAGCGCCGAGGCGCAGGCCTCCGAGGGCACCGCCCGGCCCTCCAAGCCCGAGCGGAAGTCCCGCAAGGAGAAAAAGCGCCGGGCGGTGTGAGAAGCCCACGCCTCATTCGCCTCGGCGCGCTTCGACCAATGGACAGCGCGCGGCGCACCAGACTTGCAAGGTGGAGACACGCCACAGGGGAGGCGTGACGAGCGCCTCTCCGGTGGCCATTCCACTGAAGGAGTCACGAGATGTTCAGTCGTTGCACCTGGTCGCGCGCCCTGGCGCTGACCGCCGTCCTGGCGTGCGCGAGCGCCCCCGCCACCACCATCAACCAGAACACGTCCTGGACCCTCCAGCGCCCGGGGTCCTCGAAAACCTTCCGGGTCGTGGCCTACGGGGACTCGCTCTACGCCGGCTACAACGGCAGCCTGTTCAGCGTGGCCAAACGCGCGGCGCCGCTCGTGGACGGCGAGTACCTGGCGAGCGAGTGGAAGGCGAGCGTCGAGGTCGTGCGCCGCGCCCGCTCGGGTGCCCGGGCCGATGACGTCTACACGAACAAGATCCTCGCGGAGAAGTCGTTCATGCAGGCGAGCAACACCCGGGGGGTGACGTTCGAGATGTGTGGCAACGACTATCTCCAGGCCCGCACGGCGCTCACGGGCCAGCGGGGCACCTGCGACTTCGGCGTGCTCGACACCGCCCTGGCGCAGTGCACGCTGTACACGGAGAAGGCCATGCAGGCCATCAACCAGTACGCCCCCTCGGGCGCGTTCAAGGTCGTCGCCAACCTCTATTACCCGGGCTTCGCCGCGGACGACGTGCCCACCACCTGCACGGACACGCAGAAGAAGAAGCCCGTCAACAAGCGCGCGCGCTTCCTGCCCTACCTCGTGCGGAGCAACTGGCGCACGTGCCACCTGGCCGAGCAGTACGGCTTCGCGTGCGCGGACGTGTTCGCCGAGTTCATGGCCGCCGACACCGACACCAACGGGGATGGTCGGCGCGACAGCGAGGCCCTGCGCTACGTGCCCGGAGAGAGCGAGTCCGCCTACGTCACCCGCATCACCCAGACGCTCGGCGCCACCCTGCGCGACGCCAACACGCACCTCGTCGACGCGACCACCAGCTACGACTACCTCCAGTCGGACGACGTGCACCCCACCCACTACTCCTCGGCCAGCATCTCGCTGGGTTTCCTCACGGGCACCGGCTCGGGCGCGGGCGCCCCGGACTTCGCGGACACGCGGATCGTCGACGGGAAGAACCCCCAGTGGAACGCCTGGGGCCACGAGCGCATGGGCTGGAAGCTGTCGGACGTCACGCCAGGAATCGCGCCGCGAGCAGCGACAGCGAGCCCGCGTAGTACAGCACCGCGCACCCCACTTCCGTGAAGCGCCGCACGCCCCGCGCCTGGTCCGGCCTCACCCAGGTGGCGCCCAGGGCCAGCGCCTCCGCTGGCAGCCGCCAGAGCGTCGCGTAGAGCACCAGCATCGCGATGAACGACACCCAGTAGGTGAAGAGACTGCCCAGGTAGGGCCCGAGCCCGTACATCTGGTACTGCGCGAACGGCCCGCCATAGGTGATGTACTGGTCCGCCCGGAACATGATGCCGCCGGGCAACAGCGGGAACAGGACGAACTGGAGCACCCAGAGGCCCACGCCCGGCCGGAGGACCGTGGCCCGGGCATGCGCGAACGCGGCGAGGGGCTGGCGCGCCACCTCGCGCGCCTCGGGCAGGTGCCGTCCGAGCGCGGCCAGCACCGGCAGCGGATCCTCCACCCGCAGGCCCACGCCGAGCGAGCGCCCCGAGCGCAGGCGCACCGACAGGCCCGCCGCCAGCCAGGGCAGACGCCACACGCGCACGGCGGCCACCGACGCGACGGGAACCTCCAGCCGCTCGCCGGGCCGCTCGAGCACGAGGCGCTCCGGCTCCACGTCGAGGGTGGCGGCGGTGAGGCGGCGCACGAGCCCCTCGGCGCCGAGCCACAGGGCCGACACCAGCGCGAGCACGCCCGCGAGCCGGGGCGGCCGGGGGTTGGCGACCCCGGTGAAGGTGAACTCGGCGACGACCACCGCCGCGAGCAGCAGCGTGAGCAGGGCGAGCCCCCGGAACACGGCGCTCGCGAGCCGCGCGGCGGGGGTCCAGGCATGCAGGTGGAAACGCGGTGCGTCAGCCGGAGGGGACGGGGGGCTCATGGGGCGGATTGCCGGGGCGGCGAGGGCTCCGTAGCATACGCAGCCCGAAGAACAGGGGCGACAATGGCCGCGCGGCCTCCCATTCACGAGCGACAAGTCGATTCAGACGGTGTGGTCCGCATCCCGAAGCAGCGCACGGGCCCGAGGGCATGGCTCGTGGGCCTGGCGCTCGGCTTCACCGTCCTGTGCGTGGGCCTGAGCCTGTGGCTGCGTGCCGAGCCCCCCGCCTCACCGCCCCCGCCTCATGAGCCCCAGGCGCCCCGTGTCGTGGCGCCCGAGCCCCCCGCGCCCACGCGGCCGGTGCGGGGCGCGCCCACGGCCTCGCCCGACGCGCCACCGCCGACGCTGGGCTCGACCATGGCCGAGGCCCCCCGGGAGGGCGTCGACCTCTACCGGCCGGGCACCAAGCCGCTCAAGCAGGGCCTCGTGGTGCCCGAGGACTTCGAGCTGCCGCCCGGCTACGTGCGCCACTACCAGGCCACGGACGATGGCGAGCGCGTGCGGCCCATCCTCATGTTCCATCCGGACTACAAGCCGCTCGACTCGCGGGGCGAGCCCGTGGAGCTGCCCTCCAACCGGGTCGTGCCTCCGGAGATGGCGCCCCCGGGCCTGCCCCTGGACGTGCTCGAGTTGCCCTCCGGGCCCGAAGGGGTGGAGCCCATTCCATGAGTCCGCTCGCGGCGCGCGCGCGCCAGGCGGGCCCCGTGCTCCTGGGCATTCTCGGCGCCCTGGCGAGCGCCGCCCTGGTGGCGGGGTTCTCCCAGTTGGAGGCGCGCTGGGTCGCCGTGTGCTGGGTGGCGCTCGTGCCGTGGCTGGCGGTGCTGGACCGCGTGCGCTCCTGGCGCGAGGCCGTGGGCGCGGGCGTCGCGTTCGCCCTGGCCTTCACCGCCGCCGTGTTCGGCTGGTTCCCCGAGGCCCTGCACAGCTACTCCCAGGCGCCCCTGGCGGTGTGCTGGCTCGCGCTGCTCGTGCTCGCGCCCTTCATGGAGGCGCAGCTCCTCGCCTTCGCGCTCGTGCGCCACCACCTGCGGCGCACCGTCACCCGGGGCGCCGCGTGGAAGGTGCCCCTGCTCGGCGCGCTCGTGTACGTGGGCACCGAGGCGCTCTGCCCCAAGCTCTTCGCGGAGACGCTGGGCCAGGGCTTCTTCCCCTCCCCCGCCCTGCGCCAGGTGGCGGACCTCGCCGGCGCGCATGGCCTCACGCTGCTCCTGTTGCTCGGCAACGAGTGCGTGCTCGCGGCGCTCACGGCCCTGGGGCGTCGCCAGGGCGCGCGGGCGGTGCTCACCCCGGTGGCGGTGCTCGCGGCGCTCGTGCTCGGGGGCCTGGGCTACGGCACGTGGCGCCTCGAGCAGGTGGCGCGCGCCGCGGCCCGCGAGCGGCCCGTGGTGGTGGGCGTCGTGCAGGCGAACATCACGAAGTACGAGAAGCTCGCCGCGGAGGTGGGCACCTACGACGTGGTGCGGATGATCCTCGACACGCACTACGCGCTATCGGACGCGCTGCTCCAGGGCCCCCGGCCGGTGGATCTGCTCATCTGGCCCGAGACGGTGTACCCGACGACCTTCGGCTCGCCCAAGAGCGACGTGGGCGCCGAGTTCGACGCGGAGCTGGCGGACTTCGTCTCCGAGCGCCGCGTGCCCCTGCTGTTCGGCACCTACGACCTGGAGCACGGGCACGAGTACAACGCCGCCATGTTCCTGGGTCCCGGGAGGGAGGGGACGCTCACGCGTTCGGCCTACCGCAAGACGATGCTCTTTCCGCTCACGGAGTGGGTGCCCGAGCCCCTCGACTCGCCCTGGCTGCGTGAGCGCCTGCCGTGGACGGGCTACTGGAAGCGGGGGCCGGGACCGCGCACGCTCGACGTGCGCCTGCGCGATGGTCGGCCGCTCTCGCTCGCGCCGCTCATCTGCTACGAGTCCATCTTCCCGGGCTACGTGGCCGAGGAGGCGCGCCAGGGCGCGGAGCTCATCGTCACGCTGTCCAACGACTCGTGGTTCCAGGGCACGCCCGCGCCGCGACTGCACCTGATGCACGCGGGCTTTCGCAGCGTGGAGACCCGGCTGCCCCAGGTGCGCGTCACCAACTCGGGCATCTCCGCGCTCATCAGCGCCACGGGCGAGGTACTCGCCGAGGTACCGGATGCCCACCGCGCGAGCCTCGCCCTGACGGTGCCCCCCACGCCCCACCTGTCCACGGTGATGATGGCCTGGGGCGACTGGTCGCGGCCCACCGCGCTCGGCATGGCCCTGGTGTGGCTGCTCGCGCCGGGCCTGCTCGCGCGGTGGCGCGCGCGCAAGGCGGCCTACCTGCCCCGGGCGTGAGCCTCGACCTGGCGCCACACGCGAAAGACGTTGCCCGAGGCGAGCTTCTCCAGGTCCCCCTCGCTGTAGCCCCGCTCCAGCAGGACCCGCAGGAGGTTCGGGTACTTGGACACGTCCTCGAGGCCCACGGGCAGCGTGGGCCCCACCCCGTCGAAGTCCGAGCCGAACCCCACGTGGTCGATGCCCACGAGCTTCACCACGTGGTCGATGTGGTCCGCCACGTCCTCCACGCGGGCGCGGGGCATGGGGTGCTCGCTCAGGTAGGCCTTCACGAACGCCTCGATCTCGGCGGGGGTGACGGCGGGACCCTTCTGGGCCTTGAAGTCCTGGACGGCCTGGTGGACCCGGGCCTCCGCGTCGTGGGCCGCCTGGATGAGGAAGCCCGAGCCGAAGTTGATCATCACCACGCCCCCCTTGGCGGCCACCGCCTGGATGAGCTCGTCGCTCAGGTTGCGCTCGAAGCCGGGCGTGAAGTGCCGGCAGGACGAGTGCGAGGCGATGACGGGCACCTGGCTCAGCGCGAGCACCTGGCGGATGACGTCGTCGGACACGTGGGCCACGTCCACCATGATGCCCACCCGGTTCATCTCGGCCACGACCTGGCGGCCCAGGGGGCTCAGCCCGTTCCAGGTGCGCGTCTCCCGGTTGTAGGAGGAGTCCCCCAGCAGGTTGTCCTTGGAGTGCGTGAGGGTGATGTAGCGCACGCCCCGCGCGTGGAAGTGCGCGACGTTGGCCACCGTGTCCTCCAGCGCCGAGCCGTTCTCGATGCCGAGCGCGAAGGAGATCTTCCCCTCGCGGGTGTTGCGCTCGACCTCGTCGGGCGAGGCGACGAGGGCGAACTTGTCCGGCGCGGCGCGGACGATCGTCTCCGTCATGTCGATGAGCCCGTCCGCCACGGCCTTGGAGCGGCCGGGGGTGGCCTGGAGCTCGGCGGGCACGTAGATGGCCATGAAGGCCACGTCCAGGCCGCCTTCCCGGGCGCGCGGATAGTCGAAGTCGCCCTGGGCCGTGCGCTGGGCGACGTCCTCGGAGAAGACGCCCTCGGGACTCCGGCCGCCGTTGAGCCGGTAAGGCATGTCGATGTGTCCGTCGGCGATGATGAGCCGCTGGGCCAGGCGCTGGCTCCGCTCGGAGAGGTCCGGGGAAGGCGTGGAAATATTCCCGCCATGGACGCAGGCGGAGCTCACGAGCAGCGACAGGCCGAGGAAGGCGCGGAAGGGTCTCATGGCCCTCCGCTTAGCCCCTTTTCGAGGCAAGGGGCGAGCGGCGATGAATAAAGTCCAGGGCAGGCGCGTCCACACGCCAAGGTCACAGGTTAGCGGAGAGATGTCATGACGCCTCGATGGTTGCTGTGCGCGATGATTGGACTGGCGGCCCCGGTGGTCCACGGTCAGACCAACCCCACCTACTCGCAGGACTACGACGACTCGCAGGGCTACGACGACTCGCAGGGCTACGACGAGTCGGGTGAGGACTACGCCCCGATGGCGCCCTCGGCCCCCCCCGCCCTGCCCCGCGAGGCCGCCTCGTCCCGTCCCTACGCGGACGCGGTGTGGACCTCGGGTCACTGGTACTGGGATGGCGGCCAGTGGCGCTACAAGCAGGGCGGCTGGATCGCCTCCATGCCCGGCTACCAGTTCGTCAACGGCTACTGGCAGCAGCAGGGCCCCTCCACGTGGGCCTGGGTCTCGGGCGGTTGGGCCCAGCCCGGCTCCACCCAGGTGGAGATCCCCGTCTCCGTGACCGACGAGGACGTCATGACGGCCCAGGCCCCGCCCGCCATCCAGGCGGAGACGCGGCCGCTGGCGCCGGACCCGAACTACACCTGGGCCCCGGGCTACTGGTACTGGACGGGCAGCACCTACACCTGGATCGACGGCTCGTGGATCGCCCCGCCCCGTGCCGGCCTCATCTTCGTCTCCCCGCGTTGGTACCAGCGCGGCCGCTCCTGGCACTTCATGGGCGGAGGCTGGGCGATGCGCGGCACCACCCGCATCGTCGTGCCCGAGTACCGCTACGCCCACGTGAACGTGGGCTGGGGTCGGCCGAGCTACTTCGTGCACACCTGGCGCAACTACGCCGTGGTGCACCCCTCCCGCTACTCCGGCTACCGCCACGCGCCGCGCTACTACTGGGACTCGCGCGCCTACCGCCCGGCGCCCTACCGGCCCGGCCCGCGCCACTCCGCTCCTCCCTCCCGGGGTGGCGGCTGGGAGCGGGGTCCCAATCGCGGCCCCAACCGGGACTACGATCGCGGCCCTGACCGGGGCCACGACCGCGGCCCCAACCGGGACCACGACCGGGGCCCGAACCGCGGCCCGGACCGGGGCTCGGACCGCGGGGGCGGCTGGGACCGGGGCGGGCATGACCGGGGCGGCCACTCCGCGACGCCCGTGAACGACCGGGGCGGCCGGCGCTAAGGCGCCCCGGGGGTCTCCGCCTCAAAGCGAGGCGGAGGCCTCGGCCAGCTTCTCCTGGGCCGTCTCCCACCGCGCGTAGAGCGATTCCAGCTCGGTCTTGCCATCGCGGTGGGCGTCCATGAGCGGCTTGGCCTTGGCGAAGTCGTTGTAGAGCACCGGATCGGCCAGCTGCGCCTCGCGCTCCTTCTGGGAGGACTCGAGCTTCGCGATGGCCTCCTCCAGCTTCGCGATCTCCTTCTTGAGGGGCCCCTCCACCGTGCTGCGCCGCTGCCGGGCCTCGGCCTCCAGGCGCTTGCGGTCCTTCTCCGAGGGCGCCGCGACCGCGCCGCCCCGGCCCGAGGGGCTCTCGCCCTGGCCCGCCGCCTCGGCCTCCAGCCGCCGCTGCTCCTGGTGGTAGAGGTAGTCGTCCAGGTTGCCCGAGTGCGTCTCCACCTTGCCGCCCACCACGTCCCAGACCTGCGTGGACAGGCCGTTGACGAAGCTGCGGTTGTGGGACACGAACAGCAGCGTGCCGCCGTAGCCCTTGAGGGCCTCGATGAGCATCTCCGTCGAGTCCAGGTCCAGGTGGTTGGTGGGCTCGTCCATGAGCAGCAGGTTGGAGGGCACGAGCAGGAGCTTGGCCAGCGCCACGCGCGCCCGCTCACCGCCGCTGAGCACGCCCACGGGCTTGTCCACGTCGTCCCCGGAGAACATGAACGCGCCGAGCACGCCGCGCACGAAGCTCTCCGGCTTGTCCGCCGCGAGCGGGCGCACCTCCTCGATGATGCTGTTGCGCTTGTCGAGCTTGTCCGCGTGGTGCTGGGCGTAATAGCCCATGACCACGTTGTGCCCGAGCGTCACCGTGCCGCCCTCCGCCGCGAGCTCCCCGGCGACGATCTTCAGGAGCGTCGTCTTGCCCGCGCCGTTGGCGCCCACCACGGCGATGCGCTGGCCGCGCTCCACCCGGCCCGACAGGCCCGAGTACACCACCGCCTCGCCGTAGCGCTTGTGGATGTCCTCGAGCGTCACCACGTCCCGGCCCGAGCGCGCCACCTCGGGGAAGCGGAAGTGCATGGTGGCCCGCTCCTCGAGCACCTGCACGTCCTCCAGCTTCTCCAGCATCTTCGCGCGGCTCTGGGCCTGGCGGGCCTTGGTGGCCTTGGCGCCGAAGCGGTCGATGAAGCCCTGCAGCTCGGCCTTGCGCGCCTCGACGCGCTCGGCCTGGGCCTGCAGCTGCAGCTTCTCCTCGGCGCGCTGGCGCTTGTAGTCGTCGTAGTTGCCCGAGTACGAGCGCAGGCCCTCCAGCTCCAGGGCCAGCACCCGGCTCACCTGCCGGTTGATGAAGTCCTTGTCGTGGGAGATGAGCACCACGGCCTTGTTCGAGCGCTTGAGGAAGCCGTCGAACCAGGCCTGGGTCGGCACGTCCAGGTGGTTGGTGGGCTCGTCCATGAGCAAGAGGTCGGGGTCCTGCAGCAAGAGGCCCGCGAGCGCCGCGCGCATGCGCCAGCCGCCGCTCAGCGCGCTCGTGGGCTTGAGCAGGTCCGCCTCGCGAAAGCCCAGCCCCTTGAGGATGCGCTCGGCGTGGTGGCGGCCGTAGTGGTCGTCGAAGTGGTCCAGCTCCGTGTGGAGGTCCGCCAGCGACTGGGCCAGCTCCAGCTGCTCCTCCTCCGAGGCGGACTGGGCGAGCGCGGCCTCCGTGTCACGCAGGCGCACTTCCAGTGAGTCCCGCCCAGGCACGGTGCTCAGCACCGCGTCCACCACGGAGCCCTCGGGCAAGCCCGCCAGCTCCTGGGGCAGGTAGCCGATCCGGGCTTTCCGCCGAAAGACGAGTGTCCCCGAGTCGGCGTGCTGCACGCCGGCGAGGATCTTCATCAAGGTGCTCTTGCCCGTGCCGTTGGCCCCCACGAGGCCGACACGGTCCTTGGGACCGAGGGAGAAGCTCTCCTCGTCGAAGAGAACCTTCTTCCCATAGGAGAGGCTGATGTCCTGCGCGATGACGAGACTCATGGCGGGGCGGAGGTGTAACAGCCCCCTCGCGCGACGGGAACGGGCAAGAAGCCCGCCTGCCTCCTCGCCCCCGGGGAATCCGCCCTCGCGGTCCGTCAGGCCCCCTGCCCCACGCCGCGCGGCTTGCCTATACTCCCGAGCCCATGGCTTCCCCCTGCCCTCATTGCGGTAGCACCGAAGGTCCCGATCATCTCTGTGGCGCCGCGCAGATGGCGCTCATTGGCCAGGTGCTCGACGGCCGCTATCAGATCGAAGACGTGCTCGGCCAGGGCGGCATGGGCATGGTCTTCCGCGCCACCCAGACGTCCGTGCACCGGCCGGTGGCGGTCAAGACGCTCAACCCCTCGCTCGCGGCCGCGCCGCAGTTCTTCGAGCGCTTCCGGCGCGAGGCGGAGACGGCCAGCCGGCTGCGCCACCCGAACGTCATCACCATCTACGACTTCGGCCGCTCCCAGGACGGCACCTGCTACTACGTCATGGAGCTCTTGGAGGGCGAGAGCCTGCGCGAGCTCGTCAAGCGCGAGGGGCCCATGACCCTGCGCCGCGCGCTGGACGTCATCGAGCAGGCGAGCCGGGGCCTGGCCCACGCGCACGAGCAGGGCGCCATCCACCGCGACATCAAGCCGCACAACATCATGGTGCAGCAGCTGGACGGGCGCGACTTCGTCAAGGTGCTGGACTTCGGTCTGGTCAAGGCGCTGGAGCAGGAGGAGGAGATGCAGCTGACCTCCACCGGCCAGGTGCTCGGCACGCCCCAGTACATGCCGCCCGAGCAGGCCGGGGGCGATCACGTGGACCACCGCTCGGACCTCTACTCCATGGCGGGCGTGCTCTATTACTGCCTCACGGGCACCTCGCCCTTCGGCGCCAACACGGTGCGCAAGGCGCTCACCGCCGCGCTGACCCAGACGCCGCCCAAGGTGGCCGCCAAGCGCCAGGGCGCGCCCATTCCCCCGGCCCTGGAGGACTTCCTCCAGAAGGCGCTCGCGCGGGAGAAGGAGGATCGCCACCAGAGCGCGTCGGAGTTCCTCGACGCCATGCAGGACGCGGTGGCGGACGCGAGCGATCAGGAGCTCGACGCCGTGCCGGCCAACTCCGTGCCCGAGGCCGGCGGGGGCAGCAAGCCGAGCCAGCGCAGTGTGTCGCGCCCGGGCCGCTCCTCGCCGAGCGCCGTGCGCAACCGCCCCGCCGCCGCTGGCGCGGCACGCGGCTCCACGCCCTCGCCCGCCGCGGCCCGGAGCGGCGGCTCCCAGCCGTCCGGCGTGAGGCCGACGGGAGCCCGCCCGGCCCAGGGCTCGGGCGCGTCGCGTCCCGGGAGCCCCTCGGCCTCGGGCGTCCGCCAGCGCACGCCGCGCCCGGCCCCCGCGCCCGCCATGGTGGCGCCGCCCGAGGAGCTGGTGGAGGAGCCGCGCGGCGGGGGCTCGGGCAAGAAGATCGCGCTCATCGCCGTGCCGCTGGTGCTCTTCGCCGCGGGAGGCGCCCTCGTCGCCCTGCGGCCCTCGCATCCCGAGGCCACTCCGCCCGCCCGGGTGGAGATGAAGGCGCGGCCCGCGGCCCCGGCGCCGTCCACCACGACCGCCGCCCCGACACCGGCCCCCACGGCCGCCGCCCCGGCCACGGACGAGCTGCTGCTGCACATCCACTCCACGCCTCCGGGCGCCGCGGTGTTCATCGGCGACATGCAGATCGGCACCACGCCCACGGTGCGTCGGCAGAACCGCAACGAGCCGGTGGAGCTGTCCTTCCGGATGACCACGTACCAGGGCGCCACGCGCAAGCTGGACTTCAAGGGCAGCGCCTCGAGCGAGGAGACGGTGAACGTCACGCTCTCGCCCACGGTGAAGCCCGCGGCCGAGCCCACGTCCCGGCCCGCCCGGCCCGCGTCCCGCCCCACCAAGGACAAGGACGACTCCATCACCATCTTCGAGTAGGGCCGCCCGGGCTCAGTCGAAGACGGCCAGGCGGGGGAGCACTTCCCCGCTGCGGCCCTGGACGAAGTGGTGGAAGCGGTCCGTGTTGTCCGCGGGGTCGGCGTTCACCAGCCACGTGCGTCCGCCCACGCCGCGCGCGCCATCCACGAAGCCGGCCGCGGGCCACACCGCGCCCGAGGTGCCCACCGCCAGGAACACCAGCCGGGTGTCCCCGCGCAGCAGGAAGTCGCGCACCTGGCGCAGGTTCTCCTCCTCCAGCATCTCGCCGAACCAGACGATGTCCGGGCGCAGCAGGCCCCGGCACTCGTCGCACCGCTCGAGGTGGCCCACGGGGTAGACGGTGCGGTCCTCGAAGGGCTTTCGGGTGCAGTGGGCGCAGCGGGTGCGGAACAGGCTGCCGTGCAGCTCCACCACGCGCTGGCTGCCCGCGCGCTGGTGCAGCCCGTCGATGTTCTGCGTCGCCAGGAGGAAGCGCTCGCCCAGCCGACGCTCCCACTCGGCCAGGGCCCGGTGGCCGGCGTTGGGCTCGCACGCACCGGCGGCGGCGCGGCGCTCGGAGTAGAAGCGCCAGACGAGCCGGGGGTCGGCGGCGAAGCCCTCGGGGGTGGCCACCTTCTCCACGGGCTGATCCTCCCAGAGGCCATCGGCGCCCCGGAACGTCCGGATGCCGCTCTCGGCGGAGACGCCCGCGCCCGTGAGGACGAGGAGCCGGGTGTTGTCATCCAGGTGCAGGCTGTCCACGTGTTGCCTCCCAGGTATCGCGGTCGGGCCGGGTTCGGGATACACCTGCGCCTCCGCCGGAGCCATCCCCCTTCGGCGCGCGTGTCGAGGAACCACCACCATGGCTGAAGTCACCCTGGATCTGCGCGGCCAGCCCAAGGCCGAGGCCTACGCCGAACTGGAGCAGCACGTCGAAGCCGTCCTGGAGGGCATCCGCGACGAGGTGGCCGCCATGGCCACCATGAGCTGCCTGCTGCACCATGCCTTCGGCCACCTCTGGACGGGCTTCTACCGGGTGGTGGAGCCGGGCCGGCTGCTGCGCGTGGGCCCCTACCAGGGCACGCTCGGGTGCCTGGAAATCGCCTTCGGCAAGGGCGTCTGCGGGACCGCCGCCGCCGAGGGCCGCACCGTCGTCGTCGAGGACGTGCACGCGTTTCCGGGCCACATCACGTGTGATGGGCGCTCGGCCTCGGAGATCGTCGTGCCCGTCTTCGGGCCCCAGCGCGAGCTCATCGCCGTGCTCGACATCGACTCCGAGCACAAGGCCACCTTCGACGAGGTGGACCGGCGCGCCCTGGAGAAGCTCCTGGGGTGGTTCTCCCGGCGCGCCTGAGGCCCCGCGCTACGGCGTGCCGCCGAAGACGTCCACCTCGAAGAGCGAGTAGCCGTAGCCGCTCGAGCGCTTCGTGCCATAGAGGCGCAGGTAGCGCCCGGTGGCGGACAGGTGGGTGAACTCGTCCACGCCCCCGTCCCCGTTGGTCACCGTGGTGACCGTGGTCCAGGTGGAGCCGTTGCCGGACACCTGGAGCTGGTAGTCCTTGCCGTAGGCGGCCTCCCACTGGAGCTTCACGCCGGTGATCTTCTTGGTGGCGCCGAAGTCCAGCACCAGGGACTGCGGATCCGCGAAGGCGCTGCTCCAGCGGGTGCCCAGGTTGCCGTCGATGGCCTTGTCGGGACCCGTGCCGGCGTTCTCACTGGAGGACGCCGTGGCGCTCACGGGCGTGAGCTTGCCGGCGGTGGGCGGCTGCGTGCCGCCCCCACTGCCCGCCTCGGGCAGGCTCACGTACAGTCGGCCCAGCTCCGTGAGCTGCCCGGAGGCGCCCAGCAGGTTGATGTGGGGGATCTCGTTGTTGCGGCCGGAGAACCACGCGTAGCGGAAGACGGCGGGCTCGTTCTCCAGGTAGTCGACCGCCTCGGTCATGTACTTCTTCTGCACGTCCAGGGTGATCTGATCGTGCGGCCGGTCCCCACAGGCGAACTCGGTGAGCCAGATGGGCCGGTTGTACTTCTTGAACAGGCCGACGTACCACTTGAGCGCGCTCAGGTCGCACGCGTACCAGTGCACGGCGATGTAATCCACCTGGCACGTCTTGCAGGCGGCGAAGAACGCGTCCAGGTAGACGACGGGATCGGTGAACTTCACGCCGCCCTCGGAGACGCAGTCCCCGCAGTAGTTGACCGCGGGGGACACGAGCTTGAGGTTCTTGCGCCGGGCCACGTCCTCCAGCACCGGCCAGAGCGCCGCGGCCTGGGAGGGCGTCTTGTTCGCCTGGTAGAGGAAGTTGGGCTCGTTGAAGCCCAGCAGGTACTGCGCCCCGGTGGGGATGGACGCGGCGAGCTCGTCCGCCTTGGGGGTGCCGCCCCACACCATGGGCACGAAGGACACGCCCACCGTCGGCGCCACGCTCGCGGCGGTCGTCTCGGGCTTGGGCGACCAGTTGTACCACCAGCTCATGCCGCCCGAGAGCGCCCGCATGTCGTCGGCGGAGTGGTAGCCATAGCCCAGGCCCCGCTTGGCGCTCTTGGCCTCCGCCGGCGTGGACACGCCGGCGAGGCACAGGGACACCACCAGGGACACCGCGAAGCGCGAGGGAGAGAAGAGGGTCATGGGACGCGGACCCTAACACCTCTTTCCCCGTGAAACAGGCAAACCGGGACTATTTGCCCGGCGGCCGGGCCATCCGGTCCAGGATGGCCTGTTCGAGCGTCTGGACGACCTCGGACAGGGGCAGCTCGGTGGAGTCCACCCGGAGGGCGTCGTCGGCGGGCTTGAGGGGCGCCACGGCGCGCGAGGTGTCGTCCTGGTCGCGCTTGACCTGATCCGTCAGCACGTCGTGGAGCGAGCGGTCCACGCCCTTCTGGAAGAGCTCCTCGAAGCGGCGGCGGGCGCGGATCTCCGGGTTGGCCTCGAGGAAGAACTTGGCGTCGGCGTCCGGGAACACCACGGTGCCGATGTCCCGGCCCTCCAGGATGGCGCCCTTGGGGGCCTGCAGCGCCAGGCGCCGCTGGAGCGCCAGCAGGCCCTCGCGCACCACGGGGCGGCTGGACACCTGCGAGGCCGCCATGGAGTTCTCCGGCGTGCGGATCTCCGCGGACACGTCCTCGCCGTCCAGGAAGACGTGGTTGTCCTCGCCCACCACCTCGAAGGACACGCGCACCCGGCCGAGCAGATCGCCGAGCTTCCCGTCGTCATCGAACGCGATGGACTCGCGCCGGGCCTTGAGCGCCACGCAGCGGTAGATGGCGCCGGTGTCCACGAGCGCGAAGCCCAGGCGGCGCGCCAGCACCTTGGACACGGTGGACTTGCCCGCGCCGGCCGGGCCGTCGATGGCCACGATGAAGGGTCTCTGTGACATGCGTGCTCCCTGGCCTCAGCGTCCGGTGAACACGCCGAGCTTGCGGAAGCGCGCGTAGCGGTCCGTGACGAGCTTGTCCGGCGACAGGCCCGACAGCTCGTCCAGGTGCTTGCGCAGCGTCTTGCGCAGGTTCTCCGCCGCCTTGGGGTGGTCGCGGTGGGCGCCGCCGGCCGGCTCGGGGATGATCTCGTCGATGATGCCCATGTCCTTCAAGTCCCGCGCGGTGAGCTTGAGCGCGTCCGCCGCCTTCTCCGCCTTGCTGGAGTCGCGGTAGAGGATGGAGGAGCAGGCCTCCGGGGAGATGACCGAGTAGATGCTGTTCTCCAGCATCAGCACGCGGTTGCCCACGCCGATGGCCAGCGCGCCACCCGAGCCGCCCTCGCCCACCACGGTGGAGACGATGGGCACCTTGAGCCGGCTCATGACCTCCAGGTTCACGGCGATGGCCTCGGCCTGGCCGCGCTCCTCGGCGCCGATGCCCGGGTAGGCGCCCGGCGTGTCCACGAAGGTGAGGATGGGCTTGTCGAAGCGCTCGGCCAGTTCCATGAGCCGGCGCGCCTTGCGGTAGCCCTCGGGGCGCGGCATGCCGAAGTTGCGCGCCATGTTCTCCTTGGTGTTGCGCCCCTTCTGGTGGCCCATGATCATCACCACCTGGCCGCCGAAGCGCGCGAAGCCGCCCACGATGGAGGGGTCCTCCCCGAAGTGCCGGTCGCCCGCCAGCTCCAGGAAGTCCGTGAAGAGCAGCTGCACGTAGTCCAGGAAGTAGGGCCGGGAGCTGTGCCGCGAGAGCTGCACGACCTGCCAGCGCGACAAGTCGCTGAAGATCTCCGTCTGCAGCTTCTTGGCCTTCTTCTCCAGCTTGGAGATCTCCGAGGAGAAGTCCACCGAGCCGCTCGTCGAGAGGGCCTTGAGTTCGTCGATCTTCTTTTCCAACTCGATGAGCGGGCGCTCGAAATCGAGGGGATAATTGATGCCGGTCGCCATGGCGCGGGAGCCCTATCACCCGCCGCCCGGCCCTGACAACGCGCAACGTTTTACGCGGTGCGCGGAATTCCCACCTCCCCCACCCGTCCAAGCCCCCATGAACGCCCTGCCCCTGCTGCTGACCCTGTGGATGAGCGCCGCGCCCCCGCCCTCGGCCGCCACCCTCAACACCGAGGGCTTCCGCCTGTACCAGGCGGGCCGCTACGAGGACGCCCTGGAGAAGTTCCGCGCCGCCACCCGGGCCAACCCCCGCATGGCCCTGGCGCACTACAACGTCGCGGCCACCCTGGGGGTGCTGCGCAAGCGGGGGCAGGTGTGTGAGGCGGAGGCCTACCGGGAGACGATCGTCCAGTACCTCCAGCGCGCGGTGGCGCTGGACAAGCGCCGGCTGGCACGGGCCCGCGAGGACGCGGACCTGGACGTCATCCACGACACGCTGGCCTGGCAGGAGCTCCAGGGGCGCTCCCCGGGCCGGATCGCGGACGTGCCGGAGATCCTCCAGCGGGTGACCTGGTCCCAGCTCACCGCGGGCGGCGTGGCGCCCCGCGTCACCCTCACCTTTCCCGCGCCCGGGCAGGCCCTGCTCACCACGGTGGGCGTGGACGGGAGGCGGGAGGAGCGCGGCACCTACACCCTCCGGGGCCGCGCCGTGACGCTCACCCTGCCCCAGCGCGCGCCCGTCCGGGGCAGCCTGACGGACAAGGGCGCCCTGAAGCTGGGCGCGCTGGGGACGTTCGTGGACAACCCGCCCGAGTGCGATGCATAGAACGCTTCGCCCGGCGGCGGACTTGGCGACCCGGAAGCCCCTGCGCACCCTTCAATTCAGGGAGGTGCCGGGGGATGGTGAGACTCGAGGGTCGGCAGTGGGGGTTGGTGGCACTGGTGGCGTTGACGCCCTTCTTCTTCGCCTTCGTGCTGGCGGGCGCGATGCCGGAGCTGGTGGAGCCGGTGCTGGGCACGGTGCTCGGCGGCGCGAGCTGGACGCTGGCGGCGCTGCTGGGCCTGGTGGGCGCGGCGCTGTTCGCCGGGTGCCTGAGCACGCTGTCGGCGGCGTCCGGGGCCGAGGCCTCGCGCACGCGCCGGGCCCTGGATCTGACGGCCGCGTCGCTCGTGCCCGTGGCGCTCTGCCTCATTCCCGCGCTCTGCCTGCTCTTGTCGGGGCCGGTGCTCGCGCTGCGCCTGGAGCGCGGCACCGAGGTCGTCCGCGAGGAGCCGACGCGCTCGGCCCCTCAGCGGCTCATGGAAGGCCTGCTGTCGCAGCTGCCGCGGCTGCTCCCCGCGGTGAAGGGCCTGCAGCTGCGCTGACTCAGGCCGCCTTCGTCTTCGCGGTGGCGCTCAGGGCGTACCAGGCGGTCCGGAACGCCTTGAGCTCGCGCAGGCCCGCCGGGTGACGGCCGAGCGCCGGCGCCACGGTGACGGGCAGGCCGATCTGCTTCTCGATGACCTTGGCCGCGTTGAGCTCGTTCTTGCGCCGGTTCTCGCACTTGGGGCAGTCCGCCTTGGGCCCCACGCGGTTGACCAGCACGCGCTCCACCTGGAGCTTGCGCTCCTTGAGGTACTCCACCAGCCGCGCCGAGCGCTCGGTGGCCAGCTCCTCGCCGCGCGTCACCACCACGAAGCGCGACTCGGTGGGCGAGGCCAGGGCTTCCTCGAAGCGCTTGATGTGCTTGATGAAGCCGGCCATGTCGTCGGACAGCTCCCCGAGCCCCTTGGCCTTGTGCTTGGAGAGCACGGAGTGCAGGGCGCTGAACCAGCCCTTGGCGATGCCCGCCAGCTCCACCACCCGCAGGTTGGACACCATGGGGGCGCCGTCCACGACGATGCGCTTGAAGCGCTCCTGCACCAGGGCGTCCGTGAGGCAGGACAGGGCCGCCAGCTCGTCGATGCCCGGGGGCGCGGCGTCCAGGAGGTTGCGGAAGAGCAGCAGATCCACCGGCACGTCGTTGCCCGTCTTGGGCGCGCCCTCGAAGGCCTTCTCCGCCTTCTCCTTCCAGCGCTTGCGCAGGGCGGTGAACCAGCCCGGCACGTCCAGCTCGCGCGCGTAGAGGCCCTTGGTGCCCTTGACCTGCGTCTCCACGTCCGTGAGCCGGCTCTGCAGCACGTCCGAGAGCGAGTGCGCCGTGTCCGTGGAGATGAGGAGCACGGGCCCCTCCTTCTCGGTGAGCGTCACCGCCGCGGCGGCCGCGCACGAGCTCTTGCCCACGCCGCCCTGACCCACGAAGAAGATGAGCCGGGTGGGCGGCAGGGGCGGCGCCGCGATGGGCGGCATGGACGGGGCGCGCACCAGCGCGGGCGGGCCCTCGGCGGCGGCGAACTCCAGCGCCTTGGTCTCCTTGCCGCTCGCCCACTCCTGGGCGAAGGGCTTGAGCAGCTCCAGGCCCCGCGGCGCCACCTCGCGCTTGCAGACCAGGTGCACGGGGACGTTCTTGTCCAGCGCCTGGTACTTGCGCACGTGCGGGGCTTGCAGTCCCCGGCGGCCCTGGCAGGTGGGACAGCCTTCCCGGTCCTCGACCTGGTTGACCACCACCTCGACCACGGGGATGCCGCGCTCGCGCAGCTGGGTGAAATACATGCGCGTCTGGGCCTCGGGCACCGGCTCCGCCAGCGTCACCAGGTGGAAGGCCGAGCGCGCGCCGTCCTTGAGCAGCCCGAGCAGCTTCTCCGCCCGCGCGAGCTGCTCCTCGAGGAAGGCCTGCTCCTCGGACACGGCCGCCGCCTTCTTGCCCTTGCCGCCCGCGGCCCGGTCCCCGCCCGCCTTCACGATGCCCAGGAACTTGCGCAGCGCCACCGGCATGTCGAACAGCCGCAGCGTGTGGCTGGTGGGCGCCGTGTCCACGACGACGCGGTCGAACTCCCCCGACTCCACCAATTCCGCCACCTGCCAGAGCGCCAGCAATTCCTCCAGCCCGGGCGTGGCCTGGCTGTACAACTTTCCGAGCTCTTCCTCGGACAGGTGCGTGCCCTTCACCGCCGCCTTCTGCAGCGCGGGCAGGTACTTCTGCAGGAAGGGCTTGGCGAGCGCGGCCGGCTCCAGCTCCATGGCCCACAGCCCCGCCTCCCCCTTGCCCGCCTTGGCGCCCTTCTTGACCTTGGGCTCCGGCTTGGGCTCCGCGCCCTCCTCGGCGTCCACACGCGAGGGCCTGGCCGTCAGGGGCTTGCGCAACAGGTCCGACAGGGATCGCACTGGATCCAACGAGACGAGTAGAACCCGCTCCTTGGGCGCTTCATCCACCAGCCGCAGGGCGTATGCCGCCGCGAGCGTGGTCTTGCCCACCCCGCCCTTGCCGCCGAAGAAGTGAAGAACTCGCGCGTCGCTCATGAAAACGTGGCCTTCCTTGACGCCCCCAAGCGTGGCTGAACTCCGTCCACCGACCGGAGTGCCACGGAGGCAACACGCCGATCGTCTTCCCCGACTGGGGACAGACAACACCGGCTGCCTCGTGGGTTTGTGTGACCAGAAGGATCGCCCGCCGCGACCCCATGAGTCAAGCGGAGACGGGGTGCTCCCTCGCCCGTCCGACGCGCCGCATCATGTTTTCCCCTCGCGAGGGACATCCGCACCCAGAGCCGTCCCGCGGCCACCGGGCGTGAAACTTCCGCCCCCGCTCAAGCGACCTGACAGGTGGGCTCCCGGGGAGGAGCCGCCGAGGTAGCTTCCGGGGGCGGACGGCCCGGACTTAGCGGAACTCCGGATTGTTGCTGAGCAGCGAGCCGGCGGAGCCCGACAGGGTATTGCTCTCGTTCTTGCCCTGACGCGCCTCGGCCGCGTAGCGGTTGAGTTTGTTGTAGAGCGTCTTCTCGCTCACGCCGAGGATCTCCGCCGTGCGGGCCTTGTTGTTGCCATTGCGCTGCAGGCTGCCGAGGATGTACTCGCGCTCCACGGCGTCCAGCGACAGGCCGAAGGGCAGGCGGAAGGTGTGGCGCTCGGGGCTCTTGCCCGCCATGTCGGGGGGCAGGTGCTCGCGCATGATGAGCTCGCCGTCGCAGAGGATGACGGCGCGCTCCACGGCGTTGCGCAGCTCGCGGATGTTGCCCGGCCACTCGTGGTTCTTGAGCGTCTCCATGGCGTCCGGGTGCACGCCCGTGACGCGCTTGGCCGAGTCCCCGCGGAACTTCTCCACGAAGTGCTGCACCAGCATGGGCACGTCGTCCCGGCGCTCGCGCAGCGGCGGCAGGTGGATTTGAAAGACGTTGAGGCGGAAGTAGAGGTCCTCGCGGAAGCGCTTGGCCTCGATCTCCTTCTTGAGATCGCGGTTGGTGGCGCACAACACGCGCACGTCCACTTCCAGCTCCACCTTGCCACCCAGGCGGCGCAGGCGGCCCTCCTCGAGCACGCGCAGGAGCTTGGCCTGCAGCTCGATGGGAATCTCACCGAGCTCGTCCAGGAAGAGCGTGCCGCCGTGGGCGAGCTCGAACACGCCCGGCCGGCGCTGATCCGCGCCCGTGAAGGCGCCCTTCTCGTGGCCGAAGATCTCCGACTCGATGAGGGTGGCGGGGATGGAGGCGCAGTTGATGGCCACGAAGGGCTTGTCGCGCCGCTGCGACAGGTTGTGGATGGAGCGCGCCACCACTTCCTTGCCCGTGCCGGACTCGCCGGAGATGGCCACGCTCGCCTTGGAGGGGGCCACCTTCTCGATGAGCTCGAACACCTTGCGCATCACGCCCGACTGGCCGATGAAGTCCGAGGAGCCCAGCTGCTTGAGGCGCCGGCGCAGGCCCTGCACCTCGCGCATGGTCTCCTTCTTCTCCAGCGCCCGGTCGATGCAGACCTTGAGCCGCGCGGTGTCCAGCGGCTTGACGATGAAGTCGTAGGCGCCCTCGCGGATGGCCGCCACGGCGGCGTCGATGGTGCCGTGGCCCGTCAGCAGCACCACCGGGCAGTCCGGCAGCTCGTCGCGCAGCGTGCGCAGCAGCCCCAGGCCGTCCGTCTGCGGCATGGCCAGGTCCGACAGGACCACGTCCGGACGGAACTCACCCGCCTTGCGAAGCGCCTCGTTGGCGTCGAACGCGGTCTCCACCTTGTGACCCCAGGCGGTCAACATCTCCGCCAGCGCCTCACACGTATCGCGCTCGTCGTCCACCGCCAGAATTCGCGCGCTGCCCACGGGACCTCCAGACATCTCAACTGCTCGGGATGAAGAAAAGGGTTGGGAAAAAGTCGTCCGCCGCCCTCAGGCGAGCGGGAAAGTCATCCGGCATGTCCCGCCCCGAAGGTGCAGGTCCACGCCGAGTTGCGCACAGCGCAGCTCCAGGGCCGCCGACGCCTCCGCGGGGCCGTCCGCCCCGGGGGAAGCGTCCGCGTCCACCACCTCGAACACCGCCCGGGCGTCCTCGATCCGCACGCCCACCGTCACCTCGGCGCCCGCAGCCGAGCGGCCATAGCCGCGCACCAGCGCCTGCACCACGAGGAAGCCCAGCTCCCCGATGTCCGACAGCCGCGCCCTCACACCCGGCGTGAGCGTGGAGCGTACCTGCAGGCGGTTCTTGCGGCTCTCGTGGGAGAGCACATCCAGGGCGCGCGTGACGGTCTCCGTGAGGTCGGTGTCACCCGCCCCACCCGGGCGGCTCACGATGAACTCGGCGAAGCGCCGCAAAATGCCGTCCACGCGCTGGATCTGCTCGCGCATGGACTTGAGGTTCTTCTCTTGCGAGGGCGGCACCACGCCCGCCTCGCCCTTGAGCTTCTCCGTCAGCACTTCCAGGTGGATGGACAAGGCATTCAAGGGATTGCGCACGTCGTGCAGCAGGCTGTCCATCAGGGAGGGCACCGTGCTGTAGCGCGCGGCATCCACCACCGTGTCGGTCCCTTCGCGCACCGAGGGCGCGCCGCTGCTCGCAGCCATGGAGTTGATCACGCATGCTCCTGATGAGATTGGCGGGCGCCCGTGACTCCACCGCCCCGTCCACTCCCAGGATCTAGGGACTGGCGTATTTACCGTCAACCCTGAGCCGGTAATTCTTGCTGGACGGGAGGCATTCCAGGCTGAAACGTCTGCCACCCACCCAAACAACTGTTCATCCTCCGACGCTTTGTCGCGCGAACATCGGGAGTGCACGCGAGTTGCGTGTGCTGGAGGACACCGGGTGCCAGTAATTAACGTCCGGACGGTTGCTCTTCGGGGCCGGGACCCACGAGTTCGATGTCCAATCGGGAGGCGACCTCGAAGATGCGCGGATCCCGGTAGAACTCCCCGTAGACGATGCGCTGGACGCCCGTGTTGGCGATGAGCTTGAAGCACGGCCAGCAGGGGCTCGCCGTCGTGTAGAGCGTGGTGGGTTTGTCGCGCTCGCTGTCGATGCGCACGCCGTTCTTGGCCGCCTGGATGATGGCATTGGCCTCGGCATGGACCGTGGCCACGCAGTGGCCGTTCTCCATCATGTGGCCCACGTCCGAGCAGTGCGGCAGGCCGCGGATGGAGCCGTTGTAGCCGGTGGAGAGGATGGTCCGGTCCCGCACCAGCAGCGCCCCCACGTGCTTGCGATCACACGTGGCCCGGCTGGCCACCTGGCGGGCGATGTCCATGAAGTACTGATCCCACGCGCTGCGCTCGGCCATGTCTGCCTCCTCCCTGGCATGTACCGTGGAGGCTCGGCGTGTCGAGTTTTCCCGTCCGGCACCCGACAGTGCCGGACGGCGGACGTGGGGCGTCGTGCTAGCGGCTGGCGAGCGGCGCCGCGCCGAGCAGCCGACCGAAGCCGTGCTGGCCGAGGAAGGCGCGCACCTTGGCGGTGGGCGCGGCGAAGGTCTCGCCGGGCATGGGCACGTCGAAGCTGAAGTTCTGCTCGGCCACGGCGAAGCCCACCTTGGCGGTGCGGTAGCCCTCCACGATGGCGAGCAGCTTGCCGGACTCCAGGCTGAAGATGCCGCCGCCCGAGGCCCCGTAGCCGATGGGCGCGTCCGTCTTCACCATGCGCGGCTGCTTGTTCGTCTTGTCCCACTCCACCTGGGACAGCATGCCGCCGGACAGCGACAGCGCCCGGCCGTAGGGCGAGGCGGCCACCACCACGTCCTCGCCCAGCTCCAGCTCCGCGTCCGCGGCGAGCTGGGCCGGCGCGAGCTCCAGGCCCGCCACCCGCACGAGCGCCAGGTCCATGTCCGGCACCGAGCCCGTCGCCACCACGCTCGCCGTGTACTCGGTGGCGTCGCCCCGCGCGTCCACGATGACGAGCAGCCGCGGCGCCTCGAAGCCCTCCATGTCCACGGCGTGCGCGTTGGTGAGCACGTAGCTCACGGGCCCCTCGGGCGTGCGCTCGTTGCCGATGACCACGCCGGAGGCGGCGCTCCGCGCCTTGCCGCCCTCGAGCACCGACAGCCGCACGTTGTGCGGCAGGATGCGCCGCACCTGCTCCTTGCGCGTGGGCCGGGGCGCCACCGCCGCCGGCGCCGCGGTCACCGGGGCGGGCGTCTCGTGCTCCACCCTCGGGGAGGGCCTGGCCGCCTCGTGCGGGGTCGGCGTGGCCGCGCAGGACAGCATGGCGAGGAAGGCGGGCAGGCCGAGGGTGAAACGGGTCATCGAGGCTCCGGACGCGGGGGCAAGAGGACTTCAGGCAAGGGAACTTCGGAGGAGTGCTTCGGGCTTCAACATCACCGAAGCACCCATCATCCCCACGTCACGCGCTTTTCAGGAAGCATCGGGCCCGCGCGCCGCCCGCCCGTCCGCCTGCTCCCCGGGGAGCACGGCTCAGCCGTAGCGCTTCCGCATGAGGAAGAGGATGGCGTCCTTGGCGCAGTGCTCGCAGTAGCCGTAGCGCTCGCTCATGGCCTTCAGGGTGCTCTCCACCTGGGTCTGCTCGCGCGAGGACAGCGTGCCCCGGTCCTCGGAGAGGTACTTGAGCACGTTCTCCTTGTTGCGCCGCAAGACGCGCTTGCGCTCCTCGAAGTAGTGGTCGCGCAGGCGGCGGAAGAGGTCCGGGAAGATGCGCGGGTAGTCCATCTCCGCGTCCGGGTTGTCCAGCTTGTGCGCGCCGATCTGCGAGATGAGGCCCCGGCGGAACTCGCCCGGATCCTCGCCGCGCGGCATGACGATGGCCTCCATCTCCGCCATGCGCTGCTCGTCCACGCGCTCCATGGCCCCGGTGTGGCGGTTGCGGATCTTCTCGCCCTTGACCCAGTGGCTCACGTTGTAGACGTAGCGCTCGACCAGCTCGCGGTACTGGCCCTCGGAGACCAGGCCCATGCTCTCGCGCACCTCCTCGTCCACCCGGTCGAGGTACTCGGCCTGCACCGCGCGCACGAACTCCTCGTGGTCGTGGTAGCCGTCCACCACTTCCTGCAGGAGGAACTCGTAGACGCTCTTGTCCTTGCAGATGGCCTCGAGCTCCTCGATCACGGCGAGCGCGTGCAGGCACTTGTAGTCCGGGTGCTGGGCGGCGTTGAACAGCGCCGTCTTGATCTCCCGGGCGCTCGCGCCGCTGCGGCCCTCGTAGTTGGGGTAGGCGTCGGACTCCTCGTACAGGTCCGTGCGCAGCTTCCTGAGCTCCTTGCCGTGCGCGAGGCTGAGCCGGTCGGGCACCACGCCGTCCTCGTACAGGTGCATCTTCTCCACCGGCGTCACCTGATCGATGAGCTCCTTGACCTCGGGCGGGTAGCGGTCCGGGATGGGCTTCTTGAGGCGCGTGAGCACCGCCCACATGGCGGCCACCTGGGTGGCGTGCGGGGCCACGTGCTTGCCCACGGTGGTGGAGGTGATCTGCGCGTCGTACACCTGCTGCTCCTGCTTGTAGCGGCGCAGGTAGGGCACGCGCACCAGCTCGATGCGGCCCTTGAAGGACGCGAAGTCCGGCAGCTCCTTGAACGCCCCCAGGTGCTTCTCGTTGGACGAGGCGAGCAGCACCTCGTCCAGTTGCAGCACGAAGTGCTCGAGCGGCACCTGGGCCGTCTCCACGAAGCCCAGCAGGTACTTGAAGGCCTCCAGGGGGCGCTTGAGCAGGTCCGAGTACTCGATGACGCCGCGGTTGGCGTGCACGAGCGCGCCGTGGGGCTCGAACAGGGCCACGTTGTGCAGGGCCGGCGGCATGTTGAGCATCTGGGCGCGGTCGGCCGAGACCTGCTGGTACATGGCGTCCACGCTCATCTGCGGCTCCACCATCACCGTGCCCACCTGGTAGCGGCGCGAGATGTAGAAGCGCTCCACGCGCACGTGGCGGACGACCTGCATGAAGTCGCCCTTGTAGTTGGCCAGCAGCGCCGAGTAGATGCTGCGGCACTTGTGGCACAGCTCGCCGTGGCGCATGTAGTCGGAGACGACGAAGTCCCCGTCGGCGCCCTGCCCTTCCGGGGTCCCCTTCTTCTTGAGCGCGCCCTCCTTGAGCGCGCCCTCGATGAGGCGCTGGCGCTCGGCGGGGGGCAGCACGAAGAGCGGCGGGTCGCGCAGCTCGCACGGGATGCGCACGTCGATGGACTCCGCGTCCAGGTGCGCGAAGGAGGACAGGTCCTCCTCGCTCGTGGGCACGCGCTCGCCGCCAAAGCCGATGGAGCCCTTGACGAGCTTGGACGAGGGGAAGATCCAGCTGATGCGGTAGAGCGCCCCCTGGGGCTGGCGCGAGTAGTCCTCCATGCCCGTCTTGAGCGCGTTGACGAAGGTGGACTTCGCGCTGCCGTTGGGGCCGTGCATCATGATGAGCTTGTTGATGCGGCCGGCGCGGGTGAAGTTGCCCAGCATCCGGTAGACGGCGTTCTGCACCTCCTCCTGGCCGGCGACGCGGCCGTCACGGTCGCTGGAGGGCACGTCGAAGACCTTGAAGCGGCGCAGCTTGCCGGTGGGGTGCGACACCGTCTCGGTGCCGTAGTGGTCCATCACGTCGCGCAGGTACTGGGCGGCGTTGCGCGCCTGGGCCCGGGGGTCCGCCATGAAGAGCGCCAGGTACTCCTCGAAGGAGAGGATGGAGCGATTCTTGACGAAGTCGTCGGAGACCTGGGCGCCGACCTCCTGCAGGTATCGCTTGGCTTCCACGGGGTGACTCCTCTCGTGCGGTGGGTGGCCCCCGCCCGCGCTGCCCGGGGGGATTGCCTCCACGGAAACGCGGTGGCTGCCAGGACATTTCCTCCCGGCCCCCGGGAAGTCCAGGTCCCTTGTGCGCTTGTGTCCAGGGGCGTGCGGTCCGGGCGGGGGGGCCGCCGCCGGGGGCCCGGACCCCTCCCCGCGGGCGCTGGGGAGGGCCCCGGGGTGGACAGACCGGCGCCGTCGGGTATCACCGCGCTCGCGGCCCCCGTGAAGTTGCACTAACGTCGCCGCTTGATAAGCCGGGGCTTTCCGCTCCGCCTCGAGCCCCTTTCTCGGAGTCCCGCGCGTGAACAAGGATCCCATCATCGGCATCGACCTCGGCACGACCAATTCGTGCGCCGCGATCGTCGAGGACGGTGGGAACGTGAAGCTCATCCCCTACAAGGGCGGCGAGTACACCATTCCCTCGATCTTCGCGATCGACGACAAGGGCAACGAGCTCATCGGCTACGAGGCCAAGCGCCAGTGGCAGCTCAACCCCAAGAACACCATCTACGGCTCCAAGCGCCTGGTGGGCCGCACCTACCAGAGCGACGTGGTGGGGGCGATGAAGAAGGTCGTGGCGTACTCGGTGCGCCCCGGCAAGAAGAGCGACGTGGTGCTGGACGTGGGCAAGAAGGAATTCTCGCTCCAGGAGATCAGCGCCAAGATCCTCAACAAGATCCGCGACGTCGCGGCCAACTACCTCAAGACGCCCATCAAGCGCGCCGTGGTGACGGTGCCCGCGTACTTCAACGACCGGCAGCGCCAGACGGTCAAGGAGGCGGGCAAGCTCATCGACCTGGAGGTGGTGCGCATCATCAACGAGCCCACCGCGGCGGCGCTCGCCTACGGCGCGGGCAAGAGCGTCAACAAGAAGGTGCTCGTCTACGATCTGGGCGGCGGCACCTTCGACGTGTCCATCATCGAGATCCGCGACCGGGTCTTCGAGGTGAAGGCCACGGGCGGTGACGTGTTCCTGGGCGGCATCGACTTCGACAACGCCATCATCCACCACGTGCTCAAGGACTTCGCGTCCAAGGCGGGCATCGACCTGGCCACGGATCCGGTGGCCATGCAGCGCATCAAGGACCTGGCCGAGCGCACGAAGATCGATCTGTCCGCGCGCGACGACGTGCAGTTCAACATCCCCTTCATCACGATGACGGCCCAGGGCCAGCCGCTGAACATCGAGATGAAGTTCACGCGCAAGATGCTGGAGCAGCTGACCAACCACCTGGTGGACCGCACCCTGCAGATGGTGGCGCGGGTGCTGGTGGACTCGGGGCTGTCCACCAAGGACATCGACGAGGTGCTGCTGGTGGGCGGCCAGACGCGCATGCCCGTGGTGCAGGACCGACTCACCAAGTTCTTCGGCAAGACGCCGAGCAAGGGCGTGCACCCGGACGAGGCCGTGGCGGTGGGCGCGGCGCTCTACGCCAAGTCGCTCGAGGACAATTCCAGCCTGCGGCTGCAGCTCTTGGACGTCATCCCCATGGCCATCGGCCTGGAGCGCGCGGGCGGGGCCTTCCACACCGTCTTCCCGCGCAACGCCCCCATCCCCAACGCCAAGCAGTTGGTGGCCACCACGAGCATGGACAACCAGACCGAGCTGGCCATGCGCATCTTCCAGGGCGACAACGAGCAGGTGGCCAAGAACGATCTGCTCGGCGAGTTCACCTTCTCCGGCATCCGCCAGGCCAAGGCCGGCGCGGTGCAGGTGGAGATCACCTTCGACGTGAGCGTGGAGGGCATCCTCACCATGCGCGCGCGGGATCCCGCCACCGGCCGGGAGATGAACACCACGGTGCGGGTGAGCTCCGGCGGCTAGCCGCGGCGCCCGGGGGTCCGGCGGCAACGCCGGACCCGACAGAAGAGCCCCGAAGCGCGAAAGGGACGGCCTCGGGTGGAGGACCGTCCCTTCGCTGCTTTCAGGCCGACTTCTTTTCCTTCTCCATCACCAGCTGGGGAGGCTCGTGCTTGGTGACCACCGTCTCGGTGATCTTGCACTCCTTGACCCCATCCCGGTACGGCACGTCGTACATGATCTCGAGCATCGCGTCCTCGAGGATGGCCCTCAGGCCACGGGCGCCGGAGTTGCGGCGCATGGCCTCGCGCGCGATGGCCTTGAGCGCTTCCTTGGTGAAGGTGAGCTTCACCTTCTCCATCTCGAAGAGCTTCTGGTACTGCTTGATGAGCGCGTTCTTCGGCTGGGTGAGGATCGTGATGAGATCCTCCTCCTTCAGGTCGTTGAGCGTGGCCACCATCGGCAGACGACCGATGAACTCCGGAATCATTCCGAACTTCATCAAGTCCTCGGGCTCCACCATGGCGAGCAGCTCGCCGACGCTGCGCTCCTCGCGATGGGTGATCTTCGCGCCGAAGCCCAGGCCCTTCTCGCCCACGCGGCGCTTGATGACGCCGTCGATGCCGTGGAAGGCACCGCCGCAGATGAAGAGGATGTTGGTCGTATCAACCTGCACGTACTCCTGCTGGTTGTACTTCTTGCCGCCGCGCGGGGTGACGTTGGCGCGCGTGCCCTCGATGATCTTGAGCAGGGCCTGCTGCACGCCCTCGCCGCCCACGTCGCGCGTGGCGCTCGGCGTGTCACCCTTGCGCGCGATCTTGTCGATCTCGTCGATGTAGACGATGCCGCGCGCCGCCTTCTCCACGTCGTAGTCGGCGTTGTGGAGCAGGTTCTGGATGATGTTCTCCACGTCCTCGCCCACGTAGCCGGCCTCGGTGAGGCTGGTGGCATCCGCGATGGTGAAGGGGACGTTGAGGAAGCGCGCGAGCGACTGGGCGAGCAGCGTCTTGCCGCTGCCGGTGGGGCCCACGAGCAGGATGTTGCTCTTGCTCAGCTCCACGTCCTCGGCACCCGAGGGCTTCATCCCCGGACGCGGACGGGCCGCGGGCTTCTTCTGGTAGATGCGCTTGTAGTGGTTGTACACCGCGACGGACAGGACCTTCTTGGCCTGGTCCTGACCGATCACGTAGTCGTCGAGGAACGCCTTGATCTCCATCGGCGTGGGCAGGCTGACCTGCGGCTTGCCCTCCTCGCGTTCGTTCTCGTCCGCGATGATGTCGTTACAGAGTTTGATGCACTCGTCGCAGATGTAGACAGTGGGCCCCGCGATGAGCTTGCGGACCTCCCGCTGCGACTTGCCGCAGAACGAGCAGGACAGGTTGACGTGGTGCTCCTTCTTCACTGCCGCCTCCGAGTTCACCGACTCCGGTCCCCCGGAGCCTACCTAGCCGACACCCTCACCACACCCAAGTCGCCCGGCTGCCCACGTCTCGGTCAACCGTCCGCCGAATATAGGCCCCCATTGCATCGACAGGAAGCCCATCCCAGGTGAGTCGTCCCCCGGGCTGTGCACCGGCGGACGAGGTCAGCGTTGAGTAACACTCGTTCAGGCATCATTCACGCCCGAAGCGCACTCCTCCAAATCTTCCGCGAGTGCGCTCGCCCGCTCGGCGATGGCGTGGGGAACTCGACGGCAGCCGGACACCTCGGCGGCCAGCTTGCGCGCCATCTGGGCCAATTTCCTCACCTGGAAGCTCTCCGGGGGGGGCTCGGGCGGCGGCCGGGGGAAGCGCTCCGTCACTTCTTTCTTGAGTTCACTGACAGGCTTGTCCGCGTCCCAGATACTGTCTCGCAGTGAACGGTACTCCTGGGGCGAGAGCTGACCGCGCTCCTCGGCGTCCGCCAGGACCTCGATGACCTCGAAGGGGGGGGCCTTCTGGGGGAACTCCGGCTGGGCGACTTCCTCGGCGTCCTCGTGGCGGGCCAGGAAGCTGAAGGAGCGCGTGAGCTTGAGCGCCGTCTGCTTCTTGATGTGCAGCTCCTTGAGGCAGTAGGCGTCGAAGGACGCGTGCCCCCAGGCCTCCCAGAGGTTCTCGTCCTTGACCTGCACGAGCAGCTTGCCCAGCTCGGCCCAGGTGGACTTGAAGCGCTTGGCGGCCACCAGCACGGTGTGGCGGAAGGTGCCCGGCGGCACCTGAGCCGCCTTCTTCTCGATGTCGGCTTCGGCTACAGAGAGCATGCACCCTGTATCCGTCAGGATGTGGGAGGGGGCAAAAAAGCCGCCCGCCCTCCCGGACCCACCCCGCCCTACCCCTTCTTGCCGATGGTGAACGCCAGGCTCACCGTGGCGCGCTCGCCCGTGTAGGCCTTGAAGGGCCACTTCTTCATCTCGCCGAGCAGGCACTCGAAGAGCGCGCCCTTCTTGAGGCGCGGGTTGTCGATCCACAGTTGGGCCACCCGGCCGTCGTTGCCGATGGTGAACTCCAGCGGCACCTTGGCGGAGAAGCCCGGGCTGCGCTCGGCCTCCTCCTTGAAGCAGTGGTGGAGCGTGGCCTGGTTGGACTTCACCACCCGGTTGATGGCGCCCAGGTCGTAGTTGACCTCGGTGGAGAGCCCGTCCGCATCCGTGGTCACCTTGCCCGTGGGCCGGCCCGGCTTGCCCGCGCGTCCCGGCTTGGGATCGAGCGCCGCGAGCTTCTCGGGCTTGTCCTTGTCCAGTTTGTCCTTGTCCAGCTTGTCCTTCTCGGGCTTGTCCGCGTCCGCGAGCTTCTCGGGCGTATCCGTCTTCTCGGGCGGGGGCTCGGCGGGGCGCACCGGGGCGCGCTTGGGCTCGCCGGGGTACTCGAAGAGCTCCTCGGGAAGGGAGCGCCGCGCGGGGGTGATGACCGGGGCCTCCACCTGGATGTCCAGCTCGCTCAGCGCGGCCTGGCTGGCCAGGTACACCTTCACGTAGCGCGACAGCTGCCAGGCCCCGAGGCCCAGCACCCCGAGCAGGACGACGCCCATGACGGAGGTGATGAGGCGCGAGCGGGTGCGCCGCGCTCGGGCCTCGCGGGCCTCGGCCTCCACGCGCAACCGCACCACGGCCTGGGCCACGTGCAGCCGGAAGGGCTCCACGTCCTTGAGTTTGCGAAAGCCGCCCGGGCCCGAGGAGGACACCTCGGTGTCCCCGGTGAGTCCTCCCGCGTACAGCTTGTCCACCAGCTGTTGCCCGGTCAGGGGTCCGAGGACGAGGTCTCCCTGGCGGAAGAGCCACTGGGAGTCCTGCTGCGCCCGCTCGGGGTCATGGAGATCTTGTGCGGCCGACATGGGGCGCGAAGTATCCTAGGCTCCGCGCACCACCGCAACGCCCCTCCCGCCCCCTTGACGCTCCGTGAAAAGAACGCCCGTCGTCTTATGGATCTGGTACCGGGGAGGCTCCTTCAAGGGATTCCAGCGACAGCCGGGTGAGCCCACCGTCCAGGAGAGCCTGGAACGGGCCCTGCAAGCCGCCGGGGTGGACGCCTCGCTCATGCCCGCCGGACGGACGGACCGCGGCGTGCATGCCCGGATGCAGGTGGGCAGCCTCCGGCTCCCTCCCGGGTATCTCCCGGAAACACTCGCCGAGCGGCTCGTCCCTCTCCTGCCCCCCGACCTGGGGGTGTGCGCGGTCCGCCGGGCCCCCCAGGGATTCCACTCCCAGTGGAGCGCGGCGGGCAAGGAGTACCGCTACCGACTCCAGCTCGGGGGCGCCGTGGCCGAGGCGTGGCGGCCCTTCGTGATGGACCCGGGCGCCGAGCCCCGCCTGGAGGGGCGGGTGCCCTCACCGGAGCGGCTCGCGGCCCTGCTCGAGGCCGCCGTGGGGCGCCGGGATTTCCATGCCTTCCACGAGAACTCCAGCCCCCGCAAGCCGCGGACCCTGGAGTCGGCCACCCTGCACGCGCTGGGAGACGGTCTCTTCGAGGCGCGGCTGCGGGGCGACGGGTTCGGCCGCTACCAGGTGCGCTACCTCGTGGGCTCCGCCCTGCTCGCGGCCGCGGGAGGCCTGCCCGAGGCGGACTACCGCGCCGCGCTCGACACGGGTACGCCCATTCCCGGCCTCAAGGCCCCCGCCCACGGGCTGTTGCTGTGGGAGGTGCACTACCCGCCCGACAAGGAGCCCTTCCCCGCCGAGCTCCGGCGCCAGGCCCCGGGTCTGCCGGAGGGGCCCCCCTTCCGCTAGTCGACCAGCCGATCCTCGTACTTGGTGAGCAGGTCGGAGATGGCCTCGCGCAGGTACTCGCTCTGGCGGATGCGCGTGGAGCGCGACAGCTCCTTGAGGGCATCCAGCTTCTCGCGGTTGAGACGGAACACCACCGAGGTGAGGCGCGTATTCATGTCCATGGGTGTATCTCCTCCTACAGGTGCACACACTGTCGCACACGTCGGGGCGATCTCAAGAAAACCCCCGACTGGGGAGATCACCTCCGGGAGCGCGGAGACTCACGCGACGGACCTGGAGCAACGACGAGCAACGACGAGAAACGACGAAGGGTGACTCGCGGACCCTCCCCCGGGCCGCGGCCACCCTCTGTGCTTCCCGTGTGTGCCCAGCTACTCGACCGAGCGATCCTCGTACTTGGTGAGCAGATCGGTGATGGCCTCGCGCAGGTACTCGCTCTGGCGGATGCGCGTGGAGCGCGACAACTCCTTGAGGGCGTCCAGCTTCTCGCGGTTGAGACGGAACACCACCGAGGTGAGGCGAGGATTCATGTCCATGCGTGCTGTGTCTCCTACAGGTGCGCACAAGGTCGCACATGCGCGGGAGATCGCAAGAAACCGCCGGACCCAGGAGATCACTCCGCCTGGTGGCGCTCGCGTTCGCGCGCGGCGGATCTACGTCTGATCCGCAACAGGATCCAACATCCTGCCACGCTCCTGAGCGGATCAGCTCACGACGGGCAGCGGGTGCACGTCGGGCGAGGGCCGGGAGATGCCGGCCGCGTCGTTCATCCGGCCCGAGCGGAAGGGCTCGAGATCCAACGCGACGAACTTGAAGCCCAGGGCCTTGAAGGCGCCGTCCACCTGGCGGCGCACCTCGGCGGACAGGAAGCGCTCGTACTCCTCGGCGGCCAGCTCGATGCGCGCCACCTCCTGGTGGTAGCGCACGCGGAACTGCCGGAAGCCGAGCTTGCGCAGCTCGGACTCGGCGCCGGCGATCTGGAAGAGCCGCTCGCGCGTCACCGAGGTGCCATAGGGGATGCGCGACGCCAGGCACGCCATCTGGGGCTTGTCCCAGGTGGGCAGGCCCAGGGCGTGGCTCCAGGCGCGGATCTCCTCCTTGGTCAGCCCCGCGAGCGCCAGCGGCGAGCGCACCGCGTGCTCCTGGGCGGCCTTGTGGCCGGGGCGGTGATCCTTGAAGTCGTCCGCGTTGAAGCCGTCGAGCACCACCTCGATCCCCCGCTCGCGGCGCTGGGCCTCGCACAGGTCGTACAGCTCCGTCTTGCAGAAGTAGCAGCGGTTGGTGGGGTTGGCGGCGTACTGGGGGTTGGCCAGCTCGTCGCTCGAGACGACCACGTGCCGGGCGCCCAGGCGCTGGGCGAGCTCGCGCGCCTCTTTCTCCTCCTCGGGGGCGACCGAGGCGGACAGGGCGGTGAGCGCCAGGGCGCGCTCGCCCAGCTCCTCCACGGCGATCTTCAGCACGAAGGTGGAGTCCACCCCGCCGGAGAAGGCCACCAGCGCCGAGCCATGGGCCCTCAATTGGGCGCGCATCGCGTCCAGCTTGGGGCGGGAGGAATCACACAGGGCCTGGATGCGCTCGGGGGTCAGCATGCGGGCTCTATAAACGAAGAACCCCCGGGTTGCCCATGCACCCCGAGGGTCCTCGTGTCCTGAATGACGCCGGAACGAAGGTTCAGCGGGCCTTGCGCTTGGCCGGAGCCTTCTTGGCCGCCGCCTTGGGGGGCTTGGCGACGCGCGCCGCCCGGGCCGCCGGACGCGCCTTGGCGCCCTTGCCCTCCTTGGCCGGCTTGGCCGCCACCTTGGCGGGAGGGGCCACCTTGGCCGCCGCCTTGGGCGTCTTGGCCGTGGCCGGACGCGGCGTCACCTCGGTCTTGGTGGGCGGCTGGGGCTTCATCTTCTTGCCCGTGATGATCATCAGCTCGTCGGTCGTCACGTAGCCGAGGTCCAGCAGCGACTGGAAGATCTTCGCGGCCCCCTCCTCCACGCTCTCCTGCTCCGAGTGGATGACCACCTCGGCGGACGCGGGCGGCTCATACGGCTCGGTGATGCCGATGAAGTTGGGGATCTCCCCGCCCAGGGCCTTCTTGTAGCGGCCCGTGCTGTCGCGCTCGATGAGCTTCTCGGTCGGACAGTCCACGTAGACCTCGATGTAACGGCCCACCTGTCGGCGGTTGTCCTCGCGGCCCGCCTTGTAGGGGCTCACGCAGGGCACCAGCACCGCGACGTTGTTGCGGGTCAGCAGCCCGGCCACGAAGCCCAGGCGGCGCACGACCGTTATGCGCTCGTCCTTGCTGTCGCCCAGCCCCTGCCACAGCTCGTTGCCGAGCTCGTTCTCATCCAGGATCTCGACGTTGCGGTCGACCTGACGGAGCCGGGCCGCGATGTAGGCGGCCATCGTACTCTTGCCAGTACCGGACATGCCGGTCAGCCACACGGTGAATCCAAGCGTCTGCACCATACGGGTTCTAACTCCCTGCGCTTCCCAGGGCGCATATGCCTTCAGGAGCCCCCAGAGCGCGGCAGATCAAAAGTCGGGGGCGTTATAGACGAAAAACCCGGCCTTTGACAATTCGTGCCTACCTTTCCGCAGGTGCAGGGAGAAAGCAGGCGGGCGCTCGACTTCTCAAGGGATTTCCACCGGTTGGAAATCCTTGCCCTCCCAACGGAAGAGACGCCGGGCGGTGACCCGGCCGTGACGCAGGGCCATCACGAGGTAGGACACCCCCGGCAGCAGGGGCTCGCCACCGGGAGCCGCCTGGCGACGATCCTCCCGGGAGAACCCCGCGTCCCCGTCCCCCGAGACGTGGGAGTGGAACACCCACATCAGGTGCTCGCCCCGGGCGTCGGCCTCGCGGAGCACGCCCAACCATTCCGCGGGGTCGAAGGCGTAGGCGTCGCGCGCGGCCAGGGCGTTGCGCAGGGGGCGGCAGCGCCACGGGCCCCGAGCCCCCTGGCGCAGCACCACCCCGCAGCCCTCCAGGGGCCAGGCCGACTCGAGGTGCCGGACGACCGCGTCCAGGATCTCGGGGCCGGGGTGGGCAAGGCCCTCACCCGCATCGGCCACAGGCGTGGACCGTCCCTTCCGTCAGGATCCCGGGGGCCTGCCAGCCGCGCGCGCCCAGCGCGGGCCCGAGCCCGAGCAACAACCGCTGGAGGATCAAGGCCCCCAGGGCGCCCAAGCCCACCCCGGGAAGGCCTCCCGGCGGCGGCCCCAGCCCCGCCACGGTGGCCGCGAAGCACGCCGCGCACCCTTCCGGACCTCGGAAGACGACCACGCCCCGGGCCCCGTCCCCGCCCAGCGCCACCCAGGGGCCCTCGCCGTCCCACTGCGCGGGCACTTCCGCCAGACGACCCCCGCCGCCCGGCGCGAGCGCGCCTGGGGGGACCCCTGGCAGGTGCGCCGCGAGCACGTCCGCCGCGGACTCGCCCGTGTGTCCCGCGGGGACGAGGAAGCCCTCGGCCCCCTCGCGCAGGGGCCGCGCGTCCGGCACCACCGGCGTGCCGCCCGCCACCACATAGGCCGCGGCCGTCAGCCCCGCCTCGCCCGAGGCCCCCAGGCGCACCCCGCCCGCGAGCAGCCGCTCCTGACCGCGACCGCCCACCTCCCTCAGGAGGATCTGCCGCGAGTAGCGCAGGATGTCCGCCTCCCCGAGCGCCATGCCCCGCTAGCCTCCCGCCATGGCCGGCACGAGCAGGAGCCGGTCCCCGTCGGTCACGGGCGTGTCCCGCTCCTGCAAGGCGCGGATGTCCTCGTCCCCGAGGAACACGTTCACGTACCGGCGCACCTCGCCCCTCTCGTCGAGCACCCGCGCGCCCAGCCCCGGGTGGGCGCGGCCCAGGTTGTCCAGCACCTCGCCCACCGTGGCGCCGGCGACCCGGACCTCGCCCTGGTGGGCCGCGAGGCTCCGCCACGCCGTGGGAATACGAACCGTGGCCATGACCTCAGACCCCTTCCCGCTTGCGCAGGAGCAACCGGTGGCTGCCATCGCCCCGGGGCTCCAGGGCGAGCACCTCGTGGCCGTCCTCGCGCGCGCTGCGCGGCACGTTGCGCAGGGGCTCGGTGCCCTTGAGCCACACCTCCAGCACCGCGCCCGGGCCCAGCGCCTCCAGCGCCAGCTTCGTGCGCACGTACGTCATCGGGCAGACCTCGTGGGTGATGTCCACGGTCCGCGTCACCTCGTGCATCGCTCGGACTCCTCGGCAAAGACAGGGGCGCGCGGGTGGGCGCACCCCGCGCAATCCGGTACCCGGCGCACGCGCACCTGACGGCCACGCAGGGTGGCGCCGTCCAGGACGTGCAGCACGGCCTCGCCCGGCGCTCCAGACGGCCCGTCCAGGCCGGACTCCAGGCCCACCGCCAGGCACTCCAGGACCAGCGCGGCCTGGAGCGCGCCCACCAGGCCCGCCATGGGCCCGAGCACCCCCGCCTGCGCGCAGGTGGGCACGGAGTCCGCGTCGGGGGCCTCCTCATAGAGGCAGCGCAGGCACGGGCCGCCGGGCACCACCCGCATCGCCTGGCCCTGCAGGCGCAGCACCCCGCCATAGACGAGCGGCACCCGCGTGGCCACCGCCACGTCCGACAGGAAGAGCTTGGTGGCCGTGCCATCGGTGGCGTCCACCACCGCGTCATGCGCCCGGAACAGGGCCTCGGCGTTGGCCGCGTCCACCCGGCCCCACACGCGCTCCACCGCCAGGGAGGGAAAGGCGCGCCGCAGGCCGTCGGCCGCCGACTCCACCTTGGACCGGCCCACGTCCGTGTCGCGGTGCCACAGCTGCCGGTGGAGGTTCGTCACGTCCACCCGATCCGGGTCCACGAGCGTCAGCCGCCCCACCCCGGCGCGCGCGAGCGCCAACGAGGCCGGACAGCCCAGGCCTCCCGCCCCCACCACCAGCACCGACACCCCGTTTCGCACGCGCACGACCCTCGCCGAGCCTCCGTCCTCCGTCAACCCCGGCCCACGTGAAAAGCTGCCCGTCTCCCCGAGGCCGTGCTTATGGTCCCCGCTCTCACGCTTTTCCGGAGGACACCATGAAGCTCGCCCTGCCGCTGCTCGCCGCCCTCTGCCTCGCCACCGGGTGCCACAAGAACACCGCCGACGCCCCCGCGCCTGCCTCGCCGCCCGCCGACACCGGCACGACCACCGGCGCGCTGACGCCCACCGACTCCGGCGCCCCCTCCGACTCCGGCACCCGGGTGCAGGGCGGCCTGCCCGCCGCCCAGGAGGCGTGTGTGGATCAGTGGCTCAAGGAGCACAAGCTAGACCGCTACGGCCACCCCGAGGGCACCATGTACGCCGGCGGCTCGCCCCTCTTCAACGAGGCCACCGGCGAGACCCAGGACCGCCTGGCGCACGTCTTCGCCCGCCAGCCGGACGCCCAGAAGGCCTGCCCGGCCCCCGCGGGGAACTGAATCCTCGGCCGGAGGGCGGACGATCGAGGGGAGGGATTCCCGAGAACCCGGCGACTCCCCTAAGCTCGCCGGACCGATGGATCCCGCCCTGACCCTGGACGCCCAAAGCCCCGAGTCCCACCGGCGTGCCCGCGTGCGTGAAGTGCTCGAGCGCCGCAAGCTCACGGACAACGTCTCGGCCGCCCAGGCCGCCCAGTCCTGGGAACAGGAGCGCTTCGTCACCCGGGCGCGCAGCCTCTTCTACGCGCGGCTGATGTTCCTCACCCTGGGCCTGCTCCTGCTCGCGGTGCCCAGTTGGTCCTCCTACTTCGGCCTGCAGGGGGTCATCTCCTTCGTGGGCTACTTCGCGATGCTGCTCTACAGCGTCGCCAACTTCCTCGTCATCGATCACCCCAAGGTGGGCCGGTGGGTGACGTACATCACGCTCTGCCTGGACGTGGTGATCATGGTGGTGGTGCTCGCCAAGCCCCAGGTGGGCGGCGGCCTGCAGAGCCCGCTCCTGGCCACGCAGCTGCTCTTCACCACCCTCTTCGCCATCCTCTACCCCAAGCCGCTCGCGGTGCTGCCCGCGGTGATGTCCCTGCTGGTCATCATCCGCCTGGACCTGCTGCTCGAGCGCAGCTTCACCGCCGTCGAGTTCCTCACCCTCTTCTGGTACCTGGGCCTCAACCTCATCATCATCTCGGTGCTCTCCTACCTCAACGAGCGCGAGACGCTCGCCCACCGCGAGGTGGTGGAGCTGCAGGGCGACCTCAAGGAGATGGCCGTGGTGGAGGAGCGCAACCGGCTCGCCCGGGAGATCCACGACGGCCTGGGCGCCTCGCTCTCCTCGATGATCATCCAGTCCGAGTACATCCTCGGCCTGGCCAAGGACGGGGCGCTCCACTCGGAGATCCAGGAGCTCCGGGCCACGGCCGAGGAGTCCATCGAGGAGCTGCGCCGCAGCCTGCAGATGATGCGCGAGGACTTCGAGCTGGCGCAGGGGCTCGAGGACTACGTGAAGACGTACGGCGCGCGCACCCAGTTGCCCATCCGCTTCGAGCGCACGGGGCTGCCGCGCAAGCTCGCGCCGGACGCCCAGCTCGCCCTCTTCCGCATCCTCCAGGAGTGCCTGTCCAACGCCCTCAAGCACGCCTCTCCCACCCAGGTGCACGTGCACCTGGACTACGACGCCACCCGGGTGGAGCTGCTCGTGCGCGATGACGGCAAGGGGTTCGACCCCCAGCGCACGCCGCGCGGCCACTACGGCCTGCTCAACATGCGCGAGCGCTCCATGAAGCTCGGGGCCACGCTCCTCGTGGACTCCTCTCCCGGCAACGGCACCCGCGTCTCCTTCTCCCTCCCGGCCCTCTCTCCATGACCGACGTGATCGACTCCCCCGCCTCCGCCGCTCCCATTCGCGTCCTCGTGGTCGAGGATCAGACGCGCATCCTCAAGAACCAGCTGCGCCTGCTCGAGGGTCGGCAGGACATCGAGATCGTCGGCACCGCCCTGTCCGGCGAGGCGGCGCTCGACGAGGTGCCCCGCACCCAGCCCCACGTGCTGCTGTTGGATCTGGGGCTGCCGCGCATGAGCGGCATCGACGTCACGCGCAAGGTCAAGGCGCAGTGGCCCGAGGTGGAGATCCTCATCTTCACCATCTTCGACGAGGAGGACAAAGTGCTCGAGGCGGTGATGGCCGGCGCCTCGGGCTACCTGCTCAAGGGCACGCCCGTGGACAAGATCATCGAGGCCATCAAGGACGTGCGCGCGGGCGGCTCGGTCATCCAGCCGAACCTGGCGAGCCGCCTGCTGCGCCACTTCATGGGCCCCAACACGACCCGGCCCGGCCCCAAGCCCGTCGACGAGGGCACGGGCGCCGCCGAGGTGGCCGCGCCCGGGCCCACCCCGGCCCTGGACGATGCCCACGAGCCGCTGCTCAAGCCCCTGTCGGACCGCGAGACGGAGATCCTCCAGCTCATCGCCAAGGGCGTGTCCAACAGCGAGGCGGCGCGCGTGCTCAACCTGAGCAAGGCCACCATCCGCACGCACCTGGAGCACATCTACCGCAAGCTCGAGGTCACCAACCGCGTGGAGGCCGTGACCGAGGGCATCCGCAAGGGCCTCATCTCGGTGTGACGGCGCTGGATGCGGCGCGCGGCATGCGCTACGGGAGCGGCGTGACACGCCTTGGAGAGCCCTGATGTCCTCCCCCGAGACCGCCTGGCAGCCGCCGCTTCAAATGACCGGGACCCCAGGCCCGTTCCTGAAGCGGGTCCAGTTGCGCAACTACCGCAGCATCGCGGCCTGTCACCTGGAGCTCGGCCCCCTCACGTTCCTGGTGGGCCCCAATGGCTCGGGCAAGAGCAACTTCCTCGACGCCTTGAGGCTCGTCACGGACGCCTTGAGGACCTCCCTCGATCACGCCCTGCGCGATCGCGGAGGCGTCAATGAGGTCCGGCAGCGCTCCAGCGGCCATCCCAAGAACTTCGCCGTCCGGCTCGATTTCCAGCTCCCCCAGGGAGACTTCGGGCACTTCGCGTTCGAGGTCGGTGCCCGCCCACATGGGGATTACGTCGTCCTGCGGGAAGAGTGCGCTGTTGGCGCGGCGAACTACCTCGTGCGCGAAGGCACGGTCATCCACAAGCCCGCGCCCCTCGCGCCTCCTGGCTCGGCCGACCGGCTCTACCTCGTGAACGCCGCCGGCCTCGCGGAGTTCCGCCCCGTCTTCGACGCGCTCTCGAACATGGGGTTCTACAACCTGAACCCGGACAAGATCCGCGCCTTCCAGTCTCCCGATAAAGGGGAGCTGTTGGCGCGCGACGGTCTCAACCTGGCCAGTGTGCTGGAGCGTCTGGAGAAGTCGGATGCGGGCAGCACCAAGCGCCGCATCGAGGACTACCTCAGCCGGATCGTGCCTGGCTTGGAGGGCGTCGAGTCCAAGCGGGTCGGACATCTGGAAACGCTGGAGTTCCGGCAGCACGTCGAGGGGGCCAAGGAGCCCTGGCGCTTTCCCGCCATCAACATGTCGGACGGAACCCTGCGTGCCCTGGGCGTCCTCGTGGCCTTGCTCCAGGCCCGGACCGAGAAGGACGTCCGCGTCGTGGGAATCGAGGAGCCCGAGGTGGCCTTGCATCCCGCCGCCGCCGGCATCCTGCGCGACGCGCTCCGCGATGGCGCGCGGCACGCACAGATCATCGTCACCAGCCACAGTCCCGAGCTTCTCGATGATCCGGGAATCTCCGCACGGGAGATCGTTTCGGTCTCCGCGGAGCAGGGCAAGACGCTCATCGCCCGGCTCGACGAGGCCACCCGAACCACGCTCAAGGACCGGCTCTACACGGCCGGCGAATTGCTGAAGACCAACCAGCTGACTCCGGAGCTCGAGGAGGTTCCCTCGCCCGAACAACTCCGGCTCTTCGATCTGGAAGGCGCATGAAGGTCGGTCTCATCGTCGAAGGCCATGCGGACGTCTACGCACTCCCTCTTCTCCTGCGACGACTGCTCCAATTCCTCGACCCTCAGCTTCAAGTCTCCGTCTTGAATCCACATCGCGTTCCTCGTGGACAGCTGGTCAAGCAAGAGGAACTGCGGCGCGCGGTCGAGCACATGGCCGGAAAGGTGGGCTCCGAAGGCCGGATCCTCATCGTGCTCGATGCCGATGATGATCTGCCCTGCCAGTTGGGTCCTCGATTGCTCACGATGGCCAGGACCCATCGACCGGACCGTGACATCTCGGTGGTTGTCGCCACGCGAGAGTACGAGACGTGGTTCCTGTCCGCGGCGGAATCGCTTCGTGGCCACCGGGGACTGCCCCTGGATCTGGAGGCGCCCAGCCATCCCGAGGGAATCAAAGGCGCCAAGGAGTGGCTGGGCCAGCGCATGGCCGACGGCTACACCGAGACCATCGACCAGCCGGCGTTGACCATGCTGTTCGACCTGGTCGCGGCGCGCCGCTCGGACTCTTTCGACAAGCTCGTGCGTGAGGTGGGACGGCTCTTCGGGCTTCCCGTCCCTCCCCGCTGACCGATGCGGCGCTACTCCAGGGCGAGCGCGCACACCTCGGTGGCCATCGTCTCGCCCACGGAGCCCGGCAGCCAGTAGACCCAGTCGGAGGGCGTGTTGATGCCCGTGGCGAAGGTCTCCTTGGCGAAGCGCGACTGCGAGAGGATCCGGTACTGGCGGGCGTCGCAGTCGTACTCCTGGAGGCTCTTGCTGTTGTTGTAGCGCTGCTTGCCGCGCCCCTCCCAGCGGTCGTGGACGGACCAGGTCCACACCTGGATGGCGCCCGCGCTCGTGCGCCGCGCGGTCTTCCTGTCGATGTACATCGTGGTGTCCGAGGAGCGCGCCACCCGGGACCACCGGCCGTCCTTGAGCGCCTGCGTGCCCGTGTCCGTCTTCACCGGCACGTCCCCCCGGAGAATCCCCACGGTGTACTCCCCCGTCGCCCCGGCGGAGACGGAGAGCACCATGACCGCGAAGACCCCGTCGCGCGGCAGTCGCAACACGAGCCGGGCGACGCCGCCCACGGTGTCCGCATCGGCCGTGCCCAGGGGTTCGCTCTCGCCCCGCGCGTTCAAGCCCACACCGACGAGCCGCGCGGCGAAGGAGGAGCCGCCCGCCATCACCGTGTAGACCTCGCCCGCCTTTCCCTCCGAATGGAGCACGTCCCCATGCCGCCCCTCCGAGGAGGTGTAGTCGTCGGCGGACAGCGTCCCGGACGCGAGCTTGCCCACGGTGAGCCGAGGCGTCGTGGCGAGCGCGTCCCGGAAGGTCGGCTTCGAGGGGGCCGGCGCCTCCGGCGTGGCGGAGGTCGCCTGGAGGGACGCCGCGTCCGCGGACGGCTTCCCGGTGAAGGGGATGTGGCCCGGAGGGCTGGTCAACAACGCGCGGACGTCCCGGCCCGGAATGGCGAAGTTGAGGTTCTGCCCCACCTCGAGGATCGCGACGCTCACCCCGACGACCGCGCCCTCCGGGTTGAGGACGGGCCCGCCACTCGAGCCGTGGGAGATGGGGGCGCTGATCTGCATCATCCGCTGGCCCTCCCGCTCCCGGAAGGCGCTCACGATGCCCGTGGACACCGTGTTGGTGAGCCCCTCGGGCGCGCCGATGACGACGAGCGACGTGCCCACGGGCGGCTCCTCGGCCGCCAGCCGGAGTTCTCCGGGCGCGCTGGCCAGGGCGGGCAGCACCGCCAGGTCCGCGCGCGTGCTGAGGCTCTCCGCGTAGTCCGTCGTCCCGAGCAGCGTGTTCTCGAAGTCGTACACCTCCACGCGCATCGCGCCCTGGACCACATGCGCGTTGGTGACCACGCGGCCCTTCTCCACGAGGAACCCACTGCCCTGGCCGAGTGGGCTCCCCTCGACGTCATAGGTGCGCAGCGACACGACGGCGCGGCCCGCCACCCGGACGACCTCGGGCAGGGACGGCGCGCTGACGGGGGGCGCGGGCGCGGCGGGGGACGAGGGCTGGGCGAGCAGCAGGCCCACGGCGATTCCAAGAGCGGTCAGCATCCGAGGAAACGTCCTTCCGGGGAGCCGCGAGGCGCGGCGGGCATCCCGCGCGTCCCCTCCGGCGACTCTCGCACTGGCCGCCCGTCCCCGTCCAGGCGGGGGCCCCGCGTCACCAGGCGGCGGTGAGGCCCACCCACAGGCTCGAATAGGCGTCCCGCGCCACGCCGCCCTCCGTCCACCCCCGCCGGGTGCCCGCGCCGGTGAAGGTGTCCGAGTAGTGCTCGAGCTTGAGCCGTGCGCTGTAGCCGAACGGGCCCCAGAGGTCGCCCGCGAGTCCCAACTGCGCCTCCCAGCCGACGCTCGACACCGCCGTGCCGTAGTCGCGCACCTCGCTCAGGAAGGGGCCCTTGCCCAGGCCCGCGAACGCGCCGCCCGGCACGGGCTGGTAGAACAGCCGGCCCCCGCCCTCCAGGCGGATGAGCCGCATGAGCGGCACCGAGGCCTCCAGCGCCACCACCGGGGTCAGTCGGTGCACCACCGGCACGGGGACGTCCAGCGGATCCTCCACGGCGAAGCCATGGTCGTACGCGCCCAGGCGCACGCCCACGTGCCCCCACAGCGGCGTCTGCTCGCTGCCCAGGTCGAAGAACACGCGGTAGGCGAGCGTGGCGCCAAAGGCGGTGTCCGTCGCGGCCACCTCGCGCGTGGGCGTGGAGCCCGTGGGCGAGGACACCCGCACCGTCGTCGGCGCGAAGCCGCGCTGAAAGGCCAGCGTCAGTCCCAGGCCTCGGATCAACGACGGGCGATGCGCCAGGGGGAACACCTCCGCCTCGGCCGCGAAGCCCAGGTAAGGCGCGGTGGAGGTGAAGTCCGACGTGTCGCCCTGCCGCTGCTCCTCGGGGCGCGCGTCATACTCCGCGCAGGACGCCACGCCCGGCCGCGCGCAGTACTTGCGCCAGGTCGCCGTGGCGCCCACCAGCAGCCGCACGCGCGGGGGCAGCCGGCGCGCATCCACCGCCGGGGTCTCCGGAAAACCGCCCCCGCTGCCCGAGGGATCCACGCCATACGTGTGCGACTCGGCATCCAGCTCCACCCAGGCCACGGGCGCGGCGGGCCCCGCGGGCACGGCCGCGGCGACGGGCGCCGGCTCGGCGGGAGTGAGCACGGGCCTGGACGCCGGCGCCTCCGGCGCGCGGGGCGGCGTCTCCTTCGGGGCACTCGCCTGGGGCGCCGGGGACGGCTTCATCTCGGGCGAAGCGGGCGGAGCGGGCGGCGCCGGGGGCGGCACCTCGGACACCGGAGGCCGCTTGATGTCGGGCGCGGGCGCGGCGAGCGGCTGCAGGCGGGAGGTGGCCACGGCCTGGGCCAGGGCCGCCAGATCCTTGGGCGCGAGCGCGCCGCGCTTGAGCGGGTAGCTGCCCACCCACACCTCCCGGCCCTCGCGATCCAGGAGCCGGGCGTTGAACGTGGCCCCGACGGAGCCGGTGAGCACGGCGTCCACCTTCAAGCGGGGCGCGAGCAGCTTCAAAGCGCTCGGGCCCACGGCGGCGGGGCCCGTCAGTCCCTGTTTGGCGGCGGCCTGGGTCCAGGCGGTGGGCGGCAGGACCTGGGCCTTGCGCGTCTTGCGCAGGGCGGCGGTGACCTGGGCGCGCAGCTTGCCCTTGGGGTCGCCCTCCAGCGCGGAGACGGCCAGCCGCGCGGCGAGCGCGACCTGGGCGGTGAGCAGTACGGCCAGTGACAGAGCCAACGCCGCGCCGCGGCGACACATCGTGCGTCCAGGGGCCTTCATGGATGCCGGGAAGCCTCACCCGGCGCGCGGGCGCTTGTCCAGGCTTCCCGGACGTTCAGGCCTCCACGGGCAGACGGGCCGGGGCGACGACCTCGCTGGACACCCCGGGCGTGCCCGTGAGGGTGCTCGGGGGCGGCGCCACGCTGGAGCGCAGCCCGAGGAAGTCCCGGCGGTAGATGCGCACCATGGCCATGAAGAGCGAGGCGATGAGCGGCCCCACCAAGAGGCCCATCATGCCGAACACCGCCAGGCCGCCGAACATGGACAGGAAGACGAGCAGCGGGTGCAGCGTCATGCGCGAGCCGCACAGCCGCGGCCGGATGACGTTGTCGATGCTGCCCACCACGAAGGCGCCCCAGGCGAGCAGGAAGATGCCCTCGTTCACCTTGCCCATGAGCACGAGCACCGCGCCGATGGGCCCCCACACGAGCGCCGTGCCGCCCACGGGCACCATGGCCACCACCACCATGGCCGCGCCCCACACGCCCGCGTGGGGCACCCGCGCCAGCATCAGCCCCACCGTGCCCAGCGCGCCCTGGATGAGCGAGGTGAGCGTGTTGCCGTAGATGATGGCGTGGGCGACGTCGGTGAACTCCTTGGCGAACGCCTGGATGTAGCGCTTGTCGAGCGGGATGAGCTGCGTGCCGTCGTTCCACAGGCGGCGCCCATCCAGGAAGAAGTAGTACATGGCGACCATCATCAGGAACAGGTCGATGATGAGCTCGGTGCCCGCGCCCAGCAGGTTGGAGAGCATGAGCATGCCGTTGGACATGGCGCCCTCAAGCGCCTGCTCCGTGCGCGAGCCCTGCAGGGCCGCGGCGTAGCGCTGCAGGCCGCGCGGCAGGCCCGCCACCACGCGCTCGCGCAGGTCCACGTGCTCGAACACCTCCTGCGTGTGCTCCATCAGCCCGAGCACCTCGCGCACCACCATCCACCCCACCACCACCAACGGCACGAGCAGCAGGAGGAAGACGGCCAGCGTGGACAGGCCGGCGCACACCGATGGGGACAGCTTGAGCCGGGTGCGCAGCAGCCACTGCTGCATCGGCTGGAAGAGCACCACCAGGAAGCCGCCGAGCAGCACCGGCATCAAGAACGGCAGGAGAATGCGTGAAAAGAGAACCAGCGCCAGGACGAACAGTCCGGCGAAGATAAGATTGGAACAACGCTTCGTGTCGAACCCCGTCACAACCCCACCCCCGCCCACTTCGGCCCCGCCCAGGACGCAACAGAACGTAGGAACGTCGCTTCCTCGCGGGAAGTCCAACCCCCCCTTCCGAGGGAGTCCATCCATGAATACTGGACGATTCGCGCTTCGTTGCGGCTCCGTGCTTCTGCTGTCCCTGTCGCTCGCCGCCTGTGGCGGCAATGCCCCGGGCTGCTCCCAGTGTCCGCCCCTGGAGGGCACCTACGGCCTGGCGCTGGGCACGGGCAGCACGCCCTCCAGCTGTCAGGGCGTGACGGTGACGCTGCCGCGCGGGCCGCTCGAGGTGCAGCGCCAGGAGAGCGCCCTGACGGGACAGCTGGACGGGATGGCGCTCAATGGCACCGCGTACGCCTCGGGGGACTTCAGCCTCGTGGGCAACCGGACGCTGTCACCGGACGGAGGCACGCCAGCGGCGGGGCCCGAGTCGGTGAGCCTCTCCGGACGCTACGTGGCCGCCGAGGGGGATGGCGGGGTGCCGCGGCTGGAGGGGGAGTGGCTGGGCAACTTCGCGAGCACCTCGTCGGGGACGGTCCGGCGCTGCGCGGTGACCCGCCCCTTCACGGCGACCCGTCAGTAGGCTGACGGGCGGCGGCACGTGGGGGGCGGGCCGGGAACGGCTCCGCGGGACTACTTCTTCGCGGCGGCTTCCTTGGCGGCGGCGGCCTTGCGCTTCAGCTGGCGCTTCCACTTCTGACGGATGATGTTCTGCACGCGGCGGTGCTTGCTCTTGCTACGGGCCATGTCAGGTGTCTCCTGGGTGAAGGTAGGACAGAGGCAAAGAGCGCCTACGTACCAGAAGTTCCACCGGAAGAGGAGTCCTCGCTGTCGTCCGGGGCCGGCCGGGTGGGCTGGGGGAAGCTGCTCTCGGACAGGCGCACCTTGGGGCCGGGGGGAGCGCCGGGGGGCGAGCCGGGGGCGGCCCCGGAGGCCGGACCGGGGGTGGGGGTGGGAGTTCCCCCTTCCCCGGAGCGCTTGCGTGCCGGGGTGAACAGCGGGCGGCTGGCCGTCACGAAGCGCCGGATCTCCTCCAGGGGCAGCGCCGGCACGAAGTTGCCGTTGACCCCCGTCATGGAGGTGGCCATGCAGATGGCGTTGAGGATGGCCTCCTCGGTGGCCTCCATCACCGCCTCGTAGAGCGGGTCCAGGCGCTGATCCAGGAGGATCTTCAGCTTGTAGACCATCTTCTGGGTGCGCCGGGGGATGATGTTGGCCGTGGAGAAGCCCACGACGATCTCCCCCGAGCCGTGCGCCGCGTAGCTGCCCACCCGGCCGATGCCCAGGCCCACGCGCTTGCACAGGCGGTTGAGCTGGTGGTTGAGCAGGGGGGCGTCCGTGGCCACCACCGCGATGATGGAGCCGTAGCTCTGGGTGCGCCGGGGCACGTGCTTGAACTTCTCGGCCAGCACCTCGCCCACCGGCAGGCCGCCCACGCGCAGGTTGTGCATGCGGCCGAAGTTGCTCATGACGAGCACGCCCAGGGTGTAGCCCCCCAGCGCCTCGGGCAGCTTGCGCGACGCCGTGCCGATGCCGCCCTTGAAGTCACACGTGAGCATGCCCGTGCCGCCGCCCACGTTGCCCTCGGCCACCGGGCCCTCGGACGCGGAGCGGATGGCCTCGTAGACGTGCTCGCGCTTGACGTGCCGGCCGGAGATGTCGTTGAGGAAGCTGTCGTCGCACTCGCCGACGATCGGGATGATGACGTCGTGCTCGTCGCCGATGCCCGGGTTCTGCTCCACCATGTAGCGGGCCACCGCGTCGCTCACCGCGCCCACCGCCATGGTGTTGGTGAGCAGGATGGGCGTCTCCACCAGCCCCCACTCCATGAGCTGCGTCATGCCGGACACCTCGCCGGCCCCGTTGAGCACGAAGCCGCCGCCCGTCATGCGCTCCATGAAGATGTCGCGGCGGTTGGGCAGGATGGCGGTGACGCCCGTGCGCACCGGGCCCTTGCCGGGCGTGAGCGCGCCCTCGCCCTGGATGATGGTGCTGTGCCCGACGAGCACGCCCTCCACGTCGGTGATGGCGTTGTGCTTGCCCGGCTTGAACCGGCCCAGGGACAGGCCCAGGTCCCGGGCTCGTACACGCTTCTCGGGGGACTCGGTCTCCGGCGGGTTGGCCATGGGGCGCCAACCTAGCCGAGCACCACCGTGGGTCAATCAATCGCCCGAGGGCGCGGAGGCCTCGGCCGGCCGTTCGATCATCTCCCGGATGCGCGCGGCCAGCGCGTCCAGGGCGAAGGGCTTGGTGATCATCTCCATGCCGGGGGCGAGGAAGCCGCCGCGCACCGAGGCCCCCTCCGCGTATCCGGTGATGAACAGCACCTTGAGCCCCGGCCGGCGCTGCCGGGCCACCTCCGCGAGCTGGCGCCCGTTCATCCCCCCGGGCAGGCCCACGTCCGTCACCAGCAGGTCCACCCGGTCCGCCTGCTCCAGCAGGCCGAGCGCCGCGCGGGCCTCGGGCGCCTCCAGGGCCGCGTAGCCCAGGTCCTCGAGGATCTCCATCACCAGCATGCGCACCGCGGGCTCGTCCTCGACCACCAGGACGCGCTCGCCCCGCGCGCGCGGCGGCTCGATGCGCGTGGCGGACTCGGCCTCCCCCACCCCGGCGCCCACGTAGCGGGGCGTGAAGAGCTTGACGGTGGTGCCCCGCCCCTCCTCCGAATAGATGCGCACGTGCCCGCCCACCTGCCGGGCGAAGCCGTAGATCATCGACAGGCCCAGGCCCGTGCCCTGGCCGATGGGCTTGGTGGTGAAGAACGGCTCGAACGCGCGCGCGAGCACCTCCGGGGACATGCCCTGGCCGGTGTCGCTCACGCTGAGCACCACGTACTCGCCGGGCTTGAGCCCCTCGAAGCCCCGCGTGTAGCTCTCGTCGAGCCGGCTGTTGCTCGTCTCCACGGTGAGCAGGCCCCCCGAGGGCATGGCGTCCCGGGCGTTGATGGCCAGGTTGAGCAGCGCGTTCTCGAACTGGTTGGCGTCCGTCATCGCCAGCCAGGGCTTGGGCTCGAGCAGGATCTTCAGGTCCACGTGCTCGCCCAGGGTGCGCCGCAGCAGGTCCGCCATGGAGGAGACGAGCGTGTTGAGCTCCGCGGGCTTCACGTCCAGCGACTGGCGGCGGCCGAAGGCGAGCAGGCGCGCGGTGAGCGCCGCGGCGCGCTGGGCCGAGGCCATGGTGGCCTGGATGTACTTGTCCGTCTCGGCGTAGCGGCCCGCCTCCAGCCGGCGCTTGAGCATCTCCATGGAGCCCATGATGCCGCCCAGGAGGTTGTTGAAGTCGTGCGCGATGCCGCCGGTGAGCTGCCCCACCGACTCCATCTTCTGGGACTGGCGCAGCCGCGCCTCCGTCTCGCGCAGGGCCTCCTCCTGCTGCAACTGCCCGGAGATGTCGCGCGTCACCGTGCCCAGCCCCACCACCGCGCCCGCCGCGTCCCGCGTCACGAAGACGTTGTACTGCACGGGCGTCGTCTTGCCGGACGTGAAGTGCCGGAAGGTGCAGCGGCCCTCCCAGCGGCCCTCGCGCAGGACCGTGGGGATGGCCTCGTTCTCGATGCGCGCCCGGTCCTCGGGCACGAAGTAGTCGAGCACGTAGCTGCGGCGCACCTCGGCCAGATCCGCCAGGCCCACCATGCGCCGGCCCGTCGCGTTGACGTAGACCACCCGGCCCATGGCGTCCGCGATGCCCACGAAGTCCGGGGACGCGTCGAGCACGTCGAACAGCCGCCGCTGCAGGGCCTCGTTCTCGCGCTCCGCCGTGACGTCGCGGCCAATGACATAGAAGACATCGTCGCCAGGCACCGCCGTCCAGGCCACCACGCGCTCGGTGCCATCGGCGCGCAGGAGCCGATCCTCGAAGCGCGCCAGCCGCTCGCCCTGGGTGAGCTGGGCCAGCGCCCCCTTCACCGCGGCGTGGTCCCCCGGGTGGATGAACTCCAGGAAGGGCCGGGCCAGGATCTCCGCGTCACCGACACCCAGGAGCCGCGACCAGGCGGGGTTGACGGACTTGAGGTAGCCGTCCAGGCCCGCCACGCCCATGAGCTCCGCGGAGTTGCGCCAGATGCGGTCGCGCTCGAGCGTGCGCGCGGCCACGCGCTGCTCGAGCTGCTCGTTCGCCTCGCGCAGGATGCGCTCGGTGCGCTTGCGCTCGGTGATGTCCAGCACGAAGGTGTAGACGCCCTGGATGGTGCCCTTGAGATCCCGCCTGGGAAAGAAGCGCAGCTCCAGGTCGCGGTGGATGCCGGGCAGGTCCAACGGCGCCTCGAAGTGCACCGCCTCGCCCGCCAGCGCGCGCCGGAAGTAGGGCTCGCGCAGCGCGAACGCCTCCTCGCCGAGCAGCTCGGACACCGACGCGCCGAGGATGCGCGAGCGGGGCATGCCGAACCACTCCTCGTAGGTGTCGTTGATGAAGAGGTAGCGCAGGTCCCGGTCGAGGTAGCCGATCATCTCCGGCGCCTCGTCCGTGAGCAGCCGCAGATCCAACTCGTGCTCGTGCACCGCGCGCTCGGCCATGGCGCGCTCCATGGCCTCCCACGTGCGCGAGGCCACCTCGCGAATGAAGCCCACGTCCGCGTCCGACCAGTCCCGTGGCACGGTGGAGTGGCCGAAGACGAAGCCCGCCAGCTGCTCCTGGCGCATGAACGGCAGCTTGACGAAGCCCCGCTTGCTCAAGGCGCGGTAGTTGGACAGCTCCTCGGCGGGGATCCACGCCGCGGCCTCCACGTCCTTCTCGATGGCGGGCAGGCCCCGGAGCATGCGCTCCATGGCGGCGCCGAAGGCCGCGAAGGGATAGGCGCCCATGATGCGGTCCACCTGGCCGTTGGACCAATCCTGCTCGATGCGCAGCGTGCGCGAGTCCAGGTCCACCACGGCGAAGCCCGCGCGGGACAGCCCCAACGTGCGGCCCAGCAGCTCCGCCGCGCACGAGGCGATGTCCCCCGGCTCCGTCAGGTCGCGGAACCGGTCGCTCAGGTCGAGCAGCGCCACCTGCCGCAGCTCCGTCGCCTTGCGCGCGGTGGTGTCCACCAGGGTGCCCGCCATGCGCTCGGGTCGGCCCCGCGCATCCCGGTAGACGCGCCCCCGGGCGTGGACCCAGTGCTGGCCGTCCAGGAGCCGGTACTCGGCGTCATAGCCCGCGTCGGCCTCGATGGCCCGCCAGGCCTCCTGTCGCACCTGCTCCCGGTCCTCGGGGTGGATGCCGCTCAGGAAGGCCTCCAGGGACGCCCCCCGCGCCACCGCCTCCGGCGGCAGGGCATAGAGCCGGGCGAAGTGCGCCTCCACGTGGACGCGGTCGGCGGTGATGTGCCAGTCCCAGATGCCCACCGAGCCGGACGCGCTCAGGGCCAGGCGCACGCGCTCCTCGCTCCAGCGCAGGGCGGACTCGGCCCGCTTGGAGCCCGAGATGTCGCGGGTGATCGTCGCGTAGCCGGACAGCTGGCCCGCCGCGTCGCGCAGCACGAAGGCGTTGCAGTCCACCGGAATGGCCTCGCCGCTGCCCTGGTGCCGCAGGCGCAGCTCCCCGCGCCACTGCCCCTGGGTATGCAGGGCGGGCAGGATGACGTCGCGGGCGATGGCCTGCTCCTCCGGGAGGAACAGCTCCGAGAGGAAGCACACCCCCGTGTCCGTCTCACCCAGGCCCACCAGGCGGCGCCCCGCCGGGTTGAGGAACACGCCGCGTCCGTCCAGGTCCGCGATGCCCACGAAGTCCGCGGACTGCTCGGCCAGGCGCAGGAAGCGCTCCCGCTCCTGCTCGAGCGCCCGGTGCGCCGTGCGGTCCCGGAGCACCTTCACGAAGCCCACGATCGCGCCCGCGTCGTCCTTGAGCCGCGTCAGCTCGCCGCTGGCCCAGAACCGGGAGCCGTCCGCGCGCACGTGCCAGCGCTCGTCCAGGGCCCGTCCATCCTCGCGCGCCTGGCACATCTCCCACTCGGGAATACCCTGGGCCCGGTCCTCCTCGGTGAAGAGCCGGGAGAGGGGCTGGCCCCGGATCTCCTCCGGGGTCCAGCCCAGGATGCGCCGCGCGCCCTCGTTCCAGTGCGTGATGCGACCGTCCAGGTCCGCGGCGATCACCGCGAAGTCGATCGCGCTTTCCACGATTTGCCGGTAACTGGCGGCGCCCGTGGTGGCCTCGGCCGCGTGAAGGGCCCCTCGCAGACGCGCGACCTCGGCCCGGAGGGCGCTCAACTCGTCGGACTCAGGAGAACTCATCGCGTGCACGGGGGAGCGGGGGGAGGAGGTCTCTCATGCCCACTCGCGCCCACTCATGCAATGAGAAACAGGGCGGCCGGGTGACTCAATCCGAGGAACGGCGCGACAGTCCACTCATCAGCAGATGGGTCTGGGCCCAGACCAGGGCCTCCACGCCCCCCGTCGCTCCTCGCGGATCCAACTGGCGGTCCACCAACAGGGAGGCCAGCCCGTGGACGAGCGACCAGCACGTGAGGGCGAGATCCTGCGCCTCGCCCTCGCGCACGTCGCCCGCGCGCTGGGCCTCGACGAGCGCCCCCACCAGCACGCCGAACGCATCCACCTGCTCGCTCGACGCCGACAGGGCCAGGGGCCGGGTGAAGTGCGGGCCGAACATCACCCGGAAGTGCGACGCGTTCTCCACCGCGAACAGGACATAGGCCACCCCGCACGCCCGCAGGCGCATCTGGGGCGAGCTCTCGCGCGCCATCGCCTCGCGCATCCGGGACGTCATCGCGCGAAAGCCCTCCTCGGCCACCGCCCCGAGCAGGGCCTCCTTGTCCGCGAAGTGCCGGTAGGGCGCCGCGTGGGTCACCCCGGCTCGGCGCGCCACCTCGCGCAGGGACAGCGCCCCGAAGCCCTCCTCGGTGATGAGCGCCAGGGACGCATCCAACAAGGCCCGGCGCAGGTCTCCGTGGTGGTAGGACGGCTTGTCCGCTGTTTTCTTCCGCGTGCGTCGCAGCGCCATGCCGTCCTCCTCGCCCAACCGGCGGCCCGGCGCAAGCGGCACGGGGCCCACGGGCCAGGTTGACGGCGCGAGGTCCCCCATGTTTTCAGTGTCATCATCATGAGCACGACGAACCTCGAGGGCTGGCGCGGCGCGTTCCAGGACTTCACGCGGGACCATGGCTACGAGCCCCTGCGGGTCGAGGGGCGGCTGCCGGAAGACCTGAGCGGCACGCTGCTGCGGGTGGGGCCGGTCGTCTTCGGCGTGGGCGGGCGGCCCTATGAGCACTGGTTCGACGGGGACGGGGGCGTGCTGGCGGTGCGCTTTGGCGGCGGCCAGGCCCAGGGGGCGGCCCGGCGCATCGAGACCCCGAGCATCCGGGCGGACCGCGAGGCGGGTCGGCTGGGCCATTCCCTCTACGGCTCGACGGTGCCCTGGTGGCGGCGGCTCACGGGCAAGGTGCTGGGCAAGAACGCGGCGAACACGTCGGTGATGGCGTGGAACGGGCGCTTCTATGCCCTGTACGAGGCGGGCGTGCCCACGGAGCTGTCGACGGAGGACCTGCGCACCCTGGCCGAGACGGACCTGGGCGTCATCGTGCACCACTTCTCCGCGCACCCCCACCGCGTGCCCGAGCGCCACGCGTCGTACAACTTCGGCATGCGCTATGGGCGCACCACCCTGTTGGACCTGTACGCCCTGCCAGACGGGGCGGCGGCGCGCTACCTGGGCGCGGTGCCCCTGCCGGGGGCGACGATGATCCACGACTTCATCGCCACCCCGCGCCACCTCGTCTTCTTCGTGAGCCCCCTCAGGCTCAACATCCCGCGCATGCTGCTGGGCCTGGGCGCGTTCGCGGAGAACCTGGAGTGGAAGGCCGCGCTGGGCACCCAGGTGCTCGTGGTGCCCATCGACGACCTGTCGCGCCCGCTGTGGTTCGAGACCGAGCCCTTCTTCGCCTGGCACTTCGGCAACGCGTTCGAGCGCGGAGAGGAGCTGGTGGTGGACTACGTGCGCCACCTCGACTTCGGCACCCACCGCTGGCTGCAGCAGGTGGGCCGGGGCGGCGCCACCACGGACACGGGCGGCGTGCTCCACCGGGCCACGTTGAACCTCCAGACCCGGACGTTCCGCTCCGAGGAGCGCTCGACGCGCGCCTGCGAGTTTCCCCGGGTGGCCCCGGCCGCGCGCACCCAGGAGCACCGCCACCTGTACGTCAGCGCGTACACGGGCGCGGGCGCGCTCCGGGGGCCCCATGACGCCGTGGGCCGGGTGGACATGCACACCGGCCAGGAGACCCTGTTCAACCTGGGCCCCGCCGGCCAGTACGTGTCCGAGCCCGTCTTCACGCCCCGGGCCCACGCGACCCGGGACGACGACGGCTACGTGCTCACCCAGGTGTACGACGCACCGAGTCGGCTGACCCACGTGGCGGTGCTGGACGCGCGCGCACCTGACGCTCCTCCCCTCGCCCGGGTCTGGTTCGAGCATGCCTTCCCCCTCACCTTCCATGGCGACTTCGTGCCCACGGCCTAGGTAACGTCCGGGCATGACCTCGCTGCCCGCGTCCCTTCCCTCCCCGCTCACCGCTGACGCCCTCCTCGCCGAGGCCCGGAGGCTCGCGCCCCGGATCGCCGCGCGCGCCGAGGAGATCGAGGCCGCCCGGCGTCTGCCCGCGGACCTCGCCCGCGAGCTGGCCGAGGCCGGGCTCTTCCGCATGGTGCTGCCCGAGTCCCTGGGCGGCCCGGCCCTACACCCCGCGCGCGTCATCGAGGTGGTGGAGACCCTGGCCCAGGCGGACGGCTCCACGGGCTGGTGCGTGATGATCGGCGCGCTCACCGCCATGTGCGCCGCGTGGCTGCCCGAGGACACCGGGCGCACGATGTTCGGCGCGCCCGACGCCATCATCGGCGGCGTGGCCGCGCCCACCGGCCGCGCCGAGCGCGTGGAGGGCGGCTACCGCGTCACGGGCCGCTGGTCCTGGGCCAGTGGCAGCCAGAACTGCCGCTGGCTCACGGGCGGCGTGGTGGTGACCCAGGGCGGCGCGCCCCGGATGATCCGCGAGGGCGTGCCCGAGACGCGCCTGGTGTGCTTCCCCATCGAGGACGCCACCCTGCACGACACCTGGTTCGCCTCGGGCCTGTGCGGCACGGGCAGCGGGGACATGGAGGTGCGCGACATCTTCGTGCCCGCCGAGCGCACCTTCTCGATGATCGCCGAGCGCCCGCGCGTGGACCACCCGCTCTACGCCTTCCCGGCGTTCGGCCTGCTGGGGGTGGGCCTGCCCGCCGTGGCGCTCGGCATCGCGCGCCGGGCGGTGGACGAGCTGACGGCCCTGGCCCAGCAGAAGAAGACGCCGCTCACCGGCCGGCCCATCGCCGCGCGCGGCGCGGTGCAGGAAGCCGTCGCCGAGGCCGAGGGCACGCTGCGCGCCGCGCGGGCCCTGCTGATGGAGACCGTGAACGCGACCTACGCGGCGGGCGAGCGCCGCGAGGTGACGCTGCGCCACCGGGCGGAGCTGCGCCTGTCCTACACGCACGCGACCCGGAGCGCCGCGCGCGTGGTGGACCGCATGTACGAGGCCGCGGGGGGCGCCTCCGTCTACCGCGCGAGCCCCCTGCAGCGCTGCTTCCGCGACATCCACGTGGCCACGCAGCACGCCATGGTGGCCCCCGCGACCCTGGAGACCATCGGCGCCGTGCTGCTGGGCGTGGAGGCCAACACCGTCACGCTCTAGCGCGCCTGGAGCGCCTGGCGCAGGTGGTCGCGCATCTGCTTGCGGATGCCGTACAGCCCCGTGTTGGGGAACGCGCCGCCCGTGGCGCTCGCCGCCCCGATGACGGGGTAGAAGGCATCCGCCGCCACCGCGGGCAGTGCGTAGACGGCCCGGTTGGCGGGCATGAGGTAGCGCGGCACCCGGCCCTCGGCGGGCGCGTCCTCCGAGAGGACCATCCACTGGTAGGTGCTCGCCCGGGTCATGTACGCCACGAAGTCCCGCGCGGCCTGCTCGCATGCGCCGGTGCAGCGGGCGCTCAGGGTGAAGGCGTCGGTGAAGAGCAGGGGCTGGTTGCCCTGGCCCAGGGGCGCGGGCGCGAGGCGCAGCGCCGAGGCCGGGGCCCCCGCGGGCAGGTTCTTGAGCACCACGTGCAGCCGCTCGGAGAACCCCAGGGACGCGTCGACCTCGCCCCGGGCCAGGCGCTTCTCGGGCAGGTCGATGTCGTCGTCGTACGTGCCGTCGAGGCAGGGGTTCTGGCCCTGGGCATCGCAGGTCCGGGCGAGCCGGTTCATGCCGGCGATCACGTCCGTGTCGTAGCGCGCGGTGCTCACCGCGGACTGGACGCCCGAGGGCCCATGGGTGTCCGTCCACGCATCGAGGTAGAGCGAGGGCAGGTTCCAGCTGCCGAGCAGGTTGCCGGCCAGGTTCGTCTGGGGTGTGCCCAGGCTCTCGAGGGCCGCCAGCAGCTCGTCCACGGTGCGCGCGGCGCTCACCGTGTCGCTGCGCGAGTGCACGTAGTGCGCGCACTGCCAGTGGGGCACGCCGTAGAGCTGGCCCTCGACGCGCACGGCGGTGAGGCCCGCGGGCTGCCACTCCGGGCCCTCGGGCAACGCGCTCCAGGAGCGCACGGCCCCCGTGGCCACCAGCTCCCCGAGCAGGGACGTGTCCACCTCCACCATCTCGTAGGGGCACGCCCCCTCGCCCCGCAGCGACGCCGCGAGCTGGGCGGGCTCGTAGAGGTCGTCCTGGAAGCACGGCGGATTGACGACCAGGTCCACCTCCGGGTGGGCCCGCTCGAACTCGGCCTCGATGCGCGCGTTGAGCGCCTGGAAGCGGTCGCCCGCCGCGTCGGGAATGTAGGAATAGAGAGGCACCCGCAGGAGTGTCTTCGCCGGGGGCGGCGTCTCCTCGGGGGGCGGCGCTTCGCCACAGCCCATTTCAGAGAGCACGCCAGAGAGCACCGCCACGCCCCAGAGTCCCCGCTGTTTCCGCCACCACACACGCGCCACGTTGTTCATGAAGCCTCACTCGACCAGGAAGAACCGCCCGGCCATTTAGATGGGAAGACGGCGGGCCGGGAAGAGGTCATCGCCTGGGGAATCGGACTGGCGGGTGATGACACGTTCAATGACAGCCACCAATGACAGTCAACGCGAGCAACACTGTTTGTCCGTCAATTCAGTCCTCAGTTCGCGTTCGAGCGCGCGGCGCGGCTGCCCGCGGATTGTTGGACATCCAAGTGCGCCAGGTGCGCAACACCGGGGACGGCAAGCGCGCCGTCGTGACGACCCACCGTCGGCTGGTGCGCGTGCGCGATGACGTCGCCGTGTTCTCGCTCGACAAGCTCGAGCTCTACCCACGCCAGCCGGAGTCCTTCCGCCCCTGGCCCCGAGCGGCGCGGAGCCCTTCGCGCCGGGGCAGCTCCTGCTGCATGGCTTCGCCCGGCCCCTGGGCATCACCGCCAACCTCGCGCTGTCCACCCAACTGCTGGTGACCCATCCCATCCACCTGGACCATCACCGCTTCGACCTCGGCCACGGACGGGGCGTGGTCGTCAGTGGCGGCCTCGTGGTGGCCATGGCCCTGGGGGCCGCCGCGCGGGACCTCCACGAGGTGCTCTGGGAGGAACTGCTCTCCGCCAGCAACGTGCGCCCCGTGGCGCCCACCGAGACCGTGGGCGCGCTCTCCTATGTCCTCTCCCGCACGCCCGTGGAGGGCTCGGACGCGCTCGAGGAGCTGGTGGTCCGGACCCTGGGCGTCGTGGACCTCACGCCCTCGGCGGAGCTGGCCGACGTGCCCCTGCCCCGGGCGCTCTTCACCCTGGAGAGCGAGCGGCCCTCGGCCTACGACGACTGCTGCCGGGAGCACGGGCTGCACGCCCTGGAGGGCCGCGTGGCCTGCGTCGTCACCCGGCGCCTGCTCCGCCTGCGCTGAAGCGATCCAGGCGCATTCGACGCGCCCCGTCATCCTGTTCTGGACGGAATCGGGGGCCCCTAGGGTGGAAAAGGCATGACAGGCGTCACCTCGCGCTCTACGACAACCGCGAGGGAGAGCACATGAGCATTCTCACCACCGCCATCGATCCCACCTCGGACGCCTTCCGCCGCAACGAGGCGCTCAACCGCCGCCTCGTGGAGGAACTCCGCGCCCGCGTCGCCCAGGTGTCCCAGGGAGGCTCCGAGGACGCGCGCAAGCGGCACACGTCGCGCGGCAAGCTCCTGCCCCGCGAGCGCGTGGAGCGGCTGCTCGACGCGGGCTCGCCCTTCCTGGAGATCGGCCAGCTCGCCGCCCACGGCATGTACGGCGACGAGGCCCCGGGCGCGGGGGTGATTGGCGGCGTGGGCCGGGTGTCCGGCCGCGAGGTGATGATCGTCGCCAACGACGCCACGGTGAAGGGCGGCGCCTACTTCCCCATGACGGTGAAGAAGCACCTGCGCGCCCAGGAGATCGCCGAGGCCAACCACCTGCCGTGCGTGTACCTGGTGGACTCCGGGGGCGCCAACCTCCCCCACCAGGCGGAGGTGTTCCCGGACCGGGAGCACTTCGGCCGCATCTTCTTCAACCAGGCGAACATGAGCGCCAAGGGCATCGCGCAGATCGCCTGCGTCATGGGCTCGTGCACGGCGGGCGGCGCCTACGTGCCCGCCATGAGCGACGAGACGGTGATCGTCCGGGGCTCGGGCACCGAGAGCCAGGGCACCATCTTCCTCGCGGGCCCGCCGCTGGTGAAGGCCGCCACCGGCGAGGTCATCAGCGCCACGGACCTGGGCGGCGCCGACACGCACGGCCGCCGCTCGGGCGTGGTGGACCACGTGGCCGCCAACGACGAGCACGCGCTGGAGATCGTGCGCGACATCGTCTCGCGGCTCAACACGGTCAAGCCCCAGCAGCTGGACATGGCCCGGCCCGTGCCGCCGCGCTACGACCCGGCCGAGCTCTACGGCCTCATCCCCTCGGACGTGCGCGCGCCCTACGACGTGCGCGAGGTGATCGCCCGGCTGGTGGACGGCTCGGAGTTCCACGAGTTCAAGCCGCTCTACGGCACGAGCCTCGTCACCGGCTTCGCGCGCATCTGGGGCTACCCGGTGGCCATCCTGGCCAACAACGGCGTGCTCTTCTCCGAGAGCGCCCAGAAGGCGGCGCACTTCATCGAGCTGGCGTGCCAGCGCCGCACGCCGCTCGTCTTCCTGCAGAACATCTCGGGCTTCATGGTGGGCGGCAAGTACGAGGCGGGCGGCATCGCCAAGGACGGCGCCAAGATGGTGACGGCGGTGGCCACCGCGAGCGTGCCCAAGTTCACGGTGCTCATCGGCGGCAGCTTCGGCGCGGGCAACTACGGCATGTGCGGCCGGGCCTACTCGCCGCGCTTCCTCTTCTCCTGGCCCAACTCGCGCATCAGCGTCATGGGCGGCGAGCAGGCCGCGAGCGTGCTGGCCACCGTCAAGCGCGACGGCATGGAGGCCAAGGGCCAGACGTGGTCCAAGGAGGAGGAGGACGCCTTCAAGTCGCCCATCCGCGAGCGCTACGAGGCCGAGGGCAACCCCTACTACGCCACCGCGCGCCTGTGGGACGACGGCATCATCGATCCGGTGCAGACGCGCGACGTGCTGGGCCTGGCCCTGTCCGCGTCGCTCAACGCGCCCCTGCCGGACGCTCCCCGCTTCGGCGTCTTCCGCATGTGAGGGCCTCGCCATGATTTCCAGCCTGCTCATCGCCAATCGCGGGGAGATCGCCCGCCGCATCATCCGCACCGCCCGCCGCCTGGGCATCCGCACCGTGGCCGTGTACTCGGAGGCGGACGCGAACGCGCCCCATGTCCGGGAAGCGGACGAGGCGGTGCTCATCGGCCCCGCGCCGGCGCGCGAGAGCTACCTCGTGCCCGACAAGCTCATCGCCGCCGCGCGCCAGACGGGCGCCGAGGCCATCCACCCGGGCTACGGCTTCCTGTCGGAGAACGCGGGCTTCGCCGAGGCGGTGCTCGCCGCGGGGCTCGTGTGGGTGGGCCCGCCGCCCGCCTCCATCCGCGCCATGGGCCTCAAGGACGCCGCCAAGAAGCGCATGGCGGACGCGGGCGTGCCCACCACCCCGGGCTACCTCGGCGAGGACCAGGCCCCCGAGCGCCTGCACCGCGAGGCCGACGGCATCGGCTACCCGGTGCTCATCAAGGCGGTGGCGGGCGGTGGCGGCAAGGGCATGCGCAAGGTGGACCGCTCCGAGGACTTCCCCGCGGCGCTCGTGTCCTGTCGGCGCGAGGCCTCGTCCTCCTTCGGGGATGACCGGGTGCTCCTGGAGAAGTACGTCACCCGGCCCCGGCACATCGAGGTGCAGGTCTTCGCGGACACGCACGGCCAGGCGGTGCACCTGTTCGAGCGCGACTGCTCGCTGCAGCGCCGCCACCAGAAGGTCATCGAGGAGGCGCCCGCACCGGGCATGGACGCCGCCACGCGCGAGTCCGTGTGCCAGGCGGCGGTGCGGGCCGCTCGGGCCGTGGGCTACGAGGGCGCGGGCACCATCGAGTTCATCGCCGACGCGAGCGAGGGCCTGCGCGCCGATCGCATCTGGTTCATGGAGATGAACACCCGGCTCCAGGTGGAGCACCCGGTGACGGAGGCCATCACCGGGCAGGATCTGGTGGAGTGGCAGCTGCGCATCGCCTCGGGCGAGCCCCTGCCGCTCACCCAGGACCAGCTGCGCATCCAGGGCCACGCGATGGAGGCGCGCCTGTACGCGGAGAGCCCCGCCACGGGCTTCCTGCCCTCGACGGGCCCCCTCACCCACTTCGTGCTGCCCACGGACGCGGTGCGGGTGGACTCGGGCGTGGAGCAGGGCGGCGAGGTGACGTCCACGTACGATCCGATGATCGCCAAGCTCATCGCCCACGCGCCCACGCGCACCCAGGCGGCGGCGCGGCTGGCGGCGGCGTGCCGGGCGGTGCGGGTGTGGCCGGTGAAGACGAACGCGGCCTTCCTCGCGCGCTGCCTGGAGCACCCGGACTTCCTCGCGGGCACGGTGGACACGGGCTTCATCGGCGCGCGGCTGGACGCGCTGGTGCCGCGCGCGGAGCCGTCCGAGGCGGTGCTCCAGGCGGCCGCGGCGGCGCGCCTGACGCCCCCGGCGGCGGCCCCCTCGGGCTTCCGGCTCAACGCCCCGCCCCGCGTGGAGGTGCGCCTGGAGTCCGAGGGCACCCGGCACGTCATCCCCGTGGCGGCCACCCCGCGAGCGCCCGCGCTCCCCGTGTTCATCTCGGGCGAGCAGACGATCGTCTTCGAGCGGGGCCAGGCCTACGCCTTCAACCCCTTCCGGGCGGAGGCCCTCGCGGGCGAGGCGAGCACGGGAGGCGGCGGCGTGCTCTCGCCCATGCCGGGCCGCATCGTCGCGGTGTCCGTGGCGCTCAACGCCGCGGTGCGCAAGGGCCAGCCCCTGGTGACGCTCGAGGCCATGAAGATGGAGCACACCCTGCTGGCGCCCTTCGACGGCGTGGTGGTGGAGCTCACCGCGCGCGCGGGCGCCCAGGTGGCCGAGGGCGTGGTGCTCGCGCGCCTGGAGCCCGCGGCGTCCTGAGCGGTCGGGCCGCGCGGTGGCTCAGTGCTAGGGCTCCGGCACGGAGTGGATGCGCAGCGCCTCGGTGGCGAAGCGGCTCATCCGCTCCATGAGCGGGGGCAGCAGGTCGCGGGAGTATCGGCCGGACAGGTCCGCGGCCGACTCCAGCTTCTCCTTGCAGCGCAGGTCCAGGCACAGGTTGACGCCCACGCGGCGCTTGGAGTTCACGTCCGTGGACAGCAGGCCGATCTCATTGGACGAACCGTAGGTGTGGCACCAGTCGCACATCTGCGAGGGCATGCTGGAGCCCTGGGACTCCCGACGGAAGGCCAGGCCCATGGGCCGCTTCTTGTCCGGCGAGGGGCACACCAGGAAGACCCGGGTGCCCGCGGGCTCCACCCACGCGAAGTAGTCCCGCACCAAGAGGGGGAACTTGAGCCCCTTGGGCACTTCCACCTTCTCCCGGTCCCGGGGGCGGAAGGACTGCAGCAGATCTTTTTCGGTCTCGATCAGGAACATGAAGGTCTTTCTCGGGCGTCCGGCGTTCCCGCCGGACGCGGGGAACACCTCCTACATAAACGGGGCGCGGCGGCCATGCTCGCCTCCCGGGAGAGGGCGGCCAGACGGACAAGGGGAAGACGGCCCCTCCACGCACCGTGATGACGCGGTGGGCCGAGTGTTGTGTCATGCATGGAACCTTTCGCCAGGCTGCTAGGATGAGCTCCAGGCGAATGGACCTGTCCATGAGTACGACCGGGGGGTTGTGGAGTGTCCGAACGGCGCGAATCCTCGCCGTGCTGATCTTCGTTTTCTCCTTCGTCGACGTCCTGCTGCTCGGCCGCGTCAATCCCTGGACGCTGGCGTGCCGCGCGGGCTGGGCCCTGAGCATGCTGGGCTACGCGTTCTTCGCGGCCTCGGGCAGCCAGGTCTGGGAGCGGCGCCTCAAGGATCTGCACGTCCTCATCGTCAGTGGATGCATCCTCGGCATCGTGGGGACCACGGGCGGGACCGCGAGCCCCTACTTCGTGCTGGTGACCGCGCTGCCCCTGGCCAACTGCCTGCTCTACCGCCAGGGCCGACGGGCCGCGCTGCTCGGCGGCGCGGTGGGGGGACTGGGCACCTTCCTCATGTCCTGGGGGGAGCAGCTCTCGCTGCTCCTGGCCACCATCCACACGTCCATCGTCATGGCCGTCACGCTCTTCTCCCTGCACCTGGCCCATCAGGTGCGGCTGACCCAGAACATGGAGCAGCAGGCGCGGCTCGAGCGCGCGCGCCGCGAGTCCATGGAGGCCCTGGCCGTCAGTGAGCACCGCCGCGCCCAGGCGGAGAAGCTGGCGGCGATTGGCCGCCTGGCCTCGGAGGTGGCCCATGAGATCAACAACCCCCTGGCCTACGTGGGCGCCAACGTCGACTTCGTGCAGGAGTCCCTGCGCCCCCCGGCCTCGGCCACGCCCGCGGAGCTCTGCGAGGTGCTCGATCAGACCCGCGAGGGGCTCTTGCACATCCAACGGGTGGTCGCGGACCTGAAGGGCTTCGCGCGCATGGATGCTCCGGAGCCCGTGCGGTGCGTCCTGGCCGACGTGGTGGCGGACGCCCTGCGGCTGGCGTCCCTGCGGCTCAAGCACGTGGCGCGGCTGCGGGTGGACGTGTCCCGGGACCTGCCCGAGGTCTTCGGCGTGCGGCAGCGGCTGGTGCAGGTGGTGCTCAACCTGCTGGTCAACGCCGGGGACGTGCTGAGCGAGCGCGGCGGACCCGACGCGGAGGTGTACGTACGGGGCGTGGCGCGGGGCGGCCGGATCCTGCTCTTCATCGAGGACAACGGCCCCGGCTTCGCCCCCGAGGTGCTGCCGCACGTGTTCGAGGCCTTCTTCACGACCAAGGGCCCGGACAAGGGCACGGGTCTGGGATTGAGCCTGTCACGCGAGCTGGTGGCGCAGTTCGGCGGCGAGCTCTCCGCCAGCAACCGCCCCGAGGGCGGCGCCCGTCTGTGTCTTGAGTTCCCCGCGCCCACGGATGCCGCGTCCGTCTGAGGCCGCGTATATCCTCGTCTCGCGTTCCCCTCTCCCGAAAGGACCTGTCCATGGATCCCAAGAAGACCGCCGTCGTGCTCATCGAGTACCAGAACGACTTCACCTCCGAGGGAGGCAACTTCCACGCCGCGGTGAAGCCCGTCATGGAGCGCACGCGGATGCTCGCCAACACGGTGGAGACGGTGGCGCGCGCGCGGGCGCTGGGCGCCACCATCATCCACGCCCCCATCACCTTCACGCCCGACTACCACGAGCTGTCGCCCCGACCCTACGGCATCCTCAAGGGCGTGGTGGACAGCCGCTCCTTTCGCAAGGGCACCTGGGGCGCGGAGATCGTGGACGTGCTCAAGCCCCAGGCCCAGGACATCGTGGTGGAGGGCAAGCGGGGCCTGTGCGGCTTCGCCAGCACCAACCTGGACTTCGTGCTGCGCGGCCGGGGCATCACCGACATCGCGCTCGGCGGCTTCCTGACCAACTGCTGCGTGGAGTCCACCATGCGCACCGCCTACGAGAAGGGCTACCAGGTCGTCACCCTCAAGGACTGCACGGCCACGCTCAGCGAGGAGGAGCAGCGCATGGCGGTCGAGAAGAACTTCCCCATGTTCTCCCACCCGATGAACCACGATGAGTTCCTCGCGGGGCTGCGCGCCCAGGGCGGGTGATGCAACCCCCCGAACTCGATCCCTTCCTGGGCACCAGCCCGCTCATCCGCCACCTGAAGACCCTGGCGCGGCGTGTGCTCGACAGCGACCGCCCCCTCCTCATCCAGGGCGAGACCGGCACGGGCAAGGGCGTGCTCGCCGTCTGGCTGCACCAGCATGGCCCGCGCGCCCAGGAGCCCCTGGTGCAGCTCAACTGCGCGGGCCTCTCGCCCCCGTTCCTGGAGACGGAGCTCTTCGGCCACGAGCGGGGCGCGTTCACCAGCGCCATCCAGCGCAAGCAGGGCCTGCTCGAGCGGGCCCACCGGGGCACGGTGTTCCTCGACGAGTTGGGGGACATGGATCCCCTCGTCCAGCCCAAGCTGCTCAAGGTGCTCGAGGATCGGCGCTTCCGGCGCCTGGGCGAGGTGGAGGAGCGCTCGGTGGACATCCGCCTCATCGCCGCCACCCATCAGGATCTCGTCGAGCGGGTGCGCACCGGGCGATTCCGGGGCGACCTGTACTTCCGCATCAGCACCCTGACCCTGCGGGTGCCCGCCCTGCGCGAGCGCCCCGAGGACATCGTGCCGTTCGCCCACGCCCTGCTGGAGCGCCTGGCCCTGGAGCTGGGACGGCCGGGGCTCGGGATGACCGGGGGCGCCGAGGCGGCCCTGCGGGCTTATGACTGGCCGGGCAACCTGCGCGAGCTGCGCAACGTGCTGGAGCGCGCCGTGCTCCTGTCCTCGCACCCCACCCTGGGCACGTCCGACCTGGAGTTCAACGGCTCCGCCATCCTCCACCGCGGCGACCCCCTCGCCGGGGACGACACGCCCACCGAGGAGCTCCGCCTCACCCTGAAGGAGGTCGAGCGCCGGCACATCGTCCGCGTGCTGGAGGCCGAGGGAGGCCACGTCGGCCGGGCCGCCCAGCGACTCGGCATCCCCCGCAGCTCGCTGTATCAAAAGCTGAAGGCCCTCGGTCTTTCATCCAAAGTCTAGACTTCAGACTCCGCTCTCTCGATTCATGCGAGTGCTTCCCACTCAAAGGGTCAAGAGTTACGAACGGTTCTGAACACATGGAGGACTGGCGTGCGAATTGCTGTTGCATCCCGCACCCATGACTCCCGAGTTGCAGCAGGTCCACGCCATCTTCCTCGTCGAGGCCGAGGAACAGCTCGCCACCCTGGAGCGGGAGCTGCTGGCGCTCGAACGCTCGCCAGGCCCCGAGGTCCTGCGCGCCGTGTTCCGCACGGTGCACACCTTCAAGGGCGGCGCGGCCTCGGTGGGGCACCCCGAGGCGGCGGAGCTGGCCCATACCCTGGAGGATCTGCTCACCCTGGTGGAGACCCGGGCCGTGGTGCTGCACGCGGGGCTGGGCTCGCTGCTGCTGCAGGCGGTGGACGCGCTGCGCGAGCGCGTGGGGTTGAGCGCCACGGGCGACTCCACCCTGAGCCTGCCCGCGGCGGAGGTGCAGGATCTGCTGGCCAACCTGGTGAAGGCGGCCCGCCCCGTCGGCGGCGCCCCGCTGGAACGGGCGCCGGAGCCCCCCGCCCCTACCGAGCCCGAGTCCCCGGCGGCCCCGGAGCAGGCCCCGGAGCACACCCTGCGGGTGGGGCTGAGCCGGTTGGATCGGATGTTGGACCTGACCGGGGAGATCGCCATCGCGCGCGGGCGCCTGGCGACGATGTTGTCCCAGGCGCACCGCTACACCCCCCAGCAGCTGCTGGAGGCACATCACGAGGGGGACCGGCTGCACCTGGATCTCCAGGAGCTGGTGATGAAGGTGCGGATGGTGCCCATCGGGCGCACGCTGCAACCCTTCGCCCGCGCGGTGCGCGACCTGGCCCTGCGCCTGGAGAAGCAGGTGCGCTGGGAGGTGAGCGGCGAGGACGTGGAGGTGGACACCACCGTCGCCGAGCTGCTGCGCGATCCCCTCACCCACCTGGTGCGCAACGCCGTGGACCATGGCCTGGAGACGCCCGAGCGCCGTCGGGCCCGGGGCAAGGCGCCCACGGGCACCCTGTCCGTCCGGGCCTTCCATGAAGCGGGCACGCTCGTCATCCAGGTGGCGGATGACGGGGCGGGCCTGGACCGGGAGCGCATCCTCTCGCGCGCGCGCGCCGTGGGCCTGCTGGGCGCGGAGGCGCCGTCCGACGACGACACGCTCCTGCGGCTCATCCTCGAGCCGGGCTTCTCCACCGCCGCGCACGTCACCGAGCTGTCCGGCCGGGGCGTGGGCCTGGACGTGGTGAAGCGCAACGTGGAGGCCCTGCGCGGCACCCTCCAGGTGGAGAGCACCCCGGGCCAGGGCACCACCTTCCATCTCCGCCTGCCGCTCACCCTCTCCATCATCGAGGGCTTCAGCGTGGCGGTGGGCAACGAGACCTACGTCATCCCCCTGGAGCACGTGCACGAGTGCGTGGAGCTGCCCGACGCGGAACGCCAGCCGGGCCGCACCGGGATGATCCAGCTGCGCGGCACGGCGCTGCCCTACCTGCGCCTGCGCGAGCACTTCGGGCTGGGCGGCGGTCCCCCCGCCCGCGAGAGCCTCGTCGTCATCGGCCAGGGCCGCGGTCAGGCGGGCCTCGCCGTGGACGCCCTGCTCGGCCAGGGCCAGACGGTCATCAAACCCCTGGGCACCTTCTGCCAGGGACTGCCGGGCCTCTCCGGCTCCACCCTCCTGGGGGATGGCCGCGTGGCGCTCATCCTCGACGTCCCCGCGCTCCTCCAGCAGACCGTGAAGTCCCCGAACCCCGCCGCCTCGGCGTGAGTCCCTCTTCCTCGTCCCACACCCCTATGACCTGGTTCGCCAACCTGAAGATCTCCTCCAAGCTGCTCCTCGCCTTCCTCGGTCTGAGCGCGCTCAACGTCCTTTTGGGCCTGTTCGCCAGCCGGCAGCTGAGCTTGATGAACGACGCGAGCGACGTGGTGACCGAATACCGGATGCCCAGCATCGCCCTCGTGTCGGCGGCCAACACCGACACCTCGGACTTCCTCACCTTCGAGCAGCAGCACCTGCTGTCCACGGACGCGTTGCGCATGGCCGATTACGAGCGGAGCATGCGCCGGGAGCAGGACTCGCTCGAGCGCAACATCCAGAACTACGAGGCGCTGATCCTCTCCGAGCAGGAGCGGCGCGACCTCGCGGAGTTCCAGAAGCTCTGGCGGCTCTACCTCGAGGAGCACGAGCGGCTGATGGTGCTCTCGCGCGCCAACCAGAAGGACGAGGCGCGCACGCTCCAGCATGGCGTGGCGCAGCTGACCTTCCAGGCCGCCAGCGACAAGCTGGAGGAGCTGGTGACCACCATCCGGCAGTCCTCGCGCCAGGCCTCGGATGACCTGGACCGCGTCTACGACAGCGCGCGCGTGTGGATCGCCTCCGTCGTGGGCGTCAGCCTGCTGGCGGGCACGCTGCTCAGCCTGATCATCTCCCGGCTCATCGCCCGTCCGCTCTCCGAGGCGGTGCACGTGGCCGACCGCATCGCCGAGGGCGACCTCACGGTGCGCCTGCCGCACATGACGCAAGACGAGACGGGCCGCCTGCTGCTGGCCATGCAGCGCATGGTGGACAGGTTGGGGCAGGTCATCAGCGAGGTGCGCGAGGGCGCCGGCACGCTCGCCTCCGCCGCGGCCCAGGTGTCCTCCTCCTCGCAGAGCCTGTCCCAGGGCACCAGCGAGCAGGCCAGCAGCGTGGAGGAGACCACGGCCAGCCTCGAGCAGATGACGGCCACCATCACCCAGAACCGCGATCACAGCCGGCAGATGGAGCGCATGGCGGTGCAGGGCGCGCGGGACGCGGACGAGAGCGGCCGGGCCGTGAAGGAGACGGTGGAGGCCATGGGCTCCATCGCGGAGAAGATCTCCATCATCGAGGAGATCGCCTACCAGACCAACCTGCTGGCGCTCAACGCCGCCATCGAGGCGGCGCGCGCGGGCGTGCACGGCAAGGGCTTCGCGGTGGTGGCCACCGAGGTGCGCAAGCTGGCCGAGCGCAGCCAGACGGCGGCGCGGGAGATCTCCAGTCTGGCCTCGCACAGCGTGAAGGTGGCCTCGCGCTCGGGGCTGCTGCTCTCGGAGCTCGTGCCCTCCATCCGCAAGACGGCCGACCTGGTCCAGGAAGTGGTGGCCGCCTCCGCCGAGCAGGCCAGCGGCGTCACCCAGATGACCAAGGCGATGTTGCACGTGGACCAGGTGACCCAGCGCAACGCCTCGGCCTCCGAGGAGCTCGCCTCCACCGCCGAGGAACTGTCCGCCCAGGCCGAGGCCCTGCAGCACCTGGTGGCCTTCTTCCACGTCACGGGCGCGTCCCCGCGCGACACGCGGCGCCTGGCGTCCCGGTTCTCCGAGGGCGCGCCCCTCGCCTCGGGCCTCCGGTCCGTCGCGCGGGGCCTGGAGCCCGCCTCGCCCTCCCGGGCCGCCACGGCCCTGGGGGACGAGGATCGCGACTTCAAGCGCTTCCAGGTGTGAGCATGAGCGATCCCATCGAGGAGCCGTCCGCCGCCGCCACGCAGTACCTCAGCTTCCAGCTCGCCGCGCAGGAGTACGCGCTCGGCATCCTGCGGGTGAAGGAGATCATCGAGTACGACACCGTCACGCCCGTGCCGGGCGCGCCCCCGTGGGTGCGCGGGGTGTTCAACCTGCGCGGCAGCGTGGTGCCCGTGGTGGACTTGACGGTGAAGCTGCACCTGCCGCCCGCCACCCTCACGCGCCGCAGTTGCATCGTGGTGGTGGAGGCGCACCGCGCGGGCGAGACGATCGTCCTGGGGCTGCTCGCGGACGCGATCGGCCAGGTGCTCGACCTGGGCCCCGAGGACGTGCTGCGGCCCCCGTCCTTCGGCACGCCGGTGCACGCGGACTACCTGTTGGGCCTGGGCCGGCTGGCCACGGACGCGCGCTTCGTGCTGCTGCTGGACATCGACCGGGTGCTCAACGCCCAGGAGATCGCCCTGGCCCTGGCGGCCCCGCCTGCGTCCGGAGAGCGCGGATGAGGCCGCGGCCGCGGGAGCTCTCCGGTCCGGGCGCGCTCCTCGAGTCCCCGCCCTTGTCGGATCGAGAGTTCTCCGGGTTCCAGCGGCTGCTCTACCGCGAGGCGGGCATCTGGCTGTCGCCGGCCAAGAAGGCGCTCGTCGTGGGTCGGCTGTCGCGCCGGCTGCGCGAGCTGAAGAGCCCCTCGTTCGGCGCCTACCTGCGGCAGGTGGAGGCGGATGGCGCCGAGCGGGTGCGGCTGCTCGACGCGCTGTGCACGCACGAGACCCACTTCTTCCGCGAGCCCCGGCACTTCGACTTCCTGGCGCGCGAGCTGCTGCCGCGCTGGCGCGCCCAGGGCGACACGGGTCGGGGGGAAGCGCGGCGGGTGCGGGTCTGGAGCGCGGGGTGCTCCACGGGAGAGGAGCCCTTCTCGCTGGCCATGGTGCTGCGCCATCACCTGCCCGTGTCCGAGGGCTGGGAGATCGACATCCTGGCGACGGACCTCTCCACCCGCATCCTCGAGCAGGCGCGCCAGGCCCGCTTCCCCGTGGACAAGGCCCAGGAGATTCCCACGCCCTACCTGCGCGCCTACATGCTGCGGGGAGTGGGCGCCCAGGAGGCGTGGATGAAGGCGGGCGCCGAGTTGCGCGAACTGGTGCGCTTCCAACGGGTGAACCTGAACGACGGCCTCGGCGTGGTGGGGCGGTTCGACCTCGTCTTCTGCCGCAACGTCCTCATCTACTTCGATCAGGCGTCCCGGGCCCGGGCCGTGGAGCGGCTGCTCGGGCACCTGTCGCCCTCGGGGCTGCTCTTCCTCGGCCACTCCGAGAGCCTCGTGGGCCTGGGCGCGCGCCTGCGCCCGGTGATTCCCACCGTCTACGGCCCACGCCCGTAAGGCATTGAGTCGAGCCCTGTCCGTGTCCGGCAGTGGACAATTCCTGCCACGGATACCGTGCGCTCACACAAATACACTCAGGCTACACGGAGAGTGAAGCCAACGCGGTGCGGCGAAATCGCGAAAGGCTTATTTCTCTCGCCTTCATCCAATTTCAGCGAAAACAGGTCTAGCGGGAATGCTCGTTTCATGTTTTACGGCGGCCCGGAATCCGGGGACGCAAACCCAGACAGCGCGAGCGCGCGGGTGTCGTGTCCCCCTCTTTCGAGGAGCTGCTCATGACCAGCAAGATCGTGTCGCGTGGCCTGTCCCTGGTGGGTGTCCTGGCGGGCCTGAGTGGATGCGCGGTGGAGGAGACGAAGGCGCCCGAGCAGGTGGCCAAGCTCGAGAGCGCGGCCATCGTGTCGAGCGTGTCGGCGGGGACCTATGTCATCCGCTCCGCGCAGAACAACAAGTGTCTGGACATCGCCAACTCCGGCACCGCGGACGGCACCAAGCTGCAGCTCTGGGATTGCAACGGCACCAATGCCCAGAAGTTCGCCGTCTCCGCCACCTCGGATGGCTACTTCAAGATCCTCAACGTCAACAGCAACAAGGCGATCGACGTCAAGGACGTGAGCACCGCGCAGAACGCCGAGATCCACCAGTGGTCGTACGTGGGCGGCAACAACCAGCAGTGGAAGATCGTGGGCCGCGGCAACAACCAGTTCAGCCTGCACGCGCGCCACACGGACATGGTCATGGACCTGCTGTGGGGCTCGGCCAACAACGGCACGGGCTTCGTGCAGTACCTGTACACGGGCACCGCCAACCAGCTCTTCACCTTCGACAGCACGTCGGGTGGCACCACGCCGCCGCCCTCCGGTGGCAAGGGCATCTCGGCCTACCTGAGCGAGTCGCAGTTCAACCAGATGTTCCCCGGCCGCAACGGCTTCTACTCCTACTCGGCGCTGGTGGCCGCGGCCAACACCTTCCCGGACTTCGCCACCCAGGGCAGCGTGGACAACCAGAAGCGTGAGGTCGCCGCGTTCCTGGCCAACGTCGCGCACGAGACGGGCAACCTCGTCTACATCGAGGAGATCGCCAAGTCGACCATGTGCGACACCAGCTGGGGCCCCCCGGGCTGCGGCTGCGCCGCGGGCAAGCAGTACTACGGCCGTGGCCCCATCCAGCTGTCGTGGAACGGCAACTACTGCGCCGCGGGCAACGCCCTGGGCGTGGACCTGAAGAACGATCCGGACCGCGTGGCGCGTGACGCGACCATCGCCTGGCGCACGGGCTTCTGGTTCTGGATGACCCAGACGGGCGCGGGCTCCATGACGGCGCACAACGCCATGGCCAACGGCGTCGGCTTCGGCGAGACCATCCGCACCATCAACGGCGCGCTGGAGTGCGGGGGCCGCAACCCCGGCCAGGTCCAGAGCCGCATCGACAACTACAACCGCTTCACCCAGATCATCGGCGTGAGCGCCGGCGGCAACACCGGCTGCTAGGCCGCACGCGCAACACCTGACGTGAACGAGCCCCGGGGGGAGTGTCCTCCCGGGGCTTCGTCGTGTCCGGAGCGTTCATCGCGTTCGACCCGGTGACCGCGGAGTTCGAGGACCCATTTGGTACCGAGCCAAACGATCTCGCCGGAGCGCCCCTTCCCCCGGCGTTGACTCCCGGCGACGACTTCGTCCTGAGTCAGTCCACGGTAGAGTCACGCGCCATGGGAATCTCTCATGGCGAGTGAGCGGACGGCGATGCTGGAGCGGCGTCTGCGCCATCAACTGCCGCGCATGGTGCTGATCGCGGCGGTGGCCACGGGGGTGGCCACCGCGCTCTGGCTCCTGGGCGGAGGGGGCGTGAGGGGCCTCGAGCGCCTCCTGTACGACAGCGCGCTCTCCCGCTTCACCCAGCAGCGGCGGGTGCAATCCAACCAGCTCGTCGTGGTGTCCGTCGATCAGCCGAGCCTCGAGGGCGTGCGGGACGTTGGCCCCTACCCCTGGCCCGCCTCGCTGTGGGGACGGGTGGTGCGAGAGCTGTCACGGCAAGGCGCGCGGGCCGTGCTCTTCGACGGCGTGCTGGACCCGGACTCCGACACGCCCGAGGACACCCAGGCCTTCGCGCAGGCGCTGCGAGACACCGGCCTGCCGGTCTACCTGGGCATGCGGCTGCACCCCAGCGCCGTTCCCCTCCCCCAGGTCACGCCCACGCACGATCCCCGCGCGCCTCGCACCGCCGAGGACGGCGAGGATCCCACGTGGGTGGCCCGGCGCCTGGCGTTTCCCGTGCGCCATGAGGGCCGCGCGCTGCCCGAGCTGGAGTTCCAACCCATCCCGGGCCTGCGCGTCCCCAGCCACGTCGTCCCGCCCGCGGCCTCGCTGCTGGTGGAGGCCAAGGGCGTGGGCCTGGTGGAGCGGGAGCGGGATGGGGATGGCATCCTGCGGCGCACGCGCTTCGCGTACACGGATGGGCACAACACCTATGTCACGCTGCCGGTGGCGGTGGCCGCGGATCTGTTCGGCGCCACGGAGCTGGTGTTCTCCGGCCGGACGATGCGCTTGGGCGAGCGGACCTTCGACGTGAACCCGGATGGGAGCGCGGAGCTGGACTTCCGGGGCTCGTTGCACCAGCGCTTTCCCCTGCTGCCCGCGCTGTCCGTGCTCGAGGCCGCCGCGCTGCGGGAGGCGGGCAAACCCTCGGGGTTGGAGCCAGAGCTGCTGCGCGGCAAGGTCGTCCTCGTGAGCGCGCTGGCGCTGGGCGAGGGCGACTACCAGCTCACCCCCTTCGGGGGCGCCACGCCCGGGGTCATCCAGCAAGCCACGGTGTTGGAGAACCTCCTGGTGGGCCGCTTCGTGACCGAGACGCCCTTCTGGATGAGCCTGCTGCTCGCCCTGAGCCTGGCGCTGCTGTCGACCGTCGTCCTGATGATGGCCCGCGAGCCCACGCTGGAGGTCGCCTGGCTCCTGGGGCTCGTCCCCGTGCTCTACCTGGGCGTGGGCCTGTCGCTCGCGTGGGCCCGGGTCCATCCCCTGGTGGCGATGCCCGCCCTGGCCGGACTGCTCGCGAGCCTCGGCGCCCTGGCCTCCAACCACCTCTTCGCCCGCCGCGAGGCCAACTTCATCCGTCAGGCCTTCAACCGGTACATGGAACCCCAGCTCATCGAGCAGATGATCGAGCAGGAAGAGCTGCCCCGGCTGGACGGCGAGGAGCGGGAGATCTCCGCGTTCTTCAGCGACGTGCGGGGCTTCTCCACCTTCTCCGAGCGCTTCCGGGACGACCCGCGGGCCCTCGTCAGCGTGCTCAACCAGTACCTGACCCGGGTGAGCTCCGCGCTGGTGCGCGAGGGGGGCTGCCTGGACAAGTACATTGGAGACGCCGTGGTGTGCCTCTTCGGCGCGCCCACCGGGCACACGGACCACGCGCTCCGGGCCTGCCAGGGCGCGCTGGCGGTGCAGGCCGAGGTGGCGCGGCTGCGCGTGAAGTTCCGGGCCGAGGGCCTGCCGGACGTCTACACGCGCATCGGCATCAACACCGCCAGGCTCTTCGTGGGCAACTTCGGCAGTGAGCAGCTCTTCGACTACACGGCCATGGGCGATGGGATGAACCTGGCCTCGCGGCTGGAGGGCGCCAACAAGGCCTATGGCTCGCTCATCATGATCGGTCCACGCACCTACGAGCTGGCGCGCGAGCACATCGAGGTGCGGGAGTTGGACCGCGTCCGTGTCGCCGGCAAGACGGAGGCGGTCCAGGTCTACGAGCTGCTGGCGCTCAAGGGCGAGCTGCCGGCGGACAAGCGCGAGACCGTCGAGCGCTACCACGAGGCGCTCGGCCTCTACCGGAGCGCCCGGTTCACGGAGGCGGCGGCGGTGCTGGAGGCCCAGCTCACGCGGGACTTCGACGATGGGCCCACGGCGGCGCTGCTCGAGCGCTGCCGGAAGTACGAGAAGACCCCACCCCCCGCCGATTGGGACGGGGTGACGAGCCTGGACAAGTAGGCCCCCGAGGCGCGGCTCAGGCGCCGAACCAGCCCTGCCGCCGCGCCTCCTCGAGGCGCCCTTCCAGGTAGCTCCACAACGAGGGACAGCCCTGTTTGATGGGCGCCTCGATGCGGCGCACCACCCGCTCGTGGCTGATGCCGTTCTCACGCCAGCTCTGGCCCTGGTTGGCCAGGTTGAGCAGCACCGGCATGGCCCGGTCCACGGCCTGGGCGAAGCGCGCCTCTGGCGTCTCGCCCCGCTCGAACTCCTGCCACAGCGCCAGGAAGGCCGCGCCCTGCGGCTCCGGCAGCAGGCCGAAGATCCGCTTCACCGCCGCCAGCTCCGCCGCCTTGCGCTCCTCCCAGCCCCCCTCGACGAACACCATCGTGTCGCCGGTGTCGATCTCCCCGATGTCGTGCACGAGCAGCATGCGCACCACACGATCCGCCTCCACGGGCGCCGCGGCGTGGTGGGCCAGGGACGCGGCCAGCAGCGCGATCTGCCAGCTGTGCTCGGCGGAGTTCTCGTAACGCTCCAGGCCCAGCGGACGCACCTTGCGCGTCACGCCCTTGAGCTTGTCCAACTCCAGGATGAAACCCACGATCTGATCCACCGTCATGCCTCCAGGGGAAGACCTCTCCACCAGGCCCGGCACCCTACCCTCCCCGGCGCGCGCTCGCCCATCCCGAAGTCACCGCTTCATCTCCAACCATTACCGCGAGACTCAAACAACGCACACTCACGGTAAACACTGACAACGTCCGAGGTCATGGATTGACATCAACACACTTATCAAGGATTTCTTGATGAATCGTGTCAAACAGTAAAACGAGTGGTAACCGCAAAACGAGCGAAACCTTAAAAACCGCTTGCGAAGGACAGACAGCTTTTCCTATATTCAACGCCCGAAAGAGAAACACTGACGCGCTTCGACAGCCCATTCCGCGACCCCTCGCGGCAGGCGAGTCGTTGCGCGCGTCCGTCCACGCGCGAGTCATTGGGTCACGGGTCCGAGGGTCTTCAAGACCCAGGGGCTCCTCTGTCCCGTGCGCTCTCCACCCAGGGCCATGAAATGAATACGGAAATTCTGGCGAAAGCCTATTCGTCTGACGTGCTCAAGCCCGCCGAGGCCAGGCCAGCGGACGTCTGCGTGAGCGGACCCGAGGTGAAGCAACGGCTCGTCCAGAGCTTCAACGAGACGACGCACGCGTTTCCCAAGGACAAGAGTCTTCCCGCCCTGCTCTGGGAACAGGTGGGCCTGCGGCCCCAGGCCACGGCCGTGGTCTACGGGGAGGAGCGTCTGAGCTACGAGGCGCTCGCGGAGCGCGCCGCGGAGCTCTCGGCGTACCTGCGGTGGCTCGGGGTGGCCCCGGACGAGTGCGTGGGCTTGTTCGTCGAGCCGTCATTGGATCTGATGGTGGGCGCCTGGGGCATCCTGCTCTCCGGAGCCGCCTACCTGCCGCTGTCCCCGGAGTATCCCGAGGAGCGCCTGCGCTACATGATCGAGGACAGCCGGTCCCGGATCCTCTTCTGCCAGGACACGCTCAAGGCGAAGCTGGCGGAGCTGGCGCCCCGCGACACCCGCATCGTCACCCTGGAGGAGGCCGCCGCCTTCGCTCGCGCCCAGCCACGGGCCCCCTCCCTCGAGACCGACATCCATCCGCGTCCGGGCAACCTCGCCTACATCATCTACACGTCGGGCAGCACGGGCAAACCCAAGGGCGTGATGATCGAGCACCGGAGCATCGTCAACCAGATGCACTGGTTGAAGACCGTCCACGGGCTCAACGAGAGCACGGTCGTGCTGCAGAAGACGCCCATGAGCTTCGACGCGGCCCAGTGGGAGATCCTCGCGCTCGCCTGTGGGGCCCGCGTCGTCATGGGCGGCCCGGGCGTGTACCGGGACCCCGAGCGGCTCATCCAGACCATCGCCCGGCACGGCGTCACCACCCTGCAGTGCGTTCCGACCCTGCTCCAGGCGCTCGTGGACACCGAGACCTTCCCGGAGTGCCGGTCGCTCACCCAGATCTTCAGCGGCGGAGAGGCCCTCACCCGCAACCTCGCCGTGCAATGCCTCCAGACCATGCCGGGCTGCGCGCTGGTGAACCTGTACGGGCCCACCGAGTGCACCATCAACTCCTCCGCGTTCACCGTGGAGCGGAGCACCGTCAAGACCGGGCCGGGCACCATCTCCATCGGCGCGCCCGTGCACAACACCCAGTATTACATCCTGGATGCCGAGCGGATGCCGGTGGCGCTCGGGGAGATCGGCGAGCTGTACGTCGGGGGTGTCCAGCTCGCGCGGGGCTACCTGCACCGGCCGGAGCTCACCGCCGAGCGGTTCATCGACAACCCGTTCTTCACCGAGTTCCGCTCCGCCCGGCTGTACCGGACCGGCGACCTGGCCTTCTGGAACGCCGACGGCACGGTCCAGTTCGCCGGCCGCACGGACAAGCAGGTGAAGCTGCGCGGCTTCCGGGTGGAGCTGGATGAGATTCGCGTGGCGATCGAGAACCACGACTGGGTCAAGAACGCCGCGGTCACCGTCCGGAATGATCCGCGCACCGGCTTCCAGAACCTCATCGCCTTCATCGAGCTGAACCCGAAGGAGGCCGCCCTGATGGACCAGGGCAACCACGGCGCCCACCACCAGTCCAAGTCCAACAAGCTCCAGGTGAAGACGCAGCTGATGAACCTGGGCTGCCGCGAGGCGGCGGAGCTGAGCGGCAAGCCCGTGGTGGACCTCCCCGGCCAGACGCCCACCGAGGAGCAGCGGCGGCGGGTGTTCGCGCGCAAGACGTACCGCTTCTTCGAGGGCGGCGACGTCACGAAGGCGGACGTCCTGCGGCTGCTGGGCCGTCAGGTCACGGGCACCCACGCGCGGCGGCTGGAGGACCTGGACTTCGCCACCTTCGGGGAGATCCTGCGCTACTTCGGGCAGTACCTCAGTGGCGAGCGGCTGCTGCCGAAGTACGGCTATGCGTCTCCGGGCGCGCTGTCCGCCACCCAGATGTACTTCGAGCTCCACCAGGTGGGCACGCTCACGTCCGGGTACTACTACTACCACCCCGTGCACCACCAACTGGTCCTCATCCGGGAGACGGAGGGCTCGTCCACGCCGCGCATCACGCTGCACTTCGTGGGCAAGAAGCGGGCGATCCAGCCGGTCTACAAGAACAACATCCAGGAGGTGCTCGAGATCGAGACCGGCCACATGGTGGGCCTCTTCGAGGAGATCCTCCCCGCGTATGGCTTGAACATCCAGCCGCTCGCGTTCGCGCCCGCCACCCAGGCGTCGCTGGAGTGCGCGGAGGAGGACTACTACCTGGGCACGTTCGAGATCGGCCCCTACACGGCCCCCCGGCCGGACGACACGCTCGAGCTGCTCGTGCAGGCCCATCCCGGCCGGATCGCGGACCTGCCGGCGGGTCAGTACCTGTACAAGAACGGAACCCTGGAGCGCATCTCGGACGAGCTCGTCCTGAAGAAGCACGTCATCGCGCTCAACCAGCAGGTCTACGAGCGGGCCAGCCTGGGCATCTCCGTGGTCAGCAAGCCGCGCGAGGACTGGATGGGCTACATCGAGCTGGGCCGCAAGCTGCAGCACCTGCAGATGAACGACGCCCAGATGGGCTTCATGTCCTCGGGCTACAGCTCCAAGACGGGCAACGCGCTGCCGTCGGCCCGGCGCCTGGAGGGCATCCTCAAGGCCCGGGGCCTGGAGAGCGGTCCCTCCTACTTCTTCGTCGGCGGCCGGGTGAGCGAGGAGCAGCGGCTCAGCGAGGGCATGAAGGAGGACCTGGTCCACATGAAGGGCCCCGCGGAGATGATCAAGGACGACCTGATCCACTTCCTGCCGGACTACATGCTGCCCAACCGGGTCATCGTGCTGAACCAGATGCCGCTCACCGCCAACGGGAAGATCGACTTCAAGGCGCTGGAGGTGGCGGACGTCGGCTTCATCGACCGGCCCTTCGTGGCGCCCCGCACGCGGACCGAGGAGCGGCTCGGCGCGCTGTGGATGAAGGAGATGAAGCGCGACGCCGTCTCGGTACAGGACGACTTCTTCGAGCTCGGGGGCAACTCGCTCATCGCCGTCGGGCTGGTGAACAAGATCAACCGGGAGTTCCAGCTCACGCTGCCCTTGCAGGTCCTGTTCGAGTCGCCCACCATCGAGAAGCTCGCGCTCAAGGTGGACGGGCAGAACACCGAGCCCACCTCGCGCCTGGTCAAGCTGCGGGCCCAGGGCGCCGGACGGCCCATCTACTGCTGGCCGGGCCTGGGCGGCTTCACCATGAACCTGCGGGTGCTCGCCAGCAAGCTGGGCGGAGACCAGTCCTTCTTCGGCGTCCAGGCGCACGGCATCAACCCCGGGGAGACGCCCTACGCCACCATCCAGGAGATGGCCGCCGAGGACATCAAGGCCATCAAGCGCCAGCAGCCCACGGGGCCCTACACGCTCTGGGGCTACTCCTTCGGGGCCCGGGTGGCCTTCGAGACCGCGTACCAGCTCGAGCAGGCCGGCGAGCAGGTGGAGCACCTGTTCTTGATCGCCCCGGGCTCGCCCAAGGCCCGCGCGGCGGACACGTCGGATCTCGCCCGGGAGCCGCGCTACGACAACAAGACCTTCGTGACCATCCTCTTCTCGGTCTTCGCGGGCAGCATCACCGACCCCGCGCTGGAGGAGTGCCTGCGGGTCGCCACGGATGACGACACCTTCGCGGCCTTCATCCACGCGCGCTCCCCGAACCTCGACCTGGAGCTGGTCAAGCGCATCACCCGGATCGTGCGCCAGACGTACGAGTTCAAGTACGCCTTCCGCGAGCTGGCGGAGCGGCGGCTCAACGCCCCCATCACCCTCTTCAAGGCCTCGGGGGACGACTACTCGTTCATCGAGAACAGCAGCGGGTACTCGGCGCGCGAGCCCACCGTGATCGACCTCGCGGCCGACCACTACACCCTGCTCAAGGAATCGGACATCGGCGAGCTGCTGCGCGCCATCCGCTTCACCCTGCGCCCCCACGCCGCGGCGGCCTGAGCGGCGTCCATGTACTCCCCGTCCCGACAAGCCGGTAAGACTTGTTTTACCGTAAATCCGGCTTGAAGGGACCTGGGTGCCAATGCTAATCCACGACATCCCCTGGCGCCCATGAGGAGACGCGCGTGCCCCACGTCAATATCAAGCATTTTCCCGCGGAGCTCAGTGAGGAGCAGCGGGCCCGGCTGTCCGAGGCGATCACCCAGGCGGTGACGAGCGCTTTGGGTTGCAGGGACGGGGCGGTCTCCATCGCCCTGGAGCCGGTCGAGAAGGATGTCTGGAATGAGCAGGTTTACGTTCCGGAAATCGTGAACCGCAAGCACCTGCTGTGCAAGATCCCCAATTACTGACTTTTTGCAGTGAAACGAGAAATGACGATGCGTCGCAATGCACATGGGAACGTTCCGCTGGTGTTCAGCGATGAGGTCGCGGACGCCCTCGCGACGGGCAAGCCGGTGGTCGCGTTGGAGTCGAACGTCATCACCCACGGCCTGCCCTACCCGGACAACGCGGCCACCGCCCGGAAGGTCGAGCAGGCGGTCCGGTCCGGGGGCGCGGTTCCCGCGACGATCGGCATCGAGGGCGGCCGCATCCTGATCGGCATGACGGAGGCGGACATCGAGCGGTTCGCCTCGACGCCGGGCATCCCCAAGGTCAGCAGCCGGGACATGCCCGTCATCCTCGCCCAGGGTGGCATGGGCGCGACGACCGTGGCCTCGTCCCTGGTGGCCGCCGAGCTGGCCCACATCCCCTTCTTCTCCTCGGCGGGAATCGGCGGCGTGCACCGGGGCGCGGAGCGGTCCATGGACATCTCCTCGGACCTCATCCAGTTCACCCGCTCGAAGGTGGCGGTCGTCTGCGCGGGCGCCAAGAGCATCCTCGACCTGAACCTGACCCTGGAGTTCCTGGAGACGCACTGCGTGCCGGTCATCTCCTACCGGTTCGACGACTTCCCCGCCTTCTACTGCCTGTCCAGCGGACTGCGCAGCCCCCACCGGATGGACGACGAGGCGCTGATCGCCCGGGCCATCGAGAACCACTGGGCGCTGGGCAATGACAACGGCATCCTCATCACCCGCCCCATCAACGCGGAGGACGCGATCGACAGCCGCGAGGTCGACGCCGTGATCTCCAAGGCGATGGTCACCGCGGAGAAGGAAGGCGTCCGGGGCAACGCGCTCACCAAGTACCTCATGCGCGCCGTGGACAAGGTCACCGAGGGGCGCTCGGCCAAGGCGAACATGTCGGTGCTCATCAGCACGGCGGAGCTGGCGGGCCGTATCGCCGTGGCCCACGCCCAGCTCCAGCCGAGGCCGTCATGACCCCCCGCGCCGCGCTGTTCGATCTGGATGGGACGCTCGTGGACACGCCTCGCGCGATCGTCGAGACGTTCACGGCGGCCTTCGCCTCCATGGGGGTCCATGACCGGGACCCCGCGGCCATTCGCGCCACCATCGGGCTGCCGCTCGAGCAGGCCTTCAGCCGTCTGTTGGAGGTGCCCCTGACCGACCCCCAGGTTGCCCAGGGCGTCAAGCAGTACCAGGCCTTCTTCAAGGAGCTCATCCTGCCCAAGGCCTCCACCCTGCTCTTCCCCGGGGTGGTGGAGGGTCTGGAGGCGCTGCGCGGACAGGGCATCGCCTTGGCGGTGGCGACGAGCAAGTACTACGCGAGCGCGGACGCCCTGCTCAAGGCGGCGGGGATCCGGGAGCACTTCGACCTGGTCGTGGGCGCGGATCAGGTCTCCCAGCCCAAGCCCCACCCCGAGATGGGCGAGTTCATCATGCGGACGTTGAAGGTCTCGGCCGAGCACGCGGTGATGGTGGGCGACACGACGCATGACTTGAAGATGGCCCGGGCCGCGGGCATGCGCTCGGTGGCCGTCAGCTACGGCGTGCACAGCGTGCAGGAGCTGAAGTCCTCCGAGCCCACCTGGCTCGCCAATACATTCGACGATGTGCTTCAGTGCATCCAGACAGGGCTGTCGCGGAACTGACGGGTGCAGGCAATCATGATGGGGCGTTCCAAGGATTGGCTTCTGGCCGTAGCGGGGGGTGCGCTTCTCGCGTTGATGATCAATTACAACAGCCTGCTGGCGAGGCACACCACACCCATGTTCGCGTCGTGGGTGGCGCACGGGCTGGGCGCGGCGGCGGCGTTCGTGCTCGTCGGGGTGTATGCCACGGTCCTGCGGCCCGCGGGCGCGGGAGCGCCCGCCGTCCGGGCGAAGGCACCGCTCTGGTTCTATCTGGGAGGCATTCCCGGAACACTCACGGTGATCCTGGCGGCCATCACGGTCAACAGCAGTCTGTCCTTGTCCGGCACCATCTCCTTCATGCTGGTGGGCCAGGTGATCTTCGGCATCGTGTCGGATCACTTCGGGCTGTTTCGCACGCCTCAGCGGAAGATCGTCGCCTCGGACTTCCTGGTGGCGCTCCTGGTGCTCACGGGCAGCGCGCTCATCATCTATGGGCGGGCGTGACGCGTGACGCTCTACATCCTGCTCGCGCTGCTCAACGGAACGGTCATTGGCACGAGCCGCGCCATCAATGGCCGGCTCAGCGTGGAGGCCGGGCCCTTCAAGGCCTCGCTGTGGAACCACGTCGTCGGCTTCCTGTTCCTGAGCCTGCTCTTGTTGGCCCTGGGTGACTGGCGGTTCCAGGCCGTTCCCGCGCCGCCCCTGGCCGCGTACCTCGGCGGCTTCTTCGGGGCGCTCTTCGTGGCCGTCAACAGCTACGTGTTTCCCCGCCTGGGCGCGATGAACGCCGCCCTGCTCGTCATCAGCGGCCAGATGATCGCCGCCGTCTTGATGGACTACCGCAACCAGGGCGTGGCCCCCTCGCCCATCCGCTGCCTGGGCGTCGCCATCGTGCTCCTGGGCATCTACTTGACCCGGGTCTCGAAGTCCGCCCCGAAGAAGGACAAGGCACCATGACTGACACCACGCTGGTCGAGGACATGCTGAACGATCAGGCCCACCACATCGAGTTCAACGGGCACCTGACCAACCACGTGAAGCACGCGGTGGTCGCGCTCGCCGGACTCGGTGCGTCCCCGGGGAAGATCAAGGCGTACTACGACAACTACGCGCGGCTGACGCCCTATGGCTATGGGCTGGAGGCCCCGAAGCGCTCCAAGCACACCATCACCGAGGACAACTGGAAGCAGTTCCTCGGTCGGCGGACGAGCTACGGCTCGTACTGCGAGTTCTTCGATCGTCGGCAGAAGGAGCTGGGCACGGACGCGCTGCTCAAGCTGTACGTGCCCGAACTGCTGGCCGGCTGGGTGGGCGCCTTCACGCACGCCACCATTCACCTGGGCTGGGCGCTGGACATCCAGAGCCGGTGGATGACCATCGAGGGGCTCGCGTACATGGTGTTCTCGGACGTGTCCTGCCATCCGGAGCGGGCCTTCCGCAGCGAGCACCTGCGCGACACGTGCGCCCAGGACTCGCTGCTGCGCATCGCGGGCGAATGGGAGAAGAACCACGCGGCGCTCCATGCGTGGGTGGAGGCCCTGGTGGCCGACACCGCGGTGGGCATCGCCGCGGGCATCCACCCCGAGCTGGCGCGCTCGGGCTTGCAGTACCGCATCGCCCGGATGTCCGCGCAGGGCCACCCGCTCATCTACGAGCTGCCGACGTGGATCGACACCCAGGACGTCACCGTGAGCTGGGAGCAGCTCTACGAGGTGACGACGCTGTTGTACCTGGCCCAGCCGGGTGACTTCGTCCTGCTGCACCTCATCACCTCCCTGCACGCGATGGAGCAGATCTCCCTGCACCTGCCCGCCGCCCAGCGCCGGGACGTCGTGCGGTGCTTCTGGGTGGGCATCCTGTGCATCCTCTTCTCGCGGGGAACCTTCCCCAGCGCGACGACGCTGGCGCGCCTGCGCGCGACGTACCGGGACGCGGTGGATGGCGACGTGCTGCCCGCGGACCAGGAGGACTGGGAGCGCATCATCGCCCGGGCGGTCGAGGAGGAGGAGGAGCACAACCCCAAGATGGTCTACGTGCTGCAGCGGGTCTGGAAGCGCACGGGCCGCCGCTCGCTCTACCGCATCGCGGCCTCGCACTTCACGACGACGCCCGAGTTGCCCAAGACCTTCGAGGAAGCGCCCCACGAGTAGCCGCGTGCCCCGGGAACATCACGACCATGATCCAGATACCGTCCGCCCCATCGATTGAGCAGTACCTCGGCAAGAACGTGCACCTGCTGCCGCAGACGCACCAGTTGCGCGCCCTGCACACCGTCATCCGCGACCGGAACGCGCGCCGCGAGGACTTCGTCTTCTATTCCGAGCGCATCATCCGGATGCTGGTCGAGGCGAGCCTGAACCTGTTGCCCTTCGAGAAGCACGACGTGCAGACGCCCGTGGGGCGCACGTACGAGGGCCTGCGCTTCGCCTCGAAGCTCTGTGGCGTCTCCGTGGTGCGGGCCGGCGAGAGCATGGAGGCGGGCCTGCGCGAGGTGTGCCGCTCCATCCGCATCGGGAAGATCCTCATCCAGCGCGACAAGGTCACCAAGCTGCCCAAGCTGTACTACGCGTCGCTGCCCGCGGACATCGCCGAGCGGCAGGTCCTGCTCATGGACCCCATGCTGGCCACGGGCGGCTCCGCGCTCGCCGCCATCCAGGTGCTGCTGGACAAGGGCGTGCCGGAGGAGAACATCATCTTCATCAACCTGCTCACGGTGCCCGAGGGCATCACCGCCGTGTGCCAGCGCCATCCCAAGCTGCGGCTCGTGACGTCCTCCATCGAGGAGCGCCTCAACGAGAACGCCTACATGCTGCCGGGCATCGGCGACTTCGGCGATCGCTTCTTCGGAACGGATGTGTGAGGCTCGACGGGCCATGATCGCTCCCGGCCCGACGCTCGAGACCCCCCGGCTGTTGCTGCGACCCACCGCCCTGGAGGACCTCGAGGGCTTCGTCACCCTGGCGGGCGATCCCGAGTCCGCGCGCTTCATTGGAGGCGTGCAGCCGCGCTCCATGGCCTGGCGGGCGATGTGCGCCATGGCGGGCGCGTGGACCCTGCGGGGCTTCGCGATGTTCTCCGTGGTGGAGAAGTCCAGTGGCCGGTGGCTCGGCCGGGTGGGCCCGTGGCAGCCCGAGGGCTGGCCGGGCACCGAGGTGGGCTGGGGCCTGCTGCGCGAGGGCTGGGGCCAGGGCTACGCCACCGAGGCGGCGGCGGCGACCATGACCTGGGCCTTCGACCACCTCGGCTGGAAGGAGATCATCCACTGCATCGCGCCGGAGAACACCCCGTCCCAGCGGGTGGCCCAGCGGCTGGGCTCGCGCCTGCTGGGGCCGGTGACGCTGCCCCCGCCCTACGACACCACGCCCATCGAGGCCTGGGGCCAGGACCGCGACACCTGGAGGTCACGGCGCGGGAAGTGACCGGGCGGGGAGCTCCACGGGAGCGGAGACGACCTCCGGCTGGAGCGCATCCACCACCCGCCATCGCGCCCGGGGGGACATGGCCTCGGGCGCGAGGGGGATGCACCCCTCCCCGTGTTCCAGGGGCCCCACGGTCCGCCAGTCCCCGTCTTCGTCACCCGGCGCCTGCCGCTGCAGCAACAGGTGTGGCCCTCCTCCCTCGAGCCGCAGGCAGGACGAGGCCACGCCCGACCGCGCGTCGCCCTCCAGGACGAGCCGGGGCCGGGCGATGGGGTTGGTGATCCAGACGGGCGCCAGGATGACCTCGGCCTCCGGACGCTCGCGCTCCAGGCGCACCACGTAGATGGACTCGTAGGGCGTCAGGCTCAACTCCTCGCGCAGGTCCACCCGCGTCGCGTCCTGGTACTCGATGACCCGCAGGGGCCGCTCGGGCTGGGAGGGAGACCACACCTCCAGCCGCGTCCAGACCTCGTGGCCGACGCGGCCCCCCCGGGTGGCGCCCCAGATGGTGAAGTCGAGCCGCGCCTCGCCCGGGGCCAGGGTGAGCTCGGAGCCCATGGTGCGCTGGTTGACCACGAAGAAGCCCGAGGCCCCGGCCACGGACGTGCTGAAGGCCCACCGCAGCCGCATGGCCCAGAGCAGGCCCTCGTAGGAGAGCGTCTCGTCCGCGGGCAGCAGCAAGCCCGTGCGCTGTCCGGACTCCGCGTCCTTCCACTTCTCCGGTGGCACGCCGGGCTCCTCCGCGAACGTCCGTCCCCGCGAGTCCGCGCCCCGCCAGGGCTCGAAGTTCGCGTGCGAGTCCGTGTTCGACACGGGCGCGACGCGGAAGCCCCGCCGCAGCAACTCGAAGTACGACGGCAGGCCCTTGTACTCGGCCAATTCCACGGCCTCGCGCACCCGCTGGCGCCGCTCGGGCTGATCTTCCGGCGGCAGGCGGAACCACGGATCCTCCGGGTCCGGATGGTTGAGCTGCACGTGGGTGCTGAGCACGGGGTCGTCCGCGTAGCGCGCGAGGATGGCGTCGTGCCACGTCTCCAGCCGCTCCGAGTTCATCAGGATGAGCCGGTTGAAGACGTTGAAGTGCACCGAGTGCCGGGGGCCGGTGTAGCTCTCCACGCCCTTGAGCGCCAGCAGGTCCGGCGGTTGGATCGAGCGGGTGCCCGAGAGGGATTGCACCGTGGGCGCGAGCTCGTCGTAGAGCTTCCAGGACGTGCTGTGATTGGTGATGGCGATGAAGTCATAGCCAAAGGACCAGGCCGAGCGGTTCACCTCGTCCCGCCGGATGGTGGGCGTGGACGTGCCGCCGTCCGCGTGGCCCCGGGAGTGCGCGTGGAGATCTCCCAGATAGGTCCGCCAGCCGCCCAGGAACTCCGTGGCGATCACCTGGCGGTGGTTGTCGATGCGCCCCGCGGGCCGGGGATGGCGGCTGCTCGCGGAGACATTGGTGACGTCGGGATCCCAGGGCCAGCCCTCGGTCGGCCGGGGCTCTTGCGCGAGCCCGGAGCCAGGAATGGACAGCAAGGCCAACAGCGGCCCCAGACACGAACGAGGACAACGGACCATCGGGTCTCCCATGTATGGCGAACAAATCCGATGTGAGAAGTGGCCACACACGCGCCCCGTCACCACGGCCCGGGGGACGCACCCGAGTGGTGTGCGTTCAACAGCCCCGCGGCAACGAAAACGGTTTATTCAATTTTTCTGAGAATTCCCCGAAAGTTTCTGTTAGAAGCATCCGCGGCCGTCATCAGACAGACAGCGGACCGAGCGAGGCCTGTGCCCTGCCCCCGTGTCGTCGACCGCCTGGACGGGCTCCCCTCCGAGAGGACATGCAATGAAGAGAAGGTCTACTGCTCCGATTTCCGTATGGGCGTCCATGGCGGGTCTGTTCGCGCTCGCGCCCCAAGGGGCCCTGGCGGCGGGCATTGGCGAGGCCAACACGACGATCTTCGGTCCTCGCGTCTATGTCTTCGATCCCACCATGCCGGCCGGGGACATCACCAACGTCGCCAACACGGTCTTCCAGAAGCTGGAGTCGGCCGAGTTCAGCAGCGAGCGCTATGCGCTGCTCTTCAAGCCGGGCAACTACAACGTCAACTTCAACGTGGGCTTCTACACCCACGTGGCCGGCCTCGGGCAGAACCCGGATGACGTGCACTTCAACGGCGGCGTGAACGTCAACGCCGACTGGGACAACGGCAACGCGACCCGCAACTTCTGGCGCGCGCTGGAGAACTACTCGGTCACCCCGTCCAATGGGCAGACGCAGATCGCCGTCTCCCAGGCGGCGCCGCTGCGGCGTCTGCACATCAAGGGGCAGCTGCACCTGTTCGACTTCGACTCGAACTGGAACGCGGGCTGGGCCAGCGGCGGCTTCCTCGCCGACTCCATCGTGGACAGCCAGGTCGTCCCCGCCTCGCAGCAGCAGTGGCTGTCGCGCAACAGCCAGTGGGCGAGCTGGAACAACGGCGTGTGGAACATGGTGTTCGTGGGCTGCAACAACGCGCCCTCGGGCCAGTTCCCCGAGCCGCCCTACACGGTCATCACCAAGACGCCCATCATCCGCGAGAAGCCCTACCTCTACGTGCGCAACTCGGGCCAGTACGACGTCTTCGTGCCGGCGCTGCAGACCAACACCCAGGGCGTGAGCTGGGCCAATGGCACCACGCCGGGCCAGTCCGTCTCCATCGATCAGTTCCACATCGCGCGGCCGGAGACGGCCACCGCCGCCAGCCTCAACACCGCGCTGAGCCAGGGCAAGCACCTGCTGTTCACGCCGGGCATCTACCGGCTGGACGACACGCTGCGCGTCAACAACGCCAACACCATCGTGCTCGGCATTGGCGTGGCCACGATCATCCCCACCACCGGCAAGGTGGCCATGGCGGTGGCGGACGTGGACGGCGTGAAGCTCGCGGGCCTCACCTTCGACGCGGGTCCCGTCAACTCCCCCACCATCCTCGAGGTCGGTCCCACGGGCAGCTCGCGGGATCACACGGCCAACCCCACCTCGCTGCACGACATCACCGTGCGCACGGGCGGCGCCACCAACGGCCGCTACGACGTGGGCATCAAGATCAACAGCAACCAGGTCATCGGCGATCACTTCTGGCTGTGGCGCGCGGACCACGGCACGGGCGCGGGCTGGACGTCCAACGTGTCCAAGAACGGCCTGGTGGTCAACGGCCAGCAGGTCACCCTCTACGGCCTCTTCAACGAGCACCACAACGAGTACCAGACGCTGTGGAACGGCAACGGCGGGCGGGTGTACTTCTACCAGTCCGAGATTCCGTATGACGTGCCCAACCAGCCGGTGTGGATGAGCAAGAACGGCACGGTGAATGGCTATGCGTCGTACAAGGTCGCCGACTCGGTGACGACGCACGAGGCCTGGGGTCTGGGCGTGTACTCGTTCTTCCGGGACGCGGCCGTGAAGCTCGAGAGCGCCATCGAGGTGCCCAACGTCTCGGGCATCAAGCTGCACAGCGCCACCACCATCTGGCTCACCGGCACGCCGGGCAGCGAGATCACCCACGTCATCAACGGCACGGGCGGCCGGGTGTACGCGAACACGCCCGCCACGGCCATGCGGCAGACGGTGGCCGAGTTCGTGGGCACCGGAACGGGCACGGGCAACGGCGGCACGGGCGCGGCGCTCGTGCGCACGGGGTGGACGGCCACCTCCAGCCCGACGAGCGGGGATGTGCCGGCCAACCTCCTGGACGGCAGCATGTCCACGCGGTGGAGCACGGGCACGGCCATGGTGCCCAACCAGTCCCTCACGCTCGACATGAAGGCGACGACGACCTTCAACAAGATCGTGATGGACGGCACGGGCAGCAACGACGACTACCCGCGCGGCTACGCCGTGTACGTGTCGGCCGATGGCACCAACTGGGGCAGCGCCATCGCCACCGGGACGGGCTCCGGGCCCGTGGTGACGGTGAGCTTCACGGCCCGCTCGGCGCGCTACATCCGGGTGGTGCAGACGGGCACCGCCTCCAGTTGGTGGTCCATGCGCGAGTTCAACGTCTATTACTGACCGGGTAGCATCCCAGTCCTCATCTGGCCCCGCTTCGGATGCACTCCGGAGCGGGGCCGTCGTGTTTCGAAGGAGCACCATGACGAAGCGAGCCCTCCTCACGCGAATCCTTCCGGGAGTCACGGCGACCGCCGTGCCCCTGCTGCTCGGGCTGGTGGCCCTGACGGGCTGTGGCGCGATGGAGCCGGGAGACCCCGGCGACACCGAGTCCCCCGCCACGCTGTCGCGCGCCGCGACGGCGAACGTGCAGGCCTTCTATGGGGAAGGCCAATGGCGCAACCGCTTCGGCATCACCGGCCCCTACTACGGCCCCCTGGGGCACCGGGGGCTCGACATCGCGGCGGGCGCCGGCCAGGCCATTCCCGCGCTGCGCTCGGGCACCGTGCGCCGCGTCCAGTACTCCTCCGTGGTGGGCCACACCCTCACGATCGAGTCCGCGCCCGGTGACTACTCCGGCTACGCCCACGTCATCCGCACCCGGGTCTCCGTGGGGGATGACGTCCAGCAGGGCGACATCATCGCCTACGCGGCGGGCGCCGGGGATGACCATGGCTCGGCATGGTCGGGCGCGCACCTGCACATGACCCGGGGCTCCACGGATCGCTGTGCCTTCGGCGAGAACGTCAGCGACCCCGCGCCCCTCATCCGCAACGTGCTCGGCGGCGGCTCGGGCGGCGGCACCGAGCCGGGCGGCGGCTCGGGCGGCATCCAGGTGAGCGTCGAGGAGGGGAAGATCCTCCAGCGCGTCGCCCAGCGGGGCGGCTACACCGGCCCCGTGGATGGCGTCCTGGGCACCAACTCCTGGAAGGGCGTGCAGACCGTCCTCAAGAACAAGGGCTTCTACACCGGTGCCGTGGACGGCGCCCCGGGCGAGTTGACGTGGAAGGGCGTCCAGCGGCTCGCGCAGCTGGGCGGATACACGGGACCCGTGGATGGCTTTCCGGGCCCGTACACCTACGCGGGCCTCAACGCCTGGCTCTCCCAGGACACCACGACGCCTCCTCCCACGGGCATGCGCGGCGTCTACGGCATCGACGTGGGCACGACCCAGCGCGACCTGGACTTCCAGGCCATCCGGGGCGCGGGCTACCAGTTCGCCATCGTCAAGGCGGGGGGCTCCAACGTCTCGCCCCGCTACACCGCGCCGTACTACACCCAGCAGGTCGCCCGCGCGCGCGCCGCGGGCTTGATCGTCGGGCACTACTGGATGGCCGGCTCCACCGACCCCGCCGCGGATGCCCAGTACTTCGTGGACCATCTGTATGACCATCGCCCGGGCGACCTGCTGGTGCTCGACAACGAGGCGATCGACGACGGCATCTTCTGGAACGACACCCGGACGGCGACCTTCATGCAGGCGGTCAAGACGCGCCTGGGCAAGGCGCCCTTCCTGTACACCTATTCCGGCCTGCTCACGGCCAACACCTGGAGCCAGACCCGGGCGGTGGGCTCGAAGCTGTGGATCGCCCACTACACCGGCACGCCCGGCAACCCGAACATCGGCACGGCCTGGCCCTCGTGGGACATCCATCAGTACACGTCCTCGGGCAACCAGAATGGCATTCCGCTCGACCTGAACGTCGCCCGGCTGTCCGCCTTCTCGGGCCTGAGCCAGCCGCCGGAGGGCGAGACGTCGCCGCCGCCCACGGCCATCCCGGGCGGTGGAGGCGGTTCGGGCGGAGGAAGCGCCCCGACCCTCACCGTCGAGCAGGGGAAGATCCTGCAGACCCTCGCCCGGCGCGGCGGCTACACCGGCGCGATCGACGGCGTCCCCGGCGCCAACACCTGGACGGGCGTGCAGAAGGTCCTGCGGGAGCTGGGCTACTACGAGGGACCCGTGGACGGCGCTCCGGGCCTCAACACGTACAAGGGCCTGCAACTGCTCGCGCAGGATGGCGGCTACACGGGCCCCATCGACGGCATGCCCGGCCCCAATACCTACAACGGCCTCCAGGAGTACCTGAACGGCTCGTCCGGCGGAGTGCCGCCGCTCAGCAACGCACAGGGCGTGACGCTGCAGCGGATCGCGTGGGCGGGCGGCTACACCGGCGCCGTGGATGGCGTGCCGGGCGCGAACACCTGGAAGGGCCTCCAGCAGGTCCTCGGAGGCTACGCGTACTCGGGCCCCGTGGATGGCGTCATGGGCACGGGCTCGTGGAAGGCGCTCCAGCGCTTCGCCGCCAAGGGCGGCTACACCGGGGCCGTGGATGGCGTCATGGGCACCAACGGCTGGAAGGGCGTGCAGACCGTGCTGCGCGGCTTCGGCTACACGGGCCCCATCGACGGCGTCATGGGCACGAACTCCTACGCGGCGCTCCAGCGCGTCGCCCGCCTGGGCGGCTACATGGGCCCCGTGGATGGCGCCATGGGCGTGAACTCGTGGAAGGGCTTGCAGACCTTCCTGAGCGGCGCCGGATACTCGGGTCCCATCGACGGCGTGCCCGGCACGCAGACCTACAAGGTGCTCCAGTCCCTGGCGAGCCGCGGCGGCTACGCGGGCCCGCTGGACGGCCTGCCCGGGCCCAATACCTACGCGGGTCTGGCGAACCTGCTGGACTAGCCCCTGACGAGAAGGAGTGAAGCCATGAACCCCACCTGGATGACCTATGGCGTGCTCGCCGTGGCGATTGTCCTGGAAGTCGCTGGGACGACCTGTCTCCAGTTGTCCCAGCAGTTCACCCGGCCGGTGCCCACGGCCATCATGGCGGTCTGCTACGTGGGGGCGTTCTACCTCGTCTCGCTGTCGCTGAAGACCATTCCCGTGGGCATCGCCTACGCGATGTGGAGCGGTCTGGGCATCGTCCTGATCTCCCTCATCGGCGTCTTCTTCCTCCACCAGAAGCTCGATGCCCCGGCGGTGCTCGGCCTGGGCTTCATCGTGCTCGGGGTCATCATCGTGAATGTCTTCTCGAAGTCGGTCTCGCACTGAGCCAGAAGCCCGCGATGAAGACGCCGCCTCCCCTCCCCCCGGCCCGCCGAGACCCCACGAGCGGTGACACGCTGGGGGGCAGGTGGTTCGCCGATCCCTATGCCTGGATGGAACGGCTCAGCGCCGAGGAGACCCAGGCGTGGCTCGCCGCCCAGGAAGCCGCCACGCACGAGGTCCTGCGCGCGGTGCCCGGGCGCGAGGACCTGCGCGCGGCGGTGGCCCGCGCCGCGCACCACACGCGCTGCTCGCCCCCCATGCCCGCCGGTTCCCCGGGGCAGACGTTCCTCTGGTGGGCGGAGGCCCACGACGACAAGCTCAAGCTCATGCGCCAACGGGCGGAGGGCGCGCCCTGGGAGGCGGTGCTCGATCCCAACACCTGGGCGCCCGAGGAAGCCCTGGTCTTCGCCGTGCCGTCGCCTGATGGCACGCGGGTCGCGTTCGGCAAGGCGGTGGGCGGAACCCATGCCGCGCGCATCCACGTCCTTGACGTGGAGACCGGACGGCTGCTGCCCGACCGCCCCTGGGGAACGCACCACGCCTCGCTGGCCTGGCGGCCCGACTCCTCCGGCTTCTTCTACGCGGCGTGCCCCGAGCCGGGTGAGGTGCCCGCGGGAGAGGAGGCGCACTGGAACGCCATCTACGAGCACCGGCTCGGCGCGGAGGCGCCCGCCCGCCGGATCTTCGGCGATGACCGGGTGAAGGACTACTGGTGCACCGTCCAGGTCAGTGAGTGTGGCCGCTTCGCCGTGCTCACGAAGTGGGACTACGTGCACGCCAATGCCGTCTTCCTCCTGCGGCTCGCCGATGACACCTGCATCGCCGTGGTGCCCACGCCCCGCGCCATCAACCAGGTGCAGGTGCTGGGCGACACGTTGCTCATCCGGACCGACCTGGACGCCCCACGAGGTCGGCTCTGTGTCGCGCCGCTGGCCGAGCCGACGGCGTGGCGCACGCTGATAGCCGAGCACCCGGAGGACATCCTCCAGACGGTGACTGGCCTGGGCGGCCGGCTCTACGCCGTCTACTCGCGGGGGGCCGCGCACCACGTGCGCATCCACGCCGAGGACGGCGGCTTCCTGCGCGACCTGGTACTGCCCGCGCTCGGCGCGGTGAACCGGGATGAGGGCGAGGGGGTCGTCAGCGGCCTGAGCGGCTCCTGGACGAGCGACACGGTCTGGGTGCGCTTCATGTCGTACGTCCAGCCGCCCTCGGTCTACCGCTATGACTTCGCGACGGATGTCCTGTCGCCCTACCACGTCCCCGACATCGGCCTCGAGGCCTCCGCCTACGTGACGGAGCGGATCGGGTACACGTCGCCCGATGGCACGCGGGTCTCCCTGTTCCTCGTGCGTCACGCGGAGCAACCGCGCGACGGACGTCAGGCCGTGCGGTTGAGTGGTTACGGCGGCTTCAACATCGCCCAGGCGCCCCGCTTCACGGCGCTCCAGGCCGCGTGGCTGAGCCTGGGCGGCGTGCTGGCCTTCGCCCACGTGCGGGGAGGCGGCGAGTACGGCCGGGACTGGCACGAGGCGGCCCGAGGGACCCGGCGCCAGAAGTCCTTCGACGACTACATCGCCGCGGCCCGGTGGCTCGTCTCCGCGGGCTACACGGTGCCCTCCCGGCTCGTCTCGCGCGGCAACAGCAACGGGGGTCTGCTCGTCGCCGTCACGGCCCTGCAAGCGCCCGAGGCCTTCGGCGCCGTGTACTGCCGCGCGCCCCTGCTCGACATGCTGCGCTTTCCGCGCTTCGGCTACCTGAGCGCGGCGACGGTCGAGTACGGCTCGCCCGAGGATCCCCTCGAGGGCGCATGCCTCGCCGGCTACTCGCCCTACGAGAACGTCCGCGCCGACCGGCCCTACCCCGTGATGGCCTTCGTGCCGGCGATGAACGACCAGACCGCGCCGCCGCACGATCCGCTCAAGATGGTGGCCCGCCTCCAGGCGGAGGGCGTGCGCGGGGGGCCCTATCTCCTGCTGCCCCTGAGGGACTCGGGCCACGCGGGGGGCACCACGCTGACGGCGCTCATCGAGCAGGACGTCGACGAGTTGAGCTTCTACCGCTGGGCACTCGACGGGAGCGGCGCGCGGGGCGGGTGATATACCCGGCCTCGCGATGGCATTTCCTTCTTCCTGGCGGTCCAGCCGCTTCGCCGCGCCTGGCGTGCTGCTGCTCGCGTCCCTGGCCCTCTACGGTGGGGGCCTGCTGCCCGACCGGGCCTTCTTCGTGCGCGACGTGCTGCGCTACTACTGGCCCATGCAGGCCACGCACTGGCGGCTCGGCGCCGTGCCGCAGTGGAACCCCTTCCACCAGGGGGGCCTGCCCTTCCTCGCGGACATCCACTCGGGCGTGCTCTACCCGCCCAACCTCCTCTTCGCCGTCCTCTCCTTCCCCACCGCCTACGCGCTGTTGCTCGTGCTGCACCACGCCGTGGGCCAGTGGGGCATGTTCACCTTCCTGCGGGGCCAGGGCTTCGAGCCGCCCGCCGCGTTCACCGGCGCGCTGGCCTTCGGCTTGTCGGGCTATGTCGCCAGTCTGTGTGACCTGGGCCCGCTCGTGTCGGGCCTGGCCTGGGTGCCCTGGGTGCTCGCCACGCTCCAGGCGCCGCTCGTGCGTCCGCGCAAGCTCGCGCTGCTGGCGCTGCTCATCCTGCTGTTGCTCCTCTCGGGCGACCCCCAGTCCGGCCTGTACGCGGCGATCGCGGCCGCGGTGCATGTCCTGTGGTACCCCGGGCGCATCCGCCAGTGGGTGACGCTCGCGGGCGCCGGGGTGCTGGGCCTGCTGCTCGCCGGCGCGCAGGTGGTCCCCACGCTCTGGCTGCTGGCGGAGTCGACGCGCAACGCGGACACGCCCGCGCACGTGACGAGCTGGAGCCTGCCCTGGCCGCGGCTGCTCGAGTTCGCCATCCCCTACCCTTTCGGGGAGTACCTGGGGCAGCCCCCGTTCTGGGCCTGGTCCATGATCCACGGTCCGAGCCCCACCCCCTTCGCGTTCAGCGTCTACCTGGGCATCACCGTGTGGGTGCTCGCCGTGCTGGGCGCGCGGCGCGAGCGGTTCACGGGCTTCGCGCTGACCCTGTGCGGGGGCGGCGTGCTCCTGGCGCTGGGCCAGGACTCGCCGCTGTCCTTCCTGTTCGCGCATGCCCCGCTGAGCCTCTTCCGCTACCCGGAGAAGTACGTCGTGCTGGTGGCGCTGGGCGGCGCGGGGCTCGCCGCGTCGGGCGCGAGGGCGGTGCTCGCGGACGTCCCGTGGCGCCGACTGCTCGGACTCGGCGTGGCGGCCCTGCTGCTCGGGGTCGTGCTCGGGCTGCTCTGGGCCGAGCCTCCCGCGCTCCTCGCGTGGGTGAGGGCGGGCCTGCGCACCCGTCCGCCCCAGGAGGTGCTCCTGCTCGCGGCGCGCTCGGTGCGCACGGCGCTGGTCTTCATGGTCGCCCTGCTCGGGCTCGTGGCGCTCGCGCGGCGTGTGCCCGCCGTCCGCGGTGCCCTGCCCGTCCTGCTTCCCCTGCTCGTGGCGGGAGATCTGCTGTGGACGGCGCGCTCGACGGTGATCCTCGGGCCCCGCTCGCTCTACACCCAGGAGCCCCAATTGCTCTCCCGGCTGCGCGAGGAGGTGGGCACCCCGCCCACGCGGCTGTTGCGCATGGACGCGATGCTCGCCGAGCAGGCCCCGGGCAGCCGGACCCTGGAGGAGGTGATCCGGCTGAGCCAGTACGGAGTGGAATCCCTCGTCAGCAACCTGCCTGGAGTCCATGGCCTGGAGGAGCTCACCACCTACGGCGGCGTGGAGCTGTGGCGGTGGAGGGCCTTCACGAGCGCGCTCGCCGTGAATCCGCCCTTGATGGCGCGGCTCTATGGCACCTGCCTGTGGACGACCTCCTCCGCGCCGCGCTTCCACTTCGGAGAGGAGCTGACGCGCGTCGCGTCCGGGCCGGCGTCCATCGACGTGCGGCGCTTGAGCGATTGCCCCGCGCGGCTGCGCACGGCCTCGCGCACCACCCCCGTGGCGGAGCCGAACGAGGCGCTCGCCCTGTTGCGAACCGAACGACTCGATGGGCTCCAGCACGTCGCCGTGGAGCAAGGCGCCGCGAGGACCTACGGCGCCGCGCGGGTGGAGGAGATGCAGCTCGACGCCCGGAGCGCGCGGGCCCGGGTGGTGGCGGGCCCGGGCGGCACCTTCGTCGTCTTCGCGACCACGTTCTACCCAGGGTGGTCGGCCACCGTGGAGGGCGAGGAGGTGCCCGTGTACGCCGTCAATGGCGCGCACATGGGCATCGAGGTGCCCGAGGGCGATCACCGGATCGACTTCGCGTTCACCGACCCCGGGCTCGTGTCCGGCGTCCAGGCGAGCCTCGTGGGCTTGCTGCTGCTCGGGCTCGTGCTGCTGCGCGGCCGTGAGGACAAAGCGCCGCCGCCCGCCCCCGCGCGCTAGGCCCCGCGCGGACACGTGTCATCGGGTCGCGGCTTGCTGGACCTCGAAGCATTGCCGCGACGCGACAACTTCCCGGGTCACTGGGATTCCCCGAAAGAACCTGACGCTCTGGGTACAGTGGCGCGCCCCCCTACCCCGGAGCAACTGCATGCAACGAGTGAAGTCCCTGATCGGACCCTCGCTGTCGGCGCTCGCGCTGTTATGCGCTTCCTCGGCGAGTGCCCAGATCGCGGCGGCGCACGTCTATCACAACCACATGCCCAACTTCTGGGCTTACTACGACGTGAGCAAGTACGCGTCCACGCCGGTCGGAGGACCGGTGCGGTACATGTATGACGCGCAGGTCATCGAGCTGAAGAAGAACCCGCCGCCCAACTACACGTACTACCTGCCGTCGGGCGCGCCCATGCCGCACGACGATCTGGTCACCTATTACTCGCACCACGCGAAGACGGGCGCCTACCAGTCCTGGCCGCAGAGCGTGGCGGCGGACATGAAGGCCAACGCCCCCACCGGCCAGGTGCACGTCACCATGTCCGGCGCGGTGGTGAACAACGTGCAGGATCTCAACACCCTGCGCAACGTGTCCGGCTACGACAACAGCGGTTGGGGCGCGTCCTGGAAGGATCGCGCCAGCACGCTGCTGACGCCCGGGGGCCACCGCACCCTGGATCTCATCCACTTCACCGGCCACCACTCCATGGGGCCGCTGGTGGGACCGGAGTACTTCCTCAAGGATCTCATCTACCAGAACGTCACGCTCGCCCAGCCCTACTTCCTCGGCGGCGCCTTCCAGTCCTCCAAGGGCTTCTTCCCCACGGAGCTGGGCTTCTCCGAGCGGCTCATCCCCACGCTCGCGAAGCTGGGCGTGCAGTGGGCGGTGATCGGCGACAACCACTTCTCGCGCACGCTCAAGGACTACCCGTACCTGAACGAGCCGGGCTCGGACACGCTCGTGTCTCCGCCCAACCGCGCGGACCTGCAGAACACGAGCACGGTGGGCTCGTGGGTGAGCCTGGCCATGGCGCACGAGCAGCAGGTCATCAAGAACAAGTACCCCTTCGCGTCCACGCCGCACTGGGTGCGCTACGTGGACCCCGCCACGGGCGCCGAGTCGCGCGTCGTGGGCGTCCCCGTCAACCAGAACGGCTCGTGGCTGGAGGGCTGGGAGGGCGAGGCCACCGTGGACGTGGTCAACCTCAAGAGCTTCGAGGGGCTGGTGCCCCAGAAGCAGTTCTTCGTCATCGCGCACGACGGTGACAACTCGAGTGGCCGCGCGGGCTCCGAGTCCACCTGGTACAACGGCCGCTCCGTCACGTGCGCCAGCGGCGTGCAGTGCATGGGCATCTCCGAGTACCTCCTCAACCACACCCCCGCCGCCACCGACGTGGTGCACGTGCAGGACGGCTCGTGGGTGGACACGCGCGACTCCTCGTCCGATCCCCAGTGGCACCACTGGAAGCTGCCCTTCGGCATCTGGAAGGGCCAGTTCCCCGCGTTCAACCAGGCCACCGGCCTGAACCTGGCCCCCAAGACGAACCTCCATGGCGTGCAGGAGGGCATGACGGTCTCGCTCGAGCACGGCTGGCACTACCTCGAGCGCAACTTCGCCCTGCTCCAGGCGGCGCTCAACCACGCGAAGACGGCCGAGCAGATCTGGCTCGACGCGCACCCCAACCACTGGTCTCCGGGCACCGCGATGGACCGGCAGATCACCCACACGGGCAACCAGCTCAACCCCTGGATGCTGTCCTATCCCGTCAAGGGAGACGCGGCCAATGACTGGGCGGGCGGCGCCAACCCCGCCGAGCTCGCCTGGTACTTCCTGCTGCCCGCGCTGGACTCCGGCTTCGGCTACTACGACGAGAACCAGGACGACAACGTCAAGCCCACGCTGGCCTTCAACCAGTCCCTCTACTTCTCCAAGCCCTACGTGCAGGAGCGCCTCGCCCAGGACAAGACGGGCCCGTCCGTGTGGTGGCCGCAGCGCTGGCCCTACAACCCGGGCAGCGCCAACACGGACAAGTCCGAGGGCTGGACGCTGCACTTCTTCAACAACCAGTTCGCCCTCTACACCTATGCCTATGACGTGAGCGGCATCACCAGCATCAAGGCCCGGGTGCGCGTGCACACGAACAAGAGCATCGACCCGCTCGACAACACCCACAAGGTGTACGACCCGGCGGGGCGCAAGGCCGCGGGCGTGCCCAACATCGACACCTCGCGCGTGGGCACCTGGGTGGACTACCCGCTCACCCGGCGCGAACTCAAGCCGGTGATGAATGGCGTGGCCTGGCAGCCCGCGTACCTGCCCGTCATGGCGAAGGTGCCCGCGCAGGAGATCGGCGACCTCTACTACGTCTACCTGGGCAACTACCGCGACCAACTGCTCGACTACTACATCGAGGCCACCGACAGCCGGGGCAACGTCACCCGGAGCGAGATCCAGTCCGTCTACGTGGGCTCGGGCCGCTACAGCCTGGTGGGGGGCAAGTACATCGAGGATCCCCAGGGCGCGGTGCAGGGCACGCACCCGTTCCTGGTGGTGGACACCACCGCGCCCTCCGTCCCCACGGGCCTGAGCGTCCCGGCGAAGACGGATCGCTCGGTGACGCTCGGCTGGAGCGCGGCCACGGACAACGTGGGCGTCACGGGCTACGACGTGTTCCGTGACGGCACGCAGGTGGGCTCGAGCCCGGGCACGACCTATACGGACAGCGGCCTGACACCCGGCACCCAGTACAGCTACACCGTGCGGGCCAAGGACGCCGCGGGCAACGTGTCTGGCCGGAGCACCGCCCTGGCCGTGGCCACCCTGCCCCCGGACACCACCGCGCCCTCCGTCCCCACGGGGCTGACGGCCTCTGGGACGACGAGCGCCTCGGTGGCGCTCACCTGGACGGCCTCCACCGACAACTACGGCGTCACGGGCTACGACGTGTTCCGCGGCACGACCCAGGTCGCCACCGTCACGAGCACGAGCTACTCGGACACCGGCCTGCTGCCGAACACGGCCTACAGCTACGCGGTGCGGGCCAGGGACGCCGCGGGCAACACGTCCGCCCACAGCGCGAGCCTGAGCATCACCACCCTCGCGGGCAACAGCGCCACCGTCTATTATTTCAACAACAACTTCGCCTCCAAATACATCCACTTCCGCGCGGGCAGCGGCACGTGGACGACCGCGCCCGGCTACGTCATGGCCGCCGCCGAGGTCGCGGGTTACGCCAAGTACACCGTCAACCTGGGCGCCGCCACGACGCTCGAGTGTGTCTTCAACGATGGCAAGGGCACCTGGGACAACAACAAGGGCAACAACTACGTGCTGCCCGCGGGCACCTCCACCGTGAAGGATGGCGTCGTCACCCGCGGCGCGCCCACGCTCGACTCCACCGCGCCTTCCGTCCCCACGGGCCTCACGGCGACCCAGACGGCCACCAGCGTGTCCCTCGCGTGGACGGCCTCCACGGATGCCAGCGGCATCGCCGGGTATGACGTGTACCGCGCGGGGGCCCTGGTGGGCTCGCCCGTGTCCACGAGCTACACCGACAGCGACCTGAGCGCGGGCACCACGTACAGCTACACCGTGCGCGCGCGCGACACGGCGGGCAATGCCTCCGCGCCGAGCGCCGCCCTGAGCGTCACCACGGGCAGCACCACCGGCACGAGCGTCACCTTCACCGTGACGGCCAGCACCGTCATGGGACAGAACGTCTACCTGGTGGGCAACCACACCGCGCTCGGCGGGTGGAATACCGGCTCGGCGCTGCTCTTGTCCTCGGCCGCCTACCCGAAGTGGAGCGTGACGCTGAACCTGCCCGGCTCCACCGCGCTCGAATACAAGTACATCAAGAAAGATGGCTCCGGGAACGTCACCTGGGAGAGCGGCGCCAACCGCACGACCACGACGCCCGCCTCGGGCACCGCCACGCTCAACGACACCTGGAAGTAGCCTCGGCGAGGGGCGAGACACGGCGCGGTGTGCGCCGTGTCTCACCCGGCCAACCCTGGTGAAATCCTCGCGGGTTCAACTACAATGGGCCTCCTGCGGCAGGGGGACTATGCACACGCTCGAATTCATCGCGAAGCTCGCCGAGCTGTCCAAGCAGGACACCAAGAGCGACTACGCCGTGCTCGTGGACAGCCATGACGTGCCCTTGGCGGTGGGCGTCCACCCCACCACGGACACCCGGAGCACCGCCCACTCGGCCATCGTCAACATCCTGCAGAACCACAACAGGGTGCGCGCGACCGACAAGTTCATCGTCACCTACAAGCCCACCGCGATGTGCCTGGGCATGTTGAACAACTTCAAGTCCTCGGGCGGTGAAGAGGTCGTGCGGCTCGAGGTGTTCAACACCAGCGATGAGGAACTCAAGGAGGGCGCCCAGCTGGACACCAAGGGGGTCGACGTCTCGTCGCTCCAGAAGCTCCTGGCCTCCGCCAAGAAGCGAGGGGGCGACGTGCACACAGTGGCGAGCGGCTTCGACGCCCTGGCCAAGGCCCCCTATACCCAACGCCGTCCCATTCCCAAGCCCCATGCCATCGCCCTGGCCAAGGTTCCCCCACCCCCGCCTTTCCGCGGCGCGGCGGCGCCGGAGCCCTTCGCGGACAATTCCTTCATGTTGCTCGCGTTCTCGCTCGTGGCGCTGAGCTGGTACGACAAGGGCACCTACGAGAAAAAAGTGGCGCCGACCCTGAGCGGCAACAATGTCGGCGCGGTGATCGTCAAGAACCAGCAGATCATCTCCTGGGGCATCAACGTGGGCGGACAGCACTCGACGCTTCATGCGGAGACCCTGGCCATCCAGGCGTATCTGGAGCGAACGGGTGAAGCGGCGCTTCCCAGTGGGTGCGTCATCTACTCCACCCTCCAGCCCTGCCACATGTGCGCGGGCTTCATCGCCCAGATGGCCCAGGGCGTCAGGGTCGTCTATGGCATGCAGGACAACCAACTGCAGACCTGCCTGAAGGCCGTGGAGCGGCCCTGGCTTTCCTCCGAGAGCACCGCGCTCATCGAGGCGGTCAACAAGAAGAAGGGAGGCCTGCAGGGCGCCTCGACCAAGTTCCTGCGCGACGGCGACATCAAGGACGCGTTCATGCCCGCGTTCGACACGCTCAGCCAACGCAAGTCGGAGAAGAAGTCCGAGCAGACCCTGCTGATGCACTGCCGGGAACTCCTGCTCATCGTGGCGGAGCAGGGTCTGGCCACCAACGACGGGTTCCAGCGGCTCCTCGCGATGGCCGACACCCTCGGCGCGCAGTTCGACGAGATGAATGTCGGACGCGCGAGCGAGCTCGTGCAAGAGCAGCGCGACCGCGCCCATGAATTGTCCGAGCAAGCACAAGAGGACCTGAACAAGGCGGGGAAGCTGCATGCCGCGGCGGAGCAGCAACTGGCCGCCATCCAGCGGCAACGGGAGATCGCCACCCAGGCGGCCCGCGCCGCAACGACCGCACGGCAAGAGGCGTCCGCCCTGGACAAGGTGTCCGAGGCCCGCTTACGAGCGGAGCAGGCCCGGAAGCTCGCCACCCAGGCGGAGGATGCGCTCGACGAGGCCCGAGAGGTCCGCGGCGAACTGAAGACCGGTGCGGAGGAGGGACATCGGCTCGCCCAGGACGCGCGAAATTGCGCGAATCTCGCGAAGAATGCCGCCCAGAGCGCCCTCGCACGCGCCAAGGTCCGCACCGTCGTGGGCTTCCTGGACAAACAAGGCGCACCCACGCCCAACGCGTCCCTGGCCCACAAGGTGGAGCACGCCGCGACCCGGGCCGCCCTGGCCAACGACTCCGCGCAAAGTGCGAGCGTCTTGAGCACGAAGCTGAGCGAACTGTTGCCCACCGCGGCCCGCGCCATCCTGGAGACCGAGACGCAGTGCAAAAGCGCGGCGGCCGAGGCCGAGCGGGCGAACCTGCTCGTCGAGAACAAGCGGCTCGTCGCGGAGTTCGATCCGTACACGAGCGAGTCCATCAAGACCCTTCGTCAGAACGCGTTGGAGGGAGCGGAGGAGGCCAAGAAGCAGGCACAGGCAGCGCAAGTCGTCCTGGAGGAAGCCGAGAAGGCCGTCAGTGAATTCACGTCCGCCAGGGCCATCCAAGAAGCGAACAAGTCGTTGGAGCTGGCCAAGGAGAACGTCAGGCTCGCGCGAGAAAGCCACGAGGAAGCCCACCTCGGCGCGCAGTCCGTGCTGAAGCTCAGCGGGGAGTTGGAGGGACTCCTGGGAAGGCTCAAGAAAGCCTCCGCCCAGGAGACCGTCGCGCAACTGCACAAGGAGACACAAGCCAAACGCGATGAGCTGAAGAACGCCATCAAGGACGTCAAGACGTCTCACACCAAGACCGCCTTGGCCTTGAACAAGGCAAAGTCCAATCGAGACGCCGCGACCACGCCCATCACGTGCGCGGGCAAGAACTGCACCCAGACCCTCAAGCAGAAGACCTCGCTCATGAGCCAATGGCATGCCTGCAAGCGCTGCCGGAACCACTACTGTGGGGCGTGTGGGTCGAAGATGGAGTGGCAATCCACCTTCTCCCGGACCCGCAGGTGCGGGGGGAGCAAATGTGACGGAACCACCGAGCTCGTCTGATACCCACCGAGGGCCTGGAGGAACGTCACCCGAGCAGCAGCAACCCGAAGAGCCCCACGGCCAGCAGTGACATCCCCCAGCCCAGGGCGCGGGCCGCGACGTGCAGGCCTCCCTCCGGGACATAGAGGGCCAGGCCGAAGCCGGCCGCGCCCAGGAGGGCCGCGACGAGCATGGCGACGCGGAACAGCTCATGGAAGCCGCGCGCCATGCCGTTGCCCGCGGCGTCGCCTCCCGAGGAGGAGTAGGCGGGCCACCCGGTGAGGAAGCTGAGCCCGCCGAGGGCGATGAGCGCGAGCGAGACCCAGAGCGCCACCTTGTTGGAATCACCTGTCATGGGCGCCGAGTCTACAGGGCGCCCGGGGCTCGATGGCTCATCCAATGCGCGCCGAGCAGGCCCAGGGCCGCCAGCAGGAAGAGCCCGCCTGGCACCCGGAAGAAGAGGCCCCCCTCCGGCCACCCGAGCGCCAGGCCGAAACAGGCCCCGCTCAGCAGGGCGAGGCCGAACAGGATGAAACGCACGATCTCGAAGCAGCCGCGCGCCAGGCCATTGCCCGCGGCGTCACCGCCCCGGGGGGTGTAGGCGAGCCATCCCGTGACGACGCCCAGCGCGCAGAGCACGACCAGCGCGAGGGACGCCCCGAGCCCCCACCCATCCAGATGGCCGCTCACGAAGAGGACTCAGGGCGCCATGAAGGTGATGAACGAGCCGCCCGTCACCACGAGCGTCTCGCCCACGGCGTGCACGTTCACCAGGGCCGACGTGGCGGAGAAGCAGGAGGCCTCCAGTCCGTTGGAGGTGCTCTTGTCCAGCGAGCCCTGCTTCCAGACCTCCACCCCCGTGCCCCCGTAGTCGACGGCGAACAGGTGGCCATGGGCGGCCGTCACCTGCTTGGCGAAGAAGGGCACGTAGCACGCGCAGACCTCGGCCGAGGAGGCGGTCAGCTTCGGCGCGAGCGGCGTCTTCGTGTCCATGCGCAGGCCCCGGGCCCCCTCGGGATGGGCGGAGACCGCCCAGAGGGCCGAGTTGGCGGAGGTCAATCCCAACACCGTGCCCGACACGTTCAGCGGGGGCTGCTGGGTCACGGGCCGGGTGCGCTCGCGCACGTCCAGCGTCACCAGCGAATCCTTGACCCCGCCCGCCACGTACAGCACGTCCCCCACGAGCAGCAGATCCGTCAGCGCCAGGGTGCCGCCCGAGGAGAGGGCCGTCACCTGCACCGGCGTGCCGCTCGTCAGGTCGAAGACGAGCACGAGGCCGGTGCTCGTCCCCACATAGGCGTAGCGGCCATCCGTGGCGAGCGCGTTGGGCGCCAGCGACGGCAGGCCCCGCAGCTCGCCCATCGCCACGGGTGCCTCGGGGCGGCTCGCGTCGAAGAGGTGCAGGGTGTTGGCGGTGGCGGCCACCAGCCGACCATTGGCCACCGCCAGCGACTCCACGCGCGCCGGCATGGACAGGGGCGCGAGCTTCCGGGGCGCACGGGAGTCGCTCAGGTCGAAGACCGCGATCGTCGCGAAGCCCGCCACGTACGCCACCGTGCCCACCGAGGCGATCTCTCCCCCGCTCTCGTTCGCGCCGTTGATGACCTCGACACAGCGGTAGGCGGGCAGCATGTCGTCGGCGGAGTTGGAGCATCCGCCGCCCAGCGAAAGCAGGAGGGCGGCGAGCAGCGAGCGGCGGGGCGAGGGGACGTTGGGCATGCGCCAGCCTAACGTGGTGGGCGGAGACCGGGTGCCCTGAGGTAGCATGGAGCGGTGCGCCTCGCCTCGGCTCCCCTGCCCCCCGTCGAGAATGCCCTGCCGCTCTGGCCGCCCCTGCTCGCCGCGCGGGGACCGGGCACGAGCAGCTCGGGCCATGCCCACCACGCCCTGCACCTGGTGCTGGGATTGGATGGGCCCCTCCGCGTGCGGAGCGAGGGCGGGCCCTGGGAGAGCATGGCGGGGGTGCTGACGGCACCCGACGTGCCACATGCCCTCGACGCGGAGGGCCGGCAGGTGCTGCTGGTCTTCCTGGACCCGGAGAGCGAGGTGGGCGCGGCCCTGGCGGCGCGGCTCTCCGGCCCCCTCCGTGCCCTCTCCAACGAAGAACGGGACGCCCTGCTCCCGGGCGCCGAGCCCGCGCGGCTCATGGGCCCTGAGGGCGCGGCGTGGACCCGGCGGGTGATGGAGGTGCTGGGCGCGCCGATGCCCTCCGCGCCTCGGGCCATCCATCCCCGGGTCCGCAAGGTCCTCCGGCTGCTGCGCGACCTGCCTCCCGAGGCGGACACCTCCCTGGAGGCGCTCGCCGCCCAGGTGGGCCTGTCGCCCGGACGCCTGATGCACGCCTTCACCGAGTCCATTGGCCTGCCCTGGAGGCCCTACCTCGCCTGGCTGCGGCTACAGCGCGCCGCGGCGGGCATCGTGGCGGGCATGCCCCTGGGGGAGGCCGCCCACGCGGCGGGCTTCTCCGACGCGGCCCACATGACACGCACCTTCCAGCGCATGCTGGGCCTGCCACCCTCGGCGCTCAAGCCCCGGTCGTAGCCAACTCGTTCAAGCCCGCCCCCGAGGCGTGCGGTACACCCCCCCTCATGACGACCGAACGGACCGAAGCCCTCCTCCCCTGGCAGTGGAAGCTCTACCCGGGCAACCACGCCGAGCGCCGCAACCTGCTGCTGCACGGGGTGACGGTGCCCGTGTTCCAGATGGGCACGGTGCTGCTCGTGGCCTCGCCCCTCCTGGGCCTGGCCGGGGCCCTGCCCGGTCTCGTCGCCATGGGGGCCGCGGTGGCGCTCCAGGGCCGGGGCCACCGCATGGAGACGACGCCTCCCGTGCCCTTCCGGGGCCCCGGGGACGGGGTTGCCCGCATCTTCGTGGAGCAGTGGGTGACGTTCCCCCGCTTCGTGCTGTCCGGGGGGTTCGCCCGCGCCTGGCGTGCGACGCGCGCGTCCTCCCCCACGCCGTGAGCGCCGCCCCACTTCGTTGACGCTCAGTGCCGCGCGGGCGCGATGAGCTGCTCACGCAGCGTGGCCAGCGGCGTGGTCCAGTGGGATTCCCACCGGAAGCTGGCCAATCGCCGGGACTGGCAGCCCCGCCGGAAAGCGCTCCACAGCCGCCGGGCGTAGGTGGTCGCATCGAATCCGGGCACCATCCGGGCGGCCTTCGCCGACTGGAGCAGGATGAGGAGCGAGGTGCGCAGGTGCAGGTTGCCGAGGGTGAAGGCCTGCAGTTCCATCTCGCCCAGGACATCCGTGGCGTAGCCGGTCACCAGATGGTGGAAGTCGTGGGTCTCCCGGAGCCGCGTGGCGATGTACTGGGCGTCGTTCCTCGGTGGGCTGAGCGTATCGATCGGCGTCAGCCCTTGTTCCCGGAAATACCGAGCGAACGTATGGCCCAGGGTCCCGGCGGGAAGCGCCTCCATCGCATCCAAATCCAGGTTCGACACACTCAACGACGGCTTCTCGCTCAGCAGTCCGCGGCCCTCTTCGTGCTGGGCGAACTCCCGAGCCATCGCCGTGCACAGGCCCCATTCCACGCTGTCATAGAACAGGGCCCCGTGGAGGGGATCGGTGGGCTCCACCTGGAGCACCTTGAGCGCGCGCAGGCCCACCTTCAGGCGCGTGAACACCGAGGGGTTTTCGGGAAGCGGCGACGGGAGGGGACTGGGTTGAGGCATGGGCTTGCTCGAGGTTGAACGGCTCATGCCACGCTCCGGCGTCGCGACACGGGGGCTTCGGGTGGGTAGGACGTCGGGCCACCACTGTCGTAGGCGGCGTTGATGGTCCGGATGAACACCGGATCGTGCAGCGGATCCGTGGGGGTCTCGACGGGAATCCCCTTGGCGCGCACGTCCTGGAGCAACGTGTCGAAGACCCGCTCGAAGCGCAGCGGGTCCTGTGAATAGACCCGCGTCAACTCGCGCGGCGGCGCCACCGGGCGCAGAAGCCGCGCCAGCTCATCCTTTCGTGCTTCGGTCAGCATCCCTCTGCTCGCATTCCTCGCGGCCCCCTGGCCGCGGCATGGACCACCCCCATGCTCTGGCATCGCGTGAGCGGGCGCTCAACCCACAATCCCCGGCGGGGTGCCGCTTACTCGACACGCACGCGCCACTGTCGAGAAAGTCCTCCCGCCAGGGGCCGCGTCACCCGCCCCGTGTGTCGTCCCGGGGCACATCCACGGGGCTGTCGAGCAAGGAGGAAAGCGTCGCCAACCAGCGCGCCATGTCCTCGGGAGGATGGGGGGCGCGCCGGTCCAGCCACCACTCGAGCACGCCCAGGTAGGCCGAGGCCATGAAGCGGCTCATGACGGGAAGCGGTACGCCCTTGAGCCGGTCCGGCAGTTCGGCGGCGTCCTTCAGCTCGGCGTTCATGAGCCGCTCGAGGATGCCGCGCAACTGGAGCGAGTAGGCGTGCAGGCTCCGCTGGCCGAGCATCAGCTGATACAGCTCGGCATGCGCGGCCGCGTGCTCGAACCACCCGCGCAGGGTTTGATGGAGGCGCTCGTGCGACGCCTCCAACCGCTGATGGCCGCGCGACAGCTCCAAGAGCATGTCCCGCATGACGTGCGTGAGCAGATCATCCTTGTCGCGGTAGTGCAGGTAGAAGGTGCTGCGATTGAGCCGGGCGCGCGCCGTGAGGTCCCGCACGTGGATGGCGTCGAAGCCCCGCTCGCGAATCAACGCGAGCAGCGCGTCGCGGAGCAGGGCACGGCTGCGCAGGACACGGGGATCCTCGGGCGCGGTCGTGCCCGGCGCGCGCGGACCCAACCCCCTGGACGCCTGTTGTTTCGATGGCTTGGGCATGAGGCGAAGCGCTGGATGTAGCCGCGTCCCCCTGAGCGTGCAAGCCACCGTGTTCCCTCGCCCAGCCGCTGCGCGAGCTTCCGCGTGAGGAGGGCGAGTCGTCCCGCCGGAAGCTACCGCCTACTCGCCGTGGTAGATCCCCACGACGCCGTCGTGCCCGTCCTCGTCCCGCCCGAAGGCGACGAGCAGCCGCCGCTGGGCGCCCGTGCCCGCCGCCCGGATGTCCCAGACGGGCAGTCCGGAGATGATGGGGCCGAGCGTCGGCGCGAGGCTGAGCTCCTGATCGCCCACGAGCCGGGTGATGCCGCCCCCCCAGCGGTGGCCGACCCAGAGGCTGTCATCCAGGGGATCTCGCGCCAGGGACGAGACGAAGCGCCGCGGTGTGGTGCCCAGCGCGTAGTGGAGCACCCGTCCCGTGGCATCCATCCGCGCCAGGCCCCAGACGTAGGAGCCCACCCACACCGAGCCATCCGGCATCAGCGCCAGTCCCGAGACGTTGTCGTCCACGCGATCCGCGGGGCCCGGAATGGCCACCTCGTCCACCCGGTCCGGCCAGACGTCGATGCGGTTGTCCACGGCGGAGCGGTTCTCCGACTTCTTGCGGGCCTTCTCGAAGTCGCGCGGCGGATTCACCGTCATGAACCGGAAGCGCGTGGTGCGGTTGGCCCCGCCCACCCAGACGTCGCCGTCCGGACGCACGGCGAGGCCGTGGTAGGCATCCGTGAGCCGGAACTCGTGCCCCGTCGCGTCCTTGGCCGTGATGTGCGGATGCATGTGCTCCTGCACGCCCGAGCACCCGCGCTGCCCGTTGCACGCGGCATCCCCCTGATAGTCCGGATCCCCCCAGGCGAAGGCATGGTTGGCGCCGAACCAGAGGTTGCCGTGCTCGGCGTCCCACGCGATGCGGGACACGGAGCAGATCTTCTCGCGGCCCTTCTGCTCCTCGGCCACCACGCCGGGACCCGAGGAGATGTCGTAGTGGACGACCTGGAGCCCCGTGTCCGTGAGGGTGACCTTGTCCGCGTCTCCGCTCTTGTAGATGTTGGGATCCCGATCCCGGCGGGAGGGCGCGTAGAAGTTGCTCTCGCAGTCGCCCTGCCCCGCGTAGCCCACGAACACCGTCCCCGGCGGCCCTCCCGTCACGGTGAGCACGTTGAGGTACTTGGGCCCCACGGGCGCGCCGCCCTCCGGCAGGAAGCCATAGGGACGCAGCCCGTCCGCCATGGTGAAGCGCTCGAAGCGCTCCGCCCCGGGACGCAGCAGGAACAGGCCCTCCTCACCGCCCGCCACCCAGAGGTTGCCCCCCGCGTCCTCGGAGACCGACAACACCTCGTGGGGCGCGCCCCGCTCGGGCCCGAGGAACGTCCACCCCGGAGGGTTGTCCTGCGCCCAGCTCCGCGTGGAGAACGCATTTCCCCACACCAGCACCAGCGCCACCCCACTCCACCCCCACCTCGCCACTCGACTCGCCCCCACGTGCACCTTCACCGCTCGCGATTGGACACCACGTCCAATGCCAGACGAAGACAGAGCAAGCCAGACGCCAACCCTCGCGAGGCCCGCGTCAGCCCGCGCGGCCCCCGGAACGTTGGGCGCGCCGGTAGCCGCCCGGGCCCACCCCGTGGAAGCGCTTGAAGGCCTTGTGGAACGCCACGGCGCTCACGTAGCCCACGCGCTCGGCGACGAGGGGGAGGCTGTCGTCCGTCTCGCGCAACCACCGCGCCGCCTTCGCCATCCGCCACCGGGCGAGGTACTGCAGCGGGGGCTCGCCCACGAGCGCCCGGAAGCGCGCCGCGAAGCCCGAGCGGGACATGCCCACCGCGACCGCCAGGCGCTCCACCGTCCAGGGCTCGCCCAGCCGCCCATGGATGAGCCCGAGGGCGTTGCCCATGGAGGGATCCGCCAGCGCCCGCAGTCCCGCGTCCTCCGCGCGGGCGGTCTCGGCCCGCAGGCGGAGCGCCTGGACGAGCAGCACGTCCGCGAGCCGTCCCAGGATGATGGCGCTGCCCGGTCCCGGCGCCGCGCTCTCCGCGGCGATGAGCTGCACCGTCGAGGCGAGCCAGGAGGCCACCCGGCCATCGTGCGCGGCGAGGTGAAGGGCCGGAGGCAGCGAGGAGAGCAGCGGGTTGTGCGAGCCCTCGCCGAAACGGAAGCACCCGGTGATGAGCGTGCTGACCGGGCCCGCGCCCCCGAGCCGGAGCGGCTCCAGCAACGAGCCGCGCATGCGCTCCGGGGGCACGAAGTCCCGAGGCAGGGGCGCGGGCCGCGCGCCATCGTCGAGCACGTGCGCCGAGCCGCGTGGCACCAGCACCACGTCCCCCGCGGACACGTGAAGGGGCTGCGCCAGGCCCTCGACCCGCAGCCGCAGGTGGCCGCGCACCAGCACGTAGAAGGTCGCGTTGGGCTTCTTCGGCAGGCGGGTGGCCCAGGGCGCGCCCAGCTCGAAGCGGCCGAAGAGGAGCGTCGTGAACCGCAACGTCTCCAGGACGTCCGAGATGACATCCACGCGCCCGTCCAGGTGCTCTGGACGCTCGGGCAAGAGATTTGGACTCGCTGGCATTGAGAATCCATAGCCCCCGGGGCACCTTCCGTCCATCTCGAACCCGGAGTCCCCATGACCCCCCCTTCCCCTCACGATGCCGGCGCGCTGTTGGACGCGCATCTGGCGCTCATCGGCACCGACATCGAGCGCTGGTTGGCGCTCTTCGCCGAGGATGCCGTCGTCGAATTCCCCTATGCCCGCTCGCTCGGCGTGCCCGAGCGCCTGGAGGGGATCGCGGCGATCCGCGGGTACTTCGCGCAGACGCCGAAGCACTTCCTCGGGCTCGCCTTCACGAACGTCCGGCGCTATCTCACCACCGACCCGGAGCTCGCGATCGCGGAAGTGCACGGCACGGCGACCATCGCCACCACGGGCAAGCCCTACGCCCAGGACTACGTCTTCTTCGTGAAGACGCGCCAGGGGCGGATCTCCCTCTACCGCGAGTACTGGGATCCCCTCCCCGGCCTCGAGGCGTTCGGCGGCCCCCAGAACCTGCGGCGCATGGTGGACGCGTCATGACGCCTCGGATCCTCGTCACCGGAGCGACGGGCAACACGGGCCGCGTCATCGTCACGCGCCTCCTGGAGCGGGGAATGACCGTCCGCACCGCGAACCGCAGCGGGCCCTCGCCGGACAGCGCCACCGAGCACGTGCGCTTCGATTGGGCGGATGCGTCCAGCCACGAGGCCGCCCTGGAGGGAGTGGACCGGATGTACCTCATCGCCCCGGCCGGGGTGGAGGACCCCTCGGGCCCCATGCTGTCCTTCCTGGACAAGGCCCTCGCGCGGGGCGTCCGGCGGGTCGTCCTGCTGAGCGCCTCGGCCGTGCCCGAGAGCAACGCGGGGCTCGGCGCCGTGCACCGGGCGCTTCGCGAACGCGCACCCGAGTGGACCGTGCTCCAGCCCTCCTGGTTCATGCAGAACTTCTTCGACGCGCGGCACTTCCACGGCGGCAGTCTCCAGCGCGAGGGCGTGCTCCGGACGGTGACGGGCGAGGGGCGCGTGGGTTTCGTCGATGCCCGGGACATCGCGGAGGTGGCCGCGCGAGCGCTCGCGGATGAGACCGCCCATGACACCGCGCACGTCATCACGGGCCCCGAGGCCCTGCGCTACGACGACGTCGCGGCCGTGCTCTCCCGGGTGGCCGGGCGCCCCATCCGGCACGAGCCCGTGGATGCCGACACGGCCCAGCGGTACATGGTGGCCAGCGGGATTCCCGAGCGCTACGCGCGCTTCCTCGTCCAGCTCGACGAGGCCATCGCCCAAGGCGCCGAGGCGCGGGTCACCCCGACGGTCGAGCGGGTCACCGGCCGGGCGCCCCGCTCCTTCGAGGCGCTCGCGCGGGAGCACGCCGCGCGAGCGCGCGCGTGAGCAGTCCCCCTCACCCAGACAGCTTAAAACACACTCAAAAATTCCGCCCGAACGGCAGACAGAAAGTGTTCACTCCGAGTGTTGCCCGTGTGAGGTCCAATATGTTAGGGAGATGGCGGCCCTTGGCCAGACACACACCTAAACACGCCCAGGAGATGTCTCTTCATGCGGAATCTGAAGACCTACCTCGTCATCCCGATGCTGTCCCTGACCCCGATGCTCGCGGCCGCTGCGGAAGTGGACGCGGGTGACTTCGTTTCCAAGCGCTCGGAGTACGTCAGCCTCCGCCCGGCCACCACGGTGGAGTTGCCCGCGCTGAGCGACAGCGACCGGATCTCGCAGTTGCTCGCGGACGTCACGCAGACCTTCTACATCGGCAACTGGACCGGCACGGTCGTCTATGCCGGAGGAAGCCTGACGGGCTCCAGCGTGCCGTACCCGCTGCCTGCCGGCCTGAACCCCTCGGCCCCGTACTACTACTCGGGCGCGGGCCAGGCACTCGTCCCGGCGCTCACGCCGTGGACCCAGGTCTTTGGGTACACGACCAATCCCTCGGACCCCACGGGCGCGGCGAAGACCTGCATCTGGCAGATCGACGTCAGTGTCGTCAACGGCGCCTGCACGGCGAATGTCACGACGAATGCCTATGGCACGCAGGGTGTGAGCTGCATCCTGGATGGCAACTCGGGCGTCGACCCCGCCAGCTGCCAGCTCTTCGTGGGCGTCGGCCTCCAGTGAGTTGACGTCTGGGTTCTCGCGCCATCGCCCGGACGGCGCGAGAACCCACGGTGCGTCAGTACGCGACGGTCGCCGTGTAGGCGAAATGGTCCGAGCCGTACTTTTCCAGGCGCTCGGCGGGACCGGTGCCAATGCCCCGGGTGACGTAGATCTGATCGATGGGCACGCCGTCGACTCCCGCCGTGCGCAGGTGGTTCATCCCCGGGATGTCTTGCGAGAGCGCCCGGTTGAAGTCGCCCACCAGGACGACGGACAGCCCGCGCGAGAGCAGGTCCGCGACGACCTCACGCACCACGGTGTTGTGCGTCCGCCAGCGCTCCTGGCGCTCGGGGTGCTCGCCGTTCCAGGCTCCGGAGATGTAGTGGGTGTTGACGAACGCCAGCTTCGCGCCGGTGTCCTTGTTCTTGAGCACCACCCAGTTCACGAAGCGCGAGGGCGTGACGCCCGCCTCGCCCCCGTGCGTCAGCCGGGAGCCGTCCCCCGTATTCTCGTACTTGTTCTTGCGCCACGAGATGGCGATGGAGTTGCGGGCATCCAGCCGACCCTCGCCCGGACGGAAGTGATCGTAGTACTCGAGCGCGTCGAGCTTGCCGTGCCCCTCGTTGGTGCTCACCTCCTGCCAGCCGATGACGTCCGCGAGCGGCTTGAAAGTCGCTTGCCCATACAGGGTGTTGTGGGTCGCGACGGTGGTCGTCGTGGCCGCGAGCGTCTCCATGCGCTCCGAGCCGTTGGAGGGCAGCAGCCCCAGTGAGAGCAGAAGACCGAGGAAGGCCGAGGACAAGAGGTGGAGCATGGGATCTCAGGGGTGAGCACCGGGCCGCATCCCGGTGCGGGGAAGTGAGCGCGGACTACTCTCCCGGACCGAGGAACTTGTGGAGGACCGGGTTGTCACGGGCGTCCCAGCCCAGCACGCCCACATACAGGCCTCGGCGGCCTCCCTCGTCGGTCTGCGCGTTGAAGTTGACCGGGCAGGGACCGCCCCCACACAGCCAGCCGTGGAAGAAGAGCCGCTGTCCGCCGTCGAGCGCGGCGGCGATGTCCCCACCGCCTGGTCCGCACACGCCGCCGGTGTTGCCGTCCGTGAGCAGGGGGTTCTGCGTGACGTCCTGGAAGGCGTTGGCGCCCAGGCCGCCAGCCCGCATCCAGATGGTCTCGTAGGAGCACAGGTTGTACGGCCCACGCGAGGCGAACAGGAAGTAGTCCCCGGCGCGCTTCACCAGGACCGGGTTCTCCACGATGCGCTCCGAGCGCAGTAACTGACGGCTGGTGGCCCCGCTGGCCACGTGCGTCCCGGCCGCATTGAGCCGGACGATGCGCAGGGACGAGGGCAACTGCTGGGTCTTGTAGAGCAGGAAGCGCGCCCCATCGCTGTCCTTGAAGCCCGACGGGTCGATGACGCCGGCGTTCGTCAGGGGGCGACCCGGGATGGTGTCATCCGGGGTGGGAACGTCAGCCCGCCCCGGACAGACGAGCGGTCCACCCGGAACCGGAGTGAACGGTCCGAGCGGCGAGCTGGCGGTGGCCGCCCCGATACAGCGCTGGTTGTCGTCCAGCCCGCTCACGGGCGCGGCGAAGTAGAGCACCCACTCGTTCGCGCTGATGCGCTCCAGATCCGGGGCCCACATGCCGCCGCCCGTGGCCCACGAGGGCTTCGCGGTGAGGGCGGGCCCCTGGGCCGTCCAGGGACCGGAGGCGACGGTGCCCTGGGCTGACGGGACGAGGCTTCCCGTCGCCATGCCGTAGAACCGGTTGTCGTGACTGACCACGGAGGGGTCCGCGAAACTGCTCCCGCTCGGCGCGTACACGGGCCGGGGCGCGGCGAGCACCGGGGCCGAGACGCCCAGGCAAGCGACGAAGACGACGGATGCGCCCGCGGCGCGACGGCGGAGTGGCTTCACGGTGAATCCTCCTGAATGCCTCCTACTAAATTTCCTGGTTAAAATGACTAGACTCGTTTTTCGGCTTTAGAATCGAGACGCGAGGCGTCACCCTGGTGTCGACCCATGACCCTCTCTCGATCCTCGACGTGGAGCGCCGCGCTGGTCTCGGCGGTGACGCTGCTCACCGCATGCGGCGGCGGTGATGACAACACGACCCCCCTGACCGGCGACAGCACGGCCCAGGCGCTCGCGGCGGGAGGACGGGCCGCCTCGATTCCCATCGGAATCGAGAACGTCAACGACTCGCCCTTGAAAGCCGCGAACTACCGGGCACTGCTGCGCTTCGTGCCCACCCGCACGCTCACCATCGACCGGTTCTACTTCGGCTTCAAACTGCGCGGGGCGAACTGCTGGGACGCGAACAAGGCGGAGTATGGCGCGGGAGATGGCGGACTCCTCCAAGGGCGGCTCGTGCAGATCAACCCCACCACGGGGCTTCCGGCGAGCGTGATCGCCACGGAGACCATCAACGGCTGCACCCGGCACAACCAGGCCAAGGCGGAGTTCAATGACGCGATCCCGGTCCTGGCCTGGGTGAACACCCCCGCGACGCTCCAGGGCGGGACGATGTACGCCTTGATCGTGAGCAACGTGCACGCCAATCCGGCGGCCAACTTCTTCTCGTTCAACACGCCGCTCGCCGAGACCACCCTGGCGGGCCCCCATGCGCGCAACGAATTGAACGCGACGGCGACCGGCGCCCTGCTGTCGCTCGATCCCCGCGAGCACGTGGCGTGGTCCGAGGACAGTGGCACCACGTGGCGGTATGGCTCCGCCAACGGCCAGTACCGCTCCTACATGAACGACCGGGACACCGCGCACCCGGCCACACGCATGCCGCAATACGGCTTCCGGTTGTCGGACGGGTCGACCCTGGGAGGACAGCCCTACTATGCCTATTTGACGGATTGCGTGGGCTGCACCGTCGCGTACGCGAACGCGCGTTACGCCCGCACCTTCACCGAGCTCGGCGGCTTCATCGCGGCGAATACGGGCGTGGGCACGCTGACGCTCAAGAACACGTCGACGGGCGCGCAGTCGTCCTGCACGCCCTCGCAAGGCTATGGCTTCAGGAAGTGCACCCTGCCCGCCTCCGTGTCCGTGGCCGTGGGCCAGAGCTACACGGTGAGCGCCACGGGCGCCGTGGAGATCATGAAGATGGATTACTCGCAGCGCCTGCTGTTTCCGCAGGTCGGCACCCCGGGCGGCGAGTTTCGCGCCTACCAACCCAACCCGGCCTCGGGCACCAACGCGCGAGACGTCCCCAGCCTCTGGGCGGGTCCCCTCTCGCCGTACTTCGACAATTGAGCCACGGGGCGCTCCCCACGAACGGGAGCGCCCCGGTGACGGCTACAGCAGCTTGTCGAGCGTCAGCGGCAGGTCGCGGATGCGCTTGCCGGTCGCGTGGTAGATGGCGTTGGCGACCGCCGCGCCCGTGCCGGTGATGCCAATCTCCCCGATGCCGCGCGCGCCCATCGGCGTGTGCGGATCCGGGATGTCGTTCCAGATGACGTCGATGGTGGGCACGTCCATGTGCACGGGCACGTGGTACTCGGCGAGACTGGGGTTCATGATCCGTCCCTTGCGCTCGTCGAACTGCGCCTCCTCCATCAGCGCGAGGCCCAGGCCCATGATGATGCCACCCCGGAACTGGCTCGTCGCCGTCTTGGGGTTGAGGATGCGCCCGCAGTCGAACGCGCCCAGGAAGCGGCTGACCCGCGTCTCCCCGGTGATGGCGTTGACCCGCACCTCGCAGAACATCGCCCCGTAGGAGTGCATCGACCAGTGCATGCCTTCCATCGAGGGCGGCGCGTTCGCTTCCACCGTGACCTCGTCACGCTGGGCTCGGGCGAGGAGGGACCGGTAGCTCTCGTGCCGCTCGGGCGCGTCGAGTTTGGCGAGGCCGCCGTCCAGACCCCCGACCTCGTCTGGCTTCAGCCCGGCCAGCGGCGAATCCTTGCCCGCGAGTTTCAGCAGCTCGGCGACCAGCGCATGCTGGGCCGCGGCCACCGCCGCGCCGATCGCGGCGGTCTGCTGGGAACCACCGGCCAGCACGAGGCCAGGCAGCGTCGAATCGCCATAGACGACCGTCACCTGGTCCAGTTCCAGCCCCAGCCGCTCGGCGGTGACCTGGGTCTGCGCGGTCGCCGTGCCCATGCCCATCTCATGCGCCGCGATCTCCACGCGGGCATGGCCGTCCCGGGTCAGCGTGATGCGCGCGGCGCCCCCGGGCATCCGGTTATAGGGATAGGTCGCGGCGGCGCAGCCCATGCCGACCAGCCACTCCCCCTCGCGCGTCGCACCCGGCTTCGGGTCGCGCTTCGCCCAGCCGAACCGCTCCGCCCCCGTGCGCCACGCCTCGACGATGTGGCGGGACGAGAAGGGCAGTCCCTCGGTCGGGTCTTCCTTGGGCTCGTTCAGGATCCGCAGTTCGATGGGGTCCATCCCCAGCGCCACCGCCAGCTCGTCCACCGCGGACTCCAAGGCGAAGGTGCCCACTGACTCGCCGGGCGCGCGCATGAAGGTGTTGGCGAGCATGTCCATGTGCGCCACCTCCACCTCGAGCTTGAAGTGGTTCGCCGCGTAGGCGCCGCGCGTCTGCTGGATGAACGGCTCGGGCAGCGCGTTGTGGCGGGACATCGCCGCGGTGCCGGTGTGGATGATCGTGTCGAAGTGCCCATCCGCCCTGGCACCGATCGCGACCCGCTGCTCGGTGACGGTGCGTCCGCCGATCATCCGGAACACGCCTTCACGCGACAGGGAAATGCGCACCGGACGGCCCACGAGCTTCGACGCCGCCGCCGCCAGCACCTGGTGCTGCCACAAGCACTTCCCGCCGAAGCCACCGCCGACGAAGGGCGAGGTGACGTGGACCTGCTTCTCCTCCAGGCCGAACACGCTGGCCAGCGACCAGGCGGTATGGACGACCGCCTGCGAGGCGTCGTGCACGATCAGCTCGTCGCCGTTCCACGCCACCGTCGCCGCGTGGGGCTCGATGGCGTTGTGGTTGTGGCGCGGCGTGCGGTAGATGGCGTCCACCTTGACCGCCGCCGCCGCCAGCGCGGCCTCGGCGTCGCCGATCTCCTTCTTCATGGGCTGGCCCGCGAACACGCCCGGCTCGGTGCCCTGCGCCTTCGCCTCCGCGAAGGTGGTGACGGCGGGCTCCTGGGCGTAGGTGACGCGGATGAGCGACTGGGCGTGGTCGGCCTGTTCCTGTGTCTCGGCGAGCACCAGCGCGATGGGCTGCCCGTTCCAGTGGATGCGGTCGTCCTGCATGACCGGCAGGTTGTCGCCGCCCGCCGCCTTCTCGCCCGTCAGGAACAGCGGCATCGGCTGCATCCGCGGCGCGTTGCGGTACGTCATCACCAGGGCGACGCCGGGCGCCGCCTCCGCCTCGCGCGTGTCGAGCGTCGCGATCCGGCCCTTGGCCACCGAGCTGAACGCGACCGACGCGTAGACCATGCCCGCGTGCACGAACTCGGCCGCGAAGGTCGCCTCGCCCCGCACCTTCAGCGGGCCGTCGACGCGCGACACGGGCTTGCCGATGTGCGCGTGCGCATGGCCGATCAAGGGGTCCGGCTTGCCACCCGGCACCCAGCTGTCGGGCGCCAGCTCGACCGCCTTCTTCACCACCGTCTGCTGCACCACCTGGGCGGCCTGCTTGGCCTTGTCCACGAGGCTCATGCGCCACCTCCCGCGAGCTCGCCAAGGACAGCGGTGAGGGTCCGCCTGACGAGCTCGACCTTGAAGCCGTTGTCACGCAAGGGGGATGCGTCGGCGAGCTCCGCGTCCGCCGCCGCCCGGAACGCCTGCGCGGTGGCCCGCTGGCCGCGCAAGACCTTCTCGGCCTTCCACGCCCGCCAGGGCTTGTGCGCGACGCCGCCCAACGCGAGCCGCACGTCCTTCACGGTGCCGTTTTCCACGTCCAGGGCGGCCGCGACCGAGACCAGGGCGAAAGCGTAGCTCGCCCGGTCACGCACCTTGCGGTACGTCGAGCGCGCCGCGAAGGCCAACGCGGGCAATTCGATCGCGGTGATGAGCTCGCCCGGCTCCAGCACCGTTTCGAGCTCGGGACGGTCCTCCGGCAGCCGGTGCAGCTCGGTGAAGGGCAAGGTCCGCGCGCCGCGCGCGCCCTCGAGGTGCACCGTCGCGTCGAGCGCGGCGAGCGCGACGCACATGTCGGACGGGTGGGTCGCGATGCAGGCGGACGAGGCGCCCAGGATCGCGTGGCTCCGGTTGAATCCGTCAAGGGCGTCGCAGCCCTGGCCCGGCACGCGCTTGTTACAGCGCGAGCCGTCGTCGTCGTAGAAGTAGGTGCAGCGCGTGCGCTGAAGGATGTTCCCGCCCACCGTCGCCATGTTGCGGATCTGCGCCGAGGCGCCCGCCAGCAGCGCCCGGGAGAGCACCGGGTAGCGGGTGCGCACCGCGAGATGCTCGGCCACGGCGGTGTTCTTCGCCGCCGCGCCGATCCGCAGGCCGCCATCCTCCCGCTCGTCGATCGCGGAGGACAGGCCGGTCACGTCGACCAGCGAGGTGGGCCGCTCGAGCGTCTCGCGCATCAGGTCCACGAGGTTGGTGCCCCCCCCGAGGTACTTCGTCCGCGCCGCGCCCCCGAGCCGGACCGCTTCGGTGACATCACCCGCGCGCGTATAACGGAAGGGATTCATTTCGCGCCCTCCCCATAGGTCTCGGCGATCGCGGCGACGATGCCGTTGTACGCCCCGCAGCGGCAGAGGTTGCCGCTCATCCGCTCGCGCAGCTCGTCATGGGTCAGCGCGACCGCTTTCGCGGCGAGATCGGGCGTGACCACGCTCGGCACCCCGCGCCGCGCCTCGGCGGCCATGCCAATCGCCGAGCAGATCTGCCCCGGCGTGCAATAGCCGCACTGGAAGCCGTCATGCTCGATGAACGCCTGCTGGAGCGGATGCAGCCCGCCCTCGCCCGCCAGGCCCTCGATCGTCGTCACCTCGCGCCCGTCGTACTGAACCGCGAGCGCCAGGCACGACACGATCCGCTCCCCATCCACCAGCACCGTGCAAGCGCCACACGCGCCCTGGTTGCACCCCTTCTTGGTCCCGTGAAGTTGCAGCGTCTCTCGCAGCAGATCGAGCAGTGACACGCGGGGGTCCGCTGGCAGCTCGGCCTGGGCCCCGTTGATTTTGATTGGCATGTTGTGCGCTCCCTCCAGCCCGTGCCCGTTGCACGACGGCGGGTCTCGGCGTGATGAGCAGAGGGGTCCCTTACTGCGGCCGGGTTCCTGGGAAAACGGTATTTCCAGGCGGATGTCGCACGGAGGATAGGCGCGCGCACGCCGTCTGTGTGCTTTTGGGCAGAAGCGCTGAATCCAGTCCCTGACGAAAAGATGGCCGGGATGTGACCGGCGGATCTCCCTCCGCCGACAATGCCTCTAGACCCTACGTGCAGTCAGCGGGTGCGGCGGGCCGGCGCAGGCGCAAGGTGTGGGTGTCGCCGCGGTCGGTGGGGCTCTCCACGGCGAGCATGTCGGCATGAACACCGTCCGCGCGCAGGGCCTCGAGGAGCGGGGCGATGTGGGGGTAGGGACTGCGGGCGGAGTCGTTGAGCGGGTGGACGCGCACCTCGTCGGCCACCCGGAGCAGCTCGCGCAGAGCCCCGAGGTGGAACGCCGGGTCGAAGTGGTCGGGATAGGTGAAGAGCAGGAAGCCGCTGGTGGCCAGGGCGAAGGTGCGGTCCGCGAACGGGAGCGAGGGCAGGAGGGCGGACACATAGTGGCCGGTCGCCTCGTCACGGTCGCGGCGGTAGTCGGCCATGAAGGTCTCGGCCGCGTGCTCCCAGCTCGGGAGCCGATGCCAGCGACCGTCGGGGCCTTGGGGGAAGCGGTCGGGCCGGGTGGATGTCCAGGCGCGGACCCGCTCGAGATCGGCGCGCAGACGCTCGGCGAAGCGCTCTGGAGGCACGTCGTAGGCGGGATCCACGCTGACGGCCCGTCCGCCGAGGGCGCGGACCCGGACGGCGAAGTCGCTCGCGCCGCCAGGGCAGTCGAGCACCGGTCCGCGCAGCAGGTCCGCCTCCGCGAGGGAGAAGTGGGCGAGGCAGTCGTCAGCGGACCGCGCGCTGATGATGATGGCACCGATCGGCAGCTCGGAGGTGGTGGGGCGCATGGTGGGGGCTCGCGCATCGGGAGTAACACCCCCCCGCCTCAAGGTGGAAGCACTTCTCCCAAGAGGGAGGCGTCTGCTAATCCCGTGGAAGGCATGAAGCGCGTCGCGGGGGCCCCCGCGCTACTCCTCATGTAAGGAAAGGGATCGCACGAATGGCGCCGACACAACGCGGGTTGATCAAGACACCCCATGGGCTGATTCATTTCGTGGCGAAAGGCGCGCTCGCGCGACCAGACCGTGCCGCGCTGGTGTGTCTGCACATGAGCCCACGGAGCGTGGATGAATTCCGCGAACTGCAGGAACTCCTGGGCACGGAGGAGCGCCTCGTGGTGGCCCTCGATGAACTGGGCTACGGCGCGAGCGACAACCCGGACAAATCGGTGACGCTGGAGCAATTGGCGGACACCGTCATGTGTGTGGTGGAGCACCTGGGCATCCAGCGCTTCTGCCTGGTGGGCAGCCTGATGGGTTGCTACATGAGCATCAATCTGGCGGCGCGTTTTCCCGAGCGCTGCGCGGGGCTCTTCCTTTACAACCCCTACTTGTGGCCGGACGAGGCCGTGGAGAAGGCTCGCGGCGAGGCCGCCTCGGAGAGCCCGGGGGCCGAGTGGGAGTCCAAACCAGACGGAAGCCACTTCACGGACCTCTGGAAACTCCGCAGCGCCTTCCTCCCCCCGGACCTCAATACGCGCTGCGTGGTGGACGACGCCGTCTACCGCCTCAAGCGCAACCTGCGCCGTCCGCTCCAGATTCACATCCAGGAGCCGCAGCTCTTCGATTTCACCCGGTTCGCCGCGCAGGTGAAGTGCCCCGTGCTGTGCACGTTTGGCGAGCAATGCGTCGCTTTTTTCGATGCCATCGGCCTTCGAATGACCGAGCAGAAAGCCAGGCTCGCGGCGCGATTCTCCGCCGCCTCCTCTTATACCGAACACCACATTCCCGCCGCCTCCATCAACATGCTCAACACGCATGTCACGGACATCACCCACCTTCTCACGGACACTTTGAACACGCTGGGTGTGTAGGCCTCGCGAAGATCACCCTCTAGGGTCTCCACAAGAGCGGAAATGTTCGCTGGGCCTCGTAGGGGTGGAGACGGCCCGAGATTCCGTTCACCCGCCTTCGCGTTCTGCCCAAGTTCAACCGTCACGTTCAGGTCCCCATCGGCAAACCGCGCCCCCCTGGCAGCAGAGGGCGCGGCTCACAGCGGCGGGTAACTTCGTGTGGAGGCGGCGGGAATCGAAGCCGCCAAGGACGGGGCACCCCTTGCTCGGGAGCAGAAGCATTCCCCAGTTTCTCTTTGAGAAACACCTCCCGAGTCGCCGACTTACGAGGTCGCCTACAAAGGCGGCTCAGTCCCAGAAAATCAGGCCACGCAGGTGGAAGAACACCAGTCCAGCACCTAGATGCGAGTCGTCCGAGAGTCCTGGAAACAGACGACAGGCTTCCTTCGCCACATCGCCCTCGTAGAGTTGTGTCGTCAGGGTCAACCAGTCCAGTCCGGCAACTCGTTGCTTCAGTTCCAGGGATTTGTTCTGGGCCCAGAGGAACAATGCATCTTCCTCGGGGTCTTCTCCTGACACCCATTTGACTCGCCAGAATTCGTGGCCCGAGTCGGGTGAAGGTCTTCCCAGGCGAATGAGTTCATCGGAGAGATCGTTGTAGTTTTTCCGCTCCGCCCAGGCTTTCGTGCAGTAGAGATTGATCAGACTCCCGAGGTAGGCGTCCCACTTATCAAACTCCTCCGCCTCTTGAGCGGACATGGGGGCTCGAGGATCGGGCGGTTGGCTCATGGCACTTCCTTTTTCATCCGGTTCCGTCTGGCCCATTCATCGGAAGCCTTGTTGTAGATGTCCGCAGCCTCGCGTGGGTACGTTTGGGCGTTGCATGCGCTCTCCACGAATCGGACGGCGACTTCCACCGCCTTTTCGCGGCTGTCCATTGCGCGGGAGGACTCCCGTTCCGACGCCACGAGCTTTTCATGCAGTCGAAAGGCTCGCCGGATGGCTCAATACTCGAACAGACGGGCCACCACACACGTACGAACTTCCGGAGCAAGCCGCGCCATCGCCTCATGAAGCCGTACGCCCCAGAGCGCATCGTTCATGGAGTCCGCACACCAGCGTGTGGCCTCCGTGCTCTCCCCGCTCGGAGATGGGAGGCGAACGCCCGCTAGAAAGGCAGACATCGTTCTGGGGTGTGTTTTTTGACCGCCTCCACCTCGTCCGCGGCCCACAGTCCAGGCTCCGGTGATGCAGGAAGCGGTCGTCGGTTCGGGGAGCGCTCCACCGGGCTGTCGGGGCGCGACCACGGTTGTCCGAGTGACGATGCACCCGCTCCGGCGGGCGCGTACCCGGGACGGGCAAACCCTGGTGCAGGGACAGGAGAAGGAGTGGGCGGCGCGACGGCCTGGCGAAGATGTGGGGACCGAGTGCCGTGGGTGGCGCACCCGGTCCCGAGCAAGGCGAGCGCGGCAACGGTCAGGGTTTTCATGGTGAGCCCGCCGCCCTCCCCTACCCGTCAGGCCTTCATTTCCAGACGCGGCGCGGCCGACCCGCCGCCCGGGCCATTCGCCGTCTTCTCCTCGGCGAGCACGGCCTTCTCCTGGGCGGACTTCTCCATCGCCAGCTTCGTCAGGGCGCTCTCGTCCGCGGCCCGGCGCGCCTCGCGCTCCTTGTAGCGGCGGATGGCCGGGGCCATGATCTCCCCGATGAGCCCCCGGTAGTCCATGCCCGCGCCCTGCGCGATGAGCACCAGGTCGCTCCACCCCGGCGTGAGCCCCGGCAAGGGGTTGCACTCGATGAAGTAGATGCGCCCCTTGTCGTCCATGCGGAAGTCGATGCGCGCCACGTCCCGGCACCCCAGCGCCATGAACGAGCCGCGCGCCGCCGTGCGCAGCTTCTCGAGCAGCGCCGGCTCCAGCTTGGCCGGCGCGTCGTAGCGCACCCGGTCATTCCACTCCAGCTTGTGCTGGAAGCTGTACACCGGCGTCTTGTCCTCCTTGTCCAGGAAGACGATCTCCATGGGCGGCAGCACGCGCGGACGCCGCTCGCCGAGCAGGCCCACGGTGAACTCCCGCCCGCCGATGTACTCCTCGATGAGCGCCGGCTGCTTGTAGCGGGTGACGATCTCCTTCACCACCTCGCGCAATTCCGCCTCGCTGTTGCACACGCTCTTGGTGAGCACGCCCTTGGAGGAGCCCTCCGCCACCGGCTTCACGATGAGCGGGAAGCTGCCGAAGTCCTTGTTGAGCCGCTCCTTGCCCGTGATCATCAGCTGGAAGTTGGGCGTGTGGATGCCCGCTTGGCGGACGATCTTCTTGGCCAGCGCCTTGTCCAGCGCGATGGAGAGCGTGGCCGGATCGCTGCCCGTGTAGGGGATGTCGAGCAGCTCCAGCATCGCGGGCACCTGGCTCTCGCGGTTGCGGCCCTTGAAGCCCTCGGCGATGTTGAACACGATGTCCAACGGCGTGCTCGCCAGCACGCTGGGCAGCTCCGCCGTGGCCTCCAGGTCCACCACCTCGTGGCCCCAGGACGCGATGGCCTCGCGGATGGTCTGCAGCGTGGTGGGCGAGTCGTACTCGGCCTCGCTGTCCTCCACCGACGCGGCGTCCGCCATGGGCTTCACGCGCTTGACGTTGTAGGTGAAGCCCACGCGCAGGGGGCCCGTCTTGCGCGTCGGCTTGCCCGCGCGCTTGCCGTCCTTGATCTTGTAGCGCCGCGCCGCGCTCTGGATGATGGCGTTGACCACGCCGTCCAGGTGCACGCCCTCCAGGTCCGCCGCGGCGTAGATGCCCGAGCCCGGCTGCAGGTTCGGCAGCGCGTTGATCTCCAGGAAGTACGGCACGCCCGCGTCGCTCAACCGGAAGTCGATCCGCCCCAGGTCCCGGCAGTCCAGCACCTGGAGGATCTTCTTGGACAGGGCGCGCATCTCCTCGGCCACCTTGGGCGGCAGCCCCGAGGGCGCGCGCACCTTGACGAGCTGGTCGCGCTTCACCTTGAGCTCGTAGTCGTAGATGGCGTGCTTGCGGCCCGCCATGGCGGCCGGGTCGAAGTCGTAGCCCACCGGGTTGAGCACGCCGTCCTGCTCGTTGGCCACCGCGGCCAGGAAGGGCACGGTGATGTCCACGCCCCGGATGAACTCCTCCACCAGCACCCCGTTGGGGTAGCGCGCGAGCGCCTGGGCCACCTTCTCGCGGGCCTCCTCCACCGTCTCGGCCACCGAGTCCTGGGTGATGCCCTTGGAGGAGCCCTCGAAGTTGGGCTTGATGATGACGGGAAAGCGCAGCTCCTCGACCTTGAGCGCGGCGAGCTGCTCGACGAACTGCCAGCCCGGGGTGCGCACCCCGTGCTCGGCGAGCGCGAGCTTGGTGAGGTGCTTGTCGAGCGTGAGCGCCAGCACGTAGGCGTCCGAGCCCGTGTAGGCGAAGCCCAGCTCCTCGAAGAGCGCGGGGTAGAAGGCCTCGCGGAAGCGGCCCCGGCGGCCCTCGGCGATGTTGAAGATGAGGTCCGGGCTGTAGGCCTCCAGGCGCGCCACGGTGCGGCTGGCGGGCCCGCTCACCTCGAAGCGCTCCAGGCGGTGGCCGAGCCGCTCGATGGCGCCGGCCAGGGTGTTCACCGTCTCCTGGGAGTCGAACTCCGCCTCTTCCTCGGCGTCGGACAGCTTGAGGTTGTACGTCAGCGCGATGCGCACGGCTTACCCCTTGGGGGACTGCGTGGGGGACTGCGTGGGAGACTGTGTGATCGCGCGGCTCCGGCGAACCCGGGCCGCGGACAGGAAACGGCCCGGGACGCGCGCGGGCGTCACGGGCGAGCGCACGGCGGTGGTCGCCCCGGCGACGACCTTGCCGTCCACCACCTGCGTCTGGGCCCAGGTGTCTCCGAGCCTCCAGCCGAGGGGGTCGCGCACGAGGCGCAGCGTCTCCACGCCGCCCAGGACGACGAGCGCGGCGAGGAAGGCCACCCGGCCCAGGGGCTCGGGCATCATCCCGAGCACGACGATGAGCGCCAGGGGGGCGTTGCGCAGGGTGCTGTCGCGGTGGCGCGCGGCCGAGCGCGTGGGCAGGTGCATCACCTTCACGCCGAAGATGCGCTTGCCCACGCTCTGGCCCTGGAGCATGCCGTCGGCGAGCAGGAGGAAGAGCATGGCCAGCACGCCGCCGGTGGCGCCGCCCACGACGAACAGGCCCCAGGCCACGGACACGTCCACCAGGCGCGCGCCCAGGCGCAGCACCAGCGAGGCCTTGGGGTAAGGCGAGCCTTCCTGTTCGTCCTGGCGCACCACCCGCAGGCTCTTGGGTCGCTCGGCGGCGTGGGGTCTCACGGGCGCGGGGACACTCACGTGCCGGACTCCCCGTCGACCTTGGACTCGAACTCGGACTCGGGCTCCGGCTCGAGGATGAGGCCGCGCTCGGGGCGCTGGGGCTCGTCCAGACCGGCGAGCTGCGCCAGGCGCTCGTGGGCGCTCACCATGCCGGGCGGGCGCGCGTAGACGTACTCGCTGGCGGCGGCGTTGCCGGTGAAGTCCGGGGAGGCCACGAGCCTGGCCGTGGGCGAGCCCGTCTCGGACATCTCCCGGAGCCGGTCGCGCGCGGCGTCCGTGTCCGGTGCCGCCGGCTCGCCCTCGCGGGTGAAGAAGACGAAGGCCATGGCGGGCCGTTTGGAGGACTCGCGCATGGCGAACTGCACGCCATCCAGGGTCCAGCCCCGGGCGCTCCATTCATTCACGGTGCGATCGAGCGTGCCCTCGTCCACCGTGGACAGCTCGACGACCTTGTATTGGAGCAGCCGGGGCGCGGCGGCGATGACGGGACGGGCGGCCCCCGGACGTTTGCCCGCGCGCGGCGTGGGGCGCCGGGCGGTCGTCTTCGGAGGGGACGCCTTACGAGTGGGGGGCCGTTTCTTCTTCTTGCGGGGGGGCATGGGCCGATCGGGATCTTTGCCCTCAAGGAGGGGGGTGGACGCAAGCCCCGTGTGCACGGGGGCGTCGCGGTGTCAGGCACCCAGCAACTGGGAGGCCTCGAGCGCGTGGTAGGTGATGATGAGGTCCGAGCCGGCGCGCTTCATGGAGGTGAGAATCTCCAGCGTCATCCGATTGCCGTCCACCCAGCCATTCTGGGCGGCGGCCTTCACCATGGCGTACTCGGCGGAGACGTTGTAGGCCACCACGGGGACGTCCACCCGGTCGCGCACCTGGCGGATGATGTCCAGGTAGGCCAGGGCCGGCTTGACGATGATGAGGTCGGCGCCCTCCTCCAGGTCCAGGTCCACCTCCTTGAGGGCCTCGCGGGTATTGCCGGGATCCATCTGGTAGCCGCGGCGGTCGCCGAACTGGGGGGTGCTCTGGGCGGCCTCGCGAAAGGGCCCGTAGAAGGCCGAGGCGTACTTGGCGGCGTAGGACATGACGGGCACGTCGGTGAAGCGCGCCGCGTCGAGCGCCGAGCGGATGGCCGCCACGCGCCCGTCCATCATGTCCGAGGGGGCGATGATGTCCGCGCCGGCCTGGGCGCACGTGACGGCCATGCGCGCGAGCAGGGGCAGCGTGGCGTCATTGGCCACGTGGCCCGCCTCGATGAGGCCGCAGTGGCCATGGTCCGTGTACTCGCACAGGCACACGTCCACGATGACGAGCAGGTCCGGCAGGGCGCTCTTGAGCTCGCGCACGGCCCTCTGGACGATGCCCTCGGTGGCGTAGGCCTGGGAGCCGTGGGCGTCCTTGAAGTCCGGAATGCCGAAGAGCAGCACCGCCTTGACGCCCAGCGCCTGGGCGCGGCGGGCCTCGGCCACGGTGTGCTCCAGGGACAGGTTGAACACCCCGGGCATGGAGCCGATGGGGCGGCGCACGTCCCGGCCCTCCACGACGAAGAGCGGGTAGATGAAGTCCGAGGGCGCGAGCGTGGTCTCGCGCACCATGTCACGCAGGGCGGCCGTGCGGCGCAGGCGCCGGGGCCGGTGGATGGGGTAAGCCATGGGCGACGGTATAAACCGCCCGGCGCCGCCGGGCAGGAATTGTCACCCCGGGCCCGGCCCGACAGCGACCAGGGGGTCAGCTGCTCACGAACTGGGCCGTCTCCCGAGCCATGCGGGCGGCACGGCCCTCGGCCAGGTCCGCCTCGTGGAGTGCCCGGGCGTAGCGGATGCGCGCCGCCTCGGTGTTCGCCGCCAGCCCGCGCTCCGCGTCCGCCAGTTCCCGACGCGCCGCGCGCAGTTCCTTCTCCATCCATTCGTTGGTGAACATAGGTGTGCTCTCTCCCCGATTGAGCCCCAGCCATTGCACACCCCACGCCACACGGGCTCACCCCCCAAGGGTGCGAAACCACGATGGCCGCAGGACAGGGCAGCCGGGAGAGCCTGGAAGAAAGTGCGAAAGGTTGTTCCCGGGGTGCGCAAATCCTGGAGCAAGACGTGAGGACAGGTGCCCGCCCGCTCCCCTGCCCTCCGCCCGCCCCGCGCGAAGGCCGCAATGCCGGGCCGGGAGCGTCGTACAGTGAGGCGTGATCGCCATCGAGGTCGTGGGCTTGCGCAAGCGCTACCAGCGCCTGTGGAAGCCGGGGCATGAGGCCCTTCGCGGTGTGGACCTGGCCGTCCCCCAAGGCAGTGCGTTCGGACTCATCGGTCCCAACGGCGCGGGGAAGACCACCTTCATCAAGAGCATCCTGGGCATCGTGCAGCCCACGGCGGGACAGGTGCGGGTGCTCGGGGGCTCGCCCGAGGAGCCCCGCATCCGGGCGCGCATCGGCTACCTGCCCGAGCGCCTGCACCTGCCGGGCTCGTGGCAGGCGCCCGCCTTCCTCGCCACGGTGGCGCGGCTCAAGGGCTTGAAGCCAGACGCCGCCGCGCACCGGCGCCTGCTCGAGCGCGTGGGCCTGGGCGAGGCCGAGGGCCGGCGCATCGGCGGCTTCTCCAAGGGCATGCGCCAGCGCCTGGGGCTCGCGGCGGCGCTCGTCGGCGAGCCGGAGTTGCTCATCCTCGACGAGCCCACCGACGGCATCGATCCGATGGGCCGGATGGAGGTGCGGCGCCTGCTCCAGGAGGAGGTCAAGCGCGGCGTCACCCTCTTCCTCAACTCGCACCTGTTGGCGGAGACCGAGCGGGTGTGTGATCGCGTGGCGATCCTCGCCCGGGGCCGCATCCTGCGGGAGGGACGGCTCGAGGAGCTGTCGAGCCAGGGCGAGCGCTGGACGGTGCGCTTCGCGCCCGGGGCCGAGGCGCCCGCGCTCGCGGCGGCGGGCTTCGAGCGCACGGCGTCCGAGGGCATCTACCAGGTGGAGGCCTCGGACGTGACGGCGCTCAACCTGGCGCTGGACAAGGCCCGGGCCACCGGGGCGCTGCTCGTGGAGCTCAAGCGCGAGGCGAGGGACCTGGAGACGGTGCTGACGTCGGCCATGGAGGTGGCGGCATGAGCGCCGTGATGGGAATCGCGGGGTACGTGCTGCGCGAAGCCGCGGCCCGCAAGTTCATCCTGGCCTTCCTCCTGGGCGTCACCGGCCTGCTGGTGACGCTCTCCTTGAGCCTGCGCATCGAGGTGGTGGATGGGGCCCTGGCCGCCTCGCGGCTGTTCGGCGAGTTGATGCCCACGGACATCCGCGCGGTGGACATGGCCCTGCGGCCGGTGTTCATGGTGGCCGCGGCCATCGTGTTCTACGGCGGCAGCCTCTTTGGCATCGTGGCGTGCTCGGACTTCGCGCCGAGCCTCCTGTCCCCCGGCCGCATCGAGCACCTGCTCGCCCTGCCCCTGCGCCGCTGGCACCTGCTGGCGGGCACCTTCCTCGGGGTGATGACGCTCGCGGTGCTCGGCGCGGTGTACGGCTCGCTGGGACTGGTGCTCATCTTCGGGGTGAAGACGGGCTACTGGACGGTGGGGCCCATCATCGCCGCGCTGCTCGCGTGCGTGAGCTTCGCGGCGGTGTACGCGGTGATGCTCACCACGGCGACGCTGGTGCGCAGCGCGGCCCTGTGCGCGGCGCTCGGCGGCGTCACGCTGGTGCTGGGCGTGGTCGCGGGCTACCGCGCGCAGATCGCCCCCTTCATCGAGGGGGGGGTCTCCCGCTCGGCCTTCGAGGCGGTGACGGTGATGATGCCCCGGCTGTCCTCGCTCGCGAACGCGAGCATCGACCTGGCGGCCTCGCGGCCCATGGAGGTGCACTCGCTGCCCCTGCTGCTGGGTGGGGTGTTGGTGTTCAGCCTGGGGGTGCTGTCCCTGGGCTTCTGGTGGTTCGAGGGGAGGGACTACTGATGCGCGCAGGCCGTGGACGCTGGCTGGTGGTCGCGGGAGTGCTGTTCGGTCTCGCCGCGTGGCTCATGATGTCCGGACAGGGTCAGGAGGAGGCCCCGCCCCGCCCCAGGGTGGAGTTTCCCCGCCGCCTGCGTGACCCCGAGGTCCAGCGCCTGGAGCGCCGGCGCACGTACATCGCGCCCGTGGCGGCGAGCGAGGCCCCCGCGACGCCCGAGCCCGTGCGGCCGAGGGATCCCGTGCTCGCGGCGCTGCCCCGGGGCAAGGGCAAGTCGGCCGTGGTCATCGAGGCCAATGCCCTGCGGCACTCGCCGCTCGGGGAGATGGTGCTCGAGTGCCTGATGCGCCGGGGAAGCGCGCAGCTGGAGAAGTTCAAGCAGGACACGGGCGTGGATCCGCTCCAGGACCTGGACCGGATGGTCATCACCGACGACGGCATCATCCTCTCGGGCAACTTCGGGGACCCCCGGCTCAAGAAGCTCCTCACGGGCGAGTCCCAGGCGACCTACGACTACGGCAAGGGGGGGCGGCTCTTCGAGCCGTCCGAGGAGAAGACCCTGGCGGACGGCACCAAGCGGCGGCGCGATGCGTCTCCCATCGGCATGTGGAACGACCAGATCCTGGTGCTCGGGGACACGACGTCCGACGTGAAGGACGTGCTCGACCGGGTGGAGGGACGCGGGTCCGAGGAGTCGCCCGTGCTCTCCGAGCAACAGACGTACGGGGAGATGTACGGGGTGCTCTCGGTGGCCCAGCTCCAGCAGTTGCTGCCGCCGGATCAACAGGAGCTGGCGCGGCGGTTGGCGGAGGTCGCCGAGAACGTGGAGCTGCACGTGGACGCGAGCAGGGACTTCGCCATGACGGCGCGTGTCCGGGGCATGGACGCCAACAAGCTGACGGACCTGGGCAAGTCCCTCGGTGGCGCGCTGTCGCTCGCGCGCATGCGGGCCCAGGCCGAGGGCGACACGAAGCTCGCGCAGCTCCTGGACTTCGCCAAGGTGCGGCCAGACGGGGACTCCTTCAACCTGGAGATGGCCGTGCCGCTCGAGGTCATCAAGAACCAGCTCGCCATCTGCCGCGAGCAGCAGGACAAGGACGCCCCGCCCCCCGCGCGCGCCGCGCCCTAGGCCTCCGGGTCGAGGAAGAGCAGGCCCGCGGGCGGCGCGGGCTCCACGCGCAGCGTCTTGGGCGGCAGGCTCTGGGCCGCCTCCATCACCGCGCGCACCTCCCAGAGCGGCGGCGGGTTGAGGGCGAAGCCCACCTGGAACGTCCCCGCCCGCACGTCGCGCACCAGCGCGTCCAGCCCCTGGATGGCGAACACCTGCGGGTGCCCCGGCGCCTCGGGCTCCTGGATGCCCATGACCGTGCGGAGCACCAGCGCGTTGAGCAGCGCCAGGTCCAGGCTGCGCAGCGTGGGGTTGCGCGGCGCGGCCTTGAGGTGCGCCAGGTCCAGCCCCTGCCGGAAGCGGAGGATCTTCCCCCGCCCCTCGGGCAACACCAGCAGCACCGCGTGCTGTCCGCGCACCATCGTCGCCAGCCGCTCGCTCGCCAGCGCCACGCCCCGGGCGGACGTCAGCGGCTCGTCGAGTTCGTAGACGCGCGCGTACGCCGTCACCAGGCGCAGGAAGGTGTCCTCCTGGAAGGTCGATACACCCTTGATGGCCCGGTGCACCGGCTCGAAGTGCAGCCCGGGATCCGACAGCGGCACCACGGCCGCGAGGCTCGGCCGACGGGCGTCCAGCTCCGCCAGGGGCCGCAGGGGCGCGTCATCGAGCACCGCCTGGATGCGCCGCGCCACGGGCGAGGGCTCGATGCGGCGCAGCGACATGGGCGCGCCCTGGAAGGTGCCCTGCCACACGACGCTGCCCCGCTCGGCGGCTTCCGCCAGCAGCCCCTTGAGCACGCCGTGGTCGTCCGCCGCCAGGGTGACGGTGGGCTCCACCTGCGCGGAGCGCGGACGGTAGGGCTCGCTCTCCAGGGGCTCGGCGGCGTCCGGCGCGAGCGCGCACAAGAGGAAGCGCACGGGAGGCGCGCCCAGAACGCCCTCGGGGTTGTGCACCTCGGCGAGGTAGAGCGCGGGCCGGGCATCCCGCAGCAGCGAGCCCGCCTCCCGCCACCGGCCCAGCTCCGCGGTGGGATCCACGCGATCCAACAAGGGCCGGACCGAACTGGCTCGGGGCGGCGCATTGAAGGCCGCGCCCGCGGCATCGGCCGACAGATGGGACTCGAGCGACGGAATCAGAGCGGAAAAAGGAAGGACTCGCGCCATGCCGCGAATCTGGGGACGCGCTCGCCCACCCGCCCGTGGAGGTTTCTCGCCCGAGCGGCGGCCAGGGGGCCATGCGCCAGGCGGCCTCGCATCACTGTTGACTTCCAGGCGCCTCGCGGCGAGACCCGACTTCCCATCCCTGGCCGGGCTCACTACCCCCGGTAAAGGACGGAATAACCGCGAAGGAGCAACCGATGGGCATGATGAAGTTCGACGTCCCCCACTCCCTGTCGAAGGACGAAGCCCGGCAGCGCGTCGAGCAGCTGCTCAAGTACTGGAAGGACAAGTACGGCGTGCAGTCCAACTGGAGCGGTGACGGAGCGAAGGTGAACGGCAAGGTGATGGGCATCAGCCTGGACGCCAACTTCACCATCACCGACGGCGTCATCCAGGGCGAGGGCACCGACCCCGGCATGCTGCTGCGCGGCAAGGCCAAGTCCTACATCCAGGACAAGTTCAGCACGGTGCTGGACCCCAAGAAGAGCCTGGACGACGTGAACAAGGGCCTCGCCTAGCTACAGCAGCGGGCCTTCCTCCAGCGCGGCGAGGGCGTAGCGCGCCGCGCGGGAGATGGCCTCGGCCGAGTCCGGCAGCTCCGGGTAGTGGCCGGCCAGGGGCCGCTGGGGAAAGCGCAGCTGGGCGATGGCGTTGCGGTAGCTGCGCCGCGCCGCCTCGTTGTCACTGAGCCGCTCGTGCACCTGGGCCATGAGGTAGTGGCCGATGGCGAGCGAGGGCTCCAGGAAGAGCGCCTTGCCCAGCTCGGCGCGCGCCTCGGCCAGCTCTCCGGCCTGCAGCGCCGCGAGCCCCCCGAACACCCGGGCCTCCACGCACAACGGCTCGCGGTTGAGCGCCTGACCGAAGGCATCGCGCGCATCGGACATGCGCCCGGTGAGCGAGTACAGGTTGCCCACGGTGAGCAGCGCGTCCAGGTGGCTGGGCTCGTCCACCAGGAGTTGCTCCACGGTGGCCACCGCGGACACGAAGTCCCCGCGCTCCATCATCCGCACGGCCGCGTTGAGCCGCTCGCCGGGCGAGAGCATCAACGACCAGGCGGGCATCTCCGGCGCCGGGCGCTCGCGCGAGGCCGCGAGGAACTCCGCGGTCAGCCGGGGCGTCTTGCGCGTGGGCGTGGTCTCCGCCTGGGGCAGCTCGGAGGCCGCCAGCACCGGGGCCTTGGACTCGCCCGCGTCCAGCGCCTGATGCAGGGCCTGGGTGGACGCCAGCACCGGGCGCGGCGCCACCTTGCGGGGCTTGGGCTTGCCCAGGGACGAGGCGGTGGACGAGGCGGCGGCGAGCACCGCCGCGCGCTCGGCGGCGGTGATGGGCGGCAGCGCGTTGAGCGTCTGGGACTTGGGCCCGGCGCCGGGCGCCCGCGGCTCCAGCGGCTTGAGGGGCCGCCGGTAGATGAACGAGCCCTCCACCTCCACCATCTCGAAGCGGTCGTAGACCTTGAACAGGCTCTCCGAATAGCCGAGCAGCAAGAGGCCCCCGGGCCGCAGCGCCATGAGGAAGCGGTCCATCAGGGCGCGGATGGTGGGCAGGTCGAAGTAGATGATGACGTTGCGGCAGAGGATGAGGTCGAGCGACTCGGGCTTGACCTTCTCGAAGACGGGCACCGCGAGGTTCTGCCCGTCAAAGCGCACGTAGTCCTTGAGGGAGGAGACGATCTCCTGGCCGTCCTCCACGGGCCGGAAGAAGCGGATGCGGCGCTCGGTGGCCATGCCGGCCACGCGCCGGGCGGCGAAGCGCCCCTGCTTGGCGGCCTGCACGGCGGCGAGGTTCAGGTCGGTGGCCCACAGGTCCACCTCGATGGGCAGCGCGCCCAGCTCGGCGAGCACCATGGCCAGGCTGTAGGGCTCCTCCCCGGTGGCGCAGCCCGCGGACCAGATGGACACCCGGCGCATCTCCCGCCGGGCGCGCGCGAGCGCCTCGGGGAGGATGCGGCTCTCCAGGGCGCGGAACTGCTTGGGATCGCGGAAGAACTCCGTGTGGCCCACGGTGACGAGCGGCAGGAGCGCGCGCAGCTCGTCCTCCATGCCGCGCAGGCGCCGCACGTACTCCTCCGAGTCCTCGAGCCCCACGATGGGCATGCGCGTGGACAGGGCGAGCCGCAGGCTGTGGTAGCCGTCCGGGGTGATCTTCAGCCCCGCGCGCTCGAGCAGCAGGGAGGCCAGTTGCTGCAGGGCCCGGGAGGTCACTGTCAGCATGTCCGCACCCATTTGGTCAGCGTTGGTCCGATCTGGTCGAGTGGCAAGACTTCCTCGGCGGCGCCCAGACGAACGGCCTCCTTGGGCATGCCATACACGGCGCACGTCGCCTTGTCCTGCGCGATGGTGCGCCCACCCCGCTCGCGGATTTCCTTGAGGCCCCGCGCCCCGTCCCGTCCCATGCCCGTGAGGATGACGCCCAGCACGCGCGTGGAGAAGCTTTCCGCCGCGGACATGAGCAGAACATCACACGAGGGCCGGAAGCCGCGCACCGGTGGGCTCGGCTCCAGGGAGAGGAGGCCGCGGGGGCGCACGAGCAGGTGCGCCCCGGAGCGGGCGATGTAGATGCTCCCGGGGACCATGGCCTCGCCGTCCGAGGCCTCCACCACGCGCAGGACCGAGCTGGAGCCCAGCCACTGGGCGAGCCCCTCGGTGAACCCCTCGCTGATGTGCTGGCAGATGCACACGGGCGCGGGGAAGTCCGCGGGCAGCGTCTTGAGGAGCACCGAGAGCGCCTTGGGGCCTCCGAGCGACGAGGCGATGGCCACCAGGGGATAGGGGGCCGCCTCGGCCGTGGGCCGCACGGGCTTGGACTGGCCCACGGGCCGCGTCACCCGTACCTCGGCGAGCAGGAGCAGCTTGCGACCCACCGCCTGCCAGAAATCCAGGCCGGGCTCGGCGGGGCGCGGCAGGACGTCCACCGCCCCCGAGGCCAGCGCCTGGAAGGCCTCGGCGTCCGACAGGAGCCCCGGGTGCAGCGCGAGCACCGGCACGGGGCGCTCGCCCATCACCCGCGCGATGGCCTTGAGGGACTCGGGGCTGGACAGGTCCACCATGACCACGTCCGGATGCTGGCGCTGCACGCTCTCCAGGGCATCGGAGAACGCGCAGACGGTGCCGGACGGGGCCAGCACCGCCCCGTCGAACAGGCCGCGTGCTGCGCCACGGAACACTTCGCCCACGAGCAGCACGCGGTATGCGGACGCGCCCACGTCCAATGTCTCCCCTCCTCGTGCCCGCTCAGGTCAGCCGATCGATGGTCTGCGCCAGACTCTCCACGCCCAGCTCGCCCTTGACCAGGTAGGCATCCGCTCCCGCCTCGGCCCCGCGCCGCCTGTCTTCCGGAGACGCGAGCGAGGAAAGGACGATGACCGGGGTGCGGGCAAGACCCGCCGTCGACTTGAGTCGACGCGTGAACGAGAAGCCATCCAACCGCGGCATCTGGACGTCCGTGAGGATCAGATCATACGGCTGGGACTGGGCCCGGAGGTAGCCTTCCTCGCCATCCTGGGCCTCGTCCACGGAGTGGCCGAGGGCCTTGACCAGCGCGGACTCGGTGGCGCGGGCGATGGGCGAGTCGTCCACCAGGAGCACCTTGAGGCGCTTGATGGACGTGCCCTGGGTGACGGGCCGCGCCATGCGGCGCACCTCCGTCATGATGTCCGGCACGTGCAGGAGCACGGCGATGCGGCCGTCCTCCAGCGCGGCGGTGCCCGCGATGAAGGCGGCGCCCTTGAGGAACTCGCCGCCACACGGCTTGACCGCCACCTCGCGCTCGTCCACGAAGCCGTCCACCACCAGCGCGGCATGGTCGTCGCCATGACGCACCACCACGGCGGGCGGCTTGTCGAAGCGGTTGCCGCCGTTGACGCCGAGCAGCGGCCCCAGGCCCACCAGCGCGATGGGCTTGCCCCGGTGCTTGACCGCCAGGGTGCCGAAGACCTCCATGCGATCATCGGGCTTCACGCGCATCACCGCCACCACGTCCGCGGCGGGGATGCCGTACACGTCGTCGCCCAGGCGCACGAGCAGCACCTTCATGAGCGCCAGCGACTGGGGCAGGCGCAGGGTGAAGGTGGAGCCACGGCCCAGGCGGCTGACGATGCCCACCGAGCCGCCCAGGGACTCCACCTTCTTCTTCACGACGTCCATGCCCACGCCGCGCCCGGAGATGTCGGTGACCTCCTCGCGGGTGGAGAAGCCCGGCCGGAAGACGAGCTCGATGGCCTCGCGCTCGGACAGGGCGGCGGCCTGGTGGTCAGTGAGCAGGCGCTTGCGCACCGCCACCTCGCGCAGCCGCTGCGGATCCATGCCGCGGCCGTCGTCGTCCACCTCGATGCTGAGCATGTCGCCGTCGACCCGCACGCGGATGCGCAGGCGGCCCGCGTTGGGCTTGCCGAGCATGCGCCGCTCGTCGGGCGTCTCCAGGCCGTGGTCCACGCCGTTGCGCAGCAGGTGCACGAGCGCGTCGCGCACGTCGTTGAGCATGGAGCGGTCCACGCCCAGGTCGGCGTTCTCGATGACCAGGTCCACTTCCTTGCCCTGGGCGCGCGACAGGTCTCGCACCGCGCGGGGGAAGGCGTCGAACACGGTGGACAGGGGCACCAGCCGCGCCTCGGCCACGTGGTCGGCCATCATGGCCAGGCTGCTGTGCAGCGTCTCGATGCCGTCGCCGTTGGTGCGCACGAAGCGGAACGCGTCGTCGCGCAGCATGTGCAGGTCGCCCTCGATGTGCTCGAGGTCGTTGCGCATCACGTTGGGCACGTCCAGGCGCTCGGCCAGCTTGAGGAAGCGGTCGCCCAGGCGCGAGAAGCGCTGGAGCAGCGACTCGATCTGCGAGGCGCGCAGACGGCCCCGGGCGCTCTCCACGAGCAGGTCACCCGCGAGCAGGCCGAGCGAGTCGAGCACCTCGACGTTCACGCGGATGCTGCGGTCGGCCAGGGCCTTGTGCGCGTGCGGCTCCTCGTGGTGCTCGGCCTTGGCGGCGCGAGCGAGGGGGGCCGGGGGCGGCGCGGCGGGCGCCGGGAAGGGCTCCACGGACTCGGCGGTGACCTCGAGCACGTTGGGCGCGTGCGGCACGGGCTCCGCGGGGGGCGCGGCCGGACGGATCGCGGGCAGCGCCGTGTAGGACGCCCCCTTGACGCCGCCAATGGGCGGCACCGCGTGACCGGAGGCGGCGGACAGGGCCTCGCACATCTCCTGGGAGGCGGGCGTGCCTCCCTGGGCCCCGGAGTGATCCTCCAAGAGGTCCGAGATGGTGTCGCACGCGCGCAGCAGCAGGTCGGTCGCCACCTCGGTGGCCGCCTTGCCGTCCCGCTCGGCGCGCAGCAGGTCCTCGGCCGCGTGGGCGATTTGACCGATGGCGGCCAGGCCCAGCATGCGGGCCTCGCCTTTCATCGTATGCAGTTCGCGCGCGACCTCGTCCGCCGCTTGATCCGCCGTGGGCTTCTCGAGGTCGAGAACACCCAGCTGGATCTTTTGCAGACGGTCGGCGCTGACCTCCTGGAACTTCTGCAGGAGGGATCTCTTGAGGGCTTCGGTATCCATGACCGGAGGGAACCCGGGCGACGTTCACGCCTCCCGGGTGGGCCCTCCCGCTCCTGTCGTCAGTCGGCCTTGAAGCGCTTGATGAGTTCCGCCAGCCGTCCGGCGAGCTGGTTGAGCTCGGCGGCGGCACCCGTGGCCTGCTTGGAGGCCGAGGTGGTCTGGCGCGTCACGTCCTCGATCTCCGCCATGGAGGCCACCACCTGCTCGGTGGCCGTGCGCTGCTGCTGGGTGGCGAGGTTGATGACCCGCGCCGCGTCGCTCGTCTCCTGCACGCCGGCGAGGATGCCCTCGACGGCCTGGGCCGCCACCGCGCCGAGCTTCTCACCGGACTCGGTGGCCTCCTTGGAGGCCTCCGCCGCGGCGCCCGCGGCGGCCGTGGCCTCGCGGATCTCGGTGATGAGGTTCTTGATCTCCTTGGTGGACTCCATGACGTTCTCCGCCAGGCGCCGCATCTCGGCCGCCACGATGGAGAAGCCCTTGCCCGCCTCACCCGCGCGGCTGCCCTCGAGCGCCGCGTTGAGCGCGAGCAGGTCCGAGCGGTCGGCGATCTCGTCGATCACCTCGACCACCGTGCCGATGCGCTCGACGCGCTTGGACAGCTTGGTGATGGAGTCGGCCACCGCGACGCCGTCGCTGCGGATCTGCTGCATGGCCTGGATGAACTCGCCGATGGCGCCCCGGCCGGCGCGCGCCGCGCCCAGGGTCTCCTCGGCCACGCGCGCCACGCTGCCGGCGTTCTCGGCGATCTGCGCCGAGGCGTGCTTGAGCTCCTCCATGGTGGCGGTGGTCTCGTGGATGGCCGCCGCCTGCTCGGTGGAGCTCGTCTCGTGCTGGGTGGACGCGGCGAGCACCTGGTTGGAGGACGAGGACAGGCGCAGCGCCGCCTCGTTGATCTCCCGCACGAAGGTGCGCAGGGTCTCGATCACCTTGCCGAAGCCCTCGAGCAGCGGCCCGAGCTGGGCGTCCTCGGTGGTGGTGTTCCACGAGGCCAGGTCGCCCTCGCGCACCAGGGTGATGAGCGCGTCGATGGCCTGATCGATCTCCTGGGCCGCGACCTGCTTGCGGTGCTCGGAGACGGCATAGCGATCGAGCAGCTGGTTGAACAGGTTGGCCAGATCCGAGGACTCCTCGTCCACCGCGTTCTTGCCCACGCGCGCGTCGAGGTTGCCCGCGAGCACCGCGATCACGGTGTCGGTCAGGGGCTTGAGGGTGCCGGGCTTCTTCGGAGCGCGGGCGGCCGCGCCCTCGGCGGCGAACACTTCGTTCTTGGAATCAACGAGCGACATTGCCTTCAGTGCCTTCCTTGAGCATTCAAGGTTTCGAGAAGATCGATGAGCATCACGGGACGCTCCTGATCGAGGAACACACCCACCGTATAGGTCGCGGCGCCCGCCACGAGCGGCAACCGCCTCAAGTCCCGGATGGGAACAGGACGCACTCCCCGGATGGCGTCCACCTTGAGATGACCCTCGCCCTCGGGCGCATCGAAGACGAGCGCGCGATTGCCATGCCGCAAGGCGCCGAGCTCCGGCACCTTGAGGTCGTCGGGGAGTGAACGCTCGATGCGCAACACCTGCGACGCATCCGTTCCATACAGGACATCCCCCACCATGAAGAAGAGGACGTCCACCTCGTCGCGCGTGGGCGCGACATCGTCGTAGATCATCTCACCACCGCGCGCTGGCGAGCACTCTGCAAGAGCTTGGTGAAGTGGATGAGCGCCATGGTTTCCTGGAGGGCGGCGACCTCGTACACGCCGATCAGGTGCTCGGCGGCGGCGTCCCCGCCCAGGGGCGGCGGGAGGATGTCGGCCACGGGGACGCGGCGCAGGCCGAGCACCGCGTCGGCCACCACGCCCACGCGGTAGTTGCCGCTCATGCCGATGAAGAGCCGGGTACGCGGCCCCACCCGAGCCTCGCCCTTGCCGAGAAAGCGCAGCAGATCCATCACGGGGATGACCTCGCCGCGATGTCCCGTGACGCCCAGGAGGAAGGAAGGAGTGCGGGGCAGGGGCGTCATCGGCCCTGTCCGAATGACCTCGAGCACGTTCTCACTGGGAACCGCGAGGCGGAGTTCGCCTGCGCGGAAACAGAAGAATTCCTGCTCGGGTCGGGCCTGACTCGCGATGGCCCGGTCGGGGGCCATTCGGAGCGCACGCTGGAGGGGAGTGTTGGTCAAGGCGCCAAAGTATCCGGAGGCGAGCGAAGTGGGTCAAGAGTGGACCGAATCACATGGTCCGGGCCTTCTCAACGGTGTAGGGTGACTGCCGTATTCCAGGGGAGGAAGATGTCTCGCGTACTGGTCATCGATGATAGCCCGATGCTGGTGGAACTGACGGTGAGGGCGCTCTCCGCCGCTGGCTACCACGCCACCGGAGCGACCGACCTTGCGAGCCTCGAAGTGAAGCTCTCCGAGGGGCCGTTCTCGCTCATCCTCATGGACGTGAACATGCCGGAGATGTTCGGCGACGACGTCGTCGAGTACCTCCGCACGCAGAAAAAGGTCACGTCCAAGCTGGTGCTCTACTCGGACATCTCCGAGGAGGAGCTCGCGGCCAAGACGCGCCAGTCCGGCGCGGATGCCTACATCCTCAAGGGCGGCGGCCTGGAGGCCGTCATCGGCGGGATCATGCGCATCCTGGGCGCGCCGCCCGTGTCGACCGCGCCCCGGCCCGCCGCTTCGGCGGCCGCCCCCCGCCCCGCTGCTCCGGCGGCCGCGCCCCGGCCCGCCGCGCCAGGGGTCGCCGCTCCCCGCGCGCCCGGAGCGCCCGCGCCCGCCGCCCGGCCCGTCGCGGCCCCCGGCACCGCGCCCACGGGGGCTCCGGCGGCTCGCCCCCTCGCGCCCGCTTCGGCGGCGGCGCCCGGCGCGGCCCCCGTCGCCCGTCCCGCGCCCGTCGCGGGACAGCCCGGGGCCCCGCGTCCCGCCGCGGCGTCCCCCGTTCCGGGCGCGGCGCCCACGACGCCCGCCGCGACAGCCCCCGTCCGGGCCCCCGTGAGCGCCCCCGGCGCCGCGCCCGTCGCCCGTCCCGCCGCCACTCCCGCGGGCACCGCGCCCCCCGCCGCGCCCCGGCCCCCGGCTGCGGCGCCCGGGGCCGCGCCGCGTCCGGCGATGCCCGGACAACCGGCCCCCGCCGGAGCGACCGCTCCCGGGGCCCGTCCCGCCGCCCCGGCGCCCGCGACCCGCCCCGCCCCCACGGCGCCTCCCCCGGGCGGAGCGGCGACTCCGGCCGGAGCCGCCCCGGCGCCAAGGCCCGCGGGCCCCGCCGAGGCCCCGCCGCGCACCACCCTGTCGCCCCTCTCTCAGGTGCCCGCCGTGCGTCCCGCGGCGAGCGCGCCCGTGGCCACCGCCGCGCCCGCCCCGGCGCCCGCGCCCGTGGCCACCGCCGCGCCCGTGGCCACCGCCGCGCCCGCTCCGGCGCCCGTGACGGCCCCGGCGCCCGGGCCCACCGCCCCGGCCGTCTCCTCGGGGGGCTTCCCCTCGGCGGCGAAGATGGCGGCGGCGGCCGGCCGCAAGCCCCGCATCCTCATCGTCGACGACAGCGAGATGACGGCCCGCATCATCGAGGCGGATCTCGTGTCCAAGGGCTTCGAGGTCCACATCGCCGACTCCGCGGACAAGGCGACGAAGATCATCCTCAAGAAGCAGACGCGTCCGGACCTGGTGCTGCTCGACGTGCGCATGCCCAACGTGAACGGCGAGCAGTTCTGCCGCTTCATCAAGAGCAACAGCCTCTTCAAGGGCATCAAGGTGCTGTTGTGCTCCGGCGAGAACATCGAGGAGCTGCAGCGCATCTGCCGCGAGGCCGGCGCCGATGGCTACGTGCCCAAGGACGCCGTGCTGGGCAACCTGGTGGCCAAGGAGCTCAACCCCGTGGTCACGGGCGCCGAGTAGTCCCGGCGCCCGCCCTCCCCGCCCGGGCCGCTACACGCCCGGGGGGCGCTGGAAGGGGCCCGTCACGTCCGTGAGCGCCTCGGCCACGGACAGGAGGGCCTCGTCGCCCCAGCGGCGCCCCACCACCTGCACCCCGAGCGGCAGCGCCCGCGCGTCCGCGCGCGGCAGGGGCATGGCCACGACGGGGTGGCCCGTCAGGTTGAAGAGGCTGGGCAGGCCCGCGGTGCCCTCCATGTACTGCACGCGCCGCGCGTCCACCTCCAGCCACTCGCCGCTCTGGCGGTGGGTGAAGGCCGGGCTCATCGTCACCGGGCACAGCCAGGCGTCCCAGCCCGACAGGAAGGACTCGAGCCGCGCCATCATCTCATCGCGCACGGCGAGCGCCTGGGTGTAGTCGGACATCCGGCCCCACAGCCCGCGGATGATGCCGCGGTTGATGGCGGAGTCGCCGCGCATGGAGCGGAAGTACAGGGCCGTCATGACGCGCGCGACGTTCGGAATCTCCGAGCCCACCTCCGCGCCGAGCAGCATGCCCCAGGCGAGCCACACCCGCTCGAAGTCGATGGGCGGCGTGCGGCGCTCCACCACGCACCCCGCGGCCTCCAGCGCGCGCGCCAGGCTCGCCAGCGCCGAGCGGATCTCCGCGGTGACGGGCAGGCCGCCGAAGTCGTCCGTCCACAGGAAGCGGTACGTCTTCAGCTCCCGGCGGGGCACCTCCTGGAAGGGCACGGGCGCCATCTCCGTGTCCTGGCCGTCCGGTCCGCCCAGGAGCCGCAGCGCGAGCCGCAAGTCCTCCACCGTGCGCGCCAGGGGTCCGGCCACGCCCTGGTGGCGCACGCCCCGGGGCGCGCCCGGCATGCCGGGGATGTGGCCGGACAGGGGAATGCGCCCATCCGTGGGCTTGAGGCCGAACACGCCGCAGAAGTGCGAGGGAATGCGGATGGAGCCGCCGATGTCGCTGCCCACCTCGAGCGAGCTCATGCCCGCGGCCACCGCCACCGCGCCCCCGCCGGAGCTGCCCCCGCACGTGCGGGCCACGTCCCAGGGGTTGTTGGTGCGGCCGAAGACGGTGTTGTGCGTCTGCGTGTCCAGCGCGAGCCGGGGCATGTTCGTCTTGCCCACGATGACGGCGCCCGCCGCCTTGAGCCGCGCCACCACGGTGGCATCCCGCTCGGGCACGTAGCGCGCCAGGGCGTCGAAGCCGCTCGTCGTGCGCAGCCCCGTCGTCTCGAAGGCGTCCTTGATGGTGAGCGGCACGCCATGCAAGGGCCCCCACACCTCCCCCCGCGCGAGCGCCGCGTCCGCCTCACGCGCCCGGGCACGCGCCCGGCGCTCGTCGAGCGTCACCAGGGCGTTGAGCCGGACGTTGTTGCGGGACACCTGACCCAGGTGGGCGTCCAGCAGCTCGACGGCGGACACCTGACGGGCCCGGATGCGTTCGGCCATCTGATGCGTGGGGAGGAAGGCGAGTTCTTGCATGGGAGAAACTTTACTCCCGAACTCCCCCGTTGCGGCGCTCGTCCAGTCCGCGCGCGAAGTTGCCGATGACGAGGCCCGGCCGCGCCGCCTTGAGCCGCTTGAGCAGCTCGCGGATGCCGATGGGCTCGCCGCCCGCGCCCTTGTCCCGCGCCACCTCCAGGTACTGGATGGGATCGATGCACAACGAGCGCGTCTGCACCTGATCCACCTGGTACTTCTTCACCAGCCGGGCGAGCGCATCGGCCTCCCCCTCGCGGTCGGTGACCCCCGGGAAGAGCAGGAGGTTGAGCGCCAGGTAGGCGTTGCGCTCGCGCGCGAGCGCGATGGAGGCCTCCACGTCCTCCCAGCCGTACTTCACCGGCTTGTAGTAGGCCTCGTACAGGTCCTTCACCGCCGAGTTGAGCGACACACGCACCGCGTCGAGCCCGGCGTCGAACAAGGCCGACAGGCCCTGGGTGAGGCTCGCGTTGGTGTTGATGTTGATGGAGCCGCGCGAGGAGTGCGCGCGCATGTAGCGGATGGACTCGGCGATGTACTTCCAGCGCGTGAGCGGCTCGCCCTCGCACCCCTGGCCGAAGCTGACCATGGTGCGGCCCGGCGCGTGCTCCAGGTGGTGCAGGCCGATGGCCCCCATCTCCTCGGCGCTGGGGCCGTCGTCCATGCGCTCGTGCGAGGCGGGCGGACCGTCCGCGGGCTGATCCGAGATGCACCCCACGCAGCGCGCGTTGCACATCACCGAGGCGGGGATGGCGCCCTCGTCGCGCACGTAGAAGATGTTCTGCGAGGTGAAGCAGCGGTACAGCATCGCGCACGTGGTGAGCTGCTTGAGCACGCGGTTGCCCGGAAAGCGCGCCAGGTGCGCGTCCACGAGCTTCTTGAGCTCCGGCGTCGAGTACTTCTCCGGCTCCCAGTGCGAGCGCTTGTCGGTGTGGATGGCCCACGCCACCGGCCCGTCCTTGCCCCAGGCCGCGGCGGTGTACGCCCACTGCGGCAGCACGGGCCCGTCCGCCTTCACCTCGCCGGGCAGGAACGTGCGCGTGTAGCCCGGCGGCAGGAGCGCCCCCACGGCGCTGGGCACGAACGTCTTGCCGTCCATGCGCATCTCGCGCACCAGCTCCAGCTCGCCCGTCTCCGGATTGAGCCCCACGGGCAGCCGACCCGGCAGGTGCACGAGCCGCCCCGCCGAGGGCAGCGGAATGGGCTTGTCCTGGGGAGGTACCAGCTCCTCGCCGCTGCGCAGCGTGGCGAGCAGGTAGGGGTGCTCCATCACCCGGCCCTTGGGATCGGCGAACAACAACTTGGGTGCCAAAGTCATGGTCACGTTAACTATCACCCTCGCTGACGCCTTTCGATGGCTCGCCGGGGCGCGTCTTGACTCGTCCTGGACCCCTGCCTAGCGTCCGCCCGCTTTTTCCGCGCGGAGCCGCGGAACTTTTTGGAGGCATTCCACGTGATTGTCGGCGTTCCCAAGGAAATCAAGACCCGTGAGTACCGGGTTGGCATGGTACCCGCGGGGGTCCGCGCCCTCACCGGCGCGGGTCACACGGTCCTGGTGGAGACGAACGCAGGGGCGGGCTCGGGCCTGCCGGACTCGGAGTACCAGCGCGTGGGGGCGCAGATCGTCCAGAGCGCGGACGAGGTCTGGAAGCGCTCGGAGATGATCGTCAAGGTGAAGGAGCCCATCGCGCCGGAATACGAGCGCATCCAGGACGGGCAGATCATCTACACCTACTTCCACCTGGCCGGCGTGGACCCGGAGCTCACGCGCACGCTGGTGAAGAAGAAGGCCGCGGCGGTGGCGTACGAGACCATCCAGATGGAGGACGGCTCGCTGCCCCTGCTCAAGCCCATGAGCGAGGTGGCCGGCAAGATGGCCATCCAGGTGGGCGCCGCGTGCCTGGAGAAGGCGCACGGGGGCAAGGGCATCCTGCTGGGCGGCGTGCCCGGCGTGCGCCGCGGCCGCGTGGTCATTCTCGGCGGCGGCGTGGTGGGCACCTGCGCGGCCAAGGTGGCCGTGGGCACGGGCGCCGAGGTCACCCTCATCGACATCAACCTCGAGCGCCTCACCTACCTGGACGACGTGTTCCTCGGCCGCGTGTCCACGCTGGCCTCCGACTCGGAGAGCATCGCCAAGAGCGTGCGCGAGGCGGACCTCGTCATCGGCGGCGTGCTCATCCCCGGCGGCAAGGCGCCCAAGCTCGTGTCCGAGGCGCTCATCGCCGAGATGAGCCCCGGCTCCGTCGTGGTGGACGTGGCGGTGGACCAGGGCGGCTGCATCGAGACGTGCGTGCCCACCACGCACGACAACCCCACCTTCGTGAAGCACGGCGTCGTGCACTACTGCGTGGCCAACATGCCCGGCGCGGTGCCCCAGACGTCCACCTTCGCCCTCACCAACACCACCCGCCCCTTCGGCCGGAAGATCGCCGACCTGGGACTGGTGGAGGCCATCAAGTCCGACAAGGCGCTCGCCCGCGGCCTCAACACCTACAACGGCCACGTCACCTACGAGGCCGTCGCCAAGGACCTGGGCTACAGCTACCAGTCCATCTACGACGCCATCGGCGCCAAGGGCCCCCGCTAGGGCAAACCCCGGCGGGATGTAGGGCGAAAGCGCACCTGAACCCCTGTCCGGGGGGTGTTTCCCGGGGGGGTTGGGGAATAAGACTTTTCGCCAGGCGTCTCCTGCCTTTCAGGGCAGCCGTGCGAACGGCGCGGCGTGATTGGGTTGTTGCCCGTTCTGTTCCCGGACATACATTGTCTGGGGGGTTAACGACTCATTCGCCTGTAATTTCGGGCCTCTGGAAGGCGGGAGCATGCTGGACTTCAGGCAGAACAATCGGACCAAGCAGGAGTTCGAGGAACTGGCCCTGGCCCACCTCGATCCGCTGTACTCGGCGGCCCTGCGGCTGACGAAGAACGAGCGTGACGCCGAGGACCTGGTGCAGGACACCTGCATGCGGGCCTACCGCTTCTTCGACAAGTTCGAGCGCGGCACCAACATCAAGGCCTGGCTCTTCAAGATCCTCACCAACACCTTCATCAACCGCTACCGGCGCAAGGTGAAGGAGCGCAGCGTGGTGGAGGGCGTGGAGCGCGAGGCGGTGCACGAGCGCTTCGTGAGCCGGGACGCCACGGACTTCGCGGCCAACCCCGAGCAGTACTTCTTCGACCGGCTCCTGTCGGACGACGTGCTGCGCGCCATCGACGCGCTGCCCATCGACTTCCGCCTGGTGGTCATCCTCGCGGACCTGCAGGAGTTCTCCTACAAGGAGATCGCCGAGATCCTCGAGTGCCCGGTGGGCACGGTGATGAGCCGCCTGTTCCGGGGCCGCAAGCTCCTGCAGAAGACCCTCAAGGAGTACGCGGCCGGTACGGGCGTGCTCAAGCCGGAGGAGTTGACGCAGCCCGGCGCGGCCCAGGCCCCCGCCGCGAGCCTCGATGAATATCGGCGCAGGAAGAAGGTAGGGTAGTCCGAGGTTGATGGGCCCGGATACACTCCCTCCCCTGTCTGAGCGCTCATGAACTGCCAGGAATTCGATTCGGTTCTCCAGCCGTTCCTCGATGGCGAATTCCAGCCCGAGGAGCGGGTGGACATGGAAGCGCACCTGAACGGGTGCGCGGAGTGTGCCCGGCGGGTTCATGAGGAGGCCCGGATGCAGCAGTCGCTGCGCCGTGCCGTCCGGCAGGCCACGGTCTCCACCCGGGCGCCGGACGCGCTGCGCGCCCGGCTGCAGGGCGGCATCCAGCAGGAAAACCGCCGCCGGTCCCAGGCCGAGTGGTGGCGGATGGGCGCCGCGGCGCTCGTGCTGGTGACGGTGAGCGGAGGCGCGTGGATGCTCTTCCGGCCCGAGTACTCCCAGCGCTACCGCGAGGACGCCGTGCGGCGGCACACCAAGAAGCTGCCCGCCGAGGTGGCGGGCACCTCGCGCGAGACGGTGGAGGCCTGGTTCGACGGCAAGCTGGACCACCGCGTGTCCGTCCCCCACTGGCCCAACGTGCGCCTGTCCGGCGCGCGCATCTCCAACGTGACGGATCGCCCCGCCGCGTACATCAGCTACGAGCGCGGTGGAGACACCCAGGGGGCGCCCGCGCGCCGCATCGGGTTGTTCGTCTTCGACGACACCCGGCGTGAAGTGGAGGCGCCGCCCCTGCGCGCCGTGCAGGTGAACTCCAGCCTTGGCTACAACGTGGCCATGTGGCGCGAGGGGGAGATCGTCTACGAGCTGGTGTCGGACCTCGACGAGTCGGACATCCGACGCATGCTCGCCCAGCAGGCCGCCCCGCGGGAGCTGCCCGTCGCCGTGACGGCCGAGCCCCAGGCGCGCCCCGTGTCGCTACAGCCCTGATCCGCGCGGTCCCGAGGGATCGCCTGCCTGCCCCACGAGGCGGACGGCCTGGTGCCGCGAGTGGACCGAAGATTGACGGTCTGGATGGGCACCGATAGCCTTCCGAGCGACTTTTTCAGACTCATCGTCCCCGCGTTCCCTGCGCGGCGGGCACCCGCCCCTCCTGTTCCGGCACTCCCTCCATGTCCAAGAACATCCTGATTGTCGAAAGTGACACCGCCCTCTCCGCGAGCCTGCGCGAGGCCCTGGAGGCCCGGGGCTTCACGGCGCAGGAGACCACCGACGGCAAGGGCAGCGTGGAGCAGATCCGCCGTGACCGGCCGGAGCTCGTGGTGCTCGCGGTGGACCTGTCCGCGGGCCAGAACGGCTACCTCATCTGCGGCAAGCTCAAGAAGGACGACGATCTCAAGACGATCCCCATCATCATCATCGGCAACCCGGACGGCTTCGCCCAGCACCGCAAGCTCAAGGCGCACGCGGACGACTACGTGTCCAAGCCCGTGCACGCCGACGACCTGGTGGAGCGCGTGGGCGCGCTGATCGGCTTCCCCGAGCTGCCCGCGGGTGAGGTCGTCGACGACGGGTTCTCGCTCGGGGGCCTGGATGGCTCGGGCGACGAGCCGGTGCACGGCGAGGAGCTGGCCATCGAGGGCGAGCCCCTGGAGCACCACGGCGACGAGCTGTCCATGCTCGACTCGCCCTTCGGGGAGCCCGAGGCGGAGCTGGGCAGCCTGGAGGAGCCCGAGGCCGCGCCGCTGGCGTCCGCGAACGAGGAGTTCTCGCTCGACAGCCTCGGGGGCTCCGACGACGGGTCGCTCGACGCGCTCGGCATGGACGACGAGAAGACCATGGTGGGCTTCATGCCCGCTCCGGCGCCCGCCCCGGCCCCGGCGCCCACCCCCGTGCCCGTGGCGGCGCCTCGCCCGGCGCCCGTGGCCGCCGCCCGTCCCGCCCCGGCCCCGGCGCCCGCTCCGGCGCCCGTGCCCGTGGCGGCGCCCCGCCCGGCTCCCGCGCCCGCGCCTGCTCCCGCTCCGGTGGCCCGGGCCGCTCCGGCGGTGGCCGCCACCACGTCCGCGGCGGACCTGGCCGAGCTGCGCACCCTGCGCGCCCGGGTGGCCGAGCTCGAGGGCACGCTGGATGACACCCGCGCCCAGATGAGCACCGCCGAGTCGCGCATCACGGAGCTCGAGGCCGAGCTGGACGTGAAGACCACGGAGCTGGAGACGACCAAGTCCTCCGTGGGCAAGAACGATCAGGCCACGCTGCAGCTGCGCGAGGCCTCCAACCGCAAGGATCGCGAGATCCTCCGGCTCAAGACGGAGCTCAACCAGAAGGAGCAGGAGATCGTCGAGCAGCAGGATCGCCTGCTCGCGCTGGAGCAGCAGTCCAACGGCGCCTCCGAGGAGCTGACGCGCAAGGACTCGCAGCTCAAGCTGCTGCAGACCAAGTCGGACCAGCTCACCGCGGAGCGCCGGCGCATCGAGCAGCAGTTCTCCGCCGCCCGCGAGGAGGCCCGGGGCGCCACGGCGCGCGCCGCGGCGCTGCAGAGCGAGGTGGAGCAGTACCAGTTGCAGCTGGGTGACGCCGAGGAGACGCGGGCCCGCGCGGATCAGCTCGACGCGGAGCTGGCGGCGGCGCGCTCGGACGCGGAGAACGTCCGCGCCGAGCTGGACAACACCCGCGCCGAGCTGGACGCCACGCGCGCCCAGGCCGGCCAGGAAGGCGACGAGCTGCGCCGGCGCATCACCGAGCTGGAGGAGTCGGTGTCGCGCAACGAGGACCGCGTGGCCCGGCTCTACGCGCGCATCAAGTCCGACGAGAAGCTGCGCGAGAAGACCAAGAAGGCGCTCGCCATCGCCAACCAGCTGCTCGAGGAGCAGCCGGTGGCCGTGCACGACGACGAAGAAGCGGTGGCCTGAGGCCTGGTCCCCGGCGGGGAGTCACTCCTCCCCGCCCCCCCCGCCCCACCCCGGCCCGGGAGGACTAGTCCTTCTCGGGCTTCTTCTCGTTCTTCTTCTCCAGCATCTTCTTGGCGACGCCCTGGAGCGCGGACGGCACGTTCTTGTCGCGCGACAGATCCTTGATGTCGTTCTCGCGCAGGGTGTTGAGGAACTTCATCCCCACGGCGAGCGGCAGGCGCGGGTTCTTGAGCAGCGCCATCTTGATCTTGTAGTTCTTCGTCCACTCGCGGCTGCCGTAGATGATGCGCAGCACCTCCTCGTTGACGGCCTTGTTCGCCGCGCTGTTGAGAACCTCGCCCTCGGTGATGCGGGGGCTGCGGATGACGGCGGTGCACACGAGCTTGTTCGTGTCGCGGATGAGCATGCTGCGCGCCTCCTTGTTGCCCAGCGTCGCGAGCTTGATCTTCTGCGCGATGGTCATCTTCATGATGCGCTGGGTGAGGCTCTCGCGCTTGCGCTCCTCCATGGGCGGCGCCTCGGCGTCCGCCTCGGCCGGGGCCTTCTCCTTCACCAGGTCGTCCTGGAACTCCTGGAGGATCTCCTCGGCGGTGGGGCCGGGATCGGGCGGCGCGGCGACGGCCTGGGGTCCGAACAGGCGCACGCGCGCCGCCTGCATCTGGGGCACGTCCGCGAGCGTGAGGCCGCTGCGCACGGCGAAGTCACACACGCCGTCGAGCAGCGCGGGGCCCGCCTGGGGGTTGGTGCACAGCTGGCGCAGGATATCCTCGTGGCGCAGCAGGCGCAGCTGGTTCTGCCCGATGATCTCCGCGATCTTCGTGCTGCACGTGCGCGCCACCTGGGCCACGGACTCGTCCGGGGTGGAGGGGTTGAGCACCAGCATCTCCGCGTAGGCGTCCTTGGCGACCAAGAGCGGCAGGAGCCAGCCGAGCACCGGCGCCTGCACGTCCTCGTCCCGCAGGCCCGCGGAGAAGCGGTCCGGCAGCGCGGCGGCCGTCTTGCCCGCGGTGTCGCGCACGCCCGCGTCCGGGTCGAACGTGAGCATGAAGAGCGCGCGGAGCATGTCCGCGGGCGCCAGCGGCACCAGGGCCTTGGCCGCCATCATCCGCAGGGGCGGCGGCGCGGCCGGGTCCACGTGCTTGCGCGTGTTGGGCGGGAGGACCTCCGCCGAGAGGGGACAGCCAGACGGCGGGGCGGCGGGGGTCTCGGGCGTCGTGCTCATGAAGCGTGGTTCCTTCCGTAGATGATGCGCAGTCCCTCGAGCGTGAGGAACTCGTCGACTTCGTGGATGTGGGTGGAGGCGTTGGCCACCAGGCGCGCCAGGCCCCCGGTGGCCACCACCCGCGTCTCGAACCCCAGCTCCGCGCGCATGCGCGCGCACAGGCCATCCACCAGGGCCACGTAGCCGTGGAAGAGGCCGGACTGGATGGAGTGCACCGTGTTGCGACCCACCACGTGGGGAGGCCGGGCCAGCTCCACGCGCGGCAGCTTGGAGGCATTCTGGAAGAGCGCCTCCATGCCAATCTGGATGCCGGGGCAGATGGCGCCGCCGAGGTACTCGCCCTTGGGCGTCACCGCGTCGAAGGTGGTGGCGGTGCCGAAGTCCACCACCACCAGGCCCGTGTGGTGCTTGTCGTAGGCGGCCACCGCGTTGACGATGCGGTCGGCGCCCACCTCGCGCGGGTTGTCGTAGAGGATGGGCATGCCCGTCTTCACCCCGGGCCCCACGAACATGGGCCGCGTCTTGAAGTAGCGCTCGCTCATGCGCCCGAGGTTGGACTGCAGGGGCGGCACCACGCTGGACACGGCGACGGCCTCCACCCCGGCCGGGTCGATGCCGCTGGACTGGAAGAGCTGGCGCACCAGGATGCCGAACTCGTCCGGGGTGCGCCGGGCGCTCGTCTCCAGACGCCAGTGGTCCAGGAGGCGTGGGCCCTCGTACACCCCCAGCACGGTGTTGGTGTTGCCCACGTCGATGGCGAGAAGCATGGCTCGCCGCGCAGTCTAGCGGGGCCGCACCTGCTCCACATCCCCGGCGAGCACCCTTTCCACCCGACCGTCCGCCGTGCGCACCAGCAGCGCGCCCGAGTCGTCGATGCCCTCGGCCACCCCGCGCAGCTCCGAGCGGTCCGTGCGCACCCGCACCTCCTGCCCCAGGGTGCCCGTGAGCTCCACCCAGCGCTGACGCACCGGGTCGAAGCCGACGTCCTGGTGGAGATCCAGCCACTCCTCCAGGCGGCCCCAGAGCGCGGCGGTGAACAGGGCGCGGTTGATGCGCCGGCCGAGCGCCATGCACAGCGACGTGGCCGTCTCGGCCAGCTCGGGCGGGAAGTCCGCCGGGCCCGCGTTGAGGTTGACGCCGATGCCGAGCACCACGAAGTGCACCCGCTCGGGCTCCGCCGACAGCTCGGTGAGGATGCCGGCCACCTTCTTGCCGCCGATCTGCACGTCGTTGGGCCACTTGATGGAGGCCTCGGCGCCCTCCTCGCGCAGCACCTCGCACAAGGCCACCGCGGCCACCAGGGTGAGCTCCGGGGCGCGCTGCGGCGGCAGGTCCGGCCGGAGGATGGCGGAGAAGTACAGGTTGAGCCCCGAGGGCGAGGCCCACACCCGGCCCCGGCGGCCCTTGCCCGCCGTCTGCTGCTCGGTGACGACCACCTCGCCGTGCTCGGCGCCATCGGTGGCCAGGCGGAAGGCGGTCTCGTTCGTGGAGGGCAGCGACTCGTGGAAGTGCAGGCCCTGGCCCAGGTGGTGCGTGGACAGGAGCGGCGTGAGCTCCAGGGGCGAGAGCTTGTCCGGCACGTCCATCAACCGGTAGCCCCGCGCGGGCACCGCGTCGATGCGGTAGCCCTTGCCGCGCAAGGACTCCACGTGCTTCCACACCGCCGTGCGCGACAGGCCGAGCTTGTCCGACAGGGCCTCGCCGGACAGGAAGTCATCCCGGCCCTCCACCAGGAAGCCCAGGATGAGTTCCTCGTACGTCCGCTCGCTGCTCTCGACACCCATGGCGCTGCTCTCTTCCCGCTCGAAGGGGCTCCAGGGTAGGGAGAGCGGAGCCGACTTTCAACGGGGGGTGGCCCCGCCCCCGAGGGCGAGGCCCGTGAGGCTTGCCTCCTCGGGCACCTAGCGACCGGACAGCAGGAGGCCGGGGCCCTCCTCGATGCGGATGACCTGGGTGGGCGCCCGGGTGCTGCGCAGCGAGTCGATCCACGTCACCGCGGCGGTGACGTCCGCCTCGCGCGTGTCGTGGGTGAAGACGACGATGGTGGCGTGGGTGTCCTCGGGGCGCGGGGGGCGCTGGAGCACGGAGTTGATGCTCACGCCCTTCTCGCCCAGCACGCTGGCGATGCGGCCGAGCACGCCCGGCTCGTCGCTCACGGAGAAGCGCAGGTAGGCCGGACCGCGCCGGTCCCCCGAGGGCAACAGGGGCACGTCCTGCATGTGCGGCGCGCTGGGCAGGGGCAGCCGCCCCGTGGCGCCCGCGAGCAGGTTGCGGCAGGTGTCGATGATGTCGGACACCACGGCGCTGCCCGTGGGCAAGGAGCCCGCGCCCAGGCCCGAGAAGAGCGAGGCCCCGAGCGCCGCGGACTGCAGGAGCACCGCGTTGAAGCCGCCCTTCACGTCCGCCAGGGGGCTCGCCGCGGGGATGAACGCCGGGTGCACGCGCACGTCCATGCCGTCCGGGGTGCGCCGCGCCCGGGCGAGCAGCTTGAGCACGAAGCCCGCCTCGCGCCCGTAGGCGATGTCCACGGGCGTCACGCCGGTGATGCCCTCCACCAGGATGGACTCGGGGGACACGCGCGCGGAGAAGGCCAGCGAGGCGAGCAGGCACAGCTTCTGCGCCGCGTCCATGCCGCTCACGTCCAGTGTGGGATCCGCTTCCGCGTAGCCGAGCGCCTGCGCGCGCTTGAGCGCGTCCGCGTACGTCGCGCCCTCGTCCGCCATGGCCGAGAGGATGAAGTTGGTGGTGCCGTTCACGATGCCCGTGAGCGACTCCACCCGGTCGGAGGCCAGCGCCTCGCGCAGCGTGCGGATGATGGGGATGCCGCCGCACACCGCGCCCTCGAAGTGCACCTCCACGCCCCGCTCCACGGCGCGCGAGAACAAGGCCTCGCCATGCGCGGACAAGAGCGCCTTGTTGGCCGTCACCACGTGGCGGCCCGAGGCGATGGCCTGCTCGAGGTACTCGCGCGCGGGAGACAGGCCGCCCATCAGCTCCACCACCACGGACACCTCGGGGTTGGCGAGGATGGTCTGGATGTCGTGGGTGATGAGCGCCGAGGGCACGTCCTCGGGACGGGCGCGGCCCGGCTCGCGCACCAGCACGTGGTGCACCCGCACGCGCGCGCCCAGGCGCCGCTCGATGTCCTTCGCGTGCTGCGCGAGGATGCGGTACGTCCCCAGCCCCACGTTGCCCAGGCCCAGCAGGGCGATGCCGATTTCCTTCATCTCGAGTCTCCCGGGCGCGCCTCGGCCCCCGCGTTGCGCACCGTGTAGGACGTCAGCTCCAGCGAGGTCTGGGGCATGCGCTCTCCCCCGCTCCGCTCCACGAACAACTCCATGCGCACCAGACCCACACCCTGGGCGAAGGTCAAGTCGTTGATGAGCGTGGTCTCGGCGTCCACGCGGTTGCGCGCCTCCACCCGCACGCACGCGCCAAAGGCCCGCGCCGCCGTGTCACAGGGCACGTTCGCCTGGAGGATGCGGTAGCGCTCGGTGGACGACACCGACACCACGTTGGTCCACTGGGTGCCCTCGGTGAGCGGGCCGCGCAGGAGGTAGCGCTTGAGGTCGCGCACGCCAAAGGAGTCCACGGTGAGCTGCCCGCCCTGGTTGTCCTGGAAGTAGCCCCCCTCCTCCTTGACGATCCGCACCGTCACGGATTTGTCCGCGCGGCCGTTGATCCGGTACGTCCACTGGTTGCCCACCGCGAGCGGGTAGTAGGCGGACAGGTCCTCGGGCGCGCGCTCCGAGGAGGCGGTGGACTCGGCCACCGGCTGGCGGCTGGCGCAGGCCTGCGCCCCGAGCACCAGCGCGGCCCCGAGGCCCATTCGTACGACGACGGTCGAGAGCTTCATGTTCCGCTTCAGGGTCCGCTTCATGTTTCCTAGTGTTCCGCGCGGTCCGGGCCGCGCGCCTCCGGCGTTGCGAGCTTGTGAGCCGCGTAGAGTGTATCCAGCGCCTGCTGGGCCGCGGCCTGCACCGCGGGCTGATCGTGTCCCTGGGCCACGGTGAAGAGGTAGGCCTCGGCCTCGGTGCCGCCGATCTCCCCGATGGCGAAGACGACCTCCTGCACGAAGCCCGTCTCGCGATCCTTCACCAGGTCGATGAGCGCGGGAATGGCGGCGCGCTCCTTCATCTCCACCAGCGCCCCCATGGCCTGGCGCGCCACCTGGACGTCCTCGTCCTGGAGCTGGCGCAGCAGCATGGGCGTGGCGGCCGGGTTGCGCCGCTCGGCGAGCACCCGCAGGGCGAACTCGCGCACCCGCTCGTCCGGGGACTGGATGTCCACGAGCAGCGCCGCGTCCGGGCGTCCCACCGCCGCGAGTTGCAGGCTCGCGGCATCGGTCACCTGCTGCAGGCCCCGCAGGAGCGCCTCGCGCAGGGCCTTGCGCCGCGCCGGAGCGTCCTTCGCCTCCACCCGCGCCTCGCCCAGGCCCACCACCTGATAGCGCTGGGGCGCCTCGCCGCCTCGCCGCTCCAGCCGCAGGGTGACGCCCACCTCGGCGAAGGCGTAGGTGCTGTCGTCCTTGAGCACCTCGCGCGTGAAGGGCAGCTCCAGGGTGAGGACCCAGGACTCCGAGGCGCCACCGCGCGCCTCCTCGGTGGGCAGCACGAAGCGCCGACTGTCCTGGAGCAACCGCGTGAACTGGGAGCGGATGTCCGACGGCCCCCATCCGAGCAGGCCGTTGTCCACCACCGTGGCGCCCTCGAGCTCCACGTGCTCCACCGGGAAGCGCGGCTCGCGCGAGCGGCAGGCGCCGAGCAGCAACGCCACCAGGGAGAGGATCAAGGCGGGCTTCATGGGAGCAACCCTAGCCCAGTCCCGCGCGACCCTCATCCCTGGAGAGCGGGATCGTCAGACCGTGCCACCCTCCGGCGGGCCGTCCTTCGAGTCGGGAGCCGCGGGGTCGCCATGCGGGGCGGTGACCGTCTCGGGGACCGGCTGGGCCTCGGCGGCGGCCGGCTCCGGCGGCGGCGCGGGAACGGCGCCCTCGGTGGGCGGCGGCTCGGCGAGCGGCGGCTCGGCGGGCGACGGCTCGGCGAGCGATGGCTCGGCGGGCGGTGCCACCACCGCCACCACGTCCAGCGTCTCCGTCACGACGACGGTCTCGGTCACGGCGACGGTCTCGGCCACGACGACGGCCGACTCCGCGGCGGCTTCCGGCGCGGCGGTGCCCTCGGCGCTCGCCCCCGCCTCACCCGGCGCGCCCTCGGGCCGGTTGCCCCGACCCCGGCGTCCCCGACGGCGGCGGCGGCGGCGCTTGCGCTCGCTCGCGCCCTCCTCGGACGTGGCCCCGCCCTCCGTCGTGCCTCCGACGAAGGCGCTCGCGGCCTCCAGATCCTCGTCGTCGCCCTCCTCGTCGCCCTCCTCGTCGTTCACGGACGGCGCGACGGGCTCGGCCGCCTCGAGCGGCGCGGGCGCGGGCGCGGCGCTGGCCGCCTCACCCGAGGCCTCCTGCTGCTGGCGCGCGGCCTGACGCTCCCGGCGGCGCGCATCCCGCTCGCGCTGACGCTCCTCGCGGCGCTCCTCCCGCCGCTTCTGGGAGTCCTTCTGGGCCTCCTCGGACTCGGCGGACACCGTGGCCTCGCGTGCCCCGGTCTCCTCGCCGCCCTCGCCGCCCTCGTCGGCCCGGGCCTGCTTCTCCCGGGCGCGCTCCTCGCGGCGCTTCTGGGCCTCCTCGGCCTCCAGCTTCGCCACCTCGAAGAAGCGCTCGTCCACGTCGTACAGCTCCACCGTGGTGACGCTGACGGCCGCCTTGGCCTCGAGGAACTTCTCGCCCAGCGCGTCGCCGCACCAGAGCATCACCAGCGAGCCGCTGGCCTGGGCCTCGGTGCGCGCGTCACCCCGGGCCTCGCCCGCGCAGGCGAGCAGACCCACCTGCGCCGAGTAGTGGCCGAGGTCCTTGCGCAGCTCCTGCACCGCCTTGCGATCCAACGCGGGCACGCCCTTGAGCATGCGGATGGCGAAGCGCAGGTCCACGCTGCCCTCGCGCTTGCGCGCGGTGAGCAGGGGCCCTTCCTTGGAGCGCTTGGCCACCTTGAGCTCGCGGAAGCCCAGGGCGTGCATCATCTTCACCACGGACTTCTCGAAGGTGCCCACGTCCAGCTCGCCCAGGCGCTTGCGCACCGCGCGGGCCACGGCCTTGCGCGCGTCCTTGACGGCCGTGCGCGCCGTGGTGAGCAGCGCGGCATCCGCCTGCGCCTCGGGGGCCGCGGCGGCCGCGGCGCGGTTGAGCACCGGCCGCCCGTCCTCCAGCGGAATGCCCAGCGCCGCGGCGAACGCGGCCTGCAGCTCCAGGGGCGGCGCCTCGCTCGGCGAGCCCGCGCGCTCGAGCGTCACCGCGCCCGTCTCCGGAGAGAAGGAGAACTGCGGCCGACGGCCCGCGTCGATGCGGCGCTGGTTGTCCTCGAGCAGCGCCGTGAGCAGCGCCTCCACCGTGGCGTCCTCCGCCGCGAGCTCCTTGGTGCGCGCCTGCTCCAAGAGCTGCTCGGGCCGCAGCGACTGGTCCGCCTCGCTGAGGATCTCGAACACCACCTCCGGCAGCGGCGGGAAGCGGCGCCGACGTCCACCCCGGCCCTCCTCCTCGTCCTCGCGCCTCCGCTGCTTGCGCTCGCTCCCCCGTCCCGCCACCCGCACGTTGTCGTTGCGCGACTCCGGGTGACGCTCGGTCGGCCGCAGGGGCGGCAGACCTTCCTCGGGATGAGCCTCCATCACACCCGTGTGCGCCAGCGCCTCCGCGTCCTCGGGCAGCGACCAGTCCGTCAGCGCGAAGGTGTCCTTGGCGGTGACGACCACCTTGCGATCGCGCGTGCGACGGGCCATCGCCGCGAGCCGCGACAACATCGTCAGCTCGGGCGTCTTGCCCACGTGCGACAGCAGGTTCTGGGCGATCGACCTCTCGGTGATCTCGAGGAAATGGAGGGGACGGCCTTCGCTCTCGAGCACCCGGAGAGCGGCCTCATAAAAAGTCATCGACGATTCCCCAATAATTTCGAACGGTTACAAAAATGTAGGTCCGTATGGGCGGCGGATGCTAGCCATCGCTATTCTGGCTTGTCAACGAATGGGGAAGGGATGATCCGCTTTCGCATCGGACATCGATGGAAGCGCGAACCCGCGGGAGCGCCACACGATTCCGTATCACTGGAACTCGACGGCGTGAATCTGCTGCCGGGCGCGGTCGAGGAGCCCCTCGTGGAGGGGGTGTCCGCGCTGCTCGAGGCGGTGGCGGCGCTGCACCGCGGCACCCGACGCGTGGCCCAGGTCTCCCTCACCGAGGCCCACCTGGAGCTGGTCCTGAGACGTTCAGGAGCGGACATCGAGGTGCAGGTGGCCAGCCTGTCGCGCCCGGCCCGGCTCCTGCGCCCTCCCCTGCGCGTGGACGCGGATGAACTGACGGAGGCGGCCCGGGCATGCGGCCAGTCCTTCCTCCAGGACCTGGGCCAGGCGCGGCCGGAGACGCGCGCGGGCGAGCCCGGACACGCCCTGGAGCGGAGCCTGGCGCAATTGGAGTCCCCCACCTTCCTCGGCCGCGAGCCCAAGCCCCAGCCCTTCGCCCTGCGGGTGGAGCCCCCGGCCATGCCCGGCTTCGGCTTCACGCTGGAGGACCCGGACGACGTGCTGCGCCGCGCGGTGAAGGACAAGGCACCCGCCCTCGCCTCGCTCTTGTGCCCGGGCGAGGTGTGGCTCGCGCTGCCCGACAAGCCCGTGGCCTGGCGCGCCCAGGGCCCCGTGCTGCTCACCACCCTGGAGCTCACGCGCCAGGCGGCGGACCTGGCGCGGGCCCTGGAGGTGGGCGAGCCGCGCTTCGCCTTCGAGCCCGCGGGCGTCCGGCCCGAGCTGTCCCTGGACCTCCGGGCGGGCGAGACGCGCCTGGGCCCGGTGGTCATTCCGCTCGGGGCCAAGGCGCTGCTCACGGCCCTCTTCCACCTGGGGCAGAGCCTCGCGGTGGCCCTGTCCGAGCACGAGCGGGCGCTCGCGACCAACCCCTACCTGGTGGAGCTGACCGAGCGCTGCCGCGAGGGCCTGTCGCACCTGCGCGACGGCGTGGGCCCCGAGGCCGAGGGCAGCGCCGCGCCCGTGCGGGCCCCGGCGCCGGCGGCCCCCACGTCCCGGCCCCTGAAGGTCCCCGGGCGCCTGCGCCGCCTGCGCTTCGAGAGTCTGTGGGAGCAGCGCAAGCTGGCCAACGCGGACGCGGGGCGGCTGATGATGAGCCCCAAGGGCCTCGTGTATTCGTCCCCGGACCTGGCGTGCGGGTTCGATCGCAAGACGGGCAAGCAGCAGTGGCGGCGCGCGGCGTCCCACGGCGTGGCGGCCGCGGAGGACGGCTACACGCTGGCGGCGAGCGCGGTGCGCCTGTGCGGTTTTCCCGGCAAGGGCGCGGGCGCGAGCTGGCTGCGCGACCACGAGGCGATGCGCATCGGCCCGCGGCTCTTGCGCCACTACGGCATGCTCTACACGCTCGGGGATGACCGCGTGGCGCTCGCCATCCACGAGGCCACGGGCCGCGAGGTGTGGCGCCAGACACCTCCGCGCACACGGCGCGGCTACCTGGGCGTGCACGCGCACCGGGCCCTGCTGGCCACGGACTCGGGCTACCTGTACGGGTTGGGCCTCTCGGATGGCCAGGTGCGCTTCCGGATGAGCGCGTCCCTGCCCTTCCTCGGCGCGCCGGTGCCCTGGGCCAAGCGCTTCGTGGCGCTCTTGGGCCAGGGCTCCAACTCGGCGCTGCTCCTGGCGGACGCGCACACGGGTGAGTCGGTGTGGACGTATGAGATGTCGCTCGCCCTGCCCTCCACGCCGCTGCCCAGCGGCAAGCGGCTGTACATCGCCGGGGAGCTGGAGGGCGAGGGCGTGCTGGTGTGCGTGGACGCGGCGGGTCAGGCGCGCTGGCAGCGGCCGTTGAACCTGGGCCCGGGCCCCTTCGCGCTGGCGCGGCTGCCGGGCGCGGTGCTGGTGACGAGCGCGCTGGGGGCGGCGGCGCGGGTGAGCGACGCGGGCGAGGTGGACTGGCGCGTGGGCGCGGCGGGCGAGCAGCTCACGCGGGCCCTGCCGCCCATCGTCTCGCGCGGCGTGGTGCTGGTGCCCGGCGAGCGCGTGCGCGCGGTGGACCCCGTCCGGGGCGACGTGCTCGCCGAGGTGCGCGCCGGCGTGGGCCTCATGTCGCTCCAGGCCGACTCGCGGCTCAACCTCTACTTCCTGGACGAGTTCGGCACGCTCTCCGCCTACAAGCTCGGCTCGCACTTCGCCGTCGTGGGCGAGTGACGCTCCTTTTTCGCTAACCTGCCGCCATGCCCGTCCACATCCAGAGCCTCCGGCCCCGGAACCTCCTGTCCTTCGGGCCCGATACGGAGGCCCTCGCCCTCCGGGAGCTCAACGTCGTCATCGGCCCCAACGGCTCGGGCAAGTCCAACCTCATCGAAGTACTGGGACTGCTCGCCGCCACGCCCCGAAGCGTGGGCGATGCCCTCCGCGCGGGAGGTGGCCTCGAGGAGTGGTCGTGGAAGGGCGACCGGAAAGGGACGAAGCCGGGGCTCGAGGCCCTCGTCCAGGGCGCGACCCCCCTGCGCTACGAACTCTCGGCGAGGCCCCATGTCATGCGCCCAGGCCTGGGCGAGCTGGAGGAACGGCTCGTGCACATGTCGGATGCGCAGCAACTGTACTTCGGTGAGCTCAATGGCCTGACCCACATCCTCCATCGCGAGTCGCTGCGGGTGGTGAATTCGCACGACTTCAATTCCACCGAGTCGGTGCTGTCCCAGCGGCAGGACCCCGAGGGCTATCCCGAGATCTTCCAGCTCGCGGGACTTCTGCGCTCGATCCGTTTCTACCGGGACTGGACCTTCGGCCGGACCTTCCCGCCACGAATGCCCCAGCCCGCCGACCTGCCCAACGACTACTTGATGGAGGACGGGCGGAATCTGGGGCTGATGCTCAATCGGATCCGCCGCAGTCCCGAGGCCAAGCAGTCCCTGCTGAGCTACCTGCGGCTGATCTACGACGGCATTCACGACTTCGACGTCAGCGTGCAAGGCGGCACGGTCCAGGTCTTCTTGCATGAGAACACCTGGGTGATCCCCTCCACCCGTCTCTCGGATGGGACGTTGCGCTGGCTGAGCCTGCTCACCGTCCTCCTCAACCCCGCGCCGCAGTCCGTCGTCTGCATCGAGGAGCCCGAAATCGGCCTCCACCCAGACCTGATGCCCTCGCTCGCGAAGCTGCTGCGCGAGGCGAGCGAGCGCATGCAGCTCGTCGTCACCACCCACTCGGATGCCCTGGTCGATGCGCTCTCGAGCACTCCCGAGGCCGTCCTCGTGTGTGAAAAGCACCAGGGCAGCACCGTGATGCGCCGGTGCACGCGCGAGGAGCTGTCGGAGTGGCTCGGTAAATACACGCTGGGACAGCTCTGGCGTCGGGGCGAGCTGGGAGGAAATCGCTGGTGAGCGTGCGCATCTACGTCGAAGGCGGGGGGGATTCCAATGCCCTGCGGACCGAATGCCGACGTGGATTCGCCGAGTTCCTCAAGAAGAGTCTCCCCGCCGGGAAGCAACCCAAGATCGTCGCCTGCGGGAGCCGCAACGACGCGATCGAGGACTTCTGCACGGCCCTTCGCCATCCGCGCGGAGACCAGATCTTCCTCCTCGTCGATGCCGAGGGCCCGGTCTCCGAGAATCAGACAGTCTGGCACATCCTGATCGCCAGCGGCACGTGGGCGCCCATCCCGGAGGTCTCGGAGGACCAGACGCATCTCATGGTGCAGTGCATGGAGAGCTGGTTCCTCGCCGACGTCCCGGCGTTGAAGACGTACTTCGGGCAAGGCTTCCAGGAGTCCGCGCTCCCCAAGAACTCCCGCATCGAGACGGTCTCCAAGCTGGATGTCCTCAACGGATTGAAGAAGGCGACCCGTCAGACCAAGACCAAGGGCGACTACTCCAAGAGTGAGCACAGCTTCGCTATCCTGGCCCTCATCGACCCCACGAAGGTGCGACAGGCCTCTCCCCACGCGGAACGGTTCATCCAGACGCTGCTTCGGCACGTTTGATCGAGTCCGGTCGAAACACGACCTCTGGGGTCTATACAACCGCCCGACATCTCGGGTAGGAAGGAAGACTCACGGGAGGCGTGCACATGAGCGACACGACGAAGTGGAAGGGGCGTCGACTGGGGGGTTATGAGATTGGGGAGCGTTACCCAGACATCCCCGAGGACGAAGGCCGACTCCATGAGGCACGTCACGTCGACACGGGTGAGCCCGCGCTGCTCTTGATGCCCGGCACGGGTGACGACTGGCGCACGTACACGCCCTGGATCGTGGAGGCCACCAACCGCATCGAGCCCCACGGCCTCTTCCTTCGCCTCAAGCGCCTGCCCGGAGGTCGACTGCCCACGTTCCACGAGCTGACCCTCGGCTTCATCCGCCTCGCGGGCCTCCTGGCGCGCATCGACGGACGCGAGGACATCCGCGCTCCTTTCGAGCGTGAACCTCAACCTGGCGCACGCCCCTGGATGAAGCGCTGGGGCCTCATGGGCGCGGGCATCGCCCTGGCTGTCGGCCTCGCCCTCCTCTTCTGGCCTCGGACCACCACGCCTCCGTCGTCCTTCGGCTTCGTCGACGACTCGCCGCTCTTCACGGATGGTCAGGACCTGTCGACTCCCGCCATCGCCTACCCGATGCCCGAGACTCCCTTCAAGGAACAGCGCAAGCCACCCTGCGCCGAAGGCTTGGAGATCGAGGTCCGCGGCGGCTGTTGGATCCGGCATGAGAAGTCCGCCCCCTGCCCTCCCCGCTCGGCCGAGTACCAGGGCCGGTGCTACGTCCCCGTGAAGAAGCCGGACCCGCAACCGCGCTCGATACAGCACTGAATCAAGTATTCAATCCATCAGTCTCAGCAACCCAAGCACAACACAATCACAGACAGGCTGGCATCTACACTCAGCAAGCACGTATGCCACAGGACATAGACCAAGAACGACCTCTTGAGTCTATACAACCGCCCGACATCTCGGGTAGGAAGACACACGGGAGGCGCGGACATGAGTGATACGACGAAGTGGAAGGGGCGTCGGTTGGGGGGCTACGAGATCGGGGAGCGTTACCCAGGCATCCCGGAGGACGAGGGCCGACTTCATGAGGCACGTCACGTCGAAACGGGTGAGCCCGCGCTGCTCTTGATGCCCGGCACGGGCGACGACTGGCGCACGTACACGCCCTGGAGCGTGGAGGCCACGAACCGCACCGAGCCCCACGGCCTCTTCCTCCGCCTCAAGCGCCTGCCCGGGGGGCGGCTGCCCACGTTCCACGAATTGACCCTCGGCTTCATCCGCCTCGCGGGCCTCCTGGCGCGCATCGACGGACGCGAGGACATCCGCGCGCCTTTCGAGCGCGAGCCCCAGCCTGGCGCACGCCCCTGGATGAAGCGCTGGGGTCTCACGGGCGCGGGCATCGCCCTGGCCGCTGGCCTCGCCCTCCTCTTCTGGCCTCGCTCCGCCACGACGCCGGCACTCCACCGGCCCGTCGACGACTCTCCTATTTTCACGAATGGGCAGAGCCCTTCGGCTCCAGCTATCGCCTACCCGATGCCCGAGAAGCCCTTCAAGGAGCAGCGCAAACCACCCTGCATGCCCGAAACGGAAGTCGAGGTTCAGGGCGGCTGTTGGGTGCGCCACCGGAAAGACGCCCCCTGCCCTCCTGGTACAGCCGAACACCAAGGCCGGTGCTACGTGGCCGTGAAGAAGCCCGACCCCGAGCCCAACTCCGTCCAGCCCTGACACCCGCCGGGAACCTTCCGTGCGGTGCGCTGTCCAAGGCCGCGAGCAGCATCTCCCCCTCCACTGAAAGGCATCTCCATGCGCGCCTCCGCGTGCGTCCTGCTGTTGGCGTTGGGGCTCGGCTGCGGCTCGGCCCGTGTCCTTCCGCCTGCGCGCTCCACCGATGCGGACAGCCCCCAACTCCAGGGCCATGTCCGGGCACCGGATGGCTCGCCCTTGCGCGGCGCTCGGGTGGCGCTGGTTCCCTTCGTGCCCACGTGGAACCTGCGGACGGATGCGCCCGTGGCCCTCGTGACGACGAACGCGGAGGGCGCCTTCGCGTTCGGACCCGTTCCCCCCGGGAACTACAGCCTGTCCGCCGTCACCCGAGAGGGCGCGATCGTGTTCTCCCCGCGGCTCGCGGTGAAGGCGGGCGAGCCTCCTCCTCGCCCGGAACTGAGGCTCCCCGAGGCGCGCGACAGTTGGACGGTCTCCGTGGTGGACGAGGCGGACGTGCCCATCACCAGCGCGGCGCTGCGTGTGGTGCGGCCCGGCATGCCCTACGACGATGTGGCATTCCCCGGGGACTCGGCGCCGGGCCTCTTCCGCCTGGAGACCCCGCCCGAGGAGGCATGCGGGCTCATCGTCTCGGCACCGGGCTTCACGACCCGGATGCAGCAGGTGGCGCGTCCGGATGCACCCGTCGTGGTGCGTCTGGAGCGGGTCGCGGACGAGGCCATGCAACGCGCGGCGGTGGATTGGATGAAGCAGCGCGGGGTGAAGCTCCCGTCCGCGGAGCCCGGCCGCGGCGTGGAGGATCTCGAGCCCCTGCGGCCCGTGCTCCAGGATGCGCGGGTGGTGGCCATGGGCGAGGCCACGCACGGCACCCGGGAGTTCTTCCAGCTCAAGCACCGCCTCTTCGAGTTCCTCGTCACGCGCCTGGGCTTCACCGCGCTCGTCTTCGAGAGCAGCTTCGCCGAGATGCTCCCCCTGGATGAGTACGTGCTCACCGGGAAGGGGGACCCCGCCGCGCTGCTCGAGGGCGACACCTGGGACACCGAGGAGGTGCTGGCGCTCGTGCGGTGGATGCGCCGCTACAACGAGGACCCGGCCCACCCCCGGAAGCTCCGGATCTGGGGCATGGACATGCAGTACTCGCCCGAGGCCGTGGCCCGGGTGCTGACCTATCTGGAACAGGTGGACCCCGCGCAGGTCCCCGCGCTCCGCGAGCCCTTCGCCCCCCTGACCGAGCCCAGCGCACGCACCTTTTTCCGATTGCCCCTGGAGCGGAAGGAGGCGGTGCGAGACCTGCTCGACACGCTCTCGGCGCGCTTCGAGCGCGAGCGCGAGGCCTGGAGCCGCCGCACCCGCCCCGAGGCGTGGACCCTGGCGCGACAGAACCTCCGGGTGCTGCGCCAGTACCTGGCCCACGTGCTCCACGAGGCGGGCGGAGAGCGGGACCAGGCCATGGCGGACAACGTGCGCTGGCTGCTGGAGTGGGTGCCCGGGACGCGCATGGCGGTGTGGTCCCACAACGGGCACGTCATGCGGGGGCCGAGCGAGTGGAAGGACATGCCCATGGGGCGGCACCTCGCGCGCACGCTGGGCCCGGCACTCTACGTGTTCGGCTTCGCGTTCCATCAGGGCGCGTTCCAGGCCTTCAACATGGATCCGAACCCGCCCCCCGAGCGCCGGGGCATGGTGGAGTTCTCCGTGCCGCCCTCGCCCGAGGGCTCGCTGGACGAGGTGCTCGCCCGTGTGGGCTGGCCCCTGCTGGCGGTGGACCTGCGCGCCCTGCCCCGGAGCGGCCCCGCCCACGAGTGGTGGCGTCGCACCCACCTCACCCACGACGTGGGCTTCGTTGCCTCGGACCAGGGCGCGCCGTCGCTGAGTTCGGTTCGCGCCCTGGAGAGCTACGACGGCCTCGTGTTCGTGGAGCGCACCACGCGGGCGCGCCCCAATCCCTGACGCCTCACGCGCTCCCGAAGGGGTGTGACGGCGCGCACACGTGGGCGGTGTGCCGCATCACAGCCCCCGCGCGGTCTCCAGGGCACTGTTCTCCTCACTGGGGCGACGAACGCCACAGCAACTCAATCGAGATTGGAACACGCCCATGAAGACGACTGCCTGGATGACCGTGGTGCTGGCTGGCCTCTCCTTCCTTCCCGCCTGCGGTGGTGAGGACCTGAGCCCGATGGAAACCGAGAACCTCGTCCAGACGAGCCAGGCGATCGCCCTCGGTGGGGCGACCTACTCGCTGACCGCCCGCGGAGGCACCACGGGCTTTCCCACCCAGACCGAGTGCCCCGGCGGGTACGTGGCGGTGGGCCTCCATGGTCGCGCCGCGACGTACATCGACCGGCTGGGCCTGCTGTGCCGCGTCCTGAACGCGGATGGCAGTTTCGGCGCGACCTACTACGCCGGTGCGCAGGGCGGATTCGGCGGGAACAACGTCGAGCGCGCGTGTCCGGCCGGGCAGTTCCTCGTGGGCTTCCAGGGCAGCGGTTCCTCCTACGTCGATTCGATCAGCCTTCAGTGCGCATCGCCCGCGCCCTGGATGGCGCACGGCGACTGGCAGAACCAGTCCGGTTCCATGATGGGGAGCAGCGGTGGCACGAGCTTCGAGGATCGGTGCTCGCCGGGCTTCGTGGTCACCTCGCTCAACGTGCGGGTGGGCGGTTACGTCGATCAGATGCAGGGCATTTGCACCCAGCTCTACTGAGCCGCGCCCACCAGGCGCCGGTCGAGGGTCTCGCGCCTCGACGATCCTACCGGCGCCTCACGCGCTCACGCGGTCGTACGCCCGCCAATCTCGGGGAAGCGTTCATACGCCCGCTTGAGCGCATCCAGGTGAGCGGGGTTGTCCAGGTCGAGCGGTGCCTCCGTGAGCCGGACAATCCACCCCCCCGACACCGTGCGCCGTGATCGAGCGAGCAGGTCCTCGTCGCGCGTCGGGTCTGGAAAGCCGAGGGCCCGTGCGGCGGCGGCCGACCAATAGTTCAGCCACCCGAGGCGATGCGGAATCTCCGGCGAGGGCATGGCACTGGGGGACTTGAGCACCGGCAGTCCGCGAGGAGGCGGCCTCAGGTCGTCGGGCCGATTCTTCGTCTGGCGCGCGATGTCCACGCTCGCTTTGAAGGGCGTCGTGAGCCCCCAGAAAGCGCGAGCACTCTCCGCGACAGCCTCCAAGACCTCCGGAGCCGCTGCGATCCCCTCCGCTGCGAAAGGCAGCACCGCATGGACTTCGAACCAGGCTTGACCGCCTGGGGCGCTGTGCGCCGGTTTTTGCCACCCAGCCACCGACACGTAGGCGTTCAAGTCGCCGTTATGGAGGAGCGGAAATTCGCCGACCCACTTCTTTTGGGCGAGCCATGCATCGCGCTCCGTCAACAGGGTGCGCTGTCCCTCTTTGGACGTCGTCCACTCCAGGCGCAAGCCGGGGAACGTGCGCTCCATTCCATGAACCACGGCCATGGGGCGACCATCGGTGCCCACGCTTCCAGGAGCATAGACAATCATGGCCAGTTCATCGTGCTGCGTGGCAGGCATTTCAGCACCAGTCCATGATGATGATCAGTCCTTCAAGCTCGGGGTCCGCGGATTCCAAAGCGGCTTTGTGGGCGGCGCTGCGCACGCCCACTCGGAAGTCAAACCCGCAGGCCCGCGCGAGGTCGCGCTCGATCAGCAACTTCGGCACCTGCTCACTGAGCACGAATCCGCGAAGGTCGCGCGGATATGTGTCGAAATTGTCGGTCTTGACCTCCCACAGCGTGCGCATGGCCAGTTGGAGCGCGTCGAAGTTCTTCCCGTTCACGAACACATCTCCGCCAGGGAAGCTGTTGCCCGGACCCCTGTCGGCGCACGTGTCGTGCGGTTTATTGCCCCCCAGGTGGTACGGCACCGGATTGGGCTCGCACCGAGGACGCTCCCGTTGCGAGGTGTCGGGTGGTTCCAGCGGAGGGCCGGCGGCCCCCTTTGAGTCCGGCTTGGGTCGTTTCCGCAGCGAGAGGTTCCGCGACAGGGACGTTGTCTCGGAACGGTCCTGCCTCGACTCGTAGGCCGCGAGCGCCTCTTTGATGGCGAAGCCCACGACCACCACGCCCGTCACCACCACCGCTCCCACGACAAGCTCCGGTGCCGCCAGGACGCAGAGCCCAAGGCCCACGGCAACGGCCCCGGCGGAAGCCACGGAGCACCGTCCCGTGAGGTCGTGAAACTCGACCTGGCCGTGGTCGAGGGCCGGATAGCAGCGCTCCGCCAGCACGGGCCACGGATGGGACGCCTCTTGCACGGCGCACCGCCCGCCGTCCGTCCAGGGAAGGGCCGCCGCGCGCTGGAGGTTGGTGAGCCGTGGACCCCTGTCTACGGGCTCCTCCGGGCCTGGCGAGGACGTCGCGCAGGCGGAGAGATAGAGCAGAAGGGTGAGGCACACGCGAAAGCGCATGGCTTTGCGTCCGGCCTCACGGCGTGCCGCAGAAGTGGGTGATCGCCCGCGAGAGCACCTGCTCGCAGCGCACCAGGTCCTCCTCGGGGACGAACTCCCCCGTCTGGTGCGCCACCCGGATGTCGCCCGGGCCGAACACCACCGCCTCCGCCCCCAGCGCCGTGAGCTGCGGCGCCTCGGTGCCGAACGACACCGTCGCCGGCGCGTTGCCCGTCTGCTCCGACACGAAGCGCACCACCTCCGCGTCCGCGCTCGTGGCCACACCCGCGTCCATGCGCACCACGTTCACCCGCGCCTCGAAGCCCGGCTCCCGCCGCATCAGCTCCTGACGGATGTGCTCCAGCGCCTTGGCCACCCGTTCCGCCGGCTGTCCCGGAATGGGCCGCCACTCCACCGTGAAGCGGCACGCCCCGGGGATGACGTTCTTCGCCTTGCCCCCCTGGATGAGGCCCACGTTCACCGTGGTGAAGGGCGGATCGAACGTCTCGTCCCGGTCCTCGCACAGCGCGCCGAGCGCCAGCTCCTCGAGCAGTTGCAGGAAGCGCCCCGCGCGGAAGATGGCCGAGGCCCCCGTGGCCGGGTACGCGCTGTGCCCCTCCTTGCCCAGCACCTCCACCTCCGCCAGGCAGTAGCCCTTGTTGGCCCGCACCGGCCGGAGCATCGTGGGCTCGCCGACGATGGCGTGCCGCGCCCGCCCCAGGCCCGCCTTCACCAGGTGCTTGGCCCCGATGAGCCCCGCCTCCTCGTCCGCCGTGAGCACCACCAGCAGGGGCGCGCGCAGGCGCTCGGCGCGCGTGGCCGCGTGCAGCGCGCAGGCGATGAAGCCCTTCGTGTCACACGCCCCGCGCCCGTAGAGCTTGCCGTCCCGGCCCGTGAGCGTCAGGGCCTCCTTCCACTCCGAGTCGTACGGCACGCAGTCCGAGTGCCCCACCAGCGCGAGCGCCGCGCGGCCCTCGTCGCCGCCCTTGAGCGCGAGCAGGTTCACCTTCTCCACGCCCGCCGCGTCCGTGTAGCGCTGGCGCTGGGCGGAGAAGCCCGCGGCCTCCAGTCGGGCCTGGACGAGCTCGATGAAGGGCAGGTTGGTGCGTGCCGAGGTGGTGTCCACCGCGACGAGTTCCGCCAGGGAAGCCCGCAGCGCGGGCAAGGTGTCACTCACGGGTACAACCTCCGAGCGAGGGAGTGGAAGGCCCGGCCGGACGCCTCGGCGAGGGCATGGTGGCCATCCGTCACCACCGCGCGGCCCCCCACCACCACGTCGCGCACCGCCGCCTTGTCCCCGCCCAGGACGATGCCGGCCAGCAGCGAGGCCGGGCTCGCGCCCAGGAGCGAGGGGTGATTCAGGTCCACGGTGAAGAAGTCCGCCGGGGCGCCGGGCGCGAGCATCCCCGCGTCGAGCCCCAGTGAGCGCGCGCCCTGCGCGGTGGCCATGTCGAACAGCCGGGCCGCCAGGCCGTCCACCGCGCCCGTGCCCGGGTCGAGCACCGCGCGCCGTAGCCGCGCGAGCCGCAGGTGGCCCTCGAGTTGTCGCGCCTCGTCCAGCAGATCCACCGTGGCCTGGCTGTCCGAGCCCAGGCACACCCGCACGCCCGCCTGGAGCAGTACGTCCGCCGGGACGATGCCATCGCCCAGGTTGCGCTCGGTGGAAGGGCACGCGCAGACCAGCGCCTCGCGCTCGCCGAGCAGCCGCGCCTCGGCCTCTGTCACGTGCACCGCGTGCACGGCGGTGAAGCGCGGACTCAGGAGGCCCACGTCCGCGAGCAGCTCCACGGGCCGCCGGCCATGCTCGGCGAGGCACGCTTCGATCTCGCGGGGCTGCTCGGCCACGTGCATGTGCAGGGGCAGGTCCGGCAGCGCGGTCGCGGCGGCGGCGAGCCACTCGCGCGTCACGGCGCGCACGCTGTGGGGCGCCAGGCCCACGCTCACCCCGGGCTGTCCCTTCGTCGTCCGGGCCAGCGTCTCCACGGAGGCGAGGAAGGTGTCCACGTTGGGGTCGATGAAGCGGCGCTGGCGGGGGTTGGGCGCCACGCGGAAGCCCGCGCGCGCGTAGCCCACCCGGAGCAGCACGATGCGCAGGCCCACGTCCTGGGCGGCGCCGATGACGGCGTGCGCGAGCTCGTTCGGATCCGCGTAGGGCGTGCCGTCCGCCTGGTGGTGCAGGTAGTGGAACTCGCCCACGGCGGTGATGCCCGCGAGCACCATCTCCAGGAAGGCCTGGCGCGAGGCGAGGTACACCTCCTCGGGCGAGAGGGACTCGGCGGCGCGGTACATGGCCTCGCGCCAGCTCCAGAAGTCGTCCGAGCCGACCCCCGAGGGCACGTACTCGGTGCGCCCGCGGATGAGGCGCTGGAAGGCGTGCGAGTGGCCGTTGACGAGCCCCGGCAGCAGCGCGCGTCCGGGCAGGCGGACGACGCGGGCGCCCTCGGGCACGGGCCCCGCCAGGACGCGGCCGTCGGCGCCGACCGTCAGCGCGCGTCCCTCGTGGAACCGGCCCTCGGCGAAGAGGACGTCCGGTTGATAGACGGTGGTGGCGTTCACCCGCCCGAGCCTATGCCAGCCGGCTCACCCGGCCCAGAGCAGAGCCAGTTCGAGGTCCACGGCGTCGAAGGGTTCGGCGCGCACCCGTTCCTCGGTGGAGAAGGACTCCACCAGGAGCCAGTGGCCGCCCTCGCGCCGGAAGATGTCGAGCGTGTGCGCGAGGGGGTCCACATGCCACACGTGGCGGACACCATCCCGGCCGTAGATGCGCATCTTCGGCCCCTTGTCGACGCGCTGCGTCCGCGCCGAGAGCACCTCGCACACCCAGTCCGGGGCGAGCGCGTAGTGAGACGGCGCGCCCTCGCCCTCTAGCGAATGGGGCATGCGCTCGCGCCGCCAGCCCGCGAGGTCCGGCACGAGCTTGTCCGGACGCGGGCCGAGGTCGAGTTCCGGCTCATCCAGGATGACCCAGCCCCCGGGGCCGCCGCGCCCCAGCCAGAAGGGTCCACCCAGGAGGACGCCCAGTTGCGAGGCCACCCGGGTATGCGGCTGGGCGGGACGTGGGCTGACGTAGAGCTCACCCGCGACGATCTCCGCCACCTGCTCGGGAGGAACCGCTTGAAAGGCCGCCTCCACGGACGGGGCGTTGCGCTCGGTGGACTCGGCCTTGGGGTCTCGGGGATCCATGCGAAGAAACTCCAGCATGACTTCCAACGTTGGCGCAACAACCCGATGTCACGAGTAGCAACGACATGCCGAGAGCGTACGTACAGAAGCAAGTTTACGACCAGCGGCCGACGTCGAATGAATAGGTCCACTTCCTGATTGAGGCCAAGCCGTCATCCGGTATTTTCATCCACACAGAGGCAATATCCACGAGAAACCAACTAGCTACGCACACCCAGCAGACAAACAAGGCTATGCAAATTTACGTATTATTACCTCTTGTCCTTCTCTTGGCCTGCGCGACATCGGCGCCGGCGCCAAGGACTTTTGACGCCCCTCATCAGAAAATTACCAATCTTCAGCGAGCGGCTGCGCTGCCTTGGATAGACGATGGGCGCTGCGTGGTCAGGGAAGCGTCGCGAGCATGGTCCGTGGTCGCGGAACGGTGCTTTCATGCGCTCGACCAAGAGCGAGTCCGTTTCCATGATCTCACAGGGCGATGTACAACACTCGCGTCCGCAGGTGTGGCCGTCATGGGGATCGGAATGTGTATCCTGGCGGCGCCCGAGGTCATCGTCGGGACCGTGGTCGTCATTGGCGTGGTGACCCTGGCGGTGGCCATTGAGCAGGAACTCGGCGAGTATGCACTAAAGGGAGTATGGCCCGAGGACGGCAGCTCGAGTACTCAGTCTGGAGCGCAGTCTGCCGACAAGCACCCCTTGGCGGACAAGAAGGCAAAACCCCAGACATCATCTTCGGGTCAAGACTGGCTGCCTCCCCATCCGCCCGACGCGCCCGTAGGTGAGCATCAACCTGATTGCAGGCCTGTCAAAGTAGCGCACCGGGGTGGCCATCCATTACACAATCAGTGTGCTGACAACGTTCCCCACAACGGTTTCTCCGGAGGAGATGTCCGGGTCAATGGCAAGAATTTCGATGCACTCCAAGTGGCCTCGCGGACGCTTTGGGAGGTCAAGACCACCAACATAGAAGCCTACAATCCGTACGTTCAACGGGCCGAGCTCGAAAAGCAGGTCGAGGAGGCGCAAAGAGAGCGAGACCTCGCGGCGGCTTGCGGCTATGACTTCGTCATGGGGGTTCGCACCCAAGCGCACAAGGCGCTGCTCGAGCGTGAAGACTTCACACTTCGGGTCGTTGTCATGGACTGGTGCTGACATGCCCGAGTTGGAAGATGCTCTAGGCATCATTAGCTACTCGCCTGCGCTCGGGGAGGGAGACGTACGCCCCTTGGCTATTGTTCAAGGGCTGGAACATGCGCGTCCAGGGGTTCGTCTGGAGTGGACCGTTTCCGACGCGCACCAGCTCGTCGCATTGCCAGGGCGCGATGCATGGCTTGTCCGGTCGATGAAATCCGGAGGCTTTCCACTCCTCTGCAACAACGACGCGCGAGCCCCCGTGATGATTTCCGGGCGAGGACGCGCCGCGACCTCGAGTCCAGGCGGTCAACCCCTGCTCGAAGTTCATGCGCAACTGCCGCTCGATACCGAGAGCGCCGCGTCGGCAACACAGGTGTTGGAGGCAATAGCGGAAGGCGCCCGTGCCTACTGGGGACATGCGTCCCGCAAGAGCATCGGGTCGGAGCTCGCGCGGCAGCTCCAGCATGCCAGTCATGGACCAGCGCTCTCACCGCGTGGGCTTCCCATGCTCAAGCCGCCTTGGCGCCTCTCGTCTCCCCTCATTCCGTACCATCTGGGATGGCTGAACTACTGGTCGGCTGCCACCGCGCACGCCCTCGGTTTCCCCGACCCCACTTGTGATGCGGAGTGGCTCGCCCATGCACGGCGCACGGCGACGGGGGGATGGGTCGTTCGGCTCACGGAGACGCCACTCGATTTTGACCATCCCGCCCATCTGGAAGCGCTGCGGCGGGCCTACGAGCGCTTCCCCCTTATTGGAGGGCGTGCTTCCAGTTGACGGGACCCCGCCCCCAAACATTCCTCAAGGCGCTGGACGGTAGCCCTGGGTCACCGCCGCGCTCACGGGCGAGAAGGCGTCCACGGGTGAGCCTGTCCAGGTACTCGTGGGCGCGCGCAACTGCACCGGTGTGCCCGCCGCGCCATCGCAGGTGACGCTGTCGACCAGCTCCAGCGTGGTGCCGCCCTCCTTGGAGACCACGGCGCCGCACGGCCCGGCGTCCGAGAGGATGGAGTTCGTCACCTTCACGCGCGCCGCCGGCGTGGCGTTGTTCTCCAGGACGATCTCGCTGCCCGCGTTGCCGAAGAAGGTGGAGTCGTAGACCTCCACATAGCCCTGCGACCACAGGCCCGCGGTGGAGTAGTTGTCGTGCTTCTGGGCGTAGGCGCTCAGCACGTTGTTGAGCGTGGTGGGCTGGGGGCTGTCGTTCCACAGGCGGAAGTTGCGCTTGTTGCGCAGCGCCACGCAGTTCTCGTAGTAGGCCGCCTGCGACTTGTCGTCCCAGCCGCCGTCCGTGTTGTCGTACGCCGCCGAGTTCAAGAAGGAGATGCGCGACGCGCTGCGCTCCAGCGAGAAGCCATCCCCGTTCTGGTAGTCCCCCGCCGCGGCGCTCTGGTACGTGTTGTTGCGCGCCGTCACCCGGTTGAACACCACGTCGCGTGCGCCCGGCACGCCGTTCGTCTTGGGGTTCTCCACCGACACGCCGAAGGGGAAGGCCTCCGTGGGCCAGGTGGCGTCCTCCCTGGCCCACCACGCGCTTCTTCTGCGCCGCCGTGCCGCTCGCGTCGGAGAGGAACTGCACGGCGTGGCGCGCTCGTCGGGGTCGCTCCGCCAAGGCGACAGCAAGCCTGCGCACAGAGGTCATGCCGGCAACCACCGCCTCACGCGCTTCGACATGGGGACTCCAATCCAAGAGATGGAGCCCCCACCCTACTCCGCGCGGCTGTCCGGTTTCCCGGGAATTACCGCCGGGCCGCCTTGGCCGGATCGATCTCTTCCTCGGGACGCTCGGACACCGTGGCGCCCTCCCACTTCTCGCCCGCGCCGAGCCGCCAATCCGAGGGGACGTCCAGCTTCCAGAGGTACTTGGCCGTGGCGTCGCCGCCCGAGGCCGCGCGGGAGCTCACCTGGAAGGCGATCTCCATCTTCTTCACCTCGCTGGGCATCAGGTCCATGTCGTAGTGGCCCAGGACCATCTGCGGGGGGAACTCGGCGATGAAGCGCTCGGGGAAGTCCACCTTCATGGCGGGGTCGTCCGCGTTCATCTCGCCAATGAGCTTGCCGCGCTCGTCGGTGAGCTTCCAGTGGGTGTTGAAGGAGGCGCTCGTCATCATCTTCTTCATCTTCCCGTCGGTCTTCTCCTCGCGCTGGGCGCCCCAGAGCACCAGGCGCAGGCGCACCTGCGGCTTGTCGAGCACCTTGACGAGCTCGGCGTCCACCACGTCCAGGCGCATGCCCTTGTCGGTGGCCGTCCACAGGGGCTTGTACTTGCCCTCGCGCATCAGATCGAACACCCGGCGCGTGTACGTGTAGAAGGCCTTGCGGTCCTCGGCGCGATCGTCCTTGTCACCGCGCGCGGCGAGCTCGGTGAGGTAGGCGTCGAAGTCCTTGCCCAGCTTGAAGCGGTCCTGGTGGGCGGAGACCTGCTCGAAGTACTTCTTGAAGAAGGGCGGCAGCTCCTGCCGGTAGGCGGACTCGTCGGGGTTGATGCGCATCCACCCCACGCGCTCGAGGTAGTCCTTCTGCACGTGCGTGAGGTCCGCCTCCCGCTGGGCCTCCGTGGCCCGGGCGCCCGCGGCGCGGGACGTCATCACCGCGGCGAGCAGTGCGCCGACGATGACGAGGGCGACTCCGAAATAACGCTTCAAGCGAATGGCTCCTGTCCTGGAAGTGACCGCTCTAGTGATATGAGACCTGCTTCGCGTGTACCAGACCACCGGATGCTACGTGTCGCCGGTTGCACTCCCCTTGGAGGAGGGCGGCCTGTTGGGCAGGGCCCACGTCGCCTGGTGTACCTACGGCGAGCGCTCGGACGACAATGTTGTGGTGTTGCTGCACGACCTGGCGCACTCGCACCAGGCGTTGGGGCCCGTCACGGGCGGTGCGTACGAGCCCGGGGGCTGGGCCACGGAGCTCGTGGGCGAGGGGCGGCCGTTGGACCCGGCCGCGCTGCACGTGGTGGTGCCCAACCTGTTGGGCAGCCCCTTCGGCTCCACGTCGCCGGTGTCGGTGGACCCGCAGTCGGGCCAGCCCTACGGGGCGGCGCTGCCCACGGTGACGGTGCTGGACATGGCGCGCGCGGTGGCGGCGATGCTGCGCGGGATGAAGGTGGAGCGCGTCCGGGCGGTGGTGGGCATGGGGCTCGGGGGCATGGTGGCGCTGCGGCTCGCGGCGCTCTTTCCGGAGCAGGTGGGCTCGGTGGTGGTGCTGGGCGCGGCCAAGGTGCTGCCCGAGTCCCTGCGCGAGCGGCTCGGGCTGGTGCGGCACACGCTGCGCATGGAGGCGGATCCCCGGCGCGCCCTGCGCAAGCAGTACCTGGAGTACCTGGGGCTCGTGCGGGCGCCCGGTGACGCGCCCTCCGAGGCCGAGGCCCGGGCCTACCAGGCGCTGGACGCCGAGGCCCAGGCCTTCGCCGAGCACTTCGACGCGCACGCCTGGGCGCTGTTGTGCACCGCCTACGCGGGCGCGGACCTGTCCGAGTGCCTGGGCGAGGTGCGCGCGCCGGTGCTGCTGGCCGCGGCGGTCAACGACGTGCTCGCCCCGCCCTCGCGGGTGCGGGACACCTACCACCAGCTCAGCGCGGCGGGTCTGCGCACGCACTACCACGAGCTGCCCGAGCCCTTCGCCCACCGGGCGCTCTTGACGGAGGCGCGGCGGCTGCACGCCCCCTTGCGCGACTTCCTGCGCCGGCGCGGCTAGAGCGACGGCAGCGGGTGCAGGAGCCGCCCGCGCAGGGCGCCCACGATCATCCCGATGGCGATGTCGTTGTTGCCGCCGTGCGGGACGATGATGTCCGCGTGGTGCTTGGAGGGCTCGACGAAGCCCATGTGCATGGGCCGCACGTGGCGCAGGTACTGGCTCACCACGTGATCGAAGTCACGGCCGCGCTCGTGGATGTCGCGCTCGAGCCGGCGCAGGATGCGCAGGTCGTCATCGGTGTCCACGTAGATGCGCACGTTCATCTCGTCGCGCACGGGCTTCATGTGCAGCACGAGGATGCCCTCCAGGAGGATCATGTCTCCCGGGTCCACCTTGACGGTGTGGGCCTGGCGCGTGGACGTCTTGAAGTCGTAGACGGGCTTCTCGATGGGGCGCCCGGCCTTGAGCTCGCGGATGTGCGCGACGAGCAGATCCGTGTCGAAGGCGTCCGGGTGGTCGAAGTTGACCTCGCGGCGCTCCGCCAGGTCCAGGTCCGCCAGGTCCCGGTAGTACGAGTCCTGATCGATGAAGGCCACGCGGCAGTCGGCCAGCGCATCGCGGACCTTGCGGGCCACCGTGGTCTTGCCGGACGCGGTCCCACCAGCGATGCCAACGACGAGAGGTGACGACATGGGCGCGAACTACCGCAGCGGGCGGGCGGGCGCAAGACTCCGTCCGGTACCCCACATCTCGGGCGCCTTCCGGGCCGCTTCGTGCCCCACTCAACCCGGGGCCTGTCCGGAGCTCGACGCGCGAGGGGTCGGCGTAAACACGTGCATTCCCCGACTCTCCCGTTAACCCTATAAGACTGGGAGGTCGCCTGCTTTTCCAGGGGCGGACAGCCAGCTGTCCCGGGGGTGGAGTCCATCATCCGGGCCTTGTCTCGCGCAGTGGGGGGAGGAAGACATGAGAAACGTCCTGACCGGGAGCACCCGTCGTCTGTCTCGCGTGTCCACCATCCTGTCCCGTGTCTGGATGTGTGCCCTGCTGGCGGTGGGGGCCTGTGGGCCGCTGGAGACCCCGCCCGAGGAGGAGCTCTGGGCGACGTCTTCCCAGGCCCTGGAGTCCCACGGAGGGCTGTCGGCCGCCGACCTGTCACTGCACGGGCTGTCGCTCAACGGCCTGTCCCTCAACGGCCTGTCGCTCAACGGGCTGTCGCTCAACGGCCTGTCCCTCAACGGCCTGTCCCTCAACGGGCTCGCGGCGGAAGCCTTCGCGCAGTGGTTCCAGGAGGACGCCGAGCTGCATGCCCAGGTGATGAAGTACGTCGTGCGCTGTGCCGTCCCGGCGAACCAGACGCGGACCCACACGGCCGCGGACGGACGGAGCTGGACGTGGGCGGGCGGCCTGGGGCTGGCGCCCACGTGGAGCGACGGCGCCTCGGCCACCTTGACCGAGCAGCGCCTGGTCTCCGCGTGTCTGGCGGCCCACGCCAACAAGTTCGGGATTCAGGTGGCCATGTCCGTGCTGGGCCGTGACGCCCGGGGCGCGGCGCTCGCCACGGCCTCCGACGAGGCCTGGCGCTTTCCCCTGCGCGAGGGCTGCTTCTTCGGCAACCTCTTCAACGGCGAGGGCATCTACGCCGGCAACGACAACCGGGGCCTCAACCACCGCAACAGCACGCCGCGCGCCTGCGCCCTGTCCATCAAGAAGTCCGGCCCCCCCGTGTGCGAGCCCCTCGTCCGCGTGGACTCGGACTGCTCGGCGATCTGCACCCTGGACGTCACGGGGCGCTTCTACGCGTCCTGTACCTCCAACGGCATCACCTACCCGGCGCTCACCACGCGGCTGCGCACCGAGGACCTCTACACGTGCGGCGACGGCGTCTGCCAGGTGAGCGAGTCCTGTGGCACCGGCACCGAGTACGACAACTGCGCGGCGGATTGCGGCGCCTGCAAGTGAGCCGCGGGGCTCACCCCCGACGCAGCAGGCCGAGCGCCAGGCCCTCGGCGAGCACACGCGGCGGCACCTCGGCCTCGGCCCCGGGCGCGCGCGCCAGGGCCTCGAGGCCCGCGAGGAGCGAGGGCGCGCACGTGAGCACCTCCAGTCCCCGCCCCTTGCGCCGCAGCACGAAGCGCCACGGGCCCGGCGCCGGACGCCCCGCCACCTGCGCGAGCGAGTCCAGGCCACTCACCTCCAGCGCCTCGCTCGCCCAGGCCCGACCCGCGAGGTGACGGCGCAGGGCGCGCGCGGCGAACACCGCCTCGGTCAGATCCACCGGGAAGCCGCCCAGGCGCACCCCCTCGGCCAGGCCCACCTGCCCCGGCCCGGGCCCCGGCCCCGGCGCGCTCATCCGCCACGCGTTGGGCAGGAACGTCTCGAAGGACACCACCGCCGCGAGCCCCTCGTCCGGGTGCTCGCGCAGCACGCGCCGGCTCCAGGCCGCGAAGGCATGGCCCGGCGCGCGCTCCGGGGACTCGAAGAGCGCGCGGAACTCCGGGGACGCGGTGAAGTCGCGCAGCCGCTCGCGCGTGCCCGCCAGGAGCAGCCGCGACAGGGGCCAGTCCCGGTCCAGTTGCTCGGCCACCACCGCGAGCCGGAAGTCCGTCTCCGCGCGCGCCCCCTCCACGTCCTCCCCAGGCTCCGGGGCCGCGCCATACCCCACGGAGAACAGCGCCCACGGCGCGCTCTCGGCCGCGAGCGCGGGCACGGGGGGCGTCGACACGGAGAGCGGCAGCGGGGGCCGGGGCCCCGCGGGCACCACCCGGCGCAGCCGCCGCAGCGTGAGCAGCGCCACCTCCAGCGGGTGCCCATCCCCCTCGAACGTCACCGCGCGCAGCGCCGGGCAGCGCGGGACAAGCGCCTCCACCAGCGCGAGCAACTCCTCGCGCACCGGCTGGGTGTGGTCATCCACGTAGAGGCCCCGCGCCCCGCGCCGGGTGACGACCCCCCCGGCCACGTGCAGCTCGATGACGCGGTCCAGTGGGAAGTCCGCGAGCCCCGCGTCCAGGGGCAGCCCCGCCGCGAGCTGGTAGCTGAGCAGGTGCCCCAGGTCGAGCAGCAGCGGCAGGCCCGTGCGCGCGTGCAGCCGGGCCATGAAGTCCAACACGTGCAGCTCGCCCCGGCGCGCGAAGACGGCGGGGTTTTCCAACGCCAGCGGCACGCTCAAGTAGGACTGCACGTGAAGGGCATGCGCCGCGCAGTCGCGCACGCCGGCCTCGCTGAAGGGCGGCGTGACGTAGAGGTAGCCGGGGAAGGGCTGGCCCGCGGCGTGCCACCAGCCCACGTCGTTGCCCACCCAGGCGCTGTCCACCGCGCGCGCGTGCGCGTCCAGGGCGTGGAGCGCCGCGGCGGGCTCCAGCTCCGGGCCGTAGAGGTTGAGGTGCACCGGATGGAAGAGCACGGGCACTTCGCCGCGGCGCGTCCACAACTCGGGAAAGAGCGACGCCTGGGCGCGGGTTTCCTCCAGCGACAGGGGGGCGCTGTACTCCACGAAGTCGAAGAGGCCTGGCGCCTCGGCGAGCAGGCGGTAGGGATGGGGCGACTCCGCCGCGTCCAGGTTGCTGCTCAGCCCCAGGCCACGCCAGGGCAGTTGCCAGGTCAGGTCACGCATGTGCGCACCACCCTAGCGTGGACCCGAAGCCACCGCCTGCCCGACAGCCCACTCTTGCTTCCCGCCGCCGAGTGCCGTAACTCGGCCGCCATGCGCGTTCCTCCTGTGATGCATGGGGCCAAGACGTGGACCACCTCGAACGGAGAGCTGCAACTGTGGAGGCCCGCGTCGCATGTCATCGTGACGCGCTTCCAGGGCTCCATGTACGACGCCCACCTGGCGCACCTGGCCATGTCCGCCATCGAGGAGATCGTCGCCGCCGAGCCGCTCGTGGACATCTTCCATGACTGGGAGGAGATGGAGCTGTACGCCACGCAGGCGCGCACGCTGATGACCGAGCGCGCCGTGCCGCTCGCGCCGAACATCAACACCCTGAGCGTGCTGTTCGGCTCCAAGGTGGTGCTCATGGGCGTGTCGCTCGCCAGCATCAAGCTGGGCGGCATCCCCACCTTCACCAACCGCAAGGAGTTCGAGCAGGCCATCCGCCACGCCGTGGAGTCCAAGCCCGGCGAGTTCAAGCTCAAGCTGCCCCTGGCCGAGTAGCCCTCCCAAGGGGCTGTCGGAGATGACCCGGAGTGGGGTCGACTTCACCGGGTCATACCTGCCCCATCGGACAGATGGACTGAACCTCGCCAGTTATAAGACGCGTCTGGAGGGTGGGGTTAGGATCGTTTGTCCCCATGCCGAGCCTCGCTCTTCCCCAGAGTCCGCCCGCGTCCCCGTCCTGGCTGAAGGCCTTCCGCGATCTGCCGCACACGTATGGCTTCCAACCGGTGAAGGTGGAGGGACGCCTGCCGCCGGAGCTGGAGGGCACGCTGGTGCGCGTGGGGCCGGTGACGTTCGGCGTGGGCGAGCAGCGCTACGGGCATTGGTTCGACGGGGATGGGGGCGTGCTCGCGGTGCGCCTGGGGGGCGGCGAGGCGCGCGCGGCGGCGCGGCTCATCGAGACGCCGAGCATCCGGGCCGAGCGCACCGCGGGCAAGGTGCTCTTCAGCAACTACGGCACGCCGGCCCCCACGCTGTGGCGGCGGCTGTTCGGTGGGGTGAAGAACGCGGCCAACACCTCGGCGATGACGTGGAACGGGCGGCTGTTCGCGCTGGTGGAGGCCTCGCGCCCCACCGAGCTGTTGATGGATGACCTGCGCACGCTCGGCGAGACGGATCTGGATGGCCTGGTGGGGCCGGCCTTCTCCGCGCATCCCCACCCGGTGGTGCCGCGCAAGGCGTCCTACAACTTCGGCGTGCGCTACGGCGCCGTCACCTGGCTGGACCTGTACGAGCTGCCCGACGACAAGCCCGCCGTGCGGCACCTGGGGGGCCTGCCCCTGCCGGGCACCGTGCTGGTGCACGACTTCATCGCCACGGCCAACCACCTGGTCTTCCTGGTGGCGCCCATGCGCATGAACCTCTTTCGCACGATGATGGGCCGGGGCAGCCTGTCGGAGAACTTCGAGTGGAAGCCGGAGCTGGGCACCGAGGTGATCGTCGTCCCCATCGATCGGCCGAGCAAGGCGGTGCGCTTCCAGGCGGAGCCCTTCCACGCGTGGCACTTCGGCAACGGCTTCGAGCAGGGCGGGCGCATCTACATCGACTTCGTGCGCTACCCGGACTTCCGCACCAACCAGTGGCTCGCCGAGCAGATGAAGGGCTGGGCGAACACGGAGATCGACGGCACGCTGCACCGGGCGACGCTGGACGTGAAGGCGGGCACGCTGCACTGCGAACAGGTGTCCGAGCGGCGCTGTGAGTTCCCCGGCGTCTCGCCGCTGCGCGCGGGCATCCGCCACCGCTACGTGTACCTGGCCGGCCACGTGGGACGCGAGACCTGGCGAGGCCCCCAGGACGCGGTGATCAAGGTGGACATGGACACGGGCGCGGAGACGGTGGTGCGCCTGGGCGACGAGCACCACCCCTCCGAGCCGCTCTTCATCCCCCGCCCCGGCGGGAAGGCGGAGGACGACGGGTGGCTGCTCATCCAGGGCTACGACGCCGCCCAGGATCAGAGCTACATCGCGGTGCTGGACGCGAAGACGCCCCAGTCCGGCCCGGTGGCCCGGGTGGTGCTGGAGCATGTCTTCCCCTTCACCTTCCACGGCACCTGGGTGCCCAAGCGTTGAGCGGCTCCGCTCAGCCCTTGAGGACCGCGAGCGGCGTGAGCCGCAGCACCGGCGTCACCAGGTCCGCCTCGTCCTCCAGGACCTCGGTGATGTCGCGGTAGACGGCCGGGGCCTCCTCCACCAGCGAGGCCACGCGGCCCCCGTCGAACACCACGCGCCGCAGGGCATGTGACAGGGACGCCGGACGGATGCGTGCCCGGGCCTCCTTGCGCGTCATCACCCGCCCCGCCCCGTGCGAGCACGAGCGGAACGCCCGCGCCTCCCCTCGCCCCATCACCACGTAGGACGCCGTCCCCATGCTCCCGGGAATGAGGCCCCGCGCTCCCGCGGCCAGCCCCACCGCGCCCTTGCGGTGCACGAGCAGCGCGCGGCCGAAGTGCGTCTCGGCCGCGACGTGGTTGTGGGGGACGTCCACGTGGGACGCGCGGTCCGGCTCCCGCCCCAAGGCCTCGGCGAGCACCGTGGCCGCCCGGGACAGCAGGTGCTCGCGGTTGGCGCGCGCGAAGCGGCAGGCCCACGCGGTGTCCGCGAGGCAGGCCGCGCCCTCGGGTGTGTCCGTGCGCAGTGCCGGGAGGCTGCCTTCGCCGAGGCGCTCGGCCACCCGCACGTGATGGCCGGCGATGGCGGCCCCCACGCCCCGGGAGCCCGTGTGCACCAGCAGCCAGAGGTCCCCCGCTGCGTCCCGGTCCAACTCCAGGAAGTGGTTGCCTCCCCCGAGCGTGCCCAGATGCCGGGGTGCCAGCCGCTCCCACTCACGCAGGAGCCGGTGGGTGGACAGGTCGGGGGCGGCGAGCGCCTCCGGTGGTGACACGCCCCGCCCCCGGTGGACCGCGTCGCCCACGGGCACGGCCCGCGCGAACGTGGCGAGCAGCCGCTCCAGCGCCGCCCGGTCGAGCGCGGCCGCGGGGTAGTCGAAGCGCACGCCGCCCACCCCGCAGCCGAGGTCTCCGCCGAGCGCCCCCGGGGCGACGTGCCGCTCGGTGGCGAAGACGGTCCCCACGGCGACGCCCTCGGACACGTGGATGTCGGGCATGGCGGCCACGTGCTCGACGACATAGGGCTGGAGCGCGAGGTGCTGGAGCTGCTTCACCGCGCCCGGGGGCACGTCCCGGGCCCAGGCGAGGATGGGCAGGGCGCCCGGAGGCGCGTCGAGGCGGCGCGGCATCATTCCGCACCCCCTTCCCCATCGCCCGCGTCCCACGGGGCGCCCACGCCCACGTAGACGAAGCGCAGGTGGGGCACCCGCTTGAGGTCCAGGCCCTGCGCGAGCTGGGCGCGGATGAAGCCGCTGGCACGCGCCAGGGCGTCCTCCACGGGACGCGGCCCCTCCAGGGCGGCCTCGGGAGGCAAGGTGAAGCCGATGCGGGCATTGCGCCCGTCGGGGGTGAGCGCCAGGGACGTCACGGCGACGCCCTCGAGCACGGGGTCGGACAGCTCTCCGCGGAAGAGGCGGGCCACTTCCTGGAACAGGGCGGACTGCACGCGCAGGTGACGCGCGGGAAGAGGATCGGAAGACAGCGAGGACGGCTCCGCCTCACCGCGCGAGGCGCGGCGGCGGGGGTGCTTGGAAGAAGTCATGAAGAGGAACGGTTCCCGTGAATCAGTTCGACAGAACTCCACGGCGACGCCCGCGCACCGAGGCGGCGAGCCCGTTCATCCCGACTTCAGCGGGGAGCGGCGCACACCCGGTCAGGCGCGCATCGACGCGGAACGATCCGAAACACCCTGAAGGACAGACCCCATGGCACACCTCCCGCCGCGCGAAGCCCCGCGCGGACCTGGTCGGCGACAGGGACGTAAATCCCCCGGAAACCTGACAACGGCGCTCCCCCCCTCGTGCCGCGCGCTACGGGGCCGTCCAGAAGCCGCTGAGGACCTTGGGCGTCGAGGCCACGTGCAGCTCGTGGTACGCGCCGGGCCGCAGGGGCTGGCGCGGCGTCAGCCGGTATGTCGAGGGCGGCTCGAGCGTGAGGTCCATCGGCGGATAGTCCTGCACCGAGCCCCCCTTGGCGTCGTAGGTGATGAGCTGGAAGTAGGTGGCGTTCCACTGGGGCGGCGACTGCGGGCGGTTCACCCGCACCGCGATCGACGTCGTCACCGGCACCTGCTCCGCGCCGGTGGCCGGCTGGAACTCCACGACCCGGATGGGCCCGTGGGCGAGCCGCAGGCGCACCCGCGTGTCCTCGAACTCCCGGCCGAAGCGGTCGTGCACGGGTGGAATGACGACGCGCAGCTCGTGCTCCTCTTGCAGCGGCAGGCCCGGGAACACGTCGATGTAGGACTCGTTGAGCGCCACCCGCACGCCGCTGTCCGGGCGCACCCCGCCGTCCAGCTCCTCCACGTGGCCCGTCAGCACGTTGCTCCGGCCGTAGTCGTGGAGCACCCTGCCCGTGGTGCGCAGCCGCAGCGGCTCGTTGTTGGACAGCAGGATGAACTGGCCATCGTCCACGGTCAGCGTGCAGCCCGAGTCGTCCCGGGTGCCGTAACACTCGAGCTGGTACGGCGCCTCGCGGGGGTCCGGCTGGAGGCCGGCGTCGCCCGCGGTCTCGAAGTCGATCACCCCCTTGCGGCCCTCGGGCAGCTTCCACGTGGGCAGCTCACCGGGCGCCGACACGAGCCGGGGCGAGACCACCAGCCGGTAGCGGTGCGCCGCCGCCAGGGGTCGCGAGGGCCGCAGGCGCAAGGTGGCCGGCTGGCCCTCCACGGGCTCCCATCGGCCGTTCACCCGCTCGGCCCGCGACAGGTTCCACAGGGACACGTCACTGAACTCGGGCCGCTCCACGGGCCGGTCGAACGTCACCGTCACCTCCGTGGTCGGCTCCACGTCGTGCTCGCCCGGGCCCGGCCGCGTCGCGACCACCCGCGCCAGCCCGCCTCCGGACGCGGGATCCAACGGCTCCCAGGCGACCTCTCCCGCCGCGGCGGCGTGGCCTCCGTGGCAGACCTCCAGGCCGTTGTCCGAACCCAGGCACACGCCCAGCTCGAAGGGCAGGTTCCGGCCATGCGCGAAGGACGGGTACTGCGTGCTGCCGCCCTCGCGGCCCCGGAACACGGGCGCCGGCGCGGGATCCTGCGCGCACAGGGGATAGACCTCGCCCAGGGGCATCTCCGTCCACCCGGCCTCCAGCGCCCAGAAGTGCACCGCGGCGAGCCGGAAGTTGCCACACCCGTCCGCCAGCAGCTTGCCCCCCGCGCCCGGGTCCAAGGTCGTCTGGTAGTGCGAGGCCATGGCGCGAAAGCGGTACTCGTCCGGGCGGCGCTCCTGGGCATTGAAGGCGAGGGGGTCACGCACGTCGGACAGGGCGCGCATGTAGACCCACGGCAGCTCGCCGTTGGGCTCGCCCGCCTTGCGCTGGATCTCCCGCGAGGGCCCGGCGAAGAGGAAGCCCGAGGGGTGATCGTGCAGATCGAAGACGCCCCGCTGGCCGCTCTCCCGGTCCGACGGCAGGGAGAGCACCGGGTGGCCCACGCGCCAGAAGCGGCCATCGCGGCCCTCGCGGAACGCCTCCACGAAGTGCTTGAGCGGCGAGGCGTAGCTCGTGGTGACGGGCCGGATCATCGACAAGAGCACGCGGTGGCCCAGCTCGTCGTAGGCGAGCGCGTTGCGGCAGCCCACGTCCCAGATCTGCTCGACCCCCGGTCGCGAGCCCTCGCCCTGGGAGGAGTCCGAGATCTGGTTCCAGGCGAACGCCTTGGACCCGGACACGCGCTTGCCGTGGAAGAGCAGCGGCTTCCAGACGGACGGATCGCCGCGCATGATGAGATCCAGCGCCCCATCCGGCGCGCTGCCGAGCGTCAGATCCGGACAGGCCTCGAGGTACTTGAGCGGCCGGGTGTCCATGCCCAACGGCAGCGGCACGTCCTCCACCTGGGCGGCTTCGCCCGGCCGCCAGCGCACCAGCTTGAGCGGCTTGTGGCGCTCGCGCGGCCGGAAGGCCACCCACACCGTGCCCGAGGCGTCCGCCACCACGTCCAGCGCGCCGACGAGCTCGGGGCGCAGATCGAGCAGGGGCTCGCGCCGCCAGGGCTTCTCGTAGCCGCCCCAGGCGATGTCGAACCCGGAGCGATCCTCGGGCGGGAACACCACGGCCACCGTGTCCCGGTCGAGGATCACCGGCCGCCAGCGCGGCTCGCGCCAGGAGAGCTGCTGGGGCGGGATGCTGTTGAGCTGCACCGGGTAGGCGTCGTTGGCCAGCGCGTGGCGCGAGGCCTTCCAGGGCAGCTTCGCGGGCAGGAAGCGGGCGGCGAGCGGATGGTCCGCATCGGGGTCCACCTGGGGATCCGTGCCCGCATCCGACAGGCCCGTGCCGGGCTTCGCCGTCGGACAACCGAGCCCCAGGAGCAGGAACGAGAGCAGCAGGAGCCAGGTCGTGGGTGTGGGACGCATGGGGACCCACTCTCCCTTGGCCCGCCCCACCCCACCACCCCGAGATCAGGGGGGGTGAAAAGGCCGGGCGTCCGGCTCCACCCAAAACAGACGCCCGGGGGCCGTGAGGCCCCCGGGCGTCCGGAACTTCAGGGCTTCAGCGCGAGGGGCCTAGTAGGCGCCCTTGAGGGTCACGTTGGTGAACGCGCTGTAGGCGTACGAGCAGACGTAGTAGGTGCCGGCCGCGGGGCTGCTGAGGGTGCAGCTCTCGGCGCTGCCCGTCTTGTACGGACGGCAGTTGTAGCTGCTGGTGGTGGGCTTGGAGCCGAGGCGCACGTACAGGTCCGCGTCACCCGAGCCGGTGGTGGCCTGGGTGAAGGTCGCCGAGGTGCGGCCGCTCGGAACGGCGAGCGTGTAGCAGGTCCACGAGCCCGTGGCGCCCGAGAACGGGGCCGTCGCCACGCCGTTGGTCAGCACGTCGCCGCCGCCGGTGCCGCCCGTGGTGAACGCGCCCTTGAGGCTGATGCCCGAGGCGGCCGAGTAGCCCTTGAGCTTCACGTAGTAGGTGCCGGCCTGCGCGGTGGTGACGGGGCAGCTCTCGGTGTTGCCCGAGGCGTACGGACGGCAGTCGTAGGAGGACTCGGTCGGCACGGAGCCGAACTTCACGTACATGTCCGCGTCACCCGTGCCGCCGCTCATGTCGAACTTGAGGCCCGTGGCGCCCGCGGGGACGGTCAGCGTGTAGGTGCAGCTCCACTCGCCCGCGCCCACGGAGATGCCCGTGAGAGCCGTGCCGTTGGCCAGCACCACCGTGGTGCTGCAAGCCGGAGGAGGCGGAGTCACCGTGCCGCCCACGCCCACCGCTTCCCAGGCGGCCGTCACCGCCGCCGTGTCGTGGCCGAGGTCCGTGGCCGCCGTCACGGTGTAGGCCTTGGCCTGGGCGAAGGTGGTGGAGGGCGTCATGTACTCGGCGTTGGCGCGGTAGAAGATGGCGCCGGCCTTCTGCACGCCGATGCCCGTCACGTCCGTGGTGGTCTTGCCGCGCGGGTGCTTGCCACCCGTGGACAGCAGCTTGAACGCCAGGTTGGCGATGCCCGAGTTCCAGTGCACGCCGCCGTTGTCCGAGCTGCCCGTGTAGCGCTCGGGGTAGTAGTCCTTGGACGAGCCGTCCTGGGTGGGGTTGCCCATGTAGCGCAGGGCGTCGCCCGGGATGTTGGGCGTCCAGATGTCATCGCCGATCATCCAGATGGGCGCGTCCACGGACCAGCCCTTGGTCCAGCTCTCGCAGTAGGCGGCGAAGATGTCGCTCATGCCCTCGTTGAGGGCGCCGGACTCGTTGGAGTAGGTGAGGTTGGACTCGGAGCTCGTCACGGCGTGGGTGAGCTCGTGCACCGTCACGTCCAGCGACTTGCCCAGCTGGCCCGCGTCCGTGCCGTTGCTGTCGCCGTACACCATCTGCGAGCCGTTCCAGAACGCGTTGGTGTAGTTGCTGTCGTAGTGGACGGTGCTCTTCAGCTGCGCGCCCGCGTTGTTGTACGAGTCGCGGCCGAAGTTCTCCTTGTAGCAGTTGTAGGTGGTGCCCAGGTGGTCGTAGTTCTCGTCGATGTGCGCGTCGCCGGTGACCGCGCCACCCTCGGAGCGCTTGAGCGTGCCGGGCAGGCTCGTCCTGTTGTTGGCCGTGTACACCGCGCGGCTGATCGCCGAGTGGATGTCCGTGGCGCGGCCGAGCACGCCGCCCGCCACCGCGTCCACGAAGACGTGGTCGCGGATGGGCAGCGTGGCGCCCTCACCCGTCACCACCACCTCGTAGGCCAGCTTGAGCGGGCCGTCCTGCTCGGCGCGGTAGTAGACGAGCTGGGCGCTCTCGGCCTTCAGGCCCGTGCCCTCGGTGGACACGAGCGCGGCCTTGGAGGCCGCGTCCTGGGCGACCATCGCCTTGGTGGCGACCATCTCGCCGTCACGCGCCGAGCCGTTGGCGGCATAGACGAGGCCGGCGGCGTTCACGTGCACGACGAGCTCATGGGCCACCACGGGCCGCCCCTGCTTCATCTGCGCGTAGCGCACGTGGGTGTTGCCCTGCGCGTCCACCGAGGTGCGACGCACCACCAGGTCCGTGGCGTTCAGGCGGAAGATGGGGGCGATGCGCTGCAGGGACTCCGCCAGGCGGGAGTGCGCATCCCGGGCCACCAGCCCGTTGAGGGACTGGCCGGTGGAGCCGAACTCACCGCGCACGAGGAAGGGCACGCCGTCCGCGTGGGTGCCGAGCACCTGCGCGTTGGGCACCACGCTCAGCGCGGCCTTGATGTCGGCCGTGGACAGCGTGCCCACGTCATCGGCGCGCGCCGACGTCTGGGTGTCCGAGTCCTCGACGGTGCACGCAGCCAGGGGAAGGGCCAGCAGGGCGGCCAGAATGCGATTGCGAACCAAAGGGGGAACCTCCGCGTGGGCGGTGACGGGGGTGTCACCGCTTACGGGGCGGACCTAGAGCAGGATGCGTGCCATTCCCCTAAATGACTGGAATCCCAACCGTTGGGCCCACTCGGAGTCGCGGCGGTGGAGCGGCGAGGTCGCGCAATCCGATGCCGAGATGTAACGAGGTTTGACACCCCACGCGGGAAGGCCCGTCTTCACGCGGGTTTGCCGGAAGGAACGCACCCTGTCCTACAAGAGGACAGTTCATCGACACCTGGGTCCAGGATGACATCCAGGCATTTACGGCTTTCACGGACTGTCCCATGAAAACCGTTTTTCATCAAGGCGTCCGATCCCGCCAGGCCTCGCGCAACCCGTCCTGCCGCTGCTTGCCCGCGAGGGCCTCCTCCGTCTGGCGGGGGATCTCCTCCAAGCGCGTGGTGTGCATGCGGATGCTCAGCTCGTACAGCCCCCGCTCCTGCTCGGACAGCTGGGGCCCGTAGTCCTCGAGCACGCGGCGGGCGAACTGGAGGAAGTCCTCGGACACGGCGCGGCGGTGCTCGAAGTACGCGTGAATCTCCGGCTCGGTGGCCGTGTTGGACTGCACCTTGCCCCACTCCGTGTTCCAACGCCGGGTCTCCTCCTCGCGCCATCGCAGCAGCGCCTCGTCACGCGTGGGCGCGCCCAGCCGCCAGTACAGGTTGTCGGGCATCACCTCGCGCAGCCGCACCAGGTCCACCGGGTGCGCGGCGGGCGCGGGCTCCACGGAGGACGGCTCAGCGGGGCTCGACGTCCGGGCCGGCTCGGGCAGCGGCGCGGGCCCGGGCGTGGGCGTCGCGGCGGGCCCGGACGAGGACGGCGGGGCGGAACGGGCAGGACGCGGGGCCTGGGCCTGACGCACCGCATCCGTCGGGTCCGGCGTCACCTCGGGGGCTCGCCAGGACAGCACCAGGGCGAGGGCGAGCCCGAGGACGAGGAGTGACGCGGCGAGCCATCGCGAGAGCTTCATGCGGGGAGTGGCGCCCATGCGGCGGCAGTATCCGAGCCCCCGAGGTTTCGCAACTGGATACCCCGGTGCTTTCCGGGCTCTCCGCTCTTCCCCAGAGGGCGATAGACTCGCGCCCCCTTACCCCCAAAGGAGTGCATTCATGAACAAGCAATGGCTGTTGGGTCTGATGATGGTGGCGGCGCCGGTGGCCGCCCAGGCCGAGGTGCTGGTGGGTGGAATCGTCGACGTGCTGGTGGACGGCGGCAACACCTATACGTGGGAGAAGACGACGCTGCCGGGCACCAAGTGTGGCAACGGCTCCCAGTACAAGTTCTTCGTGCACCGCAGCACCACGGGCTCGCAGAACCTGCTCTTCTTCTTCGAGGGCGGCGGCGCGTGTTGGGACTACGACACGTGCAGCGGGCGCGCGGGCGTCATCGGGGCGGCCAACCCCAATGGCATCGCGGACGACTACATGCAGCAGTTCACGGCCAAATATGTCTCGCCCATCGTCAATGGCGCGGACCCGGGCCTGCCGTTCCGCAGCCGCACGGACCTCGCGACCAAGGACTGGAACATCGTCTACATGCCCTACTGCACGGGTGACGTGCACGTGGGCAACAACACGGCCGTCTATCCGGATCAGACGGGGCAGCAGCCGCCGCTGACCTGGAGCCACTCGGGCTACACCAACTCGATCGCGGCCATCAACTACGCCAAGCAGCAGTTCCCCCGCGTGCAGAAGCTGCTCGTCACGGGCTACAGCGCGGGCGGCACCGCCACCTCGGCCTCGTACTACTTCGTGCGCCGCGCCATCAACCCGGCCCGCGGCTACTTCCTCAATGACTCGGGCCCCATCTACATGGCCGGCGTCAACGATCTCTCGCGCCCGCTGCACAACAAGATCCGCCAGTCGTGGAACCTGGACTCGGTGTTCAGCCAGTTCCCCGCGACCTTCGATCGCAACAACATGGGCACCATGAACCGCATGGTGGCGCTCGAGTTCCCGAACGATCAGCTCGCCTACACGGGCTACTCGCGCGACTACAACTACTCGCGCTTCTCCTATGAGCGTTTCATGACGCCCAACGACAAGGAGTCGGTGCTCGCCAACTGGAAGGTGGACCAGGACAAGTTCGTCAACGAGCTCAAGCAGTACAACAACTTCAGCTACTTCATCCCCCACGAGCGGCAGATCAACGCCAGCCACTGCAGCACCATCATCACCTTCGTGGGCGCGCACGCCTGCCAGAAGATGGAGAAGAAGCGCTGGTACGAGTACGTCTCCGAGCCGTGGCAGGACTGGAAGTGCAACAGCGAGATGGTGTCCATGACCACCTTCCTGCAGCGCTTCATCAACGAGAACCAGCGCGTGCGCGTGTACGAGCCCGCCAACGGCTACAACGAGGATGACCCGGGCATGCAGGTGCTCGCGCCCCTCATCAACGGCGCCATCGGCGGCTAGGCCCGCGCCTCACCGGGAGCCATAGGCGTCTTCCAACAGGCGCTCGTGGCTCCAGCCCCGGGCCTTGGCCGCCTCCACGTCGAGCCCCTCGCCGTGACCCTGGCCCTGGCCCTCGAACACCACCCGCGTGCCCTCGGACACCGCCGTCCGGGGACACGCGGGCAGCTTGAGCGCCGAGCGCAGCACCTCGCAGGGCAGCTGCTCCGGCGCGTCGAACACGGCACCGCCCTCGCCGCGCGTGCGCAGGAAGTGCACCCGGCCCTCCGCGAAGCGCACCGCCGTCGCCCCCCGTCCGAGCACCGCCTCCACCTGGGCCCGCGAGCGCTCCTCCCGCCAGGGCGCCGTGCCCCCCCGCGAGAACGGCAGCCAGCCCTTCCACGGCAAGGCCGGGGCCCTGAGGGCGCGCTCGTCCTCGGGCTGTACCCGGACGGTGCCTCGGAAGGCCTGACAGTGCGTCGTGTCGCAGACGGGCCGACCGGGATGGCGGCTGTCTCCCTGGCGCTCGTCGTGCGCCACCACCCGCGCGAGCGCCACGCGCGCCTCCCCCTTGAGCGCCGCGTCCTCCGCCGTCACCACGCCGGCCGTGTACTGCGCGCGTGTGGTGCGAAAGAGCACGTCCGAGCCTCGCCGCGCCTTGAGCGCCGAGGGGCTCGTGGGCACGCCCGCGGGGGGCACGTAGGGCGGCGGCGGGGACCACGAGAACACCCCCGCGTAGTCGCGCCCCTCGGGGGCCTCGGGCAGCCGCACGCGCCAGGGGCTGCCCAGGCAGACCGCGGGCCCCCGGGCCACGAGCGGCGCCAGCCGGGTGAACTCCGCGCCGACCGTCCGGGGCACCCCGCCCTCCAGGACGAAGCCCATGCCCCGGCAGCGCGCCTCCAGCACGTCCGGCGCCACCAACCCCAGCACCTGCACCCGCGCGGCCTCCAGGCCCGCGCGCATCCGCCGCACCCGGGCGAGTACGTCGGGCACTTCCTGGGCGAAGGCCCGGGGCATGCGTCCCGGCCGCGCCAGCACCACCACCACGTCCGCGTCCACCGCGACGATCCACCCGAGCACCGGCCGGCTCTCCGCGTCGCGCACCGTGCCCGTCTTCGCCGCCACCCCGCCGAGCGCGCCCGACACGGGCAGCCCCGCCAGCGTGCCCCGCGCGGCGCTGTCCCCGAGCACCTCCAGCACGTCCGGACGCGCCTCCGCGAGCAGCCGGTACGCCTGGGCCAGGCCCCACGCCGACAGGTGGAGGCTCGAGCGCAGGCCGATGGCGTCCGCCATGTCCAGGGGCTCGCCCGACAGGCCCACCGCCGCGAGCACCGGACCCCAGGGGCCAAAACCCTCGGGCGCGCTCCCCTTCCCCACCCAGTCCAGGAAGTACCCATTGCAGGAGCGCAGCAGGGCCTCGCGTGCGTCCAGACGCGCGGGCCGGCCCTCGCCACAGGCCCACTCGGCCGCGTCCCCGCGCGCGGGCAGCACGGGCGGGGGCGTGGGGCTCGCCGCCACCACGAAGGGCTTGAGCGTCGAGCCGTAGGGCATCGCCGCGCGCACGTCCCCCTCGGACAGCAACACCTCGCCCGAGTGCCGACTGAGCACCACCGTGGCCGAGGCCACCGCGCGCGCGCCCACGCCCGCCAGTTCCTCCACGGACAGGGGCACCGTCCAGCGCGTGCCCCGGTGGCACTGGCGCAGCCGCCGCGTCAGCGCCCGGGGAAAGCCCGTGTCCTCGGTGAGCACCCGCGCCAGGGCCCGCCGCGCCCGGGGCGTGTCCACCTCGGGCAGCCGCGTGAGCACCTCCGTGGCGCTCGCCAACGATTGGTATGGGGCCTCGCGCCATTCGGCCAGCTCACCGCTCACCGCCAGCGCGAAGGCCTCGTGGAAGAGCCGATCCTCCGACGAGGCCGGACACGCCCACCACAAGAGCTGGTGCGCCAGCTCGTGCCGCAGGGCCCGGCGCAGCCGCGCGTCCAGCACCCCGGGCGAGCCCTGCCGCAGCTCCACCACGCCCGGCCGCCCCTGCCCGTCGCGTGAGGGCAACAGCCCCTCGCCCCGCCGCAGGGTGAGGGTGGCCGGTGCCCGCTCCGGCGCGCCGCCCGCCTCGGCCACGTAGCGGGCCTCCAGCGCCCGCCAGGCCTCGTCCGCCTCGGCGCGCAGCGCGGCCTCGGGCGTCAGATCTCCCCGGGTGATGAAGACGGGAGTGGCCGCCACCAGCACGGCCGTCACGGCGGCCCACCCCATCACCTCGTCACCAACCGCCCTGCCCCACGCCATCCGCGTCCTTGCCCGACGACACCACCTTCACCACGTCCGCGCCCGTGCGGCCGCGAATGGACGGCACGTACATGTCCTCGATGAAGGCGGGCGGCGCCGCGAAGCTGCCCGCGAACTGCGCCCGCATCACGTAGCCCACCGTGCGCGCGCTGTCGCTCCACCACGTGGGCTCCTCGAAGAAGAAGGTGGCGCGCTCGGGGCTGAGCGCGCGGCGCTTGAGCGACTCGGGCGCGAGCGGCAGCGCGTGGGGCGGCCCGCGGAACTCCTTGTCCTCCACGAGCGGCACGAAGCCCGCCGGCACCGCGTCCTCCACCACGTAGTAGGCCGAGCGGTTGCGGTTGTCGCCCTGGGCGTCCAGCGTCAGCTCCACGTACACGTGCTCGCCCTGGCTCACGCCCGTACCGGCCTCGAGCGGCACCTTGCCGCTCTCGCGCAGCACGTAGTAGCGCCGCGTGAGGCTCATGCCCTCGGCCACGGGCTTCACGTCCGCGAACGGCGTGGCCGCCTGGCCCCGGAGCGTCGCCACGCCCTGGAAGTCCGCCACCCGCACCGCGCGCGTGCCGGGCCCGAGCACCGCCACCAGGCCCATGCCCCGCGGCACGAAGCGCACCGGCCCCTCGGCCCCCGTCACCTCCGGCGGCGTGAGCTTCTTGAAGGCCTTGGCGTCGCGCTCGATGAGCCACAGGGAGTGCAGGAGCGCCGTGCTCCGATCGAAGGTGGACAGGTCCGGCTCGCTTAGCGCCTCCAGCAGCCGCCGGCGCGCCTTGTCCACGTCCAGCTTTCCGAAGGAGGCCGCGTGGGCGAGGATCGCCGAGAGGCCCACGCGGCGCAGCGGGTAGCGCCACAGGGCGTCGCTCGGCGCGGGCATCTTCGCGAGCGTGACGAAGCCCTCGTTGCTCTGGGCCACCAACTCGTCGATGCGGCCCTTGAGCGCGGGCTCCTTCATCACGTCCGCCTTCTCCGCCGCGAGCACCGCGAGCGCCAGCGGGTACAGGTCCCCCGCGGGCGCCGCCTGCACCAGCGCGCGCACCCGGGCCGCCTGCCGCGGGCCGTCCAGCCGCGCGAGCACCCAGGCGCGCGTGGCCTCCCACTCGAAGGGCAGGCCTTCCTGGGCCTCCAGCCAGCGCAGGCCGTCGGTGATGCGCGCGTCGTTGCGCTCCACGAGCCCCGCCTCCACCGCGTAGGCCAAGCCGTCCAGGGCGATGAGCGTCATGGGCACGTCCGCGGTGCTGTAGCCGCTGAACCACGTGAAACCGCCGCCCTTGACGGACAGGTCCAGGATGCGCGCCATGCCCTGCACCGCGCGGCTGCGGGCCTCGGCGAGCAGCGCCTGGCTGTCCGGATCCAACGCCTCGAGCGAGCCCGCCTTCTGGAGCGTCTGGTACAGCGCCACGTTGGGCACCGTGGTGGACACGAGCTGCTCCAGGCACCCGTACGGGTAGGACAGCAGCTCGCGCACGTTGGAGAGCGCCGCGTCCACGAGCGAGGGCTGGAGCAGCAGCTCCGCGCCGGCCACGCGCGCGCTCGCCGCCACGGGCAGCGACAACTCCCCGCCGCCCCAGGCCGACACCCGCACCGGCTCCTCCAGCGCGCCGGGCCGCACCTGCACCCCGCGCCGGTCACGCAGGGGCTCCTTGCCGCCCGTCACCTCCACCGACAGCACGGCCTCTCCCGCGCCCTGGGCCTTGAGGGTGAGGGGCAGCACCTGCTCGCCGCCCTGGGCGAGCGTCACCTGGCGCTTGTCCTCGGCCGGCGCGAGCACGCCCGCCGCCGCGAGCCGCACGCCCAGCCGCTGCTCCCCCGTGGAGGCCTCGCCCGCGGACAGACGCACCGACGCGAGCGCCTCGTCCCCCTGGCGCAGGAACTGGGGCAGCGCCGCGTACAGGTTGAGACCGCCCCGGGTGGCGAACTCCGCCGTGCCCTCGCCGAAGCGGCCCGACGTGTCCGCCGCCACGCCCGTCACCACCCAGAGCGTCTGGTTGGAGGGCAGCTTGAAGCGCACCGTGGCCCGGCCATCGCGATCCGTGACGACGGTGGGGCTCCAGAAGGCCGTATCGCGCTCCAAGTCCCGCGCCTGACGCGTGGGCGGCTTGATGGAGGCGAAGGCATGGTCAGGCAGACCCGACAGCTTGCGCGCCAGGGCCTCGCCATAGCCGTAGCCCTGGAACTCGGCGGAGAAGAAGGTGGCCACGTTGTCGCGGCCCGGCGGGTAGAAGAAGTCGAGCACCTTGGGACGGAACTCGCTCTGGATGGCGTAGACGGCCTTGTCCACGACGCCCACGGACAGCTGCGTCACTAGGCCCTGGCCCGCGTGGTCCGTCACCCGCACGTCGATGACCTGCTCGGTGAGCGGCGTGGCCTCGGCGCGGCGGGGCTGCAGGGACACGGTGAGCGTGCGCTCGGTGGGGACGATGCGGAAGCCCACCGTGCGCTCCTCCCAGCGGCCCGTGGCCGTGGGGTACGCGACGGAGGCGTACACGGCGCCACCGAAGCGCTTCTCCACGGGGAACTCGTGCACGAGCGTGCGGCCCTGGAGCGACACGAGCTGGGTGCCATACAGGCCCGCGCCCGAGAACGTCACCCACACCGGGCCCGCGTCCTTGCCGCCCGGACCCCAGCCCTGGGGCAGCAGGCCCACGAGCTGCGCGGTGTCTCCCGGCGCCAGCGTGCCCGCGAGCGCGGAGAGCGTCAGCGTGGGCACCTGGGCCACGGGCTCCTGCGCGCTGCCGATGACGAGCGTCTGCTCCTCGCCCTTCCAAACGCCGCCGCCCTTGTCCTTGATCGTCACGCGCGCCAGCACCGTGCCCACGTCCGCGGTGGGCACCTTCTCGCGCGCCACGCCGTTGGCCGCCGTGATGAAGCTCCGCGTGCCCAGGCTCTTCTCGCTTCCGTCCGCCCGGCGCAGCACGAACTCCACCTGGCCCTGCGTGGCCCCGTAGACCTTGCCCGACAGGGTGCTCGCGCGCAGGTTCAGCTGCGCCTCGGCGCCCTTCTTCACCACCGCCGCCGAGAAGCGCGCCGTGCCCAGCACCTCCACCTTGGACAGGAAGAAGGCGGCGCTCGCGTTGGCGAACGTCTTCTGATCGTCCCGCGCGCGCACCGTGAGCGTGTAGCGGTAGGGCAGCCGATCCTCGCCCTCGGCGAGCGCCGGCACGGGGATGTCGATGACGGCGTTGCCCTCCGCGTCGAACACCGGCGCGCTCGCCCACGGATCCTCGAACGCCTCGCGCTCGACCACGGTGGAGTACAGGCGCTCGGGCACGCTCAGGCGACCCTCGGTGGTGGACGCGCTGCCGTACGTCACCGCGCTGCCCTGCCCGCCCAGGCCCGCGTCATCCACCCACGCCGGCGAGTCCAGCAGCGAGCGGTAGAGGAACACCTCGTAGCGCGCCCCCGCCGGCACGCCGCCCGCGAAGCGCCGCGCGCGCACGGTGGCGTGCAGCGTCTCGCCCGGCACCACCGTCTCCTTGTCCGGCTGCAGCTCCAGGTAGAACGTGGGCTTCACGTAGTCCTGCACCCGCGCCTCGCCCTGGTGCGGCTGCGTGTCCAGCTCCGCCTGCACGCGCAGCACGCCGGTGGCCAGGTCCACGGGGACCGTCATGCCGCCGTGGAAGGCGCCGAACTCGTCCACCTTGGCCTGGGTACGCACCTCACGGCCCTCGGCCGACACGAGCTTCACCGCCACCTCGCGCCGCCGGGGGGTGAACAGGCGCGCCAGGTAGCTGTCCGGCTGGCGCACGAGCCCGCGGAACTTCACCTCGTCCCCGGGCTTGTACACGGGCCGGTCGCTGTAGATGAACACGTCGGGCGCCACCGCGAGCGACGAGTAGAAGTCCGTGTCCACGAGCGCCGTGTCCTCGCCCACGCTCGCCGTGGCGATGAGGCGCGGCTCCTGGACGGCGAGCGTCACCTCGCCCTGGGCATCGGTGGTGCCGGTGGGGCCCTTGCCGCCGGGCAGGATACACCCGCACCTGGGCGCCCGCGCGCGGCTGCTGATCCCGCCCCGCCACGCGCACCAGCACCTGCCCATCCGTCTGCTTGAGCTGCACGGTGAGGTCCGTCACCACGAGCAGCACCTGGCCCTCCACCTTGCCCTGCACGAGCTGCAAGAGGTAGGTGCCGGGCGGCAGGGGCGCGAGCTCCAGGTGACGCTCCTGGTAGCCGCTCTCGTAATAGGAGGTGTCGAAGCCCGGGACGTTGAAGTCGCGGTCCGCGCCGCCCAGGTCCAGGTTGAGCCACTGGCTGCGCACCACCGAGAACCCGGCGGGCACGCCCACGAGCTTCTCCTGGCCCTCGGCCACGCGCGCCAGGGCCTGGCCCGGCGGGGGCGGCTCGCGCTTGGGCAGGCCCGGCGCCACGGCGTCGCGGAACGGGGTGCCCAGGGCGAAGAGCAGGAAGGTGCCCGGCGCGCGCGTGGCGTTGAGGCCGCGGCTCAGCGCGTTGCCGGGGTTGGGCAACACCGGGGGTGCGTCATATGCGCGGCGGATGTCGCCCTGGGCGCGGATGAAGGCCTCCGTGCTGGCGGGCTTGAGCACGCGCAGTTGCACCGGGCCCTTGCTCTCGAAGGCCACGTCCACGCCCACGGGCTCCCCGGGGCCATAGGCGCGCGGCACGGTGATGTAGAGGGGCTTGGCGCTGGCCACCCCCGCGAGGACGAGCGCGGCCAGCAGCGCGAAACGAGCGGAATTCCTCATGAGCCAAACCCTCCCGGAACCAGCCGGTTGCCATCCACGGTGCCACGCAGGCCGATGTACGGCAGCGTCTCCACGTCCCGCTTCGCCGCCTCGATCTCCGCCGGAATCGCCGCGGAGCCCAGCGACTTGTACCCATCCGCCATGAGCCCGCCGAGCAGCCGGCCCAGGTGCAGGCCGAAGGCGACGGAGCCCTGGGCGCGCAGGCCCTCGACCACCGGCCCCGCGGCGCTGAGCAGGTTGGGGGTTCCGCCCTCGCACGCCTTGCGCAGCCGCGCGAGCACCGCGGGCGTGGAGGCCAGCACGTGGTGGCCACACAGCGTCGCGGTCTCCATCCGGTTGGGCCCGGAGAACATCTGCCCGAGCGCCGCCGCGTCCTCGGGCCGACCCCACAGCACGGCCACCTCGGTGGGCAGGGACGCATCGCCCCGGGGCGTCCACACGAGCGCCACCTGGCGCGTGCGCACGTTGCCCGGGAAGCCCTGGCCCGACCAGTACTGCTGCAGGGCGCTCGCCTCGAGCGTGTCCGGCAGCTTGAGCTGGAGCGTGAGCAGCACGGGCGTGTCCTCGGGCACCAGCTTGAGCAGCGCGTCGGACAGGGGCGCGCTGTCCAGGCGGGGCTCGTCCACCACCGAGCCGGTGATGCCCCGCGCCACCAGGCGCTGGCCCTGGACGGCGAACTGCAGGCGCACGCCCTGCGTCACCCCCACCACGTGCGTGAGCAGTTGCGCCTCGCGGCCGATCACCTCCGGGGCGAAGCCCAGCTCCACGTCCACGTCCCGAGGCGCCTCCAGATCCAGGCGCGGCTCACACAGGCCCTGCAGCACCACGGTCGCCGAGCGGCCGAACACCAGCCGCTCCCGGCCCTTGGCCACCCACAAGGGCTGCTCGGCCACGAGCCAGCGCTGCACCTGGAAGCCCTCGGCGGGCACGTCCCCCTGCCCGCCCGGACACGTCTTGGCCTCCAGCACGCCGCGGCGCAAGACGCCGTTGAGCGAGTCGAAGCTGGCCATGGCGGTGTTGCCCGGCTGGGGGACGATGATGGCGGGCGTGCCCGTGCGCGGGTTGCCGGAGAACCACACCACCCGGAAGGGCGCGGACAGGAGCTGGCCGCTCATCACGTCGATCAGCGCGCCCTTGAAGGCGCCGCCCAGGTCCTCGCCCCGCGAGGAGAACATCGCCGCCCAGCCGCCCACGAAGCCCTGGCCCAGCGGCTTCTGCAACTGCTCGCGCACCCAGGCGTTGCCCGCGAGCGCCTCGCGCACCTTGGCCGGCGAGTACACGTCCACCCAGAACGCCGGGCGCACCGCCTCGTCGGGCACCGACATGGGCTGGGGCGTGAGGGTGGCGGGGGGCAGGGCCTGCAGCGCCGGCACGGGACGGGCGGCGGACGTGCCTCCGTCGGTCGGCGCCACCGGGCCCGAATCCGTCGAGGGATCCGCGGAGTGGCGTCCGATCACGAAGGCGACCACGAGCACCACGACGAGCATGGCGATGCCCAGCCCCACGAGCAGGGCCCGGGAGGTGCCCTGTCGGGGCGGAGGGGGAAAGGGAGGGTTCATCGCGTCCACTCCTTGAAGCGGAAGAAGCCGAGGAAGGCGGTGTTCTGGGGGACCGGACGCCACTCCAGGGGCGCCTCGGTGACGAGCGAGGGCAGGAGGCCGGTGCGCACCGCGGCCCCCTTCTCGCCCGGGTGGTAGATGACGCGCGCGGGGGCATGGGCCTTGTCCTCCGGGCGCACCACGAGCATCAGGTGGAACAGGGGACCCGCGTCGCGCTCCTGCCGGAAGGCCACCAGGTCGCCCGTGCGCAGGGACTCGCGCGTGGCCTCGTCCCGGCCGAGCCGGACGAAGCCATGGGCGAGCAGCGTCTCCGCGTCCGCGAAGTGGCTCGGCTCGCCGCGCGGCCCGAGCCACAGCGGCGTGGCGAGCCGCTCGGGCCGCCAGCGGCGGTAGGCCTCCCGATAGACGAAGCGCACGAGCCCCGCGCAGTCGCGCTGCTCGGGCTGCCACCGCTCGTCCATCTGCCGCACCTGGGCGAGCGCCAGCCGCGCCACCTCGCGCCGGAGCGCGAGCTCGGACACGTCCGCCGGAGCGGCCTGGAGCAGCAGGACGAGCAGGAGCGAGGGCATGGTGGGCGTCAGTAGCTCGACAGGCCCTTCACGGCGGCGTCGAGGTTGCCGGGCCAGAAGGCGCCCTTGGGCATGGCGTCCTGCCCGGGCACGTACACCTCGGCCTTGCCGTCGCCGAGCACGTTCACCCACGCGAGCACGCGCGTGGTGCCCGGCGTGGCCAGCGGCACGCGCACCATGCGGCGCGTCTCCTGGGGCGTGCCCTCGTAGAGCACCACGTTGAGCGTGGCCACGGTGTGGGCCTTGTCGCCGCTGGGCCAGTAGTTGGTGGCGATGAGGTACAGGCCCCGGGGCGGCGCGCGGTGCACGTAGAGGTAGGGCCCGTAGGCCGGATCGTCGTAGGCCGTGTCGCCCTGGGCGTTGAGGAAGAAGGTGCCGCCGCTGGGGCTCTCGGTGTCGGCCCAGTACACGTGGGCCATCTTCTTCACGTCGAGCGTGGAGGGCGCGCCGCCCGTGCCCGGCGTGACGCTGTCCGCGGTGGGCTCGTAGATGTGCAGGTCCGTGTAGACGCCCTCGGTGTCGCTGGTGAGGATCGTCTTGAGCGGCACGGGGGGAATCTGCGCGTAGCTGGTGGCCTGGGTGCGCGTGGTGCCGCCCTGGTTGGTGGCCATGACGGTGACGACGTTCTTGCCGCTGGCGGCGGGGAACTTGCGCTGGAAGCGCCCGTTGTACGTGCGCATCAGGTAGCGGTCGCCGTTGATGGAGAGCACCACGGGATCGATGGTGGTGTCGCTGACGGTGCCCTCCACGAGCAGCATCCGGTCCACCGTCCAGCCGCCCCGGGGCGCGCTCAGCCGCACCGTGGCCGGAGTCTTCCCCTTGCCGATGGGGACGCCTTGCTGGCGGGGAGCGGCGGGAGTCGGGGCCTGGGAGAGCAGCGCGGCCAGCAGTACAGGCAGCATCGGAGGGCGCGTCCTGGTGGAGGGAAGCGCCCAGCCTGCGGCAGGAGCCCGCCGCGTTTCAAGGACTTCACGCCCCGGGGGCTACTTCGTCTTGAACCACGTGTAGCCGTAGTCGATGCACAGCTCCTCGCCCGCCGCGATGTCGCGCAGCGCGAAGGCGGCGCCCGACTCGGGGATGGGCCCATCGCGGAACTCCACGTTGGGCATGTCCGAGTGGTTGTAGAGCGCGAGCAGTCCCCAGGCGTAGGCCTTCTCCCGGCCCGGCTCGTCGCTCCAGGTGAAGACGTGGTGCAGCGCCTGGCTCTCTCGGTGGTCCTGGTGCTTGAGATCGCTGGCGGGAAAGCGGCTGATGGGCGCCCACTCCACGAGCGCGCCCTTGCGCAGGGCCTTGCGCGCGAAGACCCCGCGTCCCTTCCCCGGAACGACCCGCCACTCGACGTTGGGGTGGTACTGGTTGTCGGCGATGATGCGGTCGAAATCCGGGTTGTTCATGGCGCGTGGGTGCCGCGTGAAGTGACACCCCGGACAATAATCATCCCCCGCGTCCCGCACCCGGGTACAGGTCACGCGCCGTCGTCGTCCTCGTCCCCGCCGGTCTTTCGACCTCCGAGGATTTGATCGATCTCCGCGTGGGAGGCCTGGGCCTGGGCCGCGCTCAGCCGCCGCACCGCCTGCATTTGATCGATGATCCAATGGGCCCGCTTCTTGAGCGCCGGAGAGCCCGAGGTCACCGAGCGTTTGCGCGGCGCGGGCAGCATGGCCGCCAGGAGGGCCCCCTGGGCCGCGGACAGTTGGGAGGCGGGAATGCCGAAGTGCTCGCGCGCGCCCGCGTCGATGCCGTACACGCCCGGCCCCCACTCCACGACATTCAGGTACAGCGCGAGGATCCGGTTCTTGGGCAGCGCCTCCTCCAGGCGACGGGTGAGCAGCAGCTCCTTGGCCTTGCGCAGCAGGCTGCGATCCGTGGACAGCCACAGGTTCTTGGCCAGCTGCTGGGTGAGCGTGGAGGCGCCCCGGCCCAGCTTGCCCTGACGGATGGCCTCCTGGATGGCGTTCTCCAACTCCTTCGTGTCCACGCCCTCGTGCAGGTAGAAGCTCGCGTCCTCGGACAGGAGCACCGCGTCGATGGCCGGCTTGGAGATGGCGGACAGGCCCACCCAGGACTGACGGCGCCGGGCCTTGTGGCCCTGCTCCCGGGCCTCCTCGGCCCGCTGATCGATGAGCGCCGTCGTCTTCGGGTTCTCCTTGAGCAGCGCCGTGGCGTCCGGCAGTCGCGCGTACTCGTAGGAGACGAACACCACCAGTCCCAGGAAGAGCCCCATCGCCAGGCGGCGCCCCCACCCGCCCCCGCTCGAGGCCGTGGCCGCCTTGCCCTTCCCACCGCCCTTGCCGCCCTTGGCCGCCTTCGCGGGCACCTGCTTCGTCTTGCCCGTGTTCCCCTGCTTCACCTTCATCGTCCGGGTGCTCATGCGCGCCCTCCCTCTAACCCGAAGAGGGAGCGAGTCCAAATTCACCCCCGAGTGCGGCGCGCTCACACCTGTGGAACGAGCCTCCGGACGCTCGTCCGCTCGCCTTCCCTCTTCCCCGTCCGCGAGGCACGACCGAAACTCCCCAGCCACGACACTTGAGGAGGTGTGGATGGTGCGCAACGCGGTGTGGAGTCTGGTGGTGCTGGGAGGCCTGATGGGCGGCGTGGGCTGCGCGGGAAACAAGACGGCCACGGAGGCCGCGCTCCAGGCGGAGCAGCCCAAGGACGCCGAGGCGCAGCAGAAGGCGCGGATGTGTGGAGGCTTCGCCGGCCTGCCCTGTCCCGAGCCCCTGGTGTGCGTGGACGATCCCTCGGACTCGTGCGACCCCAAGCAAGGGGGGGCCGACTGCTCCGGCATCTGCCAGCAAGAGGGCGACCAGAACCCCCAGGAGCCGCGCTGCGACGACAAGCGCCGGCACTACGTGGCGCGCTCGCCGGAGGAGTGCATGCGCGTGCGCTTCGCCTGCCCGCCCCCGGGCGAGGAGAACGCGGACAAGCGCAACTTCTTCAGCGACGCGTGCGGCTGCGGCTGCGAATCGACGTGAGCCCCCCGGGCGCCGTCAGCGCGCCCACAGCCTCCACACGGCGAGGAGCACCAGCACCACGCCCCCGAGCAGGGCCCATCGGCCGAGGGGCGCGGTCCGCAGCCGCCGCGCCCGCCGGCGCGAGGCCACGCTCGGGGACTCCGCCGCCTTCACGTCGAGCCGCCGCTGCACCGCGGCGGACAGGGCCCGATTCAGGTCCTCGGGACGCACCGGCTCCCCATTGATGAGGAGTCGGGGACGCTCGTCGGAGGCCGACTCGGGGGATTCGGGGGCGGGGGCGGTCATCTCCGGCCCAGTGTAGCGCAGGCGCCCGTCGTGCGTTGCCCTCGGAACAACACGCTCCGGGAAGAAATCGGCCACCCGACCCGAGGGGTTCTCCCGCCGCCCCCTCGGCCGAGGGGGCGGCCACAATCCCAGCGCGCGCTCCGCCCCGACGTTAGATTCACGCGCATGTGGCGAATCCTGAATCCGCACAAAGAGAAGCTGCCGACGCCCGAGGAGGCCCTCAAGGGCCGTTCTTCCCGGATGCCGGTTCCCGCGAAGCACCACGTCAACGGCGCGCACCTGGAGGCCCCCTTCCCCGAGGGCCTGGAGCAGGTGGAGTTCGGCCTGGGCTGTTTCTGGGGCGCCGAGCGCAAGTTCTGGCAGGTGCCCGGCGTGTACTCCACCTCGGTGGGCTACGCGGGAGGCCTCACGCCCAACCCCACCTATGAGGAGGTGTGCTCCGGACGCACCGGCCACACCGAGGTGGTGCGCGTGGTGTACGATCCCCAGAAGGTCTCCTTCGAGACGCTCTTGAAGGTCTTCTGGGAGAACCACGATCCCACCCAGGGCATGCGCCAGGGCAACGACGCGGGCACCCAGTACCGCTCGGCCATCTATTGGACCACGGAGGCGCAGCGGCGGCAGGCGGAGGCCTCGCGCGAGGCCTTCCAGCAGCGGCTGAGCGCGGCCGGCTTCGGCCCCATCACCACGGAAGTGCGCCAGGCGCCCGAGTACTTCTACGCCGAGGAGTACCACCAGCAGTACCTGGCCAAGAACCCCAACGGGTACTGCGGCCTGGGGGGCACCGGCGTGAGCTGCCCGGTGGGGCTCACCACGGCGTCCTGAGGTCGCCGGGCCTAGTCCGAGCGCATGGCCTCCACGGGATCCAACCGCGCGGCGCGAGCCGCCGGGTAGATGCCGAAGAGGAGGCCCACGCCGGAGCTCATGCCCAGGGAGAGCGCCACCGCCCACGGGGGCACCACGGTGTTGAAGCCCAGCATCCAGCGCGCGAGGAAGGCCAGCCCGTAGCCCAGGCCCACGCCGAGCGCGCCGCCCAGCAGGGCCATCAGCACGGCCTCGGTGGCGAACTGGCCGAGGATGCGGCTCTTGCGCGCGCCCAGCGCCTTGCGCACGCCGATCTCCCGGGTGCGCTCCGTCACCGACACCAGCATGATGTTGAGGATGCCGATGCCGCCCACCACGAGCGACAGCAGGCACACGCCGAAGCTCGCGATGGTGATGACCTGGGAGAGGTTGTTGAACGTCGCGGTCATGGACTCGTTGGTGCTCACCTCGAAGTCATTGGGCGCGAGCGGCGCCACGTCCCGCCGGCGCCGCATGAGGAAGGACACCTCGTCCTGGGCCTTGCGCAGCAGCTCGGGCGAGGTGGCCTGCACCGCCAGCTCCAGCGAGCTCTTCGTGCCATACAGCCCGCCGTAGGCGCGCAGCGGGACGATGACCTCGTTGTCCATGCTCATCATGCCCAGGAAGCTGCCGCGCCGCTGCAGCACGCCCACCACCGTGAAGGGCCGGCCCTTGATGCGCACCTGCTGGCCCACGGGATCCGAGCCCGGAAAGAGCGTGTCCACCACGTCCATGCCCAGCACCGCCACCGCCCGGCCGTCCTCCTGATCCATGGAGCCGAAGAAGCGGCCCGCGGCCACCGTGACGCCGCTCGTCTCCACGTACTCGGCCGTGGCGCCCGTGACGCTCACCCCGGGGCGCGTCTCCAGGGTGGCGGTGGAGATGCGCTGGCCGCCCTCGCTGTCCGAGCCGGACACCTGCGCCACCGAGGGGCAGACCTCCAGGATGGCGCGCGCGTCCTCGAGCGTGAAGTTCTGGCGCTTGGCGTACATGCGCCAGTTGAAGCGGCCGAACCCCGAGGGCCACTTGCTCACCGAGAAGGTGTTGGCGCCGAGGAACGACAGGTCCCGGTTCACCTTGATGCGCAGGCCCTCGATGAGCGCCATCATGGCGATGACCGTGGTGACCCCGATGATGATGCCCAGCAGCGTGAGCAGGGTGCGCAGGGGGTTGCCCAGGAAGGTCCCCATCGCGAGCCGGAGGTTGTCCAGCGCCGCGAGCACGGAGGATTGAAAGCGTCGTCGGCTCATGGGGGCGTGCTCATTCGTAGCGAAGGGCTTCCACGGGATCCAACTGGGCGGCGCGCGCCGCCGGCCAGATGCCGAACAACAGACCCACCAAGGCGGCGAACCCCACCCCGCCGGCCACCGTGCTCCAGCGCACGTCCGCGGCCAGGGGCGTGACGAGCGAGAGCACCTTGGCCGTGCCCAGTCCCACGATCGTGCCCAAAAGGCCGCCCAGCGCGGACACCGCGGAGGCCTCCATGAGGAACTGCAACACGATGGTGCGCTTGCGCGCGCCCAGGGCGCGCCGGATGCCGATCTCCCGGGTGCGCTCGCGCACCGACACCAGCATGATGTTCATGATGCCGATACCGCCCACCAGGAGCGTGATGAAGCCCACGCCCACCGCCACGCCGTAGAGCGCGCCGGTGAGCTGCTCGTACGTCTGGGCCAGCATCTCCGGCCGGTTGATGGAGAAGTCGTCCGGCTGGCCCGGAGGCGTGCCCCGCACGCGCCGCAGGATGCCCACGAGCTGATCCTCCGCCTTGCGCATGTCCTCGGTGCTCTTGATGGAGATGGCCATGCTGAAGCTGCGCCGGCCAAAGGACGCGTAGAACGTCTTGAAGGGCACCAGGACGGTCAGGTCCTGATCCCGATCCAGCAGCTTGCCCTTGGGCGCGAGCGTGCCCACCACCTGGAAGGGTCGCCCGTCGATGCGAATGGTGCGCCCGATGGGATCCAGCCCGCCGGGAAAGAGGTTGGCCGCCACCGTGGCGCCGATGACCGCCACCGGCCGGGACATGGCGTCGTCCCCATCCGTGAGCGGACGGCCCGAGAGCACCTGGTAGGAGGCGACGCTGATGTACTCGGACGTGGTGCCGGTGACGTCCACCATGGAGAGCTGCTCGCCATTGAAGGACACGTCCCCGGCGCGGGCCACCATGGGGGCGAGCCCGGACATGTACGTGAACTGCGAGCGGATCTGATCCACCTGGCCCAGGGTGAAGTTCTTGCGGTTGCGGAACTGCCACCAGTCGCCCTTCATCACCCAGGGGAACTTGGAGACGTAGAGCGTGTTGGTGCCCATGGACGCCAGCTGCTTGTCGAAGGAGGCGTTGAGCCCCTGGATGATGCCGACGATGGCCAGCAGCGTGGCCACGCCGATGCCGATGCCCACCGTGGTGAGCACCGTGCGCATGCGGTTGCTCTTGAGCGAGAAGAGCGCGATGCGCGCCCCCTCCAGCACGTCCACGCGGACCACCCGGTTCATGCGCCCCCCGCGGCCAGGCCGTGCGCGTCCCCGCCCAGGGCCACGTCGCGCCCCGGCCCGTCCGCCACCACATGCCCGTCACTCAGGCGGATGGCCCGCGGACAGCGCGCCGCCAGCTTCGGCTCGTGCGTGACGAGCACCAGCGTGTTGCCCGCGCGGTGCAGCTCCTCGAACAGGCGGACGATCTCCTCGCCCGTGGCCGAGTCCAGGTTGCCCGTGGGCTCGTCGGCCAGGAGCATGGACGGCTCGGCCACCAGCGCCCGGGCGATGGCCACGCGCTGGCGCTGACCGCCGGACAGCTCGTTGGGCCGGTGGTGCATGCGGTGCTCCAGCTGCACCTTGGCCAGGGCCGCGCGCGCCCGCTCCCGCCGCTCCTTGGGCCCGATGCCCCGGTACACCAGCGGCAGCTCCACGTTGGCCAGCGCCGTCTCGCGCGGCAGGAGCTGGAACGTCTGGAAGATGAAGCCGATCTCCTCGTTGCGCACCACGGCCAGCTCGTCGTCCACCATGTGGGACACGTTCTTGCCGTTGAGCAGGTAGCTGCCGCTCGAGGGCGTATCCAGGCAGCCGAGCACGTTCATGAGCGTGCTCTTGCCGGAGCCCGACTGGCCGATGATGGCCACCCACTCACCCCGGGCGATGCCGAAGGACACGCCGCGCAAGGCGCGCACCTCCTCGCCGCCCACGTGGAAGACGCGCGTGACGTCCCGCAGGTCGATGAGCCGGGCGGGATCCGCCCCCGGTGCCGGGCTCACGACTTGGACCCGCCCGGGCCACCCTGCTGCGGCTCGCGCACCATGTCTCCCGATTTGATCTCCTTGGACAGCGTGCGGTAGGGCCCCTCCACCACGCGGTCGCCCTCCTGGATGCCCTCGAGGATCTCCAGATCCGAGTCCGAGGCGATGCCCGTGCGCACCCGGCGCGCCTGCGCCTTGTTGTCCGCGTCCACCACGAAGACCACCTTGGCCAGTGACTCGCCCCGACGCTGCGCCGCCAGGCCACCGCCCTCCACCGGGGGCGTGAAGTCCGGCAGCGACTTCTCCGGCCGCACCGTCACCGACTGGATGGGCACGAGCACCGTGTCCTTGTGCGTCTCGGCGGAGATGCGCGCCTCGGCGCTCATGCCCGGCAACACCCGGGGCGGCCGCGAGCTGAGCGCCACCTGCACCGGGAAGCTCGTCACCTCGGCCTCGGTGCCCGGGTTCTTGATGAGCGCCTGCTGGGCGATCTGCACCACCTCGCCCTCGAAGCGCTCACCCTCGAGCGCGTCCACGGAGATCTCCGCCGGCTGGCCGGGCTTGAGGTGCACCACCTCGTGCTCGCCCACCTCGAACTTCACCTCCATGACGTTGAGCGCCGCGATGGTCATCACCACGTCCTCGGACAGGTCCGAGCCTCGCACGCGCTCGCCCACCTCGCGCGACACCTCGATGACGGTGCCCTCGATGGGCGACAGGAGCGTCGTGTTCTCCAGGTTGCTCTGCTGCTCCTCGTACACGGCGGAGGCCTGCGCCAGGCGCTGCTGCGCCGCGGCGAGCCGACCCAGGGCCGAGTCCCGCAGGGCCTTGGCCTGATCCACCTCGGCGCTGGAGGCCAATTCCTTGCGCCCCAGGGCCAGCACCCGCTCGAGGTCCGCGTTGGCCCGGTCCGCCTCCACCTGGGTCACCTGCGCGTCCGAGCGCGCCGCGTTCTGGGCGGCGAGCGCCTGCTTCACCCCGGCCGCGTAGCGGCGCCGGTCGATGCGGCCGAGCACCTGCCCCTTCTTGACCGTCATGCCCTCCTTGACCAGCAGCTCCACCAGGTCGCCGGAGAGGTTGGAGGAGATCTTCACCGTCGTGGCCGACTGCACCTTGCCCGCGCCGGTGATGGTGCGCGTGATGGTGCCCTTGCGCGCCTTGGTCAACTGCACCTCCACCGAGGGCGGGGGCCGATCCTTCAAGCCCCCCACGGTGATGGCCGCCGCCCCGACGAACAGACCGCCTGCGATGACCGCCTTCCACCACTTCATTGAGCCTCTCCCGGGTACAGCGTTCCCATGGCCCGCATCAGCGCGAAGCGGGCGAGTTCCACGTCGATGCGATTCTCCAGCAGCGTGAGCTCCGACTGGGTGAGCTTGAGCTGGGCGTCGCGCACCTCCAGGGTCGAGCTGACCCCGGCGTTGAAGCGTTCGGTGGCCAGGGCCAGGGCGTCGGCCGCGGCCTTGCGGTTGGTCGCCGCGAGCTCGGTGGCGAGGATCTGCGCCTCCACGGTCGCGTGCGACTGGCGCACCGCCCCCTCCAGGTCCCGCTCCGCCTGCCGCAGGTTCAGCTCGGCCGCCTTGCTCTGCAGTTGGGCGCGGCGCGTGGCCGCCTGGGTGGAGAAGCCGTTGAACAGGTCCCACGACAGCGAGAGGATGCCCGTCACCGAGTTCTGCAGCGCGGGCTCCAGGTAGACGACGTCCGCGTTGGGACCGTTGCGGCCGTACTGGGCCTGGAAGCTCAACCGGGGCAGGTAGCCCGCGTGGGCGATGCGCTCCTGGGCCTCGGACGCGCGCAGCTGCTGGCGCAGCGCCACCAGCAGGGGCCGGTGGGTGCGCGCCTCGTCGAGCGCGGCGGCGAGCGGGGGCGCGGGCGCGGGCGTCTCGCGCAGCACCCCGGGGTCCACCGCCGACACCAGCTCGGCGCCCGGCAGGGCCAGCCACGTGGCCAGCGCCACCTGATTGGCCGCGAGCTGCGAGCCCCGCGTCGCCACGGCGATGCGATCGTTGCCCAGGTTCACCTGCGCGGCGAGCTCCTCCGCCTTGCCCACCCGTCCCGCCTGGAACAGGGCCCGCGAGCGCTCGAGCTGCTCCTCGCTGCGGCGCACGTTGGCCTCCAGCACCTGGATGGTGGCCTGGGTGCGGTAGAGCGTGAAGAAGCGCTGCACGCCCTCGAGCTCCGAGGCATCGCGCTGCTCGATGGCCTGCCCCTTCTGCACCTCGTACAGCGCCCCGCTCTGATCCAGCCGCGCCCAGATGGCCCGGTCATAGATGAGCTGGGTGAGCGACAGGCCCAGGCTGAAGTTGGCGTTGGCCGCCGCCGGCACGTCGATCACCTGCCGCTGGAACGTGCCATCGCCCACGGGCACGACCGTGAAGAAGCGCTGGGGGCCGTTGTACTCGGCCAGCGCGCCCGCGCTGAAGCGCACCTGGGGCAGCAGCGACGCACGGGCGACCCGCACGTCCTGCTCGGCGCTCGCCGCCTCGAGCAGGGCGACCAGGGCCTGGGTGTTCTCCCGGCTGCGCGCGCGCGCCTGCTCCAGATCGATGGGCGTGGCCGCCAGGAGCGCGGTAAACAGGAACGCGTTCATGCCGCACCTCCCGCCTGGGCCGCCGCCATGCCCGGCAGCCCCACGAACACCACCCCCGCCAGGGCGATGTAGAGCAGCGCGAACAACACGAGCGCCCGGCCCCGGCTCATGCCCGTGGCCGCCGAGAAGCCCAGGCCCAGCAGGCCCGCGCTCCAGAGGTTGAAGAAGTCCACGGCCCGCGCCGCCCGCGCCACCTTGGGCCCCAGGTCCCGGAGCACCGCCAGGCTCGAGGGCACCAGGTCCTGCACCTGCGCCTCGGACAGCGAGGGCTGGGCGAGCGCGCACAGCGTGAAGATGAGGTGGTAGAGCGCGATGGGCAGCATCGCCAGCGCCGCCGCCGACCACAGGCGCGCGAACGGGGCGGGCCGGTCCAGCAGCCACGCGCACGCCCACAGCCCCACCGCGAGCACCAACGTCAAGAGCGGCATGAGGAGCACGCCCTTGGCGACCCCCGCCACCAGCGCCTTGCGCGAGGCGTTCTGGATCTCCTCGGAGAGCTCGCTCTCGGTCATCCGCTCCAGGCCTCCCGCGGATTGGAGCTGCCGCACCACCGCCGGCGCCGCGTTCCAGCGCAGCGCGAAGGCCACCCCTGAAGCGGACACACACGCGACGAGCAGCAACAGGGGCCAGAGCCAGCGGCGAGCCTCGACCGCGATGCGCGTCCCCTCCAGGGGATCCAGCAGCACGCGGGTGGGTTGAACGAAGGAGATCATAATGAAGAGAGCACGGGGCCACGGGGAGCGGCATGCGGATGTACGCCCGATCGCCCCCCCCATTGCAACGGGGCGTCGGTCCGGGCCCGTCAACGGCCGGGTGACACGAGTGTCCTCCCAGCATCATCCCTCAGGGTGGTGTCAAGGTGTAGCAACCTGTCGCGGAAATTTTGCCGCGCGGATCCGAAGGGTGTATGTGCTCGCCTGCTCGCCTTCCGGAGACCGAATGGTCGACAGCACGGATCTCGCACAGGTACTCCAAGAAGCCTCCGACATCGCTCAGAGCGTTGCACAGAAACTCACCTCGGCTCACGTGCTGCTCGCCCTGTTCACGGTGGAGAACCGGGCGCAGCTGCTGCTCAAGGAGAAGGGCGTCGACGAGGACAGCCTGCTCGAGCACATGACGGCCCACGTCCAGGAGCAGGATGGGCTGGTCCGCACGCTGTGTATGCGCGCGCGCGAGAACGCCCAGAGCATGGGCTCGCGCGAGGCCGACTGCCTCCACTTGCTCGTGGCCTTCACGCGCGTGCCGTGCGCCGCGCGGGAGATGCTCACCAAGGCGGGGCTGCACCTCATCAGCCTGGCGAACATCGCCATGTCCTACTGTGTCAGTGGGAACACCCCCCGGCGCTTCCAGCCCGGCCGCAACCCGCAGCCCCTGGTCATGCCCCGGCCGAGCCGGCCGCCGGGCTCGCCGCCCTCGGCGCTGCCGATGAACGCCTTCGCGTCGAGCATCTCGCGCGCGCCGCCTCCGCCGCCCCGCGCCCCGTCCCGTCCGGCGCTCTCGCCGCGCGACCTCATCGACGAGGTGCACGAGGACGTGCGCACCGTCACGCCCCCGCCCCTTCCCCCCGCGCCCGCGCGCACGCCTCCGCCGGTGGCCGCGCCCGCCGCGCCGCCCGTGGCCGCGCCGCCCGCTGTCGTGACCCCCGCGGCCGCGCCCCCTGTCGCCCCGCCCGCCGCCGCGCCCGCGCGCCCCGCGCCCGCGCGCACGGCGGCCCCGCTGGTGCTCGACGAGAAGCGCTTCCCGCTGCTCACCTCCCACGGCCGCAACCTCAGCCGGCTCGCCCAGGAGGGCAAGCTGGATCCCGTGGTGGGCCGCGCCAAGGAGATCGAGGAGGTCATCGACGTCCTCGGCAAGCGGCGCACCAACAACCCGTGCCTGCTGGGCGAGGCGGGCGTGGGCAAGACGGCGGTGGTGGAGGGCGTGGCGCAGCGGCTCACCGAGCTGCGCGGCGGCCTCGCCGAGAAGATCCTCATCGAGCTGGACATGGCCACGCTGGTGGCGGGCACGCAGCTGCGCGGCGCCTTCTCCGAGAAGCTCAACGCCCTCAAGGACGAGGTGCGGCGCGGGGATGGCCGCGTGGTCGTCTTCATCGACGAGATCCACACCCTGGTGGGCGCGGGCTCCACGGGCGAGGGCCCCCAGGACGCGGCCAACGAGCTCAAGACGGCCATGGCGCGCGGGGAGTTTCCCTGCATCGGCGCCACCACGCACGACGAGTACCGCAAGTTCATCTCGCAGGACCCCGCGCTCGAGCGGCGCTTCACGCCCGTGGTCGTCCACGAGCCCTCGGTGCCCGAGACGGTGGAGATCCTCCAGGGCATCATCGGCCGTTACGAGGACCACCACGGCCTGCTCTACGCCCCGGACGCGCTGGAAGCCGCCGCGTCGCTCGCCTCGCGCTACGTGACGGACCGCTTCATGCCGGACAAGGCCATCTCCGTGGTGGACCTGGCCGGCTCGCGCTGCCGCCGCGAGGGCAAGGAGCTGGTGGAGGCCAGCGACGTGGCGCGCATCGTGGCGAAGATCGCCGGCATCCCCGAGGAGCGTCTGTTGATGACGGACTCGGCGCGGCTGCTCCGCCTGGAGGCGGACCTGGGCGAGCGCGTCATCGGCCACGAGGAGGCCATCTCGCGCATCGCGCGCGTCATCCGCCGCAACTACGCGGGCTTCGCCTCGCGCCGCCCCATGGGCTCCTTCCTCTTCCTGGGCCCCACGGGCGTGGGCAAGACGGAGATGGCGCGGGCGCTCGCCGAGGTGCTCTTCGGCAGCAAGGATCTGCTCGTGCGCCTGGACATGAGCGAGATGTCCGAGAGCCACGGCGTGTCACGGCTCATCGGCTCGCCGGCGGGCTACGTGGGCTATGGCGATGGCGGCCAGCTCACCGAGCCCGTGCGCCGCCGCCCCTCGTGCGTGGTGGTGCTCGACGAGATCGAGAAGGCGCACCGCGAGGTGCAGCTGCTCCTGCTCCAGGTGCTGGAGGAGGGCCGGCTCACCGACGGCAAGGGTCGGCACATCGACTTCTCCAACACGGTCATCGTGCTGACGACGAACCTGGGCGCGGAGGCCTTCCACCGCACGAGCCGCAGCCTCGGCTTCGGCACGCCGGCGGTCGAGTCCGCGCAGGCCAACGACATGGACTCGGCGAGCCAGGCCGCGCGGCAGGCGATGCCGCCCGAGTTGTGGAACCGCATCGACGAGCGGCTGCCGTTCCGCCCCCTGAGCGAGACGGACGTGGCGCGCATCGCCACGCTGCTGCTGGACGAGAGCCGCAAGCGGCTCGCCACCGAGAAGAGCATCGAGTACGCGGCGGGCGCGGACGTGGTGGAGCTGCTCATGAAGTCCGGCGGCTTCGATCCGAAGCTGGGCGCGCGGCCCATGCGCCAGGTGGTGCAGCGGCTGGTGGAGGCGCCGCTCGCCGAGCGCATCCTCGCGGGCGAGTTCATGCCGGGAGACCGCGTGGCGGTGAGCGTGCAGAACGGGGAGTTGCAATTCCTGCGTGAGGAGCGGTGAAGCCATGAGCCCCACGCGTCCCGGTCGCCCAGCGGTGGTGGTGGTGGGCGCGGGCCGACTGGGCGGCGCGCTCGCCCTGGGGCTCGGGGCGAAGCGCTGGTCCGTCCGGGTGGCGGCGCGCTCCGCGGAGAGCCAGCGCCGGGCCCGCGCGCTCGGCCTGACGCTCGCGACGGAGCAGGACATCGAGCGGGCCCGGGTGTGCCTGCTGTGCGTGCCGGACCAGGCCGTCGCGGCGGTCGCCGAGGAGATGAAGGCCCAGCTTCCCCGGGGCGCGGCCCTGGTGCACTGCGCGGGGGCGCTGTCGCTCGACGCACTGGGCACCCCCCAGGGCCGGGTACTCGGCTCCTTCCATCCCCTGGTGGCGGTGTCGGACGCGCGCGATTCGCTCGCGGGCAATGCCGTGGCCGTCAGCACCCGCTCCAAGGCCCTGCGCGAGACGCTCGAGCGCATGGCGGAGGACCTGGGCCTGCGGGTGCTCCGGGTGAAGGAGGCCCAGCGCGGCGCCTACCACGCCGGCGCCGTGCTGAGCGCGGGCGGAGTGGTGGCCACCCTCTCCGCGGCGGTGGAGGCCCTGCGCGTGGCGGGCATCTCCGAGGAGGACGCGCTCGCCGCGCTCTTGCCGCTCACGCGCTCGGCGCTCCGGGGCGTGGAGGCGCGGGGCCTGGCGGCGGGCTACACGGGGCCCATCGCGCGGGGCGACGCGGGCGTGGTCGCGGCGCACCTGGCGGCCCTGCCTCCCGAGGTGGGCGCCGTCTACCGGCCCCTGTCCCGGCGCGCGGTGGGGCTCATCCACCACCGGCTCACCCCCGAGGCCCGAGCCGCGTTGGCCCAGGCGCTCGCGGAAGAGCCTTGACCGGGTCGCCTGCAGAGTGCGCCTGTTCGCTTGCCTCCTGTGGCTGTTCTTTCTCTCAGCGTGCGCGGGCGCGCCCGTCCCGCCGTCCATGCATGGGTCGCACACCGTTGTCCCGACATCGCCCCCCGATCCCAACATCCGTCTCGTGTCCGCGACGATGGACACGGTGCCGCGAGGGTCGATTGGAAGAGCGGACCTGGAGCAAGCCCGGGCACTGTTGTCTCGGGCGCGGAAGGATCTGGCGCCCCATCAATGGGACGCGCTGGATGGCAAGCTGACCGTCGCGGAACGGGCCTTCGAGCGCTTCTCAAGCGCCGCCCAGGCAAGTGGGCACGCCGCGGAGGTGGCCAGAGGGGCGGAGGGTGTCACGCGAGCGGGTCGCGCCAGGGCCTTGATTGGGGTCCTCCCTCGATTGGCCCCATTGCTCGTGGGCATTGCCCTGCTCTATCCCGCAGGCACCGCCGGGCCGGAGGTCGACCGCCGTCCGGAATGGTTGGATGCTCGAGGAGAGTACGAGGCCCGCCTGCGGGAAGTGGCGGAAGTCGCGTCACAGCTCCTGCTGGAACTGGACGCCCAGCCGCGTGCGGTGAGAGCACCGGCGCAGGAGCCGTCACCGCGAAAGCAGTCCGCGAACGCGCTCGCCCAGGAGGAGGACGACCCGAAGTGCAAGCCCATCCCCAAGCCCCGCCACCTGGGCGGGCACGCCCCTCACAACGCGTGCGCCGACAAGCTGCCAGGCAACACTTTTCCCGGAGGGGATGTGTACGTGAATGGGAAGCGCTTCGACGCGCTCCAACAGGCCTCGCGCACGCTCTGGGAGGTCAAGACCGATGACTTCGGCAAGCACTCCCCTCACTCGCAGAAGTTCTTCATCAAGATGAAGTTGGGCGAGATCCAGCGAGAGGCCAAGCTCGCCAGTGAATGCGGGTATGACTTCATCGTGGGCGTGCACAGCCAGGCTCATCAGCGTGCGCTGAAGTTCGCGGACCCATCGCTCAAAGTCGTCGTCATGGATTGGTGTTGAAATGGCCTCCAGCCAGAACGATCTTGGCCTCATCGTCTACGCACCTCCTCTCTCGGGGAATGGAGACAGGACGCTGACCATCGTCCATGGGATGGAACGCGCACTTCCCGGTTTGAACCTGGGGTGGACGACTTCTGAAGAAGAAGACCTGCGCGCGCTGCCCTTCCGAGACGAATGGCTCGTGGCCCAAGGAGCCGACGGAGTGCTTCCGTTCCTGTGCAACAATGACGACGAGCATGTCGTGACGATTGCCGGCTGGGAAAACCCGAACGGTCTTTCAGCGGAAGGTCTGCCCCATCTCGAAATCCATGCGGATCTACCCCTCGACGCACCTGGTATCTCCGCGGCCATGGATGTCCTGGAAGCGATCGCGGAAGGGGCGTGCGCGTTCTGGGGTCACGTCACGCCATTCGACGCGGGAGTCGAGATCGCGGAGCAGACGAGTCCCACGTTGTCAGGACCCCCGGCCCCGCCCCGGGGACTGCCCGCGCTCAAGCTCCCAGACGCGATCCGCGCGCCTGAGATTCCACATCGCCTCGGGTGGTTGAACTACTGGTCGGCCGCGTCCGCACGTGCCATCGGGTTTCCGGACCCCGCCCGCGACGCGGACTTGATCTCCCGTGCGCGGCGCACCGCGACGGATGGGTGGATCGTTCAACTCACGCAGGCGCCGCTGGATCTGGACCATCCCGGGCACCTGGACGCGCTCAAACGGGCGTACGAACGCTTCCCGGAGATTGGCGGGCGCACGGTTCCGTAAAGCCCATCGCCCGGGTTGGTGCTTCGAACGCGAAAGGGCCCCACGGGGTGTCCGCGGGGCCCTTGGCTCGGCACGAGGCGCGGGAGGCTAGCTCAGGATGATGCGCGGGCCCTGCAGGGCGTTGCGCACCGCGGCCAGGTCCCGCTCGGACATGGCGTCACCCTCGGTCATCTGGCGCAGGCAGACGTCGCCCTTGCCCTCGACCACCAGCTTCTTGAGGTCCGTGAGGAGCACCGAGGCCGCCTTGAGCATCTCCTCGTTCTGGGGGTTGGGGGGCGCGCCCTTGCCCGCCTTCTCCTCCATGTACTTGGTGAAGCGGCGCACCGCGTCCACCATGTTGTTCGCGTCGAACTTCTCCAGCAGCGGCTTGAGCCGCTCCACGTTGAGCTTGAGCAGGTGCAGGGGCGCGCGCGAGCGCTCGAAGCTCGCGTTGAGCGGGCTCACCTCGGAGCGCTCGAAGGCGCCCAGCAGCCCGTCGTCCGGCGACTGCACCGCGTGCGGCACCACGTCCACGAACAGCTCCATGGGCGCCACGCCCTGGGTGAAGGCCTGGATCTCCTCCTCGTCCACCGGCGGGAAGCTCGTGGGCGCGCCGATGAAGAGCATGGGGAGGATGAGGTGGCCCCAGAACTCGTTCTGCGCCGCGCCGGTGCTCGCCTGGGTGCCGAACAGGTGCGCCATCAGCTCCACGATGCGCGGGGCCACTTCCACCTGGTCCACCAGCTTCTTGTTGGGCTCCATCTGCTGGAGCGCCGTGAGGACCTGGCCCTCGAACTGAGCGCGCACTTCCTTGGGCATCTGCGCCCGGCCCAGCGCGTCCCGCAGCTCGCGCGACAGCGCATCGGGCGTGGAGTCGAAGGTCTTGTTCGTCTTGGCCGGGTCCATCACCAGGAACTGCATGAAGCCCGGATCGATGAGGCGCTGGTAGTCCGCCGGGCCCAGCTTGGCGCCGCCGGCCTGGTTGCCAAAGCGCGCCTTGCCCAGCATGCCGCGGATGTTGGCGCTCACCTCGTCCAGGCGCGCCAGCTTGCCGGCCACCAGCGAGTTCATCACCTCGCCGAACGGCGACAGCACGATGAGCGCGTCGGCGAAGCCCAGCGAGGCGCCCTCGGGGGACTCGCGGTTGAGGAACCAGAAGGCACCGTGCTCCTCGGCGAGGCGCTCGGCGAGCGCGCCGGCCAGGCCCAGGGCGAACATCTGGTGGTTCTGGTTGTTCGGCTGGAACGCGCCGCCGAGCAGCCCCGGAACCCCGGCCTCCACCTCCGACCACGGGGACTTGAGGAGGTCGATCGGCGTGCCCCCGAGCTGCTGGAAGGCGGCAGCGACCTGGGCCTGGGCTTGCTGGACATGCGGGGGGGCGGGATGAGCCATGGAGGGTTCCTCGACGAAAGGTCTCGACCGTAACGAAACGAACGCCCCCTTATCGCGAAAACCAAGTTCATCGCCACGAATACCGACCCGCTCCTAGGATGGGTGTTCATGCCGCGCCGCTTCCTCCCCGTCCTCTTGCTGCTGGCGACCCTGTCGGGGTGTGCCTTCGTCACACCCCGGTTCGAGCAGAACGTCCAGACGGAGTTCGTCCGGGAGGACATGCGCAAGCTGTCCACGCGCACGTTGGAGCTGTACTACCCGGCCCGGTTGCGCCCCAGCGCGCTGCGGATCGCGGCCCGGCTGGAGGACTGCGTGGAGCGGCTGCGGCTCTTGCCCCACAGCCCGCGCGAGCGCGAGCGCGTGCTCGTCTATCTGACGGGCGAGGACTTCAACAACGCGTACGTGCTGCCCGACTACTCCAGTCTGCCCCAGCAGATGGTGTTGCCGTCCCACATGTCCCTGGAGCTGTTCAACCTGTTGGGTTTTGGCCCGGCGGAGCTCGGCGCGGTGGGCTGCCACGAGGCCGTGCACTACGTGCAGATGCAGCAGACGGACGGCCTGTGGGGAGCGCTCAACACCTTCACCGGGGGCCTGTTCCAGAGCAACTCCCTCACCGAGTCCTGGTTCCTGGAGGGGCTGGCCACCTTCTACGAGGGGCGGCTGGGCAAGGCGCAGGGGCGGCCCCACAGCCCCGTGTGGCACGGCTTCTTCGAGGCGGCCAGCCAGGAGCTCGGCGGCGCCTTCCACCCCGGCTACCTCAACCCCGCCCACCGGCGCATGGATCTTTTCGGGGGCAACTACCTCACGGGCAGCCACTTCGTGGCGTGGCTCGCCCAGAAGTATGGCGAGGACAAGTTGTGGCGGCTCGTCGCGGATCAAGGCGAGTCGCTCCTGCCGCCCGTGGGCGTGACGCTGCGCTTTCGCGCCGTCTACAACCGCACCATCGGCACGCTCTTCGACGAGTTCAGCGCGGAGCTCGCCCGCACGCTCCAGGTCCGGCGGCGGCCGGAGGCCCAGCGCGTGCTCTCGCCCCAGGTGGGCTACTTCGCCCGGCTCGCCGCGTCGCCCGCGGACGGCGCCATCGCCACCGTGGACGTGGGCCGCGACGAAGTGCCCCACCTCACCGTGCGCGAGCGCGAGGGCGGCGTGCGCTTTCGCCGCAAGCTCACGCAGTTCCTCCCCGGGCGGCGGTGGATCTCCACCCATCCCATCAACATGAGCGGCCTGTCCTTCACGGAGGATGGCCAGTCGCTCTACCTCGTGGCGGCGGACCTCGACGCCCTGGGCAGCTACCTGTCGCGCGTGTGGCGGGTGGATGCGCGCACGGGCGAGGTGGTGCGCACGTGGGAAGGCGTGCGCGGCATGGGCGGCGGCGTGTCGCCGGATGGTCGCTCGTATGTCTTCGTGCACGTGAGCGGGGACACCGCGAACCTCCACCGGTTGGATCTCCTCACCGGCGAGCACACCGCGCTCACGCGCTTCGAGGGCCAGACGTCGCTCGGGCCGCCGGCGGTGGCCGGGGACGGGCGCATCGCGTTCGCCCGGGTGACGGAGCACGGCTGGAACCTCGCGCTGCGCGAGGTGGATGGCACCGTGCGCGCGCTCACCGAGGACGCGCGCTTCAACTACGCGCCCCGGTGGTTGGACGCGGAGCGCCTCGTCTTCGTGCGCGAGCACGAGGGCCGCTGGCAGGCGCACCTGCTCGATCTCGCCACGGGCGCGCCGCCCGCGCGCCTCACCGACGCGCCCCACCTCGTCATGGACGTGGCGCCGCGCGGGCCCTCGGACATCGTCTTCCTCAACCGCGAGGGCTTCGACTTCTCGCTCGACAGCGCGCCCGTCGAGCCCCGCGAGCCCGGTACGGCCGTGGCCACCGCGCGGCCCGTCTTCCCGCCCCTGGAGCCCGGCGCCCCGTCCGCGCCCTTCCTCGGCCACGACCTGGACATCCTCTCCGACGCGCCCTACTCCCCCCTGGAGCGCTTCTTCCTGCCGGAGTTGCGCGCGCCCTACATCTACGCCCTGCCCGACGCGGCCAACCCCGAGCGCGCCGTCATCTACGGCGGCCTGGCGCTCGCGGGGCAGGATCGGCTGGGCTTCCACCAGTACGCGCTGCTCGTGGAGGCGAACACGGCGCTGCGCGACCCCAGCCTGTCGTTCACCTACGGCACCGCCCTGACCGCGCCCTGGCGACTGCAACTGTCCGCGGCGCGGCTGCGCGACGTGGGCCGGCGCGACCTCCAGGCCAGCGCGTCCCTGTCCCGCACCTTCTGGACCACGCCCGTGAGCGTGCGCCTGCTGGCCCTGCGCCGCGACTGGTTCGGTGCCTCGCGCTACCCCGGCCTGCGCACCTCGCTGGTGGGCCCCGAGGCCAGTGTGTCCTTCTCCGCCGGGGAGAGCTCCTCCTATGGCGGCACGCAGCGCGCGCTCAGCCTGTCCTTGAGCGGCGGCGTCTACCCCCTGGCGTTCGCTCAGGCGCGCCCCTTCGCCGAGGTGCGCGGGGAGCTGGCCGCCGTGGTGCCCGGCCTGCCCGGCCTCACGCGCGACAACCTGCTCCTGTCGCTCGTGGGCCACGCCCTGCCCAACGCCCCCGCGGGCCTGTTCCAGGTGGGCGGCGTGCCCGCGGGCGCCTACAGCCTGCGCTGGCGCCAGGGCCCCGAGGACTCCCGCTCCCTGCCCCCGGCCCTGCAGCCCGGTGTGAGCTTCGTGGAGCCCCTGCGCGGCTACGAGGACTTCGCCCTCGAGGCGCGTCACGTCCTCATCGCCTCGGCGCGCTACCGCTACCGCGTGATTTTCGATTACGGCTGGAGTTCCTTCTTCTGGCTCGGGCCGTCCTTCTTCATCAGCCACCTGGAGCTGGAGGCGTTCGGCGCCTGGGCCCGCACGGATTGGCGCGCCGACCACCGGGCCGCGGGCGGCGCGGTCTTCCTGCGCACCAACTTCGGCCAGGCCGTGCCGGTGTCCCTCTTCTACCAGTACGCCCGTCGCTTCGATGACGGGCTCGGCCACCTGCACCTTTTGGGTATCTCGCTCTGAAGGTGCCCTCGGGGACAGGTTTCCTTCTCCCAGCCAACGCTTGGCGTGGGGCGCGGATTGCCTCGAAGGCTGGAGTGCGCCCCGTCCCTTGCCGCCCCTCCGCTACATCCGCAGCTTGCCCTACCTGCTGAAGGCGTCACCGGGCACGGGGGGTTTGGGTCTTCCTCTCACCGGCCGAGAATCGATGCCTGCGGGAGGCCCTGTTGCGGAGGTCGCGCGGATGAGAACGGCTACCAGTCCTGCTCCTGAGTCCGTGTTGGTGGTCGACGATGAACCGGCCCTGCGCGCCTTGCTCGCCTTCGTGGTGCAGCGCGCGGGGGCGGTGCCGGTGGTGGCCGCGGACGCCGCGAGCGCCCGGCAGCTCGCCGCGCGTCACACCTTCGCCTGCGCGCTCATCGACAAGAACATGCCGGGCGAGAGCGGCCTGGAGTTCCTCAAGTGGCTGCGCGTCACCCAGCCCGAGTGCAACGCCGTCATCGTCACCGCCTACGGCAACGTGGACAGCGCCGTGGAGGCGCTGCGCCTGGGCGCCTTCGACTACCTGCTCAAGCCCTTCGAGGTGGACGCGCTCGAGCACCGCCTCAAGCTGGCGCTGGAGCAGTACCGCATGCGCCAGGAGCGCGAGCACATGCAGGCCATGCTGGTGCAGTCCGACCGGCTCGCGTCGCTGGGCCTGCTCGCCGCCGGTGTGGTGCACGAGGTGAACACGCCCCTGGCCTACATCCTGTCCAACCTGGACTGGCTCGACGAGGAGCTGCCCGCCTTGCGCCAGGGCGTGGGTCCGCAGGATCCGCTGACGCTCGGCAAGCGCCTGGAGGCGGTGGAGACGACGCTGCGCGACATCCGCGAGGGCGCCGAGCGCGTGCGCGACATCGCCCGGGACGTGAAGGCGTTCGCGCGGGACTCGGACGACGCGAGCATGCTGGTGGACTTGCGCGAGGTGCTCGACGCGGCCCTGAAGATGGCGCTCGTGCACATCCGCTACCGGGCGCGCGTGGTGCGCGACTACCAGGAGGTGCCGATGGTGCTCGCCAACGAGCCGCGGCTCGCGCAGGTGTTCCTCAACCTGGTGGTCAACGCCGCCCAGGCCATTCCCGAGGACGGGGGCGAGCACGAAATCCGCGTGCGGCTGTGGACGGGCCCCCAGGGCGAGGCGTGCGCCGAGGTGACGGACACGGGCACGGGGATCGCCCCCGAGCACATGGCGCACCTCTTCGAGCCCTTCTTCACCACCAAGCCCCGGGGCGAGGGCACGGGCCTGGGCCTCTTCATCTGCAAGTCCATCGTGGAGGCCTTCGACGGCGCCATCACCGTGTCGAGCCACCCGGGCCACGGCACGTCCTTCCGGCTGACGCTGCCGCCGCACGTGCGCGACTCGGCCATGCCCCCGGCCCTGGAGCCGGTGGCCCTGGCGGTGTCGTGACGGACGGCCGCTACCGGGCGGACCCCGCGCGTAGCGCCGCCCCGGCCTCGGTCGCCAGCGGGCGGTAGCCGAGCCGCTGGGCCTCGACCTCCACCTTCTTGAGCTCCGCGAGCGCCGCGGCCTCCGCGCTCTCGCGCGTCAGCGCGGCCCGGAGCAGCCGGGCCTCCAACAACAGGCCCATGAGGTGGCCCCGCGCCGCCAGCTCGAGCGGGGCATGGAGCGCGGCCGCCGCCGTCCGCCGCTCCTCGGCCGTGCCCAGGCGCAGCGCCACCCGGGCCCGCGTCAGCTCCACCTGCGCGGCGACGAGCGCGTACTCGTTGGCGTGCGTCAACTCCCGCGCCCGCGCGAGCGCCTCGCGGGCCCGCTCGGGAGCGCGTCCCGCGAGCAGCACCCGGGCCCGCACCGCTTGCGCCCCACCCTCCTGCATCGGCTGCCGCTGCTCCGCGTACGCCGCGCACACCCGCTCCGCCAGGCCCAGGGCCTCCTCGGTGCGCCCCGCCGCCAGCGCCACGCGCGCCAGGGCCCGCTCCGTCTCGGCCACCAGGGCCTGCTGCCCCCGCGCCCGGCGCAGCTCCAGGGTGCGCTCGAGCCACCCGCGCGCCGTCACCAGCTCCCCCCGGTCCAGCAAGAGCAGGCCCAGCTCGTAGCTCGCCCAGCCCTCGGAGGACTCGTCCCCGAAGACGATGTTGAGGGACTGCCGGGACTGCTCCAACAGGCGCTGGGCCTCGTCCAGGTCTCCCCGCTCGCGCAGCACCATGCCCAGCTGGACGTTGAAGGCCGCCTCCTCCGCGCGCATGTCCAGCCGCCGGTAGAGGTCCGTCGTCCGACGGGTGCGCGCGAGGGCCCGCGTCAGCTCCCCGCGCTGGAAGGCCACCCAACCGGCGTTGCCCTGGGCCTCGGCCTCGAGCGACGGATGCGCGAGCTCCCGGGCCAGCCGCGCCATCGCCTCCAGGCACCCCTGCGCGTCCCGCAGGCGGCCCAGGTCGATGCGCACGAGCGCGCACGCGGCGAGGGCCCGCGCCGCCCCTCCCCGCTCCCCCCGCCCGAGGCACAGCCGCGCCGCGTCCTCCAGGGCCGGCAGGGCCCGCGCGGACTCGCCGAGCTGTCGCTGGGCATACGCCCAGGCCACGAGCGCCGAGGCGACGAGGAGCGGCTGGCCCGCGCGCTCGGCCCGCGCCACGGCCCACTCGGCATGTCGCCGTGAGGCCGTGACATCGCCCCCCAACATCGTCACCAGGGAGGCCGTCAGATCGATGCGCGCGTCGCCCCCCCCGGGCTCCGGCAACCGGGACAGTCCCGCCAGGGTGTCCAATGCCTCGCGCCCCTGGCCCGTGAACGCCCGCGCGGCCGCCCACGCCGTGCCGTACTCCACGTTGTCCGGACAGAGGCCGAAGAGCTGGCCATAGGCCTCGCGGGCCGCCGCCCAGTCGGCATGCGCCTCGTGGTCGCGCGCCAGGACGAGCAGGTGCTCCTCGCGGGGCAGGCCCTCGGACAGCGCGCGGGCCCGCCGCGCCGCCTCCCGGGCCCGGTCATCGAGGAAGGACAACCGGTACGCCACGGAGAGCGCCGAGTGCCCCGGCGCGAACTCCGGCGCCAGCGCCACCACCCGCTCGAGCCGCGCCAGGGCCAGGGGCGCGTCGTGGTGCTGGAGCGCGAGCAGGCCGTCCGAGTACAGGTGCGCGGCCTCGGGGGACGCGGGCTGGGTGCCCCGCCAGGCGCGCCGGGACAGCCGCAAGGGCTCGTCCGAACCCCGGGAAGGCAGTGGCGCCCCCGACTCCGCGAGCGCCACGGAGAACGGACGCTCGGGCGGAGGCGGCTCGTGCCGCGCGCCCTGTCCCTTCAAGGCCTCGAGGATGAGCGCGGCCGAGGCGAAGCGCTCCTCGGGCCGACGCGCGAGGCACCGACGCAGGGTCCTCTCCCAGCTCGGAGGAAGTCCGGGGATGCGGGCGTCGACCGAGGGCGGCGGCTCGACGAGCCGTTTGACGGCGGCGACCCCGGGCGTCTCCCCGCCGAAGGGCCGCTCCCCCGTCACCATCTCGAAGAGCAGCACGCCGAAGGCGTACAGGTCCGAGGCGGGCGTGGGCGCCTCGCCCTCCACCTGCTCGGGCGACAGGTAGGCCACGGCGTCCACCGTGCCCTGGCCTTCCGGCTCCGTGCCCTCCTCACCCCCCCCCGGGGCCTTGAGGCCGAGGTCCGTCACCACCGCGCGCGGAATCCCCGAGGGCGTGGGCACCAGCATCACGTGGCCACTCTTCAAGTCCCCATGGATGACCCGCGCCGCGTGCGTGGCATCCAGGGCCGAGGCCAGCTGCGCGGCCAGCAGCAGGGTCCGCTCGGGCGTCAGCCGTCCCACGCGCCGCAGGTGCGCCGCGAGGGTCTCGCCCTCCAACCAGTCGAAGGCGAGGAAGGCGAAGGGCGCCGCCCCGTCCCCGGCCGAGGTGTCCGGGGTGTGCTCCCCCACCTCGCGCAGCTGGCACACGTGGGGGTGCACCACCTTGCGCACGGGTCGCAGCTCCCGCGCGAGGCGTTTGACCAGACGCGGGACGGAGGCCGCGGGGGCGCCGAGCCGCCGCAGGGCGAGGCGCTCGCGGGACACGGACTCCTCCACCGCGTAGACCGTCCCCTGGGCGCCCTCGGCCGCGAAGGACAACACCCGGTAGCGGCCCGCGATCACCGTGCCCTGGGCGAGCCGTCCCATGACAGGCGGGGCCGGCGGCATGTCCTCGGCGACGGAAGGACTCTCGGGCGAGGAAGACTTCCCCGCGGTTCGCGGACGGCGGCTCATGGGTGGTGGGCCTCGGCGGTGGACGATGGCGTCCAGGGTCGGGGCCAGGTAGGAGGCCCGACGCCATTGTAGTGGAGCGCTTTGAGCTCCGGGCGTTCCGTCTCCATGCCGCATCGCGGCGAGGGCCCGGGCACGATTCACCTGGGAATCACTCCGGGCCAGTCGGTCTCATCGTCCCATGCGCAGAGGCCCATCCTGGCCAATGGCGATGAACGGCGCCCAATAATAAGGATGGGGCCAAGTCCGCCGGAACGCTCGCGTCGCCTCCCGCAGCGCCTCCGTGCGGCCCCGTCCCGCGAGCAGGTGCGTGTAGTAGCCCTCCATCAGCTCGCGTGTCGACGCGTCATTCACCTTCCACAAGCTCGTCACCACCGTCTCCGCCCCGGCCACCATCAGCGAGCGGCGCAGACCATGGACGCCCTGGCCCCGCTTCACCTCACCCCTCCCGGTTTCGCAGGCCGACAGGACCACCAGCTGGGTGCCCCACAGGTTCATGCCCGCCAATTCCAACGCCGTCACCACCGAGTCGTCTTTCGAGGTCATGCCGGCCACGTCCGGGACATTGGAGCCCGCGAGCACCAGCCCCGAGCGCAGCAAGGACTCAGTCGGGCGCTCACGAAGACCCGCCGTGGAGCCTGAGCCCAACGCATGGACCGCACGCGCGCCGGCCGGTCCGGCCTCATCTTCCAAAAAGAAGCCGTGGGTCGCGATGTGCAAGACCGTCGGCGCATCCAGCGAGAGCAGGGCCTCCTTGGTTGCCTCCCGACCCAACAGGAGACGGGCCCGAGGAAACAACCGCTGTATGGCCAGGGCTTCTTGCCTCGTGCCCACGAGTGGAGGCCAAGCCCGGCCATGGAAGTCCGCGCGTGACTCAGAGAAGAAACGCGCGAGGAAAGCACCTCGCGCGCCGGGCGTGACATCGTCGCCAGGGACGGGGCCGACGGAGGCCGCGCTGAAATCGGGATCGGCCAGGATCACCATGGGCTCCGAGGCCAGCTTCTGCGGGTCACGGGACAGCAGATCCTTGCCCGAGGTCACGTAGGTGATGTCGAAGGTGTCGAGCAGGAACTGGGCGCCATCGTGGAGTGCCGCGAATGGGGTCAGCGTCAGTTGCCCATCGGGCGAGATGAACAACCGCCGCGCCTCACCCAGAGCGGGCTTCAGTGGAAGAAAGACACGATCGTGAAGCGCCTGGGCCTCGGCTTGATAGGACAGGCGGTTGCCCGCGAGCGCGTCGTGCAGCCGCTGAGCGGCTTCATCCATGGAGGAGACCAGCCCCAGATCGACCGCATGGATCTGGCCATCGCCGAGGAGCAGAAACGCAAGGTACCGGGGCGCATTGGCAGTCTCCTCGGTGGCCGAGTCTTCTTCGCGGAAGAACAAACGCCTGCGGTAGGTGACGAACTCGACGAGGGCGCCATCCTTGGGAAGAGCGGTGGCGACGTGATCGAGGATCATCGCGGGCGGAGGCAGTTCACGCAGGGAGCGGAGCGGCTCCGAACTCCTGGCCAGCTGCGCCTCGAGGGCATCGCACTGGGTGCGCAGTTCCTGGAGCCTCTGCTGATGTTCGAGGACCGTCAATGTCCCGGGACCGGCGAACGACAGGCTGGCGAGTTGGGTGCGCAGGGCGCGCAATCGATCGAACGCCGAGCGTTCCTCTCCTTGCAATCCGCGATAGACGATGTGCGAGGTATTGGAGACTTCTTCGAGGGAGCGGCCCTTGCGCAGCAGCGCGGCCGAGAGTGCGAGCCGTCGCACGCGCGCGTCCGCCGGGTACATGTAGACAAGCGAGTAGAGCAACTCCTCCTCCGCCTGGAGGACACGCAGGGCATCGGCCAGCCGCTCATCGGAAAAGCCAAACACCTCCTGACGCAGGTGCGCCTCGGACGAAGCGAAGGCACGGTTCAGGAGCGCGAGGGCTTGAGTCATGTGCTGCTGAGCGATGTGGAGCTTGGCGAAGTTGATAAGCAAGGACGCCACGTTGGGGTGATTCGCCCCGAGCGAGGTCTCGACGATCGACAGCGCACGTGCGTACAGGGACTCCGCCTGTGTGAACTCCCCCCGCTCTCGATGGAACTCGGCCAGGTTGTTGACGAGGATGGCCACCGTGGGGTGGTCGGCGCCCAACGCCTTTTCCCCGACCTTGATGGCGCGCTCCATGAGTGTCCGAGCCCGCTCGAACTCGCCCTGACTCTCTTCGAGGCTCGCCAGATTGTTGAGGAGCGCCGCCAGATCCGGATGTTCTGCATGCTGCGTCGACTCCTGGATGGCAATCGCGCGCTCATATAGCGCTCGCGCCCGTTCGGGGTGTCCATTCACGCCGTGGTATAAGGCCAGGTTGTTGAGCGAGGACCCCACGTCGGGATGCATCGGGCCAAGGATCGACTCCTCAATGCGCAAGGCACGCTCATAAAGGGGAAAAGCCTTCGCATAGTCCCCTTGTACCCGAAACAATTCTCCCAGATTCTTGAGGGAAACAGCCACCGAGGGATGCCCTGGACCGAACGTCGCTTCCTCGATGCTCAACGCGCGCTCGTACAGCGGCTGTGCCCGTGCGTAGTTCCCTCTCGAAACCAGGACCGTCGCCAGGTTGTTGAGGCTGATGGCAACCTCGGGATGTTCGGGACCGAGGATCGACTCGCGCATCTTGAGTGCGCGCTCGAACAAGGATTGCGCGCGCACGTACTTCCCTTGAGCCCGGGAGACCTCCGCCAGATTGTTGAGCGAAACCGATACCTGGGTATGGCTTGGGCCAAAGGCCGCTTCCATGATCGCGAGGGAACGCTCCGCCAGCGGCTCCGCCCGCTCGTCGTTCCCCTGCTCATGATAGAGCGCCACCATGTTGTTCAGGGAGAGCGCGACGTCGGGATGGTTCGCCCCCAGTGCGACAATCCGGATCTCGAACGCGCGGGACAACAAAGGCTCCGCTTGGGAGTACTGGCCCCGTGCCTTGAGAAGTCCAGCCAGATTGACAAGGGTCGTGGCCACCTGGGGATGGTTGCGACCGAGCGCTGTTTCCTCGATTTGGAGTGCAGTCACGAAAAAGGGCTGGGCCTTGCCGTAGTCGCCCTGGCGCCGGAAGAGTTCCGCCAAGTTATTGAGGGAGGTCGCCACATCCGGATGAGCATCGCCCAGGGCCGCTTTTCGGATCTCAAGCGCACGCGTCAACAGCGGCTCCACCTTCGCGTAGTCGCCTCTTCTCAGGTAGAGCGCCCCCAGGTTGTTCAGGGACTCCGCCACATCCGGATGGCTGTCTCCGAGCGTCGTCTCGCGGATGTCGAGGGCGCGTACATGAAGCGGCTTCGCTCGTTCGTCATCATCCTGTGCCACATAGAACTCAGCCAAGTTGCTGAGAGCCGTGGCCACATGGGCGTGGTATCCACCCCACGTCTCCTCCAGGATCTCGAGCGAGCGCTTCAACAAGGGCCCCACAGCGGAGTGGAGCCCCTGCTTTTTATAGAGCCCCGCCAGGTTGTTGAGGATGACAGCCACATCAGGACGATGCTCCTCGGAGGCCTCCCCAATCACGAGCGCTCGCTCGTAGAGTGACTTCGCCTGGTCGTAATCTCCTTGGTTCGCGCAGAGCCCCGCCAGATTGTTGAGGAAACGGAGCAGCCCGGGATGGTTCAGGCCCAACCGCGCTTCCTCGATCGTGAGTGCACGTTCATACAAAGGCCGCGCTTGTTTGTAGTTACCCAATAGCGCATGGGTCAGCGCCAAGTTGTTGAGTGAAGAAGCCACGCTGGGGTGGTCCGTGCCCAACGCGGCTTCCCGAATCGCCAGCGCACGTTCATTCAGGGCCCTTGCCCGCGTGTATTCTCCCTGCGCCCGGAGTAAGTCCGCCTGATTGTGGAGCGTTGACGCGACTTCGGGATGATCCGCTCCAAACAAGGCGGTCACGATCGCGAGTGTTCGGGCGAGAAGTTGCTCCGCTTGCGCGAAGTCGCCGCGGCTCCCGTGAAGTAAGGCCAGATTGTTGAGGGTCGAGGCCACCTCGATGTGGTTCTCGCCCAACGCTGCTTCCCGAATCGCCAGTGCTCGCTGGAGAAGAGGCTCCGCACGCGTCAACGCACCCTGGGCAAGGAGAACAGAGCCAAGCGCATCCAAACACTCCACCAAAGCCAGGTGTTCCGGGCCTAGATGGGCCTCACGCAGGCGCAGCGCGCGCTCGAACAGCGACTCCGCCGCCGCGAGCCGTCCCTGCTCTTTTTGTTTCAGCCCCTCCGCGAAGGCCGCCCGAGCCTCCCCTAATCCTGAATCCACAGGTGCCACGCTGATCGCCGTACGGGTCGTACAGCCCCAGGCGAGGAGGAGCACTACGACAAACATCCCCCCAACTCGTCTCATTGCCTGCTCCCACGCAAAGTCCCGCTTTCAAGCGGAACGTCATTCACGGAGGCGTGGACTCCGCAGTGCGCTCCGTTGCCCGCTCCAGCCGCTGCTTGAGCGCGTCCAGGCCCTTGCCGCCCAGCGCGCGCGCCTTGTCCAGGGACTCCCCGGCCTCCTGCGCCAGCTTCTCGGGCGTCAGCTCGCCGACGCCCTGGCGCACCCGGTCCATCCAGGCCAGGGGCGCGTAGACGTTCTTGCCCTTCTCGGGGCCCAGCAGGGTGACGAGGATGTGCTCCACCCCACCCGCCCGGGCGACCAGGGCCTGGCCCAGCATGAGCGCCGCGCGGGTCTGCCGGAAGATGGGCAGCCGGTCCCCGTGCTTGCGCAGGTCCTCGGCGCTGGTGCGCACCTCCGCGCGCTCCTGCTCACCGAGGTACGGACTGCCCGCCAGCCGGTCGAGGTACTTCGCGGACGCCTCGTACTCCTCGTGGCGGGAGTGGAGATAGGCCCAGCCCCACCACGTCAGCTCGTTGTCCACGCCGAGCTTCTCCATCGACTTGAGCCCCCGGTAGAGGTCGTCCTCGGCGGCACGGTCGCGATCGAGCCCCCGGCGGTTCCAGGCCCGCAGGAAGTAGCCCGTGGCGAGCGTCGTCTCGCGCGACTGCGCGCGCGTCAGGTTCGGCAGCGCGAGGAAGGCGTCCTCGGGGGTGGCCTCGTTCTCGAACACGAAGGCGTTGAGTTCCTCCTCGGCGGCGTAGTGGTAGCCGGCCTGGCAGAACGCGAGGCCCCGCATGGCCTGGACGGCCGAGCGGATCCCCGGCAACCAGGTGGGCGCGGGGGTGGCGCGCGAGAGCTCGTAGAAGATCAGCTCCGAGGAGGGGGCGCGGCGGCTCCGGTCGGCGAGGTCGACCAGGAACGCGGCGACGGAGAGGAAGGCATGCTCCTGTCCGGCGTCGTAGCCCGGCAGGGGGGGCGCCTCCGTCGTGAGCTGGGTCCACAAGAGGGGGAACTCGTCCTCGTCCCGGTGCTGGAGGACCGACTTCGCCTTGTAGAAGGCGATGCCCACGTCGAGGTAGCTCCGGGCCACGAGGCGGGCCTCTTCCGCGGTCGGGGACGCCGCGGGGAGCGGGCGCGTCTGCTCGAGCGCTGTCCAGAGCCCGGCGATCTCCTCGGGCGCATTGGGCTCGCCTTGGGCGCGCATCGTCAGCTTGAGGGAGCGGTAGAGCACCAGGGACGAGGAGTCGCGGATGCGCTGCTCGATCTCGGCCCGCTCGCGGGCGGCGCGCTCGGCATCCGTGCCTCGGCACCCGTTGCAGGCCCCGAGGAAGACGAGCACGAGGGCGGCGGCGAGGTTCCGGGCCCGGGACGACACGGGGCCCGTGAATGGATTCTTCATGCCCCGACTCTATGACAGCTCCCGGTGGACCCACTACCCTCCCCCCGCATGGATGCCTGCGTCGACCTTCTCCTGCCCCGGCTTCAGCCGCTGGAAGGCCTTCACCGGGTGCGCCGGGACTTCGAATGGGGAGGCGTCGTCCATCCCCAGGAGCCCGAAACCCATCGCTGGGGACGCGCCGTCGAGCTCCGGAAGTACAAGGACAGGGACTTCCCCGCGTTCCTCTCCCAGCACTTGCCCGCCGACCTGTTTCCCGAGGGGTTTTCCTACTTCAGCCTCGCGGGAGAGGGATTGGATTGGCTCGCGCGGGAGGTCAATCAGCGGGCAGACGACGAGAACCCCGTGGATTGGGGTGGGTATCCACTCGAGGCCCTTCTGTTCGAGCAGTTCTCGCGAAGCAGCAGCTGGGCGATGACCTTCCTACCCCAGTGCGACACGCTCGATTTCGCACGCGAGACCACGCCCGGAGGCGTGGTGGCCCTGCTGAAGGCGCAGTTGGATGGAAGCAAGACGCCACAAGGGTTCATCGCCTGGGGAAGGACCCTACGACCCTGAACCCCGTGCCTACCGCGTGACGTTCACCACCGGGGAATCGGTGAGGGGCGAGGACACGCTCAGGCCATCCGTCGGGTCCACGCCGCGCGCGCCCGCGTGAAAGACACTCGTGCCGCGCTGGCGCGCCAGCAATTGCGCGCGGAAGACCGCCCGGCCGTGGCCCGGGATGTCCACACTCGTGGGCTGCGGCGGCGCCAGCAGCTCGATGCCCGCCGAGCCCGTGGCGCTCCCGCGATCGATCGACACCCCCTGCACCGGCGAGTCCCCGAGGTTGAGCACCTCCAGGTCCACCAGGAACACCTCGCCCGCCCGCACGTTCGCCGGCACCGACGTGAAGGCCGCCGCCAGGCGTCCCGGCGTCTGCACCGTGATGGGGGCCGCGCTCACCTCGCCCGTGGTCACGCCCTGGGCCGTGAACGCATCCAGGCCTCCCGCCCCCGCCCGGAAGCGCACCTCGCCCGTCCGCCGCGCCGTATAAACCCAGATGAACGTCTCCCCCTCCCCGGGCGCCAGCTCCGCGAGTTCCGGTCGGGGCACGGTCCCGCCTTCCACCGCACCCGCCAGCCCCTCGAACATCGGGGCCGAGGGCCGCACCTCACGCATCGTGCTCGGCCCCACGTTGTCCACCCGCAGCCGCACGCGCAGCGTCTGGCCCACGTTCACCACCGCGGGATCCACCTGGAGCGTGGCGCTCAACGCCGAGCGCTCGCGCACCTCCAGCGCCGTCTCCACCCGAGGCACGGGCAAGGCCTCGCCGCGCGCCTCGTCCTCGGCCTCGAGCCCCAGGTCGACCCGCGCCGAGCCCGGCCCGTGCGCCACCACCGTCCAGGCGAAGCTCGCGCTGCCTCCCGGCTCGAGGTCCACGGGCGCGGAGGACTCGGCCCGCGACTCCACCCGCGCGGTGCCCTCGAAGCGCGGCCGGGCCTGGACGGCCCGTGCCCGGGTCCCCCCCGTGTTCTCCACCGTCAGGACGAGCCGCGTCTCTTCCCCCACCCACAGCCGGTCTCGCGCCCATCGCACCTGGGTCTGGAGCTCGGCGAGCGGCCGATCCGATACGAACCAGGCCCGGGGCAGCGCCACGCGCTCGCCCAGGGGGGTCTCCACCTCCAGCGGGTACCAGCCCGGCGTGAGGCCCTCGGGCACCCGCAGCCGCAGGGTGTGCTCGTCCACCCACGTCACGTCCTCCAGCCGCCAGGTGCCGAGGCGTGCCTCGAAGCGCGATTCCAGTGTCACCCGCTCGGGGCCGCCGAGGTGCTGCGTGGCGACCGGGACGAAGTTGTCCCCCTCGAGCACCCCGGACACGGGCGCCGTGTTCAGACCCCACCCGGGCACCAGGCGATGCAGGCGCGCCTCCTGTCCGGCCTCGGGTCCCGTCGAACAGGTGGCTCCGAGCAGGCAGCAGAGGGCGAGAGCGGCGCGACGCGGATCAATAGAGATCAAGGCGGTACCCCAGGTGGAGCCCCGCCCCACCGAGCGAGCCCCGCAGCACGGGCAGGGCGGGATCGTTGAACCAGGAGAGGCGCGCCTCGAGGAAGGGCAGGCCGGGCCCCAGGGCCACGCCCGCCCCCACCACGGCCTGGGCCCCGGGCACCCAGGCGCCCTGCGCGAGCACCCGCCCCTCGCCCCACGCCGAGCGCCCCTGCATCCGCGCCAGCGACGGGCCCGCGGCGCCCCAGCCCTGGAGGCGGTGCTCGCGGGGCGAGCGCAGGCCCACCAGGAGCGCGGTGTCCACGAGCAGCACGCGGCCCGCGAAGTCCGGCACCTCCGGCACGTCCGTGCGGGAGAAGCCCAGCACGCCCAGGTCCACCATCACCCCCAGGGCCGGCCAGGCGCGCACCGGCCAGAGTTCCAGGCGCACGCCGCCCGAGGGCGCCCGCACGTCCGCGAAGTTCGTCAGGCCGCCCACGTGGGGCGCCAGCGTCACCCGCGAGCGGCGCAGGAGCGGCACGCGGCCGCGCTCGCGCACGGCGCCCACCTGGATCTCCACCTCCGAGTGTCCGTCCACGAGGGACTCGGGGGGCACGTAGCGCAATTCGTACTGGCCCGGCGCCCGCGCCTGGAGCGTGCGCGCGACGCCGCCCGCGAGCGACACCCGCGGCGCGGCCTCCTCCACGGGATTGCCGTACCGGTCCTCCACGGAGATGTGCCACGCCACCTCGGTGCGGCCATCCGCCACGAGCACCGGCCGCACGGGCGCCATCCGCACCCGGGCGAGCGGCCCCGCGCGCAGTCGCAACCGCCGCGTCGCCACGGGCTCCGGCCCCCCCTCGGCGAACAGCCGCAGCGTCACCTGGGTCCGGCCATCGAAGCGCGCGGGCGGGCGCACGCCCCCCGTGTACACCCCGGGCCGCTGCTCGGTGAGCGCGTCCACGCGCGCCCCGTCCGCCTCCAGGCGCAGGGCCACGGCCACGGGGTTGTCCGCCGCGTCCCGGGCCCGCGCCTCCACCGTGAGCCGGGCGCTCTCGGTAGCCACGAACTCCTCCCGGTCCACCGTCAACTCGAAGCGCCGCGCGGGCCCCGCCACCGCTTCCAATCCGACCTCCCACGCCCAGCGGGGATCCCGCCCCTGACCGCCACGAAGCACCACCTCACCCGCGGGCCCCGGGGGCAGCGTCCACCGCACGAGCCACACCCCGGGCTCCACTTCGCGCGGGGGGCCCACCACTCCCCGGGAGGCGGTGAAGGTGAAGTCACCCCGGGGCGCGGGCGTGCCCGGCAGGCGGGACAGGAAGAGCCGCACGTCCACCGCCTCCTCGCGATCCGCGCGCACCTGGTGGCGCTCGGCGACGGCATGGACGCAGGGCCACGGGGGCACGCCCAGGTCGATGCGCCGGGTGCCGAAGAAGGCCTCCCGGTGGCCGGGGGGAACCAGCAGCGGCACGTGCGCGAGCCCCTGGGCATCCGCCTCGACGGGTCCGAAGGAGCGCTCGCCCACCTGGAGCGTGACGGGCGCGCCGGCCCGGGTGCTCACCTCCGCGAGGCCCTGGCCCCACAAGGGCAAGACGGACCAGCCCACCCAGCGCCCCTGGGGCCCCCGCGCACGCGCCAGGAGGATGACCTCCCGGGGCAGCCGCTGCCGGGGCGGGACGTACGTCGCGCGGAAGAGGCCCGGCGCCACCGGCGCGACGGGACTCACCTGCCCCTCGCTCACGAACACCTCCACGTCCGAGGTGCCGGGGGGCGCCTCGACACGCAGCTCCATCGCCCGCTCCTCCCCGAGCACGCCATACGCGGGCACGCTCCCCACCCGGAGCATCGGGGAGGACGCGTCCGCCCCGGCCTCGGCGCGGACCGGAGACGCGGCGAGCCCCAGGGCCCACACGAGGCCCACGAGCACCGGCACGGCTGGCTTCACGCACACCTCCATGGCTCAGGGCCCCTCGCTCCAGCGGAACTTCACCGACTCCACCTGCCCCATCCGGCCGCCGGCGCGGCAGGGCAGCGACACGTCGCGGCTCGTGCCCCCGGGCTCCCGCGCGCGCACCGAGACCCGGCTCCGGCCACGGGCGCGCGGCACGTCCGCGTGGAAGACGCCCTCGTGGGAGACCGCCACCGGCGCGCCCTCCACCCAGACCTCGGAGCCCCGGCGCACCTCACCCCGGAGGGACAGGCACAGCGTCTCGACCCCGGCGGGCGCCTCCGCCGCCACGCGCAGGAGCACCTCCAAGGGAATGGGCTCCGGGCCGAGCGGCGCCGCCCCGTCGAACACGAGCCCCTGCTGGCCCGCGCCCACGTGGATGGTGGTGCCCCGGGCCGTGAGGTCCACCGAGCCCTCGCGCGTCACCACCGCGACGAGCGAGCCCCGGCTCACCAGGGTGAAGCGCGCGGCGTGCGTCTCGGCCACCACGCCCCCCGGGGCATGCACGCGCAGGCGCCGCGCCTCGCGCTCGCCATAGTCCACGTCGAGGCGACCGCGCTCCAGGCGCAGGGTGTGCACCGCGGGCGTCACCTCCTCCACGCGCACCTCGGAGTGCTCGGGCAGCGACAGCCGCGAGGCCTCGTCCCCCAGCCCCAGGTCCACCCGGGCCCCGGGCCCCGTGCGCACGGCCTCCGCCGGCCCGAGCTCCTCGCCCACCGCGAGCGCCACCCACCGCGCGCCCTGGCCGCGCTGGGCCTCGCCCACCACGCCGAGCACCCGGGCCCGCGGCGTGCTCCCGCCCGGCGGCGCCACCGCCAGGGGCCGCGTCGTGACGGGGCGCGGGGGCCGGGGTGCCCCCGCCTCGTCCTCTGGCAGGAGCCACGCGCCCGCCGCCGCCAGGAGCAGGGCCATGCCCAGCCCGCGCACCAGCGCCTGACCCAGGGAATCCATCCTCGCCTTCATGCCCGGCCTCCTGTGGTGGGACTGCCTCGCGCGCTCAATCGCTCACACCAGATGGGCCTCGGCGCCCGCCGCGGGAAAGATGACGGTGATGGTCGTGCCCAGGCCCTCGGTGCTCTCCACGCGGATGCGGCCGTGGTGCGCCTGGACGATGCCGTGCGCCACCGACAGGCCCAGCCCCACCCGGCCGGGCTCGTCCTTGGTGGTGAAGAACGGATCGAAGATGCGCTCGCGCAGCGACTCGGGGATGCCCTTGCCGGTGTCCTTCACCGACAGGCACACCGCGTCCCCCTCCACTGTGCCCAGCCCCACCGAGAGCGTGCCCCCGCCGGGCATCGCGGTGAGGGCGTTGCGCAAGAGGTTGCTCACCACGCTCTGCAACTGCTCGGCATGGCCCAGCACCAGGGGCATGGGCTCGCCCAGCGCGCACGTGAGCGTCACCCCCCGCGACGAGAGCTCCTCGCGCACCTCCTCGAGCGCGGCGCGCACGGGGCGGGCGGGATCCAACGGGCGGCCCGTGCCCGCGCGCTCCTGCTCCGTCATGTCCCGCAGCTGCCGGATGATGCGCGCCATGCGCCGCGCCTGGTCGAGCACCATGTCCAGGTTCTCGCGCAGGGGCGAGGGGGCCGGCACCTCCTCGCACGCGAGCGACAGGAGGCCGAGAATGCCCGTGAGGGGGTTGTTCAGCTCGTGGGCGAGCCCCGCGCTGAACGAGCCGAGGGCCGCCAGGCGCCGCGTGCGGGCGATCTGCTCCTCGGCCTCGCGCAGCTGCCGGGTGCGCTCGTCCACGCGCTGGCGCAGCTCCTCGCTCCAGCGCCGCAGCTCCGCCTCGCGCCGCCGCAGCTCGCCGGCCATGTGGTTGAAGGCCCGCGCGAGCCGCGCCAGCTCGTCCCGGCCCTCCTCGGGCAGGGGCGGGCCGTCCTGGCCGGCGGCGAGCGTGGCCACGCCCTCGGACAGCCGGGCCACGGGCTGGCTCACGCCCCGCGCGAGTACGAGCCCCAGGAGCGCCGTGGCCGCGAGCGCCACCAGGGCGCCCAGGAGCGTCGTGCGCCGCACCCGCTCGGCGGGCGCCAGGGCGCGGCCCGCCTCCCGGCCCACCACCACGCCCCAGCCCAGCTCGGGCACGGGCGCGAAGGCGGCGAGGTACTCGGTGCTCGCGCCGGCCCCCCCGCGCACGGTGCGCACCACGGGCGCGCCCCGGGCGAGGCCCTCGGCCACCAGGTCCCGCTCCTCCGGGCTCAGGCCGTCCGAGTCCGCCGCGCCGACCACGACCACGCCCCGCGCATCCACGAGGAAGGCCCGCCCCGCGTCGCGCGCCCACTCCTCCACGCGGGCGGACAGCTCCGCGAGTGACAGCTCCGCGAGCAGCACCCGCGAGGAGCCCTCGCCCACCCGGACGGCGATGGCCACGCGGCCGCCCCGCGAGCCCTTGGGCAGGTAGGGCGCCCCGATGGCGGCGCCGGTGGCGCGCGCGAGCTCCACCGGCGCATGGCGCGCGAAGAGGCCCAGGGAGTCCTCGGTGACGGGCTGCCGGGTCCCCTCCTCCGGCGACAGGAAGACGGCGGGGGCGAGTGCCCGCCCCTCACCGTCCACCAGCACCAACAGGTTGAGGGCGCCCAGCTGGCGCAGCGGAATGCCCAGCACCTGCGAGGCCTCCGCGGACCCGAGTCCCTCCAAGGGCAGCGAGCCCGTGGCCAACCGCAGGTGATCCACGCCCGAGAGCACGAGCTGGCGACAGGAGCGGGCGAAGTCGGTGGCGGCCTGGGTCTGCAGCTCCCCCACGAGCCGCAGGAGCGCCGCGCGATGGGCGTGGAAGGACAGCCCCCCGAGCAGCAGCACCGGCACCACGCCCACCAGGGCGAGCACGAGCATCAACCGCGAAGCGAAACGCACCGGCATGTCGGGCCCCCCCCACCGCGTGAACCTGGGAGGGATTGCACCACAGACCCGACCGCTCGGGGGGACCTCGGTGCGGGGGGGCGTCTCGCCGTGAACGCGGGCGTCGCCCCGGCGTTGGACGGCGGACAGGCCCCCCGCGCGCGTGCGTCAGTACACGACGAGCGGGTGCGGCGGGAAGTAGCTCACGATGGAGAGCACGGGCAGGCGCGGCGCGTCCTCCTCGGCCTCGTCACCGCTGGACGTGGCGCGCAGCCCATCGAAGCGCGCGAGCACGACGAAGTCCTTGCCCGGCGCGAAGAAGGGGTCCACCCCGGGCAGCCGCCCCAGGGCCTCGCGCCCCGTCTCGTCCGACAGGTTGTCGTAGCGCGGCACCGTGGTGGCGTACGTCTCGCTGTCCCACGCGCTCAGCGCGCCGCCCCCGCTGGCCGGCCCCCCGAGCTGCCCGCTCTTCCAGTCCCGGCGCGAGGTGACGCCGACGCTCTGCTCGCGCGCCACCGAGCCCAGCGACTGCTCGACGAGCCACACCGTGGGCTGCTTCTCGTCGCTGCGCACGTCGGCCACCTGGGCGCGCAGGAGCAGGTAGCGGCCCTTGTAGATGTCCGGCTGGGCGATGGCGTCGGACAGGGCGAAGATGGGCACGCGGCGCTCGTGCAGCAGCGCGAGCTCCCCCGGCACGCTGCCCCCGCGCTTGGCCACCACCTGGGCGATGAGCCGGGCGGCGTCCGGGCGCACCCGCAGCTCCTCGGCCCAGGCGTCCGAGAGCAGGGACTTGAGGTGGGTGAAGTGGGTGCGCTCCACGCACGAGCGCAGCGAGGCCCAGGCCTGATCGCGCGCGGTGGGCAGCAGCGCGCGCGCGGCCACCTCGCACTGCTCGGGCGTCGCGTAGCGCGCGCCGAAGGCCTTCTCCTGGGGCCGCGCGGGCACGGGCACGTCCGAGGCGGGCGGCGGGGGCGGCTCCTTCACCAGCGCGGGCATGCCCTGGCGCTCGTCCATGCCGTGGGAGTGCCGCGCCGAGCCGCAGGCCCCCAGGCCCATGACGCACGCCGTGGCCGACAACAGGACGAGGGCCGGACGCGCGGCCCCCGACAGCTTCTTCATCCAGGTGGACATGATGATTCGCTTCCTCGCTCCCGGGCTTCTCACAGCGACCCCGCGGCCTGGCCGGACCCGGGGGCCCGCGCCGCGGAGGGAAGAGTGGCCGCGGCGCCCTGGGGCATGACGAGCGCGCAGCCCGACCCGCAGCGCGCCGAGGCCACCGCGGCCTGCATGGCGATGTCCTGCAACACCTCCGACAGCTTGCGGTAGCACGCGCGCGCCGCCGGGGCGAAGCGGCCCTTGGCGTCGATGACGGACACCTTGCCCTCCAGCTCGCACGTGTCCTCGGCCGCCTCGGTGTACTGGCGCTCACACTGCCCCACCAGGTTCTTGTCCACCGACAGCCCCGAGGGGGGCCGGGCGGCATCCAGGCACAGGGCGTGGGCCACGTCCTTGAGGGTGCGCACGTTGCCCGCGGCCTGCTCCTTCACGGCGGTGGATGGGCTCACCTGGGCCTCGAAGACGCACTCCCGGCCCGATTGGAGCGTCTCCACGGTGCACGCCCAGGCGGTGGGCGCCTCGTTCACCTGGGGCGGTGCCCCCAGGGCCTCGGCGGGAAGCGCCTCGGCGGGCGCGTCCGGCGCCGTGGACAGGAGCAGCAGAAGAATGGTGGAAAACATGGGGCCCCCAAGCGAGCAATCGACCTGTGCCATCCTCGGACGAGCGGGGGGGGTCGGGCAACCCGATGCGACCCCGCTGCTCGCTGGTCATCATTGACAAATCGGAAACACGCGCTCCCCAGGCCGCTCGCCTCCCCCGCCGCCAGGCCCGGGGCCGCCCGCGCAGCGGCCTGGAAATTCCGGTTTTCGACGGTTAGAGTCTCCGCCCCGTGGCAACTTCCGAGCCGCAGTCCTGGGTCCAGCGTTTGTGGCCCGCGGCGACCTTCCAGTTCGCCCTCATCGCCGGTGTGACGCAGCTGAAGACGGCTGTGAACGCCCTCGTCTTGTCGCGCTTCGAGTCGCACGTGCTGCCCTACCTGTACCTGGTGGGGGCCTTGCTCGTGGCGACCCTGGCGCTCATCCCCCGTCGGCCGCCGGATGAAGGCGGCCCGTCGCTGCGCCTGTTGATGACCGGGGGCGCGGCGGTGGTGGGCCTGCTCGCGGTGGGCGTGTCGCTGGGCCAGCGGCTGCCGGCGCTGGCGCTCTATCTCTTCGTGGACGTCTTCACGACGTTCATCTCCCTGCACTTCTGGGGGCGCATGGCGGCGGCCTTCGACGCGCGCGAGGCGCGGCGGGCCTTCACGGCGCTCAACGGCGTGGGCATGGCGGGCGGCATGCTCGGCGGTCTGCTCGTGCAGACGCTGGCGGTGCGCCTGGGCACCGTCGCGGTGCTCGCGGGCGGCGCGCTGTTCCTGGGCCTCGCGGGCTTGGCCTTCCACTTCCACGCCACGCCCGAGGGCCCCCGGCCCGCGCGCTCGCGGCACACCCCGCCCCCGGCCGCCGCCGCCTGGGAGTACCTGGCCACCAGCAGCTATGCCCGGGTGCTCGCCGCGCTGGGCATCGGCTTCGCGGTGCTGTCCGCCTTCGTCGACTACCTCTTCCGCCTGCGCGTGGAGCGCACCCTGAGCGAGGACGGGCTCGCCGCGCTCTTCGGCTCGCTGCAGCTGTGGATTGGCCTCTTGTGCGTCGTCTTCCAGCTCGTCGTGGCCGAGCGGCTGCTCAAGCGCCTGGGACTGATGGCGTACCTGGCGCTGCTGCCCGGCATCATGGCGCCCCTGGCCGTGGCCTCGCTGGTGACGCCGGAGCTGTGGCCCGTGCACCTGCTGCGGCTGCTCGAGAACGCGGTGAACTACTCGCTCTTGCCCGTGGGCGTGCAGCTGCTCTACGCGGCGGTGCCGGACGAGGAGCGCGAGGCGCTGCGCGGCGCGGTGGAGGGCCTGTTGCGCAAGGGCGGCACGGTGCTCGCGGGCGTGCTGCTCATCGGCGTGGGCCGGGCGGCCGACGGCGTCAGCATGGCGCTGGCGGTGGTGGCCCTGTGTGGCCTGCTCGGCGTGCTGCTCATGCGCCTGCGGCCCGCCTACGTGGAGGCCCTGGGCGAGCAGGTGGGCGCCTCGAGCGAGGAGGACGAGGAGCTGGGCCGCGAGGACCGTCGGCTGCTCGTGGAGGCCCTGGGCGCGAGCGCCCCCGAGCGCGTGCTGTCCGCCATGGAGCTGATGGAGCAGGAGGGCCTGCCCTTGCGGCCCCACCTGTCGGTGCTGCTGCGCCACACGCACGAGCGGGTGCAGGAGCGCGCCGTGACGCTGGCGCTGGCGCACGACGCCACCGAGACGGCGCCCCTGCTGGAGCAGCTCGTGACGCAGGGCACGCGCCGGCCGCGGGACGGCGCGGTGTGGGCCCTGGCCAAGCTGGCCCCGGAGCGGGCCGAGGTGCTCCTGCCGCCCCTGCTCGCCAGCTCGGACGTGGGCCTCAAGTGCGCGGCCGTGGGGGCCCTGCTGCCCAACCCCCGCTGGCACGCCGCGGCGCGCATGGCGCTCGGGGCCATGGCGGCGCGGGGCATCCAGGCGCCCGTGGCGGATCGCCGCGAGGTGGCCGGGCTCTTCGGCCGGCTCCAGGACGCCACCTACCTGCCCATGCTCGCCAGCTACCTGGCGGATCCGGACAGCAGCGTGCGGCGCGTGGCGGTGCGCTCGGTGGGCCAGGGCGGCTACGTGAAGCTCGCGCCCCGGCTGCTGCCCTTCCTCACCTGGCGCGAGGAGCGGCGCGCGGCGCGCGAGTCGCTCGCCGCGCTGGGCGACGAGGTGACGCCGCTGCTGGAGACGACGCTCAACGACTTCTCCGCGCCCCTGCCCATGCGGATGCAGGTGCCGCGCGTGCTGCGCCTCATCGGCACCCCGTCCGCGCTGCACGCCCTGCTCTTCTCCAACGTGCGCGACGACGCCCGGCTGCACTTCCGCATCGGCGCCGAGCTGTCGCGCCTGCGCGACGAGCACCCCGAGCATCCGGTGGACGAGGAGCGCGTGCGCGAGGCCCTGGGCCGGCGCCGCGAGGTGTACCGCGCGCTCGTGGGCCCCTACCGTGACCTGCGCGCGGAGCTGGGTGACCGGGCGCTGCTCACCCGCACGGTGGGCGACCGCCTGGATCAGGCCCTGGAGCTGAGCTTCTTCCTGCTCGGGCTCTTGCATCCGCCCCAGGTGATGCGGCGGGTGCACCAGCACGTGGCGGGCCAGGACGCCCGGCGGCGCGCCTACGCGCTGGAGCTGTTGGAGACGCTGACGAACGAGGAGGACCGGGCCCTGGTGCGCGAGCAGGTGGAGTCGCACCACCGGGATCTGCCTCCGGGCGAGACGGGTTCCCTGGAGGCGCACCTCGCCTGGCTGTGCCGGAGCGAGGACGTGGTGCTGCGCGCGTGCGCGCGACAGGTGGCGGGCCGCATCGGCATGGACGTGCCGGAGGCCCAGGAGTCGGACATGAGTCAGGCAACGGTGCAGAAGCTGTTCCTCCTGGAGGAGGTGCACGTCTTCTCGCAGAACGACGTGGACGACGTGGCGGCGGTGGCGGCCATCGCCCGCGAGGCGCGCTTCCGCGCCGGCGAGCGCGTCTACAGCGAAGGCGATCCCGGCGACGCGCTCTACGTCATCATCGAGGGCACGGTGGACGCCCTCAACAATGGCGAGCAGGTGCTGCGCATGAAGGCCAAGGACACCTTCGGCGACATCAGCCTCCTGGACGGCGCGCCGCGCCCCACGGACGCCGTGGCGGTGGAGGACACGCGGGTGCTCGTCATCGACCGGCGCGACTTCTTGGACTTGCTGGCGGATCGGCCGGAGCTGCTCACGGGCTTCTTCCGCGCGGTGAGCCAGCAGTTCCGCGCGGTCATCCAGCTCGCCGAGGCGCTCCAGGCGAGCGCCGATGCCCTGCCGCCCGCCCAGGTGGTGGCGGCGCTCGAGCGGCGGGTCGCGGAGGAGGCCCTCACGCCCCCGCTCACCCCACCGCCCGCGCCCAAGCGTCTGACGGGCGGCTGAAGCGGACTCAGTCGGGCAGCTTGCCCACGGCCTTCATCCACCGCTCCACGGTGGCGGGATTCTGGTCCACGCGTTGGCTGGGGAGCGCCCGCGTGTCGAGCCAGGCCTCGTGCCAGCTCTCGGCGCCGAAGTGTTGGGTGGGCCGGAAGCGCGCGGGCGCATCGAAACTGCCCACGGTCAGGTCCATGCCGTCGCTGTCCGCGTAGCGGAAGGTGAGCGGCGTGCCGCACCCGGCGCAGAAGCCCCGGCGGGCGATGGGCGAGGACACGTACTCGTCCGGCTTCGCACCGAGCCACTCGAGCTCGGCCTGCTTCACGCCCTTGAACGCGATGGAGACGCCGCCGGTGGCGCGCTGGCACATGCGGCAGTGGCAGAGGTACGCCGCGTCGTCGTGGATGAGGACGCGATAGCGCACGCGTCCGCACTGACACCCGCCCGTCATCCACTCGCCCCTGCCCGGCTTCGCCTCGTCCGTGAGTTCCATCGGCACACGAGCCTAGGTGGCGGAAGGGGCGGCCAGGCGCCCGCCGTCACACGGGCGGCGAGGAGTATCCTCTCCCCCACAATCGGACACGCCCGAGCGCCTTACTGACGGGTGAGCGTCAGGTCGTCGATCTGGACGAACGCGTCGGCGCCCATGCCCCAGAACCCGGCGAACACGCTCACGGTGCTGTTGTTGCCCGAGTTGAAGGCCACGGTCTGCTGCGTGTAGCCGGGCAGCGAGCCGTACTTCACCTCGCGGAGGATCGTGCCCGGCACCGTGCACACGCCGAAGAAACCCGCGTCGACGTTGCTGGAGCCGCGCACCCAGCCGGTCAGCACGTAGTTCGTATTGGGAGTCACCGCCACGTCCTGCTTGAGGGCGTTCCAGTCCCGCGAGGCGGTGCGGATCCACCCGTTGTGGGCGCCCGTGCGCGAGAAGCCCAGGCCCCGGTCGATGCCCTTGGTGTCCGGGCCCTGCACGTACCAGGGGGCGGACACCGTGTTGCTCGCCTGCTGCTCGAAGCCAGGGTCCCGCAGGAGGTTGGAGAGGCCTCCCGTGGCGGCGTAGAACACCTCCAGCTCGCCGATGGACGTGAAGGCGGCGGCGCCTCCGGGCGTGCCGAGGATGCGCACGCCATCGCCCCAGGTATTGTCGAACAGGAACGTGTACGTCGTGTTCGAGCCCGCGGCCGAGGTGAAGGGATAGACGGGGGTGATCTGCTGATTCGGCACGTCCGCCCAGACGCCGTTCTGGCGCACCTGCACGCGGAGGTTGCCGCTGAACCAGCCGCCGTCCGAGAACATGCCACCGGTCGTGTAGCGGACCTTGTTCAGGTGGTAGGCGCGCGGCCAGGTGTATCCCCACCAGTCGCTCGTCTTGTTCTCCTGATCCCAGCTGTCCTCGCTGTCATTGCGGGAGCCGTTGTTGAGCACGCCCAGGTTGCCGAAGTGGGCCACCTTCTCGACGGCCCGCGTGCCCGGGGCGGTGGCCAGGTTCACCGTGTCGCTCTGGGCGTTGGACGGCGTCGTGGCCACACGGGGCTCCACCACCAGCTTTCGCAGGGAGAAGTTGTAGTTCGTCACCCCGCCCACGAAGGTGTTGGACTGCACGTACATCGTCTTGCCATCGGTGCTGATGAACTTGGACGGAATGGTCGCGGAATAGCCGCCATTCTTCGTGGCCGACCAGGGGTAGCCGCCAAAGTCCTTGGTGAGGAACTTCTTCCACGGGCCCCAGGGCGTGGGCGACTCATAGAACTCGAAGGTGTACTCGGTCCAGGACGTGTAGAGGTAGCGGTTGAGGGGCTTGTTGTAGACGACGCTGCCCTGCGACAGCACCGTCATGTCGCGGATGTGCTGTGAGTCGCGCGTGTTCACGTAGATGCGCCGGTCATCCTGGAGCACGGGCTTGCGCTGGGTGATGTCCGTCGTCCAGGACGCACCGCCATTCAAATCCCCCCGGTAGAACTCCCAGGTGGCCCGGTTCATGATGCCCGTCCTGGGCATGCGCGCGAGGAACAGCTTCGTCGGATCCGACGTCGAGTTGTCGAACGAGTCGCGCCAGTTGTAGTCGAGCCCATACGCATACACGTAGGTGTCGAACGTGTTCCAGGCGTTGTTCTTGCCGTAGTCCAGGAACATGATCGTCGTGAACACGGAGCTGGGGAACATGGGAGCCTGCGTGTTCCAGGTCCACGTGACGCCGCGGTCGGTGGACTTCGCGATCGTCGCGTTGGGCGCGTTGTCGAAGTTCCACTCCAGATCCTGCACCGCCATGTACAGGGCGCCGTCCACGCACACCATGCCTGTGGGCTTGCGGTTGTACCGGCCCGTCTTCCACGTCTGGCTCACCCGTGTCGTCAGCGTGGAGCCCGTGAGGTTGCCCGGCAGGCCCTGGATGCGGTTGACCGCGATGTCGAACACGGGGTCCGGTCGGGGCTCGATCAGGGAGAAGCCCCGGCCATCGCCATTGCCCGCGTACAGGTTCCCATCGTCCGACCAGCACGACGGCCACAGATCGCCATCCGAGTAGGTGTTCAACGACGCCGCCGACTCGACGTGCACGGTGGAGAAGAACGTGCTGTCCGGGGGCACCACCGCTCCGGCCACCGTTGGCGCGAGCGCCATCAGCCCCACCGCGATCCGCCCTGCCCTCTTCGCTGCTGTCCTCACGTAGGTGCCTCCCTGGAGGCCGCTGCCTCACGGACTCTTCCAGTTGGACACGTTATTCGACTTCGAGCGCTCCCCCCGGCCACCCGGAATCGTCCGGGGTGGCTTCTAGACGTCGGGGCCTTCCGGCAGGATGCGCCCGCACCCGGGGGCCTTCATGTCCATTCCTTCTTTTGCTCGCATGGCCCTGGGGGCCATGTGCCTGCTGCTGGCGTGTGACGCGCCGCTCCAGGATACGGCGGTCGCGTCACGGTCTCACACGGAGGCGCCGTTGGTGGCGCCGATCGAGCCACCCGCGCCGCTGCCCGTGCCCGGTGACGGGGAGCTCATCCTGCCCGCGGGAGAGGACACCGTTCCGCCCGTCACGGCGATCACCGACCCCGTATCGGGAAGCACCCACTACCAACCGGTGTTCATCTGGGCCACGGCCAGCGACAACGTGGGCGTGACGCGGGTGGAGTTCTACGCGAACAACACCCTGCTGAAGACCCTGACCGGCTCCACGTATTTCTATGGCTGGGACACGAAGTTCTCGCCACCGGGGCTCTACACCCTCACCACCCGGGCCTACGATGCCGCCGGCAACGTGGCCACCTCCAACCCGGTCTACATCCAGGTGGCGCGAGACTCCGTCCCCCCCTCGGTGACCTGCACGGCGCCAGCCCCGGGCGCCACCGTGAGCGGCGTCGTGAAGATCGAGGCCTCCGCGAGCGACGACTTGGGCGTGCGACGGGTGGACTTCTACGTGGACGCCGCTGGCGGCAGCGGTGGCACGCGCATCGGCAGTGTCACCACGCCGCCCTACAGCATCGGGTGGGATTCCACGAGCCTCGCGGATGGAAGCAAGACGCTGCGATGCGAGGCGTGGGATGTCGGGCTGAACAGCCAGAGCGCCTCCGTCCAGGTCGTCACGTCCAACCCCCAGACGGTGACCTATGACGCGCTGGGAGCGCCCCGGTGCCGGTTGGGCGTGGCCTTCTGCGACACCCGGAACCTGACCCTGGGCCAGGGCTCCCAGGGAAAAGAGCCCAACTACCCCAACACCCTGAGCGCCACGCGCTGCGCGGACGGCATCTATGGCTCTCTTCACTACGGTCCTTCCGTGGATCGCATCGTCGTCTATCCCCGCGATGGCTCCACCTCGCCCTTGCATGAGGGCCAGCTCGTCCGCGCCGATGTCACGATCTGGGCGGACAGCGGCACGGGGGGCTATCCGTCCGATCGGCTCGATCTGTACCTCGCCCCGGACTATCGCGCGCCCGTCTGGAAGCATCTGACCACGCTGACGCCCTCGGGAAAGGATCAGCAGAAGCTCGGCATCACCTTCACGCTGCCGCCCGGGGACACCCAGGTGCTGCGGGCCAGTCTCCGCAAGGTGTACGATCCCCTCGCCCCCTGCGCGGCGGGCCTGTACGTCGACAACGACGACCTCCTGCTGGATGTCCTCCCCGCCGTCCCCGATGCCGAGCCCCCGCAGCTGGCCTGGGCCGCGCCGCTGGCCCACGCGACCGTCCAGGGCACGACGCCCCTCGTCCTCCAGGTGAGCGACAACACCCGCGTGTCGCTCGTGAAGATCTTCCGCGCCAACGAGTCCACGCCCGTGGCCACGATCCGGCAAGCGCCCTTCACGGCGTCCTGGGACACGTTCTCGCTTCCCGATGGGCCCTACACCCTCACCGCCCAGGCCTATGACTCCTCGGGCAACCTGAGCACCGCCACGATCGACGTGGTGGTGGACAACGATCACGAGGCGCCCACGGTCACACTGACCGCCCCCGTCCCCCAGGAGATTCTGAGCGGGGTCTACACCTTCAAGGTGGACACGAGCGACAACTCGCCGCTCGCCCGCGTGCAGTACCTGGCGGGCGGGGAGATGATCGGCGAGAGCACCACGCCGCCCTTCGACTTCAGCTTCGATACGGCCTGGCTGGCCCGTCCCTCCATGACCTTCAGCGCCCGGGCGTATGACATCTGGGGAAACAGGGCGAACAGCCAGGACGTCGTCGCCACGCTCGCCCATCCCAATCGCGTGTCGTGGAGTTCCAGCCTGAAGGTTCCCGTCTGCCTCCAGGACACCTCCCGCTGCTCGACCGAGGCGCTGTTGGACAGCGCCCACCACGGCGAACCGAATTACCCCAACACGATCGATGGCTGCACGGACTACGCTTATTATGCGTGGTCGCCTGATTACTCCATCGACTCCATGGTGGTCCGCTCCAAGGATGGCGGGCCCCTGACCCGAGGCAAGCCCGCGCGACTGCGGGTGACGTATTGGTATTTCACGAGCAAGCCCGTTGGCCTGGCCATCTATTACCGAGGCGCGGTCAGTGGCACGAGCTGGTCCCTGCTCCATTCCCGGTCCCCGGACAGATACAGTGGCTATGGGACGCAGAGCGTGGAGTTGGATTTCACGCCGTCCGCGACCTCCTCCCAGGTGGTCCTGCGCGCGCAACTGGCGACGTCCACGGCGTCCTGCGTGAGCAGTGGCGTTGATGACAGGGATCAGGACGACCTGGTCTTGAACTTGAAATAGAGCCGGAATCACCCGCCCCCCATGACCGCCTTGCTTCGTCTTCCGGTTGTCTGTCTTCTGGGTCTGCTCGTGACCTGTCCGCTGCTGGCCTGCACGGGCGGCACGGATGTCGCGCCGCCGCCCCCTCCACCCACCGACCCCGAGGTCGGCCTCACGCCCCGCTTCGTGGTGAGCGCCGTCGAGGGCGCGCCCTCCGAAGCGGGTACCCAGGCGCGCTTCACCGTCACCCTGAGTGACGCGCCCCGGTCCCCGGTGTCGGTGGACCTGAGCTCGGATCGCCCGGAGGAAGGACGGGTGTCGCCCGCCGGGTTGACCTTCACCCCGGACGATTGGAGCACGCCCCGGCAGGTGCTCGTCACGGGCGTGGATGACGCCCTGGCGGACGGCCCCCAGGCGTTCTCCATCCGGTTCGAGCCCTCCCAGAGCGATGACGTCCGCTTCTCGGGCCTGGGCCTCCCGCCGCTCTCCCTGATCAACGCGGACGATGACACCGCGGGCATCGTCCTCACGGAGGCCAGCGGCGCGACGAGCGAGGACGGCACCCGGGCGACCTTCACCGTCGTGCTCACCAGCCAGCCGCGCGCGGACGTGCTGCTGGGCCTGGAGTCCTCGGCGCCCGGAGAGGGCCGCGTCGAGCCTCGGGAACTGCGCTTCACTCCGGACGCCTGGCGGGTGCCGCAGGTGGTGACCGTGACCGGCGTGGACGACGACATGGCGGACGGCCCCCAGGGCTATGCCATCGTCGTCCAGCCCGCGCGCAGCGAGGATCCCGACTACGCCGGGTGGACGCTCTCCCCCGTGGCGTTCGTCAACACGGACAACGACACCGTCGGGCTCTCCCTGACCCCGCGCTCCGGCGAGACGACCGAGGCGGGCGGCCAGACCCCGCTCACCCTCGTGCTCGACAGCCGTCCCACGGCGGCCGTGACGGTGCATGCGCGCTCGAGCCACCCAGGCGAGGGCCGGGTGTTGCCCGAGTCCCTGACGTTCACCCCGGAGGATTGGCGGAGCCCCCGGACCCTCGTCGTCACCGGCGTGGACGACGCGCGCGCGGACGGGGACCAGCCCTACACCCTCACCCTCACCCTGACGAGCGACGACGCCACGTACGCCGCGCTCCCGCCGGCCCCGGTGGCGATGATCAACCGCGATGACGACACCGCGGGCTTCAGTGTCGGCGCCGTCAGCGGCTTCACGAACGAGGCGGGCGAACAGGCCACCTTCACCGTGGTGCTCACCTCCGAGCCCCTGGCGCCCGTCACGCTGCCCCTCCAGTCCGACGACACGACCGAGGGCACGCTCGCCGTCTCCGAGCTCACCTTCACGCCCTCCAACTGGTTCCTCCCCCAGACGGTGGTGGTCACCGGCGTGGATGACGCCCTCGCGGATGGCGTCCAGCTCTACACCCTCACCCTGGGACCCTCGTCCAGCGCCGATCCCGCCTATGCCGGACGCGAGCCCGCCCCGCTGACCGTGAGCAACCGGGACAACGACGTCGCGAGCATCACCGTCAGCGCGGTCAGCGGGTTCACGACCGAGGCGGGTGGACAGGCCACCTTCACGGTGGTGCTCACCTCCGAGCCCCGGGCGCCCGTCACGCTGCCCCTCCAGTCCGATGACACGACCGAGGGCACGCTCGCCGTCTCCGAGCTCACGTTCACGCCCACGGACTGGGCCACGCCCCAGACGGTCGTCGTCACCGGCGTGGATGACGCCCTCGCGGATGCGGACCAGCCCTACCTCATCACCTTCGGTCTTTCCGCCAGCGCGGATCCCGCCTATGCCGGACACCGGCCCGGCGCATTGAGGGTGTTCAACCGGGACAACGACACCGCGGGCGTCCAGACCGGACCCGTCAGTGGCCCCACGAGCGAGGCGGGTGGGCAGGCCACCTTCACCCTGGCGCTCACCTCCGAGCCCACCGCCCCCGTCACCCTTCGGCTCCAGTCCAATGACACGACCGAGGGCACGCTCCCCGTCACGGACTTCACCTTCACGCCCGCCAACTGGATGACGCCCCAGACCGTGGTCATCACCGGTGTGGACGACACCCTGCGGGACGGCGATGTGGCCTACCGCATCATCTTCTCGTCCGTCACCAGCGCGGATCCCGTCTACGCGGCGCTCCAGCCTGTCTCCGTGCCCGTCACCAACCTGGACAACGACACGCCTGGCCTCCACATCACGTCCACGGGAGGGCCCACGGAAGCTGGAGGAAAAGCCACCGTGTCCATCTCGCTCGCGGCCAGGCCCTACACCGATGTCTTCCTCTTCGTCCGGTCGAGCAACAAGGCCGAGGCGACCGTGAGCGCGTCGCCCCTGGAATTCAGCACCACCAATTGGAACGTGGTCCAGAACGTGTTCATCCAGGGGGTGGACGATCTCGTCGCGGATGGAGATCAACCCGTCTCCATCACCTTCCTGGTGTCGACCGCGGACTCGGGCTACGCCGCCTTGACACCGCCCCCCTTGAACTTCGTCAACCTGGACAACGACGTGGCGGGCATCCTCGTCAGCGCGGTGAGCGGCACGCCCACCGAGAAGGGCGGCAAGGCGTCCTTCACCGTCACCCTGCGTTCCCAGCCGCGCGCCGACGTGACGATCGCCCTGTCCAGCACGGACGAGACCGAGGGCGTGCTCTCCAGGAGCAGCCTCGTCTTCACCTCGTCCTCGTGGAGGTTCCCCCAGCGCGTCGAGGTCACGGGCCAGGACGACGAGTTCGCGGATGGCAGTCCACCCTACGCCATCGTGTTCGCGCCCAGCACGAGCACCGATTCCGTCTACGCGGGCCTCGTCCCGGAGAGTCTGGCCCTCGGCACCACGGATGACGACACCGCGGGCGTCCTCGTGAGTGCCCCGAGCGGCCACACCCTGGAGACGGGCGCCAGCGCCACCTTCACCGTGGCGCTCACCTCGCGGCCCTTCGCGCCCGTCACGTACACCCTCGACTCGTCGGACCCCGGCGAGGGCGTGGTCTCTCCGTCGAGCTTCACCATCACCCCCGACACCTGGCGCCTGCCCCGGACGGTGACCGTCACCGGCGTGGACGATGCGCTCGCGGATGGGGATCAGGGCTACCAGGTCCTCTTCCAGGCGCCCTCGACCCCGGATGCCACCTACGCCGCGCTCCCCCTGGCCCCGGTGGCGCTCGTCAACCAGGACGACGACTCCCCGGGCATCTTCGTCACGCCCCTCCGGGCCACCACCCACGAGGACGGCGGCCATGCCGTCCTCTCCGCGCGCCTGCTCACCCCCCCCACCGCGCCCGTCACCCTCCACTTCGACACCAGTGACCCCTCCGAGGGGGTGCCCGACGCCACGCACCTCACCTTCACGCCCACGGACTGGAACCAGCCCCGGCCCATCGTGGTCAAGGGGGTGCGCGACCTGCTGGCCGATGGCGACCAGCCCTACCAGCTGCTCTTCTCCGAGACGACGAGCGGGGACCCCGCGTACGCCGGACGCGTGCCGCCCCCGGTGGCGCTGAGCAACCGGGACGCCACGCAGACCCCCGCCGCGTGGACCTCCACGTTCGACTCCGGCCTCGAGGGCTGGAGCGTCACGGGCACCAGCGCCACGGTGGGCTGGAACGCGGACAACACCCCCACGTCCGTCCCGGGAGGCGCCGTGCACGCGGGCGCCCGGAGCCTGAACTACAACAACGGCGTGGACTACAACGACGGCGCCGACCACTCCGGCTCGGCCACCAGTCCCGTCGTCCATGTCGGCGGCGTGACCGCGCCCCAGCTGACCTTCTGGTGCAACTACCAGACGGAGGAGGAGGGCACGAGCTACGACCAGCGCTTCGTGCGCATCCACCGGCGCGAGGGGGCGGAGAGTGTGCTGGTGCAGCAGGCGCAGCTGTCCGCGCACCCCTCCGCCGCGGGCGCGTGCGAGGCGATGGGCACCTGGCACACCCACACGCTCGACCTGGATCCCGCCTGGGGGCCCGTCCAGGTGCGCTTCACCTTCCTGACCGCGGATGGCCAGTTCAACAACTACGCCGGCTGGTTCGTCGACGACGTCACGCTGCGCCTGAAGCCGTGAGCGGGGCGGGCGCCGGGGCCGGGACGCCGTCCCGCTCCGCGCGCAGCAGGTGCGCGGCGGCCACGGGGATGACGGGGCGCAGGAAGCACTTCACCAGGGGCAGGCCCGAGAGCCCCCGCGCCAGCGCGAGCCCGCTCAGGCCCCACGGGCTGCGCTCCACCTGGGCGGCCGGCGAGAACACCGACGTGGTCGCCCGGGACCAGAACGCGCCATAGCCCCGGAGGCCGGGGACGGCCGAGAACATCCGGTTCCACCCGCGCAGGAACCAGGGCGCGCGGGCCTCGGGCTCGTCCCACGCCCGCGCGCTCTTGCCCGCGGTGAAGACGACGAACCACCAGGCGCCCCACAGCGACACCAGCACCGGGAAGAGCACCCACCGGGCACTCGAGGGGATCGCGAGCTTCACGACGTAGAGCACCGGCATGCCCAGGGAGAAGAGCCACACCGCGCGCCAGCGCTGCTTGAGCTTCTTGACCATCCAGGGCGGGTTGAGCCGGATGCGCGGGGCGACGGCCTCGTCCTCCGGCTCCAGGCCCGTGCGCAGGCTCACCTCGCGCGACAGGTGCGAATGGTGGTCGCGCGACAGGGCGATGACCACCCACTGGCAGACGTAGAGCGAGGTGAGCAGCCCCGCCCAGTTCACGAGCGTCCAGGCCCAGCCGTCCCGCGGGCGCTCCGACGTCTTCTCCACCCCCGCGCGCGCCTTCTGGACCTCGGCCTTGAGCGCGGCGATCTCCTCGCGCAGTTCCGCCACCTCCTCGGGGTCCGCGTCCTTCTTCTGCAACAGCGCCGCGAGCGAGGCCGCGCTGTGCGCCAGCGCGTCGGCCTCGGCGTCCTCCTGGGCCTCCTCCAGGTGCGCCTCCACCCGCTGGGTGGCGCCCGTCATCCGCCCCAGCTCCCGACCCGCGTCCGAGAACACGCCGACGAGCAGCAGGATGGCCACCACCTGGAGGCAGGCCACCCGCAGGTAGCCGCGTCGGAGCGTCGTGTCCTCCAGGAGAACCCGGAGCAATTGGAAAGGCAGGATGAACCCCTGGGCGAGCTGGCCCCCTCGGGTCGTGGGGGGCGCAACGGACCGCCACGGCAGGTGCTCGGCACCGCGTCGTACGTCGCCCCACACACGCCAGAGGGGTGAGGAAGCAGGGGGAGAAGGAGCGGACTCGGAATCCTGAGGAGCCAGGCGGCGCACGGCCCCGAGGCTAACACGCCGCGAGCGGGACGCACCGGCACGGCCCTTTGCTGGATCACCCCCCGGGCAGGTGTGCTATTCGCGCCGACGTATCGCCCCACACATTCGGAGCCTTCTCATGCCTCCAGAGTCTGAGTCCAAGCCGGTGTCGCGCGGGATGAACCCGTGGCGCCGCGCTTCCGGTGTCCTCGCCCTGTCCCTGCTGGGCTCGCTCACCGGCTGCGAGAAGAATCCCCCGCCGCCGCCCGCCTCCAACACCCCCGCCCAGCCCACGCCGCCCCCGGCCGCGCCCAAGACGGTGACGCTGCTCATCACCGGCAGCGCCAACGGCCAGCTGCTGCCCACCGTCACCGAGGGCGACAAGCAGAGCACCGGCGCCGCGGAGCTGCTCGGCTGGTGGGAGTCCAAGGAGAAGCACTGTCCCGGTCAGGTCAAGGACGGCAAGGCGGCGTGCCCGGACGCGACCACGCTCGCGCTCACCATCGGTGACGCGTGGAACGGGCCGGCCATCTCCTCGTTCCTCTACGGCGAGTCCACCGCCACGGTGATGGGCCGCATGGGCTTCGCCGCCTCGGCGCTGGGCAACCACGAGCTGGACTTCGGGCGCGAGCAGTTCCAGAAGAACCAGCAGCTCGGGGGCTTTCCGTTCCTCGCGGCCAACCTCAAGGTGAAGGACGCGGCGCTGGCCAAGGGCTGGGAGCTGCCGGGCTTCAAGGTGTTCGAGCGCCAGGGCCTCAAGGTGGGCGTGGTGGGCCTCACGCCGCCCAAGACGGTGTTCACCACCATGGCGGGCCGCGCGGACGGACTGGAGATCATCCCCAACGAGCAGGCGCTCGCCGAGGCGGTGATGGGCGCGCAGAAGGCGGGCGCGGCCACCATCGTCGTGCTCGCGGACGAGTGCCCGAGCGCGCTGCAGCCGCTCGTGTCGCAGCACCCCGAGTGGAAGGTGTCGCTGGTGGCCGGTGGCCGCTGCGGCCAGCCCACCGAGCCGTCCCAGGAGGGCGGCACCACCTACGTGTCGCTGGGCAAGGGCTTCGGCAAGTACCTGCGCGCGCCCTACGTGCTGGACACCTCCAAGCCCCAGGGCGAGCAGCTCCAGGTGGAGAAGCCCGTGCTCGTGGACGTGACGACCGGCGAGGTGCCGGTGTCGGCCAACGCGGAGCTCACCCAGCAGCTCACCGACTTCAAGGGCCGACTGGATCAGGTGCTCGGCGAGCAGATCGGCTTCACGAAGAAGGGCCTGGCCCAGGGCTCCAAGGAGCTGACGGCCTGGGTGGCGGGCGCCATCCAGCAGCAGCTGGAGGCGGACGCGGTGGTGCTCAACCGCAAGGGCTTCCGCGAGGGCCTGCCGGCGGGCAAGGTGACCAAGGGCAGCGTGTACTCGGTGCTCCCGTTCGAGAACTCGCTGATGGTGGTGCAGCTCAAGGGCGCGGACCTGGCGACGCAGCTGGGCAACCCCGAGGCCGTGTTCGCGGGCGTCACCGCGGCGGGCAAGGGCAAGTTCAAGGACGCCAAGGGCAAGCCGCTGGATCCGGCCAAGACGTACAAGGTCGCCACGGTGGAGTACCTGTACTTCGGCGGTGACGGCTTTGAGTTCGAGAAGCTGGATGCCGAGCCGGGCGAGACGGGCATGTCCTGGCAGACGCCCGTCATCGAGTGGACCAAGGCCCAGGCCAGCACCGAGGCCAAGCCGCTGGAGAAGGCCGTCAAGTAGCCGCGCGGGCGCCTCGCCCCGTGGAACGACCCCCGCCCCCTTCGCGTACACGGAGGGGGCGGTTTTCATTTTTGGCCGGACCGAGAGGAGGACCCGTGGCCCCGTCTCCGATGACCCTGGTGCTCGACACCAATGTGGCGCTGGATCTGCTCGTCTTCGATGACCCCGCCGTGAGGCCGCTGGTGGGCGCGCTAGAGGCCGGGGACGTCACCGCCTGGGCCGATGCCGCCACGCTCGGAGAGTTGAAGTACGTGCTCGCCTATCCCTCCTTCGCGCTCGACCCCGAGGCCCAGGCGGCGGCCTATGCGCGCTACCTGCGGCTCGTGCGTGTGGTGGAGGACCCCGCGCCCCCGTCCACCCTGCCCCGCTGCCGCGACCGGGCGGACCAGAAGTTCCTCGAACTCGCCGCGCGCGTGCGCGCCACGTGGCTCGTGAGCAAGGACAAGCGCGTGCTGTCCATGGCGGACCGGGTGGGCCTGCCCTTCGGCATCCTCGCCTCCCGGCATCTGTCCCGTCACCTTCCCCCCGCGCGGACTGGATGAAACGCTCGTCCTCCCGTCCCCTGGAGCCCTCCCTGTTCCGCCAGACCGGCCTCTTCGTTCTCCTCGCCGCCTCGCTCGGCGTGACGGCGTGCAAGTCCAAACACCAAGATCCGCCTCCCGCGCCCACTGCCGCCTCCGCGACCCAGCCCGCCGAGCCGCCTGCCGTCGCCGACGACACCCTCTCCGTGGCGCAGCCGGAGAAGGGCCAGTGCGCGTGGGTGCGCCTGGAGGGCGCGAAGGGCGGCCGTCAGGTCCTCTTCACCTTCGACGGCCCCTGTGAGAGCGCCTGGTTCGCGTGGAGCCCCGATGGACGCCAGGGTGCCGTCCTCCAGTCCTTCGCGGACGCGCGCGCGCCCCTCGCCTGGAAGGTGGATCTCCTCGCGGGCCAGGGCGCGGCCCTGCCGCTTCCCGAGGTCGGACGCACCACGGAGTTGGGCTTCGATTCCCAGGGCCGCCTCGTCGCACTGGTCGCGCACCATGACGGGCCCCACATGAAACCGCCCGAGCGGGTCGAGAAGGACGGGCAGAGCGCCTTCGTGTTCGAGGGCAAGCCGTACCCGATCGATCAGCCCGGCGAGTTCGGTCTGGCCCATGCCTACCGCCGCGAGGGCGGCACGTGGACGCACGTGGAGACGCGCGTCACGGACTACGGCTCGGATGGCGCGGAGAAGACCCGGAGCCTCGCGCTCGCCAAGACGCTGGGCCCCACCACGGCTCCCACCGCGAAGGCGGGCCCGCGGCCGGAGAGCGTCACCCCCGAGGAGCAGACGGCCCTCGACGCGTCCGCCGAGGCGGAGCTCATCGGCCCCCGCGGCGAGGATCTGCTCGAGGACAGCACCTGGGTGCGTGGCCGCCTTTCGGGCGGCGACCTCTACTACCGGGCGGAGCCCACCGAGGGCACCAATGCCTCCCCTCCCCTGCGCTGGAAGGTGGACGGCACGTTCGTCGCGCCCGAGAAGCTCGCCCTGCCCACCGACGCCTCGCTCGTCCTGGAGGCGCGCGGCAATGCCCTGCTCGTCACCACCCGGGGGGCGGCGCGGCTATACGACATGCAGGCCCGGAAGCACCGGCGGTCGCTCGACGGCGTGTCCCATGTCTCTTTTTGGCCGTATCCCTCGAATTCGGACACGGGCGCCGAGAGGTCGGCCCCGGAGGCCGACCCCGCCCCTCGCTGACCTGGACGACACGCGCACGACCCAGCCGCTCAGGCGTAGGCCAGCACCACGCCCTCGACCACGTTGGCCGCGTCCCGGCACTTGTCCGTGGCCGTCTCGATGAGCTCGTAGACCTCGCGCCACTTGAGCACCGTCAGGTGGTCCATGCCGCTCTTGAAGAGCCGGCCCATGCCCGCCGCGAGCGTCTCGTCCGCCTTGGACACCAGCTGCTTGATGGCCTTGCAGCCCGCGAGGATGGGCTCGGGCTGCTGGATGCGCCGCAGCGTGCCCACCACCTCGCGCACCTTGTCCGTGGTCAGCAGCAACAGGCCCGTCAGCTCGGCCGCCTCGGGCAGGCGCTCGGGCAGCTCGTGGAACTGCAGCCGCGCCGCCGCCGCCCGCGAGAAGTCCAGCACCTCGTCGATCCGCGACAGCAACGAGTGGATGTGCGTGCGATCGAACGGCGTGATGAAGGCCGCGTGCAGCCGCTCGATGGCCACGTTCGCCGCCGAGTCGCCCTCGGCCCCCACCCGGCTGAGCGCCTCGACCCGGGCGGGTACGTCCCGGTAGTCGCTCATCAGCTCATGAAGGATGCGCACGCCCTCCAGCGTGATGGCGCACTGGGCATCGAATGCGTTGAAGACACCGTCCGTCCTGGGCATCAGCTTCTCGAACATCCAGCCTCCAGCTCGCCCCGGGGGGGCGCATGTGCCACGAGTCAGCAACTCGCATGCAACCGCCGCCTTCTTTCACGGTCGTTACCCATTTGTGACGAAAGATTGCGACCCCGAGGACCCTTGCGAAAACATCTCGTCACGATTCCGTAAAGATCAAGTCACGGAGGGCTTTCAGGGTGCCTGCTCGCGGCACCGACATCCAAAAACCCAACGAAAGCCCCCCCCATGACCCGACCTCCGCGCCTGCGTGCCCTCGCCAGCCTCGCCCTTGCCTTGACCTCCGCCTGTGGCGTGACGGGGGAGGCGCTCCCCGAGGGCTGGAGCGAGGCCTCCCACGGCAAGAACGCCTCGCCCGCATATGACGTCGTCTTCCCCTCGGCCCAGGTGCTGCGCTTCGAGCTCACCCTCACGCCGGAGGCCTGGCGGACCATGCAGGACGACATGACCGGCATGCTCGGCGCGTTCGGCGCCGGGGGCGGCCCGGGCGGCGGTGCCCCGGGCGGCGGCGGCGGGGGCGCGCCCGGTGGGGGGGGCGGTGGCGCCCCGGGCGGCGGCGGCGTGCCCGCGGAGCTCACCCAGCCCTGCGAGGGCAAGGCCGCGGGGGACGCCTGCACCGCCACCTTCATGGGCGGCACCTTCACCAGCACCTGCGGCACCTTCATGGGCGGCGCCCAGCTCGTGTGCCAGCCCCAGGGCGGCCCCGGCGGAGGCGGTGGCGGCGGGCCTGGCGGAGGCGCGGCGGACCTCATCCCCAACACGCCCGTGTATGTCCCCGCCACCCTGCGCTTCGGGGACAAGGCCTGGCCCTCCATTGGCGTGCGCATGAAGGGCAACTCCTCGCTGGCCGAGACGTGGCGCTCGGGCGTGGGCAAGCTGCCGCTGCGCTTGCACTTCGACAAGTTCGAGGACGACCACCCGGAGACGCTGGACCAGCGCTTCTACGGCTTCAAGAAGCTGTCGCTCGGCAATGGCGCGGCCGATGCGTCGCTGATGCGGGACAAGGTCGCCTCGGACATCTTCCGCGAGTCCGGCGTGCCCGCGCCCAGCACCGCCTTCGTGGCCCTCTACGTGGACCATGGCGAGGGCGCCCAGTACTGGGGCCTCTACACGCTCGACGAGGATCCGGACAACAACGCGCTGCTCGACCGCCACTTCGGCAACCACAAGGGCGCGCTCTACGAGGCGGATGGCACGGGCGCGCGCTGGGGGGCCTTCGACGAGGCGTCCTTCGACATCCAGGCGGATGACACCGGGATGGGCTGGGCGCCCGTCCAGGAGGCCATCGCCGCGCTCCACGCGGATCGCACCGACGCGGCGGCGTGGCGCGCGGGCCTCGAGGCGAAGCTGGACGTGCCGGGCTTCCTCCAGTGGCTCGCGGTGAACACCGTGCTGCAGAACTGGGATGCCTACGGCGCCATGGCGCACAACTACTTCCTGTACGCGGACCCCCAGGACAACCAGCGCCTGCACTGGATCACCTGGGACCACGACCGCGCCATGGGGCAGGCCATGGGACAGGCCGCCGCGCTGGACCAGTCGAGCGCCGACGCGACCTGGCCGCTCATCCGCTTCCTCTTGGACGACCCCACCTACGCCGCGCTCTACACGCGGTACGCCCTGGACGCGGCCAACGGGCTCGTGGCCCCGGCGGCGCTCCAAGCCCGGCTCCAGGCGGCGCACGCGCTCATCGCGCCCTACGTGGTGGGCAGCACGCCCGAGCAGACCGGCTACACGTTCCTCGCCTCGCCCCAGGCCTTCGAGGAGGCGGTCAGCGGCGCCAACGGCCTGATGGGCTTCGCCGCCCGGCGCCAGGGCGAGGTCCGCGCGGCCCTCGGCACGTCACCGTAAGTCAGGGCGCGAGTTCCAGGCCCCGGAGGTCCTCGTCCGCGGGCTCCAGGGCCATGAACCAGGCCCACTCCGGGGCCCGCTCCAGCTCACTCGCGAAGAAGAGATCCTCGCCCAGGCCCTCCACCCGCACCTGGATGAGGGGGTCCGCCGGGTACTGGGTGCGCGGCTCGTCGTACACGAGCGCCACCACCGTGCCCCGGCGGCCCACGAAGCGCGCGTCCAACGAGCCATCCAGGGTGTCGCCGAGCACGCACACCGGCTCGCCCACGCGCACGGGCGCGCCCTTCACATCCTCGAGGAAGATCAGGCCAGTGTCAGGGTTCATGGGGCGAAGGACCGGGGTGGGAGGAGACGAGCCATGCCGAGCGTCGCGACGGCGGCGAACGCCCAGGCGGACAGGTGGTAGCCCAGGACGTGCCCGGGGCCGAGCGAGCACGCGAGCTCACCCAGGAAGGCGCCCGCGGTGCCCACGGACAGGCCCGCGAGCAAGGCGCGGCGGGGCTGGAAGGCGGCGTTGCGCAAGAGCAGCACCGCCACGACGCCGGGCACCAGGCCCACGCCCACGTGGCTCACCGTGCAGACCCACTCGGGCAGCGTGGTGACGCCGTGGGCCGGGCCCCGGGTGAGCACGAGCGTCGCGGCCGCCCCGCCCGCCCCGCCCAGCGCCGCGAGCGGCAGCCGCCGGAGCCGGGGAGAGAGCGCGCCCCAGGCACACAGCGCGCTCGCGAGCCAGAGCAGCCCGAGCGCGGGAGCGTGTTCCCACACGGTCGTCAGGGACGTGCGGCCCAGGACGCACAGCACCCCCGCCACGGCGAGGGACAGGAGCGTCGGCGCGGCGAAGAGCGCCAGGGCCTCGGTGCGCCAGCTCCGCGTCCGGGGGGCCCGCGCGAGCTCCGCGTGCGCCGCGGCCAGCACCCGCGCCCGCGCGGCCTCCGCGACCGGCACGTCCCGGGTGAACAGTGGATCCAACGGCGTGCCCATCAGAAGTCCCCCACTCCGTCCAACAGGTGCCGCAATTTCTCGTATCCCCGGTGGGCCCGGACCCGCGCCGCGCTCACGCTGATGCCGCGCAGGGTGGCGATCTCCTCGAACGACCAGCCCTCCAGCTTGTGCAGGAGGATGGCCTCGCGCTGATCCTCGGACAGCTGCGCGAGCGCGACCTCCAGGTGCTTGCGCATGCCGGGGTCGCCCACCGCGGGCGGCTCGGAGGACACGGGCTCGGCGGAGGCCTGGCGCGAGTACGCCTCGCGGTGCTGGCGGCGGCGCAGCGCGTCCCGGGCGGCGTTGGCGGCGATCGTCATCAGCCAGGGCGTGAAGCGGGTGCCCCGCGTGTACCGGCCGCGCGAGCGCACGACGGACAGGAACGTCGTCTGCAGCAGGTCCTCCGCGAGTGGCGCGTCGTGCACCATGCGCGTCAGGAAGCCCTGCACACCCCCGGCATGCCGGGTGAAGAGGGCCTCGAAAGCCGTCTGATCACCGTCGCAGAAACGTTCCATGAGCTGTTCGTCCGTCGTGATCCCCATCCCCTGGCTCACGTACGGCCCAGCCCGAAATGCGTTTCAGCGCCCGCTCGCCCGCCCACCGACCGGGCTCAGAAGGCGTACAGGTGGTGCTCCCGGGCGTAGGCGAGCACCACCTGGGGGACGAGGTCCGTGGGCGGCTCGCCCCGAGCCAGGCGCTCGCGGATGTCCGTGGAGGACACCTCGGCCAGGGGCGGCCCCACGGTGCCCGGCGCCGGATAGCCCGCGCGGTAGAGCACCACCACCCGCGCCAGCCGCTGGATGCGCTCGAAGTCCTTCCAGTGCGGCAGGTCCTTGAGGATGTCCGAGCCGATGACGAGCGAGAAGCGGTGGCCGGGGTGGCGCGCCTGGAGGAAGTCCAGGGTGTCCACGGTGCGCCCGTCCTTGCCCACCTCGCGCTCCACCGGGGACGTCTTGAGCCACCCCGCGGCGTCCTCGCACATCCGCTCGCACATGCGCACGCGGTGCTCGAAGGGGGCGCTCACCTTGCCGAAGGGGTGCCGGAAGGTGGGCATGAGCCACACCTCGTCCACCTCCTGGGTGGCGCGCACGTAGTGGGCGGCCATGAGGTGCCCCACGTGCGGCGGATTGAAGGAGCCGCCCAGGAGCGCGACCCGGAGCGACGTCCCCGACGACGGGCTCATTTGGCGGACACCTTCGTGCGCCGCTCCACGGGCAGCACCTCGGGCTCGAGCACGGCCTTGCCATCCAGCCGCCAGGCGGAGAAGCGCAATTCGCGGTCCTCGCGCTCGAGCAGCGCGCACGTCTGCTCCGCGGCGCCCGCCAGCCGCCCCGGGGACAGGAAGAAGCGCGGGCCGATCTGCACGCGCTTGGGCTCGGACTCCCGGCCGTGGAAGAAGAGCGTCGCGTTGATGAGATCGTCGCGCTCCAGGTCGTTCTTGTCGTGCACGGCGCAGCACAGGGTGTCGCCCACCATGTCCAGCACCTTCCGGGGGATGGCGGGGTCGCGGTACTGGAGGCAGTCGCGCTCGGGGGCGCGCAGGAAGCTCTCGCGCACGAGGAGCGGATCGCCCTCGGGGGCCTTGATGGCGGCGAAGCTGCCCGAGAGCGAGCGGGGCCGCGGCTTCTGGTCCGCCACGGCCAGCCACTGGGACACGTCCTGGAGGAAGTCCGCGCCCGAGTACTCGCGCCCGCCCCGGCCGCGCTCGCGCCGATCCAGGATCCACTCGTCCAGGTCGGAGTAGCGCCCGCCCAGGAAGAGGAAGCGCTGGGCCCCCTTGGCCCGCAGCAGTTCATAGGCCGCATCGAAGGCGGCCAGGTCTCCATGGCTGTCGGAGAGAATCCCGATGACGTCTTGGCTCACGGGCCGTGAGCGTACAGCAGGTGGCGCTCGCGTCGCCGGGTGAAGTCCCGCGCCTGGTCCTCGAAGCCTTCCAGCAAACGATCCAGGGGCCAGCCCGCCTCCATGCCCCGGCGCACCTGGTCCGTGCCGCACAGCAGATCGAAGGCGGGCACGTCGTCCACGAACTCGTAGGCGTCCTCGCGCCAGGCGAAGCCCCGCCCCTGCCCCAGCTCGTACAGGGCCTGGAAGATGGCGATTCCCGTGCGCAAGGGCAGGAAGGCGCGCCGGTCCGTCACGTGGATGAAGGCCCCGCTGCACGAGCGGCCCGTGTACTTGTCGAAGGTGGGGGTGAATCCCACCGCGCGAAAGCCCACGCCGGGCAGGCGCTCGCGGGCCAGCCGGGCGAGGAGCGCATCCGAATCCACCCAGGGTGCGCCGAACTGCTCGAAGGGACGGCAGGTGCCGCGGCCCTCGGACACGTTGGTGCCCTCGCCCTGGCACATGCCGGGGTAGACGAGCGCCGTGTCCGCGGTGGGCATGTTCGGCGAGGGCGGCAGGAAGGGCAGCCCCGTGTCGCTCCAGAAGTGCTCGCGGCGCCAGCCCTCCATGGGCACCACCGTCAGGTCACACCCGAAGCCCTGCTCCTCGTTGAAGAGCCGGGCGAGCTCCCCCGCCGTCATGCCGTGGCGGTTGGGCAGGGGGTAGAGCCCCACGAAGGAGCGGTAGCGCTCGCCCACGAGGTTGCCCTCGACGGTGACGCCGTTGAGGGGGTTGGGCCGGTCCAGCACGTAGAAGGGCAGCTTCGCCTGGGCGGCGGCCTTCATGGCCAGGGCCATGGTGTAGACGTAGGTGTAGTAGCGGCTGCCCACGTCCTGGATGTCGAAGACGAGCGCGTCCAGGCCCTCGAGCCACTCGGGGCGCGGCGAGAGCGACTCGAAGGTGGAGCCATAGAGGCTGTACACGGGCACGCCCGTGCGCCGGTCGCGCGCGTCGTCCACCGCGACCATGTACTGGGCCTCGCCGCGGATGCCGTGCTCGGGACCGAAGAGCGCCGCCAGCGTCACGCCGGGGGCGCGCGCGAGCAGGTCCGCCAGGTGCCGGAAGTCCGCGTCCACGCTCGTGGGGTTGACGATGGCCCCCACCCGCTTGCCCGCGAGCGGCGCGAACCCGCGCTCCACCCACACATCCAATCCCGTCTTCACCCGTGTCATCACAGTCCCTCTCACCGTCCGAGCCGCTTGAGCGCGTCTTCCGCCGCGCCGCGTGAATTGCACCCGAAGAGGCCCCGGGAATCCCCCGGCCCCCCCTCCTTGGCGAGCGTCTCCAGGGCGGAGCGCGCCGGGCGCCACTTGAGCGCGCCCAGGGCCTCCGCGGCCTCCACGCGCGCCGTGCACCCCTTGTCTCCGAGCAGCTCCACGAGCCGCGCGGGGGCCTGGGTCTCGCCCGCCTTGGCCGCGGCGGTGTAGTGCCGGATGGCCTCCCGGGGGCGATCCAGGGCCTCCTCGAGCTGGCCGGTCCACCACTCGCGCTCCCCCGGTCCCGCGTCCTGCTCGGCGATGAGCCGGCGGGCCGCCTCCGCCCGCTCCCCCTTCTCGCGGGGCGTCGGGGCCTCGGCGACGAAGGTGATGGCGGAGGCCACCGGCGAGCCGCGCAGCAAGAGCCCGAGCCCCACCACGAGCACCAGCGCCAGCGCCGCGCCGCCCAGGGCGAGCACCCGAGGCGGCAGCGGCCAGGCGCGCGGGGACTTCACCGCGAGCAGGGCCGTGCGGGTGCCGCGCACCAGCCGCTCGGCCACGTGGGACGGGGGCGTCAGGGCCACCTCCGGCACGCGCGAGAGGGCGAGGTTGCCAAAGGGCGGCTGCTCCGGGGACGCCGGGGGCTCCGCGCGGGCCTGCTCCGGGGCCGGCGTCTCCACGCGATAGGGCGCCCGGGGCACCCGAAAGACGCGGATCTTCCCGGGAATGCCCTTGAGCTCGAAGGTGCCCACCTCGCGCGAGGGCACCTCCGCCTTGTTCATCGCGAGGTAGACGGCCTCGGTGAAGAAGACCTCGCCCGCCTCGGCGATGGACTCCACGCGCGCGGCGATGTTGACGGGCTCGCCGAAGACGTCCTGGGACTCCAGCCGCACCTCGCCCACGTTGATGGCCACGCGCACGTCCAGCCGCTCGGCGTCCGGGGCGCTCCGGTTGTAGCTCCAGAGCCTGTCCTGGATGGCCATGCCACTGAGCACCGCCTGGGTGGGCGACTCGAAGGTGACGAGGAACGCGTCCCCGATGGACTTGATGATGCGCCCGCCAAAGGAGCGGAAGATGGGAATGAGCAGATCGCCATGCACCCGCAGCAGGCGCTGGTTCTCCTCCAGGGTCTGCCGGCTGGTGCGCTCGGAGAAGCCCTGGATGTCGGTGAACACGATGGCGAGGTTGGCGGTCTTCAAGGCGGGCGCAGTGTATGCAGCGGCGCCTTTCACGCAATGCGCCAGAGGCCCCTTGTCGCGCTAGCGGCGGGACGGGCGCAAGGGCCGCATCTTCTTGGGGGGGGCGGGCGGCTTGGACTGGGCGCGCACCTCGGCCGCCTGCCGGGCGCGGCCCGTGCGCTCGTAGAGGGCCGCGAGCTGGTTGAGCACCAGCACGTTGCCGGGCTGCTCGGCGCGCAATTGGAGCAGCTCCCGCTCGGCGTCCTCCCGGCGGCCCTGCTGCTCGATGACGTGGATGAGTTGCAGACGCACCTGGACCCACTCCGGCCGCGCGCGGGCGAGCAGCCGGTAGTGCATCTCCGCCTTGAGCCAGTCCCCCGCGGCCGCCCACGCGCCGCCCAGCCGGAAGCGGGCATCCTCGTAGGTCGAGCGCAGGGCCACGGCCCGCTCGTAGGACCGGGCCGCCTGGAACAGCTCGCCCTGCTCTTCCCAGTACAGACCCCACAGGTAGTGCAGCCGGGGGTTGTCCGGCGCACCCGCGGTGGCGACGTCCAGGTGGGTGCGCACCTGCGTGAGGTCTCCCCCCAGCTTGAGCAGCAGCCGGGCGGCTTCCAACCGTGGCAAGGGCTGGGTGGGCCAGGCGCGCAGGACGACCAGGACGCCCTCCAGCGCGCCCTCGCTGTCCCCCTCGGCCTCTCGGGCGAGCGCCGGCGTCAGGTCTCCGGAGACCGGCACGTCCATGGGCGCCGCGAGCGCGCCCGCGACCAGGAGCCAGAGCAGCATGGTTGGCTGATAGCAGAGCGGCAACGGCCCCGACAACCCTACTTCCTCTTGACGGCCGACCGGCCGCGCATGAAACCCATGACCGTGCAGATCGCTCAGAGAACACTCGAAGACCTTGGCTATGCGGAAGTGCTTCGCGCCCTGGCGCACCGCTGTCGGACCGAACCCGGGAGGGAGCGCGCGCTCGCCCGCCCGTTCCTGGGGACCGAGGAGGCGGTGGCCGAGGCGCTCGCGCTCGTCACCGAGTCGCGGCGGCTGGCCCAGGAACAATTCTCCCTGCCGCTCGGCGGCGTGACGGACCTGCGGAGCGCGCTGGAGCTCGCCGCCAAGCACGGCCTCCTGGAGCCCCGCCAGCTCATCGCCGCGGCCCAGCTCCTGTTCGCCTTCGTGCGCACGCGCGAGGCCCTGGAGGAGCGCCAGCACGCGGTGCCCCGGCTCGCGGCCATCTCCAAGCGGCTGCCCCAGCTCGAGGCGCTCGCCACGCGCCTGGATCGCAGCTTCGAGGCGGACGGGGAGATCTCCGACCGGGCCAGCCCCGCGCTGCGCGAGGCGCGCGACCGGGTGCGCGGCCTGCACCGGCGCATCAAGGCCCAGCTGGACGAGCTGCTCCATGACGAGGGCTTCACGCCCAAGCTGCGCGAGAACTACTACACCATCCGCAATGGCCGGTACGTGGTGCCCGTGGTCTCCAACTACCGCGGCGAGGTGCCCGGCATCGTCCACAACGCGAGCCAGACGGGCCAGACGCTGTTCGTGGAGCCCGAGGGCCTCGTCGGCCTGGGCAACGACCTGGCCATCGCCCAGTCGCTGGTGACCGAGGAGGAGCGGCGCATCCTCCAGGAGCTGACCAACCTGCTCGGGCGCGAGTCGGACAAGGCGCTCGAGGGCATCGCGGCGGTGGCGGAGCTGGACGAGGCGGAGGCGGCGGCGGTGCTGGCGGCGGACCTGCGCGCCTCCACGCCCGACTTCTCCGGCGTGGAGGACCTGGCGCTCGTGCGGCTGCGCCACCCGCGGCTCGTGCTGCGCGACGCCGAGGTGGTGCCCAACGACGTGGAGATGAAGGGCGAGGCCCGGGCGCTCGTGGTGTCCGGCCCCAACGCCGGCGGCAAGACGGTGACGCTCACCGCCGTGGGCCTGTGCGCGCTGATGCTGCGCGCGGGTCTACCCATCCCCGCGGGCGAGGGCTCGCGCATGCCGCTGTACCAGACGGTGCACTCCACCGTGGGCGACGCGCAGGACCTGTCCCAGGGCCTGTCCACGTTCAGCGCCCACGTGGTGCGCCTGCGCGACATCTCCCTGTCGGTGACGAAGAACTCGCTCGTGCTCATCGACGAGATCGCCGCCGACACGGACCCGCGCGAGGGCGCCGCCATCGCCATCGCCGTGCTGGAGGAGCTGCTCGGCAAGGGCGCGGTGGTGCTCGTCACCACGCACCTGGAGGAGCTCAAGGCGCTCGCGCACCTGGACCCGCGCTTCCTCAACGCCCGCGTGGGCTTCGATGCCAAGCGCATGGCGCCCACGTACAAGCTGCAGCTGGGCGCGGCCGGTGCGTCGTCGGCCATCGAGGTGGCCGCGCGCATGGGCCTGCCCTCACACATCTGCGAGCGCGCGCGCGACCTGGCGCTCAACGCCGGCGGCGCGCTGGCCAAGGCGCTCACCGCCACCGAGGAGGAGCGCCGCAAGCTCACCGAGGAGCTGGAGCGCGCCAAGGGGGCCGCCGTCGAGGCCGAGCGCCTGCGCAAGGAGCTGGAGGAGCAGAAGGTCCAGTTCGAGCGCGAGCGCAAGGCGCGGCTCATGCGCTTCAACGAGGAGGTGGCCGCCGCGAGCGAGCAGGCCGCGGCCGAGGTGCAGGAGCTGCTCAAGGTGCTCCGGGCCCAGTCCAACGAGAAGGCGGCGAGCGAGGCCCGCTCGCAGCTGCTCCAGCGCATGGACGAAGCCAACCAGCGCGCCAAGGCGGCGCGCGCGGAGCTCTTCCAGGTGGAGGCCCCCGCCCCCGCCGATCTCCGGGTGGGCGCGTGGGCACGGCACTCGGGCCTCAACAAGGACGTGGAGATCCTCGAGCTGCACGGCGAGCAGGCGCTGGTGGCCGCGGGCATCCTGAAGATGCGGGTGCCGGTGAGCGAGCTGTCCGGCACGCGCGGCGGCAAGCCCAAGGAGTCCAAGTTCCCCGATCGCAACAAGCAGGCCCAGCAACTGCAGCGCGCCAAGGCGGCGGCCCCCGAGTCGGTGCCGGCGACGAACTACCGCTGCGACGTGCGCGGCATGCGGGCCGAGGACGCATTGGGCGAGCTGGAGTCCTTCCTCGACCGGGGCATGCGCAGCGGCGAGGAGGCGGCCATCATCATCCACGGCCACGGCACGGGCGCGCTGCGTCAGGCCATCCGCGACTACCTCGCGGCCTCGCCCTACATCCGCATGTTCCGTCCGGGAGAGAACCACGAGGGCGGTGACGGCGTGACGGTGGTCGCCTTCCGGGCGTGAGCCCCATGTCCGAAAACGAGGGATCCAGGCAGAATCGGACGCTTCTCTGTCGCCGAACACAGGAGCGTCCGATGCGGTTCTCCCCTCGAAGTGGGTGGTTGCTGGCGGTGGGTCTCTGCGTGGGCTGTGGGCCCCTGGAGGCGCCGGACGAAGCCGCGGCGGTGGGAACCTCGGGCGAGGCGCTCACCAACGCCTGCCAGGACACGAAGCGCGACTACACGTTCCCGTGCACCACCGTGCGCGTCTACAAGACGGCCACGAGCACCACGGCCATCGACAGCATCCCCTGTGGCGGCGCCTATTGGGTGGCGAACCTCGTGCAGGCCTGTCCCTCCAACGGGCGCTTCCTGGCGGACTACGGCAAGAGCTTCGACTCCACGCCCGAGCGGGGATGGATCGACCGGACCCACCTCGTGGCCGCGCCCTGAGCGCGCGTCAGGACGTTCGCGCCGGTCCCGCCTCGGGCAACTCCAGCACCACCTCGGTGCCCGGGGCCTCGACCGGGACCACCTGAACGCGGCCTCCGTGGCGGTGGGCCACCTCGCGCACCACCGCCAGACCCAGTCCCGTCCCCGCCCCCTTGGGCTCCGCCCGGAAGAAGGGCTGGAAGACGGTGTCCCAGTGCTCGGCGGGAATGCCCGGCCCCCGGTCCCTCACCGACAGCCGCCACCCCGCCCCCGCGTGCGCGAGGCGCACGGAGATCTCCGTGCCCGAGGGCGCGTAGCGCAGCGCGTTCGCCAGGAGGTTGTCCATCGCCTGGCGCACCGAGGCCGCGTGGAACGCGCAAGGCGCCGGCTCCGGGCCCTCCACGGTGATCCACACGCCCCGCCCCTCCGCCTCCGCCCGCGCCGCCGAGGCCGCGTCGTCCACCACCTCGCGCAAGTCTCCCGCGCGCACCTCCCACCCGCCCTGCCCGAAGGACGCCAGGTCCAGCAGGTTGCCCGCCAGCGCGCTCAGCCGCACCACCTCGCGCCGCGTCTCCTCCAGGGACTCGCGCAGCGCCTGGGGGTCCCGCTCCTTCCACAGCGCCAGGTCCAGGCTCGTGCGCATGAGCGCGAGCGGCGTGCGCAGCTCGTGCGCCGCTCGGGCGATGAGGTGCTCCTGGGCCGCGCGCGCCTCGCCCAGCCGCGCCGAGGCCTCGTGCAGCGCGCCCTCCACCTCGGCCACCTCGTCCGCGCCGCGCCGCCCGGCCTCGCGTTCCGTCGGCACGCCCTCGCGCATCCGGCCGATGAGCCCGCGCAACTGCCCGAGCCGCCCCGCGAGCCAGCGCGCCTGCCACGTCTGCAGGGCGAAGAGCCCCACGCCGAGCAGCGCCGCCGCCGCCAGCGTCACCGAGCCGAAGGTGCGCACCGCCGCGTCCTGCTGCGCGAGCGACGCGGTCAGCCGCAGCGTGTACACCCCACCCGTCGGCGCGAGCACCCCCAGCGTGAGCCGGCGGGTGCGCACGCCATCCGCGCCCCGCACCGTCTCGAGCACGGGCTCACCCGGCGGAGGCGTGGCGGGCACCCCGCCGACGCCCTCGTCCCGGTGGGCGGGGTAGACGGCCAGGCGGCGGCCCTCGGGGGAGAAGAGCTCCGCGTCGGGCGCGAAGGGCCGCACCGCGCGCTCCAGCGGCGAGCCGAGCATGTGCAGGTGCGGCTCGCCCCGGGGCCCGTCGAAGAGGCTCACCGACTCCACCGCCGCCTGGGTGAGCAGGGCCCGGTCCACCTCGCGCGCGAGCAGGGCCTCGAAGAAGACGTCCGCGAGCAGCAACGCCACGAGCATGCCCACCATGGGGACGACCGCGCCGAGCAGCCACAACCGTGTCGCCAGCTTCACCCGGGCCCCTCCACCACCAGGCGGAAGCCCACGCCGCGCACCACCTGGATGGACACCGACTCGGCCTGGAGCTTCTTGAGCTTGCCGCGCAGGTAGCCCACGTACACGTCCACGATGTTGGGGGGCCCGTCGAAGGCCTCGCCCCACACCTGGCCGAGCAGCGTGGAGCGCGCGAGCACCTCGCCCCCATGGCTCGCCAGCTCGGAGAAGAGCGTGAACTCGCGCCCGGTGAGCACCTCCTCCCGCTCGCCGTGCCGCAGCACCCGCCGCCGCGCGTCCAGCACCAGCGGGCCCACCGTGCGCGCGAGCCCCTGGGCGTCATCGCGCCGGTGCAGGGCCTCCAGCCGCGCGAGCAGCTCCTCGAAGGCGAAGGGCTTGACGAGGTAGTCGTCCGCCCCGGCGCGCAGGCCCATCACCTTCTCGCCCACGGTGCCGCGCGCGGTGAGCATCATCACCGGGGTGCGCAGGCCCCGCTCCCGCCAGCGCCGCAGCACCGCCAGCCCATCGAGGTCCGGCAGGTTCCAGTCCAGGAGGATGGCGTCGTAGGTGATGGTGAGCGCCTGCTCCAGCGCGTCCTCGCCCCGCCCGCATGCGTCCACCCGGTGGCCCGCCTCGGACAGGCCCCGCAGCAGCAGCCGGGCCATCTTCTCCTCGTCCTCGATGAGCAAGAGCTTCACGCGGGGGCCTCCTCGGCGCGGGGCACGGGGCGCGCGCGGCGGGCGGACAGGGCCGGGTAGAGCGAGGGCAGCAGCACGAGCGTGAGCAGCGTGGAGGTGACGAGCCCCCCCACCACCACCGTGGCCAGGGGCCGCTGCACCTCGGCGCCCACGCCGGTGGCGAGCATCATCGGCACGAAGCCCAGCGCCGCCACCAGCGCCGTCATGAGCACCGGCCGCGAGCGCTCCTGGGCCGCGAGCCGCACCGCGCGCCCCACCGGCACGCCCTCCGCCTCGTGGTGCAGCAGCCGCGCCATGAGCACCACGCCATTGAGCACCGCGATGCCCGACAGCGCGATGAAGCCGATGGCCGCGGAGATGGACACCGGCATGCCCCGCGCGAGCAGCGCCAGCACCCCGCCCACGCACGCGAAGGGCACGTGGGTGAAGATGATGAGCGCGGGGCGCAGCCGCTGGAAGGTGAGCCAGAGCACGAGCACGATGAGCACCAGCACGGCGGGGATGACGAGCGACAGCCGCCGCGTGGCCTCCGTGAGCGTCTCGTATTGGCCGCCCCATTCCAAGCGATACCCCACGGGCAGGCGGAGCGCCGAGCCCACCCTCGCGCGCGCCCGCTCCACCACGGAGCCCAGGTCCGCGCCGCGCACGTTGAAGCCCACCACCAGGCGCCGCTGGCCCTCGTCCCGGTTGACCAGGCCCGGCGTGGACACGAGCTTCACGTCGGCCACGCGCGACAGGGGCACCACGCCTCCGGAGGCCACGGGCAGGGGCAGCTCGGCGAGCGAGAAGGCCCCCTCCGTGCCCGCCAGCCGCAGCACGATGGGCACCCGCACCGCGCCGTCATACGTGGCGCCCACCTCCAGGCCCGTGCGCACCGCCTGGACGGCCTCCAGCACCTCGCGCACGCTCAGGCCCAGCCGCGCCGCGTCCAGGGGCCGGGGCACCACCTCCAGCATGGACACCTCGGGCGGCGCGAGCACCCGCACGTCCGCCGCCCCGGGCTCCTGGGCCACCTGGGCGGCGAGCGCGTCCGCCAGCCGCCGCAGCTCCCCCAGGTCCTCGCCGTACACGCTCAGCGCCACGTCGGTCACCGAGCCGCCCAAGAGCTCGTTGAAGCGCATCTGGATGGGCTGGGTGAAGGCGGGGCCGCTGCCCGGGGCGTCGCGCTCGAGCACGGCCGCCATCTCCCGGATGAGGGCATCGCGGGTGAGCCCGGGCCGCCACTCGGCGCGCGGCTTGAGCCGGATGAACACGTCCGCCTGATCCAACCCCATGATGTCCGTGGCCACCGCGGGGCTGCCCACGCGCGACACCACCTGCGTCACCTCGGGCACGTGCTGCAGCAGCACCGTCTCCAGGACCTGGGCGTCACGCGTGGCCGCCTCCAGGCTGATGTCGCCGGCCCGCGTCGTCTGCACCACCATGTCCCCCTCGTCCAGCTGCGGGGCGAACTCGCTGCCCGCGCGCAGGAACAGGACCGCGCCCACGACGAGCAGCGCCCCCGCCGCGAGCCCCACCGCGCGCGGGTGGCGCACCACGCGCTCGAGCAGGGGCCGGTACCCCCGGTCGAACAGGCGCACGAGCAGGGGCGGATGCGCGGGGACGTCCTGGGGCCGGAGCACGAGGCTCACCGCCGCCGGAATGAAGGTGAGCGAGAGCACGAGCGAAGTGGCCAGGGCCATCATCACCGTGAGCGCCATGGGGCGGAACATCTTGCCGTCCACGCCGCTGAGCGCCAGCACCGGCACGTACACGAGCAGGATGATGAGCACCGAGAAGAACACCGGCCGCGCCACCGAGGCCGTCACCTCGGACACCTTCTCGCGCCAGGAGCCCGGCGCCGCGCGCTCGTGGCCCAGGGCGTGGAAGACGGCCTCCACCATCACCACCGCGCCGTCCACCAGCAGGCCGAAGTCGATGGCCCCCAGGCTCATCAGGTTGCCGGGAATGCCGAGCAGCACCATGCCCACGCTCGCGCCCAGCATGGACAGGGGAATGGCCGAGGCCACCACCAGCCCCGCCCGGAAGCTGCCGAGCAGCAGGAAGAGCACCGACACCACCAGCAGGCCGCCCTCCAGCAGGTTCTTGGCCACCGTGCCGAGCGTGCCGCGCACCAGCTCGCTCCGGTCATACACCTCGTCCAGGCGCACGTCCGGCGGCAGGGCCTCGCGCACCCGGTCCATGCGCCCGTGCAGCGCCGCCATGACGTCCAGCGCGTTGGCGCCCCGCAGCATCTGCACCATCACGTACACCGTCTCGCCCCGGCCATTGGAGGTGGCCGTGCCGATGCGCGGCAGCGCCCCGGGGACGATCTCCGCCACGTCCGCCAGCCGCACCGCGTGCCCGTCCGGGCCCGGCACCACCGCGCCGCCCAGCTCGCTCGGGCCCGGAGGACGCGCCACCGCGCGCACCAGCACCTGCCGGTCCCCCGCCCCCAGGCTCGCCCCCGGCACGCTGCCCGAGGTGTCCACCAGCGCCCCGCGCAGCCGCTCCAGCGTCAGCCCGCGCTGGGCCAGCTTCACCGCGTCCGCGCGCACCTCCAGCGTGCGCTGCTGGCCGCCCCAGCTGTTCACCTCCACCACCCCGGGCACCGCGCGGAGCAGCGGCGCCACGCGCCACTCGGCAAGCTCCAACAGCTCCGCCGACGTGCGCCCCGAGGCGTTGAGCGTGAAGTGGAAGATCTCCCCCAGGCCGCCCGTGAGCGGGCCGAGCTGGGGCGCCTCCACTCCCGGCGGCAGTCCGTCCGCGAGCCCCGCCAGGCGCTCCTGCACCCACTGGCGCGCGCGCATCGGCTCCACGTCGTCCTCGAACACGGCCGTCACCGAGGAGATGCCGTAGCGCGACAGGCTGCGGTGCGTCTCCAGGCCGGGAATGCCCCCGAGCGCCGTCTCCACGGGCCGCGTCACCAGGCGCTCCACCTCCTCGGGCGTCATCCCCGGGGCGCGCGTGAGGACGAGCACCTGGTTGGTGGTGATGTCCGGCAGCGCGTCCAACTCCATGCGCACCGTCAGCACCGCCGCGAGCAGCGCGAACAGGCCCGTGAGGCCCAGGGTCCACGTGCGGTGCCGCACCGAGGCCCGCACCAGTTGGGTGATCATGAGCCCTCCCCCACCCCCGCGGGCAGCAGCCGCGCCGCGTCCGCCGCCACCTCGTCCGTCTCCGCGAGGGCGCCGTCCACCAGCGCGTCCGCGCCGGACTGGCCGAGCACCCGCACCCGCTCGCGCCGGTACCCCTCCCCCTCGCGCACGAGCACCGACACCACGTCGCCCTCCAGCACCAGCGCGCGCGCGGGCACCACCTTCACCCGGGGCAGCCCGTCCGCCCCCACCCGCACGGTGCCCTGGAGCCCCGAGGGCAGCGCCCGGGCGGGCTCGGGCTCGAACCACGCCGCCGTGGTGCCATCCCGCCCGTCCACCGAGGGGGCGCGATCCACCAGCCGCACCGGCAGCGGCGCCTGACCCGGCACGAGGAACTCGAGGGAGGCCTCGGCGGGAAAGGCGCGCGACAGGCGGGCCTCGATGCGCGCGGGGCCCTCGCCGGAGATGCGCACGAGCGGCGCCGAGCCCGTCTCCCGCGACTCGCCCAGCACCGCGTCCACCGCCGTGACGAGCCCCTCCACCGGGCTGCGCAGGGGCACCGTGCCCCGCTGCGCCACCCCGGCCGCCTCCGCGCCCTCGACGCCCGCGGCCTTGAGCAGGGCCCGCGCGCTCTGCTGCTGCGCCCGGGCCTCGGCCAGCTGGGCCTGGGCCTCGGTCAGCTCGAACACCCGCGCCATGCCCTGGGCCTGGAGCGCCTCCAACTGGGTGGCGCGGCGCTGCCAGGCCTCGCGGCGCAGCGTGGCGGCCTCGTAGTCCCCGGCGGCCCGCACCACCTCGGGCATGAGCAGCTCCACGAGCACCTCGCCCTTGCGCACCCGTTGGCCGGGCCGCACCGCGATGCGCGCGACATTGCCCCGGAAGGGCAGCCCGAGCGCCGCGGCGCCCTCGGGATGGGGCAGCACGTGGGCGGGCGCCTCGGTGAGCGGCAGGCCATGGGGGGCGCGGGGGTGGACCCAGGCCGTGCGGGCGCTGGAGCGCGCGGTGGCCGCGGGGGGCGGCGTCGGAGCCGGGGCGGGGGCTGGCGCGGAGCACCCCGGGCCCGTGCCCAACAGGAGGAGGACGGCGAGCGACACGGGACGGCTCATGGGGGGGAGACTCCGGAGAGGGCGTCGAGGAAGAAGCGGGCCCGGACCCGGGCCAGGGACGCGGCGGCCTGGGCCTGGCCCTGACGGACGCGGGCGCTGGCCAGGGCGCGGCGGGCCCACACCACCTCGGGCACGGTGGACTCGCCGGATTGGAAGAGGAACTCGCGCAGCCGCGCCGCCTCCTCGGTGGCGGGCAAGAGCTGGCCCTGGAGCGTGTCGAGCCCCTCGCGCGCGTGCACCACCTCGTGGAAGGCGAGCGCCAGCGCGGCCCCGGCCGACCGCCCCGCCTCGCGCGCCTCGCCCTCCTGCCGCGTGGCGCTGGCGAGCTGGCTCGCGCGCTCGCGGCCTCCGCGCTCGAACAGGGGCGGCGTCCAGGTGAGCGTGAGGGCCCCGCCCGTGGCGCCGTCGAACTCCCGCAGGCCGGCGACGCCCACCTGCAACCAGTGGCCCCGGGACGCGCGCTGCTCGGCGGCCCGCGCCCGCTCCGCCTCGGCCCCCAGGGCGAGGGCCACCACCTCGGGCAGCCGCGCCGCCTGCTCCACGAGGCCGTCCCAGGTGCTGTCCGGGGGCAGCCCCACCTCGGGCAGCGCGCCCCCGGCCTGGAGCCGACGCGTGGGCGACTCGCCCAGCACCTGGCTCAGCCCCACCCGGCGCTCGGCCACCCGCCCCTCGGCGTCCAGCGCCGCGAGCCGGGCCTCGGCGAGGTAGGCGGAGGCCTCGGCGCCCTCCAGGGCCGTGGCGGCCCCCAGCGCCCGCGCGCCCTCCACGGCCGCGTGGAAGGACGTGGCCAGGGTCACCTCCAGGGCGCTCTGCCGCTCGGCCTGCTCGGCGGCCCACAAGAGCAGCCAGGCCTCGGCGATGGCGAGCCGGCGCGCGAGCAGCACCGCCCGCGCCTCGGCCTCCAGCACCGTGGCCTCCGCGTCGAGCGCCCGCGTGCGCGCGGGCACCTGGCCCGAGAGGTTGAAGCCCTGGCTGACGCCCAGGCGCAGGTCGGCGCCCCGCTGGGCCTCCAGTTGGCGGTAGCCGGGCTCCAGGACGACCTGGGGGTTGAGGACGAGGGCGGACAGGTGGGCCCGCTCGGCGCGTTGGACCTCCACGGCGCGCGCGGCCCCCTCCGCCCCCGGCGTCCTCCCGGCGAGTGCCACGGCCTGGGCGAAGGTCATCGGGGTGACCTCCACCGGCGCGGCGGCCAGGGCGAGTGCGGCGAGCAAGACGAACATGCCGCCCACCCTATGGGCGGTGCGGCGGGCCTGTTTGAGAGGACTCTGAGAAGACGCTCAGAGTCCCGGGGTTCAGGCCGCCTGGGCGCGCACGCGCGGCTCCAGCCGCAGCTTCACGCCGTTGAGCGGGCGCATGGTGATGACCAGGCGGATGCCCACCTGATGATCCTCGGCCAGCCGGGGCCGGAAGCGCTGCAGGCCCACCGCGAGGATGAGCATGATCTCCATCATCGCGAACTGGTAGCCGATGCACTGCCGGGGCCCGCCGCCGAAGGGGAAGTAGGAGAAGCGGGTGCGGCCCTCCTGGTTCTCCGGCAGGAAGCGGTCGGGATCGAAGCGCTCGGGATCCGGCCAGAAGTCCGGGTGGCGGTGCACCATGTAGGGCGAGAAGTAGATGAGGCTGCCCTTGGGGATGTGGAAGCCGGAGATGACGTCCTCCTCCAGCGCCCGGCGCGCGAGCATCCACGCGGCCGGGTAGAGCCGGAGGATCTCCTCCAGCACGCGCTGGAGGTACTTGAGCTTGGGCATGTCCTCCAGGGTGGGCGGGCGGCCGCCGAGCACCTGCTCCAGCTCCTCGAACACGCGCTGCTCCACGTCCGGGTGGCGCGAGAGCCGGTACCACGCCCAGGCGAGCGTGTTCGCGCTCGTCTCGTGCCCGGCGATGATCATCGTCATCACCGAGTCGTGCAGCAGCGAGTCGCTCATGCCCTCGCCGGTGTCCTGATCGCGCACCTGCATCAACATGCTGAGCATGTCGTTTTCCTTCTCGGGGCCGAGGCGGTGCTTGCGCTCGAGCACCTCGGCCACCACCGCGTCCAGCGTCTTCTTGGCGCGCAGGAAGCGGCGGTTGTTGGGCGTGGGGATCGCGAGCGGCATGGGCAGCACGGAGTTCACCCGGCGCTCGATCACCTCCAGCATGTCCGACACCGAGTGGCCGATGTGCGAGGCGCTGTCGCTCAGGTGCGCGCTGAGCAGGGTCGCGCCCACGATGACGAGCGTGAGCTCCATCATCTCCTTCTCGGCGTCGAGCGTGCCGCCCTGGCGGTTGACCTCCTCCCACCGGTCGAAGGTGGTGGAGGCGAAGTGGACCATGGTGTCCACGAAGCGGCTCAGGTTGTGGCGGTGGAAGGGCGGCTGGGTGAGCCGGCGCAGCCTCAGCCAGTTGTCGCCCTCGGCCAGGAGCAGGCCCTCGCCGATGAAGGGCTTCATGGCGAGGTAGGCGGGGCCCTTGATGTAGTTGCGGTAGTTGTCCTGGAGCAGGTGCTTGACGCCGTCCGGGTGGTAGACGACGTGCACCGTGTCGTGCGGCATGGGCCAGCGCACCACGTCCCCGTAGCGCTCGCGCATGGAGTGCAGGGTGGCGATGCTGTCGCGGGCGAAGTCCGAGAACAGGTGGAACATCCGCCAGTTGCTCGGTCCGGGCGCGCGCTTGCCCTGGGCGCGGGGGGCCGGAACCGGGGCGCTCACGAGGCGTCCTCGGCGGCCTTGAGCTCACCGGGATAGGTGTAGCGCTCGTCGCGCACCACCCACTTGCCCAGGAAGTCCTGGAACAGGCCGAGCAGGGCCGGGTACAGGGCGGCGAAACCCAGGCAGTAGTAGGGCATGAGGCCCGGCAGGGGAATCTCGCCGCACATGAGCAGGGGCTTCATGTTGTTGGCCACCGGCAGCCAATAGTCGTTGTTGATGCAGGTGTGCAGCGTGTCGAAGATGGGGGCGACGATGACGCCCATGAACACCATCCACAGCAGCATGGCGGGGGTGCGCGTCAGCTTGCGATAGGACTTGCTCAGCAGGATGCCCAACCACGTGAAGCCAAAGCTCATCGACGTCATGGCCCACATCCAGTCCAGCTGGCCCGTGGGCGAGGGCGACACGAAGGGCAGGCTCAAGAACGCCGCGGTGACGGCGACGAACAGGGCATAGAAGCCCACCTGGCTCGCGCGGCTCGGGCGCTTGAAGCGCGCCGGCAGGGCATGCATGAGCATGATGAAGGACACGCAGTACATGTAGCTGAGCAGCAGGTGGTCCACCGAGCCGTCCAGCGACGGCTGCTCCTGGCCGGTGAACAGGAAGCGCGTCCACTTGAAGGGGCCATCTCCCTCGGCGGTGACCCGGCCGAGGAGGTACAGCGCATCCGGCCGCCAGGTGATCTGCCCCGCGGCGATGAACTTGTTCTGCAACACGTTGGCCGGGGGGATGATGCACATCAACACCAGGAAGTAGGCCAATCCCTTGTAGGCGCGCGTGTAGTAGGTCCGCGAGAAGATGACCACCAGCGCCAGGAAGACGAGCGTGCCGCCGTCGAACGTGTAGCCCTGGCTGTAGCAGATCAGCCCCAGGATGAAGCTGATCGCCATGAACAGGAAATGCCGGGGCGTGGTGAGGTCCAATCCCGACTGAGGCCAGAGCGGCGCATTCAGGGCGTGCTGGGGGGACGAACCGGACGAGTCGACGGAATGGGAGACTTCAGGAGTGGACATGGGAGTCCTTTCATCATGTCTCAAGGATCGAGAAGGAGGGAAGGCCCCCACTCAGGGCCGCACCCCGAGTGATCCGACGAGCCGCACCCCGAGCCATGTCAGACCCGAGGCGGTGACGAGCACCAGGCAGCCAACCGCGAGCAGCCGCCGCGCGGCGGCGCGGGCCCGCGCGGGCGTGGGATGGCTCAAGTAGCGGCGCACGGGCGCGGGCAGGAGCAAGGCTTCACCGCCCTCCCCGCCCAGGGCCCGCATGACACGCGCGAGTCGGCCCTCGGGCGCCTTGCGCGTGGCCACGTAGGAGACGAAGCGCAGGAGGGAGACCTTGCCGGAGGGCTGCCGACGCATCCAGGCGAGGCCCTCGCGCAGACGCGCGGCGGTGGTGGCCGCGTCCCCCTGCCCCTCCAGACGATGCCAGTCGCCGTGCGCGGGGAGGATCCACGTGAAGCGCAGCCACGCCGCCTCGGCCCAGGTCACCAGCCGGCCCACCGACGCGCATTGCAGGTCCCAATCGAACCAGCACTGCAGGCGGTGCGCGACGAGGTGTCCCAGGCGCCGGGAATGGCTGAGGTGATCGCCCGTGAAGAGGAAGCGGCCCCGGTACAAGAGACACAGGGTGCCCGGCGTGTGCCCGGGCTGCGGGAGGATGACGAACTCGGCCCCGGCCCGCGCGTCTTCCGCCAACGGGGAGCCATCGAGCCGCCAGGGTCCCGCCGCCGCGTCCAGCTGCACCTCCAGGCCGGAGGTGACGGAGAAGTAGGCGCTCGCCTTCGCGTTCACGTCCGCGGCGCCGATGATCCCCTGGCAGGCGGGAAAGCGCGCCCGGAGCTCCTCGAGGTGCTGGGCGTTGTCCCGATGGGTCACGAACACCCAGCGCACGCCGCCGTGCGCCTCCAGCCACGCCCACAGCGCCTCGTCCGGCTTGGGCAGATCCACCAGCACGCCGCCCTCGGGCCGCTCGATGAAGTAGCTCAACGCCCCGACGCTGCGCGGCGACGGGTGGCCCAGCACCCAGACATTCTCCTCGATGCGCCGGGGCCAGTCCGCCCAGGGCGCCGCCAGCCGGTCGTGGGGCGAGAGCGCCCGAGGCCGCTCGATCTCGATGGCGCCGAACGCACACGCGGCGGCCGCCGCGCGGGCCGCGAGGAACTCCTCGCGATCGCGCGGCTGACGCAGCACGCCAGTAAAGGCCCCGGGCGCGTACGAGCCTGGCAGCACGGCCGGTCCCCTGGCGTCCAGGCCCGCTGGGGTGGGCACCTCGCCCAGCAGTTCGGGGGCGAGGTTGCGGCACGTCGCGGCGCCGCAGCACCGCCGGTTCACATACAGCCGGCCCCAGTCGGAGGAGTCATCCATGTCCCCAGTCTAGAGGAGGTGGGTGTCGTGCCGGTCGGGGGGCGGGCCTGGCGGCCCGGGGAGGGAGGAGGGACGCGGCACGTCGCGATGATAGAGTCCCCGCGCCGTTCCCCCCCATCCTCCGAACAGCAAGGATTCGATTCATGCACAGCAAACTGTCCCGCTTCGTCACCACGACCCTGCTCGGCGCGGCCTGCCTGACCGCGTGTGGCGATGACGAGGTCAAGGGCGCGGACCTCTCCCGCGTCACCTTCCCCGCGCGCAACGACTTCCCCGCCGGCTCGAGCAGCCTCAAGACGCTGCCCGCGGGCACGCGCACCTACAACCTGGACTCCGCGCTCGAGACGAGCCACCTGTATGTCCAGATCTTCGCGGGCGGCTCGCTGGGCGACAACCACATCGTGCGCGCCACCAACTGGTCGGGCACCGCCCAGTTCGATCCCTCGAACCTGGAAGGCTGCGCCGTGTCGGTGACGGTGCAGGTGGAGGGCCTGGATCCCGAGCGCGACGAGATGCGTGAGCTGGCGGGCTTCAAGAAGGTGGACGAGAGCAGCCGCAACACCATCCGCGAGCACCTGCGGACCCCGGAGCAGCTCGACTTCGAGAAGCACAAGACGATCCAGTTCACGTCGAAGAGCTGCACGCTCTCCGCGGAGCGCGGCGAGGGCGGCCACCCCAAGGTGGACGTGAAGGGTGACCTGACCGTGCGGGGCGCCACGCAGGAAGTCATGCTGCCGCTGGAGGTGTCCGTGGACGACAAGTCGCTCGCGGGCCGGGGTATCATGGTCGCGCGGCACGCGGACTTCGGCTTCGAGCCCTACTCGACGCTGGGCGGACTGGCCCAGAACAAGCAGGACATCTACTTCGTGCTGGACGTGCGCGGCCAGCGCGCGCCGTAACACACCGCCCGGGGCCCGAGGCGCCGCGCTCCCCTCGGGGAGCACCGTCCTCGGGCCCAAGGCGCTCCGGAAGGCCTACGGCTTCTTCCCGCGACGGGAGGCGGCCGTCTTCCCGGTCGCCTTCTTCGCCGGAGCCTTCTTGGCCGGAGCCTTCTTGGCGGCGGCCTTCTTGGCCGGAGCCTTCTGGGCGGCCTTCTTCGCCGGGGCCTTCTTGGCCGGAGCCTTCTTCACCGGCGTCTTCTTCGCGGTCGCCTTCTTGGCCGGGGCCTTCTTCACCGGCGTCTTCTTCGCGGTCACCTTCTTGGCCGGGGCCTTCTTCGCGGACGCCTTCTTGGCCGGAGCCTTCTGGGCGGCGGCCTTCTTCGCGGGCGTCTTCTTGGCGGCCGGAGCCTTCTGGGCGGCGGCCTTCTTCGCGGGCGCCTTGTTCTGGCGGCTGCCCTCCGAGGCCCGCGACTTCGCACGCGGGGGCGTCGGGGTCACCTCGGGCGTGGTGGGCACCGGAGCCGTGACGGCCTCGGGGGCCGGGGTCGGCTCGGCGGGGGCCGTCTGGGACGCGAGGGTGCGCAGACGCTCGAAGGCCGACGGCGCGGCCGGAGGCGGCGTGGCGCCCTCGGACAGGGTGTCGTCGGAGAACTGCGCCAGCACCTCCGCGGACATCTCCACCGTCGGGGGCGCGTCGGCCACCAGACGGCGCTGGGCCTCCTCGGCCTCGGCCAGGGAGCGCTCGTGCTCGCCCGTGTCGCTCCGGGGCGTGCCCCACTTCTCGCGCCGCGTCTGATCGCGCGCGAGCCGGGCCGTCTTCTTGCGATCCTCCTTGGCCTCGCGGCGGCGCTGCTCGTGCTCCTGCCGCGACACGGCCTGCAGGCCCTTCACGGCGTGGCCGGCGACCTCGAGGGCCTCGAAGTCGATGCGCCGCAGGGTGACGTTCACGCCGGTCAGCCGCACCCGGGCCTTCTGTCCCACGCGGACGCGGAAGCCGCCCGGCAGCAGCAGCGCGAGCAGCGCCTTGTCGAAGCGGGCACCGGCCCCGAGCGAGTCCGCGCGGACCAGGCCCTCGACGTGCACCGTGTCCAGCTCCACGAAGAAGCCGAACTCGGCGATGCCGGCCACGGTGGCGGCGAACTCCTCGCCCACCCGGTCCTTCATCATCAGGGCGGCGTAGAAGGAGACGGTCTCGCGCTCGGCCTGCATGGCGGCGCGCTCGCGGTCCGAGCTCTGGGCGGCCATGTCCTCCAGCCGCCGCTCCTCGCGCTCCACCACGCCCTCCGGACGGCGCTGGCCCTGGCGGTTCCAGTGCGCCTTGAGCAGCCGGTGCACGAGCAGGTCCGGGTAGCGGCGGATGGGCGAGGTGAAGTGCAGGTAGTACTCGGCGGCCAGGCCGTAGTGGCCCATGTCCCCGGACGTGTAGACGGCCTGCATCATGGAGCGCAGCAGGAGCTGGTTGAGGGCGCGCTCCTCGGGGTGGCCCTGCAACTGGCGCATGAAGTCGTTGAGGGCCTTGGGGGTGATGTCCTCGGCGTTGAGCTTGAAGCCGTAGGCCTGGGCCATCTGCGCGAAGAGGGCGAGCTTCTCCTCGTCGGGCTCGCCGTGGTAGCGGTAGACGCTGGGCAGGCCCAGGTCCGCGAAGAACTTCGCCACCGCCTCGTTGGCGGCGAGCATGCACTCCTCGATGAGCCGGTGGCTGTCCTTGCGCTCGCGCTTCTCCATGCGCAGGGGCAGGCCGTCCTCGCCCATGAGCACCTTGTGCTCGGGCAGGTTGAAGTCGATGGCGCCGCGCTCCTTGCGCATCCGCGTGAGCACGCGCGCGAGGGCCTGGAGCCGCTCGAAGTGGGGCTTGAAGGCGTTGCGGTGCGGCACGTCCGTGCCGTCGAGCACGTCCTGCACCTCGTTGTAGGTGCAGCGGGCCTGACTGCGCATGACGGCCGGGTACAGCTCGCTGGAGACGAGCTTGCCCTGCCGGTCGAGCACCATGTCGGCCACCATGCACAGCCGGTCCTCGTCGGGACGCAGCGAGCAGATGCCGTTGCTCAGGCGCTCGGGGAGCATGGGCAGCACGCGGTCGGGCAGGTAGACGGAGGTGGCGCGGCGCAGGGCCTCGGCGTCCAGCGCGGTGCCCTCGCGCACGTAGTGCGTCACGTCCGCGATGGCCACCACGAGCCGCCAGCCCTGGGCCACCTCCTCGGCGTAGACGGCGTCGTCGAAGTCGCGCGCGTCCTCACCGTCGATGGTGACGAGCGCCAGCGAGCGCAGGTCGCGGCGCGCCTCGCCCCGGGCCTCGGCCTCGGAGACGGTGGTGAGGATGGCGTCCGCCTCGTCCATGACGTCCGGGGGGAACTCGTCCGAGAAGCCCTGGGAGTAGGCGATGGAGAGCACCTCGGCGCTCGGATCCCCGGGCTTGCCGAGCGAGCCGGCCACCTCGCCGTAGAGCCCCTCGCCGGGCTCCAGCAGGTCGGCGCCCACGCCCAGGCGCACCTTCACCAGGTCGCCATCGCGCGCCATCTGGGTGGGCGGCACGCGGATGGCCCCTTGGGCCTGGAGGTTCTTGTCCGAGGGCAGCACGCGGGTGTCGCGCCGGCCACCGGCCACGTAGGTGCCCACGACGAGCTGGCGCAGCCGGCCCACCACGCGCACGAGCCGCCCCTCCATGCGTCCGGGACGGCCCCAGGCCTCCACCTGCACGCGGTCATTGTCGAGCGCGCGCGCCGCCTCGTGGGGCGGCAGGAAGATGTTGTCGCCCTCGCCGGACAGCGGGTGCACGAAGCCGTAGCCGTCCCGGTGCGCGTGGAAGACGCCGTCCACCAGCACGCGCTCCTGTCCCGGGCGGCGCTCGCGCTCGGAGCGATCCATGCGGGGACCGGGGCGGCGCTCGTCCCGGGCGAAGCGCTCGGGCGGAGCGCCGCGGCCCGGGGGCGCGCCGCGCTGCTCCTCGAAGCGGCGCTTGGGCTGCTCCATGCGGCCATCGCGCACGAAGCGGCCCCGGGGCTCGGCGCGCGGCTCGCGCGAGAAGCCGCCCTTCGCGGCGAAGCGCCACGGGGAGGCCGGAGCCGAGGACGACTCGTTCCGGGGCGGCTCGGCGCGTGCGGACCCGGAGGACTCCGGGCGCTCGCGGCGGAAGGGAGGCCGGGCCCCGCCCCCACCCCCGCCCTCTTTCACGGGCAGGGGCTCGGAGGGCCGCGCCTGGCTCAGGCGGAAGCGCTTGCCCTCCTTGAGCAGGGCGCCGTCGCGAACCAGGTCCCGGAGGACACGCTTGAGCTGGGTCTGCTGGCCCGGGTGCAGTTGGGTGAGTTTGAGCAGTTCCTTGACGCCGAGCGGGTGTTTGGACTCGGCGAGGAGACGCTTCACATCTTGAGGAATATCGGTCACGAAAGATCCCATGACAGGGCGCCAATTGGGCCCAGAAGAAAATAAGCCCGGCGGGTCCCACTGGGGACCCCCGGGCTTGACGGGATGAGGAGTGGGCTCTGGTCGACCAGAGGGTCCCTCAGAGTCGCACGGTCACGTTGAGCTTGAACGAGCGCTCGACCTGACCGGGGTTGAAGGCCTTGGCGAGGAAGAATTCCACGTCGGAGGAGCCGGGGTTGCGCGGGGTGAAGAAGAACTCGCGCGTGGCGTTCCCTTCCGAGCCAGGCTCGAAGTTGGACTCGCGCAGGCCCAGCCGCTTGGCCGCCGTGGGCTCGATGGCCCAGGACAGACCCGGCTGCTCCTGCAGGCGGACGATGAAGGCGTGGTTGAGCCGCACGTCGATGTTGGCGGACAGCTCGCCCTCCACGAGCACCGTCTCCAGCCCCTCGCGGGAGATGGGGCGGGCCTCGGCGGGCCGCACCTCGACGTTCTCCACGTCGATGCGACCGCCCCACCCCGAGGACTTGTCCGCCACGCCGGTGACGGCGATGGTCTGCCCGAGGAAGCGGCGCAGGCCCTTGCTTCCCTTGCCCTCGAGGATGAAGGACACCTGCTGGCGGGTGCCGGCGTTGGAGACCACCAGCACGAACTCCTCGCCGGTCATCTCCAGGTTGCCGCGCAGCGAGGCGAAGCCCTTCATGCCCGCGCCCATGCCGGCGGAGATGACCTGGGACACCTCGCCCGGCGACAGGTAGCGCAGGCGGTTCTCCACCTCCACGGGCGCGGGAGCGGGCTCCTCGGCCTCGGGCTTCTTGGCGGAGAACTTCCGCACGTCCACCGTGCCGCCGTAGTTGGTGGTCTTCTTGATGAGCCCGCTGACGGAGACCTTGTGGTCCACGTAGGCGGGGAGCACTTCCTGGTCCGGCCCCTGGAGCACGAAGACGAGCTCGCGCTTGTCGCGGCCCACCACGACCAAGCCCGGCAGCCCCTCCACGAGCGTCAGACGCCCCTTGAGGCTGCCCTCGCCCACGACGCCGCGGCCCTGGCCGGCGGTGAGCAACTGCTCCATGTCGCGCTTGTTGAGCGGCTCTCCCGGAGGGGGCAGCTTGGTGGCGCGCGGACGCGGCTTCTCGACCACCGGTGTCTCCACCCGGCCCGAGCCGCCCTCCCGACCCTTGACGGCCTTGGTGACTTCCTTGACCTGGGTGGCCACCTTCTCCACGGCCTTCTTGGCCACCCCCGCCACCTGCTTCACCTTGGCGGCGGCCTTCTCGGTGACCTTTTCGGCGACCTTCTCCACTGCCTTCTCCACGGCCTTCTTGACCGGGGCGGCGGCGGACTTCTTCGCGGCGACCTTCTTGGGTTCCACCGGGGCTTTCTTGCCCACCTTCGCGGTTCCGGCTGCCTTCGTCACCAACTTCGAAGCGGCCTTCGCGACGCGCTTGGACGCGCTCTTGAGCACACCCGGTTTCGATTTGGCCTTCTTCGCAGCGGGAGTCGCCTTCTTGGCCCCAGACCTGGGCTTGGCCATCGACGCTGTCTCCTTAGAATTCCCGTGTCATCTCAACGGGTTGCGTACCTGCTCTCGACCGATTCCACGGCCTGGCGATCATGACGGCTTGTAACGGTGATCAGCAGGCCTGTCAAACAAACTCTTGAATTTCCTGGGGAGTTTGATCCAACAAGACACGCGTCGCTACATCCCTGTCGCGCCCGGGAAGGCCCTGCCCATGAAGGAAGACTCGGAGCTGTTGCCCGCGGAGGAGGCCCGTGCTCGCACGCTCGCCCTCGTCCAGCCCCTGCCCACCGAATGGGTGCCCTGGGACGACGCCCTCGGGCGCGCCCTGGCCGAGGACGTGCGGGCGCAGCGCACCCTGCCGCCCTGGGACAACTCGGCCATGGATGGTTACGCGGTGCGCAGCGAGGACCTGACGCGCCCGGCGCCGGTGCGCCTGCGCGTGGGGGAGACGATCTACGCCGGGCAGACGCCGCGCCAGGGGCTGGTGCCGGGGGGCTGCGCGCGCATCATGACGGGCGCGCCCCTGCCCCCGGGCGCCGACGCGGTGGTGATGCGCGAGCGCACCCGGCCGGGTCCCGAGGCGGACACCGTGGACATCCTCGAGGCGGTGGGCCCGGGCCACTTCGTGCGGCCCCGCGGCGAGGACGCGCGCGAGGGCGAGGTGCTGCTGCCGCGGGGCACGCCGCTCGGCATTCCCGAGCTGGGCCTGCTGGTGGCACAGGGCCGGAGCCTGGTGCCGGTCCCCCGGCGGCCCCGGGTGGCCATCCTCTCCACCGGAGACGAACTGTGTCGGCTGGACGCGCCCGCCGAGGGGCGCATCGTGGACGCCAACGCGCCGGTGCTCGCCCAGGCGGTGCGGCGGGCGGGCGGCGTGCCCACGCTGCTCGGCATCGCCCGGGACACCCTGGAGGACGTGTCGCGCCTGCTGGAGGGCGCCGAGGGGCATGACCTGCTCCTCACCAGCGCGGGCATGTCCGTGGGCGAGCACGACTTCGTGCGCGAGGCCCTGTCGCGCTGGGGCGTGCGCCAGGACTTCTGGCGCGTGGCCATCAAGCCCGGCAAGCCCCTGGGCGTGGGCCACAAGGGCCGGCTCGTCTACTGCGGACTGCCCGGCAACCCCACCTCGTCGCTCGTCACCTTCGAGTTGTTCGTGCGCCCCGCCCTGCGGCGCATGCTGGGCCACGCCGACGTCGAACCACCCCGGGTACCCGGCAGGGTCTCCGGCGAGCTGAAGAAGGCTCCGGGCCTGGCGCACTTCATCCGTGTGACCACGCGGTGGAAGGAGGGCGAGCTGTGGGCGAGCCCCCTGTCCACACAGACGTCGGGCGTGCTGCGCTCCGCGGCCTCGGCGACCCACCTGCTCCACTTCCCCCGGGAGGCCAGTAGACTGACTACTGGAGACGGGGTGGAGTTATTGCCCCTGTCTTGGGGGGCATGAAGAACGCGTGGCCGGGTGTTGCATCCAACCGTGTACAGCCACCCGCATCTGCGAGAGAACGAGGCCCCCATGTCCGAGACGCGCACGCCCCAGATGCTTCCCCACCGCAAGGGCGCCGCCCTGCTGGAGCTCTTCTCCGAGGCCGAGGTGCCCACCGAGCGGGGGGTCCTCCGCACGGTCGTCTTCCGGGAGAAGCGCAACGGCCGCGAGCACGTGGCCCTGGTGGTGGGCAAGGTCCACGACGTGGAGGGCGTGCCCGTCCGGGTTCACTCCGAGTGCTTGACCAGCGAGGTCTTCGGCAGCCTCAAGTGCGACTGCCGCGCGCAGTTGGACAAGGCCCTGGACTTCATCACCCAGAACGGACTGGGCGTGTTGCTCTACCTGCGGCAGGAGGGCCGGGGCATCGGCCTGGGCAACAAGATCAAGGCCTACGCGCTGCAGTCACAAGGCCTGGACACCTATGAGGCCAACCGGAAGCTGGGCTTCCCGGATGACCTGCGCAGCTACGACATCGCGGCCGAGATGCTGCGGCTGCTCGGCGTGCGTTCGGTGGACCTCATCACGAACAACCCGCTGAAAATTGCAGGCTTGGTGGACGAGGGAATTCCGGTTCGTCGACGCATTCCCTCGCGTACGGAGCACAATCCGCATAACGTCGACTACCTGAGGACCAAGCGCGAGCGGACGGGACATTTGATTGAGCTCTTCGCCGAGGACGAGGACAGCGAAGCCAAGGTCGGCTGAGGACGCCGCGGAGGACCGGGCCCGGGTGCCCGTGCCCTTCCAGGTCCGTTTCTGGGGCGTGCGTGGCTCGGTGCCCGCACCGGGCCCGAGGACCCAGCGCTACGGTGGCAACACCCCCTGCCTGGAGATGCGGTGTGGGGACGAGCTCCTCATCTTCGATCTCGGCACCGGCGCACGGGAACTGGGCGATGCGCTGAGCGCCGCGGGCACGCCGTCGCGCGCCTCCATCTTCCTGTCCCACTACCACTACGATCATCTCCAGGGGCTGCCGTTCTTCACGCCCCTGTTCCAGTCGCGCTTCGCCTTCACCCTGCATGGCGCCGTGCGCGAGGGGCGCTCGTTGAAGGACGTGCTGGCCGGGCAGATGGTGCCGCCCTACTTCCCGGTGACGCTGCAGCAGGTGGTCCGCGCCGGGCTCACCTACCGGGAGCTCGTCTCGGGGCAGCAGGTGGAGGTGGGCCCCGCCGTGGTGCGCGCGTTGGACCTGAACCACCCGGGCGGCAACCTCGGCTACCGCGTGGAGTGCGGGGGCAAGGTGGTGGTGTACGCCACGGACGTGGAGCCCGGCTGCGAGAAGGACCTCGAGCTGGTGGAGTTCGCCCGCGGCGCGGACGTGCTCATCATCGACGCGATGTACACCGAGGACGAGTACCACGGCCGCAAGGGCGCCGCGAAGCTGGGCTGGGGCCACTCCACCTGGGAGTCCGCGGTGCACACCGCCAACGCCGCCCAGGTGCGGCAGCTGGTGCTCTTCCACCACGAGCCCACGCGCGACGACGCGGCCATGGACGCGTTCGTCGACGAGGTGCGCAAGCACCGCCCCGAGGCGATCGCCGCCATCGAGGCGCAGACGATCACGCTCTGAGCGCTCGCGCCACCGCCTCGCGCAGGCCCTTGAAGGGCAACCGCTCGAGCGCCGTGGGCACGTCCACCCATTCGTGGGCGTCGTGCTCGTCGCCCAGCCGCACGTCGAACGCGTCCGGACACCGCGCCGCGAAGGCGTTCTCCTCGACGAGCCGCGGCGGCACCGTGGACCCCACCGCGAACGCATGGCGGTAGTCCAGGTCCACCACCTCGGCGGTGAGGCCCGTCTCCTCGCGCAATTCGCGCGCGGCCGCCTCGCGCGGCGCCTCGCCGGGCTCCATCCGGCCCGTGACGATCTGCCAGAACCCACCGCGCTCCGGCCGCCGGCGCAGCAGCAACACCCGCGTGTCCTCGCCCCGTCCCCGCAGCAGCGTGACGCTCACCGTGCGCGTGGGGGGCGTGGCGGGCTCCACGAGCCGCAGCCCGAAGACGTCGCCGAAGTGCCGCGCCACCTTCGTCTCCACCTCGGCGAGCGGCACGGCATGACCGAGCTCGCGCTGCAGCGAGGTGACGCCCGCCTCGCGGATGCCACAGGGGATGATGAAGTTGAAGTGCGGCAGGTGCGTGTTGACGTTGAGCGCGAAGCCGTGGCTCGTGAGCCACTTGGACAGGTGCAGGCCGATGGCGGCGATCTTCCGCGCATCGGGCGCGTCCGCCTCGCCCAGCCACACCCCGGGCCACTTGGGGATGGTGGTGGACGCCAGTCCGTACTCGGCGAGCGTGCGGTGCATGCATTCCTCCACGTCCCGCACGTAGCGGCGCACGTCCTGGCGCCCCGGGGGCAGGAGGAAGACGGGGTAGCCCACGAGCTGGCCGGGCCCATGGTAGGTGACGTCCCCGCCGCGATCCGTCGCGAACAGCTCCACGCCCTCCGTGGCCAGCCGCTCGTCGCTGGCGAGCACGTTGCCGCGCACCGCGGCGCGGCCCAGGGTGAGCACCGCCGGGTGCTCGAGCAGCAGCAGCACGTCCCCGCAGAGTCCCTCGCGGCGCGCCTCGCCGAAGAGCTTCATGAGCTGCAGGCCATCCTCGTACTCGACCCGGCCGAGCCGGTACACCGTCAGCGTGCTCACGGCACTCCCCTCTCCACGCGCCACAGCCCCGGGGGAAGCCGCCCCAGCAGGGCCTTCAGCTCATGCCCGAGCCGGGGCGAGGCGGCGGCCTCCTCGGCCAGGGCGGTCAGCACCTCGTCGGACACCTGGACGTCCTCGCGCGCCCGCAGCTCGCGCCGGGCGATCTCCCGCAGCAGCGCCACGCCAGGCGCCTCGAGCGACACCAGCCACTGCACCTGCTCCAGCAGGCCGAGCGGCAGCGCGCCCCGGGTGGCCTCGGCGAGCGCGGCCGTCGTGGGCAGGAGCACCCGGCCCGCGTCGGACACCAGCGAGGGGCCTCGCGCCACGGCGCTGCCCCGGCAGGACAGCACCACGGTGCGCCGGCTCTGGCGCGTCAGGAAGCCCTCCAGCGCGGCCTGGGCGGCGGCGGGCAGCCGATCCACGTCCTCCACGAGCAGGGGCAAGTCCGCGTCCCCCGAGGCGTGCTCGAGCGATTCGAGCGGGGCGAACTCTCCCCGCCCCTGCCGCGCCAGCTCCCGCAGCCAGGTGCTCTTGCCCGCGCCCTCGGGCCCGAGCAGCAGCAACCGCCGCGCGCCCCCCGCGAGGCCTCGCGCCAGGGCCTCCCGGGCGGCGTCCTGGCCGAGCAGCGCGGCCTCCTCGACGCGGCGGGACACCGCGCGGGGCCGGGTGATGGGGACAGCGGGTGCCGCGCCGCCCAGCAGGCCACCGGATTCGGCGATGCAGGTCGCGCAGATGAAGGCCCCCGCGGGTCCCGCCACCAGCGCACCCACCTCGGTCTTGGGACGGCAGCAGAACGAGCACCAGGCGTCGAGCGTGGGATCCGCCCGGGTGGGGCCCCGCTCGATGAACCGTCCCGACTCCTCGTCGGGGGCGGCGGGCGCGGGAGCGGGCTCCTCCGGACGGACCGCCGGGGGCTTGAGCACCGCCGAGCGCATGGCCTTCACGGCCAGGGCCACGGGGTTGGCGCGGCGATCCACGGACAGCTCCGCCTCGCGCAGGGCGTCCTGGAGCGAGGCGCCATCCTCCTCGACGGCCCACGTGGGCGCGTCGGGCAGGTCCTCGTCGTTCGGGTCGTCCGGCGCGGCGCCCGGCGGCCCCGCGATGGCCTCACCCGCCTCCAGGCGGTCCAACGTCTCCCGCAGGTCCGCGCGGGAGGGATCCAACCGCAGCGCGTAGCGCAGGAGCTGCGTGGCACGGGGCGTGTTGCCCGTGCGCTGGCACAGCTCGGCGGCCCGCTGGAACAACTCGATGGCCCGGCGTTTGTCCCCGCCGAGCTCCGCCTGTTGGGCCGCCCGGATGACGTCGCGAACGTTGTCCGCCATGGGCGGTCCTCCTCGGCCGGCTCAGGCCATGGCCAGGAACAGCATGTCCGGGTGCTCCAGGTACTTGATGACCTCGTAGACGAAGTCGGCGGCGATCTGCCCGTCGATGACACGGTGATCCGCGGAGATGGAGATGTTCATCATCTCGCGCACGACCACCTGATCGTTCTTGTCCACCACGGGCCGCTTGCGCATGCGGTGGATGCCCAGGATGGCCACCTCGGGGTGGTTGATGATGGGCGTGGCGAAGATGCCGCCCGTCTGTCCGAGCGAGGTGATGGTGAACGAGCCGCCCGTCAGCTCGTCCATCTTGAGCTTGCGCTCGCGCGCCGCGGTGCTCAGGCGCACGACCTCGTCCGCCAGCTCGCGCAGGGTGAGCCGGTCCGCGTTCTTGATGACGGGCACGGTGAGGCCCTCGGGCGTGGCCACGGCGATGCCGATGTTGAACTCGCCCCGGACCACCAGCTCCTGGGCCGCCTCGTCCATGAGGGCGTTGAGGTGCGGGTACTTCTTCATCGCCGCGATGACGGCCTTCACGATGAAGGGCAGGAAGGACAGCTTCGTCTTGTCCCCGGTGGCCGCCAGGCTCTCGTTGAGCCGCTTGCGCAGGGCGACGAGCGCCGTGGCGTCCGTCTCCTCCACGAAGCCGAAGTGGGGCGCGGTGAACTTCGAGCGCACCATCTTCTCGGCGATCTTCTTGCGCAGGCCCCGCAGGGGGATGCGCTCGTCGGCGCGGCCCGCGGCCACCGGCGGCGCGGGAGCCCGGGCGGGCGCGGCGGCGGCGACCGGAGCCGGCTTCGGCTCCTCGCGCGGGGCGGAGGCGCCCTCGATGGCCGCCCGCACGTCCGCCTTCATCACCCGGCCCTGGGGTCCGGAGCCGGCGATGCGCGACAGGTCCAACCCGTGCTCGCGCGCCATGCGGCGGGTGAGCGGCGTGGCGAGCACCTTGGAGGCCGCGGCCGAGGCGTCCGACGCCGCGGCGGCCGGGGACTCCGGCGGAGCGGCGGCGGCGGCCGGAGCGCCATGGGCCGGGGCCTGGGCGGGCGCGGCGCCCTCGATCTCGAGCGTGACGAGGAGCTGGTGCACCTTCGCCATCTCCCCTTCCTTGCCATGCGTCTGCACGACGCGGCCGGACTTGGGGCTGGGAACGGTCACCGTGGCCTTGTCCGTCATCACCTCGGCGAGCGTCTGGTCCTCCTGCACCACGTCACCCGCCTTGACGTGCCACTTGACCAGCTCGCCCTCCTGCACGCCTTCGCCAAGGTCGGGCAGCTTCAACTCGAAGATCGCCATTCGGTGTCCGTTTCGGTGGGTAAGGCGTCAGGTGTTGCTGGCGAGTCCCAGGCGCTCACGCTCCATGAGGCCCTTCATGAAGAACTCGGCGGCGCGGTAGCTGGAGCGCACGAGCGGTCCAGACGCCACGTACAGGAAGCCAAAGGACTCGGCGAGCTGCTTGTAGGCCTCGAACTGGGCGGGGCTCACGAAGCGCTCCACGCGCAGGTGGTATTGCGAGGGCTGCAGGTACTGGCCGAGCGTGAGCACGTCCACGCCCACGCCGCGCAGGTCGCGGAAGGTCTGCTCCAGCTCGGCGTCGGTCTCGCCCAGGCCCACCATGACGGACGTCTTGGTGTAGAGCCGCTCGGGGCGGGCCTTGAGGTACTCGAGCACCTTGAGCGACTGGCGGTAGGTGGCGCGCCGGTCGCGCACCTTGGGGGTGAGCCGCTCGACGGTTTCCACGTTGTGGGCCACCACGTGCGGGCGCGCCTCGGCCACGGTGGCCAGGTCCTGCTCCACGCCCTTGAAGTCGGGGATGAGCACCTCGACGATCGTCCGGGGCGAGTGCTGGCGCAGCTCGCGGATGGCCGAGGCGAAGTGGCTCGCGCCCCCGTCCGGCCGGTCATCGCGGTTCACCGAGGTGACCACGATGTACTCCAGGTCCATCTCCTTGACGGCTTGGGCCAGGTGGATGGGCTCCATGGGATCCAACGGCGGCGGCGCGCCCACCTTCACGTGGCAGAAGCGGCAGGCGCGCGTGCACACCTCGCCCATGAGCATCACCGTGGCGGTGCCTCCGCCCCAACACTCGGCGATGTTCGGGCAGCGCGCTTCCTCGCACACCGTGGACAGCTTCGTGCGGCGCACGATGGCCTTCACCCGCTCGTACCCTTCCCCGTGCGGCAGGCGCACCTTCAACCACTCGGGCTTCCGGGTGGACTCGGAGACTTGGGGCAGGGGGAAACGATCGGGAGTCGCCATGGGTCGCGGGCCTTCTACGGTTGGGGCGAAAGGAGGGTCAAGCGGGAAGCCGTGACGCGATATGTCGTCACACCCCCACGGGGGAATGCACGTCCCTGTTCTAACGCGTCCGCTCCGCGCGGGCAGCCCCGTGTCTCGATTCAGGCCCCCTTCCCCCCCGGGCGGGCGAGCCCCGGACAGGCGAAGGCCGCCCGGGAGGAGTCTCCCGGACGGCCTGGGCTGAATCAGAAGGACTGGACGCGCCGGTTAGATGTGGATGGGGTGACCGAGGGTGGCCTCGGCGCCCTCCTTCACGATCTCCGAGAGCGTCGGGTGCGCGTGCATGGTGTGCGCGAGCTCTTCGGTGGTGATCTCCAGGCGCAGCGCGACGCAGGCCTCGGCGAGCAGCTCCGTGGCGTGAGGGCCCACCATGTGGATGCCGAGCACCTCGTCGTACTTCTTGTCGGACACGACCTTCACCAGGCCGATGCCCTCGTTGGAGATGGAGGCCTTGGTGACGGCGGAGAACGGGAACACGCCCGTCTTCACGTCGTAGCCGCGCTCCTTGGCCTTCTTCTCCGTGAGGCCCACGGAGGCGACCTCGGGGTAGCAGTAGGTGGCCGACGGCGTCAGGTCGTAGTTGATGGGCGCGGGGTTCTTGCCGGCGATGTGCTCCACGGCCAGCACCGCCTCGGCGCTGGCCACGTGGGCGAGCATCGCGGTGGGGATGACGTCGCCGATGGCGTACACGCCCGGCTCGGTCGTGCGCATCATCGTGTCCGTCTTGATGTAGCCGCGCTCGGCCTTGATGGACGTGTGCTGCAGGCCGATGTCCTCGCTCACGGGCGCGCGGCCCACGGCCGACAGGACGTACTCGGCCTCGATGGTGCGCGTCTCGCCGCCCACCGTCATGGTGAGCCTGGCGCCCGAGCCGGTGTTCTCCACCGACTCCACCTTGGCGCCGGTGTGCAGGTCGATCTTGCGCTTCTTGAACTGCTTCTCCATCTCCTTGGAGATGTCCGCGTCCTCGATGGGGAGGATGTTGGGCAGGTACTCCACGATGGCCACCTGGCTGCCCATGTGGTTGAACACCGAGGCGAACTCACAGCCCACCGCGCCCGCGCCGATGACGATGAGGCTCTTGGGGATGCGGTCGAGCGTGAGGATGGAGTCGCTGTTGAGCACGCGCTCGTGGTCCACCTTCACGTTGGGCAGCGACTTGGGCACCGAGCCCGTGGCCACGATGATGTTCTTGGTGTCCAGCGCCTGCTTGGACCCGTCCTCGGCCGTGACCTCGACCTTGCCCTTGCCGGCGATGCGGCCGTGGCCCTTGATGACGGTGATCTTGTTCTTCTTCATCAGGTAGTCGATGCCATTGGCACCCTTGGTGACCACCTTCTGCTTGTGCTCCTGGACCTTGGCCCAGTTCACCACCGGCTTGGGCACCTCGATGCCGAAGTCCGCCGCCTCCTGGATGTGGTGCAGCAGCGCGGCGCTCCACAGCAGGGACTTGGTGGGGATGCAGCCGCGGTGAAGGCAGGTGCCGCCCAGGCGCTTGTCCTTCTCGATGAGCGCCGTCTTCAGGCCGAGCTGCGCGGCACGGATCGCACCGACATAACCACCGGGGCCCGAACCGATGATCACCACGTCGAAAGTCTCAGCCAAAGAATGCCTCCGGGGTGGATGGAACCACGCGGCGCTGATAACCACCCCTCCTGGCTGGAATCAAGGAGTTTGCACGTGCGCCGCTTCCCCCGCCGGACCCTCCTCCTCATGGCGCTCGCCCTCCTGGCCTTCGTGCGCCTGTACGTCATCGCCCACCGCGAACCCAAGCCCGCCGCCCCCCCGCCCCCGGAGCAGGCACGTGCGCCCGCCCCGGCCGCGTCGGCCTGTCCCACCCTGGAGCGCGCCCTGCAAGGCGCCCTGCGCGACCCCCAGGGCGCCACCGCCTGGACCACCGCCCGGCGAGAACTCGATGCGTGTCCCACCCTTCCCGCCCGGGCCTGTGAGCTGGGGGTGGCCCTGGATGCCCGAGCCCCCCTAGGCGACGCCGGCCCCCAGCCCCTGCGCGAGCTGCTGGACACGCTGTGTCAACGCTGCCCCGCCGGGCTCAACCCCTGCGCGAGCGCCGTGGTGCGCACGGTGATGGCCGTGAGCGCGACCGGCCAGTCGCCCCTCGCCAGCCCCCGCTGGCACCTGGAGCGCGCCGGCCCGGGCATGCCCGAGGCCTGCAGTGAGGTCGCCCAGAGCCTCCTGGCCCCCGCCGCGCTCGACGAGGGGCCGCTGTCCGAGGCCTCGCGGACCTTGCTCGGCGAGCTCGGGCCGATCTGCGCGCGCGCGGGCCTGCTGCCCTCTGCCCTGATCCGCGCCGCCGCGGTCCAGGGCGCCGTGCCCGCGCGCGACTGGCTCGCCGCCGAGGCCCCGTCCGCCGCGCACGTCCCGCTCACGCCCGATCGGCTCCTCGGCCCCACCACGGGCAGTGCCGCCTTCGATCACCAGGACGCCCCGGGCGTGGAGCTGTCGCGCCTGGAGCAGGACCCCTCCTGGCGCAAGAACGGCGCGCTGAGCGGCGTGTTCTCGCCCCCCGCCCGCGAGGTGTCCGGCCTGCGGGTGAAGGCCCAGGGGCCGGGCGCCGTGCGCGCCGTGGTGCGGGTCGACACGGGCCTCGGGCTGCACGACCCGGACACGCAGGCGAGCTTCGTGCTGCCCCTCGTCTGCCGCTTCAAGGGCACGGGCCAGTGGGAGGCGTGCACCCCGTCCGTGACGCTCCAGGACGTGGAGGCGATCAGTGTCTTTCCGGACAAGCGTTCACTGGTGTTGGGTGAAATGGAAATTCGAGGAACGCGTTGAGGCGTCGCGCGTAAGAGCTTCACCATGCGACGACTCCTCCTGATTTCCTCCCTGCTGCTCGCCGCTCCCGCCCTCGCCGACAGTCCGCTCCGCGCGTTGATCGCCGAGGCGGAGACGGGGCCCGCCGCCATCTTCCAGAACGACGGCCGCTATGGCCCCACGGGCACGGAGTACTCGGCCCAGGACTTGAACCAGACGGCCACGCTGTACCGCACCTGGCGCGTGGCCGTGGAGGCCCGGCTGGGCGCGCGCCATGGCCTCATCCTGCTCTATGCCCCCTTCGATGTCTCCACGCGCGCCACGCTCACGCGCGACCTCGACTTCCGGGGGACGCTCTTTCCCTCGGGCTCGGTGGTGGACCACCGCTACCTCTTCGACGGCTACCGGGCCAGCTACCTCTTCCGGCTCCTCGACGGCGAGCGCTTCCAGTGGGACGTGGGCGCGAGCGTGCAGATCCGCAACGCCCTGGTGGGCCTGAGCGGCGCGGACGGCACGCGCCACGCGCAGGAGAGCGACATCGGCGTGGTGGGCGCGTTCAAGACGCGGCTGCGCTACACGCTGCCCTCGCGGGTGTGGGCGGGCCTGGAGGCCGATGCCCTGTCCACCTTCGGGCTCGTGGGCAACACCACGGGCGGCATCTACGACCTGGCGCTCACGCTGGGCCTGCCGCTCGACACCCGGGGCGAGGTGAACGCCTACGCGCGCCTGCGCTGGCTCGGCGGCGGCGCGGACGTGGCCCGCCGGGACATCTACAACTGGGCCAACTTCGGCTTCGCGCTCGTGGGCGTCCAGGCGGATCTGGTGTCGCTGTTCGCCCACCGCCCGGCGAATCCGTAGGATGCGCGGGTCCATGGACCCGACCCCCTCCTCCCGCAGCGTCACCGGCCATGTCGAGGTCCACCCCAAGGGCTTCGGCTTCCTCGTCGTGAAACCCTCGGCGGGCGAGCCGGGCCTCTCCGCCTTCATCCCTCCGGCGGAGCTCTCGCCCTTCCTGGCCGAGGACCTCGTCTCGGCCACCGCCCGCCGCGCGGAGGATGGCCGGTGGAGCGCGAGTGGGCTGTCCCTGGTGAAGCGCTCGCGCGAGCGGGTCTACGGCGAGGTCGTGCTCCGCGACACCCGCGTGCTGCTCCAGCTCGACCGGGAAGTGGGCCGGGGCGAGTGGCCCCTGGAGGCGCCGGGCGTCGAGTTGCACGCCGGAGACGCGGTGGTGGCGCGGGTCGACGCGGGCACGCTCCGTCTGGAGCGCCGGTTGGAGCCGGGCGTGGACCGCGCCCTGGAGCGGCTGCTCGTGCGCCAGGGCCTGCACCGCGACTTCCCTTCCGAGGCCCACGCGGAGCTGCCCGCGCTCCTGGCCACGCCCCATGCCCTGGGCCACCGGAGGGATCTGCGGAGCCTTCCCACGGTGACCATCGACGCGCCCTCCACGCGGGTCATCGACGATGCCTTGTCCGTACTGCCCGCCGGAGGCGATGGCGCCCTGCGCGTGTTCGTCTCCATCGCGGACGCCGCCGCGTTCGTCCCCGAGGGCTCGGCGCTGGACCTGGAGGCCCGCGCCCGCGCCACCAACGCGTACCTCTCCGACACCATGCTGCCCATGCTCCCCGAGGCGCTGTCGGCGGAGTGGCTCAGCCTCAAGCCCCACGAGGAGCGCGCGTGCCTCACCGTGGAGCTGCGACTGGACCCCGAGGGCCACGTCACCTCCGTGGATGTCTACGAGAGCCTCCTGCGCTCGTGGGCGCGGCTGAACTACACCGAGGTCGCCGCGTGGCTGGACACGGGTGAGGTCTCCGAGTCCCTCGCCCCCGTGCGCGAGGCGCTGCCGTGGTTGCGCGCGGCCTCGGCCCGGCTGGCGGCGGCGCGCGCGGGCCGGGGGGGTCTGGAGATGACACGCGACGAGGCCCACTTCACCTTCGACGACGTCACGGGCGAGGTGTCCGGCATCGAGGCCGTGCGACCCACGTCCGCGCATGCCCTCGTCGAGCGCTTCATGGTGGCCGCCAACGAGGCCCTCGCGGGCTGGCTCGTGGAGCGCGGCGTGCCCGCCCTCTTCCGTGTCCAGGAGGGCCCGGATGCCCAGCGCCTCGCGGACCTGGAGGCCTTCGCGCGGCAGGCGGGTTTCCCTCCCGCCCTGGGCCGCGCGCCCACGCCTCGGGCCCTCTCCGCGTTCGAGCGGCAATTCACGGGCACCCCGGCGGAGCCCGCGTTGCGCGCGGTGCTGCGGCGGGCGCTCGGCTCCTCGCGCTACACCGTGGTGCCCGGCCCCCACTTCGGCCTCGCGGCCCGGGCCTACGTGCACTTCACCTCGCCCATCCGGCGCTACGCGGACCTCGCCGTCCACCGCGCCCTCAAGCGCTACCTGCACGGCCAGCGCGACTGGCTCCACGAGGACCCGGAGGTCGAGCGGCTCGCCGTGCACCTCAACGCGCGCTCCCGGGCGGTCCAGCGCGCGGAGAAGGAGCGCCAGCGGCTCCTGGAGGCCCGGGTCATGGCCGCGCACGTGGGACAGGTGTTCACCGGCCGCATCACGCGGGTGCGCACCTCGGGCGTGCTCGTGCAGCTCGACAGTCCGCTCGTGGAAGGACTGCTGCCCGCGGACGGGCTGCCAGGCGGACCCTACACGCCGGACGAGCGGGAGACGTCGCTGGTGGGCGCGACCCGGACGTTCTCGCTCGGGCTGCCGCTGCGGGTGCGCGTGGCCTCCACGGACGAGGGCCTCGGCCGGGTGGAATTGGCGCTCGCGGAGTAGCCGTCAGGGCGCATCCGCCACGACGTCTCCCACGTCCTGGTCCACTTCCAGCTGGACGGACACGGTCTCTCGGACCCCGGGCGAGTCCGCCTCCGACAGCTCCAGGGTGAGCGGACCCTCCCGCTCGATGGGCCACTCGAAGTGGCCTTCCTCGTCATACGTCAGCTCGCCATTCACGGTGAAGCGCGGGATGGGTGAGCCATCCGCCCGCACGAACCGTCCCCGCAGCCGCGCCGTCCGGACGAGCACGACCCGCACCTCTCGCGCCGAGGGATCCAGCCGCATCAGCGACGCGGGGTCCTCCTCGCGAAACACCGCCAGGTGAAAATGCTCGTCGCACACCTCCTCGTCCACGCGCAGCGCGGCGGGCGCTCCCGCGACATGGGCGAAGGAGAAGCGCCCGTCCGGGCCCGTCTTGACCCACGCCCGGGGTGTGTCGAAGGGATCCGAGCGGCGCGGGGCCTGGTACGCGAGGGACACCCCAGCGAGGGGCGTGCCCCGCCTGTCCACCACGAGACCGGAGAGCGGATGTCCCGCCTCAAGGCGCAACCGCACCGGGACCGGCTCCGCGCCCACCTCCACCGTGCGCGCGGTCACCAGGGAGAACGCGTCGGCCTCCAGCTCCGCCCGGACCTGGTAGCGACCCGGTGCCGGGGCCACGAGCGAGAACCGGCCCCGCGCGTCCGTACTCACCCGCGCCAGGGCCTCCTGCTTCGCCGCGTCTTCCTCGGCCCACAGACTCACCCACGCCTCGGCCACGGGCCGCGCCTCGTCATCCAGCAGCTCGCCCTCCACCGTGAAGGGCCGGACGAGCCGTGGCCGCAAAGCCAGGGCGGGGGCCGTCACCCGCTCGGCGGACACCAGGGGACTCGGGTCGCCGGGGCCGTCCGCCTCCGCGCCGATCAGGTAGGGGCCCGCGTTCGGCATCTGGAACGAGAAGCGTCCGTCGGCGCCCACGGATTGAGTCACCAGACGCCTCTGGGTCACGGCGTCGAAGACGGCCACGCGCCCGCCCCCGACGGACAGCCCTCGCCCGTCCACCAACTGGCCCTCGAGAGGGAACTGGGGCTGGAGGGTGAAGTCCAGGGTCCGCCTTCCCTTGGAGACAGTGTGCGTTCGGCGCTGGAACAGCCGCGAGTCCCCGGTGAATGCGCGCAGCACGCCCTCGCCCGAGGGCAGGGGCCCCAGGCGGTAGCGTCCTCGCGCGTCGGTCCGCGTCAACAGGACATTCATCGGTCCGACACATCCCCCGTCGTCGGAGAACTGGACGAGCGCCCCCGCGACCGGCGCTCCCCGCTCATCACGCACCACGCCCACCACCTCGGCGAGGGGCTCGCGCGGCGTGAGGGTGATCTCCCGGACATGAGGCCTTCCGTCCCCTTCGGCGGGAAAGACATTCTTCTGGAGCGCCAGCAGGCCGTCATGGCTCGCGGTGAGCTCGTAGACATCGCGAGGCAACCCCTCGAAGGTGAAGCGGCCCTGGGCATCCGTGCGCGTGTCGTGGGCACGCTCGCCGCGCAGCCGGACCTCCGCCCCGACGGCGGGAAGACCCTTCACGTTCAGCACCCGCCCCGAGAGTCGGAAAGGGGCGAACAGCATGATGGACCGCCACGCGCGCGGAGCGTGGAGCCGCACGGCTTCCGAACCCGGTGACAGGTTCGGGTGGGAAGCGATCACGCCGTACGCGCCCCGAGGCAAGGGACCCAGCGAGTAATGGCCCTGGGCATCCGTGAGCGTCTCGAAGAAGCGGCTGTGCCCGGTGAAGACCGCGGTGACGCGGGCCCCCGCCACGGGCGCCTCGTGCGCGTCGGTCACGCGTCCCGACAACCGCGAGCCGTGGCCGAACACCACCTCCACCGACGGCGTGTCCGTGGCCACGTCCCGCAGCAGGCCCGCGCCCTCGGGGCCCTCCGCCCAGAGCGTGTAGACCCCGGCGGCCAGTCCCTCCAGGACGAAAGCGCCGTCCGCTCGAGAACGGACCTCGGCGAGGACGGGCACCGCGCCTTCCCGACGGGCCACGAGTTCCTCGATCCGATCCACGTCGACGCAGGCCCGCCGCGGGCCATCGCTCGCCAGGCCGAAACGCGAGACGCACGGACGCTCCGACAGGGACTCGCCCGCCACGGACCGGGTGGCGAGCACGCGCACGCCCGCCACCGGCCCCTGCGCATCGCGCACGATGCCGTGGATGACGTGCGCCGCATCGCCCGGCCCGGAGCGCGCTCGTGTCGGAGCGACGAGCAGGAGCAGCGCGACAGCCCAACCCCATCGCAGGTGACTTCGCAGAGCGACCCCCTCGTGTGGAGGCGAGTCTAACATGCGCCCCCCTGCATCACCCTCGCGCGCGCTACCCCGCGCGTCGCTGGCGCAGGGTCACCCCACGGCGGTCCGCCACCAGGATGTAGACGAAGCAGATGCCGGGCGCATCGCGCAGCCCTTCGCCGCCCAGGCCCAGGTTCGTGAGCTCCAGCGTGAAGTCGCACCGTCTGGAGTAGTCGATCAGATGCCGCTCCACGTCGCGAGCGATTCCACCACTGAAGGCCCGATAGACGAGGGCCATCTTGTGCCATCCGTCCTGGGCATGCTGTTCCCACCGGGCCTCGGGTGAACGCGTGATCCCGACATAGACACGCTTCCACGCATACCGGTACCCGTTGAGCTTCTGTTCCAGCTCGGCCAGCGCCGCCGGAAAGGGGGCGGGCACGATGTTCTCCTCGATCAACCGGGCCTCCAGGCAGCCACGTGAAGGGTCACCCGTCCTTTGTACGCTCGTCTGGTCGAAGAACAAGGCACCGCCCCGCTCGTGATCCTTCGAGGATCATCCACCCCTCTGAGGATCATGACCCACACATCGGAGCAACGCCGCTTCACGCAGCTCAATCGCACGGTGCTGCTCGTCGCGGATCTCCTGAGCGGCAAGGCGCATGACCGCCAGAGCGCGGCCGAGCGACTCGGCATTCAACCCGTCGCGGCGGACCGGCAGCTCCGGGCCATCGAGAAGCTCCCCGGCGTCAAGGCGGTCAAGCAAGGCCGGCGTCGGGTCTTCCGCTTCGACACCACGGCCCTCACCGAGGCCCCTCCCCTCGCGGTGCTCATCGGCGCCTGCTTCGGCGCGAGCCTCGCGCCCCTGTTCGAGGGCACGCCCTACCGCAAGGCCTTGAATGACGCGCGCGACCGGCTCCTCCGTCAGTCCCGACGCCGAGGCAGTTTCCAGGACGTCGAGCGCAAATTCGTCTTCCTGTCACAAGGCGGGGAGATCTCCCTGCCGGACAAGGACGCGAACCTGGAGGAGCTCCTCGGCGCGCTGCTCGAGCAACACCCCGTGGCGCTCGTGTACGAAGACTTCTCCGGCAAGGTCAGCACCCGGTGTGTCGAGCCCCTGTCGCTCGCCGTCTACACGCATCAGCTCTACCTCATTGGCCGCGAGCCCGACGGCGCGGTCCGGTCCTTCCGCTTCGCGCGCATCCGCACCACCGAGGCCCAGGGCCGGGCGTTCAAATACCCGAGCAAGGCGGAGTACGACCCGGAGCAGGTCTTCGCGCACAGCTTCGGCATCTTCGGGAACGAGGCCCAGGGCGTCGAGAAGGTGGAGCTGAAGCTCCACCCCCGGTGGGCCACCCACGTGCGGAGTCATCGCTGGCACCGCTCCCAGCGCGTCCGGATCTCCGACCAGGAGGTGCGGCTCTCGTTGGACGTCGCGCTCTGTCCGGAGGTCGAGGCCTGGGTCCTGAGCTTCGGAGAGGACGCCGAGGTCCTCCGGCCCGCGTCGTTGAGAAAGACGATCGCCGAGCGCGTCAGGCGCCTGGCCAGGCTGTACGCCGCCCCCTGCGCGCCGTCCTGACTTCTCCCTCGGGTGACCCGATTTCACTCTGTGTCCCGCTTCGGGATAGATTGAGTTCAAAGTCCTACGTCTCTCTCGAACGAGGGGTCATCGCATGGGTGTCGATTCTGTTGGGAGTTCCAGCCGCAGTTCCACGACCAGTTCGTCCAGTGGCACGTCCAGCACGTCCGCGAACACGCCCGAGCCCAAGGCCAGTGCACCGCCGCCCGAGCCGCCCAAGCCCCGGATGAACTTCGAGGCGAGCAGCTTCACGCCGAGCTTCAAGCCGCCCTCGACGATGCCCGAGCTGAACCCCATGCTGGACCCCACGCCCATGGCGCAGCGGGCCCAGTTGACGCGTTCCGAGCCGGGGCAGGACGTGACGGCGCCCTCCCCCATGGGCCCGCCCTCGACGTTCCAGCCCACGGAGCGGCTGCCCTCGGGCCAGCTCGCGCCCGTGGGGCCTCCGGCGGACGCCTTCCATCCGGTGCCCAAGGCCGCGCCCGAGCTCACGTCCGTGCCCCTGCCCGTGCCGAGGCCCGAGCACCTGAGCACCCAGGCGCCGCTCCAGGCGCCCATTCCGATGCAGCGGCCCGCGAACCTGGGCGCCCCCCCGAGCACCCCGGCCGGCGCGGGCACCATCCGCTTCGGCGCGGACGCGAACCAGGCGGCGGTCAGCGAGCACACGCGGCAGGTGCTCCAGGACATCATGGCCCAGGCGGGAGTCGCGGACCTGCGCATCACCAGCACGGCCCGGACGCCCGAGCGACAGGCGCTGGCGATGTACAACAACATCCAGAGCCAGGGCGTCGCGTCCCAGAAGGAGCTCTATGGAGCGCCCGGAGACCGGGTCGTGGACGCCTACGTGGCGGGCAAGGAGGCCGGTCTCTCCCGGGACGAAATCCTCCAGGCCATGACGGCGCAGATCCACGCGGAAGGGCCCGCCAACGTCTCGAGGCACATGGCGAACGACCCCTCCGCGCTCAACGTCATCGACATCTCGCCGGACTCCATCGCCCGGGACCAACGGCCCGCCTTCCTGGAAGCGGCCCGGAACCATCCCTCCGTCTCACGGGTCCTGGATCCCTCCAACAAGGACCCCGCCTTCCACCTGGAGATCAACCAGCCCCAGTGAGTCGGGGTCACCGGGCGCTCATTCCTCCAGGGTGAGCGTTCCGAGGTTCAGGTCCACCTCGCGCTGGACGACCACGGTCCGCACGAGGGGCGCCGAGCCCGGCACGGAGCTCGCGGCGGACAGCGTCAGGGTGAGCGGACCCGTCTGCTCGATGGGCATCCAGAAGTAGCCCTCCCGGTCCTGATCCATGGGCTCGCCATTCACGGAGAAATAGGGAATGGGTGAGCCATCCGCGCGGACGAACTTCGCGCGGAGGTAGGCGCGCCGGGCCATGACGATGTGCATCGTCCTCGCCGAGGCGGGTGGATCCACCCGCTGCCACTCGTCGAGCTGCCCATGGATGATCATCCGGTAGGACGGAGGGGGCGGTGGTGGCGGATCGACCAGGACATAACTCCGCTTCGCCAGCATCAGCACGAGGTGCTCACCCGAGACCTCCCCGAAGGAGAACCGGCCATCGGCCAGGGTCTGGGTCCGCAATTCGGGCGCGCCGTATCCGCCCACGGAGCCATGGGGGCGAATCGTGACGTCGACCTTCTCCAGGGGCTCGCCTCGGGTGTTCACCACGCGGCCCGAGAACGGGTGGCCCGCCTGGAATTGGAGCCGCACCTGGCCTCCCGTTTCGTGCACCTCCACCTCGGTCGAGGTGAAGTGGGAGTAGTCGGTGGCGCTCGCCAGCTCGGCGCTCACCCCGTAGCGCCCGGGCCGGGGCGCCGCGAGCGAGAAGTGTCCCTCGTCGTCGGTCTCGCCACTCTCGATCACGTTTCCGGCATCCAGGGGCCAGAGGCCCACCCGTGCGCGTGTCACGGGCTGCCCCCGCTCGTCCACCAGCAGGCCCTGGACCCGGGGTGAGCGCGAGAGGCGCGGGTTCAAGGTCGTGGGCGCGCGGACCTCGCGTCGCAACAGTTCCCGCTGGCTCGAGCCCACGCGGAACACGAACACTCCCGCCTCGGGGGCCACCAGCAGGAAGTGTCCCTCCGGTCCGGAGAGAGCCGTGTCCACCTCGTCCTCGATCTCCGGGTCGAGCAGGGCCACATGCTCGCCCACGATGGGCGCGCCCTGGTCATCCACCAGGGCGCCCTCGACGAGGGCCAACCGCCGCAGGACGAGGTCCACGGTGCGCCGACCCGCGGAGAACTTCGCCTGGTGCTCGGCGTTCTCGCGCTCGTCCAGCGAGAAGGCGTGGAGGTCCACCTCGCCCTCGGCCAGGGGCCCGAGGAGATAGTGCCCCCGCGCATCCGTTCGGGTCGTGAGGCGGGACGTCCGGAAGTCGGACTCCTGAGAGGCCTCGACCCGCGCGCCCTCGACTGGACGGCCCCGCGCATCGCGCACCACGCCCTCCAACTCGACCCGGGGACGCAGCTCCAGGAGCACCTCGGACGACTCGTTGGCGGAGACGTCCAGCCAGGCGCCGAGCGCGCCCTGACGCGCGCTGAGCTCATAGGACGCGTCGAACGTCAGCGCATCGAAGGAGAAGTGGCCTCGCTCATCCGAGAGGGTCTCCCGCGCCTCCGGTGTCTCGACGCCGCGCAGCTCGACCCGGACACCCGAGGCGGGCTCGCCGTCCGCCACCACCCGGCCCTTCAGGGTCCACGGGGCATGGAGGACGAAGTCCACGGTCGAGGATGCGCCATGGAGCCGCTCGGTCTCCAGTCTGGAGCACGCGTCGCCGTGCGTGGCCAGCAGGAGGTACTCCCCCCGAGGCAGGGGCCCCAGGGCGTACTGGCCCCGTGCGTCCGTGCGGGTCTCGAGGAAATGGCCCTGGGCGGCGAACACGGCGGTGACGAGCGCATCGGCCACCGGGACGTCCTTCCGGTCCGTGACCCGTCCCGACAACCGCGTGCCCGCCAGCAGCACCAGGTCCACACCCTGCTCGCCCGTGGAGGCGCCCCGCCGCAGGGCCACGCCCTCGGGGCTCTCCGCCCAGAGCGTGTAGGCACCGGCCTCCATTCCCTGGAGCAGGAAGGAGCCGTCCGATGCGGAGGTGGCCTGAGCGAGCACCTGGGCCTCGCCGTCCCGCTCGCGCATCCACGCGAGCAGTCGCTCCGTGCCCGCGCATTCGAGGAAGGGCTCGGGGCGCGTCCGCCCGAACTCGTCCCGGCACGAAGGCGCCATCAAGGACCCCTCCGAGGAGGGCCGAACGGCGTACACCACCGCGCCCGCGACCGGCCCGCGCTCGCCGCGCACCGTGCCCGCGATGAAGGGGCCCTCCGGCACGGGCGCGGCCAGGGGCACTCGACGGTATGAGGTGGCGGACACCGACGGGGGCGAGGCCCGCGGGGGCGGGACGTCCGTCGTCGAGTCGGAGGTGCGCCAGAGAAGGAGCCCCGCCACCAGCAGGGCTCCCACGAGTGCCGCGATCATCCCCTGGCGCAGCCGCATCCACGCTCTCCTGGGGCGGTGCTTCCAGAGCCCCCTGTGCCCAGTCTAGCGTGTCACCCCACCACCGCGCTCGATGTGCGGTCCTCTGTCTCAAGCCGCGCGTTGATTCTCGCGAGGAGGTGGCTTCTGGTCGCCCATCGTTCGAGCCTCGTTTCGCTTTTCCTGGTGCTGCTCACGGCGTGTGGAACCGCTCGCGGAGGGCGTCCCGACACCGCGAGGGAAGAACACCTCGTCCAGGTCCCTCGCACGACCCAGTTCGTTCCGATCGCGTTTGGAAACGAGGCGTTCACCAAAGCCCTCGCGATGGAAGTCCGACGGAAAAAGCCCCCGGCGAATCCCGAGACAAGCGCCCGAGAACTCCTCGACGTCGCCCAACGCGATGGCTGGTACCACTACACGCCACGGCAAGGACTCATCGCCTTGAATGGACATCCGTCCTCCGGGGAATGGGCGTCGGCGGAAGAGCGCATCACCCGGGAGTACTCACGGTTCTGCGCGTCCCTGGGGCAGACGGGCGATTGTCGGAAGGTCCTGCTGAACAGGCCCGTGCTCACCGCGGATGGCCGCTACACCCTCGCGATGTCCTTCGCGCTCGAAGAGGTCATCCCCGAGATGATGGAGGCGTTCGAGGGCATGGCCGACCCGGCAGCGATTCGCGCCTCCATCCTCTGGACGATGACCCTCTATGCGGCGATGTGGATGGCACCCGAACCCGTGTTCTCCAAGGGTCTGGCTGCCGTCGTGACGGCCAGCTTCATCTGCTACGTCGGAGTGGACACGTTCTGGACGCTCATCCAGGGCTGGAGGCGATTGGTGCAGGCAGCGGACCTCGCAACCTCGATGCGAGAGCTCCGCACAGCGGGTGGGGCCTATGGCAAGGTGATGGGGAAGAACGCCGCGCGGGCGTTTGCCCTGCTGCTCGCCGCGGCCATGGGCCAGACGGCCTCCAGCTATTCCGCCAGGGTGGTCGCGCTGCCCGGTGCGGCACGAGTCTCGGGGACGGCGGGCTCGGGGCTGGGGATCGCGCTGCCCCAGGTGGCGCACGTCGAAGGCGTGGTCGTGAGTGCGAACGCCGCCACCTTCACGCTCGCCATGCCCATGGCCGCTACCATCGCGCAAGGCAGTGGAAGCGGCGCGGTCTCCGCTCTCGTGGAGGCGGAAGGCCCCGAGCACCACATCGCCACGAACAAATGGTGGGAGGCCACGCACAGCGGTGGTCCTTGGACGCCTCGATTCCAGGACATCTTCGACCGGGCGGGAATGTCCTTGAACGATCCCGCCAACAGAATCCGCATCCCCGGTCACCAGGGTCCTCATCCGCAGGCGTATCACGAGGAAGTCTTCGAGCGATTGAACGCGGCGACACTGGAATGCCGTGGAACACGGCTGTGCCAGGAGGCCTTGGTCGCGGAACTCCGCGCGCTGGCCGTGGAACTCCACAGCGAGGGCTCGAGACTTCACACGCTCGTCACCCGGAGCACACGGTAGAAGGGCGGCACATGGGCATCCGGTACTACAAGCTGACGGACGACATCGCGCATCCCGACCGCTGGGAGTTGGGCAAGCTCCACGATTCTCGGGGAGAGGAGCTCTGGCCCGCGCCGTTGATGCGAGGGGAGCCCACCCACCTGGAGGGCCGCATGACGTTGCCCGTCAAACGCGTGGGAGCGGCGCTCGACTTCTCTCACGCGGCATTCGGCATCCCCATCGTGCACGTCCGAATCGCGGAGTGCTTCATGCACCTGGCCACGGACTGCGTGCAGTTCTTCCCCGTCGACATCGAGGGGCATGCCGAGCAGTACCTCCTCCTCAATGTCTCGAGGACCGTGAAGTGCATTGACGATCATGCCTCGGAGGAAGTCCGCTATTGGCGGCCGGAGGATGAGCGTCCCGAGAAGACGGGACAGTATCGTGCCGTGTACGGCATGCGCCTCGACCCGGCGAAGGTCGGCGAGGTGAAGATCTTCCGACCCTGGGGTTGGACCGTGGCCCTCATTGTCTCCGAGGAGGTCAAGCAGGCCCTGGAGGACCTGAAGGCCACGGGGGTGAACTTCAAGGAAGTGTGAGCGTCTGTTTCGCGGCCGGGGGCGCGGCCCGCCGGGCGAGCACGTCCTTCACGTCCGCGAGCGTCACGCCGAGCGGGCGCACCGCCACGAGCAGGTGGTAGAGCACGTCGGCGGCCTCCTCCACCGCGCGCGCCTTGTCCCCATCCGCGCACGCCGTGACCAGCTCCGCCGCCTCCTCGCCAATCTTCTTGAGGCGCAGGTTGCGGTCCTCCAGCAGCCGCCGCGTGTAGCTGGGCTTCTCGCCTGGCGCGGGTGCGGTCGCGGCCCGCTCGGTGAGGGTGCGATCCAGCGCCACGAGCGCATCCACGGGCCCCACGCCGAAGCACGTCTCCGCGCCGGTGTGGCACGCCGGGCCCGCCTTCTCCACCCGCGCGAGCACCGCGTCCGCGTCGCAGTCGGCCGTCAGGGACACCACGCGCTGCACGTTGCCGCTCGTGCCGCCCTTGTGCCACAGCCCCCGCGTGCGCGAGCGGTAGTGCATCTCGCCCGTCGCCAGCGTCTTCTCCAGCGCCTCGCGATCCGCGTGCGCCACCATGAGCACGTCGCCCGTGTGCGCGTCCTGCGTCACCACCGTGACGAGCCCGTTGCCCTTGCCGAAGTCCAGCGTCGAGAGATCCAACATCACGGCCCCTTCGTGGCGCCGAGCACCTGGCGCACCGACTCCGCCAGCACGGCGTTGGTGGCGATGGCGCTGCCGCCAAACGCCGTGCGCTTGCCGCTCCAGTCCGTGAACACCCCACCCGCCTCCTCGATGATGGGCAAGAGCGCCGCCGCGTCCCAGGGCGACATCAGCTCGTCCGCCATGACCTCGGCGCGGCCCGTGGCCACCAGGAGGTAGCCGTAGCAGTCCCCCCATGTCCGGGCCACGGAGGACTTCGCCGACAGGGCGCGCCAGCCCGTGCCCCGCTCGGGGTGCGTCTGGAAGCGCTCGTCGGTGACGAGCACGAGCGAGCGCGACAGCTCGGCCTCGGCGGACACCCACGTGAGCTTGCCGTTCCACCAGCAGCCCTGCCCCGGCGCCGCCACCAGCATGTCCCCCACGGGCGGGAAGTACGCCGCGCCCGCGAGGATGGTGTCGCCCTCCATCACCGCCACCAGCGTGCCCCACAGCGGCACGCCCCGGATGAACGTCTTGGTGCCGTCGATGGGATCGAGGATCCACCGGCGCCGGGCCCCGGGCCGCGTCTCGCCGAACTCCTCGCCGAGGATGCCGTCCTCGGGGAAGCGGGACTCGATCCACTCGCGCGCCGTGCGCTCGGCCGTCTGATCCGCCACCGTCACGGGGGAGCCGTCCCCCTTGGTGTGCACCTGGACGCCCTGGCGGAAGAAGCCCAGCGCCACGTCGCCCGACTTGCGAGCCACTTCCTCCGCCGCCTGCATCAATGACCGTGCATCCATTTGCTAGAGGCTCCTGATGTCGAGGCCGCTGCCCTGCAGCAGCGTCTTGATGGACCGCACCGTGGTCACGCCGTCGTGGAGGATGCCCGCGACGAGCGCCGCCTCCGCCTTCCCCTCGCTCAGCGCGGCCCGGACATGCTCCGCGCTGCCCGCGCCTCCCGAGGCGATGACGGGGACCTGGACCGCCTCGGCCACGGCCCGGGTCAGCTCCAGGTCATATCCCGAACGGGCCCCGTCGCGATCGATGCTCGTGAGGAGGATCTCCCCCGCGCCCCGGCGCACGCACTCGCGCGCCCAGGCGAGGGCCTCCAGCTCCGTGGGCTTCTTGCCGCCGTGCGTGAAGACACGCCAGCCCGCGCCGTCGCGCTTGGCGTCGATGCTCGCCACCACGCACTGGGCCCCGAAGCGCTCGGCGCACTCGGTGAGGACCTCGGGCCGGGCCACCGCGGCCGAGTTGAGGCTCACCTTGTCCGCGCCCGCGCGCAGGGCCCGCCCCACGTCGTCCACCGTGCGCACCCCACCGCCCACCGTGAGCGGGATGAACAGCCGCTCGGCGGTGCGGTGCACCAGGTCCCACAGCGTGCCCCGCTCCTCCTGGGTGGCGGAGATGTCGAGGAACGTCACCTCGTCCGCCCCGGCGTCCTCGTAGCGCAGCGCCAGTTCCACCGGGTCGCCCACGTCGCGCAGGCCCTCGAACTGGACGCCCTTGACCACGCGCCCGCCCTTCACGTCCAGACAGACGATCAGCCGCCGCGTGAGCATGTCACGTCACCTCCAGGGCGACGGCGCCCTTGGTGCTGAACACCACGCCCGAGTCCACCAGCGCATCGCGCAGCGCGAAGCCGAGCGCCTTGAAGGCCGCCTCCGTCACGTGGTGGCTGTCCTTGCCCCGGAGGATGCGCAGGTGCAGCGTCACCTTGGCGTGCTCGCAGAACGAGCGCATCACGTGCTCGTAGAGTTTGTTCTTGAGCGGGCCCCGGTAATAGAAGCGCCCGCCGACGTCGAGGCACGCCTGCACGAGCGCGTCATCCATGGGCAGCGTGCGCTCGCCGTAGCGCGCGGCGGTGGCGGGGATGATCTTCTGCACGGCCGTGCCCAGGGTGATGGCCACGTCCTCCATGAGGTGGTGGCGCAGATCGCCCCGCGCGTGCAGGGTCAGGTCCAGCCCCGCGTAGCGCGCGAAGGTGCCGAGCATGTGATCGAAGAAGGGCTGCCCCGTGTCCACCTGGGCCACGCCCTTGCCGATGGCGAGCTGCACCGTGACCTTGGTTTCCTTGGTTTCCCGAACGATGGTGGTCATGCGAACTCCTGGGCGACGAGGCCCGCGTCCAATCTGCCCGTGTACAACGCCATGCCGATGACGGCGCCCGCGGCGCCCACGCCCCCGAGTGCCCGCAGATCCTCCACCGTCGTCACGCCGCCGGAGGCGAACAGCGGGTGGCGGCTCGCGCGGCACACCGTCTCCATGAGGGGCAGGTCCACCCCCTCCATCTGTCCCTCCTTGTGCACGGCCGTCACCAGCAGGCCACGCAGCGGCAGGGGCTCCAGGGACTCCAGCACGGCGACGATGTCGCGCGCGCTGCCCGCCGTCCAACCGCGCGTCACCACCTCGCGGCCCTTCACGTCCGCGGCCACCACCACCCGGCCGGGAAAACGCTCGGCCACCTCACGCAGCCAGGTGGCGTCCTCGATGGCGCGCGTGCCCACCACCACGGACGCGGCGCCCAGGGCGAGCACGGCCTCCACCTTGGCGGTGTCGCGGACGCCGCCGCCCACGGAGAACGTCAGCCCGGGCTCGTGCGAGAGCAGCGCGCGGATGGCGTCCTCGTTGGAGCCCTTGCCCAGCGCCGCGTCCAGGTCCACCACGTGGAAGGTGGTGAAGCCGTGCGCGCGCCAGCGCTCGAGCGCGTCCAGGGGGTTGTTCACCCGCACCCGCTCGTCGGCGTAGGAGCCGCCCACGAGTTGCACACAGGCGCCCTCGCGCAGGTCGATCGCCGGAATGGCCTTCATGCGCGCACCTCGTCGAGGAAGGCGTGCACGAAGCGCACGCCGGCCGCCGAGCTCTTCTCCGGGTGGAACTGTACGCCCAGCACCCGGCCGCGCCGCACCGCCGCGGGGAAACGGTCCCCCTCGTGCGCCGTCCACCCCACCACCGCCTCGGGCCGCTCGGCGCGGCAGGCGAAGCTGTGCGCGTAGTAGACGGAGCCGAGCCGCGCCGCCTGGACGGCCGTGTCCTCCTCCACCGAGTTCCACCCGATGTGGGGCACCCGCTGGGAGACAAGCCGCGTCACCCGCCCCGGGAAGAAGCCCAGGCCCTCGCCCTCCCCCTCTTCGCTCCCGTCGAAGAGCAGCTGCATGCCCAGGCAGATGCCCAGACACGCGAGCCCGTCGTCCAGCGCGCGCCGCATCCGCTCCCGGCCGGGAGCGAGCCGGGCCGCCGCCGCGCCAAAGGCCCCCACGCCCGGCAGCACCAGCAGGCCGGTGTCCAGGGCGCGCACGGGGTCCGTCTCCACGCGCACCTCGACGCCCGGCGCCAGGGCGAGCGCCTTGGCCAGGGAGTGGATGTTGCCAGCGCCATAGTCGAACAGCGTCACTCTCACGGCAGGGCCTCCCGCAGCGCGTCGAGCGCCGCCTGCATCACGTTCCAGGGTCCACACCCGATGCGCAGCGCGTCGCCGATGCCCGGCAGGCCCGCGAAGGCCCGCACGTTCACGTCCCGCGCGCGCATCGTCTCCGCCACCGCGGGCGCGCCCCGCAGCGGCACCATCACGAAGTTGGCCTCGGTGGGCAGGCAGGACAGGCCCAGCCGCGCCAGTTCCTCCACCAGCCGCGCCCGGACGGCGAGCGCCTCGTCCGCCCTGGCTCGCATCCACGGCACGTCCTCGGTGAGCGCCGCCACGGCCATGCGCTCGGACAGGCCCGTGACCTTGTAGGGGCCCCGGGCCTTCTCCACCTCCGCCACGAGCCCGGGGGCCCCCACCGCGTAGCCCACGCGCATGGCCGCGAGCCCGAAGGCCTTGGACAGCGTGCGCGTCACGAGCACGTTGGGCCGGCGCGCCAGGTCCAGGTGGCTGTCCCGGGCGAACTCGGCATAGGCCTCGTCGATCAGGACGAGGCCGGGGGCCGTGTCCACCAGCCGCTCCAGCGCGGCGCGCGAGGCCACCGTGCCCGTGGGGTTGTTGGGCGAGCACACGTAGATGAGCTTCGCTCCGGTGGCCAAGAGCCCGTCCACGTCGATGTCGAAGTCCGGCCGCAGCCGCACCGGCGCGTAGCGCAGGCCGTTGACCTTGGCGAAGTAGGACATCATCACGAAGGTGGGCGACGGGTAGGCGATGAGCTCGCCCGGCTCCAGGAAGGCCCGGAGGGTGCAGTCGATGACGTCGTCCGAGCCGCAGCCGGTGGTGACCTGGGCCGGATCCATGCCGGTGTAGCGGGCCACGGCCTGCCGGAGGTCGGGCGAGTAGCCCACCGGGTAGCGGCCCACCTGGGTGGCGGTCGTCTCGCGCAGGACGCGCTCGGCGGCGGGCGGCAGGCCGAAGAGGTTGGTGTTGTCGCTCAGGTCCACGCGGCAGCGCGCCTTGGAGGGCGCGTACAGCGGGATGTCGCGATACGAGGCGCGGGTGGGCGGGCTCATGACGTCCTCCAGGCCCGGGCGGCCTCGGCGTGGGCGAAGAGCCCCTCGCTGTCGGCCAGGGTGCCCACGTCGTCGGCGAGCCGGGCGGCCGCCTCGGGGGTGACGCGCTGCCACGTCGTCCAGCGGTAGAAGTCCAGCACGCTCAGGCCCGAGTACGCCCGGGCGAGGCCCGCGGTGGGCAGCACGTGGTTGGCGCCCGTCATGTAGTCCCCGTAGGCCACCGAGGCATGCGGCCCCACGAACACCGTGCCCGCGTTGCGCACCCGGGAGAGCGCCTCGGCGGGCGACGCGATCGCCAGCAAGAGGTGCTCGGGCGCGAAGTCCGCCACGAAGGGCCAGGCCTCCTCCAGCGAGTCCACGCTCAGCACCGCGCCGCGCTCGCTCAGGGCGCGCGAGACGATCTCCTGGCGCCGGGCCCGGGCCGCCGCGCGCGCGACCGCCGCCGCCACCGCCTCGGCCTGGGCGGTGCCCACCGCCACCGTCACGCAGCACGCGTCCGGATCGTGCTCGGCCTGGGCCAGCATCTCGCGCGCCACGGCCTCGGGGTCCACCGAGGCATCGGCCACCACGAGGATCTCGCTCGGCCCGGCCGGGGCGTCGATGCCCACCGCGTCCACCACCTGCAGCTTGGCCGCGGCCACGTAGGCGTTGCCCGGACCGACGATGCGGTCCACCCGGGGCACGCTCTCGGTGCCGTAGGCCAGGGCCGCCACCGCGCCCGCGCCCCCGAGCGCGAAGACCCGGTCCGCCCCCGCGAGCGCCGCCGCCGCCAGCACCCCCGCCGCGGGCCGCCCGTCCGGACCCGGCGGCGAGCAGACGATGACCTCGCCCACCCCGGCGACCTTGGCCGGCACCACGCCCATGAGCACGCTGCTCGGATACACCGCGCGGCCTCCTGGCGCGTACACGCCCACCCGGCCGAGCGGATCCGGCCGCCGACCCACGAGGACGCCGGGCTCGGTCTCCACCTCGACGGCCTGGGGCTTCTGGGCGGCGTGGGCCCGGGCGATGTTGCGCGCCGCCCGGGTCAGGGCCTCGCGCACCTCGGGCGCGAGCGACGCCAGGGCCGCCTCGCACTCGCTCCGGGGAATCTCCAGGGACGCCAGCGTGGCGCCGTCGAACTCGCGCGCCAGCTCGCGCAGGGCGCGGTCTCCGTCCCGGCGCACGCGGGCGATGAGGTCCGCGGTGCGCTGGGCCACCCGGGCGTCGGTGCTCCCGGAGCGCTCCAGCAACTGGCGCCGGGCCTCGGGCGCGAGGTCCTGGAGCCGACCCTGGTACTTGAGCACGCGGGGGCTCATGGCATCAGCCTCTCGATGCGGGTGACGAGGATGCCCTGGCAGCCCAGGGCGCGCAGGGCGTTGATGGTGCGGTAGATGGTGCGCGCGGGCACCACGGCGTGCACGGCCACGAAGTCCCCGCCCTGCACCTCCACCACGGTGGGGCCGTTGAGGCCCGGCAGCACCTCGCGCACCCCGGACAGCGCGGTGCGCGGCACGTTGGCCATGAGGTAGCGCTTGTCGCGCGCCGCCAGCACCGAGCCGAGCGCCTGGCGCAGCTCCTCCAGCTTCGCCGCGGCCTCGGGCGCGTGGTTCTTGCGCGCGATGAGCCGCGCGCTCGACTGGACGATGGTGCCCACCTCGCGCAGGCCGTTCATCTTGAGCGTGGAGCCCGTGGACGTCAGGTCCACGATGATGTCCGCGATGCCCAGGTGGGGCGCGATCTCCGTGGCGCCCGAGACCGGCACCACCGTGATCTTCTGGCCGCGCCGGGTGAAGAACTCCTCGGTCAGCCGCGTGAAGGAGGACGCCACGCGCACCCCGCTCTGGATGTCCTCCAGCTGCTGGATGCCGCTGTCCTCGCGGGCGGCCACCACCAGGCGGCACCGGCCGAACTCCAGGTCCATGAGCTGCTCCAGGTCGCGCCCGGACTCACACACCAAGTCCCACCCGGTGACGCCCGCGTCGGCCGCGCCATCCGCGACGAACTCGGGAATGTCCTGGGCGCGCACGAAGATGGCCTCGAACTCGCCACCGAGCGAGGCCGTGAGGGCGCGCTCGCCGCGCACCCGGACCTCCAGTCCTGCGTCGTTGAACAGCTCGCGCACCTCCTCGGAGAGGCGGCCTTTGTTGGGAAGAGCGATCCGGAGCATCGGGGAGTCCTTGAAGGAGGACGGACGGGCGAAACGAAAAAAGCCCGTCCGGTGTGGGACGGGCTTTCGTTCACTGCGGCGGGTGCTTCGGGCGGTCTCTAGACATCCACCCAGGCATGCGCACGGTGAGCGGTCCCGTCGGGGCCGGTCCGATGATGGTGCGCATGAGGGTGGAGAGACACGGAGAGCACGATGAACTAGCTAATGGAAACCACCCCATCCCGTCAACCGGTCTGGCTCACGAACCTTGCAAAGCCGGTGGGGAGCGAGCACAAGCAGCGCGATGCGTGACCTCGACGTGGTGGTGGTCGGCGGTGGAGTCATGGGCTGCGGCATCGCCCTGCGGCTGCGGCAGGCGGGCGCCCGGGTGACGGTGCTCGAGCGCGCCATTCCCGGAGCCGAGGCCTCCAGCGCCGCCGGAGGCATCCTGGCGCCCCAGGAGGAGTCCGAGGGACCCGGGCCCTTCCTGGACCTGTGCCTGCTCAGCCGACGCCTGTACCCGGAGTTCGCCGCGGAGCTGCTCGCCCTCACGGGCATCGACGTGCACTACCTGCCCAGTGGCGTGCTGCGGCTGGCCTTCGACGAGGCGGGCCTGTCCCGGCTGGCGGCCACCGCGCGCTGGCAGCGCGAGCGGGGCCTGCGCGTGGACCTGCTGTCGCCCACCGAGGTGCTCGCGCTGGAGCCCACCCTGTCCCCCGAGGTCCGGGGCGCGGCGCGCTTCGTGGACGACCACCAGGTGGACAACCGCCTGCTCATGCGCGCCCTGACGATGGCCGCCGCGAAGGTGGGCGCCACGTTCCGCACCGGCTACGTGCGCGGCGTGGTGGAGGCACAGGGCCGCGCGGTGGGCGTGGACCTGGACGGCGAGGTGCTCCGCGCGGACGCCGTGGTCATCGCCGCGGGCTCCTGGTCCGGCCTGGTGCGGGGCAGCGCCCTGGACCCCCGCGGGGTGCGGCCGGCGCGCGGGCAGATGGTTCAGTTGCAGACACGTCTGCCCCTCTTCTCGCACGTCCTCTTCTCCGACGAGGGCTACGTCATCCCCCGGACGGATGGCCGCGTCATCGCGGGCAGCACGCTGGAATTCTCGGGCTTCGAGAAGAACGTCACCGCCGAGGGCCTGCACCGCATCCTCGCCCTGGCCATGCGGCTGTGTCCGGCCCTGGCCGCGGCGCCCGTGCAGGAGACGTGGGCGGGCCTGCGGCCCTACACCGAGGACCATCTGCCCGTCCTCGGCGCGGGGCCCCTGCCAGGCCTGTTCCTCGCCACGGGCCACTTCCGCAACGGCATCCTGCTGACGCCCGTCACCGCGAAACTCCTGGCGGAGGCCATCCTGGGCGAGCGGCCGTCCGTGGACCTGGCCCCCTTCCGCTACGACCGGTTGTCCCGCGCATGAAGTCTCGAAAAGAGATGGCGCGGCGGTAGTGGAAAGGAGGGGGACGCCTCCCCGGGGGCAACCCGTCCAGGCGGCCAGGAGCGCCGAAATTCCGCCTCGGGTTGGCCATTTGTCGCCCGTTCCTCCTAGAATCCCCTCCGTGGAAGCCATCCCGCCCGTTCCCCCCCGGATCCTCATCGTCGATGATGACGACTCCGTTCGCGACGTCATCTCCGTCCTTCTCAGGGAAGAGGGATACAACTGCGTGGTGGCCAGCGGCGCCGAAATGGCGCTGGACCTCGCGGGGCAGGAAGAGACGCCCCTGGTCATCAGTGACATGAAGATGCCGGGCAAGGACGGCCTGTGGCTGCTCGAGCAGTTGCGCGAGCGCTACCCGGACACCTCGGTCATCATGCTCACCGGCTACGGCGACACCGAGTCCGCCGTGGACTGTCTGCGCCGGGGCGCGGTGGACTACCTGCTCAAGCCACCCAAGCTGACGGACCTCATCCGCGCCATCGAGCGGGCCCTGGCCAAGCGGCGCATCGAGCTGGCGCGCAAGCGCTACCAGAAGAAGCTCGAGCGCAAGGTGCGCGACCGCACCACGGAACTGCGCCACGCGCTCCGGGACATCGCGCACACCTACCAGTCCACGCTGCTGGCGCTCGTGTCCGCCCTGGACGCGCGCGAGCACGAGACGTCGGACCACTCGCTGCGCGTGGTGCGCTACACCTCCGCCATCGCCGAGCGCATGGGCATCAAGGGCCCGGAGCTGGACGAGATCGGCCGGGGTGCGCTCTTGCACGACATCGGGAAGATTGGCGTGCCGGACGCCGTGCTGCTCAAGCCGGGCAAGCTCACGCCCGAGGAGTGGCTGGAGATGCGCAAGCATCCGGACATCGGCTTCCAGATGATCCAGAACATCCCCTTCCTCGCCACGCCCGCGCAGATCGTCCTGTCGCACCAGGAGCGCTGGGACGGCCAGGGCTACCCGCGCAACCTCCGGGGCCAGGAGATCCACATCGGCGCGCGCATCTTCGCCGTGGCCGACACCCTGGACGCCATGACGTGTGACCGGCCCTACCGCAAGGGGACGACCTTCGCCAACGCCATCGCGGAGATCTCCCGGTGCGCGGGCACCCAGTTCGACCGCGAGGTCGTCCGGGCCTTCCTGGACATCGGCGAGCAGGCGCTCGTGAAGCTCAAGGAGGACATGCACAGCCGCAAGCTGACGCTCGTGCAGTCGGAGATGCAGGCGCATGACGCCGAGGCCACGCTCGCCCGGCTCTCCGAGGAGATGGACGACCTGGACCAGACCATTCCCGGCCCGACGGCGCCGGGGCGGGGGCCCGTGTCGGCCCCGCCGGGGGTGCCGGGTGGCGCGCCGGGCGCGACCGGACCAGGCGTGGTGCTGTCCGTGCTGGCGGGCGGACGCCAGGGCAACCCCCGGGACTGATGGTGTCCACCCCCCGGGAGATGGTGCCTCCCGGTGCGAATACGTGCCAACCGGGAAGTCCGCGAGTTAAAGAGCAGATGCCCATGATGCCCTCTTCCGCGCAGGCTCCCGTGATGCCGCCCCTGAAGGACGCCCAGGGCAGGACCATGACGTACCTGCGCCTGTCCGTGACGGACCGGTGCAACTTCCGCTGCACGTACTGCTCGCCGGCGAGCTGGGGTGGCAAGCGGGATCTGCTCGCGCCCGACGAGTTCGAGCGCATCGTCTCCGTGTTCGCGCGCATGGGCATCCGCCGCGTGCGGCTCACCGGGGGCGAGCCCCTCATCCGTCCGGACATCCTCGAGGTGTCGCGGCGGATCGCGGCGGTGCCGGGCATCGGCCACGTGGCCATCACCACCAACGCGAGCCACCTGGCGCGGCTGGCCGTGCCCCTGCGCGAGGCGGGGGTGAGCCAGCTCAACATCAGCCTGGACACGCTGCGCGAGGACACCTTCCGGCGCATCTCCAAGCAGGGCGAGCTGTCCGCGGTGCTCGCGGGCATCGACGCGGCGGCCGCCGCGGGCTTCGCCTCGCTCAAGCTCAACGTCGTCGTCATGCGCGGGATGAACGACGAGGAAGTGCCCCAGCTCATCGCCCACGCGCACGCGCGCGGCATCACCCCCCGGTTCATCGAGCTGATGCCCTTCGGGCAGGGCACACCCGTGCCCACGGCGGAGCTGGTGGAGCGGCTGCGCGCGGGCGGCCTGGCGTTGCACGAGGACCCGGGGCCCCAGGGCCTGGCGGCGGGTCCGGCGCGCTACTGGCGGGCGCCCGGCGGGCTCGTGGGCTTCATCTCGCCGCTCACCCAGAACTTCTGCGGGGGCTGCAACCGCGTGCGCGTGGCGTCCAACGGGGACTTGCGCAGTTGCCTCGGCGGCCGGGCCCAGGCGCCCCTGCACAGCCTCATCCGCGGCGGAGCCACGGACGAGCAGCTCGACCAGGCCATCCGCGCGGCCCTCGGCGACAAGCCGGAGGGCCACCGCTTCACCGAGCCCGGCGCGGGCTCGGCCCTGCTGTCCATGATGGGCATCGGCGGCTGAGCGCACCGCCGAAGGGGTCCGCCTACTTCACGATCCGGATCATCGGCACGGGGTAGCGGTACATCTCGCCGTTGTTGGCCTTGATGCCCCCGATGATGGACAGCACCAGCGTGGCCAGCGCCACCAGGGGCGCGAGGATGACGCCCACGAAGCAGAGGATGGTGATGGCGGCCGCGATGATCGCCACGGTGGCGGTGATCTGGAAGTTGAGCGCCTCCTTGGCCTGCTTCTCCACCCAGGCGGACTCCTTGCCCTTGACGAGCAGCACGATGAGCGGGCCGAGGAACGGCAGCCCGAAGAAGCCCGCGATGATGGCGCTCAAGTGCGCGAGCATTCCCCAGGTCTTCTCGTCCGCCGTGGGCTCCGGAGACCCCGTGATGAACCCCTCGTGCTGCTGCGTTTCCATTCGTCGATTCCCCTGAGTCCTTCTCAACGGGCGCAAGGAGCGCGCCCTCGTGCGCCCATCTTCCGCCAGCCCTGGGACGAATGTCACGTGGTGAGCACATCCCCCGCGCGCGGGAGACCTCGAATGTCGGGTCCATCTCGGCGGTGGACGTCCCCCGCCGTTCCTTTGAACTCCTCGCGCTTGTCGTCGCCGGGCATCGCCGCGCCCGGGGGACGGCTCAGGGCAGCAGCGGCAGGCGCAAGAGGAAGCGCGCGCCTCCCGACGGCGCGTTCACCACCTGCAGCGAGCCGCCGTGCTGCATCACGATGGATTGGACGATGGACAGACCCAGTCCGGAGCCCTCGTCCTTGGTGGTGAAGAACGGCTCGAAGACCCGCTCCTGGATGTCCTGGGGAACCCCCTTGCCCGAGTCCTCCACGCCGATGCAGGCCAGGCCCCCCTCCCGCGCCACCGACAGCCGCACCCAGCCGCCTTCCGGCGAGGCCTCCAGGGCGTTGAGGGTCAGGTGGATGAGCACCTGCCGCAGCCGCTCCTCCTCGCCCCGCAGGGGCGGCAGCGCGGCGCCCCCGTCGCCCTCCAACTCCAGGCGCACGCGGCGCTCGTCGGCCTTGCCCCCGAGGAAGTCCACCACGCGCCGCAAGAGGGCCTTCACCTCCACGGGCTCGGGACGGAAGCCCCGGGGCCGCGCGAACTGGAGGAAGTCCTCGAGCGTGTGGTCCAACCGGCGGATCTCATCGCGCACCAGCAGCAGGGGATCGAGCAACGAGGGCTGTTGCTCCTCGGCCAGCCGCCGCACCCGCCGCTCCAGCACCGACAGTTGCAGCGCCGCGGCGTTGAGGGGATTGCGGATGACGTGCGACAGGCTCGCCGTCATGGAGCCCACCGCGGCGAGCTTCTCGGCCACCTGCGCCCGGCGCGCCAGCTCGCGCTTCTCCCCGTGCAGCCGCACCTGACGCATGGCCTGCTCCAGGGTAAGCAGCAGCTCGCTCGGGGCGCAGGGCTTCATCAGGTAGGCACAGGCGCCCGCGCGCACCGCCGCCACGGCCGTCTCCACCGTGGCGAAGCCCGTGAGCAGCACCACCTCGGCCTCGGGCACCCGGTCCTTGAGCTCCCGCGCCAGCTCCGTGCCCTCTCCGTCCGGCAGCCGCAGGTCCACCAGGGCCACGTCGAAGCCCGCCTCGGCGCGGTCCAGGGCCTCGCGGCAGCTCACCGCGCCGGTGACCCGGTAGCCGGCGTCATCGAGCAGCTCGCGGAGGTTGTCGAGAAAAGCCGCGTTGTCCTCGACGACGAGCACGCGGGGCACGGAATGGGGGGAAGAGGTGCTCATGGGTCCTGCCCTTAACGCGAGTCATGGGCGCGCTCCAGCGCGTCCAGCAAGGCCGGGGTTCCGGCCGGAGCGGAGATGACAATCGGGTCGCACACGAGCGCCCGGACCCGGTCCTCGTCCGGGGGCGGGGTCCACACGAACACGGGCAGGCGCGGCAGGCGCGTGCGCAGCAGGCGCAGGGCATCGCCCTCGGGCCCGCCCGGGGGCCGGGGCTCCACCACCGCCGCGAAGGGCCGCACCTCGGACAGGTGCTCCACCTCGCGGGCCGAGCGCGCGGTGACGGACGAGAAGCCCCGCGCGCGCAGCTCCTCGCTCAGCGAGTCCCCCTGGGACGGGTCGTCCTCGAGCAGCAGCACCACGCCATCCCGGCGGGCGCGCGACAGCAGGCCCATGAGCGGGGCGATGGGCACGGGCTTGGGCAGCACCGCGAGCAGACCCTCCTTGCGCGCCGTCTCCAGCTCCCGCTCGCCGGGGTAGGCGGTGATGACCACCATGGCGAGACCGGGATCCACCCGGCGCAGGTGGTGCACCACCTGGGCGCCCGTCATGCCGGGCATCTTCATGTCCGTGAGCAGCGCGTCGTAGCGCAGCGTGCCCGCGAGCGACACGGCCCGCGCCCCGTCCGTCACCACCGTGGCGTCATCCCCCGCGTCCCGGAGGATCTCCGCCAGGTTCTCCGCGAAGGCCGCGTTGTCGTCGAGCAGCAGGTAGCGCCTCATGCCCCACCGCCGTCCCGGAGACCCGAGGGGAGCGCCAGCCGCAGCACGAAGCGCGCCCCCCCCTCTTGCCGGGGCACGTACTGGATGGTGCCCTCGTGCCGTTCCAAGATGCGCTTGACGAGCGGCAGGCCCAGGCCGATGCCCCGGACCTTGGTGGTCATCAAGGGCTCGAACATGCGGCGGCGGATGGGCTCGCTCACGCCCGGGCCCGAGTCCTCCAACACCAGCTCCACCGCCCCCTGCTCGGCCGAGGCGGTGAGCACCACCGTGCCCACCTCTCCCACCGCCTGGATGGCGTTCTCCAACAGGTTGACGAACGCCTGGCGCATCTGTCCCGGGTCGCCCCGCAGCGTGGGCAGCCCCTCCAGCCCCGTGGCGGACAGGGTCACCCCCGCCGGCACGTGCACCGACGTGAGCGCGTCCGCCCACACCGCGTCGAGCCGCAGGGACTCGCGCTTGAGCGGCTTGTCGCGAATCATGTCCAGCAGGTCCGAGATGATGCGGTTGGCCAGCGTCACCTGCTCGCCGATGCGCGTGAGGTGCTTGGCGGCGCGCTCCTCGGTGGCCATCGGCCGGCCCTTGAGGATGAAGAGCGAGGTCTCGATGACGCCCAGGGGGTTGCGCAGCTCGTGGCCGATCGTCCCCACGAGCTGCCCGAAGGTGCTCAGCCGCTCGTGACGCGCCTGCTGGGCGAGCAGATCCTCCCGGTAGGTGTGCAGCATGATAGCCAGCTCCAGGTCGAGCACCTTCTGCAACGCCACCCGGGCCAGCCGCGCCGCTTCCGCCGTCCAGGACGGGTACTCGTCGATGACGCGGTTGAACTCCTGGCGCAGCACGCTCATCGCGCCGAACATGTAGTGCTGGGGCAGCGCGATGCGCACGTGCATGCGGCCGATGCGGCAGCGCAGCAGGAAGTACTCCTCGTCCCAGGGGCCCTGGAGCAGCTGCTCCATCCAGGCCTGGAGCGCCACCTTGAGGTGGCCCACCTGCCGCTCCCCCGCCAGGGACTGGCTGGCCTGGGGATGCGCCAGGATGCGCGCGTAGAACACCTCGGCGATGGCGGCGAACCGGGGGGAGGCGATGTGGTGCAGACCCTGGAGTCGCCGTCCATCCGTCGGCTCGAAGCCCACGTATCGCTTCAGCTCCTCGAACAAGGTTTCCGCCATGGTCAGCGGTCTTCTTATCGCGGCCCGAGAACGGGAACCAACCGCATCGCGACGGCGGCCCGCGCTCCCGTCCGCACGTCTGTCATCCACTCCACGTGCGCGGGGCTCGCGGGCGGGACCCGCGCCCGTGTCCTCGGGGTCTCCCGGGAGATCCGATCTTCTCGCCCCCGCGCGCCCGCCTGGGTGAGGATGCGGCCGGAAGGAAGGGACACGGACATGGATCTCAACGAGCTGCTTGTCTTCGCCAAGGTGGTCCAGGCCGGGAGCTTCACCTCGGCGGCCAAGGCCCTGCGCATGCCCAAGTCCACGGTCAGCCGCAAGGTGTCCGAGCTCGAGGAGCGGGTGGGCGCCCAGTTGCTGCGGCGCACGACGCGCCAGTTGCGCCTCACGGACGTGGGCCAGGCCTACTACGAGCACTGCGCGCGCATCGTGGCCGAGGCCGAGGCCGCGGAGCAGGCCGTCACCCGGATGCAGGCCGCGCCCCACGGGCTCCTGCGCGTGACGGCGCCCTTGACCTTCGGGGTGCTCGGGCCGCTCGTGGGGGCCTTCCTGCAGAAACACCCGGAGGTGCAACTGGAGATGGTGTGCACGGACCGCACGGTGAACCTGGTGGAGGAGGGCTTCGACGTGGCGGTGCGCGCCGGGCGGCTGGCGGACTCCTCGCTGCTCGCGCGCAAGCTGGGCACCATCGAGCACATCGTGGTCGCCGCGCCCGAGTACCTCCAGGCCCACGGTCAGCCCCGCACCCCCAAGGAGCTGGAGAAGCACGACGGGCTCGTGTTCGGCACGACCTGCGAGAGCCAGATCTGGACCCTGCGCTCCGGAGGACGCACGGTCGAGGTGCCCATCCGGGCCCGGATGGCCGTGAACGAGCCCGACATGCTCCGAGGCCTGGCGCTGGCGGGCGCGGGCATCGCCCTGCTGCCGCACGTGCACAACCGCGCGGACCTGGCGGCCCGGCGGCTCGTGCACCTGCTGCCGGACTGGTGCTCCGCCGAGTCGCCCGTGCACGCCGTCTACCCGAGCACCCGACACCACTCCCCCAAGGTCATGGCCTTCGTGGACTTCCTGCGCGAGCACTGGCCCACGTCCGGGTGAGCGGGCGCGCGTCGCATGGGGGGCACGTCCCATGGATGGAACAATGTGTCCCGTCGTCCGTGGCTGGCGCGAGGCCCTCGCGCCCCCCACTATGAGAGGCGAAGGAGACACACGTCATGCTGACTCTCAGGAACTCGAACGCCCGCGGCCATGCGAACCATGGATGGTTGGACTCCCACCACACCTTCTCGTTCTCGGACTACTACGATCCGGCGTTCATGGGCTTTCGCTCGCTGCGCGTCATCAACGAGGACCGGGTCGCCGGACGCGCCGGCTTCGGCACCCACCCCCACCGGGACATGGAGATCATCACCTACGTGCTCTCCGGACAGCTCGAGCACCGCGACAGCATGGGCTCGCGGGGCGTGCTGCGCGCCGGCGAGATGCAGCGGATGACGGCCGGCACGGGCGTGCTGCACAGCGAGATGAATGGCTCGGACGAGGAGGCGCACTTCCTCCAGATCTGGGTGCTCCCCGAGCGCCAGGGACTCGCGCCGGACTACGAGCAGAAGTTCTTCCCGCCCGAGGAGCGCCAGGGCGGCTTCCGGCTCGTGGTGTCGCCCCAGGGGCAACAGGGCTCCTTGAAGGTGAACCAGGACCTGCGGCTGTACAGCACGCTCCTGGGCCAGGGCCAGAAGGCCACGCACACGCTGGCCCCCGGCCGTCACGCCTGGCTGCAGGTGGCGCGCGGCGCGGGCACGCTCAACGGTCTGGCCGTGAAGGCCGGGGACGGCGTGGCCGTGTCCGAGGAGTCGGCGCTGGAGCTCGTGGCCCACGAGCCCCTGGAGGTCCTGCTCTTCGATCTGGCCTGAGCGCCTGAACACGGGGCGTGTCCAGTGACGCCCCGTCTTGTCCTACACGACCCACCGATCGAGCCCAGGCGGCCCCCGGCCCGTCGGCTCCTCGGTGGGCGGCCCGGACTTTTCACAAAAAGACGTTTTCGCTGGGATCTATCCCTTCGGCCCGGACGGAGCCTAGGATTCCAGGGGCAACCACACTGACTGGGGGTCGCCCTTGCCATACGTCGCTCTGGAGTGGGATCACAAGATCGGGCAGCCGATGATCAGCTGGCTGGTGGTGGAGTGCGCGGGAGTCTCGGAGAAGTGTGGCGGCCCGATCGCGCTATCGCCCCGGCGGGACATCGCCTACTTCGTGGACTCCAAGACGGCCGAGCGGGATGCCCACGCCTTCGCCGCCTACAAGAACGCCCAGGCCGAGACCCCCGCGCTCGAGCCCCAGTCCACGTCCACCGCCGACCTGCGCTGGCACATGCCCTACGCCTGGGATCACCAGATCTTCAGCCCGCTCTTGCGCTGGGGCGTGCTGGAGTGGAACGGCCAGAGCGGCAAGCCGGGCCCCCGGCCGGACGTGGCCTACTTCCTGGACGCCGAGACGGCCGAGAACGACGCGCGGTGGTTCAGCCGCGAGCGGGACCAGTGGCTCGCCCAGCGCACGGCGGCCCCCGCCCTGGCCCTCACACGCCGTGCCGGTTGAGCCCACCCCCTCCTCGCTCGACCTCCCGGCCGGGATGAAGCTTCGCGGAAGATGAACAACATGCACGTCACGCTCCTGGGCGTCCCGGATGTGGTGAGTGAAGAGCTGGAGCGGGCGCTCCAAGCGGAGGCGCTCGCCGTCGAGTGCCGCCGGGTGCCCCTGCAGCGCCACGCGCTCCCGCAGGTGGTGCCGCCTGGACTGGTGGTGCTGTGGGATCCGGGCGATGCGCTGGAGGCGATGCGCTGCACCTGTCAGCGCCTGGCCTCGCTCGGCTCGCTGTCCCGCACGTGCCTGGTGGTCCTCACGGACCGGGACGAGACCGGGCGCGAGGCGCTGCTGCTCTCGGGCGCCAGCGAGTGCATCGGCCCCGAGGGGGAGCGCTGGTCGCCCCAGCTGCTGGAGATCACCCGGCGCATGGGCGTGCCCGTGCGCTCGGGCGTGTCCTCGGGCCCGGTGGGCTCCTCGCGCGTCCCCCCCGAGCGGGCGCTGCAGACGCTGCTGGCGGCCACCACGGCCGACCTCGGCCACGACTTCTTCCGCACCCTGGTGAAGCAGCTGGCCGAGGCGTTCCGCGTCACCTGCACCATGGTGGGCGAGATGAACGCCGGCCAGGACTCCATCCACACCCTCGCGTTCTGGAGCCAGGGCTCCTTCCAGGAGAACGTCACCTATCCGCTGCGCGGCACGCCTTGTTACAACGCCGTCGCCTGCTCCATCTGCCACTACGCCGATGACGTGAGCCAGCACTTCCCCGAGGACCTCATGCTCACGGACATGGGGCTGCGCGGCTACCTGGGCGCCGCGCTGCGCAGCGCCAAGGGCGAGGTCATCGGGGTGCTGGCCATCCTGCACGAGCAGCAGTTGGAGGCCGGCGAGCTGGACTTCTCGCTGCTCGGGGCCTTCGCGGCCCGCGCAGGCGCGGAGCTCGAGCGCATCCGGGCCCACGCCGAGCTGGAGCGCACGCGCGACTTCCTGCGCAACACCCTGGACGCCTTGCCGGATCCGCTCTTCGTTCGCGATCGCGCCCACCGGTGGGTGATGGTGAACGCCGCCTTCCGCGAGCTCATGGGCCAGCCCTCCGAGGAGCTCCTGGGCCGCAGCACCACCGACTTCCTGCCCTCGCGCGAGGCCCAGACCTACTGGCTCCAGGACGAGCACGCCCTGGCCTCGGGCCTGCCGGACGAGAGCGAGCTGAGCTTCACGGATCACGCCGGCCTGCCGCGCACCCTGCTCACCCGGCGCGCCGTCTTCCCGGGCGCCGACGGCAAGCCCGCCCTCGTCTCCGTCATCCGCGACCTCACCGAGCGCAAGCGCCTGGAGACGCAGCTGCGGCTGGCGGATCGCATGGCGTCCATGGGCACGCTGGCCGCCGGGGTCGCGCACGAGATCAACAACCCCCTGGCCTACATCAGCTCCAACCTGTCCTTCCTGGGCGAGCAGTTGTCGCGCGCGGAGCTGTCGCCCGAGGCCCTGACGGAGCTGAGCGAGGTGGTGGCGGAGACCCAGGAGGGCGCCGGCCGCGTGCGCTCCATCGTCCAGGATCTCAAGACCTTCGCCCGCCCGGACGAGGAGCTCCGGGGGCCCGTCAACGTCCACCAGGTCATCGACGGGGCCTTGCGCCTGGTGCGCAACGAGCTGCTGCGCCAGAACACCCAGGTGGAACGGACGCTCGACCCGGTGCCCGCGGTGCTGGGCAACGAGTCGCGCCTGGGCCAGGTGCTGGTGAACCTGCTCGTCAACGCGCTGCAGGCCTTCCCCGAGCGGCGCGCCACGGCCAACCGCATCCGCATCGCCGCCCGGCGCGTGGGCGCCCGGCAGGTGGTGCTGGAGATCGAGGACAACGGCTCGGGGATGAGTCCGGAGGTGATGCAGCGCATCTTCGATCCCTTCTTCACCACCAAGCCCGTGGGCGTGGGCACGGGCCTGGGTCTGGCCATCTGCCACACCATCATCCAGTCCATGGGCGGGCAGATCGACGTGCACAGCACCCCGGGCAAGGGCACCACCTTCCTGCTGTCCCTGTCCGTCTACCAGGAAGACGAGGACGAGGAAGGCCCGGTCCAGATCGCCCAGGACCCCACGTCCTCGCGTCCGCGCATCTACGGGTGAGAAGGGGCTAGGGGAAGGGCTTGAAGGGGCGACTCGTCAGCGGCGGATCCTCGCCGGGCTCATGGGGGCGGTGCTCCTTGTTCACGCCCTTGAGCATCAGCACCGCGCGGTTCTTCTTCGTCTTGTCCCAGTCCGCGCCGAAGGGAACCTTCGTGTTCCGGTCGAAGATCTGGGGCTCGTCGCCCGGTGCCGGGGGCAGGCTCGCGCCGAGGGCCTGGACCAGGGCGGGGTTCTGCTCCATCCAGCCCTCCACGGTCTCCAGATTGGACTCGCCGCCCCGGAACACGGCCTGCACCACCTTGTTCTGCAGCTCCATGAGGGCGTCGAGCTGACCCTCGGGCGTGTAGGCGTACCAGGCGCCGAAGTACTCCTCGGGATCGAGCGGCGCGGCCCTGTCCTTGAGCGCCGCCTTGAAGTCCCGCCGCAGCTTGCTCATCGCGGCGCGTGCATTGAAGTGCTGGGCCTCGGCGGTGGGATCTCCTCGGACCTTGCTCTCGTGCTTCCCCGAGACATTCCGATCCAGGAGGTTGTCGAAGTAGGCGGCGTTGAGCGGGACCAGGTACAGGCTCCGGGCCAGCTGCGCCAGGATCTCGGGCGCCCCACGCTTCTGCGGGGCGCCCGCCTTGCTGGGGTCCGTGACGATCATCTCGAAGTGGCCCGAGGGGGTGAACATGGCCAGCTTCTCGTCGATGGGCTGGGTGAAGCCGTAGTTCTGCTGCTCCGCGCCGTGCTGGAACACGGGGCTGTCGGCCCGGTCACACGCCCGGTTGAGCTCCCCGAGCAGCCAGGTGGTGAAGAGCGTGGCCGCCGAGGCATCGTGCTCGTCCTCGACCCGCAGCACCTGCGTGTGCAGCTTCCACCAGCTCGCGTGCGGCGCCACCATCCACAGATCGTAGTCGCCCGTCACCGGGGTGGGCTTGTCCGCCACCTTGTAGCCCCAGACCCAGAGGTCATGCGCGACGTTGCTCGTGTCCACCCACTTGATGTCCCACGTGTTCGCCTGGCCCGGCACGGCCCAGAAGGTGCCATTCCAGACGGAGGAGCCCTGCTTCTTGGGGCGCCGCTTGGCGACCAGGGTCACGGGCACCTGGGACGACAAGGGCATCCGCGTGGCGCCCTTGTCCAACCACAAATCCGTGTCCGCGTCCTGGATCAGCGTGTTGAGCAGGTCGGTGGACAGGGACAGCCGGACATGCAGCGCCGCGCCATGGGCCTCGTTGCCCTTGACCTCGGTGGGATTCGGCTGCGGCGGCCAGGTCTCGCCGTCCTTGCCCAGGTTCTTGTTCCACGCCGGGTCCACGGGAACGGCGCCCGCCATGGGGCCCCAGTTCGAGGACTTGTGGTGGACGTCCATGCTCTTGGTCGCGAAGCCCGCCTTGATCAAACGCGTGGAGGCCGCCTCGGTGGGGCGCACGAAGAGAAAGAGATTGCGCTCCATGCACACCTTGGCGACGGCCTCGATGTGCTTGACGCAGATCCCCGAGGGGCCCTCGAACTGCTGGGCACGTCGCTGGATGTCGAACAGGGTTCGGTTGCGCATCCAGGAATTGTGACCCTGGACCCGAGCGCGTGACAGGTCCTCCCATGTTTCCCTCCGGGAGGGGACTTCGAAAATCCCCCCCCGCTCGCCGACGCCCCCGGCTGGAGTAGACCAGCGTACGCTCTCCCCTCCGCTCCTCTTCCCACCGGCCATCCATGCACGCCCCCACCGTCCACGAACCCAGTCCGGAGCTCCTGCCCAACCTCACGACCAGCCAGCGGGTCAACTACCCGGTCTTCGGCGACTCGCCCGTCTTCAAGTGTCCGCACTGCCAGGCCGTCACGGTCTTCGATGTGAGTGAGTTCGACGAGCCCCCCCGGGACTTCCCCGAGCTCGCCGCCTTCGACAAGGCGAGCCGCACGCTGCGCGCCCGGGGGTGTGGCTTCCGGGACTTCGACTGCGAGGGCTGCGGCCGCGCGGTGCGTGTGGTCTACGGCATCTTCGAGTTCGTGATGTCGTCGTATGTATTCATCCCGGAGCAGGTATTGATCGGCGCCCCCCGGCGCTGACCCGCCATTGATAGACCGATAAACCCCCGCGCCTTCCCTTGTCCGGGCGCGAGGCCTTGACGCTCTTGCCCTCGGCGCTTATAGCGCTATCAGCACTTATTGCCCCATAAGCGCTGTATCCGAACCGGGAGAGCACCCATGGCGACCCTCGTCCCCATTCCGCAGCCGCGTCCCCGCCCGCTGTTGGGCAACCTGCCCGACGTGGACCCCGACCTGTCGATCCTGAGCTTCATGGATCTGGCGCGGATCCACGGGCCCATCTTCCGGTTGGAGATGGCGGGCCGCTCGCTCATCGTCGTGGGCTCGCAGGCGCTGGTGAACGAGGTCTGCGACGAGAAGCGCTTCGGCAAGGTCATCCACTCCTCGCTGCGGGAGCTGCGCGCCATCGGGGGGGACGGCTTGTTCACGGCCCACACCGAGGAGCCCAACTGGGGCAAGGCCCACCGCATCCTCATGCCCGCGTTCGGGCCGCTCGGGGTGCGTGAGATGTTCGCGCCGATGCTGGACGTGGCCGAGCAGATGCTGCTGCGCTGGGAGCGCTTCGGCGCGGGCACGGTGCTCGACGTGCCGGACCAGATGACGCGGCTCACGCTGGACACCATCGCGCTGTGCGCCTTCGACTACCGCTTCAACAGCTTCTACCAGAACGAGATGCACCCGTTCGTCGACGCCATGGTGGACGGCCTCAAGGAGGCGGGAGCGCGCACGCGCCGTCCGGGCGTGGCCAACCGGATGCTGCTGTTGAGCGCCCGGCGCTACGAGGAGGACATCCGGCTGATGCACGGGGTGGCCGACCAGCTCATCGCGGAGCGGCGGAGGGATCCGGCCGCGGGCCCGAAGAACGATCTGCTTGGCCGCATGCTCTCCGCGCGGGATCCCGTCACCGGCGAGACGCTGTCCGACGAGAACATCCGCTACCAGATGGTGACCTTCCTCATCGCGGGTCACGAGACGACGAGCGGCCTGCTCTCCTTCGCGCTCCACCTGTTGCTCAAGAACCCCCGGGTGCTGCACGCCGCGCGCGCGCGCGTCGACGAGGTGCTCGGCACGGACACGCCCCGGCTGGATCACCTGGCCTCGCTGCGCTACGTGGAGCAGATCCTCATGGAGACCCTGCGCCTGTGGCCCACCGCGCCGGGCTTCGCGGTGCACCCGCATGAGGACACCGTCCTCGGGGGCCGCTACGCCGTCACGGCCCAGGACACGGTGATGATCTTCCCGCCCACCCTGCACCGGGATCCCACGGTGTGGGGAGCGGACGCGGAGGCGTTCCGGCCCGAGCGCTTCGACCGCGACGCGGAGGCCCGGCTGCCGCCCAACGCCTGGAAGCCCTTCGGCAACGGCCAGCGCGCCTGCATCGGCCGTCCCTTCGCCATGCAGGAGGCCCAGCTCGTCCTGTCGATGATCCTCCAGCGCTTCGACCTGTTCGAGGACGACCCCTCCTACACGCTCAAGATCAAGCAGGCGCTCACCATCAAGCCGGACGGCTTCCGCATCCGCGTGCGGCGGCGGGAGCCGACCGCGCTCAAGTCCCGGAGCGCCCCGCCCGCCACGCCGCGCGCGCCGCCCCGGCCCGAGTCCTCGCCCCTCCCGGCGCGCACCGAGGGCCCCCGCACGCGCTTGCTCGTGCTCTACGGCTCGAACACGGGCTCGGCGCAGGCGTTCGCGCAGCGCATCGGCAACGACGCGCCCGCGCGGGGCTATGCCGTGGAGGTCGCGCCCATGGACGACCACGCGGGCCGGCTGCCGACCGAGGGCGCCGTCCTCGTGCTCACCGCCTCGTACGAAGGCCAGCCCCCCGACAACGCCCGCCAGTTCGTCGCCGCGCTGGAGGCGGCCCCCGCCGGGGCGTTCGCGGGCGTGAAGTACGCCGTCTTCGGCTGCGGCAACCGGCAATGGGCGCGCACCTACCAGGCCATTCCCCTCAAGGTGGACGGCCTGCTGGAGGCGGCGGGGGCGCACCGGCTCAAGCCGCGCGGCGAGGCGGATGCCTCCGAGGACTTCTTCGGCGCCTTCGACGCGTGGTACGCGACGCTGTGGCACGAGCTCGGCGCCGTCCTCGGCACGGACAGCGCCGGAGCGTCCGCGGCCACCCCGCTCCAGGTCGAGGTGGTGCGCGAGGGCCGCTCGGCGATCCTGCGGCAGGAGGACCTGGGCGCGGGCCAGCTCGTGGAGAACCGGGAGCTGGTGGACATGGCCGCCCCCCAGGCCCGCTCCAAGCGGCACTTGGAGCTCGAGCTGCCCGAGGGGATGACCTACCGGGCGGGCGACTACCTCGCGGTCCTGCCGAGGAACCCGGGCGTGAACGTCGAGCGGGCGATGCGCCGCTTCGGCTTCGCCCCGGACGCCCAGGTCATCGTGCACAAGGAAGGCGCCCACCTGACGGCGCTGCCCACCGGCTACCCCATCGCCGTGAGCGAGCTGCTCGCCAGCTACGTGGAGCTCGGACAGCCGGCCACCCGGGCCCAGGTGGAGACGCTCGCCAAGGCCACCCGGTGCCCCCCGGAGAAGCTGCCCCTGGAGGCGCTGGCCCGGGAGGAGTCCTACCGGCGCGAGGTGCTCGACAAGCGCGTGAGCGTGTTGGAGCTGCTCGAGCGCTTCCCCGCGTGTGCGCTGTCCTTCGCCGGCTTCCTGGAGATGCTGCCGCCGCTCAAGGCCCGGCAGTACTCCATCGCCTCCTCGCCGCTGTGGAACCCGACCCGCTGCGCGCTCACGGTCGCCGTCGTCGATGCGCCCGCCTACTCGGGCCAGGGCCGCTACCTCGGCGTGACGTCCAACTACCTCGCCGCCCTGGCGCCCCCGGCCCGCGTGTCCGTGGCGGTGCGGCCCAGCCAGCCCCGCTTCCATCCCCCGGAGGATCCCCAGGTCCCCCTGGTGCTGATCTGCGCGGGCACTGGCATCGCCCCCTTCCGGGGATTCCTCCAGGAGCGGGCCCTCCAGGCCCGGGAGGGGCGGCGCGTCGGCCCGGCCCTGCTCTTCTTCGGCTGCGACCATCCGGAGGCGGACTTCCTCTACCGCGAGGAGCTGGAGGCCTGGCAGCTCGCCGGGGTCGTGGACGTGCGGCCGGCCTTCACCCTCGCGCCGGAGGGCGAGGTGACGTTCGTCCAGCACCGCGTCTGGAAGGACCGCGCGGACGTGGCCGAGCTGTTCCGGCGAGGCGCCACGGTGTACGTCTGCGGGGACGGGCGGCGCATGGCACCCGCGGTGCGCGAGACCCTGGTCCGCATCTACGCGGAGGCCACCGGGGCGACGCGGGAGGAGGCCGAGCGCTGGGCCCTGCAGGTGGAGCGCGAGCACGGCCGCTTCGTGGCGGATGTCTTCGCCTAGGCCCGGGCGGGCCCCAGTCGCACTTGGAGAAGGACGAACGCGCCGGGACCGAGCAGGATGGCGACGTGAGCAAGGAACCCACCCAGAGCGCGGGGCGCGCCGACATCCTCGCGGCGGCGCTGCGCGAATTCGCCGACCACGGCTTCACGGGCGCCACCACGGCGGGGATCGCCCGGCGCGCGGGCGTCACCCAGCCCCTGGTCCACCACCACTTCGGCTCCAAGCAGGGGCTGTGGCTCGCGGTGCTGTCCCAGTTCCACCAGGATCTCAACGAGGCCTTGTCGCACACCATCCAGGAGGCGGAGGAGGAGGGCGTGGACCGGCGCACGCGGCTGTCGCGACTGCTGCGCACGCTCGTGGCCTTCCTGGGCCGCCACCCCGAGCTCAGCCGGCTGCTGCGCACCGAGAGCAACGCGAGCGGCGCCCCCTTCGAGGAGCTGCACACCCGGTGGATCTCCGGACAGGTGGAGCTGTTCCAGCGCGAGCTGGCGGCCGCCGTGGAGGATGGCACGCTGCGGCCCGTGGACCCGCGGCTGACCTACCCGCTCCTCATCGGCGCCTGCATCCAACCCTTCGCCGAGCCGGGGACGGTCCAGCGCGCCTTCGGCCTGGACATGCACCATCCCGCCAATGTGGAGCTCTACGCGGACTTCGTCGTGGACGTGCTCTTGCGAGGCCTCGGCGGTCCCCCCGAGCCGCCCCGTGCGCCGCGAACCCGGCGCCGCTAAATCCCCGATACGCCCGCGAGGAGCAGACCCATGCCATCCGCCTCCCCTCCCCTCCATCCCGATCTGCAACGGATCGCGCGCCTCCACCCGAACATCACGATGACCCGGCCGGTGCTCGCCGTGATGCGCTTGATCATGCGCTTCATGCCCAAGACGCGCATCCCCGAGGACGTGGTCGTCCAGGACACGCGGGTGCCCGGGCCCTCCGGGGCGCCGCCCGTCCGCGTGCGGACCTACCGGCCCCGACAGCCCGCCCCCGGCCCGACTCCGGCGCTGCTGTGGATTCACGGGGGCGGCTACATCCTCGGCCTGCCGGAGATGGATGACTTCCTGTGCATCGACTTCGCCCGGGAGCTGGGCATCCTCGTCGTCTCCGTGGACTACCGGCTGGCGCCCGAGCACCCCTTTCCGGGCCCGCTGGAGGACTGCTACGCGGCGTTGACGTGGCTCTTCGCCCAGGCGGGCGCGCTCGACGTCCTTCCCGAGCGCATCGCCATCGGCGGGGCGAGCGCGGGCGGCGGGCTCGCGGCGGCGCTGGCGCAACGGGCCCATGATCGCGCCGAGGTCCGCCCCTGCTTCCAACTGCTCGTCTACCCGATGCTGGATGACCGCACGACGAGGCGCACGGACATCGACGGCACGCACCACCGCACCTGGAACCAGGGCAGCAACGTGTTCGGGTGGCGTGCCTACCTGGGCCACGAGCCGGGGGGCGCGGAGGCGCCGACCCATGCCGTCCCCGCGCGGCGCGAGGATCTCTCGGGGCTGCCGCCGGCCTGGCTCGGCGTGGGCACCCATGACCTGTTCCACGACGAGGACCTCGCGTACGCCCGTCGCCTGGAGGCCGCGGGCGTGCCCTGCGCCGTCACCGTGGTGCCCGGCGCCTTCCATGGCTTCGAGGTCATCGCCCGGAGCGCCGGCGTGTCGCGCGAGTTCCGGGGCGTCTACACGGCCGCGCTGCGCGGGGCGCTGTTCCCCGGATGAACCCGCTCGAACGCCTCCCGCGCGTGGGCTCCCGGACCCGCCTCGGGCTCGCCCTGGGCCTGCTCTCCCTCATGACGTCCGGCACCGGGTGCACTCCGAGCGTGCGGCTGCGGCTGGCCTCCACCGCGGTGCGGCTCGGGCGGGGTCCAGAGCGGGATCCCGCCGAGCTCCGGCGGAAGTACGAGAACCGGAAGCCCCCCACCCCCGCGACCCTCCCCCGCGCCTTGCGCAATCGCTGTGACGTGCGGGAGGACACCGTGCTCGGCCAGCCCGTCTACACGCTGACCCCGAAGCATGGGGCGAGCGGCTGGCACATCATCTACACGCACGGGGGCGCGTTCGTGAATCCGCTCCAGGGCGCGCACTGGGACATCCTCGAGCAGCTCATCGAGGAGACCGGCGCGACGGTGACGGTCCCCCTCTACCCGCTGGCGCCCGAGCACACCGCCGCCGAGGCGTTTCCCTTCCTGGAGCAGGTGTACCGGGACGTCCTCGGGCGCACGGCGCCAGCGCGCGTGGTGCTCTGCGGCGACTCGGCGGGCGGCAACCTGGCGCTGGCCCAGGCGCTCGCCTATCGCGAACAGGGCCTGCCGTTGCCGGGCCACCTCGTCCTGTTCTCTCCGTGGTTGGACCTCACGCTGTCCAACCCGGAGGTGGCGGCGGTGCAGCCGCGCGACATCATGCTCCGCGCCTCCGAACTGGTGGAGGAAGGCCGCTGGTGGGCGGGCGCCGAGGATCCACGCGGCGCGCGGCTCAGCCCGCTGTTCGCGGACCTCAAGGGCCTGCCACCGCTGCAGATCTACCAGGGAACCCACGACATCTTCCTGCCGGACGCGCGCCTCCTGCGAGACCGTGTCGCCGCCGCCGGCGGACAGGTCCAGCTGGACGAGACCCCGGGCGGCTTCCACGTGTTCATGGGCGCCACCTTCACGCCGGAGGCGCACACCGTGTTCCGGCGGATCGCGGAGCGGCTGGGCCAGGCGCCCTAGGCCTGGGCGGGGGCGCACAGCCGCGCCCGCAGCGTGGCCACCGGGGTGCTCCAGTGCTCCTCGAACCGGAAGCCGAGGAACCGGGGGGACACCCGGCCCCGCTGGAAGGCGGCCCACACCCGCTGGAGGTACTCGGACCGCCCGACGCCGGCCTGCGGCTCCTTGAAGTGATGGACCGTGCCGTTCGTCAGGACGAGCGCCGAGGTGCGCAGCCGCAGGTTGCCCAGCACGTACGCCTGGAGCTCCATCTCGCCCACCACGTCCGTGCCGTAGCCCGTGAGTACGTGCAACAGGTCGTGCGTCTCGCGGTAGCGCTTGGAGATGTAGTCGACGTCCGTCTTGAGCTCGAGCGTCGTCTCGAAGGGGGAGATCTCGTTGTCCTGGAAGTAGCGCGCCAGATCATGGCCGAGCGTGCCCTCGGGCAGGCGCTCCAGCGCGGCCAGGTCCAGCTCCTTGCCTTGCAGGGAGGGCCGCTCGGTCAGCAGACGGCGGCCCTCTTCGCTGCGCCACAGGGCCTGGGCGAGCGTCGCGTAGAGGTTGCCGTTCAGGCTCTGGTTGAACACCTGCCCGTAGGTGGGATTCGTCGGATCCTTCCGGAGCGCCTTGAGGCACTGGCGCGCCACGCTCAGGCGGGTGAACAGGGACGCATTCTCCGGCAGCGACAGGGTCTGGGTCTCGGGCATGACGGGGGCCTCGCGAGGAAGATGGATTTTTTTCCCAGGCAAACAATAAGGCGGGTCGTTTCCGAAGTAAACCATGAGGAGACGCAACCCCAGCGCGTCAGGTATCGGACGGAAGCGAGCCGTGGCGACGCCCTGCCCCACCCAACGCGCTCTTGCGCTTCCTCGCACAGCCGAGGAACTGGCATGTTCCCAGGCGGTTGGTCCCAAAAGGCCGTCGCTGACCGAGGTGCCCTCTCGCACGGGGTGGCCGAGGGCCCTCGCCTTTGGCCTTGGAGGTGGACAATGCGCATTGACGTCCTGGGGCCCATGAGTGCGGCCCTGCTGCTCGTCCTGGCGCCACTGTCCCTGGGTTGTGCCCCACTGACGCAATCCCTCCGCCAAGGGTCAGCGCGGGGATTGAGTGCTCCGCGTTTCATCTCGTGGAGACGGCCATGAGCGACGGACATCCTTTTCAGGGCAACTGGGTGGCACGCTTGTACGAGCGTGTCCGCGATCGGGGTTACGACTCACTCACCGCCTTCGCGGAAGCGCGCCCCGCCGCCTCACTGGTGACGCTGGCCAAGGAACTGGGTCAGGACGATGTCGCAGGAGTGCAGGTCCTGCGTGGGCTGCTCGCCGAGGCCGAGCGGCGCAAGCAGGTCACGCGCTTCGTGCGCGACCTCTTCGCGCGCCTGTGGTCCCAGAGCGTGCCCGACGGTTGGCCGACGGTGCTGGACGACGCCACCCGCTTCAAGATCGCCGAGGCCCTCGGCCGCTGGTTCGCCTACACCCCAGAGACCCACAAGGAACGCGTCGATCGGGCCAGCGATGCCCTGTTCGAAACACCCCCTCCGCCCGGCTGGCGTCCTCTCGGTCCCGAAGACAAGGTGCTGCGCATGCTCCTGCCAGATGAGGGGGTCTAGTCTCAAGCCTGCTCGACTTCAGGGAGCGCTTCAGGCGGTGAGCAGGCCGCGCCAGCGCGTATCGCGCGGGGACGGGCGGCGGTGCAGGCGGCGGTCGAGGAGCGCGCGGGCCTTGGCCACCTCACCGCTTCGCATCAGGGCCACGAGGAGCGTGTCCTCCAGCACCTCGCGCTGGGCGCCACTGCCCCCGATGCGCACCACCTCGGCCGCGACAGGCTCCAGGAGGCGCACACAGCCCGCGTATTCCTCCTCCGCGAAGGCGAGGGTCGCGCGGCAGATCGCCGGCACCACCGGCCCCGCGGCCAGGGTGCCCGCCTCGACCAGGCGGGTCAGCGCCTCGGCGCGGCGCTCGACCGCGGCCTTGTCGCCGGTCGCCGCCTCGAGGAGGGCCATGTGCGCATCGATGAAGGCGAAGCCCGCCTGGGAGAAGGACCGCTCGGCATAGGCCGCGACCGGCTCCCACAGCCCCGCCGGGACCGCGTGCCCGTAGGCCCGCAGGCGCCACAGCAGCGAGGCGGCGTCGCTGACCACGTTGATCGGCATCCCGGCGGAAACCGACGGCTGGACATGCTCCGCGTAGAGGGCGAGGGCCTGTTCCGCGTCACCGCGCTCCAGGGCGACGAGCGCCGCGTGCCAGGCGATGTGCCCATGCAGGATGCCGGTGCGATCGTAGCCTGGCAGCCAATCCGCGATCAGTGCCTCCGCGTCCTCCCCCGCGCCGCTCTCGAACATCGCGTGCGCGTGCGCGTGGACCGCGTTCGCGTTGTTTCTCCGCAGCTCGCAGGCTCGCTGGAGCAGGTCACGGCCACGGCCCACCGCGCCGTTCTCGGCGTGAGACCAGCCCCGGTAGGTGAGGAACCACCAGTCGTCGGCGCCGTAGTGCCGGGCGTGGCGCTCGCAGAGGTCCACGCGCGCCTGGTCATGGTCCGCCATGCCCGAGAAGGCGAAGAGCCCGAAGGCCCCCAGGGGGAGCGAGAGGATGAGGACATCCCTCGGCCAGGTGTCGGCATGCGCGAGGGCCCGCTCCAGCGCCTTCGCCGAGGCGCCGTGGATCGCGAGGGAGAGGACCTCGACATGGCTCCGCTCCCGCGCTGTCCCCCGCCGGGCGACGAGCCCGGTCGCCGTGGCGATCCGCTCGCGGGCCTTGTCGGGTTCGGCGCGGGTCGTATGCAGGCGGGCGCGCGCCGCATGGGCGAGGGCGAAGTCCGGGTCGGCCGCGATCGACGCGTCCAGGGCCTCGGCGGCGCCGGGCCAGGCGGAGAGCAGGAGGTCCATGCCCTCCCGGTAGCACTCGGCCGCGATTTCGGACGTCGTCGAGAGGGGCAGGCCGTGGCGGTCGAAGTGGAGCATGGCGGATTCTTCTCCTGGGAGCGCCTGTCAGGTGCGACGGACCGAAACGCGGAACGCCGCTTCGAGCCATACAGAAGGAACCGCCCCGCTCGCAACCGCCTCACGGAGGGAGTGCTCAGAACCAGCGCGAGGACACGACGGCTGACACGCCAGAGCCGCCGGTAACCTGGCCACGCGCCGCGCATGGTGATGGGGCGACCCGTGCGGCCAGATGGCGGACCCTACGAGACGAGGCCTGTTTCACCGGTGCTGTCCGTCTGTCCGGATTTGTTAGGACCGTCCGATAGAATCATCGGAGGCACTGATGACATCCACGCGGCGGGTGCTACCGCTGCTCGCGCAGGCGAAAGGGCCGGATCACCCGCCTGATGGAGTGAGGGGACCACCGCTGCCGGCCTTCCCGACTGGGAGTTGGCGTTCTGCCGCGCGGATGGGGCCGTGGACCGGACTGCTGCTCGCCCTGGCCCTGCTGCTCTCCGGGTGCGCGGCGCTGACATCGGATGTTGACGCGAAACGAGATCCTGGAGTTCGTCGCGAAGAACATGAGGGATTATAAAATCCCGATGAACTTCATTCGCTGGAGTGCACGATGAGTGATGGGCGTGCGTGGCGAGGCAACGTCAAGGCGCGCCTGTATGAGCGAGTTCATCAGCGTGGGTATGATTCGCTCACCGCTTTCGCCGACGCGCGCCCCGCCGTCCCGTTGTACTTGCTGGCGGAAGAGCTTGGACAGGAAGACGTCGCAGCAGTGCAATTCTTGAGCGGATTGCTTGACGAGGCGGAGCAGCGCAAGCAGGTCACACGCTTCGTTCGCGACGTGTTTGTACGCGAGCTGTCCGAAGGTATCCCCAGTGGCTGGCCCACCGTGTTGGATGATGCCAACCGCTTCCAGGTCGCCAAGGCGCTCAGCTCGTGGATTGCCTACACTCCAGAAACGCATCAGGACAGAGCAAGACGGGTCAGCACAGCGATCCTCACCAAGCCCCCACCCTCCGGCTGGCGCCCGCTCGGTCCCGACGACGAACTGCTGCGCGCTCTCCTGCCGGATGAGGAAACTTAACCTCAGTCCACGTCAGCGGATCATTCACACTCCGCGAAGCGCCGCGACAGCGCAGCCATCAGACCGCCTCGAACTTCACCCCGGTAATGCCCGCGCGCTCCAGCGCCTCCTTGATTTCACTGGAAACGAGCAGGGGGCCTGACCATCCCTGCGCGCGGAACACCCTGGCCTCGCCGACTCCCGACGGATCGATGCGCATGTCACGCACGGAGGCATACTGTCCGACTTTGTGAGGGAGCCCATCCTCATGCGTCCAAAGCCGGATCCGGGAAGCTTGCTCATCGATACAGGTGAGGAGCCGCGTGGCCACGAGGATGAGGTACGAATCCGGCGCGCTTTCCAGGTCCACGGGAAGGAGTTGCACGTCGTCAGGAGCGAGCTCCGTGAAGATGTTGGCTGCCCTGACATGGACGACGGGGACGCTCAGGCCCGCGAGACTAAAATCGAGCGCTCTCCCCGCGTGCTCAATAGGAACCCTCAATTGTCCCTCGATGCGCACGGGTTTGCCACTCCTGAATACCCAGGGGTCGTCCACCTCTCGCCCTTGTATGTCGGCCGGATTGCCCAGGTGCCATCGACCTGAAACGTAGACATCGTCGTACAACTCGAAGAAGTGTCGAGACATACTGGGTACCTAGCGCGATGCGCCCTGGGTAACGAGTTGGTTGAGTTCCGAGCCCGGCGTGGCGATTTCCTTGGCCAGCACGCTGAGTACTTTCGTCAGCACAGCCCGGCATTCCGCGACCCCCCGGCAGCCCCGCATCGCCTGATCCAAGTCTCGGAACACAAGGCGATGATATCGCTCGGGATGAGGCCCCTTGTGGCCCTCAAGAGGCACTGTGTTCTCCACGTCCTTCATCCGCATCCCGGCCTTGTCGAAGAGCGTCTTGAACCGGGGTGTCCACGGCCCGCCTCGCACCGTGGACTTGCTGTTCTCGATGGTGGCGATGTGGTGCACCTCCGGCTTCCTCGGCGGGTCCGCGCGAGTGGAAGAGTCCCTCGTGGCCATGCTCACGACATGGGCGGGCAGGACGACGCGGATGGTGCCCTCGGCCACGGCGACCTTCACCGCGTCCGCCTCCTGCGCGGCCGTGAGCACGTCGCGGATGCCGGCATGGGACTCGAGTGCACCGGCCGCTTTCGCGAAGCCCGGCAGTGTCGGAGCCCTGGACACGAGCGCCGCCGTCCCGCCCACCGCCGCCGTGCCCAGCAAGAGGAGGATCCTCATGCTGTTGGGCCCGATGACCTGGCCAAAACGCTCTCCCGCCTCGCGCAGCTCCGCGAACGTGCTGGCCTCCGCCGCCTCCTCCCACAGGAGGAAGTAGGCCCGAACCAGGTCGAGAAACTCCCAGCCCAAGTAGCCCCACAGGAGCAGGGTCAGCGCCGCGGCGAGCCCCTTGGACAGGGGCTCGGGGGCCGCGACCAGGGCCATGTAGCCGATGAGCGAGACGCTCAGCGTCGTCCACAACCGCGTCGTGGAGACCATGCCTCGCAACTCCGCGTCGCGGGCCTCCAGCGCCGCGCTCACGGAGAGCGCCAGGGCCAGGTCGCGCTTGTCCTCGCCATCCAGGCCCGGCCCATCCTTGAACAGCCCCAGGCAGTCGCCTGGCGTCTCCCGCCGCGAGCAGAAGTGACCGTAGGACCGCGCGAGGGGCGTGCGCCACGCCTCGCCCGCGAGTGAGGCGGAGGCCTGTGCCAACCGCCAGCTGCGGGAACGCGGAACATGCGCCCCGGCCACCCGCAGCGGCAGGTTCAGGATCAGACCGGCGAGGGCCTCATCCAGTTCGGAGTCGCTCACCCGCACGGACCCGAACCCCAGGGGCTCGGAGAGGTGAACCCGGTCCTCCACGGGCCGAGGTGGATGAGCGCCCCGGGGAGCCCCCGTGACGCAGGCGGCGTGGAGCACGAGCACGAGCAGGGCCCAGGCCTTCCACCGGGTGCGCATGCCGCTCCTCCGCCCGTGCGCCAGACGTGCCGAGGCGCAAAGAAAAAGGGCCGGTCACTCGCGTGACCGGCCCTTCTTGTTTTCTGGAGCCGACATCCGGATTTGAACCGGAGACCTACTGATTACGAATCAGTTGCTCTACCAACTGAGCTATGTCGGCCCAACACCGCCTCTTCCGCACCGCCGCCGGAAGTGAGCGCGAAGTACCATGGGCCTCCGGGCACCGCAAGCACTTCTTCACGCGCCCTCCGCCGTCCAGGCCCCGCCCCCACCCTTGTCCGTTTTCCGACGCGCCGCGGTCGCTCGTCCCCACGTGCCTTGACGCGTCACGTCCATGACACGTCGCGTTGGCTAACCTCCTGAAACGATTCAAGCTTTACATTTTAACGAAGAACGAGAGGCGATTGACCCCCGCCAGGGCCTATGCACATAAGGGCGGTGTTACACCCCCGACGATCGCCTCAACCCCAAGGAGCGATTCCTCCCCATGGCCAGCGAAGAGAACTTCATGCGCGCCCCGGCCCCGACGCCCAAGCGCACCGTCTACACGGAGGCGATGGAGATCTTCCATCGCGCCGCCGACCTCATCGGCTTGGACAAGCGCGTCCGCCTCGAGCTCGAGGAGCCCGACTACGAGCACATCTTCTACGTCACCGCCAAGCTCAAGGACCGGCTGGTCCCGCTGACGCCCGAGCAGGCGCGCGACTTCGCGGATCTGCCGCACACCCAGGTGCGCAACCCCGAGGGCCTGGAGCGCCTGGCCGACGGGAAGATCATCCTCAATGGCCGTGCCCTGCTCGGCTCGGACGTGTCCATCCGCCGCGGTCACCTGCGCCTGCCCGACGGCCACGTGTACCAGCTGGTGCCCGGGGAGTCCCAGCGCTTCAAGGCCTACCGCGTGCAGCACAACCAGGCGCGCGGCCCCTACAAGGGCGGCATCCGCTACCACCGCGAGGTGTCGCTGGATCTCTTCAAGGCGCTCGCCGCCGAGATGACCTGGAAGACGGCCATCTCCGAGGTCCCCTTTGGCGGTGGCAAGGGTGGCATCCAGATCGATCCGCGCGCCTACGGCCGCGAGGAGCTGGAGAACATCACCCTGCGCTTCATGTACAAGCTCAAGAGCATGATCGGCCCCAACATCGACATCCCCGCGCCGGACGTGGGGACGAATGGGGACATCATGGCGCTCATGTACCGCCAGTACTCGGACGGTGAGCGCGACCGCCACGGCATGCGCGGCATCGTCACCGGCAAGGACGTGCGCATCGGAGGCTCCGAGGGCCGCGCGGCCGCCACCGGCCAGGGCGTCGCCTTCTGCATCGAGGACTACTACGCCGAGCGGGGCGAGAACCTCCGGGGCAAGAGCTTCATCCTCCAGGGCTTCGGCAACGTGGGCAGCCACGGCGCCGCCATCCTGCAGCGCATGGGCGCGCGCCTGCTGGCCGTCAACGACGCGGACGGCACCATCTACAACGGCGATGGCATCGACGTGCCCGCCCTGCTCGCCCACGTGAATGATCCCAAGAACCTGCGCAAGAGCGTGCTCGGGTTCACCGGCGGGCAGAAGATCGACAAGAAGGACTTCTGGGAGGTGCAGGCCGACATCTGCCTGCCCGCGGCCCTGGGCGGCGAGATCACCGCCGACGTGGCCGAGCGCCTCAAGGTGAAGCTCGTGGCCGAGGGCGCCAACGGCCCCACCACCCCCGAGGCCGACCGCGTCCTGCAGAAGCGCGGCATCGACATGATCCCCGACATCATCGCCAACGCGGGCGGTGTGACGGTCAGCTACTACGAGTGGATCCAGAACAAGCGCATGGAGCGCTGGAGCGAGGCCGAGGTCAACCAGCGCCTCGAGCACGCGATGAAGCGCAACTACCGCATCATCCGCGACATCTCGCGCAACCAGTCGCGCCGCTCGGACACGCACGACAGCCGGCCGTTCTGCATCGGCAAGGAAGTGGACCCGCGCTGCGCCGCGATGATCCTCGCGCTCAAGCGGATCGAGGCCCACTACCTCCTCGAGGGCTTCTCCCAGTAATCCCGCCCCGGGGGGGGTCCCCGACAGGCCACCCCCTGGACACACGAAGGGCACGGTCCGCACCCGACGCGGCCGTGCCCTTCGTGCTTCCGGAGGACCTCCGGGAGGACTTCCGGGAGGACTTCCCGGGGTGTCCCCTCCCTCAGTGCATCACCCGCTCGCGCGCCACGAGCAAGAGCGGCGCGTCCTCGTGGACCTCGTAGGCCACGATGCGCAGGCCCACGCCCCGGCTGTTGCCCTCGCGCCCGTCCTTGCGGCCGAACGAGAGCGCCACCTGGTAGCGCACCTCGCACAGGCACGACATCTCCGTGCCGTCCTCGCCCGCGAACGTCACCTTCACCCGCTCCCCCAGGGACATGGACTCGCGCGTCTCCACGAACAGGCCCTGCTGGCTGATGTTGCGGCCAATCCCCCGGCTCAACCCCCCCTGCGTGGAGAGGTAGATGGTGAAGACCTTGTCGAAACGCAGATGGGCGCGGCGCTCACGAACCTGAACCTGGGCCAACGGGTGTCTCCGGGGTGGGTGGAAGGTGGGAGAGAAACTACATGGTGGGACCATGTAGTCAAAATCTCCACCGCAACACACCGACACGTACCGACACGTACGCCACCAGGAGAGATGCGGGGCGGCGCCAGGAGTGGCACCATCGCGGCCCCCCTTCCCGAGGAGATACCCCCCGTGCGACGACTGCTCCTGGCCGTGCTGCTCCTGCCCACCCTCGCCCTGGCGGACGTGGACTCCCGCTTCGCCCAATTGAGGGATCAAGCCGAGGCGCTGGGCAGCCTCGGGACGTTCCTGGACAAGTACGTGGGGGAGTGCTCGGGCTTCTTCTCGGGGCTGGGCTGCCGGGGCGCCTCGGAGGAGTTCCGCAAGCAGTACGAGGGCAAGAAGCTCTACATGATCGTCGGCGAGAGCGCGGCGAGCATGGTGCAGCCCGGGCCCTACCAGCCGGGCAGCGGCAACTACACCATCCTCGTCACCCCCTCCTTCCCCGGCGGCTCGTACTTCCTCACCCAGGGGGCGCCCAGTGCTTTGAGCGCCGAGGATCAGCCGCTCGTGGCCCCCATCCGGGTGACGGGCACCACACCCGAGGGGTGGAACGCCACCGACTTCATGCGCCTGTTCTCCAGCCGCAAGGTGCGCATGCAGCTCGTCTTCTCGCCCGAGGGCATCTGGGGCATGGAGCGCAACCAGGGCCGGGGCAAGCTCTACGGCGTGTCGTGCCGGGTGGAGGGCGTGCTCCTGTCCAACGCCACCACGGGCAAGCCCCTGGGCATGTGGGTGGTGGGCGACGCGAACCGGAAGTAGCTCCCGGGCCGTCTCCCGGGCCGTCTTCCGAGCCCTCAATGCTCCAGCGCCAGGTACTGCTGCACGTCGCCGCGCTGCAGGCGCAGGAGCACCATGGCGCCCGAGCCCTTGTCCAGCGCGCCCTTGAGCGCCGCCAGGTCCTTCACCTTGCGGCGGTTGACCTCGACGATCAGGTCCCCCGCCACCACGCCCTTGCGGGCGGCCGGGGAGCCGGGCTCCACCCGTGACACCAGGAGCCCCGTGTAGGGCACCACGCCCAGGGTGGTGGCCACGTCGGGGGTGATGTCGCGCAGGGACAGGCCGAACGCCGTCAGGTTGCCGGAGCCCGCGACGCCGGCGCCGACGCCTTCCTGGGCCCCACGCGACACCAGGGTGACCTGCACCTCCAGGGGCGTGCCCTCGCGCATGAGCGACAGCGTCACCCGCGAGTCCGGCGCCAGCAGGGACACCTTGCGCAGGAGCTGCGGGAAGGAGTCCACGCGCCGGCCGTTCACCCCCACCAGCGAGTCGCCCTCGCGGATGCCGGCGCGCGCCGCGGGGCTGCCCGCGTACACGCGCGTGACGACCGCGATGCGCGCGCCCGCCTCGTTCTGCTCGTTGATCATCACCCCGAGCCAGCCGCGCTGCAGCTGCCCGTTGCGGCTCAGGTTGGGCAGCAGGTCCTTCACCATGTTGCTGGGCACCGCGAAGCCAATGCCCTGGCCCTCGCTGATGATGGCCGTGTTCACGCCCACCACCTCGCCGCGCATGTTGAAGAGCGGCCCGCCGGAGTTGCCCGGGTTGATGAGGGCGTCCGTCTGGATGAAGTCGTCGAAGGGGCCCACGCCAATCACCCGCTCCTTGGCGGAGATCATCCCGTGGGACACCGAGTGGTCCAGGCCGAACGGGTTGCCGATGGCCAGCACCCAGTCCCCCACCTCCAGCCGGTCCGAGTCCCCCAGGTACACCGCGGGCAGCCCCCGGGCGTCCTCGCCCAGGAGCCGCACGAGCGCCACGTCCGTGGACGCGTCACGCCCCACCACCTCGGCCTGGAACTCGCGCCCGTCCGCCAGGCGCACGACGATCTGGCTCGCCACGTCGTTGCCGCGCGCCACCACGTGGTTGTTCGTCACCACCAGGCCCTCGGGGGTGAGCAGGAAGCCGGAGCCGCTCGCCGAGCGGGTGCCCTCGCGCCCCACCGCCGCCGTCACGCTGATGTTCACCACGCCCGACTCCACCGCGCGGATGAGGGGCGCGAGCGAGCCGGGCGGCACGAAGCCCGGCAGCATGGGCTCGGACGCGGTCCACTCGCGCCACAGGCCGCCCGTGCCCGGGGAGGCGCGCAGCGAGTTCTCGAGCCAGTCGGTGTGCTCCCGGGCCCGGGCCGACAGCCACGTGTCGAGCGTGTCCGGCGCCGCCCACCCGGCCGAGGTGAGCAGCCATGCGAGCAGTCCGGCCCCACGGGCCAGCGGACGAAGAACGGATGAAGAAAGGACGGGGGGCATGGCGAGGGGCGCAACATCCACCCCCCCCAGCGGCTTCCCGGGCCACCCGGGGCGTCCCAGGTCCCTCCAAGACGGGGGCGGCGGGGAAGGTCTCCGCCTACCCTAGCAGGCGACTCAGGCGTTGGCGGGGGGGATGTAGCGCGCCACCTTCACCCGGGCCGGCCGGATGATGCGGTCCTTGAGCCGGTAGCCCGCCCGCGCCTCGGACACCACCCGCTGATCCTCCTCGGGATTCGGGGTGATCTCCATGTCGGTGGCCTCGGCGGTGTTGGGATCGTACGGCTGGCCCACCAGCTGGAGCCGCTCCACGCCCGCCTGTTGCAACTTGGACAGGAGCCCGTCGCGGATGAGCCGCACGCCCTTGGCCAGGCCACTCGCCTCCTCGGGGCCGCTCATGGACAAGCACATGTCGAGCTCGTCCACGGCCTCGAGCAGCTGGGTGGCCACCTTGCCGCGCTCCACGTCCAGCATGCGCTCGCGCTCGCGCGTGAGCCGCTGCTTGAACTCCTCGCGGTCCTTTTCCAGCTCCTGGTAGGCGCGCGCGAGCTGGTCCACGCGGCGTCGGGAGGCCTCCAGCTCGGCCGTCAGGCGCGCCACCTCGGCGGCGGAGCCCCGCGCCTCGGGGGGCGCCTCGGGCGAAATCACGTCGTCCTGGGGCTCGGTGTCCTGGAACGGATTGTCTGTCCGGGGATTGCCATTCATGCGCCGAACCTAACCAGCCCTCCCCCCGAGTCAAAGTCGGGGGGAGCGCTTCTCCCACCTGGGAGGCCCGGGGGCGTCAGTGTTCCGCGGGCATCGACGGGGGCTCCGTCATGAAGCCATGGTCGATCTGACCGGTGACCTCGTCGATGATCTCCACCTGGGCGGCCCGGAGCGAGTAGTACAGCAGCCAGCGCTCGGCCGCCGTGAGGGTGCCGGGTGGCAGCGCCTCCTCGATCTCCTGCACCGTGAGACGTCCATCTCGCAAGCCCTTGGCGAAGAGCGACTTGCGCGCCGTATAGCTCTTACCGATTCGGTTCTCCACGGGCGCTCCCTCCTTCCCGAGCAACATAATTTCGCCCCTTCGACACCGCAGGCCGCGCGGCGAAGAAGGGGCGAGTGTCCGGCTCGGGAGCAGGCGGGCAGTCACCCACCCGCTCCCCTGTCCGCCGCCACTACACGTCCGGGAGGGTCCCCGTGGCGTGGTGGGCGTCGGGAGGCAGGGGCTCCTCGCCCACGGGGTGGGCGGAGATGACCTGATGGGCCTCGGGGTGCAGGAGGCCCCGGCCGGAGGTGGCCTTGGGCCCGAGCAGCGTGCGGAGGTCGTCCTCGTCCACCACCTCGACGGCCAGCAGCCGCGCGGCGAGCACCTCCACCTTGTCACGGTGCTGGGTGAGCACCGCGCGCGCCCGGTCGAGCGCCTCGGTCACCATCTTGCGGATCTCCTCGTCCACCATGCGCGCCGTCTGCTCGGAGTAGGTGCGCGTCTCGGGCAGGCCGGCCGAGCGCAGGAAGCCCGGACCCTGGTCGGCGCCCAGGGCCACCGGGCCCAGCGAGCTCATGCCGTAGTCGCGCACCATCATCTTCGCCACGTCGGTGGCCTGCTTGAGATCGTTGGAGGCACCCGTGGACACCTCGCCCACGAAGATCTCCTCCGCGGCGCGACCGCCCATCATCGCGGCCATCTTGTCGCGCAGCTCGTCGAAGGACATGAGGTAGCGGTCCTCGAGCGGCATCGACATGGTGTAGCCCAGCGCCGCCAGGCCGCGCGGGATGATGGACACCTTGGTCACCCGCTCGGCGTTGGGCAGCATCCAGCCCACCACCGTGTGGCCCGCCTCGTGGTGCGCGACGATCTCCTTCTCGCGCTCGTTCATGCGGCGGTTCTTCTTCTGCAGACCCGCCACCACGCGCTCGATGGCCTCCTCGAAGTCCGCCTTGAGCACCGCGTCGCGGTTCTTGCGCGCGGCGAGCAGGGCCGCCTCGTTCACCACGTTGGCCAGGTCCGCGCCAGCGAAGCCCGGGGTGCGCGAGGCGATGTTCTTGATGTCCACGTCCGGCCCGAGCTTCACGCCCTTGGAGTGGATCTCCAGCACGCGCTCGCGGCCGCGCTTGTCCGGACGGTCCACCAGCACCTGGCGATCGAAGCGACCCGGGCGCATGAGCGCGCTGTCGAGGATCTCCGGCCGGTTGGTGGCGGCGATGATGATGAGGCCCGCGCGGCTGTCAAAGCCGTCCATCTCCGCGAGCAGCTGGTTGAGCGTCTGCTCGCGCTCGTCGTGGCCGCCGGCCACGCCCGCGTTGCGGCTCTTGCCGATGGCGTCCAGCTCGTCGATGAAGATGATGCACGGGGCCTTGGCGGTGGCCTGGGCGAACAGGTCGCGCACCCGGGCGGCGCCCACGCCGACGAACATCTCCACGAACTCCGAGCCGGACAGGCTGAAGAAGGGCACCCCGGCCTCGCCCGCCACGGCGCGCGCCAGCAGCGTCTTGCCCGTGCCCGGAGGGCCCACGAGCAGCACGCCCTTGGGGATGCGGCCACCCAGGCGGCGGAACTTCTCCGGCGTCTTGAGGAACTCGACGATCTCGCGCAGCTCGTCCACGGCCTCGTCCACACCGGCCACGTCCTTGAAGCCCACGCCCGTGTCGGCCTCGGCCTGCACCTTGGCGCGCGTCTTGCCAAAGCTCATGACACCCTGCGGCCCCTGGCCCATGCCGCCGGCCATGCGCCGCATCATGAAGCTCCAGAAGACGAAGGCCAGGGCGAGCGGGACGAGCCAGATCCACAGCACGTCGGAGAAGTTGGACTGGGGCACGGCCTCGTACTGCACGCCCTTCTCCTCGAGCATGGGCACGAGATCGTTGTCGCCCTGGACGCGGTAGGCCATCCACGGCAGGGCGCCGGGCTCACCCCGGAGCGGGCCCGCGCCGCCCGAGCCCGCGGTGGGCGTGGCGGGCGCGTTGGAGCCGTTGTTGTTGGCGTTGTTGGCGTTGTTCGCGGTGGCGCTCTCGCCGCCCTGCTGCGCGGGAGCGGCGCCCTCCTTGAGGTAGCCCTTCACCCACTCGGGCGAGAGCTGGACGCGGCTGAAGCGCCCCTCGGAGATGGCGTCCCGGAAGCGGCTGTAGCTCACGCGCTGCACGCCCGCGTCCTGGAAGACGTTGCGGAAGAGCATGAAGCCCAGCACGAGGAGGAAGATGTAAGCCAGGGGTGAACCGAAGCGGAAACCCTTGGGCTGCGGTGGAGGCGTCTTGTCCTGCTTCTTCGCGCGCGGGTTGGCTCCCGGCGGCGGCGTGTCCTGAGGCTTCATCGGCGGCACTCTCCCCGTCCCCCTGAACGCGCACCCCTGTGGTACGCGGTACGACTTGGTGTGGGTCAAAGATGGCCACACCCGCTCGGCGGTCAACCCGGAGAGCGAAGCAGATCCCGTTAATGAGGAGATCGGGACCTCACCTCTTGTCCCTCCGGCCCAAAGCGATGCCCAGTGTTGGACAGCGTCGGCCAGCGGACAGTGAGGATCAGCGGCAGTCGACCTGGTAGAGGCGTTGTCCGGCGAACTCGGAGCCGATCAAATAGGCGTGGCTGTCGTCCGGGGAGCCCTCGTCGGGCAGGTAGGTGATGGCCTCGGACTGGGCCTGGCTGGGACCGGGCACCTCGGCGAGCTGCCCGAGCAGCAGCTCCTCGAGGCGCGTGGCCCCCGGGCGGCGCAGCTCCCAGACGCGCGTGTAGGTGCGCAAGAGCATCCGCTGCCCCGAGGGGTGGAGCGCCGCGGCCGTGGTGAGGAAGTCCGCGTTGCCCGGCGCCCGGAGCGAGCCCAGGTGGACGGCCTGGGCCACCCGATCCGGCGCGAGCCCCGGCAGCGCGAAGACCTCGCCCAGCGAGTCGCGCTCCTTGGTGATGACGGCCAGCCGCCCCGAGCCCGGCTCGACGACGAGGGACTCGCAGTCATGGGGGCGGTCCGGCCAGGCGAACGTCAGCGTGTCCACCGGCAGGGTGTCGTCGGCGAGGCGCTCGGGCTCGGGCAGCCGCAGGAGGTGCGCGCGGGGCTGGCGCTCGAAGTTGTCACCCGTGTCGGCGAGGAAGAGGCAGGCGCGGGCCTCGCCGGGCGTGCACGGCCCCACGGCGATGTCCTCCACGTCCGTGCCCCCGGCCGGCCCGCCGGTGAGCGTCACCGTGGCGAGCACCTTGCCGGAGGCCTCGATGGCGAAGACCTGGAGCGCGTTGCCCGAGTCGTTGTGGGACCAGAACACGCCCGGGTGCTGGACGCTCGCGGCCAGGCCGGACATCTCCGCCAGCACCAGGGGCACCGCGCCCACGGAGCGGGGCTCGCCATAGAGCCGACAGCCCGGCACGCCCTCGGCCGGGGGGTAGCGCACCACCGCCTCCGCGCGCGCCGCCTCCGGCTTCTTCGCCGGACAGGCGCACAGCAGCAGGGTCGCCAGGAGTCCGGCGTACCCGCGCCGCACGTCAGCCTTCCAGGTCCAACAGCCGGGCCAGCGTCTTGGAGTCGGCGTCCGGGAAGCGGTACTGCTGCATCTCCTCCAGGAGCACCCAGCGGTGGTCGTGCACCCGCACGTGCTGGATGGCCGCGTCCGGGTGGGCGAGGCGACAGCGGTACACCCGGAAGTCGATGTCATATGCGGGGTACTCGTGGTGGGTGTGCAGGGCCTGCTCCAGCACCTCCACCTCCACGCCCATCTCCTCGCGGATCTCCCGGGCGAGCGCCTGCTCATCGCCCTCGCCTTCCTCCACGCGGCCGCCCGGAAACTCCCACAACAAGGGCAGCGTCGCCTTGGGCGGGCGCTGGGTGATGAGGTAGCGGCCCTCGGCGTTCTGCAACATCGCGCCGACGACACGGATCTGACGGCGAGCCATCTTCCCGACTCCTTGGGTGAAACCGCGCACAGGGGAAGGCGGCGACCTAACACGGCCCGAGCCCCCGGGCCAAGGGCCTCAGGCCCCCGAGGTCCCCTTGCCCGCCCCCCCCCGGCGCCCCTTCGCTCCACCCCTCCCCCGGCGAGCGGGGTCCACCGGCTCCTCCAGCTCCTCCAGGACGGAGTCCGTCAGGGCCGCCACCTCGGCGGCCAGGGCGGTGTGGCCGTAGCGCGGGCCCGAGCGCCACAGGTGCTCGCGCAGGGCCTCGGCCACCTCGGCGCCCGTGGCGAAGCGCGCCTCGCGCTGGGGCGCGAGCAGCCGGCGCACCACGGGCCGCAGGGGCTCGGCCACCCCGCCCAGCGCCGCCTCCACCCGCGCCGGGGTGAGCTCGCGCAGGCGCTTGAGCAGCTCCGCGGTGCGCGTGGCGCTCAGCTCCTCCAGCTCCGCCCGCCCCGACTCCCCGCGCCCCCGGAGCTGGCGGCCGAGCAGCTCCGCCTCGTGACGGGGGGCGGCGTCCAGGAGGTGCCGGCCGGTGAGCAGCTGCAGGAAGACGAGCCCCAGGGAGAACAGGTCCGAGCGGCCATCGAGCTGCTCGAGCTGGGCGCGCTCCGGCGAGCTGTAGGCCACGTTGCCCAGGTCGCTGTCGCCCTCGGTGGAGATGCGCCCCTCCAGGCGCGACCAGGCGGCCCCGAAGTCCGACAGCTTCACCTCGCCCCAGCGGCCCACGAGGATGGCCTGGGGCGTCACGTCCCGGTGCACCACCCCCAGGGGCCGCCCCTTCTCGTCCTGGAGCCCATGGGCGTAATGCAGCGCGTCAGCCACCTCGGCCGTCACGTGGCAGGCCAGGGCCTCGGAGAGGACCCGGCCCGAGCGCTCGGCGCGGCGCAGCACGTCGCCGAGGTACTGCCCCTCGATATAGTCCAGCACGAGCAGGGGCTCGGCGGCATCGCCCGCGAGCAGCTGCACGGAGACGATGTTGGGGTGGCGCAGGAGCCCCCCCAGGCGCGCCTCCTCCACCAGGCGCTGGTAGTCCTCCTGGCGCACCACGCGGTTGAGGCGCTTGAGCACCGTGAGCCCGCCACAGCCGCCCGGGTAGCGCTGCCGCGTGAGCAGCAGCTCTCCATGGTGGCCCTGCCCCAGCGAGCGCACGAGCTCGTAGCTCGCCAGTCCGGCCTCCAGCACCACGGCGGGGGCCCCCTTGGGGGCTGGATCGGGATGGGGCCGAGTCGACATGGGCGCTGCTCCTTAATGGAGGTGAGATGGAGGTGAGGGGATTCCGGGGGGCTCACCGAAGGGGGGTAGGCGAAAACAGACTCCAAAGGTAAACATGCGCCCCATGAACGACCAAGCCCGATTGACGCATCGCACGGGGCCATGGCGCGCATGCCCTGACCTCGAAAGTCGGGTCATGCTCACAGATGACTCTTGAAGTCACCCCTTTTCCGGCTATCTTAGAAGTCATGTGGGTCCGGACGCGGAGGTGCGGGCCCCGCGTTTTTCTCGACCGACCCTCCTGCAGGATCGCAAGGCATGACCCTCCCACGAGGACTGGCAACGACCATTGGGACCGCGGCCCGGGCGGCCCGGGTCCGAGCCAATCTCACCCAGGAAGACGTCGCCGAACGGGTGGGACTGGCGACCGAGGTGTACGGGCGCCTGGAGCGCGGCGGCATGCTGCCGAGCGTGCCCACCCTGCGCAAGCTCTCGGAAATCCTCCAGATTCCCTCGGACGTGCTGCTGGGGCTCACGCCGGCCCAGGAGAACTTCTGGGCGAAGGAGCCCCCGGCCCGGCCGGTGGAGGAGCCCGCGGAGATCCGCCGCCTGGTGCGCACGGTGAAACGGCTGGAGCCCGCCGAGTTCCGGCTCTTGAGCCTCATGGCCACCGGCCTCCTGCGGCTGAGACAGGCCCGGATGGGCCGGGCCTCGGCCCCGCCTCCCTCTTGAGCCGCCGGACAGGCGGCCCTGCCCGCCCGCTCCCTGGCTTTCCACTGGGCAACACCCGGTCCAGGACGATAGGTAGACGGGTCCCCCATGACCGCCGCCCTGCTCACGCTCACTCTCTTTCTCGCCACGGGCCAGTACGCGCCCCAACAGGCCGGAAGTGAACCCCTCGCGCCGCCCCTCGAGGCGCGCGTGCAAGTGCTCGGCAAGGAGCTGCGCTGCGCGGTGTGCCAGGGGCTGTCCGTCGCGGACAGCCCCTCGTCCATGGCGCGCGCCCAGCTCGACAAGATCCGGGAGCTGGTGACCGAGGGCAAGACGGACCAGGAGGTGCGCGACTATTTCGTGGCCCGCTACGGCGAGTGGGTGCTGCTGCAGCCCAAGGCCGACGGCTTCAACCTGTTCGTGTGGCTGGGCCCCGTGGCCCTGCTGCTCGGCGGCGCCTTCGTCATCTACCGGCAGGTGCACCGGCCCCCCGCGGCCACGCCCCCCGCCGCCCCTTCCGCGTCGGCCCCGGCCGACGCCTCCACCGAGCCGGTGGACCCCTATCTCGCGGCCGTGCGCCGGGAGCTGGATCAATGAACCCCGCCACCAACTGGACGCCTGGCCTCATCGTGCTCGCCGTGGGCTTCGTCGCCGCGGCCCTCTTCCTGCTCTCCCAGCGGCGCAAGGGCGCCGAGGCCGCGCCCCGCTCGGGCGCGCTCGACGACCTGGAGCGGCGCTACCAGTCGCTCATCGAGCAGCTCAAGGAGCTGGCCGCGGAGAAGCACACCCTGCCCGCCGAGCGCTACGAGGCCGAGCGCTCGCGGCTGGAGCGGGAGGCCGCCCTGGCCCTGCGCGCGCGGGACGAGCAGCTCAAGAAGGGCGCGGACGTGCCCGCGCCGGTGGCCAGGCCCCAGGCCCCGGGCTTCCTGCCGCCGCAGCTCAAGGGCGCGCTGTGGGGCGGTGGCACGGTGCTGTTCTTCGGCGTGCTGGGCTACACCCTGGTGTCCGAGCAGCACGCGCGCGGCGAGAACGAGGCCGCCACGGGCCGCACGCCCCCGGGCATGGCCGCCAATGGCCCGGCCGGTGCTCCGGCGGCGCCGTCCGGGGACTCGGAGCTGGAGCAGACCATGCAGCGGCTGCGCGACAACCCGGGGGACCTGGACGCCGCGTCGCTCTTGAGCCACGAGCTCATCCGGCGGCAGATGTACGAGGAGGCCGAGCGCGTCACCCTGCGGGGGCTCGCGGTGGACCCCTTCCACGTGGAGCTGCGCGTGCACCAGAGCGTGCTGCGGGCCGTGCGCGGCGACGAGGCCGGCGCGGAGGCGGAGCTGACGCGGCTGGCGGACACGTACCCGGACGCCCAGGAGGGCCTGCTCTTCATGGGCGCGCTGGCCATGAAGCAGGGCGACAAGGCCAAGGCCCTGGACGCCTTCGAGCGCTTCGCGGTGGAGGTGCCCAGCAACCTGCACCCGCCCCCGCTGCTCGCCGCCATCCAGCAGCTGCGCGGCGAGCTGGGCCGGTAGTCCCCGCCCCGTGTCCGCCCCACCCCTTCCGCTCGCGCTCTGCACCGTCCTGCTGCTGGGCACCGGGTGCGCCCCCTCGGCGCGCGCCCTGCTCGCCGACTACGCCCACCCGGACGAGCCCGGCGCCAGTGCCCTCGTGCTCCACGAGGGCCGCGTGGTCTTCACGCACGCCTCGGGCCTGGCGGACCTGCCCTCGCGCACCCCCGCCACACCCGACACCCAGTATCGGCTCGCCTCGCTCAGCAAGCAGTTCACCGCCCTGGCCGTGCTGCTGCTCGTCGAGGAGGGAAAGCTCGCCTACGAGGACCGTGTGGAGGACGTGCTCCCGGGTCTGCCGCCCGGCCTGCACGAGGTCCGGCTGCGGCACCTGCTCCAGCACACCTCGGGCCTCTGGGACTACGAGGCCTTCGTCCCGGCCACCCAGGCCGAACAGGTGAAGGACCGCGACGTGCCCGGGCTGCTCGCGCGCGCCCCGGGCACGTACTTCCCGCCCGGCACGGCGGTGCGCTACAGCAACTCGGGCTACGCGCTGCTCGCGCTCGTGGTGGAGCACGTGAGCGGCATGCCCTTCGCCCGCTTCCTGCACACGCGCGTCTTCGCGCCGCTCGGCATGCGCGACGCGGTGGCCCACGAGGAGGGCCAGGACACGGTGGCCCGGCGCGCCCACGGCTACGCGACCGACGCGGCCGGCGGCTTCGTCCCCCGGGATCAGAGCCCCACCAGCGCCGTGCTGGGGGACGGCGGCATCTACGCCTCCGTCACCGCGCTGGCCCTGTGGCACCGCGCCCTGGAGGCCCACACCCTCGTGAGCGCCGACACCCAGCGCCTCGCCTGGAGCGCCACGCCCCTGCCCGATGGCTCCCGCTCCCCCTACGGCTTCGGCTGGTTCGTGGACGAGGACGAGGGCCGCCCGCGCTTGACGCACCACGGCGAGACCTGTGGCTTCACCAACGCCGTGGTGAAGTACCCGGCCGAGCGCCTCACGGTCATCGTCCTGACCAACCGCGCCGGGGGCGAGCCCTGGCGCGTCGCGCAACGGCTCGCGGACCGGTGGCTCCCCCCGAAGGCGCCCGCCGAGCAGCGCCCCTGGCCCTTCGAGTCCCTGCCCAATGCCCGCTAGAGCGGTTCCCGGGGATTAACCCGAAAAAAAGGCCCCCTGCCTCCTACTCGGACTCACACCGAGGAGCATGGGAATGCACGTCTCCCCCCGAAACCACCCCGCCCGTTCCGGGCTCTTGCTGGCCATCGCCGTCCTGGTCATGGGGCTCGTGCCCGCCCTGGCCGAGGCCGCCAACCGGGGCGCCTGGGCGCCCAACGTCGCCTACGCCCAGAGCGACACGGTGACGTACTCGAGCAAGGGCTACACCTGCCGTCAGGCGCACACGTCGCTCACGGGCTGGGAGCCGCCCAACGTCCCCGCCCTGTGGGAGGCCGGTGCCTCGCAGCCCCAGGACACCCAGGCCCCCAGCGCGCCCTCGGGCGTGGGCGCCTCGGCCAAGACGAGCAGCAGCGTGACGCTCACCTGGACGGCCTCCACGGACAACGTGGGCGTGACGGGCTACGAGGTGTTCTCGGGCGGCTCCGCGGCCGTGGCGAGCACCACCGGCGCCACCAGCGTGACGGTGAGCGGGCTCAGCGCCAACACGACCTACACCTTCACGGTGAAGGCGCGCGACGCGGCGGGCAACCGCTCCACGGCGAGCAGCGCGTTCAGCACCACCACGTCGCCGCAGAGCACCGACACCCAGGCGCCCACCGCCCCCTCGGGCCTCAAGAGCACGGGCGTGACGAGCAGCAGCGTGTCGCTCAGCTGGACGGCCTCCACGGACAACGTGGGCGTGGTGCGCTACGAGGTCTTCGCGGGCACCACCACCTTCGTGGCCACCAGCACCACGACGAGCGCCACGGTGGCCGGGCTGCAGGCCGACACGGCGTACACCTTCGCGGTCCAGGCGGTCGACGCGGCGGGCAACCGCTCCGCGATGAGCGGCGCCGTGAGCGCGCGCACGGACAAGGGCAGCACCAGCGGCGGGGACGTGCCGAGCAAGATCCTCGTGGGCTACTGGCACAACTTCGACAACGGCTCGGGCTTCATCCGCCTGCGCAACGTGTCCACCAAGTGGGACGTCATCAACGTGTCCTTCGCCGAGCCCACGAGCCCCACGGGCGGCACCGTCGCCTTCACGCCCTACGGCACCTCGGTGGCGGACTTCAAGTCGGACGTGGCCTACCTCAAGGGCCTGGGCAAGAAGGTCATCATCTCCATCGGCGGCGCCAACGGCCAGGTGCGCCTGGAGACCACGGCGGCGCGCGATGCCTTCGTGAGCTCCATGACGTCCATCATCCAGACGTACGGCTTCGACGGCATGGACATCGACTTCGAGGGCCACTCGCTGTCGCTCAACGCCGGGGACGCGGACATCAAGAACCCGAAGACGCCCGTGGTGGTGAACCTCATCGCCGCCATCCGCTCGCTGCGCAACAACTTCGGCACGAAGTTCATGCTCACCATGGCGCCCGAGACGTTCTTCGTGCAGCTGGGCTACCAGTTCTACGGCGGCAGCTGCTCGGGCTGTGACAACCGCGCCGGCGCCTACCTGCCCGTGCTCTACGCCACGCGCGACATCCTCAACTGGCTGCAGGTGCAGGACTACAACTCGGGCCCGATCATGGGCCTGGACGACCAGTACCACAACATGGGCACCGCGGACTTCCACGTGGCCATGACGGACATGCTGCTCACGGGCTTCCCCGTGGCGCGCAACGCCTCCAACTTCTTCCCCGCGCTGCGCCCGGACCAGGTCGTCATCGGCCTGCCCGCCAACGGCAACGCGGGCGGCGGCTACACCACCCCCGCCGAGGTGCAGAAGGCCGTCAACGCGCTCGTCAAGGGCACGTCCATCGGCAGCTACACCGTGCGCAGCAACGTGACCAACAACAAGAGCTTCCGTGGCCTCATGTCCTGGTCGGTGAACTGGGATGCCTTCGCCAACTTCGAGTTCACCAACAACCACCGGCCCTACCTGGACTCGCTGAAGTAAGGCGCCGGACTCACGGCACCCGCTCGGTGGCCAGCTCCACCGAGGGGGTGTCGCCCCGGGCGTAGTGGTAGGTGACGCGCACGCGCCGGGTGCCCTTCGGCAGGGGCACCCGGACGGGCACCCCGGGCTGAAGGGACGTGTTGGCCGTGCGCTTCAACGTCACCTCGCCCGCCTCCGTGGGCGTGAGCGCGAATGTCTGACCGAAGCGCGCCACGGACGTGTCATCCGCCCAGAGCACCAGGTGGCGGAACACGTCCCCGGTGGGAAACGCATGGCCCACGCCCCGCGACTCCACCACCGCCACCCACCGGCCCCGCTCGCGCTCCACGTGCACGCTCAGCGCGCCGCGCAGGTACTCCAAGTCATACGCGCCTCGGAAGGTGTGGGCCTTGTCCGGCATGTGGCACTGCTGGCACGTGCGCGTCCCTCCGCCCGCGCGCCAGGCGCTCCATTCACTGAAGGTCGTCTGCAGCCGCTCGTCGTTGAGCACCGTGCGGCCGTCCACCACATCGTGGCCCAGGAACTCGTGGCACCCCGCGCAGAACGACGCCTCGCGCAGCCGGGGCTCGTGCCGCACCGGGTGTGCATCCGAGACCACACCCGCGTGGGGTGACAGCACCGCGCCCTCTCGCAGGTGGCACGTCGCACAGGTGATGCCCTCGTGCGCGAGCGACTCCCGGGGCACGGACGCGAGCGACCGCTCACGCACCACCCGCCGCCGCCCTCGCAGGAGCGCCTGGGACTGCTCCTCGCTGGGGGCGTGGCAGTACACACACCGCGCATGGGGCTCGGTGGCGAAGCCCTCCAGGAAGAGCGGGTTGTCGAAGCTCGCCCGGTGGTGGGACTGGTTCCAGGCCGTGTGCTGTTTGGTGTGACAGGCCTCGCACGTCTCGGCGGAGACCTGGGGGATGCGAACGGGCTCCAGGAAGTCCCCGAAGCCCCACGGCCCATCCGCCGCCGCCCCCGGGGCGGCGAGCACGAGGAGGCCCAGCACCAGGGCACGAGGCGTTCGCGGGGGGCCTCGACGGCTCAGGAGCGCGTCCCGGCCGTGAGCGTCTTGCGCTGCGAGAAGGTGCCCACGAACTCCGCCGGGGTCTCCTCCTCCGCGCCCTCCTGCTCCTTCATGGACTGGAGCTCCAGCCGGGACAGCTTTCCGTCCGTGTAGGTGGGCCGCACCACGTTCACGGCGGACTCACCGCCGATGAATTCGGAGTCGGCCTTCAGGGCGCTCTGGGACACCAGGCGCGAGAGCCGCCCCTGCTCGTAGAGCGCCAGCACGTGTGTGGTGGTGGTGATCGTCGAGCGATCGGAGATGACCGACTTGAAGGTGAAGTAGACCTTCTTCGGCTCGGCGGTCGTGCCCTCCAGCAGGAGCACGTTCGAGCGCGCCTCCTTCTCGTACTCGTCCACGGTGTTCTTGAGCACCAGGCCTCCGGGGCCCGGGGCCTCGAAGAACGAGCCCGCGGTCAGGTGCAGGGCCTCGCGCACGGGCGGCTCCACGGAGAAGTTCTCCGGCAGGACGACGCGCTCCTTGCGCGAGACCGCGTACCACGTGCCCAGTTGTCTGGCGGACCCGGCCCGCACCATCGCCTCGAGCTCCCGCAGGAGCGCCTGGTCCTCCGTGGACACGCTGGCGGGCAGTTTCCCCGCGCGCACCGCGTCCAGGAGGGGCACGTAGTCCTTGTTCTTCTTGAGCGCCTTGTCCCCGAGGATCAGGGCATCGGCCTCGGTCCGCTGGGCCTTCGGAGGCAGCACGTAGCGCAAGGAGATCTCCTCCTGAGGATCGTACGCCTCCTCGAAGTGGGTGGAGGCGTAGGGGTAGTCCTTGGGCAGGGAGGCGTAATACTTCGCATCCGCCACACGCGCTTTCTTCCAGTCCAGCAGGGCCTTGCGTTTGGCCTGTTCCGCCGGAGCGTTGTACTTCACGTCGCTGTCCACGAAGACGCGCACGTCGGAGATGCACGTGTCGCGGTACTTCGAGCCCGGGTGCACACTGTGGACGGAGAGCACCACCTCGCTGACGCCGCCCTTCACCGGGATGTCGACGGACTGCGGCCCCATCTTCTTCTCCAGCATCAATTGCTGGCTGGCGGAGGGCGTGCCCCCCGGGCCTCGCACGGTGACGAAGAGCTGCTTGGGCGCGGCATTGGCCGCCAGGAGGGCCGGGGACTTCTGATAGCCATTGAAGATGACCAACCGCACCGCGCGCGCCGAGGCCAGCGACGAGAGCGGAATCGTCAGCGACTCGCCCACGCCATCGCCGTCGGCGCCTTCCACCCAGGCCGTCTTGGGGTCATCGTCCAGCACGTAACTGGGGTGGTAGTTCTCCTGGTACTTGTTCCAGTTGTTGCGCAGGAAGCTGGTGGCGCTGGCCTCGGCGGAATACAGCCGGGGCCAGGGCTCGGCGGCCTGGGCCAGGCACGGCAGGAACACGGACAGGAGGGCGAGTCGCATGGGGATGCGACTCTAGGCCATTCCACCGGGGAATCGCAGGTGGGGGGACTCAGGACTCCGACACGGCCTGGAGTGTGACCTGATGCTGGTAGAGGCCCGCTTGCGGCAGGACGAAGGCCTTGTGGTCCTCCACTTCCTCCACGGTCTGCGTGGACAGTCGGGTCAGCTTGCCCTCGCGCCAGGTGGGCACGGACACGCTCACCTGGAAGAGCGGACCGCTTTCTCCATCGTCCTCCGTCATCTCCATCGACACGAGCCGCGACAAACGTCCCGCCTCGTAGAGCGCGAGCACCTGCGTGGTCGTCGTGGTCGTCGAGCGCTCGGTGATGGTGGTCGTGGCGGTGAAGAAGACCTTCTTCACGTCCGAGGCCGTGCCCTCGAGCAGCAAGAGGTTCGTGCGGCCCTCCCCGAGCTCGTAATAGTCCACGGCCCGCGTCTTGAGCGTCAGGGGGCCGGGCCCCTGGGCCTCGAAGAGCGAGCCCTCGGCGAGTTGAAGCGCGTCCCGCACGGAGCCCGCCACGGAGAAGTTCTCGGGTGGCACGATGCGCTTCTTGAAGGACAGCGCGTACCACGACCCCTTCTGCTCCGAGGGTGTGCTCGCGAGTGTCTCCAGTTCCTGGATCAGGGCCCAGTCCGTCGGGGACAGGCCGCCCGCGGGGGCATCCGCGCTCAGCAGCGTCCGGAGCGGAACGAAGTCCTTGTTCGGCTTCAAGGACGCATCGTCGACCTCGACCTCCTCGGCCGTCTTGCCGGGAGGCAACACGTAGCGCGGGGAGAGAATCTTCCGCGCGGAGGTCTTCTCGAAGTGGGTGGAGGCGTAGGGGTAGTCCTTGGGCAAGGAGGCGTAGTACTTCGCATCCGCCACGCGCGCCTTCTTCCAGCCCAGCAAGGCCTTGCGTTTGCCCTGCTCCGCCGAGGCGTTGTACTTCACGTCACTGTCCACGAAGACCCGCACGTCGGAGATGCACGTGTCGCGGTATTTGGAACCCGGGTGCACGCTGTCGAGGGTGAGCACCACCTCGGACACTCCGCCCTTCACCGGGATGTCGAAGGACTGCGGCCCCATCTGCTTCTCCAGCGTCAGCTGCTGACGGGCGGAGGGGGTGCCCGCCGGGCCCTTCACGGTGACGGTGAGCTGCTTGGGCGCGGCATTGGCCGCCAGGAGGGCCGGGGACTTCTGGTAGCCATTGAAGATGACCAGCCGCACCGCGCGGGCCGAGGCCAGCGACGAGAGCGGAATCGTCAGCGACTCGCCCACGCCATCGCCCTCGGCGCCCTCCACCCAGGCCGTCTTGGGGTCGTCGTCCAACACATAACTGGGGTGGTAGTTCTCCTGGTACGTGTTCCAGTTGTTGCGCAGGAAGCTGGTGGCGCTGGCCTCGGCGGAATACAGCCGGGGCCAGGGCTCGGCGGCCTGGGCCAACCACGGCACCAGGATCAACAGCAGGAGCGGTCTCATGCCTCCCACTCTACGCCCTACCGGCCGCTCAAGCCGGCGGGGGCTGGAACTTCCGGCGCCATACGCCGGGCGAGACACCGGACCACTGGCGAAACGCATGGCTGAACGAGGCCTCCGACGCGTAGCCCGTCAGCTGCGAAGCCTTCGCGAGCGTTGAGCCCTCGCGCAGCAGCATCGCGGCCTTCTGCATGCGCAGACGCGTCAGGTAGCCGAGCGGGGGCTCGCCGACGAGCTGCGTGAAGCGCGCCGCGAAGACCGAGCGCGAGAGTCCGACCTCCTTGGCGAGCGAGGCCACGGTCCAGGGCTCCTCGGCGCGATGGTGCATCGCGCCGAGCGCCGCCGCCGTGCTCGGATCGCGCAGGGCGCCGAGAAAGCCACCGCCGTCGTCGGGGACGCGCGCGAGATACGCGCGGAGGATCTGGATGAAGATGACGTCCGCCATCCGCAGCAGGACGATCTCGGAGCCGGGTCGGTCCGTCTCGACCTCGCGGGTGATGAACTGGATGTTCTCGAAGAACGACGGCCCCCCCTGCTCCGCTTCGGGCGTCATCCGGATGACCGGCGGCAGCACGGCGAGGATCTGCCGCGCGAGCGGATCATCGAGCACGAACGCGCCCGTGATGAAGCTCGTCTCCGGACCCTTCGCTCCGACTTCGAGGTGCATGACGGCACTGCGCGAGCCGCATCGCGCGACGTCCTCGACGCGCGCGGGGACGCTGCGGGGATGATCGCGCAGCACCTGCGCGTGGCCGAGCGGCAGGACCGCGAGATCCCCGCCGGAGAGCGCGACGCATGACGCGTCCGTATCGTCGACACTGAGCCACGCGCTGCCGCGGATGACGTAGTGGAAGCGGACGCAGCCCTGGCTCTCCCCGAACGCCAATCCCCACGGTGCGCGTCCGACCGTGAACGCCCAACAGGTTTGCTGCAGACGAACCGGGGCGAGAACCGCGCTCAGGGCATCCATCGAGGAGCAACGTAGCCAACCCGAGCCCCCGTCTCCAAGCGGCTCGGACGATTTCGTAATTCTCCCGGACGCCTTCGCATTGTTCGTACGGGTCGCGGGCCCCATCTAGGACGTGTCGTTCCCAACAAAGGGTGCATGACATGAACAGACTGAATGGAAAGACCGCCGTGATCACCGGTGGCGCGACGGGCATCGGCCTCGCCGCGGCGAAGCGCTTCATCCAGGAGGGCGCCTTCGTCTTCATCTTCGGCCGTCGGCAGGACGCACTCGACGCCGCCGTGGCCGAGCTCGGGCCCAAGGCCCGCGCGGTGAAGGGCTCGGTCTCCAACCTGGCCGACCTCGATCGACTCTACGCGGCGGTGAAGGCCGAGCGCGGAACGCTCGACATCGTCTTCGCCAATGCCGGGGCGGGCAGCCCCCTCGCGCTCGGCAAGCTCACCGTCGAGCACGTGGACGAAACCTTCGACACCAACGTGAAGGGGACGATCTTCACGGTCCAGAAGGCGCTGCCGCTGATGGGCGCGGGCGGTTCGATCATCCTGACCGGCTCGAGCGCCGGCACCACGGGCGCCCCGGCCTTCAGCGCCTACAGCGCGAGCAAGGCGGCGGTGCGCAACCTCGCCCGGACCTGGGCGGAGGACCTCAAGGGCACCGGCATCCGGGTCAACGTGCTGTCGCCCGGCTCGACGGCGACCGAACTCGCGAAGGAAGCGCTGGGCGAGGAGGGCCTGAAGGCCTTCGCCTCGATGAATCCGCTCCAGCGCATGGCCGATCCGGCGGAGATCGGGGCGGCGGCGGCCTTCCTCGCGTCGCCGGACAGCAGCTTCATGACCGCCAGCGAGGTCGCCGTTGACGGCGGTCTCGCGCAAATCTGACGCAACAGACAGTGAACGACGACAGGAGGGATTCAAGATGACCCGAAATGAAGAGATCATCCGGGGGCTTTACGCCGCCGCGGAAGGGCCGGGATTGGACGCTGAGAAGTTCGTCTCCCTGTTTTCCGAGCAGGGCTACATGCAGGACATGGCGACGGGCCTGAAGTTCCGCGGCAAGGCGTTGGGTGATGCCATCGTCGGCATCACCCAGACGTTCCCCGATCTTCACCGTGAATTGTTTGCCATTGACGTCGCGGAGGACGTCGTGGTGGTCGAGCTCGCCATCCGAGGAACGCACACGGGCGAGCTGGCCCTTCCGTCTGGCACCCTGGCCCCCACCGGGAAGGCGATCGACGTCCCGACGTGCGATGTCTTCCGCCTCGAAAACGGAAAGGTCACCGCCTTCCACTGCTACAACGAGGCGTCCGTCATGCAGCGGCAACTGGGCATCGGTTCCGACTGAGCCACCGATATCACCCTGTGAACCGCGCCCCCTGGCAGCAGAGGGCGCGGCTCGTGCCTACCCGCGGATCGCGGACAGCCGGCGCCGGAAGCGGCGCACGCGCTCCACCGCGTTCTGGGGCAGCAGCTTCTTGGTCACCTCGCGCGCCTGGCGCATGCCCTCCTCGTGGCGCACGAACCACTTCCCCGCCCCGCCCGGCGCGAGCACCCGCAGGGACACGGTGTGGCGCTGCTTCGTCGTCCAGTCGGCCTTGTAGCTCTCCGTGCCGCGCAGGAAGTCGTACTCGGTGAGCCCCGACTCCAGCGCATCCCGGAACGTCTCGCCCACGAGCACCAGGCCCACGCTGCGGTTGCGCCACTCCGGGTCATACCCGGACTGGAAGTAGATGAAGGAGCTGCCGTGGACGATGCCATACACCGAGGCCACCGCCTGGCCGCCCACCTTCATGGTGTAGATGCGCAACTGGCCGCGCTCGGCGAGCAATTGTGTGGCGTCCCGGTGGAAGGACTCGACGCCCCGGCCGCGAATGCCCTGCGAGCCGCCATCCGAGGCCCACCGCGAGGCGTGCAGCCGGAAGAAGTCCGTGAGCGGCCCGGCGAGCGCGCCCGGCAGCTCCGCTTTCTCGATGCAATAGCCCTCCTGCTTCTCCAGCCACTTCTTGCGCCGCAGGTAGTTGTCACGCCGGCTCGTGCGCTTGAGGAAGTCGTCGAAGGACTCGCCCTTGCCCAGGGTCTCGTACGGGCACACGTAGCGCTCGGTGAGCCGCGAGGCGACGCCGTACGTGTCGAACACCTCGCGCAGCACCCGCACCGTCACCGAGTCCTCGCGCAGGTCGGTGAGATCCAGCACGTCCCACTGGTCGCGCAGCTCCCACAGGGACTCGGCGAACAGGCGCGCCATCTCCTCCTCGTGACCGCGCCGCGCCACCACGTCCAGGTAGTCGCTGCCCACGTGCGTCTCGCCCAGGAAGGCGAGCCGCCGCACCGCGCGGCCCCACACCCGCCGCTGCTCGAAGCCCAGCGGCAGGAGCCCCATGAGGCGGCCCACCCGGTCGCGCGCCAGCATCACGAAGGGCTGGCGATCCGCGCCGATGCGCCGGCACCACGGGTAGAGCCATTCCCAGGCGTTGAAGGGCCCCGACCGGCTGTCGTCGATGAGCCCGTTCCACTCGTCGCGCAGGCGCGCGAGCTGGGACAAGTCCCGCACGGTGCTCACCTCGAGCCAGCGAGAGGGCGTGGGCGTGGGCGTCAGTTCCGCTTCGCGAATCACGGTGTGTACCTCGTGTCTTGGAATGGCACCGCCCCCCCGCGCCTGGGCACGGGGGGCGGGGGTATTGCCTAACCCGCGTGCTTCTTCTCGGCCGGCTCCCGCGTGAGCGCGCCGCGCACCACGTTGGCCACGTCCGCCATGACCTCGGGCGTCAAGTCCTGGTGGCAGGGCACCTCCACGATGGTGCGCCGCAGCTTGGCCACCTCCGGGAAGGCCGAGGCGTCACACGCCGGGTGGAAGTGCTTCCAGAAGTCGATGGCCTCGATGCCCCGGGCGCGCAGCCGCTCGAGCACCTCTTCCTTGTGGTCCGTCACCACCGGGTAGAAGAGCGGGCAGACGCCCGCGGGCAGCTGGTTGAAGAGCGGCGCGGACACGTCGCGCAGCCGGCCGAGCAGGAAGAAGTAGTTGCGCCGACGGCGCTCGACCACGGCCTCCAGGTCCTGCGCCCGGGCGATGCGGTGGGCGAAGGGGCTCATGCCCAGGTCCACGTGCCGCCGGTCGAAGTGCTGGGTGCCGGTGGCCACGCGCTGGATGTCCGCGGCCTTCACCGCGCCCTTGCCCAGACCGCGCACGAAGCCGCGCGCGCTCCGGCCGAACGCGCCCCCGCGCAGCTCCAGGTTCTGCAGGAGCGAGGACACGGTGTGGCTGAAGGTGGAGGAGCTCGGCGGCTGGGGCGGCTCGGGCAGGCTGTACTGGCGCGCGCCGTTGACGGTGAGCGCGCCGCCGTGCGGCATGGGCAGCGTCTTGTAGAGGCAGAAGATGCCGATGTCACCCGTGCTGCCCAGCGGCACCGAGCCGTCCGCGCTCAAGAGCGACAGGGCGCAGTCCTCGATGAGCGGCAGGCCGTGCTTGTCGGCGATGCGGCGCATCTCGTCCACGGGGCCGGGAAAGCCCGCGTAGTGGATGAGGTAGAGGGCCTTGGTCTTGGGGCCGATCTTGCGCTCCACGTCCTCCAGGTCCACGTCCCAGCGGCTGCCCACGCGGTAGAAGCGCGGAGTGGCGCCGGCGTCCACCACGGCCTCCACCTCCACGCCGTGGTGGTAGGCGGGCATGAGCACCTCGCCCGCGTCCAGACCCAGCATCTTCACCGTGGTCCAGATGGCGTTGCGGGCGAAGTAGAAGTAGCGCACGTTGGCGGCGCTGAACGGCATGAAGCCGCGGGGCGGCATCTGGTTGACGAGCATGCCCGGCCACAGCGTGGGCAGGGCGGGAACGAACAACTTGTCCTTCAGCGTTTCCATCGCGCCATCACCTCTCGGGCCGCCGGGGCCCAGCGGAACTTGGCCGCGCACAGCGCGCGGCCGAACGTGGTGTCATTGAAGACGTAGAGCCAGGTGTGGCGGCGCACGTGGTCCGTCCAGTCGCGCTTCCACACCATGTCCGGCCCCAGGAAGTCGAACTCGCGCAGGCCGCGCGTCATGCAGTCGCGCAGCACGTCCTCCATGAGGAGCTGGCCCGGGCTGCAGTCTCCCAGCGTCTCGTCGTAGCCGGGCTTGAGCAGGAAGTAGCGCCCGCCGTACTCCAGCGCGTACTGGAAGGCCACCGCGCGCCCGTCCAGCCGCAGGTAGTAGAGCGCGAGCCGGCCCTTGTACGCCGCGTCGCGCGCCAGCTCCGCGTAGAAGGCCCGCGTGCGCGTGTCCTGCGCCATGGCGGTGCCCCGCTGACCCTTCCAGCCGCTGGCCTCCAGGGCGAAGCCCTCGTCCAGCTTGGCCTCCAGGTCGAGCCCGCCCTCCACGCGCTCCACCGTCACCTGGCCCTTCTCCTCCAGCTTGCGGCGGCGACGACGGCAGTTGGCCTTGAACTTGGACGGCAGTCCCGCCTGGAACGCCTCCCAGGAAGCGGCGAGCGGGATGTAGGGCGACTGGAGCGACTCCCACGTGCCCGTGGGGAAGCCCGCGGCCGTGGCCTGGTCGTACAGGCGCCAGCCCGCGCCGCCCTCGGGCACGTCCGTGAGCTTGAGCACGTCCCAGCCGCGGTCCGCGCGCAGGTGGGCGAGGAACGCGGCCGCGGCCTCCTCGGGCTCGCGGGCGATGAGATCGAAGCGGCAGGAGTGCGGGTTGGCCGTGGCGCCGAGCTGGCGCGCGGGCACCCCGTAGAGCGAGGCGCGCTCGGCCATGAGCGGGAGCGCCGCGCTCAGGCGGCCCTCCGCGTCGCGCAGCGTCAGCACGCGCAGGCGCGCCTCGGGGGCGAAGTCATCCACCCAGATGCGGAAGAACTCGTGCCGGTAGAAGGGCTCGTCGGCCGTGGCCTCGACCAGGGCGTTCCACTCCGGCTCCAGGGCCATGAAGGTGCTGCGATCCGTCACCTCGACGACACGAGGCGCGGGGCTGAGCTGTCTGGCTTCCATGGGTGTGTCCGACTCCTGACGCCACGGTGCCCGAGGGCCCCGTGTGCGGCGCAAGTTGGTAACGGCCCGGGAGGCTCACAAGCCGATCCGGGCGTTTTCGGGTTGAGGAAAAAACGGGGGCGCCCGCGAGGCGCCCCCCCACGACTACAGGCCAGAGCGCGCCATCTTCAGCAGGCAGCGCGTCACCTTGCGGCTGTCATGCCGGATGCGCGGCCCCTCCTTGAGCAGGTCCGCCTCCACGGGGATGACGCCCAGGTCCAGCAGCGCGCGCCGGTCCGTCTTCACCGGCACCGAGCCCTTGCGGGCGTAGCGGCGGGCGGCCTCCTCGGTCGGGGCGGTGCCGTTGAGCAGCACCGCGTCGAGCACCGGGCCCACGTGCTCGATGACGGCGCGCACGTGGTCCACCCCGTCCATGCCGTCCGTCTCGCCCGGCTGCGTCATGAGGTTGCCCACCATGACCTTGAGGGCGCGCGTCTCGCGCAGGGCCTGGGCCACGCCGTCCACCAGCAGGTTGGGCAGCACGCTCGAGTAGAGCGAGCCCGGGCCGATGACGATCATGTCCGCGGCGCGGATGGACTCGATGAGCCCGTCCACCGGCGGCGGCGCGCGCGGGCTGAGCGTCACCCGGCGGATGCGGCCCCGGGCGCGGCAGATCTTGCTCTCGCCCACCACCTCGGAGGAGTCCTCCATGTGGGCCACGAGGTGCACGGGTGCCAGGGTGCTCGGCAGCACCTTGCCCTTGGCGCCCAGGAGCGTGCCGGACACGCGCACCGCCTCCATGAAGTCGCCCTTGAGCTCCGCCAGGGCGGCGATGAGCAGGTTGCCCACCGCGTGGCCGGCCAGGCCCTTCTTGCCCGCGAAGCGGTACTGGAACACCTCGCTGAGCGGCCCCTTGCCCTCGGCGAGCGCCACCAGGCAGTTGCGCACGTCGCCCGGAGGCAGCACGCCGCGGGTGCGGCGCAGGCGGCCCGAGGAGCCGCCGTCATCGCTCATGGCCACCACGGCGGTGATGTCCAGCCCCGGCTCGCCCGCGTCCAGCTTGGGCGTGGCCTTGCGCGCCAGGCCCTTGAGCACCATGGGAAGGCCGGTCCCGCCGCCCATCGCCACGATGCGCGTGGGGCGGACCTCCAGCTCCTGCCGCAGGCCGTTCGACGCGCGCCCCGACTCCATCAACACGTCCCACGTCTCGTCGAGAACCGATTCCGACTCGATCATGTTGCTACCCCCTTCGACGCCCGTCCCAAGAAACACGCCGCCAGGCCCCCCCGGCGGCGCTCGAAACCCTGCCCTTCCGGCCCCTCGCTAGCGCGCGCCGCGCGCCAGCAGCACGTGCCGGACGGTGTGGAAGATGATGCTCATGTCGAGGAAAAGCGAGCCGTTCTTCACGTAATACAGGTCGAATTCCAACTTGTTGCGCGCATCCTCCACGGAGGCCCCGTAGGGGTAGCGGATCTGCGCCCACCCGGTGAGGCCCGGCTTGACGGCCTCGCGCAGCGCGTAGAACGGAATCTGCTGCTTGAGTTGCTCGATGAACACCGGGCGCTCGGGCCGCGGGCCCACGAAGCTCATGTCGCCGGTGAGGATGTTGAGCACCTGGGGAATCTCGTCGATGCGCGTCTTGCGGATGAAGCGGCCCACCCGGGTGACGCGGTCGTCGTTGGAGCGCGCCCACACCGCGCCGTTCTTCTCCGCGTCCGTGCGCATGCTGCGGAACTTCCACAGGAAGTAGGACTTGCCGTTGAGGCCCGTGCGCTCCTGCCGGTAGAAGATGGGGCCCTTGGAGTCCAGCTTGATGGCGGCCATCACGATGAGCAGGAAGGGCGCCGCGCACAGGAGCAGCGTGGAGGCCACCAGGATGTCGAAGGCCCGCTTGGCGGCCCGCCGCGCGCCGGACACGGTGAGCTCCTCGGCGAAGGCGAAGTCGCTCGTGCGCAGGTGCGTCACGGGGATGCGGCGCAGCACGCGCTCGCAGAAGCCGGCGGCCTCGTACACGCCCCGGCCCTCGAGCCGGCAGCGCAACAGGTCGTCCATCCAGTGCGCGCCGCGCATGTCGTCCACGGCCTGCACCACGTAGTCGGCCTTGAAGCGCGCGGCCGCCTCGTGGATGGGCTCGGGCTCGCCCGTGGCCGAGCGGGGCCGGCGGGGATCCACCAGGGCCACCACGTGGAAGCTGTCCTCGCCGCCCTGCTCGATGGCGGTGGCGGTGGCGCGGGCCTTGAGCCCATCACCCACGATGAGCACGCGGCTGGGCGAGCCCACCACGGCGCGCAGCGCGGAGCGCACGCCCAGGGTGCCCACCAGCGCGCCCACCGCGCCGCCGAGCAGCGCGCCCGGGGGCAGGTGGATGGGGAGCAGGGCGGGCGCCACCAGCATCAGCACGCCCACCATCGCCGTCGTCACGCCCGCGGCCTTGAGCAGGCGGGCCCCGCGGCCGCGGTCCTCCGCCGCCACGCGCAGGTCATACAAGTCCATGAGGTACAGCGAGAACTGGAAGGTGGGCACGAACGTGGCGCCCAGGAGCAACATCCCCGAGGCGCTCCCCGCCAGACTCAGGCCCCCGTCGTCCACCGGCGCCAGCATCCGCGCGAACGCCATGGCTCCGAGGATGCACGCCAGGGCAATCGCGGTGCCCTCGATGAGAAAGAGGGTCAGCTTCCTGGAAGAAAAATAGTGATGGAATACCCGAAGCACGTCGCTCCTCCGTCGCCCACGCCAACGCTGTCAGAAACGTCTCGTCCGGCCCGGGCGGGGCGCCCCCGTGAGAGGCACCCCGCCCGGCCGGTCCCGCCCTACGTCTGGACCTACTTCTGGTAGTAGTCCTTCAGGTACGGGGTGGCGCTCTGCTCCGCCCCGTTGAGCACGCAGCCCAGCACCGGCGCGCCGCCCAGCTGCTCCACGGCCTGATTGACCGTCTTGGCCTGGCTCTGGTTGGCCCGCACCACCATCAGCAGGCCGTCCGCCTGGTGCCCCAGGATGGACGCGTCCGCGAAGGGCAGCGTGGGAGGCAGATCCAGGTAGACCTCGTCGAAGTGCTCGCGCACCAGCTTGAGGAACTGCTTCATGCGGGCGCTGGCCAGCGCCTGGGTGGGCTCCTCGGGCGTGGCGCCCGCGGTGATGACCGCCATGCGCGTGGCGTGGAAGCGGCGCACCAGGTCACGCACCTCGCACTCCCCGCTGAGCAGCTCCGCCAGGCCCGGACGGCCGCGGATGCCGAGCACCTGGGCCACCTGCCCCCGGCGCAGGTCCGCGTCGATGAGCAGGATGCGCCGCTCGGGGTTGGCCCGGGCCGCGGCCAGGGCGAGGTTCACCGTCGTCACCGTCTTGCCCTCGCCGGGCATCGCCGACGTCACGCCCACCACCTTCAGGGGGCGCAGCTCGCGCATGCGCTCCAGCCGGTAGTAGAGGCTGCGGTACTGCTCCGCCGCGATCGAGGCCGGGGCCGTGAGCGACACCACCCGGTTGTCCACTGCATTCGGGGAGCCCGCCGTCTCATCCACCCTGGGAAGAAAGTTTCCCGCCCGCTCCATGGTCTTTTCCATCGTGTTCCTCCCGGATTCCGTGTTGTTCATCGTCAGACCCCTTTAGTTCAGCGTCGAATCCGACGAAGAGGGAGGCACCACGTTGCGGCCCCCCGTGGCGGGCATCAGCACCCGCTTCTCGACCTTGGCACTCTGCATGTTCGGGACCACCGCCAGGACAGGCAGGGGCAGCCGGTCACGCAACTCCTGGGTGTCGCGGATGCTGTCGTCGCGCATCTCGAGCACCACTCCGGTGAGCACGCCCAGGCCCAGGGCGATGAGCAGGCAGATGAGCAGGCCACCCACCCGGTCCGGCTTGGCCGCCAGCGCCGGGACGGAGGCCGGCGAGACGACGTGGAAGAGATCCTCGGCCCCGCGCAGCTCCAGCTCCTGGGCCAGCTCGGCCTCGATGCGGCGCGACACCACGCTCTGGTACTTGGTCCGGGCGATCTCGTAGTCGCGCTGCAGCACCCCCAGCTCGTGGGCCCACTTCGGGGTGCGGTCCAGGCGCTCCTGGTAGCTCTTGGCCTGCTGGTGCAGGGCCTCGATGTCCTTCTGGATGGCGCCGATGAGGCCGGTGACGCGGGTGCGCTCCTGGCGCTCGGCGAACTGGCGACCCTCGGCGTCCTTGCGCTTGCCGCTCATGGCGTTGAGCTCCTGGTCCAGGCGCTTGACCTCGGGGTGGTCTCCCGTCCACGAGGAGCGGGCGGCCACCAGGTCCTGGGTGAGCGTGGTCTCGGCGGCCTCGAGGCGACCGGCCTCGCTGTCCGCGGCGTTGCGCGCCCGGGCCAGGTCGGAGCGGCGGGCCTCGGCGACCCGGAGCTCCTCGGACTTGGTCTGCAGGAGCGCACCCACGCGCTCCAGGCCCCGCATGTTCATCTCCAGCTGCTCGGGCAGCTCGCCGATGTGCGCCACCTTGAAGGCGGCGATCTTCTTCTCCCAGCCGGTGACGCTCTCGGAGAGCGAGCCGATCTCATCGGAGAAGAGCTTGGTGGCGCGCTGGGCCTGGGCCTGGCGCGACTTGAGCGTCTCCTCGGCGAAGAGCTGGGGCAGGCGGTTGGCCACCTTGGCGGCCAGCTCCGGGTCCCTGTTGGTGTAGGTGAGCTCGAAGGACGTCTCACCCTCCACGCGCACCGTCAGGTCCTTGCGCATGGCGACCACGGCCGCCTCGATGCCCTTCTCCGAGACGATGTCCGGATAGAGGTTCATCTCCTCGATGGCCTTCTGCAGCACCGGCCGCGACATCAGCTCCTGGCGCACGGTGAGCAGGCGCTGTTCGATCAGCTCGCTCACGGTGCGCTGCACCATCTCCTCGCCCGGCCGCTGCGGCTGCACCCGCACCACCGCCGAGGCTTCATACATATTGGGCTGCAGCAGGACGATCGCCGAACCGATCGCGAACACCGCCAACACAATGGCCCCGACCAACACCTTGCGACGCCACAGGGCCTTGAGCACCTGATCCGCCGTCATCCCACGCTCCATGTGCCTTCCTCCATCCATGTGTGTCACCATGCCGTCATGTGCAGGCGGACCGCCGCCACATTCCGGTTCAGGTTCACTCCCGCCGCGACCTCAGTCATGCCCACCTGTGCGATGCGATCCACGGCGGCCTGCATCGACACGTACCGATTGACCTCGAAGACGAGTCCCGTGCTCAGGGCGTAGCCCTGGGACACGCGCTCGCCCACCCTCAAACTGAAAGCGTCCTCATTGGGAGCCTTGCCATTGCGAAAGAAGCTCGCCGCCCCGTAGATGCGAACGCGATTGCTGAAATGTTTGTTGAAGGTCAGACCCGCGTAATCCGCCCACAACGTGTTGGAAAAGCCACTCGCGCCCACCAGGTCGTGACCCAGCACCAGGCCCGCGTCGAACGTGCCGCGCTCGTGCAACAGCTCCAGCTTCACCCGGGGCAACACCCCCCGCGTGCCGTCCTGTCCGAGGAAGGCCACCGGTCCGCCGCGCAGCGTCGTGGTGGTATGCCTTCCGAGGCGATAGCGCAAGGCACCAAACGCACCGTGCGCCTGATCCATGTTGTCGCCGAACAGGAACGCCTGATAGCGATACTCCACGCCCAAGGACAGACGGCGCGTGGTGCGCAGCCAGGCCTCCACGTAGGGCGTGTGCACGAAGCCCGAGGGCAGCGCGTTGAGCTCCCCCAGGGCGAGCACCTTCACGCCCTCGAAGGTGTACCCCGCGCCCACGTCCACCAAGCGGCTCATCCGCTGCGTCACGTTGAGCCGCGACATGCCGTAGAGGACCGGCTGGTTGGAGCGCGCCACGCTCTCGCGCGGCAGCGACGTGGGATCCGTCACCCGGTAGATGCTGCCGGACACGTCCACCTTGAGCCGGCGCGACAGCAGCTTGTTCACCGCGAGCCCGCCGCGGTGGTCCAATGACACCCGGCCACTGCCGTGGCGCACCAACAGGTCCGTCGCATAGAAGCTCTCGAGCTTGAGCGAGGGATCCTTCACGTCCAGACCGATGCGCGGCGACACCTTGCTCATCAGCTGTCCGGTGGGCTGGGCCGCCGTGGCCCCTCCCACCACGGGCACCGTGCCCGGGGCGCCCGCCAGGCGGACGTCGTCATCGAAGCGCTCCTCGAAAGACAGACGCGCCCGAGGCTCCACCTGCGTGGCGGCGAGGGCCGCCGGCGAGCACCCGAGGACCGCCGCCGTCGTCATCCACCGCTTCCAATGTCCACTCACGGCATCCCTCCGTCCCCACCCGACTGCCCACACTCGACCCATCCCACGTCCATTCCCGCTCCCGCCGCGCTACGGCACGACGATGGTGTCTCCAGGGCGCAGGTTGAGCGGCTCGTTCTTCTCGGGCGAGTTGACGAGCTCGCTGTAGCTCACCGGGATGGTGCTCCCGTCCTTCTCCGAGCGGCGCAGCACCACGATGCCGTCCCGGTCCGCGAAGTCCGTGAAACCTCCCGCCAGCGCGATGGCCTGCAGGATGGACACCCGGCCGCGCAGCGGATAGGCGCCCGGATGGGCGACCTCGCCGGTGATGAAGACCCGGCTGCTGTTCACCTCCCGCACGATCACCGTCACGCGCGGCTCCTGCACGTAGGCGCGCAGCGAGTCGCGGATCTGCTCGGACAACTCCGTGGGCGTGCGCCCCTCGGCCTGGACCTCACCCACCATCGGCAGCGAGATGAACCCGTCCGGGCGGACCGGCAGCGTGCGCGACAGGTCCCCATCCCGCCACACCGCCACGTCCAGCACATCCTCCCGGCCAATGCGGTACGGATGATCCGTGTTGTCCACCTGGCTCATGCCCCGGTGCGCACAACCCGACACGAGGACCATCCCCATCACCGCCCACGTTTTCGCGCTCGTCTTGGCCATCGCTCTCGCCTCTCCCCATCCCAGGACCCCGACTCATCCGGGGCCATGTGTTTGCGGAAGGCCTTAAGCAGTCGCCGTGCCAAGGCTCGCGGCGAGGCAAATCCTCGGGATCATCGTGGGTTACGCGCTACCCCCAGGGGGAAAGGATCCGCCTGTCCGGGAAAAAATTCCGGCATCGCCCTGCAGGACATTCCAGATCTACGGAGTGCTTGTCCCACCTACAGGGAACCGTTTTGCCCACCGGTGGGAATGACTTTGCCCTTTTTCGGGCCCAAACCCCTGGCACGCCGCTTGAAGAGACCCTTTCCCGTCAGCGACAGACCCTTCGGGGTCGAACATCAACGGGGGCGACGATGAACAAGGCGGCGGTGGCGGTGGTCGGGATGTTCTCGGTGGGCGCGGGGATGATGACGATGCTGGGCTCGATGGTGGGCACGTACGCGGAGCCGGTGGCCCTGGCGTTCATGGGCGTGGGCCTCTTCGCGAGCAGCTCGCTGTTCAGCGGCGCCAAGGACACGGCGCCCGCGGGCGTGGCCAAGGAGGCCTGAAAAACCTGGAGGCCTGGAAGAATTTCCAGGACCGGTGAACGCGGAGAGGACGGAAAAAGAGTTCCCACGGCGGGAACCTCCGCGCTCCCGAACGACGAAGGGGAAGGCTCCCAACCCGGAGCCCTCCCCTTTTTCTTTTCCCCGTCCTGGGTGCCCGCTCAGTGAATGGAGGGCAGCTGGTCGGACGCCGCCTCGGGGGCGCGCGGGGAGCCGAGCCGCGGAGCGATGCCCTGGGCGACCTGGCGCAGGAGCGCCGCGCAGAAGGCCTCGAGGTCATCCGGCTTGCGCGAGGTGATGAGGTTGCCGTCCTCCACCACCTGGCGGTCCACCCAGCGCGCGCCCGCGTTGATGAGGTCCGTCTTGATGGAGGGGAAGGACGTCACGGTGCGTCCATCGGCGATGTCCGCCTCCACGAACATCCAGGGGGCGTGGCAGATGGCGGCGATGGGCTTGTCCGCCTTGAAGAAGTCCCGCACGAAGCCGACCATGTGGATGTCCATGCGCAGGTGGTCCGGCGAATAGCCGCCCGGAATCACCAGGGCGTCGAAGTCGGCCGCGCGGACGTCCTGCACGCGCGTGTCCGCGGAGACGGTCTCCTGGCCCTTCTTGCCCTTCAGGGGCTTGCCCGCCTCGAGACCCACGATGACCGCCTCGTGGCCGGCCTTCTTCACTTCCTCGTAGGGGACGCGGAACTCCGAGTCCTCGAAGTCCTTGTCCACGATGAATGCGATGCGCGCCATGCGGCCTCCTGAAGAGAGGGGACGTGTGTCCCTGTCAGGAGAAGGTGCACACGCCGGGGCGCGGAAGAAACGAGGACAAGACAGACGCGGGCGCGAGTGCGTGCCTCGCCAGGAGGCTTGGACAGCGAGCGACCTGGCGAGGAGCAGCTCAAGGCCTCACGGATTGAGCTGGATGGCGTAGACGGACCACTGTGCGGGGCCCGTGGACAGGTCGCGCCGCACCTCGACCTCGGTGGGCGAGGTGAACACGAGCCGTCCGGTGACCACGCCGGACTTGGCGGTGGCCTTGTGGGACGTCTCGCCCGAGGACTGGCCATTGTGCGCCTGGGTGCCCGCCAGCAGCAGCGTGCGCGAGGTGTCCACGGCCGTCGCCAGCGTGGCCTTGGTGGTCAGCGCCCCATCGAGCGCCACCGGGGCCACGGCCTGCACGACCGTGCCCGTCGGGAACTGGATGCGCTCCCACGACACCCCGGTGAGCGCCGGCGTCGGACAGAACGTGTCGTAGCTCCGGCTGAAGCGCAGCTGCGAGGCCGCGGCGTCGATCGAGCCGCGCAACGTGCGGTTGCAGAGGTTGGCGGTGTCGTCGCCCACGGACGTGCGGAAGGTCGCCAGCAGCGCGGAGCGGCCCGCCTCCTCCGGCGTGAAGACATCGCCGACGCTGAAGGTCGAGTCCTCGGTGGGACCCGGAATCAGGCCGCGTGTCACCTTCGAGCCGTCGAACTCCACCACCTGCACGGTGTAGAGGGCGTCGTTGTTGCAGCCCTGCGCGGGGTCCACGGCCAGGTCCACCCGGTTGGTGCCCGTGAGCTGGACCGTCACGAAGTCATTCGCACTCAAGACGTTGCCGCCCGTGGTGGAGCTGTAGAGCACGAAGGCCCGGGTGGCATCCGTCACGGGCGTGGTCAGCGTGATGGGCGCGATGACGTTCGACGTACAAGACGTCTCGAACTGCTGGGCCCGGAGCCCGCTCGGCATCTCCACCACCTGCCACTGCACCTGGATGGGCTTGGGGTTGTTGTCCTTGCGGAAGCACTGGACCCTGTCGTCTCCATTGAGCCGACACCGGACGGAGGTATGCCTGGGATCGGTCTCCGTGGACGTGGCCTGGAACACCAGGAAGCTCTTGCCCCGGCTATTGAGCTTGGGCGTGATCGCGCAGTCCGAGCTGTTCTGACCCCCGCTGATGTCACACGGGCCCCGGCGCACCGTGGGCGTGATGGTCACGCTCTTGACCGAGGTGCGGCCATCCACCGAGGCGGTGATGTCGGCGGGCTGTCCGCCCGTCTTGCTCTTGAAATAGAAGCTCGCCGTGCCCCCCGCGCTGGTCACGTTCCCGCCCGCCAGCACCGCCGTGCCGCAGGCGGCGTCGGTGTAGAAGCCGATGCCCGTCTCCAGCGGCGCGCTCACGGTGACGAGGCCCGACACGGGAGAGATGGCATTGCCAAAGGCATCCGTGGTCCTCACCACCGCCACCTTGGAGCACTCGCCGGCCAGCAGGCTCTTGCCCGTGTCCGGCGGCGTCAGGGTCAACTCGATGTTGGAGGCCGGGGCCGCGGTGACCTCCTGGGCGCGCGTCACGGCCGTCCCGATGTCCTTGACCTCGAGGGTGAAGGTCGTGGCCAGCTCACTGCGGAAGTACAGGACAAGCGAGGTCTGCGTGTTGAAGTCAGCCGACTGCGTCCCGGCGGTGGGCGCGGGCAGGCGCGTGTTGTCCGCGCATCCCGCAGAGGAGTAGAAGGCCGTCTTGGCGTTGGCGGGTGTCGGCGTCAACCGGATGGTCTTCAGGGGGCCGTTTTCCGTCGGATTGCCATACACATCCCGCCGCTCCAGGATCAGGGCCACGCACGAGCCCGCCTGGATGGACTGCGCCTCCGAGGCGAACGCCACCTGGCTCGCGTCACCGGCTCGCAGGTTGTAGGGCACCACGGTCCGCTGGAAGTCCTCGGCATCGGCGCGCAGCTGATTGGCGCCAATCTTGACGCCCTTGACATAGAAGCGGACGGACGACTGCTTCGGCTCGATGGTGAAGGTGGTGAGCGCGGGCGTCTGGCAATCGGAGTTCTGGTGGAAGGACACCCCGTCCGGAGCACTCGTCGTGGGGGTGACCCCGGTGGCGTAGTTGGGGGCGGTGGGAGCGCCCTTGGCGTCACGGCGCACCACGCTCACTTCCACGCATTGGCCCACGCCCGGGTTCATCGGCGCCGTGGCGAAGGCGATGGAGGTGGCGACGCGCGAGCAGGTGCTGACGGCCGAGCAGGTGTTGTCGTCGCAGCCCCGCTTGCCATCGCAGTTGAGGTCCGCGCTCGCGTCACACGTCTCCTGCTGGGCCTTCGGATTGGCCTTGTCGCTGTCGTCGTCGCAGTCGGGCCCGCCCTGCGCGGCCGCCACGAAGCCATCCCGGTCGGAGTCCTCGTCCGGGCCCGGAGGCGACAGCGTCACCGGCACGGTCACGATGTCCGCCGAAGAGAAGTTGGCGGCCACGGGCGCGCTCTTGCCGTTGTACAGCAGCGTCCCCGTGCACCCGTCCGCGCCCCACAGGGCCCGGGCCTGCAGGCGGACATCCTTGGGCAGCGCGCCCTGGAAGACGGCGATGTTCGCCTTGTCCTGGTCCTTGTCCTTGCCTTGCAGTGTGGCCACGGGCACGCGCTCCTCCTTGAGGAGCGTGTCGTCCGTCGTCGAGCGCACCTCCAGGGCGATGCAGCTCGCCTGGACCTGGGGGTCGACGGTGATGAGGGCTTGAACGGCGCCGGGCTTGCTACACGCCGCGAGCGACAAGAGGAGAACCGGGAGGACTCGGGACATGGGATCCTCGACTACCAGGGAGGGGTGTCGGAACGTAACGCCCGAAGCATACCCCCCACTCCCCTGGACGTCCCAGGAAGGTGGCCCTCGCCTCCCGGGAGGGCCCTCCCGCCGTCAACGACGTGGCACTCAGGCCGTGTGGCGGGCGATGAGGCCGCCCAGCCGAGGCACCGCCGCCTCGACGTTCTTCTTGGCCGTGCCGCGCAGCTTCTCGTAGGTGCCCTTCACCAGGCCGCTCTTGGAGTGGTTGGCCTTGGTGTCGGTGATGGCCAGCAGGGCGTCCGCCACGCGCGACGCGTTGGCGGAGAAGTAGGGAGCCACCGGCTTTCCCGCCTTCACGGCCTCCTGGTAGATGGGCTCCAGCGCCGAGGAGAACTCGGGCAAGAGGTCCTCCACGACGTGGCGGATGAAGCCGGGCTTGACGCCCTTGACCGCGGCGTAGCCCGCCTTGATGGCCATTCCCGACAGGCCGCCCTTGTCGCCGACCTCGGCATCGATGAGCGTGCAGCAGTCGTCGATGACCGCCGTCTTCTTGGGAGGATTGGTCAGAGTCTCGCTGAGTGACGCCATGAACGCGTGCCTTTCAGTCCCTCGGCTCGGTCCGTCGGTGGACCGGGAGGGCGATGCGAGCGGGCGAATAGCACATCCCGCTCAGACCAGGGAGTGTTGCAACGGGGGCGTGCCCGACTGGCGCACCGCGTCTTCCGGGGCCGTGGGCAACAGGACCCGGAAGATGCTCCCCTGCCCCATGGTGCTGTCCACGGACATCTCTCCGCCCAGGCCCTTGAGGATGTCGTGGCTGATGGACAGCCCCAGGCCCGTGCCCTCGCCCAGGGGCTTGGTGGTGAAGAAGGGCTCGAAGACCCGCGCCAGGTGTTCGCGGGCGATGCCGCACCCGTTGTCGTGCACCTCCACCACCACCTGGCCCGCGTCGTTGGTGCGCGTCACCAGGCGGATCTCCCCGCCCTGCCGGGGCAGGGCCTGCGCGGCGTTGATGAGCAGGTTGGTGAAGACCTGCGCCAGCTGCACGGAGTTGCCACGCACCGGGGGCAGCGCGCCGTAGTCCCGCAGGAGCCGGCCGCGGCTGCGCAGCTTGCACCACGCCAGGTGCACCGAACTCTCCAGCACCTCGTGGACATCCAGGGCATGGGTGTTCACCTGCTCGCCCCGCGACAGGGCCCGGAGGCTCTGCACGATGAGCCGCATGCGCTCGGCGCCCTCGCGCGCCTCGTCGATGGCCTCGCGCAGCTCGTGGGCGTCGTCCTCGGGCAGCGCCATGCGGCCCAGCTCCGTGCCGATGAAGCTCAGGTTGCTGGAGACGAAGGCCAGGGGGTTGTTGATCTCGTGCGCCACGCCCGCGGCGAGCATGCCCACCGAGGCCATGCGCTCGTTGAGCCGCAGGCGGATCTCGTTCTCGCGCTGGACGGTGATGTCGCGCACGGTGACGGTCATGCAGTCGCCCACCGCGACCAGCTGCCGGCGGAACCAGCGCCGACCCAGCCCGGGCAGCACCTGATCCACCTCGTCGTCATGGGGCCGGCCCGTCCGCCACACCTGCTCGCACAGCTCCAGCGGCGCGATGAAGAGGGCATCAGGGAGGTCGACCAGCATGCGGCCCTCGGCCGCGCCGCACTCCTGGCCGATCAGGCGCTCGGCATGGGCGTTGAGCCGCAGCAGCCGCAGGCCCGCGGGCTCGCCGCGCAAGAGGAAGAAGGCGTCGAAGCTGCCGCTGGCCGCCGCGCGGAACAGGGCCTCGCTGTGGCGCTGGGCCTCCTCGCCGCGCCGGTGGTTGGACATGTCCCGGACGATGCCGAACAGGCCCGCCACCTGGCCATCCGGCTTGCGGATGACGCCCTTGGTGGACAGCCACTCGCGCGGCACCCCCGCCATCACCTCGCGCATCTCCGCGTACAGGGTGCGCCCGGCCAGGAGCGTCTGCCGGTCGAACTCCAGGGTGCTCTGCACCTCATCGGGCGAGAGGATGTCGCAGTCGCGCCGACCGAGGATGTCCTCCACGGGCCGGCCGAGGTAGCGCGCCCCCACCTCATTGATGAAGATGTAGCGGCCCTCGATGTCCTTGGCGAAGACCGCGTCGGGCACCTCGCGCGCCAGGGCGAGGAAGAGCTCCCGGTAGGGCAGCTCCGCCGGGACCTGGGCGGCTGGAGCCGTGGCCACGCCCTGCGCCCCTCCCCGACCCATCACCTCTCGCTCGCCACGTGTGCTCATGGTCGAACAGATACACACAAGCGCTCCCCCCGAGCAGTTGCTCCGAGGTCGCAGCCCCGGGCTGAACGTCGGGCACTCCACGGATACCGCGACCCCGGGGTCCCCGACTGTCACCGGGAGGACATCCCGTCCGGGACACCCGGCAGGCGAGCGAGGGGTTGATCGCCCGGCGGTTGGAGCTCCCGGGGGGGCCCTCATCTTCCCGCTGTCACGGTTTCTTCCCGCTGACCCTAAAACTTGCAAACCCCCGTCTGTAAAAACGACGGGCTGGCGGCCTAATCATGGTGGGGGGTCGCGGCAAGTGCCCGGACTCATTGCACAAAGCCGTGGGAGCAAGCGTGGCACTCGCGTTGCTAAGGCTTCCTGGCACGAAGTTCAACGCGACGCCTTCTGGTCTTTACCCCCGGAGAGACACCATGCAGACCTCCACCTCCTTCTCTTCTGCGGACACGCTGTCGACGTACCTGGCGGACATCAACCAGTACCCGCTGCTGACGGTGCAGGAGGAGCAGGCCCTGGCGCGTCGCTTCCGCGACGGCGACGCGGCCGCGGGCCACCGCCTGGTGACGAGCAACCTGCGCTTCGTGGTGAAGGTGTCCTACGAGTACCGCTCCTACGGCATCAAGATGTCCGACCTCATCCAGGAGGCGAACATCGGCCTGATGAAGGCGGTGCAGAAGTTCGACGCGGACAAGGGCATCCGCCTCATCTCCTACGCGGTGTGGTGGATCCGCGCGTACATCCAGAACTACATCCTCAAGAACTGGAGCCTGGTGAAGCTGGGCACCACCCAGGCCCAGCGCCGGCTGTTCTTCTCGCTGGCCCGCACGCGCCGCGAGCTGGAGAAGCTGGGCTCGGGCGAGGGCAACGTGGTGGACGCCGAGGAGATCGCCCGCAAGCTCAACGTGAAGGCCACCGAGGTGCGCGAGATGGAGCAGCGCATGGGTGGGCGGGACCTGTCGCTGGACGCGCCGGTGGGCGAGGAGGGCGACGCGACGCACATGGACTTCGTGGAGAGCGAGTCGGCCTCGCAGGTGGACGAGGTGGCCGACCGGCAGCAGGCCAACCTCACGCGCACCCGCATCCAGCAGGCGCTCACGCGGCTGGACCCGCGCGAGCGCTTCATCATCGAGCACCGGGTGATGGGCGACTCGGAGATGACGCTCAGCGAGCTGGGCGAGCACTTCGGCTTCTCGCGTGAGCGCGCGCGCCAGCTGGAGATCCGCGCCAAGGACAAGCTCAAGGCGGAGCTCGCCTCGCTCATGGCCGAGGTGGGTCTGGACGAGGCGGCGGCCAGCCGCTAACACCTCGTCCCCGGAAGAGCACACCCCTTGGCCGGGCCCACGCGGGCCTGGAGGGGTGGGAGGGCCTGGGGACGATGAAGCCGTGGAAGGTGATTGACCGGGCGCCCGCGCCCGGAGGCGGAGAGCTGGTGCTGCATCAGCGCGGAGAGGAGTTCGCCATCCGCGTCAATGGCCGCGAGCTCATGTCCAGCCGACAGCACGGCTCCGAGGAGAAGATGGCCGAGGTGGCCTGCGCGGGCCTCGGCGACAAGCGCGCGCACGTGCTCGTGGGGGGCCTGGGACTGGGCTACACGGTGCGGGCCACGCTGGACCGGCTGGGTCCCTCGTCCGAGGTGGTGGTCGCGGAGCTGGTGCCCGCGGTGGTCGCGTGGAACCAGGGCGTGCTCGCCCCGCTGGCGGGCCGGCCGCTCGAGGACCCGCGCGTGCGCGTGGCGGCCCGGGACGTGGGCGACATCCTGCGCACGGCCGAGGGGCACTACGACGCGGTGCTCCTGGACGTGGACAACGGGCCCGAGGCGCTCACCCAGGAAGGCAACCGCTGGCTGTACGGTGAGCGGGGCCTCGGCACGGTGCGGCGCGCGCTCAAGCCCCGGGGCGTGGTGGTGGTGTGGTCCGCCGCGCCGGATGCCGCCTTCGCCTCGCGCCTCAAGCGCGCGGGCTACGACACCCAGGTGTTCGAGACCCCCGCGCGCGGCAAGGGGGGCGGCCCCCTGCACACGCTCTTCATCGGACGGGCCCGGCCCTCAGGCGCGTGACATCACGCCCGGCAGGCGGTTCTTCCACGGCCGCGCCTGCTCGAGCTGGGCGGCGAGCCGGAACAGCGTGGCCTCGTCGCCCATGCGCCCGGCGAACTGCACCCCGATGGGCAGCCCCGCCGGGCTCCAGGAAAGGGGCACGGACATGGCGGGCTGGCCCGTCATGTTGAAGAGCTGGGTGTTGGGGGTGCGCTCCAGGGCGTGCCGGCCGAGCTCGTCGATGAGCTTGAGGAACAGGGGCTTGAGCGGCATGCGGCGCAGCGCCGCCATGGCCAGGAGGTCCGTCGGCTTGGGGGCCAGCTCCCCCACGCGCGCGGGCGGGTGGGCCAGCGTGGCGTCCAGGAAGAGATCGTAGCGCTCGTGGAAGCGCGCCGTGCTCCGGGCCGCCTGGTGGATGACCTCGCGCGAGTACTGCAGCTCGGCGGCGGAGAGCACGTCCCCCAGCTGTCCGAGCACCCACGTGGTGGGCTCCACCTCGTCCGGCGTCACCGCCCTGCCCCGCCTCTGGCCCACGGCCTTGAGCTCGAGCGACACGTTGGCCGCGACGGTGACGAAGTAGGCCCGCACCAGCTCGTCCTTGGGAAAGCGCGGGGCGTCCTCGGTGAGCTCGTGGCCCAGCTCCCGGCACAGCCGCGCCGCGTCCTCGACGGCGGCCACGCACTCGGGCGCCACCTTCTGGCCGAAGAGCGAGGCGGTGGAGAAGGCGATGCGCAGGCGGCCGGGCTCCGCGCCCACCTCCTGGAGGAAGGGCCGGGCCACGGGCGGCGCCGTGTAGGGGGCGCCCGCCTCCGGACCGTGCGTGGCGTCCAGCATGGCGGCGCTGTCCCGCACGCTCCGCGTCAGCACGTGCCGCTGCACGAAGCCGCCCCAGGACTCCAGGGTGTCCGGCCCCACGGGGTTGCGGCCCCGCGTGGGCTTGAAGCCGAAGAGGCCACAGGCGGACGCAGGGATGCGGATGGAGCCGCCCCCGTCTCCGGCGTGGGCCATGGGCACCACGCGCGTGGCCACGCACACCGCCGAGCCGCCGCTGGAGCCCCCGGGCGTGTGCTCCGGATTCCAGGGATTGCGCGTGGCGCCGCGCAGCGCGGTCTCGGTGACGCCGAGGATGCCGAACTCGGGCGTGGTCGTCTTGGCGACGATGACGACGCCCGCGCGGCGAAAGCGCGCCATCAGCTCCGAGTCGTGGTCGGGCACGAAGCCCTCCAGCGAGCGGCTGCCCGCCGAGTAGGGCGCGTCCGCCAGGTAGCCATCCAGGTCCTTCACCAGGAAGGGCACGCCGGTGAAGGGACCCTGGGCGAGCGGACCCTTCGCCGTGGCGCGGGCCTGCTCGTACAGGCGGTGCGCCACGGGGTTGAGCCGGGGATGGATGGACTCGAGGCGGGTGATGACCTCCTCCACCAGCTCCGAGGGGTGGACCTGCTTGTCGCGCACCAGTCCGGCGAGGTCCGTGGCGTCGAGTGTTTCGTATCCCTGGATGGCCATGGCCGGGATATCTACCATGCACCGACATGGCGAAACCCCAGTACTGGTTGATCAAGAGCGAGCCGTCCGTCTACGCCTACGCCCAGCTCGAGCGCGAGGGCCGCACCGCGTGGACGGGCGTGCGCAACTTCGAGGCGCGCAACAACCTCCGGGCGATGAAGCCGGGCGACCTGTGCCTGTACTACCACTCCAACGAGGACAAGGCCGTGGTGGCCGTGGCGCGCGTGCTCTCCCTGCCGGGGGAGGATCCCACCGCTCCGGGCGAGAACTGGGCCTCGGTGGACGTGGGCCCCGTGGTGGCGCTCGCCCAGCCCGTGGCGCTGGCCACCGTGAAGGCCACCCCCCAGCTCGCGGACTTCCCGCTGCTCACGCGCAGCCGCCTGAGCGTCACCCCGGTGAGCGGCGAGCACTTCCGCCGGGTGCTCGCGCTCGGCAAGACGAAGCTGCCCGCGGCCCCGTGAGGCGGCGCGCGGGGGTGTGCCTCAGGCGCTCGCCGGGTGCAGCTTCTGTTGCAGCAGGTGGGCCCGGTTGAGCGCCGAGAGCAGCTGCTGGCGCAGCGACTCGGCGTCCCGCGCGATGTCCGCGAAGTCCTGGGCCTGGGCATCCGCCGCCAGCACCCGCGCGCCCTCGGCCACCTGGGCCATCTTCTCGTTCACCGCCTGCAGGGAGAGGATGAGCTCCTCGGACTTCACCGGCGCCCCGCCCTGCGTGCGGCTCGCCAGCTCCTGCATGTTGGCGCTCAGGCCGCCCGCCTCCTGGCCCAGCGCGGCGAAGCGCTCCATGAGCGTCTGGTAGACGCGCGTGCGCTCCTGCAGCGCCTGCGCCCGGACGTTCACCTCCTGGGCCAGGGCCTGCTGCCGGTCGCGCCAGCCGTTGAGCACGCCGAGCAGCGCGCGCATGTGGGCCACCAGCCGCTCGTCGCAGTCGGCCACGGAGGTGAGCAGCTTGCCCATCTTCTCCAGGTGCTTCTGCGCGCTCATGGGCCCGGTGCGCACCTCCTGGGCGAGGGACTCGAAGGTGCGCAGTTCCTCCTCGATGGCCGCCGCGGCCTTGACCAGCTCGGAGGACTCGGACTGTGGCCGCTTGCTCATGGGCGCTGCTCCAATGGGAACGGGGAAGGCGCCCCCTTCCTAGCACTCTTCCGGCCCCCTCACTTCAGGATCCCGGGTTCATGTCCCGGGGCCCGGCTGGGCCGCGGCGGACGCCGGGGGAGCCAGGGTCACCTTGGGCCCCACGAAGGTGTGGCGCTGGAAGAACACCCAGTAGCCCACCAGGAGCAGCAACAGGCCCGCGAAGGTGTAGCCCGCCAGCTCGTTGGGCGGCAGGACGAAGAGCACCATGATGGCGGCGCACCACACCAGCGCCACCGCGTTGACGAGCGGGGAGTAGCGCCCCAGGTCCCACGGGCCCCGGTGGGACCACGTGCCGTCGCGGCGGGCACGCCAGCCCACCCACACGGGCACCGCGTACGAGGCGTAGAGCGCCAGCGTGCTGAGCGCCACCATGGCCGCGTAGGCCCCGCTCCAGATGGCCACGAGGAACGCCGCCACCACCGACACCCAGACGGCCACGTGCGGGCTGCGGAAGCGCTCGGACACGCTCGCCAGGTGCGAGGAGAAGGGCAGGCCGCCGTCGCGCGCGAAGGCGAAGAGCATGCGCGAGTTGCTCGTCACCGAGGACAGCCCGCAGAACCACATGGCCCCGATGGCGATCCACACCAGTGCCCCGCCGAGCGCCGGGCCCAGGGACTCGCGCAGCACGTAGAGGAAGGGGTTGGGCGCGGCGGCCGTGGCCGACAGGTCCCCGATGGCCAGCGTCACGCCCACCAGCAGGATGTAGCCCACCACCGCGCTCACCGCCACGGACAGGAAGATGCCCCAGGGGGCGTTGCGGGTGGGATCCTTGGTCTCCTCGGACACGTGGGCGCTGGCGTCGTAGCCGGTGAACGTCCATTGCGCCTGCAACAGGCCGATGAGGAAGCCGTAGTGGTAGACGTGGGGCTCGGCGGTGAAGCGCGTGAACAGGAAGCCGAATTCCTGCCGGGGCGCGAAGGCCACCAGGGCGCCGATGAGCACCGCCACGCCCGCCACGTGGTACCAGGCCGACAGGTTGTTGAGCAGCGCCACCGCGCGCACGCCCACGTGGTTGAGCACCGCGTGGGACAGGAGGATGACGGCGTAGAGCGGCAGCACGTAGCCGCGCTCGCGCGGAAAGCCGAGCATGTCCGCCACGAACTCCGCCAGGCCGAAGTCGATGCCCGCGGTGACGGCGAACTGGCCGATGGTATTGAGCCACGCCGTGAAGAAGCCCACCCGCGCGCCCCCCAGCATGGCGGCCCAGTGGTAGAGCGCGCCCGCGGTGGGAAACGACGAGGCGAGCTGGGCGAGGCTCGCCGCCACCATCAACGTCATCACCGCCACCAGGGGCCAGCCCACCGCCATGACGAAGGGCCCGCCAAAGCGCAGCCCATGGCCGTAGAGCGTCACCGCGCCCGTGAGGATGGAGATGATGGAGAAGGAGATGGCGAAGTTGGAGAAGCCGCCCATCTCCCGCAGGAGTTGCTGCGCGTAGCCCAGCCGCTGCAACTGCGCCGCGTCCGCGTCCAGGGCATGCTTCGGGTCATTGTCCATGGTCCCGGAGTCTGAGCGGCCCGCCCCGGCGCCGGAAAGCGCCGGTTTCACGGAGTGTGGACTCGTCAGCGGTCGCGTCACTTCCCCAGGGCGGGAGGCGCCGGAGGAGCCGGGGGAGCCGGGGGAGCGGGCCGGACGGGCGGCGCGGGCGGGGCCGGGGGCGCGGGCGGACGGGGCCGACCGAAGCCGCCCCCGGGGCCCGTCTCCGCCTCCAGCTTGCTCCAGAGGTCCGGGCCGAGGGTCTTCTTGATGGCCAGCATCAAGCCCACCCGGTTCTGCCGCACGGCCGTCTCCGCCCGGCCCACCTTCTCCACCAGCTCCTTCACGGTGGCCTCGTTGGGGGACGGCTGGCTCAGCTCGCGCTCCAGCGCCAGCTGCGCGCGCTTGTGATCCGCCTCCAGGCCGATCACCGCGTCATTGGACGCGAAGGCGAGGTCCTGCACCTTCTGCTGCTGGGTCTGGGACAGGCCGATGCGCTGCGCGAGCTCGGGGGGAAGGCCGTAGGCCGCGGGCCCGGGCGGCGCGGGCGGACGCGGGGGCGTGGGCTGCGCGACGGCGGCGCCCGACGCGGACGACGTGTCCTCGGCCAGGGCGGGCACGGCGGACAGCAGCATGAGGGCGCACAACAGTTTCTTCGTCATGGGGAGACTCCTCTTCGGGTGGGACTACGGCAGGCGGAGGGCCACGAGGGCCGTGTGGAAGGGTTCGGCCTCGAGCGCGCGGGAGTCCGGCGGACGGACCCAGTGCGCCAGGGGCCCGAAGGCGCGGTAGGCCTCGTCCTCGACGCTCGGACGGGTGCGGCTGTAGTCCGCCACCGCCTCGCGCAGCTCCGTCAGGGAGAAGGCGGGACGGGACGGCTCCGGGGCCTGCTCGGCGACCTGGAGCGTGTTCTCGAGCGGGCCCCCCACCGGGAGGGCGTCCGCGTCATCCGTCGAGTCCACGGACCGGGGCGTCGAGACGAGCAGCGTCAGCAGGGCCACGGCCGCCGCGGCGCCGGTGCCCGCGGCCCACCGGCGGCGGCGCTGGCGGCGGCGCACCACCCCGACGATGGCCTCGGGGGAGAAGACGGCGGGCAGCGGCGGCTCGGGCACCCGGAGCGACTGGGCGGCGGCATGCAGGCGGGCGATGTCCCGGCACGCGGCGCACCCCTCCAGGTGCTCGCGCCCTCCGGGGGGGAGGTGGCGGGGATCGTCCACGAGGGCCGCGGCGACGGCGTGGCAGTTCATGGCGCGTCTCCTTCGAGGGCGTCCGCGGCCTTGAGCTTCTGCAGCGCCCGGTAGAGGTGGATGCGGACGGTGCCGCGGGACAGGCCCATCGCCTCGGCGATGGCGTCCAGGTCGAGCCCTTCCAGGTAGCGAAGGGAGAAGGCCGTGGCCTGTTGGGCGGGGAGCGCGCGCAGGGCGCGGCCCAGGGCCCGCCAGCGCTCGGTGCCCTCGACATGGGCCTCGGGCGAGGGGACGGGCGTCGGGGCGAGGTCCAACGCCTCGCGCAGCACGCCCCAGACCCGGCGGCGCCGCAGGTGGCTCATGGCCCGCGAGACGAGGATGCGCCGCAGCCAGCCCACCGCCGCGCGCGGATCCTTCAGGGCCCGCCGCTTCTCATAGGCGTCGGCCAGGGAGGACTGGACCAGGTCCCTCGCCTCCTCGGCGTCCCACACCAGCCGGCGCGCCAGGCGCAGCAGTCCGGGCTGCGCCTCCAGGACGAGCGCGTCGAAGTCCAGGGCCTGGGCCCCGGCTCCGGTGGATGTCTCGTCGATGGTGGCGGTGCCCTTCACGGGGGAGGTCCTCGGGTTCTGGTTTCACCCCTTGGGACGCATCAGCCGCCCGCGCGGCATACCCGATGATTTTCCGCCGGATTTTCCGCCGCTCAGGCTGGCTGCGCGCGCATCAGGCGGCCAGCCAGGCGCGTGTACTGGTCACGCTTGTCGGTGTCGCCCAGGTGGGCCCAGACGTCCGCCAGCGCCCGGGCGGCGTCCGGGGAGCCCGGATGCAGCTCCAGCGCCAGCTCCAGCACATGGCGGGCATGCCGGTAGCGCGCCTTGCCCGACAAGCCGATGCCCCGGGTGCGGTGCCGACCCGATTCGGTCGCCAGCACCTCGCCCAGTTGGGCGATCTCCGCCGCGGTCCCCTCGCGCCAGCCGTTCTCCGGGTTGAGCAGCAGCGCCTGATCCAGCAGGGGCCGCGCCAGCTCGGGCTCATCCAGCTCCAACTGACAGAGGGCCGCGTTGCGGTAGTGCTCGGCCGTCTCGGGGTCCAGATCGATGGCGCGCTCGAAGCACTTGAGCGCGTCGGCCGGGCGGCCCAGGCTCGCCAACGACGAGCCCTTGGCACTCAACGCCAGCACGTGCAGGGGATCCTGCGACAGCACCCGATCGAAGACCCGGATGGCGGCCTCGTGCTGACCGGCGATCGAGAGGCTGACGCCTTCGTTGAATGACGCAAGCAATGTGGACATGCGGGAACCCCCGGCGACAATCACCAGCGCGCCCGTGACAGCTCCGTCACGAGCGGGACACGCAGCCTGACAGGAGCCGTCCGGGACGAGAACCCGGAACCCGTCCACCCCCCCCGACTGTTGGGTCCCCACCAATTTTCGGCCATCCGCCCGCCTTCAGGAAGCCAACAGGTGGCCTTCTAGGGCGAGGGGCTAGGGCGCCTCCTCCAGGAGGGCCGAGAAACCGGCGACGAAGTCCGGGTAGCGCGGGCGCCACCCCAGGGCCTTGAGCCGGGCGTTGGAGATGGCGCGGTCGCCTTGGAGCGAGGGGTGCAGGGAGGCCAGGGGCACCGTGGGAGGCCTGGGCAGCCCCAGCCGCGCGCACAGCCAGTCCGCCGTCTCCGCCTGGGTGGCGGGCCGATCATCGGCCACGCAGTACACCTGCCCCGGCGTGCCGTGCGCGAGCACCACGCGCAGGGCCTGGGCGAGATCCTCCACGTGGATGCGGCTGATGCGGCCGCCGCCGGACTCGGGCAGCCGGAGGGTGCCCGCGCGCAGCCGCTCGTGCAGGCCCCGGCCGGGACCATAGATGCCGGCGATGCGCAGCGGCATGCCACCGAGCGGCCGGTACAGGGCCTCCGCGTCGAGCCGACCCCGGGCATTGGGGGCCTCGGGCTCCACGGGCGTGTCCTCGTCCACGGGCCCCCGGGCGCCCCCATACACGCCGGTGGAGGACAGGTAGACGAGCCGGGCGGGCCGGACGCGCGCGAGGCCCTCGGCGAGCCCGGCGTCGAGCCCCGCGTCCGGAGGAATGGACACCACGGCGTGCGCCCCGGCGCTGGCGGCCACGGCCTCCTCCAGGGACACCAGAGCCACCCCCGCCTGGGACAGGGCCTCGCGGCGCTCCGCCCGTCGGGTCACCGCCAGCACCCGGCGCCCCCGCGGGGCCTCGGCGAGCGCCAGGCGCGTCAGCGTGTCACCGCACCCGAGCAACACGAGGGGAGCCAGGTCGGGGCCGGGAGCCGTCAGGGCCATGCACCCGTCCTCGGCGTCCGCTCTGTCCTATAAACGATGTCCATGCCGGGAGGTATACCGGGATTTCCCAGCTCTCGTGGCAACGTGAGCCCCCGCATGACCCCCGAGCACGCCCTACCCTCATCCCCATGGCGGGTGAAGCGGAAGCTCTTCTCCGTCTGCGCGGGGATGCTCTTCCTGGGATGGGTGGGGCATGGCCTCTTCTTCGGGCGCTCGCGGCCTTTCGAGGGCGGGGTGCTGCTCACCTGGAGCCTGAGCTTCCTGGTGCTCGGCCTGCTCGTGGGCACGGGGCGGCTGCCGGCCTGGGCCTCCGGAGGTCTGGCGGGGCTGGTGTCCCTGGGCGCGGTGACGGCCATCGTCCACGCCACGGGGGGCCCCACGAGCCCCTACTTCGTCACGCTCGTGTGCACCCCCCTGCTGGTGGCCATGTTCACCCCGGACGCGCGGGCTCCCACGCTGGGCTCGCTCGGGGTGATGCTGCTCGCGGTGGCGCTGCTCTACCACCTGGCGGAGCGGCCCGTGCGCGAGGGCCTGCCCTCGCTCTTCATCTTCGGGGGCATCGGCGGCCTGGGGCTGTACGGGGGCAAGACGTACCGGCGGCTGCGCGAGTCGGAGCGGCACGCCCAGGAGGATCGGCTGCTGGCGCTCGAACAGCTCGCCGAGAGCGAGCGGCGGCGCCTGCGCGCCGAGACGGAGCGCGCCGAGATGGAGCGGCGCCTGTTGATGGGCCAGCTGGCCACGGGGGTGGCCCACGAGGTGAACAACCCCCTGGCCTTCGTGAAGTCCAACCTCAACTACCTCGAGCAGCAGCTCACGGGGGGGCAGCAGCCCTCGGACATCGAGGAGCTGCGCGAGCTGCTGGACGAGACGCGCCAGGGGGTGCTGCGCATCCAGCGCATCGTCACGGATCTGCGCTACTTCTCGCGGGACGGCCTGTCCCAGGAGGAGTGGGGGGCGCCCGGCGAGGCGATGCAGGAGGCGCGGCGCCAGGCGCTCGGCCACATGGCCCGCCTGGGGGACGTCGCCCTGGAGGTCCCCGATGGGCTGCCCCGGGTGCGGCTGGGCCAGTCCCACCTCATCCAGGTGCTGCTCAACCTGCTCATCAACGCGGCCGAGGCGGTGGAGTCCTCGCGGCCCGCGCGCCCGGCCCGCATCCAGCTGCGCGCCTCCCATACTCCCAGTGAGATCCGCGTCGAGGTGGAGGACAACGGGCCGGGCATCCCCGCGGAGGTGCTGCCCCGGCTCTTCGAGCCCTTCTTCACCACGAAGGCGCCCGGCAAGGGCAGCGGCCTGGGCCTCACCCTGTGCCGGGAGTACGTCGCGCGGGTGGGCGGTTCGCTCACGGCGGAAAACCGGCCCGAGGGGGGTGCCCGGTTCGTGCTCACCCTGACGCCGGCCGCGGCGGCCTCGCCCAGGAGCTGAGAGACCTGGACCGTCGGGAATGCTACAAGCGCCCGCGTGAACACCGCTTCAGACACCATCCCCACCTTCGAACAACTGGGCCTCGGCCCCGACCTCGTGGCGGCGCTCGGCGAGCTCGGCTACGAGGAGCCCACCCCCATCCAGCGCGCGGCCCTGCCCCCCCTCATCGAGGGACGGGACCTGCTGGGCATCGCCGCCACGGGCACGGGCAAGACGGCCGCCTTCTCCCTGCCGCTGCTGCAGCGCCTGGGGACGCCCGGCAAGCGCGAGCCCTTCTCCACCTCGGCGCTCGTGCTCGTGCCCACGCGCGAGCTGGCCATGCAGGTGGCCGAGGCCATCCACCGCTACGGCCAGCGCATGGGCGTGAGCGTGCTGCCGCTCTACGGCGGCCAGCCCATCGGCCAGCAGCTGCGCGTGCTCAAGCGCGGCGTGGACGTCATCGTGGCCACGCCCGGCCGCGCCCTGGATCACCTCAAGCGCCAGTCGCTCTTGCTCGACAACCTGCGCACCGTGGTGCTCGACGAGGCGGACGAGATGCTGGACATGGGCTTCGCCGAGGATCTGGAAGCCATCCTCGACGCCACGCCCGAGAAGCGGCAGACGGCGCTCTTCTCCGCCACCCTGCCCCCGCGCATCGCCTCCATCGCCGAGCGCCACCTGCGCTCGCCGGTGCACGTGAAGATCGCCAAGGAGAAGGTGGCCGCGGGCACCGGCCCCCGCGTGCGCCAGACGGCCTACATCGTCCCCCGCCCCTTCAAGGCCGCCACGCTCGGCCGCGTGCTGGACGTGGAGGGCCCCACCGCCGCCATCGTCTTCTGCCGCACGCGCACGGAGGTGGACGAGCTCACCGTGTCCCTCAACGGCCGCGGCTGGCGCGCCCAGGCCCTGCACGGCGGCATGGATCAGACCCAGCGCGACCGCGTGCTCAAGCAGTTCAAGTCGCACGCGGTGGAGCTGCTCATCGCCACGGACGTGGCCGCGCGCGGCCTGGACATCGAGAAGCTGTCCCACGTCGTCAACTACGACGTGCCCAACGCCCCCGAGGCCTACGTGCACCGCATCGGCCGCACGGGCCGCGCCGGACGCGAGGGCGTGGCCATCACCCTGGCCGAGCCGCGCGAGCACCGCCTGCTGCGCAACATCGAGAAGCTCACCGGCCAGAAGATCGAGCTGGCCACGGTGCCCACCGTGGCGGACCTGCGCGCGCGTCGGTTGGAGCTCGTGCGGGCCTCCCTGCGCGAGGCCCTGGTGGCCGGCGAGCTGGACTCCTACCGCTCCGTGGTGGAGAGCCTCGCCTCCGAGTTCGACATGCTCGACGTGGCCACCGCCGCGGTGAAGCTCCTGCACGACGCCCAGGTCGAGGGCCAGGACGAGCAGGAGGAGGACATCCCCCTGCTCTCGCCGCCCTCGGAGCGCGGCGCCCGGGGCCCCCGGGGGGCCGCCCCGTCGCGCGGCGGCGAGCGCGGTGAGCGAAGCGAGCGCGGTGAGCGAAGCGAGCGCGGCGAGCGGGGTGAGAAGTCCGAGAAGGGCGAGCGGGGCGCGGACACCCGGCCCGAGGTGAAGCGCAGCCCCAAGCGCCGCGCCGAGCCGGACGAGAACTTCGACATGGCGCGCCTGTTCATCGGCGTGGGCCGGCAGGCCGGCGTGCGCCCCTCGGACCTCGTGGGCGCCATCGCCGGCGAGGCGGGCGTGGAGGGCAAGCGCATCGGCGCCATCCAGATTGGCGACACGTACTCGCTCGTCGAGGTGCCCGAGCCGCTCGCGGATCAGATCATCACCGCGCTGCGTCAAGCCACGCTGCGTGGCCGCAAGGCCCAGGTCCGGCGCGACCGGAGCTGAACACCTCCTCTCGGGCGCGCGGGGAAAAGCTCCCCGCGCGCCTCATCGTCCTGGCTCTGATTGAGGGGATTTGATGGACTGATGGAGCGTTCCCGCGTCGTCCTGACACGTGTCATCACGCACGGGGTCGCCTTACCCCAGGAGTCGCTCCATGAAGACATTCCACCCCGCCCCCACCGCCCTCGTGGGCGTCGGGCTGCTGCTCGGCTCGGGCAGCGCGCTGGCCGCCACCACGCTGACCATCGGCACCGTGAACAACGGCGACATGATCCGCATGCAGGCGCTGGCCAAGACGTATACGGAACAGCACCCCGATGTGGAGCTCAAGTGGGTGGTCCTGGAGGAGAACACCCTGCGCCAGCGGCTCACCACGGACATCAGCACCGGGGGCGGCCAGTTCGACGTGATGACCATCGGCGCCTACGAGGCGCCCATGTGGGGCCGCAAGAACTGGCTCATGCCGCTGGAGAAGTTCACGCCCACCTATGCCGTGGACGACCTCATGCCCAACGTGCGCAAGCAGTTGAGCGTGGAGGGCAAGCTCTTCGCCCTGCCCTTCTACTCGGAGGGCTCCATCACCTACTACCGCACGGATCTCTTCGCGGCCAAGGGCCTGAAGATGCCGGACGAGCCCACGTGGGAGCAGGTGCGGGGCTTCGCGGAGAAGCTGCATGACCCCTCCAAGAGCGTGTACGGCATCTGCCTGCGCGGCAAGGCGGGCTGGGGCGAGAACATGGCGCTCGTCTCCACCGTCGTGAACACCTACGGCGGCCGCTGGTTCGACGAGCAGTGGAAGCCCCAGCTCACCACGCCCGAGTGGACCCAGGCGGTGAACTTCTACGTGGACCTGCTCGGCAAGTTCGGTCCCCCGGGCCCGAGCAGCAACGGCTTCAACGAGAACCTCACCCTGTTCAACGCCGGCAAGTGCGCCATGTGGGTGGACGCGAGCGTGGCGGGCGCCTTCGTCACCGACAAGAGCCAGAGCCAGGTGCCGGACAAGGTGGGCTTCGCCAAGGCGCCGCGCGCCGTCACCCCCAAGGGCAGCTCCTGGCTGTGGACGTGGGCGCTCGCCGTGCCCAGCAGCTCCAAGCAGCAGCAGGCCGCCTTCGACTTCATCCAGTGGGCCACCTCCAAGGAGTACGGCGCCCTGGTGGCCAAGAAGTACGGCATCTCCGCCATGCCCCCGGGCACGCGCCTGTCCACGTACGCCAACGCCGAGTACATGAAGGCCACGCCCTTCGCGCGCGTCACCCAGGAGGCCATCCAGACGGCCAACCCGGACTCGCCCACGCTCAAGGCCGTGCCCTACACCGGCGTGCAGTTCGCCACCATCCCCGAGTTCCAGGCCATCGGCACGCTCGTGGGCAAGGGCATCTCGGGCGCCCTGGCGAGCGGCGCCAAGGCCGACGCGGAGCTCAAGAGCCTCAACTCGCAGGTCGAGCGCACCATGAAGCGCGCGGGCTACATCAAGTAGCCGCGCGTCCGCGCTCCCCTCCCCCCGCACCCCTTCGTCTTCCAGGAGTTGCTCGATGAGCGAAGTCGCTCGCGAATCCCGCCGTGCCGGACGCCTCACGGCGTCACCCGCCATCCTCCTGCTGCTCGTGTGGATGATCGTCCCGCTGGCCATGACGCTGTACTTCTCGACGCAGAACTACGTCCTGCTCGATCCGGACAACAGGAGCTTCGCGGGCCTGGAGAACTTCTCCTACTTCCTCTCGTCCGACAGCTTCCTCAACAGCCTGTGGGTGACGCTCAAGCTGGTGGGCAGCGTGCTCGCCATCACCGTGGTGCTGGGGGTGCTCATCAGCGTGCTGGTGGACGCGCAATTCCCGGGGCAGGGCGTGGTGCGCATGATGCTCATCTCGCCCTTCTTCATCATGCCCACGGTGAGCGCGCTCGTCTGGAAGAACCTGCTGATGAACCCGGTGTCCGGCCTGTTCGCGTGGCTGTTCCAGTTGGTGGGCCTCACCCCCATCAACTGGTTCAGCGACTGGCCCCTCCTGTCCGTCGTCACCATCGTCTCCTGGGAGTGGCTGCCCTTCGCCATCCTCATCTTCGTGACGTCGCTGCAGTCCATGGATCAGGAGCAGAAGGAAGCGGCGCAGATGGACGGCGCCACGCCAGTGTCCGTCTTCCGCTACCTCACGCTGCCGCACCTGGCGCGGCCCATCGCGGTGGTGGTGATGGTGGAAGCCATCTTCCTGCTCAACATCTTCGCCGAGATCTTCACCACCACCAGCGGTGGCCCCGGCGACGCCACCACCAACGTGCCCTACCTCGTCTACACCCAGGCCCTGCTCGAGTTCGACGTGGGCACGGCCTCGGCCGGTGGCCTGGTCGCCGTGGTGCTCGCCAACGTGGTCGCCGCCGTGCTGCTCAAGGTGTTCGGCAAATCCCTCACCCAGGCCTAGGACTCCCCCGCCATGCCCAACCTCAAGCAACGCCGGCGCGCCGCCGAGACGCTGCGCGCGATCCTCGCCTGGCTCGTCGCCCTCGTCGTCTTCTTCCCCATCTTCTGGATGGTGGTCACCAGCTTCAAGACGGAGCTGGGCGCCTTCACCATGCCCCCCGAGTTCCTCTTCACGCCCACGCTGGAGAACTACCGGGAGATCATGGAGCGCAACGACTACCTGCACTTCGCCTGGAACTCGCTCGTCACCAGCGGCGGGGCCACGATCGTGGGCATGCTGGTGGCGGTGCCCGCCGCCTACGCCTTCTCCTTCCACCCGAGCCGGCGCACCCAGGGCATCCTCACCTGGATGCTGTCCACGAAGATGCTGCCCGCGGTGGGCGTGCTCGTGCCCATCTACCTCATCGCGCGCCAGTTGGATCTGCTCGACTCGCGCATCGCCCTCATCGTCATCTTCGCGCTGTCCAACCTGCCCATCATGGTGTGGATGATCTACACCTACTTCCGGGACGTGCCGCGCGACATCCTGGAGGCGGCGCGCATGGACGGCGCCACGCTCCTGCAGGAGATGACCCGCGTGCTCCTGCCGGTGAGCCGCGGCGGCCTGGCGTCCACGGCGCTCCTGTCCCTCATCCTCAACTGGAACGAGGCCTTCTGGTCGCTCAACCTGACCACCACCAAGGCCGCGCCGCTCAGCGCCCTGGTCGCCTCGTTCTCCAGTCCGCAGGGCCTGTTCTGGGCCAAGTTGTCCGCCATCTCCACCCTCGCGTGCGCCCCCATCGTCCTCCTGGGCTGGGCGTCGCAGAAGCAGCTCGTGCGCGGTCTGACCTTCGGCGCCGTCAAGTAGCGGCCCCCCTCCTCCACGGAAACCCCCTCCATGGCACAACTCGAAATCAAGTCCCTGACCAAGTCCTTCGGTGACACCCGCGTCATCAAGGGCGTGGACCTGCGCGTGGACGACCGCGACTTCTGCGTCTTCCTGGGCCCGTCCGGCTGCGGCAAGTCCACGCTCCTGCGCCTCATCGCCGGCCTGGAGGAGGCCACGTCCGGGGACATCCTCCTGGACGGTCAGCCCATCACGGATCGCCCGCCCGCCCAGCGCAACCTGGCCATGGTGTTCCAGTCCTACGCGCTCTACCCGCACATGACCATCCGCGAGAACATGTCCTTCTCGCTCAAGCTGGCCAAGGCGGACCCCAAGCTCATCAACGAGAAGGTCACGCGCGCCGCGCAGGCCCTCGCGCTCGAGCCGCTCCTGGACCGCAAGCCCAGCGCCCTGTCCGGCGGCCAGCGCCAGCGCGTGGCCATCGGGCGCGCCATCGTGCGCGAGCCGCGCATCTTCCTGTTCGACGAGCCCCTGTCCAACCTGGACGCGGCGCTGCGCGTGCAGATGCGCCTGGAGCTCGCGCGGCTGCACCAGGAGCTCAAGGCGACGATGATCTACGTCACCCACGACCAGGTGGAGGCGATGACGCTCGCCAACAAGGTCGTCATCTTCAACGCGGGCAACATCGAGCAGCAGGGCCACCCCCAGGAGCTCTACCGCCGCCCCGCCAACCGCTTCGTCGCGGCCTTCCTCGGCATGCCGCAGATGGCCTTCATCGACGCCACCCGCTCGGGCCCGGGCCTCACCCTGGCCAACGGCGGCACCGTCGCCCTGCCCCCGGGCCTGCCCGAACTCGCCCCGGGCACGCGCGTGACGGTGGGCGTGCGCCCCGAGCAGCTCGCGCTGGGACCGGCGGGCCAGGGCACCCTGGAGGGCCGCGTGGACATGATCGAGCGGCTGGGCAGTGACGCCTACGCCTACCTGTCGGTGCCCCAGATCGGGCGCCTCACCGTGCGCTGCGACGGCGACGTGGGCTCCATCGAGGGCACCTCCGCCTCCGTCGTCATCCGGCCCGAGCGCATCCACGTCTTCGACGCCAACGGCGTCGCCCTCCACCATCCCTCGTTCAGCTGAACCGCTTCGCCCGCCACCATGCACACTCTCGATCAGGCCCACCTCTCCCGCCTGCCCTCCTCCGTCGTCCGCCCCGGCTATGACCGGAGCCAGGTGCGCGCCGGCATCGTCCACATCGGCGTGGGCGGCTTCCACCGCGCGCACGAGGCCATCTACACCGACCGCGCCCTCGCCCGGCCCGGCCAGGAAGGCTGGGGCATCTGCGGCGTCAACCTGCTGCCCCATGACGCCGCCATGGCCGCGGCCATGAAGAAGCAGGACGGCCTGTACACGGTGAGCGAGATGGCGCCGGACGGCTCGCACGTCTCGCGCGTCGTCGAGTGCATGGTGGACTACCTCTACGCCCCGGACAGCCCCGAGGCGGTGCTCGCCAAGCTCAGCCACCCGGACATCCGCATCGTCTCGTTGACCATCACCGAGGGCGGCTACCTCATCGACGAGCACGGCCAGTTCAACCTCAAGCACCCGGCGGTGGCGCATGACCTGGCGCACCCGAGCGCGCCCCAGGGCGTGTTCGGCTACTTGGCCGAGTCGCTGGACCGGCGGCGCAAGGCGGGCCTCAAGCCCTTCACGATCATGTCCTGCGACAACCTGCGCCACAACGGCGCCCAGGCGAAGCGGGCCGTGGTGGCGTTCGCCCGCGCGCGCGACCCCGAGCTCGCCGCGTGGATCGAGCGCGAGGTGGCCTTCCCCAACGGCATGGTGGACCGCATCACCCCGGCCACGGACAACGCCGCCCGGCAGAAGCTGCGCGAGCTGACGCAGGTGGACGACGCGGCCCCCGTCATCTGCGAGGACTTCATCCAGTGGGTGCTGGAGGACAACTTCCCCAATGGCCGCCCCGAGTGGGACGCCGTGGGCGTGATGTTCACCCAGGACGTGTCGCCTTACGAGGAGGCGAAGATCCGCCTGCTCAACGCGACCCACACCATGCTGTCCTACCCGGCGTACCTGTCGGGCCTGCGCAAGGTGGACGACGCGCTGCACGACCCGCTCTTCTTCGGCTACCTGCGCGGCTTCCTGGACCATGACGCCGGCGTGTGGCTCAAGTCCCTGCCCGGCCTGGACATCCCCAGCTACAAGGACAAGCTGCTCGAGCGCTTCGGCAACCGCGCCGTGGGCGACCAGCTCGCGCGCCTGTGCATGGACGGCGGCTCGAAGATTTCCGGCTTCGTGCTGCCCACGCTGCACGCCATCTTCGCGGGCCACCGCCCCTACCACCGCATCGCCTTCTTCCTCGCCGCCTACGACCGCTACCTCGAGGGCACGGACGAGAAGGGCGAGCCGCACACGCTCGCCGAGCCCAACGCGATGCACCTGCTCCAGCAGGTGGTCCAGAGCGACTCGCCGCTGACGCTCGTGAACCTCAAGGAGGTCGTGGGCGCGCAGATTCCGGCGCACAAGGGCTTCGTGGAGCTGTACCTCAAGCTGCGCAAGCAGATCGACGAGCAGGGAGTGGTGGCCACGCTCAAGTCGCTCGACGCCTCGCGCGAGTCGCCGCCCTCCGCCCAGGCCTGACCCATGACGCGCCTCATCGCCTTTGGCGAAGCCCTCGTCGACATGCTGTCCAGCCGTCTGGGCACCTCCAGCGCGCAGGAGACCTTCACCCCGTACGCGGGGGGGGCTCCGGCGAACGTGGCGGTGGCCTGCGCGCGCCTGGGCGTGCCGAGCCTCTTCGTGGGCATGCTGGGCCGTGACCGCTTCGGGGACTTCATCCTCGACGAGCTGTCCGCGCACGGCGTGGACGTGAGCCACGTCGCGCGCACGAGCGAGGCGAAGACCGCCCTGGCCTTCGTCTCGCGGGACACGTCCGGCGAGCGCCGCTTCGACTTCTACCGGCCTCCGTCCGCGGACCTGCTCTACCGGCCCGAGCACCTGCCCGAGGGCCTGTTCGACGCCCGCTCCATCCTCCACCTGTGCTCCAACACCCTGACGGAGGAGGCCATCACCGCCACCACCTTCGCGGTGGCCGACCGGGCGGCGGCGGCCGGCGCGCTCGTCAGCGTGGACGCCAACCTCCGGCCCAACCTGTGGCCGGAGCACCGGGTGGACGCGGCCCGGGTCACCGCGCTGCTCGACCGGGCCCAGCTCATCAAGCTGGCGAAGGAGGAGCTGGAGTTGCTGCGCGGCGACACCTCGGAAGAGGCCTACCTCCAGGCGCGGCTCGCGGCCGGGGCGGCGCTGATCGTCATCACCGACGGCGGCGAGCCGGTGACGGCGGTGACGGCGCACGCACGCGTGAAGGTGGCCCCGCCCAAGGTCCGGGTGGTGGACACCACGGCGGCGGGAGATGCCTTCATCGGCGGCCTGCTGGCGCGCCTGGTGGACGCGCGGCTCTCGCGGAGCACGCTGGCCGACTGGACCACGGACGAGGCGCGCATGCGCGAGTCATTGGAGTTCGCCACGCGCTGCGGCGCCTTCACGGTGACCCGGCCCGGCTCCTACGCGGCGCTGCCCAAGCGCGAGGATCTGGCCTCGCTGCTGGCCTGAAAGACGCCATGCCCGGCCTCATGAGTTCATCGGGGCCGTGAAGCGCTCGAAGAACCTCGGCTCTCCAGGAGCTCCGTCCAGAGCACGGTGGTCTCACCCGCCACGTGTGCGCTGACACCCGAGGCCGCGGACAGACGACCCTGCACCCACCGAGTGCGTCAGCGCCGGGGCGGCTGGGGTGTCTGGGTCCACGCCGTGTTCCCGCCGTACCAGCTCAACGCGAGCACCACCTCGCCGCGCCACGTGGGGGACAGGCCGCCCTCGGCATCCACCCCGGCGCGCCCGGTGAGGGCGAGCCCCACGGGCCCCAGACGTCCGCGTCCCCCGAGCAGCAGGCGCACAGGCACCCGGGGACCTCCGGTGCGCAGGAAGACCTCGAGTCCCCCCTGGGCCCCCACGAAGCCCTCCAGGGCGTGTCCCCCGAGGCCCACGAAGAGGCCCGCGTGCGGCCCGAGGCCCCCGTCGGCGGGGCCTCGGAGCACCCCGTAGGCCGTGAACCCGAGCTGCGCCGAGGCACAGAAGAGCCGCTCGCACGCGCCCAGGTGCCACTGGCCCGCGCCGCGCAGCTCCACCACCCCCGCGGAGGGTTGGAGGAACAGCTCACCCCCGAGGGCCCTGGGCCAGGTGCCGGACGCGAGCGGCCGGGCCAGGAGGAAGCCCACCCCGGCGCCCGAGAGGCCGACGAGCGCGGACACCTGGGAGTCATCCCCGCGGCTGTGCGCGGTGAGGACCGGGGCCTCGGCGGCGGCCCTCGGGGCGAGCAGCACGAGGGTAGTGACGGCGAAAAAGCGGAGGAGCGCCTTCATCGCGCGGTCACCTCGGTGCCTGGAACCTGCCGGAGCGCGTCGGCGCCCGTCCCGTGCCCGGTGAGCGCGGCATCGAGGAAGCGTGAGACCAGCTCGGCGATGCGCTCGTGCGCGGTGTCCAGGGCAAGCTGGGGCGTGCACCCGCTGTCCTGATCCTTCCGGTCGCTGGCGGTGAACTGGTAGTGGGTGACGCCCTGGAGGACGACGAGCACCGAGGGCGGGGGCAGCCGGGAGGCCTCGTCTCGGACACGGGGCAGGAGCGCCGAGCAGTCCAGCTCGCCCGCGAGCGAGAGCGAGGGCAGCCCCAGCGAGGGAACGCGGGCCGCGTCGGCCGAGTCGGGATAGCTGGCGAGGAAGACGAGGGCGGCGAAGCCTCCGTCGAGCGCGAGCTTGCTGGCCACCACCCCCCCGAGCGAGTGGCCCGCCACGGCGATGCGCGAGGGGTCCACGAGCCCCTCGAGGAGCGAGCCCTCCGGCGGCGAGGTGAGCAGTCGCTGGGCGAACCGGCCGTTGTCGATGGCGGACAGGGAGAAGTCGAGCGGATGCTCGGGCAAGGCGACGACGTAGCCGCGCGCGGCGAGCGAGCCGGCGAGCCAGAGGTAGTCTTGGGTGGCGACGAACGCGCCCTGCACGAGCACGAGCGCGGGCCACCGTGAGCCGTCCGGGGGCCGCAGGGGCACCCCCTGCTCATCCGAGGGGAACACGACGTGCACGGAGACGAGGTCCGTGTGCCGCCCCCGCACCTGGAAGAGCGCCTCGGCGACGGGGGTGGGGCTGGAGCGCAGGAGGGTTCCCGCGGTGGGCGCGGGGAGCGCGCAGGCCGACAGGGCGACCCCCAAACTCCACAGAGCGAGGAGCCACGAGGGGCGAGGGAGCAGGCACGAGGGGAGGCACACGGGGAGGTCCGAACCTCTCGTTGGAGGGGCGCGATGCAGCCGCGAGTATGGCTCGGTGAGTTGCTCGGGGGCCAGCGGCGTCGCGGCGTTCCCGTCGGGGACATGGATTCCCTTGAGCGTCTGTCATGTCCACGTGTCGAGCCATCCTCCGCGAGAAAGCAGCGCGATGGCCTCGTCGATGTCGTGGTCGGCCCGCGAGAGCAACTCGCTCGGCGCATCACCCAGAAGCGCGCGCATTTGATGCGGCACGAGCACCAGCTCGATGAACCTGGCGGCCACGGGGAGGGCTCGCTCGATGGCGCCGGCCGTGTCCGAGGACCGGACCGCGATTGCCTCCGCGACGAGCCCGACAGCGCGCTCCCGTCCCATCCTGTCTGTCAGCCGAGCGAGCTCTGGCAAGCGGTGCGCGGTGGTGATGATCACCCGCATCAAGGCGATCACGTCAGGTTGAAGGGCATGGGCCAGAAGGCTGTTGCCCACGGCACGCAATCGCCCCCGCAGTGGCAGGTTGTCCGGAAATTCCGTGGGCGGTGCGAGCGTGGACTCGACGGTGTGGCGGACGACCGCGGCGAAGAGTTCCTCTTTGTTGGCATACCGCGCGTAGATGCTGGCCTTGCCCGCGTTGGCCCGGGCCGCGACGTGCTCGCAACTCGTCGCATCGAAACCATGCTGCAAGAACAGACGTGTCGCGGCCTCCAGGATGCGACGGTCGACCTCGCCGACCTGCTCCGCGGAGGGACGACCCCCCCGGCCCCTTCGCACCACCGTGGCCTTCTGGGGAGAGGCCCTTTTCCCTTGCATGGCCTCAGCCCATAAGTTACTTCATCGCGCATTGCAACTGAACGATACCGTTCAGTTCATCCGTCACGCGGGATGACAACCCCTCCTGACCTGGAGTGCGCCTGATGACTGGACACATCGAGCCGTTCCACCTGTCCGTGCCCCAAGCCGAGCTGGATGATTTGCGCGCGCGGCTGCTGCGCACCCGCTGGCCCGACCCCGGCACGGTGGAGGACTCCCGTCAGGGTCCGCCGCTGGCCAGGATTCGTGCACTCGTGGAGCGGTGGCGTGACGGCTACGACTGGCGTCGGTGCGAGGCGCTGCTCAATGGTCTCGGCTCGTCTCGCACCGAGATCGACGGACTGGGCATTCATTTCCTGCACATCCGCTCGCCCGAGCCCGAGGCACTGCCACTGCTCCTGACGCATGGCTGGCCCGGTTCGGTGCTGGAGTTCCGGCATGTGATCGGCCCCCTCACCCAGCCGGTCGCGCATGGGGGCAAGGCGTCCGACGCCTTCCATCTCATCATCCCGTCGCTGCCAGGGTTTGGCTTTTCCGACAAGCCCACCGAACCGGGGTGGCACATCGGGCGTGTCGCCAACGCGTGGGTCACGCTGATACGGAGGCTGGGTTATGCGCGGTGGGCCGCGCAGGGCGGCGATTGGGGCGCGGGAGTCACGACGATGCTCGGCCACATGGCGCCCGAGGGACTGATGGGCATCCACCTCAACATGGTGATGGTCCAGCCCACCCCCGAGCAGCGCGCGAACGCGGATGCTCCCGAGCGGAAGATGCTGGCGGACGCGCAGCGCTACGACGAGCAGTTCTCCGGCTATTACAAACTCCAGAACACCCGGCCGCAGTCCGTCGCGTTCAGCCTCGCGGATTCACCTGTCGGACTGGCCGCGTGGATCTACGCGCTGTTCCAGGACGTCTCGGACAGCGGCGGCGAGCCGGAGCGCGTGTTCTCGCTCGACGACATGCTGGATGACATCATGCTCTATTGGCTGCCCAACGCGGGGCCGAGCTCCGTGCGTCTGTATTGGGAGAGCGCCCAGGCGATGAAGCAAGGTGGCATGCCGGCCCGACCCATGCCGACCCCGGCTGGCATCAGCATGTTTCCTGGCGAGCAGGTGCGCGTGTCCCGGCGCTGGGCGGAACCCCACTTCGCCCACCTCGTCCACTTCAACGAATTGGAGCGAGGGGGACATTTCGCGGCGCTGGAGCAACCGGCGGCCTTCGTGGAGGAACTGCGCGCTACCTTCGCCGGACTTCGATAGCGCCGTCCTGGCGGAGGACATGACCTTACTGCTCGCCCGAGGGCTCGCGCGACTCCACGGGCGATTCAGGTGGGGCGTCACTTGAGGGCGATGTCTCTGGCGGGGATGTAGGCGGAGTTGTGGGAGGAGCAGGAGGCGGTTCCGCTTCGTCCAGGGGCAGCACCTCGCCCACGATCTCGCCTTGAGCCGTCACCGCGTATTCGAACCAGCCATCCAGCACGCGCACACGCGGCCCACCACACCGGTTGAAGTGCTGGCTGAGCAGCACGTAGTACAAGCCCGATGTCGAGTCTTTGTAGACGGCAACATCCAGACCTTGCTCCGGGCTTGAGCATCCCCAGAACAAGTCCGGATAGGGGTTGGTCCGGACCATTTCGCGGAGCGCGGCCGCCGCGGCAATCGCGGCGCCCGCCTCGACCGATGGGACGAGAAGCTGGGTCGCGGCGACATCTGGCCCCTTGACGGGCCCCTTCCGTGCCGGAGCGAAGAAGGAACACCCCGACGACACCACCGCGAAGAACGCGAGAACCCACAACCTGTTCATATGGTTTTCCAAGACCGAGGACCGTGATGCACTCTCGCGCCGTAAAGACATGAACTCGGCCTACTCGCGAAGAAGTCGGATGGGGCCCCGCGTACAGTCGGGTGCGCGTCCACGACGATCGTCCGGCGCTCGCGGAATACACCTTCCCAATGCGATCCAAGCGATTCGTGCGTCACTCCACTGCTGGATCTCCCCTGTTGGGAAATAGCGCAAGAAGATGCGCGAGCCGTCCTGTCGCTCGGCGATCAACGCCGAGGCCATCTCGATGTTCGTGGTCTTGAAGAGGGCAGGAGCAGGATTGCCTGGAATCAATCGGACCTCCGCCATGGACACGTAAGGATCGATAGTGTCCGTTGGCCAGGCCGCGAGGTCGAGTGAAGAAGGTGCTGCCGCACAGGGATGATTGTGGACGTATCCAACGACCCACACCCGCGAGTCTGGATAATCATCGTCCGTCACTCTGAAGAATGGATTACACGAGTTATGCGTCCCCGAGCTGGGCTCGGTCACCCGCCATGAAAGGGAATCACGGTCACCGGCGACATAGACCGTCGAGCAGTACTCCCTGGACAAACCCACGATGGGACGATTCGTCACGGGATCGCACACCTTGGCGCCCGGCCGTTCGAGGAGTGCATCCGCAACGTCTCGAAGGAACGTAATAGGGATGGAGGCATCCTCCGCCGACATTTCAAACGCGGGAACCCGAGACCAAGGCCCTTTGGCGAAAGGAGTATCGCGTTCGGGCGTGTTCGTTGGCGGCGAGGACGCACACCCCGCGAGCAGCGTGAGAAGCAGCGCCCTCCTCTTCACGAACATTCGACTGCCTCGCTCCAGACGCGGGAGACACCAGGAGCTCGACTCTATCACCTCCCCAGTGAGCCGGGCGTTCGCTGACACGTCAATAGCGGGCCGACACGCGGCCATCTCGGTCGTCAGCGGGGCAGCCCTCGGGGGCGAGTGAAAGCACGCGCGGAGGCGGCTAGAGTGCGGCCCCGCGGTGCTCGTCCCGGAGCGCGACGCCGCGATCCTTCACTTCTTCACCCTTCCGTCCCGCCTCCGGTCCAGGTCTCAGCTCATGCAGATCCCCCGCCTCGCGGCCACCCCCGAGCTCAACAACGCGCTGCTCGTCGGCTCCGCCGTCGCGCTCTCGCTCGTCGTCTGTTGGGCCGCGCTCGTCACCACGAGCTTCCTGCTTCACCAGGCCATCCGGGCCAGCGGTATCCAGTCCCTGGCCCCCCTCGGGGAGGGCCTGTACCGGCGGGGCCGCATCCTCGCCTCGCTGCTGTCCATCCCCATCGTCCTCGCCGGCACCGCGCTGCTCGGCTACGCCCTGTGGAACGGCACGGACCTCCAGCCCCCGTTCGACGAGGCCCTGGCGCAGGTCACCCCCGACGTCCTCAAGGCCCTGGCCCGGGGCGTGGGCCTGGTGCTGCTGATGCTCCTGGGCTTCTACGCGCTCCAGCGCAGCGCCAAGGGGCTGGTGGTCCGCACCGAGCAGAAGCTGCAGGAGCGCCAGCTGCCCGCGGCCCAGCGCGTCCACGCCGAGAAGCTGCTGGCCATCCTCCCGTCCGTCATCAACCTGGCGCTGGCCAATGCCGTGGTGCGCACGGCGCTGCCCGCCATGGAGCTGCCGCACGCGCTCGATTGGCTCATCAGCACCACGCTCTACATCCTGCTGCTCATCACCGGCGGCCGCGCCCTGGTGTTCTTCCTCTACTTCCTGTCCGAGCGTCTGGTGTCTGGCTGGGAAGCCAAGAGCCAGGGCACGCCGTTCGAGGAGTACTACGCCGTCCTGCGCCGGCTGCTGCCCGTGGGGCAGAAGAGCCTCGAGGCCATCACCTACATCTCCGTGGCCACGCTCATCGTCCGCAAGTTCGAGACGCTCGAGCCCGTGGCGCCCTACGGGCCGGTGCTCATCCGCATCGTCTCGATGTTCTTCGCCGCCAGCGTGATCATCGAATCCGGTCGCGTCATGGTCACGCGCCTGTTGTCGGCCACCACCTCCGTCGCCGACGACGTGCAGCGCCGCCGCCAGACGTTCATCGGCCTGATGCAGAGCATCATCAAATACACGGTCTACTTCTGTGTCTGCATGATGGTGCTCAGCGATCTGGGCATGGACCCGACGCCCATCCTGGCGGGCGCCGGCATCGTGGGCCTCACCGTGGGCCTGGGCGCCCAGACCATCGTGGCGGACCTGATGAATGGCATCTTCCTGCTGTTCGAGGATCAGATCCTCAACGGCGACTACGTGCGCATCGACGACACCGAGGGCACGGTGGATGAGATCACCCCGCGCGTCACGCGCATCCGCGACCGGTACGGGCGTCTGCACATCATGCGCAACGGGGAGATCAAGAACGTCATCAATTACAGCCGGGGCTGGACCCTGGCGGTGGTGGAGGTGAACATCGCGTTCGAAGCGGACATCCGCAAGACGCTCCAGGTCATCAATGAGACGGGCGCCCAGTTGCCCGAGTTGCTGCCCGGCAAGGCCATCGAGGTGCCCAAGGTCATGGGCATCGAGTCCATCGACGAGAGCAGCCTCCGGGTGCGCATCGAGGTGAAGGTCTCGCCCGGCTGCCACTACGAGGTGAAGCGGATGCTGCACATGCTCCTGGTGGAGAACTTCAAGGCCCACAAGCTGGAGCTCCCCTATCCCAAGTCCGTCCAGTACTCCCCGGCCGATTTCTCCGAGGCGCCCCCCGCGGAGAAGGAAGCGGCCTGACGCACGCGGCCGCTCAGGGACCCACGCCCGGACCATTCACCACGTTGTGGTCCGGGTTGGGGTCCAGGCCCGCGCCGCCCATTCCCGGCGGCGGCGTGGCCGAGCGCTCATCGGTGCCGGTGTCCCGGGTCGCCATCGTCTTGCACCCGGCCCCCAGCACCCCCACCGCCACGATCCATCCCGCCAGCAGCATCCGCGTCATGACCTTGCCTCCCGTGTCCAGGAGGCAAAGGTGGGCGCGGGGGCCCCAGTGCGCAGCGAGGGCCCGCCTGGCTGGCTGGCGCCTCCTCCCAAGGGCCCGAGGGGTTCAGCGCACCGCGCGCAGCGCCGGGTAGAGCTGGCGCCAGCGGCCGTACGCCTCGGCGTAGCGGGCCACGAGCGCCGGTTCCGGCTCCACCACCCGGGCCACGGGCGGCGGCACCGCGAGCGCGAACGGGTCCTCCCCCGTCGCCGCGAGCCGGCCCAGCCGCGCCGCGCCAAAGGCTCCGCCGAAGTCACCCTCGGCGTGCACGTCCAGGGGCCGGTCGAGCACGCTGGCGAGGATCTTCAACCACAGGGGGGAGCGCGACCCGCCGCCCACCGCCGAGGCCCGGGCCACCTGCGTGCCCGCGTCGGCGAGGACCCGCAGACAGTCCGCCACGGCGAACGCCACGCCCTCCAGCACCGCCTGGGTGAGCGCCGCGCGGCCGTGGCCATGCGCGAGCCCCACGAAGGCCCCACGCGCCGAGGCGTCGTTGTGCGGGGTGCGCTCGCCGGACAGGTACGGCAGGAACTGCACCGCGGAGGGCGCCTCGACACGCTCGCCCAGCGCGGCGATGAGCGCGGGCGCGGGCTCGCCCAGGAGCGCGGACAACCACTCCAGGCTCGCCGCCGCCGACAGGATGACGCCCATCTGGTGCCAGGTGCCGGGGACCGCGTGGCAGAAGGCGTGGACCGCGCCCGCGGTGTTCGGGGAGAAGCGCGCGTTGGAGACGAACAACACGCCCGAGGTGCCCAGCGACACGAAGGCCGAGCCCGGCTTCACCGCGCCAATGCCCACGGCGCTCGCGGCGTTGTCTCCCCCGCCACCGGCGACCACCGGCGCGCGGGTCATGCCCCAGCGCCGGGCCAGCTCCGGCCGCAGCCGCCCGGAGGCCTCGGAGCCCTCCACGAGCCGGGGCATGTGCGCGCGCGTGAGGCCCGTGGCCTCGAGCAGCGCGTCGGACCAGTCCCGCTTCGCCACGTCGAGCCACAACGTGCCGGCGGCATCCGACATCTCGGAGACATGGTCCCCCACGAGGAACAGGCGCACGTAGTCCTTGGGTAGCAGCACCTTGCGCGTCTTGGCGAAGCGCTCGGGCTCGTGCCGCGCCACCCACAGCAGCTTGGGCGCGGTGAAGCCCGGCATGGCCAGATTGCCGCTGAGCTCGCGCGAGCGGGGGCAGCGCGTCTCCAGTTCGTGACACTCGGCCTCCGAGCGCCCGTCGTTCCAGAGGATGGCCGGGCGCAGGGGCCGGTCGTCCGCGCCCAACAGCGTGGCGCCGTGCATGTGGCCGGACAGCCCGATGCCCTCGACGGCCGCCAGGGCCTCGCGGTGCGAGGCGGCGAGCGTGTCCAGCACCTGCTCGCAGCCGCGGATCCACGCGTCCGGGTCCTGCTCGGACCAGCCCGGGTGCGGCCGGTCCACGTCCAGCGCCGCGCTGGCGCTCGCGAGAATGCGCTCCCGTGCGTCCACGAGCACGGCCTTGACGGACGAGGTTCCCACGTCGATGCCGAGGTACATGTGTTCTGTCGCTCCCACGCGTGCCGTCTTCCCGAGAACACGGTCCCTCGTCGCTCCGGGGAAGTCAAAGGGAGGAAGGAACCCGCGCCCTCGGGCAAGGGGCTCGGCGGGCCGCGCGAGGACTATCAACAATACGGCACGGAGGCGGGCATCTGCTCGTCCCGGGCGCGCGGCCTCGCGGGAGCGCGCTAGAAACCGGGGGCATGAAAGCCTACGAGATCCGCGGTGGATTCGGACTGGACAAGCTGGTGGCGTGCGAGCGGCTGGATCCGGAGCCCGGGCCCTTCCAGGTGCGCATCCGGGTGAAGGCCACGAGCCTCAACTACCGCGACCTGATGATGGTGCGCGGGCAGTACAACCCCCGGCAGAAGCTGCCGCTCGTGCCCAACTCGGACGGCGCGGGCGTGGTGGACGCGGTGGGCCCGGGCGTCACCCGCGTGAAGCCGGGCGACCGGGTGATGGGTCTGTTCTCCCAGAACTGGCTGGCCGGAGGGCTCACCCGGAGCACGCAGCTGCAGACCCTCGGGGGCCCGCTGGAGGGCGCGCTCGCGGACACGATGATCGTGCACGAGGACGGCGCGGTGCCCACGCCCGCGTACCTCTCCGACGAGGAGGCCGCCACCCTGCCCTGCGCGGCCCTCACCGCGTGGAGCGCGCTCGTCACCCAGGGCGGGCTCCAGGCCGGAGACACCGTGCTCGTCCAGGGCACGGGCGGCGTCTCCCTCTTCGCGTTGCAGATCGCCCGGCTCATGGGCGCGCGGGTGCTCGTCACCTCCAGCAGGGACGACAAGCTCGCGCGGGCGCGAACCCTGGGCGCCGCCGAGGGCATCAATTACGTGAGCACCCCGGACTGGGACAAGGCGGCGCGCGCGCTCACGGGCGGCGTGGGCGTGGACCACGTGGTGGAGGTGGGCGGCGCGGGCACGCTGGAGCGCTCGCTGCGCGCCGTGCGCACGGGCGGCACGGTGTCCGTCATCGGCGTGCTCTCGGGCGCGGCCCACTCCGTCAACGTGCTGCCCATGCTCATGAACAACCTGCGGGTGCAGGGCATCTTCGTGGGGCACCGCGCGTCCTTCGAGGCGATGACGCGGGCGTTCGCCCAGCACGAGCTGCACCCGGTGGTGGACCGCGTCTTCCCCTTCGCCGAGGCCGTGGCCGCCTTCGAGCACCTCCAGAGCGGCGCGCACTTCGGCAAGGTCGTCATCCGGGTGGACTGAAAAGACAACGGCCCTCGACCCGGGCGTGGGTCGAGGGCCGCCGGTTCAGCGGAGACGCTCGCGACTACAGCTGCTTCTTGAAGCGGACGTTGCGCAGCTGGAAGTGGATGGTGCCCCCCTGGTCACCCCAGGCCGGCAGGATCTCCAGGACGGAGCTCACCTGGGTGGTGTCCCAGGTGGACAGGTAGCTGGCGTTCGTGAAGGGCATCTTCACCGTCTTCCAGGTGCCCACCGCGGGGTGGCCGATGAGCGTCTTCAGGTCGCCCGTGGCGCAGCCGTCCGGCTTGCGCTTGCACACGCTCTTCACCCAGAAGTCCTCGGTGGTGGTGCCGTAGTCGAGCACGCGGATCTCGAACTCCACGCCGCCCGTGGAGGCGATGCCCGACACGTCCAGCAGGTGGGGCGACTTGACGCCGAAGCCCATGCCGCCGTTGCCGCCCCCCTCCTTGAGGTTCTTCATCTGCACGTCGATGAGCTGCTCGTTCGTGTCGGCGTCGACGAAGGCGCTGTTCACCGTCACCGTGCCCGAGGTGCCCACGGTCCAGCCGTTGGGCGCATCGAACAGCGCGGTGTCCGACAGGCCGTTGACGAAGGCGTCCTTGTCCGCGGTGATGGGCGTGGGCGGGGTGGCCGCGGTGCCATCGGTGCAGCTCACGTTGCCCGTGCGGTTGGGCTCCCAGCGGATGCGCGCGAGCGACACGTCCATGGGGGCCGAGGTGTAGAGCAGGAACGGCGTGTTCACGAGGCTGAAGTCCAGGCCCGAGTCCGCGAAGCACTGCAGCGGCACGGCCAGCTCGGTCCACTCCGTCTTGCCCGCCAGATCCTGCAGCGTCTTGGTGAGCTGGATCTCCCCGAGGCAGGGGTGCTTGCAGTGCATGGACAGGTTCACCTGGCCCGTCGGCGCGCTGTTCACCTTCACCGAGAAGACCAGGGCACCCTTGGAGTTGAGGTAGCGCTGGAGGTTGACGGTGTCGTCACCCGAGCGGTTCTGCATGTAGACCTGACCCGTGCCACTCCACACCGAGCGCACGGCGGCCCACTGCAGGCCGTCCTCGTCGTCGGTGGGCGTGATGGCCAGCTCGTTCGCGTCCGAGTAGGTGGTGACGCTGGTGCTCTGCCGCACTTCCTTGCCGCCCCAGTTGGACGGCGCGCCCACGCGCATCACCCAGTTGTCCACGTTGCCGCGCTCGAAGATGACCAGGGGCTCGGTGGTGGTGGTGCCGTCCGAGGGCGGCGCGCCGCAACCGGTGGCCTGCGTGGGCTCGTCCAGCACGCCCAGCGTCGAGGACTGGGCGTAGGTCAGGCCGTGGCCGTAGGGGAAGAGCGGATCGTAGCCCGTGTCCCCCTTGTTGAGCGTCGTCTGGCACGGGGCCTTGGGCCACGAGAAGGACAGCTTGCCGTGGAAGTCGTGGTCCACCGCGCCGTCCTCCTTGCGGAAGAGCACGTCGGTGAGGCCCTCGCCCTCGGTGCCGGGCAGCCAGGCGGCGACGAAGGCGTCCGACTGGTTGATCATCTTGTTCATGTAGAGCGGGCGGCCCGAGTAGAGCACCGTCACGATCTTCTTCACGCCCTTGGCGCGCAGGCCGTCCAGCAGCGTCTGGTCCTCGGGACGCAGGCGGGCCATGTCCAGGGTCTGGGTCTTGCGGATGTCGCCGTTGCCCTCGGCGTAGGGCGTCTCGCCGATGACCGCGAAGACGACGTCATAGGAGGCGTCCGCCATGGAGCCCGCGGCGCTGGTGTCCAGCTTCGCCGTGGGGGCGACCTTCTGCACGGCCTTCCAGAAGGTGGTGCCGCCGCCGAAGTCGGCCTCGGAGGTGTCCGTCCCCTGCCAGGTGATGCTCCAGCCACCCGCCTGGTTGGTGAGGCTGTTGGCGCTCTTGCCCGTCACGAGCACCTTGGCCGTGCGGGACACGGGCAGCACGTTGTCGTTGTTCTTGAGCAGCACGAGCGACTTGCGCACGGCCTCGCGGGCCACGGCCCGGTGCTCGGCGGTGCCCACCTCGTGCGAGGCATTGCGCGCGGAGGGCTTGGGCCGATCGAACAGGCCCATGCGGAACTTCACGCGCAGGATGCGGCGGACCGCGTCGTTGAGCCGATCCTCGGGGATCTCCCCGCTCTTCACCGAGGCGAGGGTGTTGGTGATGAACGCCGTCCAGTCGGCGCGGTAGGGCACCATGATCATGTCCACGCCGGCGATGATGGCCTGGGGACAGTCGCTGTTGGTGCAGGCGCGCGACGAGTCGCTGTTGTCCGGCTTGACCTGTCCGTGGCCGTTCCAGTCCGAGATGACGAAGCCGTCAAAACCCATCTGGGTCTTGAGCACGTCCGTCAGCAGGTACTTGTTGCCGTGCATCTTGTAGGCCTTGGCGTTGTTGCCCTGGTCCTTGTTCTTCCAGCTGTTGAACGAGGCCATGACCGTCTGGGCGCCCGCCTGGAGCGCCGTGACGTAGCCGCGACCGTGGATGTCGCGCAGGTCCTTCTCCGTCAGCTCGGAGATGCCCTGGTCGGTGCCGTCCGTGGTGGCGCCATCGCCCAGGAAGTGCTTGGCCGAGGCGATCACGCGCTCGTTGACCTTGGCGTCCTTGGCCAGCTGGCCCTGGAGCCCCTCGACGATCTTGCCCGCGTAGGCCTCGACGATGGCGGGATCCTCCGAGTAGCCCTCGTAGGTGCGGCCCCAGCGATCATCGCGCACCACGGCCACGGTGGGACCGAAGGCCCAGTCCAGACCGGTGTGGGCCACCTCGCGCGCCGTCACCTCGCCGATGCGCCGCATGAGGTCCGGGTCGTTCGCCGCGCCCAGGCCGATGTTGTGCGGGAAGAACGTGGCGCCCTTCACGTTGTTGTGGCCGTGCACCGCGTCCACGCCCCAGATGATGGGGATGCGGTGCGGGTTGGCCGGGTCCATCGAGGCCTCCCAGAGCTGATCGGCCAGCGTGTACCACTCCGCCACCGTGGCGTTCTTCTTGCCGCCGGGCCAGGAGCCGCCGCCGTTGAGCACCGAGCCGAGGTGGTACTTCTTCACGTCCTCGGGCGTGACGTTGGCGATCTCCACCTGGGTGATCTGCCCGACCTTCTCCTCGAGCGTCATGTCGGCGAGCAGTTCGTCGACCTTGGCCTCGATGGCGGGATCCTTCGGGATGGCGCTCTGCACGGCCGGCCAGGTGAGCGGCCCGGGCGGCTGCGGCGGCTCGGGCGGCTTCTCGGGCTCGGGCTGCGGCTGCTCGATGGGGGGCTCCACGGGGGCGGGCTCGGGGGGGTTGGGGTCCTTGCAGGCCGCCAGCGACAGGAGCAGGAGTGCGGCGCGCGGGGCGCTCTTTCTCCGAGAGAACAACCGTTCCATGCCATCTCCAGGGGGGGATCTTCGAGGGGCGCGTTGACGGGCCCACGGGAAGCAGTCACCCCGGCCGGTCAAAGCGTGGGCACCGTAGAAGTAAGAGCCCCCGCATGCAAGGCGCCCCCGTGCGTCGACGCGGTGCGGCGCGCGTTCTCCCGAAACGACACAGGCCCCTCATGCCGTGGGCACGAGGAGCCTGGGATGTCTTGCTTGCTTTTCCCGGGAAAAAATCCCGGGGGATCAGAACTCCGCGGCGGCGCGGGGATCGATGATGCCGCACTCCTTGATCTTGTAGAGCAGCGCCTTGTAGCTGATGCGCAGCTTGCCGGCCGCGCGGCGCTTGTTCCACGCGGTGCGCTGGAGCATGGCGAGGATGGCCTCGCGCTCGGCGAGCATGGCCGCGCGCTTGCCGATGTCCTTGAGGGACATCTCCGCCTCCGGCATGGAGGGCGGGGGCGGCGGCGGCTGGGGCGCGTCGAAGGGGTTGGCGTAGCGCACGGGCGCGGGCGTGGCCGCGGGCGTGAGCTCCACCGCGGGCGTGTTGCCCCGGGCGGGCATCTCCAGCACCTGCACGGACGACGTGGCGACCAGGGGCACGGGCGCGGGCGTCATGGCGCGGGGCGTGGGCGCCGGGGGCTCCACGTCGCCGTCACCGGCGTAGGACGTGGGCAGGGACGGCGCGCTCGCGGGCACGCGGCCCCCGCTGCGCAGCTCCTCCATGACGAGCGAGGTGTCCTTGAGCACGCACAGCCGGCGCACCATGTTCTCCAGCTCGCGCACGTTGCCCGGCCACTCGTACTCGGTGAAGGCGCGCAGCACCTCGGGCGGCAGCTCCGCCACGCCACTCATGAAGCCGCGGCCGTACTTCTTGAGGAAGTGGTCCGTGAGGGGCACCACGTCCTCGGGGCGCTCGCGCAGGGAGGGCAGGCGGATGGCCACGACGTTGAGGCGGTAAAAGAGATCCTCGCGGAAGTTGCCCAGGGCGATCTCCCGCTCCAGGTCCCGGTTGGTGGCCACCACCACGCGGCTGTCCACGCGCACGCTCTTCTTGCCGCCCACGCGGAAGAACTCCTCGTCCTGGAGCACCTGCAGCAGCTTGGCCTGCAGGCGGATGGCCATCTCGCCAATCTCGTCCAGGAAGATGGTGCCCTGGTCGGCGAGCTCGAACTTGCCGGGCTTCTCCGCCGTGGCGCCGGTGAAGGCGCCGCGCTCGTGGCCGAACAGCTCGCTCTCCAGGAGCTCGCCGGGCAGCGCCGCGCAGTTGACCTTGATGAAGGGCTTGTTGCGCCGGTTGCTGCGCGCGTGGATCTCCCGGGCGATGACCTCCTTGCCCGTACCGGACTCGCCGAGCAACAGCACCGGCACGTCCGTGTCCGCGATGCGCTCCACCAGCGCGCGCGCCCGGCGCATGGCCGGTGAGTGCGAGATGACGATGCGCTCGTTGCTCGCCTCCTCCTTGGCGTGCGAGGGCACCACGGGCGCGCTCACCGGCGCCGGGCGCGCGGGCAGGCGGTTGCCCAGGGCGCGCGAGAGCGCGTCCTCCAGCTCGTCCGCGCCAAAGGGCTTGGACAGGTAGTCACTCGCGCCGAGCTTCATGGCGCGCATGGCGTCATCCGCGCCCGAGAGGGCCGAGAGGACGATGACGGGCGCGCCGCCACCCGAGGCCCGGTAGCGCTTGAGCACGTCCAGCCCGCTCATCTCCGGCATCATGACGTCCAGCAGCACCACGTCGAACGAACCACCCGACAACATCTCCAGGGCCTGGGAGCCGCTCGACGCGCTCCGCACCTGGTAGCCCGAGCTGCCCAGCAGCTCCGCGAGGAAGGTGCGCACCTGCTCTTCGTCGTCCACCACCAACACAGCGATCCGATCCATCCCCTCGCCTCCCCTCACCCAATCCATCGCGATTCCATCCGTGAGACGTCCATGTCGGCCGCGCCCCGAAACTCAAACCGTCAGTTCAATATCCACCGCCGGGCCGCGGCGCTGCTCACGATTCCTGCGCAAGTCCTGCAGTGCACCATTCAGGAGTTGCTCGGGCGTGCCCACCCGGTCCGGATAGCTCACCGCGCCCATGTCCAGCGAGGGGCGCAGCATCCGCCCCGCCACCTGCAGCCGCGCCAGGGCGAAGCGCTCGCGCACCCGCGTCATCACGTCCGGCACGCCCTCGGCGGAGGTGTTGGGCAGGAGCACGGCGAACTCCTCCTCGCCCACGCGCGCCACCACGTCCGCCTCGCGCACCGTCTGGTTCACCACCACCGAGCTGTAGACGAGCAGCCGCTCGGCCGTGGCCGGACCGGACTCCTTGCGCAGGGCGCGGAAGTCCTCGAGCGAGCCCACCACCAGCGAGAACGTCCCGCCAAAGCGCTCACAGCGCGTCATCTCCAGGGCGAGCAGCTCCAGCAGGAAGGCGCGCGTATAGAGACCCGTGAGGGGATCGTGGTGCGCCGCGGCGGCGCCCACGCCCTCGGGCAGCATGGCCCGGCGCACCGAGGCCTTCAGGCGCAGCTGGGCGCGCAGCCGCAAGACCAGCTCCTCGCCCGAGTCCGCGCGCGAGGCCACGTCCACGCCCATGCCCTTGGTCATGCAGAAGTGGTGGGCCTCGCCGTCCGCGGAGTCCACCAGGTACATCAGGGGCACCGTGCCCCGGCTCATCTGCCGCAGCCGACGCGCCACGGCCACGGCCACGAAGTCCGGCCCCTGGGCGGCGAGCACCACCGCGTCCGGGTGGATGGCCTCGAAGAGGGGCGCCGCCGCGTCGAAGCGCGTCACCGGCACCACCCGGAAGCCCGCCGTGGCCAGGGCCACCCGGGTGCGCTCGAGATCCTCGGCCCGTGGCTCCACCACCAGGACCGTGAGTTGCTCCGTCTTCGCGTCGTGTCTCAGTGCCACTTGCTGCCCCCGTGCGCCGACCGGAATTTTTTCCGACCTGTTTTCCGCGCGCCGTCCCCAGGATTTACAGTCCGACCCGCCCGACCCGCCCCGCCACCCCAGCCATCCCCCTGTTTTTCCTAGGGGAGGGAAGAAACTTGCTTCCCGTGACCCTAGGAATCAGCAACAGGCGTGCCAGCAAGTTCCCTCCGGAGGAAACGCTCCACCTCGTCTTCCACCAGATGGTGCTTGAAGGCGACGCGGCCGCCCACGATGACCACGGGGATGTCGTAGCGGTAGGTGGCCAGGAGCGTGGGGTCGGCGCGAATGTCTTCTTCCACCAAGTCGAAGGGGAGACGGGCGCGCACGCGCTCGAGCACGGCCTTCGCCTCGTCGCACAGACCGCAGCGGGGTTTCGAGTAGAGTCGGACAATCATTTGGGACGTGAGGATGGGACGCGATGCGCGGTCTGTCAGGTGACTTCTCGACGATGCCCCTCAAGGATCTCGTCGCGTACCTGGGCAACCGGAGGGTGACGGGGACGCTGCGGGTGCTGCGCGCCGGGGTGCGCAAGCTCTTGCTCGTGCGCGAGGGGCAGGTGCTCAGCGCCAGCTCCAACCAGCCGCGCGAGTACCTGGGCCAGTTCCTCATGCACATGGGGCACTTGAGCGAGGAGGACTTCCAGCGGGCCCATGCGCGGCAGCGCGAGACGCAGGTGCCGCTCGGCCAGCTGCTCGTGGCCGCGGGGACCGTGAGCGAGCAGACGGTGCGCGGCACGCTGCAGCTCAAGTTCCGCGAGGGCCTGCTGGAGATGTTCCGCTGGGAGGAGGGCGAGTTCTCCTTCGACGCGGGCGCGGTGGCCGAGGTGGAGGGCATCGAGGCGCGGGTGGACCTCTTGGACATCCACCGCGAGGGGGAGTTCCGCGAGACGGCGTGGCAGGCCATCCGGGCGGTGTTCCCCTCGGGCGCGGCCTACCTGGAGGTGGACGAGGGCCGGCTGGCCGAGCCGCCGCGGCCCGGCACCCTGGACGCGGCGCTGGTGGCGCGCGTGCGCGAGGGGTTGAGCATCGACGAGCTCGTGCGGGTCCTGCACGCCTCGGACTTCCTGGTGTACCAGCGGCTGTACGCGCTGCACCGGCAGGAGGCCCTGCGCGTGGTGAACACGCCGCCGCCGGGCCGCTCGCCCCCCGCCGCCCAGGAGCCGCTCGTGGCGGTGCCCTCCATGGAGGTGGAGCTGAGCGACGAGCTCACGACGGAGGAGCTCATCCAGTCGGCGCGCTCGGCGCTGGAGAACGGGGACTTCCAGCAGGGCGAGGCGCTCGCGCGGCGGGCCCACGAGCGCGCCGTCACGTCCGAGACGGAGGCCCTGCTGCACTCGGCGGAGGCGGTGCTGCTCGGGGTGCTGCGCCGGCGCATGCTGGACACGCCCCAGGTGCCCTCCTTGCGCGTGACGGCGGCGCAGCTCAAGACCACGCCCCTCACCTCGCCCGAGCGCTACCTGCTCTCGCGCATCGACGGCAAGCGCGACGTGCGGGACATCCTGGGCATGTCGCCCCTGCACGAGCTGGATGCGCTGCGCTACTTCCAGTCCTTCGTGGACACGGGCCTCGTGCGGCTCACCCCGCGCTAGGGCTGGGACTCGGCGGAGCGCACCGGCTCCGGCGCGGGCGCCGCGGGCGTCTGGGCCACCGGGAGGTGCTCCTCCTCCCCCTCGACCTCGTCCTCCCCGGGCACGGCCGCGGGGGGCGCCACGTCCGGGGTGGACGGGACGGGCGGCACGAGCGCGCCGGGCGGCAGCCGCGCCAGGCCCAGGCGCATGGCCTCGCGGCCGAGCCACGCGGCGCGGATGCGCCAGAGCGGCTCGTTGACGAGCACCGCGGCCACCGCGACCTTGGGGTTGTCCTTGGGCGCGAAGCCCACGAACCACGAGTAGTCCCGGAAGGGCTTGTTGTCCGCCAGGGTGCCCGTCTTGCCCACCGCGCCGGGCACGCCCATGCCCCGCTCGCGGAAGACGCGGCGGGCGGTGCCGCGGGTGACGGTGGCCTCCAGCATCGTCGTCAGGCCCCGGGCCACCTCGGGCGAGAGCACCCGCTCACCCGCGGAGGCGCGCGTGTCCTCGCCGGGCTCGAAGAGCACGGGCTCGCGCCACACGCCGCCATTGGCCGCCACGGACGCGAGCAGGGCGCCGTGCAGGGGCGAGAGGTACACGTCCCCGAAGCCCGCGCCCGTCTGGGCGAAGCGGAACTCGTCCCCCTCCGGCACCGAGGCCAGTGACACGTCCGTGGGCACCGGGAAGTCGATCTCCCGGTTGAAGTGGAAGCGCGCCGCCGCGCGCCGCAGGGCCTCGGGCGACAGGTGGCGCTGGGTGAGCTTGGCGAAGATGACGTTGGCGCTCTTGCCCATGGCCTCCGCGAGCGAGTGGCACTGCCCGTCGCTCGTGCTGTCCTCCAGGAGCTTCGAGGAGATGCGCCGCTTGCCGCCGTGGAAGCACGTCTCCGCCTCGGGCGTGAGGCCCGCCTCCAGGAGCGCGGCGCCGGTGACGATCTTGAAGATGCTCGCCGCGGGGAACACCGCGCGCGTGGACAGGCCCCGCACATCTGGCCGGGACTGGGAGTGCTCGGCCATGGCCAGCACCCGGCCCGTGGCGGGCTCGAGCACCACCACCGCGCCGAAGGGCACCTGGTACTGCGTGAGGATGGCGTTGAGTTGACCCTGGAGCACCGGATCGATGGTCAGCGGCACCTCGCCCGTCTTGTCCGCCAGCACCAGCCGCCCGGCGGCGTTCTTCTTCGCCCGCGAGAGCAGGTCCTGCTTCGCGCTGAGCGAGCGCAGGTGACCAAAGGGCGGATCCGCCTCCCGGGAGGGCACGGGCGCGGGCGGCAGCAGCCCGGGCAGCACCTCCACCGGGCCCACCTCCGCCAGGCCTCCCTCCGGCACGCCCGCGTCCGGCGCGAGCGCCTCCGCTGCCCGGACCTCCAACGGTCCCGCGTCCGGCGACGCGGCCTCGGCCCCGGGCGGCTGGCCCGGGTCGGGGATACCGCCTTCGTCCGCGCCGACGAGCAGCAGCAGCAGGGGCAACAGCAGCGTGGCGGGGATGACTCGGGAGACCGTCATGCGCGGGGGACTCGCGGGGGCGAGGGGGGAGCGGGCATCGTACCCGGCCGTTCCCGCCCGTCCATTCCCTCCGAGCCCGAGTGTCGTCCCCTCGCCTGCCCGGCGAGAATGCTGGCGAGCCCCCCGGGGGGCCGATAGGGTCCCGGGCGCCTTGAACGGACTGAACGAAACCGTGGTGATCTGGAGCGCCGAGTGTCGGCGCACCCTGCGCAGCTCGCGCGTGGTGGCGCTGCTCGGGCTCTACAGCCTCTTCTCGCTGGTCGTCTTCCTCGCGGCGATCTTCCTGCGCTCCATCGTGCAGCAGATGGTGGATGCCGGGATGATGCCGCCCAGCGAGGAGTTGCCGCTGTCGGTGCGGGGCGTCTACTACCTGAGCCTCTTCTTCCTGCCGCTGTACATCGCGCTGATGGGCTTCGATCAGGTGAGCGGCGAGGTGGGCCCGCGCTCCATCCGCTACCTCACGGTGCGCTCGCGCCGCTCGTCCATCGTCCTGGGCAAGCTGCTGGCCCAGACCACGGTGCTCTGGGCGCTCGTGTTCGCGCTGGACTTCGGGCTGTGTGTCTACACGGCCTTCACCACGCCGGGCTTCGGCGCCGGCGCCTTCGCGCGCTACCTCGTGCACTTCTGGGTGGCCTCGGCGCTCTACTCCTTCGCCTTCCTGAGCCTCACCGCGCTGTGCTCGTGCCTCACGACCAGCCCCGCGGTGAGCCTCATCCTCAACCTGGCCGTGCTGCTCTCCTCCCTCATCCTGTGGATGACGGCGCTGGCCGACGAGGGCAACCCCGTGCGCACCGCGCGCTACCTCTCGCCCCTGCGCTACTCGCTCGGGCTCTTGTCTCCGGAGACCACGCAGGTGGCCCTCAGCGCCGCGGCCTACGCCGTCTTCTCGGTGCTCTTCCTCGGCGGTGCCCTGGCCGCCCTGCGCACGAGGGATCTGTGAGCGACACGGCCATCGAACTCGTCGAGGTCAGCCGCCGCTTCGGCCCCAAGCTGGCGGTGGACGGCGTGAGCCTGCGCATCCAGCGGGGCGAGGTGTACGGCCTCATCGGCCCCAACGGCGCCGGCAAGACGACCACCTTCGCCATGATGTGCGGCTACCTCAAGCCGAGCCAGGGCAGCGTCCGGGTGATGGGGGTGGAGCCCACGCAGGAGGGCGCGCTCAAGGGCAAGCTGGGCGTGCTGCCGCAGGACGCGGTCCTTCCCGGCAACTGGAAGGTGGGCGCCTTGCTCGTCTACTGGGCGAGCCTCAGCGGGCTGGCCGGGCCGGAGGGCGAGGCGCGCGGCGCGCTGGAGAAGGTCGGCCTCGCCGAGGCGTGGAACGTGGAGACCCATGCCCTGTCGCACGGCATGGCCAAGCGCGTGGCCCTCGCCCAGGCGCTCATGGGCCGCCCTCCCTTGGTGCTGCTCGACGAGCCCACCGCGGGCATGGATCCGAAGATCGCCCACCAGGTGCGCCAGGTCATCCAGGAGATGCGCGGCCAGCAGACGGTGGTGGTCTCCAGCCACAACCTCCAGGAGCTGGAGCAGCTGTGCGACGCGGCGGCCATCCTGGATCGCGGGCGGCTCGTGCAGGCGGGCAGCCTCGCCGACCTCACGCGGCAGACGGCCGAGTTCCGCGTCCAGGTGGCGCGGGGCACGGTGCTGCTGCCCGAGGTGCAGGCGCTCGCGGGCGTCGTGTCCGCGCGCCTGGAGGGTGAGAGCCTGCTGCACGTGCGCTTCGACGGAGAGGCCCACCCGCCCGAGGAGGTCATCAGCCGGGTGGTGGGACACCTGCTCCAGACGGGGGTGCTCATCCTCGGCGTGTCGCGGGGCCAACGGCTGGAGGAGCGCGTCCTGCAGCTGACGTGAGCCGGGGCGGCGAGGAAAAAGAACGCCGGGGGAAATTCCGGCTGAAACTCCGGGGCGCCTCGGGTCACTCCCCGGGGATGGCGCCCCGCCCCTCATCCTCCCGCCTTGCGGACCCAGCCCACCCAGAGGGTGTCGCGTCGCTCCAGGCCGAGCAGCTCGTGGCCCGTGGCCTCGCACCACGCGGGCAGATCCGCGGCCACGCCGGCGTCGGTGGCCACCAGCTCCACGAGGGAGCCCGGTGCCGCGCGGCGCATGGCCTTGGCGATCTCCAGGATGGGAACCGGGCAGAAGGTGCCCGAGGCGTCCACGCGCACGTCCGGTCGCATGGCCTCAGTGTAGGCCCGCGCGGGCGTGCGCGCCCGAGGGAATTTCCCTCGGAAATCCTTGTGTTTTCGGGTGCCTGGGTGGAGTCGATGCCCGGGAGCGGTGAACCCGACCGCGCCTTGCGCCCCCGGAATGGGCTCTGTTATCACCCCGCGCCCTGTTGACTGTCCGCACGAACCGGGACCGCAGTTGGACCGACGACGTACCTAGGAGCAGAACACACTCATGAAACCCAATGTACTCGTGGCCCTCCTGGTGGGCCTGTTGCTGGGATTCGCCACCGGCTACTCCGTGAAGGGTGGCAAGGGCGCCACCGAGGGCAGCCGCCCCGTGGCCGCCGCCCCCAACGCGCCCCGTGATGGCAAGCCCTCCGACAGCACCCTGTTCCGCGTGCCCATCGACGGCTCGCCCACCAAGGGCAGCGCCGACGCGCTCGTCACGCTGGTGGAGTTCTCCGACTATCAGTGCCCGTTCTGCGCGCGCGCCGACGCCACGGTGGTGCAGTTGCAGAAGGACTACGGCGACAAGCTGCGCGTGGTCATGAAGCAGAACCCGCTGTCCTTCCACCCGCGCGCCAAGCCGGCCGCGCTCGGCGCCCTGGCCGCCGGTGAGCAGGGCAAGTACTGGGAGTTCCACGCCAAGCTGTTCGCCAACAGCCGCGACCTCGAGGACAAGGACCTGGAGAAGCACGCCCAGGAGCTCGGCCTCGACATGAACAAGTGGAAGACGGACATGAGCAGCCAGAAGCTGTCGGCCGTCATCGATCGGGACCAGGCCATGGCCGGCAAGCTCGGCGCCAACGGCACCCCGGCCTTCTTCATCAACGGCCGCTTCCTGTCGGGCGCCCAGCCCCTGGACAAGTTCAAGACCGTCATCGACGCGGAGCTCGCCAACGCCGAGGCGCTGGTGCGCTCGGGCACCAAGCCCTCCGAGGTGTACGCCGCCGTGATGGCCAAGGGCGTGGACTCCGTGCCGCGCGCCGCCCCCCAGGCCGCCGAGGCTCCCGCCCAGGCCTACCGCAAGGTGGACGTGCCCAACGACTCCCCGTCCTTCGGTCCCAAGGACGCCAAGGTGACGATCGTCGAGTGGTCCGACTTCGAGTGCCCCTTCTGCGGCCGCGTGGGCCCCACGCTCAAGCAGATCAAGGAGACGTACCCCAAGGACGTGCGCGTGATGTTCCGCCACCAGCCCCTGCCCTTCCACCCCAACGCCAAGCCCGCCGCCGTGGCGTCCATGGCCGCGCACGAGCAGGGCAAGTTCTGGGAGTACCACGACAAGCTCTTCGCCAATCAGAAGGCCCTGGATCGCGCCTCGCTGGAGAAGTACGCCCAGGAGCTGGGCCTGAACATGGGCCAGTTCAAGGCCGCCATGGACTCGGGCAAGCTCGGCGACAAGGTGGAGGCCGACTCCGCCGCCGGTAACGCCGTGGGCGCCAATGGCACCCCGACCTTCTTCATCAACGGCCGCGAGATCGTGGGCGCCCAGCCCTTCGACAACTTCAAGCGCATCATCGAGGAGGAGAAGGCCCGCGCGGACAAGCTGCTGGCCGCTGGCACCAAGCCGGCCGACCTGTACGCCAGGCTCATCGAGGAGGGCGTGAAGTCCAATGGCGCCGCCCCCGCGCCGGCCGCCCAGGCCGCCGCCGCCGAGCCCGCCGTGCAGAACATCGAGGTCGGCAACGCTCCGGCCAAGGGCCCGAAGAACGCCCCCGTCACCATCGTGACCTACTCGGACTTCGAGTGCCCCTTCTGCAGCCGCGTGGTGCCCACGCTCGCGCAGCTGGAGAAGGACTACAAGGGCAAGATCCGCGTGGCCTTCAAGAACCAGCCCCTGCCCTTCCACGCCAACGCCAAGCCCGCGGCGCTCGCGGCCCTGGCCGCCAACGAGCAGGGCAAGTTCTGGGAGTACCACGACAAGCTCTTCGCCAATCAGCGCGCCCTGGATCGCGCCTCGCTGGAGAAGTACGCCCAGGAGCTGGGCCTGAACATGGGCCAGTTCAAGGCCGCCATGGACTCCAACAAGTTCGAGGCGCAGCTCAACGCGGACATGGCCGAGGCCACCCGCGTGGGCGTCAACGGCACCCCGAGCTTCTTCATCAACGGCCGCTCGCTCGTGGGCGCCCAGCCCGTGGACGCCTTCAAGCGCGTCATCGACGAGGAGCTCAAGAAGAAGGGCACGGTCGCCGCGGATCAGAAGTAGTCCGCGCCGCTCGACTCCCGACGTGAAGAAGGCCGCCAGGACCCTCGGGTCCGGCGGCCTTCGTCGTTGCGGGGTGCCCGGGCGCTCAGGACACGGCGATGGCGTCGATCTCCACCTTGGAGCCGCGGGGCAGCGCGGACACCTGCACCGTGGCGCGGGCCGGGGGCGCGCCGGGGAAGGAGCGGCCGTAGACCTCGTTCACCCGGGCGAAGTCACCCAGGTCGGTGAGGAAGATGGTGCAGCGCACCACGTGCGAGAAGTCGAGGCCCGCGGCCTGGAGCACCGCGCCCAGGTTCTTCATCACCTGCTCGGTCTGGGCGACGACGTCTCCGGTCACCATCTCCATCGTCTTGGGATCCAGGGGAATCTGACCGGACAGGAAGGTCATCTTCCCGGCGTCCACCTGCACCGCCTGCGAGTAGGGCCCAATCGCCTTGGGGGCGTCGTCGGAGTGCACCGTCTTGCGAGCCATGCGTTCACCTCGGGGAGCGAGGCGGCCGGGAGTGGCCGCGCCTCCCGGGCGGCTCTAGCACCCCGGCTCCGCACGGCCAACCCTCGCCTTGCACAAGAGGTTCCAGGCCAACGCGTGGCGCCACAAGCGCCACGACCGGATTCGCTCCAACGTCATGACCGCGTCCACCCTCTGCCTGGGTCGGGTTATGTTCAACAGGACCTCAAGGGGGAACCGTCGTGAAAAACGTCTTCATCATCATTTCAGGAGGAACGGGAATTTACGATCCCAAGGATCCTGATCAGCATGACCAGACCTGGGACAATTTCGTCACGCCGCCGCTGTTGCGTTCCGCCAGGACAGCACTGCACGACGTAAAAACAGAGGACGTCCACTGGCTGGTCTATGAGCCTGCCTACACTGAACGATGGACGTCTGACCTATCGAACAAAAAGACGGCTCCGACGCAATACGAGCACACCGTCTCCATCAAAACGAAGCACAAACTCTCCAATTATATCGACCTGCTCAAAACTCGCGCAACATCTCGCGGCTGGACATACAAAGGCATTTCCTCGGCAGCAGAAGCCATCAAGTACATCAACGCCATCAAAACCACCAAGATCAGTCGGCTATGGTTTTTTGGCCATGCAAGCGAAGACCTATGGCTTTCCTTGAGCCATGACATCAGGGATCACGAAGCAGTCTCGCCAGACCGAACTGCTGTTTTGAGTATCGGCGATATCGGCAAACTCAACGCCTCATCCTTCATCACACAAAAGGATGCGAGCGCTCCACACAAGTTCTTCGGATGCAACACGAAAAATTTCGCTGAAAAGTGGGCAAGACATCTCAAAGTCCATGCCGAGGGTTCGGATGGGAAGGTCGATTACAAGAAGATTCATGACACAGGCGGGCGGGTAACGCTCAGCCCAGGCGCTCTCTGGCACCAACATAACAATGCGGGCATCGCGCGACTCTTGCTATGGAAATCAGGAGACAAGGTCGACTGATGAAGCAACGCATCGCTTTCTTCGTGCTCGCGCTACTGATCTTGACGGGCGCGTTCATTCTCAAAAACGCCTCACATGTATCTGAGCCTGTCGCGCCTCGCTCCCATGAAGAACCAGAGTATTTCGCGGAGCATACATCGGAATGCGGTCTGGATCTCCTCCACCTCGCGAGCGTGGAGTCTGGTCCCTTCGAAAAAGTGGTTCCCATTGGGCCAGAACAACCGAATGAACGACTCCGTCGAAATGTCTGGCACTGGGGAAGGTACCGAATTCGAGGGCGTTTCACTGGGGCGCGTCGCGAGATCTCGGAATGTGGATCGTTCGCCGAGTTCGAGGTTCATGCATTTCGCCCATGGGGCAAGGTCCAGCGCTGCGCCTCTCCCGGTGCTCTCGATGATTCGATGTTGACCTACACCGAAGCGCTATCCGTGGAGCATTACGTGGCGGAGGATTTCATTGATGGTCCCTGGCCGCCATCCTTTGATGAAGGGACTTGTCGGCTCATCGCCGCGTGTCCGCTGGATCCGCGCCGGGCCGAGTCACGGCCCCGCCCCGAGGATGTCATCGACGGAGAAGAACTTCCTTCGCTCGACGGACGATACTGCCCTCCAGACGTTTCCTGTGGGGAACACGAGAAACGTATTGTCTCATGCGCGGAAGACATCTGGTGTTGTCAGCTCCTGCCCATGAATGACGCGGCAACGCCCTGAGGCATGACAACGCCCGCGCCTCCCTTGCCGGAGCGCATGGCATCGGATGAAGTGCGGGGACCCATGCTCCGACGGCTCGTCCCAGGGCTGCTGCTCACCGGCCTCTGCGTCTGCACGCCCCCCGCCGAGCCTCCCGCGCGGCCCCCTCCCCGGCTCGTGCTGTGGGCCTGGGAGCGGCCCGAGGACCTGCGCTTCCTGTCGCCGGCGGACGCCGAGGTCGCCTTCCTCGCGGCCACGGTCCACCTCACCGAGGAGTCCTTCCGCGTGGTGCCCCGCCGCCAGCCGCTCCGCCTGCCCCCGGGTCTGCGGCCCCGGGCCACCGTGCGCCTGGAGATGCGCGGGGGGGCCTCGCTCGCGCACGTGCCCGAGGCCCTGCGCCAGCGCGTGGCGGAGGGGCTCGTGGACGTCGCCCGGCGGATGGACGCCGCGGGCCTGCAGCTCGACTTCGACGCGCGGGAGTCCGAGCACCCGGCCTACCTGCGGTTGCTGGAGGAGGTGCGCGCCCGGCTCCCCCAGGGCACGCCCCTGTCCATCACCGCCCTGGTGTCCTGGTGCACGCGGGACGGGTGGCTCACCCGGGCGCCCGTGGAGGAGGTCGTGCCGCAATGGTTCCGCATGGGCGCGGACGGCGCCGCGCATGAGGCCCGGCTGCGACGCGCCCCGGTGGCGCCGTGCCTGCACAGCCTCGGCGTGGCGATGGACGAGTGGCGCGCCCCACCCTCCTTCGCTTCCACGGTCTACGTGTTCAACCCGCGTCCCTGGACCGCCCTGGCGTTCCAGACGGCACGCTCGAAGGTGGTGACTCAGGTGGTGACTCCATGAGGACCTTGATCGCGGGACTCGTCTCGGCGGCCCTGCTGCTCGACGCCACGTCCGCGCGGGCCTGCGGCCCCACGCACAGCATGCCCCTGTTCGTCTTCCCCAAGCACCCGGACCGGCCCTTCACGGCCTTCGCGGCGACGCGCTTCGGCATCCTCCTGCCCACCTACCGGCCCCTGTACCTGCTCTACGCGTACCGCACCCTCTCGGGCGTGCCCACGACGCGCGAGGAGCAGCGCACGCTCGCCCAGGGCCTGGCGCGCGAGCAGGACGACGAGCGGCTTTCGGTGGAGGACGCGCTCGCGGAGTGGCGCTCCGTCCGGAACACCCTGCTGCCCGAGGCCCCCAGCGCGGCGCCGCGCCTCACGGAGACGTCGGACTACGCGGAGGTGAACCACCTCCAGGCGCATGCGCTGTCACGCGCCGCCACCACGGCCCGGACCCTGGCCCGGCTGTGGAAGGCGCACCCGGCTGTGACCCAGGAATGGGTGCGCGCCCAGGATCGGGTCTTCGGTCCCTGCGAGGAACCGCGAGGCCTGCCCGCGCTGGAGGAGGCGCTGAACGACGGGCTGTCCGCACCGGAGCGGGCCCGTCGCCTCCAGGAGCGCGCGTATCAGGACGCCGCCCGCCTCTTCTATTGCGGTGGGGTCGAGGAAGCCGTCACCGCCTTCCAGGCGATCGCCGCGGAGCCGACGTCGCCCTATCGGGCTTGGGGGAACTACCTCGCCGCGCGCGCGATCGTCCGGCAGGTGCTCCAGGAGCGCGAGGACTTCGCGTCGCTCACGCCGGAGCAGCGGACCCGGTTCGCGAGGGCGGACACCCTGCTCGTCCAGGTGCTGGCGGACACGGCCCAGCGTGAGGCGCATGCCCCCGCGCGACGTCTGCTCGGGCTCATCCGCATCCGGATGGATCGCGAGGCCCGGCGCTGCGAGCTGTACGCCCGGGTGCTGGAGAAGGGCACGGGCACGGCGCTCGAGTCGGAGCTGGTCGACCTGCACCTGCTCTACTTCAAGGGCGTGGAGGACTGCCCCGGGCTCACGGGCGCGGCGGCGGACCTGCAACTGTGGATGCGCACGGTGAGCGAGGACGTCGAGCCCATGCCGGACGCGGAACAGGAGGCCCGGAAGGCCTACGCGACGGCGCTGGCGAAGTGGAAGAAGGGCGCGCGTCCGGCATGGCTCGTCGCGGCGCTGATGAAGGCCCGGCCGGACTCCCCCGAGCTGCCCGCCCTCCTGGCCGCGGCGGTCCAGGTGCCCCTCGACTCGCCCGCGGGCCTGACGGTGGCCTGGTACACCACGCACCTCATGCGGCACTCGGGCCGGGTGGAGGCCGCGCGGGAGCACCTGGCGCGGCTGACGCCCGCGATGACCGAGGGCCTGCCGTCCGCGGAGAACCTCGTCCGCCGCGAGCGGCTCGAGCTCGCGCGCTCCTGGGAGGAGGTGTTCCGCGAGGCGCCCCGCCAGCAGACGGGCCTGAGCGAGCTGGGCCTCGAGGATCGGTACACGGGGCCCCGGACGCTCCTCTTCGACGACGAGGCCCTGAGCGTGCTGGGCCCCGGGCTCCAGGCCCGCCGGCTGCGGGAGCTGGCGCGCGCGGAGCACCTGTCCCCGCCGATGCAGCGGCAGGCGCGCTGGGCCGCGTTCGCGCGGGCCGCCGTGGTGGGCGAGGACGACACGCTGCGGACCGTGGCCCGGGAGCTGGCCGCGACGGAGCCCGCGGCGAGCGCCGAGCTGCTGCGCCTCGCGGAGCGGCCCACCACCGAGGAGCGACTCTTCGACGCGCGGCTGCTCCTCATGGGCCTGCCGGTGGTCTCGCCCTTCCTCCACCCGACGGGAGACCGGGACTGGGCCGCGAAGTCCAGCCTCACCGAGGACGTGTCCCACGTGCGCAACTGGTGGTGCGTGAGCCCCGAGTGGAAGGACCTCGCGGTGCCCTTCTCCTTCCTGACGCCGGACGAGACCCAGGCGGCGCGCGCGGAGTGGCGCTCGCTGGTGGAGGCGGGCCCCGCGGTGCGTTGGTTCGGCCGGGTGGCCGTGGACTGGGCCCAGGCCCACCCGGAGGACCCCCGCTCCCCCGAGGCGCTCTACCGGGTGGTGCGCGCGAGCAAGCGGGGGTGTGGGGGGCAGAACACGAAGGAGGCGCTGGCGGCCTTCCGGCTGCTGCACCAGCGCTACGGCAAGAGCGAGTGGGCCCGGCGCGTGCCCGTCGTGCACTAGGCGGGGAAGAGCTCCATCGGGAGCACGGCGGGGCCTCGGGTGGTCACCGCCACGTTCCACGTCACGGGACCGGGCTCGCGCACCAGCCGGTCACACCGCTCCAGCAGCGTCTCCACGGCCAGCCGCGCCTCCAGGCGGGCCAGGGGCGCGCCCACGCAGAAGTGGATGCCCTGGCCGAAGGCCAGGCTGGGCACGCCCGTGCGATCCAGGTCGAAGCGGTGGGCGTCGCGGTAGACCGACTCGTCCCGGTTGGCCGAGACGAACTGCACCAGGACGACGGCGCCCTTGGGCAGCCGCACCCCGCCCACCTCCGTCTCCTGGGTGGTGGTGCGCAGGGTGGACTGGGAGGGGGACTCGAAGCGCAGGACCTCCTCGACGAAGCGGGGCACGAGCGCGCGGTCCTGCTTCAAGCGCGCCCAGAGTTCCGGGTGGTCCGCCAGCGTCAGGCCGCAGAGGCCCAGCAGGTCGTACGTCGTCTCCAGGCCGGCGACGAGCAGCAGGACGAGGAAGCCCAGCAGCTCCTCGTCCGACGCCACGCCCCCTTGAGCCCGGGCCTGCAGCAGGTCCGTCACCACGTCGGGCCCGGGCTGGTGCCGGCGCAGCGCGAGGACCGCCTTCAGGTGGTGCGTGAGATCCTCCAGGGTGGCCACCAGCTCGGCCTTGCGCGCCTCGGGGGCGTCCGCGGGGGTGATGCCGACGCCCGTCACCGCATCCGCCCAGGCCTTGAAGCGCGGGGCCAGGGCGGCATCCACGCCCAGCAGCGAGCTCAGGGCGCGTGAGGGCAGCGCCAGCGCCATCGCCTCGACGAAGTCCACCCGGCGGCGCGCCAGCATGTCATCGACGATGGAGCGCGCCGAGTCCCGGATGGACGGCTCCAGACGGGCCACGCCCGAGGCCGAGAAGGTCCGGGTGATGAGCGAGCGCAGGCGGGTATGCGAGGGCGGATCCATCACCAGGATGGAGTCGACCACGGGGTTGCGCATCTGGAGCCAGTCGGGCTGCACGCCCGCGCGGAAGCCCTCGGACGAGAAGAGCTGCGGATTCTTGAGGACATGGAGCACGTCCTCGTAGCGCGTCACCGCCCACATGCCGCCCGGGTCCACCTGCCGCACGGGCGCCTCGCGCCGCAGCGAGGCGTAGAAGGCGTGCGGGTCGTTCCAGATCTCGGGGGCGTAGATGTTGGGTCGCTGGGCGGTCATGGGAGGGCTCGGTGGAGGACCTGGGAGCCTAGGTCCGACCGAGTCCCTCGAACAACACGCCCCGCGTCAGATGCGCTCGACGGAGTAGACGCCAGGCAGGCGCTCGATGGTGCGCATGAGGTCGGTGAGCTGCTTGAGGTCGGTGATGGTGACCTCGAAGGTGTTCACCGCGCGCTCGTCGCCCGTGGCCCGGCAGTTGGCCTGGGAGATGTTGACGCCCTTCTTCGAGAAGGTGTTGGAGATGTCCGCCAGCATGCCGGTGCGCTCGGTGGTGAGCACCCGCAGCGTGACGGGGCGCTTGAAGTCGCCGCGCACGTCCCAGGACACGTCCACGCGGCGCTCGGGATCCGTGGCGAGCGCCTTGTCACAACCCACCGTGTGAACCGTGACCCCTCGCCCACGGGTGATGAAGCCAGCGATGGGGTCCCCCGGCACGGGGTTACAACAGCGCCCGAAGCGCACGAGGATGTCGTCCACGCCGCCGATCTGCACGCCGCTGCTGTTCTGCTTGCCCACCAGCTTCTTGGCGAAGTCGGTGACCTTGGACAGGCCGGGCAGCATGCCGGAGCCCGAGTGTCCGTTGGAGTCGGAGCTGGGGGCGGTGCGGCTGTCGGCCGAGGAGGCCGCGAGCCGCTCCGGAGGCACCACCCGCGCGAGCACCTGGTTGGGCACCACCTTGCCGTAGCCGATGGCCACCAGCAGGTCGTCCTCCACCCGGAAGCCGAGCTCTTCGCAGACCTTCTTCATCTCGCCGTTCTTGAGCAGGCGGTTGAAGGTGAGCTGGTAGCGCTTGAGCTCGCGCTCGAGCAGCTCGCGGCCGAGCTGCAGGCTCTTCTCGCGCTGCTGCTGCTTGATGAAGGCGCGGATGCGCTGCTGGGCACGGCTCGTCTTGACGAAGGTGAGCCAGTCCTTGGACGGGTGCGCCTGGGGGCTGGTGAGCACCTCCACCGTGTCCCCGTTCTTGAGCTTGTAGCGCAGGGGAACGATCTTCCCGTTCACCTTGGAGCCCACGCACCGCCCGCCCACGTCCGAGTGGATGGCGTAGGCGAAGTCCACGGGCGTGGCGCCCCGGGGCAGGCTCTTCACGTCACCGCGGGGCGTGAAGACGAAGACCTCGTCGGTGAAGAGGTCCACCTTCACCGTCTCGAGGAACTCCTTGGGATCCTTGAGGTCCTGCTGCCACTCCATGAGCTGGCGCAGCCAGGCGAACTTCTCGTCGTCCTTGCTGACGGACAGCGCCTTGCCTTCCTTGTAGGCCCAGTGCGCGGCGATGCCTTCCTCGGCCACCTTGTGCATGTCCGGGGTGCGGATCTGCACTTCGATCCGCTCGCCCAGCGGCCCCACCACCGTGGTGTGCAGGGACTGGTACATGTTGGGCTTGGGGATGGCGATGAAGTCCTTGAAGCGCCCCGGCACGGGCTTCCACAGCTGATGCACCAGCCCCAGCGCCTCGTAGCAGGCGGGCATGGAGTTGGTGATGATGCGAAAGGCGATGATGTCGTGGATCTGCTCGAACTCGATCCCCTGCGACTTCATCTTCTTGTAGATGCTGTAGACGTGCTTGAAGCGGCCGCTCACGTCCCCCTTGAGCCCGCGCTCGGCGAGCTTGGTGTTGATGAGGGTGCTCACGTCCTCGATGTACTTCTCGCGCTCCTTCTTGCGCTTGCCCAGCTTGTCCTGGAGCGTGAGGAAGTCCTGGGGCTTGACGTAGCGGAAGGACAGGTCCTCCAGCTCGGTCTTCACCCAGCTGATGCCCAGGCGGTTGGCGAGCGGGGCGTAGATGTCCAGGGTCTCCTGGGCGATCCGCCGCTGCTTCTCCTCGGACATGTGGTCCAGGGTCCGCATGTTGTGGGTGCGGTCGGCGAGCTTGACCAGGATGACGCGGATGTCCTGCGCCATCGCGATGATCATCTTGCGGAAGTTCTCCGCCTGCTTCTCCTCCTGGGAGAGCGTGGCCGAGGCGGAGAACTTGGACAGCTTGGTCACGCCGTCCACGAGTTGGGCGACTTCGGGACCGAACAGCTCGGTCAGCTCCTCGGACGTGGCGAGCGTGTCCTCGATCGTGTCGTGGAGCAGACCGGTGACGATGGAGGCCTCGTCGAGCTTGAGCTCCGCGAGCAGGCCGGCGACCTCCAGGGGATGTATGAGGTAGGGCTCACCGGACTTGCGCAATTGGCCCTGGTGCACCTTGGCCGAATAGACGTAAGCCTTCTTGATGATGTCCAGGTCGGGGTCCGGGTGATAGGAGGCCACCCGTTGGAGGATGTCGTTCAGGCGGATCATCGAGGGGTCATCAATGCTAACTGCCATACCCAGAGCGGGCAACGTCGCTGGCTCGGGATTCGCTCCAAGCGCGCTTTCGTTGACCCGGCCGCGCGCCCACTTCTAGAGTCGCTCCGCCCATGTCACAGCTCCTGCTGTCCGTTCTCGCCGTGGTCTGCCCGACCTGTGACGGCCACAATCCCGCCCGTGCCGAGGCGTGTACCACCTGTGGCACCGCCCTCCAGGCCTCCGCCCGGACGGCCGCCCGCCCCTCGGCCAGGCCCGGGGCAGGGCCCGCCCCGGGTCCGCCGGGGATGAAGCCCTCGAGCCGGACCCCGCCCCCCATGGCCGCCGCCGGAGGGGTGCCCGTGGCGCGCCCGCCGCCCGGCGCCCGGCCCCCCGTGTCCGCGCCGCCCGTCCCTGGGCCGCCCGTGTCCACGCCCGCCGCCCGCCCGCCCGCCGCGCCGCCGCCCCCTCCTGGGGTGGCCCGTCCCGCCGCGCGTCCGCCCGCGGCCGCCTCGCGCTTCGGGTTGATGGTGGTGTCGGGCTCGGCCCGCGGGCAGCGCTTCAAGCTGCCGGTGACCGGCTGCACGGTGGGCCGCTCGCGCGGCGCCATCCTCTTCGCGGATGACGTCTACGTGTCCGCGCTGCATGCCTCCTTCCTCATCCGCGACAACGTGCTGCTCGTGCGCGACGAGGCCAGCGCCTCGGGCCTGTACGTCACCATCTCCGGTGCCGAGGCCCTGACGCCCTACGCCTTCTTCAGCGTGGGCCAGCGCCTGTTCCGCTTCCTCGGCAAGCTCGACGCGCCGCCGCCCCTGGCGGGCCGGCCCATCGTCTACGGCGCGCCGGTGCCTCCCGGCCAGGGCGTCTATGGCGTGGAGGAGGTGCTCGTGGGCGGGCGCAGCGGACGCGCGGTGGTCACCTCCGCCCCCCTGCTCACCATCGGCCAGGCCAACTGCGACTTCTGCTACGCGCAGGAGGAGGGACTGGCCGGACGGCACTGCGAGCTGAGCTTCACCCCCACGGGCGCCCAGTTGCGGGACTTGTCGGGCGGGCTCGGCACCTACGTGCGCATCCCCTCGGGCGTGGAGAAGGCCCTGCGGCCGGGAGACCGGGTGCGCATGGGCCAGCACGTCGTCCAGGTGGAGCTGATGGCCTGAGCGCGCGGCGTGCGCGCGCCGGGGACGGCTACTTCACGTCCTTGGAGTACAGGTCGGGGTCCTTGCGCACCAGCGTGGCCCCGGCCTTGGAGTTCGGCATGTCGCGCAGGTGCCGACGCCACCAGCCGCGCGCCTCGGCGGGCTGATCGCCCCGGGCCCAGTACACCTCGCCGAGCATGAGCGACAGCTCCGGCGTCGGGTCCAACGTGAAGGCGTTGAGGAACTGGGTGGTGGCCATGCGCAAGTCCCCGCGCCGGTAGGCGTCATAGCCCGCCTGCACGTAGCGCTGGGCCGCGCGCGCGTCGCGCTTCTCCTTGGGGATGTTCTGCTCGTACAGGGGCACGCCCGGCGCGGGCACGAAGATGCCGGACTCCTGCCCCGGGATGGGCGCGTTCTTCGGCGGCACGAAGGGCTTCTCGCGCGACTGCTCGTGCCAGCTCGAGTACAGCCAGTAGCCCACCAGGGCGAGCGTGGCCAGGGCGAGCGAGAGCACGAAGGCCTTGAAGAAGCCGAAGCCGCCGCCGGCATCCGCCTCGTCGGGCTCGGACACCGGGAGGATGATGGCCTCGGTCTTGTCCGACAGCTGGGGCGCGGTGAGCAGCGTGGGCAGGCGCTCCTGCGAGGGCCGCTCGGGCGCGGCGCGCATGGCCGTCACGGACACCGAGGGCCGCTCGCGCTGGGGCGCGGGCCCGAGCTGCGTGCGGTCCGCGACCCGCGTGGCCCCACCGCCGCTCTGGGTGTACTCGGGCGCGGCGCGCACGGTGGGCTCGGGAGCGTCCGTCCAGGCCGCGGTCTTGTCCTCGGGCGGCAGGGTGCTCTTGCGCGGCAGCGGGGCGAGGCCCTGGCGGCGGTTGGGCGGCGGCGCCGCGCGCCGCTCGCGCTCCTTGTCCACCACCGCGAACAGCTCCGCCTTGAAGGCCTCGGCGTCCTGCGGCCGGTCATCCGGGCTCTTGGAGAGCGCGCGCATGATGAGCCGGTCCATGGCGGACGACACGCGCACCTCGGGGCGCCGGCGCGAGGGCGGCACGGGCTCCTCGGTGAGGTGCTTGGTGGCGAAGCCCACCGCGGAGTCGGACTCGAAGGGCAGCCGTCCGGTGACGAGCTGGTAGAGGATGACGCCCACGGCGTACAGGTCCGAGCGGTGGTCCAGGGGCGAGCCGCGCGCCTGCTCCGGGGACATGTACTCGGGGGTACCGCAGACGAAGCCGTTGCGCGTGAGCGCGGGCCCGTCGTCGTTGCCGCCGTCCTGGATCTTCGCGATGCCGAAGTCGAGCACCTTGACGACGTCCGCCTCGTTGCGCCGCTGCTCCACCATGATGTTCTCGGGCTTCAAGTCCCGGTGGATGACGCCGGCGTTGTGCGCGTCGTAGAGGGCGGAGAGCACCTGGCCCACGATGCGCGCCACGCGCGGCTCGGGCAGCGGGCCCTCCTTGCTGAGCACGGTGTGCAGGTCCTGCCCCGGCACGAACTCCATCGCGATGAAGAGCGCGCCGTCCTCGGCCTGGCCGAAGTCGAGGATGCTGATGGAGTTGGGGTGGTTGAGGCGGCTGGCGGCCTTGGCCTCGCGCTTGAAGCGCGCCACGGTGCGGTCGTCGTTGAGCAGCGACTGGCGCAGCACCTTGAGCACGACCAGCTTGTCCAGGGCCTCCTGGCGGGCGCGGTACACCTTGCCCATGCCGCCCTCGCCGATCAGCGCCTCGACCTTGTACTTCTGGGCGAGCACACGCCCGACATAGTCGTCCGAATCCGCGCGCGCGAGCAGGGAGCCGCACGAGAGGCAGAACTTGGAGGAGTCATCGGCGGCATCGGCGCCGCAGCTGGGGCAAGACAAGGAGGACGATCCCGGATGCACGAGGGTCAACGGTAGGGTCCCCGAACTTCCCACGAGCATCGGGTTGCCCGCAAGATGGACGCACCGCCGTTCGAGGTCCGAGCAACCCCCCGCCGGGCTTGATATGACCTGCCGCCCCGCCATGGCCTACTGTCCCCGCTGCGACGCCGAGAACCCCGACTCCGCCTCCACCTGCCACGTCTGTGGCTCGCCCCTCCGCTCGGGCACCATGGTGATGGCCGCGCCCAAACAGGCGCCCCGCCCCCAGGTCGCCCTCCGGGTGGTCCGGGCCGACGGCGGGCCGGAATCCGTGGTGCGCATGACCCGGGACACCCTCACCTGTGGCCCCCAGGGCGACCTGCCCCTGACGGACGACCCCTTCATCATGCCCGTCCAGGCGCGCTTCTTCTTCTCCGGGGGCCGGCTGGCCATGGAGGACGTGGGCGGCGCCAACGGCGTCTTCGCGCGCCTGCGGCAGGAAAAGGAGCTGCCCGTGGGGGGCGAGCTGCGGCTGGGCCGGCAGCGCCTGGTGCTCGAGCCCATTCCCGCCTCGGCGGTGGGTCCGGGCGGCGCCCACATCTGGGGCTCGTCCGACCCGGGCTACCGGCTGCGCCTGGTGCAGATCCTGGAGGGGGGCGTGCGCGGGGCGGCCTTCCCGCTCCGGGAGGGCGACAACCACCTGGGACGCGAGCAGGGCGACATCACCTTCCCCACCGACGGCTTCGTCTCCGGCCGCCACGCGCTCTTGCACGTGAAGCAGGACCGGCTGCGCGTCAAGGACGTGGGCTCGTCCAACGGCACCTTCCTGCGGCTGACCGGACCCGTGTTCGTGGAGAACGGGGACCACTTCCTCATCGGCCGCCAGTTGCTCCGGGTGGAAATCCAACTGACGGTGTGATGCACGGCGAGGGAGGCCCCCACGTGGGCCCGTGTATGAGGACGGGCCTCCCCCTGCCGCGCCCCACGGCTCAGCCGTAGGACTTTTCCTTCTTCTCCTGCTCTTCCTTGCACCGGATGCACAGCGTCGTCACCGGACGCGCGTCCAGCCGCTTGGGCGAGATGTCCTCCTCGCACCGCTCGCACACGCCGAACGTGCCGTTGTCGATGCGCTCCAGCGCCTTGTCGATCTTCTGCAGCAGGAACTTCTCCCGATCGCGCAGGCGGAACACCATCGACTGGGTGTACTCGGACGAAGCCTGGTCGATCTCATCCGGGAGGTCGTCGGTGTCGAAGCTGGACTCCTCCATCAGGGTCTTCTGCGCGCTCTGCAGCAAGCTCGCCTTGCTGTCCTCGAGCATCTTCTTGTAACGCTTGAGATCTTTCTGGTTCACAGCCTTAGGCTCCCGTGCAGCGGGGACGTGGGCCCAACATCCCCGAAAAAAAAGGCCGGAAAGCTTTATTCAGACGCGGTCTGGTGTCAAGGAGGCCCGGTTCGCGTCCAACACGCGGCCGACATGCATTCCATGAGCGATACCTCGAAATTCGACCGGGAGTTCCTGCGCGCCGCCCTCTCGCTTGCTGGCAAGGGGGAGGTGGACCACTTCCTCTACATCAGCGACGTGCTCATTCCCGTCGAGGATCTGCGCCGCCAGCATGCCCGGCGCAAGCTCGTCTACGCCGTGACAACGCCCCGGCTCGCGCAGGAACTGCTCGCCACCAAACAACGCGCCCTGGTGATTCCCGCCTACGACTACTCGCGCACCGAGCGGGTGAAGGTGGCCCTCGTGTCCGCCCTGTCCCAGGGGGCCTTCGCCGAGGGCAACCTCGTGCTGTGCATGACGGGCAAGCTCGGCCGCCCCCCGGACACCCTGATGCAGATGCGCATCGGCGGCTCGCTCGACGACCGGCTCGCCATCGAGGGGGTGAAGCTTGGCGACGAGTTCAACTCCCAGGTGGTGGACGCCCTCATCCAGCTCGCGCTGCAGATCGGCCAGGAGGGCTTCGAGGGTCACCCCATCGGCACCATCCTCACCATCGGCGACCACACGAGCGTGATGGAGAAGAGCCGGCAGATGACCATCAACCCGTTCCAGGGCCTGTCCGAGTCCGAGCGCAACGTGTTGGATCCGAAGATTCGCGAGGCCATCAAGAACTTCTCCGTGCTCGACGGCTCGTTCGTCATCCGCGAGGACGGCGTGGTGCTGGCCGCGGGCCGCTACCTGTCGGCCTCGGACGAGACGGTGAAGATTCCCCTCGGGCTGGGCGCGCGGCACGCCGCCGCGGCGAGCATCACCTCGACGACCAAGAGCATCGCGCTGGTGGTGAGCCAGACCTCGGGCGCGGTGCGCCTGTTCAAGGGCGGCCACATCGTGCTCGAGCTGCACCAGACGGCGCGCCGCACCTAGGCGTCCCGGGCCCCGCGCCGCGCGCATCCCCCCTGCCCACCCCTACCCGGGGCGTTCGGGTGCCGCCCTCACCTCCCTGGTAGCGTGCGCGCCTCCGGGAGGCAGGCGGCATGCGAGATGGACGAGGAGAGGCAGGGGACGAGTGGCTCGGGCTGGAGCTGGCCCCGGGCACCCAGGTGGCGGGCTTCTTCGTCGAGGGGCGGCTGGCCCGGGGCAGCTTCGGCGCGCTGTACGCGGCCCGGCGGGGCGCGCGGCGCTTCGCCATCAAGCTGGTGCCCCGCGACGAGCGCGGCGAGCGCGAGGTGGATGCGCTGCGGCGGGTCCAGGCCCTGCCGGTGGTGGGCTTTCTCGGCTACGGCCTGTGGCCGGACGAGGCCCCGCGCTTCCTCGTGCTCGCGCTGGAGCTCGTGGACGGGCCGGAGCTGGACGTGTGGGCGCGCGACTTCAACCCGGACGCCCACGAGCTGCTCGTCCAGGTGATGCGGCCGCTCGTGGACATCCTCGGCCGGGTGCATGCCGCCGGGGTGGTGCACCGGGACGTGAAGGAGTCCAACATCATCATCCGCCAGGGCGACGGGCGGCCGGTGCTGGTGGACTTCGGCGCCGCGGGCTTCGAGGGCGCGCCCCGGCTCACGCAGCGCATGCCCCCCGGCACGCCCGAGTACCGCAGCCCGGAGCTCCTGCGCTTCGCGCGCGAGTGGGTGGGCGAGCCGCCCCCCGAGCGACCCGGGGATGACCTGTGGGCGCTGGGCGTCACCTTCTACGCGCTGCTCACCCGGACGCTCCCCTTCGGAGACCGGCAGGGGCCCCTGGTGCGCCGCATCCTCGAGCACGACCCCGAGCCGCCCCACCTGCGCAACCCGCGGGTGCCCCGGGGGGTGAGCGAGCTGTGCCTGCGCATGCTGGAGAAGCGGCCCGAGGCGCGCTTCGCCGATGCGCCCGCGCTCGCGGCCGCGCTGATGGACGTGCTCGCCCAGGCGGACGACACCTGGCGCACGCGGCTGTTTCCCGGCGAGCGCCAGCTGACGGTGCGTGCGCCGGAGCCGTCCGTGCCCCCCTCCCCCCCGCGCGCCAGGCGGTGGCCGGTGGCGGTGGCGCTCGGGGGCCTGCTCGCGCTGGGCGGCGGGCTCGCCGCGCGGGAGTTGACCTCGGAGGACGGGCCCCCCACCCCACCTCCCGAGTCGGCCGCGCCCCGCCCCATGCAACAGGCCGCGTCTCGCCATGAATTGGCGCCCGAGCACATGACGGGAGAAGTTGGGTTCAACGCGGGACCTCGGAAGTCACCCACCCCCGCGCCCGTCGCTCCCGCGACGCACCCAACGGACCCCCCCATGAACCTCACCGCCACGAAGCGCCGCGCGCTCGCGCCCATCGCCGCCGCCTGCATCACCTCCGCCTGCGCGAGCGGGCCCAAGCCCATCGGTCCGCCGGGCGTGCCGCCCAGGTCCGACTGCCCCAAAGGCAGTGGATCCATGCACAATGTCTATGACCTGCCCGACGGGGGAGTCGTCCATGCCTCCCTGGGATGGCCTGGCAAGGACCCCGAGCGGTTCAATCACCTGCGCATTCCCGCCAAGAACGGGCCCATCGAGGCCAGGCTCGAGAGCGACGTGGGCTCCATGCCCGAGGGCACGGTGTTCCATGGGGAAATGATGCTCAGGGCCGATTTCAGCTACGCCAAGTTCACCCGAGCTCAATTGCCCGATGGCAAGGTCATCCCCGTCTGTCTGGCCTACGTCCGGAGCGTCGAGTTCAATACGCAGCGCGGCGACAAGTTGCCCGAGGGATTCATGCTCTGGGCCGGCGCCCAGTTGCGTGTCGTTCGGCCGTTCGTCGACTTCAAACTCCTCTGACATGTCCTGTCGTGCAGCCCCTGTGCCGCATCTCCTTCCATGAGTCCGTCCACGCTCTCGTTCCTGCTCGTGTACTCCGTCCTCGCCAGCACGACCCCTCTTGGGACCCGGGCGTGTGAGGAGGTTCAACGCATCGAACTGCCACGCCAACCCACCGGAGTCCTCGAGGTCTGCGTCAGGCCTCAATCCCTGACGGAGTTCACCTTCGATGCCCCCGTCGTGGTGCACGTGCAGGACGAAAACCGCTTCGAGCAGGTCACCCGGAGTCCGACGAGTCTCCAGGTCCTGCCCCCCAGGGATCTGGCTCCTGGGGAACGGATTCGGCTGTCCGTGACCTACCCGGATCGACAGGGACAAGAGACATTCCTCCTGGACCTGATGGGCATGGAGGGGCCCTCCACGCGTCACGTGGAAATCTCTCGGTCGCCCCGAGTCCCTGACGTCAACACGGACGCGCTGGCGGCGGAGCGCATCGAAAGCCAGCGCCTCCAAGCCGAATTGGCCCGTCTGGAGCGAGAACTCCATCAACTTCGCGAGACCCTCATGGACCCGCGACGACTGACAGGACTCGTTGCCAGTAGCTCCATCTCGAATTGGAGTGGAATCAAGATGCGTGCCTTCGCCATCACGAGTCAGGCGCCTCCCGTCGCCCCGTCGACACGGCAAGGCCTGTGCTATCGCTCGGCGTACCGAGTCGTCGTCGACATGGGCAAAGTCCCCGCACCGCTCCGGCCCTGGCGCGCGGAGAACGCCGACGCCTGGGATGCGGAGGGCCAGAAGCTGGAGATCGTGTCCATCGAGCGCGCTTCCGGCAGGCTCCTGATCGAATTCGCGGCGGAGTGGGGCAGGCGCCTCGGGGCCATGACATTGCGACTGCGCGCCGAGGATATCCAGGACTGGATGATCACGGGAATCGAGTGCGACTGATGTTCGCCCTCATTCGGATTGAAGGGCGCGTGGATCGACCACGCGCTTGAGCAGTCCTTTCGACTCCAGTTGGGATTGGACCCGCAGGGCCAGCGCCACCTGCGCGGGATTGCTCGGCGTGAGGCGGTCGGGACCCAAGAGGATCAACGTGCCCTTGTCCTCTAACGGGTGAGTGCTCACGGGCGCCGGGAGTTCCGGCACCTCGCCGCGCTGCCGCGCGAGGTAGGTGAGCCAGCCCACGAAGCATCCAAGGTGGCTGTCCTGAGAGAGCCGCTCCCAAAGGCCATCCGCCGTGGCGATGGCCCACTCCGGCTCCCAGGACACGGCCAGCGCATTCATCACCTTCGACAGAACAGACGCCGTGAGCATTCGCTCATGGCCCAGCGCTTCCTCGGGCAGAAAGAGGCGCACATGATTCGGGGCCACCTGGGCTTTCGAGCCACAGCGCATCATCACCATTCCTCCCTGCGTCTGATCCACGTGGCCTGTCCAAGCCCCCATGTGGAAGCCATCATTGCCGCTCTGGTACTTCTTCTTTCCGAAGAGTTCGAGGAAGCGCTCGCGCGTCGGCTCGAATTGAAGTGATGACACGTCACGCGTGGCACCGCTCTGGAAAAACCAGCGGGCGAAGCTCGGGTGGCATTCCGCCATGAGCGTGAAAAAGGTCTCCGCCCGTCGTGCACAGTCCTCCGGGGTTTCCGGACGGCACGCCCAGTAAGCTCCAACGACGTATGACTCACTCATGCGTGGCGATCCTCATGGCAATGGCGGTGTGTAGACGATTTCCACGGACTGGAGACCCACGGCGTTGAAATGTTTCCTGAGCACCATGACCATGCGCTCTTCCGCGACGTGCCAACGCAGCCGAAGTCCCCCCGCGACCCGAAGTTGCCGTTCGGCCTGTTCCAGCATTCCGCCAAGCCCTTCGTAGTTCCAGCGAGGTCTGAGGTTGTCGTCGAACCATTTTTCGTACTCGCGTGCCTTGGCTTCGAGCAGTGTGCCCGTCTTCGGATCGTAGCCGTCGTAATGGGCACACTCTCCCTCCCGACAAACCTTGTAGGACCACCGCCTGGGAGCACCGGTAACCTGGGCCTGATAGGCGCGGGCCTGCTCGGACATGCTGGACGTGTCCTCCACCCAGTGTCCGGGGCCGCCCGCGGGTGGCCAGCCACCACCGCCAGCGCCCTGGGCCCCCGTGTTCGCCATGTGGAGGACGTGGGTAGCACTCAGCGCGCCCCCCACCCCCGCGACGGCGCGCCCCGCCGGCAGCGCCACGACACGCACCGCCAGCAGCCCCTCTCCGGAGAGCGACAGCAAGGGGAGTGACACTTCTCCCAGCGCCCCACCCCAGGACGCCACTTTCGCCGCCCCCGCCCCGGACGTCCCCACCAGCAGCAGCGCCCCCGTGGCGAGCCGCGACACCGTGCGCACCCGCTCCGCGTGGGGCTTGTGGCGAAACTCCTCCCAGAGCCTCGGCGCGTTCGCGTACAGCCCGCGCACCGCCCCGGGAAGCTGTCCCAGGGCATTCAGCGTCTCCCCCGGGTGGAAGACGAGGCGGTAGACGCCCTCCACCATGTCCACCACCGCCAGGGCCGCCCCCTCCCCCACGGGCAGCACCACGCCGTCATCCGGTGCGTACAGGCCCGCCGGACGGGCGTCCTTCGCCACTTCCAGCGCTCCGTCCACCGCGAAGAGCCGACCTCCCTCGATGGCGTAGAAGGGGCCCACCTCGAAGCGCCCGGCGCGCAGGGTGCCGTCTGCATCCACCGTGGCCTGCCCCGCCCGCTGGAGCGCCTCCCCCGTCGTGGGCTTCACGAGGTAGCCATCCGGCCGCGCCACCAGCAGTTGCGTGAAGCGCCGCATGCGCGTGTGCAGCACCTCGCGCGACACCGGCGCGCCGCCCGTGGCCACCTCCATCAGCAGGTGCGCCGCCATGCGCCTGGGACCGAAATTGCTCAGCGTCACCGGCGTGGACAGCAGGTGCGGGAGCAGTTCCAGCGCCCGCTGGGGGGACAGCGTGCGGCCATCCTCGGGCAGCGCGTCGAAGGGTACGCCCACCCGCGACAGGAAGCCCTGGAAGTAGTCCAGGGTGATGGGCACCGCGTACGGCCTCCCCTCCCCCACGCCATCGGGCCAGCCGAGCTCCGCGCCGTGTTCCTCCGGAAGCGCGGCCTCGGCCTGGTCAGCGCGTCGCTCCTCGCGGACGCGCGGTGTCACCGGGACGACAGGGACGCCTCTCGTCCTCGCGTGTTCCCGAGCCACCGGGCTCACCCCCGGGGATGATGACCGCGAGGGGGCCGCGGGCCGTGCGCCCCCGAGAGAAGGACCCGTGACACACGCGGCATTCACCGCGAGCAGGAGCATCAGCACGCGGAGGGCGCGGCGTCCCGACATCACTCGCCACCCCTGAGGCAGGGCCATCGCGGTCTCCAGACAAGCCTCCCCAGGAGGCAGCGCCCGGTGAAGGTCGCCGGCCAAGGCCAAGGGGCGAGCACACCGTAGACCGGTCTTCACGGAGAAGACGAGCACATGAGGATTGGCATCATCGGCGGGGGAATTGGCGGCTTGACCCTGGCCCATGCGCTCCGCGCTCGGGGCTTCTCCCCCCAGGTCTTCGAGCGGGATGCGTCGGTGGAGCGAACGGCCGGCTACCGGCTGCACCTGAACGCCAGCGCCCTCGCCGCCCTGGAGCGAGGCGTTCCGTCTCCCCTGCTCCAGGCCCTGCGCGCCAGTGGAACCGGGCCCGAGTCCTTCACGCGCTTCTCCGTGCTCGACCACCATGGCCGCACCTGTCTCCGACTCCCCGTGTCCCCCGAGGAGGACATGCTGATGATCGGCCGACGCCCGCTGCGCGCCATCCTCGCCCGGGACCTCGGCGAGCAGGTGCGCTGGGGCGTGCGATTCACCGGCTATTCGGAGCACGCGGATCGGGTGGTGGTGCACCTGGACGGCGCCCGGGACGAAGAGGTCGACGTGCTCGTGGGGGCGGATGGCACGCGCTCGCGGATCACCCGGCAACTCAAGGGCCAGGAGGCCTCACGGCCCGCGGGCATCGTGGGCATCGCGGGGAAGACGCCCCTGACGGACGTCACGTCTCCCTCGGTGCCGGAGGCGCTGTTCCAGGGGCCCGGGTTCGCCATCGGGCCCCTCGGGGTGGGCATGTTCCTCTCCACGCACCAGCCGCGTCCCGCCGAGGCCCAGGTCCGCGCCGAGCTCGAGCCCGCGTATGTCGTGTGGTCCGTGGCCGCGCGGCTCGATCAGTTCTCCGGACCCCCGGAGGGCCTGTCACCGCGCGCGCTCGTCGCCGAGGCCCACCGCCTGATCGAGCGCTGGTCCCCGCGCTTCCACCACCTGCTGGAGGCCTCGGAGCCGGAGAGCCCGGCGGCGTTTGCCTTCGTGTTTCCCGCGACCCTCGGGCCCTGGAGCTCCGAACGCGTGACCCTGCTGGGCGATGCCATCCACCCCATGCCACCCACGGCGGGAGCGGGGGCGAGCACCGCCATCGTCGACGCGGTGCACCTGGCGGAGGACCTGGCGCGCGGGCCTCGCGCCGAGGCCCTGGCCCGCTACCAGGCCCGGATGCTCGGCTACGCGCCCGCCGTGGTGGACGAGGCCCGGCCGCCCCTGGCGTGGCAGCGCCGCCTCGCCCATCCCGTCCTGCGCGTCGTCGCCACCACCCTGGCCCTGCCCCTCGTGAGCGCCTCGCTGGCCGTGCTTGACGCCGTGCGCGCCCCGCGTCCAGCGTCGCGCATCCCCGTGCCTGGAGACGCCCATGAAGAAGCTCGTCAATGATCCCCGCGCCGTCGTGGGCGAGATGCTCGAAGGTCTGGTCTCGCTGCACCCCGGGCTCGCCCTGCTCGAGGGCGAGCACGTCATCCTCCGCTCGGACATTCCCCCCGAGCCCGCCGCGCGCCCCGTCGCCATCCTCTCCGGAGGCGGCAGCGGACACGAGCCCGCCCACGCGGGCTACGTGGGCCCCGGCATGCTCCACGCCGCCGTGGCCGGGGACGTGTTCACCTCGCCCAGCACGGACGCCGTGCTCGCCGCCCTGCGCGCCGTCTCCGGCCCCGCGGGCGCCCTGCTCGTGGTGAAGAACTACACCGGGGATCGGCTCAACTTCGGCCTCGCCGCCGAGCTGGCCCGGGCCGAGGGCATTCCCGTGGAGGTCGTCGTCGTGGCCGATGACGTGGCCCTGCGCGACACCGTGGAGCCCGCGCGGCGCCGGGGGCTCGCCGGGACAATCTGGGTCCATAAGGTGGCGGGCGCCGCGTCCGCCGCCGGCGCGTCGCTCGCCGAGGTGGCGCGCGAGGCCGCCGAGGCCGCCGCCCAACTGGGCACCATGGGCGTGGGGCTCGGCGCCTGCACGGTGCCCGCCGCCGGTCGGCCGGGCTTCACCCTCGGCGAGGACGAGATGGAGCTGGGCCTCGGCATCCACGGGGAGCAGGGCGTGCGCCGCGTGCCGCTCCAGCCCGCGGATGCCCTCGTGGACACCCTGCTCTCCACGATCCTCGCGGACCGCCAGTGGGGCCCGGGCGAGCGCGTGGCCCTGCTCGTCAACGGCCTGGGGGGAACGCCCGCCCAGGAGCTGGCGATCATCGCCCGCCGGGCCCTGGCCTTCCTGCACGCGCGGGGACTGCGCGTGGAGCGGGCCTGGAGTGGCGCGTTCCTGACGGCCCTGGAGATGCCGGGCTGCTCGCTCTCCTTGATGAAGGTGGATGATGCCCGGCTGGCGCGGCTCGATGCCCCGGCCTCCGCGCCGGCCTGGCCGGGCAACGGCCGCATCGCCCCGCCGGTGCGCCGTGCGTCCTCCGCGTCCCCGCCCCAGGCCGACGCCTCCGTCGCGCGCACACCCGGCATGGAGCGCGTCTCCGAGGCCCTGCTCGCGGTCGCCCAGGCGCTCGATGCCGCCGAGGCCCGGTTGACGGAGCTCGACGCGGCGGCGGGAGACGGCGACCTGGGCTTGAGCCTGGCGCGAGGCGCGGCGGCGATCCGCGCCCTGCCCGAGACGGCCTGGACGAGCCCCGCGCGGGCCCTGACGGCCGTGGGCGAGGCCTTGCGCCGGAGCATTGGCGGCAGCTCGGGGCCTTTCTACGCCACCGCCCTGCTGCGGGCCGCGCGCCAGTTGGAGGACGCCCCCGCGTCGGCACGGGCCTGGGCCGAGGCCTTCCGCGCGGGCGTGGCCGCGGTGGCGGAGCTCGGAGGCGCCCGTCCCGGGGATCGCACCATGCTCGATGCCCTGCACCCGGCCGCGGAGGCCTTCGCGCACGCCCTCGCGCAGGGCGAGCCCCCCGCCCTGGCCTGGGCCCGGGCCCTCCAGGCGGCCCGGGAGGGCACCGAGGCCACCCGGCACATGACGCCGCGCCTGGGCCGGGCCAGCTACCTCGGCACGCGGGCGCTCGGGGTGCCGGACGCCGGCGCCGAGGGCGTCTGCGTCTGGCTGGCGGCGCTCACCCCCTTCATCCGGTAGGCCGCTCGGTTTCCAGGAAGGGCGCGCCGGGGCTCACTCGGGTTTGCCGGTCGTCCCGCGCTCCTCCCGGTAGATGTTCGCGAGCGCGTGCGCGCGTTCGATCTCATCCCGGGCCGCGTCCACGGCGAGCACCTTCTCGAAGCGCTGCACCTGCTCGCGCAGCGCCGAACTCATGAGCCCGCCGACCGCCAGGCGCGCGGAGGCGCTCTCCCGCTCGGCGCGCAACTCCGCCACGCGCTGGCCCAGGTCCGAGGCCGCCTCCAGGAGCAAGAGGCCGTCCTGTTCCGCCCGGACGAACGATTCGCGGGTGGAGTGCAGCAGGGCCTCCGTCTGCGAGCGATCCCGCTCCAGGGCCGGGGTGATCTTCGCGTCCCCCCGGGCCTGCACGAGGCGCCGGTCGATCTCCTCCAGCCGCTGGGCGTAGCGCGACTCGGAGCGGGCCAGGTCGCCCTTGAGCGCGAGCAGCGTGGCGGCGGACTTGCGGATGCCAGCCCCCTGCCGTTCGAGATCCTCGATGAGCTGATCGAACGCGGCGAGCGGATCCGTCACCGGAGGGGGCGAGCGCCGCAGTCTCTTGCGCAACCAGTCGAACATGGCGGGAAGCGAGCCTAGCCGAACGGGCGGCACAGCAGGCGCACCCGCGTGACGAGCGGATGCAACTCCGGCCCCCGGGTGGCGAGCGCGGCGAGGTAGCGCGCCGGGGAGATCTGGTACACCTCGAGCAGGTGGTGCAAGAGCCCGAGGCTCTCGGTGGCGCGGCGGTCCGCGGGCGCCAGCGCGGCGGCCTCCACGAGGGCATCGAGGATGTCCGCCACGCGACGGGCCACCTCGGGGCCGGGGGCGTCCGGGGTGTCCGGGCCCGACAGGCGCGAGGGCTCGGGGAAGAGCGCGTCGAACGAGGCCTCGGCGACCAGGGCCGTGGAGGGCGCCGCGCGTCCGGTGGCGAGGGCCTCCAGCGCGGCCAGGTGGGGCGCGAGGGCGTCGATGGCCTGGGGCGTGACGGGCACGTCGCGCGGCAGGAGGGTGCGCCAGGGGCTGTCGAACGCGGTGCGCGCCCACTGGATCTCCCGATCGGACAGGTGGTGGTAGAAGGCGCGGCCACCGCGGGCGCGCTGCTCCTCGACGAGCGCCTTGAGGTCCGGGTTCTCCTCGCCGAGCGACACGAAGCTCAGCGCGATGTCGAGCGAGTCCATGGGCGCGCGGGTGCGCCGGATGAGCTCCATGTCCACGCGGTCCTCGCCGTCGGTGATGAGCACCACGGTGGCGCGCGCCAGGTAGGGATCGCGACCGCGCGCGGCGCGGATGGAGTCGAAGGCGGACATGAGCGCGAGGGAGATGTCCGTCTGGCCCTCGGCGGGCGAGTGGTGGAAGAGCTTCTCGATCTGCCGGGTGGCCTGCAGGACGGTGTCCACGCGGGACAGCTCCGTGGGCGTGTCGTTGAAGAAGGAGAAGTAGAGCGGATCGAAGGGTTTGCCCTGGCGGACCTTGACGCGCAGGTTGTTGAGCTCGGCGATGATGAGGGCATCGCGGAAGCGCGCGCGGGGGCCATGCATGGAGCCCGAGGCATCACAGACGTAGACGCGCACGGCGGTGCGCTTCTTCTTCTGGCGCTCGGGAGGGGGCTCGTCCTCCAGGTAGGCCCGGACCAGCTGCCGGTGGGCGGCCAGGTCGTAGACGAGCATGCGCGGGTCGGCGATGACGAAGTTGTGCACGTCGTGCAGGCCGCCCGTGCGCTCGAACGTCATGTTCTGCGTGGGGTATGGCACCTGCCGGGGCACGGGGCGCACCTTGCGCGTGTTCACCTCGATGATCTCGTCCGAGAGCACGTCCTCCACGTCGAAGTAGCGGGCACACCCGGCCGCCAGCTCGAAGGCGGCGCGCTGCTCGGGCCGCAAGGTGAAGGCCAGGTCCGCGAGCAGCTCATCGGGCGAGGTCGCCTCCCGCTGAGGGGCGGCATCGCTCGGGGCGGGCGGCGTGTCCTCTCCGAACCAGTGCCGCAGCTCCTCGCGCTCGGAGGACTCCACCAGGGCGCGCAGGGCGTCCCGGGACGGGAGCAAGGGGGTCAGGGCCGCGCGGGCCGCCGCGGCGAGCTCGGGCTGCCGGGCCTCCAGGGCGCGGTCATAGAGCCCCTTGAGCGAGCGCCAGGCGAGGTGGGGCTCGCGCACGGCGGACTGACGGACCTGGGCGACGAGCGCCTCCAGGGAGCGGGTCGCGGGGACTTCCCGCACGCGCTCGCGGGCCTGGGCCACCTCGTGGCGCAGCGCCACGCCCCGCTCGCGGTCATGCTCCATGCCGATGCGCAGCAGCAGCTCGTGGGCCACATCCAGGTCCCTGCGCTTTTGCACCACGTCGTCCACGGTGGTGCGCGCGCGCTGGGCGAAGAACTCGGCCACGGCCATGCGGGCCCGGCCCGGCACGCCCTGCGCGTCTCCCGCCGTCGTGGAGCGGGGAAAGAGCACCTGGGCCTCCGCGGGCGTCTCGGGCGAGGGGGACACGAACAGATCCGCCACCCGCAGCACCCGGGACAGTTGCAGGAAGCCCCGCTCCAGGGCCGTCCGCGCCCCCGGGGGCGTGCGGCCCACGCGGTGCATCTTCTCCACGGCCTCGAGCGCGCGCTCGAACTCCACCAGGGCCTCGTCCGCGCGCGCGCCCAGCCCCGTGGCCAGCTCCCCTACCCGGCCCTTCTTCACGCCCAGGTCGAACAACAGCCGGGCGTCCGCCAGGGTGTGCACGCCCACGCGCTCCAGGGCCCGGTCGAGCGCCGTGAGGGTGGGCAGCGAGAGGTCCGCCTCGGAGGGAGCCGTGACGCCCTTCCACCAGCCCCGCAGCCCCTCGGCCGGGGACACCGGGGCCTGGAGCGCGTCCAACCGCCCCCGCAGGCGGGAGAGCCGAGTGCCGAGCACGGGTCAGCGCCCCCTCACAACGAGGCCCGCCGCTCCAGCAACTGCTTGCTGAAGTTCGTGAAGTCCTCGTTGATGCCGCGCAGCACCCCCTCCAGCTTGCGCGCGCTCTCGCCCGGCTCGCCCGGCACCGCCATCAGCACGCCGAGCACGCCCTTGAGGCGCACCAACTCCCCCTCCTTGAGGGTGAGCATGGGGAAGCGACTGCGCACCAGACGATCGAAGATGTGATCCGCCGAGGCCCGGTTCTGCGCGGTCTGGGGCGCGGGCAAGGCGGTGAGCAGCTGGGTGAGCCAGCTGCGCAGGAACTTGAGCCGCGTCTGCACGAAGGCCAGGTCCACCCGGGCCACGGCCTCGCGCACGGCCTCGGACAGGAAGAACGTCGCGGAGGGCGCGCGGGCGAAGGCGAGCTGTCCCTCCAGGCCCAGCAGCGCGGAGAACTCGCCATCCCGCGCCTGCTGGGAGAAGTCACCGCGGTAGAAGTGATAGGCCTCGCCGCTGATGGCCGCCTGGGGCGCCGGGGGAACGCTCGCCAGCTCCCGGCCCACGTTGCGCACGTAGTCGCGCACGCGGGTTTCCAGGACCTCCCGGCACTCGACGAACACGGGCTCGGGCGTCAGGCCCTCGCGCCGCAGGTTCTCCGCCACCGACAGCACCGTGCGCGAGAGCTGATCGATGCGCTCGAAGGGCACGGTGCCCAGCACGCTCCGGGCGTAGTCGAAGCCGAGCGGCTGCAGCAGCTGCTGCTTGAGCCCCCGCTGCGAGGGATCCAGGCGGCACAGGGCCTGTTCGATCTGCGCGAGCCGACGCGAGTCCGCCGAGAGCGCGTCGAGCGGATCCCGCCGGGAACGGGTGCCCGGGAAGACACTGGCCACGCGCTGGCGCAGGACGGTCACGGCGCGCTGGCGCGCCTCGGCCTCATCGCGGCGCAGCTGCGAGGCCAGGACGACATGGCTCTCCGCCATCAGGGCCAGCAGCTCCTCCACCTGGGCGAGCTCCTCGGCGAGGCCGTTGGCGGCACCGAGCAGCCCATCGGCGGAGACCGCCTCGTCGAACGACAGGCTCTCGGCGTTGAGCGCCATCAGCTCGAGTGACTGCACGAGGAAGCGGCTCGTGGCCTCGATCAGGGTGGGCCGCAGGGAGCCCAGCTCCGGCACCAGGCCGCTCAGGCGCGTGACCTCCACGAGCGCGGTGAACATGGGCAGGCCGAGGCGTGACTCGGTCCCCTCGATGGGCCCCCGCGTGAGCCGCTGCCCCACGCTCGCGAGCAGGCCCCGCGCGGCGCCCAGGAGCAGCTCCCGGTTGTCCGCATGGCGGGGGCCCGGCACGAGCTTGACGCGCAACTGCTGGGCGCTCGTGGTCACCAGTCCGGGCTGGAAGCCACGCGTGAGCGCCTCCACCTTCTTGAGCTCCTCGGCCGCGCCCAGGGTCGCCGCCTCGCGCTCCGGACCCGAGCCCAGCTCGGCGCGCACCTTGGCCAGCGCCGCGTCGAAGGCCTCCTGCTCGATGCGGACGATCTCCAACTGGGCCCGCTCCCGGGGATCCACCGCCACCTTGAGCAGGGCCTCGGACTCCTCGGCGGGCGGCCCTCCGAGCAGGAAGAACCAGCGCAGCGCGTCCAGGTCCTCCACGGTGGCCTCCAGGGGCCGCTCCGGGTGGCGGTAGAGCTGGTCGCGCACCACCGCGGCCTTGAGGGCCCAGAGCGCCTTCACCACCGAGCGCTGGGAGAAGTACTTGGTGGGGACGTAGTCGGGCAGCTTGGACACCTGGGCCGTGAGCGCGCGCTCGAGCTCGTCGGTGAGTAGCTCGATGGCCTCGAGCAGGACGCTGGACACGACCACCCGCTCCACGGCGGCCTGGAGCACGTCGAGCTGTTGCAGGGACAGCTGCGCGCGCAGGTCCGGACGCAGCCCGTGGGCGGAGCGCTGCAACATGGCGGCGCGGCTGGCCGAGCGCGCGAAGGACTTGGGCACGAAGGAGATGAAGCTCAGGCGGTCGGCGAAGGCGAGCAGGAGCTCGGGCGAGCGCGCGAGGACCTCGGAGAGGTAGCGGTTGCTCGTCATGATGGCGCACTCGATGCGGCCGCTCGTCACCCGGCGCCCGTGCTTGAGCTCGCGCTCGTGCAGCACGTTGAGCACGGAGCGCAGGAGCATGTCGCGCCCGTCGAACACCTCGTCGAGGAAGGCATGGGTGGCCCCCAGCATGCCGTCCTCGGTGAGGAACTCGGTGCGGCCCGTCTCGGTGAGGACCTTGAAGTCCACCGGCCCGATGAGATCGGTCTGCACCGTGGACTCGGCGATCTGCTTGGCGAAGAGCGAGGGTTGACCGGTCTTCTCGTCCAGGATGCGGCCGAGCACCGCCGAGGCGATGGCGCTCTTGGCGGTACCGGGCGGGCCCACCACCAGCACGTGCTCACGGCACAGCAGCGCCAGCTCGATCTGCGTGAACAGCGTCTCCCGCTCCAGGTAGACCTCGCGCAGCTCCTGGAAGAAATGACGGAAGGCCTGGGCGGCCTGGGGCTGGGCGTTGGCGGGAGGGTGGATCACCCCCCCATCGTATCCGCCCCCGGACATTCAGTTGAAGCGCCCTGGACCCGGGTCCCGCAAACGCGCGAGGGCCGGAGACGCCCCAGGGGGAGTCACCGGCCCTCGGCTCCCCTCCCGGGGAGCACGCGCCGCCTCCCCCCCGAGGGGAGCGAGGCGGCGGTTCATCACGACTGGCGGAACTCGGCGTCCACCACGTCGTCCTTGGGCTTGGCGGAGCTGCCCGGAGCCGCGCCCTCGGCGCCCGGAGGCGGCGTGGCGCCCTCGGCGCCCGGCGCGCCGCCGGTGGCCTTGTACATCTCCTCGGCGATCTTGTAGCTGGCCTGCTGCAGCGCATCCAGGGCGCTCTTGATGGCGTCCTTGTTGTCGCCCTCGCGCACGTCGTTGACGCCCTTGATGGCGGCCTCGAGCGTGGTCACGGCCTCGGCGGGGAGCTTCTCGCGGTTCTCCTTCACCATCTTCTCGGCCGCGTACACCTGGGACTCGGCCTGGTTCTTGATCTCGATGAGCTCGCGGCGGGCCTTGTCGGCCGTCTCGTTCTCCTTGGCGGCGCGCACCATCTTCTCCACCTCGTCCTTGGCCAGGCCCGAGGAGTGGCTGATGGTGACCTTCTGCTCCTTGCCCGTCGCCTTGTCCTTGGCGTTGACGTTGAGGATGCCGTTGGCGTCGATGTCGAACGTCACCTCGATCTGCGGCACGCCGCGGGGCGCCGGGGGCATGCCCGTCAGGTGGAAGCGGCCGAGGCTGCGGTTGTCGCCCGCCATCTCGCGCTCACCCTGCAGCACGTGGATCTCCACCTGGGTCTGCCCGTCGGCCGCGGTGGAGAAGGTCTCCGACTTGCGGGTGGGGATGGTGGTGTTGCGCTCGATGAGCTTGGTCATCACGCCACCGAGGGTCTCCACGCCCAGCGACAGCGGGGTCACGTCCAGCAGGAGGATGTCCTTGACCTCACCGGAGAGCACGCCGGCCTGCACCGCCGCGCCCACGGCCACGACCTCGTCCGGGTTCACGGAGCGGTTGGGCTCCTTGCCGAACAGCCGCTTGACGGCCTCCTGGACCATGGGGATGCGCGTGGAGCCGCCCACGAGCACCACCTCGTGCAGCTCCTTCACGTCCAGGCCCGAGTCCTTGAGGCACTTGCGGCACGGCTCGAGCGAGCGCTCGACCAGGTCGTTGATCATCGCCTCGAACTTGGCGCGCGACAGGCGCACGTTGAGGTGCTTGGGACCGGAGGCATCGGCCGTGAGGAACGGCAGGTTGATCTCGGTGTCCATGGTGCTGGACAGCTCGATCTTCGCCTTCTCGGCGGCCTCCTTGAGGCGCTGCAGCACCATCTTGTCCTTGGAGACGTCGATGCCGTTGTCCTTCTTGAACTCGGCGATGAGCCAGTTCATGAGGGTCAGGTCGATGTTGTCGCCGCCCAGGTGCGTGTCGCCGTTGGTGGCGAGCACCTCGACCACGTTCTCGCCCACCTCGAGGATGGACACGTCGAAGGTGCCGCCGCCGAAGTCGTAGACGGCGATCTTCTCGTCCTTCTTCTTGTCCATGCCGTAGGCGAGCGCCGCGGCGGTGGGCTCGTTCACGATGCGGCGCACGGTGAGGCCGGCGATCTCACCGGCGTCCTTGGTGGCCTGGCGCTGGGCGTCGTTGAAGTAGGCCGGCACGGTGATGACCGCCTCGGTCACCTTCTCGCCCAGGTAGTTCTCGGCGGCGCGCTTGAGCTTGAGCAGCACCTGCGCGGAGATCTCCGGCGCGCTGTAGGTCTTGCCGTCCAGCTCCACGCGCGCGTCGCCGTGGGGGCCGCGCACGACCTTGTAGGGGACGAGCTTGGCCTCCTCGGCGGTCTCCTCGAACCGCCGGCCCATGAAGCGCTTGATGGAGTAGATGGTGCGCTCGGGGTTGGTGATGGCCTGCCGCTTGGCCACCTGCCCCACGAGCCGCTCGCCGTCCTTGGCGAAGGCGACGACGGACGGGGTGGTGCGCGCCCCTTCCTCGTTGGTGAGGACCTTGGGCTCGCGACCCTCCATGATCGCCACCACGCTGTTGGTGGTGCCCAGGTCGATTCCAATGATCTTGCCCACGGTGTGTAACCTCCCGAAATAGTTGCGGAAAATCACGCGAGGACATCGCGTGGCTCCCATGTACGACCAACGTAACCACCTCCCAGGGGGTGTCAAACCAGGAGATGACGGGTGACGAACGGGTCACGGGCACGGAGCAGGTGCGTAAACCCTTCGCCACCGCCGCCACCCGTCGGTAGCAACCGGCCGGGCGGAGGGTCCGGAGCCCCCCCTACCAACCCGCTGATATCCCTAGGAGGATAGGGGGGTAACGCCGTGCGTCAGCCGTTGGCTGGAAAAGTGCACGGTGTGACAGATGCGTCCCCCCGGTGGTTCGGGGGGCTTCCGACTCTTCATTTTTCTGGAGGCCGTCTCCCCATGATGATCCAGCCCCTGCGAGCCCTGGATGCGCGCCCGAACGTGGCCCCCCTGGGTGCTCCCGAGCACGAGGTCGCGGTGTTGTTGAACGCGAACGCCCGTCGGGTGGATGCACAGGTGGTGAAGTCCTTGTCGCACGTGGTGCCGGAGAAGGATTTGTTCCTGTCGCGCTCGGAGCTGGACTGCCGGCGCATCGTGAGCACGGTGCTCGAGCGCGACTACCCGGTGGTGTTCACGGGGGGTGGAGACGGGACCTTCCTGGGGTTCGTGAACGAGGTGTACCGGCAGTTGGAGACGCGCCGGTTCGCGGGCAAGCGGCCCCCGCGCTTCGGGGTGCTGAAGCTGGGCACGGGCAACGGCCTGGCCACGTTCGTGAACGCCGGACAGGGTGTGGCGGGCCACGTGCGGGACGTGATGAGCGCGCGCGAGGGCAAGGTGTCGGGCCAGCGGCGCATGGACCTGCTCCTGGTGGACGGCAAGCGCACGCCCTTCGCGGGGCTGGGCGTGGATGGCAAGCTGCTCAACGACTACGTCTGGGTGAAGAGCAACCTGGGCCGGGGCGTTCTCAAGCGGGTGATGTCGGGGCCGGGCGGGTATTTCTCGGCGGTGGCCTTCAAGACGGTGCCGCACTACCTCTCCCACTCGACCTGGGTGGAGTGCGAGATCACCAACGGGCGGGCGGGCGAGGCCTGGCGGGTGGGCCCGGACGGCGAGCCCGTCGGCGCGCCGATCGCACCGGGGCAGACCCTGTTCAAGGGCCCTTTGATGATGGCGGCGGCGGCGACGATGCCCTTCTACGGGTACGGCTTCCGGATGTTCCCCTTCGCGGGGGAGCGTCGCGGGATGATGCAACTGCGGCTGGGCCAGCTGCGCGCCCCCAGCATCCTGGCGAACCTGCCCCGGCTCTGGGAGGGGCGCTGGTTCCCGGAGGGGTTGCTCGACTTCCACGCGCGGGAAGTCCACATCCGCTTCGCCACCCCCATGCCCTTCCAGGTGGGTGGAGACGCGGCGGGATACCGCGAAGAGGTGACGTTGAGCGTGGCGCCCGAGCCGGTGGAGATGCTGGACTTCCGCACCACCCGGCAGTGAGTCGGGCCGGCCGGGGCCGTGGCCTCGCGGCGACGCCCCGGCGCGCGAGGCGGACGCGAACGGGCCTGGGCTAGCCGCGGTTGCGGGCGGGAGGAGGCTTCTCTCCCGGTTCCCGGCGGCGGCCCACGGCGAAGGCGTAGCTGGCGGTCGCCTTGCCACTCTCCCGGTGGAGCGCCATTTCCTCACGCAGCCAGGTCGCGAGCTCGGCGGGAACCTGGAGCAGGTGCGGCTCGAGCTCCCGGTAGAGCGCATCCAACTCGGCGTCCTGGAGCGACTCGACCGCTTCGGGCTCGAAGCCCGCCTGGGACAGGTGCAGGAGCAGTTCCCGGGGCAGGAGCAAGGGCGCGCCCAGACGCCGTTCCCAGAACTCGAGGACCGCGCGAGGCGTCACCCGGCCCACGCGAACCGGATAGGTCACGCCCAGCCGTCCGTGACGGGACAGCAGGGGTCGCAGGGTGCTCAGCGCGTCGGGCAAGGACATCAGGACCCGGCCCTGGCACAGGATGGCGTCGAACTCGCCTTCACGGAACGCGGGGCGGCTCAGGTCCACGCGGCGGACCTCGACCCGGCCGTCCAGGCCGAGAGAACGAACACGGGCACGCAGCAGGGACAACACCGACTCATCGGAGTCCGCGACCACGACCGAGCAGCCAAACTCCTGGGCGAGCACCACGCCGCCCATCTCGGAGGGTCCGCATCCAAGGTCGAGGACGCGTCCGCCTTCCTCCAACTGAGCGACGCGAGCGAAGCGCCGGGTCGCGGCTTCGGAGCCGAAAGGACGCCGAGCGTCACCAGGGAAGTAGAGCGGAAAGGGCTCGGCCGGGCTCATGACACGCCCCTTGTACACCGGTGGGCCGCAATCGCCAATTCCCCTGCCCTCCAAGCAAATGCCCGGAGGCGGAGCCCATCCTCAAAGGTAGTAGACGATCCGAGGCTCTTGCCGGAGCCGCTCGTAGATGGAGCGGCGATGTTCTTCGGACAAGAGGTAGACGGCGACGGTCAAGGACACGTAGGTCCCCTTGCTGCTGGGTTGCTCCTGGATGGAGTCCGGGGAGATCTCCGTGCCCATGAGTCCTCGGAACAGGTTCCGGACGTAATCCATGAAGTCGGGAGCCTGCCGTCCCATCACCTTGAAGGTGTAGACCGTGGGGTACTCGATGAGTGGCTTCTTGTCCTGCTCGGCGGCTTTTTGAGCAGGACCCTCTCCCTGGCCGTTTCCCGTCATGACGGTCCCCTTGGATGGCGCGGTGCGCTAGAGCAGATTGGCGGCGAGCTCGGCCAGGGCACTGCGCTCTCCCTTGGCCATGGTGATGTGCCCCGCGATCTTCTCGTTCTTGAAGCGGTTCACCGTGTGGACGAGCCCGTTGCTGGTGGCGTCCACATAGGGGTTGTCTATCTGGAAGGGGTCGCCGGTGAGAATGATTTTCGTGTTGTCGCCCACGCGCGTGATGATGGTTTTGACCTCGTGGGGCGTGAGGTTCTGGGCCTCGTCGATGATGATGTACTGATTGGGGATACTGCGTCCCCGGATGTAGGTAAGGGCCTCGATCTCCATCAGACCCAGGTCGACGAGTTCGTGGTAGCCGCGGCCGGCCTTCTTGTCGGCGCGACTGAGGTTCATGAGGAACTCCACGTTGTCGAAGATCGGCTGCATCCAGGGGTTCATCTTCTCTTCGAGCGTGCCGGGCAGATAGCCGATGTCCCGGCCGAGGGGAAACACGGGTCGGCTGACGAGCAGCTTCTGGTAGATGGCTTCTTCGGTCACCTTGTGGAGCCCTGCGGCGATGGCCAGGAGGGTTTTGCCCGTTCCGGCCTTGCCCACGATGGTGACGAGTTTGATCTCGTCATTCACGAGCAGGTCCAGCGCGAAGCTCTGCTCCATGTTCCGAGGACGGACGCCCCAGGTGCCTTCCTTGATACCCCGATGAAGCGGGACCACACGCCCACGGGCGGCGTTGAATCGCCCCATGGCGGCATGGGAGGGATTCGTCTCGTCCTTGAGCAGGATGAACTGATGGGGAGCCAGGGACTCTTGATCGGAGAGCTCCACCTCGGCGCCGGGCTTGTACATCTGGTCCACGAGTTCCCGGGAAACGAGACGCTCGGTGAAGCCGGTGTACAACTCGGTGATCTCGACACGCTCGGCGTCATAGTCCTCGGCGATGAGGCCCAGCGCGTCCGCGCGGATACGCAGGTTGGTATCCTTGGTGATGAAAACGGCGGGCGATTGGGGCTCACGCTCCATCAAGTCGATGGCCACCGACAGGATGCGGTTGTCCATCAAGTTGCTGTCCGCCATGGACGGCAGCGCAGACCGTTCGGTGAAGCACACCCGAAGGATGCCGCCATGTGGCAGGCGAACTCCCTCCTTCAATGAACCCTCTTCCCGGAAAGCGTCGAGGTAGCGCGCCACCAATCTCGCGTTGCGCCCGAGTTCGGAGAGATCGCGTTTGAACTGATCGATCTCCTCGATGACGTAGATGGGAATGATGACGTTGTGTTCTCGAAACCCGTAGATGGAGCGCGGGTCATGGAGGAGAACGTTGGTGTCGAGGATGAAGTTCTTTCGCATCGTGTGGAGCGCGACCTCGAAGTGGGTGCGACCGCATGAATCGACCGTGCGACGGGACTTCGGCTGCGAAGTGAACCCGGGTGGGCCACGAGTTCGAATATAGGGCGCACCTTCTCGGCAGGAAGTCCGCGGATCGCATTTCGCGCATCTACGGCAGGGGTTAGAGGTCGATAGCGACGGGAGTCGCCAGCCGCATGGATCCGGGGCGCACTGGACAAGGAGACGAACTCCCCAATGGGTGCTTCTCGCTGTTCGATGAAGGACGACGGGAGGGGCCGGTCGTGGCTCAGAGGTACTGGATGAGCACGACCGTGTACTCGGCTTCACCCCGCGGGCGAATCACCTCGACCGAATCACCCACCTGCTTGCGCAACAACGCGCGCGCCAGGGGCGACTCAATGCTGATCCGCCCCCCGGAGGCGTCGATCTCATCCGAACCCACGATCTGATAGCGCACGATGCCCCCGTCCTCATCCTCGAGCGTCACGGTCGCGCCGAAGAAGATCCGAGAGGAGTCCGTCTGCTCTGAAGGCGCGACGATGGTCGCGGTGTCCAGGCGCTTCTGCAGAAAGCGCAAGCGTCGGTCGATCTCCCGCAGACGTTTCTTTCCGTAGATGTACTCGGCATTCTCCGAACGATCTCCCTGGGCCGCTGCGGCGGACACTTCCGCAGTCACCTTGGGTCTTTCTTCGTTCAGAAGAAGCAACAACTCCCTATGCATGCGTTCGGCCCCAACTCGCGTGAGATAGCGGCGCGGACTGGAGGCCGGCTCCAGTTCCTCGTCATCCGCAGCCACGGTCGCGTCCGTGTCCGCATCCATGGGGTTGGAGGGCTTGTCGTGACGCATGTGTCCGAGAATCCCCTTGCCGAGCTCCTTGGGTCGGAAAAAATCGAAGCCGGAGACACCTGGGTGACCAGGCGTCTCCGGCTTCGACCTTCATGTCCCCGACGGGATTCGAACCCGTGTTACCGGCTTGAAAGGCCAGCGTCCTGGGCCTCTAGACGACGGGGACAACTGTGAGTCGCGGGGGGCTCGAACCCCCGACCCTCGGCTTAAAAGGCCGGTGCTCTACCAACTGAGCTAGCGACTCGCACTACTTTTCTTGAGGAGCATGTTCGAAACCCACGCTTCTCGAGAACCGAGGGCGCTCTCTACCAGCACTTGCCTTTGAGTTCTACTGCCGATCCTGCGATGGCCGACTGACCAACACATGCGTCGTGCCAACGGTCAAAAGGAGAAGGCCCCGAGCGTCCACGGTGAAGTGGAGGCTCGGGGCCTTCAAGAGAAAAAAATCCGGCAGCGACCTACTCTCCCGCGCGGTTTCCCGCGGAGTACCATCGGCTCTGGAGGGCTTAACTTCCGTGTTCGGGATGGGAACGGGTGGGACCCCTCCGACATTGCCACCGGAAAACTGGTGTACGTCTCAAGTCCATACGAAGGGTAGGGAAATCAACTTCCGGCTGCGAAGTTCGCAAGTGCCGCTTTCCGGGCCCGGCGCTTCCCTCTCGGGAGCTGCTCGGGGCCTCGAACCTGGCCTCGACTCGTCGGACACCTCCCGGTTACCGGGGGCTCCTGAGAGATTGAGGTAAAGTAAGCCTCTCGACCAATTAGTACCGGTTAGCTCAACGTGTTACCACGCTTACACACCCGGCCTATCAACGTCGTCGTCTTCGACGGGTCTTCTGGGGCTTGCGCCCGGGATACCTGTTCTTGAGGTCGGTTTCCCGCTTAGATGCTTTCAGCGGTTATCCAATCGACACATGGCTACCCAGCGATGCCTCTGGCGAGACAACTGGTACACCAGCGGTGTCTCCAACCCGGTCCTCTCGTACTAAGGTCAGAGCCTCTCAAGTATCCTACGCCCACAGCAGATAGGGACCAAACTGTCTCACGACGTTTTGAACCCAGCTCGCGTACCGCTTTAATTGGCGAACAGCCAAACCCTTGGGACCTGCTCCAGCCCCAGGATGCGATGAGCCGACATCGAGGTGCCAAACCTCCCCGTCGATGTGAACTCTTGGGGGAGATAAGCCTGTTATCCCCGGAGTACCTTTTATCCGTTGAGCGATGGCCCTTCCATTCAGGACCACCGGATCACTATGACCTGCTTTCGCACCTGCTCGACGTGTCCGTCTCGCAGTCAAGCTCCCTTATGCCATTGCACTCGCCGCCCGGTTTCCAATCGGGCTGAGGGAACCATCGCGCGCCTCCGTTACGTTTTGGGAGGCGACCGCCCCAGTCAAACTACCCACCAGACAGTGTTCCAACTCCCGATGAGGGAGCATGGTTAGACACCAGAATCCGACAGGGTGGTATTTCACCGTTGCCTCCACCGAACCTAGCGGCCCGGCTTCAAAGGCTCCCACCTATCCTACACAGTCGAACCCTAGTGTCACTGTCAAGTTGTAGTAAAGGTTCACGGGGTCTTTCCGTCTTGCTGCGGGTAAACTGCATCGGCACAGCTATTTCAATTTCGCTGAGTCCCTCTCCGAGACAGCGCGGAAGTCGTTACTCCATTCGTGCAGGTCGGAACTTACCCGACAAGGAATTTCGCTACCTTAGGACCGTTATAGTTACGGCCGCCGTTTACTGGGGCTTCGGATCATCGCTTCACCTTGCGGCTGACGAATCCCCTTAACCTTCCAGCACCGGGCAGGAGTCAGACCCTATACGTCGGCTTCTTGCCTTCGCAGAGTCCTGTGTTTTTGGTAAACAGTCGCTACCGCCATTTCTCTGCAACCCCTCTGGGCTTCGGCTGTACGCCTACACCTACCAGGGGCCCACCTTCTTCCGAAGTTACGGTGGAAATTTGCCTAGTTCCTTGGAGGAGAGTTCTCTCAAGCGCCTTAGGATTTTCTCCTCACCCACCTGTGTCGGTTTGCGGTACGGACACCCTGTAGACTCCCCGCGGAACTTTTCTTGGAAGCCGAGCATCAGCGACTTGCCCCGTGAGGGGGGCCATGGGGTCTCGGGGATAGCTGCCGCGCCTTTATTCGTACGCGACACCCCTACGCCTTTGGACTGACACAACCACCGGTCAGCTCGCCTAGCTTTCTCCGTCCTTCCTCGGTTCAACGTCTACAAGATGGCGCAGGAATATTAACCTGCTTGCCATCACCTACGCCTTTCGGCCTCGGCTTAGGTCCCGGCTAACCCTGGGAAGATTAACTTGACCCAGGAAACCTTGGGTTTACGGCGAGGGGGTTTCCCACCCCCTTTATCGCTACTCATTTCGGCATCAGCACTCGCAACCGCTCCACCAGCCCTTACGGTCTAGCTTCTCCGCTGTTGCAACGCTCCCCTACCACTGCATGCGCCTGACGCATGCAATCCGAAGCTTCGGCGCTAGTCTTGAGCCCCGTTACATTTTCGGCGCGGCCTGTCTCGACCAGTGAGCTATTACGCTTTCTTTAAAGGATGGCTGCTTCTAAGCCAACCTCCTGGTTGTCAATGACCTGCCACATCCTTTCTAGTGTTCACTTAGACTAGACTTGGGGGCCTTAGCTGTCGGTCTGGGTTATTCCCCTCTTGCCAATGGACGTTATCACCCACTGACTGCTTCCCGAGATAACAAGTACTGGCATTCGGAGTTTGGTACGGTTTGGTAATCTGGTGAGACCCCTAGCCGTTCCAGTGCTCTACCTCCAGTATTGAATTCCTCGAGACGATACCTAAATATCTTTCGGGGAGAACCAGCTATCACGGAGTTTGATTGGCCTTTCACCCCTACACACAGCTCATCCCAGAAATTTTCAACTTTCATGAGTTCGGTCCTCCATGAGGTGTTACCCTCACTTCAACCTGGCCATGTGTAGATCACCCCGCTTCGGGTTATAATGCACGCAACTCTGTCGCCCGTTTCGGACTCGCTTTCGCTCCGGCTCCACCTATCGGCTTAGCCTCGCTACGTACATTAAGTCGCCGAATCATGATGCAAAAGGTACGCCCTCGCACTGGGTTGCCCCGTAGTGCTCGGACTGCTTGTAGACATGCGGTTTCAGGTTCTTTTCATTCCCCTCACCGGGGTTCTTTTCACCTTTCCCTCGCGGTACTAGTTCACTATCGGTCGCCAAGGAGTATTTAGCCTTACCGGATGGTCCCGGCAGATTCAGGCAGGATTGCACGTGTCCCGCCCTACTTGGGTAACCCGCTCAGCCTCCGTCCGTTTTCGCGTACGCGACTCTCACGCTCTCTGGTTCACCTTTCCAGGTGATTCCGCTAACAGACAAAGGTCCTACCGCGGACCCGCAACCCCGATGCCACTTGCGTGACACCGGTTTAGGCTCCTCCCATTTCGCTCGCCGCTACTCTGGGAATCACTCGTTGTTTTCTTCTCCTCAGGGTACTGAGATGTTTCACTTCCCCTGGTTCGCTCCTTCGGCCCTATGTATTCAGGCCGAGGTAACGAGGCTTTCACCTCGCTGGGTTTCCCCATTCGGACATCTCCGGCTCAACGTTCGGTTGGCAACTCCCCGGAGCTTTTCGCAGCCACCCACGTCCTTCATCGCCTCTTGGCACCTAGGCATCCACCGCACGCCCTTAGTAGCTTACTTACCTGAATCCCTCAAAAGCCCGCCTCCCGGCGGCACCCAACAACTCGAGTCCAGGTCCCAGGCCCCGACTCTTCGTCGCGGACCCGGAAAACTTACACTTGCTTGAGTGCATGAGCTTCCGGCCCACCCACTGCTCTCGCAGTCGACGGCCTTCCACTTCATGCTGAACTTCTCAGCAGAAATTGATTTCTACCCTTCGTATGCACTTGTCAAAGAACGCTTCCGACGTGTTTCTTCATCGGACAACCGTGTGGAGCTGGACGGGATCGAACCGACGACTTCTAGCTTGCAAAGCTAGCGCTCTCCCAACTGAGCTACAGCCCCAAACCTTCGTCGTAGGTATCCACTTGCCGGCCTTCCTCGCGTCTCCCAGTGCAACCCCTCTCGGGGGACTGGTGGGCCTAGGTGGACTTGAACCACCGACCTCGCGCTTATCAGGCGCGCGCTCTAGCCAGCTGAGCTATAGGCCCAGTGGATTTCCCTCACAGCGTCCAATTCTTTCAAAGAACCGAGCCTCAGCTCGGCCTCTCAAAACCAGACAGCAAGCCCTCGACAGTATTGCAGAAACGTTGACCTGGTCGACCTCGGCCACCGAAGTGGCTGGTACACCCTGTGGCGCCGAAGCGCTCACCGTGTACCCGGTCTCCTTAGAAAGGAGGTGATCCAGCCGCAGGTTCCCCTACGGCTACCTTGTTACGACTTCACCCCAGTTACCGACCACTCCTTGGGCACCTCTTGGTGAGATGACTTCTGGAGCAATCGACTCCCATGGTGTGACGGGCGGTGTGTACAAGGCCCGGGAACGTATTCACCGCAGCGTGCTGATCTGCGATTACTAGCGATTCCGCCTTCATGGAGTCGAGTTGCAGACTCCAATCTGAACTGAGACCGGTTTTATGCGATTAGCTCCCTCTCGCGAGTTGGCAACGCTTTGTACCGGCCATTGTAGCACGTGTGTAGCCCTGGTCATAAAGGCCATGAGGACTTGACGTCATCCCCACCTTCCTCCGGTTTAACACCGGCAGTCCCTCTAGAGATCCACTTGCGTGGCAACTAAAGGCGAGGGTTGCGCTCGTTGCGGGACTTAACCCAACATCTCACGACACGAGCTGACGACAGCCATGCAGCACCTGTCTCTCGGCTCCCTTGCGGGCACCGCCTCATCTCTGAGGCATTCCGAGGATGTCAAGACCAGGTAAGGTTCTGCGCGTTGCGTCGAATTAAACCACATGCTCCACCGCTTGTGCGGGCCCCCGTCAATTCCTTTGAGTTTTAGTCTTGCGACCGTACTTCCCAGGCGGAGAACTTAATGCGTTAGCTACGGCACCGCGGGGGTCAACACCCACGACACCTAGTTCTCATCGTTTACGGCGTGGACTACCAGGGTATCTAATCCTGTTTGCTACCCACGCTTTCGCGTCTCAGCGTCAGTCACCGTCCAGGTGGCCGCCTTCGCCACCGGTGTTCCTCCCCATATCTACGAATTTCACCTCTACTTGGGGAATTCCGCCACCCTCTCCGGCACTCAAGCTCTGCAGTTTCGAACGCACTTCCTCGGTTGAGCCGAGGGCTTTCACATCCGACTTGCAAAGCCGCCTACACGCGCTTTACGCCCAATAATTCCGAACAACGCTTGCACCCTCTGTATTACCGCGGCTGCTGGCACAGAGTTAGCCGGTGCTTCTTCTCCCGGTACCGTCAAGCCCTTGAGTGTTAGCCAAGGGGTTTTCGTCCCGGTCGAAAGTGCTTTACAATCCAAAGACCTTCATCACACACGCGGCGTTGCTGCGTCAGGCTTTCGCCCATTGCGCAAAATTCCCCACTGCTGCCTCCCGTAGGAGTCTGGACCGTGTCTCAGTTCCAGTGTGGCTGATCGTCCTCTCAGACCAGCTACCCGTCGTTGCCTTGGTGGGCCATTACCCCGCCAACTAGCTGATGGGCCGCGGGCTCATCCAGATGTGATAGCTTGTATACAGAGGCCACCTTTTCCCTCGAGAGCCGAAGCTCCTGGGGGCTTATCCGGTATTAGCCAATCTTTCGACTGGTTATCCCAGACATCCGGGCAGATTACCCACGTGTTACGCACCCGTGCGCCGCTCTACTAGGATTGCTCCATTCGCGCTCGACTTGCATGTGTTAGGCACGCCGCCAGCGTTCGTTCTGAGCCAGGATCAAACTCTCCAATTGAATTTGAAGTGTCGAACCGGCTGAGCCAGGTCCCGGCTAAGGGGTTTCCTGACCTTCGCTGTTCTACGGGCACCCGGCCAATCGACTCCCGCCGACTCGCTTCAGGTGCCCGGGACTACAAGAATTGACTGCGGTTTCCGCAATCTGTCTTCTTTGGGCTTGCTATCTGGTTTTCAAAGACCGAACCGCTTGTCGCGGACCCTGCGCTGTGCTACCGTCGGCTTCACCGTGTCGGTGCCGCCCACCGTGCTGCGCGGGCTGCCTTCTTTACTTCCGAACCGGCTCGACTGTCAAGTCGCCGTTGCGACTTCGTCTTCACCGCTTCGCTTCGTTCCGAACTCCGCTCTCGCGGCTTTCTTTCCGAAGGGGCGCGGAACCTACTGCCGTTCCGCCTTCCCTGTCAACTCGCTTCGTCGACTCGTTTCTTCTCGCTGCCCGGCGCACTGTCGCTTTCGCGACTTCTTCCGGTTCAGCGGGAGGCGGCTTCTACCACCACCGCGTTTCGAGTCAACTTCGTTCGCTGACTGCTTATTTCGTCTGGGTCCTGCTCGTCCGGAGGTCCCCGTCGCCAGTGCGACTTCGTCCTTCCCGTCCGTGGGGCGCGGCTTCTAGCCCGCCGCCCTCCCGAGTGTCAACCGCCAGTTTCGGCGACATCCACCCGGTTTTCTACTCGCCCTGCCACTAGCAGCGCCCCCTTCCCGAAGTGTCGACTGCCGAACACCCGGCCGGGAGGGCAACCCTTATCTCCCAAGCGTTCGGGCGGCGCAAGCTCTTTTCCTCCCGCTTGCTTTCGCGACCGCTTCCGTTTCATCCCCAAGCGTCACGCTCCGACGCCTTTGGTGCTGCACCTGATGTCTCCAGCGAGTTCACGCCAGAGACAGCGCCCTCAGCCTCCGACCTTCTCCAGTCCGAGCCGGGACAGGTCCACTCGACCTCGTCGGCAGAGTTCCGCGACAACCACGGAGCGCAAATCGCGGTAAGCACGGTCGAAGTCGTCATTCACGATGATGTAGTCGTACGACGCCGCACCTCGCTCGATCTCCGAGCGGGCCGCCAACATCCGTCGACGAATCGTGTCCTCCGCGTCGGTCCCCCGCTCCCGGAGACGCCGCTCCAGTTCCTCCAATGACGGAGGCAGCACGAACACGCGCACCGTGTCGGGATGCTTGCGCTTGATCGCTAGCCCACCCTGTACATCGATGTCGAAGATCGCGATCCCCTTCTTCGTCCGCGCCTCGTCCACCACCGCTTGTGAACTGCCGTAGAAATGGCCGTGAACCTCGGCCCACTCCACGAACTCACCCCGCTCGATGCGCTCCTGGAAGGCAGCGACGTCCACGTAGTGATAGTCGACCCCATTCTGCTCGCGGCCTCGGGGCTGCCGCGTCGTCACACTGATGGAGAAGATGGCGTCGGGCAGTTCAGCCAACAGCCGCCGAGCCAAGGTCGTCTTTCCCGTCCCCGAAGGAGCCGAGAGGACAAGCAAGAGACCGGGTTGGAGGAGAGAGGACTCGTTCATTCGACGTTCTGCACCTGTTCGCGGATTCGCTCGACTTCAACCTTCATCGACACCACTCGCGCGGAGATCTCCGCGTGCTGGCTCTTCGAGCCCGTGGTGTTCACCTCCCGGTGCATCTCCTGCACCAGGAAGTCCATGCGCCGACCCGCGGGCTCTCCCGCGGTCATGAGCTGGCGGAACTGCTCCAGGTGACTCGCCAACCGGGTCATCTCCTCAGCGATGTCGGTGCGCTCCGCGAACACCGCCACCTCCTGCGCCAGGCGTTGCTCGTCCACCTGAAGGCCCCGGGACAGCTCCGCGATCCGGTCGGCCAGACGCTGGCGGTAGTCCTCCACCGAGCGGGGCGCCAGCTGCGCCACCTCCCGACTCCACTTCTCGATGAGGCCCAACCGCGCATCCAGGTCCGCGTGGATGGCCTCACCCTCGACCCGGCGCATCTGCTCCAGGGCTCCGAGCGCCTGAGCCAACGCGGTGGGCACGGCACTCGACGCGGACTCCACGTCCATGCCGCGCTCCTCGAGCCGCATCACCCCTGGCTGATTGGCCACCTGCGCCCACGAGACCTCGGCCATCATGCCCAGGGCCTCCCCCACCTCCCGCATGGCCCGGGCGTACTCCCGCGCCAGGCCCACATCCACCACGGGCACCGTTCCCGCCGCCGTCGCCGTCTGCCGCTTGATGAAGACCTCCACCGCCCCGCGGGCGAGTCGATCCTTCACCTGCTTCAGCAGCGCCGCTTCCAGCCCCGCCAGTTCCCTCGGCAGTCGCGCCTTCACTTCACAGAACTTGTGGTTGAGCGAGCGCACCTCGACGGAGAACTCTTCGTCCCCGACGCGTGCACGTCCCGCCCCGAATCCGGTCATGCTCTTCAACATTGGCGGCTAGCTAGGCCCTTCCGGTCATCAGGTCAAGCCACCCGTGCGCGGCCTTTCTGGTATGGTCCGCCCCCCGATGGTCTGGCTCAAGCGGCTCGAATACGGGGCGAAGCTGGCGCTCGCCCTCCTGGCATCCGCCCTCCTCTGGAGACCCGGGCGGCGACGGACGGCGGAAACGCCCCTCCCCTTTCCCCGGCGCATCCTCCTCGTCCGGATCGACAACCGGGTGGGAGAAGCCCTTCTCACGACCCCCCTGCTCTCCGTCCTGAGAGCCGCCTCCCGCCCTCCCGAGGTGCACGTCCTCGCCCACGCCAAGGTCGCCCGGGTCCTGGCCAGCCACCCCGAGGCCGATCGCATCATCTCCTTCAACCGGCGTCTGCTCTGGCTCGGTCCCCTCGCGCCCGGTATCCGGGCCCTGCGGCGTGAGCGCTATGATGTTGTCGTCGACTGCGCCAACTGGGCCACGCCCTCCGTGACCTCCGCCATCATCTCCCGGCTCATCGGACCCCAAGCGCTCGTCGTGGGCCCCCGGACCTGGCCCGTTCACAAGCTGCACTCCCTGTCCGTGCCCGCACGCACCGATACCCCCCAGGAAGTCCTCCAGCGCGTCCACCTGCTCTCGCCTTTCGTGGACACCTCCCGCCCCGCGCGGATGTCCTTCCGCCGTCCCCTCATCAGCGAGAAGTTCCACGCCTGGCTCGAGGCCGGCGCCCAGACGCCTCGCGCGGTGATCAACCCGGGCGGCCGGCTCGGTTGGCGCCGCATCCCTCCCGAGGTGTTCGCCGCCGCCGCCCGGGCCCTCCTCTCCTCGGGGCGCACCCCCATCGTCACCTGGGGTCCCGGCGAAGAGGAGCTCGCCAAGAGCGTGGTCGCCGCGGCGCCCGGCGCCCAGCTCGCGCCTCCCACCAATATCGACGAGCTCGCCGCCCTCATGCGCGACGCCGGACTCACCCTCTGCAACAACACCGGGCCCATGCACCTGTCCGTGGCCGTCGGCGCCCCCACCCTGGCCCTCTTCCTGCGCATGGACATGGCTCGCTGGGGACATGACTACCCCCCCCATCGCATGCTCGACCTCACGCCCGTGATCGACGCCGGCGGCGATGTCGAGGCGCGGGTTTTCGAGGAAGTCCGCGCTTTCGCCGACGGACTCCAGCTCCGCGCCTCAAACGCCTGACGGCGGGCTCGCATCCTCGGGACGCAGCCGTGGCACCCCGTCCCGTACGGGGTACCGGCGACCACACCGCTCACAGCCCAGCCAGGTTCCCGGCCCGCGCTCCTGTCCCGGATGCGGCGCCTGAGCGCTCAGGCGCCCCTCGCACACGGGACATGCGAGTGTGGTCCACCACGCTTCGGCCTCGGGCATCGCCTAGCCGGTCTCGCCGCGCTCGCGCCGCAGCCGCCGCGCGAGCTCCGTCGTGCTGTGGTTCTTCGGATCTCCCGCCACCGCCACCCGTCCGCCGTAGGCGCGGACCTCGTCCGCCTCGGGGATGCTCTCGGGGGTGTAGTCCGTCCCCTTCACGTGCACGTCCGGCTTGAGCGCCCGGATGATGCCCCGCACGTTCGGCTCGTCGAACACCAACACCAGGTCCGTGCAGGCCAGCGCCGCCACCATCTCCGCCCGCTCGACCTCGGGGATGTGCGGACGGTCCGGTCCTTTATACGCCCGCGTCGAGGCGTCCGAGTTCACCGCCACCACCAGATGGTCCGCCAGCTCCCGCGCCCCCTCCAGGTAGCGCACGTGCCCCACGTGCAGCAGATCGAAGATTCCATTGGCCAGCGCCACCGTCCGCCCCTCGGCCCGCCACTGCTCGCGCCGCGCGACGATCTCCTCCAACCGCTGCACCTTGTGCCCCGTGCTCACCGCGCCCCCTTCAGCTCGTTCAGCAGCTCGTCCCGCGCCACCGTCGCCGTCCCCAACTTCTGCACCGCCAGCGCTCCCGCCACGTTCGCCAGCCGCGCCGCGTCGCCGTAGCCCCCTCCCGCCGCCAGTCCCAGCGCGAACGCCGCGATCACCGTGTCCCCCGCGCCCGTGACGTCCACCGCCTCCTTCGCCCCGTGGACCGGCAACCGCTCCAGCGCGCCCTTCTCGTCGAAGAGCATCATGCCGTGCCGTCCCCGCGTCACCAGCAGGGCCCGGCACTCCAGCCGCCGCCGCGCCTCGTGCCCCGCCTCCACCAGCTCGGCCTCCGTGCGCAGCGGCCGACCCACCAGCGATTGCAGCTCCGGCTCGTTCGGCTTGCACACCGTCAGCCCCGTGAAGGACGCCAGGCTGTAGCGGCTGTCCACGCACACCGGGAGGCCCTCCGCCGCCAGTCGCCGCAAGGCCTCGCGCATCTCGTCCCCCACCACCCCCGCGCCGTAGTCCGACACCACCACCGCGTCCACGTCCCTCGCCGCTTCCTCCACCCGCTTCACCAGCGCGCGCCGCAGCTTCGGCGGCAAGTCGCCTCGCTGACCCCGGTCCAGTCTCAACATCTGCTGCCGGGTCGTGCTCATCCCGCCCGCCAGGATGCGCGTCTTCGTCTCCGTCTCCACGCCCCGGGCACTCACCACGCTCAAGCGCGCGCCCGCCTCGTCGAACAAGCCGCGCAGCGCCCGGCCCATCTCGTCCGCGCCCAGCAGCCCCACCACCGTCACCTGTCCCGAGAGCGCCCGCACGTTCGCCGCCACGTTCGCCCCTCCCCCCAGCTTCACCTCGGAGGACTCGTGGCGGACGATCAGCACCGGCGCCTCGCGGCTCACCCGGTCCGTCTGGCCATAGATGTAATGGTCCGCCACCAGGTCCCCCACCAGCAGCACCCTGCGGCGCGCGAAGGCCAGGGGAAGCTGGGCCAGGGACGGATTCGCTCGAGAAGACGACACGGCAGCCATGGCGGCGCGTTGTCCCACGGCGGCCCCTCGGCGACAAGCCAACCGTCGCCTACCCGAGCCCCAGCGCCCGACGCAGATGCTCCGCGCCCTCCAGCACGTCCACCCCCAAGCGCACCCTCCAGGCCTCGAAGCCCTCGGGCAGACGCACCGCGTCCTTCTCCGTCGTCACCACCCGCGCCCCCAGGGCCACCGCTCGGCTCCGCACCTCCTGGAGTTCCCTCGCGCCAAAGGTGTGATGGTCCGGGAAGAACGCCGTGCCTCGCACGTCCACGCCCAGTTCCTCCAAGGTCCGCAAGAAGCCCCCCGGCCGCGCCAACCCCGCCAGCGCCAGCACCGGCTGTCCCCTCAAGGACTCCGGAGGGTGCACACCATCCCCGGGATCCACCCAGGCCGTGGGCCGATACCGCGTGCGGACCCGCGGCGCCATCGAGGGAATCGGCCGCCCCTCCCCACCTCCCGCCGCCGTGCGCACCCAGAGCAGCGTGGCCCGGCTCAATCCCGACAGGGGCTCGCGCAACGGCCCCCGCGGCAGCATCCGGCCATTGCCGAAGCCCACCGCCTCGTCCACCACCACCACGTCCTCGTCACGCGCCAGGCGCCGGTGCTGGAAGCCGTCGTCCAACAGCACCACCTCCAGCCCGAACTCGTCCCGCGCCCGACGCGCCAGCGCCCGCCGGTCCGCCCCCACCAACAGCCGCACCCCCGGACACCGGCGCGCCAGCAACAGGGGCTCGTCCCCGGCCTCCCCCACCGAGGGCAAGGGCCCGCCCCCCACGAACGTCACCGGCCGCGTCGTGGCCCGGCCATAGCCGCGCGTCAGGATGCCCACCCGCCGCCCCTCGCGCAGCAGCCACTCCGCCAGGCACAACACCGCGGGTGTCTTCCCCGTCCCGCCCACGTTGAGGTTGCCCACCGAGATGACCCGCAACCCCTCCACCCGCTCGGCGCGCATGAGCCCCGCGTCGTAGAGCGCGCCCCGCATCCGGACCCCCGCGCCGTACGCCCAGGACGCGAGCTCGAGCGGCGCGAGCAGGGCCCTGCGGCTCCAGGTCTCCGGCGCTCCCGGGTAGAACACCCGCTCGATCGCCGTGGGCCCCGTCACGGGCCCGCCTTCGCCTGGGCGTACAGGTCCAGGATCTCCGCCGCGATGCGCGCGTTGTCCGCAGGCCGGATCAGCACCCGCGCGCCCGAGTCCGACGCCGCCACCACCGCCTCGGGCGTCAGCTCCGCGACCCAGGCATCCGCCAGCGCCGGCAGGTTGCCCTCCTCCACCGCCACCACCCGCACCCCGCTCGCCCGGGCCTGTGCCGCCGCCCGCGCGCTCCAGTCGTTGCCCAATCCCAGAATCCACACCTCGTCCAGCACCCTCAACCAGCGGGCGAACGCGTCCTCGCGCTGGTAGCCAGCGAACGTCACCCGCTCGCCCAACCCCAGGGCCCGCACCCGCTCCCGCACGGGCTCCACCAATTCGCCATCTCCCACCAGGACCAGCCGCGCCTCCGGCTTCTCCCGCCGCAGTCGCGCGAAGGCCTCCACGCCCAGCTCATGGCGCCGGGAGGGCTGGAACGTGGACACCATGCCGATGAGCGGCTCGCCCTCGAGGCCCAGCTCCCGCCGCAGCGCCGCGCGGTCCTCCGCGGGCCGGAACCGCGCGTCCACCAATGGCGGCAGCACCCGCACCCGCCGCCCCACCAACCGGGTGATGACCGACGAGGCGGGCACCGTGTACGCGTCCGCCCGTGGCAGCGACGGTCGCAGGGAGCGGGGCGCATGCACCGAGCGAACCACCACCGCGCCGCGCGGCCGTCCCCAGCGCGCCACCAGGTGATCATGGGTGAAGTGCGCATGCACCACGTCCACGCGCCGCGCCCGCAGGCGCCACACGTCCCGCGCCATCCGCCACGGCGGCGACTTCACCGACAGCTCCAGGCCTCCGTCGTCCAAGAGTCCCAGTGCCTCGAGCCGCGGCACCACGGGCTCCTCGGCCGAGACGCGCGTGCGCCGCCGGTCCACCGCGACCGTCACCTCGTGGCCCGCCTCGCGCTGCGCCAGGGCCAGCAGCGCCACGTTCTCCGCCGGGCCGCTCCAGAAGGGACTCGCCAGCAGGTGGAGGATCCTCACGCGCCAAGCACCCGCGCCATGTGCTCCACGTTGCGCTGGCTCGCGCCGGACACCTGCCGCACCGTCATCCGCGCCAGCTCCCCCAGCGACACCACCGTCTCCGGCTTGGCCAGGAGCTCCGACATCACCCGGTACAGGTGCTCCGCGTCGTTCACCTGGATGCCGCCCCGGCCCACCAGCACCTGCACGCTGTCCTGGAAGTTCTCCATGTGCGGGCCGAACAGCACCGGCTTGCCCTGCCCCGCCGGCTCCAGGATGTTCTGCCCGCCCCGCGTGGTGAACGAGCCACCCACGAACACCAGGGTCGCCAGGCCATAGGCCCTCGACAGCTCACCCATCGAGTCCAACACCACCACGCGTCCCCGCTCCTCGTTGCCCTTGGAGCGCAGGCCCACGCTCAGGCCCGCGTCCCGGGCCAACGCCACGATGCGGCCCGCGCGATCGATGTACCGGGGGGCGATCACCAACCGCAGCTCCGGATGGGCCTCCAACAGGCGCCGGTAGACCGCCAGCAGGTGCTCCTCCTCGCCCTCGTGCGTGCTGCCGGCGATCCACACCCGCTCGCCGTCCTTCAGGCCCAGGGCCGCGCGCAACGACTCGTCCTCCGGGGTGCGCTCCCCCACCGCCAGCGCGTCGAACTTGGTGTTGCCCGTCACGAACACCCGCTCGTCCGGAGCGCCCAGCGCCAGGACCCGCTCCGCCTCGTCCTCGCCCCGCATCAGGAAGAGCGACAGATCCTTCAAGGGGTTGCCGATGAGCGAGAACAAGCGCCGGTAGCGGCCCTGATTGCCCGGGGAGAACCGGCCGTTGGTCAGCGTCACCCGGCCCCCCGCCCGGCTCGCCGCGCGGATGAGGTTGGGCCAGATCTCCGTGTACTCGAGCACCAGCACGTCCGGCTGGATGGCCCGCACCGCCCGCCGCGTCGCGCCCCACAGGTCGTAGGGCGCGTAGACCACCGCGTCCACCTGCCGGGCCAGACGGTCGCGGCCCATCATGTACCCCGAGTTCGTCATCGTGGAGAGCACGATGCGGCAGCCCGGAAAGCGGGCGCGCAGCGGCGCGAACATCGGGGAGAGCGCCAGCAGGTCTCCCGCGCTCGCGCCGTGCATCCAGAAGGTCGGGCCGTCCCCTCGGGCGGGCAGCTCCCCGGGCGCGAAGAAGCCCAGGCGCTGCCGCAGGCCGTGGCGCGTCTTGCGGTGCACCGACAGCACGGGGAAGAGCACGGCGAAGAGCAGATAGCTGGCGACGATGTAGAGCAGGCGCATGGGGACCCGGGCCGCGTCCCTCTAGCAGATCTCAGCGATCCCCGCTCCGGAGCACGACCCGGATGGGACTGGGGACGATCCAGGGGCGCCACCGCGTGCCGAAGAAGCCTCCCGGCGCCCGCACCCACGCCTCCACCTGCGCCCCTCCCGGCTCGAACAGCTCCACCGAGCGCCCATCCGGCAGCAGCCGACCCGCGCCCCGCACCTCGATCCGGACCCGCTCGTCGCTCCCCGGCGGCAGCCGCACCGTGAGCACCTGGCCCACCGGCGCCTCGCGTTCCCCCGGCGGCAAGCCTTCCAGACGGAACCCCTCGGGCTCGCCCAGCGCCCGGAACGCGCACACCGCGCCGCCGCCCGCGAGCCCCCGCACCACCCGCTCGGCGGCCTCCCGCGCGTCCGTGGGCAGGGCCTCGGCGGACTCGCCCTCCGCGACGGGCAGGTACAGGGCCATGGCCCGGAACACGTCCTCGTAGCGGGGCAGGCCGTGCGCATCGTGCGCGCACAGCGCCACCCGGGGCCTGGTCAACTCCAGCTCCAGCAGGCGCGCCAGGGGCTCGGGACCGGGCTCCACGAGCATCATCACCCCGTGCACCGCGTTGCCCAGGAGCGCCCCCAGCGCGGGCAACAGCCGGCTGAAGGGACGGCTCTGCGCGTCCCGGAAGAAGGTGTCCGCGGAGTACAGCTCATAGCCATCGGCCCGCCACGAGGCCTCCAGGTGGCTCCAGGGGTTGCGCTTCTGGACGGGGTGCGCCAGGACGCTCACGCCGCCCGCGGCCCGGACCGCCCGCTCGGCGTCGTCTCCGTCCATCCACTTGGACACGCCCTCCAACGGCCGCCGCAGGCCAAAGGCCACGAGGTGCCCATGCGCGGTGGAGATCTCCACCCCCGGCACCATCAGCACGCCGTCGATGAAGACGGGCTCGCGCGGCTCGAAGTCGTTGTGATCCGTGAGCACCACGAATCGCAGGCCCGCCGCCTTGGCCGCCGCGGCGACCTCCTCCACCGAGCCCCGCCCGTCCGAGCGCGTGGTGTGCACGTGGAAGGCGCCGCGAGGCCCCAGCGTCCTCACGGGCGGCGGCGTCCCGGAGATCACCGGGTACTCCACGAACACCGCGGCCAGGGTGTAGAGGCCCGCCCAGCCGATCAGGATCAGCACCAGCCCCACCAGGGCCCGCAGCCCCTTGCCCACCCCGCCCCAGAGCGTCATGCCGCGCCCCGCTCGACCCCCGCCTGGAGCGACCACAGCGCCGCGTACCGTCCGCCGCGCGCGAGCAGGTCCGCGTGACGCCCCTGCTCCACGACCCGGCCCGCCTCCAGCACGCAGATGAGGTCCGCGTCCACCACCGTCGACAGCCGGTGGGCGATCACCACCGCCGTGCGCCCCGGCAGCACCTGCGCGAGCGCCGCCTGCACCTCCCGCTCGCTCTCCGGATCCAGGCTGCTCGTGGCCTCGTCCAGCACCAGCACGGGCGCGCGCGACAGGACCGCCCGCGCGATGCACAGGCGCTGGCGCTGCCCCCCGCTCAGCTTCACGCCCCGCTCGCCCACGCGCGTGTCGTAGCCCTCGGGCATCGCCCGGATGAAGCCGTCCGCGTGGGCCACCCGCGCCGCCGCCTCCACCTCCTCGAGCGAGGCCTCGGGCCGGGCGAGCCGCAGGTTCTCCAGCACGCTGCCCGAGAACAGCAGCGGCTCCTGGGTCACCAGCGCGAAGCGCGCGCGCACGCTGGCCGCCGTGTAGCGGTCCGCGTCCACGCCATCGAGCAGCAGCCGGCCCGCGTCCGGACGCTCGAAGCGCAGCAGGAGCTGGGTGAGCGTGCTCTTGCCGCCCCCACTGGGCCCCACCAGCGCCACCACCTGGCCCGCGGGCAAGGACAGGGTCAGTCCATCCAGGGCCCGCCGCTCTCCATAGGAGAAGACCACGTCCTCCAACCGCAGCTCCCGTGCGAGCGCCGGCGCGGGCACGGCCCCGGGCGTGTCCTCCACCGGGTGCTTCAGGTCCAGCAGCGCGAAGAGCCGCTCCCCCGCCGCGCCCGCCTGCATCGCGAACTGCGTCACCCGGCCCAGGTCCTTGACGGGCTGGTACACGAGCACCAGCGCGGTCAGGAAGGACAGGAGCGCCTCGGGCTCCATCGCCTTCGTGGCCGCCGCGTACGCCAGCGAGCCCGCGAGCGCCGCCGCCGCCAGCACCTCCATCAACCCGGGCACGCCCCCGCGCGCCCACGCGGCCCGCACCAGGGCCTCCTCGTGCTCGCGCGCGTGCGAGGCGAAGCGGGCCAGCTCCGCCTCCTGCCCGTTGAAGGCCTGGATGGTGCGCAGGCCGCCCAGGCCCTCCTGCAACTGCCCCGCGAGGTGGCCCAACTGCACCTGTCCCTCCCGCGTGCCCTTGAGCGCCTTGCGCGTGAGCCGCGAGGCCGGCAAGGCCGCCAGGGGGAGCACCGCCAGCATGAGGCCGCCCAGCAGCGGACTGAGCGACAGCGCCACCCCGGCGAGCACCACGATCTGCAGCGAGTCGCGCAGGTAGGAGCCCACCGTGTACATGGCCGCCATCTCCACCGCCTGCACGTCCGCGGTGAAGCGGCTGAGCAGGTCACCCGTGCGCTCGCGCCCGAGCTGCGCGGGCGACAGCGCCGTGAGGCGCACGAAGAGGTCGCGGCGCAGGTCCGCCACCGTCTTCTGGGCGAAGAGCCCCATGAAGTAGAACTGGCCCAGGTAGCCCACGCCCTTGACGCCGCCCACGAGCAGCACCACCACGGGGAAGCCCCAGAGCGCCGTCTCGCGCGAGACGCCCGACAGCCAGGGGATGGGCTGCGCACCGGCGAAACCGCTCTCGCCGCCGGACAGCAGGAAGCGCAGCGCGGGTCCCAGCAGGTAGGCGTAGGCGCCCGTGCCCAGGCCGAGCAGCGCCATGCACCCGAAGGCCGCGCCCAGCACCCCCAGGTGCGGCCGGGCATAGCCCAGCAGGCGTTTGAGGATCTGGAACATCACCGGCCCACTTTGCGCAGCGCGGCCTTGGCGAGCTGGGAGTTCGGGTTGAGCTCGAGCACCTTGAGCAGCTTCTTGCGCGCGCTCGAGGCGTCCGCCATCTCGCTGTCGATGATGGCGGAGATGATGAGCGCCCGCTCCAGGTAGGGGTTGAGCGCGAGCGCCTTGCGCAGCACCTTCTGCGCCGCCCGCGCCCGGTCCTCCTTGGGGCCCACGCCCGCCAGGAAGGTGACCCACGCCAGGTACGAGTAGTACTCGGGCTCCTGGGGGTTGAGCGCCACCGCCTCCTCGAAGTGGATGATGGCCGAGCGGTACTGCTTGCGCTTGAGCGCCGCCTCTCCGCGCCGGAGCATCAGCTCCGCGTCCACGTTCACCGTGGTGGCCCGCCCCACGTCCACGCGCGACACGAGGTACTGCAGGTACGCCTTGCGCTTCTCCTCCACCGCCAGCACCCGGTAGGCCGCCGACAGCTTCTCCTGCACCGAGTCGAGCAGGTCCTGCATCTCCGAGGTGTCGAACTCGGCGTAGCTGTCCGGGTGGTAGCGCATGGCGAGCTCCTGGTAGGCGCGCTCCACCGCCTCCGCCTCGGCCGTGATGTCCAGGCCCAGGCAGCGGAAGTAGCTGCCCGTGATGATGCGCACCGACTCCTCGCGCAGGCTCGCGGCCGTCTCCGGCGGTAGGGCCTTGCGCTTGCGCGGGGCGATGACGTCCGGCACCACCGACACCTCGCCCGGCCCCTGCGCCACCGGCGTGGCCGAGAAGCCCAGGTCGCCCACCAACCGCAGGAACCACATGAGCGAGTAGCCCCGCCTCAAGTCCCCGCGTCCGTGCGCGAGCAGATCCCGCAGCGCGATGCGCCCGTTGATCTGCATGGCGATCTTCAGGTCCTCCGTGTTGAGCCCCAGGGCGCCCAGATCCTTGCCGAAGTCGGACGTGCGCACGGGGAACGCGCCCTGGTGCGCGCGCAGGGGCGCGGCGAGCGTCTTGAGCGGCATGGCCCGACGGGCCCCATCCAGGATGGGCGCGAGCGCGGGCGTCTCCACCGTGGCCACCTCGCTCTGGAACTCGTCGCCCGGGTAGAAGGCGTAGCGGCCCTCGCGCATCCCGATGACCTGGGCGAGGCGGTCCATCGTGTAGTCGCGCAGCAGGTGGAGCAGTTCCTCGCCGGCCAGCTCCACGCCCGCCTCGTTGAGCGCCGCGCCGATGCGCAGCCCCGTGCCGAGCGCCTGGACCACCCGCTCGACCTGGGCCTCGGAGAGCACCTGGCGCTGCAAGAGGTAGTGCGGCAGCGCGTCCTGCCGCGCGTTGGAGTCGTAGTTCACCGCGCTGCCCTGCGCGAAGAAGACCCGGCGGGTGAGATCCCGGTGCGCCACCACCAGCACGCCATCGCGGCGCAACCGGTAGAGCGACACGAGCAGCGTGGGCAGGGGAAAGCCCTTGAGCTCTCCGCTGAGCACCGCGGGGCGCACGAGCATGGCCAGCAGCCCCTTGAGCGGTGCCGTGTCGCGCGCGCTGGCCTCCGCCAGCGACTGCAGCTTGCCCACGAGCTCGCCGGGCTTGAGCGGATCCGCCACGTAGGCGTTGACCTTGAGGTCCATCAGGGCCGCGACCCCGCGGGCCCGCCCCAGGTGGCCCTTGTCGATGGCCACGATGGGCACCCGCGCGCCGAGGCTGTCGTTGCGGATGAGGTGGCCCACGTGCGCGCCATCCAACCGCGGCACGTCCACCGACATCACCACCAGGCCCGGGCTGTCCGCCACGAAGTGCTCCATGGCCGAGCCGGGCTCGCCCACGGCTCGGACCGTGTAGCCAGCCTGGGACAGCACGCCGGTGAGGTGTTCGCGCGTGGGGGGATGACTCTCGACCAGCAGAAGCGTCTTCACGGGAGCCCGACTCTACACCCTCGGTCCCCACGCATCAGGCCTTCCTCCGGCCCTCTCCCTCCTCGTTCCGCCATCAACGGAAAGGGCGCCCGCCCGCTCGGCCACTTCCTCCGGACTTTCATGGCTCACCCGAGCCGCGCGGATAGGATGGCGCGCGCCATGTCTTCCGCTCCCCAGATTCTCGTCGTGGCCGGAGAAGCCTCCGGTGACGCGCACGCCGCCGAGCTCGTCGCGGCCCTCAAGGCCCGCCGTCCGGATCTCACGTTCTTCGGCATGGGCGGCGCCCGGCTCGCCGCCCAGGGCGTGGAGCTGCTCTATGGCGCCCACGAGGTCAACGTCATGGGCATCACCGAGGTGCTGCCCAAGATTCCGCGCATCCTCCAGGTGATGGGCGGCTTGTCCCGGGCCGCGGCGGCGCGGCGTCCCGCGTGCGCCATCCTCGTGGACATCCCCGACTTCAACCTGCGGCTCGCCGCGCGGCTCAAGAAGCTGGGCGTGCCCATCGCCTACTACGTCTCGCCGATGATCTGGGCGTGGCGCCGGGGCCGGGTGAAGACGATCGCCCGGCTCGTGGACCGCATGCTCTGCATCCTCCCCTTCGAGGAGGCCTTCTACCGGGAGGCGGGCGTCGCCGCGCGCTACGTGGGCAGCCCCGTGGTGGAGCAGGTCCCCGCGCCCGCCAGCGCCGCCACCTTCCGCCAGAAGCTGGGCCTGCCCACGGACTCCCCCACCCTGGCGCTGCTGCCCGGCAGCCGCATGAGTGAGATCCGCCGCATCCTGCCCACGCTGGTGGGCGCGGCGAAGCGGCTGGTGGACGAGCGCCCTGGCCTCCAGGTGGTGGTGCCCGTGGCGCCCACCATCGCCCGTGAGGAGATCCTCTCGCGCTTCGCGGGCAGTGGCGTGACGCCCGTGCTGGTGGAGGGACGCGCGCCAGAGGTGGTGGGCGCCAGCGACGCGGCCATCGTGGCGTCCGGCACGGCGGCCCTGGAGGCGGGGCTGATGCAACGGCCGCTGGTGGTGGTCTACCGCGTCTCGTTCCTCACCTACCTGGTGGGCCGCCTGATGTTGAAGGTGGCCCACGTGGCGCTCGTCAACCTGCTGGCCGAACGCCGCGTCGTGCCCGAGCTGCTCCAGGGGCAGATGACCCCCGAGCGCATCGCGGCGGAGATCCGCCGGCTCTGGGTGCCGGGCGCGCCGCGCGAGGAGATGCTCCAGGGGCTGGAGGAGGTCCGCAGCCGGCTGGGCGAGACCGGCGCCGCCGAGCGCGCCGCCGAGACGGTCCTGGAGCTGCTGCCGCCCGCGACGCCGCTGCGCGCCACGGGCGGTTGAGCCGGGGGACGTCCCCCGGGGCCGCTACCCCGTGGCGCCGATGGGGGTCGCGGGCTCCGCCTCGCGCGCGGGCATCCGGCGGTGCACCCGCACGAAGAACGAGCTCATGCGCAGGCTCACGCCCGGCTCGGCCACCACCTTCTGGTTGGGCATGGGCTCGAAGCGCACGCGCTGGGCCATGATGACCGTGGCGATCTGCGCCTCCATCAGGGCGAAGAAGTTGCCGATGCAGATGTGCGGCCCGTCGCTGAACGGGAGGTAGGCGTAGCGCGAGCGACCCTTCTCCTGCTCGGGCGTGAAGCGGTCCGGGTCGAACTTCTCGGGGTCGGGGAAGACCGTCTCGTCCCGGTGGATGGTGTAGGGCGAGATGGCGACGATGTCGTCCTTGCGCAGCGGGTAGCCATCGATGCTGGTGTCGTGCAGCGCCGCGCGGCCCAGGAAGTAGCCCGGCGGGTACAGACGCATGGCCTCCTTGACCACCTGCATGGCGTAGGTGAGCTGGGACAAGTCCTGCACGGTCGGCATGCGACCCTGGAGCACCGTGTCCACCTCCTCCTGCAGGCGCCGGTAGACCTCCGGGTGCTGCTGCAGCAGGTACCAGGTCCAGCCCAGCGCGATGGCCACCGTCTCGTGGCCCGCGGTGAAGATGGTGGAGGCGTGGTCGCGCAGCTGCTCGTCGCTCAGGCCGTTGCCTTCCTCGTCCCGGTAGCTGATGAGCGAGGAGAGCAGGTCATTGCCCAGCTTGCCGCGACGGCGCTCCTCGATGAGCGCCGTCTGGCGCTCGCGGATGGTGGTCAGCGCCCGCCGCACGCGCCGGTTGCGCGCCGTGGGCCAGGAGAGCGGCACGGGAATCAGGCTGCTGGTGAGGTACTCGAGGTAGTCCACGCTCTCCTGCATCGCCTCGTCGAACTCGTGGGCCTCGTGCGCGAAGTCCACGTCGAACAACGTCTTGACCACGACGCGCATGGTCAGCAGGGGCATCTGCTTGGTGATGTCGATGACCTCGCCATCCACCCAGGTGTCCACGAGCTGCGAGGCGTAGTCCACCATGATGGGGCCGAACTCGGCCAGGCGCCGGTGCTGGAAGGCGGGCGCCATGAGCTTGCGCTGCTTGAAGTGCTCTTCCGTCTTGAGGACGAAGAGGTTGTTGGGACCCATCAGCGGCACGATGGCGTTGAGGAGGCTGCCTCCGTGGAAGTCCGCCGCCTGCGTCCTCAGGACGGTCTGCGCGAGCTTCGACGAGGTGACCAGCGCGACGCGCATGGGCCCGACATGGAAGATACCAATCTCGGGGCACTCCCGAGCGACTCGCATGAAGAGGCCCAAACGGTTCTGGCTGAAGTCCTTGAGGCTGCCAATCAGTGGAAGCTCACGGATGCGCGGAATCGTCTTGGACGCGGAAACGGCGTTCGACATGGCTCGGCTCTCCGAGGCGGTGCGGGCCTCCAGGCTGTGCGCCCGGGAGGAACTCCATCACCGCGCTGCGTGGGGATTGTGCGGTACGTTACCAAACAATCCCGCGCGAGACGATGCACCCCGAAGACAAGGAGGCGACCCCTGGCCGCCTCCTCGGTCCGGCGAGAAGCGTCAGAGCGCGACGCTCGCGCCGGCCAGCGCCACGCAGTACCAGGCCGTGAAGTACATGTAGGTCTGGTGATCTTCACGGGGCGTGCGCAGCCGCATCAGCCGCACGGCGATGACCACGCACAGCAGGACCAGCACGCCATCGAACACGCGCACCATCCAGCGGTCCCAGACAGGCGCCATCAGCAGGAAGTGCGTGGTGAAGGCCAGCAGGACGAACCCCGCGCTCAGGAAGATGCGCGTGGGCTGCTCTCCCATCACCACCGGGAGCGTCTTGCGCTGGTTGAGGCGATCGCCCTCCATGTCCCGCAGGTCCTGGGTCGGGGCCAGCACGAAGACCGAGAAGGCCAGCGTGAGGACCCAGAGCCACGCCGCGGGCGTCATGGGGGTGATGAGCTCCCAGGCGGGCACCAGGGCCGCGATGATGCCCAGGCACATGCTCATGTCCTTGCCGAACCAGTTGCGCGCCACGCCACCGGCGTTGTGCAGATGGGTCACCATCTGCCACACGAGCGCCCACACGAGCGCCCCCGACAACCAGCCCACGACGCAGAACAGCACCGAGTAGACCACCAGCCGCGTCTGGGCACCCTGCACGGACACGTCCCCGCGCACGATCGGCCGGTCCGGCTTGTTGATGCGGTCTTCCTCGATGCCGTTGAGCTGGTTGGAGATGCAGAACGTCAGCACGTACAGCACGAAGTACGCCGAGCCGCGCGACAGCGCGGAGGCCAGTTGCACCACGGAGCCGTCGATGCTCGACCAGGCCGCCAACAGGAACAGCAGGTTGGGCACCACCGTGGTGGTCAGATCGTAGCGGATGAAGTTCCAGATCAGGCGCGGCTCGAGCAGCAGCAGCGCCATCCAGGAGCGCTTGACCGCCGACTGCTGCAGCTCAGATCCCACCAAGGAGTTGGATTCCACGCACACCCCATCGCGAGATTAAACGTGGCGGGAGTTCGCGCTCCCGCCACGGCTACCGCTTTGTTTCAGTTCCGGTCGTTCAACCGCGCGCTGGACTCCGGCGAACCCGTCCGGGGAGACGACGTGTTCTTCGCGTCCCCCTGGATCTGGTTCCAGCCGTAGTTGCTCACGTAGCCCGACACATTGTGGGCCACGGTGCGCACGAGCTCCATCGCCTCGTCGGAAGCGCGAAGGCGCGTCATCGTCTCCGCCATCAGCTCGGACAGGTCGTTGATGGCCTGGAAGATCTGCCCGATGCCCGCGTTCTGCTGCGTGACGGCCATGGAGATGTGCCGCACGGACTGGGCGTTCTCGCGCACGATGACCGAGAGCTGCCGGATGTTCTCACCCGAGGCGCGCACCTGCTTGAGGCTGTCCTCGACGCGCGTGGTGCCCTGCTCGGTGATGCTCACCGTGGTCCGGATGGCCGAGCTGATGTCCAGGAGGATGTCACGCACGCTGTTGGTGGCCTTGATGGACTGGTCCGCGAGGATGCGGATTTCCCGGGCCACGACCGCGAAGCCCTTGCCGTGCTCGCCCGAGCGCACGGCCTCGATGGCGGCGTTGAGCGCGAGCATGTTGGACTGGTCGGCCAGGTCCTTCACCGTGGTGGTGATCTTGCCGATCTGCTTGGCGCGATCGTCCAGGGCGCGGATGTGGTTCTCCATCTGCTTCACCGAGTCGCGGATGGCCTGCAGGCCCGAGAGGCTCTGCTCGACGGCCGCCTCGCCCGAGCGGCTGATCTCGTCGGCCTTCTCGGTCTGCTTGAGCACCGCCTCGGCCTTCTGGGACGCCACGAGCGAGGTCTGCTTGATCTCCTGGCTGGTGACCTGCGTCTCCTGGATGGCCGCGGCCTGACGGGTGAGGATCTCGTTCTGCTTGAGGTTCGAGGCCCCCATCTCCTCGGCGGAGTGGCCGAGCTGACGGGCGGAGTCCGCCAGGGACAGCGAGAGGTTGCCCAGGCGGGTGAAGACCTGCGCGGTCGCGCGCGACAGATCACCCATCTCGTCCGTGGTCACCCACGCGGGCAGCTGGGCCTTGCCGTTGGCGAGCGCCTGGATGGAGGCACCCACCGCGCTCGCGCCCTCCGTCTGGTGGCGCGCCAGGCGCAACGCGGCGATGGCGGCGTTGAGCAACAGGTAGGCGCCCAGTCCCACCATCGGGAAGAGCGTGCGCTCCAGCACGAGCCCGGCGCCCTTCATCAGCATCTGGCCGAAGTCCGCCTGGTTCTTGACGTAATCGTGGGACAGCTCGGAGAAGACCGCGATGACCTGGGTGCTCAGGATGGTCGCCGTCAGGGCGAGCGTGGTGAACACGAACAGGCCGAAGGCGTAGGGCAGGAACCAGCTCTGCCGCAGCCACGCAATACCCGAGCCCTGGATGTTCTGCGTCGGGTTGGCCTGGAAGAGCGCCAGGGCGTGCGGCCGCAGCAGCTGCTCCACCGTCAGGCGGAACTGGATGAGCACCAGCGCCGTGATGGACGAGTTGACGATGCCGCCCCAGACAATGGTCCACGGGGAGGACTTGAGCACGATGCAGCACGTCGTCATGTACAGCGCGTTGCCGAGCGTCACGAGCCCGAGCAGCGCCAGCTCCATGCGGCGCGGCGCCTTGAGCAGGCGCACCAGCCGCACCGATTCCGGCTCGCCGCGCACCGGCGTCAGCGCGCCCCGGGTGATGAAGTAGGCAATCGCGAAGGGCCCGAGGATGCCGGCGAGCACCATGAAGGGCGGCTGCAGCGTACCCGAGGCGTACTTCTGCTGCTCCGGAGAGAGCCCCATCGTCAGCCCCACCACGTACATCAGGGGGATGGCGGCGGTCAGGGAGTAGAGCTGGTAGGTCCAGAAGATTCGCCAAGAGAGACGCTTGATCTCCGCTTGGATCGATGAGGCGGACACGCCTGGATCAGACATGGAAGGTTTCTTGGGCTGAAGGGTGAAGTGGAGCGTCGGAAGACTGGAGGTTCGTCGGAATGCGCGACTGCGGTGGACAGCCTCCAGTCCACCTGACGGTCAGGGATCACGCGGCACTACACCCTCGGGCTGATCACCCCGCGCGAACCCAGGGGCATTCTACACAGAGGCGCGGAACCATCACCAGGGGCGCCCCGGGCTCCGCTTGCCTCCCTACCCACCAGTCGACCATCGCACCGGCAACTGTGTGAAACCCCGAAAAACCAAGCTGTGGAATTTCAGCTGCGGCGCATTCCGCTCGTCCAGCTGCAATCCGGGGAGTCGGCGGATCAAGACCTCGACGGCGATCTCCAGTTCGCGTCGCGCCAGACCCGCGCCCAGGCAGTGGTGCGGGCCATGGCCGAAGGTCATGAGCCGCGAGTGCATGTGGCTGCGGGTGATGTCGAAGCGATCCGGCTCCGGGAACACCAGCGGGTCGCGGTTGGCCGCCGCCATGCCCAGGAAGACCACGTCGCCCTTGCGCAGGGTCTTGCCCCGGAGCACCAGATCCTCGGCCACGATGCGGTGGAAGAACGGCACCGCCGGGCTGTAGCGCAGCATCTCCTCCACCGTCGAGCGGATCAGGCTCGGGTCCTCGAGCAGCTTCTTGAACTGCTCGGGGTGCGTGAGCAGATCGTACACGCCGTTGCTCAGCTGATCCGTGGTCGTGAGGTGGCCCGCGGTGAGCAGCAACTGGGACGTGGCCGCCAGGTCCGTGGGATCCATGTGCCCGACGCTCGTCTCGCTGTGCAGCATCTGGCTGAGCGCGTCGTGTCCCGGGTTCTTCTGCAGGTGCTCGATGTGGCGCACCAGGTACTCGTACAGCTCGCGCGCGGCCGTGTTGGCTCGGCGCGCCAGGGCCACCATGTCGACGTCCAGACCCGGACCGGAGAACTCGGCCAGGGGCGCGGACCACGCCTGGAACATCTCGCGATCCGCGGCCGGAATGCCGAGCACCTCGGCGATGACCAGCGGCGGGAAGTGGTAGGAGATGTCCTTGACCAGGTCCATCTCCCCGCGCGCATGCACCTGATCCAGCAGCAGGTTGATGATGCGGTAGATGCTCGGGCGCCAGGACGACAGGGCCTCGGGGGTGAAGGCGGCCATGGTCTGGCGGCGCATGCGGATGTGATCCGCCCCGTCCTTCATCAGCATCTGGTGCCGCGCGATGCCGAGGTAGTCCACCAGCACGTCCGGCCCCAACGCACCGGCCTGGGCCTCGAACATCTTCACGCGGTTGGCGCTGAAGCGCGAGTCACGGAAACACGCGGCCACGTCATCGTGTCGGGTGAGGACCCATCCATGAAGGGCCTCCGACCAGTGCACGGGATCCGATTCCCGGAGTTCCGCGTAGAGCGGCAGCGGGTTCAACAGGTTCTCTGGGCTCACCGGATTACGACTGGGCAGCGGGGCCGAACTCATCAAAATCCTCGTCGCAAGACGGTCTCTACCAAGCCTTCTTAATCTCCGAGATACCTTGCTCGCAGGCGTGCCGAGAGTCGACGGAAATCGACGCCCGATTCTGGACAACTGCCGTCCTACGTCCTGTGGGTGCCATACGTACCGGGAGGTGAAAAGTCTAGGAGAGGACGACGGGCCGCTCTGCTATGTCCCGCTGCTCCATGAATCCAGCGCTGGTCTGCATCCCCACGTACAACGAACGGGACAACCTCGAGCCCATCACCCGGGCGGTCCTCGCCGCAGATCCGCGCGTGGACATCCTCGTCGTCGACGACAACTCTCCGGATGGCACCGGGGTGTTGGCGGACGCGTTGGCCGCGAAAGAGCCGCGCATCCGGGTGCTGCACCGCGAGAAGAAGCAGGGCCTGGGGCGCGCCTACCTCCATGCCTTCCAGCAGGCACTCGCTTGGGGCTACACGTACATCCTCGAGATGGACGCGGACTTCAGCCACGATCCGCGCCACCTGCCCCTGCTGCTGGACACGGCCCAGGCGGGAGCGGATCTCGTGCTGGGCTCGCGCTACGTGCCCGGCGGCGGCACCGTGAACTGGGGCGTGGGCCGACAGCTCATCAGCCAGGGCGGTTCCTTGTATGCGCGGACGATCCTGGGGGTGGACACGCGGGATCTGACCGGCGGCTACAAGTGCTTCAACCGACGGGTGCTTGAGGCCCTCGATCTCACCGCCGTGCGGAGCACCGGCTACGCCTTCCAGATCGAACTCACCTACCGGGCCCTCAAGCATGGCTTCACGGTGCGTGAGGTGCCCATCGTGTTCGAGGATCGCCGCGTGGGTCAGTCCAAGATGAGTCGGCGCATCTTCGTGGAGGCCCTGACGATGGTGTGGAAGCTGCGCTTCACGGTGTAGAGAGGGCGCATGTCCGAGCAGTTCTCGCTGTTCCTCGTGTCGCTGCCCGCGGTGCTCTTCGTGGTGGATCCCGTGGGCGTGGTGCCCATCTTCCTCGCCATCACCTCGGGCTACTCCGAGGAGCGCATCCGCAGCACGGCCCGGCGCGCGTGCATGGTGTCATGCGCCCTGCTGCTCTTCTTCGCGCTCTTCGGCGGCATCATCTTCAAGGTGTTCGGCGTGTCGCTGGGCGCCTTCCGGGTGGCCGGTGGCCTGCTGCTGCTCATCACCGCGCTGGACATGCTGCGCGCGCGTCCGTCGGAGACGCGCACCACGCCCAGCGAGACCGAGGAGGGGGTGAGCAAGGAGGACGTGGCGCTGGTACCCCTGGCCATGCCCCTGCTCGCGGGTCCGGGCGCCATCGCCACCGCCATGGTGTTGATGGCCCGGGGCGGCGACTCGCTCGTGTCCGCGGTGCCCGTGCTGCTCGCCATCATCATCACCTTCGTGACGAGCTACTTCGTGCTGCGCGCCGCGGGCTTCGTCCAGCGGGTGCTCAAGCAGTCCGGCGTGGCCATCCTCGAGCGCGTGATGGGGCTCATCCTCGCGGCCATCGCGGTGCAGTTCATCGCGGATGGGTGCAAGGACTTGCTGCGCGAGCACCCCGCGGCCACCGCGCGGGCTCAGATGCTGGACGCGGCCCAGACGCCCTCGCGCTTGCGCACCGCGCCCTTGGCGTCGCCGCCCAGCGACATCCGCTCCGCGCTCGCGCGCTGCGCGTCGTAGACGTAGCCATCCGCCTGGCCGCGCAGGAAGAGCACCACGCCCTCGCCGGTGAGGTCGTGCACCACCTTGAAGGCCGCCCCCTGGCACTCGGGGTCTCCCGCGAAGAAGCGCTCCAGGACCGCCTCGTCCGGCTGGCGCATGAAGACGACCACCTGGGACGGGGTGGAGTGGCCGTCCTCGGCGAGCTTCTGCAGCAGCTGTTGCGGTGCCCGCTCGCGCATCAGCGTCTGGATGAGCTCACACTTGCTCACCTCATCCGGCGAGGGCTGGGCGGTGGCGGCGGGCGCCGGGGCATGCATGCAGCCCGTGGCGGCAAGGGCGATCAGGGCGGGGAGCACGAGTCGCTTCATCCGTCGGTTCTCCTGGGAATGCACACGGCGTGAGGGGTAGACCCCGGGGCTGCGGGTGCTGGGGAACAGCGTCGTCGCCCGGCAGCATTCCACAGCCGCGAGCGAGGAACCATCCGACCCGGGCGCCGTCCTGGAGGGCGGCACGGCGGGCAGGCGATCAGGAAATGCCCACCACGCTGATGCCCGCGGTGTCGGCCTCCTGGAACAGCTCCGGAGCGTCGAGCAGCACCGTCTTGCCGACCTCCAGCGCGAGCACGGTGGCGCCGACCTCCCGCATGACCGCGAGGGTGCGCGGGCCCACCGCCGGCAGGTCGAAGCGCAGGTCCTGTCCCGGCTTGCAGCGCTTCACCACCACCGCGCCCGAACCGCCGTACTTGCCCCCGCGGCGGATGGCCTCGTCGGTGCCCTCCACGGCCTCCAGCGCGAGCACATGGCCGTCGCGGACCACCACCGTCTGTCCCACGTCCGCCTGACCGAGCAGCGTGGCCACCTCGCGGCCCAGGGCCACGTCCTTCTCCTGCGCCGGGCTCAGGCGGGGACCCGCCAGGTGCCCCTCGGGGCACAGGGCCTGGGCGAGCCAGTCCGTGGGTGCCACGATGGTGATGCCGTGGGACTCGAAATAGCCGGCCACGGCGCGCAGCAGCGCATCGTCCCGCACGCTGCGCAGCCGCGCGAGGATGCGCAGCGCACCGAGATCCGGTCGGGCCTCCGTGAAGGCCCGCACCCGTCCGATGCCGCCCGCCATCGCCGCCCGCGTCACGCCCGCCGCGCGGAACGTCTTCAGGATGCGGTCCACCTGCCCCAGGCGGACCCACGTCAGGGAGGCCACCTCGGCCGCCAGCGCCGGGTCCACCTCGCCCCGATGCGCCACCACGACGACCTCCAGCCCCTGCTCCCGGGCCGCGCGCGCGAAGAGGAAGGGCAGACGTCCGTTGCCGGCGATGAGGCCAATGCGTTCCACGGGGGCGGTCGTCAGCGCGTCAGGCCGCGCTTGCTCTGGGCGATGAAGTTCAACAGGTAGTCGATCTCCGACTGGCCAGCGAGCTCCGCGGTGAGCCGCGCCACGGCCTCCGTCAGCCCGAGCTTGGAGCGGAAGAGGATCTTGTAGGCCTCCTTGATGCGGCCCACCTGCTCCTCGCTGAAGCCGTGCCGCTGCAGGCCCACCACGTTGAGCCCGGACAGCTCCGCCCGGTCGCCCTGCGCCGTGCAGTAGGGCAGCACGTCCATGGTCACCATGGAGCCGCCGGCGACGAAGGCGTGCTTGCCCAGGCGGGTGAACTGATGCACCGCGGACAGGCCGCCGAGGATGACGAAGTCCTCCACGGTGACGTGCCCGGCCAGCGCCACGCTGTTGGCCACGATGCAGCCATTGCCCACCACGCAGTCGTGCGCCACGTGGCTGTAGGCCATGAACATGTTGTTGTCACCGACCCGCGTCACCCCGCCGCCGCCCACCGTGCCGATGTGCAGCGTGGCGGACTCGCGGATGGTGTTGCCATGGCCGATGATGAGCTCGGTGTCCTCGCCCGCGTACTTGAGATCCTGCGGCACGCCGCCCACCGCGGCGAAGGAGAACACCCGGTTGCGCTCGCCCAGCGTGGTGCGGCCATCGATGACGGCATGCGGCCCCACCTCGGAGCCCGCGCCAATCGTCACCTTGGCGCCGATGATGGAATAGGGACCGACCACCACGGTCTCATGGAGACGCGCACTGGGATGGACCACCGCCGTGGGATGAACCTGCGCCATGGTGTCTCCTCAGGAGGCCTCGGTGGAGGAGCCACCGTTGTCCTTGCCCTTGTCCTTGTCCACGACCGTGGCGAGGAACTCGCCCTCGGCCACCCGCACCCCGTCCACCGTGGCCGTGCCCTTGGTCTTCCAGATGCCACCCTTGTGCCGGATGACCTCGATGTTGAGCTGGAGCCGGTCGCCGGGCACCACGGGCTTGCGAAAGCGCGCGCCGTCCACGCCCATCAGGTAGGACAGGCTCCGGGAAGGATCCAGCTGCGACGTCTTGTAGGCGAGGATCGCCGACGCCTGGGCCAGGGCTTCCAGGATGAGCACGCCCGGCATCACCGGATGGCCCGGGAAGTGCCCGTTGAAGAAGGGCTCGTTCATGGTGACGTTCTTGTAGGCCGTGATCTTCTGGCCCGGAACGATCTCCACCACGCGGTCCACCAGCAGGAACGGATAGCGGTGGGGCAGCAACTGCTGGATCTCTTGGATGTCCATCATCCGCCCTTCTCTTTCTCGAGCATCTCCACCCTGCGCCGCAGGGTGCGCACTTCCTTGAGCAGATCGCCCAGCTGCCCGAGCGCCGCCGAGGCACGCAGCCATTCCTTGTGGGGCATGGCCGGCGTGCCGCTCACCGTCTGGCCATCCTCCACGTCATGCGCGACGCCGGACTGGGCGCCGACCTTGGCCATGTCCCCCACGCGGATGTGCCCCACCACGCCCACCTGCCCCGCCAGCACCACGCCCGTGCCCAGCTCCGAGGAGCCGGACACGCCCGCCTGCGCGCAGATGAGCGACAGCGGGCCCACCTTCACGTTGTGGGCGATCTGCACCAGGTTGTCGATCTTCGTGCCCCGGCCAATCACCGTCTCGCCGAGCGTCGCGCGATCGATCGTGGTGCAGGCGCCCACTTCCACGTCGTCCTCGATGCGCACGAGGCCCGCCTGCGGCACCTTGTAGTGCTCCGGGCCGCGCGGCCCCTCGGGATTGAAGGCGAAGCCGAAGCCGTCCGCCCCCACCACGCAGGAGGCATGCAGGATGACCCGCGCGCCCACCACGCAGTGCTCGCGCACCGTGACGTTCGGGTAGAGCAGGCAGTCGGTGCCCACCTCGGCCGACTCGCCCACGTAGACCCCGGGGAAGAGCACCGTGCGTGCCCCGACCCGCGCCCCCTTGTCCACCGTGGCCCCCGCCATCACCGTGGCATCCGGATGCACGCTCGCCTCCGCGTGCACGTGCGCCCCGGGGCTCACCCCCGCGGCGAACGTCGCCACGGGGTGGAACAGGCGCGAGACCTGCGCGAAAGCCAGATGGGGATTGGCCACGCGCACCAGGGCCACGCCCTCGCGGGGCGCGACGTCCCGGCCCACCAGCACGGCCGACGCCCGGGAGGCGTCGTACTGCTTGCGGTAGCGCGTGTTGCCGTAGAACGACAGCTCACCCGGACCCGCCTCGGCGAGTCCGTTGAGTCCGCTGATCAAGAGGTCGGCATCGCCGAGGAGCTCTCCCCCCACATGGGTGGCGAGTTCCCCGAGCCGACGAGGAGCCGGGACGTGCACGCGAGCCGCCTTACTTCTTGGGGGCGACCGGAGCGTCCTTCGCCTTGCCCTTGCCGTTGTAGGAGCGGATGACCTCGTTCGTCAGGTCGTACTGGCTCAGGGCGAACACCAGGCCCGAGTCGCGCTTCTCGAACACCAGGCCCAGGCCATCGCGGTCGGCGATCGTCTTGATGACCTCGTCGATCCTCGAGATGATCGGCTCCATCTCCTTGCGCTCGCGCTCGGCGGCCTCGCCCCGGCTCTTCTCCCACTTCTGGGCCAGGTCGTAGATGCGCTTCTGCAGGTCCGTGGCCTTCTGGATGCGCGTCTCCTCGCTCATCGCGCTCGCCTGCTTGTCCAGGGTGTCCTTCTCCTTGCGCAGGACCTCCTGCTCGGCGTCGATCTCCTTCTGACGCGACTCGAGCCACTTCTGCAGGCGGGTCTTGGCCGCCTTGCCGTCATCCACCTCGAGCATGACGCGCTGGTAGTCCACGTATCCCACCTTCAGGTCCGCGGCGGCCGACAGCGTGGGCACCGCGAGCGACAGGGTGATGGCCAGGACCGACAGTTTGCTTCGAAGCGACATGTGCGACAGCTCCTCGGGAAGAATTCGGGGGTTCGACGGCCCGCCCGGTGACTCTGTTCAATGGCGGCCCCCCAGGGGAACCGCCCGACAGACCGGCGGGCGACCTATCAGAAGAAATTGCCGATCGTAAACTCGAACAGGATGGGCTGATCATCCGCCCGGCGGGTGAGCGGGATTCCCCACTCGAAGCGCAAGGGACCGACCGGCGAGAACCACCGGAAGCCGAAGCCCACCGACTGGAACAGTCCGAGCGGCACCTTGTCCTGTTTGTCCTCGAAGAAGCGCTCGTTGGTCGCGTAGGCGTTGCCCAGGTCATAGAAGACCACGCCCCGGATGCCCGCCTTCTCGAAGACGGGGAATTCCAGCTCCAGGTTGACGATGAGCTGCTTGTTGCCGCCCACGTCGATGCGGGAGATGCCGGCATCGGGCGAGCCGGAGCTGGGCGCGGACAGGTTCGGGCTGATGCTGCGCAGGAAGTAGCCACGCAGGGAGTTGATGCCACCCAGGTAGTAGAGCTCGGAGACGGGCAGCGGCCGGTTGCTGTCCAGCGGCTGGATGTACCCGATGGTGGCGTTCGTCTTGAACACGGCGCCCAGCGGCAGCGGGAAGTACAGGCGCGAGTAGGCCGTGTAGCGGGCGAACAGGAACGAGCCGCCCAGGAAGCTCGGCGCGTACTCCACCGAGCCGTAGTGGATGAAGCCCTTGGAGGGGAAGAGGCGGTTGTTGCGCTTGTCGTAGGTGAGCGACAGGCGCGTGGAGCTCGTCACGCCACTGAGGAACCGGTTGGCCAGCAGCACTCCGCCCAGGGTGGGCGAGGCCGCCACGTTCACGTGCTCCTGGGAGTAGCCCACGTTGACGAGCACGTCCTCGAGGATCTGGTAGCCCAGCGAGAGGTTGCCGCCCGTGGACTGACGGATGAAGCTGTTGTTGCCGTAGTCGGCTTCCGTGCGGAAGAAGTCCGCGGACAGCAGGAAGCGCGTGTCCAGGAAGTAGGGATCGAAGAACGACAGCTGCACGAGCGAGCGCAGGCTGGAGATCTGCGCCGACGCCGACACGCTCTGGCCCCAGCCGAGGAAGTTGTTCTGCGACACCTGGGCCGTGAAGATGAAGTTCTCCACGTTGGAGAAGCCGAGGCCCACCTGGAAGGTGCCCGTGGCCTTCTCCTTCACCTCCACCTGGATGGCGATGGTGTCGTCGCGCGAGCCGGGCTTCTGGGTGACTTCCACCGTCTCGAAGAAGCCCAGCGCCGTCACGCGCTCCTTGCTGCGGCGCACGCCCGTGCCGCTGAAGAGCTCGCCCTCGTACACGCGCAGCTCGCGGCGGATCACCTTGTCGCGCGTCTTGGAGTTGCCCACCACCTCGATGCGCTCGATGGTGACCTGGGGGCCCTTCTGCACGTCGAAGGTCAGGTCGACCGTGCGCGTGTCCGCGTTGATGTTGGTGACGGGGTTGATGTTCGCGTAGGCGTAGCCCCGGTCGTAATAGACGTCCGTGACGGACTGGATGTCCTGGCCGAGCTGCGTGCGGCTGAAGTGCTGCCCCGTGGTGGACGTCATCAGCCGGGCCAGCTCCGCCTCGGGCACCACCAGGTCCCCCGAGAAGTCGATCTTCCCGATGTCGTAGCGCTCGCCTTCCGTCACCTTGAGCGTGATGTAGATGTAGCGCTTGTCCGCCGAGAGCGACACGCTGGGCTTCTCCACCCGGACGTTGATGAAGCCCTCGTCGTAGTAGGTGGCCCGGATGACCTCCAGGTCGCGCTGGAACACCTCCTCGCGGTAGGTGCCCTCCCCGGTGATGAAGGACAGGTAGCCGCCCTCCTTGGTGAGCATCACTTCCTTGAGCCGCGAGACCGGTACCTTCTCGGCGCCCAGGAAGAGGATGTCCTTCACCATCACCTTGGAGTTCTCGTCGATCTCGAAGACGACGTCGACCTGACCGCCCTCCACGGGCACGATCTTGTGCGACACCTCGGCGAGGAAGTACCCCTTGTCGATGTACTTCTCCTGGATCTTCTTCTGGGTGCGGCGCACCACGTCCAGGTCCAGGATGGTGAGCGGCTTGACCTCGATGGACTCCTTGAGGTCGTCCTGGTTGAGCTCATCGTTGCCCGAGAGCTTCACCGCGCGGATGGACGGGCGCTCCTGCACGCGCACCACGTACACCACGCCGCCCGACGGCATGCGCTGCACCAGCAGTTGCACGTCGCTGAAGTAGCCCAGGGCCCACACCGCCCGGAGATCCTCGGACGTGCGGGCCGGATCGAACGCGGTCCCCACCCGCGTGCGCAGCGCCCGGCGGATGGCCTCCGCCTCGACGCGCCGGTTGCCCTCGATGCGGACGTCGGCGACCTCTCCGTCGCGCACCTCCCGGTCGGGGTCGACCGGAGCGTCGGAAGGAGGGGCCACGGGCGCCGGAGCGGCGGGCGGCGACACCCCGCCCTGCTGCGCGAGCACGTGGCCAGGCATCACCGTCCATGCGGCGGCGAGGAACGGGAGAAGGAACCTGAGCGAGAGAACGGGGAGCCTCAAGAGCAATCGGCCGGTAAAGGGCGGGGCAATCTACGGGAGGACTTTGGCGGGGCTCAATGAGAAATCGCGGGAAGGGGGCCCCCTCCCCCCTTCAGGCCTCGGTGACCTGCCCGGCATGCAGCCGCAGGCGCCGGGGCATCGACTCGGCCAGGGCGGCATTGTGGGTCACCACCACGCAGGTGAGCCCCAGGTCGCGGTTCACCTCGCGTAACAATTGGTGGATGCCCTCGCCGGTGGCCGGGTCCAGGTTGCCCGTGGGCTCGTCCGCCAGAAGAACCGGGGGTTTGAGCACCAAGGCCCGCGCCAGGGCCACCCGCTGGGCCTCGCCGCCGGACAGCTCGCCCGGACGGTGGTCCACCCGGCTGCCCAGGCCCACCCGCTCCAGGAGCTCGCGCGCGTAGGCATAGGTCGGCGCCTTGTCCCGGCGCTGGATGAGCGCCGGCATGGCCACGTTCTCCAGCGCGGTGAACTCGGGCAGCAGGTAGTGGCTCTGGAAGACGAAGCCGATGGTGCGATTGCGGAAATCAGCGATCTCCGCGTCGCTCATGGAAAAGACGCTGCGGCCCTCGAAGAGCAGCTCGCCCGCGGCGGGCATGTCCAGCGTGCCGAGCACGTGCAGGAAGGTGCTCTTGCCCGCGCCGGACGCGCCGATCATGCTCACCATCTGCCCCTTCTCGATGTCCAGGGAGACGCCGCGCAGCACGTCGATGCGCTTGCCGTGCAGGTAGTAGCTCTTGAAGACGTTGCGGATGGAGAGCAGTGCCATCGTCCTCACTCCGCCTTCAGGCCTTCCACCGGCTCCACGCTGCTCGCCTTGAGCGCGGGATAGATGGACGCCAGATAGGTGACGAGCACCGCGATGACCACCGCGAGCGCCGTCTGCACCGGCTCGATCTTCACCGGCAGGTTGGGGATGTAATAGACGGACGGGTCCAGTTTGATGCCCACCTTCAGGATGAAGTAGCACCACGCGAGCCCCGAGAAGAGCCCCAAGAGGCCGCCGGCCACGCCGATCTGCAGGCCCTCGGCCAGGAAGATCTTCACGATGCCGCCGTCCGAGACGCCCAGCGCCTTGAGCACGGCGATCTCCTTGCGCTTCTCGAGCACCAGCATGATGACCGTGGCGACGATGAGGCCCGCGGCCACGATGATGATGATGGACAGGATGATGCCCATCACCAGCTTCTCCAGGCGCAGCGCGGAGAAGATGTTGCGGTGAATTTCACCCCAGTCCCGCGCGCGGTACGGGTAGCCGCCCAGCTCGCTCGCCACCTTCTTGGAGATGGTCCGCGCGTCGTCCACGTCGTCCACCTTGAGCTCGATGCCCGTGGGCCCGTCCGAGCTGAAGAGCTTCTGGGCCTCGGCCAGCAGGATGTAGGCGAACTTGGCGTCGTACTCGTACATGCCCGAGTAGAAGATGCCCGCCACGCGGTAGGCGCGGCTCTTGGGGATGAGCCCCGCGGGGCCCAGCTCCGCGCCCTGCGGGGAGATGACGTTCACCCGGTCGCCCACCACCACCCTCAGGATGGTGGCCAGCTCGCGGCCCAGCACGATGCCCGGCAGCACCTTCTGCTCGGCGCTCTGGGTGGGCTTGCCGATGATGGGATCGAACTCCTCGTCCTCTTCGTCCTGGGACGAGGGCTTCGAGCCCAGTCCCAGCGCGCGCCGGGGCACGATCTTCTCGGGGGTCTCCAGGTTGTCCAGGTTGCCGCCGGGCAACATGTTCGTGCGCAGGTCCAGCACCGAGCCCACCGTCTCCGGGTCGATGCCCTTGAGCACGATGCCCTGCACCTCGTCATCGGCGAGCACCATCACCGGGTTGTCGATGGAGGGCGTCTGCCCCACCACGCCCGGCACCTTGGCGATGCGCGGCATGAGCTGCTTGTAGTCCGTCAGCCGGCCCGCGTACTTGGACACCACCACGTGCGAGTGGGCGCCGAGGATCTTGTTCTGCAGGTCCTCCTCGAAGCCGCTCATCACCGAGAGCACGATGATGAGCGCCATCACGCCCACGCCCACGCCGCCCACCGACAGCGCCGTCATCATCATGGTGGGCGACTGCTCGCGCAGCTTGAGCTGGTTGAGCGCCGCGGCCGCGGCGAGGGGATCCTTCAGGCCCAGCGCGCGGATGCGTGTGCGCTCCACGGCCGCCTCCACCGCGCGGATGATGCCGTAGACGATGAGCGGCGGGATGATGCCGAACAGGAGCACCGCCAGCGTGCCCAGGAGCAGCGAGGGCCGGAACACACCCACGTGCCGCCGGGCGACGAACAGCTCGAAGCCCAGCTTCATGTCCACGCGGCCACTGCCCGCGGCGATGAAGCCCGTGTTGATGCCCAGCACCAGCATGAGCACCAACAGCGAGAAGACGAGCCAGTAGCCGATGACCGGGCGGCCAAGCATGTCCGCCACGTACGTCACTTCCCGCAGCCGGTAGCCCCAGGTCACCTGGAGGTCCGGCAGCTGCTCCATCAGCGTGAGCCCCACCGGCACCGGCAGGCCCAGGTAGATGACGCCGATGGTGGCCTCGGGCATGGAGAGCCGCCGCGCCCGCGCCGCGCCCACGAAGCCGCACCCGAACGCCACCAGCGAGGCGACGATGAGCGCCACCGCGAAGGCGATGGTCGGCGCGAGGCCTCCCCGGCCCGTCGCGGACGCCCCTCCCCCACTGGACAGGAACGTCTGCAGCAGGAGCAGCACCAGCTCCGACAGCAGCATGCCGCCGCCGTAGGCGCCCAGGGTGCTCCAGTAGAAGTCCCGGTACTGCGCCAGCCTTGGGTAGAGCACCGCGCCCGCCGCCGCGCTCGGCCCCTCGGTGGAGGCCGGGGCCCGGCGCACGCCGCTGGCGATGAGCACCCACCCCACCAGCCAGCCCGCCACCCCCACCCAGAGGTACTCGGTCCCCGGCAACTGGACCGACGCGGGCAGCGTGGACTGCACCGGAACCAGGCCCGCCGCGTTGAGCGTCTGCACCAGCCCGCCCCACGCGAGTGTGGACAGGCCGAGCACCGACGCCACGCGCGCCCAGGCATCCGCCTGGGTGATGGCCACGCCGAGGAAGATGGCTCCCACCAGCGCCACCAGGGCGCCACTCCAGATGAGACTCCAGCGGTAGACGGTCTGCCGTTCGGCGTTCACGCGGGGTTCCTGACTACCTGGCCAGCGGCTTGAGAAGCGGGAAGAGGATGACGTCGCGAATCGACGGCGAATCCGTGAACAACATGGTCACGCGATCAATCCCGATGCCCTCACCCGCCGTGGGCGGCATGCCGTGCTCGAGTGCGCGGATGTAGTCCTCGTCGTAGTCCATCGTCTCCTGCTGGCCGCGCTTCTTCGCGTCCAGCTGGCCGAGGAACCGATCCTTCTGGTCGAGCGGATCATTCAGCTCGGAGAAGGCATTGCCGATCTCCCGGCCCGCCACGAACAGCTCGAAGCGGTCGGTGAACTCCGGGTTCTGGTCGTTGCGGCGCGCCAGCGGGCTCACCGCCGTGGGGTACTGGGTGATGAACGTGGGGTGAACCAGGGTGCTCTCCACGTGCTGCTCGAAGAGCGCGCCCACCAGTTCGCCGTGGTGCATGGTCTCGATGGCCCGGCGCTCGGCCTGGCCGTGGGCCTTGGACAGCAGCTCGTGCCGCAGCCGGTCCGCGTCCGCCATGTCCTTGTCGCTCAAGGAGGGCACGGCCTCGCGGATGGCCTCGGTCATGGGGATGCGCTTCCAGCCCTTGCCGAAGTCCAGCACCTGGCCCTGGTAGGCCACCTTCGAGTCCCCCGTCACCGCCCGCGCCGCCCCCGAGAGCATCTCCTCGGTGAGGTCCATCAGGTCCTCGAACGTGGCGTAGGCCTGGTAGAACTCCAGCATCGTGAACTCGGGGTTGTGCCGGGTGCTGATGCCCTCGTTGCGGAAGTTGCGGTTGATCTCGTACACGCGCTCGATGCCGCCCACCACCAGCCGCTTGAGGTAGAGCTCGGGGGCGATCCGCATGTACAGATCGATGTCCAGCGCGTTGTGGTGCGTGGTGAACGGCCGCGCCGCCGCGCCCGACACCAGCGGGTGCATCATCGGCGTCTCCACCTCGATGAAGTCCCGCGTGTCGAGGAAGTCGCGGATGTAGCGCACGAGCTTGTTGCGCTTGAGGAAGGTCTGCTTGACGTCCGGGTTGGACACGAGGTCCAGGTAGCGCTGGCGGTAGCGGCTCTCCACGTCCGTGAGGCCGTGCCACTTCTCCGGCAGCGGGCGCAGGGACTTGGTGAGCGGCAGGAAGCGCGTGGCCGACAGCGTCAGCTCGCCCGTCTTCGAGCGGAAGAGCGTGCCCTCCACGGCGACGAAGTCACCCAGGTCGCACAGCTTGAAGAGCTCGAAGGCGTCCCCGAGCGCGTCCTTCTTCACGTGCGCCTGGATTTCCCCGGAGCGGTCGCGCAGCTTCACGAAGGCGGCCTTGCCGAAGCTGCGCACGGCCACGATGCGGCCCGCCACGCTGTAGGCCAGGGGACCGGCCTTCTCCAGGTCCTCGGTGGACTGCTGGGCGTGACGGTCGATGATTTCCTGCGCCAGGTGCGCGGGCCGGTGGCCGTTGCCGTACGGATTGACGCCGGAGTCGCGCCACTTCTGCGCCTTGTCGAGACGCTGCGCGTAGATTTCCTGCTCTTTGGACCCGAGGTCCGCTTCGGCGGTCTTGTTCTCTGGAGTGTCGGCCATGGGGCTTCCCGTGAGGGCGCGGCACGCTAGCCAAGCCCACCTCGGGACGCAATGAATGGACGCCGGACCGGACTTCTTTCAGACCCCGGCCATGATCAGGTAGGCCGCCACCGCCGCCGCGAGCAGCACCGGGACGAGGATCTCCACGGGCAGCCGGTAGTGCGCGTGCATCAGGGTGAGCCCCCTGAGCCCCGAGCGCCGCTGGCGCTTGACCCGGGTCATCACCTGGGTGGCGAGCGCGGGGGGCGCCGCGTGCCGGGGCGCCGCCTTGAGCCGCTGGACGGTGGCCGAATAGGACTGCCAGCCCCGCTGGCACTCGCCGCATCCGTCCAGGTGCGAGCGCACCTCGCCCGCCTTGTCCGCGGGCAAGTCCTCGTCGGCGAAGGCGATGAACAAGGCCCGGGTCTCGCGATGGCTGAGCTGCGCTGGCATGTCCCCAAGTCTCCGCTGAAAGCCCTTCATTCCTCAACCCGCTCCAACCACTCCGCCAGCTTCTCCCGGGCCCGGTGGAGCCGGCTTTTCACGGTTCCCAACGGAAGCTCGGTGATGTCGACGATTTCTTCGTAGGCCAGGCCCTCGATGTCCCGGAGCGCCACGAGCATGCGCGCGTCCGGCTCCAGTCGGGAAATGGCCCACTGCACCCGCGCCTGCTCCCGCGCGGACTCGAGCGCCGCGTCCGGCCCCGGCGGCGAGCCCAGGGCCTCGGCCAGGGCCTCCTCGTTGCGCTCGCCGTACTCCTCCGAACGGCCCCGGCCCCGGCGGTTGAGGTACTTGAGCCGGTTGATGCAGTGGTTCTTGGCGATGCGGTAGAGCCACGTGGACAGCTTCGCGTCCTCGCGAAAGCGCGCGAGGTGCTGGTGGGCGCTCACGAAGACGTCCTGAACCAGGTCATACGCCTCCTCGCGGTCGCTCAACATCCGCACGCAGAAGTCGTAGAGCCGGTCCTGGTAGGTCCGCACCAGGGTCTCGAAGGCGTCCGGCTCGCCACGGCGCAGCCGGACCAGGAGCACCTGCTCCGGCGTCATCTCCTCGTTCACGAGCGCCTCGCTCGACGACACCGGTCACCTTCCCCAGGGGCGGGCCCCCTTCCCCGGCCTTGGACAGCCCGGCCAGGGAAAGGTTCCCGTGATTCGCTCCCGGATTATTCCGGGGCGGCGCGGTTGGGGTTCTTCACGCCCATGAGCTGCGCGGTGACGAAGTCCTCCAGCTCACCGTCCAGCACCGCGTCCACGTTGCCCGTCTCCACGCCCGTGCGCAGGTCCTTCACCATGCGGTAGGGCGCGAGCACGTAGGAGCGGATCTGCGAGCCGAAGGAGATGTCCTTCTTCTGCGCCTCGGCGGCGTCACGCTCCGCCTCGCGCCGCTTCATCTCCAGCTCGTAGAGCCGGCCGCGGAGGATCTTGAACGCCATGTCCTTGTTGGCCGACTGCGAGCGCTCCGTCTGGCAGGTGATGATGATGCCCGTGGGCAGGTGGCGCAGCTGCGCCGTGGACGAGGTCTTGTTGACCTTCTGACCGCCCGCGCCGCCACCCCGGATGAACTTCAGCTCGATGTCCTTCTCCGGGATGTCGATCTGGATGGAGTCATCCACTTCCGGATACACGTCCACCGAGGCGAAGGCCGTCTGCCGGCGCGCGTTGGCGTCGAAGGGGCTGATGCGCACGAGCCGATGCACGCCCACCTCCGCCTTGAGGTAGCCGTAGGCGAACTCGCCCTCGATGCGCAGCGAGACGTTCTTGAAGCCCGCCTCCTCACCCTCCTGCGCGTCGTTGATCTCCACCTTCCAGCCGCGCTGCTCGCAGTAGCGCGTGTACATGCGCATGAGCATGGCGGCCCAGTCCATGGAGTCCGTGCCACCCGCGCCCGCGTTGATGTCCATGAAGCAGTACGAGCGGTCCTGCTCGCCGGAGAGCATCCGCGCCAGTTCCAGCTTGGCCACCTCGCCCTCGAGCCCCCCGAGCGAATCCTCGGCCTCCTTGGCGCTCGCCGGGTCCTGCATCTCGGCGGCGAGTTCCAAGAGCGTCTGGGCGTCGTCCAGGCCGCGCAGGGTCTTCTCGTAGGCGCCCACGCTCGACTCGAGCGTGGCCTTCTCCTTGAGCATCGCCTGGGCCTTGGTGTTGTCGTCCCAGAACGTGGGCAGCGTGGATTCCCGCTCGATCAGCGCGATGCGCGACTTCTTGCGATCGACGTCAAAGATGCCCCCTGAGCGCCGTCAGACGCTCGCGAAGCCCGCCGATCTTCTCCATCGAGTCGTTCGCCATGTTGTGTCCTCCCTCTTGCCTTCTTCAGTTTCCAGAAACCTTCAAGTCCGGCGCCACCGGCGGCGTCACCTCGCGGCCCGCCACCGGCGCGCGCAGCAGCCACAACGCCCCCGCCATCCCCACGGACATGGGGAGCAGCAGCGCGATGAGGCGCCAATTGTCCTGATCGAACAGGGGCAACACCTTGAGCACGAGCCCGAAGAGCCCCAGGGCCGCCAGCGCCCGCCACAGCCACTCCAGGCGCGCGCGGGCCTTCGCGCTCCCGGCCATCAGTTGCAGCCCCAGGGGCAGCGCGAGCACGGTGAGCGGATTGGCCAGGAACAGGTTCTCGTTGCGGTACGTCACCGTGTGATCCGTGCCGAGCCACATGATGAACAGCGCCAGGCCGGGGATGCCGAACACCAGGCCCATCAGCACGTTCTGCAGCCCCAGCAGCACCCGCGGCAGCCGCGCGCCCTTCTTGCGCTGCCACGCGGCCAGGCCCATCGAGGCCCCGCCCAGCACGAGGCCCAGCATCAACATCACCGGCGCGTACCGGGGCGGCTGCTCGGGCGTGACCGGACGGCCCTTGGACTCGTAGAACTTCACGGTCCGGTCCACGAGCGCGTGCGACGGACCGTCCGTGGCCGTCACCTGGAGTTGGGCCACCTGCCGCTCCAGCTCGTCCGGGAGGAACGCCTCCTGCCACCGGGTGATGGGCTTGTCGATCTCGTCGTTCATCAGGAAGTCGAGCAGGACGCTCATGGGCGGATTCACGGCGGTGTAGCGCCGCGTGTGCTCGCGCAGCGTCATGCGCCCGGGGACCTCGTCCGCCCGGCGGAGCTGACCGCCCACCACCGCGTCGATCATGTCGCGCAGCCGGGTGACGCAGTTGTCGTTGTAGTGGTGGTAGAGGTACTGACGGTTCTCGGGCAGCACGTTCACCGCGAGCAGCCGGCCCAGTTCCTTCTTCTGCTCGGGTGACAGGTCGAGCTGCTGCAGCCGCACGTCCCGGTTGAGCGAGCGGTAGAAGCGGAAGGTGGGGCCCGGGGCCGAGTCGTCCACCCAGAATTCGAGCCGACCCATCGCGTAGCGCGCCAGCATGCGCTCGTCGAAGGAGAACATCCCGTAGTTGTAGAGGCGCGAGGTGCGCAGCCGGGCGTCCTCCACCACGAGCGAGCCGTGGCCGAAGTACGAGGGCACGTCATCGCCCGGTCCGAAGGTGGCCAGGTAGATGGACAGGTCCTCGCCCCGGCTCTCGCCCGTTCCCCAGGGAGGCATGTCCTGGGCATGCGCCGGAGCGGCGACGAGCAGCAGGCCCAGCACGAAGAGCATCGACGAGGTCAAGCGAGGCATGGTCCGTTCCAACACGCGGGGACGGGCCTACCTATCATGCGCGAGGCCCGACTCAACCCCACGGATGGCCTCCAGGGGAGCGGAATCGTCCGCCCCACCCCGGAAGGGAGCCCTCAGGTCATGAGCTTGCGGGCCCGGGGCGCCACCGAGTCGCCCACCATGCCGCTCGCCCCGAGCAGTTGCTCCTCGGCGCGCGCCATGCGCTGGGCGTCCTTGGGCCGCTCGTGATCGTGACCCAGGAGGTGCAGCAGCCCATGCGCCAGGTAGCGCGCCACCTCGGACTCCAGCGTGCGCTCGTACTCCTTGGCCTGCACCTTCGCCGTGTCCAGCGAGATGACGATGTCGCCGAGCTGGCGCGGCCCCGGGGTGCCCTTGGGCGCCTCCCCCGCGGGGAAGCTCAGCACGTCCGTGGCCTTGTCCTTCTTGCGCCAGGTGCGGTTGAGCCGGCGGATGGCATGGTCCCCGACGAGCGAGATGGACAGCTCGCACCCGGTGAGCGAGAGCTTCTCCAGGAAGGCCTCGGCCAGGTCCGTCACCTGCTTGGCGAAGCGCTTGCCCTGGGGATGGGCCACCTGCACCGTCACCCGGTTCTCCTCGGGCGAGGCCTCCTCGGGCTCCTCCATGTGGGCGAGTTCCACCCGGAAGGCGGGCGCGCAGACCGAGTAGTAGTCACACGCGCCCTGGCCGTCGTTGCGGTACACCACCCGCCGGCCCCGGGACACGAGCCCCATCTCGCCCTCCTCGATGAGCTGCCGCCGCCCGTCCACCACCAGCGTCAGCTGGCCCTTGAGGACGATGACCACCTCGTCGAACTCGGGCGTCTGCGCGGGCTCCTTCCAGCCGGGAGGCGCCAACATGCGCGCCACCGACACGCCCTCGGTGCCCGTCGTCGCCGCGCCCACGAACTCCTCGATGCGCTTCCCGTCGTCGCGGGGAATCACCTTCCCCTTGCGCAGCTTCACGTTCGCCATCCACCCACCTCGCGCCCTCAGGTGCCCGTGCCCACGGGACGCTGCTTGCCGTCTGATTTCGTGTTCGTCGTGCTCGGGGCCGGGGCCGGCGCCACCATCAACGCGCCCTTGGGCCCCGCCTGCAGCGCCCCCGCCGGGTAGGCGGGGCGCGCATGATAGATGCCCTCGAGCGTGTGCAGGAAGGACTGCGCGATGAGGTTCAGGTCCCGCAGCGTCAGGTCACACTCGTCCAGCTGGCCCTCGGAGAAGATGAGGTTGATCATCTTCTGCACCTGGGCCTGCAGGCGGGGCGTGGTGGGCTCGGGCAGCGAGCGCGTGGAGGCCTCGACGGCATCGGCGATCATCACCAGCGCCGCCTCGCGGAACTGCGGCTTGGGGCCCGGGTAGCGGAAGATGCTCTCGTCGACGGGCGGCGCGCCTTCCTTGCCTTCCTGCTCCTTGACGGCCTTGTGGTAGAAATAGCCCACCAACCGCGTGCCGTGGTGCTGCGGAATGGCGTCCGCCACCAGCTTGGGCAGGCGGTACTGCCGCGCCATCTCCAGGCCCTCGGTGACATGGCGCTTGATGATGATGGCGCTCATGGCCGGCACGAGCGTGTCGTGGCGGTTCTCGCCCTTCTGGTTCTCGCTGAAGTAGAGCGGATTCCGGCCCTTGCCGATGTCGTGGTAGTACGCGCACGAGCGCGCCAGCAGCGGATTGGCGCCGATGGCCTCGGCCGCGTTCTCCACGAGCGTGCCGATGATGATGGAGTGGTGGTAGGTGCCCGGCGCCTGGACGATGAGTTCCTTGAGCGCGGGGTGGTTGAGGTTGGCCAGCTCCAGCAGCTTGAGGTCCGAGGCGTAGCCGAACACGGACTCGATGAGCGGCGTGAGGGCCAGCACCAGCACCGGCACCGCCAGCGTCGTGCCCGCGAAGGCGCAGAACGCCGTGACGAGCGTGTCCACGGTGAGCCCCTTGCCCTCGGCCAGGAAGAGGCAGAGCACGGCCACCAGGTTGGCCAGGCCCGTGACGAGCCCCGCCCGGAAGATGCCCACGCGATCCTTGGCGCGGGTGATGCGGTCGGCGGCCACCAGCGCGCCCACCAGCGCGTAGATGCCGAAGGACAGGGAGTTGCCCAGCATCACGCCGGACAGGCACGCCAGCACGATGGCGAAGAAGAGCGCCAGCGCCTCGGAGAGCACGAAGCGCACGAGCATGGCGCCGGCCGCCACCGGGAACGCGTAGTAGAAGGCCTCCAGCGGCAGTGCCGTGTAGCGGTCCTGCACGGCGTCCGCGATGGACACCCACACCTGGGCCATGCCGAGCATGCCCACCAGCAGCACCCCCAGCAGCAGCGCGTCCTTGCGCGTGGGGCGGAAGCGCCGGAAGGCCGCCCGGCAGAAGACGTAGGTGGCGGAGATGAGCAGCGCGACCAGCCCCGTGCCGCCCACCTGCAGCTGCACCAGATCCAGCCGGTCCGTCTGCGCGCGCATGCCCCGCACGGCCACCAGGTGCGTCTCGTTGACGAGCTCGCCGTCGCCGATGACGCGCTGGCCCTTCTTGATGGAGATGACCGCGTCCTTGACCGCGGCGGCGGCCCGCTCCCGGCGCGTGTTGGTCTCCGCCTTGTTGATGGTCAGGTTGGGCCGCACCAGCCGCTTGGCCAGCCGGAGCACCGCGCGCCGCTGGACCACGGGGGCGTCCGGCAGGAGGTTGCCGGGCACCGAGGCGAAGCGCTCGAGCTCGGTGTACGCCTCGCGCATGTCCACCACCGTGGGCGCCGTGCCCGGCAGGGTCTGCTCGCCGTTGTGCCGCAGGTCGCGCACGGTGATGCCCTGGGCCCCCTCGCGCGCCAGCTCCTCGCGCGAGTTGGCGATGTACACGGGCAGGGGCTCGGAGAAGCCATAGGCGCGCTCCACCAGCGCGAGCGTGGCCGCCTCCAGGGTCTCGGAGAACCGGCCGTTCTCCAGCGCCTGGAAGTCCTCGAGGTCGATCGGCGCGTCCCGGCGACCGAAGAGCAACGCCTGGAAGGCGCCGCGCATGGCCTCGGACTCCTGGCGCTGCCGCTCGCGATCCTCCGGCGTCGGCGTGGGCTTGCGCACCGGCGGGGCCTTGCGCGACTCGGGGGGCGGCTCGACGGCCGCGGCCTCCTCGGCGCGCGCCTTCTCCTCCAGGCGCAGGCGCATGGCGGAGAAGGCCCCGTTGACCGCCGTGCGCAGCTCGGCCACCACCCCCGGGCTCAGGTCGAACACCGGGCGGACCGCGGCGCGCGCGTCCAGGCGCCGCTTCTCCGTCATCGCCTCATGGAGGATGTCGTAGTCGCGCCCGGCCTTGAAGCCCGTGGGGGAGCTGGTGCGAAAGGGCTTGCCGAGGTTCTCCTCGGTGAGCGCGGGGATCTGCTGGCTGTAGAGCCCCGGGGAGATGACGAAACCGGCCGCCACCGACACGCCCAGCAGCAGCAACACGCCCGCCAGCCGCCGACCCCAGTGGGGGCCGAGCCGGAAGCGCCGTGACAGCGCGTCCAACGGACTGGGTCCGGGGGGCGACGATTCCGGTTCGGCCATGGGATCTGGAACCTACGGGAGGCGGGGCAAGGACTTCAAGCACAGCGGGAGGCGGTGGATCATTCCCACCGCCCCCGCTCCGCCATCGACCAGGCGGCCTCAATCCGCGATCGGGCTCTCCTCGGACGCCTCGGGGGGCGCGGAGGCCTCGGCCGCCTTGAGCGCCTTGGCCGCCTGCTGGGCGGCGTCGAAGCGATCGTAGGCCCGGATGACTTCCTGCACGAGCGGGTGGCGGACCACGTCCACGTCCGAGAACTCGGAGATGGTGATGCCCTCGATGTTGCGCAGGATGGAGCGCGCGTGGTGCAGGCCGCTCGTCTTGCCGCTGGGCAGGTCCACCTGGGTCACGTCGCCGGTGATCACCGCCTTGCTGTTGTAGCCCAGGCGCGTGAGGAACATCTTCATCTGCTCGACGGTGGTGTTCTGCGCCTCGTCGAGGATGACGAAGGAGTCATTGAGGGTGCGGCCGCGCATGAACGCGAGCGGGGCCACCTCCACCACGCCCTGCTCGATGAATTGGTTGGCGCGCTCGACGGGCATCATGTCGTGGAGCGCGTCGTAGAGCGGGCGCAGGTACGGGTTGACCTTCTCGGCCAGGTCTCCGGGCAGGAAGCCGAGCTTCTCGCCCGCCTCCACCGCCGGACGCGCCAGCACGATGCGCTTGACCTTGCGGTCCTGCAGGAAGGACACCGCCATGGCCATGGCCAGGTACGTCTTGCCCGTGCCCGCCGGCCCGATGCCGAAGACGATGTCGTTGGCGCGGATGGCGTCCACGTAGCGCTTCTGCGCGATGCTCTTGGGCGCGATCTGCTTGTTGGTGGAGCTCTTGAGCACGGGGCCGAGCATCACGTCCTGCAGGGACTCGACTCCGCCCCGGCCCAGGACCTTGATGGCCTGCTCCACGTCCTCGCGGTAGACCGGTCGGCCGGCCCGGATGATACCCTCGAGGTTCTCCACCAGTTTCACGGTGAAGGCCACGGCATCCGCCGGTCCAGACAGGTGCAGTTCCGTCCCCCGCTGTCCCACACGGACACCGAGGCGGCGCTCCATGAGCTTGAGGTTTTCGTTCTGGTTGCCACACAGCGCCAGGGTCGTCGCGTTGTCACGGACGTCCACCTTGGCGGAGGTGGGGCTGACGGCGGCTTGTGCCTCTACTGTGGCGGGGTTTCGCAATGCGTCCCATCCCTCGGTGCGGGTGTCGCTGAATTCGACCTCACCTCTACGTAACGTCCTCCCGCTCCAGATGTCGCGCGGCGGCGAGCAGCCCGCCTAGCGCAAGGGGGGCAGGAGGATGAACTGCCGGTCCGATGTCCGACGGTAATAATAATCATCCCGCCATGGGTAGCGCAGGTCCTCGTGGTGCAAGAGACCCACTTCCACCAGGGAATCCAGTCGTTCAGGCAGGTTGCCCTTTTCAAGGCGGAACACCTCGAGCGCGGCCTGGATGCGCGCCTGTTGGGCGCGAGACACCAGGCGCTGGGCGGCCGGATCCGCGTACGAGGAGGCCGAGGTGCCCTGGAGGTCCCAGGTGCCCGGGCGCATGCGCGAGGCGAAGAAGCCCAGGGCCGCGATCACCGCGAAGGTCACGGCGGCCCGCGCCACCATGCCGCCCACCCGCAGGACCAGGCCCGCGCCACCGCCCGACGAGGCCGACAGGGACAGGCCCGAGGGAGGGATGGCCCGGATGTATTCCAGGTTGAGCAGGTTCACGAGCGCCTTCCAGGTCTCGAACTCCCCCAGGCAGCTCAGGTCGACCAGCTTGGTCACGTCCCGCCCCGGCCCGAGCAGGCTGAACACCCGGCGCTCGGAGCTGCCGATGGACTGGAACTCGCCCTTGTTCTCGTCCTTCTTCTCCTCGGAGAAGGCGTCATCGAAGGCGGCGTCGAAGTCGTCCTCCTTCGGCTGGGCCTTGGGCGGCGGCAGCTCCTTGATCTTCTCGAAGGTGGTGGCCTCGTTGGTGAGCTTCTTTCGCAGGTGGGGCCACTCGTCCACCATCCGGAAGCCTTCCATGAGGACGCTCTCGGCGCGCAGGGGCGTGAGGTCGTCCGCGTCCACCTGGACGCTCTCCTCCTGCTTGAACTCGTAGTTGCCCGCCTTCCAGGCGAAGAGCCCATAGAGGCTCTCCGTCACCTGCAGGCGCATCATCTGCCGCAGCTTCTCCTGCGTGATGATGTTCATGGAGATGAGCACGTCCCCCAGCCGCTTGAGGGTGCGCTTCTGGATCTCCAGCGCGCTGTCGAGCTGCTGCTGGGTGATGAGCTCGGCGCTCACCAGCATGTTGCCGAGCAGCTGTTTCTTCTGCCGCGTGATGCTCTCGGCCCGGACGATGTTGCCGTCCCGGATGAAGACCTGGACGTCGTGGTCCTTGCTCTTGAGGTAGAGCACGCCCGTCTTCTGCTGCTGCCCGATGAGCTGCAGGATGTCCGCGATGCCGAAGTCCTTGAGGGTTCCCGTCAGGGCCATCGTCGTGCCTGCCTACTCGTTCTGGCGGCGATAGAGGCCGCGCAGGGTCAGGAGGTGAAGGGGGATGAGGAAGAGCAGCACGGGGGCCAGCTTGAACAGGAGCGGTACCTCGCCGTAGGGCGCGCGGAAGACACCGGAGCGCAACAGCACCCCCGCCACCGCGAGCAGGAACAAGAAGGCGTAGAGCGCGCCACGCAGCGCGAACCCGTGGAAGACATGGCCCGCGCCGGACACCAGCGCGCCGAGCACATACGACAGCCGGCTGCCCCAGCGGCGGTTGCGCTCGATCTCGATGTGCTTGCGCGCCCGGACCCGCGCCTCCACCACCACCCGGCGCGAGAAGACGTTGACGCACTGGGCGCACGTCTTGCTGGCCACGCCCAGCTCCTTGTCGCAGCGCCGGCACACCGGACGCCCGCACTTCTCGCACTCGCGCGAGGTCTTCATGGTCTGGGCCGCGAAGCCCAGCCCGAAGGCCCCCAGGGTGCCCAAGAGCGCCAGGCCCCAGGCGACGAAGCCCGTGCGGCCCAGGAGCCGACGCGACAGTTGCTCCTCCACGCGCTGGGCCACGACCGGCTCCTCGATGGAGGGCAGATCCGCCCGCGGCAGCGGCGGCGAGAGCAGCAGGCGGTTCATCAGCAGGCGATCGTCGGGCGGACGGTTCCAGTCGCGCAGCAGCACCGGGTCCAACCGGGCCGCGGTCGCCAGCGCCTCGCTCGCCCGCTGGTTCTGCGCGCTGATCTCCGAGTCCGGCGCCACCGCGGCCCGGCGGCGGTAGACCTCGGCCAGGTTGAAGGGCGGCGCGACCAGGGACGGATCGGCCGACATGGCCTCGATGTAGAGCCGCGCCGCGGAGTCCTCGTCCCCGCTGGCCAGCAGGGCGTTGCCCAGGTTGGTCATCAGCGCGGCATGGCTGGGACGGCTGTTGGCCGCCGCCTTGTAGTGCACCAGCGCCTCCGGCAGCTGTCCGCGCCGCGCCTCGAAGCGCCCGAGCGCGAAGAGCTCGGCGAACCCGGCCTGCTTCTTCTCGTGGCGCTCGCGCACGCGCTCGGCCACGGGCTCCGCGTCGAAGCCCCCGCGCTCCAGCACGTAGATGTCCTCGGCCACCGTGCCCGCGAAGGCGGCGGACTGCGCGAGCCGACCCGCGGCCAGGGGCACCAGCGCCGTCAGCGCGATGAGCACCGCGGCCACCGCCCGCTCCGTGCGCGTCAGATAGAAGGCCACCGAGGCCAGGGCGATGAGCAGCACGGGCACCAGACCCCAGCGCATCGCCAGGGGCGTGCCCAACAGCAGCAGGGCCGCGAGCGCCGTGGACTGCCAGCGCGCCGTCACCCGGGGAAAGAGGTGGTGGAAGTCGTGCAGCAGGTAGCGCACCCGGCGCAGGAAGAGCACGCCCACCACGACCACCGTGGTGGCCATCAGCGCCACCAGGACCGCCGTGCCCAGGTCCGCCAGGGCCGGACGCCGGTAGCGCGGGTCGCGCAGCAGCGCCGTCGCCGCGGCCTTGAGCTCCCGCGTGTAGGCTCCCACGCCCGTGGGGTCGTGCTCGGCGTAGGCCTGGGCGAGCGCCAGACGCACATAGGGCAGGTTGGGCGAGATGATCGCCGCCTCCTCCACGAGCCGCAGCGCGCCCGCTTCGTCATGCCCCTTGCGCCGACCCTCGGCCGCGCGGATGAGCGCCATGCTGAAGGCGTCGATGTCCATGGCGCCCACTTCCTGCTTGAGCGCCACCAGCTCCGCCTGGGCCTTGGTCGCCCCGTCCTTGTCCATCGACTCCACGGCGGTACGCCAGCGCGTCCAGGCCGCGGCCAGGTCCGCGTCGGTGACGCGCGGCGAGAGGATGGGCGCGGGCGGCGGCCGGACCACGGGCGGCGGCGCGGCGGGCACCACCGCCGGCTCGGGCACGGGCTCGCCCTTGGCGTTCTTGCCGCCCTTGGCCTCGGCCGGGGACACGTCACCCTTGGCGCCCTTGGCACCCTTGGCGTTCTTGCCCTTGGCCGTGGCGGAGTCGTCCTGCTCCTCGTCCCCGGAGTCGTCGGACTCCGGATCGTCGGGCATGGCCATCTCCTCCGGGTCCAGCATGGAGGGATCGTGGAAGTGCTGCGCATGGGCCTGGCGCGCGGGCAGTCCCGACAGCAGGCAGAGCAACAGCGGAAGGCAGCGCAAGAAGGGGGGGCGCGACATTCGAGGTCCCGAGCATAGGCGACGGGTCCGTCTCACGGAAGTTGTCGTCCCCCACTCCGGAGGTTCCCGTGTTAACAGCAACCTGCTCGCCCGGAGAGGGGACATATGGGTTCAGCAGGACCGCAATTGGACAGGCTCGCGGAAATCATGGCCCGCCTGCGCGCCCAGGATGGCTGTCCGTGGGACCGGGAGCAGGACCTGCGCTCCATCCGCCCTTATCTCACCGAGGAGGCCTTCGAGGTCCTGGAGGAGATGGACCGGGTGGCCGAGGGCGGCCCCTGGGCGCCCCTGTGCGAGGAGCTGGGGGATCTGCTCTTCCAGATCGTCTTCCACGCCCGGCTCGCCGAGGAACTGGGGGAGTTCACCCTGGCGGACGTATGTGCGTCCATCAGCGACAAACTCACCCACCGCCACCCCCACGTGTTCGGGGAGAAGCGCGAGGACGGCACCCCCCAGCCGCTGGCCAACTGGGCGAAGCTCAAGGCCGCCGAGCGCAAGAAGAAGACGGGCCGGGAGGGCTCGGTGCTCGACGGGGTGCCCGCGGGCGCGCCGGCGCTCTTGCGCGCCGAGCGGCTGGTGGAGAAGGCGAGCCGGCTCGGCTTCGACTGGCCGGATCTGGCGCACGTGCGCGCCAAGCTCACCGAGGAGTTGGGAGAGCTCGACGAGGCCATCGCCTCGGGGGACCGCGACGCCCTGGAGCACGAGCTGGGCGATGTCCTCCTGGCCCTGGCCAACGTCGCGCGCTTCCTGAAGACCCCGGCCGAGGACGCGCTGCGCATGGCCCTGCGCCGCTTCACCACCCGCTTCCAGCACCTCGAGTCGGCCCTGCGCGCCGAGGGCGTCGCGCTCGGCGAGGGCAGCCTGGAGCAGATGATGCGGCACTGGGGGGAGGCCAAGGCGGTGGAGAAGGCCCTCCCCCCGCCCACCCGGGTGCCCCGCGCCCCCCTCGTCGCCCTGCGACTGCCCGTGGAAGCGCTCGCCCCCCAGCGGGCCTTCTGGGATCAGGTGGCGCCCCTGCTCGGTTGGAGCGCCGGGCGGGCGTCGGCACGGGAGGCCGTCTATGGGGACGGGCTGTACCGGATCACCTTCGTGCCCGGGTCCGCCGCCCCCTCCCCCACCCGGCTGACCTTCGAGGCCCCCTCGGGAGCGGCCGTGCGCCGCCTACGGACCCTGCTAGAGGCCGCCTCCCCGGGATGTGTGCGAGAAGGCGACCTTGGCGCGGAGACGATCATGTTTCGTGATCCCGCCGGGCTGGAGTGGGAGTATGCCGTTCCCGAACCCTGAGGAAGGGCTTCCCCGCTTCCGGATCACGCAAGTCTTGACGCTCCGGTAGGGGACGAAGTAGGTACGCCCCCTCTTTCCACAGAAGTACGCTGGAGATCACCTTGGCCAACACCAAGTCTGCAGAGAAGCGTAACCGCCAGGCGCAGAAGCGCCGCGCCCGCAACATCAACGTGCGCACCACGGTGAAGGACGCCGTGAAGACCCTGCGCGACACCCTCACCACCGACACGGCCAAGGCGCCGGAGGCCTTCAAGGCCGCCGCCAGCCGCCTGAACAAGGCCGCCAGCAAGGGCGTGGTCCACAAGCGCGCCGCTTCCCGCCGCATCTCGCGCCTGGCCAAGGCCGTCAACCGCGCCAAGGCCGCCGCCACCGCGAAGTAGTCCTCGCGGGCTTCACCAGTCGCTGGCCAACCGGTCATATCCCTCGCGCATCAACGTCTCGGCGAGACGGTGGAGCGCGGCCTGACGGTTGGCCTCGGCTTCCAGGATGTCGCCGGACACGCTCGCCGTGCCCGGCAGGAAGTCCTCGTTGCCGGTGACCACCGTCTCCGACAGCACCCCGCCGTCCTTGCGCAGGCGCAGCACCACCGTCGCCGAAGCGCGGTAGCTGGCGAGCCGAGGCTCCGCCACCCGCGTGTTTCCGTCGTACACGGGATCCGTGACGATGGTCGGCGCGCTGCCCACCCCCGCCACCACCCCCTCGATCGTCGCGTCGCACGCGCCCTCGGCGCCCAGCACGCCCGCGCGCACCAGCTCCAGGCGGAGCACGCGGGTGAAGAGCGCCTCCAGGCCCGGCTCGGGCGTGTCGTTGCGGAAGATCGGCGCACACACCGAGCGCACGCCCTCGGGCAGCCCCGCGCTCCGAGGGGTGAAGCGGTAGCCGCAGCCCATGCCCGAGAGCACCCCCAGGCACCCCACCCACAACCACCTCACCACGCGCGCGCGGAACATGCCGAGCACACTAGCGGCGGGGTCCTCCGGGTCAAGCCCGAGCAGGAGGGCGCCCGGCGCGGGCACGCCCTCCGCTCACGCGGCTCAGCCGACGACGAAGTTCACCAGGCGCTTGGGCACGAAGACGAACTTGCGCAGCGTCTTGCCCGCCAGCGCGGCCTTCACCCGCTCGTCCGCCTCGGCCGCGGCGCGCACGTCCGCCTCGCCCGCGTCCGCCGCCACGCGCACCTCGGCGCGCAGCTTGCCGTTGACCTGCACCGCGTAGGGGATGACGTCATCCACCACCAGCGCCGGATCGAACTCCAGCCAGCCCTGGTTGACGACGAAGTCCTTGGCGCCGTAGGCCTCGGCGATCTCGTCCGCCAGGTGGGGGGTGAAGGGCGTGAGCACCACGGTGAGCACCTTCACGGCCTCGGCCATGGCGGCCTTCTCCGCGACCGACTCCGGCGTGCCCAGCGCGTAGAGCGCGTTCACGTACTCCATGCACCCGGCGATGGCGGTGTTGAAGGACAGCCGGTCGATGGCCTCCCCCACCCGCTTGAGGCACTTGTGCGCCGCGCGGCGGATCTCCAGCGCCTTGCCCTCGAAGGCGCCCTCGTGCGTCGTGCCCGCCGTGCCCTGGTGCTGCTGGGCGAGCACCCACACCCGCTTGAGGAAGCGGAAGGCGCCCTCCACCTGGTCATCCGACCAGTCGAAGTCGCGCTCGGGCGGGCCGGCGAACATCACGTAGGCGCGCGCCGTGTCCGCGCCGTACTTCTGCACGATGGACGAGGGGGCCACCACGTTGCCCCAGCGCTTGGACATCTTGCGCCCGTCGGGCCCGTTGACGATGCCCTGGGTGACCAGGCGCGTGACGGGCTCGTCCACCGGGGACAGGCCCAGGAGCTTCATCACCCGCGTCCAGAAGCGGAAGTAGAGCAGGTGCATCACCGCGTGCTCGGGGCCGCCCACGTACACGTCCACCGGCAGCCAGCGCTGGGCCTCCTTCGGATCGAAGGGCGCCTCGGCGTAGTGCGGCGAGAGGTAGCGCGCGAAGTACCAGCAGGAGTCGACGAAGGTGTCCATCGTCTCCGTCTCGCGGCGCGCGGGGCCGTTGCACGTGGGACACGTGGCGTTGACGAACCCGGGCACCTTGGCCAGCGGGGGCTCGCCCTTGCCCGTGAGCACCGCCTGGGTGTCGATCTCCGGCAGGCGCACCGGCAGCTGCTCGATCGGCACGGCCTGGCCCTTGCGCTCGGGGTCGCACGCCTCGCAGTAGACGATGGGGATGGGGGTGCCCCAGTAGCGCTGGCGGCTGAAGCCCCAGTCCTTCTGGCGGTACGTCACCTTGGGCTCGCCCTTGCCCTGGGCCTGGAGGAAGGCGCCCATCTTCTTGCGCGCCTCGGCGGAGGTGAGGCCCGAGTACTCGCCCGAGTCCGCCAGCACGCCGTCCTCGGTGGCCGCGGACTCCAGCGCGTCGCCCGCGGGAAGTTTGTCACCCTGGGCGGGCTGCACCACCCCGCGCACGGGCAGCGCGTACTTGCGCGCGAACTCGAAGTCGCGCGCGTCGTGCGCCGGCACGCTCATCACCGCGCCCGTGCCGTAGTCGGACAGCACGAAGTTGGCGATCCAGATGGGCACCGGCTGGCCCGTGAAGGGGTTGAGCGCGTGGGCGCCCGTGAACACGCCTTCCTTGGTGGCGCCCTCGTCCGTGCGCTCCGTCTTGGAGGTGGCCGCCATCTTCTTCACGAAGGCGTCCACCTCGGCGCGCTGCGCGGGCGTGGTGATGCGCGAGACGAGCTTGTGGTCCGGCGCGAGCACCACGTAGGTGCAGCCGAAGATGGTGTCCACGCGCGTGGTGAACACGCGCAGGCGCTCGTCCGAGCCCTGCACGGTGAAGTCGGCCTCCACGCCCTCGGAGCGGCCGATCCAGTTGCGCTGCATGGAGGTGATGCGCTCGGGCCACTCCTTGAGCTGGTCCAGGCCGTCGAGCAGGTCCTGCGAGTAGCGGGTGATCCGGAATGCCCACTCGGGCATTTCCTTGTCGAGCACCGGCGAATCACAGCGCTCGCACACGCCGTCCTTCACCTGCTCGTTGGCGATGACCGTGAGACAGCCCGTGCACCAGTTCACCTTGCTGAAGCGGCGATAGACGAGCCCCCGCTGGAGCATCTGGATGAAGAACCACTGGTTCCAGCGGTAGTACTCGGGCTCGCTGGTGTTCACCTCGCGCGACCAGTCGTAGCTGTAGCCCAGCGAGTGGATCTCCTTCTTGAAGGAGTCGATGTTCTCGCGGGTGCGCACCGCTGGGTGCACGCCGTCCTTGATGGCCGCGTTCTCCGCCGGCAGGCCGAAGGCGTCCCAGCCCATGGGGTGCAGCACGTCAAAGCCGCGCATCTTGAAGAAGCGCGCGTAGACGTCCCCGATGAGGTAGTTGCGCACGTGCCCCATGTGCATCTTCCCGCTGGGGTACGGCAGCATCTCGAGGATGTACTTCTTGGGGGCTCCGGGGCGCGTGCCGGCGCGGAACACGCCCGCCTCGCTCCACCGCTGCTGCCACTTCGACTCGATTGCCTGCGGCTCGTAACGCTCGTTCATGGCCATGACGGCCCGCGTCTTACGTGGGGGACGGGCCCCCGGCAACCCCCTAATCCAGCCGCAGCAGGCCCTTCACCGTGTCCTGTACCACCTTGGACTGTACCGGCTTGACCAGGTAGGCGCTCGCCCCCAGGGCCATGGCCCGCGCCCGATCCTCGGTGGCCGACTCGGTGGTGATGACCACGATGGGCACCGTGCGGTACGCGTCCTGCTGGCGGATGTGGTGGATGAGCTTGAGCCCGTCCATGAGCGGCATGTTGATGTCGGTCAGGATGAGATCGTAGCGGCCCAGGGTCAGCTTCTTGAGGCCCTCGGCCCCGTCGTGGGCCTCGTCCGTGTGGAGCCACGTGCCCAAGCGCTGCAGCGCGTACATGAGGCTGCGCCGCATGGCCTGCGAGTCATCCACCACCAGGGCCCGGATCTCCTGCGTCATGACGCGGGAGGATACCACCGCCGGGCGCCGAAGCAGGCAGGGGACTGAGCGCCTTCGCTCCTCCCGAGGGTCCACGCCGGAGGGCGCGGGGCTCCCGCGTCGACGCGACAGGTCGCCCGCCGGACGTTACCTGCCAGGGATGCCCGAGGGAAACATCATCCACCGCCTCGCCCGCGTCCACCGCCGCTGGCTCGTCGGCCGTCGCTTCACCGCGGACTCCCCCCAGGGGCGCTTCGCCGCCGAGGCCCCCCACCTCTCGGGGCGGGTGCTCGAGGACGTGCGGGCCCATGGCAAGCACCTCTTCCACCACTTCGAGGGCGGGGTCCGGCTCCACGTGCACCTGGGCCTGTTCGGCACCATCCGCCACTTCCGCGCCCAGGCCACCCCCCCGTCCCCGGCCTGTCGGCTGAGGCTCGCCTCCCCCCACGCGACGCTCCAGCTGTCCGGCCCCCAGACCTGTGAGCTGCTCACCCCGGACGCCGAGGCCGCGCTCCGGGCCCGCCTGGGCGAGGACCCCCTCCACGCCGACGCGTCCCGCGAGCGGGCCTTCGCGGCCCTGCGTCAGGTCCGCGCGCCGATCGCCACCGCCCTGCTCGACCAGTCCCGCATCTCGGGGGTGGGCAACATCCTGCGCGCCGAGGCCCTCTTCCTCGCGCGCCTGTCGCCCCACCTGCCCGCGAGCGACTTGCGCGCCCCCGACTTCGAGCGCTTGTGGACGGCCCTGCGCCAGTTGCTCGAGGACGCCGCCCGGGATGGCCGCATCGTCCCACCCCATGCGCCCCCCACCGCCCTCACCCTCCCCGGCCGGCGCCGGGAGGACCGCTTCTGCGTCTACGACCGCGAGGACCTCCCCTGCCCTCACTGCGCCACCCCCGTCGCCCGGGTGCCGCTCGCCGGGCGGAGCCTGTTCTTCTGCCCCCGCTGCCAGGCGCCTCGCCGACGCGCCGCCCGCGCCCGTCCAGCCCCGGGGAGGGCCCGCCCGTAAGTCTTACCGGATGGGAAATCCCTCCCGCGCCCAACGCTCCGCCAACCCCCTGGAATCATGGGAGTTTCGCCCTCCGCCGACCCTGGCACGCGGACTGCTATGTCCCTCCTCGGGTAGCACGGGGCGGGACGGGCGGGTCGGGGCAGGACGGGCGGGTCGGGGGAAGTCTTTCGAGGGGGCAGTTCGGGGGAAGTGACGGGGAAGAGTTCGTCGGGGAGGAGCCGCTCGGGGGATCGGCTCCTCCCCGATTCTTTTTCTAGCGCCTGGCGAGCAGGACCGAGGCGGCGGACACCGGCGGCGGCTCGATGGCGGTGTTGCGTCGGCGCTGCTCGGGGGCATCCAGGAAGGTGCCGAGCAGCACCCAGCGCCGCGCGTCGGCCTCCGCGCCGGGCCGGGCCATGAGCGGCGTGGTGTAGTGCCAGAAGGGCAGCCGGTACACGGTGATGCCGCCCAGCGTGTTGACGCTGCTCATCTGCGAGAAGTGGCCCTGCTTGGAGTAGATGAGCCACTGGTGCGCCACGGCGCGCGTGGCGAACGTGAGGTGCATGTCCACGTAGCCGTTGGCGGCCTCTTCGTCCTCGGGGTGGTGATCGTTGTGGGGCCCGGCGTAGTCCCCCGGGCCGTAACACAGCGCCTGAATCCCCCACTTGCGCCGCAGGGGCCGGCCGCTCACCGCCGCCGCGAAGGCCGCGAAGCTCTCCGAGCGCATCATCTCCACGAGCCCCACCCGCTCGGCCGCGGCCCACGAGCGCGAGCGCCGGCTCTCCAGCATCGCCGTGCGCACGCGCACCGTCTTGGGCAGCAGCTCCTCGTAGTTCTCCGTCATCCCGAAGATGCTCTCCGGGGGGATGGGCTCCTCCATGGCCGTGAGGGTGCCCTCCAGGGAGGACTCCAGCGCGGCGAGGCACGCGGCGGCCTTGCGCGCGTCCACCACGCCGCCGAGCGCCACGAAGCGGTGGCCCGGCTTGAGCAGGATGCCGCACGCCTCGCGGTCGCGGCCCTCGAGGATGCGCCGCCCCTTGGGGGTGAGCAGGTCCGCGAAATCGGAAGGAAAGCTCTTCATGTCACCGCCTCTTGCGCGCCAGTTCCACCAGCGCGGGGCCAATCTCGCCCAGGGGCAGCACGCGGCTCACCGCGCCCGTGGCCACCGCTTCCTGGGGCATTCCGTAGACGACCGCCGTGCGCTCCGACTCCGCCCACACCTCGCCGCCCGCTTTGTGGATGCTCCGGGTGCCCTGGGCTCCGTCCGAGCCCATGCCCGTCAGTACCACACCGAGGGCCCGCGCACCGAACACCTCGGCGAGGCTCTGGAAGAGCCGGTCCACCGAGGGCGCGTGCTTGTCCTGGAGCGTGGGCGGCGGGGTGCCCAGCGTGTAGCGCCCGCCCTGCCGGTACACCACGAGCTGCCGGCCTCCCGGCGCGATGAAGACATGGCCGGGCTGCAGCAAGTCGCCATCCTGGGCCTCGCGCACGGTGAAGGGGCCGAGGCGATCCAAGCGCTCGGCGAACGCCCGGGTGAACTGCTTGGGCATGTGCTGGCACACCAACAGGCTCACCGTGGGCTCGACGGCGATCGCCTCCAGCAGCCGCTGCACGGCGGGCGGCCCGCCGGTGGAGGCGCCCACGCCCACCACGAACGAGGGATCCATGACGAGCCCCCGGGGACGGCGCGGGAGCACGTGGCGCTCGGGACGCAGCTGACGCGCGGCGCGCACCTTGTCCTGCAGCTCCCGGCGCAGCTTCTCCAGGGCCTCGGGCGTGGGCCGGGCGGGCTTGGCGATGAAGTCCGCGGCGCCCAGCTCCAGCGCCTTGAAGACGTCCGCCTGGTGCGCGTAGCTGGAGATGACGATGACGGGCGTGGGCGCGGAGTTCTTGAGCAGGCGCAGGAAGGAGTAGCCCCCCAGCCGCGGCATCTCCAGGTCCAGGGTCACCACGTCCGGGTGCAGGGCCATCACCTGGCGCAGGCCCTCGTTGCCGTCCGCCGCGGTGCTCACGACCTTGAGATCCGGCGCGGACTCGATGAGCTCCGTCAGCAGCTTGCGGTTGGACTCCGAGTCGTCCACCACCAGGACCTTCACGGGAGGCAGGACGCTCACGGGTTCCATCCCCCCAGCTCCGGACGGCGGTAGACGAGGTCGCCGCGCAGGTGCACCAGCTCGAAGTCGGCGCTCAGGTTGATGAGGTTCTCCGAGTGCCCGAGCATGAGGTAGCCCCCCGGCACCAGCCGGTCATAGAGGAGCTTGAGCACGCGCTGGCGGGCGGGCGTGTCGAAGTAGATGAGCACGTTGCGGCAGAAGACGGCGTCCACGCGCGGCGAGGACGTGCCGTGCTCGGTGTCCTGCAGGTTGTGGTGGCCGAACGTCACCCAGGCGCGGATGTCCTCGCGCACCCGCACCCGGTTGGGGCCAATCTGGGTGAAGTACCGGGCGAGCTGCTCGGCGGACGTGGCGCGCAGCGCGCTCGGCCCGTACTCGCCCTGGCGCGCCGCCGCCAGCACGCGGCGGGAGATGTCCGAGCCGTGCACCTCGACGTCCCACCCCTCGAAGCGGCCGCTCTCCTTGAGGAGCATGGCGAGCGTGTAGGCCTCCTCGCCGGAGGAGCAGCCCGCGGACCACAGCCGCAGCCGACGCAGGCGCGCGTTGCGCCGCTCGAGCACGGGGAGGACTTCCTGGGAGAAGGCCTTGAGCTGGCGCGGCTCGCGAAAGAAGTACGTCTCGTGCGTGGTGAGGGCCTCGATGGCCGTGTCCAGCTCGGCGCGGCGCTGCGCATCGAAGCGCAGGTAGCGGTAGTAGGAGGCGAAGTCATTGAGGCCCAGGGCCTCCAGACGCGGCCAGAGCCGCCGCTGCATGACGTACTTCATGTCGTCGCGGACCAGGATGCCGCAGTAGGCGTACACGAAGTCCCGCAGCAGGCGGAACTCCTCCGCGTTCATCTCCGGCCGGCCTGAATCGAAAGGCATCAACCCCGCGTCCCTCCCCGCCTCAGCGTCCCGTCAGCCGTTCCACCGCGTCCACCAGGGCCCGGCGCGCCAGCGTGTCCGTTTCCACGGACAGCGCCGAGAGCATCGCCGGCAGGCAGTCCGTGCCGCCGGCATCCGCCAGGACCCGGGCCGCCGCGGCGCGCACGTCCCAGCGCCCGTGGCCGAGCAGCTTGAGCGCCAGGGCCTCACCACCGCCATGGTCCGCGTCCGCCTGGAGCGCCGCCTTCACCACCTCGTGATCCTCATGCTCCACCGCGCGGGCGAGCACCTCGTCGCGCAGCACGCCCAGCCGGGCCAGCGAGCGCACCGCGCGAAAGGCGATGGCCCCGTCCGGGTGGCGCACCAGGGCCTCCAGGTCGCCCGCCCGATCCACGGCCCCGCACTCGCCCACGGCCTCCAGGGCGGAGAGCTGCACGTCCAGGGATCTGTCGGCGAGGGCCCGGGCGAGCAGCTCCGACATGGAGGCGTCCCCCACCTGGCCGAGCACCCGCACCGCCGCGGCGCGCACCGGCGAGGCCTCGTCCACCAGCGCGGCCCGCGCCAGCTCCAGTCCGCCGGAGGGGTCCACCGCGGCCACCACCTCCACGGCGGTGGCGCGCAGGGGCACCGCCGCCTGCCGCGCGATGCGGCGCACCAGGGGCAGCTTGGCGGTGCCGCCCACCCGCACCAGGGCGCTGAGCACCGCGGGATCCGCGTCCTGCTCCAGGGCGGACTCCAGCACCTGGAGCACCGGCGCGCGGTGGCTCGACGCCAGGGACACCAGGGCGCGGGCCGCCAGGGGCGCCATGTCGGGATCCGCCAGCAGTCCGGCGAGCGGCTCCACGGCCTCGCGCGCGCCCGTGCGTCCGAGCGCCCGCACCGCCACGCCCTTCACGTCCAGCTCGCTCCAATCGAGCATCTGCACGAGCTCGGGGACGAAGGAGGCGTCCACCATCTCCACGAGCACCTGCCCCGCGGCCTCGCGCGCCGCGAAGGACAACCGGCCCATGCTCGCCAGGAGCTCGCGCCCCGTCTCCGGACCGAAGCACGCGAGCGTGCGCATCACCTCGGGCATCAGGCGCTCTTCCTGGGCCACCTCGGCCACCAGGGGCGCGAGCCTCGGGGCACGCAGGGCCGCGGCCACCACGAGCCCGCCGGCGCGCAGCTCCAGGTCCTCCGACTCCAGGGCGTTGGCCACCCAGCCGGACGCCTCGGGCAGTTGCTGGAGCACCTGGGCCACGGCCTGATCCATGCCCGGTCGCAGCGCGGGCGCCGTGAGGGCGGCCTGCTGACCCAGGGCCACGAGCGCCGCCTCACGGGTGGAGCGCACCTCCGAGCACAGGCCGCGGCACACGAGCTCCGTGGCCTCCAGGCGGGGAATGAGCCCCAGCACGCGGTAGGCGCTGCGCTTGAGCAGGGGGTTGTTGAGCAGGGGCAGCACGTCGGCCAGGGGCGGGGGCTGCCGCAGCGCCGCGAGCGACTCCAGGGCGCTCAGCCGCAAGAGGGGCTCGCTGTCGTTGAGCGTGCGCTCCAGGGCCCGCACCCCGCCGCGCCCGCCCAGCCGACCGAGCGCCTCGGCCGCGGCCACCCGCACGTTGAGGTCCGCGTCCTCCAACAGGGCGAAGACGAGGGCGTCCTCGGCCTCGGGCCGGGCGAGCTGACCGAGGATGTCCGCGGCGAACTTGCGCTGGTCCGGATCCGCGTGCCCGAGCAGCTTCACCAGGGGATTGACGGACGCGGCGCCCAGGCTCACCAGGGCCTCGGCCGAGGCGTTGCGGGCGCCCGTCTCGTCGCGCTCGCCGAGCACGGCGATGAGCCGCTCCACCGAGACCGTGCGTCCCGGCAGCCGGGCGAAGCCCCCCGCCGCGGCGCGCCGGACCCGCCAGCTCTCGTCGTGCAGTCCCTCCACGAGGCGCTCGCGCGCATCGGGCCGGAAGACGTCCAACGCCAGCAGCGCCCGATAGCGCAGCTCCTCGGCGTTCCGCCCTTCCTCGCTCATCCGTTCCCCCTCCGACTGGAGTCGCGCAGCAGCTCCGCCAGCAGCAGCGCCTTCACGTCCAACAACAGCTTGAGCCGCTCGCCGCCCGGCACCGGCGCCTCACGCGACTCCGGCTCACCATACACGCCCACCACGAAGGGCCCCGCGCCCACGGCCCCGAGCGCCGGCGCGGGCTTGATCTCCCCGCGCCGCAGCCGCACCACCTCGGAGACCCGGTCCACGGTGAAGGCCACGCGCCGACGGCCCACCCAGCACACCAGGAGCCGCGTCTTGGGCGTGTCCACGGGCGCCGCCACGCCGAGCAGCCGCTTGCGCAGGTCCACCACGGGAAGGATGGCGCCGCGCAGCCGGATGACGCCCTCCAGGAAGGCCGGCGCGCCCCGCACGGGGGTCAGCCGCTGGGGCTGGAGGATCTCCTCCACGCGCATGATGTCCACGGCGTACTCCTCGGCGCCCACGAAGAAGGCACACAGCTGCACCGGGGGATCGCGCTGGGCTTCGGCCTGCTCGTCCGCGCGAGAAGGCGTCAATCGGCTGAGGGTGAGCGCGCGTTGTCTCATGAGAGGGCCTGCCAGATGTCGAGCAGGATGAAGAGCTCCTGTTTGCGCCGACCGAGCCCCACGACGCAATCGCGTTCTCCGCCCCCCACGCCCGGCGGCGCCAGCTCCAGCATGGAGGGCCGCAGCCGCACCACCTCGGACACGGCGTCCACCCAGATGCCCGCGAGCCCGTCCGCCGTCTGCACGACGATGATGCGCGCCCCCCGGGGAGGCGGGGGGGCCTCGGGGCCGGCCACCAGGGCGGACGTGTCGGCCAGGCGCAGCTTCACCTTGATGTCGTAGACGGGCAGCACCTCGCCGCGCAGGTACATGACCCCCAGCAGGTTGGCGGCCGCCCGGGGCACCTCGGTGAGCGGGGGCACCTTCACGATCTCCCGCACGCCGTGGATGGGCACCGCGTAGATCTCCCCCTCCAGCCGGAAGGCCAGGTATTCCTCGGGGACCTCCTCCGCGGCGGTCTCGATGAACTCATCGGTGCCGGCCACCACTTCCTCGATGGGACCGACGTCCTCGTCCGGGCGGTAGAAGAAGTTGTCGAGCAGCGATGACAGGGAAGGCACGTCCCGGAAGATAGCAGGCCCGCGCTCGGCGGATCACGCCCGGCGCCGCTCGGTGCTCATCCCTTCTTCCAACAGGGCGCCCACGTCGAGCACCAGCACGGTGCGCCGGTTGGCCAGGTCCGCCGCCCCCGAGATCCCTCGCACGCCCTGCAATCGGCCGCCCAGGGATTTGACGACGATGTCCTGCTGGCCCTGGAGCTCGTCCACGGCGATGCCCAGGCGCTCCTGGGCCAGCCCCGCCACCACCACGAAGTAGCGGTCCGGGTGGTGCTCCGGGTGGCCGAACACGCGCGCCAGCCGCATGAGGGGCAGCGTGCTGCCGCGCACGTCCAGCACCTCGCGCCGCTCCACGGTGCGGATCTCCGCCGGCTTGACGGAGAGGATTTCCAGCACGCTGTTGAGCGGCACCGCGTAGGTGCGACCACTCACGCCCACCACCAGGGCCCGGATGATGGCCAGGGTGACGGGCAGCGTGAGGTGGAAGGCGGTGCCCTGCCCCCGCTCGCTCCACACGTCGATGATGCCGGACAGGTTGCCGATGTTGTTCTTCACCACGTCCAGGCCCACGCCCCGGCCGGACAGCTCGCTCACGCTGCGCGCGGTGGAGAAGCCCGGCAGGAAGATGAGGTTGAGCAGCTCGCGCCGGCTCATCTCGCGCGCCTGGGCCTCGGTGATGAGGCCCTTGCGCAGCGCCAGCTCGCGCACGCCCAGCTCGTCGATGCCCGCCCCGTCGTCACTCACCTCGATGACGACGTGGTTGCCCTTCTGCTCGGCGTGCAGCGAGATGCGTGCCCGTCGGGGCTTGCCCACCGCCAGCCGCGCCTCGGGGGACTCGGCCCCATGGTCGATGGCGTTGCGGATGATGTGCATGAGCGGATCGCTCAGCTCCTCGACGATGAGCTTGTCCAGCTCCACGTCGCCGCCGCCGATGATGAAGTCGATCTCCTTGCCCACCTCGCGCGCGATGCGGCGCACCAGGCGCGCGAGCCGGTCGAACACCTGGCCCACGGGCACCATGCGCGCCTCCAGGAGGCCCTCCTGCAGCGCGTCCAGTTTGCGCTCCAACTGCCGCGTCTCGCGCGACAGCTCCTGGCCCCACGCCTTGGACAGCGAGGTGCCCGGGTCCTGCCGCACGCTCTCCACCATGCGCTGGAGGTTGGCCTTGATGAGCAGCAACTCGCCCACGGTGTTCATCAGCGCGTCCAGCCGGCTGATGTCCACGCGCACCGTCTGGGTGAGGCTGCGCGCGGACTCCCCCTCGCCCCGGCCGCTCCGGGACGTGGGCGGATCCTGCACCAGCGTGCGCACCGGGACGTGGGCCTCGGTCGTCTCCGCCGCGGGCTCGCTCTCCAGCGCGCGCAGGACGGTCGTCTTCGCCGTGGGCGTCGCGACGACCTCTTCCGCGACGACCTCGGGGGTGGGCGCCTTGGGCGCCCGGGGCTTGCGTTTGGCCGTCTTGCGCGCCGGGACGCTCGCCGCCGCCAGGGTCGGGGCCACGGCCTCCGGCTCGGACTCGGACTCGGACGGGCGCGGGGAGGGGGTGGCCGGGCGGATCCCGATCGAGAAGAGCTGGGCGGGCGTGCCCTCGAGCTTCTGCGTCAGCTCCTCGCTGGACACCTTGGCGCCGAAGATGAGGTCGAACGCGATGCCCGACAGCCCCCCGGGCTCCGACGACGGCAGGGTGCTGACGACCTCGCCCAGGGGCTTGAGCCGCGCGTTGAGCTCGGTGAGGCCCGTGTCGAAGTCGGACAGGTCGAACGCGGCCCGCACGCGGTAGAGCGCCACGCCCCGGCGCACGTTCTCGCGCAGGCGGTGCTCCTCGTACTCGGTGAAGACGGCGCGCACCTGCGCGGGCAGGTCCAGGCGGTCCAGCGGATCCTCGTCGGACGCGGACGCCACCGTGCCCAGGTCCGCCAGCCGCTGCCCGAGCGTCGTCACCCGCTCGCCCAACGAGTCCGTGGCCTCTTCCCGCGACGCCTCGGACAGCAGGGACTGGAGCACGTCCAGGGACTCGATGAGCCCGTCGAGCACCTGATCGTCCAGCGATAGCTTGCCCAGCCGCAGCCGATCCAGCAGGTCCTCCGTCTGGTGGGCCAGCTTCGCGATGCGCTCCTGGCCGAAGAGCGCCGCCAGGCCCTTGAGCGAGTGCGCCGCCCGGAAGATGCCGTTGATGACCTCGGGATCCGGCTCCGTGCCGCGCTGCTGATCCAACAGGAGCAGGTCCCGGCTCAGCGACTCGAGGATCTCCGTGCCCTCGGCGATGAACTCCGCCAGGGCCTTGCCCGCGGTGCTCACGCGAGCTGGAGGTAGCGCCGCACGAGCTCTTCCAGGCTCCGCGGGGAGAAGGGCTTCACCAGGTACTCCACCGCGCCCAGCGCCAGTCCGCGATCGCGATCCGTCTCCCGACCCTCGGTGGTGATGATGAACAGGGGGGTGTCACGCAGGGCGGGGTTGCTCTTGACGAAGCGGATGAGCTCCAGCCCGTTGATGTCGGGCATGTTGATGTCGGTGATGATGAGCGCGAAGTCGTGCTGGGGCAGCAGCTTGAGCGCCTCGAGGCCACTGCTGGAGGGGATGGCCTCGAGACCCGGGATGGACTCCACCGTCGCGGCGATGAGCTCCCGCGAGGCCCTCGAATCCTCCACGATCAGAATCTTGGACGTCATGAGTCAGGAACCGGTCCGGACATCCTACCAGAAGGATGAGAAGCGGCGAGCTTCAGGCCTTGCGGGAAGGCAGTCGGCGGGCGAATTCCTTGTCCGCCAGCACCGAGACCTTCTTTCCCTTGAAGGCGGGAAGGAAGCGTTCCTGGAAGGCGGACAGACGTGCGGAGTCATCCAGCGCGCCGTGACCTGGGATCTCCAGGGCCACGGAGTCCACCCGGGCCCGGGCGAGCACCTGGCCGGCGGAGGCGAGCGCGGCGCCCAGGGCGGCGGCGTCCATGCCCTGGCGTCGGCCCAGGCCCAGGACGAAGACCCGGGGGACCGTGAACCCCCCGTCCGTGGGCAGCAGCAGGGAGTCGTCCCGGGCGCCCGCGAAGAAGCCGGACAGGAGCACGCGCGACAGGGTGCCGCACAGGCGCCAGTCCACATACCCCGCGATGCCCGGCAGGGGCCGGTCGTCCTCGGCCACGAAGAGGCAGAGGGCGTCCACCTCCTGCAGCGAGTCCAGACCCGCCAGACCGAGCTCGTGGGTGGAGACGTTCACTGCTTCCCCAGGGCCACGGCCACGCGATCCAGCAGGCCGTTGACGAAGGCGCTGGACTCCTCGGTGCCGAAGTTCTTGCCCAGCTCCACCGCCTCGTTGATGGACACCTTCTTGGGGATGTCCGGGCGGTACTTGAGCTCGAAGACGCCCAGGCGCAGCACGTTGCGGTCGATGCGCGACATGCGGTCCAGGCGCCAGTTGTGGCTGTGCTTCTCGATGAGCTGGTCGATCTCCTCGCGGTGGGACTGCACGCCCTCGGCGAGCTCGCGGGCGAACTTCACCGCCTCGGCCTCGGTGTTGGCCACCTCGGCGGCGGCCCACGCGGCCTCCAGGGCCTCGCCGATGCGGGAGCCCGGCGCCATGTCCACCTGGTAGAGCGCCTGGAGCGCCCGCTCACGAGCCGTTCTGCGCGCGCCCATGGTCAGCTCTTTCCTTGCGGCAGGGAGGCGAGCCGCGTGTGCAGGTTGACCATCTCGATGCAGGCCATCGCCGCCTCGGAGCCCTTGTTGCCGGCCTTCACGCCGGCGCGGTCGATGGCCTGCTCCACGGTGTCACACGTGAGCACGCCGAAGGTGACGGCCGCCTGGGAGGTGAAGGCCACCTGGCCGATGCCCTTGGTGCACTCGCCCGACACGTAGTCGAAGTGGGGCGTGCCCCCGCGGATGACGGCGCCCAGGGTGACGATGCCCACGTAGGACCGGGTCTCCGACACGCGCCGCGTGAGCGCCGGCAGCTCGTAGGTGCCGGGGCAGCGGAACACGTCGATGTCCCCATCGGCCACACCGTGGCGCACCAGGGTGTCCACCGCGCCCTTCACCAGTTCCTCGGTGATGAACGCGTTGAAACGGGCCACGCAGATGGCGAAGCGGCCCTTGGGGGGGAGGAAGTCACCTTCGATGTAACGGGGCATGTGCGGCCCTCTCTACACCAGGCACCCGGGTGGCGTCCCCCCCAGTTTTCCCCCCGGGCGAGCCGCTCAGGAGGCCCGGCGGGGGGGAGCGAGGCGACGAGCGGCGACCCGCCGGGCGGGCTCCGCCGGCTCCGCCAGGGGCAGCTGCTCCACCACCTCCAGGGCGTAGCTCTCCAACCCCACGATCTTCTTGGGGTTGTTGGTGAGCAGGCGCAGCCGGGTCAGCTTGAGATCCTTGAGGATCTGCGCCCCCACGCCGAACTCGCGCAGCCGGGTCTGATCCTTGTGCCCGGGGACCAGCTCCTCGTTGGGCACGTGGGTGCAGCGCAGCTGATCCTTCGCGGACGCATCGCGCTGCAGGAGGATGACCACCCCCCGCCCCGCCTCGTGGATTTTCTGGAAGGCCCGCTCCAGCTGAGGGCCGCACTCGCACCCGGCGCTGCCCAGCACGTCCCCCATGAGGCAGGAGCGATGCACGCGGGTGAGCACGGGCTCCCGGCCGGAGATGTCGCCCTTGACCAGGGCCACGTGCACGGCCGTGTCCACCGCGCTGCCATAGGTGTAGGCCCGGAAGGAGCCCTGGCCCCGGCGCTCCAGCGTCGCCTCGCCCAGCCGCTTCACGAGCCGCTCGCGCTCCAGCCGGTAGCGGATGATGTCCGCCACGGACAGGAGCACCATCTGGTGCTTGCGGGCGAAGCGCACGAGGTCCGGCCGACGCGCCATGGTGCCGTCGGGGTTCATGATCTCGCAGATGACGCCCGAGGGGCGCAGGCCCGCCATGCGCGACAGGTCCACGCTGCCCTCCGTCTGGCCGGTGCGCACGAGCACCCCACCCTCGCGCGCGCGCAGGGGGAAGATGTGGCCGGGGCGCGACAGGTCCGAGGGCTTGGCGTTGGGCGCCACCGCCACCTGGATGGTGTGGGCGCGGTCCTTGGCGGAGATGCCGGTGGACACGCCCTGGGCGGCCTCGATGGAGACGGTGAAGGCCGTCTGGAAGGAGGAGGTGTTGTCCTGCACCATCAGGGGCAGGTTGAGCCGGCGGATGCGCTCCTCGTCGAGCGACAGGCAGATGAGCCCGCGGCCATGGGTGGCCATGAAGTTGATGTCCTGGGGGGTCACCTTCTCCGCCGCCATGACGAGGTCGCCCTCGTTCTCGCGGTCCTCGTCATCCGTGAGGATGACCATCCGCCCCTTGCGGATGTCCGCGAGCGCCCGCTCCACCAGGGCGATGCTGTCCGTGTCCTGCTGCTGCTTGCCGCGCGCCATGCGAACTCCCGGTCCTTGCGGACGAATCAACCCCGATGCTCAGCCCCCGAAGCCCGCGGCCTTGAGCGCGGCCTCGGTGAGCCCGGCCCCCGGGCCCTGGCGCAGCGAGATGAGCCGCGCCACGTACTTGCCAATCATGTCCGCCTCCAGGTTCACCCGCTCCCCCACCGCGCGCGAGCGCAGCGTGGTGCGCTCCTGGGTCTCGGGGATGAGCTGCACGCCGAAGTGGTCCACGCCCACCGAGTTGACGGTGAGGCTGATGCCGTCGATGGCCACCGAGCCCTTCTCGATGAAGAAGGGGGCGATGTCCGGGGTGAGCCGGAAGAGCATCACCCACGAGCCGCCCTCGGTGCGCGTCTCCAGCACCTCGCTCACCGCGTCCACGTGGCCGCTGACCATGTGGCCGCCGAGCCGGTCGCCCAGCGCGAGCGCCCGCTCGAGGTTGACCCGCGAGCCGGGCGTCCGGGCCCCGAGCGTCGTGCGCCGCAGGGTCTCCGGCGCCGCCTGGACGCGGAAGGAGTCGCCCGCGCGCTCCACCACGGTGAGGCAGGCGCCATCCACCGCGATCGACTCGCCGAGTGTGAAGTCCCGCGCCCCGAGCGAGGTGCGGATCCACAGGTCCGTCATCCCGCCGGGGATGACCCGCTCCACCACGCCAATGTCCTGGATGAGTCCGGTGAACATGTCGCGCTGGCTTATAACGGATTCGCGCGTCCGCGACCGCTGCTTCTCCCGCGCCCCCGCCTCCTCCCCGGGCGGGCCCGGACGGCGAGCGACCTCCCAGGTCGTCCCCCTCACGGCACGCTCGGTCGCCCGGCCGGGGCCGGGTAGACTGGGCGTATGGATTTGACCGCGTGGTTGACGAACTTCCGGGAATTGCACGAGCGGGCGCGCCGCGGGCTGCACACGAGCGAGGAGCGGGCGCGCTATCTGGAGGCCCGGGAGCACTTCGCGCGCTCGCTGCTCGAGTCCCAGGGGCAGAACCCGGTGACGGGCACGAGCGCGCGCCGCACCTTCCGGGTGCCCAAGGGCCTCGTGGTGGACGTGTGCTTCCGGGAAGGCGCCTGGCGGGGCCGCACCCTGGATGTCTCCTCGGGGGGCTTCTCCTGCCGGCTGACCCATCCCCCGGTGGCGGGCGAGGTGGGCGGCTTCGTGCTGTGGCTGCCCGAGGCCCACGAGCGGCCGGTGACGGGGCTCGTGCGGCTCGTGGCGCGGGACACGGGGGAGCAGGAGCCGCGGCGCGTCTCGCTCACCTTCGAGGAGATGGACGAAGAGGCCCGCGAGCGCCTGGAGCTGATGATCTTCGATCTGGCGCTGGGCTACGTCCGGGCCTGAGCGGCTCAGCGGCGCGGCTGGAGCTGGGTGCGCAGCAGGAGATCCTCGCCCACCTGCTCGAAGGCGAGCGGGCTCACCGTGAGCGCGCGCGCCATCTGCTTGACGCCCAGCGAGCCCGACCAGGACAGGCCCTCGCCGCCGATGAGCTTGGGCGCGATGAAGAGCAGGAGCTCGTCGGCCAGCTCCTCGCGCAGGAACGAGCCGTACATCTCCGCCCCACCCTCCACGAGGACATGGTTGAGGCCCTCCTGGGCGAGTCGGCGCATGAGGGCTTCCAGATCCACCTGCCCGTCCTTCTCGGGCAGCTGCCAGACGTCGGCGCCGGTCGAGAGGAAGCGTTTGGCCTTGCGGCCGGTGGGCTCCTCGAGCGTGGCCACCACGGTGCGCGCGGGCGAGCGCTGGGTGAAGACGGTGAGCGTCGCCGGCAGCCGCAGGCGCGAATCCACCACGACCCGCACGGGATCCTTCCCACTGCCCTCGGGCAGCCGGGTGGTGAGCTGGGGGTTGTCACGGCGGGCGGTGTTCGCGCCCACGAGGATGACGTCCACCTGGTCGCGCAGCCGGTGCACCCACGCGCGGGCCTGCTCGCCCGTCACCCAGCGCGAGTCCCCGGTGGCGGTGGCGAGCTTGCCGTCCAGGGTGACCGCCGCCTTGAGCGAGACGAAGGGCAGGCCGGTGGTCATCGCCTTGAAGAAGGGGCGGTTGAGCCGATCGGCCTCCTCGGCGAGCACGCCGGTGAGCACCTGCACCCCGGCGCGCCGCAGCCGGGCCACGCCCTTGCCGTTCACCTTGGGGTTGGGATCCGACGAGGCGGTGATGACCCGGCGCACGCCCGCGTCCAGGATGGCCTGACTGCACGGCGGCGTGCGCCCGTAGTGATCGCACGGCTCGAGCGTGGTGTAGAGGTCGGCGCCCCGCGCCTTGGTGCCCGCGGCCTCGAGCGCCACCACCTCGGCGTGCGCGGTGCCCGCGCGGCGGTGGTAGCCGCGGGAGATGACCCGGCCGCCCTTCACCAGCACGACGCCCACCACCGGATTGGGGCTGGTGCGGCCCAGGCCCTTGGCGGCCTCCTCCAGCGCCATGCGCATGAAGAACTCGGCCACGGCGCGGTCGAAATCCGCCGTGCGCTTGGCCCGGGGCGCGCGCCCCGCCTGCAATCGCGCTCGCGTCAAGAGCCGCATCCCCCGTCAACCTTCCTTGTCCGGAGAACGGGGCGGCTTGCGCTCACGCGCCCGTTCCGACAGCAGGTCCTTGAGCTCCTCCATGAACTCGGTGATGTCGTGGAAGCTGCGGTACACCGAGGCGAAGCGCACGTAGGCCACCTCGTCCAGCACCTGCAGCCGCCGCATCACCTCCTCGCCGATGACCGACGAGGGCACTTCCTTCTCGCCCAGGCCCTGGAGCAGGCGCTCCACGGCCGTCACCGTCTCCTCCAGCCGATCCGAGGACACCGGGCGCTTCTCGCAGGCCTTCTGCAGCCCCGCGAGCAGCTTGTCCCGATCGAACGTCTCGCGCCGCCCGTCCTTCTTCACGATGAGCGGGGCGAGTTCCTCCACGCGCTCGTAGGTGGTGAAGCGCCGCTTGCACTGGAGGCACTCGCGGCGCCGGCGGATGACGGACCCCTCCTGAGACTCGCGCGAGTCGATGACCTTGTTCTCGGCGTCCTGGCAGAAGGGGCAGCGCATGGGGCGGCGGTGGGGCCCGCTACTTCAGGCGCGAGGCGTAGAGCGGGAAGCTCTGGGTGAACTCCTGGATGCGGCCACGGATGCTGGCGAGGCGCGCCTCGTCCGAGGCGTGGTCCAGCGCCTCGACCACCAGGGCGCCCACGGTGGCCATCTCCGCCTCCTTCATGCCGCGCGAGGTGAGCGCCGGGGTGCCGATGCGCACACCGGACGTCACCGTGGGCTTCTCCGGATCGAAGGGGATCATGTTCTTGTTCACCGTGATGCCGGCCTTGCCCAGCACCTCCTCGGCCACCTTGCCCACGAGCTTCTTGGGGCGCAGGTCCACGAGCATCAGGTGGTTGTCGGTGCCGCCAGAGCACAGGCGCAGGCCGCCCTTCTGCAGCGCCTCGGCGAGCGCCTGGGCGTTGGCGACGATCTGCTTCTGGTAGGCCTTGAACTCGGGGGACAGCGCCTCGCGGAAGGCCACGGCCTTGGCGGCGATGACGTGCATGAGGGGGCCGCCCTGGATGCCCGGGAAGATCTGGCTGTTGAGCGTCTTGCCGTAGGACTCCTTGGCCAGCACGAGGCCACCGCGCGGGCCGCGCAGCGTCTTGTGCGTGGTGCTGGTGACGATGTCGGCCAGGGGCACGGGCGAGGGGTGGATCCCCGCGGCCACGAGGCCGGCGATGTGCGCCATGTCCACCATGAGCGCGGCGCCCACGCTGTCGGCGATCTCGCGGAACTTCGCGAAGTCGATGATGCGGGGGTAGGCCGAGGCGCCCACCACCACCACGCGCGGCTTGTGCTCCTGGGCGAGCGCGGCGGCCTGCGCGTAGTCGATGGTCTCCGTGTCCCGGGTGAGCCCGTAGTGCACGGCCTTGTAGAGCTTGCCGGAGAAGTTGAACGCGGAGCCGTGGGTGAGGTGGCCGCCGGAGTTCAGGTCCAGCGCGAGCAGCGTCTCTCCCGGCTTCATCAGCGCCATGTAGGCGCCCATGTTGGCCTGGCTGCCCGAGTGGGCCTGCACGTTGGCGTACTCGGCGCCGAAGAGCTCCTTGGCGCGGGAGATGGCGAGCGACTCGGCCACGTCCACCACCTCGCACCCGCCGTAGTAGCGCTTGCCGGGGTAGCCCTCCGCGTACTTGTTGGTGAGGACCGAGCCAGCGGCCTCCATCACCGCGGGACTGACGAAGTTCTCCGAGGCGATGAGCTCCAGGCCGTCTTCCTGGCGGCGCGTCTCCTCGAGGAGGACCTTGGCGATCTCCGGATCGACCTGGGACAGCGTGCGGGTGTTCTCCATGGCGTGTCTCTCCTCAGCGGGGAATGGCGGCCGTCAGCGCCCGTTGCCGGACTCGGCCTCGCGAATCTTGTCCAGGCGCCGCTGGTGGCGGCCGCCCTCGAACGGGGTGGTCAGGAACGCCTCGAGGATGCTCCGGGCGAGCCCCGCCCCCACCACGCGCTGACCCAGGCAGAGCACGTTGGCGTCGTTGTGGGCCCGGGCCATGCGGGCCACGAACTCGTCCGTGCAGAGCGCGGCGCGGATGCCCGGGAACTTGTTGGCGGTGATGGCCATGCCCATGCCCGTGCCGCACACGAGGACGCCAAAGGTCGCCCGGCCCTCCGCTACCCCGAGCGCCACCTGGCGGGCGAAGTCGGGGTAGTCCACGGAGTCCGCCGTGGCCGGCCCCCGGTCATCCACCTCGGTGCGCGCCTCCTGGAGCGCCTTCACGAGTTCGCGGCGCAACTCCAGGCCCGCATGGTCCGACGCGATGATGACCTTCATGGGCGCCCTCTTCTTCCCTGCGCCGGGCCCCCGCGCGAGCGGCGGCCCGGGGGGGACGTGCTACTGGAACTTCTTGAACACCAGCACCGCGTTGGTGCCGCCGAAACCGAACGAGTTGCTCATCACCGCGTCCACCCGCTGCTCACGCGCCTGGTTGGGCACGTAGTCCAGATCGCAGTCCGGATCCGGGTTGGTCAGGTTGATGGTCGGCGGGACGATGTCGTGGAGGAGCGTCATCACGCTCACCACGGCCTCGGCGCCACCGGCGGCGCCCAGCATGTGGCCCGTCATGGACTTGGTGGACGACACGGCGACCTTGCGCGCGTGCGCGCCGAACACGGCCTTGATGGCCTTGGTCTCGTTGGCGTCGTTGAAGGGCGTGGAGGTGCCGTGCGCGTTGATGTAGCTCACGTCCTCGGGGTTCATGCCCGCGGACGCGAGCGCCAGGCGCATGCACCGCGCCGCGCCCTCGCCTTCCGGGGCGGGCTGCGTCACGTGGTGCGCGTCCGAGTTGGCGCCATAACCCACGACCTCCGCGAGGATGCGCGCGCCGCGCTTCTTGGCGTGCTCCAGCTCCTCGAGCACGACGATGCCCGCGCCCTCGCCCATCACGAAGCCATCGCGCTCCTTGTCGAAGGGACGGCTGGCGCTCGCCGGGCTGTCGTTGCGGTTGGACAGGGCCTTCATCACCGAGAAGCCGCCCATGCCCAGCGGGGTGATGGCCGCCTCGGCACCGCCGGCGATGACCGCGTCACACTCGCCCAGGCGGATGGACTTCCAGGCCTCGCCGATGGCGTGCGCGCTGGTGGCGCAGGCCGACACGGGCGACCAGTTGGGGCCCTTGCAGCCATAGCGCATGGAGATGAGTCCAGGCGCCATGTTGATGATCATCTGGATGATGAAGAACGGAGAGAGCCGGTCAAAGCCCTTCTCCATCCCCTTGTGGTGCTGCTCCTCGAGCGAGGAGATGCCACCAATGCCCGAGCCCACGATGACGCCGACCTTCTCGGGCGTGTAGCCATGGGGAGCGTCCGGCCCGATGGGCAGGCCACTCTCCTTGACGGCCATGTCGGCCGCCGCGAGCGCGAACTGGGCGAACAGGTCCATCCGGCGCACTTCGCGCTTCTCGATGAACTGCTCGGGCTGGAAGTCCTTCACCTCCCCGGCGAAGCGGGTGTCGATCTTCCCCACATCGAAGCGGGTGATGTTCGCGATACCGGACTGGCCGGCGAGCATCGCCTTCCAGTTCTTCTCGGTACCGGTGCCCAGTGCCGTGAGGATGCCGGTACCGGTGATGACGACTCGACGGTTTGACACGTGACTCTCCACTCCCTACCGCGCTGCTGCCATGGAACACCGGGCGCTACCCACGCGCCCCGGTCCTACCGGTGAGGCCTACTTCTTGTGGGTGTTGACGTAGTTGATGGCGTCACCGACGGTCTTGATGTTCTCGGCCTCCTCGTCGGGGATCTCGACCTCGAACTCCTCCTCCATCGCCATCACCAGCTCGACGATGTCGAGGCTGTCGGCGCCGAGGTCCTCGATGAAGGAGGACTCGGGCTTGATCTCCTCCTCGCCCACCCCCAGCTGGTCGGCGATGATGCCCTTGATCTTGCTCTCGATGGTAGACGTCGTCATGGGTATTGAATCCTCCGGAAACCGCGTGACGGCCCAGCATACTCCCCGGACCCTGTAAAGGCGGGCGCGGTATACTCCAGGCCCCGCGCCGATCCAACCCTTGGCTACATGTACATGCCGCCGTTCACCTTGAGGACCTCTCCGGTGATGTAGGCGGCGGCGTCTCCGGCCAGGAACAACACGGCGTTGGCCACGTCCTCGCCCGAGCCCAGGCGGGACAGGGGGATGGCGGCCACCATCTTCTCGCGCGTGGCGCCCTCCAGGGAGGCCGTCATGTCGGTGTCGATGAAGCCCGGCGACACGGCGTTGACACGGATGTTGCGGCTGGCGAGCTCCCGGGCCACGGACTTGGTGAGGCCGATGAGACCCGCTTTGGAGGCCGAGTAGGCCGCCTGCCCGCCGTTGCCCATCTCCCCCACCACGGAGGTCAGGTTGATGATGGCCCCGCCCCGCTGCTTCATCATGGGGCGGCTGGCGGCGCGGATGAGCGCGAAGGCGCCCCGGAGGTTGGTGTCCAACTGTTTGTCCCAGTCCTCGTCCTTCACGCGCATGACGAGGCCGTCCACGGCGATGCCCGCGTTGTTCACGAGCACGTCCAGCCGGCCGTGCGTCTTGACGCACGCCTCCACGGCGCTGGCGCACGCGGCGGTGTCCGCCACGTCGAAGCGGACGATCTCGCCCCGGGCGCCCGCGGCCTGCACGAGCCCCAGCGTCTCCTGGGCGGCCGCCTCGTTGCCCGCGTAGCTGATGACGACCGTGGCGCCCTGCTTCGCGAACGCCACGCAGATGGCCCGGCCAATCCCGCGCGAGCCACCCGTCACCAACACCACCTTGTCCTTGAATGCGCTCATCTCAGGCTCCCAGCGCCGCGAGGACCTTCTCCAGGCTCGCGGAATCTTCCACGTTGAACGACTCGATGTCCTTGCTGATGCGCTTGGTGAGCCCGCTGAGCACCTTGCCCGGGCCCAGCTCGACGAGGCGCGTGACGCCCTCGGCCTTGAGCGTCTCCACGCACTCGAGCCAGCGCACCACGGAGCTGACCTGCTCGAGCAGCAGGGGCACCACGCGCGCCGCGTCGGTGTTGGGGCGCGCCTCCACGTTGGTCACCACCGGTACCGCCGGTGCACCCACCTTCACCCGCGCGAGCACCTCGGCCAGGCGCGGCTTGACGGGGTCCATCAGCGCGCAGTGGAAGGGGGCGGACACCGGCAGGGGCATGACGCGCTTGGCGCCCAGCTCCTTGCTCCGCGCCCCGGCGCGCTCCACCGCCTGGGCATGGCCGGCGATGACCGTCTGCTCGGGCGAGTTGTAGTTGGCGGGGGACACCACCTGATCCTGGGCCGCCTCGTCACACGCCTGCTTCACCTTGTCCGGGGTGAGGCCGAGGATGGCGGCCATGGCGCCCACGCCCTCGGGCACGGCTTCCTGCATGAAGGTGCCCCGCGCGCGCACGGCCCGCACGGCGTCCTCCAGGGACAGCGCCCCCGCGGCCACCAGGGCCGAGTACTCCCCGAGCGAATGGCCCGCCACGAACACCGGCGCCGGCCCCCGCCGGGAGAACACGGCGTGCGCGGCCACCGACACGGTGAGGATGGCCGGCTGGGTGTTGGCCGTCAGCTTGAGCGCGGCCTCGGGCCCCTCGAACATCGTCTGGGTGAACTTCTCGCCCAGTGCCTCGTCGGCCGCCTCGAACACGACCCGGGCCTCGGGAAACTTCTCGAACAGGTCCTTCCCCATGCCAACGGCCTGACTGCCCTGGCCGGGGAAAATGAAAGCGATCTTCGACATGCCGCGAACTCCCTCCCTCAAGGACTCCACTACCCGAGCGCCATGGGCAGGGAGGCGGAGGACGTATTGCCGTATTCGCCCAGGTTGAGCCAGCACTTCTCACCACCCCGAGTCACCCCCCCGAGGGTGCGCTCTTTCCCCGGTGGCGGACGGGAAGCCAGGCGGCGGCCTGGGCGATGCAACGCGTCAACTCGGCGTGGCCCCCCGCCTCGGCCGAGCGCGCGGCCGCCTCCAGGGCCTGCTGCAGGGCGCGCGGCGAGCTGCGACCATGGGCCACGATGGCCACGCCCTGGATGCCGAGCAGCGGCGCGCCGCCGTGCTCCGCGTAGTCCACCATCTTGCGCAGCCCCGCGAAGGTGGGCCGCAGGAGCAGCGCCCCCAGCTTCTCCGCCAGGCCGCCCCGCGCCTCGATGGCCGAGCGCAGCACCCCCGTCACTCCCGCCGCCACGCCCTCGGAGGTCTTGAGCACCACATTGCCCGTGAAACCGTCGGTGACGACCACCTCCACGTCGCCGGAGAACAGCGCGCGCCCCTCGGCGTAGCCCACGAAGTTCAGGTCCGAGCCCCGCAGCAGCGCCGCCGCCGCGCGCGTGAGCGCCGTGCCCTTGGAGGACTCCTCGCCATTGGAGAGCACGGCCACCCGGGGACGCGCCAGCCCCAGCCGGGCCCGCACGTAGGCGCTGCCCAGCACGGCCCACTGGGCGAGGTGCTCGGGCCTGCACTCCACGTTGGCCCCCGAGTCCAGGAGCAGGCAGCGCCCGCTGCCCTTGAGGGCGGGCAGGAGCGTGGCGATGGCGGGGCGGTCCACCCCGGGCAGGCGGCCGAGCACGAGCAGCCCCCCGGCCATCACCGCCCCCGAGTGCCCGGCCGACACGAACGCCTCGGCCTCGCCCCGGCGCACGAGCTCGAAGCCCACCCGGAGGGAGGAGTCGCGCTTGCGGCGGATGGCGGAGAAGGCCTGATCGCCCATCTCCACGACCTGGGAGGCGGGATGCACGCGCACATTGAGGGGAGCGCCCCCCGCCCGCGCGAGGCAGTCGCGCACCCGGTCCGCGGGCCCCACCAGCACCACCTCGTGCTCCGCGCGCTCCCGGGCGAACAGGAGCGCGCCTCGCACGGGGGTCTCCGGGGCGTGATCCCCCCCCATCGCATCCAGAACGAGCCTCATCGCGGCGGCATCCTTCCATGGACCCGGCCCGGCCCGGGGGTAGAATAGGGGGCGGACCTGGGGCGTTGCCGCCCCCGGGGGATTTGATCCCCATTGGCGCGTTGACTCACACGTCCCGAGCGGCTAGGGTCCGCCGCCTTCCAAGCTTTTACCGGTCGGATCTGGTGAGAACATCTCCGGAAGCCCGGACCGTGACGATATAGAGGTGAGCCGTGGGTGTTCCCAAGAAGCGTACGTCCAAGATGCGTCGTGACCGCCGCCGGGCGGCCAACAACAACCTGCGGAGCGCCGTGCAGGTGATCAAGTGCAGCAACTGCAACGAGCCGGCGCTTCCGCACCGCGCCTGCAGCGCCTGCGGCTTCTACAAGGGCCGCGAGACGGTCCCCGCCGCCCAGGGCTAGTCCCCGGGCTCCAGCGCTCGCTGGAAGGTCAAAAGGCCGCTCCCTCGATGAAGAGGGGCGGCCTTTTCGTTCGTGGCGTGGGCCCCGCGGCGCCTCCCCCTATAAAAGGAGGAGGCGGCGATGGGGGGCCTCAGCTCTGGATCTTGAGCTTCTTGAGCTGCCGGGCCAGGGGTGAATCCTCGCTCTTCGCCTCGCAGGCACACGCCTTCTCGTTGAGGTTCTGGCCGCACTGGGCGCACAGGCCCTTGCAGTCCTCGCGACACAGGGCGTTCATGGGCAGCGCCAGGATCGCCTGCTCGCGCACGATGGGCTCCAGGTCGATGACCTTGCCGTCGAAGACCTCCTCGTCCGTGTCATTGATGGAGAAGGAGCCACCCGACTCTCCATGGCCCCGGTCCTTCTCCTCCACCTCGTCCTCGTCCAGCACGTCCTCGCCTCGGGCGAGCGACTGGGGCACCAGGTTGAGCGTGAAGGACACGGGCAGCGTCAGCGTCGCGTCGGTGAGACAGCGCTTGCACTGCGTGTCCACGCGCTCGGTGAACTGGGCCTTGAGCAGCACGCCCCCGCTCACCTTGCGCAGGTCGGCGGAGACCGCCAGGGGCTCGGTGGCCTGGAAGCCCGAGCCCTCGAGCGCGGCGCGGAGCTGCTCCAGGCTCAGCGACTCCTTGAGCTGAAGCCCCTGGTCCTTAATCTCTTCAATCTTTACGCGCATCGCCACGACATCTCATCCTGTCCAAAAGGGGCGCGCATCATGGGGAGGCCTCCCCCCGGAGTCAACGCGCCAGAACACCCAAGGATGTCCAAGACACGCGGATGTTGCACGAGGAGTGCGCCTCGAAGTGGAGCGAGGCCTGTCCGTCTGCTAGGGTGCCGGCCAATGGACGTGCAGCGGTATCGCGTGGTGGCGTGCATCCTGACGGCGAGCCTGCTGATGCCGGGCGCCTCGCTGGCCAGACCCCTTTTCCCTCGGCCGCTCTTGTATCAGACGGCCCCGGCGCGTCCGGAGATCGCACGCGCCCAGGAACAGATCGAGGACGGCGAGTTCGAGGAGGCGGTACGGACCGTGGAGGCCGGGCTGGATGCCCCGGACGTCACGGACGACCAACTCGTGGAGCTCTACCGCCTGCTCGGCATCACGTCCCTGTACCTCGGGGACGAGGCCCGGGCGCGCGAGGCCTACGAGATGCTCCTGCAGGCCCGGCCGGACTACGAGCTGCCGCGCACGGCGCCGCCGAAGATCCGCGCCCTGTACGCGCGCATCAAGGAGGACATCAAGAACCGGCGCGTGCGGCCCGTCACGCTGCAGGTGGACCCGATTCCGGACACCAACGGCAAGGAGCCCGTGGTGGCCGAGGCGCGCATCACCGACATGGCGCTCGGGGCCCGGGCGCGGCTCTTCTACCGGCGCGCGGGCGCGCAGGCCTACAGCTCGGTGGACTTCGCGCGCGACCGGACCAACAAGGAGCACTTCGTCGCCACCCTGCCCGCCTACGAGCTGCCCCCCACGTCCTCGGCCTATGAAGTGGAGTACTACTTCGAGGTGGCGGACGCGGCCCAGCGGCGCCTGGCGGGCCGGGGCGATGCGTTCAACCCGCTCATCTTCCAGGTGACGCCCGAGGCGGGCGCGGTCGCCGTGGTGAGCGAGCGCCCCTGGTACAAGAGCCCCTGGCTGTGGGTCGCCGTGGGCGCGGTCGCCGTGGCGGGCACCGCGGGCGCCGTCGTGTACGCCACCTCCGACAACCGGGCCCTCGTGCCCATCACCGTCCAGGTCCGTCCATGAGCGCGCGCGCCTCGTCTCTCGCCCTGCTGGGCGCCACCCTCCTGCTGGGCTGCGGCGGCATGGACGAGCCGGACAGCCAGCCGCTGGGCATGCGGCTGGTGCTCTCGCAAGCCGTCGCCGACGAGCTGGGGGCCTTCCAGGTGGTGGTGCTGCCCAATGGCGCCGCGCGCAGCTGCGCGGATCTCCAGCGCTCGTGCCTCAACCAGCAGGTGAAGGCCACCGAGCCGCTCGTCATCGCGGACTCCGCGGGCAAGACGGGCCGGGCGCTCGTCTTCCCGGTCCAGCTCGGCGAGGGCGGCACCCAGAAGCTCGACGTGAACATCCCCGTCGGTCGCGACTACGCCATCGTCATCGAGGCGGTCTCGCGCAGCAGCCCGCCGCGCTTCCTCGGCAGCTCCTGCAACTACCTGAACGCCGTGAGCTCCCGCAACGAGCCCTTCATCGCCGCGTCCATCCAGCTCGCCGCCGTCGGCTGCAACCCCACCTTCCCCTCGCCTTGAGCCCGGGGGACGCGCGAGGCGGCGCACCCGCCCCGCCGCGTTGTCACGAAGGCGTCACATCCTCTTCATTCAGCCGACACGGGGGCTCTGTTAGTGCAATCGGCGTGAGCACGGCAAGCCGGGAGGAGACATGGCACGCATCCTGATCATCGAGGACGAGCAGGATCTGGCCGGACTGGTGGAGTACAACCTGCGCGCCGCGGGCTTCGAGGCGGAGGCGGTGGGCTCGGGCGCGAGCGGTCTGGCCCGCGCCCGCGCGAATCCGCCGGACCTGTTGCTGCTGGACCTGATGTTGCCGGACCTGGCGGGCAGCGAGGTGCTGCGCCTGTTCAAGGGCGACGCGGACTTGCGCAAGGTGCCGGTCATCATCGTGAGCGCCAAGGGCCAGGAGTCCGATCGCATCCAGGGCCTGGAGCTGGGCGCGGACGACTACGTGGTGAAGCCCTTCTCGGTGCGCGAGCTGCTGCTCCGGGTCAAGGCCGTGCTGCGGCGCGCGGACGCCGAGGAGGGTGAGAGCGCCCAGCTGTCCGCCGGGGACATCCAACTGGACACCACGCGCCACCAGGTCCGGGCCCGGGGCCAGGAGGTGGCCCTCACGGCGCTCGAGTTCCGGCTGCTGCGCACGTTGATGGAGCGCACCGAGCGGGTGCAGACCCGCGAGGTCCTGCTCTCGGACGTGTGGGGCATCCAGGCGGAGATCCACACCCGCACGGTGGACACGCACATCAAGCGCCTGCGCGAGAAGCTCGGCCCCGCGGGCGACATCATCGAGACGGTGCGCGGCGTGGGCTACAAGCTCACCCCGCCCTGATCCATGCCCCCTCGCCCCCTGCTGCTCGCGCTGCTGGCTCCCGCTGGCGTGGCGCTCGTGGTCTTCCTGCTGCTGGGCTGGAACATGGACGCCGTCTATGTCTCGCTCTCCACCCTGCTCGGCTCCGGGCTGACGTTGATGGCGGCGCGGGGTCTCATCCAGCGCCGCCTGACCGGGCTCACGCGCACGGCGCTCACCCGCCCCGAGAGCACCTCCCCGTCTCCCCCGGCCGCCGATGACGAGGAGCTCGAGGAGCTGACACTGGTGCGGCGCACCCTCGACGCGCTGCACCAGCGGCACTTCACCCGCGACGTGGGCCTGCTGCAGGAGGCGCGCACGCTCACCGCCGTCCTCGACGGCATGGCCGAGGGCATCTGGGTGACGGACGTGGAGGGCAACGTGCTGCGCCACAACGACGCGCTGCGCGGCATGCTGATGCCCGCGGGGGACATCGTCGGCCAGCGCCCGCTCACGCTGCTGCGCCACGACTCGCTCAACGAGGCCGTGAGCCGGGCCTGCCAGGAAGGCGTGTCCACCCGACTGGAGCTGACACTGGACGACGTGCTGTCGCGCACGCTCGCCATCCGGGTGACGCCCCTGGGCGGGGACCTGCCCGGCAGCGCCGCCGTCTTCCACGACGTCACCGAGCTGCGCCACCTGGAGAAGGTGCGCAAGGACTTCGTCGCCAACGTCTCGCACGAGCTGCGCACCCCCATCACCGCCATCCGCGGCTACGCGGAGACGCTCCAGTCCGGCGCCCTCGCCGACCCCCAGGTCGCCGCCAAGATGGTCGACATCATCCACCGCCAGTCCGAGCGGCTCTCGGAGCTCGTCGAGGATCTGCTCGAACTGTCACGCCTGGAGTCACGCGAAGTGAAGCTCCAGGTGCGGGACGTGCCGCTCGCGCAAGCGGCCGCCCGCGCGGCCGAGACCGTCCGGCACAAGGCCCAGGGCAAACGCATTTCCCTGGAATTGGACGTTCCCCCGGAGCTCGTGGCCCAGGGAGACGAGCGAGGCCTGGAACAGGTGCTGCTCAACCTGTTGGACAACGCGGTGAAGTACACGCCCGAGGGCGGACGGGTGCGGGTGACGGGGGGCCTGGAAGAGGGTCGGTGCGTGGTGCACGTGCGGGACAGCGGCGTGGGCATCGAGCCGCGGCACCTCACGCGCATCTTCGAGCGCTTCTACCGGGTGGACAAAGGCCGCAGCCGGGACATGGGGGGCACGGGGCTGGGACTGTCCATCGTCAAGCACCTGCTGGGCGCCATGGGCGGCGAGGTCCGGGTGGAGAGCCAACCGAACGAGGGCTCCACCTTCACGATTTTACTGCGGGTGGCGGTGCCCTCTGCTGCATCCGCGGGTTAGGATGCGCCATCCATGCGGGTCGCAATCCTCGCCGACATTCACGGCAACCTCCCGGCCTGCGAGGCCGTCCTGGAGGACATCGCCCGGGTAGCGCCCGATTACATCGTCGCCGCGGGCGACCTCGCGCTGCGGGGCGCGCATCCTCGCGAGACGGTGGAGCTGCTCTTCGATCGCTGTCACGCCCTCATCATGGGCAACACCGACTGCTACCTCGCCGGCAACTACCTGGGGGGCGCCTACCGGGAGCGCGACCACTGGAAGACGGAGCTGCTCCAGTGGTCGAGGGATCAGCTCGGGGAGGCCTGGCTCAAGCGCCTGGGCTCCATGCCCTTCTCGGTGCGCTACAGCCCGCGCCGGGGGCAGGACCTGTTCGTCTGCCACGCCAACCCGCGCAACCTCGAGGACTCGCTCGATCCCACGCTGGATGAGAACACCGTGCGCCGCTACTTCCAGAACCTGGATGCGGCGGCGGTGGCGTTCGGCCACCTGCACTTCCCCTACCGCCGCCGCGTGGGCCGCCTGCTCATCGCCGACGTGGCGAGCGCCGGCATTCCGCGGGATGGCGATCTGCGTCCGGCCTACGGCGTCTTCACCTTCACGCCCCGGGGCTGGCGCGTGCAGATCCGCCGGGTGCGCTACCCGGTGCGCAAGGCCACCCAGGCCCTCACCGCGCGCCGCGTCCCCGGTGGACCGCTGCTCATCCACAAGCTCGTCGAGGCGCGCTATCGCCACCACAAGGCGCTAATGGAGGCCGCGCGTCGGCACTCGGGGCTGCCGCCGCCCGGGCCCGTGCTGCGCCCGCCGCCCGGCTCCAACATCCCCCACCGGCCCACGCCGCTGGAACTGCCCGCGCTGGACCCCGCGGCCCTGCGCTCGGCCGATGCCGAGGAGGGCGCGCCCCTGCCCATCGACGAGGAGCCGCTGCCGCTCGCCGGGGCACACGACCTGGACGGCTGAGGTCCGGTCGATGTCACGCAGTTGTCGCCTGGGTGCCACGGGTCCGCGAACGTCGCGGCACACAGTGCGCGCGCCATGCCCCACATTCTCATTGTCGACGATGAGCGGGATCTCGCCGAGCTCATCGACTTCAACCTGCGCGCCGTCGGCTTCTCCACGCGCATCGCCGCCACCGGGGATGCCGCGCTGGTGGCCGCCCGCGAGCAGCGCGCCGACATCATCCTGCTGGACGTGATGCTGCCGGACATGTCCGGCGTGGAGGTCTGCCGCCAGCTGCGCGCCACGCCCTCCACGCGGGACGTGCCCATCGTCATGCTCACGGCCAAGAGCGAGGAAGGCGACCGGGTGCGGGGCTTCGAGGTGGGGGCCGACGACTACGTCACCAAGCCCTTCAGCGTCCGGGAGCTCGTGCTGCGGCTCAAGGCCATCCTGCGGCGCGGCAGCACCCCCCAGGAGGCCGGGAGCACCCTCACGCTCGGCCCCCTGTCACTCGACACCACGGCCCACCGCTTCCTGGTGGAGGGCCGCGAGGTGGTGCTCACCGCGCTGGAGTTCCGGCTGCTCGAGCACCTGCTGTCGCGGGTGGGCCGGGTGCAGTCCCGGGAGCTGCTCCTCGAACAGGTGTGGGGCCTGTCCAGCCACCTGGAGACGCGCACCATCGACACGCACATCATGCGCCTGCGCGAGAAGCTCGGCCCGGCGCGCGCCTACCTGGAGACGGTCCGGGGCGTGGGCTACCGCATCGTCGAGCCCGGAGCGGCGTGAGGCGCGTGACGCATTTGTCACGGCGAGTCCCCGCAACGGCCACGCGAGTCACGTAAAGCCCCCCGTGGATTCCCACTCCAAGGAAACACCTCCCATGAAGACGCTCATCGCCTCGCTCGCCACGGTGCTGCTGCTCCTCCTGCCGGGCGCCGCGCGCGCGGGTACGGTCACCGTGAAGGGCTCGGACACGCTGGTCATCCTCGGGCAGCGCTGGGCCGAGGAGTTCATGAAGAAGAACGCCACCGTCAAGCTGCAGGTGACGGGGGGCGGCTCGGGCGTGGGCCTGGCGGCGCTCGTCAACGGCACCACGGAGATCGCCATGTCCAGCCGGCCCATCAAGGACGCGGAGAACGCCCAGCTGCGCGCGCGCCACAAGGCCAACGCCACGCAGCTCGCCGTGGCCAAGGACGGCGTCACCTTCTACGTGAGCGAGTCCAACCCGCTCGGCGCGCTCACCGAGCAGCAGCTGCGCGACATCTACCTGGGCGACGTGACGAACTGGAAGCAGGTGGGCGGCCCGGACGCGCCCATCGTCGTCTACTCGCGCGAGAACTCCTCGGGCACCTACGTGTTCGTGAAGGACCACGTGCTCAAGGGCGAGGACTACACCGCGAGCGCCCAGACGCTGCCGGGCACCGCCGCGGTGGTCAACGCGGTGGCCAAGGAGAAGAACGGCATCGGCTATGGCGGCGCCGCCTACGCCAAGGGCGTCAAGGAGCTCAAGGTGCTCCAGGGCAAGGAGGCCATCGCCCCGAGCGCGGAGAACATCAAGAGCGGCAAGTACCCGCTCTCGCGCGAGCTGTACTTCTACCTGCGCGCCGCGCCCACGGGTGATGCCAAGGCCTTCCTCGACTACGTCCTGTCGCCCGAGGGCCAGGCGCTCGCCACCCAGGTGGGCTACTTCCCGGTGAAGTAAGGCGTCCAGGCGTCACGCGATTGTCACACGGGTCCCGAGGCGAAGATGGATAGACAGGTCAGCATGCAGGGTCAGGGATTCGTGGGACCGGCGGCGGTGGCGCCGAGACTCTCCTCGGCGGCCCGGCGCAGGCAGCTGCGCGAGAAGGCCATCGCCGGGGTGATCACGGCCATGGCCTTCACGGGCATCGCGGCGCTGGTGCTCATCCTCGTCTTCGTGGCCCGGGAGGCGCTCACGCTCTTCCTGGACGCCGAGGCCCGCCACGAGGCGAGCCCGTCGAAGATGTTCCTGCCGCAGGTGGTGCGCGCGGGCAAGCCCACCGCCTTCGTGTGGCAGCCGGTGTCCTCCGTGCCCAAGGTGAGCATGATTCCGCTCTTCATCGGCACGCTCAAGACGACGATGGTGTCCATGCTGGTGGCGGTGCCGCTGGGCGTGGCGGGGGCGCTGTTCGCGGCCGAGTTCGCGCCCCGGCGCCTGCGCGAGGTGCTCAAGCCCACCATCGAGATGCTCGCCGGCATCCCCTCGGTGGTGCTCGGCTTCGTGGCGCTCATGGTGTTCGCCAGCTTCCTGCAGGACACGCTCGGGCTGGGCTCGCGGCTCAACGCCCTGGTGGCGGGGCTGGGCCTGTCGCTCGCCATCGTGCCCGTCATCTTCACCGTGTCCGAGGACGCGCTCACGGCGGTGCCGCGCAGCTACCGCGAGGCGTCGCTGGCGCTCGGCGCCACGCCCTGGGAGACGGCCTGGAAGGTGGTGCTGCCCGCGGCCGCCCCGGGCATCCTCGCCGCGTGCGTGCTGGGCTTCGGCCGGGCCATCGGCGAGACGATGATCGTCCTGATGGCCTCGGGCAACGCGGCCATCGTGTCCGCGTCCCTCACGGACTCGGTGCGCACGCTGTCGGCCACCATCGCCGCGGAGATGGGCGAGGTGGTGTCGGGCAGCCCCCACTACGCCCTGCTCTTCTTCATCGGCGTGGAGCTCTTCTTCTTCACCTTCCTCATCAACATGGTGGCCAGTACGTGGACCCGGCGGGTCCTCAAGCGGCTGTCGGGAGCGGGCGCATGAGCCCCGCCTGGCGCCGGGGCGTGGGTGGAGCGCTCACGTCCCTCACCGGCCTCGCCGCGCTGCTCATCGTGGCGCTGCTGGCCGTCATCATCCTGGACATCGTGCGCGGCGGCCTCGGGATGATCTCCTGGCGCTTCCTCACCGAGCCGCCCTCGGACGGCATGATGGCCGGCGGCATCTTCCCCGCCCTCTACGGCACGGCGGCGCTCACGCTGCTCATGACGCTCGCGGTGATGCCGGTGGGCGTGCTCACGGCGGTGTACCTGCACGAGTACGCACCGCCGGGCTCGCTGCTGGCGCGCGCGGTGCGCGTGGCCATCATCAACCTGGCGGGCGTGCCCTCCATCGTCTTCGGCCTGTTCGGCGTGGGCTTCTTCATCCACTTCGTGGGCGGCAACCTCGATCGGCTGCTCGGCTACCAGGAGCTGCACTGGGCCCAGCCCGGCATCCTCTGGGCGGCGCTCACGCTGGCGGTGCTCACCCTGCCCGTGGTCATCGTGTCCACGGAGGAGGCGCTGCGCGCGGTGCCCCTGGAGCAGCGCACGGCGAGCCTCGCCCTCGGGGCCACGCAGAGCCAGACGCTCGCGCGGGTCGTGCTGCCGGGCGCGCTGCCGGGCATCCTCACGGGGGCGGTGCTGGCGGTGTCGCGCGGCGCGGGCGAGGTGGCCCCCATCCTCTTCACCGGCGCGGCCTACTTCCTGCCGGAACTGCCCCAGGCGCTCAACTCGCAGTTCATGCACCTGGGCTACCACTCCTACGTGCTGGCCACCCAGTCGCCCGACGTGGAGGCCACCCGGCCCCTGCTCTACGGCACCGTGCTGGTGCTGCTCGTGCTGACCTTCGCCCTCAACCTCGTCGCGGTGCTCATCCGCGCCCGCACCCGCCGGCGCGCCGCCGCGGCCCACTGAGTCCCGTCCGCCATGCCCTCGTCCCCGTCGTCTCCCGCGCGCATCAAGATGGAGTCCCGCGCGCTCACCCTGCGCTATGGCAACAAGGTGGCCGTCAAGTCGGTGAACCTCACCCTGCCCGAGCACCAGGTGACGGCGCTCATCGGCCCCTCGGGCTGCGGCAAGTCCACCTTCCTGCGCTCGCTCAACCGGATGAACGATCTCATCCCCGGCACCAGCCACGAGGGCACCGTGCTCCTGGAGGGCACGAGCATCCATGACCGCAACGTGGACGTGGTGGACCTGCGCCGCCGCGTGGGCATGGTCTTCCAGAAGTCCAACCCGTTCCCCAAGAGCATCTTCGAGAACGTGGCCTATGGCCTGCGCGTGGGCGGGATGAAGGACAAGGCGGAGCTGGCCGCGCGGGTGGAGAAGTCCCTCCGGGGCGCGGCGCTCTGGGACGAGGTGAAGGATCGCCTCGGGGACAGCGCCCTGGGCCTGTCCGGCGGCCAGCAGCAGCGCCTGTGCATCGCGCGCGCCCTGGCCATCGAGCCCGAGGTGCTGCTCATGGACGAGCCCGCGAGCGCGCTGGATCCCATCGCCACCGCGAAGATCGAGGAGCTCATCTACGAGCTCAAGGCGCGCTACACCATCGCCATCGTCACCCACAACATGCAGCAGGCGGCGCGGGTGAGCGAGCGCACCGCTTTCTTCTACATGGGAGAGCTGGTGGAATGCGGGCCCACGGAGAGCATCTTCACCAACCCGCGTGAGAAGCGCACCGAGGACTACGTCACCGGGAAGTTCGGCTGAGCGGGAAAAGAGGCGGGCACATGCCGTCAGTGCATACGGACAAGGCGTTCGAGGCGGATCTGCGCGACTTGCGCGAGAAGCTCCTGGCCATGGGCGCCAAGGTGGAGGCGCTCATCGCCGACAGCATGCGCGCGCTCACCGAGCGGGACACGTCGCTGGCCGAGGAGGTCGCCCAGGGGGACAAGGAGGTCAACCGCCTGGAGGTGGACATCGACGAGGCATGTCGCCGCATCCTCGCGCTGCGCCAGCCGGCCGCGAGCGACCTGCGCCTCATCACCACGGCCCTGAAGATCGTCACCGACCTGGAGCGCATCGGGGACCTGGCGGTGAACATCGCCGAGCGGGCCAAGGATCTCAACGCCGCCCCGCCGCTCAAGCCCTACGTGGACACGCCCCGGCTCGCCGAGCTCGCCCTGCAGCAGGTGAAGAAGGCCCTGGACGCCTTCGTCTCGGCGAACACGACCAAGGCCGAGGAGGTGCTCAAGGCGGACGATCACCTGGATGCCCTCTACCTGAAGATCTTCAACGAGCTGCTCAGCTACATGATGGAGGACTCGAAGAACATCCGCCGCGCCACGGCGTTGATGTTCATCGCCAAGCACCTCGAGCGCATCGGGGATCACGCCACCAACGTGGCGGAGATGGTCATCTACATGGTGCGCGGCACGGACATCCGCCACCCGCGCAGCCGCAACCTGCCCTCGGGCACGTGAGCGCGGGGCGGGTGGCCCCCGCATGTATTTCCCCGTCGTCACGGAGGCTTCACGAAGCCTTCATCTGGGCCCCGTAGCGTCCCTGGACAGGTCGCGCCTCTCCCGCGATCTCCTCCGTCCAGGAGAACGTCCGTGCTCACGCTCCACACGCTCAGCCTCGCCCTCCTCGCCGCGGCCACCTTCGGCACCCTCGCCCTCTGCGTGCAGCTCGTCTGCGTGCTGCGCCACGCCTGGGACGACGCCCCTCCCCTGCCCTCCCCTCCCGAGCCGCGCCGCTCGGGCATCTCCATCCTCAAGCCCCTGTGCGGCGTGGACGATGACCTGGAGGCCAACCTCGAGTGCTTCGCCACGCTCGGCTACCCCGTCTACGAGGTCATCCTCGGCGTGAAGGACACGCGGGATCCCGCCTATCCCGTGGCGCTGGCCGCGGTGGCACGCTGGCCGGACGTGATGCGACTGGAGATGCAGCACGGCGAGCCGGGCCTCAACCCCAAGGTGAACCAGCTCATCACCCTGGCGGCCGCGGCGCGCTACGACGTGCTGCTCATCAGCGACTCCAACACGCGCGTGGGACCGGGCTACCTGGAGGAGCTCTCCCGCGCTTTCGAGGATCCCTCGGTGGGCTGCGTGTCGCACCCGGTGAGCGGCGTGGGCGAGGCGTCGCTCGGCTCGTTGATGGACAACCTGTACCTGTGCACCACGGCGGCCGCGGGGCAGATCGCCGCCAAGCGCATCGCGGGCCAGGATCTCGTGGTGGGCAAGTCCATGGCGCTGCGCCGCGAGGTGGTGGAGGGCCTGGACGGCTTCTACGCCGTGCGCAACGTGCTCGCGGAGGACTTCGTCATCGGCCAGTGGGTGACGCGGCGCATGGGCCTGAGGGCCGTGGTGGCGCGCGCCCCCGTCTACAACGTGTCCCAGAAGAAGAGCGTCCAGACGTTCTTCCAGCGCTACGTGCGCTGGAGCATCATCCATCACACCTGCATCCCCACGCCGCTCTACCTGGCCCAGTCCACGCTCAACCCCCTGCCCTGGGCGCTGCTGGGCGCGGTGCTCTCCCCCTCGGCCTGGACGCTCGGGCTGGCGGGCACCGTGGCGGGGGTGAAGGTCCTGCATGACGTGCTCGTCTTTCGCGCCATGCGGCCGGGCCTGAAGACGCCCTGGATGACGCTGCCCGCGGTGCTGCTCAAGGACGCGCTGCTCTTCGTGGCGTGGGCCCATGGACTCGGGGCCCGCTCGGTCAACTGGCGGGGCCGCTCGCTGCGGGTGCGCGCCGGCTCGAGGCTCGTGGCGCCCGCGGCCCCGGTGCACGTCCTGCCCCGGCCCGCGGTCCACGTCGAGACCTCGCGCGCCGAGCAGCTGCTGGCGGGCTGAGCGCTTCACCGCGAAGTCACGGGGCGATCCCGGAAGCTTCACCCACGGGACATGAGGGTGTTTCAGGCCCGGGGTACTTCCCTCCCATGCACCTGCGAACCCTGGCGCACCTGTCGGATCTGCACCTGGACCTGTCCCCCAGCAGCGACGCCACCGCCCAGGCGCTGGTGGAGAGCCTGCTCACCGGCCGCGTGGACCATGTGGTGGTGACGGGAGACCTGACCCACCAGGGCGGCCGACGCGAATACCAGCGCTTCCGCGAGCTCTTCGCGCCCCTGCTCGACGCGGGACGGCTCACCTTCGTCCCCGGCAACCACGACCGCACGGGCGAGGACGCGGGCCGCGCATGGATGAACGGCCAGAAGGTCCGGGTGGAGGCGCATGAAGGGCTGTACCTGGTGTGCGTGGACTCCACGGGACCGCACAACCGCGACTACTTCGCCTGCCATGGGGTGCTGACCCCCGGCGTGCTGGACGCCGTGGACAGCGCCCTGAGCGCCGCGCCCCTGGGCGCGCTGACGGCCGTGCTGCTGCACCACCACGTCCTGCCCCTGCCCGAGGAGAGCTTCCCGGAGCGTCTGGCGACGCGCCTGGGCTGGCCCCACGCCGCGGAGCTCGCCCTGGGCGCGGAGCTCGTCCAGCGCATCCAGGGCCGGTGCGATCTCATCCTCCACGGCCACCGGCACGTGCCGCGCGAGATCGACCTGGGGCGGCCCCGGGGCCGCGCCCTGCGCATCTACAATTCGGGCAGCTCCGTCGAGCTGGGCCGCTTCCGCGTCTTCTCCCATGCCGGGGGTCGGCTCATGGGCGAGCCCCTCTGGCGCCAGGCCCGCGTGCAGCCCCGGCCCCACAGCGCCGGGGCCAATGTCCTGCCCGCGTTGCAGTACCTCGCCGCGCAGCTGTCGGGCGCCCTGCTCTAGAAGCGACTGCTTGCTCCCCTGCTGTCCGGCCCCACGAGCGGGCACGGGAGAATGCCCCGCGGTGTCCGCGGGGTTTTCCCACTGGCACTGGGAGGACATTTGGAACCGATGGTTTCCGCCGGGGACGCACGCAAGGTACTGGTCGTCGATGACGACGCGGATTGGCGCGAGTTCCTCCGGCTGTGCCTGGAGGAGCTGGGCTACGAGGCCATCGAGGCGGCCAATGGCCAGGAGGCCCTCGATTCGCTGGCGCGACAGCGCTACGGCGTGATGCTCCTGGACCTGAACATGCCGGGAATGAATGGCCTCGAGGTCTTGGAGCGGATGCCGCGCGGGGATCCTCCCCGCGTGGTCCTGCTGACGGGCGCGGCGGTGCAGGACGTGGGCGGGGCCCTCCGCTCGGGACCGCACTACTACCTGCCCAAGGGCGCGAGCCGGGACCAGTTGTCGCTGCTGCTCCAGTCCCTGGACACCTGAGTCGCCCCCGAGCGGGTCGCGAGTCGCCCCCGAGCGGGTCGCATGACCCACGGACCGTTCCGAGGGCCCGAGCCCGGACATGTATCTCCGGGTGGACAGTTGGCCCGCCGCGCGCCGAGTCGTCGCCGCTCCGCGCGCCCGTGCCCGAATGCGTGCTTGCGTCGGTCGAGGAAGTCGGCTACTTACCCGCCCACGTCGGAGGAGTGGTTCGCGCGATTAGCTCAGCTGGATAGAGCGTTGGCCTCCGAAGCCAAAGGCCGCTGGTTCGACTCCAGCATCGCGCACACAGTCAACCCGGCGGAATCTCTCGGGAAATCACGAGGGATTCCGCCGGGGATGACATTCCGGCACTCCCCCATCAGTCAGTTGCAAGTCCGCGTCGTGCGACCGCTCCAGGCCTGACGAGGGCTGCGGGTTGCTCCACCACCCCGCCTGCGCCCGCCCGGGCGTACTGGTACGGCGGTCCGGCGGGTCTGAACGTCGGCGGTGACGTCCTCCCGCCGTCTGTCACTGGCGCACCGCCCCTGCTCGACCCCGACTCCGGCCAGGTCGGGCTGCTCCCCGGCGGCCCGCGGCAGGACAGGGTCTACGTCACCGACCGGTACGAGATGGCGGAGGTGGTCGCCGCCCTGCACCCGGACAAGGGCTGCGTCTACCGCGTCCTGCCCGAAGCGCCCCTGGAGGACGCCGACAACCCGGGCGTCTTCTGGCTCTGCACGCGGGCGCGGGTTGTGTCCGTGCACCCGCTCGATGACGCCACCGAACTGCGCATCCTCAAGGGGCTCGCGGGGGAGGCGTCATGAGCTGCCCCCTGCCGAAGAAGCCGGTGGTGGACGTGCGCACGTACACCGTCTACCCGGACGCGCACCTCCATGGAGCCCACGGGCTGGAGCTCAAGCAGCTCCGCGCGGACGCCGAGCGCCTGGGGGACCAAGTGGACGCCACGGCCCGCGAGCTCGCGGACGCGCGCGAGGCCCTGCGGGAGGCCGAGCAGAAGCTGGTGCGGGTGGAGCAGGAGCGGGACACCGCCCGGGCGCAGCTGGACGCCATCCGCAAGGAGTTCCTCCTGCGCGACATGCCCGCGGAGGACGGGCCCGACGCCCTGTCCTCCTTGAGGGAGTTGCTCTCGGCGTACCGCCGCCAGTTGCTCAACCTCCAGCAGGTGGGCGTGGAGCGGGACACCGCCCGGGCGGACAGCGCGCTGCTGCTCGCGCGCGTCCAGCGCGAGCGGGGCATGCTGGAGCTGCTCTTCCACTGCGGCCGCGCGGGCCACTCGGGCACGCGCTTGAAGGACGCCCTGGAGACGGTGGCGCGCTTCCTGGCCTCGGCGCCGGAGGTGTCCACGTCCAGCGGTGCCGAGCTGCTCGCCGCCGTGCGCCAGGTGATGGAGGTGGTGGACCGGCCCACCACGCCCGAGTTGCAGGACGGACAGTTGAGCGAGCTGCACGGCGCCGTCGAGGGCCTTCGTGGCGCGCTGGCTCCGCGCGAGCAGGAGGTGGCCCGTGGCTAAGGCCGCCCCGAAGAAGCAGCCAGGGCCCGAGCGGGTCCCTTCCCTTCATGAATTCCAGCAGGAGGCACGCGCCAACATCGCCGAGCGCACGCCCAAGGACTTGAGCGTCGAGGAGGTGCAGTCCATTCGCGCCTTCAAGGCATCGGGCTCCACCGCCGTTGGGATTGCCCAGCAATTCCGCATCGACCGGCGACAGGTGTCGGCGATCGTCAAGTTCCGCGTCCGCGCGGATGTGCCTCGTCCGTTCGAGACGAGCGAGCAGCGCTCCTGGCGAGAGTCAAAGCACCGGGAGAACGAGCACGACGCGAAGAAGCGGCTGGAAGCGCTCTCCGCCAAGAAGGCCGGCTCGAAGAGGAAGACGAAGCCCGGGGATGACACGTCGGAAGGTGCGTCATGAGCACCCTCCGGCGCATCGCGCTCGTGGGGTGCGGCAAGGCCAAGGCATCCCAGGCCACCAAGGCGCGCCAGCTCTACACGGGCCCGCTCTTCCGCGCCTCCCTGGCCGCCGCCGAAGCCGAGTTCGGCGGTGACGTCTGGATCCTCAGTGCCAAGCACGGCCTCGTGGACCTGGACGAGGTGCTCGAGCCCTACGAGGCCACCCTGGACGGTGCCTCGCCGAAGTGCAGCTCCAACTGGGGGCTCGACGTCATCCGCAACCTCCGGGACGACGAGCACAACACCCCGGCCCACCTCACCGTGTACGCGGGTCAGGCGTACGCGCAGGCGCTCCGGCACCACCTCCCCGAGGGGTGGGTGCTCGACGAGCCCCTGGCGGGCCTCGGCCAGGGCGAGCGCCTCGGCTGGCTCAAGCAGCGCCTCGCGCGGCTCACCGCCCCCACCACCCACTCCACCTCCTCCTTTCCGGCGGGCCCCCAGGGCGCCGCCACCGAGCCCTCCATGTCCACGGCCACCCCGCGTCTCACCGCCGAGCAGCGCCAGCAGCACTTCACGAAGGCCCTGGAGGCCGAGCGCGAGCTCGCGGATGTCCCTCTGCTGCGCGAGCGCTTCCTCCAGGCCCTCGCGCAGCAGGAAGAGCGCCTGCGCCTGTTGCTCACCCGCTCCATGGCCGCGGCCACCACGGGGGAGAATCCCGACGCGCCCCAGCAGCAGAGCCTGGCGCTGGAGGCGAGCGCGCCCAAGAAGCGCGGTCGCCCGCGGAAGGCCCCCGCCGCCCCGGTGGTCCAGGAGCAGCAGCCGGCCGCCGCGCCGAAGAAGCGGGGCCGCCCGCGCAAGGCGCCCGTCACCCCGGCGGAGACGGGAGAGAAGCGCCTGCCCCCGGCGGAATCCGCGCGCACGGTGAAGGTGGAGGCGCCTCCCGTGGAGCCCCCGGCGCCCGTGGCTGTCATGGAGGAGGACGCGGTGCCCGCCCCGGCGGTGCCGTGCTGCACCTGCGGCGACTCGCTGGCGGACCACCCGAAGAAGCGCTGCACGGCCAGGCGCGAGGGCAAGCCCTGCCGGTGCAAGGCCTTCCAGCTCCACCGCGTGTGGGACTGGGAATTGTGCTGGGGAGAGCACTGCGGTGTCCGCGTCTTCTGGCTCTTCCACGCAAAGGACCCCTACAACGTTCGCCACGGTCCTCTCCGCGCGCAGAGCGGCACCCTCCTGCGCCACCACCTGCAGATGGATGTGGTGGTGGAGGCGCGCAAGACGGGTGTCTGGCCCGCGGACGATGAGCACGGCGTGCCGCAGCGCGTGCTGGAGACGGTGGCGCGCGTGCTCGCCGATCATCCCCATCAGGCGCCGAGCGCGGCGTCCACAGCCACGTCCGCGCCGAGCTCCGGCGCCCCGTTGCCCGCGCAGGCCGAGGTGGCGACCGCGACTGCCCCCGAGCGCACGGACCTGGGAGCGTGGCGGGTGGAGCTGCCCGAGCGCACTGGGAACGTGCGTGTCATCCGCCTCTGGCTGGTGAATGACACCACGGGCGAGCGCGTGTCGGCGATGTGGTGGAGCACCACGGGCGACCTCGAGCCCGGACACCGAATCTCCGGCCGTGCGGAGGGCGCGGAGTTGAGCGAGGAGCTCCGGTTGAGGGCATGGTGGGCAGAGCACCAGCCGTCCGTGGTGGAGCCGCTCGTCCAGTCCTGCCGGGCCGGCCAGGTCCCCGGGCTGTGCCTGTACCTCTCGGAGTACCCGGAAGAAGGCCCCAGCCGCTACGCCCTGTCCGAGGGATGGCAACTGGAGGCCAAGGTGGACGACAGCAAGGAGCGGCCGTGGTTCCGCTTCACCCTGCCCACCGAGCGCACGGAGATGCGCGAGACAACGGGCTACTTCCACCTGCAGGACGGGAAATTCGTGGTGGCAACGCCGGCCAAGGTGGACCCGGACGCCCACCTGTACCCCGAGCTCACGTACCGGATTGCCCAGGCCGAGGCGCTCATCCACTGCGGCTTCGTCGACGAGGCGAAGCCATGAGCTGCGCGCGGCTCCCTCAAGAAGACGGCGCGGTGGCCGTGGTGTGCCAGCGGCCACGCAAGAAGCGCCCGCCGAAGCCGCTCCGGCCCGCGCCTCCCCGCGTGGACGTGCGCCGGTTGGTGGTGGTGAGTGTCCCCGCCCCCTGGCACGTGCTGCTCGCGCTGGGGCTGTGTCCGGCGCTCTGCCTGCCCCAGAGCGAGCGCTACCTCTGGGCGGAGTACGTGGCGCTCCACGTCACCGACGCCCCGGAGGACGCCCGGGCCTTCGCGCTCGCGCGGCAGGCGGGTGTGGATGTGCCCGAGCACCCCCTGCGCGCGGTGCGCCAGGCCGTCGTCTCCGTGGTGCGCGTGGCGCGGCCGTGCTTCCCCTCCGCGGGACAGGGCGGGGCCATGACGCCGTGGTTCCACGGCGCCGCCCTGCTGCGGGTGGAGGACGCCCTCGTCCTCCACCCCATTCCCTGGGCCCAGGCGAGCGCCCCCTGCTGGGAGCCCGGAGCGGAGCTGCGCCACGAGGTGGGGCGTGCCTTCAAGGTGGCCCGGACGGCGCGCGCGCACCTCGAGGCCGAAGCCCGGCAAGAGGCGCTGCACGAGGAGCGCGCGGGGCACATGGCGGCGGAATTGGACGAGCTGCTTGGCGCGCGTCTGGCTGCGGAGGCGCGCGAGCACCCTCCAGCCCCTCGAAAGGTGCTGGGCCCTGTCGTGGTGACGCGCGTCGAGCCCGCCTCCGGGACATTCTGGGTGGCACCCGCTCCGCCGACCGAGCCCGATCCGCTGGCCGAGCTGCAGCGCCGCTACCAGGAGAGCCAGCAGCGTCTCTTCAAGCTCGCGGAGAAGTACAAGCGCTACCCGCGCAGCCCCGAGGCCATGTGCCCGGTGACGGGCCTCAAGGGCTACCTCTGCCCGGACTGCCAGGACTACTTCACCTGGTGCCCGGGCGTCGTCCCTCACGAATGCGCGAGGCCCACATGAGCTGCGTCGCCGACTCCACCATGGGCGACGCCCTCTCCCGGCTCCGCGCGAGCCTGGAGGCCGAGCGCCTGCGCGCGGAGCGGGCCGAGGGGAAGGTGGAGGGCTTCCGGGAGGCCTTCGCCCTGCTGGCGGGCCGCTTCGCCGCGCCCGCCGCCGAGCCCCTCCCGGAGACTGCACCTAGTCCGGCGCCCACCTCCGCCCCCGTGCTGCGCCTCGCCCAGGCCCCGAGCGAGCGTGACGGGGCGCGTGACGCCCAGCGTGACGGCGTCACGCTGGGCGTGACGGGCAGCGTGACGGGCCCCACCCCGGAGCAGCGCCGGAAGGCACAAAACCGAGAGAGAGCAAGGGCTTACCGGCTTCGCCAGGCCAGCGTGACGGCCAGCGTGACGGGCCCCACCCCGGAGCAACACCGGAAGGCACAAAACCGAGAGAGAGCAAGGGCTTACCGGCTTCGCCAGGCCAGCGTGACGGCCAGCGTGACGCAGGAGGAGGAGGAAGAAGTAATAACTACTCCTCCTCCTTCCTCGTCACGCGTGACGGCGAGCGTGACGGACGAGAAGCCCGTCCGGGGCACGCTCGCGCTCGTCGCCACCGCGGCGCGCGAGTCCCGCGAGGCGAAGCCACCCCCCAAGCTGCCGCCCGAGGTGCAGGCCCTGCGCGAGGCCTGGGACAGCCTGTGCGGCACGAAGAGCTTCATCCCCTGGCCCGCGCGCACCTCGGCGCGCCTGCTGGAGGACGCCCAGGCCGCCCTGGCGCGGCGGCCGCTCGAGGAGTGGCGCCGCGTCTTCGCCCTCGTGCCCCGCTCGCCGGTGTGCCGCGGAGAGCTGTCCAGCGGCCGCCGCGCGAGCCTGCTGTGGCTGCTCGCTGGCAAGACGCGGGACAACTACGAGCCCGCCGAGAAGCTCCTCGCGGGGGACTGGTCGGTGGACCCCGAGGACGCGGGAGCACCACCCGCCGTCGAGGCGCCCCCACCGGCCGCGGGCTCCGACACCCCGGCGGGCCAGGCCTGGAGCGAGGTGCTCGCCGCCCTACGTGCGGAGGGGAAGCACTACGCGCTGCAGTGGCTGGAGCAGCTGCGCGCCCGGAGCGTGGACGAGGGCCACCTGGTGCTGGAGGCCCGGGACAGCTTCGCGCGTGGGTGGATGGCCGAGCACTACGGCGAGCTGCTCGCTCGCTGCGTGGGGGTGCTGGGCCTCGCGGGCGTGCGGTACGTGCTGCCGGGGGAGGTGGGGCCATGACGCCGGGCCAGCAGTGCCTCTTTCTCCTCGCCCACGTGCTCTTCGGCTTCGCCACGCTCGGCGCGCCGCGGAAGCTGGGTGCCACGGCCGCTGCCGGGGGCGTGCTCGCCAGCCTCGTGGGCCTCGCGCGGGCCGTGGGTACTGCCCGCCGGAGGGCGCCATGAGGTGGGCCGCCCAACGCGACAAGGCCGAGCCCGCCGTGGTGCAGGCCCTGCAACTCGCCGGGTGGACGGTGGAGAAGGTGTCCGCCCCGGGCTTCCCCGACTTGCTGTGCGTGCGCCGCGGGCAAGTGGTGCTGCTCGAGGTGAAGTCCGAGCGCGGCCGCATGCAGCGCGCCCAGGTGGAGTTGCACGCCCGCGTGCGCGCGGCCGGCCTCGTCGTGGCGGTGGTGACGACGCCCGAGGAGGCCCTCGCTGCGGTGCGCGGGGAAGTCCGCCGCTCCGCCCTCACCGAGCGCGCCGAGAAGCCCCGCGGCGCGGCTCGCTCGCTGTTGTCCCGTGCCGTCCCCAACACCTACCCGAAGGGAGAGAAGCCATGAGCTGCAACAGGCCCCCACGTCCTACGCAGGCGAAGTGCGCCGACTGTCCCACCCTGGTGTCGGTGAAGAAGGTCGGCAAGGTGCCCAAGCGCTGCCCCAAGTGCGAGAGGACGTACTGGAAGGCCTACCGGCGCGAGGCCAACAAGCAGAAGCGCGAATGGAAGAAGCAGCACGGAGACGTGCCCATGCGACAAAAGCACACGGGCCCCTTCGCCCTGGGCCCGGAGCGGCCGGAGCTTGGGATGACGTCGAAAGAGTTCTCCGCATGGAAGGCGCGACGCGCGGTGGAGTTGTACGTGCGCGAGCCTGACCTGAACATGGAGTTGATTGCCGAGCGAGTGGGTCTCAGTGACAGCGAGGTGCAGCGTCTCGTGACGGAGGCCGATATTGAGCGGCACTCCCGAGTGCAGCAGTTCCTCCCGTTTGGGTTGCCGGCCTGATCAACGCGCCGCGCCACCGACATCGTGGCGCGGCTGTTCCATCAGGGGAACGGCACGCAGCAGTGTGCCGTTCCTCGTTAAATCAGGCCGCTCGAGGTAGATGCAGCAGAGCAGGCGGCGGCGTGCCATAGGTCAGTCGCCAAGTGATTTCTGCTTGGAGAATGAGTGGCATCTTCCGAAAATTGGGATTCCGCCGGTATTGAGCGAGAGCATTTTCGAACGACCCAGCGACCCAGTTTCCCGTTCGGTCAGCAGAGATAGGGCCGTGGATCAAGGGAATGCCTAGCTTTACGTAGCACTGCTTCCAGGGTCGTTCGACTCGGACGAATCCGTCGCGTTCCATGGACGCGACAAACACTAGGGCATCGCACCGACGACCACTAAGGTGTGAGGGTGTAGTCGTGCAGAATCCGCAGCGAACGCAGAGAGTAAACGGGCGGCTCATTCGTTCGCCCCCCTTCGCTTCTCGTACCGTACACGGTACAGATCAGTCTCCCTTGCGCAGCACAAGAAACTGGTGCACCATGCGCGGTACAGATTCGTGATGTCGACCCTTCCTGGTCGCATCTTGGATGTGGCAGTCATGTGCAGTCCTTTCGTCGATTCGAGCGACGGAACCAGGAGACTTCGGCGCGCTAACGCCGAAGTCTCCGTGTTTGCGCGTGGCACCATTCACGCGAACTCACAACCTCGCCTGAGAACCAGAATTCGTCAACGTGCTCCGCCAATATTACGCGTGTGGGCGGATGTGGCTCGCTGTGTTTCATGGGTAACCGAGGTTTGATCGCCTTGCGTTCCGCCCTGGCGTGCGCGACCTGAACGACAAATTAGCGCAATCTCGCTGTTCTGTCTGAGTACCCCCGCAGAATTGCTTAGGGCACTTGCGCCGCCAGCGTCTGCTTGCCTCAGTCCATAGGTAGACAACCCTCCTGAGTCGCGACGGCACTCCTCTCGGAGACACCCGCGTCTGAGGAGACAAGAGCACGTTCCAGGCCACGAGCGCCCGCGCCGCTTCTCCCTGGGCATGACCACCTTCTTCACGAAGCGCCAGCGCGCGCTCGCGGGACTGCCGGCCGAGGACGAGCCCTCCACCTCCGTGCCCAGCCTGCCCCCGCGGTGCTGTGACCAGGCCACGTCCGATCGCTGCGGCTGCGAAGTCGTCCGGTGGAAGTGCCCCGCCCACGGGGCCACCGGCCCGGACTGCAACCCGCGCTTCACCCACGACTAGCGCGCCCATGCCCTGCCCATGCCCACCTCCCCTGCCCCCGCTGCGCGAGCTGCTACAGGCTCTCGGCCACCTCGCCCCGCCCGAGGCCGAGCACCACATGGAGACGCTCGAATCCCTGGAGGAGCGCCAGGCCAATACCCGGGCCCGCCTCGCCCACGAGGAGGCCAGCCTCGCCCGCGTGGTGCCGGACGGGACGCGCTCCGCCAGCGAGGCGTGGTGCCTGTACGCCTCCGCCGTCTCCGCCGCGCGCCGCGCCTCACGCCAGCTCGCCGTGGACGAGGCGGTGCTGCGCGAGAGCCTGGAGGACGCGCTCTTCTGGGCCCGCCAGCGCCAGGCCCAGGGTGTCGTCCACTGCGCGGCCTGCCGGGGCACGGGGGAAGACTCCCGCCCCGCGCCGGGCAGCGCCCTGGAGGGAGCCGCCTGCCCCGCGTGCGAGGGCCGGGGCCGCGTGCGCCTGCACGGCCGGTGAGGGGCACCCCTTCTGCCTCCTGGGCCCGGCAAGCACTCCCGCGAGCCGCCGCCCAGGAGCCTCACCATGACGAAGCGCTTCGCCTTCTCCGCCGTCCTGCCCTTCCTCCTGCTGTCCCAGGCCTGCACCCCCGAGCCCCAGCCCCCGGCGCCCGCGGTGGCGCCCAAGCTCATCCTCCACCACGCCCGGGTGTTCACCGCCACGGGCGGCGCGGACGCCGAGGCGGTGGCCGTGGGCGCGGACGGGAAGTACGCGGCCGTTGGCACCAACGCCGAGGTGCTGGCGCTCGCGGGCCCGGACACCCAGGTGGTGGACATGAGCGCCACCTGCCCCACCCCGGGCGTGGCCTGCAAGGTGCTGCTCCCCACCTGGGACGACGCGCACACGCACATGGTGGGCTTCAACCCCAGCGACGGCATCCTCAACGATCCCGCCGCCTTCCTCCCGGGTGACGGGCCCACGCTGGAGCAGGTGCAGGCCCTCTTCCGCCAGGCGCTCGCCGCCCAGAAGCCGGACGGCTCCGGCCCGCTCCTCCCGAAGGGCAGTCGCCTCGTGGCCTACGTGGGCACCTCCTTCCTCACGGACGCGGCGGCCACCCGGGACGCGCTCGACTCCGTGTGCGGCGAGGACTACCTGTGCCTCGCCCGCGGCTGGTCCGGCCATGGCACCGTGGCGGCCAGCCCGACGCTCACGCACTGCGGCCTCTCCGACACCCAGCCGGACATCCCCGGCGGCTACTACGAGCGGGACGCCTCGGGCCGCATCACCGGCAAGCTGCATGAGGCGGCCGAAATCCGCTTCCTGCGCTGCTGGATTGGCGAGGCCTCGGACGAGCAACTCGCGGGCCTCATGAAGGCCTACGCCACCACGGCGGTGAAGTACGGCGTGGGCCGGGTGCAGGACATGAGCCTGGGCATGGAGCACGCCCGGGCCGTGCGCGTCACCCAGCTGGCGCAGCTGCCGCTCCGCGCGCGTGTCATGTGCCTGCCGGGCAGCGAGGGCGAGGCGTGCACCCCCTTCGACAGCCCCACGGTGCAGGCCTCGGGCACCAAACGCTTCGCGGACGGCACGCCCTTCGAGCGCGCCGGGTGCACCAGCCGCCCCTACCAGGACGCGCCCTGGACGAGCGGCCACTGCAACTGGACGGACGCGGAGCTCGAGTCCTTCTTCCGCCAGCAGCTCGCCCAGCCCGCGGGCCCCGAGTCCCAGGTGTTGGTGCACGCCATGGGGGACAAGGCACTCACCCAGGTGCTCGACGCCATGGAGGCCACGGGTGGAGCGGCCGCCTGGAAGGGCCGCCGGCTGCGGGTGGAGCACGGCACCATGCTCTACAGTGCCAACGACGTCGCCCGGGCCAGCGCCCTGGGCGTGTACGTGAGCCAGCAGGGCAACCACCTGGCCTTCGTCGACCCGGTGGATGGCGTGCCCTCCTACGCCAAGCGCTTCGAGGGCGACATCTTCGTGCAGATGGATCCGATCCGCTCGCTGGCCACGGCGGGCCTCCACCTGAACTTCGGCACGGACGGCGTGGGCTTCCCCATCTCCAGCTACCTGGACCTGGCGCTCACCACCACCCACCCCATGCGCCCGGGCGAGGCCCTGCCCATGCGTGAGGCCCTGGTGGCCTACACCCGGGGCTCGGCCGAGTCCGCCTTCGACGAGGACAAGCGCGGCTCCATCCAGGTGGGCCTGGACGCGGACTTCCAGGTGCCCACGGTGGACGTGCTCCAGGAGGGCCTGCCCTTCACGGCGGTGGCGAGTGCCATGGCCCACGCCACCTTCATCGCGGGCAAGCCCGTGTGGGACGACGGCAGCCTGACGCCCGAAGGTGGTTGGCGGCAGTAGCGCCCCGGCAGTGAGAGCAACGGGCCCGGCCTCCACCTCGGAGTCCGGGCCCGTCGTGTTTCCAAGCACCCCTTCTGCCTCCTGGGTCCGGCCGAGCCCCTCGCGCCGCCCAGGAGACACACCCCATGAAGCTGTCCACCTGGCTCAAGCGGTTTCCCCTCATCGCCGTCCTCTCCCTCTCCACCCTTCTGCCGCCCCAGGTGGCCCGCGCGATGGACTTCTCGGGCCCTCTGCGGACGGCCCCGCTCGAGGAAGCCATCCCCCGGCTGCGGACGCCCACGAAGTTGAAGCGCGACACCGTCCTGACGATCTCCAAGCTCATGTCCCACCCGGCCATGCAGAAGGCGAAGGCCAAGGCCAGCGAGGCGTCTGTGCAGTGCTACCTCATCCACCTCTGGCTGGCGGCCTACAAGGTGTACAAGGACGCCGCGAACACGCCCCTGTCGACGCTGTCCGTCGCGGGAGTGGCCTCGGACATCGAGGATCTGAATCGCATGTCCGAGCACTGGTGTGACGACAAGGGCGGTGGACCCGGAGCGCACGCGTTGCTCGCCAACCAGCGCGCTGCCGGCCTCAAGCTGACCCTCCCAGCCTTGGAGGCCCCGGGCGTTGCTCGGGACACCACGTCGCCGGCCGCGCGCATGTACCAGGCCTTCATGGCCGCGGGGGTGCTCATCGAGCAGGCGGTGTCCGTCGCGGGCTCCAAGCTCGTGGTGGAGGGCGTGCCGTCCGGCGCGTTCATCCTCGTCAACCCCACCTACCTGTACGACCCGACGAAGCAGGCGGATCCGCGCCAGGGCCTGTAGCCCGCCAGCGCCAGACGCGAAAGGGCCCGGTCTCCGAGATGGAGGCCGGGCCCTTCGTGTTTCAGCAACTGGTGCGGCTCAGCGGATGGAGGCGGCCACCGCGCGCTGGGCCGTCACCTTCGCCGCGGAGGAGAGCTTCTTCCCCCAGGAGAAGAGGCCCGAGGCGCCGGCGGCGGTGAGCAGGGCGCCGAGCACCAGGGAGAAGGTGAGCGGCGTGCCCGTCTTGAGCGCGCCCACCAGGGACATGGAGACAGCGGTGGCCATGGAGAGCGCCACGCCCGCCACGTCCGAGGAGAGCCACGGCACGCGCGAGGCGAGGAAGCGGCGCACCACCCACACCGCGCCCAACACCAGGGCGCACGCGAGCAGGCCCCAGTTGCGCGAGGTGAGCGACTGCACCAGCAGCTTCACCACCTCCCCCACCCCCACCTCGTCCATGGGCACGGGCGCCTCGGCCTGGTCCTGCACGGCCGGGGTGGCGCGGGGGGTGGACTTCACGGCGGCCGGGCGCGCGGGGTGCGCGTCCAGCACCTGGGAGAAGTGCGTGCCCAGCGCCAGGTCATCGGCGGGCGGCGCGTCGGCGAGCGCGGGCGAGGAGAGGGAGAGCAGCGAGAGGACGGCGAGGGACGGCAGGGACATGCAACGCATGGGTGCTCCAGGGAAAGTAGGCGGCCGAGCTGGCCCGCCCGGGTGAAAGGGCTCGGGCTCAGGTGCGCGGCGGCCACCACCAGGTCCGCTCGGGCTGGGGCGCCTTGAGGTCCTGCTGGAGGTTGCCGTCCGCGACGAGATGGTCCGTGGGCTTGAGGACGTGCAGATCCACCCGACCGTCCTCGTACGCCGTGGTGATGACGGCGGGACGGGCCTTGCCGTCGACGTTAGTGAGGACGATGCGGCCGGGGCTGGGCTTCTGCTGATTCATGGTGTTGCTCCTCGGTGAGGGGCGGACGACGCCCGGGTGAAAGGCATCAGGGGACGGCGTGGGCCGAGCGGGACGGCGCGGGCCCGTCGGACAGGCGCTCGACGGCCTTCGCGAGCCGGGTCAACTCCTCCTTCACGCCGTCCAGCCGCGCCTCAATGCGCGCGGCCTGGGTGTCGGCCTTGGACTGGGCGGAGGACACGCGCGCCAGCTCCGACTCAGCGGTGGTGACGCGGCGCTCGAGGTGGCGCACGTCCGAGCCCAGCGTGCCCCACTGCCCGGCGATGCCGGCCAGCGTGACGGCGAGGGTCACGGCCAGCGGCAGCCACGGGGAAGGCTTCGACTCAGGGGACGTGCTCATGCCCGCCGAGAAGGGGCGCGCCGCTTCTCCGGGCCATGCACGACGCCGACATCCGCCGGGCGCTTCTCGGGCGCCTTGCCGCTCTCCACGCAGGCGTGCCGGACGTCGTCGTGCGTGAGGAGTTGGGCCTGGAGCAGGGGCAGTGCTTCGTGGACGTGGCGGTGCTCGCTCACGCGCTCCACGGCTATGAGCTCAAGAGCGAGCGCGACACGTTGCGCCGGCTGCCCCGACAGGTGGAGGTGTACGGGGCCGTGCTCGACAAGGCCACGCTCGTGGTGAGCGCCACCCACCTGGCTGCCGCCCTTCCCCTCCTTCCCTCCTGGTGGGGCGTCGAAGTGGCCACCACGCAGCAGGGTGGCGACGTGCGCCTGGAGACCGTGCGCGAGCCCGGGGCCAACCCCCAGCAGCAGCCGCGCTCCGTGGCCCGGTTGCTCTGGCGCGAAGAGGCCCAGGCGATCCTGGAGGCGCTGGGGGCGGCGAGAGGGGTGCGCGGCAGGTCGCGCGAGGTGCTCTTCGCCCGTCTCCTCGAAGTTCTGTCGCCGCCCGCGCTCACCGCGGCTGTCTGCCGCTCGTTGAGGGCGAGGACCTCGTGGGGGCCCGAGCGGGCGCCGTGAGACGCGCGAGGCTGTAAAAAGCACACCCCCACCCTCAAAAAACCGGCCGCCCGGCTCGGATTTGGATTGCTCGGCGCGGTGCAATCTCGCGCTCGCGGCTACCCCACGGCACCCCACCGGACTCTCCGGCCGAAACTGTCCGACGACCCCCCGAAAAATCGGGGTGAAGGGCCCTACCCCGGCCTCTAAACGCCCGGAATCACATCCGGGGTGCCCGCCGGAGGGGGTGCGGAAAGGAGCAAAACGGCGCGCGCCACGCCCCTTCTGAGGGGTGTCACCTCGTCACCCACGATGGAGCGCCCCATGTCGAAGCAGTCGAAGCCCGCCGCCCTCACCTCTCCCACCACCCCGGCCTACGTGCCCCCGCCCGAGCTCGTGGCCGCCGCCGAGGCGTCCCTCGGAGGCGCCTCGGAGCACGAGCGTTCCGACTCCGCCCGGGCGTACATGGCCTACGGCCGCGCCACCGCGCACCGCTCGGCCGTCACCGGCAACGAGCTGCCCGGCTTCACCCTCTGCCCCACCCTCGTCCGGGCTGGCTGGCTCGAAGTGGTGCGCGAACTGCGCCCGGACGCCGAGGTGGAGCGGGCGCGGGCGGGGTTGGTGGCGGTGGCGAATTCGATGAACCAGGAGATCGCCGAGGCCCAGCAGAAGCTCGACGACCTCAATCAGGAGATCGCCACGCTCTCCCAGCAGAGGGACGACATGCGGGGCGTGGTGGTGAGGGGCATCAACGTCCGTGAGGGCAAGCCCCTCTTCGACGAGGTGGTGGTGAGTCTCGCGATCGCCACGGGCTCCGAGGCGATGGCCGACCAGCACGGCATCGTGGTCGTGGGGCACCGCGAGGAGGCGGACGGCCTGCCCCACACGTACCTCCTGCAGGACCTGTCGCTCCAGGCCCCGGACCCGTCCGCCTGGGCGAAGGTGGCCGTGGATGCCGTGCACCGCTGGGCGCACTGTGCTCCACCCCAGAAGGCGTACGTCCTCGCGGAGGAGAACACCGGGGGCGCCATGGTGGCGAACATCATCCACGCCGTGGATCCCTCGGTGACGGTGAAGACGGCGCGCATCCTCGCCACGTCGGAACTCGCCTCCTCGGTGGACGACAGCGAGGAGTGCCACATCGATCCCTTCCTCATGGGCATCAGCCAGATCTCCGCGGCGGCGAAGGACTTGGCCAAGGCCCAGCAGGACGGCCAGGGCGAGGTGGCCGCGCTCGTCACGACCACGGCCAAGGCGCTGCACGAGCGCGTGAAGGCGCTCGCCCTGCCCGCCTCCGAGCGCTGATGCGCGCACCGGGGAGGAGGCGGTAGCACCCCTTCTCTCCGGGCATGGCCCGGCCCAAGGGACTTCCGCCAGCGTTTGGAGGCGAGCCCTCGGACGGGCCTGGGGAGGACGCGCCCGAGCTGCCGGATCCACTGGCGGGCTACCATCCCCGGCCTGGCGCGCGCGGCCCGCGCACCTCCCTCACCCGGGCGATGATCCCCATCATCGCCCGGGTGCTCGCGCGCACCGGGGTGCAGCGCATCGCCGCGGCGAAGGCGGGCACCACCGAGGCCTGCCTGGGCAAGTGGCTGAGCCGGGGCCGGGACGCCGTGGAGCGCCGCAAGACGAGCCTCTACACCGAGCTGCTCTTCGCGTGCGAGGAGGCGTGGGCGCACCGCTACAGCCACCTCATCGAACTGGGCGAGCGCACGGTGGTGGACCGGCACGCCAACCCGAGATTCATCACCTGGCTCATGGGCGTCACCGCGCCCAAGCAATTCACCGTGCCGCGCGAGCCCGCCGCCCAGGCCCAGGGCCACGCGCTCGGCCCCGCCTTCGAGCTCGTGTCTCCCGAGGCCGCCGCCAAGGCAATCCACGAGAAGCTCCTGCGCTTCCTCGAGGAGGACGACAAGAGCCAGGTGCCCCCACCCACCGAGGAGCCCGCGCCGAGCCCTGACGGGGCCGCGCCGGGGGCCGGGTAGTGGTGGCCTCGGCCGCCGTCCAGGAGGCGGGCGACAACCTCCTGGCCGGGCTCACCATCATCCGCCCGGAGACGCACGGCCGCTATTCGCTCTCCGAGCTCGCCGTGCGCAAGTTCCGCGCGCAGCTCGGCCGCGCGGGGCGGCTCGCGGCGAGCCCCTCCATCACCGAGCACCTGCGGGCCACGCAGGCCGAGGTGCTCGCCTGGCACTACGACCCCACGCTCTGGCGCCGCCCGGTGCAGACGCCGCCCGCGGGCGTCTGGCGCACTTGGTTCCTCCTGGGCGGGCGCGGCGCCGGCAAGACGTACGCCGGCAGCGTGGCCGTCCTCGAGGAGGCGATGGCGGACCCCGAGGCCCGCATCCTCATCGTCGGCCCCACCGACTCGGAGATTCGCAAGACGCAGTTGGAGGGGCCCAGCGGCATCCTCTCGCTCGCGCCGCCCTGGTTCCGCCCGGTGCACCGGCGCAGCAAGCGCACGCTCGACTTCCCCAACGGAGCCAAGGCCTTCTACGTCCCCGCGCAGAACCCGGACAAGTTGCGCGGGTACAACGTCTCGCTCGTCTGGGCGGACGAGGTGGTGGCCTGGAAGAAGTCCCCGCTGGAGGTGTACGCGGAATGCCGGCGCGTGGCGCGAATCCAGACGCCGCGCATGCGCGCGCTCGGCCTGCCCGCGCGCCTCATCATCACCACCACGCCCCAGCCCACCCAGCTCTTCCGGGAGATTCTGGCGGACCGGGACGGCCTGGTGCTCGCGCGCAGCAGCACCTTCGACAACGCGGCCAACCTGGACGGCAAGTACCTCGCCTACGCGCGCCGGGTGCAGCACACCACCGAGGGCCGCCGGGAGTTCCTCGGCGAGCTCTTCTTCGCGCTCGACGCCTGCCTCTACCGCAAGGTGGACTGGAATGCCTCGCGCGTGCCCTCGGTGGAGGCCATTGCTCCGCGGGAGGGCAAGGCGCTCTTCGACAAGGTGGTGGTGAGCGTCGACCCCGCCACCGGCGAGAAGAAGGGCAGCGACTTGCACGGCGTGGTGGTGGAGGGCATCCGCGAGGAGGCGGACGGCCTGCTGCACTCCTACGTCCTGCAGGACTTGTCCCTCCAGGCCCCGGAGGCCTCGGCCTGGGCGAAGGTGGCCGTGGAGGCCGTGCACCGCTGGAAGCACCTGGCGCCGCCGCGGAAGACTTTCATCTTCGCGGAGACGAACACCGGCGGCTCCATGGTCAAGCAGACCATCCGCACGGTGGACGCCAAGGTGCGGGTGAAGGGCCAGCGCGCCATGCAGTCCAAGGCCGAGCGCGCGGCGCCCGTCACGGCAATGGCCGAGGTGGGGCTCATCCACATGGTGGGCAAGCACCACAAGCTCGAGGAGCAGCTGGGCAAGTTCACCGGCCAGGACGGCGGCCACGGGCGGGATGACCGGGCGGACGCCTTCGCGTGGCCGGTGTTCCTCTACGTGTGCCCGAAGCGGCAGAACGCCGGCGTCGCCGGGCGCCCGGCCCAGGCGGAGGAGGACACGGACGCCGAGGACGACGAGTAGCCGCACCCCTTCTCCCCGGGCATGGCCTCCCTCCGCTCGCGCTTCAAGGCCGCCCTCACGGGCCTGCTCCTCGGCCCCTCCGCGGGGCGCCCCCTCGTGCACACCCTGCCTCTCCTGCCCTTCTCCCCGCGGAGCGGCTCGCGCCAGGTGCTCGCCGCCTACCGGGAGAACGCGTGGCTGCAGGCGGTGGTGGACACGGTGGCCGAGGCCACGGCCACGCCCCGCTGGCGGGTGCTCCTCCCCGTCACCAGCAAGGGCAAGGGCCTCGCCCGCTCCCTCAAGGCCGTGGGCGCGCTCGAGCGGACGCGGGACGGACGCCTCTCCCGGCACAAGGCGCTCGCCCGGGGCGTGGAGCGGGGGGACCTGGTGGAACTCCACCAGCACGAGCTGCTCAACTTCCTGGACAGCCCCCACCCCCTTTTCACCGGCCGCGACCTGCGCAAGCTGCAGCAGGTGCACCTGGACCTGGTGGGCGAGACGTTCCTGTACCTGCGCCGCACCCTGGACGACGAGCGGCGCGTCGCGGGCTACGAGGTGTTGCCCCCGCACTGCGTGCACCAGACGCCCACCGACACGGGCACCCACTACGTCGTCACCTACAACCGCGCCGCCACCAGCGTCCTGCCCTCGGAGATTGTGTGGCTCAAGCGGTTGGATCCGGAGAACCCCTATGGCCGGGGCGTCGGCCGAGGCCTCGCCATGGGGGACGAGCTCGACACGGCCGAGGCCCTGCAGGTGGCGCGCAAGGCCACCTTCCTCCGCGGAGGCCTGCCCGCCGCGGTGGTGGGCATTGACGAGGGGGGCGCCGGGGACGACAGGGCGGAGGAGATCGAGTCCGAGTACCAGGAGAAGTTCAACCGGCCCGAGGCCGCCGGGCGCGTCTGGTTCGTCAACGGCAAGGTGTCGCTCAGCCAGATTCAGCAGGACTTCCGCGCGCTGCAGATGGACGAGACGGAGAAGGGCCTGCGCGACTTCGTGCGGCAGTGCTTCAACGTGTCCCCCGAGCTGCTCGGCGACCTGACGAGCGCCAACCGCTCCACGAGCGAGGAGGCCAAGTACACGCTCGCGGAGTACGCCGTGCTTCCGCGCCTGGAGTTTCAGCGCAACCATTACCAGCTGCACGTGGTGCCGCGCATCGACCCCGACGCGCTGCTCGAGTACGAGGACCCGAGGCCGCAGAGCTGGGAGCGCACGCTGGCGGTGGTGACGTGCTCGCCCAACGAGGGCTTCACCTGGAACGAGGTGCGCGCCCTGGCGGGCTTCGCGCCGGACCCGTCGCTCAACGGCCGCCGCCCCCGTCCCCTGCCGGGCGCGATGCCGGTGCAGGACAAGCCCCAGGCGCCGAAGAATCCCCCGCCCCCGCGCGGGCCCGCCAAGGCGGCGTGAGCCGCCACTTCTCCTCCGGCATGACTCGCTCCGCCGCCGCTCGCCCCGCGCCCCCCGAGGACGCGTGCTTCAAGTCCCTCGGCCACCTCGTGAAGAAGAGCGAGGGCAGCAGCGGGACGCCTGTCTTCCGCATCAGCACCGCGGTGCTCGACCGACACAACGACCGCGTGCCGCCAGAAGCCGTCAAGACGGAGAACTTCGAGAAGAACCCCGTCCTCCTCTGGAACCACGACGACCGCGTCCCGGCGATCGGCACGTGCAAGGTCTACCGCGAGGGGGACGAGTGGTTCATGGAGCCCACCTTCGACGAGCTCGACGAGCTGTCGAAGACGGTGGCGGCCAAGGTGAAGGCCGGCACCCTGCGCACCTGCAGCATCCGCTTCCGCTTCAAGGAGTTCGAGTTCAACGCCGAGGGCGGGCTCGACTACGCGGAGGTGGAACTGCTGGAGGTGTCGATCGTCAACATCCCCGCCAACCCCGAGGCCTACCGCGTGAAAGCCAACCAGCAGCCGAAGCCCAAGCAGAAGAACGAAGCCGCTCCCGAGGAGACGCCCGTCGAGGAGACGAGCTCCAAGGGCCTCGCGCCCGAGGACTTGGAGGCGATTCGCGCCACCGTCACCGAGGCGATGGTGCCCGTCCTGGAGCAACTCGCCGCGCTCCAGTCCGCGCTCGCGGGCGACACCGCCCAGTCCGAGGACGGTGAGCCCGAGGAGCCGGTGGACGAGGAAGAGAAGAGCGAGGGGGACGACGAGGACGACGTGCAGCTCAGCGACGAGGACATGGAGGAGCTGAAGAACTTCCTCGCCCCCCCGACCCCGAAGGCGAAGCCGCGGAAGTAGCCACACCCCTTTTCAACGACAGACACCCCTGGCGCCTCCCCTGCGCCCCTCCCCTGGAGTACACCATGTCGAAAGTCCCCAAGGCCCTGCAGAAGCTCGTCGACGCGAGTGTGCAGAAAGCCGTCGCGGCCGACCGCGCCCTCCGCACCCAAACCGCCCCCGCCGACGTCTCCGGCAAGGGGGCGGCGGGCAAGATCGACATGCGCACGGCCATCGGCTTGCGGCTGAAGAGCCTGTACATGAACCACCCCCTCTTGGGCATCCAGGCGAGCGACAGCGAGAAGGCCTGGGTGAAGAAGTCCGCCAGCGCCTACGAGGGCGTGTACGGCCAGGGCGGCTCCCTCCTGCGTGAGGAGTACAGCTCGGAGATCATCGAGTTCCTCCGGCCCGCCACTGCGCTCCTGCGTGCGGGCGCCCGGACCCAGACGTACGTCGGACGACTCACGATCGGCCGCCTCAACGGTGGCGCCGTGGCCCAATTCGTGTCGGAGGCGCAGGCGCCCACGGTGAGCGAGGTGAAGACGAGCGCCGTCGTGCTCGGCTCTCATAAGCTCATGGGGCTCTACGAGCCGAGCAATGACTTGCTCCGCAATCCGGACATCGACAGCGCAGGCATCCTCTCGGACGATCTGTTCGCCGCCATGGGGGTTGCCTCGGACCAGGCGGGCCTGCTTGGCGACGGCACGGGCCCCAACCCCCTGGGGCTCCTGCACCAGGTGAAGACGGCCAACAAGGTGGATGGCGTGGCCATCACCAACGCCAACCGCAACAACGTCATCCGCTTCCTCGACAGCTTCGAGCACCGCGTGAAGTCCAGCAACCTGTCGTTGGAGGGCAACAAGCCCTTCTGGACGTTCTCCAGCGGCGTGGAGATGGCGCTCAAGGGACTGACAGCGGAGATCACGTGGCTTGAGGCTGAAAGCCACAGGCTTTGAACCATTGGGCCGCATCCGAGGCAGAAATGAGCAGCATGGCGTCCTCGACCGCCTGACGAAGTGCTGTGACGGTGCGCGCTTCTGCCGTCCGGAGCAATCCCTTGAGCTTGGACCATGCGAATTCAATGGGGTTGAGGTCGGGTGAATACGGAGGCAGGTAGAGCACCTGGCCTCCATGCTGCTCAATGAGGGCGATGGCTTCCTTTCGAAAGTGCGCCCCCGCTCTGTCCAACAAGACGATGTCTCCAGGCCGCAGCATCGTCAGGAGATAATGGCTGACGAAATGGAGGAAGACATCCCCAGTCGTGGCTCCCTCATTCATCATGACGGTTTCCAGCCCATCGAGACTGAGCGCGCCAATCATGCTCAGCACGGTGCCTCGATTGCGAGGGACAGCTTGCGCCACGCGTTGTCCCGTCGGGGCCCAGGCTCGTTCGCGCATCATGTCGATGGTGCAGCCCGCCTCGTCGATGCTCAACACCTTGGGAGTCGGAAGCTCGGGTTGTCGTTGGTGAAAGGCCTCTCGTTGGGCTTGGACGTCGGGTCGTTCGCGTTCGGTCGGGTAGCGGACTTTTTTTGAGCGTGTAGCCCAATCGCGTCAGCGTCCGGCCGATGGTTGCCACGCTCACTCGCACGCCTGTGCGCTCCGTCCACGCTCGCGCCATCTCGGCTCGGGTCCGGTCGGGTTGTTCATCGACCAGGCGACGAAAAGCGCTCAGCTCCCCATCGCCTATTAGGTGGGTTTGCCCACCCCCGTGCGGCCGCGGAGCAGGGCTTCCCGTCTCACGAGTGAGACGCATCCAGCGTTGGACCGTGGCCCTACCCACTCCGAAGCGACGTGCCAATTGCTTGGACGTCCCCTCTCCTTGCTGGAAGGCCTCAACCACCCGTTGCCTCAAGTCCATCGAGAGTGCTGTCGTTCCCATCGCTCCCGATCAACCCCTGGGCGCCTCAGCTCATTCGATTCCCGCTGTGACGTTCGACTCGGGCGGCTTCGTCTACCGCGACCAGTTGGAGCAGGGCAAACTCAACGGCAAGCCCGTGTTCATCACCGAGGCCTTCGGTGACAACCACCTCGTCTTCGGGCTCGCCAACCAGATCTACTTCGGCATGGACCTCAAGGGCGGAAAGAACATCCTTCTGGAGTTGAGCCAGCCGCGCTTCGCGGAGGACGTCACCACCATCAAGGCGATCACCTACATCGACTGGAAGCTCCGGCACGACACCGCGCTGGCCTACTCCAACAACGTCACCCTCAACTGACACGCGGTCGCGCCTCAACCCCAGACAGGAGCACCACATGCACCCGAGTTTCGTCGACGCTGGCGCCCACCTGCGCACCACCACCCTGGACGGCAAGGCGCTGGGCTACCCGCCCGCGCGCCTGTCCGCCGGCACCACCTACGGTGACAGCTTCAACGCGGTGGGCGCGAAGAGCTGTGTCCTCACCGCGAGCACCGGCACCGCCACTGGCGCGCCCACCGCGCAGAAGTGCACGGCCTCCCTCGAGTCCGCGCCCACCGGAACCTCGCCCTCCTGGGTGGCGGTGGACGGCAGTGCGGTGTTCGTGGACGGAGACAAGAAGAGCGCGCGCAGGAATGTGGACCTGACGCGCCTGCCCAGCGGCCACGCCCTGCTGCGCGTGAAGGTGGTGGCCGAGCTCACCGGCGGCACCACGCCCACCCAGGACGTGGCCGCCGCGGTGGTGCTCGCGGGCTTCTCCACCCTGCCCGCCTGACACGCCCCGCCCGCACTACACCCCGGGGAGGTGGCCCGCGCCCCGGGCCCCTCCCCGGTTCTCGTTTTGCCTCCTTGTTTGAGGTACCCCATGCCCACGGCGCTCGACTTCACCACCCTCGCCCGGGCGGCCACCCGCCTCCGGGTGTCCCCCACGGACGCGGAGTTGCCCGCGCAGCTCGCCGCCGCAAGCCAGGCACTGGCCGACTGGCTCGGCTACCCGGCCCACCTGCGCGAGGGTGTGGTGGAGACGGTGCCCAGCGAGGGCGGGCGCTGCCTGCAGCTGCGCGCCGGGGCCGTGCGGCGCGTCTCCCGCGTCACCGTCCAGGGTGTCGAGGTGCCCCCGGAGGAGTACTTCCTCGAGTCCCCTCGCGCGGGGCGCATCACCCGGCGTCGGGGTCGCTGGCCCTTCACCGGGGACTGGGGAGGTAGCGTGGCCCCCGTGCCCCTCTCCGCGCGGGACACCGGGGAGGTGGAAGTCACCTTCGACGCGGGCTGGCTCACCCCCGGCCAGGTGGCCCTGGCCCTGGCCCTGGAGGTGGACGCCACCAGGACCTGGGTGAGCGACGTGCCCCCCGTCCTGGAGGAGGCGACGCTGGTGGTGCTCACCGCCCTGCGCTCGGCGGCGGGGAGAGACCCCAACGTCGTCTCCCGCTCCCTGGGCGGCGGCTCGGTGAGCTGGGCGGCCCAGCGCCCCGCGGTGCCCGAGCTGGCCCAGCTGCTCGCCCGGCCCTACTACAAGCTCCTCCGGAGGGGCCCGTGAGTCTCTTCGGCGAGGACATGCGCGAGACGTTCCACGTGCGGCGCTTCCAGGGCATGGCGGACAACGGCCGCCGCGAGGCGTACGGCGAGCCGGAGGCGCACCCCTGCCGGTGGGAGCCCGGCGCGCGCCTGGTGCGCACGGCCGAGGGCAAGCAGCAGGTGTGCGAGGGCACGCTCTGGACTACCGCGCGCCTCACGCCCAAGGACTTGTTCTGGCTGCCGGGCAACTCGCCCGAGGACTACGGGGCCAGTCGCCGCGCGCTCAACGCCTACGAGCGCAAGGGCCTGGAGACGGGGGAGTTCGACCACTCCGAGGTGGTGGTGTGAGCCGCCTCAAGGACGTGGAGGTGGACGTGGCGCGCCTCCTGGAGGCCGCCGGGCTGGGCAGCCTCGCGGACGGCTCGCCCACGCTCTACGCCGGGCCCTTCCCGGCCAGCGCCCCGGACAGCTTCATCGCCTGCCGCGAGTCCACGGCCGAGCAGCCGGAGAAGTACCTTGCCCGCGCGGGCACCGCGCTCCACCGCGGCCTCGTCACGGTGCTGGTGCGCCAGGCGCGCGGGCCCAACGCCTACGTGGAGGGCCGCACGCGGGCCCAGGCCGCCTGGGAGGCGCTCTTCGACAGGCACCCCGAGGGCTACGTGCACGTGGACGCCCGGGACGGCGCGCCCACCTTCCTCGGCGAGGACGAAGACGGGCGCCCCCGGTGGAGCCTCACCGTGGACGTCCAGTACCTCTCCCGCGCGTAGCCGCCCCGCGCCCCTTCTCCCGGGCATGGGACGCGGCGCGCGCTTCAAGGTGAAGGTGGAGGTGGACAAGCGCCTCCTGCTCTTGCTGCGCGACAACCCCGAGGTGGCGCTCAAGGCCATGGACACGCCGCTGCACGCGGCCACCCGGCGCATTCTCGACATCTCCCTCTTCCTCGTGCCCCGCGGCGGTGCGCCGGACGACCCGGTGGACCTGGCGGACACCGCCTTCCTCTCCGGGCCCCTGCACAACCCCGAGAAGAAGAGCACCACCTGGACGTGCGGCTACGCGCACCCCGCCGCCGGCGCCATCCACCAGGGCTTCCACTGGGGCGCGGCGCTGCTCGCGCCCCCGGACTTCCTGCGCCGCGCCACCAAGGGCGTGCGCGCCGAGCTCAAGAAGCCCGTGGGCAAGGCGCTCATGGGGGCCATCGCTTCTCTCACCCCGAAAGGACACCGCCCATGAGCACCCCTGACTTCGTCGAGGCCCACCTCGACGCCATCCACATCACCGGCACCAAGGCCGAGGCCCTGTCGGACGCCAACAAGCCCGCCACGCTCAAGAAGTTCGACGTCCCGGACACAACGGAGCTGCGCGAGCTCAAGTACCTGAACAACCCCCAGGGACTCACCCAGTACTCGCCGGGCTTCCGGACGATGAAGGGCACCTTGGAGATGGACCTCGAGCGCGACAGCCCGATCATCGCCCTGCTCAGGCAGCGCTACCTCGAGCGGAAGCCGGTGTTCATCCACTGCATCGAGGACGCCGAGGCCGCCACCGGCGCCCAGGGCATCGGTTACGAGGCCGTGCTCGGCTCCTTCCCCGCCACCCGCGAGGCCGGGGCGCTCCGATCCATCAGCGTTGAGCTGGGTGTCAACGGCTTCTGGCTCATCTGACGCTTCCCCCCCCACGCCGCACCTGAAAGGCAACCATGTCCAACGTCGACGAAATCAAGCAGCGCCTCCAGCAGCGCACCTGGCCCGAGTACAAGCGCGTCTCCGTGGAGGCAGAGGGCGGCCCCGTGGAGCTCGTCATCCGCCGGCCGCCGGACCGCGTGCTCGAGCGGCTCCTCACGCAGGCGCGCGAGGCGGGCCTCAACCTGGCCAAGGGCGAGGCGGACAACCCCGTGGCCGCCGTGCGCTTCCGCGCCGAGCTGGTGGCCGCGACGGTGTTCCTCCCCAACGCCGTCACCTCCCTCTTCACCCCGGAGGAGGTGCTCGACTGGCCCGGCTGCGCCGACGTCTCCGAGCACTGCATGGCCGCGCTCGCCCCCAGCAAGGGCCTGGAGCAGGCCAAGGGAAACTGACGGGCGATCCGCTCCTCGCCTTGAGGGTGCGGATCGCCCGCCAGCTCGGGTGGACGGAAGCCGAGGCCTTCGCCCAGCCCCTGGAGTACCTCTACCTCCTCGCCGCCGACGCGCAGCTGGAGAATGAGGCCGTGGAGGCCGCCGCGCCCCGGACACCACCGGGCTCGGCGCCGCGCCTGGGTGGGGGCAGCAGCGCCACCCGGGAGCGTGTCGTCTCCTACTCGCTCAAACCGCGGCGGTGACGGCCACACGGGGCCCTGGGAGTCAATCCCTCCGAGGGCCCGGTGTCGCACCTGGTGCAGCGCGGCGCGCTGGCGGGGCCGGCGCGGGGCATGGCAGCCTCCCGGCCATGACGCCCCGTCCCGTCCTCTCCGCACTCCTCGTCCTGGCGCTCACGCCGGGGTGCTCATTCTACAAGACAACCGGCCCCGCCCAGGGATGGCGCCAGGGACGGGATCCACGGTGTGAGCCCAACCGCACGCCCGCCGTCGTCGACACCGTGCTGACGGGCGTGCTGGCTGCTGCCGCCACGTTCGCGGTCGTTGACGCGAACACGGCATCAACAGCCAAAGAACGAGACACCGCCGCACAGGCGGTTCTGGGGCTCTCCCTGGGCTCGTTAACGCCGAGATCAGTTGAGCTGAGGGAAGGAAAGGCAGTGGCGGAACCAGGCGGAGAGCTTCGCGAGGGAAGTTGAGGCGCGAAGCCGCCGCACGGTCTGGCGCAGGTCAGCCAAAGCGCGAGGCTCAAGGCGGCGCAGATGCCGCTTGAGGTCCGCCCACCACAGCTCGATGGGGTTGAAGTCAGGGCTGTAGGTGGGCAGGTACACCACGCAGGCGCCCACGGCCGCGATGGCCTGGCGTACGCCCCGCACCTTGTGGGCGCCCAGGTTGTCCATCAGCACGATGTCTCCGGGCCTGAGCCACGGGCAGAGCCGCTCACGCACGAAGCTCAGGAAGACAGCACCGTTGACGGCTCCGCGGTGCGTCATCAGCTTGGGGCGGCTGTCCAGGCGGATGGCACCTATCAGGGTCAGGCTCGTCCACCAGCCGCCCGGACGCAGACCCACGGCGCGCTCACCCACGGGGGCCCAGCCGTACTCGCGCGTCATGCAGGTGTTGCAGAAGGACTCGTCCAGGAAGACGAGTCGACGGGCATCCACGAGGCACAGCAGGGCGGCGATAATCCTACGACGCCAGAGGTTGGGGGGCGCGTCACGCTCGGTGGCGACGAGGGACTTTTTTTGTGTGAGAAACCCAGCCGGTGCAGGGCGCGCTGAAGCGAGGGGCGGCTGGTGACGACGCCCGTGCGCGCCTTCAGCTCGCGGAGCAACTCCCGCACGGTGGCCCCCGGGCGCTCGCGCACCAAGCGCTTGAGTTGCTCGGCCACCGCCCCTCGCAGAGGCGAGAAATTGCCACCCCCTCGCGGCCGGGGCGTGACGTCGCCCGTCTCCCGATGCAGCCGAAGGACTCGGCTGACCGTGGCTTGCGCTACGCCCAGCAGGTGGGCGATGCGCGCGTAGCTCATGTCCTCCTCGTGGAAGGCCCGAACAATCGCCTGCCTCAGCTTCTCCGGGGTGGCCTGACCGACGCTCATCCCCTCAGTTGGACATGACTTCTGAGGTCATGTCAATCGAGCCTTGGGTTAGCTGCCGCCGGGTCAGCCACATACGGATATGTCCGCTCCCACCAGTGCTCGGTCGCACAGACGGCCTGGGCCGCTGGATCCGACGCGCGCCAACGTGAGGCCGAGGAGAAGGCCGAGGCGGCTCGCAAGGCCGCCGAGGCGAAGGTCGAGGCGGCTCGCAGAGAGGAGGAGGCACGAACGTCGGCCGCTGCCGCTGCGGAAGCTGCGAAGGCCGAGGAGGAGGCTGCGGCGGCCCAGAGGATCATGCAAGCGCGGGCAGTACCCGTCCAGACGGCGGACCTGGTCATCGTCAACAACCACGCCGACGCCATCTTTCGCGTCGAGGTGATCATGCCCGAATCGGACGAAACCGTTGCAGCCATTGACGAGGAGCGCGTGCAAGGACTCTCGACGCGCAACTTCAAAGGAGCCCTGGTCGCACGCCCCGGCCAGGAGGCGCTCCTGGAGTTCGGCGCAATGCACATGGGGATGTGGCACTTCCTGGGGAAGATCCCTCTCACGATCCAACCTGGAAAGACCTTCTACATCCTCTATGAGTTCGACACCGCTCGGGGTCGACTTGGGGCGCAGACGATGTGGCGCTAGCTGAATGGCGCCCCTTGTCTGATGCATGTCAGGGGCCCTGAAGGTCGGTGATGTCTTCGTCGCAGTGAGCGCCTCACTGGGCGAGTTCTCCAAGAGCATGGACAGGCTCTTGAAGGATGTCGAAAAAGCAGCGGACGGGATCGCCAAGTCGATGCAGGCGGCCGCCGATGCGGTCTCCGGTTTCTCGGAGAACCTCCTCGCCGTCGCTGGTGTCGCCGCCGCCGCCGTGGCTGGCGCGGCGGAGACGAGTGAGGTGGCCCAGAAGGCCAATGACGAGTTAAAGCGGAGCATCCTTCAACTTTCTCGGGACGTGGGGACGGCTTTCCTGCCTCTCGTCAGGGAACTCACGCGAGGCGTCCGAACGCTTACGGCCACGTGGCGCGGGCTCTCGACTGAAACCCGCGCCAGTGTCGTCGCCTTCGTGCGACACGCCGCGATTGTTGGCGCGGTCGGGATGGCGATGAGTCGTGCCCTGCTCGTCGGGAAGGCGCTGGCGGAGGGGGTAGTCGTCCTCACGAAACTCACGCGTGCGATGGGGCCCGGTGTGGTGGATAGGCTCGCAGACGTCACCAAGAGTATGGGCGCGGCGCTCGCCCGGTTCGGCGCCTTCATGCGCGTGCCTGTCGGAACCCATGTCCATGGAATTTCGTCAGGACTGGCTGCGCTCAAGAGCCAAATCCGCCAGCTCCCAGGGATGGCTTCTGACCTGCTCAAGGCGTTTCGGGGAATGGTGCCAACCCTGACGGCGCTCCTTGTCCCCGTCCTCGCGGTTGCAGCCGCCGTCGGTGCTCTTGTCCTTTTGGCGGGCTCGATCTACGGCGCATGGAACGACGCTTCCACGGGCCTCAAATCGGCCGTTGAGCAGCTTGGTGTCGCCATTGTCGAATGGGCCGAAATGCTCAGACTCAAGCTCGCCTCGGCGCTTGGATGGTTCGTCGACCACACCATCAAGGTGGCCAAAACCATTCGGGACGTCTTTGTGGCGATGTTCGATTCATTCAGAGACTTCGCCCTTGGAATGGCTACAGTGTTGTTCGAGGTTATCGCGGAAAAGATGCGGCGCATCGCGGCGGTCGCCGAAGCTGCCGCCCGTGTCGCGGGCAAGGACACACTCGCTGACCACCTCGCAGCGGTCCAGAATCTAACCGCCACAGGCATTGCCAAGTTCGTCTCCAAGACGCTCGCCGCCACGACCGATGCGGCACGACGGGGGATGGATGAATCCGTCGAGAAGCTCGCCGAAATGAGCAACGCTGTTGTCGAGTCTGGAAAAAGCGGAGTGGGTGCGCTGAAGGAGGGGCTTGAGTTCGGCATTGGCAAGGCCTGGGATGGAACGAAGATGATGGCCGCCGATCTCACCAAGACGCTGGGCGCTGCCGAGTGGGCTACCGCTCTCAAGAATTGGCTCGGCAAGATATTGGGTGATCCGGACGAGGTCGGGGAAGTCCCCAGGCTTGAGAAAGACCCCGAGCTCGCCGGTGGACATGACTACAGTGACTTTCAGAAAGTCCGGGAGTTGGGACGCCAAGAGGTAACGCCGATCCAACGCGCACTCCGAGACATGTCTGAGGCGTACGCCAAGGCTCTTGAAGAAGCGACGCAAGCAGCGCGAGCGGAATTGGTTCATCGGGCGACTGCCGCAATGGGGGCGATCAAGGACAGCATCGATGTCTTTGCGAACGGTGTCGCAGCCACAGGGAGCACTCTTGGAGGTATTGCGGCAGCTCTTGGTGACATGCTCATTAAATCGGAGGGATTTGCCACGCTGATGGGCATGGTGACCACTGCGCTCCAACAAGCCGCCAATGTCGTTGGGGCTGTTCTGGATCCGCTTCAAGGCATTGTTGGAGCCGTGGCGTCGATCTTGGGCGGACTAATGAGCGTGTTGACGCCAGTCCTGGGTGTCGTTGTGGCGCTCGTGCAACCCCTTGCTCCAGCGTTAATTCTTCTCGGTGATGCGTTGAGCGCGTTGGCGCCGGTGTTCGAGGCGCTGGCGCGTGTCGTCACGGCGATCGCCGAGGTAGTCCTGTGGCCTCTGATGAAGGGCATTTGGTATGCACTCAAGGGGGTATCCCTCGCCATCATGGGCGTGGTGTGGGGCCTGGGAAAGGCGTGGAACGGCATCGTCTCCGCGGTGCAGTGGGTGTTCCGAAAGCTGGGGAACATCGAGATCCTCGGTGGCAAGCCGCTCGACTTCCTCAATGACTGGGCGGACAGCATGGAGTCCGCGAAAGCGCCGGTGGACGAACTCGCCGACAGCATGGCGAAGCTCCGGGACATGTCCATGGAGGAGGCTCAGGCCAAGGCCAACGCCACGGCGGAGCAGCTCAAGAACACCCAGGCCCTGCAGAACGCCACCGAGGCCCTCACCAACGTGCCGCCGGCCTGGCGGATTGCCCAGCGACGCTACCTCGCGCAGGATCCTCAAGCGGGCGCGAGCGGGCCCCCCATACCCGTGCAGCAGGGCCCTGCGGCTCCGGCGCCGAGCCCCGTGCAGCAGGCGCCGGCGGCGCCCGCGCCCACCCAGAGCCAGAACTTCATCCAGTTCGTCCTGTCCGGGGACATGGAGGCGTGGCTGGAGCAGGCCAAGCGCCAGAAGCGAGAGGCGGCGCTCCGCCTCGGCCGGGGCTTCGGCGGCCTGGGGTTCGGCTCATGAGCCTGCTCCTGCTCAACGGCTTCGAGTTCCCCCTCACCCAGGCCAACGCGGAGCCGGTGCGCGCGGGCGCGCTGGAGCGGGGCCCGGGCCTCGGAGTACGCTCGGGCGTGCGCGCTGCCGCGTGGGACCTGACGTGCGCCACCGGGTGGCTCTCCCAGGCGGACGCGCGTCAGGTGCGCGGCCTCGTGGAGGGAGAGGGGCACGTGCTCGCCTTCGACTCCACCCTCACGGCCACCTCGTACCTGTGGAGCTCGCGGGGCGCGGTGCCCAGCACCCAGGTAACGCCGGCGGTGGGCGGGCGCGTGCCGGGCCGCTGGGGTGGCGGCGCGCTCCGGGTGCGCGAGGACTACCAGGTGTTGTGGCCGGGGGTGTGCTCGGGCAGCGAGTGGACGGTGCTCGCATGGGCGCACCCGAGCGACACCGACACGGGGTACTGGGAGCACCGCACGTGGCGCTCGGACGGCGCCGTCTGGTTCAACGGCGTGGGGCCGCAGTTCGGCTACGGCCAGCAGGCCTATGTGGAGGGCGGGGCGCTGGTGCTTACCGCGGGCACGGACACCCACCAGGACTGGGACGAGGTGGTGCTCCTCCCCTACTTCCTATCGGACGCGTGGGTGGCCCAGGCGTACGGCTTCCACCAAGCCACCCGCTGGCCTCCCCTGCCCTACGTGCTCGCCTCGGGCGCGGCGGTGCCCGGGGGAGCGGCCGAGGTGCAGGGACAGGCGGGCGGACTGCAACGGGTGGTGGCCGGGCCCGGCGCGTGGTGGGAGTCCTTCGACTTCACCCTCAATCGCTCACCATCCTCACCATGAAGCAGCAGTGGCGTGTGCGCTGCTTCAGCGTCAATCCCCTGTACCTATTATGGCACCAAACCCTTGACGGATGACAGGTCGATCGGATCCAGGCGCTGCCCATCTCGGCTAAAGTACAAAGCACTCGGTAGCGAGTCGAAATACAAGTACAGGCTATGAGCATGGTCGAGCGGACTGCCGTCACATCCCACTGTCCTCATCGGACCTAGAGTGGTGCCGATTATGTCATCGACTACAGCGAACATCGCGGATGCACCGAACGCTGAGTTTGGGGGCCTAACACTAAATAATTTGAGTCGATCTTTTTCGGCCTCATTCACGCAAGCACGCCAGATATTGATCGTCTCAAGACGAGGTTGGATTTCGAGAGCAAAAACGTATTTCTCACCAGGCGGAGATCGGTGTACCCGCATCTTCAGTGGACCGAGATTTCCGAGATCCACTTGGTAGGCCTGCCCATTGACAGCTGCAACAACCTGCTTAACCCAATTAGGATCCCTCAACATCACGCCGAGGCGAGTAGTTAGCTTGGCGGGCATCTGCCGCGGCTCTATCTTGTGAATGAGCGCTATTAACGGAAACGCCACCCCGCGAGTACTGAGCGCGCGATCCAAGGCGTAGTTGAGCTCCTCCTGACATGGGTTGCTTGTAAGGCTGTCTGCTGTCACAACGACCGCATATGCGTCACTTCGTTCTGGGTTAACGATTTCAGACGCAATGTTGTCCCATATTCGCTGTCCCGCAGGAAGCTGCCTTCGGTCGAAGTGAACCTCAAGCTCTCCAGACTTCTCAAGCTCGCTTATGATGTAGTCCACATCCTGATCGCGGTTATCCGCCCAAGCGTAAGTCACCCAAAGTCGTTTTTTGGTGGTCATGGTCGCTCATTGTATCGCCAAATATGGCCCCGTCACTTCTCCGAGGGCATGCGAACCCTTACGGAAGCGGAGCGGGCGGCCCTCTCTTGTCGGGCCGGGTATTCCACGTGGCACCGGGTGCTGCTGTTCGGCCCGGGCAACCGGTGGTGGGACTTGGGCGCGCTGCCCGTGGGCGAGCGCGCCACGGACTTCCTCGAGGAGGCCACGCTCGACGACTCCCAGGACGCGCCGGTGGCCCAGTTGCGCGTGCGCCTCAAGCGCCAGGTGCTGCTCGCCTCCCTCGCGCCGCTCATGGCCGAGAGCCCCCTCAACAACCTCGGCGGCGCGTACGAGCCGCTCGTGCGCACCGGGCGCCTGGTGGTGCTGGAGGTGGCCCTCGCTCCGCTGGGCCAGCAACCCCATGCGGTGGACTGGCAGGAGCTCTTCCGCGGGCGGGTGGACACGCCCACGGACGCGGGGGAGACGCTGGAGTTCGGCGCGCGGGACTACTCGGGCCTGCTCCAGGACTGTTTCATCGAGGTGGAGCGGCCCTACTCCTCCGACGCCGGCACGCCCGTGCAGGCCGTCATGCAGCAAATTCTCTCCGACAACGGCCAGGGCGCCTTCGGCCTCTACACGCCGGTGGACCCCGAGTGGGCGGTGGGCCGCTACCTGCAGAAGAAGGAGCCAGTGCTCGAGGCCCTGCGCGCGCTCGCGGGCCAGCTCGGCGCGGACGTGCGCTACCGCTGGAGCCCGGTGGCCCAGGCCTTCGCCCTCACCTTCGCCGCGCCCCAGCGCGAGGCCACCGAGCCCGTGTGGCACTTCCTCGCCGAGGACTACCGCGCCCTGCCGGACGTGGAAATGCCCATGGACGAGGTGCGCAACGCGGTGACGGGCTACTTCTACGACTCGCTCGACAGGGACGCCGCCGGGCAGCCGAAGCTCAAGCGGGTGGATCGGGACGCGGGCACCGCCTCGCTCCAGGCCTACGGGCGCCGGTGGATGGAGATTGTCCTGGCGGCGACGGACAACATCGACACCGAACCGGAGATGGTGCGCCTGCTCGAGTCGGCCATGAGCGACTTGGGCCAGCCGCCGCTGGGGCTCTCCTTCGAGGTGGCGTGCCACCCGGGCCTGGAGCTCGGCGACGTGGTGGCCCTCGCGCCCAACGGCGTGCAGTGGAGCAGCACCCAGACGGGCGCGGTGGTGGCGCTCACGCACACCTTCACCCGGGACAAGGCGACGACGAAGGTGGTGGTGCGCGGCAAGCCCTCCCTCGCGCCGCGGCAGTGGCTGCAGCTGGAGACGGGCCGTCCGGGCCAGGCGCCGGCCGCGCCGTACACCGGGCCGCGCCCGCCCACGGTGGTGTCCGCGAGCGCCCTGCCCCAGGGACTCGCCGTCTCCGTCGCCCCGGCCACCGGCGGCGCGGACACGGCCGAGTACGAGGTGCACGTGAGCACCACCTCGGGCTTCGCCCCGGACACGAGCTACCCCTCCTCCACGCTCAAGGAGGTGGGGGCGCGCACGCGCTTCGAGCTGCAGGGCCTCACCCCGGGCCGCACCTACTACGTGCGCATGGTGGCCCGGGACGCCGCGGGCAACCGGGGCGCGGCCTCTCCGGAGGTGGCCCTCTCCCCGAGCTACCTCTCCCCGGGCGCGCTGGCGACGCTCGTGTCCTACGGCGCTCTGCCCCTCAATGGGGACTTCGAGGCCCAGGCGGACCCGGCGGGCCCGCCGGACGGCAGCTACATGCTCCAGGGCACCTGGGGCGTGGACGCGGTAGTGGACACCTCCACGGCCTTCGCGGGCACCCGGTGCGTGCGCCTGCGCGCGAGCGGCACGCGTCTGGGCCTGCAGGCCTTCGTGGCCCGGCCCGGCGAGCGCCTCGCGCTCAAGGCCCATGCCTACAGCCAGGTGCAGGCCTACGCCGAGCTGCAGGTGGTGTGGCTCGACAGGCAGCTCACCCCCGTGGGCGAGCCCGTCACCGTCTGGGGAGACTACCTCCAGGCCAACACCTGGACGACGCTGGGCAACTACCTCACCGTGCCCGCGGGAGCGCGCGTGGCCCGCCTGTCGGTGCGCGCCGCCGGCAACTACCCCGACGCCTTCGTCTGGTTCGACTCGGTGTCCGCGGTGCCGGGCGTGTCCCTCGCCGTCCCCTGGCAGCGCCTGCGCCACCCCTCCCTTGGCGGCGGCGGCAACGTGAGCGACTACCTCGGCAACTGGAAGCCCAATCCCGTGCGCCCGGTGCGCTGGCGGGTGAATGCCCTGGGCGAGCTGGAGCTCCAGGGCAGCCTCTATGACGGCCAGCCCGGCACCGAGGCCTTCCGCCTGCCGGGCGTGGCGCCCGCGGGCTACACCTCGCCGGCGGACCCTGCCCGCTTCGTCGCGGCGGCGGGCCCCACGGGCCGGGCCACCGTCTCGGTGCACTCAGTGGGCACGGACGCGGCCTTCGTCATCACCGTGGACAACGCCTACGTGGTGCTCGACGGCGTGCGCTACCCGCTCGCGTGAGGCTTCACGCCCGGGCGGCACAGGCGGGGCAGTCCACCGCCCAGTCCTTGCCGCCCCCACTCGCGCCCCCGTCCTCCACGAGGCGCAGGCGGCCCTCCTGGGCGCGCACCCACGTGCCGCACGCGCACCGGGTCGCCCGGGAGTTGGGGCGGAAGCGCGGCGGCGCGCGGGCGCACTGGGGCTCGGGGTGGGAGAGGCCCTGCTCGGCGGAGAAGTCCGCTTCCTCCCCCTTGCGCACGAGTCCGCCGCAGGCCCGGCAGGTGCCCGCCCTCTTCGCCGTCAGAATCACGCCGCCTCCAGCTCGGCGCGCAGGGCGGCGAGCCCCGCGGCGCGCGCGGCCTGCAGCTCGGGCAGCGAGCACTGGAGGCGTTGGGCGAGCCGGACGTCTCCCAGGGCCAGCCCGCCCAGACCCAGGGGCACGGCCACCGCCAGGCGCTGGCGCTCGGGCAGGCGCGCGAGGAGCGCGGTGGCGGCCGCGCCCAGGTGCACCCGCCCCAGGGACTCGTCGCTCTCGTCGGCGAGGCGCTCGGCCTCGGACTCCTCCACGCGCGTGGCCCCCAGGGAGAGGGCCAGCGCGGTGGCCCCGTCCGCCCCCTCCACCCGTAGCGCTTCCTCGTAGGCGAGGCCCTCGGACTCCACGCGCCGGCGCGCGCGGGCGGCGAGCTTGCGGCCCCACTGGGTGGGCCCCACGAGCCGCCCCTCGGCGAGCACGTTGCCCAGGTGCTGGCGCACCGCGCGCTGCACGTAGGCCGGGTACAGCGTGCGGCCCGGGCCTCCCTGGCCCGGGGTGAAGCCCTCCCAGAGACGCTGGGCGCGCAGCAGCGCCTCCTGCAGCAAGTCCGCGCGCGAGAGGAAGGTGCGCTCGTGGGTGCCCCACGCGCGGCGCGCCTCCTGCTCGAGTAGCGGGTGCAGCAGGCGGAGGAGCTCCCCCTCCGCCGCGCGCTGGCGCGGGCTGCCCCGTGTGGTGCCCCGCGCCTCACGCAGTGCGCGCTCGAAGGACTCGGCCACCTCGGGGGTGAGCCAGGTGCCGCGCGGGGCCCGGGTGAAGGGCAGCACCAGCTGCGCGCGGCCGGTGGTGGGGGCGGTGCGCTCGCGCAGGTGCGGCTGGTGTGCACGCCTCTCGCGGCGGCGGGCGCGCGCGGGCAGGTCGGCGAGGAAGGTGAAGGCCTGCTGCGCGGGCTGCCCGCCAGGCGCGGTGGGCGTCCGCTGCAAGTGGGAGGTGCGTGAGGAGGGAGCGCGGGACGTCGACGAAGGGCGGGCGGCGCACGGCATGGGCTCCACCACGCCGCGACTTCGCCGCTGTGTCCATTCTCCGACGCATGGGCCTGCGGCATGGCGGTCCGAGCGAGGGGCGCGTGAATAACGGCCGTCGGCTGGCGTCAGGACACGCCGTGGTACAACCCGGCGCGGGAGGGCCGCGCCATGTCCAGCAGCCAACGGGGAAACCAACTCGGGCCGTACAAGCTCGAGCAGAGGTATCGGAACACGGGCGATCTGGGCCGCGTCTACCGCGCGCGCAACACCCTCACGGGAGCACCTGCGCTGGTGGTGAAGCCCACGGAGCGCTCGGCGGAGGACGATCCCCTCGCCGACTGGGAGCTCCATCTCTTCTCGTCCGTGTCGCCCGCCTACCTCGCGCTCGAGGTGAAGTCCGCCCCCGAGGCGGCCAACGCGGAGGCGGCAGGAGAGGAGCTCGAGTACATGTTGGACGACTTGCTGGAGGCGGTCATCCACACGAGGAAGCGCCCGGAGACCCTGCGCCACCTGCGCTCGCCCCGGCGTGTCCCGCGACGGCCGGTGAGCCACCTGCACCGGGTGTTCGGCGCGGCCCTCGCCGCCGCCTTCACGGGGCTAATTCTCTTCGCGGGAAACTCCGGCCCGCCGCTGACGCCCGTGGCGGAGCGCGAGCTCGCCCTGGCGCGGCACGACGCGGGCTGGGATGGCTCAGGGGACCTGACGGGCGGCGCGCTCACCGGACTCGTGGACTTCGAGCCGTTCGCGCTCACGCGGCCGATGCCCACGAAGCCCTTCAAGGTGCAGAAGAAGCCGCCGTGCAAGACGACGATCGAGGAGGAGCACGCGAACGGCTGCTGGGTGCGCCTCCACGTCAACGCCCCTTGCCCCGACGAGGCGTACGAGCGCGACGGGCGCTGCTACCTGCCCGCCATCCCGGCAGCACCGCCGCCCGCATCAATCATGCCGTAGTCGCGCGGGCTTGACCGTGCGCACACCCAGTGCGTAGAGTCACCGCTGACGTACCGCGCCGTGCTTGCCGGGCTTGTCAGGCACGAAGCGCACCCCAAAATTCGCTGACGTGTCATCGCGTCGGCCGACGTGTGCCCGCCACTACGGACTGCCCTGGTGGTCGGCCGCGGACGCCTCGCATGAGTTTTACAAGCCCCTCATGCTGAGGCGTCTGTTTTTTTGGGGTGGAACAGATGCGCCTGGGGCTTGATCGCGAAGTTCTCGTCACCGTGTCACCGGCTGCTCGCGCCTCGCGCGCTGGAGCACCCTCCCCCTCTACCGCTCCGCGTGGAGCCGTCGACCCGGACGTGGACGCCAGTCCGCTCATTCGGATGCGCCTGACGCACCGTCCACCGTGGAGACGGTGGCACGAAGGTTGGTAGCGCGGCGGTCGAAGTGCGGGCGGCGGCGGAGTGAATAGGACGCTGGACACGAGAGCACGGACGCAGGGCGTCCGGCACTACACCTTGGGTGAAGACACCATGATGGACGTGGACGTCACGACGGATGCGGCATGGACGGTCGACGAGGCCTCGCGCTTCCTCGGCATCAAGCCGAAGACGCTCTACCGGAAGGCCGCCGAGGGCACGGTCCCCTCCTTTAAGGTGGGCGGAGCGCTTCGGTTCAGTCCGGCGCGACTGGCCGAGTGGCGCGAGGCGCAGGCGCGCGGGGGTCGGGGGTAGCCATGGCCTTCGCCTTCTTCCGCCCCAGCACGCGCACCCAGAAAGCGGGGGCGAGCCTCGTTCGCTACCGGGGCCAGTACGGCGTCTGGTACGTGGGCTACAAGGACGATCACGGCCGACAGCGGCAGAAGAAGTCCGCCGCCTGCACTCAGGCCGAGGCGGAGAAGCTCGCGGCGGAGCTCGAGCGGGCCGCGGAGCGCGTACGCCTGGGGCTGGACGCGAAGGTGAAGGAGGACATGCCCTACCGGGAGGCGGTGGCGCTGTACCTGGAGTCCCTGCCGCCCGAGTACCGCAGCAAGCCCCACCTGGAGTCGCGCTTCCGGTTGAGGATCCTCCCCCACCTGGGCGAACTGCCGTGCCGGGCCATGACGCCGGCGGACGTGAAGCGGATGCTCGCCGCCAACAGCACCGCCGCGCCGCAGACGCGCGAGCACCTGCGCATCGCGGTCCAGGGCAGCTACACCTTCCTTATAGAGGAGCTGAAGCTCGTCACGGGGGAGAACCCCGCGGCGAAGCTGGGCCGGGTGTCCATCCCCCGGCGTCGGCCGAAGTTCCTCCAGCAGGAGGACGTGCCGCGCCTGCTCGCGGCGGTGCCGGAGCAGCACCGGGCCGTTTTCACCGTGGCGGTGGGGACGGGGCTGCGCAAGGGGGAGCTCCTGGCGCTGCGCTGGGAGGACGTGGACCTTGTGCGCCGTTGCCTACATGTGGCGCGCAGCAACGACAACGACACCACCAAGGGCGGGCGCACCCGGGTGATTCCGCTGCCCGCCTGGCTGGTGCCCCTCGTGCAGGAGCTGGCGCGCGAGGCCCGGAGCGCCTTCGTCTTCCCGGACCCCCGCGGGGCCCAGCAGAAGAAGTGGGTCGCCTTCCACCGCATCATGAAGACGGCCCTCAAGCAGGCGGGCTTGGTGGAGGGGTTCGACCACCGCTGCGTCACCCGGGGGACCCGCCGGGGGTGTGGCCACGTGGAACGGCGCGCCGGAAGCGCCCGGGCGTCCTGCCCGACGTGCTCCGCGCTGCTGTGGCCCACTGCGGTGCCACTTTCTTTGAGCTTCAAGGACCTGCGCTCCACCTTCGGCACATGGGCCTACGCCCAGACCGGGAACATCCGCTTCGTCCAGGAGGTGCTCGGGCACCAGGACGTCCGGGTGACCGAGCAGCGCTACAGCCACGTGCTGGAGACGAACCTTCTCCAGCTCGCGGACCAGGTCCGCTTCGGGGCGCCCCCCAGTCTTATCAGCCAGTTGCAAGTGACGGACGGGCAAGCCCGGGGAAGACCGGGCACGGGCGAGAACGTCTTAACCAGGAGTACAGAGGGAGCAGGACACATGAGGGGAAACGAGGGGAAACGAGGGGAAAGCCGGGTAGACGTAGGAGTCGGCCTCCGAAGCCAAAGGCCGCTGGTTCGACTCCAGCATCGCGCACACAGGCAAGGGCCCGGAATCGTTGGGGAAAACCCCCATCAGTTCCGGGCCCTTCGCTTTCCCCGGACTCGCCTTGCAGCAAGGATGCAGCAAAGCCGTTCGCGGCCACTCCTTGCCGCACGGCGCTCCCCCTCAAGACCTTCCCGGTGGCGGCCTCCGCCTCGACGCTCGGCGGGATGAGCGGTTGGGCTCGTAGCCCGAACTGGAGGCTGTCCACCTCCGTGCGGAGATAGTCCGGCGTCAGGTGACCGTAGACCTCGCTGGTGATGCGCGGGTCGCGATGTCGGAGGAGCTTCTGCACCCCGACCAGCGGAACGCCCGCCCGTAGGAGCAGCGTCGCGGTCGTGTGCCGCAGATCATGGAACCGGATGGGCCGCACCTGGGGCGAGGGCCAGAGCCGCATGCCGCACCGTGGGCACTGCCGGGGCTCGGCGTCTGGCGCCATCTCCGCGTCCCCGCAACCCTTCCGGCGGCAGACGTGGCGGTAGCCCGTCACGACGCCCGCGCGCCCCAAGGCCCGGCGCAGCACGTCCTCCAAGGCCACGTCCCGGCGCATCATGGAACCGTCCTCGGAAGGGAACACCAGCGCCGAGGGCGAGCGGCGGATCGCCTCCTCCAGGAAGGGCACCAGTTCGGTGGCGATGGGGATGACGTCCGCGTGGCCCCCCTTGGTCGTGTCGCGCTGCCATGACCGGCCCACGGTGAGCAACCGGCTCGGCACGTCCACGTCCGTCTTCCGCATGGCCAGCAGCTCTCCCTTGCGCAGCCCCGTATAGAGGGCGGTGGCGAAGAGAGGGCGCCAACGCTCGGGCAGCGCGTCGAACAGGCGCGGCACTTCCTCCATGCGCAGGAAGTCACCGATGCGGCGCGGGACGGTGCGCTTCTTCACGTCCGCGACGGGGTTGGGTCCGCTGTAGCGTCCGACCGCGCGCGCCTCATTGAACGCACGGCTGACGAACCCCCGCAGGTGGTTGATCGTCTGCGGAGAAAGCTCCTGCTCCTTCTCCTTCAAGAACGCCCGCAGCCGGGGCGCCGTCACCGCCGTGAGGGGAAGCGCGGCGAGGCTGGAGGGGAGCAGGTGGCGCGAGACCTGGCTCAAGTTGCTCGCATGGGAGGGAGAGTTGACCGAGCAGGTGTCGAGCCACCAGCGCAGCAACTCCGCGAGTGTCCCGCCGCCGTCCTCGGGCAGTGGCGCCTCCAAGCCGAGCCGTTGCCGCTCGGCCTTCTGCTCAAGCTCCGCCGCGATCCGCCGGGCCTCCGTCTTCGTGCGCGCCTGGGTCACCTTGTCGCGCCACCGCCCCCCCGCGTCCTTGAACCGCAGATACCACTTGCCCGCCTTCTCATAGACGCTCGCCATGGCTATCGCTTCCCCTTCTGGCGCGTCGGCTTCGCGGACGCGGGCTCGGTGGTCGTGAGGTAGCCCCGGGCCGTCAGCCACTCGGCCAGGATGTGAACCGCCATGCCGGAGGATGAGCGGAGGTCCTTCGTCGCTGCCCGCGCGAGCGCCTCCTTCACCGTGACCGGCAACCTCAGATTCAAGGTGGAATCTCTCTTCATGGGGTCAGTGTAACACAAGTGGCAACACACCCTAGCGGGTGGACTTCTGGGGGAACGTCAGGAGCCGGGATGCGGGGGGACGCTCGCCCTTCACCCACGCGCGCACGGCCTCCGGCTCGAAGCGCAAGAGCCCCCCGACATGCAGGCACGGCAACTCGCCCGCCGCCGTCTTCTGGTAGACCCAAGAGCGGCTCACCTGGAGGAAGCGCGCGACGTCCTGCACCGTCCAGAGGGGTGCTGGGTTGCTGCTCATGACTCATGCTCCATGGTGCTGGCCGAAGCCGGTGGATTCTTCGCTTCCTTCTCTTTCTTCGCCTCGGCGGTGCCGAAGAACCACCGCTCCGAGGGACGCCCGCCAGTGGGTTTCACTTGCTTGTAAGCAACGCCCGCGCTGGAGAGGTCGTCCAACGCTCTGCCGAGTTCCGCGCTCGTCACATGCCCGGTGAAGAGCTTCATCAGCTCCGACCGGGAAACGCCCTCGGGGCACTCTCGCAGGGCCGCAAGAATGCGGTTCGCGCGTGGGTCCTGCCGCGCCCCGCCGAAGATGTGGCGCGCGCTGCTGCTCGCGTATTCCATGAGCGCCAACGCGGCGGAGAGGTGCGCCTCCTCGATGACCTTCGATCTGTCGAGCAGCGCGTAGAGCAGGGACAGCCGGACGACTTGCGCCTCCGCTCGCGAAGTGGCCTGACCGAATAGTCCGGGCTTGTCGCTGGACAGCGACTCGTAGACCTCATGCCAGAGCGTCCGGGCCGCTTCCGACCTCCTGACCTCCTCCACGTCGCGGGCCCACATCTGGACCTGAGCGAGGCGCGAAGAAAGCGAAGAAAGCGAACCATCGTCGAGGTTCCCGCCCTCGGGCAGGAGCTTGGAGCGACGCGCGAACACCCAGAGGAACCGGTTCGCGAGGCCGTTGGCCATGTCCGTGGCCGAGAGCAACGCGCGCAGTTCCGGAATCGTGATGTGCGCCACGACGGACACATGGGCCTCGGTGGCGCGCTGAGGCGCACCCTTGGTGAGGACCTGGAGCGAGCCAGAATCCCACGCCTCGCGGAGGACTGCGGAGAGGCTGTTCCCCTCTCGGTTCATCCTGCGAAGCGCCGAAGCGAACTCCGTCTCCACCATCATCAAGCGCTTGTCGGAAACCCCCTGATCGTCGGAGTCCCCATCGCGAACGGCATGGATGAGCCCCTCTCCGGTGCTGAGGCCCTTTTGAAGACGGGGACCCCACCCCGGCTCCGAGGTGTTCAGGACTCGTTCCACCCATGACCAGGAAGTGCCCTTCCTCGCCTTGGCACTCTGGCCGACGATGGCCGCGAACAGGTTGGCGTGATGCCGGGTCGCCTCGACCTTGAAGAACGGTGAGCGGCACATGGCGTTGCCTGCGGCCACCAGGAACTGAATCAGGATGGCGGCGGGATCGGCTTCCGTGTGCGGCTCGATGGTCCGCACGAGGTCGCCAGCCAGACCGTGAAGCGCGGGTGATTCCAGCGACAGAGGCGCGGGTGGAGGCTCCTCCCGCCCCGGGCCCGTGGCTGAGGGTGGTGCCGCGGCACCTGCCGCGAGGTCGGGAATCGTCGCGAGGGCCGGGGGCCGTTGACCGGCACGTCTACGGGCGTTCGCGTCCATGCCGCCCATCACTCAGCCCTCCCCGTGTTGTCGCGCTTCAACCTGCACCGTCCGGTGAGGCTGGCGGCAATGGTCCGTGCATACCTGTCCCCCGCCGCGTCCTGGTGGGTCTCGATGGCCACGGTGGTGCCGTCGGGGACTCGTGCCGCGATGGCGGGCGACCAACTTCCCGACAGGACGCTGAGCACGGCGGGCGCGGCTTCGTCCGCGTCGCTGTAGTCCGTGGCTCGCGTGAGGAAGTCTGGAAGCCCTTCCATCACCCACAGGCCGTTTCGAGCGACCAGTTCCGAAGCGGGTATTCCGTCCGCCAAGGCCCCCCTTTCAAGCATGCGCAGGCCGAGGGCATCGGCCATTACGAGACCGCGCACCTCCGCTCCCGCAGGGCTCGCGGCCTTGTGGGCGGGCTGAACATCCGGCCTCACGCTCCGCGCGTGCAGACTGGCCAGGGCGCCCATGTCGCTCCACAGAGGCACGACGAGCCGATGGCCGCTCTGACTCCACGCCTGACCCATGAAGCGGGCCCAGCGCGGCAGGAGGGCGCCTTCGGGGAGAACTCGGGCAAGGCCCCGATCATCCACATCGCCCGCGTTGAGCCCACGAGAGGCGAGCCAGGCGCTCACCTCCGCGTCCTCCACCACCCGCCGCGCGGAGTTCCAGACCTCCGCAACCTCGGCCGCGTTGGCGCGCATGGGCCGCACTTCTTCTCGGAGGCGCGGAGGTGCCCAAGCCCGCACCTGCGGACCGAGGGGCGTGTTCGTGGGATCGGGCGAGCAGAGGCCACGCTCGGCGCATGCGCGGTGGAGTTCACCCCACTCCGGACCTGTCGCCCGTCGCTTGCCCGAGATGCACCAGGACACGAGATGGAGGGCATCGCCCTTCTCTCCGCACTCGAAGCACTCCCAGCCGGAATCGTCGGGTCGGACCCCAATGGCCCCGCGCTTATCGCGTCGGCCCGGGTGCCGTGTTGCCGCCGAACACGCCGGGCACGGAGACAGACCATTGCGTCCCCGTAGCAGGAGCCCGAGGGAACGCGCGACATGCCTCACCCCCCGAGCCCTCACGCATGCCATCCACTCCGAGATCGCGCCACTCATGCGCCCCCCTTGCGACCAAGGAGCGAATCCACGTCCGTGGCCAGCGCTTGGGCCAGGAGGGTGAGCGTTTCGGTCGTGGCGGCGCCGAAGCGCTCGGCATCCCGGAGCCGGGGGATGGAAATGCCCGCCCTGGTCGCGAGCACCTGTTGAGAAAGGCCACGGCTTTTTCGGAGCGCAATGATGCGCTCTCCGAGGCCAGGGACACTGCGCTTCCGCATGTGCATGAGCATGGGAGTGACGGTGCACTCCGGCGGCTTGTTCCACGAGCGGTCGTGGAAAGAATCAGCGCTTCTCCAATTCCGCCTTCCAGTTCCCACGCTTCGCTCGCGCGTACACCGCGCTCTGCCCGAAGCCACTGGCCTCCATGGCGTCCTTTACGGCCCGGTGTGCCCTGCCGCGCCTATGCGCGTTGAGCCACGCCTGTTTTGCGCGCGCCCAACGGGGTTCATCTTTCTGCTGTCCCGTGTTGAAACGGCGACCGAGCGATAACAATGCGTTCGCGACCTCAGAGCTATCGCTCGACACCGCAGCGACCAGCACCTTGCTGCGTGGCTCTAGCGCGAAACCTTCGGTCTGAAGAAGGATGCTGGCGAAAAGCATCCGATGGTCATGCGTATCGCGAAGCTTGGGTGATATCCCCTCGAATATGCGCCTCGACTCTGGATTAAGCTGGCCGAGAGCATGTGAGAGCTGTTCCTCTTGTTGCCGTGCTTCTTCCGCCCTCAGGTCTGCCCACTTCTTCTGCTGGCGTGCTACCTGCTCAGGATCCTGAGGCGCCTTCAGTAACTCAGCCATCGCCAGTTGCATACGCATCGCTTCACTCAAATCCGGAGCGCCCCCAAAGGAGAATGGAGGTGGCGTTGATGAGGGTGCGCGCAGTCGTTGGATCGCACTTGAACTCTGGCTCGGAGCAGCACTGGTAAGGCCGCGACCACGCTGGACCGGCTTCGCTCGGGTACCCCGGGCCTTTGAACGAGTTTTGGACGTGGAGGGAGAACCGCTCTTCGGTGTTTTCTTGGGCACTTGTGCGGGCTCCATCCGCGCTCTGGGCACAAGGGCGGGTCGTTCGCAGCGGTGCCGCCCTACTCTTACTGACCTAGCGTGAGGGCGAGAGCCTAGCCAAGTCCCCCCCCCCCCCTCCATCCATGCGGTCGATGCCCATGGACGACTGCGCGCATGTGGCGCCCCGTCACCGCGATTGAATGACGAGGGCAGAATTCCAAGGTGGCGGCCGTTGGGGAGGTCGCGGTCTGCACAGCCGGAGCACGACCACGACAGCATGGGAGCCCCTTGCCTCGCGCTCGTTGAGCCAACGCTGTGCCGCAGCATCGTCGTCATCCTCGTACAGGTCCAGAACGGACAGGGAGGACTTGTCCTGGCTAGCTCGCCGCTCCAGGGCCTCGATTCGGGAGCGCAGATTTACCGCGCGCAAGACAGTGCCCCTGGATGTGAAGGACCTTCTCGCCGAGCTGAGGCTTCGAGCTTGGCGAGGCGCTCCTCCAGTTCGGTCCCCTGGATGATGCCCGCGAGCACCGAATAGGCGTAGATGAGCGCCCGGGCCTTTCCCGCGTCCATAGTGCCGTCCTCCAAGGCGCGAATGCAGTCAGCAAGCCCAGTCTTCACGTTCCCGAGGCTCGCCAGTCGCCGACGCCGCCCACGGGGGGGAGGGAGGGGCGGTGCTTGCTGATTTTCTCTTGTGTTCACGGGCACTTACCTCTCTCAGCCTTGGCGCTGGAGGCTCGATTATACCCACTAGATGGCTGCATAGCCGCAGCAAGAACAATTAGTAGGCGATGTAACTCAAGGAGCCTTTGCGGAGTGGAAGGTCAGCACTTTGGCAGCCCCTTCCTTTCGATGTGATCCGCTGTAAGCTCAAGCTATGCAACCAAGCGGCAAAGAGCCCTTTGACCCCAACGCCGAAGAGACGCTCAGTCCTGACGAAAAAGCCCTTTCTGACTCTAATGATGAAGAGCCTTCTGCCTCTGTTCGCGCTAAAGACAGCAATGCATGGCTTGCATACTGGCTGATTGGCTCGGGCATGTGCGTTGTATGCGGACTTGCATGGGGGGGTGTATTTCGGCCTCAAGTAGGTGCCATCGGCATCGTTACGGGGACGGTATTTTACCTGGGTGGGTTCGCCCTTCGCGTTGCCAGCTGGAAAACTGGTGATCGGGGACACTCCTATGAAAAATCTCTATCCCTCAGGCGTTTGGTAACAATCGCCTGGAGTTGTCTCTGCTGGATGAGCGCGGGTCTTGCGCCTGCGATTCTTTATCCTTCGGCGCTGCGGGGGCCACGCGCCACGCGATTGGAGGAGTTTGGCCTCATGTGCATGACTGGCCTTGCTACCTTGCTGTTGTCCCAAATGGCAGGCTGGAGTGTTCAGCATCCTGAGCGCATCAAGATGCTCTTAGCATTCATTGGCATACACAGCAAAAGCATGCGTCGGGAAGCACATCAAGACATGCTCGCAATGGCACAGGACATTCTCGGGAAGTTTCCTGAGCCGGAGCGCAGCCGGAGTGGGGAGGTTTACTTCGATGTTCGGTCATACCCGCTTGAATTTCGATTGCAGGCTGCCGAAACACTAAGAGATCTTCTCTGGCACTGCGAGCTGCCGCAGATAAAGCCTAAGAAGCTAGGAAATTCAGCCGTCATGAGGGACCTCTCAGAAGGCATTGAACTCATGAAGGCAAATTTGAGCGGAATATACAGTCCCCACTCAAGACTGCGTGCTCGTGCGCTCTTCTATGCTGAGATATTTGCGCTTCTGAAAGATCAAGCAAAGTCTGTCGAAGAAAGCCCTGGCATGGCTCTTTACTTCATGAAGAGTGCAAATGCCGAAGATGGGCTTACGTCGACCTCACGCCTGGTCCTGTCTTGGTTTCCGACTGAGGCATCACTTGAAGCCGCACGTAGAGCGCTTGGCGGAAATGACTCAATCTTCCGACTGGAGCCTCGCGCAGATGCCATCGCACTACTAAACAAGCTCGAAGTGAAAAGTGAGGAGCTTGGTTTGTCTGTTCGCTCGGATAAAGATGGCTGAGAAGGTACCTCCGAGTCTGCCTTGTTCGGAGTCTTTTTGAGGCTGCTTAATGCTATCCTCGGCGCCTATGCGGGTATTCTTCCTGCTTTCCTGCTGACGTGGCCTTCTCAATCAGCTTTTTCTTCCTCGGGAAACAAGTCCCTTAAAGGAACCTTGTAGGCCACGGCAGCGGCCACCAGGGTGGCCATGGTGAAGTTCGCGTTCCCCTGCTCCATCTTGATCACGTGCTTTGGGTGCACCCCGATGGCCTCGGCGGCCTGCTCCTGAGTCAGCCCGCGCTCTTGCCGAAGTTCGCGCAGTCGAACCCCGACGCGGCGCAGCTCCCGCTTGATGGCTCGGGCCGTCGGGCCTCGGGTCCAGACCTCTGAACGACCTCGCTTCGTGGACGTCTTCCCTGTGGTGGGCACGAGGTCGGCTTATCCAGGGTCGCTCTTGAGCTACACAGCTTATGAACTACATGACGCAGGTAGTTCTTGAGCTACGTAGCTTATGGGCTACCATGGAAGTAGGCCCCAACCTACGAAAGGACGGCCTACATGCCCGAAGAGACCGAAGCCAGGAGCCCCGACCCGATGGCGGTCAGCCTGGACCTCGAACTGTTGACCCTCGCGGACGCGATCCGAGGCGCGGAGATGCTCGCGGACTACCAGGCCCGCCAAGGGTTCATGGACGAGGCATCGGAGAAGGATGCACCCGTGTGCGTCTTCTCCATCCTCTCGCTCGTGGGAGGACGCCTCAAGCAACTGCGCCGGGTGGTCCGTGGTGAAGAGGACCCGGTGCACCTCTGGGGGCCGCACAACGAGACCGACCTCCCCGAGACGCTGGCCGAGGGTGTCGGGGACATCATCCTGTTCCCGTGGAAGGCCCGAGGGAGACCGCTGGTCTTCGCCCGGCCATCCACCTGGAGGGTTGAGCCGGAGGAGAAGAAGGGGCGAGCAGCGGTGGGCCACGAGGCCACGCGGCAGAAGGGCCAGAAGAGCCCGAAGGGACGAAAGGCGAAGACGCCGAAGCACTCTGGGGCGAAGAAAGCGGCCGGGCCGGTTGGCGAGACCCCGAACGCCCAAGGGGACGAGCAGCGGGCGACCGCTCCAGTCTCACCGTAGTCCAGAGGACCGGTTCCGGTTCCCCCTATAGGGACGGGAACCGGGAACCACCCGCAGCACCCTGGCAGCGGCTCCGCACGGCGTCAGCACCCACCCCTCGCCCCCTCGCCTCGGCCAGCAACCGGCATCCACCCCAAGAATAAATTTAATGAGGGTCAGCAATAAAGCTCCACCGGAAGTGGTGAGGTCGCTTCATGCAGCGCCGACAAGCGACCACTTTAGACCACCTATCACCACCTGCCCTCATGCTCCGCAGCAGCCACGCCGAAGCCACCCGCGCCGGTCGTGGCGTGGGCCAGGGAGGTGGTCCCGGTTCCCCTATATTAAGGAGGGAACCAGGAACCACGGCCCTGCCCCTCAGCGCTGCCCCCGGGCAAGGAACGTGTCCAGGGACTCCAAGGGGACGCGGATCGCGTTGCTGACCCGCACGTGCGCCAGCTCGCCCCGCTCGCAGAGCCGGTAGACGGTCGCGGTGCTGAGGCCCAACCACTCCGCCACCTCGCGCACGGTGAGCAGGCGCCCCGGCGCTCCCGGCAGGGCGCGGAGCCGGGTGAGGGCCGGGGCTTGCAGCACGGGTGCAGCAAACGGCTTGCGACCCCCTGCGACCGGATGGGACGATTGGACGGAGGACGAGCCCTCACCCCCAATGATTCCAAGGGGTTGCGAAGGACTGGTAACGGCTGGACGGCTTCCCCCTTCGCCTCCGAAGCCAAAGGCCGCTGGTTCGACTCCAGCATCGCGCACACAGGCAAGAGCCCGGAACCGTTGGGGAGAACTCCCCGCTGGTTCCGGGCTTTTGTTTTTCATTGTCCTCGTCGTGTGGCGGGCACCATCGGAACCGCCTGTGCACGTGCGCCCTCCGTGCGAAGTGAGCGCCCCACTCCCATCACCCGTCCGCCAGGTCCTCACGGCAAGCGGGGAACCTCCATGGCAAGCGAGCACCTCCGGCGAAAGAACGCCGCATCACGACGCGCGGAGAGCCCTTCTCAAACGGAATTCGGCGCATGCACGGCATCGACAACGGCCTCGTGCTGATTGTCCGCGCCCATCGCCAATGAAGGTCCCCTTCGCAAGACAGGACCACACGCGTCGCGCCATGGAATGCGCCACGCACGCGGCGTGGCCAATGCCAGGCGCGAGGTGCCTCCGTGGGTTCAAGCGCTTGGAAATTGCACGAGCCGGGGATCGAACCCGGACGGCCCCTTCGGGCCAGCGGATTTTAAGTCCGCTGCGTCTGCCAGTTTCGCCACTCGTGCACAGGCGCCACACAGCCCCGGCTGGCGGGCTCACTTCAACACGATCCCCAGGCAGCGAAAAAGGGGGATGCGCGAAACGATACGCCAGGCCTGGAGGCGGAGGGGGCGTGACCCAGGACCCTTCCCCCCAAGCGACTCGCGAGCGGCCCGGACAGCCGCGAGGGAACGCCTCGGGCCGACCTGCCCACCGGGGGAGAACGCACCCAAACGGAGCGCGGAAATCCGAGAATTCATCCAGTGGACGGAGGAAGGCGCACATGGGCATCCCGTCCGGGACGCCGCTGTTATATAGCGACCGCCATGCTCGAAACCGTCACCAAGGGCTTCCGCGCCGCCAAGAACCGCCTCGCGGGCAAGAGTGAGATCACCGCCGAGATGGTGGACGAGTCGCTGCGCGACATCCGCGTCTCCCTGCTCGAGGCCGACGTGGCCTTCGATGTCGTGAAGAAGTTCGTCTCCCGGGTGCGCGAGAAGGCCGTGGGCGAGGTGGTGCAGACGACCATCACGGACAAGACGGGCAACAAGCGTCGCGTCTCCGCGGGCGACCACTTCGTGAAGATCTGTCACGACGAACTCGAGGCCCTGATGGGCCCGGTGGACACGTCGCTGCAGCTCAAGCCGAGAGACCAACTCAGCGGCATCATGATGGTGGGCCTGCAGGGCTCGGGCAAGACGACGACCACGGGCAAGCTGGCCAGCAAGCTGCTCAAGGAGGGCCGCAAGCCCCTCCTGGTGGCGGCGGACATCTACCGGCCGGCGGCGGTGGACCAGCTCAAGGTGTTGGGCGAGCGGCTGAATGTCCCGGTGTATCACGAGCCCAACGTGTCGCCCCCGGAGCTGGCGAAGCGTGGGTATGCCGCCGCGCGCGAGCAGAAGTGCGACGTGGTGCTCATCGACACCGCGGGCCGCCTGGCCATCGACGAGGCCCTGATGACGGAGCTCGAGGCCATCAAGGGCAACGTGCGGCCGGACAACATCCTGCTGGTCTGCGACGCGATGATCGGCCAGGACGCGGTGCGCACGGCGGCCGAGTTCGATCGGCGCCTGAGCCTGGACGGCTTCATCCTCACGAAGCTCGACGGTGATGCGCGCGGTGGCGCGGCGCTGTCGATCAAGGAGGTGACGGGCAAGCCCATCAAGTTCCTCGGCATGGGCGAGTCGATGGACAAGCTCGAGGAGTTCCGCCCGGATGGCCTGGCGAGCCGGATCCTCGGTTTTGGCGACATCGTTGGCCTGATGAAGGACTTCGAGCAGGTCGTCGACGAGAAGAAGGCGGCCGAGGACGCGCAGAAGCTCCTGTCGGGCAACTTCACGATGAAGGACTTCGTGGAGCAGATCCGGATGGTGCGGCGCATGGGCCCGCTGAAGGATCTCCTGGAGAAGTTCCCCCTCTTCGGGGAGATGACCGAGCAGCTCAACCCGGATGAGACGGAGCTGACGAAGATCGAGTCCATGTACGACTCGATGACCGCGCAGGAGCGGCTGCGCCCGCAGCTCATCAATGACAGCCGGGTGAAGCGCATCGCCAAGGGCAGCGGTCGCAAGCCCGAGGAGGTGCGGGACCTGCTGCAGAAGTTCGGGATGATGCAGCAGGTGATGGGGACGATTGGCCAGAACCCGGGCCTGCTGGGACGGATTCCGGGCTTCAAGCAGATGGGCCAGCTCGCGCAGCTCAAGAACATGGACCTGTCGAGCGTCTTCGGAAAGGACCCGAAGGCGATGGAGCGGGCCATGGCGGGGATGGGGGGCATGCAACTGCCGCAGATCGCGCCGGGCTACACCGCGCCCATGGGCCAGGCGGCGATGGCGAAGGCCCGCATGATGGGCTACGCCCCGCCCTCCGCCGCGAAGCCGGAGAACAAGGACGCCATCAAGGAGCGCCGCAAGCGCGAGAAGGAAAACAAGAAGAAGAACCGGAAGAAGAAGTAGCCGGGACGCGAACACCCAGGGAGTGGATGTTCCACCGCGCCGCTCGGAAGCCTCGTGAGGCGCTTCCTGGAGCGGCGCGGTTGTTTGGGGGGGGGAATCCAGACCACGAGACGGGTGACGGGCGCCTGGACGAGGACCGCGGGCGTGGGGGTTGAACGCCGCGAGTCATCCTGGGCAGTTGCGTGCGGGTAAGCTCAGCGGTGCGTGCTGGAATGGACCCTGCACTCACCCCGCCGCATGCCAACCATGAAACGCATTCTTCCGCTGTTCCTCGTCGGGTGGACGTTCGCCTGCATCAACGTCCCCGACATCGAACCCGAGCCCGTGCCTGAAATCCCGGAGGAGAACAGCCCACCGGACGCGGGAACGCCCCTGGCTGACTTGCGCGTCTCCATCACGGAGCCGGTGGACAGGGCCTACACGAGCACCGCGGTCACGCTGACGGTGGAGGTTCGAGGAGGGGTCGCGGACACGGTCCAACTGCTCAAGGACGGGGAGCGCCTGACGACGCTCACGCCGCCCTGGAAGTACACCTGGGACACGACCCATGAGGCGGAGCGGGACTACAGCCTCACGGCACGCGCCCTGCGCGGGACCAAGGCCTTCACCAGTTCGCCCGTGGTCGTGGTCGTGGATCGAACCCACCTCCAGGTGGCCACGCGCACGCCCGCCCACAACGCCGCCAACGTGGATTCCAGTCAGCCCATCCGGGTGACCTTCACCAAGCCCGTACGAGCGGAGACGCTCGGTGACACCACGGTGAGCCTCGCGGTCGCGGGCGTGCTGGCAGACAAGACCCTTACGCTGTCCGCGGACGGCAAGGAGCTGACGATCACGCCCAAGGAGACGCCCGACTTGCCCGCGAGGTTTTCGATCGGGCTGAGCCGAGGCATCACCGACCTGGCGGGCAACGCCCTGATGTTGCCCGGCACGCCATGGAGCTTCGAGGTTCCCGAGTGGTACGTCCTCAGCGATGCCCTTCAGGCGGTGCCCACGGAGGGCACGGGGTTGAAGGATCCCGCGATGGTCCTCGACTTGAATGACAACCCCATCGTGGCGTGGAGCGAGGAACTGACACCGGGAGGCCGAACGGCGATCTTCGCCTCCAGATGGAATGGGCAGGGCTTCGAATCCTTGGGGGGAGCGCTCAATGGAACCTTCACGGGCTCGGCGTACCACCCGGAACTCGCGCTCATGGGAGATGGACACCCTGTCGTCGCCTGGCACGAGTCCGACGGCTTCAACGAAAACATCTACGTGAAGCGTTGGACGGGAACGACGTGGCAAACGGTTGGGAACGGGGCGTTGTCCGCGGAAACCGACACCCGCTCCAAGCCGGTGCCAACGCCCGCGATCAAACCGACCATCGCCGCGCGTCAAGAAGAACTCTACGTCGCATGGGAGGAGAAGACCGTCGAGGGGTACTCGACGATCCACGTGTGGAAGTCATCTCAGGGTGGACCCTTTATGGGTGTGGGCAACGCAACAGGCACGGTGAAGGCGTACCCGGGTGCGACGAATGGAGCGAGTCCAGCGCTGACCCTGACCGCCGAGGGTCAGCCCATCATCTGCTTCCAGGAACAGACAGCACCCCAAGGCGAGGAATCACGAATTCACGTGATGTCGCTGGTGTCTGGCTCATGGGCCTTCGCGACTCCCCCTCCCCGGCTGGATTCGACGCCTCCGAATCCAGGGGGATTGACCGCGAACCCGGCGTACTCAGAGTCCACTGACTGCTCTCTGTCGACCAATGACCTCAACAGTACAACGTATCTCTCCTGGACCGAACCGTCCCAAAAAGACGGTCCGACAGACATTCATGTATTCCAGATGGCTGGTGCGCAGACGTGGAGCAGAGTCGGCACTCCACTGAGCCAATATCCTGGCCGCACTTTCGCCAGCCACTCCAAGATCCGTTCGTCGTCACACGCCATGCCATTCGTAACTTGGCAAGAGCAGGAATGGCAAGAGAACGGCGAACTCAAGAAAAATCTACTAATCAGTGCGTGGAATGAAAAGTGGCGCACTACATCTTCTCCTCAAAATCGCCTCACCCTCAAACACAGCAATCGCGCAGACCTATTAGTAGATTCGCACAATCGGCCAATGATTTCATGGTTTGAGAGTACACACAATGGCTCCACATTTACAGGAAGCGAACTTCGACTCAGCAGACAAAACAAAACCGCCATACAGGACTGATCCGCTTTTATGATCTCCCGCATGGTAGAGAGTCTAACTTAAATTGCGGAGTAACCCGGGCGTAACCACCTTGAGGGTATGGCCCGAGAACTGCTGCCAGACACCTTGTCGGTCCGCGTGAAGGACTTGCTGCCCGTCCATCCTCCGCAACCCAAGGGCGGACGGCCCTGGAAGGAGGACCGGCTCGCGCTGCGCGGCATCATCTTCGTCCTCAAGGTCAACATCACGTGGGACTCGCTGGCCCGCCTAAGCACCCGGACATAGATAATGTCCACCCCAGCATGGAACCGCTGAGGGTGGACGATTCGGTGCGTGAGCGGCTGCGGGACATCAGCCGCTCCTCGGATGTGGATGCCGACGAGCGCGACCGGGTCCAGATGGTCCTGCTTGCCGCCGAGGGCTGGAGTGCACCGCACATCGCACGCCACCTGGGCGTCAGTGACAAGACAGTGCGCCGACTGCTCAAGGGCTGGCGTGAGCGCGGCGAGCAGGCCCTCTTCAAGACTTTGCCTGGGCCAGCGCCTGACTTCGAGCACCAGCAGCGCGTGCACCAGGCACTGCACCTGCTGCTGCAGCAGCCACGCACCTGGAGCGCCAGCCAGTTGTCTCACGCCCTGCAGGAGCATAGCCTCCGTCTCGGCGTGCGTCAGGTGCGCCGCTACCTCGCGGCCATGGGCGCCAGCTGGCGGCGTACCCAGCTGAGCCTGGCCCACAAACAACAGCCCGCTGCCGTCACTCGGGCGCGAGCGCGCCTCAAGCGCATGGAAAAAAAGCCCGCGAGGGAAGGTTAGACCTCTACTTCCTGGACGAGTGCGGCTTCTGGGACTGGCCCGCTTTTGTGGACATACCTCGTAAGTCGGCTACACGGGAGGTAGTGTCCATGGAACGAAGGAAGAGGCGCAGCTTCAACGAGGAGTTCAAGGCCGAGGCGGTCCGACTGGTGCGCGAGGGCGGCAAGAGCGTGCCTCAAGTGGCCAGGGACTTGGACCTGACGGATTCGGCCCTGCGCAACTGGGTGAGGCAGGCGGAGGTGGACGAGGGCAAGGGCCCGGCGGGCGCGCTCACCACGGCCGAGCGGGAGGAATTCGCACGGCTGCGCAAGGAGGTGCGCCAGCTGACGATGGAGCGTGACTTCCTAAAAAAAGCGGCGGCCTTCTTCGCGAAGGAGGGCTCGACGTGCAGTTCGAGCTGATGGACGCGCAGAAGGCCCACTTCCCCGTGAAGTTCATGAGCCAGCAGTTGGGGGTGTCGCGCTCGGGCTACTATGCGTGGCGAGGGCGCCCGGAGTCCGCGCGGCGGGCGTCGGACCGTGCACTGTCCGAGGAAGTCACCCGGGTGCACCACGCCAGTCGCCGCACGTACGGCAGCCCGCGAGTGCATGCGGAGCTGCGAGCCCGCGGCCAGCGGGTGAGCCGCAAGCGCGTGGTGCGGCTCATGCGCGAGCAGGGCCTGGCCGCACGCAGGCGGCGGCGCTACGTGGTCACCACGGACTCGCGCCACCACCAGCCCGTGGCGCCCAATGTGCTCGCGCGGGACTTCTCTCCGGCGCAACCCAACACCACCTGGGCAACAGACATCACGTACGTCGGCACGCGCGAGGGATGGCTGTACCTGGCGGTGGTGCTCGACCTGTTTTCGCGCAGGGTGGTGGGCTGGTCCATGAGCGATGCCATCGAGCGGCACCTGGTGCTGGCCGCCCTGGATATGGCGCTCGAGGGCCGTCAGCCCCCACGCGGGCTGGTGCACCACTCGGACCGGGGCAGTCAGTACGCCAGCGAGGACTACAGACGTGCCCTGGCGACACGGGGCATTGAGTGCAGCATGTCGCGCAAGGGCAATTGCTGGGACAACGCCGTGGTGGAGAGTTTCTTCAGCACCCTGAAGCAAGAGCTCGTCTACACCACGGACTTCACCACGCGCGCGCAGGCCCGGCTGGCCCTCTTCGAGTACATCGAGGCCTTCTACAACCGGCAGCGTCGCCACTCGACCCTGGGCTATGTCAGTCCTGTGGCTTTTGAGCTTGCGGCCTTACCGCAGAAGTTGGCAGCATAACCTCACTGTCCACGTCAGCGGGCCAAGCTCAGGAGAGCCACGCCAGCCGAGCAAACCCACACGACAAATGCACAAGCCCAAACGAGTCTCAACCTTGTCGCCTGGGAACAACAAGTCCTCTTGAGAGACGACGAAGAACACGCCGCCTTTGGCGATGCTTGTATAGTTTATGAGCATTGTCTCCTTGCTCATTCTGCAAAGCAGTCTCTTCATCCATTATCTGGAATTCAACAAGCGTAAAAACGATTCGGTTCTTTCGCTCGCGTGAATCCTCCTCTGGGCGAGGGAGATACGCATCCATCCGGAGAGGCACATCAACAATGAAATTCAATGCACGGTAAGTATTCCCTGAATATAAATTACGACCGCGATCTTCTCGGTCCTCATAGTCAGGGTCCAACTGCAACTGCGACGCAAATTGCCTCAAATGAGGATTGCCTTCCAAAATCAACCTGAAGGGCAGCAATGTGTTTTCGGTTTGACCAGGAACAACAAAATTGAACGGGAAAAGATGTTGCGTCAGGAAGTACAGGACGGGAAGAACATCTTCTCTCGTCTTTGTAATAATGCGAAAGCGCGTTCGGTCATAAATCTGCGCCGCAACCGTTTCCTTTTTCGCCAACAATTTCGTAATTAGGGAATCCTGCGTCTTGATTGAGTGCGCGAACTCAACCACAGGCAAACCCTTTTCCTGAATCAAATTCGCAACCCGAAGAACCTTGGCCAACACCAATCTGGACAACTCTACTTCTGAAAAAGACAAACGGTGAAGCAAATCCCTTCCCTCTATATGCTGAATAACGTGCATCACCTTTAAGACGATACACGCGATGCGGCGGTACCGAGGCAAACCTTTCACGCCAGAGGCAAACAAAAACAAGTCATGAATCTCGTTTGGCTCCGCGACAACATCCGCAACACGATAATCAAACGTCTTTCTTAAATACTCAACGGCATCAGCAAGAACTTTTCGCGCCCATTGTTCATCTTCGACGCGATTCGTGTCGATTTGACACAGCTGTAGAAAACGATCGACTTCGTCTCGCCCCTGGAAGTGCATCCGACGCCAGTCGATGACAGAGCCTCCACGGAGGATGAGTCGAATGCGCTCAAGCTCACGGAGACCCATGTCCGCAACGGAACACACGGGGATGTCGGGCAGTTGTCGAATAGCTGGGTCGGACTTCACGCCCGCGTTTCTAGCCGAGCGGTAACCCCGTGGGAAGGGGAACCCCCAAAAGAAAGGCCGCCACCCCCTTGGGTGACGGCCGTTCACGAAGACAGCTCGGGGTACAGTCTACTTCGCAGCCACTTCCCGATTGTCGCGGTACTCGGTCTGCTTCACCAGACGACCGTCGGCGGAGAACTCCTTGACCATGCCCTGGCGAAGTCCGTCCGCGTACTGCTCCACCTTCTTGACCGTTCCGCTAGCGAACAACTCAGTAACCTCTCCATGGAAGTTACTGCGCTTGAAGTTGGCGGTCCCCGTCTTCTGGCCCTTTTCATCGAAGAAGGTCCACAGGCCCATGCGGAGACCATTCTCCGACAGGCCTTCCGCCTGCTTCATCCCATTGGGATGGAAATAGACCGTCGTCCCATGCGGAGTGAACTCTTTCACATCCGCTTTGATGCACGCGGCCATATCGCCCAGCTTCTTGTTGGCCTTCCGCTCTTGCCGCGTTCCACTGGGGCAGTTCAAATCGGTGGAATCCTTGGCGAACGAAGTCGGCGCAACAACCATCGCCGCGAACACACCAACAACTCCGGTCCACTTCTTAAGCGACATGACGCGTTCCTTTCGACTGAGCGGCAATGCTCTCTCCGCTAATTAATAGACGCGATCGAAAACGCTCTATTCATTTACCTCAGCGGAGCGCAACACGAAACCCGTTGCTCACAAAATGAAAAGCCCCACCCTCTAAAGGGTGAGGCTCCGCAAAACGTTCAACCCCAAGCAGTATAAATCAACCGCACGAAGCTATCGCCGCAGCTGCTGGCACACGGGATTGCCACCCGTGAAGAAGTAGCCCGCCTGGATAGTGGTCGAACCAGAAGGACGGCACAGATACGTGTCGAAGTAAGCGTCCTTCAAGTTCCCCGAAGTGCGAGTGAAATTCAGCAGCAATCCCTCGTTCAGAATATCGAACTGCCGAGCGGCCGTGTTCACGTAGAAGAACTGAGCCAGCCCAGCGCGCGTCGAAGGCCAATCCGCATCAGTCCGGTACGCACGAACGCGAACAAGGAAGGCGTCCGGATTGGTTGCGCCAGCGCACTTGTTGGAGTTCACCTCGTAGCCCGTGCTCTCCACGGAGTAGATCACGGGGCCCGAGCTGGACGCGCTGCTCCACGCAGGACGACCCGTCGAGAAGTTCTCGCAGCTCGCCTCGGCAACGGGGGCCGGAGCGCACTTGCTGCTGCTGCAGTACTGGCCGTAGCTGCAAGTGGTCTGACCGCTGCCCGAGCAGGTGGTCTCGGCGGGGCGGTTCTCGCAGGTCTTCGTCGCCGTGTTGCAGGTCTGGTTCGCGGCGCACTGCGCATCCGACGTGCAACCCGCGGGGGCCGGCGTGGTGCCATCCGTGCAGACGCTGTACGAGGTGGAGCACGACAGGGTCGAGGCGTCCGACACCCGCGTGTCGCCCTGGCACAGCGGCGTCGTGTCGCACTTGCAGATCAGGGGCGTTCCCGTGCCGCTCAGCGCCTCGCACCGCTTCGCGGAGGTCGGGCAGTCCAGGTTGGTCGTACACGTCTGCACACAGACCTGAGCCTGGGGGTGACAGATCTCACCCTCGATGCAATCCCCATCCGACGAGCACGCCAGGCTCGTGCGGCCACCATCACACGCCATCATCAGGCTCGCGGCGCTCAGCGCGGCGAACATCAACATCATCTTCCGAAGCTGCATTCTCGGCTTCCTCCTGAAGGAATACGTCGCATCGAGGCGGGCTGCCGGCCCTCAAGGCCCTCCTCGTCCTGCAGCGCGGGGCTTAGTCCCGCGACTCCAGGCGTGTCAACGACTGTCGACACCTCTCCTCGACGCTCTTTTCAGAGGGAGATTCATTCGCTTCAAGAGGAACAGCCATACGAGAGATGTGTACCGTATGTGACTGTTCCTCTCGAAGATGCTGTCAGAACGTGAACGGGAAATCGATGGGCTCTCCCTGAACCTTGTGCTTCGGGAAGTTCCACCCCTTGATGAGCCCCGAGATGCAGGTCGCCATGTAGGTCGACCGGAACTCCCCCGTCTGACAGGACACGTTCTTCGTCTTGCCATTGGGCTGGATCGTCCAACGCATCACCAGCTTGCCGCTCAAGCCCGGGTCCTTCTTCTTCTGCTCTCCCACGCACTTCACGATGGCGGGCTTGTTGTTGAGCACCACCTGCATGATGTCCGACTGACCCAGCTTGTCGATCGTCGCGCCGCCTTCACCCGGCTCGGGCGGGATGTAGGCCGTGCGGCCCTTCGCCGAGGCGCTGCTCGTGGCACTGGCCTTCTTCGTGCCAAAGAGCTCGTCGAACTCGTCATCCGCGTTCCCACCCCCGCTGCTCTTCGCCGCGGGCTTGGCACGCGCCGTGATCTCCTCGGCATCGTCGTTGCTCGAGCCGCGCGAGGGCGCGGACGCGCCACGGCTCGTGGACGTGCCTCGCTTGGTCCCCGTGCGGTCCGGAATCTCGGCACGCGCCACCTGCGCGGGCGCCGTCTTGGGCTCCTCCGCGGGCTTCGTCGGCTCGGCGGCGGGCGGAGGCGTCGCCGCGGGAGGCGTCGCCGCGGGCGTGCCCGCGGCCGCCACGGCGGGAGGCGTCGTCGTGGGCGTGGCGGCGGTGGGAGGAGGCGTCGTCTCCGCCGGGGGCGTCGGCGCGGCGGCCACCGCCGTGGCCGGGGGCGTCGGAGCCGGCTCGGCGGGCTTCACGGCGGCGGGAGCCTGGGCCTGGGCCACGGGCTGGGGCGCCGCGGGCGGCTCCGACGGACGGGACGCCAGGAAGAAGCCCACACCCCCCAACATCAACAGGGCCCCGGCGGCGATGCCAATCACCATGCCCGTCTTGCCGCCTTGCTTGGGCGCCGCCGGGGGCGGGTAGCCCGGGTAGGCCGGAGGCGGTGCGTAGGCCGGAGGCGGCGCGTACTGCTGCGGCATGGGCTGAGGGTAGCCCTGGGGCGCGGGCGCATAGCCCGGCGCGGGGGCGGGCATGTACGGCGCCGGCGCGGGCGCGTCCGGCAGCAACGGGCTCTTGGTCACGGCCGCGTCGGGGGGCGGCACGTCCAGCAGGCCCGACGAGGCGGGCACGGCCTTCTCCTCGGCCGCGGCCTTGGCGGCGGGCTTGGACAGGGCCTCGTTCTCCTCCTTCACCAGCGAGGCGAGCACACTCGCCGCCGAGGGCTTCCAGCCCGAGTCCTGTGCCGAGGGCGCCACGGGGGCCGGGGTCTCGGCCCGAGCGGCGCGCGAGGAGGCGCCCGCGCTGAACGCGGATTCCACCGGGCCCGAGGACGCGGACGACGACGCCGCCACCGGCGTGGGCTCCACGATGACCGGACGCGTCGGTCGCGGCGCGAGCACCGAGGCGAGCTCCGTGGCCTCGGAGAGCGGAATCCAGTCGCTGAAGCCCGCGCGCCAGCACAGGCTGTCCGGACCCACCTCGCCCTTCTCCCAGTGGTCCTTCACCTTCTCCATGGTGAGCGGGCCCACCTGCTTCTCGTCGATGGCGACGAACCACTCGTGAGAGACGGCGGGCTTGGTGCTGCTCGCCTCGGCCTCGGCGAGCTTGCGCACCGCATCGCTCGCGTCCGACACCGCGGCGACATCCGCATCGCCCACCTCGCCCGCGGGGAGCTTGTGGGAGCCCGAGTTGAGCACCTGGTCGAACACGGCGCCAATCTCGTCGTCCTCGACGCCCCCGAAGATGCCTCCTTCGGGAGGCGTCCCCAGGCTCGCCGGAAGACCGAAGCCGTCCTTCTGATCCTGGGCGCCCGAGGACGAGCCGTTCGAGGCCGAGGCCTCGTGGGCCGACCCCTCATCCTTCGCCGCCGCCGAGCCAGCGGAGCGAACCACAATGTTATGGCCGCACTTCTTGCAACGAACCTTGACGCCCTTGGCGCCCACCTTGTCGTCGCTAATGGAGTACTGCGCGCGGCAGCTGTCGCAGACGAAACGCATCGTTCCCCGCAAGTCTCAGGAATAACGAGAGAAAATCCGTTGGAATCGTAGAGGTGGCGTCCGGGGGGGTCAAGGACACCGCTCTTGCCCGCCCGGTCGCTCTTTCAACGCGTGAACTCCGAAGGGGATCTCACGCTCACTGCACATCTCCTGGCTACTTCCGCACCTGCACCTCCACATCCGTACCTATCGCGACACGCAGCTCGCGCAATTCCTCGGAGGTCGCGAAGACGAGCAGTTCCTTGAGCTTCGCCTTGGGCGTCACCCGGAAGGCCGAGCCGGTCTCCTCCAGCACCATGCGCTTGACCGGTTCGCACTCGCCCGCGGCCAGGAGGCCCGCGCGCGCCGCCGTCAGCTCCACGTGGTCGAAGTACTGGCGGACATCCGCGGGTGTGGCCACCGGCACGTAGACGCGTGCCACCTTGGCCAGCGCCGCGCGACCCTGCTCGCTGAAGCCCTTCTCCAGCACGCGCCGCTCGGCGTCCACCCCGCGGGGGTCCACCGTGAGGCGCAGGTTGGGCACCACCAGGCTGAGCGCCGCCTGGACCACCGCCTCGAGCCGCTCCGGGGCCAGGCGCTGGCTCCACGCCAGTTCCGGGCGTGCGAGCGCGAACGCGCGGCCCAGCATGTAGTACGCCTCCTTCTGGCCCTGTTCGGCGAAGAAGCGGCCGCCGGCGCGAATGCACGCCGGATGCGTCTGCAGCACCTCCACGTGGAGCCGGGGGTCTGGCGTCGGCTCGTTGGAGCGCTTGGCCATGTTCTCGCGTCGGGCCACCAGGTGCGGCGAGTACAGCTCCACCGCGTCCATTCCGAAGAGCCGCGCCACGTAGCGGTAGTGCTGCACGTGGTACTCCTGCGAGCTCGGCAGATCGATCCGGTGCTTCTTGGGGATGATCTGGTAGTTCGTGAAGGGCACCGCGTACAGGTGGCCGATCTGCTCGAAGAGCAGGCCCATCAGCTCGGTGAAGGGCCCGCGCAGCCGGGGATGCAGCAGGTGCGACTGCCACATGCGATCCGGCAGTGCCCGCTGGGCCACCTCCTTGAGCTTCGCGTAGGGACCGAGCCGCGAGAGGATCTCCTTCTCGTCCTCCCCCGCCTCGCCGAGCAGGCCCGACACGGCTTGGGCGGCCATCCACGCGCCGTCGTAGTCCTTGCGCCGCGCGAACAGCCGCACCAACTGGGAGCAGACCTTGTGCGTGTCCGTGGTGTGCGGCAGGGCCCGGCGCAGCGCCGCGATGGCCTCGTCCTCCTTGCCCGGGGAGGCCGCCGCCAGCTCGGCGTAGGTCTCCTGCACGGAGGCATCATCGGGCAGGCCCTTGGCGACGAGCCCGTAGGCCGCCACCGCGTTCTCCTGGTTCTTGAGCACCTGGCGGTAGAGGTCACCCAGCGCGCGCCACAGCCCCATGCGCGCCCCGTGCGTGTCGGGCGTCTTCGGCATGCGCCCGATCATCTTCGCGTAGTTCTCCTCCAGCGCGCGCCACTGGCCCGCACCACCCAGCATCGCCTCGAGCGCGCTGAAGGCCTCGATGAATCGGTGATCCAGGTCCAGCGCCGTGTTGAAGGCCTCCGCCGCGCCGTCCACGTCCCGCAGCTCGTCCCGACGCAGCTCGCCGAGCGCGAACCACACCCGCCGGGCCTTGTTCGGCTCGGACGCCAGCGCGGGCAGCCGCAGCATGCGCTGCAGCATGTCCGCGGCCTTCTGGCTCTGGCGCGTCTCGCGCAGCAGCACATAGAGCGCGTCCAGCACCTCGAGCGACTCCGGAACCAGCTTGAGCGCGCCGGAGTACGCGTCGATCGCCTGGTACGGGTCCTTGAGCTTCTCGCGCGCGAGCTGACCGAGATCCAGGAGCACCTTCGCCTTGGCCTCGCCCTCCAACACCTGGGCGAGCTGCTGGCGCAGGTCACCCGCGCGCTCCCACCGGCCCGAGGCATCCATGAGCGTCACCAGTGCGCGCAGGGAGGCCTCGTGGTTGGAGTCCACCGAGAGCGCCTTCTCGAAGTGGTTCTGCGCGCGGTCCGTCTGGTTCAGCTTGGCGTGGATGTCACCCAGCTGCCAGTAGACCTCCACCACCTCCATGTCGGTGAGCTCCTCGCGGTGGTGGATGAGGATCGTCTGGAAGATGCGCAGCGCGTCCTCGTAGCGCTTGGCGTGCTGCACGAGCAGGTGGCCGTAGCCCTCGAGCACCGGCAGGTAGGTCGCGTCGAGATCGTAGGCCTTCTTGTACGAATCGAGCGCCTTGCCGCGGTTGCCCAGCTTGTCCGCCACGTAGCCCAGGCGGTAGAGCTGACGGCACAGCTCCGCGGCCAGCGCCGTGTCCTTCTCCGCGATGGCGCGCTCGGCCATGCGGCGCACCACGATGTCGAGCATGCGCTCGCACGCGAGCCAGTCCTCGCGCGCGCTGTAGACCTCCGACAAGGGCTGGGCGGCCTCCAGGCTGTCCGGGGCGTAGCGCAGCGTCTCCTCGTAGTAGTGCGTGGCCGTCTCGGGGTCGCCCTTGGTCTCGGCGTTGTAGCGCGCCACCTCGAGCAGGGCCTTGGCCTTGGCCTCGGCGTCCTCGGTCTGCTGCGCCTCCTGCAAGAGGGTCTGCTCGTAGCCGCCCCAGTCCTTCTCCTGCTCCTGGATGCCCTTGAGGGCCCGGATGCTGGCCAGGTGGCCCGGGTCGATCGCGATGGCGCTCTGGTAGGCCGTACGCGCGCTGCCCGAGTCCATCAGCATGTCCTCGTGCATGCGGCCCATGCGGTAGTACAGCTCCACCGCCTCGGGGGTGTGCCCCGCGAGCTGCGCCTCCTGCTGTAGGACGTCCAGCGCGTAGGGCCAGTTGCCGCTGCGCTCGTAGAGGTTGCCCAGCGCGTGCAGCGCGGGACGGCAGCCCGGATCCATGCTCAGCGCGTAGTGGTACGTGTTGACCGCCCGGTCCACCTGCTTGAGCTGCTGGTGGTAGACGTTGCCGATCTCCACGTACAGCTCGGCCTGCTCCTGCGTGGACGTGGCCAGCTGGAGCTGCCGCTCGTAGGCGACCACCAGGTCCTCCCACCGGCCCTGGTCCCGACGCAGGCGGATGAGGGTCTTGATGGCCTGGAGGTTCTGCGGGTCGATGGCGAGCACGCCCTCGATGAAGGCGTCCGCGTTGGCCGGGTTCTGGTAGGTGTCCTCCCAGATGCTCGCCGAGCGGAACAGCACCCGCACGCGCTCGCGGTAGTCGGTGATGACCTCGAGCATGCGCTCGTAGATGGCCAGCAACTCCGCCGGTTGATCCAACCGCGTGTGCAGCCGCTCCAACGACTCCAGGGCCTGGAGGTTGTAGGGCTCGAACTCGAGCGCCTGCCGGTAGGCGGCCACCGCGGGCTCGTCGTCTCCGATGTCGCGCTCGTAGACGCTCGCGACGTCGAGCTGGATGCGGGCCCGCTCCTCGACGGTGGCCGCCAGGTCGCGCGCGCGCATCAGCGTGGAGGCCACGTCCTTCCAGGCCTTCTGGCGACGGTAGAGCGCGGTGAGCACGCCCAACGTCTCCGCGTCCGGCTCCAAATCCAGGGCCCGCAGCAGCGCGCTCGCGGACTCGTCGGGGTCACCCTGCTCGTCATGGACGCGGGCGATCTCCCGGAGGATGGACTTGCGCGTCTCGATGGAGTCCGCGGCCTCGATCTTCTGCTCGAGGGCCACCACGTACTCGCGCGAACGGCCCCGGCGCTGGAACATCCCCGCCAGGCCATCGAGCGCGGTGACGTTCGTCGGATCGAACTCCAGGATCTTCCGCAGCGAGGACTCCGCCGCCTGGGCATCGTCCAGCTTCAGGTCGTGGACGCGCGCCAGCGTGGCGTACATGCGCTCGGCCAGGGGACCTCGCGGCAGGGCATCCGCCACCTCCTCGTAGACGGCGGCCAGCTCCTCGTGGGAGCCCGTCTCGTCGGCGAGTCGCTCCACCTCCTCGCGCAGCGTGTCGTCCGAGGCGTCGAGCTGCAGCGCCCGGCAGAGCGCCAGGAAGGCCACGTCCTTCTGGCCCAGGCGCTCTTCCTGCACGCGCGCCAGTTCCTTGAGGGTGGCCAGCTTCTCCTCTTCCGTGACGAGGTGCGGCAGGTAGCGGTCCACCACCTGCGCGTAGGCCCGCCAGTCGTTGTTCGTCCGGTAGAGCTCGCACACGCGCCCGTACGCGTCCCGGTGGGCGGGGTCCAGCTCCAGCACCTTCTCCAGCGCGCCCGCGGCGAGCTCCGGCTTGTTGCCCGCGCCCGACCACAGGTCCGCCACGGCGAACCACGTGGCCACCGCCAGGTCGCGCTCCTCGGCCTGCAGGTGCACCTGCACCTTGAGCTCGAGCGCGCGGACGGCGTCGTTGTAGGCCCGCAGGGACACGAAGAGCGCGTGGACCCGCTCCAGGTCCGCCACCGCGTGGGGCTCCACTTCCAGCGCGCGGCGGGCCGCGTCCAGCGCCTCCTCGCGGCGACCCACGCCGGAGAGCACCTCGGCCAGACGCAGGCGCAGCGCCTTCACGCCCTCGGCCGACTCCTGCAACGGCACGAGCCGCCGCAGGATGCCCACCAGCTCCTCGGCGGGCCCCGTCTCCTCGTACAGCTCGCGCAGCGTGTCCAGCACGCCCCGGTGGCGGGGATCGCGCTCGAGCGCCGCCTTGAGGTGGCCCACCGCCGTCTCGGGCTGCTTGAGCAGGCGGTAGAGCACCTGGCCCAGGCGCTCGTTGAGCCGCACGACCTCGCGCGGGTCCAACGTCTGCGCCAGCCGCTCCGCCAGGAGCGTCCGCAGCTCCTCGTGCCGCCCCGCCCGCTCGTACAAGGCCTCCAGCGAGGTGAACGCCTGCTCGTTGCGCGCGTTCTTCGCCAGCAGCTCGCGGTACAGGTCGATGGCGCCGTCCAGTTGGCCCAGCCCCTCGGAGGACACCTGCGCCATGCGCATGAGGACGCGCTCGCGCTCCGGGCCCGTGACGCGCTCGGACTGCAGCTTCAGGATGTTGTACAGCTTGTCCTGGGCTCCGGCCGCGTCATAGAGGCCCTCGAGCAGCCGCGCCGACGCGAGGTGCGAGGCGTCCAGCGCCAGCACCTGCTCGAAGGCGGACGCCGCGCGGTCCATGCTCTGGAGCTTCTCCTGGGCGAGCTGCCCCAGGCGGAAGAGGAAGCCCACCTTGTCGGCGGTCTGCTCCGCCGTGGCGGCGAGCGCCTCCAGCACTGGCGCCAGCTCCTCCCAGGCCTCCAGCGTGATGTACAGCCGGTCCAGCGCCACCAGCGACCGGGTCTGCGACGAGGGGTCCAGCGTGCGCGCGCGCTCGTAGTAGATGATGGCGCGCTCGGGCTCGCGCAGGCGCGACTCGAAGAGATAGCCCAGCTTGAGGCACATCTCCGCCGCGTCGCGCACCTCGGCCACGCGCGGCAAGGCCTCCTCGTAGGCCACGACCAGCTCGTCGTAGGAGCCCGCCGCGTCCGTGGCGTTCTCCAGGCGCGCGCGCAGCTCGCGGTCGTTCGGGTCCTCCTTGAAGGAGCGGAAGAGCGCGAGGAAGGTGAGCTCCGGCTCCCCCTGGCTCTCGCGCAGCGTGGCCAGCTCGCCGAGCAGCGTCTTGCGCTCGTGCGCGTCCGGGGACACGCCGACGCGCGTCTCGATGAGCGAGGCGAGCCGCGCCACGTCCCCGCTCGCCCGGAAGGCGCGCAGCAGCGTCTCCACCGCGAGCAGGTTCTGCGGCTCGCGCTGCACCAGCGCCTCCAGGCGGCCCACCGTGTCGGCGTGGTTGGGCTGCACGGAGAGCACCGCGCCGTAGAGCGCCAGCGCGCCCGCCTTGTCGAGCAGCTTCGTCTCGCGCACCACCGCGAGGCGGAACTTCAGCTCCAGGCCCTCCTCCGGCGTCACCAGCGCGATGCGGCGGGCAAGCACGTCCGCCAGCTCCGGCCAGCGCTCCAGCTTCTGGCACAGGCCGTCCATCCGGGTGAGCGCCGCGGCGTCATCCGGCTTCACGTCCAGCAGGCGCCGCAGGGTGGCCAACGCGCCCAGGCCATCCTGGAGCTCCGCCTCCTGCAGCACGGCGATCTGCAGCAGCACCGAGGCCCGGCGCGCCGGCTCCTCGGCGCTCGCGAGCTGACGGCGCAGCACCTCCAGCAGTTCCTGGGGCGTGCCCTGCTCGGACACCAGGCGCACCACGCTGTCGAGCGCCTCGGTGTCCGTGGGGCTGAGCGTCAGCACCTTGCGCCACGAGGCCAGGGACTCGTCGTCCTCACCCAGGCGCGCCTGCAGCCGGGCCAGCGCGCGGTACAGCTCGGCGCGCGCCGCGTCTCCCGCGCGAGGCGCGATCTCGGAGAGCACCGCCGCGAACTCCTCCGCGGCCCCCGCCTTGTCCATGAGCTGGAGGCACAACTCCAGCGTGCGCGCGTCGTCCGGCATCTCGCGCAGGGAGCGGGTGGCCGACAGGAAGGCCATCTCCGCGTTCTCCAGCGGTCCCGCGTACATCTCCGCGATGCGGCGCAGCAGCACCGAGCGCTCCTGCGGCACGGGCTCGGCGGAGACGCGCGACTCCAACATCTGCACCTGCTTGAGGTGGTCACCCACCGCCGCGAACACCGGCTCGAGCGCCACGGCGGCCTGACCGCGCAGCGGGCTGTCCGAGCGCGCCATCTCCTCCAGGGCCCCCACCGCTCCGGCGTGGCCCGCCCGGCGGCGCAGCACGTCCTGGTACAGCTCCAGCGCGCCGCGCGGATCGTCCAGGCGGCTGAACTTGAGCCGACCCAGGCGCACGCGCAGATCACTCCCCTCCTCGAGGGCGTTGCGCGCGTCGGTCAGCTGGATCTCCCGCTCGATGTGCTGGGCGAGCTCCGGCCAGCGCTCCATCTGCGTCAGCACGCGGCCGAGCAGCTTGAGGGCATTGGCGTCCTCGGGGCGGCGCTCCAGCACGTCGCGGTACGTCTGCGCCGCGAGCGCCTTGTCGGAGAGCGTCTCCTCGGCCAGGTGCGCCAGCTCGAAGAGCAGGTTCACCTGCGCGGGCAGCGACGGCTCCGCCGCCACCTGCCGGCGCATCACCAGCGCCAGCTCCCGGTGCGCGCCCGTGCGGCGATGCACACGCGAGATGGACTCCAACACCTGCTTGTTCTTCGGGTCGCGACGACTGACCTCCTCCAGCGCGCGCACCGCCAGGTCGTAGCGCTTGAGCCGCCCGTCGTAGATGGCCGCGAGCCGCCGCCACAGGTCTCCCGCCAGGGGCTCGGTGCTGCCCCGGTCGAGCTGATCCTCGTAGGCCGCCGCGACTTCCTCGAACGAGCCCGAGTCGGCCGCGAGCCGCTCCAGGTCATCGCACACGCCCTCGCCCTGCGGCGCCTCGTTGAAGGCGCGCAGCCGCGCGGCGAAGGCGAGCGACGTCTGGCCCAGGGCCTCGCGCAGGGTGGCGATCTCCTGCACCCGCTCCAGGCGCAGCGCCGGCTGCGTGCCTGGCAGGAGGATCTCCAGCACCTCCACCAGCTTGCGCGTGTCGTTGAGGCCCCGGTGGACGGGCTCCAGCAGACGGGCCGCCTCCACGCGCTGGGCATCGAGCTGGAGCATGCGCTCCAGTCCGGCGACGGCCTGCGGGTCGCCCGGGGCCAGGCCCATCAGGGCGCGGTAGGCGCTCAGGGCCTCGGCGTGACTGCCCTCCTTCTCCAGCAACTGGGCCCGGCGCAGGATGAAGCCCCGGCGCGCCTCGTTGTCCGTGGCCAGCTCCGCGAGCTGATCCAACACGTCCGCCTGCTCCAGCGGCCGCTTCGTCCGGGAGAACAGCTTGTCCAGCGCGAGCAGGCCGTCCTCGGCCTTGCGGATGGCCAGCGCCGAGCGCCACGTCTCGATGGCCTTGGCGTCATCGCCCGCGGCGGCATGGGCCTCGCCCGCCTTCACCAGCAGGGCGCGCCGCTCCTCGGGCGCCGTGGCCAGCGCCGACTGGGCGGCGTAGACCTCCGACAGGCTCTTGGCGTTCTGGCCGCGCTCGTACAGCCGCGAGAGCATCTCGAGCGCCTGACGATCCTGGGGCGCATCCTCGAGGACGCGCTTCCAGACACTCGTGGCCTCCTCCGTCTGGCCCATCTGCTCGCGCAGCTCGGCGGCGCGCCGCAGCAGGTTGAGCGCCGTCGAGTCGCCCCGAGGCAGGTCCAACCCGGCCTCCTCGTACAGCTCGGCCAACATCTCGTGCGAGCCCGTCTCGCGCGCCAGCCGCTCCAGCTCCGGCTGGAGCTTCTCGCGCTCCACGCCCTGCGAGAAGGCCTTCACCGCCGCCATGAAGGCGAGCGACGGCTGGTGCATGTCCTGCTCGTAGATGCGGCGGATGTCCGCGGTGAGCTGTGCCTTCTCGGCGATGAGCGCGGACTCCAGACGCGTCTCCCGCAGCGCCACGCGCCGGGCATGGTCGCCCAGCCGCGCGAGCACGGGATCCAGCACCTCCAGCGCGCCCACGCTCATGGGCACCGCCGCCCTCACCCACTCCTCGAGCGCCGCGCGGGCACCCGGGTGGCCGGGATCCTCCGCGAGGATGCCCTGGTAGAGCTGGAGCGAGGCGTTCGGGTCACCCAGCGACGAGCGCAAGAGCTCCGCCAAGCGGAAGGAGACCTCGCGGCCCTGGGGGCTCTGCCCTTCCTGCGTGCGGCGCAGGCCGAGCGCCCAGGCCAGATCCTTGGGACGGCCCAGCTCGGTGTAGAGCCGGTCCAGGGCGACGGCGGCCTCGCGCTGGAGCGGATCCCGCTCGGCGATGGCGCGCCAGGCATTGGCGGCGCTCTCCGAGTCGGACAGCTTGGACTCGTGCAGCAGGGCGGCCTCGCGCAGGTGCGCGAGTTGCTCGGACGGCTCGGACGCGGCGGCGGCGAGCTTCTCGAGCACCTCGGCGAGCGCGGCCCACTCCTCGCCCGCGCGGTGCAGGCGCTGCAAGGCGCGCAGGCAGTCGAGGCTGCCCGGCTCGAGCAGCAGCAGGGCCCGGAGCGACTTCAGGGCCGCGGCGCGATCATCGAGCTTCTTCTCCTGGACCTCGGCCAGCTCGCGCAGCAGACCCACGCGGATGGTGTCCGAGTCCCCTTCCTCGGACAGCTCGATGAGGATCTCCGCGTAGGAGTCCAGCGAGTCGGCGTCCTCGGCCGCCTGACGCGCGGCGGCGCGCAGCGCGGCGTCTCCCGGAGCCAGGCGCAGGGCGCGCGCCAACGAGGCGAAGGCCAGCTCGGGCTGGCGCAGCTGGGTCAGGTACACCTGCGCGGTCTGGCGCAGCGCCAGCACACGCGCGGAGTCGTCACGCGCCACCTCGGCGAGCACGTCCAGCGCGGTGACGAGCTTGCGGTGATCCTTGGTGGCCTCGTACGCGGGGATGAGCGCACGGGCGGCTTCCTCCCGCGCGGCCCCGGTACCCAGCATGCCCTCCAGCTCGGCACGCGCCTCCACGTCCGAGGGGCGCTGCCGGAGGATGTCCGAGAAGCGGCGCACCACGTCCGTACGGTCTCCCGTGGAGTCCTGGAGCACCTGCGAGCGCTTGAGCGTCAGGCGCGCCACGCGGTCGAGATCGCCCGCGTCCTCCGCGAGCGCGATCTGCCGCGCGAGCACCTCGCCCCACTCGGGCCTGCGGTCCGCCTTCTCGTACAGCTCGGCGAGCAGGGGCAGGTGGCGCACCTCGTCCGCGCCGGACTGGATGGCCGTCTGCAACGCCTCGGCGGCCTGCAGCGGGCGGCCGAGGCCCGCGTTGAGATCCACCAACTGCATCAGCAGGTCGATCTTCTCCGCGCGCGTGGCCGTGAGGATGCGCTTGCGCAGCAGGGCGTCCGCCTCCGCCGCGCGACCCGCCTTGCCATACAGGGCGATGAGCCGACCGAGCACCTCGGACGACTCGGGCACGCGCTGCAGCGCCGCCTCCAGCGCGCCAATCGCCTCCGGGAGGGCCTTGGACTCCTCGGCCAGCTTCGCCGTCTCGGACAGCAGTTGCACGGCGAGCGCCGGGGCTTCCGTCTCGCCAGCCAGGGTGCGCAGCACGCGCACCAGCTCGGCGTGCACGGACAGCTCATGGGCCAGCCGCGCCAGCTCCACGCGGTTCACCTCGTCCGTGGGCAGCTCCCGCAGGGCCCGGACGCGCAGGTCGAACGCCGAGCGGCCATCGACGAGCTGCTTCTCCTGGAGGTTGGCGATCTGCGCGAACAGGCGCTGGCGCGCCACCGGCTCGGAGGTGACCTCGAGCTGCTGCAGCAGCGCGGCGGCTTGACGCTGGGGGTCTCCCTGCCGGCCGTAATACCGGGCGAGCGCCTCGGCGATCTCCGCCGTGCGCACCTTGGCCGCCATGAGCCGCTCGAGTCCTCCGAGCACCACGCCCGTGGACACGTTGTCGGCGAGCAGCTGGAGGAAGAGGGTCGCGGCCTCATCGGAACGGTTCAGGCGCTCGGCGAAGAGCCGCGCCTGACGCGCCGCCCAGTCGCTGCGCTCCACCTGCGTCTCCGCCAGCTTGGAGAGCCGGCCCGCGAGCTCCGCGGCCTCCTCCACCTTCGACACCGCCGCGCACACCGCCTGCAGTCGCCGCAGGCTGGAGGGATCATCCGGCGCGAACTTCACCAGGTCGCGCACCATGGATTCCAGCTCCGCGGGCGTCGCGCCCTCGGCCTCGCGCCGCACGATCTCGGCCTCCAGGCGCGCCTTGGGATCCGCCGAGAGGGCCGCGGCGGCGCGCAGCGTGCGCACCGCCTCCTGGGCCGCGCTGTCACCCGGGGCGCGCGCGAGCACTTCCTTCCAAGCGGCCTCGGCGCCCGCGGGATCCGCCAGGGGTCCTTGCAGCAGCTGGGCGAGGTGCCGCCAGAGCGGGATGGCCGCCTCGGGAGGCAGCGCCACCAGGGCCGCCCGCCGCAGCGCCGTCGCCAGCGCGGGCTCCGCCTTCGCCTTGCTGGCGTTCTCCATCACCGACTCGAGCAGCAGCGGACGGGTGGGCTCCAGCGCCAGGGCGCGCGCGAGCACCTCGAAGGCCCCCTGCGCGTTGTCCGCCTCCTCGTACAACGAGGCCAGCGTCTCGCACAGCGCCACGCGCTCGGCGCGCGAGCGCGGCGCGAGCATCGCCAGATCCAGCAGCGGCTCGAGCGTGGAGAGCTCTTCCTGTTCCGCCAGCAGCCGGGCCAGCAGGAAGGCCGCCTGGGCGTTGAAGGGCTCCAGCTTGAGCACCGTCTCCAGGTGGGCGCGCATGGCGGGCCCGTTGCGCAGTTGCAGGCAGAGGTCCGCCAGCCGCAGACGCAAGGACACCTGCGTGGTCCGGTCCTTCACCGAGCCCAGGGAGCGCTCCAGCATGACGAGCGCGTCCTCGGCGCGATCCTGCTCCAGGAGCAACTCCGCGCCGAGGCTCGCCACGTCCGCGCGCGACGGATCCACGCTCGTGGCCTTCTCGAAGGCGGCGAGCGCACCGGCGGGATCGTTGAGCCGCGTCAGGCGCAGGGTGCCCAGCCGCAGCCACAACTCCGCCTGGGCGGTCCGCTCACGCGCCTCGCCCGCCAATCCCTCCAGCCACTCCTGGGCGGGACCGAAGTCGCCCTTGCGCTCGGCGAGCCGCTCGATGAGGTTGAGGGCATCGGGCATTCCCGGCCACAGCAGGAAGCAGCGCTCGAGCGCCTCCTCCACCTTCTCCATCGAGTCCGGCTCGAACCACGCGTGCAGCTTGGCCACCAGCAAGGACAGGCGCGCCGCGCTCTTGCGATCCCGCTCCTCGAGCGACATGCCACGCAGCGTGCGGGCCCGGTCACGCCACGATTGCTCGAAGCGCTGCAGCGTCTGGGTGACCTTCTCCGCCCGCGCGTTGGTCGGCTCGAGCTGCCGCAGCACGGCGAGCGCGCGCTCGGCGAGCGCGTGCTCGGTGGGATCCTCCACCAGGCGCTCGCAGAACGCGGCGTACTCCTCCGCCATCCCGTCGCCCCCGAGCGTGGTGCGCTCGCGCTCGAGCAGCTCGAAGATGGGCTGGAAGCGCTCCTCCACGAGGAGCAGCTGACGGGCCCGCTTGAAGGTGGCCCGATCCGGGCTCGCGCGCACCGCGCGCTGCAGGCACAGCACGGCACGATCCCGCCGGAAGAGCTTCTGCTCGTGCAGCGTCGCCGCCTGCTGGAAGAAGGCCGACGCCTCCTCGCCCTGGCTCAGCGCGCCCAGCCGCTCCAACACGTCGACGAGCGCGTGCGTGTCCTGACGCGACTCGTGCACGGCCTTGAGGCCCAACAGCGCGGGACGCGGATCCTCGGCGAGCAACAGCGCGTGGCGCAGCAGCTCCTCGGAGCGCGTGGGATTGCGCAGACGCTCCTGCGCGAGCTGGCCCGCGCGCACGAGCACACGCGCCGCCTCGGCACCCGACGTCTCGCGGGCATGTCCCTCGTAGAGCCGGATGAGATCCTCGACGCGGCCCGCCTTCTCGAGCGAGGCCTCTACCTCGGCGAAAGGCCGGTCGGAGACACCACGCTCGGCGGGTCGGCGGAGGTTCGACAGATCCATGAAGAGAAAGCCTCGCGAAAAAGAAAGGGGCGGGAGAGCGGCACTTTATCGCCCGCTCCCCGCCCCTCGCAATCGCGTAAATCCCGCCAACTGTCGAGATTTATTGGCTTTCTTGCCCGTCAGGGCCAGAAGCGGACGAGCTCTGTCCAGCGGTGGCCGTTTCGCCCGTCGCCGACTCCTCGGCTTCCTCGGCCGCGGCGGCCGCATCCGCCGGCCGCTTGGCGGGAGGCGTGGCGGGCAGGGACTGGGAGCGCTCCACGCCCGCGGTGTCGCCGAGCTTGGTGTACAGCTCGATGGCGCGGTCGCGCAGCTGCAGCTCCTCGGCGAGGGCCGCGGCCTTGGGCAGGTGGCCGATCTGCTCGTACAGACCCAGGGCCTTCTCCTTGCGACCGATCTCCTCGTAGAGCGCCGCCGCGGTGGCGGACTCGCCGAGCAGCTCCAGCCACCGGGCACGGCCCGCCGGCTTGTTCTCCGACTCGGCGCGCGCCAGTTCCTTCTGCGCGAGCGCCTTGGCCTCCTCGTCCAGCTTGAGCCGCTGCAGGAAGTGGAAGGCCTTGGGCGCCGGCAGCGCGCCGAGCACTTCCGCGGCGTCCTGACGGCGGCCGGCGGACACGAGCAGCGTGGCGGCGCCGAGCCGATCCCCGCGCTCCACCAGGGCCTTTACCTCGAGGTCCCGGATGCGGTTGGCGGCGGCGAAGTCGCGCGAGCGCTCGTACGCCTTGCGGGCCAGCGCCAGCTTGCCCGCGCGCTCATAGGCGAGCGCCGCCTGATCGAACTGACGGGCCCGCTCGTACAGACGCGCGACGTTCTCGAAGTCGCCCTTGCCGATGTAGATCTCCATCAGCAGTTCGTAGGCACCCGCCTTCTCCAGCACCTGGGTCAACTGCTCGGCGGGCACCGCGGACGTGAGGCGACGAGCGGCCTCGTTGTCCTTGCCGGCCAGCGCCGTGCGCAGCGCGTCCTGGGTCTTGCCACCCGCCTCGAACAAGCGCGTGGCCTCGACGAAGGAGTTGTTGCGCTCGTGCATGCGCGCCGCGTCGCGGGTGCGGCCCATGCCCTCGAGCTGCTTGGCCTGCTCCTGCCAGTCGCCCGTCAGCTCGGGCATCGGACGCCGCTCGCCCTCGGGGCGCTCCCGCCGCTCCCGGCGCTCGCCCTCGGGACGGTCGCGACGCTCACCCTCGGGACGATCGCGACGCTCCCGGCGCTCACCCTCGGGACGATCGCGACGCTCCCGACGCTCGCCCTCGGGACGATCGCGACGCTCCCGGCGCTCACCCTCGGGACGCTCGGCCGCGGGACGCGCGGCGGCCTCCTCGCGCTCGGGCTCGGCGGCGCGGCCACTCAGTCCGAACGCCGCCGAGGAACGCTCCGCATCTCCCGCGGCGCGCCAGGCGCGACCGACCAGGTGGAGCACGTCGCCGTAGGCCTGGAACTTCTCCTTCGCGGGGTCCACCGCGGGGGCCGCCGGTGCCGGCGTCTCGCTCGCGGCGGGGGCCTCCGCGCCCTCGGCCGCCGGAGCGGCCTCGACCGCCGGAGCCTCGGCGGGCGCCTCGGCCGGAGCCGCCTCGGAGGGCGCCTCCGGCTGAGCCGGACGGGTCTGCCGCTGCACGCGCAGCAGCGTGGTCATGAGCCGACCCTTGACGTTGAGCTCCAGCTCGTCGAGCGACTTCACCCGCAGCGCGCGCAGCGAGCGCACGATGGCCTCGAGCGGCTGCTTCTGGCCGGAGAGGTCCGCCTTGCCCAGGGCCTTCTCCAGGGTGCTCAGCTCCGCGATGACGCGCTGCCCGGGACCCACGGGGCCCTCGGCCCGGTCCCGACCACGACCCCCGCGGCCCTCACCCCGGCCTCCGTCACGCCCTCCGAAACCTCCACCCGGACCATCCCGGCGAGGACCCTGACCGGGTCCAGCACCCGGGCCCCGTCCACCGCGAGGTCCACCGCTTCCATTCTCCTGAGGCACGTGATTCTCCTGCTAGAACGCGTAGCGAAGGTTCGGCGTCAGCGCGAACCCGAAAGACTGAGACTTGACCAGAAAGCTGCCCGTCACCTCGACACCAATCGAGAAGTGACGGAGGCGCGTGTAGTACTCCACTCCCGGACCCAGGAACACCAGAATGTCGGGGTCGGGCAGGAGTTGCTTCGGCGAGAACAGGGCGTATCCCGCGCCGCCGCGCACGTAGAACCAGGTGCGCTTGACGTCCTGGGCATCGGCGAAGCCCACCAGGTGCGCCCGCGCCACGACTCCCGGTACGAGCGTGGAGAAATCACCCGAGGCGGAACCTCCCGAGTTGCCCGTGTACTCCGAGCCCACGCGGTTGGAGGAGCCCTGGACGAACAGGCCGAGCGACAGCCGCTCTCCCAGGTCCACGCCGACTTCCACCGCGGCCATCTGCCCGGCGGTGAAGGGCCGCGGACCGGAAGTCGCGGGCGGATTGACGATGAAGGACGGGCCACCGAACACCGAGAAATAGAGACCACGCTCGATTTCCTGGTAGTTGTCGGCGGGCCTGTCACCGGCGGCCTGCGCATGAGCCAGCGCGGGAACGGCCAGGGCGGCGCAAATGACGGCGGGGCGGAGGGCTTTCATTCGGGGGCCGAAGTTAGCCCATGGGCCTCCAGACGCCAGCGCCAAAAGCAAGTGGGCGGCTCCGGATGAACGGAACCGCCCACCTGGATGTTTCCAGCGCGAGGGAGGACTACTCGCCCGCGGCCTTGAAGATGAACGGGTAGGTCACGGCCACCGAGCCGCCGCCCTTGGGCTTGGGGAACGACCAGGTGCGCACGCGGCCGGCCACGCACTGCTCCAGCTCCGAGTTGCCCGCCGTGGACTGGGCCACCGACGAGGTCACCACGTTGCCCTCACTGGCGATGGTGAAGCGGATGGCCACCTTGCCGCCCAGCTTCGGGAAGCGGTTGAGCAGGCTCTCGTAGCAGAAGCGGATCTGCCCGCGGTTGCGCTGGATGACCTGGCGGATGAGCTCCTTGTCGAGCGAGCCGCTCACCGTGGCCTCCTCGGACGCGATGCCCACTTCCACGCTCTGCTTGGTGCCGCCCAGGCTGCCCATGCCGCTGCCGTAGCCGCTCACGCCACCCGCGCGGCCCTTGGTGCCCACGCTGCCGATGCCGACGACGTCACCACCGCCGCCACCACCGCCACCGCCCCGCAGGCCCATGCCCACCAGGCCGTTGCTCACGCCGCCCGTCTTGGCGCCGAACATGTTGCCCATGGCGCCCTTGAGGTCACCGCCGATGCCACCGCCGGCGAACAGGCTCGCGGCGCCCCCCTTGCCGCCGAAGATCTTGGCCGCCATGTTCTTCGCCTCGGCCTTCTTGTCCGCCTTGGTGGCGTTGGCGGGCGTGGGCTTGACGACTTCCTTCTTGGCCTGCTGGGTGTCTTCCTTCTTGGCCTTGGCCTTCTCCGCCTGCTTCTCGGCCTTCTGCTGGTTGAGCTTCTCGAGGAACTTGTTCTTCTGCGTGTCGGGCGGCTTGACGATGAGCTTGGCCAGGCGCGCGTTGTTGCCCGCCAGCTCGTCGGTGAACTGCTCGCCCGCCGCGGCCAGGTTGCTCGCGCTGATGACGAACATGGACGCGAGGAAGAAGAGCACCAGGAAGATGTTGATGACGGAGAAGTCCACCGACTCGCCCATGGGGGCCAGGGCCTTCTTCGGCACGGACTCGAGGCAGGCCTCGAGCGTCACGCCGCCCAGGTCCACCGACAGCAGGTCCTCGTCCTTGAGCGTGAGCGCGTAGGCCTCGCCCTCGTGGCTGGCCTTGCCCGACTCGATGATCTCCTTGAGGTCGTGCGTCTCGCCCTTGCGCACGAGCTCGCCCTTCATCTTCGCGCTGAAGAGCACCGTGAAGGACTGGCCGTCCGTGCGCACCACCTCGAAGCGCTCTCCGCCCAGCTTGGAGTCGCCCATGATGAAGTCGACGCCCTTGGCGCTGCCCACGGAGAAGGTGCGCTTCTGGCCCGGGGCGAGGAAGAAGTCGCCCACGCGCTGGTCACCCCACAGGAAGTGCACGCCCAGGCCCGTCGGGCCGCTGCCCTTGCGCGGCACGCGGCGCACCCGGGGCCCGGCCGCCTCGACGGGCGCCTCCACCACGGCGGCCGGCTTGACGGCGGCCTTGGGGGCCACGACGGCGGCCACGGGCGCGGCGGCCACGGGCGCCGGCTGGATCACCACCGGCGCGGGCGTGGCGGCCTTGGCCGGAGAGATGGCCGCCTGGGCGAGGCTCGCGGCCACCGCGGGCGCGGGCGTCGCGGCGGGCGACGGCGTGGGCGAGGTGCTCGCCGCGGCCACGGACAGGTTCGCCGCGGCGATGGCCGTGGTGTCCTCCAGGCGGATGACGGTGCCACCCACCTTGATCTCGTCGCCGAACGACAGCTGTCCCTTGTTGACGCGCTTGCCGTTGACGTAGGTGCCCTCGACGCTGCCCATGTCGATGATGGACAGGCTGCCGTCGGAGGCCACCTCGATGACGGAGTGGATGCGGCTGACCTTGTCGTCCTCCAGGCACAGGTGCGCCGAGGCGAGACGGCCGATCTTGATGATGTCGCGCTCGAAGTCCTTGGAGGTGACGAGCGTGTCACCCTTGAAGACCTTGAGTGTCAAAGGCACGGGCATTTCAGTTCCCCAAATTGGAAGATGACGGAGGCTTGGACAACGTGGACGGCGATGGGTTCCCGGCGAGTGGAATTCAGAGCTCGCCCACGGACTGCATCACCTTGTCCTCGAAGTCCTCGCGGATGCGGATGAGGTTGGAGTGGTCGACCTTCTTGCGCGCCTCGACGTACTCGCCGTCCGGCTTGGTGAGGTCGCCCTCGATGGTGTCGTCCTCGAAGTCGATGGTCTGGGGACCACCCTTGGCGGCCTTGCCACCCCCGCCGGACGAGCCGCCCGACGTGCCCCCACCCTCCTGGGCCAGGGCCGGCATCACGGTCAACATTCCACACAACATCAGGAGCTTGCGCATCTGGATCTCCGGGCGGCCCGCCTCAGGGGCGGGCCGCATACAGCATCAAGGTTCGCATCAATTCCCCCCTCGCCGCCACAGGCACCGCGCGAGCGACGACTAGAAGATATCGTCGGGCTCGTTCGGATCCGCCGCGGGCGGATTTGTCTTCTGCGGGGCATTCGCCGGGGCCGGCGTGGGAGCGGGAGCGGGCGTGGCCGCGGGCTTCACGCCCGCCGCCGGCTGGGTGGGGGCCGGGGCATCGGTGCCCGCGGCGTTGGTGACCACCCCCTGCTTGGCCTCCTCGGCCTTCATGAGCTCCTGCTGCTGCTTCTGCAGCTCCTCGAGCTTCTTGGCCTGCTCCTCCTGGAGCACGGCGTCGCGCTGGGCCTGGAGCACGGACTCCGCCTCGCGCTGCAGGGCGAAGATCGGGTGCTCGGCGGACAGCGCCACCTCGCCACCGGAGAGCGCCACGTACTTGCGGTAGAGCTCCACGGCGCGCTCGGGCACGCCCTTGTTGCGGTGCAGCAGCACGGCGCGGTTGAAGTAGACGGCGGCCAGGTTCGGGTCGAGCTTCTCCGCCTCGTCGTACTCCTGCATGGCCTTGTCGTACTGGCCCTGGCCCTTGAGGGCCACGCCCAGGTCGAGGTGGGCCGCGGCGTTCTTGCTGTTGGCCTGGAGGATGCGGCGCAGGTGCTCCTCGGCGCCGGCGTAGTTCTCCACCTCCAGGGCGAGCTGGGCGAGCGCCACGTGCGAGGGCACGTAGTCGGCGCGCACCTCCACCGCGCGCTTGAACTCCAGGCGCGCGTCGTCCTTCTTGTCCTCCTGCAAGAGGATGAGGCCGATGGTGTGGTGCAGCTCGGGATCGTTCTGGTCGATCTTCAGCGCGCGCAGGGCCACGAGCTTGGCCATGGCCAGCTGACGGCGCTCCACGTAGCTGCGCATCATCACCTTGTAGGCGGTGACGGACTGGGGCTCGCGCATGAGCGCCGCGCGGGCGAACTCCATCGCCTTGTCGTGGTCGCCCGTCTGCCGGTAGATCTCCGCGAGCCGCGCGCGGCTGTTGGCGTCATCCGGGTAGAGCTTCAGGATGCCCTGGTAGAGCGACACGGCGCCGGCCACGTCGCCGGCGTTCTGCGCCATGACCGCCAGGTTTTCCGACGCCTGACGCAGGGACGGCTTGGTCTTGAGCGCCGCCTGGTAGTGGGCGATGGCCTCCGAGGCCTTGCCCTGCCGCTCGGCGAGCACGCCCAGGTTGTACTCGGCCTCGGCCAGACCCGCGTCCGCGCTCAGGGCGGCCTTGAACTTGCGCTCGAGCGACGGGTAGTCGACGGCGCCCGCCTTCTTCTGGGCCTCGTACGCGCCCAGCGCGTCCTCGAAGAGGAGCTTGGCGCGGTTGGAGATGGACTGCGGCTCGTTGGACTTGAGCGACTTGGTGGTGTCCTCGGGCTTGGTGGCGGCCTGGGTGCCGGCACAACCCGTGGTGAGCAGCGCCGCGCAGGCGGCCAGGAGGAGGGGGCGCATCATGGGGGAGCGATTCATTAGAGGAAGTCCTCGGGTTCCTGCTCGTCCGTGCCGGCCTTGGTCTTGGGCGTGCCCTCCTTGGTGGGCGCGGCCGGGCCGTTGATCTGGGTCGCCGTCTGCTGCTGCAGGCGCTTGGCGAGGTCAGACACGTCCTCGACCGCCTCCTGCTTCTGGTTCTGTTCCGTGGCGTTCGCCTCGACCACCGGCGGCGGCACGTCCTGGATGGCGGCGAGCATGTCCCCACCGATGGCCAGGTCGAGGCCCTTGGTGAGCGGCGCCTTCTCCTCCACCATGGTCGGGAACTGCTCGGGCCGGTAGGTGGTGCGCAGGAGCTTGAGGCTCTCCTTGAAGCAGTCGTTGTACACGCCGAGCTCGTGGCTCTTGGCCACTGCGGTGGCCAGCGTGTTGGCGGCCGTCTCCTTGATGGGCAGGGCCTGGTTGCCGAACTCCTCGCGCAGCGCGCCCTCCGTCTCCTCGTCGATGCCCGGGGGCATGGGGACGTTGATCATCCGGTCGGCGAAGTTGTCGTAGATGAGGCCGATGCGGTGCAGGGCGCAGATGCCCGAGTCGGCGGCGCCGAGCGACACCGTCTGCACGTACTTCTTCTCCACGACCTCGCGCGAGGCGTTCTTCTCCGCGATGGAGGCCTTGAGCTTGTCGGGGCTGGCCGGCCGACCCCAGGACAGCTTGAGCCGGGAGTAGTGCTGGAAGTCCGGCTCCACGCTGCGGTACTGCGCGCGCGCCACCGGGGCCAGCGCCGACTTGTCCAGGCCCTGCTGCAGGCGCTTGGGCAGCTTCTCGTAGTAGTCGAGGATGCGGGCGTAGAGGCGGTTGGTGTCGCCCTGACGCTTCATCTTGTTCTCGTAGATGTCGACGATGCGGCCCTCGGCCATGAGCATCTTGCTCGGGCTGCGCATGTTCTGCCGCTCGTACTCCTCCAAGAGGTTGAGCGCCTTGGTGTAGTTGCCCGTGGCCACGTGCAGGTCCACGATGGACAGGGAGATGTCCTCGGCGTCCTTGGCCTTGGGCCAGAGCGTCAGGTAGCGCTCGCGCAGCGCCAGCGCCGCCTTGTAGTCGCCCAGGCCCTCGCGGTAGGTGGCCGCGTTGAACAGCGCCACCTGCGCCTTGGACTCCTCCCACTTCTGGGGAGCGCCCGGCTTGTCCGACACCACCGCGCCCTTGCCCTTCTTGGCCGCGGCGCGCGCCACGGGGGCGCCGCTCTTGCTCGCCTCGTAGCCGCGCACGTACTGCTCGTACACGTCCCCGGACTCGCGGAAGTCACCGATGGCCTCGAGCGCCTCGGCGTTGTTGTAGATGCACTCGGGCACGAAGCGCGAGGTGGGGTAGCGCTCGATGATGCCCTGGCGCACCTGGATGGCCTTATCCAGCATCTTGGCCTTGTAGTAGTCCACCGACGCGTTGAAGAGCGCCACGTCGGCGATCTCCGTCTGCGGGAAGTCCGCCACGAAGGACAGGTAGGCATCGGCCGCCTTGGCGAACTGGTTCTTGGCCTCCAGCTGGCTCACGAGCTTGAACGCCGACTGCTCGATGACCTTGGAGAGCTCCTCGCGGAACTTGGGCGTGGCGAGCTTCTCCGTGTTGTAGAAGCGCCGGGCCCACTCGTTCACCTTCGACCAGTCCTCGAGCAGGTTGTACGAGTCGAGCACCAGGTTGGCGGCCACCTCGCCCGCGCGCTCGCCGGTCTCGAACTTGTAGTCGGGCGAGGTGAGCGCGATCTCGCTGAAGCGGCCCACCGCCTCGTCGAAGTGGTTGTGGCGGTAGTAGATGTTGGCCGCCTTGAAGGCGATCTCCACCCGCTTGTCACCCTTGGGCACGTACTTGAGGTAGCGCTCGCACGCCTCCAGGAGGTCCTTCTTGCCCGGGGGGATGGTGCCCTTCTTGCGGATGTCCTTGCTGACGTCGTCCTTGTAGAGGCCCTTGCTCTCGCCGTCCTTGACCATCTCGTCATAGGCGAGGATGGCGTTGTAGGCGGCGTTGTTGAGCCACTTGCCGGGCTTGCCGGGCGTGGGGTTGCCCTGCTCGTCCTTGGCCTCCAGCAGCTTCACGTCCTGCAGGGTGACGAGGGTGTAGTTGGCCGCGGCCTTGTCGTACTTCTGCAGGTTGTCGTTGAGCAGTTCCGCCCAGAAGAAGCGCAGGTCGTACGCCTTGGGGCTGTCCGGGAAGAGCGTGAGGTAGTCCGAGTAGATCATGTCGGCGTAGCCGAACGTGGCCTCCTCGCGCGTCTTCTTCGCCTCGTTGTGCCAGGTGACCGCGAGGTTGGACAGGGTGCGCTCGGCCAGATCCTTGGCCTCCGCGAGCGCCTTCTGATCCTTCTCCTCCTTGATCATCCCGGAGCCTTCGACCTCCTTCATGATCTTCACGAGCCGGCGCACCTGGGTGACGGTGCGGTCCTTGTTGCCCATGCGGAGCACGATGTCGACGATGCGGCCCTGGAAGCCCGGCGCCTCGGGCGACAGGGGCTTCTCCTTGATGAGGGCGTTGTAGGTGATGGCCGCCTCGCGGTCCTTGCCGTCCGCGTAGTAGAGGTTGGCCAGGCTCTTCATCATCGCGAAGCGGTCGTCCGGGTTGGTGGCGACCTTGGAGAAGTCCTCGCGCGCGAGCATCACGTCACCCTCGCGGGCATAGGCGCGCACGTAGTCCTGGCGCGCCTCGCGCACCAGCGAGTTGCCCTTCTTGTTCACCGGGGCGTTGGGATCCTTGGCCACGGCCTGCGAGCCCGCGAGCTCGCCGAAGAGCACCACCGCCTTCCACTTGTCCTTGGCGGACGTGTAGTCGGTGAGGTTGAAGTGGCACCAGGCCTGCTTGTAGAGCGCGAACGCGTACACCTGGCTGTCGGTGAACTCGGCGGCCTTCTTGTAGGACGCGAGCGCCTTCTCCAGCTCCGCGGGCCGGCCCTTGGAGTTGTTGAAGTAGTACTCGCCGAAGGCGAAGTGGGTGTCCGGGACGTACTTGGACTTGGGGTGCTTGTCGATGAGGCGCTTGAGGACCACCAGCGCCTTGCGGTCCTGGCCGTCCTCCATGAGGCTGGTGCCCAGGAAGAAGAGGACCTCGTCCGAGCGCTCGAAGTCCGGGTAGTCCTTGACGATCTTCGTGTACTGATCCTGCGCGAGCTTGCCGTACTGCTTGGAGCGCTGGAGCAGCTCCGCCTTGGCCGCCTTGGCGCGCGTCTGGCCCGCGGCGTCCCCGGCGTTCATCGCGACGATGAGATCGTCATCCTTCCGGTTGGCGTCGAAGAAGTAGTACTTCGACTCCTCCATGTAGAGCTCGCCCAGGCGGAAGAGCAGCGCGGGCTGCTCCCTGGGGTCCGCCGACAGGGAGATGATCTTCTTGAGCGACTCGATCTGCTCGCGGCGCTTGGAGGCCACCTGCCCTTCCACGCCCAGTCGGAACTGGTCGTATTGAAGCGCGGGCGCGTTGTCCTGCTTCTCCTTCTTGCGGCTGATGTCACCCGCCAGCGACTTGTCCACGATGGCCGTGGAGCTCTTCTTGACGAGCTTGGCGTCGCGCGGGGTTTTCTTTTCCTGGGCCTCGACCGAGGACGCCAGGAGCAGGAGACTGAGCAGAAGCTTACGGCGCATGGATTTCCTCTGCGGGGGGGTTCCCGGAGGTCTGCCTTGCCTGCTTGGCAAGTGTCCGGGACTCTTCGGGAATTTCCGTCTACGAAGCCCGGCACTATGCGCGGTGCGCCAGAGCGGGTCAACAGCCCCCGAAGGGCACGACGGCTCGCCTGGTTCCCTTGGAGAAAGATTCCAGAAGCACTGTGCGGAACAGGACGTGGCCTTGCCATGTCGGACCGCCCTGGTAAGGGGGAAGCAGGCCATCCGGCCGGCCGTCCGCCTCCCCAGGAAGAAGCACGACCCCATGAGTCTGTTGCCCGAGAGCGCCAGCTTCGAAGAGCTGGTGCATGACTACTTCCTGGCCCTGCGCGGAAGCGGCCTGATGCTGTCCGCGCTGGACACGGAACTGGTGACGGCCTGGGCCGCGGCGGGGGTGCCCTTCGAAGTGGTGGCGCGGGGGATCAGCCGCTCGGCGGAGAAGGCGCTGTGGGACGCGCGGCCGGGCGAGCCCGTGCTGCGCAGCCTGCGCGCCTGCCGCCGACAGGTGGAGGCGGAGATCAAACGCTACCGCGAGCGCGCGGCCGGCGCGGGAGAAGGCGCCCGGCGCCCCGCCCGGCGCACCTTCGAGGAGCTGCGGCACGCGCAGTGGACGGCCGCCCTGGCCCAGCTCGCCGAGGCCGAGCCCGCGCTGGCGCCCCGCCTCCAGGGACTGCGTGCCCTGCTGGCGCGCGAGGTGCCCCAGGACTTCGAGCACATGCGGGCGCAGGAGACGCTGGTGAGCCTGGTGCTGCTGCGTGCCCTGCCCTTCCCGGAGCGGCGCGCCCTGTGGCGGACGGCGAGCGGAGCCGACTCGGACGCGGGGTTCATGTCCGCGCACGCGCGGCGGCTCTCGCGCCGCTTCCGGTTGCTCATGGCGGTGCGGCGGCGGTTGGGCCTCGGGGACACCTGAGGGGGGCTGACGCGCGTCGGGCGGCTCTGCTATGGCGCAGGGCATGGTCACCAAGGTGAGCGGCACGGTCTGTGGCGTATGCGAAGGGCGGACCTACGTCATCGAGCGGCAGGGGGACCGGGCCCATGCGCGGGTGTGCACGTGCTCGGCGCTCTGCCCGCTGTGTGACGGGCGCGGCTATGCCTACGAGGTGCGCGAGCAGGCCTTCAGCGCCCGGGTGGGGCCCAAGCGCTACGAGGTGCTGGTGCCGTGCGTGTGCCAGCACCGCGCCCGGCGCGTGGCGCGCTTCAACGAGATCGGCCTGCCCGGCGTCACCTCGCACGCGAGCTTCGAGAACTACCGCGCCGCCAACGAGGCCCAGGACCGCGCGCGCAACCTCGCCATGCACTTCGCCCACCACTACGACAAGGCGGGGCTCAACAAGGGCTTCATGCTCAGCGGCCCGGTGGGCACCGGCAAGACACACCTGCTGGCCGCCACGCTCAAGCACCTGGTGCTCGAGGTGGGGCTCGAGGCGCGCTACGTGGAGATCTCCCTGCTCTACGCCACCATCCGGCGCGGATTCCAGGAGGGCAAGAGCGGCGGGGAGATCATCGGCCCCCTGTCGGACGTGACCGTGCTCGCCATCGACGAGATGGGCAAGGGGCGCGGCAGCCAGTTCGAGATGGAGACGCTCGATGAGCTCATCGCCCGGCGCTACAACGCGGGGCGCACCACGCTCTTCGCGACCAACTACTCGCTGGAGCCCGAGCGCCGCGCCGCCCGCTCCGCGGCCCCCACGGGCTACCGCTCCACCGAGGACTCCAAGAGCGCGGCGCGCGAGACGGAGCTTTTGCGCGAGCGCGTGGGCGAGCGCATCTACAGCCGCCTGTGCGAGATGTGCGCCTTCGTGGAGATGCCCAAGGACACGCCCGACCGGCGCCGGCTCATCCAGGAGGCGGACATGCGCCCGGGGCCCGGCGGCGGCCCGCGTGGCATGGGGCGCTGAAACGGCGCGGGCCCCCGCCTCCCGTCGAGGGAAGCGAGGGCCCGATGCCCGTCACCGCCTCACGGGGTGATGGCGCGCAGGGTCGCGTTGCCCGAGTCCGCCACGTAGAGCGTGCCGTCCGGACCCACCGCGAGGCCGCCAGGCACCACCAGGTCCGCCACGTCTCCGCGGCCGTCCCGCGCGCCGAACAAGCCCGAGCCCGCGAGCGTCGTCACGTCGCCGTTGGGGGCGATGCGGCGCACGCGGTAGTTGCCCGGATCCGAGAAGGCCACCTGACCGTCCGGCATCACCGCGAGTCCCACGTACGGCAGCATGCGCGCCCCCTCGCCCTGGGCATCCGCGAAGCCTCCCGGCGGCGAGCCGGCCAGCACGCGCACCGTGCCGTCCTTGAGCGCCAGCACCCGCATCATGCCCGTCTCCACCACGTACACCGTGCCGTCCGGCCCCTCCGCCACGGCCGAGGGGCGGTACATCCACAGGTTGGACTGCAGCGTGGTCACGGGGTTGCCCGGCGCGGCGAGGTCGATGCGGCGGATGACGCCGTTGCCCAGATCCGCCACCAGCAGCTCGTTGCGCGGCGTGACGAAGAGGCCCGAGGGCTGGTTGAAGCGCGCCTGGGCGGCGTCCCCATCCATCATGCCCGCCTGCATCTCCGCCCCGGCGAAGATGGTCGTGGTGCCGTCCGGGGTGACGCGGCGGATGCAGTAGTTGTCCGAGTCGGCGACGTAGACGTTGCCCTGCGCGTCCGCGGCGATCCCCAGCGGGCCGTTGAGCCGCGTCTGCGACAGCGTGGAGATGGTCCCGTCGGGATCCACGCGCTTGATCTTGTTGGCCAGCGCGTCCGCCACCGCCCAGCCACCGCCGGGCAGCACCGCCACCGCCACGGGCGCCGCCAGCAGGCCCTGGCCCGGCGCCCCGTCCTGGTCGCCGCGCTTGCCGGCCTGTCCGGCCACCGTGCGCACGTTCTGCGCGAAGGGGCCCCGCGCCTCGGGCAGCCGCGGCGGGTTCATGCGCACCAGGTCCTCGGGCACCGCACGGCCCAGTGCCCGGTAGAGCACGTTGGCCACGATGCGCGCGGCCCGATCATCCCCCGCCTCGGTGACGCCCAGCACGTGCACGAAGTCGATGCCGCCCGCGGAGAACACCCACGCGTTGCCCTTGCGGAACACCACCATCTGCCCGAAGCCGAAGGCCCCCTGCAGCGACAGCGCGGGCGACTCGGCCAGCACCTCCAGGCCCGCGGGCGACTTGCCGTTCTGCACCACCTGGTCCTGCTCGTAGCCGTTGGCGCGCCAGATGAGGTCGCCGTTCTTCAGGCCCGTGCCCTCGTAGGCCCAGTGCTCCGCCTTGGTGACGACCACCGGGTGGGCGAACTGGTGCCAGCGCGAGGAGAACATCACGCCCAACAGCTCGTTCTCCGGCCGGCCCGTGGGCAGGGAGCGGAACTTCGTCGTCAGCTCCTGGCTCTTGAGCCCCACCGGATCGCGCTTGTCGCCCTTGTAGCAGGTGACGACGCGGTCCTTGCGGCCATCCGCGGCGGGCTCCAGACGCACCTGCCAGTAGGCCTGGTTGGCCCCGAGGTTGATGATGGAGCGGCCCTCGGCCTGGGCCTTGTCCGCGCGGTCGCGCAGGGTGCCCGTCCAGTACTCGTCGTGGCCCGACATCACCAGCACCTTGGCGTGCTCGAGCGCCGCGCCGCTGCGGTCCAGCTCCTCGTTGGTCACGTACGTCACGTCCAGGCCCTGGGCCTCCATCCACATGATGAGCCCATGCTCGTCGTCCATCAGGTGGCCCGCGCCGAAGTTGCGGTAGTAGGGCCGATCGAACGAGGCCTGGAAGGCGCGGCCCGTGCCGGTGATGCCCGGCTTGTCGTCATAGAGGCTCGTGCCGCCCCAGGCGTTGTACGCCTGCCAGTTGAGCGTGGGGATGAGCACCGTCACGTCCGAGGCGGGGAACGGATCCCTCACGAAGAAGGGCACGTAGCGCTGGAAGTTGTCCTCGCGCACGAGCTTCACCACGTACACGCCGGGCACCCACTTGTCGTCCGTGGCGATCTCCAGCGTGGGCTTCCACGTGCAGCTCACCAGGCCCGTGGGGCGCTGGGGCAGACACGGCGTCTGGGGCACGGCCTGCACCGGGCCGGCCCGCATCACCTCGCGGCCTCCCATGCCGCCGTAGTAGCCCAGGCGGTAGACCTCGTAGGAGAACTTGCGCGGCCCGTCCTTCACCGACACCGCGACGGGCACCCGCTCCCCGGGCGACACCGTGGCCACGAGCGCGTAGCCCTCGATCTCGTTGTTGTTGGCGCCCTTGGTCACCTTCCACGCCCGCGAGCCCGGCTTCGCGTTCTCCTTGCGGATGAGCTCGGCGTCGTGCGGCGGCTTGTCGGGATCGGTCTCGCCCGGCCCGGGCAGCGGAGGCGGTCCGTCCGGACGCCCCGGAACCCCCGCATCCGGGGTCTGCAGCGGTGCGTCCTGAACCGGCTCATTGCGAGAGGCGGCGTTCTCCTTGCAGCCTCCCGCCAGACCCATGAGCACGCCCAGGGCCACCGACATCCCGAAGTTGTTCCGACCGTGTCCCATGCCTGTCTCCCGTTCCCCTTGGGGCTCCCACGGTAAGCACGACCCCCCACCAGGGAAGTGTCGTGCCCCGGATTGAGTAGGCACGTGGACACATCGGGGCGATCACGTTCCGAGGAAGTCCCGGTGCAACCCGGACGTGAGGGACTTCAAGTGTTGCTTGTCCACCAGCAGCGTGAGCTGCAAGGGCGAGGTGTGCACCGCGTGCACCCGGGCGCCCAGGGACTCGGCCACGCCCAGCGCCCGGCGCAGGTGGCTCCAGTCCGCGTTGAGGCCGGCCCCCACCGCCGTCACCGCCCCCACGTCCCCACACCACGTCACCGCCTGGCCGAAGCGCTCGCCCAATTCACGCTGGAGCGCCTCCGGGCCGTGCACGTCCTGCGAGGGCAGCGCGATGAAGGCCCGCCCCTCGCGGCCGAGCAGCCCGTCGAACGCCAGGGCGCGGCCCCGCGCGCCGCGCGCGTCGAGGAACTCGAGCAGCGCGGCCATGCGTCCGGACTCCAGGGCCACCGCGAGCACCACCATCTCCGCCTCGGCCGTCACGCCCCGCACGCGCGGGTCCGTGGGCGAGCCCCGCCCGTGCACCGCCGTGCCGCTGCCCGGGGCGTGCGCCGTGCGCGCCTGGATGACGATGCCCTTGGCCTTGGCGAACTCCACCGCCTGGGCGTTGAGCACCTTGGCGCCCGCGCCCGCGAGCTCCTGCATCTCGTCGTACGAGAGCGACTCCAGCTTGCGCGCCTCGGGCACCACCCGCGGGTCCGCGCTGAAGATGCCATCCACGTCCGAGTAGATCTCACACGACTCGGCCCCCAGCGCCGCCGCCAGCGCCACCGCCGTGGTGTCCGAGCCTCCCCGGCCGAGCGTCGTCACCTCGCGCTTGGAGGACACGCCCTGGTAGCCGGCGACGATCACCACCTGGCCGCGCCCGAGCTCCTCCTCGATGCGGTGGGGCCGCACCTCCACGATGCGCGCCTGGGCGTGGGTGTCCGTGGTGATGATGCCACTCTGACTGCCCGTGAAGCTGATGGCCCCCACGCCCATCTCCTGCAGCGCCATGGACAAGAGCGCCATGGAGATGCGCTCGCCACAGGTGAGCAGCATGTCCAGCTCGCGCCGCGGCGGGTCCGCCGACACCTTCTTGGCCAGCGCCAGGAGCTCGTCCGTGGTGTCCCCCATGGCCGAGACCACCACCACCACCTGGTAGCCCTGGTCCCGCGTCGCCTTCACCCGGCCGGCCACCCGGCGGATCTTCTCCACGTCCGCGACCGAGGAGCCGCCGTATTTCTGCACCACGATTGGCATGAACCACCCTCTGCTTTGTTCCTAGGACCCCGCGATGGTCGCGGGTAACCTGCTGGTGTGTCTGGCAAGACACACCGGAAGCCCCCCATGCACAAGGCCCGCCATCTCCACCCTCCCCCGCCCCTCCGGAGCGCCCCATGCGACCGATGATCGAGGTGCGCCAGCTCACCAAGCGCTACCGGGAGCGCATCGCCGTGGAGCACCTGGACTTCTCCGTGGCCGAGGGAGAAATCCTCGGATTCCTCGGACCCAACGGCGCGGGCAAGTCCACCACCATGCGCATCCTCACCGGGGTGATGCCGCCGTCCGAGGGCACGGCGCGGGTGGCGGGCTTCGATGTCTTCGAGCAGCCCCTGGAGGTCAAGCGCCGCATCGGCTACCTGCCGGAGACGCCGCCCCTGTACCCGGAGATGACGGTGGTGGGCTACCTGCGCTTCGTGGCGCGGCTCAAGCAATTGCCCGGCAAGGGGCTGGGCGCCGAGGTGGAGCGGGTGGCGGGCCTCACGGGCGTGTCCGACGTCCTGGGCCGGGTCATCCAGAACCTGTCCAAGGGCTACCAGCAGCGCGTGGGCATCGCCCAGGCCCTGCTCGGCGCGCCGCCGGTGCTCATCCTCGACGAGCCCACCGAGGGGTTGGATCCCACGCAGCGCGCCGACATGCGCGCCCTCATCAAGGGGCTCGCGGGCAAGCACACCGTCATCCTCTCCACCCACCTGCTGCCCGAGGTGACGATGACGTGCGAGAAGGTGCTCATCCTCCACCAGGGGCGCGTGGTGGCCCATGACACGCCGGCGCGGCTCGTGCGCGCGCATGGTGGCAAGGCGGAGAACGTGTCCCTGGAGCAGATCTTCATCAAGCTGACGGCGGCCTGAGCGCCGCGTCCCTTCCCTTCCGGAGGCCCCCCATGCGCACCGCCCTGGCGATCGCCCGCAAGGAGCTGTCCATCTACTTCACCACGCCCTGGGCCTATGCCGTCTTCACGGCGATGCAGGCCCTGGCGGCGTTCTTCTTCATGAGCGGCCTGGCCGACTTCCAGCGCGCCCAGGTCCAGGCGCGCCAGACGAGCTGGCAGCAGGTGCCCCCCATGTTCCGCAACCTCACCGACGGGGTGATGGTGCCGTTCTGGAACAGCGCGCTGATGATCACCCTCTTCGTGGTGCCCTTCCTGTCCATGCGGCTGTTCGCCGAGGAGCGGCGCAACAAGACGTTCGAGCTGCTCATGGCCTCGCCCATCCGGCCCGTGGAGATCGTCCTCGGCAAGTACCTGGGCGGCCTGGGCATCACCACCGCCACGCTCGGGCTCACGCTGCTCTTCCCCCTGACGCTCGCGTGGCTGGGCACGGGGGAGTCCGGGGCGCTGGAGTGGGGCACGGTGCTGCTCGGCTATGCCGGCCTGCTCTTGTGGGGCGCCACCTGCATGGCCGTCGGGCTGTTCATCTCCGCGCTCACCCAGAGCCAGATGGTGGCCGCCCTGGTCACCTTCGCCGTGCTCCTGCCGTGGATGATGCTGCGCGGGCTCGCCCAGAGCACCGAGGAGCCCCTGCGCTCCGTGCTCGGCTACCTGTCCTTCTCCACGCAGTTGTCCGGGATGCTCGGCGGCGTGCTGGACCTGCAGACGCCCGTGTTCTTCCTGTCCGTCATCGTCTTCTCCTTGCTGCTCTGCCACCGCGCGGTGGAGTCCCGGCGGTGGGCATGAACGCGGCCAACCTGGGGCGGATCCTCGGCGTCTTCGGGCTGGTGCTGCTGCTCTCCAGTCCCTTCACCTTCTTCTTCACCTCGGGCTCGCCCACCGTGGCCGGCATCAAGGCGGGCGTGGGCGCGGTGCTCGTGGCGGTGTCCTTCGCCACGAACTACCGGCGCCTGGGCCAGTTCGCCTCGCGCCGCTCGAGCTTCTTCTTCATCCAGTCCACGCTCCTGGTGCTCGCGGTGCTGGGCATCCTGGTGGCGCTCAACTACCTGGCCCACCAGAAGAACCGGCGCTGGGATCTCACCGAGCGCCAGGTCTTCACCCTGTCGGCCCTGACGCGCGGCACGCTCGCCCAGCTCACCGAGCCCGTCCAGGTGCTCGCCTTCATCCCGCCGGAGCACACCGCCTACGAGGCCCTGCGCACCACCTTCGAGCGCTACCACGCCGAGGCGCCCGACAAATTCGACTACGCGTTCCGGGATCCCCGGCGCTATCCGGACCTGGCGGCGAAGTACGAGCTGAGCGACGGCCAGATGCAGGTGGTGCTCACGCGGGGAGAGGGCGAGCAGCAGTCCCACACCCGGCTCAACGTCGTGAGCGAGCAGGAGCTCACCAGCGCCATCCTGCGGCTGGGCGCCAGCCGCGAGCAGCACGTGTACTTCACCGTGGGCCATGGCGAGTGGTCGCTGGATCAGACGGTTCCGCGCCCCGGCCAGGCCGGGCGGACGGTGAGCCTGGCGCGGATGAAGCAGCAGCTCACGCTGGAGGGCTACTCCACGCGGGCGCTGAACCTCGGGGGCGGCACGCGCGTGCCCGCCAACAGCGCGCTGGTGGTCATCGCCGGGCCCAAGGCCCCCTTCGGCGCGCCCGAGGTGGACTCGCTGGCCGCCTACCTGAACGAAGGGGGTCGGCTGCTCTACTTCGCCGAGGCCTATGGCGACCCGGGTCCGGAGCTGGCGGCGCTGCTGGCGCGCTACGGCGTGCGGGTGGAGCCGGGCGTCATCGCCGACGGCCAGTTCAACGGCGGCAACCCCTACGTCGTGGTGTCGCTCTTCTTCGGAGACCACGAGATCGCCCGGCCCCTGCGCCAGCGTCAGCTCAACATCCAACTGCCCACGGCGCGAGGGCTCGCCACGAACACCGAGGGCGAGGCGGCGGACGTGAAGCCCGTGCCCGTGGTGCTCACCTCGCCCTTTGGCTGGGTGGAGACGAACCCCGACGACAAGCCCTACCCCGACGCGAGCGAGCGCCGGGGCAACATCCCCCTGGTCATCGCCAGCACCCGCGACGTCTCCATGAATCCGCGCCGGAGCGACGACCAGGCCCGGGTGGTCGTGGTGGGTGACTCCGAGGTGCTGTTCGACTCCAACTGGGGCCACGAGGGCAACCGCAACCTGGTGATGAACGTCTTTGGATGGCTCACCCACCAGGACAACAAGATCAGCATCCGGCCCCCGGATCGGGCCTATTCCACCATTCCCCTGGACGCGGAGTTGATCGCCCGCCTCCGCTTCATCTCGGCCGACGTGCTACCCCTCTCGCTGCTGTGCGTGGGGCTGGCCATCTGGCTCACGAGGCGCAACCAGTGAACGCCACCCAGAAGAATGTCGTCACCCTGCTGGCCACCGTGGCGGTGGCCGTCGCCCTGGGCTTCTACGCCTTCGTCGGGGACAAGACCCCCACCGCGCCGCCGCCGCCCCCGCCCGAGGAGCCCCCCGCGCTGCTCGGCCGCCAGGACGCGGGCACCGTCGCCGCCGAGGCCCCTCCACCCCTCGTCATGGCCATCGCCCTGGACACCCCTCGGGGCAAGCTGGCGCTGGAGCGGCAGGAGGAGGGCTGGCGCATCACCGAGCCCATTTCGTCCGCGGCGGACCAGCCGCTGGTGGAGACCCTGGCGCGCGAGCTGAGCGTGACGAAGTTCAAGAGCATCCTGGAGACGGCCCCCACCGAGGAGGACCTGGTGCGCTACGGCCTCCAGCCGCCCGTGGCCACCGCCCGCATCCGGCTCCGGGAGGGCGAGGCCTCGGGCCCGACCACGCTCACGCTTCAGTTGGGCAAGGACAACACCTTCGATGGCTCCATCTACGTGCGGCGCGAGGGCGACCCGCGCGTGTACCAGGCTCACGGCGCGCTGCGCCTGGCGCTCTTCAAGGGCCTGGACGAGTGGCGCGACCGCCTGATCTTCCCGGTGGAGGAGCGCGCCCTGCTGCGCGTCGAGATCAAGGTTCGCGACAACCGCTACACCCTGGAGCGGCACGCCTCCGACCAGCCCTGGGAGCTGACGCGGCCGGTGACGATGCCCGCGGACACGGAGCGGGTGCGCGAGCTGGTGTCGGACCTCCGCGCGCGCCAGGCGCTCGGCTTCCCGGACGCGGCGCTGGAGACGCGCGTGCGCGAGGCCTTGAAGAAGCCCCTGGCGGAGCTGGCCTTCGTGCCCACCCTGGGCGCGCCCATGCGCGCGCGCGTCGCCAGCCTCGTCGTGGACGGGGGTCCCCGGGTGTACGCGCTGTGGGAAGGCCACGGGGAGCCCATGCTCGCCCAGGTGGACTCGTCCCTGTTCAACGTCATCGACCTGAAGCCCGCGGACCTCAAGACCCGGCAGGTGCTCTCCCTGCCCTCCGGTAGCATCGACCGCATCGTCATCCAGCCCGAGGGCGATGTGCCGCCCGTGCTCCTGCAGCTGGCCGCGGACGCGGGGCAGTGGGAGGTGGTGTCACCCCTGCCCGGTCGCGCCAAGCAGTTCGCCGTGGTGTCCCTGTTGGGCGCGCTGCGCAAGCTCGAGGCGCAGCGCGTGGCGGAGGCCCACCCCAAGAACCTGGCGCGCTACGGCCTCACCCCGAAGTCCGTCAGCGTGACGCTGCTGGACCCCGGGGGCCAGCAGCTCGCCCGCCTGTGGGTTGGCGCCCCCGTCACCGGCATGCCCCAGCGGCTCTGGGCCCAGGGCACCTCGGGCGACATTCTGGAGGTGGACAAGGCGAGCATCGACGCCCTGCCCCTGTCCCTCGAGGCCCTGATGGCCCAGACGTCCCAGGGCGCCGCGCCTGGGGGCGGCTAGGGCTCGTTGCCGAACGGATCGCCGAGCCCGCAGCCCCGGCCCGGCGCCTCGCCCATGCCGCGCTGCTTCTCGTCCCAGGAGCGGCCGTCGCGGTAGCCCCAGTGGTTGATGTCCACGATGTAGTTGACCTTGGAGATGAGCGTGCCGCGGCACAGGCGCTCGTCCCAGTTGCCTTCCTTGAGCGTGTCGAGCGTGCGCGACATGAGCTCCGTCATGAGCCAGGTGGGCACGAGGTCACGCTCGCACGGGTAGGCGAAGCGGAACATCATCAGGTGGCTGAGCAGCACTTCCCAGTACCGGTCGAAGCGGCGCAGGAGCCGCGCCCAGTCCATGCCGTGCCCCATCTTGAGGATGAGGTGGTTGATGTCCGCGCCGTCATAGCGCTCGCGCTCGGTGACGAAGGCCTTGGACCAGATGGTCTCCTCGGCCGGGGACACCAGGCACTCGTGGCCGAACACCGGGGCGCGCCGCGCGTGCTCGAACCACTCGTCATCCACCGTGGCCACGCCGTTGCCCGAGGAGAAGATGAAGTCCACGAAGTAGTCGCCCCGCCAGGCCTTGTAGAGCCACGCCTCGTCGGTGCGCTCGGTGCGCCAGCCGTCCTTCTCCAGCACCCGGAGCGCGTGCTGGGCGTCGTGCTTGCGGGGGAACAGGTCCAGGTCCTTCGTGTCCCGGTAGATGCCCGTATAGGTGGAGTACGCGTAGGCGCCTCCGACCAGGAAGGGGACGCCGGCGTCGAGCAGCACCTCGATGGCACGGCCCCGCGTGTTGAGTTCCTCGGGGTGACGCTGTCGCTCGGCCAGCGAGGCGTCGATGCCCATCTCCCCCGGATGATTGGAGTCTCGCTTTTCCGTTTCCATGGAGGGAAGGTAGGAACGGGACTTATAGGTGCCTCAAAAGCGGTCCAATCCGCCTGGAGGGCAGCCAACCGTCCTGGCCAAGACCCTGGAACTCCTGGGGTTTTGCTTTTCGTGAGGGGGCGCTTTCTGTTTTCGCGCCCAGCGGTGTCCCTCCAGATGGAAGGGCTCACGGCGGCCATGAGGCCGCGGGGCCCCTCGCGAGGGGATGACACATGACGACGCACACGAAGCTGTTGATGGCCGCGCTGGTGCTCACGGGCTGTGGCCGCATGGACGCGGCGACCGAGTTCCGCTCCGCCCTGCCCACTCGGGAGCAGGTGGAGGTGGGTGAGCCCCAGCAGAAGGGTCAGGCGCTCCGGGCGGACGAGGCCGTCCAGGGGCTCGAGCGCGACAAGACGAGTGAGCTGTACCAGCTCACGCGCACCACCACGGCGTTCGTCAACGGCAACACCGTGGCCATCCTGGCGCTCATCGGCCGGGTGACGGAGCACACCCCCACGAGCCTCACCGACGACACCGCGGTGTGGGGCCCCTACACCGAGGCGCTGGCGCGCAACGCCTGGCGGCTCACGGTGAAGAAGACGGGCGAGAACACCTACGCCTACGTGCTCGCGGGCAAGAACAAGCAGGCGGCGGACTCGGCCTTCGCCGACGTGCTCACCGGCACGCACACCCCCGTGCTGGACGAGGCCGGTGAGGTGACCAAGGGCTTTGGCCAGGGCGAGCTGGTGGTCGACTCGGACCGCCTGAAGAACCTGGGCGAGAGCGAGTCCGGAGAGGGCGCCCTGAGCGTGCAGTACGCGCGCCCGGACAGCACCAGCGCCGTCACCGTGAACGCGCAGTTCCGCCTGGGCCAGGGCAACAAGAGCCGCGAGGCCGACTACCGCTACCGCGCCGTGCCCGGCCAGGGGGGCGAGTTCGACTTCAAGATGCAGCGCGACCTGTACAAGCCGGCGGGCTCGTCCCAGCTGCTGGAGGACATCACCATCAAGAGCCGCTGGCAGGAGACGGGCGCTGGCCGCTCGGACGTCAAGCTGTCGGGCGGGGACCTGGCGGCCGAGGCCACCCTCAACGAGTGCTGGAACACGGGCTTCAACAGCGCCTACCTGTTCTTCAGCCTCGAGGCCCAGCCGCGCTACGGCGTCGAGGCCACCGACTGCGTCTTCACGCCCGCCGTCTATTCGGCGTTGTAAGCTCTCCGCTCCCTCCGGGAGAGAAGAGGAGTGCGTGGCAGGCTCGACCCCATCCGCCCTGAAGGTCATCGCTGGCGGCCAGAAGGACCGGCGCGTCTTCCTGCGCGAGCTGTACACGGCGTACGGCGGCGGCGTGTACGGCCGCTGCCGCTACCTGCTCAAGGACGCCACGAAGGCCGAGGACGCGATGCAGGAGGTGTTCGCGCGCGTCCTGCAGCAGTCGGACCTGCCGCGCCAGGAGGGCACCACCCTGGCGTGGTTGATGAAGATCACCACCCACCACTGCCTCAACCTCTTGCGCGCCGAGCGGGCCCCCTGGCGGCGCTGGTTCGAGCGCGACGCGCGGGCCCGGCCCGAGGGCGCCGGGGGTGAGCAGGAGATGGAGACCCGGGAACTGGTGCGCTCGCTGCTCTCGCGCGTGGACCTGGAGACCCAGGCGGCGGTGGTGCACTACTGGGTGGATGACATGACGCTGGAAGAGGTGGCCGCGCTGGTGGGCCGCTCGGTCCCCACGGTGCGCAAGCGCCTGGAGGGCTTCGCCGCCCTGACGAACGAGGAGCTGAGGGTCTCATGAGCGCGCATCAGACGGAATGGACGTTGAGGCGACTGCGCGCCGGGGAGTTCTCCGGCACGGAGGCGCGGCAGATCCAGGCCCACCTGACGACCTGCTCCCCGTGCGCGCAGGTGCTCCAGCGACTGGAAGAGGAACAGACGCGCTTCGAGGCGCAGGTGCCCTTCGAGCGCTTCGAGGCGGGGGTGCTCGGCGCCCAGCGCGACCCGCGCCACACGCCCGCGCAGCCGCGCGTCAACGGCTTCCTCGTGGCGGTGGCGGCCACGGTGCTGCTCGCGGTGGTCGTGCGGCCCCTGCTCGAGCCCGAGGGCGGCAACCGGCTCAAGGGCGGCGGGGCCTCGGCGGACTTGCGCATCGGGGGCGGCGGGCCCCAGCGCTCGGTGCCGCCCGGGGAGCTGGAGCCGCTGCTGCCCGGCGAGCGCGCGCGCCTGGGGTACGTGGCCGGGCCCCACCAGTACGTGCTGGCGGTGTCGGTGGATGACACGGGCGAGGTCTCCACCTTGTACGCCGAGGAGGAGCGGAGCCTGCCGGTGAAGCCCGGCACGGAGCGGCACTGGTTGCCCGAGAGCCTGGAGTTCACCGGCAAGGGACAGGAGCGGGTGATGGTGCTGCTGAGCGACCGCCCCCTGAGGGTGGAGGCCGTGCGAGAAGCGGCGCGCACCGCCTGGGAGCGCGCGGGCGGCAAGGTGTCCGACATGACGCCGCTCGGCCTGGAAGGCGAGGAGATCCACTGGCTGCTGCGCAAGCCATGAGCCGCGGGGGTTGGGCCGGGTGGTGCCTGGCGCTGTGGCTGGCGTGCGGGAGCGCCCAGGCCGCGCCCCTGCGCCGCTTCGCCCTGGTGGCGGGCAATGACGAGGGGGGCGCGGACACCCGCCCCTTGCGCTTCGCGACCGAGGACGCGCGCAAGCTGCACGCGCTGCTCGTGCGGCTCGGCGGCGTGGCGCTCGGGGACGCGCGGCTGCTGCTGGACGCCGGGCCGGAGGACTTCCTGCGCGCGCTCGCCCAGTTGGAGCGGGAGTCGGCCGCGGCGCGGGCCCGGGGCGAGCGCACCGAGCTGCTCGTCTACTACTCGGGGCACGCGAAGGACGACACGCTGCGCATGGGCACCCAGACGCTGGGGCTCGACACGCTCAAGCACCGGCTGGCGGCCGCGCCCGCGGACGTGCGCATCGCCATCCTGGATGCGTGCCGCTCCGGCCGCATCACGCGCGCCAAGGGCGCCCGCCGGGCCCCGGCCTTCAGCATCGACGCGGGCGCGGGACGCGAGGCGCGGGGGCTGGTGCTGCTCACCTCCAGCGCGGCGGACGAGGACTCGCAGGAGTCGGATCTGCTCGGGGGCAGCTACTTCACCCACCACCTGCTCAGCGGGCTCATGGGGGACGCGGATCGCTCGGGCGACGGGCAGGTGACGCTCTTCGAGGCCTACTCCCATGCCTACGCGCGCACGGTGGCGGACACGGCGGACAGCGGCGCCGGGCCCCAGCACCCCACGTTCAGCTACGACCTGTCCGGCAACGGCGACGTGGTGCTCACGGACCTGCGGGGCCGCGACGAGGGGCTGCTCGTCCCGGCGTCCGCGCCTCCGGGCCCCTACTACTTCGTGAATGGCGCGGGGCTGGTGGTGGCCGAGGTGGACAAGGCCGCGGGTACCGAGCGCCGCCTCGCGCTGGCCCCGGGCGCCTACGCGGTGAAGCGGCGGCTGTCGGATCGGCTGCGGGTGGGCCAGATCGAGGTGCGGCGCGGGGACACCACCGTGCTCGACGAGTCCCGGCTGCGCGACGCGCCCTTCTCGGACGATCCCGTCAAGGGCGTGCCGCCCCTGCCCCGGCCCCGGCGCACCTACTGGACGCTCGGCGTCAACGCCGGCTACCACTCCGTCTTCGACGCCCCCGCGCGCGAGAACCTCTTCCTGGCCACGCCCCTCGTCGGACTGGAAGGCGGCCTGTTCCACTACTTCCGCGAGGACTGGCGCTGGGACCTGGACGTGTCCATGGGCACGCGCCGGGCCACGCTGAACCTGCCCACCCTCTCGGGACCGGCCTATCGCTACACCCTGCTGACCGCGGGCACCTCGCTCGTGGCCGAGTGGCCTCGGGGGCGGTGGAGCCCGTTTCTGGGCGCGCGCCTGGCCTACCTCGTCGTGAACCGGACCTTCGACGACCCGGACCTGCCCACGCAGTACTACGCGGTGTTCACCCCGGGCGTGGTGGCGGGCGCGCGCTGGCGGCTCACGGACCACGTCGAGCTGACCGCTCGCGCCCGCGGCCATTACCTCCTCTACACCGTCGACGCGCGTCGCTCCCTGGGCTACTGGGAGCTGGGCGCGCTCGTGACCTACCGACTCTGACGGGAGCGCGTGATGCGAACCTGCGCACTGGGACTGCTGGGCCTGCTCGCCACCGCGTGTGGCGGCAACTTCTCCAACGACGACCTCGAGTTCCTCAACGCCCTGCCCGCGCGCACGCAGCTCATGTCCAAGCTGCCCCGGCGCCAGGCCACGGGGCAGGCCCTGACCGCGCGCCCCCTCGCGGACAAGCCCATCGCCGTGGGAGACCCCTCGGGCCTCTACGCGCAGACCCATGAGGCCTCGGAGCGGTTCAACGCGGCGCTCGAGGGGTTGCTCACGAGGCTCGAGCGCATCCGCGCCCAGACGCCCACGACGCGCGAGCCGGACCTGCGCATCTGGGGGCCGGTGGAGGACCGGGAGCACACCGGCCACCAGGTGCGCTTCGTCATGACACGGCGGGAGGGCTTCTTCACGTACCAGCTCCAGTACAAGCCCCGGGGCCAGGGCGAGGAGGGCTGGTGGTCCTTCGTGGAGGGCACCTTCGAGGCGCAGGGCGGGCTGCGCGAGGGCACGGGCACGGTGAGCCTCCAGGTCGCCCTGGCGCGCGCCCATGGCTTCGACCTGGGCGGCCTCGCGAGCTACCGGCGGCTGGACGTGGCCTACCAGACGCGCGAGCCGCCCCTGCGGGTGCAGATGGACTTCGTGCCGACGGGCCTGGGGCGCGCGGCCCTGCGCTACACCTACCGCGAGGCGCGCGAGGGCTTCGGGGAGATGACCTTCCTGCTCGAGGACACCGCCGTGCTGCCGGGCAACCAGCGCGCGGACCTGTCCGTCCTCAGCCGGTGGACGCAGGCCGGTGACGGGGTGGCGCGCGCCGTGGCCACGGGCGGTGACATCCCCCCGGCGCTCGACGTCACCCAGGTGGAGTGCTGGGACACCCGCTTCGGCATCACCTACTTCCAGCGCGGCTGGGAGGCGGACAGCGAGGTGGGCCACCCCAGCGCCTGTCCGGACGTGTCCCTGCTCGCGCGCTGAGCCCGTGCGCTCACATGTCCTCGAGCTCCTTGTTCTTCGTCTCGCGCACGAAGAAGATCACGAAGAAGAGCGAGGCCACCGCGGCCGCGGTGTACAGCCCGTAGGCGAGCCCCAGGCTCACCGTGCGCAGGCTCGGGAAGGTCGCCGAGACGACGAAGTTGGCCACCCACTGCGCGCAGCCGGCGAGCGACAGGGCCCGGGCGCGGATGCGGTTGTTGAACATCTCCCCGAGCAGCACCCACACCACCGGCCCCCACGACAGGCCGAAGCAGAAGACGTAGACGTTGGCGGCCACCAGGGCGATCACGTTCGAGTGGCCTTGCAGCAGGGGCGTGCCCGAGGCATCCACCGGGGCCGTGCCGAACACGAACGCCAGCGTGCCGAGCGTGAGCGCCATGCCCACCGAGCCCACGATGAGCAGGGGCTTGCGCCCGAAGCGGTCCACGGTGGCGATGGCGATGAAGGTGGTGACGATGTTGGTGACGCTGGTGATGACGGTGATGGCCAGCGAGTCCTTCTCCGAGAAGCCCACCGCCTGCCAGAGGATGCTCGAGTAGTAGAAGATGACGTTGATGCCCACGAACTGCTGGAACACCGACAGCGCGATGCCCGCCCACACGATGGGCAGCAGGCCCAGGCGCCCGCGCAGGTCCGCGAACCGGCTGCGCTCCTCGGTGGAGATCGTGCGGCGGATCTCCCCCATCTTCGCCTCCGCGCCCCGGCCGATGATGGTGCGCAGCACGGACAGCGCCTTGTCGTCGCGCCGCTTGGCCACGAGGTAGCGCGGCGACTCGGGAATCATGAGCGCCCCCACGCCGTAGAGCACGGCGATGGGCAGCTCGGACAGGAGCATCCAGCGCCAGGCGGACAGGCCGAGCCAGTAGGGGTTCTCCGCGGAGCCGGCCGAGGTGGCGATGAAGTAGTCCACGAGCAGCGCGGAGAAGATGCCCGTCACGATCGCCAGTTGCTGCAGGGAGCCGAGCCGCCCCCGGAGGTGCGCTGGCGCGATCTCCGCGATGTACGCCGGCGCGATGACGCTGGCGATGCCCACCGCGATGCCGCCCACCAGTCGCCACAGGCTCAGGTCCACGAGCCCGAAGGCCAGGCCCGAGCCCACGGTGCTCACGGCGAAGAGCACCGAGGCCACCACCATCACCCGGATGCGGCCCAGCCGGTCGGCGAGCTGTCCTCCGACGAACGCGCCCACCGCCGAGCCGAGCAGCGCCGAGGACACCGCCAGGCCGATGGCGGTGTCGCCCGCCTGGAACACCGCGGCCAGGGCCCCCACCGTGCCGTTGATGACGGAGGTGTCGAAACCGAACAGGAAGCCGCCCAGGGCCGCCACCGAGGAGATGAGAACGACCTTGGGGACCGAGCCTTCCTCGGCCACCGCCGCGCCTGCGCGCACCCGCTCCATCCACGCCTCCCGGTCAACGGGCCCACTCGCGGATCCAACATCCGCACGCCGGGCGCCGCGTCATCCCCCCTTCGCGCCGGGATGTTCGCCGCTGAAACCTCGCGCTCAGGCCGAGCCCATCACCGCCACCCGCGAGGACAGGAGCTCCTCGGGGATGGGCAGGGTGATGCGCAGGCGGGCCCCGCCCTCGGGCCGGTTGCTCGCCGTGAGGGCCCCGCCGAACTGCTCCACCAGCTCGCGCGACAGGTTGAGCCCCAGCCCGGTGCCCCGCTCCGGCCCCTTGGTGGTGAAGAAGGCCTCGAAGAGCCGGGGCAGGACGTGGGGGGCGAAGCCCGGGCCGTTGTCCTCCACGAGCAGCACCACGTTGGCGCCCTCGATCCGGCCCGTCACCCAGATCTCCCCCGCCTGCCCGCCCCGCGACTCCAGCACGTCCGCCGCGTTGACGAGCAGGTTGAGCACCACCTGCACCAGCCGCTGCCGCACCGCCACCACGTGCGGCAGATCCACGGGCACGTCCGTGCGCAAGAGCGCCACGTGCCGCAGCTTGAGCGACGCGAGCTTCATGGCGTCGGCCACCACGTCCGCCAGGGCACACTCGGCCGTCTCGTTCGTGTCCATCCGGGAGAAGCCCTTGAGGTCCGCGACGATCTGCTGGATGTGCTGCACGCCCACGCGCGTCTCGGAGAGAACCTCGGCCAGGGCCTCGCGGTCCAGGGAGGCGGCGGCCAGGAGCTCCTCGCGCACGAAGTCCACGTTGGAGCCCACGTAGGCCAGGGGGTTGCTCACCTCGTGTGCCACCCCCGACGCCAGTCGGCCCACGATGGCCAGCTTCTCCGACTGCGCGCGCCGGTGCTCGCTCTGGGCCAGGGCCTCCAGCGTCTCGCGCCGCGCGCGCTCGAGCCGCATCTGCTGCTCGGCCTGGTGCACGTAGAGCGCCTGACGGCAGAGCACGTCCGCCAGCACCCCCACCCCCAGCATGAGCATCAACCAAGTGCTCGCCTCGGGCAGGGGCCGGTGCCACAGCAGCACGAGCACGCCGGTGCCCAGCAGCCCCATGGCGCTGCTGATGAAGGTGGCGCGGCGGTTCTGCCCGAACAACAGGGCGATGCTCATCGGCATGATGGGCAGCAGGATGACGAAGGGGCTGTCCAGCCCGCCCATCTCGTGCACCAGGCCCACGATGCACATGCTGCTGAGCACGAGCGACACGTACTGCGTCCCGCGCCCCAGCGGCGTGGAGGGCCGCGCGTGCACCTCGCGCATGACCAGCAGGCAGCCCAGCACCGTCGCCCGGTAGAGCAGCGCCCGGCCGTTGATCCGGCCCAGGTAGAGCAGATCCACCACCACCGAGCCGAGCAGCAGCGCGGTGAGCGCCAGCATGGACTGGTTGTTCCAGAAGAAATGGGACCGATGGGCTCCGGGCACGGGGGGGTGTTTTCCAGAAGGACGGAGCGGGGAGTTGATCATGCGGTCGGGGATCAGCCGTTTCTGGGAAGTCCTTGGAATAAGGGGAAGAGTAGCACACGGAGGGCAAGCGCCGGGTCTCCCGCTTGACCTGGGAGGACGTCCTTCCTTGACTCAACACAGGGGTCTCTTTACGTTGGGTTCCTTTCCCCGCGTTCTTCCGCGATAGGATTTCTGAACCATGGCTCGCGTCACAGTCGAAGACTGCCTCCCCCTGGTCGACAACCGCTTCGCGCTCGTGCTGCTGGCGGCCAAGCGCGCCCGTCAGCTCATGGCCGGCGCCCGCCCCATCATCGACATCTCCAAGAACAAGCCGCCGGTGCTCTCGCTGCGCGAGGTGGCCACGGGCCGCGTGAAGTTCGACCGGGACGTGCGCGAGGCGCTCACCGGCAAGTACGCCGCCAAGGATCCCAAGGAGTTCTGAGTCGCGCGCCGGGCGGGTCGCGGGCCGGCCCCCCGGGCGGCCCGTGCCGTCACTCGCCCGGCTCTTCCGCCTTCACGTCGGAGCCCAGCACGTCCCCGCCGCCCGTGCGCAACAGCATCCGGGCCGCGCGCGCGGCGATGGCCTTCTCGCCCTTGTAGCCCAGCAGCCCCGAGGCCCGCACGAGCGGCACCCACCGGGCCTCGTCCACCTCGACGCGCTGGCCCTCGTGCTGGATGTCCCCCAGCACGCCGGAGAGGTAGCGGAAGAGGAAGAAGTGCACGCGCTTGAAGATGCGCTGGCCCCGGAACTGGTAGACGTAGCGGATCTCCCCCAGCGGTGCCACGAGCGTGGCGCGCAGCCCCGTCTCCTCCCACACCTCGCGCGTGGCGGTCTGATCCGGTGACTCGCCGGGATCCACGTGCCCCTTGGGCAAGGCCCACAAGGAGCGGCCGTGGGGGCGGATGACGGCCACCTCCAGCTCACCTCCTTGTTCTCGGACGACGATTCCTCCAGCGGAGGCCTCTCGGGGCATGCGCCCACCGTAACCGATGCGCACGCCGCGCGGTCAGGAGACTTGAGCGAAGTGGCGCAGCTTGGCTTCCGCGCCCAATCGGTAGGCGTAACGCAGCTCCGACAAGAGCCGCTCCAGCCGCCGTCCCGCGATGTGCCCCATCAGCCGCGAGCAGAAATTGCGCGACAGCCGGTTGGCCTCCTGGTAGCGCCACCGCTCGGCCTCCGTCAGCCGGGCCCGGTAGGACACGCGCTCGAAGAGCCGGCCGAACAACTCCCGCGCCCAGCCCTCCACCCCCGTCCCCCAGCGCTGCAGCAGACAGAGGGCGAACTTGTCCACCTCCGCCTGCGCCTCCAGCTCCAGCAGGGAGACGGTGCGCTCATGCAGGGCCGTCTGCACCATGTAGACGAAGTGCGAGACCCCCTCGGCGAGCTGACAGAAGCCATTCAGTTCGCCCTCCAGGAGGCTGTGGAGGGGGGCGTCTTCGTAGGGCCGCAGGCGCGAGAGCAGCGCGGGCGCCAGGTACAGGGCGAGCTCCACCTCGCCGTCGCCCTCGCGCACGAGCAGCTCCTCGTCGACCGTGCCCGAGGCGCCCAAGAGCCGTGCCGCGTCGGGGTCCACCAGGAACCCCTCGGCGCGCGCCTCGCAGGTGAAACCGTAGATGGCCTCCAGGTGGGCCTGAACGCGGGCGATCATGGGTCGCGCCCCCGGCTCAGTTCGCCCACCCCTTGACCGGCACCAGCCCCGCGTCCACCAGGATGCGCTGCAGCGTGTCATCGCCCGTGCGGGTCCAGCGCTCGTACACCTTGAGCGCGCCCGCGGGGCCGTTGCGCACCAGGCCCCGCGCGGCGATCTCCGCCAGCACCTCCACCAGGGCCCGGAAGCGCGCGCTCAGCTCCCGGTACACGGAGGCCACGCCCGCGCCGGGCGCCAGCTCCGCGATCTGCCCGTACGCCGCCCCCCCCATCTGGATGTAGTAGTCCGGCCCCACGGGGCGCTCGCGCAGCGCGTCCGAGAAGAAGCCCGCCTGGTAGAGCGACACGTCCCCCAGGCGCCGCAGGGTGCGGATGCGCTCGTCGCGCTGCTGCTGGAGCGCCCGGTGGTAGAGCACCGCCAGCGGCTCCTGCTCGGCCCGCCCGTCATCCCCCTTGGAGAAGAGCTTGTCGGACGAGGCGAACTCCGCCAGCAGGTTCACCAGGTAGAACTCGGTCGTCTGCCCCACCGAGACCTGCCGCCGCCGGATCGTCTCCTCCAGGAGGCTCTTGAAGAACTCCTTCAACGAAGGGGACGTCACCAGTTGACTCATGGACGAAGTTCCTCCCAGTCCCCGTCGAGGAATCCGGCGCGGGGGACCCAAGGGCAAGGGTAAGCCTTTCCGGGGCCATGCCGCAAAGCGGCATCCAGTCATTCCAAGGGCTTACGCTGGCACTCGGCCCCTTCGATTGCCAGAAAGCCCCCGGGCACGGAGGCGGCCGTCCTGGGGTGTGCATTCCTGGACAGAACCGAAATCCTGAATGGTGGCGAGGGGTTGCGTCATTTCGCGCCCCCGCTTCAGGCTCGCTTGACGGGTCGAAGTCCCTGGTTATTATCCCGCGCGCCTGGCGGTTGGCACTCATGCGGTGCGAGTGCTAAGCGCCCCCGGGGCCCCCAGCCCCACCCCACCCCGGGTGGCCGTGCCGAGCACGGGCCGCCCTGTCATCGAGGAGACCGACCATGAAGATTCGTCCCCTGCAGGATCGTCTGATCATCAAGCGCGTGGCCGAGGAGAACAAGACCAAGGGCGGTCTGTTCATCCCCGACACCGCCAAGGAGAAGCCGCTCGAGGGCACGGTCATCGCCGTGGGCAACGGCAAGATCCTGGAGAACGGCACGGTGCGCGCCATGGACATCAAGGCGGGCGACACCATCCTGTTCAGCAAGTACGCCGGCACGGAGATCAAGCTGGACGGCGAGGATCACCTCATCCTGCGTGAGGAGGATGTGCTCGGCGTGATCGAGAAGTAGTTCCGCGCCGCACGTCTCCCCGCTGCTTTTCCCCCACCCCTTTCGAAGGACATAACCAACATGGCGAAGGACATTCTTTTCGACGTCCGCGCGCGCGAAGCCATCCTGCGCGGCGTGAACATCCTGGCCGACGCGGTCAAGGTCACCCTCGGGCCCAAGGGCCGCAACGTGGTGATCGAGAAGTCGTTCGGCTCCCCCACCATCACCAAGGACGGTGTGACGGTGGCCAAGGAGATCGAGCTGGAGAACAAGTTCGAGAACATGGGCGCGCAGATGGTCAAGGAGGTCGCCTCCAAGACCTCCGACGTGGCCGGTGACGGCACCACGACGGCCACCGTGCTCGCGCAGGCCATCTTCCGCGAGGGCGCGAAGCTGGTGGCCGCGGGCCACAACCCCATGGACATCAAGCGCGGCATCGACAAGGCCGTGGCGGCCATCACCGCCGAGCTGAAGAACCTGTCCAAGCCCACCAAGGACAAGAAGGAGATCGCCCAGGTCGGCACCATCTCCGCCAACGGCGACACCACCATCGGTCAGATCATCGCCGATGCGATGGAGAAGGTCGGCAAGGAGGGCGTCATCACGGTGGAGGAGGCCAAGGGCCTCGACACCAACCTGGACGTGGTCGAGGGCATGCAGTTCGACCGCGGCTACCTCTCGCCCTACTTCGTGACGGACCCGGAGCGCATGGAGGTCGTCCTCAACGACGTCCTCATCCTCATCAACGAGAAGAAGATCTCCTCGATGAAGGACCTGCTGCCCATCCTCGAGCAGGTCGCTCGCGCGGGCAAGCCCCTGCTCATCATCGCCGAGGACATCGAGGGCGAGGCGCTGGCCACGCTCGTGGTGAACAAGATCCGCGGCGTGCTCAACGTGGCGGCCGTGAAGGCGCCGGGCTTCGGTGACCGCCGCAAGGCCATGCTCGAGGACATCGCCACCCTGACGGGCGGCAAGATGATCGCCGAGGACCTGGGCATCAAGCTGGACACCCTGACCCTCCAGGATCTGGGCCGCGCCAAGCGCATCACCATCGACAAGGACAACACCACCATCGTCGACGGTGCCGGTCAGCAGAACGAGATCGAGGCGCGCGTGAAGCAGATCCGCGCCCAGGTCGAGGAGACCTCGAGCGACTACGATCGCGAGAAGCTCCAGGAGCGTCTGGCCAAGCTCGTGGGCGGCGTGGCCGTCATCAACGTGGGCGCCGCGACCGAGACGGAGATGAAGGAGAAGAAGGCCCGCGTGGAGGACGCGCTCAACGCGACCCGCGCGGCCGTCGAGGAGGGCGTGGTCCCTGGCGGTGGCGTGGCCCTGCTGCGCTGCTCCAAGGTGCTCGACGGCCTCAAGGTCGAGGCCGGTGAGAAGTTCGGCGTGGACATCATCCGCCGCGCCGTCGAGGAGCCGCTGCGCCAGATCGTCGCCAACGGCGGCCTCGAGGGCAGCGTCATCGTGAACAAGGTCAAGGAAGGCTCGGGCTCCTACGGCTTCAACGCCGCCACGAGCGTCTACGAGGACCTGCTGGCCGCGGGCGTGATCGACCCGGCCAAGGTGAGCCGCACCGCGCTGCAGAACGCGGCGTCGGTCGCCTCCCTGATGCTCACCACCGAGGCGATGGTGGCCGAGCGTCCCAAGGAGGAGAAGGAGGCCGCCGGCGGTGGTGGCGGCGGCATGGGCGGTATGGGCGGCATGGGCGGCATGGGCGGCATGGGCATGTAGCCCGCGCCCCGGGCGCGGTCCGGCCCGGCCCCTCGGCCCCTGGTTCCCTCACGGGAGCCAGGGGCCGTTCGCTTTGGGGGGACCGCCCCCAGGCCGCGTGGCGAACCCCCTCCCCCACCATTACCCTTGGGACAGAAGACCCTACCCAAGGCGGAGGAGGACCGCGTGAAACCCGTGAAGATTTACACCACCACCTACTGTGGCTACTGCGTCCGGGCCAAGGATCTGCTCAAGCGCAAGGGCGTGTCGTACCAGGAGATCGACGTGACGGGCGACGACACGGCCCGCGAGAAGCTGGTGGAGCTCAGTGGCGGCCAGCGCACCGTGCCGCAGATCTTCATCGGCGACACCCACGTGGGCGGCTACACGGACCTGGCCCGCCTGGATCAGGAGAAGCGCCTGGAGCCCATGCTCCAGGGCTGAGTGCCCGGAGAGCAGGCGGGCATCTCCGCCCGCCGGGCCCGTCGTCCGCCGCGTGCCCAACTTCTCCCCACGAGAAGTTCACACCAGGGAGGTGGATGATGGCGAAGCAGAACCCACGGGCATCCGGTGCGCAGGACGAGCAGGACATCCTCCAGAAGAACGCGGGCCCCGAGGAGGGCCGGCGCCCCTCGCCCGGGCCCATGACGAACGCGCAGGTGAAGTCCGGCGGTAACGAGGACGACGATCTCGTGGACGAGCAGTCCAAGGAGTCCTTCCCGTCCAGCGATGCACCCGGCAACTACTAGCGCGAGACAAAGGCTTGCTCCCTTGGGAGCGCCCCCGTAAACAGGGAACTCCGGGGACGGGGGGGCGGAGTGGACCGCCCCCCTCCGGGCGGGAGGCTCCAAGCCGATGATCAACGACAAGTCCGAGGCCACGTTGACCGTGCAGGTCGGGGAAGGCCTTCCGACTCGCATCCAGGTGCGTGAGTGGACGGTGGAAGTGGTGAGCGGGCCCGACAAGGGCAAGAAGGTCACCACCCAGGACGCGCTCTTGCGCGTGGGCTCCGACTCCGCGAGTGACCTGGTGCTCACGGATCCCACCGTGAGCCGCCGCCACGTGGAGCTGGAGCGCACCTCCCAGGGCGTGCTCCTCCGGGACATGGGCAGCCGCAACGGCACCTTCCTGGACGGCCACCAGGTGATGCAGGTGCTCCTGCAGTCCGGCGACAAGGTGCTGCTGGGCAAGACCAAGCTCGTCATCAAGCAGGCCGCGCGCGCCACCGAGGTGGAGGTGTCCGGCGGCGCCGATGCCTTCGGCGCGCTGGTGGGCTCCGCGGAGAAGACGCGGGTCGTGTTCGCGCAGCTGCGGGGCATCGCCCGCGAGGACATGAACCTGCTCCTGGAGGGCGAGACGGGCACCGGCAAGGAGCTGGCCGCGCGCGCCGTGCACCAGCACTCCATGCGCCGCCACGGCCCCTTCAAGGTCGTGGACTGCAACCTCATCACCGAGGAGAAGGCCGAGCGCGAGCTGTTCGGCGGCCTGCGCGCGGAGCAGGACGGCGGGGCCAAGGGCGTCTTCGAGGCGGCCCAGGGCGGCACCCTCTTCCTCGACGAGGTGGGCGAGCTGCCCCTGTCCCTGCAGCCCAAACTGCTTCGGGTGCTCGAGTCGCGCGAGGTGCCCTCGCTCACCGGCGCTCCCATCTCCGTGGACGTGCGGGTCATCGCCTCCACGCACCGGAACCTCGAGGAGGACGTGCGCCAGGGCCGCTTCCGGGCGGACCTCTACTTCCGGCTGGCCGTGGCGCGCGTGCGCCTGCCGCCCCTGCGCACCCGGCGCGAGGACATCCCCGTGCTGGCCCAGTCGCTCCTGCGCGGCATCAAGTCCTCCTTCGAGCTGACCCCCCAGACGCTCGCCCTCTTCGAGGGCTATGACTGGCCGGGCAACGTGCGCGAGCTGCGCAACGTTCTCGAGCGCGGCGCCCTCATGCAGGAGACGGGCAACGCGAGCTGGCTGGACTTCATGGCCCAGAACAAGGGCCGCGCCGAGGGCCAGCAGCCCACCACCAGCGTGGCCGCCCTGGTGACGAACATGCCCTACCACGAGGCCAAGGACCGCGTGGTGGCCGACTTCGAGCGCCTCTACTTCGCCGAGGTCATGCGCGTGTCCAACTTCGACATGAAGACGGCCGAGCAGCACACCGGCCTGTCCATGCAAAGTCTCTACCGTCTGTTGAAGAAGAACGGCCTGCGCTTGAAGGATCTCAAGAACGCCGAGGGACTTGATAAATGAGGGCCCCGCTGTCCTTCCCCAACGGAGAGCCTCTCCCATGATGAGCCGTATCGCCCTCACCTCCCTCGTCGCCGCCGCGGTCGCGGGCTGCGCCGGCCAGCAGCAAGCGAAGAATGGTACCCCCGCCGTCTCCAAGGAGGAGCGGCTGCGCATCACCAACCAGTCGCCCTTCGACGTGGCGGTGTGCAAGACGCAGGCGCCCGCCCTGTCCCAGCCCGCCAACCAGGGCATCCTCGTGGGCGGCCTGCTCGCCTCGCGCCCCCAGGTGATGGAGTGCCTGGTGGACCCGAAGAACCGGGGCCCGGCGGAGAACACGCGCCTGGTCGTGAAGACGACCGTGAACGATCAGGGCGGCTCGCACGCCATCTCCGGGGACAACCTCACCCCCGAGGGCATCGCCTGCGTGCAGAAGATCGTGGACGCGCGCGTGCCGCTCACCGCGCTGGCCAAGGGCGCCGCGCCGGTGGAGTCCGAGAGCACCTTCGTGCACGAGGTGGGCAACAGCCCCAGCGTGCGCTTCGGCCTCAACCCGGGCTCGGACTACTCGGGCAACGTGCGGCTCGCCCAGGACGAGTGGTGCGAGTGCTACGCGGGCTACGAGAACAAGGCCCCGCCCACCCTGCGCGCCAACCTGGACCTCAAGAAGGGCCAGGCCACCGCCGCCGACATCGCCTTCGATCCCGCCGGCACCCCCGAGGGCGACGCGCTCGCCACGTGCCTCAAGGGCAAGATGGCCGCGGTGCCCTCGACGCTCGAGGTGGACGAGCTGAAGTTCCCCTACCGCTTCGTGCACTTCAACTCGCACGCCACCGAGCCCGCCGCGGACCTGTCCCCCGAGCTGCGGCTGCTGCAGTTGGACCTGGTGCGCAACCAGCGCTCGGCCGACGCCGCCATCGCCTTCGGCAACCGCGCCAACGCCGCCGAGGCCTATGACGCCATCGTCGCCAAGTACCAGAGCACCAAGGACTGGAAGCTCATCGACGAGCTCAAGGCCAAGTGCAAGACGCTCGTGAACACCTCCCAGCAGTGGGTGGACTCCATCGAGTCCCAGCGCCAGGTGGATCAGACCACCGTGGACCTCGCCACCGAGCTCAAGGCCAAGGACGCGGCCTGGGGCGAGCTGGAGGCCAAGACGCGGGAGATCATCGCCGCCACCCAGCAGGACCTGGACACCGCCAAGCAGCGCCTCGCCGCGGACCAGGGCGCCTGCCCGCGTGAGACCCAGGAAGCCGCGCCCAAGAAGAAGAAGTAGTCGCCCGGCCCCCTGAAGCACCGAAGGCGCGGCGCCCGAGTCTCCGGGCCCCGCGCCTTCTTCATGTCCGGGCCTGCGCGAGGGAGGGGAAAGCCCCCTCCCCCGGCCTGGCTCAAGCGACGCTGGAGTTGTCGTTGGCCGCGGTGGCCTCGCGCAGCCGCACGCTCACCAGCTTGGAGATGCCGGGCTCCTCCATGGTCACGCCGTAGAGGGTGTCCGCCACTTCCATGGTGCGCTTGTTGTGGGTGATGAGGATGAACTGCGACTGCTTGCTCATCTCCTTCACCATGTCGTTGTAGCGGCCCACGTTGCCCTCATCCAGCGGGGCATCGACCTCGTCCAGGAGGCAGAAGGGCGTGGGTTTGATGAGGAAGATGGCGAAGATGAGCGCCACGGCGGTGAGCGCCTTCTCGCCGCCGGACAGCAGGTTCATGCTCTGCAGCTTCTTGCCCGGCGGCTGGGCGACGATCTCCACGCCCGGCTCCCCGCCCGGCCCCTCCTGGGTGAGCACGAGGCTCGCCCGGCCTCCGCCGAACAGCCGCGGGAAGATGGCCTGGAACTTCTCGTTGACGACGTCGAACGTCTGCTTGAAGCGGTCCCGGCTCGACGCGTCGATGCGCCGGATGGCCTCGTGCAGCTTCTCGATGGAGTCGGTCAGGTCCTTCTTCTGCGCGAGCAGGAAGGCCGAGCGCTCGGTGAGGTCCGCGTGCTCGTCGATGGCGGTGAGGTTGATCTCCCCCATCTTCTCCACCTGGGCGCGCAGCTCCTTGAGCTCCTGCTCCGCCTCCTCGCTGAGCGAGGGCAGCAGGTGGTAGTGGTGCACCTCGTCGGCCAGCTCCAGGCCGTGGCGCTCGCGCACGCCGGACACCAGGTGCTCCAGCTCCAGGACGATCTCCCGCTCGCGCAGCGTCATCTGCGACAGGCCCTGGGTGAGCGCATCCAGCGTGGTGCGCAGCTCGCGCAGGGCGTTCTCCTGCTCGCGCACCTCGCCCGAGGCGGTGGCGTGGCCCGAGCGCCGGCCCTCCAGGCCCTGGGCGGCGCCGAACAGCTCCTCGGCCTTCTGCGCGCGCGTGGCCTCGGTCTCGTCGATGCGGCGGTTGAACTCCGCCACGCGCGCGGCCCCGTCACGCACCGTGGACTCGAGCTTGCGCACCCGGCTGGCCATCTCCTCCTTCTGGGCGAGCAGGCTCTCGAGCTCCTTGCGCGCCGAGTCCCCGCGCTCGCCGCCCGCGGCCACCTTCACCTTGAGGCCCATGAGGTTGGACGAGGCCGTCTCCGCGCGCTGCTTGAGGGACTCCAGCTCCCCGAGCAGCTGCTTGACGCGCTCCTCGCGCGCCTCGCGGTCCGCCTGGCCGTGGGCCACCTCGCCCCGGCTGTTCTCCTCCTCGTGGGCGAGCCCCTCGTACATGTGCACGAGCTGGGACTCGTCCGCGTCCAGCGACCGGAGCCGGTCGCGCACCCGCGCCAGGTCCTCGCTCGCCTTGTGCAGGTCCTTCTCCTGGTGGGCGAGGCTCAGCTCCTCGGCGTGCTGGTTCTTGGCCAGGCCCCGGAGCACGTCCTCGGTGTCCCCCATCTGCTTCTGCAGGGTGTAGTGCCGGGTGAGGATCTCGTTGTAGCGCTCCTCCACCCGGGCCACCTCGATGGCCAGCTCGGCGATCTCCCGCTTCTTCTGCAGGGCGCCCACGGCCACGCCCTCGCGCTCGCCGCCGGTGATGGTGCCGTCCGGGCGGAACACCTCGCCCTCCAGCGTGACGAGCGTCCACGCGGCGCCCTCGGACTCGGCGCAGGCGCGCGCCGTGGCCAGGTCCTCCACGACGACCACGTCGCCGAGCAGCAGCCGCATCACGGGGCGCAGGGCCTCCTCGCACGTCACCTCGTCCAGGGCGCGCGCGAGCATGCCCGGGCGTGACAGGTCCGGCTGGACCTCGCCTGGGACGCGCTCGGGGGTGGGCACGGGCAGGAAGCTGCCCCGGCCCTCGGCCGCGTCCTTGAGGTACTCCACGAGCTCCACGCCCTTGGCGCGGCTCTCCACCACCACGTGCTGCAGGCGCTCGCCGAGCACCGCCTCCACCGCGCGCTCGTAGCGCGGCGTGGTGGACAGCACGTCCGCCACGAGGCCGAAGATGCCCTGGGTGCGCGCCTCCTCGCCCGCGCGCACCATCACCGCGCGCACGCCCCGGTCAAAGCCCTCGTAATCCTTCTGCAGGGACTCCAGCGACGCGAGCCGGCTGCGCTTGTCGCTCAGCTCCTCGCGCAGGCCGATGACCTGGACCTCGTTCTCGGTGAAGGCCTGGCGCGTGGTGCGCAGGGCCTCTTCCTCCTGACCCCGGCGCTCGGCGATCTCCAGGGACAGGTGGCGGCTGCCCTCCAGGCGGCGGGCGACGCTCTGGCGCGCCTCCTCGAGCTGGCCCTCCTGGGCGCGCAGGGTCTCCACCTCGGCGCGGGCGCGGGCGCGCCGGGCCTCCAGGTCCGTCTTCTGGCGCGCGAGGTTGACGAGGTTGCTCTCGTGGTTGGCCAGGCGGCTGGCCACGGTGACGAGCGCGGCGCGCTCCTGCTCGAGTCGCAGGGACACCTCGCCCTGGAGCTGGCCCGCGCGGCGCAGCTCCTCCTGGGCCACCTTCATGGCGACCTCGTCCTCCTTCCACGAGCCGGCGATGGTGCTCAGCTCCACCTCGCGCGAGGCCATGGTCTCGGCCACCTCGGCCTGGCGGGCCTTGAGCGCGGCGAGCTCCACCTCGGACTGCCCCACCCGCGCGCTCGTCTCCTCCAGGTCCTTGCGCCAGTAGGCCAGGTCCTGCTCGGAGCGCTGCACGGCGCTCTCCAGGGTGTGCACGTCGGCGGAGAGCTTCTGCAGCGTCTGGGCCCCGGTCTCCAGGTCCGCGCGGCGCTGGGCGATGGCCTCCTCCAGGGCGCGCATCCGGTCCAGGCCCTCGCGCTCCTCGCCGCTCACGCTGCCCAGGCGCTCCTGCAGCTGCTTGGACTCGGCGTGCAGGCCCAGGTAGCGGTGCGAGGCCGAGTGCAGCTCGATCTCGCGCATGCGCCCCTTGAGCTTCTTGTACTTCTCGGCCTTCTTGGCCTGGCGCGACAGGCTCTCCAGGCGGCGCTCCAGCTCGCCCGTCACGTCCGTGACGCGCAGGAGGTTGGCCTGGGTGGCCTCCAGCTTGCGCTCGGCGGCCTTGCGGCGCGACTTGTACTTGGTGACGCCCGCGGCCTCCTCGATGAGGTGGCGCCGGTCCTCGGGCTTGCTGGACACGATGAGGCCCACGCGGCCCTGCTCGATGATGGAGTAGGCCTTGGTGCCCACGCCCGTGCCGAGGAACAGCTCGGTGATGTCGAGCAGACGGCACGTCGTCTTGTTGATGAGGTACTCGGACTCGCCGTTGCGGAAGAGCCGGCGGGTGACCGTCACCTCGGGGATGCCGCCCAGGTGCGCGGGCATCGTGTCCGTGTCGTCCACGTGGAAGGTGAGCGACACCTCGGCCATGGACAAGGGCGGCTTGGACTCCGAGCCGTTGAAGATGACGTCCTCCATGCCGCGGCCGCGCAGGTTCTTGGCGCTCTGCTCGCCCATCACCCAGCGGATGGAGTCCACCACGTTCGACTTGCCACAGCCGTTGGGGCCGACGATGCCCGTGACGCCCTCATCGAAGGTGAAGACGCTGCGATCCATGAACGACTTGAATCCGGTGATGTCCAGGCGCTTGATTCGCATGGGTTCGACGGGCTCCCGAGAAGGTCGAGCGGCGGAGTACGAAAGTGGCTCCGAGGCCGAAAAATCGGCTCCGGAGCGATTGGTCACGAGTAGCACGCTCGATTTCGAGCGATCAAGCACGACCCCCCGACAACCCTGGCGGGCAGGCAAGAAATCGTCCGCCAGCAGTGGGCCCTACCGGCGTGATGCGAGCTGTAGCAGAGGGGTCTGACATGCGGGCCGGGTCCCCCCGAGGCGTCGGGCCTGCGAGGGGGGACACGCGCGCCCGGAGGGCGGCCAGGGACTCAGGCGTCCGAGGCGGCGGCCACGGGCGGCTTGGGGCCGGCCTGGGGCTCCACGGTCACGCGCACGACGCGCGGCCCCTCGACCTCCTCCACCTGGATGCGCCACATGTCCAGCTTGAGCAGGTCGCCCTTCTCGGGGATGCGACCGAGCCTGGCCATGATGTAGCCGGCGATGGTGGTCACCTCGACGTCCTCGTCGTCGATCTCGAACGAGACGTCCAGGCGGTCCTCCAGGTCATCGAGCTGGGCGGTGCCGGGCAGCTCGAAGCGGCCACCGGGCAGCGAGCGCACCTCGTCCACGCGCCGACCCAGCTCCGCCACGTCGCCGACGATCTCCGCCACCACGTCCGCGATGGTGACCAGGCCCGAGGTGCCGCCGTGCTCGTCCACCACGAGCGCCGTCTGGCGCCGCCGACGGCGGAACTCGTTGAGCAGCTGCTCGAGCGTCACGTGCTCGGGGACGTAGAGCACGGGCCGCTGCACCTGGGAGAGGCTGCGCAATTCGCCGCGCGAGAGCAGGAAGAAGAGGTCCTTGACGTTCACCACCCCCTCCACCTCGTCCATGTTGCCGCGGCACACCGGCAGCCACGTGTGGCCGGCGGCGCGCGCGTCCGCCACGCACTTGTCCAGGGGCTCCTCCATGTCGAGGAACTTCACCTGATTGCGCGGCACCATGACCTGGCGCGCCGACTTCTGGGCCATCTCCAGCGAGCGCTCGAGCAGCTCGGCGCGCGCGGTGGTGATGGCGCCCGCCTGGGCCGAGGAGTGCAGGATGACGCGCAGCTCGTCCTCGTTGTGCGCGTCCTGGGACTCGTGCGCCGTGTGCATGCCGAAGGCCTTGAGCACCCAGCCGGCCAGCGCGTTGAGCACCCAGATGGCCGGGTAGAACAGGATGTAGAACAGGCGCATGGGCAGCGCCACGGCGAGCGTGGTGGCCTCGGCGCGCTGGATGGCGAGGCTCTTGGGGGCGAGCTCCCCCAGCACGATGTGCAGGAAGGTGATGATGGCGAAGGCGATGGCCACCGACACCGTGTGCGCCACCGCGGGCCCCGCGGCCTCGGGCACCACGCGCGCGAGCACGGGCTCCAGCAGGTGCGCGAACGCCGGCTCGCCCAGCCAGCCGAGCCCCAGCGACGCCAAGGTGATGCCGAACTGGGTGGCGGACAGGTACGCGTCCAGCTTGTCCACCATCTTCTGGGCGTTGCCGGCGCCAGGCCGACCGTCGTCCACCATCGCTTGCAGGCGCGTGGGACGGATCTTCACGATGGCGAACTCGGTCGCCACGAAGAAGCCATTGGCCAGGACCAGCAGGAGCGCCAGTCCGAGAAAAACCCATTCCATAGGGGGGCTCAGGGGCTCAGAAGAGCGCCTCGAACCCGGGGTCGCTCTTCAACGAGTCGAACATCGTATCCGTGGCGAGCCAGCCCTGGACCTTCTGTCGGTCCGCCGTCACGGCCTTCTGCAGGAAGGTCAACGCATCGGCCCGGCGGCCCCACAAGGCATAGAGGGCGGCCAGGTTGTAGTTGAGCAGCAGATCCTCGGCGTTGATCGCCCGGGCCTTCTCGTACGAGCGCTCGGCCTCGGCGTAGAAGCCCTTCTGGGCGTAGCAGATGCCCAGGTCCAGATGGGCCTCGAAGTTGTCCGCCTCCAGCCGCACCACTTCCTTGAGCTGGGTGATGGCCGAGCGGTAGTCGCCCTCGTCCATCAGCAGCGCGGCGAGCTCGTGCCGGGGGAAGGCGTCCTGGGGCTGCAGCTCAATGGCCGTCTGCAGCTCGCGCATGGCCTCCTCGAGCCGACCCTGGTCCGCGTACGTGAGGCCCAGGTTCAGGTGGGCGTCCGGGTACTCCGGATCCAGCTCGATGGCCTCGCGGTACTCGGTCACCGCCATCTCGGGCGCGTGCGTGGAGAGGAAACAGGCGAGGTTGTAGTGCGCCGTGGGGCTGTCCGGCTCCAGGCGGAGCGCGGTGAGGTACTCGCCCAGTGCCTCACGGAAGAGCTTCTTCTCCGCGTAGACGGTGGCGAGGTTGTCGTGGGCGTGCGCGGAGTCGGGATCGAGCTCGATCGCCTTCTTGAACTCCTTGATGGCCTCGTCGAGCCACCCGCGATCGGCCAACTCGATGCCACGCGAGTTGTGCTCGTCGGAGAGAGCGATGTTGTCCTTTTCCCGGGCCATTGAACGCGATGTCACTGTATGCGCCGCCTGTTTCAGGGCGCAAGAAAGGGCCATCCCACCCGGCGAGCGCCCGGTGGGTTCCATCCAGGGGTTGCTAACGGGTCCGCACCCGGAGGGCCAGCGGGAACAGCGCGGCTGCTGGGAACAACGGGGGCTGCTCGCCTCCTCCCCCTCCAAGCGGAGGAGGAGGCGTGGGACTTCCTACTTGCGACGCTCGCGCGCCCGACGCCGCTTGAGGGCGGCCTTCTTCGAACCAGCGCGGTTGGACAGCTTCTTCTTGCTGCGGTTTCCCTTCTGAGCAGGCATCTTCTGGTACTCCATTGAGGCGGAAGTGGGCCGCACTGGCGGCAGCGAACCGCCCTTTTTTCACGCTCCCCCCCCGGAAGTCCACGGAATTTCTCGACCCCGTCCGGCCTTGCCAGGGGCCGGACAACGGGGCAGAACGCCCAGCCCTACCCCCGAGCCCTCACCGATGATCGATAAACTTGAAGACGTGGAGCGCCGGTTCGAGCGCCTGACCGCCGATCTGGCCAACCCGGACGTCATCGCCGACTCGGCGAAGCTGCTCAAGGTGTCCAAGGAGCGCGCGGGCCTGGAGAAGCTGGTGGAGACCTTCCGCGCCTACCGCAAGGTGCTCGACGACCTCAAGGAGGTCGAGGCCTGGCTGTCCAGCCCGGACCCGGACGAGAAGGCCTACGCGCGCGAGGCCCTGCCGGGGCTCAAGACGCAGCGCGACGAGCAGGAGCAGGCCCTCAAGCTGCTGCTCCTGCCCAAGGATCCCAACGACGAGAAGAACGTCATCCTGGAGATCCGCGCGGGCGCGGGCGGCGACGAGGCCGGCCTGTTCGCCGAGGAAGTCATGCAGATGTACCTGCGCTACGCGGACCGCAAGGGCTGGAAGGCGGACATCCTGGACATGAGCCCCGGGGGCGCCGGGGGCATCAAGGACGTGAGCATCACCCTCTCGGGCGACGGCATCTACAGCGCCATGAAGTACGAGTCCGGCGTGCACCGGGTGCAGCGCGTGCCGGCCACCGAGGCCCAGGGCCGCATCCACACCTCCACCATCACCGTGTCGGTGATGCCCGAGGCCGAGGACGTGGACATCAAGCTCAACCCGGCGGACATCGAGATGCAGGTGATGCGCTCGACGGGCTCGGGCGGCCAGAGCGTGAACACCACGGACTCCGCGGTGCGCCTCATCCACAAGCCCTCGGGCATCGTGGTCAAGTGCCAGCAGGAGAAGAGCCAGGGGAAGAACCGCGCCATGGCCGAGCGCATGCTGCGCGCCAAGCTCTACGAGATCGAGCAGGAGCGCATCCGCAACGAGCGCGACTCCATGCGCCGCGGCCAGGTGGGCACGGGCGACCGCTCGGAGAAGATCCGCACCTACAACTTCCCCCAGGATCGGCTCACGGATCACCGCATCGGCCTCACGGTGCACAACCTGCCGGGCATCATGTCCGGCGGCGTCGAGGACGTCATGACGGCCTGCCGGACGTACTACCAGGCCGAGGCCCTCAAGCAGCAGACGGGTGAAGGCAAGGGCTCGCTCGGCGCATGAGCGAGGAGATCTGGACCATCCGCCGGGTCCTCACCTGGACGACCCAGCACTTCGAGAAAAAGGGCGTGGACGCGCCGCGGCTCACCACCGAGATGCTGCTCGCCCACGTGCTCAAGGTGAGCCGGGTGCGGCTGTACGTGGACCTGGACCGGCCGCTGGAGAAGGAGGAGCTCGCCGCCTTTCGCGCCCTCATCGCCCGGCGCACCGCGGGCGAGCCCACCCAGTACATCACCGGCATGCGCGAGTTCTACAACCGCCCCTTCAAGGTGGACGCGCGGGTGCTCATCCCCCGCCCGGAGACGGAGCTGCTCGTGGAGGCCGCCCTGCACGCCCTGCCCAAGGACGCGCCCGGCGCCGCCCTGGACGTGTGCACGGGCTCGGGCTGCATCGCCATCAGCCTCGCGGCCGAGCGGCCCCAGGCCACGGTGACGGCCACGGACCTGTCCCCGGACGCCTGCGCGATGGCGCGCGAGAACGCCCAGGCGCTGGGCGTGGCCGAGCGGGTGCGCATCCTCGAGGGCAGCCTCTATACCCCCCTGCCCCCGGACGCCCTCTTCCAGGTCGTGGTGTCCAACCCCCCGTACATCGCCACGGGGGAGATTCCCGGCCTGTCCGCCGAGGTGCGGCGCGAGCCGCGCATGGCCCTGGACGGCGGCCCGGATGGCCTCGGGCTGCTGCGCCAGGTCATCACCGGGGCCCGGCGGGTGCTCGCCCCTGGCGGGCTGCTTGCATTGGAGATTGGTGAGACACAGGGCGCGGCCGTCCAGGCCCTGCTCCAGGCCGCGGGCTACGAGAACGCGCGGGTGGAGAAGGACTTGGAGCGGCGCGAGCGCCTCGCTTTCGGGACACAGCCCGTGGCCGCGCGGCCACAGGGGTGAGACAGGACAGATGGACAAGATCATCGTGAAGGGTGGCCCCCGGCTGGAGGGCGAGGTGGCCGTGTCGGGCGCGAAGAACGCCGCGCTCCCCATCCTCGCCTCGGCGCTGCTGGCGGATGGCAAGAGCGTCTACCGCAACGTGCCGGACCTGGCCGACGTGAAGACCATGCTCAAGGTGCTCGGCACCATGGGCTGCGGCACGGCGCGGCTGACCGGCGAGCAGGCGGACGTGTGCGAGGTGGAGGTCCACGGGCCCATCCACCCCGAGGCGCCCTACGACCTGGTCAAGACGATGCGCGCCTCGGTGCTGGTGCTCGGGCCCCTGGTGGCCCGCTTCGGCCGGGCGCGCGTGTCCATGCCGGGCGGCTGCGCCATCGGCGCGCGGCCCATCGACCAGCACCTCAAGGGGCTCAAGGCCCTGGGGGCCGACATCCACCTGACCGAGGGCTACGTGGAGGCCACGGCCAAGCGGCTCACCGGCGGCACCGTCAACTTCGACGTCATCACCGTGACGGGCACGGAGAACGTGATGATGGCCGCGGCCCTGGCGCGCGGCCGCAGCGTGCTGGAGAACTGCGCGCGCGAGCCCGAGGTGGAGGAGCTCGCCCGGGTGCTCAACAAGATGGGCGCGCGCATCGAGGGCGCGGGCACCTCCGTCATCACCATCGAGGGCGTGGAGGCGCTCAAGCCCGTGGAGCACGCCATCCTGCCGGACCGCATCGAGGCGGGTACGCTCATGGTCGCCGCCGCCATCACCGGCGGTGACGTGCTCGTCACGCACGTGGTCCCCGAGCACCTGGAGGCCGTCATCCTCAAGCTGCGCGAGACCGGCTGCACGGTCTCCCCCGAGGCCCGGAGCATCCGGGTGAAGGCCCCCCGGGTCCTCCACTCGGTGGACGTCAAGACGACCGAGCACCCGGGCTTCCCCACGGACATGCAGGCGCAGCTCATGGCCCTGATGACCGTGGCCGAGGGCACCGCGGTCATCTCCGAGCGCATCTTCGAGAACCGCTTCATGCACGTGCCGGAGCTGCACCGCATGGGGGCGGACATCACCATCGAGGGGCACACCGCGGTGGTCAAGGGCGTGCGCACCCTGTCCGGCGCGCCCGTCATGGCCACCGACCTGCGCGCCAGCGCCTCGCTCGTGCTCGCGGGCCTGCGCGCCGAGGGCAAGAGCGAGGTCCAGCGCATCTACCACCTGGATCGCGGCTACGAGCGCCTGGAGCAGAAGCTGCGGGGCCTGGGGGCCGACATCCAGCGCGTCAAGGCCTGAGCCTCCCCGGGGGGTGGGGGGTTGCTCGCTTGAACACAATGCAGCGGCTGGGTTGCATCTGAAAAATCTTGCGACCTATCATTCCCTGGACGTCCGGCGGGCACGCCGCCCTCCGGCCGTCACCCCACGGGAGCTCGCCTCCCCCCAACAGGAGAATGAAAACCCCCATGAATTGCCCCGGCTGCAGCGTCGAGATGACCGATCTCGAAGGGGACCACGGCGAAAATTTCCGAGAATGTGGTGATTGCGGCGGACTCTGGATTGACGTCGCGGACCTCAACCGGATTCTCCTCCACAACAACCTCACCGGAATCGAGGGACAGGGAGGCAAGGTCGACGCGGACGCGCTCACCGGCCACTGCCCCGACTGCCAGGTGGATCTCATCCGCGTCGATGGTGGCGATCGTCAGCACAAGCTGAGCTACGACACCTGCGAGTCGTGCGGAGGCATCTTCCTGGAACACGAATTCGCCGACGCGACGGACGCCAAGAAGGCCGAGCAGCAGATCATCCACTTCTTCCGTCACTTCAGCGGCAAGAAGAAATCCGCCGCCGGCTGAGCCGCCCCGACAGACGCCCCGGTCCTCCTGCCCAGGCGGGGACCGGCACCGCGCTCCGTCCCCGCTCGCCCACCCTTCCGGGATGAAAGCGTCCGGTCGCTTGTTGGCGAACCTTGACACCCGGGGGCCAGGGGATTGAGTAGGCACCCCAATGCCACGAGGGAACGCGATGCGACGTCTGGGTGGGGTATGGCTGTGCCTGCTGTTGTCGGGCTGCCCGAAGGGTTGCTCGGACGAGCAGGAGCCGGTGACCCCCGATGCGGGGCCCGTGGTCACCGGACCCGAGCAGCTCAGCGAGAAGGAGCCCAACGAGCGGCCCGAACAGGCCCTCACCCTCGCCAACGACGCGACGGTGAGCGCCAGCCTCGGCGCGGATCCCTCCAAGCCGGACGAGGACTGGTACCGCCTGGCCCCGGCCAGCCCCCGCGTGGCGGACGTGAGCGTCTCCGGCATTCCCGGCGGGGACGTGCTGCTCGAGGTGTACGACGCCCCCGGCGTGCGCAGCGCCAGCCTCAACAGCGCCGGCGTGGGCAAGCCCGAGCGCTTCCCCAACCTCTACGTCGAGCGCGAGCGCTGGGTGCGCGTGGCCTCGGCGCGCAAGGGCACCGGCGGCGCCTACACGCTCGAGGTGCGCTACCACTCACCCGAGGACGGCGTGGAGCGCGAGCCCAATGACCGGGCCGTGGACGCCACCCCCCTGCAGCTCGGGCAGACCGTGGCGGGCTTCATCGGCCACGCGGGCGACGAGGACTGGTACCGGCTGGAGCTGCCCGAGGTCGCCGCCGCGCCCTCCCCCGCCCCGCCGGACACTGCGCCGCCCCCGCCCGCCCCCGAGCCGACACCCGCCGGGCCCGACTCCGGCGCGGCCGCCGAGAGCCCTCCGCCCTCCGAGCCCGGCACGACCGAGCCCTCCCCCGAGTCGCCCGTCGTGGACAACACCGCGCCTCTGGACGTGCCCATCCCCGTGCCCGCGCGCACGCCCGTCCCCGCGCCCGCCGCCGTGCCCGCGGAGCCCGCCATGGTGGCGCTGAAGATCGACCTGACGGGCATTGAAGGCGTGCGCCCCGAGCTGTCCGTGCTCACCGCCGCCGAGGCGCCCCTGTTCACCACCAAGGGCAACGAGGGCGAGCCCCTGTCGCTGCGCAACGTCGGGGTCCGGGCGAGCGATCGGGTGGTGTACCTCGTCGTCAAGAGCGGCTGGTCCGGCACCGGCAAGGACGCCCGGCGCGGCTTCAACCCGGAGAAGGCCTACACGCTCACGGTGACGCAGGAGGAGGCCGGCGCCAACGCGGAACTCGAGCCCAACGATGAGCTCTACAAGGCCACGCCCCTGCCGCTCGCGGGCTACAAGGAAGGCTTCCTGTCGCCCAAGGGGGACGTGGACAACTTCGTCCTCAAGACGACCGAGCCGGTGCTCGCCCGGGTGGAGCTGTCCGGCGTGGAGCGCATGGACCTGGAGCTGTCCGTCATCCAGCCGCCCGAGGGCGAGAACCAGAAGGAGGTCGTGCTCCAGCGGGCCAACGACGGCGCCATCAAGGAGCCCGAGCGCCTCAACAACGTGGCCTGTGGGGGCGCGTGCTACTTCCGCGTGCAGGGCGCGGCGCGCAAGGTGGACGGCAAGTGGGTGCGCGACTACGAGAACGCCGAGCAGCCCTACCGCCTCACCATCACCACCGTGCCGGATGACGGCAGCCAGGAGCGCGAGCCCAACAACACCCCGGAGCGCGCCACGGAGCTGACCCTGGGCCGGGCGGTGCGCGGCACCGTCTACCCGCTCAAGGACGTGGACTACTACCGGCTGGACCTGTCCGAGCAGCCCGTGCGCACGCCGCTCAAGGCCACGCTGCTGGGCATCCTCAAGGTGGACGTGGGCCTGTACCTGCACCGCCTGGGTGAGGACGGCAAGCTGTCGCTCGTGCAGACGGCGGACCGCGCCAAGGGCGACCAGCCCGAGGTCATCCGCTACAGCGCCGAGCCCGCCGTCTACATCCTGGAGGTCCGGGACGCGAAGAACCGCGAGGCCAACTTCCAGGACTCCTACCAGCTCACCGTCGAGGAGGGAGACTAGCCACGGGGGGTCGAGCGATTTGCTCGTTGACAAGCACGGGCGGGCCCCCTACTTTCCGCCCTGCTTGCCACGCGGTGGTAGCTCAGTTGGTAGAGCACGAGCTTCCCAAGCTCGGGGTCGAGGGTTCGAATCCCTTCCGCCGCTCTGAAGGGCCTGGAATCGCTGGGGAAATCCCCGGTGACTCCAGGCCCTTCTTCTTTGCCAACCCGGGCGAGTGGCGTCTCCAAGGACGCGGACGGGATGCCGTTGGGGCAGGCTACCGTGCTCCGATAAGCCACACGATGTCGCCCAGGTCGGGGCGGCGCCCAAGTCCCCTCCACTCCGCATCCATCCGCGCGAGCTGTTCCTCCGCTGTTCCCGCCCAGGGAGCAAATGCGCCCCCTGGCAGAAGATGGACAGCCCGGAGCGTCCCACTGGCCAGCAAGGGACGCAAGGCGCTCAGCGTTTCCTGGCGCACCTCATCCTCCGTTGCGCCAAGCCGCCATTCGCGGATGTCCGCGGCCAGCCACCACAGGCCCAGGTCGCTGGTCATCGCGTCTCTGGCCCACCCTCGCTGCATGTCCTCCACCGTCCGCTGGTCGCTCATGGAAGGAACTTGATCTCTCGAATGCCGAGCCCTTGAACGGTGACGTCAAGGGTCGGTGGGCCTGATGTCGACGAGGGACGCAAGCCCACCGTGCCTCCATTCGGAAGGCGTACCAGCTGGCCCGGGTAGGATGTACCGGTGACGCGCGTCCCACCGCCTGAGAGTTGCTCGAACAACTTCTCCGCCTCGCGGAGACCTCCCTTGATGACTCTGATCTTGGGACTGGAGCCTTCGGAACCGATGAGCCGTCCTCCGGGTCGCAGCAAGTCCTCAATGCCCCGGACCGAAACCGGAGCAGTTGGCTGTGCCGCCTGGCCTTGCTGCGCATGAGGCGGTGTGGGCGAGGGCTTGGCCTTCGCAGCGGCCTGCTCAATCTCCGCTGCCTTCCCTGGGTCGGCCACGCGCAGGGCCTCGCAGGCCGTTGGTGAGCCCTGCTTACACCCGCATATCGCAGTGCCATCCGTTGGTGAGCAGGGCGCATGTGCCAGCAAGAGGACCAGGAGGAAAGGGAGCACGGGCCTCAACCTACTCGGGGTTCGACTTGCGAGTACGCGCGCTTCCCAAGCTCGGGGTCGAGGGTTCGAATCCCTTCCGCCGCTCTGAACGAAGGGCCTGGAATCTCTGGGGAACTCCCCCGGTGACTCCAGGCCCTTCATCTTTTCCGGCTGGAGCCGCCCCCGTCAGGGCTTCGCGAGCACCGCCGCTTCCAGCCGGGCCAGCGAGCGCTTGAGCTCGGACATCTCCGTCTTGAGCGCGTCCACCTCCGCGCTCTTGGCCTTCAGCTCCTCCGTGCGGCGCGCCAGGGCCTGGATGGCCACCATGTTCACCCCGTCGATGTCGAGCAGGCCGATGCTGCGCTCGTCGGGCCCCAGGCCGAACGCCGCGCGGAAGTCCTGGGCCACCGGCCCCACGTGCCGCACCCCCCGCTGCTCCGACTTGTACTGCCAGCTGCGCACGGGCAGCGCGAGCACCCGGGCCAGCACCTGCTCCCCGTCCACGCTCCGGAAGTCCTCCTTGCTGTCCCGGTCGGACGTGCAGGAGAAGACGCCCGAGCCCGCGGGCAGATCACACCCGGTGCTCAGCGTGGCGCTGGTGCGCAACCGCACTCCACCCGCCGCGCGCACCATGAACTGGTTGGCCGCGGTGTTCGTCACCGTGCTGGTGGTCGACTGATCTCCCCAGATGAACGCGCCCGAGTGGCCGCCCGAGTCCGCCCGATGTCCCAGCGCGAACGAGTAGTTCGCGTTCGCCGAGACGCGATACCCCAAGGCCACCGAGCCCTGTCCACTGGCCACATTGGTGTACCCCAGCGCCACCGACGTGAAGCCGCTCGCCACGTTCGAGGCGCCCACGCTCAACGACGCCGTGCCGGAGGCCTTGCTGACCGAGCCCAGGCAGACCGCCACCGTCCCCTCCGCCTCGCACTGGTCCCCGTAGGCGAACGAGCCCAAAGCGCTGGCCTTCGTCAGGTTGCCACCCGCCCAGGACAAAAAGCCGATGTTGGCCTCGTCCCACTGCGTCTCGGTGTAGCCCGCGCGGAAGCTCGCCTTGGAGGGGTACCACATGAGCCGGTAGCCCTTGCCCGTCACGGGCAGCGTGCCGTTGCCCAGCTCGCCGGCCGCCACCAGTCCGCCCGCCGAGTCCACCGAGAACAGCGGAAAGCCCGCCCAGGCGGGCTTGTCCGTGGTGTTGCGCACGCTCAGCAGCGGCACCGGCTCCTGGGCACTCGCCGTCGCGTCGAGCACCACGTCCGTGTTCGCCGTCAACCGGCCCTGCACCTGCCCCGTCCCCCGCACCGCGAACGATGCGTCCTGAGGCGTCGTCCCCTTCTGGAGCGCCTGGGCCAACCGGGCATCGTTGCCCTCCACGGACGTGCCCGGACCGTCCCCGTAGACGACCCGCACCGCCTCGCCATCGAGCGAGAGCCCGGTGCCCACCTGCACGCCGCTCGGGGGCGGGGTGGCGGGGTCACACCCGCACAGACCCACGATCGCGACACCACTCCAGGCCACCACGGCTCCTCGAATCGACATGCCCTTCACTCCCTGTCAAAAGAGAGGGCCACCCTGGCAAAGGACTCGCGAGGAGTAAATCCGATGAGCCAGAACCCCCCTCTGACGCGGGCCCTGCTGTCCCTGGAGGGGCTGTCCGTGGGCGACGCCTTCGGCGAGCGCTTCCTCCAGGCCCCGGCCCTCGCCGAGGAGGACGTGGCCCGGCGCCAGTTGCCCGCCGCGCCGTGGGCCTACACCGACGACACGGAGATGGCCCTCGCGCTCGTCCAGGTGCTGGAGGAGCACGGACACATCGAGCCCGAGCGGCTGGCGCGGCTCTTCGGCGCCCGCTACCGCGCCCACCCGCGCCGGGGCTATGGCGCCACCGCGCACGACATCCTCCAGAAAATCCACCTGGGCATGCCCTGGCGGGACGTCTCCTCCGAGGTGTTCGGCGGCACCGGCTCCATGGGCAACGGCGCCGCCATGCGCGCCGCCCCGCTCGGCGCCTGGTTCGCCGATGACTTCGAGCGCTGCGTGAGCGAGGCCCGGCTGTCCGCCGAGGTGACGCACTTCCACCCCGAGGGACAGGCGGGCGCCATCGCCGTCGCCGTGGCGGCCGCCTGGGCCCACCGCTGGCGGGAGGCGCGCATGCCCGCCCCGGAACTCTTCGACGTGGTGCTCGCGTACACCCCGCCCGGGGAGACACGCGCGGGCCTGGAGAAGGCCCGCCAGTGGCCCCTGGAGGCCACCCCCACCTCCGCGGCGCGCGCCCTGGGCAGCGGCCAGCGCGTGCTCGCCCAGGACACGGTGCCCTTCTGTGTCTGGAGCGCGGCCCGCCACCTCGGGGAATACCCCGAGGCCCTCTGGAGCACCGTGGCGGGCAAGGGCGACCGGGACACCACCTGCGCCATCGTGGGCGGGCTCGTCGCGCTGAGCGCGGGCCGCGAGTCCATTCCCCCCGCATGGCTCACCGCTCGCGAGCCCCTCCCCCGCCGATAGGCACGGCGCGAGCGCGGGCTCAGAAACGCACGCACGCCTTGGCGTTGATGGAGGCCTCGGACTTCGCGCCGAGATCGATGGGTTCGATCGAGACCTGGCCATCGAAGAAGGACACGAAGGCGGGCCCAAACCCCACGCCCCCCTCTCCCTTGAAGGAGGGACCACACGGCCCCAGCGAGACCTCGGCGCTCACCTTCATCTTCGACCCCAGCGCCGCGTTGGTGATCTCCGCCTTGACCGAGACCCCAGGATCGGCCAAGCCCCCGAACGGCTTGAACTCGAAACCCAAGCCCGCCCCGAAGCCCACCTGGCCGCAGGCGGAGAACCCCTGGCCGGGAACCCAGGCCAGCTCGAACCCCCCACCCACTCCGTCGTACCCGGAGAACCCGATGGAGATGAAACCCGTCGGATCGACGCGGTTGACCGGGTCGCCCATCGCGTATTGATACAGGTTGAGCTGCCCCCCCGCGAAGCGCAGGGGATCTCGCGCCGTCCAGCGGCCCGCCTCCGCGTCGTAATCGCGGACCCCGAAACGGGTGAGCCCACTGTGGCTGTCATAGAGGCCGCCCGCGAAGCCGAAGGGCTGGAAGCCTGGATTGGAATCGGACAGCACCTCGCCAAAAGGGCCATACTCCAGGGACTGCTCGACAACACCCGTGGAGGCATTGACGACCAGACGGATGCTGCCCAGCTGGTCGGTGAGGAGGCGGTAGGTGACACCATCCTTGAGCATGTAGTCGGGGACATGGCGCTGGCTGGCGTAGACGAAGCGGGAGACGACGGCGCCCGCGCCATCCAGCTCGGCCACCACACGCACGGGCCCGTCATAGAGAAAGCCCTGGACCAAGGTGCCGCCGAGACGCTTGCCCACCCTGCGACTGGAGGCGTCCAGCACATAGTCCACTTGGGTGCCGTCGGGCAGCTGCACGTGGGTGAGCGCCCCCAGGGCATCGTAGACGTACTGGGTGGGGGCGGCCTCGGACGAGCGCGAGCGCTGTTGCAAGTCGCCGTTGAGGCCAAAGGCGTAGGTGGCGGCCCCCTGCGTCTGGAGTCGCTCCTGGGCGTCATAGGTGGCGGTGAGGGTAGCGCCCCCCTGGGTGAGCGAGGTGCGGTTGCCATTGAGGTCGTAGCCGTAGGCGGAATAGGGCGCTCCGTCCAACGTCACGGCGTGGAGACGCCCGGCCAGGTCATAGGCGTACCCCCACACGCGGGTCACGCCTGACGTGGCTTCCGTCTTGGAGGTGATCCGCCCGGCGACGTCCCGGTCCAGGATGAGGCTGTAGAGGGGGGTGCTTCCCCAGACAGCGGACAGCGCTCGCACCTCGCCATGGGCATTGTACTGCTGCTCGGTCCTCACCTGGTCCAGGGTGGTCGTGGACAGCAACCCGGTGTCTTGCCCGCGCCCCAGGGAGAGCGCGCCCGCGGAGATGAGCAGGCCATCCAAATCATACGCATAGGCGAAGGACTGCCCCTGCACCTCGAGCGCCTGGAGGGAGAAGTCGGGGGTATAGGTGTAGCTCACGCCGCCCTGGACCTCGCCACTCCACGCCACGCTCTTCACCAAGGGCCCGTCATAGGCATACGCCAGGCTAGGACCCGCGCTGTCCGTGAGGGCCGCGAGATGGCCCTGGGCGTCATACACAAAATCCACCGTGGTCCGGGGCGTGGTGAGCGCGTCCACCCGGCCCGCGCCGTCCCTGGCCAGTTGCACGGAAGCACCGTCTGGCAGGGAGATGGACGTGAGGGCCCCGTCCCCGTTGTAGGCATACCGCGTGGGAGACAGGGGCGCGGAGGAGAGCGGAGGCGGGGTGTCGCTGTCCACGGTGTCGGCCGGGGTGTAGCGGAAGTCATGGGCGGAGCGCCCGGGGGGAACCATCCGGGTGAGATTGCCGTGGGCATCGGACGCGAGCCCCACGGTGCGGCCTCCTGGGAGCCGCTCGGCGGTGAGGCGACCCGCCCCGTTGTAGCTGAAGTCCGTGGTGCGCCCGAGGACGTCCTCCACCGTCGCCAGGTAGCCCGCGGCGTCGTAAGTATAGGTTTCCGTGCGCTCGCCTTGCGTCACCTTCCAGGGACGTCCCTCGGCGTCATAGCTGTACTCCAGGGGCAGCACGCCCACGACCTCCTGCCGGACCAGTCTTCCCCGCGCATCCAAGACGGAGGTGGCTAGGCGCCCACTGGGGCTCCGGGTCCTGAGGGTGCGGCTCGCGACCGCGTACGTGGCCGTCTGCGTGCGTCCATTCTGGCTGCGCGTGTCCACCACGGTCTCGAGCCCCTTCGTGACATCCCCCTGGACGTAGGTGGCCACATTGCCGTGGGTGGAGCTGGAGGTGAGGCCCCCCGGCAGCGTCACCTGAACGGAGGAGCGCAGGGGCACCTGCATCCCGAAGCGTGCGTCCGGGCCCAGCACTTCCGTGGTGCGGGTGCCATCCGGCGCCAGGGTGGTCGTGGTGCTTCCGTCCGCCGTCCGCAGGCTCGATGTGACCGTGCCATCCGGCGCCGTGGTGGTGCGCTGCTGCCCTCCTCCCGCCAGTTCCCGCACCTGGTAGCGGGTGGTGGTCCCCAAGGCGGTGGAGACGGCGACCGAGTAGCCATCCTCGGCATCCGTTCGCGACAGGTGCTTGTAGCCCCCCGTGGGCTGGGTGTCCCGCGCCAGCCTTCCCCGAGCGTCATAGGTGTACTGGTGCAAGCCGCCTCGGGCATCCCGCATCGAGGTGAGCAGCCCATGGGTGGAGTGCTCGAGTTCCACGCGCTCTCCCGCCGGGTTCGTCAGGGAGGAGAGGTAGCCCTGGACATCCCATGTCAGGCGGGTGCGCTGGCCATGAGGGGCGATGATCGCCAGGGGCTTGCCCGAGGTGTCCCGCTCGATCCGGGTGACCAGTCCGTCTCCATCCGTCACCGAGGTGAGCCGACCGTCCGTGCTGTAGTCGAACTGGTAGTGGAGCGCCCCCGTCAGTGCATTCACGGTGCGAAGGTGCCGGCCCCCAGACCCGAAGACGTACACCTCACCGCCGGCCTCGGAGAGGATGGAGATGCCGCCGACAGAAGAGGCGCTCAATGGCGCGGGGCGCACGGCGCGAACACGGTGGTTGTTCCTATCCGCGATGTACAGAGTGCCGTCTGGCCCGACGGCGATGCGGGATGTGCCATTGAAACGAGCCAGGGTGGCTGGCCCTCCATCACCGCCAAAACCGCCCGTGCCCGGTGTCCCCGAGCCCGCCACGGTGGTGATGAGGCCTTCCGGGTCCACGCGCCGAATGCGTTGGTTGAAGTCATCCGCGATATACAGACTGCCGTCCGGGCCCACGGCGACATCCTGCGGGTACAGGAAACGAGCCAGGGTGGCCGGCCCCCCATCGCCGTCAAAACCGCCCGTACCCGGTGTCCCCGAGCCCGCCACGGTGGTCACGGTGCCCTCCGGGCCCACACGCCGAATGCGTTGGTTGCCCGTATCCGCGATGTACACGCTCCCGTCCGGGCCCACGGCGACCCCCCTTGGGTAATTGAAACGCGCCAGGGCGGCCGGTCCGCCATCGCCGCCAAAGCCCGACGTCCCCGTGCCCGCCACGGTGGAAATACGGCCCTTCGGGTCCACGCGCCGGATGCGCTGGTTGAAGACATCCGCGATGTACAGACTGCCGTCGGGTGCCACGGCGACACTCTCCGGAGAGCTGAAGTAGGCCTGGGTGGCCGGCCCCCCATCGCCGCCAAAGGTGCCATGACCCGGTATCCCCGAGCCCGCCACGGTGATCATGGTGCCATTCGGGCGCACGCGCCGGATGCGTTGATTTTTCCTATCCGCGATATACAGGCTGCCGTCCGGGCCCACGGCGACAGCGGATGGGCTGTCGAGGTACATCGAGTTGCCAAGCTCCCCCTCGTTGCCGTTCAGTCCCGGCAAGCCGACAATACCCGCCACGGTTTTGATGCTGCCGTCTGGACTCACCCGCCGGACGCGGTGGGAATAGAGTTCCACGAGATAGAAGGCCCCATCTGGCCCGACGGCGACCCCCACGGGTTGGCCCACATGGGTCTGCGTTGCTGACAATGAGTCGAGTGAATAGGCGAGGACGCCCGTACCCGCCACGGTGAAGATGTTGCCCGCGGTGAGCGACCCTGAGCTTGTCTCCCCATGGCCGAAAAGGATCCGGCCGCCGTGGGGATCCCACTGGTGGTGCACGGACAGTCGCCAGCCCCCCAGGTCTTCAGGCGACTCGCTCCATCCACCCACCCGAGAGCGCCACGACTGCCAGGAGGTCATCTCCCTCCGCTCTCGGTTGGAAGTGACGGGCTCCGAACCCAGTTGCGCGAAGGAATCGGGGAACTCGGCGGGCTTCAAATAGACGAGCGGGTAGCGATAACCCGTCCTGCCCGTAACGACCGCCTCACCTTGCACCTTTCGGCCGTAGGCATCCTTCCCATCCCATGTGAACGAGAGCGTCTGGTGAGGCGCGGCGGGCAGCTCGTAAGTGAAGGCTCTGCCCGCGACATTCACCTCGACGACGATTCCCTCGAGCGAGGGCGGCACCGAGGCACCACTGACAGGAATGCGCAGGGTGTTCTTGTCTTGCCCCCGCACCCGGTCACTCCGGTAGTGCAGGCGCGAGGACGTCCCCGTGAGCGGCAGTGACTCGCCCAATGCCTGGTTCTGACAATCAATGACGCTGCCCTTCTGGCAATCCGGCTTGTTCTCGGGACCCGCCTGGGGCGGCGCGTTCGTCGGAGGCCGCGCCCCCGGGGGAGGCCCATAGGGCCAGTTGTAATCCCACGGAGTGAAGTGGCTCACGGGGACGCGCCACAGGCTCTTGCCCACCGGGTAGAGGCTGGCCAACTGCCGCTGCTCGGCCTCGGAGATGCCCAGCGTGGCCAGCACCGCGGCGCTGTCCGGCACGCCGTCTCCCGTGACATCCAGTTGCGCCACACCCTCGAGGACGCCGTGCACCTGGAGGATGCGGCCGTTGGTCGAGGGCAGCCAGACCCCTCGCCGCCGATCGTAATAGCCCGAGGGCACGGTGCCGCCCACGGGGAAGCCCAGGAAGTTGTCCACGTAGGAGGCCACGGGCTGGGTGAAGCGCACCTCCTGGCTGTCCAGCGCCAGGGCCTCGTCCAGGGACAGCTCCACCGCGTAGGTGTACCCGCTGGTGGGAGGCAGATGCGCCGGCATGGAGGCGGGCCCCTCCTCGCCCACCGTGTACTCGGTGGCGCGCACCGTGGCCGAATAGAGGGGCACCTCGTCCCCATTGGCCAGGACGGCCAGGGCCTGGGTGCCCGGGGCGAAGAGGAGCGTGGCCTGCCGGGTGCCATCCGCGTCCGTGACCGGGCTGCCTCGCGCCACCTGGTGGGTGGTGCTCGTGCCGCTGAAGTCCACGGGCGTGCCCTGGGGGTCCAACGGGACGAGCACCACGTCCGGCAGCCAGGCGAAATCTCCCCAAGGGACGTGGAGCTGGCGCTGAGACGGCAGCAGTCCCTCGGCCTCGTACCTCACGGTGAGGAGGCCTCCGCCATTCACGGCCAGGTCGAAGAGGCCATCCTCCCGTGTGAGGGTGTGGCCATACTCCGGATGGTCGAGCACGGAGACGCGCACCTCCTCCAGCGGGTAGCCCTGACGTGAGCGCACCTTGCCGCGCAGCACCGCCAAGCGATGGGGCACCAGGGTGCCGGGGGCCACGCCCACCTGGATGGGGTCCTCTCCCGAGTAGAGGAAGGACACGGCGTCCACGAAGGGCGTCACCGCGAACGGGGACAGCGCGGGCGCGCGCTCCTCGGGGGCGGGCGGAAGGTCGAAGGGCGGCACGTCCACATGCAGGGCGGCGACGGACTCCTGGACCAGCGAGCCGTAGGCATTTCCCTGGCCATCCCGCCAGGACAGCGCCACCTGGGTCCGCTGGGCCTGCCCCTCGAGCGCCCGCAGGCGCGCGGCGTACGCCGAGACGGTTTCACCCCGCTGCCTCACGGGAAGTGGAGGCGGCGTCCAGGTCACCGCCTTGTTCCAGGTGGCGCCCGGCGCCATCGCGTCCAAGGCCACCTCCACCCGCGTGGCGTCGGACAACACCACCTGGAGACTTCCCGAGGCGGTCCCCGCCAACCCCCCGTTGGTGACCGTCACGGTATAGGTGATCGCCTCTCCCGGCAGTGCCACCACGGGGCCTTCCAGGCGCAGGGAGAGACGCGGCAGTACCACGCGACCGTCCGAGGACAACGAGAGGGGCTTGGCCTGAACTCCCGGGGTCTCGGCGAAATGAACCTCCCCTCGCGATACGAGCGGCTGCCGCTCCAGGTCCTCCAGACGTTGGTGGTAGGAGGCGAGCGACTCGGATTCCCCCCGCGGCGCCGCGACCGGCGCCGCCAGGTGGAAGGTCACGGTGCGCTCTTCCCCCACCGCCAGGGCACCCACCCGCTCCTCGGCGGAAGGCGGCTGCGTTCCCTGGAAAGCCTCCCCCACTCGCACGTCGTCCACCGGTACGGAGGACGTGTTGGTCAGTCGTACCAGGACATCGAACCCCTGCCCCGGCAGCACCTCCAAGGGTTGTGTCTGTGTGGCCACGAGCGAGGCCGGTACCGGGGCGGCGCTGTCACATGCCCCCATCCCCAGCAGCATCCACAGCGCCACCACACGAATGGTCAACGAAGACATGTGCGCCCCCCAGGCGCACGAGCCTACCGTCGACGGTGACCCCACCGACGGCCTCGTTCGACAGACGTTGGGCCGGAAACAAGGGAATCAGGTGCCCGGCGCGCGGTACTGGAGCTGCAACGGTGAGCCCCGCGTGTTGTAGGGGTGGTCGGCGCCCACGGCGGACATCCACCCGCACGCGCCCCGGTTCCACAGGTCCACCACCTGGTTGTTCGCGCTGTAGGTCGCCTCACCGGAGGCGGCGTAACCCGCCGCGGCGAACTGGTTGGGCGCCATGACGAAGGCCGTGCCCCTCAGGTCGACGTTGCCCAGGCCCGTGTTGCCGAAGTCGCAGTTCATGGCCGAGCCGTAGGTCATGGAGGTGACGGGGTCGCCGTGCGAGAGCACTCCCGTGGACGTGGCGAAGGTCTGGTCCGCGGTGTTCACCCGCAGTGTCGCGGGATCGATGCGGACCTTGGTGTAGACGGTCCGCACGTTCGTGTCCCCCGGGCGGTCGGACCGTGCGGTGTACTGGGAGAAGTTGCTCGACGCGCCCGTGGAGGGCAGCGGCAGGTAGTCCGTGGGGCCACCGGACATGTTGTGGCAGTAGGCCGTCCAGGGCTGGGCGGCATTGCCCTTCACGTACAGCGTATACGTCCCGTCCTGCGCGGGAGGATGCGTGAGCTTGTACTCCAGGCAGCTCGCCGGAGTCACATCCAGCCACGACCCCTGGGTCACGTCCACGAAGTGCATGAGCCTCAAGCTGCCACTGGGGCTGGTCAGCCAGTACGGCTTGCCCGCCGGATCGAACAGGTCCTTGAACGCGCCGTTGCCCTGCAGGACGAAGAACTGTCCCGGCCCCGGGACGCTCATGTCCTGGGAGAGGACGACCTGGACACTGATGTTGGGATACTCGTTGTCGTTGTTGTACCCCCGCGCGAACCACGACCACCTGCGGCCGTCATAGTCATAATCCCGCTGCTCCCCATGCTCGCCCCAGGCCGCCACCCGCGTCGGGAAGACCGTGGGATTCACACCGTAATGACTGACATCCCCGATAAGGCAGCTGTACTTGCCATTGGACGGAAACGAGCCGTAGCGGCAATTGCGGCCTCCCTGGCTCGTGGTCGTATAGATGGAGGTGACCGCGAGCTTGCCGTCCTGCATGAAGAGCTCGGACTTCGAGCGGAACCCCGCGTTGTCGAACGTCAGGATGACCGCCAGCTTCCCATTGGGCCAGTACCACGCCATCCGGGCATCCGCTCGCGCGGAGGCACTGAGCAGACACGTCAGGGAGACTGCCGCGAGGGATGCGAGCGATGCCAAGCGCTTCATGGGACGACCCTTTCCTGTTCGGGGGAGACGACGTCGCGGCGGTACCTTCCCACCCCGGGCGTGTGCCCGGAGGAGAAAATTCCGTCACCTCCAGAATAGTCAGGAAAGCGCGCAGCGGACAATGGCGTGCGCGGCGCCGGCGGTCACAGCAGGCCGGTGCCGTACGCGTAGCTCCGGGTGGGCCCCTCGCCCTCGGTGGACAGACGCCGCACGCTCAGGTTCATCGAGGGCACGTGCGAGCCGGGCGACGAGGAGAACGTCACCTGGAGCGTGTCCCCCCGCTTCACGGGAAGCGCGTCGATGGGAAACCACGTCTGGTGCCAGTGCGTGTGGATGGAGAACGGGGACGTGTCGAGCACCTCCCCGGGCGCCAGTTCCAGCTCGAAGTGGCCCGCCAGACCGTGCACCACCGCGTCCCGGTCCATGCGGAACTCCACGCTCGACTCGAAGTAGAAGGACCCCACCGACTCCTTCGTGCAGTCGATGTGCCGCAGGAGCACGGGCTCCGTCAGGTAGCTCTCGCGCCGGACCCGGTCGATCCGCATCTTCAGGTTGCCCAGCTCCTGCGCCTTCACCTGGCTGTAGTCAAAGCCCCCGATGGGCTGCTCCCAGAAGCCCGGACCCTCGTACTGGTAGAGCGCCGAGTCCTCGATGGGCGCCAGGAAGAGCCTGCCCGCCGAGGGAATGGTCCGGCCGCCGGGCTTGAGCACCCGGTCGCGCACCGCCGAGAACGCCGGGTACATGTTCTCCACGATGAGGAAGTGGCCAATCCACTCCGAGACGATGACGTCCGCCTGGATGTCCGCGGAGAAGTCCGCCGCGTCCCCGTGGAACAGCTCGATCCGGTCCGCCAGGCCATTGGCCTCGATGAGCGAGCGCGCCGTGTGGACGATCGCGGAGCGCTCGATGGCGAAGACGCGCTCGGCGCCACTGGCCGCGGCCGCCATGGCGAGCAGCCCCGTGCCCGTGCCGACGTCCACCACCGTGTCCCCGGGCTGGACCACCTTGCGGATGGCGCGCAGGAACGCGTCGTTGCGCGCCCGGTCGCGCAGCATGTTGCGCTGGCTGCCCAGGGTCGCGAAGTCCAGGAACAGCACCGAGGCCTGTTCGGACACCTCCTGCGAGGCCGACAGAATCCCCGACTCGCGGATGGCCGCGAAGCGCTCGCGCAGCACGGCCTCGGGCAGTCCGGAGCTCTGGGCCACCGAGCGGATCAACTCCTCGGGCTCCATGGGTGAGGCGAGCGCCAAGAGCAGGGGGATGACGTCTTCCCGGAGCTGGTAGAAGGGCACGGAGGGGTCTCCTGGTGGGGGTTGCGACGAACCCTACCAGCCGCCCCCGCCACGTCGCGAGACCCCGTCAGGGACGAGCGACGAGCTCCCGGTGCTGGTTGAAGAACCGCTCGAACAGCACGGTCAGTCGCTTGCGGATTTCTTCTCGGGGATGCTGCTCCCATTGGGCGAGGCAGCTCAGCAGCTCGCGCACCCACCCGGGGTTTTGCATGCGGGCGAACCGGGCCTCGAAGTAGAGCGCGAGGACCAGGGACTCGTTCTTCTCCTGCCCGTCCAGACGGACACCCGGTTGGGGATAGTCCTCGTGAGGGTCCAGTCCCGTCGGCAGTCCGGCGATCTCGATGACCACGCGCTTGAGCGCCCCCGGCTCGGCGTCGCGCAGCGGGAGCGTGCCGAGCCGACACGCATGGAAGAGCCAGATGAGGTAGCGCCGCAGCCGGCGCTCGGACAGCATCCGCATGGGACGCTCGGGCTCGAAGACCCGAAAACTCTCCAGCACGTTCCAGGCGATGTCTTCCATGTCCTGGGTCCGCGTCCGGCCCCGCGCCCTTCCCGGCCGATGGTCTGTTCGCCAGGCGAGCGCCGCCTCGACGGCGAGCGCATCCGCGTCGAAGTCCAGCGCCTCGAGCACGAACCCTGTCCGGCCGCTGCCCTGGTAGTCATAGGAGGTGGCGCCCTGCTGGGCGACATGGAACGCCTCGTGGACGAGCAACAACCGGACGCACTCCTCCCAGTCCTCGGGCGAGCGCAAGCGCTCCTGCAACTGCCGGTATCCCAGCAACAGGTTGACGTGGAACGTCCAGCTGCCGTTGAGGTGCCGGAAGAGCGGGGCATTCTGGCGCGCGGGAACCGTGTCGATGTCGCTCTGGAGCAGGGACGTCTGCTCCAGCTTCTGGCGCAGGGACTTCTGTTTGGGACGCTTGAGCCAATCACACAGCTGCGCGTGGATGGTACGCACCCGCTTGAGCAGCTCTCCGGCCTCGGCGAACTGCTCGGACGAGGGCGAGCCCGGTGTCGACGCGACCCGCCGCGGCGGATGGATGCGGCGGACGGCGAGGTACTTGCGCTGCTCGGGGTTGAAGTGGTGGAGCACCACGGGATGCTGCGTGTTCGTGTTGATGACCGAGCCCAGCGCGGCGGCCAGGCTGGCGGGTCCATCCATGGCGAGCAGCACGGACTCCACGCCCTCCAGGTGCTTGTGCAGGGTGTCCATCACGGAGCGGAACTGCTCGGCGGCCTCGGACGCATCCTGGAGGCTCTGGACGGCCTGGGGGCTCGGGCCTCCCCGCGCGGGCCGCAGGACCACGGTGGCGAGCAGCTCCGAGGGATGGCGGGCCTGGAACTCGGCGAGCGCCACATCCCGGATGGACTGGGTCACCTCGACGATGAGGGCCACCTTGCCCCGGCCTCCCTGACGTGACGTGGGCAGCCCCTCCAGCGCGAAGAACGGCGTCTGCGCGGAGGACAGCGAGCGGTCATAGCCCAGCAGCCAGGTGCCATCCGTGATCCGCTGTTGATACACGTACAGCGGCCGGCGCGGCAGGCAGGACGCCAGGTGCAGCATCAGCATCAGGGGGGCGCACCCGAAGAGGTGGATGTCCAGATCCACCCCCAGCTCCCGCTCCTTCCTCGACAAGGCCTCGGCGAAGCGCTCGTTCTCGTCGAAGGCCGCGGACCAGTCCTGCTCGGGCCGCGTCCGGATGCGCGTGTGGGGCTCGAACGGATGCAGCACGACCGCCACGACATCCCGGTCACCTTCCACGCCTCGCTGCTTCAGGGCGTCGCGCGCGGCGTCCTCCGTGATGGGCCTGTCGTGCTCGTAGCGCAGGATGAGGGCTCGGGTCCTCACGTTGATGGGAATGTCGATGTCCATGGGCATCCGGTGGTGTTTTCCGCCTCCACACGGGAAGACGGAATCGCCGGGCGAATCCATCGCGGGCCGTGCGCTTTTTTCAGGTTCCGGGGGTGAGCAGCCCGAGCACTTCCGCCAGGGCGGGCCGGTCCTCGGCATCCTTCGCCAGCATCCGCGCCATCATCGTCCGTACGGCGTCGGACGCACGACCCTCGAGCAGCGCCAGGGGCGGTTCGCCTCGGACGTGAAGGATCATCAATCCCTGCTGACCGCTCGACTGGAAAGGCAGTTGGCCCGTCAGCAGCTGAAACCACAGGACGCCCAGGGAGTAGACGTCCGCCGACGGTCCCACCGTCTTCGCATCGAACCACTGCTCCGGGGGCCGGTAGTCCGCGGTGCCGAGCATCGTGCCACCCGCCGTGGAGATGGGCAGCCCCTCGGGTCCCGCCGAAGGGAGCCGCTTGGCGAGTCCAAGGTCCGCGAGCCGCACGCTCCAATCACCCGGCACCCGGCGAGCCACGAGCACGTTCTCGGGCTTCAAGTCCCGATGGATGATCCCCTTCGCATGGAGCAGGGAGAGCACCTCGGCCAGCTGCCCGACGACCTGGACACTCTCCAGGCAAGACAGCCGGCCTCCCACGCGGGCGAGCGCGCGGGCGAGGTCCTCCGGATGCCACTCCAACACCATGTAGGGTGGGCCCTCGGGGAGCTCCCCCGAGGAGAGACCCTTCACCAGATGCGGATGCGCGAGCCCCTGGAGCATCCGGGCCTCGTTGAGGAAGCGCGCCATGACCTCGGGGTCGATGCACCACGTCGGGTGCAGGACCTTGATGGCCACGGAGGCGCCATCGGACGCCCTGCGTCCTTCGTAGACGGTGCCGGTCAGCCCCTCCGCGACGAAGCGCAGCAGGCGGTACTCCCCGACCTGTGTTCCCTTCGACAGCATTCCAAGTGCCTCTACTTCGAGCCGGTGGGCTTGAGCATGTACAGCGCCTGGATGCAAGACAGCAGGCTCCGCAATTCCTCGGCGCACTGGGGATGGTCCGCCACGAAAGCCTCCACGTCCACCTGCTCACCCTGCTGCTGTTTGCGCATGTAGAGGAGCAGGGCCGCATCCGCGGCGTTCTGGATGATGGCGTCCTGGCTGATTCCCGGCGACTGCTTCTCGGGGTTGCCAGACCTGCGATCCCGGATGGCGCGCACAGCTCGCTGGCGGAGGGAGCTCACCGCATCCTGACTCTTGCCCATGTGTTGCGCGATCTCCGCATCGGACAGATCGTCCAGATAATAGAGAAAGACGACCTTCCGTTGCTCCTTGGGCAGGCCGTAGACATACCCCAGCAGTTGTCGACACTCCTCCTGCTGGGATGCGAACTGACTCGGGCTTCGCTGGACGGCGGCCAGTTGATGGGAATCGAGTTCCTCCAGGGACTCCGTGGCATCCTCGCTTCGCTTCTGGCTGTGGGCCTCGCGCGAGATATCCATGAGGCGTCTCCGCTGAATCTTCTTGAGCCAGGCGAACCACGACTCCTCGGTCTCTCCGTCGAAGGAGGGGAAGCGCTGGAAGGCACGCAGCGCTGTTTCCTGAACGAGATCCGATTTGCGGGTACCAGCCGGAGGGGACCGTCCCATCTGGTGCGACGCCCATTGCTCGAGCGCTGGCACGCTCCGTTGAAACAGCTCCTCCCAAGCGCCTGGTTGCCCATCGCGCACCTGGCGCAACAGCTCCTCGATGGACGGCTTCTTGGCGGCGGCTTCACCCATGTTCAATCGTCCCCCTGTGGAGTTCACCCGCACTCCGGCGCCCGGAACCTTACATCATCGCGATCCCGGTTCCGGAATTCGCGCGCCACCTCACACCGCTCATCGTGCAGTCGCGCCTTGGACGAGGGCATGTGCTCCATTCGCTCCAGACCCGCCATGGCGTCGAGCCACACGAGCGCGAAGCGCTTGCTGGGGGGCTCGCCCTCTCGCAAGGAACGTCCCAAGGTCTGGGCCTCCGTGTAGTGATTCCGGGCCTCTTCTGGAGCGCCATTGACTTCCTGAAAGGCAGCGGAGTCGACGAGCACCCGGGCCAGGACCCAGTCTCCGTACTGATCGTGCCGCTCCTCTTGACTGCTCCGCGCGAAACCAAGCGCCTTGGTGAAATGCGCTGTCGCGTCGTCGGCCTTCGCCAAGTGATGGGCGATGCCCCCCCGTGCACTGTGCGCGAGCGCGAGGAGGGCATGGTCATAGGCGCTCTCGTTGCGTGCGTGGAGCATGATGGCCTCGTCCAGGTCCCGCGCGGCGGCCGGAAGGTCGCGCTTGAGCAGGCCCGCGTCCGCCCGTTCCTGAAGGCTCACGGCGCGGGTCCTCCGGGCGTCCTCATCCGACTCCGAGTCGCCGGGAATCGGCATCAAGCGCACGGCCTCGTTGAAATCCACCCAGGCCTTCTCCGGGTCTCCTCGTGCCAGCTCGACCTTGCCGCGCTTCGAATAATTGAGCGCCAGGAGTTCGGTGAACTTCGCATCTCCATTCCGCGAAGCACCCCAGGCCGCCAGCCGTGCGTGGGCGTCCTCCAAGTACCGACCGGAACGCTCGAGCGTCTCATCATGCAGGGCGACGTCCGCCTGACGCTGAAGGAGCTTGATTCCAACGAGGCGGGCCTCGGGCGCATCGCGCTCCTCGGGAGGCAGGGAGAACAGCGCCCGTTCACTCTCCTTCAGCATCTCCTGGCGCACGGGCAGCGTGTGGGCAATCCAACTGAGTCTCCAATCCACGCTGCCAACGAGGTCGTCCAACGTCCCGATGTACGTCCTCAGAATCGCCGTCGTGTGTTGCCGCGCCTGCTCGGCGCGGACCGCGTAGAAGAGGATGGCCAGCACCGCCAGCACCGCGCCCAGATTGAGCCACCGCTTCTGGCGCATGCGCCGCCGGTCCTCGCGCGCGCCTTCCTGGAGGTAGCGCGCCGCCAGGGCACTCAGCCGATGCCGCGTGGGCCCCTGCGAAGGACCTGACTGGTGCGCGTCCTGGTAGTGCTTGAGCAAGGTCCCCGTGCGCAGCGCATCCACCGGGAAGCCCGTGTCCCGCCAGAGCTGGGCCTCGACCTCGAGATCCTCCAGGCGCTGGAGCTGGGCGCGCTCCTCGCCAATCCATCGGGCGATGACGGGCACCTCGTGCAGCAACATCTCGTGGACCAGGTCCACGCGGGGCTGCGCGGGCTCGGTGCCCTCCGACAGGAGCACCAGTCGCATGCCCGTCGGGCCCGCGGGGTTTTCTCCCGACGCCATCCCCGACAGCCGCAGCAGCACCTGCTCCGCCGAGGAATCGCCGCCCGCGGCCGCGAGCACCTCCCCCCGCGTGCGCGGTCGGCGGGTGTCGGGCATGCCCCGGCCGATCCGCACCAGCGACAGGAGGAGCCACTTGGCCCGCTCCTGGTCCTGGCCCAGGCCCTTCAACAGCTCCTCGGCCTGTCGGGTCAGCGCGCCGCCCACTCCCCCGAGCCGGTCATAGAGGTCGAGCGTCAAGGGCTCCCCCTGGCTCGCCTCCCAGAGTCCGCGCAGGGCGTGGCTCAGCAGGGGCAAGCGTCCGGTCTCGTCGCGCGCATCGTGCACCATGCGCTCCGCCAGCCCCTCCCCCAGGCGCAACCCCGCGCCCCGGGCCATGCCCCGGACGACCTGGGTCAGGGCGGCCTCCTCCATGGGCAACAGCAGGTAGCGCGCCGCGTGCTGGAGGTGGCGCGCGAGCGCGGGCACCTGGCTGATCCGGTCCACGAAGTCGCCCCGCACACTGGTGAGCAGCCGCAAGGGGCAGTCGGGGTCGGCCAGGGCCTCGGCGAGCAGCGCACCCAGTGCCGCGCCCTCGTCCGCGCCGGGCGTGAGGAGTTCCTCCAGGGGATCGATCACCAACAGCAGACGGTGCTCCGGCGCGAGGTGCTCGGTGACGAACGCGCGCAGGGCCTGGGGATCCGCGCGCAGCGCCTTCTCGAGGGCGCCCGGGGGCGCGCCCCCACCCGGCACTGGCAGGAGGACATCGAGCGCCTGGGCCAGGGCGCGCAGGGGCTCCTGTCCGGGCCGCACCCGGACCACCCACCAGCGCGCGTCCTGCTGGAGCCGGGGCAGCACGCCCGCCTGAAGCAGGGACGACTTGCCCACGCCGCTGGGCCCTTCGAGCTGGACCCACCGCCGCCCTCCCGCCCAGGCCTCGTCGAGCAGCCCGAGCAGGGTCTGGAGGTCCGCCTCCCGACCGAAGAACAGCTCCGCCTGGGTCTCGGTGAAGGGCGCGAGGCCCGGGACGGGACAGGTGCCCGGACCGTCCCGCCACGCGCGGCCCAGCATGTCGGCGCAGCGCCGCATCGTCGGACGCGCCGAGGGCTCCTTGGCCAGCATGGCCGTGACGAAGGCGCCCAGCTCGCCTGGAAGGGTGGGCACGAACCTCAGCGCGGAGGGCGGCTCCTTCTCCAGGTGCGCGGTGATGACCTCGATGGGCTTGGGCGACACGAAGGGCGGGCGGCCCGTGAGCAGCTCGAAGAGCACGACCCCCAGGGCGTAGACATCCGCCGGGCCCTCCACCGAGGCCGCGCTGCGCAGTTGCTCGGGCGCCATGTAGAGGTAGGTGCCCAGGAAGGCCGACTCGTGGGTGTGGATCTGCGTGGCCCCCAGGGCGTCGTCCGGCAGGGGCGGAAGCTTGGCGAGGCCGAAGTCCAGGATCTTGACGCGCGGGCCCGGGGCGGGCGCGTCCCGCTGCGCGCACAGGAAGACGTTCTCCGGCTTCAGGTCACGGTGGACGATGTTCCGGGCATGCACGTCCACCATGGTGGCGGCGATCTGCCGGGCCAGGGCGAGCGCCTCCGCCAGGGGCGCGGGGCCCGCCCGTTGCCGCATCCACTCGCGCAGCGTGAGGCCCTCCAGCAGCTCCATGGCCAGGAAGACCGTTCCCTCCAGCTGCTCGCAGTCGTGGACATGGACCACGCCGGGATGGTCGAGCCGGGCCAGCGTGCGGCCCTCCTGCAGGAAGCGGGCGACGACCTGCTCCTCGCGCGCCGCCTCGGGGCGCAGCAGCTTGAGGGCCACGGGCCGCTTCAGCAGCTCGTGCTCCGCCGCGAAGACCTCGGCCATGCCGCCGCGGCCCAGCAGGTGCGAGACGCGATAGGGCCCGATGCGGCGGGTGGGGGTCGGCTGATCCATGGATGGCGACCATGCTCCCCCCTTCTCCGGGCGGGCGCCAAGCCCACCCCACCCGGAGGCCCCTTGACTGAACGTCCTTTCAGACCCAGTCTGGGAGGGTGAAGCCCCGGCCCGTCTCCAATCCGCCCAACCCCTGGGACACCACCGCCGTGGAGTACCTGGAGGAGATTCCGCCCACGAAGCTGGAGGTCCACGAGGACCACAGCCGCGAGGTGCTCGGGCGCAACGACAGCCCGGACGTGGGCTTCTCCTGGAGCGTCAACCCGTACCGCGGCTGCCTGCACGCCTGCGCCTACTGCTACGCGCGCCCCTACCACGAGTACCTCGGCTTCGGCGCGGGCACGGACTTCGAGACGAAGCTCGTCGTCAAGCCGCGCGCCGCGGAACTCCTGCGCGAGGCCTTCGAGCGCAAGAGCTGGAAGGGCGAGACGGTCGCCTTCAGCGGCATCACCGACTGCTACCAGCCCCTGGAGGCCAGCCTGCGCCTCACCCGCGCGTGCCTGGAGGTCTGCGCCGAGTACCGCAACCCCGTGGGCATCATCACCAAGGGCCCCCTCATCGAGCGCGACCTGGACGTGCTCCAGACGCTCGCCGCGCACACCCGGCTCACCGTCTGCATCACCCTGCCCTTCCACGACGCGCACGTGGCGCACGCCATGGAGCCCTCCGTGGCCTCGCCCCGCCGGCGTCTGCTCACCCTCGAGCGCCTGGCCCGGGCCGGCATCGACGTGGGCGTGGCCGTCTCGCCCATCATCCCCGGCCTCAACGACGAGGACATGGTGCGTGTGCTCACCGCCGCGCGCGAGGCGGGCGCCACCCGCGCCTTCTCCACCCTGCTGCGCCTGCCCGGCCCCGTGCAGGCCGTCTTCGAGCAGCGCCTGCGCGAGAAGCTCCCCCTGCGCGCCGAGCGGGTCCTGCACCGCATCCGGGAGACGCGGGGCGGCGAGCTCAACGACTCGCGCTTCCAGGTGCGCATGCGCGGCGAGGGGCTCTACGCCGAGACGATCCACCGGCTCTTCTCCACCACCGCGCGCCGGCTCGGGCTCAAGACGTCCATGCCCCTGGAGGAGACGGACGCGGGCCCGAGCCCCTTTCGCCGCCCCATGAAGGCCGGCACCCAGCTCAGCTTCTTCTGAGGCTCAGGGCACGTCCGCCGGGAAGACGTGCGCGCCGTCCTCGCCGAGCGGCAGGGCCACCGCCGACAGCACGGCCGACATGGGCAGCATGCCGTACAGGTGCGGGAAGAGGCCCGGGCGGCGGCCCCCCGCGGAGGGCTCCCAGCGCAGCGCCTCGCCCAGGGCCGCCGGGTCCACGGCGACGAGCCACAGGTCGCGCTCGCCCGCGCGGTGCTTGCGGGCGCTGCCACGCACCTGCTCGGCCGTGGACAGGTGCAGGAAGCCGTCGCGCGTGTCGTCGTGGGAGCCGCAGTAGATGCCGACGGTCTGGGCGGCCCGCCAGTCGGCGCCACGCACGAGGGTGTAGATGGGGGCGTTCATGCCCCCCTGCCTAGCGCACTTCCCGCCCCAGGAGGAGCCGGAGCGGGAAGCGGAAGACGACTACCAGACCTCGCAGCGCTCGGCCTTGGGACGCACCATCTTCGCGTCCGCCTTGCACTGGAAGGCCTTCTGGAACTCGGACAGGTTGCCGAGCGGGCCGTTCACCCGCCAGCGCGGCGGCGCGTGCGGGTCCACCATCACGAGCTGCCGGGCGAACTCGTCGCGGGTCTTCGAGCACCAGGACTGCGCGTAGCCCAGGAAGAGCTGCTGGCTGGGCGTGAAGCGCGCACCGCCCGCGCGCCGGGCCTCCTCGGGGTTCTTGCGCAGCCACTCCTCCATGGCCGAGTGCGCGAGCTTCAAGCCGCCCAGGTCCGCCACGTTCTCACCAAGCGTCAGCGCGCCGTTGAGCTTGAGGTCATCCACCGCCGTGTAGTTGTCGTACTGGGTCTTCACGCACGCCACGCGCTCGCGGAAGGCCTGGTCCGAGGCCGGGGTCCACCAGTCGCGCAGGTTGCCGTCCGCGTCGTACTGGCGGCCCTCGTCGTCGAAGCCGTGGGTGATTTCATGCCCCACCACCATGCCCATGGCGCCGAAGTTCACCGGCGCCGTGGCCGAGCGGTCGAAGAAGGGCGCCTGGAGGATGCCCGCCGGGAAGACGATCTCGTTGAAGGGCGGGTTGTAGTAGGCGTTCACCGTGGGGGGCGACATCAGCCACTCGGCCTTGTCCACGGGCTTGCCAATCTTGGCGAGCTGACGCGCCTGCTCGAAGGTGTTGAGGCCCGCCCACGAGGTGAGGAACGAGCCGCGGTCCACCTGGACGCCGTCGTAGTTGCGCCACTGGTCCGGGTAGCCAATCTTGTTGACGATCTTGTGCAGCTTCACCAGGGCCTGCTCCTTGGTGGCCGCGTCCATCCAGGCGAGCGTGTCCAGGTCGCGCTCGAAGGACTTCTCCAGCTCCACCACCATCTGCTGGGTGGTGGCCTTGCCGTCCGCGCCGAAGGTGCGCGTGATGAAGGGCTGCGCGAGCGCCTCGCCCAGGCCCGCGTTGGTGTAGCGCACGCACTTCTTCCAGCGCACCGTGTCCTGCTTCACGCCGGTGAGCGTCTGCGAGAAGCGGAAGCGCTCGTCCTGGAAGGCCTTGGGCAGGGCGGGGATGTTGCCCAGGACGTAGTGCCACGTCAGGTACGTCTTCCACGTGGCCGGGGGCGTGGTCTTCACCAGGCGCTCCACCTCCTTGAAGAAGGCGGGGTGGGTGACGTTGAGGGCCTGCACGTCCTTGGCGCCCGCGGCGGTGAAGTACACGTCCCAGGGGAAGGCGGGCGTCTCGGCCTTGAGGCCCTTGCGCTCCAGGCGGTGGTAGAGGTTCTTGGGCTCGCGGCGCTCCACGCGCGACTGCGAGGCCTTGGCCAGCGCCGTCTCCACCTCCATCACCGTGGCGGCGCTCTTGGCGGCGGCCTCGGGCGACTCGCCGAGCAGCACGAACATGTTCTTCGTGTGCTCGAGCGCCGCGGCGCGCAGGGCCTTCGATTTGTCGTCCCCGTTGAGGTAGTAGTCGCGGTCCGGCAGCGTCAGGCCGCCCTGGTCCACCTCGCCCACCACCTGGCTGGCGTCCTTGAGATCGTTGTTGGAGCCGAAGCGGAAGAAGGGAAAGACGGAGCGGGCGTGCATCTGGCCCACCTGCTGGGCCAGCGCCTTGGCGTCCTTGGCGCCCGTGAGCTTCGCCAGCTCCGCCTTGAGCACGGGCAGCGAGGCCTCCAGCTTCGCCTCGTCCATGCAGGCGCCGTAGAAGTCGCCGAGCTTCTGGGCGTAGGGCGTGCCCTCGGGGGCCTTGCCCGCGGCGGTCTTCTCCAGGATGTCGCGCAGGATGTCCTCGTTGCGCGCCATGATGTCGTCGAAGCCGCGCGACCAGCGGGGCCGGTCCGCGGGGATCTCCGTCGTCTTGAGCCAGGTGCCGCACGCGTACTCGTAGAAGTCGTCGCAGGGGTTGACCTGCTCGTTCATCGCCGAGGCGTCCAGGCCCGCCGGCATGGGCAGGGCCTGGGCGGGCGCGGGAGGCGCGGGGGGCGTCTGGGGCTCGGTCTGCGAGGGCCCGGGCGTGGCCGTCTTGCACGCGGACACCACGAGGCAGCAAGCGGCGAGCAATGCCTTTCTCATCCAGTCATCTCCAAGGGGTGAATTCGAGGGGTGAAGCCGAGGGGTCAAAGACACGCGCGCGGGCGCCCGGCTGACGGGACGACCCACGCGCGGGGACTGCGTCACGACACGACAGCGACTACTCGCGGCCCAGCATTCCGTTCTTGAGGCCGGAGTCCACGGGATCCTTGCCCAGCCACACGGAGAAGAGCGCGTCCGCGAAGTCCTTGCCCTCCACGGCCAGCTCCTGTCCGGAGCTGCTCGTGACGGTGGTGCCCTTGCCCGGCGTATAGGTGATCACCAGCTCCTGGCCCTCCTTGAGGTCGGGGATGGCGGCGGCGAACGTGTCCAGCCGCTGCTGGAGCTTGGCCAGACTGGCGCCCGCGTTCTTCTTGAAGCCGTCCACGATGGCCTCGGAGATCTGCTCCTTCTTGAGGTCGCGCTTCATGGACATGCGCACGCGCTTGATCTGATCCGAGGAGATGACCGTGGCGGCGTCCTGCGAGGGCGTCTGCAGGTAGAGGCCCACGGTGTACACCTTGAAGATGGCCTTCTTGCGCAGGCCCACGCCATTGAGCTTGAGCTCCTGACCGCTCACGGAGGCCGTCTCGGGGTAGTTCACCCCGGCGATCTCCTTGGCGGTGGCGGGCAGCGCGAGCAGGGACAGCAGCAGGACGGCGCACGACACGGTGTTCTTCATGGACCCCTCCGAGGTGGCGAGAACGACGGGGCCACCCTAGCCGTTCTTCCGAGCGAACTCCTCCATGAAGGACACGAGCGCGCGCACGTCGTCTGGGGACACCGCGTTATAGAGCGACGCGCGGATGCCGCCCGCGCTGCGGTGCCCCTTGAGCCCCACCATGCCGGAGCGCGTCGTGGCCGCCACGAAGGCGTCGTCCAGCTCGGGCGTGGGCAGGTGGAAGACCACGTTCATGTAGGAACGGGACGCGCGTTCCACGGGAGCCCGGTAGAAGCCGGACATCCGGTCCAGCGCGCCGTAGAGCAGCTCGCCCTTCTCCCGGTTGCGCCGCTCCAGCGCGGGCAGGCCGCCCAGCTCCTCGGCCCACGCGAGCACGTTGCGGCACAGGTAGATGGCGAGCGTGGGGGGCGTGTTGTAGAGCGAATTGTTCTCCGCGTGCAGGCTGTAGCGGAAGATCTTCGAGATGTCCTGGCGGCCGCGGGCGATGAAGTCCTTGCGCACCACGGCGATGAGCACGCCCGAGGGGCCCAGGTTCTTCTGGGCGCCCGCGTAGATGAAGGCGAAGCGGCTCACGTCCAGGGGCTTCCACAGGAAGTCCGAGCTCATGTCCGCCACGAGCGGCACGTCGCCCACGTCGGGCCAGGCGTGCCACTGGGTGCCGTAGATGGTGTTGTTGCTCGTGATGTGGACGTAGGCGGCGCACGGGTCGAGCTGGAGCTCGTCCTGGCGGGGCACGCGCGTGTACTTCTTGTCCGGCTGCACCGTGGTGGCGGCGATGCGCGCCTGGCCCAGGAGCTTCGCCTCGTCGAGCGCCTTCTCGCTCCACACGCCCGTCATGAGGTAGTCCGCGCTCTCGCCGGGGCGCAGGAAGTTCAGGGGCACCTGGGCGAATTGTTGCGAGGCGCCACCGGTGAGGAAGAGCACCTGGTGGGTGTCGGGGATGCCCAGCAGCCGGGTGAGCAGCGCGATCGTCTCCTCGTGGACCGCGTCGTACTGCTTGCCCCGGTGGCTGTGCTCCATGATGGACATGCCGGAGCCCTGGAAATCGAGCAGCTCGTCGCGGGCCCGCTCGAGCGCGGGCAGGGGCAATCCCGCGGGACCCGCGTTGAAGTTGATGACGCGCATGGGGACGTCTCCTCTGGAAGAACGGACGGGCCGGAGATTGCGCCGAACGTGTGCGCGGGGGAAGCACGAAGCGTGTGGGAGCCTGCGGCCCACCCGGCCCCTGGGCGTCCGTCCCGGGGCCAATCCGGGAAAATCCTCGCGCCCCAACGAAGGGCATTGAACGGAGCCCTCCGACCCCCGGGCCATGGACACTGAATGGCGCTACGCTGCGCGCCATGAGGACGAAGACCTGGTTATTTGGATTCCTGTTGGCCGTGGCCACGCTGTCGGGCTGTACCTGCGGCGGTGAGACCCCGACCCCGGGACAGATCGACAGCGGCACGGGCGGCAACGCGGGCAACGACGCGGGCACGGGCGGCGACGGCGGCGGCTCCAATGGCGGTGGCGGCTCCGATGGCGGCGCCGACGCGGGCGTGGCGCTCAAATCGCTCACCCTCTCCCCGCCCAGCCCGATCCTCACCATCTCGGGCAGCACGGCGGCCGTGCAGAAGTTCTCCGTGGTCGGCCTCTACACCGACGGGCACACCGAGGACCTGACGTCCCAGGCCTTCTTCCGGGTCGAGGACCCCCGGCTGGGCACCTTCTCCGGCGCCACCTTCACCTCCAGCACCACCGTGGGCGGCACGAGCAACGTGCACGCCCGGGTGGACACCGCGTCCGTGTCCACCGACGTGCGCGTGCAGCTCAACCAGAAGGCCACGGACTCCAACCCGGGCTCCGCGAGCGTGCCCGTCAACCCGGACACGCGCTTTGGCGGCACGGTGGATGCCGCGCGCAAGCCCGCGATCGTCTACCCGAGCGACAAGGTCATGGTGCCGCCGAACCTCGGGCAGCTGGAGGTCCACTTCACCCCCGGCCCCACCACCAACACCCTGTTCGAGCTGCGCTTCATCAACGACATCACCGACGTGCGCGTGTACCTGCGCTGCTACCTGCCCTCGGGTGTCACGCTGCCCGCCGGCATCAGCCGGGGCTGCATCTACACGCCGGACGCCACGGTGTGGAAGTTCCTCGCGGAGAGCAACCGCGGCGGCCAGCTGGTGACGCTCGCGCTGCGCGCCACGGATGACGCGGGCACGTCGGTGGGCGTGGCGGATCCCATCTCGCTGCAGTTCGCCCGGGCGGAGATCAAGGGCGCGCTCTACTACTGGACCACCCGGCCGGACCAGGTGGGCGTGATGCGCTACGACTTCGCGGGCACCGGGCCTCAGAGCGCCACGTCCATGCTCACCAAGAACAACATCAACTCGAGCGGCGTGGGCTGCGTGGGCTGCCACTCGCTGAGCCGCAACGGCAAGAAGATGGTGGCCGCCGTGGAGCAGGGCAACCTGGAGGATGGCTACAACGAGGGCCAGGTGGCGCTCATCAAGGACCTGGCCAGCTACGCGCCCGACGCGGGCACGGGCAGCGCGGCGGGCATCGCCCTGTCCTCGAAGTACCAGAGCGCCTTCGAGTCGTGGAACCCGGACGGCAGCAAGTTCGTGGGCGTCTACAGCGGTGACAACGCCACGCGCTTCGGCCTGCAGCTGTTCAACGGCGACACCGGCGCGTACGAGAGCCAGATCGACAACACGGGCACCTACGAGCACCCCGCCACCCACCCGGACTGGAGCGCCGACGGCAAGTCGATCGCCTACACGGCGGTGGGCTACACGGGCTTCCCCTCGCAGAACCGGCGCACGTTCACGGGCGCCATCCACCTGGTGAAGGCCGAGGGCGCGGGCTGGAGCGCGCCCCTCACGGTGGCGCCGTCCGTGCCGCTCACCGCCTCCAACGCCTACGCCAAGCACCGCTACTACCCGGCCATCGCCCCGGACAACTCGTTCCTCGTGTTCAACGAGTCCACCTGCCCCCAGAACAGCGACACGAGCCAGTACTGCAACGGCGACACGGATCCGTCCGCCACGCTCTGGGCCGCGAAGCTGGAGGCCAACGCCGCGCTGGTGGAGCTCAAGAACGCCAACAAGCCCGGGCCCACGGATGACAAGGACGGCGCGGGCGCCTTCCTCAAGAACCTCACCAACAGCTACCCCAAGTGGAGCCCCTTCGTGACCCAGGGCAACACCGGGGCCCGCAGCCGGCTCATGTGGATGACGTTCTCGTCCTCGCGCAACTACGGCCTGCGCAAGACGCCCGAGGCCAGCGGCGCGTCCGAGGCCGACAAGAGCACGCTCCTGTGGATGGCCGCGGTGGACCCGGACAAGGTGCTCGCCGGCGAGGACGGCTCGTACGTGGCCTTCGCCCTGCCCTTCCAGGACATCACCACGTCCAACCACATCGCCCAGTGGGCCCAGTACCTCGTGAGCAACGGCTGCTCCACGGAGAACGAGGGCTGCAACTCGAGCGGCTCCACGTGCTGCAACGGTCTGCAGTGCGTGCAGCTCAACCGGGATCCGCCCCTGCCGTGCGACATCGCGGGCGCGTGCGCGTGCCAGCCCGTGCCCCAGTGCGCCCCCGCGTTCGACAAGTGCTCCACCGTGGCGCCCTGCTGCGATGGCCTGCTCTGCCTGGATGACACCACGGGCGGTGACTGCTCGGGCGACAACTGCTCGTGCCGTCCTCAGTGCTCCAACCGGGATCAGCCGTGCGGCAACGGCACCCCCTGCTGCGCGGGCTTCGTCTGCAACAACCTGCCCACGGGCAAGGTGTGCCGCGTGCAGCTGAACTGAAGCGCCGGGCGGCTCAGGGCCGGAGCACGAGGCCCTCGGCCGCCCGTTCCTCCACGGCGGCGTGGATGTGTGACACGTCCACGCCCGTGGCCGCCGCCACCTGCTCCGGCGTGAGCCCCTCCAGGGCCATCTTGAGCACCAGCAGCGCCCGGTCGTCCGCCGCCAGGTACATCGTCACCAGCCGCACCGGGTGCCGCCAGAGCAGCGCCACCTCGGCGCCCGGCGCGGGCCGCGCGTCGCCGCCCCGCCGCAGCCAGGCGCACAGCTGGAAGGGATGCTCCAGCACCGCCAGCGTGGGGTTCACCGTCAGCCGCTCCACGCGCGCCGGGACGGCCTCCCGGGACAGGTACACCGCGAAGTCCGTCCACTCGAAGCGCGCCAGCGCGGGCAGGAAGTCCGGGAGCGTGCGCGTCCGGGCCGCGTCCGCGACGAAGTCCGGGAAGCCCGCGCCCACCTGGTTCATCTCGAAGGGCCGGGCGGGCCGCGACGCCGCGTAGTCGCGCACCAGCTCCGCCCAGGTCTGTGCGTCCACGCTCCCGCGCACCCGTGGGAAGAGCTTGTCGAGCGTGGCGTCCCCATGGTGGCGCACCATCTGGCCATAGAGCGCCACCCGCGCGCGCGGCGCGTCCCAACCCGGGTGGGCCGCGTACAGGCGCTCCAGGGCCTCGGGCGCGGGGTCCGTGAAGTAGGCCTCCATGGTGTCGAAGAAGCCGCGCAGGCCGGGCTTCATCGCGCCCCCACCCGCGCCATCAGCGCGCGCGCCCGATCCGCCTCGTCCAGCACCGCGTCCAGCGAGGGGATGTGCGCATCCCACTCGATGAGCGTGGACACGGGGCCCGTGCGCTCGAGCACGTACTGGTACAGCGACCACACCTCGTCGCAGACGGGCGCGCCGTGCGTGTCGAGCAGCACCTCCGGCAGGCGCTCGTGGCCGGCCAGGTGGAGCTGCCCCACGCGCTCGAGCGGCAGCGCGTCCACGAAGGCGCGCGGGTCATACCCGTGGTTGCACGCGTTCACGTACACGTTGTTCACGTCCAGCAGCAGGCCACAGTCCGCCTGCTCCACCACGTGCCGCAGGAAGTCCGCCTCCGCCAGGGTGCCGCCGGGCATGTGCGCGTAGTAGCTCGGGTTCTCCAGCAGGAAGGGGCGGCCCACGCGCGCCTGGACTTCCCGCACCCGGGGCACCACGTGCTCCACCGCCTCCTCGCTGAAGGGCAAGGGCAGCAGATCGTAGAGGTACGCGCCGCCCAACCGCGCGTAGCAGAGGTGATCCGAGAAGAACGGCGCGTCCACGCGCTCCACCAGGGACTGGAGGCCGACGAGGTAGTCCTCGTCCAGGGGATCCGGCCCGCCGACGTTGAGCGCCACGCCGTGGGGCAGCACGGGCCAGCGCTCGCGGCAGGCGTCCAGGGTGGCCTGGGGTCGGCCGCCCAGGGTGAGGAAGTTCTCGGGGATGATCTCCACCCAGTCGAGCGCCCGGCGCGTCTCCGGCAGGAGCGTGTAGAACTCGCGGCGCAGGCCGATGCCCACCCCCAGCGGCTTCATCCTCCAGCGCTGTCCACCACTCACCGGCATGCCCTTTCTCCTGGGGAAGGACTCCGGGCGGCGGACCGGGGGGAAGCTGCCCGCCGCCCGAGAGTGGACTACTTCTTGCCGCCGCAGCCGCTGGAGCCGCAACCGCCGCCGCCACAGCCGTGCTCGGCCGCCTTCTCGGCGGCGGGGGCCGCGGCCCCCTGGGCGGGAGCCGCGCTGGCGCCGTGCTCCATGGGGGCCATGGGGGCGGCCTGCTCCATCGCGGCGGGGGTGCCCTGCTCCATGGGCGCCGCGGCGGGCTTGGTGGTCGCGCAGCCGGTGGCCAGCGAGCCGAGGGAGAGGGAGCCAACGAGCGCGGTCAGGGTCTTCACGTTCATGAGACGGGGCCTTTCGGGCAGGGGCGGCAGGGCCTTCGCGACAGGCGAAGGGTCCGCTCCGGCACTCATACGCCACCTGAACCCCCGGGGTTACAGCCCCCGCTCGACCGGCCCCCGTGGGAGGCGCCCGGCCCGGGTCATGCCGCGCGGTGTCAAACCCGGCCCCCGGTAAACCCCTCAGGTAAAATTTGACAGCCCCCTGGCCTCCCGTCCAAGGCGCGTGGGAGGCCCTCTCCCTCTTGGAGAATCGAGCACTTAGGCATCCATCCCGGGAGGAAGCCGGGAAGACCGGTCGGTAACGTCGGATCCCGGACAGGGGTGATCGCGGCTGAAAACGTTTATTGCAAATCGGTAAATGCGACCGCACAGTGGACGGAGGCGGAGGGTAACCGGCGGTTGACGCGGGGTCCCGCCCAGGACGCAGCGATGAACGAGAACGCACTGAACGCCAATGTGGGTCTGAAACTCCGGGGCCTGCGGCTCGCGCGCAACATCAAGCAGACGGACGCGGCCAAGGATCTGGGAGTGTCCCCGGCGTACCTGAACCTCATCGAGAAGGGCAAACGGGTCATGCCCTTCCCGCTGTTGTGGAAGGCGCTGCGCTACTTCGACCAGGATCCCGAGCAGTTCATGTCCACCCTGGGCGAGGGCCGGGTGGACGAGGCGCTCGCGAAGCTGCTGGACGAGCCGCTGCTCAAGAGCCTGGACATCGACTCGGAGTCGCTGCAGAGCCTGTCGGCGGAGCCGAAGCTCGCGGGCACCGTGGCGGCGCTCTTCAACCTCTACAAGAACACGCGCACGCAGTTGGAGAACGTGCTCGCGCAGCTCAACGTGGAGGAGAGCGCGCGGATGAACTCGGCGCCGCCGGGCAACTCGGCCGGGCCCCGCTTCGACTACTCGCCCTTCGACGAGGTGAGTGACTTCCTGGAGGCCCACCACAACTACTTCCCGGAGCTGGAGGAGCAGGCCGAGTCGATGCGGCGCGACTTCAAGCTCGGGCGGCTGGTGTCCAGCCCCCAGCTGTTGCCGCTGTTGGAGGAACGCTTCGGCTACCGGATGCGCCTGGAGTCCGCGCCCAGTGGCTCCTCGGTGGTGCGCCGCCTGGACGCGGGGAGTCAGGAGCTCACGCTCTCGCCGGACCTGACGGAGCAGCCGCTCAAGTTCCAGCTCGCCGCCTCCATTGGCCTGCTCATGCTGGACAAGGAGAAGCTGGTGGAGCGCATCGTCGGCGCGGCGCGCACGCGGCACGCCGAGACGCTGCGGCTCATCAAGGTGCACCTGGCCAACTACTTCGCCGGCGCGCTGATGCTGCCCTACGGGGACTTCTTCAAGGAAGTGGAGCGCACGCGCTACGACGTGGAGCTCCTGTCCAACCTCTTCGGCACCACGTACGAGACGGTGGCCCACCGGCTGTGCAACCTGTCGGACCCCAAGCGCCGGGGCCTGCCCTTCCACTTCCTGCGCTCGGACATCGCGGGCAACATCTCCAAGCGCTACAGCGGCACGGGCATCAAGTTCGCCTCGGGCGGCGGCTCGTGCGGCAAGTGGGCCGTGCACCTGGCCTTCCTCAACCCCTCGCAGCTCACCCGGCAGTACTCGATGATGCCGGACGGCACCTCGTACTTCTGCTTCGCCAAGGTGCAGCTGCAGCCCATCGAGGGCTCCATCGTGCGCGGCTCGGCCTACTCCATCGGCCTGGGCACCCACGCGGAGAACGCCAAGTACCTGGCGTATGGCCTGCCCACCACGGACCTGCGCAAGGACGCGGTCCCCAGCGGCATCTCCTGCCGCTTCTGCGAGCGCACCGACTGCAACCAGCGCGCGGCCGCCAGCTACCGCTTCGCCTTCTCCATCGACGAGTACACCAAGAAGGACTGCTTCTTCTCGCCCCTGCTCGTGCACGAGGCCGGGCGGGCGGAATCGCTGGACAAGACGCTGCGGCGCCGTAACAAGGGCGAGGAGAACTGAGCCGCCCCGCCATGAGTCCCAACGACACCGAACGCGCCCACATCCTCGAAGCCATCCAGCAACAGCGCAACGCGCTCGCCGTCACGCGCATCACCAGTGATCCGGGGGAGATCGGCAAGGGGCTGCTGCAGCTCGCCGAGCTGCACGGCATGCTGGAGGAGCACGCCGAGAGCCGTCGCCACTACGAGGAGGCCCTGGGCTGCTTCCAGTCGGCCGCGGACAAGGACGGCCAGGCCCAGGTGCTCTTCGGCCTCGGGGTCGCGCGCGCCCACTTCGAGGATCACCGCGGCGCCATCGAGCACATCGCCCGGGCGGCCTTCCTCTTCAACGAGCTGAAGGATCAGGAGAACGAGGCCCTGTGCCGCGCGGCCATCGGCGAGTCCCTGCGCTCGCTCGGCCAGCCCAAGGGCGCCGAGGAGAAGTACCAGGAGGCGCTGCTGCTCTACCGGCAGGCCAAGAACGGGCCGCGCATCGCCCGGCTGCTCCTGGACATCGGCGACATCCGCATGGAGACGGGCGACTACGAGGCGGCGCGCAAGCGCTTCGCCGAGGCGCTCGTCGTGATGGAGAAGGAAGCGGAGGTGGAGATGGAGCCGCTCGCGCTCTGCCGGCTGCTGCTCGGCGAGGCCGAGGGCCTGCTCGGCAACCACGAGGCGGCGCGGCCCCACCTGCGCGCGGCGGCGGACCTGTACGCGCAGCTGCACGACCATGCCTACGAGTCCCGGGCGCGCTGGGACTTGAGCATCGCGTGCACCTTCGTGCAGGACTGGAAGATGGCGCGCGAGGAGCTCGAGACGGTCATCCCCCTGTTCGAGCACCAGGGCCGGGCGGACGACGTGGCGCGGGCGCGCAAGGTGCTCGCCCACTTCGACTCGCGCGGGGTGTAGCCCTCCCGCGCCGTCGCCGGGCTCAGGCGTGCAGGCCCGAGCCCACCGCCATCGCCAGGAGGCCCAGCACCCCCGCGGCGTAGAGCGCGTAGCGCCACTCGCCGCGCATCCCCAGGGTCGTGCCCGCCACCACCAGCCGCACCACCGGCGTCACCAGCAGCGCGCACGCCGCGCCCTTGCGCAGCACGTCGATGAGGACGTGCACGGACTCGGTCTCCGGCAGGAACTCCAGCCCGATGGACACGAGGAACAGCAGGCCGCTGCACAGCGCGCCCCCGCGCAAGAGCCGGGCGATCCACACCTCACCGGCCTCGGCGCGCTCGGTGGCGGGAGACAGGGCCCGGGCCGGGACCGCCTCCCGCGGGACTTCCATGGAGACGGGAATGGCCACCGGCCTCGGCTCCCGCGTGCTCATCTGGACATCGGCCATAGCCCCTCCGCGCCCTTCCACAACATCTGCGCCGCCACGATGAGCAGCACCCCGGCGAACAGTCGCCGCAACACCGCGGTGGGAATCCGGGGCATCAACCGGCTGCCCACCGAGGCCCCCGCGAGCACCCCCACCACCAGGGGCGCCACCAGCGCGAGCTTCACGTGGCCCCGCCACGCGTAGGCGGCCACGCTCGCCGCTCCCGTCACGCCGATCATCAGATTGCTCGTGGCGCTGGCCACCTTGAAGGGCACCCCCATGCCGTAGCTCATCAGCGGCACCTTGAGGGGGCCTCCACCCACGCCCAGGAGCGCCGAGAGGCTGCCGGCCACGAAGGAGCCGGAGATGCCCAGGGGATAGTTGGTGGGCACGTAGTCCTCGAGCCGCTGCTCCCGCGTCCCGCGCGCGAGCAACATCTGCGCCGACACATAGAGGGCGAAGAGGCCGAACACGAAGGCCACCCAGGCCGGCGCCACCAGCGTGGCCACCAGGCCGCCCACGATGGCCCCCGTCACCGTGGCGAGCTCCAGGGTCAGCCCCAGCCGCACGTCACTCAGGCGCCGCTCCAGGTAGCTCGCCGACGCTCCGCAGGAGCTGGCCACCACGCACATGAGGCTCGCGGGCACCGCGTCCTCCAGCGGCACGCCGAAGCCGAGCACCAGGGTGGGCACCAGGATGACACCACCCCCCACCCCGAGGAGGGCACCCATCGTCCCCGCGAGGACACCGGCGGCTATCAAGAGGAGAAGCGTCATACCCACGAGGAGGATAGGGGCCCCCTTGACGATCGCATAGACGCATTCCCCCACCCCCCCGTGGCTCGATCGGCCGTCTGCCCTTCCCTCCGGGAGGCATCGTCCCTAGGGACGAATGCACGGCGGGTCCGTGCTCACGCCGCGCTCACGCCGCGCTCACACCGATGTTCCCCTCGGGGAACTCCTCGAGGAAGCGCGCGCGGGCACGCGGGGTGAAGATGCCGCGCGCCATGTACGCGAGCAGCCGCCGCAGCACGCCGCGCGTCTGGTCCACGGCGCGCTCCACGTCGTGTGCGAAATCGAACGTGTCGTTGCGGTACAGCTCCTGGAAGCTCAGCTGCGACCAGGCGGGCAAGGCGCGCATGCGGCCCATGGGGCTGGAGAGGTAGAGCCCCGCGCGGTACAGGCCCCGCACCCACCCGTCCACCTCGGCCTTGGAGGGCGCCTGCTGGAAGGTGTCCTGCGAGGCCAGCCGCACCAGCTCGTAGATGCCGCGGCCGATGCCCTTGAGCGGCAGCCCCGCGCTCTTGGTCACCTGGAAGCGCGAGCGCAGCCGGGGGCTGCCCATCAGGTCCACGCCGTGCAGCTCCCGCAGGTAGAAGAGCGTCTGGGTCCACTCGATCTGCCGGTGGGCCACGAGCGCGTGCTCGCCCTGGCGCCGGTGGCGCAGCACCAGCCGGTCCACCTGCGGATGGAGCGCCCGGTCCAGGGACAGGTGGGTGAAGTAGCCCGCGAGCAGCGCGAGCCCGGCCTCGGTGCCCACCAGGGCGCCGGAGGCGACGAGCTCCGCCATCTTGAGGCCCAGGGCCACCGGGGCGCGCTCGTGGAAGAGCCGCGCGTAGAGGGGCCAGTCCCGTCCGGACACGCTCGCGGCGAGCCCACCGAAGAGCCCCTCGCACAGGGGCAGGTCCGGCAGGGCGGCGCCGAAGCGCGCGTAGGCCAGGTCCTCGGACAGCGCGCGCACGAAGTCCTCGGGCAGGGGGCCCGGGTTGGCGGCGAGCCGTTCGATGGCCGTGAGGTGCAACAGCAGCGAAGGCATGGGGTGGGACCTAGTCAGCGGAAGGAGACGATGCAACGAGGGGAGTGCTCGACCGTTCTTGCCTGAAACATTCGCGGCGCTACAGTCCCACGCCCTTCTCCCCTCTACCAGGAGTCCCCCTTCCCCATGAACTTCAGCTTCGTCTCCGGCGAGCTGGCCCGCGCCAGCGGTGAGCTGCTCGTGATTCCCCTCTTCGAAGGCGAGAGCGGGGACACCCCGTCCGCCGCGATCGCCGGCGTGCACACGGCCCTGGACGCGCGGCTGCTCGCCGCCGCCACGCAGGAGGGCTTCAAGGGCAAGGCCGAGCAGACCTTCGTCATGCACACGCTCGGCAAGCTCGAGGCGGAGCGGGTGCTCCTGCTCGGCCTGGGCACGCGCGCGCGCTACACGCCCGAGGTGCTCCGGCTCACCGCGGGCCGCGCCGCCAAGACGGCCCAGCGCCTCAAGGCGCGCTCGCTCGTGTTCGCCGTGCCCGGAGGCGTGGAGGGCACGGGGGCCGTGCGCGCCGTGGTGGAGGGCCTGGAGCTGGGCGTCTACCGCTTCGATCGCTACAAGTCCTCGGCGCGCGAGGAGAAGAACGCGCCGAAGCTCACCGCGGTGAAGCTGCACCTGGCGGGCGAGAAGACCGCGGCGCTCGAGCAGGCGCTCGCGCTCGCTCAGCGCGTGGCCGAGGCCACCAACTGGGCGCGTGACCTGGTCAACGAGCCGCCCAACGTGGTCAACCCCGTGCGCCTGGCCCAGGCCGCCCAGGAGATGGGCCGCGCGAGCGGGCTCAAGGTGAGCGTGAGCGGGCGCAAGGAGATCGAGAAGCTGCGCATGGGCATGTTCCTCGCGGTGGCCCAGGGCAGCGCCAACGAGCCGCAGCTCATCCACGTGGTCTACACGCCCAAGAACGCCAAGCAGGCGAAGCTGCCCCCCGTGGCGCTCGTGGGCAAGGCCATCACCTTCGACTCGGGCGGCCTGTCGCTCAAGCCGACCGACTCCATGGTGGACATGAAGACGGACATGGCGGGCTCGGCCGCGGTGCTCGGCGCCATGAAGGTCATCGCCGCCCTCAAGCCGCCCTTCCCGGTGCACGCCTTCATCGGCGCGTGCGAGAACATGCCCTCGGGCACGTCCTACCGCCCGAGCGACGTCATCGTGTCGCGCCTGGGCAAGACGGTGGAGGTGACGAACACGGACGCCGAGGGCCGCCTGGTGCTCGGCGACGTCATCACCTGGGCCAACGAGCAGAAGCCCGCGGTGCTCATCGACCTGGCCACGCTCACCGGTGCGTGTGTCGTCGCCCTGGGCAACTACATCGTGGGCGCCTTCGGCGACCATGACGCCACGGTGAACGAGGTGCTGGAGTCCGCGCGCGCCGCCGGCGAGGAGATGTGGCGCCTGCCGGTGACCGAACTGCAGAAGGACGCGCTGCGCTCGGAGATCGCCGACATGAAGAACTCGGGCGAGCGCTGGGCGGGCGCCACCAACGCCGCGCTCTTCCTCAAGGAGTTCGTGGGCGAGACGCCCTGGGTGCACCTGGACATCGCCGGCCCGTCCATCAGCCCCAAGGAGCGCGGCTACAACGGCAAGGGCCCCACGGGCGTGGGCGTGCGCACGCTGGTGGAGTTCGTGCAGCGCCGCGGCGCCCAGGCCGGCACGGACACGGCTCCCGAGGCCCCCGTGCCCGCTCCTGCGCCCGCCGAGACGCCCAAGGCCGCCAAGGCGCCCAAGGCCTCGCGCGGCACGCGGGCCAAGGGCTAGGCGCCCAGGGGTCCTCCTCCGGGCGTCAGATCTGCCCGGGGGTGGCCACCGGCAGCGGGTGGACGCTCTGGAAGAGGGCCTCCACCGTCTCGGGCACGTCGGCCGGCGCGGCCGAGGGCCAGGTGGCGAGCATCATGAAGACGTGGCCCGCGCTGCCATCGCGCACCACCACGCGCCCGCGCACGTTCTCGCCCACGGTGAAGTGGAACCCCACGGCGCTGTCGGACAGGGGCTCGGGCTCGGGATCGCTGGTGGTGAAGCCCGGCTGGCTGCGCAGGCCCATCGTCAGCCGCTCGGCGAACTGCACGGGCGAGGCCACCGCGGGCGCCACCTGCAGCACCATCTGCGCGCCGCTGGTGCGGTGGCGCAGCACCACGGGAATGGCGAGCCCCTCGGGCGTCTGCTCATCCGTCTCGTCGAGCAGCCAGTCACCGCCCGGCTGCGTCAGCTCGAAGCCCAGCGTCTCATCCACGTAGCGTTGGGAAGCGGACGCGCCCGGCCCCTGGGTCGCGAGGCCAGAGCCGCCCGTGCCCGGGTTGGACGGCTCCCGCACCGCCTGCTTCGCTCCGCTACACGCCGTGCAGAGCGCCACCAGGCCCCACCCCAACAACCGCCTTGCGTCCATGAGCATCTCCCCGGGCCGGATGGCCCCGTGGAGACAAACTGGGAATGAACGCAAGCCCCGGCCAGGGCGGCGGCGGGCGGGCGGGCCCCAAGTATCAGGCGGAGGACACTTCCGCGGCGATGGCGCGCGCGGCGTCCTCGGGCTGGGCGGCGGTGTGGATGGGGCGGCCCACCACGAGCAGATCCGCGCCGGCGCGCACCGCGTAGGCCGGTGTCTCGGCGCGCGTCTGGTCGCCCTGGGAGGCACCCGCCGGACGGATGCCCGGGGTGCACAGGAAGGGCGAGGGGCCGAACTCGCGGCGGAAGGCTGCGGCCTCCCGGGGCGAGCACACCAGCCCGTCCACGCCCGCGCGCAGGGCCAGCCGCGCCAGGCGCAGGGCGGCCTCCTCGGGCGCGCCCGTCAGCCCCACGTCGGCCACGTCCTCGGCGGACATCGAGGTGAGGACCGTCACCGCGAGGATGCGCGGCGGTGCGTGCCCCTGGGCGTGGGCCCCCGCGCGCGCGCCCTTCACCGCGGCGCGCAGCATGGGCTCGCCACCCGCGGCGTGCACGGTGAGCAGGGACACCCCCAGCGCCCCGGCCCGCGCGGCGGCGAGCTCCACGGTGTTGGGGATGTCGTGCAGCTTGAGGTCCAGGAAGATGCGCGCGCCGAGCCGCTGGAAGGCGGCCACGGCGGGAGGGCCATGCTCCACGAAGAGCGACAGGCCCACCTTCGCGTAGCCGACGTCGGGCGCCACGCGCGCGTACAGCCGCAGCCCGTCCTCCAGGGGCAGGTCCGCGGCGAGCGCCAGGCGCTCCCGGGCGGGGGAAGCCTCCGTCATGACAGGCCCTCCTGAAGGTCGCGGTAGGCGCGGGACAGCCGCTCGGCCATCTCGCCCGGCAGCACGTTGCGCGCGGAGAACAGCGCGTAGGACACGAACGCGTCCAGCGCCTCGAGCGTCATGGCGCGCGCGAGCGCCTCGCCGCCGCTGGAGACGTTCTGGCGGATGCGCGCCACGTCCAGCCGGCCGTCGTCGCCGAGCTTCACGCCCTCGTAGGCCGTCTCCAGTCCCGGCTGGGGGGACTCGAGGAAGCCCTGGAGCAGGACCGGGTTGGCGCCCGCCAGGCGGATGGCCGTGTGGATCTGCGCCAGGAGCGCGTTGAAGCGATCCTCCGGTCCCAGCGGCGCGACCACCGGCGGGGGCACCACGGCGAAGGAGCCCGAGGGCCGGCGCGGCACGAGGGGCACGGGCGCCACGGCGGGCACCGCGGACTTGGGCTGGACGACGAGCGAGCCATCGCGCAGGCGCTCGTCCACCCAGGTGAGGAAGGAGAAGAGGCTTCCCTCCCAGAAGGAGCGCAGCACGCCCAGCGCGCTGCCCGCCGCGGCCTGGGCGAACAGGGCCTCCTCGCCGGGCGGGGGCGGCTCGGCGCCGGCCACCACCGTCAAGTCGTCCGGAAAGCGCCGGCGCAGACGCGCCACGGCCTCGCCGCGCTTGAGCCCCTGGAGGATGAGGTCGCGTGTGCGCTCCTGGATCTTCACCGCGTCGCCCGCCGGGGGGGCGCACTCGACGAAGAGGAAGCTGCCCTCGGACATCTCGAAGAGGTTGAGCATCACCTCGCGCACCAGGTACGTCATGGCGCTGTAGAGGTTGGCCTCGGACAGGAAGCCCTCGCGCGTGAGCACCGCGCCGATGCGCAACGAGGGCGTCACCTTGCCGAGCGCGTGGTGCAGCTGCTCGGGCGTCACCAGGCCGAGCTGCACCACCACCGAGCCCAGCCGCTCGTGGTGCACGCTGGACACGGCGAAGGTGGGCTGGCCGTCGCGGAAGGTCACGGTGCGCTGCACCGGGCCGTGCTGCATCACGAGCTGGCCACTGCGGATGCCCGAGTGCACGTGGCCGAGGACTTCCTCGACCGAAATGGAGCGCAGACTTCCCGCGAAGAAGCCGCCCACGCTGGTGGGCTCGCGCAACAGCACCACTCCCTCGGGCGAATGGAAATGCGCCACGAGGGGTTGGCCGGGGGTGAGACTGGCGGTGAGCGGGCGCTCCAACTCGAGCACGCCCGGCTCCCCATCCCGTCCCAGACGAAGCGTCGCCTTGGGGCGCACCGCCACGTGAGCGACCGCCTTCCCTACTTCTTGGCCAGCTCGGCGTCGATGACGCTCTTGAACTCGTCGAAGGGCTGCGCGCCCGACAGGAGGATGCCGTTGATGAAGAAGGCCGGCGTGCCGTTGACGCCCACCTTCTGGCCATCCGCCATGTCGGCCTTCACCTGCTCGGCCTTGGCGCCGTCATCCAGGCACTTGTCGAACTTCGCCTGATCCAGGCCCAGCGTCTTGGCGTGGCCCTTGAGCTGGGGCACCTGCAGCGCGGACTGATTGGCGAAGAGCGTGTCGTGGTACTCCCAGAACTTGCCCTGGTCCCCCGCGCACAGCGCGGCCTCGGACGCCTTGGGGGCCTCCTTGTGGAACTCCAGGGGGAACTGGCGGAAGACCAGCTTGATCTTGTCCGGGTAGGCCTTCATGACCTCGTCCACCGTCTTGATGGCGCGGCTGCAGAAGGGGCACTGGAAGTCGCTGAACTCCACGATGGTGACGGGCGCGCTGTCCGGGCCCTTGGCGGGACCGGTGGCGGCCACCTGCTTGCGCTCCACCGGCGGGCGGGGCGGCTCGGGCAGGGTGATCTGCACGTTCGCGTTCTTCTTCAGCTCACCGAAGTACTCCCGCGCCCGCTCCTGCTTCTTGGAGCCGGACAGGAAGTCGACGATCTGCGGCTTGACCTGCTCGTAGGTGGTGCCCGGGGGCAGCCGCTCCTTGGCCTCCTCGTACAGCTTCTTGATCTCCTCCTCGGGCGGCTGGGGGATCTTGTCGTCCACCTCGGCCTTGACCAGGGCCTCCTCGGTGAGCTGGCGCTTGTCGGCCTCGGCCTTCACGAGCTTCTCCACCACGAAGCCGTCCAGACCCTGCTTGCGCGTCTGGTACTTCTGCTTCTCCAGGTTGGCGAGCGGATCCTTCAGGCGATCGTTGAGCTCGCCGAAGGTGATCTTCTGGCCGTCACCGAAGGTGGCCACCACCGTGTCGGCGGAGGGCTCCGTCGAGGAGGTGGGCGAAGACGCGGTGGCGGCGGCCGCCGGGGTCTTCTCCTTGTTGCAGCCGGAGACGAGGGAAGCCGCGAGAACCGCGGCCAGGAACGTGGAAGAGGTGCGCATGGGCATGGGTTGGGGTCCTTAGTCGAGAAAACCCCGGACTCGCAAAGAAATTTCTTGGACGCGAACTCAGGCCACCAGCGGCTCGAGACCGAGCTCCGGCAGGCGCAGCTCCAACACGTCCACGTGCTTGCGCAGGGGGACGATCTCGTAGGCGCTCGGGTCGGCCAGTACCGCCTTGACGAGCTTCTGGTTGAGCGCGTGGCCCGTCTTGAAGGCCTTGAGGTGGCCCACCACGGGGCGGCCGAACAGGGAGATGTCCCCGATGGCGTCCAGGATCTTGTGGCGCACGAACTCGTCGGCGAAGCGCAGGCCGTCCGGGTTGAGGATGGAGAAGTCGTCCACCACGATGGCGTTGTCCAGCGAGCCGCCCCGCGCCAGGCCCATCTTCTGCATCATCTCCACGTCCCGGCGGAAGCAGAACGTGCGCGCGCGGGAGATCTCCCGGGCGAAGCACCGGTCGGAGAACTCCAGTTCGAAGGACTGCTCGGTGATGAGCGGGTGCTTGAAGTCCACCGTGCACGAGATGCGAAAGCCCTTGGCGGGCGACAGGCTCGCCTCCTTGTCCCCGTCCGCCACCGTCACCGTCTTCTTCATCACCAGGACACGGCGCGGCTCCTCCTGCTCGCGCAGGCCCGCCTCGGCGATGAGCGTGGCGAAGGGCGCGGCGCTGCCGTCCATGATGGGCACCTCGGGCCCGTCCAGCTCCACGCGCACGTTGTCCAGCCCCATGCCGGCCAGCGCCGACATCAGGTGCTCCACCGTGCTCACCTTCACCCCGTCACGGCCCAGCGTGGTGGCCAGCGACGTGTCCACCACGTACTCCGACAGCGCCGGCAGCACCACGGGCCGGGGCGTGTCCGTGCGCACGAAGGCGATGCCGTGGTTGGCCGGCGCCGGCAGGAGGGACAGGTTCACCGGGGCACCCGAGTGGAGACCCACCCCCTGGCAGTGGACGGGCTGAAGGAGCGTGCGCTGGTTGAAGGAACTGGAAGGCATGGTTGGATGTCGCCTCTTCGATGCGGGTGCTGCTCTGTTCACTGCCCATCTGACGCGCCGCGCATCGTTGCAAGTCGTACGCCATGGATCCCGTCTCCTCCCCCGGAGACCCCCGGCGGCGCCTCGCGGCGACAAGGGGTTGGAATCATTGGACGTGTCCGCTTGCCCTCCAGGCGCACCGCGACTTCCGGTGCCCTGCTCCCCCTCGATCCGCTGTGCAGAAGTTCCAACACCGTGACATGCGTGTCAGGACTTTTTCCCCATGCCCGCCCGGCCCGGCGCGTCATGGGGGCCCCCGCATAGCCCAAGCGGCTGCCCGGAATCAAACGATGGGCGCACGCACCCGAGGCATCCGGGGCGCTTGCGGTGCCCACCATCGGACACCCCGAGGACTTCACGGGGTGTGACTCACTGCGCCGTGGAGAGGAACCGGTCGCGCAGGGCCTCGGCCTCGATCCGGTCGAAATGAAAGCCCTGGAGCTGGGCGCGCCGGCTCACCGCGGCGAAGGTGTGCTCCAGCGTCTGGGAGAAGCCCTTGAGGTCCGCGATGAGGCGGGTGCGCACCGCGGGGCCCTCGGGCGGCCAGGGCAGCTCGGTGAGCAGCGCCGAGAAGCGATCGAAGGCCTCGTAGTCCACGTAGCGCAAGAGCTGGTAGCTGCCGTCCTGGAAGTAGCCCAGGAAGGCCACGATGCTGGAGATGGCCGACTCGGAGGCCGGCACGTCGTCGTTGCGCAGGTGCCCTTCCGCCGCGCGGCACAGCTGGGAGAAGACCCACAGGTCCTTGCGCAGGCGGCTCGCGCACTCGGTGGTGGACACGAGTTGCTCGAACGGGGCCTCGCCCACCATGGAGCCCGGGGAGAGCGCCTCGGTGAGCGCCACCACCTGGTTGCGCAGGAGCTGGGTGAAGGCATAGGAGGCCCGGGCGGCGGCGGCCCGGTCCCGGTCCAGCTCCACGAGGATCTCCCGGGCGACGCGCTCCGTCTCGCGGGCGATGTCCCGGGCGGCGCGCAGACACGCCGCCTGCAGGGGCTTGGGGCCGGCGCGCGGCGCCAGCTCGTTCTTCAAGTAGCCCGCGAGGCTGAGCGACTCGCTGCGCACGAGCGCCAGCAGCACGCGCACCCGCCGGGGAATGGGGCCCTGGGTATCCTGGCTCACGTAGGCCAGGCAGTGCAGCAGCCGGAACAGGCCCAGGTACACCGTGGTGAACAGCGGCCGGGTCTCCGCGGGCACCGTGGCCAGCAGCGCCAGGAGCCGCGCCGAGCGCACCCGGTCGTACTCCAGCCGGAACTCCGTGAGGCGGCAGGGCCGGAAGTAGCGGTTGAGGACGATCTCGCGCAGGACCAGGTTGCCCACGTCGGTGAAGAGGCTCAGGCCACAGACGGGCAGCTGCAACAGGTGGTCGATGAGGTTGCGCAGCGACTCGAAGGACTGGCGCAGGACGAAGAGGCTCTCCTGGGGCGTCTCCTGCTGCCGCTCGCCCTCGATGCGCGAGCGCAGGCCCCGGTCGTCCGCGAGCTGCGTCTCCACGTAGCGGCGAAACTGCAGCTTCTGGTCCGAGTCCGGGTCCAACAGGTGGCGCGCCAGGCGGATGCTCTGGCTGAGCGTGGCGCGGATGTCCTTGAGCTCCTCGCGGAAGTCGCGCGTGACGAGCGGCTGCTCGTGCGACTCGGCCGTGACGCCGTTGTCCTGCTGGTGGACGTAGCGCTCCATGCCCCGCAGGAGCATCTCGAACTCGAAGAGCAGCTCCTCGCGGGCGTCCACCGACAGGGCCCGCAGCCAGCGCTCGCGCTCGGAGAGGAAGCCGGCCTGGCTGCCTTGCGAGGCACGCACCAGGGCCTCGTAGAAGTCACGCGGGACGCGCGAGGCACGGGGGGAGGATGCAGCGGGCGCGGAACTCACCAGAGGGACCCCTGCGCCGATTCGGGCGCCTTCTTGTTGAAGTAGGTGTACGCGCGATGCGTGGCCGTGCGGCCGCGCGGCGTGCGCTGGAGGAAGCCTTCTTGCAGCAGATAGGGCTCGTACACGTCCTCGATGGTATCGCGCTGCTCGCCCACGCTCGCGGCGATCGTCTCCACGCCCACCGGGCCCCCCCCGAACTTCTCCAGGATGGCCAGGAGGATCTTCCGGTCCATGGCGTCCAGGCCCGAGGCATCCACGCCCAGCCGGGTGAGCGCCTGGGCGGACAGCTCCCGGGTGATGGTGCCATCCCCCTCCACCTGGGCGAAGTCACGCAGGCGGCGCAGGAGCCGGTTGGCGATACGGGGCGTGCCGCGCGAGCGGGTGGAGATCTCCCGCGCGCCTTCCTTGTCCAGCTTCACGCCGAGGATGCGCGCCGAGCGGTTGAGGATCATCTCCAGGTGCTTGGGCTCGTAGTACTCGAGCCGCTCCTGGATCTGGAAGCGGTCGCGCAGGGGCGAGGTGAGCAGGCCCGTGCGCGTGGTGGCGCCGATGAGGGTGAAGGGCGGCAGATCGATCTTCATCGCCCGGGCGGCGGGGCCCGTGTCGATGGTGATGTCCAGCCGGAAGTCCTCCATCGCCGGATAAAGGTACTCCTCGATGGCGGCGTTGAGCCGGTGCACCTCGTCGATGAAGAGGATGTCGCGCTCGTTGAGGTTGGTGAGCAGCCCGGCCAGGTCCCCCTTGCGCTCGAGCGCGGGACCGCTCGTCACGTGGATGCCCACGCCGAGCTCCGTCGCCATGAGGTAGGCGAGCGACGTCTTGCCCAGACCCGGGGGCCCGGAGAAGAGGCAGTGGTCGAGCGCCTCCCCGCGGCTGCGCGCCGCCTGGACGTACACCCGCAGCTTGTCCACCACGGCGCTCTGCCCCACGTACTCGTCGAAGGAGCGTGGGCGGAGCGAGGCCTCGACCCGGCCCTCGTCGTTGAGCGCCTCTCCCGAGAGCGCGTCGTCCGTCTTCCGCTTCGCCATGTGCCGTGAATCCTCTTTCCCCACCCTACCAGAACAACCCCGCCGTCGCGGTCTCTCTCACATAGCCGGGAGGCGCCCTCGCCGCCGCCCCGACGCGGCCCCGGGAAAACCCCGTCTACCAGTGAACCCGGCGGCGCGAGGGCCCTCGCGGGGCCTCCCGAGGCCATGCGAAAGGAAGGAACCATGACCGCGTCCTTCCGACCCCTCCCCTTCCTCTCCGAGGCGCGTGCCGAGCAGGCGGCCGGGCCCCGGCTGCGCGCCCTGCGCCAGGCGGCCCAGCGGGCACGCGAGGCCTTCACGTCCGAGGGCGCCGCCACCGCCCTGGCCACGTGTGACCTCGTCTCCTTCCCCTACCCCACCGTGTTCGCCTTCAGCGGCGCGGCGCGCTCGCCCGCGCCCTACGTCATGGTGCGGCACCGGATGCAGGTGGTGCGCTTCCAGCAGGAGGGCACCGAGCGCGTGCTGCTCTTCAACCCGAGCGACTACGAGCGCGGCCACGAGGCACCCTTTTTCAAGGCGCTGCGCGAGAAGTACGGCACCTTCGTCACCACCCAGGTGATGACGCGGCGGCACGGCACCGTGCAGGCGCACCTGGAGGCCCTGGGCCTCACGCCCGAGGACGTGGACTACCTCGCCTTCGATCACCTGAAGGCCCAGGACGTCCGGCGCTGGCTCGGAGGGGACGGCCAGCCGGCCTACTTCCCCCGGGCGCGGCTCCTGGTGCAGCGCGCCGAGTGGGACGCCGTGCGCTGCCCCCATCCCCTGGAGCGCGTCTGGTACGTGCCCGAGGGCACCGGGGGCGTGCCTCCGGAGCGGGTGGAATTGCTGTCGGGGGACACCTGGCTCGGCCAGGGCGTGGCGCTGCTGTCCACGCCGGGCCACAGCCCGGGCAACATGTCGCTCGCGGTGGCCACCGCCGACGAGGTGTTCGTCATGAGCGAGAACGGGGTCGCCACCGAGAGCTACACCCCCCTGCAGTCCACCATCCCGGGGGTGCGCACCTTCGCCGAGCAGATGGGCTGGGAGGTGGTGCTCAACGGCAACACGCGCGAGAACTCCCTGGAGCAGTACTCGTCGATGATCGTGGAGAAGGTGTTCGCGGGCCGCGCGCGGGCGGACGGAGGCTTCGTGAACGTGCACCCCTCCTCGCTGCTCACCCGCGCGGTGATGGCGCCGGGCCTGGCCCCCACGCTCACCCTGCCCCCGCCCACGTCTGGCGCCTTCACCCCGGCCGCCGCCTCCCGCCACGCGGCGTGAGGCCCGGTGCGCCTCGGCTACACGGCACAGGACCCGGGCACGTAACGCTGCTCGGTCCATGCGAGCCAGAGGTCCCGCGACTGGACGTTGCCGACATGGATGCCATTGGCGGGGTCCTGCGGGTCGAAGAACAGGTACTCCCCCTTGTCCAGCGCCAGGCCCAGCGCCGCCACCTTCCCCGCCCTCCCCGCGCCCGCCGGGTCCACGTAATAGTCTATCTGCTCGACCCGGGCGGACTCCCTCCCGCTCGGCAACAACGTCCTCAATAGGGACATCGCCCCAAAGACATCATCGGGGTCGACCTCGAAAGCGCTCTCCATCCGAGCCACCCGCTCCATCTGGAGACCCGAGTAGCCGTCGACGACCTTGAGGCGCAGCAGCACCCGACCCAGCTCGAGGTAGACCTCATCCCACATGGGATGGAATTGAGCGAATCGACGCAGTGGTTTGACGTCCCCCGAAAAACCGCTTCCATCGTCCACGAACCCCGTGACGACCAGGCCCTCGAGTTGCGCCTCCGCCAAGAGGGCCCGGAGCTCTTCCACGGACACCTTCACGCTGTCTTGCATTTCGAGACCTCATTCCCGAGGGGCCAGCGACCATTTCCAATCCATCGCCAGCACTTCGACATACGCATCGTGCCCGACCAGGATGAAATGCCTCAAGCCGAAGCGGGCCACCCGCGGCTCCTGGGCCCAAGGGGACCCCAGAACCTCATACGCTCCGGAATCGGGGCAGGCGCCGTTCGACAGCCAGGCTCGGTTGTATTCGCCCCTCCAATCCGTTGTCATGTCCACGGGACCGCGGAACGGAACCTGACTCCAATCGTATTGGGCCCGCTGGATGGGGTCGCGCTCCGCGAAGATCGGGGAGAACCGAGACCACCCGCTCCGAACGAACTCGACCCGGATGAGATGGTAGCCCGGGTCCTCGGTGTTCTCGTCCTTCAAATACGTCCCGGCCAACGGACCGAAGAGCGCGTAGGCCGTGACCTGACAGGCCCACGGCTCCTCGACACACGTCGCCTTCAATCCCGGACCCGAGGGCGACAGCATCCAGGGAACATTCAACGGTCGCAAGACCGGGAGCGCTCCAGGCCCGTCCGTCGTGGAATCGCTCATGCGGGGCTCCTGCGTGAAGGGGGGCGCCAGCGTACTCGACGGCCAGGAGGTCTGACGCGCCCCGCGCGGGGTGAGTTACTCGTAGACCCGCGCCGCCGAGAGGATCTCCGCGAACGTCCGCCACTCGGGCCGAGTGGGAACGGCTGCCCCCTGGTTCTGGTAATAGCCGTCCATGTCCTCGATCCAGGCGCTCATCGCCTCCAGGAAGCGGGGAAGCGTCGCGTTCTCCCACGCCTCGGGGTGCTGCTCGAGCGCCTGGGCGAGGCCGCGCACGAAGCGGGCGAGGTCTTCTCGGCTCTGAACGTCGCGGGGATCGACAGGGCGCATGCGTGCGTTCATGCCCCCGACACCGCCGTGCGGTCAATGGCCGCCGCCCGTGCCACCTCCCGGTCCCGGACGCACCGTCGCACCGCCCGGCCCGAGCAGGCCCTGCATGGAGTCGAAGAGGTTGAGGTTGGAGCCGCTGGGCAGGAACACCACCTTGTCCAGCCCGCCCACCACGGCCGCCTGGGCCTGGGCGGCCACCATCTTGACGAAGTTCTCCCCGCCCCCGAGCGCCTCCACCCGCTGGCGGAACTGCGACGCCTCCACCTCGGCGAGCCGCGCCTGCCGCTCGACCTCCAGGTCATTGAGCCGCTTCTGCCGCTCCATCGTCATCTCCGTCATCTTGCGCTCGCGCTCCAATTCCGCCTCGGTGCGGATGCGCGAGGACCGGGCCTCGGCCTCCGCGCGCGCCAGCGCCTCCTCGCTCTCCACGCGCGCCTTCTCCAGCTGAGCCTCGGCCTCCACCTTGGCCCGGCTCAGCGTGGCCAGCTGGTTGTTGCGGTTCTGCAGCTCGATGAGCGACTGGCGCTCGGCCTCCGCCTTGCGATGGCTGGAGATGTCCGCGAGCTGCTTCTCCTCCTCGCTGCGGATGCGCTTGAGCTCGGCGGCCGCCTGCGCCTCCTGACGCGAGGCATCCAGTTGAATCTGGATGTTCGTGTCGATGGCCTCGCGCAGCTTGAGCGCCGTCTTGTCGTCCACCGGCGCGATGTCCTTGATGTCGATGTCGATGATGCGCAGCTGGTTCTCCGCGAAGAGCCGGTCCTTGCGCGGCCGGCCCCCCTCGTCCATGCCGAAGATGGCGCGGCGGATGAGCACGCTCGCCGTCTTGTGGAACGTCTCGAAGTCGTTCTCCGCGGCCACCTGACGGATGCGCGAGGCGAGGTTCTCGCAGACGTAGCCGATGAAGTCGTTCACCCGGAAGATGGCCTTGTCCTTCTCCGAGTCCTCCGCCACGTCGAACTGCCACTTGTAGGACAGCTTGATGCGCAGCCGCGCATGGTCGCGCGTGGCCACCTCGAACAGGTCCGTGGCGAAGTCCGGGCCCAGCCGCAGCATCAGCACCTTGAGCTGCCGGGGCTTCTTGGGCGTGCTGCCAGACAGGTCCAGCACCGTCACGTCCTCGTACGGGCGCAGCATCACCTTGGCGGGGCCGAACTCCACCCGCGCGTGGTTCGTCTCGAAGTCGTTGATGAGCACCGCCGCGTTGTCCTCGATGCGCAGCACGATGGCGCGCGTGCGGTCCACCCGCTCCCCGGCGGACGGGGCCCGGGGCGCCTTTCCCTCGCCTGGCACCGCCACGAGCGCGGGCGGCGCCAGGCCCAAGAGCGCCTCGGCCTCGGCGGACAGGCGCTTCTCGTGCAGCTCCTGGTGGGCCTCGGGCATGAACTGGCAGGGGCCCTGCACGAGCGACACCTTGCCCGAGCGCAGGTCGCGCACGTACAGGCCCTCGCCCTGGCCGAGCGACAGCGCGACAATCTCCTTGAGGATGAGCACCTTCTCGCTGGGCACGTAGGTGCGCGGGCCCCGGACGATCCACGTGTCGCCCGCCTTGCGCTCGCGGGGCACCCCGCCCTCCTCCGGCTCGGCCAGGTCATCCAGTGCCTGGAGCTTGAGCCCCTGCATCTCCGAGAGGACGTGCTTGCGGCGCACCTCCCCCTCCAGCTCCTCGCCGGGCTCGAGGAAGAACACGTCGGGCCCGGAAATCACCTTGCGGCGGCCCTCCTGGATGCGGCCGGTGGCGCGGTCCACCGGGTTGAGCACGACGCAGTACTCGGTCTCCTTGAGCACCCGGGCCTTCTCGTCCGAGACGACCACCACCGCCGCGTTGGGCACGTAGCGGCCCGGGCCCCGCATCAGCCACTCGTCGCCCGCCTCGCGGCGGCGCGCCCCCGCCGAGGCCCCCTCCTCCTGGAAGGCCGTGAGCGCCCGCAGGCGCAGCGCCTCGTTGGTGCCCAGCACGTACTCGGGGACGATCTCCCCCTCCAGCTCCTCGCCCGGGTAGAGGGGGAAGACCTGGGGGCCCACCCGCACCTCGCGGTCGCCCACGGCGATGCGCGCCTGGCCGAAGTCATCCAGCGCCACCCGGCCCTCGGCGCGCACCACGGGGTTGCGCACCACACACCAGCTGCCCGTGCCCAGCTCCACCATGCGGCTCTTCATCACCAGGGTGAGGTGCGCCTCCAGGGTGAGCACCCGGGGGCCGATCTCCACCAGCACCACGCCTCGGTTGGCGTCCTCGATGTAGGCGTACTCGCGGTTCTTCAGGGAGATGCGCTGGATGGCGTCGCTGCTGGCGTTCGAGGGAGGCACGGCCGGGCTCCGGGGGGTGGGGGGGGAGGAACGTGCTCCCCTCCATTGCGAAGCCCATGCCGCCCGCCCCGCCCCGGCCCAGGAGGGGCACGGGCCCGGAATGGGGCACCCGCCCGCGCCAGAACGGGTCAGAGGTGGACCGACATGGCGCGGTCCTCGGGCAGGCGAGGAGACAGGCCCCGGGCCCACGCGGCCGTGTGGCTTCCGGAGCCCTTGTGGTTATATGGCCCCAGGCATGACGACCGGATCTCCAGAAGGCCCTTCGCCGCAGTGGAAGGACATCCACCAGTCCGTCCTGGCGTCGCTTGACGCGCTGCATTCCGCCACGAACTGGCTCGCCACCGCCGCCACGGCGGGCATCGAGCCCATCTTCGAGCGCGTCCTGCAGCACGTGTGCGAGCCCCTCGGCGTCACCCCCGAGGCGTACATCGAGGTCATCACCCAGGACGCGGGCATGCGGCGCGACGTGCAGAAGCGCCTGTCGCGACTGATGGAGAACCCGAAGCTGCAGGCACTGCGCCGCGACGCCCAGCGCCGCGAGGCCGAGCACCAGCTGCACGTGCTGCACTACATGCTCTCCGGGAAGAAGCCGCCGGACTGGGTGTGGTCGGCCATCGACGACGAGCAGCGCGAGCAGCTCCAGGAGGCGGCCGAGTCCGGCGAGGAGCGCAACGACGCGCTGCTGCCGCGCGTGCACGCCGCCCTCACCAAGCTCGACACGACGCCCGCCGCCTACGGGCGGTGCGAGGACTGCAAGGCCGCCATCCCCCTGGAGCGCCTGCAGCTCGTGCCGTGGGCGGAGTGCTGCGCGGCGTGCCAGCGCAAGCGCGAGGGCGTGCCGGACGATCAGCCCGAGCCCGAGGTGCGCGTCACGCACTTCTGAGCGCGCGGGCGCTCAGGGCGTGGCGCGCAGCATCTTGAGCGCCTCGCGGAAGAGCGCCTGGAAGGCGGCCTCCTCGCCCAGGCGCTCGCTGGCGGACGCCGCCGCCTTCTCCGCCTGGGGGGCCTTGTAGCCCAGGTTGACGAGCGCGGAGATGAGGTCGGCCAGGTTCTTCGAGGCCGGCGCCTCCGGCTTCATCTGCGTGGCCACCTGCTCCAGGTGCAGCGTCTTCACCTTCTCCTTGAGCTCCAGCACCAGCCGCTCGGCGGTCTTCTTGCCCACGCCGTGAATCTTGGTGAGGCGCGCCACCTCGCCCCGGCCCAGGGCCGCCACCAGCTCGGGCACCTCCATGCCGGAGAGCACCGCCAGCGCCAGCCGCGGGCCCACGTGGGACACGGAGTTGAGCATCAGGAAGAGCTCCTCCTCGGTGCGGGTGAGGAAGCCGAACAGCTCGAAGGCGTCCTCGCGCACCACGGTGCGGATGCGCACCTGCACGGACTCGCCCTCGGCGGGCAGGCGCCCGAGCGTCAGGGTGGAGAAGAAGACGCGGTAGCCCACGCCGCCCACGTCGAGCGTGGCCTCCTCGAGGCTCTTCTCCTGGACGGTGCCACGCAGTGAGGAAATCATCCCGCCTCCGGCCGCCGGTATGACGGCGTGAGCTTGTCCGCGAGCCGCGAGCGCGCCGTCTTGCTCCGGGCCTTCACGCTCCGGCCCCCAGCGGGCACCGCGGCCCGGCCATGGTTGAGGTGGCAGAGCGCCACCGCGAGCGCGTCGCTCACGTCCGCGCGCTCCAGCTCCTCCAGCTCCAGGAAGGTGCGCACCATGCGCGCCACCGCGTCCTTGTCCGCCGAGCCGCCCGCGCCCACCGAGCGCTTCACCTTGGTGGGGGCGTACTCGTACACGGTGAGCCCCACCTGGGCCGCCGCCAGCAGCGCCACGCCCCGGGCATGGCCGAGCACCAGGGCGCTGCGGGCATTGCGGAAGGTGAACACGCCTTCCACCGCCACCGCGTCCGGCCGGTAGCGCTTGAGCGCGTCGAGGAGCGCTTCATGCAGCTCCTTGAGCCGCCACTCCAGCGCCGCCTCGGCGTCCACCCGGATGAGGCCGTGGCCCACGTGCACGAGCTTGCCGCGCTGATCCTCCACCACGCCATAGCCCATGAAGCGACTGCCAGGATCGATACCGAGGACGCGCAAGCTGCCTCTCCAGGTGCAACGGAACAGGGGTTCAGCCCAGCCCTATAACGCGGCGGGCCCTGCCGTGTCGACGGGCCCCCCCCGCGCCCCTCACCCGGAGAGCGACTCCAGGAGGGCGTCGTCGATCTCGAAGTTGGCGTAGACGTTCTGCACGTCGTCGTTGTCCTCGAGCAGCTCCATGAGCTTGAGCATCTTCCGGGCGTTGTCGCCCTCCAGGCGCACCGTGTTCTGGGGGAGGTAGGTCCACTTCTGCTCGCCGAGCGTGAGCCCCGCGGCCTCCAGGGCCGAGGCCACCGTGTGCAGATCCACCGGCGCCGAGCGCACCTCGAAGCCGTCCGCCCCCTGGTCGATGACGTCCTCGGCCCCCGCGTCCAGGGCCGCCGCCATCACCTGGTCCTCGGAGGGGCCCGGCTTCACGGTGATGACGCCCTTCTTGTGGAACATCCAGTTCACCGAGCCCTCCGCGCCCATGTTGCCGCCCTCCTTGCCCAGCATGGAGCGCACGTCGGCGGCGGAGCGGTTGCGGTTGTCGGTGAGGCACTCCACGAGCAGCGCCACGCCGCCGGGGCCGTAGCCCTCGTAGACGATCTCCTCGTAGCTCTCGCCCTCCAGCTCGCCGGTGCCCTTCTTGATGGCGCGCTGGATGTTGTCGTTGGGCATGTTGGCCTCGCGCGCCGCGGCGATGGCCACGCGCAGCCGGGCATTGCCCTCCGGACTGCCGCCGCCCAGGCGGGCCGCGACCGTCATCTCCTTGATGAGCTTGGAGTACAGCTTGCCCTTGGTCTTGCCCATGATGGCGTTGGCCCGCTTGAGCTTGGACCAACGGTTATGACCGGACATGCGGGGGCCCTCCTGGGAGTCAGTGCCCGCGCCTTCTCGCCCAGCGGCCCGGCGGAGTCAAACCCGCCGAACGGGGGCCTAGCTGCCCGTGGCCGCGAAGGTGTCCTCGAAGGGGGCCTCGTCGTCCGCCTCTTCGTCCGCCGCATCGAGCACCGGCTCGAAGAAGCGCGGCACCTGCTGGGGCACGCGCTCGCGCTCGGCGATGAACGTGGCCGGCACCAGCACCCCCTGGGCATACAGGCACGTGAGCACCTCCAGGGTGGTGACCTCGGACAGGCCGCACTCCAGGAGCGCCGTGTACACGGTGCGGTGCCCGTCACACAGGCGGATGACCTGGCCCACGTCCTCCGGCAGCGAGCGCACCACGTCCGCCAGCCGCTTGAAGTCCACCGTCAGCCGGGCGGACAGGGGGATGCCCAGCGCGCACAGCGCCTGGAAGCGCTCGGCGGCGGCCAGGAGCAGCGAGTCGTAGATGCGCGCGTTGAGCAGCAGCTTGCCCGGCGCGAGCTCCTCGCCGAAGGCCACCGCGTAGGCCCCCGAGCCGAAGAAGAGCAGGCGGCGGATGGCGACCATGCCGCGCTCGCCCTCGAAGGACGCGTCCACCACGTGGCCCTGGCGGAAGGTGAGCCAGCCCGCGTTGTCGCGCAGCTCCACCCGGCCCTCGCGCACCCCATGCAGCAGCGCATGGACGGCCTCGGCCAGCGGCAGGCGCACCGTGTGGGCCTCGTAGGCGGAGGCGAACGCGCCCCGGCCCGCCTTGAGCCGCGCCAGCGACACCACGACGCGCGGCGGCAGGGGCTGCACCAGCACGTCGTCCGCGCGCACCGCGTCCGCGCGCTCGCGCAGGGTCGGCGAGTCCTGGGCCGCCAGCAGGTACACCGGCAGGTGCTCCGTCCGGGGCTCGGCGCGCAGCCGCTCGCACAGGGCCAGGCCGTCCATGCCTCCCTCGGCGGACTCGGCGGGGACGAAGAGCAGGTGCGGCAGCGCGCCGCCCGGACCCAGCGCCTCCAGCACGGGCTCGATCGCCGCGGCGGCCAGCACCTCGAAGCCCGCGCCCACCAGCGCCTGGGCGAGCACGTCCCGCTGCTCGGGCCGGGCCTCGACGAGCAACACCCGCGGACGCGTCCGGCACGAGCGCCGCCGGGGACTCACGTCCGCGGAGGCACACGACGGAGCCGGCTCGAGGACGGTGGCGAGGGTCGTGCTGGAGACCATGGAATACTCCTGTATCAGGAAAATACCGGGACCGCGCCGGGCACTCACCCGTGCTCTCAGAATACGAGATTAGCAGGAAACAGGAGCATGCCGTGTGAAGCCCGGGAAGTATGTACCGCAACCAGGGCAACCGCCCGGATTTGTTGGATATCCAGCAGGGCTTTTCCGGAAGAAGCGCTCGACGGGGGCGAAGCCCCGCGCCAGAGTGCGCGGCCCTATGACGCGAACGATGCGGACGTGGTGGGTGGGGCCGTGGCTGGCGATGGCCCCGGTCGTGGCGATGACTCCGGGGGTCGTGGCGGCCCAGGAGACGCGGATGGAGGCCGGGCCCCGGGAAGTGGGCGCGATGCTGGCCCCCGCGACCCTGCCGGAGGGGGGCTCGGCGGTGTCCGCGTGGGTGGGCGTGCCGGAACTGGGCGTGGCGTACCGTCAGGGACTCCTGCCGGGCTGGGAGATGGGCGCCCGGGCGCGCTTCGACTACCTGCGCCTGTCGACGACGGCCGAGGTGACGAGCCGCGTGCGGGTCTGGACGAGCGGGGACTGGACGCTGGCGCCGGAGCTGGGCCTGGGCGTGACGGGCAACCCGGGCAGCCGCTACTTCGACACGCGCAACGTGCGCGGGTGGTTCCTGCGGGTCAACCCCGCGCTCGTGGCCACCTACTCCGTGACGGAGACGGTGACGGCGCTGGGTCAGGTGGAGGTCGCCTATGATCAGGGCCTGAGCACGAGCAGCTACTGGCGCGTGAAGCCCCTGGGCGGCGTGGGCGCCGAGGTCTACATCGGAGAGGACCTGACGCTCTCCCTGCTGGGCCAGCTCGGCGTGGACGTGTTCCACGGCGCGAGCCGCATCACGGAGACCCAGCTGGGCTACGGCGTGCGGCTGGGCCTGGGCCTGCGCCTCTTCTGAGGCCCGTCACGCCTCCGGCAGCGGGCTCACCCGGGGCGTGCCGAGCAGCTCCAGGGTGCGCGCCGCCACGCGGTTGAGCAGCTGGGCACAGGGCTCGCACCCGCCGCCGCAGCAGCGGGGCCAGTGCCCCTCGGGATTGCGCACGAGGGGCCGGACACACGCCTCGTAATACGAGGCCAGCCTCAGCTCCTCGCTCGCGCGGTGCACCGCGTCGTTCAACTCCGCCTCGCTGACGTCGCTCATCCCCGGCCCACCACCACTTCCCGCACCCGGGGCGAGACCTCCCGGACCGTCACCGGGACGTCGATGAAGTGCCGGAACGTCTCGATCTGCGTGAGCGCGTGCCCCTCCAGCGGCAGCGTCCGGAACGCGCCGCCTCCCGCCAGCGCGAGCAAGAGCAGGAGCTGATCCGCCAGGTGCTGTCCCACGGGAACCTCGGCCTCCAGGTAGGCCCGCGCCTCCTCCACCACTGCCTCGGCGACCGCCTCCGCCCGCACGCCCCGCTCGCCAAACGCCGTGAACACCTCGGTGACGTGCTCGCTCTCCACCGCCAGGGCCAGCGCGTTGCCGGGGCCAATGGGCCGCTTCACCTCCTCCACCCGCCGCTCCTCCGCCGCCCACCCGAGCACCCGCCCCACCGTGGTCAGCTCGCGCTGCGCCACCTCGAAGGGCACCTGGGCGATGAGCGCCGTGGCCATGCGCCGCACCACCTTGCCCCGCTCCAGCAAGTGCAGCGGCTGGAGGGGCGCGGGCCGCACGTCCACCCGGAACTTCCCGCCTCCCGCGGGGAAGAAGCCCGGCCGCTCCAGCGTGGCCTCCACCGAGGGCCCCATCCGGCGCACGAGCGGCAGGTACGCCTGGGCGAGGAAGTCGAACGGCGGCGCCGCCGGGTTGTGCGTCCCGCCCTCCAGCACCAGCGAGGACGGCGCGCCCGCGCTCAGGAGCGCCGGCAGCACCGTCTGCAGCACCAGCGTGGCGCTGCCCGCCGTGCCCACCGCGAAGTGGTAGTCCCCCGGTTTCACGGCTCGGGGCCGGAACGTCAGCGCCCGCGAACCCAGCTCGGCGCCCTCCACCTCCGCGCCGCCCACCTCGGCCGCCGCCTTCACCGACGTGAGGTGCTGGCGCAGCAGCCCCGGCTTGGCGCGCCCCGCGCGGATGTTCTCCATCTGGAACGGCGCGCCCGTCACCAGCGACAGCGCCAACGACGTGCGCAGCACCTGCCCGCCGCCCTCGCCCTTCGATCCATCGATGCGAATCATGACCTCTCCCTCCCTGCTCTACCCTTGCCCGCACGTAGCGACGCCCACTCCCTCATCCTACTGACCGGAGTCAGCGGAGGGAGCGGGCGTCTCGGTGGATCTATCCCCTCATGGCGGCCTCCCGGGCTCGAGGTGGGTTCATGACGCAAGCCTCATGACGCGGCGCTCAGCCCTTCACGCACACCACCTGGCGCAGGGTGTGGACGATGTCGACCAGCCCCGCCTGCGCCGCCATCACCGCGTCGATGGACTTGTAGGCCCCGGGCGTCTCGTCGATGACGTCCGCGTCCTTGCGGCACTCGATCCCCTCCGTCGCCCGGGCGTGGTCCTCCAGGGAGAAGTGCCGCTTGGCGGCCTCGCGCGACATCACCCGGCCGGCGCCGTGGCTGCACGAGTGGAAGGACTCGGGGTTTCCCTTTCCCCGGACGATGTAGGAGCGCGCCCCCATGCTGCCGGGGATGATGCCCAGGTCGTCCCGGCGCGCCCGCACCGCGCCCTTGCGCGTCACCAGCACGTCCTTGCCGTAGTGGTGCTCGCGCGCCACGTAGTTGTGGTGGCAGTTCACCGCCGCGTCGGTGAGCGAGAACGCCGGCAGCTCACCGCTCGCCTGGAGCGCCTCCACCGCCGAGCGCATCATCAGCTCGCGGTTGGTGGCCGCGTAGTCCTGCGCCCAGCTCACCGCGCGCAGGTAGTCGTGGAAGTGCGTGGAGCCCTCGGGCAGGTACGCGAGGTCCTTCTCCGGCAGGTGGATGAAGAAGCGGCTCATCTCCTCCTTGGCCAGCTCGATGAAGTGGCTGCCGATGCGGTTGCCCACCCCGCGCGAGCCGCTGTGCAGCATCAGCCACACCTGGCCGGCCTCATCCAGGCACAGCTCGATGAAGTGGTTGCCGGTGCCGAGCGTTCCCAGGTGACCCAGGTCCGGGCCGCGGCCCAGGCGGGGGTGCTTCTCCAGGATGGCGTCGTAGCGGGGCTTGAGCTGGGCCCAGGCCTCCTGGTGGGCCCGAGGCGCCTCGCGCCAGGCACCCCGGTCATTGCGGCCCCCGTTGTCCGTGCGGCCGTGCGGCACCGCGCGCTCGATGGCCGAGCGCACCCCGGCGAGCGAGTCCGGCAGCTGCTCGGCGCGCAGCGTGGTGCGCACCGCGATCATCCCGCAGCCGATGTCCACGCCCACCGCGGCGGGAATCACCGCGCCCGAGGTCGCCACCACGCTGCCCACCGTGGCCCCGAAGCCCCGGTGCACGTCCGGCATCGCCGCCACCCACTTGTGCACGAAGGGCAGGCCCGCCATCGCCCGGAGCTGCTTCTTGGCCTCGTCCTCGAACGGCACCCCCACCGTCCACGACTTGATGGGCACGCCGCCGGTCTCGTTCGTCAGGACTTCGTAATCGCGCGGGGTCGTCGTCGTCGTCGTCTGCATGGCCTGCTCCTTCGAGGATGTCCGCCCGGTCTCGCCGGGCACGTGAGGAGGTAGAGCAGGAGCCGTGCCAGACCCCCTTCCCTCGGGACACGCCAGGCCCGGGTTCCCTTTCCTATCCCTGGGAATAAATCCCTATCCGGAGGGCGAAGACGGAGAAGATGGATGCATAACCCATCGATTTTCCTGGAATCCACGCCTTGACTTATTGGGGGCCCAACAACAGGGTAGACCCGTAAAACCATCAATTCACGTTTCGGGAGAGACCCATGACGAGGCACGAGAACGGATTCGAGCGGTTCACCCAGGTGCGTTCGGTGCCGGCGCTGCTCCTGGCGGCCGTCCTCGGCGGCTGTGGCGCCGGGAGCGAGGGCGCGGAGCCCTCGGACGTTGCGTTGGAGCCGGGCACGAGCACGCAGGCGCTGGCGAGCTGCACCCCGCTGTGCAACGGCGCCTGCACCCCGGTCCAGCTCGCGCAGGGCGCGGGCCTCGACCGGCCCGTCCTCCCGTTTGGCCAGTCCGTGTACTACGCCGGAGCCATCAACTACGAGGCCAACTACAGCTACTTCGGCCAGGCCACCCCACAGGCCAACTCGGGCGTCCTGCTCGCCCAGCGGCTCTGGTACCCGCCCACGTTCCTGACGAACGGGACCTCCGCCTACGCCCTCTTCCGGAACCCGAGCAACTCGCAGTTCAGCCACTTCAACGAGATCATGCCCGACGGACGCATCGTCTCGGTGCCGGGCTTCAACACGTCCCGCTCCACCTCCATCCCCGCCGTGGACGCGACGAAGCTCTACGCGCTGGATCTCAGCGACGAGAGCGTCTGGTCGCAGCCGCTCACGGGAGGCGCCTGGACCCAAGCCACCCGCTCCATCGCGAACGTGGCGGGCCGGAGCGTGCACGTGGACGACACGCACCTCTACATCGTGGCCGACAACGTGGCGAAGGGCCTGTCCATCATCTGGAAGGCCCCGAAGCAGAACGTGGCGACGCCCACGAGCTTCGTCAGCCTGCCAGGCAGCATCGTGTCGCTCACCTCGGACGCCACGGACCTCTACTTCGCCGATCGCACGGGCGGCCTCTACAAGGCGGCCAAGAGCAGCGGCGCCGTCACCAGGCTCGCGAGCACCGCGACCAACCTGTCCATCACCGTCGATGCGGAGCGCTACTACTGGTTCAACGGCTCGGCCCTGACGGCGACGTGCAAGAACGGGGGCGGCTCGCAGGTGCTGACCACCGTGTCCTCGTCCGCCCTGACGCGCACGCCCGAGATCCTCTCCGTGGACGCGAACGGCGTGTACTGGCGCGGCTCCGGCTCCGTCTGGCGGATCGCGAAGTAGCGCCCCGCGTCCCCCGCGCGCCTGGCGTATAAACTCCGCTCCGCATGGCGAAGAAACGGGCACGCGAGACGGTGGTACTGGGGATGCTGGGGACCACGCTCGACACGGGCAAGGGTCCCCGGCGCTGGGACCGGTGGCGGCCCACGGTGGGGCTGTGCCAGCAGGAGGACCTGGTGGTCCACCGCCTGGAGCTGCTCCACCCTCCGGCCCAGGCGGAGCTGGCCCGGCAGGTGAAAGAGGACATCGCCCTGGTGTCCCCGGAGACGCTGGTGCGGCCCACCGCGGTGGCCATCCGCGACCCGTGGAACCTGGAGGAGGTGTACGGCGCGCTGCTCGACTACGCCAAGGCCTACCCCTTCCAGCCCGAGCAGGAGGACTACCTCGTCCACATCACCACGGGCACGCACATCACCCAGATTTCCCTCTTCCTCCTGGTGGAGAGCCGCCACATCCCCGCCCGGCTCGTGCAGACGTCGCCCTCGGCGGGAGGCCGGGACATGGGGGGCGGTGGCACCCACGCCCTCATCGATCTGGATCTGTCGCGCTACGACACCCTGGCGGGCCGCTTCCAGCAGGAGCAGCGCGAGGGCCTGTCCTTCCTCAAGGCGGGCATCGACACCCGCAACGCCGCCTTCAACCGGCTCATCGAGCGGATTGAAGAGGTGGCCACCCGCTCGCGCGCGCCCCTGCTGCTCATGGGCCCCACGGGCGCGGGCAAGTCCCAGCTCGCCAAGCGCATCTACCAGCTCAAGAAGACCCGGCGGCACGTGAGCGGGCCCCTGGTGGACGTCAACTGCGCCACCCTGCGGGGCGACGGGGCCATGTCCGCGCTGTTCGGCCACGTGAAGGGCGCCTTCACCGGAGCGGCGGCGGACCGGCCGGGCCTGCTGCGGCAGGCCCACGGGGGCCTGCTGTTCCTCGATGAGATTGGCGAGCTGGGCGCGGACGAGCAGGCCATGTTGCTGCGGGCGCTCGAGGACAAGCGCTTCCTGCCGGTGGGCGCGGACAAGGAGGTGGAGAGCGACTTCCAGCTGCTCGCGGGCACCAACCGCGACCTGCTCGCCGAGGTGGAGCGCGGCCGGTTCCGGGAGGATCTGCTCGCGCGCATCAACCTGTGGACCTTCCGGCTGCCGCCCCTGCGCGAGCGGCCCGAGGACATCCTCCCCAACCTGCTCTACGAGCTGGACCAGGCCTCGCAGGCCCTGGACACGCGGGTGACGATGAACAAGGAGGCTCAGGAGCACTTCCTGCGCTTCGCCACCTCCGCCGCGGCGAAGTGGAGCGGCAACTTCCGGGATCTCAACGCGGCGGTGCTGCGCATGGCCACGCTCGCCCCCGGCGGCCGCATCACCCGCGAGGGCGTGGACGAGGAGTGCGAGCGGCTGCGCGCCAACTGGAGCTCGGACGCGGGGCCCGCGCGGGCGGGCGCGGATGTCGTGGCCGAGGTGCTGGGCGCCGAGCGGGCCGAGGCCCTGGATCGCTTCGATCGGGCCCAGCTCGCGGAGGTGCTCGCCGTGTGCCGTGAGGCGCGCTCGCTCTCGGACGCGGGGCGGCTGCTCTTCGCCCAGTCGCGCGCCCAGAAGAAGAGCGTCAATGACGCGGACCGGCTGCGCAAGTACCTCGCCCGGTTCGACCTGAGCTGGGCGGACCTCCTGGCGTCCTGAGCGCCGCGCGCCGATACTCCCCGCATGTCGCTGCCCTGTGAGAAGTGCGCCGCGCCCCTGCCGGACCCCACCCCGGGCTTCTCCCTGGTCACCTGCCGCGCGTGTGGCACCGCGCAGATGTTCAAGGCCCGGGCCCAGGCCGGGGGCGCGGCCCCGTCCAAGACGCCCCACACCTCCTCGGCCTTCGTCGTGCGCGAGGAGAAGGGAGCCCTGTGCATCGGCTGGAGCCACTTCTCGCTCACCCCGCTCCTGGTGCCGCTCGGGTTCCTGGCGTTCCTGCCGCTGATCGCCATCCGCTCGCCCGAGACCGCGAAGCTCCTGGTCCAGCCCCCGCTCGTGTTCATCGTGGGCGGAGTGCTAGCGCTCATCACCTACGTGGCGCTCGCCCACGCCCTCAACACCACGTGGGTGGAGATCCGGGGCCAGGAGCTGTCGCTCGTCACCAAGCCCCTGCCCCTGCCGCGCTCGGTGGCCGTGGACACGCGCACCGTGCGCAGCCTGTCCAGCCGGACCTACGAGCAGCAGGTCGCGCGGCACTTCCGCGAGACCCGCCACGCCGTCTGCCTCAAGACCCAGGAGGGTCGGCTGCTGAGCCTCGCGGACAACCTGGCCACCGAGTTCGACGCCGAGTGGCTTGGCCTGCGCATCAGCGAGCACCTGGGCGTGCCCTTCGACGGCCGCCGCTGAGCGCCGGGGCTCAACCCACCCCGCGCCGGGCGTCCAGCTCCTGGTTGAAGCGCACCAGCGCCTGGATGATCTCCTCCTGGGAGTCGGTGAGCAGCAGGTGCCGCGCGTACTCGTGGCCCTGGGCCAGGTGCGCGAGCAGCGGGTAGACGGGGCGCGTCGTCGTCCAGAAGTCGCGGCCCAGGAAGATCATCGGGCTGATGACACCCACGGTGTTGTAGTGGTTCTGGCACGCGTCCTGGAAGACCTCCTGCACGGTGCCCGCGCTGCCCGGGGAGTAGACGACGCCCCCCTTGGCGATGGTGAGCAGGCCCTCCTCGCGCACGCTGTTGGCGAAGTACTTGGCGATGCGCGTGGCGAAGGGGTTGGGCGGCTCGTGGCCATAGAGCCAGGTGGGAATGCCCAGGCTGTCGCTCAGCTCGCGGTGTTCGTCGAGCAGCGGCCAGGTGGCGCGCACCTCGAAGGCCCGCGCCAGCCACTCGGGGTGCTTGTAGCCCGGCGCGAGGGCCAGCACCTCGAGCGCCGCGTCCAGCTCCGCGTCGCTCCGCCCGGCGAACCACACGCCCACGTGCGTGGCCTCCATGGCCCCGGGGCCGCCGCCGCTCACCAGGAAGAAGCCCAGGCGCGCCAGGGCCCGCGCCAGCTCCGCCACCGCGCGGTAGTCCGGCTGGCCGCGCAGCATGGAGTGGCCGCCCATGATGGCCACCACCCGGCGCGGCTGGCCCTGGTGGACGAGCACCTCCTCCAGCGCGTCCGTGATGGCGTGGTCATGGAGCCGCTGCGCCAGGGTCTCCAGGATGGAGGGCGGGTTGGCCCCCCCACGCGAGTTCCAGTGCGCGTAGACGCGCGCGTCCGGCGTGTCCGCGTAGCTCTCCGGGTGGGCGGGATCGAACCCCGCGTACAGCTCCTCCGGCGTGTAGAGCGCCCCCCGGTAGGGCGAGTACGGCAGGCCCGAGAACGGCGGGAACACCATGGCGCCCCGCTCGATGACGGTCTGCAACGTGCGCGGGTCCAGGTGGCAGCCGAGGAAGACGCTACCCGTGAGGTCCGAGCGCAGCAGCGCCTCGCCCTGCTCCTGGAGCTCCAGGCCCTGGAGGATGACGTTGGCGAGGCTCTTGCCTGCCGACAGGTGCTGCGCCAGGGCCGTCAGGCTCTCGATCTCCGTCACGTGAACTCCCACCCAGAAGAGGCCCCGAGGCTAACAGGGCCCGAGGAGGAGCGGATTGCCCTCCCGACGAGCGCCGTGGTACCTCCGCGTCACAGCCCGGGCGGAAAGATTCACGCGTCGTGAATCCGCGCGACGGGTGGCCCAAAGGGGGGAAGCGATGCGGTGGCTGCGTTACGGGGTGGTGCTGCTGGCGGTGGTGGCGTGCACGGGGCGTGAGTCAACGCCCGCCGCGTCCCCCCCTCCGTCCGAGCCTCCGACGACCGGGTCCTCCCGCGCCGGGTTGGCGGGAGTGAGCGCCCGGCTCTTGAAGGACATCAACGAGACCACCTACGCGGCGAACCCGCAGGGGCTGGCGAACGTCAACGGCACGGTCTTCTTCAGGGCCACGGACGGCTTGAGCGGGGTCGAACTGTGGAAGAGCGACGGCACCGCCGCCGGCACCGTCCTCGTCAAGGACATCCATCCAGGTCCGGGCGACTCGACTCCGGAAGAACTGACGAACGTCAACGGCACCCTCTTCTTCCGCGCCACGGACAACAGCACGGCGCGCCCGGTGCTGTGGAAGAGCGACGGCACCGCCGCCGGCACCGTCCCCGTCATGAACATGGTGGCGGGCCCGCAGACCTCGAGCCCCTACCTCCTGACGGCTGTCGGCGACACGCTCTATTTCACTTTCTATAACAGCGCGACGGGCACGGAGCTGTGGAAGAGTGACGGCACCGCCAAAGGCACCGTCCTCGTCAAGGACATCTCCCCGGGCTCGGCCAGCGCGAGGCCCGAGTACCTGACGAACGTCAATGGCACGCTCTTCTTCGTGGCCGAGGGCAGCTTCTTCAATGACCGGGAGCTGTGGAAGAGCGACGGCACCGCCGCCGGCACCGTCCTCGTCAAGGACATCCGCGAGGGCTCGGCCAGCTCGGCTCCCAGTCGACTGACGAACGTCAATGGCACGCTCTTCTTCGTGGCCAATCTCGGCGGTCGTAACAATCAGTTGTGGAAGAGCGATGGCACCACCGCCGGCACGGTCCTCGTCAAGGAACCGAATTCCTTGTTTCCCAGCAACCTGACGAACGTCAACGGCACGCTCTATTTCTCGGCCTCCGCAGGATACGCTCGCCAGGACTTGTGGAAGAGCGACGGCACCACCGTCGGCACCGTTCTCGTCAAGACCATCGATACGGTCTGGCCTGGCGTGGACCTCGCGAATCTGACGAACGTCAACGGCACACTCTACTTCACCACGGACGGCGAGAACGGCGATGAGCTGTGGAAGAGCGACGGCACCGCCGCCGGCACCGTCCTCTTCAAGGACATCCATCCAGGCTGGCCCTCCTCCCGCCCACGGGAGTTGAGGAGCATCAACAACACGCTCTATTTCACAGCCCAGAGCCCCTCCGAGTGGGGGTTGTGGAAGAGCGACGGAACCCCCACCGGCACCGTCCTCGTCAAGGCGCTCCAGCGCCAGTCGAGCCCGAGCGACACCGAACTCGTGGCCCTGACGGACGTCAACGGCACGCCTTACTTCAGCGCCAATGACGGTCTGTATGGCCATGAGTTGTGGAAGAGCGACGGCACGGCCACTGGCACGGTGCTGACCCGGGACATCAACACGAAGACGCAGGGTTCGAATCCCTACCTCCTGACGAACGTCAACGGCACGCTCTACTTCTCGGCCACGGATGGTGTGAATGGCTCCGAGTTGTGGAAGAGCGACGGCACCGCCGCTGGCACCCGCCTCGTCAAGGACATCAACCCCAGCTCGGGCGGCAATTCGAATCTCCACGCCTTGACGAACGTCAACGGCACACTCTACTTCGCGGCCACGGATGGTGTGAATGGCTCCGAGTTGTGGAAGAGCGACGGCACCGCCGCTGGCACCCGCCTCGTCAAGGATATCAACCCTGGCTCGAGCAACGCGTTTCCCGGCAAACTAACGAACGTCAACGGTACGCTGTATTTCACGGCCTCCAACAGCGAGAGCAGCTACCAAGACAGATTGTGGAAGAGCGATGGCACCACCGCCGGCACTGTGCTTGTCCAGGGCACGGCCACCGGCTCGGGGGTCTTGTCGATCACGGGCTCCCTGACGAACGTCAACGGCACGCTCTACCTCTCGGCCACCAACGGCACGAGTGGCGAGGAATTGTGGAAGAGCGATGGCACCGCCGCTGGCACCGTCCTCGTCAAGGACCTCTTCCCTGGCTCGAGCGGCTCGGGTCCTGGAAATCTGACGAACGTCAACGGCACGCTCTACTTCTCGGCCACCAACGGCACGAGTGGCATGGAGTTGTGGAAGAGCGATGGCACCGCCGCCGGCACCGTCCTCGTCCAGGACCTCTTCCCCGGCTCGAGCGGCTCGGGTCCTGGAAATCTGACGAACGTCAACGGCACGCTCTACTTCTCGGCCACCAACGGCACGAGTGGCGTGGAGTTGTGGAAGAGCGATGGCACGGCCGAAGGCACCGTCCTCGTCCAGGACCTCTTCCCCGGCTCGAGCGGCTCGAATCCCCAAAACCTGACGAACGTCAACGGCACGCTCTACTTCTCGGCCACCAACGGCACGAGTGGTGTGGAGTTGTGGAAGAGCGATGGCACGGCCGAAGGCACCGTCCTCGTCAAGGACCTCTTCCCCGGCTCGAGCGGCTCGAATCCTCGAGACATGGCGAACGTCAACGGCACGCTCTACTTCTCGGCCGACGACGGCACGACCGGCCGGGAGTTGTGGCGGAGCGATGGTACGACCGGGGGCACCGTCCTCGTCCAGGACATCTCCCCGGGCTCGATCGGCTCGGGGCCCCAGTACCTCACCCAGGCCGGGGCCTCGGTGTTCTTCACCGCCCGTACGCCGGCCCATGACACAGAGCTGTGGGTGCTGAGCGGCGACCTGCTGCCGCCCACCGTGACGTGCCCCGCCGCGCAGGACGCGCTGGCCACGAGCCCGGCCGGCGCGAATGTCACCTACCCGCCCGCCACCGCCACGGATGATCAGACGGACTCGCCCCGGCTCGCCTACTCGCTGGCCTCCGGCGCCCTCTTCCCGTTGGGCGACACACGCGTCACCGTGACGGCCACGGACGACGCGGGCAACACGGCCCAGTGCGCCTTCACCGTCAGCGTCCTGCCGCCCCCGCCCACGGTCACCGCGCCTGTCGACGGGACGTCTTCGCTTCCACCTGTCCTCGTGTCCGGCACGGCCCTGGCGGGCGCCGAGGTGCACGTCCTGGAGGGCACCACCGTCCTGAAAATCCTCGCCACGAGCACGGACGGTACTTTCAGTGGCGGGATGGCGCCGGAGTCACGTGTCTACTCCCTGCGCTTCGTCCAGATCCTCAACGGCTTCACCTCCACGCCCACGGGCCCGCGCACCGTGTTCGTCCGCCCGCCGCCGCCGAGCCTCTCCCATCCCTCGGACGGACTCGTCACGACCCACCCCGACGTCCCCCTGCTCGTCCGCGGTCTGCCCGATGCCAGCCTCACCGTGCGCGAGGGCCCAACGGTCCTCGCGACGCTTGCGCTCGACGAGGCGGGAAACTTCGCCGGTTCGCTCGCCCTGGACCCTGGCGTGCACGTGCTGCGCTTCACCCAGACCACGTCCGGTGGCACCAGTGACGAGGTCGTGCGCACCGTCACCCGCCAGCCGCCGGCCCCTGTCCTGACCCGCCCCACCTCGGGCGCTTCGCTCGTGGGCTCCACCGTGCGCGTGGAGGGCACGGGCGCTCCGGGTGCCACGGCCCGGGTGCTCGAGGACGGCGCTGTCGTGGGCAGCTTCTCCGTGACGAGTGGCGGCACCTTCGCGGGTGACATCCCCCTGGCCTATGGCCCGCACCAGTTGACGGCGGTGCAGGTGGCTGGGGGCCAGACGAGCCCCGCCTCCGCGCCCGTCTCCTTCGAGGTGCGACCCGCTGCCCCCAGTGTGTCCTCGCCCGCCGATGGCACCACCTTCGACGGTCCCACGGTGGCCGTCTCGGGCTCGGGCGTGTTGGGCGCCCAGGTGGAGGTGCGGGAGGCGGGCACGGTGCTCGCCTCCTTCGCGGTGGACGCCTCCGGCGGCTTCACGGGCGAGGTGGAGTTGGCGCCCGGCACGCACAGCCTCTCCTTCGTGCAGAAGGCGGGTGGCACCACCAGTGACGTCACGGGCCCCCGGAATATCTCCGTGCGGCCCGCCGCCCCCGTGCTCTCCGCTCCCGCGGCCAACGCCCGCGTGCCAGGGCCCCAGGTGGTGCTGCAGGGCACCGCCCTGGCCGGAGCGCGTGTCCTCGCCGAGGAGGCCGGCGTGTCCCTGGGCGGCACCTCGGCGGAGGCCTCCGGGGCCTTCCAGCTGAGCGTCACGCTGGCCTACGGGCCGCACAGCCTCTCGCTCCAGCAGGAAGCCGGCGGTGTCACCGGTCCGGCGCGCACCGCCGCCTTCACCGTCATTCCCGCCCCACCCGTCCTCTCCCAGCCCCAGGAGGGCGCCACCGTGGGCAGCAGCGTCGAGGTGCGCGGCACCGCCCTGCCCTTGGCGCACGTCACCCTGCGCGATGGCACCCAGGTGCTCGCCCAGCTCGACGCGGACGCCGACGGCGCCTTCCTGCTCGACGTCACCCTCGCCTATGGCCCCCACACCCTCACCGCCGTGCAGCGTGTGCAGGGCGAGGACAGTGAGGCCTCCGCGCCCGCGCACCTCACCTCCGTCTTCAACCGCGCTCCCGTGGCCGACGCCCAGGAGTTGTCAGTCGAGGAAGACGGGCGCCTGGCCGTGACGCTCACCGCCAGCGACGCCGACGACGACGCCCTCACCTTCAGCGTCCAGACGCCTCCGGCCCACGGCACCCTGGAGGGCACCCCGCCTGCCCTCACCTACGTGCCCGCGCCCGACTTCCACGGCGCCGACCGCTTCACCTTCGCCGTCTCCGACGGCCAGGCGGAGGCCACCGCCACCGTTCGCCTCACCGTCACCCCCGTCAATGACGCCCCCGTGGCCTACGCCCTTTCGGCCACCACGGGCGAGGGCCAGCCCGTCTCCCTCACCCTGTCCGGCAGCGACATCGATGGCGACGCGCTCTCCTATGCGGTGGTGACGGGCCCGGCGCACGGAAGCCTTCAGGGCACCCCGCCCGCGCTGACGTACACCCCCGCCCCGGGCTTCGCGGGCATGGACGCCTTCACCTTCCGCGTGAACGACGGTCAGCTCGACTCCCCTCCGGCCTCTGTATCCATTCGCATCCTGGCCACCACCCTGTCCGTGTCCGTGAGCGACCTGTCTCCGCTGGAGGGCAGCCCCGTCGCCTTCTCGGCGGCTCTGGCCGATGCCCGCGCCACACCCTCCTTCGCCTGGGACTTCGGGGACGGCACCACGTCCCGCGAGCCCGCTCCGCGCCATGCCTTCCCCGACGACGGCCCGTACACCGTGCGCGTGAGCGCCACGGACGCCGACGGCACGCGCCAGGCGTCCGTCCTCCTCACCGTGCGCAACGCTCCGCCCGTGGTGACAGCCCTCACGCTGCCCGAGGGCGTCGTCGAAGCGCAGGAGGTGGAGTTGTCGGCCATGGCCGAGGACCCCGCTGGCAGCGCCGACACCCTGACGTACGCCTGGGACTTCGGCGATGGCTCGCCCGTGGTCCAGGGCACCACCGTGCGCCATGCCTTCCGGGACGACGGGACCTTCACCGTGGTGCTCACCGTGCGTGACGAGGACGGCGGTGAAACCCAGCAACAGGCCACGCTCTTCGTCGCCAACGTGCCTCCGACCGCCACCCCTCCCGAGCGCCAGTTCGTCCGCGTGGGAGAGAGCCTGAGCCTCCAGCTGGCCGCGAGCGATGTCGCGGGCGAGGCAGACCCGCTCACCTGGACGAAGCTCAGCGGGCCCGGCGCGGTGACGCCCGAAGGGCTCTTCACCTGGGTGCCCTCAACGCAGGAAGTGGGCGAGGCCTCCATTGAGCTCCAGGTGTCCGATGACGACGGGGGCAGCGCCGAGGTGACGCTGGTGGTGGAGGTGTCAGGCCCGAACGCCGAGCCGCCCGCGGGTTGTGGCTGTGGGGCCAGTGGTGAAGCCTCGGGGCTGTTCGCCGTCCTGCTCGGACTCGGTGCCCTCACCAGGCGCCGTGCGCCCCGTCCGGGCGCGACGCCTCGACACGGCTGACAGGCCCCGCGCCCTCGTCGCGTCCCGGGCGGGAGCAGGCGGTTTGCGCTCCCGACGGGCCGCATGGTACCCCCCCCTCGACACAACCGAAGCGGAAAGTTCCACACATCGTGGACTTCCGCGAGCGGTATCCCGAGGGGGGACCATGCGGTGGCTGCGTTATGCGGTGGTGGTGTTGGCGGTGGTGGCGTGCTCGCGGCCCGAGCCCGTGCCCCCCGTCGAGACCATGCCTTCCGTGTCTCGGGAAGTGGCCGGGTCGTCCCGCGCGGGACTGGTGAGCGCGAGCGCCCGGCTGGTGAAGGACATCAACCCGCGCACCGCCTCGGCGAATCCGCGGGAGCTGACCAACATCCAGGGCACCGTCTATTTCAGCGCCTCGGACGGCATGACGGGCAGCGAACTGTGGAAGAGCGATGGCACCGCCGCCGGCACCGTCCTCCTCAAGGACATCCATCCGGGCCCGGGCGACTCGGCCCCCAGGAACCTGATCAACGTCAACGGCACGCTCTACTTCTCGGCCACCAACGGCATCCATGGCCATGAGCTGTGGAAGAGCGATGGCACCGCCGCCGGCACCGTCCTCGTCCAGGACATCTTCCCCGGCGCGGATGGCTCGGATCCCAACCAACTGACGGACGTCAACGGCACCCTCTTCTTCTCGGCCACCAACGGCACCCATGGCTATGAGGTGTGGAAGAGTGACGGCACCGCCGCTGGCACCGTCCTCCTCAAGGACATCTTCCCAGGCCAGGTGCACTCGAGTCCGAGCTCCCTGACGAATGTCAACGGCACCCTCTTCTTCTCGGCCCTTGACGACGTGAATGGCCAGGGGTTGTGGAAGAGCGATGGCACGGCCGCGGGCACCGTCCTCGTCAAGGACATCAACCCAAGCGCGAACTATTCGAACTCGCATTCCCTGACGAACGTCAACGGCATGCTCTACTTCTCGGCCGAGGACGGCGTGCATGGCATGGAGTTGTGGAAGAGCGACGGCACCGCCGCCGGCACCGTCCTCGTCCAGGACATCTTTCCAGGCTCATTCAACGGGAACCCGAGGGGCCTGACGAACGTCCAGGGCACGCTCTACTTCAGCGCCTCGGACGACTCGACGAACAGGGAGCTGTGGAAGAGCGACGGCACCGCCGCGGGCACCGTCCGCGTCAAGGACATCCGCCCAGGAGGGGCCGGCGCGAGCCCGGAGTTCCTGACGCACGTCAACGGCATGCTCTACTTCTCGGCCGAGGACGGCGTGAATGGCCGGGAGTTGTGGAAGAGCGATGGCACCACCGCCGGCACCGTGCTCGTCCAGGACATCGTCATGGGCTCGGGCTCGTCCACACCCGAGGAGTTGAAGAACGTCAACGGCACGCTCTATTTCACGATCCGGACCGCCTCCAGGTGGGAGTTGTGGAAGAGCGACGGCACCGCCGCCGGCACGATCCTCTTCAAGGCGCTCTCGCCCATCGGCTCCGGACCGCTGTACCTGACGGACGTCAACGGCACGGCCTGGTTCAGCATCAATGTCGACGGGAAGGGCACCGAGCTGTGGAAGAGCGACGGAACGCCCTCGGGTCTGGTGATGATCCGGGACATCAACACGAATACGGAAGACGCGCTCCCGAGCCGACTGACGAACGTCAATGGCATGCTTTACTTCGCGGCCCGCGATGACAGTGGTCGCGCGGAACTGTGGAAGAGCGACGGTACGACCGCGGGGACCGTCGTGCATTACCTCGACCCGGGCGCGCCCAGCCCGAACCCGCTCGAGCTGACGAACGTCAACGGCACCCTCTTCTTCTCCGCCTCGGAAGGCACGAATGGCCGGGAGTTGTGGAAGAGCGATGGCACGGCCGCGGGCACCCGGCTCGTCAAGGACATCTTCCCGGGCGTGAACAGCTCGAACCCGAGCAACCTGACGAACGTCAACGGCACCCTCTTCTTCGTCGCATCGAACGGCACGAATGGCCAGGAGCTCTGGAAGAGCGATGGCACGGCCGCGGGCACCGTGCTCGTCAAGGACATCCTCCCAGGCTCGGGCCCCTCGAGCCCGAGCAACCTGACGAACGCCAACGGCACCCTCTTCTTCTCGGCCAACGATGGCCAGCGTGGCACCGAGCTGTGGAAGAGCGATGGCACCACCGCCGGCACGGTCCTCGTCAAGGACCTCCTCCCGGGCGCGAACGACGGGTCTCCGCAGCTGCTGACAAACATCAACGGCACGCTCTTCTTCGTCGCCACGGACGACACGAATGGCCAGGAGTTGTGGAAGAGCGATGGCACGGCCGCGGGCACCGTGCTCGTCAAGGACATCTTCCCGGGCACGCGCGGCTCATTCCCGAACGGCCTGACGAACCTCGATGGCACGCTCTATCTCAGCGCCACGGACGGCACGAATGGCCAGGAGCTGTGGAAGAGCGATGGCACCGCCGCGGGTACCGTGCTCGTCCAGGACATCGTCCCGGGCGCTTTGGGCTCGAACCCGAGCCGCCTGACGAACGCCCAGGGCACGCTCTACTTCTCGGCCTGGAGCGAGGCGAATGGACAGGAGCTGTGGAAGAGCGATGGCACGGCCGCGGGCGCCCTGCTCGTCAAGGACATCTTCCCGGGCACGCGCGGCTCGGCACCGACCTCCCTGATGAATAGCGGAAGCACGCTCTACTTCTCGGCCGACGACGGCACGACGGGCCGGGAGTTGTGGATGAGCGATGGCACGGCCGCGGGCACCGTGCTCGTCCAGGACATCTTCCCGGGTCCGACTGGCTCGGAGCCCCTGTACCTCACCCAGGCGAGAGGCGCGGTGTTCTTCTCCGCGGCCTCGTTGGCGCACGGCCGGGAGTTGTGGGCGGTGGGCGGTGACAGCGTCCCGCCCACGGTGACGTGTCCCGCTCAGCAAGACGCGCTGGCCACGAGCGCCGCCGGGGCGACTGTCACCTACCCGCCCGCCACCGCCACGGATGACCAGACCGCCTCGCCCCGGCTCACCTACTCGGTGGCCTCCGGCGCCCTCTTCCCGCTGGGCGACACGCGCGTCACCGTGACGGCCACGGATGACGCGGGCAATACGGCCCAGTGTGGCTTCACCGTGAGCGTCCTACCGCCCCCGCCCACGGTCACCGCGCCTGTCGACGGGACGTCCTCGCTCGCGCCCGTGCTCATCTCCGGCACGGCCCTGGCGGGCGCCGAGGTGCACGTCCTGGAGGGAACCACCGTCCTGCGAAGCCTCGCCACGAACACGGACGGTGCCTTCAGTGGTGGGCTGGCGCTGGAGTCGCGTGTCTACTCGCTGCGCTTCGTCCAGACCCTCAACGGCTTCACCTCCACGCCCACGGGTCCGCGCACCGTGTTCGTCCGCCCGCCACCGCCGAGCCTCTCCCATCCCGAGGACGGACTCGTCACGACGAACCCCAGCGTCCCCCTGCTCGTCCGCGGTCTGCCCGACGCCACCCTCACCGTGCGCGAGGGCACGGCGGTCCTCGCGACGCTTGCTATCGACGAGGTGGGAAACTTCGCTGGGTCGCTCGCCCTGGGCCATGGCGTGCACGTGTTGCGCTTCACCCAGACCACGTCCGGTGGCACCAGTGACGACGTCGTGCGCACCGTCACCCGTCGGCCGTCGGCCCCTGTCTTGACCCGCCCCACCTCGGGCACTTCGCTCGTGGGCCCCACCGTGCGAGTGGAGGGCACGGGCGCTCCGGGTGCCACCGCCCAGGTGCTCGAGGCCGGCGCCGTCGTGGGCACCTTCCCCGTGGCGAGTGGCGGCACCTTCGTGGGTGACCTCGCCCTGGCCTATGGCCCGCACCAGTTGACGGCGGTGCAGGTGGAGGGCGGCCAGACGAGTCCCGCCTCCGCACCCGTCTCCTTCGAGGTGCGGCCCGCCGCCCCCCAGGTGTCCTCACCCACCGAAGGCGCCACCTTCGACGGCCCCACGGTGGCCGTCACCGGCACGGGCGCGCCGGGGGCTCAGGTGCAGGTGCGGGAGGCCAGGATGGTGCTCGCCTCCTTCGCGGTGGGCGCTTCCGGGGATTTCTCGGGCGAGGTGGAGCTGGAGCCTGGTACGCACAGCCTCTCCTTCGTGCAGAAGGCGGGTGGCGCCACCAGTGACGCCACGGGCCCGCGCAACGTGTCCGTGCGACCCGCCGCCCCCGTGCTCTCCTCGCCCGCCGCCAACGCCCGCGTGCTGGGACCCCAGGTGTTGCTGCAAGGCACGGCCCTCGCCGGAGCGCGAGTCTTCGCGGAGCAGGCGGGCGTGGCCCTGGGCAGCACCTCGGCGGATGCGGCCCGGACGTTCCGACTGAGCGTCACCCTCGCCTACGGGCCGCACAGCATCGCCCTGCGGCAGGAGAGGGGGGGCGCTACCAGCCTGGCGCGCACCGCCGCCTTCACCGTCATCCCCGCCCCGCCCGTCCTCTCCCAGCCCCTGGATGGCGCCACCGTGGGCAACACCGTCGAGGTGCGCGGCACCGCCCTGCCCCGGGCGCGCGTCACCTTGCGCGATGGCGCCGAGGTTCTCGCCCAGCTCGACGCTGACACCAGCGGCACCTTCCTCCTGGACGTCTCGCTCTCCTACGGGCCTCACACCCTCACCGCCGTGCAGCGCGTACAGGGCGAGGACAGCGACCCCTCCGCGCCCGTGCACCTCACCACTGTTTTCAACCGCGCTCCCGTGGCGGATGCCCAGGAATTGTCCGTCGAAGAAGACGGGCGCCTGGCCGTGACGCTCACCGCCCAGGATGCCGATGACGACGCCCTCACCTTCTCCGTCGGGACGCCGCCCGCCCACGGCTCGCTGGAGGGCACGCCGCCCGCCCTCACCTACGTCCCCGCCCCCGACTTCCACGGCGCCGACCGCTTCACCTTCGCCGTCTCGGACGGCCAGGCCGAGGCCACCGCCACCGTGCGCCTCACCGTCACTCCCGTCAACGATGCCCCCGTGGCGCACGCCCTCAGCGCCACCACGGGCGAAGGCCAGTCCATCTCCCTCACCCTGTCCGGCTCCGATATCGATGGCGACACGCTCACCTACGTGGTCGTGACGGCTCCGGAGCATGGCGGCCTCCAAGGCACGCCGCCCGCGCTGACGTACACCCCCGCCCCGGGCTTCGCGGGCACGGACTTCTTCACCTTCCGGGTGAAGGACGGGCAGCTCGACTCGCCTCCGGCCACCGTGTCCCTGCGCGTCCTGGCCACCGCACTCACCGTCTCCGTGAGTGACCTGTCTCCCCTGGAGGGCAGTCCCGTCGCCTTCTCGGCCACGCTCGCCGATGCCAGCGCCACGCCTGTCTTCTCCTGGGACTTCGGCGATGGCACTACGTCCACCGAGCCCGCCCCGCGACATGCCTTCCCCGACAACGGCGTGTACACCGTGCGCGTGAGTGCCACGGACGCCGACGGCACGCGCCAGGCGTCCGTGGTCCTCACCGTGCGCAACGCCCCTCCCGTGGTGACGTCTCTTTTCCTGTATGAGCGCGTCCTCGAGGCCCAGGAGGTCAAGCTGTCCGCCCTCGCGGAGGATCCCGCGGGCGACGCCGACACCCTGACCTACACCTGGGACTTCGGCGATGGCTCCCCCCCGGCGCTTGGCTCCACCGTGCGCCATGCCTTCCGGGACGACGGCGCCTTCACCGTGGTGCTCACCGTGCGTGACGAAGACGGCGGCGAGACCTGGAAGCAAGCCACCCTGACGGTCACCAACGTGCCTCCGACCACCACGGCTCCCGAGCGCCAGTTCATCCAGGTGGGCGAAAGCCTGAGCCTGCAACTGGCCGCCAGCGACGTCGCGGGCGAGGCGGATCCGCTCACCTGGACCAAGCTCAGCGGTCCGGGCGCGGTGACCCCCGAGGGCCTCTTCACCTGGGTGCCCACCGCGCAGGAAGTGGGCGAGGCCTCCATCGAACTCCAGGTGTCCGACGACGAGGGCGGCAGCGCCGAGGTGACGCTCGTGGTGGAAGTGTCACGCCTGGAGACAGAGCCGCCCGCGGGCTGTGGCTGTGGCACTAGCGGGGACGCCTCGGGGCTGCTCGCGTTGCTCGGACTGGGTCTCCTGTCCGGGCGCCGTGCGCCCCGTTCACGAGGCCGTGGCTTGACGTCGCGGGAGGATTGAACTGAAAGGCCCGCCATGACGACCTCCCCTTCGCTTCCCCGGCTCGTGCTGTGCGAGCTTGCAGACTCCGGCATCCCGGGCCTGGAGAGCGTCTCGCCGTTCTGCCTGAAGGCGCACCGCGCGCTGAAGTACCTGGGCCTGCCTTACGAGCGGCGCCACGGCATGCCCGGCAGCTTCAAGAAGCACTTCTCGACCGGCCAGGTGCCCGTGCTCCTCGTGGGCGAGCACGAGGCGGTGGGCGACTCCACGGACATCCTCGCGCGGCTCGAATCGCTCGCGGGGCGTCCCTTCCTCGACCCCCCGGACGCGCGGCTCAAGGGAGAGGCGCTGGTGTGGGAGGAGTACGCCGACACGTCGCTCGCCGGCTTCCTCATCGCCGCGCGCTGGGCCGACACGCACAACTGGCCGCTGCTGCGCGACAACATCCTCGCCAGCATCCCCCCGCCGCTGCGCGGCCTCATCGGGGGAAGGATCCGCAAGAACGTGCTCGCCGCGCTCGTGGCGCGGGATGTCTGGCGCGCGGGCCCGGACGCCTGCTGGCGGCGCTTCCAACAGCAGCTCGACGCCCTGGAGGCCCGCGCCCCCGAGGAGGGCTTCTGGCTTGGCGCCTTCTCGGTCGCGGACCTGGGCCTGTTCGCCCAGCTCCACAGCCTCCGCCAACCGCTCACCCCCTGGCAGCGCGATCAGGTCTCCGCGCGCTCCCGGCTTTCCCGGTACGTGGACCGGGTAGACGCGGCCACGCGAGGGGCGTGAACAACGCACCGCACCACGCCCCCAGCGGCCGGAGGAGCGACCCCGGCGCACCGGGAACTGGACGGGCATGCCCGGGATATAGGATGTCCCCGGGATGAGGACGCGCAGGCCCCTGGTCATCGTCGACGCACTCGCCTCGCTGGCCAACGCCTTCAAGGCCATTTTTCCGGGCAGCACCACGACCTCGCTGTCGGCGGCGGAGCTCGCCATGCAGGTCGAGGCGATGGGCCCGCGCGCGGCCCTCAAGCCCAAGGTGGTGCCGCTGGACGAGACCCGGCTCGCGGCGCTGCTCTACTTCGATCAACCCACGCCCCAGGCCGGCCTGCTCATCGATCTGTGGCGCCCGGTGCGCACGAGCGACAGCCACTTCGCGCGCGCCTTCTGCCGCGTCTTCAACGACGACCTGAACCACGTCTCCGACGCCCTGCACCTCAACGAGCACTGGGCCTCGCTCGAGCAGACGCGCCTGCGCCGCGCCGTGGCGCGCTTCCTCAACTACCGGCCGCGCCAGATGTCCAACTGGATCCGCGCCGTGGAGGACTCCATGGCCCTCACCTACGAGGGCCGCGCCGTGCGCCACTGCCTCATCGTCGCGCGCAAGGCGCCCAAGCTCGTGCAGAAGCTGCAGAACAAGTTCATCCCCCTGCCCAGCGGCATCTCCATCGAGAACGCGCTCTTGCGCGAGAAGTGGATCCGCACCGTGGTGGACGGGCGCCGCGTGGCGCTGCTCGGCAGCATGCACTCCGGCAGCATCATCGGCTTCATCTCGCTCGCCGAGGTGGACCGCAACGACGCCGCGCTGCGCTATGCCCCCCACGAGACGCTGGTGCCCGTGCAGGCGGTGCTGGGCCACTCCGCGCATGACGTGGCGCTGGTGGCCTCGCCGCAGAACGATCTCTTCATCCTCAGTGGCAAGGGCTCGGTGTTCCAGAAGAGCCACGGCCACTGGCGGGTGCTGGACTACGAGGCGCTGCACGAGCGGCTGTCGGTGCGCTTTCGCGAGGACGTGGTCATCGGCGTGCTCCGGGCCGCCATCGATCTGTCCTTCGAGCGCACGGGCGCGCTCTTCTGCCTGCTCGACTCGCGCGAGGACTTGACGGACTTCATCCCGGACCATGGCCACGCGCTGGCGGCCAACTCGCACCTGCGGCGCAGCCTGCGGGGACAGAACATCTCCGTCTGGGCGCAGCGCCAGGTCATCACCGCCGCGGCGGCCACGGATGGCGCCGTGGTGCTCGACAAGGACGGCAGCGTGCTGGACATCGCGTGCATGATCTCCAGCCCCAAGGAGATCGCCCGGCTCGGGCTGCGCGAGCCCAGCATGCCCGGGGCCCGGGCGCTCGCGGCGTGGCGGGCGAGCTTCCGGGGCGTGGCCCTCAACGTCTCCGAGGACGGTCCCATCACCGTCTACGAGCGCGGGGCCACCATCGGCCGCATCGGGTAGCGCTCCGGGCGGGTCTATGCTGTCGCCCCCGCCTCCGGAGCCTTGTCCATGAAACGTCTGCTGTCGCTGGCCGTGTTGTGCCTCGCCCCGCTGTCCGCCTCCGCCAACAGCTCCACCGCGAGCTTCTCCAACGAGGGGCTCAAGCTGCTCAAGTCCGAGAAGATCCGCATGGCGCGCGAGGAGCTTTTCGTCTCGGCCGAGCGCATCCGGGTGCGCTACACCTTCGAGAACCTGACGCCCCAGCCCATCAAGACCCTGGTCGCCTTTCCCTTCCCCGACACGGACTTGATGGTGGACACGGACGTGTCCGAGGTCGGGGCGTTCACGCTCACCATCGGCGGCAAGCGCCAGGAGACGCGGCGCGAGACGACCTACACGGTCCAGGGAAAGAAGCGCGACAAGGCCCAGGCCGAGGCCCTCGTCCACGCGGAGCAGGCCCGGCGCGAGAGCGACGAGGACTCGCCCACGCCGGGCTTCACCGCCCGCGAGCAGCACGTGGAGCTCTGGGAGCAGGAGTTTCCTCCCGGCAAGGGGCTCGAGGTGGAGATCTCCTACACGCCGTCCGTGGGAGGCGATCTCGGGTGGGACCGCGACACCTACAAGAACAAGCGGCTGCGCGAGAAGTTCTGCATCGATGCCACCACCGTGAAGGCGCTCGACAAGACGCTGGCGCGCAACGCGGCGGCCGATCCGGAAGGGCAGGCCTCCGGCGGGCGGCTCCAGTGGCTGTCCTACGTGCTGGTCACGGCCAACAACTGGGCGGGGCCCATCGGGGAGTTCCACCTGACGCTGGAGAAGTCCTCGCCCACCGACGTGCTCTCCACCTGCATCGACGGCCTGAAGAAGACGAGCCCCGTGCGCTTCGAGCTCACCCGGAAGGACTTCCGCCCCGATCGGGATCTCCAGATGATCCTCTTTCGGTAATGCGGGGAAAACGAGGCGCTGAAACCCACGCGTGCCTCGCGCCACGGCGCTCGCGCTGACGCAATCGATCGGAAGGCGGTCCGTAGAGGAGAGACCGCGCGGTCATGCGGATGCTCTCGCTCCAGGGGTCGCCTCCATGTCGTCGTCTCTCGTGCATTCCTTCCTCGCGGTCCTCCTGCTCGCCACGCCCGCCCTGGCGGAGGAGCAGGGAGAGGCCGCGCTGCAAGACTCCACCTGTTCCATCAGCGTCAAGAAGGGGGACCTGGTGTCCCGGGGCGTGAAGTTGATCGTCGAGGGAGACCAGCACACCCATGACGCGGTGGCGCTGGACGGCAACGTGGTGGTGCGCGCCGGGGCCACGGTGAAGGACGTGGTGGCCATGCGCGGCAACGTCACCGTGGAGAAGGGCGCGCGGATCACCGGCAAGGTGGTGGCGCTCGGCGGCGATGTCCGGGTCGCCGAGGGCGCCATCCTCGAGGGAGAAGTGTCCGCCCTGGGTGGACAGGTCCACGCCGCGCCGGGGGCGCAGCTCCTCGGGGACAAGAACGAGCTGTCCCTGCAGATCAACGGCAAGGATCCCGTCCAGCTGTTCATGGGCCAGCTCTTCTCGGGCAAGGGCTTCGCCCACTGCAAGCTGCGCATCACCGCGGACTGAGCGCGGACGCCTCCGCCGGGGCGGCCTCCTGCGGCGGGTAGAGCACCTGTCGGCCCTGCAGTTGGGCGAAGGGCGTGAGCGTGTGCGGCTCGGCCCGGGTGCGGCGGGTGATGTGCAGCACCTGCACGCCTCGGGCGTACAGCGCATCCGCCACGAGCGAACGGTGGCACCGCCAACGCACCGCCTCGGCGCACATGAGCGCCAGGGGCCCGTCCGGGGTGAGCGCCCGCAGTTCCTCGAGGCCCTGAGCGAACGCGTCCGTGAGCATGTGGTCCGCGTAGCCCCGGAAGCTGGCGTTGCGCCACGCGCCATTGGGAGAGTCCGCACGCGCGCGTCGCAGCCCTCCGAGCGCCGCGAGGTGCACGTACCGGATGTCCGCCGCCGCGAGGGTCCGGGGCAGCGTGTCCCGGTTGAACTGGGGATGGGTGCGCGAGCGGGGCACCGTGCGGATGTCCACCAGGGTCTGGATGCCGTGCGCCTGGAGCAGGCCCACCAGTTCCTCCGCCGAGCGCGTGGAGTGGCCCACCGTGTAGATGCGCGCCTGGCCCCACCCCGGCGCGCGCCGTTTCGGCTGTTCCGTGCGTCCCTTGTGCATGGTCGGGCTCCCCGGGGGAAGCTGGGCATGGCGCTGGGACGAGGACAGGGCGCGGTGCCCGCCTGGCCGCTGGGCGGCGGGCGCGCGGCGGCGTATATCCCCTTTTCCGGACCTGCCAGGAGGCGTGCACATGGGGTTGAGCGCGGAGGCGCTGCGGCTCTTGAGGAAGGGCCTGGTGGTGTGCGCCGAGGTTCCCGCCTCGTCCGCGGAGTACGTGGCCTGGGTGGGCGTGCACCCCTTCGTGGACATGCGGCGCGTGGGCAAGTGCGGGGCCTCCGGGGTCGGCAAGACGCGCTTCGCCATCCGGGGCTGCGAGGCCCCGCGCGCGTCGGTGGAGGCGGGGCACGAGCTCACGGGCACGCTGACGAACGAGCGCGAGGAGATCGTGCACTCGGAGGCGCAGGTCGAGGCCGTGCTCGCCACGTGGGGCATCGACGCGGCGATCCTGGAGCGCGACCGCGCCCCCTACCCCTACTAGCGGACCCCGTTGGGGCAGACCGCCTGGGGGGTCTTGCCATCGTTGGCGGGGCTGTTGTCCTTGAACCAGACCCGTTGCACGTTGTGGGGTTCCAGCTCCTTGCCGAGCTTGAGCATGACGGCCGGATCCGAGCTGTTCCACTGCCCGACCGTGCGGTCCTTGAAGTGATCCCAGCGGATCCATCCCCGGCCCCGCGCGTACCAGAAGCGCTCCGCCTCCACCGGGTTGAAGAACTCCGGCCGGTTGCGGTCATCGGAGAGCCAGTGGTAGCGGTCGATGATCACGACGTCGATGACGGACAGGCTCCCGCCCACGTTGATGGGGCCCTGGTAGCGCAGGAAGTGCCGTCCGTGCGCCCAGGGGATGGCGTCCTTGTAGCGACAGGTGCTCTTGTCGAAGTACCTCGCCGTGGCGTTGAAGGGGAGCTCCTGACCGACCTTCCACACGCGCGGGTAGTACAGGGCGCCGTAGGGCGAGGCATCGTAGGAGTCGCCCGGAGAGCCCGGCGGGGCGGACGTGTCCCGTTCGAGCGCGATCTTGTCCGCGGAGATGCGGTAGCGCTCCCACACCGTCCGGTCCCGCTGCTTGAGGTAGTAGAAGGCGTTGACGGGCGCGGGCACCAGGAAGTCTTCCTGGAGGACCTGGTCGGAGCCTCCGGACTGGAAGGCATGGCCCGTGTTGAACATGAACTCCGTCACCAGGTCCCACACCTGTCCGGTGTCCGTGGTGGTGGGCGGGGCACGGGTGCCCGCGTGAGCGGACCCCGCGAACAGCAGTCCGAGCCAGGTGAAGGCCACCGCGGCGGCCAGGTGGGGGTGTACGGGCATCGTCTCGCTCCAGGTGAAGGCGTTCAGCGAGCAGGACGCACCGCGCCTGGAATGTGACGTGTGTCAGGACCGCGGGCCCGAGGCCCGCCGCCGCGCGCGCCACGTGGCCAGCGCGGGCCAGGCCCCCGTGAGCAGCACCGGCAACCAGCCCGGCACGCCCACCCACGAGGCCGCCGCCTTCTCCGGGCTGCTCACCGGCAGGCGCATGGGCGGGTACTCCTCCTGGATGAGCCAGAAGCCCCAGTCGTTCCAGCGCGAGCGCGGCACCGGGCGCCGGGGGGCCTGGAAGAGCGCGGCTCCCGGGTCGAGGAGCTCCAACGGCCGCTCGGGCGGCAGCCGGTACTGGTCCGCGCCGAGCAGGAAGGAGCCATTGCCGGGCCAGCGCAGCCGCACATGGGCCTCGAGGTTCGCGGGCTCCGCGCGCCGGTCCGTGTCCAGGCCCACGGAGGTATAGAAGTGGTGGCTCGTGGCCCACATGCCGAGAAAGCCCAGGCAGGGCGCCCAGGCGAGCCCTCGCCACCACTCACGTGCTCGCCCTTGATGTCCGCGCGTCCGACCACCCACCATGCCCGGACTGTAGCGCGGGCCTTCCCGGGGCGGACGCCTTCCCGCTCGTCCGCCCTCCAGCGGTCCCGGAACGAGCGGCGCTGGCCCGTCGTCTTCTCCCGCATTCCCCCGCCCACTCCGTTACTGTGGCCCGCGTCGCGCCCGCTCCTCGTCATGACGGGCCGCGTCAGGAGTCCTTCGTGAAGTCGTTCGTGATGGTCGCGGCGGGAGCCGCGCTCTGGGGGTGCTGGTCCCTGTTCCTGCGGCCCGCCGGGCTGTCGGGTCCCCAGAGTGCCTGGCTCTCCATGCTCTTCATGGCGCTGCCCGCGCCCTTCGTGCTGCGCCGCGAGGCGTTCCGGGATCGGCGCGCCACGGTGGCGCTCGGGGTGCTCGCGGTGTGTGACGCCGCGAACGCCGCGCTCTTCTTCGCCGCCATCCAGCGCGGTCCCGTGGCCGTGGCCGTGCTCACGCACTACCTGGCGCCGCTGTTCATCGCGCTCGCGGCGCCGGTGCTCATCGGGGAGCGGCGCTCGATGCGGGCCGTGGTGGGCGCGCCGCTCACGCTCGCCGGGCTCGCGCTGCTGTTGGGGGCGGCCCCGGGTGGCTTCTCCGACCCGCGCACGGCCCTGCTCGGGGGCGCCAGCGCCCTGTTCTTCATGGCCAACGTGCTGGCCATCAAGGAGGCGGGCCGCGCGTTCTCGCCCCTGGCCATCAGCGCCCTGCACGCGCCCCTGTCCGCCGGGGTGCTGCTGTTGGCGTTCGGACACGACGTGCTGCCCCCGGCGCTCGACGCGCGCGTGCTGTGGGTAGGCGGGGGCGCCCTGCTGTGTGGACTCGTGGGCAATTCGGTGTTCACCGCCGGACTGCGCCAGGTGCCCGCCGCCTCGGCCGCGGCGCTCACCTACCTGGAGCCCCTGACGGCGGCGCTCGTGGGCTGGCTCGTCTTCGGGGAGCGCCTGGGGGCCCCGGGGCTGCTCGGAGGGGTGCTGGTGCTCGTGGCCGGGGTCTGGGTGGCCAGTGAGGCGCGCGGGTCCCCACGCCCCGCGCCCCTGGCGCCCGAAGCGGGCTGACCCACAAATGGACGCCCTCCCTCAAATCCCCGCTTGCGCTCGGGGCCAGGGGAGTGGTCCTCTTTTCCCTTCCACCCCACGCGTTCGCGCCACGGAAACGCTGTACCCGTATGGAACCCTCCGTCGACAGCCGTGAGTACCGCGTCGTCTTCTTCTGCCCGACCTCGAGCGCGCAGCTCGAGCACATCGAGGCACCCGTGCGCCGCGTGCTCACGCGCATCTCGGCTCCCCCGGCGGAGCTCGCGCCGCTCGAGGCGGCCGGGACGCTCGGCGAGGCGGGCTGGCGCGTCTACCTGGTGCGCTCCATGACCGAGCGCTCCGCCGCGCTCGCGCTCGCCGCGCACGTGACCGAGGCCGCGGCCGCCATCTCCACCGAGCTGGACACCGAGGTGCTCGGGCTCTACGTGGACGTGGCGAGCGACACCGCGCGGGTGTGCCGCTGCATGCCCGAGGAGAACCCCGAGACGTTCTCCGGCCAGCGCCGCAACGTGCTGGATCGCACCGCCGAGTGGCTGGACATCAACCCCGCGCACCTCTCCGCGCTCTTCCAGCTCGCCCTGGACACGGACGAGGAGATGGACGCGGAGGATCGCTTCGTGGAGACGAAGCTGCGCGAGGCGCGCGAGTTCATGCAGCGCTATCGCCAGCGGCGATGAGATCCCGGACGCCCGCGGATTTCGCGGGCCGCTGCCGGGACTGCTACATGCCGCTCGCGTTGTGCCTGTGCGCCGAGGTGTCTCGCGTGCACACGCGCACCGAGGTGGTGATCGTCCGCCACAACAAGGAGACCCACAAGTCCACCAACACGGCGCGGCTGGCGGAGCTCATGCTCGAGCGCTGCCGCATCGTGACGTACGGCGCGCCGGGCGGGGACTTCGTGCCGGAGTCACTCGCCACGCCCCGGACGTGGATCGTCTTTCCCGAGGCCCCGCTCCCCGCGCCGGACGCGCCCCCACCCGAGCGGCTGCTGCTGCTCGATGGCAGTTGGGCCCAGGCGCGGCGCATGTACCAGCGCATCCCCGGGCTCCTGCGCCTGCCAGGCATCCGGCTGCCCCCGCCCGCGCCCGACTCGCGGCGCCTGCGCCAGCCGCCCCACCCCTACGGCATGTCCACCGTGGAGGCCATCGCGGGGGCGCTCGGCCTGCTGGAGGGCGAGGCCGTGGCGCGCCCGCTGCGCGCCCTGCACGAGGTGATGATCGACCGGGTGCTGGCCAGCCGGGGCGTGGGCACCGTGCCCGAGGTCGAGGACGACGGAGACACGCCGTGAGCGACGCGCCCCGCGAGTGGATCGTCTTCGACTACACCATGGAGTCGCTGCTGCGGGTGCTGGGCCAGCCCCTGCTGCCCGAGCACGTGGCGGGGCTGATGGCGCTCGGGGTCAACCCGCGCCGGCTCGAGCCCGCCTTCCCGGTGGCGGTGTACATCCGGGTGCTCGACTTCATCGGCCAGCAGCTGTGGCCCGGGCTCTCCCGGGAGGAGGCCGCCTTCGCGGTGGGCCGGGCCTTCATGGTCGCCTACCGGCAGACGCTGATGGGCAAGGCGGTGTTCTCCATCACGCGGGTCATCGGGCCCCACCGGGCGCTCGACCGCATGAGTCGCAACTTCCGCAGCGCGAACAACTACACCGAGACCCGCCTGACCCCGCTGGGCCCCAACCGCTACGCGCTGTGGTTCAACCACGCGACGAACACGGGCTTCTTCCGGGGACTGCTCACCGAGGCCCTGGAGGGCATTGGCGTGCGGGGGCTGAGCGTGACGCTGATGGACAGCGGCGGGCAGGAGCCGGGCGCCACCTTCCTGGTGTCCTGGTCGGAGTAGCGCCCCGGCGAGGACCGGGGCCCGCAAAGAGCGAGGCCCGCCTCCCGGTGCCTCGCGGCGACGGGAAGCGGGCCTCGTAGAATCCCGCCTGCCCCCCGGCACACGGGAACCCGGAGGCGGAGGGGCCACGCACGTGGTCCACCACACCCGGGAGCGGGTCGCCACCGCACGAGCCCCCTCGTCCGGAACGGCCTTCCTTTGTTCTGGAACGCACCCTCTCACGGCCCCCCGCCGCCGCGCTGTGAAGCCCTTCACTCGATTCCTGTGAGGTGCGTCACCCCCGCTGTCACCCTCCGTGCGGCCCCGCCTCCACTCCGCCCTTCGGGGACCGGGGCGGCTGCGCTAGCGTGCCCGCCATGCCGCGCACCCTGTCCTTCCGTGGTTTCCTAACCCTGGGCCTCGTGGCCTGGACGGCCTCGGCGGCGCCCGCCGCTCCCGCCCCGGCCCTGCCCTCCGCCGAGGAGCGCCTGGCCCACCTGGCCCGGCTCTGGGGTCAGGTGAAGTACCGCCACCCGGCCCTGGCCTCCCGGGACATCGACTGGGACGCGGCGCTCGTGGCCGCCCTGCCCCAGGTGGAGGCCGCCGGGGACGCCGACGCCTACGCCCGCGCGGTGCAGGAGCTGTTGGAGACGCTCAAGGATCCCGCCACGCGCGTGCTCCGTCCGGAGGAGGCCGCTCCGGCCGAGGACACGGGAGCCTCTGGCGCGGGCCGCGAGCAGGCCGCGCGCTGGGCCGCCAAGGACGTGCTCCTGCTGGACCTGGGCGCGCCGTGGACCGAGACGCCCCGGAGCGAGCTGGCGCGCGCCAAGGCCGTGCTCGTGGACCTGCGGGCCCGGGGCCTGGACGCCCGCGCCCCCGAGCGCATGGCCCAGGCGCTCGGCGGCGTGCTGCCGCTGCTCCTGACCCAGCCCCTGCAGGTGCCCGGCTCGCGCTCGGTGTTCCACTCGGGCCACCGCGCGCACACCCTGCCCGCCGACGGCCGCTACACGAGCGCGCTGCTCACCACCTCGGGCGAGGTGGTGCCGCCCCAGGGACAGGGCAAGCCCCGGCCCATCCTCTTCGTGCTGGACGACCGCTCGCCCGTGGACGCGCGCGTGCTGACGATGAAGGCGCAGGGCCTGGCGCAGGTGCTCACCGAGGGCCGGCTGGATGACGGCGCGAGCGCCGAGACGACGCGGGTGGAGCTGGGCGCGGGGCTGGTGGCCAGCGTGCGCCTGAGCGAGCTGGGCGTGCCGCTGCGCGCCGACGCCGTGCTGCCCCGGCGCGCCCGGAGCGAGGGCAAGGACGACACGCTGCAGAAGGCGCTGGAGCTGGCGCGCAAGCCCGTGCGCAAGGTGAAGGTGCGCGAGGTGGAGCTGCCCCCGGGCCGCTGGCGCACGGACAACGCCTACCCGGACATGACGTACCCCACGCGCGAGTACCGCCTGCTCGCGCTCTTCCGGCTGTGGAACGCCATCGAGCTGTTCTACCCCTACAAGCACCTGATGGACGGCGACTGGGACGATGCCCTGCGCGCCGCCGTGCCGCGCTTCGCGGGCGCCCAGGACGCCGCGCAGTACGCGCTCGCCGTGGCCGAGCTGAGCACGCGCCTGCAGGACGGCCAGGTCACCCTCGCGGGACACCCGGAGCTGGAGCGGCGCGGCATCTCCGGCAGCCCCGCGCCCTTCGAGGTGCTGGAGCTGGAGGGCAAGCCGGTGGTGGTGCGCGTGGGCGACGCCGAGGCCGCCTCGGGCCTCAAGCGGGGCCAGATCGTCGAGACGCTCGACGGCCAGCCCCTCGCCCAGCGCCTGGAGGCCCTCAAGCCCTACGTCACGGCCTCGCAGGGCACGGCGCTGCGCCAGCGGCTGTGGACCCAGGCGCTGTCGGGCCCGGACGGCTCCCAGGCCACGGTGGGCGTGCGCGACGCGGACGGCCAGCTCAAGCAGGTGCGCTTCACCCGGGGCCCGCGCCGGGAGTCCCCCTCGGGCGAGGCGTGGCGGATGGGCCCGGACAACATGGGCTACGTGGACTTGACGCGGCTGCGGCCCACCGAGGTGGCCGCCCTGTTCGAGAAGATGAAGAACACCCGGGCGCTGGTGCTCGACCTGCGCGGCGCCTCCCCGGGCACGCGCTGGGCCCTGACGCCCTTCCTCACCACGCGCAAGGCGCGCCACGGCGCGGTGCTCGAGCGCAACCTCGTGTCCGCGGACCACACGGGCCGCTACAAGTTCTCCGAGGAGCTGCCCCCTGCCGGCGCGGCGCCCTACCGCGGCCGCACCGTGCTGCTCATCGACGAGCGCACCCTCGGCGCGGCGGAGGACACGGGCCTGTTCCTGGAGGTCGCCAACGGCACCACGTTCGTCGGCGCGCCCAGCGCGGGCGCCACCGGCGGCGTGACGGACCTGGTGCTGCCCGGCGGCATCTCCCTGCGCTTCTCCGGCGAGGACGTGCGGCACGCGGACGGCCGGCAGTTGCAGCGCGTGGGCCTCAAGCCCCAGCTCTACGCGCGGCCCACGCTGGCGGGCCTGCGCGCGGGCAAGGACGAGGTCCTGGAGCAGGCCTACGGCTGGCTCAAGGGCAAGGGCGGCCCGGTGGGCGCGCCCCGCTAGCTAGTCGACCTTCTTCATCTCCTCCACGAAGGGACGGGCCTTGAGAAAGCCCGTCACCCGCGGCGCGCGCAGGCTCTCGCCCTTGGACGAGACGAACGCCACCGTGGGCAGGCCCTCCACCTCGAAGCGCTCCATCAGCGCGTCCAGGGCGTCGCTCGCCCGCGTGGCGTCCACCTTCACGTTGAGGAAGCGCTCGGACTCGGAGATGACCTCCCCGGCCGGGTACGTCTCCCGGTCCAGCTCCTTGCAGGCCGCGCACCAGTCCGCGAAGAAGTCGATCATCACCGGCTTGCCCTCGCTCCGGGCGCGCACGAGCAACTGCTCGAAGGCCTCGGGGGAGAACTCCTGGCCGTGCGCGGGCAGCACCGCGCTCCAGGCGAACGTGGGCGCCCGGGCCGGCTCGGCCCACCCGAGCTTCACCCAGAGCTCGCCCGCGCCCTTCTCGTCCAGGGCCCCACCGCGCAGGACGAGCGCCAGCACCACCAGCGACACCCCGAAGGTCTTGAAGGTGAAGTCCCGGGGCCCCTCCTTGAAGGACAGGTGGATGGCGCCCAGCACCACGCCCAGGCCCGCGAGCCCCGCGGCCAGGACGGTGCCCGGCGTCTGGCCCACCTGCGCGAGCACGCCCTTGAGCGCCCCGCCCACCGCCGGGAACGCGTCCTTGAGGTAATTGAAGGCGAGCGCCACCAGGACGATGCCCAGCACGCTCTTCACCCACTCCATCCACACCCCGCTGCGCGGCAGGCGCACGGTGAAGACGCCAATGAGGAAGAAGGGCACGCCGATGCCCAGCGCGTAGACGAAGAGCAGCGCCGCGCCGAGCCCGGTGCTCTGCGACTTGGCCACGAAGGCGAGCAGCCCCGTGAGCACGGGCCCGGTGCACGGCGCCGCGAGGAAGCCGGACACGCTGCCCATGAGGAAGGCGCCCGTCACGCCCGAGCCACCCACCGTGGTGAGCCGCTCCTGCACGGCGCTCGGCAGCGCCAGCTCGAAGGCGCCGAACATGGAGCACGCCAGCGCCAGGAGGAACACCGCGAGCCCCGTCACCACCACGGGACTGCCCAAGAGCGAGCCGAAGGCCTGGCCCGTCTTGGCCGCCAGCACGCCCAGGGCGCTGAACACCACGCCCATGCCGACGATGTAGGCGCTCGTCAGCAGCAGCGCCTTGCCCCGGCCCTCCGCCTGCCGCGCGCCGAAGACGGACACGGTGATGGGGATGAGCGGATAGACGCACGGCGTCATCGCGGTGAGCAGGCCGCCGGCGAACACCACCGCCGCGCCCAGCGCCAGACTGCCCGACTCCAGGAAGCGCGCCGCGTCCAGCCCCGCGCTCGGCCCGGTGGGCACCAGCCAGGGAATGACCGCCACGCCCAGGGCCATCACCGCCGCGAGGCCCACCTTCTTCTTCGTGTCCATGAGGCTCCTTCGACCGCCAGGAGCCCCTTTATACCCAGGCCCGGGCCGGGAGGAACGCGCCACGCGGCACGCTCCCCCGGCTGGTGGCCCTCCCGCGCCTCAGCGCGCGCCGAACGTCTTCACCATCTTCGTGTACACGCCCATGATGAGCAGCGGCGCCACCCACATGCCGGTGAACCGGGCGGCGCGCTCGCGGCCGGTGAGCTCCGCGCCCAGCGAGAAGGCCATGCAGCAGAAGCTCGCGAAGAGGAACACGTCGGAGGGCACCTTGGCCGCCTGCTGCTCGAGCAGCAGCGTCAGCGAGCTCTCCGTGTGCTCCGCGCGCATCACCGTGGCGGCCCGGTAGTCCTGCTTCGACTTCTGGCTCGCCGGATTGACGTCCTGCCTCACGTTCACGGTCATTCCCACCCTCCCCACCCGTCTGGCGGAGCCGCCTGGGCTCCGTGCGCCCCCGGGCGCCGGTGAGCAATATGTGCTCCGTCAACGTGGACGGGGAGGTGGGGATGGAGGGCGTGCAGGCGAACGAGCGGCTCCAAGACGGATTGCAGTGCGCGACGGACGGGGCCGGCCCCCTGCTGCAGCGGGACTACTGGGCCCTCATCGAGCGCAGCCGGTACACCCCCGAGGAGGTGATGGAGTTCGTGTCCGCGCGCTTCCCCGAGTTCCCCCCCGAGGCGCTGGTCGTCTTCGAGCGGCTGGGCGGGGGAGACGGGCCGCTGGAGGTCGGCGAGGAGCTGAAGGTGGACATCCGGGGCGCGGGCGAGTGTCGGGTGCGCATCATCCACCGGGACGCCCAGAGCTTCACCATCGCCACCCTGCCGGGACACCCCGAGGCGGGCCGCATCACCTTTGGCGCCTACCGGAATGACGAGGGCGACGTCATCTTCCACATCCGAAGCCGGGCGCGCTCCGGCTCGGGGATCATCTACCTGGGGTTCTACAGCGGCGGCGAGGCCATGCAGACGAACACCTGGACCGACTTCGTCAACAACGTGGCGCTCACGTGTGGCGAGGGCGTCATCGGCTTCATCCACGCGGAGACCACCGTGATGGAGAAGGCGCACGAGGACGCGGACGACATCCAGGGACCCACCTATCTCGCGCGTGGAGACGAGGCATGACGAACGTCGAGTGGCGTTGGAAGTCGGGCTGGTCGGACCCGGAGCTGCTGTCCCGACTGGGCCGGGCCACCACCCTCCCCCTCAACTTCGAGGGCGAGGAGAAGGGCATGACGGCCGAGAACGGCTGGAGCGTGGTGGAGTCCCAGGCCGTCATCGGCGTGGACAAGCCGGGCCCGCCCAAGGGGGAGGACGGCTTCGCGCTGCTCAAGCACGCGGTGACGGAGCTGGGCTTCTCCGATCCGCGCATCGTGCGTGGCCACTTCGACAGCGCCATGCCCCTGCTCGGCCGCCCCATGCTGTTGGAGCTGCGCCCGCTGCGCTTCCTGCGCTACCTGTGTCCGGTGCGCGTGCGGGCCGTGCGCTCCGAGCAGGACGAGACCCACACGGCCTACGGCTTCAGCATCGACACGCTCGCCGGGCACGTGGAGTCGGGCCGGGAGTGGTTCCTGTTGAGCAAGGACCACCGCACGGGTGAGCTGCGCTTCCACATCCGGGCCACGTGGCGCGAGGGCGAGTTCCCCAACTGGTGGAGCGCGGTGGGCTTCGAGGTGATGGGCCGCCGCTACCAGCGCGCCTGGCACCACCTGGCGCACCTGCGCCTGCGCGAGCTGCTCGCCAAGGGCCACCTGGCGGCGCACCCCTCGGGCGAGACGATGCAGGACACGCCGCTGGAGGTGAGCCGGCTGCCGGTGCAGTTCCACTCGCAGCGCGGCATGAGCCGGGCGCTGGCGAAGGTGGAGCACGAGGCGGAGAGCGAGCGGGGCCAGGACTGGCTGACGACGGTGGGCTTCGGGGTGCTCGCGGGCATGCGGAGCATGAGCGCGCCGGCGGTGCTCGCCTACCAGTACTCGGTGGAGCCCAAGGCGGTGCCCGGAGGCTGGGGCGAGCGGGTGCCGTGGAAGAAGACGGCGGCGGTGCTGGGCGTGCTGGCCGCGGGCGAGCTCGTGGCGGACAAGACGCCGTGGATTCCCGCGCGCATCGCGCCGCCGGCGCTGCTGGGCCGGGTGCTGTCGGGCGCGCTGACGGGCGCGGCGGTGGCGGCGCCGGGCCGCAAGCTGTCGCCGACCCGCGCGGTGGTGGGCGCCACGGCGGCGGTGGTCGCGACGCTGGGCTTCTACACCCTGCGCCGCTTCGCCACGCGCCGCCTGGGCGTGCCCAACGTGGTGGCGGGCCTCATCGAGGACGCCGCGGCCGCCGCGATGGGCGGTAAGCTCTTCGCCTCGCTGCGCTGAACCCGCGAGGCCCCGCCGTCCATCCAGCGACGGGGCCTCGGGAGGACGTCAGTTGCCAAATTCAGCATCGAACGCGGCGATTGCCTCCTCGATGGAAGCAGACGGTCCAGAGCGCTGCTCTGGAGCCTCCTCACAAAAGAACTCCCAGAGCTGTCGCTCATGCTGGCGCATCGCGTCCGAGTCCACGGGCAGCCGGATCCAGTCGGCGCTTTGAACGACAAAACCACCTTCCGGAATCAGTTCGAAGCAGCGATAGACAATCGCTTTCTCGGCACTGATGCGACGGAAGACATTGATCAGCTTGTATAACCTTGAATCATTCATCCTGGGGCACCCACTTTCCGCATGGAGGCCGCCGCGGATGCCGCGCTCGGCGGCGGGCTGTTCGCCTCGCTGCGCTGAGCGCGGCGCGGTCCGCCCCGGGCCCTACGGACAACCCAGTCCGTTGCACGCGCCCGTGGGCGGGCAGTAGTTGTAGGCGGCGGTGCAGGTCGCGAGGCCCCCGCCGCAGGAGGAGTTGTAGAAGGAGAACCGCGTCACGTCGCTCGTCAGCCCGCCCACGACGACGTAGTTCTCCCAGCCGCCCAGGTTCGGCGTGTCGCAGGCCATGGGGGCGCTCGTCGGGTAGGAGAAGGTCAGGGTGCCACTGGCCGGAATCACGGACCCGCTGATGCCCGTGTCCTTCCACCAGATGGCCGCCGGACCACACGAGGCGTGACGGTTGTACTTCACCACGCTGGCCCCCGGCTTGCCGGAGATCATCACGCGGAGGAACGCACCCGGGCTCGGGTGGGCCACGCTGCCATTGGAGCCACACGCCGGAAAGCCTCTGTCATTGATGAGGATGATCTGCGGCTTCGTGCAGTTCCCAACGGCACCACTCCCCTCTTGCGCCGAGCAGTACGTGCCGGGAACATCCTTGCAATGACAATCCGCGGTACAGGCATTGGGGGCGGGAGGACCTGGGACGAGAACCCCAACACAGCGCCCCGCGCTGCATATGTTCCCGGGCTGGCACTGGCAGTTGGACGAGCAGAGCCCCTGCGTGGCTTCTCCGACGACCTCCGCCGGTTCGGCCGTGGGCGCCTCTCCGCCCGCACAACCCGTCATCAGAACGCCAGACAAAAACACGAGCACCATCTTGAGCTTCATGCGGGGTACGCCTCCCGTGGGGTGAACACGCTCCAGTGGACACGCCATCCGACTGGCAGCCAACACATCACCCTAGGCCCAATGGCCTCGGAGGTGGTGCGGACGGACCTGCTCCTCCCAATAGTTGACACTCCAAGTGAATCCTGTCAGCCCCAGACGCGCTGTTCCAGCCGACATGGGAGTGCGCCAGCACCCGTCGGACCGCGGCGCGGTCCGCTCAAGGACAGGAACGACCCCTGATGGCTGGAAAGCGCACATAGGCGAGACGGAGCGCGTCCAGATGCCGGGGGTTGTCCAGGTCCAGGGGCTCTTCCGTGAGGGGCACCACCCAGCCGCCCGAGGCCGTGCGCCGCGAGCGCGCGAGCAGTAGCCCGTCTCGCGAGAGGTCGGGAAACCCCAGGAGTTGGGCGGTGGCGGCCGACCAGTAGTTCACCCATCCCAGGCGGTACGGAATCAAGGGGGAGTCGAATTCGTCCGGGGGCTTGAGCAGGGGAAGTCCAAGCGGCGGCGTATGGGGCGCGGAGAACGGATGCCAGACTTGCTCCGCGACCATGAGCACCACGGCACTGGGGCTCATGTCTCCCCACCAGCCGCGAGCGGCTTCACCCACCCCCTCCAACGTGCCCACCGCCGCCCGAATGGCTTGTGATTCCAATGGCAATTTCCCATGGATGCTCAGCGCGGACTGACCCGCCGGAGAAACAGCGTCTCTTGGGATTCCGTAAACCATCACCGGGTAAGACTCGTCACCATTGCAGACGAGCGGAAAATCGCCACGCGCGACCGCCTCGGAAAACCATTGCTCGCGCCGTGGCAATTTCAGGAGTTGTCCGTCCTCGGTAACATCCCAGACCAGGTGAAGCCCAGGGAAGGAGTGCTCCATGGCCTGGACCACGGCCAGAGGGCGACCATCACCTCTTTCAAGGGGGGTCGTGAAAACAGTCATGACCAACTGGTCGCTCGCGCTTGGCATTTCAGCACCCTGTCACAACGACCTTCAAGGTGGCATCTTCTTTGAGCAATGCTTCTCGGTGCGAGGCATGACGGATCCCCACCACGAGTTGGTAACCACAGGCACCAAGCCCATGGCCCATCCACCTCTATCACGTGCACCTCGCCCATCTTGTGCTGGAAGGCCGCCGCCACCGGCGGCAGTTGTCGCGCCAGCACCAGTCGGATGAACTCGGGCGACGCCGCGATGCCAGCGTCTGCCGCTCGAGCAGCGGCGTCTCCGCCCGCGGGACCATCGTCCACCGCGCGTGAGCCACCCGCGCGACCTCCACCTTCTGCCGCAGCCACATCCGCGCCAGCGTGCCCTTGGCTGCGCCGCCGCCACGGCCCGCCCAACGTGAGGGCGAACTTTATGGTGACACCTCCGCGGCCGCGATCGGCGGCAAGCTGTTCGCCTCGCGGTGCTGAACGTGGCACGGTCCGCCCCCAAGGCCCGGGGCGGACCGAGGTCCCGGCTAAGGATCGACCGATGTCGGCGGCCTGGGGGATTCTCGCACGGGGACGTAGCAGCGCCCCTGGTGTTCGTAGAACTGGCCACACGGAGGACGCCGCTCCATGCGGCTCCAGCACCCTCCGTTGATCTCCTCGTCACCTGTCGACGCCGGAAGACAGGGAGATGCCTGCTGTTTCTCTAGGCGCTTGGGCGGCATGGGCACCGCGATGGTGCCGCCGTCACGCGACAGCCAGTCGGTGGCGATGGACTCGAACTCGGGCCGCTCCGGTGCAGCATCCATGCGGATGGGCTTGGGATGCGGCGCGAGCAGGCCCCACAGAGCGATGCCCACGGCCAGAACCCCCAGCGCACGTGGGGGCCACGTGGCGGGGACGTCCCACGTCGACCAAGCCTTCCGCTCTCGACGGGGATTGAGTCGCGACACCACACGCAAAGCCACGAGGAGGGGAATCGTACTGCCCGTACTCCGTGCGCACGCGATGGAAAAAAGGAGGATTTTCAGCCTGCGGAATCCGTGATGCCTGGCACCAATGAAGATCCGGGCCCATTGCCGCCGTTTCTTGAGGGTCATTCAGGGGAAACTACTTACTGCGTCGTGCACGATTGCGTCCACAGTCCAGGGCCGCGGACGCAGCCGCTCGACGTCAAATAAGTAGCCAGGCGTGCTTGCCTTGAAATCTACGCCCGACTGACCTTGTCGATTGAAGCCCTCGTTCCGATTCACCCCAGGAACGGATGGAGCGGAAGCCACTGCGGACTCGCCGTTCCAACCGTCATTGGAGTGCGCCAGCACGGTAAGGCGCGTCATGGCCACCGCCTGCCTGGGTGGTCAGTAGTCGTAAAAGTAGAACGCCGCGATGTCCGCCTTGCCGTCACCCGTGAAATCCCCTGCCACCGGCCGACCTCTGTTCCAGTCCCATTGGCCCAGCCCACTCAACCACGGTCGGGAGAGTGAAAACGCACCTGTCCCCGTCGCGGTGAACAACCAGAGGCCCGTGTTCGCGTTGCCGTAGTTGTAGAACGCCGCGATGTCCGCCTTGCCATCGCCCGTGAAGTCACCGGCGACGGGAGAGGCGTTTTTCCATATCCAATTACCCGGGCCACTCAACCACGGCCGGGAGAGGGAAAACGCACCCGTCCCCGTCGCGGTGAACAACCAGAGGCCCGTGTTCGCGTTGCCATAGTCGTAGAACGCCGCGATGTCGGCCCTGCCATCGCCCGTGAAGTCACCGGCGACGGGAGAGGCGTTTTTCCATATCCAATTACCCGGGCCACTCAACCACGGCCGGGAGAGGGAAAACGTGCCCGTCTCCGTCTGAGTGAACAACCAGAGGCCCGTGTTCGCGTTGCCGTAGTCGTAGAATGCCGCGATGTCGGTCCTCCCATCGCCCGTGAAGTCGCCGGCGACCAGTTGGCACTGACTCCAGATCCAGTTCCCAGGGCCACTCGTCCAGACCAGGGACGCAGAGAAGGACCCTTTACCCGTCGCCCGGAAGATCCAGAGGCCCGTGTTCGCGTTGCCATAATCGTAGAACGCCGCGATGTCTTCCTTCCCATCACCCGTGAAATCACCAGAGACCAGCTTGGTTCTGTCCCACGCCCAACCGCCAGCACCGCTCTTCCAAAGCAGCGAAGGAGAGAAAGCGCCTGATTCTGTCGCGGTGAGCAGCCAGAGGCCTGTGTTCGCGTTGCCATAATCATAGAACGCCGCGATGTCGGCCTGACGATCGTTCGAGAAGAGGCCCGCCACCTCCTTGCTCGCGGCCCAGGCCCAATTTCCCGCACCACTCCACCAAGCGGAGTAAGGAGAGGAGAAACCTGATCCCGTCGAAGGGAACATCCAGACTCGGGTATTGGCCGTCGCAGCGGAAACGTGTTCATGAGGAACCGTCTCGACCGCGGCTGCTCCAGCAGGGCTTGGTAGGAAAAAAAGGCCTCCCAGAACAAACACCGAGAATGCCCTGCGCCCATGACTCCAGAGGAACAGCGGACTCGAATCACTCGTCCTGGCCATCACGAACCCTCCACGACAACAGTGCTCTCCTGTCCGTACCAACAGGAGGGAGCGCGCTGGACTTGCCTGCACAACACCAAAACCCACACACTCCGTGTGGCCTGGCTATCTGGCAGGCAGGCAAGTTTCTGTCGTGTCACACCAGACGGTCGCTCACCCCTTCTTCTCCGGCACCTGGAGGCCCGCCGAGCGCGCCAGACCCATGACGCCCTCCACCGCCGCGGCGATGTAGCCAAAGGGATTGGCCCCATCCACCGCCGTCACGTGCACCTCGCCCATCTTCTGCTGGAAGGCCGCCGCCACCTGCGGCAACTGCTGCGCCAGCACCAGCTGGATGGACTCGGGCGACAGCGTGTTGTCGATCTCCTTGAGCGCCTTGGCCCGCGCCAGCTCCGGCTCCTGCGCCATGCGCGCCTTGCGCGCGTCCATCTCCGCCAGCGACAGCTCCGCCTCGGCGATGGCGCACCGGGCCTCCGCCGCCCGCGCCTGCGAGCGCGCCCGCTCCTCCTCCTGGTGCAGCTCCGCCATGCGCGACTCGTGCCGCGACGCCAGCGCCTGCCGCTCGAGCAACAGCGCCTCCGCCTCCGCCTGCGCCTGGAGCGCCTTCATCCGCCGCTCGTGCTCCACCCGCGTGGCCTCCGCCTCCTGCTCCAGCTGCATCCGCTCCAGCGCGCCCTTGGCCTGCGCCGCCGCCAGGGCCCGCTCGTTCTCCTGCTGCGCCTCCGCCATGCGCCGCTCGGACTCCAGCCGCGTCAGCGTCTGCGCCTCCTCCGAGCGCGCCTTCTGCTCGCGCACCTCGCGCTCGGCGTTGAGCTTCGCCAGGGCCACCTCGCGCTCCAGGGACACCTGCGCCTGCCGCGTGCCCCGCTCCTTGGCCACCCGCGCCTCCTCCACGCGCGACTCCACCGCCAGGGACTCGAGCTTCGCCTGCTCCTCGGCCTCCTGCCGCTTCTGGCGGACCTCCTCCTCCGTCGCCAGGCGCGTGAGGGAGATCTGCCGCTCCACCTCCGCCTCCTCGCGGCGGATGAAGCGCTCCTTGGCCAATTCCGCCTCGCGCGCCACCCGCTCCTGCTCCTGGCGGTAGCGCGCCTGCATGTTCGCGAACACCACCTCCGACAGCACCCGCACGTCCTGAATCTCAATCGTGTCCAGGACCACGCCCCAGCCCGTGTCCGCGCGGTCCTCCAGCCGCCCCCGCCCCGACACCACCGGGGCGATCTCCCGCATCAGCTCCTCGGCCAGGCCCTCCTTGCGCCGCGTGAGGCACTCCTCCACGGTGAGGTTGGCCACCAGGCGCCGCACCGCGCCCACGAACATCTCCCCGAGCAGCTCGGCCAGCTTCTGCTGCGCCCGCTCGGGAAAGGAGAAGTTGAGCATCCGGAAGGCCACCAACGGGTCGACGATCCGGTAGACCGCCAGCCCCGTCACCTGCACGCCGACCTTCTCGCTCGTCACCTGATCCGCCGTGAAGCGCAGCCGCTGCACGCTCGTGGGCACGATGGCCACCGCGTCCCCGGGCAGCTTGAAGCAGGAGGCGCCCTGCCCGCTCACCTCGCGCACCCGGCCCCGGCGCATGTGGATGAGGAACTCGCTCGGGCGGGCGGTGATGAGGCCCCACTTCTTCATCTTCTCCGGATCCTCCTCCGGCTTGCCGGCCCGCCAACCGTTCGGGTAGCGCCCCTCGGGCTCCACCCGGGCCAGGTCCTGGCGCACCTCGTTGCGCGGCAGGGGCGGCGGCTCTCCCACCGACACCGCCAGGGAACCCGCCGCGTTCACCTTCACCATCCGCTTGTCGTTCGTGCTCATCCGTGTGCCTCCAGAACTCGTGGAGATCCCGGATTGCAGACCCCTGGCCAACCGACGACTGCCCTGAAATCGGGCACTTGGCGCCGGGGGGTGGGCCGGGGTGGCGCGACTGCCCCATTCTGGAGCGGGCCAGAGCAGGGCGGTGTCTGAAAGAGGACTGAATCGGTCCGATTCGGGGTTGATACCGGGCGGTCACCCCCGGCCCGCATGTCGCCTTGACCGAGGGGGGGTCGATTTTATAATTGACCAGTCCAGTCCACTTTAGGTGTGCCAATGTAGGCACCCCAGGGACGTCGCGGGGTTATCCACCCGAGGCGTCCCAGACCGACGGCTGTCTGGAAGGCTCTACGCGATGCTGAAGCTGCCCATCTACATGGACAACCACGCCACCACGCCGATGGACCCGCGCGTGCTGGAGGCCATGCTGCCCTACCTGCGCGAGGACTTCGGCAATGCCGCGTCGCGCAATCACGCGTTTGGCTGGAAGGCCGAGGCGGCGGTGGAGCTGGCGCGCAAGCACGTGGGCGCGCTGATCGGCGCGTCGGACAAGGAGATCGTCTTCACCTCGGGCGCCACCGAGTCGGACAACCTCGCCATCAAGGGCGTGGTGGAGTTCTACAAGGACAAGGGCGACCACATCATCACGCTCAAGACCGAGCACAAGGCGGTGCTCGACACCTGCAAGCGCCTGGAGCGCGTGCGGCAGGAGCGGCTGGACGAGCTCAAGATGCTGCGGCTCATGCAGCTCACGGGCGGCCCGGTGTCGCGCGAGGATCTGGCCACGCTCGCCATCAAGCACGACCTGGACAACGACGCGGCCTACCAGCAGTGGGCGGCGCTGCCCACGGGCGGCGCGCGCGTGACGTACCTGGAGGTGGAGAAGGACGGCCGGGTGGACCTGCGCAAGCTCGAGGCGGCCATGACGGACAAGACCATCCTGGTTTCCATCATGCTGGCCAACAACGAGATCGGCACCGTGCAGCCCATCGCGGAGATTGGCCGGATGTGCCGCCAGCGCGGCATCCTCTTCCACTGCGACGCGGTGCAGGGCGTGGGCAAGGTGCCCTTCGACGTGGAGGCGATGCAGGTGGACCTGGTGTCGCTCTCCGCGCACAAGATGTATGGCCCCAAGGGCGTGGGCGCGCTGTACGTGCGCCGCAAGCCGCGGGTGCGCATCGCGCCGCTCATCGACGGCGGTGGGCATGAGCGCGGCATGCGCTCGGGCACGCTCAACGTGGCGTCCATCGTGGGCTTCGGCGAGGCGGCGCGCCTCGCCCGCGAGGAGATGGCCGAGGAGGCGGTGCGCCTCAACCGGCTGCGCGAGCGGCTGCGCAAGGGCATCGCGGAGAAGTTGGATCTGCTCACGGTGAACGGCTCGCAGGAGCACCGGCTGCCGGGCAACCTGAACATCTCCTTCGCCTACGTGGAGGGCGAGGCGCTGATGATGGCCATCAAGGACGTGGCGGTGTCGTCGGGCTCGGCGTGCACGTCGGCCTCGCTCGAGCCGTCCTACGTGCTGCGCGCCTGCGGCGTGGAGGAGGAGATGGCGCACAGCTCCATCCGCTTCGGCCTGGGCCGCTTCAACACCGAGGAAGAAGTCGACTTCGTCATCCAGCTCATGGTGGACAAGGTGAACCGTCTGCGCGAGATGAGCCCGCTGTACGAGATGGCCAAGGAAGGCATCGACCTCAAGAGCATCGAGTGGACGGCGCACTGAGTCCCTCCCCCACCCCTTCTGTTCCCCCCCTTTTCGGAGCCCCCCATGGCCTATAGCGACAAAGTCATCGACCACTACGAGAACCCCCGCAACGTCGGCTCGCTCGACAAGGCGGACCCCAACGTCGGCACGGGCCTGGTCGGCGCGCCGGCGTGCGGCGACGTGATGCGCCTGCAGCTGAAGATCAGCGACGAGGGCATCATCGAGGACGCGCGCTTCAAGACGTTCGGCTGCGGCTCGGCCATCGCGTCCAGCTCGCTGGTGAGCGAGTGGGTGAAGGGCAAGACGGTGGACGAGGCGCTGACCATCTCCAACAAGGACGTGGCCCGGGAGCTGGCGCTGCCGCCGGTGAAGATCCACTGTTCGGTGTTGGCCGAGGACGCCATCAAGGCGGCCATCGACGACTTCAAGAAGAAGCGCCAGGCGCGCAACAAGGCCTGAGTCCAGACGGCACGCGAGGAGACGCGGGATGAACGAGCAGGCGACAGGACAGACGGGCCAGACGACGGCGCCTGCCACCCCGGCCCCCAAGCCGGCGCGGGGCATCACGCTGCATGACAGCGCGGTGGTGCAGTTGCGCCGGCTGCTGGAGGAGCGGCGCACGCCCGAGGCGGGGCTGCGCATCGCGGTGCGGGGCGGTGGGTGCTCGGGGCTCGCGTACGTGATGGAGTGGTCGGAGAAGGCGCGCGAGAAGGACAAGATCTTCGAGCGCGAGGGCGTGCGCGTCTTCGTGGACCCGAAGAGCTACCTGTACCTGCTCGGCACGGAGATCGTGTACGAGTCCACGCTGATGGCCAGCGGCTTCAAGCTCAACAACCCCAATGTGAAGGGCGCGTGCGGCTGCGGCGAGAGCTTCTCCATCTGAGCGCTGTCGCCTGAACGCAGTCCCATCGGGGGGCCCGGCCGCGACAGGTCGGGCCCTCGTCGTTTTTCGTCCGTCGGGAAGGACGCCACCTGTGAAGTGCTGGAACTGTGACAAGGAGTCGGAGGGCCGCCCGTTCTGCAACGCCTGCGGGAAGATCGCGGGCCGGATCGCGGGCACCTCCCACTTCGCCATCTTCGGGCTGCCGCCGAGCCATGACGTGGCCGTGGAGTCGCTGGAGCGGCAGTACCGGGAGCTGTCGTTGAAGCTGCACCCGGACCGCTTCGCCCAGGCCGAGGCGCGCGAGCGCCGCCTGTCGCTGGAGCAGACCACCGCGCTCAACGACGCCTACAAGACGCTCAAGGACACCACGCGCCGCGCCTTCTACCTGCTCTCCCTGCACGGGGTGGACCTGGACCGCGAGGACACGGACGCCCAGAAGCGCATGCCCCTCGAATTCCTCGAGGAGGTGATGGACCTGCGCGAGGCGCTCGACGCGGCCATCGCGGCCCGGGACGCCGGGCGCGTGCAGCGCATGGCCCAGGACGTGGGCACGCGGCGCTCCGGGGCGCTCCAGGAGGCGGTGGAGGCCCTGCGGGGGCTGGAGAAGTCGCCCGGGGAGCCCGAGACGGTGAAAAAGGCGTCGCACGCCCTGGGTCGGGTGCGCTACTTCACGCGCTTCCTCGAGCAGGTGGACGCGTTCGAGGAGGAGATGCTGGCGTGAGCAAGAACGGCTACCTGCAGATTCATGACCCGCTCAAGCCCAAGGGGCACGCGGTGGGGATCGACCTGGGCACCACCAACTCGCTCGTGGCGAGTGTGCTCCAGGGCAAGCCCCGCTGCTTCGTGGCGGACGAGGGGGACAGCCTGCTGCTGCCCTCGGTGGTGCACTACGGCAAGGACGGCGGCGTGGTGGTGGGCGCGCGCGCCCGGGGGCTCGTGGCCGAGCACCCCACGGACACCATCGTCTCCGTGAAGCGCTTCATGGGCCGCGGCCCGGACGACCCCGAGACGCGCAAGCTCGGCGCCTACCAGTTCGTGCCCGGCGGCAAGGTGGTGCGCTTCCAGGTGGCCGGAGGCCAGCCGGTGACGCCCATCGAGGTGTCCGGCGAAATCCTCCGCGCCCTCAAGCGCCGCGCGGAGACGCACTTCTCCGGTCGCGTGGAGCAGGCCGTCATCACCGTGCCCGCCTACTTCGATGACGCCCAGCGTCAGGCCACCAAGGACGCGGGGCGGCTGGCGGGCCTGGACGTGCTGCGCCTGCTCAACGAGCCCACCGCGGCGGCGCTCGCCTACGGCCTGGACAAGGGCAGCCAGGGCACCTTCGCGGTGTACGACCTGGGCGGCGGCACCTTCGACATCTCCATCCTCAAGCTGGTGGACGGCGTCTTCGAGGTGAAGAGCACCGGCGGCGACTCGGCGCTCGGCGGCGACGACTTCGACCGGGCCATCGCCCAGCGCGTGTTGGAGGCGCTCGGGGAGACGGCGCCCGGCGCGGGCCTCGTGGCCGAGGTGCTCGCCACCTCCCGCCGGGCCAAGGAGGCCCTCACCCTCCAGGCCGAGGTGGAGGTGGCCGTGGGCGCCCACCGCCAGACGGTGCGGCGCGAGGACCTGGAGACGTGGATCCGCCCCCTGCTGCAGAAGACGGGCGCGGTGTGCCGCCGGGCCCTCAAGGACGCGGGCGTGCAGGCCTCGGAGCTCGACGGCGTCATCCTCGTGGGCGGCTCCACCCGGGTGCCCGCCGTGCGCGCCTACGTGGCGGAAATCTTCGGCCGCGAGCCCCTGGGCGACATCGACCCGGACCAGGTGGTGGCGCTCGGCGCCGCCGTCCAGGCGGACCTTCTCACCAACGAGGACCGCCAGGACGAGGTGCTGCTCCTCGACGTGAACCCCCTGTCCCTGGGCCTGGAGACCATGGGCGGAATCGTGGAGCGGCTGATTGCCCGCAACTCCACCATCCCCGCCGCCGCCGCCCAGGTCTTCACGACCTTCAAGGACGGCCAGACGGGCCTGGACATCCACGTGCTCCAGGGCGAGCGCGACCTCGTGGAGGACTGCCGGAGCCTCGCCCGCTTCACGCTGAGTGGCATTCCGCCCATGACGGCGGGTATGGCCCGGGTGGAGGTGCGCTTCCAGGTGGACGCGGACGGCATCCTGTCCGTGAGCGCCAAGGAGCAGAGCACCGGCGCCACCCAGACCATCACCGTCAAGCCGAGCCATGGCCTGTCCGACGAGGAGATCGAGACCATGCTGCTCGACTCCATCGACCACGCCGAGGACGACATCCAGGCGCGCCAGGTGCGCGAGCAGCGGGTGGAGGCCGAGCGCGTGCTCACCGAGGCCCAGCGGCAGCTCGGGCAGCACGCCACCCTGCTCGAGGAGGGGGAGCGCGCCCGCATCGAGGCCGACATGGCCCGGGTGCGCGAGCGGGCCCAGGGCAACGACTCCCAGGCCATCAAGGACGCCATCCACGCCCTGGACGAGGGGTGCAAGCCCTTCGTCGAGCGCATCATGAACCATGCCGTGACGCAGGTCGTCGCGGGCCACTCGGTCGAGGAGTTCTGACGTGCCCAAGGTCCACTTCAAGAGCCCCCTGGATGACGTCACCGTGGACGTCGCCCCCCACACCACCCTCTTGGACGCCGCCGAGAAGGCCGGCGCCCACGTGGGCCACTCCTGTGGCGGCGTCTGCGCCTGCTCCACCTGCCACATCTGGATCCGCAAGGGCATGGAGTCCCTGTCCGAGCAGCGCGACGACGAGGCGGACCGGCTGGACATGGGCTTCGACGTGCGCCCCTACTCCCGCCTGTCCTGCCAGACGGAGGTGGGCGCGGAGGACGTCCAGGTGGAGATCACCGAGGAGTCCATCACCGCCTACCTGGACGAGAACCCGGTCCTGCGCCGGCAGCTCACGTCCGAGGGAAAATGGCCCCTGAAGAAGTAGGTTGAAACAAGGTGCTTGACGGGGGCCGAAGAGGCATCTATACACCGCCCCCGTCGACGCAATGCACCGCCGAGACGCCGCAGCGACGCAGCAACAGCCGTAGCCGTACCACCCGCCCAGGTGGTGGAATTGGTAGACACACTAGATTCAGGGTCTAGCGCCTGCAAGGGCATGGAGGTTCGAGTCCTCTCCTGGGCACAAAGAAGGCCCCCGCTGAAAAGCGGGGGCCTTTTTCTTTTTCCGCCTCCCCCCGGGCCTCACGCCGGGCTGTGGTGCGGACTCACCGATTCGTGGGCCACGTGGTTGGCCGCGTCCCGGGCCAGGCTGCCGCCCTTGCGCAGGTCGCGGATCCGGATGCCGCGCAGGCGCACGGACAGGGCCCCGAGCGACACCTGGGAGAAGGCCGTGCCCAGGTGGGTGAGGGCCGCGAACGCCGCCGCGTCCTCGTCCGAGGCCCCCAGGGAGCGCGCCGCCCAGCTGGTGACGAAGTAGTAGATGCCCATGCCCGCGGGCACGCCGGGGATGGCCTGGCCGAGCGCGATGGCCCCCAGGACCACGGCGCCCGCGAACAGCCCCCCCTTCACCCCCAGGCCGTGCAACGCCAGCCCATAGGCCAGGGCGGGCGCCAGGACGGGCCCCACGGAGAAGACGAGCGCCCGGGCCATGCCCCGGAAGCTGCGCGCGGTGCCCAGGCCCTCGGACACGTGGGCCAACAGGTTGCTCGCCCGGGGCAGCCGGCGCTTGCGGTCCAGCCAGCGGGCCATCGGCAGCGCGTAGTGGGCCAGGACCACCACCAGGGCCATGAGGCCCACGCACACCCCCAGGGCGATGCGCAGCGGCCCCGCGAAGCTCGCCATGGTGTCGCCGAAGGGTCCCAGGAAGGACACGAACACGAGCACCATGAGGGCCACGAACTCCAGCAGCTTGCACACCGCCACCGAGCCCAGCGCCTGCACGAAGGGAATGCGCTGGGTGCGCGACAGCAGGAAGCAGCGGATGAAGTCCCCCAGCTTGCCGGGCAGCGCGTTGTGGGTGAAGGCGCCGATGGCCACCAGGTGGTAGCGCTCCAGCAGGGGCACCCGCTTGCTCAGCGTCGTCTGCCACTGGATGGCCCGCAGCGGGAGCATGGCCGCGGACAGGATGAGGAACGGGATGAACCACGCCAGGTGCGAGGGCAGCTCCCGCAGGAAGCGCCCCCAGGAAAAGCGCGGCACGAGCAAGGGCCCCGGGCCCCCCGGGTTCCAGGTGAAGAACGCGCTGGCCACGAGGATGACCGACAGCACCACCCCCACCACGACCAGCAGCGCCTTGAGCACGGCACGTCCGCCGGGTTGTTTCATGGATGGGCCTCCTCCCATTCCAGGAGCCCCGCCTCCCGCCGGGGACGGGGCCCGTCGCGATAGACGCTCGACAACCGCTCATGCAGCTCGGCGCAGTGGCCCAGGGACGACAGGTCCACCGGCAACGAGCGTGGCCAGCAGATGAGGCTGCCCGTTTCCGTGCGGGTGAGCCCGCCGTGCGAGCCGAACTCCCAGGCGAAGCCCACCGTGCCGCCCTGGGGCACCGCCTGCCCGAAGAGCACCAGGTCGCCCGCCGTGGGCATGTGGGGCAGCTCCCGCAGGTAGTCCGCCACCGCCCGGGGCGAGAACTCCGCGGGCAGGGGCGCGTAGACGACGTCCTCCGCCCCGTAGACTTGGCCGCCAATGAGGGCCACCGCCTCGTCGCGCCGGCGCACCACCACGATGCCGATGTCCGGATGGCGCGTGGCCCGGCCCAGCACGTCCGGGAAGTGCGCGAGCAGCTCGGCGGCCTCCAGCGGCTGCCGCTCCCGCGTCAGGTAGACGTGCGAGAAGTTGCCGGACTCCACCACCACGGGCTCCGAGGGCGCGCGCGGGGCCAGGGAGGCCTCGGGGCTCCGCCCATCGAGCAGCCCTCGCCGCACGTCCTCGGCCACGGGCAGGGGCGCGCCCTCCAAGAGGAGCTTCTCCAGGCGCTGGCCGGTACGCTTCTCGATGGCCTCGCTGTCCACGTGGCCGTGGTCCGAGAGAATGACCACGTCGTAGCCGGGCTCGACCGCGTGGGCCACGGCGTGCAATTCGCCGAGGTATGCATCCACGCGCCGCAGCTCCTCGAGCGCCTGCTCGGAGCGGGGCCCGCGGCGGTGGGCGACCTCGTCATAGTTGCCATAGACGAGGTAGACGATGGGCACCCCCCGCACCATGTCCACCATCGCCTTGGTGTGCGCGAAGCTCCAGCCGAGCCGCTGCAGGAAGACGCGGCTCAGGAGATAGCCGTGCTCGTGGCGCCAGTCGCCCTGGGCGCGCGCCCACCGGCGCACCTCGTGGAAGGCGTTCCACGCGTCCCGGCCCAGCGAGCGCAGATAGTCGAGCGGCCCCCGGGTGCGGCCCGCGAGCACGCCGTCCATCTCGTAGCGCAGGCTGCGCTTCATGACCTTGAAGTCCGCCAGGGTGCTCATGCACAGGCGGTTGGTGGCCTGGGCCTGGAAGAGCGAGAAGTAGGTGTGGCCGCCCTCGGACAGCAGGCTCGTGCCCGGGCGAGCCCCCAGCCGCGCCTCGATGGCGAGCGCGTCCGCTGGGGTGTTCATCTGCACCCGGCGGCCCAACTCCCGATCGAACCAGCTGTAGGCGGGCAGGTTGGGATGGCGGTGGCCGTAGAGGAACCCGCCCTGGAAGGCCGGCGTGGATGCGGGCGAGCCCCAGAAGGCCTCGTCCAGCGCGTAGGCCCCCGAGTTCACCAGGCCCGCGAGGAAGGGCATCTGCCGCGAGCGCAAGGCCTCTTCCAGGGCCGTCTTGGGCACGCCGTCGAGGTGGACGACGAGCAGCTTGCGCCGTCGGGAAGCCGACACCGGACGGACCCGCGAGGCCACTTGACGCACGTAGCGCCGTGCCCAGGACTGAAGTTGCGCCTCCATCACCTCGTTCACCGTGTGTCCTCCCCGTGGCCCCGGGAGAAGATGCACACGCGGTGAGCCGCCAGCCGGGCGGTCGGGGATCCAACGAGGGCTCCTCTGGAGAGCAACCAGGGGAACAGCACCCGGCCGGGGACGATAGTGCGGTGAGCGCGGGGCATGGCACCTTGGCGGGATGCTCTCGACCGCGCTGCTGCTGACAACGCTGGCCACGGCCCCCTCCCCTTCCCTGGAGCTGCCCGCCCCGGCCACCGCGCCGGCGCCGGTCGCGCCCCGGAAGGAGAACGGCGCGGATGCCATCGTGCTGCCGCTCGTGGCCTACAACTCGGACCTGGGCTTCACCTATGGCGGCGTGGCCGGCGCGTACCTGTATGGCTCGGGCTACGCGCCCTACCGGCACGCCATCGCCATCCAGGCGCTGTTCACCAGCCGGGGTCAGCAGAACCACTACCTGCGCTATGACGGGCCGCGCCTCATTGGCCCCTTGCGGCTGGAGATGCGCCTGGAGTACCGGCGCGAGCTGCGCAGCCCCTTCTATGGCGCGGGCAACGTGTCCGCGCAGGACTTCTCCGGCAACGAGAACCAGGAGCGCTTCAACTACAGCAAGGGCTCGCCGGGCGCGTGGCTGCGGCTGCGCGGCAAGCCCTGGGGCGAGACGCACCCCTTCCAGTCCTACGTGGGCTACGGCTGGCGCTACACCCAGGTGTCCCCCTTCGACGCCTCCATCCTCCAGGACACCAAGCCCGTGGGCTACGAGGGCGGCGCCACCGGACAGCTCACCGTGGGCGCGCTCTGGGACACGCGCGACAACGAGTCGGATCCCGTGCGCGGCGGCGTGGAGGAGGTGAGCCTGCGCGTGTCGGGCAGCGCCACCGGCAGCCGCTACCAGTATGGCGGCCTCACCCTGAGCGAGCGGCGCTTCTGGCAGGTGGGCTCGCGCGTGGTGCTCGCCCAGCGGCTGACCTTGGACGCGCTGTTCGGCGAGGTGCCCTTCTTCGAGTGGGTGAACACCGGCGGCGTCACCTTCACCGAGGGCATTGGCGGCATGAGCAGCGTGCGCGGCATCGAGCGCAACCGCTTCGCGGGCAACGTCAAGGCCTTCTCCAACACGGAGGTGCGTGTGCGGGCGTTCGATTTCAACCTGTTCGGCGCGCCGGTGTACACGGGCGGCGTGGCGTTCGTGGACGTGGGCCGCGTGTGGCACCCGGGCACGGTGGATGGTCCGTGGTGGAAGTGGCACCCCGGCGTGGGCGCGGGCGTGCGGGTCGCCCGGCGCGCGGCCGTGGTGCGCTTTGACTGGGCCATGTCCCCCGAGACGCTGCGCCACCGCATCTACCTCAACTTCGGCCACATGTTCTAATAGACGAACAGGTAGGGCGGCTTGCGCTCCGCGCCGAAGAAGTCGGGATAGAGCGCCACGAAGCCCGTGCCGTCCTCGAAGCGGTAGTCTCCGCTCGGCGTCACGGACACCAGGTTGCCGCCCCGCGTGCCCGTGAGCTCCACGTGCGAGGGATAGAGCAGCAGACGGCTCACCTCCGCGAACCCGGGCACCGCCGCCGCGCCCGGAGTCGACGTCCACCCCGCCGAGACCCATTCCCAGCGCAAGCTCGCCAGGGAATGGGGATCCAGACGCTGCAGGCACGTCACAGCGTAGGTGCCCACGCCCCGGACGGAGTGCTTCTCGGTATAGGCCACCACGAGCCCCCGCGCGTCGACCGCGATCGCGATGCGCGGCTCGAGTGGGGACGTGGCCAGCTCGATGCTCCGGGCCGCCAGCACGCAGCTGCCCCCCGGAACCGCCGTGCTGCGCACGGAGATCCGATAGAACGGCCGCGGAGAGGGAATGGGATTGAGATCCTGCTCCACCCGGAGGGCGTAATCACAGCCTTCCCAGACGGCGTGGACCTCCTGGACGACGGACGGCTGCGCCCAGACCGATGAACCCCACAACGCCACGATGGTCACGACACTCATTGCGAGAACGCGCATGGACGAAGTCCCCCCTGACAGGTGGGCCCTCCGCGGGAAGGGAGGGCCCCTGCGAACCTAAGGAGGCCCCCGCGGGAAGGAGGTGCCCGGGCAACGCGCACCTCCGTCTCCAGGGAGGAGTGGACATCTGCTCCCAGGGGAATGACGGGCCACAAGCCCCCGCCCCTCCCTCCAGGACGGGACGGGGTTCAATCCCTATCAGTAGGCGTACAGATAGGGCGGCTTCTGGTTCACTCCGAAAAAGTCGGGGAAGAGGACCGCGAAGCCCGTGCCCGTCTCCTCGAAGCGGTAGTCGCGGTCCGGGTTCGTGTAGTCGCTGTCCACGTACAGGAAGTTGCCTCCGCGCGTGCCCCGAACCTCGACATGCTTGGGGAAGATCGTGAGACGCGTCACCCGCGCGCTCCCCGGCCCCCCCGCCGCGCCCGGGTACGGGACGTTGCCCACCCGGATCCACTCCGTGCGCCGGATCGCCAGGGTGGTCGGATCCCACCGGAGCAGCTTGGTCCACATGTCGGGGCCCAGCGTCCGGACATAGGTGCCGTAGGAGTGGGCCGTCACGAGCCCCTGTTCTCCGGCCGCGATCGCGATGCCCGGCTCGAGCTTGGACGTGCCCAGCTCGATGCGCTGGGGCGGCAGCGTGCACGTGTCCGCCGACACCACCGTGCTGCGCAGCACGATGCGGTAGAGCGGCTGGGGATAGGGAATCGGGTCGACGTCCTGCTCCACCTGGATGAAGTAGCCGCAGCCCCCCCAGGTCGTCTGGGCTTGCTGGACGATGGGCAGATCGGCGGACGCCTCCGAGCCCAGCAAAGACATCAGACCAACGACGAACGCTCCGGACATGCGCATGGTGAAAGCCTCTCGCGGGGGGGTGGTGCCGCGAGGGAGACGTTACACGGCGCGCGCGGGCGCGTATTCACCAGCGGCGCAACGCGGTCCAGGGAAAGGGCTTCCAGAACGGCGTGGCCACCGTGTCCCCATCGAGGGAGAACCACGGCGCCGAGTCCCCGCCCGGCGAGAGCACGTGGAAGTCCTGCGCGGGAATGAAGCCCTGGCCGAGCAGCGCCACGCGTCGACCGCGCGCGTCACGTGCCACGTCCAGCACCAGCACCGCGTGGCCCGGGCTGCCCCCCAGGACGAAGAAGTCCCCGGGCCGCACGTCCTCGCGCGAGGGCCGCTGTTTCACGGTCTCTAGCGACAGCGTCCCCGCGTAGGTGAAGACCAGGTCCAGGTAGCGCTGGAAGGCGGCGCGTGACGCGTCCACCGGGCCGTTCTTCACCCACGTCACCTTGCTGCCGGACACCCGCGCGCGCTCGCCCGCCGCGTACTTCGACCAGGCCGCCACGTCCCCACTGGTGAAGCGGTAGGCGATCTTCTCCGGCTCGCGCCGGGACCACAGCCACTCGGCATGCAGGCGGATGATGGAGTCCGCGCACTGCTGGAGGTTGACCGGCGCCACGTCCAGCTCGGCCACCGCGCCCAGCGCCGGGTGCCCGGCCGGGAGGATCTCCTCCCCGCGGAAGTCGCGCACCGGCGTCCCCGGGGGGCGCACGGGCAGGCCCCGCAGCCACGCCCCGAAGGACCCCGGCTCCACGGGCAGGCGCGTGGAGCCCTCGGGGGCGGGCAAGGCCTCGGCCAGTGGGAGGACGGCGCGTGTCGGCGTCAGCCAGGCGTACCGGGCCCGCTCCTCGCGCGTGGGCACCCGCGGCTCGGAGGAGGCCGCCACGCCCGGCACGCAGCCCAGCAGCACCAGGGCGAGCCCCAGGAGGCGACCCGGGCGCGGCGTCATCGGACGGCGTCGAGCCAGGAGCGCAGGGCCGGCTCCACGTGGGACTCTCCCCGCACCCCGGGCTCCAAGTCGAGCTCCAGGGTGTGGAAGCCCCGCGCGCGGATGCCCTCCAGCAGCGCGGCCCGCTTCTGCGCGTCGGGGGCGAACAGGATGCACCCGTCCCCTCCCCCGGCGCCGGACTGCTTGCCCGCGCAGTCGTAGGACGCGGCGAGGCTCAGCACCCGCCGCATGGACTCGGTCTCCAGGGGGCCCAGTTCCAGCAAGAGCGCCTGCTGCTCGCGCACCGCCTCGGCGAAGGCGCGGAAGTCCCCGCCGCCCAGGCCGCGCTCGATCTCCTGGCCCACCGCGTCCGAGCGCCGCACGAAGTCCTGGCGGCCCGTCTCGCCCCACTTCGCCTCCACCTGGGAGATGAGCACGCGCGTCGAGGCGCTCTCCCCCGTGAAGGCATAACCCAGGGACACCTGGGGCGGAGGCAGCCGCCACACGTCCACCGACGGGGCGGCGTCCACCGCCGCGCGATAGCCCCCGGCGCTCGAGGCCTCGATGAGGCCGGACACGGGGTAGCGCCGGTAGCGCACCATGCCGCCCGCGTGACTCGTCGCCACGTCGCCGCCGCTGCCCTTGCCGTTCTGCTGCGCGGTGTGCGCCACGAGCGCCAGCTTGAGCGCGTCGAAGCGCTCCTCCAACACGAAGCGCACCGCGTCCGCCGCGAGCACCGTGGCGCACGCGCTGCCGCCCATACCCAGCTTGAGGCCGTTGGGCCCCACCGCCGAGGGCGCCAGCGCCAGATCGAAGCCCACGCTCTCGCGCCCGTGCAGCCGCAGGGCCTCGTCGAGCGTGCGCGCCACGAAGGAGAAGCCCGGAGGCACCTCGCGCTCCCACTTCACGCCCAGGGGCGTGGTGCGGCCCGCGAGCGTGCCCTCCTCCAGGCACACGTGCACGCGGCTGTCCGGGCGACGGCGCACGAGCGCTCCCGTCCGGGGACCGATGGCCGCCACGCGCGACACGCCGCCCCACAGCACGGCGTACTCGCCCGACACGAACAGCTTTCCCGGGGCCGAGAGCGCGCGCTCCATCAGAACAGGTGCTCCTCGAGCAGCCGCGCGTCACCGCCCGGCACGCACCGCACCACCTCGGTGGCGCCGCAGGCGCGGGCCACGGCCTCGGCCGCCACCTCGTGGGCCGCGTCCGTGAGGATGCAGGGGTTGGGACCGGCGTCCAGGGTGAACCACACCGGCACGCCCTTCTTGCGCTGCTCGCGCAGCGAGTGGATGAGCGCGAGCGTGGCCGGCATGAGGTAGCAGAGGGGCGGATCCGCCGCGAGCGACGTGGCGTGCATCCGCCACGCGTTGCGCTCGCACATCTCGCCGAGCGCCTGCAAGTCCTTGCGCGCGATGTAGTCGCGGGCGTGCAGCACCTCGGCCTCGGCGTCCTTCGTCCACGCCGCGTAGTAGGGGCTCGTCTCCACGGCGTTCTTCATGCCGTCGCGCGACTTCACTTCCTTCTCGTCGCGGCTGACGATGGCCACCACCATGCGCAGCTCCGGCCAGTGCTTCTCGTCGAAGCGCTGCACCGCGTAGCTGTCCGTGCCATCCGGACGCTCGCCGCGCATCCACTCGCACAGGCCGCCCTGCACGCTGCGGCACGCCGAGCCGCTGCCCAGGCGCGCCAGGAGGCTCGCCGCGCGGGGGTCCGCCGGAAGGCCCGCCGCCGCGCGCGCCGCCACCGCGAGGGCCGCGAAGCCCGCCGCGCTGCTCGCCAGCCCCGCGGACGCCGGGAAGTCGCCGCGCGACACCATGCGCGCCGCCCCCAGCTTCTTGTCCTTGGCCTCGGCGCGCACGTGGTCCAGCACGCGCAGCACGCGGTCCCGCTCGCTGCCCCGGGCCACGTAGCCGTTGAGCTCCACGGCGTCGGACTCGCCCACGCCGAAGGCCACGGACGTGCGCACCGCCAGGGGCGAGAGCGTCAGCGACAGGCTCGACTGGTGGGGCAGGATGAGCGCGTCGTCGCGCTTGCCCCAGTACTTCACCAGCGCGAGGTTGGGATGCGCCAGGGCGGTGGCCTTCATGCCGCGCCCCGCGCGCCCTCGGAGCGAGGCCCCGCGAGCTGGCTGTCGAAGCAGCGGTAGCCCTGACGGGTCAGCTCGTGCACCACCGGCTCCGTCTCGGGGAACAGGCCGATCACCGCGCCGCCATCACCGCCGGCGCCCGTGAGCTTGGCGCCCAGCGCGCCCATGCCGCGCAGCCGGTGCACCATGTCGTCCAGGCCCGGCGAGGACAGGCCCAGCGCCGCGAGCAGGCCGTGGTTGACGTTCATCACGTCCCCCAGCCCCTCCAGGTCGCCCTCCTCCACCGCCTCGGCGCCCTCGGAGGCCAACAGGCCGATCTCCCGGAAGACGCGCTGGTAGCGATCCGACCAGCGCTTCTGGCGCTCGCGCAGCGCGCCCACGGTCGTCTTCGTGGGGCTGCGCGCGCCGGCCATCACCACCACCAGCCGCACCGGCTTGGGGCTCTCCACCACCTTGGCCCGGCCCGTCTCGGCGCCCGGCTTGCGGCGGTAGAGGATGAGCTGCTCCATGGTGCTCGTCGTGTGATCCACCCCGGACGGCGTGCCGTGGAACTCCTGCTCCATCTCCCAGGCCACGCTGGCGACCTCGGCCGGCGAGCCCTTGCGCCCGGCGGCCTGCAGGAGCACCCGCGCGCACGCCACCGACAGGGCGCCGGAGCTGCCCAGGCCCATGGACAGGGGCAGGTCCGTGTTGAACGTCACCTTGACGCCCGGCTCGTCACACACCGCCATGGCGCGGCCGAACGCGGCCTTGAGCACCTTGCGCTGCTCGGGCATCAGCGCGTCCGGAATGACGAGCTGGCACTTGTTGGACGCCTCGCCCCGCGCCGTCACGCCGCGCGAGAGCGGGCCGGCCAGCGCCGGGTAGCCGTACACCACGCTGTGCTCGCCCAGCAGGATGACCTTGCCGGCACCAAAACCCACGAAACCGCTGTTCTTGTCCATCGTCATCAACCCTCGGTCCCCGTGGCCGCGCGGAAGTCCTCTTCCGACAGCGAGGCGATGAGTTCCCGGGCCTTCTCCACCTTCACGTGTCCCGCGGTCACCAGCAGCTCGGCGATCTTCTCCACCCAGTCACCGCGCGCGCCCGCCGTCACCGCCACGCACCGGGCATGCAGCGCCATGTGGCCCTTCTGGATGCCGATGGAGCCCAGGGCGCGCACCGCCGCGAAGTTCTGCGCCAGGCCCACCGCGGCGAAGATCATGGACAGCTCGCGCGCCGAGGTGATGTTGAGGATCTTCATGTTCACCTGGACGCCGGGGTGCACCTTGATGGGGCCGCCCACCGTGCCCAGCGCCATGGGCAGCTCGATGCGGCCCACGAGGAAGCCCTCGTCCACGTGCCACGTGGACAGCGGCCGGTACTGCCCGTCGCGGCACGCGAAGGCGTGGGCGCCCGCCTCGATGGCGCGCCAGTCCTGACCCGCGGCGATGGCCGCCGAGTCGATGCCGTTCATGATGCCCTTGTTGTGCGTGGCCGCCCGGTAGGGGTCCGCCAGCGCGAAGCGGCTCGCCTGATAGATGCCCTCGGCGATGACCGAGCCCGGCATGTCGAAGTCGGCGAGCGCCTCCAGCGGGATGCGGCACGTGGCGCGCGCGAGCCGACGGTCGGCCAGGTTGGACAGGATGCGCAGGAAGACCTTGCCGCCGGTGAGCTGCTCGATGAGCGGCGCCACGCCCTCGGCCATGGTGTTGATGAGGTTGGCCCCCATGGCGTCCTGGGTGTCGATGATGAGGTGCACCACGAGCAGGGGCTCGCCGCGCGGACCCTCGGGCGCCGGCAGCACGCGCACCTGGATGTCCCGGCAGCCTCCGCCGCGCTTCACCATGGACGGGTGGAAGCTGTTGGCCAGCGCCAGCAGCGCCTCGCGCGCGGCGTAGATCTTCCGGGTCGCCTCGGTGGGGTCGCCGTAGCCGGTGAGCTGCACCTGGCCCACCATGATGGGCTCATCGGTCTCGGCGCTGAAGCCGCCCGACTCGCGGACGATCTTCGAGGCGAAGGACACCGCGGCCACCACCGACGGCTCCTCCACCGCCATGGGCACGAGGTAGTCCTTGCCGTTGACCTGGAGGTTGAGCCCCAGGCCCAGCGGCAGCGAGAACGTGCCCACGGCGTTCTCGATCATCTGGTTGGCCAGGCCGGGCTGCAGCGCGCCAATGCCCTGCAGTTGTGCCAGGTCCGCGTCGTCCAGGCCCAGCATCTGCGCCAGCTTCTCGTGCCGGGCCACCATGGACAGCTTGTGGAACCCCGCCAACCGGGACGTCAACGTTTCGGACATGATCTGTTCTTCTCCACGGAGGTGCGTCGCGCGCACCGCTCGGACAATTCCTACAGTGTCGCGAGCCAATCCTTCAACTGGCCCACGATGATTCGAGGCCGGCGCTGCAATTCCACGCAGGACGCACTGCCCGTCAGAACGAGGGCCTGTCGCAATCCTGACAGGATCACGCCGAGCGCGCGCTCGGCCCCCTCCAGCCCTCCTGCCTGCTGGGCACGGAAGAGCGGCAGCGCCATGCCGGCCACGTTGGCGCCCAGGGCGATCACCTTGGCCGCGTCCAGGCCCGTGCGCAGGCCGCCGGAGGCCACCAGCCGGGGCTCGGGACCCACGGCGCGCCGCACCGAGGCGATGGCCGCGGCGGTGGGGATGCCCCAACTGGAGAACTCGGCGCCCACTTCGGCCTGGATGCCCGAGGCGCGCAGCTGCTCCACGCGCACCCAGGACGTGCCGCCGAGCCCCGAGACGTCCACGTTGTGCACGCCCAGCTCCACCAGCCGACGCGCCACCTCGGGACCGATGCCGCAGCCCGTCTCCTTCACGAGCAGGCGCGCGCCGAAGGCCTTCACCAGCGCCTCCACGATCGTGTAGCCGCCCCGGAAGTCGCGGTCGCCCTCGGGCTGGGTCAATTCCTGGCCGGCGTTGAGGTGCAGCGCCATGCCGTCGGCGCCGATGGCGTCCGCCAGCCGCCGCACGCCGTCCACGCCGATCTGCACCGCCTGGTACAGGCCGATGTTGCCCAGCAGCGGCACCGTGGGCGCCACCTGCCGCACCTGGAAGGTGCTCCCCAGATCGGGCTTCTCCGCCATGGCGCGCTGGCTGCCCACGCCGAAGGCCAGGCCGTGCCGCTCGGCCAGCAGCGCCAGGTCCCGGTTCACCACCCCGGCGCGCTCGGTCCCACCCGTCATGCCGGTGATGAGCAGCGGATGGCGCAGCCGCTTGCCGAGGAACTCCGTGGACAGGTCCACGTCCTCCACGGCCATCTCCGGCATCGCGCAGTGCACGAGCCGCACATCCTCCAGCAGCGTGCTGTTGCCCGCCGGCTCGACGTCGCCCGTCGCGCAGAGGTCAAGGTGGGCGTCCTTCCGCTTCGCCGTCGCCTCTTCCATCTCGTCCCGCCTGCCCTCTGTCCGAGCCATCTGTCTGGAAAAATGCAAGAACGCCAAGATTATCCGACCACACGTGTGCCTAGCAAGGAGGCACTACCGGCGCAAGCCACGACTCCTTGTCGCATGAAGGCGCCCCGCCGGTGGACGCGTCCGTGACACGACGGTAAGGAGGGCGCCGTGAACGCTCCCGCATCCAAGGTGGCCGTCTTCCTCCACAGCGGCGACTACGACCGCGTGCACCAGGGACTGGCCATCGCCGCGGCGGCCGTGGCGTCGGGGCGGCGCGCGGAGGTGTACCTCTTCTGGTGGGCCCTGGAGCGCTTCCTCCAGGGGCGGCTGGACGCGCCCGACTTCCACCCCCCGCGCGAGGACGTGGCGGATCGCTTCGAGACGCGCCGCATCCCCACGTTGCGCGAGTTGCTGGAGCACCTGGCGGACTCGGGGCTGTGCACCATCCAGGGGTGCACGGGCTCGCTGGGGGCACTGGGCGCCGAGCGCTCGACCGAGGGCGCGCCCATCGACGGCTGGGTGGGCTGGAGCGCCATCCTGCAGCGCACCGCGGGCGTGGTGGACCGCTTCTACCTGTGAGGGCCGCCGCCGCCATTTGACGTGTCCTTTCGCCTGCTTAGGTTGGTTCCAGAACCAAGCAACGGGAAAGGAAAGTCGAGGCGTGTCCATGAGCGCGGGTGACAAGCGCATCTCCGAGAATTGGGGCCACCGGCTGAGCAACGCGTTGAAGACGACCGTGCTGCTGGCGGGTCTCACGGCGCTGCTGTTGTGGGTGGGTGCCCGGCTGGGCGGGCCGCAGGGCCTCGTCATCGCGGGCGTCTTCGTCGTGGTGATGAACTTCGGCTCGTACTGGTTCAGCGACCGCATCGCCCTGGCCATGCACGGGGCGCGGCCGGTGGCGTACGCGGATGCGCCCTGGCTGCACCAGATGGTGGAGCGGCTGGCCGCGCGCGCGGGCATTCCCAAGCCCCAGGTGTACGTGCTGCCCACCCGGACGCCCAACGCGTTCGCCACGGGCCGCAGCCCCGCGCACGCCGCGGTGGCCGTGACCGAGGGCATCGTGGAGATCCTCGACCGGCGGGAGCTCGAGGGGGTGCTCGCGCACGAGATTGGCCACGTGAAGAACCGCGACACGCTCATCGGCACCGTGGCGGCCACGATCGCGGGCGTCATCAGCTACGCGGCGCAGTCGCTCTTCTGGTTCGGCGGCTCGCTGCTCAGCCGCGACGACGAGGAGGACGGCCTGGGCCACGCGCTCGGCAACCTGGGCGTGCTGCTGGTGGCCCCCCTCGCGGCCACGCTCCTGCAGCTCGCGGTGAGCCGCTCGCGGGAGTATGGGGCGGACGCCACGGGCGCCGAGCTGTGCGGGGATCCGGACGCGCTCGCCGACGCGCTGATGAAGCTGGAGCGGGGCGCGGAGCTGATGCCCTACGACCGGGCGCCGGCCACCTCGCACCTGTTCATCGTCAACCCGCTGTCCGGCGGCGCCATCATGGGGCTGTTCTCCACGCACCCGCCCATGGACGAGCGGGTGCGGCGCCTGCGCGCGATGAGCGCCCCGCGCGGTGGAGGCCGCGCCTGGCGCAGCGCCTGGGCGTGAGGCTCCGCCCCTAGACCGCCCCTACCCCGCCACCGCGAGCGGGGTGGGGGCATCCTTCTGGGCGGGCACCTCGTCGAGCGGATCGAAGTGCGCGAAGGGGTCCTCCAGGAGCTCGCGCAGCGTCTTGGACAGGATGGCGGCGTGCAGGCCGTCGATGAAGCGGTGATCGAACGTGGCGTTGATGTTCATCACCTTGCCGGGCACCACCTGGCCGTTCTCCACCACGGGCGCGTCCTTCACCGCGCCCGGCGCGATGAGGATGGGCACGCGCGAGTAGGGCACGAGCGGCACGTAGGCCGTGTCCAGGCCCAGCGAGCCGATGTTGGTGAGGATGGCCGAGCCGAACGCGTCATGGGGCATGCCCGCCCAGCGCATGTCCCAGTTGAGCGTGTACATGAAGAAGGACATGAGCCAGGTGAAGAGGTTGAGCAGCGGGTAGGGCACCTTCTGCACCGTGCCCTTGCCCTTCTCCATCATGGAGTCCTTGCGCTCGCGCACCCGCTGGAACGCCAGCTCCATCTCCGTGGCGATGTCCCGCAGGCTCTTCTGCTCCGCGTCGTCGACCTTCGCCGAGCTCAGGTCCACCTTGCCGCCGTCCGTCTGCACCACCAGCATGGAGATGGTGATGCGCTTGCGCAGGTAGATCTTGTTGAAGCGCAGGATGGCGTTGGCCTCGGGGCAGCGGCGCAGCGCCTCCGCCATGGCCTTGGCCACCAGGTGGGTCACCGTCAGGCGGATGCCCGTCTTCTGGCGGAAGGCCTCGATGTAGGCCAGGGCCTTCTCCATGCGCAGCGTCATCGTCCCGTACACCGTCGGGTCGTACGCCGTCTTCCAGCTGCCAATGGCGAGCTTGCGGAAGCTGGAAATGTTGTCCTTCGGGGTGAGCTCCAGGTGCGCCATGAGGCGGGGGTTCCTCCGAGACGAGAGCGGAGCCCGGAGCATCGCGTGTTCCGCCGCCCGGAGATAGCCCCCCACCCAAGCCGCGCCGCGTCATCCCAGGGCGACCCCCCGGCGAGCGTCCGGCCCGTCCCCAGGAGGGCGAGCGACGACTCCTATTGACGTCCCCCCGGCCGACGTTAGGCTGCGCCGCTTTTTGCATTGTCCCTGGAGATCCCCCTCGTGCTGGAAATACTCCTCGTCGCCGTCTCGATCGGCTTTCTGACCACGCTTGGCCTCTTGATTTTCCGCAAGGCCCCGGACGCGCCCGCCCTGCCCGCCTCCTCCTCGTCCTCCTCCCGGAGCGACGCGGCCGAGTCCGAGGCGAAGGCGCGTGCGCGACTGGAGTCGGAGGTCGAGCGCAAGAACAAGGAGCTGAGCGAGCAGCGCACTCAGTTGCAGGAGGTCAAGGAGCAGCTCAAGCAGGCCAAGCGCAAGAACTACGATCAGAAGGAGTCCGAGAAGGGCGAGCGGGAGCTGGCGCGCGCGCGCGCCGACGTGGAGCGCGGCGCGTCCCTGCAGCTCGAGGCCGTCCGGGGCGAGCTGTCCCAGGCCGAGTCGGAGCTGTCCCGCCTGCGCTCGGAGCTGGAGCTGGCCCGGGGCAACCGCCGCGCCGCCCCCGCCCCGGCCCCCGCCCCCGTGGCCCCCACCCCCGCGCCCGTGGTGCCGACCCAGCAGTTGTCCGCGCCCGCCCAGCCCGGCGAGACCGTGGTGGCCGCCGCCACGACCGTGACGCCCAACGCCTCGGCCGAGGCCCCCGCCGCCGACAAGGGCCCCCGCCGCTACCGGGAGCTCAACGACGCGGACCGCGAGAAGATGGAGCGGCTGGAGACCACGGCCAACAAGGAGCGCACCCGCGCCTCCGAGCTGGAGCGCGAGCTCAAGCGCATCAAGGGCCGCGCCGACTCGCAGCAGCGCATCTTCTCCGCCGGCTCGCGTGAGCTGGACCTGGTGAAGGACAAGTACAAGGCGCTGGAGAAGCGACTCAACCGCACCCTGCTGGAGCGCGACCTGCTGCGCCGCGCCATCAAGGACCTGGAGAAGAAGACGGGCATGCTCGCCGAGCGCACGGAGCTGACGCCGGACGAGATGGCCGCCAGCGACCGCAAGGTGGAGGAGGCCACCCAGGCCCGCGCCGCCGCCGAGGCCGCGCAGCAGCAGGCCGCCGCCGCCGCCGAGCCCCAGGCCGCCGCCACCGAGCCGGCCCCGTCCTCCGAGGCCCCCGCCGAGGAGAAGCCCGCGACGACGTAGTTCCCCGCTGGCTCGCTCCTTCCGCGGAAGGAGCGAGCCGCGCTCAGTCCAGCGGGGGAGGCGTGTAGACGAACAGGTCGCCGAGCGTCGCGCGCTCGCCCCCGTCGTCCGTCACCCCGCCCGCGACGAGCACCGCGCCGTCCCGCAGCACCGTGCACGTGTGCTGGTAGCGCGACAGCGTCAGGTTCGGCATCCCGAGCAGCCCCGAGGCCTCCCCCGCCCCGCCCGGAACCAGCAGCTCCGCGTGCGCGTCGCTCACCAGGCCCCCGGGCCCGAAGCCCCGCCCGCCCAGCACCACCACGCGCCCATCCAGCAGGGTCACCGCGCACGGCTCGCTCCGGGCGAACACCTGGGGCGTCGCGCCCGCCGTCGGCTCCTCGGAGGCGAACACGAACTCCGAGGAGGCCAGCACCGAGTCCGTCTGGGTCTCGCCGGGCGCGGAGCTGCCGCCCACGTACACGAGGCGCCCCGAGGGACCGAAGGCCGCGAGCGCCCCGTCCCGGCGGGGCTCGCGCAGCACGCCCCCGCCCGCCACCGGCGCGAAGCCGTCCTCCTGGTACGCGAGGACCAGCACTTCCGGCTGGAGCTCCAGCCCATCCGAGCCCCCCACCACCGCGATGCGCTGCCCATCGCCCAGCAGGTACGCCGCCATGCCCACGCGCGGCACCGGCGTCGCCACGGGGAACAGCCGCCCGGAGGCGCTGTCGTAGCCTTCCGCCTCGGCCACCACGGCCCCGTCCGCCCCCACGCCCCCCAGCACGAGCACCCGCCCCCCCGAGTCCACCACCGCCACGTGACGGCTGCGCTCCCGGGCCCACTCCACACGCGAGGAGGCCTGGCCCGTCTCGTCCAGCACCTCGGCCACGCGCAGCGGGAGCGGACCGTCCTCCGTCTGGGTCTCGCCCCCCACCAGCATCACCTGGCCCCCGGACAGCCGCGTCGCCGTGTGGAAGGCGCGCGCCGGGTTCAGCGCCGGCAGGGCCCTCAGGGTCCCCCCCGCGGGATCGAGGACCTGGACCACGCCCAGGGGGGTGGACCGACCGTCCTTGTCCAGCGCGAAGCCGCCGGCGAGCAGCACCCGCCCATCCTCCAGCAGGGTCGCCGTGTGGGCCGCGCGGGCGGTCCCGAGCGACAGGCACTTGCCCTGCGCGTCGACCGGCGGCGCGTACTCGCCCACCCGGCGCAGCACGATCCGCACCGCGGCCCCGTCCCCCGACGTCCGGGCGACGGTGTCCGCGCGGCCCAGGGCCACGACCCGTCCGCCCGCGCGCGGCAGCTCCGTGTACCCCCGGACTTCCAGGGTCCGACCGCCCCCCGCCAGGGAGGGCGCGCCCGCCGCCCCCTCCTCCACGGGCGTGAAGACCACCTGGGGCTCCAGATCCGGGCCCGTCACCCGCCAGCGCAGGTAGCGCACCCCCTGCAACACGGGCGTCCCGGCGCACGCCCGGGTCTCCAGGAGGACGGTGGGCCCGTCCTCGCCCGTCGACGCGCAGCCTGGCACCCAACACCCCAGCGAGAGGGCAAGCGCCTTCCAGCCCAGCCGTCGTCCTCGTCCCCGGGCCATCCCACGCCTCATGTCATTCCCTTTCGCGCCCAACCAGTCCCGGCCCGGACGAAAGAGGGCTTGCGCTCGGACCGGCGCGAGCGTAGCGATGGCTTCTGGCCCCGGTCAACGCGACCGTCCGCCCCTCGTGACGCTCCCGTGAAGCTCTCGCTCGCCACCCGCATCTTCCTGGGCTACGCGGTGGTGCTCGTCACCTTCGGTGCCGTGTCGCTCTTCAGCGTGGCGGAGCTGCACCGCAACCAGTTGGAGATCCGGCTCGTCAGCCAGGGCTACCTCCAGCTGTCCCAGGACGCCGCCGCGCTCGAGTCCTTCCACACCAACCAGGAGAAGGACACCGAGCGCATCCTCGAGGAGCCCCTCGCGGAGACCCGGCGGGGCTTCATCCGCCTGGCGCGGCTCTACGTGCCCTCGCTCATGCTGGAGCGCCTGCGCGAGGCCCAGGCCCGTGCCCAGGAGGTCCGCGCGCTCGCGCCCGCGGGTGAGGTGCGCTTCGTGGCGGATCTGGAGTCGCGCCTGCGCGAGCTCACCCAGCGCGCCCAGGGCTACGGGCGGGCCGCCGAGGCGGTCTTCACGGTGCTCGCCCGGGAGGCGCCCGCGCCAGACGAGGTGGCGCGCGTGGGCGCCGAGCTGCGCCAGCAGGAGACGGCCATCGGCCGCGACATCCGCTTCCTGCGCGCCGCGCTCAACAACCGCATCCGCGAGCGCGTGGACGGCGCCGAGGAGCGCGAGCGCAGGACGGGCCTGGCCATCATCACCCTGTCCGTGCTGGCCATCATCGTGGGGCTCATGGCCACCGCCTGGTCGGCGCGCACGCTGCGGCCGGTGCGCACCCTCATCGAGGCCGTGTCGCGCATCGGCCGGGGGGACTACAGCGCCCAGCTCGGCGTGGCGGGCCAGGACGAGGTGGCGGTGCTCGCCCGCGAGTTCGACGCCATGGCGCGCTCGCTCCAGGCGCGCGAGGCCCAGCTCAAGGCCCAGGCCGAGGCGCTCATGCGCGCCGAGCAGCTCGCCGCCGTGGGCCGCATCTCCGCCCAGGTGGCCCACGAGGTGCGCAACCCCCTGTCCTCCATCGGCCTCAACGCCGAGCTGCTCCAGGACGCCTTCGAGCACGCCACCTTCGACACGCCCGCCGAGGCGCGCGAGGCCCGGGAGATCCTCGGCGCCGTCACGCGCGAGGTGGACCGGCTCGCCGAGGTGACCGAGCAGTACCTGCGCATGGCCCGGCCGCCCCGCCCCAGCCTGGAGCCCACCGACGTCACCGAGGTGCTCGCCAGCGTGCTGGACTTCTCACGCGAGGAGCTGGAGCGCGCCGGCGTGGAGGTGGTGCGCGAGCTGTCCCCGACCAACCCCCGCGCCCTCGCCGACGAGGGCCAGCTGCGCCAGGTCTTCCTCAACCTGCTGAGAAACGCGCGCGAGGCCATGCGCGAGGGCGGCCGGCTCACCATCACCACCCTGGCCCACGCGCGCGAGGTGGAGGTGGCCCTGCGCGACACGGGCCACGGCATGAGCGAGGCCGTGCGCTCGCGGCTCTTCGAGCCCTTCTTCACCACCAAGGAGGACGGCACGGGCCTGGGCCTGGCCGTCTGTCAGCAGATCCTCAAGGCCCATGGCGGCGAGCTCTCGTGTCAGAGCGCGCCCGGCCAGGGCACCACCTTCTTCGTCAGGCTTCCCCGCGCATGAGCTTCACCTACCACCGCGACGCGCTGTCCAACGGCCTGCGGGTCGTCACCGTCGAGACCCCCCACCTGCACACCGCCCTGCTCGCCGTGTACGTGCGCGCCGGCAGCCGCCACGAGACGCCGGCCAACAACGGCGTGAGCCACTTCCTCGAGCACCTCTTCTTCCGCGGCTCGGAGGGCTGGCCGGACACCGTGCGGATGAACTCCGCGGTTGAGGAGGTGGGCGGCAACCTCAACGGCGTCACCACGCGCGACCACGGCTACTACTACACCCCCCTGCACCCGGCGCACCTGGACGTGGGCATGGCCATCCTCGGCGACATGCTCACCCGCCCCCGGCTCACCGACATGGAGGTGGAGCGCAGCATCATCCTCGAGGAGATGCTCGACGAGGTGGACGAGAAAGGCCGGGACATCGACATCGACAACCTGTCCAAGCGCGCGCTCTTCCCGGAGCACTCCCTGGCCTTCAAGATCGCCGGCACGCGCGAGTCCGTCTCCCGGCTCACCCACGCCCAGGTGCTCGAGCACTTCGCGCGCCACTACGTCACCGGCAACCTGGTGGTGACGGCCGCGGGCCGGGTGCAGCGCGAGCAGGTGCTGGAGCTCGTCCACCGGCACTTCTCCGGGCTGCCCCAGGGCCCCGCGAGCCAGGACGTCCCCCCGCCCCCGACGCCCCGGGGGCCCCGGCTGCACGTGGTCACCCACGACGAGGCCCAGACGGAGTTCCGCCTGAGCTTTCGCACCGTGCCCGAGCACCACCCGGACTGGCCCGCCCTGCAACTGCTGCGCCGCTTCCTGGACGACGGCCTGTCCTCCCGCCTGCCCTTCGAGATCGTCGAGAAGCGGGGGCTGGCCTATTCCGTCCACGCCTCGCTGGAGGCCTTCCACGACGCGGGCATCTTCGAGATCGAGGCGGCGAGCGCCCCGGAGCGCGCCTCGCTCGTGGTGGCCGAGACCTTCCGGGTCCTCGGCGAGCTGTCCACCCAGTGTGTCACCGAGGAGGAGCTCACCCGGGCCAAGCGGCGCCACCGGATGCTGCTGGAGTTCTCCCAGGACTCGCCCGGCGAGCTGTCCGGGTGGTTTGGCGGCACGGAGCTCTTCCGCGCTCCGGAATCCTTCGGCCAGCGGGCCGACTGGGTGGACGCCGCCAGCGCCGAGCAGGTGCGCGCGGTGGCCCGGCGCTACTTCGCTCGGGACAACCTGACGGTGGTGGCGGTGGGCCAGCGCAAGGGAATCAAGGCCTTGGAGAAGGTCGTGGACGCCGCCGAGGCCCTGCCATCCGCCAGATGACGATGTGGGCGTCTTTCTCTCGTGGGCGGTGGTCGGAGCCCCCCCCAGGGGGGTACCCTGCCCGCGCAGCGTAGCGCGGCGGGGGCCAGACGTTCCGGGGGCCGCCGTGCGGGGGATTCAGCGAGTCATGACCGGACCGAGAGAGCCCGTGGTCTTCAGCACGATGGTGGAAGCGCTCATCAAGCTCGTGGGCGGGCGGGAGCGCTTCGACTCCGAGAAACGCAAATGGCTCAAGGCCATCGGGATTGATCTGGATCAACCCTTGCTCGTCGCCTATTCGCTGCCCACCTGGTTCGGCTTCGTCCGGGTGTGCGCGGAGTTGCTCCATCCCGGCCTGGACCCTGCGCGGGCCCACTACCGCGTCGGCTTCGCGTTCGTGGCGGCCTATGGCCGGACCACCATGGGCCGGGCGGTCTTCATGATGATGCGCATGTTGGGCTTCGAGCACTCGCTCTCGCGCATCAACAAGGGATTGAACTCCGGCATCAACTTCCTCTCGGCCCGGACGCGCTTCCTGGAGGATGGCTCGCTCGAGATGACCTTCGAGGTGCTGCCCGAGTTCCATGCCGCGCTCGGTCCCACCTCGGGCATCGATCCCCACTTCATGAACGGCAACATGGACGCGATGATGGCCCTGGTGGACGCCCCCTTCCAGCCCGGCAAGCTCCAGCACTGGGAGCCCCACTCCCAGCGCGCCGTCTTCGTGATGGAACGCAAGGTGCCTCTTCCTCGAGCCTCGAACTCCTGAGCGCGCGGTCATGACCCCCCCGAGCGTGGACTGGCGCGCGCGTCTGGAAGCCCTGGGCATCTCGGAGGGCGCGGACGTGCCCGCGAGCCTGGGCGCCCAGCTGCTGCGCTCGTGGGGCGAGCCCCTGGCCGCCGAGGCCGCGCTGCGCGAGCACCTGGAGCTTCAACCCGAGGACAAGGACGCCCTCAAGACGCTCGTGGCCGTGCTGCGCGAGTTGGGCCGCGCCGACGAGGAGTCCGCCGTGCGCCGCCACCTCCTCGAGCGGCGCTGCGAGCAACTGGGCGTACCCGAGCAAGAGCGGGACGCGGTGGCCGCCTACCTGGAGGCGGCCGAGACGGGCCTGGGCGCCCCGGCGCGCTCGGTCGCGGCCTACGTGACCGCCCTGTTCAACGTCTACGCGCCCTCCTTCGACGACAGCCTCCGCGGCCTGCTGGCGTACCGCGCCCCGGAGTGCCTGATGGAAGCCGTCCAGGAGGTGCTGGGCCCCCGCCGCCACCTCGACGTGCTGGACCTGGGCTGTGGCACCGGATTGGCGGGCCCCCTGCTGAGGCCCCTCGCCCGCCTCCTGGAGGGGCTCGACCTGTCCCCGCTGATGATCGACAAGGCCCGCGAGCGGCGGGTGTACGACACGCTGCGGGTGGCGGAGATCTCCGCGGACCTGGAGGCCGGCACCTCCCGGTACGATCTGATCACCGCCGTGGACGTGCTCGTCTACTTCGGCGCACTGGAAGCGGTGATGGCCGGGGTGGCCCGGCGACTCGCACCCGGAGGCGTGTTCGCCTTCACCGTGGAGAAGGGTGAAGCGCCCGGCTACCGGCTCCAGCCGAGCGCGCGGTATGCGCACCACCTGGACTACGTGCGGCGGTGCGCCCATGACGCGGGCCTGCGTCCCGTGGTGGAGTGGGAGCGCGGTCTGCGGCGGCAGGCGGGGCAGCCCGTCCAAGGCCATGTGGTGGTGCTCGCCGGCCGTTGACGTGCCCGACAAGGAAGAACCGCATGCGCCTGCGCGACGAGATTCCCCCCGACACCGCCGCCGTCCGCCACGTCCACACCCAGGCCTTCGGCCGCGCGGACGAGGCCCGGCTGGTGGACACCCTGCGCGAGCGGGGCGAGGCGGTGGTGTCGCTCGTGGCGCAGGAGGGCGGCGCCGTCATCGGTCACGTGCTCCTGTCGCCCCTGGACGCGCCCTTCCGGGCCCTGGGCCTGGCGCCCGTGGCGGTGCTGCCCGAGGCCCAGCGCCGGGGCGTGGGCGCGGCGTTGATCCGCGAGGGGCTCGCCCGGGCGCGGCAGGCGGGCTGGGAGGCGGTGTTCGTCCTCGGCGAGCCGCGCTACTACGAGCGCTTCGGCTTCAGCGCGGCGACGGCCTCGGGCTTCAGCTCCCCCTACGCGGGCCCCCACTTCCTGGCGCTGTCCCTGCGGGGCGCCCGGCTGATTCCCGGCGAGGGCAGCGTGGCCTACGCGCCGCCCTTCCAGGAACTCGGCTGAGCGGCGCGCTCAGCGCCGGCCGCCGCGGATGATGAGCGGCCCCGAGGACTTCTTGGCGGGCTGGGACTTCTTCAGCTCCCGCTCGATGGCCTGGTAGCGCGTGTTCTTCGGCTCCTGCTTGAGCGCCTCGGCGATGAGCTTGAGGCCCAGGTCCGTGCGCGTGCGCGCCTGGGCGTACATCTCCGCGAGCGTCACCTTGTCCTCCAGCGAGCCCGCGCCCAGGTTCACCAGCCGCTCCAGGGACTCGCGCGCCAGGATGACGTCCCCCGCCTGCCGGTGGATGCGCCAGAGCTTGTTGAGCGCGGGGATGAAGCGGCCGTTCTCGTCGAGCGCCATGCCGAAGTCGCGCTTGGCGCGTGGCAGATCCCCCGCCGTCTCCGCGATGAGGCCCCGGACGTAGAGGGCACGCGCGCTGCCGGGCTGGGCCCGGAGCGCCTGCTCCACCCGGGCCAGGGCCTCGGGCGGGTTGCCCAGCTCGAGTTGAATCTGGCCGAGCCGCGCCAGCAGGTCCGCGTTCTGCGGGTACTGGGCCACCGCCTGACCCAGCAGCGTTTCCGCCTCCGGCCGACGGTCCAGCGCCGAGAGCACCTCCACGCGCAGGGTGACGATCTCCGGCCGCAGGGAGACCTCGGGCGCGAGCTGCTCCAGGTCCTGCTGGGCGTACTCGGCGTAGCCGCTGCGCAGGAAGTAGCGGGCCCGCAGCACGCGCGCCGCCGTCAGACCGGGTTGCTCCTGCAGCAGCCGGTCCATCAGCTTGGCGGCCAGCACCTCCTCGCCCTTGGCCAGGAGGATCTCCGCCTCCACCACCTTGGCGTCCAGGTCGTCCGGACGGTTCTTCTGGATGCGCTCGAGCGTCTTGAAGGCGGCGTCGTGCTGGCCATCCTGGGTCTGCAGGTGCGCGAGCCGCAGGAGATCCAGGTCCCCGAGTTGCTCCGCCTCGCGCATCTCCATCAGCACGGCGATGGCCTGGCGGGGCAGGCCGTCGCGCTCGTAGCGCTCGGCGAGCTTGCGCTTGATGTCGGGCGCCTCGGCGGGGTTGACGGACATGGCCTGCTTGAGCGCGAGGATGGCCGCGCCCGAGTTGCCCGCGCGGTGGTGCGCCTCGGACATGCGCAACAGGGGCTCGGTGCGGTCCGGCGCCATGCCCGAGGCCTGCATGAAGGACTTGGCGGCCAGGGCGGGCTGCTCACTGGCCATGAGCGCGCGGCCCTCGTCCATCTTCGCCTGGTACTTCTTCTCCTGGGAGTCGGAGGAACGGGTGTCGGCGTCCTTACAGGCAAGCGACAGCAACAAGGGTAGGGCCCAGAGCGGGCGAAGGAGTCTCAAATGCATCGCTGAGATGCAGGGTAGCGGATGTTATCCTGCCGCGTCGATGGACCCATTCGTGCGGCGCCTCGTGGAGAGGCTCCATGACCCAGCGCGTCCCCTGTCGCGCAACCGCCACTTCCACACGTTCGACACGCCCGAGGGCCGCCTGGCCCTCAAGGTGTCGAAGCGGCTCAAGAGCCTGCATCAGGACATCCTCGCGTGTGTGCGCGAGGGGCGCCGGGCGCGGCTCTTCCGTCACCTCGAGCCCGGAGGCGAGCACCGGCTCGAGCTGCACTTCGAGCGCATCGCCGGCCGCCGCGTGTCCCACCTCAAGAAGGCCGAGCTGGAGCTGCTCGCCCAGCTGCCAGGCGTGAGCGAGGCCCTCGCGGGCGACCTCTGAAACCCGGCCGAGGCCCGGGCGCCGCGGCTACGGCGCCGAGGGCGTGGCGATGCGCGCGGGCTGGGGAATGCCGGGCATCAAGGGCGTGGGGTTGAGCGCGAGCACGAGCAGGCTGCGCAGCGCGTCCTTCAAGTCCTCGCCCACGCTGACCGAGCCCGCGGGCGCGTCCTGGAGCTCGGGCGGCACCTCGTGGCCCAGCACCACCACCGGCAGGCGGATGTCCCAAGCGAGGAAGTGCGCGAGCTTCACCGCCGCCTCGGTGGTGTCGAACAGGAGCGCCCCCACGGCCCCGGAGCTGAAGGGCCGCCACAGGGGCCATAGCCGAAGAGTCTAGCGTCGGGGAAACAACGCCCTCTGACGCATGCCTCCAAATTCCAGCACTAAACTACACCCCAAACAAGCCCACATCCACTACTCACCCAAGCAGTAATCACCGCGCACGAGAAAGCACGCGAGCATCAACTGAGTAGAACTCCCATCCCTCGGCTGGACTTGGCCGTAATTTGGAGGGAAGCACATGCTCCGCCCTCGACAAATGAGAAGGCCCGTCCAGCAACATTAGAACAGGCCCTGGGCCAGCAGGGTTCAACTCCTGCGAAAGCAGCGCATTAACCAAAACAACCAACTCCTCAGAGAAACCATCAAAGTCGCGGCCCGCGTCTCTACTCAAGCGACCCGCGATATCTCGATACTGCACACCAAGCTGAACGAACAAGTCGAAGAACCACCTTCGATTTGTTCCCCCCAAATCCAACAGAGGGAGAGTTCGAAGGTCCATTACCCAGCGGGGCCGCAAATCACGCAACAGAGAAACAAATGGCGCAGCTGGCATCGCAGCCATATCAATAAAACACAACAACTTAGGACTGGACATCAAAAACAACGGCAACTGCAACGGCTCTCGAAAAGAACGAGGCGAACTCGCCGATACGTCCAATCTCTCAGGAGAAACAATCAGCTTGAGGTGCGAAACGGCATTGCCCCTAGACATTCGAAGGCCCCGGTTCAAGCAGTTTTGCTTCCATTTCGGCGTGACTCAGTTTGCTAATATCCCAGGCGGATCCCCAATCAGGTTCTCCAATGCTCATCGCGCCATCGTCCTTGCTCTTAAATTCCCGGTCTTTAAGGAAGGCACGCCAATAGAGCCGCGGCGCAACACCAGTGAAAGGAAGGAATGGGATTTTCTTCCCTTTTTCATGAGCCCGGTGACTAATCGAATCACCATGAAGCTTTAGAGCGCGGCTTTTGGGGTAAGGCTCAATGTATTGAACCTCATCTACTCCAGCACTAACAATATGTCGGGCGCAGTAGTGACAAGGATAAGTGGTTACAAACAGTCGACATCCCTGAGGAGAAGCACCCTGGCGCGCGGCACTCAGTAGGGCATCCATCTCGGCATGAACTGCACGACTAAACTCGATCAATTCTCCGACTGGGGAATTATCTCTAAGTTTGGCTTTAAGCGCGTCACGCTCTGCTGCGCTTAGCGGTTTTTCCTCGTGAATAACTTCGAGGACTTTCTCAATAATGTCGGCTTGCTCGCGAGTATTACTGCAGTACTTCTCGGGACGAAATGCGCAGCGATTATCGTTCGACGGTGCAATTTCGTCGGAATCCTGAGCATACACGCCTCCCCCCGCCCTAGGGACTTCATTTGCTCCTGTCGAAACGATATTACCTGTCGCATCAATCAGGGCGGCCCCAACTTGACGAGACAAGCACGCGCTACGCATTTGGGCTCCATATGCCGCATGCATAGCCGTCTCGCTTGAAGTTGGTCGCTCAATACTCGATTGCGTAATTATACGCACCAATCGAACCAGATGTTCATCTACTCGCCAGTTCGGATTATCTTTAAGCTGCCCCCCATCCTCTAGTTGACGCTCCTCACTATTATCAACAAAGAAGTCCGCTAGATGGAAGGCGTCCGAGACGCGCTGGCCGTGCTTCTTCTTTTTTGGGTCCTTCTCTTTAGCATCACGTTCCATGAACTTTTTGATGTGGACTTGACCCGCATCAGTAAATTTCGTCTTTTGCAAACGTTCCAGACGAATGTCTTCTTGACACACAACCCCAACAAGCGCGAATGCGTTCCGATACAAGCTTCGCAGCAGATGTGCTTCCGCCGGATGCCGTATAGCGTCGATGATGTAAGCGCGAGGTTTTCCATCTGGAAGAACAGCTCCAACGCCAGGGTTTTCTATACGTTGCATTCGGGCCCTAGCCAGTCGGATTCTTTCGACCATCGAACGAGCGACAGCAGTAGCATCACTGCTGCGCATCTCATCTCCCCAATCCTGCAGATTGATAGCGTGCTTTAAATCTGTCTTTTTGGGCTCTTCTGTTAGTTTGCCGCTCCGGCGTGCCCAATCAACAATTACTTCTCGTGCCTTTAGCATCTCAACTTCGTAACCCTTTCGGCTCGATAGTAGGTTTTGGAGTGCCTCGGCGATAAACGAGGTTCCTGAGCCGACATGGCCGACGACAGCGAAGACAAGTTCGTTGGACGCGTGCTCTTTGAACAGCTCTTGAGCGCCGGTACCCGGGCGCCTTCTACTTTGGAGGGACACAACGGTTTCGGCAGCGGACATGACGAAATCGTACCAGATTAAGATGCTGGTTTCGGGCACATCGGGGAAGTGCGCATTGAAGCAACGAACTCAACGCTGTCCCGTTCCGAACTCTCCATCAACCAGCGCGATGTAGGAAAAGGGGATTTGCGAACACACATAAGGCCACAGAACGAGCGAACGAAGTCCCCGAGCGAGACCTAATACTCGAAGAGGTTTCGGGGCTGCATTCTTGATGCCATGACCACTCACGCTCTGATTTACGTAAGTCCCCGTAACTACTGTGGATGGAACGTACGCATTGAGCAATTTAGCGTTTTAAGGGGTTAAGCTTCGGGCGGCAGGCGGACGGATCAGGACAAAGAGCCGGACTCCTACAAATAGATTGAGTCCTATGTGTTCCCATAAACTACGGCGCCGAGGGCGTGGCGATGCGCGCGGGCTGGGGAATGCCGGGCATCAGGGGCGTGGGGTTGAGCGCGAGCACGAGCAGGCTGCGCAGCGCGTCCTTCAAGTCCTCGCCCACGCTGACCGAGCCCGCGGGCGCGTCCTGGAGCTCGGGCGGCACCTCGTGGCCCAGCACCACCACCGGCAGGCGGATGTCCCAGGCGAGGAAGTGCGCGAGCTTCACCGCCGCCTCGGTGGTGTCGAACAGGAGCGCTCCCACCGCCCCGGAGCTGAAGGGCCGCCACAGGGGCCGGGCCGCCTCGGCGGGCGGCAGCACGCAGAAGTCCAGGTGCAGCAGCTCGTTGAGCTCCATGCGGCCGAGCGTGCCGAAGCCGCTGCGCACCGCGGGCGGCTCGGCGGCCACGGCGGCGAGCTCCGCGAGCTGGGAGAGCACCCGCCGGGCCACGGCCGGGCCGCTGCCACACACGAAGAGCTTCGCGGTGGCCTCGCGCGACACGCCCCGGCCCCGGAGGATGCGGCCGCGCAGCGCGTGCAGCTCGGCGGGCGCGAGCAGGGGCGCGCTGGTGCCGGCGTCCGCGTCGCCCTCGGCCATGCGCGCCACGCCCTTCTGCAAGAGCGCGTGCAGCACGCCCACCACTTCCAGATCCGTGGCGGGCGCCAGGTCCAACACCTCGTTCACGGCCCGGGGCTGGCGCAACAGCTCCACCACCTGCGCCGTCACCGGGTGCTGGTCGCCCGCCAGGTCCATGTCCGGCGCGAGCACCAGGCGCGTGTGGCGCGGCGGCAGGCCGGGCAGCAGCCGGTTCACCTCGTCCGCCTGGCGCATGGCCTCCAGCAGCGCGCTGTCCATGGCCCGCTGGATGCGCGGCTTGCCGGAGGTATTGCCGGGCGCGAAGGTGAAGGTGCCCTCGGTCCACACGAGCAGCCGGAACAGGGCCTTCTCCCCTTCCGCGCGGCCCACCCGGGCGTTGAAGGGGCGACCCTCCACCACGACGATCTCCCCGCGCTCGTTGCCCCGCTCCAGCGTCAGCTTGCCGCTGCGCTTGTTCATCCCGAGGATCTGCATCAGGTCCGGGATGCTCAGCTGGCTCAGCGAGCCCTCGATCTCCTGGGCCTCGCTCTTGAGATCCTTGGCCGCGTCGCTGCGGCGGAAGACGTGCTCGATGCGCGAGAGCACCTCGTCCAGGTTGAAGGGCTTGCGCAGGAAGCCATCGCGCAGGCCGCGCATCTTGTCGGCCTCGAGCTGGCTGGTGGACACCACCACGGGGATGTCGTCCGTGCGCGGGTTGGTGTGCAGGATGTTGATGAAGGTGCGCGCGTCCAGCATCCGGCACGCCTCGTCGAAGAGGATGAGGTCGGGGTGGCGCAGCACGGCGACCTCCAGCGCGCGCGAGCCGTCCGGCGCGTAGTGCACCTGGTAGCCGCGGGTGCGCAGGGCGCGCGACAGCGGACGGACGGACTCGAGGTCGGGGTCGGCGATGAGGATTTTTCGGACCTGGGCCATGGGACGCTCGCGAGTCAGTACGGCTGCAGGTCGTACTCGGCCTGCAGGCGGGTGATGAGCCCATCCACCACGGCGGTGTCGGACGAGTGGAAGCCCCAGGTGGCGCCGAGCCCCCGGCGCTGGATGAGCGCGTAGGCGGCGTTCTCCGACAGCCAGAGGATGAACTCGTGGCGGCCCATGCGCTCGTCGCCCTCGAGGAACACCGGGGTGAGCGCGCGGTGCGACTCCAGGTCCACGCGCCGCCCGAGCAGGTAGATGCGCGAGGCCAGGTCGGGCGAGGCCGACTCCAGCCCCTGGGCGATGGGCAGGTCCGAGCGGATCTCCGGGCCGCCCACGTAGAGCAGGCCGCGCGAGCTCGGGTCGCGCATCAGCTCCCGGGCGATCTCCGTCTGCAGCTCGTCGAAGAGCACGTCGGACACCTTGCCCCGGCGGCTCGGCTCGGCGTGCTCCTCCACCGGCAGCTTGGGGCTGGAGGCGTTGCCCAGCAGCAGGTCCACCTCGTCCCAGAAGGGCAGCGTGTCGAGCATCAGCTTGCGCTGCAGGGAGGCGCGCCGCTCGTCCATGCGCCGGCGGCAGCGGTACATCAGCTCGTCGAAGTCCTCGCCGTCCTTGGGGAAGGTGCTCGCCCCGCCCACGAGCGCCAGCGGCAGCCGCGCCTCCACCTCCTGGGCCTCGGGCTCCTCGCGCACGGCCGCCAGGGCGCGGCGCACGAACATCATCGCGCCGAAGAAGTCCGTCTCCGGCAGCAGCAGGTAGAACTCCTGCTCGCTCGCCTTGGCGATGACGTCCGAGTCGCGCACGATGCGCGAGAGCGCCTTGATGATGCCGCGCACCGCGAGCTTGGCGTCCGCGGGCCCCAGGCGCATGCGCACCAGGGGCAGGTTGTCCACGGAGAAGGTCAAGAGCGAGAACATGCGGCCGTAGCGGCGCGCCTTGTAGATTTCCTTGGAGGCGTAGTCGGTGAAGTAGCTGAGGTTGTACGCGGCGGTGTCCCGGTCGCGCAGGCCCAGCCGCTGCAGGGCCAGCATCTTGCGCCCGTTCTTCACGCCCACCGCCGCCGAGTCCCCGAGGATCTTCGCGTAGCGCAGGTGCTCGATGCGGAAGTCCCCGGCGAGCGGATCCGACAGCTGGGCGAGGCCCATCAGCTCCCCGTTGCTCACGAAGGGGACATAGAGGATGGGCGTCTTGCCCTCGCGCACCACCCAGGGCAGGGCCTCGCGCATGCGGTTGCCCAGCGGGCCTTCCGGGCTCAGCCGGTCCGCGAGGAAGTGGCGGTCGAGCAGGCCCCGGTAGGCGCGCAGCACCAGGGGGCCCCGATCATCGGAGATCCACAGCGCGGCGCTCTGGGCGTCACACACGGAGGCCAGCTCCGCGGCCACGCGCTCCTGCAACCACTCCAGGTCCGGCTGGGAGAGGAACTCCAGGCAGCGCTGGTGCAGGTCCTGGTAGCGGGCGAACTCCAGGTTCTCGTTCTGCAACTGGGCGCGCTCGTGGCGCAGCTGGGCGCGCTCCAGGCTGCGCTCGGTGGCCAGCAGCAGGTCCGCCTCGTCCACGGGCTTGGTGAGCACCACGGACACGCCCGCGCTCAGGGCCATGGTGGAGCCCTTCACGTCCGTGCGCGTGCTCACGAGGATGACTTCCTGCGCGGGGTCGTGCTCGCGCAGCCGCTCGGTGAGCGCGAGTCCGTCCATGCCGGGCATCACCACGTCGGAGATGACCAGATCGAAGGCCTCGCGGCCCGCCACCTCCAGCGCCTCGGCGGCGCTCGCCGCGGAGACGACGCGGTAGCCCCGCTTGGTGAGCATGTCGGAGGCGACCTGCCGGAAGAAGTTGTCGTCGTCGACGACGAGGATGGGACCGGCCACGGCGGGACACTCGGCGAGCAGGAGTGGAGACCCCGCAGGTTACCGGCCCGGCGCGTCCGGGACAACGCCAGTGAAGACGAAGGCCACCGGGCCCCGCATGCGGATGTCGGACAGGTCCGAGGGCACACGGATGCGCAGGTCTCCCCCCGGCAGGCTGACGCGCCACCAGGTATCGGCCGCCAGGCGCTTGTCCAGCACCGCCGCCACGGCCGCCGCGCACGCCCCGGTGCCACAGGCCTGGGTGAGCCCACAGCCGCGCTCCCACACGCTCACGGTGAGCCCGTCCGCGTCCACCCGGACGAACTCCACGTTGGTGCGCTCGGGAAAGCCCGGGTGGCGCTCCAATTCGGGGCCCAGGCGGCCCGCGTCCTCGAGGGGCTGGTCCAGGAGCACCAAGTGCGGGTTGCCCATGCTCACGGCGTAACCGGTGAGGCCCGGGTGGCCCGGCACGGGCGCCGCGAGGAAGGGCGTCTGGGTGGCCCCCGAGGGGAGGTTGGGCGCCACGAGCCGCGCGGGCCCCATGGAGATCTCCACCTGGGCGACCCCGTCCGAGCCGAACCCCGGCGCGCACGAGAGCACGCCCGCGCCCGTCTCCACCTCGATGCGCTCGGGCTTCTCGCCGGAGTTGTCCACCAGGTACTTCACCGCGCAGCGCAGGCCGTTGCCGCACATCTCGGCGATGCTGCCGTCCGCGTTGTGCACCACCATGCGCGCCATGCCCTGCTCGGAGGGCAGGATGGCCAGCACCCCGTCCGCGCCCACGCCCAGGCGCCGATCGCACAGCCAGCGCGAGGTGTCCGCGTCGATGTCCACGCCATTCTGGCGCCGGTCGAGCACGATGAAGTCGTTGCCGAGACCGTGGTACTTGAAGAAGAACTCTGTCGTGCTCATGGGCGATGACTCACTTCAGCCGGGCTCCTCGGATTTCGAGGAGGGGGAGGCGGGCGACGATGTTCCCCCCTTGGGGCGGCGAAGCAACTCATTCTTCACCGCGTTGAGTTCGGCGTTGGCCCGCGCGTAGATATCCTGGACGGAGTCCGGCGCCCGTGCCAGGGCGGTGGGCGGGGCCTCCAGGGACAAGAGGCGCTCCTCGGCCCGCTCCCGGGCCGCCTGCGCCTCGGCGAGCTCGGTCTTGAGCTGCTCGGACTCGGCGGAGAGCCGGGCCGTGTCCGCCTCCAGTCGCGCCAGCCGCTCCTCGGCGGCGACCCGCGCCGCGCGCGCCTCCTCCAGCGCCGTCTCGAGCGAGGTGGCCTTGCCCGCGATGCGCCGGGCCGTCTCCAGCTTCACGGCCAGCAGGTCCTGGTGCTCGCTCTCCGAGGAGAGCTTGGCCTTGGTCTCGACGAGCTGCGTCTGGAGGTCCTCCACCAGCAACTCGCGCTCGCGCAGGGTCATGTGGGCCTGCTGCAGGGCCATGGAGGCCTGATGGGCCTGGAAGCGGAAGGCCTCCAGCTGGGTGGCGGCCTCGCGCGCCTGGGTGAGCTCCTCGCGCAGCCCCTCCAGCTCCATGCGCGACTCCACGGCCTCGCGCTTGCGGGCCTCGCGCTCCAGGGTGGTGGCGGCCTCGCGCGCCTGGGCGGTGGCGAGCGTGTCCCGCTCCGAGGCGAGCCGGACCTCGAGCGACTCGACGAGCTGCCGGAGCACCCCGCGCGACGCCTCCAGCTCCGCCCGCTCCGACCGGGCGGCCTCCAGCTCGGCGCGCACCGCGGCCAGCACGGACTCGGCCTCCTCACGCTCGGCGGCGAACAGGCCTTCCGTCTCGGCGCGCTGGCGCCGCTCGGTGTCCAGCTCCGCCTGGAGCCGGGCCAGCGACTCGCGCTCCTCCGCCTGGGCCGTGCCCAGCGCCGCCTCGGCCCGCGCCCGCGTCTCGCGCTCCACGTCCCACGCGGCGCTCATGGACGCCAGGGAGGTCTCGAGCTCGGCGCGCTGCTTGCGTTCGGTGCCCAGCTCCGCCTGGAGCTTCGCGCGGGACACCTCGACCCGGGCCTTGCCCGCGCGCTCCGCGTCGAGCTCGGCGCTCCACTCCGCCTGGGCGCGCGCCTGGGCCTCGTCCTTCTCCTCGAGCGCCACCTCGAGCGCGGCGCGCCGCCGCTGTTCGGCCGCGAGTTCCTCCTGGAAGATGGACAGGGAGCGGGTGCCGTCGGCGCGCTGCTCGCGCTCGCCCTCCAGCTCCACGCGCGCCTGGGTCAGCGCGTCCTCGGCGAACACGCGCTGCTCGCGCTCGCCCTCCAGCTCCTCGCGGGCCGCCGCGAGTTGGGACCGCTCGGCGGCGAGGGCCGCGTCCCGCCCGGCCAACGACGCCTCGGCCTCGGAGCGTCGCAGCCGCTCGGCCTCCAGCGCCTCGTCCTTGCCGGTGAGCGAGGCATCCGTCTCGGCGAGCCGCAGCCGCTCGGTGTCCCGCTCCGACCGGACGCGGGACAGGGACTGCTCGGCCCGCTCGCGCTGCTCGCGCTCGGCCTCCAGCTCGGAGCGGGTGCCCGTGAGCGACTCCTCCGCGAACGCGCGCCGCTCGCGCTCGGCCTCGAGCTCCCCCTCGGTGTTCGCCAGGGACACCTCGACGTCCGCGCGCTGGCGCTGCTCCGCCTCCAGTTCCTGCTGGGTGAGCCCCCACGAGGCCTCGGCGCGGGCCCGGTGCGCGCGCTCGGTGGCCAGCGAGGCCTCCCACGAGGTCGTGCTCTCGGTGCCGCGCCGCCGCTCGGCCTCCAGCGCCTCACGGGCCTGGGCGAGAGCCTCCTCCGAGCCGCTCCGGGCCCCCTGCTCCGCCTCCAGCGCGATCCGAAGCTCCGCCAGGGCCTCGTCCACCTGGGCGCGCTGGCGCCGCTCGGCCTCCAGCCCCCGCTGGGCCTCCGCGAGGGCCGCCTCCACCTGGGCACGCTGCTGCCGGCCCGTCTTCACGACGCCCCGCGTCTCCTCCAGGGCCTCGTCGACCTGGGCACGCTGCTGCCGCTCGGCGTCCAACGTCCCCTGGATCTCCAGCAGGGCCGCCTCGACCTGGGCGCGCTGCCGCTGCTCGGCTTCCACCGTGGCCTGGAGCGCGAGCAGGCCCGTATCCCCTTGGGCACGCTGTTGACGCTCGGCCTTCAATGCCTCCTGAAGCGCGCGCAGCTCCGCGTCCCGCTGGGCGCGCTGTTGACGCTCTGCCTCCAGCGCCGCCTGGAGTTCGCGCGAGCCCGCGTCCCCCTGGGTCCGCTGCCGCCGCTCGGCCTCCAGGGCCTCCTGGAGCTCGCGCGCGCCCGCCTCGAGGTGGGCGCGCTGCTGCCGCTCGGCCTCCAGGGCCTTCTGGAGCTTCGTGCCCTCCTCGAGCGCCAGGAGCCGCCGCTGGTGTTCGGCCTTGGCCTCGGCGCGCACGCGCGCGAGCTGCTCCTGGGCCTCGGCCATGTGCTGGCGCTCGGTGGTGAGGCCTGCCTGGAGCTGGGTGAACGACGCATCCAGGGCCGCGCGGGCCTCGACCTCCAGGGAGAGCTCCACGTGGGCCCGGTCCCGCTCCACCTCGGCCTGGAGCCGGGCGTCCCGCTCGGCGGAGATGCCGCCCTGGGTCGCCTGGAGTTCGCCGTCGAGTCGGGCGATGGACTCCACGTCCGAGGCGCGCACCCGCTCCAGCTCCGCGAGCGAGGCCTCGACCTCGGCCAGGCGCCGCCGCAGCACGCCGCGCTCGTCCGCCCAGTCCTGCCGCTGCTCCTTCAAGGCGGCGACGGAGTGCGTGGCCTCCTCGCGCGCGGCCTCCTCCATCCGGAGCTGATGCTCGAGCGCGGCGGCGGCCTGCTCCAGGGCCTCGCGCGCGGAGCGCTCGCGGGACGCCTCGTCCCGGGCCTCCTGCGTGCGGGCCCGCTCCTCGGTGAGGGCCCGCGCCAGCCGCTGCTCGGCGTGCTGGCGCTCCTCCTCGATGGTGTCCTCCAGCTCGGCCGCGGCCCGGACCCGCTCCTCTTCCAGCGAGGCCGAGCGCGTCCGCGTCTCGTGCAGCTCCTGCTCGAGCCGCGCCGCCAGCTCGCGCGCCTGGGCCTGGAGGCGGGTGCTCTCCTGGACCTCGGCCGTCAGCCGCTCGCGCTCGGCGCGCGCCGCGGTGAGCTCCGTGACCTGCCCGCGCAGCTCGGCCTCGCGCGTGGTGAGGTGCATCTCCGCGTCCCGCCGGGCGGCCTCGGCCGTGGACAGCCGCCGGGCCAGGGCCTCGGTCTCGCGCGTGAGCCGGGACACGTCCGCGTCCTGCAGGCGCAGCGACTTCTCCGACGCCTCGCGTCCCTGCTCGACGCGGGCCACCTCGGCCTGGAGCGACTCCACCGCGGCGAGCGCCGTCGAGTGCTGCTCGGCCAGCCTCACCTCGCGCTCGCGGGCGGCCTCCGCCTCGCGGCGCAGGGCCTCGGCCTGCTCGCGCGCGCGATCCGCCGCGAGCCGGTCCCTTTCCCGCTCCACGCGCAGACCGGCCTGCTCGTCGCGCAGGCCGCGCTGCTCGGCGTAGGCCTGGGTGAGCCGCTCCCGGGACTCCTCCAGCGAGGTGTGCAGCTCCTCGCGGCGCGCGCGCTCCAGGCGCACGGCCTCCTGGGCGGCCAGGGCCTGGACCTCGGACTCCTTGCGGGCGCGCTCGGCGGTCTCCACCTCCAGGCGCTGCTGGGCGAGGCGCCGGTCCGCGTCACCCAGTCGCTCCTGGGCCACCTGCAGCTCCAGGCCGGTGCGACGCAGGCGCGAGGCCAGCTCATCCCGCTCGCGCAGGGAGTCGGGCGAGCCCCGCGCCAGCTCGAGCTGGGCGGACAGCCGCGCCACGTCCTCGCGCGAGGACTCCAGCGCGGGTTTGATCGACACGAGCTCGGTCTCGCGCTCGGTGAGCTCGGCGCGCACGCGGGTGAGGGACTCCTTGAGCCGTCCGGCGCGCTCCTCCCAGCCCTTGCCCCGCTGGGCCACCTCGTCCAGCTTGCCGCGCGTGAAGGCCAGGGGCTCGGGGGGCAGTTGCACCCAGGTGGGGTCCACGACACGGGCGGGCTCCTGGCCGGCCACCACGAGGAAATAGGCCGCCTCGCCGCCGCGGATGAGCGAGCCGTCCACCTGCAGCCCGTCCCCCTTCTCGAAGGCGAGCTGGTAGCCCAGGACGGGGGACTGGGTGGCGACCTCCACGTGGGAGAAGTGCGGCGAGAGCGCGTCGAGCAGCTGGCCGTACGTGGGCGGCGCGCCCTCGTCCACCTCCATCAACTGCCAGAGGGCCAGACCCGCCACGTTGCGCAGGCCGCCGATCAGGTGCCCCTGCCGGCCCACCAGGCGCGTCAGCTCGGCGAGCAGCATGGGGGCGCGCACATAGGGCGCCAGGTCCGCCACGAGCACGAGGTCGAAGCTGCCCGGCTCCAGGTCGTCGTAGACGTTGGCGCGAAAGCGCAGCGCGGGGCCGCCATGGGCCTTGTGCGCGGCCTCCACGGCCTGGAGGTCGGCATCACACGCCACGACGGAGCGGGCGCCGCGCTCCAGAAGGAAGCGCGCGCTCTCCCCACCGGTGGTGGCGATCGCGTCCACTTCCAGGACGCGGCGGCGGGCGAAGAGGCTCTCCGCGAAGATGTACCGGGGCAACAGCTCACTGGTCCCCAGGCGGCGGAATGTAGGATGCATGCGGTAGAGCGGCCGAGTATAGCCCCGGGGAGGGATGTCCCTAAGGAATGCACCCGGGCTTGTGCCTGGCCGCATCGCCCGGACGAGGGGAGAGCAAGCGATATGAACTCGACGATGAATCCGCGCCCGGGACTGGGCCATCGGGCCGCGACGGCCTTCACCCGGCTGCTCGTCACCCTGCTCGTGCTGGGCCTGGGGGGAGCGGTGGCCTTCCTGCTGTCCCAGCTCAATGCCCGCACCTTCTCCTTCGCCCAGGAGAACGGCCAGCTCGTGGTGATGAAGGGCCGGATGCTGCCCATGGGGGCCCTGCCCTACCAGCCCGGGGACGCGCGCCAGGCGGACGCCTATGCCCCCCTGACGGTGGAGGGCCAGGACGTGTCCGGGCTGGTCGAGCGCCGGTTCTCCGAGCGGGACGAGCTGGACCGGGCGCTCTTCTCGCTCCTGGAGTCGCTCGCCCGCTACAAGGTGCTCTCGGACAAGCCGGCCGAGCTGGAGCGGGGGCTGTACTACCTGCGGCGCGCCGAGCTGCTCTCGGGCCTCACGGACGAGCAGCGCCGCTCGCTGGCGTCGATGAAGGCGGACGTGGCCTTCTTCCAGGCCAAGCAGAAGCTGGAGGAGGCGCGCCGGGGCGTGAGCGAGGCCATGGTCCAGCTCAAGCTCGCGGCGGAGAGCCGCAACCGCAACACGCCCCTGGCCAACCAGTTCCTCACCACGGTGGGGCCGGCCGCCCAGGCGCTGGAGCAGGCCCTGCGCGCCGCCGAGGCCAGCCTGGGCAACACCCCGGCCGAGCAGCCGCCCCGGGAGACGCCCCCCGCCGCGACGCCCACCGCGGCCCCCGAGACCCAGCCCACGCCCGACGCCTCCACCCCCCCCAACGCCCCATGACGACGACCCCGGTGCCCCCCGAGATGAAGCGGCTCGCGCCCTTCGAGAAGACCCTGCGCGAGGCGGCCCGTGCCTACCCCGAGACGACCGAGGACTTCCCCTGGGGCCACCCCACGGTGAAGGTCAAGGGCAAGGCGTTCGTGTTCTTCTCGCTCAGCGCGGAGGGCCTCTCCCTGTCCGTGAAGCTGCCCCACTCCCACGAGGCGGCCTTGATGCTGCCGTTCGCCCAACCCACCGGCTATGGCCTGGGCAAGAGCGGCTGGGTGTCGGCGCGCTTTGGCGCCAAGGACACGCCCCCCCTGGAGCTGCTGCGCCAGTGGCTCGACGAGAGCTACCGCGCGGTGGCGCCCAAGAAGCTCGTGGCGGGCCTGGACGGCGGAGGCACGCCCTCGGCCCGAAAGCCCCCGGCCGCCAAGAAGCCGCTGGCCGCCAAGAAGGCCGCTCGCCGCTCCCCCCGGTCCTGATCTTCCGAGCAAGGAGTCTCTCCGCATGGCTTCCCCTTCGCAGGTCCGCCCCGTGGTCCTCCTGGGCGCGCGTGACGATGCCCACGTCTCCCGCCTGGCCCAGCGGCTGGGGCAGGAGGGGGTGGTGGCGCTCGTCGTGGACACCCTCGCCTTCCCCGAGGACACGCGCCTGGCGCTCACGGACGCGCTCGACGGCATCCACGTGAACGGGGGCGCGCTGCCGACCCCGGGCGCCGTCTACCTGCGCGGCTACCATGGCCACCCCCTGGCCTTCGGCGTGGACGCGCGCGAGGCCATGGACGACGACTGGCGCACGACGCTGGTGGCCTTCCGCGAGAAGTCCACCCTGCTGCGGGGGCTGGTGGGCCGCTGGGAGGCGATGGGCATTCCCGTCTACAACCCCGAGTCCACGAGCTGGCGCATGCCCAAGCCGGTCCAGCTCGCGCTGCTGGCCCAGGCGGGGCTGCCGGTGCCCGAGACCCTCTGGACCAACGACTCCGTGGCGGTGCGCCGCTTCGCCGAGGGCCGGCGCGTGGCCTACAAGCCCGTGGACGGGGGCGCGGCCACGCTGGAGCTCGGCCCGGGAGACCTGAGCGACGAGCGGCTCGCCGCCCTGGAGGCCGCGCCGGTGACGTTCCAGGAGCTGCTCACGGGCGAGGACCTCCGCGTCTACGTGCTCGACGGGGAGATCATCGCCAGCGTGCGCATCCACTCGCGCGCGATCGACTTCCGCGGCCACGAGGAGCGGCTCGAGTCCATCACGCTGCCCGACGAGGTGGCCCGGCAGTGCCTGCTGGCCACGCGGGTGCTGGGCCTGCGCTGGACGGGGATGGACCTCAAGCGCGATGCCCAGGGCACCTGGCGCTTCCTGGAGCTCAACGAGTCGCCCATGTTCCTCGGCTTCGATGCCCGGGCCGGCACGGACATCCTGGGGCACCTGGCCCGGGGACTCGCCCGCGCGGCTCGCCTGCCTGCTCCTTGAACGAGGAAGGGAGCAAGGGGCCGACATGCCGTGGGCCTGCCGATCACGCCTGCCCGCCCATGCGCCCCGCTTGGTCTCCCCACCCCGAAGGCACAGCTTGTGTTCGAGGGCGCACAACGGACACGCGTGACGCCCTCGTCACCATGGGATGGACCCGTGGGATTCAGTGGCTTCAGGAGGCGGTCATGAAGCACGAGAAACAGGAGCAGAAGGTCAAGAAGATCAAGGAGCTGTTCGTGAAGGAGCTCGCCCGCGCCGAGGGCGACGTGCAACCGACTCACGCGGCGGCGATGGATCAGTACACCACGCTCGCCTTGGGTGAGGAATCGGGCAGATAGTTTCAGTCAAGCCGCGCCCAGGTCATGGGCACGGGACAGGCACGGCGGGGCTCCCCCGCCGGTCTGCCTGGGGCGCCTCGAGCCGCTCGCCCTATTTGCCCTTCATCAGGCCGATGAACGGCAGGTTGCGGTAGCGCTCGGCGTAGTCCAGGCCATAGCCCACCACGAACACGTCATCGATGACGAAGCCCTTGTAGTCGATGGGGATCTTCGTCCGGGCGCGCGCGGGCTTCTCCAGCAGGGAGCACACCTTGAGCGACGCCGGGTGGCGGGCGCGCAGGTTCTCCAGCAGGAAGCTCATGGTGAGCCCCGTGTCGATGATGTCCTCGATGACGAGCAGGTGCTTGCCCGCCATGGGCTTGCTCACGTCGGTGGTGATGCGCACCTCGCCGGTCGTCTCGGTGCCTCCGTGGTAGGAGGACACCCCGAGGAACTCGACCGTCAGGGGCAGGTCCACGTAGCGCGCCAGGTCCATGGCGAAGAAGGCCGAGCCCTTGAGCACGCAGATGAGCGTGAGGTCCTTGCCCTGGTAGTCACGGGTGATCTGCTCGCCCAGCTCGCGCACGCGCGCCTGGAGCTTCTGCTCGTCGATGTGGATGCCGACGTCCTGCTCGTAGAAAGCCACGGGATGACCCCTTCCACGCGTCCGCGTGGGTGATGAAGTTCAGTTGCCGAACAGCTCGAGCGTCTGAGGCGGCGTGGCCTCGGTGGGCTCGGCCCGGTGGCACTTGCGGCAGCGCGCCTCGTAGGCGCCGGCCGCGCCCACCACCACGCGCTCGCCGCGATCCACCAGCCGCTGCGAGCGATTGGCGGGATTCCCACACACGACGCAGATGGCCAGTTGCTTCGTCACGTACTCGGCGATCGCCAGCAGCTGCGGCATCGGCTCGAAGGGACGGCCCTGATAGTCCTGATCCAGCCCGGCCAGGATGACGCGCAGGCCCCTGTGCGCCAGTGCCTCACACACCGCCACCACCTCGCTGCCGAAGAACTGCACCTCGTCGATGCCCACCACCTGCGTGTGGGGAGAGAGATGACGGAAAATTTCTTCAGCCCGTTCGATGGGAATGGAGGTCAATTTCAACTGGGAATGGCTGACCACCTGGGTCTCGTCGTAGCGGTTGTCGATCCTCGGCTTGAAGACCTGGACCGCTTGCTTGCCATAGACGGCGCGCTTGACGCGACGGATGAGTTCTTCCGTTTTTCCGGAGAACATCGACCCGCAGATGACCTCTATCCACCCGATGTCTTTGGGGAATTGGTGCACGCGAGGAACTCGATCGGGGTGGGGGTTGGAGCGCGGGTCAGCTCTGACACGCCCCTCCTGGCACGTCAACTTCCCGCCCCCCGCGACCCGAGGCCCCACACGCGCCGTCCGCCCCCGGCCCCGTGGCAAGCATCTTGAATGACGTTGCTTCGGGTTCAAACCGGGGAGGTCTTGGGTGGCGACGACGACGACGCAGACGCAGGTGGCGGGTTGGGGGATCGAGGGTGCATCTTTTCACATCACCCCCGCGGCGGCGCTCCTGCTCGTGCTCAACCTCTTCGATGGCCTGTTCACCCTCACCTTCCTGCAGATGAACGTGGCCGAGGAGCTCAACCCGCTCATGCGCGTGGCCTATGCGCACTCGCCCCTCTCGTTCATGGCCGCCAAGCTCACTATCGTGAGCCTGGGCCTGATGCTCCTGTGCCTGCACCGCTCCATGAACATGAGCCAGCGGGCGATCCAGGCAGGGGCCGCGCTTTACACCGTCATCGACATCTACCACCTGGCCTTCCTGACCCACCTGGTCCGGGAGACCGTCGTCTGACACACAACCAAGCCCCGACAGACTTGCTTTTCCGGGCCGGTCTGACTCAGGCTCCCCCCAGCACTGGACCTGCGAGGTCCTTGGGGGGACCATGAACATCACCGACGTGAAGGTGTATCCGGTTGAAGAAGACAAGCTGAAGGCCTACGTGACCATCACCCTGGACCACTGCTTCGTCATCCGTGACTTGAAGGTGATCCACGGGGCTTCGGGCCTGTTCATCGCGATGCCAGCCAAGCGGCGCAAGGATGGCACCTACAAGGACATCGCGCATCCGCTCAACGCCGACACGCGCACGCAGATGGAGCGCGCCATCCTGCTGGAGTACGAGCGCCAGCAGCAGACGGGCCTGGGCGCCCTCGGCGCGTTCATGAGCGCGGCCGAGGCGGACTGAGAGAACTCTTCCCTTCCGCCACGGGGCGCGCTAGGAGCGCGCCTCATGGACGCGCGCGACTTCAAGGTGTTCGCCGGAAGCTCCAACCCGGTCTTGGCCCAGCGGATTTGCGATTACCTCAAGCGCCCGTTGGGCAAGGCCCACGTGGGCCGGTTCTCGGATGGGGAAATCCATATCGAGATCGGCGAGAACGTCCGGGGACAGGACATCTTCATCGTCCAGTCCACGTGCCCGCCGGCCAATGATCACCTGATGGAGCTGCTCATCATGTGCGACGCGCTCAAGCGCGCGAGCGCCGCCTCCATCAACGCGGTCATCCCCTACTACGGCTACGCCCGGCAGGACCGGAAGGTGGCGCCGCGCACGCCCATCACCGCCAAGCTCATCGCCGACCTGCTCGAGGTCGCGGGCGCCACGCGGGTGGTGTCCATGGACATGCACGCCGGGCAGATCCAGGGCTTCTTCGACATCCCCACGGATCACCTCTACGCCTCGCCGGTGTTCCTGGAGGACGTGCGCGAGCGCTTCCCGGACACGCACGAGCTCGTCATCGTGTCGCCGGACGCGGGCGGCGTGGAGCGGGCGCGCGCCTACTCCAAGCGGCTCAACTGCGGCCTGGCCATCATCGACAAGCGCCGGCCCCGGCCCAACTCCTCCGAGGTGATGAACCTCATCGGGGACGTGTCGGGCAAGGACGCGCTGCTCATCGACGACATGGTGGACACCGCGGGCACGCTCACCCAGGCGGCCATCGCGCTCAAGGAGCGGGGCGCGCGCCGGGTGCTCGCCTACGCGGTGCACCCGGTGCTCTCCGGGCCCGCCATCCAGCGCATCCAGGACTCGCCCCTGGAGGAGATCGTCTTCACCGACACCGTGCCCCTGTCCCCGGCGGCCCAGGCCTGCGGCAAGATGCGTGTCATCAACACCGACCGGCTCTTCGGCGAGGCCATCGCGCGCATCCACCGCGCCGACTCGCTCAGCTCGCTCTTCGTGTAGCCGGACGAGCGCGGTCTTGACTCCGGGCGCCCGGGCTGGCATGTGGCGTCCTCAACCCCCCACGCTCCTGTTCACGAGGAACGCGGGCGCTGCTCTTGGGGCCCGCCACGGGGGCGGGATGCCAGAGGCGCCGGGACGTGGCGAGGGCTCCACCGCAGTCCACACACCTGAGGAACTTCCATGTCCACTGACAATCGCACGCTCGAGGTGAAGTCGCGTGAGGGCCACGGCAAGGGCGCCGCGCGCCGTCTGCGCGGCCAGGGCCTGGTGCCCGCCGTCGTCTACGGCAAGCACCTGGAGAAGCCCCTGTCCATCGCCGTCGACCCCAAGGCGGTCCGCGCGGCCATCAACACCCCGCACAAGTTCAACACCCTGCTGACGCTCAAGGGCGTCGCGGGCGACCAGCAGGTGCTCTTCAAGGACTACCAGCAGGATCCCGTCACCCGGCAGATGCTGCACGTGGACTTCATCGCCGTGCGCGCCGGTGAGCTCGTCAAGGTGAACGTGCCCCTCGTGCTCACGGGCCGCGCCGAGGGTCTGGCCGACGGCGGTCTGCTCACCCAGGTCCGCCGTGAGCTGGAGATCTACGCCAAGCCGGAGTCCATCCCCGAGAAGATCGAGGTGGACGTCACGCCGCTGAAGATCAACCAGGCGCTGCACATCAACGACGTGACGCTGCCCGCGGGCGCCACGGTGAAGACGAACGTCAACTACACCATCGCGGTCCTCAGCGCGCCCGAGGGCGCGGTGGAGGCGGCTCCCGCGGCGGCGGCGGCGGCTCCCGCGGCGGCCAAGCCCGCGGCGGGCGCGGCCAAGCCCGCGGCCGGTGCGGCCAAGCCCGCGGCCGGTGCGGCCAAGCCCGCGGCGGGCAAGAAGTAGTCCTCGCCCGTCGTTTGCACTGCGCGGGGCCGGCCCAACGGGCTGGCCCCGTCTGTTTTTCGGGGAGCAACGGTCATGAAGCTCATCTGTGGACTGGGCAATCCCGGGCGCGAGTACGAGCGGCACCGGCACAACATCGGGTTCATGGCGGTGGAGACCCTGCTGCCCCGCGCGCGCGCCGAGCTGCACCAGGGGAAGTTCCAGGCCCACGTGGGCCAGGGCACCCTGGGCGGCGAGAAGGTCATATTCCTGGAGCCGCAGACGTACATGAACCTGTCGGGCCGCTCGGTGGCCGAGGCGGCGCGCTTCTACAAGATCGCCGTGCCCGACGTGCTCATCATCCACGACGAGCTGGACCTGGACTTCGGCCGGCTGCAGCTCAAGGCGGGCGGGGGCAGCGGCGGGCACAACGGCCTGAAGAGCACGGTGCAGTGCCTGGGCGAGGACGGCTTCATCCGGCTGCGCCTGGGCATCGGCAAGCCCCAGGGCCCCAACGCCAAGGAGCGGGTGGCCGGCTACGTGCTGTCCAACTTCGATGACGGCGAGCGCCGCCAGTTGGACGACCTGCTCGCCCAGGCCGCGGACGCGGCCGAGACGTGGGTGCGCGACGGCCTGTCCACGGCGATGAACCGCTTCAACAAGCGCGCGCCTTGACTTTGGGGCGCGGGCCCCCTTAGAAGGCGCGTTCCCCGCGATCTGGGAAGCCAGGACGCTGGGGGGACGTTGTTCTTTTTCATGGCGCGAGGGTGACGGGCGCGCGGTTTCCCGTCCCCGGCGGAAGGTCCCCCTTGGACTCTCCGACCGTTTCCCCGCTCCTCGGGCTTCCCGGGGGGCACCAACCCCAAGGGGAGAGAAACATGGCTGAGACGCAGGCCGCCAAGCGGCTTCGTGAGTACGAGACCATCTTCCTGGTCAAGCCGGACCTCACCGACGACAACGTGGACAAGCTCAAGGAGCGCGTCCGGGGCATCGTCGGCCGCGAGGGTGGCAAGGTCATCCGCTTCACGGTGTGGGGCAAGAAGAAGACCGCCTACACCCTGGCCAAGCAGCCGCGCGCCATCTACATCCACGCGCACTACCTGGGTGGCAGCACGCTGGTGGCCGAGATCGAGCGCAACCTGCGCAACCTGGACGAGGTGACGCGCTACCTGTCCACGAAGATCGCCGAGGAAGTGGACCCCGAGTCGCGTCAGACGCTCGAGGACGTGAAGCTGGCCGGTGACGTCGAGGAGTCCCGTCCGGGCACCACGGGCGCCCCCGAGCGCGCGGGCGCCCCCGACGAGGCCGCCGAGACTGAGGAGGAGAGCACCGAGGAGGCCTAGTGCCCCCGCGGTCCTCCACGGATCCACTCTCCTAGAGAAAAAAGAGAACGCTCATGATTGGCAACAACGACAGGAATTCCTCCCGCGGCGGTGATCGCGACCGGGGTGACCGGGACGCGGGCCGGGGCGGCGCCGGTGGTGACGACGAGAAGCGTGGCGGTGGCCGCGGCTTTGGCCGCAAGAAGGTCTGCCGCTTCTGCGCCGAGAAGAACGCCAAGGTGGACTTCAAGGATCAGGCGACCCTGAAGTACTTCGTCACCGAGCGCGGCAAGATCATCCCCCGCCGCATCTCGGGCAACTGCGCCAAGCACCAGCGCGAGGTGGCGGTCGCCATCAAGCGCGCCCGCGGCCTGGCCCTGCTCCCCTACAACGCGATGGTGGGCTAGCAGTCCCCCCACCTCCACACCGGAGACATCACTATGAAGGTCATTCTTCGTGAGGACGTCGCGAACCTGGGCAAGTCCGGGGAGCTCGTGACGGTGAAGGACGGCTTCGGCCGCAACTACCTGCTGCCGCGCAAGCTGGCCGTGCTGGCCAGCGAGCAGAACGTGCGTCAGCTCGAGCACGAGCGGGCCGCCATCGCCGCGCGCAACGCCAAGCTCAAGGGCGCCGCCGAGGAGCAGTCCAAGAAGCTGGGCGCCGTGAAGGTCACCATCCGCCGCAAGGTGGGTGAGCAGGACAAGCTCTACGGCTCCGTCACCGTGCTGGACATCGCCGAGGCGCTCGCCGCCCAGGGCCAGTCGGTGGACCGCCGCCAGCTGCACCTGGCCGAGCCCATCAAGGCCACCGGTCAGTACGAGGTGGAGCTGCGCCTGCACCGCGACGTGACGGCCAAGATCAAGGTCGAGGTCGCCGCCGAGGCCTGAAACCCTCGCGCCGCGTGAAGTTCCAGGGCCGTCCGGGACATCCTCCCGGGCGGCCCTTTTCTTTTCCCGCCCGGCCGCGAGCCCAAGCGGGCAACCACGGGCGCACGTCAGGGGTGAGGGACAGGATTGCGCGACACCCCTGTAGCGCGGAGACTGGCCCAGGACCCATGGACAACATCCTCGACATTCGGACAGGTGGACGGCGCAGTCACGAAGACCTGGCCGCGGAGCGCGCCGTGCTGGGCGCCGTGCTGGCGGACAACAGCATCTTCGCCAGTCTCGCGGAGGTGGTGAGCACCGACGACTTCGCGGCCCCCGCGCACGCGCAGATCTTCGCCGCGATGATCAAACTGGACGGCTCCTCGCGCCAGGTCGATCACCTCACCCTCGCCGAGGAGCTCAAGGTGCTCGGCCAGCTCGCCGCGGTGGGCGGTCCCGCCTACCTGATGAGCCTGGATCAGGTGGTGCCCGTGCCGGGCAACGCCGTGGCGTACGCGAAGATCGTCAAGGATCAGGCCCTGCGCCGCCGGCTCGCGGGCGTGGGCCGGGAGATCCAGGACCTCGCCAGCCAGGAGACCGGCGAGCTGGACGTGCTGCTCGACGAGGCCGAGCGCAAGGTCTTCCTCCTCGCCGAGAAGAAGCGCGAGGGCGACCTGCGACCCGTGAGCGAGCTGATGGAGCACACGCTCGATCTGCTCGACAAGATGAAGACCGCCACGACGGGCATCACCGGCCTGTCCACGGGCTATGTCGACCTGGACAACCAGCTCACGGGCCTGCACGCCGGCGAGCTCATCATCCTCGCGGCGCGTCCCGGCGTGGGCAAGACGTCCTTCGCCATGAACATCGCCACGCACGTGGCGCTGCAGGAGGAGGCCAAGGCGGCCGCCATCTTCAGCCTGGAAATGCCCGCGGATCAGCTCCTCATGCGTCTGCTCGCCTCGTGCGCGCGCGTGGACATGAAGAAGCTGCGCGGCGGCCGGCTCACCCCCAACGACGAGGAGAAGTTCCAGGAGATGGCGGGCCGGCTCTACAACGCGCCCCTCTACATCGACGACTCGGGCGGCCTGTCCCCGTTCGACCTGCGCGCCAAGGCGCGGCGGCTCAAGCAGCGCGACCCCCGGCTCTCGCTCATCATCATCGACTACCTCCAGCTCATGCACCAGAAGGGCAAGGTGGAGAGCCGTCAGCTGGAAATCTCCGAGATCTCCCGCGCGCTCAAGCAGCTGTCCAAGGAGCTGGAGGTGCCCATCGTCGCGCTCTCGCAGCTCAGCCGTAAGGTGGAAGAGCGCAAGGGCGGCAAGCCCATGCTCTCCGACCTGCGTGAGTCGGGCGCCATCGAGCAGGACGCCGACGTGGTGATGTTCATCCACCGCGAGGATCAGGGCGAGGGCGAGGGCGGCGCCGGAGGCGGCGGCGGTGGCGGGGGCGGCGGAGGGGGTGGCATCACGGCCATTCCCGTGCAGCTCGTCATCGCCAAGCAGCGCAACGGCCCCATCGGCGACATCGACCTGGTCTTCCTCGCCGAGTACACGCGCTTCGAGAGCCGGGCGCGCATGGAGTAGCGGCGCTACACGCGGCGCTACACTACGAGCGAGACCTGGACGCGCCGCCGGCCCTTGTCGAGCTGGCGCGCCAGGGACTCGGGCGTGTCGCCGGACTCGCTCCAGGCGTCGATGGACTCCAGCTCCCACGCCTCGAGGATGCCCTCCCCTTCGTAGCCCGGGATGAAGCCCTCGCGCAGCGCCTGCTGGACGCCCCGGAGCGGCCCCACCACGACCACGTCGCCCAGGCCGAAGAAGCGCAGCGGCGTGCCGCACGTCTCCAGCGCCGCGTTGAGCAGCGCCAGCACCGCGTTCACGTTGAAGTACTCCGAGATGTCCTGGAACGTGACGCCATAGCGTCGGCCGTCCAGGGTCAGGCGCAGCGTGTAGCGGTGGCCAGGTCCGCCCGCCTCTCCCCCGCTCGCGCGCACGTCCCCCGCCGGATCATTCTCCCCGGGGAGCACCTGGGTGAAGCGGGCGCCCTCCAACCAGGGGGACACGAACGGTCGCAGGGCCTCCACGAGGCCCGAGTGATCCACGGGGTACGCCCCCGCCTCGGGCTCGAAGCCGTAGCCCCGGCCCAACCGGATGAAGGTCTCGTCCCAGTACTCACGCCGGAGGGGATTGGCGGGCGGAACGGGACCGGTGAGATGCAACAACTCGCGCAGGCGTTGTTCGTCGGGAATGGCCATGACTCCTCACCAGCTCGGCCCTCCCTTGTGCCATGGCGGTCTGACGTCGCTCAGCGCCGGTGTTCCCGCGCCTTCTGCACGAGCAGCCGGTACACCCCCACGCTCACGGGGATGGTGTGCAGCATCAGCTCGGGGTGCCACTGCACGCCCACGGCGAAGACGTACTGCGTGGACTCGATGGCCTCCACCACGCCGTCCGGCGCCACCGCGCTCACCAGCACCTGCTCGCCCGTCTTGTTCACCGACTGGTGGTGCGTGGAGTTCACCATCAGCTGGCCCCGGCCGAGCGCCTCCGCCAGGAGCGAGCCGTCGCGGATCTCCACCGGGTGCTGGGGCTGGGAGCGGTCATGCTCCTGGGTGTGCCCGTGCGCGCCGGGCACCTCGCGGCCGATGTCCTGGAACAGCGTGCCCCCGAGCACCACGTTGAGCAGCTGCATGCCCCCGCAGATGCCCAGAACCGGCATGTTGCGCTTGAGGGCGCCGCGCATCAGCGCGGACTCGAACGCCGTGCGCGACAGCTTCAGCGGCCCCAGGCCCTCGCGCGACGTGTCGCCGTAGGACTCGGGGGGAATGTCGAAGGCGCCTCCGGTGACGAGCAGCCCGGAGATGCGATCCAGGTAGGCCTCCACGCACGCCGGGTCGTCCACGTAGGGCAGCACTAGGGGCAGGCCCCCCGCGCGCAGCACCGCCTCCGCGTAGGCCGCCTTCAACTCGTACGCGGCGAACGGCGCCTCGGGCCGGCTGGCGCTGAAGTCCGGGGTGATGCCGATGTTGGGCCGGCGGGGCGCCTGGCCATGGGGTTTGTGCGTCATACGCCTCCATCCCGGAGGCTAGTCCCTTGCGTGCCCCTGTCAAAAGCAGCGGCCAGCCGCCGCACCCGCTCGGGCACGTCCGGCGCGAGCAGCGCATCCGAGGCCACCGCCGCCCCATGCGCCCCCGCGGCCGCGACCTGGGCGATGGTGTCGAGCCCCACGCCGCCAATGCCCACCACCGGCAGGGGGCTCGCGCGCACCACCGCCGCGAAGCGCTCGAGCCCCAGCACCGGCGCGTTCACCTGCTTGGTCGTCGTCCCGAACACGGGCCCCAGGCCCACGTAGTCCGCGCCCGCGTCCCGGGCGGCGCGGGCCCCGTCCGCGTCCCGCACCGTCACCCCCACCACCCCTCCAGCCCCCAGCAGGGCGCGGGCCGCCTCCGGGGGCAGGTCCTCCTCCCCCACATGTACCCCGTGCGCCCCGGACAGCAGGGCCAGGTCCACCCGGTCGTTGAGCAGGCACACCGCCCCGGCCCGTCGGCAGGCGGCCACCACCTCCCGCGCCACGGCGAGCGCCTCGCGCAGGGGCGTGCGCTTCATGCGCAGTTGCATCACCCGCGCCCCTCCCTCCAGGAGCAGCTCCGCCTTGCGCACGAGGGGCAGATCGGGACGGAGCGTGTCATCGCACAGGACGTACAGTCCTCGGGGAAGAGGAGGCGTGGGGGGGGCGTTCATCGGGTCCGGGTGCGGTAGGGGGTAGGAGCGGCGTTGACAGGGGGGAGCCCTGCTATAAGGTGGCGCGCCCTTTTCCAAGAGATTCCGAGGAGTTGAACATGGCAGACCCGGTGAACCCCAAGTACCTCGACAAGCGCACCACCGAGCGCTACCAGCGCAGCGGCCATGTGTCCGAGGAGGACTACAAGCGCCACATCGCGGGCCTGGAGGACATCGCCGAGAAGTCCGTGCCCGTGGAGACGGTGATGCAGGACGAGGAGTACGACCTCGACGACGAGGACGACGAGGACGAGGACGAGGACGACGCGCAGGACGACGAGGACGAGGATTCCGACTCGGCCGGGTGATGCCATGAGCGAGGAGAAGCGCGGAGAGACCTTCGTGATGCGGGGCGAGTCCGTGACGGGCGCGCCCGAGGCCCCCATCACCTTCAGCACCTTCCTCATCGGTCTGGCGTCCAGCGCCCTCATCCACCTGGGCGAGGCACCCAACCCCGAGACGGGCAAGTCCGAGCGGGATCTGGTGCTCGCGCGCCAGAGCCTGGACCTGCTGGGCCTGTTGCAGGACAAGACGCGGGGCAACCTCACCACCGAGGAGAAGCAGCTCTTCGACAACCTCCTGGCCGACCTGCGCCTGCGCTTCGTGGAGGCGAACAAGCGGTGACGCGTCCGGTGGAAGCCCCCCCTCCGAGCCTGCCCCGCGGCCTGCGGGTGGCGGCCATCGTGAGCCTCCTGTTCTCCGCGCCCACGGGCTTCCTCGCCTTGAGCGAGTCCCTGGGCCTGGGGCAGCTCGAGGAGCACCGCGAGGCCGCCAAGAACAGCCCTCCCCCGTCCTTCTCGCTCATGGGGGACCCCGCCATCGACGCGCGCATCACCCAGGCGCAGTACAACGCCCTCGCGCCCCACCGTGAGTCGCGGGCCCTCGTGCTCGGCATGCTCTCGGTGGTGTGCGCCTTCGTCTTCGTGTCCGCCGGCCGGCTGCTGCGTCCGGACGGGCTGCCGCTCGAGCGCATGCGCCGCATGCTCGTGGTCTCCACGATCGCCGCGGCCGTGCTGCGCACCATCGACGGCGCCCAGTGGGCCGTGGTCGCCCGCCGCATGGCGCCCACCCTCGTGGAGGCCATGAAGGGCATGCCCGCCTTCCAGGGCCCGAATTCCGCCGAGGAGCTGGGCGTGGTGACGTGGCTCATGCCCGCCATCTCCATGGCGTTCACGGCCGCGGTCGCGGGCGTCTTCGCCCTGCTGGGCCAGTACTTCCAGAGCGACACCGTCCGCCACGCCATCAGCGCGCAGGACGGAGCCCTCACGGAGGAAGAGGACTAGCCGCTCAGGCGGCGATGCCGCGAAGCAACCCTTCCAACAGCGTGTCCGACGTCGCGTCGTCCAGCGCCACGCGCGTCGTCGGCAACAGGCGCAGCCGCAGCAACTGATCGCGCTCCACGCCGAACACCCACGCCAGGTGCCCCAGGGGCCAGCGCGACTGCATCCGCGCGAACGCCTGATCGTCGAAATCACCGTCCGACGACTCCGGCAATTCCACCTCGTTGTACATCAGCCGCTCGCCCCCCACGTGCTGCCCCCGGCCAAAGGCCTGCACCTCCTCATACTCCTGGGGAAGGTACACGTAGGAGTGCACGGTCACCCCCGCCGAGCGGGACAGGGCCCGGGCGAGCGCCTGATGCCCAGCATACCACCGCGCTCCGTCACGGCCCTCGGTCAGGGGGCTCTCCAGCGCCAGGCGGACGATCTTCCGCCGCTCGTGGATGGACACCGCCAGCACCGTGTTCGCGGGAGCGCCGTCTTCCAGGAGCGCCTGCCGGGCGAGCGCCGGAAGGCTCAGGCGGCCCAGGGATTCGACTCGAATGAGGTAACCGCCGTGCGCGTCCAGTTGGTAACCCCCCGGAAGGTGGGCCGCATATACCCGGACTGCCCCAGGGAGGCAACTCCAGGCAACCCGGAAGACCCGGGGGCGAGCGGGCGGGCGCCAGGATCCGCGCGGGGGGTGAAAAGGCCCGGGCCGGGCGTCCTTGCCAAGGGTGTTCGGGCTCTTACGTTGGGGCCATGCGACTCGACAAGTACACGGTGAAGGCCCAGGAGGCCATTCAGGAAGGCCAGTCTCTGGCCCGGCGTGCCGACAACCCGAACTACGAGCCGGAGCACCTCGCGGCCGCTCTGCTCGGACAGAAGGACGGCATCGTCGAGCCGTTGCTGCGCAAGATCGGCGTGGACGTGAAGCTGTTCGGCTCCCGGCTGGGCGAGGCGCTCCAGAAGCTGCCCCGGATGCAGGGCGGCGAGAGCGCCATGCTCAGCCAGCGGCTCATGAAGGTCTTCGACAAGGCGGAGGACGAGGCCAAGGGCCTCAAGGACGACTTCGTCTCCAGCGAGCACGTGCTGCTCTCGCTCACCCAGGACAAGGGCAGCGTCGGCGAGGTGATGAAGTCCTCGGGCGTCACGCGCGAGCGCGTGCTCTCCAGCCTCAAGGAGGTGCGCGGCTCCTCCCGGGTGACGAGCCAGGACGCCGAGTCCACCTACAAGGCGCTGGAGAAGTACGGGCGCGACCTCACGGACGCGGCCCGCGCGGGCAAGCTCGACCCCGTCATCGGCCGGGACGAGGAGATCCGCCGCTGCATCCAGGTGCTCAGCCGGCGCACCAAGAACAACCCGGTGCTCATCGGTGAGCCGGGCGTGGGCAAGACGGCCATCGCCGAGGGCCTGGCGCGTCGCATCGTGGATGGGGACGTGCCCGAGGGCCTCAAGAACAAGCGCCTGGTCACCCTGGACCTGGGCGGCATGGTGGCCGGCGCCAAGTTCCGCGGCGAGTTCGAGGAGCGCCTCAAGTCCGTGCTCAAGGAGGTGGCCGACTCGCAGGGGGAGATCATCCTCTTCATCGACGAGCTGCACACGCTCGTGGGCGCCGGCAAGGCCGAGGGCTCCATGGACGCGGGCAACATGCTCAAGCCGGCGCTCGCGCGCGGCGAGCTGCACTGCCTGGGCGCCACCACGCTGGATGAGTACCGCAAGCACATCGAGAAGGACGCGGCGCTCGAGCGGCGCTTCCAGCCCGTCATGGTGGGCGAGCCGAGCGTGCACGACACCATCAGCATCCTGCGCGGCCTCAAGGAGCGCTACGAGGTGCACCACGGCGTGCGCATCCAGGACTCCGCGCTCGTGGCCGCGGCCAACCTCTCCAACCGCTACATCGCCGACCGCTTCCTGCCGGACAAGGCCATCGACCTCGTCGACGAGGCGTGCAGCCGCCTGCGCATCGAGATCGACTCCATGCCCACGGAGATCGACGACATCCGGCGCAAGAAGACCCAGCTGGAGATCGAGCGCGAGGGCCTGCGCAAGGAGACGGACCCCCACTCCATCGAGCGCCTGGCGGCCATCGACAAGGAGCTGGCCAACCTGGGCGAGCAGTTCACCGCGCTCAAGGCCCACTGGGACGCGGAGAAGCAGGCCATCGCGGGCATCCGCGCATCCAAGGAGAAGCTCGAGAAGGCCAAGAACGACGAGGCCTCGGCCGAGCGCCAGGGCGACTTCAACAAGGCCGCCGAGGTGAAGTACGGCATCATCCCCGGGCTCCAGAAGGAGATCGAGCAGCAGAACGCCAAGATGGCCGAGCTGCAGAAGAGCCACCGCTTCCTCAAGGAGGAGGTGGACGCGGAGGACATCGCCCAGGTGGTGGCCAAGTGGACGCACATCCCCGTCTCCAGGCTCCTGGAGGGCGAGGTGCAGAAGCTCGTGCACATGGAGGATCGGCTCGCCAGGCGCGTCATCGGCCAGCGCAGCGCCATCGAGGCGGTGAGCAACGCCGTGCGCCGGGCGCGCTCGGGCCTGCAGGATCCCAACCGCCCCATCGGCTCGTTCATCTTCCTGGGCCCCACGGGCGTGGGCAAGACGGAGACGGCCAAGGCGCTCGCGGAGTTCCTCTTCGACGACGACACCGCCATGGTGCGCATCGACATGTCCGAGTACATGGAGAAGCACGCCGTGGCCCGGCTCGTGGGCGCGCCTCCGGGCTACGTGGGCTACGACGAGGGCGGCCAGCTCACCGAGGCCGTGCGGCGCCGTCCGTACACCGTCGTCCTCTTCGACGAGATCGAGAAGGCCCACCCGGACGTCTTCAACATCCTCTTGCAGATCCTCGACGAGGGTCGGCTCACCGACAGCCAGGGCCGCACGGTGGACTTCAAGAACACGGTCCTCATCCTCACGAGCAACATCGGCTCGCAGGCGCTCCAGGAGGGCATGGCGGGCAAGGAAGAGCTGGACGAGGCCACGCGCAATGACGTGCTGGGCATCCTGCGCCAGCACTTCCGGCCGGAGTTCCTCAACCGCGTGGACGAGATCATCCTCTTCGAGCCGCTGCGCAAGAAGGACATCCAGCGCATCGTGGACATCCAGGTGGCGCGCCTGCAGAAGCTGCTCGCGGACAAGCGCCTGACCCTGGAGCTCACCGGGGCGGCCGAGTCCGTGCTGGCCGAGCGCGGCTACGATCCCGTCTACGGCGCGCGTCCGCTCAAGCGCGCCATCCAGAAGTTCCTGATGGATCCGCTGGCGCTCAAGGTCCTCAGCTCCGAGTTCACCCCGGGCGATCACATCCGGGTGGACGCGGGCAAGGACGGGCTCACCTTCGGCAAGGCGGAGATCGCCCGCGCCTGAGCCCCCGTCGTGACAACGCCCCGCACGGCCGAGGAGCCGTGCGGGGCGTTTCGCGTTCCCAGCCCTTGGTTTCCTAGCCCTTCACCGCGCCCGCCGTGAGGCCGGACACGATGCTGCGCTGGAAGATGAGCACCATCGCGATGAGGGGCACGGTCACGACGACCGAGGCCGCCATGATGAGGCCCCAGGGCAGCTCGTACTGGCTCGCCCCGCTCATCAGCGCGATGGCCACCGGCACCGTGCGCGCCTCCTGCGACAGCGTGAAGGTGAGCGCGAAGAGGAACTCGTTCCACGCCGCGATGAACGCGAGCAGGCCCGTGGTCACCAGCGCCGGCTTGAGCAGCGGCAGGAAGACGTTGAAGCAGATCATCCACGGCGTGGCGCCATCCACCACCGCAGCCTCCTCCAGCTCCTTGGGCAGCTCCCGCATGAACGTCGTCATCACCCACACGGTGAAGGGCAGCGTGAAGAGCATGTAGGAGAGCGTCAGGGCCGGCAGCGTGTTGTACAGGCCCAGGGCGCGCACGAGCTCGTACATGCCCGAGAGCACCGCGATCTGCGGGAACATGGACACCGCGAGGATCATCAGCAGCAGGAGCGAGCGGCCCCGGAAGCGGATGCGCGCCAGGGCGAAGGACGCGGTGACCGCCAGGAAGAGCGACACCAGCACCACCGACGTGGCCACCACCACCGAGTTGAAGAGGTTCCTCCCAAAGGGCTGCTCGGTGAACACCGCGGTGTAGTTGCTCCACGCCGGCTGCCGCGGCCAGGCCTCCACCACGAACAGCGCGCTGCCCTGCTTCAGGGAGGACACCACCGCCCAGTAGAAGGGAAAGAGCGTGTAGAGGGTGATGACCGTCACCAGGAGCCCGAAGCCGAGCTTCTTCAACCAGAAAAGCGCCTGTCTCATGCGGGCTCCTGCGCCACCGAGTCCCGCGCCAGCGCCATGTAGAGGATGGTGAAGAGGGCGATGAGCCCGAAGAGCAACGACGCCGCCGCGGCCCCGAGCCCCAGATCCTGGAACTCGAACATCTGCTGCCGGGCGTAGACGGCCATGGACATGGACTCGCTGCTGTTGCTGGTGAGCACGTAGAACAGGTCGAACACCCGCAGCGCGTCCAGCACGCGGAAGATGATGGCCACCATCATCGGCCCGCGGATGAGCGGCAGCGTGATGCGGAAGAAGACCATCACGGGGTTGGCGCCATCCAGCTTCGCCGCCTCGTACAGCTCCTCGGGGAGGATCTGCAGCGCGGCCAGCAGGAGCAGCGTCATGAAGGGCGTCGTCTTCCACACGTCCACGGCGATGATGGCCACCATGGACAGCTGCGGATCCACCGTCCAGGCGATGGGCCCGGAGATGAACCCGGCCGACAGGAGCATCTCGTTGATGACGCCGTAGACGTCATTGAACATCCAGCCCCACATCTTCGCGGACACCACGGTGGGAATGGCCCACGGCACCAGCACCGCCGCGCGGAGGATGGCCCGGCCGCGAAAGCGCGTGTTGAGCGTGAGCGCGATGATCATCCCCAACACCGTCTCCAGCGTCACGGACACGCCCGTGAACAGGAAGGTGTTGCGCACCGAGCGCCACCAGTCCGAGTCCCCCCAGACGGTGACGAAGTTCTCCAAGCCCACGAACTCGGGCGGCGCCGGGTCCGCCAGGCTCGCGTTGGTGAAGGCGAACCAGAACGTGCGGAACAGCGGCCAGCCCGCCACCGCCGCCAGGACCACCAGCGTCGGCAGCAGGAACAACCACGCCGCGCGCACCCGCTCCCGGGCCAACTGCGAGCCCGGTGCGGGGGGGGGGGCAGCGGAGGAATCAGGAGCCGGTGAAGCGCTGCCCGTCATGCTCACCACTTCCCCTTCTTGGACATGTTGGTCAGCTTCTTCTGCAGGTCCTTGAGCTTCTCCTCGGGCTTGCCCGTGCCGGAGAGCACCGAGTGCACGGCGTTGCGGAAGTCCGAGCTCACGCGGCTGTACTTGGCCCCGGTGACCTTGGCCGGACGCGCCACGGCGTTGGTGAAGGTGTCCAGGAGCGTGCCGAAGAACGGGTTGGCCTTGAGCACCTCGGCGTCCTTGTAGAGGCTCGTGATGGTGGGGTTGAAGGAGCCCTGGATGGCGCGGCGCTTCTGCTCCTCGGAGCTCGTGAGGTACTTCACCAGGTCCGCCGCCGCCTTCTGGTGCTTGGAGTACTTGGACACCGCCAGGTTCCAGCCGCCCAGCGTGCCCGAGGACTTGCCGTCCGCGCCGCCCTTGGGCAGCGCCACCACCGCCACCTTGCCCTTCACCGGGCTGTCCGGCGCCTGGGACAGCGCCCACGCGTAGGGCCAGTTGCGCATGAACACCGCGTTGCCCGACTGGAAGACGCCGCGCGCGCCCTCCTCCTCGTAGTTGAGCACGCCCTGGGGCGAGATGGTCCCCACCCACGAGGCCGCCGTCTTGAGCGCCAGCGCCGCCTTGGGGTTGTCGATGTTGACCGAGCCGTCGTCCGCCACGATCGAGCCGCCCCCGAAGGAGTCCACCCACTCCAACGCGTTGCACGTGAGCGTCTCGGCCGCCTTCGCCTCGAAGACGAAGCCCACCATCTTGTCATTGCCCGCCTTGCGCTCGGCGTCCTGCACCACCTTGGCCGTCGCGGCCAATTCCTCCCACGTGGTGGGCGCCTTCTGTCCATGCTTCTGCAACAAATCCGAGCGGTAGTAGAGGACGCCCGCGTCGGTGAACCAGGGCATCGCCACCAGCTTTCCGTCCACGGTGTTGTTCTTCACGATGGCGGGAAAGTGTTGCTGCACCACGTCATCGGAGATGTATGGCTTCAAATCGATGAAGTGCGCGCCGAGGATGCCCGGCCAGATGATATCCACGCGGAAGACGTCGATGTCCGAGGAGCCGGCGGACAGTTGCTGCTGAAACACCGTGAGCTGCTCACTCGCGTCCGTGGGGCCGCTGACCAGCTTCACCTCGTTGCCGGTCTTCTTGGCCCACGCCTCCGAGCCTTGCTTGCACAGCTCGAACTCCTTGCCCACGGTGCCACAGGAAATGGCGACCGTCTCCGCGGCGGACGCGACGGCGGGAACAGACAGGGCGGTGGCGAGGCTCATCGCGAACAGCACATGACGCATGGGGGTTCTGCCTCCATTGGGGGGGTAAAAGTTGGCGCGTAGCAGCATCTCTAATTTTCTCGACAAACCCAACAAATTCGGTGTCAGAGTATGTGCAGCAGAGTGCGAATCGCCCTGTAGACCCCTTGAGAGATTGAATCCATGACAGTTGGCAACACCCGTTCTTCGTCGCGCAGCGCCTGGCGTGTTGGTTTGATGCCGTGCGTCATTGCTTTGTCCGCGCTGTCCTCGACGGCGGCTCACGCGAGCCTCCTCTCGGACCGCCTGGAAGTGTCCATGTATGGCCGTGTTGGCACCGCGTGGGATCCGACCACGGGCCGCTATGTCAACGGCAGTCGCATGAACCCCACCGGCAGCGCCATCGGCGGCCGCATGGAGGAAGGCGACTACATGGAGCCGACCATCAAGCTGCACCTGCTCGAGCGCACGGTGGATCCGTCGCAGCCCTACCTCGACTTCGTGCTCACGCCGGCCATGTACATGAAGGCCGGTCTGTTCATGGGCGTCATCAGCGACCGCTTCACGGACGCGCTCGATATCGAGATCTTCCAGGCGTACATGGAGTCGGGAAACATCGGCATCCAGGGCCTGCGCGTGTGGGGCGGCGCCCGCTTCTACCGTGGCACGGACGTGCACATCGCCGATACGTTCTACTTCAACAACCTGGCCGGTCAGGGTGGTGGTCTGTCCTATGGCGATTGGGACCTGGCCATCATCATGAACACCACGACGTCCAGCCCCCAGTATAACTTTGACGTCAACGGGGATGGCGTGCTGGACCTGCGCCGGCAGCGCACGGTGTTCGTCGCGCAGTACGCGCACAAGTTCGAGGCGGGCCACTCGCTGCACGGCCTCGCCGAGTTCCACGTGCTGCCCAAGACGACGGGCAAGCGCGCGGACGGCACCGAGGTGGGCCTCACGGACGACTTCGGCTGGGTGGTGGGCGCCAAGGCGCACCTGGACCTGGGCAACGGCAGCTTCAACGACACGTCCATCCGCTACGGCAGCCGCGCCGCCAGCGGCAGCCGCGCCGGTGCGCAGACGTTCGACTCGTTCGGCGCGCCGGACGCCCAGGGCCGCTACGACGAGGCCGCGGGCATCCAGTTCGTGGAGCACTTCCTCTACAACTTCAACTCGCTCGTCAGCCTCAATGCCTACGGCATGCTGCACTACAACAAGGGCGAGTTCTTCAACGCCACCGCCGGTTCGTACGGCGAGGACACGTCGATGGACTTCGGCGTGGGCGCGCGTGGTGCCCTCTACCTGCACCAGCACTTCCACCTGCTCGGCGAGGCGCACTACGCCGGCCTGAAGCCCAACGTGGGCGACATGCAGACGGTCACCAAGCTGTCCATCATCCCCACCTTCGTGCCGCTCGCGGGCAACAGCCTGTGGAACCGCCCCCACTTCCGCGTGTTCTACACGGCCGCCTTCTACAACGACGCCGCCGCCAAGGCCTTCGCCTCGCCCTACCTCGGCCTGTTCCGGGATCCCACCCGCAAGGTGGGCCACTACGTGGGCGCCCGCGTCGAGTGGTGGTTCTAGCCGTCACCTGAAGGGCTTTGCTGAAGGGTTGAAACACCGAGGGCCCGCGGGCCGGGGACGTTCTCCCGGACCGCGGGCCCTCGGTGCGTGCGGGGCCCGCCCCCGCGCCGCTCAGGTGGCGCGGCCCACGCCCGCCACCCGGCGCGTGAGCACCTTCTGCAAGAGCACGAACGCGAGCAGCATCGCGCCGATGGCCACCCGGGTCAGCCCCGAGCTCATCATGCCCTCGTAGGTGGTGATGGACGTGAGGATGAGCCCCAGCATCAACACGCCCACGAGCGTGCCGAACACCGAGCCCACGCCGCCCGCGAGCAGCGTGCCGCCAATCACCACCGTGGCGATGGCATCCAGCTCCATGCCCACGCCCTCCAGGTGGCTGCCGCTCGACAGGTAGAAGGTCAGCGCCGCCCCGGCGAAGGACGCGCAGAAGCCGCTCACCGCGTAGACGGCGATCCGCGTGCGCCGCACCGGCAAGCCCATGAGCAGCGCGGCCTCCTCCCCTCCCCCCAGCGCGTACACGTTGCGGCCGAAGGGGGTGAACACCGCCACGTACCACCCCACGGCGACGAAGCCGAGGAACAGCACGGCGGTGAGGGGCAGCGGGCCCACCCGGGCCATCGCCAGCGCCGTGTGGCTCGCCTGGGAGATGCCGATGGACTCCAGGTGGATGAGGAAGGCGAGCCCCCGCACGAAGAACATGCCCGCCAGCGTGACGATGAAGGGCTTGATGCCCGTCGTGTGGATGATGGCCCCCATCAGCGCCCCCAGCGTGACGCCACACACGAGCGACGCCGCGATGGCCGCGGGGACGCTCCAGCCATGCTCCATGATGAGCACGCCGATGAGCACGCTGGAAAAGGACATGACGGCGCCCACGGACAGGTCGATTCCGCCCGAGAGGATGACGAACGTCATGCCCACCGCGACGATGCCCAGCACCGCGTTGTTGGACAGGAAGTTGATGAAGACCGGCAGCGAGAAGAAGCCGTCGTAGCGCACGGAGGCGAGGGCGTAGAGCAGCACGTAGACGAGTGCTCCAGCCAGGACGGTGACGTGCTTGCGCAGGAAGTTCACGCGGCCTCCGCGGAGCGCAGCCGCCGGGTCCACCGCTCGAACGCGGGCGTCTGCATGAAGCACACCGAGAGCGCCACGAGCGCCTTGATGATGAGCGTGTGCTCGGTGATGACGCCGCGCATCTGCAGCATGGTGGTGAGCGTCTGGATGAAGGTGGCGCCAATGAGCGAGCCCACCAGGTTGGCCCGACCGCCCGTGAGGCTCGTGCCCCCGAGCACCACGGCGAGGATGGCGTCCAGTTCCAGGTAGAGCCCGGCGTTGGCCACGTCCGCTTCCTTGATGTCCGCCGCGGCGATGAGGCCCGCGAGCCCCGCGCACAGCCCCGAGGCCATGAAGGCGAGGATCTGGATGACGTGCACCCGCAGGCCACTGAGCCGGGCCGCCCGGGGGTTGCTCCCCATGGCCTCCAGGTACAGGCCCGTCGCCGTGTTGCGCAGGAGCAGGCCCACCGTCAGGGCCACCGCCGCCACCAGCAGCACCGGAAAGGGCAGACCCGCCACCGTCCCGTTGCCGATGAACTCGAAGGCGGGCACCTCGAAGCGGACCTTCTGGTCATGGGTGAGCGTCTGCGCCACGCCCCGCCCCATCACGAGCATCACCAGCGTCACGATGATGGGTTGGATGCCCCCATGGGTGACGAGCACCCCGTTGAGGGCCCCCGCCCCGAGCGCCACCGCCAGCGCGCCCGCCACGGCCAGGGGGACCGGTTGCGCGTGCTCCGTCATCAAGAGCGCCGCGACCGCGCCCGACAGCGCCATCACCGAGCCCACGGAGAGATCGATGCCGCCCAGGGCGATGACGAGCGTCATGCCCACCGCCAGCAGCATGACGGGCGCGCCGTTCTGGAAGATGTCCACCAGCGTGCCGAAGAGCCGACCCTCGCGGAACTCGAGCCGTGCGAAGCCCTGGGTGAACACCAGGTTGAAGACGAGCAGCGCGCCCAGCGCCACCCAGGGCCAGAAGTTCCTAGGGCGCATGGCCGTCCTCGCTGGCAATCACCTTCATGACCTCCGGAAGCGTTGTCTGGGACAGCTCCCCCACCTTCTTGCGATCCCGGAACACGGCGATGCGGTGGGACAGGCGCAGCACCTCCTCCAGCGCGGCCGAGATGAAGAGGACCGCGAGGCCCCGGGCCGAGAGCTGGTGGATGAGCCGCTCGATCTCCCCCTTGGCCCCCACGTCGATGCCCCGCGTGGGCTCGTCCAGGATGAGCAGGCGCGGCTCGTAGGCGAGCCACCGCGAGAGGATGACCTTCTGCTGGTTGCCACCGCTGAGCAGGCGGATGGGCTGCTCGACCGAGGGCGTCTTGATGCCCAGCTTCGTCACGAACTCCTGGGCGAGCGCTTCCTGGCGCGAGCGCGACAGCAAGAAGCCCCACCGGCGCTGCACCACCAGCGCGATGTTCTCGCGCACGGACAGCTCCGGGAAGATGCCCTCCGCCTTGCGATCCTCGGGACAGAACGCCATGCCCGCGGCGATGGCCTGACGGGGATGCTTGGGCGCCGCGCCATTGAGCGTGCCGCTCCGGGCATGGTCCGCGCCGAAGAGCAGCCGCGCCGCCTCCGTGCGGCCCGAGCCGAGCAGGCCCGCGAAGCCGACGACCTCTCCGGCGTGCAGCGTCAGGTCGAACGCGGGCACGCCGCGCCGCTCCAGGGCCTGGACGGAGAAGAGCACCGGCCGGGGCACGTCCGAGTGCTCGCGCAACACGGGCTCCACCTCGTCCGGCACCCGGCCGAGCATGTGCGAGACCAGGTCCAGCCGCGACAGCTGGGAGGCCTCGTACGTGCCCACATGGGCGCCGTTGCGCAGCACGGTGATGCGATCACTGACGCGGTAGACCTGATCCAGGAAGTGGGTGACGAACACGATGCCCAGGCCCCGGGACTTGAGCCGCACGATGGTGTCGAGCAGCACCTCCGTCTCGTGGCTGTCGAGACTGGAGGTGGGCTCGTCCATGATGAGCACGCGGGCCTGGGTGTGGACCGCGCGGGCGATCGCCACCAGTTGCTGCACGGCGGCCGACAGGCTGCCCAGGGGCTGGGTCACGTCGATGCGCAGATCGAAGGTGGCCAGCAACTCCTCGGCCTGCCGGCGCATGGCGCGCCAGTCGAGCCCGAACCACCGGCGCGGCGCACGGCCCAGGAACAGGTTCTCCGCCACGGTGAGGGTGGGGATGAGGCTGAGCTCCTGGTAGATGGTGCTGATGCCCTTGTCCTGGGCATCCCCCGGGGAGGAGGGATGGAAGTCGCGACCCTCGAGGGTCAGCGTGCCTCCATCCCGCGCGTACACGCCCGTGAGGATCTTGATGAGCGTCGACTTGCCGGCGCCATTCTGACCCATCAGGGCGTGCACTTCACCCGGCCGGACCTCGAGGTCCACGCCCGTCAGCGCGTGGACCCCGGGAAACCGCTTCTGCACCCCGCGAGCAATGAGGACGGGCTCAGTACTCACGCGAACCGATGACCTGCGCCGCGTTCGTCTTCTCGAAGAGACGGTCGGTGTTCTTGATGAACTTCTCGACCTTCTCACCCGAGCGCACCTTGGTGATGGTGTCGAAGACGAGCGGACCCATGAGCGGGTTGCACTCCACCGTGGCGTTGAGCTTGCCGGCGACCATGGCCTCGAAGGCGCCCTTGACGCCGTCCACGGAGATGACGGTGACGCCCTCGCCCGGCTTCATGCCCGCCTCTTCCAGGGCCTGGATGGCGCCCAGGGCCATGTCGTCGTTGTGCGCGTAGACGGCCTGGATCTGCTGACCGTCGGACTTGATGAAGGCCTCCATGACCTCCTTGCCCTTGGCGCGGGTGAAGTCGGCGCTCTGGCTCTTGACGATCTTCAGCTCCGGGTACTTCGCCAGCACCTCCTCGAAACCCTTCTTGCGGTCGATGGCCGGGGCGGCGCCGGTGGTGCCCTGCAGCTCGTAGACATTGGCCTTGCCGTTGGTCTGCTTGGCCAGCCACTCGGCCGCCATGCGGCCCTCCTCCACGAAGTCACTGGCGATGAGCGTGGTGTAGAGGCTGTCGTCGGTCACCTTGATGCCCCGGTCCACGAGGATGACGGGGATGTTGGCCTGCTTGGCCTGGCTCAGGACCACGTCCCAGCCCGTCTCCACCACCGGCGCGAGCACGATGGCGTCCACCTTCTGCGCGATGAAGGACGTGAGGGCCTGGATCTGCTGGGCCTGCTTGCCCTGGGCGTCGGCGAACTTGAGGTCCACGCCGCGCTTCTCCGCCTCGCCGCGGATGGACTGGGTCTCGGCGGTGCGCCAGGCGCTCTCGGCGCCCACCTGGGAGAAACCCACGGACAGCTTCTTCTGCGCGGCGGGGGCACCGGGCGCGCCCGCCTCGGCGGAGGCCGGGGCCTTGTTCTCGGACTTACAGCCCACCAAAGCGACCAGCGCGACCATCCACATCCATTTCATGCGTATCTCCAGACGACGAACATCGAGTTCACTCAAGACAAAAGAAGCAGCGCCGGACTCAGGGGGAGACGGCGTGGAGGCGCACGTAGTCGAACCGGGCGCTGAAGCCCCTGCCCCCCAGGGACACCAGGCCCACGCGGGCGTTGGTGCCCAGGGCATGGGTCCAGGTGGCGCCCTGGCTCCAGAGGACGCCATCCCGGCTGGAGTACGCCGTGTACGTCTGCTCGGCGCCCCGCGCGCGCCGCACGATGCGCAGCCACACGGTCTCGTCCGCGGGGCCGCCGAACGTCTCGCCGTAGCGGGGGTGGCGCGCGGGCACCGCGGGGCCCACCTCCTTGGCGAAGACGATCTGCCGCGTCTCCCAGAAGGACACCTGCATGAGCCGCACGTAGTTGTCGTCATCCGACTGGATGAGCACGCCCGCCTGCACGTAATTGTGGCAGCAGCTCACCGGCGGCAGGTCGAAGCTCATCTTGGTCTCGACGAGGAAGTCCCCCGCGGGCGCGGGCCGCCACAGCACGGACGCGCTGTTGTTGTTCTCGTGGAGATCCGCGTCCTGCGTGGCGAAGCGCAGCACCCCGTCGCGCACCTCGTAGGACGCCGAGCCGCCGCGCGTCCAGGACCACTCCGCGCCCACCGCGCCGCCGTTGAACTCGTCCGCGCCCAGGAGCGTGCCCGGCACGTCCCGCACCGCGGCGGCGGCGGACGGGTAGCGGCTCTTCTCACCGGCCCGGGCCGCCGGAGCCGGCTGCGCCGTATCCGAGGGGCCCTGCCCGCCCCGCGCCACGGGCCAGCCGTCCACCCAGTCCAGCGCGTCCATCAACAGTTGCCGCTTGGGCGGCAGGTCGCCATTGGGCGCGGGCGCCAGGTAGGGCGCGTTCCGGTCGAGCGCGGGATAGACGATCCAATCCTGTCCTCCCATGTCGGTGAACGCCGTGGGGTGGCCCGTGCCCACCCATGCATTGCCATTGGCGCCGAGCACGGGCGTGCCGCCCACCCGGTTGAGGGTGAGGCGAACCCCATCCCGATCCACGAAGGGGCCCATCGGGCTCTTGGAGCGGCCCGCGAAGACACTGGAGCCCGTCAGGGCGCCATTGCAGCACACCCCACTCGCCGCGACGGCCAGCAGGTAGTAGTAGCCCTCGTGCTGGAGCACGAGCGGCGCCTCGTACCGGTTGGCCACGGTGACCTCCACCTGGGTGAAGGGGTCCGAGGCGAGGCCATCCGCCGAGAGCTCGCGCACCGAGAGGCCGCCGTAGAAGCTCCCGTAATAGATATACTTCCGGCCATCCTCGGCGAGGAGGATCTCCGGATCATACGTCCACCGCCGCGAGTTGCCACAGCAGGGCGCCTCGTGCGGCTCCACCACCGGCCGCTCCGAGACGGTCCAAGGGCCCGCCGGGCTGTCACTGGTGGCGACCCCGATGGCGCTGCCACCCGTCTGGGTTTCCAGGACGGTGAAATAGAGATGATATTTGTGATTGAAGTAGGCGAGCTCCGGCGACCGCAGACCGGACGTGGGATTCGCCCACGAGGGCCGCGCCGTCAGGGCATCCCCGACATACGTCCAGGCGACGAGGTCCGCTGATTTGTGAATGGAAAACAGGTGTTGTCTGTACTCCCGCGACACCTCTCGGTCCTCGTCGTTCCACGGGGCGGGCGCACAGAACAGATACCAGGCGGTGTCCGCCCCCTGCCCCTGGAGGATCGTCGGGTCCGGGCAGTTGTCCACCCGGCCCCCGTCCGCGAGGGAAAGCCGCAGGGGATTGGTGAAGTCTCCGGCCACCGGCGTGGGCGCGGGGGGAGGCGGCGGCTCGGGCTCGGGCGTGGGAGCGGGGGCCGGCTCCTCGATGACGGGCGGCGCGGGCGGCTCGTTACGACACGCCGACAGCGACAGGCCCGCCATCAGGCAGAGCAGGCTCCCCAAGGAACACGAGATCCAGCACGAGGACCGACCTCTCCGCATGACGACTGCTCCCTTTTCAGATGGATGAACGACGACGTGGGGCGCTCGGGCGGCGTCGGGACGGACGCCATGCAGGAGGCGCGGGCATCAGATACACGCGAGGTGGACGTGTCAAGAAAGTCCGTGGCTGTCTGATCATGGTGATCCACGTCTGTTGGCCGCTGACAATGCATTGCGTCAATCATTGACCGGCCAGATCCGCGCGCCATAGTCTGCCGCCCCTCCCCAAGGACATTCGACATGCGCACACGCGGTGGACTCCGTTCCGCGGCACTTCTCTCATGGGCCACACTCGCAGTGCTCTGCCAGTCGGGCTGCACGCAGGACAAGCCCCTCCCCGCTCCCGAAGTGCCCGTGGAGCCGGCCCCCCCCATCGAACCGCCGCCGCCCGTGCCGCCTCCGGCCATCCCGCCCCTGGAGGTGACCAACCCCGTGATCCCCGGCGACTTCGCCGACCCCTCCGTCATCAAGGTGGGCACGGAGTATTGGGCCACGGCGACCTCGTCCGAGTGGGCGCCCCACTACCCGCTGATGCGCTCGCCGGATCTGCTGCGTTGGGAGCAGGTGGGCTCCATCTTCCCGGAGGCCCCCTCGTGGGCCGAGGGCAACTACTGGGCGCCGGAGCTGGCGGAGGATCGGGGCCGCTACTACGTCCTCTACACGGCCCGGAAGAAGGGCGGCCCGCTGTGTGTCGCCGTGGCCACCGCCACCCAGGTCCAGGGGCCGTACACCGACCATGGGCCGCTCGTGTGCGAGGAGCTCGGCTCCATCGACGGCGCGATGATCCGCGACGAGAACGATCGGCTCGTGCTCGTGTGGAAGCTGGATGGCAACAGCCGCGACCTGCCCACCCCCCTCTGGGCGCAGGAGATGACGGAGGACGGCGCGGGCTACAAGCTCACCGGCGAGCGCACGCAGATCCTCCTGAATGACGTGCCCTGGGAAGGACAGCTCGTCGAGGGGGCCCACCTCGTCCGGCGCAACGGCTGGTTCTATCTCTTCTACGCGGGCAGCGGTTGCTGTGGCGTCAACTGCAATTACGGCGCGGGCGTGGCCCGCTCCCGCACGCTCCGGGGTGACTGGGAGAAGAATCCGCTCAATCCCATCGTGAAGAGCAACGCGGACTTCCGCTGCCCTGGCCACGGCAGCATCGTGACGGACACGCACGGCCGCGACTACCTGCTCTACCACGCCTACCGCACCACGGACTCCGTGTACGTCGGTCGGCAGGGCGTGCTGGACGTGATCACCTGGGGCGAGGACGGCTGGCCGAGCATCAACGGGCGCCGGGGCACGGGCGGCAAGGTGTTGGCCACGCCTCCGCCCGTCGTGGAGACCTTCTCCTCCCCTGCCCTCGCGCCGGGCTGGCAGTGGCCCAACAAGTACAAGCCGCGCTTCTCCCTCGCCGACGGCCACCTGACGCTGGCGCCCGAGGCGGCCCGGACCGCCCATCCGCTGGGCGGACTGCTCGCGCGCGCGACGCCCTCGGGGACCTATACGGCCGAGACCCGGGTGGACGTGACGGGCCTGGCCGCGGGCGCCCTCGTGGGCCTCTCGGCGGTGGGCGACGAGGAGAACGCCGTGGGCCTGGGCCTCCAGGGTGACCAGGTGGTGCTCTGGCGCCGTCAGGGCGGCAAGCAGGAGACGCTGGCCTCCGTCGCGGCGCCCGCGTCCGCGGACGGCACCTACCTGCTGCGCATGACGGCGAAGTCCGGGCGCCTGTACCGCTTCGCGATCAGCACGGACGGCACCTCGTGGCTGGACGTGGGACCCGAGCAGAACGGCGACGTGCTGCCGCCGTGGGATCGCGGCATCCGCGTGGGCCTCACCGTGGGAGGCGCCGCCCAGGCCTCCGCCCGTTTCGACTCGCTGCGCATCACCCCGGAATGAGACACCGATGAAGCCTGATGTGAACCCCTCCTTCGCCGAGTTGTTCGGACACCCCGCCCAGGTCGTCGTGCACGCCCCCGGGCGGGTGAACCTCATCGGCGAGCACACCGACTACAACGGCGGCTTCGTGCTGCCGATGGCCATTCCCCAGCGGACCCACGTCGAGTTGCGCCGGCGCGACGACACGCGCGTGCGCGTCTTCAGCGCCAACAAGAGCCAGGGTGGGGCCCCCTCCGAGTACACCCTGGGCCAGGAGGCCACCGGCCAGGGCTGGCTCGACTACGTGCAGGGAGTCACCTTCGTGCTCCAGCGCGAGGGCCATCGGCTCTCGGGCGTCGACGTGCGCCTGTCCAGCGAGGTGCCGCTCGGCAGCGGGCTGTCCTCGAGCGCCTCGCTGGACGTGGCGCTGCTGCGCGCGCTGCGCACCGCCTTCTCGCTGCCCCTGGACGACGTCCAACTCGGGCTGCTCGGCCAGCGCGTGGAGACGGACTTCGTGGGCGCGCCGGTGGGCGTGATGGACCCCATGGCCGCCAGCATGGCGGGGCTCGGCGAGGCGCTCTTCCTGGACACGCGGAGCATGAACCTCGAGCGGGTGCCCCTGCCGCCCGGCGTGGACGTGGTCATCATCAACTCGGGCGTCGCGCACAACCACTCCTCGGGCGACTACCGCGTGCGCCGCGCCGAGTGCGAGAAAGCCTGTGCCCTGCTCGGCATCAAGGAGTTGCGCGATCTGCCCGAGTCGGAGCTCGCCCGCACGGAGTCGCTGCCGGATCCGTTGGGTCGGCGCGCCCGGCACGTCGTGACGGAGAACGCGCGCGTGCTGGCCACCGTGCAGGCGCTGCGTTCGGGTGACGTGAAGCGGCTCGGGCAGCTCTTCTACGCCTCGCACGACTCGCAGCGCCTGGACTACGAGGTGTCCGTCCCCGAGATCGATCTGCTCGTGGACCTGGCGCGCGAGGACGCGGACGTCCACGGCGCGCGCCTCACGGGTGGCGGGTTCGGCGGCTCGGTGGTGATGCTCGCGCGGGACGGCACCGGCGCCGCCGTGGCGCGGAGGATCTGCGAGCGCTACGCGGCCCGTTCCGGCCAGCGCCCGACGATCCTCCTGCCCCAGCCCACCGGGGCCTAGCGCACCAGCAGGTCGGGCCGGAGACGGCCCTCGATGCTCACGGTGGGCCAGCGCGGGTCCACCGTGAGGATCTCCGCCCCGGCGTCGGTGACGACGACGGTGTCCTCGATCTTCGCGCCCGGCAGGGACGGGTTCCACGCCACGGCGTTGTTCGGCTGGAGCACGCCCGGCACGTCCGGTCCCGCGATGGCGTCCCGGGACAGGTAGCCACAGGGGCCGCCCTGGTGGTGGAACGCCTCCGCGCCCTTGCGGCCCACGTCCGCGTAGGCCTTCACGATGGCCGTGTACACGTCCGAGATCGCCGCGCCCGGCCGTGAGGCCTGGAAGGCCGCGGCCTCCACCCGTGCCACGTCCGCCACCAGGAGCCGCTCCACGGGCGTGGGCGCGCGGAAGTAGACGAAGCGCGTGAGGTTGGCGAACAGCCCGTGGCGGCGGCCGCAGAAGACGAGCATCGCGCGCGCGCCCAGCTTCTCGTGGCTCGCGGTGGCATGGCGGTGCACGGGCAGTCGGCGCTCCTCGCCCACCAGGGTCAGCGCCGGGTGGATGCCCCGGGCCCAGAGCGCCTCGGCGCCCGCGCCCGCGAGCTCCCAGCCCGTCCACTCGGGTTTGGCCGCCAGCAGCACCTCGGTCATCGCCTCCGCCGCGTCCCGCCCGAGCGTCCGGTAGCGCTCCAGCTCCTCGGGCATGAGCGACCAGCGCAGGGAGACCAGCTCCGCTGGCAGGGCCTGCTCGCCCCGCGTGGGCCGATCGGAGGCCACGGGCGCGCCCGCGCGGCGCGATTCCACGAAGGACTCGCGCGCGGCCTTGTCCGTCCACGGCGCGGACCAGATCTTCAGGCCCGCGGGCACCTCTTCCTCCTCGAGCCGCGCCGCCTCGATGGCGTCGGTGAGCACCCAGGCGTCGTCCCGGGTGATGAGCACCTCGGCCACGCCCACGTCGGTGGTGAGCAGCACGACGTTGGAGCCGCCGCAGGTGGCCCAGCCGAACCAGTCCACGCCCCGCAGCCGCACCGCGCCCAGCCCCTGCTTCACCAGCACGTCGCGCACGCGCGCCAGCTTCACGTCCAGCTCGCTCACGGCGCACCCCCGTCCTTCTTCGCGTCCCGGGCCGCCGCTTCCATGCGCCGCTGCAGCCGGGGCACCACGTAGGACAGGTCCTCGGGCGCCTTCACCGGCTCGAAGCGCGAGGTGACGGGGTTGTCGCGCGGCACCTCGATGAAGGCCACGGACAGCACGGCCTTCTTGTCGGGGCCCATGACGGCGCTGGCCTCGCTGGTGATCTGCTCCAGCTGGATGACCTCGTGCCCGTCCACCTTCTTCTTCGCCACGCGGTAGGGCACGTCGATCCGCCGGTCGAGGATGGCCGGCAGCGAGAAGGCGATGTTGTTGGTGTTGATGAGCCGGTGCTTGGTGGAGTCCACGTGCTCCACGAGCTGGGGGTGGCCGCCGATGCGCACCGGGGCCGCGCCCACGTCGAGCGTGCCATTCTGGTTCGCGCGCGGCGTCACCTCGATCGTCATCTCGCGGCCGAGCTTGATGTGCAGCCCGATGATGATGGGATCCAACGTGGCGCCCATGTTGTCCACGTTGGAGAAGAACAGGTGGCGCACGCCGCGCTTACGGAGGATGTCCCCGGTGCCGCTCTCGCGCAGGGCCCGGAAGAAGTCCCCGTGGCCCGAGGGCGCGAAGGACAGCTCCCCCTGGGCGTCCCGGAACAGCTCCCAGTTGGGCGTGAGCCGGGGGAGCATGCGCTGCTCGAACAGGAAGACGTCCTCCCCGAGTCCCCGGGGCTTCACGTAGGCCTCGATGCCCTCGTGCGTGAGCGGCGAGGTCATGAGCACCACGGGCACCGAGGCGCCGTGGCGCTGGGCCACCCCGCGGATGTCCTCCAGGCGCAGCTCCAGGAAGGTGCGCTCGCCGAGCAGCGGGGCCAGTGCCTTGACGGCGCCGCCGAAGCGCGTGCCCGCGCCGCCCACGAGGATGAGCATGGAGACCTCGCCCCGCCGGAGCGCCTCGGAGCCCAGCCGGTGGCACTCGTCGTACAGCGGCGTGCCGGGCGCGGGCACCGCCTCGATGTCGGAAGGATCCAACGGGCGATGATCCGCCGCGGAGGGGGACGCGCCAGCGCCCTGGAGCTCCTGTCGGACCTGAGCCACCAGTGCTTCAAACTGCTTCGGGTCGAAACCTTGGGACGTGTCGGTCATGGCCGTCCTGTACTTAAGCCGTGGAACTGCAAGGGGCAATGGCGTTCCATTGACGGTCCGCGGCATCCCGGGCAGAGATGCCGCCGTGCTCATTTCCCTGCTGGCCGCATTCCTGACGAGTCAGACGCCTCCCGAGCCCGCCCCCGGTCCGACCCCGCCCGACGAGCCGGATCGACGCCAGCAGACGGTGGTCACCGCGTCGCGCGCCGAGCGCAAGCTGGAGGACGTGGTGGTGGCCACCGAGGTCATCACCCGGGAGCAGATCGAGGCGATCGGTGTGCGGGATCTTGGACAGTTGCTCCAGCAGCACCCTGGCGTGGAGCTCGTCTATACCTTCCGGGGCGTGGGCCTGCGACTGCAGGGATTGGATCCTGAGTACGTGCTCGTGCTCGTCGATGGGGAGCGAGTGGGCGGACGGGTGGGCACCACGCTCGACCTGGGACGCTTCAGCCTGCGCGAGGTGGAGCGGGTGGAGATCGTCAAGGGTCCGGCCGCGGCGCTCTATGGCGCGGATGCGATCGGCGGAGTGGTGAACCTCATCACCCGGCGCGTCCAGAAGCCCCTGGAGCTGGGGGGCCGAGGCCTGTTCGGCACGCTGTTGGAGGCCGATGCACGCGCCAACGCGGGCACCAAACAGGGGCCCCTGGAGCTGCGGGTGGGCGGTGGTTTCCGCCGACGCGACCCCTACGACTGGCAGCCCGCGGACGCGGCCACGAGCGGCGCGGGGCTCCAGCGCTTCGACGGCGACGTGTCGCTCGCCTATGCGCCCGAGGAGCGCACGCGGGTGGCCCTGCGCGCGAACTACACCCGGCGGGACGAGAACGCCGTGGACCTCAACCCCTCGGGCGCCGTGCTGGACCGGCGGCAGCGGCAGGAGCAGGTGGACGTGTCGCTGAGCGGCCGGCACCAGCTCGAGCGCGGCCCGTCCCTGCTCGTGCGGGGCCACTTCGGCCTGTTCAACGAGCAGCTCTTACAGGACCAGCGCGGCTCGCGGGCGCTCGACGACTACTCGCACAACATCACCCGGCTCTACGAGGGCCTGGTGCAGGGCGACCATCGCCTCGGCGCCCACGCCCTCACCGGCGGCGTGGAATTGCTCGCCGAGCGGCTCGACTCCCAGCGCCTGGCGCTCAGCCCCGTGTCGCGCCTGCGCGGGGGCGTGTTCCTCCAGGACGAGTGGGACGTGCTGCCGGGCACCGGGGGAGGCCCGCGGCTCAAGGTGGCGCCCGGCCTGCGCTTCGACCTGGACTCGCAGTTCGGCGGCGCCCCCTCCCCCCGGCTCGCGATCAAGCTGGACCCCACGCCCGCGCTCACCGTGCGCGCCTCGGCGGGACTCGGCTTCCGGCCGCCGTCCTTCCAGGAGCTGTACCTGCGCTTCGCCAACGCGGGCATCGGCTACGTGGTGACGGGCAACCCCGCCCTCACCGCCGAGCACTCCGCGGCGGTGAACGTCGGCGTGGACTGGCGCCCCCCGCCCCTGCCGGGCTGGTTGTTCTCCGCGAGCGCCTTCCACACCCGGCTGAGGGATCTCATCAACGTCACCGCCAGCGGCGTGCCCAACCCGGATGACCCGGTGACGTTCAACTACGAGAACGTGGCGCGCGCCTACACCCAGGGCGTGGAGCTCAACGGCCGCGTCAAGCTGCCCGTGCGCGCGACGTACCTGGACCTGGCGTACATGTTCATCGACGCGCGGGATCTCACCCGGGATCGGCCGCTGGAGGGCCGCTCGCGCCACCGCGTCAACACGCAGCTCACCACGCGCTACCGGCCGTGGAACCTGGAGGCCGTGGTGCGCGGCTCGTGGGTGAGCCGCCGCGTCTACTACCTCGGCGTGGGAGGAGGCTTCGCCAACGTGCTCGGCTCCGGCGAGGACACGGCGAGCGGTGCGCCGGCCTACGTGGACCTGGAGGCCCAGGTGACGTACCGCTTCCCCCGCTCGGGAATCGAGCTGTTCGTCAACGGGTACAACCTGCTCAACGCGGGCGATCAGCAGTTCAACCCCCGCCCGCCCCGAGGCGTCCTGGGCGGCATCCAATGGGATTACTGATGCGGCGACATGACCCGAGGCCGTGGCTGGGGCTCGTGCTGATAGGGAGCGCGGTGGGCTGCGCGCCGGACCTGCGCGAGGACTACCCCTTCGACGGGCAGACCTCCGCGGGCCCCCTCGTCGAGGTCACCCCCCGGCCCGAGGGCGGGGCCGACGTGATCGTCGACGCGACGAGCAAGACGGGCACGGTGTACGTCGACCTCGACGAGGGCCGGGAGATGAAGACCGACGAGGCCCTGGACACCAACGGGTGGGACCTGGCGTTCCAGCGCTTCACCATCACCACCAATGGGGGCGGCGGCAATCCCACGGGCGAGGTGCACGTGGCGGTGCTCACCAGCGGCGACTGGGACGGGCTCACCACCGCGCCCGCGAGCGGCTACCAGCAGGACGCCTCGGAGACGGTCTTCAATGGCGTACAAGGTGGCTGGTACAACTATGATCTGGTGAAGCACCAGCTGCAGCCGCGCGAGTCCCTGCTGTACGTGGTGCGCAGCAGCCAGGGGCGCTACTTCAAGCTCAAGATGCGCTCGTATTACGACAGCGCGGGCACGCCGGCGCGGCTGTCGTTCCAATACCAGGCGGTGGCCGCGCCCTGAGCCGCGGCGGGCCTTCCACCGAGGGCTCGCCCCACCGCTCCTCCTCGGAAAAGAGGCCACTCCCGACAGAGCGGACCGTCTGTTCTGGGTATGCCGTTTGTCCCGGAAAAATGAAGCCGAACTGTCACACAACCCCCGTGCACGACCCCGGCGGGCGCGATAGACGGCAGAGGCTCCCATGTCGGGAGCACGTACCGGAAGCGGCCCCGAGGCTGGAGGCCGTGCGCCGGTGCGCCCCACCCAGGGCCTGCCCATGCGAATGTCCTTCCGACTGGTGATGACGCTTCTTCTGCCCCTGGCGCTCGCGCGCTGCGGCGATCCAGAGGAGAAACCGCAACCGGGAGTCACGGAGTACACGGTGGGCGGCACCGTGACGGGCCTCAAGGGCAGCGGACTGGTGCTGCGCTATGGCGATGAGACGCTGGGCGTGCCCAACGACGGCTCCTTCACCTTCGCGCGCAAGGCAGTTGCCGGCACCGCCTACGCGGTCTCGGTAGAGACCCAGCCCTCGGAGCCGCCCCAGGCGTGTACCGTGACCAATGGCTCGGGCACGCTCGGCAGCGCGAACGTGACGGACGTCACCGTGACGTGCGGCACGGCGGCCTTCAAGGTGGGCGGCACCGTGACGGGCCTGGTGGGCACGGGCCTCAAGCTGAAGAACGGGACGGAGACGCTGAACGTGGCGGCCAATGGGGCCTTCCAGTTCGCCACGCCCCTGGAGACCGGTGTGGCGTACGCCGTCACCGTGTCCACCCAGCCCACGGGCCCCGCGCAGCGCTGCACGGTGTCCGGCGGTGAGGGCATCATGGGCGGCGCGGACGTGACGAGCGTCACCGTCAACTGCGACACCTCGAAGTTCACGGTGGGCGGCACGGTGAGCGGGCTCAACGGCACGCTGGTGCTCGGCAACGGCACGCAGGAGGTGACCCTCACGGGCACGGGCTCCTCGGCCAACACCTCGTTCGCCTTCCCCACCGGCTATGAGACCGGCACCGCGTACGACGTGAAGGTGAAGACGGCCCCCGCGGCCCAGGACTGCACCGTCACCCGCGGCACCGGCACGGTGGGCTCCGCCAACGTCACCAACGTGGCCGTGGCGTGCGTCACCCGCGCGTACCTGGTGAACGTGACGGTGAGCGGCCTCGTCGGCACGCTGGTCGTCAAGAACAACGACACGGACTCGCTGACCTTCACCACCAACGAGACCAAGGCCTTCAACAACCGCGTGACCGAGGGCGGCACCTACTTCGTCACCGTGGGCACCCAGCCCGCCACCCAGACGTGCACCTCCGAGCAGGCGGCCGCCGCGCCCATCGGCACGGCGAACGTGACGGTGAAGGTGACGTGCGTGACCAACCAGTACTCCCTGGGCGGCAGCGTGAGCGGCCTCGGCGCGGGTGAGTCCGTGACGCTGGCCAACGGCACCCAGGAGACGACGGTGAGCACCAATGGCGCCTTCCAGTTCGCCCAGAAGGTGGACCAGGGCGCGGCCTACACGGTGACGGTGAAGACGGCCCCCGCGGGCAAGCAGTGCGGCGTGTCCAACGGCACGGGCACGGTGGGCGCTGGCGACGTGACGAACGTGAGCGTGGTGTGCTCGGCCAGCACCTACACCGTGGGCGGCAACCTGAGCGGCCTGGGCACCGGTGGCACCGTGAAGCTGCGCAACAACGGCGGCGATGAGCTGACCCTGACGACCAACGGCGCGTTCACCTTCGCCACCTCGCTGCCCGAGGGCGGCAGCTACGCGGTGACCGTCTCGGAGCAGCCCGCGGGTCAGTCCTGCACGGTGCAGAACGGCACGGGCAGCGGCCTGGCGGCGAACGTCACCAACGTGGCCGTCACCTGCGCCAACCTCTACACGGTGGGTGGCACCGTGACGGGCCTGTCGAGCGGCAAGACGCTCGTGCTCACCAACAACGGCGGCAACGACCTGACCGTCACGGGCGGCAGCACGACCTTCACCTTCTCCACGGGCCTGGCGAGCGGCGCGGCCTACGCCGTGGCCGTGAAGACCCAGCCCGCGGGCCTCACCTGCGCGGTGAGCAACGGCTCGGGCACCATCGCCTCCGCCAACGTGACGAACGTGACGGTCACCTGCACGGTGCCGCCCGCGCGCGTGTCCGTGGTGCGTGTGGGTGACGGCACCACGCCGCTCACCGGCGGCGCCGCCGCCGCTGTCAACATCGACACCTATGACGTGATCTCCGGCACGCGCATCGGCTCGGTGCCGGTGACCGGGCTCACCCTGGCCGGTTCCTCCGGCTCCGAGGGCTTCCTGAGCCGCTCGGTGGATGGTCGCTACGTGGTGCTCGCGGGCTACAGCGCCGCGGCGGGCACCGCCGGCGTGGCGGGCACGACCTCCAGCGTCAACCCGCGCGTGGTGGGCCGTGTGGGCGCCACGGGCAACGGCTCGGTCGTCGCGAGCCTGAACGCCGCGTTCAGCACCGGCAACGTGCGCTCGGCCACCACGGTGGACGGCACGGCGTACTGGGTCGCGGGCACGGGCGCCACGGGCGTGGGTGGCATCCACTACGTCACCGGGGGCTCCACGGGAGCGTCCACGCAGATTCTCGCCAACCCCAACAACTCGCGCGTGACCGCCATCTACAACGGCCAGCTGTACCTGACCTCGGGCAGCGGCACGTTCATCACGGTCTCCGCGGTGGGCACGGGCACGCCCACGACCTCGGGCCAGACGGCCACGGGGCTGTCCGGTGTGGCCGGCTCGGCCATCACCTCGCCCTACCAGTTCTTCTTCCTGAACGACTCCACGCTGTACGTCGCGGACGACGGCAACAGCGGCGGCGTGTTCAAGTACACCAAGAACAGCTCGGGCAACTGGACCTCGCAGCCCGTCACCAACCCGGGCCCCGCCGTGGCCGTCACCGCGCTCGTGGACGGCACGACGGTGCGCGTGGTGGCGACCCTCAAGGGCGTGAGCGTCAACAAGCTCGTCACCTACGTGGATGACGGCACGACCACCGCGACCGTGACCACGGTGGACACGGCCGCGGCCAACTTCGGCTTCCGCGGCGTGGCGGTGGCGCCCAACTAGTCGTTCCGGCCTTCCGCGCCTCGCGGAGGTCCCAGCGGCCCGGGTGGTCTCCTGCTCCCAAGGCAGGGCCCATCCGGGCCGTCGTCTTTTCTCAGGACGCGCGGGCCTCTCCGTCAGCGCGGGCCTTCTTCGGGGTGGGCCTCGGAACCGGGCGCGTCGGACGCTGGGGTGTTGGTCCCGGGTGCCACCGCGGGTGGTGGGGTCACAGGCGAGGACCGAGGAGGTTCCGTCCAGCCCTCGGGAGGCGCTTCACCCAGGACTTCACCTTGGGCCGTCACCGCGTACTCGTACCACCAATCGAGGACGCGCCCGACCGGTCCTCCACATCGGTCGAAGCGTTGGTGCAAGACCACGAAGTACAGGCCCGAACCCGACTCCTTGAAGACGGCGACATCCAGGCCCTGCTCGGGACTCGAGCATCCCTCGAACAATCCCGGGTCATCGTTCTGGCGCAACATCTCCCGAACGGCCGCCCCCGCCGCGATCGCCGCTCCGGCTTCCATGGGCGCACCGATGAGCTCGGTCGATGAGTGGTCTGGCCACGCGATGTGCCGCTTCGGCGTCAAGCCCAGCCACGCACAACCGGCGTTCTCCAGAGAGAACGCCGTGAGCAACCACAACAGACGACGACGCCTTGGACGCGTGCGCCATGGGTTCACGTCATCCACATCGTGTCTCCGTGTTGAGGCTCATGGCGACTCCTCATCCAGCAAGCGCAGGGGCTCGGAGTCACAGCGAGGCGTTCTGAAGCGACTGCTGCGTTCGCGTGGCGCGCAGTGGCCCAAGCGAACCCAGTCCCCTCGCCGATCACTCCATTGCTGGACTTCTCCCGTGGGAAAGTAGCGCAGAAACAGACGGGTTCCGTCCGCGCGTTCCGCGACCACGGCCGAAGCCATTTCGACGGCGATGCGTCCCTGTATCGCCGGAGCCGGGTTCCCGGGAATCAGACGAATCTCCGCCATGGCCACGTGGGGATCGAAGGCGTCCGTGGGCCAGGTGCCAAGATCGCCCGAGGACGGAGGGCTTCCGCAGGGGTGGTTGTGTATATAGCCCACCACCCAGACATGGGACGCGGGATGATCCTGATCTTCCACGGCGAAAAAAGGCCTGCACGTCCCGTGTTTTCCCGTGACGGGTTCGGTCACGCGCCAGGACAGGGACTCGTGCGTTCCGGCGACGTAGACCGTCGCGCAGTACTCCAGGGACAAACCCATGATGGGCTGTTGATTGACGGGGTCGCACACACGAGCACCAGGAAGCTCGAGCAGCGCGTCCGCCACGTCTCGAATCAAACCAATGGGGATGGAGGCATCCCCGGCACTCAACTCAGCGGCGGGAACCTTCGCCCAAGGGCCTCGAGGACTCGCGTCCCCTCGTGTCCGCGAGGCACCCGCACAACCCAGTCCCAAGAGGAGGAGAAGAGGGACAAGTCGATGTGGCACGCGACATCCGCCTCCTTCGCGCCCCCATTCTATCAGAGGCTCAGGACGCGCGGGCCTCGGGAAACAGGCCCTCGGGCGCGAGCGGCCGCAGCCGGCGGCGGCACGTGGGGCCGATGAGCGTGAGCGCCCCCTGGGCCGCGAGCGACAGCAACGGCCGCATCAGCTCCGTGCCGCCCGCTAGCCCCGCGTGCAGTGGCACGCTGAAGCACACCGACTCGCCCTCGGCCCGGGGCTCGCACGGCGCGAGTGTCTGGAGCAGCCGGTACATGGCCTCGTTGCCCGCGAGCACCCGCACCTCGAAGCGCTCCACGTCCCGCTCGCGCGCCGCCTCCACCAAGAGATCCAACAGCACGCGCCCCAGACCCTTGCCCTGGGCGTCGTCCACCACGGTGAGCGCCATCTCCGCCACCTCGGGCGTCTCCGCCAGGCGGATGAAGCGGGCCACCCCCAGCCCCACCTCCTCTCCCGCGTCGTTCCACGTCACCGCCCCCAACGCCACGTGCGTCTCCCCGTCCACCTCCGTCAGGTAGCGCAGTTCCTCCGCGCTCAGGCGGGACTTGGCCGACAGGAAGCGCTGGAAGCGCGAGCGCGACGACAGCCGGGCGAACCCCCGGCTCAGGAGGGCCGCGTCCTCGGGGCGCACCATGCGCACCTCCGCCCACGTGCCATCCAGCAGCATCAACCGTTCCTGGTATTGCGCATGAAAACGGCGAGACGTGGCCATCGGGGACCTCCAGTTGGGCCTAGAAGGTGGGCCTGTTGCCGCATTGCGTCAAGTCATCCCGGACGCCAGGACGCGTGCTGTGCGGACTGGTGGACAGGCCATGGGTGGCGGCAGGAGGTTGCTTTGAGGCTGAATAGAGACGCGCCGCGTGCGTCCCAGCGGCATTCCCCGCCTGCCCGCCTGCCCTCCTTATGCGTTCGCCTCCTTCGTCCCTGCCCCGATTCGCCTCCCTCGCCGCGCTCATGCTGGTGAGCAGCGGCTGTAATTCCGCCTACCGCGAGGCCTTCGCCCGCGCCAAGGACGCGGCGCTCCGGGGTGACAACCTCACCGCGGCCCGGAGCTACCGGGATGCCTGCCGCGCCTCCCCCGATGACGCCGAGGCCTGTGGCCGCGTGCCCGTCTTCTCCGTCAAGGCCACGGATCAGGCCCTGCAGAACTCCCGGCCGGCGTGTGCCGCGGGAGACCTCGATCAGTGTCTGCCGCCCCTGCTCGACGCGCGGGATCTGATGCCGGATCACCCCGAGGTCAACGCCCAGCTCGCCGCGGCGGGCCAGCTGCACGCCGAGCGCTGCGCCACCCAGTGGAAGGACGACGGCCAGGTGGCCACGGCGGTGGCGGGCTTCGCCTGCCTCCAGTCGCGCGGCCACCAGCTGCCGGTGAACGCCTACCAGGAGCTGCTCGCCTCGCGCGCCCTGACCCTGTCCTCGCGCTTCGCGTCGCTCGCCACCACCGCGCGCGCGCAGGGCACGGAGGGCGCCGCCAGCGTGCTGTGGAACACGGCGCAGTGCCTGGCCCCCGCCGAGGCGACCCACGCCCAGGTGCAGCAGGCGCGCGACAGCTTCCTCTCCCAGAGCGCCATCCCCATCGTGGCCGAGCTCGGCGGACGCATCCCGGCGCAGGTCGCCCACGGGCTCGCCTCGCCGTGCCTGAGCCTGGCCTCGGGCCTGCCCTTCGGCTCGCGCTGCGCGGAGAGCGGCACCCTGCCCGGCCAGCCCGCGCCGCTGCAGATCCGCGTGGACGCGCTCATCCAGCGCGCCGTGGAGACGGTGTCCGAGGAGATCAACAGCCTGCGCTACGTGAGCGGCACGCGCCAGGTGCGCAACCCCCGCCACGACGAGGCCCGCGAGCGCGTGGGCAGCACCGAGCGCGCCCTGCGCGCCACCGAGAAGGCCCTGGCCGCCAAGGAGGCCGAGTGCAAGGGCGCCAAGCCGGACGCCCATGACGCCACGTGCGTGGGCTGCCCGAGCAAGCCCCCGAACCCGAGCCCGAACCCGGCCCCGTCGGGCACGGCGTGCGATGACGCCAAGCGGCTGCTCACCGAGCGCGACAACCGGGCGCGCGAGCGTCAGGCGGCGGGCCGCGATCTGGACAACACGCCGGAGACCGTGGTCGAGGACGTGTACGACACCTTCACCTACCCGGTGCTGACGCACCACTGGACCACGCCCTTCCAGTTCACCCTGGAGACCAACAGCGCCAGCGCCCAACTGCCGGTGCGCGAGTCCGGGGAGCTGCGGTTCGCGGACGCGGAGCACGTGGGCTTCCGGCCCGCGGGGCTCGCGGCGGATCCGCTGGACGTGCCGCCCGCCCAGGCCTACTCGGACGCCTTCCTCTCGCGGATCGCCCCGCACGTCTTCTCGGCGGTGCAGCGCGAGACGCAGATGCGCGGCGCGGCGCGCCGGGCCACCTGCGCCAGCCTGCCCGCGGAGTGGAGCCCGAGCTGGGTGCAGTGCTGGGCCGAGGCCTCGCTCTGGGAGCGCGGCAGCGAGCCGCCGCCGGACGAGTTCCTGCGGCTGGTGGCCTCGAGCACCGGCACGGTGGACCAGCCCCGCTGCCGCTGACGGGCACATCCACACCACCACGGCGGCGGAGGGCATACACAGACACACGCCCTCCGCTCGCTGCATGACACATTGCGTCCGCCCGACAGGGCGGTGTCTCCGTTTCACTGGAGGAAAACACCGCCCCGGATTGTCTGTGAAGGAGCGCCTCTCTACCGTGGGCCCCGTGGAGCCGTATCCCGCCCGCCGCCACCCGAGGAGCCGACCATGATGCCCGCGTCCCAGATGAACAACATGCCGATGCAGCCTGGAATGAACCCCATGATGGGCATGAACCAGATGCCGATGATGGGCGGCATGATGGGGATGAACCCCATGATGATGGGCATGAATCAGATGCCGATGATGGGCGGCATGATGGGCATGCCCATGATGGGCATGAATCAGATGCCGATGATGGGCGGCATGATGGGCGGCATGCCCATGATGGGGATGAATCCCATGATGGGCATGAACCCCATGATGGGCGGCATGCCCATGATGATGCCCATGATGATGCGCATGCCCATGATGGCGAAGATGACGTGCGAGATGGGCAAGGACGGCATGATGTGCCGCATGATGCCCATGGACGCCGCGCAGATGGAGATGATGAAGGACTGCTGCGAGGCGATGAACTCCATGATGGCCATGGGAATGCCGATGATGATGATGTGCAACGGCATGCCCATGATGATGTGCGGCGCCAAGTAGACCGCGTCCCGCGCCTCACCCGGAGCCAGCGCCCCGCCCCGCGGGTCCGCTGGCTCTCGCGCGTCGAGGGGGTCGGGGGACGGCGCTAGCCCACCGTCTCCGCGTACGTCATCACCAGGTACATGACGGCATCCACGCCGCTCGTGTTGCGGTAGACGTGGGCCACGTCCGCCTCGAACAGGATGGCATCACCGGCCTCGAGCACATGGCGCTCGTCGCCCCGGTCGATCTCCACCGTGCCCGCCGTCACCACCAGGTTCTCCATCGTCCCGGGAGGGTGGGCGTCCGCCTGCTCCACGGCCCCCGCGGCCAGGTGCAGCTCGTAGAACTCCACGCGCCGGGGCTCGTCGAAGGGGAACAGGGCCCGCGACACGAAGCTGCCGTCATGGGAGGACAGCCGCTTGGACTGCTGCGAGCGCATCAGCCGCGTGCCGCTCTGGGCCGTGGTGCTGATGAGCGCCGAGAACGGGATGCCCAGCGCCCGGGCGATCTTCCAGATGACGTTGATGGTGGGCGCGCTCTGGCCCAGCTCGATCTGCCCGAGCATCGCCCGGCTCACCCCGGAGGCCTTGGCGAGCCGCTCCAGGGACAGCCCGCGCTGGGTGCGCAGGCGGCGCAGGTTGCGGCCCACGATGGGCGCCAGGTCGGTCGAGGACTCCGCGTGCGCGACCTCGTAGGCCCACTCCTCCTCGGAGGGCGGCGCCTCGGCGGCGGGCGGCGGCTCCGCCTTCGTCTCGCGCTTGCGGCCCTTGGGCGCGCGCGGCGCGGGGGCCTCGGTGCTCTCGGGCTCGCTCGGGGTGTTCTCTCGGACGGATTTCACGTGGGCCAGACCATGACCCACACCCACACCGGCGTCCAGAGGCGCATGGGCATGCGTGCGTCAGCCGACACCGGCCGGGGCTCGCGCCGTTTGCGGAATTCCTGGAGATCGATGACTTCAGCGGCGTGATTCATGGATGGGGCATCTCCCGTGACACAACGATGCGTGTCCAACGTGACGGACGCAATATCCGTTTTAGCGGATGCCCTGTCAATCGAACCGCCGGGATGTGGGGCAGACGAGCGGTGGAACTCCCGCGGCGCTCCTGGCGTAGGCTCGCCAGGCCCCTCGATGGTGGAGACGCGCGCCATGGCGAAGAAGGACAACCCCCCTCCGGGCAGTGCCCACCCCTTCGCCCGGCTCCAGGCCCTGCGCGACACCCTGCCCACCACGAAGCCCGAGCGGCGCGCGGAGGACTTTCCCGACACCCCACCCGCCCAGGGCCCCGAGCGCGTCACGCTGCGGCTGGAGGCCGGGCCCCAGGGCGAGGCGCGCACGGTGGTGGAGGGGTTGGGGCTCGGGGCCCCGGAGCTCCGGGACTGGCTCCACGCCCTCCAGCGCGGCCTCGCGTGTCCGGGCGGCGTGGAGGGCGAGCGGCTCGTGTTCCGGGGCGATCAGCGCTTCGGCCTGCCGAACCTGCTCCTGCGCCGGGGCGTCAAGCGCGTGGTCCACGGCTGACGTCAGGCGGCGGGCGTCTTGGGCGCGTCCGGCTCCGCCGTGGGCGCGGACGGCTCGGACGCCGGCGCGCGCGCCTCCTCGGCGGGAGCGGACGAGGCCGGGGCCTCGGAGGCCGACGGGGCGGGCCCGGACGAGCCCTGGGCCTCGTCGCACCGCTCGATCTTCTCGCCCGCGCGCTCCGCCTCGCGCAGGAACTGGGCGTACTCGTCCGAGCGCACCGAGGCTCGCGCGGCGACCTCGGCGTCCCGCGTGCGGGAAGCGGCCCGGCCGCGCAGCACCGCGAGGTAGCTGAACCACACCCCCAGGGCGAACACGGCCCAGTCGAGCGTGAAGGCGACGACCCCGCGCTCCACCCACCCGTCGACGCCGTCCTGCACGAACTCCAGGGCGAGGACGAACAGCTGGCCGAAGGCCGCGGCGCCCAGGGCGGTGGGCAGCGCGCGCAGCTCGATGACGCGCGCGGCGCCGTAGCACAGCAGGGGCAGCATCCCGAGCACCCACAGCTTCTGCACGCCCAGGCCGATGGCGAAGCGCAGCCACTCGAAGGGCAGCGCCTGGACGCGGCCCACGAGCCGCTGGGACAGGCCCACGCTCACGATGGAGCCCAGCATGAGGGCGAGAAAGCCGAGCCCCACGGTGAACTGGAGACGGCGGAGGCGCAGACGCAGCGGTTCGAATAGGGGCTTCGAGGAGGTCACGGGAGGGCGAGCCTAGCGCAGGCGCGCCCCGCGCACCCACTTCCGCCCTTCACTCCGTGTCGTCGTCCGCCGTGCCGCCGGGCGAACGGGGAGGCGGGCCCTCTCCATAGAAGACCTCCTCCAGGAGGAGGCCGTGCGCGGGCGCGGTCGGCCCGGCGCGCTTGCGCTCGCGCGCGGCGAGCACCTCGGCCACCCACCCGGGAGGGCGGCGGCCCTTGCCCACCTCCATCAGGGTGCCCACGAGGTTGCGCACCATGTGCTTGAGGAAGGCCGTGCCCTCCACGGTGATGGACACGTCCCCGCCCCGCTCGCCCACCACCTCCACCCGGCGCACCTCCCGCACGGCATGGGCCGCCTGGCAGTCCGCGGCCCGGAAGGCGGAGAAGTCATGCCGCCCCAGCAGGTGCGTGGCCCCCTGTCGCAGGGCCTCCACGTCCAGCGGCGCGAACACCTCCCAGTGCGTGGCGCGCAGCAGCGGCGAGCGCGAGGGCCGGTTGCTCACCTGGTAGCGGTAGCGCTTGCCGAGTGACCAGCGGCGCGGGTCGAACGCCTCGGGCACCTGCTCGGCGCGCACCACGGCGATGTCCTCGGGCAGCAGGCCGTTGAGCCCCCGCCAGTACGCCTTGAGGGGCAGCTCGCGCGAGGTGCTCAGACACACCACCTGCCCCGTGGCGTGGACGCCCGCGTCGGTGCGGCCCGCGGCCTCCACCGGGACGCGCTCGCCGAGCAGCGCCTCCACCGCGTCCATCAACCGGGCCTGGATGGAGACGCCATTGGGCTGCACCTGCCAGCCCACGTACTGCGTCCCCTGGTACGCGATCGTCAGTTTGATCCGAGGCATGTCAGCGGTACTTGAGCCAGGGGGCGAGCAGCTCGCTCACCAACTGGGCCACGGGGACCTGGTGTTTCTTCGCCAGCGCCTCCAGCGCCTCGTACTGGGCGGCGGACACGGGCACCGCGTGGGTGCGCTCGCCGGACGGGGCCTCGCCCTCCTCCGGCTCGCCCGGGGGCAGCTCCAAGTCCAACGTGGGCGGAGGCGGGGCGGACGCGGACCCCTCGGCGGGGGCCCGCATGCGCTGCTGCTCCTCCTCCAGCTCGTCGAGGAAGAGCTGCTTGAGGAAGTTGGACAGGTGCAGGTTCGTCGGGGTGAAGTCGTACGCGTTGAGGAAGCGATCCAGGTCCTGCTGGAAGTGCCAGGCCGAGGCGTAGCGCTTGTCCCGGTCGCGCTCCAGCGCCTTCATGAGGATGGCTTCCACCGGCTCGGGGATGTCCGCGCGGAAGTACGAGGGGGCGTACACCTTGCCGTCCACGATGCTGCGCATCACCGCCACGTCCGACTCGCCGGTGAAGAGCTTGAAGCCCGTGAGCCACTCGTAGAGCACCGTGCCCAGGGAGAACAGGTCGCTGCGGCGGTCCACCGGCTTGCCCAGGCACTGCTCGGGGCTCAGGTAGCTGAGCTTGCCGCGCAGCTCCCCCGCGCGCGTCGTCTGCTCGGCGCGGTTGGCCGCCTTGGCGATGCCGAAGTCGAGCACCTTCACCGTGCCGTCGAAGCACACGAAGATGTTCTCCGGCGTCACGTCCCGGTGCACGATGTTGAGCGGCGAGCCGTACAGGTCCACCTTCTCGTGCGCGTAGTGAAGGCCCTCGCACACGGACGAGGCGAGCTTGAGCGCGTACACCATGGGGAACGAGATGCCGAGCGACTCGGCCTTGGGCACCACCCGGCGCGTGTCCCGGCCGAAGAGGTACTCCATGCCGATGTAGTAGCTCTCCCCGACCTTCCCCAGGTCGTGGATCTGCACGATGTTGGGGTGGTTGAGCTGGGCGGCGAGCCGCGCCTCGTTGAGGAACATGCGCACGAAGGCCGGCTGCTTGGACAGGTGGGGCCGGATGCGCTTGATGACCACGGGCTTCTCGAAGCCGTCCGGACCGGGCTGGCTGGCGAGGAACACCTCGGCCATCCCGCCCACGGCGAGGCGCTCGAGCAGCTTGTACTGGCCAAACGACACGGGGGTGGCGGCGGGCACGGGACGGGCAGGATAGCGCCTTCGGGGCTCGCGCGGCCACGAGACTCGTCACCCGGGCCTCACGTCAGCTCCAGCACCCGCACCTTCAGGGCGGCCGGATGCTCCGCCGACGCCGGGAAGTCCACCGGCGAGGGACCCAGGCTCGTGAAGGGCCCTCCCCGGCGGCCCGCCCGGGCCACGCCCTCGGTCACCTGGGCCTCGAAGCGACGCGGCGCCAGCGTGGCCAGGTTGCAGCACGCCACCAGCCGCCCGCCCGGCGCCACCACCCGCGCGCAGGCCTCCGCCAGGGAGGCGTAGTCCCGCGCCGCCGAGAAGCGGCTGGTGCGCGTGGTGGCGAACGAGGGCGGGTCCGCCACCACCACGTCGAACGTCTCGCCCTTGCGCGCCAGGCGCTCGAGCCAGTCGAACACGTCCCCCGCGACATAGTCGTAGCGGTCCACGTCCTGCGCGTTGAGGCGCGCGTTTTCCTCGCCCCAATCCAGCACGCGCCGGCTCGCGTCCAGGTTGAGCACCCGCCGCGCCCCCCCCGCCCGCGCCGCCACGCCGAACCCGCAGGTGTACGAGAAGAGGTTGAGCACCGAGAGGCCCCGCGCCTGCTCCGCCAGCCACGCCCGCGTGTCGCGCATGTCCAGGTACAACCCCACCGACAGCCCCTGCGCCGGGCGGATGAGGAAGCGCCACCCGTTCTCCCGCGCCACCAGCGACTCCACCGGCGCGCCCCGCATGGCCTCCTCGGGGGCGAGCGCCTCCCGGGCCACGTTGGCCAGGTGCCGCGCCTCGCGGGGCCGGCGCTTGAGGTACACGCTCGTGGGCGCCCACGCCGCGTCCATCGCCTCCAGCAGGTCCCGCTCCTCGTCGGCGGAGAAGTCCCGGTAGAGGCTCACCACGTGCAGGGACTCGAAGAGGTCCACCGTCACGTCCGGCACCCCGTCCGGCGCGCCATTCACGAGCCGGTAGGCCGTGGTCCGGGGCTCCTCCCGCAGCGGGGCCCGCCGCTCCCGGGCCCGCCGCAGGGCCTCCACCCAGCGCGCGCCGCTCATGCCCGGCGCTCCTGCGCGAGCAGGTGGACCTCCTCGGACTCGGGCGGGCGGGTCTGGGCCCACAGCCGGGACAGGACCCGCGAGGCCTCGCGCGCCAGCGCCAGCTCGTCCACGCCGAGCAACTGGCCCTCGCGCACGGTGACGCGCCCGTCCACGATGGTCCACGCCACGCGCGAGCGCGTGAGCTGCCCGAAGAGGTACGGCGCCTGCCCGCTGACCATGTCCAGCGCCGGGACGCAGTCGTACACCACCAGGTCCGCGAGCCGCCCCTCCTCCACCGAGCCGGAGGGCACGCCGAACAGCCGCGAGCACAGCTCCGCGGGGCCGTCCGCGCACACCTGGGCCACCACGCCGTCCGGATCCACCAGCCGCGAGCCGCGCGCCGCGCCCACGGCGGTGACGAGCGTGGAGGTCATGGCGTCCCAGAGGTTGCCGTGCCCGGCGCTGCCCAGGCCGATGAGGTTCTGCCGGCCGTAGAGCGTCTCCAGGGCACGGCCACTGGGCTCCACGAGCAGCGCCGTCTTGGGGCCGAGCGCCACGCAGGTGCCCGACTGCGCCAGGCGGATGGACTCGGCGTCGTCCACCGAGCGCGCGAAGCCGGCCACCGACAGCGGCCCGAGCAGGCCGAAGGACTCCATGCGCGGCACCACGCGCTTGCCGTAGGTGGACCACGTCATGGCCAGATCGTGGTCGCCCTCGGACAGGTGGAAGACGAGCGGAAAGCCCTTCTCCTCGCGCAGGCGGCCCAACATCCCGAGCAGCGCGTCACTGCCCGTCCACGAGGCATGGAAGCCCAGGGCGCCGCGCACCCGGGGGTGGGACTGCTGCCGGAGCACGAAGTCGGCGTTGGCCTCGGCCTGGGCGAGCGAGAGCGCCTCCCCGTCCAACACATGCGTGGCGTGGCTCGCCACCAGCCGCATGCCCAGCCGGTCCGCCGCGCGCGCCATGACCTCCAGGGCGCCCGCCACGTTCCCCGGACACGACAGGTGGTCCACCGCCAGGGTGATGCCCGAGCGCAGCGCGCGCGCCATGGCATGGCAGGCCAGCACCTCCACGTCCTCGAGCGTGAGCGCGGCGGCCAGTACGCGCTCGTGATCGAAGCGCACGTGCGGCGGGTGGAGCAGCAGCTCGCCGGAGGACGGCATGAGCAGGTCCCCCACCAGGTGGGAGTGACAGTCCACCAGCCCGGGCATCACGAGCCGCCCCCGGCAGGACACTTCCCAGTCCCCGGGCAGCACGGGGACCTGTTCGTCGGGGGCGACCTGACGGATCAACCCCCCCTCGACGACGACGGCCATGCCCGCGCGGCCACGGCCATCCGCGCGGAAGATGGAACAATTCTTGAGGACGAGGCGGCCTTCCATGGGGGCGCCAGTATAGACACGTCCCTACTCCCGGAACGGCTCAGAACAAGCGCAGCTGCGACTTGTCCTCGTCTTCCTTGGAGGTGCCACGAGCCGGAAGCAGGCTGTAGCCGTGCTTCGTCGCCCATTCCGGGGAGGGGCCCGCCCAGCGGAAGCGCTCGAGCAGCGCCTTGCCCTTGTCGTCGAACTCGACGCCCTCGGCCCGGAGCAGCTCGCGCTGGCCCACGCCTTCCGGGGTGCTGATGCCGCCCGAGCGGTTGAGGATGCGCTGCCAGGGCACCTGGGAGGTGCGGGGACCCAGGTCTCCCATGGCGAGCCCGACGAGGCGCGCGTCGCAGCCGCCCCCGACGATGACCGCGATGTCTCCGTAGGTGGACACCTGGCCGGGCGGGACCTGCTCGACGACCTGGTAGATGCGCTCGAAGTGTCGGCGCTCCTGCATGGTGATGGTGACGGTGGTGGACATGTCTTCTCCAGTCAGATGTCCCCTCCTACCTCAGAGGACGGGACCTGGGAAGTCAGTACGACGTCCGCCGTCGGGTCCCCCACCCGACACGTCAGGTGGGGCGCGCGCCCCCCTCTCATCACCCGAGGGAGGCGCGCGGGGACTTCAGTCCCGCGTCAGATCGACTTGAGGAAGCGGATGAGCGCCGCCCGGTCGCTGGAGGACATCTTCACGAAGGACTGCTGGGCCGCCTGGCCCTCGCCGCCGTGCCAGAGGATGGCCTCCTCCAGGGTGCGGGCGCGGCCGTCGTGCAGGTAGGCCTCGCCACCGCTCACGGCCGGCGTCAGGCCCACGCTCCACAGCGGCGGGGTGCGCCACTCGGAGCCCGAGGCGATGCCGTCCGGCAGGTTGTCCGCCAGGCCCGTGCCCATGTCGTGCAGCAGCAGGTCCGTGTAGGCGTAGATCTTCTGGCTGCGCAGCTCCGCCTTGGGGTGGAAGGCGCTGGTGGTCATGGTCGTGGTGTGGCACTTGGCGCAGCCCGCGCTCTGGAAGAGCGTCTCGCCGCGCAGGGCCTGGGTGTCATTGAGGTCGCGCCGCGCCGGCACGCCCAGCAGCGAGATGTAGCGCTCGATCTTGTCCAGGTCCTGATCGCTCAGCTCCGTGCTCGAGCCCGAGCAGCCCTGCTGCGACGAGCCGCAGTCCAGGGTCTTGAACAGGGACGAGGTGACGCCCATGTCGCCGTTGAAGGCATCGGCCACCTGGTGGCGCACGCTGGAGGCGCTGCCCTTCCAGCCGAAGCGGCCCAGGCGCGTCTGCTTCGTCACGGGATCGATCACCGTCTGCATGCGGCCGGAGATGCCGTCCTTGTTGGCGTCATCCGGGTCCGCCAGGGCGGCGATGGTGCTCTCGGGAAGGGCCTCGAGCAGACCCATGCCGATGAGCTGCGGGGTGATGCGCACGGAGAAGTTCGTGGGGACCACGTTGCTGAAGCCGTAGCTGGGCTTGCGCAGCTGGTAGGACGTGCCGTCCGCGTAGGTGCCGCTGGTGGTCGTCCACTGGGTGATGCGCACGTCGGCCTCGGGGGTGCCGCTGGTGGAGCGCGGCTGCAGCTTGGAGCCCAGCGCGGGGTCCGGCGTCACGGTGGTGCCACTGACCCGGCCCACCTTGACCACGCTCTTGGTCAGCGAGGTGTTGACGGCGGGCGGCAGCGCGCGGCCGTTGCTCACGTGGCAGGCGATGCACGAGACCTCGATGTAGTTGGGCCCCAGCTTGTTCACCTGCTCGGAGAAGACGGGGTTGCCCGACTCGGAGTGGGTGCCATCGCGGAAGTTGGTGTGGTGGACGCGGCGGCCCTCGACGAAGGGCTGCGCGTTGACCGGCGCCATGTTGAGCACCATCTGCTTGAAGCGACTGCCGGGCTCGTCGGAGAAGGGATAGTTCAGCGTGCCGCGACCACCGCTCCACCCCGCCTCGGGCAGGGGGAAGGAGTCGCGCAGCGAGCCCTGGGTCTCGAAGGGCACCATGCCGGTGCTGCCCACCATGTACAGCCACACGTCCGAGTAGTAGTTCCAGCGGCCCTCCACGGGCTGCTTGAGGAACACGCCGATCTCGATCTCCATGCGGTCGCCCACGCGGATGGCGCGACCTTCCTTGGCGTTGTAGGTGACCGTGGAGGTGTGCAGGTAGTCGTTCACCTTGGTGAAGCGCGCGTTGTGCCAGTACTCGGCCACCGTGTTGATGCCGCGGAAGAAGGCGCGGAAGTCCGGCCCGTCGAACGGGTAGACGGTGTGCAGGTTGACCGTGATCTGGTTGCCGCCCTTGGCCACCTCGTCGACGACCTCCACCCAGAAGGTGCGGTTGGTGAAGTACAGGGCCAGGTAGTGGTCATACGCCTGGTACTGGGACTCGCGGGCGTGACGGTCGCGCACGCGGCCACCCACGCGGGTGATGAGGGCCTTGGTGGTGTTCTCCGTCAGCGCGGGCTCGAGCGCCGTGGAGCTGTTGTACAGCGGCACGATGGGGCCCAGGCTGGGGGGGGTGCCCGAGTCCGGGGTGGTGCCCGAGTCCGGGGTGCCCGAATCCGGGGTGCCCGAGTCCGGCGTCGTCGACGTGCCGCCGTGTGTGTAGCGCGTCAGCGTGGTGTCGCGGGCACAGTTACAGGAGATGTCCCAGTACGTGAAGTTGTAGTCGATGGTGTCGCCCCTCACGAGGTTGCCCACCGAGTACTCATTGCGGCCATTCTGGACCGCCATGCGCAGGTTGATCTGGCCGCCGTTGTTCACCTTGTAGTGAATGTCGGCCCAGGACGTGGTGTTGACGTAGAAGAGGGCGGAGGAGGTGGAAGGCTGCACGCCGTCGACGGCGGCCCATCCATCGCCCGCCAGGAGGCCCGCCACCAACATCGCGGCGGCCATTCCGGTGGATCTGCTGAACATGGGTTGTCTCGTGAGGTAGGGGGTTCTGCGCACTCCAGTTTCGAGTGTGGCGGAACCCCCCGGCACAATCCATCTCAGAATCAGAAAAAGTAGGAAACCCTCGCTGAACAGGAATCCCAGCGTTCTCTGTTGAATGCCTGACGAGCGCATGCCGCGCCACGCCGCGGCGCATCAATGCCTGTCGTCCCCGCGCGCTAGCCCCGCGAGGGCGGCGTGGACGCCAGCAGTTGCACGAGCAATTCGTCCTTCTGGGCCTCGGGCACCAGCGTCACCCGGGCCGAGCCCTCCTGGAGCCGCTGCACCTCGAGCAGCTCGAACATGGCCGTGGAGACCTCGGGATCCTGGGCGATGCGCTGCAGCGCGGCGCCGACGATCCGCGGGCGCAGGGCCGCCGCCTTGGCGAACGCGATGGCGGCCTGCCGGTCCGCGGAGCTCGTGAGGATGCTCACCTGATTGGCCCCGTCCTGGCGGATGGCGGACGTCACCTGCCGCAACCGGTTGACCACCTTCTCCTCGATCTGGTGGATCATTCCCGCGTCACGGAAATGCACCTTGCGGATGTAGACCGAGCCGAGCTGATAGCCATAGGCGTGGGACATGGGGGACACCTCGGCGCGCACGGTGCGGCTCATGCCGTGGCGGCTCTCCAGCATCCGACCCAGCTTCATGTTGGACAGGCAGCGCACGGTGGCATTGCTCACGTTGGCCGCGAGCGAGCCCCTCGGGTCCGCGTTCTCGAACAGGTACTTGAGCGGGTCGGAGATGGACATCTCGTACCAGATGCCAATGCCCATGGGCGCGCCCTCCTCGGAGTTCACCGCCAGGCTGCGCAGGTACTGCTGATCCAACCGCAGATCGATCACATGGCAGCGGCCCACCCAGTTGACCAGCAGCGCCTTCCACCCGAGCCGGGCCCACAACAGGTGCAGACCCGGCTCGTCGAGCACCGCCACCACCCGGCCCAGGAAGACGTAGACCCGGCAGGTGCGCTCCTCCACCACGGCGTACACGCCGAAGAGCCGCGCCAGGGCGAGCAGCAGGGGCACGCCCATCCCCATGGCCATGAAGCCCAGCACCGCGCCCACCATCAGGCTCGTCATGGCTTCACCCCCAACACCACCTGGCTCGCCTTGGAGAACAGGCCCAGGCGGATGTTGCGCACGTAGGCCCGGAGCGCCCCGGGGCCACTCTCCTTGAGCAGCGTGAGCTGCTGGGCCATGGCCACCAGCGGCTCCACCTCCGCCTCGGCCTTGAGGGTCTCGATCTCCACCGCCCGGCGCGACTGGACGATCTTCTGATCCGCCCCCGCCTGCGCGAGGCTCAGCTCCGAGGAGACGTGGTTGTGCGCCGTGTTGATGGCCGCGAGCGCCGAGTCCACCTCGGGCGGCGGATCGATGCCGGTGATGAGCGAGGCGTCCAGCACGATGCCGTAGCGAGACAGGCTCCCCCGGCACTCGCGGTCCATGTGCTCGTTGAGGTCGCGCAGGTTCTTGCGCAAATCATTGATGGAGACGCCCGAGACGACCGACACCTCCACCGCCTCCAGCGTGCCCTCCACCACGGGCGGCGGCGGCGCCTCGAAGCTCGCGATGCGCTCGCGCAGGATGGAGATGAAGTAGCCCATCACGTGCGCGATGGGGTTCTTCACCCCGAAGAGGTACGCGTAGAGGTTCTGCTCGGACACCCGGTAGCGCAGTTGCCCCGTCAGCCCCGTGTTGAGCTGATCCTTGGTCACCGCGTCCAGCACCGTGCCGTCCTGGTTGGCGTGCGGCGACTCGGGGTCGTACGCCATGCTCAGCGTCTGGGTGGCCACCGACACCTTGACCACCCGCTCCCACGGCCACTTGAAGTACGGGCCCCCCGGCGGGATGACCTCCAGTTGAGGGTAGACGTAGCGATCCTCGTCCGTGCGGGCCAGGCCCTCGCTCACCGGGCCCTCGCGTGTGGTCGGCTCTCCCACCCGCCGCACGGCCCGCCCCAGGCGGACCTTCACCGCCCGCTCGCTCTGATCCACGGTGAAGAAGCCGGTGAGCACACATCGGACCCCCACCCAGGCCATCGCGCCCAGTCCCAGGCCCCCGATCAGGTCCAGGGCGTCCAGGCCCAGGATTCGCAGCAACTCCATGTCCCCTCCTCCAGAAAGCGCCCCAGGCCGCGGGCTCGCGGCCATTCTGGCCCGCAAATGCGAAGGGCGGCCCCTCCTCTCGGAGAGAACCGCCCTCGGTGCAGCAGATCCAACGGTGTGTCGGGTGTGGACCCGACGACTACCCGCCGGACTCCTTGTTGTTCTTGGAGAAGTCCTTGAGGCCCTTCTCCTTGACCGTCTTGGTGGCGGTCTTCGCACCCGGGTCGACGTTGGTCTCGCCGGCCAGCGCGTCGGCCGAGGCGCCGAACAGGCGGCGGATGTTGTTGCCGAAGAGGGTGATGACGCCGATCGCCGCGATGGCGATCAGGGCCACGATGATGATGTACTCCGTCATACCCTGACCACGGCGCTTCGCGAGCTTCTTCTGGTTCTTCAGAGCGGACATGTGCGGCCTCCTGGGGGGATGGCGACCCGGGGTGGTCACCACCAACGATTCGCAAGCTACCTGGGTCCCCTTCCGGGCTCCATCCGTCATCGGGAGGATGATCGCACTTCGCCGGAATTTCCGGAGCCCGGATCCGGGCCGAGGCCCCGGGCCCGCCCGGGGGGCGGAGCGCCAAGTATCGGATTCTATAGGAGAACCCCGTCACCAACAGGTGGGACATCCGCCCAGGTGACCCGTTATGGTCCCCCTCTGCCCATGACCCTCGACCTGTTGCAAGCGATTCAGCTCTCCTGGTCTCCCCAACTGCGCGTGACACGCGTGACGGGGGACTGCGAGCGGGTGCTGCGACGTCCCGCCGCGCAAATCCTGGATCGGCCGCTGGAGACGGTCCTGGGCACGAGCGCCGAGCACGCGCGGCGGCTGGACACCCTGGCCCGGCGGGACGAGCGGGCCGTGGAGTTCCTGTCCGGCGTGCTCGGGCCGGAGGATCCCGTGCCCCTGCGCTTCGCGCTCGGACTGGAGGCGGGCGAGGCCACGGCGGTGGTGTTGGACCTGCGCGCCCTGCTGCGCCACGCCCCGCCGGTGCAGTTGTCGGGCCTGGCGTCCCAGCTGAGCCACGAGCTGCGCAACCCCTTGAGTTCCGTGAAGATGGCGGTGCAGACGCTCGCGCGCAACACGGGCCTGTCCGAGCGTGACCAGCGCCGGTTGACCATCGCCAACCGCGAGGTGCGCACCCTGGAGCGCATGCTCTGGCTCCTGTCGGAGTATGCCCGCGACAGCACCCCCACCCTGGAGCCCCACGCGCCGCGCACCCTGGTGGAGGAGGCGATGGCGATGGTGGCCCCGGAGTTGACCGAGCGCGGCGTGACGGTGCGCGTGGACGAGGCCGCGGACGTGCCCCGGGTGCGCATGGACACCAACCGGCTGCGGCCGGTGCTCGCCCAGGTGCTGCTCAACCTGGCCATGAGCCAGGCCCAGGGCGGACAGGTGGTGGTGACGCTGCGGCCCGAGCCCCCGGGCCGGGTCTCCTTGAGTTGGCGGGATCCCTCGGGCACGTTGAGCGAACAGGAGTCCGCCTCGCTCTTCGAGCCCTTCGCGTCCAGTCTGGCCCGGGGCACGGGCCTGTCCCTGGCGGCGCTGCGCCGCGTGCTGGTGCACCAGGGCGGCGAGGTCGTCGCCCGGTCCGAGTCCGGTCCGGACCCCGACACGGGCGCCGAGGCGGGCACGGTGTTCACGCTCACGTTTGTCGTTTGAGGCCCATGGAGACGCTGCTCATCGTCGATGACGACCTGTCGCTGCTGGAGTCCTTGAAGATGCACTTCGAGGACATCGAGCAGGACGGAGAACCGCGCTACCAGGTGGTGACCGCGACGCGCGCGTCCGAGGGGCTCAGGCTGGCGCAGGAGAGCATGCCCAGCGTGGTCATCCTCGACATGAAGCTGCCGGACCGCACGGGCCTGGACATCATCGAGGAGATGAAGGACCTGTGCGGCGACGCGCGCATCATCCTGGTGACGGCCTTCCACGACATGGAGACCACCATCCGGGCCATGAAGGCGGGGGCCTTCGATTACATCCACAAGCCCTTCGCGGACCTGGCGGCCCTGGACATCGTGGTGGCGCGCGCCCTGGAGTACCGCCAGCTGTCGCGCCGCGCCGCCACCATGAACGTGGAGAGCGCCGCGGCGCGCCTGGGCGACATCGTGGGGACCAGTCCCCTCATGCAGCAGCTCGTCAAGGAGATCGGCAAGGTGGCCGGCAGCCACGCCACCGTGCTCATCCACGGCGAGAGCGGCACCGGCAAGGAGCTCATCGCCCGCGTCATCCACAACTACTCCTATGACGAGGTGAAGCCCTTCATCGGCATCAACTGCTCGGCCATCGTGGACACGCTCCTGGAGAGCGAGCTGTTCGGCCACGAGAAGGGCGCCTTCACCGGCGCGAGCGCCGTGAAGCCCGGCAAGTTCGAGCTGGCCGAGGACGGCACCATCTTCCTGGACGAGATCGGCGACATGTCGCTCATGCTCCAGGCCAAGCTCCTGCGCGTCTTGCAGGAGCGCGAGTTCGAGCGCGTGGGCGGCGTCAAGCGGATCAAGCTGCGCGCGCGGGTCATCGCCGCCACCCACCGGAACCTGCACGAGGAGGTGGCCACCAGCCGCTTCCGCGAGGACCTCTGGCAGCGCCTCAAGGTCATCACCCTGCAACTGCCCCCGCTGCGCGAGCGCCGCGACGACATCCCCCCGCTGGTGCACCACCTGCTCGAGCGCATCAACGAGAAGGTGCACAAGCGCGTCACCCGGGTGCCCCCCGAGGTGCTCGCCCACCTCACGCGCCTGCCCTGGCGCGGCAACGTGCGCGAGCTGGAGAACGTGCTCACGCGCGCGGTGGTGCTCGCCCCGGGCGAGGTGCTCCTGTCGGAGAACCTGCCCGCGCTGGAGCCCGCCCCTCCCGAGCCCGGCGCGTCCGCGGCCCACGCCCCGGGCGGCGCCCTGCTGCCCGCCTTCCTCGCCTCCCCCATCGCCGACATCAACCACATCCCTACCCTGGAGGAGGCCGAGCGGCTGCTCATCCAGCACACCCTGAACGTCACCAAGGGACACAAGGGCAAGACGTGTCAGATATTGGGAATCAGTCGTCCCACCCTGGAGCGCAAGCTGCAGAAGTACGGTGTCCGACAAGATCATCAGCCCTGAGTGCAAAGGCGCGCTGGTGGACAGTGTCACCCCTCCGACAACCGGGGTCGGGGATTGAACGAAACGTTCAAGTTGATCAGACTGTTTGAACGTTCTGTTTCAGGTTCTGGACAATCGCGGGCCGAGAACGTGAAGCCGCTTCGCTAAGTAGGCGTCATCGCAGGCTTTTTCAGGACTTGGGAACAACGTTCGGGTTGGCACAAAGCTTGGAAAGGGACTGTTCCGTTCGCAGCACAGCAACCCCACTTTCAACCGCCTGCAGGAGTGCCCGCCATGCACGGTTTCAATCGCCCCCTCGGTCCCATCGGTTCCAACGTCGTCGCCCCCATCCAGACCACCAGCTCCGGCATGCTCGTGACCGCCAACAAGCTGGTCCCCGGCCAGGAGGCGATCGACTTCAAGGGTTACTTCAAGGTCGAGTCCTTCCCGCACAACTCGGTCATCTACCGCCCCGGCGACACGACGGACCGGGTGTACCTGCTCAAGAGCGGCCGCGTGCGGCTGATGCGCCTGGGCAAGAACAGCTCGCGCTCGGTGGTGAGCATCCTGCGCCCCGGCGATCTGTTCGGCGAGCTGTTCCGCCCCGAGGGCACCCCGGTGGAGGAGATGGCCATCGCCAGCGGCGAGGCCGAGGTGTGGAGCATCGAGGGCCGTGACTTCCGCGCCCAGCTGGAGGCGCGTCCCGCCCTGGCGGTGGACGTGGTGCGCGCCTATGCCGAGCGCGTGCGCGCCCTGCGCAAGCGCGTGCTGGGCCTGACCTTCAAGGAAGTGCCGGCCCGTCTGGCGGACACCCTGCTCACCCTGGCCGAGGCCCACGGCGAGCGCTGCCCGCACGGCGGCGAGACGGACCTGCGCGGCATCACCCAGCAGGACCTGGCGGACCTGGTGGGCGCCTCGCGCTCCTTCGTCTCCACGCTCATCAACGAGATGAAGCGCGACGGCGTGCTCGGCAACGTGGGCCGCATCCTCTGCATCCGTGACCAGAAGGCGCTGCGCAAGCTGGCCTCCAAGGAGAAGTAGTCCCCCACGAGCGGTCGCCGCCCCCGCCGTGGGCGGCACGTCGAGACCCCGGAGAGCCCCCGTCTTCACGGATTGGGCGCCGGGGTTCTTCATTTTCCGGCCATCTTTTGGCCCTTCGGGATGTCTCCGGGCTTGCCCCTCGCGCGTGGGCGACCCAGCATGCGCGGGCCCGTGACCACTCCGTCCCCCGACGCCGCGACCCCGAACCTCACCCCGCAGCTCACCTACACCGAGCGCCGCGCCACCGCCGAGGCCGAGCTGCAGCGGCTCGACGCGCTCAGCGCCCGCTACGCCAACCTGCGCGCCGTGGTGTTCCTCGCCGGGGCGGGGGTGGCGCTCGCCGTCATGTTCGGTCGGCTGCCCCGCACGGGCTGGTGGGCGGTGGGGGCGGCGCTCGTCACCTACATCGCGCTCGCGGTGCTGCACCACCAGGTGTTCCTGCGCGAGGAGCGGCAGCGCCAGTACGTGCAGCTCAACACGCGGGGCCTGGCGCGGCTGGGCCGGGGCTGGCACGAGTTCGCCGAGCGCGGGGAGCGCTTCCTCGTGGGCACGCACCTGTACGCGGCGGACCTGGACGTCTTCGGCCAGGGCAGCGTCTTCCAGCTCATGAACGAGACGGCCACCCGCGCCGGCGAGGAGCGGCTGGCGGCGTGGTTGTCCCAGCCCGCGGACGTGGCCCAGGTGCGCACCCGCCAGGCGGCCGCGCGCGAGCTGCTGCCGCGCGTGGACCTGCGCCAGGACGTGTGCGTGGAGGCGCGCGCCGTGGCCAAGGAGAAGGCGGACCCGGGCCTCTTCATCCAGTGGGCGGAGAGCGGCCCCTCGCTCACGGGCATCCGCTGGGCGCGCCCGGTGGCGGTGGTGCTGCCCCTGCTCACCCTCACGCTCTTCGTGCTCGGGCAGCTGGGCGCCCTCCCCCGCCCCCTGTGGTGGGGCGGCCTGCTCGCCCAGCTCGCGGTGGTGGTGCTCACCAAGCCGCCGCTCCGGGCCATGGAGGAGCTGATGAGCGCCGGGGAGCGCGGCTTCGTGCGCTACGCCCCGCTCTTCGAGCGCGTGGAGCGTGAACGTTTCGAGCACCCCGAGCTGCGCCGCATCCAGTCCGGCCTGCAGCCCGAGGCGCGCGAGACCGTGTCCGCCCGGCTCAAGCGCTTCAGCTTCCTGTACTCCTTCGTGGAGTTCAAACGGCACCAGTTCCACCCGGTGGTCCATTTGTTCACCTTGTGGGACGTGCACGCGCTGTTCGCCCTGGAGCGCTGGCGCGAGCAGCACGGCGCCCAGGTGCGCGGCTGGTTCGAGGCGCTCGCGGAGCTCGAGGCGCTCTCGTGCCTGGCGGGGCTCGCGCATGATCGCCCCGACTTCCTCTGGCCGGAGCTGGTGGACAGCGGCCCCCAGGTCCATGCCCGGGGCGTGGGCCACCCGCTGCTGGACGCGCCGGTGCCCAACGACGTGGCGCTGCCGGGCCCGGGCTGCGCGCTCATCCTCACCGGCTCCAACATGTCGGGGAAGACCACGCTGCTGCGCGCGCTCGGGCTCAACTGCGTGCTCGCCCTGGCGGGGGCGCCGGTGTGCGCTCGGGCCTTCACCCTGTCCCCCCTGCACGTGCTCACCAGCATGCGGGTCAAGGACTCCCTGGAGCGGGGCGTGTCCTACTTCTACGCCGAGGTTCAGCGCATCAAGGCCGTGCTGGACGCGGCCGAGGCCGCCCGGGGCCAGGCGCTCTTCCTCCTGGATGAAATCCTGCTCGGCACCAACACCCGCGAGCGGCAGATCGCCTCGCGCGAGGTGCTGCGCCTGCTGCTCGCCACGGGCGCCAGCGGCGGGGTGACAACGCACGACCTGTCGCTCGCGAGCCTGGCCGAGGAGCACGCGGGCCGGGTGGTGAACATGCACTTCCGCGACCACCTGGAGGACGGGAAGATGGTTTTCGACTACCGTCTGCGCCCCGGCGTGGTGGACACCACCAATGCCCTGCGCGTGCTCAAGATGGCGGGGGTGCCCGTGGAGGACGTCCCCCCCGAGCCGGGTGCCCCCCACGCCTGACTCCGGAAATCGTCCGGCCGCGTCCACCTAACGGATGGCGTCGTGTTGCCTCTTCGTCCACTCTCATGCTCCGGAAGAACGGGAAAGCAGGATCAACACCTTTGACCGGTGGCATCCCGGTTCAAAATGGATGAAAGTATGCAGCCATGTTGAGGATGAAGACCCCCCCCACGGACGACCCCCAGTCCGGCCAGGCGGCGGTGGAGGCGGCGCTCACGCTTCCACTGACGATCTTCCTCATCCTGGGGACGCTGCAGTTCTTCCTCCTGCTGCAGGCGCGCACGCTGACCGAGTACGCGGCCTTTCGCGCCGTGCGCACCGGCAGCGTCAAGCACGGGGACTGCCAGGCCATGACCCACGCGGCCATCGCCGCGCTGCTGCCCACCTTCGCCCGGACCGACACCCCGGAGGCGCTCGGGCGGGCCTTTGGCCGCCACAACGACAACCAGCACCACGGCTCCGGGCACACGGGCCCCATCGTGTGGCTCACCCGCGAGCGGCCCCTGCGCCAGGACATCCGCAACGACGAGGAGGAGTCCTTCGATGATCCGGCGCGCTACACCAGCGTGCGCGACGTGATGCGCCTGGAGTCGCGCCTCATCTTCTGGTTCCCCATGCGCATCCCGTTCGCCAATTGGGTGCTCAACCGCATGTTCCTGGCGCGCTGGGGCCTGCGCAACTACACCGCCCACAACCCGCTCCTGCTCACCGAGACGGCCCACTGGAACGAGCGCTCGGGCGCCCGCTTCGACGCGGCGATCGCCCAGGAGCTCGTGAGCCGCTCCAGGCGCCGCGAGTACGTCTTCCCGCTCCAGGCCTCCTACAGCATGCGCATGATGACGCCCGCGCGCCGCACCCTCTTCCGCACGCAGAACTGCGAGCCCACCCCGGAGGGGCTATGAACCGCCGTTCCCGAGGACAGGCGCTCGTCCTGTTCGCGCTCACGCTGCTGCTGCTCGTGCTGATGGTCTTCATCACGCTCTCCTTCAACCTGCGGGTGCGCGAGAAGATGGAGGCCCAGAGCGTGGCGGACCTGGCCGCCTACAGCAGCGCCGTGGCCGCCGCGCGCACCTTCAACACCATCTCCCTGCTGCGCCGCGCCGAGACGGGCCACATGGTGGCCATGACCGCGAGCATGAGCCTGGTGAGCTGGACGACCATGATGCGCGCCAACCTCAACGCCGCGCAGATCGCCGCCGCGGGCTGCCCCCAGGCCGCCGCGGCGCTCCAGGCCCTGGAGAACACCAACGCGGCCATCGGCCTGAAGTGGGACGAGATGGACGCGAGCGCCGGCGTGCAGACCTTGAACATCCAGCTGCTGGCCATCCACCTGGCGGGCATGCAGAACGAGATCCTCGGCCGACTCAAGGACTCGGTGAGCGGCGGGGACAAATCCTTCACCACCCAGCTCACCCAGATGGCGAGCAAGGGCAGCCGCTTCCCCAAGGAGCTGCACGCGGGCGCCACGCCCGTGTCCGTGCGCGAGGTGGACCAGGCGCTCGGCGGCAACGACTTCGGCCTGGACATGGCCATGGCCTCGCGCGGCTACGGCTTCATCACCAACCGCCAGGGCGCGGGGCCCGTGGGCGCCGCGAGCGGCGTGCTCGGGGCCCTGGCGGCCGCGGGCGGCACCATCACCGTGCTCAACAGCGGCGGCAGCGCCTACTGGAGCAAGAGCTCCTACGGGCTCAACGCCGGCCACGGCGGCCGCGCGGACGGCACCTACTTCTCCTATGCCGAGGATCACGGCTCGGTGGTGGTCACCTTCCCGGGCTGTCCGCCCACGCGGCCCATCTCCGCCCGGGCCTACGTGCGCGCCACCGACGCCAACGACTTCAGCGACGACCACGCCTGGTTCCCCGTCATCCCCGGCTCGGGCAGCGAGGATCCCGGCATGGAGAAGCAGTACCGGCACACGCTCGTGCCCTGCGATGATCCGCGCTACTGCCCCAACACCTTCATCGGCGGCATCGCCTACAACACCGGGGACCACTCGGACGAGAACAACTGGGCCCAGCCCAAGCTCTTCTCGCTCGTGCGGCGCGACTACAACCTGCGCGGCCGCAACAGCGATCCGTGGAACCTGAGCTTCAACTTCCACCTGGGCAAGCAGGGCTCGGCGTCGTTCGACAACAACGGCCTGACCACCGCGAGCGGCCTCAACGTGGGCGTGCAGTCCACGCTCGCCACGGGCATGGCCTACTACCACCGGCGCGGCCACTGGAACGAGCCGCCCAACCTCTGGAACCCCTTCTGGCGCGCCACGCTGGTGTCCGCGGACGTCGACCGCCAGGGCGACCTGCGCTACGGCGGCGGCGACATCCCCGCCACCATCGGCGGCCACGCGGCCGAGGCCTTCCAGCAGCTCATCCGCAACGGCTACCGGGGCGTGCACTGATGACTTCCCTTCCGCGCGCCCGCCGGGGCCAGTCCATCGTCGAGCTGACCCTGAGCCTCATCGTCTTCGTCACGGTGCTCATGTTCGGCATCCACTTCGCCGAGCTGGGCTACCTGCCCATCAAGGTGCACGAGGCCGCCGTGTCGCCCCTGTGGGACGCCACCGCCCTGCGCGTGCACCGCATGACGGACAACCCCTCGAAGATCGCCAACTACGACACCTTCCCGGGCATCCCGATGCAGGTGGAGCTCGATGCCAACGGGCGCTACCGCGACTTCGACGGGCGCTCCTCCACCCCCGGGGGCAACCCCGCCCTGTCCCACCTCTTCACCCGCATCGAGGGGATGAAGGTGGAGTGCCGGCGCGAGAACCGGATCGAGTTCGACCTGCCGCGCGGCGCGCCGCCCTCGATGCTCTCCGCGGTGAAGGGGGACTTTGGCGGCGTGGCCCCGGGCACCACGCCGGGCGCGTCCAACGAGAGCGTACTCAACGGCGTGTACGAGAACATGGGCGGCGTCGCCTGCACGGCCGAGGCCCGGGTCGAGTCGCTGCCCGCCCTGCCCGTGAGCTTCCTGGAGGGCCGGCGGGGCTTCTTCAGCGAGGCCCACGCCAAGAAGCTGCGCATGAAGGTGTGCGCCGTGGGCCGCCCCCGGGCGGGCGAGGAGTGCCAGGGGCGCTATGGCGTGCTGCTCGGCGACTTCGCGTTCGCCGACACCCAGGTGAGCGGCAACTGCCCCCTGCAGCCCGAGCGTCCGGATCAGCCGTGCGGCAGCAACCGCTCCTTCTATTACGCGGCGAAGAAGATCTACGACAACAACCGCCGCGCGGCCAGCCGCGACGCCAGCCGCTTCGCCCAGTTCTTCGTGGGCTACAGCCCCATCGACGAGGGCGGCTTCTTCATGAGCTACCGGGGCGAGGAGGACAACTACATCGAGCGGGACACGCCCGCCGGTGAGGCCCTGGACATGGTCGACCGGCCCCGCAACACGGGCGGCGTGGAGCACAAGCCCGCGCTGCGCCGCAAGTCCAACCGCTGCTTCCTGGGGCTCAACAAGTGCTGAGCTGCCTGCTGGCGCTCCACCTCCTGGGGGCCGCGCCCGCCCCCAAGGCCGTGCCCGCGCCCAAGGCGGCGCCGCCTCCCGCCGCGCCCGCCGCGCCCGCGCCCGCGCCCTTCCGCTGGAACGTGCCGGGTGTGGTGTCGCAGGTGGACGTGCCCGGCCAGATGGACGTGGGTGGCATCCCCATCCGTCTCGAGGTCTACACGTCCAAGGAGACCATCCCCTTCCTGCTGCAGTCCTTCGCCACCGCCTTCGACGAAGCCGGCTACTACATCCAGGCCAGGCCGCCCCGGGTCATGCGCCAGCCGCACCTCACCGCGCTGGATACCCGCACGCTCACCGCCTACACCGTCATCCTCGAGCCCGCGGGCGCGGGCCTCACCACGGTGGTGCTCGGCGAGGCGCGCATGGGGGACTTCAAGCCGCCCCAGGGCGCCCCCACGGTGCCCCTGTACCCCGGCGCCACGAACCTGCTGCAGGGTGACTTCGAGGGGGCGAAGACCTACGCCTACCGGGCCCCCGCCTCGGAGGACACCGTCCGCGCCTGGTACCGCGACGCGCTCACCCAGGCCGGGTACCAGGAGGAATCGCCCGGCATCTTCCACCGCGACACGCGCCAGGTGCGCCTGTCCCTCAGGCCCGACAAGGGCGCCACCTCGGTGATGCTCTTCCTCGAGACCTCCGCGGTCGGCACCTCGCTCGACAGCCCCTGAGGCAAGCCCCTCGGAGCGGTCTCTACGGCGTCTCGGGCGCGGCGGGCCGCTCCAGCGGCGTCTGGGCGACGCGGCGGGACACGGCCCCGTGCAGCACCCCGATGCGCCGCGCCACCCGCTCCAGTTGCAGCCGGAGCAGGGGCTCCTGCTCCGGGACGGGCAGGAGTCCGTCCAGGTCCGGCAGCGGCGAGGGCGCGCGGCCCCGGTGCACCGCCTCGGCCAGGTCCTCCAGCACCAGCGCCGCCGAGTCGCCGAAGCGCTCCACCTGGACGCGGCTCTCCCGGGACACCCCGTCCGCCGGCGAGGCGGCCACGGAGATGACCGCCGCGGCGAAGCGCCGCAGGTAGGCCAGCAACGTCATCACCGGCTCGATGGGCTCGGCGCGCCGCCGGGGCTCGGACATGAGCCGCAGGAAGGACGCCTCGGCGTTGAGCGTCGCCAGGCCAATCTTGCGCCGCGCCTCGGAGAAGTGCGACTCGGACGGCGGGGAGGCCGGGCCCACCCGCTCCGACAGCGCCAGCAGGAAGTGCTCCCGGTTGGCGCGCAGGGCCGCGGCGAGCTGCTCCGGCAGCAGCTCGCGCTCCGGGCGCTCCCACAACAGCCACATCCCCGCCAGCGCGAGCCCTCCCCCCATCAGCGTGTTGAGCACCCGGACGCGCGCCAGGGTGAAGTCCCCGGACTCGAACTCCGCGAGCAGCACGAAGGTGAGCGTGAGGAAGACGGTGTAGAGCCCGTAGTTGAGCGGGATGATGGCGATGCTGATGGCCACCGTGACGAACACGAACGGCATCAGCTCCGCGGGCGTGTTCAGGCTCGTGGCGAGCCCCGCGGCGAGCAGCCCCCCCACCACCGTGCCTCCCACGCGCTGCAGACCCCGGAGGAACGTGGCCCCGGTATAGGGCTGCAGGATGGTGAGCACGGTGATGGTCACCCAGTAGCCGTGGCTCGGGATGAACGCCAGGGACACCGCCACCGCCACTGTCGTCGTCAAACCCACGCGCAGCGCGTGCCGGAACACGAGCGAGCCCATGGACAGGTTGTCCCGCACGGGGCCGAGCACCTGTTGCGCCCACGAGGGCGGCGGGCTCGGACTCGCCAGGGGCTCCCCCGCCAGGCGCGTCTCCGTCTTCGACGCGGCCTCCACGAAGCCCCGCAGCCGCGACACCAGCCGCCACGCGTAGCCGAGCGCCGCGCGCTCCCCCGGCTCCCACTCCCACTCCAACGACCGCGCCGCGTCGGGCGTCGGCGCGCCCCAGTCCAGCGCGGACGGCTCGCGCACCCGGCCCTCGCGCTCCACGCCCCGCGCGAGCCGCTGCAACTCCAGGCAGAAGGTGCCGAGCGCGGCGTCCACCCGCTCCCACTCCGGATGCGCGCGCGCCTCGCTGCGCTGGCTCTCCAGCACGTCCCCCAGGGCGATCACCGTGCTGAACATCACCTCGGCGATCTGCAGCAGCACGAGCAATTGCTCACCGCGCTCGCTCTCGCCCCGGCCCCGGCGCGTGGCGGCGAGCGTGCTGCCCGCCACCTCCAGCGTCTCGCGGATGCGCGCGTGGTGCAGGAGGATCTGCTCCTGCCATGCCTCCGCGGACGCGCCCCGGGCGAAGAGCCGGGCCACCTCGCCCGCGTACGCCTCCACCGCCCGGAAGCCCCCGGCCACGGCCAGCCGGGACGGGCCATAGGGCCGGATGGGCCAGAGCACGAGCGACAGGAACATGGCCCAGAGCGCGCCGAGCGCCAGCAGGCCCCCGCGCTGGAAGGCCTCGGCCCAGGAGTGCACCGGCAGGGCGAGGGAGACGATGAAGGCACTGGACGCGGTGTTGCCCACCACGCTCGCCGCCGCCCCGTACACCCCGCCGAACGAGCAGGCCGTCACCCAGACGAGCGCCACGGCGATGGACAGGGCCGCCTCCTGCCCGGCCACCGCGCCCAGGAAGGCCGCCACCGCGCCCATGCACAGCCCCGCCCCCATGCTCGAGGCCCGGGCCCGGTACGAGCCGCCCTTGTCCGCGAAGGAGGCATTGAAGCCGCCCAGGCACAGCCACAGGCCGCCGGGCAAATGCAGCGCCTGGGCCATGACCAGCGGCAGCACGGTCGCGATCGCCGCGCGGATGCCGGCCATGACGGCCGGTCGCACCGGAGCGAAACGGACCACTTCCTTCGCGTGCTCGACCAGCCGCCGCATCAGCCTGCCCTCCCACGGGAGGGCACACTACCCGAGGACCTCGCGGACGCGAGGCACCACCCGGCGCCTCAGGCGCTCCGGCGGTCCCGCCGCTCGGAGACGGACACTTCGCCGGACGCGAGGTGCTTGAGGCTCCCCTCACCCGAGCTTATGGGCGAGCCCACCCGCAGGCGCAGCAGCAGCCGGGCACTGGGCAGGAAGAACAACAAGGCCCCCAGCCCCGCGAAGCCCAGCGGCGCGAGCAGCGGCGGCGCCACCGAGAAGGCCCCCTCGACGCTCGAGATGGAGTACATGCCCTCCAGCTCCTGCCACAGCTTGACGGCGTGCAGGACCGTGCCCACGAGGCCGATGAGCACGCCCGCCGCGCCCACGATCCGCGCCGTCCACGCGAACACGGTGCGCGAGCGGGGGATGCACACGGCCACCATCAACACGAAGCCCACCACGCCGTAGACGACCGGCACCGCCTGCACCCGGTTGTCGAAGTCCTTGCCCGCCCAGTGGGCGATGGCGGCATCGAAGGCGAGGGCGAGCAGGCCCGGGGCGAAGAGAAGAGCGAGCGCCTGACGCGAGTGGCGCCGCGCCCACGACAGCAGTCTGCCGAACATGCGGGGAGGTCTCCGAGGGGGACCGGGAAATTCTGCCCGCTCCGAGACCCCGGGCGATAGAGGGGGGTCCCACGTCCCCTCGCCTGCTCCCCCCTCGCCTGCTGCCCCTCGGGGTATCACCCCTCCCCCTCCAGCGCGCGACGCAGGAGGAACTCCGCCACCCAGCGCCGGGCCCGCTCGTCGTAAGCCCCCTGGGTGAGCAGTTGCGTCCGCACCGCGAGCGCGAAGACGTAGCTGCCCACGTCCAGACTCACGGGCAGGGGGGCCACGAAGTGGGTGTCCTCGGGCGGGGGACAGCGCGGCACCACCGCCCGCGCGCCCCCCTCCCCGAGCGGCAGGCAGGACTCGGGCACGAAGCCCCGCGCCGCCTCCCACAGCACCCCCGCCCGCTCCTGACGCCGCGCCGAGGCCGCCCGGCCCGCCCCCCTCCGGAGCGCCTCGGGCAGCACGCCCTCGCACGCCGTGGACAGCCCCGCCAGCAGCGCCTGCGCCCGCCGCTGGCTCGCCCCGAAGCGCGCCGCCTCGGACAGCACGCGCTCCAGGTCCCCCCGACAGCGGGCCCGTGCGGCCTCGGAGACGGCCGCGCCCCCGAGGGAAGGCTCCGCCCGGACCCCGGAAGCCAGCAGCAGCCCCACCCCCACCCCGAGCCCTCGAAACACGCGCGCGCTCACAGCCAGTGGTCCGGGATGTGGGCGCGCCGCAGCTCGCGCAGGCCCTGGGTGAGCAGGGGCCAGAGCCGCTGCGCCTCCCGAGGCGGCGGCTGACGGCGGGACAGCTCCGCGCCGAAGGACTGGATGCGCGCGAGGGCCTCGGCCCGGCTCAGCCGGGAGAAGTCCGGCGCGCGCCAGCCCAACGCCTCGAAGCCCCGCTGGAGGATGGCCTCATGCGTGTGCTGAAACCGCTCCGCCACGTTGCCGTAGAAGAGCACCCGCAGCGTTTGATCCCGCGCCTGCTCCAGCGCCACCCGCTCCCCGGCGGACACCTCGGGCCGGCCCAGCAGCGACTGCAGGGTGTTGTAGTGCTCGCGCAGCGGCCCCCGCTGCGGGTCGCGCACGGACTCCCGCCCCTCGAAGTGGCGCGTGAAGGTGGCCTGCCCGAGGGCCTGGCGCTCCCGCAGCTCGGCGGTGGACGCGCGCACCGTGGCCGTCTGGTGGCCCTCGCGGCGCGACCACACGGCCACGTTCTCGCCCTTGCGCAGCCCCCGCGCCCGATCCGCCCGGAGCACGTCCACCGCCCCCCGCGTCGCCTTCTCCCAGCGCGCCAGGTGGGCCGTGGCCCCGGAGAACGTCCCGGGCGCGCTGCCGTCGTAGGCCCACACCGTGCGCACCTGGGGAAACAGCGCGCGCCAGGCGTCCACGGACGTCTCCCCGCCGTTGTAACAGGCCGCGATGCACAGGTCCTCGACCCCGGCCGCCGCCCGGGGCATCGCCGCCGCGAGCTGGGCGAGGCTGCCCCGCGTGAGCGCGCCGTTCGTGAAGCCCGGTGCCTCGCCCCACAGGCTGAAGCCCCCACTGTGTCCGGACAGCACGAGCCGCGAGGGAACCACCCCGCCCTTCTCCGCCCGGGCCCACACCTGGGCCAGCTGCGCGAGCTCGTCCCGGGCATCCGGCCCCGCGCTGGCGAGCGCCGCCACCACCCGCTGGCCCTGCGCCCAGGGCAGCGCCAGACCCGCCACGAAGGACTGGAGGCCCGCCTCCGAGCGCAAGTCGTGGAGCCCCTGCCCGCCTCCCGCCCGCGCGCCCCGCACCTGATCGTCCCCCCAGGCACTGTCCCGGATCGTCGTGACCCGGGCCCCGGGATGGGACTTCTGGATCGCCTCGGCCTCCGCCTGGACATGGGGATTCATGCCCAACACCAGGACATCGTCATTCCGGCCCACCGCCCCACGGCTCATGTGCCACCACCCCCTGGCCGCGGCACGCTCCCGGCTTCATGCACGGACGGCGCGCGGCCTCCCCCACCAGGGCAAGCCCCGGGCCACGCCCTCCGTGCCCGTTCTCCGAGGGCACACGGCCCGGGCCTTCCGCCCCACGCGTCCCGAGGCGCGCGCCGCATCCCCCGCGCGGGATGGACGTCAGGGCCCCGCGTGCCGGCGCACCGACTCGACGAGCCGGTCCGCGGGCAGGGCGAAGACCCGCACGCTGTTGTTGCCCGTCATCGTCTCCGCGGCGAGCAGCGCGTTGAGGATGGCCTCCTGGGTGGCCTGCACCGTGGCCTCGAAGAGGGGATCGAGCGCGCCGTTGTCGAGCGACTCGACGCGCGCCACCCGGAGCCCCTGGGGTGCCTGGGTGGGCTGGGTGGAGAAGGCCAGGAAGAGGTCGCCCGAGGAGTCGCCGCCGATGCTGCCCATCTTCCCGAGCGCCAGGGGCACCCGCCGCGCGAGCCGCGCGAGCTGGTGGGGCAAGAGCGGCGCGTCGGTGGCCACGAGCACGATGATGGAGCCTTGGTCTCGGTTCAGCCGCTCGGGCACGGTCTTGGGGCTCTCGACGCACGGGCGCATGTCGGGGACGGAGGCCGGGGCCGCCGGGCCCGCGTAACAGGGCTGGAGGTCGGAGATCTCCCGGCCCACGGGCGCACCCTCCACGGTGAGCAGCCGGCGGACGCCGTAGTTGGCCTGCACCAGCACCCCGAGCGTGTAGCCCCCGTGCGCCTCCTCGAGCCGACGCGAGGCGGTGCCGATGCCGCACTTGAAGCCATGGCAGGTCATGCCCGTGCCGCCCCCGACATTGCCCTCGGCCACGGGCCCCCCGTGCGCGCCGTCGATGGCCCTCAGGGCATGCGTCGTCTGGATGGGGAAGGCGTTCACGTCGTTGAGCAGACCGTCATAGGTCTCCGCCGTCACCGGCAGGCCCAGCTCCCAGGCCAGGCCCCGCTGCGCGCCCCAGCGCACCACGGCATCGCGCACCACGCCCACGCTCTGGGTGGTGGTCAGCATGATGGGGCCCGTGAGCAGTCCGGACTCGTTCACCCAGTGCGTGCCCGTCATCTCCCCGTTGCCGTTGAGGTTGTAGGTGGCGGCGAAGAGGGGCTCGGCGATGCGCGCGCGGCCCCGGGGCAGCACGGCGGAGACGCCCGTGCGCACCGCGTGGGCGCCCACCCCGGCATGCAGCGTGGTGTGCCCCACCTCCACGCCGGGCACGTCGGTGATGGCGTTGAGGGGACCCGCCTGCCCTCCGAAGGTGATGCCCAGGTCACGCGCCCGGGGCCTGGCGGTCGGGGACTTCGGCGCCGGGGGGCTCGGATCGGCGGGCGCGAGGCCCAGCAGCAGCGCGGGGAGACAGGGCAGGAGGGGGTTCATGCCCGGAGCCTACGAAAACGGCGGCCCCTCCTGACACACGGGAAGGGCCGCCGGGGAACGTCGGAGCAGAAGCGGGAAGGACTACTCGGCGCGCTCGATGAGCGCCGCGGCGCCCATGCCACCGCCGATGCACATGGACACCACGCCGTAGCGGCCCTTGCGCCGACCCAGCTCGCTCAGGATGGTGGCCACCATGCGCGCGCCGGACACCCCCAGCGGGTGGCCCAGGGCGATGGCGCCGCCGTTGGGGTTGGCCTTCTCCAGCGGCACGCCCAGCTCGCGGATGCAGTGCAGCACCTGGGCGGCGAACGCCTCGTTGAGCTCGAAGACGTCGATGTCCTCGACCTTGAGGTTGTTCTTCGCCAGCAGCTTCTTCACCGCGGGCACGGGCCCGATGCCCATGATCTCCGGGGGCACGCCGGCCACCTGGAAGTCCACGAAGTAGCCCAGGGGCTTGATGCCCAGCTCCTTGGCCTTCTCCTCGCTCATCACCACCGCGGCGGCGGCGCCGTCGGTCAGCGGCGAGGCGTTACCGGCCGTCACCACGCCCTTCTGGTTGAAGGCGGGGCGCAGCTTGGCCAGACCCTCGAGCGTGGTCTCCGGGCGGAGGATGGTGTCCACGCTGACCGTCACCTGCCTGGCGTTGCCCTCGTCGTCGAAGACGGTGGTGGTGACGGGGAAGATCTCCTCGTTGAACTTGCCCTGCTCGCGCGCGGTGGCGGCGCGGCGCTGGCTCTCGTAGGCGAACTTGTCCGCGTCCTCGCGCGACACGCTGTAGCGCGAGGCGATGTTCTCCGCGGTCACGCCCATGGAGGAGTACACCTCGGGGTGCTTCTCCATGATCTCCGGGTTGGCGCTCACCTTGTTGCCGCCCATGGGCACCATGCTCATGGACTCGGTGCCACCGGCGATGGCCACGTCGATCATCCCCGACTTGATGGCCTGGGCCGCCTGGGCGATGGACTGCACGCCCGAGGAGCAGAAGCGGTTGATGGTCATGCCCGGCACGGTGTCCGGCAGACCCGCGAGCAGCGCGGCGTTGCGCGCCACGTTCATGCCCTGCTCCGCCTCGGGCATGGCGCAGCCGAGGATGACGTCCTCGACCAGCTCGGGCTTGAGGCCGGGCACGCGCGCCACGGCCTCCTTGATGGCGAGGGCCGCGAGCGTATCGGGCCGCGTATCCTTGAACTCTCCCTTGTTCGCGCGGGTGAACGGGGTGCGCACCGCGCTGGCAATCACGACTCGACCGGGCATCTGTCTAACTCCTGCCCGGGGCCACGCCCCGGGCGAAAGGACTCTGGAATCACTGGATGACGTGGGACTTCCCGTAACGCCGCCGCCTCAGTTGCGCAGCGGCTTGCCCTTCTCGAGCATGAACTGCAGCCGGTCCTGGGTCTTCTCCTCGCCGCACAGGCTCAGGAAGGCCTCCAGCTCCAGTTCCAGGAGCTTCTCCTCGGTGAGCAGCACGGAGGGGCTGGTGTCCCCGCCGGTGAGCACCCGGGCGAGCTTGCGGGCGATCTTCCGGTCGTGCGCCGACACCTGACCGTTGAGCTCCATGTCGTAGAGCATCATGTCGATGGTGGCGAAGCCGCTCGCGCCCGGCAGGCGGAAGCGCGAGGGGCGCGGCGCGCGGAAGCCCGCGTTGGCCATGCCCAGCACGCGCTGCTTGGCGTCGGACAGCAGGAAGTCGCGGTTGGCGCTGATGCCGTCCGCGGCGGTGAGGAAGCCCATGTCGCGGGCCTCCTCGGCGCTGGTGGCCACCTTGGCGGTGCCGATGTTGAGGAACGCCTTCTTGATGAAGGGGAAGGGATCGAAGTCCTTGTCCGCCGAGTAGTTCCCCATGATGTTGCGCAGGAGCATCATGGTGCCGCCGCCGCCGGGGATGAGGCCCACGCCCACCTCGACCAGGCCCATGTACGTCTCGGCCGAGGCCTGCATGGCGTTGCCGCCCAGGGACACCTCGGCGCCGCCGCCGAGCGCCAGGTTGAAGGGCGCGGTCACCACGGGCACCGGGCTGTAGCGCATGCGCTGGTTGGCCGCCTGGAGCGCGCCCGCCATCTTGCGCAGGGTGTCGAACTCGCCGCTGCGGGCCGCCCACAGCATGGAGAAGATGTTGGCGCCGGCCGAGAAGTTCGCCCCGTCGTTGCCCACCACCAGGCCCCGGAAGTTCTTCTCCGTCTCGTCGAGCGCGCGGTTCATCATCTCGATGATGCCGTCGTCGATGGAGTTCATCTTCGTGTGGAACTCGAGCAGCGTGACGCCGTCGTTCATGTCCCAGAGCGTGGCGCTGTCATTGCCGGCGATCTTCTTGTTGCCCCGGCGCAGGTACTCCACGCGCGACGTGCGGGCGTTCTCCGGCACGCGCTTGACGGACCTGGTGGGGATGTCCCAGTACGTGTCCTTGCCGTCCTCCACGCCGTAGAAGGACGTGCGGCCCGCGGCCAGCATCTCCTCCACCCAGGCGGCGGGCTTGAGGCCCAGCTCCTTCATGCGCTCCACGCCCTGCTTCACGCCGTAGGCGTCCCAGGTCTCGAACGGGCCCAGGTCCCAGCCGAAGCCCCAGCGCATGGCGCGGTCCACGTTGACCACGTCGTCGGCGATCTCCGGAATCCGGCGGCTCGCGTAGGCGAGCGAGTCGAGCGTGGTGCGCTCGGCGAACTTGGCCGCCTTGTCCTGGCCGCGCATCACCACGGCCACGCGCTCGCGCACGTTCTCCACGTCCTTGGCGGCGCCCAGCGACTCGAAGCGCACCTTGTTCTGCGCCCGGTACTCCAGGGTGTTCAGGTCCAGCGCGAGGATGTCCTTGCCGCCCGCCGCGCGGTCCTTCTTGTAGAAGCCCCCGCCGCTCTTGTCGCCGAGCATGCCCTTCTCGACCATCTTCTTGAGGAAGTCGGGCGCGGCGAACACGCCCCGCTCCTCGTCATGGCCGAGCGTGTCGAAGCAGTTCTTGGCCACGTGGCTGAAGGTGTCCAGGCCCACGATGTCCGCGGTGCGGAACACGGCGGACTTGGGGCGGCCCATGGCGGGGCCGAAGATCTTGTCCACCTCCTCGATGGACAGCTCCGCCTTCTGCATGTCCTGCAGGATGCGCATCATCCCGTAGGTGCCGATGCGGTTGGCGATGAAGTTGGTGGTGTCCTTGCCGTGGACGATGCCCTTGCCGAGCACCTCCTCGCCAAAGCGGGCGATCGTCTGGACGACCTCGGGGGACGTCTCCGGGCCCGACACCAGCTCGAGCAGGCGCATGTAGCGCACGGGGTTGAAGAAGTGCGTCACCAGGAAGCGCTGGCGGAAGGACGCGCCGCGGCCCTCCAGCATGCCCTGGATGGACAGGCCCGAGGTGTTGGAGCTGACGATGGCGTCCGCGCGCAGGTGCGGCTCCACCTTGGCGAACAAGGCCTGCTTGACGGCCAGGTCCTCCTTCACCACCTCCACCACCCAGTCACACTCGCCAATGCGGGCGATGTCGTCCTCGAGGTTGCCAATCTCGATGGCCCCCAGGGACGCCTCGGAGGTGATGGGGCTGGGCTTCTGCTTGCGCAGGTTGGCCAGGGCGCCCAGCGTGAACTTGTTGCGAAACGCCTTGCTGGCGGTGTCCTCGCCGGGCGCCGCCTTGGGCGGCACGATGTCCAGGAGGAGCGCACGAACGCCCGAGTTGGCCAGGTGGGCGGCGATGCCACTGCCCATCACGCCCGCGCCCAACACTGCCACTTTGCGGATCCGCGTCGTCATCGAATGAGGCTCCCGATTGAAAAGGGTGGCGGAAGACATCGCGCCGGTTGATTCAAATGTCAATCCGCGAGTGCGGCCCCTGCGTGGCCCCGGTGGAGGGTAAGGTAGGCACCCATGGCCCGACGCGATCCGCACTCGTACAGCGATGACACCCAACCCGAGACCGAGCGCCTGAGTTGGAAGGCGCGCGTGGACTTCACCGAGCGTCGGTTGCACGCCGAGGTCACGCTCACCCTCAAGCAGGCCTCGGCCGGGCCGTTGGACCTGGACACGCGCGACCTGGAGGTGGACGCGGTGGTGGACGCGGACGGGCAGCCGCTGCACTTCCTCCTCTCGCCGCCCGAGCCCATCCTCGGCAGCCGCCTGCGGGTGGAGCTGCGCCCGGGAGTGAAACAGCTCACGGTCCGCTACCGGACATCCCCCCAGGCCAGCGCCCTGCAGTGGCTCACCCCGGCGCAGACGGCGGGAGGAAAGGCGCCCTACCTCTTCAGTCAGTGTCAGGCCATCCACGCGCGCGCCGTGGTGCCGCTGCAGGACACGCCCGGCCTGCGCATCCGCTACGACGCGGCGCTCACCGTGCCCCGGGCGCTCCGGGGCGTCATGGCCGCGGGCTTCCTCGGCCGCGAGGAGCACGGGGACGTGGCGGTGGAGCGCTACGCGATGCCCCAGCCCATTCCGCCCTACCTGCTGGCCTTCGCCGTGGGGAACCTCGAGGCCAGGGATCTCGGGCCGCGCTCGCGCGTGTGGGCGGAGCCGGAGGTGCTGGAGGCGGCCGCCCGGGAGTTCTCCGACGTGGACGCCATGCTGCGCGCGGCCGAGTCGCTCTTCGGGCCGTATGACTGGGAGCGCTTCGACCTGCTCACCATGCCGCCCTCCTTTCCCTACGGCGGCATGGAGAACCCGCGGCTCACCTTCCTCACGCCCACGCTGCTCGCCGGGGACAAGAGCCTGGTGAGCGTGGTGGCGCACGAGCTGGCGCACTCGTGGACGGGCAACCTCGTCACCAACGCCACGGCCGAGCACTTCTGGCTCAACGAGGGCTTCACCGTGTTCGCCGAGCGGCGCATCGTCGAGGCGCTGTACGGCCCGGACGTGGCCGCGCTGCACGCCACCCTGGGCCGGCGCGCGCTCGAGGCCGCGGTACAGCACTTCAAGGCGCACCCCCAGCTCACCGCCCTGCGCACCCACCTGACGGGCGTGGACCCGGACGAGGCCTTCTCCCAGGTGCCCTACGAGAAGGGCTACCTCTTCCTGCGCGCGCTGGAGGACGCCGTGGGCCGGGGCGCCTTCGACACCTTCCTGCGCGCCTACCTGGACGCCCACCGCTTCCAGGCGCTCACCACCGAGCAGTTCACCGACTTCGTGGAGCGGCACCTGCCCGGCGCGCTCGCGAAGGTGGACGCCGACGCCTACCTGCACCGCCCGGGCATCCCCGCGAGCGCGCCCGGCGCCCACTCCGAGCGGCTCGAGCGCATGACGCGGCTCAAGGGCCAGGTGCCCTCGGCCGAGGACGTGAAGGACTGGACGCCCGCGGAGTGGCAGCTCTTCATCGAGTGGATGCCGCACGACAGCTCGCGCCACACCCTGCGCCAGCTCGACGAGCGCTTCCACCTCACCCAGAGCCGCAACACCGAGGTGCTCGCCTCGTGGCTGTGCCTGGCCTTGCGCGCCGGGTGGGCGCCCGCGCTCGAGCGCGCCGAGTCCTTCCTCGGCGAGGTGGGCCGCATGAAGTACCTCAAGCCCCTGTACGGCGCGCTCGCCGCCTCGCCCGAGGGCAAGGCGCGCGCCCAGCGCCTCTTCCAGCGCTACGCCGAGCGCTACCACCCCATCGCCCAGTCGGCCGTGGAGGGCATCCTCCAGCGGGCCTGAGAAAGACAACGGGCGGGCCCCCGTGTGAGGGCCCGCCCGGAGACTTCACCCGCTCAGCGGCGGCTCAGCGCCACTGGAAGGCGCGCACGTAGTCGACTTCCATGACCTGCGGCGTGCGGGCGATGAGGTCCGCGGTGGACTGCGGCACGCCCGGGTACGGGTAGGTCGCGCCGTTGACGCCCTGCGGGTAGCCGCCACCGACCGCCAGGTTGAGGATGATGTAGAAGGGGTGGTCGTACACGTAGGCGCCGTAGCGGGTCACCTCGGACTTGAGCACCGTCTTCACGAGCTGGCCGTCGATGAACCACTTGATGTCCGCGCTGGAGTACTCGGTGCGGTAGGTGTGCCAGTTGCTGATGGGGTTGTTGACGAACTGGGCCTTGAACTGGGCGTTGATGGGCGTGTTGCCCGAGTAGCCCGGGCCGTGCAGCGCGCCCGAGGTCCAGTCGCCGTAGCCCACGTTCTCCATGATGTCGAGCTCGCCGCACGCCGGCCAGCCCTTGGAGCCGATGTCATTGCCGAGCATCCAGAAGGCCGGCCAGAGGCCCGGGCCCACGGGCAGCTTGATGCGCGCCTCGACGGCGCCGTGGCTGAACTCGCGCTTGCCCGCGCTCTCCAGACGGCCCGAGGTGTAGGGGTAGCCGTTGGTGGGCTTGTAGCGCGCGATGAGCTTGAGCGTGCCGTTGCTCACCTGGACGTTCTCGGACGAGTTCGTGTACTGCTGCTGCTCGTTGTTCACGTGCACGGTGGTGTTGGGCGCCCAGTTGGACGTGTTGACGCTGGTGCCGTCGAACTCGTCGCTCCACACCTGCACCCAGCCGCTGCCCGAGGGAGGAGGCGTGGTGCCGCCGCCCTCCGCGCCCCAGGTGAAGGACTCCCACTGGCCCGCGGTCGCGCGGTCGGCGAACAGCGGCGCCTGGGCGCCCCGGTTGGTGTCCGTCACCACGAACTTGCCGGTGCTCTTGGCCTTCAGGCCGATGGAGCCGTTGCCGAAGTCCACCCAGAGGAACTGCTCCCACTCGCCCACCGCGGTGCGGAAGCCCGTCAGCTCACCCGCGTTGTTCGGGTCCGCCGACACGTAGGCGCCCGTCTCCTGCACGCGCAGGGTGATGTAGTCCCCACCGGCGCTGCCCACCACGAACTTCTCCCAGCCCTGGGGCGCGTCGCGGTTGGCCACCAGCGGCGCGTTGCCGTTGATGTTGCGGTCCGCGGACACGATCTTCCCGTTCGTCCCGGCGCGCAGCCAGATGGTCTTGCCGATCGGCGCCACCGTGGCCCGCTGCTGGATCTCGACCGCCTCCGCGGCCGTCGCGGGAGCGGAGGGCTCGGCCGGCTGCCCACAGGCCGACGCCACCAGCATCACGCCTCCGAGCCCCAGCTTCGCCAGCCAGCGCATTCCCGCAGTCTTCCCAAGCTTCGCGTTCATGTGTGTTCCTCGTGGTGTCGTCCCAGGGCTCGGAGCCATCCCGGCCAGGCGCGCGCAAGGTGACTTATCGGAAATTCTAGGAAAACGAAATAAAACGGTCCTGTTGGGTTTTCGACAGAATCGTGGGGGCGCGCGGAGGAGGCTCCCGCTCGGCAGCCCGTCCGGCCGGGGATCGCCCGGCGAGACCCCGTGGACGAGGGGTCGGACGTCGCGCGGTTGAGAGGGTGTGCATACCGTCCCGGGCGCTCCCATCCGCCTCTCCTTCCAGCGCAAGCTGTTGCTCGCCTTCGCCGCGGTGCTGCTGCCCGTGTTGGTGCTGCTGGGCGCGGACATCGTCTCGGACGACCGCGGCACCCAGGAGACCTACCTGGAGGCGCAGAGCCTGACGGCGCACGCCGTGGCCGTGCAGGTCTCCGAGTCCTTCGACGCGGCGATCGACCTGGGCTGGGCCGTGGCCAACGATCCGCTCGTGCGCATGCTGGACGCCCGGCAGTTGGATGACCACCTGCGGCGGCTCACGCGGGGGCTGTCGCGCTTCAACTCGATCGGCGTCTACGACGCGCGCGGACTGAATCAGGGCTGGGGCGATCCGGATTCCCCCGCCGAGCCCCGGCTGCGCATCGCCGACCGGCCCTACTTCCAGCGGGTCATGGCCACCAACGCGCCGGTCATCTCCGAGGTCATCGAGCTGCGGCGCCCCCTGCGCACCGCGATGATCATCTCCGTGCCCATCCGCGATGCCCGGGAGCAGCCCATGGGCGTGGTCAACGTGGTGATGGGCACCGACCTGCTCACCCAACGCTCCCTGCCGGCCCGGACCCACACCCGGCAGGAAATCCTCCTCGTGGATCCCCACGGGCGGCTCGCCTTCCACACGGGCTACCCGTCCCTGCCCTTCTCCCGAGGCGGCGCCTTCGCGACCTTCCCCGCCGTGACCGCGGCGCTGGGGGGCCTGCCCACCCAGGTGGACCGGGCGCACGATCCCCTGGCGCCAGACACCCAGTTGCTCGGCGCCTTCGTGCCCACGCCGCGCTACCACTGGGCCGTGGGCGTGGTGGCCTCGCGCGAGTCCGCCCTGGCGCCGCTCGCGGCCCGGCTCAACACGAAGCTGGCCGCCTTCGGGGGCATCCTGTTGTTCAGCGGCCTGATGGCCGCGTCGCTCGCGCGGATCCAGGCGCGGCCCGTGCGGCAGCTCCAGGCGCTCGCCCAGGCGCTGGGCCGGGGGGAGATGGGACAGCGGGCGCGCATCCGCACCGGCGACGAGATGGAGCGACTGGGCGAGGCGTTGAACCAGATGGCCGCGCAGATCGCCCAGCGCCAGCGGGAGGTGGACGCCCTGCGCGCCGAGGCCGAGTGCCATGCCCGCCAGCTCGGCGCCATCATCGCGAGCGTGCCGGATGCCATCTTCCTGGCCAGCCCCGACGAGCGGCTGAGCGACGCCAACCCCGCGGGGCTGCGGCTGCTCGGGTTGCCGGAGCGCGCGCGGCCCGACCTGACCCTGGACGCGTTCATCCAGCGCTACGGCCTGCGCCACGCGGATGGCCGCCCCCTGGCCCGCGACGAGCTGCCCCTCTTGCGCGCCCTGCGGGGCGAGACCTTCACCGACGTGGAGATGCGGCTGCGAACGCTCTCGGGCGAGGAGCTGCTGGTGAGCGTCAACGGCGCGCCGGTGAAGGACGCCGCCGGCCGCATCATCCTGGGAGAGACCGTCCTCCACGACATCACCGAGCGCCACCGCACCGAGCGCGAGCGCATCCGGCTGCTCGAGCGCGAGCGCGCCTTCGCCCGCATGGGCCAGGCCCTCGTCCGGGAGGTGGAGTTGGAGCGCGTCGCCCAGGCGGCGAGCGAGCAGTGCCTCCTCGCCCTGGGCGCGGACGCCGTGGGCCTGTGGATGGTGGAGGGCGAGCGTCCGGGCCTCGCCTTGAAGGCCTCGCAGGGCTTCACCAAGGCCGCCCGGGAGAAGCTCCGGGAGCTCCCCCTCGAGACGTCCTCCCCCACCGCGCGCGCCATCCGGCAGGAGTCGCTCCAGGTCATCGAGGATCTCTGGTGCGAGCCGGAGCCGGCCGAGTGCCAGATCCTCGCGACGCGCGAGGGCTTCCGGGGGCTCGTGGCCATTCCGCTGCACTCGCGCGGACGGATGGTGGGGGTGCTCACCAGCCTGACCCGCGCCACCGTCACGCACTCCCCGCGCGACCTGGAGTACCACATGACCGTGGGCCAGCTCGTCGCCGTGGCGCTGGAGAAGGCCCGGCTGTTCCAGGAGGTGCGCGAGGCGCTGCGGCTGCGCGAGGAGTTCCTCTCGGCGGCGGCCCACGAGCTCAAGACGCCGGTGACGACGCTGCAGACCTGGGCGGACATCCTCACCTGGAAGGAGGAGGGCACCGAGCGCCAGCGCAAGGGCCTGGCGGCGATCGCCCGGGGGGCCCGACGCCTGGGCCGGCTGGTGGAGCACCTGTTCACGGCCACGCGGCTCGCGCCGGGCGTCGCGAAGCTGGACCGGGGGCCGGTGGACCTGCGGGCCCTCGTGTCCGAGCGGGTCAGCAGCCTCGCGCTCAGCACCGACCACCCCATCCACCTGTGCTCCAGCGAGGGCGTCCCCCTGGTGAACGCCGACCCCCAGCGGATGCGCGAGGTGATGCTCCACCTGCTGGAGAACGCCATCCGCTACTCGCCCCCCGCGCACCCCATCGAAGTGCGGCTGGAATGCGCGGAGAGTGAAGCGGTGGTGTCCGTGCACGACCAGGGCCCGGGCATTCCCCCCGAGCGACAGCCCCACGTCTTCGAGCCGCTCTACGAGCCACTGCCCTCGGGCGCCACGGGGTACGTGGGCATGGTGGGCCTGGGCCTGCACCTGAGCTCGCGCATCATCGAGGCCCATGGCGGCCGCATCTGGCTGGAGAGCGCCCCCGGCCAGGGCACCACGTTCCACTTCAGCCTGCCCCTGCAGCGGATGGAAGGTTCCCGGCACGCCAACGCCTGAGCTAGACATCCGACCCCATGTCCAGCCGACCTCCGTCCCGCGGCTACGCCTACTCGCTGCTCGCGACCCTGCTCGCCACCGTCATCCAATGGCCCACGGTGGCGTGGCTCCAGGACACCACCCGCTCCGCCCTGCCCTTGCTGGTCGCGGGGCTCCTCTCGGTGCCCTACCTCGTCCAGCTGAGAAACCCCTGGCACCCCGCCCGACCCCGCTTCGTGGCGCACCTGGCCCTGGGCTGGTGGGTGACGTGCCTGGTGTTCGACCTGCTGCTCACCCCCGCGAGCCTCGCCGTGCGCGCGGGGCTGTCCCCGCAGGTCGTCTGGGGCGTCGTGGGCGTGTTCGCGCTGGCCTCGGGGGTGAAGTCCGTGTTGGGCGAGCCGCGGCTGCGGCGGCGCGAGGTGCGCGTGGAGGGCCTGCCCCCGGCGCTGGACGGCTACCGCATCGGGCAGATCTCCGACGTGCACTGCGGCCCCGAGGTCTCCGAGCAGCGGGTGGCGCGCTGGGTGGCGCGCCTCAACGCGCTCGAGGTGGACCTGATGACGGTGACGGGAGACCTCATCACCCATGGCGCCTCTCACGTGGAGGCGGTGGCGCGCGCCCTGGGCGGCCTGCGCGCGAAGGATGGCGTCTTCGCCTGCATGGGCAACCACGACTACTTCACCGAGCCCGAGCACCTGGTGCGCGAGCTGGAGCGCCACGGACTCCAGGTGCTGCGCAACCAGGGCGTGGTGGTGGAGCGCGGCGATGCGCGGCTGTACGTGGCGGGCGTGGATGACACGTGGACGTCGCGCAACGATCTCACCCGGGCGCTCGCGCGGCGGCCAGAGGGCGTGCCCACGGTGCTGCTCGCCCATGACCCGGACCTCTTTCCCATGGCCCACGCCCGGGGCGTCGAGCTGACGCTGTCGGGACACACGCACGGGGGCCAGCTCGCCGTGCCCGGCGTGCGCCGCCTGTCCCTGGCGCGCATCCTGACGTCCTGGACCGCGGGCATGTACCGCCGCGAGCGCTCGTGGCTGTACGTGAACCTCGGCGCGGGGACGACGGGGCCGCCGGTGCGCTGGGGCGCTCCCGCGGAGCTGGTGGTGCTCACGCTGCGCCGGGCCTGACCGGATTGTCCTCCGGGACGCGGGGCGAGCTGTGCCAAGGTGGCCACGGCACCTGAGGGGAGCCGCGCACGTCGCGGCCCCGGGAGAACAGCACATGGCGGAGACGAAGAAGTACGCGGGCGGCTGTCACTGCGGCAGGTTCACGTTCGAGGTGAACACGGACCTGGACACGGCCATTTCCTGCAACTGTTCCATCTGCACCAAGCGCGGGCTGGTGCTCACCATGGTGGGTCCCGAGCAGTTCGCCCTCACGAAGGGCACGCTGGGCGAGATGACGAAGTACCAGTTCAACAAGAAGGTGGTGGACCACCTGTTCTGCCCGGACTGTGGCGTGGAGGCCTTCGGCACCGGCCAGGCGCCCAACGGGCAGACGATGTTCGCCATCAACGTGCGCTGCCTGGAGGGCGTGGACGTCACCACCCTCAAGCCCAGGCCCGTCGACGGACGCAAGTACTAGCACCGCCCGGAACGGACGGCGGCGGGCGCCTGGCGCTCCGCCGCCCACCCTGTCCCGGAGGCACCCGCGGGACTACTCGGCGACGGACACCTTCACCTCGATGTTGCCGCGCGTGGCGTTGGAGTACGGGCACACCTGGTGGGCCGCCTCCATCAGCTTCTGCGCCTCCTCGTGGGGGATGCCGGGCAGGATGCCCTGGAGCTCCACCGCGAGGCCGAAGCCGCCATCGGGCGTCTTGCCAATGGTGACGGCGGCCTTCACGCCGGCCTTCTCGTCCAGCTTCTTGCCCATCTTGCCCGCCACGAGCCGCAGCGCGCTCTCGAAGCAGGAGGAGAAGCCCGCGGCGAAGAGCTGCTCGGGGTTGGTGGCCGTCGTCTTGCCGGAGCCGCCCAGCTGCTTGGGCATCGCCAGCTCCAGGTTGTCCAGCGGGCTGTTCTCGAGCGACAGCTTGCCGTTGCGGCCGCCGTGGGTGGTGGCGGTGGTGGTGTAGAGCGGGCTGATCGTGACCGGGGCCATGGTGTTGCTCCTTCGCGGTGAGTGCTTCGGGTGTATGAGAACTACTCGGAAACCTTCGTGAACAGCCGCTGGATGGCCTCGCGCAACTTCCCGAGTTCCTCCAGCGTCAGGCCGGTACGGCGCAAAATGGCCTCGGGGATGCACTCCGCCTTGCGGCGCATCGTCCGGCCGCGCGGCGTGAGCGACACGCGCACCGAGCGCGCGTCTTCGGTGGAGCGCTCGCGGCGCACCAGCCCCAGCGTCTCCAACCGCTTGAGCAGGGGCGTGAGCGTGCCCGAGTCCAGGTACAGCTTCTCCCCCAACCCCTTCACCGTCATCCCATCCGTCTCCCACAGCACCAGCATCACCAGGTACTGCGGGTACGTCAGCCCCAGCTCCTCCAACAGCGGCGTGTAGGCCTGCACCATCGCCCGCGACGCGGCGTAGAGCGAAAAGCACAGCTGCAGGTCCAGGCGGAGGAAGTCGTCCGACGACATGGAGGATGTGTACCGCCGATTTCGATTGGACGCAATTGAATTGTGAGCAATCAATCCCGCCGTCGATCTGTCGCCAAGGTGGCAGCGTGGCGCCGGGGCACCCACGTGGCCCCCGCGCGCCCTGCTATCTCCAGGGGAATGACCAAGCCCTCCCGCCGGACCGCGTCCCGCCCTCACGTCACCTGCCACATGCTCGGCTCAGTGGACGGTCGGATCGTCCAGAAGATCTGGGCCTTGAAGGACTCGGCGCGCTACTTCGAGGAGACCGCCGAGAAGATCAAGGTCGATGCCTGGGTCGTCGGTCGCACGACGATGCAGGAGTTCTCGAGCAAGCGGCAGCGCCCGCGCACCGGCACGTTCGAGGTGCCACCCGGTGATTTCGTGGCGAAGAAGTCGAAGACCTACGCCGTGGCGATCGACCCGAGCGGCAAGTGCCGCTGGGACAGCGACATGGTCTCCACCGAGCACGTCATCGAGGTGCTGACCGAGCAGGTCCCCGCGGAGTACCTCCACCACCTGCGCTCCAAGGGCGTCTCCTACATCTTCGGAGGCAAGACCGAGCTCGATCTCGCGCTGGTGCTGCGCAAGCTCGGGGAACTCTTCGGCATGCGCCGGGTGCGCCTGGATGGCGGTGGCCACATGAATGGCACCTTCCTGAAGGCGGGCCTCGTGGATGAATTGAGCCTCGTGCTCGCGCCGCTCGCCGACGGCACCATCGGGACCCCTTCGGTGTTCGACGTGGAGGAAGGCTACGGCCGCCGCAAGGCGACGCACTTCCACCTGCGCTCCGTGCGCCGGTTCGAGAAGGACTTCCTCTGGATGCGCTACGAGGTCACCTCGTCCCGGTCCTCGTCGGCCAGCGCGAAGACCCCCCGGAAGTAACCCTCAGCGCTTGCCCGCGCCGCCCATCTGGAGCGGCCCTCCGCGCTGGACGGCGCGCTCGCCTCATCCAGACGGCCCAGGTAGATGCCGAGGAGGAAGAAGGCGACATGACGCGGCTCCTGGCGGAAACGCGCGTCGAGGCGGCGATCCTACGAGCCTGGGGGCACCGGCGTCATCCGCGTGCCTTCGAGCGCCCGGGCGGCGTAGGGCTCGCGGGACTCCCCCTGGAGTTCCTTGAGCCGGTCCACCAGCCACTGCTCGGGCGAGCCGAACCCCTTGCGCTGGAGCTGGACCGGCGAGGACTTGAACTGGGGCTGCTGGCTCACGGGATCGCGCGTGAACCACGTGTGCTGGTTGGCTCCCTGGCGCCCATGGCCGTAGTGGAAGGGAATGAAGAGTTCCCCGGGCCGCACCGTGTCCACCACCAGCGCGGGGCCCTCCCACGCGCCCTGCACCGAGGTGACCTCCACGATGTCTCCCAGTTGGATGCCCAGCCGCGCGGCGTCCTCGGGGTGCACTTCCACGTAGGCATGTGGCGCGCGCCGGTCCAGGGCCGGGGCACGTGCCGTCTTGGTCCGGGTATGCCAGTGATAGACCACCCGTCCCGTGGTGAGCGTGAACGGGTAGTCCTTCGTGGTGGGGTTGGGCATGCGCCGCCAGCGCGCGGGCTTGAGGAAGGCCTTGCCCTTCGGATCGATGCGCGAATACTCGTCCCGCGTGTGCTTGTTGCCGGTGAGGAAGTCCGCGCCGTACGACTCGCAGTCGTCGATGCCCGTCCAGAACTTCAAGTCCTCGTAGAGCCGCTCGGAGCCCTCCGGGTGCTCGGCGTTCACCGGCCAGCGCACCGCGCCCTTCTCCAGGATGAGCTCGTAGGTGAGGCCCGAGTAGTCACACGGTCGGCCCTTGGACACCCGGCGCCACTCCTCGAAGGCCTCGCGCGTGTCCCGAAAAGGCAGCAGGGGCGCGCCATCCTTGTCCTTGAAGCCGAGCCGCTGGCCCACCTCCACGAAGAGGTCGAAGTCCGTGCGCGCCTGGCCAGGAGGCTCCACGGCCTTGAGCAACAGGTTCACGGTCCGGTCCGCGTTGGTGATGCAGCCCGTCTTCTCGCCCCACATCGCCACCGGGAAGTAGATGTCGGCGATGTTCACCGTCTCCGTGTCGATGAAGGGATCCTGCACCACCAGGAACGTGCGCTGGAGGATGCGCGTGGTGCGGTTCTGGTCCGGCATGCTCACGAGCGGGTTGGTGCCGATGACCCACATGAACTCGATCTCGCCCCGCTCCGCCACCTCCATCATGGTGGTGATGTCCTTGGGGACCTCGGAGTGGAACCGCTCGAAGTCGAGGTTCCACAGGTCGCACAGCTCCTTCATGTGCTTGGAGTTGTGCGGGTTGCGGTAGGCGGGATAGGAGCCGTCCGCGCCCGCCTCCCGGTTGGACATGGCCGAGGGCTGTCCCGCCATCAGCAGCGGCCCCGCTCCCGGCTTGCCAATGGCCCCGAGCAGCAGGTGCACCGAGTTGACCAGGGAGGAGGCCGCCGTGGCCTCCACGCTCTGGTAGAAGCCTTGCAGCACGGTGGAGACCATCCTCGGCGTGGTGCCGATCCACGTCGCGGCGAGCTCCAGGTCCTCCCGCCGGATGCCGCACAGCTCCGCGACGTACTCCGGCGGGTAGTCCCGGACGGTCGTCTCCATGTCCTCGAAGCCCACCGTGTAGCGGTCCACGAACGTCCGATCGATATGGCCCTCGCGGATGAGCAGGTGGATGAGCCCGTTCATCAGCGCGACGTTCGTGCCCAGCTTGATCTGCAGATGCAGGTCCGCGCCCTGCCGCACGGTGGGACTCTTGCGCGGATCGACGACGAGGATGCGGCCCTGGTTCTTCCGCCGGGCCGCGAGCATCCGCTCCCAGAGCACCGTCTGGGTCTCCGCCACGTTGTGCCCATACAGACAGAGCAGCTCGGCCTGATCGATGTCCACGTAGGAGGCGACCGGCCCATCCGCGCCGAAGTTCGCCATGAGGCCCGTCGCGGACGTCGCCGTGCACAGCCGCGTGTTGCCGTCGATGTTCGAGGACTGGAGGCCCCCTCGCCACAGCTTGCTCAGGGCGTAGTACTCCTCCAGCATGAGCTGGCCCGAGTTGTAGCAGGCGAGGTTCTCGTGCCCCTTGTCCCAGGCCTCCTGGAACTTCTGGATGAAGAAGTCCATGGCCTCCTTCCAGGAGACGGGCTCGAGCGGCGCGCCCTTCTCCCGGCGGATGTGCGGCTGGGTCCCCCGGCGCGGATGGTTGTTGGCCATCCAGCCGTGCTCGCCCTTGGGGCCCAGGTGCCCGAAGTTCACCGGGTGGCGGGCGCTGCCGCGCACCCCGACGATCTTCTCGTCCTTCACCGCGATGTCCAGGCCACAGCCGTTCGAACACAGGAGGCAAGCGGAGTGAACCCACCGGTCGGGTTCGCCTTCAATGCCCAGGTTCTCGTCGACGCGCGGTTCCATCTCGCCCCCATGAAATCGTCTGGGGGCGTTCTTCCAGAACCCGCACGCGCCGGGCAATCGGACCGCGGGGTGAGCGACGGCTCACCGACACTCCACGGACGGATGTCAGGGGCTCCCGGACGTCGTGAAGAGCTCGAGGCCCCGCGCGAGCCGCGTCTTCACGGCCTCGGGAACGGCATAGGCCCGCGCGTCGAGGGCGCCGCGCGCGTACAGCTCCTTCGCGCCGTCCGGGCTCCCGGGGATGGGCGCGCCCAGGAGCACCGTCTGCGGCGGAGCGGCCTCCCGGAAGATCTCGATGAGCACCGAGGGTGAGCGCGCGTCCAACTGGGCCTCGGTCGGCGCGCCCTCGAGGACCCGCGTCGCGCGCAGCGCGCCGAGCCACGCGAGCAGGGCCTCGGTCTGGGCGGCATCGAGCACGAAGCCCTCGGGCGGTGGTCGCGGCTCGATCAACACCCACTGCTCACCCTCGCGGGCGACGTGGACCGTGGTCGTGTCCGTGCGCACCTTGAACCGGGTGACCTTGGACTGGACGAAGCGCACCAGGCGCAGCTCGTCGGCCGGAGCCGGAGCGGCGCTCGCCGGGGCTTCCACCGGGGCCACCGCGGGCATGGGCGCCTCCGCCGTCTCACTGCCCCCCCGGAGGGCCAGGAACGCCACGAGCAGCAGGGCGAGGACGCCCAGGACGACGATCATTCGCTTGTTCATCGCCGTCGAGCTTGCCCCGACGAGGGGTGCAATCCAACATCACTCTTCGTGAGCGACTCCTCTTCCTCCCCTTCCTGGGCCTGGCCCGGACACCTGCATACGCTCGGACCCTTCGAGGTGCCGGGCTTCCCCTCCCGAAAAGCCTCCGTCTACGTGCCAGGCGGAGACCCGACGCCGCTGCACGAGCGGCCGGTGCTCTACCTCTTCGATGGCCAGAACTGCTGGACGGACTGGGGCAGCTACTCGGGCGGCTGGTACGCGCACGAGGCCGTCCAGGCGCTCGTGGGGGATGGGGCCTTCCGCGCGCCCGTCGTGGTGGGGCTCGAGCACGGAGGCGAGCGGCGCATCGACGAGCTGTCCGCGTGGGAGATGGGGCCCGGCCGGGGCGGCGGCGCGGAGCCTTTCTTCGAGTGGGTGGTGCACCACTTCATGCCGCACGTGCAGCACACCCTGGGGCTCGCGAGCGGGCCGCTGCACACCGTGATGGGCGGCTCGTCCATGGGCGGCCTCGCGGCGCTCTGGTCGCACTACCGCTACCCGCATGCCATTGGCGGCGCCCTCTGCATGTCGTCCGCCTTCGGCGTGGGCGGCAAGGCGCTCTTCCCCTTCGTGGAGTCGCGCGCCAAGCCGGCCATCAGCCGCGTGTACATCGACTGCGGAGGTCAGGAGGGCGGAGGCCGCATGCTCGCGACCTCCGAGGAGATGGTGCACCTGCTCGCCAGGAAGGGCTACCCGGAGGGCGGCCTGCTGTGGCGCCCGGACCCAGGGGCCGGGCACAACGAGCAGGCCTGGAGGCGCCGGTTGCCCGACGCCCTGCGCTTCATGTTCCGGCGCTGAGCCGCGCGGCTCAGGCGGGGATGAGGTCCTTGTCGTGGCGGGCCCAGTGCCGGTGCTGGGCGATGGCCTCGATGAACTTCTCGTTGAAGTCCGCGCCATCCACCACCACGCCCAGGGCCGGCGTGGACAGGCCGCCCGCCTTGAGCAGCTCGGCGGCGTCCTTGGTCACCCCGATGGGCTTGCAGTGGCGGTAGGCCTCCTGCACGAAGTGCAGCGAGTCGCCGTCCTTCTTGAGCACGGACACGCTCGCGGCGCCTCCGGGCACGAAGACGGCGTCGTACTCGAACGAGCCCGTGGTGAGGGCGCTCTTGTCGACCTTGACCGACTGGCCGTCCGAGCCCTTCACCATGCCCAGGCGCCGGGAGATGAGCACCAGCTCGCCGCCGGCCTTCTCGATGGCCGCCTTGGTGCTCTGGAGATCCGCGGCGTCGAAGCCGTCACCAATGAGCACGCCGATGCGCCGCGTCTTGATGGAGTCCTTCTTCTGGTTCTCCATGCTCAGGGCGGGCGACTTGTCGATCTTCGGCACGCCGAGGCTCTCGGCCACCTTCTCCAGCTTGCCCTTGACCGCGGTCGCCGTGGGCACGCTGAGCCCCAGGCCCTCGGCCACCTCGGTGGCGAGCTCCGAGTCGATGTGCACGAGCACCGCGTCGATGACGCGCTTGCGCACCTCCTCGCGCTCCACCTTGCCCAGCTCGAACTGGAGCGCCTGGATGATGTGCTCGCGCTCGGGCTTGGACATGCTGCGGAAGAACAGGCCCGCCTGGCTGAAATGGTCCTGGAAGCTCTCGGCGCGCTTGCGGATCTTCTCGCCCGTCACCTTCTGCGGGAAGTGCCGGTAGCCGCCCTGCTCCTGCGAGGCGAGGAAGGGGCAGCCGCCACCGAGCGAGTTGGGGAAGTAGTTGACCTGCCCCACCGGGATGGAGTGCCGCTGGAAGCCGTCCTGCTGGAAGTTGTGGACCGGCGCCACCGGGCGGTTGATGGGGATCTGGTTGAAGTTCGGCCCGCCCAGGCGCGTGAGCTGGGTGTCCAGGTAGGAGAAGTTGCGCGCGTGCAGCAGCGGATCATCCGTGAAGTCGATGCCCGGCACGACGTTGGCGGTGCAGAAGGCCACCTGCTCGGTCTCGGCGAAGTAGTTCGTCGGGTTGCGGTTGAGCACCAGCTTGCCCACCCGGCGCACGGGGACGAGCTCCTCGGGGATGAGCTTGGTGGAGTCCAACAGCTCGATGCCCAGCTTCTCCGCGTCCTCCTCCTCGATGATCTGCAGGCCGAGCTCCCACTCGGGGAAGTTGCCCTTCTCGATGGACTCGTAGAGGTCGCGGCGGTGGTAGTCCGGGTCCTTGCCCGCGAGCTTCTGGCTCTCGTCCCACACGAGCGAGTGCACGCCGAGCAGCGGCTTCCAGTGGAACTTCACGAAGCGCGACTTGCCCTGGGCGTTGATGAGCCGGAAGGTGTGGACGCCGAAGCCCTCCATCATGCGGTAGCTGCGCGGGATGGCGCGGTCGGACATGATCCACATGATCATGTGGGCCGACTCCGGCACGAGCGACACGAAGTCCCAGAAGGAGTTGTGCGCGGTGGCGGCCTGGGGAATCTCGTGGTGCGGCTCGGGCTTGGCCGCGTGGACGACGTCCGGGAACTTGATGCCGTCCTGGATGAAGAAGACGGGGATGTTGTTGCCCACCAGATCCCAGTTGCCCTCCTCCGTGTAGAACTTCACCGCGAAGCCGCGCACGTCACGCGCCGTGTCCGCCGAGCCGCGTGAGCCCGCCACGGTGGAGAAGCGCACGAAGACGGGCGTCTTCTTGGAGGGGTCCTGGAAGACCTTGGCGCGGGAGAACTCGGACAGCGACTCGTACATCTGGAAATAGCCATGCGCCGCGGCGCCCCGCGCGTGCACCACGCGCTCGGGAATGCGCTCGTGGTCGAAGCGCATGATCTTCTCGCGCAGGTGGAAGTCCTCGAGCAGCGTGGGCCCGCGCGCGCCCACCTTCAGCGAGTTGTCCGTGTCCTCGATGGGGACACCCGTGTCCGTCGTCAGGCGCTGGCCACTCGGGTCCGAGCGCTCCTTCTCCAGGGCCACGTCCTTGCTGCGCTCATTGATGCTCACCGTCTCCGGGGTCTTCTGGCTCAAAGCGCTTCCTCCTAGGGGTCCCCCGGGATAGGCACGGTGCGCGCGGGAGACGAGCACTTCGATGCAGGGCGCCCCCCCCATCTGCCCGTTGGCCAACGGTGCCGGGTGGAACGTGTCCGCTGGAAGGCATGAGGGCGAACGGGCGGACAGGCGCTCCCCGGCCCACGGGAAGGAGGCGAGCGCGCCGCCTCGCTAGACTCCCGCCCTTCATGCCCTGGTCCCCCACCCGACTGCTGCTCCTCGCCGCGCTCTGCCTTCCCTTCGCGGCCGAGGCCTTTTCCGTGACGAACCACGAGTCGCTGACCCGGGCGGCCCTCGACGCGGCGCTCACCGACGAGGGCACGGCGTCGCTCGCGGCCCACCGCGAGGCGTTGGTGTCGGGCAGCCGCAAGGAGGACCTGAACCTGCACGTGAAGTGGACCGGGTGGAACCACTTCTTCCGGCCGGGAACGTCGCTCGACACGTCCATTCGCAAGGACTCCTCGGCGCGCGTGCGGGCGCTGTGGCGGGAGGTGGAGGAGGCCGCGAGCCACGGCGACCTGGCGCGGGCGTATGGCCGCGTGGGGCACCTGGTGCACCACATCCAGGACATGGCCGTGCCCATGCACGTGGTGCCGGTGATGCACGACCTCTCGGACCACTTCGAGCAGCGGCGCATCGGCCCCCAGGCCCTGGCGGCGCCCTCGGCGCGCCAGCTCGAGCCGATGTCCGGGGAGGAGGCGCAGGTGTCGCTCGCGCTGGAGACGCTGCTGGTGGTGCGCTCGGGCGTCCTGGAGGTGGAGGGTGGCACCCTGCCCTGGAGCGCGTTCTGGGCGGAGCCCACCGGCACCACGCCGGGCACGTTCGGCCACTACGGCGCGGCGGGCAACGCCTTCGGCCTGACCGAGGTCTCCTGGGAGGGGCGCACGTGGACGGTGAGCGCCGACACCTACGAGGCGTTCGTGACGGCGCGGGCCCGGGCGGCCCTGGACTACTCGCGCGCCTTCCTCGTCTGGGCGGCGCGGCGCATCTCCGCCCTGGACCAGGCCCGCGCGCCCGTGTCCCAGGCCGCCTGGACGCCTCCGCCCGCGCTCTCGCTGGAGGTGATGGGGGGCGCGGCCACGTCCGGCCGGGGCCTGGCGCCCGTGGCGGGCGCGCGGGCGCTGATTCCCCTGCCGTGGGCGATGGGGCTGTCCGCCAGCTATGCCCGGACCCTGGGGGGCCCGCTCCAGGCGGACGTGGGCGGCTCGTGGACCGTGGCGCTGCGCTCGCCGCCCCTGTGGACGGCACGGCTGGGGTACGCCAAGGGCCTGGACCTGCGCGCCACGGCCGGCGCGGGTCTGTCCTCGGTGGACGGCGCGCTGCACCCGGAACTGCCCGTGGGCTTGCGGCTGCACTCGCAGTGGGGCCAGCGCCTGTCGGTGAGCCTGGAGGCCCAGTACCGGGCCTTCGCGCCCACGGCCGCGCCCTGGGCCCAAGGTGTCACCTTCCTGTTGGGCACGGGCTTCACCTGGGGTGATAACTGAGCCCCCTTCCCTGGAGCCGACCCATGCCCCGTCCCCGCCCCGCCGTCCGTCTTCTGTCCTCGCTCGCGCTCACCGCGGGTCTGCTCGTGGGCCCCCTCGGCTGCGACGGCGATCAGGGCCCACCGGGCGCTCCGGGCGCTCCTGGTGGCGCGGGCCCCGAGGGACCGGCGGGCACGCCCCCCGGACCGGTGCGGCTCCTGGACGACAAGGTGGGCCGCTGGCTGCCGGACAACCGCACCCGGCTCAACACGCTGCTGAGCACCCGGGGCATCGCCAGCGCCGCCTTCAACCCCCGTGACCGGCCCGTCGCCGTGTTCGACTGGGACAACACGGTGGTGAAGAACGACATGGGCGACGCGACCCTGTTCTGGATGCTCACGCACGACCAGGTGCTTCAGCCCGAGGGCCGGGACTGGGCCCGCACCAGCACCCATCTGACCGCCGACGCGCGCGCGGCCCTCAACCGCGCCTGTGACAGCCTCGCCGCGCCGGGTGAGCCCCTGCCCACGAGCACCCAGGCGCCTTGCGCGGACGAGATCGTCAGCATCTACACCGGCAACAAGACGCGCGCGGGCCAGGCCGCCTGGGACCAGGCCGTCACCCTGACGATGAACACGGCCTATGCCTGGGCGGCCCAGTTGCAGGCGGGCCACACGCCGGAGGCGCTGCGCGGCTTCGCCCGGGCCGCCTACGCGCAGAACGCCTTCAACCCCGTGGGGACGACGCAGACGGTGGGCACCACGTCCGGGCTCGCCTTCCACGTGAAGGTGTACGACGAGATGGTGGACCTCATCGAGACGATGCAGGCCAATGGCTTCGACGTGTGGGTGCTCACCGCCTCGCCCCAGTTCGTCGTGGACGCCCTCTCCGAGCAGCTCGTGGGCATCAAACCCCAGCGCGTGGTGGGCATCCGCACCGTCGCGGACGCGACCGGTCGCGTCACCGCGCGGCTCCAGGGCTGCGGCACCGTGGCCGATGGCGCCGACACGCTCATCACCTATGACCAGGGCAAGCGCTGCTGGATCAACAAGGCCATCTTCCACCTGCCGGCCGGGCAGCAGCAGGCGCGCGCCGCGGACGAGACCCGGCGGCCGGTGTTCGCCGCGGGCGACTCGGACACGGACCTGGCGTTCGTCCAGGATGCCACCGCGCTCAAGCTCGCCATCAACCGCAACCGCGTGCAGCTCATGTGCAACGCCTACGCGAACGCCGGGGGCCGCTGGCTCGTGCAGCCCATGTTCGTCGGGCCCCGCGGTCAGCAGGCCTCGCCCTATGCCTGCACCACCGCCCTGGACGCGGCGGGCCAGCCCATCACCGACGAGGCCGGCCAGCGCTTCACCCAGGACTACGCGGACAGTGTCTTCGCGCTGCCGTGAGCGCGTCCGCTCACGTCTTGAAGACGGGGTGCTGATCCAGCCAGGACACGAAGAGCGCGTCGGCGAACGTCTTGCCGGCGACGCTCAACCCGTGCGAGGCCTCACCCGACACGCGCAGGCCTCCGCCCGGCACGTAGGTGATGACGAGCTCGCCCCCCTCGGGCACGTCCTTGAGCGAGCCGAGCAGGCGATCCAACTCCTGGCGCATGGCCCCGCCCCGCAGCGCCGGGTTGGAGGCCAGTCCCTCCTCGAAGGCATCCACGAGCTGCGCGCGGCTCACCTTGCGCAGGAAGCGGAACTGCAACCGTTTGACGCAGTTGGCGGAGATGGCCTCCGACTTCGCCCGGGGCTTCTGCTCCAGGTACAGCGACCAGACGTAGACCTTGAAGAAGAATTTCTCCTCCAGGTCCATGTGCGCCAGGGACAGGCTGCGCCCCTCCAGCGACAGCGAATCCGGCATCCTCACGCCGGCCATCTCTCGCGCCTGGGCCGGCGCCGCCCACAACATGAGCGCCATCGCCAGTCCCCCGACCCCCGCCCCCCACCCGTTCCGCGCCATCCCACCCCTCCCGTCACCTCGACCGGTATCCGCCAGGGTGTGCACGCTCGCGCCGCATGGCCACTGGTGCCGTTGAATTGTGGACGAAAGCCTGCCCTCGCGGAGCCCTCCGGCCTGGGAGCCCTTTGCCCTGCCCGACGGCCAGGAAAAGAACCCCTTGTTCCCCAGGCAGCCCAGGTGGAAAACAACGGCCTCGGGCTCCGTTCTTCCTTCTCTTGGAAGGAGGGGGTAGCAGTTTCATGGCAGACACTCCTCTCGACCCCCGCACCCCATGAGTTCTCCCCTGCACGCCGGCCACCGCCTCCCGACCCCCGCATCCGAGGATTCTCCCGCCCAGACCCGGAGAGACCGGGAGCGCCTGGACATGCTCGTCAACCAGGCGAGCGTGGGCATCTCCCAGCGCTCCCTGGATGGCACCCTGACGCTCGCCAACCAGCGCTTCTGCGACATCGTCGGGCGGCCGCTGGAGGGCGTGCTCGGCCAGACACATGCGTCCTTCACCCACCCGGAGGATCGGGACTCGAGCGCCGCCCAGTTCCAACGATTGCTGGAGACGGGCGAGGCCTTCACGGTGGAGAAGCGCTACCTGCGGCCGGACGGCGCGACGGTGTGGGTCAACAACCACGTCTCGCTCGCCCGGGACGACGCGGGCCGGCCCGAGTTCATCATCTGCGTCACCCACGACATCTCCGACCGCAAGCGCGCCGAGCAGCGGCTCCAGGAAGGCGATGAGCGGCTGCGCCTGGCGCAGGAAGCGGGCGGCGTGGGCCTCTTCACCTACGAGTTGGCCACCCACCGCATCCACGTCACGCCGCAGTTCTGCCACCTGTTCGGCCTCGAGCCGGTGGAGTCCCTGCCCATCGCCGACGTGGAGGCGCTCATCCACCCCGAGGATCGCCACCTCGCCTCCACCGCGGAGATGCGCCTGAGTGGTCAGCTGACCACCGCCGTGGAGTACCGGATCCGCCAGGCGCGGACGGGCGCGGTGCGGTGGATCTCCCGGCGCGCGGACCTGTTCCGGGACACGAGCGGCAAGCCGCTGCGGTTGATCGGCGTCGTGCAGGACGTCACCGAGCACCGGGCCTCCGAGGACGCGCTGCGCCAGGCCAACGAGCAGATCCAGCTCGTGCTCAACTCGAGCGCGGTGATTGGCGCCTGGCAGTGGGACGTGCCCAACAACCGCATCACGGGAGACGAGCGCTTCGCCCAGTCGTTTGGCTTCACGCCCGAGCAGGCGGCCCAGGGCGCACCGCTCAAGGCCTTCGTGGAGTCCATCCATCCCGAGGACCGGGACCGGACCGTGGCCCTGATCAGCCGCACCCTGGAGACGGGCGGCCCCTATCGCCATGAGTACCGCGTGCGGCACGCACGGGGCGAGTACCTGTGGGTGGAGGCCACCGGGTACTGCGTCGTCGACGCCCAGGGCAAGCCGCTGCGCTTTCCCGGTCTGCTCATCGACATCGACGAGCGCAAGCAGGCGGAGCTGCGCCAGTCCGTCTTCATGGAGATCTCCGACCGGCTGCGCGACATGACGGACACGGCGGACATCGCCGGCGCCGTCATGCCGCGCGTGGGCAAGCTGTTCCACGCGTTGCGCGCGGGCTACGGCTCCATCGACTCCCAGCAGGAGCTGGTGAACATGGAGCGCGAGTGGGTGGCCGGGCCCGACGTCTCCAGCGTGGCGGGCATCCACCGCTTCTCCGACTACGGCGTCTTCATCGAGAACCTCAAGCGGGGCGAGACCATCGCCATCCCGGACATCGAGAAGGATCCGCGCACGGCGCCGGGGGCGGCCAACCTGCTCGGCATTGGCATCCGGGCCCTGCTCAACGTGCCCTTGATGGAGCAGGGGCGCTTCGTGGCCGTGCTCTACGTGCACGACGCCCAGGCGCGGCGGTGGAACGAGGACGAGATCGAGTTCGTGCGCAACGTGGCCGATCGCATCTGGACGGCGAGCGAGCGCATCAAGGCCATGGAGCAGCTGCGGCGCGCCAACGAGACGCTGGAGCAGCGCGTGGAGGAGCGCACGCGCGAGCGCGATCGGGTCTGGAACGTGAGCCAGGATCTGCTGGTGGTGGCGGACTACGAGGGCCGCTTCGTCAGCGTCAACCCCGCCTGGAGCGCGATCCTGGGCTGGGAACCGGAGGAGCTGCTGGGCAAGAACTCCCAGTGGCTGGAGCATCCGGAGGACCACGACAAGTCCCGGGCGGAGCGCGAGCACCTGTCCGCGGGCGAGCGCACGCAGCAGTTCGAGAACCGGCTGCGGCACAAGGATGGCACCTACCGGCTGTTGTCCTGGACGGCGGTGGCGGTGCCCGAGCGGCGGCTCGTGTACTCCTCCGCGCGCGACATCACCGAGCAGCGCAAGATCGAGGAGCAGCTGCGCCAGTCCCAGAAGATGGAGGCGGTGGGCAAGCTCACGGGCGGCGTGGCGCACGACTTCAACAACCTGCTGCAGGTCATCTCCGGCAACCTCCAGCTGTTGCAGCGCGACGTGGCGGGCAACGAGCGGGGCACGCGCCGGGTGCAGACCGCCATCGGCTCGGTGGAGCGCGGCGCCCGGCTCGCCTCCCAGCTCCTGGCGTTCGCCCGGCGGCAGCCGCTCGCGCCCGTGGTCATCCACCTGGGCCGACTGGTGCGGGGCATGGACGATCTCCTGCGCCGCTCGCTCGGCGAGGACATCGAGGTGGAGACCGTCATCAGCGGCGGCCTGTGGAACACCGCCGTGGATCCCAACCAGCTCGAGAACGTCATCCTCAACCTGGCCATCAACGCCCGGGACGCGATGCACAACACCGGCAAGCTGACGATCGAGGTCAGCAACGCCATGCTGGATGACCGCTACGCGCTGACGAACCCGGAGGTACAGCCCGGCCAGTACGTGCTGCTGGCCGTCTCCGACACGGGCGGCGGCATGACCCCCGAGGTGATGGAGCGCGCCTTCGAGCCCTTCTTCACCACCAAGGCCGAGGGCCGGGGCACGGGCCTCGGCCTGAGCATGGTGTACGGCTTCGTCAAGCAGAGCGGCGGCCACGTGAAGATCTACAGCGAGGTCGGCCATGGCACGACGCTGAAGATCTACCTGCCGCGCACGTTCGACTCCGAGCTGCCCCTGGCGGGCGACGTCGTCACCGGCCCCATCGAGGGCGGCCACGAGACCATCCTGGTGGTGGAGGACGACGCCGAGGTGCGGGGCACGGTGGTGGAGATCCTCACGGAGCTGGGCTACCGCGTGCTCAAGGCGCAAGACGGACAGAGCGCGATGGCCATCCTCCAGAGCGGGCTGCTCGTGGACCTGCTCTTCACGGACGTGGTCATGCCCGGCCCGGTGCGCAGCCCGGACCTCGCCCGGCAGGCCAAGGCGCTGCTGCCGGACATCGAGGTGCTGTTCACCTCGGGGTACACGGAGAACGCCATCGTGCACGGCGGCCGGTTGGATCCCGGCGTGCACCTGTTGAGCAAGCCGCACCGCCGCGAGGACCTGGCGCGCAAGCTCCGGCAACTGCTCGACCAGCGCGCCGCGAAGCTGCGGGGCAAGGCGCCGACGCCGCCCCCCCTCCCCGCGCCGGCGCCCGTGGTGACGCCCAAGCCCGGGCCCCTGCGGGTGCTGCTCGTGGAGGACGACGAGGACATCCGCATGTCGGCGCTGGAGCTCATGGACCTGCTGGGCCATGAGGTGGTGGCGCTGCCGGACGCCGAATCGGCCATCCGGGACCTGCCGGGCCAGCGCTTCGACGTGCTGTTCACCGACGTGACCCTGCCCGGCAAGTCCGGCGTGGAGCTGGCGCGCGAGGTGCGGCAGCGCTACCCGGAGATGAAGATCATCATCGCCTCCGGCCACGGCCGCGCCGTGCTGAGCGCGGAGGACGCGCGGATGCCGAACCTGTGGGTGTTGCCCAAGCCCTACGCGCTGCCACAAATCCAGGAGGTGCTGCTCCAGGTGGCCCTGGCCTCCTGAGGGCGCGCCAGCGAGGGCACGCGCGAGGGCATGCGAAAGGGTTGCCCTCGGCGGGGGCGGACAGCAGGATTCCCCCATGGCCGACAAACTGGTGTTGAGCGATGAGGACTGGAAGAAGCGTCTGACCCCCGAGGAGTACCAGGTGCTGCGCCACCATGGGACCGAGCGGCCTGGCAGCGGCTGCTACCTCGGGACGAAGACGCCGGGGACCTACGTCTGCGCGGGGTGCGCCCAGCCGCTGTTCAAGTCGGGCGAGAAGTTCGACTCCGGCACGGGCTGGCCCTCCTTCACCCAGCCGCTCCAGGCGGACTCGGTGACGGAGTACCGGGACGTGTCCTATGGCATGGTGCGCACCGAGGTGCGCTGCGGCCGGTGTGACGGCCACCTGGGCCATGTCTTCCCGGACGGTCCGCCCCCGACGGGCCTGCGCTACTGCATGAACTCGGTGGCGATGAAGCACGTGCCCGAGGGTCAGGTGCTCCCGCTCGCCACGAAGTGAACCGGGCGCGGGCCTTAGCGGCTCGCGCGCTCGGCCTCGGCCAGGCGCTTCTTGGTCAGCGACAGGTAGTTGGCGTCCAGGTCGATGCCCACGTAGCGCCGGCCGAGCTTCATGGCCGCCACGCCGGTGGTGCCGCTGCCGTTGAACGGATCGAGGATGAGGGCGTCCTCGGGGGTGCTCGCCTCGATGACGCGCTCGAGCAGCGACACGGGCTTCTGCGTGGGGTGGCTGCCGTGCGCCTTCTCCTCGCGGCGCGGCGCCGTCATGGTCCACACCCGGCCGGCCTCGTCCGCCTCCAGCTCCTCCTCACCCGTGCGCGGCAGGGCCCACACGTCGCGCATCTGCTTGCCGCCGTTGTCCTGCTTCATCTTCTTGTAATTGAAGGTGTGCTGGAGCTTGGCGGCCGGCTTGGGCGAGGCCCAGATGAGCAGCTCGGAGGAGTGCGTGAAGTAGCGGCAGGCGAGGTTGGGGCTCGCGTTGGGCTTGTACCAGGTGACGGTGTTGAGCAGCTTGTAGCCGAGCTTCTGCATCGCGAAGCCCACCGAGAAGATGACGTGCTGGGTGCCGCTCACCCAGATGCTGCCCGTGGGCTTGAGCACGCGCTGGCACTCCTTGAGCCAGGCGCTGGTGAAGGCATGATCCTCCTCCACGCCGCGCGACACGTCCCACTCGCCCTTGTTCACCGCGGCGCGCTTGCCGTTCTTGCAGGTGAAGCCGCCGTTGGACAGGAAGTACGGGGGATCGGCGAACACCATGTCGAACGTGCCGGCCTCGAACTGCTTGAGCAGGGCCAGGCTGTCACCCTGGTAGAGCCGGTACGCGTCGCTCTTGGCGAAGAGGCTCTCACGCAGGGACGGCTGGACAAGCTTCAGGGCAGGGGCTGCGGCTTCGGCGGACATCTCTCGCCTCCGTCAGAGGGGGTTCGTCGTGACGGGGGGCAATGTGAGGGCAACACGGTGCTACGTCGAATTTCTCGCCTGTACTTTCCTGTAGCACGTGGAAGCACTCGGAAACTTGACGGGCCGCGCGCGCTGGTGCTTCGGCCTCGGGCGTGTCAGCGCCAAGGCTATGCTCCCGCGCAACGCATGGCCTCTTCGACCCTGACCGTGGAACAAGTGCTCGCGCTCGCGCCGGATGCCTCGGCGGCGGCCGCGGGCCGGAAACTCGGCGCCGCGAGCCACTGGACGAATCCGGGCCGCGCCGCGCACGCGCTCTGGGGCGAGTGCCGGGGCAGTGCGCTGTACCAGGTGCGCGTCGACCTGGGAGACCTGTCCTCCAAGTGCTCGTGTCCGAGCCGCAAGTTTCCCTGCAAGCACGCCCTAGGGCTCCTGGTGCTCTTCGCCGGCGGCCACCTGCCCGAGGCCCCGCCGCCCGAGTGGGTCACCGAATGGCTGGAGCGCCGCGCCGCCTCGAGCGAGCGCAAGGAGAAGCGCAAGGCCACGCTCGCCGAGGGCGCGCCCCCCGCCGACCCGCAGGCCCAGAGCCGCCGCGCGTCGGATCGCCAGGAGCGCGTGAGCCGGGGCCTGGAGGCGATGCGGGCCTGGATGGAGGACCTGGTGCGCATGGGCTTCGCCAGCCTGGAGCCGAACACGGACACGTGGAGCACCCAGGCGGCGCGGCTCGTGGATGCCCAGGCGCCGGGCATGGCCTCGCGGGTGCGGCGGCTCGCGGAGATTCCGGGCTCGGGTCCCGGCTGGCCCCGGCGCCTGCTGGACGCGCTGGGTCGGCTCGCGCTCGCCGCCGAGGCCTGGGGACGCCGGGACACGCTGCCCGCGCCGCTCCAGGAGGACCTGCGCACCCTGGTGGGCTTCTCCCTGCGCGAGGAGGAAGTCGAGGCCCGCGGCGAGCAGGTGCACGACACCTGGACCGTCCTGTCGCACGTGCAGGACGACGAGGAGCGCGTGCGCGTGCAGCGCACCTACTTGATGGGCACCACCACGGGCCGGATCGCGCTCGTGCTCCAGTTCGCGGCCGGGCGGGCCACCTTCACCGACAGCTTCCTGCCGGGCTCGGCGTTCGACGCGCGCTGCGTGTTCTGGCCGAGCGCGGTCCCCCGTCGCGCCAAGGTGCTCGAGCGGCGCGGCGAGGTCCACGCCTGGACGGGACCCCTGCCCACCCTGTCGATCGAGGACCTGGGCCAGCGCTTCGCCCAGGAGCTGTCCCAGAATCCCTTCCAGGACAGCACGCCGGTGCTGCTCGGTCCGGTCACGCCCCTGCGGGACGCGCACGCGCACTGGTGGCTGCGCGATGCCACGGGCGCGGCGGTGCGCCTGGCCGGAGAGAACCACTGGTCGCTGCTCGCGCTGTCCGGCGGTCAGCCGCTCGAGGTGTTCGGCGACTGGGACGGCGAGCGCCTGTGGCCCCTGGGCGCGCGCGTGGGGCAGCTCCTCCACCCCCTCCAGGGAGTCATGTCATGAGCGACGCCGACGTGCTGACCCACCTCGCCTCGTTGGGCACCTCCCGCGCGCCCCAGGCCGATCCGCTCGACGGTCCGGAGGCCGCGGCGTTCCGCGCCCTCGAGGGCCAGTCGCTGGAGAAGCGGCTCCTGCTCGCCGCGGGCGTGCGCGCCATCACCCGGGCCGCGGGACAGCTCGCCGCCCGGCCCGAGGCCACCGAGCCGCCCGTGCCGCCGGAGACCCTGGAGGTCTGCCCGCCCCGCGTGAGCGCCCTGCTCCGGGAGTTGCTCGGAGGGGGCGACCCCGAGCGCGACGAGCTCCTGGCCGAGGTCTTCAAGCGCCTGGCCCGGGCCCGGCGCAGGCTGCCCCCGGAGTTGCTCGTCAGTGCCCTGAACCGGAGCAAGGGTCCCCTGCGCGCGAGCCTGGAGCCCGTGCTCGGGGAGCGGGGCCGCTGGCTCTCGCGCCTCGGTCCAGCGTGGCGGCCCTCCACGCCCTTGGAGGTCACCGAGGCCGAGCGTGTCTGGGCCGAGGGCACCTTCGACGCGCGACGCACGGCCCTGGAGGACATGCGACGGCTGGACCCGGCGCGCGCCCGCCAGTGGGTGATGGACACGTGGACGCAGGAGAAGGCCGAGCACCGGGCGCGCTTCCTCGCCTGTTTCGATCCGACCCTGTCGCCCGAGGACGAGCCCGCGCTGGAGCTGGGTCGGCAGGATCATCGCGCGCCCACGGTGCGTGAGGTGGCGCGCCACCTGCTCGCGCGGCTGCCCGGCTCGGCCTTCGCGCTGCGCATGCGCGAGCGGGCCCGGACCGTGCTGCTCTGGAATGGCACCACGCTGAGTGTGCGGCTGCCCGCCGCCTGGGATGCGGAGGCCGAGAAGGATGGCCTCGACAAGCCGCCCTCGGGCGTGGGCCAGAGCGAGCACTGGCTCACCCGGCTCCTGGAGTGTGTCCCGCTGCCGGAATGGGAGCGCGTCTTCCAGGCCCCGCCCCAGCGCATCGCCACCGAGGCCGCCCAGACGGACGACTTCGCCGCCCTCTCCGAGGGCTGGGCCCACGCCTTCCGGTTGGAGCCCTCGCTCGCGTGGGCCTCGGCGCTCCTGGACGTGTGGTCGGCGCAGCCCGCCCATCGGCTCACCGCCACCCGCGCCCAGTCCCTGGCGCTCACCGTCTTCGAGCAACTGCCCGCCAGCGAGCGCACCGCGCACAGCCTGCGCCTGCTGCGCGGCACCGCCACCCTGCCCTGGCGGGAGCAGGCCCTGGCGCTGACCCCCGCGCCCTGGCCCCGGGAGCTGGGCATGGCGTGGCTCAACGCGCTGTACGACAACCCCAACACCGTGGGTCCGCTCTGGCGGGCCGTCCGGGCCCTGCCGCCCGAGTGTCTCCTCGCCGCGGCCAATGCTCCGCCCCCGCCGCTGCGGCTGTCCGCCTACCGTTCCGTCTTCGAGCGCTTCCAGCGGCTCGTCACCCTCTTTCGCATCCTCCACGAGGAGTTGAACCCGTGATCGCCTCCCCCGTTCTCCGCCAGCACGCCGAACACCAGTACGCCGAGGAACTGGCCGCGCTCGCCCGGGTCGACGATCGGCCCCGGCCCCCGGGCTGGAAGCTGTCCCCGTGGGCCGTGCGCCTGTACCTGCTCGGAGGCACGCTCGCGGATGGCACCCCGGTGAGCGCCAAGTACATCGGCAACGCGCGGCTGGTGGAGATCGCCGTGGCCACGCTCGCCACCGACCGCGCCCTGCTGCTCTACGGCGTGCCGGGCACCGCCAAGTCCTGGCTGAGCGAGCACCTGGCGGCCGCCATCAGCGGGGACTCGACGCTGCTCGTGCAGGGGACGGCCGGCACGGACGAGGCGGTGCTGCGCTATGGCTGGAACTACGCGCGGCTGCTCGCCGAGGGCCCCTCGGAGGGCGCCCTGGTGCCGAGCCCCGTGATGCGCGCCATGCGCGAGGGCAAGCTCGCGCGCATCGAGGAGCTCACGCGCATGCCGAGCGAGGTGCAGGACGCGCTCATCACGCTCTTGAGCGAGAAGACGCTGCCCGTGCCGGAGCTGTCCAGCGAGGTGCAGGCCCGCGCGGGCTTCAACGTCATCGCCACGGCGAACAACCGGGACCGGGGCGTCAACGAGCTGTCGAGCGCGCTCTTGCGCCGCTTCAACACCGTGGTGCTGCCCACGCCCGACTCGCTGGAGCAGGAGGTGCGGATCGTCGAGAAGCGCGTGGCCGAGATGGGTCAGGCGCTCGCCCTGCCCGCGGAGAAGCCCGCCCTGGAGGAGATCCGCCGCGTGGTGACGCTGTTCCGCGAGCTGCGCGGGGGCGCCACGCTGGACGGGACGATGAAGCTCAAGACGCCCTCGGGCTCGCTGTCCACCGCCGAGGTCATCTCGGTGATGAACGGCGGGCTGGCCATGGCGGGCTACTACGGCGACGGCGTGCTGCGGGCGCCGGACCTGGCCGCGGGCCTCACCGGCGCCATCGTGAAGGATCCCGTGCAGGACCGGGTCGTGTGGCTCGAGTACCTCAAGACGGTGGTCAAGGAGCGCGAGGGGTGGAAGGACCTCTACCGCGCCTGCATGGAGGTGTTGTGAGCGGTGGCGCGAGCACGGCGTCGGACGCCACGGTGCACGTGCTCGGGGTGCGGCACCATGGCCCGGGCAGCGCGCGGGGCGTGCGGGCCGCGCTCGAGCAGCTCCAGCCGGACGTGGTGCTCATCGAGGGCCCCCCCGAGGCCGATGGCCTGCTCGCCCTCGCGGCCCACGCGGAGATGAAGCCGCCGGTGGCCCTGCTCGTCTACGCGGTGGAGGCGCCCGCGCGCGCCGTCTTCTACCCGTTCGCCGTCTTCTCGCCCGAGTGGCAGGCCCTCCAGTACGCGGTGGCGCGCGCCCTGCCCGTGCGCTTCATCGACCTGCCGCAGACGCACCAGCTCCTGCCCCCGGAGGAACTCGACCCCGCGCCGGAGCCGACGGAGCCGGAGGACTCCCCTCGGAGGGATCCCCTCGGCGCGCTCGCGCGGGCGGCGGGGCACACGGACGGCGAGCGCTGGTGGGAGCACCTCATCGAGCAGCGCCAGGACGTGACGGGCGTCTTCGAGGCGGTGCTCGAGGCCATGAGCGCCCTGCGCGAGAACGAGTCGGCGCTGCCCGCCCGCGAGGCCCTGCGCGAGGCGTACATGCGCCGCTGCATCCGTCAGGCGAAGAAGGACGGCCACCAGCGGATCGCCGTCGTGTGTGGGGCCTGGCATGGACCGGCGCTCGCCACGCCCCGGCCCGCGCGCGAGGACGATGCCCTGCTCAAGGGCCTGCCCAAGGCGAAGGTGGCCGCCACGTGGGTGCCCTGGACGTATGACCGGCTGGGCTGGCGCAGCGGGTATGGCGCGGGCGTGGACTCTCCGGGCTGGTACGCGCACCTGTGGCTCACGCCCGAGCGGCCGGTGTCGACGTGGGCGGCGCGCATCGCCCACCTCCTGCGGGACGCGGGCATGGACGCCTCCTCCGCGAGTGTCATCGAGACGGTGCGACTTGCCGAGGCGCTGGCGGCGCTGCGCGAGCGCCACGTGGTGGGCCTGGACGAGCTGCGGGACGCGGCGCTCAGCGTGTTGTGCGAGGGAGACCCCACGCCGCTGCGGCTCATCCACGACAAGCTGGAGGTGGGCACGGGGCTGGGCGAGGTGCCCGCGGACGTGCCCTCCGTGCCGCTCGCGCGAGACCTCGCGGCCTGGCAGAAGACGCTGCGCCTGCCGCCCTCCGCGGAGAGCAAGCTCCTGGAGCTGGACCTGCGCAAGGCGCTGGACCGCGACCGCAGCCGGCTGCTCCACCGGCTGACCCTGCTCGACATCCCCTGGGGGGTGCTGGAGGAGAGCCAGAAGAAGACGACCGGCACGTTCCCCGAGACCTGGCGCATGCAATGGCAGCCCGTGCTGGCCGTGAACGTGGTCGAGGCCAGCCTGTTCGGCAACACGGTGGAGCTGGCGGCCGTGGGCCGGGTGGTGGCGCGCGCCGGCGAGGCCACGGAGCTCGGCACGCTCACCGACCTGCTCCTGGGCTCCCTGCCCGCGGAGCTGCCGCCCACGGCCATCGACACCGTGCTCCAGCACCTGCAAGCGCTCTCCAGTCGCTCGACGGACATCCTGGCGCTGATCGATGCCTATCCCCAGCTCGCCAAGAGCCTCCGCCAGGGCACCGTCCGCGAGACGCCCACCGGGCCCATCCTCGCCATCGCCCATGGCCTCTTCGAGCGCATCATCATCGGCCTGCCGGGCGCCTGTGTGTCGTTGGACGACGAGGCCGCGCTCCAGCGCCGCCAGCACCTGCGCACCATGCAGGAGGCCGTGAGACTGCTCGCGGACAAGGAACGGGAGGCGGAATGGGCCCAGGCCCTGGAGGGGCTCGTGCATCGCGACGCCGTCCATGGGCTCGTGCGCGGCGCGGCGGTGCGACTGCGCCTGGAGCTGGGACGGGGACAGGACGCGGAGCTGGCCACCCTGGCCCAGCGCGCCCTCTCCCCGTCGGTCGCACCCAAGGACGCGGCGGCCTGGCTGGAGGGCCTCATCTCCGGCGATGCGCTGCTGCTGCTGCACCAGACCGGCCTGTGGGAGGCGCTCGACGGGTGGCTCCAGGGCCTGGCCCGGGAGTCCTTCGTCGAGCAGTTGCCGCTGATGCGGCGGGCCTTCTCCGGCTTCAAGGCGGCCGAGCGGCGCGACATGGCCGATCGGGTGCGGGACTTCTCGCCGTCCTCCACGGCCCGGCGGGAGGGCACCCCGCGGGAGACGCTGGATCCGAAGCGCGTGGCCCAGGTGTTGCCGGTGCTGTCCTCGTTGTTGGGAGTGAGGCTCGATGAAATCTCCTGAAGAAGAGCGGCGGGAGCGCTGGCGGCTCGTGCTCGGAGAGCCCGCGCAGGAGCCCCTGGGCGTGCGGTTGGGAGACAACGAGCGGCGCATGGATCGCACGCTCGAGGCGCTGTACGACGCCGAGCCCAAGGCGGGCCGCGAGGCCAGCATGCCCCACGTCTCGCGCTGGCTCGGGGACATCCGCGAGTACTTCCCCACACCCGTCGTGCGCGTCATGCAGGGAGACGCGATCGCGCGGCTGGGGCTGCTCAAGATGCTGCAACAGCCGGAGGTCCTCGAGACCCTGGAGCCGGACGTGGAGCTGGTGGCCACGCTCTTGTCGTTCAGCCGGACCCTGCCCCAGAAGACGAAGGAGACGGCGCGTCGGGTGGTGCGCAAGGTGGTGGACGACCTGGAGCGGCGGCTGCGCGCGCCCACCGAGCGGGCCGTGCGGGGCGCCCTGTCCCGGGCCTCGCGCACGCGCCGTCCCCGCACGGCGGAGATCGACTGGGACCGGACGCTGCGCGCCAACCTGGGCAACTACCTGCCCGAGCGCAAATCCGTGGTGGTGGACACGCTCGTAGGCCATGGGCGCAAGCGCTCGAGCCTGCGCGACGTGGTGCTCTGCATCGACCAGAGTGGCTCCATGGCGACCTCGGTCGTCTACTCGAGCATCTTCGGCGCGGTGCTCGCCTCCCTGCGGGCGGTGACCACGCGCATGGTCGTCTTCGACACGGCGGTGGCGGACCTGAGCGAGCACCTGTCGGATCCCGTGGAGCTGCTCTTCGGCACGCAGTTGGGCGGCGGCACGGACATCGCCAAGGCGCTCGCCTACTGTCAGCAAGTCATCACCCGACCGGCCCAGACCATCCTCGTGCTCATCACGGATCTCTTCGAGGGAGGCGACGCCCAGCGGATGCTCCAGCACGCCGCGTCGCTCGTGCACGGGGGCGTGACGGTCATCTGCCTCCTGGCGCTCAATGATCAAGGGACGCCCTCGCACGACCCCCAGCACGCCGCGCGGTTCGCGGCGCTCGGCATCCCCACCTTCGCCTGCACGCCGGACCTGTTCCCGGAGCTCATGGCGGCGGCGCTCCAGCGCCAGGATCTGACGGCCTGGGCCGCGCGGCGGGAGATTCAAGTGGCCCGCCCTGGATGAGACAGGAGAGGGGGAGGCGGTTAGAGTCCGCCCGCTTTTCGTTCGTCCCCCTTTCATCCGAGGAAGACTCCCGCATGAGCCAAGTGAAACTCTCGACGTCCAAGGGCGACATCGTCCTGGAGCTGGACTCCGCCAAGGCCCCGAAGACGGTCGCCAACTTCCTGGAGTACGTGAAGGCCGGTCACTACGACGGCACCATCTTCCACCGCGTCATCCCCCACTTCATGATCCAGGGCGGCGGCTTCGCGCCGGGCATGAAGCAGAAGCCCACCCGCGAGACCATCGAGAACGAGGCCGCCAACGGCCTGAAGAACGACACGTACACGGTGGCCATGGCGCGCACGTCCGCGCCCCACTCGGCCTCGGCGCAGTTCTTCATCAACGTGGCCGACAACGTCTTCCTCAACCACACCGCGCCCACGCAGCAAGGCTTCGGCTACGCCGTCTTCGGCAAGGTGGTGAAGGGCCAGGACGTCGTGGATCAGATCAAGGGCGTCCAGACGGGCAACAGCGGCATGCACCAGAACGTGCCGACCGAGGACGTGGTGATCACCAAGGCGGAAGTGATCGCCTAGGCGCTGGAAACACCACGGGCACGGTGGGAGGCCTCCTGCGAAGCGTCCAACACCGTGCCCGTGGGGAACCGCGTGACCGCTGTTACTGCTTGGCGGCCTTCTCGGCCTCGGCCTTCTCGGCCTCGCCCGCCGCGGCGGCCAGACCGCCGATGGCGGCCTTGGCGCCGTACTTCTTGCGGAACTTGTCCACGCGGCCCGCGGTGTCGAGCAGCTTGTACTTGCCCGTGAAGAAGGGGTGGCAGTTCGAGCAGACTTCCACGGCGAACGAGCCGCGCGTGGACTTGGTCTCGACGACGCTCCCACACGCACAGGTGATGCGGGAGGGCGGGTACATCGGGTGCAGATCGGCCTTCATGTTCGACTCCTGCGCCTTGCCCCCACGGCGAGGTGGGAGGTCTGGCGTTCTAAAGGTAGGTCGGCGCTTATAACGGCGCACCGGCCTGGGCACAAGACCCGAGACCGGGCCCTGCTTCCATCTAATGAGATGCGGACCCCGGCGGTTCGATTCGCTCCACCCGTGCTTTGATATCCGGATCGTCGGGAATGTCACTCCCCAGGGGGACATACGAGAAGCGGATCGCCCGCTCGCCTGCCTTGGCGCCCCCTGGCACGGACATGGGGCCGAGCTCCTTCTTGCGCTGCTCCAGACCGGCGATGGTCTCCCTCCAGGTGGCCTGGACCGACGCATCGCGGGCGGCGGCGAGGCTCTTGCGGGCCTGCGCGAGGTTGTCCTCGACAATCTTCAGGCTCTGTTGGGCGCGATCCTGCTGGGACAGGTCCACGAAGGGCCCGCGGGGGCCTTGCACGGTGAGCTGCGCCCGGGCGAGCTGCCGCCCCCGATCCCCCGCCGTCATGAACAGGGCGTAGTCGTCCCGCTGGGCGAGCGTGGACACGCGCCCGTCATGGGATTGCAGGATGAGGTCCAGCGCCTTGCCGGACTGGAGCGACAGCGTGGAGGCCTCCAGGGACGGCAGGGCCGCGAGCACCACCACCACGTCCACCTTGTCCTTCTCGCGCAGGCGGCGGGCCTCGGCGAGCACCGCGGGCAGCGCGGGCTGGCCCGTCAGCCCGTCCTGGCGCGGCACGGGCCCCGAGGGCGACACGCCCACGATGCCGAACTTCACCCCGCCCACGCTCACCACCGTGGACGCGTCGAAGAGCCGCTTGCCCGCGCCATCCACGAGGTTGGCGGACAGGAGCTTCATCTTCCCCTTCTTCTGGAAGGCGCGCAGGAAGTCCGCGCCCAGGATCAGATCCCGGGCGCCCACGGCCATGGCCGTGGTCCCCAAGGCGTCCATCTCCTCGAGCAACAGCTGCGCCCGCGCCTTCTCCTGGGGGTCTCCCCCCGCGAAGGTCGTCTTGAACAGAGCGTTTCCGGCATCCAGCACCAGCACCGGCCCCTTCGCGCGCTCCCGCGAGAAGACCGTCTTTCGTCTGGCCAGACCGCCAGACGGGTTGTGGCGTCAACCACAGGGGGCGATTTCGCCCCCGTTGTCTCCGGAGAAGAGCAGCACCACGGACTTGGGCGCCGCGCTCGCCGCCCGGGGCAGGAGCATCAGCGTCATCGACGCGAGCAGCAATGAACGGCGGTTCATTTCCGACCCTTCTTCGCCTTGTCCAGCTCCGCGAGCCGGCTCTTGGCCGTCTTGGCCGCGTCGGACTTGGGGTAGCCCTTGACGAGCTCCTCGAGCGCCAGCCGCGACTCCTCCTGCATCTTGAGTTTCTTGAAACACTCCGAGGAGCGCAAGTAGGCGTTCGGCGTGGACTCCGACTTGGGGTACTCCTGCAGGAGCTTGCCGTACTCGAACAGGGCCTCGCGGCACTTGTCCTCGGCGAAGTAGCTCTCGCCCAGCCCGAAGTGGGCGTCCGCCGTGAGGGCGTCCTTGGGCCACTTCTTGATGAACTCGTTGTAGAGCTGGCGGGCCACGGGCACCTCGCCCCCCTTGGCCTTGGACTGGGCCAGGGCGAGGAACTCCTTCTTGTCCGTGGGGCGCTTGAGCTCCTCGGCCTTCTTGCGGGCCTCGGCTTCCTTCTGGGCCTCCTCACCCTTGAGCGCCAGGAAGCGCTGATTGGTGTCATCGCTGGTGCGGCTGAGCGCCGACTCCAGCTCGCCAATCTTGTAGACGTACGTCTCCACCTGGCCGCGCAGCTGGGCCAGGTCCTCCACCGTCTTCTGCAGCTGGATGCCGATGTCCGCGCCCGAGCGGCGCGACGCCGTGTCCAGGCCCTGCAGGGCCTTGGAGACCTCGGCGATCTTCTCGTCGATGCGCGGCAGCGTGGCGTCGAGCTCCGCGCGCGTGCGCTTGAGCTCCTCCTGGACCTGGGCCTGGGCGGTGTCGAGCCGGTCGAGCCGGGACTCCAGGGCCTTGCCCCGATTGGCGGGATAGAAGCACCCGGAGAGGGCGAGCGGCAGGACGAGGAGGGCGAGCCTTCGCATAGGGGGCACATCCTAAGGGCAAAGCCCCTGGGATGCGTGGGCTTTCACCCCGGCCGAGGGCCGCCCGCTCGCTCCAGGCGCTCGATGGCCCGGGCACACGCCACCTGGAGCCGGGCGTTGTTGAGGAAGAAGGGCGTGGAGCGGGCCCTTCCCTCCTCCAGCGAGCGCAGCGCGCGGCGGTATTCACTCAGCGCATCACCCGGAGCGTTGCGCTGCTCGCACACCATGGCGAGCAGGTAGCGGGCCGCGGCGAGATCCGGATCCAACCGCAGGCAGCGCCGCAGCGTCTCCTCGGTCTGGGGGCCCGGCTGGGTGTGCGAGGTGGCCCAGCCGAGCACCTGGCTGAAGAGCGAGTCCGCCTCCTCGTAGGCCAGGGTGGTGGGCGGAGGAGGCGGCGGCGGAGGCGCCACGTCCAGCGGAGCCCCGGGCGTGCCCACCGCCGCGAACCGGCCCGAGCCCACCGTCGCGAACCGGCCCGAGCCCGAACCCACCGTCGCGAACCGGCCCGAGCCCGAGGACGGAGGCACGGGGGGCGCGGGGGGCTCCGGCGGCGCGCGGCCGTAGAAGAAGGCCTCGTCGAAGCGCAGGGTGCGCAGGCCGGGCGGCGTGTTCAGCAGGGGCTCGGTGGAGGAGAGCACCAGGAGCCCCTCGGGCGCGAGCCGCTCGCCGAAGGAGGACACCACGCGGGTGAAGGACTCGGGGCTGAAGTAGATGAGGACGTTGCGGCAGACGATGATGTCGAAGCCCCGGCGCTCCACGGGCGAGGGGTACACCGAGTCCATCAGGTTGTGGCACAGGAAGCTGCCGCGCTCCTTGAGCGCGGGCACCAGGCCGTGACGGCCCGGCCCCACGGACACGAACCAGCGCTCGCGCAGCGCGGGGGGCACCCGCTGCAGTTGCTCGGCGCTGAACCACCCCTCGCGGGCGCGCTGGATGGCCGTCTCGGAGATGTCCGTGCCCAGCACCGTGCTGGCGGGATCCGCGCCCACCTCGGCCAGCAGCACGAGCAGCGTGGCCACCTCCTCGCCCGTGGCGCAGCCCGCGCTCCACACCCGCAGGGGCCGCCGCTCGCGCGCCACCAGGGGCGCCAGCACGTGCGCGCGCAGCGCCTCCAGTTGGGCCTCGTCCCGGAACAGCTCCGTCTTCTGCACGGTGATGGCGTCGATGAGCTCGGCCAGCTCCGCGGAGCCCTCTGGGGACTGCAGGTGCAGCAGCCGCTGGACGCTCGAGCCCCCCCACCCCGCGAGCTTCTCGTCCAGCCGGCGGCACTGCAGGTCGCTCAAGGCCATGCCCGTGCGACGCGCCACGAGCGCGTGGACGGGGTGGAAGCGGGCCGGATAGGAGGGCGGCACCGCGGTTCAGCGCCCCACGGCCAGGGATTCGCCGCGCACCAGGCGCATCAGCGTGCCCGCCACGTCGTCGCCATGGACGAGGTGGTCCACCGCCTTGCGCCCCACCGCGGCGCCCGGCATGCCGAACACCACGCACGACTCCTCGTTCTGCGCGAGCGTCAGGCCCCCGCCCTGCTTGATGGCGAGCAGGCCCTCCGCGCCATCCTCGCCCATGCCGGTGAGGATGAGCCCGAGGGCGCGCCGCCCGTAGGCCTTGGCCGCGCTCTCCAGCAGCACCGTGCCCGAGGGCATGTGCCCGTCGCGCTCCACGCCCGGCTTGAGCGCCACGCGGCCCCGGAACGGAATGGCCATGTGCTGGCCGGGCGGCGCGATGAGCACGTTGCCGGGCAGGAGCTGCTCGCCATCCTGCGCCAGCCGCACCTTGAGCTTCGAGGAGTTGGCGAGCCAGCCCGCGAGCGACTCGGCGAAGGCGGCGTTGATGTGCTGCACGATGACGATGGGCGTGGGGAAGTCCGCGGGCAGCTCGGACAACATCCGGAAGAGCACCTGCGGGCCGCCCGTGGAGCTGGCCACCGCCAGCACGCCATAGGGCATGCCCACGGGCGCGGGCGTGGTGCCCCCACCGGGCAGGGGCGGCCGACGCTTGCTGTGGATGTGGCGGATGACGCGCACCGAGGACAAGAGCTTCACCTCGCGCGACAGGTTCCACGCCTCCAGCCCCGCGTCGATGGACGGCTTGATCTGCAGCGCCAGGGCGCCGATCTCCAGCGCCCGGCACGTGAGCTCTGGCGCCTGCTGCCGCGGGTCCGCCGTGAGCATCAGGATGGGCGTGGGGACCTCGGCCATGATGTGCTCGACGGCCGTCAGCCCGTCCATCACGGGCATCTCCACGTCCATGGTGATGACCTGGGGCCGGAGCTCTCGCGCCGCGTCGAGGGCTTCCTTGCCGTTGGTGCAAGTGCCGACCACTTCCAGATCCGGATCCCGGCTCAGTGCTTCACAGATCAGCTGTCGGCAGATGTGCGAGTCGTCGACGACCAGCACCGACACTTTCTTGCCCATGTGGCTTCCATACTCCGTGCGCGCCCCCTGGAATATACCGAATGTGACCGGTCTTGACTCGCCGGTTCATCAACCCAGGAGCCGCCGCACCACGTCGACCAGGTCTTGACGCACCAGGTCACCCTTGGTGATGTAGCCATCCGCCCCGGCGGCCAGCCCTCGCCGCCGGTCATCCTCCCCGCCCCGGGTGGTGAGGATGACGACGGGGAGGACCTTGTGGGTGGGGTGCGCCTTGAGCCGGCGCGTCAGCTCCAGGCCGTCCGCCCGGGGCATCTCCAGGTCGGTGCACACCAGGTCCACCTGCGTATTGACGAGCAGATCCAGGGCCTCCAGGCCGTCGGTGGCCATGACGACGTCGTAGCCCACCGCCTCCAGCAGCGCGCCGATGAGCTCGCGCGTGAGGGGGGAGTCGTCCACCACGAGGATGCGGCGGCGGGGGGGCGGCGCGGGACGGGGCGTGACGGCCGAGGCCCGGCTGCCCCGGAAGCCCGACAGGCCCCGGGCGTTCGCGATGAGGTGCGCGGCGGACAGCACCATGGACAGCCGGCCATCCGCGAGCGTGGTGGCCCCCGTGAGGTGGGGGAAGTGCCCGAGCAGGCCCTTGAGGGGGAGGATGGCCTGGACGCTCTCCTCCAGCACCCGGTCCACCGCCAGGGCGGCCATGGAGCCCTGGCTGCGCACGACGAGCACGAGCGCCCCCTCCCCGGCCTCCTGCTCCGGGCTCAGGCCCAGGAGGGCGCCCAGCGAGGCGAAGGGCATGGGCTGCTCGTCCACCTCCAGCACCCCGCGCCCGGCCACCTCCTTGATCTGCGAGGACTCCACCCGGAGCGCGCGCGACACATGGGCCGCGCTCAGGCACAGGGTCTCCTCGGCCACCTTCACGAAGAGCAGCGGGGCCACGGTGAGCGACACCGGAACCCGCAGCTCGAAGCGCGTGCCCTGGTTGCCATGGGACGCCACCACCACGTCGCCGCCCAGCGCCCGGAGCGAGCTGCGCACGGCGTCCAGGCCCACGCCCCGGCCGGAGATGTCCGTGGCCACCTCGCGCGAGGTGAAGCCGGACAGGAAGATGAGCTCGCGCGCCGCTTGATCCGTCAGGCCCGAGGCGGCGGCCTCATCCAGGAAGCCCTTGCGCACCGCGGCGCGGCGCAGCACCGAGGGCTCCAGGCCCACGCCGTCGTCCTCCACCCGCAGGACCAGCCGGTTGCCATCCCGCGCGGCGCTCAAGGTCAGCCGGCCCCGCGGGTGCTTGCCCGCGGCCACCCGGTCCACGCGCGACTCCAGCCCGTGATCGAGCGCGTTGCGCACCAGGTGCAGCAGCGAGTCGCGCAGCGCCTCCACCACCGCCCGGTCCGCGCGGGTGTCCTCGCCGTCCACCACCAGCTCCACTTCCTTGCCCAGCTCGCGCGCCAGGTCCCGCACCATGCGCGGGTAGGGCTCGAAGAGCACGGACAGCGGCAACATGCGCAGGCGCTGCACCTCGTCGGCCACGTAGCCCAGGTCGCGCAGCTCCTCGTTGGCCAGCAGCTTCTCCTCGCGGTGCAGGCCGGCCGCCAGCTCCTTGGCGCGCCCCAGCCGCTCGGCCAGCAGCATCGCCGCCGGGCCCAGGTCCTCCGCGGCGCGCGCGAGCAGGCTCAGCTCCCGCGCCAGGTCCAGACGCCGGGTGGTGGCCAGCTCCCGGCGACGCGACACCTGGGTGAGGTTGGTCACCGCGCTGGTGAGCCGGTCCAGACTCGCCACGCCGATGCGCACCGAGCCATCCGCGCGATCCGCCGTGCGGACCGCGGCCGTCACGGGCGAGGGCCGGGGCGGCTCGGGCACCGCGGGCGGCATGCGGGCGATGGAGGTGGCGACCGTGACGGAGGCCGGAGGCGCCGCGCGCGGCGGCTCCAGGCTCGAGGCCCGTCCCGGCGGCGGGGGGCGCGTCGAGGACGAGGCCGGGGCGATGGCGGGAGGCACCGGCGGCGCCGAGCGGGACACGAGCGAGGGCGACGCCGCGCTCAGGGACACCGAGCCCCAGGCGGGGGTGGTCTCCTCGGCCGAATCCTCCACGGACTCGCGGCGCGCGATGGGCGGACCCGCGCGCGGGGTCGCCACGGGCGGCGGCGGCGCGGCGGCGCCCAGGCCGGTGATCTCCGCCCGGGTGCACTCCTGGAGTCCGCGCACCAGCTTGCCCACCTCGGGGGGAGACTGGACGGGCTCCTGCCCCGCGGCGCCGGACAACACCAGCACGGCGTCCGCCGCCCGGAGCAGCGCGTCGATGGAGTCCGCGGACAGCGCATGCTCGGCGCGCTCGGTGGAGCGCACCAGTTCCTCCATCTCGTGGACGACGGTGTTGATGGTGTCGAACCCCATCATCCGCGCCTCGCCCTTGAGGCCGTGCAGCTCGCGCAGCACCGTGCGGCCCGCGTCGGGACTGGCGCCCGCCTCCAGCTCCACGATGCGACGGTTGATGCGCTCCAGGCGCACCCCCACCAGTTCCCGGAACTGCTTGAGCAGCTTCTCCCGCCCGCTCACCCCGTGCCCCCCGTTCCCGAGGACTCGATCTGGAAGCGCTCCACCACCACGCGCAAGTCCCTCGCCAGGGTGGACAGGTCACCATTGGCGCTGATGACCTGCTTGGTGGCGTTGTGGCTCTGCTGGGTGATGCGCAGGATGTCCGCCATGGCCTCGGCCAGCAGGTCCGTGCCGCCCTGCTGCTGCTGGGTGGCCAGGGAGATGGCCCGCACCGCGTCCGAGGTGCGTCCCGCCAGCTCCACGATCTGCCGCAGCGACTCGGACACCTGCTGCGCCAGCCCCGTGCCCAGCTCCGTGGCGCGCACGCCGCCCTCGGTGGCCATCACCGCGCCGCCCGAGGCGTCCCGCACCTCCTCGATGAGCCCCTCGATCTCCTTGGTGGACTCGATGACGTTCTCCGCGAGGCGCCGCATCTCCGCGGCCACCAGCGAGAAGCCCTGCCCCACCTCGCCCGCCTTGGTGCCCTCCAGCTCGGCGTTGAGCGCGAGCAGGTCCGACTTGTCGGCCACGCCGTTGATGAACTCGACGATCTTGCCGATCTGCTGCACGCGCTTGTTGAGCCGGACCACCGCCGCGGCGATGGCCTGGTTGTCGTGGCGCATGCGGTTCATCGTCTCCATGAACGACTCGGAGCTGGCCTGACCCGCCTTGGCCGCCGCGAGCGTCTTGTGGGCGATCTCCGCCACCGAGCCCGCGTTCTCGGCGATCTGCCGCGCCGAGCGCGCGAGTTCCTCCGTGGTGGCGCTCGTCTGATCCAACGAGCTGGCCTGCTCGGCGGCCCCGGCCTCATAGCGCGAGGAAGTGGAGAGGATCTCCTCGGTGGTGGTGCCGATGCGGCTGCCGGCGCGCTGCAACTGCGAGAGCACGCCCGCCAGGTGCGTGCGCATGGTGGAGAAGGCGGCGGAGACGGCCCACACCTCGTCCTCGGCGGGGATGATGCGCTGCTGGCTCAAATCCCCTTCGGCGATGTGGTGGGCCGCCTCGCCCAGCTGCCGCATCGGCCGGCCCAGGATGGTGCCCCCCACATAGGCGGCCGCCAGGGCCACGCCGAAGATGAGCAGGCACAACACACTGCCGGACACGAGCGACTCGTGGCGCAGCGACTCGGCCAGCTCCGCCTGCCGCGCCGGACTGGACGCGGTGAGGATCTGATCGAAGGCGCGATCGCTGAGCACCGTGGACACGTCCCAGATGAGCACCGCGGGCGTCATCACCACGATGGCGGTGAAGACCACGAGCCGCAGCCGGATCTGCGAGCGCCGGGGCGCGATGCTGATGGCGAGCTGGGGCGTGAGTCCCAGGGAGGACATGTCCTGCAGCACCCCGCGCGACTGCAGGGTCACCAGGCAGTAGGCCAGCAGCGCGGCGAGGGGCCCGAAGACGAAGCTCGGCCAGCTCGTGCTCACCATCTGCGTGAAGCTGTTGAAGGGCCCATGGGCCCAGAGCCCCACGATGAAGAGCCCCGCGAGCACCCAGGCCCCGAGCGTGGCGGCGAAGGCGAAGTCGGCCAGCCGATGCACCTCGAGCACCGCGTGGGCCAGCCGGTTCGGCATCACCATGCCCTCGTCCAGCTCCACGTCGCGCAGCGCGCGCAGGTGGCGCAGGCACAAGAGCCAGACGATGAGGAAGGAGGTGACCGACAGCACGGCCAGCAGCGTGCGGTAGAGGGCGTGATCCTCCAGCCCCGAGGCGAGGGTGAGCTGCAGGTAGCGCGCCTCGAGCAGGGCCGTGAGGAAGTTGGCGCCGAGCACGGCGCGCAACAGTCGGCGGCTGAAGGGGCGGCGCGCGCGCAGGATGCGAGGGCGATCCATCAGGCGTCTCCTCCGCGGTCGGCCACGTGGAAGCGCTGCACCGTGGCCTTCAAATCGCTCGCCAGCAGCGACAGATCCGTGTTCGCGGCCACCATCTGCTGCGTGGCCTCGGCGTTCTCCTCGGTGACGCGCAGGATGTCTCCCATGGCGGCGGCGAGTTGGTCCGTACCCGTCTGCTGCTGCTGGGTGGCCAGGGAGATGGAGCGCACGGCATGGGACGTCTGCCGCGCCAGCTCGAGGATGAGCCCCAGGCTGGCGTCCACCTGCGCCGCGAGCGACGCGCCCCGCTCGGTCGTCTTGAGGCCCGCCTCGGTGGCCATCACCGCGGCCTGGGTGGCGTCGCGGATTTCGTCGATGAGCCGCTCGATGGCCAGGGTGGAGGACAGCACGTTCTCCGCGAGGCGCCGCATCTCCGCGGCCACCAGCGAGAAGCCCCGGCCGGGCTCGCCCGCCTTGGTGCCCTCCAGCTCGGCGTTGAGCGCGAGCAGGTCCGACTTGTCGGCGATCTCGTTGATGAACTCCACCACCTTGCCGATCTGCTGCACGCGCTTGTTGAGCCGCACCACCGCGTCGGCGATGGCCTGGTTGTCGCCCTTCATGCGGTGCATGGCGGCGAGGAAGGCCGCCGCGCTGCGCTGGCCACTCTGCGCCGCGCCGAAGGTGGTCTCCGCCATGGCGGACACCGACTCGGCGTTGACGGCGATCTGCTGCGCCGAGCGCGCCAGCTCCTCGGTGGTGGCGCGCGTCTCGTTGAGGGAGATGGCCTGCTCGCCCGCGCCCGACTCCTGATCCGCCGAGGTGGCCACGAGCTGCTCGGTGGTGGAGGAGATCTGCAGGCCCGCGCGCTGCAATTGCACGAGCGCCTGGGCGAGCTGCGCCTGCATGCGCGTGAAGGCGGCCGACACGGCCCACACCTCGTCCTCGGCGGGGATGAAACGGGGCGTGCGCACCTCGCCCTGGGCGATGCGCGTGGCGTCCTCGGACAGCACCCGGAGGGGCTCGGCGATCACCGTGCCCGCCACGTAGGCCGTGCCCATCACCAGGAGCACCACCAGCCCCGCGAGCGCGCCGAGCGGCAGGCCCGTGGCATGGCGCGCCCGGCGCACCACCTCGCGCTGCGTGGTGGGATCCTTCGACTCGAGGATCTGATCGAAGGTGCTCACGGTGCGGCTCACCGACACGTCGAGGATGAAGACGGAGGGCGAGAGCACCGCCACCGCGGTGAACAACACCAGGCGCTTGCGCAGCCGCAGCCGGTCCGAGGGCAGCGCCGAGATGACCTCCTGGGGCGACAGGCCATTGGCCGCGATGCGCTCGGCGGCCAGTCGGCTGCGGCGCACCACCAGCAGGTACACGAGCATGGCGGACAGCGGTCCGAGCGACACGCCGACGAGCCCGATGCGCATGCCCAGGGTCCACGACGCGCCCGCCAGGGGCGTGTACGTGGCCGCCAGCATCAACGCGCCCCCCAGCCAGCCCTGCAGGGTGAACCAGAACGAGCGGCCGGGGACCCGCCGCACCTCCTGCAGCGCGCGCCGCAGGTTGTCCGGTCCGGGCGTCAGCCGCCCTTCCTCCAGCGCCCGCAGCACCCGCAGGGCGTGGCGCTCCTGGGCACAGGACAGCACGCTGTTCATCAGCAGCACGCTCGCGAGCAGGCCCAGGAACAGCCAGATGCCCTCGCGCGGCAGCGAGTGCGTGACGCGTCCGTAGAGCAGCGCCAGCACCAGCCCCAGCGTGCCCCCCCACCAGGAGGGCCGGGTGGTCCAGAGCGACAATCCCTCGAGTTCCCGCGACACCGTCACGCGACCTCCCGCGACGAGGGCGCCAAGAAGCGCCCGAATTCCACCAACGACATGACGGGCCAGAGCGCGCCGCGCACCTGGATGAAGCCCTTGAGGCTGCACCCGGCCAGCCGCGCGAGCACCACCGGCGCGGGCAGCAGCGCGCGCGGCTCGGCATCGATCTCCAGGGTGTCCACGCCCACGCCCTCCCCCGAGATCGCCACGAGGATGCGGCCGGTGACGGACGCCTCGCGGAAGGCGTGGCTGGCCGAGCCCGCCAGCCCACCGAACGTGGAGGGAGACTCGATGGTGGCCACCTCCTGCGCGACGAAGGCGACCCGATTGTCGCCCGCGCGGCACAAGAGCGTGCCCGAGAGCCGGCCGCTCATCCGTCAGTTCCCCTGACTGAGGTGATCGAACAGCCCCTCGGGGTCGATGACCGCCACGTCTCGCTGGGCACTGCGGGCGGGGCCGCGCAGGTGCAGGTGCACCCCGTTGGCGCCCAGGGGCTCGAGGCGTCCATCCACCTGGGACACCCCCGCCACCCGGCTGGCCGTGAGCGCCAGGGTGCCGCGGCCCAGGCGCACCAGGACGGCCCGGCGGGTGGACTCACTCGCGCCGGACACCAGCATGCTCATGTCCACGACCGGGATGACTTCTCCGCGGTGGGCGAACACGCCGAGCAGGTGGCCCGGCGCACCGGGCACCCGCGTCAATTCCGGGAAGCTGACGACTTCCGCCGCGCACTCAGCGGGCACGGCGTACCAGCTGCTTCCACAGGCGAACACCAGGTAGGACTGCCGAGTCTCGGTCTCGATGGAGGCCATCGCGCGGCAGCCTACCTCAAAGACCGGCTAACGGTTGAATTCGACGCGACGGTTGGCCGCCCAGGCCTCTTCCGAGGAACCCTGCTCGAGCGGCCGGTTCTCGCCGTAGCCCACCGTCTTGAGCTGGTTGGCCGGGATTCCCAGGTCCACCAGGTACTTCTTCACCGAGGCGGCGCGCTTCTGGGACAGCTGGAGGTTGTACTCCTCGGTGCCCCGCTCGTCCGCATGCCCGGCGAGCTCGATGCGGCCCGAACCGGCGCCCTTGATGCACTGGGCGAGATCCGACAGACGGCTCTGGGCCTCGGAGGACAGGGTGGCCTCGTTGAAGCCGAAGCGCAGCGGCTCCCAGCTGCACTCGGACTTGGTGGCGGCGGCCACGCACTTGTTCTGCTGGCACTCCTGGCCCCCGGCGCAGTCGGCGCTGTCGTTGCAGGAGCCCGGCGGCAGCACGCAGCGGCCCTTCTGGCACTCCTGGGCCCCCGCGCACTGGCTCTTGGAGGTGCACTGCGGCGCGGCGCACTTGCCGCCCTGGCAGATCTGCCCGCCCGTGCACTGCTCATCCCGCGAGCACTCCGGCCCCTTGGGCACGCACTTGTTGCCCTGGCACGCGAAGCCTTCCTTGCAGTTGGCGTCGGTGGCGCACTCCTGGCACGACCCGTTGACGCAGACCTCGCCCTTCTCCTGGCAGGTCTCGTCGCTCTTGCAGTTGGGGTAGGTCGGCGGGCAGCCGGCGAGCACCGCAACAGCGAGGGCGAGCCCCGCGACCATCGAGATCCGACGCATTGGTCCTCCAGCGAAATTGATCATGAAAACGAGTAGCTCAGCGCGTCCGCCTCTAGCCCGCCATGCAACGCGGAGTCAAAGCCTTTTGTCCCCCCCCAGGCCTCGTGCCCGCGCCTTAACGGGCGCGACATTCGCCCCCTTCCCACCGCAACCGGGGCACCCGTGTCAGTCCACAGTTGGACGCTTGTGATTCCTCTCGTTGCCAGGCCCGCTCGGCCTCCTCGAGCGCCTCGAGCCGGGCCTTCAGCGCGGCCCCGTCCGTCGTCCGGGAACAGTAGGCGACATGGGTCCTGGGTCCTCCACAGGACTTGAGCCCGAGTCCCACCAGCTCGCACTCCTCCACCTTCTCGCACCCCTTGGGATTGGCGAGCGCGCGCGCCTCGCGCTCGAGCCGTTCCACCCGCTGCTTGCCCGCGGAGCCCGTGGCCCCCGCGAGGCTCCCGCCCAGCAGGACGAGCCCCACCCACCCCACGCTCCGCCACCGCATCGCGCACCTCCCGGCGTTCGGGACACGCGCCCCAAACGACGAACGCGCTGGTGGGGAGATCCCACCAGCGCGTTCAAGCTTCAACAGACCTGGGAAGAGGTCAACCCGGTGGAGCGCTCAGCTCCACCCGGTCACTCTCCCGCCGTCTCAGGCGGCCATGCGGCGGCGGCGCGAGACGACGTAGCCGACGACGAACAGGCCGAGGTAGACGCTGGCGTCAGCGCCCGAGGCGGCGCTGCAGCCACCACCGGCGGGGCCCGCGGGGCCCTGGGCACCGGTGTCGCCCTTGTCGCCCTTCTCGCCAGGAGCGCCCGCGTCGCCCGTGTCGCCCTTCTCGCCAGGGGCACCAGGAGCGCCCGTGTCGCCCTTGTCGCCCTTCTCGCCAGGGGCACCAGGAGCGCCGGTGTCACCCTTGTCGCCCTTGTCGCCCTTCTCGCCAGGGGTGCCAGGAGCACCGGTGTCACCCTTGTCGCCCTTGTCACCCTTGTCGCCCTTGTCGCCCTTGTCGCCCTTGTCACCACCGCCCGTGGAGCCGATGGAGAAGGCGGCGGAGGTGGCGGAGGTCAGGCCGGACGAGGCGGCCACGAGCGTGTAGCCCGAGCCCGACTTGTCGATGGACAGACCGGTGAAGGTCGCCACGCCATCGACGGCGGTGGCCGTCGTGGTGCCCGACAGGATGGCGCCCGCGGCATTGCCGAGCGTCAGCGTGATGGAGGGCGTCGCGCCAGTGATGGTGTTGCCGAAGGCATCCTGCGCGGCCACGCTCACCGAGAACGTCGCACCCGGGGCCGTGCCGGCCGGAGGCGTGGTGAGGAAGACGAGCTTGGAGACCGCACCGGCCGTCACGTTGAAGCCGACGCTCGTGTCCAGACGCGTACCGCTCGCGCCCGCCACCAGGGTGAAGTTGACGCCAGCGCGGTTGACGCGCAGGGCGCTGAAGGTGGCCACACCGTTCACCGCGTTCACGGTGGTGGTGCCGCTCAGGGTCGCGCCCGCCTCGTTGTAGCCGAGGGAGACGGTCACCGGGGCGTTGGACTGGGTCGCCAGGTTGCCGAACTGGTCATACAGGGTGACCTCGACCGCCGGGGTGATGATGGCGCCCGCCGCCGTATTGGACGGCTGCTTCGTGATGGCCGAGCGGTAGATGGCCGCCGCGGTCACGTTGAAGGTGGTGCTCGCCGCGCCCGTGAGGGTGCCGGAGCTCGCCGCCAGCTTGTAGCCCGTGCCCACCTTGGTGGCCGTCAGGTCGGAGAAGGTCGCCACGCCGTCCACCGCCGCCACCGTGAGGGTGCCGGTGATGCCGCCCGTGGGGCCCGCCGTCTGGGCCAGCGTGACGTTGGCCGTGGAGGCCGTCTGCACGTTGTCGAAGCTGTCCAGGACCGCCACGCGCACCGCCGGCGTCACCACACCCGCCGCGGTCGTCGCCGGGGGCTGGGTGAGGAAGGCGAGCTTGCTGGCCGCCGCCGCCGAGATGGTGAAGCTGGAGCTGGTGCCCTCGTCCAGACCGGACACGGTCGCCTTCAGGGTGTAGCCCACGCCCGTCTTGTTCAGGGACAGGTTGGTGAAGGTCGCCACACCGGAGGAGGTGGTCGCCGTGGTCGTGCCGGACAGCGTCGCGCCACCCGGGTTGTTCGCCAGGGACAGCGTGACGGTGTAGGAGCCCGTGGTCACCGTGGCACCGCTCGCGTCCTGGATGGCGACGCGCACCGTGCCGAGCGAGGCGCCCGCCGCGGCGTTGGCCGGCTGACCGGTGAAGCCCACCTTGGACGCCGAGGTCACCAGGGTGCTGGCGCTGGCGGTGATGCTGCCGCCCGTGGCCGTGATGGACTGGGTGCCCAGCGTGCCGAAGGTCACCGAGAGGCCGTTGGCCACACCCGCCGTGAACGTCGCGGCGGAGGGAGCGAACGTGGCCGCCGGGTCGGAGCTGGTGAGCGCCGCCGTGCCGGAGTAGCCCGTGGCGATCTGGCCCACGTTGTCATACGCCGTCAGGGAGAAGGCGATGGGCTGCGAGACGCGCGAGGCGGCCGGCAGACCCGTCAGGCGGTAGGACACCGCCGCGCCCGCGGGAGGCGTGTTCGTGGTGCAGGCGTTCGCCGAGTCCGACGTGATGCGCACGTCGTCCACGTACATGCCCTCGGCCACGGTGATGGAGTCGGAGTAGAAGCGGAAGCCGAACCACACCTTCTGGCCGTTGAGCGCGCTCAGGTTGACCGTCACCGCCTTGAGCGAGCCGTTGGCGCCGCTGTTGGTGCTGGTCCAGATGCGCGTCGTGGGGGTGCTCTGCAGCGTGTTGTCGTAGCCGCCCGCGGTGATGTACGGGGCGCCCGCGGTCACCGCGTCGTTGACGTTGATCCAGGGGCCCGTGGCGCCCGTGGTGCTGTAGACCAGCCAGGCGCCGTCATACCGGGCCTCGAAGGCGTACCACAGGTTGAACGACATCGAGGGCGAGCCATCCGCGCTGAAGACGTTGAAGCCGTTGATGCTCGGGGACACGGTGCCGTCGCCGCCCAGCGCCAGGGTCAGGTTCTGGCTGTTGGCGTAGGAGCCCGCGCACTCGGTGTTCGTCGCGCCGAAGCGGTAGGCGTTCGTCGCCGACTGGTAGTGGCAACCCGACACGATGTTCAGCGCCGTGACGGAGCCGGCCGTGGCCGACGGGGTCCAGTACGCCGAGGCGTTGGCCGGACGGCTGCCATCGAAGTTGTCGAAGAACGTGGCGCCGCCCGAGATGATCGAGCCCGTGGGGGTGGCCGAGCGCTGCACCGTGTTCTTGTCCTCGTTCGTCGCGGAGCTCACCTCGGTGGCACGCACCACGTAGAAGTAGGGCGAGTTGCTGGTGAGGTTCAGGTTGTCCGAGAACGTCGTGCCGGTGATGCCGGTGGCGATCCGGTTGGCCGCGGAGGGCGTGAAGCCCGCCGTGGTGGAGCGGTAGACCGAGTAGGTCAGCGAGCCGCCGCAGGCCGCCTGGGCCGCGGACCACGACAGGGTCGTGGAGCAGGTGCTGGCCGCCGCGTTGCTGGCCGAGGTCAGACCCTCGAACGTCGGGGCATCCTTGCACACGCCGGTCGCGGTGGCGGAGGCCTCGTTGGAGTTCGGGGACTCGGCGCACAGCACGCCGCGCACCACGTAGTAGTAGGTGCCGCCACCGGAAACCTCGGTGTCCACGAAGGGCGAGGTCACCGCCGTACCCACGCGGGTGTACGGGCCACCGGCCGTCTTGGAGCGGTAGATGTTGTAGGAGGACGCGCCGTTCTCCGTGAAGCTCACGGCGATCCGGTTGTCACCCGCCACGACGGCCGACACGCCCGTGGGGGAGGCCGGGGCCGTGTTGCAGGCGTTGTAGACCACCAGCGCGAAGTCCTGGTCGAGCGCCGTGCTGTTGTTGGGCACGCCGTCCGAGTTGATGTTCGTCGCCGTCACCGTCACGGTGAAGGGACCGGACACGCCCGCGGGCAGGTACACGCTCTCCACGTTGTTCATCAGGTCAGCCGAGCCACCGGACGTGGAGACGTCCTTGGTGAACACGTTGCCCTTGTACGTGGTGGTGCCCACCGTCACGGTGAGGTCCAGGTTGTTCTTGTAGGCCGCGCCCGACGTCGCACCCGGCGCGTCCGTCCACGCCAGCGTCACGCGGAAGGGCTTGGTGGAGTCGGAGATGGAGCCCGCGAAGGTGCGGGTCTGGCCGGTCGCGGTGAACAGGCTGGTCGTCGCCTGGTCCTCGAGCTTGCGCGGGGTGCCGTCGAACGCCATCCCCAGGTCCATCAAGCCCATGCCCTGGCTGTTGGAGTAGAGGTTGTCGTTGGCGCCCACGCCCGTGAGGTAGCGCGCCGAGTTCATCAGGTACGCCTTGGTCATCGCCGGGCTCGGCGCCGCCATGCCCTGGTTGATGAAGTACTGGCGCACGAGGGCCGCACCGCCCGCGACCGCGGGGGTCGAGTGGCTCGTGCCCGAGGAGGCCGAGTACCACTGCTGGGTGGTGGGGAAGAAGTTGCTGCCGCTCGGACCACCGCACACACCCGAGCCGTCGAAGCACGAGAGCGCGGAGCCAAGGGCCGCGGCGGGCGGCTCGGCCTTCTGGCCGGCCGTCTGGGCCACGCCGCCGGTCACGTGCGTGCCGGGGGCCACGATGTCCGGCTTCTTGCGGCCGTCGGACGTGGGGCCGCGGCTGGAGAAGCTGATGATGTCGTTGAGGTTGTCCGCGCCCGTGTCGGCGATGGCGCAGTTGTCCGCGCCGCCGAACGGATGCACGTTCTCCGACGCACCCACCGTGATGACGTTCTTGGCCGTGGAGGGGCTGCCCACGGTGTTCGCCCCGGAGCCGGAGTTGCCGGCCGCGAAGGCGATGACCATCTCCTGGTTGCCGTCGGCGGGCACCGCCGCGGTGGACGGCTGCGCGTCACGCACCAGGCCGTCGTACGTCTGCGAGTCGGCGGTGTACGCGTTGCTGGTGGAGCCCCAGCTGTTGCTGCTGATGCGGATGTTGTCGCGGTAGCCGCGCGACAGCATGTTCGGGTAGTTGGGGCGCGTGAAGGTGCCCGGGTCGAACACGACCGAGGAGCCGAGCTTCACGAAGGGCGCCACACCCAGGCCGTACGAGTAGCCGGCCGCGTCCGTGTAGGGCGCGCCCGACTTGGTGTTGAAGCCACCGACGATGTGGCTGTTGAGCGTACCGTGGCCGTCGCAGCCCTGGATGGTGCTGCTGGCGTTGGGCGTGCCTTCCAGACGGTTGAAGATCACGCGGCTCTGGCCGTTGATGTCGCCAGCGACGTACAGACCGAAGTGGTTGGGCGTCGGGGTGCCGTTGTCCAGGCCGCTGTCCGTCACGTCCACGCCGAAGCCGGACGTCGAGAACTGCTCCTGGGTGAAGCCCTTGGAGGCCAGCCACGCGAGGTAGCCCGGACCCGAGGGACCGTTGCCGGTGATGGCGCCGGAGATGATGCGGTTCTGCCGCTCATCCAGCTTGACCGGCACGACGTACGGCTGCACGGACACGACGTCCGGACGCTGCACGATCTGGTCGAGCGCGTCGCGGTTCACCGCGGCCTTGATGTTCACGTAGCCCAGCGCGCGCTCGGACACGTTCTCGCGCGACTGCAGCTTGGCGATGAGCGCCAGCGTGGCCGCGTTCGTCTCGGAGTCCTCCACCAGCTGGATGGAGTACTCGGCCACGACGGCCTTGTTCACGGACGGGTCCAGCTTGTAGTCCGGCAGGTACTCGCCGTCCCACTGGATGGACTTGGCCGAGGACATGTGGTTCTGCAGCCGCTGGAGCGACGCCGAATCACCGTACACGAGGTAGGTGTTGTTCGGGATGTACGTCACGACCCGGACACCGGTCTCCTCGAGCGCCTTGTACCACTCGGGGCGCACGGGACCGGAGAACTGCACCAGGTGCATGCTCTTGCCCGAGGACGTCTTGCGGATGCCCCGCATCGACTGCGCGCGCTCGGACGCGGTGTCGATCGTGCCGGCGTTGAGCAGGATGTTGTTGTAGTCGTCGCGCAGCTCCACGCCCGCCTCGGCGGGAAGCGTGGACAGCACGGACTCTTCCAGGTGCATCAGCTTGAAGGAGCCGTAGTCCGCCAGGACCTTGGCGCCCCGCTTCTCCAGCTCGGCGGCCTGCTGCGCGTTGACCTGCACCTTGTGCAGGACCGCGCTCGCGCGCACACCCTCTCCTCCGGACCGCGCCTGCGCCGACGTCTCCGGCGAGTTGCCGCACGCCAGTGCGGTCGCGAGCCACGCTACTCCAAGCACTCTCGCGGGGACGCCGCGAGCGCGCATACCGGTCGTCCGGTACGCTGATTGCGCCATGATCTTCTTGCCCCTTGATACGGGCGAGAGCCCTTGGGTTCGGGTCCCCGCCCGGATGAATGCCAGCGGTGGTTGCGCCTGGTCCGTTCCCCCCAGAACTGCGGGAGTCCATCCCTCACGATTGTCCGCCGGAGCGTGCCAGATATCACGGAGTAGCAAAGACTGACAAGCAGCCGACAAAATCAGGGATTCTTCTTTCGTCTCAGCTGTCTTGGCTTTTGAGAATCCTGGCCGCTTGCTCTGGAATGGTGCACCACACCCGGGTGGCTTTCCCCGTAAATTCCGGGAAGACAGGCATTGGTTGTCTTTAAACCAGGAGTTCTGGTTTCACGTGCTTGCACGTGTCTTCAAGACAGAGCCGGGGCGAAATGCCCCGAATCCTTGATCATCCCGCGCGTTTCCGAGACGGTGGGGCTCCGCGCCACTTCCGGGCGCGCCCCCGAGGTGCCGCCGACATGCCCGCGTCCGTGCTCATCGTCGACGATGAGAAGAACATCCTGCTGACGCTCCAGACCTCCCTGCAGCTGGCGGGCTACCACGTGGAGCTCGCGGCCAACGGCCAGGTCGCCCTGGACGTGGTGTCCGCGCGCCCCGTGGACGCCGTGCTCATGGACGTGAAGATGCCGGACATGGACGGGCTGACGGTGCTGGCGAAGGTCATGGAACTCAAACCAGAGCTGCCCGTCATCATGATGTCCGGTCACGGCACCATCGACACGGCGGTGAAGGCCACCCAACTGGGCGCGCGCGATTTCCTGGAGAAGCCCATCGCGCGGGAGCGGCTGCTCGTGGCCCTGCGCAACGCGCTCAAGCACCAGGCCGCCCTGGAGGAGCTGCGGGCCCTGCGCGCGGAGCACGGCCGCTACGACATGGTGGGCGGCGGCGCGGCCATGCAGCGCATCTTCTCGCTCATCCAGCGCACCGCGCCCTCGGAGGGACGCGTGCTCATCACCGGCGAGAACGGCACTGGCAAGGAGCTCATCGCGCGCGCCCTGCACCAGCACTCGCGGCGCAAGGGCTCGCCCTTCGTGAAGCTCAACTGCGCGGCGGTGCCCCACGAGCTCATCGAGAGCGAGCTGTTCGGTCACGAGAAGGGCGCCTTCACCGGCGCGGTGAGCGTGCGCCGGGGCAAGTTCGAGCTGGCGCACGAGGGCACGCTCTTCCTCGACGAGATTGGCGACATGCCCCAGGCCATGCAGACCAAGCTCCTGCGTGTCTTGCAAGAGGGAGAGCTGGAGCGCGTGGGCGGCGCCGAGACGATCAAGGTCGACGTGCGGGTCATCGCCGCCACCAACAAGAACCTCGAGCGGGAGATCGAGGCGGGCCGCTTCCGGGAGGATCTCTACTACCGGGTCAACGTGGTGCAGATCCACTCGCCGCCCCTGCGCGAGCGGCGCGAGGATCTCCCCGCGCTCATCGACACCTTCCTGCGCGAGGCGTGCACGCGCAACGGGCGACGTCCCCTGTCCTTGTCACCCGAGGCCTTGTCCGTCATGGCCGCCTATTCCTATCCAGGCAACGTGCGTGAGCTGCGCAATCTGGTGGAACGTCTGGCCATTCTTTGCGAGGGCCCCGGCGTCTCGGGCGCCGATGCCCAGGAATTGCTGCCCCGCTCCCGGGGACAGGCGCCCTCGACCAGCAGCGAGCCCGCCCCCCTCCCGCTCAAGCCCCTGCCCTCCCCCGCCCCCCCGACGGGCTTCCGCCCCCGGGTGGACCGGACCTTCCGCGAGCAGGTGGAGGACGCCGAGCGGGACATCCTCCAGCACACGCTCGCGCATACCCAGGACAACGTCACCGAGGCCGCGCGGCTGCTCGATCTGGAGCGCGGCCACTTCTATAAAAAACTGAAGGCCCTGGGCATCAAGCGCGGCGAGAAGGACGGCCCGCCCCCGGGCAACGAGGGCGGGTGACGTCCCGGGTCTAGCGGGTGATGCTCAGCGCGGTGTCATCGAGGAAGAAGCTCGTCTTGTACGAGCTGTCCTCGGTGCCCTTGAAGGACACGCGGACGGTCTGGCCCTTGTAGGCGCTCAGGTCGAAGGACTTCTGCACGTAGTCGGTGGACTTGTTCACGTTGCTGTAGGTGGCCAGCGTGGCCAGGGCCGTGCCCGCGCTGTTGAGCACCTGCACCGTGAGCTTGTCGTAGGCCGTGGTGGTCGTGGTCTCCGAGGTGACGATCTTCACCCAGAAGGACAGCGTCGCCGCGCAGGCCGTGGAGGGGAGGGTCACCTGCTGGGAGAGCGTCTCCGTGTTGGTGGCGCCCACGCCGTTGAGCCACGCCTTGTAGCTGCCCGTGCGCGCCGTGCTGCCCGAGGTCGTCCCGTCGATGACGCCCGTGGACTGTGTCCAGCCGGTGGCGCCGCTCTCGAAGCCCGCGTTGAGCAGGAGCTGCTCGGTGGTGGAGCAGGTGCCGCCCGTGCCATTGCGCACCGTCACGGACACCGCGGACGAGGTGCCCACGTTGCCCGCCGCGTCATAGGCCTTGGTGGTGAGCGCGTAGGTGCCATCGGCCAGGGCCGAGGTGTTCCAGCTCGCGCTGTAGGGCGCCGCGGTGGCGCTGCCCACCAGGCTCGTGCCCACGTAGAACTCCACCTTGGTCACGCCCACGTCGTCCGAGGCGGAAGCGCTCAGGGTCGTGGTGCCGCTCACCGTGGCGCCGCCCGCCGGCGACGTGAGGGTGGTGGAGGGCGCCGTGGTGTCCGCCGTGCCGCCTCCGCTGGTGATGAACATCGAGTAGAGCAGGAGGTTGGGCGAGCCCGTGCCGGGGCTGCCCACCCGGCCCGTCGTCGCGCCGGCCGTCAGCGCCGCCGTCACCTGGGCCGGCGTGGCCGAGGGGTTGGCCTCCAGGTAGAGCGCCGCCACGCCCGCCACGTGCGGCGAGGCCATGGACGTGCCGCTCATGGAGGTGGTGGACGTGTTGCCCGAGTACGAGGCGGAGGTGATGTTCGAGCCCGGCGCGAAGATGTCCAGACACGTGCCGAAGTTGGAGTACGAGGCGCGCGCGTCGCTCGTCGTGGTGGCGCCCACGGTGATGGCGTTGGGCGTGCGCGCCGGGGAGTAGTTGCAGCCGTTGGAGCTGTCATTGCCCGCGGCGACCGCGACCACCACGCCCGCGGCGATGGTGCGCTCCACCGCGTCATCCAGCGCCTGCGACGCGTCACCGCCCAGGCTCATGTTGGCCACGGCCGGCTTGATGTGGTTGGCCGTCACCCAGTCCAGGCCGGCGATGACCTGCTCGTCCGAGCCGTAGCCCGTGCAGTCCAGCACGCGCACCGGGTGCAGCGTCACCTTCTTCGCGATGCCGTGCGTGGTGCCGCCCACCGTGCCGCCCACGTGCGTGCCGTGGCCGTGGCAGTCCGCGGCCGTCCCGCCCGCGGTGATGGAGTCGAAGCCGTTGCCCAGGCGCCCGGTGAACTGCGAGTGCGTGAGGCGCATGCCCGTGTCGATGATGTACGCGTGCACCCCCGTGCCATCGAAGTTGTAGCTGTACGTGGAGTTGAGCGGCAGGGTGCGCTGATCCGTGCGGTCCAGGCCCCACGTCGCGCTCGACTGGCTGCCCGAGCCCGACACCGACTTCACGCCGTTCTCCTCGATGTACGCCACGCGCGGATCCGCCAGCAGCTCGCGCACGCGCTCCTCGCTCAGGCGCGCCGAGAAGCCCTTGAGCACGTGCTGGTAGGTGTGCAGCACGTCACCGCCGCGCGTGCGCACCATCTCCTCGGCCAGCTGCGAGGGACTGACCCGGGCCACGCCCTTCACGTCCTCGCGCAGCACGACGATGTACTCGCCCCGCACCGCGTTGGGCTTGCGCAGCAGCTGGGCCAGCTGCCCCACCTCCTTCGACCCGATGACCTGCTCCGGCTCCTCGGCCGGGGGCGCTCCGCACGCGGACACACCCAACACACCACAGGCGAGCAGCATCCGATTCAGCTTCATGACCAAGACCTCCAGGACAGCAGGGGGAAAAGGGGGAAACACCGATTTAGGCGCCTCCCCGTAGGAGCCGTCAATACCGGGACTCCCTTTTTCCTACATGCCGGGCGCCACGTTCGCGCCGATGCCCACGGCCAGCACGGGCAGCACGCGCCACTGCTTCCAATCGGGACGCGCCCAGGTGGCCGCGGTCGAGAGGCTCGCGCCGCCGCCCACCCGCAGGGGGCCCACCCGCCACGCCAGACCCGCGTGCGCGCCGTAGGGCAGCAGCAGCCGCGTGTGCAGGCTCGTCGTCCACACGAGGCCCCGGCCCTCCTGCGAGCGCCACAACATCCCCTCGTAGGACAGCGACTGCGAGGCGTAGGACACCCCCGCGTACAGCCCCACGGGCAGGGCGGCCACCACCTTCACCTGCTGGAGGAAGCTCAGCGCCACCTCGGGCGTGTACGCGCCGGCCAGGGGCATGTCGTAGTGGAGGAAGGTTCCGGCATCCTCGCTCAGCAGATCCACCCGGTCGAAGCGCACGGGCGCGGCCAGCGTCACGCTCGCGGCCACCACGGACAGCATCAACGGCACGGTCCACGCTCCATGTCGGGGCTAAAGGGCACGGGGTTCATCGGGGGTGGGCCTCACGGCGCGCGCGGGGACGAAGGACATGGCCCGCTCGGCCAGCGCGGTGATGGTGAGCGAGGGATTGACGCCCGGGTTGGCGGAAATGGCCGAGCCATCGATGACATAGAGCCCCGGGTAGCCAAAGAGCCGATGCTGACTGTCGATGACGCCCGTCTCCGGGGAGTCGCCCATGCAACAGCCGCCCAGGATGTGCGCCGTGGTGGGGATGCCCATGAGCGTCTCGGAGGCCAGGGTCATGGGCAGGCCCTCCAGCTTGTCCGCCACCCGCCGGGCCAGGTCCGTGGCCTCGGGCATGTGCGCGGTGGGCGCGGGTCCCGCCTGGAGCGCCGTCATCAGTCCCGAGCGCCCTCCCGTGAGCACGCCCCGGCCCCGCCGCATGCGCAGGTGCCCGTCCAGCGTGCGCATGTAGAGGAGGATCATCGAGCGCCGCGCGAAGCCCCGCGTGAACCAGGGGCGCAGGGCCTTGAGCGGATGGCGCAGGAAGAGGCCCACCAGCCCCGCCAGCCGGGACAGGGCCGTGGCGCCCCCCACGTGCGGCGCCATCAGCGCGCGGAAGAAGTCCGAGCCGTCCGCGTAGCGCACCGGCTCCAGGTGCGAGTGCGCATCCGTGTGGAGGATGGAGCCGATGGCGATGCCCTTGGACAGATCCTGGTCCGCGAAGCGCTTGCCGGCCACCACGCCGATGAGGGCCTCGGAGTTGGTGCGCACGCCATCGCCCAGCCGATCCGACAGCCGGGGCAGACCGTCCGCCGAGGCCTTGAGCTTGAGCAGCAGCTCCACCGAGCCCAGCACCCCGCCCGCGAAGACGACCTGGCGCGCGGTGAACGTCCGGGCCTGGCGGGACCGCCGGGTCGTGCCTTCCAGGGCTTGGACTTCATAGCCCCCCTCGGGCAGGGGCCGCACCCAGGTGACCTCGGTGTCCGCGTGCAGCCGCAGCCCGCGCTTCTCCGCCAGGTAGAGGTAGTTCTTGTCCAACGAGTTCTTCGCGTTGTGCCGACAGCCCGTCATGCACCCGCCACAGGCCGTGCAGCCGGTGCGCGCGGGCCCCTCGCCGCCGAAGTACGGGTCCGGCACCGTCTGGCCAGGCGTGCCGAAATAGACGGAGACCGTGGCGGGCTGGAAGTCCTCGCGGCCCAGTTCCTTGCCCACCTGCTGGAGGATGTCGTCGGGCAGCGTGCGCAGCGGATTCACCGTGGCGCCCAGCATCCGGCGCGCGGTGGCGTAGTGCGGCGCCAATTCCTCGCGCCACTTCGCGAGCCCTCCCCAGGAGGGCGCCTGGAAGAAGGCGTCCTTCGGCAGGGGCAGCGTGTTGGCGTACACCAGCGAGCCCCCGCCCACGCCCACGCCCGAGAGCACCGTGACGTGCCGGAAGAGCGTCATCTTGAAGAGGCCCCGCCAGCCCAGCCACGGCATCCACAGCCACTTCTTCAAGTCCCAGTTCGTCTTGGGAAAGTCCTCGCCCGCGAGCCGCCGGCCCTTCTCCAACAACACCACCCGGTAGCCCTTCTCCGTCAGGCGCAGCGCGCTCACGCTGCCGCCAAAGCCCGAGCCGATGATGAGCCAGTCGCAGTCGAAATCCATGGGCGTCGCCTCTACGTCCGAACCACCAGGGACAGCTTGTCACGCGCGCTCTCCCGGCGCTTCGCGCGCGCCTTGCCCGCCACCTGGAGCAACAGCCGGTCCCGCTCCCAGCGCTCACGCGTCGTGACGTCCACCCGCTCCCAGAGCGGGGCCAGGGCCTCGAGTTGGCCCCTCAGCAGGTCCATCGCGCCCGCGAGCGCCAGGTGGGTCTCGGGCGCGGCGGGGTGGGCCAGGGCGAGCCCTCGCAGCATCACTCCCAGGGCGAGCAGCCCCTCCCGCGTCTCGTCCGGCCACCCCGAGCGCCGCGCCACCTGGAGCAGCCAGCCGAGCACCGCCGCGAACACGTGGCAGTCCTCCACCGTCCGGAACGGTTTGACGAAGCGCTCGTACCCGTCGCCGGGCAGCACCTCCCCGGGCCGGACCTCCACCGCCTCCAACCGCAGCTCGGCATGGGGAAGCTCCGGCACGAAGGGCGGCGGCGGCAGGTCGCTCAGGCTCACCCCCGCGCGCCGGGCATCGAGCCGCACCAGCCGCAACCGGTTGCGGCCCCGCTCGTCCTGACCCTCGGTGGCCACCACGAGCAGTTCGTCCGCCGCCCGACCCAGGGTGACGAACGTCTTGGTGCCCTCCAGTCGCCAGGGGCCTCCGCTCGGGCCGGAGAGCCGCGTGGCCATGGCCGCGGGGTGGCCGCCCTGGGCCTCGGTGGCGCACAGGGCGTAGCGGTGCTCCCGCGGCAGGCCCGGCAACAGCGCCCGCAGCGCCGAGTGGTAGCCCGACGCGAACGCATAGGCCAGGCGATCCGCGGAGAACCCTCCGGCGAACGCCACGTCCACGGGCGTGGAGAAGCGCAAGGCCAGCGCCAGGTGCCGCGTCCACCAGGCGTCGACGGAGTCGAGCACGGGCGGTTCGGGAGGCTGCGAGAGGAGGAAGCGCGAGAGCTCGTCCATGACGTCCGACTCTACTCCGATGCGCAAGCGGCACCCAGGCGTCACCCTCCCGCCACATGGGGTCCCTACCCTGCCCGCTCATGACGTCTTCCCGCTTCCCGGTCCGCGCCCTGTGCGGCCTGCTGCTCGCCCTGAGCCTGCCCTCCGCCCACGCCGCCCAGAGCCGCACCGCGTTCGTGGTGGACGAGCTCAACGCCTTCAACGGCACCCTTCCGCCCGGCCTCCTGGCCGAGAAGTACACGCGCATGAAGGCGTCCGCCTTCGCCTTCTTCCGGGGCAGCAACCACCTGTACTGGAAGGACCTCGGCGCCTCGCCGCTGCTGGCCACCTACGGCGGCACCCGCGCCACGCGCACCTGGCTGTCCGGGGACATGCACCTGAACAACACCGGCGCGTTCGACGACGACACGGGCGACATCGTCTTCGGCCTCAACGACTTCGACGAGGCCGTCATCGGCGACTACCAGCTCGACGTGTGGCGCCTGGCCACCAGCCTGCTGCTCGCGGCGCGGGAGGCCGGCACGTTCAGCACCGCGGATCAGGAAGTGCTCGTGGATGCCTTTTCCAAGGCCTACCTCGACACGATGAAGGGTTACGCCGGCAACAACGGCGAGACCACCCGGAAGTTCCGCGCGAGCAACACCTATGGCCTGCTCAATGACTTCCTGGACGACGTGAGCGCCAAGAACACCCGCGCGAAGCTGCTCGACACGTGGACCGCCCGTGTCCAGGGCGTGCGCCAGTTCAGCTTCACGTCCCCGGAGGCCGCCCCGGTGTCGGTCACCGTGCGGAATGACCTCGTCTCCCGGATGAGCGCCTACCGCGCCACGCTCGGCGGCGGAACGACGTGGCCCTCGGGCTACTTCACGGTGAAGGACGTCATGCAGCGGCTGGGCGCGGGGATCGGCTCGACCGGCGCCACCCGCTACTACGTGCTCATCGAGGGCGCCACCTCGTCCCCGGACGACGACCGGATCCTCGAGTGGAAGGCGCAGCGCGCCCCCAGTGCCTGGCCCCACGTCGGCGCCGAGCAGGTGGGCCAGACGAACGCCACCAGCGGGGGTGACCTGGCCGCGCGGGTCGTGGTGGCGGCCAAGGCGCTCGGCTACCGGGTGGACGATCACCTCGGGTGGACCACGCTGGCGGACGGCCAGCCCTACAGCGTGCGCGAGCTGTCCCCCTGGAAGGCGTCCTTTCCCGTGGAGGATCTCACCACGCTCACGCGCTTCACCCATCTCGCCGAGCAGTGGGGCCAGGTGCTCGCCACCCACCATGCCCGCGCCGACAAGGATTGGAATGCCTCGGTCTTCCCCCACTCGCTCGATGGGGAGATTCAATCCCGCACGGACAAGGACGCCGCGGGCTTCCGGGCCCGGGTGCGTGCCGTCGCCACCGACTACGCCCAACAGGTGAAGTTCGACTACGACAGCTTCCGCTCGCGCTTTTGAGGGCGTTCGCGGGGACAATGCGCCCATGCGCCTGTCCTCGCTCCTCCTCCTGCCCTCCCTGCTGCTCGGCTGCGCGACCGCGACCCCCGCGCCCGCCCCCGCCATCCCGGACGCCTCCGAGGCCGCCCTGGCCCGCATCCGCGTCGTCCATGGCGGCGCGGGCCCCTGGGTGGTGGCGGGCTACCGCATGGGCGCGTCCGCGCTGCGCACGCTCGGCGTGTCCGCCGGGAGCTTCGATCTGGAGGTGGCGCACCACGCCCCGGCCCAGGTGCAATACACCTGCATCGCGGACGGCGCGGCGGCGGCCACCGGGGCGAGCCTCGGCAAGCTCAACCTCGCGCTCGTGGAGGAGGCCGAGGCGTCCCGGGTGGCGACCACCTACCGGCGCCGCTCCACGGGCGCCAGCGTCACGCTGCGCCCCACCGCCGCCTTCGTGGCACGCTACCGGGACTTGCCCCGCGAGCGGCTGGCCGAGGCGGGCCGCGAGGTCCTCGACCTGCCCGACGCCGAGGTCTTCGAGGCCGTGCCCTGAGCCTTCTTCGTGGCCGTTTTCGTGGCCTTCTTCCGGGCCACCTTGGCCGCCGGGGTGTTGGCCACGAACTGCTTGCCGCCCCGTGAGGCCACGCGCTTCTTCGTGTCCGTGGCCTTCTTCTCGCCCTCGCTCAGCGCGTCCCAGGCCTTCTTGGGCAGGTAGCGCGAGGTGGTGCGGCCATGGCGCGCCCGGGCACTCCCCTCGCGCGTCTGCCACTTCTCGTCCGTCCAGCGATCCAGGGACTTCTGCGCCTGACCCTTGCCGCCCGTGTAGCCGCCCCCCGCCTTCTTGTATTCCTGGGCGAGGAGCTGCGACTTGCGCGCGCTCCACTGGCCGGGCTTGCCCCCCTTGTCACTCGCCTGGATCTTCTTCTTGAGCCGCTCGCGCAGCGCGGGGCGCGTGTACCGGCTCGCGGAGGAGCGCGAGCGCGCACCCTGGGTCTTCTTGGCTGCCATGTGCGACGACCTTTCCGTCATGAGACGCACCCGGACAGGTGTGTCCCCCCGGCCGCGCTGGCAAGTCCCCCACCCCGCGCGGCGTCAGGCCTTGAACTCGGCCCACACCGGCGCGTGATCCGAGGGCTGCTTGCCCTTGCGCGCCTCGCGGTCCACGTCCGCCGCCACCAGCCGCTGGGTGAGGGGCGCCGACGCGAGCACATGATCGATGCGCACGCCCTGGTTCTTCTGGAACTGGAGCATGCGGTAGTCCCACCAGCTGAACTTCTTCACGTCCGGGTGCTGGGCACGGAAGGTGTCCGTCAGGCCGAAGTCACACAGGGCCTTCCAAGCCGCGCGCTCCTTCGGGGTGAAGAGCGTGTGCCCTTCCCACACGGCCACGTCCCAGACGTCGATGGGCTCGGGCGCCACGTTCCAGTCCCCACAGAGCGCCAGCGGCTCGTCCGGCTTGTGCCGCGTGTCCAGGTAGCGCCGCAGCCGGGCGTAGAAGGCCAGCTTGTAGTGGTACGCCTCCGACTCCACCTCCTGGCCGTTGGGCGCGTACACGCTGAGCACCCGCACGCCGTCCACCGTGGCGGCGATCACCCGGGCGTGGGTGTCCTCCACGCCGTCCGCCAGGCCCACCACCACGTCCGTGGGCGGCGTGCGCGCCAGGATGGCCACCCCGTTGTACGTCTTCTGCCCGTGCACCGCCGCGTGGTAGCCCGCCGCGAGGATCGCCTCCCGGGGGAAGTCCGCCTCCGTGCACTTGAGCTCCTGCAGGCACAGCACGTCGGGTTGGGCACTCTTCAGCCAGTCCACCAGCCTGTCCAGGCGGGCGCGGACCGAGTTCACGTTCCAGGCGGCGATCTTCATCCCGCCCAACGTCGCACGTCACCTGTGGGTCCCGCCAGGATTTTTCCCCACAAGGGGTCGCCGTGTTCCACGGTGTGGCTGGCGCGCCACACGCGGACGGCTCGGGACACGGGCGGGCGTCCTCTTCCACCCACACCGTCCCCTGGTCCCCGAGGAGGGGGCGGGCTGGCATGGCGGTCGCAATGGGAGACGCTCCGACAAGGAGCCACACCCCATGAGGACGTCCGTTCTGTTCGCCAGCATCCTGACCCTCTGCCTCGCCGCCTGTGAGTCGGGTTCGCTGCGACGGAGCCAGGTGCCCCTCGCCCCGCCCGAGCACCTGCTCGCGCCCGAGGCGGAAGGCACGCCCGCCGTCTCCAGCCCCCCCGCGGAGGCCGTGCTCCCCGAGTCCCCCCCGGACCGCTTCTCGCTCGCCGAGGACCTGGCGCCCGCGGAGCCGTCGGATGAACTGTCGCTCCCGCACGAGGCGCACCTGGCGCCGGTGGACCACCTGGGCCGGGCCCGGGCGCTGCGCGCCGAAGGTGACCTCTCAGGTGCCCTCACCGAGGTTCGCCGCGCCGTGCACGACGCCGGGGACGACCTGGACGCGCGCGAGACGGCGTTGGATCACCTCATCCCCCTGGCGCGGCTCATGGGCAAGAAGCTGCTGGCGGCGGACGCGTACACGGAACTGGCGCACCTGTTCCCGGAGGGCCCCGAGCCCCTGGTGCAGAAGGCGCGGGTCCTCCTGGAGGTGGGGGACGTGGAGGGCTCGCTCCGGGCCGCCGAGGCCGCGCTGCTGCTCGACCCCGAGTACCCCGAGGTGTACCAGGTGCTCGGCCGGGGCCATCTGGCCGCCGGAGAGCTGGGCGAGGCCATCGTCCGCTTCCAGCAGGCGGTGCATCTGGACCCCTACCACGGCTACGCCCTGAACAACCTGGGGCTCGCCTGGCTGCTCACCGGCCGTGACGCCGAAGCGGCGGAGGCGCTCGCCCAGGCGGCCTACCTGCTGCCCTACGAAGGCTTCGTCCACAACAACCTGGGGCTCGCCTACGAGCGCCTGGGACGGTACGAGGAGGCCGCCATGGCCTTCGACACCGCCACGCGTCTGACCCCGGGCAGTGCCCGCGCCCGCCTCAACAAGGCGCGGCTCGAGCGCCAGCCCCAGGCCTCCGCCCCCCTCCAGGCGCGCCGGAGCGCGCACACGGCGGACAGCGCCGCCCGTTAGCCCCGCCCGTTAGACCCTCACCGGCGGCCTCGCTCCGGAAGCCCCGTTCCGGATCCCCCCGAGGCGGACTAACGTCCCTCCCCTCTCGCCGCACCCCCTGCCCCATGACCCCAACCTCCCCCGCCTCCCCGCCCGACGCCGCGCCCCGCTCCACCCGGGGGGGCTGGCTGTGGCGCTGGACGAAACGGCTCCTGCTCGTGGCGGCCGTGGGCGTCGCCTTGATCGTGCTCGGGGCCGTGGGCGTCTACGTGCACTTCAGCCAGGGCCTGCCCTCGGTGGAGGCGCTGCGCACCTACCAGCTGCCCCAGGTGACCAAGGTGCGGTGCGCGGACGGCTCGGTGTGCGCCGAGTACTTCATGCCCCAGGGCCGGCGCACGGTGGTGCGCATGGAGCATCTGCCGGCCCACGTGCGCAACGCCTTCCTGGCCGCCGAGGACGCGGACTTCTACAAGCACGAGGGCCTGGACTTCTTCGGCATCGTGCGCGCGGGCGTGAAGAACCTCATCCCCGGCAGCCGCAAGTCCGGCGCGTCCACGCTCACGCAGCAGGTCGTCAAGAACATGCTGCTCACGCCCGAGCGCAGCCTCCACCGGAAGATCCGCGAGTGGATCCTCACCCCGCGCGTGGAGCAGGCGCTCACCAAGGACGAGATCCTCAGCCTCTACATCAACCAGGTGTATTACGGGCAGGGCCGCAACGGCATCGAGGAGGCGGCGCTCTACTACTTCGGCAAGCACGCCGCGGACCTGACGCTGGGCGAGGCGGCGGTGCTCGCGGGCACGGTGCAGTCACCCAACCGCATCAATCCCGAGAAGAACATCGTCAAGGCCAAGCAGCGCCAGCGCTACGTGCTCGGGCAGATGGCGGGCCAGGGCTTCGCGCCCCGGGCCGAGGTGGACAAGGAGCTCGAGAAGCCCATCGTGCTCGCGCCCCGTCCGCCCGCCGAGCCGGGCGCCTACTACGCCGAGGAGATCCGCCGCACGCTCGTGGCCCGCTATGGCGAGCAGGCGGTGCTCACCGGGGGCCTGCGCGTGGACATCGCCATGGTGCCCAAACTCCAGGCGCTCGCGGACGACGCCGTGCGCAAGGGCCTGGAGGCGGTGGACCGGCGCCAGGGCTACCGGGGCCCCGTGGGCACGCTCGCGGCTGAGCGCTTCGAGCGGCTCAAGCCCCTGCTCACCCGGCAGATCGAGGAGGCGGGCCGGCGGCAGAAGGAGGGCAGCTCGGTGGCGGATCTGACGTCGCTCGCGAGCACCGAGGCGCCGCCCCAGCCCGAGGAGGAAGCGCCCCTGGAGACGCCCGCGGCCGAGGTCGAGGAGGACGCCACGCTGTCGCCCGACGAGAAGCTGGTGCACGCGGTGCAGCTCGCGCCCCTCAAGGACGGCCTGCGCGTGGCGGGCTACGTCACCCAGGTGGAGGACAAGAAGGCGCGCGTGGACCTGGTGGGCCGCGTGGCGGAGATCCCCTTCGCCTCCGTCACCTGGGCCAAGGTCAACGGCAAGGCCCCGGGCAAGATGTCGGACGTGATGAAGGTGGGCGACATCGTGCGCGTGCGCATCCTGCGCGTGCTGCCCGCCCCCGCGCTGCTCGAGGCCACGTTGGACCAGGTGCCGCTCGTGCAGGGCGGCCTCGTCGTCATCGACCCGAAGGACCGGCACGTGGTGGCGCTCGTGGGCGGCTATGACTTCGAGCGCTCGCCCTTCAACCGCGCCACCCAGGCGCGGCGCCAGCCCGGCTCGTCCTTCAAGCCCTTCATCTACGGCGCGGCGCTCGGCAGCGGCCGCTACACCCCCATCAGCACGGTGAACGACGCGCCCGAGGCCATCCGCGACCCCTACACCGGCCAGACGTGGAAGCCGCAGAACTACGAGCGCGCCTTCGACGGGCCCATCACCCTGCGCACCGCGCTCACCCGCTCGAAGAACACGGTGTCCGTGCGCCTCATCGAGGCCATCACCCCCGCGGCGGCCATCGAGTTCGCGCGCCGCGCGGGCATCCAATCGCCCCTGCCGGAGAACCTCACCCTGGCGCTGGGCACCGGCGAGGTGAGCATCCTCGAGGAGGCCAACGCCTACGCCACGCTCCAGGCCAACGGCCGCTACGCCGAGCCGCTGCTGCTCCTCAAGGTGACGGACACGAGCGGCCGCGTGGTGGAGGAGCACCAGCCCGCCTTCGAGGAGAAGCTGCCCCCGGCGGTGGCCTACCTCACCACCTCCCTCATGCGCAGCGTGGTGGAGGAGGGCACCGCCCGCGCGGTGACGGAGCTCAACCGCCCCGCGGCCGGCAAGACGGGCACCACCAACCAGAACCGCGACACGTGGTTCTCCGGCTACACCGCGGACTGGGTGGCCAGCGCCTGGGTGGGCTTCGATGACCACTCGCCCCTGGGCTCCTCCGAGACGGGCGGCCGCGCCCCCCTGCCCATCTGGCTGGAGTTCATGCGCGGCGCCCACCAGGGCCTGCCCTCGCGCGACTTCGACATGCCGCCGGGCGTGGTGCAGACGCGCATCGATCCCGCCACCGGCCTGCTCGCGGGCAACTCCGTGCCCGGGCGGATGGAGTCCTTCCTCGAGGGCACCCAGCCCACCGCCGAGGCGCCGCCGCCGGGCCACGTGAGCGAGAGCGACTTCTTCCTCCAGGAAGGCAGCCGGGGGCTGTGAGCCGCGCCCTCGTCGCCGCGCTGCTGCTCGTCGCGCGTGCCGCTCCCGCCGCGCCCGACACCGCGCTGGAGCGGCTCGCCACCGCCGTGGCCTCGGACGTGCGCGCCGCCGGACCCGAGGCCCCCGTGGCCCTGAGCCTCACGGCCAGCGCGCCCGAGCTGCGCCGCGCCTTCGAGACCCTGCTCGCCGCGCGCCTGGCCCAGGCCGGACTCGCGCCCGTGGTGCTGGTGGCCCCCTCGCCCGAGGACGCCGAGGCGCTCGCCCGGGAGACCGGCGCGCGCGCCCTGGTGCGGCTCACGCTCGGCGTGGAGACAGGGGCGCTCGGCGCGCGCGGCGACGTGGTGGGCACCTGGGTCAACTTCTGGTCCGGCCGCACGCCCACGCGTCCGCCCTCGCCCGCCGCCGCGCTCGCCCGGCAGGTGCCCGCGGACCCCGAGAGCCTCGCGCTCGCGGCGGTGAAGCCCACCGCCCCCGTGCCTCCGCCCCCGGCCGGGCCGCCCCGCCCCTTGCGCCTGGTGGGTGCCCGCCTCACGCACCTGCCCGCGCCCCCCGCCGCGCTCGCCACGGGGGACCTCACCGGCGATGGCCGGGACGAGGTGGTGGTGCTCACCGAGCGCGCCGTGCACGTCTTCGCCGCGGACGGGCACCTGCTCGCCGAGCGCTCCCTGGACGTGCTGCCCCCGGGCCCCGCCCCCACCCGCGAGCCCTTCGGCGCGGTGGCCGTGCTCGCCAATCCCCCTCGCATCGCCGCGTTCTCCACCCGCTTCGCCCATGCCGAGGTGCTGGTGCTGGAGAACGGCGCCCTGCGCTTCGCGACCCGGATGGAGGGCGTGCCCCTGGACGCCGAGGCCCGAGGGACCTTCGTCCCGGGACAGACGGCCTTCGGCGCCGACGTGCGGTGGGGCACGGGCGAGCAGCGGCTCTCCGGAGTGCCCGCGCGCTTCACCACCTACAGCGCGGCCCTGTCGCGCGTCCTGCTCGTGCAGCCCGACGGCCAGGGCGCCTTCTACCCCCGGCCCTCGGCGGCCCCCGTGCCCCTGTCCGGCCTGGGCGCGGGCAGCGCGCTCGGGGACCTGGACGGCGATGGCACGCCGGAACTGCTCACCACCTCGCCCGAGCTCCAGCCCTCGCCCGACGTGCTGCGCGTCTTCAAGACGGGCGAGAGCGCCACCACGGCCCAGGAGCCCTTGTGGCAGGGCGCCCTGCCGGCGGGGCGGGCCCTGTCCGTGGTGACGGCCCGGCTGGACGAGGGCCCCCTGCGCGCGGTGGTGGTGGGCCTCACCCTGCCCGACGGCACCGGTGAACTCTTCCTCCTGCGCCCGGGAGCGCCATGACCTTCCGCCCCCTGCTTCTCGCGAGCCTCATGTGCCTCGCCGCGCCCGCGTCCCGGGCCGCCGGGCGCACGCCCTATGGCGGGGAGGTGCGCGTCGCCTTCCCCGGGCCCCTGGAGCCCGCGGAGCCCGCCCTCGCCGACTCGCCCCTGGACGCCACCCTGCGGGGCCTCGTGTCGCGCCCCCCGTGCACGCTCTCGCCCGAGGGGCAGCTTCGGCCCGCGCTCGCCCCCGAGCCCTCCCGACCCACGGCCCAGGGGGTGCGCTGGAGCCTGCCCACCCCCGCGCAGGCCCAGGCCCTGGCGCGTGCCTGGACGCGGCTCACCGGGCCCGAGGCCCCCTCGCCCTACCGCGCCCTGCTCTTCCCGCTCCGGGGCGAGGGCCGCCAGCTCGCCGCCACCGGGGACACCCTGGAGCTGACGCTCGCCTTCCCCTGGCCGGACCTGGAGCGCGCCCTGTGCCACCCCGCGCTCGCCCTGGCGCCCACGTCCCCCGCCGCGCTCGGCCCGTTCGCCGAGGCGACCCGGAACACCCTGGACGCGCGGCTCGCGTGGACCCCGGGCCGCCCCTACGTGGAGCGCCTGCGGCTGCAGCCCACCGACGAGCGGGGCCTCGCGCGGCTCTGGTCCACGCAAGGCACCCAGGTGGCGCTCGGCGTCTCCCCGGAGCCCGGGACCCTCACGGGCGCGGCGCTCTACGCCACCTATCTGACGTGGTCGCCCCGGAAGGTGCCCGAGGACTTCCGGCGGGCCGTGGAGCGCGCCCTCGACCGCGAGGACCTGACACGCCTGTTCGTGCGCGGCCCCGCCGTGCCCATGCCGCACCTGCTCCCGCCCGCGCTCCTGCCCCAGGCCCCGGCGGCCCCCCGCCCTGGACCCGCACCCGCCGCAGAGCCCGCGTCCGCGAGCCGCAAGGTGACGCTGCTCTACGACACCGACAACGAGGACCAGCGCGCGGTGGCCGAGCGCCTCCAGGTGAAGCTGCATGACCTGGGCTACACGGTGGCGCTGCTGCCCCTGCCCCGCGCCGGACTGCGCGCGCGCTGGGCGAGCGGGGACTACGAGGTGATGCTGCACTCGCTGCTCTTGCCCCCGGTGCCGGGCCCCGCTCTGGCGGTGGTGCTGGACGCGGCGGGCCGCAAGGATCTGCTCGGCGTGGAGCTGCCCCGCATCGGCCTGCTGCCGGACACCGCGGCCCGGGACGCGCGTGCGCGCGAGCGGGCCGTGGCGCTCGCGCCCACCCTGCCGCTCCTGCCGCTCTATGCCCAGGGCCTGGCGCTGCGCGGGGCCCCGGAGGTCGAGGGCCTCGCCTTCGACGCCCAGGGCCTGCCCCAGCTCGACGGCGTGTGGGTGCGGCCGGTCGCGGCGGGCGGCCCGGGGGGCCGGAGATGAGGCTGAGGACGAGGCTCGCCCTCGCCTTCGCCCTGCTCGCGCTGGTGCCGCTGGCGGTGATGGTGCCCTTCACCCTGACGCGGCTGCGCGCCACGCTGTCCCGGGGCTTGGACGCGCGCATGGAGAGCGCCCTGCTCTCGGGGCAGGAGGCGATCGATCGCACCGCGGCCACGGCGCGCCGGGCGGTGGAGGAGCTGGTGGAGAGCCCCGCGCTGGAGGACCTGGCGCGCGAGGCCCGCGAGTCCCCCGCGCGGGCCATCCGCGCGGACACGGCGCGGCCCCTGATGAAGAGCCGGGGGCTCACGGTGCTGACGATCTTCGATCGCCAGGGAACGACGCTGTCCTCGGGGCAACTGCCCGCGCGCCGGGGAGACCCGGATCCGGCGCTCTTCGCGGTGACGAAGCTGAAGACCCCCGAGCCCGTGCCGGTGAAGGTGTCGGTGCGCGACAACCAGGGCCTGCGCGAGGTACCGGCGCTCGTGACGGCGCGGCCGGTGGACTACGGGGACTCGCGGTTGTGGGTGGTGGGCGGGGTGTTGTTGGACCAGGGGCTGGCGGCGCACCTGGCGCGGCTGACGCAGGCCGAGGTGGCGCTGCTGTCGGACAAGGAGGAGGTGGCGCGGGCCGGCACGGTGCAGGCGCCCACGGTGGCGCGGGTGCTGCCGTTGGACGAGCACGTCTCGGTGCGGCTCGTGTTCAGCCGCGCGGCCGAGCGCGAGGCGACGCTCGGGGTGTTGCGCTCCTTCCTGCTCTTGGCGGGACTGGGGCTGGGCTTCGCGGTGCTGTTGGGGCTGCTCATGGCCCGGCGCATCACCCAGCCGGTGGAGGCGCTGACGGAGGGCGTGCGGCGGGTGGGCCAGGGCGAGCTGGACGAGCAGGTGCGGGTGGACACCACGGGCGAGGTGGGTGAGCTCGTGAAGACGTTCAACCGGATGACGACGGAGCTGCGCTCGACGACGGAGCGGCTGGTGGCGAGCGAGCGCGTGGCGGCGTGGCAGGAGGTCGCGCGGCGGCTGGCGCACGAGATCAAGAACCCGCTGACGCCCATCCGCATGTCCATCGAGACGCTGGTGGCGGTGCAGGACGCGGGGGACGCGCGCTTTCCCGGCATCTTCAAGCAGAGCGCGGGAGTCATCCTGGAGGAAGTGGACCGGCTGCGGCGGATCGTGGACGAGTTCAGCCAGTTCGCGCGCATGCCCAAGCCGCAGTTGGAGCCCGTGGACCTGGGAGAACTGGCGAGGAACGTGCTGTCGCTCTACGCGACGCCGCCTGAGGGAATCGAGCTGCGCTCGGAGGTGCAGACGGGTGTGGTGGCGAGAGCGGACCGGGACCAACTGACGCAGGTGTTGGTGAACCTGGTGAAGAACGCCGAGGAGGCGATGGCCAAGGGCGGAGGCACGCTGTACGTGCGGGTGCAAGGCACGGAGAAGGAAGCCCGGGTGGAGGTCCAGGACAGTGGCCCGGGGATTCCGCCCGAGCACCGCGCACGCATCTTCGAGCCCTACTTCACGACGAAGGAGGGCGGCACGGGCCTGGGACTGGCCATTGCGGCGCGTATCCTCCAGGAGCACGGCGGCAAGCTGGACGTGGGCGGCGAGCCCGGCCAGGGCGCGTGCTTCACGCTGTCACTCCCGAGAGACCAGTGAATTGTTTTAGGCCAAAGTCGGCCTACGTGGACCCAGTCCCCATGAGGGAAACCCGAGGGAAGACGAAACAATTAGTACGAGGAAATCCTCCGTATCTTGGATGGGCAGCGGAGACCGGACACGTTGGAGCATCAACCGTCCAAGTCCTGTAGCCCCCTTGGTTACTCGTTCGCCAGCCCAAAAGCTCAGGGCCTCTTCGCCCACTGGCCTCCACGCGGATATAGTCGCCCTATAATCTGCGAACTGGCACCTATATGAATGGTTCTGCCCCTTATTTGTGGACGAGGAAAAATACACGACTTATACTGACTACATGAGTCCCTTGAATGACCCTGATCCTAATCAATACGGCCCTGATCAGCGGCTGGTAAGGGTCGTTCTTCCAATGGAACTCATCCAACGGGTCGATGAACTCCTACTTCGCAGGGTAGGTGGTTACCGCAATAGACAGGACTTCATCCGGGACGCGGTCGACGCACTGGTACTGGAACTCTCCTATGCCCCAGCGCCACAGGAGCCCCCATCCCAGTTGGAAGAGCGCATTCGCATTCGCCCCGCTTCGCCTGTTGAGATGCGGGATACATTGGCCGAAACGCGTCTGCCCACAACAGTTGATGACTACGCAGAGCATGGAACGCTCGACTTCAGCCGACTTCCCGTCGTATCGGACGTGCAGGTGATCGAAGCCCCAGGAGCAGTGGTTGTGGACGAGCCTCTGTTTGGTCTGCACAACCGGGACTACCCTTCGCTCTGGCTCGCATCCCAACTAGCCCAGGCCACGAGATTGGAACTCGCGAACAATGAGAGCTTCATGGCACAAGCGATCAAAGATGCTTGGGTGCTGGGCGAGAAACTCCAGGCATTCGAGCAACGAACAGACACACGACTCTCCTCTCTTTTTCCCACTAACCGTCAGAAGTCTGGGAGAGCCGAGGAGGCATTCCGAACCTTCGCGTTCGGGCAGTTCACTAACACGGCTAACGGGCTGCGCGCATCAGGGCCACTCTTCACGTGGCGCGTCGTTCAAGTCCAAGCCACAGACATGCTTATTGGTTTGACCCCGCAGGGACTGAGGCTCGTACGCCAGCTCTCGGGGTTATCGGCGGTGACCCCACATGAAAAGGCTCATTCCGAAGCGTTCCTCTCTCACCTGCGAGACAACGCGCCCGCCGACTGGTGGGGATTCGAAACTGTCCTACTCGAAGTCAGCAAGGGCGCGACCCGGCTTAATCTCCTTCAACGGTTTCGAACCGAAAAACCCCGATGGACCGAGGCTCAAGTCTCGACAAATGTTGCTGGCTATGTCGCGCGGGCGAGGGAGTGGGGATTGTTGGAGTCTAAGCAGGCCGGTGGCAAGTATTTACTAACGAAGTTTGGTGAATCATTTCTTGGCTCAGTCTAGGGCACACACATAAGCGCAAGGTCAACGAGGTCGACAATGAATGAGCAGGCATTTTGTTGGAGATTCCGAACACCTCAGAACGATGAAGTTCTTGAGGACCCGAAGGAGGCCGAATTCTTCAAACAGGATGAAGACCTCCCCGATGCTGTTGTTCGTGAACTCGTCCAAAACTCCCTTGATGCAGCCATCAAAGCCTCTGAGCAGGTGCGTGTAGAGTTCAAGTTCTCCGGTGCCCGACACGCACTCTCGCCCACGCGCGCGAAACGATGGCTTGAGTCACTCAAGCACTATCTTAAATTCGCAAAAAGAGCTCCTGCAGATTTTCTCTCAAAGCCCGTGCCTTTCCTGGCGGTCGAGGACTTCGGAACTCGAGGCCTGGGTGGAAATACCAAGCAACGGTGGGACACGGATGAGAAGAACGATTTCTACATGTTCTGGCGCAACGTCGGACGTTCGGCAAAGAAGGAAGGAGACCGTGGGCGATGGGGACTGGGTAAGGCGGTTAACCATGAGGCGTCTCAGATCTCTTCCTTTTTCGGGATTACCCGTCGAAAGACCGACAACGCCCTCCTGCTAATGGGACGTTCAGTCCTCCCATTTCCGGTCACCGAGCGCGAAGCGTACGATCCGCGTGGCTGGTTCGGTCGGACAGAGAATCAGGAGCCTGGCTCCTTAATCATACCTGTAGAGAAGGAGGAGACGCTTGACGAGTTCTGCGCCGACTTCCACCTCGATCGAAAAACAAGCCCCGGCCTTTCGCTCGTCATCCCGCTGCCGAAAGAAACACTTAACCATGACACCGTGGTCACCGCGGTGGTCAAGAACTACTTCCACGCGGTTCTTACCGGGAAGCTTGAGGTGTTTGTATATGACGGGGAGGAGGCAGAAACCGTCATCAATGCATCCACTATCGACGAAATCGCACAACGATTCGTGCCCAAGGAAGGTCCTAGCCTCGCAAGGATCTTCGAACTGGCGAAGTGGGGACATGGCCTGCCGACTGACGAGTACATAGAACTCGGGACAGTGGGCCAGAAGAAACCACCCACCTGGGATGAAGCGGAAATATTCGCCCCCATAAAAGACGACCGTAGCGAACTGCGTGAGCGGTTCCAGTCATACGAGCGGCTTGCCTTTCGACTCCCTATTGCGGTCAAGAGGACCCAGGCTGAGGAAATAGTAATATCCATCGCATATGTATACCTCGAGCGACTGAGTGGCACGGATACTAGTGACGAAACACGGGGCCGCACAGTATTCGTTCGAGAAGGCATGGCCGTTCCCATGGTACGGCTCAGTCACGAGAGAACCGTTCGTGCGCTTCTCGTCGTAGACATGCAGCCTCTGTCCGCGCTCCTTGGTGATGCCGAGAATCCAATGCATACCGATTGGGTGCAGCGGAGCGAAAAGCTTCTTGAAAGAAACGATAACGGACCAGCCACCGTGAGTTATGTAAAGAACTCCGTCCGAGAGATCACCCGCTGGCTGACCGAAGCGCAGGACCAGAAACGCGAGGATCTCCTGATGGACCTTTTCTACGTCGAGGAGCTGGGTCCCGGCGGTGGCGAGGAGGAAACACGGGAGAAGAATCCTAAGAAGAAGCGTCGGCAGAAGAGGCCGGTACAGCATCCAAAATACCCAAGAGCACGCACGCCTTACGCCATTGAGCCAATTCCGGGTGGATTCGAAGTAACTCCAGTCGAGGGTCTGTCATCCCCTTCGCGAATTGTAATTCGCGCCGCATATGACACGCGTGATAGCAACCCTTTTGATGCTTATCGGCCCCATGATTTCATCATCGGCAGCGGGGACCTAAGGGTGGAGGCGAAAGGCGCTGACTACGTCGCAGAACTGAACACACTTGCCATAACGGTAAATAAGCAAGACTTTCGAGTCACTGTAACCGGCTTTGATAGCCGCCGCGACTTGCGAGTCGATGGCAAGAAAACTCCGGAAAGTGGTGAGACATGATTCAATCTTTCAATTACACGAATCGAGCACTCATCTCGCCCCAGGATGCGGTGATCCGCATCTCTATTTCCGATAAGGCAAAAGGTGGCGAGCCAGGGGTCATTCGATTCAACCTGGATGCCCGACTCGACAAGAATTATGAATTTCCTCAAGACGCTCCGCTCGTCATTGAGGCATATAGCTATCTCTACTACAAGCGATTCGAATTCGGCACTGTAGGGAAACCAGAACCTAGGATTGGATCAGAGCCTCAACTCGAGGCAGACGGCTGGGAGAGCTTACTCTTCCGGGTCAAGGTTATCGATCCCCAACATTCCGGACGCATCCTAGGGGAAGCCGATCGTCTCCGTCCCGTGCTGTTACGACCAGGCGTTGGAGAGTCGAGCGGAAACAAGCGATCTCTGCTCAGCGTAACCTCCGAAGATCTTGGCCAGCAAGTGTGGATGCTCCGATTCGATCTCAGCGGACCAACGGTGGTCGTCAACAAGGGACATCCCGAACTGCGCCGACGCATGGAGGATCAACTCTATCGCTGGCTCGTCTTCCCGGAGGTCATGCAACGAGTATTGGAGCGCATCCTATGCGTTGAAGGCGTTGATTTTGACGGCGCATCTCCCTCCGCAGAGAGCTGGCGTGGCGACTGGCTCGCGTTCGCGACTAACTTGTATCAGCCGCCGCCAGCGCCCGATGGAGATCGCAAGGAGGATCAGTTGAAGTGGGCCGACTGGAGCGCGGAAGTGGTTCGCCGTTTCTGCGGTAAACACTCCGCGTGGGATGTTGTCTCAAAGGCGCTTACCGAAGAGGTTAAGTCATGAAACTCAGGGCATTCACAGAGGAAGGCGTGCGACTCTTCGAGAACTACATTCTTGAGCTCAAAAGAGGGGCACAGGCTCCATTTCCGGAGACTCTGTTAGACGGACCCCACACGATATCCATTAGCAACGCAATCGACGGCGATTTGGGAGCGCTCCCTGAAGACAAATACGAGGCAGCGCGCTATTTACATACCCTACTGAAGCCGCTCTCCCCCGCGAAGATGAAAGAGAACTCACGAGGGATCTGGACGTGGCTGGCGGCATTTTACTTCGAATCAATCCGACCCGCTAAGGAGGACGCACTCCCGCGGGCGCCATATCACTACATCTACGATAAACAGTGGATCCGGCGGTATCGACACCTTCTCGCGTTCCCCCATGAGCTCTTCAGCCTCTACCGCAGCAACACAGGTAATGGAGCCGAGAACATCAAGCTATTCCTGAATGGGTCGGTCCGGGTCCTTGGCGGAATCATCGAGCAGCTTGCCTCGCGACAGGAAATAATTACCTCGCGCCCAGTGGTTCGGGCATTGACCGCGCTGTACTGGGAACCCCAAACGGACGCGCCCAAGACGGGCATCACGACGGATGATCGCGACCGAACGCAGCGAACAAATCGAACCAAGAAAGCGAAGAAGGCGAAGCGTCAAGTCCGGCAGAGAAAGGCAACACTCCGGCTTCCGGGAGCAGGTGGTATTGTTCGGTTTGTCAAAGTTTTTTGGCAATTACATCTAACCTATGACTTGTACTCACTCGACGCAGACCAGATCTTGGATTTATTGCCCCCCGAGTTTGATCGTTACCGCGCATCCCGCGTAGCACTAGGTCAGTAGCCAGTTGTGTTTTGAGCGCCATGCCATCAAACAAACCAGACAAGGGCCAAGAATGCCCGTGCACCAACCAGAACCCACGGAATCGGCGCTCAACCACTATCCTGCGTTGGCAACAATCTTGAGTGCATGCGTTGAACCAACAGCATCATACTGTCTTTGTGCTGTGCGATTAGAGTCGCACGATCGCAGGGAAAGAGCCACGCTATCAGCAACAGCCGCAGCAAGTCGTACTGGAACAGCATTACCAAGTTGACGCATTAATTTAGACCATGCTCCTTCGAAGTGCCAAGAGTCAGGAAATGTCTGCAATCGCGCCAGTTCACGTATTGTGAAGTAGCGCACCGAGCCATCGGCGAGAATCACCATGTTCTCTCCACCAGGAACCCCATGAACTCCGGCCTTCAACGCCTTAGCGGGAAAATCCAAATCGCTTCCTGTATGACCTGGATAGCTTCTCGCGCCAAGAATCAATTTGTGGTTAGAAAATTCGCCTGACTCTTTGCCCTGCAATGGCTCAGGAAGCCCATCGAAGGCATCACGCACGGTTACCCATGGCTCCGTTTTAGGTTCCTCCTTCGCCGTCCGCAGCACGCGTATCCTCCCATTCAGTCGAACAGACATCTTGGAAAGAGAGTTGATACCGTGTTCATCGCAATATTCACCTGTTAAATGCTGCTTCCACAGTAGTGCATCTAAGCTATGTGTCGGCTCGGGGAAACGCCAATCACAGTCCAGATCTGCGCGAAATCCGACAATAAAAATGCGATGCCGTATCTGCGGAACGCCATAGTCCGCAGCATTCAATAGTTTCCATTCAACTTTGTACCAAGTGCTTTTGTGTCGCCCCCTTGCACTTAAACCGACCAACCGGCGGTAGTGCGAGCGCCAGTCCTCCTCGGGTTCCATCTGAACGGAAGGATAGGCAAGCTGGCGCAATATGTACTGAAAATATTCGTCAAAACTGTGTCGCGCCAGTCCCCTCACATTTTCCATGATGAAGGCGCGCGGGCGTATTTCGCGCACCGCGCGAACAAATTCTGGAATCATGTTGCGAGAGTCGGCTTGAGCTTTGTGCTTTCCGCCCAGACTGAATGGCTGACACGGAGGTCCGCCTGCGACCAAGTCCAACCGATTCTCACGAAAAGGCGAGTAATCGTTAAGCCGCACATCACGTTGGTGAATATGCCAGTCGACAATGCCCGATAGAGCATTCGCACTCGCATTGCTACGGAGTGTCGCACAGGCGTCCTTGTCGTACTCGTACAGACCGCAGTGGCGAAAACCGGCATGATGCGTGCCTAGAGCTAGTCCGCCCGCCCCGGTGAATAGTTCGATGGAATCCATCATGACCGATCCATGCAGCAGCTTACGCAGCATGGCAAAATTCGCGATCCGACGTGGGATTACGTCGGTGCTGAAGATGGGACAGCCGTACACTGCTTTTCTGGATTCAAGAAGCTCAGAAGGGCGCGCCGAAGGGACTCCTCGTGTCGCAACTCGCACTCCCAGACAACGTGGACCCGCCATCCCCGCCCCCGGAGCTCCGCCTCCTTGCGCAGGTCCCGCGCCCGATTCCCCTCGAGTTTCGGGAGCCAGAACTCCAGCCGCGACTTTGGCAGCCGGGCGAGCGGACAGGCCGGGTCCGGGTGCCGGTGCCAGAAGCAGCCGTGGACGAAGATGGCCTTCCGACGACCTGGGAAGGCCAGATCCGGATGCCCCGGGACCTTCTTGTAGTGCAGGCGGTAGCGGTACCCCATCGCGGTGACGAGGCGCCGGACCCGAAGCTCGGGCGTGGTGTCCTTGTTGCGGACCCTCGCCATGCGCTCGCTTCGCTCCGCGGGAGTCATCGTATCCATGCGGAAACCTTCCTCGTGGCCGACGCCGTTGGACCTCAAGGGTCACCCCGCGCGGCTTATCTCGGAAGTAGTGTAGGCCGCCGCGCGGGAGCCGACGAGCGAAACCTGCGCACGCGGAAGCGACGGAGCTACTCGCGAGGACCCCGACCGTGCGACCGGGCATGCCGCCCGGACGCCTGGGCCTTCTTCACGCCGTGGTCCTTCTGCGGCGGTCCCGGGTCGCGCTGGGCCGCGTCCCGCCGGGCCAGTTCCTCCTGGAAGACCGGGTCCTCCCGAGGCACCTCGGCCCGGGGGATGTTCGCGCGCATCACCCGCTCGATCTTCTCCGTCATCGGCCGGTCCTTGGACGTCACGAACGTGGACGCCCGCCCGCTCGCGGCCGCCCGCGCCGTGCGGCCAATCCGGTGCACGTAGTCCTCCGGCGCGTGCGGCAGGTCGTAGTTGATGACGTGCCCCACGTCCTCCACGTCCAGGCCCCGCGCCGCGATGTCCGTGGCCACCAGGCAGCGGTAGGTGCCGTCCCGGAACGCCTGGAGCGCCTGGTTGCGCTGGTTCTGCGTCCGGTCCGCGTGCAGCACCCCGCAACGCAGTCCCGCCCGCTGCAGCGCCTTGTGCACCTTGTCCGCCCGCTCCTTCGTCCCCGCGAACACCAGCGCCGTCGCCTCGTCCCGCGCCAGCAGCGTGAGCAGGAGGGCCGCCTTCTCCTCGGGCTTCACCACGTACAGCCGCTGCTCGGCGCGCTCGGCCGGGGTGCCACTGCGCGTCACCTCCACCCGCACGGGCTTGTGCAGCTCCTCCCGGGCGAACGCGCTCACCTCCGGGCCCAGCGTCGCGGAGAACAGCAGCGTCTGCCGCCGCCGGGGCAGCGCCGCGAGGATCGCGTCCAGCTGCTCCTGGAAGCCCATGTCGAGCATCCGGTCCGCCTCGTCGAGCACCAGCGCCTGGAGCTGCATGAAGTCCACCAGCCGGGAGCGCAGCAGGTCCACCAGCCGCCCGGGCGTGGCCAGCACCAGCGTGGGCCGGGCCTCCAGGAGCCGCGCCTGGGCCGCCATGTCCTCGCCGCCAATCACGACCGCGTGCGACACGCCCCGCGACTCGCCGAAGAAGCGCACCGTCTCGGAGATCTGCTGCACCAGCTCGCGCGTGGGCGCCAGCACCAGTCCCAGCGTGCCCTTCTGACCCGCCAGGCGCTCCACCAGGGGCAGCACATACGCGGCCGTCTTGCCCGTGCCCGTGGCGGCGCAGCCGATGACATCCCGGCCCTCCAGCGCCGGCGGAATCGCCTGGGCCTGGATGGGGGTGGGCGTGGAGAAGCGCGCACGACGCACGGCGTCGAGGGCCTCGGGCGAGAGGCCGAGTTGGGCGAAGGGGGTGCTCACCGGGCCCGGGGTACCACGCCGCTCCGCCGGGAACCAACCCGGCCGTCATTCCGTCTCCCCTCCGTCCCGCCGTCGTCCCTCGCCTGGCAAGCCACCCGCCCCACGCCTCCCCGCCCGCCGCTGTCCAGGCCCGGCCCCCGGCGAGGGCCCCCTCTCCTCTCTCGACCGCCTCCCCATGTTGCGGCCCGCGTGCCCCGAAGTTAAATCCGTCTTCAGAAAATGAACCGAGATTCAGCGAAAAGTGCCGCCGCCCCCCGTCTGCGGGCCCGGCTCAAGGAAGCGACGGGCGAGGCGATCCGGGTCGCCGCCGAGGAGGTGCTCGGCGAGCAGGGGTTCGGAGCGCGCATGGAGGACATCGCCGCGCGGGCGGGGGTGTCGGTGGGCACGCTGTACAACCATTTCAAGGACCGCGAGGCGCTGCTGCTGGAGCTGCTGCGGGTGCGGCGCGAGCAGTTGCTCGAGCGGGTGGACACGCTGGTGGGCGAGGTGGACGGTCGCGCGGTGGGCGAGCAGCTCCGGGCCCTGCTCGGGCTCGTGCTCGACCACTTCCGCGAGCACTCGCGCTTCTTCGCCCTCGTGTTGCAGTCGGAGCTGCACCGGGGTCCGGCGCTGCCGCGCCAGCGCACCACCCTGACGGAGCTGTCCACGCGGGTGGAGGTCGTGCTCCAGCGCGGGGTGGCCGCGGGCCAGGTGCGGCGCGAGGGCGCGGAGTTCCACGCCACGCTGCTGGTGGGGATGTTGCGCGGTCTGCTCCTGCGCGTGGCCGAGACGCAGCGCGGGGACGAGCTGCAACGGGGCGCGGACGAGCTGCTGCGCCTCTTCCTGAAGGGAATCGAGGTGTAGCCGTCATGTCCTCCGCCGCCCTGCCCGCTCCGGGCGTGGCGCTGCCCGCTCGGGCGGTGCCCAACAAGTGGCTCGTCACGCTGTCGGTGACGTTCGGCACCCTCATGGGCGCCATCGACTCGTCCATCGTCAACGTGGCCATGCCCCAATTGCGCAGCGCGGTGGGCGCCACGGTGCAGGAGATCACCTGGACCACCACGGGCTTCGCGCTCGCCACGGTGATGGTGATGCCGCTCACGGCCTTCCTCGGCCGGCTCTTCGGGCAGAAGCGGGTGTACCTCGCGTGCCTGGCCCTGTTCGTGGCGGGCTCGTTCCTCTGTGGGCTCGCGTGGAACCTGCCCTCGCTGGTGTTCTTCCGGGCGCTGCAGGGGTTTGGCGCCGGGGCGCTGCAGCCCACCGAGCAGGCCATCCTCCGCCAGACGTTCCCGCCCAAGGAGCAGGGCATGGCCATGGCGCTCTTCTCCATGGCGGTGATGGTGGGGCCGGCCATCGGGCCCACGCTCGGTGGCTACATCGTCGACAACTTCCACTGGTCGTGGATCTTCTTCATCAACGTGCCGGTGGGCGTACTCGGCTTCTTCATGGTGGCGCGCTTCGTGCGCGAGCCGGAGGATCTGCTCGTCGCCAACCGGCTCGAGGGCGAGAAGCAGCGCAAGAACCTGGACTGGCAGGGCATCCTCTTGCTGTGCGTGGGGCTCGCGGCGCTGCAGTACCTGCTCGAGGAGGGCCAGGCGAACGACTGGTTCGAGTCCGCGGAGATCGTCGTGTGCGCGCTCGCGGCGGGCATCTGCCTCGTCGCGTTCGTCATTCGCGAGCTCACCGCCGTGGCGCCCGTGGTCAACCTGCGCCTGTTCAAGGATCCCATCTTCACCTCGGGCACCCTGCTCAGCGCGCTGATGTTCTCCATCCTCATGGCGAGCATGTTCCTGCTGCCCATGTTCATGCAGGAGCTGCTCGGCTTCACCGCCACGCAGTCGGGCCTGGCGCTCATGCCGCGCACGCTGGTGATGCTGGCGGTGATGCCCATCATCGGGCGCGTCTACACACGCTTTCCGCCCCAGCTCTTCATCTCGGTGGGCCTGGCCGTCACCGGCCTGGGCGTCTTCCAGATGAGCCACTTCAACCTGGACACGGGCACGCACGACATCATCTTCGCCATCGTGCTGCAGGGCCTGGGCTTCGCGATGATGCTGGTGCCCTTGTCCACCGTGGCGCTCTCGCGGGTGCCGCGCCACCGGATGCCGGACGCCACGGGGCTCAGCTCGCTCTTGCGGCAGATTGGCGGCTCCATGGGCCTGGCGCTCTTCGCGAGCCTCCTGTCGCGCTACGGCACCCAGGCCACGGCGGCCCTCGCCGTGCACCTGACGCCCACGCGCCCCGAGGTGGTGGAGCGGCTCGCGCAGCTGCGCGCGGGCTTCATGGCGCGGGGCATGGACTTCACCGCCGCCCAGGACACGGCGCTGCGGATGCTCTCGGGCCTCACGGCGCGCCAGGGCATGGTGCTCGCCTTCGACAAGCTGTTCCTCATCGCGGCCGGCCTCTTCCTCGTGGTGATGCCGCTCGTGCTCTTCCTCAAGGCGCCGCCGCGGAGCGACGGCCCCCGGGAACCTCAACACATCGACGTGGAGATCTGACCCATGGCCTCGACCGTGACGCAGTTGGTGAAGGACGAGCCGGGGGCGACCGAGCAGGGCGCCCCGGGCCGCAAGGGACGCCGCGGCTTCCTCGTGTTCGGGGGCATCGTGGCGGTGCTGCTCGTGGGCCTGGGGGGCTATCTCGTGGCCACGCGCGGCGAGGAGACGACGGACGCGGCGCAGGTGGAGGCGGACGTGGTGCCGCTGGCCACGCGCGTGGGCGGCCCCGTGCTGCGCGTGCGCGTGGCGGACAACGCGCTCGTGCACGCGGGGGACGTGCTGGTGGAGATCGATCCGCGTGACTACCAGGCGCGGCTCAAGCAGGCGGAGGCGGAGCTGGAGTCGGCCCAGGCGCAGGCCCAGGTCGCCGATGCCCAGGCCACCGTGGCCGAGGCGGGGGCCAAGGGCGGCTTCTCCAGCGCCCGGGCGCTCGTCACCTCCTCCAGCGCGGGGGTGAGCAGCGCCGAGGCGCAGGTGTCCGTGGCGCGCGCGGCGCTCGCCCGGGCCGAGGCGGACGCCCACCGCACCACCCTGGACCTGCAGCGCACCCAGCAGCTCATGGAGGCCAAGGCCGTGTCCCAGAAGAGCTTCGACGACGCGAAGAGCGCGGACGAGGCGGCCCGGGCGGCCCTGGAGGGCGCGCGCGCGCAGCTGTCCGCCGCCGAGCAGGGCCGGCAGGTGGCCCAGGGCCGGGTGGCCGAGGCCCGGGGCCAGCTGGATCAGAGCGCCCCCATCGACGCGAAGATCGCCGCGGCGCGGGCCAGCGCGGCGCTCGCCCACGCGCGGGTGAAGTCGGCCGAGGCCCAGGTGGAGCAGGCGCGGTTGCAGCTGGACTACACGCGGATCGTCGCGCCCGCGGACGGTCAGGTGTCGCGCCTGTCCATCCACGAGGGGCAGCTGCTCGCGGCCGGGCAGATGCTGGGGGAGTTCGTCCCGCCGCGCACGTACGTGGTGGCCAACTTCAAGGAGACGCAGGTGGGCCACATGCACCCGGGCCAGCGGGTGACGGTGCGGGTGGACGCCTTCGAGGGCGCGGCGCTGGAGGGCACGGTGGAGAGCCTGTCCGGAGGGACGGGCTCGCGCTTCTCGCTGCTGCCGCCGGACAACGCCTCGGGCAACTTCGTGAAGGTGGTGCAGCGCATCCCGGTGCGCATCGCCTGGACGCACCCGCCCGAGGCGCTGGCGCTGCGCGCGGGCCTGTCGGCCGAGGTCACCGTCCACACCCGGCCCTGAGGCGCACCGTCAGGAATTCCGCGCGCGCCGCGTCGCTCCCGCCGGGACGGCCTTTGGGGGCCTCGCGGACATCCGTCCGGGAGGCCCCTCATCCAGGGCCGGGCCCTTCCAGGTAGCCACCGAGGCCGGGGTTCAACTCCCCAGCGGAGGCTCCGGGAGCCAGCGCCCTCGGGCGCACCGCGTGGAGCGGCCCTGTGGGTGGAAGGACCCCCGCCGCGCCCCCGGGGCTCCCGGAGCCGACGTCTCTCGGCGAGGGAGCGGCGCACGCATGGATTCGATGACGGTGTGGCAGGGAGTGCTCGGGGCCGTGGCCCTGGGCGGGGTGGCGCGCGCGGCGATGCGTCGGGTGGTGGTGCCGGAGGGCTTCTGCGCCCTGCTCTACCGCGACGGGCGCTTCGTGCGCGCGCGGCCGCCGGGTGCCTGGTGGAGCCGGCGCCGGGGGTTCGGCCTCGTGCTCGTGGACATGCGCCAGCGCGTACTCACCGTGGCGGGCCAGGAGGTGCTCAGCCAGGAGCAGGTGGGCCTCAAGGTGAGCCTCGCGGTGCGCTACGCCGTGGTGGACGCGGCGCGGGCGCAGCACACGGTGCAGAATCACGCGGAGGCGCTGCACCTGGCCGCCCAGCTCGCGCTGCGCGAGGAGGTCGCGCGGCACACCGTGGAGGAATGGGTATCGGGGCGCGTGGCGCTCGGCCAGGCGCTGCGCGCGCGCGTGGCCGTCGAGGCCGAGGCGCTCGGGCTGGACGTGGCGGCGGTGGAGCTCAAGGACGTGATGTTGCCCGCGGACCTGCGCCGCGCCTTCGCCGAGACGCTCAAGAGCCGCAAGGAGGCTCAGGCGCGGCTGGAGAAGGCCCGGGGCGAGTCGGCCACCCTGCGCCACCTGGCCAACGCGGCCCGTCAGGTGGAGCGTCAGCCGGCCCTGATGCGGCTGCGGGTGCTGCAGACGCTCGAGGACGCGCGCGGCACGCCCGGCACCACGTTCGTGCTGGGCACGGCCACCGAGCCCCTGCCCCCGCCCCGCCCAGCGAAAAAGAAGAAGGGCGCCTCGAAGCCCGAGGCGCCCTGACTCCGCGGCGGAGGAAGTCCCCGTGCGTCAGTCCTTGACGGGCGTGGCCTTGAGGGCGGCCTTGCCCTCCTTCACGTACACCTGGAAGCGCACCGTCTTGCAGGCGTACTTCTGCACGAGCTGCTCCTTGTTCTTGCGCAGCTTGGCCACGAACTTGTCGTACGTCAGGCCGTCCTGGGCCTCACCGCAGTGCTCGCGGGTGACGACGAACTCGCGGAAGACGTCCTGGAAGTGCTGCTCCTCGGTGAGGGCCACCGCCCCGGCGCCCATGGGCACCGGCGTGTGGGCGGCGGGCGGCACCGCCATGTTCATCACCTGCTTGGGGATGCCCATGAAGGGCGTGGGCGCGGCCATGCCCGGGTGGCCCGAGGGCGGAGGCGGAATCGGCAGGTTCACCTCGGCCGTCATCGGCCGGGCCGAGCGCGCGAGCAGCTCGCTGGGAATCGCCGCCACCCGCGTGGTCTCCGGCGCCTCGTCGTCCCCGAAGGCCGAGGGCAGGCCCGCCTGGGCCGCGGCGGCCGCGAAGGGATCCGCCGCCTGCTGCAGCGAGTAGGCCGCGGTGGGGTGATCCTCGAACTCGAACGCGTTCTTGCGCGGCGCCGCCGACGGCACGTTGGCGTCCGGGGCGGCGGGCGGGAACGCGAAGGGCTCGGCGCCCAGGGCCGCGAAGGGATCCTTGCCCGGCACGGTGGGCGAGGCGAAGGGGTCGCGCACCGGCGTGGCCGGCGAGGCGAACGGATAGGCGTCCGCGGTGGGCGGCGGGGCCATGTCGTAGGCCGGCTCGGCCACGGGCGGCGCCGTCGCGTAGGCGTCCTGCACCGGCGGCGGCGGCGGGAAGGGGAAGTCGTCCGCGCTCATCGAGGGAGGCTCCACGGGAGCGGGCGCCACGGCGGCCTGCGCCACCGGGGCGACGGCCACGGGCGCGGGCTGCACGGCGGCCTTGCCCTTGCCCTTGGAGGCCTTGTCCGCGGCGGGGGCGGCGGCGTGGGAGCCTCCCCCCAGCAGCAGCGTCCACAGGAGCGAGGCGCCCACGAGGCCGAGCAGCGCGAAGAGGGCGTTCTGCTGGTAGTCCGCGAGCGACGTCATGAAGGGGCGCGTGCTGGACACGGCCACGATCTCCATCCCGTCGCCCAGCGGCTGCCGCGAGCCCACGGACATCGGCGCCTCGCCGCCCTTCCAGTCATCGCCCCGGACGAGCAGCGGCAGCCAGACGTGGGGCAACTGGGGCAGCAGCGTGCGGACCGAGCCGCGCCGCACGACGTGGCCGGACTGGCCGACGATGAGCGTCTTGCGCCCGTGCTCGGCCAGCTCCGACTCGGAGCCCGCCGTGCCAATCACCTTGTCGCCCTGGAGCACCATGAGCGCGGCGACCCCGGAGGACAGCGTCGCGGTGTCGAGCATCTTGGGCGTGAACAGCGGCGCGCCCACCACCAGGGTGGCGGCCACGTCCGAGCGGCCGCCCTCGGCGTTCCACAGCACGGGCACGGAGAAGAAGACGTGCGGGGCGCCGAACGCGTCCTGCACGTGGCCCTCGGCGCCCACCTTGAGCAGGGCGCGCGGATCGAACGCGTCGTCCGCGAGCGGCTCGCCGCCGGCGCGCGAGTACAGGGCGCCGTCCGGAGTGAGCAGCGCGAGCACCAGCGAGTCCTTGAGCGACTCGGGCACGAGCTCGGCGGAAGCGGTGCGCAGGGCGGCGAAGCGCTCGCCCACGGGCGGCTCCACGATGCGGATGCCCTTGCCCTTGGGCAGGGATTCCACCTGGGGCTGCACGGCGGTGGCCACGTCGGGGCTGGAGGCGAGCGCGAGCGCCACGCGCTGCAGTGCCGAGCGGCGTGCTTCCATCGCACGCGACACCTCGGCGATGGCCGCAGTAGGAGAAGCCGCCGCGCCTTCCACCGCCCGCGCGCTCAGGGGGCCGGACAGCAGCGGCAGATGAATCGCACCCAATCCGAGGACCAGGAGCGCGAAGAGGAGAAACTTTAGGCGGACCATCACCGACCTTTAAGCCCGGGGTGGAGGCGCGGTTATATCGTCCACGCCTTGGACCCAGCAAGAATCGTGCGGCGTCCGCCTGGGAGCCCGGACAGCGAGCAAGAAGCCCGGGCCCCCGGTCGCCCGGCCTACAGGCGAACGTCGTACGGCAGCCCGTCGGGGCTCGCGTCCTGGCGCTTCTCCACCATGCGCTTGACCGCGTTGACCAGCCGGTCGCGCGCCAGGTCGATGGCGGCGAACATGGTCTCCGCCGTCTCGGTGATATTCACGGACGGGAAGCCCGGCATGCGCACCGTCACCCGGCACTCCTGGTCCACACCCCCCTTGGGCCCGTTGACGTCCTTGAGGGCGATATCGATCTCCGCCGCCTCGCTGTCGACGAACTTGGCGATGGGCTCCACCAGGTGCCCATTGGCGTAGTCCCGCAGCGAATCCGTCAGGCTCAAATGGATCCCGCGCATCAACACCTTCATGCGTTACCTCCCTTGGTCTCCCCACAATGCGCAGTCCCGGCGCCGGGCGTGAGGCGGGGCCTGTCGGTTTAGACCTCGCCGCCCGCTTCCCTGGCCGCTCCACGGGCGGTGAGACGCGGAGGGGGGAGGATGCTTCTGGCGGAAGGAAGCGTTAGCCATTGGCATGGGGGAGCGAATGGGTGACCGGATCAAGGTACTGCTGGTGGAAGATGATGGAGACAGCCGGGAGCTCCTCGCGGAGCTGCTCGAGCCGGACTTCGACGTCATCACCGCGGTGGATGGCGTCTCGGGGCTGCAGGCCTTCGAGAACGACCACCCGGACGTGGTCATCACCGACGAGTCCCTGCCCCGGATGTGCGGCACGGCCTTGGCCCAGGAGGTCAAGAACCGCGAGCCGCGAACGGGCGTGGTGTTGGTGTCCGGATATTCGAACGTGGACGCTGGATGCTGTGACGAGGTCCTGCGCAAGCCCGTGGATGTCGAGCGTTTGTCAGACGTCATCGGAAGGCTCGGGGAAGCGGCCAGGCACTGAGGTGGGGGTGCTAACTTCGCGCCTGGTTGCCAGGTTGTGTTCCTGGAGGGAGGCACGATGAAGTACTGCATGCAGTGCGGTTCCGAGTACCAGGATGGCGTGGTGCGTTGCGCGGACTGTCCCGACAGCGCCCTGGTGGACGCGGAGACGATGAGCCAGCGGCACATTCCCCTGCCGGGCGAGAGCGACACGCGCAAGTTCGCGCGGGTGGCCACCGCCGAGGACCAGTTCACCGCCGAGGACTACGTGCGGCTGCTGGAACTCAAGAGCATCCCCGTCTTCGCCCAGCCGCGACGCGCCGGCGTGGTGGACGTGCTCACCACGGGCGCCCTGGAATCCTGGTGGGACATCATGGTCGGCGAGGAGCACCTCGCGCAGGCCGCCCAGCTCATCGCCCAGGAGCAACAACAGCTGGAGTCCACCTCCGCGGAGGCCGCGCGGGCCGCCGAGGAGGAGGAACTCGAGACGGAGAGCGCCGTGCCGCCGGGAGGCCCCTAGGCGGCGGTGCGTTTCACTCCGAGTGGACCCAGGCCCCGCGCGCGGGCGCGGGCGCCAGGACCTCGAAGAGGCTCACCCCGGTGACCCTCCACTTGTCGTACTTCGCGTTGCGCGCGAGGAAGCTCTCCAGGTCCTCGTCCACCACCCGGCCGGCGCCGTCCGCGCCGCGCCGCGCGTGCCGCAGCCACGTGCGCTTGCCCTTCTGCACCACGAAGCCCAGGTGGGTGATGCGCGTGGCCTTGTAGGGCATGTCCTCGCGCAGCACGACGAGGATGCTCCCGGAGGGCACCTGCCGGGCGTGGGCCATCACCCGCTCCAGCGGAATCATGTCCAGCTCGAACGTGCCCTCCACCTGGCGCTCGCGGGGCAGGCCCAGGGACAGCGAGGACGGCGACTTCCAGGACTGCGCGGTGAGCGTCTTGCGCACCCGCACGGTGTCCTCGCCCCCCAGGGTCCGCGTCACGTCCAGCAGGAAGCCCTTGCGCTGGTTGTTGGGCAGCCACTGGGCCTCCATGAGGTGGTTGCGCTCCTCGTAGGTGGGCGCGTTCGCGTAGCGCAGGCGCTCGAGCAGCCCGGCCACCTCGGTGTCCGCCCGCGCCAGGCTCATGGCCAGCGTCTGCTCCACGAAGGTGAGGCAGTCCACCGCGTCCAGGCGGAAGGAGGGATCCGGGTCCACCCCCTGCCCCTCGCCCAGGGGCGAGTGCACGTACGGGGTGCCGAGGAAGCGCTCGCTCACGCGCAAGAGTCGCTCGGGCAGGGTCAGGCCCGCGTCCCCGGCGATGACCTCCGCGCGCTCGCGCTCGCTGAGCGACGTCCAGCCCGTGGGGACCCGGGCATTGAGATGGGGCGGCAGCACGGGCGGCGTCGAGACGGGCGCGGCCACCGGGGCCTGCGCGAGCAGCGTGGCCACCAGGACGGCGAGGGTCACTTCGTCGCCCCCGCCACGCCCGCCGCGCGCAGGATGGCCTTGCGCTGGTCATCCGCGAGCTGGAGCGTCTCCAGCTCCTTCTCGTAGACGAGCTTCTCCGTGCCGTTGGCGTTCCACGAGGCGAGCACGAGCCAGGGCAGCATCTTCTTGTCCCCGCCCTGCGAGAGGATGCGGGCCGCGCCCGCCGCGAGCGCGCGGTCCTTGTCCTCGAGCAGCGGCCGCAGCGCCTCGCCCGCCTGCTTCTCCGGCACGCCCTCGTAGAGCGCCAGGCCCTGGCGGCGCACGTGCTTGTCCTCGCTGGCGAGCAGCTTCCGGGCGAAGGCGAAGCCCTCGGGGGCGCCCAACAGGCACAGGCCCCGGGCGGCGGCGAAGCGGGTGGTCTCCGAGCTGTCGTCGAGGAAGCCCTTGAGGGCGGGCCCCTGCTTCTTGTCGCCCGTGGCCCCGGCCGCCTCCAGCATCATCACGCGCGTCTGCATGTCGGACTCCTGGCGTGCCGCCTCCACCAGGGGGGCGCCCACCCGGGGGTCCCGGCTGGCGCCCAGGGCCCGCGCCGCCTCCCGGCGCGCCCCGAGCGACTTGTCCTCCAGGAGCGGCAGCAGCACGTCCACGCGCCGCGAGCGCAGCTTGCCCAGGCCCTGCGCCGCGTACATGCGCACCGCGCCATCCTCGTGGCCCACCAGCCGCAGCAGCAGGGGCTCGGCCGGGCGCGTCTCCAGCCCCGCCACCACCGCCGTCACGTCCCGCAGGCGCCGCGGCTCGAGGATCATCGACATCCGACGCTCGAGGAGTTGCACCGCGTAGGCCTCCTCGCGCTGGGTGCGCAGGCGCGAGATGGCCGCGGGCACGGCGATGCGCCCCTCGAGCACGTCCTGCACCAGGTCCTCGGTGACCGACCGGCGCTCCATGCGCTTCTGGGCCGACGGGGGGGCGGCGTGCGCGAGCGGCGCGGCCAGGGACAACACGAGGAGCAGACGGACGGGGGGAAGTCGCACGGGGGTGGAGGATGGCAAGCCCCGCTCGGGGCTGTCAAAAACGCCGCGCCCCCACCCTTTGTTCCCGGTCACCCCGATTCTTGACCCCCTCCGGGGCGATTGATACGACCGCCCCCAGTGTCTTCCAGCCTTTACCCCGAGGCCCCTTCCATGAAGCGACTCCTGGCAGTGGTGGCTGTGGCGGGCGCCCTGTGCGGCTGCGGCCCCGTGAAGTCCACCTCGCACCTGCTGGACGCCGAGGTGCAGATCCAGGCGGCCCGCACCGCGGGCGCCGAGAAGCTGGCCCCCTACGAGTGGACGGCCGCCAACCTCTACATCCACAAGGCGCGCGAGGAGGTCGGCTTCTCCGACTACCAGGCGGGCGTGGACTTCTCCGTGAAGGCCTCGCGCTTCGCCACCGAGGCCCGGGAGAAGGCGCTCTCCGTGGCCAACGAGAGCATCGACAACGCCGAGTCCCAGAGCCTGCCCACCCCCAGCCCCTGACCCAGGGAGCCCCTACCGATGCGACGTCTCATCGTCTCCTCGCTGCTCATGCTGTGCGCCTCCTCCTGCGTGAGCGGGAACAAGGTCCGCGCGGACTCCGAGGTCATCCAGGCCAGCATCGAGCGCGCCCGCCGCAGCGGCGCCATGCGCTGCGCGCCCGTGGACCTCGCCACCGCCGAGGCCAACCTCGACTTCGCCCTCGGGGAGATCGGCCAGGGCGCCAGCTATCGCGCCTCCGAGCACCTGCGCACCGCCGAGGCCGCCATCTCCCGCGCCCTCGAGCAGTCCAAGACGTGCGTGCCGCCCCGGGTGGTCATCGGCAAGGAGAAGCCCGAGCCGGTGGCGAGCGCCACGCCCCCGCCCACCACGCCCACGGACAACACGCCCCGCCCGCCCTCCCAGCAGGTGGTCGTCGTGGAGGTGAAGGACACCGACGGCGACGGCATCCCCGACAAGGATGACCCCTGCCCGGACCGCGCCGAGGACTTCGACGGGTTCGAGGACACGGACGGCTGCCCGGATCCCGACAACGACCGGGACGGCGTGCTCGACGTGAACGACAAGTGCCCGCTCACGCCCGGCCCCCAGAGCAACCAGGGCTGCCCCGAGGACGCGTCCAAGGACTCCGACGGCGACGGCATCCCCGACGTGCTCGACAAGTGCCCGCTGCAGCCCGAGGACAAGGACGGCTTCCAGGACGACGACGGCTGCCCGGACAACGACAACGACGAGGATGGCCTCATCGACGGCGCGGACCGGTGCCCCGACGTCGCCGGCCCCATCCAGAACAACGGCTGCCCGGACGGGGACAAGGACGGCGACGGCATTCCGGACTCCAAGGACCGCTGCCCGGACGAGCCCGAGGACAAGGACGGCTTCCAGGACGAGGACGGCTGCCCGGACCTCGACAACGACGCGGACGGCATCCCCGACACCATCGACCGCTGCCCGATGACGGCCGGCCCGCTGGAGAATGGCGGCTGCCCGGATGGAGACAAGGACGGCGACGGCCTGGTGGACCGGCTCGACCTGTGCCCGGATCAGCCCGGCCCCCACGAGATGCGCGGCTGCCCGGATCCGGACAAGGACGGCGATGGCATCGTGGACCGGCTCGACCTGTGCCCGGATCAGCCCGGCCCCCACGAGACGCGCGGCTGCCCGGACAAGGACTCGGACAACGACGGCATCGTGGACCGGCTCGACATCTGCCCGAACGAGCCCGGCACCCAGGAGCTGCGCGGCTGCCCGGATCCGGACCGCGACCATGACGGCATCCCCGACCGCATCGACGTGTGCCCGGAAGAGCCCGGCGTGAAGGAGGAGCGCGGCTGCGCCAAGAAGTACAAGATGGTGGTCATCAAGCGCGACCGCATCCAGATCAAGAAGCAGATCAAGTTCGCGTCCGGCTCGGCGAAGATCATCGGCAAGGAGAGCTTCACCATCCTCGCGGACGTGGCGCAGGCGCTCAACGACATGCCCTTCATCAAGAAGATCCGCATCGAGGGGCACACGGACTCGGTCGGCAAGGACGTGGCCAACCTGAAGCTGTCCCAGGCGCGCGCGGACTCGGTGATGGCCGAGCTCATCAAGCGCAAGGTGGATCCGGGCCGCATGCAGGCCGTGGGCTATGGGCCCGAGAAGCCCATCGCCTCCAACCTCACGGCCAAGGGCCGCGCGGAGAACCGCCGCACCGAGTTCAACATCGTCGAGTAGCACCGGGCGGCTCCGGCCGCCTCCCCCACCCCGCCCGCTGCCGGGGGGTGGGGCCTCGCGAAGCCTCGGGGACGCGCTCAGCCGTCCTTGAGCAGCTCGTGGAGGATCTCCGTGGCGTAGGAGCCCTTGGGCAGCTCGAAGGTGAGCCGCAGGTCCTCGCCCTCGGCCTCCAGCTCCGCGCCCCCGAGCCGCACCCGGTAGGGCCTGCGCCCGCCCTGGGTCTCATCGCCTCCGCGCCGGAAGTCCTCGGGCGTCACACCCGCCTCGACGAGCAGCCGGGCCTCGGCCTCGGCCACGCTGCCGGCCGCCGCGGTCATCTTCGGCCCGAAGAGCGGCCCGGCCGGGCTCACCTCGAAGGCGGCCACCCGGGGCCCATCCACCTCGACGGACTCGGACACGAACAGGCCGCCCGTGTCCTCCTTGCGCAGCACGTCCCCCAGGAGCGCCTGGTCGAAGGTGCCCGCGAGCAGCCGCTCCACCAGGGCGCGGTTGAACAGCCGGGACTGGAACGCGGAGAGGTAGAGCTTGCGCTGGAACTTGTCCGGGCGGCGCGGCAGGCGCTGCCCGAGCAGCAGCAGGCGGCCGAAGTCGGCGTTGTCGCCCTCGCGGCCGAAGCGCTGGTCGCCGAAGTAGTTGGGCACGCCCCGCGTCTGGAGCCGGGAGAAGGACTCGCGCGCCGCGCCCACGTCCCGCACGCCGCGCAGGCGCAGCCGGAAGCGGTTTCCCTTGAGGTGCCCCGTGCGCAGCTTGTTGCCGTGGCGCTTGCTCCACAGCACGCTCACGCCCTCCAGCGCGAAGTCGGCCAGGCGCGCCTCCGCCCGGGCGGGCACGGACAGGAGCTGGCGGGTGATGGCCTGGCGATCCTTCATGCCCGCCACGCCCACGTCGCCCTCGTCCACGCCGAGCGCGCCGGACAAGGCCTTCACCACCTCGCGCGTGTCCCGGCCCCGCTTCTCCACCCAGAGGAACAGGTGCTCGCCCTCGCCGGACGGCGCGTAGGCGGGCAGCTCCTCCACCTCGAAGTCCTCGGGCACCAGCTTGAAGGCCCCGCCACACCCCGGCACGTCCTCGGTCAACCGGGGGCGCCGCGCGTCGGGCGGCGCCGTCACGTGCCCCCCAGCGCGGTGAGCATGTCCTTCACCCGCCGGGCCAGGTCCTCGTCCGCGCGCGACTCGAGCAGCTCCCCCGCCTGGAACAGTAGGAAGAACATCACGTCGCTGAGCGCCTGGCGGAAGGCGGCCATGGGCTCGGAGCCCAGGGCGGTGCGGTGCTGGGCGTAGGCGTCGATGAGCCGGGCATCCGACAGGCTGCCATCCGGCGCGAAGGCGAGCCCCGCCAGCACGGGCGAGGACGACAGCGCCTGGCCGGACAGGGCCGCGTTGGCCGAGGCGATGAACTCGCGCGCCAGGCCTTGCTTGGACACCTCGGTGGCGATCTCCCGGAAGATGCGGTTGAAGACGCGCACCACCTCGCCCACCTCGGGCATCGGGGACGCGTCCTGCATCGAGGTGATGGAGCGCAGGCCGGACTGGGTCGTGCGCACCGCCTGCAGCCCCGTGGAGGACGGGCGCACCACGGGGATGCCCATGATGCTGCGCGGGCGCACCGAGGGCAGGCCGGACAAGGACGGCGTGGCGGCGCCCTGGGGCTTGTCCGACAGCCCCACGAAGCCGCCCTCCATCAGGCCGTAGAGGACCTTGGTCACGTCGAACTCGGACAGGCGGCTCGCCTGGCCTAGCTCCAGCACCGTGCGCCGGCCGTCCACCAGGTTGAGCACCCGGTCCTCGTCGGGCTCGAGCTTGGCGAAGGTGGGCGCCTTGCGCATCACGTGCAGGCGGCTGTGGGGGATGCGTTTGCGGAAGTGCGCCAGCTCGTCGATCTTCCGGATGCTGTCCATGAGCAGGCTCTGCGTGGACAGCTGGATGTTGTGGCCGAGCTTGTCCTCCACGGGCTGATCCACGAGGAAGAAGCTGCCCTCGCGGCACAGCACGATGGCGTGGAAGATCTCGCTCACCTGGTGCGTCACGCACCGGAACAGGTCATGCGCCTGCAACAGGCCGCGCTCCACCAGGGTGCGGCCAATCTTGGAGGGCGGCTGCTCGCGCAGCACGGCCTCCAGCTGGGCCCGGTCCACGTAGCCCAGGCGCACGAGCACTTCTCCGAGCCGGTCCGCCGCCACGTCCGACGTGGCGCCCCGCACCTCGCCCTCGCGCAGCACCACCGAGCGCTCACCGCCGGGGGCCTGCACCCGCACGATGCCGCTCCAGCGCGCCTGGCTCAGGAAGGCGATGAGGTCGGCCAGGGGAAAGCCGGATGCATCGCCGGAGAGCACCACGCGGGGCGTGGGCACCGAGCCGCCCTCCGCGGGCGAGCGCGAGAAGACGAGCAGGTCGGGCGACGTGGACTGCAGCACGTACGAGCCCGTGCGCCCGGAGAGGGGTGAGGGCGCCGAGGGAGCCTGGGGCCCCGTGGCGCGCTCGTCGGGAACCAGGTGCGTGCCGTCGATGCGAAAGCGCTGACTCATGGACCCGTCAGTCCGCGGCCCAGGCGTTGTTGTGCGTGCGCCACTCGATCTCGTCCTCGAGCGAGTGGGTGAGCACGTCCTCGGTGATGCCCACCTGGATGTCGTAGAAGCGGCCGTTGAAGAAGAGGCTCGGCGTGCCGCGGATGTTCGCCGCGTTGCCCATGGACTTGTACTTGTCCAGCTCCTTGGCGTAGGTGCCCGCCTGGAGCGCCTTCTGCAGCTCGGCGCCCTTGAGCCCGATCTTGTTGGCCAGCTCCACCATCACCGGGATGGACAGCTTCTGCGCGTTCTCGAAGAGCGCGTCGTGCATCTCCCAGTACTTGCCCTGGTCGCGCGCCCAGAGCACCGCCTGGCCCGCGGGCACGGCGTTGGTGTGCATGGGCAGCGGGAAGGGCACGTTGCAGAAGCGCACCCGCGCGGCGTTCTTCTTGGCGAAGGCCTCCAGCACCGGCCGGGCCTTGCCGCAGTACGGGCACTCGAAGTCGGAGAACTCCACGAGCGTCACGGGCGCCTTGGCGTCGCCCTGGCACATGCGCGGGTCCACCTCGAGCTTCTGCCGGGGGGCGCGGAAGGCGGCGTAGTACTCGGACAGGGAGACGATGATGTCCGTGGCCGGCACGCCCGCGGCGGCCTGCTTGGCCGACAGCCGCGCCATGCGCTTGGCGTGCGAGCACCCGGTGTGGGCGCGCAGGCACTGGCCGAGCGTGTGGGGGCAGCCGCAGTAGCAGAACTCGTCGGAGAAGACGGTGGACAGCTCGCGCTGGGCGGAAGGCGACAGGGACGAGAAGTCCATGCCCGGAATGCCCGTGAGGGACGAGGCCCCGCCCGAGGAGCCACCAGGGCCCCCAGGGGCCTGGGCCGGGGCGGCCGGCTTGGGCGCGGTGGGCGGCGGAGGCGCGGCCTCGGCGATCTGGGAACAGGCGGCGGTCAGCGCCAGGGTGAGCGCCAGGAGGAGTCGGGGGCGGCGGGCGGAGAGCACACCGCCGGTCTAAGCCATGCGCGCGGGGCTTGTAAAGCAACCCTGGCTCTGCCAGGGAAGGAGCCCCTTCCATGCCCAGAATCCTCCTGCTGCACACCGGCGGCACCCTGGGGATGGCCGGTGGCCGCCCGTCCGCGCTGCGTCCCGCCGCCTTCTTCAAGACGCTCAAGTCGCGCTGCCCGGAGCTCTTCCAGCTCGCCGACATCGAGCTGGAGCTGTTCTCCAACCTGGACAGTTCGGAGATGCAACCCGAGCTGTGGAGTCGGCTCGCCGCCCACCTGCACCGCCGCCTGCCCGAGTTCGATGGCGCCGTGGTGACGCACGGCACCGACACGCTCGCCCACACCGCCAGCGCCCTGTCCTTCATGCTGCCCGGGCTGCCCAAGCCGGTGGTGATGACGGGCGCCCAGCGGCCCCTCGGGGAGATCCGCTCGGACGCGCGGCTCAACCTCATCGACGCGGTGCTCTCCGCCCTCCAGGGCCCGCCCGAGGTGAGCATCTGCTTCGACTCCCACCTCTACCGGGGCAACCGCACCCGCAAGGTGAAGGTGGCCGAGTACGACGCCTTCGACAGCCCCAACTTCCCCCGGCTGGGTACGCTCGGGGTGGAGGCGACCTTCGCTCCGGGTCTGCGTCAGAAGGGGCCCTTCCGCCTGCGCGAGCGGCTGGAGTCGCGGGTCTTCCTCCTCAAGGTCTACCCGGGCCTGGACCCCGCCCTGCCCCTGGCGCTGCTGCCGCACGTGCGGGGGCTCGTCGTGGAGGCGTACGGCGCGGGCAACTTCCCCATCGCGCCGGACCTGGGCCGCTCGCTCCTGCCCCTCTTCCGCCAGGCGCGCGAGCGCGACGTGCCCGTGCTGGTGGTCACCCAGGCGCACCACAACGGCGTGGACCTGTCGCTCTACGAGGCGGGCGCGGCGGCGCTCGCCGAGGGGGCCCTGAGCGGCGGGGACATGACGCCCGCGGCGGCCCTGGCCAAGCTCATGCACGGGCTCGCGTACTACCCGGACCGTGTGGCCCGGGCCCGCTACATCGAGACGGCGAGTGTCGGCGAAATGACCGAACCCGGCACCAATGTTCAGCCCTCACCGGTCAAAAAGTCGAAGCGCGCGCGTTAGGCCCCATCATGAGGGCGTGTCCGGCCCGGGCCCTGCTTGCGGGCTCCAGAGCCCGGCCCATAAGATGGGGGCACGATGTCCGACGAGAAGACCGCCGTCCATTCGATCTCGGACCTGCTGGGGACCGCCGCGCCCCAGCAGAGCGCGTACCTCATCGTCATCAGCGCGAAGGTGGCGTCCGGCATTGGCCGGATGTTCAAGCTGGATCGCTCGGAGACGGTGCTCGGCCGCAGCATGGATGCGCAGTTCCAGGTGGAGGACGACGGCATCTCGCGCAAGCACGCCAAGGTGGTGTCGCTCGGGGATGGCCGCTTCCAGCTCGTGGACCTGGGCAGCACCAACGGCACCTTCCTCAACGGCCTCAAGGTCAGCGCCGCGCCCCTCTATGACGGGGACAAGATCCAGATCGGCTCGAACACCGTGCTCAAGTTCTCCATCCAGGATCAACTGGAGGAGGCCTACCAGCGCAGCATCTACGAGTCGGCCACGCGCGACGGGCTCACGCGCCTGTACAACAAGAAGTACTTCATGGAGACCATCCGCAAGGAGTTCGCCTACTGCCTGCGCCACCGGGTGGCCCTGTCCCTGGTGATGTTCGACGTGGACTACTTCAAGAAGATCAACGACGTGTACGGGCACCCGGCGGGCGACTACGTGCTCACGCGCATCGCCCAGCGGGTGAGCGACACGGTGCGCACCGAGGACTTGCTGGCGCGCTACGGCGGCGAGGAGTTCGCCCTCATGCTGCGCGAGTCCGCCGAGGAGCAGGCGCTCTCGTGCGCCGAGCGGTGCCGCGCGGCGGTGGACCGCACCGACTTCATCTTCAGCGGCACGCCCATCAAGGTGACCATCAGCCTGGGCGTGGCCACCCTGCACGACTCGGACTACACCCAGGCCGAGGAGATCATCGGCGCGGCGGACAAGTACCTCTACCGGGCCAAGCGCGCGGGCCGCAACCGCGTGGACGGCAAGGCCATCAGCGGCCCCTGAGTCACTCCGCGGCCTCGTCCTCGGACTCCAGGCCCGGCGTCTCCGCGAGCATCTCCACCCGGTTGCCCCCCGCCGAGCGCGCCGCCTCCAGCGAGCGCTGCGCCTGGCGCACCAGGTCCGAGAACGCGCCCTCCCCGCCCGGCGAGAGCGCCGCCAGGCCCACGGACACGGTGGGCCGCAGCACCTGCTCGTCGAAGGCCAGGCTCGCGCGCGCCACGCGCTCGCACACGCGCCGGGACACCGTGAGCGCGCCGGCCAGGTCGGTGTGCGGCAGCAGCAACAACACGCGGTCGGCCGAGTACTGCACGGGGAAGTCCGTGTCGCGCAGCGCGCGGCGGATGGCCAGCGCCAGCCCTCCATAGAGCTGCTCGCGCAGCGCGCGCCCCGCCTGCACGGGCAGCGGATCGAACGCCACCAGGGCGATGGCCAGCGGCAGCCCGTAGCGCCGCGAGCGCTTCACCTCCACGAAGACGAAGTCCTTGAAGTGCGAGAAGGCGTAGAACTGGGTGAAGGGATCCAACAGCGCGTCCGAGCCGCCGCGCACGGGCTCGGCGGCCGGCGCGGGACGGGCCTTGCGCGCGGGCGCCCCGGCCTCGAGCGCGCGCAGCTTCACGAGCTCCGGCAGCCGCGCCTGCAAGTCCCTCGCGGACACGGGCAGGGGCAGCACCCCGTCCGCGTAGCCCGCCTTGCCCGGCGTCTCCTGCGCGGCCAGCACGAGCGCCCGCGGCGAGTGCTGGCGCACGCCCCGCGCCACCTTCGCGGCGTTCTCCACCGAGGGCCCCAACACCACCAGCTGCGCCGGCGATGCGGGCGCCTCCCACTCCGCCGCCGCGTGCACCGTGAGCCCCGCCCGCTCCAGGCCCTCCTTCAGCTTGCGACGCCCGGCTGCCTTCGGCTCCACGACGACGGCTCGTGTCATCTTCATGCGCACCTCTCCTGACCTCTCAACCTACCGACGTACCCCGCTGCCCCGCAAGGACAACACACGCCCTGGACCTTCTAGGGGGAGAAGCCGAGGCGGGCGAGGTTGCGTCGCGCGACATGTTGCACGTGGGCATCGGAATCCTTGAGCGCCTGGCTGAGCGCGGAGGCCGCGAAGGGGCCGCCCAGCGCGCCCAGGGCCTCGGCGGCGGCCACCCGGACGGCGGCCGTGGGGTCCGTCTGGAGCACCTGGGCGAGCGGCTTGATGTCCTGGGCCCGGCCGAAGCGCTCCACGGCCCGCACGGCGGCCTCGCGCACCTCGGCGGACGTCGAGGTGAGCAGGGCCACCACGGTGTCCGCATGGTGTTTCTGGCGCTGCTCGCCCACCACCCGCAGGGCGGCGGCGGCGACCTCGGGGGCGGGATCCTCGAGCGCGGCGGCGACGGCCTCGTCCCCCAGGCGCGAGCGGGGCATGGCCAGGGCGCGCACCGCGCCCGCGCGCACCGGGGCCTGGGCATCGCGCAAGAAGGGAGACAGCAGCTCGAAGCGCTCGCCCCGCCGCGCGTCGCAATCGACGAGCGCCGCCACCGCGTCGCCCCGCGAGGCCGCGTCCACCCCCGTGTCCCGGGCCATGGCGAGCAGGAAGTCCTCGCACCCCGTGCCCACCGCGGCGGCCTCCATCCAGACGCGCCTGCGGGCACGGTCCGCCGAGGCCTCCCGGATCCCCCGGGCCGCGGCCTCCTCGAGCGTCAGGCCCTCGGACTCGGCGAGCCCCCGGGCCGCCGTGCGGCGCACGACGGCGTCCGAGTCCGACAGGGCGCGCTCCAGTTCCTTGCGCGCGAGCGGACCATATTGACGCAGGGTCTGCACCGCCCCTCGCCGCTCGGTGAGGTCGGACGAGGCGAGCCCCTTGCCCAGCGCCTCCAACTGCGTGGAGTACACGGCGAACAGGCGGTTGATGAGGAGCTGATCCTCGGGCCGCGCCTCCAAGAGCAGCATGCGGCCCACCGAGGGCCCGCGCTTGTCGGCCACCCACAGGAGCGCGGAGGCGGCGGCGGCATCGGCGGACTCGGGGCGCCGGGCCATGGCCGCGAGCAGGACGCGCGCCGGGCTCTGGCCGAGGAAGGTGGCCAGGTGCAGGAGCGCCTCGCCCCGGGGCGCGGGCGCCTCGGCGTAGACCTCCACCTCCAGCACCTGCCGCACGGCGTCGCGCCGGCCCCACACCCGCGCGGCGGCCTCCGGGCCCCGCGCCCCCGCCTCCTTGAGGAAGGGGGCGGTGGACTGCCCGGACAGGGCCGCGGCCCGCGCCGCCGTCACACACGCGGCCACCTCGTCCGCGGCGGGGGCCTCGGCCACCCAGTCCGCCAGGGTCCTCGGCTCGCTCTGGCCGCTGCCCCGGGCCTGGACCCGCAGGGCCCCCCAGCGCACCCGCCAGTCCGGATCCGTCAGGGCCGAGCGCAGCGCCGCCTGGGCGTGGGGGTCCGCCTTGGCCCCCGCCAGCGCCTCCATCCAGGCATCCCCCCGGCCCGCGGTGATGCACAGGCGGCAGACCCGGCCGCGCAGATCCTGATCGCGCACGTGGCGCTGGCAGGCCGTCCAGCAGCCCGCCGTCCCCTGACCACCGGTCGGACTGGCCGTCAGCAGGAGCAGCAACAGCAAGGTGGGGCTCATGGGGGCGCACTCTAGTCCACCGCCCGTCTCCTTTTCCGAGGGCGTCCTTGCGTTTTCACCGCCGCTGCGTCATATCGGCGCCCCCTACATCCCTACGCATCCGGAAGGAGGTGACTGATATGCCCGGCATTCGAGTCAAGGACGGCGAGTCCATCGAAAGCGCCCTCAAGCGCTTCAAGAAGGCCACCGAGAAGGCTGGAATTCTCTCCGAGATCCGCAAGCGCGAGCACTACGAGAAGCCTTCCGTGAAGCGGAAGAAGAAGGCTCTCGCGGCCAAGAAGCGCGCGGTGAAGAAGGCGCGCAAGACGTACTAGCCGCCGCAACGCAGGAAGCCAGGGCCGCGTCAGTCGAGCGCCCTGGCTTTCGTCGTTTTCGCAGCACCCCTCAAGCCCTACCCCCTACCTACTTTTGGAGACACCGATGGCCACCCTCAAGGAGCGGATCGACGCGGAGCTGAAGGACGCGATGCGGGCCAAGCAGGAGCTCAAGCTCAGCGTGCTGCGCATGCTCAAGAGCGCCATCAAGTACAAGGAAGTGGAGCCGGGCGCCTCCGCGCTGGATGACGCCGGCGTCTTCCAGGTGATCGGCAGCCTCATCAAGCAGCGCCGCGACTCGGTCGAGCAGTTCAAGGCCGGCGGCCAGGCCGAGATGGCCGCCAAGGAGGAGAGCGAGATCGCCATCCTCCAGGGCTACCTGCCCCAGCAGCTCACCGCCGACGAGCTGCGCGCCGAGGTCCAGGCCGCCATCGACGAGTCCGGCGCCCGGAGCCCCAAGGAGATGGGCGCCGTGATGAAGATCCTCAGCCCCAAGCTGCAGGGCCGCGCCGAGGGCCGCGCCATCTCCGAGGAAGTGAAGAGCCAGCTGGCCAAGCTGTCCTCCTGAGCCGTCCCCTTCCGCATTCCCAGGCCTCGACGCGATGGCCGGGCGGGTCTTGAACTTGCCCGGCCATTGATCGGCCATTAAGGGTATGCCGGTCGTCTTCCCGCCCGTGGTGAGGGGCGGTCTCCGACGCGCCGACATGGCCCTTCCTCCACACATCCCCGCCGCTCCCCCGCCGTCCCCGGCCCGCCCTCCTTCCGCGGGTGTCAGGCACGCGCGTCATAGTCGTCCAGGGCGGCGGGGGTGCGGACCCCGGCGGGCCGCCCTTCCCACTCGTCAGGGGTGGCGCACGTGATCCCCGAGCACAAGATCCAGGAGGTTCTCGACCGGGTGGACCTGGTGAACCTCGTCTCGCGCTACGTGGAGCTCAAGAAGGCCGGGCGCGAGTTCAAGGGCCGCTGCCCCTTCCACCAGGAGAAGACGCCCTCCTTCTACGTCATCCCGGAGAAGCGCTTCTACTTCTGCCACGGGTGCCGGGCGAGCGGCGACGCCGTGTCCTTCGTGCAGCGCTACCTCGGCAAGACGTTCATCGACGCCATCCGCGACCTCGCCCGCGAGGTGGGCGTGGACCTGGAGGCCGCCCAGGACCCGGGCGCCCGCGAGCGGCAGCAGCTCAAGGAGGCCACGGACCTGGCCGCCGAGCACTTCCGCTCGCTCTTGTGGGAGGACGAGGGCCGTCTGGCCCGGGAGTACCTCCAGAGCCGCGGCATCTCCGACGACACCGCCCGCGCGTTCGGCCTCGGGTGGGCCCCCAGCGCCTGGACGTCGCTCGCGGACAAGTTCACCAAGGCCGGAATGATCGAGTGGGGCCTGCTCGCGGGCCTCGTGTCGCGGCGCCAGAAGGGCGAGGGCTACTACGACTTCTTCCGCGGTCGCCTCATCGTCCCCATCCGCGCCCCCGAGGGTCGGCCCATCGCCTTCGGCGCCCGCCTGGTGGAAGCGCAGGAGGGCCCCAAGTACCTCAACTCGCGCGAGTCCCGGCTCTACAACAAGAGCGAGACGCTCTTCGGCATGGATCAAGCGCGCGACGAGATCCGCCGCCGCAAGGCCGCCGTGCTCGTGGAGGGCTACTTCGACTGCATCGCCCTGCACCAGGAGGGGGTGAAGCACACCGTGGCCCTCTGCTCCACGGCCCTCACCCCCGGCCACCTCAAGGTCCTCACCCGCGCCGAGGCCCGCGAGCTCTACCTGCTGCTGGACGGAGACCAGGCCGGCCTCAATGCCGTCGAGCGCCTGGCCGGCCCCCTGCTCGCCGCGGGCGCCGCCGCCAAGGTGGCGCTGCTGCCCGAGGGGGATGATCCCGACGTCTTCATCCGCCGCGAGGGGTCCGCGGGGCTCGAGCGCCTGCTCACCGAGGCCCGGCCGCTCACCAATCACGTCTTCTCCACCGTGCTGCCCCAGGGCAAGGACGCCTCGTTCGAGGAGAAGATGGCCGCGCTGGAGCGCCTCAAGCCCGTGTCCGCGCAGCTGCCCGTGGGGCTCGTGCGCTCGGCGTTCTTCGCCGCCCTGAGCGCCTGGAGCGGCCTGCCCGCCCCCGAGCTGGAGTCCTCCCTGCGCGCCAAGGCGCCCCCGCCGCCCCCCGCCGCCCCCCAGGCCCGTCCGGGGTCCGGCGGCCCGGCCCGGGGCCCCGGAGCGCCCCCCGCCCGTCCGGCCCCGCCCGTGAAGCCCCCGGACGCCCTGGAGTCGCTCTACGTGGCCGCCATCCTGCGCGAGCCCCGGCTCCTCTCCCGGGACGTCTTCCGCGTCCATGACGACCTGTCGCATGCCGGCCTGCGCATGGTGCTCGCCCATGCCACCTCGGGCCATGGCGTCGAGGACGCCCTCTTCGAGGCCCACGACACGCTCAAGCGCGCCGTGGAAGCCGCCATGCGCCAGCTCGCCTCCCAGCAGGGCTCCGCCCTGGAGCACTACTTCCTGCAGCTCTGTCGCTCCATCAAGCTGCGCCGCATCAAGCAGCAGCTGGACTACATCGGCCGGGTGACCAGCCAGACAGCCGGCGCGATGGACCTCTCGGAGGAGACGAAGCAGCTGTTTGTTCAACGCATGGAGCTGTTGGCCCTGGAAAAACGGGTGAAGGAGGAGACCCCCTCCTCGCCCATGGGAACAAAGTCCCCCATGCAACCGGTTTGAGTTCGCGTTTGTAACAATCCGTCACTTTGCGATAGATCGCCCGGTTCGCTCCAGGCCAAGGCCGCGATTTTCTAAGGAGAAGTACTCGAATGCCGACGCAGAAGCCCTCCTCGAAGGTGGCCGTCAAGCCCAAGAAGAAGGTGGCCCCGGAGATCCGCAAGAAGAAGAAGCCGGAAGAGGCCTCGGCACAAGAGGCACAGGCCGCCCAGCCCTCCGCCCCCGCGGTCTCCGCCAAGAAGGCGGACAAGAGCGAGAAGTCCTCCGCCACCGACAAGGCCCAGGAGACGCTCAAGAAGCGCAAGGCCGTCACCCAGGTGGATGAGGGCGACCTGGATCCCGAGGAGGCCGCCGAGGAGGCCGCCGCCGCCGTCGAGGTCGATCCCGACGCCGTCGAGGACGAGGTGGACGAGGAGCCCATCGCCGACCGCAAGGAGGTCAAGGATCTCCTGGCCGCGGGTCGCGAGAAGGGCTTCCTCACCTACGACGAGGTCAATGACGCCCTGCCCGCGGACATCGTGTCGTCGGATCAGATCGACGACGTGATGAGCATGTTCGGCGACAACGACATCGAGATCGTCGACGCCCAGAAGGCCGCGCAGAACGCCGAGATCAAGCCCACCGTCGCCGTCGAGGAAGAGCGCGCCGAGGGCGAAGAGGAAGAGAAGGACGAGGACGACGAGCCGGGGGGCAAGTCCAACGATCCCGTGCGCCTCTACCTGCGCAAGATGGGCAGCGTCAGCCTGCTCACCCGCGAGGGCGAGGTGGAGATCGCCAAGCGCATCGAGGACGGCGAGAAGGAAGTGCTGCGCGCGCTGCTCGCCTGCTCCGTCGCCATGGTGGAAATCCTCGACATCGGCAACAAGCTCAAGACGGGCAAGCTGCGCGTGCGCGACGTCATCAAGGACGCGCCCGAGGAGACCCAGGCCGAGGGCGAGACCCCCGAGGACGCTCCCGAGGAGGGCGCCGAGGGCGAGGCCCAGCCCCAGCAGCTCGCCCAGAGCGAGCTGAACAAGATCGAGCAGATCAACAAGCAGATCGAGCGCATCCGCAAGTTCGCCAAGGACTGCGAGGCGCTCGACGCGGAGCTCTCCAGCAAGAAGAAGCACACGGACGTCAAGCGCAAGGAGCTCAAGCAGGAGGTCAAGGACCTCAGGACCAAGATGATGGAGGTCCTGGAGGAGATGCGGCTCAACAAGAAGCAGGTGGACCGCATCGTCACCAACCTCAAGGGGCTCATCGAGCGCGTGGAGAAGGCCGAGGGCGAGCTGCGCGAGCAGGAGCGCCGCTACGGCATGTCCATCGAGCCCATGCGCGAGCTGCTGCGCGAGGCCAAGGAGGACCCCGAGGCCCTCAAGAAGGCCATGCGCAAGCTCAACGTCACCAGCGAGCAGCTCGACGCGCTCGACCGCGACGTGCGCACCGCCACGCGCAACATCAAGCGCGTGGAGGAGGAGGCCAACCTCGAGGTCAACGAGCTGCGCCGCAACTACGAGGCCATCCGCCTGGGCGAGCGCCGCGCCGAGCGCGCCAAGACCGAGCTGGTCGAGGCCAACCTGCGCCTCGTGGTGTCCATCGCCAAGAAGTACACCAACCGCGGCCTGCAGTTCCTCGACCTCATCCAGGAGGGCAACATCGGCCTGATGAAGGCCGTGGACAAGTTCGAGTACAAGCGCGGCTACAAGTTCTCGACCTACGCCACCTGGTGGATCCGTCAGGCCATCACCCGCGCCATCGCGGACCAGGCCCGCACCATCCGCATCCCGGTGCACATGATCGAGACCATCAACAAGCTCATCCGCACCAGCCGCTACCTGGTGCAGGAGATCGGCCGCGAGCCCACGCCCGAGGAGATCGCGGAGAAGATGGAGCTGCCGCTCGACAAGGTGCGCAAGGTCCTCAAGATCGCCAAGGAGCCCATCTCCCTGGAGACGCCCATCGGCGAGGAGGAGGACAGCCACCTGGGCGACTTCATCGAAGACAAGAGCCTCGTGTCCCCGTCCGACGCGGTCATCAACATGAACCTGGCCGAGCAGACCCGCAAGGTGCTCGCCACGCTCACGCCGCGCGAGGAGAAGGTGCTGCGCATGCGCTTCGGCATCGGCGAGAAGAGCGACCACACGCTCGAAGAGGTGGGCCAGGACTTCGAGGTGACGCGCGAGCGCATCCGCCAGATCGAGGCCAAGGCGCTGCGCAAGCTGCGCCACCCGAGCCGCTCCAAGCGCCTGCGCTCCTTCGTGGAGAGCTAGACCGCTCCCGCGTCGGCTGACTCCCGAAGCCCCCGCTCCCGCCCTGGGATCGGGGGCTTCCTCGTTTTCGTGGACGCCCCATGCCCCGCCGCCCCTCCCCTCCCCTGGACTTCCCCGAGGCCGTGCGCCAGGCCGTGCGCGCCATTCCCCGGGGTGAGGTGCGCTCCTACGCCCAGGTGGCGCTCTACGCGGGGCGGCCGGGCGCGGCCCGAGGCGTGGGACGGGAGCTCAAGACGCTCGAGGACGTGCCCTGGTGGCGCGTGCTGCGCTCGGACGGGACGCTGGCGCCCGCGGTGGCGGTGGAGCAGGCCCGGCGCCTCAAGGCCGAGGGCGTGGCCCTGGAGGGCCAGGGCACGCGCTGGCGGCTCAAGCGAGGGTAGGACGGGCAGAGACGACCCTCCCCCTTGCGCCCAGACGGAGCGCGCGCTAATTCCCGGAGTGACACGGGATGTCACGCCCGTGCCGCGAGGACTCGGGGGCCCTTAGCTCAGCGGTTAGAGCTGTCGGCTCATAACCGATTGGTCCCTGGTTCGAATCCAGGAGGGCCCACACCCCTCAACCTCGCGGATTTGTTCAGGATTTTTGTTTGGTGGTGTGACCGAAAAACCCGCCCCGGCGGAGTTCCGCACCACCGGCGCACCACGGCGCGCGGTTCGCCTTCAATGGCGCACCGTGCCTCGCGCCAAGCGCGGCGAGCAGCTGATGTGCAGCGGGGACGCTCGGGTCCCCTCTCAGCCTCCCATCGGGCACTGGTCCGCGACAGCCAGCGCCTTCACCGACGTGGACAAGAACCGTGTCCAGGCGTCTCGGGGGTGTGCTCCTCATGCTGGCGCCGGGATGTGTGGTCGAGCCGCCCGCCGAACCCTCGGATGAGGGCGTGAGCCCACCAGACGCCAGCGTGGAGATGGACGCCGGACAGCCGAGTCCCGACGCGGGCGTGCTCTACCAGGAGCCGGTACCATGCTCGGGCAAGCCCACCTGCGTGGAATATGAGGACAGGACCGGCGAGGCCGAGCATGGCCATTCATGTGGTGGGCAGGTCTGCCCCTGCGCGAGGAGATGTGTCCGGCTGCGCGTGGGTCAGCACTTCATCCCCCAGCGGCAAGCGAGTGGCACAACCCCCTCGGGAAACACGTACGGGTTCGCCTTCAACACTCCCGGGTGTTTCACCCTGGCGTGCGACATGGAAGTGGACGTGGTGTCCTGAAGACGTGCTCTTCTGCGGTTCAAGTGCTTCACATGCTGGGCATGTTCCGCTGACGTGGCTCTTCAGCGCTTTGTGCGCATGACGCGCGTGCGGCGCTCTTTGCTCGTCGCGGTGGAGGGCATGCTCACCCACGGAGCAACACCCCTTGAGGGAGAGACACAAAAGCGGATCGCTCCCATCCAGGACAGGCTGTGCTGTGTCTGTCTCTACCATTCTCCAGAAGGTAGACCCAGCACGAGCAAGCCGCACACTGGAATGCCTATCCATCATGGAGATTATCTCCAGGGGTGTTTCCAAGCACACGGAGCCGGTACTGTATGCGACTTGACTGCTAGTTGTTCTTGCAACGGGCATGTACTCTCTGGGTCCCACTTCGCTTCACGTGGCGCGTCTGTGCTCCGCGTCGATAGCGTCCTGGTAGGAGCGAATCATGTCTTCAGCGAAACGACTTCGTGCGTGCATATCCGGCCTCTGCGCAGCAGCCGTCCTCGGGACGGCAACGGCTTCGGAGGCTGGCCCTCTGGTCATCACGTCTGCGGAGGCAGATCCGGCCACAGGAAAGCTCTACGTCTACGGCGAGGGCTTTGGAACGATGACGCCAACCGTCAAGTTCGCCGCCTTCCCGGCGAGCGTGCTCGCACAACAGGACACCGCCCTCTCGTTGAGCATTCCGTTCAGCCTCCTCAAGACGCCTGGGACGTATTTACTCAGCGTCTCCACAGGACCCGGTGCCGATCAGAACTCCGCGCTGGCCGTGACAGTGGCTGCGCCAGGCGCAAAGGGAGACACTGGTTCGGCCGGACCGCAGGGACCCAAAGGCGACACGGGTGCCAAAGGAGCAAAGGGGGCGAACGGTGACACCGGCCCTCAAGGGCCCAAGGGGGATGCCGGTCCGCAAGGTCTCAAGGGCGACACAGGGCTGACGGGGGCCACGGGACCACAGGGGCCCCGAGGCGACATCGGCCTTACGGGCGCTACCGGTCCGCAAGGGGCCAAAGGTGATGTGGGTCCGGCCGGTCCACAGGGACTCAAAGGTGATAATGGAGAGCAGGGCCCCAAGGGCGACCCGGGATTGACAGGGGCCACAGGTCCTATTGGACCTCAAGGACCAGCAGGGTCTTCCGGCGTGCGGAACGGTTGCGCGTCGCAAGCGGTGCGCAATCCCTACGGCAACCCTATTTCGACGGCCCAACCCGCTCCAGCCCTGAATGATGGTCAAGTTGCTTATTACACTGTCGGCTATTTTCCGCCCAACACGTCTTCCTATTTGATTCAATGCATCAACGGAACCACTCACTCAGTGTATCAGATTTCGGCTCCCCCTCCTCATAATTAACTTCAAGTCCTGTCTGCGGTTGCTGGATTGGCTTGGGGCCACGAATTGTGTGCCGCAGGAGTGGAGGTGGAGATTGATTGGGTTCCCGCCTCTTCAAGGGGAGGCGGTCTTTCATCCATCCGGAGGCATGTTGAGCGCGGCTTGACCCATGCAGGGAGGCCGCAGGGCGGACACTCCACGGCACGTGTGGCGCTTCCTCGGACCCCGAGGTACGAACACGCATGCGCATCGCGGTGACCGGCTCGCATCGGGTGGGAAAGTCGACGCTCATCGAAGCCCTCGAGGACAGACTCGCGGGGTATCGGGTCGTCGACGAGCCGTACCACCTGCTCGAAGAGGAGGGTTACGAGTTCGCGTCTCCCCCGAGCCTGGAAGACTTCCTCGAACAACTCCGTCGCTCGCTGGCGGTGCTCGAGGATGAGGCGGGTGAGCGAGACATCCTGTTCGATCGCTGCCCCGTCGATTTCATCGGGTATCTCCTGACGCACGAGGACGCCTCCTCGTTCGACGTGGACGAGTGGCTCACCCGGATCAAGTCCACGCTCCAGACCCTGGACCTCATCATCTTCGTGCCCATCGAGGAGCGCGATCGCATCCAGTTGCCCGCCCACGAAGACCTCGAGTCGAGAGCGGAGGTCGACGAGAAGCTCGTCTGGCTATTGCTCGATGACCCTTTCGAGTGGGGTGTGGAAGTCCTCTCCGTCCACGGCTCCAGGACCACGCGGGTCACTCAGGTTCTCGAGCGGCTTGGACGAGGATGACACCCCCAGGATTCGCGCACGCCCGGTGAGAGGTGCGTTGAGCAGCGGTTGCGCTCGGGCCCGCGTCCACGCCACGAGCCCGGGCGACGTCGGCGGGACGGCGAGGGCCGAGGCCCTCCCAGGTCGCGGCCAGCGGCGAGCGTCCGCTTCGTCTCCTCTCACTCGAAGGGGTGGATGCGCCGGTCCTCGGTCCGCTCGAACTGCAGGCCCTGGAAGATGAAGCCCGTGAGCCGCCCCGAGCCGTCCCGGGTCACCCGGATGAGGCCCAGGTCCGTGCGGAAGCCATCCGCGAAGGCGGGCTCCAGGGCGTGCGTCCCCTCGGCCCGCGTCTTCACCGCCACCGTGTCGCCCCTCGGCTCGAGCCGCCACGTGGCATCCAGCTCGGGGCTGTAATACGCGCCCACCAGCTGCTTCCAGTCGTCGGCCGAGGGCGTCACCGGCTCCACGCGCTGGAACGTCCCCAGGGGCTCCCCCCGGCGCGACACCTTCAGCTGCTCGCCCTCGAAGGCCAGCACGAGAATTCCCCGAGGGTCTTCGAAGCGCCCCTCCCCCACCTCGCGCAGCGGCACCGTGCGCCCATGGAAGTCCAGCGCCAGCGCGCCCTCGCGCAGGTGGAGGCGCATCACCTCCTGGGCCTCCTCGCCGTGATAGAGACCCACGAAGCGGCTGGACTCGCCCTTCTTCGGCGGCGTCGGCTCGGCGGGCTTGCCCTTGGGAGATTCCTGCTCTGCGGCCCGGAAGGTCTCCTCCAGCACCGCGTCCGCGAGCTTCTCGCCGAGCTCCGGCGGAATGTCCGTGCGGTTGCAGAGCACGGCGAAGGAGACCCCGCGCGAGGGAAAGCGCATCAGCACCGAGCGATAGCCCGCCCAGCCTCCGCTGTGATGCACCCGGGGCACGCCCCGGTAGGTGTCCACGAACAGCCCCCGGCCGTAGTCCGTGGCCTTGCCCGACGCCAGCGCACCCCGCGCCTGGAGCGCGTCGATCAGGGCCTTGCCGCCCACCTTGGGGTCACGGAAGTTCTCCTCCCAGCGCGCCAGCTCCAGGACGTTGGTCTGCACCTGCCCATCCCCGGTCTGATCCCAGTTCGATTGGGAGATCCGGAAGCCGCCCCCCTCCTTGGGGGCATAGGCGGAGGCGCGTCCGGGCACGACGGCCGTGTGGTCATCGCGGAAATGGGTGCGCGCCATGCCGAGCGGTTGGAAGAAACGCTCCCGGGCGAACTCGGCCAGGCTCTTGCCCGTCACCCGCTTCACGAGGAGCGACGCCAGGAAGTAACCCGTGTTGTTGTAGCGCCACTTCGTCCCCGGCTTGAACCGTAGCGCGCGCTGGCGGGAGATCATCTCCAGGGCATCGTCGTCATCCGTGACGTCCTCGACGCGGTAGCCCTTGTAGGCGAGCAGGTCGTTGTAGTCGCGCAGGCCGCTCGTGTGGCGCAGCAGGTGGTCCACGGTGATGGGCGTGCCGTAGTCGGGGACCTCGGGGAGGTACTTCCGGATGTCGTCCGTCAGCGCGAGCTTCCCCTCCTGGACGAGCAGCAGGACACTCGCGGCGGTGAACTGCTTGGACACCGAACCCACGTCGAACAGCGTCGCCGGCGTGATGGGCGTGGGCAGGTTCAGGTCCGCGAGGCCATAGCCCTTCGCGTAGAGGACCTTGCCCGCCTGGAGGATGCCCACGGCACAGCCCGGGCCCGAGCGGTTGTCGAAGGGCTTGAACACCGCGTCGACGCGGGCCGGATCCACTCGGACGGGAGCGGGTGCGGCGGCGAGGGCCGGCAGCGCGGTCAGGACACAGACGAAAGCGAAGCGCGAGGGAGCGATCATGTGCCCCTCATCTTGGGGCAGGATGCCCGCGCATGCGCAACCTCTCGCGTCGCCTTCGTGGCCCCCTTTCTGTCCTGGCCACGGGCCTGCTCGTCACCGGTTCCCCCGGATGCGTCGAGCGCATCAAGGCCCCCGCCCCAGCGCCCACCGCCGCGCTCGCCCCCCAGGCCCCCGCCCCACCCCAGGGCATCCCGCGCCATGTGCTCGCGACCAAGGGCTACGTGTACCGGACGCCCGACCGCAAGACCCAGCCCTTTGTCTCCCTGCCCATCGCCAGCACGGTCGTCGTGCTCCCGGAGATCGTCCAGGGCGAGGGGGGCCAGGCCTTCCATCGCGTCCTGGGAGGTCCGGGAGAGGGCGGCTACCTCCTCCAGGAGGAGCTCGGCGACGTCCCGCCCACCGCCCAGGACTGCCTGGCGCGGGCGCGGACCGCGCTGGGCGAGGGGAAGTTGGAAGCGGCCGTGACCTGGGGCGAGCGCTCGACGGCACTCGAGGCCCGTTCGCGTGAGGCGTGGGATCTGCTCGCCGCCGTGTACGACGCGCGCGGCGATGTCGTCCGCGCCAAGGAGGTCTACGCCCAGCGCGCGGCGCTCAAGCCCCTGCCGCCCGCCAAGGAGGAGACCGCGCGCGAGCGCACGCCAGGCGTGGGGGAGACGCGCTACATCGCCGCGACCCGGTTGCGCGCGCGCGAGCGCCCCTCGCGCACGGCGAGGATCCTGGCCGAGCTGGACCTGAACGCGCCCGTCGAGGTGCTCGGACTCTCGGGCGAGTTCGCCCGGGTGGCCTGGACCTCGGAGCCCAAGGATCGCTGGATCGTCCTGCTGAACACGCACGTCACCGCGGACGCGGCCCCGACGCCCGCCGAGCGCAAGGAGGGGTACGTGGGCGCGGCCTACCTCGCGGCCCAGCCGTCCAGCCCCGAGGCACTGCGCGCGAGCGCGGAGGAGGCCGAGTCCGCCGGCCGCGACCTGGAGGCGGCCCGGTCCCTGGAGCGTCTGGCGCGACTGGCTCCGGGAGACGGTCCGGTGCTCGAGCGGCTGACCCGGGCCGCTGCCCGCGCGAGGCTCTACCCGCTCGCCGCCCTCTCCGCGGAGAAGCGCAGGGCGCTCGGCGGGGAGCGCTCGGAGCAGCCGGAGCTGACGCTGTACTTCGGCTGTACCCAGGCGCCGCCCCTCGAGCCCGCCCAGGCCTGCGTCGACCAGATCGACACCGTGGGCACCTGTCCTCCCTGCGGACCGATCGGCCCGGAGATGTACGAGAGCGAGGGCATGTCGAAGAAGGAGCGGCGGGAGTTGTACGCGAGCGCCGAGCGGGAGCAGCAAGCGCATCGCGAATTGCTCGTGGAGCACGAGCGGCAGCAGGCGCGGCTCCAGGAGGAGGCCCGGGGTGTGCGCGCCAGGTACAAGAGCGGACCCTGGATGAGGGCCCTCGTTCCGGGCAACCGCGACCACCATGCGCGAGGACTCAAGGTCTTCGTCTACGCGCTGGGCTTCGGAGTCAGCGGCTCGTGCGACACCGTGTTCACCTCGGCCGACCTCGAAGCGCTCCAGCTCTCCCCCCAGGCCCGTCCCTGGCCCGATGAAGGGGAGACGCTCGAGGTCTGGGCGAGCGGCACGGGCTACGAGCAGACGATCTACGGCATCGTCCCGGCGAAGACGCTGGAGGAGGCCCGGTCCCTGATCGTGGAGGGGTCGGAAGACTCCAGGCAGCGCACGTCGGGCCAACCCGGCTCCTTCTTCGGAAACGATCCCCGGATGCTGGCGCCCGGGCCGGCCGTGCTCGGCCCCTGGCGCGAGTGCATCTGCTGCGGGTGCTGAGGGACATGGGCCGCGCGAGCGCCCATGCCCCCGGGGCCGGACTACGCCTTGACGGACTTGCCGTTCTTCTCGTCCCGCCCGTGCACGGACGCCGGAGGACTGGTGGCCTCCACCGCGGTGAACGTCTCCAGGATCTTGTACGTGTGGCTGGCGCCCTTGGGGACGAGCCAGGAGTCCCCCGGGTTGAGCAGCAGCACCTGGCCCTCCAGGTGGAGCTCCGCGCGGCCCTTGATGACGTAGCCCACCGTCTCGTAGTCGCGCGTGGAGACGGGCTTGGCCTCGGCGGGCGCCTCGTTCTCCCACAGCCGCATCGCCACCCGCACGCCCTCGGCGAGGTACTTCTGCCCCATCTGCCCCGTGGGCGAGTGGTGGGAGTCGACCTTCTTCACGCTCGTGTCACCCATTGCGGTCCCCTTCCGGTTGTCGTCTTCCGCACAAGGTAGGGAGCCGGGCCGGGGGTGAAACCCGCAAATGAAACGCCCGCTCCCTCCACCGGGGAGGGAGCGGGCGTGGAGAACGCCCGGCGGGTGGCCAGGCATTCACGTCCTCACGCGGCGCGCACGTTCTGCGCCTGCATTCCCTTGGGGCCGCGCGTCACTTCGTACTCCACCTTCTGGCCTTCCTGAAGGGAGCGGAAGCCATCCATGTTGATCGCGGTGTGGTGACAGAAGACGTCTTCTCCCCCCGCGTCCGGCGCGATGAAACCAAAACCCTTCGCGTCGTTGAACCACTTCACGGTACCGGTTGCCATTGCACTTCCCTGCTTTCCCGACGAACTGCGTCTACGAATCGCACGACCACCACCTCATCCTAGGGTGGCGTGGGAGAGGTAACGCCCTCCCCCCCCGTCGCATTCCACCGGCGCCCTTCACACTTCTTCACCCCCACCCGGCGTGCGCTTCACACGCCCCCTCTACCTTCTGTCCACACCCGATGGACGCCCGGCCCTCGCTGGCCTGGCTCCTCACCGAAGGAGTGGGTTCATGTTGGGATTCATTTTCGGCACCGCCTGCCTCGCCGGGCTCTTCTACAACGTGCGCCGCGGCCGCTGGCACCGTCGGCACGGAGGCCCGGGCCGCTGGAGCTGGCGCGGCCGGATGCGCGGGCTCTTCGAGCGCCTGGACACCTCGCCCGGCCAGGAGAAGGTCCTGGTGAAGGCCGCGGACGAGCTGACCGAGGCCGCCGCGAAGCTGCGCGACGAGCTGGGCGCCACGCGCACCGCCATCGCCCAGGCGCTGCGCGGCGACACGTTCGACGCGGCCGTGCTGCGGGAGCTGGACACGAAGCACGACGCGCTGATCGAGGAGCTGCGCAAGACGCTGCGGGCCTCGGCCGCCCAGGTGCACGAGGCGTTGGATCCCCGGCAGCGGCGCGAGCTGGCGGATGCGATCGAGCATGGGTGGAGCCAGGGGCACGCCCGGTACGGCCACGGGGGCCGGTGTGGTGGCGCCTGGCGCGGCGCCCGCGCGTGCTAGGGAGGACGACGCCCATGTTCATGCGCCGCCGTCTGCTCTCGTTCCTGCTCGCCGTGGGCGCGGTCGCTGGCTACGCGTCCGGCTTCGCCCAGCTCGCCCGCGCGCACCGCGCCGGCCACGCCCCCGGGGGATGCCATCGCGCCTCCTCCGTCACCCCCGGCCCGGGCTAGAGTCCGGCCCCGCCCATGTCCACCCGCGTCCTGCTCATCGACGACGACTCCCGGATGTACGAGCTGCTCGCGCAGTACCTCGGGCAGCACGGCATCCACGTCACCCATGCCGCCGATGGCGGGCGGGGGCTCGCGGCCCTGGAGGCGGGCGCCTATGACGCCGTGCTCCTGGACGTGATGATGCCGGGCATGGACGGCCTGGAGGTGTGCCGCCGCATCCGCGCCAAGAGCACCGTGCCCATCCTCATGCTCACCGCGCGCGGCGACGAGACGGATCGCGTGGTGGGCCTGGAGCTGGGCGCGGACGACTACCTCGCCAAGCCCTTCGGGCCCCGGGAGCTGCTCGCGCGGCTGCGCGCCGTGCTCCGCCGGGTGCAGCCCACCGCCATGGCCGAGAAGCTCGAGGCCCATGGGGTGTCGCTCGACGTGCCCGCGCGCGAGGCCCGGGTGAATGGTCGGCGCGTGGAGCTCACGGGCCTGGAGTTCGATCTGCTGGTGGCGCTCGTGCGGCGGGCCGGCCGCGTCATCCCCCGCGACGCGCTGCTCGGCGAGGCGGGCCGGGGCGACACCGTGGTGGGCGAGCGCACCGTGGACGTGCACATCTCCCACCTGCGCCAGAAGCTGGGCGAGGAGGGCGGCAAGCTCATCAAGACCGTGCGGGGCCTGGGCTACGTGTTCGCCCGGGAGGGCCCGTGAGGCACGGCCCCGGGCACAATCATGGCCACGGCCACCGCGGGGGCCGACACCCCGCGCCCCTGCGCGGCTTCCGCTCGTTCGTGCGGGGCCCCTTGCGCCGGCGGCTGTTCCTCTGGGTCACCGCCTCCATGCTCGCCACGGGCCTGGTGGTGGGCACGGGCATGACCCTGACGGGCGGCACCTGGCGCCAGGACGCCGGACGCATGCGCCAGTTCGCGGCGCACCGGCTCGCGGAGGTGTGGGACAGCCCCGCGCAGCGGGACGCGCTCGTGCGCGCCGCGGCCACGGAGCTGCTCCTGGACGTGGAGGTGCAGGACGCCACGGGCGCCGTGCTGCTGCGCACGGGCGAGCCCTGTGACGGCGAGCCGGACTTCACCTTGCCGGTGGAGCGCGCGGGGCAGCGGCTCGGCACCGCCTCCGCCTGCCGGGGCCCGGGCCGAGGGCGACCGCCCTGGCGCGCGCCGCTCGGGTGGGTGCTGGCCATCGCCACGCTGTGGATGGTGTCCGGGTGGCTGGCCCGGCGGCTGGCGCGGCCCATGGACCTGCTGGCGCTCGCGGCGCGGTCGCTCGGCGAGGGCCGGCTGGACACGCGCGTGGACCTGGGCCGGCACGCCACGGGGGAGTTCGCCGTGCTGGCCTCGGCCTTCAACGAGATGGCCGCGCGCATCGAGCGGCAGATGGGCGATCAGCGCGAGCTGCTGGCCACGGTGTCCCACGAGCTGCGCACGCCCCTGGCGCACCTGCGCGTGCTGGTGGAGTTGATGCGGGACGCGGGCGGCCCGGAGCGCATGGCCGAGCAGATGGAGCGCGAGGTGATGGAGTTGGACTCGCTCGTGGGCGAGCTGCTGGCCAACTCGCGGCTGGACTTCGGGCAGCTCACGCGCCGCGCGCTGGACGGCGGGGAGCTGGCGACGCGGGCCCTGGAGCGCACCGGACTGCCCCTGGAGCTCCTGGGGGTGCAGGTCGCGGACACGCGCCTGGAGGGGGATGCCACGCTGCTCGGGCGGGCGCTGACCAACCTCCTGGACAATGCCCGGGGACACGGCCAGGGCGTGGTGGCGCTGCGCCTGCTGGAGCGCGACGGCCGGCTCGCCTTCTGCGTGGAGGACCAGGGCCCGGGCCTGCCGCCGGGCGAGGAAGGCCGCCTCTTCGAGGCCTTCTACCGGGGCCGCGCCACCGGGACGGGCCGGGAGGCGGGCGCGCTGGGACTGGGGCTCGCCCTGGTCAAGCGCATCGCCCAGGCCCATGGGGGAGACACCTTCGCGGAGAACCGCGCCGAGGGGGGCGCCCGGGTGGGCTTCACCCTGGGCCCGAGGCCGCCCCCGTCCGGGTGAAGCCTCACGGCTGCGCGGCGGCTTTCGCGTCCTGAGCGGAGAACTCGAAGGACACGGGGCTCGTCTCGCCCTCCTTCACCGTCACCTCGGTCGTCTTGGTGCCGAAGGTCTCGTGCCAGGCCTCGAGCGTGTAGGCGCCCGCGGGCAGGTGCTCGAGCGTGAAGGCGCCCTGGGCGTCCGTGGTGGCGAAGAAGGGGTTCGGGTTCACCAGCACCCAGGACGTCATCCACGGGTGGATGTCGCACTTGAGGCGCAGCACCTCCACGTCCGGGGGCAGCGCGCGCTGCACGGGCTTGCCGTTGGGGGGCTGGGCCACGTTGAAGATGGACTTGGCGCCGGACAGGGCCCGCGCGTTGTGCAGCGTCCCGTCGCTGTTCTTGATGAGGACGGGCTGGCCGGTCACCGCGCCCTGCACCCGCGGCGAGTAGGTGCAGCCATGCTGGTCCACCACCACCGGCCGGGAGCGGCGCGCGTTGGGCATCAGGCCGCGCACGCGCACGAGCACGTTGCCCAGCTTGCCCTCCGCCACCAGCACGGCCTGGTCCACCAGGGGCATGTCCTGGCAGGCGGGATCCTGGCTCGGGGTGATGGGGGCGGCCGCGGGCGGCGCGCCCTTGAAGGAGACGGTGCCCTTCACGGTGCCGCCTCCGGTGAGGGGCGGATCCTCGGGCGCGGACTCGGCGGAGGGAGCGGCGGCGCGCGCGGGAGCCTGGGGGGCCGTGGTCACCGGCGTGCGGTCGGTGGACGAGGACTCCTGCTTGCAGCCGGACAGGGCCAGGAGCCCCGCGGTGCCCAGCATCGAGATCCCCAACGTACGCCACGTCATGTGCACTCTCCCTGAAGTCACCGGTACGTCACGGGTTCCACGCGCGGAGCCCGGCGTGTCCGGTCGTCCCCTCGTACCAGAAGAGACAACCCCGAAGTCAATCTCACTCCCGGCGGCTGATGCTGAACGCGGCGAGCCCCAGGAATACGGCACAGAAGACGGCGAGCACGGGCACCTCCAGCCCCCCGCCGGAGGAAGCCGCGCCCACCACGACCCGCGAGGCCTCGACGCCGTACAGCGCGCGCCGCACGCCCTCGCCGGCGTAGTGCATGGGGTTGAGCCGCATGGCCCAGGCGAGCACGGGCGCGGCGCCCTTGAGCGGGAAGAGCGCCCCGGAGAGTGCCCACATGGGCAGCAGCACGATGCTCATGACGGCGTGGTAGCCGGAGGTGGAGCGCACCCACCAGGCCAGCGCGATGCCCATGCTGGTGAGCCCCAGGGCGGACAGCACCATGACCGCGAGCAGGAGCGGCACGTCCACCTGGGCGAGCGACACCCCGGCCAGCGGCGCGAGCAGGAGGAAGAGCGAGGCCTGCAGGAGCGCGATGGCCGAGGAGCCCAGCGCCTTGCCCAGCACCACCGCGCCGCGCGCGCCCGGTCCGGCGAGCACCGCCTGGAGGAATCCCTCGCGCCGATCCTCGATGACGGAGATGGTGGCGAAGATGGCGCTGAAGAGCAGCACCATGGTGACGACGCCGGGGAAGGAGAAGCGCTGGTAGTCCAGGCCCCGGGCCCCCTCCACCTGGAAGGAGCCGGCGAAGCCCGCGCCGATGACGAACCAGAAGAGGATGGGCTGGGCGAGCGCGCCCACGATGCGGCTGGGCTGGCGGAAGAAGCGCACCACGTCCCGGGACAGCAGCACCCACACCGTGGCCCACTGCAGGGCGAGCGCGCCGGGGGCTCGCGGGGCCTCGGACACGGGGCGGGCCTCCTCCCGGCTCAGCCGGGCGGGCCGCTCGGTGGGGGACGTCTGGGGCGCGGCGGGGGCATGGGCGTTCATCGGCGGCGTTTCCGGGGTGAGGGCTCGGCGGTGGGGGCGTCCACGCCCAGGGTCCGGCCGGTGAGTTGGAGAAAGACATCCGCGAGCGAGGGCGGGCGCACCGACACCGAGGCGAGCCGGCCCGGCGGCAGGGCCTCCACCACGCGGGGCACCAGGGCATGGCCACGCGCGGTCTCCACCTGGACCCGGCCCTCCACCACCCGCCCCTCCAACCCCAGGCCCTCGCGCAACTCGACCACCAGGCGCTCGGGCTCGCGCGCCTCCAGGGTGAGGATGTCCCCGCCCACGCGCGCCGCCAGGGCCGCGGGCGTGTCACACGCCACCAGGCGCCCCTCGTCCAGCACCGCGAGCCGGTCGCACAGCTGGGCCTCGTCGGCGCGGTGCGTGGTGAGCAGCACCGTGAGCCCCTCGGTCTCCCGCAGGGCGTGCAGGTGCGCCCAGAAGGCGCGGAAGGAGGCCTCGTCGAGCCCCTGCGAGGGCTCGTCCATGAGCAGCACGCGGGGCTCGTGCACCAGGGCCCGCGCCAGCTCGAGCCGCCGCCGCATGCCCCCGGACCAGGTGGCCACGCGCTCGTCGCCCCGCGCCTCCAGGCCGATGAGCCGCAGCATCCGCTCCACGCGGGCCTCGGCCCGCGCGCCCGTCAGCCCGTAGAGCCGGGCGCCGAGCCGCAGGTTCTCCCGCGCGCTCATCAGGTCATCCAAGCTGCCGCGCTGGAAGAGGATGCCCATGCGCTGGCGCAGCGCCGGATCCTCCAGGGCGAGCGGACGCCCCTCGAACAGGACCCGGCCCGCGTCCGGCGCGAGCAGGCCGGCGAGCAGCTGGAAGGTGGTGGACTTGCCCGCCCCATTGGGGCCGAGCAGGCCGACGATCTCCCCCGCGCCCACCGACAGGTGCAGCCCGTCCAGGGCGGTGCGCGCCTGGAAGCGCCGGGTGAGACCATCGAGCTGGAGCAGCGGAGAAGCCGAAGGGACCGCGGTCATCCTCGAGTCAACGTCCCCCGCTGTCGAGCATGAGCGCGGCGAAGATGCCGGTCAGGTACAGCAGGCTGAAGACGAACGTCTGACGGGCCCACACCCTTCCCAGACGCTGGAAGAGGCCCCGGGCCCCGAGCACCAGGAAGGACAGGCCCAGGAGCACCGCCGCCGCCAGGTACCAGGCCCCCGCGATGCCGAGCTGGAAGGGCAACAGGCTCATGGGCACGAGCGCCGCCACGTAGAGGACGATCTGCAGTCGGCTGGAGTCGGCGCCGCGCTCGATGGGCACGGACTTGAGGCTGGCCGCCTCGTACTCGTCCTGGCGGAACAGGGCGATCGCGATGAAGTGGGGAATCTGCCAGAGGAAGAGGATGGAGAAGAGGACGTAGCCGCCCGCGTCGATCTGCCCGGTGACGGCCGTCCAGCCCATGAGGGGCGGCAGCGCGCCGGGGATGGCGCCCACGAGCATGGCCGCGGAGGTGCGCGCCTTGAGCGGCGTGTACACGAGCACGTAGCTCAGCAGCGCCACGAGGCCCAGGAAGGCCGTGAGCGGATTGGCGCCCACGGCGAGCGCCGGCAGGCACACCGCCGCCAGGCCCAGGCCGAAGAAGAGCGCCGTCGTCGGCTCCATGCGCCCGGAGGGCAGGGGCCGGTTCTGGGTGCGCGCCATGAAGCGGTCGCTGTGGCGCTCCCAGTAACAGTTGAGCGCGTTGGCCGCGCCCACCGTGCCGGAGGTGGCCAGCAGCGTGATGAGGATGCGCGACACCGTCAGCTCGCCGGGGGCCACCCACATGCCGCCCGCGGTCGTGGCGATGACGAGGCCCGACAGCCGGGGCTTGGTGAGGGACAGCAGATCCGAGCCCAGGCTCGGCAGACTCACGGTGGCTTGCGCGCTCAAGCGGAACTCCCCACGGCGCGGGCGGCCAAAACAGCCGCCCGGGGTCAAATGCACCCTCCCCTTACACAGAGGACGGAGTGACTTCAAGCAAACGGGCGCGGGATTCATGCCATCCCCGCGCCCGCCGCCATCATTTCCTGTTGTCGCTCGGGAGAGCCCGGCTCACGCCCGGCCTACAGGGCCTGGGCGCGCGCCACGAACTCGCCCTTGGGCTCGCGCTTGACGTACTCCTGCGCCAGCGCCTTGGCCTTGGTGGCCTGCTTCTTGTCCTTCGAGAGGAACGCCGCGTAGTAGTAGTACGCCGGGGCGTAGTTCTCGTCCGCGTTGAGCGCCTTCTGGTACGTCTCGTCGGCCTTGGTCGCGTCGCCCTTGCCCTCGAAGACGCGCGCCAGCTCCAAGAGCGCCGTGGCGGCCTTGTCCGACTGACCGATGTACTCGGTGCTCGCCTTCTCCAGCGAGTCCTGGGCCAGGTCCCACGAGCCGCGCTCGCGGTAGATGGCGCCGATGGCCAGACGCGCCTCGGGGTTCTTCGCGTTCGCGTCCTTCACCGAGCGCTGGTAGGTGGCCAGCGCGTCATCCAGCTTGCCCTGGCGGCGGTAGGCGTTGCCCAGCATGGTGAGCAGCTTGGGGCTGTCGCCCATGGTCTTGATGGCGGTGACGAGCGCCTCGGAGGCCTCCTTCTCGCCGCCGGGCTTGCCCATGAGGGCCTTGGCCAGCTCCACGTAGAACTGGGCGCGCGTGGCGTCCATCTTCACCGCCTTGCGGATCTCCGTGGCGGCCAGGTCGTACTGGTTCTCGGAGATGAGGCGGCGGCCCTTGATGAGGTAGAGCTCCGGGCTGTTGCGGTCCAGCGTGAAGCCCGTGTCCTCGGCCTTGGCCATCTCCTGACGCGCCTTCTCCTTGTCGGTGGGCACGCCCGTGGCCTCGCTCAGCTTGGCCTGGTCCTCCGGCTTCATCTTCTCCATGGCCTTGGACACGCGGGAGATGAGCAGCGAGCGCGCGACGTTGGCCGCGGCGAGCTGGCGCGGAGAGGGAGGCGGCGACACCTCCAGGAGCTTCTTGAGCATCACCGCGGCCAGGCCGAAGTTGTTCGGCTCGAAGTTGGCCTCGTCCTGCTCGAGCATCAGCAGCGACTTGCCGAGCAGCGACTCGGGGTGGTCCTTCTCGTAGCGCAGGGCGAAGTCGTAGTTCTTCCAGGCGGTGCCGTCCTGGCCGAGCCGACGGTACACGGCGCCCAGCGCGGCGTAGATGCGCGGGTCGTCCGGGGACAGGCCCTGGGCCTTCTCCAGGTTGTCCTTGGCGCGGTCCATGTCGCCCGCGTTCATCTGGATGAGGCCGAGCGTCAGGTAGAGCAGCGAGCTACGCTTGTTCTCCTTGTCGAAGTCCTGCACCCGCTTCTCGAGGTCGGCCAGGGCCTCCTTGCCCTTGCCGCCGTACGTCTTGACGAGCGCCTCGGCGGCGTAGAGGTGGGAGCTGATCTCCCCGCTCTTCTGGGCGGCCGCCAGGTGCTCCTCGGCCTTCTTGCGCGCGTCATCGCCGCCGCCGTGCTCGCCCCAGCGGATGGCGTAGGCGTAGGCCAGGTAGCCGTGGGCCGCGGTGGAGTCCGGATCGGCGTTGAGCGCCGTGTCCGCCGCCTTGCACGCGGCCTGGTAGGACGCGAACGAGTCGTGCTTGAGCTCCTGGGTCGCGATGTCCAGCTGCCGCTTGATCTCGCGGTTGCGCGTGGCGGCCGCGCGGCCCTGGATGAAGTAGCCGCCCAGGATGACGGGCACGGCGACCAGCAGGCCCAGGGTGATGAACTTGCCCTTGTCGGTGCCCTGCTTGCGCGGCTTGCGCGGCGCATCGTCGTCGTCGACGTCCTCCTCGACCACGGGCGCGCGACGCACGGGCGCGCGCGGCGCGGCCTCGGCGGCGGGTGCCTTGGCCCGGGGCGTCTCGGCCTCCGCGCCCGGCGCGGGCGTGGCCGCCACGGGGGCGGGCGTCGGCGCGGGTGCGGCGACCACGGGAGCGGGCGTCGGCGCGGGCGCCGCCACCACGGGGGCGGGCGTCGGAGCGGGCGCGGCGGCCTGGACACCGTGCTGCTTCATCACGGCCAGCGTGTCCGGGTCGGCGGGGTCCGCCTCATACGCCTTGAGCAGATGGGTGCGGCCCGCATCGGCCTCACCCGTCTTGAGCTGCAGGGCGCCCACCATGCGCAGCGTGGCGCGGTCGGACGGATAGGCCTGGAGGGCGCCGAGCGCCTCCTCCAGGGCTTTCTTGTCCTTGCCTTGCTCCTGGTACACGCGGGCGAGCAGGAGGCGCGGGTCGGCGCGATTGGGGTGGGCTTTCACCCCTTTCTTGCAGACGACCATCGCCTCCATGAACCGCCCGGACGCCAAGTAGGCCTCGGCGAGGGGTTTGTAGGCTTCAGAAGAAGGGTCGGACGCGAAGGCATGCTCCAGCTTCGCGAGCTCGGCCGGGCTCAACGTCTTCGAGGGGGAGTTGGACATTAAAGGAGGTGCCTTGGAGGGGGTCTTATGACACCCCGAGTTGCCGCGCGTCAATCGCCCTGGAGGGTCCGAACATTCCCGCCTTGACACCCAGGAATGGGTCCTGTACATGCCCGTTCACCTTCTCGACGGCGGGAAACCGCAGCCGCCCAACGGCGTCGGGGAGCAGGAGTGTCATGGGGGTGTAGCTCAGTTGGGAGAGCGTCGCGTTCGCAATGCGAAGGTCGTCGGTTCGATCCCGTCCACCTCCACCATGAAGTGAGAGAGGCTCCACCGGAAACGGTGGGGCCTTTTTCATTTGCGCCATCCGTGAATTGAAAAGCGCACCGGGTCTGTTATCCGGGGCCGATGACCGACCAGCCCTCGCTCTCGTTCTTCGCCCGTCTGTGGCTCGCCCTGGTGTGCTTCTGGCGGATCTGGCTCGACCGCTCGTTCGCCCAGGCGGTGCTGCCGGTGCGCCAGGCGGACATCGCGGGCCGCCTGCCGGCCGGGGCCCCCGTCGAGTCGGCGCCCGCGCCCGCCCCCGCTCCCGTGCCCGCCCCGGTCCCGCCGCCCGTGGTCGCCGTGCCGCCCGAGCGCGAGCACGCCTCGGCGCTGCAACTGCTGGCCATGCTCCAGCGCGAGGGCCGCCTCATCGACTTCCTCCAGGAGGACGTGGCGGCCTTCCCGGACGAGGACGTGGGCGCCGCGGCGCGCATCGTGCACGAGGGGTGCCGCAAGCTCGTGCGGCAGTACTTCACCCTGGAGGCGGTGCTGCCCCAGGGCGAGGGGGAGCGGGTGCAGGTGCCCGCCGGGTTCGACGCCCAGCGCATCCGCCTGACGGGCAACGTGGCCGGCCAGCCTCCTTATAGTGGTGCCCTCAAGCACCACGGCTGGGTGGCCACCGCCCTCACCCTGCCCAGCCCCAGCCCGGCGATGGACCCCCGGGTGCTCGCGCCCGCCGAAGTCGAGCTGTCCTGACCGTTTTCCTTCCGACTCCTTCCTCACGGAGCCTCCATGGCCCGCTACGCGATTGGCATCGATCTCGGCACCACGCACTCCGCGGTCTCCTACCTCAACCTCGAGGAGGGCAAGCCCCGGGGTCCCGCGCAGTCCATGCTGCCCATCCCCCAGGTCACCGCGCCGGGGACGGTGGAGGCGCGCCCGCTCTTGCCCTCCTTCCTCTACCTGCCGAGCGCCCAGGAGTTCCCCCCGGGCAGCCTCGCGCTGCCGTGGAACCCGAACGCCACGCACTTCGCCGGCGAGTTCGCCCGCACCCACGGTGCCAAGGTGCCCACACGCCTGGTCGCCTCGGCCAAGAGCTGGTTGAGCCACCCCGGCGTGGACCGCCGCGCGGCGCTCCTGCCCTGGCAGGCCCCCGAGGAGGTGCAGCGGGTGTCCCCGGTGGAGGCCTCCACCCGTTACCTGCGCCACCTGCGCGAGGCGTGGGACCACACCTTCGCCCGGGCGCGTGAGGAGGCCGGCAACGCCATGGCCGCCCAGGACGTCATCATCACCGTGCCGGCCTCGTTCGACGCCGCCGCGCGGGACCTGACGCTCGAGGCCGCCAAGGCCGCGGGCCTGGACAACCCGCTGCTCCTGGAGGAGCCCCAGGCGGCGCTGTACGCGTGGCTCGAGGCCCAGGGCGAGTCCTTCCGCAAGAGCATGCGGGTGGGCGAGGTCATCCTCGTGGTGGACGTGGGCGGAGGCACCACGGACTTCTCGCTCATCACCGTGCGCGACCGCGCGGGCGAGGTGGAGCTCACGCGCGTGGCGGTGGGCGACCACATCCTGCTGGGCGGCGACAACATGGACCTGGCGCTCGCGCACACGCTGCAGCAGCGCCTGACGGCCGAGGGCAAGAAGCTGGACGCGTGGCAGTTCAACGCCCTCACCCACGGCTGCCGCACCGCCAAGGAGACGCTCTACGGCAACGCGGCCTTCACCCACGCGCCCCTGGCCATCGCCAGCCGGGGCTCGTCGCTGCTCGGGGGCACCATCCGCACGGAGCTGACGCGCGAGGAGCTCGACCGCGTGCTCACCGAGGGCTTCTTCCCCACGACGCCCCTCACCGAGATGCCGCGCCTGGCCCGGCGCACGGGCCTCGCGCAGATGGCCCTGCCCTACGCCCAGGACGCCGCCGTGACGCGCCACCTGGCCGCGTTCCTCACCCGACAGGCCCAGGCGCTCGCCAGCTCCCCTGACTCGCCCGTGGACGTGGGCGGCAAGGCGTTCATCCACCCCACCGCGGTGCTCTTCAACGGCGGCGTCTTCAAGGCCGGGCCCCTCAAGGCCCGCGTCATGGAGGTGCTCAACGCCTGGCTCGCCGCCGACGGGGGACAGCCCGCGCGGGAACTCGAGGGCGCGGACCTGGACCTGGCCGTGGCGCGCGGCGCCGCCTACTACGGCTGGGTCCGTCAGGGCCACGGCCTGCGCATCCGCGGCGGCACCGCGCGCGCCTACTTCGTGGGCGTGGAGACGGCCATGCCCGCCGTGCCCGGCATGGAGCCGCCCGTGAAGGGCCTGTGCGTGGCGCCCTTCGGCATGGAGGAAGGCACCCAGGCGGACGTGCCTCCACAGGAGTTCGGCCTGGTGACGGGCGAGCCCACGCGCTTTCGCTTCTTCGCCTCGTCCGTGCGGCGCGACGACAAGGTGGGCGCCTTCGTGGACGACGTGGAGGGCAACCCCGAGTTCGAGGAGCTGGCCCCCGTGGAGACGACGCTGCCGGGCACGCCCGCGCCGTACGGGGACCTCACCCCCGTCAACCTCCAGGCCGCCGTCACCGAGGTGGGCACGCTCGAGCTGCGCTGCCTGGAGAAGAATGGCCCCGGCCGTTGGAAGCTGGAGCTCAACGTGCGCATGAAGGAGTAGAACCTCCCCCCAACGCCTATGCACATCGTCGGCATCGACCTCGGAACCACCCACTGCGCCGTCGCCTCGGTGGACCCCGCCCAGGGTCCCGGAGCCCCCTTGAGGGACTTCCCCGTGCCCCAATTGGTCCGGCAGGGCGAGGTGAGCGCGAGGCCCCTGCTGCCCTCGTGCATCTACGTGCCCGCCGGACATGAGCTCGCCGCCGGGGCCCTGACGCTGCCCTGGGGCGAGGGCGGCCCCCAGGTGGTGGGCGAGTTCGCCCGGTGGCAGGGCGCGCGGGTGCCCGGCCGGGTGGTGACGAGCGCCAAGAGCTGGCTGTGCCACCCGGGCGTGGATCGCTCGGCCCCCATCCTCCCCTGGGGCGCGCCCGCGGACGTGGCCAAGCTGTCCCCGGTGGAGGCCAGCGCCCTGTTGCTCGGGCACATCGCCCAGGCGTGGAACCATGCCCACCCGGCGCTGCCCCTGTCCCAGCAGGAGGTGGTCATCACCGTGCCCGCCTCCTTCGACGAGGCCGCGCGCGCCCTCACCGTGAGCGCCGCGCGCCGCGCCGGGCTGGAGAAGTTCACCCTCCTGGAGGAGCCCCAGGCCGCCTTCTACGACTACACCGCGCGCCACCGGGGCGCGCTGGCGCAGGCCCTGGAGTCCGTGCGCCTCGTGCTGGTGGTGGACGTGGGCGGCGGCACCACGGACTTCACGCTCGTGCACGCGGGCGTCACCCCCGAGGGCCCCATCCTGCGCCGGCTCGCGGTGGGCGAGCACCTCATGCTCGGCGGCGACAACATGGACGCCGCGCTCGCCCGGCGCCTGGAGGAGAAGCTCTTTCCCGAGGGCAACCGCCGCCTGTCCGCCACCCAGTGGACCCAGGCGCTCCAGGCCGCCCGCACCGCCAAGGAGGCCCTGCTCGGCACCACCCCGCCCGAGCGCCACGGCGTGTCGCTCGTGGCCGAGGGCAGCCGCCTGCTCGGGGGCTCCCTGTCCACGGAGCTCACGCGCGAGGAGGCCGAGGCGCTCGTGCTCGAGGGCTTCTTCCCCCTGGCCGGCGCCCAGGAGCGGCCCCGGCGCGCCTCACGCATGGCCCTGCAGGAATTGGGGCTGCCGTACGCGCAGGACGCCGCCATCACCCGGCACCTGGCCGCCTTCCTCGCCCAGCACGCCGCCGCGGGTTTCGCCGCCCTGGGGGAGCCCGCGCCGCGCGAGGGCGCCCTGCCCCGGCCGGATGCCCTCCTGCTCAACGGCGGCGTCTTCAACTCGCCCCGGCTCGCCGAGCGGCTGGTGGAGGCGGTGAGCGCCTGGTGGCCGGACGCCCCACGCATCGCGCTGCTCAAACACGAGTCCCTGGAGCTCGCCGTGGCCCGGGGCGCGGCCTACTACGGCCTGGTGCGGCGCGGCCATGGCCTGCGCATCGGGGGCGGCGCGGCCCGCGCGTACTACGTGGCCCTGCAGCGCGCGGCGGACAGCACCGAGCAGCCCGTGCTGTGCCTCGTGCCCCGCGGCTTCGAGGAGGGCAACCACGCGGACATCGGCGAGCGCTCGTTCTCGCTCACGCTCGGGCGGCCCGTGCAGTTCACCCTCTACTCCACCACGAGCGATCGCATCGACAAGCCGGGCGACGTGGTGACGCTGACCGAAGCGCTCCAGGACGAGCTCAAGCCCCTGCCGCCCATCCACACGGTGCTCAAGGGCGCCACGGCGAAGACGGCCGAGGTGCCCGTGCACCTGCGCGCGGGGCTCACGGAGATCGGCACGCTGGAGCTGTTCGCCGTGTCCAACGTGGCCGACGAGCGCTGGCGCCTGGAGTTCGAGCTGCGCGGCACCGGCGGCGAGCGCGAGCTCACCGTCACCGAGTCCATGCCCGCGCGCTTCGCCGAGGCCAAGGACAACGTCGAGCGGCTCTACGGCAACAAGCCCCTGCCCATCGGGCCCAAGGACGTGAAGCAGCTCTCGCGCACGCTCGAGAAGGTGCTCGGCCCGCGCGACACCTGGCGCGTGCCCGTGCTGCGCGAGCTGTGGAGCTCCCTGTTCGCCGGCGCCTCCAAGCGCCGCCGCTCCGCGGATCACGAGCGCGTCTTCTACAGCCTCGCGGGCTACACCCTGCGGCCCGGCTTCGGCTACCCGTTGGATCACTGGCGCGCCGAGCAGAGCTTCTCCCTCTTCGAGCCGCTCGTGCAGCACCACACGGAGAAGGCCGTGTGGGTGGAGTTCTGGGTGATGTGGCGGCGCGTGTCCGGCGGCCTGAGCGAGGCGCAGCAGCGCAAGCTCCACGACTACCTCAAGCCCCACCTGGCCCGGCGCATCCCGCTCACGCCCCCCGCCGCCGCGGGCAAGCTCAAGGGCATTCAACCCGAGGGCCTGGACGAGATGGTGCGCACGGCGGCATCGCTTGAGCACCTGGAGGCCGCGGACAAGGCGGAGCTCGGCGAGTGGATGGCGGCGCGGCTGCGCGAGGAGAACAAGAGCGGCGGCCCCTGGCCGTGGGCGCTCGGACGGCTCGGCGCGCGCGTGCCCCTCTACGGCAGCGGCCACAAGGTCGTGGACGTGACCGTGGCGGAGGCGTGGCTCACCCTGCTCCTGGAGCTGGGGCTGTCGCGCATCGACGGGGCGCCGTTCGCGGCCGCCCAGCTCGCGCGGCTCACGGGCGACCGGATGCGCGATCTGAGCCCCGAGCTGCGCGAGCGCACGGCCCAGGCGCTGCGCGCGGCCAAGGCCGCGGACACCTGGGTGCGCATGGTGACGGAAGTGGTGGCGCTGGAGGCCGCGGACGAGGCGCGAGCCCTGGGCGATACGCTGCCCGCGGGCCTGCGCCTGTAGTCGCGAGGGCGATCAGCCCTGGGAGGCGCGGGCGAGGGGCGGCGCGCTCTCGTCCCGGGCGGCGGCGGCCGGGGCCGGCACCACCTGGAGGTTGGCCACGGAGGGCTGCGCCTCCACGCCCACCAGCGTGTTCTCCTCGGCCTTCTCCTTGGGCTTGCCCGCGCCCGAGCGGCACGTGCGGCACCAGGGCTGGTTGCGGATGGCCCCGTCCGCCATCTTGCGCAAGCCGAACTGCGCGAGCGGCTTGAGCGTGCGGCACTTGAGGCACATCAGCGAGATGAGGACCTCGTGCCCCTCGGCGTCGAAGATGGCGGACTTGCGACGCTTGCGCGGCTGCCCCGCCTCACGCGCCTTGGATTCCTTGGCGGCCGGCGGCGGCATCATCGGGGTCACTTTGTAGAGCATTTCGTTCTCCCAGCCCGGCGGACCTCGAGCGCTGCCTTGTGCAGGCAGTCCGGCTCACGTCGCGCCCTCACTAGACTAAGGAGGAAATGGGTCGTTGAAAACTGATCCCAAGCCGATTTTTCGGCCCGCGCGGCGATCCGTCGAGATCTCGGCCACTTGCGTGGGCTCGCTGGATGCGCGCCCTCCGCGAGGCCCAGGATGGGGCCCGCGGAGGGCGCGCGCCACTTCTCTCACGGCCGTTCGTTGCGATCACGCGCGGCACACGGGCCGCCCACGTCCACGTAGCTGATGCGGCCTGTAGCGGGCGCCGCCACGGGCTTGCCCTGGCGCTGCCACCAGGTGGCCACGGCGTCGCGCAGGGTCAACTCCCGGCCCACCCCCAGGTCGATCCGCTCGGCGGGCACCTGGGACAGCACCGTCCCCAGACCTCCCGCGCCCCGGGCGAGGAAGTCCGGCAGCACCACCCGGTACAGGCGCTTGGGCTCCAGGGGCCGGCCGTTGGGCAGCGTCACGTCCCGCAGCCGCTCGGGGCCCGTGCAGCGCGCCAGCTTCACCTTGAGGCCAGACACCTGGAAGACGCTGTTGCCTCCGCCGTAGGCGGCCCCGAGCAGACGCCGCAGCTCCTCGCCGGTGAGCGTGACGATGGCCACGGTGTTGTCGAAGGGCAACACCTCGTAGACGTCGCCGTAGGTCAGCGGCCCCGCCCGGAGGTTGGCGCGCAGGCCGCCCGCGTTGAGCAGCGCCACGTCCGCCTTCTCCATCTCCCGGAGCGCGTCGGTGAGCACGTCGCCCAGGGCGCTCTCGCCCTCGTAGTCACGGCCCAGCGGCGCGGCCACGGTGACGCCCAGGGGGCGGCGCTGCTCGGCGTCCACCCGCGCGAGCACGGGCGCCACGATCGCCTCCACCGCCGGGTCCGCCACCACCGGTCCGCCGAGGAAGGTGGGCGGCCCGAATTTCGCGTCCGCCCCCAGCCCCTTGAGCTTGCGCGCATCACACGTGCCGCTCGTCTCCTCCACCCGGGCGCACACGGGCACGGCGGCCTGGAGCCGGGTGCGCTCGGGCAGCAGCGCGTGGCTCACCGGATCCACGAAGAGCTCCACCACCCCGAAGGAGCGGCCCTGCCCCGAGGTGGACAGCACCGGCACGTCCCCGAAGAAGTGGCCCATGGGCTGGTGCGTGTGGCCCGCGAAGACGGCGGCGAGCGTGCCCGGCGGCAGGGCCTCGACCAGGGCGTAGATTTCCCCGTCCGCCCGATCGCAGCTCGAGGTGTCGCGGGGGTTGGACAGGTCCGCGCACTTGCCCCCGGCGTGCGCGACCCCCACCACCACCTCGGCCCCCTGCTCCCGCAGGCGCTTGACCGCATCCAGCGTGGCGGGCAGCAGCGGCTCGAAGCGCAGCGCGGACACGTGGGCGGGGTTGCCGATGCGCGCGGTGGACGGCGTGGTGAGCCCCACCAGCCCCACCTTCACCCCCTTCACCGTCACCAGCCGCGTGCCATCATTGCCGAGCCAGGCCGGCGGCTGGCCCGTGGCGGCGTCCCGCACGTTCGCGCTGAGCAGGGGGAAGCGCGCCTGCTGGATGCGCGCGGTGAGCGCGCCCACGGGATCCTCCCCCGGCCCGGGCACCGCCCGAGGGCCCACCGGGCCATAGTCGAACTCGTGGTTGCCGAGCGCCGCGGCGGTGTAGCCCAGGTGGTTGTAGACATCGACGACGACGGCGCCCTCGGTCATGTTGGAGGCGAGCGTGCCCTGGAAGAGGTCTCCCGCGTCCAGCAGCAGCACGCCGCCCGGGTTGTCCGCGCGCAGCCGGGCCACGTAGCCCGCGAACGCGGCCGCGCCCCCCTCCTCCACCGTGGCGCCGCCGGGCAGCACCGTGGTGTGGGGCATCAACCAGCCATGCAGATCATTCGTCCCCACCAGGGTGAGCCGCACGGGCTCGGCGGGAGGCGCGGCGGCCTGGGCGGCGCGAGGCGCGGGGACGGGAGCGGGGGGATGGGCACACCCGGCGGCCACGAGGGCCGCGCAGGCGAACAAGACACGACGAGAGGAGCGCATGAGGGCGCGGAGTTGAGCCCAGGCCCTCCTCCCTGGCAACCCGGCTCAGTCCCGGGCGCGCCGACGCGAGAGCACCACCGCGCCCGCCAGCACGAGCAGGACGGTGCCGGGCAGGGACGTGGAGGAGCAGCCGCACCCGCCCTCACCCGGCACGGTGCCGATGCCGCCGCCCGGCGTGCCGCCCGTGCTGGGCCCCGGGCCCGCGTCCGTGCCGCCGTCCAGCGGGGTGCCTCCGTCCGTGGGAGACGGGCCGCCCGTGTCCACCACCAGTGAACCGCCAAAGCCCCGGGCGAGCGTGGACCAGTCCACGAGCTTGAAGTTCTCGCTGCCCCCGGTGTCCCGGCCGTCGTGCACCGCCACCATGCCCAGCGGGAAGAGCGAGCCCAGCGCGCGGTTGGACACGGCGACGTGGCGCGGGTTGTCCACCGCGTCGATGCCCGCGTCCGCGATGACATTGAAGCGGCCCCGGTAGGTGTTCTGGGTGGGGCTCGCGCCGTTCGCCCGGTCGTAGAGGCGCACCGTGTTGTCCCCACCGCTGACCGCCAGGAGGTAGCCCCGGTCATTGGACGCCATGTAGAGCGCCACGCCGCCCAGGGGCGCCGTGAGCCCCGAGTTGCCGGAGACATCCACCTGCACGCGCTCCGCGTTGGCCGTGGGGTCGGCGCGGTAGCGCCAGATGCCCACGTTCTGCTGGGCGACGTAGAGCGCGCCCAGGGCGTCGTCCACGGCCAGACCCACCACCGGGCCGCCCACCTCGAAGGAGCGCACCGGATCGGCGTTGGTGCCTCCGTCCGTCTGGGAGATCAGCTCGAACTGGGCCACCGTCCCCGTGTCGCTGCCGGCGAAGGCGAAGTAGCGCCCATCGGGGCTCGCGTACACGGCCACGGAGGTGGGCGTGAAGCCCGTGCCCACGACGGAGCCCCGGCGCACCAGCGTGAGGGCCGAGGGGTCCATCGCGAAGGCCTCGAGGCCCACGGACACGTTGGCCGCCACGATGAGGGACTCCCGCTGCCCGTCCTCCCGGGGGAAGTTGTCCTGCACGTCCACGCCCGCGTACGAGCCCGCCACGAGCACCGAGCGCGCCGCGCCGTTGAGCTCGTAGGGCAAGAGGCCCGCCTGCCGGTCCGCCACGAGCAGCAGGCTCCGAGCGGGCGTCGTGGGGTGGACCCAGAGCGCCGCGCCCTGGATGGAGGAGCCCGAGCCGAGCGTCGACCGCGTCTCCACCAGCGGAACCACCTGCACGGGCGTGTCGGTCTGCTGCGCGAGCACCGGCCCACCGGAGAGAAGAACAGCCAGCGTCAGCAACGAGGGGGAACGCATCCACACACCTCCAGGAAACACAGGGGGACAAACGAGATGACACAGGGTGATGAGGCAGATCCCGCGCCCGCGCAAGTGTTCAGCGCTCTCCGTTTCCGCTGGTCATCACAGCGACGGGCGCAGGACGTGCGCGTAGGCCTCGAGCGTCGCCTCCGCGCACCGCGCCCAGGTGAAGCGGGCCGCGCGCGCCCGTCCCCGCTCCACCCACCGCCGCCGCTCGTCCTCCGAGCGCATCAGCGTGTCCAGGGCGTGCGCCAGACCCTCGGTGTCCTCCGGCCGCACCGCCCACGCGCCCTCGCCGCACACCTCGGGCGTAGCCCCCGTCGTGGACACGATGGCGGGCGTGCCCAGGCGCATCGCCTCCAGGGGCGGCAGGCCGAAGCCCTCGTAGCGCGAGGGAAAGGCGAACACCGTGGCCCGGCGCATCAGCGCGTAGAAGATGGACTCGGGCTGGTAGCCCAGCGTGCGGATGTCATGGCCCTGGGCCCGCAGGCGATCCACCCGCGACTCCACCTCGCCCGAGCCGAACCAGCGCTGGCCCACCATCACCAGGGGCAGCCGCTGGCCCCGCGCCGCGAGCCGCTCGAGGGCCTCCAGCACCTGGCGCACGTTCTTGCGCACGTCCAGGGAGCCCGCGTACAGCACGAAGCGCTCGGGCAGGCCCATCGCGTCCAGGAAGTCGCGCGCCGAGTCCTCCAGGCCATGGGCGTCCACGTGGTCCACCCCGTTGTAGGTGACGGCCACCTTGTCCGCGACCTCCGGGTGGCGCGCGAGCAGATCGTCCCGGGTGCACGCGCTCACGCACAGGATGCGATCGGCCACCCGCACGCTCCGGGCGAGCCACCCCTGGAACTGCCAGCGGTAGGCGCGCGACACCGTGTCCGGCATGAGCAGCGGAATCACGTCGTGCACGGTGAGCACGTAGGGCATGCCCGGGGTGCGCACGAGCGGCAGGTTGAAGTTGCCGAGCGCGTGGAAGAGCCGCGCCCGCGAGCCGCGCAGCGCCTGGGGCAGCCGGCCCACGGCATAGGCGGTGCGACCCAGGGTCCCGCGTGGATCCTCCCCCGACACCCGGGCCCCCAGACGCTCCAGCGCCACCCCGCGCGCGCTCAGCGCCCCGGCCAGGCAGTGCGTGTACAGACCGATGCCCGTGATGGGCTCGTCCCACAAACTCGCGTCGAAAGCGACAGGACCGATGGACACGGGGCGCCTCATAACACGGCGCTGTGATAGGCAACGGGGCCCTATGGCGGTCCATCAGCTCATTCCAAGCTTCGTGGCGGGAGACGCCACCGGCCAGGCGGCGCTGCACCTGCAAGGGCTCCTGCGCCAGTTGGGCCATGCGGGCGAGCTCCACGCGGCCGAGGTGGGCAAGGGACTGGATTCCCTGGCCCTGCCCGTGTCGGCGCTGCGCCCGGCGCCGGAGGACCTCGTCCTCTACCACCACGGCATCGCCTCGCCGTTGAGCGGTCGGCTGCTGCACCTGCCCTGCCGCCGCGGCCTCGTCTTCCACAACATCAGCCCCGCGAGCGCCTACGCGGGCACGCCCCTGGCCGAGGCGCTCGTGGCGGGCCGCGCCCAGCTCGCCGCGATGGCGCCCTTCGTGGACGTGGCGCTGGGGGTGTCGGACTACAACGGCGCCGAGCTGCGCGCGGCGGGCTACCGCGACGTGCACACCGTGCCGCTCTTCGTGGAGCCGGCGCGCTTTTCCCGCGAGGCCGCGGACGCGGCGATGCTCGCGCGGCTGGCCGGCCCCGGCCCCGTGGTGCTGTCGGTGAGCCGGGTGGCGCCGCACAAGCGCTTCGAGGACCTGCTCGCGCTGCACGCCGAGGTGCTGAAGCTGCGTCCCCAGGCGCGCCTGCTCCTCGTGGGGGGCTACGAGCCGGGCAGCCGCTACTTCCAGTCCCTGCGGCGCACGGCGCGGGGCCTGTCCGGGGTGCACTTCCTCGGCCGGCTCGACCATGCCCAGCTCGTGGCGGCCTACCGCTCCGCCCAGGTCTTCGTCTCCATGAGCGAGCACGAGGGCTTCGGCGTGCCGCTCATCGAGGCCATGGCCGCCGAGGTGCCGGTGCTCGCCTATGGCGCGGCGGCCGTGCCCGAGACGCTCGGGGGCGCGGGCATCGCCTTCGACGAGAAGCGCTTCTCCCTGCTCGCGGAGCTGGTGGTGGAGGTATGCGAGGAGCGGGGCCTGCGCGAGGGCCTGCTCGCGGGCCAGACGCGGCGCCTGAAGGACTTCTCCCCCGAGGCCACCCGCACGGCGCTCGCGCGGGCCCTGGAGACGGTGCTGCCCCGGCCCGTGCCCCGGCGCCGGGCCCCGCAGGCCCGTCCCCGGGTGGCCTTCGTGGTGCAGCGCTACGGCGAGGTGACGGGCGGCGCCGAGCGCCACGCCCAGCAGGTGGTGGAGCAGCTCTCACCGCACTGGGACGTCACCGTGCTCACCACGTGCGCGAAGAACCACCTCACCTGGGAGAACGCCTTCCCCATGGGCGAGCAGCACGACGCGGCGGGCGTGCGCGTGGTGCGCTTCCCGGTGACGCGCACGCGCCACATCCGTCCCTTCAACGCCCTGTCCCGGCAGGTGTTCGACCGGAAGCTGGAGCGGCTGCGCGAGGAGCACTGGGTGGCCGAGCAGGGCCCGGTGGTGCCCGGCCTGCTCACGCACCTGGACACCCACGCCCGCGACTACGACGGCTTCGTCTTCTTCACCTACCTGTACGCGCCCACGGTGTGGGGTCTGCCCCTGGTGGCCGACCGCGCGCTGCTCATCCCCACCGCGCACGACGAGCCGCCCATCCGCTTCGGCGTGTACAAGGACGTCTTCGAGCGCCCCGCGGCCCTGCTGTGCAACACCCCCGAGGAGGTGGGGCTCATCGAGCGCTACTTCCCGCACCACGCTCCGGCGCGGGTGGTGGGCGTGGGCGTGGACGTGCCGGGCACACCCGATCCCCAGCGCTTCCGCGAGCGCCACGGGCTGCGCGCCCCCTACCTGCTCTTCCTGGGGCGGCTGGAGGCGGGCAAGGGCATCCCCGAGCTGCTCGCGCACTACCGGCAGCTGCGCGCCCGCTACCACGACGCGCCGGACCTGGTGCTCGCGGGCGAGGCGCACATGGAGCTGGGCGGCGAGGGCGTGCACGCCGTGGGCCGCTTGAGCGAGCAGGAGAAGTACGACGCGCTCGCCGGCGCGATGATGGTGACGGTGCCCTCGCGCTACGAGAGCCTGTCGCTGCTCACGCTGGAGGCCTTCGCCGTGGGCACGCCGGTGCTCGTCAACGGGCACTCGGAGGTGCTCGTGGGCCAGGTGGAGCGCAGCGGCGCGGGGCGCGTCTACACGGACCTCGAGTCGTTCATCACCGGCCTGCGCGAGGTGGGCGAGCAGCGCACGGCGCTGGGCCGCAATGCCCGCGCCTACGCCACGCGCCACACGTGGCCCCGCGTGGTGGACGCCTACCGCGAGGAAATGGACCGCATCATCCGGGAGAAGAGCCGATGAAGTTGATGGGACGTGACATCCCCGCGCGCGAGCTGCTCGCGCGCCTCGAGGAGCGGCTGCGCACACGGGGCCTCGCCTCGTCGGAGCCGGTGGAGCCCCCGGCGTCGGGCGTGGAGCCCCGGGTGGACCCGCTCGCCTTCAACCTGCGCGCCCTGGAGGAGCACACGGACGCCACGCGGGCCCTGCCGCTGCACACCCACCGGGGGGGCGCGGGCCAGCTCGTCCTGGTGGCCAAGTGGGCCTTCCGCCAGACGTGCCAGGTCTTCATCAACGAGACCCTCGGCCGCCAGCGCGCCTTCAACGGCCACGTGCGGGACTCCTACGCCCAACTGTCCGCCGAGGTCGTGCGGCTGCGCGCCGAGGTGGAGTCACTGCGCGCCGCCCAGCCCCCCGCCGAGCCGGCCCCGGCGCCCCGCGCCCCGCGCAAGCGCAAGAAGCCGTAGCGGCCAGACGAGGGCTCGCCACCTGGGGAAAAGGGGGACAAACACCCCTGGGCCGGGCGTTCAAGTCCGCTTGCTTTCCAGTGGGCAACTCGCGAAATAGGCGATCGAGAACGTCGTTTTGCCCGGTTGCCTTCGACCCAAGGCCCCAGAGACATGCGCTCCTTGAACGCCCTTTCCTCCCCCGATGGCCCCACGCTGACCCTCGGCCTGCCCGACTTCAGCTTCGAGGACCTGTACCGCCCCCGCGGCTTGCGCCGGCTGTCCGAGCGCTTCGACGCCCAACTCGCCGCGGACGAGCCCGCGCTTTTCCAGCTCTTCGACGCCTACCGCAAGTCTGGCGGCCAGAGCACCAAGGGGCCCGCCGAGTCCGAGCTGCTCATCCGCGTGGCCCGCCACATCTCGGCCTTCATCTCCCGGCTGTTCGGCCTGGAGGCGGACGCGGACCGGCTCGCCCGGGCGCTCAAGAGCGAGCTGCCCCTGTTCGACTTCAAGCGCGAGTTCATCACCCGCCGCGTCTTCAAGAAGAACGCCCCGGACCGCCCCACCCTGGCGGAGTACCCCTCGCTCGACGCGCGCATGCGGCTCATGCTGTCGCTCGCCTTCCCCGAGGCGCTCGCCAGTGACGACGTGGAGCGCGCCCTGGCCGAGTCGCTGCTCACGCTCATGGACCTGGAGCGGCTGTTCTCCGGCAGCATGGGCAACCTGCCGCCGCTCACCCCCGAGCAGTCGGAGCTCTTGCGCGTGAAGTGGACGGGCGTGCGCGCCGCGCTCCTGTCCTCGCCCGAGGGCAAGGAGGCGTTCGGCTCCAGCCTCGTCACCCAGGGCGAGGACACGGCCGAGCTGCAGTCGGTGCGCAACCTCCTGGCGCTCGCGGACCGCTGGACGTACGCGCGCGCCCTGCACCCGGAGATGAAGGAGCTGTTCCACAAGTGGCCCACGCACCGCGTGCCCAAGCCGCTGGTGTTCGATCAGCTCGTCACCCTGGAGCGCCCGGACACGAACATCCCGGAGATCACCCAGGGCTCGGACCACCACCTGCGCTACCGCGACGGCTTCAAGCTGACGGACCCGCGCGGCACCCAGCGCGAGGTGATGGGGGAAGTGGACTACTGCGTCATCTGCCACGAGCGGCAGAAGGACTCGTGCTCCACGGGCTTCGTGGCCAAGGATCCGGTGGCCGAGGGCCACACGTTCAAGAAGAACCCGCTGGGCATCCCGCTCACGGGCTGTCCGCTGGACGAGCGCATCTCCGAGGCGCACGCCCTCAAGCGCGAGGGCAACTCCATCGGCTCGCTGGCGATGGTCATCCTGGACAACCCCATGTGCCCGGGCACCGGCCACCGCATCTGCAACGACTGCATGAAGGCGTGCGTCTTCCAGAAGCAGGAGCCGGTCAACATCCCCATGGTGGAGACGGCGGCCCTCACGGACGTGCTGGCGCTGCCCTGGGGCTTCGAGATCTACGGCCTGCTCACGCGCTGGAACCCGCTCAACGTGCGCCAGCCGTACGCGCGGCCGTACGTGGGCCGCAACATGCTCGTGGTGGGCATGGGCCCGGCCGGCTACACGCTCGCGCACTACCTGCTCAACGAGGGCTTCGGCGTGGTGGGCGTGGACGGCTTGAAGATCGAGCCCTTCCCGGACGAGCTGGTGGGCCGCAAGGGCCACGCGCTCAAGCCCATCCATGACTGGCGCGCGCTCACGCGCCAGCTCGACGAGCGCATCCAGGAGGGCTTTGGCGGCGTGTCCGAGTACGGCATCACCGTGCGCTGGGACAAGAACTTCCTCACGCTCATGCACCTGACGCTCGAGCGGCGCGAGAACCTGCGCATCTACGGCGGCGTGCGCTTCGGTGGCACGCTCACCATCGACGACGCGTGGAAGATGGGCTTCGACCACATCGCGATCGCGGCGGGCGCGGGCAAGCCCACCATCATCGGGATGAAGAACAACCTCATCCGGGGCATCCGCAAGGCGAGCGACTTCCTCATGGCGCTGCAGCTCACGGGCGCCTTCAAGCGTGACTCGCTGACCAACCTCCAGGTGCGCCTGCCGGCGATCGTCATCGGCGGCGGCCTCACCGGCATCGACACCGCCACGGAGCTCCTGGCGTACTACCCGGTGCAGGTGGAGAAGACGCTCGAGCGGCACGACAAGCTCGTGGCGGACCTGGGCGAGGAGGCGGTGCTCGCGCGGCTGGACGCCGAGGAGAAGAGCACCTACCAGACCTTCCTGGAGCATGGCCGGGCGGTGCGCGCCGAGCGCGAGGCGGCCCAGAAGGAGGGCCGGGCGCCGGACTTCATCCGCCTGGTGCGCGCGTGGGGCGGCGTGAGCCTCGTGTACCGCCGGGGGCTCACCGAGTCGCCCGCCTACCGCCTCAACCACGAGGAGGTGGCCAAGGCGTTGGAGGAAGGCATCCGCTTCATCGAGCGCATGAGCCCGGTGGAGGCGCTGGCGGACGAGAAGGGCGCGGTGCGGGCCATCCGCTTCGAGCGCATGGTGACCAAGGAGGGCAAGCTGCGCGGCAGCGGCGAGTTCTTCGAGCTGGCGGCGCGCACGGTGTGCGTGGCGGCCGGCACGGCGCCCAACGTCACCTACGAGAAGGAGTACCCGGGCACGTTCGCGCTGGACGAGAACCGCGAGTACTTCAAGAGCCACGCGCTCACCGAGACGCCCGAGGGCTTCGGGCTCGCGCAGGTGGAGCCGGTGGAGGACATCGCGGTCAAGACGGGCTTCTTCACCTCGTACCAGAAGGACGGCCGCTTCATCTCGTACTTCGGCGACAACCACCCCACCTACGCGGGCAACGTGGTGAAGGCCATGGCGAGCGCCAAGGACGGCTACCCGGAGCTCTCGCGGCTGTTCGCGCGCGAGGTGGCGGCGCTGGACTTCCAGGACGAGCTGGCCCAGGCGCGGCGGGACGAGAAGCTCGCGGCGCACTTCGGCGCCCTGGACGAGGCCCTGCTCGCGCACGTGGTGACGGTCAACCGGCTCACCCCCACCATCGTGGAGGTGGTGGTCAAGGCGCCCTTCGCCGCCCAGCACTTCGAGCCCGGCCAGTTCTACCGCCTGCAGAACTTCGAGCGGCTGGCGCCCGTGGTGGACGGCGTGCCGCTCACCATGGAGGGCCTGGCGCTCACGGGCGCGTGGGTGGACAAGGAGAAGGGGCTCATGGGCACCATCGTGCTGGAGATGGGCTCCTCGTCCCGGCTGTGCGCGGCGCTCAAGCCCGGCGAGCCCGTGGCGCTCATGGGCCCCACGGGCGCGCCCACGGAGATCGCCCACAACGAGACGGTGCTCCTGGTGGGCGGAGGCCTCGGCAACGCGGTGCTCTTCTCCATCGCGCGCTCGCTCAAGCAGGCCGGCTGCAAGGTGGTCTACTTCGCCGGCTTCCGGCAGCGCGCGGACGTCTTCAAGCGCGAGGAGATCGAGGCCGCCACGGATCAGGTGGTGTGGTCGGTGGACGCGGGCGACATCATCGAGGCGCGGCGTGACCAGGACTCGGCCTTCCGCGGCAACGTGGTGCAGGCGATGCTCGCCTACGCCAAGGGCGAGCTGAGCGCGGCCCCCGTGGTCTCCTTCAGCCAGGTGGATCGCATCATCGCCATCGGCTCGGACCGGATGATGCGCGCGGTGCAGGAGGCGCGGCACAACGTGCTCAAGCCCTACCTCAAGCCGGACCACGAGGCGCTGGGCTCCATCAACTCGCCCATGCAGTGCATGATGAAGGAGATCTGCGCCCAGTGCCTGCAGCGGCACGTGGATCCGAAGACGGGCAAGGAGACGTGGGTGTTCTCCTGCTTCAACCAGGATCAGCGCCTGGACGACGTGGACTTCGCCAACCTCAACCAGCGCCTGCGCGGCAACACGGTCCTGGAGAAGATGTCGGACCTGTTCCTGGCGCAGCTGCTCAAGAAGGCGCCCCAGTTGCGGCGCGTGTAGCCCCTCGGGGCGGGGCCCCCGCGCCCCGCCCTTCCCGGCTCCTTGCCCCTCCTACTGGGCCTTGCCGCCGAAGGAGCGGAGCATGTCCTGGTAGTTGGCCATCAGGTCCTTCTCGCGGGTGAGGACCAGGTCCACGTTGGCGTCGCCGTGCAGCTTGCGCACGGAGACGAGCTGCTCGGTCTCCTGGACGCGCTGGCGCAGGATGTCGATCTGCGGCGCCAGCTCGGCGGCCTGCTCGGGCTTGAGCCGGGCCTGCATCTCCTGCAGCTTCTTGAGCTCCGAGGACAGGTCCAGCATCGTCCCCATGTGCCGCTGGGTGATGACGTCCGTGACGATGACGCCGATGCGGTTGACGTCCTCCCAGCTCAGGCCCGCGTCCTGGCGCGCCTGGGTCTCCAGCTCCGCCTTGCTCTCGATGGACTTCAGGGACTCGCCGGCCCCCGGGCTCTTGTCCTCCGGCGGGGCCGTCCCCTGCCGCCGGGCGCGCGCCGCCTGGAGCGACTGGGCCATGGCCGCGTAGGAGGACTGCACCGTCCGCTGGTAGACGACATAGGCGTCCAGCTTCACCGGAGTGAGGACGTAGGGGGTGGTGTCATCGAAGACATCGGGCGCCCCGGCCGCCCGCGGCGCATCCCCGGCCACGGGCTCCCGGGCGGCACCGCCAGGGGCCACGGGCTCGTCCTTCTTGCATCCCGCCCACACACCAGCGGTCACCACCACCACGAACAGCCACGAGCGCATCCACGGGCCTCCCAGGGGCCGCCAAGGCCCCCCGCCGTGAAAAGGCCGGACTATAGGCCGGGGCGGCGCCCGGGAGCAGCCTCTCCGGCCCCCACCCCACCCCGAAACGCCCCTGGTCGCCTGCTCCCCGACGGACGGGACCTCCCACCAGCCAACAATCGCCGCATTACCTTTGACCAACCCATTCGCGGTCGTGTACGAACCGCGGTCCGTTCAGGCAGCAGTGGAGGCACCTTGAGGATCTTCCTGGTAAGGCACGGCGAGGCGGACGCGGAGGCCCCCGAGGGACTCGGCGACGAAGCGCGCGCGCTCACTGCCAAGGCTCGCGCCAATACGGCCGCCCACTTCGCCTCGCTGGCGGAGCGGATCGGCAAGGTCGCGCTCGTGTTCACGAGCCCGCTGGTGCGCACGGTCCAGACGGCGCAGCTGCTCTCCACCAAGCTCGAGCACGAGGGCCCCCTGCGGGTGCATCGCTGCCTGCTGCCGGACATGCCGGTGGGCTCGGTGATGTCGATGCTCGACGAGCACGCGGGTCAGGATCTCGTGCTGGTGGGACATCAGCCGTCCATGGGCGCGCTGGCCACCCACCTGCTGGGGATGCAGTCCTTTCCCAAGCAGGTGAGCCCCGGCACCGTCATCGCCATCGAGCGCTCGGACGCGCTCGAGCAGGGCGTCGCGCCCGGCGCCGCGCCCACCCCGGCCAAGCTCCTGTTCTTCGCCTCCCCGGGTCAGCAGCTGCTCGAGCAGCTGCAGTAGCTCCGTACCGTCATGATGGATGAGGCCACGTACAGCGGGCTCGTCGCCGCGGTGTTCAAGCGCATCCTCGCCGCGGCGGACGGGTTCGATCCGGACGTGATGGAGGCGGACAGCACCGGGGACATGCTCACCCTGACGTCGGCCTCGCGCGAGAAGTGCATCATCAACACCCAGCGCGCCGTGCGGCAGATCTGGGTCGCCGGGGGCGGCCAGGGCATCCACTTCTCCCATGACGCGGCCCGGGGTCTCTGGCTGGACGACAAGGGCAAGGGGCTGGAGCTCTTCCACTTCGTGTCGGACGTGGTGCGGGGCATGACCGGCGAGCCCCTGCCGCTGCCCGCCCACCCCTGAACCGCCCTCTCCCTCCCCGGAGGGAAGGGAGAGGGTTGCGCGCTACTCCACGGGCACCAGGCGGCCGCCTTCGATGCGGTCTCCGCCCGCGGCTTGCGAGCGGCGCAGGGCCTCACCGGCCTCCTTCATGAGGCTGCCGAAGCTCACCTGGGCCTGACCCTTGGCGGCGGAGGGCTCGAACACCGACAGGCCCATGGACGCCGTCAGACCCGGCACGGCCTCCACTTCCTTCACCCGCTGGCGCAGGCGCTCGGCCACCACCAGCGCGCCCTCGTAGGGCGTGTAGGGCAGGAAGACGATGAAGCGCCCCTCGGCGAAGGGCACCGCCACGTCGATGTCCCGGAGGGCCTCGGTGAGCCGCCGGAGGACCTCCGCCAGGGCGGACGTGCGCTGGGCGGCCGGCAGCGGCGCGAGCACCTCCGCGTAGCGGTCCGGCTCCAGCAACAGGTAGGAGATGGGGTAGCGGTAGCGGCGGCTGCGCTTGACCTCCATGAACAGCAGGCGCTTGAGGAACTCGAGGTCCGCCGCGGACGAGCCGGCCGCCGCGGGCCGGGGCCCGGTGCCCTGCTGCTGCCCCTGCAACTGGTGCTGCATGAGCTGCATCTCGGTGCGCACCACGGACACGGCCTCGCGCGCCTTGGACAGCTGCATGAGCAGGCTCACGCACGACACCACCGTGGCGCGCTTGAGCGGCCCCACGAGGCACGCCTCGGCGCCCGCGGAGGCCGAGCGCGCCTCGGGGTTCTCTTCCTCGGGCAGGTAGAGCAGGAGGACCGGGATGGCCGGCGCCTCCTCCTTCACCTGGCGGCAGAGGGCCTCGCCATCGAAGCCCTCGTTGACCGAGGCCAGGACGAGCGCGGGCGCCAGCTCGCGCACCCGCTCCAGCGCCTCCTGGACGCCGCTGGCCACCGTCACCTCGTGGCCCGCGTTCTCCAGGAAGCGGCGCAGCGCGCCGGCGACCACGGCGGATGGCTCCGCGACGAGAGTGAAGGCCATCTCAGACCGCCATCACTTCCTTCTCCTTCTTGGAGATGATCTCGTCGATCTTCTTCACGCCCTCGTCCGTCATCTTCTGGACCTTCTCCGTCAGACGCTTCTGCTCGTCCTCGGTGATGGTCTTGTCCTTGAGCTGCGCCTTGACGGCCTCGTTGGCGTCGCGGCGGATGTTGCGGATGGCGACCTTGTGCTCCTCGCCCTTGGTCTTCACCTGCTTGGCGATCTCCTTGCGGCGCTCCTCGGTGAGCGGCGGGAAGGGCAGGCGGATGACCTCGCCGTCGTTCATCGGGTTGATGCCGAGGTTGGCCTCGCGGATGGCCTTCTCGATGTCCTTGAGGACGCTCTTGTCCCAGGGCTTGATGATGATGAGGCGGGGCTCGGGCGTGGTGATGTTGGCCACGCCGTTGAGCGGCGTGGGCGTGCCGTACTGGTTGACCTTGATGCCATCCAGCAGGTTGGGGCTGGCGCGACCCGTGCGCACCTTGGTGAGTTCCCGGCTGAGATCCTCGAGCGACTTGTCGATACGGCCCTTCAGTTCGGACACGACGTCTGCCATGTGCGGAGCTCCTTACGCGTGAAGTGAATGCTGGGGACAGCGGGCCCTCAGGCCCACGCGGTCTCGCCCACGCCCACCAGGGTGCCGATCTCCCCCGCGTCACCCAGGATGGCCTTGCCGATGTTCCCGCGATGGGTGAGATCGAAGACGATGATGGGCAGCTTGTTGTCCATGCACAGCGAGATGGCGGTGGAGTCCATCACGTTGAGGTTCTGCTTGAGCACGTCCATGTACGCGAGCGTGCGGTAGCGGCGCGCGGTGGGATCCTTCTTGGGGTCCGCGTTGTACACCCCGTCCACCTTGGTCGCCTTGAGGATGACCTGGGCGTTGATCTCCATGGCGCGCAGGGAGGCGGCCGTGTCGGTGGTGAAGTAGGGGTTGCCGGTGCCCGCGGCGAAGATGACGATGCGGCCCTTCTCCAGGTGGCGCACCGCGCGCCGGCGGATGTAGGGCTCGGCGATCTGCTCCATCTTGATGGCCGAGAGCACGCGCGTGTGGCAGCCCTGCTTCTCCAGGGCGTCCTGCAGGGCCATGGAGTTGATGCAGGTGGCGAGCATGCCCATGTAGTCGGCGCTCGCGCGATCCATGCCCTCGGTGGAGCCGGCCACGCCGCGGAAGATGTTGCCGCCGCCGATGACCACGGCGAGCTCCACGCCCGCCTGGGCGATCTCATTGAGCTCCTCGGCGATGCGCGTGAGCGTGGGCGGATGGATGCCGTACTTTCCATCACCCATCAGGGCTTCGCCCGACAGCTTGAGGAGGATGCGCTTGTAACGAGACGGGGTGGCGGGAGCGGACATTGGCCCCGCTTCTATCCCCTCGCCCCGTCGGCTCGCAACGCCCGAGTGCCTCGGGCGTCCGCCAGCCATCCCTTCGCCGGGGGCCTGGACGGCCCCGGACAGCACAAGGGCCGCGCCCGGGCCCCGGTTTCCCGGGAGACCCTCGCGCGGCCCCATGAGGTACGGCAGAAGAGCCGCGAAGACACGGCGGACGGCGGGAGGCGACTAAGCCTGGCCCAGCGTCTTGGCCACTTCGGCGGCCAGGTCTTCCTTCTTCTTCTCGATGCCCTCACCCACCTCGAAGCGGGCGAAGCGGCGCACGGAGACCTTCTCGCCGATCTTGCCCGCGCGGTCGGTGATCATCTCGCTGACCTTCTTCTTGTCGTCCTTCACCCAGAGCTGGTCCACGAGGCATACGGTCTCGTAGTACTTCTCCACCTTGCCCACGAGGATCTTGTCCCACATGGCCTCGGGCTTGCCCTGCTCCTTGAGCTGGCCCCGGAGAACGTCCTTCTCCTTCTCCAGCGCCTCGGCGGGCACTTCCTCGCGCGACACGTAGCGGGGGTTGGCGGCGGCGATGTGCATGGCCACCTCCTTCACCAGGTCCTGGAAGTCCTCGTTGCGAGCGACGAAGTCGGTCTCGCAGTTGACCTCCACGAGCACGCCGATGCGGCCGCCGTGCACGTAGGTGCCCACCAGACCCTCGGCGGCCACGCGACCGGACTTGCCGGCCAGCTTGGAGCCGAGCTTCTTGCGCAGCCACTCCTCGGCCTTGACGAAGTCCCCGGCCGACTCGGCCAGCGCCTTCTTGCAGTCCATCAAACCCGCGCCGGTCTTCTCGCGGAGCTCCTTCACCATCGTGGCGCTGACCTCGGCCATGTTCGTCTCCTAGTTCGGGGGCCCGCTCCGCGCCCGAGGCGCCAGGAGGGGCATGTGAGGGGGGGTTACGGCGACGGCTGGAAAACAGAAAGGCCGGACGGCGACACGCGCCGCCCGGCCCACGTCTCGCGCCTCCCCGGAAGGAGGCGCGGCGGCATTACTCGGCGGAGGTGCCCTCGCCGTCGGCGGAGGGGGCCTCACCCGAGGCGGCGGCCGGGGCCGCGCCCTTCATCTCCACGAGCGGGCCACGGCGGTCACCACCGCGGTCGTTGCGGTCGCCACCGCGGCGATCACCGCCCCGGTCGTTGCGGCGGGGGCCACGGCGGTCGCCACCGCGGTCGTCGCGGTCACGCCGGTCGTCACGGGCCTCCTCCTCGTCCCGGTCCGCCGCGCCGCTGGCGCGGTAGCGGGCACCACCCTCGATGCAGCTCTCGGCCACCTTGGAGGTGAAGAGCTTGATGGAGCGGATGGCGTCGTCGTTGCCCGGGATGACGAAGTCGATGCCGTCCGGATCGCAGTTGGTGTCCACCACGCCGATGACCGGGATGCCGAGGCGGTTGGCCTCGTGCACGGCGATGTGCTCCTTCTTCGGGTCGACCACGAAGAGGCACTTGGGCAGCTTGGACATCTCCTTCACGCCGCCCAGGTTCTTCTCGAGCTTCTCGCGCTCACGCTCCAGCGTGGCCACTTCCTTCTTGGGCAGGCGCTCGAAGGTGCCGTCCTCGGCCATCTTCTCCAGGGTCTTGAGGCGATCGATGCCCTGCTTGATCGTCTTGAAGTTGGTCAGCGTGCCACCCAGCCAGCGGCTGGTGACGAAGAACTGACCGGCGCGGCGCGCCTCCTCCTGGATGACGTCCTGGGCCTGCTTCTTGGTGCCCACGAAGAGCACCGAGCCACCGCGCGCCGTCAGATCCGACACGAAGCGGAAGGCCGAGCGGGCCAGGTTGACCGTCTTCTGCAGGTCGATGATGTAGATGCCGTTGCGGGCGCCGAAGATGTAGGGCTTCATCTTCGGGTTCCAGCGCTTGGTCTGGTGGCCGAAGTGAACACCGGCCTCCAGCAGCTGCCGCATCGTGATGCCGCTGGAGGCGGCCATGGCCTGCTGCTGCGTGTCTTGGGTTTCCATCTCGGTTTCTTCCTCCACGGGCGAGGTGAATCCGGCGGTTGGCTCCCGGGGGGAGCACCGAGCGCCGGCACGCGCGTGTGTGTAGTGGGTGTGGACTTCAACGACCTGCCCGCCACCGCCCAGGGGCTGGCGGCGGGCGCGGCTTCTCTAACAAAACCCTTCCCGACGGCGCAAGCTTCACGACATCTGGGAACGGGGTATGCATGGAGGGCCCCACACCGGAATTCCGGGGTTGGGGCCCTCCGGGGCGCACGGACCTAGACGCTGGCCTCGGCGGCGCCGTGGCACTTCTTGTACTTCTTGCCGCTGCCGCAGGGGCAGGGATCGTTGCGGCCGACCCGGGGAGCGCTCGGATCCGCGGCCGGGGTGGCGGCGCGGGGGGCGACCGGCTCGGCCAGCTTGCCCTCGGCGTCCGCGCGGCCCTCCTGCATCTGACGCTGGCGCTGCGCCATCTGCCGGGCGAGCCGGGCGGTCTCCTCGGCGGCGGCGGCGGCCGCGCGCGCCTGCACGCGCATCATCTGGCTGACGAACTGCGAGCTGATGGCGCCGAGCATCTGCATGAAGCCCGCGTAGCCCTCCTTCTTGTACTCCTGCTTGGGATCCTTCTGGCCGTAGCCACGCAGGCCGATGCCCTGGCGCAGGTGATCCATGGCCAGCAGGTGGTCCTTCCACAGGGTGTCGATGGAGACCAGGTAGCGCACCTGGAGGAAGCGCAGGAACTCCTCGCCGAACTCCTCCTCGCGCGCCTGGATGACCTTCTCGGCGGCCTTGTAGATCTCGTTCTGCAGGTCCTCCCGGTTGCCCGTGCCCGCGAACGACAGCTCGAGGTTGAACGTCTCCTTCACGCCGCGCGCGAGCGCCTCCAGGTCCCACGTGTTGGGGTTGTTGGTGGCGCAGTAGGTGTCCGTGAGCGCCACGATGACGTCCTCGACGGCGTCGAGGATCATCTCCTTGTAGTCGGCCCACGACACGGTCTGCTCGGTGCGCAGCTTGACGCGCGTCTTCTTGTCCTCGTCGTACTCCACGAGCGGGATGCCGGCGCCGGCGGCCAGCACCTTGCGGCGCAGCTTGTAGATGGTGCGCCGCTGCTGGTTCATCACGTCGTCGTACTCGAGCAGGTTCTTGCGGATGTCGAAGTTGTGTCCCTCGACGCGCCGCTGGGCGCCCTCGATGGCGCGGCTGAGCCAGGTGTGCTCGATGACCTCGCCCTCCTCCATGCCCAGGCGCTCCATGAGCCCCGAGATGCGCTCGGAGCCGAAGATGCGCATGAGGTCGTCCTCGAGCGACAGGTAGAAGCGGCTGGTGCCCGGGTCACCCTGGCGGCCGGCGCGGCCACGCAGCTGGTTGTCGATGCGGCGCGACTCGTGGCGCTCGGTGCCCACGATGCACAGACCGCCGGCGGCCACCACTTCCTCGCGCTCCTTGGCCGTCTGCGCCTTGTACTTGGCGAGCACCTCGGTGAAGCGCGCCTTGTGCGCGGCGAGCTCCGCCTGGAAGGCCGTGAGATCCAGCGGCTGGCCGTCCGTGGGCGGAGGCGGCGGCTGGGGCTCGGGACCCACCTCGTTCTTGGCCATCACCTCGGGGTTGCCACCCAGGAGGATGTCCGTGCCGCGGCCCGCCATGTTCGTGGAGATGGTGATGGCGCCCTTGCGGCCCGCCTGCGCGATGATGTCCGCCTCGCGCTCGTGCTGCTTGGCGTTGAGCACGTTGTGGGGAATGCCCCGCTTCTTGAGGAAGCTGGCCACCACCTCGCTCTTGGCGATGGACACCGTGCCCACCAGCACCGGCTGGCCCTTCTTGTGGAAGTCCTCGAGGTCCTTGCACACCGCCTCGAACTTCTCGCGCTCGGTCTTGTAGACCACGTCCTCCAAGTCGTCGCGGATCATGGGCCGGTTGGTCGGCACCACGCGGACCTCGAGGTTGTAGATCTTCGCGAACTCCTCGGCCTCGGTGTCGGCGGTGCCGGTCATGCCCGAGAGCTTGGAGTACATGCGGAAGTAGTTCTGGAACGAGATGGTCGCCAGCGTCTGGTTCTCGTTCTCGATGTTCACGCCTTCCTTGGCCTCGACGGCCTGGTGCAGGCCATCCGACCAGCGGCGGCCGGGCATGAGGCGGCCGGTGAACTCGTCGACGATCATCACCTCGCCGTCGCGCACCACGTAGTCGCGGTCGCGGCGGTAGAGGGTGTGGGCGCGCAGCGCCTGGTCCACGTGGTGCAGCGTCTCGATCTCGCCCGGATCGTAGAGGTTGCCGATGCTCAGCCGCTTCTGCACCTTCTCGATGCCCGCGTCCGTGAGCGACACCGACTTGTGCTTCTCATCCAGGATGTAGTCCTGGTCGGGCACCAGGCCGGGGATGACCTTGTCGACGTTGTAGTACTTGTCGGTGGTGTCGTCCGTGGGGCCGGAGATGATGAGCGGGGTGCGCGCCTCGTCGATGAGGATGGAGTCCACCTCGTCCACGATGGCGAAGTTCAGCTCGCGCTGGACGTAGTCCTGCAGGCGGAACTTCATGTTGTCGCGCAGGTAGTCGAAGCCGAACTCGTTGTTCTGCCCGTAGGTGATGTCCGCCCGGTAGGACTCCTGTCGCTGCCGGTCGTTGAGCTCGTGCAGGATGCAGCCCGTCGTCATGCCCAGGAAGTGGTGCACGCGCCCCATGTGCTCGGCGTCACGCCGGGCCAGGTAGTCGTTCACCGTCACCACGTGCACGCCGCGGCCCGACAGGGCGTTGAGGTAGCTGGGCAGCGTGGCGGTGAGCGTCTTGCCCTCGCCCGTGCGCATCTCCGCGATGCAGCCCTGGTGCAGGAACATGCCGCCAATCATCTGCACGTCGTAGTGCCGCTGGCCGATCACCCGGCGGGCGGCCTCGCGCACGAGGGCGAACGAGTCGAACAGCAGCTCGTCCAGCGGACGGCCGTTCTGCACCTCCTGCTTCATGCGGGCGGTGGCGGCGGGGAAATCCTCGTCCTTGAGGGCCCGCATCTTGCTTTCCAGCTCGTTGATGCGGCCTACCTTCGGGATCGCCTTCTTGAGCTCACGCTCATTCTTCGTCCCGATGATCTTCTTCAGCGTCCATTCGATCATGCGATTGTGGCTCTCTCGCCGGAGGATCCGCGATGGGACGTGGCGAGTGGAAAGGAAATCCCTGGAGTGTAGGTGGGATGCAGGAAGGAAACCATGCGTTTCTCCCGCGTCATTCCACCTGATTGGCCGCCGCGCGAGCGGCACGACACAGTAAATCGGAACCGAGACCACGCAATGCCCTCTCGCCGAAAAGACGACCGCCGCCCTCCCCGACGTCCCCCCTCCCGGCCCCAGAAGGGCTCGCCCCCGGGCCGGGGCCCCAAGAGCGCCCCGGCCCCGGCCGCGCCGCCCAAGGCCCCCGCCACTCCCGCCCGCGTCAAGGCCCCCACGCCGCCCCCGGCGATGCTCCCCGCCCAACCCGGCCGGTGGCTGTGGACCTGCCGGGCGGGCTTCGAGGCCCATCTCTTCGAGGAACTGGCGTGGGCGGGAGCCTCCCCCCGGATGCTGGGCGAGGTGCTCGTGGAGAGCGCCGAGCGCCCCGAGGAGCCGCCCGTCTTCGCGCGGACCGGCATCCGCGTGCTCGCCACCCTGCCCTCCTCGACGCAGACCCTGGAGCAGAGCGCCGAGGCCATCACGGCCCGCGTCCTCTCGGCCCTTCCCAAGGGGACGCTCGTCCTCCAGTCGTTCACCCCGGACAGCCCCGCGGGCAACCGGCTCGCCGACGACGCGGACGCGCTGCTCGAGGCGGTGCGCGCCCGCCTGCCCGCGGAGCGGCTCCTCGAGGAGACCTGGCGCGCGCGGGAGGCCGGGGCCACGCTCGTGGAGCTGTGCGTGGCGCCCGGAGGCATCATCGTGGGCGAGGTGCACGCGCGCGAGGCGCTGTCCCTGTCCCCGGGCGGCCGGCAGCGCATGCGTCGGCCCACCGACTCGCCCTCGCGCGCGGCCATGAAGCTGGAGGAGGCGCTCGTCAACCTGCCCTACGAGCCCGGCCGCGGCGAGGTGTGCGTGGACCTGGGCGCCGCCCCCGGCGGGTGGACGCAGCGGCTGGTGGCCCGAGGCGCCCGGGTCATCGCCGTGGACCCCGCCAAGCTGATGCCCGAGCTGCTCCAGCAGCCCCGCGTGGAGCATGTCCAGGAGAGCGCCTTCGCCTATACCCCCGAGGAGCCCGTGGACTGGCTGTGCTGTGACATGGCGTGGCGGCCCCTCGAGGTCGCGCAGCTGCTCGCCAAGTGGGGCCGCCGGGGCTGGGCCAGCCACCTGGTGGCCAACATCAAGCTGCCCATGAAGGACAAGAACCCCATGCTCCTGCGCGTGCGCCACGTCCTCATCGAGGACGGGGGCTGGCAGGGGCTCACCATGCGCCAGCTCTACCACGACCGGGACGAGGTCACCGTCACCGCCCACCGCACCCTGTGAGCCGCGCCCCGGAAGGAAACGCCCATGCCCTACGCCCTCGATGAAGCCCTCGCCTCCGCGCTGGTGGCGCTCGACCCGCGCGCCGTGCGCCACGCGGCGGACCCCGTCCGCGACGCCGTCCAACGCCTGCTCCTCGAGGAGCACGCCCGCCGGGGCGTGCCGGATGCCACCGGCGCCCTGTCCTTCCGCGCCCTCACCCAGGGCGCGCTGCTTCAGGCGGAGTTCGACCTGTCCACCCACGCCCACCACGAGGGGTGGAGCGTGGGCGCGCTCGTCGTGGACGTGAAGGGGATGATCCACGTCAATGCCCGGCACGGCTTCCCCGTGGGCGACGCCTTCCTGCGCGCCGTGGTGGCCTCGCTCCAGGCCCAGGGGCCGGGCGCCCCGGTGGTGCGCCTGCAGGGGGACAACTTCGCGCTGCTCCTGGTGCCCTCCACGGGCCTGCGCATCGAGGACGTCGCGGAGGACACCGTGCGCGCCCGGCTCGCCCAGGACGTCCGCGCGAGCCTGCCCGAGGGCGCCGAGGTGCCCGGCTTCACGCTCGCGCGGCTGGCGCTCACCCTCGAGCAGCCCACCCACTGGCAGGTGCTCGGGCCCCTCGTCTGGGGCGAGCTCATGCGCGCCTATACCCTCGCCGAGCGCGGACAGGCCCCGGGGCTCCAGGAGCGACGGCTGCCGCTCGGCGGCTTCGTGCCCGAGCGCGACGCGTCCTGAGAAACGACGAAGGGGGCGAGACCTCTCGGTCCGCCCCCTCGTACGACGGCCCGGCGCGCGGGCCTACTCCTCGAGGATGAACTTGCGCGGGTTCTGCGGGATGCCGTTGACGCGCACTTCGTAGTGCAGGTGCGGACCCGTGGAGCGGCCCGTGTTGCCCACGTTGGCGATGAGCGCGCCGCGCTTCACCCGGTCGCCCGCCTTCACCAGCAGCTTGGACAGGTGGCCAAAGCGCGTCTTGATGCCGTAGCCGTGGTCGATGACGATCACGTTGCCGTAGCCGCCCTCGAGCCCCGAGAACACCACCGTGCCATCCGACGGCGCGCTGACTTCCTTGCCGTGCGGCGCCGCGATGTCCATGCCCGAGTGCCCCACCCGCTCCGCGGTGTAGGGGTCGAGCCGCTGGCCGAAGTCACTCGTCACCCAGCCACGCGTGGGCCACACGGACGGCGTGGAGGCCAGGAGCGACTTCTGATCCTGGAAGTAGGCCTGCAGCTCCTGCAGGCTCTGCTCCTGGCGCGTGGCCTCGGCGCTCAGCCGGTCCAGCTTGCCCGGCAGCGCCTTGGGCGACTCGAGCGTGCTCAGCTCGGTGAACTGCGTCTCCGCCACCGGCGCGCCCACCCCGGGCTCGCGCTCCACCGGGCCCATGGCCAGGTTGCGCTGTGGGTCGGACAAGAGGGTGATGGCGCGCAGCTTCTGGTCGAAGCGCTCCACGCGATCCAACGTGGAGCCGATGTGCTCGATGCGCTCGCGCACGGACTTGAGCTGCGTGCGCAGCGTCAGGTTCTCCTCGCGCAGGATGCGGTTTTCCGCCGCGTCCCGGGCCACCTGGAAGTAATGCAGGGAAGCACCCAGCGCCAGACCGGCCAGCAGGAACACCCCCGCGCCCACCTGCAGCATGAGCATCTTCGAGATGTTGAAGCGCCGGACCGGTGCGTTGTGGTCCGCGATCACCATCAGGGTGTAGGACTTTTTCGCCTTCGCCAATGCCTGCTCCTGTGTGCGACCCGCCACTCGGCGGGCGGACCAAGGGGGGGCCATCGCCACCCGCTCCTCCACCACCCACCCGCGCCGCCACCCGGTCCATCCTCGGCCATGCCCCCCGAAGGGCGCATGGGAATGCTTGGGGCAGCTAGCACCCCCCTTCTCGGGGTGTCAAGCCAGGAGACACACTGGAGCCGTTCCACTTACAGCCTCGTGAAACGATTCCAGTCGTCCGCCCGGAAGGGCCGCCCTCAAGTCGACATCTGCACGACGATGGCGGTGATGTTGTCATCACCGCCCCGCTCGTTGGCCAGGTCGATGAGGCGCTGGGGCACCTCCGCCAGCGAGGGGGCGCCCTGCACGACCTCGTGCAGTTCGCGATCCTCCACCATGTTGGCCAGGCCGTCCGAGCACAGCAGGAAGACATCCCCCGGCTCGGCCACCACGCCCATCACGTCGACCTGGACTTCCTCCTCGAAGCCCACCGAGCGCGTGATGATGTTCTTGTAGCGCGAGTGCTTGGCCTCCTCGGGGGTGATCATCCCGGCCTTGATCTGCTCGTTGACCAGGGAGTGGTCCTCGGAGACCTGCTGGATGAGGGGCCCGCGCACCAGATAGGCCCGGCTGTCACCCACGTGCGCGAAGAACGCGTGGTTGTCTCGCACGACGAGCGAGATGACCGTGGTGCCCATGCCGGACAGGCGCGGGTCCTCCTGCGCGGTGGTGAAGATGGCGAGGCACGCCCGCTCCACCGCCATGCGCAAGGCGTCTGGCAGGAGCGAGTCCTGCAGGTTGGGGCACGTGACGAACGGGTTGTCCCGGCCCTCACGCGCCCGACGGAGCTCCTTGTCGATGGTCTCGACGGCGATGCGCGAGGCGGTACCGCCCCCGGCATGACCACCCATACCATCCGCCACGACGTAGAGCTGGAGCTCGTCGTCGATGAGGAAGCTGTCTTCGTTATGGTTGCGCTTACGCCCCACATCCGTGAGGCCGGCCGAGACGACCTTCATGCGGGGTGCCGAGGTCTGCCCTGCGGTTCTGGACACGGGCCGAATGCTATGTGAGCGCTCGTGGCGGAAGCAAGGAGCCGTTGCATGCTGTTCGCTACGCGCTGCGGCGCAAACGGCCCCGGGCCCCCCCCTCCGGGGTGGGTTCCCGCCGTGTCCGGGGGTTGGTCGAGGCCCGCGAGGCCGAACGGACCAGGGCCTCGGCCGCGCTGAGCGCCTCGCGGGACACCTCCACGCCCGACATCATCCGCGCCAGTTCCTGGGTGCGCTCGGCCCCTGCCTCCAGGGCCACCACCTCGGACACCGTGCGCTCGCCCTTGAGCCCCTTGCGGATGAGCAGGTGCGCGTCCGAGTAGGCCGCCACCTGGGGCAGGTGGGTGATGCACAGCACCTGACGGTGGGTGCTCACGTCCTTGATCATCCGGCCCACCACGTCCGCGATGGCCCCGCTGACGCCCGCGTCCGCCTCGTCCAGGATGTAGCAGCCACACCCGTCACTGTCCGCCAGCGCACGTTTGAGGGCCAGCAGCAGGCGCGAGGCCTCTCCGCCCGAGGCCACCTTGGCCAGCGAGCGCGCGGGCTCGCCGGGGTTGGCGCTGAAGAAGAACTCCACCTCGTCCAGGCCCTCGGCCTTGAGCGCGGTGCCCGGCGTCACCTTCACCTCGAAGGCCGCCTTGCCCAGGGCCAGCATCCCCAGGCCCTCCCGCACCTGGGTGCCGAACGTGCCCGCGCAGGCCTGGCGCGCCCGGGACAGGGCCTCGCCACTGCGGCGCGCCTTGTCCTCCACCGCCTTGCGCTCGCGCGCCAGCTCCTCCAACACCTCCTGGCGGTTGTCCAGGGTGGACAGCTCCGTCTCCAGGGCGTCGCGCTTCTGCAGCACGCCGTCCAGGGAGCAGACGTGCTTGCGGCACAGGCGCTTGAGCGCGTCCAGCCGGTCCTCCACCTCCCCCAGCCGGGCGGGGTCCGACTCCAGCCCCTCCACGTACCGGTTGAGCCGCCGCTGCGCCTCTTCCAGTTCCGACAGGGCCGCGCCCAGGGACTGGGCCACCGGCGCCAGCGTGGCGTCCGTCCGGGCCGCGTCGTTCACCAGCCCCAGCGCCCGGCCCACCGTCTCCACGGCGCTCGACTCCTCGCCCCCGAGCAGCAGTTCCGCCTCGGCGCCTTGCCGCTTGAGCTTCTCCGAGCCCGCCAGCCGCTTGCGCTCGGCATCCAGCCGCGTGTCCTCCCCGGGCTGGGGGTCCAGCTTGGTGATCTCCTCCAGTTGGAAGCGCAGGAACTCGGCCCGCTCGCGCAGCCGGTTCTCGTCCCCGCCCAGCGCCTCCATGCGCTCGATCACGTCGGCCACGGCCGCGTAGTCACACATATAGGTGGACAGCTGCGACTCCAGCTGGCCGTACCGGTCGAGCAGCACGCGGTGCAGCCCGGCGTCGAAGAGGCTCACGTGCTCGTGCTGGCCCGCGATGTCCACCGCGCCGCGCATGAAGCGCGCCAGCACCCCCACCGTCACCATGGAGCCGTTGATGTAGGCCTTGGCCCGGCCACTGCGCCCCACCACCCGGCGCACCAGCACCTCGTCACCCAGGTCCGGCAGGCCCAGCTCCTCCAGGCGCGCGCCCAGGACGGGGGTGCGCTCGAACACGCCCTCCACCGAGGCCTCGTCGCACCCCGCCCGGATGGCGTCCGCGTCGGCGCGACCCCCGAGCAGCAGCCCCAGCGAATCCACCAGGATGGACTTGCCCGCGCCGGTCTCGCCCGTGAGCACGGTGAGCCCCGGCCCGAACGCCACCTCCACCTCCTCGATCACCGCCACATTCGAAATGCGCAAGCCCAGCAGCACGGAGCTCTCCCTCGCCAGTCCAGCTACAGCCCTGTAGCTGAACAACCTAGCAGTGGGCTCTGACACTGCACAAGCGTTCCGGCCCGAAGCCCGAGCGCTCGCTCGCACCCACGCGGGGTGAGGAAGAGCCCCGACACTTGGGGCTCCAGGGGGTTGGGGAGGGGACGGCGCGCTACTCGGGGTGGAAGAGGTCCACGAGGTCCTGCTCGGTCAGCATCTTACCGAAGTCGCTGTCGGCGCCCAGCACGCCCGCGGCCAGTTCCTTCTTGCGCTTCTGCAGGCTGAGGATCTTCTCCTCCACCGTGCCGCGGGTGATGAGCTTGTAGCTGATGACGGCGCGGGTCTGGCCGATGCGGTGCGTACGGTCCGTGGCCTGGTCCTCCACGGCGGGGTTCCACCACGGATCGTAGTGGATGACGTAGTCGGCCGCGGTGAGGTTGAGGCCGGTGCCACCCGCCTTGAGGCTGATGAAGAAGAGCGGCGGCCCGTCCGGACGGTTGAACTCGTCCACCTTGCCCATGCGGTCCTTGGTGCGGCCGTCCAGGTAGAGGTAGCCCATGCCCCGGCGATCCGCCTCGCCCTTGAGCAGCTCCAGCATCTCGGTGAACTGGCTGAAGACGAGCGCGCGGTGGCCCTCGGCGACCAGGTCCTCCACGAGCTGGCCGAAGCGCTCGAGCTTGGCGCTGGAGGGCAGGAGCGTGCCGGGCGGCATCTTGAGCAGGCGCGGATCGCAGCACACCTGACGCAGGCGCATGAGCGCGGCGAGGATGGACACGCGGCTCCTCTTGAAGCCCATCTTCTCGATGGACTCGTTCACCTTGCGGCGGCTCTCCTCCAGCACCTCGCGGTAGAGCGCCGCCTGACCGGGCTCCATCTCGCACCACGCCACGCTCTCCGTCTTGGGCGGCAGGTCCTTGGCCACCTCGGTCTTGAGCCGACGCAAGATGAAGGGCTGGATGCGGCGGCGCAGCCGGTCACGCACCGAGGTGTCGTTGGCCACCTGGATGGGCTGCTCGAAGCGGTCGCTGAAGCCCTCGGCGCTGCCGAGGAAGCCCGGCATGAGGAAGTCGAAGAGGCTCCACAGCTCGCTGAGCCGGTTCTCCAGCGGCGTGCCCGTGAGCGCCAGCCGCGTGTCGCTCGGCAGCGACTTGCAGGCCTGCGCCGTGGCGCTGTCCGCGTTCTTGATGTTCTGCGCCTCGTCCAGAATGATGTAGCGGAAGCCCACCTGGCTGAGCGCCTCCAGGTCGCGCCGCACGAGCGCGTAGGAGGTCAGCACCAGGTCCGAGCCCTTCAGGTCCTCCACCCGGTCCTTGCGGTCCTGGCCGTGCCACACCACGACCTTGAGGTCCGGCGTGAAGCGCTCGGCCTCGCGCTCCCAGTTGGCGAGCACGCTGGTGGGCGCCACCACGAGCGAGGGCTTGCGGCCCTCCTCGTTGGCCACCTTGCGCAACAGGCTCAAGGACTGGATCGTCTTGCCCAGACCCATGTCGTCCGCGAGGATGCCGGACAGGCCGTGGCGGTGCAGGAACCACAGCCACGCGAGGCCCGACTCCTGGTAGTGGCGCAGGGTGGCGTTGAGCCCCTCGGGCAGGGCCACCTTGGGCACGCCGTTGGTGTCGCGCAGCTCCGACATGGCCTTGCGCGCCTTGGTCTCCACCTCGGTGTAGTCGCCCAGCTCCGCGAGCAGGTCCAACGCCACGGCCTGGTGCAGGGGCAGGCGCGTGCGGGTGCGGCCCGGCAGGGCGCCCGCCTCCTCCAGGAGGTCCGCGGCGCGCTTGAGCTCGGCCAGGTCCGCCTCGGCGTAGGTGCCGTCCTTGAGCGGCACGAAGCGTCGGCCCGAGTCGAGCCACATGCGCACCGCGCCCAGGTCCACCGCCTGATCATCGGTGACGAACTCGGCGTCCAGCTCGAACCAACTCACCCCGCTCATGCCCACGCGGATGCGCGGCCGGAGCTTGGGGCGCAGGCGCACCTTGGGCGCCTGCACGCCAAAGCGCTCCCACGCGTCCGGCAGCGAGCCGAGCCCGCGGGCCCAGAACTCGATGGCCGCGTCCCCGCTCGCGTCGTAGGCGTGGGTGTGCGGATCGTAGCGCAGCCCCAGGTCCTGCAGGCGCTTGCCCGCGCCGCGCTCCTCCTCCTCGCGGCGCCGGTAGAGCTTGCGCCCCTCGCTGCCCACGCCGCTCGCGTAGCCCAGGTGCGAGGCCGTGGGGGACACCGCCACCGTGGTCTGCCCGTAGCGCGCGGCCAGCTGCACCTTCACGCGCTCGCTGGAGCCCTCCAGGGTGAGCAGGAAGCGCGGCTCGACGGACTCGTCCACGTCGATGTCGTCCGCCTTGAGCTGCATCTGGAAGCGCGGCAGGTGCGCGGCGAAGAACGTGAGCACCCGGTCGAGCTGGCCCGCGGGGAAGGCCATGGTGGGCTCGAGCAGCCACTTGCGCACGAGCCGAGGCGACAGGTCCGGCTCCACCGGCAGCAGGTTCTGGCCGGAGATGACATAGGTGCGCAGGCCCGCGAGCAGGATGGCGTCCTTGAGCGGCAGGCTCGTGCCATCCGGCATGAGCAGCTCCAGGCGCGCCGTGGCCCCGTCCTGACGCGACTCCAGGTGGATTTGAGGGCGCACGGGCTCGGTGGAGAACAAGAGCGGCGTGCCCCGGTAGATGACGCGGCGTGGGCGCAGGAACTCGAGCACCTCGCACAGGTCCTCGTCGGACAGCACGATGCGCGAGTCGTAGCGCTGCTCGTGCTTGGCCATGAGGCCGAAGATGCGCTCGTCCACCGCCGCCAAGCGCATGCCCGCCTGGAGCATGCGCTTGATGTGCACCGGGCCCTTCATCTGCGCGTCCTGGCGCCGCACGTCCACGAGCCAGTGCCGACCCCCGGGGCCCGCGTTGGACGGGGTGAGGCGGTAGAGGAACTCGTAGTCCGGCTGGGCGGACATGCCCAGCCAGCTCTCCACCTTGGCGAGCGCGGGCAGGCTCACCGCGTCCCCGAGCGGAGCCTCGTCGGCCATCGGGCCCTCGTCGGCCGGGGCGTCCGCCTCGTCCTCGGGGAAGGTGGGCGCGGGCGAGGCGGCGGTCATGGGGGCGGCGGCCACCGGAGCGGCCGCGGCGGCGGCGTTCATCGAGGCGCGCAGCCGGGCGGCGAAGATGAGCGCCGCGGCCACCACGTGCTCGCAGTGCGGACCCTGCACGTTCCACGCGCGGCAGGTGCACTTGGAGATGGGCTTGCCATCCCCCACGTCGAGGGTGACCTCGTAGCGCACCTCGGGGGAGGCGCCGCTGGCCACCTGGGCGCGGATGCGGTCTCCGTCCCGGTTGAGGCCGAAGACGCGGCGGGATTCCGCGACCTCACGGCCCTTCTTGAAGGTGGCGGGCTGGACCTCCGTCTTGAGGGCCCTCAGCCACTGGCCATCAATCGGGGGGGAAGCGTCTCGGGTGTCGGCGATGGAAGGCACGTTCGATCAGTCCTTCCCCCCGGGGCCAGGGGGAATCCATTCGATTAACACAGTCGGGGCCGCTTGCCTCGCGGGAAATGCGCGAAGCGCTGGCCCCCGGATGATTCGGGGACTTCCCCCCGCCCACGCGGGTTGTGCGAGCATGGGGGGTCGAGATGGAACGCACCCGACCCCCCCGTGTCTTCGTCACCCGACGACTTCCTGGCGAGGCCCTCGAGCGCCTGGCCGCCCGGGTCACACTGCGTGTATGGCCGGATCCCCTGCCCCCGCCCCGGGACGTGCTGCTCGCCGAGGCGCGTGAGGCCCATGGGCTCATCACCCTGCTGACCGACCGGGTGGACGAGGAGTTGCTCGCCCAGGCGCCCCACCTGCGGGTCGTGAGCAACGTGGCGGTGGGACACGACAACATCGACGTGGCGGCCTGCAACGCCCGGCGCATCCCCGTGGGCAACACGCCCGGCGTGCTCACGGAGACGACGGCGGACTTCGCCTTCGCGCTGCTCATGGGGCTGGCGCGGCGCGTGGCCGAGGCGGACGCGTACGTGCGCGCCGGCCACTGGCGCACCTGGGAGCCCGGACTCCTGCTGGGCACGGATCTGCACGGCGCCACCCTGGGGCTCGTGGGGCTGGGGGCCATTGGCGCCGCGGTGGCCCGGCGCGCGCGGGGCTTCGGCATGCGGGTGTTGTACGTGAGCCGCCACGCCCGGCCGGACCTGGAGGCGGCGCTGGGCGTGGTGCGCGTGGACAAGGGGCGGCTGCTCACCGAGTCGGACTTCATCTCCCTGCACGTGCCGCTCAACGCGGGCACGCGCCACTGGCTGGGCCGCGCGGAGTTCGCCGCCATGAAGCCCGGCGCCCTGCTGGTGAACACCGCCCGCGGCCCGGTGGTGGACCAGGCCGCGCTCGTGGAGTCCCTGGAGCGCGGCCACCTGGGCGGCGCCGCCCTGGACGTGACCGACCCGGAGCCCCTGCCCCCGGACAGCCCCCTCTTGCGCCTGCCGCGCGTGCTGCTCGCCCCCCACATCGCCAGCGCCAGCCACACCACCCGCGGCCGCATGGCCTCCATGGCCGTGGACAACCTCATGGCCGCCCTGCAGGGCCGCCGCCTCCCGCACTGCGTCAACCGGGAGTTCTTCCCCTGAGCGCCCCCGCTGGTTGACGGCGCCCGGGTCCGGGTTTATAGGTTGTTTGACCAACCTACCCAGGAGCCCGGATGGCCCGGCCATCGAACACGGAGGAGCGGCGGCGGCAGATCGTCCAGGGCCTGCTGCGGGTCATGGCCGAGCGCGGCTACGAGCGGGCCTCCATCGCGGAGATCGCCCGCGCCGCGGGGCTCAGTCCGGGGCTGGTGCACTACCACTTCACCCAGAAGCAGGAGGTGCTGCTGGCGCTGGTGGAGCAGTTGGCGGCGAGGAGCGTGGAGCGGCTGCGCACGCGGCTGGAGCGCACGCGCGCGGGGCCCCGGGCCCGGGTGGAGGCGTTCATCGACGCCTTCCTCGCCACGGGCGAGGACGCGGACCCGGACGCGGTGGCCGCCTGGGTGACCATCAGCGCCGAGGCGGTGCGCCAGCCCGAGGTGCGCGCGCTCTACCAGCAGGTGGTGCGCGCGGACCTGGGCCAGTTGGAGGAGCTCGTCGGCGCGGTCATCGGCCGGCGGCGGGCCCGGGCGGTCGCCGCGGGCCTCTTCGCCACCATCCAGGGCTACTTCGTGCTCGCCGCGGCGTCCCCGGAGCTGATTCCCGCCGGCAGCGCGGCGGACCTCGTCAAACGCATGGCCGCGGGGCTGTTCGACGCGGCGGGAGAATCGGAGGCAGTCCCATGACCATCGCCGTCTACGCCGGCAGCTTCGATCCGGTGACCGCCGGACACCTGTCCATCCTGTGCCAGGCCACGCGCCTGTTCGGCCACGTGGTGATGGTGGTGGCGCACAACCCCGACAAGCGCACGCTGCTCACCGCGCCCGAGCGCGTGGAGCTGCTGCGCGAGGTGGTGGCGCACCACCCCAACGTCACCGTGGCCAGCACGGACGGGCTCATCGTGGAGTACGCGCGCCGCATCGGCGCGAGCGTGCTCCTGCGCGGGGTGCGCGGGGCCACGGATGCCCAGTTCGAGACGACCCTCGCCCAGGCCAACCGGGCGCTCGCCCCCGAGCTGTCCACGCTCTTCCTGCCCGCCGAGTCGCACCTGGCCGAGGTGAGCAGCAGCCGCCTCAAGGAGAAGCTGGCGCGCGGCGAGGACGTGTCCGACTTCTGTCCGCCCGCGGTGGTGGCCCGGCTGCGCCAGCACCTCGCGTCTCCCCTGCCCTCCTCGACTCCCACCTCCCCGAGCGCCCCATGAGCCTGTCCTTCGTCACCCTCGGCGTGGGCGATGCCTTCTCCGCCCTCTACTACTCCACGTGCCTGGCGCTCGAGGCCGAGGGGCAGGTGCTGCTCGTGGACTGCCCCCACCCCATCCGCAAGATGATGCGCGAGGCCAGCCTCACCTCCGGCGTGCCGCTGGACGTGGACCGCGTGGCGGGGCTCGTGCTCACCCACCTGCACGCCGACCACAGCTCGGGCGTGGAGGGGCTCGGCTACTTCTCCTTCTTCGTGCTCAAGCGGAAGCTCAAGCTGCTCGCCCACCCCCTGGTGACCGCGCGGCTGTGGGAGGGCCACTTGGCCGCGGGCATGGAAGATCTCATCCGCACCCCGGGTGGCGAGCCCGAGCGCCACGGCTTCGACGACTACTTCGAGCCCCTGGCGCTCTCCACCGAGACGGCCGTGCGCTTCGGCCCGTTCTCCATCGAGTGCCGCCGCACCTACCACCACGTGCCCACCATGGCCCTGCGCATCCGCGCTGGCGGGCGCTGCCTCGGCCACAGCGCGGACACCGCCTACGACGAGGGCCTCATCGACTGGCTGTCCGAGGCGGACCTGGTGGTGCACGAGACGAACTACGGCGTGCACACGCCCTACGAGAAGCTCGCCGCCCTGCCCGCGGCCACCCGGGCGAAGATGCGGCTCATCCACTACCCGGACGCGTTCGACCTCGGGGCGAGCAACATCGAGCCGCTCGTCCAGGGCCGACGTTACGAAGTCTGAACGCGGCGCGGCAGCACGCGCGGTGCGGGCGGGCCGCCGGGGGGCCACGGGTCCGTCGCCACCCCGGGGGGCGAGAGGGGAAGCCGGGGGCGCCCACCCCGTCCGCGAAAGCGCACGAGGAGGAGTGCACGGGCGCGCGGGACGTGAAAGATTCGTGACCTCGACGAATCGCCCATGTCCTTTCCGCGCCGCCCCCTGAGCCCCCTCGCCCCGCTGCTCGCCACCCTGTTGTTGGGCGGGTGTGCCCTCTTCACGGGACGCACGTCCCCGTCCGATGAGGCCGGAGACGTCACGCAGGAGGACGAGCCCACCGTCACGGTCACGCTCCTGCACGTCAACGACGTGTACCAGTTCATGCCGGTGGACTTCGGCGCCCGGGGCGGGCTCGCGCGGCTGTCCACGCTGCGCAAGCGCATGCTCGCCGAGTCCCCGAACACGCTGTTCCTCATGGCCGGCGACACGCTGGGGCCCTCGGTGGAGTCCACCGTCTACAAGGGCAAGCAGATGATCGACGCGTGGAACGCGCTGGGCGTGGACTACGCGGTGCTCGGCAACCACGAGTTCGACTTCGGGCCGGACGTGCTGCGCCAGCGCATCCGCGAGTCGCGCTTCACGTGGCTGGGCGCCAACGTCATGGACAAGGAGACGCGCCGGCCCTTCGGCGACACGCCCCCCTTCGTCATCCGCGACGTGGGCGGCGTGAAGGTGGGCCTGTTCGGCGTGCTCCTGGGCAAGACGAAGTACAGCTCCAAGCCCGGCCCGGACGTGTACTTCACCGACACCTGCCAGAAGGCGCGCGAGCTCGTGCCGCAGATGAAGGCCCAGGGCGCCCAGGTCATCATCGGGCTGACCCACCTGTTCGTCGCCGAGGACAAGGTGCTCGCGCGCTGCGCGCCCATCGATCTCATCATCGGCGGCCACGAGCACGTGATGATGCAGGCGGTGAGCAACGGCACGCCCATCGTGAAGATGTCCTCCGAGGCGCGCGAGCTCGGCCGGGTCACCCTGCACGTGGGCACCCGCAGCGGCAAGCTCAAGAGCATGGACTTCGACATGACGCCGGTCACGCCCGACATCCCCGAGGACGCGGCTTTCGCCGCCGCCATGCGCCCCTACGACACGATGATGGCCGAGCTGTCCGAGCCCGTGGGCCGCACCAACGTGCCGCTCGACGCCGTCGAGGACAACAACCGCACCCAGGAGACCAACCTCGGCTCGTTCATCGCGGACGCCTACCGCCAGGCGGCCGGCGCCGAGGTGGCCCTCATCAACGGCGGCGCCATCCGCTCGGACTCGGTGCTCCGCCCCGGCCCCCTCACCCGCCGGGACGTGCTCGCCATCCACCCCTTCCCCGACTCGGTGGTGAGCATCGAGGTGACGGGCGCCACCCTCCACCAGGCGCTGGAGAACGGCGTGAGCCGCAGCGCCGAGGAGGCCGGCCCGGGACGCTTCCCCCAGGTGTCCGGCATCGCCTACGCCTTCGACGTGTGCCGCCCCCCGGGCGAGCGCGTGCTCAACGTGCGCGTGAACGGCGAGCCGCTGGATCCCCGGCGCACCTACACGCTCGCCACCAACTCGTTCCTCTCGGGCGGCGGCGACGGCTACACCATGTTCAAGGGGGCCCACTACCGCCTGCAGCCCAAGCAGGGGCCCACCACGCAGGAAGTGCTGCGCTCGGCCTTCGCCGCGCGGCCCATCGACGCCACGAAGGATGGCCGCATCGAGCGGCTGCACGCGGGCACGCCGGACCTCACCACGAGCAACGACGGCATCCTCGACTGCCCCACGCTGCCCGCCCGGGCCTCGCACTGAGCGGCCGGGGCTACGCCCACCCACGCAGCCGGTAGACGAAGCGGCCGAACAGCTCGCGCAGCGCGTCCGAGCCCGCCGACAGGTTGGACGCCCGGGGCTGCCACCAGCCCGTGTGCGGGTAGAAGCCGTGCGCGCGCACGTCCACGGCGAGCGTGTCCGGGTGCAGGCCCACCGCCTCGAAGGTGCCCCGGGCCCGCGGCAGGTGCGCCGCGCTCGTCACCAACAAGAGCCGCGTCCAGCCCCGCTCGCGGATGAGCCGCTCGGACTCCAGCGCGTTCTCCCGGGTGTTGCGGCTGCGCGTCTCGCGAACGATCCGCTCGGGGGCGATGCCCCACAGCTCCAACTGCCGCCCGAGGATGTCCGCCTCCACCAGGGCCCCGGGCCGCGTGTCCAACGTGCCGCCGGACAAGAGCACCGACCCCGCCCGCCCGCTCCGGAGCAGCTCGAAGCCCCGGAGCACGCGCTCCACCGCGGGCGTGTACTCGGGCAGCCCCGAGCGCTCCGAGGCATCCGCGTCCACCATGCCCCCGAGCACGATGACCGCGTCGTACACGCGGCCCTCCTGGTAGGTGGACACCGCGTCCGCCTCCACCCAGCGCTGCAGCAGGTTGGCCACCGGCTCGGTGGAGAACAGGTAGAGCACCAGGCCCCCGAGCACCTGCAGCCCCGTGGCCAGCCGCGCCCGCCCGCGGCGCACGAGCCCGCCCGCGGCCAAGAGCAGCAGGCCCCAGGACAGCGGCGCGAGCAGGAGATCCAGCAGCTTGGAGAGGAAGAGGAACATGGGCGCGGGCCTAGCGCTCGCCCCAGTGCAGCTTCTTGCGCAGGATGGAGAAGTAGCCCACGCCCGGATCGCGCACGAGTTGCACCCGGTGGGGCGAGCGCACCACCTCGATGCTGTCGCCGCACTGCAGGCCGTGGCCCGTCTGCCCGTCCAGGGTGAGGAAGGTGTCCGCCGTCTCGCTGCACAGGGTGACGCGGATGGTGCGGTCCGCTGGGACGAGGGTGGAGCGGTGCGTGAGCGCGTGCGAGCAGATGGGGGTGAGCACGGTGCAGTCCACCGAGGGGTGCACGATGGGCCCGCCCGCCGACAGCGAATAGGCCGTGGAGCCCGTGGGCGTGGCGAGGATGACGCCGTCCGCCTTGTACGTGGCCACGGGGACGCCGTCGATGGACACCTCGTGGTCCGCCACGCGCGCGAGCGCCCCCTTGTTGATGACCACGTCGTTGAGCACCTCGTCGTGCATCAGCACCTTGTCGCCCCGGATGAGGCGGCAGGTGAGCTTCATGCGCGACTCGGACTTGAAGCGCCCGGCGAGCACCTCCTCCAGCGCCGGGAAGAGCCCGTCCGCCGGAATCTCCGTCAGGAAGCCCAGCGAGCCCAGGTTCACCCCGAGGATGGGCACGGGGTGGCCCCCGAGCAGCCGCGCCGCGTGGATGAGGGTGCCGTCCCCTCCGAGCACCACCACCAGGTCCGCCCGGGTGGCCAGGTCCCGGTCCTCCACCCGCGGCCAGCCGAGGGTGTGGGCCAGCAAGCGGTCGCCCATCACCTCCAGGGCCGGGTAGCGCTCGCGGATGCGGGCGGCCAGCTCCGTGGCCTCGGGCTTGTCCTTCTTGGCGACGAGTAGCAGGGTCTGCACGATAGGCTGGGGTTGTAGATCACCCGGCCCGGCGCGCGCTGGAGGAAATGGTCACTTCGACGCCCGCTGGACACGAGCGCCCCCTTCCGGGAGCGCCCCAAGGAGCTCCATGGACCTCTTCGACCATGCCGGCCGCCAGGACGCGGCCACCCTGGCCCCGCTCGCCGAGCGCCTGCGCCCCACCCGGCTGGAGGACTTCGTCGGCCAGGAGCACCTCACCGGCGAGGGCCGCTTCCTGCGCCGCGCCATCCAGCACGACCAGGTGCCCTCGCTCATCCTCTGGGGCCCCCCGGGCACGGGCAAGACGACGCTCGCCCACCTCATCGCCCACTCCACGGGCGCCGCCTTCGAGTCCCTGTCCGCGGTGCTCTCCGGGGTGAAGGAAATCCGCGAGACGGTGGCGCGCGCCCAGGAGCGCTGGAAGATGCGCCGCCAGCGCACCCTGCTCTTCGTGGATGAAATCCACCGCTTCAACAAGGGCCAGCAGGACGCGCTCCTGCCCCACGTGGAGAAGGGCACGCTCACGCTCATCGGCGCCACCACGGAGAACCCCTCCTTCGAGCTCAACGCGGCGCTCCTGTCGCGCACGCGGGTCATCACCCTGCGCGGGCTGGAGGAGGAGGAGCTGGTGGCGCTCCTGCGCCGGGCGGTGGCGGACCCCAAGGGGCTCGCGGGCAAGGTGGCGGTGGACGACGCGGCGCTCGCCTTCATCGTCCAGGCCTCGGGGGGCGACGCGCGCAAGGCCCTCACGGCGCTGGAGGCGGCGGCGGCGCACGGCGGCACCCGGGTGGACAAGGCCACGGCCGAGGAGGCCCTGCAGCACAAGGCGCTGCTCTACGACAAGGCGGGCGAGGAGCACTACACCGTCGTGAGCGCCTTCATCAAATCCATGCGCGGCTCGGACGTGGACGCGGCGCTCTACTGGATGACCCGCATGCTGGAGGCGGGAGAGGATCCGGTCTTCATCTTCCGGCGCATGGTGATCTTCGCCTCGGAGGACGTGGGCAACGCGGACCCGCGGGCGCTGGGCGTGGCGGTGGACGCGCTGCGGGCCTTCGAGCTGATGGGCCTGCCCGAGGGCACCCTGCCCCTCACCCAGGCGGTGACGTACCTGGCGCTCGCGCCCAAGTCCAACGCCGTGCTCACCGCCTACGCCGCGGCGCGCGCGGCCGTCACCGAGCGCGGCGCCCTGCCCGTGCCGCCCCACCTGCGCAACGCCCATACGAAGTTGACCAAGTCCCTCGGCTACGGCGCGGGCTACAAGTACCCGCACAACTTCGAGGGCAACTACGTGCCCGAGCAGTACCTGCCCGAGCCGCTCCAGGGCAGCCGCTTCTACACCCCCACGCGCAACGGCTTCGAGCGGGAGATGGCCGAGCGCTACGAGGAGATCCGCCGTCAGGTGGAGGGCCGCCCACGCGAGCCCGGTGAAGAGGGCTAGGGACGCGGGCTAGGGACTAGGAGGCCGCGTCCAGGGCATCGTCGTCGTCGCCGTCCTTGGAGCGCTTCATGGAGCGGCCGGCCACCTCGTACTGCTTGAGCAGGCGGCGGAAGTTGGAGCGATCCACGCCGGCGGCGCGCGCGGCGCTGGAGACGTTGTGGTTGTGCTTCTCGAGCAGCGCGGTGAGGTAGCGCCGCTCGAAGGCGCGCATGGCCAGGCGCTTGGCCTGGGCATAGGGCAGGTGCGCGAGGCTGAACACCTCCACCTGGGCTCCGGCCTGGGGCGCCTCCTGGAAGCCCGGCGGCAGGTCGTCCGTGTCCAGCACCTCCTTGGAGGTGAGCACCACGGCGCGCTCGATGACGTTCTCCAGCTCGCGCACGTTGCCCATCCACCGGTTGCAGGTGAGGGCCTCCAGGGCGCGGGGCGTGAAGCCCGTCACGCGCTTGCCCGCCTTGGCGGTGTAGAGCTTGAGGAAGTGGTGCGTGAGCAGCGGCACGTCCTCGGGGCGATCGCGCAGGGGCGGCAGGTCGATGGTGATGACGTTGAGCCGGTAGAAGAGATCCTCGCGGAACTTGCCCTCTTCCTTGGCGCGGCTCAGGTCCACGTGCGTGGCGGCGATGACACGCACGTCCACCTTCACCGGCTCGTTGGCGCCCACGCGCTTGACCTCGCCCTCCTGGAGCACGCGAAGCAGGCGCACCTGGGTGGCGGGCGGCACGTCGCCGATCTCGTCGAGGAAGATGGTGCCGCCGTCGGCCGCCTCGAAGAAGCCCTTCTTGTTGTAGGTGGCGCCCGTGAAGCTGCCCTTCACGTGACCGAACAGCTCCGCGTCCAGGAGCGTGTCCGTCAGGGCCGAGCAGTTCACCGCGATGAAGGGCTTGTCCTTGCGCGCGCTGCGGTAGTGGATGGCGCGCGCCACGAGCTCCTTGCCCGTGCCGCTCTCGCCCTGGATGAGCACCGTGGCCGTGGAGTGGCTCACCGTCTCCACCAGCTTGAACACGGCGCGCATCTGCGAGGACTGGCCCACCAGGTCCTCGAACTGGTTGCGCGCGCTGAGCGCCTCCTCCAGCGCCCGGGCCCTGTCGCGCAGGGACTTGCGCTCGGCGGCCTTGGCCACCGTCATGCTCACTTCGTCGATGTTCTCGAAGGGCTTGGTGAGGTAGTCGTACGCGCCGGCCTTGACCGCCTCCACCGCCGTCTCCACGGTGGCGAACGCGGTCATCATGATGACCTCCACGTCCGAGCGCGCCGCCTTGATGCCGCGCAACAGGTCCATGCCGGACAGGTTGGGCATCTTGATGTCCAGCACGGCCACGTCGATGGACGGATCCTTCGCCGCGGTCAGCCCCTCCACCGCGTCATCGATGGAGACGACCTGATAGCCCTCGCGGGTGAGGATGGACGTCACGGCCTTGAGGACGATCTGATCGTCATCCACGACCAGGACCTTGGCGCGCTTGGGAGCGGGGGTGGTGGGTGACGGACTCACGGCAACCTCTCGAGCTGCAGGGGAATGGGGATGTACACGGTGAAGCGGGAGCCCTCACCCATCTGGGTGTCCACCTTGAAGATGCCCCCGTGGTCCTCGACGATCCGGTAGGCGATCGCCAGGCCCAGGCCCGTGCCCTGGCCCGGGGGCTTGGTGGTGAACGAGGGTTCGAAGATGCGCGTGAGGTAGCGCTCCTCGATGCCACTGCCCGTATCGGCGACGCGGAAGAAGCATCGGTCCTCTTCCCTCCCCGTCTCCAAGGTCAGCATTCCTCCCGAGGGCGGAAGGGCGTGCAGACCGTTCTGCAAGAGGTTGAGCATCACCTGCGACAATTGTCCGGGGTCTCCGAACAGCTCCGGCAGATGGGGCTCGAGCCGCAGCTCCATGCGCACCTTGGGGTACGACTTGAGCTGCGCGCCGAAGAGCACCGCCGAGTCCTCCGCGCACTTGGTGAGCTGGAAGGGCCGGCGATCCTCGGTCCGACTGTGACGGCTGAACTTGAGCAGGCTCTCCACGATGCGCTTGCAGCGCAGCGCGCTCTCCTCGATGAGCCCCAAGGACTCCAGGTCCGCGGGGTCTCGGCCCTCGTCGCGCTTCATCAACTGCGCGAAGGCGAGGATGCCGCCCAGCGGGTTGTTGATCTCGTGCGCCACGCCGCCGGCGAGCTGACCCACCGCCGCCATCTTCTCCGTCTCGATGAACCGGCGGGTCATCTCCCGCTCGTCCGTGATGTCCCGGTACGCGCACACCGCGCGGCCCTCGCCCGTGAGCGGGTAGGCGGACATGGCGTACACCCGGCCCCGGCCGTGGATCTCCGCGCGGCTGCCCCGGGCGTGCTCCACCGCCGCGGGCAGCGGGCAGTTGGGGCAGGGCTGATCCCGGTCGAAGAGCAGCTTGTGACACAGCTGCTCGGAGCCCTCCTCGCTCAGGGGCTCCTTGAGCCGGTCCCCCGCGAGCTCCAGGTAGGCCCGGTTGGCGCGGCGCACCCCGTAGTCCTGGCGCACCACCGCCAGGGGCGTGTCCATGGAGTCGAACGACAGCTCCCACTCACGCTTGGCCTGGCTCAAGAGGTGCGTGCGCAGCGCCACGCGCGTCTCCAGCTCCGCGTTGAGCCGGCGCAACTCGTCGTTCTGCTGCTGGGTGACCCGCAGCAGCCGCTCGTTCTCCGCCTGCAGGGCGTACTGCTCGAAGGCGCTCTTGACCGTGAGCACCAGATGGCTGTCGTTCCACGGCTTGGAGATGAAGCGGAAGATCTCCGAGCGGTTGATGGCCTCCTCGATGGCCTGTTGGTCCGCCTGTCCCGTGAGCATGATGCGCTGGGCGCGGGGTACCTGCGCCTTCACGCGGCTGAGGAACTCCACGCCGTTCATGCCCGGCATGCGGAAGTCCGAGATGACCACCTCGGGCGTGAAACGCTCCAGGGCCTTGAGGCCCTCCTCCGCATCGGAGGCCGTCTCGATCTGCCAATCACCACGACGGAGCACCCGACGGATCGACTTCAGGATGTACTCCTCGTCGTCCACCAGCAGCAGCCGCCCGCGTGGCACCGCTCCCTGTGTCTGCGCCAGTTCCAGTGGATACCTCGTCCTGGGTCCGAAGACCCCAGGGTTTGCAATGACGCTGCCAACGTGCAGCGACTCGCAAACCGCCCTGATACCGGGTGGTTCCGTACCCGGGGACCGGTCCCACCCTGGGTCGAGCTATACCCCGACCCCCAAATCGGGTCAATAGTGACCCACCGCGCACCGCCCGGAAGGGAGCTAGCGAGGAACGGGCCGCTCGGTGGACGAGAGGGCCGTGTGCACACACACGCGATTACGGCCCTCGTGCTTGGCCCGGTAGAGCGACTCGTCCGCGGAGCGCACGAGCTGGTCGGCGCTGCCCACCGCGTGGTGGGGGAACGAGGAGACGCCCACGGAGGCCGTGACGCGCAGGGTGCGCTCGGGGCCGGTGCGCAGCGTGGCCATCTCGCGCCAGACGCGCTCGGCCACGGTGAGCGCGCCGGCCAGGGGCGTGCGCGGCAGCAGGATGGCGAACTCCTCGCCGCCGTAGCGCGCGAGCAGGTCCGTCTCGCGCACGCCGCGCTGCAGTTGGGCCGCCACGTCGCGCAGCACGATGTCTCCCACCTGGTGGCCGTGCGTGTCGTTGAAGCTCTTGAAGTGATCCAGGTCGATGAGGATGAGCGACAGCGGATCGTCGTAGCGCTGGGCGCGCCGGAACTCCTCGCGCAGCCGGTCCTGGAAGTAGCGGTGGTTGTGCACCTGCGTGAGTCCATCCGTGATGGACAAACGTTCCAGCGCGTTCACGCGGGTCATCAGCGCATCCAGCCGCGCGCGGTCCTGGATGCAGCGGACCATGCGTGCTTGGAGCTCCTCGGGATCCACCGGCGTGCGCACCACCTCCGCGCCCAAGCGCAGCGCGGCGAGCATCGCGGCGCGCTCCTCGGCGGGCACCAGCGCGATGAGCGAGGGGCCACTGCCCTCGTCATCTCGCGCCATCAGGTGTTGAAGCAACGCGCGCGAAGGACTTCCCGGTGGCCCCAACACGAGCAACACCAGATGTGCTTCGGGCAGCAACCGTTGGGCCTCCGCGCCCGCGGACACCAACCGGATGGCGAAGCCGTCCTGTTCCAACATGCCCACGAGTTCCGCCTGCCGAGCGGGAAACTCGTCCACCAGCAGAATGAGGCGCCTGTCTCCCACATCCACCCTCGGAACGAACGTAAGCCAGCGACGCTATCACGCCGGGGCGAGGCTCCGCGACCGTTGGATTGCACTCGCCCCGCGATGTTTGATACCTGCCGCCTGCCCGCGTCCCCCAACGCGGACCTTTCGTCGAGGTTTTTCGTGGGCACTGCACCCAGCATCAGTCTTTTCTTCCCCGCCTGGAACGAGGAGGACTACGTCGAGCGCTCGGTGATGCGCGCCCTCGAGGTCCTCCCCCGCCTGACGGACGATTTCGAGATCATCGTCGTCAACGATGCGTCCACCGACCGCACCCAGGCCATCTGCGAGGAGCTCGCGGCGCGCATCCCCCAGTTTCGTTTCGTCACCCACCCGGTGAACCTCAAGCTCGGTGGCGCCATGCGCACCGGCCTGTCCGCGTCCACCAAGGACGTGGTCGTGTACTCGGACATCGACCTGCCCTTCGATCTCAAGGAGCTGGAGCGGGCGCTGCACCTGATGAAGTACCTGGAAGCGGACATGATCTGCGCCTTCCGCTTCGACCGCACGAGCGAGGGGCCCAAGCGCATCGCCTACTCGTTCGCCTACAACCTGCTCATCCGCACGCTGTTCGGTGTCCACATGAAGGACATCAACTTCAGCTTCAAGGTGATGCACCGCCGGGTGCTGGAGTCGGTGGAGCTCAACAGCCAGGGCTCGTTCATCGACGCGGAGCTGGTGGTGAAGGCCATCCACCAGGGCTTCAAGGTCTTCCAGATGGGCGTGGACTACTTCCCGCGCACGCGCGGCGTCTCCACGCTGTCCTCGCCCGCCGTCATCCTCAAGATGGTGCGCGAGCTGAGCAAGCTCTACCCGGAGACGCGCTGGCCGCAGGCGACCCAGCGGCCCGTGCGCCTGCCCCCCTCCGTGGCCCCGCTGCACGGCGTGGCGCGCGAGAAGACGTCCACCTCCGGGTGAGGCCGGTGACGCGCACGCGCCTCATCGTCAACGCGGACGACCTCGGGCTGCACCCCGCGCTGGACACGGGCATCCTCCGGGCCCATCGCGAGGGCATCGTCACCAGCGCCACCCTGCTCGTCATGGGGCCCGGCGCGCCCGAGGCCGTGGCGCGCGCCCGGGAGCAGGGGCTCGCCCTGGGCGTGCACCTGGCCTTGTCCACCCGGCTGGCCCCCGCGGCCGACCCCGCGCACGTGCCCACCGTGGCCCCCGGCGGACGGCTGCGCGCGAGCTGGGCCGACTTCGCCCGGGCGTGGCTCACGGGCCAGGTGCGCGGCGAGGAGCTGGAGCGGGAGCTCGCCGCGCAGCTCGCCCGCGCGCGGGCCCTGGGCGCCCCCGTGGACCACCTGGATGCCCACCAGCACCTGCACCTGCTGCCCGGCGTGCGGCCCCGCGTGGAGGCCCTCGCCCGGCGCGAGGGACTGCCCGTGCGCTGGCCGGATCGCCTGCCCCGACCGTCGTGGTGGCGCACGCCCGGCCCCGCGGTGAAGACGACCCTGCTCACGCTGCTCGCCCGGAGCGCGCCGCGCGCCGCCTCGGGCGTGCGGCGCGTGAGCGCGGGCGGCGTGTTCGAGGCGGGCCAGCTCTCCGAGTCCACCCTGCTCGCCCTGCTCGAGCGCCTGCCCGCGGGGGACTTCGAGCTGGGGTGTCACCCCGGCGAGGGCCATCCCCACGTGCCCGAGGATCCGGCGTGGACGTACGGCTGGCAGTCGGAGTTGGACGCGCTCACCAGCCCCCGCGTCCGCGCCCGACTGAAGGACGTCGGCGTGGAGCTGACCACCTACGGCGCGTTGTCCGCCACGTAGAGGATGTGGGGCGTGGTGTAGCCCACGCCCAGCGCCACCGTCTCGCGGGGGATGAAGCCCGTGTCCCGCAGCACGCCGAGCACCGTCTCGCGCGGCTGCAGCACCAGGTCACCCCCCGCCTGGGTGCGGCCGAGCGCCTTCACCATCACCCACTCCTGCGCGAGGCACTTGCGGTGCTTCCAGGAGCCATCCCCCTCGGCCTCCTTCAAGAGCAGCCGTCCGCCGGGCCGCAGCAGGCGGCGCGCCGCGCCGAGGAAGTCGCCCCAGCGCTCCACGGGCAGCAGGTACAGCACGTCACACACCACCACGGTGTCGAACTGGCCGGCCAGCTGCTCGGCGAGCGAGTCCACGCCCCCCTCCTCCACCGTCACATGGGACAGCCGACCCGGGCCCTGGCGCGCCCAGGCCACCTTGCGGGGGTCAGGATCGACCCCATGCACCCGCCGACGAGAATCCCCGAGGGCGAGCAGCGCGGTGAGCAGGCCATGGCCGCAGCCCACATCGGCCACGGCGCCCCCGGGCGGCACACGGGCGGCCACGGCTTCCAGGGGCGCGGAGAAGGCGCGGGCCTGGACGTGGAAGCGCTCGGCGGGGGGCAGGCGGGAGAAGAGGGCCAGGGCGGCGGAGAGGGGTGCGTTCACGAGAGGTAGTAGTCCAGCCCGAAGGCGGCGGAGAGGAGGACGAGGCAGAGCGAGCTCGCGGCGAGGATGCCGTGGCGCCACCGGGGGCGCTCGCGCAGCAGCATCGCGAGGGTGAGGAAGAGTGGGAAGGCGGACAGGAGGTAGCGCCCCATGCCCATGAAGTCCTTCGTGGACACGGTGGGCAGGCCGACCATGACGGCGCAGAACGCGCCATAGCCCCAGCCCAGGCGCTTGAGCGTGGGCCACAGCAGGGCGAGCGCCCCCACGCTCAGCGCCGCGTGCAGGCAGATGAACACGACGTAGTCCGTCGTGGACTGGGGCGACATCAGGGTCTTGAAGAAGGACACCTTGAGCCACGAGCGCCAGCCGGGCACCTGGCCCCAGGCCGACTGCACCTTCACGAAGGCGAGCGGCTCGTGGAAGCTCCACTGCAGGTAGGCCATGTAGGCCACGAAGCCGAGCGCGGACAGGACGGGCAGCGCGTCCAGGGCCGTCCAGCGCTCGCCCCGCTCGCGCTTCCACTCGAGCCGACGCACCAGCAGGCCCACCACCACCGCGGGCGCCACGGGCCGCGCCGCCGTGGCCAGCGCCCCCAGGAGCACCGCCGTGCCCAGGTGCCCCTTCTCCAACAGGCAGAACGCCCCCACCACCATCAGGATGAAGAGCGCATCGGAGTACATGACCCCGTAGAGGAAGAAGGTGAACGGGTAGAGCGCGAAGAGCAGCGCCGCCTGGAAGGCGGTGTCCGCGTCCGTGCGCATGCGGGCCCAGGACAAGAAGAGCATCACGGACAGCGGCCCACACACCAGCGTCACCAGGATGCCGGCATGCCGCACGTCGGGCACCAGCGCGTGCAGGCCCCGGACGGCGAGCGGATAGAGCGGGAAGAAGGCCACCGCGCTCTGCTCGCCCGGACGGTAGAAGTAGCCGTTCTCGACGATGTACTGGTACCAGCCCGAGTCATAGGCATACCACCCCCCCAGCACGTAGCCGAGCACGCCCTGTTCGGGGCCCGGCGGCGTCTTGTGGTGTTGGTAGTACCACTCGCCCACGCCCGCGGCCGCGGCGCAGACGACGAGCGCGGCCAGGATGACGAGGGCGAGGACCCGGTAGGGAGCGCGGTGCATGGCGCAGGCTTCATCGAGAAGCGTCCGGGGGTCAAGGAGGACCGCGCCGCGCAACGACCCTGTCACTCGCCGGAGATCAACGTCCGGATGCGCGTGGCCAGGGCCTCCATGGGGAAGGGTTTGGTCATCACGTGCATGCCGGGCTCCAGGTGGCCATGGCCCACCACGGCCGCCTCGGCGTAGCCCGTGATGAACAGCACCTTGAGCCCGGGCCGATGCACCCGGCCCGCGTCGGCCATCTGCCGGCCGTTCATCCCGCCCGGCAGGCCCACGTCCGTCACCAGCAGATCGATCCGGGCCTCGGACCGCAACACCTTGAGGCCAGACGCGCCGTCGGCGGCCTCGATGGCGCGGTAGCCCAGCTCCTCCAGCACGTCCGTCACCAGCATCCGGATGGCGGCCTCGTCGTCCACCACCAGCACCGTCTCGCCCACCTCGGCGCGCGGCGCCTCGGACAGCTGGGGCGCGGCATCCTCGGCCTTGGCCTCACCCAGGTGGCGCGGCAGGAAGAGGCACACCGTCGTGCCATTGCCGACCTCGGAGTAGATGCTCACGTGGCCGCCGGACTGCCGCGTGAAGCCGTAGATCATCGACAGGCCCAGGCCCGTGCCCGCGCCGAGCGGCTTGGTCGTGAAGAACGGATCGAACGCCTTGGCGATGACGTCGGGCGGCATGCCCGTGCCCGTGTCCGACACGCACAGCACGATGTAGCTGCCCGGCTGCATGTCGTTGATCCGCGCCACGCGCGCATCGAGCACCCGGTTGTTCGTCTCGATCGTCAACCGGCCCCCGCCGGGCATCGCGTCCCGGGCGTTGATGCACAGGTTGAGCAGCGCGTTCTCCAACTGGTGTGGATCGACCTCGGTGGACCAGAGCCCGTCCGCCGTGGAGACCGTGACCAGCACCTCGGGCCCCACCGTGCGACGGATGAGGTCCGCCATGCCCTCGACCAGGCGGTTGGCATCCACCGGCTTGGGGTCGAGCGTCTGGCGGCGCGAGAACGCGAGCAGCCGGTGCGTCAGGGCCGCCGCGCGCGAGGCCGCGCCCTGGGCGGCCGCGGTGTAGCGATCCAGCTCCTTGAGGCGGCCCTGCGCGATGCGGATGGACAGCAGCTCCAGGCTGCCGGTGATGCCCGTGAGCAGGTTGTTGAAGTCGTGCGCCAGACCGCCCGTCAACTGCCCCACCGCCTCCATCTTCTGGGCCTGCCGCAGCTGCTCCTCGGTCTTGGCGAGCGTCTCCTCCCGCGCCTTCTCCGCGGTGATGTCCCGCCCGACCGCCACCATGAACCCGTCGCCCGGGCCCGCCGTCCAGGAGATCCACCGGTAGCTCCCGTCCTTGTGACGGTAGCGATTCTCGAAGCGCCACAGCGCGCGGCCCTCGGAGATGTCGTTCGCCCCGCCCGCGGTCCGGGTCTGATCGTCGGGGTGGACCAACTCGAACAGGCTGCGCCCCACGAGCTCGGCCTCGCTCCAACCCAGCATCTCCGTCCAGGCGGGATTCACCGCGGTGATGGCGCCATCGAACCGCGCCACCAACATCAAGTCAGAGGACAGCCGCCAGAGCCGGTCGCGGTCGCGCGTGCGCTCCTCCACCTGCTGCGCGAGGTTGGCGTTCAACTCCCGGAGCGTGTCCTCCATGCGCTTGCGCTGGGAGACGTCGTTGAACAGGACGGCGACCCGGTTCTCGCCCGCCGCGCCCAGGCGCAGGGCATGGACCTCGTACCAGCGGCCCGCCAGGCTCTCGGCGCGATTCTCGAAGCGCACGGGAACCCCCGTGCGCGCGACCTGCCCGTAGACGTCGTACCAGTGCTGCTCGTGCTCGGGCGCGAACTCCCGCATGCGCCGGCCCACGACATCGCTCAGGCCCGTCTGCCGCTCGAACGCGAGGTTCTTGTCGAGGAAGACATAGTCCACCGGCTTGCCATCCGGCGCGAAGAGCACCTCGATGATGCAGAAGCCGACCTCCAGGGAGTCGAGCACGGTCCGGTAGCGGTCCTCCCGCACCTCCGAGCGGCGCAGCGCCTCGCCGGCCAGGTGTTCGGGCGTCCGGTCGCGCAGGATCTTCACGTAGCCCCGGTGCGTGCCGTCCTCGTCGCGCAGGGGCATCATCTCGCCCGCGGCCCACAAGCGGACCTCGCCCTTGCGCAGGTGCCAGCGCTCGTCGGCGGCGCGGCCCTTCTCGACCGACTGGCGCATCTCCTTTTCCGGCTGCTTGAGCGCGAGATCCTCGGGCGTGAAGAAACGGTCCACCTTCTCACCGAGCATCTCCTCGGCCGTCCAGCCCAGGATCTGCTCGGCGCCCCGGTTCCAGTCGGTGACCCGGGCCTCGAGGTCCGTCACGACGATGGCGAAGTCGACACTGCTCCGCAGGATGGCCCGCTGCCGCGACACCTCGGCTTCGAGGGTCCGGATGCGCTCATGGAGTGGTTCGTTCGTCGGGTCGGTCATGGCGCGGTGGGGTGTGGGGATAAAGCGCATCCTCGGGGAATTCGGCAACACACAGGACGACAGGCCCGAGGCCCCGCCGCTCCTATCAGAATTTGCCATCCAGGGAGCGACACCGGCCACGGGTCCACGCGGCGCTTCCCGCGTCCCGTGCGTTCACCGACAATGCCGCCCGTTCCCTCCAGGAGAGAGCATGTTCCCCATCCGCCACCTCATGGTGCTCGGGCTCGTCGCGCTCGCCGCGCCCGCGCGTGCCCAGCCCCCCCGGCCTCCCGAGCCCCCCGTGAACGAGCGCGCCAGCTATCTGCGCGCGCACTACACCAAGTTCGAGTACCGCATCCCCATGCGCGACGGCGTGAAGCTCTTCACCGCCGTCTACATCCCCAACGACGCGAGCCCCACCAGGCGCTATCCCTTCTTGCTCGTGCGCACGCCCTACACGGTCGCGCCCTACGGCACGGACCGCTACTCCGAGCGGCTCGGGCCCACCGAGGCGTACGAGAAGGACGGCTTCATCTTCGTCAACCAGGACGTGCGCGGCCGCAACATGTCCGAGGGCGAGTTCGTCAACGTGCGCCCGCACCTGGACGTGAAGAAGGGCCCCCAGGACATCGACGAGAGCAGCGACACGTACGACACCCTCGCCTGGCTGCTCAAGAACGTGGCGCACAACAATGGCCGCGCGGGCCAGTGGGGCATCTCCTACCCCGGCTTCTACACGTCCGCGGGTGTCATCGACTCGCACCCCGCGCTCAAGGCCGTGTCCCCCCAGGCGCCCATCGCGGACTGGTTCTGGGACGACATGCACCGCCACGGCGCCTTCAACCTGGTGCTCGCCTTCGACTTCTTCTCCACCTTCGGCCGGCCCCGGCCGCAGCCCACCGCCGAGCAGGGCTGGAAGCCCTTCGAGCACGGCACGCCGGACGGCTACCAGTTCTTCCTGGACCTCGGCCCCCTGGGCAACGCCGACACGCGCCACTTCAAGGGCGACGTGGCCTTCTGGAAGGAGCTCGCCGCGCACCCCAACTACGACGCGTTCTGGCGCGCGCGCAACCTGCTGCCGCACCTCAAGAACATCAAGGCCGCCGTGCTGACGGTGGGCGGCTGGTACGACACCGAGGACCTGTACGGCCCGCTGCGCACCTACGCCGCCATCGAGAAGCAGAACCCCGGCATCTCCAACACCCTGATGATGGGGCCCTGGTCGCACGGCGGGTGGCTCGGCAGCGAGGGCCGCGCCCTGGGCGACGCCGACTTCGGCTTCCCCACGGCGCGCACCTACCAGGAGCTGGGCTTCACCTTCTTCAAGCACCACCTCAAGGGCGGCGAGGCGCCGGACCTGCCCGAGGCCCTGGTGTTCGAGACGGGCGCCAACCGCTGGCGCCGCTTCGACACCTGGCCGCCCAAGGGCGTGCGCGAGCAGCGGCTCTACTTCCAGCCCCGGCAGGGCCTGTCGTTCCAGGCCCCCACCCAGGCCGCGCCCTCCTTCGCCGAGTACGTGAGCGATCCGGCCAAGCCCGTGCCCTACACGACGGAGATCACCCCGCGCTGGGCGAAGAACTACATGACCGAGGATCAGCGCTTCGCGGCGCGCCGGCCCGACGTGCTCGTCTTCCAGACGGAGCCCTTGGAGAAGGATCTCACGCTCGCGGGCCCGCTGGAGGCGGAGCTGTGGGTGTCCACCACGGGCAGCGACGCGGACTGGGTGGTGAAGCTCATCGACGTCAACCCCGGCAAGCTGCCCGGCACCTCGCGGCAGTCCGAGCAGGAGGGTGTGGAGAACCGGGGCCACCAGCAGACGCTGGTGCGCGGCGAGCCCTTCCGGGGCCGCTTCCGTGAGAGCTACGGCGAGCCCAAGGCCTTCACGCCGGGCGAGGTGACCAAGGTGCGCTTCGTCATCAACGACGTGCTGCACACCTTCCAGCGCGGGCACCGGCTGATGATCCAGGTGCAGTCGAGCTGGTTTCCCTTCATCGACCGCAACCCGCAGACCTTCGTGCCCAACATCTTCGAGGCGAAGGAGGAGGACTTCGTGCGCGCCACGCACCGCGTGTACCACGAGGCCTCGCACCCGAGCGCCCTCAAGGTGAACGTGCTGCCGGCGCTGGCGGAGTGACACACGCGGCGGAGGCGCCCGGGGCTCGGGCGCCTCCGCGCGCGGGGACTCAGGCGCCGCGCGGGTAGAACGTCTCGCCCGCCTTCACCTTCTCGAAGAGCAGGGGCGCGGGGGCGAAGCGCTCGCCGTACTTGTCGTGGTAGTGCTCCAGCCGCCGCAGCAGCTCGCCCAGGCCCAGGCTCTCCGCGTAGCGGAAGGGCCCGCCGAGGAACGGCGGGAAGCCGAGGCCGAAGATGGCCCCCACGTCCCCGTCGCGCGGGCTGCGCAGGATGCCCTCGCCCAGGCAGCGGATGGCCTCGTTGACCATCTGCAGGGCGCAGCGCTCGGCCATCTCGCGCGCGTCCAGACTCTTGCGGTTCTTGCCGTGGGGCAGCAGCTCGTAGATGGAGGTGTCCACCTCCTTCTTCTTGCCGTCGTAGGTGTAGAAGCCCTTCTGGTTCTTGCGGCCGAGCCGACCGTCGGCCACGACCTTCTCGAACGCCTTGGGCGCCACCATGCGCTTGCCGAAGGCGGCCTCCATGATGGGGCCCACCTTCTGGGCCACGTCGATGCCCACCTCGTCCAGCAGGGTGATGGGCCCCACGGGGAAGCCGAAGTCCACCACCGCCTTGTCCAGTTCGGCGATGTCCGCGCCCTCGGCCAGGAGGTACGCCGCCTCGTTCATGTACGGCGCGAGGATGCGCGAGGTGTAGAAGCCCGGCCCGTCGTTGACGACGATGACCGTCTTGCCCTGCTTCTTGCCGATCTCCACGCACGTGGCCGTCACCCAGTCGGCCGTGCCCTTGTGGGTGATGATCTCCAGCAGGGGCATCTTGTGCACCGGACTGAAGTAATGCATGCCGATGATCTGCTCGGGCCGGCGGGCGCCCTCGGCCAGCTGGGTGATGGGGATGCTGGAGGTGTTGGAGGCGAAGATGGTGTCGTCGCGCGTGACGGCTTCCACCTCGCCGAGGATGCGGCGCTTGAGGGCCAGGTCCTCGAACACGGCCTCGATGACCACGTCCACGCTCTTGAAGCCCGCGTAGTCGGTGCCACCCGTGACGAGCGATTGCTTCTGGGCCGCCTCGCGCCAGGTGAGCGAGCGGCGCTTCACGCGCTCATCCAGGATGCCCTGCACCTGCTTGAGCGCGCGGCCCACGCCCGCGTCGTCCTTGTCCTTCACGCGCACCGGCACGCCCTGGAGCACCGCGCTCACGTAGGCGATGCCGCCGCCCATGAGCCCGCCGCCGAGCACGCCCACCTTCTTCACCGGGCGCGCCTTCACGTCCGGCTTCGCCGTGCCGTTCTCCTTCTTGAGCGCGGTGGTGGCGAAGAAGATCTCCACCAGGCGCTTGGAGACGTCGGACACCACCAGCTCGCCGAACAGCCGGGCCTCGGCCTCCAGCCCCGCCGCGCGGCCGGACTCCAGGCCCACGCGGATGGCCTCGAGCGCCTTCTCGGGCGCGGGGAACTTGCCGCGCGTCTTCTTGCGCAGCTGCTTGCGCGCCTGGTCGAAGAGGATCTTCCGGCCGAGCGGGTTGTCCTCCAGCGCCACCTCGGCCCACATCTCCCGGTTGGCGAGCCCCTGCAGGAGGCCCCCCAGGCCCTTCTTGCCCTGCTGCGCCACCGCCTTGAGCCCCTGGCCCCGGGAGCGCTTCACCTTGAGCGTGCCCGCCGCCAGCTCCAGGGCGCGCCGCAGCGCCACCTCACGCAACAGCGGCACCGGCACCACCTCGTCCACCATGCCGAGCTTCTTGGCCTTGGCGGCCTTCACGCTCTTGCCCGCGAGGATGATGTCCAGCGCGGCCTGCGCGCCGATGAGCGCCGGCAGCCGCTGGGTGCCGCCCGCGCCGGGCAACAGGCCCAGTTGCACCTCGGGCAGGCCGATGGACGTCTTCGGGCTGTCGGTGGCGATGCGGTAGGTACACGCGAGCGCCCACTCCAGGCCTCCGCCCAGACACGCGCCGTGGATGGCCGCCACCACGGGCTTGGGGAACGCCTCGAGCCGGTCGAACTCCCGCTGCCCGGCGCGCGAGGCGGCCGTGGCCTCCTCCGCCGTGCGCATCGTCTGCAGGAAGTCGATCTTCGCCCCCGCGATGAAGCTGTCCTTCTTGCCAGAGAGGAACACCACCGCCTTGACGGTCGGGTCCTTCTCCGCGCGCGCCATCAGCGCCGTGAACGCCTCACCCGTGGCGGGCGAGAGCGTGTTGACCGGCTCGCCCTCCTGGTCGATGACGATGAGCGCGACGCCCTCGCTCACCTGATAGCCAAAGCCGTTCTTCACCTCGACCTCGTGCGCAACCGTGGCAGCCATCACTCACGCTCCAGGACCACCGCGGCTCCGAGGCCACCGGCGGCGCAGACGGTGCACAGCACCGTGTTCTTGTTCTGACGCTTCAGCTCATGCAGGGCCTGGGTGACGATGCGCGCCCCCGTGGCCCCGAAGGGGTGACCCAACGACAGCGAGCCGCCGGACAGGTTCAGCCGCGTGCGGTCCACCTCGCCCACCGGCGCGCTCCAGCCCGCCTTCTTGGCGAAGTCCTTGGAGGCCAGGGCCTGGAGGTTGCTCGCCACCTGGGCGGCGAACGCCTCGTGCATCTCCACCAGATCGATGTCCGCGAGCGTCATCCCCGCGCGCTTGAGCGCGATGGGCGCCGCGTAGGCGGGCCCCTGCAACAGCTGGTCGCCCGGATCCGTGGCGGCGTACGCGTGCGAGCGCAGGTAGCCGAGCGGCGTGTACCCCAGCGCCTTGGCCTTCTCCTCGCTCATCAGCAGCAGCACGCCGGCGCCGTCGGTCAGCGGCGAGGAGTTGCCCGCGGTGATGGTGCCGTACTTGCGGTCGAACACGGGCTTGAGCTGGGAGAGCGACTCCAGGCTCGTGTCCGCGCGCACGATGTTGTCCTTCTCGGCCACCTTTTCGTACTTGGGCGGCACCACCACGTGCATCACCTGGGGATCGAAGAAGCCGTCCTTCCAGGCGCGCGCGGCGTTCTGGTGCGAGGCGAGCGCGATCTCGTCCTGCTCGCGGCGGGAGATGCCGTTCTCCTTGGCCATCTTCTCCGCGCTCTCGCCCATGGTCTGGCCGGTGGAGTACTCGGCGATGGCCGGGGGCACGGGGGCGAGGTCCCTCGGCTTGAGCGTCTGGAAGGCCTTGAGCTTGTCACCGAGGGAGCGCGCCTTGGAGGCCGCCACGAGCGACTGGGCCAGGGGGCGGCTGGTGAAGATGGGCGCGTCCGACATGGACTCGGTGCCACCGGCGAGCACCACGTCCGCCTCGCCCAGGGCGATGGCGTTGGCCGCCGCCGTCATGGCCTGGATGGACGTGGCACAGGCGCGCGCCACGGTGAAGGCGTCGATCTTCCGGGGCAGCCCCGCGGCCAGCACCACCTCGCGCGCGATGGACGGCGCGGTGAGCGTGGGGATGACCTGGCCGAACACCACCTGGTCGATCTCGTTCGCGTCCAGGTCCGCGCGCTGGACGAGCTCCTGGACCACCATGCGGCCCAGGTCCAGGGCGGTGAGCTTCGCGAAGTCCGTGCCCGCCTTCGCGAAGGGCGTCCGCAATCCACGGACGATGGCCACCCTGCGGTGACCGTTGCGCTGCTGCTCGCGTGCCATTGTGTGCCTCACCGGGTGCTTCGGGATGAGGCGCTTCTAATGACCCGTGGAGCGGCGCGTCAACGGAAGATTGATTCTGGAATCAACACCCCACCCCACCCCGCCTCCCCGCTCGGTGGGAGGCCGGGACGGGCTGTCGGCCAGCGCACACTTCCGCGGGGGCGTCAGGTGCCCTGGCGCAGGGCGAAGCCGTGCTTGTGCACGGCCTCCACGAAGAACTTCGCGGCCTCGGGGTCCGTGGGCGGGAGGATGCCGTGGCCCAGGTTGCAGATGTGGCCCACGGGGCCGGCGCGCTGGAGGATGTCCACCACGCGGGCCTCCAGCTCCTCGCGGGGCAGGAAGAGGTGGAGCGGGTCCAGGTTGCCCTGCACGGCCACGTCCGGGCCGAGCACGCGCCGGGCCTCGTCGATGGGGGTGCGCCAGTCCTGGCCGATGACGTCCGCGCCCGTGCGCTTGAGCAGGGGCAGGTGGTTGGACATGCCGGTGCCGAAGACGATGACGGGCACGCCGCGCGCCTGCACCTCCTTCACCATGCGCGTGAGGTACGGCAGGCAGAAGCGCTCGTAGTCCCAGGGGGACAGCTCCCCGCCCCACGAGTCGAAGATTTGAACGATGCTCGCGCCGGCCTCCACCTGCATCAGCAGGTAGGGCACGAGCGTGCGCGTGAGCTTCTCGAAGAGCGTGTGCACGAGCTGGGGCTGTTCGAAGAGCAGGCGCTTGATGTGGATGTAGCTCTTGGAGCCGCCGCCCTCGACCATGTACGCGGCCAGGGTGAAGGGCGCGCCGCAGAAGCCGATGACGGGCACCGAGTCATTGAGGGCGCGGCGGGTGCGGCGGATGGCCTCGGCCACGAAGCCCGTGCCCTCCACGGGGTCGGGGATGCCCAGCTTCTCGATGTCCGCGGCGGAGCGCAGGGGATTGGGGAAGTGCGGCCCCTTGTCCCCGAGCTCCAGCTCGATGCCCATGGCCTCCACGGGGATGAGGATGTCCGAGAAGATGATGGCGGCATCCACGCCCAGGCGGGTGATGGGCTGGACGGTGACCTCGGCCGCCAGGTCCGGGTGCTTGCACAGGTCCAGGAAGGCGATGTTGCCGCGAATGGCGCGGTACTCGGGCAGGTAGCGGCCCGCCTGACGCATGAGCCAGACGGGAGTGGTGTCGGTGGGCTGGCGGCGCGCGGCGCGGAGAAGACGGTCGTTCAAGGCGGAGGGCTCCAGGTGGCGGCCCGCCCTCCTCATCGGGGGCCGGGCGGACGACGAGGGTTGGCAGGAGGAAGGGCCGGGGTCAACGCCCGAGTCGGGGGCGCGGGGAATGATTTGGCCGTGGAAAACGTAGGCTTGACAGGGGCGGAGCCGGTCGATAAAAGCCGCCCCATCGCAGCGCGGTGACGGGCGGAGGGCGGATAGCTCAGCGGTAGAGCGGCGCCCTTACAAGGCGATGGTCACAGGTTCAATCCCTGTTCCGCCCATGCGGTCTCGTTGTGGGGAGTTAGTTCAGTTGGTTAGAACGCCGGCCTGTCACGCCGGAGGCCACGGGTTCAAGTCCCGTACTCCTCGCCAAAAGAGAAGCCCAGCAATCCGAAAGGGTTGCTGGGCTTTTTCTTTTCCCGCAGGTGGCACGGCCCACGTCAACGGCTCACCGGGGCAGACGCCCGCGGGGTGCGGGGCAGCCCCACCAGGGTGAGCATCGTCGCGGGGGCACCGGGCGCCCGCGGGTGGGCGATGTCCCACTGGTAGTCCGGCGCCGCCAGCCCCACCAGGAGTTCCCGCAGATCCTCCTCGGTGTACGTGCGCGCGTTCGACACCGCCCCGTCCCAGGCGATGATCAGCGGGAGCACGGGGAGCGCATAGGTGAACAGCACCTGCCGCAACCGCAGGGGGCGGACGAAAGGCGTCAGCAGGAGCACCATCAGGATGCTGGCGGGGATGGCCGTCCACCACAGCCAGCGCGGATGGGCGTTGTCGCTCATCTCGAGCACGCAGAGCGCCTGCCGCTTCTCGAAGGCGTCCTGGAGGATGCGACGCGCGACCGGCGGGGGCATGTGGTGGAAGCCGCAGATCACGGTCCGCACGCCCTGGAGCGTATCGGGGACCCGACCCGCGTCGACGGGGCTCGGGAAGTAGCGGACCCGCGCCGAATCCCCCGCCGCGTTGATGCGCGTGGCGGCGTCCGTGTTCGGATAGAGGTCGGTGAGGGTCACGCTCGGCCGCAGACCGTGGTCGGCCGCGAGCCGTGCGGTGGTCGGCAGCAGGGGTCCGCCGCCCCCGGAGCAGAGGTCCACGATCCGGTCGGTGGCCGCTGCATTCAGGGCCCGCGCCAGCAGGGGCGCCAGGATCCGTTCGGTGCCGAGCACGCGGTGCAGCGCGGCGATGTAGAGCGTCAGGCATTCCCGGAGGCCGCCCGGGAACCAGCGGAAGTCCTCGAACTCGAACAGCGACATGCGCTTCATCGTGTGTCCTCCCCTCTCGCCCGCACTCTAGGCCAGGGAACGAAGGGTCGGGGCGCGCCGGCATTGGCTGGGCCAAGAGCGCCGACGAGGGCCCGAGAACCGCCGCGCCGCGCGTGAGCTGGTCGGCGTGTGCGGGCCGCGATTCCTCGGTATCGAAGGGTATCGCCAGACAGGGGCGCATCCTCCCTAGGTCAGATCGTGCAGATCCTTGCCGAGCGCGGGCGTGAGGCGGAACTCCGAGAAGCGCACGCGCAGCCCGGCCCGCTCCGGCGTACAGCACATCGGGCCCACCTGGTAGGACGGGGCCTCCGGGAACGGGGCGAGCCGGACCAACGGCCACGTCTCACCATCGGCCGACACCTGCACCCGCAGCACCCCCTGGGCCACCGTCGCGCGCATCCAGAACGAGCGGGAGTCATGTTCATAGGGCCCCGTCGCCCAATCCGACGTGCCGCTCGTCAACACGCTGCTCAGCATCGCCCGTCCATCGGACAGCTCGATGCCCGCCTTGACCCAGTTGCGCTCGTCGACGCGCACCATGATGCCGGCCTGGTCGTACAACCGCTCGTAGGCCGCCTCGACGCGCAGCTGCGCCGTGAAGCTGGAGCCGGTGCGCACCCCCAGGAAATGGCCGGAGTCGCGCGTGAAGCCATAGTGGGTCTCGCGCCAGAAGTCGGTCGACGGGTCCGTCGTCACCTCCAGGACCCCATCGGCTCGCGTCCACACCTTCGGCTCGTTCCACCAGATTCCGTCTTCCATCGTCTTTCCCGCTCCTCCGCCCGCTGATGGCGCGGCTCCGGCCTTCCCGTTCCTGGCGCGGGAAGATGTCTCGATGGAGACGCGCGTTGCAACCCGTCGCCGCGGGCAACGCGCTCGGGTTGAGCCGAGCCGGGCCCACGCACCACGCGGTCGAGCAGTGCGGGGCCCCGCCCGGGTTACTGCCGCCGCAGCGAGAAGCGCGAGTGGACCGTCATGCCCGTGCCCCCCATGGACTGCTCCATGTCCGAGGTGCCCTCCACGTGGAGGAGACGGCCGGCCGCCACGTCGAAGCCGCTGGTCACATCCACCTCCGTCTTCACACCCATGGCTGAGCCCTCGGAAGCGCCACCCGCGGAGGCGCGCCCGCCGCCCATGTTCATGCCCCCCATCATGCCGCCCATGTCCATGCCCCCCATGGCGGACGGAGCGGCGTCCTCGCTCTCGTCCTCGGCGGGGCGCGCGTCACTGGCGCCAGCGCCCGGGTCCGTCATGCGCTGCGCCACGGTGGTGCGCAGCTGGGCCACGCCCCCGTCCAGCGTGGAGAGCGTGGTCGCCAGGGGCCCCACGGGGGTGCTCACCTCGACCCGGCTGCCCGGCTCCATCTGCCCCTCGGGCAGGACCATCATGTCGAAGATCTGCCGGGGCAGGACGTCCACGCCGGGGTCCTCCGCCTTCACCTTCACGGCCTTGAGCTCCGGGGGAACCTTCTTCTCCTGCATGGCCAGGGAGACACGGCCCGTCTTGGGGTCCACCGCCGCGACCACGTCCACGCGGGTGTCGCCCGCGCGCAGGGAGGCGCTGCTTCCCCGAGGGCCCGCCTTCAGGTCATGGACCCCCACCACGGTCCGCTCCTCCTGGACGTAGACGGTCACCATCCGGAAGAACCGCGCGTGGCCCTTGCGGTCCACCTCGGCCTTCACCTTCCTCGCGGCGGGCGGAATCTGGTCCAGCGCGGCGAGGCGCTGCCCGCCCTGGAGCAGGTCCATCTTCTCCAGGGTGAGCTCCACCTGGGCCGTGCCGTCGGGCTTCACGGCGAGCACCTTCTGGCTGAAGACAGACTGCACCTTCATCTGCGCCTTCATCCCCCCGGCGCCCATGTTCATGCCCGGCATCTGCATGCCCGGCATGCCGCCCGCCATCTTCATCTCGATCGTCGAGTCATCCTCGTACTGGAAGCGGTGCACATCCCCCTTCTTCCAGGTGTAGTTGAACTCCACGGCGGAAGCGGAGCCGGCGGTGAACAGCACGAGCGCGACGGAAAGGCCTCGAAACCCACGGTGCATGGAAATATCCCCTCCCCGAGGGACACATCCCCCAGGGTCGGGGCTCGGGACGAGGACACGGGAAGATTATTCTGTCACGCCGGGAGGGCCCCCAGCACCGGCGTCAGATCCGGCTCCGCCTTCTGCATCGCCCGTCGATACGCCGGCCGCGCGCCAATGCGTTGCAGGTACGCCAGGATGTTCGGCCAGGGCGAGAGATCACACCGGTTGAACAGCCGCATCGTGGTCAGCGAGAACACGATCATGATGTCCGCCGCCGTCAGCGCCTCGCCGGCCAGATAGGGCACCTCCCCCAGCCGCTGCTCCACCGTCGCGAACACCCGCGAGAACCGCTCCCGGGCCATCCGCAGGGGCGCGTTCTTGTCCGAGGGATCGACGCGCTCCAGGCTCCACACCTGCAGGATGACCGGCTGCAGCGTCCCGTTGGCGAAGTGGAACCAGTAGAGATAGTCGGCGAAGCCGGGCTCGCCCCGCTGCACGGCGAGTCGACCCTCGCCGTGGGTCTGGATCACATAGTCGCAGATCGCCCCGGACTCCCCGAGGACGACGTCCCCGTCGGAGAGAATGGGCGCCGTGCCCATGGGGTGAAGCGCCTGGTACTCCGGCGGAGCCATCCGGTTGTCGGCCCGGCGCGAATAGCGCTTGAGTTCGTAGTCGAGCCCGAGCTCCTCGCAGAGCCAGACGATCCGCTCGGATTGCGAACGTCCGAGATGGTGCAGCGTCAGCATCGAGGCCCCCGGGCCCGGCGCGTTGTCGTGGTCATCCGCGGACTGTAGGCTTCGCGACCGGTCCGAAAAAGGCGTGCCCGTATACCGGTATGGCGACTACCCCCCTCCCCGAGTTCCTCCGCGCCCATCGCGAGCGGCTTCACCCCGAGTCGACCGGGCGGCGTCGCACGCCCGGGCTTCGCCGCGAGGAGGTCGCGGCGCGCGCCGGCGTGAGCGTCACCTGGTACACGTGGCTCGAACAAGGTCGCGGTGGCGTGCCCTCCGATGACGTGCTCGAGCGCCTCGCGCGCGCCCTCGAGCTCGACGACACGAATCGCGAGATGCTGTTCCTGCTCGCGCACGCCCGCCCTCCCCCGCTCCGCCCCACACGGCCCGCCACGGTCACGCCCACGCTGCAGCGCGTGCTCGACCACCTGCACGCGCCCGCGCTGGTGAAGACCCCGACGTTCCAGATCGTCGCGTGGAACCGTGCCGCCGTGGCGCTGTTCGGCGACTACGCCGCGCTGCCCGAGCGCGACCGCAACATGCTGCGCCGGGTCTTCCACCCCGACACCGCCGCGCTCCTGCCGTATGGCGAGGACATGCACCGCACGTGTCTCGCCGCGTTTCGCGTGGACATCGCGCGTGCGGGCGCCTCGGAAGAGGCCGCCGCGCTCGTCGACGAGTTGATGGAGACGAGCGCGGAGTTCCGCCGGCTCTGGGCCGAGAACGAGCTGGCCACGCATGGGGTGAAGACCCGGCGGCTCTTCCGACCAGGGCTTGGCGAGCTCAGGCTCGAGACGTCGATGTTCTCCGTGGACGACAGCGACGGCCTCAGCCTGTTGGTCCTGTCCCCGGCCGACGACGTGTCCGCGCGGGGAATCGAGCAGCTGGTCCGCGAACTCGCCGGGTAACGCCGCGGGCTCAGCGTCCCCGGCGCGTGTACGTCCAGGCCCACCCGATGAGGGGGAATTGCAGGGGAAGCCGGGCGAGGGCCACCCAGAGCTGGGGATTCTGCTGGCGGTAAGAGTCCACCGCCATCTGGATGTTCGCGGGGTAGACGGCGATGAGCAGCGCGATGATGCCCCAGGCGGCATAGGGCCGGGTGATGGCGGGCAGCAGCAACACCCCCAGGCCGATCTCGATGGCCCCGCTGAGGTACACCATCGCCAGGGGGAAGGGGATGAAGGGGGGCATGATCTTCACGAACGGATCGGGCCGCACGAAGTGGGTGATGCCGATGAGGACGTAGAGCAGCGCCATCAGGTACAGGAAGAAGCGGGACATGGGGCTCCCGAGGTGAAGGGCTTCGTCAGAAGTTCACGCACAGGGCGGAGCACTCGCCATACCCCGTGGACCACGGCTGGACATCCCCCGAGCACCGAGGCCCGATGCAGATCACGTCCAGGACGAGTCGCCGGTCCGTGTTCGTCGGGGACTCGGGCAGCACCCAGTACGTGAACCGCGCGCTCTTCGGCGCGGACGGCTGCGGATCCAGCTTCGCCACCTCGTCTTCCCGGGGAACACGCCAGGCGGGCCCCTGCTTCGCGCACAGGGCCTGGACCTCCTGGAACGGAACCCTGCGACCTCCACGAGGGACGCCCCAGTTCCTGCCCTGCTCCACGAAGCCCGTGTCCGGCGTCAGCCGGTTCGCCAGACCCAGGCCGGTGCAGCACAGGACGGCGAGGGGCGGCAGCGGCCCGAGGATCATGAACGGCCGGATGAAGCCACGGGGAATGGGTCCGATCACGCGCCAGAGGAAGCGCGCGATGGCCATTCCGATCAACCCCTCGACCGCGAAGACGAGCAGCAGGGCGAACACGCCGAGGTCGCGCACGGAGCCCACGGAGCCCATCGTCGCGCCCCACATGGGCAACGAGAGGGCCATCCCCAACGCCATGATGGCGCTCGCGCCACGAGGTGTCCGCCAGAACGACTCGTTGCGCCGGGGCTTCCAGTTGAGTTCCTCGTCGAGTTGCTCGGCGTCGTTCCACATCAGACGAGCCATTCCCAGCCCAATGGTCGGCGTGTCACGTGCGCACCTCGTCCCCGCGCGGACAGGTCGGGGAAGCCGAGGCGCCACGGCCCGTCAAGGGCACGGCGATCCTCGGCCGACGTCCGGAGGGCGGGCGCCACGGTAGCACGAGGACCCTCCGCGCCCGCCAACCCCGGCTCACTCCGTGGGTTCGGGGAGCAGCGCCCGGCAGGTGTCGAGCACGCCGCGCACGTCCTCCTGCCGCACGAACACCCGGGCGTCGCCGCAGCTGTTGTACTCGGGGTCCGTATAGAAGGCGCGCGACTGGCCCGAGGCATCCACGTACTCGAGCGTGAGCGAGGGCATGTCCGCGCCGCAGTTGCCACTGGGCTTCGTGGGGTCGAGCCGGATGCCATTCAAGCGCGCCTCGAGGTCCTGGGCGGCGTCCGGAGGGAGCTGCCGCTCCGCGTCGTTCGTGCGGCGGCCTCCCGGTCCATGGCGGCTCCAGTTGCCGTGGAGCCGGTGGGTCGCGGGGTAATAGGTGTAGCGCGAGGCATAGGTCCAGCCATCCGAGTCGGCGATGGAGACCTCCTGGCTGCGCTCCACCGAGGGGACTCCCGCCTCCGGCTCCCCCGACGTTCCACACCCCGCCAGCCACACGAGCATCGACACCACCACCCCTGTCGTCTTCATCCGCGCGAACCTCCCTGGGAACAACGACCCGGTGGCGTTGCAACAGATGCGCCGGGGCGGGCGCCGCCCGGAAAACGCGCGTTGGGTGCAGAGCGCCCAGGAGAACCGTGCGCCTCCGGTCTCAGACTTTCACGGCCCCCGGGCATCATCATGACCCCCCTGCCCTCCTCATCTCGGGCGCGCCCTGAGACGACACGCCAGGAGCCTCCCCCGGACGGGAGGGAGGCCCCCGAGGTGCGTCAGGGCGAGGCGCGTCCGAACCACTCCGCCGAAGCCTGATCGCGGTTGCTGACCCCGCCCGCGGCCAACACGCGCCCGTCGGACAGCGCCGTCGCCGTGTGGCCATAGCGGTCCACGTTCAGGGGCGCCGTGTCACTCCAGCGCTGGGTGGCGGGCGTGTACACCTCGGAAGCGGTGAGGATGCCGCTCGCATCATTGTACCCACCCGCCACCAGCACCTGGCCCGAGGGCAGCAGGGTGGCCGAGTGCGCGCGGCGCGGGGTCTTCATCGCGTCCGTGGCGAACCAGGTGCCCGAGGTCGGGTCATACAGCTCCGCCGAGGCGCTGGCGGCCAGGTCCTGGCCCCCGCCGATGACGAGCACCCGACCCGTGGGCAGCAGCGTCGCCGTGTGGAGGCGGCGCGGCGCGCCCAGGGCCGCCGTGGCGGACCAGGTGCCCGTGGCCGGGTCATACAGCTCCGCCGAGCGCAGGAAGCCGCCCGCGCCGATCCCACCCACGACGAGCACGCGGCCCGAGGGCAGCAGCGTCGCCGTGGCGTCCTCGCGCGCCGTGCCCAGGGAGCCCGTGGCGGACCACGTGCCCGTGGCCGGGTCATACAGCTCCGCCGAGGCGAGCAGGGCCCCCGTGGCGCTGTGCTCGCCGCCCACGACGAGCACCCGACCCGAGGCCAGGCGCACCGCGGCGTGGTGGGTGCGGTTGGTCAGCAGGCTGCCCGTGGGCTTCCAGCGGCCCGAGGCCGGGACGTACAGCTCCGCGGTGGCGCCGGTGATGGGGCACGTGCCGCCGCCCGCGATGAGCACCTGGCCATCCGCGAGCTTCGTCATGCTGTGGTCGCGGTGGGACGCCAGGGCATCCCCCGTGCGCGACCAGGTGCCCGCGGCCGGGTCATACAGCTCCGTCATCGGGCTGAAGCCGCCCGCCACCAGCACCTTGCCCGAGTCGAGCAGCACCGCCTGGTGCAGGATGCGGCCCTGCGCCATGCGGCCCGTGGGCACCCAGCCCTCGCGCGGCGGCGTGCAGGTGCCCCGGGGCGTCACGCGCACCGTGGCCGTGCAGCTCGAGGAGGCCCCGCGCGCATCCGTGCACGTGAGCGTCACGCTGTTGGCGCCCTCCTTCAGGGGGCAGGACGGCGTCTGCTCACAGGTGATGCGGTCGAAGTCCGGATCGTACGAACCCGCGTTGACGGAGCCACAGCCCTGGCACGTCGCGTCCGAGTCCACCGTGACGTCCTGGCACCGGGTGACGGGCGCGCGGTTGACGTTGTCGCGGCAGCACAGCACGCCACCCCGGCCCGGGCTGGGCTTCTTGACGGCCTGCGTCTCGCAGTACTCGGCGGGCGCGCCGCCGCAGTCCCAGGGCGAGCCCAGATCGATGCAGGTGTTGTTGGAGAAGCGGTTGAGCACGCCGCACGTCGTGGCGGGCGCCGCGCCGAGGTTGCCGCAGCCAAAGAGGTCGTTGCCGGTGCGCGTCGTCTGGAGGCACCCGTAGGCGCCCGTGCTGCTGTTGCACTCGGGGCCCGTGCCCGTGCCCGAGGCACAGACGCCGTAGCCCGTGCCGGACTGGCGGGTGGCGAAGAAGAGGGCCGGGTCTCCCGCGCGCGTCGCGCCCGAGCAGCCCGTGGGGGAGTTGGTCGCGACCTCGGGCTCGTTGGCGCAGACGTGCCAGCCGGGGGCGCACAGGTCCGCCACGTTGCAGCCCGCGCCCGAGGGGTTCGACCCATCGTCGCCGGCGCCGCGCGCGCACGCGGGCGTCAGCGTGTCGTTCATGGGCTGCTGGGAACAGTACGGCTCGAAGCCCGGCGTCGACACCAGCACGCCCGGAATGCTCCAGCCGCCGCTACAGCCAGCGATGTTCGGGTAGCGCGACGAATCGACGAAGCCCTCGCGCTGCCCGTCCGCGCAGCCCGACTCCTGCGCCCAGGCGGTCGGCGCGCCCACCACGACCAGCAGCGCCAGCATCCGCGCCCACCACGACTCGCTCCATCTCATGTTCATGTCCGCTTCCTCCCGAGGAACCGCTCACCCGCGGGCGCCAGCATGCGCTCCCAGGCCGACACGCCGATATGAGTCTCTTCACACGTCGATGGAGCCAGGAGGGCACGGGGGACGGAAACGTGTCAGGTCAGGACGCGGGGCCCCGTCTCGGCCGCATGCGAATCGAACGTCAATTCCATCCCACACCCCAGCCCCCCCGCGCCCTGTGCTGGAGCGGCGAGGCCCCCGTGGACCCGCTGGCGCGCCACGCGGGCCCCTACGACGCGGCGGTGATGTCCCCCGACGGACGCCACGTCGTCCTCTCCGAGCGGCTGGGCACCCGGGGGCTCCTGCTGCGCGAGGGCGAGCCGGTGCGCGAGCTCCACCGCGACGACTATTGCGCGCACGTCTACGAGTACCCCGTGGCCCTCACCTCGCTCCCGGACGGCCGCACGCTCCTGGCCCACTGTCCGGAGGAATACTGCCGCCTCGAGTTGGAGGATGTGGTGACCGGCGAGCGGTTGACGCGGCGCGACGGCGCGTCCACGGACGTCTTCCACTCCCGGCTCCAGTTCAGTCCCGGGGGCCGCTTCCTGCTGAGCGCCGGGTGGGTCTGGCACCCCGTGGACACCGCCCAGGTCTTCGACGTGGCGCGCGCCCTGGAGCAGCCGGCGCTCCTGGATGGGCCCATGAGCCTCTTCTCCGACGAGGACTTCGAGGAGATCCACGCGGCGACCCACGGCCCCGGGGACACCCTCCTGCTCGAGCGCGAGGGCTGGGACGAGGAGAGCCAGGCCTCCCGGAACCAGCTCGTGGTGTACTCCGCCAGCGAGCGCCGGGAGCTGTCGCGCGCGCTGCTCGACGCGCCCCTGGGCACCTGCATGCCGGTGGGCGCGCACCACGTGCTCTCCCTCTTCGAGCACCCCCGACTCATCGAGCTCGCGACCGGGCGCGTGGTGGAGCGCTGGCCGGACCTGGACACCGGACGGCAGCACAGCAGCATCGTGCACCACATTCCCCCGCCCCCACCGCTCGCGCTGGACGCGCTGGGCGGCCGCCTCGCGGTGGGCACGCCCCGGGGGATTGAAATCCTGCGCTTCGGGCCCGAGTAGAAGCGTCGGCCCGCGCCCCCCTTACCCGCTTCCTCGACACCGAGGCCGACACGAAGGCCCGTCACGTGCCTCGAGGCGTCCCGCGCCCCACAGTGAATGGCCTCACAGCGGCCCTGTGATTCGAAACACAGAGGTCGCCTTCGCACCTGGATAGCGTGGTTTCACCCGACGCCTTCGCGCTCGTGAGGAAGAAATCATGCCCATCCCGATGCGGTTCGATCACCCCGAGATCATGGAAACCCGAGTGGCCGTCGTTGGCGGAGGCGTCAGCGGTATCTACTCCGCGTGGCGGCTCAAGCTGGATGGCAAGGGGGGCGACTTCAACGATGTGAAGGTGTTCGAGTTCGGCAACCGCGTGGGCGGACGACTCGAGACCCTCCACCTCGACAACATCTCCGAGCGCCGCGCGGAGGTGGGTGGGATGCGCTTCATCCCGGACTGGCAGCTCCACATCTCGAGCCTCATCCAGCGCCTGCGGTCGCCGCGACACCCCTTGGATGTCATTGACTTCCCCATGGGAGACGACCGCAACCTGTACTACCTGCGGGCCCGGCGGTTCGAGAAGAAGGACTTCAACGTGGTGGCCACCCGCTACGACATGAAGGCTTCCGAGATCGGCGTTTCGCCTGACGACTACTTCGTCTCCATCCTCAACACGCTCCTCGCGGACTGCGGCAAGCAGATCAAGAAGGAGACGAAGGATGGCCAGGTGACCTACATCGGCCTGACGCGTCAGGAATGGGACGAGGTCAAGCAGGACCCGCGATTCCAGTTCGGACACAAGCCGGTGGTCGAGCAAGGCTTCTGGAACATCCTGGCCGAGTTGCTCTCGCCGGAGGCCTATCAGCTCGTGACGGACGCGGGCGGCTATCACACGCTCACGGCCAACTGGAACGCCGCCGAGGCCGCCAGCTTCATCGGTCTGGACTTCATCGGCGCCCAATACAAGACGCTCCAGCAAGGCTACGATGCCCACGTCGCGGCGATGGCCCAGGAGTTCACCGACCAGGGCGGCGAGATCTGGGGCCACAGCGAACTCATCCGCTTCGAGCGGGTCCAGCAGGGGCAGGCGGAGACCGACCGCTACGCGGGAAAGCTCAAGCTGACGTTCCAGGACCGGGGGCGGAGTGAAGGCACGCGGACCTTCATCGTCTATGCCGACAAGCTCATCCTGGCGATGCCGCGCCATGGACTGGAGCGACTGGAACTCTTCGGAACCGACTTCGACTTCGAGCATCCCAAGAACCGGCGGCAGCGGATGCTCCTGAACTCGGTGATGACGATGCCCGCCTTCAAGCTCTTCATGGGCTTCGAGCGCGCGTGGTGGGAAAAGCTGGACCTGAGCAGTGGCCGCTCCATCAGCGACCTGCCCCTGCGGCAGACGTATTACTTCGGCTCCGATCCGAGCGACGGACACGCGCTGCTGATGACCTCCTACAACGATGCCGGAACCGTGAGCTTCTGGAAGGGCCTCAAGGATCCCACGCAGTCGGCGCGCTACATCTCGCACAACACGGTCGCCGAGAAGAACGAGACCCCGGATACCCACGAGGCGACGCCGGCGATGCTCGCGCACGCCAAGGCCCAGCTCGCGGCCGTGCATGACCTCGCGCCGCACGAGGTGCCCGAGCCGATCGCGAGCGCCTACAAGGACTGGAGCGACGAGCCCTTTGGCGCCGGCTGGTATCTCTGGAAGCCCGGCGTGCGCACCTGGGAGGTGATGAAGGAAATCCGCAATCCCTGGCCGGATGTCCATGTCTGCGGCGATTGCTATTCGAGTCTCCAGGGGTGGGTAGAGGGAGCCCTCAACACCGCCGAGCGGATGCTGGAGGAGCACTTCGGCATGGAGCGGCCGAAGTGGCTCGATCCCCGGGCCTACCTGGGATTCTAACCCTCACACGTCACAGACACGAACCCGCAGGAAAGGACCATCCACCATGACCGCGAAGAACCACGCCCTCCGCGCCGGTGCACCACAAGACAAACAGGCCCACCACTTCGGGTTGCTCAGCGAACTCGCTGGCACCTGGGTCGGCCGCGGATTCAACCTCATCTCCAAGCCAGGACTCGCCGTCGACAAACCCTTCGTGCTCCAGGTCAATTCGACGGTCGAGACGCTGACGTTCGACCCCATCAACGCGCCGATCCCCAACCGCGGCTCGGTGGAGCCCGACCTCACCATCTTCGGCCTCGGCTACGAGCAGCGCGTCACCGACGCGAACACGAGCGGGCTCCTCCACACCGAGCGCGGCATGTGGATCAACGTGACGCCGGACGGCTCGGACGCCCAGCGGATCACCCGGCTCTCCACGATTCCGCATGGAGACTCCTTGCTCGCGCAGGGCTCGGCGCTGCGGGCCCCGGGAGGACCCCTCATCGCACCGATCAGCGCCGTACCGCTCGACGCGCACAGTGGACAGCCCCTGAAGCGCCAGGGCTACTTCCCGCCGGATCCGCTGGCATTCCCGCAGGTCAATCCCTTCCCCCTGCCGAGCGACTTCGATCTCTCCAATCCGAATGCCGCGCTGGACAAGGCCCTCCAGGGACAGGACATCACGCACACCGTCGTGTTGGAGGTCTCGACCGACGCGGAGCCGAAGACGTTCCCACCGGACCTGCCGGGACCGTACGGCGGCGGCATCCTGAACATCCCCTTCGTGACGCGCAACGCGAACGCCACCTCGCTGCAGGCGAAGTTCTGGATCGAGACCGTCACGCCCAAGGACGGCCCCGCGTTCCTGCAGTTGCAGTACTCGCAGCGCGTGATGCTCGTCTTCCCGGACAAGGCCAAGGGCGGCACGCTGATCATCTGGCCCCACATCTCGGTGGCCACGCTGGTCAAGGTCTGACGCCCCCGACACCGGGGCCCACATGACAGCCCGGCACGCTTCCCGAGCGGACAATCACGCACCGCGTCGACCCCGCGGCGTAGGCTGCGGCCATGCCACGCCCGTCCCGAAAGCCGCGACACCGGATCCTCACGCTCGCGGCGCTCGGGGCGAGGGAACTCCCGCTCCACGTCAGCCACATCGCCAGCCGCACCCTGCTGTCCTCGTACGAGCCGGTGGTGGCCACCTTCGCCCTCTTCTTCCTCGTCACCGGGGGCACGGGGCAGGGGCGCCACCTGGAGCAGGTGGACGCGCGGCCGGGCGAGCTGCACTTCATCCCCGCGGGGGTGGAGATCCACGCCCTGGACGTGGCCGAGCTGGAGGGCTGGCTCGTGGCCTTCGATCCCACGCTGCTCGGCTCGCTGGAGCCGGAGGCGCCCGGGAGCGGGGCGGGCTCGGCGGCGGGTCTGGCGCGCAGCCTCGGCGCCCGATGGTCCTTCCGGCTCCTGCTCGGGGAGGCGAGGCGACAGCGGCTCGAGCTGCTCATCGCCGCGCTAGACACGGAGCTGCGCGACCAGCAGTTTGGCTTCGAGCGCGCCGCCCGGGCCCTGTTCACCCTGCTGATGACGGAGCTGCAGCGCGAGGCGCGCGTGCACCCGGCCGGGCCCCTGCCGAGTCCAGGCCGGCTGGTGCGGGACGTGCTCGCCTTCGTCGCGACGCACAGCCTCAAACCCATCTCGCTGGCGGACGTGGCGGCGGCGGTGGGCCGCACCGCCTCCTATGTCGCCACGGCGGTGCGCGACGAGACCGGATTGACCGTGGGGGACTGGCTGCGCGAGCACCGCATGGCCGAGGCGCGGCGCCGCCTGCTGGAGACGACCCTCAGCGTGGAGTCCATCGCCAGTCAGGTCGGATACTCGGACGTCACCGCGTTCGTGCGCGGCTTCCGGCGCGCGCACGGGCTGACGCCCCGGGTCTGGCGGGAGCGGCACCGCCAGGCGGGCGACTGAACCCGGTCAATTTCCACCACAATGGGGGCCCTGGTGCCGCTCGGGTCCCCCGCGCATAACTACCCCCTTCAATCGCCCCACCCCGGGGCCACGAACAGGCGGGTTCCCCATGGTGGAGGCAGTGCGCGTCGACATTCAGCGTGAGTTCGAGTCCCCGGAGGCGCGGGCCAATCCCATCCCCGTGTACGCGAAGCTGCGCGCGCTGGGCCCCGTCCTGCGCTCGTCCGCCGTCTACGGCGAGGGCTTCGTCCTCACCCGGTACGAGGAGATCATGAGCGTGATCAAGGACCCACGCTTCGCCAATGACCCCCGGAGCGCCGGCGGCAAGTCCCTGGACCGCTGGTGGATGCCGGCCATCATGCGGATGCTCGTGTCCAGCATGGTGCTCCGGGATCCGCCGGATCACCGCCGCCTGCGCAACCTCGTGCAGAAGGCCTTCACCCCCACCATGGTCGAGAACCTGAACGGACGGGTGGAGCAGATCACCGAGGACTTGCTGGACGCCGCTGAACGCAAGCCGGTCGTGGACCTCATGGCGGAGTTCGCGCTGCCCCTGCCGCTCACCGTCATCTCGGAGATGCTCGGCGTCCCCGAGGCCGACCGGAGCGGCTTTCGCGACCTGATCGCCAAGGTGCTGGACTCCTCGGCGGCGAGCCCGCTCGCGTTCGTCCGCAACTACCCCAACATGCTCCGGCTCAACCGCTTCCTGCGCAAGCTGGTGCGGCTGCGCCGCGATCAGCCGGGGGCGGATCTGGTGACGGCGCTGGTGCAGGCCGAGGAAGGCGGGGACCGGCTGAGCGAGGACGAGCTCATCTCCATGGTCTTCCTGTTGCTGTTCGCCGGGCACGAGACGACGGTGAACCTCATCGGCAACGGCGTGCTGGAGCTGGTGCGCCACCCCGAGCAGATGCGCAAGCTGCGCGAGCAGCCCGAGCTCATCGACAGCGCCATCGAGGAGATGCTGCGCTACACCAACCCGGTGGGGCAGGTGGCGCCGCGCTTCGCCAAGGAGGATCTGGAGATCGCGGGCGTGCGCATTCCCCAGGGCAGCGCGGTCACCCTGCTCATCGCCTCGGCGAACCTGGACGAGGCGGCGTTCCCGAACGCGGGCACGCTGGACATCACCCGCGGCCCGAACCGGCACGTGTCCTTCGGCTACGGCCTCCACTACTGCCTGGGCGCTCCGCTGGCCCGACTGGAGGCCCGGGTCGCCATCCCCGCGCTGCTCAAGCGCTTCTCGCGCCTGGAGCTGGCGGTGCCCGAGAAGCAGCTGCGCTGGCGGCCCAACGTGGGCCTGCGCGGCGTGGAGGCCCTGCCCCTCGCCGTGACCCGGGCGGACGCGGTGGCGGGTCGGACCGCCGCGTAGCACCCGCGCCCCGCCTCAGGGAATGCCCTTGAACTGGAAGGCGATCGCCACCCATGGCATCGCCTGGCTCACCTCCACCCCCGTGCGGTAGCGGTGGCTGAGGAACCACTGGGAGATGAGCACCAGGGTGGGCGCGTTGAAGAGCCGGTCGGGCTCGTCATGGAAGGTGTAGGAGATCATCGGGCCCACCCGGTGGATGGTGGGGTTGAGGCCGGTGTCCGACTCTCCGGCCGGGTAGTCCTGGGGCCGGTAGAGGCCGCCCGTGGCCGTGTAGCGCAGGCCCAGCGTCAAGCGCCCCGCCAGGTACAGCACGTCCGCGTCGTTGGTCGCCACCCAGCCACCATTGGGGGCCACCACGTCCACCACCGGCTCGTAGAAGACGCGGTCTCCTTCCCGCAGCCGCATGTTGAAGTGGAAGAGCCGCGGATTGGTGCGCACCGCCACGGGGCCCAGCTTGAACTGCAGCAGCGCGGCCAGGGTCAGCAGCGAGCCGCTGGTGGCGTAGTTCGTCCCCTCCGCGCCGAGCTCCGCCAGCCGCCGGTCGCTCGCGTCCGCGTTGGGGCTGGGAAAGGACTGCAGGTAGTTGAAGTTGCCGAGCCACCGCATGCCCTCGTAGGAGGCGGACAGCTGCAGCATGGAGAACGGCTGGAACTCCACGCCGAGGCCGCCGCGCAGGATGGCCGGGCTCAGGAACGCCACCGGCCCCACGCCGATGAAGTTGTCCTTCAGCACGGGTGACGCGCTGTCGTACAGGCGGTAGCGCAGCTGGAAGGACAGGTTCGTGAAGAGGCCCGTGGGATTCACCCGCGCCGCGATGCCCACCCGGTAGACGGTGTGCAGGCGCGGAATCACCCGCGTGGGCGCATCCTCCCGCCGGGGCACCGTGACCGCCGGCACCTGCGAGCCCTGCGCCCGGGCCTCCGGTGACACGAGCCCCCCCAGCAGCAGTCCCAGACCTCCCAACAGCCCTGCGCTCCGTTGTCTCATCCGGCGAGCTTGCCCCAGGTGCCCGAGGCGGCGTCACCCCCAAAAGACATTCCATGGTGAGCCCTTGCGCTAAGTATCCGCGCTTGATACTTAGCCACATGGAACAGTATCCGGAGCAGCTGAGCGGCATCTTCCTGAGCGGCATCTTCCAGGCCCTCGCGGACCCCACGCGCCGGGCGGTGTTGCGGCGTCTGGGTCAGGGGCCCGCGAGCATCGGTGAATTGGCGAAGCCCTTCGACATGGCCTTGCCCTCCTTCATGAAACACATCCACCTGCTCGAGAAGAGCGGGTGGATCCACACGCGCAAGGAAGGGCGCGTGCGCACGTGTGTCCTGGAGAAGAAGCCGCTGGCCGCCGCCGAGTCCTGGCTGTCCGAGCAACGCGCCCTCTGGGAGGGCCGCACCGACCGGTTGGAGCTGTTCGTCACCGCCTCACGCCCCAAGGAGAAACCCGAATGAGCCCCTCGCCCCACCCTGAACTGGATCTGACGATCTCCCGCGTCATCAAGGCGCCGCGCGCCGCCCTCTGGAAGGCCTGGACGGAGCGCGCCAGCTTCGAGCAGTGGTGGGTCCCCGCGCCCGCGCGCTGCAAGGTCGTGGAGATGGACCTGCGCCCCGGGGGCGCCCTCGTCACCCACTTGAGCGAGGACGGAGGCGACTTCGTGCCGCACCTGAGCGGCTGCTACCTCGCGCTCGACGAGGGCGAGCGCATCGTCTTCACCAACGCCCTGGTCGCGGGATGGCGGCCCGCCGCGCAGCCCTTCATGACCGCCATCATCACGCTGCGCGAGCATCCCCAGGGCACGCTCTACACCGCCCAGGTGATGCACAAGGACGGCGCGGACCGGGCCCAGCACGAGAAGCTGGGCTTTCACGACGGGTGGGGCGGCGTCACCGCGCAGCTCGCCCGGCTCGTGGAGCGCTGAGCGGGCGCGCCGGACTACATCAGCTTGGCCATGATCTCCTGCTCGCGCTGCTCGAGCTTGATGGACTGGAGCGTCCAGTCGATGAGCTCATCGGCGACCGCCACGGCGTAGCCGAACGTGGTGGCGGCCTCCTCCACCGACGCGCGCTCCTCGGCGGCGATCCGCCCGTCGGCGCACGCCACCTCCACGAGCATGCGCAAGAGGGCGGCGCGCATCTCGCGGATTTCAATCTTGGCGACGATGTCGGCCAGGCGGCCGGGCTGGTCGAACTCCCGCTGGATGAGCGCGGCGACCTGCTCGTCCCGGGGCGACAGCCCGATGCCCACCACCAGGTCATCGAGCTGCTGACGCTCGTCCTCGGTGACCCGGCCGTCACTCGCCGCCACGTTGGCCATGGCCTGAACGAACGCCAACAGCTGCTCCTGGGGGTACTCGCGCGTCATGTCGTCTCCTGGGCGTGAGGGGTCGGACCGCCCGGCGCGGGAGCATAGTGGGCCCCCACCCCGACCGGAACCGGTTTTCCGGGACGCCCGCTCAGACGCCCGCCATGCCCGCCGCCACGGCCGCCGGCACCGCCTCGCGCATCCACGCCACGAAGGCGCGCAGCTTCGCCGGGTAGAAGCGCGCCTGCGGGTAGAGGACGGACATGGGAAGGGGCGCGGCGCGCCAGCCCGGCACCAGGTGCACGAGCTGGCCGCGCCCGAGCGCCTCCTGGAGCGCCCACGCCGAGGCCACGCACGCGCCCAGGCCGGCCATCGCCGCGCTCCGGATGGCGTAGAGGCTGTCCGTGCTCATGCGGGGCCGGAAGTGGATGGACCGCACGTCTCCCGTGGCCGCGTGCGTCAGCGCCACCTCGTCCCGGTAGAACGTGCGCAGGGACAACCAGGGCAGCCGCTCGAGCGCCTCGGGCTGCTCCGGCGGGGGCGCCCCGGCCAGCAGCGCGGGCGCGGCCACGACGATGCGCGGCACCTCCGCCACGCGCAGGGCCACCACGTCCGGGTCATGCACCTCGCCCACGCGGATGGCGCAGTCGATGCCCTCCGCGATGAAGTCCGGGGGCCGATCGTGCAGCAGCCACTCCACGGACACGCGCGGGTGGCGCTTGAGGAACGCCGTGAGCGGCCCCACCAGTTGCTCCTGTCCGAAGGCATGCGGCACCACGACCCGCAGCAGGCCCTCGGGCTCGTCACTCGCGCCGCGCAGGTCCGCCTCGAAGGTCTCCCAGCTCGCCAGCAGTTCCTTGGCGCGCGCGTAGCAGCGCACCCCGTCCTCGGAGAGCTTCATCGCGTGCGTCGAGCGCTGGAGCAGCCGCAGGCCCAGCGAGCGCTCCAGCGTCTGCAGCCGGCGGCTCACCGTGGGCTGCGTGGTGGCCATGCGCTCGGCGGCGGCGGACAGGCTGCCCGCGTCGACGATGCACACGAAGGTCCGCATCAACTCGAGGCGGTCGGCGGTGGCGGGCGGTGAGGACGACCTGGGTGGGCGGGGCATGACGGCCTCCTCGGGCGGCTTTATGCGTGGAACGTATAACCCTTGTGCGGTGCCTCCGCCTACCGTGCCGCCCTTCCCTCGCGCACAGTTGTCTCGACTCGTCGCGACAAGGGAGACCGCCTCATGTCATCCATTCCCACCGTGCATGCAAGCCTCGACCGGAGCCTCGAGGCCCTCGGGACGGACACGCCTCCGCGCTTGTCGGGAGGCCTGCGGCTGCTGCTGGCCACGAGCGCCGGCCTGTCCGTGGCGTCGCTCTACTACAGCCAGCCCATCCTCGGGGTCATCGGGGCCGACCTCCGGGCCTCGGGGGGCGCGATGGGTCTGGTGCCCACGCTCAGCCAGTTGGGCTACGCGCTGGGCATCCTGCTGCTGGCCCCCCTGGGAGACCGGTTCGACCGGCGCCGCCTCATCCTCGTCAAGCTCGCGGTGCTCAGTGGCGCCCTGTTGCTGGGCAGCCTCGCGCCGGGCATCGGGCCGCTGCTGGCGGTGAGCCTCGCCCTCGGGCTGGCGGCGACCGTGGCGCAAGACATCATCCCCGCCGCGGCGATGCTCGCCCCCGAGCGGCACCGCGGCAAGATGGTGGGCACGGTGATGACGGGCCTGTTGCTCGGCATCCTGCTGTCCCGCGTCGTCAGTGGCGTGGTCGCCGCGCGCCTGGGCTGGCGCGCCGTGTACCTGTTCGCCGCTGGCAGCGTGGCGGTGATGGGCCTCGTGGCCTGGCAGCGCCTGCCCCGCTTCCGGCCGACCAGCACCCTGCCCTATCGCGCGCTGCTGGGCTCCCTCACCCGGCTGTGGCGGGAACATGGCGCCTTGCGCCGGGCGGCGCTCGCCCAGGGCCTGCTCGCCATCGGGTTCAGCGCGTTCTGGTCCACCCTCGCCGTGATGCTGCGGGACGCGCCCTTCCAGCTGGGCAGCGAGGCCGCGGGCGCCTTCGGCCTCGTGGGCGCCGCCGGAGCCCTGGGCGCCCCGGTGGCGGGCCGCCTCGCGGATCGCCTCGGCGCCGAGAAGATCACCCGCCTGGGCGCGGGCCTGACGGCCCTGTCCTTCGCCTTGATGTTCGCCCTGCCCTGGCTCTCGTCGGGCGCCGGGCTCTGGCTGCTGGCCCTCAGTGCCCTGGGCTTCGACCTGGGCGTCCAGGTCACGCTCGTGGCGCACCAGAGCATCGTCTTCGGCCTCGACGCCTCGGCGCGCAGCCGGCTCAACGCCGTGCTCATCGTCGGCATGTTCATCGGCATGTCCCTGGGCGCGGCGAGCGGCGGCTTCCTTCTGGCCGCGTGGGGTTGGGGGGCCCTGACGCTGCTGGCCACCGGCTCCGCGCTCGCGGCCCTGGCGGTGCGCCTGGCGCCGGGCGCACGTCCCCGACCCTGAGCGCGAAGGCTTTACCCATGAAAACTGACTATCCTTGACTTACGGAGAATCACCGGACACGCTGGGACACGGTCCCCTTTCCGCTCCGAGGAACGAAGCACATGACCCTGCGTCCCACGTCCCTGATGAAACGGCTCGTCACCCTCTCGGGCGCGGCCCTCGCGGTGCTGGCGGCCTCCGGCGCGGCGGTCGCGAGCGTCCGCTCCGCGGCGACCCCGTCCGTCACGCCGCTGGCCGCCGAGCGGCTGCGGGTGGTGACGGCCAACCTCGCCTTCCGGGGACCGGATGCGGTGCGCCAGGACTGGAGCACCATCGGGCCCGACGCGGACATCGTGTTCGTGCAGGAGGCCAAGAACGTCCGGCTGCGCGACATCCTCGGGGATGGCTGGGCGGTGCGTCAGGACACCTCGTCCGAGGACCGGCAGGGCAGCGCCGTGGTCATCCGCAAGTCGGCGGTGCGCGACATCGGCGACTTGCAGCTGGTGAAGGGCACGGAGGCCAGCGGCTGCCCCGATGGCGGCATCCTGACGCGGTGGATCGCCCAGGTGGACGTCCAGTTGAACAACAACCGCTGGGTGCGCACCGCGTCGCTGCACATGCCCCCGCCGCGCTGCCAGACCGGACCCGGCAGCCCCTATGCCGTCATGGCGGACAACGTCGTGGCCTTCGCCAAGCGCAGCGGGCGGCTCCTGGTGCTGGGCGCGGACTGGAACAAGGTGGTCGACGAGGACCCCAATGACATCGGCGCCCGCACGGGCCTGCTGCCGAGGGGGCCCGACTCGGGCCACCGCATCGACGGCTTCTACGTCTCGCCCGCGATCACCACCAGCGGCCTGCAGCAGCTGCCCCAGACGGGAAGCGATCACCGTCCGGTGCAGATGACCGTCGTGGTGCCCGAGCCGTAAGGCGGGGCCTACTTCGCCGCGCGCTCCAGGAACTCCTTCGTCAGCCCCTCGAAGTCGCTGTAGGCCGGCAGCTTCTCGAAGCTGTGGACCGCCGGAGTGGTCGCCCAGGGGAGCTTCTCGCTCGTCCACGTCTCGATGAACGGCGTGAAGCCCCTGGGGTCGTCGAGCATCGTCGCGCGCACGTTGACGAAGGTGTCGATGCCCTCGGGCCGGGTGAACATCCAGCTCATGCAGTAGCCGCAGAAGTAGTGCCGCGAGGCACCGTGCAGGCCGCCGATGACGGGCTCGCCCTGGATGACCTCGAAGCCCTCGCTGGGAATCGCGGTGCTCAGGGAGTAGGCGCTGGCGGTCATCCGCTGACAGCCCGTGCAATGGCAGGCCATGGTGAGCAGGGACGGCGCGCTGATGCGCAGCCGCACCCGCCCACACCGACAGCCACCTTCCTGGGACGACTTCGTGTCACTCATATGGGGCTCGCTTTCATTCTCCGATAGGTACGACCCAGTACACCCAACGACGGCCAGCGCAGGAGCGCAAGAAGCCACGCCGCCGATGCGAAAGAACCCCCCGGGGGGCATGCGGGATTGGCGAGGATGAGCGCGGCCAGCACGAGTCTGCGGCTGCGGTGCATGGCGCCTCACTTCCGGGTCTTGCCGGCGGGCACCGCCGGACGGGTCTCCTCGGGCGCGCAGCGGCCCCGGAGCGCCAGGCCCTGGGCGCGCCCCACGACCTCGGGGTTGTGCGACGCCTGGGGGTTGACGCGCTGGTGCTCCAGGAACACCCGCCAGGCCTCACACGGCTGGTTGCGCTGCTCGTAGGTGGTGGCGAGCTGGTTGGCCACCTGGAACTGCTCGGGCTGGAGCTTGAAGGCCTCCTGGAAGTCCGCGAGGGACTCCTCGGCCGCGCCCCGCGACTGGTACGCCAGGGCCCGCCAGACGCGGTAGCCGGCGTTGCCGGGTGCGCTGTCGATGAGCTCCGTGGCATCCCGGATGGCGGGCTCGAACTCGCTCAGGCGGATGTGCGCCGAGTAGCTGATGGAGCGCAGCGCGGGGAACTGGCCACACCGGGCGATGAAGTCGTCCGTGAACCGGACGCTGCCCCGCCAGTCCTGGAGGCTGAACAGCGTCTGGGCGAACTCCACCCCCCGCGTCCGATCACACGGCTCCTTCTCCAGCTGGCTCCGGAGCGCGAGGACGCGCCCGCGGTGGGCGCCATAGTCGAACCCGGGCTCCGGGGAGGCGGGGGCGTTCTCCCGCCACCGCACGTAGCCCACGCCCGCGCCCACCAGGCAGAGGCCGAGCGCGGCGACCCCGAGCATCCGCCGGGACTGGCCCTTGCGGTGGGCGGCGGCGCACTCGGGACAGCGGCACGTCTCTCCATCGAGGACGGAGCAGCCGGCGCAGATGGGTTGGAAGCACTCGCCACACCCCCGGGTCGCGGAGATGAGCGGATGACGATGACAGGGGGTCGCGGACATTCGGAGCGAGAACCTACCCGGCCACCGGCGCCGCGTGCCACTCGGGCAGCTCCACCCGGAAGGTGGTGCCCTCCCCCGGCCGCGAGACGAAGTCCAGCGAGCCGCCCATGCGCTGCATCAGGGACCAGGCGATGGAGAGCCCCAGGCCGGTGCCGCCCTTGCTCCGGCTGTCCGAGCCGTCCGCCTGGGCGAACTTCTCGAAGACCCGCGCACGGAAGGACTCGGGAATGCCCGGCCCCCGGTCCTCCACGCTCACGCACACGCCCGTGTCCGAGCGCGCGAGCCGCAGCGTGACCCGCTCGCCCCGGGGCGAGAACTTGAGCGCGTTGGACAGCAGGTTGGCGAGCACCTGGAGGAAGCGGTCCCCATCGAGCACCGCCCGGACGTCGCGTACCTCCAGGACCAGCTCCAGCCGGGCGCCACACTGCTCCGCATACCCCTGGTGCGCTTCCACGGCGTGCGTGAGCAGGGTGTCCAGCGCCAGGGGCTCCAGGTGGAAGTCCAGCTTGCCCGACTCCATCTTCTCCAGGTCGAGGATGTCGTTGATGAGGCGGATGAGGCGCTCGGTGTTGTTGCGCGCGATGCGCACCATGTCCCGCGCCTGCTCGGGCAGGTCGCCGAGCACGCCCCCGTCCAGCAGGCCCAGCGAGCCCCGGATGGAGGTGAGGGGCGTGCGCAATTCGTGGCTCACCGTGGAGACGAACTCGCTCTTCATCCGCGCCACCTGCTCGCGCTCGGCCTCCAGGCGCTTCTGCTCGGTGACGTCGCGCGCCACGCCGTAGAAGATGCCCTCCTCCCGATTGACGGCGGCGTTCCACTGCAACCACGGCCAGGAGCCGTCCGCCGCCCGGCAGCGGTGCTCGAAGGACGGCAAGGGCTCGCCCCGGGCGCCCCGCGCCAGCCACGCGGCGGTGGCGGCCCGGTCCTCCGCGTGCACCAGGTCCAGCAGCGGCGTGGTCAGCAGGGTCTCCTCGGGGTAGCCGAGCGTCCGCGTCCATGCCCGGCCCAGCCGCCGGAACGTCCCATCCAGCCCGGCGATGCAGAGCATGTCCACGGACAGCTCGAAGAAGCGCTCCTGCTGCTCCAGCACGGTGCGCGCCTCACGCAGGGTGAGCGCGTTGAGCTCCAGCTCCACCCACGAGGCCAGGTCGCGCAGCAGCTGCTCCTCCTCGTCCGTGAACTCGCGTGCCTGGCGATCGAGCAGGCAGAGCGTCCCCACGGGGCTGCCATCCGCGGCGCGCAGGGGGTGGCCCGCGTAGAAGCGCACGTGCGGCTCGCCGGTGACGAGCGGGTTGTCCGCGAAGCGCACGTCCTCCCGGGCGTCGCGCACCACGAAGGTGAGGGGCGCGAGGATGGCGTGGCCGCAGAACGACACGTCTCGCGGCGTGGAGGCGGACGCCAGGCCCACCCGCGCCTTGAACCACTGGCGTGACTCGTCCAGCAGGGAGACCAGGGTGATGGGCACGCGGAACATCCGCGAGGCCATGCGGACGATGCGGTCGAAGCGCTCCTCGGCCGGGGTGTCCAACAGGTTCAGACGCCGCAGGGCCAACAGGCGCCGCGCTTCATCGGGAGGCAGGGACGGGGGAATCATGAGGTCGCCGGGTGCACTCTACCCGGCGGCCCCCGGTCCGTCACGGCAGGGACATGGAGAGGCCCGTGCGCGCCAGCCACTCGTTGACCGTGGTGTTGGACACCGTATCCCCGAAGTTGAAGCCGTTGGCCGGCAGGCGCAGCATCTGCACCTTGTTGCCGGTCGCATCGAAGATGACGATGAAGGTCGCGCTCTCCTTCACCGGGCGGATGAAGTAGTTCTGCCCGCTGCCCGTGGCGCCCTTGAACGAGTAGATTGTGCTCGTCGCGTGCGTGAGATCCTGGCCGTGGATGACCTCGGCCACGTCCAGCTCACCGCAGCCTCCGGGCGAGCCCATGCCCCGGCAGTTGCAGCCATACTGCGCCGTGCGCACCACCCGCGCGTTGAGCATCCAGATGGCGGGCACGTCGTCGTAGTACTGGCTGAGGGGGCCGCTGAAGCGGGGCATGCGCGCGCGGATGGCGAAGATCTTCGCCCCGGCCCAGCCACGCCGGGACACGCCCCGGTAGAAGCCACAATCCCCCGAGTCCCCCGTGCCCTTGCAGGCCACGCCGGACAGGATGTTCATCTCCACCCGATTCTCCAGCTTGCCCGTGAAGGCCGTGGGCGCCGCCACCGCCGTCTTGCCATCCGCCGAGGCGTAGCTCTGGCTGTTGCCGCCGCACAGCGTCCACTCCCCGCTCCCCGTGCCGCCCAGGTTGTTGAGGAAGGTGATGTTCGACGAGCCGCACCGGTTCCACGAGGACACGCGCGACCAGGCACTCGAGCCCGGCGTGTAGACCGCGATGTCGTACAACTCCATGGGGCCGCGGAAGTTGACCGTCACGTCCTCGTTGAAGGGCGCCAGGGCCCCGCTCACGGCGGTGTTCGCCTTCACGCAGGCATCCCCGGGACAGGTCTGTCCCCAGACGCCCGGGTTCATGGAGATCACACGCTGATAGGAGCCCGTGCCGCCCACGTTCTTGATGGTCATCGTCGACACCGCGGACCCCGTGCCCTGCGGCAGGTCATCCCCCAGGTCCTGCAGGGCCGCGGAGTTGCCCGCCGCGCAGTCCGCGGCGACCTGGGCCCCCTCCGCCTGACCCGGCGCCCCGTCCGCGTCCACCGGGGGCGTCGCGCCACACGCCACGCCCAGCCACGCACTCAGGACCAGGACCGTGGTCCGCCGGACAGACTTCTCCACTCCAGACGTCTCGCCACCAGGCTTCATGGGCGCTTCTCCCGCACGGAACTCCCCACTCGTGGCTCATCCACGAGCGGGGGCGCACCCTACAGGATTTCTTGTTTTACTGTTAATTCTTCGAATCCCCTTCCAGTCCCAACGCCGCCCGGCAGGTCTTGGTGTAGAGGTCGCGGAAGACGTTGTCCGGGTCCGTGAGCCGCTTCACCGCCTGGTAGGTGTCGCGGTTCCAGAGGCTCCAGAAGGTCTGCTCGTCGTAGTAGTTGTACGAGATGAGCGTCTTGGTGCCGTTGACCCGGAGCAGCTCGTCCTCGAACTCCTTGTAGAAGTTGCGGCCCGGCGGCTGCTGGAGCCCGTAGACCGCGAGGTCGAGGAAGAGTGGATCCTGCACCCCGCTCCACCACTGGGGCGTGAGCCACTCGTAGTCGTGCACCCGCTTGTACGGCACGCACCACACCGGGTAGTGCCGCACCTCCTGGTGGTACCAGTCCATGAACTCGGCGGTGCGCGAGAACGGGATGAACACGTCCACGATGACCGACGGGTTCTGCTTCGGCAGGAAGCGGTGGAAGCGGTGCGCGGCGCGCAACATGCTGTCCGAGTGCACCAGCTTGCCGAACAGGGCCCGGCCCACGAGGCTGCTGGGGGACACGTGCGTGACGCCCCGGTCGTAGCGGAAGAGGTAGTCGTACGTGGAGAGGTAGTCCTCCTGGCGCACGGGGATGCTCTCGCAGTAGGCCTTGAGCCAGTCGTAGCGGCTCGTGTACGGCGCCTCCTCGGTGAAGCGGCCCAGGCACAGCACGTGCTTCGTCGCCGAGAAGATCTGCCCGTCCATGTAGTCCACGTCCTGGGCGGTGGAGTGGCGGAAGATGGCCTGCTGGAAGGCCTCGAGCGTGTCGTACGTCTCGTAGGTCATGTGGACATAGGGCGCGGCGCGCACGAGCCGGAAGCGCAGCTTGGACAGCACGCCCAGCGTGCCGAACGAGCCGTGGATCATCTGGAACACGAGCGGGTTCTCGCCCGGGGAGCAGCGCAGCACGTCGCCCTTGGCGGTGATGATCTCGTACTCCAGGCACGTGTCGTGGAAGCCCCCGGACTTGAAGGACATGGACTCGATGGAGCAGCCCGCCACCGAGCCGCCCAGGCTGATGGTCTTGTGCTCGGGGACGATGATGGGCACCAGCCCATGGCGCAGGGTCGCCTGGACCACCTCGTCGAAGGTCACCGCGGGCTCGACCGTGCACGTCAGGGTCACCGGATCGATCTCGAGGATCTCATCGAGATCACTCAGGTCGATCTTGTCGTCGCCGCGCCGCAGGTCGCCGTGCTTGGGGACCTGGTGGGGCGGAGTCTTCTTCTTGAAGGACGCCGGCCGGGTGCTGGTGCGCTGGCGCAATTGCCGCGCGATCCGATCGACCTTGGCCTTGTGGCGCTCCTCGTGCCGTGGGGTGGGGCTGTACCGCGAAGGACTGAGCTCCGTTGCGATGCGCATCGATTCCCTCCGGTTCGAACATGGGGGAAGCCCAGGACATCGAGGAGTCTCGGACCAACGGCGCGGCCCTCGCTCGCCTGGCCGTGGGGCATGGGAAGCGGCACGGCGGCACTGTCCTCTCGGACATTGTCTCCTGGTACACGTGCTCACCCGACAATGGACACGAGGGCCCCGTGGCGCATCCCCGGAGGGCGCGGAGACCCCTAGGGTAGGCGGGTGAATCGGCTCCGCGACTTCTGGCTCTGGCTCAGCTCCACCCTGTGGTTCATCCCCGGCACGATGGTGGTCGTGTCCGTCCTGCTGGCCGTGGCGCTGACGGCGCTCGACGTCGTGATCGGCCACGACTGGACCGAGGACCATCCCCTGTTCTTCGGCGTGGGCGCGGAGGGCGCGCGCGGCATGCTCTCGGCCATCGCGGGCTCGATGATGACCGTGGCCAGCCTCACCTTCTCGCTCACCATCTCCACGCTCGCCACGGCGTCGTCGCAGTACACCTCGCGCCTCATCCGCAACTTCATGCGCGACCGGTACAACCAGTTCGTCCTGGGCTACTTCGTCGGGCTGTTCGCCTACTGCCTCGTCGTGCTGCGCACCATCCGCGGCGGCGACGAGGGCCGGGAGTTCATCCCCGCCATCGCGGTGATGGCGGGGCTGGTGCTCGCCCTGGTCAGCATCGGCGTGCTCATCTTCTTCATCCACCACATCGCCTCCTCCATCCAGGCGGCGACCATCCTCGAGCGGGTGACCCACGAGACGCTCGCGGCCCTGGCCACGTGGTTTCCCCAGGAGATGGGTCAGCCCGCGCGCCCCGGCACGGAGATTCCCCAGAAGGCCGAGGCGCCGGGCACCGTCTGGCACGCCATCACCGCCGACCGCACGGGCTACGTGCGCAGCGTGGATGAACAGGCCTTGCTGGACCTCGCCACCCGGAACGACACGGTGGTGCGCATGGAGGTGGACGTCGGCGGGTTCGTCACCCGACACGGCGTGCTCTGCACCATCGCCCGGGTGAAGCCCCTGGACGAGGCCTTGCTGCGCGGCCTGCGCGGCGCCTTCGGCGTGGGCGGCTCGCGCACGGTGCAGCAGGACCCCGCGTTCGGGGTGCGGCAACTCGTGGACATCGGACTCAAGGCGTTGTCGGCCGGGGTGAACGACACCACCACGGGGGTCATGTGCGTGGACTACCTCGGGGCGGTCCTCGAGTGCATCACCCGACGGAACATTCCGGAGCAGCTGCGCGCCCAGGATGGCACCCTGCGGGTCATCGCGAAGGGCCGCTCGTTCGAGGGGCTCGTGGGCCTGTGCTTCGATCAGATCCGCCTGTGCGCCGGGGAGAACGTGGCCGTGCAGGTGTCCCTGCTGCGCGCCTTCACCCACGCCGCGCGGCAGACCGGTGACCCCGCGCGGCGCCGGGTGCTGCTCGGACAGGCCCAGCGCGTGGCGGAGGTGGCCGACCGCACGCTCCCGTTCGACCACGACCGGGCCCAGGTCCGAGCGGCCCTCGAGCCGTGTCTGGCCCAGCTCGATCTGCCGGGCGCGCCCAGGGCCGAGGCGCTGCTGCCGCCCCGGCCCTGAGTCCCCGGGAGGCTCAGTTGTTGCGCAGGGGGTCCACGCGCACCAGGGCGCGGGCCGGCACGGACGCGCTGCCCGTGGTGCCCGAGGCGTTCTTGAAGGTCACCGTCACGGCGCTCGCGGTGGGGTTCCACACCAGGGCGGAGTACGTGCCGCCCTTCTTGTACACCGAGGCGCTCGCCCCGCCCGTGGCCCAGACATCCGCGGAGCGCTGGCCCAGGCTCGCCAGGTTGTGGACGAACCAGTAGGTGTTGAACAGCTCGTTCTTCTGCACCGGGGTGGCGTTCCACTTGGCCAGCACCGCCTGGGGATCGCTCAGGGACTGGAGGGGCCACACCACGTGCTGCCACGAGGTCTCCGGCCCGCCGTTGTCGGTGACGAAGCCGTTGTAGAGGCTCGCCGCCCGGGCGGGGTTGAAGCCGTAGCTGGTGAGGTACTCGGAGGTCGGCAGCCAGTGGATGCCGTAGATGTGCACCGGCGCGCCGCTGAAGAAGGTGCCGTAGAAGTTCGACGAGCCGTACACCTGGCCCACCGTCTTGTGCGTCCACTGGGGCACCCAGTTGTCCCCGTCGTAGTTGAACCAGTACTGCTCCACCGCCTTGAGCTCCGTGGTGAAGCCGTAGATGCCCGCGTCCCGGTAGGCCGTGTTCCCGGTGAGCACGCCCCACAGGTACTGGCCCACCCAGCCGAAGAGCGCCTCGCCCGCGGCCTCCTGGTTGTTGCCGTTGGCGTTGTCCGCGTAGCCGCCGGCCCAGGAGTGGCCCTCGTAGGGGTCGAAGTTGCGGAAGAACGGGTAGAGCGCATCCGTGCGGGACGGGTTGGCGTAGTCCCGGATGAGGTGCTCCACCATGGCGCCGTACTGCGAGCGGAAGTTCGCGTCGTACGTGGCGAGCACCGCCGAGGCGAAGACGAAGTAGCCGTAGGTGAAGTGGTGGTCCGTGATGCCGGTGTTCGCCCCGAACTCGCTCACGCGGTAGTACAGGGTTCCCCAGTCCGGGTTGTAATAGAAGAAGTAATCCGGCTCGCCCGACGTGTGGGTGTACCAGTTCGTCAGGATGGTGCGCATGCGCGACAGGAACAGCTCGCGGTAGGTCGTGTCGCCAATCTTGTCCGCCGTCAGCGCGCCCATGGCCAGGGGATGCAAGGACTTGCCCTGCCAGTAGGCATCCGCCCCCATCAGGTTGGCCGACGTCTCGCGCTCCAGCGTCACCAGGTACTGGCTGAGCAGGGCCCGGGAGTACTCGGGGTTGGTCGGCTCGGGGAACTGGGGGACGATGCCCTGGAAGCGCTGGGTGGTCACGAAGGTGTTGCCCTCGCGCACCTTGAGCGTGCCGCGCACCGAGGGGTACGTCAGCGCGGTGAGCGGCGACAGCGTGCTCTTCCACTGGTGGGGAAAGAGCGCCGCCAGCGTCTGGTCCGAGAAGCCCGTGCGCTTGAGCTGGGTGGTGAGGGTGAAGGTGGTGGTGACCAGGGCGGTGGCCGGGTCGAAGACGTACCCCACGCGCGAGCCCGTCACGAAGGCATACGCGTGCTGGTGGAAGAAGCCCAGGTCGCCCGCCGCGGGCAGGGCCGCCACGGACAGATAGCCCTGGCCCCCGCCGAGCTGGATCTTCAACTTCGGGCCCACCTTCTTGAACACCGTGCCCGCGGGCGCGAAGAGCCCGTAGAAGCGCGTCTGGAGCGTCCCGCCGCCATCCGGCGTCACCACCTTCACGCCCACCCGATCGGTCGTCACCGTGGCGCCGTCCGTCGTGAGCAGGGCCGTGCCCCGGTCATCGAAGAGCTGGGTGATGCGCGCGGAGTAGAGCTCCACGGAGGTCGGGTCGCTGAACTGGGTGAAGAGGTAGGGCGAGCCCTTGACGAACGTCACCTTGAACTTGTCGGTGGCGTCGTCGCTGAGCACCGAGTCCACCGACCAGTCCCCGTAGCCCGTCACCCGGTTGGCCATCTTCGAGGTGTCGATGGCGTTGGACATGAGGAACAGGTCCGGCTCGCCGTCCGCGTTCACCGCGGACCGGTCCCCGTTGATCCACCCCGTGCCCGGGCTCTGGATGGCCAGGCCCTGGCTGGTGAAGCGGGACTTGAGCGGCAGGGTGATGAGGGCATCGCCCAGGGGCTTGATGAACAACGACTGCCACCAGTCATTGGAGGGCAGCGGCGCCTTCACCGAATCGGCCCGGTACGTCGGGTAGCGCGGCTGCGGCATCTTGTAGTCGTTGGTCAGGTAGCCGCCCTGCCCCACCTGCACCGTGGAGGGCGTGGGCAGGGCGGGAATCGTGTAGGTGGGTTTCGGGTGGCCCGTGACGTAGTCGTAGACCTCGAACTCGAACAGCGAATACCCGAAGCCCGAGGCCCGGCCATACCCCTGCATCCGCACGTACCGGCCCGAGGTGTACAGGGGGATGTCCTGCTTGCCCCCCGCGCCCCGGAGCTCCCGGTAGACCGGCGTCCATTGCGTGCCATTGGTGGACACCTGGAGGTCGAAGACCCGCCCCGCCGCCGCCTCCCAATTCAAGACCACCCGGCCGAGGGTCCGCGTGCTGCCCAGATCCACGCTCAGCCATTCATTGTCCGTGGGCGCCGAGGACCAGCGAGTCGCGCCATTGCCATCCACCGCGTTGCCCGCGCCCAGGGCCCCCTCCAGGGACGAGGCGCTGGCGGGCCGGTTCAGCGCCACGTTGGGGCCGTACTGCAACGGCGGTGTGTTCACGCCTCCCGTGCCGTACACCTCCAGCTCCAGGATGGAATAGCCATAGGCACTCAGGGCGCGCTGGGTGCCGTACACCCGCACGTAGCGGCCCGTGCCCGCCACCGTGAGGTCGTCCACCCCGCCATCCCCCGCCGTCGTGGAAGAGAGGTCCGTCCAATCCAGCTCGTTCTGGGAGACCTGGACCTTGTAGGCCTTGGCGTAGGCGCCCTCCCACTGAATCTTGACGCGATCGATCTGCGCCGAGGCGCCCAGGTCCACGTAGAGCCACTGCGGATCGACGCCCCAGGCGCTCGCCCACCGCGCCCCCGTGGTGCCATCCACCGCCAGTTCCGCCGCGTTGTTGCCCTCCGACGAGGAGGCATACGCGGGCCGCTTCAAAGACAACAACGAGGAGGCCGCCTGGGCGCTCCAGCCGATGAAGGCAGACAGGAGGGGCAGCACATACGCCGCCCTCCTGAATGCCCGCGACGTCTGGCGCGAGCGGGGGTGGATCGAGGACATGCTCAATCTCCGGGCACGGGGTATGGGTTTCGCCCGACCCTAGGAGCTGATTGATTTTAATCAAGGATATTCAGTCATCCCGTCAATTCATTGAAGGACTGAAAATAGGGGCCCCTTGGGTTTCACCGCCGCCGCGACATGGCCGTGGGAGGATGAGAGATGCAGGCCCACCTGCCCGCCCGTCCATGACCGCTCCCGCCCCTCCGCCCGCCCCCGCCCTCAAGGACATCTTCGACCTCGCGCGGCTCCGGCACATCGCCGCGCAGACGGCCGCCGTCCATCCGTCCTTCGACGCCCGACGGTTCCTGAAGGAGGCCTCACGCGAGTTGGAGGCGCTGTCGCTCATGCAGCGGCTGCGGCGGGTGACGGAGACGCTCCACGCCACCCTGCCCGAGGACTTCCCCACGGCGGTGGACATCCTGCGGCGGCTCGCGCCCCGGCTGGAGCACCGGTTCGTGACCCTGGTGCTGCCCGACTACGTGGCCCTGTATGGCGAGCGGCACTTCGAGCTGTCCCTGGAGGCCCTGCGGTTCTTCACCCCGTTCGGCTCGTCGGAGTTCGGGGTGCGGCCCTTCCTCCAGAAGGATCTCGCGCGCACCCTGCGGGTGATGGAGCAGTGGTCGAGGGATCCGGATGACCACGTGCGGCGCCTGGCCAGCGAGGGCTGCCGACCCCTGCTGCCCTGGGCCACCCGCATCGACGCCCTGCGCGCCGACCCCTCCCGGGCCCTCCCCATCCTGGAGAACCTGCGGGCCGACCCCAGCCCGTATGTCCGCAAGTCCGTGGCCAACCACCTCAACGACATCACCAAGGTGGACCCTGGCTGGGTGCTCGACCGGCTCGGGCAATGGCCGCTCGAGCAGCCCGCCACCGCCTGGATCGCCCGCCATGCCCTGCGCAACCTCGTCAAGAAGGGGGATGCGCGCGCCCTGGCGCTCCTGGGCGCGGGCGCCCGGGCTCAGGTGCGCCTCCAGGGGCTGACGGTCTCGCCCCGCACGCTCCGGCGGGGCGATCAGCTCACGCTGTCCGTCCGGCTGGAGTCGACCTCGGACACGCCCCAGCGCCTGGTGGTGGACTACGCGGTGCACTACGTGAAGAAGTCCGGCACCACCTCGGCCAAGGTCTTCAAGTGGAAGACGCTGACGCTCGCCCCCGGGGCCGTGGAGTCCTTGAGCCGCCGGCAGCGCATCCGCGACTTCAGCACCCGCACCCACTACGCGGGCCGACACGAGGTCGATCTGCTGGTCAATGGCGAGCGGCTCGCCCGGAGCTTCTTCGACCTGGAGGACTGACGCCGGACCCGCGGGGGCGCCCCGCTCAGTCGCGCGGGGGCGTGACACACGCGTTCACCAGCTCGCGCACCCTCGGGTCGTAGTGCACGCCCAGGTTCCCCGAGCTGATCAGGCTCTCGACCAGGAGCGCGCCCCGCAGGTCCACGTCCGGGCTCTGGCTCAAACGGGCCCGTGGCGCGAAGAACTGGCCCGCCAGGGCGTTGTCCGGCGGCAGCTCGCTGAAGTCCCCGCCCACGTAGACCCGCAGGCGCCAGGGCTCCGCGGGGTCCCCGAGGGCGAGCCGCTGGCGCGCGAGCAGCCCGCCCGTGATGAAGAGGTCCAGCTCCGCGCCCGCGTCCAGGGAGATCTCCAGACGGCCGACGTCCACGTCTCCCCCCACGAACAGCGCCGCCCGCCCGCGCACCTGGATGCGGGCCAGGCCCGTGCCCCGGATGGCCGCCAGGTAGAAGCGCCCACACGGCAGCTCCACCGTGGGCGCGTCCCCCGAGAAGTCCACGAGCGCCTCCGGAGACAGGGGCGGCAGGGGATCCCGCAGGGCGTTGTGGTTGAGGCTCGCGTGGTTCGCCACGAGGTTTTCCACGTCGTCCACCTCGGCCAGGGCGGCACAGGCCCAGGACGGAGCGATCTGCGGCACCGGCCCCCGGTTCACCTGGAACGAGCCCCCATCCACGGCGAGCACCTTTCCAGAGGGCAGGTTCAGCGCTCCGCCCGCCGGGATGGACAGCGAGCGGAGGCGGACGTCCCCTCCGATATAGGCGGAGGCGCCCACCGTGACGTCGGAGGGCATCGAGGCCGAGGTCACCGAGCGCAAGAGGGAGCCCGCCGTCCGCAGCTCGCCATTCACGTCCAGGGAGCCCCCGAGCTCGATGCCATCGGTGCTCGCCACGGTCAGCGGTCCGGCGACGCTCATCCGGGCATTGATGAGGAGCTGGCGCGTCACGCGCACCGGGGCGCTCGTGCCACCCGTCTGGCCCAGGGTGTCGACGGTGAGGCGGGCGTTGGCCTCCAGGTCCAGGCAGGTGGACACGCCATGCTCGAAGGCGGCGAACGCCAGGCGCGCGCCGCAGATCTCCGAGGACCCCGCCGGGTCATTCAGCAGCCACAGCGGTCCAGGCCGCGCGCAGAAGTCGAGCCGGGCATTGCTCCCGCCCGCGTCCGGCACGCCACCCGCGTCCGGTGCCTCGCCCGCGTCCGGTGCCTCGCCCGCGTCCACGAGGGAGCCCGCGTCCTTCTCCATCGGTCGCCAGGCGCCCACCGGATCCATCACGGAGCAGCCCCCCAGCACGAAGACAAGCAGCGGCACTCCAGGAATCCAGCGCATGGGCAGAAGCTCCAATGAGGTCATTTGGGGCGACAGAGCCGCCAGGGGCCCGTTTCGGGTCATGGCACGAAAACCGCCCGGGCACGTGGCGGGGACTCCCGTCAGACCCGGATAGCCCGTGCTAGGGTCCGCCGCCAGCGTGAGCGCCCCCTGGATGAGCATGTCCCGATTCCTCCTCGTCCTGTGTCTGTGGGGGGCCCCGCTCTCGGCCGTGGCGTCCGAGGGCGCCTGGACGGCCGTGCTGCGGGTCACCTCCCCGGAGGACGAGTCCCTGGCCAGCCGCGTGCGCGGCCAGCTCAGCGACCTGCCCGTGACCCTGCGCACCGAGTCGGCGCCGCCTCCGGGGGAGTCCGCGCCAGAGCAGTGGCGCGCGGCCCTGGAGTTGGCCCGGGCCCATTCCGCCCGGGTGGCCATCTGGTTCCAGATCACCGAGGGGGAGATCTCCGTGCATCTGGCGGATCCGACCTCCCAGCGCCTGCTCGTGCGGAGCATTCCCGTGGAGACGCGGCGGGGACGCGCGGCCCGATCCGCCTCGGCCGAGGCCGCCGCCCTGGTCGTCCGCTCCGCGCTGAGCGCCCTGCTGGAGGGCATCCCCGTGGGGGAGGCCGTCGTGGGCGGGTTCACCTGGCCCCTCCGGCGGCCGGAGGCGCTGGCCTCCCGCGTGCGCGCCGACACCGACGTCTTCGTCGAGCCCCCCGCGCCCCCCGTCTCCCCTCCCCCCCCGAGCGAGGGAACCTGGCGCCTGGGCCTGGGTTGGCTGGCCGCGGTGGACGGACACAGCCCGCCGGGCCAGCAGGGGTTGCAGGTGGGCGGCGCGTGGGAAGGCACCCGCTGGCGGGCCCGGGCCTGGGGCGTGGCGAGCCTCCCGGCCCGGCTCACCGACGCCTATACCCAGGTGTCCCTGGCCCGCCACGCGGTGGGGGTGGGGCTGGACCTGACCGTGCACGCCACGGAGCGCTGGCGGCTGGGCGCGGGCCTGGGGGCGGGGGTGGCTGGCTTCCATCGCCGCACCGAGGTCCTGAACCCCGAGTTCGAGCCGACGCCGTCCCGGCTGACCCTGGCGCCCTTCGCGGGTCCGGAAGTGTCCGCGCGCTGGCGGGTGGGACGCGTGGGGCTGGAGGGCACCCTGGGGGCCGACGTGCTGGCGGGCGTGCCCACCCTTGTCTACCAGCAGCAGGGGGCATCGTTGGTGCGCAACCAACTGTGGGTGGTGCAGCCCCGCCTGGGGCTGGCGATCATTCTGGACGTGCGATGAATGTCACTGACCCGAAATCGCCCCGGCCTGCATCCCTGCCCAGGAATGAGGGAAGTCCACCGGGAGAACGCCTGTCACTCCCCACCGAAGATGGACGGATCGCGGCCATCCTCGCGGGGGATCGGCGCGCGGCCGAGTCGTTGTTGGCGGAGCTCTTGCCGCGTGTTCGCAATCTCGTGCGCTACCTGCGCCGGGGAGATCAGGACGTGGACGACATCGCCCAGGACGCCTTGATGGCCATCTTGAGGGGCCTGCCCGGTTGGCGGGGCGAGGGCACCTTCAAGTCCTGGGTGGACCGGGTGGTGGCACACACGACCTTCGCCCACCTGCGCAAGGCCCGCGCGGCCCCGAGCCCGGTCGAGGAAGAAGACGACGACCTCGGGGAGTCGGTGCCCTCCACCGACGCCACCCCCGAGGCCTATGTCTTCCGCCGGGACATGGTGCGACTGTTGGACGCCTTGTCGGACGAGCACCGGCAGGTGCTGGTGCTGCATCACGTGTTGGGCTTGAGCGTGCCGGAGATCACCGAGGAGCTCGGCATTCCGCTCGAAACGGTTCGCAGCCGGCTGCGCATCGGCCGGGCGAACCTCCGGGCCCTCTATGAAGGAACACCGGGCCGAGGAAAGGGCAGTCCATGACGCCACCCCCCGACGAGCACGAGGAGCCGTTCGATCTGCTCGCGCCCCTGGATGACCTGCCCGGGCCCGCCCCGAGCCTGTCGCCCGAGAAGGCCGCGGCGCTGATTCAGGGTGCCCTCGCGGGTGCGTTTCCCGTGGCGCCGGCACCGGCCCCCGCGCTGGCTCCAGCGCCCCCGCCCGTTCGCGCGCGGGTGCCGCGGAGCGTCTGGGTGATGGGCGCGGGCGTGGCGGTGGTGGGGGCCGTGGTGGCCGTGGGCGTGTGGCGAGGTCGGCAGGAGCCGCCCCGCGTCGCGCCTCCGCCCCCCGTGGCCGAGGCCCTCCCCGTCCCCCCGCCGCCCGAACCCGCCCCGCCCGTGGCCGTGACCCCCGAGCCCGTGCCGCCCGTGGCCGTGACGCCCGAGCCCGAGCCCGTCCCGGCGCCCCGCGCCGCCGCCGAGCCCGAGGATCTGCTGCGCCGGGCCAACGAGCGCCGGGCCCAGGGCCAGTGGCGGGCCGCCGAGACGCTCTACCTGCGGGTCATCCAGGCCTCGCCCGGCTCGGAGTCCGCCTATGTGGCGCTGGTGGCCTCCGGAGGCCTGCGCGTGGAGCACCTGGACGATGCCCGCGGCGGCCTGCGCCAGTACCAGCAGGCCCTGCGCCTGCGGGCCCGGGGCGCGTTGAGCGAGGAGGCCCGCCACGGCGTGGCCCGGGCCTGGCGGGCGCTCGGAGACCCGACCCAGGAGGCGCGGGCCCTGGAGGACTTCCTCGCCGCGCACCCGGACTCCCTGCGCGCCGAGGGGGCCCGACGCCGGTTGAGCGCGCTGGCCACCGAGAACAAATGAAGTAGCGTGGGGCCCATGCCGCCGGGCCTCCTCCACCGGATTCGACGCGGAGCCGAGCCCTGGCTGGGGCTCGTGCTGTGCGTGGTCCTCTGGGACGTGGCGCTGGTGCTCACCCAGGTGCGCTGGCTGCCGCGTCCCGCCCAGGTACTGCTCGGGGTGGGGGAACTCCTGCACCGGGGCGTGCTGTTCAAGCACATCATCGCCTCGCTGTTCCGGGTGACCTGGGGCTTCCTGCTCGCGGTGGGCGTGGCCCTGCCGGTGGGCTTCCTCCTGGGCTGGAGCGGACGCGCGAGCCGCGCCCTCGCGCCCTATGTCCACCTGCTGCGGCCCATCAGCCCCCTGGCGTGGCTGCCCCTGTCCATCCTCTGGTGGGGCGTGGGGGACCTGTCCTCCGTCTTCATCATCTTCATCGCCTCCGCGCCGCCGCTCACCCTGGCCGCGATGAACGCCGTGCGCCACGTGCCCGCGGTCTACGTGAACGCCGGGCGCAACTTCGGCTTGAGCACCCCCCGGCTCTTCCTGCGCATCCTCCTGCCCGCGGCCCTGCCCGAGTTGCTCTCCGGCATGCGCCTGACGCTGGGGATTTCCTGGCTCGTCGTGGTGGCCGCGGAGATGCTCGCCGTGAACTCTGGACTGGGCTACCTCATCGTGGACTCCCGCAACGCGGGCAACCGGTACGACCTCGTGGTCGCGGGCATGCTCTTCATCGGCCTCACCGGCCTGGCGCTCGATCAGGTGATGGCGCGCGGGGCCCGCCAGGTGCTGTCCCGGCGCGAGCTGCTCGGCGCGGAGGAGCCATGAGTCGCCCCCTCAAGCTGCGCGTGCGGGGGGTCTCGGTGTCCTATGCCGTGGAGGGCCAGGCGCGGCGGGTGCTCGCCCCGGTGGACTTCGACTGCCACGAGGGCGAGGTGCTCTGCCTGCTGGGCCCCACGGGGTGTGGCAAGTCCACGCTGCTGCACGTCATCGGCGGCTTCTTGAAGCCCACCGAGGGCGAGGTGCTCATCGACGGACAACCCGTCACCCGGCCCGACCCCCGGCGCATCCTCGTGACCCAGGAGCGCGGCGTGTTTCCGTGGCTCACGGTGGAGGAGAACATCGGCTTCGGACTGGCCGACCGGCCCGAGGCCTGGCGGCGGGAGCGGGTCGCGCACTACCTGAAGCTGGTGGGGCTCGAGGGCTCCGCCCGGGCCTACCCCGCGGAGCTTTCCGGCGGCATGAAGCAGCGGCTCGAGGTGGCGCGGGCCCTGGCGGTCAATCCGGACATGCTCCTGCTCGACGAGGCCTTCAGCGCGCTGGACGCCATCACCCGCTACACCCTGCGCCAGGAGCTGCTGCGGCTGTGGACCGCCGAGAAGAAGACCGTCGTCCTGGTGACCCACGACCTCGACGAGGCGCTCCAGTTGGCGGACCGCGTGCTGGTGCTGTCGGCGCCGCCGGGCCGGCTCCAACGGAGCCTGGACATCGCCATGCCCCACCCGAGGGATCTCACGTCCCCGGAGTACCTCCAGCACCACCGCCAGCTGCTCGACGAGCTCGGCCTGGCGCACCGGATTTGAGGAGAGGCTGGCCGTGACGCTCCCGCGAGGACTCCGCGCGCTCCTTCCGCCCGCCGCCGTGGGCGTGCTGCTGCTGCTCGTCTGGCACGCGAGCGTGAAGCTCACCCGGACGACCGTCATCCCCACGCCCGCGCAGGTGCTGCTCGGCCTGGAGGAGCTGGCCGTGCGGGGGCGGCTGCTGACCCATGCGCGGGACTCGCTCGGGCGGGTGCTGGCGGGCTACACGCTCGCGGTGGTGCTCGGCGTGCCCACGGGCCTAGTGATGGGCCTGCACGCGCCCAGCGCGCGCATGGCCGGTCCGGTCACCCAGTTGCTGCGCCCCATCAGCCCGCTGGCCTGGAGCCCCGTGGCCATCCTCCTGTTCGGCGTGGAGCAGGCGGCCACCGTGTTCCTCATCTTCCTGGCGTCGCTCTTTCCCATCGTGGCGTACACCCGCGAGGCCGTGCAGCGCGTGCCGGTGCTCTACCTCCGGGCGGGCCGCAACCTGGGCCTGGGGCCGGGGGCCCTGCTCCGCCGCGTCATCTTCCCGGCGAGCCTGCCCTCGGTGCTCACCGGGCTGCGCATCACGCTGGGCGTCGCCTGGCTGGTGGTGGTCGCCGCGGAGATGATTGGCGTGAACTCGGGCCTGGGCTACCTGCTCATCGACGCGCGCAACGCGGGCAAACGCTACGACCTGGTCGTCGGGAGCATGCTACTCATGGGCGGTATCGGTCTGGTGCTGGACCTGGCCATGCGCCGGTTGGAACGGGTCCCCGCGGTGCGGTGGGCCTTCACTCGGGAGTCTTGATGTCGTCCTCGAACCCTCGGACCCGCTCGTCCCCCCGCGCCCTCCTGGGCGGCGTGCTCCTGTGGACCCTCATCGTGAGCGTGCTCCATCTGGCCTTCAACGTGCGCTGGGACAGCGTGCGCAACGGCCTGCTGCCGGAGAGCGAGCGTCGGCTCGACGTGGCCTACATCCCCGTCACCTGACACCTCGCGTGTCCGGTGACCGACTACATCGCCCGTCGCTCACTCGATGAGTACCTGTTCATCCCCCATCTGTTCCAGGGGTTCCCGGAGATCAAGGAGGCGTTGATCTCCAATCGAGTGCAGGCGGGCTTCCTGGTCGCTCCCCTGGCCGTGGCCCTGCGGTCGCAGGGCGTCCCCATCAAGATCGTGTACCTCGGTCACCGCTACGGCAGCGCGGCGGTGGTCAAGAAGGACGGCCCCGTGCGCGCGGTGGCCGACCTGAAGGGCAGGACCATGGCCGTGCCCAGCCGCTTCTCGGACGAGCGGCTGCTGTTGTCGCGCGCGTTGGATCAGAACGGGCTCGCGCCGGAGGACGTGCGGGTCGTGGAGATGACGCCCGCGGACGTGGCGGGCGCGCTCGCGTCCAACGCCATCGACGGGTTCGTCATGGGCGAGCCCTTCCCGTCGCAGGCGGAGCTGGGGGGCTATGGCCGGGTGCTCTTCCAGGCCGGCGAGTACTGGCCGGACTACATGTCCTGCGTGCTGGTGGTGCGCGACGAGGTCATCGCGCGGCGGCCCGAGGCGGTGCAGGTGCTGGTGGATGGCATCGCCCGCTCGGGGCTGTGGCTGGACGCGGGCAAGTCCGAGCGAGAGTACGCGGCGGAGTTCGTGGGGCGCTACTACTACAACCAGCCGCCCTCGCTGTTGAAGTGGGCGCTCACCCAGCCGCTGGACCGCGTGCGCTTCAACCCGCTGAGCCCCCGCCGGGACGACTTCGAGCTGGTGCTGCGGCTCATGCGCGAGCACCACCTCATCGACAAGCCCCTGGCCTTCGAGGACTACGTGGACATGCGCTTCGCCGAGGGAGCCGCCCACGAGACGGCCTGGGACTACCCGGTGGGGCCGGGCCGGTGGGATCCGGACGCGGCGGACGACTGAGCCCGCGTCAGCGCGCGCGCAGTTGCTTGACCTCGCCCCCGTTGGTGACCGTAACCGACACGGGCTGGCCCTTCTTCCAGGCGAGGAACTCCTGCTCCGTCTGGAGCTCGTGGCTCACCGGCGGCTCGCCCTTCTTCCAGGTGATGCGCAGCGTGTAGTGCTCCTCGCGCTGGAGCCGGTCCTCAGGCCGCGGAGCGAGGTCCGGCCAGCGCGGCGCCTCGCCGTCCTTGCCCGCGGTCTCCTGGCGCGCCACGTCCTTCCACTGGTACGTGTCGTAGCTGCAGCGCGTGGCGTAGATGGGCTCGTCGCGGTAGCGCGTCTCCTCGTTGCAGTCCTCATAGGACTCGTCGCAGTAGCGGGTGATGTCCTCGCACACCTCCTCGCGAAAGCCATTGCCCTTGTCCCGGGTGCGGCACTTCTCCTCGGTGCCGCACGCCTTCTTGCGCGTCTTCGTCCGGCAGACACGGTGGGTGCCATCGGCCACCTGTCGGCTGCCCCGGCGGCTCTGCACGCAGCCGCGGAGGTTCTGCACGCCCGCGATCTCCCCGGTGCCGTTGACGGGCATGCGCGCGGGCTGGAGCCGCAGCTCGTCCCGCCACCCCTCCTTCGTCACCGGCGAGAAGCGCTCCTGGGTGACGGCGCGCTTCCACTCGGTGCCCACGATCTCCCCGGCGTAGTCCTGGGTGCGGGTCATCCACACGCCGTAGACAATCGAGCCGAAGCAGCACAGGAACAGGCCGCCCAAGAGCACCCACACGACCTTGGAGACGGGCCCTTTCTTGGCGGGGACGGGGCGGGCCGGGCCCGGAAGCTCCCGCTCCCGCAGGGCCTGGGCGTCCTGGGAGCGCTCGGCCTTGCACTGCTTGCACCGGGGGTGGTCCCCGCGATTGGAGGCGCCGCAGTAGGCGCAGAACCAGTCCGCCCCCGCGCGCGCCATGTCCAGGGCCTTCTCGTCGGTCACGCCCTCCCGCCGGGACTTGCCCGTCGCCGCGTCCGTCTCCCCGAAGTCGAACTCGGACTCCGCATCCGTGAGCTCGCGGGGGTTGTTGCAGGTGGGGCAGCGCTTGTGCCGCGCGGCAATGCCCTTCGTGTCACACGACGAGCAGTTCCACGTGCCCTCGATGATCCGGATGCGCTTCGTCATGGGCGCATCCTAATCGGACGCGAGACGTCGGACGGCCTCCGCGAGCCGCTGCTTGAGCTCGGGGTGGGACTCCCGGGCGGCCATGTCCGCGAGCAGGCCCGAGAGGCCCCGACGCAGCGCGAGGTGGGCCACGAGCTGCCGCACGAGCCCCTCGGGGTGCTCGGAGAACGGCCGCAGGCGCGCCTCGGCCGAGGCGTTGTCCGCCGCGAGGCCCTCCAGGCACAGCAGCGCGAAGGACAGGCTCGCGGGGGACAGGCCCGGGGTGAGGGCCCGGCTCACGGTGTCCTCCGTGTCGAAGGGCAGGCCCGTGAGCGCGCCCGCCAGGTCGATGGGAAGGTCTTCCGGATACGTGGAGCCCAGGCGCTGGTTGAGCGCGCGGATCAGCGCGGACTGCTGGGCGGGGCGGTAGCGCAGCCGGACGATGAAGAGGCGGACGCCCTCCACGGCGCCCTCGTGGGCCTCGGCGGTGAGGAGCGAGCGCGAGTGCAGCGACCGGAAGCTGAACGTGGCCCGGTGCGTGGGCGACTGCTCGAGGAAGCGACGGGCCTGGACCCGTCCCGCGGCGCCCCGGGGCAGCGAGTCCATCGCCGGCTCGTGGGGATAGGCGCTGCCCCAGGCCACGCCATCCAGGAAGGCCGAGTCCTGGTAGCGCGCGTGGAGCTGGAGCAGATCCAACCCCTCCCGCGCACCCGTGCCCACGAGGCCCCGCTCGGTGCGCACCAGCGTCTCCTCCGCGGGGGCCGAGGCGAGGAAGTAGGGCGCGAGGGCCTCCTGGAGCGAGGCGACGGACTGCCCCGCGGGCAGCCAGAAGAAGGGGGCGTGCAGCGGCGACAGCGCGACCTTCAGCTCGGGGGCGGACTCCGGGTCCAGCAGCAGCCAGGCGCGGGTCTTCTGGCCCAGGCGCGCGGTGGCCGTCGGCCCCAGGCCCACCGGCAGGTAGCGCTTCGCCAGGGCCCGAGCGGCCGAGAACGCCTCCTCCGACAGATTCTGGCGCGCGCCCCCCCTGAGGGGGTCGTACTCCTGGAGCAGCTCCCGGCGCCGCGCCTCGGATTCGGCGGGCGAGAACCACTGAACTCCTACCTCCGCGGCCTTGGGATCCTTCTTCAGGGCGTCGAACCACCGGGGGGTCACAGTCACCCCGGGGTTGTAGCACGGACGCGCCCGGTATCCCCTGAACCCATGAAATCCGCTAATCGGCAAATTCCCGGACTAATAAGTTCTTGCCGCTAAACAGGAAAACGGACTAAGGCGCTCGACCGTTCCCCTTACCCCACGAGGAAGCCCCATGCGCCGAGTCAGACCGGACCACCGCCCTCCCCCGCCCTCGAACCGCCCCGCACGGATGCTGGGTTGGGCCACGCTGACGCTGCTGGCCACCGGCTCGGGCTGCGGCACGCCCGCGGAGACGGCGGCGCCGGCGACGCGGGACGTGGGCACCGAGCAGCGGGCGCTCGCGGCGGCGACCCTGCGGGTCACGCTGCAGACCTGGTCCAACCACTACCTGGTGGCGGACAAGGGGGGCGGCGCGGACCTCATGGCCTACAGCACCGTGCCCCAGGACTGGGAGACGTTCACCCTCACGGACACGAACGGAGGCTCGCTCGTCAGCGGTGACGTGGTGACGCTGCAGAGCATCAGCGGCCAGTACGGCTCGGCGATCAACGGCGGCGGCGGGGCCATCCGCTTCACCGCGACCTCGCCGCAGTCCTGGGAGCAGTTCACCATCACCAAGCTCAACGGCACGGGCGCCATCGGTGCCGGGGACAAGTTCTCGCTGCGCACGGTGGTCACCGGCCAGTACGTCTCGGCGACCAACGCGGGCGGAAGCACCGTGAACGCCTCGGGCGCCTCGGCGCGCGAGTGGGAGACCTTCACGCTGGGCGTGCTGGGCAGCGGCGGCGGCAACGGGACGGATCCCGACTTCGGCCCCAACGTCTTCGTCTTCGACCCCTCCATGTCGATGGCGACCATCCAAGGCCAGCTCAACACCGTCTTCAACCGGATGGAGAAGAACCACTTCGGCAACGAGCGCTACGCGTACTTCTTCAAGCCGGGCGCCTACAACCTGGACGTGCAGATCGGCTTCTACATGAGCGCGATCGGGCTCGGGCAGTCGCCCGACAACGTGACCATCACCGGCTCGGTGCGCACCAACGCCAACTGGTTCCAGGGCAACGCCACGCAGAACTTCTGGCGCGGCATGGAGAACCTCTCGGTCGTCCCGACGCTGGACGGCAACAAGATGGTGTGGGCCGTGTCCCAGGCCACCACCATGCGCCGCGTGCACGTGAAGGGCTCCATCAACCTGTGGGACAGCGCCTGGAACAACGCCTGGTCGAGCGGCGGGTTCATCGCGGACTCGCAGATCGACAACGTCATCAACTCGGGCACCCAGCAGCAGTTCCTCACCCGCAACACCCGCCTGAACAACTGGCAGGGGCAGAACTGGAACATGGTGTTCGTGGGCGATGAGCAGGCCCCGTCGGGCACCTGGCCCAACCAGGTCTACACCGTCGTGGACACCACGCCGGTCATCCGCGAGAAGCCCTACCTCTTCGTCGACGACGCCGGGAAGTTCGCCGTCAAGGTTCCCTCCCTGCGCACCAACAGCAAGGGCACCACGTGGAGCACCGGCACCACGCCCGGCGCCGTGCTGTCCATCGACCAGTTCCACATCGCCCGCGCGGACCGGGACACCACCACCACGCTCAACGCGGCCCTGAGCGCCGGCAAGCACCTGCTCATCACCCCGGGCATCTACCACCTGTCCGGCGCGCTCCAGGTGAACAACCCCAACACCGTCATCCTGGGCATGGGTCTGGCCACGCTCATTCCGGACTACGGCACCGCGGCGATGAACATCGCGGACGTGGATGGCGTGTCCGTGGCGGGCGTGCTCTTCGACGCGGGCGTCACCAACTCGCCCGTGCTCATCACCATGGGCAGCGCGAAGAACTCGGTCAGCCACGCGGCCAACCCCTCGGCGCTCTTCGACGTGTCGTGCCGGGTGGGTGGCGCGGCGGTGGGCAAGGCGACGAGCTGCCTCACCGTCAACAGCAACCACGTGCTGCTCGACAACATCTGGCTGTGGCGCGCCGACCACGGCAGCGGGGTGGGCTGGGACACGAACAAGAGCATCAACGGCATCACCGTCAACGGTGACAACGTGTCCGCCTACGGCCTGTTCGTGGAGCACTTCGAGGGCTACCAGACGCTCTGGAACGGCAACGGCGGCCGCGTCTACTTCTACCAGTCCGAGATCCCCTACGACGTGCCCAACCAGGCCAGCTGGACGCACGACGGCGTGAAGGGCTACGCCTCGTACAAGGTCGCCAACTCGGTGACGAGCCACGACGCGCGCGGCCTCGGCATCTACTCGGTGTTCTGGAACCCCGTCATCCTGGAGAACGCCATCGAGACGCCCTCGAACGCGAACGTGAAGTTCCAGCACATGATCACGGTGTTCCTCGGCAGCACCGGCGGCGCGGCGATCAACCACATCATCAACGGCACGGGCAACGCGGTCACCAACCAGAACATGGTGTCCAAGTCGTCCTACTGAGCGCCGCCCCACCGCGGGTGCCGCACGCCGCCGCCGGAGCCCCTCGGGGTTCCGGCGGCGTTTCACTGTCCGGGGCCGCTCAGGGGATGCTGAGCGGGTTGGCGGGATCGCTGCCCGCGGCCCGCTCGTCCCCGTCGAGGTGCCCGTCCAGGTCCCGATCGACGCCGATGCGCCAGCCCGAGCCCGGCGGCACACAGGTGAAGGTCAGCGCCGAGTCACCCGTGCACGACTGCCGCAGGGCCGCGTCGCTGATGGTGGCCTGCGAGGACCGGTCCCATTGGAACTGCCCGCCTCGCAGGTAGACGAGGCCGACCTCGGTCTGCGCCAGGCGCCCCTTGACCACCAGATCGCACTCGCCCACGTGGGCGCGCGTGAGCAGCAGGGCGATCCGGGGCACCACCGTCGAGACGTTCTGCGCCGTGAGCGTCACCTGCTGTCCGACGATGGGCGCCAGGTTGCTGTCGAACGCCAGCATGAACTCGCCCATGTCCCGCTTGGCCTGACGGCCCTCGGGCGTGTCGGGGATGCCCACCGTGTTGAACACCGGGTGGAAGTCGAAGCCGCTGTTGAAGCGGAACATCGTGTCGAGCGAGCCATCGCTGTTGAAGCCGAAGCCGCGCACCTGGTCACCCAGGAAGGGATCCGGCGGGAGGAAGCCGAAGGGGTAGTCCACGCCGAACATGCCAATCTTCTGGTACATGTTCCGCAGGTGCGGCGTCTTCGGGAAGATCGCCGTGCCCACGAACGCCGACTTGCCATCCGTGCCGAAGAGGCCCTTGAAGGCGCCCTCGCCCGGATTGTCGTTGGGATCCAACTTGTGACAGGACTGGCACGGCCCGTGGAAGAAGGTCGGGGTGTGGGTGAAGAAGTCCTTGCCCGCCTGCTGCGCCGGGGTGAGCGAGTTGTCCAGGTTGCGCACCGGGTTGGGCGGGTAGACGACCTGGAGCATGAAGTCCGTGAACTTCTGCAGCTCCGCGGGCGTGAGCTGCGCCTGACGGCCGAGCAGATCCATGAACGCCGGGTTGAACTTCTTGAACGCGGCGGCCTCGTCGAAGGCCCCGCTGTTGGGCTGCGCGTTCGGGGCGTCGTCGGCGCCGGAGCGGTCGCCACGCCAGTGCATGGGCCCGTGGTTGGCCATGCCGCGCAGGCTCTGCGTCGACAGGGGACCCTTGAGCGGGTGGAAGTTGGGATCCTGCCCGAAGGTGGGATCGTCCCCGAACTCGGGCGGCACCTGGGCGATGGGGTTCTTGTTGAGCGTGTAGGCGCCATCCGGGTTGCCCAGGTTCCACACCAGGCTGTCGAAGTCCCCGAAGATGTGACAGCTCGCGCAGGACGAGTCGCCGTGGCTGGAGGTGTAGCGCGCGTTGTAGAGGAAGGGACGACCCGCCACCACGCTCGCGGGCTCGGGGTTGTACATGCGCTGGTGGGCGATCTCCTTGCGCGTGGAGGTGTTCACCACGGACAGGCCATTGTCGAAGCGCGTCAGCACGTACAGACGCCCGCGCGCCTCGTCCAACACCATGCCCGTGGGCCCCCCGCCGCTCAGCTCGATATGATTGGCCGCGTTCGGCACGAAGGAATCGGCCTCGAGCGCGGCGGTGGCGAAGACGCCCAGCTTCGAGGAGCCGAACGCCGCCACGTACAGCGTGTCCCCTTTGGCGTTCACCGCCATGCCGAGCGGCTGCGCGAGGCTCTTCTCGCTCTCCGCGTTGGGCGTGGCGGCACAGCACGCGGCGTAGTTGATGTGTTTGTTGAGGTGCCGGGGCGCGACCTGCGAGCCGCTCAGCACGCTGATGCGGCTCTCGTGCAGGTGCCCGCGCAGGGTCGTCTTGGCGAAGGTGCCGGGGCCCTCGAACCGCAAGTCATTGCGGGCCTCGGTGTTGCTCACGTACACCTTTCCGTTCACCGGATTGACGGCCATGTTGAACAGGATGGTGCCCACCCCCGCGTAGAAGCCCGCCGAGCCCGCGAGCTGCACGGGCGGATTGGCGGTGGCGTTGATGACGAACACGTCCTTGTCCGGCAGGGAGAACTTCACGTGTTGCGTCCAGGAGCGGCCCAGGGAGTCGAGCCAGTCCTTGCCGTTGTACTTCACGAGCAGGCCCGTCTCCGGGGCCGGCACGCCCGCGGCGTTGGTGTTGGGGCCCGGCACGCCCCCGGCCTGCTCCCCGCCATTGGGCACCAGCGACTCGTGGATGATGGTGCTGCGGTTGCCCGAGTGGAACGCGGCGGCGTAGACACGCGAGCCGTCCGGCGTGACCGCCAGGGCCCGGGGGGTGTCGCTGAACAGGGTGAGGATCGTGAGGGGCGAGCCCGCGAGCGAGGTGCCCAGGTTGTTCGCATCGAACACCCAGACATCCGCGCGGCCAATCCCCGGCGTGGTGAACTGAGGGTTGAAGGGCACGTTCTGTCCCCGGTGCGCGGCGGTGATGAACGCCCGGCTCTTGTCGGAACCGGCGAACACGATGTCCCGTGGCTCGTCACCCACCAGCAGTGTGCGCACCACCAGCCCCGAGGCCCCGCCCGGCGCGACCTTCACGACGCTCACGCTGTCGGACAGGTGGTTGACGACCCAGACCTCCTCGTCGCTGCGCGCCGCGACCGCCACGGGCTCCAGTCCCACGGGGACGGAGAGCCGGTGCGTGAGCCCGCTGGCGGAGACCTGGTAGACCTCGAGGCGGTTGTCCGGCGTGTTGACGGCGAAGAGCAACGCGCCGTTGGGCGAGAGCGCCAGCGGACGGACCTGACCACTCTCGAAAAGGGTGAAGGGGGACGCGGACACCTCGGAGCCCAACCACAGACCCACGAACAGCGCCACGCGGACAAGGCAATTCCATACATCACGGCAAAACGCCGTGTTCCCGGCTCGCATGTGAACTCCACGCCGGGCGCGACCCCCCGGTCGGCACCCCAACGGAGAAAGGAGAGTCCTCCGGATCGTGCGCCTTCCGCGGGGGCATTGTAAAGGCCGGGCCCGAATTCTCGGCCTCCGGCGCGATGCGTCTTTCAGTCGAGCAGTTGCAGCAGATCCGCCCGGGTGATGGACGCGGCGCCCGAGGCGCCTCCCAGGGCGGCCTCGAACAGCGCGCGCTTCTTGTCCTGCAAGTGGAGGATCTTCTCCTCCACGGTCCCCTGGGACACCAGCCGGTACACCATCACCGGCCGCTGCTGCCCGATGCGGTGCGCACGGTCGGCCGCCTGCGCCTCCACCGAGGGGTTCCACCATGGGTCCACGAGGAAGACATGGTCCGCCGCCGTGAGGTTGAGCCCTGTCGCTCCCGCCTTGAGTGAAATCAGCATCACCGGAGGGCCGTCCGGTGACTGGAATGACGCGGCCACCTCGCCCCGGTTGCTCGTCGCGCCATCCAACCGGACAAAGCCAATGCCCGCCTCGCGCAGCGCGGGCTCGATGAGATCCAGCAGCGACGTCCACTGGGAGAACACGAGCGCCTTGTGGCCGTCCGCCACGGCCGTCCCGAGCGCCTCCACCAGCGCCTCCACCTTGGAGGACGTCTTGGCCTGCTGGCCAGGCACCAGCGCCGGGTGACACGCCGCCTGACGCAGGCGCAAGAGCGCCTCCAGCGCCTTGAGCACGCTGCCCCCCGCCTCCAGTTGGGACACCACCTCCTCGCGCGTGGCGGCGTAGACCGCGTCGTAGACGGCGCGCTCGCGCTCACTGAGCGTGACATGCCGCACGGACTCCGTGCGGGGGGGAAGCTCGGGCGCCACGTCGCGCTTGAGCCGGCGCAGCACGAAGGGGCGGATGCGCGCGCGCAGCAGCTCGGCCGCGCCCTTCTGGTTGTCCGTCACCGGCCGCGCCCACCGGGACTCGAACTCCTTGCGGCCCCCGAGCAGCCCCCGGTTGGTGAAGTGCATCAGGCTCCAGAGCTCCTCGAGCCGGTTCTCGATGGGCGTGCCGCTCAGGGCCACCCGGAAGGAGGCCTGGAGCCCATAGGCCGCGCGCGCCACCTGGCTCTCCGGATTCTTGATGGCCTGGGCCTCGTCGAGCACCACCGTGTCCCACATGCGCGCCCCGAGCACCTCCGCGTCCAGACGCATCAGCGCGTAGGTGGTGAGCGTCACGTCGGCCGTCTCGTCCAGGACGCGGCCGGGGCCGTGGTAGACGGAGACCTTGAGCGAGGGCCGGAAGCGCTTCACCTCCGCCTCCCAGTTGGGCAGCACGCTCGTGGGGGCCACCACCAGGGTGCCCGGGCCCAGGACGCACAGCGTCTGCAGCGTCTTGCCCAGACCCATGTCGTCCGCCAGCACCCCGCCGAGCCCCGCCTGACGCAGGAAGGTGAGCCAGCTCACGCCCTGGAGCTGATAGGCGCGCGGCGTCACCGTGAGGTCCGCGGGCAGCCGAGCGTCCGGCAGCTTCTCGAAGCCCTGGACGAGGGGCGCCAGCCGCTCGAGCACGGGAGGCGCGGGGTGCTCCAGCGTCTCACACAGGTCCGTGAGCTGCGGCAGGGCATGGTTGGCCAGGTGGCCATTGGACTCCCGCGCGGCGAGGAGATCCGCCACCCGCTGGCCGTGGGACTTCAGCCACGCGGTGGGCAGCGGCGCCCACCCTCCCCCTTCCAGGGGCACCAGGCCCAGGCCCTCCTCCCACGCCTTCAGCACGGCCCCCGCGTCCACCGTGCGGGGCGCGCCGCCCTCCTCCCCCTCCACCTGGAAGTCGAACGTGAAGCCCACCCGGGGCACGCCCGCCTCCGAGGTCCCGGCGTCCACCGACAGCACCGGACGCAGCTGGACATGGGGGCTCACCACCCGCGCGGCGTCTCCGGTGAGGCCGCCCCGCCAGCGCCGCAGCTTGTCGGCGAGTTGCACGGCCTCCTTGCCCTGCACCGTCACGCGACGGCCGGGCACCATGTTCAGCTCGTCGCGCAGCTCGTGGATGAGCTTCTGCTCGGCGCCCTCGTCCCGCACGGGCACCGCGCCCTGGAGGAACACCATGCGGCCGTTGTCGATGCGCACCGTGGGCGGCGCGCCGTACACCAGCGTGGGCAGTACCGACAGGCCCGACTCCAGCTGGTTGAGCTCCACCGAGATGCGCGGCTTGAGCGTGCGGTCGATGCGCGGCAAGCGCTGGCTGCGCACGTCCACCGGCATGCGCCGCGCCAGGTCCGGCAACACCTTGCCCGTCAGGTCCCCCATCTGCGCGGGCGAGAAGACCTTCTCCTGCGGCAGGCTCTCCAGCCGCGCGCCCGTGAGGCCCTGCTCGCCCAACTGACAGAGCATGCCGCCACACACCACGACGCCCGGGCACACCACCTCGGTGATGCGCGGGTCCTTCTCGAACCGCAGCACCGTCTGCTCGCCCCGGTCCTCCACGATGACGCGCGGCAGCAGCGGCTCGGGCGACACGGACACCAGCACCCCGTCGAAGAGCACGGTGCGGGCGGGCTCCAGCACCTTCAGGAGCGCGGAGAGCCGCTCGGGGGGCAGCGCGCCCCGGGTGGGCCGCGCCAGCAGCTTGTCCGCGAGCAGGTCACACGGCTCCACCTGGATGCGGGCCGCCTCCACCGGCTGGGCCAGCACCGACGCCAGACTGCGCGCCAGGAGCCGCGCGGTGTTGTCCGGACGCACCAGCAGCCGCTCGAGTTGCAGCCCGCCCTCCACGCGCTTGAAGCGGTACACCATGCGCTCGGACTTGGGCACGGCGGTGCCCGGACGCGCGCTGGCCGGAGCCCGCGCCGGAGGGGCCGCGGTGGGCCGGGATGGCGGCGGCGGCTTCGCGGCGGGGCGCGCGTGGTGCAGCACCAGGGCGGCGGCCACCACGTGCTCGCACGGGTCCACGCGGCCCCGGCAGTCGCACTCCCAGATGGCGTCCTCCGGGTAGAGCACCGTGGTGATGGGCGCGGGGCGGCCGGCGACGCGCACGCGCAACACCGCCTCCTCGCGACCCACGGAGTGGACCGAGACCACGCCCGAGCGGGCGAGGTTCGTGCCAGTGGACCAGGTCTCCGGGCGCGCTTCCTCCCGGACGGCTTCGAGCAACTCCTCGGTCACGGACATACAGGGCTCCATCCCTATCCCCGGGAGGGAGCCCACGCAACAAAGCGGCCCCGGGCGCTAGAAGAGGAAGTCGGTGGTGAGGAAGTCCGACTCGCGGCGGGTGAGGATGGACTGCACGAGCGTGGTGTTCTCGCTCGTCGTCTTGGCCGCCACGAGCGTGCGGATGGAGAACACCCGCAGCGCGTCCGCCACCGACAGCGTCCCCTCCGCCGAGTCCTTGCGGCCGTTGAAGGGGAAGGTGTCCGGACCGCGCTGGCACTGGCAGTTGAGGTTGATGCGCCCCACCTGGTTGGCGAACGCGTCGATGAGGCGTCCGATGCGCGTCGAGTCCCGGCCGAAGAGGCTCAACTGCTGGCCGAAATGCGAGTCCACGACGAAGCGCACCACCTGCTCGTCGTCGTCGAACACCATCACCGGAATCACCGGGCCGAACTGCTCCTCGCTCGCCAGCCGCATGTCCGCCGTCACCGGGTACACCACCGCGGGCGAGAAGAACGAGTGCCCCGACTCCCCTCCCCCGCGGTTGAGCACGCGCGCGCCCTTGGCCACGGCCTCGTCGACCAGCCCGCGCAGGTACTCGGCCTTGCCCGGCTCGGGCAGCGGCGTGAGCGCGACGCCGGGCTCCCACGGCATGCCGGGCTTGAGCCGCTCCACCGCGGCGGTGAAGCGCTCGAGGAAGGGCCCCACGATGTCCCGGTGCACCATGAGCAGCTTGAGCGCCGTGCAGCGCTGGCCGTTGAAGGACAGCGTCCCGGTGATGCACTCCTTCACGGTGTTGTCCAGGTCCGCGTCCGGCAGGATGATGGCCGGGTTCTTCGCGTCCAGCCCGAGCACGGACTTGAGCCGGTGGGGCCGCGGGTGCATGCGCTTGAGCTCGCTGGCGCCCCGGTTGGTGCCGATGAAGGCGAACAGGTCCACGAGGCCGCTCTCCATGAGCGCGCCCACCGTCTCGCGGCCCCGGCCGTAGATGATGTTGATGACGCCCGGCGGGAAGCAGTCCCGGAACGCCTCCAACAGCGGGCGCACGAGCAACACGCCGAACTTGGCCGGCTTGAACACCACCGCGTTGCCCATGAGCAGCGCGGGGAACAGGGTGCTGAACGTCTCGTTGAGCGGGTAGTTGTAGGGGCCCATGCACAGGGCCACGCCGATGGGCGCGCGGCGGATCTGCGCCATGACGCCCTGCTCCTGCACGAACCGGGACGAGGTGCGATCCATCTCCTTGAGCGCGCGGATCGTCTCGACGATGAGGTCCACCGTCCGGTCGAACTCCTTCTCCGAGTCCGGCTGGGTCTTGCCAATCTCCCACATGAGCAGGTTCACCACCGCGGTGCGCTGGGCCCGCATGGCGACGAGGAAGCGCTCCACGTGCTCGATGCGCTCGGCGACCCGCATGGACGGCCAGGCGCCCCGGCCATGGTCATACGCCTTCACCGCGGCCTGGAGCGCCTCCAGCGACTCGTGGGACGTGAGCAGCGGCGTGGCGCCGATCACCCGGGGCTGCACGCCCTGGGGCGTCTTCGTATAGACGGGGCTGCGCACCGGGTTGAGTTCTCCCGCCCAGGTCCGCAGCTCGCCCCCCACGAGGTACTCGCGCTGCTCCAGGTAGCCGGGGAGCCGCACGGAGGCGGGAATCTGTTCATCGGAGGGAAAGAGGTCATCGAGCGACGTCATGGAAATCCTTTCTCGGCCAGAATCTACGGCCCGGCGCCCTCGCGCGCAGGAGAACTTGGAGGGAGACACCGACATGCCGTCCGCTCAGCAAGTGCTCACCGAGATCACCCAGGCCCTGGCCGCCACGAACGAGGCCCTGCGCACGCACCCCTATCCGCGGGCCCTCGCGCGGGGCGAGCTGCCCCTCTCCGCGCTGCGTGACTTCGTCGGCCACCAGTACCACGTCGTCCGCAGCGACCTGCGCTCCATGTCCCTCATGGTGCACCGCTTCGCGGACGGACCGGCGTACGACTTCGTGTACGGCTTGTTCCAGGGGGAGGTGTCCGCCCAGCGCTCCTTGCTGAAGCTGGCGGCGCGGCTCGGCCTGAACGAGCAGGAATTGGAGCGCTACGAGCCGCAGGCCGGGGGCTTCGCCTACGCGGCCAACCTCGCCCTGGCCGCGGCGCACGGCTCGGCCGCGGAGCTCGCCTGCGCCCTGTACGTCAACTTCCAAGCCTGGGGGGAGAACTGCCAGCGGCTCTCGGCGGCCCTGCGCCAGAAGGGCTTCACCGCCGAGGACACGGCCTTCCTGGATGCCTTCGTGGCCCATCCCCCCTCCGAGCAGCAGGTGCTCGTGCTCCTGCAGGACGGGCTCGACCGGGGCGTGACGCCGCGGGCGATCCACCGCGCCACCCGGCTGTTCCAGGCCTACGAGCAGCTGTTCTGGGACACGCTGCTCGCGCTCGGACGCGCGCCATGAAAAAGGGGTCCCGGACACGCGCCCGGGACCCCTGAGTCCGACTCACCGCCCGGGGGCGGCGCGGGTCACTCCAGCGCGAACACCTCGGCGGAGGACTGATCCGTGTTGCTGACGCCGGCGGTCGCCAGGACGCGGCCGTCATCGAGCAGCGTGGCGGTGTGACCGTAGCGGTCCACGTTCAGCTTGCCCGCGGGGCACCAGGTGCCCGTGACGGGGTTGTACAGCTCCGCCGCCCACAGGATGCCCGTGGCCTGGTGGTAGCCACCCGCCGCCAGCACCTTGCCGTTGGGCAGGAGCGTGGCCGAGTGGAAGCGGCGCGGCGTGGCCATGCTGCCCGTCGCCTTCCAGGTGCCCGTGGCCGGATCGTACAGCTCCGCCGCCACGCTGTTGGCCACCTGGTAGCTGTCACCGCCACCCGCCACGAGCACCTTGCCGGTGGGCAGGAGCGTGGCCGAGTGGAAGCGGCGCGCGTTCACCAGGGCGCCCACGCTCGTCGAGCCGCCCGTGGCCGGGTCGTACACTTCCGCCGAGCCCAGCGTCTCCCGCGTGTCGTCACCCCCACCGGCCAGGAGCACCTTGCCGTTGGGCAGCAGCGTGGCCGAGTGATCGCGGCGCGCGGCCTTCAGGTTGCCCGCGAGCGACCAGGTGCCCGTGGCCGGATCGAACAGCTCCACCGAGGACAGCGCGACCCCAGCGGTGTCCTCGCCACCCGTCACCAGCACCTTGCCATTGGGCAGCAGCGTGGCCGTGTGGTGCGTGCGGAACACGACCAGGTTGCCCGTGGGGCGCCAGCGGCCCAGGTCGGGGGAGTAGAGCTCGGAGGTGGCGCCCGTCTTGGGGCACGTCCCGCCACCGGCGATCAGCACGCGCCCGTCCGTCAGGCGCGTCATGGAGTGGTAGCGGTGCGGGGCCAGCGTGTCACCCGTGCGCGACCAGGTGCCCGTCTCGGCGTTGTACACCTCGGAGGTGGTGTTGAAGCCGCCCGCCGTCAGCACGCGGCCATCCTGGAGCAGCGACGAGGTGTGCAGCAGGCGCGGCAGCGCCAGGCTGCCCGTGGGCGACCACGTCCCCTTCACCCGGCAGAGCGCCGCGACGCCCGGGGCCTGCGAGCGGAAGGTGTTGAGCCCCGGGGTGAGCCAGTTGGCCGCCGGGTGCGCCGGGATGGTGCCGTCGTCGTTGACGTTGGTGATGGAGTAGGCGTGCTGGTTCCAGATGCCCCGCGTGCCCACCCACTCGTCCTTCGGATCCCGGAACACGCGGATGCCATTGAAGCCCGGGTAGGCGTGGTTGTTGGCGGCGACGATGATCTCCGCGCTGCCGTCCTTGTCCACGTCCACGATGATGGGGTTCTCGTGGGTGGTGCCGGAGCTGTTGCGCGTCTCCCAGCGCAGCGCGCCCGTGCGGCCATCGAAGATGCGCACGCGCGTCTCGTCCGAGAGCACCACCTCGAGCCGACCGTCCGCCTCGAAGTCGAAGGTGGTGGAGGTCGTCTTGCCGGAGCTGTAGTCCTGGATGGCGTAGGTCCACTTCACCGCGCCATTGGCGCCGTAGACCGTGTAGTTCCAGTCACCCGACAGGCCGATGTCCAGCTTCCCGTCCCCGTCGAAGTCCGCGATGTTCGGCGGACCGCCGTGGCCCGCCTCCGCCTGCGGGCGGCCCGTGATGTGGACGTCCCGCGTCCACAGGAGCGAGCAGTCGTCGTCGAGCAGGCTCACCTTGCCGTTGCCCGCGACCACGATCTCCGCGGCGGGATCCTCGTCGAAGTTGCCCACGCCCGCGAAGCCATGGGGGATGCTCGTGTTGGCGCACTTGAGCGAGCCGTCATGGCGGTAGACGGCGCGGCCGTTGATGACCTCCTGCAGGCCGTCCTGATCGATGTCCGCCGCGAAGGAGATGGGACCGGTGTACAGCGCGCCGCCCATGCCGTCCGAGCCCACCCACTTGAGCGCGCCGGTGTTCGAGTAGACGCGGTTGCCGTCGAGGATCTCCACGGTGCCGTCGCCATCGAGGTCCGCGAGCGAGGGGCCACCCCACTCGTTGTAGTCATACGCGGCCTCGGCCGAGCGGAACTTGAAGGTGCCGTCGTGCTCGATGCAGAGGATGCCGCGGCCATTCTCGGGGATGCCGCAAATCTCCACCCGGCCGTCGCCGTCGATGTCGCCCGCGGCCAGGCTCGCCGCGGCCTTCACCCGGGCCGCCTTGTCCGTGGCGGCCCACAGCTCCTTGCCGGTGCTGCCGCTGATGGCGCGGATGACGCCATCCGCGCTGTAGTTGGAGCCCGCGAACGTGCTGAAGACGATGTCCGGGACCCCGTCCTTGTTCACGTCCACGACGATGGGCGTCATCATCACCTGCTTGTGCTCGGGCAGCACCGAGCCGCCCGTCCACGCCCACTGCTCCTCCGCGTACGCGGGCGAGTCCGCCGCCGCGGGCGCGGGGGTCGACACCGCCGCCTCGGGGGGAAGGGACACGGCGTCCGTGGGCGCCACCTCGGAAGGCCCGGAGGATCCGGAAGACTCTGGCACGGCCGGCGCCGTGTCGTTGGCGATGGCCTGGGCCCGTGACGGCCCCGAGACGCCGTCGGTCTGTACCTCACTGCAGGCCGTCAACGCCGTCAGCGCCAACAGTCCCGCGCGCTTCCAACTCCCGCTTCCCGCTCTGATCGTCATGGATGCCCTTGTCTTGCCGCGGTGCGTTTCCCTCCCGGAGATCCGAGCAAAGGCAGACATATCCCTCTCCAAGACAGGGCATGTCGGCGCTCAGGATCCGGGAAACGGTGGTAGAGCACATGATGCCTGCTTGTATTAAAAAAACCATTCAAAAATGTTGCGCGAACAACGCCTCTCTCCGTCTCCAGGACAGGGGGAGACAGACCACCCACGGTTACCTCTGCCCCGATGTATGGCTTGAGGTGCCTGATTGTTCGTTCCACGTGGGAAACTTCGTCGGCAATGAAACGAAAACGGGGGAGACGGGGTTCGCACCGGCGCGAGCCCTGTCCCCCCCTCGCATGCATGGCGCAACAGGCTACGGCGCCACGGGACCCCGGAGTGGACCGAACCCGACGTCATAGGTGCCATCCGGCAAAGGCCCCTTCATCAGGCGCACCGCGTGAGGACCGCGCCGGATGGAGGCCCCCGCCGCGCCACCCGGAGACACATACACACACGCGCTCGAGCTCTGGCCAGGCTGGCCATAGCCACCGCCATCGCCCGCGAGCAGCGTATAGGAGCCATCCTTTCGGAGATCCCCCGCCTTTCCGCCCTTGCCCCCCTCGAGACCGCCGGGCTCGCCCACGAGCCCGGTCCGCACGCCCTCGTCCTGGCCGCAGAACGCGAGCTCGTCGCGCAGGCCGAACGCCGACGCGGCCGCTCCGCCCAGGCCGCCCACGAAGCCCGCGCCTCCGCCTCCGCCCGCGTTCAGGCCACACCCCGAGGCCCCGCCGCCTCCACCGCCTCCGCCCCAAATGCTGCCCTGGTTGTCGAGGACGGCCGGCACCGTCAGGTGAATGGCCGTGCCTCCCGGCGCGCCCGCCCGGCTGCACGTGCGCTCGAAGAAGCCCTTGCCGCCATTGCCCCCCGAGCCGCCCGCGCCCCCCGCGCCGAAGATGGAGGCGTAGTTGTGGATGTGGACCGAGGAGCCCTCGGCCAGAAGGCCCGTGGTGAACGCGGGAACGCGCGCGTCGAGGGAGCCCACCGTGGCGTTGATCTCCACGCGCACCTGGACGGGCACCTCGGGAGCGCCCACGGCGGCCGCCACGTTGAACGCGGTGGTGTCCCGGACGATGACCGGGCGGAGCCGGACATGGGACAGCGCGAGGTGTCCCGAGAACGCCCCCTCCTGGCTCAGGTGGGACACGACGGGGACCTCACCGAACTTCGACAGGAAGTACTCCTCCACCTGGGTCGTGGTGTTGCACCCCGTTCCCGGCCACGTCAGGGTACGCGCCCCGGTGGCGCACACGAGCGTGGAGGGCGCATACGGATGGCCCAGCTTCACGGGCTCCAGCGCGGCCTTCTGGACCTTGGAGGCGGACACGCCCGTCACGGAGGAGTCGCTCACGGACTCGCCCACCAGCCGCACCCCCTCGACATTGCCCACGTAGGCGCCCTTGAGCGTCACCTGCGAGGGCTTCGCCGACAGGATGCCAATCTGGATGTTCGGCAGGTCCTGATCCACCTCCAGCGTGTAGCTGCCCCCGTCATGGTTGCTGAACAGGAAGACGTGGGACGGAGGCACCACCACCGTGAACCCGGTGATGACGGTGTGCTTCGCCTCGCCCTCCGCGCCGGACACGTAGCGCAGCTCATAGGCGCCCGCCTTCGCGGGTCCCGAGAACAGCAATGTCCCCGTCGCACCCGGGGGCACCGTCTGGCGCTCCTGGTGCGGGGCTCCCTCCTCGCCCGCCCGGAAGACCCCCACCCAATCGCTCTCGGGATGATCCTTGGGGGCCGACCAGCGCACCCGCAGGTCGACGCCCGCCCGGACAGCCCCCGGCGCCTCCAGGCTCAGCGAGTACGCCTTCTCCTCCGGCTTCGCGCAGTGCTCCTGCTCCGGCGCCTCCTCGCAGGTCTTCTTCGATTCCGCCGAGCCACATCCCGCCAGGCAGAGCGAGAGCGTCAGCGCCATCCAGCCGTGTTCATTCTTCACGTGGGTTCTCCTCGACCGCGGTCGCGCGTTGAACTCCAAAACCAACCCACCCTGATGAGTTGCGCGACGGATGGGTTATGCGGCGCCTTTTTCCTTTTCCGGAGGAGCAGTCACCGAGGAAGAGCGAAAAGCCATACAAGTGGGAAAATCATCCGCTCGTCGGGCATAAACAGACCACACAGCCCTGGATTCCGGGCGTGAGGGGGCGCGGTGGAACGGGGTGCTACAGCCCGCCTCCCCCGGAGCGTCGGAGGGACCTCCGGAGGGGGCATCCGTACTAGGGTGGGGAGACGATGAACGACACGAATGGCGCGCCAGCGGCCCCCCTGGCCATCGAGGTCCGCGACCTGCACAAGTCCTTCGGCGACCAACGGGCGCTGCGCGGGGTGGACCTGGTGGTCGCCGAGGGCACCACGTGCGTGCTGGTGGGCATCTCCGGCTCGGGCAAGTCCGTGCTGATGAAGCACATCATGGGGCTGCTCAAGCCGGACCGGGGCAGCGTACGCGTGCAGGGCAAGGACCTGGCCCAGATGGACGAGGCCGGGCTCAACACCATGCGCCGCGACCAGGGCATCCTCTTCCAGGCCAATGCCTTGTTCGACTCGCTCACCGTCTTCGACAACGTGGCCTTTCCCCTGCGCGAGCGCACGAAGATGAGCGAGGCGGAGATCCAGGAGACGGTGAACGCCACCCTGGGCAAGGTGGGTCTGTCCCACGCGGCCACGCGCTTTCCGGGCGAGCTGTCCGGCGGCATGCAGAAGCGCGTGGGCTTCGCGCGCGCCACCATCCTCCAGCCGCGCATCCTCCTCTATGACGATCCCACCGCCGGTCTGGATCCGCTCACCACCGCGGCCGTCAACGAGATCATCCTCACGAGCAAGCAGCAGCTGGGCGCCACCTCGCTCGTCATCACCCCGGACGTGGCCACCGCCTTCGGCATGGCGGACCACCTGGCCCTGATGGACGAGGGGCGCGTCGTCGAGTACGGCCCGCCCGAGACGTTCCGCGAGTCCCAGCACCCGGCGGTGAAGGCCTTCCTGCGCAACTGGCTCGCGCGCCGTTCGAAGAAGGACTCGGCGAAGGGCTCGGCCCCAGGTTGACAGGGCCCGGCGCGCCAGCGAGGAAGGAAGGCATGATCACCCTGCCCGACGGCGCGACGATGAAGGACTACCAACGCTACATCCACGAGCTGGAGACCCTGCACGGCTGGCTCAAGGTGGACCTGGTCCACAACTGCTTCCTCATGGGCGAGGAAGTGGGCGAGCTGTTCAAGGCGGTGCGCCGCTACAACAAGCTCTTCGACGAGGGGCAGGCCACGCCCAGCGAGCAGGCCCGCGCGAACCTGGCCGAGGAGCTGGTGGATGTCTTCAACTACCTGGTGGCCATCTCCAACCGGGTGGGCGTGGACCTGGAGCAGGCGTTCCGCGACAAGAACGCCCGCAACCAGCAGCGCACCTGGAGCTAGTCACAACGCCGAGGCGAAGCGCGCGGCGATGGGCACGGCGACCCGGCCGCCCACACCCCCGCCCTCCACCAGCACGGCGAAGCCGATGCCGTCGCGAAAGCCGATGAACCAGGCATGCGTGGGCAGGGGCGTGCCCCGGCCGAACTCGGCGGTGCCCGTCTTGCCCGCCAGCCCCGTCACCCCCGAGGCGGCGCGCGCCGAGCCCTCGGTGACGACCGCGCGCATGAGCGTGTGCAGCTTGGCCCGCGTCCCCGCCGCCAGGGCGGTGCTCGGTCCGTCCTTCAAGTCCGCCAGCAGGTAGGGCGCGTGCCACCGGCCCGAACCGGCCGCCGCCGCCACCGAGGCCATGTGCAGCGGCGTGGCCAGCACGCGGCCCTGGCCGATGGCGGCCGCCGCCCGCTCGGCCTCGTCCCGGGGTCCGGGAAACGACGCCCCGGGCGAGGGCAGGCCCACGCCATAGTCCACCCCGAAGCCGAAGCGGCGCGCCGAGGACTCCAGCGCGTCGGCCGCCAGTCCCGCCGCGCCCATGATGAAGGCCGTGTTGCACGAGTGGGCGAAGACCATGCGCAGCCGCGCGTTGTCGAACGCCTCGCCCTCGAAGTTGCGGAACTGCTTGCCGCCCACGGTGGCGCCCGCCGGACAGGACAGCGCCGAGTCCACGCCCATGCCCCCGGCGAGCAGGGCCTCGGCGGTGATGACCTTGAACGTCGAGCCGGGCGGGTAGCGGCCCGTGAGCGCCCGGTTCAATGCCTCTCCGAGCGGCCGACTCGCCACGGCCAGGATGGCGCCCGTGCGCGTGTCCACCGCCACGAGCGCCGCCGGCTGCGTCACGCCGTCGAGCGCGGCGTCCGCCGCGGACTGCACCTCCGGCAGCAGCGTGGTGCGCAGGGGCGTGCCCGGTGTGCCCTCGATGCGCCCGAGCACGCGCACCTCGCCCGACGCCCGGGTGAGGCGGACCTCCCCCGAGGGACGTCCCGCGAGCTGGCGCTCGTAGGCGCGCTCCAGGCCGGACAGGCCCACGATGTCGCCGCGCTGGTAGAGCGGGCCCCACTGGGCGAGCAGCTCCGCCGTCACCTCGCCCACCCGCCCCAGGGTGTGCGCCGCGAAGCCGTCCGCCGGGATGAGCCGGGCGCTCTTCTTGCGAAAGAAGATGCCGGGCACGGGCGCGAGCGCGGCGCGCACCTGCTGGTAGCGCTCGGGCCGCACGTCGATGACGGACAGGAAGTTGGAGGGCGACACCCCGGGCGCGTCGAGCAGCTTGTCCAGGCGCGCGGGCTCCACCCCCAACCGGGCCTGGAGCGCCGCGGCGACCGCCGCCCGCTTCTGGATGCGCCGGGGCTCGACGCCAATGGAGATGAGCTCACCGTCCTCGGTGAGGGGTCGGCCATGCCCGTCCAGGAGCGCGGCGCGCGCCGGACGCGTGCGGGTGAGCGAGAAGTGGTCGCCCTCGCGCAGCGCGGGGTGCAGCACCTCCGGGGACCAGCGCACCCACCACCGGCCCTCGTGGAACACGAGCCGCATCGCGCCGTCCGTGCGCCACTCGCCCAGGCCCCGCAGCACGTGCCAGGCATGGAAGAAGGCCACGGCGCCCTCCCCTTCGCGCTCGATCCGATCGAGCTCGAAGCGGGACGAGACGACACGCAGCTCCTCGCGGAAGCGCTGGTGCCGGGCCTCGAAATCCACCGGGGGTGAGCGCACCGCCCGCCGCAGGGCGGCGAGATCCTCGGAGGCCCAGGCCTGGAGATAGGCCCGCGCCTCCGCATGGGGCTCCACCGCCACCGGGGGGGGCTCCGCCACGGGCCGCGGCTTCACCGTCGTACACGACGCCAGCAGCGAAGCCGCCGCAGCACAAATGACAACCCTCCACGCTCGCCAGGACACGCGCCTACTGTGCGCGCGGACGCCGAACCGTCAAGAAACCCGGCCGTGCGCCCGCGCCTGGCGGTGGGGGGGATTTAGTTGCCCGCCGTCTTGCCCGGATCGATGCCCAGCGTGCCCGGCGTCTCGTTGCGCAGCAGCACGCCCAGCGAGCTGGAGCCCAGGTTCAAGCCACACAGCAGATCCTGCCGGCTGCTGAAGCAGGGCAGCTCGGAGTGGGTGCGGTTGAGGGCGTAGAAGCAGCGGGCGCCGTTCACGTCCCACGCCGCCTCGAAGTTCCACGCCTCGGTGTCCTGCTGGATGCCGAGCGTGTCGTAGAAGTTGATGCGGTTGCCCGCGACGGTGAACGCCTTGCCGGTGCCGCAATAGTCGGCGCGCACCAGGCGCGTGCAGGCCTGGTGGTACGACTCGAGGGGCGTGCCGTTGTAGCTCGCCCACGGCCGGTAGCCCCAGAGCGTGCACTTGGCGATGGCGCCGCCCAGACACGCGAAGGTGAAGCGCTCCGGGTCGCTGTACTTGGAGCCGCCGCCCGGCACGTCCTGCTGGTAGTTCCACACGCCCGGCACCGGAATCGCCTGGACCACGGTGCCCTTGGCGTCACGGCAGGCCGGCTTCCACAGGTTGGTCGCGTCGCGGTACTCGAGGCTGTAGAGCTTGAGGTCCGTGTTGGGCGCCGGCGCCGCGTTCATCCCGGTGATGCGCATGCGCACGGTGCCACCCGTGCCCAGGTTGCCCTGGAACTCCACGCCGATGAAGTCCCGGTCCCGGATGATCTCGTAGTCGTCGTGGTCGTACTTCAGGTAGCCGTAGAAGGTGGTGCCCTGGAGCGACACGAGCTCCACGGGGGCACTGCCCTTGCGCGCCGGGTTGTAGCTCACGCTGGTGATGAAGTTGGACAGGTCCCCGCTGTTGAGGTCGCCGCCGTTGAGGTCGCCGCCGTTGAGATCCCCGCCGTTCTCCGCCGCCAGGGGGTTGGCGAGCACGGCCAGTTCGGCCTCCTCCTCGGGGAGGGTGGATCCGGCGCACGCGGACAGCATGAGGGCGCCAACAAGCAAGGACGGGGTCGGGTCAAAACGCATGAAAGTTCCTCGGGGGGAGGCCCAAGTGTCGTGGGCCCGGCGGCAAGGAAGGCATTCGTGAACTCATCGACAAGTGGGGCGTCGCGAATCCGACGCAACCCTCTGTTCACCGCCCATCACTTCACGGGCAGCGGAGCCGACGCGCACACGCGCAGGCCCACGCTGAGGTCGCGGAAGTTGGGCTCGGGGGTCTCCCGGTTGGGGATGCGGGCGGTGCTGGAGGCGTAGTAGTAGCTGCCGCTGCGCGCCACCGGACGGCCCGACTCCAGGGCGGAGTCCACCCACTCGAAGACGTTGCCGGCCATGTCCTCCAGCCCGAAGGGGCTCCGGGACTCGGGGTGGCGGCCCACCTCGTCCGGACCGAAGTTGGCGCCCACCTTGCCGTAGGTCTCGTCGAAGTTGGCCTGGGTGGGCAGCAGCACGTCGCCTTGGGGGAACTCGCGCGCGTCGGCGCCCCGGGCGGCGCGCTCCCACTCCAGCTCCGAGCACAACCGGGCGCCGGGGACCTGGCCCGTGCTCGCCAGCCACGCCGTGTAGGCCTTGGCGTCCTCGAAGTTGATGGCGCCCACGGGCATGCGCCGCCAGTCCTGCGCCACCTCGCGGGGACGCTGGGTGTAGCGGATGGGCTGCCCCTCGTCGGCCTCGTAGGCGACCACGTTGGGCATGATGCGCAGGCGCCAGCGCCCCTGGGGCGAGCGCGTGAGCGCCACCTCCGCGTTCACCGACGTGGCCGAGGCCCCATGCGGCGAGCGCAGGGCCCGCTCCGCGGCGGGCAGGGCCTCCAGCCAGCGCAGGTACTCGCCATACGTCACCTCGGTGCGCGCGATGAGGAAGGGGCCGGTGTGCAGCGTGTGCAGGGGCGTGGTGTTGAAGAACTGGCGGACGTTCTCGTCCGCCGCCGTCCCGAAGAGGAAGGCGCCGGCCGGCACGTAGACGAAGCCCTCGGGGACACGCTCCACCTCGGGCAGGAAGAGGTCCAGGGTGAGCTCGGTGCCGGGCTCGGCCCGCAGGGGGTAGCGCACGGGGACACGGCCCGGCGCGCGCGCCTCCAGCATCCACGTGCCCCGCTCCAGCGGCGGTGCCTCCACGGGGGCCGGCCCCAGCTCGCGGACCGGGGACAGGACACGCTGGTCGTCCACGGTGTCGTAGCGGGCCAGGGACACGGTGGCCCCCTCGGGCTCGGTGTGCACCCGCAGGCGCATGGGCGTGGTCCAGCGCGCCAGCCAGGTTCCCCGGGTGTCATGCAGGCGCAGGCGCTGCAACAACTCGTCCCGGTCCTCGGTGCGGAAGGCCCGCTCGGCCAGCTCCGCGCGCTCGGCCAGCACCTGGGCGAAGGCCTCGCGCACCTCCGCGCGGGTGGGATCCAACATGAGCGCCCGCTCCAGGGTGTCCCCCACCTGCCCCAGGGCCAGATCCGCTTCGCGCTGCAGCCGCAGCGTCTGGCTCCAGCGCGGATTGGCCTCCGCGAACCGGCCGGCGTCGAAGAGCGCGAGCGTCTCCGTGCGCGAGCGCTCCAACGCCTCGCGCCGCTGCCGCGCCTGCTCCCCCTGGGCCCGGGCCTCCTCCAGGCGCGCCGTCACCTGGCGCTCCAGCGTGTGCCAGGCATTCACCCGCACGCCCGCGTACACCAGCGCCAGCGACGCGATGAACCCCACGCCGAGCGTCCGCGCGATCAACCGACCCCGGCGCAGGGCCAGACGCGAGGCCTCCAGGAAGCGCTGCTCCCGCTCGGAGAGCACCTCGTCCGGGTGGGCCTGGAGCTCCGCCAGTTGCCGGGCGCCCCACAGCGCCTCGCGCGCGCGGCCCAGACGCTCCCATTCGGCCGACGCCTGCTCGAGCCGGGCGAGGAACAGGCGCGCCTCCTGGGCCTCCGCCAGCCACTGGGCGAGCGTGGGCCAACCGGTGAGCAGCGCCTCGTGGGCGATGTCGAAGGAGGAGCCCTCCTCGGAGCGGCGGGCCACCACCAGCCGCGCGCGGATGAGCGCCTCCAGGGCCGCGGGCGCGGCGGGCTCCCGGCCCAGCAGCTCGGCCTCCGAGCGGCGCGCCCGCGTGTTGTCCACCGTGACGAGCCGCATGAGCAGCCGCCGGGCCGCCACGCGTTGGTCCGGCAGGAGCTGGGCGATGATGCCGTCCGCGTAGCGCGCGAGCGCGCCGTTGACGCCGCCGAGGGCCTCCAGGGACGCCGCGGACAACAAGCCCCGCGCCACGTCGCGCGCCTCCCACAGCTCCGCCAGGGTGAACTGCAGCAGCGGCAGTCCGCCCTCGGCGCTCAGCGTGGAGTCCACCAGCGCGGTGATGAGGGCCTCGGACTCGAAGCGCGCGCCCTTGAGGCGCACCGGACCGGTGATGACCTCGCGGATCTCCTCCCGGCCCAGGGGGCGCAGCAGGTAGAGGGCGCGCGAGAGCGCCTCGCCCAGTCCGGGCAGCACCCCGAGCCGGGTGAGGAAGTCACTGCGGACCGTGGCCAACAGGCGCATGCCCGGCAGTCCCGAGGCGAGCTGCGCGAGGAACTCCGCCATGAGCAGCGCTTCCCCCGGCTCGCTCAGGGTGACGAGCTCCTCGAGCTGGTCCACGTGCAGCAGCAGGCCCTGGCGGGTCTGCTCCCCACAACCCTGGGCGCGCAGGGCCCGCACCAGCGCGGTGGGCTCCTCGTGCGCGAGCTGCGCGAGCCGCGCCTCCGCGATGGGGAAGTGCGGGGCGAGCACCGAGGCCAGGGTGGCCAGCGGACGGCGGCCGGGCACCATCCGCGCCGAGCGCCAGGAGAAGCCATCCTCCAGCGCGCCCTCCACCACCCGGGGGATGACGCCCGCCAGACACAGCGAGGACTTGCCCACGCCGGAGTCGCCGGTGACGAGCACGAAGGGGTTGGCGCGCAGGCGCTCCACCACGGCGCGCACCTCCCGCTGGCGGCCGAAGAAGAGCGCCCGGTGCTGCTCCTGGAAGGCATGGAGTCCCCGGTAGGGATTGCCCTCGGGGATCTCCAGCAGGTGCTCGCTGGCGCGCACGTCCTCCAGCGCCTCCAGCAGCGCGTCCGCGGAGGCGAAGCGCTCGAGGGGATCCCGCCGCAGGCACCGGTCCACCACCGCCGCCAGCCGCGCGTCCACGTCCGGACGGACCTCGGCCAGGGGGCGCGCCTGCTGCTCCTGGACGACGCGCGCCAGCGAGCGCGGGGGCACGTGGCGGAAGGGACCCCGTCCGGCGGCCAGCTCGTAGAGCACCGCCCCCAGGGAGAAGAGATCCGCGCGCACCGTGGAGGGCTGCGCCGCCCAGGCCTCCGGGGACATGAAGTAGGGCGTGCCCACGAGGGTGCCAGGGGTGAGCGAGGGCAGCTCCAGGGCTCCGGGGGACGCGAGCTCCTCGGAGAGCCCCGCCCCGTCCGCGCTCCCCGTGCCCTCGGTGAGCGCCACCGGCACGTCGAGCAGCTTGGCCAGCCCGAAGTCCAGGAGCTTCACCGTGCCGGTGTCCTCGAGGATGGCGTTGCCGGGCTTGATGTCGCGGTGCAGGACGTTGCGCCGGTGGGCGGCGGCGAGCCCCCGCGCCAGGCCCACGCCAATCTCCAGCACACGTTGCCAGGGCTGGGGCCGGGCGAGCCGATCCAGGCTCGTGCCCCGGATGTACTCGGAGACGAGGTAGGGGTGCCCCTCGAACTGGCCCGCCCGGTAGAGCGTGGCGACGTTGGGGTGCTGGATGCGCGCGGCGGCGCGGGCCTCGGTGAGGAAGCGCGGCAGGGCGTCCGCGTCGAGCACCGGGATGAACTTCACCGCGACCGGGCGCTCGAGCAGCGTGTCCTGGGCGAGGTAGACGTGGCCCGTGCGCCCCTGTCCGATGGGACGCACCAGCCGGTACTCATCGACCTCGGACGGCGGCTGCCACGCGGCGGGGGAATGAACGGGAGGCTCGCTCACCGGGAGGGCGGCTTGCTTCCCGTCTTGCGCAGCAAGGCCTGGATCTGATCGGCGACCGTGTCGGGGAGCGCGGGCTTGGTGACGAAGGCATCACACCCCACCTCCCGGGCCTTCTCCGAGGAGGACGCGAAGACGTGGCCGGTGAGCGCCATCACGGGGATGTCGCGCGTCGACGCATCGGTCTTGAGCTGCTGGGTGGCGTCCCACCCGCTGAGCACGGGCAGCGACAGGTCCATGAGGATGACGTCCGGATGGGACTCGCGGGCCCGTTCGACGGCCTCCTGCCCATTGCTCGCGGTCTCCACCTCGTAGCCCAGGAACTCGAGGTACTCGGCGTACATCTCCCGCGCGTCCTCGTAGTCGTCCACCACGAGCACCTTGCGTCCCTCGGGAAGGGCGGACGCCACTGCGTCATCGGGCGGGGATGATTTCTGACCGGGGTCCATCGTACCTGTTGCGAAAGGGGAACGGTCTCATCCTGGCAGAAAGCCCGAGCCAGGGACAGCCACCGCGCGCGCTCAGGCGCCCCCCTGGCCCCGAGACTCCTGGTCTCCGGGAGGGCGGACGAGCAGTGAAGCCCCCGCCCCCTCGAATCCCCTCAACCCTCGACCGCGTTGGCCGCGATGACGTCGCGGTACCAGAGGGCGCTGTCCTTGGGGATGCGCTGCTGGGTTTTGTAGTCCACCCACACAATGCCAAAGCGCTGGGAGTAGCCGCGATCCCACTCGAAGTTGTCCAGGAAGGACCAGACGAAGTACCCGGCCAGGGGCGCGCCGGCCTCCATGGCCTTCCGGGCGGCGAGGAAGTGCTCGCGCAGGTAGGCGAGCCGCCGGTCGTCACGCACCCGCCCCTCCGCATCCGGCCCCACGGAGAAGCTCGCCCCGTTCTCCGTCACGTACAGCCTGGCCGGCGCGTAGACGAGGTGCAGGCGCGTGAGGATGCGCCGGAGGCTGTCGGCATGGACCTCCCACCCCATCTCGGTCCACTCGGACGGGGGCGCGAGGTGCACGGTGCGCGGCAGGTTCTCCGACTCGGGCACCCGGTCACTGCGGATGACGGCGCGGTTGTAGTAGTTGACGCCGAGGAAGTCGCACGGCGCCGCGATGGCCTCGAGGTCTCCCGGACGGACCAGGGTGGCGAGCCCCTCGGGGGGCAGGTGTCCGGCCCGGACGTAGTCGGCGACCATGTCCGCCGGGTAGTGCCGCCCGTACAGCGGATCCAGGAACCAGCGGTTGAAGTAGCCGTCGTAGTGCCGGAACGCGTCGTAATCGGCGGCGCTCGGGGAGGCGGCCTCGGCGGGCGAGAAGTTGAGCGTGATGCCCACCTGGGCCCCCGGGCTCGCGGCGCGGATGACCGGCACGGCCCACCCGTGGGACAGCAGCACGTGGTGGCTCGCCAGGAGCGCCGCGCGGAAGTCCTTGAGGCCGGGCGCGTGGATGCCCTTCTCGTGGCTGAGCAGGCTCGTGCACCAGGGCTCGTTGTGGGTGATCCAGTTCTTCACCCGGTCGCCCAGCGCGCGCGCCACCACGTCCGCGTATTCGGTGAAGGCCTCCGCGGTGGAGCGTTGGGTCCACCCGCCCTCGTCCTGCAGCACCTGCGGCAGGTCCCAATGGTAGAGCGTCACGAAGGGCTCGATGCCCGCCTCGAGCAGCGCGTCCACCAGGCGCTTGTAGAAGTCGAGCCCCGCGGGGTTCACCCGGCCCCGTCCGGTGGGCAGCACCCGCGGCCACGCCACGGAGAAGCGGTAGGCCTGCATGCCCAGCCGCTTCATCAACGCCACGTCGTCGCGGTAGCGGTGGTAGTGGTCACACGCCACGTCGCCGTTCGTCCCGTCCTCCACCTTGCCCGGCGTCTTGGAGAAGCGATCCCAGATGGACTCGCCGCGCCCGTCCTCCTGGGCGGCGCCCTCGATCTGGTAGGACGACGTGGCGGTGCCCCAGAGGAACCCCTTCGGGAAGTGCACGGTCGTCATGCTCAAGCCTCGGCTTTCGGGGCGGCGGCCGTGCCCCCCTCGCCATAGAGGTGGCAGCGCACCCAGCGCGAATCGTCCAGATGCGTCGCGCCCGGCATGCGCTCCCGGCAGGCCGGCATGACGCTCGGGCAGCGCGCGGCGAACGGACAGCCCGGCGGCGGATCCACCAGCACGGGCGCGCCGGGCCGGGCCTTCAGCTCGCTCATGATGGAGCCGCCCGGGTCCGGCACCGCGGAGAGCAGCAGCTGCGTGTAGGGGTGCGCGGGGCGCTGCATCAGCTCCTCGCTCGGCGCGCTCTCCACCAGTTGCCCCGCGTAGAGCACCATCGTCCGGTCCGCGAAGTAGCGCGCGCTGGCGAGGTCATGCGTGATGTACAGGTAGGAGATGCCCCGCTCCTCCTTGAGGCGCTGCATCAGGTTGAGCACGCCCACGCGGATGGACACGTCGAGCATGGAGATGGGCTCGTCGGCCAGGATGATGGAGGGCTCGGGCGCGAGCGCGCGGGCGATGGCCACGCGCTGGCGCTGACCGCCCGAGAGCTGGTGCGGGAACTTCTCCGCGACCTCCGCCGCCGGGTGCAGCTCCACCGTGGACAGCAGCGCGTGCACGCGCTCGCGCAGCTCCGCGTCCGTCTTGGCCTTGCCGTGCAGCAGCAGGGGCCGCTCCAGGTGGTAGCCGAGCGTGTGGACCGGGTTGAGCGAGCCGAACGGGTCCTGGAAGATCATCTGCACGTGGGAGCGGTAGTCGCGCGAGGCCTCGCGCGGCTCCTCCGTGAGGATGTCCCGGCCCCGGAAGAGGATCTTCCCGTCTGACAGGGGCATGAGCCGCGCGATCAGCCGCGCGATGGTGCTCTTGCCACTGCCCGACTCGCCCACCAGCGCGATGACCTGCCGCTCGCCGAGGGTGAAGGACACGTCGTTGAGGGCGCGCAGCTGCTTGGGCTTGAAGCCCTGGCCCACGTGGAAGAACTTGGTGAGGCCCCTGGCCTCGAGGAGCGGCGGGCGCTCCGAGTCGCGGATCGTCATCGGGTGTGCAGGTGACAGACGCTGAGGTGGTCGGGACCGAAGGTGCGCACATCCGGCGCATCGCTGCGGCAGTGGGCCATGGCTTCGGGGCAACGGGGGTGGAACCGGCAGCCCTGGGGCAGCGCGCGCAGGTCCGGCGGCGAGCCGGGAATGCCCATGAGCTTGCCGCGGGGACCCCGGAGCGAGGGCGCCGAGTTGAGCAACCCGCGCGTGTACGGGTGGCGGGGGGCGCGGACGAGCTCGCTCGCGGGCGCCACCTCCACGAGCCGCCCCGCGTAGAGGATGGCGATGCGCGTGGAGACCTCCATGAGCAGCGACAGGTCGTGCGTGATGAACAGGATGGAGAAGCCAATCTTGTTCTTCAGCTCGGTGATCTGCTGGAGGATCTCCTTCTGCACGACCACGTCGAGCGCCGTCGTCGGCTCGTCCATGATCATCATCGGCGGATCCAACGCGAGCGCGATGGCGATCACCACGCGCTGGCGCATGCCGCCGGACAACTGGTGCGGGTAGCTGGACAGGCGCGAGCTGTCGATGCCCACCAGCTTGAGCAACGACGCCGCCCGATCATACGCCTCGGCCTTCTTCACCGGGCGGTGGGCCAGGATGGCGTCGGCGATCTGATCGCCGATGGTGAGCACCGGGTTGAGCGCGTTCATGGCGCTCTGGAACACGTAGGACATGCGGCGCCAGCGGAAGTCCCGCAGGCGCGCGTTGTTCATCTCCAGCACGTCCTCGCCCTCGAAGAGGACCTGGCCGCCGGTGATGACCGCGGGCGGGCGCAACAGCCGCAAGAGCGCCTGGGCCGCGGTCGACTTGCCACTGCCCGACTCGCCGGCCAGGCCCAGCACCTCGCCCCGGCCGATGTCGAACGACACCCCATCCACGGCGCACACCGGCCCCGCGGGCGTCATGTACTCCACCCGGAGGTCGCGCACCGAGAGCAACGGCTGCACGGCGGTCTTATTGTCCGACACGTCTCACCACCGGGGTCGTGAGCCCCTCTTCGAGTTTGTTGCGCTTGAGCATGCGCGACCAGTTGGGATCCGAGCGCAGGCGCGGGTTGGAGATCTCGTCGATGCCGAAGTTGACGAGCACCAGCGCGAAGCCGATGAGCGCCACGCACAGGCCCGTGGGCACCACCGTCCACCACGCCCCCGTCAGGAGCGCCGCGTTGTTGCTCGCCCAGTAGAGGTTGGTGCCCCAGGTGACGACGCCCACGTCCCCGATGCCGAGGAACTCCAGGCCCACCTGGGCGCCGATCGCGTAGACCGTGGCGGAGATGAAGCCGCTCATGAGCAGCGACGTCATGTTCGGGAGGATCTCCCGGAAGATGATGCGCGCGCGGCCCTCGCCGCTCACGATCGCCGCGGACACGAAGTCCTTCTCGCGCAGGGCGAGCACCTGCGAGCGCAGCACCCGCGCGTTCCAGGCCCAGCCGGTGATGATGAGCACGAGCGCGATGGTGACCGGACCGGGCCGCAGGTAGGCGGCGATCACCACCGCCATGGGCATGCCGGGGATGATGAGGAACACGTTGGTGAGCAGCGACAGGACGCTGTCCACCCACCCGCCCAGGAAGCCCGCCACCATGCCGATGGCGGCGCCGATCACCATCACGGCCAGGCCCACCAGGAAGCCCACCGCCAGGGACGTGCGCGCCCCCGCCACCGTCTGCGCCAGCACGTCCTGCCCCTGCCCCGTCGTGCCGAGCAGGTACTCGGACGAGGGCGGCTGGTGCGGCGCGCTCACGAACGCCGCCGGATCCGCCGTGATGAACGGACCAAAAACCCCGAGCAGCACGAAGAACAGCACGATGACCACGCCCACGGCCGCCTTGCGGTTGCCCATGAGCTGCCAGATGAACCCCGAGCGGGGCCGACGGACCGCCTTCGCGGCGACGCTCGCCTGCCCCGATGGAACACTCACGCCTTGATTCGCGGCTTGCATGCCAGGTTTCCGCCTTTGCTTCCCGTTAGCGCGCGCGCGTCCTGGGATCGAGCCAGATGTAGAGGATGTCCACGAGCAGGTTGGCCGCCAGCACGGCCATGGTGATGGTCAGGAAGATGCCCTGCATGAGCGGGTAGTCCTGATTGCGCACCGCCTGGATGAGCAGATAGCCCTGACCGGGATAGGAGAACACGATCTCGGTCAACAGCGAACCAGACAGCACGAACCCGAGCGCCATGCCGAAGCCCGTCACGTTCGGAAGCAAGGCATTGCGCGCGGCGTAGTGGAACATGATGCGCGGCTGGGACAGGCCCTTGGCGTTGGCCAGGGTGATGTAGTCCTCGGACAGCACGCCCACCATGGTGCTGCGCATGCCCAGCATCCAGCCACCCAGCGTGGCGATCACGATCGACGTGGCGGGCAGCACCATGTGTTCGATCACGCTGCCGAGGAACTCCCCGCTCAACTCCGGCGCCAGCGTGTCGCTGTAGGCGTGACGCAGCGGGAAGGCCCCGAGCGTGAAGCCCAGCCCGTAGAGCAGCATCATCGCGAGCCAGAAGTAGGGAAAGGCCCCCAGGAAGCTCAGCAGCGGCGGCAGCGTGGAGTCCAGCCAGCCGCCGCGCCGCCACGTGGCGATCACCCCGAGCAGCGTGCCCACGAAGAAGCTGATGATCACCGCCACGCCCGAGAGCAGCAGCGTCCAGCCCAGCCCCGTGCCGATCACCTCCGTCACCGTCGCGGGGAAATACGCCACCGAGAGGCCCAGGTTGCCCTGGAGGATGTTCGAGCCATACGTCAGGTACTGCTTGAGCAAGGGCTCGTTGGTGAACCCAAACGCCTCACGCAGCGCATCGATGGCCTCGGGCTGCAACTGACCCGCGAAGCGCGCGAACATCGCCGAGGCGGGATCTCCAGGCATCATCCGGGGGATGAGGAAATTGAGCGTGAGCGAAGCCCATGCCGCGAGCGCGTACAGGCCCAGGTTCTTCAAGAGATGACGCACGAATGCTGACTCCCAAGGGCCAGGACGGGGGGACGTCCGGGTTTGGTCATGACGTGGAGAATAGCTGGAGGAATGCGGGGCCTGCGCACCAACCCCCCCGCGCTCGGGGCTGACATCCGAACAGGATACTTACCACGTTCGATCGCGCGCGAAACCCACCAATCTCCCGCCCCCTCCCACCCGCGGAGCTATCGCGGTGCGTCAAACACCTGGCCCCGCGAGATCCGCGCGACAAACACGGGCCGCTCTACGTAGCGTCCCGCTCCAGCGATGAAGGACGAGAGGGATTCACGCGCGCAGCCTCGGGTGTCCGACAGTCCTTCCCAGGAGCAGTCATGAAAAATACCAGTCTGGCCGTAATACTCATCTCCGCGGGACTGTGCGCCGCGACCTCCGCCCGCGCGCAAGCGGCCCACACGGGCGTGCCGGCCGCGCCCACGGATGCCACGCGGCCGCCGCCCTCCCCTCCCGCCGCCCAGGACGAGGAGAACGTCTTCCGCTTCTATGGCACCTTCAACCCGCGCCTGGTGGTGTCCTCGGGCGCGGTGGAGTCCTTCAGCCAGCCCAACGCGTCGGCCATCTCCGCCGCGGGCAACCCCGTCTTCTCCAACGCCCCGGATCAGGCCCGCTATACGCTCCAGGTGGCGCAGTCCCGCGTGGGCTTCTGGCTCAACGAGAAGGGGCTGGTGCGCGCGCAGCTCGAGCTGGACTTCATCGACTTCGCCAAGGCCTCGCCCACCGTCGCCAGCCTGCCGCGCGTGCGCATCGCCCGCGTGGATTATGCCTTGCATCCCAACCACCTCGTGTCCCTGGGTCAGGATTGGGATCTGCACGCGCCCATCAACCCGCATGGCATCAACATGGTGGGCTCGCTCTTCCTGGCGGGAAACACCGCCTTCATGCGCCAGCAGCTCAAATACATCTACAGCACGCCTGATCTGGAGTGGGCGGCGGCGGTGGGCTTTCCCTCGGCCAATGTCACCGCCAAGGACGCCGCCTTCGAGCTGGGCCTCATGCCCACGCTCGCGGCGCGCGGCACCTACAAATGGGGCAAGAGCCGGGTGGGCCTGTCCGCCCTCGCCACGCGTCTGCCCTTCAACCTGGGAACGCCCGACGAGCGCTTCCGCCCCGCCTGGTCCACCGCGCTCTTCTCCGAGCTCGCGCCCACCGTGGACACCAACATCCGCCTGGAGCTCAACCTCGGACAGAACGGCGCCAACCTGGGCATGTTGACCCTGGCCCAGGGCCGCGCCACCGAGGACGTGCGCGAGTTCGGCGGGTTCATCTCCGCGCGCCAGACGCTCTCGTCCCACCACGCCGTCTACGGCATGGCGGGCTATCAGCGGGTGCTCGAGCCCGCCAAGGTCGTGCCCAGTTATGGCTATGCCTCCCCGGGCACCCCCGAGGCCCCGCCCGCGTTCAGCACGGCCACCCTGTCCGGCACGGGGCCCGGCATCCTGCACAACGGCACGGCGCGTCTGGGTTATGAGTTCAGGCCCCACCGCAAGCTGGCCTTCGTGCTGGAAGGCTTCCTCTTCCAGACCCGCTTCCGGCTGCAGGAGGTGGACGTGGCCCGCGTCGAGGCGAAGCGCACCACGGTGGGCCTCGAGACAGGCGCGCTGCTGACGTTCTGACGTCCCCGGCCACCGGGAGGGCCCCCGGTCCGGGTCTTCCCTGCATGACGCGGTGACCGGTTCTTCCACGGTCCGTGAGGGGCACGCCCTCCGTCCAGGGCCTCGCCCGGTCGAGCCCTCCGGGTGGCCAGCGGTGGTAGAAGGACGCGCCATGTCCAAGCCCCTCCTCGCCGCTGTCCTCTGCCTGTTCGCCGTTGGTTGTGAGGGACCCGCCGGTCCCGCCGGAGCCGAGGGTCCCGCCGGTCCTCAAGGCCCCGCGGGAGCCACGGGCCCCACCGGTCCCACCGGTCCCACGGGCCCCGCGGGCTCGGCGGGCGCCACGCCCAAGACCAACTATGTCTGCGATGGCACGACGGGCTCGGCGCTCGGCGACATCACCCTGAGCCACTCCATCTACGAGATGAGCGACGGCAGTGTCTTCTCGACCTGCACGGTGGTCACGCCCGCCCAGGAAATCACCTCCTTCGTGGTGTACCGCTCCACGCAGACGGGCGCCACGAATGGCTCGTGCTACGTCGCGGCCGACACGGACGGCACCGCCAGCTACGGCGTCTGGAACATGAGGGCCACCCTGAGCACGCTCAAGGGCGTGGCCACGTACCGCAATCCCGGCAGCACCGATGACGGGCGGGCGGTCAACCTGACCTGCGTGAAGTACTAGGCGTCCGGGGTCCGGCCGTGCGCGGAGTGCTTTTCGCGGGCAAGTGAAGGAAGATCCCCCCGCGCACCCCGCGCCACCAAGGGACTGTTCATGAAGAAGTCGCTCGCGCTGCTCGCCCTCTCCCTCTCCGCCTGTTCCGGCACCGTCGACCCCCCGGAGCCCCCCGAGAACACGGAGCCCCTGGAGGCCATCGCCCTGGCAGCCGTCCCCACCGGGCAGGGCTTCCAGTTCATCACCCAGGAGACCGAGGTGCCCCAGGGGGTGGAGCGGCAGGACTGCTACTTCTTCAAGGTGGGCGACATCGCCGCGGCCAATGGCATGCCCGAGGGCGCCATCAACCTGCATCGGGTGCAGATCTCCCAGCGGGAGGGCTCGCACCACATGAACATCTACCGGGTGCGCACGCTGCTGGGGCTGACCCCGGCCAACGGGCTCTTCCAGCCCAACTCCAATGGCGTGGGCCCCTGCTTCAACAGCGCCAACTGGGCGGACTGGCCGCTGCTCGCCAACACGCAGCAGAAGGGCGTGCTGGATTGGACGTACCCGGAGGGCGTGGCCAACGTCATCCAGCCCGACGAGTGGCTCATGGTGCAGACGCACTACGTCAACGCCACCACCCAGAAGACGCCGCAGGCCTACGGCAAGGTCTGGGTGAACTTCTGGGTCATCCCCCAGGACCAGGTGAAGCACGAGCTGGGCACCATCTTCGCCACCAAGCAGAACGTCCGGGTCTGCACGAAGAACCCCAAGCCGACCTTCAACGCCACCTGTCAGATCAACAGCAAGCAGCCCGTGCGGGTCATCGGCGCCAATGGCCACTTCCACAGCCGGGGCAAGGAGTTCGGCATCTACGCCTGGGATGGCTACAGCCTGCAGCGGCCCGCGGAGAGCGAGCGCTTCTACACGTCGCTCACCTGGGACGACCCGCCCATGGAGCGCTCGCCCGAGCTCGACCTGACGCTGCCGCCCGGCGCGGGCATCTGGTACACCTGCTCCTACGAATGGACGCCGCCCCCCGTGGGCTGCCAGGCGCTCGATAACTTCGATCGGACGAAGTACGGCACGGCCGAGAAGAACCTCGACTGCTGCTACACCTTCGGACCGCAGGTGGATCAAAACGAGCACTGCAATGCATTCATCTACTACTACCCGAAGCAGGACGACGTGAACTGCTTCTGAGCCGCTACCGCCCATGCGCGTGAACTTCTCCAGGACGCTCGCCCTCACCCTGCTCTCCTCCTGTCTCGCGCTGGGCTGTGGCGTCCGCCCCGCGACCGAGGAGGGGGACGCGGGGGTGGGTGAAAAGGACGCCGGCCAGACCCCGCCCGATGCCGGAACGGGCACGCCCGACGCGGGTCCGGGCACGCCCGACGCGGGTCCTCCTCCGGCCGATGCCGGGACGGGGGAAAGCGACGCGGGCCCGGAGCCCTCGGACGCGGGCACCGGGACGCCGGACGCGGGCTCGTCCGACGCGGGGCCGGATCCCGACGAGGGCTACCCCTCTTGTGGCGTCCCGTACCTGGGGGACCGCGAGGGAAAGGGAGACTTCACGCCCACGGCCCTGGGCCCGGACATGGCCGCGGCGGCCATCCAGGCGGGCAGCACGGTCTCCATCATCGAGCCCGTCCAGGGCGGCCGGGTGTCGTTCATCGGGGTCAAGGACGTCATCAACATGGACCCCTGTGGCGCCACGCTGCTCGGGGCCTTCCGGGATCTCCGCTCCAATCGGGTCTCGGTGGACCAGCGCACCGTCACCCTGCAGCGCGGAGCGGACGGCCGGGGCGCGAGCACCGACTCGGACACGGCCTCGTTCTCCAACGTGTTCCTGTGCCCCAACAACTGGTCCAACGCCGACATCTTCGACCAGGAGTACGAGGTGACCATCATCCTCTCGGATCGCCGGGGCCGCTCGGTCTACAAGGCCTTCAATATCCGCCCCGCCTGCAATGTTCCCGGCGAGGACAAGTGGTGCCGGTGCCTGTGCAAACAAGGGTACAAGCTCGGCGAGCCCTGCCCCTGACGTCCGCCGCCGCGTGGGCGTGACAGGCTTTCGCGTTTGGCGTGCGCATTGCTCCTCCTGAGCGGGAACACCGAACAGGAGGGGCAGCGTGGCGACAGTGAGAAAGAGTTTGGGCTGGATGGGGTTGGTGGCGGTGTCGATGTGGAGTGCCTGTGTTCCCGAGGAGAGCACCCCGGCGGAGCAGGCGGAGACCCCGAAGGTGGAGGCCTCGAGCACGCCCGGCACGGCGACCGAGGCCCAGGCGGTGCGCTTCACCTATCCGCCGCTGCAGACGACGCTGGAGCAGTACTCGCTCGAGATCGATCCCAAGCTGCTCAAGCGCTTCGAGCAGGACGAGGACACGCCCAAGCAACCGGCCGTGCTGATCACACCGGATGGCACGCGCCACGACGTGAAGATGCGGCTGCGCGGCAACAGCTCGCGCGGCTGGCCCAAGAAGAGCTGGCGCGTGGAGCTGCCCAAGGGGCAGAAGCTCGATGGCCGCCGCAAGCTCAACCTGCTGTCGGGCTACCGCGACTCCACGGCGATGATCGAGAAGCTGGGCTACGACATGCTCGCCGCCATGGGCGTGCCCGCCTCCAAGGCGACCTACATCCGGCTGGTCATCAATGGCAAACTCCAGGGCGTCTACCTGGACCTGGAGCGCGTGGACAAACCCTTCCTCGAGAACCACGGCTTCGTCGACACCGAGGGCACCATCTACCGCTGCGGCGGCAAGAATTGCGAGATGAAGGCGGAGTTCGACAAGACCTACCAGCGCGACTGGGAGGTCTCCACGCCCGAGAAGGGCTCGAAGCAGCCCCTGCTGGACTTCCTCGAGACGCTCAACGCCACGCCCGAGCCGCAGTTCGTCCAGGCGCTCACCCAGCGCTTCGAGTTGGAGAACTACCTGCGCATCCTGGCCATGGACGCGCTCATCACCAACTCGACGGTGGAGGACTCGCGCAGCTACGTGGTCCATGACGCGGGCACGGGCCGCATCTCCTACGTGCCCTGGGACTTGAACAACACGGATGCCAAGTACGTCCCGTCCACCCCGCCGGGGAAGATCAAGACCGCCGACGCCAAGCACCCGCTCTTCAACTTCAGTCTCTTCGACAACCGCGTGGAGGAGCAGTACCAGGACCGGGAGAAGAAGGAGCCCGGCCGCTTCCGGCCCATCTTCTCCAACCTCAACACCCGCATCTTCCTCAACCCCGCGCTGCGTGAGCAGGAGATGGTGCTCCTGGAGCAGGCCATGAACGACCTGTTCACGCCCCAGGTGCTCCATGCGCGCATCGACGCCATCCACGCGCTGCTGGCGCCCACCGCGCTCGCCGCGCCCCACACGGACGTGGCCCAGTTCAACGACGGGCCCCGGTACCTGAAGAAATACATGCAGGAGCGCACCGCCTTCCTGCGCCAGCAGATGGCCACCTGGCGCGCGTGGAAGCCCGGGCTCGTCCTCCAGGCCGTCAATGCCACACAGGGATGGATCGAGCTGCGCAACCTCGGCACCCAGAAGGTGAGCACCGCGGGGCTCGTGATCAGCACGGACCTGCGCAACGCCACCAAGCGCAACGTGCCCACCCACACCCTCCAGCCCGGCCAGACGCTGCGGCTCACCCAGAGCCAACTGGGCCTGAAGCTGCCCACCAAGGGCGCGCTGGGCCTGTTCTCGGGCAAGGGCGTGTCGGACGCGATCGACGCGCTCTACTATGGCGAGCTGCCCGCCGGGCAGTACTACAGCCGCGCCGCGCAGACCCCCACCCGCTGGGAAGTGCGCTGAGTTCCAGGCCCCATCGGCGAGGGAAGGAGGATATGACGGGTGCTCCTCCTTCCCGAGCCGAGGCCTCCCATGGCGATCTATGCGTTGGATGAACTCCACCCCCAGCTGCCCAAGGCGGGCGAATTCTGGGTCGCGCCCAATGCCCAGGTGATCGGACAGGTCCGCCTGGGCCGGGAGGCCAGTGTCTGGTTCGGCGCCGTGGTGCGTGGCGACAACGCGTGGATCCAGATCGGCGACGCCACCAACATCCAGGATGGCGCCGCGCTGCACGCGGACGACGCGTTCCCCCTCACCCTGGGCGCCGGCTGCACCGTGGGCCACCACGCCATCCTCCATGGCTGCACCATCGGCGACAACACCCTGGTGGGCATGGGCGCCACGGTGCTCAACGGCGCGCGCATCGGCTCCAATTGCATCATCGGCGCCAACGCGCTCGTCACCGAGGGCAAGGAATTCCCCGACGGCTCGCTCATCGTCGGGGTGCCGGCCAAGGTGGTGCGCACGCTCGACCCGGCCGTGCACGCGACGCTGCGCGAGTCAGCGCGCGGGTACGTGGAGCGCTGGCGGCGCTACGCCACCGGCCTGCGCCGCCTGGACCCGGACACGTCCCGCTAGAGGTGGGTGGGGGTACGCCCTTTCCGTCCATGCGGCGGGAGGAGACGTGCGGAAGGCGGTGTTTTCACGCTGCGCGCGGACGGACAAACCGCCATGAATAGGCGTCCGAAACGTCCGCGCATGCAGCGCGAAGACGACGGATGCCGGAGACCCGTCCCTTGGCCGCAGAAGCCCTGTTCCGACCCTTCAGTCACAAGACCCTGCACCTCAAGAACCGCATCGTCATGGCGCCCATGACGCGGTCCTTCTCCCCGGGCGGCGTGCCCACGCCCGAGGTGTCCGCCTACTACCGCCGCCGCGCGGAGGCGGACGTGGGCCTCATCCTCTCCGAGGGAACGGGCATCGAGCGCCCCTCGGCGCTCAACGATCCCAACGTGCCGCGCTTCCATGGGGAGCAGCCGCTCGCGGGCTGGAAGCACGTCATCGACGAGGTGCATGCCGTGGGCGGGAAGATGGCCCCGCAGATCTGGCACGTGGGCTCGGCGCGCAACCCCATGACCACCTGGGTGGCGCCACCGCCCGTGGACAGCCCCTCGGGCCTGTCCTCGCCGGGCAAGCGCTTCACCGAGCCAATGACCGACGAGGCCATCGCCGACACGCTCGCCGCCTTCGGGCGCGCGGCCGCGGATGCCAGGCGGCTCGGCTTCGACGCGGTGGAGATCCACGGCGCCCACGGCTACCTGATCGATCAGTTCTTCTGGGACGGGGTGAACCAGCGCGCTGACCGGTATGGCGGTGGAACCATTGGGGAGCGCGCCCGCTTCGGCGCCGAGGTGGTCAAGAGCATCCGCGCCGCCGTGGGCGAGGACTTCGCCATCCTCCTGCGCCTGTCGCAGTGGAAGCAGCAGGACTTCAGCGTCCGGCTGGCCCACACGCCCCAGGAGATGGAGGCCTGGCTCACCCCGCTGGTGGAGGCGGGCACGGACATCCTGCACTGCTCGCAGCGCCGCTTCTGGGAGCCGGAGTTCGAGGGCTCGCCGCTCAACTTCGCCGGCTGGGCGCGCAAGCTCACCGGCAAGCCCACCATCACGGTGGGCTCGGTGGGCCTGTCCGGGGAGTTCACCGAGGCCCTGCGTCAGGGCGCGGGCTCCAAGCCCGCCTCGCTCGACAGCCTGCTGGAGCGGCTGGAGCGCGACGAGTTCGATCTGGTGGCGGTGGGCCGGGCGCTGCTCACGGACCCTCAGTGGGCGCAGAAGATCCGCGAGGGCCGCACCCACGAGTTGATGGACTTCAGCCGCGAGTCGCTCACCACGCTGTCCTGAACCCAGACGCCCCGGGCGCCCATTTCCCGCGAGGGAATGGAGCGCCCGGGCGCGGGGCTTCTCAGCGGACCACTTCGTAGTTGACGGTGATGATGCCCAGGTCCGTGTTGGCGATCTGCGAGAAGGCCCCGTAGGTGAGGTCCAGGCAGCGCGGCGCGCCGAAGCCACCGCGGTCGTTGATGGTCACCGTGACGGAGCGGCCCTGGTAGGTCACCTTCACCTTGGTGCCGAAGGCGAAGGAGTTGTGGGCGGCCTTGAGCGCCAGTCGGTGGAAGGGCTCACCGCTGGCCGTCGGCCACCCCTCGGGAATTTCCCCCACGGCGCCGTACCAGCTGGCGACGCAGGTGGCCATCTGGCCCATCTCCGGGGTTTCGGAGGTCTCCGTGGAGGGCGAGCGCAGGGCGCCGCTGGAGACCGAGGCCTCGGCGACGGGGGCGCGCATGGCCACGCCCGCGACTCCCAGGGCGGCCAGACAGGTGGTGGCGAGGGCGGCACGGCGCAGCATGGACGAACGGGTCATGGACGGGCTCCAATTCAAGACGACGGGGTGTCTGGTTTGGGTACGGGCGGGCCAACCCCTGACAAAGGGCGCCGCCGCGCATGAAAGGGAATGCACCGCCGAGATAAGACTTCCACGCCCGAAAGTAAATACCCAACCAACGTGTTAAGTGCGTTTTACTCGAATTACACGTGTATTGTCATAAATGCGCTGAGAGCGCACGAGACGCGAGAAGACGCGTGCGTTCAGTGCACCGGAGAAATTATTGTCCGGGGAGATGTTGAGTTGTCACCTGAAGCGCCCGAGGAGTCCGCATGCAACCCCAGACACGCACCCTGCGCTATCACGTGGCCGCCTCGCTCGATGGTTTCATCGCGCGGCCGGACGGTTCCACGGATTGTTTTCCCGGCGATCTCCAGACGGAGAACGTCACCGATTACCTCTACACCCTGGCGGCCGAGTACGACACGGTGCTGATGGGCCGTGACACCTACGCGGTGGGGCAGAAGTTCGGGGTGACGGACCCCTACCCGATGCTGGAGACCTATGTTTTCTCGCGGACGCTGAAGACGAGCCCGGATCCCCGCGTGCACCTGGTGGCGGAGGACGCGGCGGGGGTCGTGCGGGAGCTCAAGGCGCGCACGGGCGGCGGCACCGATTGGAGCGGCGTCGTGCGCGGGGCCCAGGCCCGGAAGGCCAAGGACATCTACCTGTGTGGCGGTGGGCGGCTGGCCCATACGCTCTTCGCCGAGGGCCTCATCGACGAGGTGCAGGTCAAACTCAATCCCGTCCTGCTCGGCGCGGGCAAGCCGCTCGTGGAGGGACTGCCCCGGGACGTGACGCTCGAGTTGATGTCCACCAAGAGCTACCGCTCCGGGGTGGTGCTGCTGCGCTACGCCGTGCGGCGCTGATTCCCGCGCCCGGGGCGGGGGGGCGCGGCTAACCTCGCGCCCTTTCCCTCGACGCGGAGAGCAACATGTCCAGATGGCTGCGCGGTCTCGTGGTGATGGCGGTGTGTGCCCTGGGCGCGACGCCCGGGTGGGCCGAGGCGCCTGGCAAGGCCGCGCCCATCCAGCCCAAGAACTTCCAGGAATTGCGCAAGCTCAAGCCGGGCCAGACGGTGCAGTTGCACGTGGCGCCCGCGGGGGTGCTCGCGGACTCGCCCGGGCGCATCTACGCCGAGCCGTGCGATCCCCGGGATGCCGCCATCCAGAAGCGCACGGGGCTGGTGGGCACGGTGGAGGTGGAGGACGTGCCCCAGGCGACGGCGGAGGCCATGAACGCCCGCAACACGGAGGAGTTCGCCCAGCGCACCGCCCTCACCTGCTACCGCGTCGTCGCGCGGCTCAAGTCCCACCGCAAGGGCTGGACCCAGCTCGCCTTCGTCTCCGCGGAAGCGTCCGGCTCCCGGCCCTACGACGCGCGGCTCAATCCCTCTCGGGGCGACTGAGCCGCGAGCGGCGCGGGGAGAGGACTACCAGGGGGTCTCGGCGCTGTTCTTCCAGGCCTTGGAGCCGGTGCCGGGACCCTTGCCGAGCGCCTCGTCCTTGCCCTCGCCCACGGTGTTGAGCGTCTGCTCGTCCGCCTTGGCGTTCTCCACGAAGAGCATGCCGCCGCCGCCGTGCTGCGCGCGGGCGGTGTCCATGGCCGCGCCGAGCTTGTCGGGGTTGACGTAGTAGGTGGAGCCGTCGCTCGGGTCACGCACCTGGTAGTCGCCCTGGCTGTTCATGCCGTCCACGACGACCCAGTGCGCCGCGCCGGGCTCACCGCCAGCCCCGGGGCGGATGGCGTTGGAGTCCACCAGCGCGGCCGCCTTGCCGCCCATGGACAGCGTGCCCGCCAGCGCGTTCTTGTCCAGGGTGGCGTCGCCGCGGCGCACTTCCACGCCCACGTTCGCGAGCATCTTGGTCATCTGCTCGGGCGTGGTGCCGTCGGCGGAGCCGAACTTGGACTGCAGCGCGTCCATCTGCTCCTGCTGGCCCGCCGTGCCCGTGGGGTTCTTGGCGCTGCCGAGCATGGTGGCCACCGCGGCGCCACAGTCGATGTCGTTGTTCTGACGCGTGGGCACCACGTCGTTGGCCCAGCCGCCCTTCTCCAGCTGCTCCTGGGAGAAGACGTTGTCGGTGGGCACGGTGCTGCCGGTGGGCCCGGTCGCCGCGTACTTGTCCCACTGCTCGGAGCCCGCGCCAGCGGCGTCGGCCGTCTGGAACGAATCGGAGGCCAGGGCCTGGACGGCGGCGGCCACCTGATCGATCACGGTCTGCTCCGCCGGGTTCACGGCGGTCACGTCGGTGGGGGACTGGACCGCGGGGGTCTCACTCGGCTGCGTCCAGGGGACGCTGGGACCCACCTTCGAAGACACGTTCATGCTCATGGCTCGCTCCGTTTTACCGTTTTATCGCGCTGAATCGATTCCGAGTTGCGTCGACATTTTCCCGGAATTTCCCCGACGATATAATTTTCCCCGGCTTGGCAAAATGGGGGTGGGGGTGAAATCCTAGGGTCTCTTCCCCAGGCGACAAGCGGGTTGAGCCGACATGACGACCAGAGACATGAGGTCCGGCAGCGGGGGCCGGGACTCGCGACCATCCGTCCTCGACACCGGCCGCTCCGAGCGAGGCACCTCCCGGGAGGAGCTGCCCGTCACCCAGGTCGGGCGATACCTGCTGCTCAAGAAACTCGGGGAAGGCGGGATGGGGGTGGTGTACTCGGCCTATGATCCGGATCTGGATCGCAAGGTCGCCCTCAAGCTGCTGCACTCGGACGGGCGGACGGATCCGGAGCTGGCGCGGGCGCGGCTGCAGCGCGAGGCCCAGGCCATGGCGCGCATCTCCCACCCCAACGTCATCCCCATCTTCGACGTGGGCGTGTGGGGCGCGCAGGTGTTCCTCGCCATGGAGCTGGTGGACGGGGGCACGCTGGGCTCGTGGATGAAGGAGGGCCAGCACCCCTGGCGTCTGGTGCTGGAGAAGTACCTGGACGCCGGGCGGGGCTTGCAGGCCGCGCACGCCGCGGGGCTGGTGCACCGCGACTTCAAGCCCGCCAACGTGCTGATGAGCCGCGAGGGCCGCGTCTACGTCACCGACTTCGGCCTGGCGCGTCAGGTGGGGGAGTCCGGCCGCGAGACGGACTTCCTGCCCGAGGAGGCCCAGGAGTTCATCACCGAGGATCGCCGGATGCTCGAGGCCCAGCTCACCCAGAGCGGGCTGGTGATGGGCACCCCCAACTACATGTCGCCCGAGCAGTTCCAGGGCTCGGACCTGGACGCGCGCTCGGACCAGTTCAGCTTCTGCGTGGCGCTCTACTTCGCCCTCTACGGCAAGCGCGCCTTCGAGCCCTCGCGCATGCGGGCGTACTCGAACTCGAGCCGCCTCAAGGCGCAGAACGCCGCGCGGACCGACTCCCTGTCCGAGCCCACCTCGCCCATGCGCCGGCAGACCGCGCCGGTGACGCCCCGGGGGCAGCCCAAGGAGCTCGTCCAGGCCGAGGTCCAGGAGCGCATCATCCAGGAGCCGCCGCGCGACGTGAAGCTGCCCGGCTGGGTGCGCGACGCCCTCATGCGCGGCCTGGAGCTGACGCCGGGAGCGCGCTACCCGTCCATGGCGGCCCTGCTCGACGCGCTGAGCCAGGAGCAGCGGCGGCTCAAGCGCCGCAACTGGGTGGTGGGCGCGACCGCGGCGGCGGTGGGCCTGGGCGTGGTCGGAGGCATCGTGTACCAGGGCTCCCAGGTGTGCGCGGACGCGGGCGCCCCCATGACCACGACGTGGAGCCCGGACGCCCGGCAGCGCCTGGAGGCCTCCTTCCTCGCCACCGAGCTGCCCTTCGCCCAGGAGATGGCCACGCGGGTGAGCCAGACCCTGGACCATTACGCCGAGTCCTGGCGCGCCCAGAGCGTGGAGGCCTGCGTGGCCACGCGCAAGCTCGGCTCCCAGCCCGAGGAGCTCTTCACCCGGCGCGCGGCCTGTCTGGAGCGGCGGCGGCAGGACCTCGGGGCGCTCGTGGGGCTCATGTCCCAGGCGGATCCCCGGCTCGTGGAGCGCTCGCTGGACGCCGCGCACGCGCTGCCCACCCTCCAGGAGTGCTCCGACGCCGAGGCGCTCGCCGACCAGCAGCGGCTGCCCTCCGACCCCGGCAAGCGCGAGGAGATCGCCCGCGCCCAGACAGAGCTGTCCGAGGTGAAGGCGCTGCTGGCCACCGGCCGGCTCAAGGTCGCCGCGGAGAAGGTCCAGCCCCTGGAGGAGCGCGTCCAGACCACCGGCTACCTGCCCCTGCTCGCGGAGCTGCACCTGCAACAGGGCGCCCTGAATGCCCAGATGGGCAAGGCGCCCGAGGCCACGCGCCTGCTCACCCAGGCCCTCTTCGACGCCGAGGCCGGCCGGGCCGACCGCCTGCGGGCCTACACCCTCATCCGCCTGAGCTTCATGGAGGGCCGGCTCAAGCACTACGATCAGGCCGAGAGCTGGGCGGGCCTGGCCGAGGCCTCGCTGCGGCGCATGGGCGGTGACGCCGAGATGCTGGGGGACCTGCAGGCCAACCGCGGCACCCTGGCCCAGGAGCAGAAGCGCTTCCCCGAGGCCCTGCGGCTGCTGGAGGAGGCCCGGAGCCTGCGCGAGCGCGCGCTCGCCTCGGACGATCCCAAGAACGCCCACTCCTCCTTCAACCTCGGGCGCCTGCTCGTGGACATGGGGGACGTGGACAAGGGCGTGGAGATGCTGGAGAAGGCGCTCGTGCAGACCCGCACGGCGCTGGGCCCCCAGCACCCGGACGTGGAGCGGCGCCACTCCTCCCTGTCCGCCTCCCTGCGCAAGCTGGGCCGCCCCGGCCCCGCCCTGGAGCACGCGCGCGCCGCGGCGGAGATCGCCCGGGTGCTGTTCGGCGAGGACTCGCCCCAGCTGGCCATCCGGTTGGACGAAATTGGCATGTGCCTGTCCGACCTCAAGCGCCACGAGGAGGCCCTGAAGGTCTACGAGCAGGCGCTCGCGATGAAGCGCAAGGGCCTGCCGCCCGACGACTCGGACCTGTCGTACTCGCTCGACGGCGTGGGCCAGGAGCTGTTGAAGCTGGGCCGCCCCCAGGAGGCCATCGCCCCCTTGCGCGCCTCCGTGGCCTTCGAGGACCTGGATCCCGACTCCCTGGCGGAGTCCAACTTCTCCCTGGCGCGGGCGCTCTGGGAGACGGGCCAGCACACCGAGGCCCGCGCGGAGGCGGCCCGGGCCCGGGGACAGTTCGAGGAGGCGGGCCTGGAGCCCCGGGTGGGCGACGTGGATGCGTGGCTCAAGTCCCTGCCGCCCCTGCCCGAGATCCACACCGCGCGCCACGTGCGGCCCAAGCGGTCCCGGTAAGGCGCCCTACCCCTTGGCGACGCAGCGCCCGACGTGACGGTCGAGCACCTGCGTCGCCACCAGGGACTCCTGCTCGAAGCGCTCGCTCAACCACGGCCCGACGAGCCGCGCCACGTCGTCCTCGCACTCCGGGTTGGCCAGCCGCTCCTTCACGGGCCCGAGCCACACGGGCTGGGGCACCGAGACGTCGAGCAGGAGCGTGAGGCCCTCGAAGAGCAGCACCTCGTCGAAGGAGCCGTAGTAGTCCCACTCGCGCCGGGCCACCCGGGCGTAGTGGCCCAGGGCCACGGCGAGGCCCTGGAGCAGGCCCTGCACATGGGCCCCTCCCAGGGCGCGGAACTGGTTCACCCACGTCACCACGCGCGAGCCCGGCGCCCGGCACCACTGGAGGCTCAGGCGCACCCGGACCGCCTCGCTCTGGCCCTCGAAGAACCAGGGCGCGTGCAGGGGGGCGGCGTCCTGGGACAGCCGCTCGCTGTACTCCACGAGGCCCCGCGCGAAGCAGTGCCGCTCCTCCAACTGGCGCACGTCATCGTTCAGCCAGAAGGACACGCCGGGATGCAGCGCGGCCAGCTCCGCCATCCGCCGCGACAGGCCCAGGACGGACAGGCGCGTGCTCTCGAAGACGGAGCGGTCCGGGACGAACCGGATGCGCGTGCCCTTCACCGCCGGACGATTGCCCACGGGCGGCGGCACCTCGCGCGAAGGGCCGGCCGGCTCACCCTCCACGAAGGACTGCCGCCACGCCTTGCCCTCGAGCACCACGGACAGCTCGCACTTGGAGGACAGCCCGCTGACGATCGCGAGCACATCCCCCAGGTCCCACGTCGACAACGCCACGGGGGCCCGATCCGGCTTCGGCGGGCGGGGGGCCTTGTCCTCCAGGGAGCACAGCCGCTCCAGGGCATCCCCCGGCGGCTCGGGCACGAGCCCCTTGGGCCACAGCAGGCCATCGAAGGTGAAGGTACAGGCGCCGCCCTCCTCCAGCCGCACCCGGACCTCCGTGCCCCGCCCCTCGCTCGCGGCGAGGGCGCCCAGTTGCAGCAGCAACAGGGGCAGGCGGTGGAGGCCGTAGCCGCCCACGTCACCCACGTACGCGCCGGGCCGCTGGCGCATCCGCTGGAGCCATTCTCGCGAGGCCGTCATGGGGCGAGTCTAACCCCGGCGCCCGCGCCCCTACTGGAGGTAGCGCAGGCGGACGTCGGATTGCTCCTCGGCGAGCCGCTCCAGGCGGGCGGCGAACTCCGAGCCCGCGCGGACCGCCGCTTCCTCGTCCGTGTGGGTCGACAGCGGCATGAACGTCCCAGCGGCCTGATCGCACAAGCCGATGCAGAACTCCCCGGTCTCCCGATTCTGGGCACGCACGAGGGAGACATCCCCCGACAGGCGCCCCAGGCGCGCGAGCAGTTCCTCGTCAGTGAGATGCAGGTACGTCGAGTTCATTCACACCTCCCACGCGGTCACTCGCCGTGGAAAAGCCCGCTCCGGCGGTTCCGCTCGTCATTCATGCGCCGCGCCCGGTGTCTTCGCCCGATGGAATCCACGCCCACTCGTACAGGAAGCAACAGGACGGGCACAACCCAGGCCCCTCCGCTTTCGCGGAAATAAATCCGCGCAACTGGCGGAGCCCGCTGTCCGACAATGGAAACAGAGACTCTTCTTCCCTCGAAAGGGCGCCCGCCATGAAGTCGGCTTCCGACGTCATCCACCTGGACGAGTTCCGCAAGCGCCGCGCCACCCGGCCGGCATCCCCGACGCCCGCCCCCGGCCTGCCCCTGTGGTCGCCGGTGTGGGTGTGGGTCATGGTCTGGCCGACCTGAGCGCCCGCGCCTCCTCCAGGCTCGCCGCGCAACGAAAGCCGAAGTGGTGGAAGACGGGCCGGTTGGCGGGCACATGCGGCCGCCGGTACACCGCCGTCGCGTACTCGGCCGGCCAGTACCACGAGCCCCCGCGCACCACCTTCTGGGTGTGGCCGGGACACGGTTGAGCCCCGCCACACGGGCCCTTGGGATCCACGCCCTGGCACGCCTCGCCGCACGCCTTCCACGAGGGGCTGTACCAGTCCGCCACCCACTCCCAGGCGTTGCCCGCCATGTCGTACAGGCCGTAGGCATTGGGCGGCCGGGAGCCCACGGGCTCGGGGCGCCCCACGTCCGCATGCGTCCGCGAGCGCTGCGTGTGGCCACAACTCCGGCCCCGCGCGTCCCGGATGATCGCGCGCGCGCACGTGGCGGGCGCATCCCCCCAGGGGTAGAGCCCTCCGTCCGGACCCCGCGCCGCCTTCTCCCACTCGGCCTCGGTGGGCAGGTGCTTGCCGTGGGCCTCGCAGAACGCCTTCGCGTCGTACCAGCTCACCCCGTTGATGGGCTGCCGGGGGTTATCGAAGTCCCGGTAGTTCGGCCCCGCCTTCGGACAGCGGCCCGCCTTCTCGCAGGCCTTGTAGGCGCCGTACGTCACCTCGTGCGTGTCCATGTAGAAGGTGCCCACCCAGACCCGGGCCCGGGGTCGGGCGGGCGGGTGTCGGCCTCCGTCGACGCCCCGGGTGAACAGGCCCCCGGGCACACACGCGAGCCCGGCGACGGGCCCGTCCAGACACGGCTGGGGCGTGGGGGTGGACGTGGGCGGCGGCTCCGCCCGGGCGAGGCCCACGAGCCCGAGCCCCAGGAGCAGCGCGCCGCGCCACGCGGCCGTCACCGCACCGCCTCCCCCCTGGCGCTCCGGAGCGTCCGCTTGGCCCGGGCCTTCTTCACGAGCGCCTTGGCGACGAGCTGCTGCTTCTTCACCTCCCGCGCCTCGTCGGGGCCGGAGTCGAGCCGCGACAGGCCCACGGTCGCGACCGTGTCCGGCGCGTAGCGCAGCATGCCGCGCACGTTGCGCGTCTTGCGGTCCTCCAGCCACCGCAGGAAGCTCGGTCCCGACTGGGTGTTGTAGTGGTAATAGTCGTCCTTCACGTGGGAGATGCCGCGCTGGCCGCTCGTGCGCACCACCACGCTGCGCGCATCCAGCGGCAGGCCCTGGATGTTGGCGCGAAAGCGCGGCCCGTAGTCGAAGTACTGCTCGGCGTTGGACAGGTAGAGCACGCCCACCGAGTGCCTCGCCTCCAGCGCCGCGCGGCCCAGGGCGCTCATGCTGCGCGCCGCGGTGAGATCTCCCCGCACCAGGTGCACCTTGTCCTCCAGGTAGAGGCGGCGCAGGTGCGCGTAGTCCCCCGCGTCCACCAGGAAGCACGGCAGGGACAGCGCCTTCATCCGCGCCACCACGCGGAGCAGCCGACGCTCCACCGAGGCGCGCGCGCTCGCGTGGGCCAGCAGGGCCCCCTGCCGCTGCTTGCGCTCGGGATAGCCCTGGGTGACGAGGCGGCGCACCTCGGCCCGGCTCTCCGCGCGCCACAGCCGCAGGAAGTCCTCCGGCGTCGCCGCCTCCCGGAAGAGCACCCGGTAGACGCGGTGCAGGTCCACGATGGATTGATCGAAGTCGAGCAGGACCAGGGGCTCCGCGCGCGCCCACGCCGCCAGGAGATAGTTCTGGTCCGAGCCCACGCCCACGTACAGCCCCGGATGGTCCTTCACCGCGCCGTGGAACAGCTCCAGGTGCGCCTCGTTGGAGACCCAATAGTGCAGGCCCCGGACGATCTCCTTGGGCGCGGGATCCTCGGGCAGGGGGGGCAGCGGGGAGCCCGAGGGCTGCTGGGCGAGGGCGAGGGCCGAGACCAGCACGGCGGCGAGAGGCAGGAAGCGCATCGCCGCGGATGATAGCGCCTCACGCGCCGCTCACGTTCGTTCTTCCGGAGAGGGAGCGAGCGAGATGAGCACCGCGAGCAGCTCGGCGCGCTGGATGGGCTTGGGCACATGGGCCTTGAAGCCGGCGAGCAGGGCCCGGGTGCGGTCCTCGGCGCGGGCGTAGGCGGTGAGCGCCACGGCGGGCACGCGGCCGCCCTTGGACGCGGGCAGGGCACGCACCTTGCGGATGAAGGCATAGCCGTCCTCGCCCGGCATGCCGATGTCCGAGACGAGCACGTGGGGCCGCGTGCGCAGCAGCAGCTCCATGCCCTCGGCGGCCGAGGACGCGGTCTCCACCTGGGCATGACAGCGCTCCAGGACCATGCGCAGGTACTCGCGGGTGTCCGCCTCGTCGTCCACGAGCAGCAGCCGCAGGCCGTTGAGCTCCGTCGGGCAGTCCAGGCCTTCCTGCTGCTGCGCGATCTCCAGGGGTGGCGCGGGCACCCGCTCCGGGCGCCGCGCCGCCACCATGGGCAGGCGTACCGTGAAGGTGGCGCCCCGGCCCTCGCCCTCGCTGGCCACGGCGATGGTGCCCCCGTGCAGTTCCACCAAGTGCTTGACGATGGACAGGCCCAGACCCAGGCCGCCGTACTTGCGCGCGACGCTGCCCTCCGCCTGCCGGAAGCGCTCGAAGACATGCGGGAGGAAGTCCGCCGGAATGCCCTTGCCGGTGTCCGACACCACCACCTCGACCGAGCTCCCCCGCGCCATCACCAGGATCTGCACCTCGCCGCCCTTGGGGGTGAACTTCACCGCGTTGGACAGCAGGTTCCAGACGATCTGCTGCAGGCGCGTGGAGTCGCCCATGACGCTCGACAGGGCGTCGATGGCCGGGTGCAGCCGGATGTCCTTGGCCACCGCGGTCGGACGGATGGACTCGACGGCCGCCTCCACCACCGCGCTCAGCTCGACGCGCTCCATCTCCAACACCAGCTTGCCCGACATGATGCGGCTGATATCGAGCAGGTCCTCGACGAGCTGGGACTGGACATGCGCGTTGCGCTCCACCGTCTCCAACGCGCGCAGGCGCCGCTCCTCGGGCAACTGGCCGGAGCGGAGGATCTGCACCCACCCGAGGATGGCCGTGAGGGGCGTGCGCAGCTCGTGAGACACCGTGGCGATGAAGTCGTCCTTGAGGCGGTTGGCGGTCTCCGCCTCGGTGCGCGCCGCCTGCTCGCGCTCCAGCAGCGCCACGCGCTCGGCCTCCAGGCTCTTGCGCGCCGTGATGTCGAGCACGGTGCCCGTGAAGCGCGTCGCCTTGCCGGTGTCGTCGAAGAAGGTCCGGCCCCGCGCGTCCAGCCAGCGCACCTTTCCCGTGCCGGGCTCCACCGTGCGGTACTCGACGTGGAATCCCCCGTCCCCGCCGCCCTCCATCGACCGCCGCACGGCCTGATCGGTGGGCTCGCGGTCCTCGGGGTGGAGGCCCGCGAGGAAGAGCGCGTAGGTGATGGGCGTCTCGGGCGCCAGGCCGAAGAGCGCCTTGCACCGGGCGTCCCACACGACCGCGTTCGTCTGGGGGTCGACGTCCCAGGTGCCCAGTTGGGTGGCCTCCACCGCGATGCGCGTGCGCGCCTCGGCCGCCTGGGTCTCCGAGGCCAGACGCACGTTCTCCAGGGCCGAGCTGGCATAGCGCGCCACCTGCACGAGCAGCGACTCGTCCCCCGCGGAGAAGTCGCTCCCGTCCTCCTTGTCCGACAGGTGGATGAGCCCGAGGACCTGCGCCTCGCGGCCGATGAGGGGCACGGCGAGCCAGCCCCGCAGCGGTGGATGGTCACGCGGGGGCGTGCTCCCCGCGAGCCAGCGCGGGTCGGACTCCAGCTGCCCCTGCGTCAGGCGCAGCGGCCGATGATGACGGCACACCCAGGAGTAGATCTCACTGTCATCCGGCCGGTCCGCCCTCAGGCGCCAGGACGCGTACTTGTCCGAGAAGGACGCCTGGGTGACGGCCTTGGACCAGTCCAGGTCCGTCGTCACGGAGGTGACGGACTGGTGCGCGCCGACGAGGGTCCGGGCGTGATCCGTGAGGGCGAGCAGCACCTCGTCCCGGGACGTGGCGCCGTGGATGGCCGCGGCCGCGTCGGCCAGGCCCAGCAACTGGCTTTCCCGCAGGCGCTCGAGCTTCCGGGCGCGCTCGCTCTCGGCCTCGGCCTCGCGCTGGGCCGTCACGTCCTGCATGGCGCCCACCATGCGCAGGGCGCGGCCATCCTCGGCCCGGGCCAGATAGCCCCGATCCACGATCTGCGCGTAGTGGCCATCCGTGCGCAAGAAGCGGTACTCGGCCAGCCAGCGCTGGGCGCCCGCGGAGTCGATGAAGCAGTGGATGTCGTGTGACACCCGCTCCCGATCCTCGGGATGGATGTGCTCGATCCACCACTCCCCCCCGGGGCCCACCTGCTCGGGCGGGTAGCCGAACAAGGTGTGCACGCCCTCGTTCCAGGCGACGGTGTTGTCCACCAGGTTCCAGTCCCAGATGGCTTCCTGCGTGGCCTTGGAGGCCAGCTGGTAGCGCTCCTCGGACAGCCGCAGCGCCGTCTCCAACTTCTTCTTCGCCGTCACGTCCCGGAAGAAGACGATGATGCCGCCGGCCTGCTCCGGATAGGCCGTCACCTCGGTCCACAGGTCCAGGGGAGCGTAGTACTCCTCGAACGCCACGGGCTCGCGCTCGTCCATCACCTGGTGGTAGAGGCGCCAGTACTTGAGCTCGGGAGAAGTGGTCTCGGGAAAGACGTCCCAGAAGACCCGTCCGAGTGTGTCCTCGCGCCGGGTGTGGCTGAGCCGCTCCTGGCTCTGGTTGACGCGCACGAAGCGCCAGTCACGATCCAGCAGGAAGAACGCGTCACCGTTCTCCATGGCGCCCAGCGCCGCGCGGCCCTCCTCCAGCCGGAGGCGCTGGTGGGCCGAGAACGCGGCGACCGCCTCGGCCACCCCCATGGCCAGGCTCTGGCCCAGCACACGCTGCTCATCCAGGCTCGGCTGCAGGCCCTCCTGCTCCATCACGTCGTCGAGCACCTCCCGCAGCTCGCCGTACTCGCGCACCATCGACTCCAGGTCGAAGCCGATGCGAAAGCGCTGGAGGCCGTGCTCCGCCCCCTGCTCCTTCACCTTGCTCCGCGAGTCGTAGTCCCGGGAGCGCTCCTGGCGACCCACGCGCAGGTTGTGGACGAGGCTGGCGAGGAACTGGGGGATGTGATCCGCCAGTTCCGTGCGGCTGTGAGGCCCGGGCGCATGGAAGCGCGCCACGCGCTCCACCCACGCGCGAACGATCTCCTCGCGTCGTGCATCCAACACCTCCGCGAGACGACTCACCAGGACCTCCTCCATGGTCAGGGAGCGTCGCCCCCGGACTACGTGACGCTGACGCCCGGATATCGACCAGGCGAGGGAACGGGCTCGATGACCCGCGTCTTGCCGCCCAGGCCTGGCGTGCCGCCTGGACCCGAATCCGGGTTCATCACGGGCGCCTCGCGCACGGTGGGGTCATCCTCCTCCGCCCCCGCGTCCCGCCGGGAAGGAGTCGGAGTCAAGGGAATGTGCAACACGTCTTTCTTGCTCATGGCGATCTCCTTGTCATCGCCGTTCAACATGGGGCCTGCCCGGTCAGACGGCACGCGGCGCATGAAGGCCCGCCCGCATGTCCGCCTGGGCGTCATGGAGGCTATGGTGCCGCCATGGATTTCCAAGCCCTGCTGACCCGGCTGCAGAACCCCGCCCCCCAAGGTCCCGTGGACCGCCTCGCGGCGCTCGTCGTGGAGCACGAGCTGTCCCAGCCCCTCTCGACCCTGCTGCCCCCGGCCCTGCTCGCGCGCGCCGCGAAGAGCGCCCTGGAGGGCTGGCTCGCGTCCCCCACCGCCGACGGGGAGCTGGCGGCGCTGGTCGATGACCTCCAGGAGAAGCTGGCGCGAGACCCCCGGCGGCTGCGCGACACGCTGCCCCCCGAGGGCCAGCGGGCCCTGCACGAGCTGGCCTCGCACCCGTACTCGCCCAACCGGGAGCTGGTGCTCGCGGTGCTGGACCGCCCGCCGGTCCGGCGGCTCACGCGGAGCCTGTTGCTCGACGTGCTCATCGAGTTCAGCCGCAAGGTGAGCGCGCCGGTGACGGAGAACCGCATCGCCAAGGGCTTCTCGGGCCTGGCGAAGCTCGCCGCCGAGCAGGCCCGCGCGTCCGGCGGCGCCCTGGGCGGCATCGCCGGCGCGCTGTCCGACGAGATCGAGCGCCAGGTGGAGAAGCGCGCCAAGGACTTCGTCGACTCGGCGCTGTCCGGCATCCTGCAGCAGACCGCCGACGCGCTCAGCGACCCCGCGCGCGCCCAGGAGCACGCGGAGCTGCGCGGGGCCATCCTCGAGGGCGTGCTCGGCCTGCCCCTGTCACGGCTCGGCCGCGAGCTGTCCCAGCTCCAGGTGCCCCGGGGCGCGGCGGTGGTGCGCCAGTCCCTCGGCCAGTGGCTCGCGTCGCCCGAGGCCCCCGCGAAGCTGGAGGAGCTCATGCGCCTGGCCCTGGCGCGCGATGGCCAGCGGCCGGTACGCGAGGTGCTCCAAGCATTCGGCCTGCTCGCCCCCGTCCAGGAGTTGGGGCGCGAGGCGCTGCGCGAGCGGCTCTCGCCCCTCGTGGCCTCGGCGCCCTTCGCGCTCTGGCTGGAGGAGCTGATGCGCGGCTGATCTATGCTCCCGGCCCGTTCCACCTCCGACCGGAAGGATCGCATGGGAATCTTCGACAAGCTCAAGGACGTGACCAACCTGGTGACGGGCGGCTCGGCCCGCGTCACCCTCGAGTACGAGCCGCAGGTGGCCTACCCCGGGGAGGACATCGAGGTGCGGGTCGTGGTCACGTCCACCGGCGGCCAGGTGAAGTCCAAGGGCATCTTCGTGGACATCAAGTCGAGCGAGCGGCTGGAGGTCCCCCGGCACACGGTGACCGGCCAGGAGAGCCCGGTGAACACCACGTACACGGGCTTCTCGCAGGAGCTGCAGATCGCCCCCGCCTTCGTGCTGGAGGCCAACGAGACGCGGGAGTTCTCCGGCCACGTGCGCCTGCCCAGCGACGCCCAGCCCACCTTCCAGGGGCGCTACGTGCGCCACCAGTGGTCCCTCCGGGGCCGCATGGAGGCCCTGGGCAATGATCCGGACTCGGGCTTCCTGGAGCTGCGGGTGGCCTCGAACGGCTAGTCGCGCGGGGCGCCGGAGGCGCTAAGGTGGGCTTTCGATGAACACGCGCACCGAACCGCTGCGGCCCCAGGAGTTGTGGTCCCGCACGCTCGACACCACCGGGCAGGGCCTGACCACGGGCGCCCTGCAGCCCATCGCCACCGAGTGCCGCGTCCTGGAGCACCAGGGCGTGGACTTCCAGGTGCGGGTGCTCGGCCGGGCGCACCTCAAGGAAGACCGGGCCAGGCGCGAGCCTCCGCGCGCCCAGCCCTTCAACCCCTTCGAGCACCCGGATCCCCATCTGGTGGTGGGCCCGCTGACGCCCACCCACGTGTGCCTGCTCAACAAGTTCAACGTCGTCGAGCACCACCTGCTCATCGTGACGCGTGTGTTCGAGGAGCAGGAGTCCTGGCTCACCGCCGCCGACTTCGAGGCGCTCGCGCTGTGCATGAGCGGGCTGGACGGGCTGGGCTTCTACAACTCCGGCGAGGCCGCGGGCGCGAGCCAGCGCCACAAGCACCTGCAGCTCATTCCGCCCCTGGGCCCCGAGGGCCTGCGCGTGCCCATGGAGGCGCTGCTGACCCCGCCGCCGCCGCGCGGCCAGGTGCTGGAGCTGCCCGCCCTGGGCTTCGCGCACCGGGTGACGGGCCTCGGCCCCTGGGAGGACAGCCCCTCGCGGGACGGCGCGCGGATGCTGGACGCCTATCGGGCGCTGATGGCCGCGGCCGACATGCACACCACGCCCCCGCCGCCCTACAACCTGCTGACCACCCGGGACTGGATGCTGCTCGCGCCCCGCTCGCGCGCCGAGTCCCACGGCATCAACGTCAACGCCATGGGCTTCGCGGGCTCGCTGCTCGTCAAGACGACGGAGCAGTGCGAGCACCTGCGGCAGCTCGGCCCCATGGAGCTGCTCGCGCGGGTGACCCGGCCCTGAGGCCGCTCAGGCCGCCGTCAGGATGCGGTGGCGGTAGAGCTCCAGCAGGATGTCCTCGTGCAGGTCCGCCTGCTTCTCGGTGCGCAGGCGCTCGCGCACCACGTCCACGGGCTCCTGGCCGGTGAACTCCACGAGCAGCGCATAGGCGATGCCCGGCAGCGCCACGGCGTCGTACTCGCTGTAGGAGCCGAGCGCCACGTTGCCATCCGGCAGCCACTTCACCGTGGCCTCGGGGTTGAGCTTGAGCACCTTGGGCAGCGTGGGCGCGATGGCGTCCCGGCGGCTCTTGTCCAGGAGCGTGAGCTCGATGAGCCCGTCCAGGCCGAGCAGCTCCTGTACCCGCTCGGGGGTGAGCCCCCGCACGAGTTCGTAGGCGGCCCGGTAGAAGTCCGCCTCGCGGCCCGCGAACGCGCCCCACAGCGTGGCGTAATCCTTGGCCGCCATGGGCTTGTCCTCCAGTTCCTCCATGGTGGGCGAGTCCATGCCCAGCTCCGGCTTGTCCTTGCCGGTGAGGATGTAGTCGGGCAGCAGTTGGAGCAGCGCGTAGCGCGAAAGCTGGATCTCCGTGAGCGTCAGGTACGTCTTGAGCGTCATCCAGAACTTGCGCCCGTCCGCGCCCGCCACGTACTTGCAGAAGAACGTGGAGCACACCGCCTCGCGGTAAGGCCAGATGGTGCAGCCGCCCCGCACTTCCTCGTAGTACGGGCAGCGCATGGACAGCGCCCGGCCGAAGAACTGGCGCGAGTTGCGGTAGAGCAGGTTGTAGCGCGCCGAGGCCTTGACCCACTGGGGGGTGACGGCCACGCGGCTCGCGAGCTTCTCCTCCATGCGGCGGCGGCCCTCGGCCAGTTCCGGACGGTCGTCGGACAGGAGCGCGCCCACCAGGAAGTTGGGCAGGCGCGGGTAGTACGTGCAGCACTTGGTGTCCGGGCGGAACAGCCGGCTCACCCCGTCCACGGACTCCACCGTGCCCGAGGCGGAGCTCGGGCACATGGCGCAGGAGTCACACGTGGCCTTGGTCTCGACGGGCACCCCCTTCTGGAAGAACTCCGGAAGCAGATCCCGGTAGAGGACCGGAAGGCTGTCGAGCATCGGGCGCATGGCGGGGGAGTCCTTTCGGGGTCAGTCGTGGAACAGGACGCGCTGGAGGATCATCCCCATGAGCGCCAGCATCGACAACATGCCCACGCCGAAGCTCACCGAGCGCCAGGGCTGCAAGGAGCGCAGGTAGGCGAGCGTGTGGCCCACGCGCGCGGCGGTGAAGGCGATGAGCGCCACCTTGAGCGCGATGTGCGGCGCGCCCACGAGCACCGCCACCAGGCCCAGCGCCAGGAAGGCGGGGATGTTCTCCAGGTCGTTGCGGTGCGCGCGCTGCACCCGCGCCACCTCGGGGGGCTCGGTGTCCGTCACCTGGGCGCCGAAGCGGGCCGCGTCCTCGGGGTTGGTGGAGACCTTGAGCCTGCTTCGCACCACACCGGTGTACACGCCCACCGCCATCATCTTGATGACCAGGAGCACGGCGCACAGCGCGAAGAGCCGCAGGCCCGGCAGGGCGAGCAGCAGGGTAGGAGTCACGTCGAGGGGCAGGAAGTCCATGGACGGGCCCCTCTAGCAGCCACGCCCCGTTTTGGACAGCGCCGGGCGCCATACATCCGGTGTCTTGACGACGCGGGCCTCCTTGTCCAAGGTGCCGCCCCTCATGCCAGTCCTCAGCGGCGCAGTCACCTTCTCGCGCTTCCGGTCCGAACACGCCGGAGACGCGCCTTCCGACACCAAACGCTGGCTCTCCAAGGGCCTCAAGTCCGGGCTCTTCGAGCCCATCGACTTGAAGAAGACCGAGGACGAGCGCGCCGCGGGCTTCGTGGAGCTGGAGAACTCCGACTCCACGGACTTCACCGCGGGCAGCGTGCTCTATGGCGAGTACGCCCTGTTCGGCTTCCGCGTGGACACCGTGAAGGTGCCCCCGGCGCTGCTCAAGGCGGAATTGGGCAAGTGGCAGAAGGAGTTCGAGAAGCGCGAGGGGCGCCAGCCCACCCGGGGCGAGAAGTCCGAGAACCGCGCGTCCCTCAAGCACATGCTGCGCCAGCGCGCCGTGCCCATGACCAAGGTGCACGACGTGAGCTGGAACCTGAAGACGAACCAGGTGCAGCTGTGGGCCTCCTCGCGCAAGACGGTGGACGAGTTGCTGCTGGCCATCGAGGAGTGCTTCCAGGTGAAGCTCCAGCCGCTCGTACCCGCCTCCCTGGCGGCCCGGGCGGGCATCTCCGACGAGCACCTGGTGCCCACGCCGGAGCTGATTGGCATGGAGATTTCCAGCAGCGAGATCGCGAGCAGCGAGGCGAACCATGGCGACGCGTGAGCAGGCACGAATCGAGGCGGCGTTCGCCCGGGGTGACACGGGCGTGGACGGCGGGGCCACCGAGGAGGAGACGCGGGACGAGGCGGAAGTCGAACGCGACAAGGCGCGCGAACAACTCCTGCGCGGCCGGGCGTACCTCGGCCGCGAGTTCCTCACCTGGCTCCTGTGGCGCTCGGAGTCGGGCGACGCGCTCGTGGACTTCGCGGGCGAGGGCCTGGTGGTGCTCTACATGGGCCGCTGCACCCTGCGCGGCGTCAACGGCGACGTGACGGAGATGCTCGTGCGCGGCACGCTCTCGCCCTACTCCGAGCAGGTGAAGCACGCGCTGGACCGGGGCCTGCTCGTGCACCAGGCCCGGCTGCGCCTCACCCACGGCGAGCGCGACTACGAGCTGACGATCGACGCGGAGTTCCTCGACATCCGCGCGGCGAAGCTGCCCGAGCTGATGACCGAGGAGGAGGACGACCGGCTCCAGGAGCGCCTGGACCTGACCGAGCAGCTGTCCGGCATGGTGGACACGCTGGTGGAGGCCTTCCTCGAGGTGCGCGCGAGCCGCAACTGGAGCAAGAAGGTCGTCCCGGAGATGAAGCGCTGGATGCAGGGCGACGACGAGGCGCCCAAGGCCACGAAGATGCAGCTGGCGCGCGCCGCCCGCGGCTGATGCCCCCCACCCGCCTCACCTTCTTCTGCGAGCTCGAGCCCGGGCCGCTCACGGCGCTCTTCCAGGACGCGACCGTGCTCGGGCACCTGAGGGCCCTGGGGGCGAGCGTCAGCCTCGGGGTGCTCGACCTCACCCCCGAGCGCGCGGACGTGGTGCGGCGCCTCGGTGAGGCCGGGGTGCCCGTCATCGCCTGGCAGCTGCTGCCCAAGGACCAGGGCTACTGGTTCAACCAGGGCAACGCGGCCCACGCCCAGGCGCGCTACACGGACTTTCGCGCCTGGACGGCCACGCACGCGCTGCGCTGGGACGGCGTGGGCCTGGACATCGAGCCGGACATCCACGAGCTGACGCGGGCGCTCCAGGCGCGCTGGCGGATGGTCCCCGCGCTCCTGCCCCGGCTCTGGCGGGGCGCACGGCTGCGCGAGGCGCGCGAGGCCTACGCCGCCCTGGTGGCGCGCATCCGCGCGGATGGCCACCGGGTGGACAGCTACCAGTTGCCCTTCCTCCTGGACGAGCGCCGCGCGCGCGCCACGCTGTTGCAGCGGCTCACGGGCGTGGTGGACGTGGGCGTGGATCGCGAGGTGTGGATGCTCTACACGAGCCTCGTGCGGCCCCACGGCCCGGAGCTGCTGGCGAGCTACGGCCCTCACGTGCGTGGCGGCGGCGTGGGCGTGGGCATCACCGGGGGCGGCGTGGACGTGCCCGGCCTCATCGAGGTGCCCCCGCTGACGTGGGAGGAGTTCGCGCGGGACTTGCGGCTCGCGCGGCGCTTCACGCCCGACGTGCACGTGTTCAGCCTGGAGGGCTGCGTGCGCCAGGACTTCCTCGCCCGCCTGCGGGACTTCGACTGGACGGCGCCCGCGCCCCCGCCCTCGGGCGGACGGGTGGACACGGTGCGCCGGGTGGCGGGCGGGCTACTGCGCGCCAGCGCCGGCTGGCGGGGCTGACGGGGCGAAGTCCCCGAACACCACCGTGGCGCGGCCCTCCATGGGCAGCGCGTGCTCCGCCACGTGGGGAAAGCCGAGCGTGCGCGCCACGTCCGCGAGGTGCCGCCGCCAGGGGTTGTAGGGCATGCCATTGTCCGAGCAGCACGGCACCACGGCGAAGGGCAGCCGGTGCTTCGCCGCGTACTCGATGATGACGCGGGTGGCGCCGTCCGGGTGCATGCCCACGAGCAGGTCGCACTCACACGGCTCGTCGAGGGTGAACAGGCGCTCGGCGTAGCGCACCGGCAGGCGCTTGTGGCGCAAGTCGAACGTGGTGACGGTGAGGCCCCGCCGGGTGAGGGCCTCGTTGAGCCGGCCCTGTCCACCCGCGATGTCGAAGACGCGCGGGGCGGCGAACCGCTCCACGAGGAACTGGGCGAAGAGATCGAAGCGGCGCTTGTCGGCCATGGGCGGTGTCTACACCAGGTGCCGCCCCCACCTCACGTCCAGGACACCTCGTAGTCGGTGTCGTACTCGGCCAGCGGGTGGGAGACCACCCGGACATCCTTGGCGCCCACCGCTTCGAGGGAGGACTTGAGCGCCCCCTCGTTGTACGGGCGGGGCACCAGGTCGCGCATGTACGTGAGCACGCCGCTCGTCTTGCCCGTGCGCTTCATCTGGGTGATGCCCGTGTTGTCGCCCAGCACCGCGTTGGTGGTGGTGGGCATGTTGTTGAGCAGGCGCAGGGGCTCGTTGCGCGCGAGCAGCAGGAGCACCTTGCCGGCGCTCGAGGCGTAGAAGGCCCTGGAGGCCTGGTAGCCCATCTCCCGGAAGGCGCCCTCGAAGCCCCCGTACAGGTGCCCCATGCGCCAGGCGGCCGGGTAGGCCATGCGCAGGAAGGTGCTCATCGGGTAGTTGAAGAACTCGAGGAAGCGCTGCTCACCGCTCACCTCCAGGCACTGGCGCAGCAGCTCCTCGTCGCCGTACTGCCGCAGCATGTCCAACAAGCTGTTGAGGAAGATGCCGCGCGCGACATCCCCATGGCCCGTCAGGGAGATCCGATGGTGCAATTCCTCATCGGACCCGAAGGGCAACGACACCGCGCTGCCGGGCGCATCCGCCATGTGCTCGTCCCTCCCGCTCCGACGCGAGAACCCACTGCGCTTCCCTTCTACGTAGATCATCCGCCGCGCGGGTGAAAGGCCATGGCTCCGGAGGGCGACAAGCCTCCGGCCGTGGGGCGGGCATCCGCTCGCTGCCGGACAGTTCTCAGCTCGGAATGGGCGTGGAGCCGAAGACCCCGCGCCCGATTGCCAGGATTCCCAGGGAAATCAGGAGCAGGGCCCCGCCCACGCCGATGAGCGGCAGCAGGAAGCCGGGCTGGGGCCGGCGCCGGTTGACCACCAGCAGCACGTGCGCGAGCACCGCCGCCAGCAGCATGAGGGACAGGTGACCCCAGAGCATGGGCTGGAAGGGCCAGCCCGAGCCCAGCAGCACGAGCCCCAGGAGGATCTGGGTGTCGAGCAGTCCGGCGAAGCTGGAGCCCAGGATGCGCACCTTCTTGTCCGCGGGCCGTTTGGAGACGAGCCCGGAGACGAAGTAGACGACGGCGAGCAGCCCCACCACCAGCACGAGATAGCGCAGCCCGGAGTGGGCCTTGAAGAGGACGTTCATGACGCCGCCTTCCTAATGCCCCTGGCTCCGGGAGGCGAGTCTTTACGTCGGATCCGGCTTGGGGGTGGTGCGCGTGCTCGGCGGCAGCGCGGGCGCCGCGGTCACGTCCGAGCCGGGCAATTCGCCGGTGAGGCTCTTGAGGAAGGCGACGATGTCCTCCACCTCGGGCTCGGTGAAGGTCATGCCGAGCTGGTGCTTGCCCATGAGGCGCACCGCCTCGGGCAGCTCCTTGACGGAGCCGTCGTGGAACCAGGGGCCCGTCTTCTCCACGTTGCGCAGGGTGGGCACGCGGAACTTGTGCATGTCCTCCTCGTTCTTCGTGACGCCGAAGCGGCCCTTGTCCTCGGTGGGGTAGTCCTCGATGAGGCCCAGCTTCTGGAAGGAGGTGCCGCCCACGGAGGGGCCGTTGTGGCACGTGGTGCAGCCCGAGGCGGCGAAGAGGTTGAGGCCGCGCCGCTCCTGCTCGCTCAGGGCCTGCTCCTCGCCCGCCAGGAACTTGTCGAAGCGCGACGTGGTGACCAGCCCGCGCTCGAACGAGGCGATGGAGCGCGCCGCGTTGGTGATGCTCACGGCCTGCTTGTCCCCCGGGTAGGCCGTCTTGAAGGCCTGCACGTACTCGGGCATGGAGTTGAGCGTGGCCAGCAGGCGCTTCTCGTCCGGCATGGCCATCTCCACCGGGTTCATCATCGGGCCCGCGGCCTGCTCTTCCAGCGTGGCGGCGCGGCCGTCCCAGAACTGGGCGACATGGCCCGCGGCGTGGAAGACGGTGGGCGAGTTGCGGCTGCCCTTCTGCCCCTTGTGGCCGGGGCTCGTGGCCTTGCCGTCCACGCCGAAGGAGGCCAGGTCGTGGCAGCTGTTGCAGGAGATGTCGTGGTTCTTGGACAGGCGCGTCTCGAAGAAGAGCATCCGGCCCAGGGCGATGCGCGCGGGCGAGTCGGACTTGGCCGCCTCGGCCTGGGCGGCGGCCGCGGCGGCCTGGGCGGCGGCGGGGCGGAAGAAGGCGACGAGCTTGGTGTGGCTCATCTGGGGCCGGGGAGGCGCGGCCTCCGCGGCGGGCGCGGCGGCCGGAGCCGCCGCCGGGGCGGGAGTCGCCGCCGGAGCGGGTGACTCCTTGCTGCAGGACACCGCCACGGCGCCCAGGGACACCAGGCCCACTCCCAACCAGAGCCGACTGCGCTTCATCTACCAACCTCCCAGCAAGACCAGCATGACGGGAACATTCTTATCATTACCCGACACACCTTGGGCACGGGTCCCCACCTGGGGGGACACGGACAGGGAGAGTCGCATGCTCGCTGAGCGGACCGGCTCCGGGGTGGGCCCCCGCTGGAACACCAGCCGGTCCACGGCCCACGACACGGCCAGCCCGCTCGCGGTGCCGAGCACGTCCCACGTCAGGTCCTTCCAGGAGAAGAAGCTGCCGCGGCCCGCGTCGTACACCTCCTTGGCCACGCCCGCGCTCAACGCCACGCCCGCGCCGGTGAGCAGCCGCGCCTCGGACGACTCGAAGAGGAAGGCGCCGCCCACATAGCCCGCGGTCGCCAGGCCCGCGCTCACGCTGTAGTGCAGCGCCTTGTCGCGCGCGAACCAGTCGTCCCGGCCCCGGGTCTCGGTCACCTGGGCCCGGGCGGACAGGGGGACGAGCGACAGACAGCAACACAGGGGTAGCAGGGAGCGAGGGCGTGAGGACATGGGTCGCATGACAGCACCCGGGGCGCCACGCCGTCAGCCCGGGAAACGAGCGCGCCGCGGTTTTCGAGACGCGCCCCCCACTTGCCCCTATGATCGGGCGCCGTGACACGACCTGGGACCTCGCTCTTCGATCTGCGCCAGCCCTCGACCCGGCATCCCGGACTCGACGCCGCGCGCGGGCTGGCCGTCGTGGCCATGGTGTTGGGACACACCCTGGATGCCCTGCTCGCGCCGGGGATGCGCGAGCACCCCTGGGTGCAGCACTACTGGACGCTGCGGGGCATCACCGCGCCGCTCTTCCTCTTGGTGGCGGGCTTCGCGGTGGTGGCCGCGCTCGGCACGTCTCCGGACAGCGCCCGGGGCAGCTTCCCGCGCCGCTGGCGGCGCGCGCTCCTGCTGCTCTTCCTCGGCTACCTGCTGCACTGGCCCGGCTGGGGCACCGTGCAGGCCCTGGGCTGGAGCGAGGCGCTGCGCGAGCGCCTCTTCGCCTTCGACGCGCTGCAGAGCATCGGCGTGAGCCTGGGCGTGGGCGCGACGGTGCTGGCGCTGGCGCGCGGGACATGGAGCCGGGCCCTGGCGCTCGCCGTGCTCGCCGTGGGCATCCCCCTGGCGAGCCCCTGGGCATGGACGGCCGTCACGCACGCGCCCGTGGAACTGCGCCAGGCGGTGGGCATGCCCGGCACGCGCTTCCCCCTGTTCCCCTGGGCGGGCTTCTTCTTCGCCGGCGCGCTCGTGGCCCACCTGCTGCGCGCCCTGCGCCCCGGCTGGCCCCAGGGCCTGGCGCTGGTGTTGCTCGGCGCGGGCCTGCTGTTCACCACCGCGCGGCTGCCCTCGGACTGGAGCCCCCAGAGCGCCTGGCTCGTGGCGTACCGCGTGGGCCAGGGACTGCTCGTGCTCGGCGCCGTCAACCTGGTGCCCCGCCTGTTCACCCAGCCGCTCGCGCCCCTGGGCCGCACGACCCTCTGGCTCTACGTGCTGCACCTGCCCGTGGTCTACGGCTGGTCGGGCATCGCCGGCCTCGCGGGCCGCGTGGGTCCCGTGCTCGACCTGGGCCCCGCGCTGCTCGTGGGCCTCGCGCTGCTCGCGGTGTGCTTCTCCCTGGCCCTGCTCGCGCGTCGGTTGCGCCGCGCGGGCCGTTCGTGGGAGGGCCAAAGCGCGCGAACCCGGATGCCCCCGATAAACGGGGCGCTGCGTCCCGGCCAACGGACATAGAAAATTTGCGTCGCCCCAGGGTACGGGTTAGATGCGCGGCGTGTCCTTCCCGTCCGCCAAGCGAGGAACCATGCCCCTGTCGCGCCCGACCGCCGTGCTCTCCCTGATGTCCATGCTCGCCCTGACGGGCTGCGCGGGATTCGCCTTCGCGGGACGTCCGGTCATTGGCACCACGGCGCTGTACGCCGACACGTCCGCCACCGAGTTCATCAACGAGCAGACGAAGCTGGGCAGCAAGAGCGGCGAGGGCTGCGCGACGTCCATCCTGGGCCTGGTCGTCACCGGAGATGCCAGCGCCGCCGCGGCCGCGCGCACGGCCGGCATCAACCGCATCACGCACGTGGACCACAAGTTCGACAACCTCATCGGCCTGTACGCCAAGTACTGCGTCGTGGTGTACGGCGACTAGGCGGGCCTCGCGCCCCTTCCGGGTGCGTTTCCCTCCGTTCGTGGAGACTGCTAGCTTTCGGGTCGCGGTCGGCTCCCCCTCCCCTGGCTCCCCTCGGAGTCACCGGCCGCGCAGCCCAGAGCGGATTCCATGAAATTGCACACCCTCGTTCGTCCTCTCCTCGTCGCCTCCGCCGCCGTGAGCTTCTCCGCCGGGGCGCAGCCCGCGGCCCAGAAGCCCACCCCCGAGGGCGTCGCGACCGCCGCGCAGAACGTCATCATCGACCGGGCCCTGCTCACCGCCTTCAAGGCGCTGCCCAATCGCTTCGAGGACGCGAAGAACCCCATCACCTCGGAGAAGGTGGAGCTGGGGCGGATGCTGTACTTCGACAACCGGCTGTCGAAGAACCAGGATATCTCCTGCAACAGCTGCCACGACCTGAACACGTTCGGCGTGGACAACAAGGCCACGTCCACGGGCCACAAGAAACAGCTGGGCGGCCGCAACTCGCCCACCGTGTACAACGCCGGGGGCCACACCACCCAGTTCTGGGACGGCCGCGCCGCCAACCTCGAGGAGCAGGCCAAGGGCCCCATCCTCAACCCCGTCGAGATGGCGATGCCGAGCGCCGAGCACGTCGTCGAGACGCTCAAGACGATCCCCGGCTACGTCACCGCCTTCCAGAAGTCCTTCCCGGGCGAGGCGGACCCCGTCACCTACGAGAACCTGGCCAAGGCCATTGGCGCCTTCGAGCGCCAGCTCGTCACGCCCTCGCGCTTCGACAAGTACCTCGGCGGTGACGACAAGGCCCTCAGCCAGGCGGAGAAGGCCGGCCTCAAGACGTTCCTCGAGCAGGGCTGCCAGACGTGCCACTACGGCCCCGCGCTGGGTGGCTCGCTGCAGAAGCTGGGCCTCGTGGTGCCCTACCAGGCCAAGGATCAGGGCCGCTTCGACCTGACCAAGCGCGAGGCGGACCGCATGGTCTTCCGCGTGCCCACGCTGCGCAACGTGGCCAAGACGGGCCCGTGGTTCCACGACGGCTCCATCACCGAGCTGCAGACGGCCGTGAAGCTCATGGCCCAGCACCAGCTCGGCAAGCAGCTCACCGACGGCGACGCCCAGAACATCATCGCCTTCCTCGACTCGCTCACCGGCGAGCTGCCCAAGGCGTACATCGCCAAGCCCAAGCTGCCCGCCAACGGCCCCAAGACGCCCAAGCCGGACCCCACCTAGTCGTTTCCGCGCGTCCGGCGCGCCCTCCCGCCGTGGTCCGTGCTCAGCCAGCCACGGTCCGCGGGACGGGAGGCGCGGTGGCCCGGCCCCGCTCGGCCAGCTCGCGCACCGCCGAGGTCAGGGCCGCGAGGCGCCGGCCCGCGCGCCCCCGGGCCCACGGCCGCTCCAGCGGCCCGCCCAGCAGCTCCGCCCCCTGCTCCACCCCGCCCGCCTTCTGCTTGAGCGCCCGCGCGCACGCCAGCCGCACGTTCACCGCCTCGGGCACCGGGAAGCCGTCGCGCCGCAAGAGCTCCAACGCGAACGTCGTCCACACCGCGAGCTTGTCCTCCGGCCGCAGGAAGGCCTGGAAGCGCGCGAGCCCCGCCTCCAGCGGCTCACCGGCGCGCAGCTCCGCCTCGGACAGCTCCACGTGCAGCGCGGTGCTGTGCGCCAGGGGCTGGCGCGGCGCGAGCAGGGCCTCGAAGTGCTCGCCCGTGGAGGGCCGCTCCGCCACCAGGTGCACCAGCTCCGAGGGAACCCCCTCCCCCAGCGGGTGCGCGTTGGCCTCCGCGTACAGGAGCACCAGGCGCTCGAAGTCCTCGGCGATGGCGCGCAGCTCCAGCGGCGGCCGCCACGGGGCCTTGAAGATGCGCTTGCGCCCCGGGCCCGTGCGCGTGGACTGGCGGTCGAGCTGCGTGTCCACCATGTACTCGAAGGCGCCCAGGAGCGCGTCGAAGCGCGACTGGTCTCCCTCCAGCGCGCCCAACACCTCCACCACCGCCTCGATGGTGGAGACGCAGTGCTCGGCGGGCTCGGAGCGGATGCGGTAGTTGCTCGGCCGGCGCGGCACGAAGCCGATGCGCGGCAGGCCCGCGAGCGCCGGGTTCGTCTTCACGAGCTTGCGCGCGAGCGGCCAGGTGCCGTCCACGACGATGAGGGTCTCCGGGGGGTTCTTCCGGGCCTCCTCGAGCGGAAGGGCCTCCTCGCCCGGGAAGAGCACGGCGACGCGCTCGGGACGGGCCGCGAGTTCGGCGAGCCGCGCATGCCCGGTGAAGTCCACGCCGACGTGGAGCTCGGAGTTGGGCAGGGACAGGTGCGCCATACGGGCCGTGCCGATGGCCACCCGCCGCTCCCGGGGGTGCTGGAGGAAGACGACGTGGGTGCGCGAGTCCACCCGAGGCACCCGCGCGCAGTAGCACGTGTCCTGGGGCCGGAGGCAACGCAAGCAGAGGGTACGCACCCCGCCGCTTTATCAGCCTCCGGCACCCACGGCGAGGGGCGCGCGGCCCCCCGCCGGTGTCTCAGGCCGCCCGGACGCTCCGGCGCCGCCCGGACACGAACCGCGCGAGGGCGAACAGGCCCAGGAACAGGCCCGCGTCGCTCCCGGACGTGGCCCCACACCCGCAGCCGCCGCTCCGGGTGGTGACGGTCACCGGCGCCGAGGTCACCGTGTTGCCCGTCCCATCCGTGATGACCGCCGTCAGGACGTGCTCCCCCTCGGAGGCCGAGGTGCTGTCCCACACGGTGCTCAGCATGGACTCCGTGCCCTGGGCGATCTCCTTGCCGTCCACGAGGATGGCGAGCTTCGCCACCGTCGTGCCCGAGGCCACCGCGCCCCGGGCGATGATGGTCACCGCCCCGGACACCGCGCCCCCGAGCGGCTCACTGAGCGCCACGGTGGGCGCCGCGAAGGTGTCCACGCGAATCCCGGCCGTGCCGGTGAGGTCACCGTCCATCAGGGTGAGCGTCGTCTGCCCTCCGGAGAGGAACGTCACCTTGAGGCCCTCGAGCGAGCCGTCCGTGAAGGTCGCGGTGGCGGGGAACACCGCCCGCGCATCCGAGCTCGTCACCCGGGCCTGGCCCGAATAGGACGGCGCCATGTTGCCGTAGGCGTCGTAGGCCAGGGCGGACAGGGTCGTCTCCCGGCCCGCGCTCACGCTCTCGGGGAGCGTCAGCTCGAAGCGGGCCGCCGCGCCCGCGAGCACCGCGAACACCGGGCTCGTCCCCGCGGGGGCACCGGCCGTGCTCGCCACCAGCGTGTAGCCGTTGGCGGCCTTGCGCAGGCTCAGGGTGTCGAACGTCGCCACCCCGTTGACCAGCATCGCCGACGTGCGGCCCTGCAACACGTCGCCCCGCGGGTTCTCACCGAGCGCCACCGTCACCTCGCGCGTGCTGTCGTTGATGAGCGCGCCCGACGCGTCCCGCAGCTCCACCTGGACGCGCCCCAGCGGCGCCCCCGCCGTGGCCCGCGTCGGACTGGCGACGAACACCAGCCGGGCGGCGCCGTCGGCCGTCAGGACGTTGAAGGCCGGGCTGCTCACGGTGAAGGACGGGTCCGCCCGCGCCACCAGCGTGTAGCCCGAGCCCGGGCGGTCGATGCCCAGGTTGCCGAACGTGGCCACGCCCTCCACGGCCGTCACCACCGCGGTCCCCCGGAGCACGCCGCCCCCGGGGTTGTTGCCCAGGGTCACGGTGATGCGCGAGGCCGCCGTGGTCACGGTGTTGCCGTACACGTCCACCACCGCCACCTTCACCGCCGGGAAGAAGAGCGAGCCGGCGATGATCTCCCCGGGAGGCACGCTGAAGGCCAGCGCCGAGGCGGGACCCGCGACGATCTCGAAGGCGCTGCTCGTGGCCTCCGCGGCCCCCGCCACCCGGGCGATCAGCGTGTAGCCCGCGGCCGCCCGATCGATGGACAGCCCCGGGAACGTCGCCACGCCCCCGGAGGTGGTGACGGTCGTCGTGCCCTGGAGCGTCGCGCCCCGCGGGTTGTTGCCCAGCACGAGCGTCACGGACTGCTCCGGGCGGGTGACCCGGTTGCCGTACGCATCCTGGAGCGCCACCTGGATGGCGGGGCTGATGGCCGTGCCCGCCACCGTCGTGCCCGGAGGCGTGGTGAAGGCCAGCGCCGCCACCGCTCCGGGCGAGATGTCGAACGAGGCGCTGAGCACGTCCGGCAGGCCGTCCACGTGCGCCAGCAGCCGGTAGCCCGTCGCCGCCCGGGTGATCGCGAGATCGCCGAACGTCGCCAGGCCGCTGCTGGCGCTCACCGTGGAGGTGCCCGTCAGCGTGCCGCCCGAGCCGCCCTGAAGCGACAGGCGCACGGCGCGCGCGTCCGACACCCGCCGCCCCTCCGCGTCCTGGAACTCCACCGCCACCGTGCCCAGGGGGCCCGCCGACGTGCTGGTGGGTCCGGGCTGGAACACGAGCCGCGTGGCCCCGCCCAGCGACAGCACGTCGAAGGCCGTGCTCGTCACGGAGGGAGCGCCGCTCGCCGAGGCCACCAGGGTGTAGCCCGTGCCCACGCGGTTGAGGCTCAGGTTGGAGAAGGTGGCCACGCCGTTGACGGTCGCCGCCGCCAGCGTACCCCCGAGCACTCCGCCCCCGGGGTTGTTGCCCAGGACCACGGTGATGGAGCCCGAGGCGGAGGTGACGGGATTGCCCAGGGCATCCACGTAGCCCACCTTCACCGCCGGGGAGATGGGCGCGTCCACGCCCACCCCGCTCGGCTGGACGACGAAGCCCAGGCCCGCGACGGCCCCCGGGGAGATGGTGAAGGACGCACTGGTGGCCTCCGTCAGCCCCGGAGAACGCGCGGTGAGCGTGTAGCCCGAGCCCGCCTTGTCGATGGAGAGCGTGGAGAAGGTGGCCACTCCGTTGACGGCGGACACCGTGCTCGTGCCCGAGAGCGTGCCGCCCGACACCCCGCCCAGGCTCAACGTCACCGGCGCCGTCGCGCCCGCCACGCGGTTGCCCGACGCGTCCAGGACGTCCACCTCCAGGGAGGGCAGCACCGCGCCCGCCACGGCGTTGGCCGGAGCCGTCCGGAAGGCCAGCCGCGTCGCCGCGCCCGCCGTCACGTCGAAGCCCTGGCTCGTGCCGGAGACGGAGCCGGAGGTGGCCCGCAGCGTGTACCCCGTGCCCACCTTGTCCACGGTGAGGGTGGAAAATGTGGCCACGCCGTTGACGGCCGCCACCGTGCGCGTCCCGCCCAGACTCGCCCCCGAGGGATTGGTCCCCAGGGCCAGCGTGATGCTGCCCGAGGTGGTCGTCACGGTGTTGCCCAGCGCGTCCAGGAACGCCACCCGCACCGGCGGCGAGAGCGTCGCCCCCGCGGCCGTCGTGCCCGGCTGCGAGAGGAAGCCCAGGGAGGCGACCGGACCCGGCTCGACGTTGAAGGACGAGGACGTCTTGGACGGCAGGCCAGCGACCGCCGCCTGGAGCGCATAACCGGTCCCCACCTTGTCCACCGTGAGGGTGGAGAAGGTGGCCACGCCCGCCGTGGTGCTCACCACCGTCGTGCCACCCAGCGTGGCGCCCGCGGCGTTGACGAGCGACAACACCACCTGCGCCGAGGTGCCGGTGACGGGCGCGCCCGTGCTGTCACGCACCTCCACCTTGACGGTGAAGGCCACGCCCGCGCCCACGCTGGCCGGAGGCGAGGTGGTGAAGGCGAGCTGGGTCGCGCTCGACGCGCCGACGGAGAAGGCCGTGCTGACGGCCGAGGCGAGGCCCGCGGACGTCGCCGACAGGGTGTAGCCCGTCCCCGCGCGATCCACGGACAGCGTGTTGAACGTGGCCTCGCCCGCCACCGTGTTCACGGTGGGCGTGCCGCCCAGCGTCGCGCCACTCGGGTTGTTGGCGAGCGCCAGGGTGACGGAGCGGCTCGTCGTCGTCGCCGGGTTGCCGTACGCGTCCTGCAGGGCGACCCGCACCGCGGGCGTGATGCCCGCGCCCACGGTGGTCGAGGTCGGCTGCTGGGTGAAGACGAGCCGCGCCGGTGCCGCCGCGGCGATGGCGAACGCGCCACTGGTGGCCGCCGTGAGCGAGCCCGACGTCGCCGTCAGCGTGTAGCCCGCCCCCGCCTTCTCGATCACCAGGTCACTGAAGGTCGCCACCCCGCCGCTGGCGGTCACCGACCGCGTTCCCGTCAGCGTTCCCCCGCTCGGGTTGGAGGCCAGCGCGAGCGTGACGACGGCCGAGCCGGTCGTGGGGTTGCCACTCTGGTCCAGCAGCGCCACGCGCACCGCGGGCGACAGGGCCTCTCCCGCGATGCCATCGGCCGGCGGCGTGGAGAAGACGAGCCGCGCCGGTGCGCCCGCGACGATCTGGAAGGAGGCACTGGTCGCCCCCGTGAGCCCCGAGGCGCTGGCGGCCAGCGTGTACCCCGCGCCCACCTTGTCGATGGACAGGGTGCTGAAGGTGGCCACACCGTCGACCGCGCTCACGGTGGTGGTGCCGGACAGGGTGCCGCCACTCGGGTTGCTGGCCACCGCGAGCGTGATGCTCGGGTTGCCCGCCGTCACGGGATTGCCCGCGGCATCCACGAGGCCCACCTTCACCGCCGGAGAGATGGGCTGGCCCGCCGCCGTCGTCGTCGGCTGCACGGTGAAGACGAGCCGGGTGGCGGGATTGGACACCACGGTGGTGCTCGCTCCGCCCGACAGGCCGGGCCGCGCCGTATCCGTCACCGTGAGGGACTGGACGCCCGCGGTCTTGAAGGTGACGGACACGCTCGCCACGCCCGAGCTGAAGGCGCGGGGAGACGGGAGGACCGCCTGGGAGTCGCTGCTGGTGAAGGCCGCGCTGCCCGTGTAGCTGGTCGCCGTGTTGCCCGAGGCGTCCAGCGCCGTCACCGTGAGGGGAATGGCCACGTTGGGCGAGACCGCGGTGCCCAGCCCGGACACCCGGAAGGTCACCGCCGTGCCCGCGGGCACCGAGCGCGTGGAGCAACTGGACGCCGTGCCCGCGGTGAGGCGCACGTCATCCACGTAGGCGCCCTCGAGCGTCTGCGTGCTGTCGCTGAAGAAGCCGAAGGCGAACCACACCGTCCGCCCCGCCAGCGCGGACAGGTTCGCCTTGACCGTCTTGAGCGAGCCATTGGTCCCGAGCTGCTGCCCGCTCCAGGCCCGCACCGAGGTGCCCGTGATGACGCCGTCATAACCGCCCAGCGAGATGTACGGCGCGGAGGACGACACGGTGTCGGAGACGAGGGTGAAGGGGCCCTGCGCGCCCGCGGTGCTGTAGGCGAGGTAGGCCCCGTCGTAGCCGGACTCCAGCGCGTACGCGAGGCTGAACGACAGCTCGGCCGCGGCGCCGCCGGTGGGCAGGGTGAAGCCGTTGATGCCCCCCGAGCCATTGCCGCCCAGCACCAGCAGGGCCTCGTGGCTGATGGGATAGGAGCCACCGCACGTCGTGGTGTCGGGCCCGAAGCGGTAGGCCCGCGTCGCCGACTGGTAGCGGCACCCGCTCACGATGTTGAGGGCATTGCCCGTGCCCTGCGCCGTCGTGGGCACCCAGTACGAGGACGCGGAGGGCGGCCGGTTCGCGTCGAAGTCATCGAAGAAGCTCAGCGAGCCGCCACCCGCGCCCGAGGCCGTCACCGTGCGCTGGACCGTGTTGAGATCCTCCAGCGTGACGCTGGACGCCTCGGTGGCGCGCACCACGTAGTGGTACGCGGTGCCGTTCGTCAGGTTGGCGTCATCCGAGAACGACGTCGCGCCCACGCCCGTGGCGATGCGGTTGGCCGCCGACGGCGTGAAGCCCGGCGTGGTGCTCCGGTACACCGAGTAGCTCAGCGTGCCGCCACAGGCGGGCGTCGCCGCGGCCCAGGACAGCGTGTTGGTGCAGGTGGACGAAACCCCGCTCGTGGCGCCCGAGGCCCCCGCGAAGGACGGCCGCGCGCCACACGAGCCGCCCGGAACCGCCGAGACCTCGGCGGAGCGCGCGCCCTCCGCGCACGTCGTGGCGGAGACGGCGTAGTAGTGCCGCACGCCCGCCGGCAGGCCCGTGTCGGAGTAGGAGCCCGCGGCCACGGTGGCCACCTGCGTGTAGGGCCCCCCCGCGGTCGTGGCGCGGTAGACGGAGTACGACGTGGCCCCGTTCGTGTTCCAGGCCAGGTCGATGCGGTTGTTGCCCACCGCGCTCGCCGTCAGCCCCGTGGGCGCGGCGCCCGGCGTGCAGGCGGACGAGGCGTTGTAGATGACGAGCGCGTAGTCCTGATCCAGCGTGCTGCTGTTGTTGGGCACGCCGTTCGAGTTGATGTTGGTCGCCGTCACCGTCACGGTGAACGCGCCCGACAGCCCCGCGGGCAGGAAGACGCTCTCCACGTTGTTGACCGCGTCCGCGGTGCCGCCGCTCACCGAGTTGGCGCCGGAGAAGACGTTGCCCTTGTAGGTGACGCCGTTGTGCACCACGGTGAGGTCCAGGTTGTTGTTCCAGGCCCCGCCCGTGGTGGAGCCCGGCGCGTCCGTCCACGCGAGCGTGACGCGCACCGGCTTGCTCGAATCCGCCACCGAGGTGGAGACGTTCCGGGACTGGCCAGAGGCGGTGAACAGGGCCCCCGCGTCCTGATCCGACACGAGCCGAGGGGAGGCGTCGAACGACCGGCCCAGGTCCACCAGGCCCATGCCCTGGCCGTTGGAGTAGAGCGAGTCCGCCGCGCCCGCGCCCGTGAGGTACCGGGCGGAGTTCATCAGGAAGGCCTTGGTCATCGCCGGGCTCGGCGGGGCCTTGCCTTGGTTGATGAAGTACTGGCGCACGAGCGCCGCGCCGCCGGCGACCACGGGCGCGGCATGGCTCGTGCCCGAGGAGGCGAGGAACCACGACTGCCCGCTGGGGAAGAAGGACGACCCGGACGTGCCGCCACAGATGCCCACGCCCGTGAAGCAGGCATTGGCCTGACCCAGGGCGTTGGGCGGGTTGTTGCCGCGCTGCGCGTCGCTCTGGGGCACGCCGCCCAGCACGTGGGTGCCTGGCGCCACCAGGTCCGGCTTCCGTCGGCCGTCCGAGGTGGGACCCCGGCTGGAGAAGGCCGCCAGGTCGAAGGCGCTGTCGGCCTCGGCGTCGGTGAGGTTGCACCCGTCCGCGGACCCGAAGGGCCGCACGCTCTCGGAGGCGCCCACGGTGATGACGTTCTTGGCCGAGCCGGGGCTGGTCACGGAGCCCGCGACACTGCCCGAGTTGCCCACCGGGAAGACGATCACCATCTCCTGGTTGCCCGTGGTCGGGCTCGCCGAGCCCGCCGGCTGCGCGTCGCGCACCAGGGCGTCGTAGCGCTGGGCATCGGCGGTGTACGCGCTGGAGGAAGCGCCCCAGGCGCCGAGGCTGATGCGCATGCCGTTGGCGTAGGCCCGCGCCTGGAGGTTCTCGTAGTTGGGATAGGTGAAGGTCTCCGGATCGAAGACGACCGAGGAGCCCATCCGCACGAAGGGCGCCACGCCCAGGCCGTGGAAGTACCCCGACCCGTCCCGGAACGCCGTCCCGGAGCGCGTGGCATTGCCACCGATGATGTGCGCGTTCAGGGCGCCGTGGCCGTCACAGCCCTGGAGCGTGCTGCCGCTGTTGGCGGTGCCCTCCAGGCGGCTGTAGACGAGCCGGCTGGTGGAGCTGGAGACGTTGCCGTCCGTGTACAGGCCGAAGTGGTTGGGCAGCACCGTCCCGTTGTCCACGCCGCTGTCCGACAGGTCCACGCCGAAGCCCGACGCGTCGAACTGCGCCTGGGTGAAGCCCCTGCCCGCCAGCCACGTCAGGTAGCCCGCCGCGCCAGGTCCCGCGCCCGACAGCTGCCCGGCGGCGATCAACGCCTGCCGCTCGTCCAGCTTCCGGGGCGAGACATGGGGCTGGATGGACACGACGTCCGGCCGGCTCGCGAGCTCGGACAGCAGCCGCCGATCCGCGGCCACCACCACGTTGACGTACCCCAGCGCCTTCTGGACGACGGCCTCGCGCGACTGGTGTCGGCGCACGAGCCCCAAGGTCTCGGCGTTGACCGCCGCGTCCTCGACGAGCTGCACGGAGTAGGTGTCCGTGGAGACCGTGTTGAGCGAGGGGTCGAGCGTGTAGTCCGCCAGGTAGTCCCCGTTCCACTGGATGGCGGGCGTCTGGGCCACGTGCGCCTGGAGCCGCTCCAGCGCCGCCCCATCGCCGTACACGAGGTAGGCGTTGTGGGGGATGTACGCCACCACCCGCACGCCCGTGGCCTCGAGCCCCGCGTGCCACTCGGGCCGGATGGGACCCACGAACTGCACCAGGTGCATGCGCGCGCCCGACCCCGCCACCTTCATGCCCTGGAGGGCCCGCCCCTGCTCCGACGCCGTGTCGATGACCCCCGCGTTGAGCCGCACATCATTGGACTCGTCCCGCGGCTCCACGCCCTCGCCCTCGGGCAGGGCCGCCAGCGCCGTGTCGTCCACCTCCACCAGCCGGAAGGCCCCGTAGTCCGCCACGGTGCGCACCGCCACGCCTCCACGCTCCAGGGCCGCGGCGCGCTCGGCGCTCAGCTGGACCTTGTGGAGTGCGAGCCCCGGGCGGAAGCCTTCCCGCGTGGCGACGGTGGGCGCTCCACCACTCGGCCGCCCACACGACAACACCGCCAGCAAGCCCAACGTCCCCAGCGCCCGCACACGGCCCCCACCGGCGCACATCGCGCGTGCCCGGTTCGTGGATGTCTTCATGTTTTGGAAACAGCCCCTTGCACCGCCCATTAGGTCGGACAGAAATCGTCTAGCACGGCTGTAATCCGGCCTTCAAATAGCGAACAGTCCCCGCCGACCCCTCGGACCCTCGGAAAGCGCCGCTCCCCCCTGACAACGCGTCCGGAAGTCGACTAAGGAGCGCCCCGTTCACGGTTTTTCGTGGGGTTCTCGCATGAATGGGTTGACTCGGAAGTTCCTGGTGTTCTCGCTGCTGGGCCTGGGGGGATGTGATTGGGAGGCCAACCACGGACGTCTCGTGGGCTTCGTCGTGGATGGGCAGAGCGGCCAGCGCCTCAACTTCTTCAAGCCCGACGGCAAGAACAACATCGAGGACGACAAGGACAGCAAGAGCCAGGTGTACGCGCTCATCAAGGGCGAGTTCATCCGGGCGCGGCCCTGTGGCACGGGCGACCTGACCGACACGAACGCCATCGAGGCGGACGGGTGCTTCCAGATCGACGACATCCCCGAGGGCATGACGATTCCCCTGTTCGCCCAGGCGCCGGGCTACGAGCGGTTCGTGGGGGAGATCACCTACCCGCTGCTGTCCGAGGACGTGGAGCACTCGCAGTTCGTGGGCAACATCCGGCTCTTCCCCAAGGGCTTCACGGTGGACTACCGCTTCCACGTGACGCTCGACAACCAGCCGGTGCCCCGCGTGCAGCTGCTCTGCCAGTACCTGCCGGCGAGCCTCCAGGGCAACTCGCTGCAGGTGTCCGGAGACTTCCTGACGCCCAGGAACACGGGCGCCACCACGGTGAGCGCCACCACGGACGAGGACGGCCTGGCGGTCATCCCGGGCGCGCAGCTCGTCAACGGCGCCGAGTACCACTGCGAGGCGGTGATGAGCGAGACCCTGGAGGGCCGGGTGCTCGCCGGGCAGGGCAACTTCGTGGCCGGGGTGAGCCAGGGCGACCAGCGCCTCGCGCTCACGACCGACGTGGGCGCCACGGACGGCTTCGTCTACGCCGTGCGCTCCAGCGTGGATGACCCGAGCGCCCTCGCGGGCGCGGCCGGCAAGCTCGTCATCACCTTCAACCGCCCGGTGGAGCTGCTCCCGGGCTCCTCGGATTGCCAGATCGCCACCGCGACCGTGCCGGACACCAACGGCAACGGCGTGACGGGCAGCCTGCCGACGAACGTGCCCGACAACGGCGTGTCCGAGACGACCACCACGGAGCTGTCCGGCGACGGGCTCACGCTGACGCTCGGCTACAAGGTGGCGACGGCGTTCGAGCCGGGTGACCGGGGCACGACCATCACCTTTGGCGGCGTCGTGCTGCGGCCCCGCAGTGCGTCGGGCCTCGCCCAGGCGCGCTCGCTCGGCTCGGCGGCCGGCTGCCTCGCGGCCTCGGGCTACAACGTGACGCCCCTGAAGAACCTGCGCGCCGGCGGCAACCAGAACACCGTGCTGCGGCTGTTCTAGAAGGCGCGGACGGAGGGGGACGTGGCAGGCTCCGGGGCGTCACACCCCACCCCGGAGAGGCCCCGTGCCCCCTCGCTCCAAACGCGCGCTCGCCGCGCTGTCGCTGCTGCTCCCCGTCTCGTCCCTAGCCGCCGCCCCGAAGCCCGCCGCCGTGCCACCCGCGCCCGTGGCGGCCAAGGACGTCGTGGAGGACACCTACCACGGCGTGAAGGTGGCGGACCCCTACCAGTGGCTCGAGAAGAGCGAGGACCCGCGCACGCGCGAGTGGCTCGCCGGCCAGGCCGCGCACATGCGCGCCGTGCTGGACGCCCTGCCCTCGCGGGAGGCCATCCGCGCGCGCATCACCGCCATCGCCACCCACAAGTCCCCCGCCTACGTCGGGATGATCCAGAAGGGCGGCGTCCTCTTCGCCATGAAGTTCCAGCCGCCCCGGCAGCAGCCCGTGCTGCTCGTGCTGCCCTCCGTGGACGACACCTCCACCGAGCGCGTGCTGGTGGACCCCATGGAGCTCGATCCGAGCGGCCACACCACGCTCGACTTCTACCGGCCCTCGCCGGACGGCAAGAAGATCGCCGTGTCGCTGTCCAAGGACGGCACCGAGAGCGGCGACGTCACGGTGTACGACGTGGCCACGGGCAAGCCCCTGCCGGGCGAGCCCGTCGTGACCCGGGTCCAGGGCGGCACCGCCGGCGGCGACCTCGCGTGGAACGCGGACGGCACGGGCTTCTTCTACACCCGCTACCCGCGCGGCGAGGAGCGCCCCAAGGCCGACCACGACTTCTACCAGCAGGTGTACTTCCACAAACTCGGCACGCCCGTCGAGAAGGACACCTACCAGCTGGGCAAGGACGCCCCGCGCATCGCCTTCTTCACGCTCCAGACGTCCCAGGATGGCGCCCACACCCTGGCGCGCATGGGCAACGGCGACGGCGGCGAGTACGCCTACTACCTGCGCGGCCCCCAGGGCACCTGGACGCAGCTCTCCCGCTTCGAGGACAAGGTCGTCTCCGCGAGCATCGGGCCGGATGCGATCTACGCCCTGAGCCACCAGGGCGCGCCGCGCGGCAAGCTCTTGCGCATCCCGCTCGCCACGCCCTCGCTCGACAAGGCCCAGGTGGTGGTGCCGGAGGGCAAGGCCTCGCTCGCGGGCGTGCGCGCCAGCGCCACCCGGGTCTACCTGCTGGAGCAACTCGGTGGACCCACGCGCATCCGCATCGTGGACATGCAGGGCAAGGCGTTGGGCGAGGTGCCCACGCCGCCGGTGACCGCCGCGGGCCTCATCCCCCTGGAGGGAGACGACCTGCTCGTGCCGGTGAGCAGCTACACCGCGCCGTCGACCCTCTACCGCTACACGGCCAAGGACGGGAAGCTCACCAAGACGGCGCTGGTGCGCACCTCGCCCGTGGACACGCGCGGCGTGGTGGTGGAGACGCTGGAGTGCACGTCCAAGGACGGCACCAAGGTGCCCATGGACGTGCTGCGTCTGGCCAAGACGAAGCGCGACGGCAACAACCCCACGCTGCTCAGCGGCTACGGGGGCTTCAACATCTCGCTCTCCCCGGGCTTCCACGCCCTGGACTTCGCCTTCATCGAGCAGGGCGGAATCGTGGCCACCACCCACCTGCGCGGCGGCGCCGAGTTCGGCGAGGAGTGGCACACCCAGGGCTCGCTCACCCAGAAGCAGAACGTCTTCGATGACTTCTACGCCTGCGCGAAGCTGCTGGTGGACCAGAAGTGGACCAAACCCTCGCGCCTGGCCATCGAGGGCGGCAGCAACGGCGGCCTGCTGATGGGCGCCGCGCTCACCCAGCACCCGGAGATGTACCGCGCGGTCGTGGCGCGCGTGGGCATCTACGACATGCTGCGCGTGGAGCTCACGCCCAACGGCCAGTTCAACACCACCGAGTACGGCACGGTGAAGGACGAGGCGCAGTTCAAGGCGCTGTATGCCTATTCACCCTTCCACCACGTGAAGGACGGGGTGAAGTACCCCGCCGTCCTCTTCACCGCCGGAGACAATGATCCCCGCGTGGACCCCTTCCACTCGCGCAAGATGGTGGCGCGGCTCCAGGAGGCCACGAGCTCCCAGCTGCCCATCCTCCTGCGCACCAACGTCATGGGCCACGGCGGCGGCACGCCCCTGTCCGAGCGCATCGCCGAGGACGTGGATGTGTTCGCCTTCCTCTTCCACGAGCTGGGCGTGAAGTACCGGCCCGTGAAGAAGTAGCCCGGAAGGACCGGAAGCCCGGCGCTCGTGAGGGAGCGCCGGGCTTCTTGCCTCGGTCACCCGTCGGAAAAGGCCTGGCCGACGCGGGAAGCATCCTAGGATGTCCTCCTCGATGTCCACGCACATTGAAGGGGGTCCACATGTTCCGAATGTGTTGCATCTGTTTGATGCTCTCGGCCTTGACGGCGTGTAGCACCAGGCCCGCCACGCGCCTCGCGCAGATCGAGTCGAACAACAAGAGCCTCGCCTCGTCGACCGACCCCAGGGAGCAGTCCGCACTGCGCTTGCGGCAGGGGGCGCTCTATCAGGAGGAGTCGAGGTCCTACCTCGTCGCCGCCAGCCAGAAGGTCGACGACGCCACCAAGACCGAACTCCTCTCGCGCGCCAGGAAGTCCCGCACGCTCGCGATGGAGCAGTACATGAATATCCTCATGCACCATCCGGACTTCGAGCGCTCCGACGAGACGCTCTTCTGCCTGGGCAACCTCCTCATCGAGGATGGACAAGACCGCAAGGCGCTGGTGGTCTTCAAGCGTCTCCTCGAGAACCACCCCAAGTCGCGCTACGTCCCCGACACCCACTTCGCCCTTGGCGAGTATTTCTTCAACAACGCCCAGGGCCAGCGCGCCGGACTGGAGAAGGCGCTGACGGCCTACAAGCGCGCCGCGGAGATCTCGGACAACCCGGTCCATCTCCTCGCCCTCTACAAGCAAGGCTGGTGCTCTTTCAAGCTGGGCGACTACCCGAACGCCAAGGAGCAATGGAAGACGGTGGCGCTCCTGGGTGAGCAGGCGAGCGCCAGCGCGGACGAGAAGAACATCACGCGGGTCGACGCCGCGCTCGTGCGCGAGGCCCGCGCCCACTACGTCCAGGCATACGCTCGCGAAGGCGATGTGTCACGGGTCCAGGAGGACGTCAGCGCCGTCTCCGCCCAACCCGAGGTCCGCTTCGCGATGATGAAGCAACTGGCGGATGTCTACGCCCAGCAAGGCCAGGAGCGCGAGGCGGTCATCACCCTTTACGCCCTCCTCAAGACGCAGCCCTTGTCGCCCGAGTCTCCCAGGTTCCAGGCGCAGATCATCAAACGTGTGCTGCCCATGGGCAACAAGGAGCGCACGCTGACCCAGGTGCGCCGCCTGGTGAAGCTCACCCAGGACGTGGCGTCCTCCGGCGGCCTCACGGAGGGGAAGGACAAACACCTGTTCGACGAAGCCCAGGCGTTCGCCGAGCGCACCCTGTCCAGCATCGCCCTTGTCTGGTTCGACGAGGCGCGCAGGACACGCGACGAGGAGACGTTCAATGCTGCGGTCGCGCTCTCCGACGCGTATCTCGTGCTCTTTCCGAAGAGCCTCAAGGCCTCGGAGATGCTCAAGCTCCGTGAGGAGCCCCGCGACGCCCCCCCCACCGCCGTGTCCTCCGGCAACGCGCACGCGCAGGCCCGCTCGGGAGAGGGGCCGCGCGACAAGGACACGATCGGAGCGGCCATCAAATCCCACTCGGGGGAGATCATGGAGTGTTACGAGGTCGCGTTGGTCCGCGCCCCCTCCCCCGGGCTCGAGGGAACAGTCGTGGTGCGGTTCACCATTCAGCCGGAGGGCTCCGTACGCGCCTCGGAGATTGTCCAAAGCACGGTTCGAGACGCGGAGCTGGAGTCTTGCATCGACGAGCACGTCAAGCGCTTTGTCTTTCCAAAATCCAGGGAATCCGATGTCGTGAACCACTCCTATGTCTTCCTCGTGAGCGAGAAGCCGGAAAAGAGCCTCGACCCCTCCGCGGGCCCCTCCGAGGCGGCGCCCCAGACGTCGGTCCCCACCGTGTCCTCCGGCAACGCGAACGCGCGGGAACCCACGACAGGAGGATCGCGCGACAAGGCCACGATCAAGGCGGTCATCACCGCGCACAGGGGGAAGATCCGTGACTGTTACGAGGTCGCGTCGATACGACAGGCCGGGCTCGCGGGAAAAGTGGTGGTGCGGTTCACCATTCGGCCGGAAGGCTTCGTCCGCTCCTCGGAGATCGTCCAGAGCACCGTCCGGAGCGCGGAGTTGGAGTCGTGCATCGACGAGCACGTCAAGGGCTTTGTCTTTCCGGAATCCAGGGAAAGGAATGTCGTGACCTACCCTTTCATCTTCGCCCTGGGAAGCGCGCCGGGCCCCGAGCCGGAAAAGTCACCAGAAGGCGTCCAGCCCGCCCTGGAATGAGCGGCTGTCACCTCGTCCCCGCCCGACACCGCGAGCTGAAGTCGCCTGCACCGAGGCCATGCGTCCACCCGGGGAACCGATCGGGTGGGCCGCGTGTTACGCTCGGGCTCGTCACCGAGTTGGGAGTTGGGCCCCAGGGGGATTCGCCCCGTACGGTTCCGTGAACCCCATCGGTGGCGACGCGAGAGTGGGTCGACGGTGGCACAGGCGACGAAGGCGAAGTTCTTGGCGGCGGGACCGTTTCACCAAGCTCTCAAATCCCGGGTGGATGACTACTTCGAGCAGAGCGGGCGGTCGCCCCGCGATCTGCCAGGCATGTACCTCAAGACCGGGGTCATCCTGGCGTGGTTCGTCTCGTCCTATGTCTTTCTGGTCTTCGTGGCCGGGTCCTGGGCCAGCGCGCTCCTGGGCTGTCTGTCACTCGGTCTGGCGATGGCGGGCATCGGCTTCAGCGTCCAACACGACGCGAACCATGGCGGCTATTCCGAGCGGCGCGGCCTCAATCAAGCGCTCGGAGGCATGCTGGACATGCTCGGCGCCTCCTCGTACGTGTGGAGCTGGAAGCACAACATCTTCCACCACAGCCACACCAACGTCGCCGGGCTCGACGCGGACATCGACATCCAGCCCTTCTGCCGGATCGCCCCGAGCCAGCGCCTGCACCGCGCCCACCGCTTCCAGCACTTCTACATCTGGGGGCTCTACGGCCTGCTCACCCTGAAGTGGCAGTTCGTCGATGACTTCAAGGACATCATCACCGGCCGGGTCGGCGGGCAGCGGATGCCGCGCCCCACCGGCCGCAAGCTCGTGGGCGCGCTCGGCGGAAAGGTGTTCTTCTTCGCCTGGTCGCTGGTCCTACCCCTCTTCTTCCACCCGGTGTGGCAGGTGCTGCTCGCCTACGCGCTCACCTCGTTCATCCTCGGCCTTACGCTCGCCACCGTGTTCCAGCTCGCGCACTGCGTGGAGGAGGCGGCCTTCCCCGAGGCGCCCGCGAGCACCGGCGGCACCTTCACCCGCGAGTGGGCCGCCCACCAGGTGGAGACGACGGTCGACTTCGCGCGCGGCAATCGACTCCTCTGCTGGTACCTGGGTGGGCTCAATTTCCAGGTCGTCCACCACCTCTTTCCCAAGGTGTGCCACCTGCACTACCCCGCCCTCTCGCGCATCATCGAGGCGACCTGCCACGAGCACGGCGTGCGCTACCGCGCCCAGGCGGGCGTGGGCACGGCCCTGGGCAGCCACGTGCGCTGGCTCAAGCGCATGGGCCGCCCCGAGGTCCTCGCCGTCGCGTGAGCGCCCGTCCAGGCGCGCGCTCGGCGCCTACCGAACCGCACTCTCGGACGTCTGCGACGGCCTGGCCGCGGCGCGGGCGATCACGGCGTCGGCCACGGCGAAACGCGCCTGGACGGCGGGCGACTTCAACGGCTCGACCGTGACGACCGCGCGTCCCGTCGCATCGAGGACCTCGACGGTCAGCGGGATGTGCAACCGGCTCAGGTGGCTCCAGGCGGCCACCTCGGCCAGGTCCTCGCCGGCGGACGCGGTGGCGTACAAGGACACGAACGGCGAGGCATCGAGCGCCTTGTACAGCGCAGGGCTCTCGGCGAGCGGGAGGGGTTGGCCCCGCCGATAGACCGTGACGCCCATGGGCCCGGTCGCATAGGGGGCGGCGAGGTCACGGTAATCCACCCAGAGGGCACTGAACGGGCGCATCTCCGTCGAGATGCCAAAGGTCCGGTCCACCACATGGGTCGCTTCGTGCAGAAGCAGATAGGGCAGGGCCGATGCATCGCCCGCCGAGAAACGGACGCGGTAGCCGGAGCCATCCTCGGTGAAAAGCATCGACTCCTTCGCCGTGAGGAATTCGCTGAGCGACTTGTCGAGCACGTCGGCGCGGAACGTGATGTCGAAGAGCGGTCCACCGTCAGGACCGTCGTACGAGCGGGTCAGGGCGGTCCCCGCGCTCGACGGCGCATCGATGAAGCTGAGCCGGGCGAGGCGTCTTTCGAGAACGTCCCGGTGCAGCGGAGGCAATTCGGCGATGGCGCGTTCGACCAGCGCCCATTCGCGATCGGTGAGCGAGTGTGCGCTCGCGTTGACCGCACCGGACTGCCGATAAGTCGCCACCGTCTCGTCATGCGGCGGTGCGATCCGGGCCCGGAGCGTCGAGGCGGTTCCACCGCCAACGTCCACCGCCCGCGGGCTCGAGTTCGCCTGGGCACGGGACGCGGCGCGGTCGCACCCGGCCGTGCCGATCAGCACGGGCATCATCGCCGTCAGGAAAAGGGTCAGCATTCGCGGCTGTCTCGGCACGGGGGTCATCCTCTCTGTGGTGGCGGGGACTTCAACCCCCACGATAGCGCGGGCCCGCACTCCGGATCTCCCTTCACCGCGAGGGTGAAGGGAGCCGGGTCACCCGGGACCGGGAAGCCACGCTCGCGCATCGGGGCACCGACGTCGGCATCCCCGCCACGCGAAGCGCGGCAGCCGATCACGGCTTCGCCGCGGCGGCGACCTTATGCTCCATGCACTCCTTGCAGCACTTGCAGTCCTCCACCGGCTGCTCCGGCTGCTTGCTCGCGCAGATGACCTCCTCGAGCAGTTCCTGGAAGCCCCGCAGGGTGTCCTCGTACGTGAAGGCCTTGCCGCCGGTCTCGGCCGCCACCCGCGCGAACTCGGCCTGGTTGGCCTTGCGCGTCTTCTCGTCCGCCCCGCTCTTGGCCAGGTAGGTGTGCACCCGCGTGCTCCCGGCCTTGGCGACCTCGATCGCCTTGGTGGCGGCGGCGATGTCCTCGGCATCGACGTTGTCGCCGCCCTCCATGCCCTCGTCACCGAGCAAGAGGAGCGCGCGCTTGGCGTTCGGGCGCCAGTCGTTGTGCGTCACCACATCCTCGATCGCGCGCCCGCCGTCCTCCTGCGCGCCGCCCGAGGCCACCGTGCCGCGCTTGCGCCCGCGCATCGCCGTGTCGGCGACGCCGAGCCTGGTGAGGTGCTCGCGGATGGTCGTGCGGAACAGCGAGTCGGAGAACTTCCCTTCGATCCCCAGGTAGCTGACCTTGAGGTCCGACGGGCACTTCGACTTCGCCGCCTCGATGGCCGCGCTGACCGAGTTGCTGAGGCTCGTCGCGTCGGGCTTCATCGACGTGCTCGAGTCGATCACGATGACCAGGTCGACGAGAGGCACCTCGGGCTCCGGCTGTGGCTGGACCTGGCCCGGGCGGCAGATCCCGGGGAAGACCAGCGTGCGCCCCTCGTGGCCATGCTCCTTGTCCTCGGAGCGGTGCGTGGTCACCGGCCCCGGCTTCTCGCGCGTGGCGATCCCCGCGGTGATGCCGCTCGCCGCGCCGGGGAGCTGGAAGGCATTGATGGCGAAGCGCGACGGCTCACCGTCGGCCCCCCGCTGGAAGTTCAGCGAGAGCAGCTCACTCATTCCGAGCGAGCCGACCAGCGGGTCGTGATACCAGAACTCCGTGAGCTTCGACCCGCGACCCAGCCCACCGATGACGTGCGCGATGTCGACGGGGTACTCCTCGCCCTTGTAGGTGAAGCACCCGCTGCCGAACACCGAGCCGTCCGGGTTGAGGACCTTGAACATGTAGGTCTGGACCGGCTTCACGATCTGCACGAGCTTGGCGACGATATCGGCGCTGTTGGAGCCGTTCTCGGCGCTGATGAACCTGGTCACCAGCTTGCCGCCCTGCATGAAGCCCTCGATGACGAGCGCGTACTCCTCGCCGTCGAGCTCGATGGTCTCCGGCGAGCGCAAGGTCGGCAGATCGACCAGATCCTCGGGTGCCGGCCCGACGTTCGGCGTCTCGTTGTGGTGGAAGGTGAAGCTGAAGTCCCTCGCCAGCACGCCCCCGCTGAACGTGACGTGGACCCTCAGGCTCACGTCGAACTGCGCGGGCTGATAGCCGTAGATCGGGAAGTTCCGGTGCGTGAACGTGCCGAGCACGAACGTCGTGCCGTCGAGCGGCACATCGACGGTGCGGCCCGCGAAGACGTATCCACTCTGCCCGGTGCCGCCAGCGGGCACGCCCCACCGGACATGCTGGCTGTTCAACCCGGCGAGCCCCGGAGGCGACGCGTTGATGCCCGACCAGATGCCCGAAGTCACTGCTGTGGTCATTTTCAGCTCTCTTTCACCCCGGGAGCGAGCAGGCATTGCGTGCCCGCATCGCCCGAGGTGTGACCTGCTATTGGCAGACTGGCGGTTCCCATTGGGGCCTGGCCTTGTCAGGACTGTCAGATTCAAGACAGCCGTCCTGGCTCGGCGCTGGAAGGGGCGCGCCTACGTCCAGATGACGTAAGTCTTCAGACCCATGAGGCTTCCGGCGGAGTCGAGCCCCACGATGTAGAGCGGATGGTTGGAGCCCACCAGTTCCGGGTCGTTGCGGCCGAGAACCACCGCGTGGACGTCGCGCAGATGCGTCTTCATCAGGTCGACGAGCTGCCTGGCTTGCGCCGCCGTGCGCTTGTCGTCCTCCTCCAGATCGGGATCATCCCAATACGTCCTGGCGATGGCCTGCAACGCCTGTTCGGCGGGCTCGAACCGGACGATCTCCTCCTGCGGCCCGTCCTTGAGTTTGAGCGCGGAGCGGAAGGTGTCGGGAGTCACCTGGGAGAGCGTCCCCTCGGCTTGGAAGAACGCGACGTCCACGGCGCTCTCCGTGCCGAAACAATTGTCGAAGTAGATTCCACCGCTGGCGAGCGTCTTGAGTTGCTGGTCGATCGACTCGCCCTTGTTTCCGGTCACGTCCTTGAGTGTCCGCGCCAGGGAAACGGCGAGCTTGCCCAGTTCAGACATGCGCGCGACCTCGTCCTCCGACAAGCCATTGTTGTCGAGGTCGAAGCGGTCGACGAGTTCCTTGCGAATGTAGGCGAGCGCCTCGTCGATGTCGCGCCGGGTCATCCGGGCGGAGCGCTTGCCGTCACGGCGATCGACGAAGCGATAGAGCGAATCGACGAGTTCACGCTCCTTTCCCTCCAACGCGAGCAGTTTGGTGCGGATGTCCTTGCGGCTGACAATTCCATCGGGCCCCGCGGCGTCCAGCAACTGCGCCGCGGCGCGGTCGACCGCCGCATGCACTTCCGACGTGGCAACGTTTCCCATTTATTCACTCCCCGTGCGGACTCCCCTGGACGCGCCCCATATCAAAACAAGCGGTTTCAAGCGTGTGCGGCGAAAGGCAGAACCCAACCATTGTTCGCCAACACACGAAACCACACATCTCGATGCGCGCAGCATCCATCCACCGGCCAAGAGCGGCCGCGCCGAGGCTCAGGGCCAGGTGAGCATGAGGCCCACCCCGTTGGGGGCGGGCGTCAGGCGGGCGGTGAGCTGGGAGTTGAGGCGCGCGTTGAGGAACCACAGGGCGGCGTCGAAGAGCAGGAGGAAGCCCCCCTGCACGAGCAGACTCTTGCCCCACCCCCGCAGCCGCCCCGAGTCCGTGCGGTGGCCGCGCTCGAGCAGGAAGCCGCCGAAGGCGAGGTAGCCCACATCGAGGCCGGCGTTGAAGAGCAGCAGCTTCTCCATCTTCTGGCCCTCGGTGAGGCTGCGCGCGAGATCCCACGAGCCGGGCGAGGAGGAGGCCTGGCCGTACAGGCTGAAGCCCGCGATGGCCAGGTTCACCGTGTTCCAGGCGGCGTTCGCCTGCCAGAAGGCCCGCGTCTCCCCCTCGGTGGTGAAGTGGCCCACGGTGCCCGAGCCGATGTTGAGCACGGCCCAGCCGAGCAGGATGCTCATGGCCGTCTGATTGAGCCGCGCCGTCTGCTGGTTGTGGTGGGCGAGGAAGGACTCGGGCGAGGTGAACTCCGCGGCCTGAGCGGACACGGACAGACACAGCAGCAACACCGCGACGAGTCCCGCGCGGTGCGAGGGGGCATGGTTCATGGGAAGGCTCCTCCAGTGGCTCCCGAGAGGATAGCCACCGCCCCTCCTCCGGCCCCCTCCCAGGCGCGGCGCCGAGGCTCGCCTCCCGGGCATGCAGGCACCCACATGCTTCTTCTCGGGCGGAGCGTCCGCTTCGGTGCTAGGCCATGCCCCCATGTCCGGCGACTCACCCGTCCCCACTCCCGGCGACTTGCCCCCCCTGCACTTCCCCCCCGAGCTCCCCATCTCGAGCCGGGTGGAGGACATCACCCAGGCCATCGCCTCCCATCAGGTCGTCATCGTCGCGGGGGCCACCGGCTCGGGCAAGACGACGCAGCTGCCGAAAATCCTGCTCGCCATGGGGCGCGGACGCCCGCGCCAGATCGCCGTCACCCAGCCCCGGCGCATCGCCGCGACAAGCGTGGCGGCCCGCGTGGCCCGCGAGCTCGGCACGGAGCTGGGCACGGACATCGGCTACCAGATTCGTTTCGAGGACCGCTCGTCCCGGCGCACGGCCGTGAAGTTCATGACCGACGGCGTCCTGCTCGCGCAGATCCACGGCGACCCGCTCCTCAAGCGCTACGACACCATCGTGCTCGACGAGGCCCACGAGCGCAGCCTCACCATCGACTTCCTGCTCGGGTGGCTCAAGCGCCTCCTGCCCCGGCGCCCCGACCTCAAGGTGGTGGTGAGCTCGGCCACCATCGAGACCGAGCGCTTCTCCCAGTTCTTCGGCGGCGCGCCGGTCATCCAGGTGGAGGGCCGCACCTTCCCGGTGGACGTGCTCTACGAGCCGCCTCCCGAGGACGCCGAGCTCGCCGACGCCGTCGCCGACTCGGTGGCCAACGTGATCTCGCTCGACCCGGACGGGGACGTGCTCGTGTTCCTCCCCGGCGAGCGGGAGATCCGCGAGACCGAGAATGCCCTGAACGCGCGCTCGCTGCGCGGCACGGTGGTGCAGCCCCTGTACGCGCGCCTGTCGGCCTCCGAGCAGTCGCGGGTCTTCGCCACCATCCCCCAGCGCCGCGTCATCCTCGCCACCAACGTGGCCGAGACGTCGGTCACCATCCCGGGCATCGTGTACGTCGTGGACACGGGGGTGGCGCGCCTGTCGCGCTACGACCCGCGCTCGGGCACCACGCGCCTGCACATCGAGCCGGTCTCCCAGGCCAGCGCCGACCAGCGCAAGGGGCGCTGCGGCCGCGTGCGCGAGGGCATCTGCGTGCGCCTCTACGACGAGGTGGCCTTCACCACGCGGCCCGCCTTCACCGACCCGGAGATCAAGCGCACCGGGCTCGCGGGGGTCATCCTGCGGATGAAGTCCCTCGGCCTCGGTGACGTCGAGGACTACCCCTTCCTCGACCCGCCCCAGCCCAAGTCCATCGCCGAGGGCTGGCGGGTGCTCGAGGAGCTCGGGGCCATCGAGGGCAAGGAGCGCACCCTGACGCCGCTCGGGCACCAGCTCGCGCGCTTCCCGGTGGACCCGCGCATCGCGCGGATGATCCTCGCCGGCGCCGAGTACGGGTGCCTGGAGGAGGTGCTCATCGTCGCCGCGGCGCTCAACCTGCAGGACCCGCGCGAGCGGCCCCGGGAGCTCGCGCAGAAGGCGGACGAGCTGCACCGGCGCTTCCGGGACGAGAACTCGGACTTCGCGGGCCTGCTCAAGCTGTGGGCGTTCGTGCGCGAGGCGGAGGGCCGGGGCACGTCCCACCTGCGGCGCGTGTGCCGGGACAACTTCCTGTCCTTCCTCCGGGTGCGCGAGTGGCGGGACGTCCAGCGCCAGCTCGAGGAGACCGTCCGCGAGCTGCGCCTGCCGAACAAGGGCCAGGGCGCCCCGGCGCGCGGGGACGCCCTGCACCAGGCGCTGCTCACCGGACTCTTGTCCCGCATCGGCCAGTGGAATCCCGAGCAGCGCCACTACACGGGCGCCAAGCAGACGCGCTTCATGGTCCACCCCTCGTCGGCGCTCTCGAAGAAGCCCCCGGCCTGGGTGATGGCGTTCGAGCTGGTGGAGACGTCCCAGCTGTTCGCGCGCACCGTGGCGAAGCTGGACCCGGAGTGGCTCGCGGCGGCGGCCCCCCACCTGCTCAAGCGCAGCTACTCCGAGCCGCACTGGTCGGAGAAGTCCGCGCGCGCCGTGGTGAAGGAGAACGCGACCCTCTTCGGGCTCCAGGTCTTCAAGGAGCGCCCCGTGGCCCTGTCCAGCATGGACCCCGAGCGGGCCCGGCTGATGTTCCTCGAGCATGCCCTGGTGCGCGGCGAGTACCGCACGCGGGGGGCGTTCCAGGAGAAGAACCGCCAGGTGCTCGAGCACGTGGCGCGCCTGCGGGACAAGGCCCGTCGCAGCGAGCTGCTCGACAGCGAGGCGCTGCTGACGTTCTTCGACCAGCGCGTCCCGGCGGACGTGACGGACGGGGCGGGCTTCGAGGCCTGGCGCCGCAAGGCCGAGGCGGCCGACCGGGACGTGCTCGTCCTCTCCGTGGAGGATGCCCTCGCGCACGACCCGGGCCTGTCCCCGAAGCACTACCCGGACACCCTCTCCCTGCACGGCGCGTCCGTGCCGGTGACGTACACCTTCGACCCCTCGGCCGAGGACGACGGCATCACGCTGAGCGTGCCGCTGCTGCTGCTCGTCCAGCTGGTCCCGGGAGAGCTGGACTGGACCATCCCCGGGTGGCAGCGCGAGAAGCTCACCGCCCTGCTCGATCAGCTCCCCCGCGCCCAGCGCAAGCAGCTGGGGCAGGTGCCGGAGCTGGTCGACCGTCTGGAGAAGGAGCTGGTGCCCTTCCGCGGGCCGATGCTTCCAGCGCTCGCGCGCGCGGTGTCCCGACTGTGCGGCATGGACCTGACCGAGGAGTCCTTCCGGGGGGCGATCGTGGCGCCCTACCTGCGCCTCACGCTCCGGGTGCTCGACGAGCAGGGCAAGGAACTCGCGCGGAGCCGTGACGCCGACGCGCTGATCGAGCAGTACGGCGGACGCGCCCGGGCGGCGCTGCGCAGCGCGGCACCGGCCTCGGACTGGGAGCGCAAGGGGCTGACCGACTGGAGCTTCGGAGAGCTGCCCCCCTCGGTCACCCGACGGGTCGGCAAGCTCGAGGTCCGCGGCTACCCCGCGCTCGTCGACCGGGGTGCCACCGTGGACCTGGTGTTGCTCGAGACCGCCCCCGCCGCCGACGCGGCGACACGCACGGGGGTCCGCCGGCTCCTGATGCTCGCCGCGCGAGGCCACGTGGCCGTCAGCGCCGCGCGCATGCCGCCGCCCTTCCCGGCCCTCACGGGTGCACCGCCCGCGAAGGGTCAGGCCGACGCCTTCCGGGCGCTCGTCCTCGCCCGGAGCGTCGACGATGCGTTCAAGCTCACCCCGGGCGCGCCGCTGCCTCGCACGAAGGCGGCCTTCGAGGCGCTCGTCCGTGAGGGCTCGCCGCGCATCGAGCGGGAGGCACGGGACTGGGCGGAGGCCGTCACGGCCACCTCCTCCGCGCTCACCGCGACGCTCGCCGCGCTCAAGGCCGCCTCGAAGGGGCCGAGCGGCGCGGCGGCCCTGCGGGACATCCGCGCGCAGCTCGAGCACCTGTTCCCCGCGGACCTCCTCGAGTGGATTCCCCTCCTGCGGCTGATGGATTACCCGCGCTACCTCCGCGCGGCCCAGGCCCGGCTGACGCGTGCGGTGGCCAACCCCGGCAAGGACGCGGCGAAGGCCGAGCCCTTCACCCCCCTGTGGGAGACCTTCCTCGCCAAACGCGCCAGCGTGCGGGATCCGGAGGCGGCGCGGGAGCTGCGGTGGGTCTTCGAGGAGCTGCGTGTGGCCATCTTCGCCCCGGAGGTGACGACGCCCGTGTCGGTGACGGTGGCGAAGGTTGGCGCGGCCCTCGCGGCGCTGCGCTAGGTGCACCGCACGGACCCGTGCGATGCACCCGGATGCGCCTCCAAGGCCTGGCATGCTAGAAGCGGCGCGCGAAACCATCGCAAGTGGGGGACCCCATGAATTGGAAGCAGTGTCTGTCGGGCCTGGGCGTGGTGTGCCTGATGTCGGGGTGTGCGTACACCGAGCTGAGCAAGGGCGGTCGGAAGGTGACGCCCCTGGCCGCGGCACCGGGCGCGGATTGCAAGAACTACGGAACCCTCGTCGGCACGAGCGGAGCCTTTGGCGCCCAGGAAGACAAGATCGCGGAGGCGATGAACGACGTGCTGAACAAGGCCGCGGAGAAGCGGGCCACCCACGTCTTCATGCAGCCGCCCACGTTCAGCGCCTACCAGGGCACCACCGCCTCGGCCAGCGTGGTGGCCTACGCCTACAACTGCCCGGCGGACAAGTATGGCTCCCTGGCGGAGGCGGAGCCCGTGCCCGCCGAGAAGTCGTACCTGTCCGAGTGTCCTCGCCAGGAGGGGGAATCGGCACGCCAGCGGGCCCTGCGCTGCAAGCAGCTCGCGAGCGGCACCGCGAACGAGTAGGCGCGGCCGGAGGTCAGCGCGCCCGCTTCGAGGCGGAAGGCTTCTTCCCGGCGCTCTTCTTGCTGGCGGACGGGGCCTTCTTCTTCGCGGCCGTGTCCATCGCCTTGCGTGCCTCGGTCTTCTCGCCGCGACGCAGCGCGAGCGCCGCCGCGATCCACTCCGGCGCGTAGCTCGACGTGCAGCCCTTCGGGATGGGGCGCGGGTCCCACCGGCCGAGGCGCTCGCCGATGGCGATGGCCTCCGGGGTGTACTCGGGCAGGTGGAGGCCCATCCAGACGAGGCAGAAGTTGAGGCCCTCCTTCACCGGGTACGGCGCGGACGGCAACTCCCGCTCGATGCGCTCGAGCGTCGCGCGGACATCCAGGTCCTTCGCCAACCCACGCGCGATGCGTCCGGCGAGCAGCCGCCACCCGGCGCGGCGGGGCAATTCCTTGTCGCCGTCCATCCACCGCACCTGGAGCGCCTCGGCGATGGGCGCCTGCACGAGCACGCGGCCGACGAGCTCGTCGGCCAGGGTCGCGTTCGAGAGCGGCTCGAGGAGCGCCCGCGCCTCCTTCTGGGTGAGCGCCGCGGGGTCGAGCAGCATGCACGCGAGGACCCGCGCCTCGTGGTTGCCCGTCGCCCACAACTCCAGACCGAGCCCGTGGTTCGTCCCGAGCTCCTCCGCGAGGCCCCGGATCTTGCCGAGCAGCACGCCGAAGACGTTGTCGCCCGCGCCATCGCGCACGTAGCGCTGGCGCACCTTCTCGTCGCCCTGGGCCTCGAGCTGCTTCATCACCTGGGACAACGTCGTCGTTTTCGGCATGCGGGTCTCCTCGGATGCGATCCTTCTACCCGATCGTCTGGCGTTGGGATGAAGTCGCCTGCCCGGGGGTTGAGGTCCCGAGCATTGTCCGCTCAAGGGACCTCACACCGATGACCTCACCATTTCGTCGTTTTCCGGGCGCCACGCGCGTGGCGCTCACCCTCGGGACCTCCGCGTGGCTCGCCGGATGCGCCACCACCGCGCCGGCGGACACGGCCTCCGCGTTGACGCGGCCGGACAAACCCGCCGCCACCCCGCCCGCCCCCGCCCCGCGGCCCACCTACGGCGCCTTTGGGGTCGACACCTCGGGAATGAGCCCGTCCGTGACGCCCGGGAATGACTTCTTCCGCTACGCCAACGGCCAGTGGTTCGATCGGACGGAAATCCCCGCGGACCAGTCCTCCATCGGCATGTTCTCGCAGCTGGCGCGGGAGGCGGACCGGCGCACCCGGGAGATCATCGAGGAGGCCGCGCGCTCCGACGCCCCCGCCGGCAGCGAGTTGCGCAAGCTGGGCGACCTCTACGCCAGCTTCATGGACGAGGCGGCCATCGAGGCCCGGGGCCTGACGCCGCTCGCCCCCGAGCTCCAGCGCATTGGCGCCATCGCCGACCGCCGACAGCTGGCCGCCGCGCTCGGAGACACCCTGCGCGCCGACGTGGACGCGCTCAACATGGGGCGGGTGACGACGGACCGGCTCTTCGGCTTGTGGGTGAGCGAGGATCTCAACGAGCCCTCCCGCTACGCCGCCTACCTGTTCCAGGGCGGCCTGGGCCTGCCGGACCGCGACTACTACCTGAGCGAGGACCCGAAGTTCGCCGAGGTGCGTCAGAAGTACGAGAAGCACGTCGCCGCCCTGCTGCGCCTGGCGGGCGGCGCCGAGCCCGAGGCCCAGGCCCGCCGCGTCGTCGCACTGGAGCGGAGCATCGCGCGCGTGCACTGGAGCCAGGTGGACACGCGAGACGTGGCCAAGGCGAACAACCCCTGGCCCCGGGCGCAGTTCGCCCAGCGCGCGCCCGGGCTGGACTGGGACACCTGGTTCAGCGCCGCGGGCCTCGGCCAGCAGCGCGAGTTCATCGTCTGGCAGCCGAGCGCGCTCACGGGGATCGCGAAGCTGGTGGGCGGCGAGCCCCTCCAGACGTGGAAGGACTACCTGACCTTCCACGCGCTCGCGCGCGCCGCGCCCTTCCTGTCCCGGGCCTTCAGCGAGGAGAGCTTCGCCTTCCATGGCCAGGTGCTCTCTGGACTGGAGCGGCAGCGCCCGCGCTGGGAGCGCGCCGTGAGCATCACCGGCGAGGCGATGGGCGAGGCCATTGGCAAGCGCTACGTCGCGAAGTACTTCCCGCCCGAGGCCAAGGCCGAGGCCGACACGATGGTGCGCGACATCATCGCGGCGCTCGACCGGCGCATCGACGCGCTCGCGTGGATGGCGCCGGAGACGAAGGCGCGCGCGAAGGAGAAGCTCACCACCCTCCAGGTGGGCATCGGCCACCCGGAGAAGTGGCGGGACTACACGGGCCTGGAAATCCGTGCCGGAGACGCCTACGGCAACCACGAGCGGGCCTCGCGCTTCGAGACCCAGCGCCACCTGAAGAAGCTCGGCGGACCGGTGGACCGCGCCGAGTGGTTCATGGTGCCGCAGCTCGTCAACGCCCTGAACTCACCGCAGCAGAATTCCATCATCTTCCCGGCGGCCATCCTGCAGCCGCCCTTCTTCGACCCGAACGCCGATCCGGCGGTGAACTACGCGGCCATTGGCGCCGTCATCGGGCATGAGATCGTCCACAGCTTCGATGACGTGGGCGCCCAGTTCGACGCGCGCGGCAAGCTGGCCAACTGGTGGACGAAGGAGGACGCGGCGCGGTTCAAGGCCGCCGGCCAGGCGCTCGTCGCGCAGTACAATGCCTACCGCCCGCTGCCAGATGCCTCGGTCAATGGCGAGTTGACGCTCGGGGAGAACATCGCCGACCTGGCCGGTCTGGCCATCGCCCATGATGCCTACACGATGTCGCGTGGAGGCAAGGAGACGCCGGCGATCGAGGGCTTCACCGGCGATCAGCGCTTCTTCCTCGGCTTCGCCCAGATCTGGCGCCGGAAGTACCGTGAGCCGTCGCTGCGCCGGGCGCTGCTGACGGATGGGCATGCGCCGAGCGAGTTCCGCGTGCTGACCGTGCGCAACCTCGAGCCCTGGTATCAGGCCTTCGGAGTCACGCCCGGACAGACGCTCTACCTGACGCCCGAGCAGCGCGTGCGCGTCTGGTGAGGCAGGGGCCCGGGGCCTCGCCCCGGGCCCCCGACGTCACGCGATCGTGGATTGGGTGACCCCATCGGCGGAGGCGCTCAGCGGCAGGCCCCCAGCTCGGACGTCCAGCGGGTCCGGCAGATCTGCGTCAGGTTGTTCTGCGTATGGAAGATCGTGTGGTCCATGGACATCTCGCCCGTGCCACTCGCGGTCCACTGCATCCCATAGGTCGAGTACGGAGTGGGCCGCTGGCCGGTGAAGGCGAAGCTGCCACAACCCGTCGGGACCGGTCCCCCCGGGAGCCAGTCGCTCTCCGCGACCGACGCGGCGTCTTCCGCGAAGGCGAGGTGGCCGCGTGAGTCGACCACGACCGAGAACGGCTCCTGGAACCCGTCGAGCACCGACGCGCAGTGCTGCTTGTCCCCCTCGACGAGTTGTCCCTTGCCGCCGAACGCGACCTTGAAACAGCGAGGCGTGCCGCACGTGGACCAGTCGTTCGCGAGCGACACGATCTTCTTCGCGGACTCCGGGTAGCCGTCGAGGGTGGCCTTCTGGGATTGGGACTGGGGATAGAGCCCGAGGGTGACCTTAGCGCTCAGGAAGTCCTGTCCGCGCTGCTCGGACCACGTCCCGTCGAGGATGGCCTGGGCGCCGGTCTCCGCCTTCGGGCTGAAGTTCGCCGGGGTCGTCAGCTCGAAGCGCGCGAATCCCGTCTCCGTGGGAATGAGGCACGTGCCCTCGGTGAGCTCCGCACGCACTTGGTTGCTCAGGCCCTTGAACGTACAGCCCACGGGACGTCCGTCGGGGGTCGTGCCCATCTGTCGCTGCAGCGTGACGGTGCCGCTCAGGGTCTTTGGGTCCTCGGCGTAGTCGATCACCCAGCACGTCGAGCCGTGGTTGATCCGCTGGTTGCGGAAGCCAGGGTTCGTGGACTTCACCTGCTTGAGATCGAACAGCTCGGAGCCACAGTAGTACTGGGGCCACTCGGGGGGCGGATCCTCCTTGTGCTCGAGCGCCGAGAGATCACAGCCAGACACGAACGAGGCGACAGCGCAGAGAAGCAAGCGGTTCATGGCAGGTTCCAGACGAAGAGCCGACGCGTCACCACGAGCAGGCTCCGCCCGCTGAGCCGCTCGAAGCGGATGACCTGGTTGGAGCCGGTGCTGACGAGATGGGTTTGCAGGGAAATGGTTTGCGTCGACGTGGGCCAGCGCCAGAGTCTGCTGGCGGACGCCTCGCCCAGCAGGCAATCACTGTCATTGAGCATCGCGGCGCTCTCGGCCGACTTCAACGCCCCACCGCTCGCTTGCTCGAACCGCACGCACTGCTCGCCGCCGCCCTGGAGATCCTTGCGGCAGGCCTGGGTCGCCGAGACGACACATTGGTAGCGGCCGCTCGGGGAGATCGACACGTCCTCGGCCGACGTCAGCGCCACGTCGAAGACCTCGGTCTCTTGCGAGGGATTCGCATACGGCACGCGGAAGAGGCGGGTCCCGCGACGCACGACGAAGGCCTCATGCTCCATCGTCACGAGGGCCTGGGTGTTCGCGTCGTACCCCACGACCATCCGGCGCTCCTGCAAGTCATAGAGGCCCCGATGGATGTCCGCGCTCGTTCCCACCGACTTGATCCAGAGATAACGGCCCCCCGGCGCGAGCCGTGTCTCGTAGGGGTGCCGGGAATCCATTGGCTGATCGTCGTAGCGGATGTCTCCGTCGGACTTCTCCAGGTCCACCCGCGCCAGCCGTCCGTTGACGGAGGCGACCGCGATGCGCTTGCCATCCGGCGAGAACGCGAGCCGGTAGAAGCCGGGGTCGTAGCCATCGCTGCCCCCCTGCTCGAAGTCGAGGAGGAAGTCGCGTGTGACATCCCCCTCGGTGAAGTTGGCCCCGAAGTAGTCCTTGGGCTTCCAGAGTGGCGAGCCTTCCGCGACGTTGTACAGCAACAGCCTCGGCCCACCGTTGTAGCCCACGACCGCGAGCGTGTTGCCATCCGGCGAGAGCCCCCAGCCCAGGGTGATCGTATTGTCGAACCGGCCGTTGCCGAGCCTCCGGCAGTCCGGCATCTTGTAGATCTCGATGTGCCGGGTGTCGGGCGCCTGGCCGACGACCAGGGTGCTCTCATCCTCGGAGAACCCCGCGCGGTGGAGCTTCGAGGTGAGGGTCGTGGTGCCACAGACGGCGAAGCGGTCCTCCTGGAAGTCGTAGACGGAGTTGCCCACGCTGCAGCCGCCCGGTCCAAAGGCGACATAGCGCCCCTTCGGGGAGATCTCGGTGTACCACTCGGGACGCAGGGTGGGCGTTTCCGACGCGACGGAGCCACCGTTGAAGTTCAGTTCCCGGGCCCGGCCCGCGGGGGCGAACGCATCCACGAGCAGACGCGTGTTCGTCTTGAGATCCAGGGTCTGGATGCCGCAGACCTCCGAGTTTTGCGAGTCACTCCAGAGCCAGGCCGCGAGTCGTCCGCCATTGGCGCTGATGGACCGGGTCTGGGCCGAGCCGACAGGCTTGAGCACCGGCGCCTCGAAGAGCGCGCCTTGTCCGATCCCATCGAACCAGGTCGTGTAGCGCGTCGTCGAGAGATCGAGGATGGCGGACCGGAAGTTGGAGATGGGCACGAAGACGCGGCCGTCGTCGAGGAGGCTCGCGTCGTCGCCCATCGTCACCCAGCCGCCCTCGAGCGCCAGCGTGGAGCCATTCCACTTCGTGAGCGTTCGATCCTTGGACGCCACGAAGAAGGACGCACTGTCCTTGGACCAGAAGATCCGGGTCGGTGCACTGTGGTGATGCCCGAGCACGAGCTGCGGGGGCACGGGGTTCGCCTGGCCCGAGGCCGGCAAGCCGATCTCGATTTCCCCCTCGGCGAAGTAGTCCGGCAGGCTCTTGAGCCCCGCGCGGATCTTCAGCTTGCCGTGCTTCTCACGCGCGCAGAGGTCGACCAGCGAGAAGGTCTCGTACGTGTCCAACGACGCGTTCCCGCTGGAGTGGCTCACGTGCTCGAGATCGACCAGCTTCGCGTCGACCGACCAGACGATGTCGTCCGGCTCGATCTTCCGGTCCGCGATCATCCGAAGCGTGGCGCGGCCGCAGGTGTACGGACGCACCTGATACGACCGCTGCGTCAGTCCAAACGACTCGAATTTCGGGACGGTCGTCGGTTCCGGCGGAGGCTCGGGCTCCGACAAGAGATTGCAGGCCGACAACAATGGCAGCACGAGCGCCAGCCATGGGCCGCGCCCGCGGATTCGCGAAAGCATCGTTGAACCCCCTCCATCCAGACACTGTCCGGACATGGACAATCGCCGAGCATGGGGAAGCAACGAGGCACGGGCAACCCCGCGTTCTCGGGGGAGGGCCTTGTCCGAGCCATCGCCGCGCGAGACGTACGCGCACGAAACTTTTCGTCGCGGATTTCGAGAATTCTCTCGGACAAGGATTTTCCGGGATTGACGCCGCGCGTTGCGTGGGCGCGACCCGGACCTCACACGGGAGCAGCCCATGGGTCTCGGCGGAATCGTTTCTGGAGCGGCGAATGCGGCGAAGCGGGCGGCCGAGGCAGCAGCGCGGGCAGCCGAGGCCGCCGCGCGCGCCGCGGCACAGGCCGCCCAGAAGGCCGCCGAGGCTTCGCAGCAGGCCGCCCAGAAGACCGCCGAGACCGCCAAGGCCAGCGTCGGCGCCGTGGGCGAGAAGGTCTCGGCCGTGGCCAAGGAGCAGGCCAAGGATGTGTTCGAGGGCGCCAAGGGCGTGGTGGACAAGGCCCAGGACGTCGTCGGCGGCGCGGTGGACACCGCCCAGCAGGTGGCCAACGGGGTCGTGGACAAGGCCCAGGACGTCGTCGGCGGCGCGGTGGACACGGTGCAGGACCTGGCCGGCGGCGCGGCGGAGCGTCTGAAGTCCGCGGTGGACACCGCGGGGGATGTCGTCGAGGGCGCGGTGGACACGGTCCAGGACGCCGCCTCGACGCTGGGCGACGCGGCGCGCTTCGCCGTCGAGAACCCGGGGCGGGTGGCCGACGAGGCCACGGACCTCCTCGCCGACGGCATGGACAAGGCGGGCCAGTTCGTTCAGGACGCGCCCGCGCTCGATCCCATGGGCAAGCTCGGCAACATGCTCGTCGGCGGCGCGCTGCAGGCCGGCGCCGATCTGGTGCGCGATCCCGTCCAGACGGCGAACACCGTCAAGGACGCCTTCACGCTCAGCTCGCAGGTCGACTCGCTCAAGCCGGGCGAGAGCGCCAAGGTGTCCCTGGAGGGCTCGATCAACGGCGCGCTGCTCGCCGGCAAGGGCAAGGGCGAGATCGAGGTGAAGCGCAACGCGGACGACGCGGGCGGCGGCTACACCGTGTCCGCCAGCGGCGAGATGGGCGCTGGCGTGGCCGCGAAGCTGGGCGTCAAGGGGGGCGCCGACGCGGGCGCGAGCGCCTATGGGACCACGGGCGCCAAGGTGGAATTCAAGTTCGCGACCGCCGAGGAGGCCAAGCAGGCCGCGGACGCCCTGACGCGCATGGGCCTGGCCGCGGGCGCTGGCACCCTCGGTCCCCCGGGCGTGGGGGCGCCGATCGCCAACCAGCTCCTGGGCAATCCCGTCGAGGACGTGGCCGCGCTCAAGGACAACCTGAGCGCCGTGGAGTTCAAGGTCGGCGCCGAGGGCACGCTCAACGGCAGCGTGGGTGCCAAGGGCATGAGCGACGTGTTGGGCGTGGGCGCCAAGGCGGCCCTCAATGGCAAGGGGGAAACGACGGCGCGTGTCGAGTTCGACCAGGGCCACCCCTCCAAGCTGGTGCTCAAGCAGAGCGCGCAGGTGAGCGCGCAGGGGTCTGGCTCCGCCGGGCTCAGCGTGCCGGGGAGCAACGGGGGCAGCACGTCCCTGCCCGGCGGCGCCTCGGTCGACGGCAAGGAGGCGGTGACCGTGGAGATGGAGCAGAGCTTCAACCTGCCCAAGGACTTCGATCCGGCGTCCCTCGTGACGGATCCCGCCGGGGCCGGGCGGCAGATCGCCGCCACCGCCCAGGAGTCGCAGCAGGTGAAGGTCTCCGTCACCGACGCGCGGCAGGGCTCGCTCAAGGGGCTGGGCCTCAACGGCAGCGCGGGCCAGGAGGTCAAGGTGGAGCTGACCGCCAGGCCCGAGGAGCTCGCCCAGAGCGGCGCGGTGGACAGCCTGCTGCAAGGTGACTTCGGCAAGGCGATGACGCAGGCGGGCAGCGCCATCGACGTGAAGGCCACGGTCCAGGAGAAGACCACCGAGGGCAACAACGCGGGCGTGGGCGTCAACGCGGGCGCGGGCGGTGGCGAGGTGGGACTCACCACCGAGCGCACCCACGTGGGGGACAAGCGGGAGCTCGACCCCGCGCAGCTCGCCCAGCACTACCTGTCCGGCGGCTGGACCACCGGCCTGTTCTCCTGAGCCGGACGGCGCGGATGTGCCGATGACGGGCTTGTGGGCACACGCCGGCGTCGTCAGGATGCGCCTCGAGGGAGGGGTGCGATGACGATGACCGGTCGGTGCCAGGGTGACGCACGCAGCAATTCAGGCGGAGGCGCGTCATGAGCGGTGATGCCCTCGCGGGATGGCACGCCTATGTGGCGGCGCGGACCCCCGCGGCGCTCGATGCGGTGCTCGCCGACGAAGTGGTGTTCCATTCGCCCGCGGTGCACACGCCCCAGAAGGGCAAGGCCCTCACCGCGAAGTACCTGACCGCGGCGATGCAGGTGCTCGGCGGCGAGGACTTCCGCTACACGGGCGAGTGGCGCGCGGAGGGCTCGGCGGTGCTCGAGTTCCGCACCCGGGTCGACGGGCTGGAGGTCCACGGCATCGACATGATCACCTGGGATGGCACCGGGCGCATCACGGAGTTCACGGTGATGCTCCGGCCGCTCAAGGCGCTCAACGCCGTGGTGGCCCGGATGGCGGCGGCCCTGACCGCGTAGGCACCGGCGCCCGTGAACCTCCTGCTCCTCCAAGACGCGGACTTCCTGCCCGACGGCACCGTCCAGATGACGGGCCGTCGGGCCCAGCATGCCCGCGAGGTGCTGCGCGCCGAGCCCGGGGAGACGCTTCGGGTGGGCCAGGTGGGTGGCCTCGTGGGCACGGGTGAGGTGCTGGAGAACACGCCCGGCCTGCTGCGCCTGCGTGTCACCCTCACCGAGCCGCCGCCCCCGCGCCCCGGCGTGGACCTGGTGCTCGCCATCCCCCGCCCCAAGGCGCTCAAGCGTGTCCTGCCCGCCGCCGCCCAGCTCGGCGTGGACCGGGTGGTGCTCGTCAACGCCGCCCGCGTGGAGAAGAGCTACTTCGACTCCAAGGTGCTCGACGCCGCCTTCATCGAGGAGTTGCTCCTCCAAGGGCTCGAGCAGGCGCGCGACACCCGGCTGCCCGAGGTGCTCGTTCGCGAGCGCTTCCGGCCCTTCGTGGAGGACGAGCTCGACGCCCTGTTCGGCCCCCAGGCCCTGCGGCTGCTCCCCCACCCGCCGGCACACCAGCCCCTCACCCGGGTGGGCGTCCAGGAGGCACCGCGCGTGGTGCTCGCGGTGGGGCCCGACGGGGGCTGGGTGCCCTTCGAGGCGGACCTCCTCGCGCGTCACGGCTTCCACCCCTTCTCCCTGGGCCCGCGCATCCTCCGGGTGGAGACGGCGGTGCCCGTCCTGCTGGGGCAGGTGGCCCTGTTGAGGGAGGACAGCGCCCGGGGCGGCTGAGCGCATCGGGCTTGAAGCGCCGGGATGGGTTGTTCAAGAGTCACCCACCATGGCGAAGAGCAAATCCAGAGCCCAGGCCGCCGCAGCCGCAGTGAACGCGCCCGCGCAGGAGCAGGTGCCCGAGCAGCAGTCGCTCGTCAGTCCGGAGGCGGAGGCACCGGCGAAGCCCGCCAGCCACGACACCCTCGCGCCCCCGGCGCTGCTCGACTTCATGATGAAGGGCTGGAAGCCCCAGTCCGGCAAGCCGCCGCCCAAGCTCAAGAACGCGGATGCGTTCGCCGCCCGCCGCGCGGCGCTCTCCAAGCTCTTCCCCGGCGAGACACTCATCGTCCCCACCGGCCACGAGAAGATCCGCTCCAACGACACCACCTACCGCTTCCGCCCGGGCACGGACTTCTACTACCTCACGGGCAACATGGAGCCCGACTGCGTGCTGGTTCTCCAGCCCAAGGAGGGCGGTGGCCACACGGACATCCTCTTCGTGGAGCCCAACCCGGGCCGCTCGGACGCCACCTTCTTCACGGACCGGATGAAGGGCGAGCTGTGGGTGGGCCCGCGCCTGGGCGTGAAGGAGAGCCAGGTGCGCTTCGGCCTCCACGAGGCGCGCGGCCTGCCGGAGCTGTCCGCGCTGCTCGAGGGCCTCAAGGCTCGGACGGGCCTGCCGGCGCGCGTGCTGCGGGGCCACTCGGACAAGGTGGACGGGACGGTGGCCGCGCACGCCGAGCGCGACAAGCAGCTGGCCACGGCACTCGCGGAGATGCGCCTGCTCAAGGACAAGCAGGAGGTGCGCGAGTTGGAGGCGGCCATCGACTCCACGCACCGGGGCTTCGAGGACGTCATCCGCCGGCTCAAGGAGGCCCGGAGCGAGCGCGAGGTGGAGGGCGTCTTCAACCTGCGCGCCCGCGTGGAGGGCAATGACGTGGGCTACGGCACCATCGCCGCCGCGGGCCACCACGCGTGCGTGCTGCACTGGATGCGCAACGACGGCGACCTCAAGCCGGGCGAGCTGCTGCTGCTCGACGCGGGCGTGGAGGGCAACAGCCTCTACACCGCGGACATCACCCGCACGCTGCCCATCTCCGGCCGCTTCAGCCGCGAGCAGCGGGAAATCTACGAGCTGGTGCTCCAGGCGCAGGAGCAGGCCATCGACGCGGTGAAGCCGGGCAACGACTTCATGGAGCCCAACCGCGTGGCCATGCGCGTGCTCGCCGAGGGCCTGCACCGTCTGGGCATCCTCAAGACGACGCCCGAGGAGGCGCTCAAGGAGGAGCACCAGTTCTACAAGCGCTACTCGCTGCACAACGTGAGTCACATGCTCGGCCTGGACGTGCACGACTGCGCCCAGGCGCGTCAGGAGGCCTACAAGTACGGCAAGCTCCAGGCGGGCATGGTGCTCACCGTGGAGCCCGGCCTGTACTTCCAGTTGGATGACCTGACGGTGCCCGCGAAGTACCGCGGCATCGGCGTGCGCATCGAGGACGACGTGCTGGTGACGCCCAAGGGCTGCCGCGTGTTGTCCGAGGACATCCCCCGCCTGCCGGACGACGTGGAGGCGTGGATCAAGCAGCTGTGGAACGAGAAGAAGAAGCGCTAGCGGCTCAGCCCGCGTCGCTCCGGAAGACCCGGGGCGACGTGGACGGGTCCGCCACCACGGTGAAGGACAGGCGGCCCACTTCCCGGCCGTCCTCCGTCTCCAGGGAGACGCGCCAGTCGCCCGGCCGCGGGTTCGTCACGAACCCGTAGGTGCGGTAGCCCCGCTCCCGGCCCCCCTGCCCCAGGTACAGGTCGTCGTAGGCGTGGAACTGCGTCCAGCCCTGGCCCGGCGCGTCGTGGAACCAGCGCAGCGTGAGCCGCGTGCCCCGGTCTCCCGGAAAGCGCGCCTGGAAGCTCGCGGGCGCGAAGACGCTGGCGAAGAAGTACACCCGGTCCCCGGGGCGCGCGTGGAACACCTGGTCGCCCCGCCGCCAGGGCCAGAAGCCCCCGCCCTCGTGCAGCAGCCGGTACTCCTTGCCCCGGGCGCCCTTCGTCACCTCCACGCCGTGGTAGATGCCGCTCGCGAGCACGGACAGGGGCACGGGCGGAATGGCGCGCACCTGGTACAGCCCGAGCAGCAGCACCTGGACGCCGAGCGCCGGCCCGAGCACGCGCCCGAGCGTCCGCCGCCACTCGCCCTTGAGGCCGTGCACCGCCAGGGCCAGCCCCCCCATGACCGCGCCGGCCAGCCCCGCCGCCTGGAGGAACAACAGGCCGCTGTAGTAGCCGCGCAGCACGGGCAGCAGGTAGGCGAAGTAGGACGTGAGGCAGAAGCTGTAGAGCGCCACGCGCACCACGGGGCCCCGGGCCCGGAAGCGCGGCAGCTCGTTGACCACCAGCACGCCGAACACGACCGCGAGGAACAGGAACGCCGTGAGCCCCGACGCGCTCTTGAAATAGAAGAGCGTGTAGGGGCTGAGCAGACCTCCGAGCAGGAAGTGCAGCGCGTCCTCGCGGAAGCGCCACACCCGGGACAGGCCCCGGGGCGGCGGCAGCCTCTCGCGCCAGCGCAGCTCCAGCCACAACAGCCCCCCCAGCACGCCGAGGAACACGCCCTGCTTGGTGAGCGTGAAGCGGTTGTCGATGCGCGGCAGGGTGAGGATGTCGTAGGCGAAGCTGGCGAAGAACAGGAGCGCCAGCTCCCACTTCGCGTGCCGGGCCCGGAAGGCCCGCAGCCGCTCCGTCCAGGAGGGCCGCGGGGGCGCTGTCACGGGCTCGGCGACGGGCTCGGCGGACACCACCCCGAGCGGCCCCACGGGCGCGGGTTCGGCCAGGGCCGACGCCTCGGCGCCCTCGTCCACGCGGGGCACGGGGAGCGTCACGGGATCAGGCCGGATCCTTGTTGGCCACCAGGTCCGCCAGCTCGCCGCGCTCCTCCAGGTCCATCAGGATGTCCGAGCCGCCCACGAACTTCCCGTGGATGAACACCTGCGGAATGGTGGGCCAGTTGGAGTAGTCCTTGATGCCCTGGCGCACGTCGGGGTTGGTCAGCACGTCCACCGTGTGCACCTCGCCGTGGCGCTGGAGGATCTGCAGCGCCCGGGCGGAGAAGCCGCACTGGGGAAACAGCGCGTTGCCCTTCATGAAGAGCACGATGGGGTGGCTGTTCACTTCCTGGTCGAAACGGGCCTTGAGTTCGGGAGTCATCGTCGTGGGTCCTGTCAGCGGGAGCCGAGCTTCTTCCACTGCTCGGGCGAATAGGTCTTGAGCGCCAGCGCGTGCAGCTCGCCGGTCTTGAGCCAGTCCTGCAGCGGCGCGTACACCAGCTGGTGCTGCTGCACCATGGTCTTGCCCGCGAAATCCGGGCTCACCACGCGCGCCTCGAAGTGGTCACCCGTACCGGTGGTGTCATTCACGAGCACCTCCGAGCCGGGCAGCGCGACGAGAATGCGCTCGCGGATGGCATTGGGGTCGAGCATCAGTTCAGTCCCTTTCCCTTCATGAGCATGGCGGGATCCACCCCCATGCTCTTCAAGGTGGTGTCCCATAGCAGACCCGGGTCGCCTTCGAGCACCGGACGCGCGGAGGCCTCGGCGTACAGCCAGGTGCCGGCGGCCAGCTCGCTCTCCAACTGCTGGGGACCCCAATTGGCGTACCCCAGGCAGAAGCGCAGGGGGCCGGACGGGTCCTTGAGCAGGGGGCCGAGGGTGTCCAGGGTGAGGCTCAGGTAGAGCCCGGGCACCACCTCGTGCTTCTCCGACACGTGCTCGTTGTTGTGCAAGACGAAGCCCCGGTGGCTCTCCACGGGGCCGCCCATGAAGACGAGCTGGCCGGAGCGCTCGGGCGCGATCGTCAGGGCCTGGTTCTTGGCCAGGTCTCCCAGGGTCAGGGACGCGCCCCGGTTGATGACGAGCCCCATCGAGCCGGATTCCCCATGCTCGAGCATGAGGACCACCGCCCGCCGGAAGTTCGAGTCCGTCAGTTGTGGCGTCGCCACGAGGAGGCCGGGAACGAGTGTCTGCACGAGGGGAAGTGTCGACGCTTCCCTCCCCCGGCGCAACCGAATCGTACCCGGCGGGCGGCGCCGTCCGCGCTAAGCCCCCGGACATGAATTATGTACACCTGCGCCGCAGCCGATGGTGGTAGCGGCGCAGGGCCTGCTGCACCGCGGTGAGCAGAGCATCGAGAGTGCGGTAGCTGCGTTCGGGAAGCTCCTGAGCCTTGATGACGCCGAAGACAGCTTCCACGTCGTTGAGTTCAGGAGAATAGGCCGGCAGGTAGAAGAGATGGACGCCCAGCCGTCGCAAGCGCGGCAGGGCGCGGCATACCAGGCGGCAGCGGTGGATGTTCCCATTGTCGAGCACCACCCAGGTGGGGACCCCGCCCGGGTCGGCGAGCGACAAGAGAAAGTCCAGGGTATCTCGCGCGGTGATGGTGCGTGCCCAGCGTCGGAAGCGTAAACCGCGTCGACGGCCTGTCGGGCAGTAGGCGACGAGCGCATTGACACGTCGGCGCCGAGGCGCCTCGTAGGGGACGTCTCGACGGCTGCCGACTTCTGCCCAGCTGTAGCCCACGGCTTGGGTGGGCGAAAACCCGCACTCATCCAGGAAGTAGAGATTTATCCTCTGAGCGCGGGCTTTTTTTGAGCCGGAAGAGCGCCTGGCGTGCCTGGGCGACGGCCTGGGCGTCCTGTTTGTGCGTGAGCGTCAGCCGCGTGCGCCGCCAGCCCGCGCCCATGCTCCCGAGATAGCGACGCACCTGCCGCGGCCCCAGGTGAAGACCCTCGCCCTCGAGTGCGCTGGCCAACTGCCCGGCTGTCCACGAGCGAGGCTGGGACAACAACGCATGCAGCGAGGCTTCCACCCGCTGGCGGTGCGCCCTGTCGGGCTTCCTGCCCGCCAGACGCGCGAAGAGGGCTTCTGGGCCGTCTTGGACGAAGGAGCGCAACACCCGGCGCACCGTGGCCGCGCACCGGCCCAGGTGCCGAGCGATGCGCGGTGCACTCCAGCCCTCATCGGCCAGCAGCACCATGTCCACGCGCTCGCGCTCTCTCCACCCAGCGTCAGCGGCCCGGGCTATCTCCCATAGCCGCCGACGCTCTTGCTCCGTCACCTTCAGCAGCGCCATGCCTCAGGTGTACAACATTCATGTCCGGGGGCTTAGTGCCAGCTCTTGTGCTGGGACTGCAGTGCCTGGGCGAGCTTCTCCGGCGCCAGGGGCTTGCCGATGAACAGATCCGCCCCCAGTCCCTTGCACTTGCGCGCCATGGACGCGTCGCTCATGGCGCTCACGCCGATGAGCACGGACTGGGGAAACTTCTCGCGCAGGCGCGTCATGAGCGTCGTGCCGCTGCGGCCCGGCAGGAACACGTCGACGATGGCCGCGTCCATGCGCTTGTTGCGCACGGCGAACTCGGCCTCCTCGGCGCTGCCCACCGGCAGGGCCTCGTACCCCCATTGGGAGACGAGCTCCACCAAGAGCTCGCGGTGCACCGGGTCATCCTCCACGATGAGCACCGAGCCCTTGACCTGCTCGAGTTTCAGGTTGTCGTCCTCGCGGGTCCGGGCGTGGCCCGTGGCGATGGGAAGCTCCTCGTTGGCGATGGACATGGCAGCCTTCACTGGGTGAGGGGATGGGTTCGTCCCCGGAAAACGGTTGGACCCGTCCCGGGATTCCACAGTAGGCATTCCCCCTCGCCACTGCCGACCCCCCCCTCATGCACGCCGGTTTTGAACACCCAACGCTTGAGCGGAGAGCGAGGCGGCAAGCACGATCAGCACCAGCAAGCCCCATGCCGGAAGCACCACGCGCGCCCCGCCTTCATAGATGAGCGCCGCGTAGCTCGTGCCCAGGTAGCGGCCGAGCGACATGGGCTCCATCCGCGCGATGCCGAAGAAGCTCACCGTGGACTCGGTGAGGATGGCCGTGGGCAGCCGGCTCAGGAAGACGGCCAGCACGAAGGGCCGCAGCGCGGGCCACAGGTGCAGGCGCAAGAGGTGCCAGCGCCCCGCCCCCAGGGCCCGCGAGGCCGCGACGAATTCCTGGCCCTCCAGCGTGGCCAGGCGGTTGCGGAACATGCGCGCCGGACCCGCCCACCCCACCAGCGCCAGGGACACCACCATCAACCCGGACGGCCCCAGCCCCCCCGCGCCCCCCGCGTCCAGGAGCGACTGGCCCGCCAGTTGCAAAACCATCACCACCAGCACGTCCGGCAGCGCGAAGAAGGCATCCACGGCGCGGAGGATCTGATGCTCCACGAAGCCCCCCGCCGCCCGGGCCGCCATGGCCACGCCCAGGCCCACCGCCGTGGCCAGCCCGCCAGCCGCCAGGCCGATCACCAGGGAAACCCACAAGCCCCCGAATGCCCGCTCGCACACCGTGTGGTCGGGCTGGGAGGGGTCCGCCCCCAGGGGGCAGGTGTGGGCGAGGACGTCGGGGAAGACCCGGCCGGCCAGCCAGCTCGTGAGCCCCAAGGCCCCGAGCAGCAAGAGCCCGACCCAGGCCCGGCGGGGAACGCGGGGGCCCTTCATGGGGTGGCCTCCCGGGCGCGCGGATCCACGGCGACGCGCACCAGCTCCACCGCGAGGCCGACGACGACGAGCAGCGAGGCGAAGACGGTGGTGGCCACCACCACGACGGCCACCTGCTTCTGCAGCACCGCGAGCACGTAGAGCTGGCCGAAGTACGGCAGGCCGAAGACGCGCTCGGCGGCGAAGGATCCCGCGAGCAGGGCGGTGGCCACGGGCCCCACGGCGTCCAGGAGCGCGGGCCACACGTTGGGCAGCACGTGACGCCAGAGCACCGCGCCGCGGGACAGGCCCTTGCCCAGGGCCGTGCGCACGTAGTCGCGCGTGAGCTCCGTGTCGAGCGCGTCCGCCACCAGCGTGCCCAGGAAGATGCCGGGCCACACGGAGATGACGAGCGCGGCGCACGCCTCGGGCAACAGGTGCCCCCGCTCCACCACCTCGGGCGCGAGCAGGAGCGCGGGGATGAACACGGGCGTACCGAACGCCGCCGCGGGCAGCAGCTCCGTGACGAGCGACAGTCGGCTCCGGCGCCAGCGCGCGCGCACCAGCGCGTACGCCAGCGCCCACCCGAGCGCGAGCCCGAGCGCCACCAGCCCCACGCCCACGCTGCCCGACAGCTTCCACGCGAGCTCGTCCCCGGTGACGCCCTGGGCGCTCGTGCCCAGGCGCTCGCCCCGCCAGAGCTTCTGCCACGGCCTCAGGAAGCCCAGGGGCTCGCCCAGGCCCAGATCCCTCCGGTAGGAGGCGAGCACCTCGGGCGCCACCTGCCGCTTGGCGTCGTCATCCGTGGTGAGGGGCAGCGCCGCCATGAGGAAGTAGGACGCGAGCGCCACCACGGGCACCAACATCACCTGACGGCCCAATCGCACGAGCACTCGGGACATGGCTCAGCGGTCCTCTGGCGGGGTCGCGTCCACGCGCAGCTCGCGCAGGGACAGGAAGTTGAAGGGGTCCACGTCCACGCCATGCAGGAAGGCGCGCGCGCGGAAGTAGCGGTCCGGGTGGTAGAGCGGCGCGATGATCGCCATCTCGTCGAGCAGCAGCGCCTGGGCCTGGGCGTAGAGCTCCCGGGCCCGCGCCAGGTCCGGCTCGGCGTCGGCGCGCTCCAGCAGGGCCTCGAAGCGCGCCATCGGCTCGCCCCCTCCTTGCGTCTCCCAGCCCGTCTGGTGCAGGCCGTTCTTCTCGAAGAGGGTGAAGAAGGTATTCGGGTGCGCGTAGTCCGCGCCCAGCCGGCGCAGATACACGTCATAGGCCCGGGGCCCCGCGGGAGTGCGGCGCGCCACCTCGGCGGAGAAGTCCGAGCGCGCGTCCAGCGTCACCTGGACCCCCACCCGGGCGAGCTGCGCGGCGAGCCGCTCGGCGATGGCCGCCTCCGGCACGAAGGAGTCCCCCGAGCGGTAGACGAGCCGCAGGGGCCGGTCCAACCCCGGCACGGACGCGAGCGCCGCGCGCGCCCGCTCGGGCTCGTAGTGCGGCAGCCGCGCCGCCTCCTCGGGCGTGGCGGCCCCGGGCAGCTCCGGCGGCAGGAGCACGTGGCTCGGACGCGCCTCGGGCAGCAGGCCCGCCATCAGCGCCTCGCGATCGAGCGCCCGGGCGAAGGCCCGCCGCACCTCGGGCCGGTCGAGCGGCGGCTTCTCCGTGTTGAAGACGAGGAAGTAGGTGGACAAGAGGGGCTCGCGCTCGAGGTCCCCGGGCGTCGGCCCCCGGAGCGCGACGGCGCTGTCCACGAAGACGAACGCCACCCGGCCCCGCTCGTACAGCGCGGGGCCCACCTCGGACTTGAGCAGGGTGAGCACCGGGGCCACGCGCTCCCCGGGCCCGAGAGGGGGCGGGAACGCCGAATGCGGGTTGTACACCAGCCGCACGCGCTCCCCGGCCCGGTCCCACGCCTCCACCCGGTAGGGCCCCAGCGCGAGCGGATGGCCGTCCCGGGGCCGGTCGAAGTAGTCGCGCACCGCCTCCTCGCTCCGGCCGGCGAGCACCGCCGAGGGCGTGGGGAAGAAGAGGTACACGTTGGCCAGGCGCGCGAGGAAATAGCCCCGGGGCTGGCTCAGCGTGACGCGCAGGGTGTGCGCATCCAGCGCCTCCACGCCCGTGCGCGCGAGCGCCGCCTGGAGCGCCTCGGCCGAGGCCCCCCGCTCCTGGAGGGCCAGCACCTCCTCGGCCCCCCGCAGGTCCGACATCTCTCCGCGCTCACGGCCCTTGAGCGCCCGGTGCCAGCCGAGCACGAAGTCCTGGGCCGTGAGCGGCGTCACGCCGTCCGACCAGCGCACGTCCTCGCGCAGGTGGAAGGTGTACACCTCGTGCCCCTCGGGCGTGCGGTCGCGCTCCCACGCGCGCGCCAGCCCCGGCCGCACCGAGTTGTCCGGCGCCAGCGTGGTGAGCCCGCGCTGGGTGACGAGCATGACGGGGTAGTTGGCCCAGCTCGTCGGATCCGAGTGGCTCCAGTCGAGCGTGGAGGGCATCGCGGGGACCACGATCTTCAGGCCCGGGTCGGCCTGGAAACCACAGCGGCCACAGCCCGTGGCCACGAGGACCAGGAGGACGAGCAACACGGAGGGCGAGAGGCGCACGCGAGCGGACACGAGGGCGGCGTTGTACCGCGTCCCCCTCGCCGAAGGTCCACACTTCCTCCTTCTTGTCCAGGGGTTGGCGCGGCGTGGGTGTCAAGTTATAGGACGGAGCGAGCGTTGAATTCACACTCCCGTGACCCCCGCGTCACGGGAACTTCATGGACGGCCCTCGTGAGAGGGACCGCCGGGAGCACCTCGTGGAAAATCCCCTTCCTCCCGCAGTGACGTTCGAGCCCCCCGGTCCTGGCCACTGGGAGCTGGACACCGTGCACATCCAGCGGCCCATGACGCCCTTCTGCGCCGCCATGCTCCCCTATGGGCTGCGCCAGGGCTTCACCGAGTCGTCGGCCCAGTACGGCCTGATGATCGATCACATGCGGATCGTCCCCGTGCATGGCTTTCCCTACTCGCAGGTCATCCCCTTCGGCCTGACGTCCCAGGGGATGCTGCCCCCCACCCACCCCGACGTCCAGGAGCGCCTGAAGCGCGCGGAGCAGGCCCTGCAGGACAAGCACTGGCGCGAGGAGCTGCGCTACTGGCGTGACGAGGTCAAACCCGCCGCCATCCAGGCCCACCTCGCCCTGCAGGACGTGGAGCCCACGGCGCTGGACACCCCGGCGCTCACCGCGCACCTGCGCGCCATCACCGCGCACCTCCAGGAGATGGCCCGGCTGCACCACCGCTTCAACCTCGCGCACCTGGTGCCGGTGGGGGACTTCCTCGTGCACGCCACGGCCTGGACGGGCAAGAGCGCGGGAGACCTCGCCCGCCTGCTCAAGGGCAACTCCGCCGTGTCGACCCAGCTGGCCTCGCGCGAGCCCCCGGCGCTCGTGCGCGCGCTGCGCGAGGACGCGGCGGCGCGCGACGTGCTGCACTCGAACGACCCGGCCGCGCACATCCTCCAGGCGCTCCAGGCGATGCCCGGCGCGGTGGGCGAGCGGATGCGCGAGTACCTGCGGGACGTGGGCCACCGGAGCCTGGGCTACGACATCTCCGAGCCGTGCGTGATGGAAGTGCCCGACGCGCTGGTGCGCGGCCTGCGCGGCGTCGTGGCGGGCCGTGCCGAGGAGGACACGGCGGCCGAGACCCGGCACCAGGCCCTCATGCGCGAGGCCGTGCCCGCCGAACACCGGGCCGCGTTCGACGAGCTGCTCGCCGAGGCCCGGCTCGTCTACGGCCTGCGGGATGATCGCAACACCTACACCGACGGCTGGGCCGTGGGCCTGGCCCGGCGCGCGGTGCTCGCCGTGGGCCAGCGGCTCCAGGCCGAGGGGCGGCTGCCCGACGCGGCGCTGGCCCTCGACGCCGGCCCGGAGGAGCTCGAGGGGCTGCTGGCCGGCGCCTCCACGCCCACGATCCAGGAGCTGCGACGGCGCGCGGAGTGGCGGATGAAGACGCACACGGACGTGCCCCCCTCGCTGGGCACCCCGCCCCCGCCGTCGCCCCCGATGGACAAGCTGCCCCCGGCGGCCCGGCGGGTGAACCAGGCGGTGTTCTTCTACATGGGCCACATGTTCGGCTCGCCCCCGGCCGAGACGACGGCCACCACGGTCAAGGGCCTGCCGGTGAGCCCGGGCGTCTACGAGGGCACCGCACGCGTCATCCGCGAGCAGACGGACCTGGGCCGCATCGAGGCGGGGGACGTGCTGATCGCGACCACCACCTCGCCCTACTTCAACGTGGTGCTGCCGCTGCTCGGGGCCCTGGTGACGGACCGGGGCGGGCAGCTGTGCCATGCCGCCATCGTCACGCGCGAGTACGGGATTCCGGGCATCGTGGGCACGCGGGACGCCACGAAGCTGGTGCGCGACGGGGCGCGGGTGCGCGTCAACGGCACGACGGGCGAACTCCAGGTGCTGTCATGAGCGTGGTGGCCTTGCAGGAGGCGCTGTCCGAGGAGGAGTTCGGCGGCAAGGCGGTGCAGTTGGGGGCCGCGCTGCGCGCCCAGCTCACGGTGCCCCCGGGCTTCGCGCTGTCGGTGCGGCAGGTGAACGAGATCGCCGCCGGGCAGCCGGAGGCCGTGGCGCGGGTGCGCGGGCTGCTCGAGCAGGTGGGGCCCTCGGTGGCGGTGCGCTCGTCCGCGGTGGGCGAGGACTCGGCCAACGCGAGCTTCGCGGGACAGCACCTCACGGCGCTCGCGGTGCGCACCCAGGAGGGCCTGGTGGAGGCGGTCAAGCAGGTGTGGGCCTCGGGACGCACCGAGGCGGCGCTGGGCTACCGGCGCAAGATGGGCCGGGTGGACGAGCCGCGCGTGGCGGTGGTCGTGCAACGGCTCGTGGCGGCCGAGTGCGCGGGCGTCCTCTTCTCGTGCGATCCCCTGACGGGCGCGGACGAGCGGGTCATCGAGGCCACGTGGGGACTGGGCGAGGCGGTGGTGGCGGGGCTCGTCACGCCGGATCGCTACCGCATCAGCCGCGAGGGGCACATCCTCGAGCGCAGCGCGGGGGACAAGGACGTGGCGATCCTCCCCCTGCCGGAGGGCGGCACGAAGGAAGTCGCCGTCGAGCCGGAGCGGGTGCACGCGCTGTGTCTGGATGACGCGCGGCTGCGGGCGCTCCACGCGCTCGCCACCCGGTGCGAGGCGCACTTCGGAGGCCGGCAGGATCTGGAGTTCGCCTTCGTGGGCGAGGACCTCTACCTGCTCCAGCGCCGGGCGGTCACCCGTGTCGGCTGACGCCCTTCCCGCCGGAGCGCGGCCCGCGGAGACGGGGCTGTCGCCCCGGACGATGCTCGCGCTCGGGCTGACGACGCTGCTGGTGCCGCTCAACTCGACGATGATCGCCGTGGCGCTGCCCACCATCGGCCACGAGTTCGGCGCGGGGCTCGGCACGCTGAGCCAGTGGCTGGTGACGAGCTACCTGCTGGTGGGCATCATCCTGCAGGGCCCGGGCGGCAAGCTCGGGGACCTGTGGGGCCACCGCCGGGTGCTCACGGTGGGCCAGGTGATGTTCGCGCTGGGGGCGCTCTCGGGCTTCTTCGCGCGCAACGTCGCCATGCTCGCCGTGGCGCGCATGCTCATGGCCGCCGCGGGCGCCGTCATCACCCCGAGCGCCATGGCGCTCCTGCGCAACGGCCTGCCCGTGGACCGCCGGGCGCGCGCCTTCGGCATGTTCGGCGCCATCATGTCCCTGGGCGCGGCGCTGGGCCCCATGCTCGGGGGCGAGCTGGTGTCTCGGCTGAGCTGGTCCTTCATCTTCCTGGTGAACGTGCCCGTGCTGGCGCTCGCGCTGCTGCTGGCCCGCGGGGGCACCCCCGCCGAGTCCGCCCCGGCCCACCGCCCCGCCTTCGATCTCGTGGGCAGCGTGCTGTTGGGCCTGGGCCTGGGGCTCATCGTCATGGGCACCAAGAGCCCGGCGCCCTGGGTCGTGGTGCTGCCCGGGGTGGGCCTCGTGCTGCTCGGGGTACTGTACACCTGGGAGCGCAAGCACGCCCACCCCGTCATCGACTTCCAGCTCTTCCGCCTGCGGGCCTTCAGCGCGGGCAGCGCCATCATCGCGCTGCAGAACCTGGCCATGTACGGGATCCTCTTCCAGCTGCCCTACCTCTTCACGCAGCGCTTCGGCGAGGACACGGGCCGCACGGGCCGCACCATGCTCGCCATGATGGTGATGATGGCGCTGGGCACCCCGCTGGGGGGCCGGCTGTCGGAGAGGTGGGGCGCGCGCACCACGGCGGTGACGGGCGCGCTGCTCGGGCTCTCGGGCATGACGCTGCTGGCCGCGCGCACGGTGGACTCGCCCAACGAGGCCATCCTGCCGCTCATGCTGCTGGGCTTCGGGCTGTCCTTGGGCAACGCGCCCTCGCAGGCCGCGGCGATGAGCAGCGTGGACCGGGGGCGCAGCGGCATGGCCGCCGGGGTGATGTCCACCACGCGCTACCTGGGCGGCGTCGTGGGCATCGCCATCCTCGGCGGGGTGCTCAGCCAGGGCGTGGCGGCCGCCACCGAGCGGCAACACCACACCGTCATGGCCTTCTTCGGCGTGGCCCTGGCGCTCTCCGCGCTCGTGGGGCTCGCCCTGCCCCGTCGCGAGGAAACCGCCCCGCGCTGAAATCGTTCGCAGAATAAACGATCCAGGTCCCCGTCCTGACAGGCATACGGCACGAGAGAGCGGCGGCGCACGAGCCGCCGCTCCCGGGCCCGGACCAACAACAGGGAGAAGGATCATGTTTTCGTTTCGGAGCGGCTCCGCGGGTGGACGTATGGGTTCGAGAGGCTGGGCGGCGCTGGCGCTGCTGCTCCTGCCGCTGACGGCGAGCGCGGGACCCAACCCGAACTACCGCTGGGACGAGTCGAAGAACCGCCCCGGTCCCAACCGCTGCCGCACGGACTCGCAATGCGATGGCGCGCGCTCGTGCAGCCCCTCGGGCTGGTGCCAGGGCGAGGCCCGTCCCGCGCCCCCGCCCCCGCCCCCGTCCCGCCCCATGCCGCCGTCCCGGCCCACGCCGCCCCCGCCTCCGCCTCCGCCGTCCCGGCCGGACTGGCACAACGGGCGGGATGACTTCCGGACCGAGCGCCCCACGTTCATCCGCAGCCGGCTCGACGGGCTCGTCCTGGACATCTCGGGCAACAACCGCGCGTCGGGCGCGGAGGTGATCGGCCACCCGGCCAAGCACCGCCGCGACGGCATCGACAACCAGCAGTGGGAGCTCGTCCCGGCCCGGGGCGGCTACTACATCCGCAGCCGGCTCAACGGCTTCGTGCTGGACGTCTGGGGCAACAACCGCGACGCGGGCGCGCAGGTCCGCGTGGGCCAGGTCAACGGTGGGGCCAACCAGATCTGGCGCCTCATCCCCTCGCACGTGCGCGGCTACTACTTCATCGAGAGCGCCCTCAACGGCTACGTGCTCGACATCGAGGGCGCCCGGGCGAACGGACGGCTCATCGTCCACCCCCGCAAGAGCTCCGGCATCGAGAACCAGATCTGGGAGTTCGACCGCTGAGTCCGCCGCGCGGTGACTGAAAACACCACGGGCCCCCGGGGAGTGTCCCCGGGGGCCCGTGTCGTTTCTCAGGCCGTCAGGTGCCGGTCGGCGCTAGACCGGGGCGCCCGCGCCGGGGTCCACGATGGTGGTCTTCCCCGGCTCGTTCTTGCGGCCGAACTCCTCGGGCTTCTCCAGGGCGAGCGCCTCGCGCAGCACGTCGTCCACGAACTCGACCGGGACGATGCGCAGCTGGGCGCGGATCTTCTTGGGGATGTCCTTGAGGTCCTTCTTGTTCGCCTTGGGGATGAGGACGGTCTTGATGCCGGCGCGGTGCGCGGCGAGCGTCTTCTCCTTGAGGCCACCGATGGGCAGCACGCGGCCGCGCAGGGTGATTTCACCCGTCATGGCCACGTCCCTGCGCACCGGCACGCGGGTGAGCGCGGACACGAGCGCGGTGCACATGGTGACACCGGCGGACGGACCATCCTTGGGGATGGCGCCCTCGGGCAAGTGCACGTGGATGTCGTAGTTCTCGAACATCTTGCGGTCGATGCCGAACTTCTCCGCCCGCGTGCGCACGTAGGACATGGCGGCCTGGGCCGACTCCTGCATCACCTCGCCGAGCTTGCCCGTGATGATGAGCTTGCCCTTGCCCGGCATGACCGTGGCCTCGGTGGTGAGGATCTCTCCGCCCATCTCCGTCCAGGCCAGGCCCGTCACGATGCCCACCTGGTCCTCGCGCTCGGCCATGCCGTAGCGGAAGCGCGGCGTGCCCAGGTACTTCATGGCCAGCTTGCGGTCGACCGCGATGTCACGCTTGCCGTTCTTGAGCACGTCCCGGGCGATCTTCCGGTACACGCCGCCCACTTCACGCTCCAGCGAACGCACGCCGGACTCGCGGGTGTAGCGGTGGATGATGGTGCGCAGGGCCTCGCTGGAGAAGTCGATCTTCAGGTCGCTCAGGCCGTTGGCCTCCTGCTCCTTGGGCAGGAGGTAGCGCCGCGCGATGTTGAGCTTCTCCGGCTCGGTGTAGCCCGCGATGCGGATGACTTCCATGCGGTCCTGGAGGGGGCCGGGGATGTTGTGCATCGTGTTCGCGGTGCAGATGAACATCACCTTGGACAGGTCGTAGTCCAGGTCCAGGTAGTGGTCATTGAAGTTGTGGTTCTGCTCGGGGTCCAGCACCTCGAGGAGCGCCGCGCTGGGGTCGCCTCTGAAGTCCGTGGACATCTTGTCGATCTCGTCGAGCAGGAAGACGGGGTTGTTGCTGCCCGCCTTCTTGAGCGACTGGATGAGCTTGCCCGGCATGGCGCCGATGTACGTGCGCCGGTGGCCGCGGATCTCCGCCTCGTCCCGCACGCCGCCGAGCGACAGGCGCACGAACTTGCGGCCCGTGGCGCGGGCGATGGAGCGCGCCAGCGACGTCTTACCGACGCCCGGAGGCCCCACGAAGCAGAGCACCGGGCCCTTGAGCTTCTTCACCAGCTGCTGCACGGCCAGGTACTCGAGGATGCGCTCCTTGGGGCGCTTGAGGCCGTAGTGGTCCTCGTTGAGCACGCGCTCGGCCTCGACCACATCCAGCCGATCCTGGGTCTCGTCGTACCAGGGCAGGCTGATGATCCAGTCGATGTAGTTGCGCACCACGGTGGCCTCGGCGCTCATCGGGCTCATCATCCGGAGCTTCTTGAGCTCCTTCTTGACCTTGAGCGTGGCCTCCTTGCTCATGCGCTTGTTCTTGAGCTTCTCCTCGATCTCCTGGATCTCGTTCTTGAACTCGTCGCGCTCGCCCAGCTCCTTCTGAATGGCCTGCATCTGCTCATTCAGGTAGTACTCCTTCTGGGTCTTCTCCATCTGCTTCTTGACGCGGGTGCGGATCTTCTTCTCCACCTGGAGGATCTCGATCTCACCCTGCATCAGCTCGTAGAGCTTCTCGAGCCGCTTGGCGGGGCTCTCCGTCTCGAGCAGCGCCTGCTTGTCGTTGAGCTTGAGCGACAGGTGCGCCACGATGGTGTCGGCCAGACGCGCCGGGTCATCGATGCTCGCCACCTGCATGAGCATCTCGGGCGGGATGCGCTTGTTGAGCTTGACGAAGGCCTCGAAGACCGAGTGCACGCTGCGCACGAGCGCCTCGAGCTCCACGGACTTCTCGCTCACCTCCTCGACGTCCTCCACCTCGACCATGAAGAAGGCGTCGTTCTGCTGGAACTTCTTCACCTTGGCGCGGCGCACGCCCTCCACCAGCACCTTCACCGTGCCGTCCGGCAAGGGCAAGAGCTGGATGACGTGGCCGATGGTCCCGAAGTGGAAGATGTCCTCCGGCGTGGGGTCGTTCGTCTTGGCCTTCTTCTGCGCGGCCAGGAGGATGACGGCCTTGTCGTCGGGACCCTTGTGGGCCATCGCGTCCTTCAGCGCGGCGATGGACTTCTCCCGGCCGACGAACAACGGGACCACCATGTGTGGGAACACGATGATGTCGCGCAGCGGGAGGAGCGGAACGGTGCTTCCACGCTTCTGGGCATCCCTCTTGTCGTCTCGTCCGAAAAACATGTATTCGCCACCTGCCTGCTTGCCCCCGAAGGCAGCAAGCCCCTGGAAAGTTGCCCGCCCGGACACCCAGAGTCCGAGGCGGTGAAGACGGCTTCTATAACACGGCGACTTTGTCGGCCGTTCCCCAGGTGAAAGATGGGGAATGCTGGCCTGCAAGCAAGGGAACACCTCCGGAAACACGGATGTCCGGTTGCTGCTTTAGCGACCCGAGGACAGCCCGGGGTCGGATGGCGTCGTTCGCAAGTCCACTTGCAACACGCTCGCCAGGAAGCTGTAGAGGTCCACCCCGGACTCGATGGCCTTGGCGACCTGATCCGCGCCGCCATGTCCCGCGTTGGCTTCGATTCTTAACAAGCAGGGGGCCGGGGAACCCGCGTTCTGCACGGCGGCCACGAATTTCCGGGCATGCATCGGGTCCACCCGGTCGTCGTGGTCCGCGGCCATCATCAGGAGCGCCGGGTAGACGGTGTCCGGCCGCACCCGGTGGTAGGGCGAATAGGCGTGCAGGACGGAGAAGTCGGCGGGGTCCTCGGCGGTGCCATACTCGGGCACCCACGTCTGACCCGAGCCGAACTGGTGGTAGCGCACCATGTCGAGCAGGGGCACCTGGCACACCACGGCCCCGAAGAGCTCCGGGCGCTGGGTCATGGCCGCCCCCACCAGCAGGCCGCCGTTGCTGCCCCCGGAGATGGCCAGGCGGGCGGGCCGGGTGTAGCCCTCGCGCACCAGGTGCTCGGCCGCGGCGTGGAAGTCGTCGAAGACGTTCTGCTTGAGGTGGAGGCGGCCCGCCTCGTGCCACGCCTTGCCGTACTCCCCGCCCCCGCGCAGGTTGGCCACCGCGTACACCCCGCCCGCGTCCAGCCAGGGGAAGATGCCGGAGCGGAAGCCCGGCGACAGGCTCAGGCCGAAGCCGCCATACCCGTAGAGCAGCACCGGCCGGTCGCCGTCGCGCCGGAGGTCCTTGCGGTGCACGAGGAACAGCGGCACCCGGGTGCCGTCGCGCGAGCGGCAGAAGACCTGCTCCACCGTATAGGGCGTGGTGTCCAGCGGCAGGTCGACACGCGCCCACACCTCCACCTGGCCGGTGGCCACGGACGTCTTGTAGACCTGGGGGGGCGTGGTGAACGAGCTGAAGACGAACCAGGCCTCGTCGCGATCCTCCAGACCGTACAGGTTGCTCGCCGCGCCCACGCCCGGCAGGGCCACGTCCCGCACGGGCGCGCCCTCGAGCGTCACCAGCCGCACCCGCGTGGTGGCGTCGCGCAGGTACTCCAGGGCCAGGTGCCCGCCCACGATGGCGAGGCCCTGCAGCGCGGACTCGGGGTCCTCGGCGACGATCTCCCGCCAGGCGGCGCGCTCGGGGCGCGCGGGGTCCACCTTGAAGACGCGGTGGTGGGGCGCGCCCTCGTCGGTGAGGACGTAGAAGGCGTCCCCCCACGCGTCCACGCCGTACGTCGCCCCCTCGCCGCGCACGAGCAGGCGGAAGTCCTTCTCCCCCGCCCGCTTCCACCAGATGTCGTTCTCGGTCCACCCCCGGGTGACGTAGACGAAGACGTAGGTGCCCTCGCGGTTGGTCCACCCGTTGAGGAAGGTGCGCGGGTCCCCGGTGCGCGGGTGCACCACGGCATCCTCGCCCGGCGGCGTGCCCAGGCGGTGCAGGCGCAGCTCGGTGTAGCCGGGCCGCTCCGCCACGGGGATGGAGGGGTCGGTGGGCAGCCACGCGTAGTAGAAGGCCTGGTTGTCGGGCGTCCAGCTCGGGGAGGCGTACTTGGCGCCCTCGATGACGTCCCCCTCGCTCCAGACGCCGGTGTCCACGTCCAGCACGTGGAGGATGGCCTCGTCCGCCGCGTTGGGCTTGCGCGTGAAGGCGAGCTTGCGCCCGTCCCACGAGGGGGCCCACACCCCGAGCGAGACCGTGCCGTCCGCGCTCCACGTATTGGGGTCGAGCAGCACGCGCTCCTCGCCCGCCTCGCCCTCGCGCCAGTAGAGGACGGCCTTCTCCCGGTCCTTGTGGGTGCGCGAGTAGAAGTAGCGGTTTCCCCGGAGGGTGGGCGCGGACTGGGACTCCACGTAGAAGAGCTCCGTGAAGCGCCGGCGCAGGGCGTCGCGGCCGGGCAGCCGCTCCAGGTGCTCGCGGGTGAAGGTGTCCTGGGCGCGCATCCAGGCCTGGACCTCGGGGGCGCGCTCGTCCTCGAGCCACCGGTAGGGGTCGGGCACCGCCACGCCGTGCAACGTGTCCACCACCGCCTCGGTCCTCGTGGGCGGGTAGTTCATGGGGCTCGTCTCTTTTCCGTGGGAGGGGGGAGAAACGAGACGCCCCCGGCGTCCCACGGGGGGGACGGACGGGGGCGTCACGCGTCAGGGTGAAACGAGCGTCAGGCGCTTTCCTTCTTCGCCTCGGGCTCCTTCTCCTTGTTGTCCTGGGAGTGGAGCACCACCGGCTCGCTCTTCTTGAGGATGACCTCCTCGGAGATGACGACCTCGCGGGCCGTCTTGCGCGAGGGCAGCTCGTACATGATGTCCAGCATGGCGCTCTCCAGGATGGAGCGCAGACCCCGGGCGCCCGCCTTGCGGCGGATGGCCTCGGTGGACACGGCCTTGAGCGCCCCGTCGGTGAACTTGAGCGAGATGCCGTCCAGGTCGAAGAGCTTCTTGTACTGCTTGGTGAGCGCGTTCTTCGGCTGGCTGAGGATGTTGACCAGCGCCGGCTCGTCCAGCTCCTCGAGCGCCGTGACGATGGGCAGGCGGCCGATGAACTCCGGAATCATGCCGAACTTGAGCAGGTCCTCCGGCTCCACGTGCTTGAGCAGCTCGGTGAGGTTGCGCTGCTTCTTGGACTGGATGTCCGCGCCGAAGCCCAGGCTTTTGCCGCCCAGGCGCCGCTCGATCACCTGCTCCAGGCCGCCGAAGGCGCCGCCGCAGATGAAGAGGATGTTGGTCGTGTCCACCTGCAGGAACTCCTGCTGGGGGTGCTTGCGGCCCCCCTTGGGCGGCACGTTGGCGATGGTGCCCTCGATGATCTTCAGGAGCGCCTGCTGCACGCCCTCGCCCGACACGTCGCGGGTGATGGAGGGGTTCTCCGACTTGCGGGCGATCTTGTCGATCTCGTCGATGTAGACGATGCCGCGCTGGGCGCGCTCGATGTCGTGGTCGGCCGCCTGCAGGAGGTTGACGATGATGTTCTCGACGTCCTCGCCCACGTAGCCGGCCTCGGTGAGGCACGTGGCATCCGCGATGGTGAAGGGCACGTTGAGGATGCGCGCGAGCGTCTGGGCGAGCAGCGTCTTGCCGCTGCCGGTGGGGCCGAGCAGGAGGATGTTGCTCTTCTGCAGCTCCACGTCGTCCATCGCGACCTTGGACTCGATGCGCTTGTAGTGGTTGTGCACCGCCACCGAGAGCGTCTTCTTCGCGCGCTCCTGGCCCACCACGTACTCGTCGAGGATGGCCTTGATCTCACTGGGCCGCGGGATGCGCAGCTTCGTGTCCTTGGTCTCCTCGCGGTCGATCTCCTCCGCGATGATGTCGTTGCAGAGGCCGATGCACTCGTCGCAGATGTAGACCGTCGGCCCCGCGATGAGCTTCTTGACCTCTTTCTGCGACTTGCCGCAGAACGAACAGCAGAGGGACTGGTTGTCTCGCTTCTCCACGTTCTTACCCGCCATGTAAGCCCTCGCCGCAACTGCCTGGAGGTGCGCTTCCCACCGGCCCGCTCCCCCTGCCCACGACCAATCTAGTCAGTCCCCGTCCGGACCGTCCACGCACCTGGTGGCTACTTAACAGCCCAAAATACCGGCCGCAGAAACTGAGAAGCCGGAGACGCGGTCCGTCATTCCCGCGCCCCCGGCCCCCAAGTGCCCCACTGGAAGCGGGCGGGCTACTTGCGCTCGCTCGGAGGCAGCAGGACCTTCCGGGGATTCTGCACCTCGTCGATGATGCCGTACGCCTTGGACTCGGACGCGCCCATGAAGTAGTCGCGATCCGTGTCCTTCTCGACACGCTCGATGGACTGGCCGGTGTGCTTCACGATGAGCTCGTTGAGCTTGGCCCGCATCCGCAGGATTTCCCGGGCCTGGATCTCGATGTCCGTGGCCTGACCCCGCGCCCCACCCAGGGGCTGGTGGATCATGATGCGCGAGCTGGGCAGGGCGTAGCGCTTGCCCTTCGCCCCGGCCAGCAAGAGCACCGCGCCCATGGAGGCCGCCTGGCCCACGCAGATGGTGGACACGTTGGGCTTCACGTACTGCATGGTGTCGTAGATGGCCAGGCCCGCCGTCACCGACCCGCCCGGCGAGTTGATGTAGAGGTTGATGTCCTTGTCCGGGTCCTCCGACTCGAGGAACAGGAGCTGGGCGACGATGACGTTGGCCACGTCATCGTCGATCTCCGTTCCCAGCATGACGATCCGGTCCTTGAGGAGCCGGCTGTAGATGTCGTACGAGCGCTCACCTCGGTGGGTCTGCTCGATGACGTAGGGAACGGGCATGAAGGGCATGGCAACCTCTAGAAAGGGTCAGCGAGAAGGTACGCCTAGGAATACTTCGCCTGCCCCTTGAGGAATTCAATCGTCTTTTCTTCGCGGAGTCGCAGGCTCAACCCCTGGCGCTGCTCGGCGTCCTTGAAGAACTTGCGCACCATGTCGACCGGCTGCTTGGCCTCCTCGGCCAGCTCGGCGATCTTCTTCTCGATGTCCTCGTCGCTCGAGGAGATGTTCTCCTTGACGGCGATGGCCTCGAAGAGCAGCGCGCCGCGGACCTCCTGGAGGGCCTCCTCGCGCAGGTCCTCGCGCAGCCGGGAGAAGTCCAGGTTGAGCCGGCGCGGGTCCATGCCCATGCGCTGCATGGCGCGCAGGCGCGTGTCGAGCATCTGGTCGATGGTGCGCTCCACCATGGCGCGGGGCACGTCGAAGGGGTTCTTCTCGATGAGCGCCTTGATGAGGGCCTCGCGCTCCTGGTTGAGCGCCTGGGTCTTCTTGCCCTGCTCCAGGTCGGCGCGGATCTTCGTGCGCAGCTCGTCGATGGACTGGGCCTGGTTGGTCTCCTTGGCGAACTCGTCGTTGAGCTCGGGGATGACCTTCTTCTTGAGGCCCTTCACGTGGAACTTGAAGTGGGCGACCTTGCCCTTCACGTCCTCCACGCGGTAGTCGGCCGGGAAGGTGTAGTCCAGCTCCCGGGTCTCGCCGACCTTGGCGCCCTCGAGGGCGGCCACGTTGGACTCGACCAGCTCACCGGGGGCCAGCTCCACCGTCACGCCCTCGGCCTTGCTGCCGGCGAACTCCTTGCCCTCCACCGTGGCCTCGTAGTCCACCGTGGCGAAGTCACCCGCCTGGGCCGTGTCCCGGTCCTCGATGGGATCGAGCCGGGCGAGGTTCTGGCGCAGCTGCTCCACCCGGTCGTTCACGTCCGAGTCGGCCACCTGGGAGTCGGCGCGGGTGAGCGCCAGGCCCTGGTAGTCGCGCGCCTCCACGCGGGGCTTCACCTCCACGCGCGCCTCGAAGGAGAAGGGGGCGTTGGGCTTGAGGCCCGAGTTCTGCGTCACCTGGGGCGGCGCCACGGCCTCCACCTTGTGGTCGCGCACCGCCTGCAGCCAGGCGCTCTGCACCACGCGCTGGATGACGTCGTCCTCGACCCGGTCCCGGAAGCGCTGCTCGAGGATGCGCCGGGGCACCTTGCCCTGCCGGAAGCCGGGCAGCTTCACCTGCTGGCCGAGCGCGGAATAGGCGCGGGTGAGCTCCTCGGCCACGCGGGCGGTATCGACCTCGATGGAGAGCTTCTTCTCGATGGGAGAGAGCTCCTCGACCTGGACCTTCATGAGATGCCTCGCTCGCGCCGGGCCCGCTGCCGGGACGCCGACGTGTCGGATGGGTGGAGACGTGACGAAAACAGGGACGTGCGCGTTTAGGGGATAGGGCCGGGCCCGGTCAACGCGAAAGGGCCGCAAACGCGCTCGGAAGTGGGCGAGGAGGGACTCGAACCCTCACACCTTGCGGTACCAGATCCTAAGTCTGGTGCGTCTACCAGTTTCGCCACCCGCCCGGGGACTGCACGGCGTTGTGCCACGCCACGGCAGGGGCCGCAAAAGGAAACGGGGCCCCCTCATCTCTGAGGGGACCCCGGTTCTGTTGAGAGCGGAGGGAATCGAACCCACAACCTATGGATTAAGAGTCCATTGCTCTACCAATTGAGCTACGCTCCCGACCTTCTCCTGTGCTGCCCGCCGCCGTGCGGTTCGTCACCGCGCGTCGACGGGGACGGCTTGTACGGTGAGCCGTCGGCCACGTCAAACTCTTTTTTTCGCCCCCCCCTTCACTCTTCCGCCGCGCCCCTCGTGCCCCCTCGCCCGCTCTCCGAGCGAGCCTGAACGGGTGTTCAGCGAGGTGTCGGCCCCGGCGGATAGAGTGTTCTCGCTACAGGGTTGAAGCAGTCCCCGAAGGCGCGGGCGGACGGAGGTCGTCCGCCCTTTTCGAACGCAAGGAGCAGTGAGCGGCATGGAAGCGCACAACAAGACGGAAACGGCGTCGGGCCCGTGGAGCCCCGAGCGAGTGGAGCTCATCCGGCGGACCATCTGCCCCCGTGGCATCGGGGAGGACGAGTTCGCCCTCTTCATCGAGCAGTGCAAGCGCTCCGGCTTGGACCCGTTGCTCAAGGAGGCGTTCTGCGTGGCCCGGAGACAGAATACGGGGAGCCGGGAGCGGCCCAACTGGGTGTCCCGGCACGAGTTCCAGCCCTCGGAGGCCGGAATGCTGGCGCGCGCCGAGCGCTTCCCGGACTGCAAGGGCATCCAGGCGAGCGCGGTGTACGCCGAGGATGAAATCATCGTGGACCAGGGCCGGGGCGAGGTGGTGCACCGCTTCAACCCGGCCAAGCGCAAGGGCAGCCTGGTGGGGGCCTGGGCGCGCGTGGTGCGCGAGGGCAAGCTGCCCGTGGTGGTGTGGCTGGACTTCGCCGGCTACGTCCAGCAGACGCCCCTGTGGGCGAAGATTCCCACCACGATGATCGAGAAGTGCGCGCGCGTGGCGGCCCTGCGCAAGGCGTACCCCGAGGCCTTCGGCGGCCTGTACGTGCGCGAGGAGATGCCGGCCGAGGAGTTCGACGGCCCCAGCGAGGCGGCGCCCGCCCCGGGTCCGAGCTACGAGTCCCTGGGCTCGCGGACCGGTCCGGTGAAGGCGTCCTTCACCTCGGGCCGGGACGTGCGGGAGGTCCGCGAGGAGCGGGAGCCCGCGCCCGAGCCGGTGCGCGCGCCCGAGCCCCCCGCCCCGGTGGTGGAGGCCAAGGCCGAGCCGGTGAAGGCCGAGCCGGTGAAGGCCGAGGCCAAGAAGGTGGTGGCCCCGCCCGAGCCGGTGAAGCTGGAGGCCGTGAAGGTGGAGGCCAAGAAGGCCGTGGCCCCGCCCGAGCCCGCGAGCGAGCCGCCCGCGAAGCTCAAGAGCGCGTCCGTGGTGGTCGCGTTCGGCGCCAACAAGGGCAAGGTCGCCTCGGAGCTGAGTGACGAGGAGCTGGCCGAGACGATCGACCTGGCGCACGAGAAGCTGATGGAGCAGCCCAAGGCCAAGTGGGCCCGGGCGATGCGCGAGAACCTGGCGGCGCTCGAGATCGAGGCCGAGCTGCGCTGCCGCGTCCCCGCGGCGGACGACGCCAAGCTCTAAACCCGCGGTCCCGTCTCACCCCACGGCGGCCCTTCCCTTCCCGGGAGGGCCGCCGTGGTCGTTCCAGGAGAAGGCCGCCCGTGAAGCCCCCGCCGTGCACGAAGACAAGCGCCCCACCCGGCCTCCAGGGGAGGACACGGGTGGGGCGCGTGAACGTCAGCGAGTGGGGAAGCGGGCTACTGCACGTCGGCCAGGCTGCGGCCCTGGACCCAGGCGTCGTGGTAGACGACGCCCACGGGCGCGATGGTGCTGTTGCGGTACAGCCCGACCTTCAAGTAGTTCGTCTGGCCCGAGTACATGGTGGCGCCGTAGCGCTTGGGCAGCACGAGGTTGCCCCGGTAGTACAGCTCCACGAAGCCCACGTTGGACTTGGACGACCACTTCACGTGGAAGACGAAGTCGAGCCACTGGCCGCGCACCAGCGGGGTGCTCCACACCACCGTGGAGCCCTGCAGGCGCAGGTAGATGGTCTCCCCGTTGACGTAGAACTCCACCGGGGGCGAGCCGCTGCTGCCGCTGTGGTGCCACTGGGTGAAGAGCTGCCACGTCTTCGCGCTCGGGAAGTCGGAGGCGAACATGGTGCTCCACTTGTAGAAGAACTCGTCGCCCTCCTTCTCGTTGGTCATCCGCACCAGTTCATTGCGGTGGCCGCTGGCGTTGATGGGGTTGTCGCCCTGGCGCACCGTCACCTTCACGGCGTAGGTGCCCTGACGCGTCGGCGAGGACACCACCTGGAGCCGGTCCGCGTTCACCATCTGCGTGCTGCTCCACTGCGAGCGGCTGCCGGTCTCGAAGTCCCCGCGCCACACCACGCCCGAGCCCGTGCTCGTCTCGGCCACGCCACACGCCCGCGCCTCGGCGATGCTCGCCCAGTCATTCTGCGAGTTGCCCTGGAAGGTGATGCGCATGCGGCGCGCGCCGCGGGCGCTGAAGGCATACGTCTCGGCCGCCGTCGTGGCGCCGCTGCTCGTGCCCGTGTAGACGGGCGTGTAGACCATGCCGTCCAGCGAGGTGGACAGGGTGAAGTTGTTGGTGCGCTGATTGCCCTGATGCCAGGCAATGGAGGCACCCGACACGGTGCGCGTCGAACCCAGGTCGAAATCGATCCACGAGCCCTTGCCCTGATTGCTCCAGCGCGTGGCCAGCTGGGCATCCAGGGTGTTCTGGGGGCCGTTTCCATCATTGCCGGAGGCGATCACCGAGGACGCGGTCAACGGGGTGCAGTTGGGCGTGCTCAGGGCATCCGCCGTGACCGCCAGCGTGGAGTCCAGCGTGTCGGCATCCGATTGCTCGGAACCACCACACGCGGCAACACCAGCCAGGGCGAACACGGCTTCAACCAGCAGGAGGGTCTTCTTCAATGAGGCTCTCCGAGAGAAAAGACAGACAGGTGGGGAGCGGACCGCATGGGGGATGCGGTCCGGTGAACCGGCTTGGGGGTTTATCCAGAACGCGAGGCCCTCGGAGTCCGATCGGGACCGAGCCCGAGCCCCCCGAGGAAATGTGCCCGCGTGTGAGACATTGACTCCTTATCCAGACATCCGCGTTCCGCGGCTGCGCTGGACGGGCCGAACCATCCCCCATCTTTGTAAGCCAATCAACACGCACCCGTGACGCCCGCGCGGAGAGCGAGGAGACAGGCATCGGGCGTGTTTCACCAAGAGAGACAGTCAGGGCCGCGGCACGCCTCGCGAGGCGTCGGGCATGACAAGAACACGGCCCACACGCCGGGTCATTTCCCTCGGGCGGGCTCCATGTACGGCACGAGGCGCCGCCCCCGCACAACGTGGGGACGGCGCCTCGTGGAGACGCGGACTCAGGCCACCGAGCGCAGGGGCGAGAACAGGTCCTCCACCGTGTGCAGACAATCCCCGAGGAAGCGGATGTACAGGCTCATCGCCTGGGCACCCGCCTCGGCGTAGACGCGGGCGTTGTCGGGCGCGCGGGTGATGGCCTCCGCGAGCATCTTCTCGTTGAGCAGGGTATGGCCCACGTCCACGGCCACGTGCTCGTTGAGGAAGGTGAGCATGCCGGCCACCTCGGGCCCGAGCAGCCGCTCCACCTGGCGCATCAGCCGCGGCCCGAACTCCACCGCCAGGAAGCCCACCTCGCGCTCGATGGCGACCTGGCCCACGGGGAAGGCGCCCGCGATGACGTCGTCATGCAGTTGGCGGTAGGCCCGCATGCTCTCCAGGGGCGTCTGGGCGCACAGCGCTTGCACGGACAGCGTGGGCGAGTAGCGCGTGTTCCAGTGGCGCACGAGGCGCTCCGCGTCCTCGAGCGTCATCAGGTGGTGGCCCGTCTCGCTCTTGGCGTGGGTGATGAGGGCGTGGCCGATCCTGTCCAGCCCCTGCTCGATGCAGCGCTGGCCGGTGCCGCGGATCCACCCGTCCACCGGCTCGGTCATGTAGGCCGCGCGGGCCATCCACTCGATGAGGAAGCGCGCGAGCACCTTGGGCTTGAGCGACGGATCCAACAGGCGGCACAGGGCGGGATCCGTGTCCAGGAGGGTGCGGGCGGGCAGGACGTGAGGCTCGTACAGCTTCTTCAGCAGTTCCATGGTGTGGGCTCCTTCACAACGAGACGGGGATGGGGTGAGACCGCTGCTGACGTCCGACGGACTGCTCTTGAATGTGCTCCAGGAACTCGGGGATGCGGGAGGCGGGGATGACCCAGAGGAAGGGCCGCATCGCGGGGTCATCGTGCAGGCGGGCCCGGCGCGCGTAGCCGCCCGCGTCCTCGCACAGGTAGACGAAGGCGGTGCGCCCCCGGAGCGCGAACCAGCGGCGCGCCTCGTCCAGCAGCGCCACGTAGGTGTCCGGGCCCTCGGGCCCCAGGGGAAACAGACGCGCGGCGTCCATCAACCGGAAGAGGTTGGTGCCCGGCGGCCCCAGCTCGAGGACGAGCGCCGCCACGGCCACCCCCTCCCGCCGCGCCACGAGGACGCGCCGCTCGCGCGTCAGCCCCTCCTGCATCCACATCCGCGAGGCGCCGCGCAACTCCAGACGCTCGCGCGAGAAATCCAGCGCCTCGACGTAGCTGGCCGGCCGCGTGCGGGCGAGCTCCCGCGCGAGCATCAGCTTCTCGCCGATGGACGCGGGACCGATCTCCACGTCCTCCCCCCTCGGCTCGTCGCTCATCTCGGCGCACTCGGCGTCCATCAGGCGCAGGGGCATCACCAGGGCCTGCCCCTCGGCGCCCAGCCGCTGGGCGAAGGCCAGGTGCGTGCGCTGCACCCAGGGCACCGTGGACTCGGCGTAGCTGATCATCCAGCGCAGGTCCGGATCGATCTGGGTGTGCTCCAGGGTGTGCTGGTAGATGTCCCGGAGGATCTGCCCGGGCACGGGCGGGGCCTGGGCGGGCTTGCCGGGGCGGCGGCCCAGGTGGTGGAGCATCCACGTGTGCAGGTACGGCTTGAGCGCGGACAGGGACGCCTCCACCCCGCGCTCCGAGGGCCAGACCGTCTGGCAGAACAGGTGGGGCAGCTTCGCCGTGCGGCCGCTCAGCTCGGTGAAGTCCCGGCGCAGCGCGTCGAACTGGGGCGCGGACCTGCCCGCCAGGTTGAAGTACCCGGAGGCCTCGTACAGCCCCCAGAGGGGCTCCAGCCAGTCCTCGCCCGAGCGCGTGGAGGGGCTCAGGGTCTCGGAGACGAGCCGCGTCCACGCCACCGCGTCCGCGGGGTTGAGCGGCCGGACCTCCAGGCCGCACAGCCGACGCCCATCCGCCTGGGAGAACGACACGTGCCGCACCTCGCAGCGCAGGGCGATGCGCTCGCCCCGGGCCGTCTCCACCTGCAGCGGCAGGAAGAGCCCGGGAAAGAGCAGATCCCCCGTGCCGGAGCGCAGGCTCAGACCGGAATAGGACAGGTCCACCACCTCGCGCTGGAGCGCGCCGAGCTCCGGCCACAGCGGGTGCTCGAACCGGACCCGGGTGCCCTCGGGCGCCGACACGCGGCGGTGCCAGCGGTGGCGCACCCGCCACATCCGCTCGGGCAGGCGCGTCACCCACCGGTGCCCCGCGCGTGCGTGCGTCTCCAGGAGCATCCGGTAGGCGGAGTTGTACCCCACCACCTCGAGCTCCATCGGGGCCGGGCCCCAGTCGGCGAGCGGCTCGGCGCAGTGCCAGGTCAGCAGGCCCGCCGCCTCGTCCAGGCCCTCCAGCGTCATGCGCGCCGTCTGGCCCGGTCGGCGCACCACCGCCTTGTGGCCCATGGCGGCGATCTTCCGCAGCACCTCGCCCATCCGCTCGGCGCCCGTGAGCTCCTCCTGCACGGGCAGCGGCGACGCCTCGGGCACGGCCAGCCCCCGGAGCAGCTCCGCGTCCAACAGCGTGAGGATCCGCTCCCCCTGCTGGCGCGTCACGTCCCGCAGTTGGAGGCCCAGCGCCCCGCCCGCCGCGTCACTCCAGTGCAGCTCCCCCGTCAGCGGGCCGATGACCGCACCGCCCGTGTCCAGGCACACGCTCAGCGTCCGCGTGCGGGACAGGGCCCCGGGCTCCTCGGGCGACCGCGCCCACACCACGGTGGGGCTCAACAGGGTCGCCGGACCCAGGAGTCCGCCCTGCTCGGGCAGCACCACCTGGATGGCCTCCGATCCGTGCAGGGAGTAGCCCGAGAACGGGCTGGTGAACCAACCGCTTCCTTCCGATGAAGAGCGTGCCGGCTTGTTCGCGCTTGAATCCATGAAGAGTCCCCCGGTGCAGTCGCTCAATGACTTGCATTTCCCATGAAACACAGACGCCCCACCCCCGTCAAGCGCGCCGCCTGAAAGGCATTGCTCCCGGCGCGCCATGGCCTTGTCACGGCAAAGCTTCACTTCCGCCGCGTCGGATCTCCCGGCCACCGCTCTCTCGTGGCATAGCCCGGGGGACCCCCGTGCATTGGAATTCCGTAAACCTCTCATTCATGAAAGGGTTTGACGGGAATGACCCGGACTCGGTCGTTTGCCCCTGAGCGGGGACTGCGCGACGTGTTCGGGAAACGCCGGGCTCGCCCGGGAGGCGGCTCTGGGCGGGCACACCGTGACGCGGGGTGTCAAGCCCGTTCCCACCCCCGCCCGCTCGCCCGCTCTCCGAGGAGGCGTGAGCCGGCGGGCCGGGTGGAAGGGCCCAAGGTACGGAAAAATCGCCTACCCCCCTCGCAACCTTTCCGCAACGGGCGCGATAATCCCCGTAACGCCGTCGATGTCCCTCGATTTTCCGGAAAAGGTGCACCCATGTCGTTCACCGTGAACAACCGGTCCACGCCCGCCGCGGGTCAGCAGACGACCGCCGCCGCGGGCAGCGCCTCGGGCAGCTTCGACACGTCGCAGATGTTGTCGGCCAAGGAGCTCACCTCCGGAAGTGGCTTCAAGATTGGCGTCAACAAGGACTCCAAGCCCGAGCAGCTCGCGGAGGCGTTCCAGCGCTTCTCCGACAACAAGGGCGTGGTCGGCTACGCGCAGATGGCCAGCCAGCTCGGCAAGGAGTTCCAGGGCAAGATGCTCGACTCCGTCGAGAAGAAGATGAACAAGTTCCTCGCGGACAAGCCCAACGCCTCCAAGACGGAGATCGCCGAGTTCGCCAAGAAGACCCTGCTCAACGACACGGTCATGTACCAGACCATGAAGCAGACCATCACGCAGATGGCCAACGATGCCATCAGCCGGATGAAGGATACCTTCGAGGGTTGAGCCGTGATGTGAAGCCTGGAGGCCTTCCACCCGGAAGTCTTTCCAGGCGCCCGTGGTTCCGCTTCGCGCCGATGCAGCACCCCGCCCTTTTCCCTTTCACGCCCCAGGTGAACCCATGACGATGAACGTGAACAGCCCCCGTACCGCCGCCCCCACCGCCACCACCACGAGCACCACCGATGGGGGCGCCGGGACCGACTATTCGCAGATGAAGTCGGCCAAGGAGCTCATGTCGGGCGGGAGCTTCAAGAGCGGCATCGACGCCTCGACGGGCAAGGACGACCTGACCAAGGCCTTCTCGCGCTTCACCGACAGCACCACCGCCGCCCAGTACGCGGAGACGGTCAACGGCATCGGCAAGGAGTTCCGCGGCAGCTTCGCGGGCAAGCTCGAGAAGCGCATGAACGACTACCTCCAGAAGAACCCGAACGCCACCCCCAAGGACATCGCCGCCGAGGGGCGCAAGGCGCTGCAGACCGAGTCGATGATGGCCATGACGATCAAGCAGACCGTCATGCAGATCACCAACGACACGATGAACCGCATGAAGGATCTGTTCGAGGGCTGATGCGCCTCGGGGCGGTGGCCTGACGCCACCGCCCTACCAGTACAGACGCAGCAGGAAACTGCTCGCGTCGTCGTCCGTCACGCTGACGTCGAACTTGAGTTCTTCCGGGCCCAATGACAGGCCCGCGCTGGTGCTGGCCGTCACCATGCCGATGTTCCAGGCCGCTCCAATCAAATCCTGTTGAAAGGCGAGCTCCCCCGAGCTGTGGGTGAGCCGGCGGTAGGAGCGCTCGCCGAAGTTGACCGCCAGCGTGGCCGCGTTGGGAATGCCTTCCAGGGCCCGGTGCAGGCCCACGGGCGCGGCCACCATGGCCCGCATCCGCCCCACCGCGCTGCGCACGTAGGCGAGCCCCGCCGCCCGTCCGCTCTGGAACAGGGCTTCCCCATAGGGCGTGCCCCGCGACTCGGCCACCTGGCCGATGATGTCGAGCATCTCCAGCATGCAGCTCACGGGGTAGCGGTAGCTCTCCACCAGGGGCTCGCCCATGCCCACGCGCGCCCGCGTCCGCCCCACCACGTCCACCCCATGCACCTCGGCCGACGCGATGACCGCCTGCAGGAACATGCCGGGAATCGTCTGCTCCCGCGTGCTCCTGTCCAGCCGAGACAAAAGCTGTGGCCGTGACTCGCTCATCGCGTCCAGTGTCGCACGAAGAGTCAAACCCTGTCATAGCAATTCAACGTCAGTGGGGCGGCGCGTCCACATGACCGATGCTCTTCTCGACTCCCGAGAGAAGTGGAGAACGAACACCGGAGGACACCATCCAGAGCTGATGAGAGGCCCGGGTGATGGCGATATGCAACCGCCGCCGAGCCTCGTCATGGGCCGGGTAGACCCGAGCGGTCGCGTCTGGAATGACAACGTAGTCGAATTCCAAGCCCTTCACGTTGTCCACGTCCGTCACGTCCACGCCGGGCTCGAAGGAGAAGTCTCCCCCCAACACCAGGCGGGCCCAGGAGGTGTCCGCCAGCATCCGGTGGAAGGCGCGCGCCTGATCGGGACCGTGTGCGATGACCGCCACGGAGGCATGGGGCTCGCGCTCCACGAGATCGCGCAAGGCCTCGCCAATGAACAGGTGGGCCTGGACCTCGTCCGGGAAGTGGTGGAACCCCACGGGCGCGCCCTCGCGGCCCGCCCGCGTCGCGGTCCCCGGGCCCTGCGTGCCCAACACGTGGCGGGCCAGCGCGGTGATCGGCGCCGGGCACCGGTAGGAGACCTGGAGCCGGCAGGTGGCCGCGTCCGGAATGCCCAGCTCCGTGAGCACCGCGGGCCAGCCCGCGAAGCTCGTGGTGGTCTGTTGCATCTCGTCCCCGGCGAGCGTGCAGCTCCGGGCCTCGCCCAGGAGCCGGCCCACCACGAACAGTTCCACGAGCGAGAAGTCCTCCGTCTCGTCGAGCACCACGTGCACCAGCCGCCCCACCGCGCCCAGGTTGCCCCCTTGCGCGCGCAACAACAACAACAGCGGCAGATCCTCCGAGTCCAACGTTCCCGCCAGTTCATCCGGCGTGTCGCTCTGCAAGGATTTGCCATCCACGGTCTGGAGCCGCTCGGGATCCACGCCCTCCAATTCCTGGTCGAGCGGCGTGGCGATCTGCAACATCGTGTGCCGCACGATCTCGTCGATGGCCGTGAGCGGCAGGTCTCCCTTGGAATGAGAGACAACACCTTCCAGGAAGCGCCGGTCGGTGAAGAGTTCCGCGAGCCGTTTGCGCAGCCGGGGCAGCGTGGTGGCCGCGTTCTTGAGCACGCCCAGCCGGGCGGCCAGCGCCCGGCGGAAGGCCGGGTGGCGTTTGAACCTCGCCACGAGCGGCGGCGTGTCCTCCCAGACATTGAAGGACTTCGCGCCAAACGCGATGCGCGCGGTGAGCGCCGCCCAGGCATCCAGGGTCTCGACGGAGACCCTCTCCAGGCCCAGCGGCGCGAGCAGACGCCGCGACAGGCGCGCCAGGCCCTCCTCCGGGACGATGACCTTCATCCGCGACTCGGGATAGCGCGCCTGTTCGTCGAAGGCGATCTTCGCCAGCCGGTGCAGCGCGACCGTGGTCTTGCCGCTGCCCGCGCTGCCCAACACGAGCAGCGGCTCGTCCGCCTCCACGTTCACGGCCTCGAACTGCTCGGCGTCCAGCAGGGCCGTCACGTCGAGTGCGCCCGCGTCGCGGTTCACCCCGCGCCCCACGCCCAGGCGCCCCGGGCGGACCGCCGTGCCCGTGCCCCCCGCGAGCTGGGCCAGCGTCCCGGCGCGGTGCCAGGTGCCCTCCGCCGAGCGCTCGAGCACCACCGGCCCCGCCTGGATGCGCGTGAGCCGACCCCGCTCGAGCACCAGCAGGCGCCGCACCAGCACCGTGCCCTCCGACAGCCGCTCGCCGAACCACTCCTCGTACGAGTCCCCCTCGCCGTAGCGGTAGAAGACCCGGGCCACGGGCGCGAACCGCCAGTCGATGATGCGCACGTCCGCCGAGGCGTCCGTGAAGCTCGTGCGACCCAGCAGATAGTCGCGCTCCCCCGCCGGCCCATTCACCTTGAGGTGGGCGAAGTAGGGCGCGCTGGACTCGGGCAGCCGCGCGCCCTTCTGCCGGTCGAGCAGCGCGCGCGTCTGATCCATCTGGTGGAAGAGGTGCGGCAGGTCCGCCACGGGCGCGCTGACGGCATCCTCGCGCAGGACCTCGAGCTGGTTGATGAGGCGCTCGGACTCCTGGGCCTGGCTCCCCCCGCGCTGACGCGCGGCCTCCAGGGAGCCAAGCACGCGGCGAAGGATGGCCTCCTCGTCCGCGATCAGGGCCTGCTCTTCCGGGGTCAGCGCTCCGTCGGGCGTGCTCATGGGAACGCGTGGGCCCTTAGCGGATGAGGCCGCCCAACAGCCCGCCCAGTCCGCCGCCCCCCGCCGAGCCCCCGCCCTCGGGCGGCTTGTTGCCCCCGGCCCCCGCCAGCATCGGCACCACCATCAGGATGCCGCTCACCAGCTTCGGGTCCAGCCGGGACTTGAGGAAGTCGAGCAGCAGGGGCGCCACCAGCGAGGCCTTGCCCGCGTCGATGTTGAAGCGCTGCAGCAGCGACACCACGCCGGCCACCTCACCCGCGTGGGCCGCGGCGCCGCCGAGCGCGCCGAGCAGTCCCCCACCCGAGCCGCCTCCGCCCTGACCCCCGAGCATGCCCCCGAGGCCGCCCAGCGCCCCCATCAGGCCGCCGCCGCCCGCGGCCGGGGCCGCCTGCTGCTGCTCGGCCTGCTGCTGCCAGCCCTGCATCTCCGGAATCGCCGAGTCCATCTGGGTCGCGGCGTCCGGACCCATCTTGTCCTTCACGGCGCCCTGGACGAGCTTGAGCAGGGAGCCCGCGAGGCCCTGCGCCTGGTGGGAGTCCACGCCCATCTGCTGGGAAAGCTGTCCGATGAAATCCATTGCCCGTCTCCTTGGCCGTGTTGGCTCGCGGCCTGGATTTCTACCGGACCCGCCCGGCCCGCCCCATCCCAAAAACGACGCCTCGACCCCGAGCCCGTCCGTTGCCCGACGGATGGAACGCGTATCCTGCCCGGCCATGAGAAGGCCGCGCTCCTCCCGCATTCTTCCGCTCGTGCTGCTCGTCCTCGTGTCGGCCTGCCGACGTCCGTCCCGCGACGCCGAGGAAGACGCGGGCACGCCCCGGGGCCCCGTGGCCACCCTCACCCTCAAGGGCTCGGACACGCTCGTCATCCTCGGCCAGCGCTGGGCCGAGCAGTACATGAAGGCCCACCCGGGCGCCCGCATCCAGGTGAATGGGGGCGGCTCGGGCACGGGCATCGCGGCGCTCCTCAATGGCACCACGGACATCGCCATGGCCAGCCGCGCGCTCCAGGACACCGAGCGCGAGCGCATGCGCCAGAAGCACCCCGAGGGCCCGGTGGAGGTGCCCGTGGCGCTCGATGGCATCGCCTTCTACGTCCACGCGGACAACCCCGTGGACACCCTCACCCTCGCGCAGCTCAAGTCCATCTACCAGGGCGACCTCACCCGCTGGAAGGACGTGGGCGGCCCGGACCGGCCCATCACCGTCTACTCGCGCGAGAGCTCCTCGGGCACCTATGCCTTCGTCAAGGAGCGGGTGCTCCAGGGGCAGGACTTCACCGAGCGCGCCCAGACCCTGGCGGGCACCGCCGCCGTGGTCAACGCCGTGTCGTTGGATCCCAATGGTCTGGGTTTCGGGGGCGCCGCCTACCTCCGGGGCGTCAAGCCGCTCAAGGTGGGCGCCGAGCCCGCCACCGCCGTCCACCTGTCGGCCGACAGCCTGCGCACGGGTGCCTATCCCCTGGCGCGCACGTTGAGCTTCGTGCTGTCGCGGCCTCCCACCGGCCTCGCCCGGAACTTCATCGACCATGCCTTGACGCCCGAGGGCCAGCGCACCGTCATCGACACGGGCTACTTCCCGGTGAAGTAGGCCCGCGGGCGGTGCATCGGCGCTGGCCTCGGTCCCGGGGGATTGCGTAGGCTCGCGCCCATGATTCAGGGCTCGGGCCGCTGCCACTACCATCCGGACCGCACCGGCCTGGGCATCTGCGTGGAGTGCCGCCGGGTCATCTGCCGCGAGTGCACCACGCAGTTCGAGGGCATCAACCGGTGCGCCACCTGCCTGCAGTCGCGCCTGCGCGCGCTGGAGGTGACGGCGGAGCGCAAGGAGTGGACCCCGGGCCACGTGCTGCTGGCGCTGGTGGGCATGGGGCTCGTGTACGGCGGCGTCCTGGCGATGGCCCACCTGGCCGCGAGGCCCTGACCATGGCCGTGTCCGCGCTCGAATTGCGGCCCCGGGGCCCGGTGGCCATCCTGGACGCGGCCCTGCGGGTGTGCGTGCGCAGCTCCGGCGTCTGGGCGCTCACCCTGCCCGGGGGCGCGCTCGTCACCGCCGCGCTCCTGCACCTCACGGACGCGGTGACCCACCGGCGCGCCCTCGCCCTGCCCGCGCTGGGCTTCACCCTGGCGTGGTTCGCCCGGGGCCTGTTCCAGGGCGCCGCCTGCCACCACGTGCAGGAATTGCTGCTCGGCACCGAGCGCGAGCCCTCCGCCTGGGCCTCCCTGCGCGCGGCGCTGGCCCGCGCCCCGAGCCTCTCGTGCGCCGTGGCCTACCTGTTCGTCTTCAACCTGCTGTCGCTCCCGCTCACCCTGGGCGCGGCCTTCTTCTTCCTGAGCGCGCACCTGGTCGGCTACGCCGCCACCCTGCAGGGCCGGGGCAGTCCCCTGCGACTGTATTCCCAGTGCGGCAAGCTGCTCGGCCCCGCCCGGCACAACGCCACCGGCGTGCGCGTGCTGCTGCTCGTGCAGGGGCTCGTCTTCGTCAACCTGCACATCGCGGTCAACGCGCTCTTGTACGTGGGGCGCAAGCTGCTCGGGCTGGACCTCACCTACGTCGATCGCTTCGCCTCGCTGGACAACGCCGCCTGGACGGTCTTCCTCGTGGCCACCACCTTCACCCTCTTCGAGCCCCTGCGCGCCGCCACCGCCACGCTGCTCCTGGTGGACGGCCGCGTGCGCCAGGAAGGGCTGGATCTGCTCGCCGCGGTGCAACAGCTGCCCGTGCGCAAGGTGGCGCTCGTGCTGGTGTGGTTGGGCGCGGGCCTGGCCGTCCCCGCCGCCCGGGCCGACGACGCGGCCCTGGAGGCGCGCGTGAACGAGGTGATGGCCGCGTGCGAGGAGCCGCCCGGTGAGGACTGGTCCCGGACGATCGGCGCGCTCAGCCCCCCCGAGGCGACCAAGTTCGAGCGGCTCGTGCGCGCCGTGGAGCGGGACGTGTACGAGGGCGAGGAGTGCACGGCGATCGATCGGCTCGAGCGGGGCCTCACCCTGGCCGGAGAGGCCGCGGCCCTGGAGCGGCGTGACGCCGCGCAGGCCCAGCTGCGCGCCCGGGACATCCTCGCGCGGCCCGAGTTCCAGGTGCCCGAGCCGCTCGAGCGCGACCCGGCCGAGCCGAAGAATCCCGCGCCCCCGGAGGAGTCCAGCCTCTTTCAGCGCTTCCTCAAGTGGCTGGAGGCCTGGCTCAAGGCGATGGATCGCAAGCCCGTGGCGCCGCGACCCGCCGAGGCGGTCTCCAGCGGGCAGAACGTGGCCCACACCCTGGTGGTGCTGCTCATCGCCGGGACGCTGGGCGTGCTCGGGTGGCTGTTGTGGCGCTCGCTCGCCGAGCGGCGGCGCGCGGACGCCGGGGCCGGCCTGGAGGTGAGCACCCAGGACGCGGCGAGCCTCGCGGCCGATCCCATGAACGCCTTGTCCCGCCCCCCCGAGGGCTGGGCCCACCTGGCCGACTCCCTGGCCGCCCGGGGCGAGTACCGCGAGGCGGTGCGCGGGCTGTACCTGGCGCTGCTCTCGCGCCTGCACCGCGAGGGCGTCATCCAATACGACAGCCATGCGAGCAACTGGGACTACCTGCGCCAGTTCCGGGGCCGCGCCGAGTGGAAGCCCCCCTTCCGCGAGCTGACGCTGCGCTTCGACTTCGCCTGGTACGGCAACCTGCCCGTGGGTCCCGAGGGCTACCGCGCCTTCCGCGAGCTGTGTGCCCCCCTGCTCGCGCCGCCCGCCTCCCCGTCCGTGGAGCCGGCCCGTGCGTGACCGTTTTCCCCTGGTCGTCGCCGGTGGTCTGCTCGTGCTCGCCATGCTCGGCACGTGGCTGGTGCGGGGCGCGGCCCGGGGGGGCTTCGCCGACACGCTCTCCAGTTGGCGGGCCCAGCCCGATGGGGCCCGGGGCCTGTACCTGCTGGCCGAGGAGAGTGGCCTGCCGGTGTCGCGCCGCACCGCGGACCTGCTCATCCTCGACGAGCCGGGCACGCTGCTGCAGCTCGCGGTGGAGGTGGAGGGCGCGCACGAGGAGGATCCCGACCAGACGGCGCTGGCCACCGAGCGCGACGAGGGACTCGCGGACGAGGACGTGCCGCGCCATGGCCTCAACCGGCTGCACGTGCCGGAGATGAGCGAGGACGAGACGGAGAAGCTGCTCGCGCACGTGTGGGCCGGCCGCACGCTCGTGCTCGTGCCCTGGGGCTCGCGCGAGAATCCCCTGCTCGACAAGCTCGGGGTGACGCTCACCAAGGCGGACACCTCGCTGCCCATGCGCACGCTCGTGCCGCCCCTGTCCAGCCCCTACACGCTCGACGTGGAGCGCGTGGAGGCCCGGGTGCAGGCCTACCTGGAGCTGAGCGGGGCGGAGGACGCCGTGCCCCTGCTGGAGGACGAGCCCCTGGGGCTCACCGTGGCGGCGGTGCTGACGCATGGCTCGGGCCGGGTGCTCATCGTGGGCGCGCCGGAGCTGGCCATGAACCAGGCGCTCGCGCGCGCGGACAACGCCCAGTTCTGGCTGAGCGCCCTCAGGGCCCTGGGCCCCGGCCCCTATGTCTTCGACGAGCACCACCACGGCTTCACCAACGAGCGCTCGGTGGTGGACTTCGCCAGGCGCTATGGCCTGCACTTCGCGGTGGGGCAGCTCTTGCTGGGCCTGGGCCTGTGGGCGCTCGCCCTCAAGCGCTTCGGCCGCCCCCGCCCGCCGCCCGAGTCCACCCGTGTGGGCGCCACGGATGCCCTGTTCGCCATGAGCCGGCTGTACCGCGAGGGGCACCACCACGCCTTCGCCGCGCAGTTGCTCACCCGCGGCCTCACCCAGGCCCTGGCCCAGCACGCGGGCCTGCCCGCCCAGGCCCCCGCGGACACCGTCGCCGAGAGCCTGGCCGCCAGTGGCCGCTCGGACCTGGCCCAGGGCCTGCGCGCGCTCGTGCGCCGCGCGCCCGAGGTGGCCGGGGAGAAAGAGCTGATGCACCTGGCCACGCGCGCCGCGGCGCTGCGCCAGCGCCTCCACCCCTCCGGGCCGCCCTCGGGCGCGCCCCCCCCGCCCGTCGCCGAGGAGCCATGACCGCCCCCCCCTCCCTGTCCCCGCCCCCGAGCCACGCCGTGGCCGCCGCCCACGCCATCCGCGAGGGCGTGCTCACCGAGGTGCGCAAGGCCGTCGTCGGCCAGGACGAGCCGCTCGAGTTGATGCTCGTGGGGCTCATCGCCGGCGGCCACGTGCTGCTCGAGGGCGTGCCCGGCGTGGCCAAGACGCTCATGGCCAAGGCCCTGGCGCGCTCGGTCAGCGCGGACTTCAAGCGCATCCAGTTCACCCCGGACCTGATGCCCGCGGACATCCTGGGCACCAGCATCTTCGACTTGAAGAGCCAGGGCTTCGTGCTCGTGCGCGGCCCCATCTTCACGGACCTCTTGCTCGCCGATGAAATCAACCGCGCGCCCGCCAAGACGCAGTCCGCGCTGCTCGAGGCCATGCAGGAGCGCGCCGTGTCGCTGGAGGGCAAGAACCTCGCGCTCTCGCCCCTCTTCTCCGTGTTCGCCACGCAGAACCCCGTGGAGTCCGAGGGCACCTACCCCCTGCCCGAGGCGCAGCTGGACCGCTTCCTGTTGAAGATCGAGGTGGGCTACCCCAGCGCCGAGGAGGAGGACGCCATCCTCGCTTCCGTGCACCGGGGCTTCGACGCGGGGGACCTGGGGCGCGCGGGCGTGGGCGCGGCGGTGACGAAGGACGGCCTGCTGGCGGCGCGCGAGGCGCTCAACGAGGTGACGGTGGAGCCGCCCGTGCTCGCCTACGTGCGCAAGCTAGTGGCGGCCACGCGCGCCTCCCCCCGCATCCGCCTGGGCGCGGGGCCGCGCGCGGGCGTGCACCTGCTCATGGCCTCCAAGGCCCTGGCGGCGCTGCGCGGCCGGGGCTTCGTCACCCCCGAGGACGTGCGCTTCCTCGCCGGGCCCGTGCTCAAGCACCGGCTGCTCTTGTCGCCGGACGCGGAGCTCGACGGGGCCACGCCCGCGGACGTGCTGCGCGAGGTGGTGCGCTCGGTGGAGGTCCCCCGGTGATTCCCACCGGGCGCCTGTGGGTGCTGCTGTGCCTGCTGGCCGTGCCGATGATGGCCGCGGGGTTCTTCCCCGGCTTTGGCGGCGTGGTGCTGGCACTGGACGCGCTCGCCCTGGCGCTCGCGGTGGGGGATGGGCTGTGGGCGCGGCGGGTGCGCCTGGAGGTGCACCGCACGCCCCCCGTCCGCCTGTCCGTGGGGGCCGCCAACAAGGTGGAGCTCACGCTCGTGCACCGGGGCGGGCGCGCGGTGGACGTGTGGGTGCGCGACGACGTCCCCGCCGCCTTCACCGCCGAGCCCGAGGAGGCCGCGCTGCGCCTGAGCGCGGACAGCCAGACGCGCTGGGTCTACCGGGTGACGCCCACGACGCGGGGCCGCTTCGAGTTCGGCGACGTGCACGTGCGCGTGCGGGGCCCCCTGGGGCTCGTGCTCCACGAGCGGCGCTTCGCGCGGGGCCAGGACGTGGCCGTGTTCCCGGACATGCGGGGCGCGCGTCGGCTGCTCCTGTCGGGCGCGGCCCTGGACCTGGTGAACCTGGGCCTGCGCAAGCTGCGCCGGGACGGCCGGGGCAGCGAGTTCGCCCGGCTGCGCGACTATGCCCAGGGCGACTCGGTGCGCGAGGTGGACTGGAAGGCCACGGCCCGCCGCTCGCGGCCGGTGACGCGGGTGATGGAGTCCGAGCGCTCGCAATCCCTGCTCATCTGCGTGGACGCGGGCCGCTCCATGGCGGCCCAGGTGGATGGCCTGTCCAAGCTGGACCATGCCGTCAACGCGGCGCTCTTCCTGGCCTTCGTGGCGGTGCGCAATGGCGACCGGGTGGGGCTCGCGGTGTTCGCCGATGGCGTGAAGACGTACCTGCCGCCGGCCGCGGGCCGCTTGCAGTACCGGAAGATATTGGACGCGCTCTACGCCACCCCGCCAAGCCTCACCTACGTGGACTACCTGGCGCTCTTCAAGGAGCTGAACGTGCGCCTCACCCGGCGCAGCCTCCTGTGCGTCTTCACGGACTTCCTCGACGAGGAGCAGGCGTCCACCCTGGTGGCGCCCCTGCACCGCCTGGCGCGGCGGCACGTGCCGCTGTGCCTGTCCGTGCGCGACACCGCCCTGGCCAAGCTCCTGCGCACCCCGCCCGCGGGGCCCGAGCAGGCCTACCAGCAGGCCGTGGCGAGCGAGCTGCTCATGGACCGGGAGGCCCTCAAGGCCCGGGTGGGCGCCGGGGGCGTGCACATGCTGGACGTGCAACCGGACGAGTTGAGCCTCGCCGCCGTGAACCGCTACCTGGACATCAAGGCGCGCGGCGTCTTGTAGCCACTAGCCGAGGGCCTCGCCCCAGCGCTCCCGGGCGAGCGCCAACGCCCGGGCGTTGTCGGGCACGTGGGACAGGAAGCGCGCGCGCACCTCGGGCTCCGGAATCTCCCCGGCCAGCAGCCGCACCCGGTCGACGAGCGCCCGGAGCGTGGCGTCGCCCTCCGCCTCCTCGCCCAGCGCGAACAGGACCTCGGCCAGGGTGAGCTGGACGAAGCGCCAGTAGGTGCTCGCCCCGCTCCGCTCCGTCCACTCCACCCCCGACACCGCCTGGGCGCGCGCCTCCTCGAGACGCCCCCTCCGCAGCAGGCAGCGCGAGAGGACCGCGCACGCGAAGCCCAACAGGGGCGCGAAAGGCGCCAGCATCTCGCACGCCCGCCGGCTCCGCTGCTCGGCCTCCTCCGCGCCGCCATGCAGCAGGAGCACCAGGGCCGAGATGACCTCCGACAGGCCCTGGATGACCGGGATGACCATGCCGGACGCGGGCGCCTCGCGCGCCAGGGCCACGGCTTCCCCCCAGTGCGCGGGCTCGTCGCTGAAGGCCAGCGTATGCATCAGGTAGCCCCGCGCCTGATAGGCCAGGAACCACTGGGAGTGGTGCAGCGCCCCCGTCCAGGCCTCGCGCGTCAGCCGGATCGCGCTCGGAATGTCGCCCAGCTCGAAGCGCAGCCACCCCACGACGCTGCACGCCAGGAAGACGCTGCGCTCCATGCCCGTCTCCCGGGAGTCGCGCAGGGACAGCTCCGCCAGTCGCAGCGCGTGCCAGGGCCGACCCTGGATGAGCCCCAGGTACTGACACTCGATCATCTGGAGGAGCCCGCGCGCCATGGTCCGCCGCTCGCCGCTGAGCGCCTCCAGGGGCCGCGCCCGCTCGAGCAGCGCGCCCATGTCGCCGCCCCGACCGAACCAGAAGAGCGTGGGGCACATGCTCGCCAGGGCCTCGATGTACATGGCCGAGGCCTCGGGCTCGGGCCGCGTGCCCAGCAGGAGCGCGCTCAACCGCCGCGTCTGCGCGTGCTCGCCCCCCAGCGTCGCCCCCAGGATGAGCCCTCCGAGCAGGCGGCACCAGAGCATGCCGCCCGCGGGCAGTTCCTCCAGCACCGGGATGCCCAGCGCCAGCGTCCGGGGCGCCGGCTCCAGCCAGAGCGACAGCAGCGCCTCGATCGCCCGGAGCCGGGGTGGCATGTCGGCGCGCGGGCCACAGTCCAGCGCCGCCTGGACACAGCGCAGCGTGCCAGGGAAGTCATCGTGCGCGAAGAAGCGCTCGGCGGCCTGGGCGTAGAACTCCACCGCGCGGGCGGGCCGCTGTCCCAGTTGGTGGTGCAGGGCGATCTCCAGGGCATCCGGCTCGCCCATGCGCTCCAGCCACGCCCCCGCCGCCCGGTGCCCCACGGTGCGGAAGCCCTCGGCCAGCAGGCCATAGGCGGCGTCGCGCACCAGGGCGTGGCGGAAGCGGTACTCGGGCTCGCCCGGAAACCGGCTGTCGGCCACGGCCTCGATGACTTCCTCCTCCACCAGCAGGCGCAGGTGCGCCTTCACCGCGGAGTCCTCCGCCGCGCGGCCCGACAGGGCGCCCACGCCGCCCGGCCAGAACACCCGGCCGAAGATGCTCGCCACCAACAGGGTCTGCCGCGCGCCGGACTCCATGCGCAACAGGCGCGTCTGGAGCACCGCCAGCACCGTCTCCGGCACCCGCTCCTGGCGGCCCTCGGCCACCATGCGGATGAGCTCCTCCAGGAACAACACGTTGCCGTCCGACTGCTCCACCGCCCGTCGCACCACCGACTCGGGCACCTCGGCGCCCAGCACCTCGCGCACCAGCCGCGCGCAGGCCTTGCGGCTCAAGCCGTTGAGCGACAGCTCCTGCAACGCCCGGCCCCACAGCCCCGGAAAGAGCTGCTTCACCTCGGGACGCGCCAGCGCCAGCACCATGAAGGGCCGCTCGCTCAACTCCCGCAGCAGCCGATCCACCAGCGCCACCGTCAGCGCGTCACTCCAGTGCAGATCCTCCAGCACCAGCAGCACCGGCCCCCGCGCGCACTCGGCCTCCAGGAAGGCCACCAGCGCCCGGCCCATCTGGATGCCCATCACCTGGGGATCCTCCCGCGCGGCGCGCAGGCGCGGGGACGCCTCTTCCGGGAAGGCGATGGCGCACAGCTCGCCCAGGAAGGCGGCCACCTCGCGCGCCAGGGCCTCCGGCAGGTGCCGCGACACCCGCCGCAGCAACAGGGCGCGCTTCGTCTCCAGCGCCGCGCCCTCGGGCACGCCGCACAGCTCGCGCAGCATCTGCCCCAAGAGGCCCTGGGACACGCCCTTGTGCATCGGGTCACCCCGCCCCACCAGCACGAGCGGCGCGGACTCCTTGAGCCCGAGCCGGCGCAGGAACTCGTGCCTCAGCCGCGACTTGCCCACCCCCGGCGGCGCCGTCACCAGCAGCGCCCGGGCGTTGGACTCCTCCAGGCACGTGACGAAGCACGCCTCCAGCAGCGCCAGCTCCTGCTCCCGGCCCACACACGGCGTGGGCTTGCCCAGCAGGGGCCGCGAGGTGTCCACCCCCAGCCGCTCGCTGCGCAGCAGGAAGGCCCCCGAGCCCGAGGGGTTGAGCTGGAAGGCCGCCCCCAGGAGGCCCGCCGTCACCTCGTCCATGACGACGGCCGAGGAGGGCACCGCCTCCGTCCCGCGCAGCAGGCGGCCCGCCTTGTCCATGGCCTCGCCCACCGGCAGGTGCGCGTCGAGCACGCTCAAGCCCGTCACCAGCACCACCGCGGCCTCCGGCCAGCGCTCCTTCAAGGCCAGCGCACACCGCGCCGCCAGGGCCGCCAGGTCCGTGGCCGTGCCCCGCACGGGCACCAGCGTCGCCACCCACGAGCCATCCGCCAGCCGCTCCACCCGGCCCCCCTGGGGCACGAGCATCGCGTGCAGCACCGGGTGCAGGTCCGCGCCGGAGCCCGGCTCCGGGCCCTCGTCCCTCGGCGGCGGAGACACCAGCAGGACGCTGACGAGTTGCCGCTCCGCGCCCCCGAGGCCCGACAGCCGGGGAATGAGCTCCCCCCCTGATTCGGACGGCGTCAGGGCGAGGGACGCGAGGGCCTCCCCCAGCGCGGCGGCATGGGCGGGCCGCTGTCCCGGGGCCTTGGCCAGCATCCGCAGCACGAGCGCCTCCACCGCCTCGGGCAGTTCGGGGCGCAGGACCCGGGGCGGCACCGGCTCGGTGAAGAGAATCTTGGCCAGCGCCGCCGCGAAGTGGGGCGCCTCGAAGGGCGGCCGCCCCGTGAGGCACTCGTACAGCACGCACCCGAGCGAGAAGATGTCCGCCGCGGGGAGGATCTCCGCCTGACTGGCGGCCTGCTCCGGCGCCATGTAGCCCGGCGTGCCCACCACGGTATGGCTGCGCGTCACCGCCTGGAGCGAGGGTCGGGCGTGCCGCGCCAGCCCGAAGTCCAGCACCACCCCGTCCTCGGGCCGTCCGCCGCGCAAGAAGAGGTTGGAGGGCTTGAGGTCGCGGTGCACCACGCCCCGCGCGTGCGCATGCGCCAGGGCGTCGGCCACGCGCCGCACCAACGCCAGGCTCTCGCCCAGGCTCAACGGCTCGCGCGCCAGCCGCCGGGACAGCTCCTCGCCCTCCAGCCACTCCATGACGAGGTAGGACTGTCCCTGCTCGGTGGCGCCATGGGCCACGTGCGCCACCAGGCCCGGGTGGCGCAGCGAGGACAACAGCAGCGCCTCGCGCTCGAAGCGCAGCAGCGCCTCGGGCGCCGGCAGGCCCCGCAGCAGCTTGAGCGCCACGCGCTGGCCCGTGCGCGCATCACGCGCCCGGTACACCTGACCCATCCCCCCCTGCCCCGCCAGGGCCTCCACCACGAAGCGCTCGTCCACCCGCGTGCCCGCGGCCAGGGCGCCTGTCGGGGACGTGGTGGGGGCGGTCTCCACGTCCTCGCGCGGCTCGTTGTCATTCATGATGTGCGTCACGACCCTCTCGCCCACCGAGGCGCGATCCGGCCGCGCGCGCCCCGGGGCGATGCGGGCGGCAACCTAGCATGCGCCCCCGTCGGGGAGGTCACCCCAGCGCTCCCGCGCCAGCGCGAGCACCCGCGCGTTGACAGGCACCTCACCGAGGAAGCGCGCGCGCGCCCGAGGCTCGGGGATGTCGGAGGCGCGCGCGCGCACACACGCCAGGGCCTCGCGCAGCACCGCCTCGCCCTCCTGGATGTCGTTCCGGGCGAAGCACGCCTCCACCAGGGCCACCAGGGAGAGCAGCGCGTGGCCACTGGCGCCGCGCATCCGCCGGACCTCCTCCACGCACAGCCGGGCCGCCTCCCAGGCCTCCTCGACCTTGCCCCGTCGCAACAGCACGGAGCTCAGCAGGGTCTGGGCCTTCGTCCAGTCCGAGCGCAGCGGCGCCAACCGCGCGCAGGCCTCCCGGCAATGCGCCTCGGCCTCGTCCAGCGCGCCGTCCGCGGCCAGCAGCCGGGCCAGGAAGACATGCGACAGGGTGAAGCGGTAGACGTCGGCCTCGCCCATGCGGTGCCAGCCGAGCGCGAGCACGCGCGCCTCACGCAGCGCCTCGGGCGCGGCACTGCTGCTCAGGATGTCGAGCAGGAACTCCTCGGCGTAGAGCACCACCACGTGCTGCCAGGGAGCCCAGGAGACGGCGAGGATGGCGCGCAGCCGCTCCACGGCGCCCGGGGCATCCCCCAGCACCGCGTGCATCGCGCCCAACAGGCCGCGCAGCAGGTTGAGCCCCAGCTCCGCGCCACTCTGCTGGAAGTAGCGCTCCGACTCGCGCGCCGCGAGCAGCCCCGTCCACGGCTTGTCTCCCAGGTGGTACTGGAAGAGGGCCTGCGCGGCGTGGATCCACGCCCAGGCCTTGAAATCCTGGGGCTCGGTCTCGGCGCGCAGCTCCCGGATGCGCGCATGCAGCCGATCGATGCGGGGACGGTCCGCGAGCCACAGGAGCGCCGTCTGCTGCTGGGTCAGGAAGTCGAGGAAGTCCGCCCGCGCGCCGGGCTCCGGGGTGGCCTGGGACAGGTCCTCGCAGAGCGCCAACCCCTCCTGCCACAGGCCCAGGCGCACGGTCCCGATGAAGACGCTCACCGCCACGAGGCACCACAGCTTGCCGCCCCGGCGCAGGCCATGCAGCGCGAGCAAGCCGAGCTCCCGGCTGCGCGGCACCTGCTCCGACCAGAACGCCACCACGCACTGGAGGCCCCGGAGCCGCGCCAGGTCGGCGTCGCTCACGCCGCAGGCCAGGGCGCCTTCCACGCAGCGCTCCATGCCGGGGAAGTCATTGCGCTCGAAGAGCCGATCGGCCGCCAGGGTGTACCCATGCGCCGCCCGCTCCAGTTGCCCGCCCTGCTGGAAGTGGGTGGCGAGCACCAGCGCGTCCGGCTCTCCCTGCGCCTCCAGCCAGGCGCCGACCCGCCGGTGGCCCTCGGCGCGCTCGGCCTCCGGCACCAGGGCCAGCACCGCGTCGCGCACCAGGGCGTGGCGGAAGCGGTACTCGGACACGCTGGAGAAGCGGCTCGTGTCCGCCTGGCCGATGATCTCCTGCTCCAGCAGGTGGCGCAGGGGCTCGTCCAGGGTGCCCGCGGGGGCGTCCAACACGGTCCGCACGCCCTCGGCCCAGAAGGCGTGGCCGAAGAAGCTCGCCGCCAGCAACACCCGCCGCGTCTCCGGCGCCATGCGCGACACCCGCAGTTGCAGGACCGCGAGCACCGTCTCGGGCACGGCCTCGCCCCGCCCATCCGCCAGGCCGCGGATGAGCTCCTCGAGCAGCAGCGCGTTGCCATCCGACTGCTCCACCACCCGGTCCACGACGGAGTCGGACACCTGGACGCCCAGCACCTCGCGCACCAGCCGGCCTCCCGCCTTGCGGCTCAGGCCCTTGAGCCGCAGTTCCTGCAGACAGCCCGGCCACAAGCCGGGAAAGAGCTGCCGCACCTCGGGCCGCGCGAGCGCCAGGACGAACAGGGGCTGCTCCGAGAGCGCCCGCAGGGCCTCGTCCACCAGTTGCACCGTCAGCGCATCGCTCCAGTGCAGATCCTCCAGCACCAGGAGCACGGGCTGACGGGCACACTCCGCGCCCAGCAGTGCCACCAGGGCCTGCGCGATCCGGGTGCCCATCAACCGCGGATCACTCCGGGCGGCGCGCAGCCGGGGCGTGTCCTCGTCCGCGACGGGCACGTCGCACAGCTCGCCCAGGAACTCGAGGGCCTCCTGGCGGCGCGGCTCGGGCACGAGGGCGGTGACGGCCGCGTGCAGCACGGCGCGGCGGTGCGCCAGCGAGGTGCCCTCCTCCAGGCCCAGCCAGCGCCGCAGCGCCTGGCCGAGCAGCCCCTGGGTGGTGCCCACGCCCACGGGCTCGCCCCGGCCCCACAGCACGCGCACCGGCCGCGCCCCTCGCGCCAGGCGCCGCAGGAACTCGTGGCGCAGGCGGGACTTGCCCACGCCGGGCGCGGCCGTCACCAGCACCGCCCGGGCGGACGCCTCCTCGATGCAGACCGAGAGCGTGACGTCGAGGAAGGTCAGCTCCTGCTCCCGGCCCACGCAGGAGGTGGGCTTGCCCATCAGCGGGCGCGAGGTGTCCGTGACGTCCTGCTCGCCGTGCAGCAGGAACGTGTCCGGGTCGAGCCGCGACAGCTGGAAGCCCGGGCCCAGCAGTCCCGCCGTCACCGCGTCCAGCAGCAGGGTCGACGTGGGGACCCCCTCCCGCCGCCGCAAGAGACGGCCCGCCCGGTCCATGGCCTCGCCCACCGGCAGGCGCTCGTCGAGCACGCCCAGGCCCGTCGTGAGCACGCCGTGCTCCTCGGGCCAGCGCTCCTTGACGAGCAGCGCGCAGCGCGCCGCCAGCACCGCTTGATCCGTGGCCGAGCCCCGCTCCGGCGAGAGCGTGGCCACGAACGAGCCATCCGCCAGCAGCTCCACCTGGGCCCCCAGGGGCTCGAGCACGGCGCGGATCGAATCGCGCCGGGCCACGCCCTGGGCCCAGTCCAGCGTCGGCTCCGCCTCCAGGCGCCGCGAGAAGAGCAGGACGCTCACGAGCCGCTGCTCGGCGTTCGCCACGCGGGACGCGGGGACGATCCGCCGCCCCCGCGCCGGCGACAGCAGGGGCGGCTCGGGCAGCGCCGCGAGCGCCTCCAGCAGTTGGGCCGCGTCGGCGGGCCGCCGCGAGGGCTCCTTGGCCAACATGCGCTCCACCAGGGCGATCAGCGCCTCGGGCACGTCCGGGCAGCGCTCGCGCAGGGACGGAGGCTCGGCGAAGAGGATCTTGGCCAGCGCGGCGGCGAAGTGCGGCGCCTCGAAGGGCGGCTGTCCCGCGAGGCACTCGTACAGCACGCACCCCAGCGAGAAGATGTCCGCCGCGGGTGTCAGGCGCGTCTGGCCCGAGGCCTGCTCGGGCGCCATGTAGCCCGGAGAGCCCACCACGGTGTGGCTCCCCGTGACGGCCGAGTGCGGGGACAGCAGCTCGCGCGCCAGCCCGAAGTCCAGCACGACGGCGTCCTCGGGACGGCCCGCGCACAGGAAGAGGTTGGAGGGCTTGAGGTCCCGGTGGACGATGCCCCGGGCATGGGCATGGGACAGCGCCTCGGTCACCCGGCGCATCAACGCCAGGATCTGCGGCAGCCACAGGGGCTCACGCGCCAGGCGCCGCGAGAGATCCTCCCCCTCCAGCCACCGCATGACGAGGTAGGGCTGGCCCTGGGCCAGGGTGCCATGGGCCACGTAGGCGACGAGCCCCGGGTGGGCCAGTTGGGACAGGAGCGCGGCCTCGCGCTGGAAGCGGCGCGAGGACTCGGCTGTCGCCGCGCCGTGGAGCAGCTTGAGGGCCACGGGCGCTCCGCTGAGCCCGTCCCGCGCGAGGTACACCTCGCCCATGCCCCCGTGCCCCGCGAGGCGCTCGAGGGTGAAGCGTCCCCCGATGACCGTCTCCGCCGACAGGCCCTCCGCGGAGCGCGCACGGGGCTCCGTCGGTGAATCCAAGGTCTTGACGTCCGACATGTCGTGTCCAGGTCCCCCCTACCGGGCAAGACCCTCGCCTTCCCGGGAGGCACGCCGACCCGCGCGAATCCAGTCCGAGCCCAGGTAGGCATAGACGCCCAGCCCCACGAACAGGGCGAAGGACACCTTGAAGAGCACCGAGAGCCGGGGGGGATGGATTTGAGAGATGGTGCCCTCGATGAAGCCCGCGAGCACGAACAGCACGAGCGTGCCGAAGAGCAGGCGGATGGCGCCCACCGCCTCCTGCCGCAGCGCCAGGCCCCGGGGCAGCCCCCGAGGCGCCACCTGCCCCCGGGCGATGACGAAGCCCGCCGCGCCCGCGATGCAGATGGCGGTGATCTCCGGGATGCCGTGCGGGAGGATCCACGCCCAGAACCAGCCCGCCAGGCCCTTGGCGGTGTACACCTGCGCGAGCGCGCCCAGCATCAGCCCGTTGCTGAAGAGCATGATGCCCGTGCCCACGCCCGCGGTGATGCCCAGCGCGAAGGCGAGGAAGGCCACCTGGATGTTGTGGGTGAAGAGGAAGGTGGTGAACTGGGCCTGCTCCTGCGCGCTGGCGCCGTCGTTCGCGGCCTCCTGGGCGGCGCGGCTCACCGGATCCAACGTCAGGTGCTCGGCGGGCACCAGGTAGGGCGCCGCATCGGGGTCCACCCACATGCCCAGGTAGCCGAAGCCCGCGCCCGCGAGGAACAGGAGCACCGAGGCCGCGTACATGCGCCACTCCCGGCGCAGCAGCGCGGGAAAGCCCCGGGACACGAAGCCCCACACGTCCGCGAGCCGCGGCCGCTCCCCCGGGTAGGTGAGCGCGTAGGCCCGGCCCACCAGGTCGTTGAGGTACTCGCTCACGTCCGCCGAGCCGCTGCGCGCGCGCACCCACAGCAGGTCACTGGAGACGGCCCGGTAGAGCCGCCCCAGCGAGCGCGCCTCCTCCAGTTCCAGGGCGCGCAGGCCCTGGTTCTCGGCCTTGTCGAGCAGCGTCTCCAGGGACTGCCAGCGCGGCCGCCGTGCCTCGATGAACTCCGGCATCTCCATGCGTCGGATCCTAGCCCAGGCCCTCGTCCTACTGCGGTCGCAAGGCCCCCAGGCCCGACCAGCCCAGGGTCACCTGCCCGCTCCAGGTGCCCCAGAGCGCGGGCCCCTGCGGCCCCAGACCCCGGCGGACCGAGGCGCCCAGTTCCAGGCCCCCGTGCTTCCAGCGTGCTCCCACCCCCGCCGCGTAGGCATGCGGCCCCTTCTCCTGGGGCGTGGCGCCCAGGAGGGCCCCTACCTCCACGCCGAGCGCCAGCGTGGGCCGGGGCAGGAACCATCCTTGATAGGTGCTGTCCCACGTGGCCCGGGCCTGACCGGGACGCAGGGCATAGCCCTGGCTGGTGGACAGCGCCCACCGGTCCCACTGGCCGCCCAGCAGCAGCGCCGGACGCAGCCACAGGCCGCGCGCGTCCTCGTCGGATCCCGCGCCGGCCCACAGGCCCTCGAAGGACAGGACCGCGCGGAAGGTGGGGAGGTCCGACAGCCAGACCCGCCCCGCCACGGTCGCCGACGGATCCGCGGGCTGGCCGGGACGCGCGCGCAGCGCCGCGCCCAGTGCCACCCGCTCCCCCACGCGACCCTCCACCGCGAGCGCCATGCGGGCGCCCGAGACGTCCGCGAGCCCCTCCACGCCTGGCTGGGCCCGCAGCTCCACGAGCAGGGCCTGGGGAAGGAACACGGTGGGCAGGGGCGCCGCGTCCAGTCGGCCGCCGGAGGGCGCGCCCAGCACGGACACCCGCGCCGCTTCCGGCGTCACGCCCGAGGGCGGCGGCTTCGGCGCGGGCGTGCGGGCCTCGCGCCGCTGCAAGGGCGTGTCGCCCCAGAGCGCCTCCACCGAGGCCACGCGCTCGCCGTCCCGCTCCACGGGCAGGACCCGCGCCGCGAGCGCGCCATCCGGCTGCTTCGTCAGGGGCTCCACGCGGGTGCCCTCGAGTCCACGCAGCGCGAGGGCCGTGGCGGGCACGTCGAGGGGCGCGCCCCGCTCGTCGCGCACGAGGAGCCGGGCCTGGAAGGCCTCGGCCAGGGGCTCGAGCGTCACGTCCACGCGCGGGGGCGACACGGTGAGCGACAAGGTCTCCGGGCGCGCCTCGGGCATGCCCCGGGGCCGCAGTTCCAGGGTGTGCACCCCCACCTGATCCAGGCGCACCGGCAGCGCGGTGGGCCGCCCGTCCAGCCGGGCCTCCAGCGCCTCGGCGCCCTCCACCGAGAACTCCAGCGGCCAGGTGCCCTGGAGCCCCTGGGGCCCGAGCGAGCCGCGCTCGGTCTTCACCCGCAGCACCTCCACCTGGCGCACCTGCGAGACGCGACCCAAGAGGCCCGCCGCGTCCACCGCGCGCACCCGGGCGTAGTACTGGCCGGGCACGAGCGCGCGCGCCACGGACTCGAGCGCGGCCGGAGCGGCGGGCACGGAGGCCTCGTGCACCCGATCGTTGAACCGCTCGTCGCGCGCGAGCTCCACGCGGTAGGTGTCGGCCCGCTCCACGGGGGCCCAGGCCAGGGTCTCGTCCACGCCCTGCCCGTCCAGCAGCAGCCGCACCGAGCGCGTCCCGCCCACCCACGCCGGGGCCTCCGGCAGCAGGCGCGGCGGCTCGGGATCCTTGCCCTTCTCCACGCGGGTGCCGTGGTCCCGGGGCACCCGGACCCGCTGCCCCTTGGCGCTCACCTCGGCCTGCCCGTCGAAGACGGACACACGGGTCATCTGCTGGGCATCCACCCCGACGACCAGGTCCTTGGAGCGCGTGGCCACGGTGGCCGCGGGCATCTTCACGCCCAGGCCCTCCCCGCGCAGCTCCGCCAGCGACAGGCTCAGCTCGCCCTGGAGCAGCTCCACCCCGCCGGCCTTCTTCACCGTGTCGGTGGCCGGCGTGTCCTGGCCATAGATGACGACGAGCGCGTTCTCGTTCATCTGCAGGCGCGTGAGGTCGCGGAACGTCATCTCCGCGCCGGCCTGGCGCAGGGTGTTCACGGAGTCCAGGCGCCACAGGCCCTGGCCGGTGTTGGCCTGGAACCAGTCCGGCTTGCCCGCGCGCTTGGAGTTGACCTCGGGCTTGATGAAGGTGAGGCGCGCGTCCGGCTCGCCCCGGACCCGCAGCACCGTGCCCGGCTTGAGGTCATGCGGCGGCGGCCCCATCTTGTTGAGCGCGTGCAGGGTCGCCGAGCCCTTGCCGGCATCACCGAACAGCTTGCGCCCGATGGTGCCGCACGTGTCCCCGGGCTGGACGACATAGACGTCGTCCCCGGCGTCCTTGGGCTGCGCCTGGGCGAGGGCCACCGGCCCCACCACCAGGGTCCACACCAGCACGAGACGACTAACGTTTGGATTTCCGCGCACGCGCAACCTTCCGAGAGAGATCGATCGGATCGGGCGGCAGGGGGACGAAGTCGAACAGTCCGCCCTCCAGCGCGCCCGTCACCAGGTCCCAGTCCTCCGCGGGACCGCACAACAACACGGGGGGGGTTCCAGGGCGCCGGGCCCACTGCCGCGCCCGCTCCAGGGTCTCGCGCCCCTCGGCGAGCACCAGCACCGCGTCCAGGCCCGTCCAGGCCTCCTCGGCGATCACGCTCCGGGCCCGGAAGCCACACGTGGCGAGCGCCTCCAGCAGGGGCCCGCCGCCCGCGCGCGACGCCACCACGCCCACGGACACGTCGCCGGGCGCTGGCTTCACCGCGGCCTGGAGCGGCGAGGTGAGGCGCTCGTGCTTCTTGCCCTCGCCCCGGCGCCCGGACACCCGCTGTGCCCCGGCCGCCTCGCGTGCCGCGAGCAACTCCGCGCGCATGGCCGCCGCGTCCACCGGCCGCGCGCCGGGCAGCTTCTCCAGCGCCTTCATCACCAGCGCCGACAAGCGCTCGGGCAGCGCCAGGTCCGGCCGGGCCTCGTGCAGGGGCGTCACGGGCCGGTAGAGGTGCGCCGCGGCCAGCTCCGCCGAGGGCATGACGGGAAAGGGCAGCAGCCCGGTGAGCGACTCGTAGAGCACGCACCCGAGCGAGTAGAGGTCGCTCCGGGCATCCACGGGCAGGCCGCGCAGCTGCTCGGGCGACATGAAGCCCGGGGTGCCCACCGTCAGGCCCTCCTGGGTGAGGCGCCCCTGGCCGGGATGGGCGAGCATGGCCAGGCCGAAGTCGAGCACCTTCACCCGCTCGCCCTCCGGCGGGCGCTCCAGGAAGAGGTTGGCCGGTTTGAGGTCACGGTGGACGATGCCGAGCGCGTGCGCGGCCTCCAACACCTCCAGCACCGCCCCGGCGATGTCCACGGCCCGGCCCGGCTCGAGCGCGCCCTCGCGCTGGAGCACGGCCTCGAGCGTCTCGCCCGTCACCCGCTCCATGGCCAGGTAGAGGAAGCCCGCGTCCAGGCCGTAGTCGTACACCTCCACCGAGCCCGGGTGGTGGAGCCGGGCCAGCACCTGGGCCTCGCGGTGGAAGCGCTCGGTGAAGCCCGGCGCCTGGGCCACATGCGGGTGCATGATCTTGAGCGCCACGAGCCGGCCCAGGCCCTGCTGCTCGGCCTCGTAGACGGCGCCCATGCCCCCCGCGCCCAGGGGCCGCAGCACGCGGAAGCGCCCGCCGATGACCCGACCCGCCTGGAGCGTCACGCCGGCACCTCGTACGTCCGGGTGACGGCGGTGCGGCCCGACAACTGGCGCTCCCCGGCGGGCACCAGCTCGCTCGCGTCGGCGCCCAGCCGCTCGTGCGTCGCCTCACTCACGAGGATCTGCCCCGGCTGGGCCATGGACTCCAGCCGCGCGGCCACGTTCACCGTGTCGCCGATGACGGTGTACTCCATGCGCTTGTCGCTGCCCACGTTGCCCGCCACGGCCGGGCCGGTGTGCACGCCGATGGCGAGCTGGATCTCGATGCCCCAGCGCTCGCGCCAGCGGCGGTTGCCCACGTCGAGCCAGCGGCGCAGGTCCTCGGCCGCCTGCACCGCGCGCAGCGCGTCGTCCGCGTGGGACTGGGGCGTGCCCCAGACGGCCATGATGCAGTCCCCGATGAACTTGTCGATGATGCCGCCGCGCCGCTGGATGATCTCCGTGGCGAAGGTGAACAGCTCGTTGAGCAGCGCGACGATGACCTCGGGGGGCTGGGACTCGGCCAGCCGGGTGAAGCCCACCACGTCGGCGAAGACGATGGTGACCTCGCGGCGCTCGCCCCCGAGCCGCAGCTGGCCGGGGTTGGACACCACCAGCTCCACCACCTCCGGGGACAGGTAGCGGCTGAGGGCCGCGCGCGCCTCGGCCTGGGCGACCACCTCGCGCTCCTTGGACTCCAGCGTCCGGGCCATGCCCTCGAAGGCGCGGCCGAGCGTGCCCAGCTCGTCCGAGCGCCGGGTGACCCGGGCCGCCACGCCCTGGAAGGTCCGCTCGGCCAGGGCGCGCGTGGCCAGCACCAGGTCGCGCAGGGGCCGGGTGAGCTGCCGGGCCCCCACGAGCCCCGCGCCCAGCGCCACGAGCGCCGCCAGCACGAGCGCGGCGAGGATGGACTGGCGCATCTCCGACAGCGAGGCGTAGGCCACGGCCTGGGGCTGCTGCACGGCCACCGCCCAGCCCAGCTCGCTCAGGGCCTCCAAGGAGCCCATCATCTCCTGGTCCCCCTGGTGGAAGTCGGAGATGGCGACCATGTCCGTGGAGAAGGAGGAGTCCCCGCTGAGCGCCTGGAAGAGCCCGTGGCGGGAGAAGTCCTCGCGCGCGGCCACCCGGGCGGGGTCGGCGTGCAGCACGAGCCGCCGCTGTCGGTCCACCACGAACACGTTGTCGCGCGCCCCGAGGAAGCGCTCGCCCAGCGTGCCCATGAGCGCGCACAGCGGGCCGAGCTTCACCTGGGTGCCGAGGATGGCGCGCACGCGCCCCTCGCGCACGAGCGGGTAGAACACCTCGAGCACCGGGCCGCCCTCGGCGCCGGCGCGCACGTCCTGGACGACCAGGTGGCCCCGGGAGGCCTCGAGCGACGCGACCAGCCGCGCGTCCAGGCGGGCGGGCACCTGGGGCGCGGGCACCTCGTCGGCCTTCACCGTGGTCACGCTCTGGCCGTTGGGCGCGTAGAGGGTGAGGAAGTCGATGGTCTCCAGCGCCGCCACGCGCGTGCCCACGAGCGCGTAGCGCGTGGTGTCCTCCCCCAGGCCGGGCGCGAAGAGGATCTGCCCGAGCCCCTCCAGGTCCTGCTCCACGCGCACGAGCGCCCCCCGCACCGAGCGCTGCACGTCCCCCACGATGGAGCGGTGCAGGTGGCGCACGAGCTCCTGGAGCGCGGCCACGTTGGTGTCCATCATCTTCCAGCCCAGGCCCACGAGCGGCGGCAGCGCGCAGAGCAGGACGAGGAGGAACAGCCGGGTGAACAACGAGACGCCGCGGGGAGCCGCGGGGGTCACCGGGGGCGGAGGGGCAGCATCCATGGAGGTGGGCCCAGGCTTTATCATTCCCGGCCAACGCCCGCGACGGCTCCTCGGAGGGCATCCGGGCACTCGCCCCGGACACGATTCCCCGTAGACTCCCGCCGCGTTCACCCGTGGAGGAGGTCTCATCATGCGCATCGAGAAGCCCATCGCTGGCCGCTGGCTCGCCGCCGTCCTGCTTCCCCTGCTGTCCGCCTGTGGTCCCTCCACCGACGGCGTGGGGGGCGAGGGCAAGGTGGGGGACCTGTTGCCCCTGGGCGCGTACCAGGACGGGCTCATCACGTTCTATGACGCGACCGGCGCGGGCAACTGCAGCTACGACCCGAGCCCGGACGACCTGGACGTGGCGGCGATGAACATCGGCCAGTACCAGGACAGCGCGGTGTGTGGCTCGTGCGTGGAAATCGAGGGGCCCAAGGCCAACCTCCGGGTGCGCATCGTGGACTCCTGCCCGGATTGTCCCGACAAGGGCCACCTGGATCTCAGCCGCTCGGCGTTCGCGAAGATCGCCAACCCGGTGGACGGGCGCGTGAAGGTGCGCTGGCGGCCGGTGGCGTGTGACGTGTCGGGGCCGGTGCGCTACCACGTCAAGGACGGCAGCTCCCAGTGGTGGACGGCCCTCCAGGTGCGCAACCACCGCCTGCCGGTGACGCGGCTGGAGTACCTCAAGAACGGCTCCTGGGTGAACGTGAAGCGCGAGAGCTACAACTACTTCGTCGAGCCCAAGGGCATGGGCGAGGGCCCCCTGAAAATCCGGGTCACCGCCCAGGACGGCCAGGTGCTCGAGGACACGCTGCCGGGCGCCGACTCCAACAAGCTCTTCACGGGCGGCGGCCAGTTCCGCGCCCCCTCCACGGACGGCAACTAGACCCGCGCGTCCGCCCCGGCGCTGGCCTACACTGGCGCCGTGACGGACGCCCCCGACCCGCTGCTGGATGGCACCCACGCGGTGCTCACCCCCGAATACGTGGAGTTCCGCTTCACGCTGGCGGGCCTCTACTCGCGCTTCCTCGCCTGGTTCTTCGACGCGCTGCTCGTCGTGGCGCTCACCCTGGCCCTGCTCACCGCGCTGAACATGACCCTGGGGGCCGCCTTCCCCGGCTTCGCGAGCGCCCTGGGCATCGTCCTCTACTTCCTGGTGGACTGGGGCTACGGCATCGCCCTGGAGACGCTCTGGAGCGGCCAGACGGTGGGCAAGAAGCTCCTGGGCCTGAGGGTCATCCAGCGCAGCGGCGTGCGCATCGGCTTCTACCATGCCGCGCTGCGCAATCTGGCGCGGCCCGTGGACCGGCTGCCGCTGTTCTACCTGGTGGGCGGGCTGTCCGCGCTCCTGTCCGGCGCGCAGCAGCGGCTGGGGGACATGCTCGCGGGGACGCTGGTGGTGCGCGAGCGCCGGCTCAAGACGCCCTCGGCCATCGGCGCCACCGGGGGCGAGGGGCTGCTCGCGGACCCGCTCTTCGTCGCGCGGGTCAAGCGCCTGGGCACGGAGGCGCGCGAGGTGGTGCTCTCGGCGGTGCTCCGGCGCGAGGAGCTGCGCATGGAGGCGCGCCTGCGCCTGTTCTCCGCGCTGGGGACCCGGCTGCAGGAGCTGCTCGCCATGGAGAAGCCCGCCCACCTCTCGGACGAGAAGTGGACGCTGCTGGTGGCCGCGGCCCTGCTGCCGCGCACGGCCTAGAAGTAGACGGCCGCCGTGCCGGAGAAGATGAGCGACGTCTGCACGCGCTCGTTGAGCGACAGGTAGGCGTTGAACTGGGCCCGGGCCCCGAGGCTCACCGAGTCGGTGACGAAGATCTCCAGGCCCGCGTTGGGCCCGATGCCCACGAAGTTCGAGTTGCCGCTGTCCTTGAAGACGTGCAGGTAGCTCAGGTCCGCGCCGATGTAGGGCCGGATGGTCTCCTCGATGAGCAGGTAGCGGATGCCCACCGAGGGGGCGATGCCCACCACGCGCCGGCCGGTGATGGGATCCTTCGGGAAGGTCAGCTTGGTGAGGGACACCACCTCGAAGCCGCCCTCGATGTAGAGGCTGGCGTCGAAGCCGATGAACGCGGAGCTGGACAGACTCGCCGTGTTGTTGAAGTTCATGTACCCGCCGGACAGTCCCAGGCTGTGGTTGGCGAACTGGGCGTGGGCGGGGGTCACGGCGAACAGGGCGGCCATGAGGGCGAGGGCAGGCAGGAACGAGCGCATGGCGCGCACTGTAGCGTCCCCACGGGGGGACAGAACCTCGGAAACCCGACGTCGAGGGACGTTGCCCCAAATGGGGGGCTCTCCTACACTTCGGCCGCCATGCGTCTCCTTCGCTCCGCGCTCGCCCTGCCCCTGCTCCTGGCCTCCGGCTGTCTCACGACGCCGCCTCCGTCCGCGCCCGCCCTGGAAAACAACGAGCTGTGCACCCAGGAGATCGCCAAGGGCGACTGCCAGCAGGCGGAGATCCGCTGCAACCTGGCGCTCGAGTACGCGCCCCACTACGCGGACATCTGGTCCAACAAGGGCCTCATCGCCATGTGCGTGGGGGACAAGAAGAAGGCCAAGGAGCACTTCATCAAGTCCATCCGCCTCAACGCCGACCAGGCCTCGGCCCACATGAACCTGGGCAAGCTCTACCTGGACGAGGGCTCCTACGGGAAGGCGCACGACAGCTTCGAGCACGCGCTCAAGGTGAACCCCGCCTACATCGAGGCCCGCTACAACCTGGGGCTCACCTTCATCAACCTCAAGCAGTACGACAAGGCGGAGAAGACCTTCCTCACCCTGCTCGCGGTGGATCCGAACATCGCCCAGGCGCGCCACGACCTGGGCGTCGTGCGCTACCTGCAGGAGAACAAGGAGGGCGCGGTGGAGGAGTTCACCAAGGCGGTGCAGCTCGCCCCCAACCTCAACGCGGACTGGTGGAACGACCTGGGCGCCGCGCAGATGGAGCTCAGCCGCTTCGCCGAGGCGTGCCAGGCCTTCGGCAGCTGCGTGGCCGTGGACTCGACGCACTCGCACTGCATCAACAACCTGAGCATCTGCAAGCGCAAGGAAGCCCTCACCAGCGCGGCGCTGCGCGACTACCGGGACACCCAGCGGGCGGAGAACACCCCCGCGGCCCTGTTCGCCCTGGGCCGCAAGTACAAGGACGAGGGCCTCATCAACGAGGAGGAGCGCGCCTACAAGGACTGCGTCAAGCTGGACGGCAAGTACGCGCCCTGCCACTACGGCCTGTTCCAGCTCTACTCGGACGGCCACAAGCGCTCGGCGGCCGAGGTCGCCTGCAAGAACTTCCTCAAGTACGGCGCGGTGGAGGAGTTCCCCATCGAGATGGAGACGTGCGAGAAGTTCCTCAGCGCGCAGTCCTACTAACCTCCGTCTTCCGTCTCCTCGAACCCCCCCCACCTCCGCCGCGATGAGCGTCAGGCTTACGGTCAAGCAGAGCAGTGAGATCGGTGGCAAGTCCACCGAGCACCTCCTGGACGATGCCGTCATCACCCTGGGCCGGGACAAGTCCTGCCAGGTGGTGCTCGCCCAGCAGGCGGTGTCGCGCAACCACGCCCGCATCACCCAGGAGGGCAACCTCTTCTTCCTGGAGGATCTGGGCAGCGCGTACGGCACCCAGGTCAACGGCAAGCCGCTGCCCAAGGGCGAGAAGCGGCTGCTCCGCAATGGCGACGTCATCGCCATCGCCCAGTTCGACGTCCGCTTCGATCGGGTGACCGAGCTGCCCCACGACGTGGAGTCCCAGAAGACGTCCTTCGTCGCCCGCAACATGGTGAAGGACGTGATGCGGGGGCTGTCCGGCGGCGAGGAGCGCTACCTGCGCGTGATGAACGGTCCGCGCGAGGGCGAGCGCCTGGAGATCAGCGACGCGAGCGAGTTCGTCATCGGCCGGGACAACTCCGCGGACATCGTCTTCCAGGACGACCTCATCTCCCGGCAGCACGTGAAGGTGCGGCGCGACTGGTCCGGCACGCACGTGGAGGACCTGGGCAGCCGCAACGGCATCAAGATCAACCACAAGCGCGCGACGCGGAAGCTCCTGCGCGACGGGGACGAGCTGGAAGTGGGCGGCGTGCGCCTGGTCTACGTCTGCCCGTCCGAGGCCCCCGAGGAGCCCTCGGAGCCCCTGCCCTCCAACCTGCGGCCCTCGCCGTCGGCCCGGGGGGACTCGACCAACTCCATCCCCGTGCCGGTGGTCAAGGAGCGCGTCCGCCGTCCGGCCCCCAAGGTCGAGGAGCCCGCGGCGGAGGAGCCGCCCAAGCTGGAGCCGCTTGAGGTCAAGGAGCCGGAGAAGCCGGAGGAGCCGCCCCCGGCCGCGCAGGAGCCCGAGCCGGAGCCGGAACCCGAGCCGGAGCCGCCCCCTCCCCCGCCGCCGCCGGTGCGCCGCCCCGCGCCCCAGGAGGACCTGGCGCCCGAGCGGGACCTGCGCAGCTACATCCCCGTGGTGGTGCTGGGCATCATCGGCCTGGCCCTGGTCGGCGTGTTCATCTCGCTGTTCGCCGCGACCTGAGCCCCGCGCCCCTGGGAAATCCCCGAGGCGCCGCGCTGGGTGCGCGGCGCCCCGTCACCGCGTGGACTAGCGCGTGGAGATGCGCGCCACGGGCTGGATGTTGAGGTCCGGCGACAGCTCCTGGAAGCTGACCACGGAGAAGGGCGGGTTGAACTCGTACTCGAGCAGCTTGCGCACGTAGCGGCGGATGTCCATGGCCGTGAGGATCACCGGCCGCTGGGCGCTCGGCGGCAGGTGGCCGCACTCGGACTTGACCGCCTGGACGATCTCCTGGGCGATGTCCGGCTCGAGCGCCAGGTGGGTGCCCGCCGAGGTGCGCTTGATGGAGCTGCGGATGGCCTCCTCGATCTGGGGATCCAGCAGGTAGACCACCAGGGTGCCCGTGCCGCGCGCGTACTTGTGGGACACGTAGCGCCGGAGGCTCGAGCGCACGTGCTCGGTGAGCATCACGTTGTCCGCCTCGACCTGACCGTACTCGGCGAGCGACTGGAGGATGCCGCGCATGTCACGCACGGAGATCTCCTCCTCCACGAGCCGGCCGAGGATGTCGGTGAGCTTGAGCACGTTGATGACCTTGGGCACCACCTCCTTGACGATGGCGGGGAAGGCCTTCTCGAGCTGATCCAGCATCGACTGCGTCTCCTGCACGCCGATGAACTCGCGCGAGTGGCGCCGCAGCACGGCCGCCAGGTGCAGGATGATGTAGCCGGGCACGTCCCAGGTGGTGAGCCCGGCGGCCTCCAGCGTGGCCTTGTGCTGCTCGGGCACCCACGCGGCGGGCTGACGGGTGGCGGGGTTGACGGCCTCGAAGCCCTGGATGCTCATGAGCTTGAGGCGCTCCACCGTGTCGTTGACGAGCACGTGGCCGATCGTCGCCTGCCCCGTCACCACGGGGACCTCGTTGATTTGAATCTGGTACGAGCCGGGGGGCAGGTTGCCGTTGCCGCGCGCGCGCACGCCCGGGAAGCGCACGCCCAGTTCCACGAAGAGACCGTCGCGCATGAACGGGATGAGCTCGAAGAGGAACTTGCCGCCGTCCTGACGCGAGTCCACGAAGGGCACCAGCGCGTCGGACACCTCGAGCACGATGGGCGTCACCACGGGGATGAACAGCTCGGAGTCCGGGTTGATGGGCTCCTTGGGCTGGGGCTCGGTGGCCGCCGGCGTCTCCCCGGCGGGGGTCTCGCCCCCGAGCGCCATGCCGCCCGCGTCCTCGGCGCCCGCCGCCACGGCGCTCTCCTTCTTGAGCATGCTCCACGAGCCCCAACCGGCCAGGCCCGCGAGGATGAAGAAGGGAAGCTTGGGCAGGCCGGGGATGAGGCCGAGCACGGCCAACATGCCCGCGGCGATGGCGATGGCCTTGGGGTAGGCGGTCAGCTGGGTGCCCACGTCATGGCCCAGGTGGTTGCCTTCCTCGTCGCCGCCCACGCGCGTCACGATGATACCGGCGCAGGTGGAGATGAGGATGGCGGGGATCATGCCCACCAGACCGTCACCGATGGTGAGCAGCGTGTACTTCTCCGCCGCGGCGCCCACCTCCATGCCCTTCTGCATCACGCCGATGACGAGACCGCCCACGATGTTGATGACGGTGATGATGATGCTCGCGATGGCGTCGCCCTTGACGAACTTCATGGCGCCGTCCATGGCGCCGAACAGCTGGCTCTCGCGCTCCAGGTCGCGGCGCTTGCGCTTGCCGTCCTCCTGGTCGATGGAGCCGGCGCGCATGTCCGCGTCGATCGACATCTGCTTGCCGGGCATGGCGTCGAGGGTGAAGCGCGCGGCCACTTCCGCCACACGCTCCGAGCCCTTCGAGATGACGATGAAGTTCACGATGACGAGGATGACGAAGATGACCAAACCCACCACGAAGTTGCCCTGAACCACGAAGTGGCCGAAGGCCTCGACCACCTCGCCCGGGTCTCCCGTCAGGAGGATGAGGCGCGTCGTGGAGATGGTGAGCGCCAGCCGGTACATCGTGGTGATGAGCAACAGGGTCGGGAAGACCGACAACCGCAACGCTTGCGGGACGTACAGGGAGATGAGCAGCAGCACCACGGAGATGCTGATGTTCAGGGTGAGCAGCACGTCCAGCAGCATCGTGGGCAGCGGGACGATCATCATCCCGATGATGGCCACCACGACACAGGCGAGGACGATGTCGGAGTACTTGGACAGGAAGCTGTTGCTCTGGGCGGACATGCGGGTCGCAATCCTAGCGAGACCGCGCCTCTTTCCCAAGCCTCCCCCCGGCCAGGCCGCGATCGCCGCCCGACACGCCCCGCGGCAGACGAGCGACTAGCCCTTCAGGGCCTCGCTCCCGAAGTCCCGCTGGGCCTCCTCGGCGCTCTGGAGCGCCGCCTGGGCGAGCACCCTCGCTCGCTCGGTGAGCGGGTCCTTGTTCTCCGGGTCCAGGTCCACCACACGCGCGAAGTCATGCGCCGCGTCCAGGGTGTTGCCCAGGCGCAGGTGCACCTCGCCCCGGTTGATGAGCGCCGCGGTGTCCTCGGCGTTCAGCCGCAGGGCCTGGTTGAAGTACTCCAGCGCCTTGTCGAACCCGTCCATGGCCAGCGAAATCGCCCCGAGCGCCGTGTGGTAGTAGCCCTCCGAGGGATCCAGCTCCGACAGCTCCTCGAAGATGACGCGGGCATCGTCGTACCGGCCTTGCTGGTACATCTGGAAGCCCTGCGTCGCTCGCTCGAGCAGGTCGGGATTCGAGCCATCGGAGTCGGAGTTCGCCATGGTGGGTTGGAGTCCGGGGAAGAAGGCGGTGGGATGATATTACGCCGCTGGGATCCCGCGAAAGCAACCCCGCCCCAGCCCCTTGCCCCTTAAGATGCGGTCGCATGGACCTCGCGCACGCGCAGGAAGTCTTCAAGCGGCTCTATCAAGACGTCCCTGGGTATGACATCGCCCGGACCGAGAAGGAACGCACGGGCCTCAAGGAAGCGGGAACCACCTACGGCGAGGTCGTGCCCGGTGCGTTCATCGAGGTGCTCCTCGAGGCCGAGCCCAAGGCGGGCGAGGTGTTCTTCGATCTCGGCTCGGGCACGGGCAAGGCCACCATCCTCGCGGCCCTCGCCTTTCCCTTCAGCCGCGTGGTGGGCATCGAGTTGCTGCCGGGTCTGGGAGACGCCGCCCGGGGCGTGCTCACCCGCTACGACGCCGAGGTGCGCCCCACCCTGCCGCCCGAGCACCAGGGGCAGCGCATCGAGTTCATCGACGGGGACTTCCTCCAGCAGGATCTCTCGACCGCGGACGTGCTGTTCGCCCACGGCACCTGCTACGGCCCGGAGACGATGGCGGCGCTCACCCAGAAGCTCACGGAGATGAAGCCCGGCTCGCGCATCGTCATGGCGGGGCAGACCCTCCAATCTCCGGACTTCGCCTTCGTGAAGATGAAGGTGATGCGCACCGACTGGGGCACCGCCCTCGCGGCGGTCTACCGGCGCCGCTAGCCGCGCCTCGCTCCGGGGGGAGAAGCGCCCGCCCCCCGGCGAGGGCCGCGCGCGAAAGCGCGCGGGCTACTTCTTGGACTCGCTCGCGATCTGCTGCAGCCGCGACAGGATGATGCTGGCGCGCTTGGTCGTGTCGCGCTTCATCTCCGGGTCGTACTTGAGCGCGGACTGGATGTCCTTGAGCGCCAGGGGCACGTGGCCGTCCTTGAGGTACAGCTCGCTGCGGCCCACCAGGGCATCCACGTTGCCGATGTTGAGCTCGATCGCGCGCGAGTACTCCGTCAGCGCGTCGCCGGACTGGCCGAGGTGCGCGTAGGTCGACGCCAGGTTGCAGTGGAAGACGCTGTCGTAGGGCGACGCCTCGACCAGGCCCTTGAAGATGGTCAGGGCGTCCTTGAGCTTGCCCGTCGTGAGCATCTCGTGGCCCCGCTTGGCGATCTCGTACAGCTTCTCTTGGGGAATCCGGAGGAACTCCGCCGGGGAGATCTCCCCCAGGACGAGCCGTTCACCATCTTCCGCCGGAATGGCGACCGTCGAGGAAGAGGACTTCTGCTGAGAGTCACTCACGCGAGCACCTGTGGAGTGGAGGAGAAAAGAAAAAGGCGGGAGGGACCCCGAGGGCTCCTCCCGCCTGGTGAGTCTATCCGACAACTCAGAACGTCAGGAAGCGCTGCTGGTTCACGCTGCGGTTGAGGTTCTGGATGGACGAGAAGAGGTCCAGCATGCGGCCGATGTCCTGGAAGCTGTTGGCCAGCTGCTTCTGGCGGTTCTGCATGTTGACCGGCTGGAAGGGCGTGTTGGTCTGCGCCTTCTTGGTGATCTTCGAGAGCGAGTCGAAGATCTGCGACAGCTGGCCGAAGATGCCGCTGAGCTTGTCGAAGAAGGACTTGTTGGCCTTGTCCGTGCCGTTGGCGGGCTTGGCGGTGCCGGCCGCCAGCGCGTTGCCGAGCTTGAAGGACTCGCCGCCGTTGTTGCTGCCGACGATCTCCTTGCCCGTGAAGGACCAGTCATCCGTCTCCTTGCCCATGACGAAGACGTCCTTGTTGCCGAAGCTGTTGGCGTGGGCGTAGCCGTCCTGGGTGACGGCGCCCGTCTTGCCCTTGCCCTTGTCGATGTCGGTGACCTGCACGCGGTCATTGCCCGAGATGATCTCCAGGCCCTTGGTGACCGTCATGCCGTTGCCGTAGTCGGTGGTGGAGCAGTTGATGCGCGTGCCATCGCCGAGCACGAAGGTGCTGTCGCGCTTGAAGTCCCACTTGCCGCCGTCGCTCTCGTCGACGTGCGGGTCACCCCACACGCGCGTGGACTTGCCGTCCGGACCGGTGATCTTCCACTCGAACTGGCTGGTCGCCTGGATCTGGTAGCCGCCCGGCGTGGTGATGATGCCGTCCTTGCCCGTCTGCAGGCTGCCACCCGGGTGCGAGGAGTCGCCCGGCGTGGGAGTGGAGGGCGTGGAGGGACCGCGCGCGCCGCCCAGCACGTCATCGAAGATGCTCTTGATGCTGCGCGACGGGAACATCAGGTCCACCGTGGTGGGCGCCGCGGTGTTGGTGGCCCCAGCGGTGGCGGTGGCCGCCGTGTTCGCGGTGGCCGCCGTGTTCGCGGGCGTGCCCGCGGTGGCGACGTTCTTGGACAGCGTGGCCACCTGCGCGGTGAGGTCCTTCAGCATGTCCTGCGCCTTGGTCAGGGCCGCCTGCGCATCGAGCGGAGCCTGGGTGGCCGTGTTGCCGAGGGTACGAACGCCACTGCCGATATCTTTCACGGTGGACATGGTGGATCTCCTTCAACCCGCGAGGATTGGTGTTTGCTGGGGGTGCGAAACCGCGACCCTATGAACCGATTATCCGCACCGGGAGTTTGAAGTTTCCTACGGATTTAGGGTTGCTTTTCCGTTTTCCAAACCGCCAGGAAGCTCCCCGTGCGACCCGGCCCCCCCCGGCGGAACGACCCGAAAATACAATAGAACCGGCCTCGCGAGGAGCCCCCTGGGGGGACCTGGCGAGGCCGGTTCGGGACAGCAGCGGAGCGGGTGAAGCGACTAGCCGCCGATGTTGCGGATGACGGACATCGCCATCTCGTGCATCTGCTTCATCATCTGGGTCACCAGCTGGGTGATCTCCTGCTCCTTCTGCATCTTCATCTGGGCCTCGAGGAAGCCCTTCATCTCGGCGGGGGCGTTGGCCAGCACCGACTTCTGGGTCTCGGACAGCCCGCCAATTCCGCCCAGCGCACCCTGGGTAATTCCGGCCAGCGACATGGTGTTCTCCTCAATCCCCGCTCAGGGGGGTTGATACGTGGGGTTTGGAAGCAACCTACAAAAGGATTATCGGCCCAACCTCTCCGAAGTTTCCAGTCGCATTCCCGATCATTTTCCCCGCCGGGCCGCACCCGGATGCTCTCCAGGCGGCGGGCCCGCCCCGGGCGGCGCATGCCCGCAAAAGGGAACCGGCCCCACCCAGCGCCCCTTGTGGGGACCGAGTGAGACCGGTTGGGAACAGCGAACCGCGGTGACGATTAGCCGCCGATGTTGCGGATGACGGACATCGCCATCTCGTGCATCTGCTTCATCATCTGGGTCACCAGCTGGGTGATCTCCTGCTCCTTCTGCATCTTCATCTGGGCCTCGAGGAAGCCCTTCATCTCGGCGGGGGCGTTGGCCAGCACCGACTGCTGGGTCTGGGACAGCCCGCCGATTCCGCTCAACGCACCCTGGGTAATTCCGGCCAGCGACATGGTGTTCTCCTCAATCCCCGCTCTGCGGGGTTGATACGTGGGGTTTGGAAACAACCTACAAAAGGATTATCGGCCCAGCCCCTGCGGAGTTTCCTGTCCCATTTGCCGATCATTTTCCCGCCGGATCGCACCCGCGAGGCTCCTGGGCGGCGGGCCCGCCCCGGGCGGCGCATGCCCGCAAAAGGGAACCGGCCCCACCCAGCGCCCCTTGTGGGGACCAGGCGAGACCGGTCGGGAACAGCGAACCGCGGTGACGATTAGCCGCCGATGTTGCGGATGACGGACATCGCCATCTCGTGCATCTGCTTCATCATCTGGGTCACCAGCTGGGTGATCTCCTGCTCCTTCTGCATCTTCATCTGGGCCTCGAGGAAGCCCTTCATCTCGGCGGGGGCGTTGGCCAGCACCGACTGCTGGGTCTGGGACAGCCCGCCGATTCCGCTCAACGCACCCTGGGTAATTCCGGCCAGCGACATGGTGTTCTCCTCAATCCCCGCTTGGGGGGTTGATACGTGGGGGGGGGTGGAAACAACCTACAAACAGATTATCGGCCCATGCTTTCCGGAGTTTCGTGCGGCATTTCTCCGGCTTTTCCCGGGGCCGCCGGGAAGCTTCGCGTGGACTAGCCCCGCACCTTGCCGAAGCCGGGGTTCTTCATCCACGTCTTGAAGGAGTCGAGCTGCTGCTGCTCGGCCTTGGGCTCGCTCGACGGAGGCGGCGTGGCCTCGGGGTTGAGCGACAGCCCGCGCTTGGGCGCGCCGGAGCCCTCGAAGCCGTCCTTCACGCCCGTGGTGCGGGCCGCGGGAGGAGCGGGCGGAGGCGGCGCGACGGGGGCCGGAGCGGCCTCGGCGGCGGCCTTGGCGAACTCGGGAGGCATGGGCGGCGCGCCCTCCGGCCACTCCATCTGACCGGTGAAGCCCACGGCCACCAGGCGCTCCTGCATGAACTCCACACACTCCATGAGGATGGCCGGAGGCGCCGCGGTCACGGGCTCCTTCATGTAGCGCGCGAACACGTTCTTCACGTCCGTGTAGAGGCCCAGGTTGAGCGGCGCGCTCACCTTGGTGTTCGACAACAGGTCGTGCATCTTGCGCATCACCTGCTGGACGGTGCCCGAAGCCGCCTTGGTCTCCTTGTCCAGTGCCGCCAGCAACCGATCCCGCTTGGCCACCAATTCGGGCGGCTCGACGGGGACCGGGTACTCGGTGTTCGACTTCTCTTTCGACATGGATGGGCCTCTCTAGGGGGACAGGAGCTTTCGGGAAGAACCGGACAGCATGTTAGAAAGGAACGGAGTCGGCGATCAAGACGGGGAGCCTCAAACTCCCCGAGTGAAACACAAGGCAACCGTTCGCGTCGTGACTCAGCGCTGCTGCAGGCCCGAGAGCATGGCCGCGGCCTTCTGGGCCAGGGGCTCGTTCTCGGGGACCAACGCGGGGACCCGGCGCAGGTCCTCCATGGCCTGGGAGCGCTGGCCGAGCGACAGGCGGACCTCGGCCCGGCCCACGTAGGCCTGGGCATCCCGGGCATCCAGCTTGAGGGCCACGTCGTAGGCGGCCAGGGCGCCCTGCGCGTTGCCCGCGGCCATCTCCACCACCCCGAGCGCCTTGGCGAAGTAGGGATCCGCCGGGTTGATGGCGTAGAGGCCCTGGAAGAGCGTCCGCGCCTCGGCGAGGCGGCCCTGGTAGAAGAAGATGTAGGCCGTCTTGGCGATGGAGTAGAGCTCCTCGTCGGTGTAGCCGCGCACGTCGCGCAGCGTCGCCTTGCCCTCGGCCCAGCGCTGCAGCTGGGCGGCGAGCTTCGCCTCGTCGTTCGAGCCGGATGGACCCGCCATGCCCTAGTACCCCTCCTCGCGCTGCTCCTCACGCATGCGGCGCTGGATGTCCTGGATGTCCGCGTGCACCTGGCCCACGAGCGACAACATCTGCGCCTCGCGCTGCAGCAGGCCCTTGAGCCGCTCCATGCGCTCGGGAGACGCGTTGATGAGCGACAGGCCGCGCTCGAGCAGCTGGCGCTGATCCGCCTCGCCCCGGCCGGCCACGCTGCCCAGGAAGGGCCGATCCAGGAAGCCCTCGATGTCCGCGTCATGGCCCTTGGGGTGCGGCGGCGTGGGCAGGCGCAGCTCCTCCGAGGAGTGGGCGGGACCGATGAAGTCCAGCAGCGCGGCCGAGGCGAGCGCGGGATTCTTCGGATTGCCCGCCTTGCGCTTCTTGCGGTCGAACTGGGAGGGGTCGACCAGCTTCTCACGGACGGCCCGGGGTCCGCCCCAGGGCCAGACGGGTGCGCGCGGGGGCTGATTATTGATTTTCGCCATGGTCGGGTCCGAATCTCACCCCAGGTGGGACGTCGCCGTCCAGCCCACCCTTAGCGTTTGACGCCTGCCTGCTCGCGCTGCAGCTCGTAGATGAAGTTGAGGATCTCCGCGACGGCGTCGTACAGCTCCTCGGGGACCTCCTGGCCCACGTCCACCCGGTAGAGGGCATTGGCCAGGGGCACGTTCTTCATCAGGGGGATGTTGTACTGCTTGGCGATTTCCCGGATTTTCTCCGCCTTGAGGCGCAGGCCCTTGGCCACGACGCGCGGCGCGACGTCCTTCTCCTTGTCGTACTTGAGCGCGATCGCCATCTCGACATCGTCATTCATGGGAAGCCTCAGCCCCGCGCATCGGGAAGGTTGTTCTTCAGGCCGTAGACGAAGTTGAGCACCTCGGCCACGGCGTCATACAGCTCCTCGGGAATGCTCTCGCCGGGCTCCACGCGCAGCAGCGCGTGCGCCAGGGGGACGTTGCGCAGCGTGGGCACGTCCCGCTCGCGCGCGAGCGCCTTGATGCGCTCGGCCTTGGAGTCCAGGCCCTTGACGAGCACCCGGGGCGCCACGTCCTTGTCCTTGTCGTACTTGAGCGCGACGGCGACGTGGTCCGGGTTGGTGACGATGACGTCGGCGTCCTTCACCGCCTCCATCTGGGCGCCCTCGAGCAGCTCGTGCGCGATCTCCTTGCGCTTGGCCTTCTGGTGCGGATCGCCCTCGCTCTCCTTGTATTCCTTCTTCACGTCCTCCTTCGACATCATCTGGTCCTTCATGTACGCCTTGCGCTGCCACCAGACGTCGAAGATCGCGAAGAGGAAGAAGGCCAGGCCCACGCGCACCGAGAGCCGGTAGACCATCTCGCCCATCACCGACACGGTGGTCTGCGTGTCGCGGCGCACCGTCTCCATCAGCAGGGGCATGGTGTCGCGCACCACGCCGTAGGCCAGGTAGGCCGCGACGGAGATCTTCGCCAGGTTCTTGATGAGCTCGACGATCTGCTTCTTGGAGATGAGGTTCTTGATGCCCTCGATGGGGTTGAGCTTCTCCAGCTTGGGCATCAACGGGTCCATCGTGAACAGCGCGCCCACCTGGAGGAAGTCGATGAGGCCTCCCACGATGGCCACGCTCGCCACGATGGGCAGCGACAGCATGATGACGGTGTTGAGCCCCATGATCATCAGCTGGAAGGTGGCCGTCTCCAGGCCCTGGGGATGGGCGATGTGGTCGAAGCTGAACTGGAACAGCTCGGTGATGCGCGTCTCCACCGTGGGCCACATGCCCTTGACCACGCCCAGGCCCACGAGGAAGCCGAACACGCCCGTCAGGTCCTTGCTCTTCCAGACCTGGCCCTTCTTCCGGGCGTCATCGAGCTTCTTTTGACTCGGTTCTTCTGTTTTCTCGCCGGACATGCGGGAACCTCCGGCTCAGCCGAGCAGGCGGATGGCGTTGCGGAGCAGGGCCAGCATGGCGGCGAACTCCGTCTGCATCCGGCCCATGATGAGGCCCAGGGACATGGAGACGATGATGACGCCCACCAGCGGCTTGATGGCCATGGAGATGAAGAACACCTGGACCTGGGGCGCCACGCGGTTGATGGCGCCCAGCGCCATGTCCGTGAGGAAGGCGGCCAGCAGCGTGGGCGCCGCGAGCGCCAGGGAGATCTTCAGGAGGTTGGCGAACGAGCGGATGAACAGCTCGAAGAACGCCCACTCGCCCGCCGAGTAGCGGGGAAAGCGGTCCAACGGCACGACGGCGAAGCTCTCGGCGAGCGCCTGGATGACCAGGTGGTGGCCATTGAGCGTGAGGAACAACACCACCGCCAGCTGCACCTTGAGGTTGGAGAAGAGCGTCACCTGCTGGCCCAGCTGCGGCACGTAGAGCTGGGCGTTGTTGCTGCCCGACATGGTGTCGGTGATGTTGCCGGCCACGCGCGCGGCCTCGAAGACGACGCTCACCAGGGTCGCCAGCGCCACGCCGATGAAGATCTCCTTGAGCATCAACCCGATGTAGGGCAGCGCGTTCGTGGGGATGGCGCCCATGCGCGGGCTGACCGCGGGAAACAGCACCGCGGAGAGCATGACGCCCACGCCCATCTTGATTTCCGTGGGCACCACCTCACCCCCCATGAACGGCGAGAGCACCAGGACCGGCATGATCCGGCACAGGAGCAGGCCCATGGTGAAGATGACGAGCGAGAGGTTGGCCTGCTCCGTCAGCCGGGTGAGGACCTCGGAAACGTTCATCGGATGATGGCCGGGAACTGATCGAAGACGTGGAAGGTGAAGCGCACGAGCTGACTGCCAATCCACGGCCCCGCGAGCGCCAGCACGCCGAACACGGCGATGACCTTGGGCGCGAACGAGAGCGTCTGCTCCTGGATCTGCGTGGTGGCCTGGAACACGGAGATGAGAAAGCCCACCAAGAGGCTCATGAGCACGGGCGGCGCGGAGACCAGGAGGACGAGGTAGAGCGCCTGCTGCAGGATGGCGTTGAGTTGATGCATGGGCGTCTCACAGGTAGCCGACGACGAGGCCCTTGGCGATGAGGTACCAGCCATCGACGAGGACGAAGAGCAGGAGCTTGAAGGGCATGGAGATGGTGGTGGGCGAGAGCATGTGCATGCCCAGCGCCAGGAGGATGTTGGCCACCACCATGTCGATGACGATGAAGGGCACGAAGAGCAGGAAGCCGATCTGGAAGGCCTCCTTGAGCTCGGACACCACGAAGGCGGGGACGATCACCATGAAGTCCCGCTCGGTGAGATCCTTGCGGTCCTCCTCGGAGGCCCGCATCTTCTTGGCCAGGTTGAAGAAGAGCGCGCGGTCCTTGGGCGTGACCTTCTTGATGAGGAAGCCGCGCAGGGGCTCCTTGGCCTTGCTCGCGGCGCTCAAGAGCGTGCCCACGGACTCGGAGGACAGGAGGCTGGCCCCCTTGGACATGATGTCCACCTCCGAGGCCCGGTACATGGACTGCCCCACGGGCGCCATGATGTAGACGGTGAGGATGATGGCCAGGCCGGTGATGACCTGCGTGGGCGGAATCTGCTGGGTGCCCAGCGCCGAGCGCACGATGGAGAGCACCACCGAGATCTTCACGAAGCTCGTCACCATCATCAACACGAAGGGGACGAGCGACAGCGCGGCCAGCGCCAACATCAGCACCAGCGGCCGCGAGGCGAAGGAGTCGGGGCTGACGGACTCCACGGACATGGGCGAGTCCGGAGAGCCGCCGGCGCGCTTGGCGGCCAGGGCGATGAACGGATTCAACGCGATGGCCACGGCGAACAGCCCGGGCAGCAGGCGCAGGACGGGGAAGCGGGGGTTGGGCGTGAATCTCATCGTCGCAATCAGGCGCCCGGCGGTCGGGTGCCACTCGGTTGGGGAGCCGCCTGCCGCGCGGCGTCGCGGCGGGCCAGGAGCTTCTGGAGAAAAGGCGTCAGGGGGACCACGGTGGCCGGGGGCCGCTCGGTGCGGATGCGCTCCACCGCGCCGGTGTCCAGCTTGGACAGCAGTTGCAGGCCGCTGTCACTGCTGCCCACCAACAGGTACTCGTCCGCGGCCTTGAGCACGAACACCGTGCGGCGCGGCTCCAGGGCCACGCGCTCCACCACGGACACCACCGAGGGCCGGCCCATGGGCACGCCCTGCAGACCCATCAGCTTGCGCAGGCCCACGTTGAGCGTGAGGTAGATGCAGCCCACCACCGCGCCGAACATCAGCAGCGTGCGCGTGAGCATCCAGCCGAGGCTCTCGGGCGCGTCCTCGCCACCGGTCAGCAGCGCGGGATCCCCGGAGGGCGGCAGGCCGTCCGTCAGGTCGGGCGCCGCGGCGGGCGCGGGAGCGGGTGCCGTCACCTCGGCGGCGGGGGCCTCGGCCGGGGGCGCCTCGGCCCGGGCCAGCGGCGCCAGCAGGAGGCTCGCGCAGAGCCACAAGGCCTGGCGGGACAAGGGAGCGGAAGACGCGGCGGCCATGGTGGGGGGCGAGGCTAGTGCATCGGCGACGAGACCGCCACGGGGCCACCGCCCCGCCCTTCTCGCTCGCCTGCCTGGAGCCACGGAAAGCCTAGCCCGCGAGCGAGAGGATGCGCACGCCCAGCTGGCCCTCGATCTCCACCAACTCACCCCGGGCCACCACCTTGCCGTTGACCGACAGGTCCACCGGCTCGCCCGGTCCCCGGCGCAGCTCGACGACCTGGCCGGCCCGCAGCCCCACCACCTGCTCCGCCGTCACCGGCAGGCGGGCGAGTTCCACGGAAATCTGTAGCGGGATGTCACCCAGCAGGTCGCCTGCGTCCATTCTGTCGTCGCTCTCCAAGGGGTTGTTTCGCTCGGGGTTCGTGTACTCCTCGCCCCCCTGTTGCCGCTGCGCGGCCCGGATGGCGGCCAGCGCCTCCTCCAGCGCGTCCGGAGGCGAGCCCTCGTGGCCCTCCTCGGCCCGCACCACGTCCGTGAGGCGCGCCACGTAGCCATTGCCCTGCACGAACACGTCCGCGGCCAGGTGGCCCACGCGGCCCAGCCCGACGAACAGCCGCGCCGTGCCCGAGCCACCCTGATCCGGCCGGGCCAGCAGGTCATCCACCAGCACCACGTCCTTGAGCCGGAGGCTCGCCAGGTCGCGGCCGGTGATCTCCGCCCGGCCGATCTCCGCGCGCAGCCAGGTGCGCACCGCCGACAGGCGGCCGGCATGCGAGGCGAGCTGCGCCTGGGCCGTGGCGCGCTGCTGCTCGGCCGAGGGCGCGGACGTCATCACGTCCATCACCCCCGCGGGCACGAACAGGCGCACCATGCCGTCCTGGGCGCCCAGACGCACCCGCAGGTGGATGGCCACCACGGCGCCATCCTCGCTCAGCCGCGACACCGCCTCGTCCACGCCGCGCGACACGCCCTCCAGCCGCAGCTTGGGCAGTTGGGCATCCATGCCCGGCACGAGCGCCTTGACGGCCTCGAGGATGACGAAGCTCGCCACGCCCTCCTCGATGTCCGTCAGGGGCCTGAGGCCCACGGTCTCGCCCGCGCCGCCCAGCAGCATGTCCACCGCGGCATGCGCCAGCGCCAATTCCACTTCCAACACCGCCCGGCCCCGGTGCGCCCCAGGCACCAGGAAGGACAGGAAGGTGGGCTCGGTCAGCACCCGGCGCAGCTCGCCCGGGGCCAGCACCCGCGCCGACTCCAGGGCGAAGCCCACCTGCGTGTCGAAGAGCGCCTGGAGCCGCGCGCCCAGGGCCTCCAGGGCCTCGGGCTTGGGCTTGAGCCAGCGCACCTGCTCGAGCAGCCGCGTGTCGCCCAGCGATACCTTCTCCAGCTTGAAGACGTGGGGCTTCCACGTCTTGCCGACGGGGGCGGCCGGAGCGGCGGGGGCGGGACGCTTGAGCTGGCGGGTGTCGACGACCATGGTGCGCTCCTGCTCGCCCGGTCCGTCGTCCGCGTCGAGGCTCATGTCTTGGCCTCGACCCGCATCGTCTCGAGCGTCAGGCCCTTGCCGGCCAGCGCGGTCTTGAGCCCGTCGCGCTGCTGCTCGAGCATCTTGAGGATCTCACGATCCTTGCCGCTGAACACGGCCTGGATCTTCCCGTTCTTGGCGCTCAGCTTGATGGTCAGGCCGCTGAGCACGTCCCCGCGCAGTTCGATCTGGAACTCGGCGTGACCCGCGGCATTGGTGCCCACGCGGATGCGCTCGACGATCTTCTGGGCGATCTCGTTGGCCAGGGCGCGCATGCGCTCGGAGGCGGCGGTGTGCGTGGGCTTGGCCACGGGCACGGGCGCCATCAGCGCGGGGTTGAAGCGGAAGCCCGCGGCCAGTTCCGCGCCGTCCTTCTTGTCCTTGCCGTCCCCGCCGCCCTGCTTGCCGCCGCCGTCCGCGTCCGCCTTGATCGCGCCCTTGCCCCGGCTCGCCTGGGCCCCGGCCGCGGCGTTGTCGCTGCTCTGGTTCATCTCCTCGCCGCGCTCGTCGAGGGTCTTCTCGGTGACGCGCGCGTCCGTGGAGCGCGACTCGGCGCGCGAGTGCACCACGGACTGGTCGCCCTGGCGGCCGCGGGTGAGCTGCTCCGGGGAGGCGGAGTCGGTGGGGGCGCCCTGGGCGCGCGACTCACCCTCGGCCTTGCCGGTGTGGCGCTGCTGGGTGCGCGCCTCGCCCGTCTTGCCCTCCTGCTGGAGCCGGGCGAGCACGGACTTGCCCAGGGACTGCTGCTGCGGCTGCGCGGCCTTCTGCTGCTGCGGCGCGGCCTTCTGCTCCTGGACCATCTTGGAGAAGGCGGACTCGCCCTCCTGGCGCTGCTTGGACTTGGCCTCCTGCAGGCGCCGATCCTGGACCGCCCGCTCCGCGGTCCGCTGTGCCTGACGATCGTCTTCGACTCGACTCATCGCTTCACCATTTGGGAGGCCGCGAGGTTACTTGCGCTGGCGCATCAGGAACAAGGTGTTGCCAATCTCCTCCTGGTTCAGCTCCTCCTTCGCCTGGCGCTCGGCGCGGATCTGCTTCTGCCAGTTCTCCTTGTGCTTCTCGATGGCCTTGAGCTCCTTGGCGGCCTCGGCCATCTCGCGCCGGCGCTGCTCGACGAGCTTCTCGGCGACCTTGACGGTCTCCTTCTGGCGCTCGATCTCCAGGGCGAGCTGCGCCTCCTCGTCCTTGAGGCGCTCCTCGTAGCGGTTCATCTGGTTGAAGCCGTTGACCCCCGCGTTGCCCTTGGCCATCACCTGCTGCAGGTGGGCCATGACCTTCTGCTTGCGCTCGGCCTTGCGCGTGGCGAGATCCTGCTCCATGCGCGCCAGTTCGGCCTTCTGCGCCTCCAGGGCCTTGATGGCCTCGGAGAAGGCCTGCTCGGCCTCTTCCTTGGCGCGCTCGCGCATCTCGAGCAGGGTCTGCAAACGGTAGGGGGGCATGGTGGACCCATCCTAGCCGGAAACGGCCCCGTCCCGTCACCCGCCCCGCTACTCCTCGAAAAGCTGGATCAGCTGCTCGACCGTCTCCTCGTAGGGGCTGTTCGAGTGGGTGTCCTGCTTGAGGAAGTCGATGATGGCGTCGTACTTGTCGATGGCGTAGTCCGTCCGGGGATCCGTGCCGTACTGGTAGGCGCCCAGGAGGATGAGGTCGCGCTGCTTCTCGTAGGTGGCGAGCGTCTCGCGCAGCTTGCCGGCGGCCTTCTTGTGCTCCTTGGAGACGATGCCGCTCATGACACGCGAGAGGCTGGCCAGCACGTCCATGGCGGGCCACTGGTTGCGCTCGCCCAGGGCGCGGTTGAGGATGAAGTGGCCGTCGAGAATACCGCGGACCTCGTCGGCGATGGGCTCCTCCATGTCACCGCCGGCCACCAGGCACGTGTAGATGGCGGTGCACTTGCCCTTGTCCGAGTTGCCCGTGCGCTCGAGGATGCGCGGCAGCATGGAGAACACGCTCGGCGGATAGCCCTGACGCGCCGGGGGTTCACCGATGGCGAGGCCGATTTCACGCTGGGCACGCGCCAGACGCGTCACCGTGTCGAGCATGAAGAGCACGTTGCCGCCGCGCTCGCGGAAGTACTCGGCGATGGCCGTGGCCACGTAGGCGGCGCGCAGACGCACGAGGCTGGGCTGGTCCGAGGTGGCGCACACGAGCACCGAGCGCTTCATGCCCTCCTCGCCCATGGCGTCCTCGATGAACTCGCGCACTTCACGGCCACGCTCGCCGATCAGCGCCACGACACAGAGGTCCGCCTGGGTGTTGCGGGCGATCTGCCCCATGAGCGTGGACTTGCCCACGCCCGAGCCGGCGAAGAGGCCCACGCGCTGGCCCTCGCCCACGGTGAGCAGGCCGTCGATGCAGCGCACGCCCAGGGGCAGTGGCCGCTCGATGCGCTGGCGCTTGAAGGGGTCCGGACAGTCGCGGTCCACCGACCAGTCCAGCATGCCCTCCGGCAGGGGCATGCCGTCCATGGGCTCGCCGATGCCGTTGAGCACGCGGCCGAGCAGCTCCTCGCCGCACTTGATGGAGAGGGGCCGCCCCGTGGGGATGACCTCGCTGTCCGGGCCGATGCCGAGCAGCTCGCCCAGGGGCATGAGCATGACCTCGTCACCCTGGAAGCCCACCACCTCGGCCTTCACCGAGGCCCGGCCGCCGTGGCCCTTGATGAAGACGAGCTCACCCACGCGCACGCCGGGCACGCTCGCCTTGATGACGAGGCCCGTCAGCTCGGTGACGCGGCCGCGCACCCGGTACAGCGGCGCCTCGCGGATGAGGGTGTAGTAGCGCGAGAGATCGATGGCCATGGCTTAGGCGGGCCCTTCCTTCTTGGCCGTGTCGGGGAACAGGACGTTCTGGAGCATCTCGAACTGGGTGGGCAGCTGCGCGTCCACCGTGCCGAACTCCGTGCGCACGATGCAGCCCACGGGCGCCACGTCGGGGTCCTCCCGGATGGACACGTCCACCGCCCGGCCGATCATCTCCATGAGCTCGGCCTTGCGCGCGCGCAGCACGGCGGCCGACTTGGGGTTGACCCGGAGCACCACCGCGCGGGCGTTGCGAAGCTCCTCGATGGCCTTGGCGCAGATGTCCGCCAGGATGGAGGGGTCGCGCTCCACGTCCCGGCCGATGATCTTCTCGGCCATCTTGCACGCGAGCGACACGACGTCGTGCTCCTGCTGGGCGAGGATCTCCCCGGCGTGCATCTTGGCGCGCAAGAGCGTCTCGGTGACCTGCGCGAGGCCCTCCTGACGGCCCTGCTCGCGCGCCTTGGCGAGCACGTCCTCGCGCTCGCGCTGGGCGTCGGCGAGGATGCGCTCCTTCTCGCGCTGGGCCTCCTCGATGATGCCCTGGGCGGACTGCCGGGCCTCGAACACCTCGGCGTTCATCACGCCCGGACGCGGCGGGCGCGGCGCGGGCCTGTCCCCACCGGGCATTGGCTCCGTCCCCGAGTCTCCCTTGATCACCTTGCCAATCGCCATGGACAGCTCCTTGTCAGCGCGATGCTAGCGCGTTCCGCCCCGGGGACCACGGTCTCGTGGACCCGGCGGACGCGGCCGCTCGCCACGCTCGGCTGGGGCCTTGTCAGGCCGGAGGGCCGCCTGGGAAGGGTTGGTCCCCATCACCCGCGGCGGACGCTCGGTGGACGTCTCACCCCGGGGTTCCGAGCTGCCCACGGAGCCCCGACCGTTCGCGCGAGCGACCGGGGAGCGGAAGATGCGCGAGCTCTCGGTCTCCGGGGGCGGCCCTCGCGTCGGGGCGCGGTTGCTCGTGCCCGTCCGGGAGGGCGGCGCGATCAGCGACACCGAGCGCTCGGGCGACGGCGCCACCCGGCTCACCCGCGAGGGCGAGGACTCCGGCGGGGCCACCCGGCTCACGCGCGAGGGCGAGGACTCTGGGGGCGCCACCCGGCTCACGCGCGAGGGCGAGGACTCCGGCGGGGCCACCACCCGGCTCACGCGCGAGGGCGAGGACTCCGGCGGGGCCTCGCGGGGACGCTCCCGGCCCGCGCCCACGGCCCCCGCCCGGCGCGCCTCGCGCTCGGCGATGGGGTCGCGCCGCACGACCTGGGAGGACGCGGACCGGCGGGCGGGAGACTCCGGCGCCGCCTCGGCGCGCACCTCGCGGGACAGCGCGGGCGCGCGACCCTGCGCGGCCGGAGCCGGCTTGCCGCCCGGGGGCGGGCCCAGCGTGGGCGGGCGCGGGGCGGTGGTGAGCCGCACGGGACGCTCGATGAGTCCCCGGGCCGCGAGCCGCTCGAGGTCGGTGACGATGTCCGTGCGACCGCCATCCCCTCGGCTCGTCGGCTTGGTGCGCTCCTCGCGGACCCATCTGGCCACGAGCTGGCCGAACTCACCCCGGTGCTTCTCCAGGAGGCGGGCCGCGAACTCGGCGGACTGGGTCACGCTCGCGCGCGCGAGGCGGTGGACACCGGCGCTGCGGATGGCGGCGGCCAGGTCGTCCATGCCGCCGTACTGGCCGACCTGGGCCGTGGCCTCGTCCTCGGCGAGCTTGCGCGGCGCGTTGGCCGTCACCGCGCGCGTGGCGAGCTGGCGCATGTGCGGCGGCAGCGTGGCGAGGGAGGGCTCCCGGATGGCTTCGGGGAGACCCGCCAGCGCGGGACCCAGCACCCGGGCGCCCAGCCGGTCACACACGGTGAGCAGCTCGCGCGCCTCCAGGAGGAGCACGTCGGTGAACTTGAAGGGCACATGCGCGGAGGCCTCGCGCGCCAGCCGCTCCTCGAGCTTCCAGCGCACGATGTCGAGGATCTGCGGCCGGACCTCGCGCGTGAGCTTCACCCGGCCCGTGTTGGGCAGGTGGGAGCGCACGGCGTCCGCGAGCGGTCCGGGCAGCGCGCGCAGCACCACCTCCACCAGGGCGGCGCGCTCGCGCTTGAGCAGCTCCGCCAGGCGCTCCGGCTCCGCGCTCCAGAGCTGACCGCGGCGGTCCTTCATCAGCCGCTTGATCTCCTGGACCAGCAGCGGGATGCGCTTGTCCCGGGGAATCTGGAGGATCCCCTGGGCCCGGTGCTGCAACAGCTCCGCCTCTTCCTCAGGCAGGTGCTCCAGGGCGGCGACCCCCTCCTGCCCGCCGAAGGTGATGGCGGTCAGGAGCGTCATCGTCTGCCGCTTGCTCAGCGCGGTGAAGAACTGGTCCAACGGTCACCCCGCAGGGAAGGCACGTTCCAGGAAGACAACGGAGGAGGGTCGCACGGCTCCTACTTGGAGCGGGCGCGCGCCGCGCCAGCACTTCCGCCGCGGATGAGCGGCCAGAGCGCCAGACCGAGCGACGCCAGCACGAGCAGCACGGCCACGCCGGCCATCGTGCGGAACGGGCCCACGCTGGCGGGCGCCATGCGGATGCCCAGCAGTTCCTTGAGCTGGTTGTCCGCGTCCTCGTCCAGGGTGGGCGCGTTGGCCGACGACAACAGCACCGTCACCGCCGAGGGGCTCAGCTCCGGCACCGCGGTGGAGACGAACTGCTGGATGTCCTCGCGCTTGATGGGCGGCTCGTTCTTCGCGCCCGGGCGGTACTTGACGAACACCGAGGCCGAGGGCTTGGGCTTGTTCTCCGGCTGGGTGAGATCGTTGTTCTCCGGGATCATCACGATGACCCGGGCCTCGAGCACGCCGTCGACCTGGTTGAGCGCGTTGGACACCTCGCCGCCCAGGGCCTTGAGCAGCATGGCGCGCTCCTCGGTGGCCGTGGGCACCATGCCGCCCTTGGCGAAGTGGCTCAGCCCCTTTTCCATGGGCCGCGGCAACGAGTAGTCGCGCAGCAGCTTGGCGGCATGCGCCGCGTCCGCCTTGGGCACCTGGATCCGGAAGCGCAGCTCGTTGCCACCCTCTTCCTTCAACTTCGTGGCGGAGATGCCTTTGTTGCTCAGCAGGACGTAGATCTCGTTGGCGTCCTGTTCCGAGAGGTCATGTTGCAGGTCGATGGTGCAGCCGGTCCCCAGCGCGACAACGAGGAGGGCCGCGAGCGCGTACGGTCGGAGCGTCATGGGCGCGCCTAGCTTAGATGGGCCGCCGTGTTTCCAACAAGACCCGCGCCGGAAACACCCGGGAAACGAGAAAGGGCGCTCCCTCGGAGAGGAAGCGCCCTGACAAGGCTCGGAGACGCCCGCGGAGCGGGCGGCCGTGCGCGCGGATCAGACCTGGGTCTTGAGCGTGTCCTTGAGACCGCTCGTGGCCTTCTCGACCACCTTGCTCGTCAGGTCCAGCTCCTGCGTGTACTTGTACATGCCGGCCTGGAGCGACAGCAGCTCGGCGTTGGAGAAGTTCTTCCCGGAGGCGCCGGCCTGGATGAGCTTGTCCATGTTGACCTGGCCCTTCTCCAGCTCGCCCACGACGTGGGAGAGCATGTTGCCGGCCTTGCCGGTCTCGGGCTTGGCGTTGACGGCCTGGGCGCCCTTGGCGGTGGCGGGCTCCATGCCCGTGGGGTTCACCTTGTTGAGCGCCGCCTTCTCCGTCTTGTTGATGGCCTCGGCGTGGCGCACCTGCTCGGTGCGCTGCGTGGCCTGGGCCGCCTGCGCGGCCTGGGCCTGCTCGGGGCCCTGCGCCTTGTTAGCGAGGGCCGCGTCGAACTTCGAGGCTCCCTGCTTGTTGACCTGCTGCGCGCCCAGGTCCTGCGACTTCTGCTGGGCGATCTGCGCTGCCGAGACGCCGGCCATTGGACCCGCCATGTGACTGCCTCCTTGAATCCTCAGGGGAGGAAGACTCCTCCTCGTTCAACAATTCCTTGAGCCGCTCGATGGCGCGCGCATGCAGGCGCGACGCCCAGCTCTTCGACTGCCCGATCTCCGCGCCCGCCTCTTCCAGCGTCTTGCCCTGGAAGTAATACCCCTGCAGCAGCCGTCGTTCCTTCTCCGGCAGCTTCTCGATCGCCGCCCTCACCCTCACCCGCTGCTGCTCCAGCTCGATGCGCTGGTCCGCCGGAAGCGATTCGTCCGAGAACCCCAGGGACTCGGAGCCCTCGAGGCTGGTGGCGAACACCATCGCCAGCCCCGCCACCGCGTTGGAAATCTCCATGACATCATCGTCAATGGACCCCCCGCGGTTGCCTCCTCCCTGCTCGCGATCCGACAAATTTCCCAAATAGGCCGTCGCGCGCTCGCCCATATAGGACGTGCGCGCGTCGTTGCCCTTGAGAACCCCCATCTTGCGCAGGCCGTCGTAGATGGCGCCCTTGATGCGGTAGTGGGCAAAGGTGAGGAAATTGGCCCCTACCTTGGGATCAAAACGGTCCGCTGCCTCGAGCAGGCCGATCTGGCCGTACGCGAGGAGCTCATCCAGTTCAAGCTGGGCGGAGAACTGCTTACGGACGGTCGACGCGAGCGACCGGACGTAAGGTCCGTACTTTTCCAGCAAGACCTTCTTGTCTTCGCCGAGAGCCAAGCGCGCCGCTCACTCGGCCTTCGACCACAACCGCTCGAGGGCCTGATTCAGACGGGGGTCGTCCTGCAGGGCATCCGCGATCTTGGTCGTCAGGGCCGATGACTTCATGCGCAGCTTCTCCTTGAGCACCTCGGCGACGAGCTTGCGCGTCGCCTCTTCCTTGCTCTTGAAGTTCCCGTTCTTGAGCTGTTTGGCGATGACCATCGCCTGGGCACTCAAGGGATCCGCTGCCTGCGGCCCTTGAACGTTGTCCGAGCCGACCAGGCCCGAGGGGCCCACCAGTCCCGCCGTCCGATCCACGGTGCCCCCGAAGGAGGCGCCTCCCGCCTTGCCCGCCGGTGCCTTGCCCGAGGCACCCTTGGCGCCTCCAGCCCGGCCCTTACCGCCCCCTCGTCCAACTCCACCGACCGACATCGGGATCTCCTTCGCGTCAACGGCAGCCTACTTCTTGGCGCCAGGCGGAGGCAAAGCCCCCGCTTCCTTCGCATCGATCAACACCTGAGCCAGGCGCGCCCCATCACCCTCGGGCTCCAGTTCCAGCGCCGCCTTGAGCTCCTTCAAGGCCTCGGGCACCTTGCCCATGAACAACAGGGCCTCGCCCACGTGCGCGCGGGGCAGCGACGAGTGGGGCGCCAGCCGCTGGGCGGCCCGGTAGGACTGCAGGGCCTTGTCGTGCCGGCCCAACGCGAACTCGAGCGAGCCCATGGCGAGCTGGGGCACCTCGCTGCGGGGCATCAGCGCCACGGCGCCGGCGAAGATCTCGCGCGCCTTGTCGTACTGGCCCATGTCGAGCCAGAGATAGCCCGCCTCGAGGAGGATCATCGCCTCACGCCGCGCGAGCGGCACCAGGCTGCCCGAGATCTCCGAAGTCTCCGCCATGTGACGTCCGTGTCCTTTCCGAAGCCGGGAGGCACCGCCTCCCGGTTACTGAACGCCCCGGACCGGGGTGCGGCCGAACTCTAGCGGATGTTGCCGATGGAGTTCTTGGCCGAATCGTGCCGGGTCTTGAGCACGTTGGAGATGGTGCTGAACACCTGGTTCTCGCGCTGCATCGCCACCTGGAGGCCCAGGAGCTTCTTCTGCTCGGCGAACATGCTGGACATCTCGCCGTTGAACTCGGTGCCCACGCCGCTGCCGCCCGTGGGGACGTTCACGTTGCCGTTGCCGCCCACGCCGATGGAGGTGGCACCCGAGGCGACCGCGCCGCCCGAGCCCGCGCCCACCGTGGTGCTCATGGCCGAGACGCCCGAGCCCATGGCCGCGCCGTAGTAGGGGGCCGAGCCGGAGCCGCTGGCGCCACCGAAGGTGGTGAGCGAGGACACGGCCGCGGAGACCACCGAGCCGCCCGGAACCATGTTGGCCACCACGCCCACGCCGCCGGCCACCGCGTTGGCCGCGGTGCCCACGCCGGACTGAACGCGAGCGGCGAAGCTCGTGTCGGGCGTCACGCGCGCCGTCGTCATGTTGGTGGACATCCGGGGCATGTTCAGGCTGCTGTCGATCTTCATGGTTCCTCTCCAGGCGATGGAACGTCCAAGAATTCCGCGGAGCGCTCCGGGCGAACCCGCGCTCCCTTTCCCCTATTATCGTTGATCCACGGGCACAGTTGCGTAGGGGCACATCAAAACCGCCCTGTCCCGTCCTTCCTCAGTTATTTCCGGCCCTTGGAACGGGACTCGGTCTCCAGGCGCTCGCGGGTCTCCAGGAGCACGGCGAGCAATTCCTCGGTGCGCGAGATGGCCGCGTGAACCTTCTTGGCGTGCTCGACCTTGGGGCCCTTGAGGTTGGCCAGCTCGTTCTTCACCGGGTTGAAGAGCGTCTGCACCTCCTCCGCGGAGGCGCTCTCGATGAAGGACTCGATCGCGGGGAAGGACGGGGTCGGCAGGGGCTCGGCGACGGGCGCGGGCGACTGCTTGGAAATCGGAGGCATGGACCCGAACGGTAAGAGAAAACGCCTCCACAGTTCAAGCCGCCCGCCCGCCCGCCCGTCATGACGCGCCAGGAGGGACGCTCGCCCAGGGCTCGGCCCGGGGCGGTTGGTCGGCCGTCACTGTCCGCGCCCTGACCCGCACCTAGGTTCTTCCTGGCGGCGCGCGAGCCCCAGGGCCCGGCCGCCGCTCAAACACAGGGAGAACGATCATGACGAAGAGAATCGTGGGAGTGGTCGCGGCCGCGGCGCTGATGAGTTCGGGCATGGCCCTGGCCGGTGGCAACAAGGAATACAAGACCCAGAGCACCGAGCAGGTGGGCGGTCAGGCCACGGGCGGCTCGGGCGCCTCGGCCCAGCACATGGGCGCCCAGAAGGGCCAGATGCTCGGGGAGAAGGAAACGAGCGGCACCGTGGTCAAGAGCAGCGGCAGCGAGCTCAAGCTGCGCACCGAGCAGGGCATCATCTCGCTCAAGGTCGACAAGAACACCCAGTTCCAGGATGCCTCGGTCAAGAAGATCAAGGACATCAAGGAGGGCCAGCAGGTCCGCACCAGCTTCACGGTGGAGAAGGACACCAACCTCGCCCGGAGCGTCTCGCTCGACAGCGGCATGGGCGGCAGCGGGCTGGAGACGGACCCGGGCCTCAACCAGGACATCAACCACCAGGACATGGGCGGCTCGGGACTGGATGCCACGCACCACGACCTCGGCCATGACATGGGCAGCGGAGCGACGCACCAGGATGGCAAGACCTACTGACACGCGGATGCCCGCGGCGAGACCCTCGCCGTGGGCATCGCCCTGTCAGGGCCCACGCAGCACGCAGGACGACGCCTCCCAACCCACGCGCCGGAACTCCCGCGCGATGCGCCTGGCCGTCGTCTCGTCCCGGAACACCAGGTCGTAGCGGCCCAGCGTGTCCGTGACCTCGCCTTCCCACGGGCAGGTGCCCCCGGTGCAGGGCGCACTGGAGCGGCGCACCACCGTGAACCCCTCCGGACGCAGGGCGTAGAGCGTGACCGAGGCCCGGTCCCCGAACGCCACCACCCGGACCCGCGAGGCGTCGATCTCCCTCAAGGCAAGGCGCACCTCCACCTCGAAGCGCCGGGTCGGCGCCGTCAGGCCCTCCGTCGACAGCGTGAGCACCAGGGTCTCGGCGCGCGAATCGACCGTGGCCTCCAGGGTCCCCGACGGCGTCAGCGCCGCGAGCGGAACCGTCTCGCGCAGCCACTCCACCCCCGCCCGGGTCGGCCGGAGCGGCCGTCACCGTCCACATCACGGAGAGCAGGGGGAGCAGCGGGCAGGACACGGGGCACCTCGTCGAGCGCAGGGAGTTCCCTCACGGACGCAGGACGGCCGCTGCCCTGACAGGCGAGAGCCCGTCGCCCCGGCGCCAGCCCTGCCCCGGGGTCCAGGAATGAACAGATTCTCCCCCATGACCGCCCTGATCCCCATCTCCCTCGCCCTGCTGCTGGGTCAGACGCCCACGGCCACCCTTCCCACCGAGGCGGAGGCGGCGAGTGCCGTGCAGGCCGCCCAGCTCGAGGAACTCCGCGCCCAGATGGAGCTGATGCGGTTGCAGTCCAGCGCCCAGCGGCAAGAAGACCTCTCGCGCGTCCAGACCCTGGAGCAGCAGCGCGTCGCGCAACAGGCGGCGGTCCTGCAGGGCGAGCAGTCGCGTCAGGCGCGTCTCGCCGACCTCGAGCGCGGCTACCAGCGCGTGCTCGCCCTGGACCAGCTCCTCGTCGCGGGCCAGGAGACCATCGACGCGACCGTCATCGCCGCGCAGCAGGATCTCGCCGCGGCCCTCGCCAGCGCCGAGGCGACCGGCGCGGGAGAGCCCGCGCGGCTCATCCAGAGCGCCGTCACCCGGCTGTCGACACTCACCGCGTCCGTGGCCCAGCGCAATCCGGACGAGGCGCGCTACCAGTTGCTCTACGCCAGCGACGAGCTGAGGGCCGCCTGGCGCATGAGCCTCGCGGGGCAGCCCGCGTCCTTCACTCCGTGAAGTGCGGCGTGATGGACACCGGCGGGCTCGCCGGCTTGGCGATGAGATAGCCCTGGACGAAGTCCACCCCGTGGCTGCGCACCCAGCGCAGCTCCTCGGGCGTCTCGATGCCCTCGGCCACCGTCAGGATGCCCAGCTGCTGCGCCAGCTCCAGCAGCTTGCGCGTGATGGACGCCTTGTAGGGGTCGTGGTGGATGCCGCGGATGAGCTCCATGTCCAGCTTCATGATGTCCGGGCGCAGCTGGTGGATGAGGTTGAGCGACGAGTAGCCCGCGCCCAGGTCATCCAGCGCCACCCGGAAGCCCGTGCGCCGGTAGTAGGCGATGAGCGACTTGAGGTGGTTGGCGTTGGGCGTGTGGTCCGACTCGATGATCTCGAACACCACGTCCTGCGGGGACATGCCCGCGTCCTTGATGGCGGCCACCGTGGAGCGCAGGCAGAACTCCGGATCGTAGATGGCCGTGGGCGTGAAGTTGATGAAGATGGGCGCCTTGAGCCCCAGCCGCGAGGCCTCGCGCACCGCCGACAGCCGCGCCGCCAGGTCCAACTGGAAGAGCAGGTCCGCGTCGCGCGCGAGCGTCAGCATCTTGTACGGCGAGACCATGGAGCCATCGCGCTCGAAGCCACGCATGAGCGCCTCGTAGGCGTACACCTTGCGCGTGTCCTCCGCGTCCACGATGGGCTGGTAATGGCTGGTGATGCGCTTGTCGGCCAGGATGTCCACCAGCCACCCCGCACGCGTCTGCGTGAAGAGCTGGGGCAGCGAGCCCACCCGGGGAAAGTCACGCAGACCCGGCTCGGCGTCGCCCTGGACGAACAGCGCCCGCGTGGCGCGCGACTCCTCGTCCGTCAACGCCCCCAGGATGTCCGCCACGAAGGTGCCGAGTTGCGCGCCCTCCAGGCGCACCGTCACGCACCGGTCCTCCGGCAGCGCCCGATGCTCCCGGCCCGAGTCGCTCAATTGGCGCACCAGCTTGCCGTAGCTGTGGCCTATGGGCAGCCACAGGAAGAGCCGGCCAGGGCCCTCCAGCTCGAACTTCTCCGGAAGGGACTGGCACCGCTCACACGACGTCAACACGCTCTGGCTCATGCGCCTCACTCACTGCTCCCGGAACACCATCAGTCCTCGCGACGTCTCCGCGGCATAGAGGTACCCGTCTCCCGGTACCTTCACGCCACTGAGCCCCTCGAGGAACGCCTGGCCCCGGCCTGGATCCGACTCCCGCCACGTATTGTAGTAGGCTCGCGGCTTCGGTGTACTGGGGTTGGACACGTCCAGGATGCGCAGGCCGTCCTGTGCATGGGCCACATACAGTCGCGACCCCACCAGCGTCAGTCCACTCACAGTGGATTCCGGCCGCAGCTGGAACTGTCCCACCTGCTCGATGTGCGCGGGATCCGTCACGTTCAGGGCCCGGATGCGGGAGTTCCAGCCCTCGCTCGCCTCGAAGGCGATCGTCCGACCGTCCCCTTCGATCACTCCCACGGCCACCGGGCGGCTCGTGGCCTTGTCGTAGCCGAAGTGGCCCAGCGTCACCGGCTTGGTGGGCGTCTTCACGTCCGCCACCACCAGACCGTAGCGCCAGTGGCCCACGTAGAGCCGGTCGTTGAAGACCACGCCCTCCACGGGCGTCTCCCCGTTGGCCAAGAGGCTCTCCTCCGCGTAGTAGCGCGCCAGCAACGAGGGTTTGTTCGCATCCTTGGAGAGATCATAGATGAGGACCTCGCCCCGGGGCGCGGGCGACATCAGGTAGAGCCGGTCCTGGTCCACCACCAGGCCCCATCCCTGCACCGCTTGGCGCCAGGACGTGTCCGTGATGCGCGTGGGGGCCTTGGGGTTGCGCACGTCGTAGAGGATCACGCCCTCCTTGGAACTCGACACGTAGAGCGTCTGGCCCCGGACCCATGCCCGGTACCAGACGTCGTTGGAGGGCGAGAGCTCCGCGAGCTTCTCGGGGTGCTCCGGCTTGCTCACATCGTAGATGAAGAGGCCGTCCGAGAGCGCCGTCACATAGGCGAAGCCCCCCGCCACGAACACGTCCGACGCCATGCCCCGGGGCAGGGGCGTCTCCGAGACCAGGGCCACGCCCTCGGCCTCCTGCTCCCCGGCGCGCCGCTGCAGGCGCACCGCCTCGAAGTTACCCGTCAGGTCACCCGCCCCATTGGAGCACCGGCGGAACGTGCCCGTCACCTGGGTGGCGCTCGGGGCCTGGCACCCGGAGAGCACCAGCCGGCTGGAGATGGCCCCGTTGGGGTAGTCCCCCGCCAGGAAGAACGTGCCCTCCCCCACGCGCTGCTCGCTCATGGGCGTGTTGAAGAGCAGGGGGGCGCCCGGAAAGCGCACCGTCCCCGGCGCATCCACCCCCCCCAGCACCACGTTCGCGTTCCAGATGCCCTCGGCCTTGACCGAGGCCAGCGCCGCCGCGTCACAGGCCGAGACATCGAAGGCCTCGAACTCACAGTCCCGCTTGGGCTCCGTATCCACCGTGTTGGAACAACCCACGAGCGCCGGGAGCAGCGCCCCGGTCATGACCAGCAGTAAACGATTCATGCCTCATCCATACCGGTTCATCCGGGGGCGATAAAAGCCCCGGGTGTGACTGGGCCCCCGTGCCAGGGACGTAAGGCGCTGAGCATTCGCCGTGAAGCGCTCGGATGCTTCCCTGGCGCCATGGGATAGCGTGGGGACGTACCTGATTCCTTTCGCCCCCCGCCTCGCAAGGTCACCTCCGTGAACCGACGTGTCCTCCTCACCGCCCTGCTCACCCTCCTCCTGCCCGAGGCGGTGTCCGCACAGGTCTATGTCATCCCGCGCAAGGCGTACCGGTCCCCTGTCCATACCTACGACTTCGAGTGGAAGCACCTGGACATCCTCGTGGGCCCCGAATCCGAGGGTGTCGCGCCCCCCGCGGCCCACCGGGCCCACCAGCAGGCGCCCGGCGCCCCAGGCGGGCCCAGTCCCACCGCCCCCACGCTCGACACCCGGGAGCCCCCCACGCCTCCGGGGCTGGGCACGCCCCTGAGCCCCACCACCCCCGACACGCCGGGCGTGCCCCTGCCTCCCGGGGGGTTCGACGGGGGCGTCGATGGGGGCGTGCCCGCGGACGCCGGCACCGACGAGGCGCCCCTGGCGGTGCCCCTGCCCTTCGAGCTGCCCGATGGCGGCATGTCCGACGCGGGCCAGGCCTATGCCCAGTCGCTCGGGGACAAGAGCGGCGGCGTGCGCTTCTACTTCTACGGCAACGAGCAGGAGGTGGCCCAGTTCGCCGCGCCCCAGCTCGAGGACGCGTACCGCTACCTCGTGGGCCGCTTCAAGTTCGTCCCCACCCAGACCTTCCCGTACATCCTCTACTCCTCCTACCAGGAGTTCCTGCAGACCAACGTCACCGCCGTGTCCGAGGGCACGCTCGGCGTCACCAGCACCCAGGGCAACCTGGAGCTCACCCTGCCCTACCTCGGTGACCACCGGCAGTTCGGGGAGATCAGCTCCCACGAGATGGCCCACCAGTTCACCATCCAGAAGGTCCGCTTCCTCGCGGACCAGGCCAAGGTGGGCGGGGATCCGCTCAACGGCATCCCGCTGTGGTTCATCGAGGGCCTGGCCGAGTTCTACGCCAAGGGCGGGTTGGACCCCGAGGGCGAGATGATGGTGCGCGACCTGCTCGTCAATCCGGACCTCAAGCGCGGCTACGCGTTCCTCGACTTCTGGTCCCCCGGGCCCTACGGCTTCCTGTGGATCTACAAGGTGGGCCAGGCGCGGTGTCAGTTCCTCGAGGACACCTACGGCGCCGGCTTCATCCAGAAGGTGCTCGACAACTCGCCCAAGCTCGTCTCCGGCACGCCCCGGGTGCAGAACCTGGACTTCGAGGGGCTCATGGAGCTGCTCACCGGGGACTCGCCGCAGAAGATCGCCGCCCGGTTCGAGGACTGGCTCAAGCAGCGCTCCTACCGCACCTACCTCAAGTCCCAGCAGGCCTCGACCACGCTGGAGATCCTGCGCGAGCGCAAGGGCATCGTCACCGCGCTCAACAGCCGCCCCGACGGGCGCGTGCTCATCTACCGGAGCATCGTGCCGGAGACGGGCGAGAGCCAGCTCATGCTCGTGGACCCCCGCGCCCCCGACGACGCCCAGAAGATCCAGGGCGACGGCGTGCCGGGCTACGAGTCCCTGCACCCCATCTTCGGCCGCAACTTCGCCCTCAACGACGAGCGCGTGGCGTTCGTGGCCGAGTCGCTCGCGCGCGACATCATCTACGTGCAGCGCTACACCCACAGCGCCAAGCCCGTGAGCCTCGGCGACACGCTGCCCCCCGCCGGCCGCAACCCCTACATCAACAACCCCACCGGCCTGCACAAGGAGGCCCCCTTCCGGGTGGACTTCTCGCTCGGCGAGCGCGTGGCGCACCGGCTCGCCCAGCACGGGCTCATCGCCGCCTACTCCCCGGCCTTCTCCCCGGACGGCGAGAAGCTGGCCTTCATCGGCTTGAACGAGGGCGGCACGCGCGACGTGTACGTCCTGCCGCTCGGGGAGGGCCCCGACGCCAGGCCCCAGCAGCTCACCCGGGACGTCTACGCCGAGCGCAGCCTCACCTGGGGCGCGGCCGGCATCGTGTACACCTCGGACGCCACCTCGCACGGCTACTACAACCTCTTCCGGGTGAAGCCGGAGACGCCCGACCAGGTGGAGCGGCTCACGTCCGAGCCGAGGGACCATCAGGATCCCACGGTGCTGCCCGACGGGCGCCTGTTCTTCGTGGCGTACGACCAGAGCCACGCGGACCTGCACGAGTACACCGGCGGCGGGACGATCGTGCGGCGCACGGACGTGGCCACCGGCCTCTTCGAGCCCGCGCCCGCCCCGGACGGCAACCTGTGGACGCTCTTCCACCTGTCCGGAGAGCGCCAGCCGGCGCTGCTGCGCTCCCAGCAGCTCAAGGGCTACGCGACGGTCCGCGGCGGCCAGGAGGCCGGCCCGCCCAGCCCCCTGCCCCGACGCTCGCTCGAGGGCGCCGAGCCCTACCAGCCCTTCCATCGCAAGAACATCGACCTGGGGCCCATCCTCGGCTTCGCGGGCGCGGGCGCGGGCGGCTTCTTCGGCCAGGTGTTCGGCTCGGCCACGGACCGGCTGCGCAACCACGCCCTGCTCTTCCAGGTGGCCGTGTACGGCTCGCTGTCCCTCACCGACGGCTTCCTCATCTACATGGACCAGTCGCGCCGCACCACCTGGGGCGGGGGCCTCTTCCAGTCCTTGCGCTTCCGCATCGACCGCACGCTCGTGCAGGCCGCCGGCGACCGGTTGCCCATCGGCTACCTCATCTCCGGCGAGCGCTTCTTCGGCGCCACGGGTCTGGCGCGCTACCCGCTGAGCACCTTCACCTTCCTGGAGGCCAACCTCAACGTCGGCGGCTCCAACTACTTCCTCGACCCCACCACCTCGTTCATCCTCAACCTGCCCGAGGTCAACGGCATCGGGGACCTGTACACGCCCTGGAAGCAGAACCAGCCCGGCCTGCGCTTCCAGACCGAGGTGTCCGGCGCCGCCGGCTACAACACCTTGCGCTACCACTACACCGGGGTGCCCACCTCGGGCAGCTCGGTGCTCGGAGAGGTCACCGCCGGCGTGCAGCCCTTCAATGGGGAGTTCTTCGGCAACGTGCGCGTGGACGCCGAGCGCTACTTCCCCATCCCCCTGGGCGCCACCCACATCATGCTGCGTGGCGGCACGGGCTCGAGCTTCGGTGGACGCTTCTCCCGCTCCTTCTACCTGTCCAGCTTCGACACCCTGCGCGGCGTGCCCTTCGGCGACGCGCAGTGGCTCCTCGGCCAGCACTACCTCTACTCCACGCTGGAGTTGCGCGTGCCGCTCGATGCCCTGGTGCGCATCGCCTTCCTCAACTCGCTCATGGGCGTGGCGGGCTTCGACGCGGGCGGCATCGGCTCCTCCGCGCGCAACATCTGGGATAGGCGCGTGGTGGACGCCGCCGTGGGCTTCAACGTGGGCCTGGGCCCCATCCTGCTGCGCCTGCACTTCGCCTACCCCTTCGACGTGAAGGCCCCCGTGGGCCGTCCCGCCGACAAGTGGGTGACGCAGTTCTCCATCGGCCTGGCCGGCCTGGAGGGCTACATGTTCAAGCAGAAGGGCGCGTCCGCCCCGAAGCGGCGCGACGCGCCCCGCTCCCCCGTGTCCCTCGGGGGCCTGCAGGTAGGCCCCCGCTAGCGGGAGGTCAGCAGCACTGGGCGGCCACCAGCGCGGCGTTCGCCCGCGCCAGGGGGCCGCCCTCCCGGGGAATCCGTTCGAAGTCCCCCCGGAGCGCCTTGAGGGCGAACTTCTCCAGGTCGATCTCCCGCCGCGTGCGCGCGCCGAACGCGCGCGCGAGCGTGGCCAGGGGACCGAAGCCGAACAGGCCCTGCTGCAAGAGCAGCCCCGCGGCCACGCCGCCCACCACCGCCCAGCCCGGACGGTTGCGGGGCGCCAGCGCCACGCCCACGAGCGACACCGCCGAGGCCGCCACCGTCACCACCCGGTTGAGGTCCCAGGCGCGCTCCAGCCGATCCAGGTAGTCGCTGATGGCCCGCCGATCGCCGCGCTCGGCCAGGTCGCGGACACAGCGCTCCACGTGCGCGTCGATGCGCCGGTTCATCCCGTCCGGAGAATGCGTGCGCACCGCGTCACTCGGGTTCTGGTTCCAGGATTCCATCGTGTCTCCCGTCTCGGCAGAGGGCTTCCGGAAGGTAGAGACGCCCGACTGCCCCGGTCACCACCCCCCCGCCGCCGTCCGCCCGTCACGCGAGCACCCCTGCGCATTCTCCCCCGCCGTGCCTAGCTTGGGCCGCGTGAAGCCCTCCCGCCCCCTCCTCCTCGCCTGCCTGCTGTGCGTCACGGGCTGCATCCAACGGGATTTCCCGCAAAAGCTGCGCATCCGGGAGGACATCCCCAGCTCGGGGCCCCTGCTGTCGCTCGCCCTCTATCAATCGGTGGGGGTGGGCCTGGGCGAGGGCCATGGCGTGGCCCTGGTGGAGGACGAGCACATCCCCGAGGAGATCGACACGCAGATCCGCCAGGCGCACGGCTCCATCCACCTCTTGATGTCCCGGTGGCGTCCCGGCGCGGACTCGGAGCGGCTGCTGCGGGCGGTGGCCGCGCGGGCCCCGGAGGTGAAGTGCCGCGTGCTCGTGGACCCCCTGGCGAGCCCGGGGTTCGCCGAGAAGGTGGAGCCCGCGCTCGTCCAGAGCGGCTGCGAGGTGCGCGCCTACCGGCCCTTCGTGGGACAAGAGGTGGTGTTCAACGACGAGCGGCTCGCGGCGCGCAACCACCGCCAGCTCGTCATCCGCGACGGGCGCGGCGGCCTCACCGGGGGCACGGGCGTGGGCGGCGAGGGCCCCGCCTGGCACGACACCTACGTGCACGTGGAGGGGCCCGCGGTGCGCCAGCTCCAGCAGGCCTTCGCCCGGGACTGGCTGGAGGCGGGCGGGGGGCTCCTGCCCGCGTCCGAGTTCCCCGCGCTCGAGGCCCAGGGCGCCGCCCGCGCCGCCTTCATCCCCAGCACGGGCTCGCCCTCGCTCAGCCACTCCGAGCGCATGCTCCAGGTCCTCATGGCCTCGGCGCGCCACCGCCTGTGGCTCACCAACGCGTGCTTCGTGCCGAGCGCCGCCACCGTGGCCACGCTCATCCACAAGGCCCAGTCCGGCGTGGACGTGCGCATCCTCGTGCCCGGCCTCCAGGAGGACGCCCGGGTGCTCGCCGCCCAGCGCTCCACCTATGAGCGGCTGCTGGAGAGCGGCGTGCGGCTCTGGGAGTACCAGCGCGCCCCCCTCCAGGCCCGCACGGTGCTCGTGGACGAGCAGCTCGTGGCGGTGGGCTCCACCAGCCTGGAGCCCAACGCCCATGCCCTGCTCGAGGAGGGCGCCTTCGTCATCGAGGACACGCCTCTCGCCCGGTCGCTCGCCGAGCGCTTCGAGCGCGATGTCACGCACGCCAACGAAGTGCGCGCGGACGAATGGCGCGACCGCGGCTGGCTGCAACGGGTGTCCGTCGCCCTGCCCGCCACGGAAGCCGGGTGTCGTTGAGCGGGAAGCGCCGTTCCCACCCGGGCCCACGCGCGAGCGGTGTCGGGCAAGGACATTGCCCTCTTTTCCCGGGACGCCATCCACTGGCGGACACTTCCCCCCCGCCAGGGCTGGGCATCCGTCTTGCTCTGCCCACCGCGCATGAAAACACCGCGCGTGCTCTGCTTCATGACCCTGCTGCTGTCCGTCGCCTGCAGTCCCGAGGGGGGTCTGTCACCGCCGGTCCTGAACCTGCCCGCGCCCGCGCCGGGGGAGCCCTCGCGGCCCGCCCCCGTGGATCCGCCCCAGACCGGGCCCAACGGCCCCGTGACGCCCGAGCCCGCGCCCACGGAGCCGGACCCGCCGCCCGCGCCCGTGCCGGACGAGTCCAAGGCCTTCCTGCTGCCCGACGTGCAGAAGACGGTGCGGCAGTACGAGCTCATCATGCCGGAGAGCGTGCGCCAGCAGTTCTACGCCGACAAGAACACGCCCGAGCAGCCCGCCATCTTCCGCTGTGACGGCGTGGACTACCCGGTGCTGGTGCGCCTGCGCGGCGCGTCCGCGCGCGACTTCCCCAAGAAGAGCTGGAACGTGAGCTTCGAGGGCGACACGCGCTTCGAGGACCGCACCTCGCTCAACCTCGTGGCCGGCTACTCGGACGCGTCCATGCTCGCGGAGAAGATCGCCTTCGACCTGCTGACCGCCATGCGCGTGCCCGCGGCGAGCGTGACCTTCGTGCGCCTGAGCATCAACGGCCAGAACGAGGGCGTCTTCCTGGACATCGAGCAGATCAACAAGGCCTTCCTGCGCGCCCATAACTTCGCGGACAAGGACGCCTCCATCTACCGCGCGGGCTGGAAGGACACCGAGCTCAAGCTGCGCTCCTGGAAGGTGCCCTACCAGGGCGACTGGAAGAAGAAGACCAACGAGAAGAAGGAGAACGACGACGCGCTCGAGGCGGTGCTCGCCGTCATCAACCGCACCCCCGAGCCCCAGCTCGTCTCCGCCCTGGAGAAGCACATGGACATCGAGGGGTACGTGCGCTCCATGGTCATGGACGCCCTCATGGCCAACAACTACGTGGAGGACTCGGAGAGCTACTTCATCTTCGACCACTTCAAGGGCCAGTGGTTCTACGCCGCGTGGGACCTGAACAACGTGGACGCGCGCTGGTGGTACCCGCTGGAGATGGGCCCGGACCTGGTGCCGCACTACCGCCAGCCCCTCTACTCCTTCACCCTGGGCAGCACGGAAATCAGCAAGCGCTACAACGAGCGCAAGAGCATCCACCCGGGCTACCTGCCCGTCTTCTCCAACCTGGCCACCCGCGTGGTGCTCAACCCCGTGCTGCGCGCCCGGCTGGAGGCCCGGCTGGACAAGGCGCTCGCCGAGCTGTTCACCCTGGAGGTGATGGGGCCCTACATCGACGAGCTGCACGCCGTCATCTCGCCGTACATGGCGCAGGACCCCTACATGAGCTACGCGAAGTTCCAGGGGGGCCGCACCTTCATGCGCGACTTCGTGCGCCTGCGCCGGGCCCACATCCTCAAGGAGCGCGAGCGGCTGCGCGCGCTGCCCCAGGGCGTGGTCATCGAGGCGCTGGACGCCCAGGCCGGCTGGGTGGAGCTGCGCAACCGCGGCACCCAGGCGCAGGAGCTCAACGGGCTGATGCTGACCACCAACCTGCGGCGCGCCGTCCCCGCGCTGCTCGTGCCCGAGCCCACCGCGACCCCGCCCGAGCAGGCCGCCGCCGGCCTCCCGGTGGGCAAGACACTCACGACCCGCGTCCTCGCCCCCGGTGAGCGCGTGCGGCTGGATGCCGCGAGCCTCGGCCTCACCTTCGCGCCCGAGGGCGAGCTGGGCCTCTTCGATGGTCAGAGCGTGTCGGGCCTCAAGGACGCCTTCTTCTACGGGCGGCTCGCCGACGGCCGGCACTACGCGCGGGACGAGGACGGCACCTGGCGCGTGCGCTGAGCCGCGCGAGCGGCGCGGAGAGTCCCGGAATCTCCGCGCCGTTCCTTTGCTTTCCTGGACTTACCAACAAGACGTCTTTGTCAAGAAGAGCGTGATGATTTAATTTCATTCAAGCGAGCAGACAGACGAGCGCCTGATTAGATTTCCGCCTCCCTACTGAAGAGGTGGCTTAATCGTGACATCGCTCCCGACGCTGTCGTCCCCGAAGTCCCGTCGTTTCCTCTCGTGGCGCCACGCCTCGCTGTCCGCCGTGCTGGCCCTGGCCACGAGCGCCTCCGCCTCCGCCCCGGTCCAGGACATCCGCGCCGAGTCGCCCGAGCTGACCCTGGGCGTGGTCGAGACGGTGGTCCTGACGCCCGCCGCGGATGCGGCGGTCGACTCCAAGTACCCCACCACCAACCTCGGCACGCAGACGTACGTCGCCACCAGCCCCGAGCGCACCGCGGGGTCCAGCAGCTGGGCGGCCTACGAGGGCTTCCTGCGCTTCGATCTGAGCGGCCTGCCCCGGTACGCACGGGTGCTGTCCGCCCGGTTCACGGCGACGGCCTACCAGGGCATCGCCTATGGCGCGGACGAGAACATCTACATCTCCCTGGTGTCCGATGACTCCTGGAGCGAGACGGAGATCACCTGGGCGAACCGGCCGGAGGTCACCGGCGAGTCGCTCGGCGACTGGCGGGTCCAGGCCGGCATCGGGCCCTGGAGCGCGCCCCGCAACGCCACCCTCGCCACGGACGAGCTGACCAACGCGGTCCAGGGCGAGCTCGCCGGGGACGGGCAGCTCAGCCTCCGGCTGAAGTCGCCCTCGTTCTACTCCGTCTACTTCTCGCGCGAGTCCCCGTACACGCAGTACCACCCGCGGATGGAGATCACCTACGAGGTGGTCGCCCCGCCCAACCCCTGCCTCCACTGCCGTCCGTAGCACGCCCTGGAGCGGCGCCGCGAGGCGGGACGTCCTCGCGGCCCGCCCGCCCCCCGAACGTGCCGAACACGAAGTCGTCAGACGCGCCCCGAGTACATCCCCGCCCACCCATCAACGAGGTTGCTGAATCGTGACATTCTTCTCGACGCTGTCGTCCACGCCGTCCCGTCGTTTCCTCTCGTGGCGCAGCGCCTCGCTGTCCGCCGTGCTGGCCCTGGCCACGGGCGCCTCCGCCGCCGCCCCGGTCCAGGACATCCGCGCCGAGACGCCCGTGCTGGCGCAGGACGTCATCGAGACGGCGGTGTTCACGTCCGACGCGGACGCGATGGTGGATGCCAAGTACCCCACCACCAACTTCGGCACGCAGACGTACCTGGCCACCAGCCCCGAGCTCTCCTCCGGGTACTGGTCGCGCCATGAGTCCTTCGTGCGCTTCGATCTCAGCGGCCTGCCCCGCTCCGCGCGGGTGCTGTCCGTCCGGTTCACGCTGACGTCCTACCAGGGCATCTCCTTCGGCGCGGACGAGAACGTCTACACCCACCTGGTGGCCGACGACACCTGGCGCGAGACGGACATCACCTGGGCGAACCGGCCGGACGCCACCGGCGAGTCGCTGGGGCAGTGGCGGGTCAAGCCCAGGCTGGGGGGCGCCTACAGCGTCTACCTGGAGGACTCGATCACCACGGACGCACTGGTCGACGCGGTCCAGGGTGAGATCGAGGGGGACGGACAGCTCAGCCTCCGCGTGAGCGCCCCCTGGTTCTACTCCGTCTACATCTCGCGTGAGTCCCCGTACAAGCAGGCCTACCCGCGGTTGGAGATCACCTACCAGTTCACCCCGCCCAGCCCCTGACTCACCCGCCGTCCGTAGGACGCCCCGGAGCGGCGCCGCGAGGCTGGACGTCCTCGCGGCCCGCCCGCACCAGGGCCCGGCCCGCCCCCACCAGGAACGCGCCGAACACGAGGAAGCCCACGTCCCAGGCGAGCTGACTGTCGCCGGGGCGCACGTGGTGCACGCCGAGCAGCTGGTGGTCGATGAGGCCCTCCACCACGTTGAAGGCGCCCCAGCCGATGGCGAGCGCCCCCACGAAGGTCCGCGTCGACCAGGGCACCTCGGGCCGCTGCCCCGCGCGCCACAGGAGCCCCACGCCCAGCGCCGTCATCACCCAGGTGAAGGCGTGGAAGAGCCCGTCCCAGAACATGTTGATCTTCATCGACACCAGATCCGTGGGCGGCAGCCGGGACGACAGCATGCTGTGCCACTGCAACACCTGGTGCAGCAGGATGCCGTCCACGAAGCCTCCGAGCCCCGTGCCGAGCAGCACCCCCGCCGCCAGGATCGCGCCTTGATGCCGAGCCGCCTTCGCCATGCGTCCTCCACCCCGTCCTTTCAGTCCCGCTCGGGCCCGGGCAGCCCCACGCGGTAGAGCAGCGCGCTGAGGAAGCCCAGGCACACGAAGGGCACGGCCACCATCACCAGGGGCTCCCAGAAGCCGCCCTCGAACACGGCCCGCCGCACCTCGCGGGCGCTGGGACAGTCCGGACAGGCCCTCGCGGCCCCCGCGCCCCACACGCCCACGAGCCCCAGGGCCCCCGCCGCCATGCGCCTCACGTCCATGCGGACGTGCTTAGGCCCCCGGGCGACGGGCGCCAACTGGTCCCCACGCCAAGCGTTCACTACCGCCGCTCGCGCACCTTCAGGACCCGGCGCGCGCTGAGCCCCCGGTCATCCGAGACGAGGATCTCGTGGTCCCCCGCCGAGGGCGCCCACCACACCCGCTCGTCCGCCCGCGCCGAGCCCAGGAAGGCGCCATCCACGAACCACGACAGCTCCCGGTCCCCGTCCACCTCGGCCTCCAGGGGCACTTCCTGCTGGTCCGCGGGCACCCCCGCCAGGAGCAGCGTCACCTGGCCCGCGCCGGGCGAGACGATCTCCGGGGCCTTCTGGCCGCCGCCGGGCGCGCACCCCGGCGCGAAGGCGGGCGGCTGGGGCAGCATGCGGTGCTGGTCCGTGAGCCAGCGCCGGATGCTCGCCGGCCAGGTGAGGAACACCCGCGACGCGGTGGGCCGGCCGTCCCGACACGCGGGGCTCACCGCCAGGCCCGTCACCGCGTCCACCTCCACCTGCTGGTGGTAGGGGCAGGGCTCGGTGGGCACGTGGCTGCGCTCGGCGTAGGTGAAACGCCGCTGGGCACAGGCCTCGGTGGGCAGGTGGCCCGACCAGGCGCACACCTCCACCCGGGTGAGGTCCCCCGGGGGCAGCGCGTCCGGATCCGGGCCGCGCTCGCGGGGCGCCAGGCCCTCGAGGATGTCGAAGAGCAGCGGCCCCGAGGCCTCCGCGCCCACCAGGTGCACGCTGGGCGTGTTGTCGAAGTTGCCCGTCCACACCACCGCCGTGTGCCGGGGCCCGGAGCCCGCGGCCCACGCGTCCCGGTGGCCGAAGCTCGTGCCCGTCTTCCAGTGCACCTGGGAGGGCAGGCCCATCATCCGCCGCCGCTCGGGGAAGTCCGGCCGGTCCTTCAGGGACAGCGCCCGCCGGGTGAGCCACGCCGCCCCGGGCGAGAAGAGCACCTGGGGCGCGGCCGGGGCCCGGCCCTCCGCCAGGAGCGTGAGGGGCCGCGCGCGGCCATTCTCCGCGAGCGCCAGGTAGACGCCGGCCAATTCCAGGGGTGTCACCTCGATGCCGCCCACGGCCGCGGACAGGCCGTAGTGGCCCGGGTCCGGCACGAGGCTGCGCACCCCCGCGAGCCGCAGGGTGCCGAGGAAGCGCTCCACGCCCAGGCGCTGCAGGAGCTTCACGAAGGGCATGTTGAGCGACTGCGAGAGCGCGTCCTCCAGTCGCACGAGCCCCTGGAAGCGGCCGTCGAAGTTGCGCGGCGCGTAGGTGCCGTACGCGGCGGGCACGTCCGCCACGCGCTGGTCCGGCCCGGCCAGGCCCTGGTCGATGGCGAGCGCGTAGATGAGGGGCTTGAGCGCCGAGCCCGGCGAGCGCGGCGTGTCGAAGCCGGGCAGCTGCCCCCCGTGCGCCGTGTCGAAGAAGTCGAAGCTGCCCACCAGCGCCACCACCTCCGCGCGCTCGCGGTCCACCACCACCGCCACGCCGTTGTGGATGCCCTGGGGCCGCAGGCCGGGCGCGGCCTCCCGCATCGTGCGCTCCACCAGCCGCTGCGCGCCCGCGTCCAGCGTGGTGCGCAGCCGCCCCTGGCCCGGATTGCGGGCCCGCAGCCACACCGCCGCGTGGGGCGCCTCGCGCGCGAAGGGCACCAGCCGGGGCGGCACCGGCGTGGCGCGCACCTGCTCGAACAGCACCTCGGCGGACACCCGCGCCGACTCGGGCCCGAGCGGCAGCGCGTTCCCGTCCAGCAGCCGCCGGGCCACCCCATCGCGCGCGTCCTTGAGCCGCGAGGCGTTCTGGGGCGAGGGAAAGCGCCGGTTGGGGTTCTGCGGCACCGCGAGCAGCGTGGCCATCTCCGCCGCGCTCAGGTGCGTGGCCCGGTGGCCGAAGTACGCCAGCGACGCCGCCTCCACGCCCTCCATGTTGCGCCCATAGGGCACGAACTGCAGATAGGCCTCCAGTATCTCCCGCTTGCTCAGCCGCAGCTCCAGCTGCAGCGCGCGGCACGACTCGATCACCTTGGACAGCAAGGTGCGCGGCCGGGGCTCCAGCACCCGCACGAGCTGCAACGTGAGCGTGGAGGCCCCGGACACCCGCCGCCCCCGGAGCACGTTGGTCACCGCGGCGCGGACCACCGCCAGCGGATCCACCCCGGGGTGCCACCAGAAGCGCTGGTCCTCCAGCGTCAAGAGGGCCCGGAGGTAGGCCGGGTCCACCTCCTCCAGCCGCGTGGGCACCCGCCAGCGCTGGTCCGGCGCCAGGAAGACATGGGCCGCCGTGCCATCCCGGTACTCCACCACCACCGAGTGGGCCGCCGACAGCCGCTCGGGCAGGGGCAGCCCCCACGCCGCGGCGAGCGCGCCGAGCGTGAGGACCCCGAGCAGGAGGGCGCCCCGGAGCACCCTCCCCCATGTGAAGCGCGGCGCCATCAGAGCAGGAAGTCCGCCCAGGGGCCCTCGATGCGCACCGCGCCGCCCGCCTCGCGCGCCCAGACGCGCGGGTCGTACATGGCCTCGGCCTCCACGGGCGGCAGGGTGAACGTGCCGGACGTCACCGCGCGCACCGCGTAGATGACCGAGCGCGTCTCGCGCGGCTCCAGGGCGCCGAACACCTCCACCCGGTCGTCGCGCAGGTTCACGTAGTCCGCCGTCCACTGCTCGTCGCGCGAGGCCCACTCCACCGCGCCGCCCCGACCCAGGCGGGCGTTCTCGATCTCCCAGCCCGCGGGCAGCCGGTCCACCAGCGCGATGTTCTGGATGCGCTCGGCCGTGGTGTTGGTGATCTTCACCTCCACGTAGATGAGCTCGGCCAGGGCGCGCGCGTCCTTCTTCACGTCGAGCACGTTGCCCGACAGGTCGCGGTACTGGCGCGTGAGGCGCAGGCCCTCGCCGCCCGTGCGGTACTGGCCGCCCGTGCGCACGCCGTCACTGGCGAGCACGAGGTAGAGCTTGCCCTCGGACTTCTCGGGGACCTCGAGGCTCACGCCCTTGCGCTCGCTGGCGCGCACCAGCGCCCACGTGCGGTCGGCCGCGCGCTGCTTGCCGCCCACCTGGGGCTTCTGCTCCTTGCCATCCGCCGTCAGCACGGGCGGCGCGAAGGACGTGGCCGCGCCCGCCACGCGCTTGCCCAGGCCGGTGATGCCCCAGACGAGCTCCTGGGTGGTGTAGTACTCGCTGCGCTCGCGCTTGAGCGCCTCGGCCACCATCTGGGCGAGCGGCTCGCCCGTGGCGTCGTTGCCGAACAGGTCCTGGAAGGTGCTGAGCATGAAGCCGCGCCGGCGGCGGTCCGAGTAGAAGGACCAGCCGTTGGAGCGCTCGTCCTTGAGGGCCGTGACGTCGGGGTTGCGCAGCTCCTTCTCGTAGCGCCGGTCTCCCGCCAGGTACAGCGCGGCCTGGAGCATGTACTCGCGCTCGGCCTTCTCGCCGACGCTGGAGGCGCGCCGCTCCGGGTTCTGCTCGAGCAGCTTCTGCGCGCGCGCCTTCTGCCCCTTGCCCGCGAGCGCCAGCACGTAGTGCATGTAGGCCTCGCCATTGTCGGAGGCGTAGTAGGAGCTGGAGCCCTGGTCCGGGTGGCTCTCGCGGTACTTCACGCGCTCGACCATCCAGTTGACGGCGTCATCGAGCCGGTCCTGGGGCACGGTGTACTTGCGCTTCTGCGCGTCGAGCAGCATGTGCGTGGCGTAGGCGGTGCCCCACTCCACGGGCTCGGGGGCGCCCGGCCAGTAGCCGAAGCCGCCCGAGGGCGTCTGCATGGAGAAGACGCGCTGGATGCCCGAGCCCACCATGTCCTCGATCTTCGCGGTGGCGGTGAGCGTCGGGTCCACGCTGTCCACCAGCTCCGACACGTAGAGCAGCGGGCGGGTGGAGGACGTCGTCTGCTCGATGCAGCCGTAGGGGTAGCGCACGAGGTAGGACAGGTGCTGGAAGGACTCGGCGTAGGGGTTGGCCGTCACCCAGAACGTGGAGCGCTCGCTCGTGGGCAGCCAGCCCTGGAGGTAGGGCGCCAGGTCCAGCGTACCCTGGGCCAGCTCGAGCCGCTGCACCTTGCGCTCACGGGGACCCGACGGCAGGAAGGGCACGTCGAGCTGCTCGAAGGACGTGTGGCCGCCACCGGTGGCCACCACCTTGAGCCGCGCGGCGCCCACCGCCTGGACCGCCCGGCCCTGGAAGACGAGCGTGGCCGCCTTGCCGTTCTCCAGCCGCACCTGGCCCTCGCTCTTGCCGAGCAGTTGCAGGGGCGAGGCCTGGGTGGCGGGCATGGCCATGCCGGGCACGGGCAGGTTCTCCGCCGTGAGGGACACCTTCACGTCCTGCGGCTTGCCGGACAGGTTGGTGACGAAGACGGGGATCTGGATCTCGTCGCCCTGGCTCAGGAAGCGCGGCAGCGTGGCCTGGAGCACGAGCGGGTCGCGCACGAGCACCTGCGCGCTGGCATGGCCGATGCGCTTGGGGCCCGCCGTCACCGCCATGACGCGCACGGCGCCGCGGTACTGGGGCAGCTGGAAGGGCACGCGCAGCTTGCCGCTCGAGGGCACCGGGACCACCCCACTCCACAGGGCCACGGGCTTGACCGGCTGCACCCGGCCCGCCGCGCCCTCGTCCCCGTCACCACCCGTGGAGCGGCTGGCGCCCGCGGGGGGGATGAGCAGCGTCCAGCCCAGCGTCTCGTACGTCTGCACGCCCAGGGCGCGCTTGGCGAAGAGCGCCGTGAGCGGATCCGGGCTCTGGAAGCGCGTGAGCGAGAGGATGCCCTCGTCCACCACCGCCACCGTGGCGAAGGTGCCCGGCTCCACCGCGCCCAGCTCCAGGTCCACGGACAGGGCCTCGTTGGAGCGCACCTCCTGGGGGACCTTCAGGGTGAGCGGCTGGGTGAAGGCCACCGGCTCCACCGTCACGCTGGCCACGCCGAAGGCGCGGTCCGGCATGAAGGACTGGGCGGACTCCAGGTGGGGATCCTTCACCAGGAAGGCGCTCACGTAGAGGTTGGGCGCGAAGGCCGAGGGCGTGAAGCTCCACGTCACCTCGCCCGGCTCCACCGCCTTCCACTCGGAGGCCAGCACCCCGTCCGTCTCGGCGGTGAAGAGCATGCGGCCGCGGTAGGGCGCCTTCACCTTCACGGCGAGCGCCTCGCCCACCCGGGCCGAGCGCGGCAGCTCCACCGCGAGCGACGTGGGCCGGGCCGGACGGGGCGTCTGGTCCACCCGCGCCGAGGAGTTGTCCCACCAGTAGTAGCGGCCGTGGCCCTCCAACTGGAGGTCCGTCTGCGTGGCGCCCGAGCGCACGCGCACGAGGTAGCCCGCCGCGTCCGTGGAGGGCGTCACCTGGAGGGAGAACTTGCCCCCCTCGAGCTTCACCGTGTCCCGGCCCTCGCGCACCGGGCGCAGGTGGCGCTGGTAGCGCTCCTCGCCCGAGCTCTCGTCGTAGAAGTAGCCGTACTCCTCGTCCAGCCGCAGGTACTCCACCTGCACGGGCTTGATCTGCTTGCCGTAGGGCGCGCCCTGCCAGTCCACCACCACGCCGGTGACGGTGAAGGGCTGGCCCGCCTTGACCTTCTGCACGTTGGCCTGGAGGCCCACGTAGTAGGGCTCGGGGTGCACCGGCACGCTCGTGTCGCCCACGGTGGAGCGGCCGCTGCCGGCCTCGAAGACACTCGCCTGGGCCACGAGCTTCGCCGGCCCCTTGAAGCCGCCCACGTCCTGCTGCGCCGGGCAGCTCACCAGGGCCTGGCCCTTGGCGTCGAGCTCGCCCTTCACCTGGCCGAGCACGGTGCCCTTCACCTCGGAGCCCTCGGGGCGCCACACGCCATAGGCGAGCTGCGCGTTCTCCTTGGGCCGGAAGACGGACGGCTCCAACCGGCACGTCACCTCCAGGGGGCTGCCCTCGGCCGAGCCGCCGAAGAGGTAGGCGGCCTCCACGCCCACCGGCACCGCCTCGCCCTGCACGTAGCCGGGCTTGTCGGTGCTCGCCGTCACCTTCATGCGCTCGGGGACGAACTCCTCCACGTTGAGGCCGTAGGTGGCCACCGGGTTGTCGGCCACCTCCAGCACCACGCGGTAGGCGCCCGTGTCCTGGTAGGCCTCGAAGGGCACGTCCAGCGACACCAGGCCCGCCTCGTTCGTCTTCACCGTCACCTTGCGCAGGTCGCGCTCGCGCGGGTCCACCACGCGCAGCTGCACGGGCACGCCCGCCGGAGGGGCCAGGTCATCGCGGCCCCGCAGCACCGCCACCACGTGCGCCGTGTCCCCCGGGCGGTACACGCCCCGGTCCGAGTAGATCGAGGCCCGGTAGGCCACGTCCGAGCGGTACGGCGCGCCCTGCACGTCCGAGTTGGCGATCTCCGTCTTGAGCTCGCTGTACTTGAGGTAGGTGAAGTCCTCGCCCTTGCGCGCGAGCAGGGCGAAGGGCTCGGCGGTGTCCAGCCCGGGGGCGGGCACCGAGAGCTTGCAGCCGGAGGCACCCGAGGTGGTGCAGCGCGCCACGGCCTGACCGCTCTTCTTCACCAGGGACACCTCGACGCCCGACTGGGGCTCGGTGTTCTCCATGCCCAGCGCCCACACGAACACCTCTTCCTGGGCCTCGGCGCCCAGGGGCGCGGCGCCGCGCTTGGCCACGAGGCTCAGGTCGGTGAGCAGGATGCGGGAGGAGGCGGTGCGCTCGCCGTCCGTGGCGCGGATCTCCACGAGCCCCCGGGTGGTGGCCGGCACGAGCGAGCCCACGTCCACCCAGGTGGTGGTCAGCGTGTCCGCCAGGCCCTGCACCGCGAGCGTCTTCTTGGCGATGACGTTGGAGGTGCGCTCGTCGGCGGCCTCCTGCGAGTCGTTGCTCATCCAGAAGAGGAAGTTCTCCTGGGGCACGTTGCGCACGGTGAGCTCCACCTCGTCCAGGTTGAGGTGGTTGAGGGGCAGGTTGCGCCAGGCGGCGCGCGGCAGGTAGCGGCCGGCGGTGCCGAAGCTCAGCTGGGGCGTGCGCGCGGAGATGGAGAAGGACTTCTCGTAGGTGGACAGCAGCGCGCCGCCCGTGGTGGACAGGGCGCCCGCGTCGATGCGCAGGGCGTAGGTGCCGCGCTTGAAGTCACCCAGGACACGGAAGCCCCGGCGCGAGGGCGACACGGAGAACTTCACGGGCGGGGTGAGGTGCACGCTGGCCGCGGCCGAGTCCTCGTCCAGGCTGCAGCGCGAGCCGCTGTGCTGGTCATAGCCGTAGTCGTACTCGTCCTCCTCGTCATCGGTGGGGGTCTTCTCGCCCTCCACCTCCACGCAGCGCACCTCGATGTAGTGGCCGGTGGTGCCCTGCTGGACGTAGGCCTGGGTGATGTCCAGGCGCTTGCCCACGTGCAGCGTGAAGGCGTCCTGCGCCGCGGGCGCCGCCTCCGTCTTGCGGCCCGAGGGCACGAGGCCGGCCTTGAGGGTGAAGCGCACCTCGGCGCCGGGCCGCAGGGCCGCGCCCCCGAGCGTGGCGGTGAGCACGTGCGGGTCGTTCGGCTGGCTGCGCAGCTTCACGTCGGACACGGCCTTGCCATCCACGGAGAAGGCGATGACGCGGCGCACGCTGGTCGCGTCCACCGGGCCGGAGAAGACGAGGTCCGCCTCGACCTTGCCCTTGGCCACGTCCACCTGGCGCGGCGACAGGCGCAGGAAGGAGAAGGCGGGCGTGGTGAAGGCGTGGCGCCAGGCGCCCTCGGTCGAGGGCTTGAGCACGGTGCCGTTCTCCAGCTCCAACGACTCCAGGGTGACGGTGTAGGGCGTCTGGAAGGCGAAGCCCGAGCCCTGCGTCTTGAAGACGAGCGTGGAGGCGCCGCGGTAGCTCAGCAGGCCCGGCACGTTCGGGCTCACCGTGAACACGGTGCCCTTGCGCACCCGCTGGTCCCCCGGCATCACCGGACGGGGGAACTCGAGCACCACCTCGCGCGGCACCATGCCCTCGGCGGCGAGCTCGTGGATGGAGGGCGTGAGGACGTCCGCCGGGGGCGGGGTGGCGGGCTTCGCGGGAGCGGTCGCGCCCGGCGTCGGGGTGGTGGGAGCGGTCGGCGAGGCCGGGGTGGCCGGAGCCTGGGGCTCGTCCTTCTTGCAACCGGAGAGCGCGCTCACGAGCAGGGCCGCCAGCACCCAGCGCGACGTGCCCGCGCGCGGCGGCCGGGACATCGGAATGGACTGCGGATTCATGGAGACTCCGAGAGAGGGAGGACTGCGTCTTTTCACACGGCGTGCCAGCGAGCGACGCGCCGGATTCGAGAGAAGGGACGGAGGAGGGAGCTGCTTCGGAAGACGCCCCCCTCGTGTGGCCCGGTGCCCACACGGTGGCCAACGAGCCACGGTCCGCGGAGAGCGGAGGGGTCCAGACGGAGCGAGACCCTAGGGCGGCGTCCAGGCGCCGGTCAACGCGGAGCGCCCCCTCGGCGGACAATGAAAGCGCATGACATCCCCAACCCGTGACTCCTAGGGTCCGCCGCATGGAACGAAGGGAACAAGCCCGCCGGATCCCCGTCCTGGGCGCGCTGACACTCCTCTCGGCGCTCTTCTGTGGCTGCGTATCGGCAGGGGGGCGTCGGGTCCGCCGCCCGAGGCGAGCCCCCGTCACGCCGGGGAGATGACCCCCGAGGTCAGGTCCCCATCCCCTCGGGAACTCCACCGGCATGTCCTCGTCCTCCGAGCGTCCTCCGGGGAGCGCATCACGCACGCGTGGCTTCCGCTCGCGCAGGTCGACCTTTCGCGCGACGCCATCCGCCCACGCGCCCAGGGAGCCTCCAGGCAGGTGGTGCGCGTGGCGGCCCGCCCACGCGATTGCCACGAGGAACTCAACACCTGCATCGACACATGCATGGCCCGACCGCTGTCGGACGACGACGCCCACATCACGACGGGTGGAGCCAAGAGGAGGCATTGCAGAAATGGGTGCTGGCAGCCCTATCTGGATTGCGAGGAAGTCCAGCGCCTCTTGCCTCGGGAGTTCTCGGCCACGGCCCCCGCGATTGAGTGGTTGAAGCGCCACCGCGACGAAGTCCTGGCGGGAAGCATCATCGTGATCGCCGGCGTGGCGTTCGTCGTGGCATTTCCCCCAGGAGCCCTGCTGGCCTTGAGCCCGGCGACCCTCCTCGCGGCGGTTCCTTCCGCGCCCGAGTGCCTCCACGAGCAGATCCTCCCATGACGATCTTCGACCGACTCCTCGAAGCGCAGCAACTCCTCGGCAAGAACCGCGAAGCGGCGCTCTCTCCGGAGGAGAAGAAACGATACCAGCTCGCCATGGACGCGCTCTGGTTCGTCTGGAGCAATGGCCAGGCGTACGCGTTCGAGGATTATCTCAAGGACAGCGAAGCCCAAGCCCCCCATCGGGTCATCGCCGCATTCAATACCCGAGACGAAGCGGACGCCTGGCTCAAGACACAAAGCAGACCTCCCGATCTGGCGCTCGTCCTGATCGGGGACGCGTACCACATCGTCCTCTCCTCCAAGGATGGGGCGCGCTGCGCCCTCGTGCCCGACTCCGATATGGAATACCACCTCGAGGAGCTGATGAAGGCCGGCGTCCCCGCCCCGGAGGCCACGTTCCCCACGCGGGAGGAGGCGATGGCCTGGTTCAACCGCCAAACCGAGCCCGCGGCGCAGACCGTCCTCCAGATTGCCGGCGCGAACTACCTCGCGGTGTACTACCGCAACCTCCAGCACCGCGCCCTGTTTCCCTTCACGCTCGTCGAGCGCCTGCATGAGCGAAGGCGGCGGCGCGAGCGGGAAGGCCAGGGCGAATAGCCACGGCGAGGCCCGGCGCCAGGCGCTAAGGTGCCGGGCCCATGTCCCTGCCCATCCGGCTCGTCTTGATGCGACCGCGCAACGCGGAGAACCTGGGCGCGGCCGCCCGGGCCATGAAGAACTGTGGCCTCGCCGAGTGGACCTGGGTCCATCCCGAGGCCGAGGACCTCGGCCCCGCGCGCCGGCTCGCCGTGCACGCCGAGGACGTGCTGGAGGCCTCGGGCCGGGCGGACTCGCTCGACGCGGCCGTGGCCGACTGCGTCTGGGTGGTGGGCACCAGCTCGCGCAAGGTGGAGGGCAAGCGGCGCCTGTCCCCCCGGGCCGTGGCGGAGGAGATGGTGCGGCGCGCGGCCCAGGGCCCCGTGGCGCTCGTCTTCGGGGACGAGCGCAGCGGCCTCACCAACGCCGAGGTGGAGCGCTGCCATGACCTGTCCGCCGTGCCCACCGCGCCCGAGCAGCCCTCCATCAACCTCGCCCAGGCGGTGCTGCTCTACGCCTACGAGCTGCGCATCGCCACGCTCGACGCCGCCCCACCTCCGCCGGCCCCCCTGCCCCGGGCCGCCACCGACACGGAGCTGACCCGGGTGGAGTCCGCCCTGGAGGCGGCGCTCGTGGCCGGCGGCTTCCTGGTGGACGCCCAGGCCCGGGGCCGCCCCGCCCTGCGCGAGCTCTTCGCCCCCTTGCGCCGCTCGCGCCTGACCCACAAGGAGGCGGGCCTGTGGCTCGCCGCCCTGCACACCCTGGCCAAGCGCCCGCGCTGAAGCAGGCAGCCCGTCAACCGGCCGACGTCCTCCTCCCGGGAACCCTTCCCGGTCGTCCCTACCTTGTGGACAGAAGCTTCACGACAGGAGGAGCGAGCCATGCAGCACATGCCCTACGAACGGATGAACCTGGAGGACGGGCCCGACGAGGACAGGCCCGGGCAGCGCTCCGGGCGGAGCGCCGAGGCGGAGCAGGACTGGGAGCCCAAGCGCACGCCGCTGTCGGCCGAGGGGGACGGCGAGAAGGAGCGGGAGATGCCCGGCGGGGAGCCCGGCCGGACCCCTGGCTCGGCCGAGGGCGAGGACTTCGACGAGGAACCCTCGCGACAATAGGTCCGCGCCGCTACAGTGGCCCCGCGCCATGTCCCGAAAGCCCCCGCCTCGCCGCTCCGCTCCGCAGTTGACCAAGCAGCTCGCCAATCCCGGGCGGTGGGAGGGCAAGGCCAAGCCAGACTGGCTCGCGCGGGCCATCGCCCGGGCGGGGGTCCTGCCCCAGGAGGACGCCCAGGCCGCCATCGAGGCCGGCCGCGTCACGGTGAATGGCCGGGTGGTCAAGCAGCACCTGGCCCCCGTGCCCCCGGGCGCCACCGTGAAGGTGGACGGGGTGCCGCTGCCCACGGCCGCCCCCACGCGGGTGCTCGCCTTCCACAAGCCCGCCGAACTGCTCACCTCCACGGTGGGCCAGCACCGCGTGGGCACCGTCTTCGAGGTGCTCCTGCCCCAACTGCCACAGGACCTGGCGCGCTTCACCTGGCACGCGGTGGGCCGGCTGGACCGGGGCACCACGGGGCTCCTGCTCTTCACCAATGACGAGAAGCTGCTCGCGCACGTGACGTCCCCGGACTCCCGGCTGCCCAAGCGCTACGTGGCCACGGTGTTCAGCGAGGCGGACGACGAGAAGGTGGAGCCCCTGCGCCGCGGCATGACGCTGGACGATGGCGAGCGCCTGCGGCCCGCCGGGGTGACCGTGCGCGACCCCCACACCGTGGAGGTCACCGTCACCGAGGGCCGCAACCACCAGGTCAAGCGCATGCTCGGCGAGGTGGGGCTGCCCGTCCGGGCCCTGCACCGCGAGGCCGTGGGCGGGGTGACCCTGGACGTCGCCGAGGGCACCTGGCGCCCGCTCACCGACGCCGAGGTGTCCGAGGGCCTGGGCTACCCGCCCCCCGCCTAGGACGGGGGCGCCGCCACCCCGCCTGGCCCCCGGGCAATCGCCGCTCCGGGAGTGGACACGTGAAGCATTCCGCACGTCCGGGCGTTAGATATCCGCGTCACTGGTAGACGATGTAGGCGTGGCTCCTCCAGCGGCCACGCGACCAGGGGGGGCTTCCCCTCGGGGCCCGGAGAGAGTAGACGGCTCACCGGTTTCAGGCCGATTTGGCTGGAAACTTCAAGCTTCGGGAAGTAAGGGCGCCCCCTGCCCTGTTCCCGCTGGACGTTCTCACAGCACCCCACAAGAAGGACCGACTCACGTGGCCACCCAAGTTCCCATCGAAAAGGTTCGTAACATCGGCATCTCCGCCCACATCGACTCGGGCAAGACGACGCTCTCCGAGCGCATCCTCTTCTACACGGGCCGCATCCACGAGATTCACGAGGTTCGTGGCAAGGACGGCGTGGGCGCGAAGATGGACTCGATGGATCTGGAGCGTGAGAAGGGCATCACGATCCAGTCCGCCGCCACGTACGCGATGTGGGGCGACTACAACATCAACCTGATCGACACCCCCGGACACGTGGACTTCACCATCGAGGTGGAGCGTGCCCTGCGTGTGCTCGACGGCGCCATCCTGGTGCTCTGCTCGGTGTCGGGCGTGCAGTCCCAGTCCATCACCGTGGACCGGCAGATGAAGCGCTACCGGGTTCCCCGCATCGCGTTCGTCAACAAGATGGACCGCGCGGGCGCCAACTATCAGCGCGTCGCCGCCCAGCTCAAGGAGAAGCTCGGCCACCACCCGGTGCGGCTGCAGCTGCCCATCGGCGCCGAGGACAAGTTCCAGGGCCTCATCGACCTCATCCAGATGAAGGCGTTCTACTTCGACGGCGAGTCGGGTGAGGACATCCGCGAGGAGGCCATCCCGGCCGAGCTCATGGACCAGGCCCAGGCGGACCGCAAGGAGATGATCGAGAAGCTGGCCGACGTGGACGACACGCTCGGTGAGCTGTTCCTGTCCGACGCCGAGATCACCCAGGAGCAGATCATGGGTGCGGTGCGCCGCGCCACCATCGCGCTCAAGATGACCCCGGTCATGTGCGGCTCGGCCTACAAGAACAAGGGCGTGCAGCTCCTGCTCAACGCCATCTGCTCGTTCCTGCCCAACCCCTCCGAGGTCACCAACGAGGCGCTGGACCAGAAGAACAACGAGGCGAAGGTCATCCTCGAGTCCGACGCGAACAAGCCCTTCGTGGGCCTGGCGTTCAAGCTGGAAGACGGCCGCTACGGTCAGCTGACCTACATGCGCGTCTACCAGGGCAAGGTGTCCAAGGGCGACTTCATCATCAACCAGGCCAACCAGAAGAAGGTCAAGGTCCCCCGCATCGTTCGCATGCACTCGAACGAGATGAACGACATCAACGAGGGCTACGCCGGCGACATCATCGCGCTGTTCGGCGTGGAGTGCGCCTCGGGCGACACGTTCACCGACGGCACCGTGCAGTACACGATGACGTCCATGTTCGTGCCGGACGCCGTCATCTCGCTGGCCGTCGCGCCCAAGAGCCGCGACGCCCAGGCCAACTTCTCCAAGGCCCTCAACCGCTTCACCAAGGAAGACCCCACCTTCCGCGTGCACCGGGACGAGGAGTCCGCCCAGACCATCATCCGGGGCATGGGCGAGCTGCACCTGGAGATCTACATCGAGCGCATGAAGCGCGAGTACCAGTGCGAGGTCGTCGCCGGTAAGCCCCAGGTGGCCTACCGCGAGACCATCTCGCAGAAGGGCGAGTTCGCCTACACGCACAAGAAGCAGACCGGTGGTTCGGGTCAGTTCGCGCGCGTGTGCGGCTACGTCGAGCCCCTGCCTTCCGACGCCGTGCAGCAGTACGAGTTCGTGGACGACATCGTGGGCGGTTCCATCCCCCGCGAGTTCATCCCGGCGTGCGACAAGGGCTTCACCGAGGCGGTGAAGAAGGGCTCGCTCATCGGCTTCCCCGTCGTGGGCATCCGCGTCGTCATCAACGACGGCGCGTTCCACGCGGTGGACTCGTCCGAAATGGCGTTCAAGACCGCCGCCATCATGGGCTTCCGCGAGGGGTATGAGGCCGCCAAGCCCATCATCCTCGAGCCGATGATGAAGGTGGAAGTGCAGGCCCCGACGGACTTCCAGGGCTCGGTGGTGGGTCAGATCAACCAGCGCCGTGGCACCATCCTCGACACCAGCTCGGCCGAGGGTTACGTGACGGTGGTGGCCGAGGTGCCGCTGAACAACATGTTCGGCTACTCCACGGACCTGCGCTCCGCCACCCAGGGCAAGGGCGAATACACGATGGAGTTCGCCAAGTACTCGCCCGTGCCGAAGAACGAGTCCGAGGCGCTGATGGCCGCCTACCGCGAGAAGCTCAAGGCGGAGCAGGACGCGCGCAAGTAGTTCCGGTGTTGTTCCAAGCCTGATTCAACTGGCTGTTGAAGGAAGGCGCCTCCCCCGGGGGCGCCTTCTTTTTTTCCGGGGCCCGCGCGCGCACTCCCGCCGCACGGGCCCCCCCGGGGACCTCCCTTCCCCTCTTTTTGAGATGCCATGACTTTCGAAGATCTGAAGCTCGCCGAGCCCCTGCTGCGCGCCGTGAAGGCCGAGGGGTACTCCACCCCCACCCCCATCCAGCAGCAGGCCATTCCCCACGCGCTCGAGGGCAAGGACGTGCTCGGCTGCGCGCAGACGGGCACCGGCAAGACGGCGGCGTTCACCCTGCCCATCCTCCAGCGGCTGTCCGTGGGCCGCCCCCCGCCCCCCGCGCGCGGCCGGCCCATCCGCGCGCTCGTGCTCAGCCCCACGCGTGAGCTCGCCGCGCAGATTGGCGACAGCGTCAAGGCCTATGGCCGCCACACCGGCCTCACCTCCGCCGTCATCTTCGGCGGCGTGGGCCAGAACGCCCAGGAGCAGGCGCTCAAGAGCGGCGTGGACGTGCTCGTGGCCACCCCGGGCCGCCTGTTGGATCTGATGAACCAGGGCTTCGTGTCCTACAAGTCGCTGGAGGTGTTCGTCCTCGACGAGGCGGACCGCATGCTGGACATGGGCTTCATCCATGACGTCAAGCGCGTCATCGCCGCCCTGCCCCGCCAGCGCCAGACGCTGTTCTTCTCGGCCACCATGCCGCCGGAGATCCAGGGCCTGGCCAACAGCATCCTGGTCAAGCCGGTGCGCGTGGAGGTGACGCCGGTGGCCACCACCGCGGAGACCATCGACCAGCGCCTGTACTTCGTGGAGAAGGAGAAGAAGCGCAGCCTGCTCGTGCACCTGCTGCAGAGCGACACGAACATCCAGCGCGCGCTCGTCTTCACCCGCACCAAGCACGGCGCCAACCGCGTCGCGCGGCACCTGCAGGGCGCGGGCATCGGCGCCGAGCCCATCCACGGCAACAAGAGCCAGAACGCGCGCGAGCGGGCGCTGGCGGCCTTCAAGTCCGGCGCCTGCCGGGTGCTGGTGGCCACGGACATCGCCGCGCGGGGCATCGACATCGACGGCATCTCGCACGTCATCAACTTCGACCTGCCCAACGTGCCCGAGACGTACGTGCACCGCATCGGCCGCACGGGCCGCGCGGGCGCCACGGGCATCGCCCTGTCCTTCTGCGATGGCGAGGAGCGCGCGTACCTCAAGGACATCGAGCGCACCATCCGCCGGCGCGTGCCCGTGGTGGAGGCCGGTCCCTACCGCGTCACCCAGACGCCCGCGGCCGGGCCGGACGAGCGCGAGGACGATCACGACGAGGAGCGGGACACCCCGCGCGGCGGCCAGCGCCCGCCGCAGCGTCAGGCCCGCGCCCACACCCCCGGCACGAGCGCGCCCCGCGGCGGCAACCCGCCCCGGAGCGAGTCGCGCGGCGGCGGTAATGGTGGCGGTGGCCGCGGCGGCGAGGGCAACCGGAGCGGGGGCAGTGGCCGCGGTGGCAATGGCGGCGGCCGGGGTGGCAATGGCGGCGGTCGCGGCGGTGGTGGTGGTGGAGGCGGCGGCCGGGGTGGCAGTGCCGGTGGCCGGGACTCGCGAGAGGCCCGCGCGCCGCGCTCGGATCGGTCCGCCTCGGGAGGCCAGGCCCCCGCGGACAAGCGCTCCCCGGCACCCGCTCCGGCGGCGCCGGCCGCCGCTTCTCAGCGGCCTCGCGCCCCCAAGTGGTTGTAAAGAAGGCGCCGTCCTTCTGAACCCGCCGTCCCCTCCGAGATCTCCGTGACCCTGCTCCGCGCCGCCGATGTCCAACTCTCCTTCGGCAGCCGTACCGTCTTCCAGGGGCTGACGCTCACGATCGAGGAGGGCGAGCGCGTGGGCCTCATCGGCGTGAACGGCTCGGGCAAGTCCTCGCTGATGAAGATCCTGGCGGGGGCGGCCCGGGCGGACGCGGGCGAGTTGCAGTTGCGCCGCGGCTCGCGCGTCACCTACCTGCCGCAGGAGCCCGAGTTCGCCCCGGGCGCCACGGTGGCCGCCGAGCTGAGCGTGGCGCAGGGGCCCCTCAAGGAGGCCCTGGCGCTCCAGACGGAGCTCACCCAGCGCCTGGAGACCACGCCGCCCGCGGGCCAGGAGAAGCTCATGGAGCAGCTGGCCACGGTGACGGACCGCATCGAGCAGCTGGGCGGCTACGACACCGAGCACCACGCCAAGACGCTGCTCGACCGCCTGGGCGTCAAGGACTGGGACCGGCCCGTGGCGGAGCTGTCCGGCGGCCTGCGCAAGCGCGTGGCCATCGCCCGCGCGCTGCTCACCCGGCCCGAGCTGCTCATGCTGGACGAGCCCACCAACCACCTGGACGCGGACACGGTGGACTGGCTCGAGGACGAGCTGGACAAGCTGCCCGGCTCGCTGCTGCTGGTGACGCACGACCGCTACTTCCTCGATGGCCTGGTGGACCGGATCGTGGAGATCCAACCCGGCGGCGGCGTCGTCTCGTACCCGGGCAACTACGAGGCCTACGTGGAGCAGAAGCTGCTCGCGCAGGAGCAGTCGAGCCTCGCCCAGCACAAGCGCGAGCGGTGGATCGCCCAGGAAGTGGCCTGGCTGCGCAAGGGCCCCGAGGCACGCCGCACCAAGAGCAAGGCGCGCATCGACCGGGCACGCAAGCTCATGGAGGAGAAGGGCTTCCAGCGCCCCAAGGTGGCGGGGCTCCAGGTGATGCAGGCGCCCCGGCTCGGCCACACCGTCATCGAGGCCGAGGGCGTGCGCAAGTCCTACGGCGAGCGCGACGTGCTCCAGGGCGTGAACCTGCTGCTGCAGCGCGGCGAGCGCGTGGGGCTCGTGGGCCCCAACGGCGTGGGGAAGACCACCTTCCTGCGCGTGCTGCTCGGGGAGCTGCCGCCGGACTCGGGCAAGGTCGTCATCGGCAAGAACACGAAGATCGCCTACTACGATCAGACGCGCGCCGCGTTGGATCCCGAGCAGACGGTGTACGAGGCGGCCTCGCCGCGCGGGGATGACTGGGTGGAGCTGGGCGATCAGCGCGTGGCCCTGCGCGACTACCTGGACGACCTGCTCTTCCCCGTGCCCATGCAGCGCATGAAGGTGAAGGCGCTGTCGGGCGGCGAGCGCAACCGGCTCCTGCTCGCGCGGCTCTTCCTGGAAGGCGCCAACGTGCTGGTGCTCGACGAGCCCACCAACGACCTGGACATCGTCACCCTCAACATCCTGGAGGGCCTGCTGCTCAACTTCACCGGCAGCGTGCTCCTCGTCACGCACGACCGGTACTTCCTCGACAAGGTGGCCACCTCCGTCCTCGCCTTCGAGGGCGCGGGCAAGGTGACGCGCTACGAGGGCAACTTCACCATGTACAAGCGGCTGCAGGAGCAGCAGCAGGCGAAGCTCGCCGCCGCCACGCCCGCCGCCGCGAAGAAGGCCGAGCCCACCACCCCCGCCGCCGACGCCAAGGCCTCGCGCAAGCCGGGCAAGCTCTCCTACAAGGATCAGCGCGAGCTGGACGGCATGGAGGCCGCCATCGAGGCCGCCGAGGGCCGCAAGGCCGCCCTGGAGGCCCAGCTGCAGGACCCCGGCGTCTACACGAACGGCACCAAGGCCGCCGGCGTGCAGAAGGACCTGGACGCGGCGGTGGCCGAGGTGGACCGCCTCTACACGCGCTGGCAGGAGCTGCAGGACCTGGTCGCCGGCGCCTGACGGCCCCGCTCAGGGAGGCGTGCCCACCAGCCGGTCCTGCTCCCGGCGGATCGCCTCCACCTGGCTCGCCGTCTCGCGCGCCTTCTGGAGCAGCTCCACCGGGTTGGGCACCGCGAGCGCGCCCTCGCCGTCGCGCCCGCCCTTCGCGGGCGGCGTGCCGGACGCCGGGGACTCGGGGGGTTTGACCGCCGGGCGCACCTCCACCTGGGCCGTCACCGCCACCGCCTGGGCGCGGAAGCGCTCGGGCACCTCGTCCCACCCGCGCACGACGTGCATCGTCCCCCGCGCGTCCGGGTAGCGCACCAGCGACGCGCCCGTCTCCCCGAGCACGTGCGCGTCCGGGGGGAAGCCCTCGCCGGAGAAGCCCAGGCGCCAGGCGCGCCCGTCCAGCGCCCGGAACACCACCGCGTCCCCCTCCTCGGTGTAGCGCGCGCCCGGCTCGGCGCCGCCCTCCTCGAGCCAGCGCAGGTGGGGCGTGGGCGTGCGCACCACCCGGGGCGCCGCGCCCAGGTGGGACGCCTTGAGCGCCTGGGCGCGCACGCCATGCAGGTAGAGCGCGGCCACCTCCGCCTCCCGCCCGTCCCGGGAGGACACCGCGGGCCGGGGATCGAGCACCAGCACCGCCTGGCCATCCGCCGAGACGAACGCGTGCTGCTCCGGGGTCGCCAGGCAGGTGGGCCACTCCCACACCACCTCGCGCGTGCCGCCCTCGGTGAGCACCGTCGACACGCTCCGACACCCGCGCGCCCGAGGCGACTCCTGGGGGAACTGCCGCACCTCGGCGCGCCCGTCGGCCGAGCGCGCGAGCCCGTTCCACCCCGCCGAGGGCACCACCGGCGCGGGGACGGGCGCGGGGGCCTCGGGAACGGAGGGGGCGGGCGCTGGCGCGGGCGCCACGACGGGCGGGGACACGGCGGGCGCCGGGGACGTGGACGGAGAACAACCGCTCAACAGCACCGCCACCACGAGACTCCGCCCGCGCATTGCGCCCCCTGAGTGCCGACCTCCGGCGGACGGGAGCCTACACCACCTCAGGCGGGGATGTCCGACACGCTCCGGGGCTCCACGCGGGGCGCCAGGTTCATCTCGTGCCGGAAGCGCGAGGACGCCTCGTAGGCGTGGCGGCGCACGCGCATGATCGAGCCCAGGGGCCGGTGGGCCTCCACGCAGTGCCAGGGGTTGAAGGACAGCACGTCATCCCCGTAGACGCGGCGCGCGGGGCTGCGGACGTCCTGACGCGGCAGGGTGAGGGTCGCCACGGCCTCATGGGGCGAGAGCGCCTCGGGCCAGACCACCGACGCGTCCTCCACCGGCATCCGCCCGAGGTCCGTGCACAGCTGGGCCCGCAGCTCGTAGCGCGCCTCGTGCTCGCGGAAGAAGGTGACCACCCGGTCCGTCAGCGTGGAGAAGTCCGCCTCCGTGTCGCCGCGGATCGTCTCGCCCGCGAGCCGGCGCACCTCGTCGGACAGCGGCGCGGCGCTGAGCTTGGCCAGGTAGTCCCCGAAGCGCAGGGCCGCCATGCTGTGGAACGTCTGCCCGAGCAGGTGCGTGTTGGGCGTGCCCAGGGCCTTCACGGTCTCGTTCTCCACGCCCACGGCCCCGAGCACGTGTTTGGCGCCCCGCAGCACCGCCGACGTCACCTGCTTGGACAAATCCGAGGAGCCCGAGCGCCGCTCCGCGAACGACTGGGCCTTGAGGTAGGCCTTCACGTGCCCGAAGGGAATCACCGGGTGGTTGACCAGCAGGAAGTCCTGCGTCGTCTCCTCGCGGTGCTCCGGCAGCACCTTGGGCCCCGGCACGCCCAGCACCTTGATGGCCAGGCCGCGCAGGGACGGGATGGCATCGCTCTGGATGTCCCCGGGCGCCGAGGACAGGCGCACCACGACGGGATACTCGCGCGGCTCGGCGAAGAGGCCCTGGCGCAGGTGCGCGGGCAGGCCCTCCTTCACCGTGAGCGTGCCCACCAGGAGGCCGTGGCTCTTGGCGTGGGCGTCCCGGGTGGCGTGGCCGTGCCGCTCGAAGGTGGCGCGGTTCACCCGGCTCATCGACTCGACGATCCGCTGGATGACCTCCGCCTCGTCCGGCTGGAGGACTTCCACGGCATCGCTGTAACGCACATACGGGCGGGTGTCGGACATGGCTTCCTTCTTCCTCCCCCCAGGGGGAGCGCTGGGACTGAGAAGGGCACCCTGCCCGGCTCCGGCCCGGGAGTCTGTCGCGCCCACGACAGTGCCGTGCGACGCGGCGCGTCAGAATCCGCTGAGCACGGCCTTGCCAATGGCCCGGCCGCTCTCGAGCAGGGCATGGGCGCGCTTGAGGTTGGCCGCGTTGATGGTGCCCAGGTGGTCGCGCATCGTGGTGCGCAGCACGCCGGCGTCCACCAGGTCCGCCACCTCGTTGAGCAGCTGGTGCTGGGCGATCATGTCGGGCGTCTGGAAGCGGTGGCGCGTGAACATGAGCTCCCAGTGCAGCGCGGCGCTCTTGCCCTTGAGCAGGGAGATGTCGAGCGGCGTCTTGGGGTCGTCGATGATGCAGAGGGCGCCCTGGGGCTTGAGCGCGTCGGCCAGGTCGGCGAAGTGCTTCTCCGTCTGGGTGAGCGCGAGCACGTAGTCCACGCCCTGGGGGCTGTGGGCCTTGATTTGAGCGGCCATGGGCTGGCGGTGGTCCACGACGTGGTGGGCGCCGAGCTGGCGCACCCAGTCCTGGGTCTCGGCGCGCGAGGCGCTGGCGAACACGGTGAGGCCGGTGAGCCGGCGCGCCAGCTGGATGGCGATGGAGCCCACGCCGCCCGCGCCGCCCACGATGAGCACCGAGCCCGCGTCGGGCTTCTTGCCGTAGGGCACCTTGAGCCGGTCGAACAGCATCTCCCAGGCGGTGATGGCGGTGAGCGGCAGGGCGGCGGCCTGGGCGAAGTCCAGCGACGCGGGCTTGCGGCCCACGACGCGCTCGTCCACCAGGTGCAGCTCGGCGTTGGTGCCCGAGCGCTCGATGGCGCCCGCGTAGAAGACGGCGTCCCCGGCCTTGAACAGGCGCGCGTCCGGCCCCACCGCCACCACCGTGCCCGCGGCGTCCCAGCCCAGCACCTTGTCCGCGCCCTTGGGGTCCACGTTGGTGCGGATCTTCGTGTCCACCGGGTTCACCGAGATGGCCTCGATGCGCACGAGCAAATCCCTGCCCGTGGGGGCCGGGGGGTGGGGCAGCTCGATATCGAGGAGGCTCTCGGCGTGGTCGAGGGGGTGGCGCTGACGGTAGGCGATGGCTTTCATGGACGGCGCTCCAGGGTGAGGCGGACGGGGCACAATCTGGCGCCGGGCCGCGCGTTCCGGAATCGACATTTGCGCATGGGCGGTATTCGATTCCGCATGGGCTCTCGCCGACCCCGGGGCGTGGTCTCCGCCAACTGGGATGATCTCAAGGTGTTCCTCGCCGTGGCCCGGGCGGGCTCGCTCGTGGGCGCGGCCAGGCGCCTGGGCCAGACCCAGCCCACCATGGGCCGCCGCCTCTACGCGCTGGAGGAGGCCGTGGGGCACAAGCTCCTGCGCCGCGACGCGGAGGGCTTCAGCCTCACCCAGGCGGGCGCCGCGGTGCTCGCGCACGCCGAGCGCATGGAGGAAGAGGCGCTCGCCTTCGAGCGGCGGCTGGCCGGCCAGGCCGAGGAACTCGGCGGCATGCTGCGCGTGTCCAGCTCGGACTGGTTCGCCACCCACGTGCTGGCCCCCGTGGTGGCCCGCTTCAGCCAGCGCCACCCGCGCGCCGTGGTGGAGCTCGTCACCGACACGCGCCTGGTGAGCCTGAGCCGCCGGGAGACGGACCTGGGCTTCCGCTTCCTGCGCTTCCAGGAGCCGGACGTCCTGCAGAAGCGGCTCATGCACGTGGCCTACGAGGCCTACGCCTCCCCCGCCTACCTCGCGCGCCACGGCGTCCCCTCGCCCACCACCGGCGGCGAGGGCCACGCGCTCATCACCATGGACACGGCCTTCAGCGAACTGGCCGACGTGGGCTGGCTCACGCGCAAGCTGCCCGAGGCGCGCTTCGCCGGCCGCAGCAACAACCGGGACGTGCAGGCGCGCCTGTGCGCCGCGGGCGCGGGCATCGCCGTGCTGCCCCGGCAGGTGGGCGAGGCCACCCCGGGCCTGGAGCGGGTGTGGCTCGACGAGCCGCCCCCCGGCCGGGACGTGTGGGCGGGCTACCACCGGGACCTGCACCGCCTGCCCTTGTTGCGCGCGCTGCTGGAGACCGTCACGGGAGCGCTCGCCTCGGGCGGCGCCCCCGCGTCCGGGTGAGCCTCAGGGCAGGGGCCGCGACTGGAGCGACGGCGCGCCCGGCATGCTCGGCCAGCCGTTGCTCCACACGATGGCGTCCACGAGCATCACGCGCGCGGAATGGGCCGCGTTCCACGCGTGGTAGACCATGACGGACGTGCCCGAGGGCGAGGTGACGACCGAGCCGTGGCCCGGGCCTTCCCAGCCCGACACCGTCTTGAGGATGGGGGCGCTCGCCTTGGTGTAGGGGCCCAGGGGGCTCGTGGCGCGCGCCACGCCAATGGCGTAGCGGCCGTCGTAGTAGGCGTTGCCGCTGTAGAACAGGTAGTAGTAGCCGTCACGCGCCACGACCCACGGCGCCTCCACCACCCCGCCCTCCCACGAGCGGTCGTTGGTCATCAGCGTCACCCGGCTGCCCGTGAGCGCCAGGCCATCCGCCGACAGCGCCTGGGCGTAGAGGGGCGTCTTCTGGCCCACGGCGTTGCCGTCCGCCTTCCACACCAGGTACTTCGTGCCCGCCGTGTCGGTGAAGAACGTGGCGTCGATCATGCCCATGTTCACGTCGTGCACGAGCGGCCGGCCCAGGTCGGTGAAGGGCCCGAGCGGGCTCGAGGCCGAGGCGGCGCCGATGGACAGCACGCCGTTGGTGTGGCGCGCCGTGTAGTAGGCGATGTAGCGCGAGCCCACGCGGTGGATCTCCGGCGCCCAGAAGTCCCCCTTGGCCCACGAGGGCCGCGTGCCCGAGGGGAAGATGTGGCCCGCGCCCGTCCAGGTGATGAGGTCCGAGGAGGTGCGGATGGGGAACGCCGCCGCGGCGCCGCCCGAGGTGCACACCGCGATGTACTTGCCCCCGTCGAAGATGACGCCCGGGTCCGCGCAGTCCGTGGGGAACACGGGGTTGGTGTAGAGCCCGCCACAGCCCGTGTACCGGAACGACATGGCACAGCCGTTGGCGCCGGTGAAGTAGGGCTTCCAGCCGTTGGACAGCACGCCGTAGGAGTTGCTGCCCTCGTTGACGCACGCGCGGTCCCAGAACACGCGCCCGCCCGCGTCGTCGTACGTCCCCGTGCCGGCGCGGATCCACTTGGGGCCGTAGGTGATGCGCGTGCCGCACGTCTGCGCGCCCGAGCAGTCCGAGTCGAACGCCATCACACACGCGTTGTTGCCCGTGAAGTAGGGCTTCCAGCCGTTGGACAGCACCGCGTAGGAGTTGCTGCCCTCGTTGACGCAGGTGCCATCCCACGTCACCGCGCCGCTGGCGACGTCCACCATGGACTCGCGTCCCGGGTGGATCCACGCGCTGCCGTACGTGATGCGGGTGGAGCACGCGAGCGGCGCCTGGGACATGCCCACCCCCTCCTCGCCCGTGCGCGTCTCCTCACCACCACAGCCCAGGCCAGACAGCGCGGCCCCCATGACGCCCACTGCCGCCAGCCACTGATGGGTCTTCTTCAAGCGAAACCTCCTCGAATCCGGGTTCGCGCCCACTCTGGACCAAATCAGTATTTCTTGTAAATCAGGAACAACCTGGAGCGACCCACCAGGGGGGATGGCGCCCGGGAGAAAGGCCATGGCAATTTGCGCCCCCACCATGTCCATCCTGTTCCGTTCCGCCTCGGCCTCGCGCTCCCGGCGCGTGCTCTGCGTGACCCTCGCGCTCCTCCTCCCGTGGAGCGTCGCCTGCGGAGATCCGGCCCCCACCGAGCCGCCCGGCCCCACCCTGCCCGCGCCCGGCCCCGACACGCCCGACGCCTCCACGCCGCCCCCGCCGGGCGACGCGGGCTCCGACGGGGGCACGCCCACCGCTCCGCCGCCGGACGCGGGGACCGGGGACGCCGGCAGCGGCCAGGAGACGCCTCCGCCGCCCCCACCGCCGCCCGCGCCGCTGGGCGTCACGCTGAGCGCCCCGCCGGAGCTGCTCGTGCGCAGTGGCGGCTCTGCCCCCTTGCGCGTGGGCCTCACCCGCACGGAGTCCTTCTCCGGGCCCGTCACCGTGTCCCTGCACGGCCTGCCGCCCGGGGTCTTCGCGGCCGAGCGCAGCGTGGCGGACGACACCCAGGCGGTGGCGCTCGTGCTGAGCGCCTCGGAGCAGGTCGGCCCGGGCACCCGGATCGACGCCACCCTGGTGGCCACCGCCCACGGCCGCTCCACCTCCCGGCCCCTGCGCCTGCTCATCTCCGGGGCCTTCCTCTCGATGGACCCCACCTTCCCCGTGGTGCCCCTGGGCTGGAGCGGGGCGACGCAGCGCTTCACGGTCCAGGCGGACGGCAAACTGCTGGTGGCGCGGCCCATCACCTCGAGCAGCGGCTCGGGAAGCGGCTTCGTCCTCGAGCGCCACCACGCGGACGGCGCGCAGGATCTGTCCTTCGGAACACTCGGCTCCATGACCCACGAGCGCTCCGGCGTGAATGCCGTGCACGCCCTCACCCCACTCGCCTCGGGAGGCGTCCTCGTGGCGAGCGCCCACTGGGGCTGTGGGGACTTCGACGTCAACACGCCCTGCACGCTCCTCGTGTCGCGCCACCTGCCCACCGGCGCGCTCGACACCACCTTTGGCGGTGGCGGCTTCGCCTCGGCGCGCTTCGGCTACAACCTGCTCACCGCCCCCCAGGTGCGCGTGGACGCACAGGGCCGGGTGTCGCTTGTCGCCAGCTACGTCATGCCGGGCGTCAGCGGCCCGATGCACGGCGTCCAGCGCTGGGACACGAACGGCACGTCCCTCGCGGGCTTCGGAACCGAGGGGCACGTGATGTTCCCCATGCCCTCGGGAGAGAAGCGGTTCGCGCAGCTGCGCGCGGTCCTTCAACACCAGGACGAATCCCTCACCCTCGCCGTCACCCTCTTCGACGACAGCGCGTCCCAAAACCACGGACTGCTGTTCGGACAGGTGGACCTGGCCACCGGGAGCGCGTCCTGGAGAGGGGGCGAGAACACGTGGGGCATGCTGCACCGCGAGGTCGTCGTGAATGCACAGGGACAGTTCGTCTCGCTGATCTCCCGCTATGCCCCCACGTACGACCTCATCGTGCGGCGGTACGACTGGACGGGGACACGCGTCTACACCAGCCCTCGAGAGGGAACGCCCCGCCTGCTCGCCATTGGCTCGGCCAACTCCCTGTTCTTCGATGCCTCGGATACGCCCTACACGGTGGGCACGGAGGAAGGCGGCAGTGGCCTGGCGGTGATCCGCTTCACGCGCGAGGACAACGCGGACCCGGGCTTCGGCGTGGGCGGGGTGCTCCGACTGGACAGCGGACTGCGGAGCCTGTCGGAGTTCACCCGTGAGCCGAACGGCGCGCTGCTCGCGCGCACCTGGCCCGAGCCGGGCCTCATCCGCCTGTGGCCATGACGCCGCGCGGGTGAGCGGGACTCAGGGGGCGCCGCCCGTGCCGGCGGACTCCCCCTGGGCCAGCCGCGAGTGCTTGTGGCCGTAGCCGAAGTACACGGCCAGGCCCAGGGCCATCCACACCACGAGCCGCAGCCAGGTGGCCAGCCCCAGGCCCACCATGAGGCCCACGCAGGTGAGGATGCCCAGCACGGGCACCACCGGCACGAAGGGCGTGCGGAAGGGCCGGGGCAGCTCCGGCCGCCGGTAGCGCAGCACGAGCACGCCCGCGCACACCACGGCGAAGGCGAACAGCGTCCCGATGGACACGAGCTCGCCGAGCAGGCCGATGGGGAACAGGCCCGCCACCGCCATGGCCACCGCGCCGGTGATGATCGTGGCGACGTGGGGCGTGTGGAAGCGCGGGTGCACGTGCCCGAAGAAGGGCGGCAAGAGGCCGTCGCGCGCCATGGCGTAGAAGATGCGCGGCTGGCCCATCAGCATCACCAGCACCACCGAGGCCAGGCCGGAGATGGCCCCCACGCCCACGATGGGCTTGAGCCAGGCGAGCGCCGGCCCGCCCTTGGCGATGGCCACGTACACGGGCTCGGCCACGTTGAGGGTCGCGTGCGGCGCCAGCCCCGTCATCACCAGCGCCATGGCCATGTAGAGCACCGTGCACACCACGAGCGAGCCCAGGATGCCCACGGGCAGGTCCTTCTGCGGGTTGCGCGTCTCCTGCGCGGCGGTGGAGACGGCGTCGAAGCCGATGTACGCGAAGAAGATGACGCCCGCGCCCGAGAGCACCCCGCTCCAGCCGAACTGCCCGAAGGTCCCCGTGTTCTCCGGGACGAAGGGCGTCCAGTTGGCGGTGTCCACGTGGGCCGCGCCGAAGCCAATCACCAGCAGCACCACGGTGATCTTCACCACGACGATGACGTTGTTGAGCCGCGCCGACTCGCGCATGCCCAGCACGAGCATCACCGTGATGACGCCCACCAGCAGCGCGGCGGGCAGGTTGAGCACCGCGCCCGTGGCGTGCAGCAGGTGCCCGCCCGGCTCCACGTCGAAGGGCGCGCTCGTGAGCGCCCGGGGCAGTTCGACGTGCAGGTAGTCGCGCAGGAAGGACGTGAAGTAGCCGGACCAGCCCACCGCCACCGCGGACGAGGCGAAGAGGTACTCCAGCATCAGGTCCCACCCGATGAGCCACGCGACCAGCTCCCCCAGCGTCGCGTAGCCGTAGGTGTAGGCGCTTCCGGCCACCGGAATCATGGCGGAGAACTCCGCGTAGCACAGGCCCGCGAAGAGACAGCCCACCCCCGCCAGCACGAAGGACAGGACGATGGCGGGCCCCGCGTGCTGCGCCGCCGCCGTGCCCGTCACCACGAAGATGCCGGCGCCGATGATGGCGCCCACCCCCAGCATCACCAGGTTGAGCCCGGTGAGCGTGCGGCGCAACTCCTGCCGTCCGCCCTCTTCCTCCTGCTGCAGCCGCGCGATGCTCTTGGTCGACCAGATCCCCATGGGGCCGAGTGCATGCCGCAAGAGCCGGACACAGTCCAGCGCGCGGTGGTTTCACGCACGGCCCCCGTCGGGGTCAGGGTCAGGAGAACTGGTCCGGGTGCGGCCCCAGGCGCTTGCCCTTGTCCAGGGTGGCGATCCGCGCGAGCTCGTCCGGCTCCAGGCGGAAGTCGAACACCTGGAAGTTCTCCTCGATGCGCGAGGGCGTCACCGACTTGGGGATGACGATGAGGCCCTGATCCAGGTGCCAGCGGATGACGATCTGCGCCGGCGTCTTGCCGTACTTCTTGCCCAGCGCGCGGATGATCTCCTGATCGAACACGCCCTCGCCGCCCTGGGCCAGCGGGCTCCAGGACTCGACGTGGATCTTGTGCGCCACGTTCCAGGCGCGCAGCTCTTGTTGCTGGAGCAGCGGATGCACCTCGATCTGGTTGAGCACCGGCACCACGCCGGTCTCGTCGATCAGCCGCTGCAGGTGCGGCACGTGGAAGTTGCTCACGCCGATGCTCCGGGTGAGGCCCGCCTTCTGCAACTCGATGAGCCCCTTCCACGCCTGGACGTAGTTGTCCTTGGCCGGCGTGGGCCAGTGGATGAGGTACAGGTCCACGGCGTCGAGCTGGAGCTTGCGCAGGCTCGTCTCCAGCGCCTTGCGCGCATCCAGGTGCGCGTCGTTCCACAGCTTGGTGGTGATGTAGAGCTGGTCGCGCGGCACGGGCGAGTCCTTGATCGCCTGCCCGATGCCTTCCTCGTTGCGGTAGATGGCGGCGGTGTCGATGGAGCGGTAGCCGACCTCGATCGCCTTCAGGGCCGCGCGGCGGGCCTCCTCCACACTCGCCTGCCAGACACCCAGGCCGAGCTGCGGCATCGACTTGCCATCGTGAAACGTGATGCGGGGTTGAGCGGACACGGTCTCTCCTCTTTCTTTCCAGGGCACCCACTGGGGACCCGGGGCCGCGAAACTCCTTTTCCGCGAGTGAGTCAAGGCGGAACGGGCCTGGACTCCCGTCCAGGCCGGGGGAGAGTGTTCACGGGGAGGCGGGCGCGGGGCTCAGCGCCGGAGCGTCGCCGCCAGATAGTCGCGGAACGACTGGGGCCGTCTGCCGAGCAGCCGCTCCAGGGTGGGATCGACGGCGGCGAACTCTCCCCGGCGGCTGGCGGTGAAGATGCTCCCGAGCATGTCCGCCGCGTGCGCGGGCACGCCCCGGGAGATCATCGCGGCCCGGTACTCCGCGTCGCTCACGGTGACGCGCGTGATGGCGCGCCCGGTGAGCTCCGAGGCGATGCGGGCGATGGCGGCGAGGTCGAGCGCCTCCGCGCCGGTCAGCGCCGGGCTCACCCCGTCCAAGCGCCCCTCCTCGGTCAGCGCGAGCACGGTGGCCTCGGCCAGGTCCGCGTGCGTGGTCCAGGAGACCGGGCCGTCTTCCGGAGCGACGAGCTTCCCGGTCTCGAGCGCCTGGCCCATGAGCATGACCGCCGACGCCGCGTAGTAGCCATTGCGCAGCGAGGTGAAGGCCCCTCCGGACGCCCGCAGGAGCTCCTCGGTGGCCGCGTGGGTGGTCATGGGCGAGAACAGGGACGCCGGGTTCGCGCCCATGTGACTCGTGTAGAGGATGCGGCGGACCCCCACGGCCCGGGCCGCCTCGATCGCGGTGCGGTGCAACTGGGCCGCGGCGGGGCCCACGACGTTGGCCGACACGAGCAGCACCTGGGACGCGCCCTCGAAAGCGTGGCGCAGGCTCGCGGCATCCGCGTAGTCGCCTGGACGCACCCGGACGCCCCGCTCCCTCAGCGCCTGGACCTTCTCGGGCTCACGCGTGCTGAGCCCCACCTGCTGGGGGGGCACCCGCTCGAGCAGCCGCTCCACGATGGCTCCGCCCAACTGCCCGGTGGCTCCGGTGACGACGATCATGACGGCCTCCTCTTGGGGGATGACCCGACGTCCCCCTTGTTATCGCTGAAAACATACTTCAATTATCATCGATAACAATCCAGTACAAGGAAACCTGTCAGCACCCGCCAAGGCGCATGTTCTTCCAGCAAGGGCTGGCGCTACGGAGTGGTGGGGGCGCCGCCATCCACGCTGGTGGGAATGGGCCGGGACTTCGGCACCGGCAGCAGGCATTGGCCTTTGTAGGCGACGGTCTGGCGCGGACAGTTCGGTGGCCCTTGCCTGAGCGACAGCCAGCACCCGCCGGACAGCTCCACCTCCAAGCCTTCCGTACAGGGCGCCAGCTTCTGATTGCGCACCGGCAGGGGCGCCTGCTCGGACGGAGCGGCCACGGGGTCCACCTTCACGTCCGACATCCACTCCTCTTCGGGGGCCGGGACTGTCAGGGCCACGGGCGCGAGGCAGATCACGGGAACCAGGGCCCCCACCACGACCGCGCTGAGCAGGGCCAGCCGGAGGCCGTGACTCCGAGGGGCCGGGGGCGCGGCCACGGGAGGCGCTGAGCTGTAGGACGGACGAGGCCTCGGGGGCCGGACGATGCTCCGCTCCTCGGCCTCCCACGCGAAGAGAGTCATGTCCCACTCGGGCGCCCCATCCCGGACCGCCGCGCGCAAGGCCTCGTCGAGCGCCTCGCCGCTCCGGAAGCGCGCCCGGGGGTCCTTCTCCAGCAGCCGGACGATGAGGTCACTCAAGGCGCGAGGCACTCGGGGATTGACGCTCCGGGGCGCCTGGGGCCGCACGTGGACGATGGCGGACTGGAGCACGTCCGGGGGCCACCACTCGGGGAAGGGGTAGTGCCCGGTGGTGGCGCGGTAGAGACACACGCCCAGGGCGTACAGGTCATCGGTGGGCTGGAAGGCGTAGGCCGCGGAGGGACGTCGGGGCGAGCGCCACAAGAAGCTCACGGCCTCGGGGCTGAGCACGCAGAGCGTCACGGGAGGCAGCGGCGTGGTCGTCAGCGGCGCGGCGCCCGAGTACCACCCCACCCCGAAGTCGAGCAGGACGGGCTGGCCATCCGACGCACGCACTTGAATGTGCTCGGGCTTGAGGTCGCGGTGGAACACACCCCGGACATGCAACTCCCCCAGGGTGCGCGCCACCGTGGCGGCCAGGGCCGCGAACTGGCGGAAGGTGGGCGCGCCCGACTCGGCCCAGACATCCAGGGCCTGACCGGGCACCCAGTCCATGATGACGCCCAGCCGACCGTCGCGGGGATGGGGCCAGCGGGCACAGCCATGGAAGCCCACCACGTGCGGGTGGACGGCCCGGCCCATCATCAAGGCGACCTCGCGCTCGGCCCGACCATCGCGGGCGTACAGCGCGAGCTTGAGCGCGTAGAAGTCCCCGGGGTGGTGCACGTCCTCGACGCGGTAGACGGTGCCCTGCCCGCCCTGGCCCAGCGGCTCCACCACCCGCCACGAGCCCACCCGGGTGCCCGGGGCGAGGACCTCCGAGGAACACGCGTCACCTGGGTGCTTGGACATCGGTCACCTCCACACGGGTCGAGCCGACAGGCCACGGCCTCGTACCACGAGGTGACGGCGGAAGTCACCTGGAGCGACACGACACGTCACATCGGACGAGGCGAGGAGGACCCGTCACAAGCCATCGGTCTCCCGCGGGAACGTCATGCTCCCGCCAGGAAAACGACTCCCAACATCAGGACGATCACCGCGGGGACCGCGAGCACGAACGCCAGTGCGTGCACCTTGAGGAGGCCGGCCATGCTCTCGCTCCGGAGGCCGCGACTGGAGAGTCCCATGTACACCGCGACGCTGCACCACATCAGCGCCACAGCCACCCCATTCAAGTCGAACATGGCGCCGCCCGAGGACCGGCACATCGGGGGCGAAGCAATCCCCGCCAACAGGAGGACCCCTCCCCATAGCCGCCTGTGCACCAGGACACGCTGCTTCGCGTCCTGATTCTCGGAGTCGGAGTCGGAGTCTCCGGCCATTTCTTCCTGGGTGTTCTCGGACATCGTGGAGCGGAGTCTACAACCAACGCGCGGAAGGCCGCTTCTCCTTCACGGCTCGCGAGAAGTCGTCGGGGCTCATGAGTTGAGAGCGCCTGCGCCTGCTGAAACTGGCAAGGGCCTGCGCCTCTTCTACCTGCCCGCGTACTCACCGCAACTCAACGACGTGGAGGCCGTTTTCCAAGTGGTGAAGCACTACGAGCTGCCCGATCGCAGTTACACCACGCTCGATGAGTTGGTGGCGGCTGTGCGGCACGCACTGCGCCGCCACCATCTCCGGCTCCGTACCCCTGAACAACATCTATGTCCGAGGGCTTAGGAGACTATGGGATAGGTGCCCAGTCCGCGCCATTCCTTTCCTGGGAGAAAAGGGTTTCAGGTACAACACTACGCGGTCACCAGTCCTCCAGAAGCGCGTCGCGCTGCTCGCGAGTTCCGGTGAACGACGAGTCGGCCGCCTTCCGCAGCGACTTCAGGTATGGTCGCGTGCCCCGATCGTCGTAGAGGACTGCCGCGACCTTCCTAATCGCTGGGCGGCTGTGAACGATCGTGAAGACCGTCTCCAACGAAGCGTTCCGCCTCTCAAGCAGGCGAGCAAGAGCCGCCGCGAGTCGTTCACACCGATCCCAGTCCCGATACCAGGACACCGACGGGGCTTGCTCCCGTAGCCAGTCCCACTCCTCGTATTCGAGGCGCGAGCTGGCAGCAGCATCGTACGTGGGCTGGAAGCACACCGCGAAAAGCGGCGACTTCACGTCGGCTTCCCAGAAAGCCAGCGTCAGACCGAACGCCGCGACGCGAGGCACGATCGAGCCAGCGCTGGAGGTTCCACTCTTCCACACCGCTGCGAGCCGCGACTGCGTGGCCCTCGGACTCAAGAAGCGACTGCCAAGCTCGAGGTCCCTAAGCGACGGAGACGACAGACTTTCAAGCCACTCAAGCACCGTGCCTGGCTGTGCCGAGATCGCCGATTGCCAAGGATAGGAAAACTGGAGCTGACCGGACGCAAGAGCCGTGAGCGCGCGGATGATCGTGACCTTGCCGCCGAAGCGGGCGAGTGCGTCGACGGAGACGTCACGCCCTGATGTGAAGATCGCGCTGATGACAGCACCACGCGCCTCCTCATCTAGATTCGCTCCGCCGAGCTGCGACAGCACGTCGATGGCGCGCGACCCAACTCGTTTCCAGAGAATGGGCGATTGCGCGAGCACCGGGTTCGCGCCAACGATAGTCGACAAGAACGGCGCCTGCGCGTCTCCAAAGGTCTCGACGTCATTGGGCACGAGCAGGAGGACCGCAAGACGTAGCACGCGCTCCCCTACTTCGGTCAACGCACTACCGAGGAGAGAGAGAACCAGCGCGACACCCTCGGTGCGCGACTCATCGAAGAGCCGTCGCGTCTGGACCTCAAGCATCGTGGCTATTGGAGCGAGGTCGTTGTCTCGATGCCCGCAGAGGCCTTGAAGCATCTCGCGCCGACCAGTCACGCCCGACTCAGTGTTGGCCCTGTCGAACACCATGCCGATGAGTCGACTGCGCGCGTCCGGATCGAGGTTCTTCGCGCCCAAAACGCTCGCGAGAGCGGACCGTGCCGAGGAGCCCTGTGCGTACCACTCGCCAAAGATCGGCGCGAGGCTCGACACGATGGCGCGCCCCGCATGCGCTCCGGCAGCCGCCTCAAGCCATGTGCGAAACGTTGGGTCGCCTCTCACGGCGCCATCGAGCACCAAATCCACCCAGCCCTCAGGCTTGCCGGGCGCGCGAAGGTCGAGGACGAGTGCTGCGCTGGCGCTCTTGCGGAACTGCGACGGCGGAATCGCCCTAGGGATGGCTTGGAGGTCAAGCAATGCGCCGGCGTTCGCACGCGGCATGAGCGCGCCCGTACAGAAGGAGAATCGCGTCTTCTCCGCAGGCAACAACTCCTCCCAAAGTCGAAGGAAGACTGCTTCGAGCTGGGCCGCAGTGTCGGCGACGACGATTACCGGACGGGGCTGGCCCAGGACCGCGCCGATCAGCAACGCGGCGAGTCGCCTGTCCGCAAACCCATCCAGGCTTGCGCCACCGGACGTGACCTCGCCCACCTCGACAGGTTTCGAGACTGCGCTATCCACTCCCTCAAGTTGGGGGCGTCTAAACGCCTCAAGCAAAGCCGTGGTCGGCACGCGCGCGACATGGTCGCGAGGAATGAGCAGCGAATGGGTCCACACGCAGCCAGGGCGCTGCATCTCCGGCGCGTACCAAGTTTTCGCGAGAACGAAGAGGTCCGTCCCGGGTAGTGGATAAGCTGTCAGGTACTCGTCGAATCCGAGCTGCATCGACGGGCCGGACATGTCGCTCAAAACGAGCATCGTCCGTAAAGCTTCCGGGGGCAGCGGCGTCGAACTGCTCAGCAGGCGATGCCCATCGCGGTAGCCGTGTATTGCCTGGTGGATGCTCGCAGGAGCCATGCGCTACCCGCCCCCCAAGAGCCACGCGATCGGCTTAGTAATATCCTGACTGGTTTCCTGGTCATGGCGAACCTTGATGCGTTTCAACGCGTCGTCGAGTTCGAGGAGCGTCTGCTTCTCCGCTTCGTCGGTGATGTCGCCACCTTGCGCGCTCACCCCAAAGACATTGTGATCGAGCAGGTCGTCGTTGGCCGCCAAGAACTGCTGAAGCAACGGAATCTCCCGATTGATGAAGCCATGCGGCGACATTCCAAGGCTCTCGACGAGGTCCCACGCGGACACCACCACGGCGATGCGTAGCTTTCTCTGCGCCCGTTCGAGGAGGAACTGGAGGAGTTCCACGAGTCTCACTTGGTGCGGGAGCATGTCAGGCGACCAAGTGTTCGGCACGGTGTTTGCTGACGTGGCCTGTGCCGTCTGGCTTCCAGGTAGCATCGCCTCAAGTTGCTGGGCTACCGCGAGCTGCGTGCCCTTCTGGACGTCCGGGTGGAGGAACAACATCACCCCGGTCGCATTTTGCACTAACGTGTCATGGTGGCGGCTCATCCTCCGATCCGTCAGTTGCTGCTTGAATGCCTCTCCGGCTAAGTCCGGGATCGAGAGGTCGACCGCGCCGACGCCCTCACCGTCAAGATGAAGAACGACGACCTGCTCGGTCTGCAGGTTCGTGCGCGGAACCTGCGAGCACTCACGCCACTCCTTCGTGATCTGATTGAGATAGGTCCGGTCGCCGCTCAGCTTCGTCAGCTTGAGCGCCGTCGCGCTGCTTCGGTCGGAGAGCACGTGCCACAGAGCTGCCACGAAAGTGGTCTTCCCCGAACCAGGCAGACCGATGAAGAGGAGGTTCGCCCGGTTGCTCACGGGTCCCTCCCGGTCCGCTCGAAGTACCGCCAGCCGAACTTACTGAACTCCCGCTCGTCACGTGACGGAGCTGGGGCTTCCTGGTGATCATCACGCGAAGCGGACGCCACGATGGTCGTCCACGAAACGAACGCTTCTGCGAGGCTACCATCTGAGTTCTCCTGCATCGATGAATACGCAGGACGCGCCGCGATCTTCCTGAAGGTGAGGTGCGGGACGCGAGCGCGAAACCTTCCCTCGAACTTATCCTGCGTCTTGGCGAGAAACTCCAGCGCCGATTGTCCCCCAGAAATGATGCGATCGAGCTTGGAGAAGACGACCTCGACGTGGCAGCGCGCACTCACCATGCCAGTGTCGAGCATGCTCTCTAGGATGTCCGCAGCGTCAGCATGTGCGCTCGTTCGCTGCGCCGCGCTCGCAAGGCGCTCGCCGTCGACGAGCACGACGACAGTGTCCGCCCGACGAAGGAACGTGAGTCGCTCAGCGTCCTCTTGTGAGTCCTTTGCCATACGGAACAGCTCACCCGACATCGCAGCGAGGAGGACGTCGCGGCGGGCTGTCGACAGCTCCGTACCGCGCAGGGCAAGGTGATAATACTTCGTTTCGTCGGTCAGCCACGTTCGCTGCGTATCCGGCTGGAACCCACCCGATGCGAGTCGGTTCAGGTGGCAGATTTCCTCGAAGCCGAGGAGCGACCTCGACCCAGCGAATCTGAAGCCAGCGAACGGTCCCTGATTCAGCCGCTCGTACAGCGAAGCGAGTACCGTCGTCTTGCCGCTCCCTTCGGCGCCCGCGAAGACCACGAGGTGCGTTCGCGATCGCAGCGTGATGACCTCGGCGTCGGACGATCCAAGCGCGGCGCCGGAGAAGAGCTCGATGAACTCGGGCTCTGCTTCTTCGACAGGCGCGGCGGCTTCGACCTCTGCATTTGTGGCGCCAGTGTTGGCCATGTCACTCCTCCGTATCTGCGTCGGACAGCGTCCGCAGCAGGATCGCCTCGACGTATGCTTGGCGCGCCACGCGAGCAGCCGTTAGTTGGATAGACGACTTCATCCCGCTGGAGGAGTCAAAGTACTGCTGCCAGCTCGTCGGTGCGCTCTTTGACCGGATGGAGGTGGCGAGCGTGAGCGGCATCAAGTCGAGCTTGCCCTCATCAAACTTCATCGTCCGCTCCCGAGCCCACTCCTCAGGAAGAGCGTTGACGAATTCGGCGAGAGCAATCTCCTGTCCCTTCGATTCCGAGGCTACGCGCGTAAGTAGCGCCGCCGCGTTGCTCGGGCCCAACGCGACATCAGTGAGATCCGCAAGCTCAGTTCCTGCGATGATTGAGGCGGCCTCTTTGAGCGACCTCCACGATTTGTTGATATCCCGACTGCAGCCACCCTCGACCCACCACAAGATGTTCGTTTCCTCGTCGGCGCAGCGCAGGTTGTGCATAGCAGCTTCAAGCTCGCTTTCAGCCCCTCGAACGGCGTAAAGCAACGCTTGAAAGACAGGTGTGACCGCGGTCCTGAGCTGGAGCCAGTCATTGGCAGCAGTCACCCGTTCCATCGCTGTGGCGGCAGTATCGGCGCTCCCGCTGATGGCGCTCGGATCGAAGGGCTTTCGCTTTCGCAGTTCGATGGCGATTTCGTGGACTCCCGCGAGGACCTCGCGCGAGATTTCGTCGAGGCGAGGCTCTGTAGCCCGCAGGCTTGATGCCTCTACTGCTGCGCCTGCGAGCACTGCGGTGCGCAGTATTTCGCCTCCCTCGGGGGCGGATTGAACGCAGGCGACGAGCGAAGCGCCAGCAAGGACCTGCAGTTCGAGGTTGTTGCGCTGTGGGAACGCGGGGTCCTGCTTCTGAAAGACTGCTAAGAAGGCATCTCTCGACGTCTTGGACGGGAGACCCTGGAAGATGCGGACCGTCTCTAGGAGGTTCTGGTCGCTACTGCGAAGTGCAGTCGCCCACGCCTCCACCCCGGCCCAGCGCTTCGCGAGCTTCGCTCCGTCGGGCTCAAGGGCCACCAGCCGATACCATTCACCAAAGTTCTTGTGCATGTGCGCGGCTCTCCCGGCTACTTCGAGGTCTCAAAAGGGTTGAAAGGCGCCGGATCAGCGTGACGTTTTTCGGTCTCGTCCCACAACTTCGCGAGGAGACCGCTCGCTGCCGCACGCTTGAAAAGTTCGCGGAACAGAGCCTCGTCGCTCAATGCGCGGTCCTCGTCAGTCAGGAGGTTGAGGGTGTTCGCGATCGCAATCTGATGGCGGAACGGCAACGTGAGGAATCGGAACGTGAGCCTGCGCTCGTGGATCAGTGGCGGCATGGCCTCGGTGTCCTTCGCCGTCGTCTCCGCGGCGACGGCGGCCGACATCGCGCTAAGCCCCCGGACATGAATGTTGTACACCTGAGGCATGGCGCTGCTGAAGGTGACGGAGCAAGAGCGTCGGCGGCTATGGGAGATAGCCCGGGCCGCTGACGCTGGGTGGAGAGAGCGCGAGCGCGTGGACATGGTGCTGCTGGCCGATGAGGGCTGGAGTGCACCGCGCATCGCTCGGCACCTGGGCCGGTGCGCGGCCACGGTGCGCCGGGTGTTGCGCTCCTTCGTCCAAGACGGCCCAGAAGCCCTCTTCGCGCGTCTGGCGGGCAGGAAGCCCGACAGGGCGCACCGCCAGCGGGTGGAAGCCTCGCTGCATGCGTTGTTGTCCCAGCCTCGCTCGTGGACAGCCGGGCAGTTGGCCAGCGCACTCGAGGGCGAGGGTCTTCACCTGGGGCCGCGGCAGGTGCGTCGCTATCTCGGGAGCATGGGCGCGGGCTGGCGGCGCACGCGGCTGACGCTCACGCACAAACAGGACGCCCAGGCCGTCGCCCAGGCACGCCAGGCGCTCTTCCGGCTCAAAAAAAGCCCGCGCTCAGAGGATAAATCTCTACTTCCTGGATGAGTGCGGGTTTTCGCCCACCCAAGCCGTGGGCTACAGCTGGGCAGAAGTCGGCAGCCGTCGAGACGTCCCCTACGAGGCGCCTCGGCGCCGACGTGTCAATGCGCTCGTCGCCTACTGCCCGACAGGCCGTCGACGCGGTTTACGCTTCCGACGCTGGGCACGCACCATCACCGCGCGAGATACCCTGGACTTTCTCTTGTCGCTCGCCGACCCGGGCGGGGTCCCCACCTGGGTGGTGCTCGACAATGGGAACATCCACCGCTGCCGCCTGGTATGCCGCGCCCTGCCGCGCTTGCGACGGCTGGGCGTCCATCTCTTCTACCTGCCGGCCTATTCTCCTGAACTCAACGACGTGGAAGCTGTCTTCGGCGTCATCAAGGCTCAGGAGCTTCCCGAACGCAGCTACCGCACTCTCGATGCTCTGCTCACCGCGGTGCAGCAGGCCCTGCGCCGCTACCACCATCGGCTGCGGCGCAGGTGTACATAATTCATGTCCGGGGGCTTAGCGGCCCCTGTCATCATCGGAGCATCGACGGCGGGCGGCGCCTTGCGTGCTGGTCGGGGACAGTCCTGCCAGACGTAGTTGTGGTATGGCTGGTTGGTGTTTCTATCCTGGTCAGCGAGGAAGTGGTGGTCGACCTTGTGCCATCGCCGCTGGAACAGCCGAACACCGAGTCGTTGGTCATCGAGCCGCGAGATTTCGATGACGTTGTACATCGGATCCCAGCTGTCATCGTCTCGCTCAGGATGCATCGCCCCTGCGGTGACCCGGAGCGTCTTGTTAATCTCCTGCACGCGCTGCGAGTGCTTGTGCCCGAAGAGTTGCATTCGGACTTTCGACTCGAGGTGGCTGACCACCGTGTCCTGGTCCTGGAGCCACTCAGGTGGGTGATGGCAGAGCGTCAGGTACTCGACCCCGTCGCTGCGGTGGACGTTCACCTGGGCTTGGCCGAGAACGATGTTGTTCTTCGCGTCGTGCTGATTCGAGACGAGAGCGCTGCAGAGGCCTCGCAGTCTGATGACGGTCCCGCACGGCAGCGTGAGGTCTCGCTCCCAGTAAGGCTTTGCCGCTGAGATCGAGCACTGAAAGCGCGCCGCGAAAGTGTTGTAATCAGCGAGCGGAGCAAGGAGGGCCTTCGCCGAGTTCTCGTCGCTGAGGATCTCGCGGAGCTCCTTGTCGAGCCCAGGCCCCCGCTTGGCGCGAATGCTCTCGTGCAGAGTCTTCGTGACCTTGCTGTTCGCGATCTTGCGGTCGACGTCGTGGTTTCCGGGCACGACCCACACGCTCTCGTCGGGACACCTGATGGCGCGGCAGAACTCGCGGAGCCAGGATGCGGCACGATCGTATTCAGCGCGCTGACCGGAGAACGCGATGTCGCCCGTCACAAAGACGCCGGTCGCTCCTCCAAGTTCCTGCGTGAGCGCGGCGGCATCGCGGAGAAGCTCATGCCGCACGCCGTGGTCCAGGTCGTGGATGGACATTCCCGACGTGCCGGTGAAGTGGATGTCCGAGAGATGTACGAGGACGAGCTTCTCCATAAGGTCAGCCCCCAGGGCCTTCATCGCGGCGGTCTTCGCGTCGCCGAAGAAAATCGGGACGACATGATCCACGATGTCGGCGCTGACGTCGAGGAAGTTCCGCTTGTCTCGACGCGGGAAGAACGAGCTTCGCGCCGTTTCTTCTTCGCCACCTGCAGGGGAGCGGCGAGCGAGCGAGCGGGCTTGATGTTTCCCTGAACGCTGAGGTCGCCGAGGATGAGGAGAGCGGGGCTGACAGGCACATTTCGCAGCGCCGAGTAGGCGGCGACGAAGAAGGCGACGCCGAACTCGGCCTCGACGTCGCGCGCGAAGCCCAGCCCGGACTTCTGGATATGCAGGAAGCTGAAGGCGCGCTGGACGGGCTCCTTCATAGAAACTCCCTCGAAGCGTCCACGCGGGCCTCCGAGGAGTAGTGATACAGTAGCGCTAACCGCAGCGCGCGACAGCTGCCGAAGCCGAAATATAGCCGTTCACGTAGTGGAACTGGTGCTGCGTCACCCCCAGCGCCCCTCGATCCGTGCGCTGCACCTGGGCATGATCCGCTGACGTGGCTCTCCCGCACTTTATGTGCTTTGCCTGCGGCAGGCGGGCAAGCTGTCCCTCCGGTAACCAGCTGAATTCGCGCGGGATACACGTAAACTGCGGAAGCACCACAAAAGCGGATCAATCCCAAACCGCCATCGCTCGCTCCTGTCCAACAGTTGCTCAGTCCTCGGAGTCATCCCGCCACTCCTCCGAGTTCAGCTCCTCCGGAAGCGGCGCGATCATCAGGTACCACCGCCCGGAGTCCGACTGGACGGCCATGAAGCCCTTGCCGGCGATCTTCACGCGCTCCTTGTGCTGAGCGGTCCCGCTGGCGAGCCAGGCATCGGCCTCGTCCCGCGTCGCGAACTCATGAGACACCTCGACCGTGAATGAAGTGTCGACACACCATCTGCGGTATTTGGCCAGTTCATCCACCTTGCCACTCTCGCGGATATAGAGCAGCGCGATCTGCGCGATCTTCGCGGCCTCTCGTTCTTTGAGTCCCTCCGCGTAATTCTCGATGACAGAGGACATCAAATCGATCGTTTCATCCAGGTCGAATCCCAGTTCACGTGTCATGCATCACTCAGAGAGCCTAACTCAACCGCCGGACGAGGATGAGGCAACAGGCGAGCTGGAGGAAGGCGAAGTGGATGTCGTCGCGCACTTCGTAGCGGATGACGAGGCGGCGGAAGAACTTCAACCAGGCGAAGGTCCGTTCCACCACCCACCGGTGGCGACCCAGGCGAGTGGAGGACTCCACGCCCCGGCGAGCAATTCTCGGTTGGATGTGCCGCTGACGAAGACCCTGGCGCACACGCGGATAATCGTAACCCTTGTCCGCGTGCAATTTACCGGGCCGCCTGCGCGACGCGCCCCGCGGCGACTTCACGCGAGGAATCTCGTCCACGAGCGGCAGCGCCTCGCGACTGTCATGCGTGTTGGCTGGAGTGAGCGACTCGGCCAGCGGCAGGCCCGCGCCGTCGGTCACCAGGTGGTGCTTGCTGCCCGGACGCCCTCGGTCCGTCGGGTTGGGACCGGTGAGTAGACCCCCCTTTTTGCCGGCACCGACGTGGAGTCGATGGCGGCTCGTTTCCAGTCAATCAGCTCCTGGCCTCCCAACTCCGCCTCCAGCAGTCGCTGCAGTCGTTCCCACACTCCCGCTTCGGCCCAATCGCGCAGGCGCCGCCAACACGTCATGCCGCACACGCCGAACACCTCGGCGGGCAGCGACTCCCAGGGGATGTTGACCTTGAGGACGAAGATGATGCCGCGCAGCGCGAGCCGGTCCTCCTTCCAGGGCCGTCCACCCTTGGGTTGCGGAGGATGGACGGGCAGCAGGTCCTTCACTCGGACCCACAGGGCGTCCGGCAGCAGTTCTCGGGTCATACCTCCAAGGTGGTTACGCCCGGGCTACTCCGCAAGTTAAGTTAGGCTCTCTCAGCTTGCTCACAGGGGTGCCAGAACCAGCGCACCGCCGACAATGGCAACAACGTAAGGAGCGGCAATCACGCCCCCAATCACGACAACGGCGCCAAGAGCCACTTAGGCCTTGTGTTCATCGAGCCAGTGCAATGCGGCATCCATGGTCGGAAAATGGAACTCCTGCCGGGGCAACTGAATCCCCTCCCGCTCGATCTCATCTTGCTCTTGGAGGCACTTCATGAACACGCCAAGGCATTCACTCGTGCAGTACGCATGATGATCTCCCGAGTGTTTTTCGATGCTCGGAGGCTTGGGTTTCCTGCGCCAACACTTCGTGAAGCACTGCTTCTGGATTTCGTTGCAGTACGCGTCCGCACCCGCGCCCCCCGTGCCGCTCTCCACCCGAGTGCCCACGCCCCGCGCGTCCTCGGAGATGACGTGGACCCGCGGCTCGGGCGCCCGCGTGTGGGCGCACCCCGGTCCCACGGCCAACCCCACCCCGAGTGTGAGCACCCACCTCAGCCCGACCGACGCGCGCATCCCGTGCCCCTCTCCTCCATGGACTCCGGCGCGCAGGATACCGAGACGAGGGGTCACGCCCAGCCCTCTGTGGGTCCGTGTGCGGTGACCGACAAGGACCCGAGTCCCCGAGGGGACGGCGGCACAGGGACCGGGCGGGCGGGCGGTTCGCGCTCGGGGATGAAAACGAAGTCCTGATAACTTCTGGACGGACCCCCATCCGGTCTGGGAGAGGGCGGGGGCGAGGGCCGTTCCCCCTCCTGAGGTCTCATGATTCGTCTCGACAATATCGGCAAGCAGCACGGGCAGCAGATCCTCTTCGTGGAGGCCTCGGCCCAGCTCAACAAGGGCGAGAAGGTGGGCCTCGTGGGCCCCAACGGCGCGGGCAAGTCCACGCTCTTTCGCATGGTCGTCCAGCGCGAGCACCCGGACGAGGGCCAGGTGTCCGTCGACCGCGGCGTGACCATCGGCTACTTCGACCAGGACGTGGGCGAGATGTCCGGCCAGAGCGCCGTGGCGGCCGTCATGGACGGCGCGGGCCCGGTGTCGGAGATCGCCTCGGAGCTCAAGGGCCTGGAGGCCGCCATGGCCGACCCGGACCGCATGGACGAGATGGACAAGCTCGTCGAGCGCTTCGGCGTGGTGCAGGGCCGCTACGAGGAGCTGGGCGGCTACGCCCTGGAGGGCCGTGCCCGCGAGATCCTCGCCGGCCTGGGCTTCTCCGAGGAGATGATGGACGGGGACGTGGGCGCCCTGTCCGGCGGGTGGAAGATGCGCGTGGCGCTCGCCCGCATCCTGCTCATGAGCCCGGACGTGATGCTCCTCGACGAGCCGAGCAACCACCTGGACATCGAGTCGCTCATCTGGCTGGAGGGCTTCCTCAAGAACTACGAGGGCGCCATCCTGATGACGAGCCACGACCGCGAGTTCATGAACCGCATCATCACGAAGATCATCGAGATCGACGGCGGTGAGCTCACCACGTACTCGGGCAACTACGAGTTCTACGAGCAGCAGCGGGCCATCAACGAGAAGCACCAGCAGGCGCAGTTCGACCGCCAGCAGGCCATGCTCGCCAAGGAGCTCAAGTTCATCGAGCGCTTCAAGGCGCGCGCCTCGCACGCGGCCCAGGTGCAGAGCCGGGTGAAGAAGCTGGAGAAGATCGAGAAGGTGGAGCCGCCCAAGCGCCGCCAGACGCTGCTCTTCGAGTTCCAGCCGCCGCCCCGCTCGGGTGACGACGTGGCCAAGCTCGAGCGCGTGGTGAAGGGCTATGGCAAGCGCCGCATCTACAACGGCCTGGACTTCCTCGTGCGCCGCGGCGAGCGCTGGTGCGTGATGGGCGTCAACGGCGCGGGCAAGTCCACGCTGCTCAAGCTCATCGCCGGAGACTCGCGGCCGGACGATGGCGCGGTGACGGTGGGCGGCAGCGTGAAGATGGGCTACTTCGCCCAGCACGCCATGGAGATCCTCCGGCCGGACCACACGGTGTACGACTCGCTGGTGGACAAGTTCCCCCGCGCGTCGCAGGGCGCGCTCAGGGCGCTCGCCGGGTGCTTCGGCTTCTCCGGGGACGAGATCGAGAAGAAGTGCAAGGTGCTGTCCGGAGGCGAGAAGGCCCGGCTGGTGCTGGCGCAGATGCTGTTCGATCCGCCCAACTTCCTCATCCTCGACGAGCCCACCAACCACCTGGACATGGCCACCAAGCAGATGATGATCCAGGCCTTGTCCAACTACGAGGGCACCATGCTGTTCGTGAGCCACGACCGGCACTTCCTCGGCGCCTTGAGCAACCGGGTGCTGGAGCTGACGCCCGACGGCATCCACCAGTACGGCGGCGGCTACAACGAGTACGTGGCGCGCACGGGCCACGAGGCCCCGGGTCTGCGCAGCTGAGCGTGACCCCGAGTGGTTGAAGTCCCCGAGGGCGCCTGGAGACGGGCGCCCTCGTCGTTTGCGCCCTGAACCTGGGAGGGGTTCTGTCCATGTCGTCGGCTCACCGCTCACGCACGCTGGCCCGCGCGACGCTCACCCAGATGGGTGTGCGCGTCGCGGCCATCACCGCCCTGGCCACGCTCCTGAGCTATCTGCACATCTTCGACGTCTTCCTCGCGGAAGCGCTCGGCAACCTGGAGCGCGGCGCCACCCGGCACAGCCAGCAGGAGCAGGCGCTCTTCAAGGAAGCCGAGAGCGATCACGCCGTCCTCCGGCAAGCCTTGCAGGAGCGGATTCGCGATGGGCGGGCGTTGGATCCCAACCCCCGCTTCGACCGCCTGGTCACGCGCCTGCCGGACGGGACCCTGCGCAACCGCCTCGAGGGGTTCGATGGCACGCGCATGCCCTGCATCTTCATCGCCAGTGGGGTGAAGGACGACGCGGACTTCCGCCGCCGGATCCTGGCCGCGTATGACCTCGTGGAGCGCCATGGGCCCCTCCTCCACGTTCGCCACACGAATACCTATGTCACCCTGCCCGAGGCAGCCCTGGTGCAGTACTGGCCCGAGCAGCCGAACTGGTGTCAGGAGATGGATCCCGCGTTGATGAACCCGGAGTTCGAGTTCTTCACCGTCAGCACGCCCGAGCGCAATCCCGAGCGCCGCATGGTCTGGACGGGCATCACCACGGAGCCCATCTCCATCTCGCTCACCACGCCGGTGGACGTGGACGGCCGCTACTCCGCCGCGCTCGGGCTGGACATGCTCATCGATGACTTGAAGGCGCGGACCCTCGGGGACAGTCCGCCCGGGGCCTACAACCTCATCTTCAGCGACGCGGGAGAACTCATCGTCCATCCCGAGGTCAAGATGAAGCAGGGGGTGTTCGTCTACAACATCCTGCGCGAGGACCGGCCCCTGGAGACGCTCTTCGAGCAGCCGCTGTCCGCCGAGCAGCGCACCCATGTGCGTGCCATCTTCGACCGGGTCCAGGCGCGCGCGCCGGGTCAGAAGGTCCTGGAGCTGGCGGAGTACGACGAGTACCTCGCCGTGGCGTGGCTGAACGGTCCGCAGTGGCACCTGGTGACGGTGTTGCCCCGGAGCACGGTGTCCTCGCTGGCGCTCGGGGCCGCGCGCTACCTGCTCGCCTTTGGTCTGGCCTCGTTGATCCTGGAATTGCTCATCATGTCCTGGGTGCTCACGCGGCGGATCTCCCAACCCCTGCGCTTGTTCACCCAGGCCACGGACCGGGTCGCGGTCGGTGACTTCCAGGTCGCCCTGCCCCGCTCACGCGACGACGAGCTGGGACGGCTGGCGCAAGGCTTCGAGCTGATGGCGCACGAAATCCATCAGCGCGAAGCGGCGCTGCGGGAAGTCAACGAGGGGCTGGAGGGCCGCATCACCGAGCGGACCCGGGAGCTGCGAGACAAGAACGTCACGCTCGAGGAAGCGCTGACCCAACTCAAGCAGGCACAGGAGCTGCTCGTGGAGAAGGAGCGTCTGGCCTCCCTGGGAGCCTTGATGGCGGGCATTGGCCATGAGCTCAAGAATCCGCTCAACTTCGTGAACAACTTCGCCCAGCTCTCGGCGGGGCTCGTGGAGGAGCTGCGCGAGGAGTTGAGGCAACCCCCCTCGGGCCCGCCGGGCGACGCCCAGGCGCGGATGAACGAGCTGCTCGATTGGCTGACCCAGAACGTCAGGAAGATCGAGCAGCACGGAAAACGGGCCGACAATCTCTTGCGCGACATGCAGTTGCACACCCATGTGCGCGCCCACGCGCACGCGCCCACGGATCTCCACGCGTTGTTGGAAGAACAGCTGAGCCTGAGCGCTCAGAACGCGCGCATCGTGCACCCCGACCTGACGGTGCTCTTCCGCAAGGAGCTGGACCCGTCCTCGCGGACGGTGGAGGTGGTTCCCCAGGACCTGGGACGGGCCCTGCTGAACCTCCTCGACAACGCCGTGTATGCCGTGGCGGAGAAGCGCAAGCGCCTGGGACCCGCGTTCACCCCCGAGGTGACGGTGACCAGCCGGAGCGAAGGCGCCTGGGTGCGCATTGTCATCCACGACAATGGCATCGGGATTCCGAGCAAGGTGCTCGACAAGGTCTTCAGCCCCTTCTTCACCACCAAGCCCGCGGGGGTAGGCACGGGACTGGGGCTGTCCATCTGCCAGGACATCGTGGTCCGGCAACACGGCGGGGAGCTCCGGATCGAGTCGGAGGAAGGCCATTCCACCCAGTGCACCCTGCGTCTGCTCCAGAAGAGGCCCTGACGGAGGCCCGCCGCGTGGGCAGCCGCTCGACGCGGCCCTACCCGAACAGGGCCTGGGCGATGCCCCGGTAGAGCGGCCCCGCGCCGGGGATGACGTTGATGAAGGGGCTGAGCGTGTCCCAGGCGTCGCGCTGGTAGATGAGCTGGCCGTCGCGGGAACGGAACTCGGTGATGCCGGGCACGGGGATCTTGGGACCCACCTTGAGACCCATGAGCATCGTCCAGTTCATGCAGAAGTGCGCGTCGGTGCCCACGACGGTGACGTTCTGGAAGCGCATGGTGAGGCGCGAGCGCAGCGTCCCCATCATCCGGGAGAAGTCCTCCTTGCCATGCAGGTCATGGAAGGGGTCGATGAAGTGGATGTCCGGGGCGTAGAGCGCGAGGAGTTCCTCGAAGGGGAGTTCCTGGGGCGTGTCGTGGACGGAGAAGGCGTGGGCGACGCGTTCGGTGAAGGCGGTCATGTCCCGGGGCCTAGCACAGCCCTCCCAAGGCCACGCGGGGAGTCCAGGCCCCCCGACGCGTTCCCGACAGTTCACACGCGCACGGGCTCAATACGCGGGCGTGGGAAACACCCGCAGTTGGCCCGAGCGCGACAGCACCACGAGTTCCGGACGCGCATCGCCCACCAGATTCACGGGCCACACCTTCTGGATCGCGTCACCGGCCGCGTAGCGCTGGAGGGGACCCCACCGGCCGGGACCCGTGCCCAGCGAGAGCCACAGCTCGGTCCCCTCGACGGACGTGCCCGCGATGTCCACGAAGCCATCGCCGTTCAGATCCTCCACCGTGAGCGTCTTGTTGTGCAGGGGCGGCGCGCACAGGATGGGCGCGCCCAGCGAGCCCCGCCCATCGCCGGGATACAGCCACACCTGGCCAAAATCTTCGCTGGTGTAGACCAGATCCGTCCGGCCATCGCCATTCACATCCGCGACCCCACCGTGGAAGCTCTCCCTGTAACTCATGGCGGAGAGGAACCCATATCCCGCCCGAATGCGGCCATCCGCCGAGGTGAGGTTGAGATTGATTCCCAGGCTCTGATGAACGGCATCCAGCAGACCGTCTCCGTCGAAGTCGCCAGCGAGCAGACCGTCGGCGCCCGGATGATAGGCATCGGGGTCCGGATTGCGGTCCCCCAGAGCGTCCGCGCGGAAGGAGCGCTGGCCCAGGTGGGTGAAGCGCATCGACCGCGCGGAGGACTCCCGCTCGAGCAGCGTGGCCGCCAGGTCCATGCGGCCATCCCTGTTGAAGTCCGCCGCCAGCACCTCGCCGGCCGAGTCTCCCAGGACGAGGAACGTCGAGAAGGGCTTCGCCGCGTCATTCCACAGCAAGCGGGTGGTCCAGGGCGAGCCCTCCCGATGCATGACCGCCGCGAGATCACTCCGTCCGTCTCCGTCGAAGTCGCCCGCGCGGAGCTGCTCCACCGTGTAGGAATCCATGAGGGACTGGACGGGAAAAGTGCCATCCCCCGGGTTGGACACCCACACGATTCCCGAGCCGCGCGGCGCGAGCGCGAGATCTGTCCGCCCGTCCCCATCGAAGTCCCCGGAGGTCAGGTCCGAAAGGGGCCCGGCTCGTGACAGGTCGAACAGGGGTTGAACGATGGCCGGAGACAAGGACGGCCGCGGAGAGGCGCCCCACGGACACAGGGAGTCGCTGGGCGATTCGAGAACGGGCGCGTCTGGAATGGCATACACGGACACGGTGTTGTCGTCCGCCTCCGCCACCAGGAGTTCCCGCGAGCCGTTGCCGTCCAGGTCCACGGTGGCGGCGGCGCTCGGGGCCCGGCCCACGCGCAGCTGCGCATGCGGCACGAGCGCGCCCTGGCCATCCCCCCGCAGCAGCGACACCATGCCCGCGCGGCCATGCAGGGCCACGACATCGGGGGCGGCGTCGGGGCCGAGGTCCACCACGGCGACGTCATCCGCCTCGCGCTCGAGCGTCACCGAGGACGCCTCGGCGAAGCCGCCCTGGCCATCGCCCAGGAACACCCGGAGCACCCACGTGTCCATCATCGCGAGGACGTCCATGTGGCCATCCTGGTTGAAGTCCGCGCCATACACTTGGCGGGCACCGTTCCAGGGCAGGAGGCCGCCCGCGCGGACCCGCCCCACCCCGGCTCCGAGATAGAGCGGGAGCGTGCCTCGCGCCTTGTTGAGCGCCGAGGAGAACGCGATATCCGCGAGCCCATCCTCGTTGAAGTCCGCGACCACGGCCGACACGTTGTGCTCGATGTCGGAGAAGAGCCGGGCACCGGTCTCGTCCTGGAGCGTGGCGGAGGCGAGCGGAGTGGTGCCCTGAGACCGGAGCACACCAAAATCAGACCCCTGGTACCGCCCCTCGTTCGTGTCCTTCCAATTGCCCACGGCCCAGAGGAATGCGCCCTCCGCCCCTCCACTCCAGAAGCCCACACGGGAGGAGACGCCCTGGCCCACGCGAAGGGACTCGGCGGAGAAGGCGCCCGTTCCGTCGCCCAGCAACAACCGCGCGGACTCGCGACCGCCCAGCAGCACATCCAGGTGGCCATCGCCTTGCGCATCGCCCACCGCGATGCGGCCCCCGGACGCATGAGGCAAGGCCCGCCGCTGCGCCACCGTCCCGAGTCCTCCGCGCCCATCGTTGAGCAGCAGGAGGAACTCCCCGGTGCGGTTCACGTACTGGCTGGCGTGATTACGGCCCTCCGCGTTGATGGCCAGGTCGGGCGCGCCATCGTGGTTGAAGTCGCCCACCGCGATGCCCTTGGGGGACACGCCCGCGAAGAACGAGGCGAGCAGCCAGTCCCGCCGGGTGCCTCCCGCGGCGGGTGGCGCCTCCGGCTCGGCCACTGGCGGCGGTGTCGGCTCCGGTGTCGAGGGCGGACCCTCGGTGGGGGGCTGCGTCGCCGAAGCGGGGGGAGTCGTGGGCGATTCCTCACCCGACGGGACAGGGGTCGGCACCTGGGAGACAGGCGCCGGGTCCACGCCCCCACACCCCGAGGACACGCCCGCGCCCATGAGCACACCCAGGCGCGCCCACTTCGACCATCGCTTCATCGTCATGTCGGAGGAGCTCCGCTTCACTGGCGGTGGACTTGGACATCGGACATGGGTGTCGCAAGTGCGAGGCGTCGTCGGCGTTCGTCGTTGAACGCACACCCGTCACGTTCCCGGAGGACGGGAGACTTCGGCCTGCGCCTTCGCGTGGGCGATGGAATCAAGATGCTCCGCGCGGAGGGGATCGTCCCGGCGAAGGCAGCGCACCCGTCGCTCCGCGTCCGCCAACAGGCGCCAGGCCGCACGGGCTCGCCGAGGAAAACGCTGGAGGGACAGCACGAAGAGACACGCGACGTGGACACGTAAGGCGAGGTTGGAGAAACCGAGCCGCTCAACACGACGGAGCCACTTGCCGAACTCCGCCCACGGGCGGTTGAACGAGTAGGCGAGCGTGACGAGGTCCTCCGCGATGCCACACTGAATCCGTTGGCGCTCCCGCTCGGTCCGTGCCTCGCGCAACCATCGCTTTTCCAGCGCGAGCAAGGCGTGTCGTCGCTGTTCGAACGAAGCGTTCGCCTCGATAAGGCCCAGGAGGACTTCATCCTTCTCTTGACCCCGGGTCAGTCCTCGAGACGGCCGCATGCTCAAGTGCCCGGACAATCTTTATGGTTGGCCCGCAGAGGCCAATAGCCATGGCGCATGCAGGCATCAAAACAGGCCTGGCATTGGGTTTCCCCAGACCGACGCCCCGGAATCCGGCCACCGCCCGCACGAATGCATTTCGCGTAACGCGGCTCGCAGATGTCTGTTCGCCACCGTTCCCGTTCGGCCTCACTCGGGAGGTCGAGAATGGGCACGGCTTCGACTTCAGGATGAGTGGTCGTGACCTTGCCGGGAAGCAATTGCTCTGGACGTTGAGCCGAGGGAGCAACGGCCGTACATCTTTCGTATTGCCCGGGATTCTCCTTCAAACAGCAGGACACCGTGCTGTCAGTGGGATTGCACTCCGCCACGTGAGCGCAGCCCCCCACACAGAGAAGCAGTAAACCCACGACGAACGTCCGAATGCCACGCGGGCAGCCCCTGAGATCGCGCCGCATCACAGCAGCTTGCCCGGGTTGAGGATACCGAGCGGATCCAACGCCGCCTTGAGCGTGTGGTGCAGCGCCGTGGACGTCGCGCCCAGCTGGCGCTCCAGGAAGGGCCGCTTGAGCAGGCCCACCCCGTGCTCCCCGGTGAGGGTGCCCCCCAGGTCGAGCGTCACCACGAGGATGTCGTCGAACGCCGCCTGGGCCCGCGCCACTTCATCCGGGTCTTCCCGGTTGAACACGAGCGTGGGGTGCATGTTGCCGTCCCCCGCGTGTCCGAACGTGCCGATCAGCACGCCCCGCCGCTCGGCGATGCGCTCCACCGCCGCGAGCAATTCCGGCAGGCGGGAGATGGGCACGCACACGTCATCGAGCAGCGCCGTCCCCTCCTTCTCGAACGCGGAGAAGGCGAAGCGCCGGGCCGCCATCAGCGCCTCGCCCTCGGCCTGCTCGGAGGACTGGACGACGAAGGTCGCGCCCGCCGCCTCGCACGCCGCCGCCATCCGCGCGCACTCGGCCACGCCCTGCTCGCCCCCCGCGTCCGAGCGGGCCAGGAGCAGCGCCGCCACGTCCACGTCCAGTCCCAGGGGCCGGTGCTTCTCCACGGCGCGCACCGTGGTCCGGTCCATCAGTTCCAGGAGCGAGGGTTTGAGGCCCCTCATGATGTCCAGCACCGCCCCGCCCGCCGCCGCGAGCGAGGGGAACGCCGCCACCAGCGTCGTCGCCGGAGGGGGCTTGGGCCGCAGGCGCAGGGTGGCCTCGGTGATGATGCCCAGCGTGCCCTCGGAGCCGACGAACAGGCGCGTCAGATCGTAGCCCGCCACGTTCTTCACCGTGCGCCCGCCCGTGCGCACCACGTTCCCATCCGCCAGCACCACCTCCAGCCCCAGCACCGCGTCCCCCGTCACGCCGTACTTCACGCAGCACAGGCCGCCCGCGTTGGTGGCCAGGTTGCCGCCCAGCGAGGAGAACTCCCAGCTCGCCGGGTCCGGCGCGTACCAGAGCCCCTGCTCGGCCGCCGCCGCCTTGAGCGTGCCGTTGATGACGCCGGGCTGGACGACGGCGAACAGGCACTGGGTGTCCAGCTCCAGGATGCGGTTCATCCGCGTGAGCGACAGCACGATGCAGCCGTCCACCGCGTTGCACCCCCCCGCCAGGCCCGAGCCCGCGCCACGCGCCACCACGGGCACCCGGTGCGCCGAGGCCACCCGGAGCACGGCCTGCACCTCCGCCGTGCTCCCGGGGCGCACGAGCACCCGAGGCATGCCCGCCGGCGCCCACCCCGCGTGGTCGTACCGGTGGGCCTCCAGCACATCCGCATCCGTGATGACGGCTTCCGCCGGAAGCACGGCCGCCAGGGCGGCCAACAGGTCCGCGCGCATGTCTTCTCCCCCCTCTTGCTCCAATTACTTGGGCATGACCCCGAAGGCCTTGAGCATCGCGACGGCGATGCCCATGAGGCTCTCGCCCGCGATGAAGCCCGAGCTGACCGGGAGCACGGCGGCCTCGGCGAGCTGGGGCTTGCGGCGGCGCAGCACCTCGGCGATCGCCGCGCCGATGAAGAAGCTGATGGAGCTCGCCCCGGGGATGACGATGGACAGGCCCAGGCCCGACGCCGAGGGGATGAAGGGCTTGGCGCTCTTGGGCGCCCAGCGGTCCAGCAGCACCAGCGCCACGCCCAGGGTGAGGCCACACACGGCGCCGATGCGCGCGGACACCGGCAGGGACTCCACGCCGCTCATGAGCATCTTGGACACGCCCGCCCAGACGAGCGACGAGGGCGCGGGGAACTCCTCGGTGCCCAGCACGTCCGCGCTCGGCACGAGCAGGTTGAAGGCGGGCACCACCACCGCCGCCCCCGCCACCACGCCGAAGAGCTGCGCGACGAACTGCTGGCGGGGATTCGCCCCGAGCAGCCAGCCGGACTTCAAGTCCGTGAGCAGGTCCGCCGAGTGCAGCCCCACGCCGCCCGTGGCGTTGGCGCTCATGATGTTGGCGGTGAGGTTGCCCGGGAGCAGGCCGCCGTAGAGCAGCTGCGTCACCGGCCCGAGCGCCTTGGTGGGCGTGGTGTCCGTCTCGCCCGTGACGCGCGAGGCGATGACGCCCATCACCACCGCCAGCGGCAGGGCGATGACGCCCGCCCACCAGGGAATCTGGAAGAGGTAGGCCATGAGCCCCACCACCACGGGGCCCAGCACCAGGAAGCCCAGGGGGAACCACGAGGGCGGGCACTCGATGTCCGCGAGCGGATCCCGGTTCTCCTCCGTCTTCTTGCCGAACAGCCCCGCGAGCGCCTGGAAGGATTTGGCCACGCTGCGCCACTGGAAGGCGAAGGACAACAGGCCCGAGGCCACCAGCAGCGAGGCGCCCGTCCACAGCGTCCAGGCGTTGATGGCCTTGTAGGACACCTCGGGGATGACGCCCCGGCTGACCATCTCCGGCGCGAGCACGCCGTAGGTGAGCAGCGCGCCCACGAGCATGGACCAGCCCGTCTTGAAGCTCACCAGCGCGCCCGCGCCCACGAGCAGGAGGCTCAGGTCCAGGGAGAGCGTCCACGCCCCGGCGGGCTTGCCGCCCAGCATGAAGGGCAGGCTCAGCTTGGCGGGCAGGTTCCACGCGAGCCAGGCGCCCTTGGCATCGCGCCACACGGCCACGGCCGCGCCGATGAGGCCCGCGATGCCCAGGTAGCGCGCCTTGCCGCGCGAGCGCTCGTCATGCCCGTGCAGCGCCTGGAGCGTCTCGGCGGTGGCGGTGCCGGTGGGGAACGGCAGCTGCTCGATGTTGATGAGCTGGCGCTTGATGGGGATGGCGGCGAAGACGCCCAGCGCGGACACGGCGGCGAACCACGCCACGAGCCAGCCCGAGGGCGGCAGCGCTCCGGTGAGCATGAGCAGCGCGGGCACGGCCGCCATGTTGCCGCCGCCCGTCATGTACCCGGCCGCCGAGGCCACCGAGCCCATGGCGTTGTTCTCCAGGGTGGTGAAGTCGTCGCGCACCAGGCCCACGCCGCGCAGCATGCCGAAGGTGGCGAAGGCGAGGATGCACGCGGTGAGGGTGACGCCCAGGCTCCAGCCCGTCTTGAGGATGACGTACAGGTTGGACAGGCACATCACCGCGCCAATGAGCATGCCCGCGATGACGGCGCGCACGGTGAGCTGCCGCGCGCCCCCCTGGTAGACGTGCTCCAGCCAGTAGCGCTCGGGGTCCTCCTTCTCGGGGGGAGGCGCCGACGGCGGAACGGGCTCGGGTTGGATGCGCAGCTGCTGGGGCGAGGGCGAGACGGGTGCGGTCATGTGGAGGCCCCAACAATAGCCGGAACCTCAGTGCTCGTGCGCGCCGCCCGGACCGTGGGCGTGGCCGTGCTCCAGCTCCTCGGCGGTGGCCTGACGCACCTCGTGCACCGTCACGTCGAAGTGCAGCGTCTTGCCGGCGAGCGGGTGGTTCAGGTCCACCACCACCGTGTCGCCCTTGAGCTCGCGGATGGTGATGGGGATGACGTCGCCGTCCGCCGTCTGCGCGGAGATGCTCAGGCCGGGCTCGAGCGGCGCGCCCGGGGGGAACATGGTGCGGGGCACTTCCTGCAGGCCCCGGGCGTCGTGCTCGCCGTAGCCCTGGGCGGGCACCACCACCACCTGCCTGGCGTCCCCCGCGGACAGGCCGGCCAGCTGGCCCTCCAGCCCCGGGACGATCTGCCCCCGTCCATGAATGTAGGCCAGGGGCTTGCCGGGGGCGCTCGAGTCGACGGTCTTCCCGTCACCGAGATGCAACCGATACTCCAACGAGACCACGCAATCCTTGGACACCTTCATGTGGGACGGCTCCCTTGACCCGACCTGGGATGTGGGGTTTCCCGGCGGTATGGGCCAGACCCGGGCCCAAAGGCAACCCCGTGCCACGAGGAAGCGCGACAAACGGACGATTCCGGCCGCGCCCGGGCCGCGCTCAGGCCTTCGGGGCGGACGGCTCGTCGGCCGCGGGGTCCTTCTCTCCCCGGGCCACGTAGACGGCGGCGGCCAGGTCCCCCGTCACGTTGAGCGTGGTGCGGCACATGTCCAGGAAGCGATCCACGCCCAGCACGAGCGCCAGGCCCTCGGGGGGAATCTTGAACATGCCCAGGATCATCGCGATGACGGGGATGGAGCCCGCCGGCACGCCCGCGGTGCCGATGCCCGCCAGGATGCAGATGAACATGATGACGATCTGGTTGGGCAGGGTCAGCGTCACGCCGAACACCTGGGCGAGGAAGAGCACGGTGACGCCCTCGAAGAGCGCGGTGCCGTTCTGGTTCATGGCCGAGCCGGCGGTGAGCACGAAGCGCGAGACGTTGCGCGGCAGCTTGAGGTTCTCCTCGGCCACCTTGAGCGCGGTGGGCAGGGTGCCGCTGGAGGACGCGGTGGAGAAGGCGGTGACGATGGCCAGGCGGCAGTCGCGGAAGAAGGCGATGGGGTTGCGCCCGCCGAGAAAGCGCACGGACAGCGAGTATACGCCGAACATGTGCAGCGCGAGCGCCAGCAGCACCACGCCCACGTAGGCCGCCACCTGCATGAGGATGCCGAAGCCCAGGCGCGCCGTCATGGTGAAGAGCAGCGCGGCCACGCCCACCGGCGCCAGGCGCAGCACGGCGTCGATGAGCGTCATCATCACGTCGTAGAGCCCCTGGATGGCGCCCTTGAGGGCCCGCGCCCCCTCGGTGTCCGTCACCGCCAGGGCCACGCCGAAGAAGAGCGCGAAGACGATGAGGGCGATCATGTCCCCATCCGCCGCCGCCTTGACGGGGTTGTTGGGCACCATGGCGGTGATGAGCGCGGGCACCGAGGTGTCGCTCGGCGCGGGGGCCGCCTTCACCGCCGTGCCCTGCTGGATGAGGGCGCGCGCCTCGTCACTCAGGCCCTTGCCCGGCTGGAACACGTTGACCGCCACCAGGCCGATGAGCACCGCGATGGAGGACACCACCACCGTGTAGCCCAGCGTGCGCAGGCCCAGCCGCCCCAGCTGCTTCAAGTCCAGCTCGCACACGCCCATGACGAGCGCGGCGAAGAGCAGCGGCACCACCAACATCAGCAGCATCCGCAGGAAGAGCGTGCCCACGAGCGACGTGATGTTCGTCACCACCCACTCAAGCCAGGGCGCGCCGTGCGCGACGAGGTTGGCGAGGATGCCCGCGCCCGTGCCGATGACGATGCCCAGGAGCATCTTCTGGTGCTGCTTCATCTGGAATCCTCACCGCGTGTGGGGGGGTTGAAAGGGCGCGCAGCCTACCGGTTCGCCGGGGCGCCCGTCTCGCGCAGTCGTCCGGCGACGCGCTCGGCCCACTCGGGCTCCACCTCCAGGCACGCCGCCTTGCGGCCCAGCCGCACCGCCGCCGCCGGCATGGAGCCGCTGCCCGCGAAGGGGTCCAACACCCAGTCCCCCGGCCGGCTCCAGGTGCGCACGAGCGGCTCCAGCACCGAGAAGGGCTTGTGGTGGGGGTGGTTGCCCCAGCGCGCCGCCTCGCTGTCGTCGTCGTAGCCGCCCACCACCGCCCAGGTCGTGGGTGGGTCCTCCAGCCGGGGCTCGGGCGCGGGCGTGCGCGCGAGCACCAGCGCCACCTCGTAGACGCGCAGCATCTGCTCGTTGGCGTTCTTGTCCGTGGTGCGCTTGCCCCAGACGTACTCGCCCCGCAGGTGCTCGAAGCCCAGCGCGCGCGCCGTGGCGAGGATGGGCTCCTTGCCCAGGAGGTTCGTCCAGATGGCCAGGGGGGCGTCCGGCGTCAGGTGCGCCACCGCCCGCGTCATCCACGCCTCGGTGAAGGTCCGGTAGTCGCGCACCGTCTCGAAGCGCACGATGGGGTTGCGGTCGATCTTCTTGTGCTCGCGGGGGTCGCGCAGGTCGCCCCCCTTGCGGCGGCGCGTGAGCAGGCAGTAGGGCGGATCCGTGTGCAGGAAGGCCGCCCGGGTCTCGCCCAGGACGTGGCGGTAGCCGCCGGGCTCGCGCGCATCGGCCCGCACGCAGCGGAAGGACTCGCTCTCGGGGTGGGGATTCATCCGGCGCGCACCCTACCCCAGCCGCCCCGCTTCACCACCCCCGGGCCGTGAAGACACCGGCTAGCGCTTGCGCCGCGCCGGGGCCGCCCGGCCCCACCGCCCCTGGAGCCGGGCCTCGGAGGCGAGCGCCTCGTCCCACGAGGGCCCGTCCGGCAGCAGCCGCGGGGCATGCTCGAGCAGGAGCCGCTCCAGGGCCCGCTCCTCGCACAGGCGCCGGAACTCGTGCGCGTCCAGGCCCTGCTCGGCCCACCAGGCCTCGCGCCCCTCGGGGGCCACGCCCAGCCCACGCCAGACGTCCGCCTCGGCCCGGGCCACCTCCTCCGGCGTGGGCGACAGGCCCAGGGAGCGCGCCCACCCCGCGAGCAGCGCCCGGCGCAGGCCCGCCTCCGCCAGGGCCGCCGCGTCCGGCGCGGCGCGCAGCTCCTCCAGCACGTCCTCGGTGGAGCGCAGCGCGTCCTCCGTGCCGCACAGGCCCTCCACCAGCCGGCGGCGGCGGACATAGGAGGACGGCGGGGCGCGGGGCCTGTCCGGCGGCGGCGCGGGGCGGGCCCCCGAGGCGATGAACGCCGCGGCGGCCTGGAGGCAGGCCTTGGCGTCCTCGCGCTTCAAGTCCACGAGGCCCGGCGCCGTCCACGTGGCCCACTTGGCCCGGGTGTCCGGGCTCCACGCCGGGCCCAGGGCCTTGAGCAGCCGGGGCCAGGTGCGGTCCTGGTAGAAGGCCGCGAGGGCCGCGTCCACCAGCGCCTGGGCCTCCTCGGGCGAGAGCACGCCCTCCTCCCGGGCCCGGCGCGCCGCGTGGCGCACGTTGACCAGCGGCACCGTGAGCCCCCGGAAGCCGTGCTCGGCGTCCGCGTGCAGGAGCGCCACCTCCGCGTCGTCCACCAGTTCGCCCCGCTGGTAGGCCTCGAAGATGGCGCCCACGCCCACCATGCCGTGGCCGGACAGCTCCGCCGCGCGCAGGGCCCCCATGCTGCCGCCGCCGAACACCGCCACGCCCGCGTCCAGCGCGGCCAGCACCTCGTGGTGCCACACGGAGGGCTGCGCCTCGAAGACGCCGTCCACCAGGGCGATGGCGCGCGGCCGCAAGGACAGGGCCCGCCAGAGGTCTCCCTGGCCCGCGGGCGGCAGCACCCGGCAGGGCACGAGCGCCTCGGCCTCCGCTTCCGGCAGCGAGGGACCGAGGAAGACGATGAGGTCCTCCGGACGCACGGGAGCGGGAGGCCGTTTCACAGCAACTCCGAGACACGCAGGCCCGGCACCACCACACGCACCACGTGGAGTCCGGGGAGGGGGGCGCGCAAATCGACGGCGGCGGCCCGCGCGAAGCCCGCCGCCGCCAGCAGGCGCAGCACCTCGCGCACCGCGTCCTCGGGCGAGCCCAGGGCCGTGGGGACGGGCTCGGGCAGGGCGGACACGTCCCGGCGCGCCCGGGTCCCGGCGCACGCGGCGGCCAGGGCCTCCAGGGCCTCGGTGTCGCCGGCCTCCACGTCCTCGCGCGCGCCGTGGATGTCGGTGAGGCGTGACTGCGCCGCCTCCAGCAAGGCCCCGAGCAGCGCCTGCTCCCGCGTCAGCGCGCACGCGTAGCCCGCCGCCAGGGGCACGGGCCCCCGCTCCCGGTCCACCAGCATCGCCCCCCCCACCGGCAGACCCACCGCGCCCACCGTCTTGCCGTCCGGCGAGAGATCGAAGAGGTACACGTCGAAGCCCCGCGTCCCCAGGCTCCGGGCGAGCGCGGCCACGCGGGGGGCACCGGCCTCCAGGCCCTCGGGGCGCAGCAGGCGGGAGCGCAGCACGGACTCCGTCCAGCCCTCCGGCAACAGGCGCGCGAGCTGATCCCGCTCGGTGGCCTCCAGCAGCGCGTGCAACAGCGCCCGGGTGCGCTCCGGGTGCGCGCCCGAGCCATTGCTCGTCCACTGCACGCACACCGGACCGAGCGCGGGCGCGCCCGTGGGCGGGCAATACACCCCCTGGGCGGGCACGAGCACGGGCTGGCCCGTGTGCAGCTCGGTGGCCTCGCGCCAGGCACAGCGCACCCGGGGACTCCACAGCCGCCCGGCGACCACCCCGCCCCGGGTGCCCAGCGCCTCGGCGCCCCAGGCGGCCTCGCCCCGGGCCGTCCACCCCTCCAGGCTGCCCCAGCGCAACTGCTCGGCGGGGACGTTCTCCGCGCCCCACAACTCCGCCGTCTCCAGCAGGGCGCCCGCCGAGGCCGACGCGAAGTCCAGCCCCTTGCCGTTGCACACCTGGAGCACGTACCCGCCCGGCCGCACCGCGACGGCCACCTCCACGCCCGCCCGGTCCAACCCCGTCACCCGGGCCACGCGGGAGACGCCCAGCGCCGGGGCGAGCCGCGCGAGGAAGTCAGGCGTCAGGGGCGGCGCGGGCGGCAGGGACACGGGGGCACTCGAGGGCGGGCGGGAGCGGCGGCGCAGGATGCCGAGTCAGGCCGTCCAGGTGCAAGCGTACTCGCAGGCGCCGTGGCCCCGGGCGCGGCATTTCGTGTGGGTGATGCGCACGTCGCGGCCCCCGCTCAGCTCGATGGCGCGCTGGTACCACCCGATGATGGTGAGGCAGTCCGCCTCGGTGACGTTCTCCGCGCCCACGGTGCGCAGCAGCGCCGAGCGCTCCCCGGTCTTCTCGTACGAGCGCGCGCCCACCGCGTAGTACAGCCGGTAGATCTCCGGCGCGTGGCTGAGCAGGAAGTGGGGGTCGCCCTTGCGGATGAAGACGTGGTGGGGACCGGTGAGGTTCTCCTCGGCGGAGGCGCGGCCCATGTCGATGAAGGCCTTGTTGCGGTCCCGGGGGGACAGCGCCTCCGCGATGGCCGCGTCCAACCGGAGGTTCAAGTCCAGGGGATACCAGCCGATGGGCATGATGACGCCACTGAGGACCTTGCGATCCTCGGGGGACAACTTCTGAAGCACCTCTTGCAGGCGGCCCGGCGCGCTCTGCCTCATCAAGAGGTTGAGGCGGGCGATCAGGACACTGCCCTTGATGCGGCCGGCCCCCCCAGTGATTGCCATGGTGTGAAGTCCTCGGTGAGGCCCGGCATTGTGACAGCCCGACTGAGGACACGGCAATACAAGGAATCGCGGGAATCAGCGAGCGCCTGGTTCCCGCGGATGGTTCTCCAAGTTGTCGCCGAACACCCGGGGTCCACGCATCTCCGCGGCCAGCAACACCACGGTCTCCGCCGCCGGATCGGCGCGGGGATTCATGCGCGCGAAGGACTCACGCAGTTCGTTCCGCAACGACCGGAACTCCATGCGCATCTCCTCGCGGAAGGCGACCACCTCGGCCCACAGCCGCTCCATCCGTTCCTCATGCGTGTCCATGCGCGTTTCCATCGCATCCATGCGCGCGTCCTGCCCGTCCGCTCGTCCCCCCAGCGCCTGCACCGCCTTCAGGATCTGGATGCCCATGTCCTCGCTGATTCCCGCCATGACGTGTTCCTCCTCGCCCACCCAGGACCGTCCCCGGGGCGCTCGCCTGCCCGCCCTCCAGCGGGCAACGAACGACGAGGAAGATACGCCCGCTCTGGTGACCTTTCAAGTTGGGTATCGCGAGTGACCCATGAAGGAAGGTGGGCACCTGGACGAAAAGCCCTTTTAACTTCCCACCGACCCGGGTGTTCCTCGGGGTGTGAAGGCCCTGGACACCACCCTCCGGCGGACGGACGCGCGGGCGGAGCCCGACGACGAGGCCCTGTGCCGCGCCTTCCTGGCGGGGGACGAGGAGGCGTTCGGGGTGCTCGTCGCCCGGCACCGGGTGCTCGTGTTGTCGCTGGTGCGGCGCTACGCCACCTCGCCCGAGGACGCGGCGGACCTCGCCCAGCAGGCGTTCCTCCGGGCCCTGGAGGCCTCGCGCCGGGTCTTCTCCCGCTGGAGCCTCGCGGGCCCCATGCCCTTTCGGGCGTGGCTCATCCGCATCGCGCTCAACCTGGGGAAGAACCATGCCCGCCAGGGCCGGCGCTGGCTCAGGGCCGTGGAGACGCCGGAGCCCGAGTCCCCGGACGAGTCCGCGCACGAGTCCCTGGAGCGCGCCGAGCGCGAGCGGCAGGTGCGCGCGGCGGTGCTCACCCTGCCCCGCCGCCAGCGCGAGGTGCTCACCCTGCGGGTGGACGCGGGCCTGGCCTTCAAGGACATCGCCGAGTCGCTCGGCATCACCGAGACCAATGCGAAGGTGAACTTCCATCACGCCGTGAAGCGCCTCCGGGCGCGGGTGGCCGAAGCGCCCGAGGAGGAGCGCCCATGAAGGCGAGCCATGAGTCCGAAGAGACGTTGAGCCTGTGGGCCGCGGACGCCCTCGAGCCGTCCGACGAGGCCCGGGTGCGTGCGCACGTGGAGGCCTGCGAGGCCTGCCGCCGCGAGGTGGACGCCCAGCGCGAGGTGCTCGGGCTGGCCGCGCTGCCGCCGCCGTCCGTCCGGGAGCAGGCCGTGCTGGAGGCCTTGCCCCGCACCACCGTGGGCGTCTGGCGGCGCACCCAGGTCCGTCAGGCCGCGCGCATGCGGACCACGGGCGGGCTGCTCGCCGTGGCCGCCGCCGCCCTGCTGATGATCGGCCCCATGACCCGGACGTCCACTGTCTCCCCGCCCCGCGCCACCACGCCCGTGGGCTCCGCCACGGCCCCGGCCGACGAGGAGATCCTGACGCTGGAGCAGTGGGCCCTGGCGGACCCCTTGTCCGACGCGCTCGATGACTGGGACACGGGGCTCGACACATCCGACGACGGCGTCGACGCGTGGGACGTCGAGCCCGAGGACTTCCTCTCTCCCGCCCCGTTTGGAGACACCCCATGAAGACCCACCCTTGGCTCGTCCTCGCCCTCACCCTGCTGCCCGTGGCGGCCCCCCACGCCGCCGAGCCGGACGGCGCCGAGCGCGCGCAGAAGCAGGCGCGCATGAAGCGCGTGCTGTCGCTCGCGGAGGACCTCGAGCTGAACGAGGCCCAGGCCCTGAAGATGGCCGAGACGATGCGCCAGTTCGACGAGCGCCGCCTGCCCTTGCTGCGGCAGGTGCACGCCTCCGCGCAGGTGCTGCGGCGGGCCGCCAAGGGCGACGCCTCGCTCCAGGCGCAGGTGGATCAGGCCGTCCAGCAGGTGTTCGACGCCCGCGCCCAGCTCACCGCCCTGGAGCGCGAGCTGTACCAGACCCTCGCCCGGGAGCTGCCGCCCCAGAAGCGCGCCCAGCTCGCCATCTTCCTGGCCCGCAACGACGGCAAGATGAAGTGGCGCAAGGGCGACCGGGACTAGGGCTCCCTCCCCAAGCAGGCGGCCGGACACACCGGACCGCTCGCGGCGCTGCGCGGCCGACGCCTGGCCGCTATGAGAAAGCCCCTCATGAGCACGCTTTCCCTCAAGTACGTGGCCCTGGGTGACTCCTCCGGTGTGGGTGTGGGGGGTCGTCCGGGCGGCTATGTGGAGTATCTCTTCCAGCGGCTGCGCCGGACGCGGGACGGCGTGGGGCTGCTCAACCTCGCCGTGAGCGGCGCCACCAGCGCCACCGTGCTGTCCGGCCAGTTGGCGCGGGCCCAGCGCACCTCGCCCCAGGTGGTGACGCTCGGGGTGGGCATCAACGACCTGTGGCGCGGCGTGACGCCCGGCGAGTTCGAGTCCAACATGGACCGGCTGGCCAGCGGACTCGTCTCCACGGGGGCCCGGGTGGTGGTGTCCAACCTGCCCGACATGTCCCTGGCGCCCGTGGCCCGGCTCGCGGCCCACTTCCTGCCCCTGCCCCTCATCGTGGAGCGCATCGGCGCCTTCAACGCGGCGCTCGAGCGCGTCATCACCCGCCACGGGCTGCTGGGGGTGGACCTGTACGCCCCCAGCCACGTGGAGCTCCCCGCCGGGAACTTCTTCTCCGCCGATGGCTTCCACCCCTCGGACGCGGGCTACCAGCGCATGGCGGAGCACTTCTGGCCGGTGCTGCAGCGGGCCTGCGAGGCCGCCCCCGAGCGGCCCCGCGCCACCGGCTAGGGCTTCGCTTGAGCAAGGCGTGCCGCGCCATTGTGGCGAGTGAAGAATACCATCCTAGAAGAGGAAAACTGGAAGTGGCTCAGGCGGATGCACTGCGCACGGCCGATCTCCAGTTCCTCACATTCAGTGCCGAATGTCTTGAGGTGTACGCCGGACACATGAAGCGGGTAGCAGAATCAGGGTAAAATGCACCCTTGTGGCTGGTCCAACTCCCGCTCAACTACCGCACCCCAGGGCACTGGGCGTACCCAGATATGACGGCTCGCCATATGTGACGAGCCGTGATGGTCGGCTCATCACCACGCGTGTCCTTCTCGACGGAGATAATGAGGCTGACGTAGCATCGCTTCCTTCAGCAGTCGGCTCACGCCCGCGCGTCTATTGTCCGTTCTGTGGCTCGCTCGGACAGTACCGGCTACCGCGCAAAAAACCGGAGATCATCATTCCGCACTTTGCGCATGCGGATGATGATGAGTGTGTCTCCGCAGCGCTAGAGAGCATCCTCCACCGGCGCGCTAAGCGATTCCTCTTTGATGGACTCCAGCGCCTGCGCCATCAGGACAGGCCTCTCTTGGGTTTGGTGAAGTGTCGGCGATGCAAAGAGCCTTACTCCAAAGAAATCCTGCATTCAGGCTCATGGGCGCAGGAATTGGAGGAAGTGCGGGATGCATCAACAGGGCGAAAGCCCGATGTTGCAGCACTCGACGAGAGAGGCGGTCTCGCCTTCTTCTTCGAAGTGCATGCGACCCATTTAGTGGATGAGGCGAAAACGCGCGACTACAACGCGGGCTCGACGCCAGGCATCGAACTCGATGCCTCCACATTGGTGGGTGAGCACGGTGAATGTTTATGGTTCGGCGTGGAGCCCCTCCGTGAAGCAAGGGCAAGTTGGCATTCAGAACGTGAGCCGCGCAGCTTCAATGTATGCAATTCATGCCGTGTTGCTCCTGAAGGGCTATCCGCTTTAATTACCTTGATCCATACGCTCTACCGCTCCAAACCCGAGAATGGATTGCAACTGCTACACACTGCAGGCGAGCACATGGGGCTCAAGGGCTCATGGACAGTTCAGGCTGGCGCTGAAGCATTGTCATGGCCAGTAGAGCAGCCAGAGTTGATTCGCGAGAAATGCGGCGATGCCACCGCTCGAGTCCTCGCCAATCGCACACAATGGCCCATGCCCACAGAAATCCTGACAACAGGCTTCAAACTCAGGGAGGAAAACCCCTGGAAGAAGGAACCGCTTCCCGTGGTGCTCGAGAACCCATACTCAGCCCTGTGTAATATGGCCTCGCGAAAGAACGTGGTCAAGCAGGAGGAACTTGGGTTCGCCGATCTCCTCGTCGAGGCACAAGAGCTCGTGCTGAGGTCTGAGCGTTATAATGCATACGCGGGGCAAGCATTGGCGCGAAGCATACAAGATGGACATGCGGCTTACATCGCCGAAGATCTAGCAAAATTGGTTGCACGTGTCGTCCATGCAGACGCGCGGGAGGTGCTCTCTTGTCTTCAAACCACTGCAAAAACAGGTGATTTTCTCGTCTCTGGGCAGTGGGAGCAGGAGAATGTGATCGCACTCAAGGCGGTGGCCGACATAGAAGCACGCGTAAGCGAAAGGATATGTGCGCGCCGCTTGCACAGCCCTCTCCCCCTAGGTGAACACCGATTGAAAGAATTAACGGAGGATCAGCGCAAGGCTGTCGAAACAGCGCTCAACTACCGGTTCTCGATCATTACCGGTGGGCCGGGCACAGGCAAGACACATGTAGTCAAGAGCATCGTACTTGAATCTTGGGCTAGAAACAAAGGTGACCGGTGGTTCCTGGCTGCACCAACGAACAAAGCCCTTCAACGCCTCAGAATGATGACGAACACATACCCATCAAAAGCACGCACCGTTCACGCGTGGCTCCGAAAAAGCAAAGAGTTCGAGCACAATCCTCCGCATGGCCTCATTATAGATGAGTCGAGCTTCCTCGATATAGAGCTAATGGATCAGGTGCTCGAACTGGCCAAGGACGTCAGGCGGCTTGTGCTGGTGGGGGATCCGGATCAATTACCGAGTATTGGCCATGGCGCAGTTCTCAAGGATCTACTCGCCAGTGGCGAAGTAAAATCCGTGAGGCTCTCAAAAGTTCATCGCGTCGAAAAAGGCCGGGACGCACTTATCGACGCATCGCATTCCATTCTCCAAGGCAGACTGCCATCGCCCGGTGAAGGAGTAACACTCCTTACTCCCGAAAAAAATGTCCTCGACATGGCTTTCCGCGAATTCGCGCGCCTCATAGCCGAGGCGAACGGCAATCTTGGCGAGGTACAGGTCATCACGCCAAACAGAGAGACGGTGAAGGCGCTCAACGATCACATACAGACGCGTTTCAACGGGAGTAAACCTTTGCTGCCGTGCTCTCGCAACCTGCGACAAGGGGACCGCGTCGTCTGCAACACTACGGTACATGGCACGCGTCTCTTCAACGGCCTTCAAGGCGTTATCCAAAGCGGTTCTTCTGAGGGCCTGCTGTTGAAAATTGAGGGTGAGTCCGACCCGATATCAGTGGCACAGGCGCATGTGGACACACTCACTCCCGCGTATGCGATGACAGTGCACAAGGCCCAAGGTTCAGAATGGGCCCATGTGCTCATCGTCGCAGATCGTCCCAGTCGCATCTTTGATAGGAATCTATTGTACACGGCGGCGACGCGTGCCCAGCGCAGTTTGACCCTGGTAGGGACACATGCATTGCTCGCGTTAGCCGCCAAGCGAGTACGACCGCGAGTTACCCTCCTTGCAGACCTCGTTCGCAAGCGCCAGCGACAGACGGCTATTTCCGCAAAGAAGTAAACTGCCCCGACTGCACGTGGCGACACAACGCTGTGACACTGCTGCGGAGCCGATGACGCCGTCTCACAGCGGAGATCACGTGGCTTGAGGCTGAAAGCCACAGGCTTTGAACCATTGGGCCGCATCCGAGGCAGAAATGAGCAGCATGGCGTCCTCGACCGCCTGACGAAGTGCTGTGACGGTGCGCGCTTCTGCCGTCCGGAGCAATCCCTTGAGCTTGGACCATGCGAATTCAATGGGGTTGAGGTCGGGTGAATACGGAGGCAGGTAGAGCACCTGGCCTCCATGCTGCTCAATGAGGGCGATGGCTTCCTTTCGAAAGTGCGCCCCCGCTCTGTCCAACAAGACGATGTCTCCAGGCCGCAGCATCGTCAGGAGATAATGGCTGACGAAATGGAGGAAGACATCCCCAGTCGTGGCTCCCTCATTCATCATGACGGTTTCCAGCCCATCGAGACTGAGCGCGCCAATCATGCTCAGCACGGTGCCTCGATTGCGAGGGACAGCTTGCGCCACGCGTTGTCCCGTCGGGGCCCAGGCTCGTTCGCGCATCATGTCGATGGTGCAGCCCGCCTCGTCGATGCTCAACACCTTGGGAGTCGGAAGCTCGGGTTGTCGTTGGTGAAAGGCCTCTCGTTGGGCTTGGACGTCGGGTCGTTCGCGTTCGGTCGGGTAGCGGACTTTTTTTGAGCGTGTAGCCCAATCGCGTCAGCGTCCGGCCGATGGTTGCCACGCTCACTCGCACGCCTGTGCGCTCCGTCCACGCTCGCGCCATCTCGGCTCGGGTCCGGTCGGGTTGTTCATCGACCAGGCGACGAAAAGCGCTCAGCTCCCCATCGCCTATTAGGTGGGTTTGCCCACCCCCGTGCGGCCGCGGAGCAGGGCTTCCCGTCTCACGAGTGAGACGCATCCAGCGTTGGACCGTGGCCCTACCCACTCCGAAGCGACGTGCCAATTGCTTGGACGTCCCCTCTCCTTGCTGGAAGGCCTCAACCACCCGTTGCCTCAAGTCCATCGAGAGTGCTGTCGTTCCCATCGCTCCCGATCAACCCCTGGGCGCCTCAGCTCATTCGATTCCCGCTGTCAGTGCCTACCAAGGTCGCTAGTCCAGAGTGACAGCAAACCCAGTTATGCACTCCGAACAATAGCGACAATATTACGGACGCACCGAAGTGCCTAACGTCGGCTATTGGTGAGATGATGACTTGGCGATGTGCTGCTGCGCAGTACCGGCGAAGTACTCCGCACTAACTGACTCTCACTCCATCGCTCCCATTTTATCTTGCGACCAGCACACACGATTGGGTAGCGCATGCCGTAGTTCATCTGGGAGCATCGCGTTAACGCCACTCGCTACGACAAGCTGGCCGTCAATCACCTAGCCATGGTGCAGGTGGCGCTCCTCTTCAGCGACTTACGCCGCCTGCATCCGGCATAGACCGTGCCTAGGGCTCTTCCAGCTCGCGCACCCGGAAGTCGTCGAACCAGACCCCGGCGATGGGCGTGTACAGGCCCGCGAGGCCCTCGGACTTCAGCGCCGAGGAGCTCGTGTCCGTCACCATCAGGCGCACCTGGCCGTTGACCGAGGCGGCCAGCCGCACCGGCCCCGAGCCCCACGCCGCCAGGGTGAACAGGGCCCCCTCGCGCGCGGAGGACTGGCCGCTGGAGGCCTCGCCCAGCACCGTGTGGCTTCCGTCCTCGCGGTAGCGGCGGATTTGGATCCGACCCGAGGGCAGGTACACGAGCGCGTAGGCGGCCTGGCCCTGGGCGCGCAGCACCACGCCCGCCTCGTCCACCGCGAAGGCCTGCAGCCACGCCTCCACCTGACAGTCGCGGCAGCGCGAGGGCGAGGCCAGGGCCTGGTTGCCCCGCGAGGTGTCCAGGTCACTCACCGCGCGCTTGCCGTTGGTCAGCCACAGGCCCCGCTGGGACCAGTCCGACCCCAGGCTCTTGGAGGAGCTCCGGGAGAAGCCGTCCCGGAAGAGCTCCGTGCCCGGCGAGGGCAGTTCCTCCGGGGGCGCGGAGGGGGGCGGCGGCGGGGGCTCGGAGCCACCGCCCCGGGCCTCCAGCTTCACGCGCACCATGTGGCCCCGGGAGTTGTCGTCCGGCGCCTCGCCGAAGAAGCAGGGCACCTCGGACACGCCCGCGGGCAGCGTCTCGAGCGCGTTGGGGTAGCCCTTGTAGGTGCCCTTCGTGTCGAGCACCACCGGCGCGCTGAACTTCCCGTCGCGCAGCGTCCGGGCATGAATCTCATACCCGCCGATGGACTGGCGCATGACGTTGTAGAAGACATACAGCGTGTCGCCCACCCGGGTGACGGCCGACTGCATCGCCCAGTCCCGCGAGGACTCCAGGAGCGTGCGCGAGCCGAAGGTCGAGCCGTTGAAGTGGCGGTGGTACAGCCGCTCCGTCTCGTCCTTGTAGACCAGGTGCATGCCGCCCTTGCCGTCCGCCACCGCGCTGAGCGCCGCCCCGTGGTAGATGCCGTCGGAGAAGGCGTCCTTCACCGAGCCCCACGCCTCCACCGGCTCGTTGTCGTCGCGGATGCGCATGCGCGTGGGCTCGAACCCGTCGTGCATGGCGTAGACGAAGACGAGCTTGGAGCCCACGCTGAGCAGCCGTCCGCCGCCGCGGCGCTTCACCCGGCCCAGGTTCGCCTGACGCTCGAAGTTCGAGCCGCCATCCGTGGACACGGACAGCACCGCCGTGGAGCCCCCATCCGACTCCAGACGGAAGGCCTGCACCCACAGGCGGCCCTTGGAGTCGCGCGCGAGCAAGGCCCGGGTATAGGCCGTGGAGTCGTCGGCGTTGAAGATGCGCACGGCGGGCTCCGGCGCCCAATCGTGGGTGCCCGCGCGGTAGCGCCACCATTGGAAGTACACGTCGTGCCGCGACGAGGCCTTGAGGCTGGGCGCCTCCCAGGAGTAGACGAGCGCCACGTCCTTGCCCACGGCGATGAGGTCCGCGCGGTCCGCGTGGCTCGCGTCCGGCTGGATGGGGGCGGCGTAGCGGAACGTGCGGCCCTCGTCATCCGAGCGGTAGAAGGACAGGCCGCGGCCATCCGCCCCTTCCTGCTGGATGGCCAGGAGCCACGTCGGTGCGTGGCCCCCTCCGGTATCGATCCGCACCGCGTGCCGCTGCGCCGGCAGCGTGAGCGCGTTGCCGACGCGCACTGGCATGACGGGTGTCGTGCTCGCGAGCACCGCCGCGATGACCGCCACAGAACTCCAGATCATTCCCTGGTCCCCCTCCGTTGAACTGGAGGACAAACTAGGCACGGGCCCTCGCGAAAAAAGCATCCCGGGCGGGGGCCCACCGAGGGCAGATTTCTTCCCTGCCCGGGATACCGCGGTGCCGTCCTACCGCCCCCGCGCCGCCTTGCGAGGGGGCGACTCGTCCGGGAACAGGGAGCGCAGCACCCGACCCGTGGCCGTCTTGAGCCGGGACACCTCGCGAGGCGTGCCCTCGGCCACGACCCGGCCACCGGCCGCACCGCCCTCGGGGCCCAGCTCCACCACGTGGTCCGCCGAGGCGATGACGCTCGGGTGGTGCTCGATGACCACCAGCGTGTCGCCCCGGTCCACCAGCCGACGCAGGAAGGCGATGAGCTTGGACACGTCCCCCAGGTGCAGGCCCGTGGTGGGCTCGTCCAGCACGTACAGCGTGGGCTCGTGGCGCGTGGAGGCCGTCAGCTCCGAGGCCAGCTTGAGCCGCTGCGCCTCGCCGCCCGACAGGGTGTTGGAGCCCTGGCCGAGCTGCAGGTAGCCCACGCCCAGGTCCGACAGGCACGCGAGCGGCGCGGCCACCTTGGGCAGGGCGTGGAACACGTCCTTGGCCTCGTCGGCGGACAGACGCAGCGCGTCACCAATGGTGAGCCCGTGGTAGCGCACCTCGAGCGTGGCGGCGTCGAAGCGCGCCCCGCCGCACGCCTCGCAGGGCGTGACCACGTCCGGCAGGAAGGACATCTCGTGGGAGATGGCGCCCTGGCCGTCGCACGCGGTGCACCGGCCCCCCGACGCGGAGTTGAAGGAGAAGCGCGTGGGCCCGAAGCCCCGCACCTTCGCCTCCGGGGTGGCGGCGAACGCCCGCCGCAGCTCGTCCCACACGCCCAGGAAGGTGGCGGGCACCGAGCGCGGCGTGCGGCCGATGGGCGACTGGTCCACCGACAGCACCCGGCGGATGGCGTCCACGCCCGTGAGGGACTTGTAGGCGCCCGGCCGCGCCGTCACCAGGCCCAGCTCCTCGCGCAGCGCGGGGTAGAGCACCTGCCGCACGAGCGTGCTCTTGCCCGAGCCCGACACGCCCGACACCACGGTGAGCCGACCCACCGGGATGCGCAGGTCCACGTCCTGGAGGTTGTGGATGCTCGCGCCCTTGAGGTCGATCCACTTCGTGGGCGCGCCGCGCGCGGGGCCCGCCAGCACCGCGGGCTCCCGCAGGGCCCGGGCCGTGGGGGCGTCCTCGTTCTGGAGCACCTGCTCCGGCGGGCCCTCGGCGAGGATGCGGCCACCGCCCCGGCCTCCGGTGGGGCCGAGCTCGATGAGGTGATCCGCCGCGCGGATGGTGTCCGTGTCGTGCTCCACCACCAGCACGGTGGAGCCCGTGTGCACGAGCTCGCGCAGGTTGGTGAGCAGCCGGTGGGTGTCGCGCGGGTGCAGGCCGATGGTGGGCTCGTCCAGCACGTACATGGCGCCCGTGAGGCCCGCGCCCAGCTGCGCCGACAGCCGCAGCCGCTGCATCTCGCCGCCCGAGAGCGTGGCGGCGTTGCGGTCCAACGACAGGTAGCCCAGGCCCACCCGCTCGAGGAACTCCATGCGCCGCAAGAGCTCCTGGCGCGACGGCTCGCCGATCAGCGCCCGGTCCCCCTTGAACTTCCACTCGCGCACCCGGGCGAGCGTGGAGGACACGGAGCGCTGCACCACCTCGTGGTAGCGCGAGCCCTCCAGCCGCACGGCACGGGGAATGGGCTCCAGCCGCGAGCCCTCGCACGTCTCGCAGCGCTCGGTGTGGCCCTCGGCCAGCGCCTCGGGACCGCCCTGGATGCCCGTGCCCTCGCACGCCTCGCACCGGCCCTGCTTCGTGTTGAAGGAGAACCAGCGCGGATCCAGCTCCGGCACGGAGAAGCCACATGTGGGGCAGGTGCGCTCGCTCGACAGGAGCGTCTCCTTGGTGCCCACGCGCGCCTTGAGCGCGCCCTTGCCCCAGCCGAGCGCCTTGTCGAACACCTCGCGCGGCAGCTTGGACAGCCGGCCCTCGTACAGGACGAGGTCGATGTCGTGCTCGCGCGTCTTGGCGAGCGCGGGCGGCCGGTCGTTGAAGACCTCCTTACCGTCGGCGATGGCCTTCTCGATGCCCGCGCGGGCCGCGGCGGTGAAGACGTCCAGGTAGGTGCCCTTGCGCGCGCGCACCACCGGGGCCAGCAGCGCGCCCTCGCCCTTCATGGCGATGAGCTGCGCGTACATGGCCTCGGGTGAGGTGGCGGCGATGGGCGTGTCGTCGTTGGGGCAGTGGGCCTGCCCGAGCTTGGCGAACAACAGGCGCAGGTAGTGGGCCACCTCGGTGACGGTGGCCACGGTGCTGGTGCCTCCCGCGCGCGAGGTGCGCTGCTCAAGCGCCACGGACGGCGGCAGGCTGCCGATGCGCTCCACGTCCGGCCGGGGCATGGTGGGCAGGAACTGGCGCGCGTAGGGGGTGAGCGTCTCCAGGAAGCGGCGCTGGCCCTCGGCGAACACCACGTCGAACACGAGCGAGCTCTTGCCCGAGCCGCTCGGCCCCGTCACCACCGTCATCTTCCCCAGGGGGATGCGGCACGACACGTCCTGGAGGTTGTGCTCGCGCGCGTGGTCCACCTCGATGGCGGGCGGCGCGTCCGCCGTGCCCTTGACCTTGCGCGGCGGCACCACCACCTCGGGCAGCTCGCCGCGCAGCGCCGCCGCGGTGAGCCCGGGGCCCTTGGCCACCTCCGCCGGGGTGCCCTCGACCACCAGGCGTCCGCCGTTGCGGCCACCGCCCGGCCCCAGGTCGATGATCCAGTCCGCGCCGCGCATGACGACCAGGTCATGGTCCACCACGAGCACGCTGGCGCCCTGCTCCACCAGCGCGTGCAGCGCGGCGAGCACCCGGCGCACGTCCGCGTCGTGCAGGCCGGCGCTGGGCTCGTCGATGAGGAAGAGCGAGTCCTTCGCCTCACTGGCCAGGGCGCGCGCGAGCTTGAGGCGCTGGGCCTCGCCGCCGGACAGCGTGGACAGGGGCTGGCCGAGCGTCAGGTAGCCCAGGCCCAGCGTGGACACGGGCCCGAGCGCGCGCCGCAGGGCCTTGTCGTCGCCGAAGCGCGCGAGCACGTCGTCCACGGTGGCCTCCAGCACGTCCGCCACGGACAAGCCCTGGTGGCGGATGGCGAGCACCTCTTCCTTGAAGCGGCGGCCCCGGCACACCGGGCACAGGAGCGACACGTCGGCGAGGAACTGCATCTCCACCGTCTCGTAGCCCTCGCCCGAGCAGGCCTCGCAGCGCCCCTTGTCCACGTTGAAGGAGAAGTGCGCCGAGGTGAGGCCGCGCACCTCGGCCTCGGGCTCGGAGGCGAAGCGCTCGCGCAGCCGGTCCCACGCCTTGGTGTACGTGGCCGCGTTGCCGCGCGAGGTGCGCCCCAGCGGGGACTGGTCCACGAAGGTGACGCTGCCCACGGCCTCCAGGCCGTCCACGCCGTCGGCCTCGCCGGGCACCTCGGCGTCCTTCTCACCCAGGGCGCGCGCCAGGTGCCGGTGGATGATTTCATCCATCAGCGTGCTCTTGCCCGAGCCGCTGGGCCCGGTGATGGCGCACAGCACGCCGAGCGGCACGCGCACGGACACGCCCTGGAGGTTGTGGGCGCGGGCGTTGCGCACCACGAGCTCGCCCTTGCGCGGACGGGGCGTGTGCTTCACCTCGCCCGAGCCCGACAGGAGGCGACCGGTGGGCAGGTCGGCGCGTTTGGCCAGCGCCTTGGGCGTGCCGTCGAAGCACAACGTGCCGCCGTGCTTGCCCGCGCCGGGGCCCAGCTCCAGCACGCGGTGCGCGGAGCGGACCACGAGCGGATCATGCTCGATGACCAGGGCGATGTTGCCGCGCGTGGCCAGCTCCGCCATGGCGCCGGTGAGCGGCCCCACGTCCGCGGGGTGCAGGCCCACCGTGGGCTCGTCCAGCACGAAGAGCGCGCCGGTGAGCGAGGTGCCCAGGGCGGCGGTGAGCGACACCCGCTGGGCCTCGCCGCCGGACAGCGTGCGCGCCGGCCGGTCCAGGGTGAGGTAGCCCAGGCCCACCCGCTCCAGGTAGCCCAGGCGGCCCGCCAGCTCGCGGCGCACCAGCTCGCCCTGGCCCGTCTGGACCTTGAGGCCGTCCAGGCGCGCACGCGCGTCCGACAGCTCCAGCCCGTGCCAGTGGGCCAGGTTCAAGCCGCCCACGCGCCAGGCCAGCGCGGCCTCGTTCAGGCGCGCGCCCTTGCAGTCCGGGCACAACGAATAGGCGCGGTAGCGCGAGAGCAAGACGCGCACGTGCATCTTGTACGTGCGGCCCTCCATCCAGCGGAACCACGCGCGCACGCCCGGGTAGACGCGGCCCCCGTCGTAGTCGCCCGCGCCCTGGAGGATCTTCTCGCGCTGGGCGGCGGTGAGCTTGCCCCAGGCCACGTCCGTGGGGATGCGCTGCTCGCGCGCGTAGGCGAGCATCATCTTGCGCTCCCACTCGGACGACTTGCCCGTCCAGGGGCGCAGGGCCCCCTTGTCCAGGCTGAGGTTCGGGTTGGGGATGACCTTGTCCCAGTCGATGCCGATGGTGCGGCCGAAGCCCCGACACGTGAGGCACGCGCCCGTGGGCGACTGGTAGCTGAAGAGTCCCGGCCGGGCCTGCTCGAACTCACGCGCGCACTTCGGGCACACCAGACCCCGGCGGATGCGTCGCGGCCCCGCGGGCGTGAAGGCCACCGCCTCGCCGTTGGCCTGCGCCCACGCCGTCTCCAGCGCCGCCGTCACCCGGCTCAGCTGCGACTTCACCAGCTTCACCCGGTCCACCACCACGTGCGCCACGCCCGCCGAGTCCGTGGCCTCGCTCGGCTTGAGCGACTCCAGCTCCGCCACCTCGCCGCGCACCATCACCCGGTGGAAGCCGTCCTTGAGCAGCCGCGCCCGCACGCCGATGAACTCCGCGGTGTCCGCGATGCGCACCGGAAACGTGAGCACCGTGGGCGCCTCGGGCTCGGCGTCCAGGGTGGCCTGGGCCGCCACGCGCGCGTCCGTGCGCACCGCCTCCACCCCGCACTGGGAGCAAATCGGCATCGCCTCGCGCGTGAAGAGCGCGGACAGGTACGCCTCCACGTCGGCCAGCGTGGCCACGGTGGAGCGCGAGCTCTTCACGGGGGCGCGCCGGTCCACGGCCACTCCGGCGGCCACGGGCTCCAGGGCGTCCATGGGCGGGCGCTCCAGCCGCTCGAGGAACTGGCGGGCGTAGGGGCTGAAGCTCTCGACGAAGCGGCGCTGACCCTCGGCATACAGGGTGTCGAGCGCCAGGCTGGACTTGCCGGAGCCGGAGATGCCGGTGAGGCAGACCAGCTCGCCCTCCGCGAGATCCACCGACAAGGACTGGAGGTTGTGGGTGCGCGCGCCCACGAGGTGAGTCTTGTGCATAGACCGGCGGTGTTTAACGGCACACGTCGGGCCCGCCAACGGAATCCGTGACGTGGGGTGACGCCTGCCCGCTCGTCCTGCGCGCACCCGGGAGTCGCTACCATGGACTCCCCCTCTTCCACCCCAGGAGAGACCCCCCCATGAGCGTTCGCATCAACCTGCTGGCCCCGGAGATCCGCGCCAACCCCTACCCCTTCTACGCCCGGCTGCGCCGCGAGGCCCCGGTGAGTCAGGTGGACCCGGGCGGCCTGTGGGCGGTGACGCGCTACGAGGACGTGCTGCACGTGCTCAAGCACCCCCAGCTCTTCTCCTCCGAGGGCTTCCGCCAGGCCTACCGCCCGGGGTGGATCTCCAACTACCCGCTCGCGGACTCGGTGCTGGTGATGGACCCACCGCGTCACACCCGGCTGCGCGCGCTCATCAACCGCGCCTTCGGGGCCTCGGTGCTCACGCGCATCGAGCCGCGCGTGCGGGAACTCGCCGCGCGCATCGTCGCGGCGCTGCCCGAGGAGCAGGAGGTGGACTTCGTGGCGGCCTGGTCCGTGCCCATGCCCATGGGGGTGCTGGGCGAGCTGCTCGGGCTGAGCCCCGAGTTGCACCCGCGCCTCATCCGCTGGGCGCAGCACTTCGCCCAGTTCACGAGCATTGGCCCGGACGACCCCGAGCGGCAGCAGGCCATGCGCGACACGGTGGACGAGGCGCGCGGCCACTTCCAGCAGGTGCTGGACGAGCGGCGGCGCCACCCCGGGGACGATCTGATGAGCGACCTGCTGCGGGCCCAGGTGGAGGGCGAGTCCCTGTCGGACACCGAGCTGCTGGGCTTCATGGTCCTGCTGCTCATCGGCGGCCTGGAGACGACCCTGCACCTGCTGAGCCACACCGCCCTGCGCTTGCGGTTGCAGCCGGAGTTGATGACGCGGCTGCGCGAGCAGCCCGCGCTCGTGCCGCGCTTCGTGGAGGAGGCGCTGCGCCACGAGCCGCCGGCGCACGGCGTGCTGCGGCTGACGAGCGAGGAGACGGAGCTGGGCGGGGTGCGGCTGCCCCGGGGCGCGCGGCTGCTGCTGCTCATGGGCGCGGCCACCCGGGACGAGGCCTACTGCGAGGACCCCGAGCGCTTCGACCCGACCCGCACCGCGCCCCAGAACCTGCCCTTCGGCCATGGCATCCACTTCTGCCTCGGCTCGCAGCTCGCGCGGCTGGAGGCACGCCTGTCCCTGGAGGCGCTCGTCGCCCGCTTCGGTCGGCTGTCCGCGGGCGCCGAGCCCCTCACGTGGAACAGCTCGCTCATCGTGCGCGGCCCGGCCCGCCTGCCCCTGGTGGCGCACCGGGACTGAGCCCGCGCCCGCCTGGCTGCCCGGTCTGCATCGGGACACCCGAGGCCTCCTGTCTGCTGCAACCCGGGGCCGTGCCCATGCTGTGGACAGGAGGACACCCCATGTCCGACGTCGACACCGGATTTCCCGTGGTCCAGGAGGCCGCCGCCCAGGCCATCTCCTCGCTGGCGCTCCTGGAGATGCCGCATCGCCAGGGCGTCGGGTTCCTGTTGTCCCCTGGAGGCGTGCTCGTCACCAACCTCCACGTGGTCGCGGGGGCCGAGGAGCTCTCCGTCCTGCTCTCCGACGGGCGCTTCCTGTCCGTGGAGCACGTCATCGCCTTCGACGAGAAGCGGGACCTGGCCCTCTTCCAACTTCCGGTGCGCGGAGTCGAGGCGCTGCGGCCCGACGCCCACGCCCCGCCCCGCGAGGGCGCCCCCCTCTTCATCCTCCACCCGAGCCCGGACGGCCAGCTGCGCCTGCTGGAGACGCGCGTGCACGCCGTCCAGGAACTCGACGACACCCTCACCTTCCTCGAATTGGAGGGCGCGCTGCCGGAGGAGTCCTCGGGCAGTCCCGCCTTCGATGCCTCGGGGGCCTGGGTGGGCGTGGCCACGTGTGCCTTCGCGGATGGACGGCCCGTCACCATCGTCATCCCCTCGGGCTACGTGCTGCCCCTGTTGGAGCAGCCGGGCACCCACCCGTTGTCCACGCTCGGGCAGGCGCGCCCCGCGGCGTCCCGGCAGCGACAGGTGCCCCATCACTCGCTCGCCCTGTTGGAGGGGTGCGGCCCGGATGTGCTCGAGGAGGTGGCGCTCACGCTCCTGCAGTCCATCCAGCTCGGCGCGCCCCTCTACAACCGCGGAGACCCCGCGGCGTGCTACCAGCTCTATGCCCGCGCCGCCGAGAAGCTCCTCCGGGAACGGACGGACTGTCCGGGCGTCCAATCGGCCCTGCGGCAGGGCCTGGAGCGCTGCGCCCGGCTGGATGGCGCGGACGGACGGGCCTGGGCCCTGCGCGACACCTTCGACGGGCTCATCCAGGTCATCGACCGGTGGCTGCGTGCCCAGGCGGCGCTCGTCACGCGGGTGGCGCCCCGCGACTACCTGCAATAGCCCGTCGCCAGCGGACGTCCGCTACCCATGATAGGACACCGAGGAGCCGCGAGGCGCGTCCCCTCCCCCCGGGCGCGCCTCCCTTTCCGAGAGGAACACATGCGCGCCCTGCTGGTGCCATCCGCGAGCACCGACCTGACCTCCGTGGAGCGGCTCATGCGCCAGATCGGCATGGTGCCCACCCGGGTCAGGGACGAGGAGGGCGCCGTCGCCGCGTTCGCGCACCACCCCTTCCCCATGGTCGTCATGGGCATGGATGACCAGGGCGACCGCATCGTGCTCGTGCGCGCGCTCCGGGCCAGCGTGCGCGGCTCCCAGACGGCGCTGGTGCTCGTGGCCAACCCCGAGCAGTTGGAGCTGCTGCCCCCCCTGCTGGACGCGGGCGTGGACGAGTTCTTGTCGCTGCCGCTGGACGAGCCCACCACCCTCCACCGGCTGCGGCTCGCCCGACGCCGGGCGTCCGAGCGGCCCGCGCCCCTGCCCGAGGACTTCGAGCTGGACGGCCTGTGCGCGGTGCTGCTGCGCGAGAGTCCCCTGCCCACCTGCATCACCACGCGCGAGGGCAACGCCTTCGTCGAGGTGAACGAGGCCTTCACGCGGCTGTTCGGCTACTCGCGCGAGGAGATGCTCTGGCGCACCCCGCGCGACCTGAACCTGTGGGAGTCGCCCATCGAGCAGGAGCGCATGGCGGCGCGCATGCGCGAGCAGGGCATCGTCCGGGGCGCCGAGGCGCGCATGCGCACCAAGCAGGGCGAGCTGCGCGACGTGCTCGTCTACGTGGGCATCGCCGAGTACGCGGGCACCCCGCACATCGTCTCCCTCTTCCCGGACGTCACCGAGCGCAAACAGCTCCAGGCGCGCCTGCAGCTCGCCGACCGGATGGCCTCGGTGGGCACGCTGGCCGCGGGCGTGGCGCACGAGATCAACAACCCCCTGGCCTACGTGACGGCCAACCTCGGCTACGTGCACGCGGAGCTGACGCGGCAGTTGGACCGCGGCACCACGACGCTCAAGCCCGTGTGCGCCGCGCTCGACGAGGCCCTGCAGGGCGCGGACCGGGTGCAGCACATCGTGGGCGACTTGAAGACGTTCTCGCGCGAGACCCAGGAGAAGCTCCAGGCGGTGAACGTGGGCAAGGTGCTCGACTCCACGCTCAACCTGGCCTCCGCGGAGATCCGCCACCGGGCGCGGCTGGTGAAGGCGTACGGCGACAACGTGCCGGCGGTGCACGGCAACCACTCGCGCCTGGGCCAGGTGTTCCTCAACCTGCTGGTCAACGCCGTGCAGTCGCTGCCCTCGGACGGAGACGCCGAGCAGCATGAAATCCGCGTCACCACGCGTCCGCACGCGGACGGGCGGGTGGTGGTGGAGATCTCCGACACGGGCGCGGGCATCGCCCCGGAGCTGATGGGCCGCATCTTCGATCCGTTCTTCACCACCAAGGCCCCCGGCACGGGCACGGGCCTGGGGCTGTCCATCTGCCACAACCTCATCACCGCCATGGGCGGCGAGCTGCACGTGCAGAGCGACCTGGGCCGGGGCACCACCTTCCAGGTGCTCCTGCCCGCCTCCCAGCTGGAGTTCGTGCCGGAGCAGGAGCGCGCGCCGCTGCCCGACTACGAGGGCGGCCCCCGCTGCCGGGTGCTCGTCATCGACGACGAGCCGCTGCTGTGCTCGGCGGTGGAGCGCATCCTGGGGCCCCACCACGACGTGGAGTTCACCACCCTGGCGGCCGAGGTCCTGCCCCGCCTGGAGGCCGGGGAGCGCTTCGACCTCATCCTCTGCGACCTGATGATGCCGCGCATGAACGGCATGGACTTCCACGCGGCGCTGCACCGGCTGCGGCCGGAGCTCACGGGCCGGGTCATCTTCCTCACCGGCGGCGCGTTCACCCCCCAGGCCCGCTCCTTCCTCGAGCGCATCCCCAACCGCCGGGTGGAGAAGCCCTTCAACGCGCGCGCCCTCCTGGAGGTCACCCGCGAGGTGCTCGCCTCGGTGGGGTGACACGCCCCGGGCGCGCCGCGGGCAGGGGCTCAGCCGGCATCGCGACGAGGACACACACGAACACGAACGCGCGGACGCTCCCCCCCATCAGCGTCATCTTGAGAATGGCTTGGATCTGCTTGATCACCTCGGGGCTTCCCCCCCCGAGCACCGAGAAGAAGCTCACGAGCAGCATGACGACGATCGCGAGGCTCAGGGTCATGGCGGACAGCCCGTAAGACCTTCTGTTGCGCGACGTCGAGCGCAGCAGCATCCCGGGCCAGAACATCGTGAGCCCGACGGCCCCCAGGCACCCGACCGTGATCTGCCACGGCACCTGCCAGGAGAGGACCGCGCCGGTCTCGACCACCCCCCAGGCGAGGAGGAAGGAACCCACGACGGTGCGCCACGACGTCCTTGCCTGGGCCCCACCGGCGTCCAGGGCCCGCGGCTTCGCGACAGCGGCGGACTGAGTCACGCGCACGTGCTGGAGCACCTTCTGGCCATGAGGGGACAGCTCGCGGGCAGGGGCCGCCCCGAGCGCCAGCAACGCCTGAGCGGCCGTCTCGTCCACCCGGCGACCATCGCCGCCCCGCAGGCCCCCGAGCATCGGGTCGTCGAGGATGCGGTACAGCACGTCCGCGCGCAGGCGCGGCTCCTCCCGCGGCGACACCGGGCGCGACATGGCCTCCAGGAGCGCGTCGACGTCCGCGCGCGTCGCATCGAGGGCTCGGGCCCGCTCCCTCAGGACGGCGAGCGAGCGCGGCACGGAAGAGGGGGCGGGGGTGGTCGTCATGGACGCCCCGACGATAGACGGAGCCCTTCCCGCGCTCCAATACGGGAGGGCTACCGCCGCCCGGAGAACGGCGGGGGGGCGTCATTCACCGCCCCGCGCAGGCCTCCGAGCACGAGGGCCCGGAAGAATCCGCCCGCCACCAACCCGATGAAGTAGTGCCCGCAGCGCCGCCCCTGTTCGCCCCCCAGCACGACCGAGCAGATCAAGGCGACGGGCGCGCACGCGAACAGGAAGAACATCACCGGACGCACGAGCGCCCGGCACCGGGCATACAGCCCGCGGTGGCGCTCCACGCGGAAGAGCCACAACACCCCCCCGGGGCCGATGACGGTGAGGGCACTCAAGGCCCGGCAGATCCAGACCGCCGCCCTGCCCTCGTCCCCGACCAGCCAGGACGGACCCAGGCGCAGCTCGACGAGTCCCAGGAGCACGGCGATGAGGCCCAGGAGGGGGCGCCGGTTTCCCTCCGCGGCGCCGCCCCGGGAGTCCTCGGGAAACGCGTCGAACGCCTCGAGCGATCGCCCCTGGGCCCGCGCCCGCGCGCGCATCCGTCGAAGGTTGCGTGCGGACGGGACGGTGCGATTGAAGGGGGTGTTCTTCCGGGAGGTCGTCATGGAGCCCTCCCCACGATAGACAGACGGATGGCCGCGCTCCACCCCCTCGCGGACAGAGCGCTACCGCTTGACGGCCGTTCGATTCCGCGAGGACGCCACCGCCAACACCGCGCCACACACGCCCAGGTAGACGAACACGCGGACAAGCCCCCACCCAAGCACCCGGGTGATGAAGGCCTCGAGTGGCGCCTTCACCGCCAGAGTTCCACCGAAGCGCGAGGCGAGCACCGCCAAGGTCACCCCGAGGACGAGGCCCCCGAGCGCCACGAGGAAGGGCTTGTAGAAGCCACGGTTCCGGGCCGCCACGTGCCAGCACATCAGGAGTTCGGGGCCCACCACCACGAGGAAGCCTCCCACCAGGACCCCGCCACCGGACCGCCACATCTCGCGGCTCTCGGGCCAGAAGAGGATCAAGAGGAGCTCGAACCAGCCCCAGGCGACAAGAATGACGGCCAAGGCGGTACGCCAGGGCGACTCGCGATCGTTGACGGACATGGGGCGTCCACTCTAAGCAGCGGAGGTCCCGCCCTCCAACTCAGGCGGACAGCGCCTCGGTGTCCATGCGCGCGAGGGACAGGCCCAGGCCCCGGTACAGCTCGCGCAGACCGTGGACCTTGTACTCCACCTGGCGCAGCGCCCAATCGTCATAGGCCGCCAGGAGGGGCGCCTCCAGGAAGGGCCGTGCGAGGCACGCGCGCAGCGTCTCGGCGGCGGTGATGCCCGAGCGCAGCGCGAAGAACACGCCCTGCCCCGCCGCCGGATCGAACACCGCCGCCGCGTCACCCACCACCAGGCAGCCCGGCTTCACCAACGGCCGCATCGCCCGCCAGCTCACGTCCATGCCCCGGCGAGGCAGCACCGTCGGCAATCCCGCCAGGTGCGCGGGCAGCGCGGGCGGCGGCTGCCCCCGGGGCGCGAGCAGCGTCCAGGTCGACACCTCCGGTCCCACGCGCGCCGTCCAGAGCCAACCCTCGCCCCGCCGCTCGAAACGCGCGGCCCCGTCCTCGTCCACCGGCCCTCCGGCGACCTCCCCCCGCCAGGCGACCAGCGGCGCCGAGTAACACTCGCGCCGCAGGCCCAGCCACCGCTCGGCCCCGTGCTGGCGGCCCGTCGCGTCGATGACCCACCGGGCCGCCACCGCCCCCTCGTCCAGGAGCACCCCCGCCGCCCGCGCCCCCTCCCGCCGCAAGCCCCGGACCGTCACCCCCCGGCGGACCTCCACGCCCAGGGCCACCGCGCGCGCCTCCAGCAACGCCTCGAAGCGGTCGCGGTGGATGTGGAAGCCCAACCACGGCCCGCGCGCATCCGCCCCGAAGCGGTCGAGCCGACCCGCCACCCGGATGCCGGTATACCGGGGCCAGTCCACGCCCCGGAACGCCGCCCCCACCCCGAGCCGCTCGAGCAGCGTTTCACAGCCGGGATGCAGGCTCTCCGCGGGAGCGGCCCGGGGTGCCCCGTGGCGCTCGCAGACGAGGACCCGGAGGCCCGCCTCCGCGAGCACGATGGCCGAGGCGAGGCCCGCGGGGCCCGCCCCCACCACGACGACGTCCACGGTTGAGGTCTGGAATGCGGTCATGGTGAGGGCTCCTTCACACAACGGGGTGGAACGTCAGGCCGGCAGGGTGCGCAGCGAGGTGCGGACCACGCCGTCCACCGTCACCTCGCAGCGGTAGATGGTCGGCTGGATGGCCTGCCAGGAGCGGTCGTACTGGCCGGAGACGTCCTCGGGGTTGTCCTTCGTGGTCAGCGCGTACTCGAACAGGTAGCCCCGGCCCTCCAGCTCGCTGCCGGGCACCGTGTCCCAGTCGCGCTCCTCGGCGGTGATCATCCAGTAGTTGGTGGTGTTCACCTGCGCGGTGCCGTGGGGCTTCTGGTCGAGGGTCTCGATGCACTTGCGGTGGCACGCCATGCGCTCGATGAGCACGTCGCTGGTGAGGTCCGCGAAGAGCGCCCGGCCAAACCGCTGGTCCAACGAGGCGGTGATGTAGTCGGTGTGGCTGAGGTTGCCGTAGTTCACCCCCGCCCGCGCCCCGTGCGCCTGGAAGAAGGGCCCGTAGCCCCCGTCCCAGCCCGGCTCGGACTTCACCTGGCCCGACAGCACCTCCGGGTGCTGGGGATGGTGGCCGAGCTCCCGATCCAGCAGCAGGATGGACGTGGGCGTGTCCACGCGGTGGAACGTGCGCGCCGCGTCCGGGGAGGCCGAGGGCCAGAAGCCATTGGCCGCCGAGCAGAACTTCACGTCCTCGGGGTACGGCGAGCCCAGGCCGAAGGTCGTGTAGTACAGCCCGTGCTCGAACAGCCCCTCCTTCTTCACGCCCTCGCGGTCATCGGCCACGGTGACGTCCCAGCCGGGGAAGAACTCGTGGGAGCCCGCGTCCGGCAGGAAGTGGGTGGAGTAGACCAGGGGCTGCTTCTCGGGAGGCCGGTTGGGTCCACCGTACGGCCGACCCACCACCGCCACCACCGAGTCATCCACGCCGAAGGCCCGCGTGTCGCTCGGGATGCCATTGCGCTGCGGCAGGCGGATGTGCGGGTTCACGTAGTGGCGGCCCTCGCACAGGGGCTGCGCGCTGCCCTCCTCGAACTGGTTGGGGTGCTTCTCGGTCCAGTCCTCCAGGTCGAGCTCGGTGGCGCGCGGGAAGAAGCTCGGCGCGGCGACCACGGAGAACGCGGGCCGCGCGGGCAGGTCCCGGCCGAGCCCATCGACGAACGCCGCCACACAGCCGTCGCACACGCCGTCCTCGAACAGCGCCGCCTCGTAGTCGCCCGCGTCGATCTTGTTCGCCAGCCCGCCGTAGGAGGGGAACTCCTGGTTCAGGTCCGTCATGCTCTGGTCCGGGTTGACCTGCCGCCGGATGTGGACGAACTCGGGGGCATTGCGCGGCACGACGTTCTTCAGGTGGAGCAGGTCCTGCACCTTCTCCGCGGCGGCATCCAGGCGGCTGCCGAGGATCATGAACGCGGTGTAGTGCCGGTTGATGGGCTGGCCGAGCAGGTTGTCGCGCGGCGGCACGATGAAGCGGGCGCGCTCCTTGACACCCGTCCTGGAGTTGACCTGCCACGCCTCGCGGACGAGCGGCCCCGGAGGCGCGCTGATCATCACCGTGGCGCCCACGGGCGTCATGCGCACGAGCTCCGGATCCGGGCTCTCGCGGAAGTAGGGCGCGCGGTGGATGTCCAGGCCGTCCGGCACCCGAGCCCCCGGCGCGCGCTGGATGATGCGCCGGATCTTCTCGCTGCGGTGGGACTCGGCGAACTGGACCGAGAGCGTGCGGCCCGGAACGCACTCGGCGCCGGCGAAGAGCTTGCGGATGGGATAGAGGAACTTGCGCCCGGCATCCCCCGCCACCTCGTCGCCCAGCAGCGACATCTGGTCATGCGCGCCCGAGCGCCACTTGGCGAGGAAGACGCCGTAGCGCGCGGGCAGCACGGCGATGTTGCCCGGGTCGCCCGTGATGGGGGTGTAGGCGCGCTCGGGGGCCTTGTAGAGGGCCTCGCCGGTGCCCACGCGCGCCAGGCCCGTGCGGGAGAACGCGAGGTCGGCGTGCTGACGGTGCGTGCTCACCTCGCGGGCGCGGTACTCGTAGGCGAAGACGGCGACCACGGCGTCCTTCAGGTCCTCCTCGGAGAAGGGCGCCAGCGCGTAGATGTAGTTCTCCAGGCAGTCCAGGTCCGCCCAGGAGGGATAGGCGCTGTCGGGCAGCGCGGGGCGGACATCCGGGCTGGCCAGGGCGTGGTAGAGCAGGCTGCGCGCCGGGTCTCCCGGCTCGATGGCGCGTCGGCCCTGGGGCGCGAAGTCGTCGAACCCGTCGAGGGCGCGGTTGACGTTCAGGTCCCGGGACAGCTCGGCGGCGAGGTCCGCCGCGCAGATGTCCAGCCCCTGGGTCTCCAAGAGGTAGTTGCGCCACCCGGCCCGGCCCAGCTTGTCCAGCACGGTCTTCAGTTCACTCAGCAATGACATACACGCTCCCACGGTGCTCACGAGACAGCTCGTGACCACCCCAGAGCACGCGCCGTGCCAGGGCGGATTCCCAGGGAGACCCAGGGGAATCGACCCCGATCGCGGGGCCTGACACGGCGGCTGACACGTCAACGCGGGCCCATTGACCTGTCGACGCCGTTTCCGGACCCGCGCGGGCGACGAACGCGGCATGGACCCAACCGACCGAGGTTCATGGATAGCCTCGATGCGGACATGCCCATCCCACAGGAAAGCGCTTTAAAGCTTTCAGAACGCGCCCGACGACTTTCGAGGCCAAGTCTATCTGCCCGTAGACTGAGCTTGGCCCGCTGACGTGGCTCTCCCGCATTTTGTGTGCACGACGCGCTTGAGGCGTTCTCTGCTCGTCGGGGTGGCGGGCGTCCTTCCTCACGGAGCACATAAAGTGCGGGAGAGCCACAAAAGCGGGCCAGTCCCAGTTGGCCGCTTGGGACAGACGGCTAGACAGGTAGACCGTCGACTCAGCCCGCCTCCCACTCCAGCCGGTGGAGCGTCAGGGCCTCGGTCTTGCCCTTCACGAAGGTGGGACCCCGGGGCGTGACGGGCCAGTCGCGCTGGTGCCAACGCGCGTACGTCGCCTCGGTCAGCAAAATCTCGCCTTCCGCCGCGACGGAGCACACCCGACTGGCCACGTTGGTGGCGTCCCCGAGCGTGGCGTACTGGAGGTACTGCTCCGAGCCGATGTTGCCCGCCGCCACCCAGCCCGAGTTCAAGCCGATGTGGATGCGCAGCTCCGGCAGGCCGCGCTCCCGCCAGCGCGCGTTGAGCCCCACCAGCGCCCGCTGCATCTCCACGGCGGCCCGCACGGCCCGCTCCGCGTCGTCCGGGTGCGCGAAGGGCGCGCCCCACACCGCCATCAGCGCGTCCCCGATGTACTTCTCCAGCGTGCCCTCGTGCCGGAAGACGATCTCCGCCATCACCGGGAAGTAGTCGTTGAGCAGGTCCACCACCTGCCGGGGCGCGAGCGTGGAAGACAGTTCGGTGAAGGCGCTGATGTCCGAGAAGAGCACCGTCACCTCCGTTTCGATCGTCTCCAGCGGCCCCCCGCGCGTCATCGCCAGCTTCTTGAGCGTGGCGGGCGGAAAGAAGCGCAGGTAGGCGTTGCGCAGCACCGCCTCCTCCTCCAGCCGCCGCGCGAGCAGCGAGTTGTCCAGGGCGATCGCCGCCTGGTTGGCGAACGCGGTGAGGAACTCCAGGTCCTCCTCGCCAAAGCCATCCACGCGCGACAGGTGGTCCACGTACAGCACGCCCAGCACCTCGTCCCGGGGCTTGAGCGGCGCGCACATGGAGGCCCGGATGGACTGGAGCACCACCGACTGGGCGTCGTTGAGTCGGGGGTCCATCCACGCGTCGGAGAAGAGCGCCGCCAGGCTGTGCGTGCGCACGTAGTCCACGATGCGCTGGCTGTAGAAGGGCCCCGAGGGCACCTCGCCATTGGCCCTCCGCGCCACGCGCGGCCGCAGCGCCCCCGTCTCCGGGTCCACCAAGAGCAGCGCCACCCGGTCCACCGCCATGATTTGAAAGACGAGCTCCACGATGCGCTCGAGCAGCGCCTCGATGTGCCCGGGCGAGGACAAGAGCTGGCTCACCTTGAGCAACACCTGGAGCTTCTCGCTCGCCCGGCCCTCCTGGTTCGACTGCCGCACCTTGAGCACCGAGCGCGGCGAGGCCTGCGCCTCGGCCAGCAGTTCGCCCATGCTCCCCGGAGACAGCCGCGTGCGCAGCGACTGCACCTGCGAGGGGGTCAGCTCCCGCGGTTTTTCCCGGGGCGTCACGAGCGTGAAGAGCACCTCGCCACAGCGGAAGGACTGGCCCACGCGCAGCAGGCAGCGCTCCACGCGGACCTCGTCCACGAAGGTGCCATTCTTGCTCTGCAGGTCCTCCAGCAGCACCTGCTCGCCCTGGCGCTCGAGCCGCGCGTGACGGCGCGACAGGCTCCCATGGAACACGCAGAGGGAGCTCTCCTGCGTGCGGCCAATGGTCACGCTGCCCTCGGGCAGCTCGAAGACGCGCTCGTCCATCCGGCCCGGATTCACGATGAGCTGTAGGGTGGGCGCCGACGTCATCCCCCGTGCCCCCCTGACGAAGCCGGGCCCATGCTCAGCGGGCGTAGTGGTTGCGCAGCACGGAGATCATCGCCGCCACGTCCGCCGCGGCCGCCATCTCGCGGATGGAGTGCATGGACAGCATGGGGCTGCCCACGTCCACCGTGCGGATGCCCAGCTCACCCGCGGAGATGGGGCCAATCGTGCTGCCACAGCCGAGGTCCGTCCGGGTGACGAAGTTCTGCGGCACCACGCCCGCCTCCCGGCAGCACAGGGCGAACCACGCCCACGTCTCGCCGTCCGTGGCGTAGGACTGGTTGACGTTGGACTTGATGACGGGGCCCCCGCCGAGCAGCGGCTGGTGCTTGGGCTCGTGCTGGCCGGCGTAGTTGGGGTGCACCGCGTGCGCCATGTCCGCGGACACCAGGAAGGACTGGCGCATGGCCCGGTGGAACGCGTCGCGCCGGCCGTCCGAGAGGGCGTGGGTGAAGCGCTCGAGCAGGTCCTTGAGGAAGGGCGACGCCGCGCCCTGGGCGCTCACGCTGCCGCACTCCTCGTGATCATAGAGGATGACGCCCCGGGTGGCCTCGCCCGGCGCGTCCAGGGCCAGCAGCGCGGACAGGCCCGCGTGGCTGCTCGTGAGGTTGTCCAGGCGCGGCGCGTGGAGGAACTCGCCATGGGCCCCCGAGCGCGTGGAGGGCTGCGTGTCGTAGAGGCACAGGTCATAGCCGAGGATGTCGTCGGCGGTGGTGGTGACGCCCGCGCGCGCGAGCTCCGCCACGAGCAGGGCCTTGAGCTCCACCGTGCCCGCGCGCTCCAGGCCCAGCACCGGCACCAGGTGCTCCTGGGCGTTGAGCTTGAGGCCCTCGGTGTTGACGCCCCGGTTGAGGTGGATGGCGAGGTTGGGGATGCGCAACAGCGGCCGGCGGAAGTCCACCAGGTGGTGGGCGAGCCGTCCGTCCTTGGCCGTCACCACGCGGCCGGCGAGCGACAAGTCCCGGTCCATCCACGTGCTGAAGAGCGGCGAGCCGTACACCTCCACGCCCAACTGCTGGTAGCCGAGCTTGCCCGTGTGGGGCTGGGGCTTGATGCGCAGGTTGGGCGAGTCGGTGTGGGCGCCCACCAGGCGGAAGCCCGCGCGCTCCACGGGGGCGGTGCCCAGGTGGAAGGCGGCGATGGTCGTGTCGCCCCGGGTGACGAACACCTTGTCTCCGGCCTTGAGCTCCCAGGGCTCGCGCTCGTCGAGGGCCCGGTAGCCCTGGGCGAGCAGGCGGCGGCTCGTCTCGCGCACCGCGTGGTAGGGCGTGGGCGAGGCGTCGATATAGGCCAGGAGATCGTTGGCGGCGGCGTCGGTGGCGGAGGACGGGGCGGCGGAGGGGGCGGTCATCCCCCCCAGGCTATCGCCCCCACCGGCCCCCGCCAGGAGAAACGCGCGGCGGCGGTTACCTGTCGGACGCCTGGGCCGCGCCGCCCCCGGCGGGCTCCACGCCCTGGTGCACGGCGGGCAGCGCGGCGGACACCGCGCCCACGTAGAAGATGCCGTCATAGCCCTGGCCATCGCGGCCCCCGAAGAGCTGCACGAAGTAGCGGTCGCCCAGGTCCCGGCCCTTGGCCGGCCGCGCGCCGCACTCCAGCGACTGCGCGGGGCTCACCGCGCAGATCCACGCCGTGCCGCTCTTGTAGGCGATGTCGAGCGAGTAGACGTTCGGCCGCTGCTCGGCGAGCCGCAGGCCCATGGGGCGGTACTGCTTGTTCCAGGGCAGGCCCTGGACCTGGCGCGGGTGCAGGTTGCCGCTGACCACCAGCAGCGCGCGGCGCGGCGACGCGGTGGCCACCTCCAGCACCCGCTGGGCCATGACCTCCTCGCGTGCCTCGCCCTCCAGGGGCGGCCGGTCATAGGCGAACACCTTCACGTCCAGGCCCTGGGCCCGGAGCTTGCGCAGCGCGTCGAGCAGGTAGACCACGCCCTCGCTGTTGCGGCCGTCCGGGAAGGGGCTGCGCCAGAAGGGGCTCTCCATCAGCTTGGCCCAGTCCGCCTCCGTGCCCGCGCTGGCCACGAAGGCCTCCAGCCGCGCCTGGTTGGCGTCCGGCACCTCCAGGCCCACCGTCACGGGGATGCCCTGGGTGGCCACCTGGCAGGCGCTCTGGGCGACGAAGTGCGGCACCTGCTGCGTGCCGTGCAGCTCCCCGAGCAGCACCACGTTGCCCGCGCGCGCCAGCTTGCCCAGGCCGAGCACGGGCACGCCGCACTCGATGCTCGCGTCCGCGTGTACCACCACGTCCGGGCTCGCCTGGGACTGGGTGCGCTTGACGAGCTTCGGGGCGAGGGCACGGAACACGCGCCACTCGAGCACCAGGTCGCGCGCCGTCTGGTGGGACTGGCCGAGGATGACGGACTGGCCATCCGCCTGCTGCTGGGCCATGAGGATGGCGGCGTCACTGCCCAGGCCGCCCGGGTTGTCCAGGGTGCGCCCGTCCACCTTCCAGAGGATTTCACTGCCCGCGGCCCGGAGCGCCGGGTTGGCGCTGCGCGTGTCGCGGGTGATGACGACCTGGGTGCGGTGGGGGCCCGAGGGCCGGGCGATGACGAGGTAGCGGTGCCAGTAGGCGGCCACCCGGGAGTTGGCGAACTCCTCGCGCCACTCCGTCTCCAGCGAGGCGCGTCCCGGCATGTCCCGGACGTTGAAGCCCTGGGCGGCGAAGTACTCGCGCACCTGGGGCCAGACCTCGTCGAGCGGTTGGTCGTAGATGGCTTCCTCGTCGGGGGCGAAGTCCACGAGACGCGTGGCGCACCCCGACAGCGTGGTGAGCAAGAGCAGGCAACCCAGGGCCAGTCGAATCATGGCCCGATTATGCACCGGCGGCGCCTCCGCCCCTACCGGGCCCCCCACCCCGCTCCGCCCTCCGGGGGCCGCCCGGCCGCTCCACGCGCGTCCGGCGGCAAATGCGCGGAAGGAATCCTGACGACCGAGCGGCGAGTGCGACCCTCATGAACGCAGGAGAACGGCACGGACAGCCCTGGACACCACGGGGTTGACGGGTCCGGCGGTTCTAGTAAGGGCGGAGACGCGGCGCGCGGACCCGGACAGAGCGGAGCACCACGATGAGACTCAAGAGCCTCACCTTCGAGGACAAGCGGACCGGCTGGATACTGGAAGACCTCCGCCTGGACCCCTTCAATCTTCTCGTGGGCGCATCCGGAGTCGGCAAGACCCGAATCCTCCGGGCGATCCAGGCAATCGGCCGCATCAGCACGGGCATCAAACACCCGCGCATGGACCGAGGGGTCCGTTTCGACGTCCACTTCGAGCAGGATGGCCAGGACTACCGGTGGCAGTTCGACAGCATCTCGGCGCCCGCGGATGAAGAAGGAAACACGACCCAGGCGGTGGAGAGCGTCGACTCGATTCTCATTGAACAGCTATACAACTCAACCGAAGGACGAGCCCTGGTCGAGCGGGATGCCGATCGATTCCGCTTCAACGGCCAGGAACTGCCCATCCTCAGCCGAGCCTCCAGCGCGCTGCTCCTGTTCGATGAACCCACCATTGTGAGGGTGCGTCACGCCTTCACGAACTCCATTCTTGACACGCTGACCTCCGAAGCCCCTTCTCCTCGGTTGAGGACGAGAGACGTGCGGGCATGGATCGCCACTGTGTTTCCAACCCTCGAATCACTCCAAGACACGCCAGCCACACACACCCTCATCAAGGCGTTTGTTTTACAGGAAAGGTTCCCCGGGAGGTTCGACGAATTCAAGCAACACTTCATCGACATCTTCCCGACGGTCGAGGATGTCGTCGTGGGGCTCTCCCAAACCGTGGACACGAAGTCGGGTATCTCTCACGACACGCTCCTCTTCAGGATCAAGGAGCGGCATGTCTCTTCCTGGATTGATGCCGCGGACATCTCCTCTGGCATGAATCGGACGATGCATCACATCGTGGACCTGATGCTCGCATCCAAGGGAACGCTGGTCCTGATCGATGAATTCGAGAACAGCCTGGGTGTCAACTGCATGGGTCCATTGACTGATCTCATCCGGTCACGCGCCCACGAGTTACAGTTCATCATCACCAGCCACCATCCCTACATCATCAACAATATTCCCAAGGAGGACTGGAAGATCGTGCGACGCAAGGGAAGCGCCGTCCAGGTCACGCCCGCGTCGAAAGTGGCCGCGCTTCAAGGGGCCTCGGCACAGGATGACTTCATCCGGCTCCTCAACTCCTCCGAGTTCGAGGAGGGGCTGGGGTGAAGTTCTATTTTCTGGTGGAAGGCCGCAGAACCGAGAAGAAGCTCTACAGGGCATGGTTAGGCTACTGCTTTCCCCACCTTCAAGAGGTCGCACAAGCAGCGGACCTGACAACCCACAGCTTCTTCATTCTCGCGGGCATGGGGTACCCCTCCTACCTCCAGCGCATCCCTGACGCGCTCGCGGATTCCGCACGGTACGCCGCAGATCATCTTTTCATCTGCATCGACGCCGAGGAGCGAACGTACGACGAGCGCAAACAGGAACTGCATACCCTGGTGGACAACGCACTTCGGAAACATCAAGCCGAGGGCCGTCCCTACACCGGGCAGATTCACATCATCGTCGCGGACTGTTGCATCGAAACCTGGCTGTTGGGACATCAGAAGCTCATGCCTCGTCAACCCAACGACGAGGCGCTCGCCAAGTTCAAGCGCTTCTACGATGTCTCACGTGACGATCCAGAGCGAATGGACCGGCATCCAGGGCATCCACGAGGACGTGCTGATTTCCATTTAGAGTATCTCAGCCACGTTTTTCGCCATCATGGCAAGAGTTACTCGAAAGAACGCCCGGGCATCGCCACCGAGGCGTCTTACTTCGCGGCTCTTCGAGACCGCTGCCTCTCCCCCACACCTGGACACCGTCATTTGGCGAGCTTCCACGTCTTGTGGAGCACGTGGGCGGAGCTGGGCGGTCGCTTCGATATGGAAGCTCCACCGCTTTCCTGAAGGGCTCAGCCCTTCCTCTTGAGGCGCGACTTCTCGCGGTTGCGCAGCCAGAAGCCCGACTGCACGGGCCAGTCCTGGAAGTCGGTCGGCTCGGGCACCAGCGCGCGCCGCGCGTGCACGGCCCACTGGGAGTCGAAGAGCGCCTCGCGGGCGAGCGCCACCAGGTCCGCCCGACCCCCGGCGACAATCGCCTCGGCCTGCGCCGCGTCGGTGATGGCGCCGACGGCCATCGTGGCCAGGCCCGTCTCGCGCCGCACGCGCTCGGCGAAGCCCACCTGGTAGCCCGGCCCTGAGGGACCGTCATAGGCGTTGGCGATGCCTCCCGACGAGCAGTCCAATACGTCCACGCCCCGCGCCTGGAGCTCCCGGGCGAAGGCCACCGTGTCCTCGAGCGTCCAGCCCCCGACCACGCCATCAATGGCCGACACACGCACGAACACCGGCTTGTCCTGGGGCCACACCTTCCGGACGCTCTCGATGATCTCCAGCGGGAAGCGCATGCGGTTCTCCCGGCTGCCGCCATAGCGGTCCGTGCGCTGGTTGGCGAGGGGCGAGAGGAACTCGTTGAGCAGGTAGCCGTGGGCGCAGTGCACCTCCACGACCTCGAAGCCCGCGCGCAGGGCCCGCTCCGCGGCGGAGCGCCACGCGTCCCGCAGCCGCGCGAGGCCCTCCTCCGTCAGGGCCTCGGGCACGTGCCAGCCCTGGGCGTGCGGCAGGGCGCTGGGCGCCACCGTGGTCCAGGGGCCCTCGCCTCGCGCCGCCACGTCCGCCTGTGACAGAGGCCCATCCCCCTCCCACGGCCGCTGCGCCGAGGCCTTGCGCCCCGCGTGCGCGAGTTGGATGCCCGCCACCGCGCCCTGCGCCTTGAGGAAGGCCGCGATGCGCGCCAGCGCCGCCTCCTGCGTGTCATTCCACAGGCCCACGTCCCCGTGCGTGATGCGGCCCTCGGGAGACACGCCCGTGGCCTCGGCGATCACGACGCCGAAGCCGCCAAGCGCGAAGCGGCCCAGGTGGGCGAAGTGGTAGTCCTGGGCGACGCCGTCCACCGCGGAGTACTGGCACATGGGCGAGACGACGGTGCGGTTGCGCGCGCGCACGCTCCGCAGGGTGAGGGGCTCGAAGAGCTTCGACATGGACGACGGGACTCCTGAAGGAAGGTCCCCCTGGGATGCAGCGGGCCCGGGCGCGTTGCGCGCACGCGGCGGGCGGACATCCGAGCCCTCGTCATGTGTCCCGGAGGCGAGGCCCCGGCGCGCGAACGAGACGGCCTGCGCGGGGGGGCCCCGAGACGACCAGGCCCGGCATGCGTGTTGCTCCCCTTTCGCGGGCGGAGGGAGGGCGGGATGGCGCGTGAGGGGCTGGACGGGCGGGCGGAGCGGGGGGCGTCGGAGGGCGGGGGCGAGGGGTCGGTGAGGGCAGCGCTGGAGGGGGAGGACGCCCGGGAGCGGCTGTTCCGACTGGGGGCGGAGGCCCTCACCGACCCGGAGCTGCTCGGCCTGCTCTGGGGCGCGGGGGCGCGCACGCGGGCGCTGGCCGAGCAGCTGCTCGCGCCCGCGGGGGGACTCAAGGCGCTGGTGCAGCAGGACCCGAGGGCCCTGTGCGCGCGGCCGGGCCTGGGGCAGCTGCGCACGGCGCAGCTCCTGGCGGCGCTGGAGCTGGGGCGCCGGGCCCAACGGGTGGTGGAGCGGCGGCCCCGGCTGCGCACGCCCCGGGACATCGCCACGTACCTCGCGCCCCAGCTCGGGGCGCTGCGGCGCGAGGTGTTCCACGTGCTGTGCTTCAACGCGCGCAACGTGCTCCTGCTCGACGCGCGGGTGGCCGAGGGCACCATCAACGCGTGCATGGTGGACCCGCGCGAGGTCTTCGCCGCGGCCATCACCGCGCGCGCCACGGCCATCGTGCTGGCGCACAACCACCCGTCCGGAGATCCCGAGCCCTCGGCGCAGGACGTGGGCCTCACCGCGCAGCTCGTGGAGGCGGGGCGGATGCTGGGCATCAAGGTGTTGGACCACGTGGTGCTGGGCAGCGGGAACTACGTGTCGATGCGGGAGCGGGGGGACGTGCCTCCGCTGGAGGGGGAGGACCGGGGGCCATGGCGCATGGCGGGAGAACGTGGATGAGGCTGCTGGGGACGCTGGGTGGGGTGGCGTGCGGCGGAGCGGGACACGCCGTGCAGGTGGAGGTGTTGGAAGACGAGGTGGCCCAGGTGGTGCCCCTGGGCGGGGGACGGGCGTATCCGGTGCCCCGCGCCACCCTGCCCCCGGAAGTCCGGGAAGGCGATGTGGTGCGGGAGGGCCGCGTGGACGTGGAGTGGGGCGTCCAGCTCACCCGGGAGTTCGCCGCGTGGCGTGCCCGCCTGGCTGTCCCGGTACCCGACAGGCTGGACCTGGAGGCAGGAGCCTCTGAGTCGTTGACGGAGCGGAAGGAACGTTGAAGATGCGACGGATGCTGGTGGACCTGCCTCACATGCAGCACGCCCAGGAGGGATTGGTCCGCCACTTCGGACTGACGGACTTCCGCCCCGGGCAGGCGCAGGTCATCAGTTCCGTGCTCAGCCCGGGCAACACCGTGGTGCTCATGCCCACGGGCGCGGGCAAGAGCCTGTGCTACCAGCTGCCGGCGATGATCCTCCCGGGGGTGACGCTCGTCATCTCCCCGCTCATCGCGCTGATGAAGGATCAGGTGGAGCAGCTCACGCGGCGGGGCCTGCCCGCGACCTTCATCAACTCCTCGCTCTCGGACATGGAGCGCGCGGACCGGCTGCGTCGGCTGCGCGCGGGGGAGTACAAGCTCGTCTACGTGGCGCCCGAGCGCTTTCGCAGCCCGAGCTTCCTGGATGCCCTGGGCCAGGTGGGCGTGGAGTTGCTGGCGGTGGACGAGGCGCACTGCATCTCGCAGTGGGGCCACGACTTCCGGCCGGACTACGCGCAGTTGGGCCAGGTGCGCAAGCGCCTGCGACCCCCGCGCACCGTGGCGCTCACGGCCACCGCCACGCCCGAGGTGCGCGACGACATCGCGCGCTCGCTGCTCATGAAGGACCCGCGGGTGTTCGCCGAGGGGTTCGACCGGCCCAACCTCTTCCTGGAGGTCTTCCAGGCCACGGGAGACGAGGACAAGCGCCGGGCGTGCGCGGGGCTCGCCGAGATGGGCGGCAGCGGCATCATCTACTGCTCCACGCGCAAGTCGGCGGAGAACACGCACGCGGCGCTGTGCGAGCGCGGGGTGAACGCCGTGCTCTACCACGCGGGCATGGACGACGACGCGCGGCGCCGGGCCCAGGACGACTTCATGTCCTCGGGCAAGGACGCGGTGGCGGTGGCCACCAACGCCTTCGGCATGGGCATCGACAAGCGGGACATCCGCTTCGTGGCCCACGTGAACATTCCCCGGGCGGTGGAGGCGTACTACCAGGAGATTGGCCGCGCGGGCCGCGATGGCGGGCCGGCCTTCGCCGCGCTGCTCTTCAACCACGCGGACGTGCACACCCAGGAGCGGCTCATCGAGGGCAACCACCCCTCGGAGACGGTGATGGTGGACGTGTGGAACGTGCTGCGCGGCGTGCCCGAGTACGACAAGGGCATGCACGTGCTGGCGGCCCAGGCGGGCGCGAGCGAGTTCGAGGTGTCCGCGGCGCTGCGCATCCTGGAGCGCGAGCGCAAGGTGGAGCGCGGCAGCCGCGGCGAGGGGGAGTATGGCCTCACCCTGACGGACAAGGCGCCCACCACCCAGCCGCACGCGCCGGACGCGCGCCGGCTGCTCGCCTCACTCCTGGAGACGTTCCCCGTGGCGCGCTCGGCCACCACCCAGGTGCCCATCCTCGCGCGGCGCACGGGGCTGTCCAGCGAGGAGATCCAGCACGCGCTCAAGCTCCTGGAGCGCGCCGGGGCGCTGCGGGTGCGCCGGCCCTTCTCCGGCCGCACCATCCGCGCGCTCATGCCGGTGCCCTTCGCGGAGCTGGGCGTGGACCTGAGCAAGGTGCGCGAGCAGGAGCGGCGCTCGCTCATGCACCTCAAGCGCATGACGGACTACGCCTACACCAAGCGCTGCCGCCGGTCCTTCATCCTGGGCTACTTCGGCCAGCAGCAGGAGGCCACGAGCTGCGGCAACTGCGACACGTGCGCGGGCAGCCGGCTCAAGCGCCTGCCGGGCCTGGGCAGCGCCAGCGCGCCGCGGGCCTCGGCGACGGGCGTCCCGGGCGCGCCCGAGGGCTACAGCGAGCTGGCGGCCACGGAGCTGCGGCGCTGGCGCAAGGAGCTGTCCAAGGAGCTGGAGCAGCCGCCCTTCATGGTCTTCAACGACGAGACCCTGCGGGGCCTGGCGGCCGCGCTGCCCATCGAGCGCGAGGCCTTCCTCGCGGTGAAGGGCACGGGGGAAGCCCGCTGGGAGCGCTTCGGGCCCAAGGTGGTGGAGATCTGCCTCATGGCCCGCGCCGCCGGCCACGAGCCCGTCGCCGGGGGGCCCACGCGCGCGCGGAGCAAGACCCGGAGCCGACGCGCCTGAGTCAGCGCCGCGACATCTTGTGGAGGATGAGGCCGCGCAGCGTGCCCATGACGAGCCCCACGCCCACCGCGAGCGCGTAGATGATGCACACGGTGGTGCCGCCGAAGACGAGCCGCAGTCCGGACTCGGAGATCTGCCCGGACACGTAGGCGTCGCGCAGCGGCCCGGCGAGGCCCGTCAGCTCCAGGGCCCGGGCCGGCAGCGCGTCCAGGGAGAGCGACAGGCGCTGCAGGAAGAGCGAGGGACGCACCCGCCACGCCACCTCCACCCCGAGGCCCACCGACAGGTAGATGATGGACAGCAGGAAGGCGTTGCCGCCCATGATGCGCATGAGGGGCAGGTGCGGCGAGGACGAGGACGACACGCTACCGGCCTCCCGACTTGCGCTGGAGCGCGGCCACCGCCTTCTTCACCCGGCCCGCCTCGGGCGAGCCCGCCGCGAGCTTGAGGAACTGGGCATACGCCTGGAGGGCGCGCGCGGTGTCCGCGGGCCGGGGGGCGAGCGCGTCCCCGAGGGCCAGCCACGCCAGGCCGTCCGCCGGCTCCAGCTCCACGGCCCGCGAGAAGGCCTGCAGCGCGGCCGGCTCGTCGTGCTGCTTGAGCGCCACCTCGCCCAGGGCGAGCTGGGCCCGGCCGGAGAAGGGCTCGAGCCGGATGGCCTCGTCCGCGGCCTCGCGCGCCTGCTTCGCCGAGCCCGTGGCGAGCAGCACCCGCGCCAGCGCCGCCTGGGCGAAGGACTTGTCCCAGGGGTAAGGGGCCGTCTGGGTGATGCCGGTCAGGCGCGTCGCCGCGTCGCGGCCCCCCGAGTCCTTCACCCAGTGCGCGCCCACCTGGCCGCAGGGCGCCTCGGGTCCCTCGCGCCGCGCCGCCTCGAAGGCCTTGTCCGCGTTGGCCACCAGGCCCTGGCGCAGGAAGGCCAGGGCGATGGCGCAGAAGGTGTCCGGCGACTTGCTGTCGAGCTTGTTGGCGTTCTCCAGCGCGCCGAAGCCGCCCTTCACGTCCCCCAGGGCGAAGAGGATCTCCGCGCGCACGCGGAAGGCCTCCGGGTCCGCCGCGGAGAGCTTCACGGCGCGCGCGGAGGCCGCCTCGGCGTCCTTGGTGCGTCCGGCGTGCACGAGCGCCAGCGCGGCGCCCTTGTGCGCCGCACCGGCCTCCGGGTGGGCGGTGCGCCACGCCTCGAACTGCTCGAGGCCCTCGGCGCCGCGGCCCAGGGACAGCAGCGTGCGGCCGAGCGCCTCGCGCGCCTCGGCGTTGGAGCCGTTGCGCTCCACGGCCTGGGCGAGCGGCTTGATGGCCACGTCGGGCAGGCCCTGGGCCAGCCGCAGCTGGCCGAGCGCGCTCGCCGCCTCGTCGTTGCGGGAGTCCTCGGAGATGGCCGTCTCCAGGAGCGCGCTCGCCTTGTCGAGCGACTTGTCCTGCCAGTACCAGACGCCCAGCGCGGTGCGCACCAGGCTCTTGTCCTTGCGCGCGCCCACGAGCGTCTTCTCCAGGGCCTCGCGGGCCCGGGCGCGCTCACCCTCGGCGACGTCCGCGCGCGCCAGGTAGACGATGGCCTCGGCGGGGTAGCCCGCGCCGCCCCGCGTATGGCCCAGCTCCACCCGGGCGCGCTTCCAGTCCCCCAGGCGCGTGTAGGCCGCGGCCCGCACGAGCGCCACCGGCGACGTGTCCCCGTCCACGCGCGACAGCACGTCCTTCGGGCGCGACTGACCCAGCAGGGCCCGGCCCAGGCCCGCCTTGGCCGTGGTGTCCCCGGGCTCCACGGCCAGGGCCTGCTCGAAGGAGCGCTGCGCGGCGGGCATGTCCCCGCTGGCGAGCTCCGCCTCGCCCCGCGCCACGAGCAGGGAGAAGGCCAGCGGCCCCGTGCCCGGCTCGGCGAGCAGCGCGCGCGCCTCGCGGGCGCTGCCGAGCGCGGTCATCAGGCGGCCCTGCACCAGCCGCGCGCGCTCGCGCACCGCCACGGGCGCCAGCTTGTCCGACGCGAGCGCCCGCGCGTCCGCGAGGGCCTGATCCAACTCCTGGCCCATCATCCACCGGCTCTCGGCGAGGCCCAGGCGCGCGCCCGGGTGCTCGGGGGCGAGCTTCGCGGCGGAGGAGAACAAGCGCAGCGCGTTCACCGGATCCTCCGCGTCCCGGTAGTAGCCGCCCAGGGCCACGAGGCTGCGCACGTCGCGCGGCGAGTGCTTGAGCGCCCGGGTGAAGCGCTCGAGGGCCTCGCGCTTGCGGCCGCGCGCGAGCAGCCATTCGCCGGCGAGCCCCTGCACCTCGGCGCCCTCCGTGGCGGAGGCGTTGAGCAGGGCCTGGCTGGCGGCGTCACGGCCGGCGGCCTCCGCCACCAGCAGCTCCGAGGCCAGGCGCAGGCCCGGGTGGGCCTGACGCACGCCGGGGTGCTCGAGCGCGGCGAGCGCGCGCGTGCGGGCCTCGGGCTCGCCCCGCGCGTCGTAGCGCAGGGCCTGGGCATAGGCGGTCAGGGCCCAGCCCCGGGTGTTGTCCTCCTCCAGCGCCACCACGTGGGACAGCAGACCGAGCGCGTCCTGACGCGAGGACTCCGTGTCCTTGAGCAGCAGCTGTTGGGTCCGGTCCAGGGTGGACACCAGGGCCTCGCCGCCCTGCCGCACGCGCACGATGAGCGCGCCGCCCAGCAGCATCACGCCCACGCCCACGCCCGCGAGCACCTTCATCGCGCGGCGGGAGAAGGCCGAAGCGGAGTCCTTGGGCAGCAGCGTGGCACGCAGCTCGCGCTCGTAGGCGGCCGCCTGGCTCGCCACGTCCGGGACGGGCGTCGGGGACGCTTGCGCGGCGACGGGCGCGGCCACGCGGGCCGGGGGCGCCACCACCGCGGGCAGGCCCGCCAGCAGATCCGGACGCGCCGGGTGGAGCTCCTCCGGCTCCGACCCGCTGTCGGCGTCCGCGGACGCCTCGGACGCCTCGGCGGGCGCGGCCTCGGGCTCGGACGGCGCGGCCTCCAGGGGCGGCGGCAGCTCGGCGAGCAGCGGGTTGGGTTCCTCGGCGGTGACGGCGTTGACGGGGAGCTCCTCGTCATCGAAGGGCAGCGCCACCTCGGCCGACTCGGCCTCGCGCGCCTCGTCCTCGGACGCCAGCACCGGCTCGGGCGCGCCGACCTCCTCCAGCGCGTCCTGCTCGCGCGGGGCGTCCTCGTCGGGCGCGGACGCCTCGACGGGCGCCTCGACGGGCGCGGGGGGCGGCGTCGCGGCGGCCTCGGCCGAAGGCTCGGCGGCGGCCTCGGCCCGGGGCTCGGCGGCGGCCTCGGCGGGCGCCTCCTCTGGCGCCGGCGTCTCCAGGGTGTTCAGGTCGCCGAAGGCCGGGGCGGGACCGCCCGCGAGCGCCGCCTGGGCCTGCTCCATCCAGCCGCGCACCCGGGCGTCGTTGGGCTGCAGGGCGAGCGCCTTGCGCAGGATGGGCAGCGCCGAGCGGTACAGGCCCCGCTGCAGCAGCACCTCGGAGATGAGGTTGTAGGCGTGGGGGTTTTCCTTGTCGATGGCCACGGCCTGATCGAACTGGGCCATGGCCTCGGCGGGCCGCCCCATCAGGATGAGGGCCTTGCCCCACAGCACCCGCCCCGTCACCGACTGCGGGTGATGGACGATGCCCTGCTCGCACACGGAAATGACGCGCGCGTACTCACCCTTGGCGATCAACGCCTTGGCCAGCTCCACGAACACCGCCGAGGCGGGATCCTGGGCCAACAACTGCTCGTACCGCTCCACCAACGATTTGGCCATGCGGTGGCGGACCATAGCACCGGCGGCACACGGGTTTCGCCTCCTCCCCGAGGGGGTGTTAACGTCCTTCAGGTGACTCGCCTGCTCGCCGTGCTCCTCGCCAGCCTCCTTTGTGGGGCCTGTTCCCACACCCAGAAAGCCGCCGAGCTGGAGGCCCTCAAGACGACGGTGGACGACTTCCACCAGCGGGTGCGGTGGAAGGACTACCGCGTCGCCAGCCGCTACGTGGTGCCCGAGCGCCGCAAGGAGTTCGACCGGGGCCTGCGGCAGAACAAGGACGAGCAGGACCTGGACATCACGGACTACGAGATCGAGCGCGTGGACCTGGATGAGAAGGGGGAGCGGGCCACCGTGACGAGCCACTTCGTCTGGACGCGCCTGCCCTCGCTGTCCGTGCGGCGCGAGAGCGTCACGTCCGAGTTCGTCCTGCGCGAGGGCAAGTGGCTGCTGGAGAAGCAGGAGGGCGGCCCCTTCGACGGCACGCTGCCCTGAGCCGCGGCCTCCCCTGTCCCCCAAAAAAATCGCCCACCGCCCCGGGGCCGGCCGGAGCGATGGGCGTCGGAGGTTCCCCAATGGAACCCCCTGGATGAGGGAGGACTAGAGCAATCCGGATGCCACGGCCGGAAACGAACGCGCCCCCCGTGAAATCAGGCGGTTGTGTGTTCCCCACCCGTCGCTCCTGCGCATCCCTCGTCTCAACTCCCTGACAGGCGTGTCGTGGATTCCCGCGCCGGCTAGTCCCCCACCACGGAGCGGATGGTGTCGCGCATGCCATGACGCGGCTGCCATGCCACGTCCTGGCGCCAGCGCGAGCCGTCCACGTTGCACAGGAACTGGATGTGGTCGAGCTCGGGCGGGGGGAAGTTAGCGAGCCGGTACTTGAAGAGCATGCCCAGCAGGGGGCGGGCCACGGGGTGCGGCACGGGGATGGGGCTGCGGCCCAGCTCGCCGTGGATGGAGGACAGGGGCACCTCGCCAGGGCCCACCACGTTGTAGACGCCCTTGGGCTCGGGGCGCAGGGCGGCCTCCACCATGGCGCGCGCCACGTCCTCCACGTGGATGAGCTGCAGCATGGGGTCGAACCCCGCCATCACCCAGGGGTAGCGCAGGCGCAGGTAGTTGCTCGGCGCGTTCTTGATGGTGGGGCCCACGATGTGCACTGGCCGCAGGATGACCGTCTGGATGTGGGGGTGCTTCCAGAAGAAGCTGTGCGCGAGCATGTCCACCTCGATGAGGTCGCGCACCCCCGAGAAGCGGCTGGCCGCCATGAGCGGCGCGTCCTCGGTGAGGAAGTTGGAGTTGTCCGGGCTCGGGCCGTAGACGTTGGCCGAGGAGAGCACGACGACCTTCCGCACGCCGTACTTGGCGCAGTACTCGAGCAGCCGCGTGGTGCCCACCACGTTGAAGGAGTGGTGCTCCTCCTCGCTCATGCGCGGGTCGTGCATGATGCCCATGTGGATGACCGCGCGGATGTCGTTCTTGCGAAAGACGTCCTCCGCCTTCTTCTTGCGCAGGTCCATCTGGTGCATCTCGACGTCCTTGGGCCGGCCCGGAAAGGGGCGCCGATCGATGCCGATGATGCGCTCGTGCTTGTGCAGCAGCTTGGCGAGGGTGCGCCCCAGGTTGCCGCTGATGCCGGTGACGACGACGGCCGGCCTCTTGGAGGAGTCCTGGCCCGAGGGGTCCTGATTCGTGGGGTCCTGAGTCATGACGCGGTGCCTGGGCGGCCTACCAGAAGACGCCCTGACGCTCCTTGAGGCCCTGGTTGAGCATGGCCTGGATGGCGGTCTTCACGGTGCGCACCTTCTTGTCCAGCTCCGTGTCCTCGTCGTCGGGGCGGCCGGTGAAGTTGAGCGGCTCGCCGAAGTAGATGCGGTACTTGGTGGGCAGGGGCAGCGGCACGCCCGTGACGGTGACGGGGAAGGAGGGAAAGCCCAACAGCTTCGCCAGGGGCTTGACGTCCATGAGCGCGGGGGCCTGCTCCTCGGCGCCCACCACCGCCACCGGAACGATGGGCGTGTTGGTCTCCAGCGCCAGGCGCATGAAGCCCAGGCCGAACTCCTGCAACTGGTAGCGCTGGGGCCACAGCTTGCCGAGCCCCCGCGTGCCCTCGGGGAACACGAGGATGGCCTCCTCGGACTCCAGCAGGCGGCGGCAGTTCTCCGGCGTGCCCACGATCTGCCCCACGCGCGCCATGAACGTGGAGACGTAGGGCAGCGTGGGCACCCACTTCTCCACCATGCTGCGCGCGTGCCGCGGCGGGTTGGCCTCCATCAAGAGGGCGATGCCAATCATGGCGCCGTCCATGGGCAGCTGCCCCGAGTGGTTGGACACGAAGAGCACCCGCCCCGCGGGCACGTGCTCGATGCCGCTCACCTCCACCCGGTGGTAGTGCCGGTAGAGCCACACCAGCGGCGCGAGCGCCGACAGGCTGTAGTCCAGGTTGAAGCCGAACGGGTCCACCCCGTACTCGTGCTCGCCCCGCCCCAGCGCCTCCAGGCGCTGCTTGCGCTCCGGACCGACCATGCGCTCCGTCCACTCGCGGAGCCCCTGCTTCACCTTGCCACCGAGCCGCTCAAGCATGCGGCTGGTTTACCCCATCCCCTCCTCCACTGGGAGGGGACTCGCCCCTCACACTCCGTGCGAAAGCGTTCGCCCCCAGGCCGGGTCGTTCGGTGCGCTGCCCCACCATTCGCATGGGAGTGAAGCTTTCCCGCCATCGTGACGGACGGGGGCCTGCCCGCCTGGACGCTCGGGTGGTTGTACGGGAGTCGGGGCCTGCGCAGGTTTTCCTCGTCCAACCAGCCGGAGGAGGCGCGACATGATGATGCGGCGAATGCTGTGCGGAGTGGGGTTGCTGGCGGCACTGGGGATGGGAGGGGGTTGTGCGCACAGTGAGGCCCGGCAGGCGCGCAGCCAGGGAGAGAAGGTCGGTGAGGCCTTCGCCGAGAAGGCGCGCTTCGCGGACCAGCTGGCCATCTTCAACCAGAAGCAGATCGCCCTGGGTCAGCTCGCCCTGGAGCGCTCGGGCAACCCCGAGGTGCGGCGCTTCGCCCAGGTGCTCATCCGCGACCACCAGAACAGCCTGAGCGACCTGCAGACGCTGGCCGAGTCCAAGGCGTTCTCGCTCGCCATGGTGGACCTGTCCACCCAGGAGACGGCCACGGGCGGCGCGGGTCTGGAGGGCGCCATCCAGGGCGTCGAGAAGGGCGACAAGTCCTACGACAAGAAGACGGACAAGCAGGTGCGCAAGTTCCTCGAGCGCCGCGACGAGCTGGCGAGCCTGGAGGGCCGCCAGTTCGACAAGGAGTTCCTCGAGCAGATCGAGGACGACCAGGAGGCGGGGCGTGACCTGGTGAACGAGGGCCTGGACCGCTACCGCGACGACACGTCGCTCGCCCTGCTGCTCAGCCGCACCGGCCCCGTGCTGCGCAGCCACGAGTCGCAGATCAACACCCTGCAGGGCTTCCTCGACCGTTAGGTGCAGCGCGGGTGAGGTCCTCCCGGCCCCCGTCCTCGACAGCGAGGCGGGGGCCGTGGTGTTTCCAGCGGCCGACTCCGACTACTTGGGCTCGGGCGGGAAGTCCTTGAGCATCTTGTCCACGGCGCGGTCGATGAGCTTCTGGCTCTGGGCCGCGTCGCTGCGCTCGGCCAGCTCCGTCTCGGCGGTGCCGCGCCAGACGAGCTTGTTGGATTGGGCATCCACCATGTCGAGGATGAGCGTGCCCTCGCGGTACTCGCGCACCTGGGTGTCGAAGCCGCCCGCGCCGCCGTAGGCCACCGGGCCGAAGAACGGGTCGAACCAGGGATCCCACAGGTAGCCGTAGTAGTTGTCGATGGTGTCCACGGCCACCTTGTGCTCGATGGCGCCGTGCCAGCCCACCTTGAAGTCCGGGGACGCGTCCGGCGCCACGCGCTGGAAGCCCCGGGCCTGGAGTTCCCGGTCCACCGAGCGGTGCACGCGCTCCTGCACGATGGGGTTGTAGAGGGTGGGGTCCGTCTTGTCCTTCATGGGCAGCCAGGCGTAGGTGTGGAAGGCGTCGATGCGTTGGACGGCCGAGGGGTCGAAATTCGTCCGGGTCTGGATGGTCGAGCAGGAGGCGAGCCCCAGGACCAGACTGGCGCCGAGCAGACGGGATGCGAAGGACATGGCGTTCTCCCTTGAGTGGCCGTCCGACGAGGACGGTCCCCACACAAGGTAGGCACGTGGCCGGAGCGGAGAGGGGCGAGCGGCCACGGGCGGGCCTCCCGGGCATCGGTCGGGCGGCCCCTGTCGGGCGGCCGCCCATCCGGGGTATGTATTCCCCCCGAGACACGGGCCGACCCAGGGAGGCAAGGACATGCGGGACGAAGAGCCGCCGCGCGCGCGCGGAGACTCGGGCACACCCCTGACGGATGAAGATCCCACGGTCGTCCGGGCGCCCCCCGAGGCGCTGCTGAGGACCGTGCATGCCGCCCCCGCCGCGGGCACGAGTCGCGCGCCCTCCCCCGCCCCACCGCCCCGCGTGCGCCCGGGCCAGGAGCTGGCGGGCCGCTACACGGTGCTGCACGCGCTCGGCCGGGGCGCCATGGGCGAGGTGGTGTCCGCCTACGACGCGCGCCTGGACCGGCGCGTGGCCCTCAAGCTGCTGCGGCGCGAGGTGGACGCCCACCACTCGTTGGAGGACCTGACCACGCGCATGATGCGCGAGGCGCAGGCCATGGCGCGCCTGTCCCATCCCAACGTGGTGGCCGTCTACGACGTCGGCACGCTGCCGGATGGGGACCTCTTCATCGCCATGGAGATGGTGGAGGGGCAGACGCTGCGCCGCTGGCGCGACGAGGCCCCGCGGACCTGGCGCGAGGTGCTGCGGGTGTACGTGGCCGCGGGGCACGGGCTGGCCGCCGCGCACGAGGCGGGGCTCGTCCACCGGGACTTCAAGCCGGAGAACGTCCTGGTGGGCCGGGACGGACGCGCGCGGGTGACGGACTTCGGGCTCGCGCGCGCCGAGTCCCCGTCCTCGCAGGAGTCCTTCCGGGAGCTGAACCTGCCCGCGGGGGCCCTGGACAGTCCCCTCACCCTGGCGGGCACGCTGCTGGGCACGCCGCGCTACATGGCGCCCGAATTGCTGCGGGCGGGAGACGCCGACGCGCGCAGCGACATGTTCGCCTTCTGCGTGGCGCTGCGCGAGGCGCTCCACGGCGAGCACCCCTTCGCGGGCGCCACCCCCGTCGAGTCCCTGGCCAACCAGCGCGAGGGCCGGGTACGGCCGCCGCCCTCGGGCTCGGACGTGCCCGCGTGGGTGGAGCGCGCGCTGCAACGGGGCCTGCACCCCGACCCCACCCAGCGCCCCGCCACGCTGCGCGAATTGGTGGACGCGCTGGAGCGAGACCCCGAGACCCGGCGCCGGATGCGCAAGCGCGGCCTGCTCGGGGCGGCGCTGCTGGGCTCGCTCGTGGCGCTGGCGCTCTCCACGGCCTTCTCCGGACCGCGGCGGGACACGGCGTGCGCCCACCAGGAGCGGCGCCTGGACGGCACCTGGGACAAGGCGGTGCGCGCGCGCGTGGAGCGGGCCTTCCTCGGCACCCGCCTGCCCTATGCCCCGGACACCTTCACCACCGTGGCCGCGCTGCTCGACACCTACGCGGGCACCTGGGCGCGGCTGAGCACCGACGCGTGCCACGTCACGCGGGCGGCCCCCGGCGACGTCCCGGAGTGGGCGGCGCGCGGCGCGTCCTGCCTCGAGCGGCGGCGCGTCCAGCTCGCCACCCTCACGGAGGTCTTCGCCCGGGGTCCGGACGCCGCGGGCCTGGCCAAGGCCGTGCAGGCCGTCCAGTCCCTGCCACCCCTCGGGGACTGCGCGGATCCCCGGGCCCTGGCCTCGATGGTGCCCCTGCCCGAGGAGCCCGCGGCGCGCGCCCGGGTGGAGGCGCTCCAGACGCGCATGGCGCGGCTCGAGGCGCTCTGGCTCGCGGGCAGCTACCCGGAGGCGCTCGCGGCGGCCACGCCATGGCTCGCCGAGGTGGAGCGCGTGGACTACCCGCCCCTGCGGGCGCAGGCGCTCCACCAGCTCGCGCTCCTCGAGGAGTCCACCGGGAACTACGCCCGGGCGGAGGAGCTGGCACGGCAGGCCATTCCCCTCGCCGCGCGCGGTCGGGACCTGGCGCTGGTGGCCAAGGCCTGGACACTGCTCGTGCGGCAGGTGGGCTGGCGGCAGGCGCGCTACCCCGAGGCGGTCGGCATGATGCTGGCGCTGGAGTCCGCGGTGGAGTGCGCGGACGACGACGCGACGCGCGCCGAGGCCCTGTCCACCGAGGCCATCGTCTACCAGGGCCTGGGCCGCTACGAGGACGCCCGGCGGCTGCACGCGCGCGCCCTCGAGCTGCGGCGCGAGGTGCTCGGCCCGGAGCACCCCCTGGTGGCCGCCTCGCTCAACAACCTGGGCAGCGTGCTCTCGGCCATGGGCAAGTTCGAGGAGGCCCGGGACGACTTCGAGCGCGCCCTGGCCCTGCGGCGCAAGACCCAGGGCCCCTCGCACCCCCTGGTGGCGCTCTCCTACAGCAACCTGGGCTCCACCCTGCTGGAGCTCGGCCGCTACGACGAGGCGCGCGAGATGCACGAGCACGCCCTGGCCATCCGCAAGAAGGTGCTCGGCACGGAGCACCCGGACGTGGCCAGCTCGCTCAACAACCTGGGCCTGGCCTTGCGCGCGTCGGGACGGGCTCCGGAGGCGCTCGCCCTGCAGGAGCAGGCGCTGGCCATCCGGAAGAAGGCCCTGGGCCCCGAGCACCCCGACGTGGCCAACTGCCACACCAGCCTGGGCGTCTCCCTGCGGGACCTGGGCCGGCTCGCCGAGGCGCGCGCGCACTTCGAGCTGTCGCTCTCGCTGCAGGAGAAGGCGCTGGGGCCCGAGCACCCGGACCTCGCCGACCCCCTGGACGAGCTGGGCACGCTGCTGCGGGAGATGGGCCAGCCCGCCGAGGCGCGGGCGCACCACCGGCGCGCGCTGGCGCTCGAGGAGAAGGCCTTCGGGCCGGAGCACCCGCTCGTGGCGACCACGCTGCAGGGCCTGGGCGACGCGGAGCGGGACCTGGGGCACGGGGACAAGGCCCTGACCGCCTACGCGCGCGCCCTGGCCGTAAGGAGGAAGGCGCTCGGCCCCGAGCATCCGCTGGTGGCCCAGAGCCTCGAGGCCCAGGGGCGGCTCCTGGTGGCGCTGCGGCGGTGGAAGGAGGCCGTGCCCTTGCTGGACCAGGCCCTGCGGCTGACGCCCGAGCCCCGCCGCGCCGACGTGAGGAGCCTGCTCGCCCAGGCCCGCGCGGCGCTGCCCCCGGGCGAGGCCGGGCGCACGCTGGTGGCCGAGCCCGTGCCCTGAGGCCCTGGCGCTACGGGGGGATGGGGAGCCGGGACGCCGCGTCGCGCAGGGTCACCACGTCGAAGTCCCGCCGGAGCCAGCTGAAGAGCGCGCGCAGCCGCTCGAGCTTGGTGGCCACGGGCACGCGCAGGTCACGCTGCTGACGCACGAGCGCGGCGGGGATGCCGTCGTCCGCGTCGAGCACGTCCACCGCGTGCAGCTCCAGGTTGAAGAAGGGCGTGCCGCGGCAGGCGCGGTAGGCGGCGTGGACGGCGGCCCAGGGCAGCGTGGTGACGAAGGTGCCGATGAAGGGCAGGCGCAGGCCGGGCACGAGCGTCAGGGGCAATTCCACCACCGGGCCATCGCCCCGCACGTAGGGCTGGGAGGGGTCCGGCCGGTAGGGCTCCGTCGGCGCGAGCAGCACGCGGGGGGAGTCCAGCACGGCGCGCGAGGGCCGTCCGGACAAGGCCAGGGCCCCCATCACCGCCGCCTTCGCCGCGTAGTAGGGCACGGCGGGAAACGTCGAGGAGCCGTAGCGGTAGCCGCGCTGCACGCAGACCGAGTACAGGGCGGCGTTGAGCGTGTAGCCCGGCGCGCGAAAGCCCACCGGCCGCGCGCCCGTGGCCGCTTCCAGCACCGCGTCCGCCCGCGCCAGGTCCTCGTCCATGCGCGCGCAGGGCAGGCGCGTGAGCGCGTAGTCGTGCGAGAAGCTGTGGCTGGCCACCTCCACGCCCGCGGCGTGCGCCTCACCCAGGGCCCGGGCCGCCCCGGCGTCCGCTTCCACGTCCTCTCCGATGGCGAAGAAGGTCGCCGGCACGCCCACCTCGGCGAACAGCGCGCGCAGGCGGGGCACCGCCGTGGTGTAGACGAGCCCCCGCGCCCGCGCGTCCAGGAGCGACTCGGGCAGGCCCTGGATGCGGCAGTAGTGCGGCAGCGAGTCCAGGTCGACGGAGATGGAGGCGAGCCGCCGTGCCATGGGGCCTCGCCTCACGTGCCGCGGATGCGGATGACGTACACGAGCTTGCCCACGTTCTTGAGCACGTTGGGCACGCGCTTGAAGAGGTGGATGGAGGGCTGGCGCTTCTCGTGGAGGACGATGGGAATCTCCACCACGCGCAGGCCCTGGCGCCAGGCGCGGATGACGAACTCGCTGGCGAACACGTCCATGTCCACCACGCACTGGCCCACCACGGGCAGCAGCGCCTCGCGCCGGAAGGCCTTGAGGCCGTGGGTGTCCGTGCCCTGGAAGTCCAGCACCACCCGCAGCAGCCCGTTGTGCACCCGCGTGGCCAGGCGCCGCACCAGGGGCCGCTGATCCCGTGCGCCCTTGGCCGCCTTGGACCCCACCACCATGTCCACGCCCTGCTTCTCCAGGAGCGGCAGCGCCGCGTCGTAGAAGCTCAGGTCACACAGGTCGATCTCGTCGCAGAAGACGTAGGTGCCGCGGGCGCGCTGGATGCCCGCCTTGAGCGCCACGCCGTAGTTGGGCCGCTCCGAGTGGAACCAGCTCAAGCGCGGGTGGCGCGCGCACAGCTCCTCGAGGATGTCCCGCGTGGCGTCGCGCGAGCCGTTCTCCGCGAAGATGACCTCGTAGTCCCAGCCCCGCGCGTCCAATCCCTGGGTGAGCTCCGCCGCGGCGGAGGGGAGGATGGACGCCTCGTTGTAGACGGGGATGACGATGGACAGGAACGGGGCCATGAGCGGCCGGGTGACGTAGCACGCCCCCCCGGCCCCGTCGACCGTCAAGCGTTGAGGCGGCGCGCGCAGGCCCGACCCGCGAGGATGGCGTCCTCCATGGACGAGTACTCCCACTGTCCATAGCGCCCGGCGGTCTGGAGGCCGGCGTGCTCCAGGAAGCGGAGGATCTCCGCCTTGGCCGCGCCGTAGGCCTCGTCATAGAGGACATAGGCGTGGGGGATTTCCCGGGCCCGGGCGAAGCGCACGTCCTCGGCCGCGTGCACCATGTTCGCGCGCACCAGGTCCTCCACCGCCAGGGCCTCGGCGCGCTCGCGCGTGAGCTCGCCGTGGTGGCTGAACTCCACGCAGAAGGTGGCGGTGTCCGGCGGCGCCAGGGGGGCGTAGACGGCCGAGGGCGAGCCGATGCGGTACGAGTGGAACTCGGGCTCGGGCAGGTAGATCCAATGCCAGGGCTGGCGGTTGGGGCCCCGCGCCGCCACGCATACGTAGGTGACGGTGGTGGCGCGCAGCCGGCCGGCCGCGGCGCGCACCTCGTCGGGCACGCCCGAGGCGCCCTGGGCCAGCAGCCGCACCAGGCCCGGCAGGGGAATGGAGGAGAGGAGCTGGGCATAGCGCAGCGTGCGCCCGTCGGACAGGGAGACCGCGCGGGCCTTCCAGTCGATGGCGAGCGGCTCCACGCCCACCTGCAACTCGCCCCCGCGCAGGTGCGCGCGCATGGCGCGCGCGAGGCTCTCGATGCCGCCCTCGCGCGGGTAGAGGAAGGAGGCGTTGTAGCCCAGGGCATCGCTGCCCACGCCCAGGGCCCCGTCCACCACCTCCTTGAGCGTGGGCCGGGGCACGAAACGGCCCACCCAGGCGGCGGACATCTCCGAGGGGTCCACCGTCCACAGCTTCTTGTTGTAGGGGAACATGAAGTTCTTGGCGAACCCCTCCCCCATGTAGCGCAGGATGAACTCGGCGAAGTCGCGCGGCTCGCGCTCGCGCAGCGCCCGGCCCTTCTCCCCGTAGACGGCCTCCACGTAGCCCACCAGGTTCTCCGCCACCACCTCGGGCGGCAACCCGTGCGTGTTCACCTGGTAGGGAAAACGGGTGAAGACCCCCCGCGAGAACACGGCCGCCCGGCGCTGGATGGTGACGAGCTGATCCGGCAGCCAGCGCGTATTCACCAGCTCCTTGATCTCCGGATCCCTCAGGTGCAGCCAGTGCCCGGTGGCATCGAAGAAGCATCCCTCGAGCACCTCGGTCTTGATGAGGCCCCCGACCCGCTCGGTCTTCTCCAGGAGCACCCAGGGCTGTTGCAGGAAGTGCGCGGCGGACAGTCCGGCGAGGCCCGCTCCGAGGATGACGATGGGTTCCATGCCCCCCGTCTACCACCTTCACCCGCCCCCCAGGAGGAGTCAGAAACCAGGAGTTCCGGGCCAAAACCGACTCTTGCCCGCCTGCCCTGCCTCCAAACCGTCGTGGGCGCACGGCGTCGCGTTCTTTGCCGCCTGGACGAGGGCTCGGGTAACCTGCGCCGCGCTGCGGGAGTTCGGACACGTGTGTCCGAGGGCCCCCGCCGAGGGAACCCATGAAAGTCTCCTGCCCGTCTTGCCAGACGAATTACAACATCGATGACAAGCGGATCCCGCCGGGCGGCGCGAAGCTCAAGTGCGCCCGGTGCCAGAACACCTTTCCCATCAAGCTGGAGGGCGCGGCGGCTCCCGCGACGCCCGCCGCCATTCCGCTGCCCGGACCGGCCGCCGCGTCCGCGCCCGCCGCCATTCCCCTGCCGAGCCCCTCGCGTGCTCCAGTGCCCGCGTTCGGCGCCGACGATGATCTGCACCGGCCCGTGGAGGAAGCCACGCGGGTGATGGCCATTCCGCTGCCCAGCGCGGCCTTCCGCGACAACGCGTCCCCGCCGCCCGCCGGGGGAGCCATTCCCCTGCCCGGCATCGCGGCCCCCGCGCACCAGGCCATTCCCTTGCCCGGCGCGAGCGACCCCTACGCCCAGGCCGCGGACCCCTACGCCCAGGCCGGCGACCCCTACGCGGCCGACCCCTACGCCCAGGCTCCCGAGCACCAGGCCATTCCCCTGCCCGGCGCGAGCGACCCCTACGCCCAGGCGGACGACCCCTACGCCCAGGCCGGCGACCCCTACGCGGCCGACCCCTACGCCCAGGCTCCCGAGCACCAGGCCATTCCCCTGCCCGGCGCGAGCGACCCCTACGCCCAGGCGGACGACCCCTACGCCCAGGCCGGTGACCCCTACGCGGCCGACCCCTACGCCCAGGCCCCGATGGACGCCGTGGCCCTGCCGCCTCCGGCCGCCCACGAGGACCCCTACGCCTACGCCGCGGATCCGTTCGGCGCCCAGGCCCCGATGGATGCCGTCGCCCTGCCCCCGCCCGCCGGAGACGCCTACGCGTACGCGGCCGAGCCCGCCCAGGACGCGGGCTTCGACCTGCCGCCGCCCCAGCAGCCCGAGGAGTCCTTCGCCTCCGTCCAGGCCGATGACGCCTTCGCCCTGCCTCCGCCCGCGCAGGCCGCCTCCGCCGACGACGCCTTCGCCGTCGAGGAGGATCCCTTCGCCCTGCCTCCGCCCGCGCAGGCCGCCGCCGACGACGCCTTCGCCGTCGAGGAGGATCCCTTCGCCCTGCCTCCGCCCGCGCAGGCCGCCGCCGACGACGCCTTCGCCGTCGAGGAGGATCCCTTCGCCCTGCCTCCGCCCCCGGAGGGCGCGGTCGCCGTGGACTTCTCCGATCCCGTGGTGGGCGAGCCCACGTCCATGGACGTGGGCCTGGACTTCTCCGAGCCGCCGCCCGCCGCGGCCGGGATGACCACGAACGCCCCCGGCTTCGACGACATGGACTTCGGGAGCCCGGTGGAGGGCGCGTCCATCCCCGACGCCCTGGAGTTCGACCCCACCGCGCCCGTCATGCCCGGGCAGGATGACCTCGAGGTCGACCTGTCCGCCCCGCTGCCGCCGCCGCCCACCGCGGGCGCCGCGGATGGCCTGGAGATGCTCAGCTTCATCGACGACGCGGCCAAGGACAGTGGCGCCAAGGGCCGAGGCGCCCAGCAGCGCCGCTACCAGGTGCGCCGTCGCTCGGGCAAGGTGTTCGGCCCGTTCGAGGAGGGCGTGGTCGTCAAGATGCTCGAGGACGGCCAGTTGCTCGGCAACGAGGACGTGTCCTCGGATGGCGAGGGCTGGGTGCCCATCGGCACGGTGGCGCTCTTCGCCGCGGCCATCCAGAAGCTCATGGAGGGCCCGGGCACGCCCGCGGCGGCCGCCGCGCCGCCGCCCGTGGACGCCAAGGCGGGCCCGGCCACGCAGTCCGCCGCCAACGCCGCCGCCAGCGCCGCCAACATGGAGCGCATCAACCAGTTGTACGGCGGGCGCATGGCCCAGGTCTCCGTGGTGGACACCACCTCGAAGATGGAGATCATCCTGGGCCAGGTGAAGAAGCGCCTGCCCCTGGTGCTGTCGGTGGCCGCGGGCGTGGCCGTGCTGGGCGTGGGCCTGGGCTTCGGCGCCACGCGCTACGGCGTCTTCGGCATGAAGAAGTTCTTCCCCGCCCAGGTGAAGTCCGGGGGCGAGCTGGCCGCCAAGGTGGACGCCGCGCACAAGGCGCTGCTCACGGACTCGGTGGAGGGCTACAAGCAGGCGCGGGACCTGTCGGCCCAGGTACTCAAGGACGACGAGTACCCCGAGGTGCGCGCGCTGCATTGCCAGGCCGTCTTCTACCTGCAGCGCCGCTACGCGGTGTCCCCGGGCGGCGACGTGTCGACCTGCCGCTCCGAGGAGACCCGCGAGCGCCTGGAGCTCCTGGGCGAGCACAACCTGGAGTACGTGAAGTACCAGGCGGGCGCGGCCCTGCAGGCGCGCAACGCGCAGGGCGCCCTGCAGGCGCTCAGCAGCGCGCGGGGCCGGGATGACAACAAGGGCGACGTGGAACTCGCGCTGCTGCTGGCCGAGACCCAGGCGAGCCTCAAGCAGAACGCCGCGGCCATCGCCACGCTCACGGACGTCATCAAGCGCGAGCCCAAGCTGGCCAAGGCCCAGCACGCCCTGGGCAACCTCTACCAGGCCGAGGGCAAGGCGGACGAGGCCGTGACGGCCTACCAGGCCGCGCTCGACGCGGACGCCACGCACCTCATCTCCTCGGTGGAGCTGGCCGCGGTGGAGTTGCTGCTGCGCAAGGACGCCCAGAAGGGCCTGGCGGCCGCCGCGCGCGCGCTGGACGAGAAGACCCTCTCGCACATGGGCCCCGCGGAGCTGTCGCGGGCCCAGACGCTCAAGGGCATCGCGCTCCTGCAGCTCTTCGATCTGCCGGCGGCGGAGAAGGAGCTCCAGGCCGCGCTGGACAAGGATCCGGAGTCGCTCACCGTCAAGCGCTACCTGGCGCAGGTGCTCCAGGCCGAGCGGCAGTTCGAGAAGGCCCTGCCCCTGTTCCAGGCGGTGGCCAAGGCCGAGCCGCAGAACATCGACGCGGTGGGCGGCTACATCTCCACGCTGGCGACGCTGGGCAAGGTCGAGGACGCCCAGAAGCAGATCGAGGAGGCCAGCAAGCGCTTCCCCGACAACGCCCACATCGAGTACCTCTACGGTCGCATCGACGAGGCGCGCGACAACAACACCTCCGCCGAGCAGCACTACGCCAAGGCGCTCAAGGTGGACGCGCAGTTCGTCGCGGCCCACGTCGCGATGGGCCGTCTGCACCTGCGCCTGCACCGCCTGGACCAGGCCCGCGCCCAGTTCGAGGAAGCCGCCACCAAGGCGCCCGACAAGGCCCCGGTGCACGCGGCGCTGGGTGAGCTCGCGCTCGCCGAGAACCACATCGACAAGGCGCAGGAGGAGTTCACGCGCGCCGTCGGGTTGGATCCCAACCTCGCCGATGCCCACCTGGGCCTGTCGCGCCTGGCGCTGCTCGCCGGGGACGTGACCAAGGCCCGCCAGGAGGTGGACAAGGCCCTGGAACTGGATGCGCACTCGCTCAAGGGCGGGCGGCTGCAGCGCGGCATCGTGATGTGGCGCCAGGGCGCGCTGGACGAGGCCCTCTCCGAACTGGAGAAGGCCAAGAAGGAAGAGCCGCGCTCGGTGGGCATCCCCACCATGCTGGGCGCCGTCTACCTCGACAAGGGCATCGCCGTGCGCTCGGAGAAGAAGGAGACCGAGGCCACCCAGGCCTTCAAGGAGGCCGAGAGCAACCTGATGCTGGCGCTCAAGAGCGAGCCGTCCAACGCCGAGGCGAACTACTACCTCGCCCTGGTCAAGGGCCGGCGCGGCGAGTTCACCCAGGCCATCGAGAGCATGAAGACCGCCGTGGACCGGGCCTCCAAGCGGGCCGACTACCACTACGCCCTGGGCGTGCTCTACCGCGACGCCAAGCTGCCCGCGGAGGCCATCGCCGAGTGGAAGAAGACCGTCACCCTGGACCCCAAGCTGGTGGACGCCTACGAGGCGCTGGGTCAGGCCTACATCGAGACCAACGCCATCGACGACGCCATTGGCGCCTACCAGTCGGTCATCAAGGCGGACCCCACGCGCACCCGGGCGCTGGCCTCCATCGGCGACGCGCACTTCACCGCCATGCACTGGCGTGACGCCGTGAAGTCCTACGAGCAGGCCATCAAGGCCGACCCGAACCTCACCCAGGTCTACTACAAGCTGGGACGCGCCTGGAGCGAGCAGAACCAGTACGGCAAGGCCATCGATTTCTACACCAAGGCGCTCGCCAGCGCCCCGGACAACGCCGATGGCTGGTACCACCTGGGCTACGCCTACAAGGAGAAGGGCAAGAAGAAGGACGCCGTGCGCTCCTTCAAGGAGTACCTCTCGCGCAAGCCCCAGGCCCAGGATCGCAAGGAGATCGAGGACGAGATCTCCTTCCTGCAGTAGCCCGGCACGAGCCCCGGGCGTCCTATTCCGGGCGCTCGGGTGCTTCCCTCCTTGCCCGGTGCGCGTGGGGTGACTACAAACCGCACCGCCATGCTGGATCTCAAGTACGTCGCGCAGAATTTCGATGCGGTCGTCGCCCGGTTGCAGTCCCGGGGCGGCAGCCTGGACCTCGGCCCCTTCAAGAGCCTCGTGTCGGAACGGCGCGACCTCTACGTGGCCATGGAGTCACTCTCCGCGCGCCGCAACGCCGCCAACGAGGAGATGAAGCGCAAGGCGAAGGAGGATCCCGCCGCGCTCGACGCCCTGCGCGGGGAAATGCGCGGCGTCTCCCAGTCCATCAAGGAGAAGGAGGCGCGGCTCAAGGAGGTGGAGGAGGAGCTCAGCCGCATCCTGCTCGTCATCCCCAACGTCCCCCACGAGTCCGTGCCCACCGGCGGGGGCGCCGAGGGCAACGTGCAGACGCGCATCTGGGGGGACAAGCCCCAGCTGCCCTTCACCCCCAAGCAGCACTTCGAGCTGGGCGAGAAGCTGGGCATGCTGGACTTCGAGCGGGCCGCCAAGGTGTCCGGCTCGCGCTTCACCTTCTACAAGGGCGCCCTGGCCCGGCTCGAGCGCGCGCTCGTCACCTTCATGATCGACGTGCACACCCAGAAGGGTTACGTCGAGCTCCTGCCGCCCTACCTCGTGCTGCGCGAGGCGATGATGGGCACCGGCCAGCTGCCCAAGTTCGAGGACGACGTCTTCAAGACGCTGGGCGAGCCCGAGCGCTTCCTCATCCCCACCGCGGAGGTGCCCGTCACCAACTACCACGCGGATGAAATCCTCGAGGGCGAGGCCCTGCCGGTGCGCTACTGCGCGTTCAGCCCCAGCTTCCGCGCCGAGGCGGGCGCGGCGGGCCGGGACACGCGCGGCCTCATCCGCCAGCACCAGTTCCACAAGGTGGAGCTGGTGAAGTTCGCCACGCCCGACTCCAGCCTCGAGGAGCTGGAGAAGATGACGGATGACGCCTGCGACATCCTGCGCCGGCTGGGCCTGCACCACCGGGTGATGCTCCTGTGCACCGGGGACATGGGCTTCGCCTCGCGCAAGACGTACGACATCGAGGTCTGGCTGCCGGGCCAGGCGGCCTACCGGGAGATCTCCTCCTGCTCGGACTGCGGCGACTTCCAGGCCCGCCGGGCGAAAATCCGCTTCCGGGCCCAGAAGGGCGACAAGCCCCAGCTCTTGCACACCCTCAACGGCAGTGGCCTGGCCGTGGGCCGCACCACCATCGCCATCCTGGAGAACTACCAGCGCGAGGACGGCACCGTCGCCATCCCCGAGGTGCTGGTGCCGTACATGGGGGGCCTCAAAGAGCTCAAGCCGCTCTAAAAAAAAAGGACCCCACAAACATTGTTGCAATGGGCGTCGGATGTTGTAGAAGGGCGGCCCACCACGCAGCACGGTGGACCGCGCGGCGCGAAAGCAGTGGAGGAGTGGCCGAGCGGCTGAAGGCAGCGGTCTTGAAAACCGCAGGTGGCGCAAGCTTCCCGTAGGTTCGAATCCTACCTCCTCCGTTGTTCGATGGTGTGGTTCTTTGACAGGTCTGGCACTGGAGAGATGGCCGAGAGGCTGAAGGCACAGGTTTGCTAAACCTGCATACTCGAAAGGGTATCGAGGGTTCGAATCCCTCTCTCTCCGCCACTCATCGAGGTTGTAGAAAAAAGGTAGAAAAAAGTTGTTGTGGTAGGGCGGCAGTGATTGTAGGAAGCGGCACGAAGGAAACGGCAAGCTCCCTTAGCTCAGCTGGATAGAGCGTCGGACTACGAATCCGAAGGCCGGAGGTTCGAATCCTCCAGGGAGCGCCATCTTTCCTTGTCCCTTCCCCCATGAGTCTGGATGAAGCTTTCATGCAGCAGGCGCTCGCGCTCGCGCGGGAAGCCGCTGGACTCGGGGAAGTTCCTGTCGGCGCGTTGGCGGTCCACGATGGCAAGATCATCGGTTCGGGCTTCAACCGGCGCGAAATCGACCGCAACCCCCTGGCGCACGCGGAAATCTTCGCGATGGACGCGGCGGCCAAGACATTGGGCGTCTGGCGCCTGACGGGTGTCACCCTGTATGTGACGTTGGAACCCTGCGCCATGTGCGCGGGAGCACTGGTTCAATCCCGGGTCACCCGGCTCGTATTTGGAACCCTGGATCCCAAGGCGGGTGCTGTTGGCTCGCTCTACAACCTGGCCGAGGAACCCCGGCACAACCACCGGCTCCAGGTCACGAGTGGCATCATGGCGGACGATTGCCGCCAGGTTTTGAAGGACTTCTTCGCCCGGTTGCGCGCGAGGAAAAACGACAAGTGAATATTGGAGAGCTGGCCGAGTGGTCGAAGGCACCTGACTCGAAATCAGGCATACCGGGAACGGTATCGTAGGTTCGAATCCTACGCTCTCCGCAGCAGTCTCATGGAGAGGTGGCCGAGCGGTTGAAGGCGCACGCCTGGAACGCGTGTATATCTGAAAGGGTATCGTGGGTTCGAATCCCACCCTCTCCGTAGTATGTTGAAGTGCTTGTGGTCGGGGCAACGTGGGGACGTGAATCCCGCCAGGTCCGGAAGGAAGCAACGGTAGCGCACCTCCGCGTGTGTCCCGGCCGTTCTTATGAAGGAGCCGAATCGCCTGGAAACGGGCATTCGGCTCCTTCTTTTTTTGCGCTCGCCCGGTCCCTCGCCCAACCCGACACGTGTGGCCACCCGTCAGGCGGGCGTGACTTGGAAAGTCGCCTCCGGGAAGCGGAAGACGTGCGTGGCCGCGCCGGGCGTGGTTAGATTTGAGCCCCCCATGAGCTACCTCGTTCTCGCCCGCAAGTGGCGCCCGCAGACGTTCGACGACATGACCGGCCAGGAGCACGTGGTCCGCACGGTCGCCAACGCCATCAAGATGAACCGCGTGGCGCACGCCTACCTGTTCTGCGGCCCGCGCGGCGTGGGCAAGACGACCGCCGCCCGCCTGCTCGCCAAGGCCCTCAACTGCGAGAAGGGCCCCACGGCCAGCCCGTGTGATCAGTGCCAGGCGTGCCGGGAGATCGCCGCGGGCACCTCGGTGGACGTGGCGGAGATCGACGGTGCCTCCAACAACGGCGTGGAGAACGTCCGGGAGATCCGCGAGAACGCCAAGTACCTGCCGCAGCGCGACCGGCACAAGATCTACATCATCGACGAGGTCCACATGCTCTCGGGGGCGGCGTTCAACGCCCTCCTCAAGACGCTGGAGGAGCCGCCCGGGCACGTGAAGTTCATCTTCGCGACCACCGAGGCGCACAAGCTCCCGGACACCATCCTCTCGCGCTGCCAGCGCCACAACTTCCGGCGCATCCCCGCCAAGGTGATGCTCGAGCGGCTCAAGTACATCTGCGCCCAGGAGAAGGTGGCCATCTCCGAGCGCGCGCTCTCCATGGTGGTGCGCCAGTCCGAGGGCGGCATGCGCGACTCGCTCAGCCTCCTGGACCAGATCTTCTCCGCCTGTGGCGCGGACCCCAGTGACGAGGCCGTGGCCGACGCCCTCGGCGCCATCGACCGCACCGTGGTGCAGGACTTCGCCGAGGCCCTGGTCCGCAAGGACGCCCGGCGCGTGCTCGAGCGGGTGGAGGACGTCTTCAACCGCGGGTTGGATCTCAAGCGGCTCGCCGAGGAGCTCGCGCTCCAGCTGCGCCACCTCTTCGTGGCCCGCACCCTGGGCGAGGCCCCTTCGGAGCTGGCCGAGTCCGAGCGCACCGCGCTCACCACGCTCGCCAAGGAGGCGGACGCGGCGCAGATCTCCCGGCTCTTCGACATCGTGCACGGGTGCGTGTGGGAGGTGTCGCGCGCGGCCCAGCCCCGGCTCGCCCTGGAGATGGCGCTGCTCAAGGCCATCCAGCTCTCGCCCGCCGGCTCCATCCCGGAGCTGCTCGCCCGGGTGGATCGCCTCGCCGCCGGTCTCGGTCCCGACGACGCACACAAAGCAGCCCCTGGAGCGTCCGGAGGTCGCTCCAGCCCGGCCCCCTTTCGCTCCCACTGAGCGTCGCCCGGCCCCCTCCCCTCCCCCTTCCCCGCCCGTCGCTCCGCCCCCCGCGCCCGTGGTGCGCGTGACGAACGTGCGCCCGCCGCCCCAGGCCCGTCCCGAGGTGCCTCCCGCCGAGGCCCCCGTCGACGACGAGCGCCTGTTCCCCGAGGAGGGGCCCGCGGACGGCTGCGCCTCGGGCGAGTGCTTGCCCGATGCCCCGCCCGTGGCCGCCGCGCCCGCGGCGATGCCCGAGCCGGAGCCCGAGTCCGTCCGGCCCTTCGACGTCCACCATGCGCGCCCGCCCGCCGCGTCGCCCCAGGCATCCCCGGGCATGGCCCCCTCGGGCCGGGACAATCCCCGGCGGCCGCTCCAGGAGCGCTGGCGCTCGGCCGTGGACACGGTGAAGGAGACGTCCGGACGGCACGCCAAGTCGCTCGCCAGCGGTCGCCTGCTGTGGATCCGCGAGGGTGAGGTCGCCATCGCCTATCCGCCCAAGGACGGCTTCCACAAGACGACCGTGCTGGGCGCCGCCGGCCGTGCCCTGGTCGAGAAGGCCCTGAGCGAGCACTTCGCCCGGCCCACGAAGCTCGTGGTGCAGGACTGCGCGGAGGGGGACATGCGCCCCGAGGCGGGCCTGGTGAGCCTCTCGTCCCAGGATGCCTCCGAGCGGGCCGCCTACGAGAAGAGCACCGAGGGCCGGGTGCGCGCCCATCCCTCCGTGCGCGCCGCGCTCCGGCTGCTCGGCGGGGAGATCGAGCACATCCAGGTCTATGACCTGCCCACCCGTCCGGCCGCTCTCCCTACGAGCGAGACTCCTGACGAGAGCGCCTGACAACACGCGCGCCCGACGCTAGGGTGCGCCCTCCGACCCCACGCGCCCCACGAGGACGTCCATGCCCGGCATCGACCTGAACTACTTCATCCGTCAGGCCAACAAGCTCACGGAGAAGATCGAGCAGCGCAAGAAGGAACTGGCCGAGGAGACCATCGAGGCCCAGGCCGGCGACGGCCGGGTGACGGTGGTCGCCAACTGCATCCAGGAAGTGCGCAGCATCAAGATCGACAAGTCGCTCGTGGACCCGAACGACCTGGGCATGCTGGAGGATCTGGTGACCGCCGCGGTCAACGCCGCCCTGGCGAGCAGCCGCGACAAGATGCAGCGCGAGCTCGGCAAGATCTCGGGCGGCGTGAAGATCCCCGGCATTACTTGAGGGTGAATGACGCCTGACCCCCTCAACCGCCTGGTCGCCCAGCTCGCCAAGCTCCCCGGCATCGGGGAGAAGACGGCGCAGCGGCTGGCGTTCCACATCCTGCGTGCCCCGGGCGAGTACGCCCAGGAGCTGTCCCAGGCTATCCGCGAGGTGAAGGAGAAGGTGCACCTGTGCACCCGGTGCTTCTCCCTCACCGACGCGGAGCTGTGTGGCTTCTGCCGCGACTCGCGACGCGACGAGCGCGTGTTGTGCGTGGTGGAGACGTTCGCGGACCTCATGGCCCTCGAGCGCACGCGCGAATTCAAGGGCCGCTACCACGTGCTGCACGGCGTGCTCTCTCCACTGGATGGCGTGGGCCCGGATCAGCTGCGCATCAAGGAGCTGCTGGAGCGGCTCGGCGATGGCCGCATCGAGGAGATCATCCTCGCCACCAATCCGGACGTGGAGGGCGAGGCCACGGCGCTCTACCTCACGCGCCTGCTCAAGCCCGTGGGCCTCCGGGTGAGCCGCATCGCCCAGGGCCTGCCCATGGGCGGCGACCTCGAGTACGCCGACCAGGCCACCCTGGCCAAGGCGCTCAGCGCCCGGCGCGACCTCTGAGGACGTCCCGGGCTACCGGGTGACGCGGTAGCCCAGGGGCAGCACCACCGACACCGACTCGCCCTGGTGCGCGGGAAACCGCAGCCGCTTGAGCCGCGCCTCCAGGCACCGCGCCAGCGGCCGCCGCGCCAGCGGCCCCTCCATCACCGGCTCCGCCTTGCCCGAGGCATGGATGGTGAAGCGCACGCGCACGTCGCCCTCGTCCGCGGGCAGGTCCGCCTTGTGCCGCTCGAAGCACGAGGAGACCCGGGCCCGGTGGCGCGCCAGCACCCGCTGGATGTCCGCGGTCTCCAGGGACACCCGTGTGACCGCGTGCATCTCCTCCGCAGACAGCGTCTCCACGGCGGGGGCCACGGGAGCGCTCACCGGCGCCCCGGCGACGACCCGCTGGGGCTCCTTGGGTGGAGCGGCCACCGGCGGCCCCGGGGCCTCCTCCTCGACCCCCCACCGCCCCGCCCAGAGGCCCCCTCCGAGCAGCAGGGCGAGGCTCGCGGCGGCCAGCACGCGCCGTCCCCGCCGGCCCCGCGCCCCGTCGTCCATCCGAGCGCCGAGGGCCGAGGGAGAGCGCTCCACGAAGGGCGCGGCCGCCGTCTTCTCCTGGTAGCGCCGCTCGCCCACGCTGGCGCGCAGGTACTCGGCGAGCCGGGCCCGCGAGGGCTCCACGGGCTCTCGGGCCAGCAGGGCCTCCAGCGCCTCGGCGAACGCGGCGGCGGTGGCGTGACGCCGCGAGGGCTCCACCGCCATCGCCTGGAGGACCACGGCCTCCAGGTCCGCGGACAGCTCGGGCCGCAGGGCGCGCGGCGCGGCGCACTGGCCCAGGCGCAGGGCCTCGAGCACCTCCGCTTCCCGGGGCCGGGCGAAGGGCCGCACATGGGTGAGGGCCTCGTAGAGGCTCACGCCCAGGGCGAAGACGTCCGCGCGGCGATCCACCCGGCCGCCCCGCGCCTGCTCGGGCGCCATGTAGACGGACTTGCCCAGCACCGGCCCCGGCCGCCCCGAGGCGTCCCCCGGCCCCACCTGCGCCACCCCGAAGTCCAGCACCTTCACCCAGCCCGAGTACGTCACGTAGAGGTTGGACGGCGACACGTCCCGGTGGACGATGTCCAGCTCATGCGCGTGGTGCAGCCCCCGGGCGGCGTCGGCGAGCACCCGGAGCACCAGGGGGATGGGCACGTACTCGCCCCGATGGCTCGCCATGCGCACCAGGGTGGAGAAGTCCTCGCCCGGCAGGAACTCCATGCACAGGTAGGGACGCTCCTCGCTCGTGCCCTGGTCGAACACCCGCACCAGGTGCGGATGCGTCAGCCGGGCCGCCACCTGGGCCTCCTGCTGGAACATCCGCACCAGTTCCGGCTGCCCCAACAGTCCCTCGCGCATCCGCTTGATGACAAGGTCGCGGCCCGCCCCCTCCCCGCCCGCGCGCCGGGCGAGGAAGATCTCCGCCATGCCGCCCTCGGCCAGCTTGCGCAGCAGCACGTAGGGCCCGAAGGGCCGACGCTGCCACGGACCAGGACCCGGCAGGTCCCCGAGGGAGGAAGAAGCCGTCATGCGCTGGGGGCGGAGGGGTCCGCCGAAAAGGGACGAGAAAAGGGCGAAATTGAACCGCGAGCATGTACCCGCGCTCGCAGTATAGTGGATAGCCGATATTTCCCCTTGAGCTCGAAGCGCTCGGAGTTTTGAATCGCTCCGGTCGCGTGGATGATGCGAACCCTCGAATGACGCGCCCCCTTGAGCCCCTCGACGTGTACCGTCCCGGCCTGGTCCTCCGCCCCCGCGGGTGGGCCGCCGGTGAAAGATCTCGCGCGGAAACGGGCGGCTTCTTGCGGGGTGAGAGGGGCTTTGCTAAAGCTCCCCGGGTTGGGAGCGCCGTACCTAACCTCCGAAATTCATTCCAGAAACCGGCGTGGGCCGCGGAAGCACAGGTCGAGCGAGACGCTTAGGAGCGTAAACGCCCATGGGCACGCAATTGGTGATGTACGAAGAGGAGTTCACCAAGATCAACGCGGTTTGCGACCGGCTGACCAAGGACGCGAACGCGAAGGTGGTGTTCCTCGTCGACAAGAACGGGCAGCTCATCTCCTCCGCGGGGCAGACGCAGAACATCGACACCACCTCACTGGCCTCGCTGACGGCCGGTAACGTGGCGGCGATGGGCGGCCTCGCGAAGTTGATTGGCGAGAACGAGTTCCCCCATCAGTTCCACGAAGGGGCCAGGGACTCGCTCTACATGACCATCGTGGGCAGCCGGGTGGTGCTCGTGGTCATCTTCGACAACCGCACGAGCCTCGGTCTGGTTCGCCTGCGCATCAAGAAGGCCAGTGACGAGCTGACCAAGATCTTCGAGAGCCTCGTGAAGAAGACCGATGGTCCCGGGGTCGGGTCTCCGTTCGCCGAGATCTCCGACGACGATATCGACAACCTCTTCAGCGAGTAATCCGAGAAGCCATGTCCTTCATCAACTACTCGTCTCGCGAAATCAACTGCAAGATCGTCTACTACGGTCCCGGTCTGTGCGGGAAGACGACGAACCTGCAGTACATCTACAACAAGACCGCCGCGGAGACGAAGGGCAAGCTCATCTCGCTCTCGACCGAGACGGATCGCACGCTCTTCTTCGACTTCCTGCCGCTGTCGCTCGGGGAGATCCGCGGCTTCAAGACGCGCTTCCACCTGTACACGGTGCCGGGCCAGGTCTTCTACGACGCCAGCCGCAAGCTCATCCTCAAGGGGGTGGACGGCGTGGTGTTCGTGGCCGACAGCCAGATCGAGCGCATGGAGGCCAACATGGAATCGTTGGAGAACCTGCGCATCAACCTGGCCGAGCAGGGCTACGACCTGAACAAGCTCCCGTACGTCATCCAGTACAACAAGCGGGACCTGCCCAACGCCGTGTCGCCCGAGGAGATGCGCAAGGCGCTCAACCAGCGCAACATCCCCGAGTACCAGGCGGTGGCCCCCACGGGCGTGGGCGTGTTCGACACGCTCAAGGCCGTGGCCAAGCTCGTGCTCACCGAGCTCAAGAAGGGCGGCTAGTCCCGCCCCACCGAGCGGGATGTTTCCCGCTCAACCCCGGACACGCGCCCGACGACGCGTGTCCGCGCGAGTGCGTGCACTCGGGATAGACTCCCACCCGCAACCCGCTCCTGGGGGACGGGGACATGGAGAAGCTGGCCGTCGTTTCGTCATCGCAGCTGTTCGACATGCTCTCCAGCGCGGAGCTGTTGTGCCTGGCCGAGCTGGCCGAGCAGCGCGACTACACCGCGGGCGAGGTGGTGTTCGAGGAAGGAGAGCTGGGCGACAGCCTCTACGTCATCGTGCGCGGAGAGCTGGAGGTGGTGCGGCGCGAGGAGGACAGCCCGCCGCGAGCGCTCAAGGTGCTCGGCCCGCCGGAGTTCTTCGGGGAGATGAGCCTCATCGACAAGGAGTACCGCTCGGCCACGGTGCGCGCGCGCACGGACGCGCGGCTCCTGCGGCTCACCGCCCAGCACCTGGCCACCTTCCGCCAGGAGTACCGCGACGGCTTCACCTTCATCGTCATCAACATCGCGCGCAGCCTCTCGGCGCGGGTGCGCGAGGCCAACGCCCGGCTCGGCGCCCGGCGCCCCTGAAGGCGCGCGGGCTAGCCGAAGAAGTCGCGCGGCTTCCAGCCGATGTCCCCGAGAAACCCCTGGCTCTCGGCGACGAACTGCGCGGACAGGCCCGGCGCGCACGCGAGCACGTCCCCGAAGCCCACCCGGTGCGGCGCGCCGTCGATGCGCACCACCACGCCGCCCGCCTCCTGCACCAGCAGCGCCCCCGCCGCCTCGTCCCAGGGCTTGAGCCCGAACTCGAAGTAGCCGTCGAAGCGGCCCGCCGCCACGTACGCCAGGTCCAGCGCGGCGCTGCCCGTGCGCCGCATGCCCTGCGCCCGGACGATGAAGCGCCGCAGCAGCCCCAGCGGGCCCTCGGGCTTGTGGTGCACGTCATAGGGAAAGCCCGTGCACAAGAGCGCCCGGGCCATCTCCGTGCACCCCGAGGCCTTGAGTGGCCTCCCGTTGAGCGTGGCCCCCTGCCCCCGCGCCGCCGAGAAGAGCTCCTGGAGCATGGGATCGTAGATGGCGCCCGCGAGCAGGCCCTCGGGCCCCTCCACGCCAATGCTCACGCAGAAGTGCGGCACCTGGTGCGCGTAGTTGGTGGTGCCGTCCAGCGGATCGATGATCCACCGCAACTCCGAGCCCCGCGTCACCCCGCTCTCCTCGGCCAGGATGGCGTGCCCCGGGTAGTGCCGCCGCAGGAAGTCGATCACCACCGCCTCCGCCGCGCGGTCCGCGTCGGTGACCAGGTCGATGCCTCCCTTGTACTCGATGGTGCGCGCCTCGAGGAACCGCTCGGCGAGCAACCGGCCCGCCAGCTGGGCGGCCTCCTCGGCGATGCGGCGCAGCGTGGCGGGAGACTCATCGCTCACGGGGCACCTCCTCCTGCAACAGCGTCTCGATCTCCTGCTGACTGCGCGCGAGATCGTCCTCGTTGAAGCCCTCGTGGACGAAGCGCACCTGGCCCCGCCGGTCGATGAGCAGGGACGTGGGCATGCCCTTGAGGTGCAGCACCGAGTCCGCCACGTTGGCGCCGGCGTCCAGGAGCACCGGAATCACCGCGGGGTCCACCTTCGTCTCCTTGAGGAAGGCAGCGATGCCCCGGGTGTCCTCGTCCACGTTGAGCGCGTAGGCCTTGAGGCCCCGCGCGGCGTAGTGCTTGGCCAGGTCCTGGTACATGGGCAACGAGTCGCGGCAGGGCTCGCACCACGTGGCCCACACGTCCAGCAGCACCACGTTCCCGCGCTCCGAGGCCAACGAGAAGGGCTCGCCGCCCGGGTAGCGCCGCACGGTGAAGTCCAGCGCGGTCCCCGAGCCCAGGGCGGCACTGGAGCGCTGCAGCGCATTGCCGGTGAGCGACGGCATCGGCTTGGGGGACGCACAGCCCGACAGGGCGAGCACGGCGAGCAGACAACGCACGGACGTCATGACGTTCACCCTTCCCCTTCCCGCGCCCGCAGCGCGGCGAGCAGCTTCTCGATGAAGCCCCCGAAGGCCCCATTGCTCATGACGAGCAGCACGTCCCCGGCGCGGGCCTCGCGCGCCACGCGCTCCACGAGCGAGGGCACGTCCGGGGCGGCATCCGCCGCGATGCCCTGGGCCTCGAGCTCGCGCACCACCCGGGGCACGTCCAACTCCTCCCCCGTGGGCACCTTGTCGTGGCGCTCGGGCACCTTGAGGCTCGCCCGCGTGGCGCCCGTGAAGGCGTGCGCGTAGTCCTCCTGGTGGATGTTGCGGCGGCTCGTGTTCGAGCGCGGCTCGAAGATGGCCCACAGCCGACGCTCCGGGTAGCGGTGGCGCAGGGCGGCGATCGTCTCGCGCACCGCCGTGGGGTGGTGCGCGAAGTCATCCACCACCAGCATGCCCCCCACCTCCGCGCGCACCTCCTGACGCCGCTTCACGCCCTGGAAGCTCGCGAGCCCCCGGGCGATCTCCGCGAAGGACAGGCCCAGCCCTCGCGCCGCGGCGATGACGCCCAGCGCGTTCTCCACGTTGTGCAGGCCCGACATCGGCAGCAGCACCGTCCCGAGCACCTGGCCCCGCTCGACCACCTCGAAGCGCGCGCCCTCGGGACCGAACCGGACCTGGCGCGGGACGTAGTCCGCCTCGGCGCCCTCGCGCGCCACGTAGGTGATGACCTGGCCGGGACAGGCCTGGGCGAGCTTCACCGCGTTGGGATAGGCGGCGCACACCACCAGCCGACCATCCGGCGGCACGAGCCGCACGAACTTGTCGAAGGTGGCCTCGTAGTGCGGCAGGTCCCGGAAGATGTCCGCGTGGTCGAACTCCACGCTGGTGAGGATGGCCGTGCGCGGCCGGTAGTGCAGGAACTTGGAGCCCTTGTCCCAGTAGGCGGTGTCGTACTCGTCGCCCTCGACGACGAAGTGCGGCCCCTGGCCCACCCGGTAGTTGCCCGCGTAGTTCTGCGTGACGCCGCCCACCAGGAAGGACGGATCCTTGCCCGCGTCCACCAGCACGTGCGCCATGAGCGAGGACGTGGTCGTCTTGCCGTGCGTGCCCGCCACCACGACGGAGTGCGAGCGCGCGAGGAAGAGCGAGCCCAGCGCGGCCGGGAAGCTCATCTGCGGCAGGCGGCGCTCGCGCACGGCGGTGGCCTCGGGGTTCACCCGGCGGATGACGTTGCCGATGATGACCAGGTCCGGCCGCGCCACGTCCAGGTTCTCCGGAGCGTAGGGCGTGAGCGCCTGGATGCCCCAGGCGCGCAGCATGTCGCTCATGGGCGGGTAGACGTTCTCGTCGCTGCCGGTGACCTCGTAGCCCGCGGACTTGAGCATGCCCGCGAACGAGCCCATGCCCGTGCCGGCCACGCCGACCAGGTGGATGCGGCGCACCGCGCCAGGAGAGAGGGTGTCGAGGACGTTGCCGTTGTCGTCAGCCATGTGCTTTCGGAGTGAGATCGTCCAGGTCGAGCGCCTGCACGACGAGATCGTGGAAGAGGGGGCGGAAGTCGCGGATGCGCGTCTCCTGGCGGCCGTGGGCCACGCGGTTGGTGACGAGCGCCACCACGAGCGAGCGGCGCAAGTCCACCCAGAGGCTGGTGCCGGTGAAGCCCAGGTGGCCCACCGCGCCCGGCGGCGTGTCCCCGAGGAAGTGGCCCGCGCTGGACAGGGCCTTGGAGGGCGAGTCGAAGCCCATGGAGCGCGTGCTGCCCGCCAGCAGCGGATCCGACGCCAGCGCCCGGTACCAGAGCGGCCCTGGCGCGAGCGCCGCGTCCCCCGCGCACCCCGCGAGGATCGCCTGACCGAAGCGCGCCACGTCCACCGCGGTGCCGAACACCCCCGCGTGACCGCTCACCCCGTCCATCACCCAGGCGTTGTCGTCATCCACCTCGCCCAGGACGGCCGCGCGCGAGGGCAATTCACCCCACAGGCCCTCCTGGCCGGGCGCGGGCTCGCGCGGCCGGGTGGCCCCCGTGGGCGCCACGCGTCCGTCCGAGGGAAACGCCGTGAGCCGGTGGAAGCGCGCCGAGAGGCCCAGGGGCCCGGCCACGAGCCGCGCGAAGAGCTCGTCCAGGGGCGCGCCCCCCGCCCGCGAGAGGATCTCCCCCAGGAGGATGAAACCCACGTCGCTGTAGGCGGTGTGCGTGCGCCACGGGTTGAGCAGGGGCGTGCGGGCGGCGGCCTGAATCACCTCGGCGCGCACCCGGGTGCGGAGCTCCGCCGGGCAGCCGGGCTCCTGCAGCTCGGGATGGGCGCGCAGGGCCTCGGCGAAGAAAGGCACGAAGGGCGGCAGTCCCGAGCGGTGGTAGAGCAGGTCCGCCACGGTGGCCCCCGCCTCGCCCACCGGCGCGTCCGGGAAGAAGCGGGCCACGGGCGTCTCGGGGCCCACCTTGCCCTGGGTCCACAGGCGCAGGAAGAGCGCGGTGGTGCAGAGCACCTTGGTGACGCTCGCCAGGTCGAAGCGGGTGTCGCCCGACACAGGGCCCGCCACCCCGCCGAACACCTGCACGCCCCGGTGCAGCACCACGACCTGGGCGGCCGGGAAGATGCCGACCGAGACCGCCTCGTCGAGAACCCCCTGGAGCTGGGCGATGGGATGAGCGCTCATGCCTGGACCGCGCCCTCGAGGAAGGTCAGCAGGGCGGCGCCCGCATCCAAGCGCACCCGGGTGCCCAGGGCGACGGGATAGTTGGGAATGTCGTGCCCGATGGGGAAGCCCGCGGCGCACGGCAGCCCCGTCTCCTCCGCGAGCGAGCGCAGCACGTCCGCGGCGCTGTAGGGCGCGTCCTTCTCCTTGAGCTCGCACTCGGTGAACAGCCCGAGCACGATGCCGCGCACGCGCTCGAACACGCCCGCGAGCTTGAGGTGCGTCCACATCCGGTCGAGCCGGTAGGGCTTTTCCCCCACGTCCTCGATCAACAGGATGGTGTCCTCGAGCGGCGGCATGTACGGCGTGCCCAAGAGCCGCGAGAACACGGAGAGGTTGCCGCCCACGAGCCGCCCCTCGGCCACCCCGCGCACGTAGATGGCATCGCCCGACAGGGACGGCGGGGGCTCGGGGGACTCCAGGAGCCGGAAGAGATAGTCCCGGACCGCGGGCGGCTGGGTGCCCAGGTGGGTGACCACGGGCCCGTGGATGGAGACCCGGCCCTGGGACTGGAGGAACAGGTGCAGGGCCGTGACGTCGGAGAAGCCCACCAGGGACGAGGGCGCCAGGTTCGCCTGGAGCAGCGACGGCAACAGGCGCATGGAGCCATAGCCGCCCCGGGCACAGAAGGTCGCGCGCACCGAGGCGTCCGAGAGCGCGTTCACCAATTCCTCGGCGCGGCGGGTGTCTCCGCCCGCGAGGTAACGCCACGCGTCATAGAGGTCCGGCCGGTACTGGGGCGCGTAGCGATCGGCGAGGACGGCGAGGCCCTTCTCGAAGGTCGGAACGTCGAAGGGGCCCGCGGGGGCGATGACGTGGATGGCGTCCCGGGGACGCAGGGCGAGGGGCTTTTGCCAGTTCACAGGCGCTACATAGCACCCGCCACGGAGGGATCCCGCCCTTCACGCGCCGGGCTGTCCGCCCGGCCACCCCTCCCCTACCCGCCCGCCCGGCGCTCGAACACGGCGGCGAAGAAGCCGTCCGTGCCGTGCAGGTGCGGCGCGCGGACCCAGAAGCCCTCCGGACCGTCCTGGGGAACGAGCTGGAACTCCGAGGCCTCCTGGAGAAAGCCCCGGGCGACGTCCTCGTTCTCCGCGCGGTTGACCGTACAGGTGGCGTAGACGAGCCGACCCCCGGGGCGCACGAGACGACGGGCCCGCGCGAGCAGCTCCCTCTGGACGGCCGGCCACCGGGACAAGACCTCGGGCGTGAGCCGGAAGCGCTGGTCGGGCCCGCGCCTGAGGGAGCCCAATTCCGAGCACGGAGCATCCACCAGCACCCGGTCCACGAGCAGCCCCTCCGGGGGCGAGCGGAGCACCTGGACGAGCGAGAGCCCAGCCCGGGAGGAGCGCTGGAAGAGCCGGTCCAGCCGTCCGGCATCCGGGTCATAGGCGAGGAGCCGCCCCGTGTTCGCCATGTCGGCGCCGAGTTGGAGCGTCTTGCCCCCCGCGCCCGCGCACAGGTCGAGCACCGTCTCGCCGGGTTGGGCCCCCACGAGCAGGCCGATGCCCTGGCTGCCCTCGTCCTGGACCTCGAAAAGCCCATCCCGGAGCGCGGTCAGTCCATAGAGGTTGGGCTTGGGCCCCTCCACATGGAGCGCCAGGGGGCTCAACGCCCCGGGGCGGGTCTCCACCCCCTCGGCCTGGAGCCGCGCCTGGAGTGCCTCCCGCGAGCCCTTGAGGAGGTTTGTCCGCAGGGTGATGGGCCCCGGGACATTGAGGTGGGCGCAGAAGTCCTCGGCGGAGGGCCCCCACTCCTGGAGGAAGTGCTCGGCGAGCCAGTCCGGCAGGGAGTAGCGCTCGGCGAGCGAGGACGGCTCTCCCGAGGACACGGCGAGGGCCGCGCCCCCGGCGAGCCGAGCGGCCTCCTCAGGAGGCAGGCCCACGAGCCGGCTCAAGAAGACCTGGAGGAGGTCCCCCCCGGACGCCGCTTCGACGCCCAGGTGGAAGAGGAGCCGACGCCGCCACAGGGACATGTTGAAGAGCGCCTCGGCGAGGACGCGCCGCTGGTCTCGGGACAGGTCGCGGTGGGCGCGAAGGGTCCGGTCGAGCACGCGCTCCGCGGGAGCACCCGAGAAGACCTCGGAGAGGGCGCCGGTGAGCACCGGGGTCAGTCCTTCGAGGGCCGACCAGGGAATCGAACGAAGTCGTGCGAGGGGGTCGAAACAGGGAGTTGACAGATGGGCCACCCTTCTCTAGAAAGCACCTCGTCTTCGCGACGGCAACAACCGGTCGGCGCGGCGGCGAACATATTCCCCGATAGCTCAGCCGGTAGAGCGGGTGACTGTTAATCACTAGGTCCGAGGTTCAAGTCCTCGTCGGGGAGCAAGATTCACAAGAAGGGCCTCGGATGAAAATCCGAGGCCCTTTTCTTTTGCCCCTCGGTCATGGACGGCGCCGGGGTCAACGTTCCCGCCGGTCGCCGCCCGCGCCTGACCGCGTCAGTCGCAGTCGACGTCCTGCTGATCGCCGACGCCGTCGAACTCGAAATTCGGGGCGTAGTGCGAGCCGTCGTACTCCTGGCGCACGCCGAAGTTCTGGTACGTGCAGTGCCCGTCCGGCCACCGCGCGAAGGCCGCGACCTCGAGCGACCGGCCGAGGATGACACCCGAAACCCGGTGACGATCGATGGTCCAACCGCGGCTCACGATCTTCGCGCGCTCGAACTTCTCCTTCCACGCGTTGTCGGCGGCGTGCTGCTGGATCGCGATGAGCGCCTCGGCCGCCAGCGCGTCGTTCTTCATGCCCTCCTGCACCTTGGCGAACGTGAAGCCGCTCTTGAGCGGGCTGTTGTTCCGGACGAGCGTGAACTCGCCCACGGCGGCGGGCGTCTCCGAGCGGAAGGCGCCGGAGTAGGTGAACATCTCGAGGCGGATCACGTGATTGCCGGCCGGGAGCGTCTTCAGGAACTTCGTCCAGCGCGTCGCGACCTCGAGCGAGTCCTTGCGCTGCTCCGGATCCGGATCCTCCGCCGGGTTGAGGTTGACCGCCCGCGTGGAGTCGGCGGCGCGCTCAATCGAGAGATCCTTGCCGTCGGACCACTCGCGGGAGGGTTTGCCGTCGACGGTGGCGAGAATCTCGAAGCCCTTCGCGAGATAGGTGCTGCCATCGCCATCGCTCCAGACCGCGAAGTGATTCGCGAACGCGGAGGGGACGTAGACGCGGCCATAGATGTGGTCCGTGTCGGCGAAGCTGTTCGCGAAGAGCGACGGGTCCGGGTTCGTGCGATCGATCTTCTGCGTCGAGAAGACAATCTTCCCGACGTTGGCGGCATGCACCGGGTTCGTGATGCCCTCGCCCTGAACCGGCTGGGCCGTCCTGATGCCGAGGAGCGCCTTGCCGACGGAGCAGCCCGACGAGGTCACGAGGAACAGGGCGGCCACGCCGCCGGTGATGTACGTGCGCATTGATGTCTCCTGCGAGCGTCGCCCGCGGGGATGGAGTTCGAGAGGTCAGGACGCTTGCATGTGCGAGCCCAGGCCCCCCTCAATCGCCTGGACTCGCCTGGGTCTCCCACGGACTCAACCGAGCCGTGAATCAGAAGCCGTAGCGCATGCCGAACTGGAAGCTGCGCGTCGGTCCCACCAGGGCCGTGGGCTGGCCGAACTTCGGGTTCGCCGTCTCGGTCGTCGGAGGCAGGAAGCCGTCGTAGCCGCCGAAGTTCGTCGTGTTGAGGAGGTTGAAGCACTCGGCGAAGACGCCCACCCGGTGGCCCTTGGTGATCGAGAAGTCCTTGGCCAGACGCACGTCCACCTGGCTGAACTGGATGAAGCCCTCCGCCCGACCCTCGTTGATGCGGAGCACGAACTCGTCCGGCGCGAAGCCCCGGGAGGCATCGGAGATGGTGTAGGGCAGGCCCGTTCCCAGCGTCACGAGCGTCGACAGCTTGAAGTCCAGGGGCAGGCCCACGATGCCGGAGAGCACGAGCCGGTGGCGCTCGTCGGCACCCGAGGGCGCGAGCGGGCTGTCCTTGATGGTCGGGAAGTCGAAGTTGAAGAGCCCGCCCCGCTCCTTCGCGACCGCGAGCGTATAGGCCAGTGAGGCGCCCCACGACACGCCGCCCGCCGAGAACTCCGTCGAGTAGGGCTTCTCCGCCGAGATCTGCAGGCTGTTGTAGACAGACGTCCGGTCGCTGGCCGAGATGATGACGGCGCCGAAGCCGCCCGGCGTGGGGATGAAGTCGCGGTTGCCCGTCGACAGGCGGTTGGCGGGATAGAAGCCAATGCCATTCTGGCCTCGGATGTGCGTGAACGTCGCCGAGGTGCTGATCGGGCCCACCTGCTGCCGGAAGCCCGCGCTGAGCTGATCGCTCGACGGCGGCCGGGTGCGGTTGTTGAGCAGGTAGATCTCCGGGGCGGGCGCCACACCGCTCGCGATGAGCGAGTCGAGCCCCTCCCGGCTCAGGTACTCGGGCCGCCAGGCAATGGTCGGCTGGCCGCCGCGGGGAGCACCGTCCTGCGAGAAGTAGAACGTGCGGCTCTGGTACTGGAGGCGAAGCCGCTCGTCCACGCCGGTGTTGAAGAGGTTGCGATCGTAATAGCGCCCGGCGCCGGCGAAGAGCACTGTGTGCCCATTGCCCAGCACGTCGAAGGCGGCGCCGAGGCGGGGCTGCACCGCGCCCAGGAAGACGGGACGCTGCTGACCATTGGTCAGGTAGTCCTTGGCCGGGAAGAAGTCGGGCCCGTTCGTCTGGGCCACGGTGTTGGCGAGTTCCTCCACCGCCGCGCGGACCTCCGCCGGGGTCACGTAGTCATTGTTCAGGGGATTGGTCTCGACATCCCACCGCAGACCCACGTTCACGGTCAGCTTCTTGGCGATCTCCCAGTCGTCCTGGACGTACACGCCCACCTGGGTGTTGTTGGCGGACACCCTCGGATCACCAACGCCATAGGCGGCCTCGGCCGGGAAGTCGTAGTTCAAGCCATTCTCGGCATCCTCGCGGAAGCGGAACAGCGGATTGCCGAACAGCGTGCGCTCGATCTGATAGTGCTGGAACGACAGCTTGGCGCCTGTCTTCACCACGTGCTGGCCGAGCCAGTTGAAGTTCGCGAACGTCGCGTCGTTGCGCACCGTGAACGCCCGCTGGCGGATGTCCTGGCTCGTGTCGCGGCCACCCACGCGGACCACGCCCTCGTAGTCGCGCCCCACGGCGCCCAGGCTCGTGGCGATCGGGTTGAATTGCGAGTCGAGGTACTGGAGCGTGGCCTCGTTCGTCAGATCTCCGAACCGCAGCTGATGTCTGGCCGAGGCCGTGGTGACGTTGTTGCGGACGTTCTCGGCGCTCTCGAAGCTCGTCAGGCCACCGAAGCCACGGATGTCCGTCTCCGTCCGGAGGCTGGCGCTGATATCCAGCGTCTGGTTGCCCGCGGGCTTCCAGGTCAACTTCGCGAAGCCGAGGTGCTCCCGGAACGGACTGCCGAAGTTGCCCTCGAAGCCGCCGAACCGGGCCAGGTTCGCCGCCGTCGGATTGCCGATGGACACCAGGTTCGCGCGGTCCTGAAGGTTGCCCTCGTACGTCAGGAAGAAGTGCAGCTTGTCCTTCACCAGGGGCCCGCCCAGCGCCGCGCCGAGCTGGGAGCGCAGCTCCTTGGGCCGCTCCAGCTCGCCCTTCTCGAGCGCGAAGTAGTTCGGGGCGATCAGCGCCTCGTTCTGGTAGGTGAAGAAGAGGTCGCCATGAAACTCATTGCCACCCGAGCGCGTGATCGCGGAGATGATCGCGGCGCTGGCCTGCTCGTACTCGGCCTTGTAGTTCTGGGTGATGACCCGGAAGCCGCTGACCGCGAGCTGGGGAAAGGGATTGCCCCGGCTCGCGTCCTGGCCAACCAGACCGCCTTCGATGACGTTGTTCTTGAGGCTCACCCCGTCCACGAACACGTTGGTGCTGCGGGCCTCGAGCCCTCCGGAGGAGAAGTTCTTGTTGAACTCGTCGTTGGAGACCCGAACGCCGGGCGCGAGGGCCGCGAAGTTGAGGAAGTTGCGGTTGTTTTGCGGCAGGTTCGCGATCTGCTCGCGGCTGACGTTGGTGGCGATCTCGGACGTCGTGCTCTCGAGGGTCTTGCCCTGGACGAGCACGGTCTCACCCTGCCCGATGTCCAGGGACACGTCCTTCTCGACGTCGATGTTCACGTCCACCGTCTGGCCGATCTGCACGGTGACGGTCCGGTAGGCTTCCTTGCCATCGGGCTGGGTGACGGTGAGCACATACTCACCGGGGGCGAGGCCCGTCAGGAAGAAGGAGCCGTCCGTGCGCCGGGTGCCCTGGGTCGCGAAGCCCGTCTGGGTATTCACCGCGACCACGGTCACGCCCGTGGCCGGTCCGCTCAGCGCGGTGAGGCCGAGCCGGATGGACGCCGTCGTTCGCTGCGCGAGCGCCGGCACGGCCGTGAGCGAGACGAGGAGTCCCCCCACGCCCCAGAGACGGATGAAGCGCGCGCTCCACGAGGGGGAGCAGCGGTCCGGGTGGAGGTTGTTCTGGATGCGGTTGCCTGAGGTGTCCCGAGCGATTCCGGTCATTGCCCCCCATCTAGACGCTTCCTCTCGGCGGGTAAACGGCGTCCGGGTGTGGCCGGTCCTCCCCGGGTGAGGGGACCGCGCATTGACGCGCGCGGCCATCGCGATTCGTTGACCTCATAAATTTTGAAACGCGATCGAAGTGAACTCTTTCTGGGCTCCTGATTGACCCGAAATCACGTGACCGGGCCTCTTCCTGGAATTCCTTGGAGGAGTCTTCTTGCGCAACCCATTCGAACTCCGAAAGCTGGCGGTTGGATCGCTTCTCGCCACCCTCGTGGCCTGCTCGGGCCCGGCCGACATCCCGGAGCAGGAGCCCACGGACACGCTGGAGCGCGGCGCGCTCAGCACCCGCGTCGTCGGGTACTTCCCCACGTGGCAGGGCGACGTCAACGCCATCCAGTACGACAAGCTCACCCACATCAACTACTCCTTCCTGCTGCCCACGGCGCAGGGCGGGCTGTATGGCGTGAGCAGTGGCGATGCGCGCCTCCAGTCGCTCGTCCAGGCGAGCCACGCGCGCGGCGTGAAGGTGTTCATCGCCGTGGGCGGCTGGATGGACGGCAATGACTCGCCCTTCGAGCAGCTGGCCGCCAACGCCACCGCGCGCACCACCTTCGTCAACAACGTGCTCGCCTTCGTGGATCAGGCGGGCCTGGACGGCGTGGACATCGACTGGGAGTGGCCGGATCCCGGCGCCTCGGCCCAGAACTTCGGCACGCTGATGAAGCAGCTCGGTACGGCGCTGCACGGCAAGGGCAAGGGGCTCACCGCCGCGGTGCTCGCCCACGGCGGCGACGGCATCCCCGTCTCGTCCTTCGCCGACGTGGACTGGCTCAACATCATGGCCTACGACATGGGCTACCCCCACTCGTCGTATGAAGTCGCGGTCCAGTCGATGGACTACTGGCTCGGCCGGGGTCTGCCCAAGTCCAAGGCGGTGCTGGGCGTGCCCTTCTACGGCAAGAACTCGTCCAACGGCGCCTACACCTACGCGCAGCTCGTGGGCATGGACGCGCAGGCGCCCAACAAGGACGTGGTCAACGGCATCTATTACAACGGCATCCCCACCATCAAGAGCAAGACCCAGCTCGCGCTCCAGCGGGGCGGCGGCGTGATGATCTGGGAGATCTCCCAGGACACCTCGGGCTCCACCTCGCTGCTCAACGCCATCTACCAGGTGGCCGGCGGCACCTCGTCCAACAACCCCGCGCCGTCCGTGAGCCTCACCTCCCCCGCCAACGGCACGTCCTTCTCGCAGGGCAGCGCCATCACCCTGAGCGCCAACGCCTCGGACTCCAATGGCAGCATCGCCAAGGTGGAGTTCTTCGCGGGCGCCACCAAGGTGGGCGAGAAGACCTCCGCCCCGTACAGCCTCAGCTGGACGAACGCGGCGGCCGGCACCTGGTCCCTGACGGCGCGGGCCACGGACAACGAGGGCGCGTCCACCGTCTCCGCCGCGGTCTCCATCACCGTGAAGGGCACGGGCACCGGCTCCTGCTCGGGCGTGTCCGCCTGGGACGCCACGCGCGCCTACGTGAAGGACGACAAGGCCACCTCCGGCGGCAAGCTGTGGCGCGCCAAGTGGTGGACCCAGAACGAGACGCCCACCGGCAGCGAGTGGGGCGCGTGGGAGCTCGTCGGCAACTGCTGACAGCCGTCCCTCGCAATGACTCGCGACATGCCAGGGGGACGGAGCGCAACCCCTTGCATGTCCCGAGCGGTCTCGGCTAACGAGCCGCACCATGTCCCTCGCGCTCTATGGCCATCCCTTCTCCTCGTACACGCAGAAAGTCCTGATCGCGCTGTACGAGAACGGCACCCCCTTCGAGTTCCGCACCATCGGGCCGGAGACGCCGCAACACTCGGCCGAGTGGCTGCGGCGCTGGCCGCTGCGCAAGTTCCCGCTGCTGGTGGATGGCGAGCGCGACCTCGCCGAGACCAGCATCATCATCGAGTACCTGCAGCTCGTGCACCCCGGACCCGTGCGCCTGCTGCCCGCGGACCCGATGGCCGCGTTGGAGGTGCGCTTCCTCGACCGCTTCTTCGACCTGCACGTGATGAACGCGGCGCAGCACGCGGTGGACGGCGCGCTGACCGGAAACCCCGTGAAGCGCCAGGAGGGACAGGCCCTCGCGGAGAAGAAGCTGGAGGTTTCCTACGCCTGGCTCGAGGGGAAGCTCGCCGGGAGGACCTGGGCCGCGGGGGCGGACTTCACGCTGGCGGACTGCGCGGCCGCGCCCTCGCTGTTCTACGCGGACTGGACCCACCGGATCTCGGAGGCCTATCCCGTGCTGCGCGCCTACCGGACGCGGCTGCTCGGCCGCCCGTCCTTCGCCCGCGCGGTGGAGGAAGCCCGGCCGTTCCGACCGCTCTTCCCCCTGGGCGCGCCCGAACGGGATTGAGGCCCGCGCGGTCCGCTCACCGCTCGCTGTCGAGGGTCGCCATGCCCGCCGCCGCGTAGCGCGTGCCCGCCACCTGGCTCGCGGGCACCGCCGCCTCCAGCTCGGCGACCTCCGTCTGGGAGAGGGACACCTCGAGGCTCGACAGCGTGTCCGCGAGCTGCCTGCGCGTGCGCGCCCCCAGCGTCGGGAGGATCATCACGCCTTGCGCCACGCCCTTCGCCCGGACCCACGCGATGGCGAGCTGTGCCGGAGACACGCCCTTCTTCGCCGCCATGCGCGCGAGCGCGTCCACCAGCTGATCGTTCTTCTCCGCGTTGTCCGCGGAGAAGCGCGGCAGGTGCGCGCGGATGTCGCGTCCTCCCGTGGGCTTCGCGCCCGTGAGCAAGCCCCGGCTCAGGACGCCGTACGCGGTCATCGCGATGCCCAGCTCGTGCAACACCGGGAGGATGCGGGCCTCCACGCTCCGGCTCACCAGCGCGTATTCGAGCTGCACATCGCAGATGGGGTGCACGCTCGCGGCGCGCCGGATGGTCTCGACCCCGACCTCGGACAGCGCGATGTGGCGCACATAGCCCGCCTTCACCAGATCGGCGATCGCGCCCACCGTGTCCTCGATGGGCACGTTCGGATCCAGGCGCGCGGGCCGGTAGATGTCGATGTGATCGACGCCCAGGCGCGTCAGGCTGTGCGCGAGCGCGTTCTTCGTCGCGGCCGGCCGCGCGTCATACCCGAGGTGCGCGCCGTCCGGCCCCCGGAGCGCCCCGAACTTCACGCTCAGAAGCACCTTGTCGCGCCGGTCCCGGATCGCCTTGCCCACCAGCAGCTCGTTGCGACCCATGCTGTAGAAGTCCCCCGTGTCGAGGACGTTCACCCCGCGCTCGATGGCCTCGTGGATGGTCGCGATGCTCTCGGCCTCGTCGCTGTCGCCGTACCAGCTCCCCGCGCCCATGCCCATACAGCCCAGGGCGATGGGGAACACCGACGGCCCCTGCGTGCCCAACCGCGTGTCGTTCATCGTGGTCATGTCGTCCGCTCCGCGCTCAGGTGTCGAAGTAGTGGCCGTGCTCCAGGTCCGCGAGCAGCCCGGGCCGCTGGGGCCGCCAGCCCAACCGGGCCCGCGTCCGCGTGCTCGAGGCCGACATGTCGCGCGTGAAGAAGGGCGCCAGCCAGCCGAAGTGCCCGGCCGCGTCCTCGAGCGACTTCGAGACGACGGGCACCTTCAAACGCCGGCCGATCACCTCCGCGAGCTCCCGGGTCGGCACGGCCTCGTCCGCGATGCCGTGGTACACGGCGCCCGGCTGGCCCTTCTCCAGCGCCAGGCGGTAGAGGTGCGCCGCGTCGAGCCGGTGCACCGCGGACCACGCATCGCGTCCCTCGCCCGCGTAGGCGGAGACGCCCTTCTGGCGCGCGATGCCGATGAGCGCGGGCACGAAGGCATGGTCCCCATCGCCGTGCACCGAGGGCGGCAGGCGCAGCAACGACACCCGCACGCCCCGCGAGGCCAGCGCGAGCGTGGCCCGGTCCGAGGCGAGCCGGTGCGACGGCCCGGAGCCCTCCTGGGGCAACTCGTCCTCGGTGCCCACCCGGCCCCCCGCGAGCCCCGAGGTGACGACGAAGGGCCGGTTCGAGCCCGCGAGCACCTCGCCCATCGCCTCGATCGCGATCCGGTCCGTCACTCCCGAGGCCGAGATGTTCGAGAAGTCGTGGATGAAGGCCGTGTGGATGACGCCCTCGGAATCGGCCGCGCCGCGCTTCAGGCTGTCGAGGTCATCGAGCTGGCCCCGGTGCACCCGCGCACCGGCGGCGACGAGCGCCTGGGCGGCGGCGTCCGAGCGCGCCAGGCCGAGCACCTCATGCCCCGCGCCGATGAGTTCCTGTACGATGGCGGAGCCGATGAAACCCGTGGCGCCGGTGACGAAGACTCGCATGGTTCATTCCCTCGGGGTTGTCGCCGCGCCGTGAGTTCACGGGCGGGTCTCGAGGGCATCGTGCGCGCGCGCCGAGCCTTCCGCACGTGCATCCTCGAAAGTCTAAGCATGACGCCAAATAGGTCTCGCGGGTTCGACCGGCATTCGCTGAACGAACTCGGAATGTTGAGCGCGGTGGTGGAGTCCGGCAGCTTCGTGCGCGCGGGCGAGGCGCTCGGGCTGACCCAGTCGGCGGTCAGCCGGGCCATCGCGCGCCTGGAGAGCCGGGTGGGCATCCGCCTGTTCCACCGGACCGCGCGCGCCATCGCGCTGACGGACGAGGGGCGCCGCTTCTACGAGTCGGTCGCGCCCCACCTGGCCGCCATCGCGGAGGCGACGAACGAGGCGGGAGATGCCTCGACCCGGGTCCGCGGCCGCCTGCGGGTGAACGTGGACGAAGGCATCGCGCAGTTCGTGCTGACGCCGCGTCTCGCCCCCTTCCTCGAGCAGCACCCCGAGCTGTCGGTGGAGCTCGCCATCCGCGACCGCATGGGGGACCTGGTCGGGGAGGGCTTCGACGTCGCCATCCGGTTTGGCATCCCCGAGCCGTCGGCGCTGAAGTCCCGGCTGCTCTTGCGCACCCGCGTCATCACCTGCGCCTCGCCCGCGTACCTCGCGCGGCACGGGCAGCCCCGGCGGCCTGGCGACCTCGAGAAGCACCGGTGTGTGCTGATGCGAGACCCCGCCACCGGCAGCCATTTCGGCTGGGAGTACATCCGGGACAAGAAGGTCGTCCCCGTGAATGTCTCCGGACAGCTGATGGTGAATGGGAGCGGCCCGCTGCTCGCGGCGGTGCTCGGGGGCCAGGGCATCGCCCAGGTGCTCGAGCTCTACACGCGCGAGCTCGTGGCGGACGGGCGGCTCGTGCAGGTGCTGCCGGAATGGGCCGAGGAGACATACCCGCTCCACGCGTACCACCACGCCACGCGCTTCATGTCGGCCAAGGTCCGCGCCTTCCTGGACTTCGTCGTCGCCCTGACGCGCGAGGACTCGCCGGGTGAGGCCCCTCGCGCGCGGAGGACGCGTCGCGAGGGACCGGAGGGGCTCCCCTGAGACAACGGGCGCCCTCGCCTGCTCAGTTCGCCGGGCAGAAGACGATGTCGAAGTCCTCGGCGTTGCAGGCCGCCATCGGGCCCGCGTCATCGCCCGACCAGGAGTAGGACTGCGCGCAGCCAGAGTCGAAGAACTTCGCCACGGCGCTGTTCTTGTTGTCCCGCTCGGGGCTCACGCAGGCGATGACCTTGCCGGCGCTGTTGCGCAGCTTGCCCACCTCGGGGCAGTTGGTCAGCAGGTTCTGCGGACAGCTCCGCGTCTGCCCCGAGCAGGTGGTGGTGCCGCCCAGCTCGTAGGGGATGATCTTCAGCGGCAGGTTGTGGGCATCCACGTGGCTCAGGTTGAACCAGTCCCAGCTCGCATAGCCGAAGGCGTTCTCGTTGAAGCCGAACTCGGCCAGCGAGTGGCGGCCCACGCCCGGATCCTCGCCCTGGCGAAAGCCCCAGTAGCGCTTGGAGATCATGTGGTCCGTGTTGTTGCCGATGGTCCGGCAGGCCTCGGCGCCCGAGGCCAGGTTGCCGCCGGAGATGTTGTTGCCCGCGAAGGTGACGGTGTAGCCGCACTTGTTGATGAAGCGCAGCGTGGTCTTCCCATCGCCCTTCACCGCACAGCCCAGCGCCTGGGACTCCTCGCCCAGCACCTCGGCCGCGTCCACGTCCTCCGGGCCGCCGCACCCCACCAGGGACAGCATCGACACCAGCGCGATTCCGTACGCCTTCATGGATGTCTCCTCGTCCTGATCCACAGAAACTGAACGGCGAAAAACCGTTCCTTCCCGCCAAAATAGGATTTCAGGACATCCAAGTAAACAAAGATAGACACAGCGAGTGAAGTTCGCCCGCACGCGTCAAATTGCAGTGCTTTTAAACCCTGAGAATGATTGCGATTCCACGGACTCGGGGGGATGCACGGGGCCCGCAACGACAACGGGACGGCGGCTGCCGGAGGACCCGGAGCGCGCCGTCCCGTGAGGGTGAAGCCCGGCTAGAGCAGACAGAGGAACGAGGGGATGGGCGTGTACGGCACCTCGGAGGGGTCCGGAGGCGGGCCGCCGGCGCCGAGCTGCACGGACATGGCGGAGATGAGTCCGGGGATGGCCGGCAGCGGCAGCGGCGCGAACACGTAGGGCCGGCCCTGGGCCGCGTCCGTCACCGTGTCCACGGGCAGGAACTGTACGGGCGCCGTGGGGTCCGTGACCGAGCCGGCCGGGAGCACCACCACCGTCACGCCGATGGGGCTCGAGGCGGCGCCGTCGGCCACGTAGAAGCCGCGCGGGGACTGCGTGCTGCCGCCGGTGCCGGGCTTGCGCCAGCCGAGGTGGTACTTGGTGCCCAGCGCGGCCTGCACCGTGGTGCGATCGGCCGGGATGAGCAGGTTGGGCAGCGGCGCGGGCGCGTACTGCCAGAACACCAGCACGCCGCTGAAGCGGGCGGGGTTGATGAAGTCGGCCACGTTGGTGGCCAGGCCCTTGGAGGAGCGGTAGCGGGCCACGGCGTCCAGCACGCCGGTGGTGCTCGTGTGGATGGACTCCCCCAGCGGACAGAAGCGGCTGCTGCCCGTGAAGAACGGGCGCAGCGTCACCGTGGGCAGGTAGGGCGCGGGCGCCACGGGCGGCAGGGGCGCGGTGGCCTCCGGCGGCAGCGCGAGCAGCGCGCCCTGACCCGTGTTGGCGACGAAGTAGGGCACCTCGTCCCGGCTCGGCAGGGATTCCACCCGCCAGAGCGCGTCCGGCCCGGTGGGCTGGGCGAAGGCGGGCGGCTGATCCGGCGGCGCGATGGGATCCAACACGAACACCTGGGCGCCCTGCACCGAGGCCAGGGGCAGGAAGGGCGTGAGGTCCGCGAGCAGCGGCGGAATGGGGCAGGCGCCGCCCAGGAACTCGTTGCACGAGGCGACGCTCAGGAAGAAGGCCTCGGGGTCCCACGCGTAGCCGGAGGCGGTGGCCTTGGCCTCGGGCAGGTCCACGTAGACGTTGTCCGGGGCCGGCGGCGCCGCGGGCTCGCCGCAGCCACTGCCCAGCAGCGCGCCCAGGGAAGAGACCAAACCAATGAGGGATGCGCGTTTCATGTGAGCGGTTCCGTCGACTCAGTCAGGGAGGATGTGGCCCGTGGGCGTCTTGTCCACGTGGCACGACTGGGCGCAGTTGCTGAAGCGCGAGGGGCCGCCCACGTCGGTGAAGGCCATGGAGAAGTACTCGTCGCCGTGCACCGAGGGGTGGCAGGACTTGCAGACGGTGAGGCTCGGCCGCACCGCGCTCTCGCGCGTCAGGTGGCACATGCGGCAGTCCGCCTTGTTCTGCGGGTACTTGGTGGAGTTCATGTGCAGCCGGTGCATCTCGTCCTGGATGCGGCCCGGCTGATCCGCGGTGCTCATGTGGCACGCCTTGCAGGACTCGACGTGGTCCACCGAGAAGCCATGGCGCAGGTTGTCCAGCGACACCACGCCGCGGTGGCACGTCTGGCAGTTGCCCACCCGGTTCGGGTACGCGGTGCGCTCGGCCTGGCCCACCTGGAAGAAGGCCGCGTTGCCCTTGGACACGCGCTCGCCCATGAACTGGCGCACCGAGCGCGTCAGGACGACGTAGGTGCCAGGCTTGGCGTCCGGCGGCAGCGTCACCGTGGTGCGCGTGGGCCAGTTCGCGGTGAAGAAGCCCGGGATGATGGGCAGCGAGGCGAACTCGGGCACCATGGCGGTGTAGGTGGCGGCGGCCGCGCCCGAGGCGCTGAAGTACGGCGGCTGGCCCGCCACGTCGCTCCACGTGCGCAGGTCCTGCAGCGGCCCCACCACCTGGTAGGCGGAGGTGGTGTCGCGCTCACCCTGCGTGAGCAGGTGGCCCTCGAAGGCGTAGAGCATGCCGTTGGTGTTGCCCGCGTAGAAGTCGGCGTAGCTGGGCAGCAGCTCCTTGCGGTGCAGGCGGTTGCCCTCCCCATCCCGCACGTCCATGACCACGTCCATGCGCTCGCCCGGCACGTAGAACTGGCCGTTCTTGGGACGGCCCAGTTGCACGCGCGGATCCAGACCGAAGCCGCAGGGCGTGGGCGAGTCGTCGTCCTTGAAGCACGTGGGGGCCACGTCGCTGGGCCGCACGAAGGTGACGGGGATGGTGAAGGGCGAGTTGGGCATCAGGCTCCAGGTGAGGCGCAGCGCGCCGTCGCCCGAGACGCCCAGCACCCGGAAGTCCTTGAAGGGGTTGGTGGAGCCCACCAGGTCCACGCGCACCATGGTGCGGTACGTGATGCCGCCAATGCCCGGCAGGGGGCTGGGCACCTCACGCAGCTCCGCGTCCGAGGGCGAGCGCGGCGCCAGCAGGTTCTCCACCGTGTAGGAGACGTTGGTGTGGCCCGCCATGGACGACTCGCCCGCGAAGTCCCGGCGGTTGTACGTGGCCGTCTGGCGCACGGAGCCGTCGCTGTCGAGCACCTCCAGCGTGAAGGAGTCGTCCTGGGACAACATCCAGCGGGCGTTGCGGAACTGGATCTCCCGCGACCACGTGCCCTGGGAGAGGGTCTCGAACCAGCGCACGCCCTCCTGGCTCAGGTCCGTCCAGTCCAGATCCTTGAAGCGCGACTCGCGGCGCATCCAGCGCACCACGGACGCCAGGTCCTTGGGGTCCGTGTGGACGTTGGCCACCGTGTCCGTCAGGGTGATCTGGTTGAGGAAGTACTTCGTGTCCGTCATCACCTGGAAGCGCTGCTGGGGCACGAGCTTCGGCGCGTGGGACGGATCGCCCGCCGTGGGATCGGCGCACTCGGTGGGGTAGCCCGGCACCGGGGAGTTGCCCTTGGCCACCGGCTGGCCATTGGACAGGATGGCGCACCCGTTGAACATCTGCAGACTGAGTTTGATGGCACCCGAGGCCGCCGCGGCATACGGGTCGAACGCCGTGGAGCCGCGGCCCGGGACATTCTCCGCATCCTCGATGTTCAACAACTGGCACGCGGACAGTCCCAACAACAGGCCGTAGAGCGTGCTTCTCAGCACCTTCGAAGCATTCATTCCGAGAGGGGGGGGGCGAAGAGGGGAACGGCAGAGCGCGACGCTCTTCCGGGCGATCACGCTAACAAAACCGCCCGGCACGCGCCAATGAGGGGGCCGGCTCCTCATTGACGCGGCACGGCGACGCGGCACGGCGACGCGGCACGGCGACGGACCGAGCGGGCTAGCCCGCCTTGGTGGCCAGCTGCGGCTTGGACTTGAGGTACTCGTACAGGGCCTCCACCTCGTCGTCCTGCAGGCCGCGGAAGCGCGGCATGGGCATGCGCAGGATGCCCGAGCCCCCCGGCTTGAGGCCGTCACGGATGGCCACGCCGAAGTCCTCCACGGACCACTTGCCGATGCCCGTGGGGTGGAAGGTGATGTTCGGCCCGACGATCTTCGCGCCCGAGGCGTCCTCGAACTCGAAGCCGCCCGAGAACGCCTCCGGCCCCACGCCCTTGCTGGCGTCGAAGCCCGGCGAGTGGCAGCCCGCGCAGTCGAAGACGTCGTGGGCCAGGTAGCGGCCATAGGCCAGCTTGTCCGTGCGCGGCGGCGTGAGGATGCCCGAGGCGGGCCGATCCGGCACCTTGGTGCCCCCCGCCAGATAGACGATGAGCTTGCCCGCCGTGGACAGCTGCGTGGGCGGCTGGGTCGCGGGGTCCGGCTGGAAGACGGGATCGCCCGAGCGCATGAAGCCGAGCACCGCGGCGATGTCGTCATCGGACATGGCCGACTGCGCCATCATCGTCATGCGATCCTTGCGGTTGACGCCGTAGCGGATGATGCGCGCGATCTGCTCGTCCGTGAGCGTGCCGATCCCCACGTTGGGATCCAGGGTGATGTTGGCCGAGTAGAACGTCCCCAGGAAGGCGGGGACCTCGAACATGCGCGCCCCCGTCACCCGCTCGGACCCGGGCGAGCGGTGACAGCCCTCGCACATCGAGTGGAAGATGACGGCCCCGCGCGCCACCGCCTCGGGCGAGGTGTTCGCCTTGATGGGGGGCAGCGGCGCCGTCACCGGCTGCTCCAGTTGGTACGACACGAAGCCAATGCCGCCGCCCACCAACAGGACCAGCACCAGGGCCGCGTACAACAGTTTCTTCTTCACTCGATGCCTCCGTACTCCCGGGCCGCCCTCACGAGCGACCTTCCCAGTGAACCCAGGGAGTCGTCCCACACGACTCCGGGTCCGATGCGATCAGGTATAGCCAAAGTAGCAAATTTTCTTAATAATGAAGAAGATCCCGTTTGAGGGGTCTGTCCCGAGAACCCATGTTTTCTCGCGATTTGAGTGGGGAAGCGCCCCACTGGAATCCCGAGGAAGCCTACCTCAGGGGAGGCGCGCCATGAATTCCCTTCCGCTCAGCAGTCCCAGCTCCCTGCAAATCTGGCTGATGGCCATCCGCCCGAAGACCCTGGTGGCGGGATTCGTCCCAGTGCTGCTGGGGCATGCCCTGGCCGCACGGGACGGCTACCACGCGCCCGGGGCGTTCCTGGTGGCGCTGGGCTGGACGCTGCTCATCCAGATCGCGTGCAACCTCAACAACGACTACTGCGACTTCAAGCGGGGCGCGGACACGGCCGAGCGGCTCGGGCCCGTTCGGGTGACGCAGAGCGGGCTGATGTCCCCGGAGATGGTGCTCGGCGCGACGCTGCTGTTCTTCACCCTGGCGGTCATCATGGGCCTGCAGCTGGTGAACATGCTGGGGCCGCCGGCGCTGGTGCTGGTGCTGGTCTCCGTGCTGGCCGCCTACGCGTACACCGGGGGCCCCTACCCGCTGGGCTACAACGGCCTGGGCGACGTGGCCGTCTTCATCTTCTTCGGGCTGGTGCCCGTGGCGCTCACCTACTACGTGGAGGCGGGACACTTCAGCCCGCTCGTGTGGCTGAGCGCCCTGGTCCCCGGCACGCTGGGCATCGCGATCCTCACGGTCAACAACCTGCGCGACGTGAAGACGGACCGGCTGGTGGGCAAGCGCACCCTGGTGGTGCTGCTGGGCGCGGGCTTCGGGCGCTTCCAGTACGCGGCCGTGCTGGGCATCACCGCGCTCACCCCCGTGCTCATGTGGGGCCTGGAGCTCACCGGCCCCACGGTGCTCCTGCCCCTGCTGTCGCTGCCGCTGGCCCTGCCCCCGCTGCGGCGGGTGTTCCGGGAGTCCGGCGCGGCCCTCAACCAGGCCCTCGGCGAGACGGCGCGCTTCGAGCTCGTCTTCGGGGTGATGCTCGGCGCGGGCCTGTGGATGAGCACCCAGGGGTGAGGCGGTCAAGGGGGGGAAATCTTTTCTGGAGTAAATATTTCGTCACAAACGTGTAAACAAAGGGTCACTGGCTTGTTTCAATGTGCCTGCTCGAAACCCTGCGCGAGTGCCCTCACCGCGCGCGCGGGGTCCCCTTTTCGAGAGGACACGCCATGTCACGACGCCCGCGCCTTGGAGCACTCGCCTCGATCGCCTTCGCCCTGAGCGCGGCGTGCGGGGTCGGCGTCGAGCGGCCCGAGGGTTGGTCCGAGGAGTCCCACGGCAAGAAGGCCGCTCCGGCCTATGACGTCGTGTTCCCCGCGAGCCGGGTGAACCGCTTCGACCTCGTCCTCACGCCGGAGGACTGGCGGGTGATGCAGGACGACATGACGGGCATGCTCGGCGCTTTCGGCGCGGGCGGCGGCGGCGCGCCAGGCGGTGGCGCGCCCGGGGGCGGCGGTGGCGCGCCCGCGGAGCTCACCCAGGCCTGCGAGGGCAAGGCCGCGGGCGACGCGTGCACCGCGACGTTCATGGGCAATACCTTCACCAGCACCTGTGCCCCGGGCCGCAATGGCGCTCCCCTGCTCTGCCAGCCGGCGCGCGGCGGCGGCGGCGGCCCCGGTGGACCCGGCGGCGGGGGTCCGGGCGGAGGCGGCGGAGGCGGCGGGGACATCGTGCCCAACACGCCCGTCTACGTCCCCGCGACGTTCAAGTTCGAAGGGAAGACCTGGCCCCAGGTCGGCGTGCGCATGAAGGGCAACTCGTCGCTCGGCGAGACCTGGCGCCGGGGCGTGGGCAAGCTGCCCCTGCGCCTGCACTTCGAGAAGTACAAGGAGGCGCACCCGGAGACGGACGGCCAGCGCTTCTACGGCTTCAAGAAGCTGTCGCTCGGCAACGGCGCGGCCGACACGTCGCTCATGCGCGACAAGGTCACCGCGGACGTGTACCGCGCGTTCGGCGTGCCCGCGCCGACCACCGGCTTCGTGGCCCTGTACGTGGACCATGGCGGGGGCCCCGAGTACTGGGGCCTGTACACACTGGACGAGGACGCGGACAACAACTCGCTGCTCGACCGGCACTTCGGCGACCATGACGGCCCGCTCTACGAGGCGGATGGCGTGGGCGCGCGCTGGCAGGCCTTCGACGAGGCCTCCTTCGCGCTCCAGAAGAACGAGGAGCAGGGCTGGGGCCCCGTGCAGGAGGCCATCGCCGCGCTCAACGCGGACCGCACCGATGCCGCCGCCTGGCGCGCGGGCCTCGAGGCCCGGCTGGACGTGCCGGGATTCCTGCGCTGGCTCGCCATCAACACCGTGATGCAGAACTGGGACGCGTACGGCGGCATGGCGCACAACTATTACCTCTACGCCCACCCCCAGGAGGGCCACCGCCTGCACTGGATCTCCTGGGACCATGACCGCTCCATGGGCGAGGGCATGGGCCGCTCGACGTCCATCACCCAGGAGACCACGGATGCCAGCTGGCCCCTCATCCGCTTGCTGATGGATGATCCCACCTACGCCGCGCTCTACCGGCAGTACCTGCTGGAGGCCGTGGACGGGCCGGCGAGCCCGGACGCGCTGCGCGCCCGCATCACCTCGGCGCGCGACACCATCGCCCCCTGGGCCGTGGGCGAGAACGCCGAGCGCACGGGCTTCACCTTCCTGAGCACGCCGGAGTCCTTCGAGACGGCGATCAGTGGAACCACTGGACTGTTGAACTTCGCGGCGAAGCGTCAGGCAGACGTCAAGACCGCGTTGGGAGTCACCCCATGAGTGCCGCGGCCCGCATGAATCCCCCCTCTCCCGCCCCCGTGTCGCAAGACCGCGAGCGGCGCTTCCTGCCCTCGCGCGAGGCCCTGGAGACCTTCCTGCGGGCCGCCGCCTCCTGGACCAAGCCCTGCGTGTACGACAGCGGGCTGCCCTTCGCCTTCACCCGGACGACCTACTTCGACACCGAGCGGCTCGACTTCCTCGACTCGTGCCGGCACGGACACACGCAGCGGCTGCGGCTGCGCGAGTACGCGGGCACGGCGGACCTGGCCCAGCCCGCGGTGCTCACCGGCACGCGCTACCTGGAGCTCAAGACGAACCGGGGCGAGCAGCGCACCAAGGTGCGCGTGCCCATCACCTCGGACGAGGCCTCGGCGCTGCTCGGTGGCGCGGAGCCGCCCGCGAGCGGCGCCGCGGCGCGGCTGCTGCGCGACAGTCCCCATGGCCCGGTGCGGCCGTGGGTGATGGCGTGGTACCGGCGGGGCACGCTCGCCAACGCCGACGCCAGCGTGCGCATCACCGTGGACGAGGACCTGGTCTTCGCCCTGCCCCCGCGCGACAGCCAGCTGGGCGTGCCCGCGGCGCCCACGCGGCTCATCCAGCAAGCCCCCGCCACGCTCGTGGAGGTCAAGGGGTGGGGCCCCCAGCCGTCCTGGCTGGAGGAGGCGTTGCGAACGTTGGAAGCCTTCGAGACCCATGACTCGAAGTTCGAACAAGGCATGCGCGCGCTGCTCGATGGCGTGCCCGCCGTGAAGTGAACCCCCAGGAGCCTCGCGCCGTGCATACCTCTTCCCGTTCCTCCACCCTCCGGCAGTGGGCCGCCGGAGGGATCGCCCTCGCCATGCTCTGGGTGTCGCCCGTCCGGGCGCAGGACTCCGACCAGACCCAGGGGCCCGCGGACCCCTCGCCCACGCCCAGCAGCCGGCCCGACGCGACGCTCCGCCAGGACACGCCCCTGGGCAACTGGTCCATCGGCGGCCGGGTGCGCACCCGGGAAACCATCAGCGCCAAGGAGGACAAGACGTTCAAGGGCAGCCTCACCGTGCCCGCCGCGCGCCTGGAGTTCACCTACCAGTGGAAGAAGCGGGTGAAGGCCGTGGTGGAGTTCGACGTCACCGACGGCCTGCCCAATGGCCTCAAGGACGCCTTCGTCTCCATGAAGCTCGTGGACGGCTTCTCCGTGCGCGTGGGCCGCTTCAAGACCCCGATGTCGCTCGTGGAGCTGGAGCCCGCCGCGCGGCTGCCCGTCATCCGCCGGGGCCTGGCGCGCGAGGTGCTCAACCCCGGCGTGCTCAACCTCACCAACCGGCAGGTGGGCGCGCAGCTCGAGTGGCAGTGCCTGACGTGCACCCGCGTGGTGCGCGTGCGCGCGGGGGTGTGGCAGCCCGAGGCGGGACGCTCGAGCCTGGAGGAAGGACTGGGGCTCGTGCCCATGGCGCGCGGCACCGTGCAGCTGCTCGACACCCTGGAGGTGGGCGCCTCGGCGCGGGGCGATGCGTTCTCCGCGGCCAACGGCGGCGTGAACGCCAACTGGACGCTGGGGGTGGACCTCAAGCACGCCCTGCCCCTGGGCTGGGGCGAGTGGCGCTCCTGGGTGGAGGCCCTGGTGGGCCGCTCGCCCGTGCTCACCAGCGTCCCGGGCCAGCACTTCACCGCGCGCGCCATCACCGCCCTGCGCGTGGGCGGCGTGAAGAAGAACCAATTCTACCTGGAGCCATTCGTCATGGCCTCGGCGTTCGATCCCGCCCTGGAGACGGTGAACGATATGCTCTGGGAAGGGGTGGGCGGACTGAACTTCGGCCAGTGGAAGCGCTGGCGGATCCAGGCGCAGTACGAGCACCGCGAGGCCGAGGCCCGGGTGCCCGCGATCCTCGCCTCCCTGGATGATGACCTGGTCAAGAGAAGGGCCCTGCTGGTGCAGCTCGAGGTGATTTTCTGATGCTGATCGTATTCGAGGGGATTGATGGTTCCGGCAAGACGACGCTGTCCAACCGCGTGGCGCGCGAGCTGCGCCAGGCGGGGCTGCGCGTGCGGCATGTCCGGGAGGACGGCAAGCTCGCCTCGCCGGTGTCCGAGGGGCTGAGGCTCTTCACCAAGAACCCGCTCCACCTCGCGCTCACGCCCATGGCGGAGCTGCTGCTGTACACCGCGCGCGAGACGCAGCTGCTCGAGGAGGTGACGCGTCCGGCGCTCGCCGAGTACGAGGTCGTCATCGCCGACCGCTTCCTCTACACGGCCGAGGTGCTCGCGCGCTGGGGCCGGGGCCTGCCCGAGGACGCGGTGCGCCCCATCATGGACGCGTGCGCCCGGGGCCTGCAGCCCGAGCGCGTCTTCCTCATCGACGTGGACCCCGCCATCGCGCGCGCCCGCCGCCGCCTGTCCAAGGTGCTCGTGTCGGACACGGGCGTCTCCTCGCGCAAGGGCCTGGCCGGCGCGGGCATGCAGACGCGGCTGCGCGCGGGCTACCGGGCGCTCGCCGCCGAGAATCCCGAGCGCTGGCGCCTCGTGGAGAACGCGGACGTGACGCTCGACACGCTCGTCACCCTGCTCACCCAGGAGGTGCTGGGCCTGGTGCGGGGCAGCGGAGACCGGCGTCCCCTGCCCACGCCGGGCGAGTCCGCCGCGCCCCGCTCCCCCGAGGAGGCCCGGGCGCGCTACCTGGCGCGGGTGGATCGCTGGACGGTGGAGGAGCCCGCGCTCGCGGCCTTCTTCCTCTCGGGCCTGGAGGGACCGGACATCGAGCGGCGCCGCGAGCTGCTCGCCTCGCGCTGTCCGGAGCTCATCGCCTACGGCCTGGGCAGCGTCACCACGCCCCACGCCTGGCGCCTGCGCGCCCAGGTGGAGGAGGCCGCGCCGGTGCACGTGCTCGGCTCGCTCAAGAACCTGGCCGCGGACCACCCCGAGGCGTGGGCCCTGCGCGAGCGCTGGGAGACGCGCCAGCCCGAGGCCGTGGCCCTGTCCCTGGATGGGCTCGACTCGGAGCGGGCGTGGGCCCTGCGCGAGCGCCTGGGCGTCGCGGTGCCCGAGGCGGTGCTCACCTCGCTCGGGTGGATCGACTCGGAGCGGGCGTGGGCCCTGCGCGAGCGCTGGTTGACGGCGCGCGGCGCAGAGGCGGCGCTCACCCAGGAGAAGGTGGCGCGGCTGGCGTGCAAGAGCCTCCGGGGGCTCAATGACGAGCGGGCGTGGGCCTGGCGTCAGAAGGCCTGGGAGACGGCGCCCGATGCCGTGCTGCGCACGCTGCAGGGGCTGGACGACGAGCGGGCGTGGACCCTGCGCGAGCAGCACGCGGTGCGCGCCACCAAGCTCGTCATCGAATCCCTGGAGGGGCTGGACCACCCCCGGGCCTGGGCGCTGCGCGAGTCCTTCGGGGCGCAGTGCGAGGAGACGCTGGAGTCCTTCGAGGGCATGGACGGCGCCACGGCGTGGCGGCTGCGCCAGGCGCTGGCGGACACCTGGCCGGCCGCCTCGGTGAAGAGCCTGGGGCCGCTGGCCGAGACGACTCGGGGGCGCGAGCTCATCACGCGCCTGCTCACGGCCCATCCCCGGGACTTCGCCCTGCTGCGGCAGGCGGCCCGGACCGCGCGGATGCTGGAGCGGGAGGTGCGTGATGCCTCCGCCTGAGCTGGTGGCCCAGGCCGCCGCCACGGTGAGCCCGCAGGCCCTGGACATCCAGGCGGCGCTCCTGCGCTTCAGCCTCGCGCTGGTGCTCGGCGCGGTGCTCGCCTACCGGCCCTGGCGCCGGTTCATGCCCTCCGCGCCGGCCATGCCGCAGGAGACCGCGCACACGCAGTTGCTCATCGCCGTGGCGGGCGCGGTGATGACCACGGTCATCGGCGACAGCATGTCGCGCGCCTTCGGCCTCGTGGGGCTCGGCGGCTTCATCCGCTTCCGCTCGGGCATCAAGGACACGCGTGACGCGGCCGTCATGTTCGTGCTCATCGGCGTGGGCATGTCCTGCGGGCTCGGCGCCTTCCAGGTGGCCGCGTGCGCCACGGGCTTCCTCGGCGCGGTGCTCATCGTCCTGGACCTCACGGCACAGCCCCGGCCCAACTGGATCAAGCTGTCCCTGGACGTGGAGAACCTGCGCGAGGCCCTGCCCCCGCTCCGGGCGCTCCACCCCGAGGCGCGCATGCTCACGCTCGAGCAGGAGGCGCCGACGACGCAGGCGGGCACCGCCGTCTTCGAGCTCGCCATGCCCCCGCGCATGGATGGACTGCAACTGCTGGAGGGGCTGCGCACCGCCCTGCCCGGCGTGCGCAGCGCCTCCATCGATCCGAGCTGACGTCCACGGGCTCCGGGACGGTGCTATGTCCCGGAGCACCATGACGCGCTCCCTGACCATCGTCCCCCGCTGGGCCGGCCATGCCGACTCGGACTTCTACCCGTGGCTGCTCCAGGAGAAGCCCGCCGGCTTCGACTCCCTGCGCGCCCTGGAGATGCCCGACCCGAAACAGCCGCGGCCGGAGACCTGGGTTCCCGCGCTCGCCCAGGCCCTGGGGAGCGCGCCCGCCCCCGGCTCCGTGGTGATGGGCCACAGCGTGGGGTGCCAGACCGTGCTGCGCTACCTGGAGACGCTCCCGCCGGGCAGCCAGGTGGAGGGCGTGCTGCTGGTGGCCGCCTGGTGGAGCGTGGACAACCCCTGGGACAGCCTGCGGCCCTGGACGGACCGGATGCTGGACCTGGAGCGGATCCGCGCAGCCGCGGGCCGGGTCGTCGTGCTGCTCTCCGACAACGATCCCTTCACCTCGGACTTCCGCGAGAACGCCCGACTCTGGGAGGAACGGCTGGGCGCCCAGGTGCAGCTCGTCCCCGGGGCAAAGCATTTCAACGGCACGCACGAGCCCGCGGTCCTGGACGCCCTGCGGCGGCACTTCGGAGACGCCCGCTGAGCAGGCGGGCCAGCGAGCCCCGAGGGGTGGGGAAGGTTGACCTCCAGACCCTCGGGGCGAAGGTTTGAAGCACCATGAGCACGCCCGAGCCGAGAATCGTGGTCACGACGACGGACATGGAGCGGCTGCGCACCCTGGTCGACACCACCTCCGGGGACGTCGCCGAGGCCCTCGACGCGGAGCTGCTGCGCGCCGAGGTGGTGGAGGCCCGGGAGCTGCCCCCCGACGTCGTCACCATGAACAGCCGGGTCGTGTATCGGGACGAGGAGACGCGGGAGTCGCGTGAGGTGACGCTCTCCTACCCCCAGGATGCCTCGCTGGAGCAGGGACGCATCTCCGTCCTGGCGCCCGTGGGCGCGGCACTGCTGGGCCTGTCCGTGGGGCAGGAGATCGAGTGGCAGCAGCCTGGAGGAAAGTCCAAGCGTCTGCGCATCCTCTCGGTCACCTACCAACCCCAGGCGGCGGGCGAGACCCATTGATTGATACGGTCGCGGTGAATGGCGAGGTGCGGCGGATGCAGGAGCTGCGCCTCGGCGACTTCCTCCAGTCCTTCTTCTTCGGCGCGGGCTTCTTCGAGACCTTCCTCATCGAGGAAGGCACGCCCTGGTTCCTCGCACGGCACCTCGCCCGGCTGCGGACGAGCCTCGCCGCCTACGCGGACACCGTGCGCGCGCCCCCCGCCCCCCTGCTCGAACCCGAGGCCGTGCTCGACGCCCTGCGCCGCTGCCTCGCGGTGGAGGACATGGGCCCGCGCTTCACCGGCGTGGGCAAGCTCGTCGCCGGGGATGGCCAGCTCCTGCTGACCTTCCGGCACCGGCCCGCTCCCGTCCCGGAGGGGCTCGTCCTCGACCAGCTCGAATCGCGCGGCTACCGGCGGGGCGATCCCCTGGCGACCCATAAGAGCGTGTCGTACCTGCGCCAGTACAGCCACCTGGGCCGGGGAACGGTCTTCGCCAACGAGCACGGCGAGTGGTGCGAGGCGCCCAACGGCAACCTCTTCTTCCTCCTGGAGGACGCCGTGGTGACGCCTCCGGTGGAGGCGCCCTGTCTGCCGGGCATCATCCGCGCGGTGGTGGTGGAGGCGGGTCCCTGGGAGGGGCTTCCCCTCGAGGAGCGCGCGCTTCCCGTGGAGCAGCGGGCGCGGCTCCAGGGCTGCGTCCTCACCAACTCCGTGGGCCTCGCCCAGCCCGTGTCCCGGTTGCTCGGCCAGACCCTGCCCCACAGCACCCGACTGGCCCAGGGGCTTCGCGCCCGCGTGGAAGCCCGGGCCCGCCAGGAGACCTGAGCCCCCCTCAGCGAAAGCCGAGCCCCGTCTCCACCTCGGCGTCCGTGAGCCGCCGCCACCCGCCCTCGGGTACGTCCAGGGACACCGTGCCCACGGCCTCCCGGTGCAGCGCGAGCACGGGATGCCCCACCGCCGCCAGCATCCGCTTCACCTGGTGGTGGCGGCCCTCGGTGAGCACCAATTCCACGCGCTGGGGTCCGCGCGCGCGCGCCTCGGCGGGCCGGGTCGGTCCGTCCTCCAGCACCACGCCCTCGCGCAGTCGCTGGAGGGCCGCCTCCGTGGGCAGGCCCTCCACGTCCGCCACGTAGCGCTTGGCCAGGTGCGTGACGGGCGAGGTCGCGTGCGCCACCAGCCGCTCCTCGTTGGTGAAGAGCAGCAGGCCCGTGGTGTCGCGATCCAGGCGGCCCACGGCGTACCACTCGTAGCCGCGCAGCGCCTCGGGCAGCACGGCGCGCAGCCGCTCGAAGACGGTGCCGAGGCCCTCGGGATCGTGCCCGTGCACCACGAGGCCGGCGGGCTTGTGGAACATGACGGTCAGCACCTCGGACGTCAGCGAGAGCGGTTGCCCCTCCAGCCGCACCCCGCTCGCCGCGCGCACCGGCGCGAAGGGATCGCGCTCCACGCGCCCGTCCACCTCCACCCGCCCCTCCTGGATGGCCCGCTCGGCGTCGAGGCGCGGCAGCACCCCCGCCCGGCCCAGGGCCCGCGCCAACCACTCCGCGCGCTCGCCCTCCGGCACCGGCGCCTGACGTCGGCGCGCGGCCTCCAACCACCTCGGTGTCTTCGGCGTCCTCCCCATGCCTGGAGGCTACCCGCGCCCGCGTCCGCGCGCCCGCCACTCGTGCTCGAGCTGCGCGTAGATGTACGAGTCACACCACTCGCCCCGGATGAGCGCGTTCTCGCGGAAGTGCGCCTCGCGCCGCATGCCCAGCTTCTCCATCACCCGGTAGGAGCCCGGGTTGCGCGGGTCGCAGTCCGCGTACATGCGATGCAACCCGAGCGTGCCGAAGCTGAAGTCCATGACGGCCTGGGCCGCCTCGGAGGCGTAGCCCTGGCCCCAGGAGGGACGCTCGAGGATGTACCAGAGCGTCCCCTCGCGTGACGGCACGTCCGTGACGCGCATGCCACAGCGGCCGATGAGCCGCCCGTCCTCGCGCCGCACCATGGCCAGGTCATAGACGCGCCGAGGCAGTGGCCGCGACAGCTCCGCGACCCGGAGGATGTACTCCCGGCTCTCCTCGGGCGTGCGCACGCCGTGGCTGCCGTAGCGCACCACCTCGGGGTCCGACTCGTAGCGCGTGGTGGCGCGCCAGTCCTCCTCCACGAAGTCGCGCAGCTGCAGCCGGGGCGTGAGTAACGGCGGGGCGGATGACATCACGGACCGGACCTCCCCCCTCCCCGACGCGCGGGGACAGGCGCCCACAGGCTGACAGATGGCCCCCCGCGAGAGAAGCCGACCGCACATTCCGCGCGCCGTCCCATTGACTCACCCCGCCCGGTGGTGCATCTTGATTTTGAAATTAATAATCAAAATCACCAAGCCGTCGCGACGAGGAGAACCCCATGTCCCTGCCCACCTGCCACCGAACCATCCTGGCCCGGGGTCCCAGCGCGGAAGTGGCGCGCTGCTCGTGCGGCCACATCCACTTGAGCATGGGACCCGTGACGATCCGCCTGGACGAGGACTCGCTGCACGCGGCCTGGCACACGGTGGGCGACGCGCTGCGGGCGCTGTCCGAGGGCAGGCCCCAGCCACTCGCGCGGGAGGACCAGGGCGGGGAGTGGAAGCAATGAGCCCGCTGACGGAGCAATTGCGCCAGGCCACCACCGAGGAGGCCCGCGCCGTGAGGGGCACCGCCCTGGCGCGCCGGCTCGCGCGGGGAGCGCTGGACCGGGGCGGCTACGCGCGCCTGTTGTCGAGCCTGCAGGCGCTCTACGCCGAGCTGGAGTGGGCGCTCTTGTGGAACCGGCGGCACCCGGGGGTGGGCCCGCTGTGCCTGCCCGAGCTGTGGTGCAACGAGCTGCTCCAGGACGACCTGCGGAGCCTGCTGGGCCCCGGCTGGCACGCGAGCGCGCGGCGGCAGGACGTGGCCGCGTATGTCGAGCGGCTGGGCCTCTTGTGTGACACCACGCCCGCGCTGCTCGCCGCGCACGCGTGGGTGCTCTACGCGACGGAGCTGCCGGGCGCGGGCCAGTCGGGCGCGGGGATGAGCCGGACGCTCGGGTTGCGAGGGGCGTCGGGCACGTCGTACCTGCGCCACGCCACGCACCTGGATGGCACCGCCTACCGCGCGCACCTGCTGGACACCCTGGATCAGATGGTCCTGGGTGAGCGGGAACGGGACGCGCTGGTGCACGAGGCACGGCACGCGGTGAAGGGCCTGTTCGGCCTCTACGAGCTGCTGGGCCGGGGCCTGCCCTCCACCCGCGAGGAGCGCGCGTTGGCCGCGAGCGTGTGGGGGCGGCTGATGCCCCTGCGCGGGGCGTTCGGCGCCTGACTAACGGCCCGTCCGCGCCGTCTCCACCGCGCGCAGCAGGGCCTCGGGCGTGGCGGGCGAGGCGAGCGTCACCGGCGCGCCCGGCGTGCCAAAGGCGGAGACGGCATGCCGCAGCGCCGTCACCGCGCCAATGGCGAGCATGAAGGGAGGCTCGCCCACCGCCTTGCTGCCGTGGATGGCGTTGTCCTGGGGCGCGCGCTCCAGCAGGGCCACGCGGAAGTCCTCGGGGACGTCACCCACCGAGGGAATCTTGTACGTGTCCGGCGAGTGGGTGATGAGCCGGCCCTGGCCGTCGAACAGCACCTCCTCGCAGGTGAGCCAGCCCAGGCCCTGCACGAAGCCGCCCTCCACCTGTCCCACGTCGATGCTGGGCACCAGCGAGGTGCCCACGTCGTGGAGCACGTCCACGCGGCGCACGCGGTGCTCGCCGGTGAGGCCGCTGAGCTCCACCTCCACCACCGCGGCCCCGAAGGCGTAGTAGTGGAAGGGCTTGCCGCGTCCCGTGTCCCGGTCGTACGTGATGTCGGGCGTGCGGTAGTAGCCGGTGGCGGACAGGGACAGCTGCGCGAGGTAGGCGGCGTGCACCACCTCGGCGAAGCGCAGCGTGCGCTCGGGCCGCGCGGGGTGGGAGATCTCCCCCGCGGCGAAGACGACGCCCCGGGCCAGCGCCTCGTCGCGGCCATTGAGCTCCAACAGGCCCAGGGCCACGGGCGCCAGGCGCTCGCGCAGCACCTCACACGCCTGCTTCACCGCCTGGCCGTTGAGGTCCGAGCCGCTGGAGGCCGCCGTCGCCGAGGTGTTGGGCACCTTGTCCGTGGCGGTGTGCATGACGCGCACGCGCTCGACGGGCACGCCCAGCTCGTGCGCGCACACGGCCCGCATCTTCGTGTGCAGGCCCTGGCCCATCTCCGTGCCACCGTGGTTGAGCTGCACGCTGCCGTCCGTGTACAGCATCACCAGCGCGCCGGCCTGGTTGAGGAAGCTCGTGGTGAAGGAGATGCCGAACTTCACTGGCTGCAGGCCGATGCCGCGCTTGGTCCACCGGGACGCGGCGTTGAAGGCCTCGATCTCCGCGCGGCGGCGCACGTAGTCGCTGGAGGCCAGGAGCTCCGCGTGGATGCGCGGCAGGCGGTTGCCCACCACGGGCTGGCCATAGGGCGTCGTGTGGCGCGGCGCCTCGCCGTAGTAGTTGCGCTCGCGCAGCACGGCCGGATCCAACCCGAGCCGCTCGGCCGCGTGGTTGAGCATCTCCTCCATCACGAACATGCCCTGCGGGCCACCGAAGCCCCGGAAGGCCGTGTTGGAGGGCAGGTTCGTGCGCGCCACCCGGCCGGTGAAGTGCAGGGCCGGGATGAAGTACGCGTTGTCCAGGTGGAAGAGCGCCCGGTCGAGAATCGCGCGGGACAGGTCCGTGCTCCAGCCGCCGTCGGACACCAGCTCCACCTTGAGCGCGAGCAGCCGTCCCTCGGCGTCCAGGCCCGCGTCGTAGCGGCCCCAGAAGGGGTGGCGCTTGCCGGTGCTCGCCATGTCCTGATCGCGGTTGAGCCACACCTTCACGGGCCGCCCGGTGGCGCGCGCGCCCAGGGCCGCGAGGCACGCGAAGGGCGCGGCCTGCGTCTCCTTGCCGCCGAAGCCACCGCCCATGCGCGGCACCTCCACCACCACGCCGTTGCGCCCGAGGCCCAGCACCTCGGCCACCAGCGTCTGCACCTCGGTGGGGTGCTGGGTGGAGCACCACACGTGCACCGTGCCGTCCTCGCCCGGCGCCGCGAGCGACACCTGCGTCTCCAGGTAGAAGTGGTCCTGGGCGCCCGTCGCGCACTCGCCGGACACGCGCACCGGGGCCGCCGCGAGCGCCGCCTCCGCGTCCCCCTGACGGATGACGTGGGGATCGGACAGGAAGGCCCCGGCCGCCACCGCCGCCGGAATGGTCAGCAGCGCGGGCAGGGGCGTGTACTCCACGTCCACCAGGGCCGCGGCGCGGCGGGCCACGTCCGCGGACTCGGCGAGCACCAGCGCCACCGCCTGTCCGACGAAGTGCACCTCGCCCTCGGCCAGCAGGGGCTCGTCATGGATGACCGGGCCCACCTGGTTGTGGCCAGGGATGTCCTGGGCGCTCAACACCGCGAGCACGCCGGGCAGCGCACGGGCCCGCGTGACATCCACCCGCCCCAGGCGCGCATGGGCGTGCGGCGAGGTGACGATGTGGCCCGTCACCAGGTCGCGGGGCGCGGGCAGGTCGTCCACGTAGAGGGCCTCGCCACTGGTGTGCTTGAGGCCACTCTCGTGCGGCGACGAGACGTGCAGGGGCGAGCGGACGGGCACGGCGCCGGGCGCGGGCGGAGCCTCGGACAGCGAAGCGGAGGAAGGCAGCGGGCTCATGTCGATCACCTCACCTGCACCGAGCCCGTGTGACGCTCGGCCAGTCGCGGCCGGGGCGTCTCGAGCGTTTCATGGAAGAAGCCCCTCAGGAGGTTCTGGGCGAGCTGCGCCCGGAACCAGGCCGAGCCCCGGTGGTCCGACAGGGGCTGGAAGTCCTCCGCGAGCCGGGGCAGCGCGGCCTCCACGGTGGCCTCCGTCCACGGCTGGCCCACCAGCGCCGCCTCGGTTTTCAGGGCGCGCGCGGGCGTGGCCGCCATGCCGCCATACGCCAGCCGCGCCTCGCTCACCCGCCCCTGCCCGTCCACCACCACCCGGAAGCCGGCCGACACGCTGCTGATGTCCGCCTCGCGCCGCTTGGACACCTTGTAAGCCAGGGCGCGCGCCGCCTCCGGCTGCGCGGGGAGGTCCACGTACGCGAGCACCTCGTCCGCGGCCCGCGCCGTGCGCCGGTAGCCCACGAAGAAGTCCTCCAGGGGCAGCCGCCGCTCCCCGCCCCGCGAGCGCAGCACCACCGACGCCCCGAGCGCGAGCAGCACCGGTGCCAGGTCCCCAATGGGCGAGGCGGTGCACAGGTTGCCGCCCACCGTCGCGCGGTTCTTGATCTGCCGCGAGCCGAAGTAGCGCAGCATGCGCTCCAGGGGCGGACAGGCGCCCCGCGCGTAGTCCTCCACGTCCGTCAGCCGCGCCGTGGCGCCCAGGCGGTGGCCGCCCTCCCGGGGGGCCAGCACCCGCAGGTCGGCCACGGCCTCGAGCGACACCAGCAGCGGCGGCTCGGCGTAGCGCTTGGTCACCTCCAGCGACAGATCCGTGCCCCCCACCACGAAGCGGGCCGTGGGGTGCGCGTCCAGCACGTCCCAGAGCGCGTCCAGCGAGCCCGGCGTGAAGTAGCGCTGGGCCCCGGCCGTGTAGGCCAGGTCCATGGACTCCGGCCGCGTCTCCGCGAGCGCGCGGGCGAAGCGGTCCGGCGGACACAGCCCCGCCACCTCGCGCGCGGCCTCGCGGATGGGCCGGTAGCCCGTGCAGCGGCAGAGGTTGCCGCACATCTGGGCGTCCAGCTTCCAGGGCTCGTCCAGGTCCCGGCGGTGACAGGCCTCCAGCATCGACATGGCCACACCCGGAGTGCAGTAGCCGCACTGCGAGCCCAGCCCGCGCGCCAGCGACTCCTGGACGACATGCCAGCGGCCGTTCTCCTTCAGGGCCTCCACCGTGTAGACCCGCTTGCCCTGCACCATGGGCAACAGCAGCAGGCAGGCATTCACCGAGCGCAGCGAGGCGGCCCCCTGGGCGTCCTGCTCCAACACGGCGACCGAGCAGGCGCCGCAGTCGCCCTCGGCGCAGCCCTCCTTGGTCCCGGTCAGGTGGGCGCGGTCGCGCAGGTAGCGCAAGAGCGTGGTGGTGGGCGCGAGCCCCGTCTCCTCGACGGGCCGGTCGTTCAAGAAGAAGCGCAGGCGTTCCATGGGCCTCCTCCGGCCGGGCTCCGAAGGGAGCCGCCGGGGGCGCGAGCCTACTACGGCCCCCGCCCGGCGGTGCGTCCGAGCACCCCCGCCCCATCAATGCCCGACATCCGACACTCGGGCCAGTCCATGGGCTCGCGTGCCTCGGAAGCCCATGAACCCGGGTCCTGGGCGGGCGGGCGTGGCGGGCCACCGGACGGCCCGTGCCCCTACCGCTTGACGAGGACCATTCCCATTGTGGGGACCATGGCCACTGAAAAAGGTGCTCAACGTGTATTCATCGGGCTCATCCTGCTGTCGCTCGCCCTGGTGTTCGTCGTCGCGTTCCCCTTCTTCGAGGCCTTCTTCCTCGCGGCGGTGCTCGCGGGCGCCTTCCAGGGCCTGCAGGGCTGGCTGACGCGCCGCTTCCGGGGCCGGCGGGCCGTGGCCGCGGGCACCATCTGCGTGGGCATCATCCTCGCGCTGCTCGCGCCCATCACCGCGCTCACCGCCTTCATCGTCTCCGAGGTGTCCCGAGGCGTGGAGTTCATCTCCACCGTGGTGAACCAGAAGGGCCTGGAGGGCCTCCTGCGCTACGTGCCCGGCTCGCTCCGGGGTCACGCCGAGCGCGTCATGGAGAGCGTGCAGAGCGGCAGCGCCAACGTGTGGCAGACGGTGCAGGAGCACGTGTCGAGCCAGGGCGCCGTGGCGGCCCAGACGGTGGGCGGCATGCTCATGGCCACGGGCACCATGGCCCTGCAGGCCACGATGATGATGATCGCCCTCTACTTCCTGCTCGTGGACGGCGGCCAGCTCGTGGGCTGGCTCGAGCGCGTGTCGCCCCTGCGGCGCGGCCAGACGACGGAGCTGCTCATCGAGTTCCGGGACGTCACCAAGTCGGTCCTCACGTCCTCCGTGCTCACCGCGGGCGTGCAGGCGCTGGTGGCCATGGTCGGCTACTTCATCGCGCGGGTGCCGGTGCCGCTGTTCTTCACGGCCATCACCTTCCTCTTCGCGCTCATCCCCGCCATCGGCGGCGCGGCGGTGTGCCTCGTCGCGGCCCTGCTGCTGCTCGCCACGGGCCACATGGGCTTCGCCATCTTCCTGGCCGCCTGGGGCATCATCGTGGTGGGCCTGTCCGACAACGTCGTCAAGCCCATCCTGGCCAAGCGCGGCATGAACATGCACGGCGCGCTCGTCTTCTTCTCGCTGCTCGGCGGCCTGGCGGTGTTCGGCGCCATCGGCCTGCTGCTCGGGCCGCTCATCCTCGCCTTCTTCCTCGCCGTGGTGCGCATCTATGAGCGCGACTACGGGGACCGGCGCACCCAGCCGCTCATCGTGCCCGACAGCGCGCGGCCTCCGCCCACCAGCCTCGCCTCCGCGCCCCGCGAGCCGCCCCGGAACGACACGTCCGAGCTCATCATTCCCGGCCAGTCGCCCAACGACAGCCACTGACGGACAGCCACTGACGCGGGCGGGCCCGGTTGCCTCGTGCAACCGGGCCGCCGTCGTGTGTCACGGGCTCAGGGCTGGACGCCGGCGCCGCTCACGTTGAGCACGTAGGAGCTCATGGCCCCCGCGTAGCCCACCACCTTCACGTAGTAGGTGCCGGGGGCCTCGGCCGTGAAGGTGCCCACCTCGGGGTTGCTGGCGCTGTAGCCCCGCGCGGTGAACAGCACGGTGTCCTCGGCCGTGTAGACGTACCAGTCCAGGTTGTCCATGTCGGGCATGGACAGCTTCACCTTCACGGGCCCGGCGCTGGTCACCACGAACTTGAACCAGTCCACGTCCGTGAGGCTGGAGATGGCGCCGCTCACGTCCTTGTTGGCCGCCACCCGGCCATTGGCGGTCGCCGGCGTGCCGTTGGACTCGGTCTCCTGGGAAATGGGCGTCGACGAGTCCGGCGGAGTCGTGGTGGCCGTGATGGCGAACACGGCGTCGCTCGTGTCCGAGACGGTCGCGGACCCGGCGTCGCTCACCCGCACCTTCGCCGTCGTGGTCACCGTGTTGGGCACGGTCCAGGTGTAGCTGCCCGCGCTGGCCGGCGTGCTGGCGGCGATGACGCTCCAGGTGCTCCCGTCCGCCGTGTACTCCAGCTTCACGTTCGTGACGTCGCTCGACGTCCAGGTGATGGCCCGGCTGGAGCCCACCGTCCAGGACTCCCCGCCGTTGGGCGACACCACCGTCACCCGGCCCGAGGGCACGGGCGTGGAGCCGTCGTCCTCGATGAGGAAGTCCTTGATGATGGCCATGTGCTGCATGTTGGTGGAGCCGCTGTCGCCGCTCTGCGCCGGGGAGATCTCCGAGATGGGCGAGTACACGCGCGTGTCCAGCACCAGGCCGCCCGTGAAGGTGCTGCCACCCATCACGGTCGGCGTCTGGAAGGCGCGCAGGTTGTTGCTCACCAGCACGTGATCGTAAGGCTTGTTGCGGTTGGCGTTGGTGTTGACGTTGTTGTTCTTGTCCGCCGGGTAGGGGCTCGCGATGGACACCAGCGAGGAGAACGTGGAGAAGAGCGCCTCGCTGCGGCTGTCCGAGTTGAAGTCACCGCCGATGGACAGGTAGTCGCCCGCGGGCACCTTGCCCTTGATGTAGTTGACGAGGTTGGTCGCCTCGGTGTTGCGCACCCCGGCGCTCCGGGTGAGCAGGTGCACGCTCACCACCCAGAGATCCTTGGGCCCGGGGATGTCGATGCGCGCCCAGGCGAAGTCCCGGTTGCCGACCTCCGAGTCGGTCCACTCACCGGACTCGAGGATGGGGTAGCGGCTGATGACGCCGTTGGGGATCTGCGCGCCCGTCTCGCGGTAGTAGTGGAAGCCCGGGCCAAACGCCGTGTCGACGAAGGAGCGGATGTCCGAGGCGGAGTTGGAGCCGTAGTTGAACTCCTGGATCATCACGATGTCCGGCTTGGTGCCCTGGAAGATGCGGGTACCGTGGCCCGGGTCATAGCTCTGGTTGTTGCCGCTGGAGATGTTGGCCGCCATGAGCCGCACCCGCACCGGAGCGAGCGCACCCCTCCGAGCGGACAGACCCGACTCGGACGCCTCCTGGGCGGAAACGGCGCCGTCTCCGCAGGCGGCGAGGGCCAGGGCGAGCAGCGGAAGGAGCAACCCGCGAAGCGAGGGGCGAGCGGAGAAAGGCTGGGGCATCGAGAGACGTCCTGCCCGCCGGAACGGGCATTGGAGGGAGGAACCGCTCCCCTCTCCTTAGTCCAGGAGCCCCCTTCCCGTCTCGCAGCCTCACGGTGAAATTCCAGTATGACGCACCGCGAGGGCCGACAGCGCGACCACGAGGTAGCGCAGGCCCTTTCCGAGGGAGACGAAGCCCAGGAAAGGCCCCCAGCGCACGCCCACGAGGCCCGCGGCGAGCACGAACACGTCCCCAACGACCGGAAGCCAGGCGAGCAGGAGACAAGGCGCGCCCCACGTCGCCAACCGGGCGCGAGCGCGGGCCAGGCGGGGCCCCTCTTGATCGATGCGACGCTGGAGCCAGCGGCCCAGGGGACCGCCCCCGCCCCGCGAGACCCAGCGGCCCAGGAGGTAGACGGAGAGCGAGCCCAGCACATTGCCCGCGGTGGCCACGCCCACGGCGGAGGCGGGCGACACGCCGCCGTAGACGAGCGCGGCGAGGACGGCCTCGGAGGGCGCGGCGAGGATGGAGCCGGCCACCATCGCCACCAGGAAGAGCCCGGGCAGTCCCCAAGTCGCGAGTGTGGTGGCGTCCGGCAGCACGGGTCGTCGGTCCTCCGGGGCGCAGGGTTCCAGATAACCTCCGTCCTGGAGAACGGAAATCGGCGCCATGACACGCCCCTCGAAGGAAGAGCTGCTCGCCATCGTCCAGAACTTCTACGCCTCGAGCGGTGAAGCCCTCTACACGCCCGTGGTCGGTCCCGAAACGCAACGACTCCATGCGGTGTGGGCGAAGAGATTGGAGGACATGACGCCGTGGAACGACTTCCTCGATGAAGTCGAACGAGCCCTCCCCGGGTTCATCGTGGGCGACACGCTCTCCACGAGCGACGGCGGCCTCCGCTGCATGCTCTACCTGCCCAAGCCCGCCCGTTCACCGGAAGCGCACTGGGTAGTCGTCGGTTGCGTGAGCCTTCTGGCCCCCGTCTACGCCGTCTACGGCGTGGAGCGTACGCACATGGGTAACGGTTCACGTCAGGACCGAGCAGCCGCCATCACGCACGCGCCTATCAGCATGCAGTCCCCCGCGCAGGTGCTCGCCAGGAAGATCGAGGCCACATTCGGAGCCACGCCACTCTCCCCAGAGGACGCACAGGCATCGGCCCCGCTCTTTGTTGGCGGAAGAGAACCCTCGGAAGCAACGCTCTTCCATGCGTTGTTCACGAGCGATCCAGAAGTCATCCCCTAGCGCCTTCAAGCACCACGCATAAAAACACCATGGGCAGAAGACCGAACAAGAGGCAACGCAGCAACGAGCGGCGCGGCGCGGACCGCCAAGAGAAGACCCAACTACCTCCCGACATCCTCACCCGGAAGAGGGTTCCCATGATTGGGTACGAGTTGGATTATGAGATCACACGCTCTGGACATGTCTATTCGCGAAGAAGCAAAAAATTTATCAAACTGAGAGTTACAGCAGACAAGCAGGCCACATTCATCCAGGTCAGCGTCAACGGGGTGAAATCGCCTCACCTCTGGCCCAAGAAGACAGCTGACGAGAGCTGGGCAGCCGAGGAGATCCGCCAGGAACAGAAAGAAGAACAAATTGAACGTCAAATCCGTACCCAGGCGACCCTACCAGAAACAGTGAGGGAGTCGCTTGTGAAGGCGCGCATTGGGCAGGGCGTCTTCCGCGAGAACGTGTCGAAGGTGGAAAAGGCGTGTCGACTCACGGGGGTCCGCCGTCTAGGCTTCCTTATTGCGAGCCACATCAAACCCTGGCGGGACAGCGACAATCAAGAACGACTGGATGGCAACAATGGACTTCTCTTGACGCCCAATATCGATTTTCTTTTCGACAGAGGGTACATTTCTTTCGAGGACAATGGGAATCTGCTGGTATCTCAAGCGATCTCTCGGGACATACTGCGAGCAATGGGAGTGAACACCGACGAGCCATCCAACGTAGGGACATTCAATTCAGCGCAACAGAAGTACCTTCTCTTCCACCGCACCGAGATCTTTCGCACAGACCCGAGCGAATAAATCTCATGCCAGGCATTCAGAGAAACAATGCCGGACCGAGTCCCACCATCTCCGCTGGCTTGAACCTGTAAATCCCGTCCCCCCCGTGGCGCAGGCTTGCAGTTACATTCAGCCCTGTAGATCGGGAATCGTCTTGATGAATGCCCCCTCGAGAAGAGGCGATGTCGCATCTGGAGAAACGCTGTGCCCCCCCATCGTGCCAGTCCTCGTCCACGTGACGCATCACCGCGCGCCTTGCTGGGAATCTGGTTCCTTCTCTTCCTCGTCATCCAAGCAGCCTGTTCAATACGCACGCCACGAGGCGGTGTTCGCACGACTCGCAAGCCCCCGCTCGCCTCCAGAACGACTGTGGGGCCCGCAGCGAGGCCCACCCTGAAATCCACGACCGTATACGTCGTGGATTTCATGGAGCCCAGTGTCACTGCAACTCGCCCAGTCGCTATGGGCAGAGGAGAATTCCAGCAGGCGCTCCAGCGGATTGTCCGCGACATGCGCCCATCAAAGCAGATGATGCCACGGCAGGCCGCCCAGCAGTTGCTCAGCATCATGGAAACGGCGCAACACGAGACCACTGTCGCCGCCAGCGGAGACTGGAAGCTGGAGCAGTACAGAGGCCAGGGATACACCTTCTTTCCCGTGCGCCAGGAGGACGCCGCCGCCCTCGTTCCGCAAGCCGAGGCCGCCCTCAAGGAGAAGTACATTCGATGGTGCGCGAACCAAGGAGGCGGTGATTGCCTGGGATTGTTGGATGACGATCCATTCTTGCGCACGGATGACCGCAGAACCCTGGCCTTGGCCTTCGCCTTGAGCGGGGTGCTCACCGAAACGCACGATGCGATCACGGCCGAACTCCTCAGCACCCGGGCGTTGGTGTCCATGATCGTCTGGACCGTGGCGCTCTACTGCATGATGTGGGTGGTACCCGAGCCGACGACCAAGGCATTGGCGGCAACCCTGACTGTACTTCTTATCGGCTATCTGGGCATCGACACGATGTACGGACTCATGAGTGGGTGGGCACGATTGGCCGAAACGGCCCACCAGGCCACCACGTTCGAGGAGCTGCGCGCGGCCGGAGAACGATTCGGAAAGGCGTTAGGACAGAACGCAGCCAGGGTCATGATTCTCGCGGTCACCGCGCTCAGTGGACACACCCTCGGACAGGCGCTGCCACGGTTCAAAGCCCTGCCGAGCTTCAACCTCGCAGGAGCACAATTCGAGGCCCAGGGAGGAACGGCTGCCCTCGCAAGAGCAGAGGCTACGGAGGCAGTAGTAACGACACAGGGTGCACTGGCCCAAGCCCTTGCGGCGGTGGAAGTAGTGGTCGTGTCTCCGCAGGGGCCTATCGCCGTGGTCATGAGCAAGACGAGGACGAGTTCCGCCACCACCCAGGCCCCCGGTGGACGCGCCACCGAAACCGTCCTTCGCCACCGGGGAGGCAACCGACAGGTAGAACTCAGCGATGGCCAACGCTGGCACCTGCCCCGGGACAAATCCGTCGCGGACATTCCCACCCAGGACAGGGCAGGTGACGCGCTCCAAGAAGCGGTCACCCAGGCCGCGAAGAATTGGGGGCCCGACAAGCTCTCGGCTGGAGAACTCGCCGCCATGCAAAAAGCCGAGATGAAAGGAGCCTATTGGCTGTCCCGACTGCTTGAGCGAGAAGCCCGAGGACGTTATGTGCAAATGCAGGTGAAAGCGCGGTTCGAACGCCTTTACGATTTCAGCCTGAGCAAGAGCGTTGATGTGGTTGACCCCGCGACAGGCATCCGCTACGAGATTCTCTCCGGTACAGCATCGAATCTGGCGCGACACGGCCGACGCATGGCGGGCGAGTTCTTCCGGATGCTCACCTTTTGAAAGGGCCTGAGATGGATTCGCTCGGTAATATCGTCTTCGGAGGTCAGAAAATCGAAAACGAGCGATTGGAACTGACGAGCAGGGACGCCAATTACATCCTCGGACCAGACTTGACGCTGACGAACTGCACCCTCGTCTTGAAAATCCCCTCTCGACATCTGAGCATCAAGCAAGCCCGTTTCATCGACTGCACTTTCGAGGTGAAACAGGAACTGAAGAACTACCAGGGTTGGCTGGCGGCTTCCTTGAGGGGCTGTCGGTTCAAAGGAAACCTGACGGGATGTGATTTCGGGCACTGGCCCGAGTACATGGACCTGCCGTGGTACCAGCACGGATCTATCGAGGACTGTGACTTCACCGAGGCCCGCCTCGATGCTTGTCGCCTCATGGGAGCGGATCCCAAGAGCATCCGGTTCCCCAAGTGGCCCTGCTTCACCATCCTGGACCCCATTGGACAATCCGCTGTTCTCCAAGAGCTCAGGTGGCCTGGTCCCATGGGTGGACTCATCAGGAACATGCTTCCCAAGCATCCACCCAGAACAACGGCATTGACCTACTACGCTCCGTCGGCCGCAGACTTGGTGGAGACCACACCCGAAGACATCAAAGCAGTCATTGAGAGGTTCGACGGCATCATCTACTGACCAGCCAGCTCCTCTGGCTCGTTTGTTCCCCGCCAAAGAGATGACTCTACTCATCGTGAGAAGAAGGGCCGCCGCGGACACCTCACGCGAGCAATCGAGCCGTGCAGCCATCATCAAAAAATGGAGTGTCCGACCAACTGCACTTCCGATGCTGCTCTTCCTACCCCTGGGGTGCGTAGCATCGGTAACAGGGAAAATCCAACCGCCACATTTTCAGTTCACGACGACTGTGACTCAAAAGAAACCGGGCCCAGGCGGGTGGCCTGCGTTCACGCACGACTCAACAACGGCAGCACCAAGGAAGCATATACCTGCATATTTGGGGTCGAGATGCCGCTGGAAAACAAAGATGGCCCCATCTCCCTTCTCCTTGCCCAAAGAGTCTCGGCAGACCGCGCCAATGAGACCGCCTATGCAGTTCTATCAACGCTCACCGAACCTCCACCTCCGCCATTCTATACGCTCTGTACGGCCATCCGCGATACATACAGGGTGATGCTCAATGCCGCCATCGTGGGCTCGAAAGTCAAAGCAAACTGCGACCCTCAAGCAAAACCAGTTGTATTCGGCGTTTCCGCACCTAAGAGAGCCTAACTTACCTTGCGGAGTAGCCCGGGCGTAACCACCTTGGAGGTATGACCCGAGAACTGCTGCCGGACGCCCTGTGGGTCCGAGTGAAGGACCTGCTGCCCGTCCATCCTCCGCAACCCAAGGGCGGACGGCCCTGGAAGGAGGACCGGCTCGCGCTGCGCGGCATCATCTTCGTCCTCAAGGTCAACATCCCCTGGGAGTCGCTGCCCGCCGAGGTGTTCGGCGTGTGCGGCATGACGTGCTGGCGACGCCTACGCGACTGGGCCGAAGCGGGAGTGTGGGAACGCCTCCAGCGACTGCTGGAGGCGGAGTTGGGAGGCCAGGAGCTGATTGACTGGAAACGAGCCGCCATCGACTCCACGTCGGTGCCGGCAAAAAGGGGGGTCTACTCACCGGCCCCAACCCGACGGACCGAGGGCGTCCGGGCAGCAAGCACCACCTGGTGACCGACGGAGCGGGCCTGCCGCTGGCCGAGTCGCTCACTCCAGCCAACACGCATGACAGTCGCGAGGCGCTGCCGCTCGTGGACGAGATTCCTCGCGTGAAGTCGCCGCGGGGCGCGTCGCGCAGGCGGCCCGGTAAATTGCACGCGGACAAGGGTTACGATTATCCGCGTGTGCGCCAGGGTCTTCGTCAGCGGCACATCCAACCGAGAATTGCTCGCCGGGGCGTGGAGTCCTCCACTCGCCTGGGTCGCCACCGGTGGGTGGTGGAACGGACCTTCGCCTGGTTGAAGTTCTTCCGCCGCCTCGTCATCCGCTACGAAGTGCGCGACGACATCCACTTCGCCTTCCTCCAGCTCGCCTGTTGCCTCATCCTCGTCCGGCGGTTGAGTTAGGCTCTCTAAGCCCTGACTATCGGAACATCCATGCCCCTCGCTCCTTCAGCGGAAGAGCTAATCAGTGTCGTTCAAAACTACTATGACTCCAACAACAATTTTCATTTCAGGCTGGAGACAAGTCCAGAGACAAGCCGACGTCAGGCGCTGTGGACGCAGTGGATTGCACACATGGACCCCTGGTTAGCGTTCCGGGACGAACTAGGAAGCAAGCTCCCAGAGCATGTGATCGGAGAGACGTACTCCTCGCACGATGGCGGGCCTCGATGCATCATCTATCCACCAGATGACTTGCGCACACATTCTTCAGATTGGACTGTCGTGGGATGCCTGAGTTTATTGGCGCCTGTCTACTTTATTTATGGATTAGAGCGCGAGCGTCAAACCAAAGTGCGAAGGTATAAAGTCAGCTTCGAAACGCCCCCTCCGCACATGAGCTTGCCCGCCAAAATCATTGCCCGAACGATCGAGACCTCTTTTGGAGCCAGCTCGATTCCTCGTGCGGTCGCGGACACGCCCGTGCAGCTCTTCGTGGGTAACCTGGCGCCTCTAAAAACCACTCTCTTCCACGCGCTCTTCACCGACGAACCTGAGACCATTCCGTAGTGTTTGCATTGCGGCTTAGAACAGCCATTCCGGGCTCATGCGTCAGTGCGTACTCTGATCTCATGGCCAAGTCGGCCGTATTCGGCATCCCCTCATCCAAACTCTAGCCGTCTGGATCATCCGTGCCCCCTTCCAAGGAAGACCTGATCTCCATCGTCCAGAAACACTATGATTCGACCAACGCCTTCATGTTCACGACAGGGCTGACGCCTGAAGCGAAACGGCTCGACAGCGCATGGAAGAAGTGGATCCAGAACAGAGCCCCTTGGCACGCTTTCCGGTACGAACTGAGCAGAGCGCTCCCCTCCCATATCATCGGGGAAACCTACCCATCCATGGATGGTGGCCCCCGGTGCATCGTCTACCAGCCAAGAGCGTCATGGACCGCCAGGTCCAATTGGGATGTGGTCGGCTGCGTGAGCCTGTTGGCGCCTGTCTACTTCGTGTACGGCGTGCAGTGGGACTACATTGACGGTGTCCGACAAAACTTCAGCGCGAATTTTGGACAGCCGCCACCCATCATGGCAGAGCCAGTCCAGGTCATGACCAAGAGCATCGAGAAAACGTTTGGTTTCGAGGTCATTCCTCCTGAATTGGCGAACACGCCCGTGGCCCTTTACGCTGGCTTGCTGGAACCACACGAGACGACCCTCTTCCACACGCTCTTCACCAACGAGTCCCACAACATTCCGTAGTGGCCAAGCGTCCCACCCACGAAACGCCGATTGGGCTGCTTGGTGCAAGAAGTCGTCTCCACTCTGGTGCCGGCGAGGTGCGCTGTCCTGTCCCTCCAGCCGTCCTGGCAACCCCGACATTCCTCGGACACCACCTCCACGCCGCGCCGTACCTGCACGGGCGGCAGCAACGCTCACGTGCTCTGCTTATGTCCGAATTGGCCGCCAGGCCGACGGCCCCCGGTCGGCTGACGCTTCGTCCCGGGCCCAGCCAAGGACGGCGGCCTCGAGGAATTGCTCGAATCCTGGCGCAGGCGTGCCTCCCATTCCGCCACCCGCGCCGTGAGTGCTTTCACCTGGGCCGTCACTCTGGATCGAGATTCCAAACACCCTCCTCCCAATTCCTCAACACCTGGGCGGCGATGAAGGGGATCATTCCCTCGCGCTTCGCCGCGTCTTCCAGGATTTTCTTCGCATCGTCCGTGCGGTAGCGCAGTAAGTAAGCAGCCGCCTTGACTCGAACATCCATACGTGGATGAACAAACAAGCCAGCAAGAGCGGCTCGCCCCGCGGCCCCGTGCGCACGCAACTTGTCGAACGCGCTCAGGTACCGCTTCGCATGTCGATTTCCCTTCTTGGAGTCCCCATTCCAGATGCAGTCCGTCTGCGCGGCGACATTGACGGCGAACTCCTCGACAAGCCGGTCCAAGTTCACCTCAAGCAGAAGCAGGGGCGTCACGGGGAAAAGAGGGATCGCGACGGACCACGCCCGTAGGTGACTGGGTGGTACACGCCGTCACCAGCAGCAACACCGTCAAAGACAGCGAGCCGACACGCATGCCTCGCCCGATGAGTTCGCAACTCGAACCGCTCGAATGGGAAGAAGACAGCACCACACGCCTCCGGACAAACCGCTTGAACAGCAGGAGCCCGGCACCAGCGTACAGAACTATTCCCACCGTGGGTGCCTCAAAACGTCGAGTCCCACGGTTCCGAAGCCGAAGGGAACACCATCTGGGTGAGCGTGATGGAGCGTCCGTGCTCGTCCCACAGCTTCAGGGTCATCGCGCCATGCGCATCCGACTGCCTGGCATCCACCTCCACCACGACAACACCCGTGTCGTGGGGCTCCAACGCCTTGGGCTGCCGCCATTGCAGGCCTCGCAGCTCCTCGCCGTGCTCGTTCACCAGGGAGGCCCCCTTCAACACCCAGGGCTCGGGGCCATGGTTGCGCAACCACAGTCTCGCCGCGATGCTCTTCATCGTGCGGTAGGTGTCCCCTCGGAAGAACGACAACTCCACCTCCGAGCTGGAGCGTGCCGCCACGGCGAGCGTCCGGATGGGCACACCACTGTTCCAGACTTCTCCGGACGACAACAGCAGACTCAGTCCGCGCATCCCCTGGAGTTCCAGTCGCAGCCGCTCGTTCTCTTTCAGCAACTGGTGACTCCGCGCCCGCTCCTGTTCGCATTCCTGCCTCAAGGACTCGGCGGAGCGCGAATCATGGAACACCTGGACCTGATGCGTGGCCCGTCCCTGCCTCGCGACCAGGATGAAGGACAAACGCCGCGCGACACCGCCCTCGAGGTCCAGGGTCAGCCGCAGCCTCTCGCCCGGCTGCATGTCCCGGGGCGGCATCAAGCTGAGCAGGTGGGGGCCCCGGACGACTTCCTCGAAATGCACCTCCCCCTGCAGGTCCACCACCGAGGCGGGCACGTCGAAGACGAAGGACGTCACGAGCCCCGGGCTGACACAGACCTCGTACGGAGCGGATGAGGCATCACGGGCCAGTTCGATCCTCGGGTTGTCACAGGCCGCGTCCGTGCTCCGCGTGTCCACGGCCGACTGCCCCAGCAGCGCCAGGAGCACGAAAGAAGAGGTGAGCATGTCGGCCACACCTCAAGGCGACTTGAAGCGCGACACGACCCGGACCCACGGCGTGTTGATGACGAGCGCCCGGCGCGGCGTGCTCCCCTTTTGCATCAAGAGCCCCACGGGGCCTTCATCCGACACGATGTCCAGGCAGATGGGCAGAACCTCCCCGGTCTCCAGGTGCACCCGGGTGATGCGGGCGTAGACCCGATCCTTCCCGAACAGGAGTCTCCCCGTGATGACGGAATCGTTCTTCAGCTTGACCCACTGACCTCCCGTCTGGAACGCGATGGGGCCCTCCTCCACGGCGAAGGGCTCGCGGGAAGCGGGGTCCGTATCCTTGAGGTAGGCGGGCCAGCCCATGCCCACGGCCAGACCCAGGCGATCCAGGGTGGCCTCCGAGCCGGCGGGGCACTCCTCGGGGGGCAGGTGCTTGCGCAGCGGCGAGCCCGCGCAGCCCGGTCCCACACAGGCCACGCCCGCCAACACCGCGGCCCGGGCCACGGAACGGCTCTTCTTGGAGGTCATCATCTCGGTGTCCTTTCCAGACGCCGCCACGGCGGCGGGCGCGGGAGGAGTCGACGTCCGAGGTATCGCGCCGGGGGCAACTTCTCCCGTCATCCGCCCGGGAGCCACTTCCTGGCGGGACATGGCCTGACGCGGCGGGTGAGGCCCAGGCGACGTGGGACGTGGGTTGCCCGGCAGCAGCGCCACCCCCAGCCCGAGCAGCAGGGCCCCGGATCGCGGCACCCGCCGCCGTCGCGGGCGGGCGTCCGGCCCCCCCTCCGGCACCGCCGGGGGACTGGGGGGAAAGAGCGGCTCGCGCCAGGAGCGATCGGCCCGGCTGAACGCCTCGGTCAGGGCGTGGGCGAGCGCCCGGGCGTCCGGGAAGCGCGCCTCGGGCTGCTTCGCCAGGAGGCGCAGGCACACCTCGCTCAGCACGGGCGGCACCCGGAGGTTGAGCAGGTGTGGGGCGTCCGGCTCCCGGAAGAGGATGGCCTGGGTGAGCGGGCCCTCGCGGTCGCCGAAGGGCAATTCGCGCGTGAGCAGGCCGTAGAGCGTCACCCCCAGGGCCCACAGGTCCTCGCGGGGACTCATCGGCAGGGGCTCGCCGGTCCACTCCCGCGCGAGGCGAAGCGCCTCGGGGCTGCGGTACTCCGGCGTGCCCGGCGGCAGCCGGGGCGTCATCCGGGGCGCGTCCGGCAGCCAGGCCGCCCCGAAGTCCACCAGCACCGGCTGCCCATCCCCCTCGCGCATGAGGATGTTGGCCTCCTTCACGTCCCGGTGCACCACCCCCGCGTCATGCACCCGCGCCAGCGTCAGCGTGAAGGGCAAGAGGAAGCGGTGCACCAGCTCCAGCGCCGAGGGGTTCTCCTCCGCCGCCCACACCTCCAGGGGCCGGCCCTCCACGAACTCCAGGGCCAGCACGTGGAAGCGCGGCGCCTCGTCCGGCCACTGCGCCCAGCCCCGGAAGCCCACCACGTTCGGGTGGTGCAGGCGCCGCAGCGCCTCCAGCTCCCGCTCGTTGCGCGGCGTCATCGGCAACAGCTTGAGGGCGAACAGCCGTCCGTCCCGCCTCGCGCGGAACACGAAGCCCATGCCGCCCAGCGCCAGGGGCCCCTCGATGACGAAGCCCGCCACCCGGGCGCCCGGCTCCAACGGGAGCGCGCTCCGGCGCCCCTGACCACCCATCTCGTCCCGCATCCACACCGCCTCGTGAGGCGGTGCAGGCTACCCGGTGCGTGAGGGACTGCCCCGGACGTGGCGGGTCGGGTGCGCGGGAGGGGATCAGGCCGCGACGGCGTGGTCCAGCGAGCGCCACGTCCCCAACGCCCAGTCCTGCTCCTCGGCATCCTCGAAGCTGACGACACACAGCGCCCGGTGCCCGCCGGACTCGCACAGCGCCGTGAGCCGGTACTCCCCCGGCGCCCCCTGCAGGGTGGCGCGGCCCTGGACCCGCTCGCCCCGGTGCTGGAACTCGTAGGGCAGGTCCTGCTCGGGTCCCGGCGCGATGCCCTCCGCGTCATCGAGCGGCAGCACCCGCACGCTGCGGCGATGGTCCCGCGCCACCCAACTGCCGTCCGCCAGCCGCTGCTCGGCCAGGGAGCCGGGAATCTGGATCTCCCAGCCCTCGGGCAGGGTCACCTGCACCACCCCGCGCCGGTAGCCCAGCAGGGGCCCGGTCGGCGCCTCCGCCGCGCGGCGGGAGACCTCCTCGGCCAGCGTGCCGCCCACGCCCAGATAGCCGAGCACCTGCTGCCACTCGCGCCAGGGGTAGGCCAGCGAGGGGTCTCCCCGCCAGGCCTGCTCGAGCATCCGCGCCACTTCCCGCAGGCGCTGCCGCTCCTCCTCGAGCAGGGGCGGACGCCACACCACGTCCGTCCAGATGCGGCTGAGCGCCCAGCCGAGCCGGGCCGCGGGGCCCATGTCCTCCGTGCCCTCCACCTCCCACCAGGGGAACACGTCCCGGCCGGTCATCGGGTCGTCCTTCACGGCGCGCAGCCACGCCTCGTCCCGGGGGCCCAGCGGGGTCAGGACGGCGCCGGGATGCGCGAACCCGCGGCCGGCGCGCAGCGACAGCGAGGCGCCCGAGTGGCCCTGCTGGCGGTACTCCAGGACGCGGGCGGCCATGTCCCGGAGCCAGGTGAGCATGCGCGGCGCGATGCCGCTCGCGTCCCCGGTGTGGAAGTAGCCCGTGGGGTCGCCCACGCCCGCCGTGGTGATGGCCGGATCCGCCCAGTCCACCCCGAGCGCCTCCCCGAGCGCGTGCAACAAGTCACACAGGTAGCGGTGGTAGCCCGGCCCCACCATGGAGGTGTTGGCCGAGACCACCACCCGGCCCTGCCCCGCCGCCACGATGGCCACGTCGTCCGCCGCGGGGTGCAGCCGCACCAGGAGGATGGGGCCCTGGTGGCCCTCGATCACCCGGCTGCTCTCCAGGAAGCCATCCGCCTCCTCGTGCAGCCAGCCCGCCACGCGGCGCAGCCAGGCGTGGGGGGCCTCCGGCCCCGACGCGTCGTCCTGTCCGTACCAGCCGGCCAGCAGCACCTTCACAGCCATCACGAGTTCCCCTTCGCTGTCACGTGGAGCGCCATTCCCTCTCCAACCGGTACGGCCCGCGGATTATGTCGCGGCCCGGGGGCTGTTCTCGCGCGTCACGACCAGCGCACGTCGTAGTCCACGTCGAGCAGGGTGCGCCGGAAGCCCTGGACCTGGATCCGCCGGGCCGAGGACTGCTCCAGGGCCGCGGTGATGAGGCCTTCGTTGTAGTGCAGGGGCAGGAAGTCCCGCCGGGCCAGCATGCGGGCGTGGTGCTCGCCTACCCGCTCGACCGAACGCTCGCCATAGCTCAGCGAGACCCGGCAGCCACTCGGCACGGCCGCCAGCAGCCGGAAGGGGTCCGTCCCCGCCAGCGCCAGCATCGTCTTGCCCACGGTGGAGCACAGGAAGTCGTTCGTCCCCCGGCGTCCCAGTTCGTGCATGACGTACGCCACGCCGCCCATGGTGGGCCCCAGCGTCTCCGAGGCCAGGAAGACGGCCCGGATGAAGCCCGTCACCGGGTAGCTCAGGAAGTCCACGAACTTGCGCTCGCCCACGACCCGAAAGCACATCGTCCAGAGTTCATCCCCCCCGAGGACCCGCGCGGCATCCAGCACCCCGTTGAAGAACATGCCGCGGCAGGTGTCCGTGGGGCTGATCAGCGACAGCAGCTTCTCCAGACCAGGAGAAGGAGGCTCGGCGGGGGGCGGCTCATGCACGATAGGGAGACTCCTGGACACGGGAGGTCCGGGACGGACAGTCACCATTAGAGCGTAAACCCGCGCGGGCTGGCGGGTGATTCGCGCCCCCCCGTCACGCCGTGGGGATGGCGGCGGCGTCCTGCAGACCCAACTCCACCACCGCCTGCTCCCTCATCCGGAATTTCTGGATTTTTCCGGTGACGGTCATGGGGAACGCGTCGACGAGCTTCCAGTGGCGGGGAATCTTGAAGGTGGAGATGCGGCCGGTGCAGAAGCGGGTGAGCTCCTCGGGAGAGGTGGAGGCGCCGGGCTTGAGCTTGACCCAGGCCATGACCTCCTCGCCGTACTTCGCGCTGGGCACGCCGATGACCTGGGCCTCGCTGATGGCGGGATGGGTGTGGAGGAACTCCTCGATCTCGCGCGGGTAGATGTTCTCGCCGCCGCGGATGATCATGTCCTTGATGCGGCCGACGATCTTCACGTAGCCGTCCTCGTCCAGGGTGGCCAGGTCGCCGGTGTGCATCCAGCCCGCCGCGTCGAGCGCCTGACGGGTGGCCTCGGGGTTGTTCCAGTAGCCGAGCATCACGCTGTAGCCGCGCGTGCACAGCTCGCCCGGCGTGCCCCGGGGCACCACCGCGCCGCTCGCCGGATCGATGATCTTCACCTCCACATGCGGGTGCACCCGGCCCACCGTGGACACGCGCTTGTCCAGCGGATCGTCCAGGGCGCTCTGCGTGGACACGGGCGAGGTCTCCGTCATGCCGTAGCAGATGGTGACCTCGCGCATGTTCAAGCGCGACTGCACCTGCTTCATGACCTCGATGGGACAGGGCGAGCCGGCCATGATGCCGGTGCGCAGCGAGGAGAAGTCGAACTCGCCCAGGCGGGGGTGCTCCAGCTCCGCGATGAACATGGTGGGCACGCCATAGAGCGCCGTGCAGCGCTCCTCGGTGACGGCCTTCATCACCGCGAGCGGCTCGAACGCCTCCCCCGGAATCACCAACGTGGCGCCGTGGGACGAGCAGGCCAGGTTGCCCATGACCATGCCGAAGCAGTGGTAGAAGGGCACGGGCACACACACGCGATCCTCGGGGCGCAGCCGCAGCGCCTCGCCCACGAAGAAGCCATTGTTGAGCACGTTGTGATGGCTGAGGGTGGCGCCCTTGGGAAAGCCCGTGGTGCCCGACGTGTATTGGATGTTGATGGGCTCGTCGAACTGCAGCGAGTCCTCGCGCTCGGCGAGCGTGGCGGCGCTGACGCGCTCGGCGCCCGCGCACAGCGTGGCCCAGTCCTCCTCGAACACCAGGGCCGTGCGCAGCTCCGGGCAGTTGGGGCGCACCTGGGCGAGCATCTGCGTGTAGTTGGACTGGCGAAAGCCGCGCGACAGCAGCAGGACCCGGGCGCCGGACTGGTTGAGCGCGTACTCCAGCTCCGCCGTCTTGTACGCCGGGTTGAGGTTCACGAGGATCGCGCCCACGCGTGCCACGGCGTACTGGGTGACGACCCACTCGAAGCGGTTGGGGGACCAGAGCCCCACCCGGTCGCCCTTGTCCACCCCCAGGGCCAAGAGGCCCCGCGCCACCACCGAGGTCTGCTCCCAGAACTCCCGCCACGTGGCGCGATAGCCCTGGGACACCACGACGAGCGCCTCGCGCTCCCCCCACGTCTCGACGGTGCGGCGCAGGTTCTGGCCAATCGTCTCGCCGAGCAGGGAGGTCGTCCCGGTGCCATGGACATAGGAAGGAGAGGGCATGACCCGGGATGATGGTCGCGGGGCGAGGGGCCGCGTCAAGCGGGCTCCCCGGCCCCCTCGTCTTCCGTGTCTTCCTCCGGCTCCCAGGCCCCCTCCACCAGCGTGCCCAGTGGATAGACGACCAGGTGGCGCCGGGGCTCGCTGCCATGGCTCACCGCCTCCAGGTGGTAGCGCGACACGAGCCGGTGCTGCAGTTTGCGCAGCCTCGGGGAGGTGGGCGCCAGGGGCACCTCCACGCCCTCCTGGAGGACCCGGTGGATGGCCGCCTCCGCCTCGTGCACCGCCTCGCGCACCCGGCCCTCGTTCTCGCCCTCGGCGAGCAGGAACGCATCGCGCAGCACCCGCCGCATCTCCGAGGCGCTGTTGCGCTTGATGGCCAGCACGGGCACCCCCGCCCGGTTCGCCAGGCCCCGCAGCCGGGGATCATTGGCGCGCGAGCGCAGCGTGAGCACGAGGTCCGCGAGCTCCACGCGCCCCATCACCTTCGCGTCCACGCCCAGCTCACGCACCACCCGCTCGAGCAGGTCGCGGCTGACGGCATGGGCATACACGCGCGTGGTGCCCTGCCGCAGGCCTGGCGGGTGGATGGACGCGCCCTCCTCGCGGGCCGGGGACGGACGGGCGCCGGGCATGACCCGCGAGGGGCGCGCGTTGGCCACCGCCCGGGGGGCGGGCGGCGCGGGCGCCTCCACCGGAGGGGCCTCGACCTCCTCCAGCGCCGTCACCGCCACCTGCCCCTCGACGAGCCGCCGCTGCTCGCCGCCCACGCGCTCGCCCGCGAGCAGGCGATCCACCGCCTGGGCGGTGTCGCGGTGCACCACCACCTCGTCCCGGGTCGCCATCTCCACCACCACGTGGAAGGTGGGCGGCGCCCGGCGCTCGCTGATCGTCTTCTGCGTGTGGCGCCGGCGGGCCTCCTCGTCGCTCAAGGTGACGGTGTGCACGCCGCCCACCAGGTCCGACAGCGTGGGGTTGAGCACGAGGTTCTCCAGGGTGTTGCCGTGCGCCGTCGCCACGAGCTGCACGCCGCGCTCGGCGATGGTGCGGGCGGCGGCGGCCTCGGCCGAGGTGCCGATCTCGTCGACGATGATGGCCTCGGGCATGTGGTTCTCCACCGCCTCGATCATCACGTCGTGCTGGCGGTCCGGACGCGACACCTGCATGCGGCGCGCGGCGCCGATGCCGGGATGGGGGATGTCGCCATCGCCGCCAATCTCGTTGGAGGTGTCCACCACCATGACGCGCTTGCCCAGGTCATCGGCGAGCACGCGCGCCACCTCGCGCAGCTTCGTCGTCTTGCCCACGCCCGGCCGGCCGAGCAGCAGGATGTTGAGCCCCGTGCCGATGAGATCCTTGAGCATGTCGATGGTGCCCAGGATGGCGCGGCCCACGCGCAGGGTGAGCCCCACCACCTTGCCCTGCCGGTTGCGGATGACCGAGACGCGGTGGAGCGTGCGCTCGATGCCCGCGCGGTTGTCGTCCCCCACGCTGCCCACCTGCGCGAGCACCTGCTCGAGCTCCTTGCGCGTGACGGGGGTGGGCGCGAGGCGGACCACGCGGCCGATGAGCCGGGCCTCGGGGGGCCGGCCCAGGTCCATCACCACCTCGAGCAGCTCGGCGGGCGGCAGGGCGCGCACGGCGGTCTGGAGCGTCTCGGGGAGGACAGTCACGAGGAGCTGGAAGTCGTCGTGGGGCGTGGAGTCTCGCGGGCTCATGTCGGTGTCCAAGTTGCCTCCATCCGCGTCCCTTTGCACGAAAGGAGCGCCGGGGCGGAGCACGGTTGGGCAGGCGACATCGCACCTCCCATGAATCCGCGGTGTCGGCGCGGCGCACGCCCCCGGGCCGTGCACGAGGCAACGCGGTCGGGAAGGGGCCACGCTCCCACACTCCCCGTGTCCGCGTCGGGTTCTTAGCTCTACCCCCTCCCGCACGGGGCGGGCTCACGAGCCAGGAGGGGTGTCGGCCATGGATCACACACTGCGAGGGGTGCGGCACTGGCCCTTGCTGGCGGCGCTGTGGATGACGCCCGCCGGGGCCAGCGAGCCCTCCGCGCCCCAGGGCAAGCCCGACATCTCCAACCTGGCCGAGAGCGCGTCCTCCCAGCCCCAGCTCAGCTCCTCGCTCGACAGCGACGACGAGGAGGCGCCGCCCGAGTTCACCCTGGGCCCCGTGGAGCCCCTGACGCCCGGGGAGCGCAAGTGGATGCACCGCGTCGACGCCGCGGATCTCACCTCGTACTTCGCCGAGGGCGTGCTCGCCCAGGCCCGGCAGGCCCAGGACCAGGGCCGCTACCGCGCCGTGCTCAAGCTCTTGGAGAAGGAGCCCGCCACGCTCCCGGTGCGCTACCTCCAGGCCCGCGCCACGCAGGGGCTGGGGGCCTGGGCCCCGGCGGCCGAGGCGTACGCGGCGCTCGCCCGGGACTACCCTGTCCTCAAGGACTACTTCCACTTCGAGGCGGCGCGGGCCCATGAGCGCCAGCGCCAGTGGACGGAGGCCATCCACCACTACGGGGCGGTGAGCCCGGGCGCGCGGCGCTACATCGACGCGCGCTTCGGCATGGCGTACCTCCTGGAGAAGAAGAAGCAGGACTACGCCGCCGCGGTGCAGGCGCTCAGTCCGCTCGTGCAGCCGGACACGCCCCGGCCCAATGCCCCCGCGCAGGCCACCGCCTGGCTGACCATGGCCCGGCTCGCGCGCTACCAGGCCGACTACAACGGCGAGCACCGGGCCCACCTGGCCGTCTGGGCCCTGCACCCGTTCTCGCCGGAGGCCGGCATCGCCATCAAGGGCCTGCGCGACCTGCCCTACGTGCCCAAGTGGAAGGTGGCCCGCGCGGAGACGCTCCTGTCCCAGCACCACAACCAGGAGGCCATGGAGCAGTTGGAGCGGATGCTGCCGAAGCTGGAGCTGCCGGACCCCCTCGCCTGCCGGGCGCACTTCGCCTACGGCACCGCCCTGCGCAAGGAGCGCAAGCACTCGCTCGCCATCCGCGTGCTCAAGCCCGTGGCCGAGCAGTGCCAGGACGCGGCGCTGAGGCCCCGGGTGCTGTACGTGCTCGGCTACTCGGAGTCGGTGGTGGATCCCGAGAGCGCCATCCCCACCTACCTCCAGCTCGCGCACGACTACCCCGAGCACGCCTACGCGGACGACGCCCTGTTCTACGCGGCGGGCAAGGCGCTGGAGCGCGGCGAGAAGGCCGCGGCCATGGGCTACCTGGATCAGCTCATCGCGCGCTATCCGGACGGCAACTTCGCCGCCGAGGCGCTCTTCCAGCGCTTCTGGGTGCACCGCGCCGAGGGCCAGGGCGACGCGGCGCTCGAGGCGCTCACCCGCATCGAGGCCCTTGAGGGCCGGGGCTCCACCCACGAGTCGGTGCAGCGCGCGCGCTACTGGCGCGCCCGGGTGCTGTCGGCCCAGGAGCGCGCCGTGGAGGCGCACGCGCTGCTCGAGCGGGTGGCCGCCGAGGGCGCCGCCACGTGGTACGGCCTGCTGGCGCGCTCGCGGCTGGCGCACGAGGCGCCCGAGCGGGCCCAGGCCATCGTCGAGAAGCTGCGCGTGCCCACGAGCCCCACGGAGGTGTGGCCCCTGGACGCGGGCCGCCTCGCGGAGGATCCCCACTTCGCCGCGGGCGTGGAGCTGTTGCGGCTCGGGCACCGCGAGGCCGCCGCGGAGCTGTTGACGGTGGATCGCCGGGGCCGGGGCGAGGAGTCCATCCGCCTGCTCTTCCACATGCTGCGCGTCACCGGCCACGAGCGCCAGGCGCGCCCCATCGCCTGGGCCCTGCGGCGCGAGGGGCTGGCGGCGCCCACCGAGGCGGAGACGCGGCTCATCTACTCGGCGGCCTACCCCCAGGCCTTCCGCGACCTGGTGGTGCGCCACTGCCGCTCGGCCCGGGTGGACCCGGACGTGATGCAGGCCCTCATCCGCGAGGAGAGCGCCTTCAACCCCAACGCCCGCTCGTCCACGGGCGCGCTGGGGCTGTCCCAGCTCATGCCCGCCACGGCGTCCCTGGTGGCGCGCCAGCTCAACCTGACGCTGGCCACGCCCGCCGCGCTGCTCGAGCCGCGCCACAACATCCGCCTGGGCTCGGCCTACCTCGGCGGCCTACAGCGGCGCTTCTCGGGCAACCTGGCCCACGCGGTGGCCAGCTACAACGCGGGCCCCGCCGCCGTGGACCGCTGGCTCACGCGCTTTCCCACCGCCGAGCTGGACGAGTGGGTGGAGCAGATTCCCGTCGAGGAGACGCGGCTGTACGTCAAGCGCGTGCTCGGCAGCGCCGCCGCCTACCAGTTCCTCTACGACTCGGGCACCCTCACCACCCTGGCCTTCGGAGACCGGGGCTCCAATAATGCGGGCTCGCGGTGAGTCCCGCCCATGTCCTCCGACGACATCCACGAGTCCAATGCCCGCTTCCAGGACGCCTGGCGCTTCTTCGCGCGCCAGAGCGCGGCGGGTGAGGTGCTCGACCTGCCCGGGGTGAGCATCGCGTCGAGCAACGTGGCCTGGGCGATGATGAACGTGGCCTTCCCGCCAGGCCCCATGGACACGGAGCGGGCCCTGTCGGACGCGGCGGCCACCGCCGCCCGGCACTTCGCCCCCAAGCGCCTGCCCTGGATGCTCGCCGTGTGCGAGGACTGGGTGCCCACGCCCCTGCGCGAGCGCGCCGCGGCCCTGCTCGCCCCCCATGGCCTGCGCCCGGCGGTCGTGGCCACGGGCATGGTGGCCGAGCGGCTCGTGCCCCCGCTCAACCTCCTGCCCCGCCTGGAGGTGCGCCAGGCCCAGGACTCCCGGGGCCGCATGGACCTCGCCGACGTCAACTCGCACAGCTACGACATGCCCGTGGCCACCGGCCGCGCGACCTTCGACGTGCCGGGCCTCTTCGCGGGCGACAACCTGGGCTTCGTGGGCTACCGCCACGCGCAGGCCGCCACCTGCGCCGCCGTGATGCGGGGCGAGTCCGCGGCCTATGTCTCCATGGTGGCCACCCACCCCACCCACCGGCGCCTGGGCCTGGCCGAGGCCATCCTGCGCCATGTGCTCGGCGTGGCCCAGCTCCAGTGGGGCCTGGAGCGCTCCGTCCTCCACGCCACGCCCGAGGGACTGCCCGTCTACCGCCGCCTGGGCTACCGCGGCGTGACACGCTTCTGCTTCTACATGGCCACGCCGCTGAACCGAGCCACCTCGCCATAGAATGGCAAGCGTTGTACCCGCGTCCAATTCCGACTGGTTTCAGCGAGTTCTAAAACTTCTCTAATGAGAGTCATGAAGGCCGGGGGGCTGGAGGACGCGGCCAGCATCGAATCCCTCGCATCGCTGGAGCCCTACGGCATGGTGGTTCTCAGGCGGGCCCTGGGCGCGGAGCACCCGCTGCTCGACGCGGAATGGGTGACGTCCAATCCCGCCGCCCGTCAGATGATGCCCGGAGCGGAAGCCTTCCAGGGCCTGAGCGTCCGGGACATCAGCACCACGCAAGGCGAGGAGTTCACCCGGATGGTGCTGCGCTGGGAGAAGCTCCTGGAGCAGCAGGCGCAACTGTCCGAGGACGTCTCGTATGTCGTCGGGACACGACGCATCGTCTTCCGCGCCGACGTGCTCCAGAGCGCCGAGCACCTGGTCGTCTGGCTCCGGGACATCACCGCCGAGCGCGAGGAATTGGAGGCGCTGCGCCGCAGCCGGGATCTCTTCCAGCGGGTCATCCACTGCGCCTCGGACGCCATCTTCGCCAAGGATCTCCAGGGCCGCTACACCCTCATCAACCCCGCGGGGGCGCGCTTCCTGGGCCTGCGGCCCGAGGACGTCATCGGGCGCACCGACGAGGAGCTGTTCCCCCCGGACGATGCCCAGGCCATCCGGGCCCGGGAGCAGGCGGTGTTCGAGGCGGACCAGGCCCTGACCTACGAGGACCGGGCCATGGGGGGCCTCATGACGTGGCTGTCCACCAAGGGGGTGCTGCGGGACGAGACCGGCGCCATCACGGGCCTGTTCGGCATCTCCCGGGACATCACCGCGCGCCAGCGCATGGAGCAGGCGCTGCGCGAGAGCGAGGCGCGCTTCCGCCTGGTGGCCCGCGCCACCCGGGACGTGCTGTGGGACCGCGACCTGTCCACCGGGGAGATGCATTGGAGCACGTCGCTCGGCGTGGTGTTCGGGGAGGCCCCCCGCCAGGGCCTGGCGTCCTGGGCCTGGTGGCGCGAGCGCATCCATCCGGAGGACCAAGACCGGGAGCTGCGGACGCTCCACGCGGTCATGAGCGGCGCGGAGGACAGCTGGTCCAACGAGTACCGCTTCCGGCGCGCGGACGGCGGCTACGCCTTCGTGCTCGAGCGCGGCTACATCAGCCGCAACCCGGACGGCCTGCCCGAGCGGCTCATCGCCACGATGATGGACGTGAGCGAGCGCAAGCAGCGCGAGGAGCGGCAAGCACACGAGGCGCGGATGGTGGAGCGCTTCATGGGCGTGGTCGGACATGACCTGGGCAGCCCCCTGGCCGCCATCCGCATCTCCTCGCAGATGCTCCAGCAGGCCTCCAACCTCGTGCCCCGCCAGCGCACCGCCCTGGGCCGCATCGAGGAGAGCGCCCAGCGCGTGTCGCGGATGACCCGGCAGTTGCTCGACGGCGTGCTGGCGCGCAATGGCGGCCTGAGCATCCAGCCGGGGCCCATGGACCTGGAGCCGGTCTGCCAGCGGGTGATCGCGGAGCTCGGGACCGTGTATCCGGGGCGGGTCGTCCAGTTGTCCGCGCGTGGTGACACCCAGGGCACCTGGGACGCGGACCGCCTGGCGCAGGTGCTCTCCAACCTCCTGGGCAACGCGCTCGAGCATGGCGATGCCGCCCACCCCATCCGCCTCCAGTTGTGGGACGAGGCGGGCGTGCAGCGGCTGGAGGTGAACAACCAGGGCGGCCCCATCGACCCGGCGCTCCTGCCGCACCTCTTCGAGCCCTTCCGCCAGGGAGGCGGGCCTCGCAAGCACCACCCGTCCGGAGGAGGCCTCGGGCTCGGGCTCTACATCGTCCGGGAGCTCGTGCGCGCCCACGGCGGCGACGTGGGCGTGCACTCCACCGCCGAGCGGGGCACCACCTTCGCCCTCACCCTGCCCCGCCACGCGCCGGAGCCGCTACCCCAGCCCATCCCCCGGTGAGGCTCAGCGCGGCAGGGCCTCGGGCAGCAGCAGGGCCTTGCGCAGCTCGCGCAGTCGGTCCTGGATGACCCGCATGTTGGCCGGGCCCATGCGCACCAGGTGCTTCTGCGCGGGACGCAGCGCCTCCCACTCCGGCGCCGCGAAGGTGAAGTTCACCCCGGGCGCGTCCACCACTTCCAGCTCGCCCTCGGGCACGGGGGTGTCCAGCATCAGCTGGATGGCGTTGGCGAGCGTCTGATCGAACCCCTGACCGGGCCGGCTGATCTCCCGGAAGGCGCCCAGGAAGAGCGGCTTGAGGGCCTGGTAGGTGATGGCGCTCGTCTGGACATCGAGCGAACCCAGCACGCGCGCCACGCCGTCGTAGCGGGTGTGGCTGTCCGGATGGATGAACAGCCGGCCGTCGCGGGACACCGTCTGGAAGCCCCCGGCGGGCGCCATGAAGGCCAGCGCGGCGCGCGGGCTCTCGCCCTCGGCGATGGTGTTCACCGCGGAGGTGAAGCGGCGCACCAGGTCCTCCGTGGAGGCCAGCCAGCGCTGCAGCTCGGGCGCCGAGGACAGCAGGCCCACCAGGTCGCGCACCCGGGTGTCGCTCTCGGCCACCGGCGGCGAGCTGCCCTCGGGCTCCGCGCCGGCATCCGGCACCGCGGCCACGGGCGGCGGGGCGGACGGCTCGGTCGGCGGCGCCTTGGGTCCCTTCCAGACGAAGAACAGGCCGGCGCCGAGCACGGCCACGGCGACGAGCGCCCCCGCCACCAGCGGCGCGCGGGACGCCCGGGCGGGCGGGGGCGTGGGGGCATCCGAGGGGGGGCCGGACGGAGACAGCCACTGGGGATCGCTCACGGGTCCTCCTGCGATGATGATGGGGCCAACCGGCGGGCTCCTCCCCTATTTCCCAGGGGGCGCCGGGGAAACCGCCACGTATTGCTCCAAGCGTGTGATGCCCAGCTTCTTCATGCGGCTCTGCAGCGTGGAGGGTTTGAGACCCAACAGCGCCGCCGCCCCTCCCGGCCCGTAGAGCCGCCCCTGGGTGAGCCCCAGCACCTGGAGGATGTGCCGCCGCTGGACCTCCTCCAGGGTGGGCACCCCCCCGCCCCCCGGCGTCAGGGCCCGGGGCGCGGACACTTCCGGGGCGGGCGGGCCCGGGGGGGGCGCCGCCGGACGCAGGGGCACGTCGAACGCCTCGGCGCCCAGCTCGGGCCGGCGCGACAGGATGGTGGCGCGCTCCAGGGCATTGGCCAGCTCGCGGATGTTGCCGGGCCAGTCATAGGCCGCGAGCCGCGCGAGGCCCTCGGCCGTCACCCGCATGCCCCGCCGGCCGGTGCGCCGGGCCTGCTCCTCCAGGAGGAAGGCGCACAGCTCGGGGAGGTCCTCCAGCCGCTCGCGCAGGGGCGGCAGCCGCAAGGGAAAGACGCTCAGCCGGTAGTACAGGTCCTCGCGGAAGCGCCGCTGGCGGATGGCCTCCTGCAGGTCCACGTGCGTGGCGGCCACGATGCGCACGTCCGCGCGCACCGTCTTGTCGCTGCCCACCGGCTCGAAGGTCTTCTCCTGGAGGGCCCGGAGCAGCTTGGCCTGCAGCTCCACGGGCAGCTCCCCCACCTCGTCGAGCAGGAGCGTGCCCCCGTGCGCCATCTGGAAGCGGCCCGCCCGGTCCCGCGTGGCCCCGGTGAAGGCGCCCTTCACGTGCCCGAACAGCTCGCTCTCCAACAGGCCCGCGGGGATGGCCGCGCAGTTGAGCGTCACGAAGGCGCCCTCGGCGCGTGTGCTCCAGCGGTGCACCGCCCGCGCCAGCCGCTCCTTGCCCGTGCCCGTCTCGCCCAGCAGGAGCACCGGCGTGTCCGTCTCCGCCACCTGCCGCGCCCGGAGCGCCAGCTCGCGCACCGGCCCCGCGCGCGACGTCTCCAGCACGCCCACCTCGTCCCCTCCGAGCTGCGCCTCCAGCAGCCGCGCGTGCGCGTGCTCCCGCAGGTGCAGCCGCTCCAGGGTGCTCTTCTGCTCCGCCTCCTGCAGCGAGGTGGCCAGCATCTGGCCGTACACCTCCACCAGGTCCACCACCGTCTGGGGGTAGGCCTCGCACTCGGTGCGATCCAACGTCAGCACCCCATAACAGCGGTCCGCCGCGCACAGGGGCACCACCATGCACGCGTGCCCCGGCGGCAGGTCCAGCACCCCGTCGAAGGGGTCCCCATCCCCGTGCGAGTGGTCCTCGTCCGTGAAGGCCCGCGCGCGCCGCGTCTCCAGCGCCTGGCGCAGCGAGGGGAAGTCCGCCAGGCGCAGCTCGTGGCGCCGCACCCGCTCGCTGGCCAGGGGCCCGCGCGCCACCACCGACACCAGCTTGCCTTCACGCAGCAAGAAGAGCGTGGCCAGGTCGAAGCGCACCACCCGGGTGAGCCACTCCAGCCCCCGGCGCAGCAGCTCCGCCACGGCCCGCTCCGAGCTCGCCAGCTCGATCAGGTCCCGAGCCTCTCCCCGCCATTCCGCCCGCGTCACCGAAACGATGTCGTCCGCCATACGTCTGACTAGATAACCGGAGCGCCACCGAAATGTCAGTGGCGCCGGACACCGGTATTTCGGTATGCACCCATCCGGCGTCACCGCCCAGGCCTCCACCCGAGGTCAACCCCGTGGAATCACGCGGGGCGGGTTCCTGGCACGGCGGCTGCTTTGAGAGTAGATGGACCGAACCTGTCGGGCTTGCGAGCGAGCAGGCCCCCACCCCCAAGGAGTCGAACATGCTGACTGTTGGCGACAAGCTGCCCGCGTTCAATGTGAAGGCCGTCGTGAGCCTGGAGAAGGGCAAGGAGTTCAAGGACATCAACCAGGACACCTACAAGGGCAAGTGGCAGATCATCTTCTTCTGGCCCAAGGACTTCACGTTCATCTGCCCCACGGAGATCGCGGAGTTCGGCAAGCACGACAAGGAGTTCCAGGACCGGGACGCGCAGATCCTCGGCGTGAGCACGGACAGCGAGTTCGTGCACCACGCGTGGCGCACGCACCACGCGGACCTCAAGAACCTGCCCTTCCCGATGCTCGCGGACATCAAGCGCGAGCTGAGCTCGAGCCTGGGCGTGCTGCACAAGGAGGAGGGCGTGGCCCTGCGCGCCACGTTCATCGTGGACCCCGAGGGCATCATCCGCCACGTCTCGGCCAACGACCTGTCCGTGGGCCGCAACGTGAAGGAAGTCGTGCGCACCCTGGACGCGTTCCAGACGGACGAGCTGTGCCCCTGCAACTGGCAGAAGGGTGAGGAGACGCTCACCTCCAAGCTGCAGAAGGCGGGGTAAGGCGTCATGGCGTCGCTCGAAGTCGTTCGCGGTGAACTGGCGGATGCCCACAAGGACACCCGCCTGAATCTCGGGGCCGTGCTGGAGAACAACAGCCTGACCCCCGAGCAGCGCTGGGGCGTGGCCGTGGCGTGCGCCTTCGCGGCCCGCAACGAGCTCATCAAGAAGGCCATGTTGCACGAGGCCAAGACGGCCCTGGGCGACAAGGCCGAGCCCGTCATCGAGGATGCCCGCGCGGCCGCCTCGCTGATGGGGATGAACAACATCTACTACCGGTTCCGGCACATGGTGGGGAAGGACTCCTACAACACCAAGCGGCCCGGTCTGCGGATGAACCGCCTGGGCCAGGTGCTCACGAACAAGGTGGACTTCGAGCTCGTCTGCCTCGCGGTGAGCGCCATCAACGGCTGCGAGATGTGCGTGCAGTCGCATGAGAAGGTCGTCATCGACGGGGGCCTCTCCGAGGATCAGGTGAACGACGCGGTCCGCATCGCGTCCGTCATCCACGCCGCGGCGGTGGGTCTCGAGTCGTAGACCCGCCTGCCCTTGAGTCGAAGTGCCGCACGTGCCCTCCGGTGGGAAACCCACCGGGGGGCGCGTCGTTTTCGCCGTCCGCGCATCCAACCCTCATCTTGAAGAAAGGACCCGCCATGTACCGCAGCCCGAGCCCCCTTCCCGAGCAGGCCCGCATCGCCATCGTCGAGCAGCTCAACGCGCGCCTCGCCGACGGCTTGGATCTGCACAGCCAGATCAAGGTCGCCCACTGGAACATCAAGGGCCCGCAGTTCGCCTCGCTCCACCCGCTCTTCGAGACGTTCGCGGTGAGCCTGGCCAACCACAACGACTCGGTGGCCGAGCGCGCCGTGACGCTGGGGGGCAAGGCCTACGGCACCACGCGCCATGTGGCCCAGGTGAGCCGCCTGTCCGAGTACCCCCAGGAGACCACCAAGGACCTGGAGCACGTGAAGCTGCTGGCCGAGCGCATCGAGACATACCTGTCCGGTCTGCGCGACAGCCGCAAGGCCACCGAGCAGCACCAGGACACGGACACGGTGGACCTGTTCACGGGCATCATCACCGAGTTCGAGAAGCACGCGTGGTTCCTGCGTGCCTCCCTGGAGAGCTGAGGTCGGAGAGCGCCGCGCGCTACTGCTGCGGCGCCGTCTCCGTCGGCCCCTCGTCGGTGACCTCGGACTGGACGTCGCTGCGCTCGATGCCGCGCGTGGTGTCCGACGGGGTCCGGGTCACGGTGTTGCCGGGTTGCACCTCCGGCTGCCAGATCTGCCCGTCCCCGGTCGTCACCGTGGCCCCCGCGCCGCCCGTGGCCTCGCCGTCATAGACGGTGGGCGCGCCCAGGCGATCCTGCTGCGCGATCTCCTTCTCGTTCAAGATCTTCTCGGAGGAGTCCGCCACCCGGTCCGCGCGGGCGCCCGACATGTTCGCGCAACCCCACAGACCCAACACACTCGCGGCGACCAGGATGGGAAGCTTCTTCATGGGAGGACTCCTTCTCATTGGGGTGGATGTAGGTGTCCTCCCAAACTTGGAGTCCCGAAGGCCTGGAGCAATGGGGTGAAGCCGGGAACCGGCGGCGGCGCCCGGTCCCCTGCTCCCTCCCCACCCGGGCGCTAGGGCGCGGCCGACGTCGTCGAGGCCGCGGCCTTGGCGCCCCCCAGGCCCATCTGGTCCAGGGTGAAGGTCCAGAGGTCGCTGTACTCCTCGATGATCTTCCCCGTGGGCTTGCCCGCGCCGTGGCCCGCCTTGGTCTCGATGCGGATGAGCACCGGCGCGTCCCCGGCCTGCGCCGCCTGCACGGCCGCCGTGAACTTGAAGCTGTGGCCCGGCACCACCCGGTCATCGTGGTCCGCGGTGTGCACCATCATGGCGGGGTAGCGCGTGCCCGGCTTCACCTGGTGCAGCGGCGAGTACGCGTGGAGCGCCTTGAACTCCTCCGCGTTCTCCGAGGAGCCGTAATCGCTCGTCCACGCCCAGCCGATGGTGAACTTGTGGAAGCGCAGCATGTCGAGCACGCCCACGCCCGGCAGGGCCACGCCGAACAGCTCCGGCCGCTGCGTCACCGCCGCGCCCACGAGCAGGCCGCCGTTGGAGCGGCCGAGGATGGCCAGGCGCTGGGGCGAGGTGTATTTCCGCGCGATGAGCCACTCGGCCGCGCCGATGAAGTCATCGAAGACGTTCTGCTTGCGCAGCTTCGTGCCGGCCTCGTGCCACTGGCTGCCGTACTCGCCGCCGCCGCGCAGGTTGGCCACGGCGTAGAGCCCGCCCTGCTCCATCCACACCAGGTTGGCCACGCTGAAGCCGGGCGTCAGTGGGACGTTGAAGCCGCCGTACCCGTACAGCAGCGTGGGCGTGGTGCCGTCCCACTTGAGCCCCTTCTTGTGGCTCAGGAACATGGGCACGCGCGTGCCGTCCTTGCTCGTGAAGAAGACCTGCTCCGTCTCGTAGTCGGCCGGGTTGAACTTCACCTGGGGCGACTTGAAGGCCTGGCTCTCGCCCGTCTTGAGGTCGAAGCGGTAGATGGTCGTGGGCGTGGTGTAGCTCGTGTACGAATAGAAGGTCTCCGTGTCCTGGCGCCGGCCCTGGAGCCCCGACACCGAGCCGAGGCCCGGCAGGGACAGCTCGCCGAGCGGCTTGCCGTCGCGCGACACCCGGCGCACCCGCGAGTGCGCGTCCTTCATCTCGTTGACGAGGAACTGCTCGTTGACGAGCGACACCGAGGACAGCGTGGCCTCGCCCTGGGGGATGACTTCCTTCCAGTCCTTGGGGGCGGGCTTGCGCAGATCGATGGCGACCACGCGGCCCCGGGGCGCGTTCAGGTCCGTGCGGAACCAGAACAGCGGGCCGTCATTGGCGACGTAGTCGTACTGGGCATTCCACTCGCGCAGCAGCTCGGTGACCTGCGCCTTGGGGTTCCGCAGATCCTTGAAGAAGACGAGGTTCTTCTGCTCGGTGCCGTGCGTGACGTTGATGACGAGGTAGCGCCCGTCGTCCGTGACGAAGCCGCCAAAGCCCCACTCCTTCTGGTCCTTGCGCTCGTAGACGAGCGCGTCCTGGCTCTGGGGCGTGCCCAGCGTGTGGAAGTAGAGCTTCTGGTAGTAGTTGGCGCCGCGCAGCTCCTCGCCCGTCTTGGGCTCGTCGTAGCGGCTGTAGAAGAAGCCCTTGCCGTCCGCCGTCCACGAGGCGTCCGAGAACTTCACCCACTTGATGACGTCCGGCAGATCCTTGCCCGTGCGCACGTCGCGCACGCGCAGCTCCTTCCAGTCACTGCCCGCGCTCGCCACGCCGTAGGCCAGCAGGTTGCCGTCCTCGGTGACGTCCACCCCGCTGAGCGCCACGGTGCCGTCGGCGGACAGGGTGTTGGGGTCCAACAGCAGCCGGGGCTCGGCGGCCAGCGTGTCGGCCATGTAGAGCACCGCCTGGCTCTGCAGGCCGTTGTTGCGGAAGTAGAAGTAGCGCGAGCCCCGGTGCCACGGCACGGTGAAGCGCTCGTAGTCCCACAGCTCGGTCATCCGCTGCTTGAGCCGCTCGCGCAGCGGAATCTTCTCCAGGTAGCCGAAGGTGAGCGCGTTCTCGGCGGCGATCCACTGCCGGGACTCGGGCGAGTCCGGATCCTCCAGCCACCGGTAGGGGTCCGCCACGCGGGTGCCGTGGTAGTCGTCCACCACGTCATCCTGACGGGCGGAGGGATAGGCGAGCCGAGCGGAGGCGGGGGTCTCGGCGGACGCGGGAGGCGCGGCGGGGGCGGGGGCCTCCGCGCGCACCGGAGCATGTCCGCAGTGCGTGAACCAGAGGGCGCACGCCACGGCGGTGAGAGCAGGGGTTTTCATGGTGGCGCGCGAACCTAGCAGCCCGGACCCGTATTTCCGACGCACCCGGAGCGCGCGCCCCCGCTCAGGAGAAATCCACCGTCACCAGATCTTCACCCGCTGCTCGGCGGGCAGGAACGCACCATCGCCCGGCTTCACGCCGAAGGCGGAGTAGAACTCGGGCATGTTGCGCACCACGCCATTGACCCGGTACTCGCCCGGCGAATGCGAATCCGTGAGCAGCTGCTGCCGCAGCGCGTCCTCGCGGTTGAGCGTGCGCCACACCTGGGCCCACCCCAGGAAGAAGCGCTGGTCGCCGGTGAAGCCCTCGATGACGGGCGCCGGCTGCCCCCCGAGCGACAGCTGGTAGGCCTTGAAGGCCACCGTCAGTCCGCTCAGGTCCCCGATGTTCTCCCCCAGGGTGAGCTTGCCGTTGACGTTCATGCCCTGCAGCGGGCTGAAGGCGGCGTACTGCTCGGTCAGCAGGCCCGTGCGCTGCTGGAACGCGGCCTTGTCCTGCTGCGTCCACCAGTCGCGCAGGTTGCCGTCCCCGTCCGAGCGGCTGCCCTGGTCGTCGAAGCCGTGGCTGATCTCGTGCCCGATGACGCCGCCGATGGAGCCGTAGTTGGTGGCGTCGTCCGCGTCCGGGTTGAAGAAGGGCGGCTGGAGGATGGCGGCCGGGAAGACGATCTCGTTCATCGTGGAGCTGTAGTAGGCATTCACCGTCTGCGGCGTCATGCCCCACTCCAGCCGATCAATGGGCTTGCCGAGCTTCTCCACGTCCCGCTGGTACTCGAGCTCCTGGGCGCGCGTGACGTTGCCCACCAGGTCCGCGGCATTGACGGTGAGCGCGGAGTAGTCCTTCCACTTCTCCGGGTAGCCGATCTTCACGTTGAACTTCGCCAGCTTCGCCTGGGCCTGGGCCTTGGTCTCGGGGCTCATCCAGTCGAGCTGCTCGATGCCCTGACGGAAGGCGTCGCGCAGGTTCTTCACCAGCGCGTCCATGCGCGCCTTGCTCTCGGGACGGAAGTGGCGCTCCACGTAGAGCCGGCCGAGCACCTCGCCCAGGGCCCCATCCACGGACTCCACGCCGCGCTTCCACCGGGGGCGGTTCTCCTCCAGTCCCTGGAGCGTCTTGCCGCGGAAGACGAACTCGGCCTGCTCGAAGGGCGTGCTGAGCAGCGGCGCGTACCCGTCCAGCAGCTTGAAGGCGAGGTACTGCTTGAGCACGGGCAGCGGCGTGCGGGTGATCACCTGGGCCAGGGCCTGGAAGTAGTCCGGCTGGCGGACGATGACGCCCGGCGAGCGCTCCTCGCCCGCGGCCTTGAGGAAGCGCTCCCAGGAGAAGCCCGGCGTGAGGGCGTCCAGCTCGGCCACGCTCTTGAGGTTGTAGGTGGCCTCCCGGTCCCGGGTGCGCGCGCGCTCCCAGTGCTTCTCGGCGAGCGACGTCTCCAGCGCGAGGATGGCCTTGGCCGCGCCCGCCGGGTCCTTCTCCCCCGCCAGCTTCAAGAGCGTCTCGATGTACGTGGCGTAGGCGGCCCGCGTCTCGACGAAGCGGGGCTCCGTCTTGGAGTAGTAGTCCCGGTCCGGCAGACCCAGGCCGCTCTGGGTGACGTAGACGATGTAGCGCTCCGCCTGCTTCGCGTCCTGGCCCACGTAGGAGGCGAAGGGCGTCTGCACGCCCATGCGCGCCAGCGAGGCGAACAGCTCCGGCAGCTCCGCCTTGCCCTTGAGGCCGGCGATGCGCTTGAGCTCGCCGCGCAGGGGCTCCACCCCGAGCTGCTGGATGCGCTCGGTGTCCATGAAGCTCTTGTAGAAGTCCGCCACCTTCTGGGTGTCCGAGCCGCCCGGAGCGCCCTGGACGGCGACGGACTCCTCGATGAGGGCGCGCAGGGCCGCCTCGCTCTGATCCCGCAGCTCGATGAAGGCGCCGTAGCGGGACTTGTCCGCGGGCATCTTCGTCGTCTTCATCCACGAGCCATTCACGTAGCGGAAGAAGTCGTCCTGGGGCCGGACGCTGGTGTCGAAGTGCTTCGTGTCCACCCCGAGCGCCCGGGTGGCGACCGGAGCCTGGACGGGCGCGGGCGCGGCGGGGGTCGCCTCGGGTTGGGTGGCGCGGGTGTTGGCCGTGCAGCCCAAGAGGAGGCTGGCGCCGAGCGTGCTGGTGAGCCAGGACTGACGGAGGAACTTCGAGCGGTTCATGCGAGGTCTCGGTGAGGGTGTCGGGAGGAGAAATCGAGGGGGGCGGGCAACCCGGCGGCCCGGGGAAAATTCCCAGGCCAGGGGCTCACCCGTTTCCGGGCGCGCGCCCCGTGGGGAAGCCCTGGGCCAGACGGCGGCGGTCCTCGCGGTAGCGGCGCACGAGCCACTGGCCCGCGGGCCGCGCGAGCAGTTGGGCGCGCATCTCGGCGAGCCGTGGGGGGACGGTCTCGCCGGGCTGGGGCGCGTAGGGCGAGCCCTCGGCGCCCATCATGGGCGCGTAGAGCGCGGCGGCGGTGATGTCGGCGATCGACAGGGACGCGCCCACCAGGTAGCGCGCGGGGTCGCCTTCGATCTCGCGCTCCAGGCGCTCGAGGCCTTCCATGAGCTTCACGCGCGAGGCCTCCACCTTGGCGGGGGTCTGCACGTACTGGCGCTGGATGACGCGTTTGATGAGGGGGTACATGGCACGCCCCACCGCGCGCGAGGGCTGAGCGAGGGCGCCGAACATGAGCGGCCGGAAGTCGACCTGGCCCTCGAGGAGCTGCGCGTACACCCAGCGCCGCACGTTCTTGCCCACCGTCGCGTCGAAGTAGTCCTCCAGCGCGAGGACCCGCTCGCGCTCGGCGGGCGTGGTGGGAATCAGCGCGGGGGCCTCCGGGTAGGCGCGCTCCAGGTACAGGGCGATGTCCGTGGAGTCGTGGATGATCTCCCCCTGGTCCACCAGGATGGGGACCGTGCCGCTGGCGCCCTTGGTCAGCCGCCGCGTCACCAGCAGGTGGAGCCCGGGGATGAGGTGGTGGGCGCGGAAGGCGAGGCCCTTGGCCTCCAGGTTCCAGCGGCTCTTCTCACTGAAGTGGGAGATGGGGAATTGATAGAGGGTCCGGCCAGACGGAGGCATGCGGGGAGCATGCCTCATCTCACGTCGAGGATCCTGCCCTTCGCATCCACCGCGTAGGTCCCACCCGCATCCATCAGGATCGCGTCGAGACCACAGCGCGAGACGTCGGGAATGAAGCTCACGCAGAAGAGATCTTCCGTCCGTAGGACAGTGGTATCGAATGTCTCCCAACGAGAAAGGCACTCAACGATCCGCATCATCACCCGTGGCGCGGACCCCTGGAGGCATGAAGTCCTCCATGGCGACGTGAAGTGCGTTCATCATCGGGCCATCGAGACGGGGGCCGCCCTCGAACGACGCGGGATACCTCACCTGCTCCGCCTCGGTCGGAGGTGCCTTCTCCGCGGGTTGATACTTGTAGTACCCCAAGAGGTTGAGCACCGCGCAACCAGGCAAGAGGAGCACACCGCCCATGCTCCACGCGAGAAACGTCTTCATTCTCATTGAATCGCCACAATGCGGCCCTTTGCATCAACCGCATAGACGGCCCCCGCGTCCAGAACCATCACATCCAGCCCACATCTCTCGATCATGGGAAAGAAGCGGACGAAGAACAAATCCTCCTTGGGTTGCAACACGGAAACATCATACGTCTCCCATTTGGAGAGGCACTCAGCGAGTTGCTCGTTGTCCCCTTTCACACGAGAGCCGGGGGGCATGAAGGCGTCCATGGCGACCTTGACCGCCGCCATCCTGGGACCACTCAAATGGACGCCTTGCTCGAAGGAGTTGGGGAAGTCGACCCGTGCCGCCTCCTCCGGAGAAGCTCTTTCAGCCGCATGAAACCTGTAGAGGCCCAGGAAACCACAACCCGACAAGAGCACGGCTCCTGACATGGTGACCAGGAACGCCTGTCTCATCGCACGCCCATACCTCATGGCAGCCAATCCTGACCTTGGAACATCTCGACCTCACCGTAAGGACCACTTGCTTGACCGATGGCCGTCCATTGACCACGCCTCAAAGCCAGAACCCTTCTCGATGTGTTGTCGTAAAGATAGGAACTACAGGTTCCAGCAGGCTCTCGGAAGAACATGAGAAGGGCCCTGTCCCAGATACGCCCTGTGTCCTTGTCCATGAACCGAGTGGGTCTCCAATGCCTCAATTCACTCGTATCCTCACTTGAGAATTTACGGGTGTTCGGATGGGAATGCGCGGCCCCCAGGATGATGGCATCTGGGTGTGATTCATCATCGAGCGCTCTCGGAACCTCACAATACTTTCGTCCTCCCGCGCCATTGCCGCCAATGTCGGAGAGGTAGCTGAGGAAGAAGCCCTGCGCCGCGTGGGAGTAGTAGTGCAGCGCGCAGTACTCGAACCCGTAGGCCCCGTTCGCGGCACCTGGCTGAGCGGTCATGAGTTCGCAGGCATGGGCGGCCAATTCCTCTGTCGTCTTGAAGGGCCCCGCCAAGGGGCCTTTGACACGCAAGAGGCCGTTCGGCATCCGCTCCACCCGGACGTTCGGGTTGGGCGCCGAGCAACTCCAGAGGCCGCAGAGCAGGCCCAGCAGCATCCCCTCGCGACGTGTCCCGAACATACCCGCCGAGCCTACCAGGGCCCTCCGGCCCCAACGCGGAGATTTTCCGCTAGCGTGGCCCCCGTGAGCGACGATCTGTCATCGGTTCCCGCCTTCCGCACCGTGCCCCGCACGGGCGTCATCTACGTCACCACCGAGGCCATGCGCCGAGGCTACCGGCCGTCGGATCCCGACTGGTGCAACCTCGGCCAAGGCCAGCCCGAGATCGGCGATCTGCCCGGCGCCCCACCCCGCGTGGGCAGCGTCCAGGTGGACATGAATGATCTGGAGTACGCCCCGGTGGCCGGCCTCTGGGAGGTGCGCGAGGCCATCGCCTCGCTCTACAACCGCCTGTACCGGCGCGGCATGCCCAGCCAGTACAGCGCGGAGAATGTCTCGCTCTCCGGAGGCGGCCGGACCGCGCTCACCCGCGCCGCCGCCAGTCTCGGCATGGTCAACCTCGGCCACTTCCTGCCGGACTACACCGCCTACGAGGAGCTGCTGGACGTCTTCAAGGCCTTCACCTCCATCCCCATCCTGCTCGAGGGCGAGCGCGGCTACGCCTTCACCCACGAGGACCTCCGCCGCGAAATCCAGGGCCGGGGCCTGTCCGCCCTGCTCTTCTCCAACCCCTGCAATCCCACCGGCAAGCTCGTCCACGGCGAGGAGCTGGCCCGCTGGGTGGGCGTGGCGCGCGAGCTCGAGTGCACCCTGCTCATCGACGAGTTCTACTCGCACTACATCTGGTCGGGCCGCCCCAACCAGCTGCCCGTGGAGAGCGCCGCGCGCTACGTGGAGGACGTCAACAAGGACCCGGTCGTCCTCTTCGACGGCCTCACCAAGAACTGGCGCTACCCGGGCTGGCGCATGACCTGGACCGTGGGGCCCCGCCAGGTCATCGAGGCCGTCTCCAGCGCGGGCAGCTTCCTGGATGGCGGTGGCAGCCGCCCCCTGCAACGCGCCGCCATGCCCCTGCTGCAAGAGGAACTGGTGGTGAAGGAGACGCTCGCCATCCACCGCCACTTCCGCGACAAGCGCGACCGCATCCACTCGCGGCTGGAGCGGCTGGGCATCCGCACGGACCGCGCCCCCGATGGCACCTTCTACATCTGGGGCAGCGTGGCGGGCCTGCCCGCGCCCCTCAACGAAGGCATGGGCTTCTTCCGCGCCGCGCTCGACCAGCGCATCATCACCGTGCCGGGCGAGTTCTTCGACGTGAACCCCGGCAAGCGCCGCGCCCGGCCCTCGCGCTTCCGCAACTACGTGCGGCTGTCCTTCGGCCCCTCCCAGGAGGTGCTCGACAAGGCCCTGGAGCGGCTGGAAGCCCTCATCCTCCACCCCACCTCGCCATGACCCCTTCGCCTCGGGTGTTGATCGCGGGCGGCGGCATCGGCGGGCTCACCCTCGCCCGGGCCCTCCAGGCCGCGGGCATCGGCTGCACCGTCTTCGAGCGCGCCGAGACGCTGCGCCCCGTGGGGGCCGGCATCATCATGCAGATGAACGCCATGACGGCGCTGCGCTCCCTGGGCCTCGCCGACGCGGTGGCCCAGGCGGGCCTGCCCCTGGCCGCGCTCTCCACGCTCGATCCGTCGGGGCGGCGCATCACCCGCCTGCCGCTCGCCCGGATCGAACAGGAGTTCGGCGGGCCCGCCATCGCCATCCGCCGCTCCCGGCTCCAGGAGGTGCTGCTCACGGGGCTCGAGCCCGAACGGCTGCGCACGGGGTGCGCGGTGACGGGCTTTCGCGAGGAGGGCACGCGGGTGACGGTGACCCTCTCCGACGGGACGAGCGCCACGGGGGACGTCCTGGTGGGCGCGGATGGACTGCGCTCGGTGGTGCGCGAGGGACTCTGGGGCGATGGACTGCGGTACTCGGGCTATACGAGCTGGCGGGGCATCACCCGGGAGTTGGAGCGAAGCGAGCCGCGCGAGGCCACGGAGACCTGGGGGCCCGGCGCCCGCTTCGGCATCGTCCCCGTGGGACATGGGGAGCTCTACTGGTACGCCACGCGCGACGCCCCCGCCGGAGGCCAGGACACGCCCGGCGAGGGCCGCGCCGCCCTGCGCGAGTGCTTCGGCCGCTGGCATGCCCCCATCGCCGCCGTGCTCGACTCGACGCCCGAGGCCCAGTTCTTCCGCACGGACATCCATGACAGGCGCCCCCTGCCCCGCTGGAGCCAGGGACGGGTGACATTGCTCGGTGACGCGGCCCACCCGATGACGCCCAACATGGGCCAGGGGGGCTGCCAGGCCATCGAGGACGCCGTGGTGCTCGCCCGCTGTCTGGCGCGCGAGGCGGAGGTCCCCGCGGCCTTCACCGCCTACGAGCACCGCCGCCTCCGGCGCGCCAATGCCATCGTGACCCAGTCCTTCCAGCTCGGCCGGGTGGCCCAGCTGACGAACCCCGTGGGCCGCTTCCTGAGGGATCACCTGGCCCGGCTCACGCCGGAGCGCGCCAACCTCCAGCGGCTGCGGACCCTCATGCGCTTCGAGCCCTGAGCCTCCCGACGCCTCCCCGGAGACCCGGCGGCCAGACGGCCGGGCTCGCATGGACGCCCTCCCGGTCCCAACCTCTTCGGGGAGGGTGGACGTGCGCCACGCCAAGCACTTCTGGGACATCGTTCGAATCTCCGACCCCGACCTGGGTCGGCTGCGCAAGGGCCTGCGAGCAGCCGTGGGCGCGGGCCTCGCGGCGCTCATCCTCTCGCGGCTCGCCCGGCTGCTGGGTGAGCCGCCCACCGTCACGCTCGTGGGAACCATGATCGCGATGATGGGCGCGCAGATCGCGTCCGACCCGGACCTCCGGGCGCAGCGGCTCACCACCGTGCTGCTGGTGTTCCCCGCCCTCCTGGCCTTGGTGCTCGGCACCTTCGCCGCCCAGGTTCCCCTGCTCGGCGCGGCGGTGTTCGCGGTGACCATCTTCATCGCCACCTTCGTGCGACGCTTCGGGCCCCGGGGCCTGGCGCTCGGGATGATCGGCTTCTTCGCCTTCTTCAACGCCCTGTTCTTCCACGCGAAGCTGTCCCAGCTTCCCGCGCTCGCCGGCGCCATGGTCGTCGCCGTGGGCATCGCGTACGTCGTGCGCTTCGTGCTGCTCCCCGACCGGCCGGAGCACACCTCGCGGCAATTGCTCCGGGCCTTCCGGACCACCGTGGACGTGGTGCTGTGGGAGCTCGCGGCCATGTCCGAACACCCCCGGCTGACGCCCGCGCTGATGCGTCGGCTGTCACGGCAGGCGGACCGGCTGAGCGACGCGGCCCTCGCGGTGGAGGACGTGCTCCCCGGCCACGCGCTGGATCTCCGGCAGCGGCTGTTCGAGGTGGAGCTGGCCACGCAACGGGTGCTCGGCGCGGTCCGGCAGATGCTGGAGAGCGGTGCCCTGTCGCCCGAGATCCGCGTCGAGGCCCACCGGGCCCTCCAGGTGGCCCGCATCGCCACGCGCGGCCGCTCGCCCGTCGCCCGGAAGCGGATGCACACCCACCTCGAGCGCATCCGGACCCTGGCGCCGGATCCCTCTGGGGACGCGCCCGGCAGCGCGGATGCCCGTCGCCTCCGCCACTCGCTCACGGATCTGGTGGACGCGAGCTTCCAGCTCACCGAGGAGCTGCTCCCGCCCACGCTCGAACCCAAGAGCGCCGCGCCAGCGGCTCCCGTCACCCAGGAGCTCACGCGCAAGGGGCTCCACCCCGCCACCCGCCAGGCCCTTCAAATCACCGTGGCGAGTCTGCTCGCCATGGCCGCGGGCTACGCCGTGTCCGCCGAGCGCTGGTACTGGGCCGTCATCACCGCCTTCGTCATCTTCACGCGCACGCGCTCCAGCGGGGACACCGTGCTGCGCGCCTGGGGCCGCGTGCTCGGAACCGTGCTCGGCGTGGTGGCGGGCATGCTCCTCGCGCGGCTCGTCGACGGCCACGAGGGGCTCGAGCTCACCAGCATCTTCGTGTGTGTCTTCCTCGGCTTCTATTTGATCCAGGTCTCCTACGGGTGGATGGTCTTCTGGTTCACCACCCTGCTGTGTGTGCTCTACGGACTGCTCGGGCGCTTCTCGCCCGAACTGCTCTACCTGCGCATCGAGGAGACCCTCATTGGCGCGGCCGTGGGAGTCCTCATCGCCCTGGTGCTGATGCCCGAGCGCACCACCGCCCAGGTCCAGGAGGCGGCGCGCCAGGTGCTCGATGCCACGAGCGACTACCTGGAGGAGGCCGTGGTGAACCGCACCCGGGACACGGAGCCGGCGCGATTGCTCGACTCCGCGCGGGTGCTCGATGCGCGCCTGCGCGAGCTGCGCACCACGGCCCAGCCCCTCATGGGCGGCCTGGGCCGGTTCTCGCCCCGGGCGGTCCGCACGCTGCACGCCGTGTCCGAGCTGGTGCTGTCCGTGCGGCACCTGGAGCTGGGTCGGGGCCTGCTGGAGCTCAACGACACCTCCCGGCGGCTCCTGCGGGAGGCGGGGCTCCAGCTCGCCCACAACACCCGCGCGCTGGCGGAGAGCATCGGCCGCGAGGACGTGCCCCCCGTCGCGCCCGCCGCCGCGCTGCTCGCCCGCGCCCGGAGCGCGCTCGTGGGCCCGGAGACCCTGCGCCGCGGCCCCGCCAGTCCGCCCATCCTCCTGCATTGGCTCGGGCGGGTGGACGAGGCGCTGGCGCTGCTCGCTCGGAGCCTGCGCGCCCCCACGCGGCTCTTGCGTCCCTGGAGGGCCTGAGCCGTTAGAGCGGCTTGCTCCAATCCAGCGTGGGCGTGCGCGCCAGTCGCGACAGCTTGCGCTCCAGGCGGTCCACGCGGCGACGCAGGGCCTCGCCGGTCTCCGCGGGCGCGGCGAGCCGGGCATGGTGGAGCGCCTGGGGCAGATCCTTGAGCCCATGCTCGTAGAGCTTGGCCAGGGACAGGTGGAGGGGGCCCCGCTGGTCCACCCGGGCCGAGACGAGCGCGCGGTGCAGATGCTCCGCCGCCGTCCGGTCATCCCCGCCCTTCTTGGCCAGTCGGGACACGAGCGCGAGGGCCTCGGAGCCCACCACGCCCGTGTCTCCCGCCGCGGCGGCCCGGGCGAAGTCCTGGGCCCGCGCGTAGTCCCGGGCCCGGAGCGCCACGTTGGCGAAGCCCAGCAGATCCCGCGCGTCGGTGCCCTCGGCGCCGCTCGCCCGGAAGCGCCGCACCAGCAGGCCCAGCATCGCCGCCAGGAGCAGCAGGTCCTTCGCGTTGTGCTCCAGCACGGGCGTGAGCGACGAGCCGTCTCCGTCCCGGAGGAAGCGGAAGTACAGCTCGGGGATGAGCGAGCCATCCACGTCCCCCACCCGGTGGTAGTCGAGCACCTGCTGCTCCAGGTGCACCAGGCGCGTGCCCGAGCCCCGGTACTTGAAGACCCGGCGCGCGCAGTGCAGCAGGTCCAGGTGTGGCAGCTCCGGCGGCACGGGCACCCGGTTGAGGATGAAGCGCGTGCGCAAGAGCGGCCAGTCGAAGCTCTTGCCGTTGAAGGTCACCAGGCACGAGGACGCCGCCATGCGCTCGGCGAGCACCCGGAGGATGGGCGTCTCCTCGCCCATGCGGCGCAGGAAGAGCTGGTGCACGCGCAGCCGACGACCCTCGAACCACGCCAGCCCCACCAGGAAGGGCACGGTGCCCGTGCCGCCCGCGAGCCCCGTGGTCTCCGTGTCGAGGAAGAGCATGCGCTGGAAGTCCACGCCCGCGAGCCCTGGCTGGAGCGCGAGCGCCGCCACCAGCGCGCCCTCCACGTCGAGCGCCTCCGCGAGCGGCGCCCGGCCATGGTGCGCGTCCTCGTCCAGCCACTGCTCGGCCACGTGCACGACGCCGTGGGACGTGGTGCGCGGCTCGGCGGGCAGCGGACCCGGACGCGGCGCCTCGGGCACTCCCCGGCGCGCGACGGCGGCGGCGCCCTGTCGCTCGGCCAGCTCGCCCAACATCCGGCGCAGCGCCACCACCCGCGGGTCCGGCCCCGAGGGGGGCGCCTCCACGGCGACGGGCGGCGCGGGCGTCTCCACGGGCGGCGCGGCGGGCGCCGGCTTCGCACCGGGACCCACGCCGCCAAGCCTCGCCAGCTTGCGCTTCAAGTCCACGGTGCACCTCGCCTACTGCAGGGCCACGACACCCAGCGCCGAGAGGATCTCCAGGGTGAGCCGCTTGCGCGGATGGGCCTCCATGGGCGCGCTGCCCGGCATGCCTCCCGCGGCGGGCCCGATGCAAGCGGGGCAGCCCTCCTCGCACACGCACGCCTCCAGGAGCCGCCGCGCGCGCCGGAGCAGTTCCTCGCGCTGGTCGAACAGCCGCGCCGCCAGCCCCACGCCCCCGGGGATGTTGTCGTAGAGGAACATCGTCGGATCGAAGCCCACGCCGCCGTCCTTGCGCGGCGGCCCGTCCGCGTCGTCCTTGCTACCGAGCGTCTTGCCCAGGTCGCGCGGGTCGATCATCAACCCCACGCACGCCACGGTGCGCAGCGCGGTGGTGAGCCCCCGCAGCGCGTCGATGACGGCGGGCCGGGGCGCCCCGAGCGAGCGCACCACGCTCTCGGGCACGGTGAGCCAGAGCGCCGTGGTGTGCATCTGCATCTCCGGCAGGGCCACCTCGCCGTAGCCCACGTTCTCGTGGGTGTGGAACTTGATCTTCTTGTAGCCCACCACCTTCTCGATGACGCTCACCTCGCCCATGCCCGCCTGGAGCGAGGGCCCCATCGCAGCGCCCTGGTCCTCCTGGATGACGTTCACGCGCACGTACGTCATCGCGTCGGTGAAGTAGTCGGGCGCCACCTTGCGCACGTAGGCCTTGTGGTTGTCGTAGTCGAAGCGCTCGACCTGGTACTGCTCGGAGTCGTGCTGGTAGATGGCCTGCTCGTGCAACATGGTGTGCGCCGAGCGGAAGTCCATCTCCGCGAGCGTGCGGTCCGTGCCCAGCTCGATGATGACCACGTTGTCCCAGCCCACGCTGCGCAGCGACACGTGGTTGGCCGGGTACGCGTCCGAGGACCAGTGGAACATGCGGCGGCCCTCGGGGCCGGGCGTGGGGTGCACCACCTGATGCTGGGCGAGGAAGCCGAGCGCGTCCGACACCGACTCGCCCGGCACGTCCCCGAACGTGTCCCCCTCCTCGAAGGGCAGCTCGAAGGAGGCGCACTTGAGGTGCTGCACCAGGATCTCCACGTTGTCCGGATCGATGCGCGCGTGCTCCACGGGGGCGCCCGTGATCGAGCGCGGCTCCGCGGCGAGGTACTGATCCAGGGGCGCGCTGGAGGTGACGAGCAGGGCGAGGCTGCCCGAGCCCCGGCGGCCCGCGCGGCCAAAGCGCTGCATCAGCGCCGCCACGGAGCCGGGGTAGCCCGCGCACACCACGGCGTCGAGCGAGCCGATGTCGATGCCGAGCTCCAGCGCGTTGGTGGCCACCACGCAGCGCACCTCGCCCGCGCGCATGGCGGCCTCGGTGGCGCGGCGCGTGCCGGGCAGGTAGCCGCCGCGGTAGCCCTGGATGAGCGACGGGTCCATCTTCTCCTCGACGAACCGGTCCCGGAGGTACTTGAGCATCACCTCCACGGAGTTGCGCGACTGGCCGAAGAGGAGCGTGGAGACGCCCGCGCGCACCAGGTCCGACGTCAGGCGCACGGCGCTCTTGAGGTAGCTGGCGCGGATGCCCAGCTCCGCGTTCACCACGGGCGGGTTGTAGACCATGACCCGGCGCTCGCCCGCGGGCGCGCCGCTCTCCGACACGAGCGCCACCTCGCGGCCCAGCATCCGCTCGGCGTGGGCCTTGGGGTTGCCGATGGTGGCCGAGGCCAGGATGAACGTGGGGGACGAGCCATGGAAGGCCGCCACGCGCTGCAGGCGGCGCAGCACGTTGGCCAGGTGCGAGCCGAACACGCCCCGGTAGGTGTGCAGCTCGTCGATGACGACGTAGCGCAGGTTGGAGAAGAGCCGGGCCCAGCTCGCGTGGTGCGGGAGGATGCCCGTGTGGAGCATGTCCGGGTTGGTGAGCAGCACGCCGCTGCGCTCACGCGCCGCGCGCCGCGCGTCCGCCGGGGTGTCCCCGTCGAAGGTGATGGCGCCGTGCTCCAGGCCCGCCTCGCGCATGAAGACGCGCAGGGACTCTTCCTGGTCGCGCGAGAGCGCCTTGGTGGGAAAGAGGTAGAGGGCGCGCGCCTGGGGCTCACGGGCGAAGCGGTCCAGCAGGGGCAGGTTGTAGCAGAGGCTCTTGCCCGAGGCCGTGGGCGTGGCGATGACCAGGTGCTGCCCGGAGCGCGCGAGCTCGAAGGACTGGGCCTGGTGGGAGAAGAGCTGCTCGATGCCCCGGCGGCGCAGGGCATCGCGGACCTGGGGCGCCACGGCCTCGGGCACGGGGGCGTGCGAGCCGACACGGGCGGGCGTGACCTCGTCCAGGACGATGTCGGGCCAGAGCTGCTTGTTGTCGCGCCAGCCCTGGAGGACGGCATCGAGGCCGCGAGGGCCCGTCCAGGGTTTGCGCCGGGACCCGGTGAAAGCCCCTTCTTCCTTCTCAGGCTTCATGAGGCCGGGCACTGTACAAGCGTGTACCTGGAGAGGCAACGCGGATGGCCGCTGACGGCCGTGTCCCTCGCATAAGGACGTGAATAAACGGGCTTCCCATTTCGTCGCGGGGGTCTTCCCTCCGCCCCGCGTGCCGCCCATGCTCCTCGCGCTTCTCGGCCTCACCCTCCTCGCCTCGACACCTCCGGCTCCGCCCCCCACCTCGTGCTTGTTCGTGAACGGCAAGACGGCGTGTGGCTACGCCTGTCAGCGCAGTGTCGACGACGTGCGCTGTGCCAGCACGCCCTACGGCACGTGCGCGATGTTCCAGAACAAGGTGTACTGCTTCGACCCGTCCCTCGCGGCCATCCACCATCCCCCCGACACGGGACTGCGCCCCGAGTGCAAGGCGATCGGCGACGAGGCCGCCTGTGGCTTCAACTGCCTCGTGGCCCAGGGGAAGGTCGCCTGCGCCCAAACGCCCTATGGCGTGTGCCGCGAGCACTTCGGCGAGCTGAAGTGCTGGGACCCCTCCGAGGCCATCGTCCACGAGTTCGGCGCGGAGACACCGAAGCCGGGCTACCTCACGGCGTCCACGGCGATCGCCTTCGGGTACGACTGCAAGGCCAACCGCGCGGAGGTGCAGTGCGCCGCGACGCCGCGCGGCCGGTGCGACAAGAACGACTTCCGGATCCAGTGCTTCGATCCTCCGTCACTCACGCATTGCGCGCACGTGCAGCCACCCGACCCCGCCGAGGTGCGCAAGCCGAAGCACCTGCGGAAGGAAGCGCAGAAGGCGGAGTCCGAATCCGCCGCGCGCTGAGAATCCACGCTCACCCGCGCGGTCCGTCCCCACCCGGGAAGCGTGACAGAGCAAACGCGGCGATGCGCATCAGGTCCTCCTCGCTCGCGCCGTCAGAGGCCTGCACCGACATGCCCTGGGTGATGGCCCCGTAGAACCGCGCGAGCCCCACCACGTCCGTGGTGGCTGGCAACTCCCCCGTCTCCACGCCCCGCCCGAGCAACGTCTGGAGTCGCTCCAGGGCGCCCTGGCGCATCGACGCCGTGAACCGCGCGATGGGCTGGTTCTCCTCCGCGCACGTGAGCACCGCCGTGGAGAGCATGCACCCGCGGGGCACTCGCGGATCGGTGAACGCTCGGGCCGCCCCCTCCAGCAGGACGGTCAGGGCCCCGCGCACCGTGGGCTCGTGCTCCACCGCCTTCCAGAACGCCTCGCTCTGCCGCGCCTGGTACAGCTCCGCCGCCTCCCGGTACAGCTCCGCCTTCGACGTGAACGCCCCATAGAGCGCCGGCGTGGTGATGCCCATCGCTCCGGTCAGGTCCGCGATCGACGCCCCCTCGTATCCGTGCGCCCAGAACACCTCCAGCGCCCGCGCCAGCGCCTCCTCCCGGTCGAACTCCCGAGGTCGTCCCCGGCCCCTCCGCTCCTGGGTCGGTGCTCTTTTCATAGCGAACCCTCCGAAATCACCGCATTCATGCCCTCGATTTTCCGAACGCTCGTTCGGAATAGGAGGTTCATACCGATGCACACGCGCGCGCACACCTTAATCCCCACCCTGGGCCTGCTGGGCCTGTTGCTGAGTGGAGGCGCCCACGCCGAGGAGCGTCCGCTCCAGGCCCGGCTGGACCAGGTCATCGATCAGGCGCTGGCGGACAAGCGACTCGTGGGCACCGTGGTGCTCGTGGCCCAGGACGGCAAGCTCGTCTACCACCGCGCCGCCGGCCTGGCGGACCGGGAAGCCCAGACGCCCATGCGCGAGGACGCCCTCTTCCGTCTGGCGTCCATGTCCAAGCCGCTCGTGAGCGCCGCGGCGATGGCGCTCGTGGACCAGGGCAAGCTCTCGCTCGACGCGCCCATCACGCGCTGGCTGCCCACCTTCCAGCCCACGCTCCCCGACGGCCAGCCCGCCGTCATCACCGTGCGCCAGCTGCTCACCCACACCGCCGGGCTCAGCTACGGCTTCCTCCAGCCCGCGGACGGCCCCTACCTCAAGGCCCAGGTCTCCGACGGCATGGACGCGCCGGAGTTGGGCCTGGAGGAGAACCTGCGCCGCATCGCCTCCGTGCCGCTGTCCTTCGCGCCCGGCAGCCGGTGGCAGTACTCCGTCGCCATCGACGTGCTGGGCGCCGTGGTGGCCCAGGCGGCGGGCGCGCCCCTGCCCAAGGCCGTCGAGCGGCTCGTCACCAAGCCCCTGCGCATGCCCGACACCGGCTTCTCCGTGCGCGCCAAGGCCCGGCTCGCCACGCCCTACACCGACGGCAAGCCCGAGCCCGTGCGCATGGGCGAGCTCCAGGTCGTCCCCGTCGCCGCCAACGGCGCCGCCGTCCGCTTCGTGCCGGGGCGCGCGTTCGATGCCCGCGCCTTCCCCTCCGGCGGCGCCGGCATGGTGGGCACCGCAGGCGACTTCCTGAAGTTCCTCGAGGCCATCCGCAAGGGCGGCGCCCCCGTGGTGAAGCCCGCCACCGCCGCCCAGATGATGGCCAACCAGGTGGGCCCCCTGGAGACGCAGGGACCTGGCTGGGGCTTCGGCTTCGGCGGCGCGGTGCTCGGGGATCCCGCCCGGGCGAAGTCGGTCCAGTCCGCGGGCACCTGGCAGTGGGGCGGCGCCTACGGGCACAGCTGGTTCGTGGACCCCGAGCGCCGCCTGACGGTGGTGGCGCTGACCAACACCTCCTTCGAGGGCATGTCGGGCGCGTTCCCCGCCGCCCTCATCCAGGCCCTGTACCCGACGCCGGCCCCCTGAGCCGCACGTCAATGGGGGGCACGCCCCTCGTGCGTGTCCCCGGCTCATCCCTTCCATGTACTGAAGTGAACACACAGCGGGGCGGAAACAGGCTACGACTCCCGGCGTATTCGTGGAGGTTCGCATGCGTTTCGCCCTTCGTGCCCTGAGCGCGCTGTCCCTGTCTCTCCTCTCCTCTTCCGCCTTCGCCAACAGTGCCGGGGTCTCCGGCCAGTCCAACAAGCAGAACCAGTCCTGCAATGGCTGCCACTTCGGTGGCACCGCGCCCACCGTGACGATCACGGGCCCCACCGAGCTCGAGCCGGGCGCCACCGGCCAGTACACGCTCGTCATCACCGGCGGCGCCGCGAAGGTGGGCGGCATGAACGTCGCCGTGGACAACAGCGCGGCGAAGCTCGCCGCGGGCACGGGCTCGAAGACGATTGGCGATGAGATCACGCACATCAAGCCCCAGGCCTTCACCGGCAACGAGCTGCGCTTCGACTTCTCGCTCGTCGCCCCCACCACGCCGGGGACGATCAAGATCTTCGGCGCCGGCAACTCCGCCAACGGCGACCTGGGCAGCGAGGGCGACCGGGGCAGCACCACCACCCTGAGCGTGACCGTGCCCGGCGCCAAGGGCGACGCCGCGGAGGCCCAGGGCGGCTGCTCCACCACGGGCAGCGCGTCGCTCGCCGCCTTCGCGCTGGCCGCCGCCGTGCTGCCCGTGCTGCGCCGCCGCTGGAGCTGAAGTCCGTCCAGCGACACGCCGGAGGGCCTCACTCCGCCGAGGCGGGGCTCTCCGGCAAGTCGGCCGCGCGCCACAGGTACCAGCTCGCCACCGAGCGCCAGGGCCGCCAGCGCTCCCCATGGGCCAGCAGTTCCTTGGGCGTGGGCAAGGCCGAGAGGCCATGGACGCGCATGAAGCCCTTGCGCACGCCGTAGTCGTCCACGGGCAGGATGTCCGGCCGCCCGAGCCGGAAGATGAGCAGCATCTCCACCGTCCACTGGCCGATGCCGCGCACCTTCGTCAGGCGCTCCACCAGGGCCGCATCGCTCATGCGCCGGGCCCGGGCCAGCGTGGGCACCTCGCCCTCGAGCGCCTTGGCCGCCAGGTCCCGCAGCGCCGCCGTCTTCGCGCCCGACAGGCCCGCCTCGCGCAGGTGCTCCACGGACACGGCCAGCACCGCCTCGGGGGTGAAGGCCTTGCCCTCCCCCACGCGCGCGCACACCCGGCCGAAGATGGTGGCCGCCGCCTTGCCCGTGAGCTGCTGGTAGGCGATGGAGCGCGCCAGCGCCTGGAAGGGGCTGTGGGGCGCCTCCACCGTCAAGGCGAAGCGCCCCACCTGCTTCATCCACGCGCCCAGGACGGGGTCCGCCTTGGCCAGCGCGCGCCGGGCGGCGGGCGTGAAGCCCTCGGGCAGGAGGCTGTCGGCGGAAGGGACGACGTCACTGACGGGCGCGGGCATGCGTGCATTTCGTCACCGGATCTTCTTGCACGCCAGGGGTTTGAGCGCGGGCCCGTTGAGCACTTCGCCCGTGGGGCTGAAACGCCCGCCATGGCAGGGGCAGTCCCACGAGCGCTCGGCGGTGTTCCAGTGCACGTGGCAGCCCAGATGCGTGCACACCGGGCTCACCGCGTGCACCCCGCCCCCGTCGTCCCGGTACACCGCCACCTTCTCGCCCTCCACCTCGACGATGCGCCCCTCACCCGCGGGCACCTCGGACAAGTCCCGCGCGTCGGGCCGGGAGAGCCGGTCCGCCACGAAGTGGAACGCGACGTCCGCGTTCTCCTGCACGAAGTCCCGCGCCCCCGCCGCCGGCTTCACCCGCGTGGCGTCGTAGAGCGCCGCGTAGGGGTTGTCCCGGCCGAGGATGGCATCCGAGAGGATCATCCCCGACAGCGTGCCGAACGTCATGCCCGTGCCCGAGAAGCCCGTGGCCACCCAGACGTGGTGCGAGGCGCCATTGCGCCCGATGTAGGGCAGGCCGTCCGCCGGCTCGATGACCTGGCCCGACCAGCGGTAGGCCACCTCGGTCGCGGGGAAGCGCCGGCGCAGGTAGTCCTCCAGGGCCTCGAAGCAGCGGCGGGTGTCCTCCTCGGTGCCCACCTTGTGATCCTCGCCGCCCACGATCACGTACTCCTGGCCGTCCACGCGGTGGGTGCGGATGTAGTGGTAGGGGTCCTCGCTGTCGAAGTAGAGCCCGGGCGCCAGTGGCCCCTCGAGCCGTCCCGCCACCACATAGGTGCGGTAGGGGTAGAGCTTGGTGTGCAGCAGCACGCGGTTGAGCGGCGTGGTCGTCGCCTCCACCACGTCCCGGCAGGTGATGACCCCCCGCGAGGTCGTGACCTTGCAGGGCTCGCCCTCGTGGATGGACGTCACCTGGGTGTCCTCGAAGACGTGGCACCCGTCCCCCGGAATCCGCGCGGCGAGGGCGCCCAGGTACTTGCGGGGTTCGATCCAGGCCTGGTCCTCCACCCGCAGGGCACGCAGCACCGGATAGGGCAGGGGCACGTCGTCCGTGAGCGAGCACAACAGCCCCGCTTCCCGGGCCGCCGACGCCTCGCGCTCCAGGGACTCCACCTGCGCCGGCGTCTCCGCGTAGCGGTAGCCGGGCACACGCTGGAAGTCGCAGTCGATGCCCAGCCGCGTCACCAGCCCGGCCATGGTCTCGATGGAGGCCCGCACGGAGGCGGCGGCCAGCCGGGCCCCTTTCTCGCCGAAGTCCGACACCAGGGTGTCGTAGGGCGTGTCCAGCAGCTCGGTGAGGTGGGCCGTGGTCTGCCCCGTCTGGCCCGACAGCACCCGGTGCATCTCCACCACCGCCACCCGCTTGCCTTCCTGCTTCAGCAGCCAGGCGGTCGTGAGCCCCGCGATGCCACCGCCCACCACCACCACGTCCACTTCCAGGTCCCCCGACAGCGCGGGATAACGCGGAAGAGGGGTCGTCGCCGTCCACAGGGATTTGTGTTCGCGCTCGTCGCTCATTCCCCAAGGCTAAGAACGCGGCCGAGGGCCGGTAGAGGGAGCGAGCAGGCGTCCCCGCATGCCTGCCTGTCCGGCAGTGGAGCCTTGGGATGTGCACCAACGAACATCCTGGTCCGCGAGACGTTGGCCATCGCGGCGACAGGACACACTACCATGGAGCTACTCGACGCCACCGACAGCTCTGCCCGACCCTTCAACCCCGAGGACCCCGGAGCGCCGCCTCTTGTCATCCATCGCCGCCCTGTCGACACCTCTCACGCCGAGCCCCGAGGCGCGGCTCGCGTTCTCCGAGCTCCTGCTCGGGTGCGACGAAGCCAGGACGTGCGCGGAAGCCGCGGTGTCGTGGCTCATGCGCCATACCCAGGCCGAACAGGTGTTGTGTCTCGCGCCTGATGAGTCCGATTCCCACTGCCTCGTGCCGCTGGCCTCCTCGGGCATGCCCGGCGTGGAGGGCTTCGTGCTCGCCCTGCACGAGACGCGGCACCCGCTGGTGGAAGCCCTCCAGTGGAACGAGCCGCGCTGGCACCCGCCGGGCCCGTTCGCGCCGGAGCTGCCGCCCTCGCGCGGTGGGCTCTACACCCTGTCGCTCGGCCGGGCCTCGCCCGGAGCGCCGCCGCCGGGCCTGTTGCTCGTGTCGTCCGGCAGCGCCGAGCTGTCCGGCGACGTGAAGTGGCTCGCCACCCACCTGGGCACCCACCTCACGCGCCTGTACAAGGGCCGTCAGCTCACGCGGCTCGAGGCCGCCTCGAGCGAGCTGGCCGCCCGGGTGAACGCCGCCACGGAGGAGCTGGCCACGCAGAACGAGCTGCTGCGCCGCCAGGCCATCCAGCTGGAGCAGGCCAGCGCCGCCAAGTCCCAGTTCCTCGCCAACATGAGCCATGAGCTGCGCACGCCGCTCAACGCCATCCTCGGCTACACCAACATGCTCTTGCAGGGCGTCAACGGCGAGCCGCCGCCCGCCCAGCGCCGCAGCCTCAGCCGCATCGACTCCAACGGGCGCCACCTCTTGGAGATCATCAACGAGATCCTCGACATCACGCGCATCGAGGCGGGCCGGATGCCGCTGCACCTGTCCGAGTTCCGCCTGCCCGAGCTCATCCAGGAGGTCATGGCGGAGCTGGATCCCATCATCGTGCGCTCCAAGCTGGCGGTGAGCGCCGCGCTGGACCCGCACCTGCCCGAGGTGCACAGCGACCGGCAGAAGGTGAAGCAGATCCTCGTGAACCTCCTGTCCAACGCGCTCAAGTTCACCCACGAGGGCTCCATCAAGGTGAAGACGTCGTACGAGGTCGCCACGGCCACGCTGCACATCTCCGTGACGGACACGGGCATTGGCATCGACCCGGCCCACCAGGAGAAGATCTGGGAGGACTTCCAGCAGGTGGACAACTCGCCCACGCGGCCCTACGGCGGCACGGGCCTGGGCCTGTCCATCTGCCGCCGCCTGGCCGCCATGCTGGATGGGCGCGTGGCGCTGGAGAGCGCCGTGGGACAAGGCTCGACGTTCACCCTGTACCTGCCCCGGCGCGCGAGGCGGCCATGAGCGGCGCGGCCCCCCTCGTGCTCATCGTCGACGACTACCAGGACGCCCGGGAGATGTACGCCGAGTACCTGCAGTTCTCCGGCTTCCGCGTGGCCGAGGCCCGCAACGGCCAGGAGGCGGTGGACAAGGCCATGGAGCTCAGGCCCTCCATCATCCTCATGGACCTGTCCTTGCCGGTGATGGATGGCTGGGAGGCCACGCGGGTGCTCAAGGGCGATGACCGCACGCGCTCCATTCCCGTGGTGGCCCTCACCGGCCACACCATGAGCGGGCACTCGCACGAGGCCCAGGACGCGGGCTGCTACTCCTACGTCACCAAGCCGTGCCTGCCCGACGCCCTCGTCGAGGAAGTGAAGCGCGTGCTCAAGGCGGTGGCGGCGGCGGCGTGAGCACGCCCCGCCGTGCCTCCTCCGCGAGCGAGTCCGCCCAGGGCGCCAGCCGCACCCAGCCCGGCGTGTGCTCCGTGCGCAGGTAGTGCACACCCGCAGCGCTCCGGGCCACCTCCAGGAAGCCCACCCGCGCCCCGCCCCGGCCGTAGTCCACCCGGAAGGCCGCGGCGAGCGGCCCGTCGGCGGGCGCCTCGCCCCGGCCGAGGAAGTCCCCCGCCGCGGGCGCCAGCAGGGTGAGCCGCTCGTGCCACCGGCGCGCGGCCTCCTCGGGCGCGGCGCCCGGGGGCTCCACGGGAATGAGCGCCACCGGCCGGTCCGCGCGCGGCACGAGCCGGAAGGCGCGCGCGCGGTCCTCCAGCGTCAGGGTGAGGGTTTCATAGTCCCCGGGCCCGAAGGCATGCAGCGCGCGGTCCACGAGCCGATGGGCCGCGTGCTCCAGGTCCGGCAGCAGCGAGGCGCTCAGGAGGAAGACGTGCCCGTCCGACTCGCGCAGCAGGTAGGGGCCGCGCCACCCCGACGCGGGCGCCGCCAGCCGGAAGACCTGCTCGCCCTGGGTCAGGGACAGGCGCAGGCGCTCGGTGCTGGCCGTCAGGCCCACCTCGGCCAGGTGCGCCGCGTCCAGGACCCCCAGGTCCCGGGCGGCCCGGAGGGGCGCGAAGCGGGTGAAGAGCCGGGCCGCGTCCCCGTTGCCCCGCACCTCCCGCGCCCCCAGCCGCAGCCAGGGCGTGTCCCCCGACCCCGGCTCGCGGAACAACTCCACCGGGCCCGCCGCCGTTTCCAGTCGCACGCGCCGCAGGTCCCGCGCGGCGACGTCCAGCACCATGACTTCGCCTGGCGCCCCGGGCGGCGCGCGCAGGCTCACGAGCAGCGCGGCCCCCAGCGCGAGGGCCGCGAGCACGCCCTGAAGCCCCACGCCCCGCGGGCTCATCGACGCCCCCCACGCCGCCGCCGCGTCACCAGTCCACCCACGCCCAGCACCAGCGCGGGCGCGAGGAAGACGGCCGAGTAGAACCACACCGCGTCCTGCCGCCGGGTGTGCCGCACGGGCACGTCCTCCTCGTTCGACAAGGCGCCGGCCAGGGCCTCCTCGCCCAACAGCCAGAGCACCGTGTCCACCAGGAGGTAGGCGTTGCCGTAGCCCCGGGGCGCCGCGTCCGTGAGCACGTCCGCGTCCCCCAGCAGCACCACCCGCGAGGCCGCCGCGCCCGGACGCTTGCGCTCCCACGCCACCGCCAGGGGCCAGGCGCTCCGGGGCTCCTCGGGCCCGGCGGTGAAGTCCCGGTCGCCGTCCTGGAACGTCTCCGGCGCGGCCTTCACCGTCACGTCCACCGTCACGTCCCGGGGCAGCGGCTGGAGCACCTCGAGCGCCGTCGCGCCGGAGAAGACCACGGACGCCTCCGCCCCCAGCGCGGCGAGGGTGGACACGGCGGCATGCGGGGAGAACGTCGACGTCACCAGGTTCGCGTGATCGCTCCGCTGGTGGCTCTGGCGCAGGAAGCGCTGCGCGTGGGCCAGGGGCACACCGGACACGCGCAGGCCCCAGGGCTCGAGCAGCGTCGCCAGGTCCGGCCCGTCCGGCTCCAGCGCGAGCCACAACCGGCCCCCGCGCTCCACGTATCGGCGCAGCGCGGCCAGCTCCGCGGCGGAGGGCTCGCGCGCGGGTCCCACCAGGGCCACCACCGCCGCGTCCCCGGGCACGTCCGTCTCCAGTCCCTCCGCGACGCCGAGCGGGCGCACCTCCACGTTGAGGACCCGCAGCCACTCCTCCAGTCGGGACATGCCCGGCGTCGCGCCCTCCAGCGCCGTCGCGTCCCGGGCCCGGAGGCTCCGCTCGCCATGCCCCGTCGTCAGGTACAGCACCCGGCGGGGCCGCGACACCTCGCGCAGCCGCCGGAACACCTCCTCGTCCAGCCGCTGGAGCGCCCCGCGCGCGGTGGGCAGGTCCAGGGGCAGCTTCAGGCGCTCGCGCCGCGCGTCCCGGCTGAACACCACCGAGCCATTCTCCCCCACGCCCAGCTCCCGCGCCCGGCCCGGCTCCACCGCCTGGTCCAACACCTCCACGACGAGCAGCGGCGACTCGCGGGCGAGCTCCCGCAGGTACTGCGCCACCGCCTGGCCCACGTCGTTGGCGGGCGGAAAGAAGAGCGTCACCTCCACGGGCCCCCGCAGCTGGCGCACGAGCCCGCGCGTGGCCTCTCCGGGCCGGGTGGTGCGGAAGTACGCGAGGTCCCACGAGACATCCAACCGCGTGGCCACGTACTGGGTGGAGAAGGCGAAGACGAGCGCGAGCGCCAGGCCCAGGCCCGCGCGCAGCGCCGCGCGCACCCGGCCCAGCTCCAGCACCGGCGCACGCCCCAGGCCCCCCACCGCCCACTCCAGCCACCCGAGCGGCCCCAGCGCCAGGACCAGCAGCACGGGGACGAGCACCGACACGCGCTGGGTCCACTCGGGCCCCAGCGCGTGGAGAGCGCCCTCCGCCCGGAGGAAGTGCAACCCCACGCCCAGCGCCCCGAGCAGGAAGAGCCGGCCCCGCCAGCGCTCCAGCACCCGCCCCTCGCCCGAGGCCCGCCCCACCCGCGCCCGGCTCCAGAGCAGCGCGAGCACGAGCAGCGCCCCGCCCAGCGCCCCGAGCCCCAGACGCGCCCGACCGCCGCCCGCCACCCGCTCGCCGAGCAGCAGCACGCCGAGCGCCCCGCCATACAGCGCGGACACCCCCGAGGCCGGACTCGGACCGGACGTCATCGCCACCGCCGGGCCTCGAGCACCCGCGTGGCGGCGAACAAGGCCACGTAGGTGACGAGCAGGTAGTAGACGACGTCACGCACGTGCACCACGCCGGCCTGGAAGGGCGGGAAGTGCTGGTTCCACAGCGCCAGCGCGCCGAAGACATCCGACAGGGGCTGCTCGGTGATGCGCGCGAGCCACCAGCAGGTGAGCAGCGCCACCAGCATGCACCCGGAGAACACGGCGGCCAGCACCTGGTTGCGCGCGAGCGCCGAGCCCAGCGTGCCGATGGCCAGCGACGCGCTTCCGAGCAGCAGCAGGCCCAGGTAGCCCGCCGCGATGTGCCCGAGCGACAGCCGACCGTGCACGAGCACCAAGAGCGGCATGAAGACCGTGGACAACGTCAGCAGCGACAGGAAGACGAGCGCCGCGAGGAACTTGCCCAGGACGATCTCGTGGTCCTTCACCGGCGAGGAGGCCAGGAGGGGCAGCGTGCCCGCCTGGCGCTCCTCGGCGAGCAGCCGCATGGAGATGAAGACCGAGGCCACCATCGTGGTGCCGCTGGAGAACAGGAAGAAGAGCGACACCACCTCCGAGGAGCGCTTGCTCACCCCGCTCAGCGCGTAGGCGTTGAAGAGCAGCCCATCCACCGCCAGCACCAGGGCGATGATGAGGTAGCCCTGGAAGGTGCGCAGCGAGGCCCCGAGTTCCCGGCGCGCGATGAGCAGGGCGCGCCTCATGCCGCGTCCTCCGGGCGTCCGGTGAGCCGCAGGAAGAGCGCCTCGAGCGACTCCACACCCCGGTCCAGGCGCAGCAGCTCGAGCCCCGCCTCCACCAGGGCCCGCGCCACCTGGGGCCGCGCCTCGGCGGGGGCGACCACCTCCAGCGTCACCACGTCCGCCGCCTCGCTCCGCACGCGCACCTCGCCCCAGGGACTCAGCACCTCCACCACGCGCTCGCGGGGGCCCCGCACCTCCACCTCGATGAAGCCCCCGCCACCCCAGCGCCGCGCCAGCTCCGCCTCCGTGCCCCGCGCCACCAGCTCCCCGTCCTTGAGGATCAACAGCCGGTCACACGTCTGGCTGATCTCCGGCAACAGGTGGCTGGAGACGAGCACCGTGTGCTCGCCCCGCAGGCCCCGCAGCAGGGCACGCATCTCCACCAACTGCTGGGGATCCAGGCCCGCGCCCGGCTCGTCGAGCAGCACCAGCGCCGGCCGATGCACGATCGCCTGGGCCAGGCCCACGCGCTGCCGGTAGCCATGGCTGAGCGAGGCGATGGGCGCCGTGTCCACCTCGCCAAGGCCCGTCTTCTCCTCGGCCTCGGCGACCCGGGCGGCCACCTGCCGCGAGGGCACGCCCCGCAGCCGCGCCACGAACGCGAGGAAGTCCCCCACGTCCATCTCCTCGTAGAGCGGTGGCGTGTCCGGTAGGTAACCAATGCGCTGGCGCACCGCGTGCGACTCGGCCCCCACGTCCAGTCCCTCCACCCGCGCCCGCCCGGAGGTGGGCAGCAGCACGCACCCGAGGATCCGCAGCGTCGTGGACTTGCCCGCGCCGTTGAGCCCGAGAAAGCCCACGACTTCCCCTCGCGCGATGTCGAAGGAGAGGTCGCGGATGGCCGCCCGATCGCCGTAGTACTTGGTCAGCCCCTCCACCTGGATCATGAGGACGACTTCCTACAGGAAAACCCGCGTCGAGACGGTTATCCTGCGCGACGCCCTTTCCCCCCGCCGTCGAGAGAGCCGCTCCATGAGTCATCGTCCGGAAACCCTCGCCGCCGCGCTCGCGGGAGCCGGTGCCCTGTGCACCGTGCTCGCACTGGCCTGCGCGGGCCGCGGCAACGTGCCCGCCTCCCCCACCGAGAGCCTGCCGCCCGTGAGCGCCCAGGAGTTGCGCGCGCCGGAATTGTTCGCGCGCATCCCCTCCCGCCCCGAGCGCTCGCGCGCCCTGTTCCTGGAAGCCAGCCGCGTGATGCTCCACCCGCGCTGCACCAACTGCCACCCCGCCGGGGACTCGCCCCTGCAAGGCGAGCGGGGCGAGGCGCACAATCCGCCCGTCTTCCGCGGCGCCGCGGACCAGGGCGTGCCCGGCCTGGAGTGCACGTCCTGCCACCAGGACCACAACCTCTCGCACGCGCGTGTCCCGGGCGCGCCCAAGTGGCACCTCGCCCCGCGCGTCATGGCGTGGGTGGGGCTCACCCCGCGCGCCCTGTGCGAGCAGCTCAAGGACCGCCGGCGCAATGGCGACAAGAGCCTGGAGCAGATCATCGAGCACTCCGCGCACGACGAGTTGGTCGCGTGGGGCTGGTCGCCCGGATGGGACCGACCCCCCGCGCCCGGAACCCAAGAACAGTTCGGGGCACTGATCGCCGCCTGGGTGCGCGACGGCGCCGAGTGCCCGACCGAGGAGGCACGGCCATGAGCATCCACCTGACGTTGAATGGCACCGAGCGCGAGCTGGAAGTCGACCCGGAGATGCCGCTGCTGTGGGCCCTCCGGGACGTGCTCGGGCTCACGGGGACCAAGTACGGCTGCGGCCAGGCGCTGTGCGGCGCGTGTGTGGTGCACCTGGACGGCGAGGCCGTGCGCGCCTGCGTCACCCCCGTGAGCCGCGCCGAGGGCCGCCGGGTCACCACCATCGAGGGCCTGTCGCCCGACGGCTCCCATCCCCTGCAGAAGGCCTGGGTGGAGCTGGCCGTGCCCCAGTGCGGCTTCTGCCAGGCGGGGCAGATCATGACCGCCGCGGCGCTGCTCTCCAAGAAGCCCCAGCCGAGCGACACGGAGATCGACCAGTCCATGAGCGGCAACCTCTGCCGCTGCGGCACCTACCCGCGCATCCGCTGCGCCATCAAGAAGGCCGCGGGGGTGACCTGTGAGTAACACCATCCGCCTGTCGCGCCGCTCCTTCCTGGAGGGCCTGGGGTTGGTCGCCGCCGGGCTCGCGCTGGAGCTGACGCCCACGAACGCGGCCGCCGCCATGCCCACCGCGTGGCCCCCCGTGCCCGAGACGGGCTTTCGCCCCAACGTCTTCGTGCACGTGGCGCCCGATGGCGTCGTGACGATGGTGTGCCACCGCTCGGAGATGGGCCAGGGCGTGCGCAGCTCGCTGCCCGTGCTCATCGCGGACGAGCTGGGCGCCGACATGGCCCGGGTGAAGCTCGTCCAGGGCGATGGCGACACGGCCTACGGGGACCAGAACACGGACGGCTCCAGCAGCGTGCGGAAGATCTTCGACGAGCTGCGCTACGTGGGCGCCACCGCGCGCACCATGCTCGTCGCCGTGGCGGCCAAGCGCTGGGGCGTGCCCGCGAGCGCGTGCGAGGCGCGCGACCACGCCGTGTTCCACAAGGGCAGCGGGCGCACGCTCGGTTTTGGCGCCCTGGCCACCGACGCGGCGAAGCTGGCCGTGCCCAAGCGCGAGAGCGTCACGCTCCGGCCCCGCTCGGAGCTGCGCCACCTGGGCAAGGAGCTGCCCCTGCTGGACGGGCCGGACATCGTCACCGGCCGGGCGAAGTTCGGCGCGGACGTGGTGCTGCCCGGCATGCTCACCGCCATCATCCAGCGGCCCCCGGTGGCCGGTGGCAAGGTGCTGCGCCATGACGCCACGCGCGCGCTCGCCGTGCCGGGCGTCCAGCAGGTGGTGGAGCTGCCCGCGCCCACCCTGCCCTTCGCCTTCCAGCCGCTCGGCGGCATCGCCGTGGTGGCGACCAATACCTGGGCCGCGATGAAGGGCAGCGCCGCGCTCGACATCACCTGGGACCCGGGTGACAACGCCGTCTACGACTCGGAGGCGTACAAGCAGGAGCTCACGCGCGTGCTCGGCGCGACGGGCAAGGTCGTGCGCGAGGTGGGCGACGCCAACACGCAGCTCGCCAGCGCCTCGCGCCGCCTCACCGCCGACTACCACACGCCCCACCTGGCACATGCCCCCATGGAGCCCCCGGCCGCGGTGGCGCGCTACGCGGCGGGCAGCTGCGAGGTGTGGGCCTGCACCCAGAATCCCCAGGCCGCGCGCACCGAGGTCGCCCGCGCGCTCGGCATCGACGAGGCCCAGGTCACCGTGCACGTGACGCTGCTGGGCGGCGGCTTCGGCCGCAAGTCCAAGCCGGACTACGTGGCCGAGGCCGCCCTGGTGTCGCGCGCCGTGGGCGCCCCCGTGCGCGTGCAGTGGACGCGCGAGGACGACGTGCGCCACGACTACTACCACTCCACCAGCGCCCAGCGGCTCACCGCCGCGCTCGACGACCAGGGCAAGGTGCTCGCCTGGCACCACCGCATCGCCTTCCCGCCCATCGGCTCCATCTTCTCGGGGGCCACCTACGGCGGCGACAACGAGCTCAACCAGGGCATCGTCGACCTGCCGCTCGACATCCCGAACGTCCGCGTGGAGAACGGCGAGGCCCGCGCCCACACGCGCATCGGCTGGATGCGCTCGGTGGCCAACATCTACCACGCGTTCGCCGTGCAGAGCTTCATCGACGAGATCGCCCACGCGCGTGGCACCGACTCCAAGGCCATGCTCCTGGAGGTGCTCGGCCGCCCGCGCATCGTGACGCCAAAGGAGCTGGGCGTGGAGAAGGTGCGCAACTACGGCCAGTCGCTCGAACAGCACCCCATCGACACCGCGCGCATGCACCACGTCATCGAGCGGGTGACGGCGCTGTCCCGGTGGGACGCGCGCAAGCAGGAGGGCCGGGCGCTAGGGCTCGCCGCGCACCGCAGCTTCCTCGCCTACGTGGCGGTGGTGGTGTCGGTGGTGAAGGGCGAGGACGGGGTCATCCGGGTGGACGAGGCGTGGATCGTCGCGGACGCGGGCACCATCATCAACCACGAGCGCGTGCGCGCGCAGATGGAGGGCGCGGTGGTGTTCGGACTGAGCCTGGGCCTCTATGGCGCCATCACCATGAAGGGCGGCGCCACCGAGCAGGGCAACTTCCGCGACTACCGCCTGGCGCGCCTGGCCGAGACGCCCCGGCGCATCCACGTGGAGATCGTCCCCAGCGAGGGGCCTCCGTGTGGCGTGGGTGAGCCCGGCGTGCCTCCCGTGGCCCCGGCGCTCGCCAACGCCGTCTTCGCGCTCACGGGCACCCGCGTGCGCGAGCTGCCCCTGGTCCGCTCGGTCCGCGTCTGAGCGGAGGACGGCCCCGCGCTACGGGTGCCACGTCGCGAGCCCGAGCGCGAGCAGCGCCCCGCCCAGCCGCACGGCCCGCTCGTTCTGGACGTCCCCCCCGAGCGGAATCCGCGTCTGGCGCGCGGCGCGAAGCTCGGCGGGCTGCAGGCGCAAGGCCCCCAACACGTCCTGGTCCGCGTGCAGCGTCAGCGCCCCCGAGGTGACGCCGAGGTACTGCTGGACCTCCTCGGGAGGCAGCGCGCGGAACTGCTCGAGCAGCAGGGCCCCGAGGTGCAGTCGGATGGTGCCCCGGCCCACGCCTCCGGCCGCCGCCGCCGCCTGCCCCTCCCCGAGCATCGCCGCCCGGAAGCGCATCACCGCCAGCTTCTCCAGGACCCCCACCACCTCCACGGGCTGGATGAGCTTCTCCTCGAGCAGCAGGAGCTCCGGCGCCACCCCGCGCTTCACGGCCGCCTTGCCCAGACGCGCGGCGGGCCCCGCCTCCAGCCGCTTTTCCGACACGAGCAGGGCCAGGAGCCCCTCCTCGGGCACGGTCGACTCGGAGGACACGATGTACCCATGGTCCACCGAGAAGCTGCGCACCCCCGCGGCCCCTCGGGCCACGATGCGCGCCGAGAGCTTCGACCCGGAGAGGGAGACCGCGGACAGGAAGCGGGGGTTGATCATGGGGGCTCCTCGTATTCGCCACTCCGGGACGCTAATGGCATCGAGTGCCAGGAGCAACACCAAGCGCCAGGATTGCCGAGGAAGGGAAAGTAGGTTCAGCTACGCCAATGAAGGAGAACGAAGCCGCCCTGGCGCCCGGCTCGCTGCAAGAGCGCAAGCAGCGGCTGGTCCGGGCGAACATCGCGGAGCTCGCCGTGGTGCCGCTCATCGAGCACGGCTTCGATGCCGTCACCATCGATGACCTGGCCAAGGCGGCGGGCATCTCCAAGCGGACGTTCTTCCGCTACTTCGCGACAAAGGAGGACGTGGTCACCTCCGAGTTCACCGAGGCGGGCACGGCCCTGCTGACCGCGTTGCGCCTGCGTCCCCGGGACGAGCAGCCGCTGGTGTCGCTGCGCCACGCCATCGGGTCGGTCATCGAGCGCCTCACCCAGGACGCGGAGCGCACCCGGGCGGTGCTCCGGCTCATCCAGCGCACGCCCTCCTTGCGCGGGCACTTCCTCGTCACCCAGGACCAGTGGCGCGAGCAGCTCGCCGAGGTGATCGCCGAGCGGCTGCCCCCGGGCCCCAAGTCCCCGATGCTCGCGCGCCTGACCGCCACCGTGTCCATGGGCGCGGTGGACGCGGCGATCACCGCCTGGGCGCAGAGTGACGACCGGGACATGGGCCCCGTCACGGACGAGGCCTTCGACGCGCTCACCGCCGTCGTCACGGCGGCGGCCGGGCTCCGGAAATGACTCGACGTACGACCAGGCGGGCAATCGCCGGGGCGGAGAACAACTCCGCGTGCGGATTGGCGATAATCGCCGCATGAAGATTGGCCAGCGCGCCCCGACCTGGGCTCCCCGACGCGATGCATCCTCGGACCTCGAACCGAGGACCGCGTCCCAGCAGCCTGGACAGACCCTCCGCTCGGCGCCCCGGGACGCCTTCGACGCCTCCGCCGTCGCGGGCAAGACCCCGGCGCCCCCGACCCAGCCGGCGGACGTCCAGACGCTGATGCGGGAGCAGTTCGGCGCGCTCGCCGAGGACAAAGCCACCTTTCACGACACCCTGAAGGGCATCTTCGGCGAGGGGTATGACGCGACGAAGGCCGAGCAGTACCGGCAGCAGGCGCTCGCGGGGGACTTCGAGTGGCTGCCCCCGGTGCAGTGGGTGGGCGCGGACGTGCTCGGCGGGGCGCACGGCGCCTACGACTCCGAGTCCGGCACGGTGCTGCTCAACCAGGAGCTCAAGGGCAACCCCTCGCTCGCGGCGTCCACCTATGTGGAGGAGGCGGGCCACCACCTCGACGCGCAGCTCAACGTCGCGGACACGCCGGGGGACGAGGGCGAGCTGTTCCGCCGGGTGCTCAGCGGCGAGAAGCTGAGCGCGGCGCAGATCGCCGACATCCGCGCGGAGAACGACAAGGGCCTCATCCAGCTCAACGGCCGCTCGGTCGAGGTGGAGTTCTGGAACCCCTTCAAGGCCATCGCCAAGGGAGCCAAGTCGGTGGCCAACGCCGTCGTGAACACGGCCAAGGACGTCGGCAACGCGGTCGTCTCCGTGGGCAAGGGGCTCGTCGAGGGCGCCAAGACGTTCGCCACCGGCATCGGCGAGGGCGTCGGCGGCTTCGTCTCCAACCTCGTCAAGGGCGAGGTGACGGATGCCTTCCAGTCGCTCGTGCGCGGCGCCGACAAGGCCTTCCTGCAGGCGCCCCTGCGCGTCGTGAATGGCGTGCTCGATGGCGCCGGGAATCTGATCAACGGGGCCAGCCACCTGCTGGGGCCGCTCGGCAAGCCGCTGCGGGAGGTGGGCGGCCGGGTGGTCGACGCGGCGCGCACCGTGGTCGACACCGCGGGAGGCATCGTCCGGGACGCGTTCCGCACGGTCACCGAGAGCCCCCTGGCGCTGCTGCGCGGCACGGAGGAGGCGCTCAAGCTCGGCTTCCAGGGCGAGTGGGGCAAGGCCGCGAAGCGCTTCGGCCAGGGCTTCGTCGACATGGGGACCCGGTTCGCGGGCAACATCGTGGACACGCTCATGCGCGGCATCCAGGGCGCGGCCAACGCCGGCCTCACGCTCGCCTTCGCCGAGAAGCCCTCGCGCGGGCTCAACGACTCCGAGATCCAGATGCTGCGCCAGGTCTACGGGGACTCCATCGACTACTCGCAGGTGCGCATCAAGCAGGGCGGCTCCACGGACTGGACCAACATGGCCCCGCACGTGGTGGGCAACACCGTCTACATGACCAGCGCCTGGGGCGGGGACAACTTCAACCCGGACGGCACGCTCACGGACGTGGGGCTGGAGACGCTCGTGCACGAGATGGGTCACATCTGGCAGAACCAGAACGGGGGCGGCGACTACATCCACCGCGCGCTGCTGGCCCAGTTCACCTCCTCGCTGGAGTCCGGCTCGCGCAACGGCGCCTACGAGTGGCGCGAGGGCGTCGCCCAGGGCAAGTCCTTCGCGGAGCTCAACCCGGAGCAGCAGGCCGGACTGATGGAGGAGATTGGCCGGGGCCTGAAGGGGGATGGGCAGGTGACGCCCCAGGACTGGGTGCCCGCCCTGAGCCCCGCCGAGCTGGACTACGCCATGGAGGCGTGGGCCATGGTGAAGCGCGGCGAGGGCTCGCGCTGACCCGCGCTCACTCCACGCGCGCCGTCAGCCGGTAGTCCCAGCTGAAGGGGACCGTGTTGTCCACACGGCCCTGCTCGAGGATGGTCAGCAGGTAGCGCCCGGCGCGCGCGGTGGGCACGCGCAGCTCGTAGGTCCCGATCTGGTAGCCCCGCACGTCCAAGAGGAGCAGCTCCACGCCGGGCGCCTTCCAGGCCTCGTCGGGGCCACGCGAGCAGAAGCGGTGGCGATCCTCGTAGAGCAACCCTCCGTCCGGCCCGTTCACGGTGAAGGCCGGGCAGTTGTCCTGGCCCAGCGACTCCATGCGGAAGACGAGCGTGCGTGCCTCGGGCGCCTCGAGCGCGAAGACATCCGGGTTGCCCTGGTTCGCCCGGGCCTCGATGGGCGTGCCCGGGGTGAGCGGCGTCGCCTGGGAGGCATCGTCATTGGGCTCGAACGCATCGTCGAGCCGGGTGCCACGGGGACAACCCGCCAACAGCAGGAGCACGAGGGAAGCGTGGAGGCGCCACATGCGCCCGAACCCTGGCACACCTGGGAGGCTCGCGCCTAGGGTGCCGCCCCCCTGCTCGCCGCGGGCGCTGAAACACCGTGAAACGCGCCCTGAAACAGCCGGGAACGCGAGGTCTCTCGGGGGCGCCGGGTCCACGGGCTGGCATGCGCGCTGCACTGGGGTTCGGGCTCGACGCACGCCCACCTCGGGCGGAGCCATCCACGGGAGAGCGACATGAGCGACACGGTGAGCGAGCACGTCCGCGCGCAGGGGCAGGAAGCGCGGCTCGCCCGGAGTCCAGGCACGGCGCGGCATCGCATCCTCATCATCGGCGGCGGGACGGCGGGCCTGTGCGTGGCGGCCCGTCTGGCGCGCGCGGGCCAGAAGGACGTGGCCATCCTCGAGCCCAGCGCCCACCATTACTACCAGCCCCTGTGGACACTCGTGGGCGCGGGCGCGGCGCGCATCGAGGACACCGTGCGCGACGAGGCCCGCTACATCCCCAAGGGCGTGACGTGGATCCAGGACTGGGCCGAGGAGGTGGACCCAGTCGCCCGCACGGTGGGCACGCGCGGCGGACAGCGGCTCGGCTACGACTTCCTCGTGGTGGCGCCCGGCATCCAGCTCGATTGGAACAAGGTGCGCGGCCTGCGCGAGGCGCTCGAGTCCCGGCCCAACGTCTCCAGCAACTACGACGTGCGCTACGCCCCCAAGACGTGGGAGATGCTCCGCGCCTTCCAGGGGGGCACCGCGCTCTTCACCCACCCGGCCACGCCGGTGAAGTGCGCGGGCGCACCGCAGAAGATCATGTACCTGGCGGCGGACCACTTCCGGAAGCGGGGCCTCCAGGACGCGGCGCACGTCGTCTTCGCCTCGGCGAACAAGTCCATCTTCGGCGTGAAGGAGTACGCCGCCGTGCTGGAGGGGGTGGTGAAGCGCTATGGCATCGACACGCGCTTCCAGCACAACCTGGTGGAGGTGCGGGGCGCGGCGAACGAGGCCGTCTTCACGCGCACGACGCCCGAGGGCTCGGCCGAAGAGGTCGTCCTGCCCTATGACGTGCTCCACGTGTGCCCGCCCCAGAGCGCGCCGGACTTCATCCAGAAGAGCCCGCTGGCCTGGCACGAGGGCCCCACCCGGGGCTGGGTGAAGGCGGACAAGTACACGCTGCGCCATCCGGACCACCCGGAGGTCTTCGCCCTGGGAGACGCCTCGGACCTGCCGACCTCGCGCACCGGCGCCGCCATCCGCAAGCAGGCGCCCGTGCTGGTGGAGAACCTGCTCGCCGTCATGCGCGGCCAGGAGCCCACCGCCACGTACGACGGCTACGCCTCCTGCCCGCTCACCACCGGCTATGGCAAGCTGCTGCTCGCCGAATTCGGCTACGAGGGCAAACCCACGCCCTCCTTCCCCCTCATCGACAGCCTCAAGGAGCGGCGCGACATGTGGCTGCTCAAGAAGTACGGCCTGCCGCGGCTCTACTGGGACTTGATGCTCCGGGGCAGGGCCTGAGCGACGCTCGCTCATGACCCACCCGCCCTCCCTGGAACTGTCCGCCCTGGAAGCCCTCGCCGGTCCCCTGCTGCTCGTCGACGCTCGGGGGCGGGTGACCGCCGCCACCCCCGAGGCCCTCACCCGGCTCGGGGCCGCGCTGCGCCCGGGACGCCCGCTCTCGGAGGTGCTGGGCCTGCCCGGGGGCCCCGAGGCCCTCGCGGCGCTCTCTCACCCGGGGCGCGGGCCCGAGGGCACCCGGGCGCGCGCCATCGCCCTGGAGCCCCACGGACAGGGCGGCGGCTGGGTGGTGTTGCTCGGGGACGCGCCCGGCCCTCGGGAGAGCGCCGAGGAGACGTTCCACGGCATGTGGACGCGCGAGCCGGCGATGCAGCACCTGTTCCGGCTGGTGGAGAAGGTGGCGCGCACCGAGTCGAGCGTGCTCGTGCGCGGCGAGTCCGGCACGGGCAAGGAGCTGGTGGCCAATGCCCTGCACGCCATCTCCTCGCGGCACAAGGGCCCCTTCCGGGCCATCAACTGCGCCGCGCTGCCGCCGAGCCTCCTGGAGAGCGAGTTGTTCGGCCACACCCGGGGGGCCTTCACCGGCGCGGTGCGCGACAGCCCGGGCCACTTCCGGCTCGCCGAGGGCGGCACGCTCTTCCTCGACGAGGTGGGGGAGATTCCCCTGGAGTCGCAGGGCAAGCTGCTGCGGGCGCTCGAGACGCGCACCGTCATCCCCGTGGGGGGCGGCGCGGCGGTGCCGGTGAACGTGCGCATCGTCGCCGCCACGCACCGGGCGCTGCGCCGCGAGGTGGAGGCGGGCCGCTTCCGCGCGGACCTGATGTACCGGCTGCGCGTGGTGCCGCTGTTCCTGCCCTCGCTGCGCGAGCGGAGAAGCGACATCCTCCCCCTGGCGTGGCGGTTCCTCGCGCAGTGGGAGCGCCCGGGCTCGCGGCGCGTGGAGCGCATGTCCCCCGGCGCCGAGCGCCTGCTGCGCGGCCACGACTGGCCGGGCAACGTGCGCGAGCTGCGCAACGTGATGGAGTACGCCTTCGTCATCGGCGAGGGCCCGGTGCTGCACGAGGCCGACCTGCCCCCCGAGTTCTCCGAGGTCCGCCCGCGGCCCGCCGCGTCCCCTCCCCCGGCGCCCGCGCCCGCGCTGTCCGCCGAGACCCTCCAGGCGGCCCTGGACCGGGCGGGTGGCAACCGCACCGAGGCGGCCCGCCTGCTGGGCATCAGCCGGGTCACCCTGTGGCGCCGGCTGCGCGGCCGGTAGGGTGTTTCAGGGCGTTCGCGCGCAACGCGTCCCCGCCCCCGTCGGAGACGGTCCTCCGAGGGAGCGGCCCTGGCATGGGGCTCGCACTGGCGCGGGGGCATGCACTTCCGACAGCTCCTCGACCCCGAGTCCTCGACCTACACCTATCTCCTGGGCGACCCGGCCACGCGGCACGCGGCGCTCATCGATCCCGTGCTCGAGCAACTGGAGCGGGACCTGGCGTGCGTGGAGGAGCTGGGCCTCACGCTCACGCAGGTGCTGGAGACGCACGTGCACGCGGACCACATCACCGCGGCGGGCGTGCTGCGCGAGCGCACCGGGTGCCAGGTGGTGGCGAGCGAGCGGGGCGCGGCGTGCGTGAGCCGACGGGTACGGCATGGCGACGAGGTGCGGGTGGGCGGCCTGTGCCTGCGGGTGCTCGCCACGCCCGGCCACACGGACGACAGCGTGAGCTACCTGCTGGAGGACCGGGTGTTCACCGGGGACACGCTGCTCGTGCGCGCCAACGGGCGCACGGACTTCCAGAATGGCGACGCGGGCCAGCTCCACGACTCCATCACCCAGGTGCTCTTCGCCCTGCCCGACGACACGCGCGTCTACCCCGCGCACGACTACCAGGGCCGCACGGAGACGACCATCGGCGAGGAGAAGCGGCACAACCCGCGCCTCGCCGGCAAGAGCCGCGAGGAGTTCATCCACCTCATGGCGAACCTGCGCCTGCCGCCGCCCCGGAAGATGGACGTGGCGGTGCCCGCCAACCGCGCCTGTGGACGCGCCGTGCCCGTCGTGCCCGCCGTGGGCGACATCGCGCCCGAGCACCTGGGCACCCTGGGCGGGGGCGTGCGCTACGTCGACGTGCGCGAGCCCGACGAGTTCCACGGCCCCCTGGGCCACCTGCCCGGCGCGGAGCTGGTGCCGCTGGCGACCCTGGAGGACACGAGCGCGGGGTGGGATCGGGAGGCGCCGCTGCTGCTCATCTGCCGCTCGGGCAACCGCTCCGGCCGGGCGGCGCGGGCCCTGGCCGAGCGGGGCTTCCGCCGGCTCTACAACCTCCAGGGCGGCATGCTCGCGGTGCGCGCGATGCCCGGGACGGACGCCTGAGCCCCATGTCCCTGCTCGGTCTTCCGCTCGCGGTGCTCATCGGCCTGAGTCTGGGGCTGCTCGGAGGGGGCGGCTCGATCCTCACCGTGCCCCTGCTCGTCTACGTCCTGGGAGTGGAGCCCAAGCAGGCCATCGCCCTGGGGCTGGCGACCGTGGGCAGCACGAGCCTCGTGGGCGCGTGGGGCCACTGGCGCGAGGGCAACCTCCAGCCGCGCGCGGCCCTGCTCTTCGGCGGACTGGCCATGGGCGGCAGCTTCGCGGGCGCGCGCCTGTCGGTCTTCCTGACGGGAGCGCAGCAGCTGTTGCTGTTCGCCACGGTGATGTGGGTGGCGGCGGTGTTCCTGTCGCGCAAGGCCCGGCGAGCCGCGCCCGCGCGGGCGCCCGTGCCCCACCGGGCCCCCCGCGTCCTGGTGGCCGGGGCCGCGCTGGCGGTGGGGGCCCTCACGGGGCTGGTGGGCGTGGGTGGAGGCTTCCTCATCGTCCCGGCGCTCGTGCTGCTCGTCGGCCTGCCGATGAAGCGCGCCGTGGGCACGAGCCTGCTCGTCATCGCGATGAACTCCCTGGTCGGCTTCGCGGGGCACCTGGGCCACGTGGAGGTGCCCTGGGCGCGCCTGGGGGCCTTCTCGGCCCTGGCCATCGTGGGCATCCTCGCGGGCACCCGGCTGTCGCGGAGCGTGTCCCAGGCGGCGCTCCAGCGCGCCTTCGCGGGGCTGCTCGTGGTGATGGGGACGTGGATGCTCTACCAGAACCGGCGCGCCCTCGCCCCGCTGCACCCGGGCGAGGCCCACGCGCGGCCGACCGGCTCAGGCGTGCCGGAAGCGCGCGCCCTCGGTGGTGCGGCCCAGGGTGAAGCGCAGTGACTGCTCCAGCGAGGGGTGGAGGAAGGGGAAACCCTGGCGGGTGGCCACCTCCGGGTGCACGCGGGTGCTGCCGAGCAGCATCGCGTCGCCCATCTCCCCGAAGAGCGCGCGCACCGCGGGCGCCGGCAGGGGCACGAGCGCGGGCCGCGACAGCACGTGGCCCAGGGTCCGGGCGAACTCCGCCTGGCGCACGGGCTGGGGCGACACCGCGTTGAGCGCGCCCCGCACGTCCGGGGTGAAGAGGGCGAAGTGGACGAGCCCGAGCACGTCCTCCAGGCACACCCAGCTCAGCCACTGCTGGCCGTCGCCGATGCGGCCCCCCGCGCCGGCGAGGAAGGCGGGCAGCATCTTGCCCAAGGCGCCGCCCCGCGCGCTCAAGACCACGCCCAGGCGCAGGTTCACCACGCGGATGCCCGCGCGCTCCGCCGGGGCCGTGGCCTCCTCCCACTCGCGCGTGATGTCGGCGAGGAAGCCCTGCCCGGGCGCGCTCGTCTCGGTGAGCACCTCCTCGCCCCGCGCGCCGTAGAAGCCCAGGGCGGACGCGCACACCAGCACGCGCGGGGGGCGCGCCAGCCGCGCGAGCGACTCGCACAGCACCCGCGTGCCCTCCACCCGGCTGGCGCGGATGCGCGCCTTGCGCTCGGGCGTCCACCGGCCGTCGGCGATGGGCTCGCCCGCCAGGTGCACCACCGCGTCCAGGCCCTCCAGCGCGGCCACGTCCATGTCGCCCTGCCCCGGGGCCCAGGCGATGTCCCCCGCCTCGGGACGGCCCCGCACGAGCCGCCGCACCCGATGTCCGCCCGTGGTGAGGAAGGGCACGAGCGCGCCGCCCACCAGCCCCGACGCGCCGCTCACCGCCACCGTCAGCCGCGGCTGGGAGGCGAACGCCTGGTGGCGCCGCAGATCCTCGCGCGTCACCGTGTGGCGGTAGGCGAACATCCGCTCCAGGCGGTGGCGCGCGTAGCCCCCACCCGCCGCCTGCCCGAGCGCCCCCACGGGCAGCACGTACTCCACCTCGTCCTCCAGGAGCGAGGTGCCCGCCGAGCCCTCGTCCCACATGCGGTGGGTGTGGATCCACTTGGAGAAGGGCCCCGCCTCCTGCACGTCCTGGAAGAGCGAGCCGGGCACGTACCGGGTGTGCCGCGCCGTGAGCGTCTGGGAGAGCGGGCCCAGGCGCAGGCGCACCACCACGCGCGCGCCCTCGCGGATGCCCTCGCCCTGGTGCTCCACCACCTCCACGGTCTCCCAGGGAGGCGCCAGGCGCATGAAGGCGCCCTCCCGGTCATGCCAGGCGAAGAGCGCCTCGGCGCTGACAGGCATGGGACTGCGTGCCTCGAACACCCGCGACTTGCCCATCGTCCCTCCGGGAGGCGACAGTGCGCCCCACGCGAATGCTTACCTCCGACCTCCTCCCCCGCGCGGTGGAAATGCTGCGGCGCGGCGGTGTCATCGCCTTGCCAACAGAGACGGTCTACGGCCTGGCGGCCAACGCCGAGGACGAGCTGGCCGTGCGCCGCGTCTTCGCCATCAAGGGCCGGCCCGCCACCCACCCGCTCATCGTCCACGTGGCGAGCGCCGAGGCCATGGCCTCGTGGGTGCGCGCGATTCCCGAGGAGGCCCAACGACTCGCGGCGGCCTTCTGGCCGGGGCCGCTCACGCTCGTGCTGCCCCGCTCGGCGCGGGCCACGGACGCGGTGACGGGGGGCCAGGACACGGTGGCGCTGCGGGTGCCCCAGCACCCCCTGGCCCGGGCGGTGTTGGAGGCGCTGGGCGGAGGCGTGGCGGCGCCGAGCGCCAACCGCTTCGGCCGGGTGAGCCCCACCACCGCCGAGCACGTGCGGGCGGACCTGGGCGAGGACGTGGACCTCGTGCTCGACGGGGGCCCGTGCACGGTGGGCGTGGAGTCCACCATCGTCGACCTGAGCCAGGGCGAGCCCGCGGTGCTGCGGCCCGGAGGCCTCGCCGTGGAGGCCGTGGAGCGGGTGCTGGGCCGTGCCGTCCCGGTGCGCACGTCGTCCACGGTGCGCGTCTCGGGCAGCCTCGCCTCGCACTACGCCCCCCGGGCGGGGGTCCTCCTGTGCGAGCCCGCGCAGGCGGCCGCGCGCGTGGAGGCCCTGCGCGCCCAGGGCCAGCGGGTGGGCGTGCTCGGGCCCGAGGGCCTGGGGCTGCCCGCCGGCGTCCCCCTCTACGAGGTGCCCGAGGAGCCGTCCGGCGCGGCGCGGGTGCTCTACACGCGGCTGCGCGAGGCGGATGCGCACGGGCACGACGTCCTGGTGGCCTGCCTGCCGCGCGCCGAGGGCCTGGGCCTCGCGGTGAGGGATCGGCTCGCCCGGGCCGCCGCGCCCCGGCCCCCGGAGCCCTGAAGGACCGGCCATCTGTTTCGGGCCCGGCGCGCCCTGCCGTAGAGTGAGGCACGGGCGCCGTCCTGGAGCCCGCCGCCTCCACCCAGGAGTCCTCGCCCGTGAATCGGCGCCTCGTCGGCCTGCTCGCCGCCCTCTGCCTGCTCTCCGCCTGTTCGGATGAACCCGTCGGTCAGATGGAGCCCATCCCCCGGCCCGCGGGAGCGCAGGCCCCTCCACCGCCCCCCCCCGCCCCGACGCCCGCGCCCGAGCGGCCGGATCCCTCCAAGGTGGTGCTGCGCTGGAATCTCCAGGAGCCCACCGCCTTCCTGGCCACCATCTCCGGGGCGACGGCGGGCCCGGCCCGGTCCGCCCCCGCCCCCGCCCCGCGCCGGGGCAAGAAGGGCAAGGAGGCCCCGGAGCAGCCCGCCGAGGCCCCGGCCTCCTCCGGACGCGAGCAGAAGATCCTCTTCCTCTTGAGCAGGACGGAGGCGGGCGAGCCCACCGTGCTCCTGTTGCCCCAGGACGGGGGCGAGGAGGACCGGGCCTCCATGAGCGAGCGCGGCTTCGTGCTCGACGGGCTGTCCGGCCAGCTGCGCAACCTGGCGGTGCTCACGCTGGAGCTGCCGGCCGACCCCGTGGGCCCGGGCGCGCAGTGGCGGCTGGCGGCGAACCTGGTGGACACGACGGGGGTGCCCGGCTTCACCCCGTCGGACTCCCAGCAGAAGAACGAGGTGAAGCTCGTCTCGCTCATCCCCGGCGACGGCGGCGAGCAGGTGGCGACGCTCGCGTACGAGCTCACCCAGAGCGTCTCCGGTCGGCTGCGGCCCGAGGGGAGCCACGGCGCCGGGGAGGACGAGGAGGACGAGGAGGGGCATGACCACGGGCATGACCACGGGCACGACGAGAAGAACGCGCTCGAGGTCAAGCGCCTGAAGTCCACCTCCAAGGCGGCCCAGAAGGCGAGCATGTCGACCCGGAAGGCCCTCAAGACCCGGACCCCCGGCACGCCCGCGTCCGCCGAGATGCGGGTGACGGGCCGGGGCGAGTTCCTGGTGAAGACGGGCCAGTGGCGCACCTGGGAGGCCACCCTCACCACGCGCACCACCGGCGGGCTCGTCCTGCCCGGCGCGCCCGCGGGCGAGCGCACCGTGCGGCTCAGCCCCGTGAAGCCGATTCCGCCCGAGGCGCTCCAGAAGCGGGTGAAGAAGTAGCCGGCGCGGACTCGCGCACCAGCCGCACCACGGCCTCCACCCACGTCGGGTGCCCGTTGAGCGAGGGCACCAGCGTGAGGGACTCGCCGCCGCTGGCGAGGAACTGCTCGCGGGCGCGGATGCCGATCTCCTCCACCGTCTCCAGACAGTCGGCGACGAAGGAGGGGCACATCACCGCCAGGCGCTTGACGCCCTGGGCCGCGAGCTCCGGGAGCACGAAGTCCGTGTACGGGCTCACCCAGGGCGTGCGGCCCAGGCGGGACTGGAAGGAGACGCTCCACGTGCCGGGCGCCAGGCCCAGGCGCGCGGCGAGGCCCCGCGCCGTGGCGTAGGACTGGGCCCGGTAGCAGTGGCGGTTCACGTCGGTGAGCGCGTCACAGCACGAGGCCGAGGCCAGGCAGTGCGTGCCCGAGGTGTCCGTCTTGCGCACGTGGCGCTCGGGCACGCCGTGGAAGCTGAAGAGGACGTGGTCCGCCCGGGCGTCGGAGAGCACGGGCCGGGCCACCTCGCTGAAGGCGTCCAGGAAGCCCGGGTGGTCGTGGAAGGCCGGCACCGCGCGCACGTTGGGCACGTCCCAGCCCGAGCCCAGCACCTCGTAGACGCGCGCCAGCGACGAGCCCGAGGAGGACGGGGCCTCCTGCGGGTAGAGCGGCAGCACGGTGAAGTCCGACACGCCCCGCGCGCGCAGCCGCGCCACCGCGTCCGGGATGGACGGGTTGCCATAGCGCATGGCGAGCTCCACCACGTACTCGCCCTCCAGCGCGCGCGCCACCTCGGCGGTGAGGGCGCGCGAGTGCACCATCAGGGGCGAGCCCTGCGCCGTCCACACCGTGCGGTAGGCGTGCGCGCTCTTGGGCGAGCGGAAGGGCAGGATGATGGCGTGCAGCAGCAGCCAGGCGCCCACCGGATGGATGTCCAGCACGCGCCTGTCGCTGAGGAACTCGCGCAGGTAGCGGCGCACGGCGCCCGTCTCCGGAGCGTCCGGGGTGCCCAGGTTGAGGAGCAGCAGGCCCTTGGGTGACATGATTGGCTCGGGGGCTCAGTGCAGCGCGTGCGGCTGGGTGAGGGCGAACTCCCCGATGCGCGCCTCGAACTGACGGCCATCGGGGCGCTCCAGGGTATAGGCGCCGCGCATGGAGCCGAAGGCCGTGCGCAATTGCGCCCAGCTCGTGTACTCGAAGCGCTCGCCGGGCAGCAGACGGGGCTGCTTGCCCACGACGCCCTCCCCGCGCACTTCCTCCACCTTGCCGGTGGCATCGGTGATGAACCAGTGACGGCTGCGCAGTTGCGCGGGCTCCTGGCCCACGTTGGCGATCTCCACCGTGTACATGAAGGCGTACTGGTGGGCGTCCGGGCTGCTCCGCTCCGGCCAGTACGCGGGCTTCACGGAGACGCGGATGCCTTCGGTGATGACGGAGGACATGGCCCCACCATTGGCTCGCCCGCCGCCCGGACGCAAGTCAAACTAGGAGGGAGTGCCCTCGCGGTCACGCTCCGGCGGGGCCTCGGGCGCCCCGGGCACCGCCTGCTCGGCCATCTTCGGCCAGATGAGCGAGGCCACGATGCAGCCCACCAGCACCCCCGCGATGATGCCCAGCGACAGCCCGATGGGGATGTGGATGTCGAAGAAGGTGATGAGCATCTTGAGCCCCACGAAGCCCAGGATGATGCCCAGGCCCACCTTGAGCAGGTGGAACTTCTCCATGAGGCTGGCCACCACGAAGAAGAGCGAGCGCAGGCCGAGGATGGCGCACACGTTGGACGTGTAGACGATGAAGGGGTCCTGGCTGATGCCCAGCACCGCGGGGATGGAGTCCAGGGCGAAGAGCAGGTCCGTCGCCTCCACCACCAGCAGCACCAGGAACAGGGGCGTCACCTTGCGCTGGCCGTCCTCGCGCACGAAGAAGCGGCTGCCCTCGTCCTGGCGGGCCACCGGCAGCAGGCGCCGGGCCACCTTCACCACCAACGACTGCTCGGGCTCGGCCTCCTCGCCGTCCTTGGCGAAGGCCATCTTCACCGCCGTGAAGACGAGGAAGGCGCCAAACAAGTAGATGAGCCAATGAAAGCGGCTCACCAGCGCCGCGCCGGTGACGATGAGCACCGCGCGCATGACGAACGCGCCGAGGATGCCCCAGAAGAGCACCCGGTGCTGCACCTGACGCGGCACCCGGAAGAAGGCGAACACCATCAGGAACACGAACAGGTTGTCGACCGAGAGCGCGTACTCGACGACGTACGCCGTGAGCCACTGCAGCGACTGCTCCTGGTTCCAGTAGCCCGTGAAGCGCAGGCCTCCGCAGAACAGGAGGCTGATGGTGATCCACACGCCGGTCCAGGCGGCGGCCTCCCGGGGCGTCACCTCGTGCTCCTCGCGGTGGAACAGGCCCAGATCCAGGGCCAGCATGGCCAGCACGAAGAGGTTGAAACCCACCCAGAGCGCGACGTGTGTGTTCACGTATTCTTTCCTGAGACCGGCCCGGGGGCCAGCGGACGGCGTGCTATCTACTCGATCGCCGGACGGCGCAGAACCCTCAAGGCACGGCCGCCCACCACCACCGAGCCTCCCGCGGGCGTGTGCGGATGCAGGGACCCCGTGGACTGGCCCGTGTCCACCACCTCTTCCCAGTCCGCCCCCCACTCGATGGCGGGCAGGTGGAAGGTCACCGGCTCGTGGTGGGCGTTCATCAACACCAGGAGCGTGTCCCCAACGATGCGCTGGCCCTCGTCCCCCGGGGCGGCGATGGCATCCCCGCCCAGCAGGAAGGCCACCGAGCGCAGGTGGGGCTTCTCCCAGTCCTCCTTCTTCATCTCCAGGCCTTCCGGGCCGAACCACGCCAGGTCCTTGAGCTCGCTGTCGAAGAGGGTGGAGCCGCGGAAGAAGCGGCGCTTGGTGAGCACGGGCTGCTGCCGGCGCAGCTGGCTCATGCGGACGGTGAAGTCCAACAGCCGCTTCTGGGTGTCGGTGAGCTTCCAGTCCACCCAAGAGATGGCGTTGTCCTGGCAGTAGGCGTTGTTGTTGCCGCGCTGGGTGCGGCCCATCTCGTCGCCCGCCACCAGCATGGGCACGCCCTGGGACAGGAAGAGCGTGGCGAGGAAGTTGCGCTTCTGCTGCTCGCGCAGCGCGCCCACCGCGGGGTCACGCGTCTCGCCCTCCACGCCGCAGTTCCACGAGTGGTTGTCGTTGCCGCCGTCCCGGTTGTCCTCGAGGTTGGCCTCGTTGTGCTTCTGGCCGTAGGTGACCAGGTCGTGCAGGGTGAAGCCGTCATGGGCGGTGATGAAGTTGACGCTCGCGGTGGGCTTGCGGCCGCTCAGCGCGAACAGGTCCGAGGAGCCCGTGATGCGGTAGCCCATGTCGCCCACCTGCCGCTCGTCGCCCCGCCAGAAGCGGCGCACCGTGTCGCGGTACTTGCCGTTCCACTCGCTCCAGCGCACCGGGAAGTTGCCCACCTGGTAGCCGAAGTCCCCCACGTCCCAGGGCTCGGCGATGAGCTTCACCCGGCTGAGCACCGGATCCTGGTGCACCATCTGGAAGAAGGCCGCGCGCGTGTCGTAGCCCGTCCGGTCCCGGCCCAGCGTGGTGGCCAGGTCGAAGCGGAAGCCATCCACGTGCATGACCTCCACCCAGTAGCGCAGGGAGTCCATGACGAGCTTGAGCGCGTACGCGTGGCTCGCGTTCCACGAGTTGCCCGTACCGGTGAAGTCCAGGTAGTAGCGCGGATCCTTCTCCTGCAGCCGGTAGTAGGCGGTGTTGTCCAGGCCCTTGAAGGACAACAGGGGGCCCAGGTGGTTGCCCTCGCAGGTGTGGTTGTAGACGACGTCGAGGATGACCTCGATGCCGGCGCGGTGCAGCGCCTTCACCATGGCCTTGAACTCGGCCACCTGGCCGCCGCGCGAGCCCGAGGCGGAGAAGCGCGCGTCGGGCGCGAAGAAGCCCAGGGTGCTGTAGCCCCAGTAGTTGGTGAAGCCCTTGGTCACCAGGAACGGCTCGTCCGCGTGGGCGTGCACGGGCAAGAGCTCCACCGCGGTGACGCCGAGCTTGAGCAGGTGCTCGATGACGGCCGGGTGCGCGAGGCCCGCGTAGGTGCCGCGCTGGTGCTCGGGCACGGCGGGGTGCAGCTGGGTGAGGCCCTTGACGTGGGCCTCGTAGAAGAGCGTGCGGTTCCACGGCACCTGGGGGGAGCGGTCCCCCTCCCAGTCGAAGTCGTCGGTGAGCACCACCGCCTTGGGCATGCCCGCCGCGCTGTCGCGGATGTCGAAGCTCAGGTCCTGCTCGGGGCTGTCCTGGACATAGGGATAGACGGGCGCCGAGAAGTCCACCTGCCCGTGGAGCGCACGGGCATAGGGGTCCACCAGCAGCTTGTGCGGATTGAACCGCAGGCCGCGCCGGGGCTCGTAGGCCCCATGGGCGCGCAGACCGTAGAGCGTCCCCGTCTGCAGCTCGGGGATGAACCCGTGCCAGACGTGGTGGGTGTGCTCCGGCAGGACGTACCGGGCCAACTCGCGCGAGGGCTCGCGCGGGTCGTAGAGGCAGACCTCCATCTTGCGCGCGTGCTCGCTGAAGACGGCGAAGTTGACTCCATTGCCAAGGTACGTGGCGCCCAGGGGATAGGGCCTACCGGGCAGCACCTCCGCTCGCTTCATCCATCACTCCTCTCCAGCAGTACCAGCGGGAAGCCCACCAGCAGGGGAGCCAGTGGCAACACCGCGCCCTCTCCGCGCCGACCGGGCCGCACCTGCTGGCCGGTGAAGACGTCGCGGAACGTCATGCTCGCATAGGACGCGGGCAGCTCCAGGGACGTTTCTTCATAAGCCGAGGCCAGCCCTCCCGGGGACTCCAGGGCGGACAGGGTGTAACGCGGTGCGACGGTGAGCACCAGGGACCCCTCGTGCTCCCGGGCGAAGGCCACCGCCGCGTCGGCGCGGGGCCCGGACAGGGACAGCGCCTGGTAGCCGCCCTGGCGGAAGAGCGCCGCGGAGCGCTGGCGCAGCCGCAGGCCCTCGGCCAGGACGAACAGCTTGATGCGGCCGTCCTCCATGCGCTCGGTCAGGTGGGTGCACAGCCCCACCCGGTTGCGCGCGGCCTCCTGGTCCAGCGCCGTGAGCAGCCGCTCGCGCAGGCCGTAGTCCACCGGCCGGCGGTTGTCCGGATCCACCAGCGACAAATCCCACAGCTCGCAGCCCTGGTACGTGTCCACGACGCCCGGGGACATGAGCTTGAGCAGGAGCTGGCCCAGGGCGTTGTGCTGCCCCGCCCGCTCGATGCGCTGCTTGAAGGCCAGCACGTCCGCCAGGAAGGCCGCGCTCTTGCCCTGGTCCAGGCAGGACTCCACGAAGCGCGCCACGCCCTCCTCGTAGTCCTTGTCCGGGTTGGTCCACGAGGTGCGCACCTTGGCTTCCTTGATGGCCTTGAGCATGTACTCGCGGATGCGGCCGCGCAGCTCCTCGAGCGCCGCCGGGGACAAGGGCTCTGCGCCCATGGGCCAGGCGCCCACCACCGTCTGGTAGAAGAGGTACTCGTCGTTGAGCGAGGGCGCGGGGCCCTCGGGCATCTCCGCGCGGTGGACCCGGGTGAGGGAGGACCAGAACTCCACGCGCTCGCGCCACACGTCGGGCAGCTCCGACAGCACGACCAGGCGCGCGCGCACGTCCTCGCTGCGCTTGGTGTCGTGGGTGCTGGAGGTGAGCATGCTCGCCGGCCAGTGCGCGGCGCGCTCGTGGTTGCGCTCGTGGAAGGTGGCCGCCGTGGTGCCGAAGTGCTCCGGCTCGCCGCCCACCTCGTTGAGCGCGCACAGGCGGTGGTAAACGTAGAAGGTCGTGTCCTCCAGGCCCTTGGCCATCACGGGGCCGGTGAGCTGCTGCATCTTCATGGCGAAGGAGAGCATCTCCGCGCGCTCGTTGGCGCCCAGGTGCTCGGGGTAGCGCCGCAGGAGCACGTCGCCCAGGAAGTCGAAGATGCTGACGTTGAGCGTGGCGTTGCGCGCCTTGGCGTGGCGCAGCGTGTCCTTGATGTAGCGCACGTCGCGCGCGTCCAGCTCCGTCTGGGTGTCGTCCACGTAGGTGCGGTAGACGGGAAAGAGCGCGATGAACTCCGCCAGCGCGCGCCGGAGGCTGTTGAGGGTGAAGTCGCGCGTCCTGCGGTTGAGCTCCGAGATGCGGTTGAGCCGGTGGGCCAGCAGGTTCAGCTCGCTCGACATGAAGTCGCGCAGGATGAGGCGCTTCTTCTCGTAGACCAGGTCATCGAAGTCCATCGCCTCGCCGATGAAGCGCTGGTAGGTCTCGGTCATCGGCCCCTCGGCCGCGGGCTGCACGAAGATGCCGCTCACCGCGTTGGCGAAGCGGTAGCCCGTGGTGCCATGCACCGCCCAGCTGTCGGGAATGCGCTCGCGGCCGCCCTGGATCTTCTCCACGGACACGAAGAGCGCCCGGCGCAGCGGCGAGTCCGTGCGCGCACCCGCCTCCGCGTGCCACCGCGCGCGCAGGCCCTGCTCCACCTCCGGCCACGCCTCGGCGCGCGCGCCGTGCTCGACGTCGAAGAGCGCCCGGGCCCGCTCCAGGAAGTAGCGCTCCTGCAACTGGAGGAAGTACGCCGTGGGATCGTAGAGGCCATCCGGATGGTCGATGCGCAGGCCCGTCACCTGGCCCTTGCGCAGCCACTCGAAGATGAGCTGGTGCGCCTCGGCGAACACCTCGGGCTCCTCCATGCGGATGGCGGCCAGGCCGTTGATGTCGAAGAAGCGGCGGTAGTTGATCTCCTCGCCCGCCACGCGCCACTGCGCCAACCGGTAGCTGCCCGCCTGGAGCATCTGGTCGAGCACGTCGAAGGAGCGCGGATCGCCCGGCGTGCCGTTGAGGGCCTCCACGTTGGCGGCGATGTGCTGGGCCACCTCGGGGCTCGCCGAGGCCAGGGCCGCCAGCCGACGCTTGACGACCTCCTTCTCCCGGTTGCGCTCGATGACCTGCTCGCGCCGGGTCTCGGTGCGCTCGGGCAGATGGCGGATGGCGGTGAGGATGGAGTGCAGCTCGATGATGTCCGGGTGCCCGGCGCCCAGCCGCTCCTCGAGCGCCTCCAGGCCCCGCTCGAGCACGCGCGCGTACTGGCGGGGCGCCAGGGGCAGCAGCCGCTCGTAGTAGTTGACGACGAAGGCGCCCTCGCGGAAGCCCAGCTTCAGCTCGCCCTTCTCCAGCACCACGCCGTACTGGTCGCCGAGCACGGGCAGGAGCACCTTGCCCTCCAGCTCGTCCTTGACCGGGCTCCAGTCGATGTCGAAGAAGCGCGCGTAGACGGAGGCGGGGCCGTTCTCCAGCACGTCGAACCAGAGGGGATTGAAGGACTCGATGCCCATGTGGTTGGGCACCACGTCCAGCACCTGGCCCAGGCCATGCTCGCGCAGCGCATCACAGAGCGACGTGTGCTGCGCGGCCGAGCCCACCTCGGGGTTGAGCCGCTTGTGGTTCACGCAGTCGTAGCCGTGCGTGCTGCCGGGGCTCGCCTCCAGGTAGGGCGAGCAGTAGAGGTCGGACAGGCCCAGGCGCGACAGGTAGGGCACGATCCCGCGCGCGTCCTCGAAGGTGAAGCCCTTGTGCAGTTGCACCCGGTAGGTGGACAGCGGCGTGTGCTGGCCCAGCACCGCCTGCCGCGTCCGGGCGAACAGCGCCGAGGTCAGCGCCTCCACACCCGAGTCACCCGTGCTACCGCCAGACACCGTCGTCCCATCAAGTCGCATGGGCCCAGTCGTAGGGCCACCCGGCGCGTCTGACTACCGTGCTGATGCACATCCGCCCGCTATCCAACGCTCGCCAGACACCTGAAATGCCAAGGGCCCGCCACTTCGCGCGGCGAGCCCTGGGGGGATGACGACCGGGCGCGAGCGCCGGTGTCAGTCCGCGGCGGACAGGTTCTTGTTCACCAGCGCCGTCATCTCGAACATGTTGACGGACTTCTTGCCGCCGAAGATGGCCTTGAGCTTGTCGTCGGCGTTGATCTGCCGCTTGTTCTTGGCGTCCTGCAGGTTGTTCTTCTTGATGTACTCCCAGATCTTCTTCACCACCTCGGTGCGGGGCACCGGCTTGGCGCCGATGATGGCGGCCAGCTCGGCGGAGGGCGTCATCGCCTTCATGAACTGGGCGCTCGGCTTGCGCTTGGGAGCAGCGGCGGTCTTCTTCGCGGCGGCGGCGGGAGCCTTCTTCGCGGCAGCGGCGGGGGCCTTCTTCGCGGCGGTCGTGGTCTTCTTGGCGGCCATTCTGTTCGGATCTCCTGCCCCTGGATCGAGTGTCCCGGGAGCGTTGCACAGCGTGTTCAACACCCTGAGCCAGCGGGCGCTCAGTAAGCCCGAGGCCTAAAAACAGCCCTCCGCTGCATTCTTCCCTCTGAGGGCCGAGGGAGAAAATAATGTTTCTCCCTCGGAAGGGAAGAGTGTTTTCTCCAAGAACACCGCGAGGACACGCCGAACCTCCCTCGGAAGCGCGCGCGGCGCCCGTCCCCACCCCACCTCGCGCGTCTCGCCGCGGGACAGGGTGGAACAGGTCTGTTGCACCCCGCCCCCCGCCCAACCCCGCCATTTCCCGGGTTTCTCGACGGCTGGGAGGCCCCTGCCCCCGGGCCGGACCGCGACGGCCCTCCCCCTCGGTGTGGGATAAGGGGAGGCCGCTTGATCGGCGGCACAGCGGCCCGCTTGGGCTCCAGGGCGCGCCGAGCGGATTCCACCGAAGTGGAGTGCGGTTGACACATGCCTGAATCCGGTGTCAGGAAGCCCGCCTCAACCATGGACGCGAAAGCCGCCTTCTACGATGTCGACGGGACGTTGGTGAAGACCAACGTCGTTCACGTCTACGCCTACTACGCGATGAACCGGGGCTCCCTGCTGGGAATGGCGGGCCGAACCCTGGCCACGGCCGCCAGCGTGCCGCTGTTCGCCGCCATGGACGCGTTGGATCGTAAGACCTTCAACGAGTTCTTCTACCGGTATTACGCGGGGCTGTCCGAGGACCGGCTCATCTCCGTGGCCGAGGACATGTTCGAGGACGTGCTCAAGCCCGCCCTGTACGAGCAGACCCGGGACCTCATCGACCAGGCGCGCCGGGCCGGCTGCCGCATCGTGCTCGTCACGGGGGCCCTGGACTTCAGCATGCGCCCGCTGGCCCGCCACCTGGGCGCCGACGACATGATCGCCAACAAGATGCAGTTCGTGGGCGGCAAGGCGACGGGCAAGGTCATCCCGCCCATCATCGAGGGCGCCAACAAGGCCAACGCCATCCGGTCCTACTGTGTGCGCGAGGGCCTGTCGCTCGACCAGAGCCACGGCTACTCCGACAGTGCATCCGACTACGCGATGCTGTCCGTAGTGGGGCGGCCCACGGCCGTCAACCCGGACATGCGGCTGCGCGCCATCGCCCGGGCCTACAACTGGCCCATCCTCGACCTCAAGTAACGCACGAAAGCCTTCGCACGACATGCGCCCGCTCAAGACGCTCAAGAAGCTGTACGACGAGGAAAGCCAGGTGGTCATCACCGAGAAGGGCAGCCCCCCGCGGGCGCTCTTCTCCGGGGAGAACTTCCTCCTCGAGGACCTGCCCGTGGGCACCCGGGTCATCTTCCCCCGGCCGCCCCTCGAGGGCGTGCCCAACGTCAAGGCCGCCATCCGCTGGGCCATCAACCACCCGGAGGGCATGGAGCCGCTGCACGCCCTGCTGCGCCCGGGCATGCGGCTCACCTGCGTCATCGACGACATCTCGGTGCCGCTGCCGCCCATGGCCACTCCGGACGTGCGCCAGTCCATCCTGGAGGTGGTGCTGGAGCTGTGCGCCGACTCGGGGGTGGATGACATCCACCTCATCATCGCCAACGCCCTGCACCGGCGCATGACCGAGGCGGAGATGCGGCGCATGGTGGGCCAGAAGATCCACGACGCCTTCTACCCGGACCGCTACTACAACCACGACGCCGAGGACCCGGACGGCATCACCGAGCTGGAGCGCAGCCCGTGCGGCTCGCACGTGGTGGCCGTCAACCGGCGCGTGGCCGAGAGCGACCTGACGGTGTACGTCAACGTGAACTTCGTGCCCATGAATGGCGGGCACAAGTCCATGGGCACGGGCCTGGCCAACTACGCGAGCCTGCGCGCGCACCACAACCCCAAGACGATCCGCAGCTCCGAGAGCTACATGGAGCCGGCGAAGAGCGAGCTGTACCGGCGCAACGAGCGCATCGGCAAGGCGATCGACAAGCACCTCAAGGTGTTCCACATCGAGTCGGTGCTCAACAACCGCATGTTCGGCCCGGGCACGGACTTCCTGCACAAGCGCGAGGAGGACTACTCCGAGGGCGACCGGCTGAAGTTCCACGCCATGCGCTACGCCTTGTCCAAGATGCCGCGCGCCGCGGCGCGCAAGGTGCTCAACGCCATCCCCGCCCCCTACGACGTCACGGGCGTGTTCGCGGGCGCCACCGAGCCCACGCACCAGAAGATCCTGGAGAAGAGCTGGCAGCAGTACGTGGTGCCGGTGCAGGGGCAGAGCGACATCGTCATCTTCCCCATCCCCTTCATCTCGCCCTACAGCGTCAACTCCATCCTCAACCCGCTGCTCGTGCAGGTGATGGGGCTCGGCTACTTCTTCAACCTCAACCGCGGCGTGCCGCTGGTGAAGAAGGGCGGCGTCATCATCCTCACCCACCCCGCCTTCGACGAGTTCGATCCCGTCCAGCACCCGAGCTACATCGAGTTCTTCAACCGCGTGCTGCCCGAGACGCGCGACGCGGTGAAGATCGAGCAGAAGTTCGAGCGCGAGTTCGCCGAGAACCCGAGCTACGTGCACCTGTACCGCAAGGGCAACGCCTACCACGGCGTGCACCCGCTCTACATGTGGTACTGGGGCGAGAATGGCCGCCAGCACGCGGGCAAGGTCATCGTCGCTGGCGCGGAGAACAACCACGTCCCGGCGCTGCTCGGCTGGGACCGCACCGACACGCTCACCGAGGCCATCGAGGAGGCGCGCGGCTTCATGGGCCGCTCGGCCAGCATCAGCCTGCTGCGCATCTCCCCCACCGTCATGGTCGACGTGAAGTAGCCGCCTTCCCGAGATTCCCGACGATGAGCCTCCCCGAGTTGAACGTCACGCAGCTCCTCACCGGCAAGCGCCTCTTGTTCGCGGGCGCCACCGGCTTCGTGGGCAAGGTCACCCTGTCCATGCTCCTGGCGCGCTATGGCCAGGAGCTCGACAAGCTCTACGTGCTGGTGCGCAAGGGCAGCGCCCCGTCGGCCGAGCGGCGCTTCTTCGACAAGGTCGCCACGAGCGAGCCCTTCCAGCCGCTGCGCGACAGCCTCGGGGACGCGGGCGCGCTGGAGTTCATCCGCCAGAAGGTCGAGGTCATCGACGGGGACATCACCGACCCGCTCATGGGGCTGGAGCCCGCCCAGGCCGAGGCGCTCACCGGCCAGGTGCACGCCATCGTCAACTGCGCGGGCCTCGTGTCCTTCAACCCCTCGCTGGAGGTGGGGCTCAACGTCAACACCCACGGCGTGAAGAACACCGTGGAGCTGGCGCTGCGCTGGAAGGTGCCGCTCATCCACATGTCCACCGCGTTCGTGGCGGGCAACCGCAACGGCCTCGTCTTCGAGGACGAGGAGGTGGTGGGCTACTTCCCGCGCCAGGACGAGCTGGACGGGCGCGACTTCAGCCTGGAGCAGGAGATCGCCGACGCGGACAAGGTCGTGGCCCGGCTGCGCGAGCAGGCGGACGACAAGACGCTCACGTCGCTCTTCCGCAAGAAGGCCCTGGAGCGGCTGGAGGAAGAAGGCCGCGACGCCACGGACGAGAAGACGCTGCGCCTGGCCGTGGGCCGCGAGCGCAAGCTGTGGCTGTCCGGCGAGCTCGTGCGCGCGGGCATGGACCGGGCGCGGCACTGGGGCTGGCCCAACACGTACACGTACACCAAGAGCCTGGGCGAGCAGGTCATGGCGAGCACGCCCGGCCTGCGCTACGCCATCGTGCGGCCCTCCATCGTCGAGTCCGCCCAGCACTTCCCCTTCCCCGGCTGGAACGAGGGCTTCACCACCTCGGCGCCGCTCGCCTTCGCGGGCATCAAGGGCCAGCAGCACATCCCCGCGGGTGACCGCGCCATCCTCGACATCATCCCCGTGGACCACGTGGCGGGCGCCACCATCGGCATCACCGCCCACGCCATGCAGGTGGAGGAGCGGCGCGTCTACAACCTGGCCAGCGGGGACGTGAACCCGTTCTACGCGAGCCGCTCCATCGAGCTCGTGGGCCTGTACCGCCGCCGCTACTACCGCAACAAGGAGACGGGCAACGCGCTGCTCAACGAGGTGCGCTCGCGCATCGAGCCCGTGCCGGCCAGCCGCGCCGTGTTCGAGAACCTCAGCGCGCCCATGTTCATCAAGGGCGCGAAGCTCCTGCGCCAGGTGATCGACGAGGTGAAGCCCGCCTGGGGAGCCCCCAAGGTGCAGGCGCTGATGGAGCGCGCGCGCGAGTCGCTGAGCACCGTGGAGGAGGAGGGCTCGAGCCTGTTGGGGCTCATCGAGCTGTTCATGCCCTTCCTCTACGACAACCGCTACGTCTTCCGCTGCGACAACACCCGCTCGGTGTACGCGCGGATGGCGCCGCATGACCGGGCCCGCATCCCCTGGGCGCCCGAGTCCATCGACTGGCGCGTCTACTTCCTCGACACCCACCTGCCCGGCCTGGAGAAGTGGGTGTTCCCGGGCATGGAGGAGGAGAACAAGCGGCGCACCGTCATCCCCGCCCACCGCGACCTCCTGGAGATGCTCGAGGCGAGCGTCAACGCCTGGCGCCACCGCGTGGCCTTCCGCTTCGCCGCGGACGAGAAGGAAGAGCGCCTCACCTACGGCGAGGTCAACCGCTACGCCAACCGCGTGGGCAGCTTCCTGCTCAAGGAAGGCGTCAAGCGCAACGAGCGCGTGATGCTCTTGTCGGAGAACCGGCCCGAGTGGCCCGTCTCCTACTTCGGCATCCTGCGCGCCGGCGGCACCGCGGTGCCCATGGACCCGAGCCTCAACGAGGCCGAGGTCGTCAACATCGCCCGCCGCTCCGAGGCCAAGGTGCTGCTCATCTCGGAGGAGGCGGCGGAGGAACTGCCCCGCATCGCCGAGGCGCTCGCCCAGGCGGGCCTGTCCACGCGCGTGGTCAGCCTCGCCGAGGCGATGAGTGGAGACCCCCAGCACCCGGACAACATCGGCCCGGTGCGCCACACGGCCGCGCCGGACGACGTGGCCAGCCTCATCTTCACCTCCGGCACCACGGGCACGCCCAAGGGCGTGATGCTCACCCACCGCAACTTCGCCTCGCTCATCGCGAAGCTCGCCGGTGCGTTCAACATCGGCATCGGGGACGGCGTGCTGTCCGTGCTCCCCCTGCACCACACCTTCGAGTTCGCCGCGGGCTTCCTCACCCCGTTCTCGCGGGGCGCGGAGATCACCTACATCGACGAGCTCACCTCGGACAAACTCGGCGAGGTGTTCGAGACGGGCCGCGTGTCGGCGATGATCGGCGTGCCCGCGCTCTGGCAGCTCCTGCACCGCAAGGTGACGCAGGAGATGGCCAGCCGCCCGCCGCTCGTCGAGCAGGCGCTCAAGACGCTCATGGCCACCCACGGGGAGCTGCGCAACCGCAGCAGTCTCAACCTGGGCAAGCTGCTCTTCTGGCCCGTGCACCGCAAGTTCGGCGGGAAGATCAAGTTCCTCGTGTCCGGCGGCTCGGCGCTGCCGGATGACGTGCACAAGGCCTTCCACCAGCTCGGCTTCAACATCATCGAGGGCTACGGCCTCACCGAGGCGGCGCCCGTGCTCACCGTCTCCGAGACCAACGTCAACAAGCGCCAGCCGGGCACCGTGGGCAAGGCGCTGCCGGGCATCGAGCTGAAGATCCTCGAGCCGGACACCGAGGGCATCGGCGAGGTCATCGCCCGGGGCCCCAGCGTCATGGCGGGCTACTTCGGGGACAAGGACGCCACCGACGCCGTGCTCAAGGAGGGCTGGCTGTACACCGGCGACCTCGGGCGCCTGGACGCCGACGGTCGGCTCTTCCTGGTGGGCCGCAAGAAGGACGTCATCATCGACGCCAACGGGAAGAACGTGTACCCGGACGAGCTCGAGGAGGTCTACGGCGAGCACCCGCACATCAAGGAGCTGTCCATCGTCGGCATGCCGGACGAGGCGGGCGGCGAGAAGGTGGTGTGCCTGTGCGTGCCGGACTACCAGGAGCGGCCGCGCGAGGAAGTGCGGCGCGAGCTGGAGGAGCACTTCCGCAAGAAGGGCTCGGACATGCCCTTCTACCGCCGGGTGAAGGTGCTGCGCTTCACGGACGTGGAGCTGCCGCGCACCTCCTCGCGCAAGGTCAAGCGCAAGCAGGTGGTGGAGGAGTTCAAGAAGCTCGACCGGCTCGCGGCCTCCGGTGACAAGGCGCGCGAGCGCGTGCAGCAGGCGGGCACGGGCGGCGTGGCCGACTGGCTCTACCCGCTGCTGGCCGAGGTGGTGAACCGCCCCCTCGCCGACGTGCGCCCCGAGGCCCACCTGAGCACGGACCTGGGCGTGGACTCGCTCATGCTCACCGAGCTGTCGGTGGCGCTCGAGCAGGCGGGGGTGCCGCTGCCCAGCGCGAACGATCTCACCCACGTGCAGACGGTGGAGGACCTGCGCAAGCTGGTGCTCTCCAGCGGCCGCAAGCCGAGCGCCGAGACGCGCGCCCGGGACATCTCGCGCGAGGTGAAGAGCGACGAGGAGGTGGAGATCCCCGTGCCCGAGCCCCTGGTCACCCTGGGTCGGCACGCGGTGCGGCTGGGCCAGCGCGCCATCTTCGGTGGCCTGTTCGACGTGAAGGTGACGGGCAAGGCCTTCATCCCGCAGAACCGCAACTTCCTCGTCATCGCCAACCACACGAGCCACCTGGACATGGGCCTCGTCAAGGTGCTGCTCGGCGAGCAGGGCGACCGGCTGACGACCATCGCCGCGCGGGACTACTTCTTCGACACGCCCCTCAAGCGCGCGTACTTCGAGAACTTCACCAACCTCATTCCCATGGACCGGCGGGGCTCCCTGCGCGAGTCGCTGGGCATGGCGGGCAGCGCGCTGCAGCAGGGCTACAACCTGCTCATCTTCCCCGAGGGCACGCGCTCGGTGACGGGCGAGCTGCTCGAGTTCAAGCCCACGCTGGGCTACCTGGCGCTCACCTACAAGGTGGACGTGCTGCCCATCTACATGAAGGGCGCCTTCGAGGCCCTGCCCAAGGGCAGCATGCTGCCCAAGTCGCGCGAGCTGGAGGGCCACATCGGCCCGGCGCTCACCTACGAGATGCTGCGCAAGAAGACCCAGGGCATGTCGCGCTCGGAGAGCTACCGCTACGCCACGCACCTGGCCGAGGACGCCGTGCGCGCGCTCGCCGCGGGGCGGGTGCTGAGCTTCGATGACTCGGCGACGGTGGAGGACCAGCGCCGCGCCCTGTCCACGGGAAGGAACGACACGTGAAGCTGCTCGTCACTGGAGGCTCCGGCTTCCTCGGCTCGCACCTGGTGCCGCGGCTCGTGGCCGCGGGCCATGAGGTCCGCGTCATCGGCCGCTCGCGCCCCAAGGGCCCCGGCTTCGAGACGGTGGAGTACGTCCCCGGCGACCTGAAGGACCGGGACGCCGTGCGGCGCGCGCTCGACGGCGTGCAGGCGCTCTACCACCTGGCGGGGCTCGTCTCCTTCCAGGACAAGGACGCGCGGCGCATGTACGAGCTGCACGTGGACGCCACGCGCGAGCTCTTGCACGACGTGCGCGAGGCGGGCGTCAAGCGCGTCATCCTCGCCTCCACCTCGGGCGCCATCGCCGTGTCCCGCGAGGAGCGCGTGGGCACCGAGGCGGACGACTACCCCATCGAGGTGGTGGGCCGCTGGCCCTACTACCTGTCGAAGATCTACGAGGAGAAGCTGACGCTGGAGTACTGCCGCCAGCACCAGATTCCCCTCGTGGTGCTCAACCCGAGCCTGCTCATGGGCCCGGGGGATGAGCGGCTGTCGTCCACCTGGACGGTGATGAAGTTCCTCCAGGGGGAGATTCCCGCCATGCCCGGCGGGGGCATGTCCTTCGTGGACGTGCGCGACCTGGCCGACGCCTTCGTGAACGCGCTCACGCGGGGCGAGCTCTACGGGCGCCACCTCATGGGCGTGAACCTGTCCATGTGGGACTTCTTCCAGCGCCTGGAGCGGCTCACCGGCGTGTCCGCGCCGCGGCTGCGCCTGCCCTCCCAGGTGAACGTGTTCGGCGCCAAGGTGCTCGAGCAGGTGGCGAAGTGGCGCGGCGTCAAGCCGACCCTGGACCCCCAGGAGGTGGACATCGGCGAGCACTGGTTCTGGCTGGACAGCGCCAAGGCCGAGCGCGAGCTGGGCTTCCGGGCCCGGGACGTCCACGAGACGCTCCAGGACACGGTGAACGACCTCTACACCCGCATGGCGCCCGGCCACCTGCCCGGCACCAAGGGTCGGCTCGCCGACCTGCGCGAAGGCTCCTGAGCCCCGCCGCTCCCCTTCCCCCTCGGACTCGGGGGAAGGCGGCCACTCAAGCCGACGGGCTCAGCCCACCACGCGGTTGCGGCCCGTCTTCTTCGCCTTGTAGAGGTTGGCGTCCGCGATCTTGATGAACTGCAGCGGCTCCACCATGTCGGGCGTCATGTCGGCCACGCCCAGCGACAAGGTGACGGGAATGTCCTGGTTCTCGAAGACGAACGGCTTCTTCTCGATACACTGACGGATCTTCTCCGCGAAGATGCGCGCCTTGTCGCCCCCGTCCTCGGGGATGACGACCGCGAACTCCTCGCCGCCGTAGCGCGCGAAGCACTGCTCCTTGCGCACCAGCCGCTTGAGCGTCTGCGCCAGCTCGCGCAGGACGTAGTCCCCCGCCAGGTGGCCGTGCACGTCGTTGATCTTCTTGAAGAAGTCGATGTCGAAGATCATCAACGTCAAGGGGCGTCCATAACGGTGGCACCGGCCCATCTCGCGCTCCAGGTACTCCAGGAAGTAGCGCTTGTTGTTGATGCCGGTCAGACCGTCCTGGATGGTGAGCGTGTAGATGGTCTCGTGGTACTGCAGCTCCACGTTGTCGCCGGTGAGGAACTTGAAGATCGAGCCCCCCACCTTGATGAGATCGCCGCTGCGCAGCGGCGTCTCCTGCGTCACTTCCTGATCGTTCAGGTAGGTGCCGTTGGTGGAGCCCAGGTCCTGCACGAACATCCGCCCCTGCTTGCGGATGATGCGCGCATGCCTGCGCGAGACGTTGTCGAGGTCCACCACGATGTGGTTTCCCTCTTCACGCCCGATGGTGAACTCGAGGTCGAGGAGCGTGTACTTCTTGCCCAGCTCCGGCCCGTGAATCTGCACGATGCAGCATTCCGAGTCGACCGGGGTCGCCAACTCCTTGATCGAGGAGATCTTGGTTACTCGGGTTTCGTCGCCAGCCATCGACTTCGAGACATAGCACGCCTTCCAGGTGGGAAGCCATGAGGGGCCAGCAGGTTGGCGCGGTTTAGGTACTCAACGAACCCACCTCCCCCGGGGTCGATGGGACTTGCCGGGTATTGCCCGCCAGGTAACTTGCCGACCCCTATGGCGAAATTGCTGGCAATGATCCTCGCGGGGGGGGCCGGAACCCGGCTCGAACCCCTGACTCGTGAACGCGCCAAGCCGGCCGTGCCGTTCGGTGGCCGCTACCGCATCATCGACTTCGTCCTCTCGAACTTCGCCAACTCCGGCATCTACCGGATGAAGGTGCTGACCCAGTACAAGAGCGACTCGCTCAACAAGCACCTGTCGCGCTCGTGGCGGATGTCGGCCTTCCTGGACCACTACGTGGAGACGGTGCCGGCGCAGATGCGCACGGGCATGGACTGGTACAAGGGCAGCGTCGACGCCATCTACCAGAACCTCAACATCATCACCGACGAGGAGCCCGACTACATCTTCGTCTTCGGCGCGGACCACATCTACCGGATGGACTGCCGGCAGATGTTGGACTTCCACGTGCAGAACAAGGCCGCGTGCACCGTGGCCGCCATCCCGGTGCCCATCGCGGAGGGCCGGGAGTTCGGCATCATCGACGTGGACGCGAACGGGCGCATGCGCGGCTTCGTGGAGAAGCCCAAGAACCCGCCGCCCATGCCGGGCAACCCCGACTACTGCCTGGCGTCCATGGGCAACTACCTCTTCTCCACCGACTCGTTGGTGAAGGAAGTGGTGCGCGACGCGGCCAACGAGGCGAGCGTCCACGACTTCGGCAAGTCCATCATCAGCGAGCTGTACAAGCGCGAGCCGGTGTACGTGTACGACTTCGCCACCAACAACATCTCCGGCCAGGAGGGCAAGGAGCGGGGCTACTGGCGCGACGTGGGCAACATCGACACGTACTACCAGGCCAACATGGATCTGGTGGAGGTGGACCCCGTGTTCAACCTCTACAACGACCGCTGGCCCATCTACACCCAGCCCAACAACTTCCCGCCGGCCAAGTTCGTCTTCGCCGACCGGGAGAACAAGCGCGTGGGCCACGCCATGGACTCGCTGGTGAGCGAGGGCTGCATCATCTCCGGCGGCCACGTGAAGCGCTCGGTGCTCTCGCCCAAGGTGCGCGTCAACTCGTTCTCCGAGATCGAGGACAGCCTGCTCTTCGAGAACGTCACCATCGGGCGGCGCTGCCGCATCCGGCGCGCCATCATCGACAAGAACGTGGAGATCCCCCCGGAGATGACCATCGGCTACGACCTCGAGGAGGATCGCCGCCGCTTCCACGTCACCTCGGGCGGCGTGGTCGTCATCCCCAAGGGCATGAAGGTCGCCTGAGCATCCCCGGCGTCAGGCGGGCCCGGACACAGGGCCCGCCCCCGGGGCGCACCGACGGCGGACTACTTGGTGAAGGCCGCCTTCACTTCCGGCTTGTTGATGACCACCAGCGCCCAGATGCCCGCGGGAATGCCGATGCAGCAGCACGGCCCGAAGCACGGGACGATGGCGATGATGGCCGCGGCCATGGACAGCCCGTAGTTGCGCAGGTTCTTCATCTGCAGGGCGCCGTAGAACGTCACGCCACTGAGCGCGAGGGTGAAGAGGTTGCCCACGACGCCAAAGGAGTTGGCCCGCTCCACCCAGGGGATGAGGTTCTCCATGTTGGTCTGGCGCAGCTGCTCGAGCTGCTCGGGCGACAGCGTGCCACCGCCCATCATGGACGAGATGAAGCTGAAGAAGGCCCCCGCGAGGCCCAGGCCGGCGGTGACCATCAGCAGGATGGCCGGACCGGACACGGCCTCGCGCGCCGCTTGGGTGTTCATCGGCGCGGGTGCGCCGGGAAAATCATTCTGGAAGTTGTCCATGTGTGTGTACGGCCTCGTCGTGGCTGCGTGGAAGAACGCTCCGGGCCGCGCGGGCCCCCTCGCGGCGGGATTCCACTCGGAGGCGGACGGAAGCGCCAGTGAATTGACGCACCGTCCAGTGACATGGACCCCTACACGACGGGCGACAGGCCTCCGTCCACGTTGAGGGCCACGCCCGTCACGTAGCCCGCGCGGGGCGAGAGCAGGAAGGCCACCACGTCCGCGAACTCCTCGGCCCGGCCCACCCGGCCCAGGGGAATCTCCGTGCCGCGCCCCATCTGGTGGTAGAGCGCCTCCAGGGACTGGCCCGAGGACGCCGCGCGGCGCTCCCATTGGCCGCTCTCGATGAGGCCCGGCAGCACGGCGTTCACCCGGATGCCCTCCGCGCCCAGCTCCTTGGACAGCGTCTTGGTGAGCGCCATGCCGGCCGCCCGGGACACCGAGGACGGCGCGGAGCGGGCCCCGGGCGCCTTGGCGGAGACGGCCAGCACGTTGACGATGGCGCCCCCGCCCGCCGCGCGCAGCAGGGGCAACACCCGCCGCGAGGTGCGCACCGCGGCGAACAGCTTGAGCTGGAGGTCCGCCTCCCACGTGGCGTCATCCACCTCCGCGAAGGGCCGCGCCGACGAGGCCCCGGCGTTGTTCACCAGCCCGTCCACCCGGCCCCAGCGCGCCACCGCCGCGTCCACGAAGGCGTCCACCTGGGCCGGCTGGGTGACGTCCGCCACCACCGGCAGCACGTCCCCGCCCGCCTCGCGCAACCGCGCGGCCGTGGCCTCCAACCGCTCGGCGTTGCGGGCGCACAGGGCCACCCGGGCGCCCTCGGCGACGAGCCTCCGGGCCACCGCCGCCCCGATGCCGTCCGAGCCTCCCGTCACCAGCACCACCTTGTCCTTCAGCTCCAGATCCACGGAAGGCTCCTCGGGCCGCGCGGCTCAGGCCGGCTGCTTGACCATCTGGGGACGCTTGTCGAAGGTCGCCACCGTGCGGGCGATCTCCTCGTTCACCTGGCGCAGGAAGTCCTGCTTCTCGCGCGCCGGCAGGAAGGCGCTCTTGAAGCCGGACACGATGATGGTGGTCAGGTCCTCCAGGGACAGCCCCATCTCCTTGTGCGACAGCCACAACTCCTTGGTCACCGTGGTGTCGGTGATGAGCCGGTTGTCCGTGTTGATGGTCACCCGCAGGCCGTAGTCGAAGTAGAACTTGAGCGGGTGGGCGTCCAGGCTCGACACCGCGCCGGTCTGCACGTTGGAGGAGGGGCACACCTCCAGCGGGATGCGGTGGTCGTTCACGTAGTTGAGCAGGTCCCCATCCTCGCGCAGCCGCGTGCCGTGGCCGATGCGGTGCGCGCCCAGGTTGTGGATGGCCTGGGAGATGGACTCGGGGCCGAAGGCCTCGCCCGCGTGCGCCGTGCAGTTGACGTTGTTCTTGAGGATGAGCTGGAAGGCGTCCTTGTGATCCTTGGCCGGGAAGCTCGCCTCGGCGCCCGCGAGGTCGAAGCCGATGACGCCCCGGTTCTTGTACGCCACCGACAGCTCGGCGAGCCGCATGGACGTCTGCGGGTTGATGTGGCGGATGCCGCACACGATGACGCCGTACTTGATGCCCGTCTCGCGCTTGGCCACGCGCAGCCCCTCGAGCACCGAGTCGATGACCGTGGTCATCTTCAGGCCCTTCTTGAGGTGGAGCGCGGGCGAGTAGCGCACCTCGATGTAGCGCACGTTCTCCGCCGCGGCGTCCACCGCCAGCTCGTAGGCGGCGCGATAGAGCGACTCGGCCGTCTGCAGCACCGAGAGCGTCACGTCGAAGGCGACCAGGTAGTCCTCGAGGCTCTCGCACACCTCGCCCATGTGGATGGCTCGCGCGAGCGACTCCTCGCTGTCCGCGGGCAGGCTCACCTTCTGCTGCTCGGCCAGCTCGAGGATCGTCTTGAGCCGCATGGAGCCATCCAGGTGGCAGTGCAGGTCGGTCTTGGGCAGGGCGAGCAGCAGCTCCTCGGTGACGGGAATCGTGGGCGGCGGGGACCAGTCGGTCCGGCGCGCGGAGGAGGGAATGCCAGTCGAGCTGGGAAGCTCGTCGTCACGAATCGAAGCCATGTCGGGTACCGTCCTTTTCGTCATCCTAAGGGCCTGAAATAGGGCCCTCAACCTCGATGACGGGCCGCTGGCGGCCGCCTGCCCTCCCGTCGGACAAGAGCGGTGGGTAGCCGACCTTTTTGAGCCGAAAGCGCCACGGCTCATCCCCCGAGCAAGCAGGCCTCACCCTTGTGACTCGACAGCCATGACGCGGCGTGCGACACGCGGAGCTGTATGCATTCAGCAGACGCGACGACGTCGACGACTCCGGGATTGTGGCGGCTGACCTGGCCCATCTTCCTCGAGTTCATGCTGTTCATGCTGATGGGCACGGCGGACACGTTCATGCTCAGCGGCGTGTCCGACCAGGCGGCGGCCGCGGTGGGCGTGGCCGCGCACTATGTCTTCCTCAGCGTCACGCTGATGGAGGTCATCAGCAACGGCGCGGCCATCGTCGTGGCGCAGTACATCGGGGCCCGGCGCCAGGCGGAAGCGGCGCACATCTCGGCGGTGGCCATCACCCTGAACCTCCTGTTCGGCCTGGGCGTCAGCGCGGCCCTGTTCCTCGGGGGCGAGACGCTCATGCTGAAGATGAACCTCACAGGCGAGCTGCTGGTGCACGCGCGCACCTACGTGGGCATCGTCGGAGGCTTCATCTTCCTGCAGGCGCTCATCAACATCTTCGCCAGCCTGCTGCGCACGTACGGCTTCACCAAGGAGTCCATGTACGTCTCCCTGGGGATGAACCTGCTGCACGTGGTGTGCAACTACGGCCTCATCTTCGGCCACTTCGGCATGCCGCGCCTGGGCGTGGCCGGGGCCGCGTGGAGCACGGTGTTCAGCCGCGCGGTGGCGCTCGGGGTGTTCGTGTGGATGCTCTACCGGGTGATGGAGGTGCGCATGAAGCCGCGCGACTACGTGACGCTCCCCGGGGACTACGTGCGGAAGATCTTCGGCGTGGGCGTGCCGGCCGCCGTCGAGCAGACCATGTACCACTGCTGCCAGACGGTGTTCATGTACTACGTCACCTTCCTGGGCCCCGTGGCGCTGGCCTCGCGCGAGTACGCGATGAACATCTCGCGCTACATCTTCCTGTTCAGCCTCTCGCTCGGCATCGGCACGTCCATCCTCGTGGGGCGGCTGGTGGGCGCGGGCCGTCCGGACACCGCCTACCAGCAGGCCCTGCGCAGCCTGAAGTGGGCCGTGTCCGCCACCGTGGCGGTGAGCCTCACCGTCATCCTGCTGCGCGAGCACCTGCTGGGCGCCTTCACCACGGACGCGGAGGTCATCCGGCTGGGCGCCACGGTGCTCGTGCTGAGCCTGCTCCTGGAGACGGGGCGCTCCTTCAACCTGGTGCTCGTCAACGCCCTGCGGGCCACGGGCGACGCCGTGTTCACCGTGTACGCGGGCTTCGGCTCCATGGTGTGCATGAGCGTGCCGCTGGGCTACGTGCTGGTGTTCCACACGGGCCTGGGCCTGCCAGGCGTGTGGCTGGCCATCGCCGCGGACGAGTGGACGCGCGCCCTCGTCATGTGGCTGCGCTGGCGCAGCCGTGCCTGGGAGAAGAAGTCGCTCGTCACGCCGGCGGCGGAGCCCGTGCCCGCCGCGGCCCTGGGCACCTAGCCCGGCATCAGGAAGCGGGCGATGACGCGCTTGAGCCCCACCTGACCGCCGAAGTCCACCGTCACCTTGGCGTTGGGCCCCTGGCCGTCCGTGGAGATGATGCGCCCCATGCCGAACTGCTGGTGGCGCACCCGCATGCCGCGCACGTCACCGCCAATGCCCTCGCCGTCCGAGGCCTGTGAGTACGTGCGGTCCACGCGGGGCCCGTCGTCCTCGTCGGCCCAGTCCCGCTTGCGCTTGACGTAGGGGGTCTCCTTGGGCGCGGGCGGCAGCTCCTGCTCGACGATGCCGAAGAGCGCCTGGGGCACGTCCGCGAGGAAGCTGGAGGGCGGGTTGTAGCGCAGCTCGCCGAAGAGCGAGCGGCACTGGGCCAGGCTCACGAACAGCCGACGGCGCGCGCGGGTGAAGCCCACGTAGCAGAGCCGCCGCTCCTCGGCCATCTCCTCCCCCTCCGAGTCGTCCCCGCGCAGCGCGCGCGAGTGGGGGAAGACGCCCTCCTCCATGCCGGTGAGGAAGACCGCGTCGAACTCCAGGCCCTTGGCCGCGTGCAGCGTCATCAACGCCACCTTGCCGTCCCCCACCTCGGCGTCCGCGTCGCCCACCAGGCTGATCTGCTCCAGGAAGGCGTTGAGCGGGGGGATGTCCTCGGTGAGCGGCGAGGTGTCCAGGTCATCGTCGTCGCCGGGCTCGCGCACCGCGGGCGTGGCGGGCGCGTCCGCGGCGGCCACCGCGGCGGCGGCCCGGTTGAGGTCGAACTCCTGCGCGGCGCCGAGGAACTCGCGCAGGTTCTCCGCGCGGGTGACGGACTCGTCGCTGCCCTCGGTCATGAGGGACTCCACCAGATGCGTCTCCTTGAGCATCTGGTCCACCGCGCTCGCCGCGTCCTGGGCGTCCTGGGAGAAGGCGTGCAGCGAGGACACGAGGGCATGGAAGCCCGCGAGCCGGCGCACCGCCGCCGTGTTGAGCCCCGGAATGCGCTCGGGCGAGGCCGTGGCCTCGTACAGGCTCACGCCCGACTGGTTGGCCCAGTCCGCCAGCCGCTCCACCGTGGTGTCGCCGATGCCGCGCGCCGGCGTGTTGATGATGCGCAAGAGGTCCGCGTCCGAGCGCGGGTTGACCATCAGCCGCAGGTAGGCCGCCGCGTCGCGGACCTCGGCCCGGTCGTAGAAGCTGCGACCGCTCACCAGGGCGTAGGGCACGCGCGCCAGACGCAGGGCCTCCTCCACCACGCGGCTCTGGGCGTTGGTCCGGTAGAAGACCGCCATGCCCGAGTACTTGATGAAGCCCTCGCGCTGCAGGCCGTGGATGCGGCGCGCCACCTCCTGGGCCTCGGCGCGCTCGTCCCGGTTGAGCAGCAGCGTGAGCGTCTCGCCCTTGGGCCGGTCACTCCACAGCTTCTTGGGCAGCCGCCGCGTGTTGCGCGCGATGACCGCGTGCGCCGCGTCGAGGATGTTCTGGTCCGAGCGGTAGTTCTGCTCGAGCTTCACCACCCGCGCGCCCGCGAACTGCTCGGGGAAGTTGAGGATGTTGTCCACGCTCGCCCCGCGCCAGCGGTAGATGGACTGGTCGTCATCGCCCACCACCACCAAGTTGGGCCGCCGCTCGGGCGGGGCCAGCAGGCGCAAGAGCTCGTACTGCACGGGGTTGGTGTCCTGGAACTCGTCCACCAGGATGTGCCGGAAGCGCCGCTGGTACTGGTCCAACACGTCCGGCCGCTTGCGGAACAGGTCCACGAGCAAAAGCAGCAGGTCGCCGAAGTCCACCGCGTTCGCCGCGCGCAGCAGTCGCTGGTAGGCGCGGTAGGTCTTCTGCACCACCACGCCGCGCGCGTCCTCCACGTCCACCACCATGTCGTCCGGCAGGCGCGCCGCGTTCTTCTCCTGGTCGATCCGGTGGAGGATCTCCCGGGGCTGCATGATGGGGTCCACCTTCGCCTCGCGCATGGCGCGCTTGACGATCTGCAGCTGGTCCCCGTCGTCGTAGATGACGAACGAGCGGGTGAGCCCCACCAGTTGGGCCACCGAGTCCTCGCGCAGCACCCGGCGCAGAATCATCGAGGCGGAGGAGTGGAAGGTGCTCACCACCAGCTCGTGTGCCTGGGCGCCGAGCAGGTGCACCAGGCGCTCGCGCATCTCGCGCGCGGCCTTGTTGGTGAAGGTGACGGCGAGGATGCGCCAGGGAAAGACGTTGCGGAGCTGGACCAGGTGGGCGACGCGGCGGGTGATGACGCGCGTCTTGCCGCTGCCGGCGCCCGAGAGGACGAGGAGCGGGCCGTCCCCGTGGAGGACCGCTTCCTTCTGGGGCTCGTTCAGGTCTGCGAGGAGGTCGTTTTCGGCGTTCAAGGCGGCGCCATATCTAGGGGGAAACGCTCTATCTAACGAGTTTCCGGCCGGCTTGAAGGACGTTGCACGAGGGGGAGCGCCCGCCTGCCCTGTCGGGGTGCCTGGGCCCCCGCCCGCCCGGCCCTCAGCAACCGCTGTCGCAGGTCTCCACCACCGCGCCCGCCACCTCGCGGCCATCCTCGCGCACCAGCCGCAGCGTCGTGGCGGGCCAGGTCTCGCGCAGCAGCCATTCCACCTGGCCGTCGTCTTCCAGGTCCAGCACGCCCACCACGTCCTCGCCCGCCAGGTCCGCGCGGGACACGACGCGCTCGGCCGCGCCGGGCGCGCTCACCACCCCCCGGGTCGCCTGCTGGTCGAAGTCGATGCCGCACTCCGAGTGACCCTCGCCCACCCGCAGCCGCGCCACGGAGAAGAGCACCCGGCGCTCGCCCTGGGAGAAGCCGACGGTGTCCACCTCCTCGCGCAAGGGCTCGCCCCTGCGCTCCGCCCACTGAGCGCCCTCCAGCCGCAGGGCGAGGTAGCGCTCCGAGCGCCGCAAGGCGCGCGCTTCCTGGTCGGCCCGCTCCGCGTCGGGCGCGGCGTCGCGCTGGAAGAACACGGGCGCGGGGGTTCCGCTCGGCAGGGCGAACAGGGGCGGGCCCGGCCGGACCCGGCAGTCCAGCTCGGCGAAGGTCCAGGCCTGACCACACCCCGGCGCGTCGGGCGACGGCTCGCGCAGGAAGTAGTCGACGGCCGGACGGCCCCGGTTGAGCCACGCGAAGCCCTTCACCGCGCAGTCCGCCTTCACGAGGCCCTCGGCACCATACAGGTCCACGCGCTCGCCCACCTTGAACAGGCCGGTGGGATCCTCCGGCGCGGGCGCCATCCACACGCTCCGCCGCGCGTCCAGGGGCTCGAGGACCCGGCTCTCCTGGCTCTCGCCCAGCAGCATGAAGGTGCGGCCCTCGTGGGACTCCACGAAGCGCGGCGCGTCCCGGCGCGACAGGCTCTCGGCGAGCGCCGTCCGGGCCTCGACCGCCGCCAGACAGGTGGCCTCCCGGGCCTCGCGCCCCTCTTCCAGGGGACCCGCGTACTTCACGTCCGCCGCCACCCCGGCCTCACGCAACCGGGCCTGGTACGTCACCGCCTCCGCCCGCGTCGCGAACGCCTGGGCCACCACCACTTCCAGACACGGGCGCAGGTCGCGGAAGGCCGTGGTGGACAGCCGCGCGGGCGCCGAGGGCAGTCCCGTGCGCGCGAGCGCCCGCAGGTCCTCGGCCCCCTCGCCCGGTGTGGACGAGGCGTGCAGGAGGACCAGCCACTGGCGCGCGTAGGGCGTCTCCGGGGGCAAGGGCACTCCCGTGGAGGGGGCCCACACATCGGGAGCGGGCGCGGCAACCCCCGGCGAGGGTGGGGGCCTCGGCGCCTGTGGCTCCCCGGAGCGCGAGCACCCCGCGAGGGCCAGCAACACGGCGAGCGAGCGCGACGGACGAGGCATGTCCGACCTTCTAGCAGCTAGAGTCGCGCCATGTCCGATGCCCAGAGCCCTCCCACCCAGGAACAACTCGACCGTTTCGCGGAACAATTCAACCAGAGCGCCACCATGCGGCACTTCAACACCCGCCTGAGCTTCCCGGAGGGCAAGAAGGTCGTCATCGCCATCCCGGAGGTGCGACCCGAGCACCGGGGGGGCCTGGGAACGGACGCCGTGAATGGGGGCATCCTCGCCGCGCTCTTCGATCTGGCCATCGGCTGCACCCCCGCCCTGCGCGACCCCAGCCGCCGCGCCGCCACCATGCAGCTGTCCATGAGCTTCGAGCGCCCCGTGCGCGGCGACAGCGCGCGCGTGGAGGCGACCATCGACACCGCCGGCACCTCCAGCCTCTTCGCCTCCGCGCGCGTGTACGACGCCGAGGGCACGGTGTGTGCCCGGTGCCAGGGCGTGGTCAAGCTGTCCAAGATGAAGTGGGCCTCCGGCGACAGCCCCGCCGTCAACTGACAGGCGCTCGCGCACGGCGGCCGATATGCCCCGCGCCACCGGACGTTCCTGGGCCGGGAAGACATGAGGGCCATGACCTGGACACACTCCATTCCCGAATCGGGACAGCCGGCGGAGGAGCCGATGGACGGCGAAGCCGCGCTCTCGCGACGCGCCTTGGAGGGGGACGCCGCCGCGTGGAACGCGTTGATCGCCCGACACCAGCACCGGGTGCTGGTGTCACTGCTCGCCCGGGGGGTTCGGGTGGATCGGGCCCGGGAGCTCGTCCAGGAGACGTGGGCGCGGCTGATCCAACAGCAGCGCAAGGGCGCCCTCACCGAGCTGCGCCTGCCCCATCTGGCGCTCGCCCAGGCCGCCTTCCTCGCGGCCGATGACGCCCGGCGGGTGCGGCGCGAGGGAGGCGGGGCCCCCTTGGAAGCCCTGTCCGAGGCCCACCACCCCGAGGATCCCGGGGCCTCGGCCGAGCGGCGGTTGTTGTCCGAGGAGCAGTTGCGCCGGGCCCAGCAGGCGCTCGGCACCTGCTCTCCGAGTGCCCAGCGGGTGTTCCACCTGGCGTGTGACGGCCAGGAGCTGCCCCATGCCGAGGTGGCCGCGCGGGCGGGGTTGTCCGTGCAGCGCGTCCGGCAGATCCTGTGCGAGGTGCGCAAGAAGCTGCGCGGCGCCCTCGAGGAGGAAGGTCCATGAGTCTCCCCCACCCGAGTCCGGCCGACCTCGAGCACTACGTGCTGGGGGCGCTCGAACCCCAGGCGGCGGCGCGTCTGGAGGCCCACACCCTGGAATGTCCCGACTGCGCGCGGCGCCTGCACCAGGAGGCCCTGTTGGAGGAGCACCTCCGGGAGGTGGCGCGCGCGCCGCTCGTGGCCGCGCGGGTGGTGCGTCCCGCGCGCTGGAATGCCCTCCGGCGGGCGGCGCCGGCGCTGGGGCTGATGGCGGCCGCGGCCCTGGCGCTGCTCCTCATGCCCGTCCGCACCGAGCGGCCCGCGGCCACGCCCCTCCTCGAGGAGGACGACTTCCCGATGATGGCGCCCCTGGGGAGCGCGCCCTCGACCGCCGAGCGGCTGGTGGCCTGTCCGGATCCCACCAGCCAGGACTCCTGCGCCTCGGAGGCCCTGGCTCGGGGCCTGTGGGTGCAATATCCCCGGGGGCTGGGAGCGATTCCCCGCTACGAGGGCCATGCGGGGCTGCCGCTGGACCGGCTCGCCGCGGGCCCCTCCGCGCTGTGAAAGGCACCGTCATGCGTTCGTGGATGAAATGGCTGGGGACATCGCTCGCGGGGGTGCTGCTCGCCACGGGAGGCGCCGCCCGGGCCGAGGACTCGCAGAAGAGCCTGCCCAAGGGGTGGTTCGTCACCGAGAGCGCCCCCAAGCTCTACGCGTCCGGCCTGGACACGGGCGCGCCCTGCGAGGGCCCCCGCAGCGCGTACCTGCGCTCGGTGCAGGAGAGCCCGTCGGGCTATGGCACCTTCATGCAGGCCTTCGACGCGGAGGCCTTCCGGGGCAAGCGGCTGCGCTTCTCCGCCGTGGTGCGCACCGAGGACGTGAAGGGCTGGGCGGGCCTGTGGATGCGGGTGGAGGGCGCCGAGTCCCTGGAGCCCCTGGCCTTCGACAACATGCAGTCGCGCGCGCTCACGGGCACCACGGCCTGCAAGCGCCACGAGGTGGTGCTGGACGTGCCCCCGGAGGCCCGGGCCATCATGGCCGGACTGCTGCTCAGCGGCACGGGCACGGCGTGGATCGAAGCGGTGCGCTTCGAGCCGGTGGACACCCGCGTGCCCGTCACCAACCTGATCGCCGACACGGCGTCCCGCCGTCCGTCCGGGGGCCGCATCGGCGGCCTGAGCTTCAGCGCCGACGCCCTGGGCAACGGGCTGCGGCTGCAGCCGGACGGCTCCTGGAAGGACACGGACGCGAACGTCCTCACCCCGAAGACGACCGAGGACGGCGGCGTGCGCGTGGAGGGCTCGCTGCTGCACCGCGCCGTGCGCCTCACCGTGAAGACCACGGGCGGCACCACGCTCGTGCAGGGAGACTGGGGCAGCGACGCGGTGCACCTCACGCTCGGACCGGACAAGCTCGTGCTCAAGCGGGGCATCCACACGCGCGAGCTCGTGCCCGAGGAGGACACCCCCGCGGAGAAGGAGGCCTGCCGCCGCTACCGCACGCCCCCCGGCACCACGCGCGGCGTGCTCGACGTCTGTGGCCTGGCGCTCGACAAGGCCCCGCCCGTGATTCCCCTCGTCGTGGGCCTGCTGACCACGGACCTGGGCGCATCGCGCACGCCCACCCTGGGCCCCGGCGCCGCGCCCCCGGACCGGCTCACCCCCCGCACGGGCATGATTCCGAACATCCAGGGCCCGATGAACCCCGCGGATCGCGTCGCGCCCCTGCGCACTCCCGGAACCCAACGTTAGGCGGACACGCTCCTGGCCGCCCGTGGGGGAATGTGCTGAGCATCTTCCCCATGGAGACCTCCCCCCGTACCGCGCTCGTGGCCGGCGCGAGTGGTCTCGTGGGCGGCGCCCTCCTCGACACCCTGCTCGAGGACGCCCGCTACCGCGAGGTCCACTCCCTCGGCCGACGGCCCCTGCCCCACCAGCACCCGAAGCTCGTCCAACACACGGTGGACTTCACCCGGCTGGACACCCAGGCCCTGCCCGCCGCCCAGGATGCGTTCTGCGCCCTCGGCACCACCCTCAAGAAGGCGGGCAGCCAGGCCGCCTTCCGCGCGGTGGACCATGACTATGTCCTGGCGTTCGCGCACGCGGCCCGGCACGCGGGGGCCCAGCGCTTCGTGCTCGTGTCGGCGCTGGGCGCCAACGCGCGCTCGCGCATCTTCTACAACCGGGTGAAGGGCGAGGCCGAGGACGCGCTCGGCGCGGTGGGCTTCGAGTCCCTCGTCATCGTCCAGCCGTCCCTGTTGCTCGGAGCGCGAGAGGAGCCGCAGCCCGCGGAGCAGGTGATGGGCGCCGTCTCACGGGTGCTCGCCCCGCTGCTGCGGCCCCTGGCGGCGCGCCCCATCGAGGGACGCACCGTGGCCCGGGCCATGGTGACGCTCGCCTGGCGGGACGCACCGGGCACGCGGGTGGTGCACTCGGGCGAATTGCACGCGCTGGGGGCGTAGCGTCAGAAGGAGAAGTCGCGCTCGAAGATTTCGTTGTTGCCCACGCGCACCATCAGGTGCGCCGAGCGGCCGCCCGCGGTCCCCAGGTCGAACTGGAGACCCTCGGGGCCGGAGTGGGGCTTGAGGGAGGGTTTGCCGGGGGTCAGGAACACGGCCGCCGTCACGGCGCGACTCCCCAGGGGTTGGACCAGGAGCCGGGCCCGCTGACGCTCTCGCACGAGCACCACGCGGAAGTCCCGCCGCTCCTCCAGGACGTCGCGCTGCTCGGCGTGGCGCGCGGAGGTGGGGCCCCGGCGCGAGGGCTCGGCGGCGCGCGAGGTGCGGGCCGCGGGCACGGCGCGCTCCTGCTCGGCCAGTGCCCTGTCGATGGCCTCGTCCCCTTCCTCCAGGGCCCAGATGGCCTGGGCACACTCCAGGCACTTCTCCGTGTGCCCATCCACCCACTTGAGCTCCGCCGCGGACAGGGTGCCCATGTCGAAGCGCCACAGGTCCTCCGCGCTCAGGTGCCGCTTGGGTGGCGCGTCGACCAGGACACTCTGGTCCATGTCGCGCAGGCAGTCGGGGCAGGCGCGCAGGTGCGTGCCGGGACGTTCGCCGCGGGAATGGAGCACCGCGAGGAAGTCGTCACACTCGGCGCGCGCGGAGAACCACCAAGCCCGGGGACGTTCGCCCGCGTCCAGCAGGTCCCGCTCCGCGCGGCGCTGGGAGTTGAGGGGGATGAACCAACGGGCCTTGGGCGCCAGGGCGCCATCCAGCCGCCCGAAGGCCTCGCGCACGGTGTTCAGCCGCTCGGCCAGCGCTCCGGAGACCGCGCCGTGCAGGGACTCCCACGCGGCGATGGCGCGCAGGGCGGACTCGGCCCGGTCGCGCGCGGCGAGCCCCTCCAGCGAGGAGGCGCGCCATACCTCCGACTCCTCGACGTCCTCGCCCAGGGCGGCCTCGGCGGACTCCTCCGCGGCGCGCAGCAGCGCGGGCCTCAACGTCTCGGCGCTCTGCGCGCGCAGCCAGGCGTCGATCTCCGCGGAGCCCAGCGCGCGCAGCGCCTGGTCGACACCCTCTCGTCCCAACCGTTCGCCGCGCCGGAGGACTTCTCCAATCAACTCCAGCGTGCCGTCCTTGGGAAATCCACCCCGCGCGAGCTGCTCACGGCGGGCCTGGTAACGAGAGAGTGGGTCAACGACCATGGGGGTACCCTCCTTCGGGTACGGTGGGGCTCACTCCCGCTCGCCCTCCTGTTGGAGGTCGAGCAGGTAGAGGCGCAGATAGGCCTGTGCGCGGCTCACGCGCTTGTACGAATTGACCACGCTGATGCTGAGGCGCCGGGCGCATTCCTCGTGGTCCTCTACGTCCTGGTGGTGGTACAGGTCCCACGCACCGGCTTCCTTGGGATGCTCCTGCTGCAGCCGCTCGTAGGCGCGCCAGTAGAGCTCCTGGGCCTCGGTGCGCTCCTCGCGCCGACGCGAGGACTCCACCGCCCGGGACACCTCCGCCGGAGACTCCTCCGGAGCGTTGTCGGGATCCGTGGGAGCGGGCGCGAGGTCCTCGCGCTGACGCCGGTAGAAGTCGATGGCGACGTGCTTGACGATGCGCAGGAAGAACGTCTTGGGAGAAGCACTGCGCCCGGGCATCTGCTCGGACACGCCGCGGAACTGATCCAGCCCCCGGACGAGCAGCTTGCCCACCGCGTCCTGGTAGAGCTCCTCCGCGTCCGCGGGCGAGCCCCGGCCATAGCTGGCCTGGATCTTGGAAATGACGTAGCGGGCGGGCCGGACCCAGCGATCGCAGAGCGCGCCCAGGGGCTCGCCCACCGCCCCGCCCGAGGCGCGGCGCTGGAGTACCTCTGCGAACAGTTCGTCATCCGTGAGATCGTCGAACACCGGAAGGTCCTTGGGGCGCCAGGAGGCACGAGCCCCCCACCCGAGCGGGGTGAGGTTCGGTGAAACGGCGGGTCAAGGTAGCACGACGGCATCCGAAGACGGCCTCCTGATGACACGACCCCCGGATATGCGACAACCGGAGACGGGTCATGAACAGCGACGCCGGGGCGCGCGGATTCCTGACGGGGGATTCTTCCTTCCGGGTCTCGTCAGCAATTCCGGTGGGTTCGCGTCACTCGCGAGGCAAGGGAAGCGCCCCCGCGGGTGCCCCCTGCCTCTTCTTCCCAAGGAAATTCCCATGTCCCGAACCATCGTCATCGGCGACCTCCACGGCTGTTACGACGAGGCCCTGGAGTTGCTCGCCCGCGTGGGCGCCACCTCCACGGATCGCATCATCTTCACCGGAGACCTCGTGGACCGAGGGCCCCGGCGCCGCGAGTGCGTGGAGCTCGCCATGCGGCACGAGTGCATCCTCGGCAACCACGAGGAGAAACACCTCCAGCAGCGGCGCCGTCGGGATGCGGACCTGCTGCCGGACCACCTCGAGACGCGGCAGGCGCTCGGGCCCGAGCACCTGGACTACTTCGCCACCCTGCCCCACTTCATCCGGCTGCCCGAGTACCAGGCCGTCGTCGTCCACGCGGGCGTGCTGCCGGGCAGGACCCTGGAGGAGCAGGAGCCCTACCACCTGCTGCACGTGCAGTGTGTCCGGCCTCCGGAGCGCAAGAGCTACTGGCCCTCCAAGGCGCCCGAGGGCTACCGCTTCTGGACGCACGACTGGAAGGGCCCGGAGCGCGTCATCTTCGGCCACACCGTGTTCGACCGGCCCCTGGTCACCGAGCACGCGGTGGGCATCGACACCGGCTGCGTCTACGGGCACTCGCTCACGGCGCTGGTGCTGCCCACGTGGGAGCTCGTCTCGGTGCCCGCGCGCAAGGCCTGGCGGGCGGGCAAGGACGTGGCGCTCCTGCCCGTGCATCCGGGCGTGGACGTGTTCTCCTGACTAGACACGCTCGAGGGTCAGCAGGGTGGAGCGGCGCGGCAGGCTGACCCCGAAGGTCGTGCCGTCCGGAGCGCTGGAGCGCACGTCGACAGTGCCTCCGTGCGCCCGGATGAGGTGGTCCACGATGAAGAGCCCCAGGCCAATGCTGCGGCTGGTGCGATCCGCCTGCTCGTCGCCCCGCCGCATGGGCTGGAACAGGTGGCGCTGCACCTGCGGGGGGATGGGCTCGCCCTGGTTGTGGACCTCCAGACGCACCGTGTCCGCGTCGCCCAGGGTGCGCACCGTGACGGGCGAGCCCGCCGGGCTGTACTTGAGCGCGTTGGTGACCAGGTTGGTGATGACCTGGGCCACCCGGTCCGTGTCCCACGCGCCCAGGCCATCGCCCTCCATCTCGATGCGCACTTCCCGGTCGGGAAAGGACATCTGCACCTCGTCCACCACCAGGCGCAAGAGCGCGTACAGGTCCGAGGGCTCGCGGTGGATGACGATGCCGCCGCCCAGCCGCGCCTGGGTGAAGTCGAGCAGGTCGCGCACCATGCGGATGGTGCGCTCGGCCGAGGAGTGGACGCGCACGAGCGTCTTGAGCACCCGCTCGTCCAGGTCATCGCGGCGCAGCAGCAGGGACACGCCCAGGGAGATGGCGGTGATGGGATTGCGCAGGTCGTGGCTGACGATGCCGATGAGCTGCTGCTCGAACTCCGAGCGCCGCCGCTCCTCGCCCCGCGCGTGGTCCTCCGCCTGCTTCTTCTCGCTCACGTCGCGGAAGAAGATGGCCAGGCCCCCCTCGCGCGTGGGGTACACGCTCACGTCGAGCCAGCGATTCAGGGAGGAGAAGAACTCCTCGAAGTGGGCGGTCGTCCGCTCGCGCATGGCCCGGTGCAGCTCCGCCCACGTCCGGCTCTGGGGCGAGGCGGCCTCGGGCCACATGTCCCAGAGGGTGCGCGTGAGCGTGTCCTCGCGCCGGGTCCGGGAGATGCGCTCCTGGTTGGCGTTGACCAGCAGCAGGCGGAAGTCCTTGTCGAGGATGATGAGCGCCTCGCCCCGCTCCAACACCTCCAGGGCCGCCTGCAGTCGCGCCTCGACGATGCCCGTGAGGGCCTTCTGCTCGGTGAGCCGCTTGCGGATGTCCTCCTTCTCCACGGCGTTGCGCACGGCGCGGTAGAGGCTCTCCGGGGTCACCTCGGACTTGACCAGGTAGTCCGAGGCACCGCCCTTGAGCGCCGCGACGGCGATGCGCTCGTTCCCCCGCCCGGTCACCATGACCACGGGCGGTCGCAAGAGCCCTTCCTCGTCCACGAGCCGCTGGAGGAACTCCAGGCCACTGAGCGCGGGCAGGTCGTAATCCAGGAGGATGCAGTCCACATGCTCGCGCCTGCAGAGCGCGAGCGCGTCATCCGCCGATTCCTCCTCGAGGAATCGGTAGGAATACTCCCCCATTTCCTCCAGGTAGGTTCGGAAGACATCCCGATCCTCGGGGCTGTCCTCGACCAGGAGCAGCGTCAACAATCGGGAATTCATCCGCGCGAGACCTCACGGCCATCGTCTTCGGGCATCACGATGTGGTCCAGCCAGAACTCCTTGAAGAGCCGGATCATTCTCTCGAATCGCGGCAGATCCACGGGCTTGAGCAGATAGCCACTGGCCCCGTGGTCATAGGCGCTCTGGACATCCTTGGGGTTGCCTGAGGTGGAGAACACGAGCACTGGAATGCTCTTGAGATGGCGGTCGCGCTTCACGTGCTCGAGCACCTGCCTGCCATCCAGGCCAGCGAGGTTCAGGTCCAGGAGAATGAGCCCCGGGCGCGGCGCGGCCTGGGTGTCGGCGTAGCGGCCCGTCTGACCCAGGAACTCCAGGGCCTCCTCCCCCTCCGAGCAGCGGTAGAGCGGGTTGGGGATGGCGACGGAGTGGAAGGTCATCTGGAGCATGTCGAAGTCCTCGTCGTTGTCCTCCACGACGAGGATGGGCAGCCCGGAGTTCATCGCAGATCCTCCAGCGCCGGCGGGCGCACCGTGGCCGGAGGGGCCGTCTCACCGCCCAGGGTGAAGAAGAAGGTGGTGCCCTCACCCGGCGTGGACTCCAGCCACAAGCGGCCGTTGTGCCGCTCGATGAGGCGCTTGACGATGGTGAGGCCGGTGCCGGTGCCCCCACCGTATTTGTCGCGCCCGTGCAGGCGCTTGAAGATGCGGAAGATGGCGTCGTGGTACTCGGGCTTGATGCCGATGCCGTTGTCGCGCACGTAGTAGACGGTGCCCAGCTCCGGCTCCTGCCTGGAGCCGATCTCCACCCAACGCTTGTCCTTGTCGTTGTACTTGATGGCGTTGGTGATGAGGTTGGTGAAGGCCTCCATCATCCGCACCCGGTCGCAGCGCGCCGGAGGCAGCGGCGCGGGGATGCGCACCTCGGCCTGGGCCTCCTCGAGGCGCGGCTTGAGCAGCTCCAGCACCGAGGCGAGCACCTCGTTGAGGTCCGTCTCGCGCAGCGACAGCTCCATGCGGCCCACCTGCGCGTAGTGCAGGAGCGAGTTGATGAGGCTCTCCATGCGCTGGGTGAGCCGCACCACCGTGTCCATGCGCGTGCGGCTGGTGGGCTGGAGCGCCGCGGCGTCCTCGCGCAGCACCAGGCTCGCGTAGTTGTGGATGCCGCGCAGCGGCTCCTTGAGGTCATGACTCGCGGCGTAGGCGAACGAGTCCAGCTCCACGTTGCTGCGCTCCAGCTCGGTGTTGAGCTTGAGCAGCTCCTCGCTGCGCTCCAGCACGATGTCGATGATGCTGCGGCGCAGGTCCTCGGCGCCCTCCAGCTCGTAGTCCTCCCAGGGCAGGGACTTGCCGCGCACCGTCTCCTGCCAGAGCGCGAAGGACTTGCGCGGATGCAGCCGGGGCTGATCGTCCTGGACGTCCACGGGCTTGTTCGGATTGCCGCCCCACTCCACCGTCTGCACCACCTCGGGACGGAACCACAGCACGTAGTTGTGGCGGCCCCGGGACATGGAGGCGGCGATGAGGCCCGCGGCCACGTCCTTGAACTCCTCGGACTCGGGGTACTCCTTGAGCAGGCAGTTGGTGGCGAAGATGTCCTGGGACACCGGCCGGCTCGCCAGCCAGCGGAACAGGCCCTGCAACTGCTCGTCCGAGGGCGCCTTGCCCAGCACGGTGGTGCGGCCGTTGAAGTAGACAGCGGCGCCCGCGGCCCCCGTGAGCTCAAGCAGCTCCGGCGGCGACTGGCAGAGCTGCGCGGCGAAGTCGAGGCCGCGCGTCATGCGCTCGAGCAGCCGGCCCTGGATGGACTTGGCGCGGATGCGCTGATCGTAGTTCTCGTAGCCCTCCTTGGTGGGGAGGAAGGAGGACATGAACTGGCCCACGAACTCGCACGCCGTGCGCACCTCGTAGGGCAGGTAGCGCGAGCCGGAGATGTGCGTGCAGGAGATGAGCCCCCAGAGCTTGCCCTCCTTGAGCAGGGAGATGCTCATGGAGCTGCCGGCGCCCATGTTGCGCAGGTACTCCATGTGCACCGGGGACACGCTGCGCAGCACGCAGAAGGACATGTCCAGGGGCCCGCCCTGGGCCTCCTCGGGCAGCGCCACCATGCGCGCGGGCACGTAGTCCACCGCCGGGATGAGGCGCAGCAGGTTGAGCAGGTACAGCTCGCGCGCCTGCCGGGGAATGTCCGAGGCGGGGAAGTGCAGCCCCAGGTAGGGGTCCGCGTCCTCCATGCGATCCTCGGCGAGCACCTGACCGTTCCAGTCGGCGTCGAAGCGGTAGATGATGACGCGATCGAAGCCCGTGAGCCGGCGCACCTCGCTCGCGGCCTCCATGCACAGCGCATGCAGGTCCTTCGCGTCGCGCAGGCGCGACATGGCGCCCCGCGCCTGGTGGTAGAAGCCGAAGAACGGCAGATCCTTCTGCTCGGTCGAGGGCTCCAGCTCCAGGAAGAGGCGGCCCTGGTGGCGGTGCGCGATGCCGTCGAACTGCCGCGACCCACCGCTGCCCTGCTGGATGGAGAGCTTGAGGGGGTTGTTGTCCTCCAGGCGATCCGACAGGAGGCTCTCGCGGGTGCTCGCCACCTGCTCTGGCGGCAGCAGCTTCTCCAGGGACTGGCCCAGCAAGTCCTTCACGGCGACACCGAGCAGGTCCTGCGTGTTCTCACTCGCCTGACAGATCGTCAGCGACGGCTCGCGCAGGACCAGCAGGACGCCGTGGGGCTGGATGGCCCCCGGGATATGGATGGGCTCCCGGTCGCAGTTGGTGAGATCCGCCGCGGGATGCGTTCCAACTTTGTCCGTGCCCATCACTCGCTCCAATCACCGCGTTGTCTCGACCATCTCAGTGCTCTGCCCGTCCCGCGGGAGTCGCTCGGCGCGCCCTGTTTACCGCCGATCAACCATCCACGAAGACTGGAAAAAAAGCAGGGTCGCGCAGCGGCCGCGAACCTGGACATACCCAGGACAGACCTAAGACACATCGGCCTGGCGCAGAGGGAATCCCGGCAGTGTGACGCGGAAGCTCGCGCCTCCTCCCGGCGTGTCCATGACGGAAAGCTGGCCTCCGTGCGCCTCCACCCACTGTCGACTCACCCACAGTCCCAGCCCCAGGCCGCCGTAGCGGCGCACGGACACGGCCCGTTCGAAACGATCGAAGATGCGCGGCTTGTCCTCGGGCGCGATCCCCATGCCGTGATCGATGACACACAGGTCCAGCCACCCCCGTGCATCCTGCGTGAGCGTCACCTCCACGGGCTTGCCCGCGCCGTACTTGGTCGCGTTGTGCAACAGGTTCTCCACGATCTGATCCAGGCGGCGCCGATCGACCGTGCCCACCACCACCCCCGAGGTCCGCAGCGCCACCGGACACTCGGCCTGCCGGAACTCCTCGCGCATGCGCGCCACGGTCTCGGCCACGAGCAGGGACAGGTCCGTCTCCTGCTGGCGCAGTTCCAGTCGGCCGCTGGTCAGCTCCGACACGTCCAGCAACATCTCCACCAGGCGGGCCAGACGGCGCACGTGTTTGCCCGCCTGGAGGATGCGCTCTCCCACGTTCGTGCGGGCCTCGGGCGAGAGGTTGCGCTCGATGAGCTCGAGCTGGAGACGGAACGCCGCCAAGGGGGTCTTGAGCTCGTGGCTGGCCACCGAGAGGAACTCGTCCCGGGCCCGGAGGGACTGCTGGAGTCCCTCGGCGAAGGCCTCCTGGTGGGCCAGCGCCCGCCGCGCGCGAACCAGCTCCAGGTTCGAGCGGACGCGGGCCAGCAGCTCACGCGCGCTGAAGGGCTTGACGAGGTAGTCGTCCGCCCCCGCCTCCAGGCCCTCCACCGCGGACTCCTCGCCCGCGCGCGCCGACAACATGATGACGGGCAGCGTGCGCGTGGTGGGGGCCTCGCGCAGCGCGCGCAACAGCCCGAAGCCTCCCAGCCGCGGCATCATCACGTCCGTGAGCACGAGATCGAAGGGACGCGCCAGGGCCCGCTCCAGCGCCTTCTGGCCATCCGCGACACACTCCACCTCGAAGGCGCCGGAGAGCACCCGCCGCACGTAGTCGCGCATGTCCGCGTTGTCGTCCGCGAGCAGCACCCGGCCCCGGAAGGACGCTCCCGGCACGGGGGCGGCCGCGGGCGGCTGCTCCGCGGGCGCGCGCTCGGACCAGCGCGAGGCCTCGTCGACGAAGAGCCGGGCCCCCGTGGCGGTGGACTCCGGTGACTCGGTCCGCACCTCCAACGCGGACGGCACATGCGCCCAGGGGATGTCCACCGTGAAGCAGGTGCCTTGCCCCTCGGTGCTGCGCACGCCCACGACGCCGCCGTGCAGCCGCACGAGCTCGCGCACGAGCGACAAGCCGATGCCGGTGCCCTCATGGGTCCGGCTGCGCGCGCCCTGCACGCGGTGGAAGCGCTCGAAGACATGGGGCAGCTCGGCGGCGGGGATGCCCGTGCCCGTGTCCTCCACCCGCAGGCGCAGGTGCTCGGCCTCCTCGCGCAGCTCGACGCGGACCTCGCCCTCGAAGGTGAACTTGAGCGCGTTGGACAGCAGGTTGAGGACGATCTTCTCCCACATCTCCCGGTCCACCTGGACCGGCGCCGACAGGGGAGGACAGTCCACCACCCACCGCAGACCGGCCCGCTCGGCGGCCGAGCGGAAGGCGCTGGCGAGGTCCGCGGTGAACAGGGAGAGGTCCGTGGACTCGAAGAACGCCCGCGCCCGTCCGGACTCCAGCCGCGAGAAGTCCAGCAGGGAGTTGACCAGCCGCAGGAGCCGCCCGGCGTTGCGCTGCACGATGCTCAACTCGCGCTTGTCGTCCTCGCCCAGATGAGCCGAGGCCAGCAGGTCGTCCAAGGGCCCCAGGATGAGCGTGAGCGGCGTGCGGAACTCGTGGGAGATGTTGCTGAAGAACGCCGTCTTCGCCCGATCCAGCTCCGCGAGGGCCTCGGCCCGTCGGCGCTCCTCCTGGTAGGCGCGGGCGCTGGCGAGCGCCGTGGCGACGTGCCCCGCCACCAGCTCGAAGAAGTTGAGGTACTCGGAGTCCAGCCGCAGCCGCGCGCTCACCCCCAGCACCAGCAGGGCCACGGCCTCGGTGCCCCCGGCCAGTCCCCGGCCAGAGCGGGCCAGCGGCAGCACCAGCGCGCCCGGCGGACGCTCGGGCCACGGCCCCTCGGGCACGTCCTCGCCGAAGCGCTCCCGGAGCCCCTCCACCTGGACCGCCGCGCCCCGCTGGAGCGCCGAGGCGAACGGCCAGGGCACGTCCGCGTCGGACAGGGACACGGAGAGGGGCGCGAGCCGCGTGCCGGGGCGCACCCCACTGGTCGCCGTGAGCGACGCCCGCGCGCCGCCCGCCTCCAGCAGGTAGAGCGCGGCGAAGGGCACATCCGAGAGGTTGTCGCCCAGCACGCGCAGACAGGCGTGCGCCGCTTCCTCCAGCGAGCGCGCCTCGGGCGTGAGGGCCCGCAGCGTGGACAGCCGACGCGCGCCCAGCACGCCCCGCGTCACGTCGCTCACCGCCTGGAAGATGCCCCCCACCCGGCCCGTCTCGTCGCGCACGGGGCTATGGGAGAAGGTGAGGTAGACCTCCTCCACGAGCGCGCCCCGATCGAAGAGGAAGAGCTGGTTCTCCACCCAGCTCGCCTCGCCCCGGTGCAGCGCCCCATCCACCATGGGCCCCACGGTGGACCACACCTCGGGCCAGGTCTCGCGCGCGCTCAGGCCCAGGGCCTGGGGGTGCTTGGCGGGACCGAGGATGGGCCGGAAGGCGTCGTTGTAGATCTGCACCAGCTCCTCCCCCCAGAGGATGAGGTAGGGGAAGCGCGACCCCAGACAGATGCTCACCGCGGTGCGCAGACTCTGCGGCCACGCCGCCGCGGGACCGAGCGGCGTGCCGCTCCAATCCTTGGCACGGATGAGCGCTCCCATCTCCCCTCCGCCCGAGAGTGCCTCGTCCGTGGTGTGGTGCGGCGTGAGGTGCGGCTGCGTCATCCTGGCTACCTTCTGGTTCCTGCTCGGGGGAGCGGACCTGACACGTTCCTGGACGGCGCGACCGCCACCCAAACCGCTGGACTTGTAGGGGGGCGGACGCGGGACATGCAAGCGGGGGCCGCAGGGAGCACCCAGGCCGCCTCCGGCTTCCGACTCGTCGCTTTGTGTTTCATACAACGGCCCGTGCCTCGGATTGCTTCACTCCAGCGGACAGGGCGTGAAGGCGCCGCCTGCTCGCCTTCCTGTCAGGAATGCCCGGAGCGCGCGTCCCTCGGGCACCATGAACACCGACGCGAACACCTCCTCTCAAGACACGCGCCTGCCCGAGGCGCAGCGTGGCCCCGCGGAGCGACTCCTGGAGCTGGTGCTCGGAGGCTCGGCGCACCTGTGGCACAACCGTCCGGGACTGGACGTTCAGGGGACCTGGCACCCGGCGCAGGGCGCCAGGCCCGGCCTCGTGCGCCTCGGCACCCCCGTGGCGCCGGGCCTGTTCGTGCCCGCGGCGGTGAAGCTCTACGGTCAACTGCTGGACATCTACCGGCTCAACACGGAGCTGCTCGCGCACTTCGCGTCCTACGCGCTGACCCAGACGGACTGGCGCGACCTCAAGGTGGCCACCTGCGCGTTGATGCTCGTGCAGGCGCACGCGGGCCAGCCCGTGCGCGAGCCGGACGGCCGCGTCGCCTTCCATGACGACGACCTGCGCGCCATTGGCGAGGCGATGCTCCTGCACTACGAGCGCAAGTCCACGCGCATGCTCACGCCCAAGGCGGTGCTGCGGGTGGCCGAGCTGCTGGAGGTGCCGGAGATCGCCCGGCTCAATCGCGCGGCGGGTTTCGCGGACCCCGCGGGGCACAAGGCGCCGCTGGGCCGCTGGAAGGCGGTGGCCACGCGCTGGCTGCGCATGCGCGAGCAGAACCCCGCCCTGCTCCACGGCCTGGTGAAGGCGGGCTACAAGCACACGCTGCGCGCCATCGCGCGCAAAGCGGGCTACAAGCCGCTGACGCAGGCGTTCTTCGAGGTGCTCGGCTGGAAGCAGAAGCAGGCGGCCACGGGCCACCGCACGGTGGGGCTCGGGGAGCTGCGGCTGCTCAAGCGCGAGCGCTTCGAGGGGCTGAGCGAGGCGGAGATCTGCGAGCGCATCGAGCACGAGCGCCTGTCGTTCAAGGAGGTCGTGGGCCGGTTGCCCCCGGACGTGGGGCTCACCCCGGCCATCCTGGCGGCGCTGTTGCCGTCGCTGTCCTCCAAGGACTTGCTGGTGATGACGCCCACGCTCGAGGAGCTGGGGCTCATGGCGGACCCGGACATCCGCGCGCGCTGGGACGAGGCGGTGCGGGCGGCGAGCGACCAGCGGGCGCTGCACATCGTGAAGAACGTCCGGGGCCAGGAGCTCCAGGCGAAGCTGGAGGAGGCGAGCGACAACGCGGCGCGGGCGGCGGTGAAGGAGGCGACGGCGGAGGCGGACGTGCGGGTGATGTTCCTCATCGACAAGTCCGGCTCCATGCAGGGCGCCATCGAGCAGTCCAAGGAAGCGCTCACGCGCATCCTCGCGGGCTTCCCGGTGGACAAGCTGCACGTGGCCTCGTTCGACACGGTGGGCACGGTGCTCAAGCCCAAGGCGGCCAGCCGTCTGGGCGTGCAGCACATGCTGAGCCACATCCAGGCGGGGGGCGGCACGGTGCATGGCGCGGCGGTGCGCGCCCTGCACCAGACGGGCGTGCGGGTGCCGGCGGACGCGAAGCTCATCGTCATCGTGGTGGGTGACGAGGAGGGCGAGGCGGGCGAGCAGCTCGCGCGGACCTTCCGCGACTGCGGCTACACGGTGAGTGCCCTGGCGCTCATCGTGAGCATGGCGTACGGCCGGGGCCGCAGCGTGCGCGGGTGCGCGTCGGCCCTGGGCGTGCCGTACAGCGAGGTGACGGTGGACCAGTTCTCGGACCCCTACCAGGTGACCCGGGTGCTGCGGACGCTGATGGAGGCCCCCGTGGCCCCGGGACAGACCGCCACCGTGGCCGGCTGGGTCGAGCGGGTCATGCGCACGCCCCTGTTGAAGGTGGCGTGACGGGAGGCGTCGTGGACTACCGGAAGTTCCTCGGCCGGGTGGAGACGTGGGTGCTGCCCTACTTCGGCGGCGCCCACGTCGACCTGCCCACGCGGCGCCTCCGGGTGTCCACGCCGCCGCCCTCGCCGGGGTGGTGGTGCTTCGAGATTCAAGGGCGCACCGCCACCGCGCGGGCCCCCGCGCAGCCGGAGGGGCTGGAGGGCCTGCCGCTCGTGCGGGGCCACTTCTGGTCGGACCGGCTCGTACACACCCGCGCCCAGGCCGAGCCGGTGCGCCTGCTGCCCGAGGACGCGCCGCCGCGCTTCTCGCCCGTGAGGGCCCGGCGCTGGCATGACGGCACGCTCGTGTACGAGGCCCTGGACTTCGAGGACGAGGCGGAGGGCGTCGCCCGCGAGCGCTGGGAGGCGCACGGCACGCTCGCGGACGTGCGCGCCGTGCCCGCCTCCCTGCGGGCCGCCTTCGGCTACGCACGGGTGGAGACCGTGGCCCGGACGCTCGGCATCCGTTTCGTGCCCGCCGAGGTGCGCGGTCAGGTCCTCGCCGTGGCGGAGACCGGCGACGCCGCGGCCGAGGCCCGGCTCCGGGCGCTCGCGCGGGAGCGGAGCCGGGGCGGCGCGTCCCCGTGGCGGGTGAGCGCTCCTTCGGACCGTCCGACCGAGTCCCGGCCCGAGCCTCGGGTGCGCCATGCGCTGGAGTCGGCGGGGGCGCGGCTGCTGGACCTGCGCGCGCGCGGCTCGGGTGTGTGGGAGGTGACGTTCGGCTTCATGGGCGAGCGCTTCCAGAGCCTCGTGGAGGGGGACACGCTGGGCGTGGTGGACGCGGGCATCTGCCTGGCGGGAGAGGACCGGCGCGTGACCCTGGACAGCCTGCCCTCGGTCATCCGCGAGGCCATCGAGGAGGACGTGCTGGTCATCACCCGGCACGCCTGAGCCATGACCCCCCACGAGATCTTCCTGCTCATCGGCCGGCGGGGCGAGGTGTTGTGGAGCGACGCCTCCGACAGCCCCGTGTTCCTGCCGGACTCCCGTGAGCGCTGGGAGGCCCTCTGGCGCCTGCGCGCGGACGTGGAGGAGATCGCCCACACCCATCCGCTCGGCCCCCTGGCGTTCAGCGCCGAGGACGAGACGACGATGGAGGCGATCCTCCTGGCGCTCGGGCGGCCCGTGCGCTTCTGCGTGGTGGCGCCGGACGGCGTGCTCCGGCGCGAGCACGGACGGGACATCCGCCTCACGGAAGAGCCCGCCTGGGTGGCGGCGCTGCGCGCCTAGAAGCGGACCTCCAGCCGCGTCCAGTCCGCCGCGACGTCCACCAGCAGCACCCCATCGACGAAGCGGTGCTCCCGCCCGCCGCTCAGCTCCCGCGGCTCGGGCAGGCCGTACAGGCACAGCGTCTCCTTCTCGCGCGACACGGGCAGGGCGCCCTCCGTGCTCCGCTCCAGGACGAAGCGGTCCGCCGTCTTGTCGCCGCGCAGCCGCGTGATGCGGGAGGCGCCGTAGCCCTCGCCCGCGTCCTCGTACAACTGGCCCTCCACCTGGGGGCCCACGTGGATGTGCCAGGTCAGGTGCGTCCAGTTGGCCGAGGTGGTGTGGAGCGCCGGCTCGGTGAGGGCGAGCACCCCGCCCTCGCGCAGCCACATGGGCACCGTGCCCAGGGGCGTCTCGGCGAGCACGTGCCGCGGGCCCTCGACGGGCGCTCCCGTCTGGCCGAGGTCGAAGAACGGCAGCCACCGGCCCTCGGGCAGGTACACGTGCCGACGCGAGCGGCCCTGGCGCACCACCGGCGCCACGAGCAGGTCCCGCCCGAAGAAGAACGCGTCGTCCATGCGCAGCGCCTCGCGGTCACCCGGCGCGTACATGACGAGCGGGCGCAGCGCGGGCAGGCCCTCCTGGGAGGACTCCCACATGAGCGAGTAGAGCGTGGGCAAGAGCCGGTAGCGGCGCTCCAGCCACTCGCGGGCGAGTCCCAGACAGGCCTCCCCGAAGCGCCACGGCTCCTGGTAGGGCGTGCCCTTGGCGGAGTGGTTGCGCATGAGCGGGTAGAAGGTCCCCAGCTGCATCCAGCGCACGAACAGCTCTCCGCTCGCGCGGCCCATGAAGCCCGGAATGTCCGCGCCGGTGAAGGACACGCCGGACAGGCCCAGGCCCAGCATCATCGGAATGGACAGCTCCAGGTGCGACCAGTAGCTGGAGTTGTCGCCCGTCCACACGGCCGAGTAGCGCTGGATGCCGGCGAAGCCCGCGCGCGTCAGCAGGAAGGGCCGCTTCTCGGGCGCGAGTCGGCGCAGGCCCTCGAAGGCCGCGCGCGCCATGCCGAGCGCGTACACGTTGTGCACCTCCAGGTGACGCTTGTCCCCGTGCCGCGCGTCGTGCGGCAGCGTGGGCCCCTCCACCTTGTCCTTGTCCAGCGCCGGCGCGGAGTTGATGTGGAAGGTCTCGTGGGCGTTGACGAGCCGGAAGCACGCGGGCTCGTTCATGTCGTTCCAGAAGCCGGCGATGCCCGCCTCCACGAAGGGCCGGTGCAGGCCGCCCCACCACGTGCGCACGCTCTCGCGCGAAAAGTCCGGGAACACCGCGGGCTTGGGCCACACCTCCCCCACCAGCACGCTGCCCCGGTCGTTGCGCACCAGGTGGTCGCCCGCGACCGCCTCCTCGTAGACGCGGTAGCCCGCCTCCTGCTTCACGCCCGGGTCGATGATGGGGACGAGCTTCACGCCCAGCTGGGCGGCCTCGCTCACCAGGCCCGCCGGGTCCGGATAGCGCGCCTTGTCCCACGTCCAGACCTTGTAGCCCTCCATGTAGTCGATATCGAGGTACACGCAGTCCAGCGGCAGGCCGCGCGAGCGGTAGCCGTGGATGACGGCGCGGATCTCCTCCGCGTTCTCGTAGCCCCAGCGCGACTGCTGCGCGCCCAGGCTCCAGAGCGGCGGCAGCGCCTGGCGTCCGGTGAGCGCGGTGTAGCGGCGCACGACGTCCTCGGGACGCGGGCCCACGAAGAGGTAGACGTCCAGCTCGGGGCCCGTGGACTCCCAGCGCACCAGCGAGGGCTCCTCGGACGCGACGTCCACCTCCATGCGCCACGACTCGTCGACGAACAGGCCCCAGGCCACGCCCTCGCGCAGGCCGATACTGACGGGAATGGACTGGTAGAGCGGATCCGTGTCCGGGTGGTGCGGCACCACGTCCGTGTTCCAGAAGGTGAAGCGCATGCCGCGCTTGTCGAGCGCGCCCACCTTCTCGCCAAAGCCCAGCCACGCCTCGTCCGCGGGCGAGTGCAGCGCGAACCGGGAGCGGTAGCGCGTCACCGGGTAGTCCGGCATCGCCTCGCCCGAGAAGCCCTCGCAGCGCGACAGCTCGCGCCCGGAGGCATCCCGCAGGCACCACGTGCCCTGGTCCAGCCGCACCTCCACGGACAGCTCCGCGGTGCCCACCACCACCACGTTCGACCCGGGCTCGTGGCCGAAGGTCAACGGGCGCTGACCCTCCTCCACCACCGCGAAGGAGTGCTTGGCGGGCAGCTGCCGGGTCCCGTGCGCGCGAAAGGAATGCACGAAGGTGGGCAGGTGGCGCAGGCGCAGCACGCCGGGCAGGGGGCTGCGGACTTCCAGCGCGGAGCGCGCCCCCCAGAAAGTGACACGGTTCGGTTCGATGGACAGGTCGTCGAAGCGCATAGGGCCGCGGAGCCTAAGCACCGCGACCCGTTCCGAGACAATCCTTCCGTTGTCCGCGTCGTTATCCGTCCGGAGTGCTACATCGGACGCGGTTCGAACCCGAACGGCGCCGGATCGGCGGGCACCCGGGGCTCGACCGCCTTCTCGATCGAGGTGAAGCCGAAGGCCCGGGGCTCGATGCGCTCACGGCCCGAGAAGACCTGGCGCGCGCGACCCACCAACCAGCGCAGACCCCGCACCGCGTCCCGAGCGATGCGCCGGGGCGCCTCCCGCGACATCAGGGGCGGGCTGCGCTGCTCGATCTCCACCCGGCCCATGGTCAGCCCGTTGACGCCCACGCCCTCGGAGTACACCAGCTCTCCACCGAGCCACGCGCTGTAGCCCACGAGCGCGAGCGAGCCCAGGCCCATCATCCCCGAGGCCCATGAGGCACGGTGGCCCGTGCGCCAGGCGGCGACGCCGATCGCGCCCAGGACGATGACGGCATTGGCGAAGCCGTGCAGGAAGATCATGTCGCGCGTCTTCGGCGTGTCGGCCTTCACCTCCTGCGAGGCGGCCAGCCCGGCGATCCCCGCCACCACGCCGCCCGCGGCGGTGCTCCACCACAGGATGCGGGCCGTCTTGTCCAGGGTCCGTCCCCCGGAGAACGCCGCCGCCACGTCGATGGCCACCGCCGAGGGCAGCAGCGTCAAGGGGGCGTGGATCAACATCGGATGAAGTTCCTGAACCCGCATCTTCATGGACAATCCTCCTCGTCCCGAGAAGCTTGGGGCGGAGGCGTCCCCGGACAACCCGCCTCACGGGCAACCCACGGGCCGAGGCCCCCGTCCGGGCAGCGAGGGAGTGAGCCCGGCGCCCATGGGACGGCCCTTGCCAGCCGCTCGGGTCGTGACATGGTCCGCGCATGCGACTCGCCCGTCTGCTCACCCTGTCGGCGCTGTCCCTCGCGACACCCGCCCTCGCCGCGCCTCCCGCCAAGCCCAAGCCACCCGCCATGACCGCTCCCGCCCCGACGACCCCCTCCTCCCTGGAAGCCGAGACCCGCGCCTGGCACCAGAAGCGTCTGGCCAACCTCACCTCCGAGGAGGGCTGGCTGTCCCTGGTGGGCCTGTTCTGGTTGCAGGAAGGCGACAACCGTCTGGGCTCGGGCGAGGACAACGACTTCGTCTTCCCCGCCGGCACGCCCGCGCGCATCGGCACGCTGACGCGCCAGGGCACCCAGGTGACGTTCACGCCCGCCGCCGGCGTCTCCCTCACGAAGGGCGGCCAGCCCTTCACGGGCGGCGCGGTGGGCACCGGCGAGGGCCCCGCGGACACGCTCGGGCTCGGCGCGCTGCGCTTCTACCTCATCCCCCGGGGCGACAAGCTGGGCCTGCGGGTGAAGAACCCCGAGGCCCCGGCGCGCAAGCAGTTCCATGGCATCCCCACGTGGCCGGTCGACGCCGCCTGGCGCATCGAGGGCCGCTTCGAGCCCTCCCCCACCCCGAAGAAGCTGGCGGTGCCCACGGTGCTCGGCACGGTGGAGGACATGGACTCGCCGGGCACGCTCGTGTTCCAGGTCCAGGGACAGGAGTACCGGTTGGACCCCGTGCTGGAGTCGCCCACCGGGCCCTTCTTCGTCATCTTCGGGGACCAGACCAACCGCGATGCCTCCTACGGGGCGGGCCGCTTCCTCTACGTGGACCCGCCGAAGGATGGCCGCGTGGTCCTCGACTTCAACCGCGCCTACAACCCGCCCTGCGCCTTCTCGCCCTACGCGACGTGCCCGCTGCCGCCCGCGCAGAACCGGCTGAAGCTGCGCGTGGAGGCGGGCGAGAAGCGCTACGGCGACCACTGAGCCCAGGCGGTGGTGTCAGGGCGCCCGTCCCCGGACCGTCTCCGGGGCATGGCGACCTTGAACATCACCTACAACGGCCTGTCCTCGGATGTGCCGCTCGAGTCGGATGGCCCGCTGGCGGACGCGGACGTGCGGCGCATCGCGGCGGAGCTGCTCGGGCTCGCGCGCGCGGACACCTTCCAGCACTACGTGGTGGACCGCTTCCCCGGTCCCCGGGGCGAGGAGCGCATCTACCTGCGCCCCAAGGTCCCCTTCGGCGCCTGAGGAGCCCACCCCATGCGCATCCTCTTCTGTGGCGTGGGCGCGGTGGGCTCCACGGCGGCGGTGCTGTGCCGCAACCTGGAGGCCACGCTCGTCTTCATCGACTTCGACCGCGTCGAGTCGCGCAACCTCCTGGCCCAGGCCTACGTGAAGCCCTCGGTGGGCCGCAACAAGGCCGAGGCGCTCAAGCTCCAGCTGCTCAACCTGTACGGCGTGAAGGCCGAGGCCGTGGGCGTGCGGCTCACGCGCGACAACGTGGCGGCGCTCTGCCAGGGCGCGGACCTGCTCGTGGACGGCTTCGACAACCAGGCGAGCCGCCACGTGCTCAGCGCGTTCGCGCGGGAGAAAGGCCTGCCCCTGGTGCACGGCGCGCTCGCGGCGGACGGCACCTTCGGCCTGGTGCGCTGGGAGGAGCGCTTCGTGGCGGACGCCGAGGACACGGCGGGTCAGGCCACCTGCGAGGGCGGCGAGCACCTGCCGCTCATCGGCCAGCTCGCGGCCACGCTCGCCCGGGCGATCCAGGACTTCGTGAAGCACGGCGCGCGCCGCGATGCCCTGGTGGGACTCGCGGCGGTGACGCCCACGACGGCGTGACTCAGCGCGCCGCTTCCTTGGAGCCCACCACGGTCATGTTCATGCCGATCTGCACCGACACGGGCTTGCCATCCACGGTGACGGTCGTCTTGCCGTTGATGTACCAGCCGAAGGAACCCGTCGAGAACGACTTCACCTCGGCGAGCATCTCCTGGCCGTTGATGCTGACCTTCAGCGGCTCGGCCTTCTCGAGGAACTGCGCAAGGGACACGGGGCAAGGGGACTTGGCCATGGGGCGGGGAGCCTAGCACCGGGGGCTCGCGCCCGGCCACGGTTTCACGCCCCGCGCGTGCGTCACCCGGAGGATGGCCAGGGGCTCTCCGGAAGGAAGCCGGACCGGGGAAGCGGGGCCGACAGGGCCTCGGCCAGGGCCTCGGAGATGGGCAGCCCCAGGTCCCGCTCGAGCATGCCCCACTCCCCGCCGGGGTTGACCTCGAGGAAGACGCAGCGTCCCTCGGGGGTGACGATGAAGTCCGCGGCGGCGCAGACGAGCCCCAGCGCCGCCACCAGGCGCACGAGCCGTCCGGCCACCGCCGAGGGCAGCACCCCGTGCGTCCAGGGACGCGCCTCGGGGCCCGCCGCGGAGCACGAGGCCTCCACGGCACCCGTGAAGCAGCGCGCCCCCACCACCGCGACCCGCAGCGCGTACGCCGTGTCCAGCCGCTCCTGGAACACTAAGGGGCCATGGCGCAGGTCGGCCAGGTGCTCGAAAGGCGAGTCCCCGCCCAGGAACGGGCTCGTGGGCGTGAGCCTCTTGGCCACCATCCGGCCCTGGACCTCCTCGAAGAAGGCGCGCACCCGGGCCGGATCGTTGGTCACCACGGTGCGGGGCACCTCCAGTCCCAGCTGGCGGGCCAGGCGCAATTGGCGGGCCGTGTTCTCCGCCGCCGCGTCCGCCTCCAAGGGGTTGATGAAGCGGCAGCCCGCGGCCGCCAAGCCGTCCAGGGCCCCCTCCAGCCGGAGCGGGGGCCGTCGGCGCAGCCACACCGCGTGCACCTGCCAGGCATGCACCGCTCCGGCGGGCGTGTGCAGCACCACGTCCTCGCCCGAGGGCCCCAGCACCGAGGTCAGCGCCCAGCGGGAAGGAACGCCCTCCACGTCGATGCGCACGGGGCGGGCCCCCCGGCGCGACACGGCCGCCGCGACCCGGTCCACGCTGAAGGGGTCCGCGTCGTGGGTGAGCAACAGGACGGTGTCGCGCGAGGAGCCCATACCCGACCGGCGCCGGTCAGACCCCCGCGTCGCGGTCCGAGGGATGCTGTTCATCGAGCAGACGCGCGAAGAACGGTCTGGGCTCGGGGGGCGTCGTCATGGGCTGCCTCCTGACTGGGGCGTGGGGGTGGAGATGACCGCCCGACCTATGTACGAGCCGCCTCTCCTCCGGGGGAAGTCCGGGGGCCACCGACCCCGCCCGCTGGTGAACGGCGCGCCGGGAAGTGGGGAATGCGCGACGGGAGGCCCACCCGAAGTCGCGAATGGAAATGAACGGAGGCGGGGGCCTAGAGTGAGGCCCCGTCCGCGAGGCACGCCCGACCATGGTCACCCGACGAAGCGAGGACAATGAGCGACTGATCGACCGGGACCTCACCGCCTTGGCCCGGGAAGGACGGCTCGAGGCGGCGCATGGCGTGGACACGGCCGTCACCGAGGTCATGTCGCTGCTGGCCCGGGGCGGCAAGCACCCCCTGCTGTCCGGCGAGCCCGGGGTCGGCAAGTCCGCGCTCGTGCAGGAGGTCGCGCGCCGCATCGCCGAGGGCCGCGTGGACGCGGAGCTCGGCACCGCGCGCATGGTGGAGGTCTCCGTCGCCAACATCCTGGCGCGCAGCACCCAGCGGCAGGCCGCCGAGACCTTCGAGGAGCTGCTCGAATGGCTCGGCCGGCACCCGCGCACCATCATCTATATCCGCGACCTGCACGCCGTCATCGGCGGGCCCCTGGCGCCCGTGGCCTTCCGCGCCCTGCGCACCGGGAGCGTGCGCTTCATCTTCGAGACCGAGCCCAAGCGCGTGCAGGAGCTCCTGCGCGCGGACGAGTCCTTCGCCGAGCGGCTGCACCTGGTGCCCATCCACGAGCCGCCCCCCGAGCGCGCGCGGTGGATTCTCGGCCGGGTGGCCGAGGAGCTGGAGCGCGAGCTGCGCCTGCCCATCGATCCGGCGGCGTGTGACCTGTCCTTGCGCCTGGCCTCCAAGTTCCTGCTCGCCCAGCGCCTGCCGCGCAAGGCCATCGAGCTGCTCAAGGAGACGGCCGCCGAGGCCGCCGGCGCGGCGCGGGACAAGGTGGGCCCCGAGGACGTGCTCACGCGCTTCTGCACCACCACCCGGCTGCCGCGCTTCGTGGTGGACGACGCCATGGCGCTCGACCTGGACGAGACGGAGCGCTTCTTCGGCGAGCGGCTGCTCGGGCAGACCGACGCGGTGCAGGCCGTGCTGCGCTCGGTGGCGCTGCTCAAGGCGGGCCTGAACGATCCGCGCCGACCCCTGGGCGTGTTCCTCTTCGCCGGCCCCACGGGCGTGGGCAAGACGCAGCTGGCCAAGCTGCTCGCCGAGTACCTCTTCGGCTCGCAGGACCGGCTGGTGCGGCTGAACATGGTGGACTACCCGAACGACGGCGACGAGAGCGTGCCGTTCGGCGCCGCGTGGGCCCCCGCCATCGAGACCAAGCGCGGCGAGCTCACGGCGCTCCTGGAGGGCAAGGTCTTCACCGTGCTCTTGCTCGACGAGTTCGAGAAGGCGGCGCGCAGCGTGCACGACCGCTTCCTGCAGCTCTTCGACGAGGGCACGTTCGTCAACGGCGCGGGAGAAACAATCTCCTGCAACAACACCGTCATCGTGGCCACGTCCAACGTGGGCGCCGAGGTGTACCGCACGCCCTCCATGGGCTTCAACACAGCGCGCCGGGCCGAGGACTTCATCAACGAGGTGGACAAGCGCATGGCCACCGTCTTCCGCCCCGAGTTCCTCAACCGCTTCGACGCCATCTGCCACTTCCAGCCGCTGAGCAAGGTGGAGATCCGCAAAATCGCCCAGCGCGAGGTGGGCCGGGTGCTCGAGCGCGAGGGCATCCGCGTGCGCGGGCTGGACGTGGAGGTGACGCCCGCGGTGGTGGACCTGCTGGTGGAGCGGGGCTACTCGCCGGAGTTCGGCGCGCGCTACCTGCAGCGGGAGATCGAGAAGACGCTCACCGCGGCGCTGGCGGTGGAGATCGCCCGCCGGCAGTTGCGGCCGGGCACGCCCGTGCGCGTGGAGGTGCGGCCTCCGGGCAACCGCGTGGTGGCGGTGGCCGAGGTGCTGGCGCCCGTGCGCGAGGAGACAACCCGGCTCGCCCTGCCCACGGAGAAGTCGGTGGCGGCGGTGAAGCGGCGGCTGGACAAGAAGTCGCTGCTCGCGGAGATGGACCGGCTGGTGGGGCGGGCACGGGCGCTGTCGGTGTCGGCCAACCGGCCCCGGCTGGAGGAGCGCCGCGCGGAGCTGCTCGCGGCCACCCAGGCCCCCAACCTGTGGGACGACCCCGAGCGCGCCGCGTCCACCCTGCGCGCCTTCCGGCCGCTGGAGGCCCAGCTCAACGAGCTGGACCGGCTGGAGGAGCGCGCCACGTTCGCGCGGCGGCTGGTGCGCGAGGCCAAGGGCGAGCCGCAGCTCGCGTCGGCGGCCAAGCACGTGGAGGAGGTGGCTCGCGAGGTCCAGATGGCCGAGGTGCTGGGCACCGCGGGCACCATGGGCCAGGGCGACGAGGCCCTGGTGGACATCAGCAGCCACGACACCTTCGAGGGCCAGGCGGCGTGGATCCGCGAGCTGGCCACCATGTACGCGGGCTGGGCCGAGCGCCGGGGCTACGCGGTGGAGACGGTGGCCGAGGCGGAGGAGCCCGTGCGCGTGGTCTTGCGCATCGTGGGCCCCGGGGCCTACGGCTACCTGTCCGGCGAGTCGGGCCTGCACCGGCGGCTGGAGGAGGAGAAGCGCCAGCGCGCCTACGTGCGGGTGCACTCGGGCGACTCGCTGGAGGACCTGCGCGACATCCAGGTGAGCGGCCGCGAGGTGCGGCGGCGCGAGGGCGCGTTCGTGGACAAGGTGCGCGCCGAGGCCTCCGTGCGCGACGAGACGAGCGGCCGCGTGCTCACGCTGGTGGGCGGCGTCGAGCTGGAGGACCTCAAGGACATCGCCTCGCGGGTGGTCAAGGGCCAGGGCGGCCACGTCAGCGTGGACGAGGCCCGGCGCTACCACCTCGGCCGGGGCGCCCGCGTGGAGGATCCCCGCACGGGCGCGGGCACGCCGCGGGTGAAGGACGTGCTGCGCGGCGAGCTGGATGTCTTCATCGCCGCGTGGATCTCCCGTCCGCCCCCGGGCGGCAACCCCCTCACCCCCTGAGTCTCCGCATGACCCGCTCTCCCCCGCCTCGCCTCCTTCTCGGCCTCGCCCTGGCCACGCTCGCGGGCTGCCAGCACGGCGCCCCCGTCCAGGTGTCTCCCCGCGCCTTGGAGCTGCGCTTCAGTGGTCGGGTGGACCAGCGCGACCCCCAGGGCCCCCGGCTCGCCTGGGGCGGCACGTCCCTCACCGCGCGCTTCACCGGCACGTCGCTCGGCGTGCGGCTGCTGGACCTGGGCAAGCTGGAGGAGGCCGCGCCCAACCGCTTCCGCTTCAGCGTGGACGGCGCCCCCTTTCGCGACCTGTACGTGGGCGAGGGCCCCCTGCTCTACCGCCTCGCCGAGGGCCTGCCCTCGGGCGAGCACACCCTGCGGCTGGAGAAGGAGACCGAGCCCGCGGTGGGCGAGACCCAGGTGCTCGGACTGGAGCTGGACCCCGAGGCGCGCCTGCTGCCCGCGCCCCCGCGCCTGGAGCGCCGCCTGGAGTTCATCGGCGACTCGGGCCTCACCGGCTTCGGCATCGAGGGCAAGAGCGCCCAGTGCAGCTTCAACGCGGAGACCCAGCGCCACTCGCTCACCTGGGCGGCCCTCACCGCGCACGCGCTCGAGGCCGAGCTGTCCGTCGTCGCGTATTCGGGCAAGGGCGTGGCCGTCAACTACGCCAACGATCCCACGCCCACCGTGCCCGAGCTCTACACGCGCACCCTGCCGCGCCGCGAGGACGGGCCGTGGGACTTCACCGCCTGGGTGCCCGACGCCGTGGTCATCCAGCTGGGCGCCAACGACTTCTGGAAGGAGCACCCGGGCGAGGCGCGCTTCCGTGACGCCTACCACTCGCTCGTGACGAGCATCCGCGGCCACTACCCCCAGGCCCACATCGTCTGCGTGCTCGGCTCGGGCGTGTCCGATTCCCACCCCAAGGACCTGCAGGCCCGCACGCTCGTGCGCGGGCTCGTCTCGGGGCTCGTGGAGGGCCTGCGCCAGGCCGGGGACACCCGGGTGCACTTCGCCGAGGTCCCCGCCAACCGCGAGGACGAGGGGCTGGGCTGCCTGTGGCACCCCAGCCGGAAGACCCACCAGCGCACCGCCGAGCAGATGACCCCCCTGCTGCGCGACTGGCTCGGCTGGCGGTAGGCGTCAGGGCCGGGGCGTCTGCGGCAGCAGGGACTCGCACGCGCTCCGGGGCAACCACCCGCGCTTGCAGGCCTCGCGCGACAGGGGCTCGCGCACCTGCCAGAGCAGCGCGAACACCGCCACGAGGATGACGACCGTCCACACGCCCCACTGGCGCGGCTCCTCCTCGTCGTCCTCGTGCACCGACACCAGCGCCGAGCGCAGCACGTCCACCCGGTCCACCGTGGCGTGCTTGGGCAGGCGGGGTCGGCGGGTGATGATGGCGGCCAGATCCCGCGTGAGCTTGAGCCCGTCATTGAGCGCCCAGCCCGAGCCCTCCAAGAGGAGCGCCAGGTTGCGCTTGCGCAGCTTGAGCCAGCCGAGCAGGCCCGAGGGCAGCATCACCACCGCGATGGCGAGCAGCACCGCGGAGAGCACGTTGAAGAGCGTGAGCGAGCGCACCTGGGACACGATGAACGCCAGCGACGAGCCCACCGCCGCGAGCGCGATGCCGCCCGCCGCGAGGAAGCCACCGGGCCCCGTCACCGAGGGAGGCGGGGCGGGAGGCGCCTTGGGCGCCGTGGGCGCCGTGGCCGGAGCCGCCACCGCCGCGTTGGCCACCTCGGAGCCTTGCACGAAGCTCTTCTCCAGCGAGGCATCGAGCGACTGCTCGCCCGAGGCCGCCAGGCTCTCCACCTTCTGGGAGATGAACTTGCCGATGCGCTCGAAGGGCATCGTCATCGACTCCCACAACGACACGGGCTGGCGCACCACCTGGGTGACCACGGCGTCGAACTCGCGATGGTCCACGTCGTAGAAGATGCCGCGCTTGCCCACCGTCAGCTCGGTGCTGCGCCCGCGCGTGGCGGGCACCGCCACCTCGAACTGCTCGCCTTCCTTGGAGACCACCTGGACGTAGAGGGTGCAGGTGGTGCCCTGGCTGGTGAGCGCCGAGTGCGCCGCCCGATCCTTCACCAGCACCGACAGCCGGTAGCGCCGCCCACCGAGGATGAGCGTGCCCTTCTCCATCAGCGCGCGCCGCTTGGTCTGGTACAGGTCCGGCATGCTGATGAAGTTGTTGGCGAACGCGAGCAGCCAGCGCTGGTAGAGCATCAGCCGCTCCAGCTCCACCACCGTGTCCAGCCGCTCCTTGAGCGCCAGGTCCGCCCGGCACGCCGCCTCGATCGCGTCCAATTGCGACTCGGGCACCGCCGCCAGCGCGTCCACCTGCGCGCGCAGGGGGCTCGCGTCCAGCCGCGCCTGCCACGCCAGGATGGCATCGGCCCGGGCCGTCATGTCCCGCCAGGCCGCGTCCGTGAGGGTCGCCAGGTCGTTGGTGATGGGCAGCGCCACGTCCTTGCGGAAGTTCTCCAGCCGCTCGAAGGCCGGCCCCCGGTACAGCCGCGACCAGCGCAGCACCCCGCCGGGCTCCGGCGGCGCCACGGGCAGTTCCGCCACCACGCGCGAGAGCGACTGCAAGTCCCCCAGCGCCCCCTGCACCCGCGTCGCCTCCAGCTTGAGGCTCGTGACGGCCTCGGGCTGGGCCGCGATGAGCCGGCACTGCAGGAAGTAGGTGTCCAAGAGGGGGCGGATCTCCTGGACGCGCCGGGCCCGCTCCACGCTCTGCGGCCCCCAGGCGAGCAGGGCGTCCTTGCCGGACAGGTGCCCGAGCAGCACGCCCCGCTCCTCCCGGAAGCGCTGGAGCGTGGGCAGATCGATGCCCGGCTGGCCCGCGCGGTTCTTCACCTCGGGAAAGGACGCCATGATGGCGAGGGCCAGGGAGCGCAGCGGCTCGGCCAGGAAGGCCGGGGCGACGATGCCATCCCCGTTCTGGCCCGAACCCCGGAACGACTGCTCGCTGGCGCGCACCTGCGCCAGGGAGATGCGCGAGCGGTCCTCGACCTTCAGGGTGTCGAGCAGCGTGTCCGCCGCGGCCCGGAGCTTCTGTCCCTCGTCGGACAGCGCGTCCAACACCAGCACGTCGCTCGCGTCGTTCACGCCCTGGTAGGACTTGAGCCACTTCGCCGTGGTCTCCACCGCGGCGCGCACCTCCATGACCCGGATGCGCCCGTTGCGGTCCGTATCCAGGAATTCGAGGAAGCGCCGGTCACAATTGAGCCCCTCGACCGGGCACGCGGTGGCGAGCCACTGGGTTTCGGGGATGTGGATGGCCTCGGTGAGCACCTCGAACGAGGGGATGGAGACCTGAAGGGAGCCGCCATAGCGGCGATAGACGAGATGACGCGCCATGCCGCGCAACAGACCACAGCCGCCCGCACGCTGTCCTGGCTGACAATCGAGCCTCCCCTGGGCCGGTTTCTCCCCAGGGATGGCTTGCATCCCCCGGGGGGCTCGGGGCATGTCAGAGGGCGTGACCCCGCCCGAGCCCCGGATGCACGGCAACCCGCTGAGTGCCGCCCAGCACGAGTACCTCTTCAGCGCCTACACCGACCCGCGGCGCATCCGCCTGCGGCCCCGGCACCTGCTCTACCCCCTGGGGGCGCTGCTGGTCATGGCGGTGGGCTACGTGACGGTGACGTACCGCTCGGAGGCCACGCCCTTCCGCATGGACACGTACCGGGGCCTGCGCACGGTGCACAAGGGCATGTCCCCCCAGGACGTGTCCGGCATCCTCGGGCCGCCGGTGAGCCGGGAGCAGCGCGGCACCCAGGAGTGCTTCCAGTACGGCAAGCCGAGCCTCAAGGTGCCCTCCTTCACGCTGCACACCCTCTGCTACGAGGACGGCAAGCTGCTGGAGGTGCAACAGCGGCGCTACAACTCCTGGGTCGTCACGCGCGATGGCGCCATCAACCCCGCGCCGCTGGAGCCCGGGGAGCTGGACGCCGCGCCCGAGCCGACGGCGCCGGACAGCGCCCCCGGGATCGCCGGGCCCACCGCGCCCTGAGCCGTGCCCCGGGCCAGGCCCCGGGGTGACAGCGGCATTGCATCAGGGGCCGGATTGCGGCAGCAAGCGGGTGTTCCTTCGCCCGAGGTCGCACCATTCCCAGCACGCACCTGACGTTTTCGTCCGCCGAGGCCCACCGCTCCTGGCTGGAGGGCCAGTCCGCCCTGCCCCGGGGCTTCCGGGTGGGGCGCACGCGCTTCGACTTCATGCCCGCCGAGGTGGCCAAGCCGGCGAAGATGAACCTCACGCTGGTGGTGCTCGACGAGCCGACCCCGGCGTTCGCGGCGGTGTTCACGAAGAACGCCTTTCCCGGGGCGCCGGTGCTCGTGGGCCGCGAGCGGCTGGAGTCGCCCACCCTGGGCGCGCTCGTCATCAACAACAAGGTGAGCAACGTGTGCGCGCCGGGCGGGCGCGAGGCCAGCGAGCGCGTGTGCGCGGCGGTGGCGGCGGGCCTCGGCCTCACGCCCGGGCAGGTGCTGCCCTGCTCCACGGGCGTCATCGGCTGGCGGCTGCCGGTGGACGCCATGGAGCGCGCGGTGCCCGCGGCGGTGGCCTCGCTCGCCGGGGGCTCGGTGATGCCCGCGGCCGAGGGCATCATGACCACGGACCTCTACCCCAAGGTGCGCCGCGCCCAGGTGGGCGAGGGCAGCATCGTGGGCATCGCCAAGGGCGCGGGGATGATCGAGCCCAACCTGGCCACCATGCTCGTCTTCCTGCTCACGGACCTGGACGTGCCCCGGGACGCCCTGCGCTCAAGCCTGCGCGCGGTGGCCTCGCGCACCTTCGGCTGCATCAGCGTGGACAGCGACACGAGCACCTCGGACACGGTGGCCGTCGTGTCCTCGCGCCGGGTGCCCTGCCCGGACCTCGCCCGCTTCGAGGCGGCGCTGGAGCAGGTGTGCGCGGACCTGGCCGAGGACATCGTGCGCAACGGCGAGGGCGTGCACCACGTCATGCGCGTGCGGGTGCGCGGGGCGCTGGACGAGCGCGTGGCGCGCGGCGTGGGCAAGTCCGTCGTCAACTCGCCGCTCTTCCAGTGCGCGGTGAACGGCAATGATCCCAACGTGGGCCGGCTGGTGGCGGCCATTGGCAAGTACGTGGGCGAGCACCACCCGGGCCTGGACCTGTCGCGCAGCACCCTGCGCATGGGCGGCCGGGTGCTCTTGGAGCAGGGCACCTTCCGGCTGGACCAGGAGGCCGAGATGGCGCTGGTGGCCCACATGAAGGACGCGGAGCTCTACACGAGCGTGCCTCCGCCCGACGGGCTCACCTTCCGCCCGCCGGTGACGTTCCCCCCGCACGAGCGCGCGGTGGAGATCGACGTGGACCTGGGCGCGGGCCCGGCCGAGTGCACCGTGCTGGGCGCGGACCGCAGCCACGAGTACATCAGCGAGAACGCGGACTACCGCAGCTAGGGGCCCGCGCGCCCGGCCTCGGACCTCACATCTTGCGCATGCGCACGCGGCGCACCTTGTGGTCCGAGCCCTTCATGAGGATGAGCCGGGCGCGCGAGCGCGTGGGCGCGATGTTCTGCGCCAGGTTCGGGCCGTTGATCTCCGCCCACACGCTCACGGCGCGATGGACGGCCTGCTCCTCGGTGAGGTCCGCGAAGCGCCGGAAGAAGGAGCGCTCGTCGCGAAACGCCGTCTGCCGCAGGTGCAGGAAGCGCTCCACGTACCAGCCGCGGATGTCCTGCTCGTGCGCGTCCACGTAGATGGAGAAGTCGAAGAAGTCCGACAGGAAGGTGTGCGGCATCTTCCCGCCCTCCAAGGGCCCCGTCTGCAGCACGTTGAGCCCCTCGAGGATGAGGATGTCGGGCCGGCGGATGGTCAGCGCCTCGTCGGGCACGATGTCGTAGACAAGGTGCGAGTAGACCGGGGCGCTCACCGCGGCGCGGCCGGATTTGATCTCCGCGAGGAAGCGCACCAGGGCGCGCCGGTCGTAGCTCTCCGGAAAGCCCTTGCGCTGCATGAGGCCGCGCTCGGCCAGGATCCGGTTGGGAAAGAGGAAGCCGTCCGTGGTGACCAGCTCCACGTGCGGGTGGTCCGGCCAGCGCGACAGCAGGGCCTGGAGGATGCGCGCCGTGGTGCTCTTGCCCACCGCCACGCTGCCCGCGATGCCGATGACGAAGGGCACCTTCTGGGCGAAGCCGCCCAGGAACGCCTGCTGCGCCGTGCCCAGGCTCTGGGTGGCCGCCACGTGCAGGTTGAGCAGCCGCGACAGCGGCAGGTACACGTCCGCCACCTCTTCCAGGTCCAGGTGCTCCCCGAGGCCCCGGAGGCCCTCCACCTCCGACGCATCGAGCGTCAGCGGGGTCGCGGCGCGCAAGGCCCGCCACGCCTCGCGCTCGAAGTCGACGAACATGGACGCGGCCTGGTGTCTGGAGACGGACATGACCCCCCCATCCTAGCCAAGTGTCCTCTGGCGGACGGCGTCCTCTTTCACCCTCACCGCACATATCCAGCGGGCGACAGTTCGCCGCGACCCTCGCCCGCTGGCACTCACCAGAATCCAACACGCGACTGACTTTCCGACTGTACCCGCTATCCCAGGTATTCGTTGGAGGAGAGAGCATGCCGCGCGCGATGAACCCGTGGGGACTGGTGCTGTGGGGGGTGGTGGCGTGTGGCCCGGTTCCGGACGCGCCCGAGGGGGATGAGGTGTCGCTCACGGCGCACCAGGCCCTCGCCTCCGACAATGGGGAGAGCCTCAATGGCCTCGCGTTCAACGGGCTCGCGTTCAATGGCCTGGCCTTCAACGGGCTCGCCTTCAACGGGCTGAACAGCGCGGCGTTCTCCGGCTGGTACGAGCAGGATCCGGCGCTGGCCGACACCGTCATGAAGTACGTGACGGCCTGCGCGCTGGCCGCGGGCGAGACGCGCACCTACACCGACGCGCGGGGCCAGACGCGGGTGTGGGCGGGGGGCTTGGGACTCGCGCCGGACTGGGGCGCGGGGCAGCCGGCCACCGTGCGCGAGCAGCAGCTCGTCTCCGGGTGCCTGGCCGCGCACGTGAACAAGTTCGGGCGCACCGTGCCCATCTCCGTGCAGGCGCGTGACGGGCGGGGCCAGCCCATCGCCACCGCCCCGGGCGAGCTGTCCACCTTCGCCCAGCGCGAGGGGTGCTTCTTCGGCAACCTCTTCACCCAGAGCGGGGTCTTCGTGGGCAACGACGCCCCCCCGCTGCGGCCTCACGAGAGCAGCGTGCGCGCCTGCGCGCTGGAGACGGGCAAGGACGCCTGCGAGCCCATCGCCCGGGTCGGCGCCTGCGAGACGCTGTGCACCAAGGATCCCTCGGGCACGTTCTACACCCAGTGCACCCACAAGGGCGTGAGCTACGCCCCCGTCACCACCCGCATCCGCACCCAGGACATCTACGCGTGCGGGGACGGGGTGTGCCAGTTCACCGAGCGAGCGGGGCTCGGTCTGGGTATCCATCACTGCACCCTGGACTGTGGCCTGTTCTAAGCGCGGGCTCCAGGAAGCGCGCGCAGTCGTCGGGCGCCAGCGGCCGGCTGAAGTGGAAGCCCTGGAGCATCTCCACCCCCAGCTCGCGCAGCATCTCCGCCGTCTCCGCGTCCTCCACGCCCTCGGCCACCAGCACCAGGTCCAGGTGGTGCGCCATGTCCACGATCGCCTTCACGATGGCCCGCCCCTCGCGCGTGGGCAGCCGCCGCACGAAGGACCGGTCGATCTTCAACTCGTCCACGGGCAGCACGTGCAGCTGGGACAGGGAGGAGAAGCCCGTCCCGAAGTCGTCGATGGACAGGAGGAAGCCCTCCTCGGACAGCGTGCGCAGCAGCCCGCTCGCCGAGGCCACGCCCTCCATGGCGATGCTCTCGGTGATTTCCAGCTTCACCTGCTCGGGGCGCAGGCCGTGGCGCCGCACGCGCTCGATGAGGGAGGTGGCGAAGTCCGCCGTCACCTGCTGGCGGTTGGACACGTTGATGGACAGCCGCAGGTCTCCCCCGCGCGCCCGCGGGCTGAACCACGCGAGCGACTGCTCCATCATCACCTCGCCCAGCTCGCGGATGAGTCCCAGCTGCTCGGCCAGGGGGATGAAGAGGTCCGGCCCCACCTGCCCGTACTTCTCGTCGCACCAGCGCGACAGCGCCTCCACGCCCACCACGGCGCCGCTGCGCGCGTCCACCACCGGCTGGTAGTGCACCGTCAACAGCTTCTGGCGGATGGCGCGGTCCAGGCGTGACGCCAGCTCGAAGTCGCGGAACGCCCGGCCGGTGTCGTGCATGTCGCCGTGCACCTGCACGTTGTCGCGGCCCTGCGCCTTGGCGAAGAAGAGCGCCTGCTCGGCCTGGGTGAAGAGCCCCCCCGCGGAGACGCACTCGTCCGTCTGCACCGTCACCCCGATGCTCGACGTGAGCCGCGCCTGGGGCCACTGCTCGAGCACGAGCGAGCGCACCGCCTGGCGCAGCCGCTCGCCCACCTCGCGCGGCGAGTCCTCGCGCCGCACCTCGGGCAGGAGCACCACGAACTCGTCCCCGCCCCAGCGCGCCAGCCAGTCACTCTCGCGCAGGCAGTCGCGCAGCCGCTGGCTCACCGCGAGGAGCAGCGCGTCCCCCGCCCGGTAGCCATGCGCGTCGTTGAGCTGCTTGAAGTGATCCAGGTCGATGAAGACCAGGGCCACGCGGCACTGCTGCTGCGGCGCGCGCGCGAGCGCCTGCTCCACCCAGGACTCGAACCGGGAGCGGTTGGGCAGTCCCGTCAGCACGTCATGGCTGGCCAGGTGGTGGATGCGCTGCTCCTGCAACTCCCAGTCGGTGATGTCGTGCACCACCCCGTGGATGCCCTGGGGGCGGCCCTCCACCCGGCGCAGCACGAAGCGCCCCTCCAACCACCGGGGACGCGCCTCCGGCAGCCGCGCGCGAAAGCGGGTGTCGAGCAGCTCCAGCTCCCCGTCCGCCAGCGTCCGCAGGCACTCCTCCACGCCCCTCCGGTCGTCCGGATGGACCAGCTCGAGGAAGCACCCGCCCGGCCTGGCGCCCGGACCGAACAGCGCGCCGCCGCGCTCCGAGGCCCGCAGCCACGTGCCCTCCAGGGACAGCTCCAGCACCACCTCGCGCAGGAGGCCCAGGGTCGACAGGTACTCCGCCTGGACATGCTCCCGGTGGCACTCGTGCTCGCCGCGCAGGCCCCAGCGCCGCAAGCGCCGCTCCAGGGGACGCAGCCCCGTGAACGCGGACAGCAGCCAGAACAGCCCCCAGACCAGGGGCACCCAGCGCCAGGGCCCGCCCGCTCCTGGCTCCAGGAGCAGCGGCACGCCCGACGCCACCATGAGTCCCCCGGCGAGCGCGCGCACCACGGGCTCGATGTGGACAGGTCGCCTCGACATCTTCGCCCCCTCGGCTCCAGAAGACATGGGATTCCCAGACCCCCACGTCTCACCCATACCTCCTGAAGACCCGGTGGAGACATCGCCCTCGCGTCGGGTCGCGCCGTCCACGGCGAACCCAATCCCAGACGCGCGCACAATCCCTCTCAACACGCAAGTCCCACCCCTCGGGAATGGAGGCGGCAGGATCCTCGCCCACCCCGGAGTGCAGGTTGAGACAGAGCAGGCCGTTCATACCATTCCATCACCGTCAATCGAGACGGACCTGACAAGGCGAACAACCATGAAGAACACGAAGAAGCTGAGCCTCAACAAGCAGACCATTCGCAACCTGTCCGACGAGACCCTGGATCAGGTGAACGGTGGCAACGGCGACTCGGCGGGTGTCATCTGCATCTTCTCGGTGCTCATCATCTGCGGCGACTCCATCATCTGCTCCGTGCTCGCGGGCGCCTGCAACAACGAGAACGGCGACTGAGAGGCTTCACCGCGGTACAGTTTCTCTCCTCCTGAATGAATCAAACGTCCACCGGGCCATCCCGGTGGCGTCGAGCAGGGAAGACCTCCGAGCGCGACCCACGCGCCCGGAGGTTTTCGTTTGGGGAGTCATCACCCGACAGGGCCGAGCCCGACAGGGCCCGGCCCCTGGAACTCACGCGCTCTCGGCGCGCGGCTCCTCGCGGCGGGCCGCGGCGGCCGGAGCGCTCGCGAGCTGGGCGGCCACCAGCGCGGCATACACCCCGCCCCGGGCGACCAGCTCCTCGTGCGTCCCCGCCTCCACGAGCGCGCCGTCCTCCATGGTGAGGATGAGGTCCGCGTGGACCACGGTGCTCAAGCGATGGGCGATGACCACCCGGGTGCAGCGGATGGAGGCCAGGGCGCGGTGCACCTCGCCCTCGGTGATGGAGTCCAGGGCGCTCGTCGCCTCGTCGAGCAGCAGGATGGCGGGCTTGCGCACCAGGGCGCGGGCGAGCGCGAGCCGCTGCCGCTGCCCTCCGGACAGGGACGCGCCACGCTCGAGCAGCAGCGTCTCGTAGCCCATGGGCATGGCGAGGATCTCCTTGTGCAGCCTGGCCAGCCGCGCCGCCTCGATGATGGCGTCCATGGGCAGGGAGGGGTCCGCCAGCGCGATGTTGGAGCGGATGCTGGAGCTGAACAGCGCGGGGCTCTGCATGACGATGCCCACCTGCTGGCGCACCGAGCGCAAGTCCAGCTCCGTCAGGTCCACCCCGTCATAGAGGATGCGCCCGGAGCTGGGCACGTACATGCCGAGCAGGAGGTTGGCGAGCGTGGACTTGCCCGCGCCCGAGCGCCCCACGATGGCCACCATCTGTCCGGGCTGGACGTCCACCGACACGCCCCGCGTCACCAGGGGCGAGTGGGGGCCGTAGCGGAAGGAGACGTCCTCCAGCGTGATGTGGCCCGCGAGCGTGTGCGCCGGGCGCACCTTTTCCGTCTCCTGCTCCTGCGGGGTGTCCAGCACGTCATGGATGCGCTCGAAGTAGCTGCCCAAGAGCTGGAACTGCATGAGCGTGGAGACCAGGTTGGACAGCGGGCCCAAAAAGCCCATGGCCACCGCGTTGAGCGCGAGCATGCCACCCAGGGTGAGCGCCCCGCGCAGCACCTGCCAGGCGCCAAAACACATGATGACCAGCGGGGCGCCGAGCCGCAGCGCGCTCATCAGCGCGTCCGTCAGGGTGCTGAGCTTGCCGCGCGCCAGGGAGATGTTGAGCACGTCCACGAACATGCCCGACCAGCGGTCCATCGCCCGGTGCTCGCCGCCCATGGCCTTGAGGTTCTGCATGCCGATGAGGAACTCCACCTGGTAGGCCTGGGACTTGGACTCCGCCTCCAGGCTCCGGGACATGAGCTCCGCCTGACGACGGCGGGACCAGATGAACACGCCCACCTGGAGCACGCCCACCCCCACCACCAGCAGCGCCAGGGGCCCGTTGGCGAAGAAGAGCACCATCAGGTAGAGCGTCACCAGCGAGCCGTCCAAGAGTCCCGACAGCGCCCCCGAGGTGAGCAGCTCGCGGATGGTGGCGTTGCTGTTGAGGCGGTTCATCAGGTCGCCCGGCGAGCGCCGCTGGAAGAAGGCGTAGGGCAGCTCCACCAGGTGCTCCACGAAGCCCAGCGTCATGCGCGCGTCCATCTCCGTGCGCAGCCGCAAGAGCAGGTAGGAGCGCACCATGGAGGCCAGGAACTGGAAGCCCACGAGCGACGCCATGGCCACCGCCAGGACGACGAGCAGATCCGCGTCCCCGCGGGGCACCACCCGGTCCGTGAGCGCCCCGGTGAGCACCGGCAGCCCCAGCGCGAAGAGCTGCACGAGCGCCGAGGTGACGAGGATGCGCGAGAGCAGCCCGGACTGGAACATCAACTGCTTGAGGTGTCGGAGGATGGGCCGGGGCTGGCCCTCCTCCTTGACGAAGTGGTCCCCGGGCTCGAGCACCAGGGCCACGCCCGTGAACGAGCGGCGCACCTGCTCGAGCGGCACGCGGCGCCGGCCGATCGCCGGATCCACCAGGTCCACCCACCCGCGCCCCATGCGCTCGAAGACCACGAAGTGGCGGAACTCCCAGTGCAGGATGGAGCCCCGGGGCAGGAAGTGCAGATCCTCCGGCTCCAGGGACACCCCCCGGCTGCGCAGCCCGTAGTGGCGCGCGGCCCCGAGCAGCTGCAAGGCATTGGACCCGTCCCGGCCGGTGCCCAATATCTCCCGCACCTCGTGCAGGCGCACCACCTTTCCATGGAAGGCGAGCACCATGGCCAGACACGTGGCCCCACAATCATTGGCATCCAACTGCTGCAGGAAGGGAATGCGCCGCGCGAGGCCGGGCAGACCCAGCCGCTGCAGCGCGGGAAAACGGCTCATCAACGCGTCAAGGGAGCTGGACATGGCGAGCGGGACCGGCGGTCAGGGAAGGAGGAGCTTGAGGCCGGGGACCAGCGTCGTCGCGAGGCGCTCGGAGCGCACCCGCACGGACACCGTGCCCTGCATGCCCTGGAAGAACGCGAGGCGCTGGCCCTGGGCCTCGAACGAGCGCGAGGGCACCCGGGCGCGCACCACCACCACGGACGTGCCTGGCACCAGCCGGTCCGCGAGCCCCGCGCCCCACGTCTGGCGCACCTCGCGGGGGTCCACCAGCGCGTCCCCCAGCTCCTCGATGGGCAGGTCCTGGTATTGATAGGGAAAGCCTTGCAACTCCAGCCGCATCGTCGCGCCCCGCGCGAGCAGCGGACGGAAGCTGCCGGGCAGCGTGGCGATGATGTCCACCGGCGCCTCGGCGTCACCCAGCTGCACCAGCGCGGGCCCCGTGGCGTATTCGGACACACGGCCCAGCAGGCCAAACGCGCCGTAGAAGCCCACCACCGCCAACAGGAGCCAGAACGCCCAGTAGGTCCACGCGGGAGACAGACGCAGCACCGCGCCCCCATCCTGCGTGCCCACTTCCTGATGCTTCACAGCCTCTCGTCGGAAAATCTGAGCTGGATTCTCCATGAAGACCCCCCCGGTCGAGAAGAACGCGACAACCCTTACCAGAGAAAAACCCGGGTGTCCCCGCGGGCGCTTCCGGGATTCACCAGATGTCGCGAGTCCAACGCTGACCTGCCCCGCGATCTCATTTCCGACCGGGACGGGAACCGCTAATCCTGGAAACACATGAGAGGACCTGTCGAGTCCTCATCGGCACCAAGGCACCGGGGCCGGGGATAGAGCAATCCAGAGCACGGACAGCCGATGGCTGGGTAGGGGGGACATGCCATGAAGACTTGGACCACACTGCTGGAAGGCACGCTGCGGGAGCAGGCACTCGGAGCCGTGGAGGACATCGCGCGCGCGCTCCAGGAAAGTCAGACGTTCGACAGTCCCACGCTCTCCGGGGGCCTCGCCGGACGCGCGCTGTTCTTCGCCGAACTCGGGCGGGACCGGCCCCAACTGGGCCACGCGAGCCACGCCGAGCGGCTCATCCAGCAGGCGGCGCTCGCCATCGAGGAGCAGCCGCTCCTGCCCTGGCTCCACGCGGGCTTCGCCGGCATCGCCTGGTCCATCGAGCGGCTCAACACGCTCGGCGTGCACTCGCTCGACGACATGGACGAGATCGACGAGGCCCTGCTCGGCATCACCTCGCGCAAGCCCTGGGGCGGTGAGTACGATCTCATCCGGGGCCTGGTGGGGCTGGGCGTCTACGCGCTCGAGCGCCTGCCGCGGCCCATGGCGGCGCGGTGCCTGGAGTCCATCGTCCAGCGGCTGGAGGAGCGCTCCACGCGCGCCGGCCCCGGCCTGTCCTGGTGGACCCCGTCCCACCACCTGCCCGCGCACCAGCGCGCCCTGTACCCGGAGGGCTACTTCAACCTGGGCGCCGCGCACGGCGTGCCCGCGGTGGTGGCCCTGCTCGCGCTGATCGCCCGGGCGGGCGTGGCCGAGAAGAAGGCGCGGGAGCTCGCCACGGGCGGGGCGCGCTGGATGCTGTCCACGGTGCTGCCCAACAGCCCCGGGGCGCGCTTCGCCTCGGCGGTGGCGCCCGGCGTGGACCTCAAGCCCTGCCGCTCGGCGTGGTGCTACGGCGACCCGGGCGTGGTGCTGTGCCTGGCCGTCACCGCCCAGGCCCTGGGCGACGCGGAGCTGGAGAAGGCGGCCCTGGACATCGCGCGCGAGGCCGCCACGCGCCCCATGGACCATGCCGGCGTGCGCGACGCCAACCTCTGCCACGGCTCCGCGGGGCTCGGCCACATCTACAACCGCCTGTACCAGGTGTCCGGCGACGCCGTCTTCAAGGAGGCCGCCACCGCCTGGTTCACCCGCACGCTGCAGATGCGCCGCCCCGGCGAGGGCATCGCGGGCTTCCTCTTCTGGACCAGCCCCACCGGCCAGGACAAGGACCTGGGCTGGTTCGGCGACAAGAGCCTGCTCAATGGCGTCACCGGCACGGGCCTCGCCCTGCTCGCCGCCGCCCAACCCCTGTCCCCCTCCTGGGACGGAATGCTCATGGCCTCCATCCCCGCCTGACCCGGACCCTCCCCCATGACCTCGCCCCAGACCGACACCGCCTCGCGGGAGTTCCCCTTCGCCCCCTCGGGCTTCTTCGTGCTGCGCACGCCCCTCTTGCCCTTCGGCGAGCTGGACGCGTGGGGACAGGACCTGGAGTCGCCCCGCCTCGCGCCGGGCCAGGCGCTCGCCCCCGCGCTCCAGCGCGACCGCGCCCTCTTGCGCGCGCGCCTGGCCTCCCTCATCCAGCGGCCCGAGGTGCGCGAGGCGCTCTTCGTGGCCTCGCCCGGCTTCCACGAGCACCTGGCCGCCTGGGAGAAGAACCCCGAGAGCGAGCACGGCGAGAAGCTGGAGCGCAGCCTGGTGCGCTACGTGTCGCGCATGGCGGGCCGCCCCACGCCCTTCGGCCTGTTCGCGGGCTACTCCGTGGGCGCGATCGGCGAGCGCACCCGGCTGCGCACCGGCCCCCGCGCCCACTACCAGCGCCACACGCGCCTGGACATGGACTACGCGTGCCTGCTCGCCGAGTCGTTCTCCCGCGCCCCCGAGCTGCGCCCCCACATCCCCCACCGGCCGAGCACCAGCCTGTACCGCGCCAACAACCAGCTGCGCTACGCCGAGGGCCGGATGGTGGCGCGCCACCGCACCTACCACCTCGTCGTGCTCGAGCCGACCGACTACCTGGAGGCCACGCTCGCCCGCGCCCGCGACGGCGCCCGGCCCGAGGAGCTGGCGCGCTTCCTCGTGGAGATGGACGCGGACGTGTCCTTCGACGAGGCCATGGCCTACATCGGCGAGCTCATCGACAATCAAATCCTCGTGTCCGACCTGTCGCCCGCGGTGACGGGACCCGAGGCCCTGCCGGAGCTCATCTCCCAGCTGCGCCGCCTGCCGGGCACCACGCCCTTCACCGAGACGCTGGGCGCGGTGCAGTCCTGCCTGGAGCACCTGGACCGGGACGGCGTGGGCGCCTCGAGCACGCGCTACCTGGAGGTGGCGCGCATGCTCTCCAAGCTGCCCGCGCCGGTGGAGCTGCCCCGGCTCTTCCAGGTGGACCTGGTCAAGCCCGCCCCGGAGGCGGTGCTCGGGCGCGAGGTGCTGCGCGAGCTGGAGCGGGGCGTGCGCCTCATGCACCGCATCCTCCCCGCCCCGCCCCCGGACGCCCTGGACCACTTCCGCGACGCCTTCGTCCAGCGCTACGAGGGGCGCGAGCTGCCCCTCCTGGAGGCCCTGGACGAGGAGTCCGGCATCGGCTTCATGAAGTCCCAGACGCCCGGCGCCGAGGCGAGCCCCCTGCTCGCGGGCCTGGCCCTGGGCGGCGCGGGCGAGGGGCGCCAGAGCTTCGGCGAGCGCGCCGCGCAGCTGCTGCACAAGCTGGAGCACGCCCAGCGCACGGGCAGCCAGGTCATCGAGCTGACGGACGAGGACGTGACGCGCCTGGAGGCCCGCTCGCGCGCGCCCATGCCGGACTCGTTCATGGCCATGGCCACGGTGGTCTCCGAGTCCGAGGAGGCGCTCGGCCGGGGCCGCTTCCAGCTGCGCATGCACATGGTGGCCGGACCCTCCGGCGCCAACATGCTCGGGCGCTTCTGCCTGGGAGACCCCCAGCTGCACCAGGAGGTGGAGAAGCACCTGCGCGCCGAGGAGGCCCTGCGCCCGGACGCCGTGTACGCGGAGATCGTCCACCTGCCCCAGGGCCGGGTGGGCAACATCCTCGCGCGCCCCGTGCTGCGCGGCCATGAAATCACCTACCTGGGCCACTCCGGCGCCCCGCCCGAGCAGCGCATCGAGGCGTCCGACCTGCGCGTGTCCGTGCAGGGCCGCCGCATCGTGCTGCGCTCGGCGCGCCTGGGCCGGGAGGTGATTCCCCGCATGACCAACGCGCACAACTACGGGGCACGGGGCCTGGGCCTCTACAAGTTCCTGTGCGCGCTGTCCGGCCAGAGCCAGAGCGGAGGCCTGCAGTGGAACTGGGGCCCGCTCGCCCACGCGCGCTTCCTGCCGCGCGTCACCCACGGCCGCCTGGTGCTGTCCGTGGCCAGGTGGAACTTCTGGCGCGACACCCTGGAGGGGCTCGGCACCGTCACCGGCCCCCAGCGCTTCGCCGCCGTGCAGGCGCTCCGGGCCGAGCACCGCATGCCCCGCTTCATCGCCCTGGAGGAGGGCGACCAGCTCTTGCCCGTGGACCTGGACAACGCGCTGAGCGTGGACACCCTGGTGCAGCTCATCAAGGACCGGCCCCGGGTGTCGCTCGTGGAGATGTACCCCCGGCCCGACGAGCTGTGCGCCGAGGGTCCCGAGGGCCGCTTCGTGCACGAGGTGGTGGTGCCCTACGGCCGCACCCGCCCGGCGCCCTCGGCCCAGGCGCCCGCGGACCGGCCTCACGTCGTGCCCGCGCCCCGTCCCGAGCAGCCCGCGCGCAGCTTCCTGCCCGGCTCGGAGTGGCTCTACGCCAAGCTCTACACCGGCGCGGCCACCGCGGACCGGCTGCTCACCGAGGTGGTCGCTCCCCTGGTGCGCTCGGCGCTCGGCGCGGGCACGGCGGACAGCTGGTTCTTCATCCGCTACGGCGACCCGGACTGGCACCTGCGGCTGCGCTTCCACGGCGACCCGGAGCGGCTCCACCACCTGTCGCGCGAGCTGATGAACGCCGTGCGCGCGCACCACCAGGACCGGCTCCTGTGGAAGGTCCAGCTGGACACCTACGAGCGCGAGGTGGAGCGCTACGGGGGCCCCGAGGCCATGCTGCTGTGCGAGCGCCTCTTCCAGGCCGACAGCGAGGCGGCGCTCCAGCTGCTGGAGCTGGTGCCCGGGGACGAGGGCGCGGACGCGCGCTGGCGGCTGCTGCTCGTCGGCATGGACCAGCTGCTCGATGACCTGGGGCTCAACCTGGACGCGCGCCAGCGGCTGCTCGTGGCGCTGCGCGATGGCTTCGGCCGTGAATTCCATGCCGAGCGCGGCACGGACCGTCAGCTCGCGGACCGCTACCGCCGCGAGCGCAAGGGCATCGAGGAGCTGCTGGTGGGCCGCAAGGTGCGCCACCCGGTGCTCGCCCGGGGCATGGGGGTGCTCCAGCGGCGCTCGGAGCGGCTCGTGCCGCTGGTCGCCGGGCTCCACAACCTCGCGGAGACGGGTCGGCTCGCCGTCTCCCTCCCCGAGCTGGCGAGCAGCCTGCTGCACATGTCCGCCAACCGGCTCGCCCGCTCGGCCGCTCGCGCCCAGGAGTTCGTCCTCTACGACTACCTGAGCCGCCACTACACCTCGCTCCAGGCCCGCCAGCGCAAGGCCCCCCAGGAGCCAGGCGTGGTGCTCAGCAGCGCCAGTTAGTCCCGCCCGCGGCCTGTTCTGTTCACCAGGCCGCGTTTCATTCCCGCGCGGATTCTCACCAGCGGACACCGAGTCAAGAAACCGTCCACGGTGCGCACGCGTCGGGCGCGATTCTTGCCCAGTCGCACTGGACGGATCACCCCACTCTCCCCACCCTTTCGTATCAACCCGTGATCGCGAGGTGGGGGATGGCCGTGTGGCGGAAAGCTCTACTGCTCTGCTCGATGCTGATCGGCTGTGGGGGACCCATGGACGGCCCGGGGGCTGACGACCCGGCGAGCGACCCCTCGGCGGACGGCTCCGGCAATCGCGACGGCACCACGCAGCCGGGGGGCAATGTCCCGGCGCCTGGCACTCCCACGGAGCCCACCGAGCCCACGCCCCCACCCGCGCCCGACACCTCGGTCTCGCTGGGCACCGCCTATCAGGTGAAGGCCATCCAGCCGCCGGGCGATTACCTCCCGCGCCTGGCCCCGCGGCCCACGTCGCTGGTGGGCCTGGGGAGCACGCTCTTCTTCTCCATCGACTCCGACGGGGCGATCGGCGGCCTGTGGAAGAGCGATGGCACCGAGGCCGGCACCGTCCAGGTGCAGACCACGCGGGGCGGCGTCTGGGAAGTGCTCCCCGTGGGCGGTCGGCTCTTCTTCAACGGGGCGGACGCGGCCAGCGGCCGGGAGCTGTGGGTGACCGATGGCACCGCGGCGGGCACGCGCCTGGTCAAGGACGTCACGCCGGGCACGACGGGCAGTGGCCTCGCCAACTTCGCCGCCCTCGGCGACACCCTGCTCTTCTTCCGCTACGTCCCGGGACCCAGCGACGAGGACCCCGGCCGCTACGAGCTGTGGCGCAGCGACGGCACCGAGGCGAACACCCGGCTCGTCGTGGACCTGGGCGCCGACGTGTCGCTGACCAACTTCTGGCGGACCGTGGGCTCCACGCTCTTCTTCAGCCTCCGCGACCCGGTGCACGGCACCGAGCTGTGGAAGACCGATGGCACCCCGGAGGGGACGGGGCTCGTGCGGGACATCGCGCCGGGCGCCGCCGACTCCTGGCCCTCGGACTTCCAGGTGGTGGGCTCCAGCCTCTTCTTCCTCACGACGTCCACCCACCAGGTGTGGCGCACGGATGGCTCCGAGGCCGGCACCCAGCCCGTGTTCACCTGGCCCACGACCCAGGACAGCGCCCACCTGTCGGCGGGGACGAACGGCAACGTGTTCTTCTCCCGGTCGTCCACCGAGACGCAGCTGCTGAGCCTGTCCTCCCTGGAGGTCGACTCGGCGGGCGGCGTCCAGGAGCGGGCCATCGCGACCCTGCCCAATCCCTACGCCAACCAGGCGGACGCGCTGCCCTACATCGACACCGCCACGGTGGCCGGGGGCAAGCTCTTCTTCAGCCTGACCATCACCTCTCCGGGCCCCGCGCCTCGTGACGTGCAGCTGTGGGTCACCGATGGCACCGAAGCGGGCACCACCCAGGTGATGCGGCCCTTGAGCCTGTCGGACGAGTTCGCCAGCACGCTCTTCACGCTGGACGAGCGCATCCTCTACAGCGCGCCCCAGAGCGGCCGGGGCATCGAGCTGTGGGTGAGCGATGGAACCCCGGCGGGCACGGGCCTCGCGCAGGACATCGACCCGGGCGAGTCCGGCTCCTACCCGGCGGACTTCGTGCGCGTGGGCTCGCGGGTCTTCTTCACCGCCTACACGCAGGAGGCCAGCGCCATGCAGCTCTGGGCGCTCCCGCTCGAGGACTGAGCCGGCCTAATCCCCCAGGCGCGTGAGCGTGGCGCGCTGGAGGAACTGGCCCGGGGACAGGGTGCCCCGGGCCGTGGCCGTCACGTGGCCCGCCATGTCGAAGTGGCCCGAGCCCTCGCGCCACTCCACCCGGCCCTGGGCCACCGTCAGCAGGAAGTGCACGCCGTTCTCGTTCCAGCCACAGGACGCGCCCCGCTCCAGCACCAGCGCCGCGTCCTCGGCCCGCGCGTACAGCCGGCAGCGTCCCGTCTCGTCGGCGAGCTCGAAGTCCGCGCCCTTCCCCGGCGCGATGCGGAACGTGTCGGGCACGGGGAACGCGCCCGAGCCCATCCCCGGAATGCTGTAGTGGATGAGCCCCTCCACGGCATACAGGCCCTCCATCCGCTCGCCGCCCGGACAGCACCGGATGAAGGCGAGCCAACTCCAGACGAACACCAGCCAGTGTCTCATGAGATCCCTCGCGCCATGCTTCGCGCGAGGGGCCCGTGCAGCATTCCCGCCAACCCACCACCGAGCGGAGCGCGTCGGGGCTCACGTCCCGGGGGCCGGGCGCGGGTCGCTCAGCAGGGACAGCACTCGGGGCTGTGGAACCGGGTGATGTTCTGGTGGAAGCCCGGCAGCCAGCGCGGCAGCGGCACCGTGTCCTCCACTCCGGGCGCCTCGGCCTCCGTCTCCGGCGCGGGCGTCGGCGCGGGCGCGACGTCCGCCTCCGGCGCCGCCTCCTCCTCGGACGCCTCCTCGCGCCTGGGCTCGTGTTCCGAGGAGGTATCGGCGCAGTGCTCGTTCTCGCAGGGGCTCGACTCCCCCCGGACGGTCAGCGCGTCCTTCGCCCAGGACACGACCTGGGCCTTGTACGACGGCAGCGGCACCGCCCACTCCGCGTCTTCGATCATCTCCGCGGCGGCGACGTCCTTCTCCCGCACCCAGCCCTCGTCGAGCTGCAACCAGCCATCCCGCTGGCCCTGGATGCGGGTGGTGGGGAGCGCCGCGGTCTCGCCGAAGTCCAGCTCGCACTTGCGCACCTTCGCCACCTCCGCGCCGTCCGGCGCGTCCAGGACCGGCACCTCCCCCGCGGGTCCACACAGGGGATAGGACCCGTGGGGATCGACGATCCACATGCGGGCCTCGGAGTCGGCGGGGATGCCCCGCGCATGCCGCGCCAGGGCCACCCGCATGCCGTCGCGCTCCACCTCCCCGGGCCGCCAGCTCCAGTCCGCGCCGGGAATCTCGGGAAGCAGGGCGGAGGCAGGCACGCGTCGGCTGAGGGCACGCATCACCCGGGGCTCTCCGCTCGTCACCACGGACCGGGTCAGCGTCAGGGGACTGCCCGTGACGTTGAACCACAGGCCGCCCGCGAACACGGACTCCTCGATGGTGAGGGAGCGGTCCAGCGGCTCGTCGTCCGGCGTCGTGGGCGCGGCGGGCTGGAGGGGCAGCTCCACCCAGACCTTCGGGTCCTCCCAGTCCACGCCCTCCTCGACCATGGCCACGGGGTGCCCGCGCGAGGGAAACCACGAGTGCCGGATGGCCACGGGGCCCAGGGGGAACTCGACCCGCAGGTCCTCCTCGGAGTGCTCGTCCGAGAGGATGTCCTCGAGCGACAGGCCCTCCGCCAGGGAGGCCTGGATGCCCCGCTGCCCGGGACCCACGTAGAGGGAGCGCAGCCGCACCTCCGACGACTCCTCGATGTCGACCAAGGGCGCGGGCTCCTCCCACCCCGGGGCCCACTCCAACCAGAGCCCCTCGATGCGGATGCGCTCGCAGTTGGAGACCTTCAGGATCGGCTCGGACGCGTCCTCCACGACGAACCAGGCGGGGCCCTCGCGCGCGACGATCTGGAGGTCCTTCTTGCCCGACAGCTTCATCCCAGAGGAGTAGACCCCCTCCGCGAGCAGGAGGGTCTGTCCGGGCTGGGCGGCATCGATCGCCGCCTGGACGGTGGGGAACGTCTCGCCCGTGGACAAGCGCACGGGGGGAGAGACCACCCAGGGCGCATCGGACAGCGGTGTCCGGGCGAAGGACGCCGCCGCCACCTGGCCCGCGTCTGGCGTCCCCGCGTCGGCGATGGGGGACGGGACGGCGACGACGGGGGCGGCGACGACGGGCGCGGCGGGCGCGGGGGGCGTCGTGGACTTCAAACCGATGACCACGGCTCCCGCCGCGACCAACAGACAGACCGCGACCCCGATCCAGATCCCCTTGCGCACGAGCGACCTCCCTCAGTCCAAGCGCCAGGCCTGGTGAAGCATGTTGAGCAGCAGGTCCGGGTAGGACCACCCCACGCCCGCGGCGGCCAGGGAGCATAGACTGTCCTGATCCTCGCGTCCGGGTCGGCCCGGTCCCGTCAGGTTGGGCTTCATGTTCAGGTCGAACAGGAAGAACAGACCCTCGTCGTTGGAACGGCAATCGATCCGGATGGGCGCGCGCGCGTCCACCCGCGCCGCCGCCTGGACACACGCGTCCTCCAGCCGTCGCAGGGCGGGCTCCCGCAGTTCGGACGCGGAGAGGCACACACTGTTGTTCACGACGGCGACCACGCCATTGTAGGGCGCGACGCCGTCGTGGTGGTTGAAGCGCCGGATGGCGGGCAGACACCAGTGCGTGTCGAAGGTCCGCACGGCGCCGTCGAGCAGATAGCCCCCGGGCGGCATCACCGTCAGGGTGAGCTCGGTGCCGGAGAGGAATTGTTCCACCATCACGCGGTGGCCATAGCGGGGGGCGCCGTCGGGGTCCCGGGCGGAGAGCAGCGCGGTCGCATGGGCCTGGAGCTCGGCGAGCGACGCGACCCGCCGGACCCCTTCACTGCCGCGTCCCCGGAGGGGCTTGACCACCAGCGGCAAGCGCAGGCCGCGCGCGTCGAGCACGGCCTCGCTCAGCGACGCCACGGCGAGGGCCCCGGAAGTGGCCTCGAGGGATACCAGGGAGCAGGCGGGAACGGGACAGCCGCTGGCGCGCAGCTCCTCGTTGGTGAGCCACTTGTCGTCGTAGCGGTCCACGCGCGCGGGGTGCTGGCCGACGATGGACACGCCTCGTCCGGCCACGCGCTCCAGCGGGTGCCCGGAGAAGAGCACCGTGTTGGCCCACAGGACGCGGGCCCCGAGGTCGAGCGCCTGGGCGATGCCCTCGGCGGTATCGGGGAACACCCAATCCAGCGCCCGCGCGGGCTCGGGAGGATGCCGGGGCGTGGCGACGGGCACGCCCAGGGAGCGCAAGGCGTGGGCGATGTCCGCCCCCCCGTCGCTGTAGCCGCCCGGCTTCATGGGCTTGCGGAGGCCATCGATCTCGGGCGGCGGGGTGGCCTGGTACAGCAAGGCGACGGGCTCATGGGTGGAAGGCATGCCCCCATTCCACCCGCTTTCGAGCCAGTGCCCTGCACTTTTCCACCCTCACTTTCCGGGCGCCGTCCGGGATGCTCACTGGGCGAATCCGTGACGGATTCCCCGACCTGTACCCGGGACCAGGTCACAGTAGGATGCGCCGCCGGGGGAAGCGTGAAGCACACAGGAACGTCGCGCGCGGGGATTGCGCGCTCCCCCAGAGAGTCGGAGCGCTCCGGACATGTTCAGCCTTCCTGGCTACACCCTTCGCGGTTCCCTCAAGGCCACGGGAACCAACCTGCTCTTCCACGCCCTGCGGGACGCGGACGGCCTGTCGCTCATCCTCAAGACGCCGGTGACCTCCAGTGGCCCCCGGGAGAGCGAGCGCTACCGCCGCGAGTTCGACATCCTCCAGCACCTGCGGGACGTGCGGGGCGTGCTCCGGGCGCACGCGTGTGAGCAGCTCGCGGATCGCCCGAGCCTGCTCTTGGAGACGGTGGAAGGCGACGTGTTGTCCACGCTCACGGGCGAGCCCTTCGAGGTGGCGCGGGTGCTGGACATCGCCATCGGCCTGACCGCCACGCTGGCGGAGATCCACCGCCGCGGCGTCATCCACAAGGACATCAAGCCCTCCAACATCGTCCTGACGCCCTCGGGCGAGGCGCGGCTCATCGACTTCGGCACGGCGACGCTCCAGCGCGTGGAGCATGTGGACGCGGCGCCCACCTCGCTCATCGAGGGAACCCTGGCCTACATGTCACCCGAGCAGACCGGGCGCATGAACCGCTCGGTGGACTACCGCACGGACTTCTACTCGCTGGGCATCACCCTCTACGAGCTGCTCGCGGGCCACCGCCCCTTCCAGGGCAAGGACGCGCTCGAGTGGTTCCATGTCCACATGGCGGTGGTGCCCCCGCCGCTCCTGGGGCGGGTCGAGGGGCTGCCGCCGGTGCTGGCCGCCATCGTGGACAAGCTGCTCGCCAAGGTGGCCGAGGAGCGCTACCAGAGCGCCGACGGCCTCAAGGCCGACCTGGAGCGCTGCCGGGACGACCTGCGCCGGGGCGTGCACCAGGACTTCCCGCTGGGCGTGCACGACTTCCCCACCCGCTTCCAACTGCCCCAACGGCTGTATGGCCGGGACACCCACGCGGCGGCGCTGATCCAGGCCTTCGAGCGCGTGGCGCGCACCCAGCGGCCCGAGTTCATCCTGGTCCGGGGCTACTCGGGCTGTGGGAAGTCCGCGGTGGTGCACGAGTTGCACAAGCCGGTGGTGCGCCACCGCAGCTTCTTCCTCAGTGGCAAGTTCGACCAGTTCCAGCAGGCCAGTCCCTACGCCACCCTGGCCCAGGCCATTCGCGGGCTGACGCAGCAGCTGCTCGCGGGCAGCGACGAGGCCCTGGCGCACTGGCGCGAGCGCCTGTTGCAGGCCTGGGAGGGCCAGGGCCAGGTGCTCGTGGACGTGGTGCCCCAGTTGGAGCTCATCGTCGGCAAGCAGCCGCCGGTGGCGGAGCTGCCCACCGCCGAGGCGACCCAGCGCTTCAACCGCGTGTTCCGGCGCTTCCTCGCCCTGTTCAGTCCCCTGGAGCACCCGCTCGTGCTCTTCCTGGATGATTTGCAGTGGGCGGACCCGGCCAGCCTCGAGCTGCTCCAGCACCTGCTCACCCACGAGGATCCCGCGCCCCTGCTGCTCATCGGGGCCTACCGCGACAACGAGGTGAAGCCCTCGCACCCCCTGGAGCGCGCGCTCGAGCGGATGCGCGAGGCCGGCGCCCGGCTGCACGCCCTGCGGCTCGAGCCGCTGAGCCTCGAGGACGTGCGGCAGTTCGTCGCGGACGCGCTCCCCGGCGCGAGCGCGGAGCTGCTCGGCCCCCTCGCCGCGCTGGCCCGCGAGAAGACCGGGGGCAATCCCTTCTTCCTGCTGCACTTCATGCTGACGCTGCACCAGGACGGGCTGCTGGTGCGCACCTCCTTGGGCGCCTGGCGCTGGGACGAGGCGGGGGTGCGGGCCCGGGGCTACTCGAACAACGTCGTCGACTTCCTCGTGGACAAGCTGCGCCAGCTCGCCTCGGGCACCCAGCACCTGCTGTGGCAGGCCGCCTGCATGGGCCACACCTTTCCGCTCCAGGCCCTGCGCGCGCTCACCGAGGGCACGTCGAGCACCGGACTGGAGCGCGACCTGGAGCCCGCCTTCCTGGAGAACCTGCTGGTGCGCGTGGACCCCGAGCGCGTCCGGTTCATCCACGACCGGGTGCACCAGGCCGCCTACGCGCTCGTGGGCGAGGACGAGCGCAAGCGCATCCACCTGCGCATCGGCCGGCTGATGCTGCGGCACTTCTCACCGGAGGCGCTGCACGAGCGGCTCTTCGACGTGGTGAGCCAGTTCAGCGCCGGGGGCGCGCACCTGAAGGAGGACGCCGAGCGGCTGGAGGTGGCGCGACTGAACGCCGCGGCGGGCAGGCGGGCCAAGGCCTCCATCGCCCTGCGCTCGGCCATCACCTACTTCGAGCGGGCCTTCCAGCTCATCCCCGGGGACCCCTGGGAGACGGAGCCCGCGCTGGCCTTCCGGCTCCAGTTGGAGCACGCGAGCTGCCAGTTCATGACGGGCAACGCCGGGGGGGCCTTGCGGCTGGTGAATGCCTTCCAGGCCCGGGCCCGCACGCGCTGGGACACCGCGGAGGTGTACGGCCTCAAGACCGACATCCTCATCGGCATGGGGGACATCCAGACCGCGGTGACGTGCCTGCTGGAGGGCCTGGCGCGGCTGGGCATGCCCATGTCCCCCACCCCCTCGTGGGAGGAGGTGGAGGCGGCCAACGCCGAGGTCTGGGCGCTGCTGGGCGAGCGCTCCATCGCGAGCCTCGTGGAGCTGCCGCTCATGACCGATCCGGACATGGAGGCGGTCATGCACCTGCTGGGCGCCATGTACGCGCCCGCGTTCGTCACCAACACCCACCTGCTCATCCTCACGCTCAGCCGGATGACGGCGCTCAGCCTGCGCCACGGCAACACGAGCGCCTCGGTGCACGGCTACTCCTGGTACGGACTGGTGCTGGGCTCCGCCTTCAAGCGCTACCTGGAGGGCGAGGCCTTCGGGCAGCTCGCGTGCGCGCTCGTCGAGCGCCGGGGCTTCACCGCGCTCCGGGGCAAGGCGCTCTACGGCCTGGAGCTCGTGAGCTACTGGACCCAGCCGCTCTCCGAGGCGCTGAAGTTCGTGCGCGAGGCCTTCCAGCAGGCGCTGATGAGCAGCGACAGCCAGGTGGCCGGCTACTGCTGCAACCACATCGTCATGGACCGCTTCCTCCTGGGGGACGAGCTGGAGGAGGTCTACCGGGAGTCGGTGGCCAGCCTGCACTTCGCCCGGGGCACCGAGTTCATCGACTCGCGCGACATCATCCACTTCACCCAGCGCCACGTGCAGCAGCTGCGCGGCCTGGCCCCCACGTTCGGCGTGCTGTCGGGCGAGGACTTCGACGAGGAGGCCTTCGAGGCGGGCCTCACCGAGCAGCGCATGAGCACCATGCGCTGCTGGTACTGGCTCATCAAGGCCCAGGCGCGCTTCATGAGTGGCGCGTACGCGGAGGCCCTGGCGTGCCTGGACCGGTGCGCCGGGCTGAGCTGGTCCTCGCTCGGCCACATCCAGCTCTTGGACCTGCACCTGTTTCGCGCCCTGGCCCTGGCCGCCTGCCTCGGCGGCAAGACGGGCGAGGCGCGCGAGCGGGCCCTCCAGGAAATGGAGCGCCACCGGCGCCAGCTCGAGGAGTGGGCCCAGCACTGCCCCTCGACCTTCTTCACCGCCGAGCGGCTCGTCGCCGCGGAGCTCGCCCGGCTCACCGGCCGCAAGGACGACGCGCTGCATGCCTACGAGCAGGCGCACCAGAGCGCCTGGGAGCACGGCTTCATCCAGCGGGCCGCGCTCGCGTGTGAGCTGGCCGCGCGCTTCTGGCGCGAGCACCGGATGCTCACGCTCGCCGAGGCCTACGCGCGCAAGGCCCGCGAGGCCTACCTGCGCTGGGGCGCCCGCGGCAAGGTGCGCCACCTGGACATGCAGTGGCCCGCGCTGACCCTGCCGGAGAGCGGCACCCAGGGCACCCTGGACACGGACTCCACCCAGATCGACGCGCTCACCCTGGTGAAGGCCCAGCAGGCCATCTCCGAGGAGATCGTCCTCGAGCGGCTGGCGGCCACGCTCCTGCGCATCGCCATGGAGAACGCCGGCGCCCAGCGCGGCGCGCTGCTCCTGCCCCGGGGAGAAGCGCTCACCATCGCGGCGCTCTCCGGCACCGTCGCCGCCGAGCACGAGGGCCCGGCCGAGTCGTGCTTCCCCCAGTCCGTCATCGCCTACGTGCGGCGCACCCACGAGCACGTGCTCATCGGGGACGCCACCCGGCCCCACCCCTTCTCGGCCGACGCCTGGCTCGAGCACAGCCAGGCGCGCTCGGTGCTCTGCCTGCCCATGCTGCGGCGCGAGCAGTTCCGCGGGGTGCTGTACCTGGAGAACACGCTCGCCACCAACGCCTTCACCCCGGCGCGCATCGGCCTGCTCGACCACCTGGCCTCCCAGGCCGCCATCTCCATCGAGAACGCGCGGCTGTACGCCGACGTCCAGAACGCCGAGGCCGCCCTGCGCCGCGCCAACGACGACCTGGAGAAGCGCGTGGAGGAGCGCACCCGCGAGCTCAAGCAGACCCAGGTGCGGCTGGTGGACGCCGCGCGCGCGGCCGGCATGGCGGAGATCGCCGCCAACGTGCTGCACAACGTGGGCAACGTCCTCACCAGCGCCGTCATCAACCTGCAGACGGTGCGCGAGTCGCTGGGCACCTCGCGCATGGGACGGCTCAAGCAGGCCACGCGGATGCTCGAGGAGCACCACGACGACCTGGCCACCTTCTTCACCCGGGATCCCCGCGGCGCCCGGCTGCCGGATTACCTCTCCGCGCTCGCCGACGAGCTGCTGCGCGAGCAGTCCTCCATCCAGGAGGGCATGGCCGCCATGGACAAACACCTGGAGCACATCCGCGCCATCGTCCAGGTCCAGCAGACCTACGCCCACAGCACCCTCGTCACCGAGGAGTGCGACCTCACCCGGCTCGTCGAGGATGCCTTGAGCCTGCAATGGGCCTCGCTCCAGCGCCACGGCATCACCGTCACCCGGGAGCTCACCTGCCTGCCCCAGGTGCGCGTGGACAAACACAAGGTCCTGCAAATCCTCATCAACCTGCTCAGCAATGCCAAACAAGCCATGCTCCCGCTGCCCGAGCCCCAGCGCCGACTGCACGTGAAGCTGGACCGGGACGAGGGCTTCGCGCGCATCCAGATCGTCGACAACGGCATGGGCATCGAGCCCGGAATCCGAGGACGTCTGTTTGGACAGGGCTTCACCACCCGCGAGGGAGGACATGGCCTGGGCCTGCACTCCAGCGCCCTGGAAGCGCGGCTGTTGGGCGGAAGCATCGCGCTGGAGAGCGAGGGGCCCGGACGGGGCGCCACGGCCCTGCTCAAGCTGCCTTTGGGTCCGGTGGAGATGTGAAGGCCCGGCAGAACAGACATGCGGGCCTGGAGCGCGGCCCGCGCTTTTGTTAAGCTGACAACCGCTGCCATCGTGTCTGGATGTCACCGGGGGGGGGAAGACCATGCAGAGCTTGAAGGGGAAGATCGCCGTCATCACCGGAGGAGGCTCGGGGATTGGCTTCGCCATCGCCGAGCGCTACGCGCACGCGGGCGCCACGGTGGTGCTCGCCGGGCGGGGCCAGCAGCGGCTCGACGAGGCCGTGCAGAAGCTCGGCCACGGCGCGCGGGGCATCGTCACGGATGTCGCGGACGAGGCCCAGGTCAAACGGCTCATCGACGCGGTGCCTCGGGTCGACCTGCTGGTGACGTGCGCGGGCGGCGCGGTGTTCGGTCCGGTGGACCAGGTGCCGTCCCGCTCCTGGCGCGACCTGTTCGACGCGCGCTTCTTCGGCCAACTCTCCGCCTGTCATCACGCCGTGCCCAAGATGCCCGCGGGCGGCGCCATCGTGCTGTGCTCGGGCGTGGCCGGCCATGCCTCGCTGGTGAACTACGCGGGAGGCGCGGGCCTGTGCGGCGCGGTCAACGCCATGGGCCGCTCGCTCGCGGTGGAGCTCGCCCCCAAGGGCATCCGGGTGAACGTCCTCTCCCCGGGCCTCACCCGGGGCACCGCCATCGACTGGAAGGTGCCGCCCGAGAAGATCGACGACTTCATGGCCGGCCTCATGGACCGCATCCCGCTCAAGCGCAGCGCCTCCGCCCCGGAGATGGCCGAGGCCGCCTACTTCCTCGCCACGAGCGCCTACACCACGGGCCAGGTGCTCGACATCGACGGAGGCTGGACGGCGGTCTAGAAGGACGGGCATGTCCCACGTGACCCACCGCACCGTCGAGACCCACGGCATCCGCCTCCACATCGCCGAGGCCGGCCAGGGCCCGCTCGTGCTCTTGCTCCATGGCTGGCCGGAGTCCTGGTACTCGTGGCGCCACCAGCTCCCGGCGCTCGCCGCGGCGGGCTACCACGCCGTGGCCCCGGACGTGCGGGGCTATGGCCAGAGCGACAAACCCTGGCCTGTCGAGGCCTATAGCATGAAGACCCTGCTCGCCGACCTCACCGGCCTGCTGGACGCGCTCGGCGAGAAGACGGCCGTCGTGGTGGGCCATGACTGGGGCGCGGCGATGGCGTGGAACTGCGCGGCGCTGCGCCCGGAGCGGTTCCGGGCCGTGGTGGGCATGAGCGTGCCCTTCCTGGGCCGCGCGCCCCTGCCGCCCACCCAGCTCTTCAAGCAGATGTTCCAGGACGACTGGGTCTACATCCTCCACTTCCAGAAGCCCGGCGTCGCCGAGGCGGAGTTCGAGGCGGACATCCCCCGCACGCTCCGGACCCTCTTCGCGGGCAGCACCGGCACCCACGCCAGTGCCCTGGTCTCGCGCACGAAGAAGAAGGGCGCGGGCTTCCTCGAGGGGCTCGACACGCCCACCACGCTGCCGGACTGGCTCACCGAGGCGGACCTCGCGTACATGGTCGAGGAGGCCCGCGGCAGTGGCTTCCGGGGGGGACTCAACCGCTACCGCAACATGGACCGGGATTGGGAGGAGCTGCCCGAGCTCGCTACGGTGCGCATCCTCCAGCCCGCGCTCTTCCTGGTGGGCGAGCAGGACTCGACACGCGCCTACTCCCCGACCGAGCCCATGCGCGCGCTGGTGCCCCACCTCCAGGACCTCCGCGTCGTTTCCGGCGCGGGGCACTGGCTCCAGCAGGAGAAGCCCCAGGAGGTGAATGCCGCGCTGGTGGCCTTCCTCCAGGGCCTGCCCGCCTGACACGAGAGCGGCCGGCCAGGCGTCATGTGTCCATTTGTCGCGGCCAGGGATGTGGGTGGGAGTAGCCCTGGGACCGGCGGGTGCCTAGTTCGTCTGGAGGAACTCCAGGGGAGGAACCATGACGCTTTGGGCACGGGTGGGTTGTTGGGTGTTGAGCGTGAGCGTGGTGGCGTGTGGAAGCCAGTGGGCGCGGTCTCCCGCGCCCTCGGAGCCGGTGCCCGACGTCGCGGCGAGCTCCGGCGGCGGCGGCGCGGCCACCGCGGACACGGGCCGCTTCCCCACCGAGGACGAGGGGGACGCCCGCACGCGCGCCAAGCGCGGCTTCTACACCCAGGTGGCCCGGGAGCTGGGGCTCAAGCGTGGCCTCCCCATGGACGAGCAGCAGGGCACGGGCGGCTCGGGCATCTCGGCGGGGGAGAAGCGGCTGTGTGTCGAGGCACTCGACTCGCGCGAGCCCGTCACGGTGGTCTCCGGCATCATCCGCTTCCGGACCCAGGGGCTCGTCGTGGTGGAGGTACCGGGCACGGGGCCGGTGAAGCTGCGCACGGATGACGTCACGTGCGCGGTCCAGTCCGGCAAGGCCCTGCCGAGCCTGTCCCTGAGCGAGGGCACCGAGGCGCGCGTGGCCTACGTGGGGGAAGGCGAGGAGGCCACGGCGCGGGTGATTCGCGCCGAGCCCATGCGGCCCCAGCGCTAGCCGCGCCGGGGACGAGGAGCGGGCTCAGTCCAGGAAGAAGTCCGGCAGGGGCTGGGTGCCGGGCTTGACCAGGTACTTGTCGAAGTTCGTCTCCCCGCCCTCGCGCAGCAGGTCCTCGTCGAGGAAGAAGTTGCCCGTGCAGGAGCGACTGTCGCGGGTGAGGATGGCGTACGCCGCGTCGGCCATGATGTCCGGGGTGCGGCTGGCCTCCATCATGTCCTGGCCGCCGAGCATGTTGACCGCGGCGGTGGCGATGGTGGTGCGCGGCCAGAGCGCGTTGAAGGCCACGCCCTGCGAGCGGAACTCCTCGGCCATGCCCAGCACGCACATGCTCATGCCGTACTTGGCCATGGTGTAGGCCACGTGGTTCTCGAACCACTTGGGCTTCATGTTCAGCGGCGGCGAGAGCGTGAGCACGTGCGGGTTCTTACCCTTGAGCAGCTCGGGCAGACACGCCTGGGTGGTGGCGTAGGTGCCGCGCACGTTGACGCCGAACATCAGGTCGAACTTCTTCATGGGCGTCTGCAACGTGCCCGTGAGGCTGATGGCGCTCGCGTTGTTCACCAGGATGTCGATGCCGCCAAAGCGCTCCACGGCCTGCTTCACCGCGGCCTGCACCTGGTCGTCATGGCGGATGTCCACCATGAGGGGCAGCGCCTTGCCGCCCGCCTTCTCGATCTCCTCGGCGGCCGAGTGGATGGTGCCCGGCAGCTTCGGGTGGGGCTCGGCCGTCTTGGCGGCGACGACCACGTTGGCGCCATCGCGCGCGGCGCGCAGGGCGATGGCCAGGCCGATGCCGCGGCTCGCGCCGGTGATGAAGAGGGTCTTTCCCTGGAGCGTGCTCACTGTGCGGGTCCTTTCGCGGGGGCGTCCTCACGGAAGCCCGGGGTCCGGGAACGTGCCTACTGCGTCCCGACAGCGAGCGCCAGCGCCTCCGCGCGGGATTCGTCTTCCCAAGGCCCCGACTCAGTCATCGCAGCTGACGGGCGCCGGTGAAGCGGAGTCGGAGGGTTGGAAGAAGCCCGTGGTGTTCCCACGCCGATTCACGCCGTTGCACCGCCCGGAGGCGTTCGGCCCCCGCCGGTTGTCCCGGTAGGTATTGAACTGAAAGGTGTCGAAGAGCGAGTCCTTCAGCACGGCGCCGCCATGCCGCGAGCGGGTGATGAGGTTGCCGTCGAAGAGCGAGAAGTCCGTCCCCGAGGGCTGGCCCGTGTTGACGAGGTCCAAGCCCCATTCGTTCGCGTCCTGGATCGTGTTGCTCAGCACCATCGCGCGGTCGCAGTTCACGAGGTACATCCCGCTGGCCCCGCTCCGCGAGACCGTCACGTTCTGCACGAGCAGGTTCGGCGTGTTGTAACAGGCGAGTTCCCCATCTCCCTCGGGACCCACGCCCACGTTGGTGAAGGTGCCGCCCATGAGCCGGACGTTGTTGGAGTCGGTGATCCACACGGACGGCTGCGCGCACCCCGGACAGGCCCGGCCGTCACCCGCGGAGACGACACGTGTGTTCCTGAGCTCGACGTTGCCGGGGCTCTGGTTGACCCCCACGCCGATCAACGCGTACGAGACGGCGACATTGTCGAGGAGCACGTTCCCGCTCCGGTAGACCAGCACACCGTACTGGGGCCGCGCGGTCGCGGTGCCCTCCACGAGCAGATCCTTGAGCGTCACGTTGGATTCGAGCACCTCGAGGACTCTCGCGTCCGACAGGAAGGCCGTCCGCCGCAGGACCGCGGGCGCCTGGGGCGACAGGCTCCGCAGGGTCTGGTTCGCGTGGGGCCGCACGCTCGCCGCGGTCGGATAGAGCCCTCCTTGCAAGCACACGGTGCCATGCCCCGCGTCCAGGGCGGCCTGGATGTCCGCGCCGGGAGACAGGACGACGCCGCAAGGCGCGAGGGGCGGTGAGAAGGACACGGTGGCGACGTACTTGGAGGCCAGCAGCCGCCCCTTGAGCCGCACGGCCCTGGCATCCGGCCAGGCGGGGTCCTGCGTGGGCCAGATCGTGTGGCGACGAAACTCCAGGGTCGCGCCCGGAGGGCTCACCCACTCGAAGCCACCGCCCCACATCGTGCGGCCCTCACACGCATGCACGCTGTCGCCCGACCAGAGGCAGACGATGTTGTTCGCCGGGTTGTCCTTCACCTGGTAGGAGGCGGTGCAGCGGCCCTCCGTCTTGGGTCCAGGCAGGTAGCACTGGTCACCAACGGTGAAGGTCTGACTCCTGGAGACACCGCCGACCGCGAGCCAGACCAACCCCACCACCCTCGCCAGGTCATTCACTCTCATGGATCCTCGCTCCCGTGGGCACCCTGCCCGTGGCGATGGACGCGGGCCCCGGGACATGTGACAGAGGAGGGACGCCAGGAACGGAGAAGTCCGCCGCACGCGCTGGCTATACTCCGCGCGATGAGCCGAGCGCGCCCCGCGACCCTGACCCTCGATGCGTTCATTCCCTACCGCCTCTCGGTCGCGGCGAACGCGGTCAGCCAACGGGTCGCGCGCGTCTACGCGGAGCAGTACGGCTTGAGCACCCAGGAGTGGCGGCTCATCGCGGTGCTCGGGGAAGACGGGGAGCGCACCCAGCTCGACCTCGTCAAGCGCACGCGCATGGAGAAGGTTCCGGTCAGTCGCGCCGCGCGCGCCCTGGAGGACCGCGGCCTGGTGCGGCGCACCCAGAGCGAGCACGATGCCCGCTCGCGGCGCTTGTCATTGACCCCCTCGGGTCGCCGCATCTACGAGCGTGTGGCACCCGCCGCCCTGGAGGCCGAGGCGGAGGTACTCGCCGAGCTCGCCCCCCGGGAGCGCGCGACGCTGCGCACCCTGCTCGAGCGTGTCGAGCGCTCGGCGATTCGCGCCCTGCGGCCCACCCCTTGAGTTGGTCCAGTTGGTTTCATCTGTTACCATCCCGCCCCCCATGGACATGATCCGCCCCCTCACTGGCTTCGGAAACGAGCACGCATCGGAGGCGCTCCCCGGTGCGCTGCCCATTGGCCAGAACACGCCGCAGAAGGTCGCCTTCGGGCTCTACGCCGAGCAGATCTCCGGTACGGCCTTCACCGCCCCCCGCGCGGAGAACCGGCGCACCTGGTTCTACCGGCTGCGGCCCACGGCCTCCCACCCGCCCTACCGGCGGACCGAGGCCCGGAGCCTGTGCAGCGGACCGTTCACCGAGGTCCCCCCGAGCCCCAACCGGCTGCGCTGGAGCCCGCTGCCCATGCCCACCGCGCCCACCACGTTCCTCGAGGGGCTGTTCACGCTCGGCGGCAACGGCTCTCCCGCCCACGGCGACGGCGCGGCCATCCACGCCTACCTCGCCAACACCTCCATGGTGGACACGGCGTTCTTCAACGCCGACGGCGAGCTGCTCATCGTGCCCCAGTCCGGCACGCTGCGGATCGTGACCGAGCTGGGCGTGCTCCAGGTGCCCCCGGGACACATCGCGCTCATCCCGCGCGGCCTGCGCCTGCGCGTGGAGCTGCCCGACGGCCCGGTGCGCGGCTACGTCTGCGAGAACCACGGCGCGCCCTTCCGGCTGCCCGAGCTGGGTCCCATCGGCTCCAATGGCCTGGCCAACCCGCGCGACTTCATCGCCCCCACGGCGAGCTACGAGGACGTCGAGCGGCCCACGCGCCTGGTGCAGAAGTTCCAGGGCCACCTCTGGGAGACGACGCTCGACCACTCCCCCTTCGATGTCGTCGCGTGGCACGGCAGCCACGTGCCGTACACGTATGACCTGGCGCGCTTCAACACCGTCAACACGGTGAGCTTCGACCACCCGGATCCCTCCATCTTCACGGTGCTCACCTCGCCGAGCGACACGCCGGGGACGGCCAACTGCGACTTCGTCATCTTCCCGCCCCGGTGGATGGTGGCCGAGCACACCTTCCGGCCGCCCTGGTTCCACCGCAACGTGATGAGCGAGCTGATGGGCCTGGTGCACGGCGTCTACGACGCCAAGGCGGATCAGTTCGTGCCCGGCGGCGTGTCGCTGCACAACTGCATGAGCTCGCACGGCCCCGACCGCAAGACCTACGAGGCGGCCGTGGCCGCGGAGCTCGCGCCGAAGAAGATCGACAACACCCTCGCGTTCATGTTCGAGACGCGCTGGGTGATTTCCCCCACCCGCGCGGCGATGGAGAGCCCGTCGCTGCAATCCGATTACGACACCTGCTGGGCGGACCTCCGCAAGGCCCAGGTGCCCGCGCCGAAAGGCTCCGCGCAATGAAGCTCGCATCACTGAAGGAGGGGCGGGATGGCCGCCTCGTCGTCGTGTCCAGGGATCTCTCGCGGCGGGCCGATGCGTCGGCCATCGCCCCCACGCTCCAGGCCGCGCTGGATGACTGGGAGCGCCACGCCCCGGCGCTGCGCGCGCTCGCCGAGCGGCTGGAGAGCGGCGCGCTCGCGGGCGAGCCCTTCGACCCCACCCGGTGCGCGGCGCCCCTGCCCCGGGCCTACCAGTGGGCGGACGGCTCGGCGTACGTGAACCACGTGGAGCTGGTGCGCAAGGCGCGCAAGGCGGAGATGCCCGCGTCGTTCTGGACGGATCCGCTGATGTACCAGGGCGGCTCGGATGGCTTCCTCGGCCCGTGCCAGCCCATTCCGCTCGCCGACGAGGCGTGGGGCTGCGACCTGGAGGGCGAGGTCGTGGTCGTCACGCGCGACGTGCCGCTCGGGATCACCCGCGAGCAGGCGCTCGAGGCCGTGGTCCTGGTGGGGCTCGTCAACGACGTGTCGCTGCGCAACCTCATCCCCAACGAGCTGGCCAAGGGCTTCGGCTTCTTCCAGTCCAAGCCCGCCTCGGCGCTCTCACCGGTGTTCGTCACCCCGGACGAGCTGGGCGGCGCGTGGCGCGAGGGCAAGCTGCACCGCCCCCTGGAGGTCTTCCTCGACGGTCAGCCCTTCGGCCGCGCCAACGCCGGGGTGGACATGACGTTCGACTTCGGCACGCTGGTGGCGCACGCGGCCCGCACCCGCACGCTGTGCGCCGGCACGGTCATCGGCTCGGGCACGGTGTCCAACCGGGGTCCGGATGGCGGCCCCGGGACGACCATCGCCGAGGGCGGCGCGGGCTACTCGTGCCTCGCGGAGTTGCGCACGGTCGAGACGCTCCAGGGCGGCGCGCCCCGCACGCCCTTCCTCAAGCGGGGCAGTCGGGTGCGCATCGAGATGCGCGACGAGGCCGGCGCCTCCATCTTCGGCGCCATCGACCAGGTGGTCGGCGAGGGCGCCTGAGGGCTCCCCCCCACCCGGGGGCCTCGTGTCTCCGGGTCGGCGGGGGTCCAACCTGGCGGACCCCGGACGGGCGGTCGATTCCTGAGGTCTCCTGACGGCACTGCCCTTATATGTGGGGGCATGCTCCACGTCATACCGCTGGGCGGGCTGGGCGAGATTGGCCTCAATGCGATGGTCGTCGCCTGCCGGGGGGAGATGCTGCTCGTCGACTGCGGCTTGATGTTCCCGCCCGTGGGCAACCTGGGGGTGGACATCGTCGTCCCGGACTTCACCCACCTGCGCCAGAACGCCGCCCTGATGAAGGGGGTCCTGCTCACCCATGGGCACGAGGACCACATTGGCGCCCTGCCCTTCCTGCTGGCCGAGGTGCCCGTCCCCGTCTATGGCACCCGCTTCACCCTGGGCATGGTGCGCCACCGGCTCAACGAGCTGGGGGTGGAGGCGGACCTGCGGGAGATCGAGCCCCGGCACCCCCTGCGACTGGGCGAGCACTTCACCGTGGAGGCCACCCGGGTCACCCACACGGTGCCGGACGCGGTGGGCTACATCATCCGCACCCCCGAGGGCCCCCTCATCCACACGGGGGACTTCAAGCTGGACCCGGACCCCATCGACGGCCTGCGCACGGACCTGGAGCGCTGGGGGGAGCTGGGCGAGGAGGGCGTGCTGTGCCTCCTGTCCGACTCCACCAACTCCGAGCGCGCGCACGAGACGGGCGGCGAGCGGCTGGTGGAGCAGACCTTCGAGCGGCTGTTCAAGGACGTGAAGGGCCGCATCGTGGTGGGCATGTTCGCCTCGCACCTGCACCGCGTGCGCCACGTGCTGGAGCTGGCGCGCAAGCTGGAGCGCAGCGTGGTGCTCATGGGGCGCAGCATGGCCCGCAACATCGAGATGGCCCGGGAGCTGGGCTACCTGCCCGGCGTCTCGGACTCCTTCTTCGTCGCCCCCGAGCACGCCGCCCTGCTGCCCCCCGAGCGCACCCTGATCCTGGCCACGGGCTCCCAGGCCGAGCCGCGCGCGGGGCTGTCCCAGCTCGCCTCGGGCGAGGGGGCCGTGCGCCTGGGCCCCGGGGACCTGGTGGTGTTGAGCGCTCGCGCCATCCCCGGCAACGAGCGGGCGGTGTCGGGCCTCATCGACCAGTTCCTCTGGCGGGGGGTGAAGGTCGTCTACCCGGACGTGGAGCCCGGGGTGCACGTGTCCGGGCACGCGAGTCAGCCCCAGCAGCGGCGGGTGTTGGAGCTCGTACGACCCAAGAACTTCGTCCCCATCCACGGGGAGCTCCACCACCTGCACCGCCACCTGGCCACGGCGAAGGAGACGGGCCTCGCCCCCGAGCAGCTGCTGCTGGCCCAGGACGGGGATTTGCTCCAGTTCGAGGAGGGCCGGGGCCGCTTCGCGGGCAGCGTGCCCTCGGGCCGGGTGTACCGGGACCGGTTCGGCCAGGGGGTGGTGACGCAGGATGTCCTCCAGGAGCGCACCCGGCTGGCGGAGACGGGCCTCCTGGTGGCCGCCGTGGTCATCCAGCGGGCGAACCTCGAGGTGCTCTCGGGCCCCCAGATCACCGGGCAGGGGCTCAACCTGGACGAGCAGGTCGCCCTGCCCCGGGTGGCCCAGGACGCGCGGGAGCTCTTCCTGGAGATGTCCCGGGAGCTGCGAGGGGATGACGCCCGGGTGCGCGAGGAGCTGGTGAAGGCCGTGCGCCGGGCGTTCCGGCTCCACAGCGGCAAGCGGCCCGTGGTGGTGCCGATGGTCCTCAAGGTGTGATAAGCGGCCCCAGCCCATGCCCTCTTTCGACGTCGTCTCCAAAATCGACCTGGCCGAGCTCGACAACGCCGTCAACCAAGCCAAGAAGGAAATCGCCACGCGGTACGATTTCCAGGGCGCCCAGGCGGACATCGTGCTCGCACCGGACAAGCAGTCGCTCACGGTGAAGGCCAACAGCGAGGATCGGGTGCAGACGGCCAAGGAAGTGCTGCTGGCCAAGCTCGCCAAGCGGGGCATCTCGCTCAACGCGCTGGAGTACGAGCCCATCGAGAAGACGGGCCTGTCCAACGTGAAGCAGCTCATCAAGCTGCAGCAGGGCATTCCGGTGGAGAAGTCCAAGGAGCTGGTGAAGCTGCTCAAGGACTCCAAGCTCAAGGTCCAGGGCTCCATCCAGGCGGACCAGCTCCGGGTCACGGGCAAGAACAAGGACGACCTCCAGGCGGCCATGGCCCTGTTCCGCAAGGAGCAGGACACGCTGCAGCTGGACATGCAGTTCACCAACTTCCGGGACTAAGCCGTGCGCTCACTCGTCGCCTCCGCCGTGCTCGCGGCGCTGCTGCCCCTGTCCGCCGTGGCCCAGCCCCCGGCCCCCGCCCCGGCCGAGCCCAAGCCGCGTCCCATTCGCGCCATCCCCGCGCTCGCCCGGGAGGTCAAGCTGGACGGGAAGCTCAAGGACTTCCCCGCCACGCTCACCCTCAAGCCGCCGGCGTCGCTGGACGCGAGCGCGTCGTTCACCGCCCGGGTCGGCTGGCGCAAGGACACGCTCTTCCTGGCGGTGGAGACCACGGACGATCAGCTCCTGTCCGGGGACCTGCTCACCCTGACGCTCTTCTTTCCCGACGCGGGCGTGGCCGCCACCGGCAACACCTTCCGCTTCGCCTTCGATGGCAAGCGCGCCTCGCCGCCGGAGAGCAACACCTCGGCCTACGCGCAGAAGCTCGTGGAGGCCGGCGTGGAGCGCAAGGACAACACGCTCGTGCTCGAGGTGGCCGTGCCCGCGCGCGCCCTGCCCCGCTTCCCCGCGGTGGATCCGCTCGTGCTCGACCTGTGCCTCACCTACGAGGACGTGGACGGCGAGGGCACGCGCTCGGCCGTGTCCAACTGCAAGGACGGCGGGATGATCGGCGAGGCGCTGCGCCTGCCGGACGAGTTCCGCAAGGGCCTCAAGCTCAAGCCGCCCGAGAACGTGGTGGGGCTCGAGGGCAACGCGGGCGGATGGCTCGGCTACGGCATCCTCAGCTACCCGTCCTGGGTGGAGGGCGACGCGGCCCTGACGGCCGACTCGCTGGAGCAGATGGTCGCCCCCGGCGGCATCTCCGCCGAGCAGGCGGGCCTGCACGTGCCCGAGGAGCTGTCCCTGCCCAACGGCAAGCCCCTGGTCGTCGTGCTGTCGGGCGAGAACCCCTACAGCGCCAAGGGCACCTGCGACGCCGACAAGGAGCTGCGGTTTGGCTTCTACCTGGTGAAGGGCAAGACGGCCCAACGGGCGCTCGAGTGGCCGGCCGCCACTTGCGCTCTGGGCCGCGCGAATTCGATGGTGCTGGACGAAGAAGGCACGTTGCGGATTGGTTACTCGAACGGCCCGACCATCAACTTCGCTTGGAGTGTCGATCACTTCGAGCGGACCGAACTTGGAATGCGGTAGGAGAGCCGTGCGCACCACTTCTGAAAACAAGAACCTCTACATGATGACCCTCGGCTGCCCGAAGAACCGGGTGGACTCCGAGGTGATGCTCGGCACGCTCAAGCAGCGCGGCTACTCGCTGGTGCAGGATCCGGCCACCGCCGACGTCATCGTCGTCAACACCTGTGCCTTCATCGGTCCGGCCAAGCAGGAGTCCGTGGACTCCATCCTGGAGATGGCCGAGCTCAAGAAGACGGGCGTGTGCAACACGCTCGTGGTCACCGGGTGTCTGTCCCAGCGCTATGGCGCCGAGCTGTCCAAGGAAATGCCCGAGGTGGACCATTTCCTCGGCACCAGCGCCTACGCCCAGATTGGCGACCTGCTCGCCGCCGAGGCCAGCCCCCGGCAGGTGATTCCGGACCCGGACTACATCCACGACGCGCAGACCCCGCGCGAGAACTCGATGCCGTCGTACACGGCCTATCTGAAGATCTCCGAGGGGTGTGACAACGCGTGCGCCTTCTGCATCATCCCCACGCTGCGCGGTGGCCAGCGCTCGCGCCCCATCGCGGACGTGGTGGCCGAGGCCCAGAAGCTCGCGGACCAGGGCGTGCAGGAGCTCAACCTGGTGGCGCAGGACCTGACGGCCTACGGGCACGACCTGCCCGGGCGCCCCAAGCTGCACGACCTGCTGCGCGAGCTGGTGAAGGTGGACGTGCGGTGGATCCGCCTGCACTACGCCTACCCGCGCGTCTTCACCGACGAGCTCATCGAGCTGATGGCCACGGAGAAGAAGATCGCCCGCTACCTGGACATGCCGCTGCAGCACGCGAGCGACAAGCTGCTCTTGTCCATGAAGCGCGGCCGCGACTCCACGTTCCTCAAGGGCCTGCTCACCAAGCTGCGCGAGCGCGTGCCGGGGCTCGTCATGCGCACCTCGATGATCGTCGGCCTGCCCGGCGAGACCGAGGAGGACTTCGAGATGCTCAAGGAGTTCGTCAAGGCGCAGCGCTTCGAGCGCCTGGGCGTGTTCCAGTACTCGGACGAGGAGGGCACCGCGGCGTTCGACTACGAGAACAAGGTGCCCAAGCAGACCATCGAGCGGCGGTGGCGCGAGGTGATGGCCATCCAGAAGCGCATCAACCGCGAGCAGAACAAAAAGCTCGTGGGCAAGCGCATCGAGGTCCTGGTGGAGGGCCCCAGCGAGGAGTCCGAGCACCTGCTGGTGGGCCGTCACGAGGGTCAGGCGCCGGAGATCGACGGACAAGTCTACATCAACGATGGCCTGGCCTACCCGGGCGAGTTCGTCACGCTGGAGATCACCGAGGCGCACGACTACGACTTGGTGGGCAAGGTGGTGGAGCGGCCCAACCCCAAGGATCGCGTGCTCAAGGCGCGTGACACCCTGCCGCTGCCCGTGGTGACGGCGCCCCGCTAGCGGGGATCCTCGGGCTCCAACTCCCGCTCCTTCTTCGTGGGGGGGCGGGGCGTGGAGCCACGCTGGGGCACGAGCGCGTCCCCCAGCGGCGTGGGCTGGCACTCGCACACGGTGCGCCGGGTGTTGGACTCGTGCACGAAGGCGCAGGCGTTGGGGCACTCCGGCATGGGCCCCTCCTCGAAGAGCGCCAGCGCGAAGCCCCGCGCCGACTGGAGCGCCTCGGCGCACTCGGGCAGGGAGCGCGACAGGTTCGGCCAGGGCAACAGGTGCTGCGTCGTCACGCCCCGGCTGGTGGGGGAGAACGAGAAGCCCACCTGGCATGCGAGCGACAAGGGCTCGCCCTTCTCCCCCAACGGCTCCAGGTACAGCCGCCCGCCCTCGGGCAGGTCGCGGAACACCGCCGCCGTGGCCGCCGTGCGTCCACCCGCCCCCCGCCGCACGTGCAGCGCGAAGCAGTCCTCCTCGCGCCAGGTCTCCGCGCCCCCCGTCGCCGAGGGACGGGCACAGCGCTGGACGTTCTCCGAGCGCTGGACCCGGGGCCGCCGCAGCAGCAGCGTGTTGCCCTGCACGTCCACCGTGGCCCGGAACCGGCCCCACACGTCCGGCCCCAGCCGGCCCAGCGTGGTGGGATTGCGCCACCCCACGCCCGCCTCCAGCACCACGGGCGCCACGCCCACGCCCGTGGCCACCTCCACCGCGTCCATCACGTAGGCCCGCGGCGGCAGCCGGGCGGCGGTCTCCAGGGGGTGCAGCCGCTGGGCCTCGGCGGAGCCCTGGGCCAGCCGGGAGAAGGGCTCGCGCGAGACCAGCACGAAGGGGCCCGTGAGCACCGCCTCGCCCTGGGTCAGCCGCGCCGCCAGCAGGGGCCAGTCCCCCACCGGCTCGCGCGACAGTTCCAGCACGTGGACGTCCTCGGCGGAGTTCGCGTCGGTCGCGGGCAGCGCGGCCAGCCAGGCGGCCCGGGGACGCGAGGGCTCGAAGGTCACCTCGCGGCGCAGGGGATCCAGCGTGAAGGCATAGGACCCGAGCACGTCCGCGCCGAGCGTCACCGCGCAGGCGCGCTCCCCGGTGAGGCCCACGCCCCGGGGGCCCAGGAGCACGCCGCCCACGCGCAGGCCCGTCAGCCGCACGAGCGGCCAGTCCCGCAGGTTGCCCGGAAGCGCGGAGACATCGGGCACCCGCGCCGAGCCCATGACGGGCGGCGCGGGCCGCTTCTCGTCCCAGCAGCCAGAGGACACCGCCGAGAGCGCCCGGGCGACATCGAGGACCACGGGCAGCGGACGGCCATTCAAGTCGCCCTCCACCGCGAGCCGCAGGTGCGGCGAGGGTAACAAGGGCAGCGTCAGGCCCGCGAGACTGCCCGGGGCCTCGACCGGTGGAGCCAGCGCCGCGGGGTGACACCCGGCGAGCAGCAACGACAGGGCCCCGGCGCGCGCGATCCGCATGGACTACTTCTGCATCAGCTTCGTGAGATCGTCGATGCGCGTGCCCTGGGGCGGGTTGATCTTGAAGCGCTCGGCGTCGACGCCCACGTTCGTCTTGAGGTTCAGGAAGGCGATGGCGTTCTCGCTGCCGTCCGGATCCACCACGGTGCTCTTGAGCACCTGCGCCGTCTTCGGGTCCACCTCCAGGCGCACCTGGCGGAAGCGCGGCTCCTCCTTGAGCGGATCCAGCACGAGCAGCGTGCCCTTGCAGTCCTTGCACTCGCCCTTGGAGATGGAGAACTCGTCGGCGAGCTTGCCCTTGCCGAAGAGGAACGTCACCGAGGCGGAGAGCTGGTTGGTGTCGATGCGGCCCACGCTGAGCGTCTGCGCCTCGGGGTCGTGCGCGTACACCTTCTCGCCCGCGAGCACGAAGGTGCGCACCGAGGGCTTCTCGTACTCCCAGCGCATGAGGCCCGGCTTCTTGTAGATGACCTTGCCCGTGGAGGACTGGGTGCGCCGCAGGACCTTGTACTTGTAGTCCTGCTTGAAGTCGGCCGTGAAGTCCTGGGTCTTCTCGTAGAAGGCCTGCATCCGGTCGACCAGGTCCTTCACCTCGGGCGTCGGGGCCGCCTTCTTCGGCTCGGGGGCCTTCTCGGCGGGAGCGGACGCCTGCTGGGTGGGTGCCTGGGCGGCCGGAGGAGCGGCCGGGGTCTTCACCGGGGCCACCACGGGGGCGGCCAGCAGGGTCATGAGCAGCATCTCGAGGTGCATGGCGTGGCTCTCTCTCCGAGCGGGCGTGGGGGCCCGCGTGTTCCGTCCATTCGTACGGACGCGCCGCGCGGGCCGGGCATTCAAGGCGGCGTCGGAGGCGCTTTCTTGAAGATCTTCCGCCGCTGTTTCACGGCGAGCACATAGAAGCGATCGCGCAGGACCTGGGCCTCGGCTTCCGTCAGATCTCCCACACGGCCCAGGTGCTCCTCGCGCCAGGAGATGGCGCGGGTGACACAGGCCGAGGCGGCGGCGGAGATGTTCAAGCTCTGGCTGAAGCCGCGCATGGGAATCCAGAAGGTCCCATCCGAGCCGTCCAGCACTTCCTGGCTCACGCCGTCACGCTCGTTGCCGAAGATGAGCGCGACCTTCGAGTCGAAGCGCAGGGAGTAGAGGCTCTGGGCATCCTCGCGGATCGCCGAGGCGTACAGAGAAAACCCCCGCGACTTGAGGTGCTCGCGGCACGAGGCGAAGTCCTTGTAGAGCTTCACGTCGAGCCACTTGTCGCACCCCTGCCCCACGCGGGAGTTGGGCATGAAGGGCGCCGCGGGGTTGACGATGACGTGCACTTCCTGGAGGCCATTGGCCTCGCAGGTGCGCATCACCGCCGCCATGTTGAAGCTGTCCTCCAGGCGATCCAACACGATCGTGAAGGTGCGCGTGCGCTGGGAGATGACCTTGTCGATCTTCTCCTTGCGCACGTCGAGCAGGAGCGACTCCGGATCGAGGCGCGCCTTCTCTTGCTTCTCGTAACCAGGACCGCCACCCGCCATGGACTCAGGACCTCCGACGGCGCGCCGCGCTCGCCTTCTTGGCCGGGGCCTTCTTCGCGGCCGACTTCTTCGCCGGCGCCTTCTTGGCCGAGGCCTTCTTCACGACCTTCTTCGCGGGCGCCTTCTTCACGGCCGACTTCTTCGCCGCGACCTTCTTGGCCGAGGCCTTCTTGGCCGGCGCCTTCTTCGCGGAGGCCGACTTCTTCGCCGCGACCTTGGCTGGAGCCTTCTTGGCGGGCGCCTTCTTCGCGGAGGCCGACTTCTTCGCCGCGACCTTCGAGGCCGACGCCTTCTTGGCCGGGGCCTTCTGGGCGGTCGGCTTCTTGGCCGGGGCCTTCTTCTCGGCCCGGACCTTGGGCGGGGGCTCGACGTGCAGCTTGTCCGTGCGACCGGTGAAGAGCACCTCGGCCATCGCGTCGAGCAGGGGCTGCATGCCCAGGCCCGTGGCGCACGAGACCGGGAACACCGCGATGCCACGCTCGCGCAGGGCCCGCGTCACCGGCTCCACGCGCTCCTGGGCATGGGGCAGGTCCAGCTTGTTGAGGGCCACCACCTGGGGCTTGTGCGACAGCTCCTCGCTGTACTTCGCCAGCTCCTGGTTCAGGGTGTCGAAGTCGCGCAGGGGATCGCGGTCCTCGCTCTCGGTGCCCATGTCCAGCAGGTGCACGAGCACCTTGCAGCGCTCCACGTGCCGCAGGAACTGGTGGCCCAGGCCCACGCCGTCGCTGGCGCCCTCGATGAGGCCCGGGATGTCCGCCATCACGAAGGACAGGCCGTCCTTGTACTGGACCAGACCCAGGTTGGGCACGAGCGTGGTGAACGGATAGTTGGCGATCTTCGGCCGGGCCCGGCTCACGATGGAGATGAGCGTGCTCTTGCCCGCGTTGGGAAAGCCCAAGAGGCCCACGTCCGCGAGCAGCTTGAGCTCCAGGCGCAGCATGCGCTCCTCGCCCGGCGTGCCGTCCTGGGCGAAGCGCGGCGTCTGCCGCGTGGACGTGGCGAAGTTCATGTTCCCCAGGCCGCCCCGGCCGCCCTTGCACGCCACCACCTGCTGGCCCGCCTCGCTCAGGTCCGCCAGGATCTCCTCGGTGGCCTCGTCGCGCAGGAGCGTGCCCACGGGCACCCGGAGGACGAGATCCTCCGCCGAGCGGCCGTTGCAGTCGTTGCCCATGCCCCCTTCCCCGTTCCGCGCCCGGTGGTGCTGCTGGTAGCGGTAGTCCAGCAGCGTCGTCAGCTGGGGATCGGCCACGAAAATGACCGAGCCGCCATTGCCGCCATCCCCGCCGTTGGGGCCACCCCGGTCGATGTACTTCTCCCGGCGGAAGGCCACGGCACCATTGCCGCCATCACCCGCCTTCACCTGGATGCGGACTTCATCAACGAATTTCATCAGACCCTCTGAAACGCGGAACGGGCCGCCTCCACGTCCAAGCGCCAGGGGCGGATGGACCGGGAGCGACCCGTTCGCGAGGTAATCCGGGAGCCCTTGCACTCCGGGCTCCCCTCACTCAGACGACGCCTTGAATCAGGCGCTCGCCTGGGCCGGATAGACCGAGACCTTCTTGCGGTCCCGACCCTGACGCTCGTACTTCACCACACCGTCGACCGTGGAGTAGAGCGTGTAGTCACGCCCGAGCTTCACGTTGCTACCGGGGTGGATGACCGTGCCGAGCTGACGCACGAGGATGCTGCCCGCGGTGACGGTCTCGCCCGCGTACACCTTCACGCCCCGGTACTGCGGGTTGGAATCGCGACCGTTGCGAGAAGAACCCTGACCCTTTTTATGTGCCATGACACCGATTCCTAGGACTGCCGGCGCGCCACTCGGCGCTCCGGGAAGTGGGGGGCTGGACTAGCCGGAGATGGAGGTGACCTTGACCTCGGTGTAGGGCTGACGGTGGCCACGACGGCGCGTCCAGCCCTCCTTCTCCTTGCGGAAGTGCAACACCTTGCGGTGCTTGTCCTGGGCGAGGATCTTGCCCACGACCTTCGCGCCCGACACGGTCGGCTGCCCCACCTTCGGGCTGTCGGAACCGCCGAGCAGCAGGATGTCGTTGAACGTCACCTCGGTGCCGACGTCGCCCGTGACCTTCTCGATCCGGAGCACGTCGCCCTCGGCCACGCGGTACTGCTTGCCGCCCGTGCGAATGACTGCGTACATCGTTGAACCCCTGGTTGTCCGGGTCTAGCCAACCCGTGGAATACCGGTGAGCATGTCGGACGGACAAACCCGCCCCACGATGCAAAGGGGGCCCGATCTACGGGAGAAGCCCTGGGGAGTCAAGGCAGATGGTGCAGGGGAACATCCCCGCGGTCCAGGCCTCACGCCCCTCGCCGGTCGCCCCTGAAGGTAGGATGGGCGCCCTCATTTGTCTCCTCCTTTATCTCCTCTCTCTGCGTCAATGTCTCCGCCCACCACCTGGGAGTCGTCTCGATGAGGAAGTCCGCATGGATACTGGCCTGCCTGACGGCGGGAGTCCTGGGCGGCTGCCGTGACACGCTGTGCGCGGAGATCGCGGACGCCTACGCCCAGGTGGATCAGAAGGCCCGGCCCTGCGTGGCGCGCGCGCCCCTGCCCGCCTTCACCGCCGCGAATTGCGAGCGCCAGGCCGATGCCTGCGATGCCAAGGATCGCGAGCGGCTCCAGGCCCAGTTGGACTGCTACGCGCGGCTGGAGGCGTGTGTGCCGGATCAGCGCGACGCCTTCCTGGACGCCATGGCCCGTTGTGATGGCGCGGCGCCGAGCAATGCGTGCGAGGCGGCCCTGTTCTGATGATCCCACGCGGCTGACTTCTCGCAATCAGCCAGCGGATCGCTAGGATGCGCGGCCAATCTCACTGTCCGTGAGATTTCAGGAGGAGCGGCCCCGAGGATGGGGAGCGCCTCTCCGACGACCTGACGCGCGCATGAATAACCGAGCGAATGGATCGCTCCAAGGCGCGCTTCACATCCACACCCAGTAGCAATCCCTGAGGGGGAGAACACACCATGAAGAAGATGTTCGCGATCGCGGCGGTGGCCCTGGCCCTGACCGGCTGCAGCAGCAACGTGTGCGAAGAAGTGGCCGATTCCTCCGAGTCGCTCGCGAAGAAGTTCGAGCCCTGTTCGGATGGCTCGGAGTCGCCCTTCACCAAGCCCACCGAGGCCGAGATCAACCAGTGTAAGGAGAGCGTCGAGAAGAGCTGCTCCGACGCCGACAAGGAGGCGCTGCTGAAGACGGTGGACTGCTTCAACGGCATCAAGGCGTGCGCCAAGGGCAGCGAGCTCACGTTCCTGGGCGCCCTCACCGACTGCGCCAACAACCAGAAGAACATCAGCGAGGCCTGCCAGAACGCCCTCGGTAACGACTAGTCGGGTCGCGCCTCCGGGCGCGTGAAGACGGCTGGTGGCACGAGCCACCGGCCGTCCTCGTTTCGGGGTGGTGTTCACCCGCCCCCCCGCGAGCGGCTAGAGTGGGCGGGCCATGTCCCCAGCCTCTCGCCGCATCCCCCTCGTCAATCTGTCCCACTACCGCTCGGGCAACCCCGAGGAGCGCGCCCGCTTCGTGCGCGTGTTCGGAGACGCCCTCAAGGAATTCGGTTTCGTGTCCGTCGAGGGCCACGGCATCGAGGATGGGCTCATCCGCCGCACCTACGCGGACGTGGAGTCCTTCTTCCGTCAGAGCGACGCGGTGAAGCACCGCTACCACGTGCCCGCCTACGGCGGTCAGCGCGCCTACACGCCCTTTGGCAAGGAGCACGCGAAGAACCGCACCGTGGGAGACCTCAAGGAGTTCTGGCACGTGGGGCGAGACCTGCCCGAGGGCCACCCGCGCCGGCCCAACACCGCGGCCCACAACATCTGGCCCGAGGAGGTGCCCACCTTCCGCGAGAACACGCTCGCCCTCTTCAACGCGCTCGACGACGCGGCGGCCGTGATGCTCCAGGCCATCGCCGAGTACTTCGAGCTGCCGCGCACCACGTTCAGCGACATGGCCCAGGACGGCACCTCCGTGCTGCGCGTCATCCACTACCCGCCCCTCAAGGAGAAGTTCGTCCCGGGCGCGGTGCGCGCCGCCGAGCACGAGGACATCAACCTCATCACCCTCTTGTGCGAGGGCACCGCGTCCGGCCTGGAGATCCTCACCCGCGACGGCGAGTGGATCCCCGTGGACACGCTGCGCGGACAGATCGTCGTGGACTCGGGCGACATGCTCAGCCGCATCACCAACGGCATCATCCCCGCCACCACCCACCGCGTGGTCAACCCGCCCTCGCTCGCCGAGGACAACACGCGCTACTCCATGCCCTTCTTCGTGCACCCCTATCCGGAGTGCATGCTCGAGGCCCTGCCCGGCACCACCTCGCCGGAGAAGCCGGGCCAGCCCCCCATCACCGCCGATGCCTTCCTCCAGCAGCGCCTGCGGGAGATCGGCCTCATCAAGTAGATGGGCCCGAGTGGAGGGCCCGGGTGACGGGCTCAGGCCCCCACGGGCCCCAGGTCCGTCACCGCGCCGCGGCCCCACTGCACCCCGCGCTGGGCCCGGTAGTCGGTGAAGAGCGAGCCGAGGATCGTCGTCGCGCCCACCAGCAGGTTCACGCCCGTGGCCCACCGGCTCCGGCGCGCGAAGCCCAGCACGAAGGGCGCGGCGATGACCCCCAGGCTCCAGAGGTGATCGATGGCCTCGTGGACCTCGATGGGGATGAACTTGCGCAGGCTCAGCCGGTAGTCCGTGAGCAGCGCGACCCCCAGGCCCGCGCTCCCCAGCACCACGCCCGCGAGCCGCGCCCCCCGACTCTCCGACAGCAGACCCGCCCCCAGGACACTCAGCGCGCCCTGGTAGTCGAGCACCGAGTGCAGGTCCTGCGGGATGAGCCGCCGCACGGGCAGCACGCCCAGCAGGGGCATGGCGGGAATGCCCGCCGCGGCGCTCGTGTCCAGCAGTCCCGTGTGCTCGCGCACGGACACGGGGACACTCGCCGCCTGACGGGGGGTCTGTCGGGGAAAAGGGAGGATGTCCATGCCTTGAGGGTAGGCATGGCCCGGAGCGTGCCCCCGACCCCGCCCGCCCCCCCGACTGGTGGGCGGACCGGCTAGTCGCCGAGCTTCTTCTTGAGCAGCTCGTTCACCAGGACCGGGTTGCCCTTGCCCTTCATGGCCTTCATCACCTGGCCCACGAAGAAGCCGAACATCTGCTTCTTGCCCGCCCGGTACTTCTCCGCCGTGTCCGCGTTCTGGGCGAGGACGTCGTCCACCACCGCCTCGATGGCCCCCGTGTCGCTCACCTGCGCGAGGCCCTTCTCCTCGATGATGGCCTCGGGCTCGCGGCCCGTGCGGAACATCTCCCCGAACACGTCCTTGCCCGCGTTGAACGAGAGGGTCCCCTTCTCCACCGCGCCCAGCAGCCGACCGAACTGCACCGTGGAGAAGCGCAGCGTGGTGACACTGCCCCCCTCCTCCTTGAGCAGCCGCAACAGCTCGCCCAGGAACCAGTTGGACACCCGCTTGGCGTCCGCGTGGTGCTGCGCCACCGCCTCGAAGTAGTCCGCCAGCGGGCGCTCGGCGCAGAGGATGCGCGCGTCGTACGCCGGCAGGCCGTACTGGCTCATGAAGCGCGACACCTTGGCCCGGGGCAGCTCCGGCAGCGACCGCCCCGCCTCGTCCAGCTGCGCGTCCGTCAGGTGCAGCGGCGGCAGGTCCGGCTCCGGGAAGTAGCGGTAGTCGTGCGCGTCCTCCTTCGAGCGCATCGCGCGCGTCTCGCCCTTGTTCGGGTCGTACAGCCGCGTCTGCTGGTCCACCTTCCCGCCCGATTCGATCAGATCCACCTGGCGGGAGATCTCGTAGTCGATCGCCTGCTTCACGAACCGGAACGAGTTGATGTTCTTGAGCTCCACGCGCTGGCCGTACACGGTGGCGCCCTTGCGCATCACCGACACGTTGGCGTCACAGCGAAACGAGCCCTCCTCCAGGTTGCCGTCGTTCACGCCCAGGTAGACGAGCACGTCCCGCAGGGACTTGAGGTAGTCCACCGCCTCGTCCGAGGTGCGCAGATCCGGCTCGCTCACGATCTCCAGGAGCGGCACGCCCGCGCGGTTCAAGTCCACCAGGGACTCGCTCGCCGAGGCGTCGTGCACGCTCTTGCCCGCGTCCTCCTCCATGTGGATGCGGCGCACGCGGATGCGCCGCTCGCCCTCGGGGGTGTCCAGCGCGAGGTGGCCCCACTCGCAGATGGGCTGATCGTACTGGGTGATCTGATAGCCCTTGGGCATGTCCGGATAGAAGTAGTTCTTCCGGCTCCACACGCTCGTCTTCTTCACCGTGCAGCCCAGCGCCAGGCCCACGCGGATGGCGTACTCCACCACGCGCTGGTTGAGCACCGGCAGCACCCCGGGCATCCCCAGACACACCGGGCAGGTGTGGTGGTTGGGCGCCGCGCCGAACGCGGTGGCGCAGCCACAGAAGAGCTTCGTGTGGGTCAGCATCTGGGCGTGGACCTCGAGCCCGATGACCGGCTGGAAATCGCTCAGCGACATGGCGTCTCCGTGTCTCTTCCCGTGGGTCTCACAGGGGCGCCAGGCGGCGCGTGAAGTCGTGCTCCCGCTCGAACGCCCGGCCGATGCGCAAGAGCCGCGCCTCGTCGAACGGCCGACCCATGAGCTGCAAGCCCACCGGCAGCCCCTCCCGGGTAAAGCCACAGGGCAGGGACAGCCCGGGCAGCCCCGCCAGGTTGCACGGCAGCGTGCACACGTCCATGAGGTACATGGACAGCGGGTCCTCCACCTTCTCGCCCAGCTTGAAGGCCGGCACGGGCGAGGTGGGCGTCACGATGGCGTCCACCTGGGTGAAGGCGCGCGTGAAGTCCTCGCGGATGAGCGTGCGCACCTTCTGGGCCCGGAGGTAGTAGGCGTCGTAGTAGCCCGCCGACAGCGCGTACGTGCCCAGCATGATGCGGCGCTTGACCTCGGGCCCGAAGCCCTGGTCCCGCGTCTGGCCGTACATGTCCTTGAGCCCCTTGCCCTCGCGCGCCCGGAAGCCGTAGCGCACGCCGTCATAGCGGGCCAGGTTGCTCGAGGCCTCCGCCGGGGCCAGGAGGTAGTACGTCGCCAGCGCGTACTTCGTGTGCGGCAGGGACACGTCCACCAGCGTGGCCCCGAGCTTCTCGTAGGCCGCGAGCGCCGCGCGCACCGCCGCCTCCACCTGGGGGTCCATGCCCTCGACGAAGTACTCGCGCGGCACGCCCAGCTTGAGCCCCGCCACGCCCGCCTCCAGGTCCGCCCGGTAGTCCGGCACCTCCACCGCCGCGGAGGTGGAGTCGAGCGGATCATGCCGCGCGAGCACCTGCAGCAGCGCCGCCACGTCGCCCACCGTGCGCCCCATGGGGCCCGGCGCATCCAGCGACGAGGCGTAGGCGATGACGCCCTGGCGCGACACGCGCCCGTAGGTGGGCTTGAGCCCCACCGTGTTGGTGAGCGCCGCGGGCTGGCGGATGGAGCCGCCCGTGTCCGTGCCCAGGGTGCCGAACACCTCGCGCGCCGCCAGCGCCGCCGCCGAGCCCCCCGAGGAGCCGCCCGGCGTGCGCGTCAAATCCCACGGGTTGTGGCACGCCCCGAAGGCGCTCGATTCGTTGGACGAGCCCATGGCGAACTCGTCCTGGTTGAGCTTGCCCACGATGGGCATGCCCGCCTGCTTGAGCAGGGTCACCGCCGTGGCGTCGTAGGGTGGCACGAAGCCCTGGAGCACCCGCGAGGCACACGTGGTCTCCACGCCCTCGGTGAGGAAGATGTCCTTGACGGCCACGGGCACGCCATCCAGCGGGCCCAGGCGCGTGCCCGTGGCGCGGCGCGCGTCGCTCGCCTCGGCGGCCGCCAGCGCCCCGCGCTCGTCCAGACGCAGGAAGGCCTTCACCTTCCCGTCCACCTGGGCGATGCGCGCCAGGCACGCCCGCGTCGCCTCCACGGCGCTCGTCTGTCCCGAGGCGAGCTTCTCCGCCAGCTCCAACAGGGTGAGGTCGGTCAACGACATGGCGTCACTCCAGGATCTTCGGGACGGCGAAGCTGGTGCCGCCCCGCGCCGGGGCATTGGCCAGGGCGCGCTCCGGCGTGAGCGACGGCCGGGGCGTGTCCTCGCGCAGGAGCGCCGCGGCGAGCGAGGCATGCGAGGTGGGCTCCACGCCCTCCACGTCCAGCTCCTCCAGTTGCGCCACCGCGTCGAGCACGGCCGACAGCTGCACGGCGTAGCGCTCCTCTTCCGAGGCGGACAGCGACAGGCGGGCCAGACCGGCCACGTGACGGACCTGCTCGACGGAGAGCTTCATGACTACTTGTTCTTGAAGAGGTTGAGCACCGCGCCCATCCACTTGCCGTCGTTCTCGTGCTTCATCTGCTTCTGCAGCACCTCGAGCTCGCCGGCGTCCAGGAAGATGCCGTGGCAGTTGAAGCAGGTGTCGATCTCCACGTCGGCGCGCACGACGGGCTGCAGGTCCAGGCCGCACTTGGGGCACTTCATGTAGTGCAGGGCCTTGAGCTCCTCGCGCTGCTGGATCTGCAGCCGCTGGGCCTGCTCGAAGGCGAGCTTGCGCTTCTTCTCGATCTCCTCGTGCTGGAAGTACGCCTCTTCGGGGGTGGACGGCTTCTCGATGTGAGACATGAGGGCTGGCTCCAGGTGCGACGCGACGGTATGAGGGCAAGATACATGCTCCGCTCCCGGGCGGCGCCCCAAAGTGGTGGGCGCGGCTCCCTGGACGACCCGCCGGAAAATTGACCGGCCCCCTGCCCTCCCTACACTCCGCCCGACGGCTGCTACAGGCCGCTACTGGGGAGTGAGAGCAAGTCATGGCGGAACGGACGGCCAGGGCGGAGAAGACGGCCAGGGCGGAGAAGACGGTCCTGTCTCGGCAGGACATCGCCTCGAGGCGCAAGGCCATCGCGGAGAAGAAGGCCAAGCGGGGCCTGGGCGAGGAGGAGGCCGGACCGGGGCGCAAGGCGCTCATCGGCCTGGTGCTCCTGGCGGCCTCGGTGCTGTCGCTGGTGTCGGTGGCCACCTACAACATGAAGGACCGGCGCGGCCCCGGCTTCCAGAACGCGGTGGGCCCCATGGGGCACCTCATCGCGGAGAACCTGCGCGGCCTGCTCGGCGTGTGGGCCTACCTGCTGCCCCTGTGCGGCTTCTACGCCGCCATGGTCGTGTTCGTGGGCAGCCGCGAGCGCCGGCGCTGGCCCCAGCTCGTCGCCTTCGTGCTGCTCACCCTGAGCGGCGCCGTGCTCGCCCAGCTCTTCCTCGGCAACCAGCCCGGGCAGGCCCATCCCCCCGGGGGCCTCATCGGCTCCAGCCTGGGCGGCGTGCTCGTGGGCCTGTTCTCCACGGTGGGCACCATCATCCTGGTGACCACGGTGTGCGCCGCGGCGCTCATCGTCGGCACCCAGTACACCTTCCTCAAGCTGTGCTCGCTCGCGTGGCAGGGGGCGAGCGTGATCGCCCAGCGCGTGGAGGCCAGCGCGCTCGCCTTCTGGGAACAGCAGAAGCAGGCCTACCAGGAGCGCAAGGAGCAGTCCGCCAAGGATCAGGAGGAGGAGGACGCCTTCCTCGCGCAGCTGGAGGCCGAGGAGGCCGAGCTCGACGAGGCCGAGCAGCTCATCGCCGAGGCGGAGGAGGCCGAGGCCGAGGCCATGGCCGAGGAGTCCCTGCGCCTGTCCCGCCAGGAGGAGAAGGAGCGGCTGCTCCAAGCGAAGAAGGCCGCCAAGGACGCCAAGGACGCGGCGCGCGAGGCCCGGAAGAACCCGGAGCTGCCCGCCTCCACCCCCGTCATCGTCACCCCGCCCGCCGCCCCCGCGCGGCCCACGCCCGGCGCGGATCCCGTGTGGGCGTCGTTCCTGGCCCCCTCGGGCGCGGCCAACGCCGTGCCCCCGCCGCAGGCCGCCGCCCCCGCCCCCGCCGAGCCCGCCAAGGGCAAGCGCCCCAAGGCCCCGAACATCATCACCGGCCCGGGCGTGGACGCGCTCGACGCCGAGGCTCCCCTGCCCGCGCCCGCGGCCCCCTCGGCCCTCATCCCCGCGCCGCCCTCCGCGCTCGCCGCGCGCACGCCCCTCATCGTGGAGCCCAAGGCCCCGCCCAAGCCCACCGCCGTCGTCGCCAAGAAGAAGGAGCACGAGTTCCAGTTCGTGGGCGGCCGCACCAGCTTCTCGCTGCCCCCGCTGGACGTGCTCTCCGTCGAGAAGAAGGAGCGCTCGGCGCTCGACAAGGACGCCTTCCTCACCACCGCGGAGAAGCTGCGCGCCAAGCTCGCCGACTTCGGCATCACCGGCGAGGTGGTGGAAATCCGTCCCGGCCCCGTGGTCACCATGTACGAGTTCCTCCCGGGGCCCGGCATCAAGGTGAGCAAGATCGCCGCGCTGCAGGATGACCTCGCCATGGCCATGGAGGCCATGCGCGTGCGCATCGTGGCGCCCATCCCCGGCAAGGGCGTGGTCGGCATCGAGGTGCCCAACCGCGACCGCGAGACGGTGTTCCTCAAGGAGATCGCCGAGCAGGACCTGTTCCAGAAGGCCAGCAGCAAGCTCACCATGTGCGTGGGCAAGGACATCGAGGGCATGCCGTACGTCTTCGACCTGGCCAAGGCGCCCCACCTGCTCATCGCCGGCACCACCGGCTCGGGCAAGTCCGTGGCCGTCAACTCCATGATCATGAGCATCCTCCTCAAGTCCACACCCGAGGAGGTGCGCTTCATCATGGTGGACCCGAAGATGCTGGAGCTCTCCGTGTACGAGGGCATCCCGCACCTGCTCTTGCCCGTGGTGACCGACCCCAAGAAGGCGGCGCTCGCGCTGCGCTGGGCCGTGGAGGAGATGGAGCGGCGCTACCAGATGCTGTCCGAGGCGGGCGTGCGCAACATCGCCGGCTTCAACAAGCTCGTGGAGACGACCGAGGCCGAGCGCGCCTCCAAGCCCGCCCACGAGGCGCCCCGCAAGGCCAGCGTCCCGAAGAAGCCCAAGAAGGTGCTGGTGGTGGACGCGGCCACGCCCGAGGACGCCCAGTTCGAGGAGCCCAGCGCGCCCACGAGCGCCGGGCCCGGGGTCGCCGCGCCCCGCTTCGACGATGACGAGGAGGCACTCGAGGCCACGCCCGAGTCCGAGGACGCCCCCGCGCTCGACGCGGCCGGGGACGAGGACGACGACGGCATGGACGAGGCGGTGGACGCCGCGCTCGGGGCCGCCGGGGACTCGGGCGACGCGCCCGAGGAGAAGAAGGAGTGGAAGAAGCTGCCCTACATCGTGGTCATCATCGACGAGCTGGCCGACCTGATGATGGTGGCCAGCCGCGAGGTGGAGACGTACGTGGCGCGCCTGGCGCAGATGGCGCGCGCCGCCGGCATCCACCTGATGGTGGCCACGCAGCGCCCCTCCACGGACGTGGTCACGGGCATCATCAAGGCCAACTTCCCCACGCGCATCAGCTTCATGCTGCGCTCCAAGCCCGACTCCATGACCATCCTGGGCACGGTGGGCGCCGAGGCCCTGCTCGGCATGGGCGACATGCTCATCATGCCGCCCACGAGCGCGCACCTGCAGCGCGTGCACGGCGCCTTCGTGTCGGAGAGCGAAATCAAGGGCGCGGTGGACCACCTCAAGTCCCAGGGCAAGCCCGTCTACGACGAGTCCATCCTCAAGCCGCGCGAGGAGGACGGCGAGGGCGGCGGCGGCGAGGAGGACGACCTGTCCGACGAGCTGTACGACCAGGCGCTCGCCACCGTGAGCGAGATGAAGGCCGTCTCCATCTCCATGCTCCAGCGCAAGATGCGCATCGGCTACAACCGCTCGGCCCGGATGATCGAGCGCATGGAGCGCGAGGGCGTGGTGGGCCCGGCCGACGGGGCCAAGCCCCGCGAGGTGCTCATCCGCGGCGTGGGGGAGATGGGCACCAGCGCGATGTAGGGCGCCGCGTGAGGCGCTCAGGGGCCCGGCGGGGGAAGCACTCCCGCCATCGTGGCCTCCAGTTCCTCCCGGCAGCGCAGCAGCTCGCGCTGCAGGACGTCCCGCCGGGCCGCGAACCGGCTCGCGGGGATGGGAATGGCCAGGGCGTAGCGCGGGCCCGTGGCGAGCCGCAGCGCCACACCCACCGCGCAGATGCCCTCGGCGTGCTCCTCCTCGTCCACGGCCACGCCCCGCTCGCGCACGCCCCGCAGGTCTTCGAGCAGCGCGGGCAGCGTGCGCAGCGTCCGGGACGTGAGCGGCTCCAGCCGCGAGCCCATGAGCCGGCGCACCTGCTCGTCCGTCATCTCCGCGAGCAGGGCCTTGCCGTGGGAGGTGCTGTGCAGGGGGTAGGTGTCTCCGAGCGCGCCGCGGACACTCAACGGCCGGTCGGAGAAGCTGCGCGCCACGCTCACCGCGCGCCGCCCCTGGAGCAGCGTCAGGTTGACGGTCTCGTCCACGCGCTGGCGCAGCGCGTCCAGGTGCGGCTGGGCCACCGACAGCACGTCCCCCCGGGCCGCGCCCGCCAGCGCCACCAGGCCCGGCCCGAGCCGGAGGCCGTCCTCCACCGTCACCCACTGCTCGTCCCGCAGCGCCCCGACGATCCGCTGCACCGTGGAGCGCGGCAACCCCACCTGCCGGGCGAGCCGCCCCAGGCTCGAGCCCTCGGACTGGCTCGCGAGCGCCCGGAGGATGGCCGCCGCCCGGGCGATGACCTGGATGGACTCCCCCCGCCCCTCCCGGGCCGTCGTCTCCTCGTCCTTCGTCCTGTCCCCCACCGCAGAGCACCTCCCGGGCGCCGGCATTGACACCGTGCGTCCTGGCCTTTAAGGGTTGTACCGCTCCACAATACACTGTACCGCATCGTGGTACATCCTTGTCGGGGCCGTGAGAAAGGTTCGGCCGTGCGCATCCGTCCCCAGTCCTTCGTCTTCACCCTGCTGCTGGGCGCGCTCAGCGCGCTGCCGCCCTTCTCCATCGACATGGGGCTGCCCGCGCTCGGGCTCATGGCCCAGTCGCTGGGCACGACGAGCGCGGGGGCGAGCCTGTCGCTCAGCCTCTTCATGGTGGGCTTCGCGCTCGGGCCACTCGTGTACGGGCCCCTGTCGGACCGCTACGGGCGCCGGCCGTTGATGCTCGTGGGCTGTGGGGTGTTCGTGGCGGCGGGCGTGGGCTGCGCGCTCGCGGGCTCGCTGCCGGTGATGCTCGTGTGCCGGTTCATCCAGGGCGCGGGCGCGGGCGCGGGCTCCGTGCTGGTGATGGCCATCATCCGCGACCTGTTCGAGGGCGCCGTCGCGCGCACGCGCCTGTCCTACGTGAGCCTCGTCATGGGCGTGGCGCCGATGATCGCCCCCACGATTGGCGCCGGGGTGCTGGCGGTGAGCCACTGGCGCGCCATCTACTTCACGCTCGCCGCGGGCGGGCTCGTGCTGCTGCTGGCCACCGCCGGGGGCTTGCAGGAGTCGGCGCCCCGGAGCCAGGCGCCCCTGTCGCCGCGCGGCCTCGCCCGGAGCTACGCGCGGGTGTTCGGCCACCGGCTGTCGCTCGGCTATTCGCTGCTCAGCGCCCTGTCGTTCGGCTGCTGCTTCGCCTACATCTCCGGCTCGCCCCTGGTGCTCATGGACGTGCTGGGCGTGTCCACCGCGGTCTACGGCACCTGCTTCGCCCTCACCGCCCTGGCGATGATGGCGGGCGCGTTCGCCAATGGCCGGCTCAGCGCGCGGGGCGTCCCGGCGGCCCGGCTGCTGACGCTGGGGCTCGCCCTGGGCGGCCTCGGCTCGCTGCTGCTCGTGCTCGTCACCGGGACGGGCCTGGCCTCGGTGGCCACGCTGCTGCCCCTGTTCGCGCTCACCAACTTCAGCCTCGGCTTCATCACCCCCAACGCCACCCACGGCGCGCTGCAGCCCATGCCGGACATCGCCGGCGTGGCGAGCGCGGTGCTCAATGCCCTGCGCATGCTCGTGGCCGCGGCGTCCAGCGCGCTCGTGGCCGTCCTCTTCCAGGGCACCAGCGCGCTCCCCGTGGCGGTGGTGATGGCGGGCTTCGCGCTCGCCTCGGTGCTCGTCTACGTCCTCGTCGTGCGGCCCGTGGAGCACCAGGCCCCGCCCGACACCGACGCCCTGCCCACCCGCGCCTGAGCCCAGTCCCCCGGGGGGGTTGCCAGCGGCCCCGGGCGCCCTCCAGAGTCCCCCCGCCATGCTCGTCACCATCAACCGCTTCCGCGTGTCCGCCCAGGAAGCCACGCACCTGGAAGCCGCCTTCGGGGCCCGCTCGCGCACGGTGGACCGGTACGAGGGCTTCCTCGGGCTCGAGGTGCTGCGCTCCTTCGAGCCCGAGCCGGAGCTGCTCCTCATCACCCGCTGGCGGGACAAGGAGTGCATGAAGGCGTACTTCCAATCCGAGGACTTCAAGGCCACCCGGGCGGCGAGCGCACGCCAGGACGCCACCTTCACGCTGTACGAGGTGTTGGCGCGCTAACCGGGCCCTCCCCCCGGCTTTCCTCTTGGTCCCGGGGCCCACATCCGGATATGGGCCGTGCCCATGGCCGAACGTCTCGCCCTCTTCGCCACCACCGCCCGCGGCACCGAGGACCTGCTCGCCGAGGAACTCAAGGAGCTGGGTGCGCGCCGCATCCGCCAGGACCGCGGCGGCGTGCGCTTCATGGCCTCGCTCGACGAGGCCCTCAAGGTCTGCCTCTGGTCGCGCATCGCCATGCGCGTGCTCTACCCCCTGGGCGAGTTCGAGGCCCGGGGCGCCGACGGGCTGTACGCGGCCGTGGCCAGCGTCCCCTGGGAGGAGCACCTCACCCCGGAGACGACGTTCGCGGTGGAGGCCACGCTCAAGGACAGCGAGCACAGCCACACGGGCTTCGTGGCGCTCAAGGTGAAGGACGCGGTGGTGGACCGCATGCGCGACAAGCGCGGCGCCCGGCCGGACGTGGACACGCGCGACCCGGACGTGCGGGTGGTGGCCCACCTGGTGCGCGAGAAGCTGTCCTTGTCGCTGGACCTGTGCGGCGAGCCCCTGCACCGGCGCGGCTACCGGGTGCGCCCCACCGCCGCCCCCATGAAGGAGACGCTGGCGGCCGCCCTGCTGCGCGCCGCGGGCTACACCGGCGAGGAGGCCCTCGTCGACCCCATGTGCGGCTCGGGCACGGTGCTCATCGAGGGGGGCCTCATCGCCCGCCGCCGCGCGCCCGGCCTCACCCGGACGTTCGCCGTGGAGAAGTGGCCCCACCTGGGCACCCGCGCGCGCGAGCTGCTCGAGGACATGCGCGCGGACGCGCGCCGCAACGAGCGCAAGGTGGCCGTGCCGCTGCTCGGCTTCGACAAGGATCCCGAGGCCCTGGAGGCGGCGCTGCGCAACGTGAAGGCGGCGCGGCTGGGCGAGGAGATTCAGCTCACCGAGGGCGATGCCACGAAGCTGCCGCCCCTGCCCGAGCCCCCGGGCCTGCTGCTCACCAACCCGCCCTATGGCGACCGCATCGGCGGCGCGGGCGGCCAGAAGGGCATGAAGAGCTTCTACTTCAAGCTGGGCGACAGCCTGCGCGCCCAGAAGGGCTGGCGGCTGTTCGTGCTCTCGGGGAACGTGGCCTTCGAGAGCGCCTTCCACGCGCGCCCGAGCGTCCGCCGCGACCTCTGGAACGGCCCCATCGAGTGCACGCTGCTCGGCTACCCGCCCTTCTACGAGGCGCGCACGCGGCCGGCACAAGAGGCGCGCACGCGGCCGGCACAAGAGGCGCGCACGCGGCCGTCACAAGCGCCGCTCCGTGCGCCGCACCAGCCGGTGAATGTTGCCGCGGTGCGTCCAGAAGATGAGGGCGAGGAGTAGGAAGGTGAGCCCCGCGTACTCGGGGGCGCGCGCGGTGAGGGCGGCCACCGCCACGGCCGTCACCGCGCCGGCCAGCGAGCCCACGGAGCTCACGCGCCAGGCGGCCACGAGCCCCGCGTAGACGAGCGCCGCGGACAGCGCCGCCACGGGCACGAGCACGACGAGCACCCCGAGCGCCGTGGCCACGCCCTTGCCCCCCTGGAGCTTGAGCCACACGGGGTAGACGTGACCGAGGAAGGCGGCGAGCCCCACCGCCGCATGCAGCCGGGGCGCCTCCGGCACGAGCCACAGCGCGGCGGCCACGGCGAGCGAGCCCTTGAGGGCATCGAGCAGGAGCACCACCGCGCCGAGCTTCTTGCCCGCCACGCGCGTGACGTTGGTGGCGCCGATGTTGCCGCTGCCGCTCTGGCGCACGTCCACGCCGCGCACCCACCGGGTGAGCAGCACGCCGAAGGGGATGGAGCCGGCGAGGTAGCCCAGCAGGAGGAGCGCGGCGGCGGTGGACACGGCGGACCGCCTTGTCAGGTGAGCAGGTAGGGAAAGCGCGTCACCACCACCACCCAGGCGTAGTTGACGAGGATGAGGGCGATGGCCACGAGGCGCACCCGCTGCCACTCGGTGTCGGACAGCTCCAGCCGGGGCACGGGCATGGCGAAGGCCAGGTGCAGCACCGTCACCACGGCCATGAGCGCGAAGAAGAACGCGGCCACGGTGCCCAGCGGGTTGACGTGCCAGGCGCTGGCGAACTGGAAGTGCGCCACCCGATCCGCCACGCGGGTGAGGCCGCAGCCCAGGCACGGCCAGCCGGTCTGCTCCCGGAAGGTGCAGCCCCAGAAGGGGATGAGCCGGGCCACGGGGATGTAGCGGGCCACGAACAGCCCGACGAGGCCCACGACGCCCAGGGTGTCGGACACCCCGAAGACGCGGTTGGGCGCGGGAAGATGGAGCTTCACGTCGCGGAGTGTACTCGGGAAGCCCCGCGCCTTGCCCGCCCAAAGGCTTTCGCGCTAATTCCTGGGGGATGAAGACCTCGCGCGCTGCCTTGGTGACGCTGTTCGCCCTTCCCCTCGTGGCCCTCGCCGGAAACCCGCCCGCCGCCCAGAAGGCGGCCGCGAAGAAGCCGGCCGAGAAGGCGGCCGTCCAGGCCGAGTGCCCCCACCCCCACGAGGCCGCCGCCGGCGAGAAGCCCAAGGAGGACTGGACGCTCACGCGCGGCGAGCCCCTCAAGGGCGCCCCCGCGGTGGCGCTCACCGAGCTGCTCGCCAAGCCCCAGGCCCACGACGGCCAGACGGTGCGCGTGGAGGGCCAGGTGCGCAAGGCCTGCCAGAAGAAGGGCTGCTGGATGGAACTCGCCTCCAGCGACAAGGGCGCGGGCGTGCGGGTGACGTTCAAGAACTACGGCTTCTTCGTCCCGCTGGACGCCGCGGGCTCGGCGGCGCGCGTGGAGGGCGTGGTGAAGGTGTCCGAGCTCACCGAGGACATGGCCAGGCACTACGAGGCCGAGGGCGCCATCGTCCCCCGCGGCGGCGACGGCAAGCCGCGCGAGGTGCAGCTCGTGGCCTCCGGCGTGGAACTGCGCCGCTAGGCCCCCCCCATGGCACGCGGCTTCAGCATGCGGGGCGTGATGGGCGTGGGTGACCGCGCCGTCCAGCACGCCCGTGCCTGGTTGCAATCCCAGGAGCCGGGCTCCCGCGTCCATGACGTGCAGGAGGACCCGCGCTTCCAGCACCGGGGCGTGGACCTGCTCTGGGAGCTGCCCTCGGGCGAGGTGCGCGGCATCGAGGTGAAGGGCGACCGGCAGCCCCGCCGCAAGCGCTACTTCTTCGAGCTCGTCTCCAACCTGGAGCGCGACACCCCGGGCTGCTTCCTCTACAGCGGCGCGGACCTGATGCTCTACGTGTTCCTCGTGCAGGGCGAGCTGCACGTGCTGCCGCTCAAGGCGGTGCGCGAGTGGTTCCTGCCGAGGGCCAAGGCGTACGAGCTGCGCCACACCTTCACGCAGACGGGCGCCATCCGCTACACCACGGTGGGCGCCATCGTGCCGGTGAAGGACGTGCAGGAAGGGGTGGCCGCGGTGAAGGTCATCCGCCTGCCCCGCCGGGGCGAGGAGCCGGAGGCGTCCACCTCGGAGGCCTCCCTCGCCGCCGCGAGCGCGGCGACCCCGGAGCCCACCGAGGAGGACGTGCCCTACTGAGCGCCGTCCGCGCCCCCGCGCCGCCCGGAGCCGGGCGACGGAGGGACGGAAGTAGGCTCAGTGCCGGTGCTGGTGGCGCCGGTGGCCGGGGTGGGCCTCGTCGTGCGCCTTCTCCACCCGGGCGCGGTCCTGCTCCAGGGCCTGGAGCGCGCCGCGGTCACCCAGCTGCTTGTAGGCGTGCTCCAGGCGGGCGATCATGTCCAGCGCGAGGTGCCAGTCCTGGCCCCGCTCGCCCTCCTCCAGGAGGGGACGGCCCACGGCGGCGACCTTGTCGTTGGCGCCCAGGTGCAGCAGGGCATCCACCGCGAGCACGCGCGAGAGCGGCGTGCGGCCCCCGTCCGTGACGACCTTCTGCAGCTCCTCGATCGCCGGGTCACGCTCGCCCTTGGCGGCGCGGATGATGGGCTTGGCCACGCCCCGACGATCCGGCAGGAGGAACTCCTCGAGGTCGGCGAAGGCGTCGGCGAAGTCGCCATGGCCCGCCTTGGCGAGCATCTCCGCCAGGTCGTCGAACACGCGGGCGGAGCGCTCGTCGAACACGCGCAGCGCCTCCTGCATGAAGTTCACCTCGGGCTCGCCCTTGTCGTTGGTGGGCACGCGCTTGCGCAGCTCCCCGATGCGCTCGAAGGCGGGCGCCACCGGGGCCTGCTTCTGACCCTGGAGCAGCTGGCCGAGCGAGCCCATGAGCTGGGCGAGTCCCTCGGAGAACTCATAGGGCGCGAGCCGATCCCCCAGCCAGCGGCGCCACAGCTCGCCGGCGGCGGCGAACGGGAAGGGCTTGAACTGGCCGGTGCCCTTCCACGCCATCAACCACTGCTCGGCGATGCCCGAGGGATAGGCCTTCTCGGCGAGCTGACGGAAGTCCGCCTCGCTCACCTGGATGCCGTAGTTGCCGAGGGTGCCGAGGATGGCATCCGTCGAGTAGTCCTTGAGTCCCTTGCCCTGCCACGCCTTGTCCACGCGTTCCGTGCTCACTGCGGCTGCAAGCCTCCTGGGCGCCGGAAGCGGCGCGTGGGGCCTTCTAACAGACAGCGGGAGGAGGCGGGCAAGGGCTCGCCGCGCGCGGCCTCACGCGGCGCTCGGCGGTGCCACCCCGTCGACAATGGGCCAGGTGACGGCCCGGCGTCGGCCGTCCTCCACCCGGCGGGCCATGTAGGGCTGACAGCCTCGGGCCTGGAAGGCCTTCTTGAAGGCGGCGAAGCTGCCTCCGTCCTTCCAGGCATCCAGGGCGGCCAGACCCGACTCGGGCCCACACTGGGCGAGCATGTACTCCACCCACGCCCAGCGGGCCGACGTGGGCCGCACCTCGGCACGGCCCTTGAGCCCGCGCCGCAGCCGCTCCAGGCGGGCCTCCACCTCGCGGATGCCCGCGAAGGGGGCCCCGTCCAGGGGCGTGTTGCGCTTGGCCACGAAGGGAGCCACGCCGAGCGCCACCGGCATGATGCGCGACAGCTCCGTGGTGAAGCGCGCCAGCTCGTCCACGTCCGCGTCCTCCTCCAGGGGCAGGCCCACGACGTTGTAGACCTTGAGCTGCCGCATGCCAGCCGTCTTGGCGAAGTGGGCCGCGCGGAGGATCTGCTCCTCGGAGTGCTTGCGATCCACCAGGTCGCGCATGCGCTGCGAGGCGCCATCCGCGGCCACGGTGAGGTTGGTGGCGCCGCCGCGCCGCAACTGGTCCACCAGCTCCTGGGTGAGCCGGTCGGCGCGCAGCGAGGACACCCCCACCTCGCGGCCCGCGTCCACCAGGGTGCGCAACAGCTCCACGATGCGCGGATGGTCCGTCACCGCCGCGCCCACGAGCCCCACGCGCTTGGCATAATCGGGGATGAGCGAGAGCACGCGCTCGGGCGGCACGGTGCGCATGCCCCCGTTGGTGGTGCGCCGCATGACGCAGTAGTGGCACCCGCGCGAGCAGCCCCGCTCCGGCTCGATGAGGAACATGGAGCGCAGCTCGGTGTGGGGCGTGACGATGGCCGAGCGCGCCGGGAGCCGACCGTCCGTGGCCTTGGCCACGTGGTAGCGCGTGCCGCCGCGCCCGGGCACGCGGAAGCCCGGCACGGTGGCCAGGTGCGCGAGCAGGGCCTCCTTGTCCATGGACTGCGCCGCGTCCAGGAGCACGTGGATGAGATCCTCCGCCTCGCCCTGCACGAGCACGTCCACGAAGGGCTCGAGCGGATCCGGGTTGGAGAAGGTGAGCGGGCCACCGGCGACGATGACTGGATGGCGCTCGGTGCGCTCCGCTGTGAGCAGGGGGATGCGCGCCAGCTCCAGCATGGAGAACAGCCCGGTGAGCTCCAGCTCGTAGGCCACCGAGAAGGCCAGCAGGTGGAAGTCGGCCGCGGGCGACTGCGTCTCGAGCGAGAAGAGCGGCGTGCGGGTGCGGCGATAGGCCTCCACGTCATCCGGCAGGAAGACGCGCTCGGCGGTGGCCCCGGGGTGGGCATGCACCTCGCCGTAGATGGCCTGGTAGCCCAGCGAGCTCATCCCCACGTGGTAGGGGCTCGGGTAGCAGAGGGCGACCCGGTAGGGGGCCTCCTTGTAGAGCGTGCCCTGCTCGTCGGCCAACAAGGCCCGAGCGCGTTCGACGAGTGAGTAGCGACCCTCCATGCACCTTCCTGGGGAAACCGTGTGACGAGGTCCGTCCATAACACCGCGGCCCCGTACCCCCACTCCCATTCTGGGGAGCGGCGGCCGGGGCCGGAGTGGAATTCGAGCGGAACGACGCCCGGCGGGTGAGCCGCCGGGCGGTCGAGCTACTGCACGGTGCCGGGCTTGAAGGACGGCGGCCGCACCGCGGGCACGCAGCGCCGCAGGTCCGGGTCGCACACCACGTTGAAGTCCGGGTTGACGCCCGCGGTCGGACCGCAGTTCTCCTCATCCAGGGGCGCGCCGGGGTCGCACGGAGCGGCAGGCCACAGGGCCCACATCTCGTACTCCGCGGTGCAGGTGTCGTCGGTGATCTTCACCGTGCCGCGCATCTGCGTGCCAGGAGCCGAGGGCGCCGAGTACACCTCGACGTTCTCGTACTGGTAGGCGAACGTCTGCGCACCCACGATGAGACCGCCACCATCCGCGGCGTTCTTGTAGGCGGCGGGCGCGGCCACGCGGGCCTCATTGAAGCCCGTGGCGAGGCACAGGCCATCGGCGTCCGGCTCCTGGGCCAGGGTCGTCGACAGGCCCGTCGCCGCGGTCGGGTCCACCACGCCCTCGGCGCGACGCACCGTGGCGGTCAGCGGATTGCCGTCCGGACCGACGACATCACGCTGGTAGGTGGCGCGGAACAGCGAGGCGAGCCGCCGAGGACGGATCGCGATGCGCGCGCCCCGGTTCTCGGCGACCTCGGCCGCCGAGGCGTCCGGGTTCGTGTACTTGAACACGCCCATGTCCTCACCCTTGAACTGGCCGCAGGACAGCGCCGCGTCGGCCGGGTTCTTGAGGATGTACTTCGCCTGCCACGCGTAGGCGCTCGCGTCCTGCACGAAGCAGCCCGCCGTGGGCTGCTCGAGGTTGCAACCCGCCAGGGTACCGACCGCGCCAAGCACGGCCACTGCCATTGAAATGCGCTTGCTCATGTGTCTTGGAGTTCCCATCTGGCTGGAGGACTAGAACGTGTACTTGATGCCCAGACGGATCTGCCGGGGCGGCTGGTAAGAGGTGGCCTTGCGGAAGTTCGGGTTGACCTCCGAGGCCTCCAGGGGGCGGCCCTCGTCCACGTTGAACACCTCGCCCGGGGTCAGCTCGCTGCCCGCCGCCTTGCCGCCGTCGATGGGCAGCACGCTGGACAGGGTGTAGTTCGAGTCGACCGTGGCGATCTGCTGGAAGTTGAAGACGTTGAAGACGTCGAGCGTGAACGACAGCTGGTTCGTCTTGGTGATGTTGTAGTTCACGCCGATGTTGCCATCGATGTTGTTCACCCAGGGCGTGCGGCCGCCGGTGCCACGCGTGAGGATGAACGCCTCGCTCGGGCCGTACAGGGGGTGACCACCGATGTAGCTGATGGGCGTGCCGGAGTTGCCGCGGTAGGACACACCCAGGCTGGCGCTCAGGGCGTTGGAGAAGCGGAACTCCTTGGCGCCGAAGAGCTTGATGGCGTGCGTGCGGTCGAAGGGCAGCAGGCCCGAGCGGTTCTTGAGCAGCGAGACGAGGTCGAAGTCCGAGAGGATGTTCGGATCGAGCTGCGCGTTCTCCGGACGGAACAGACCGGGGTAGTTGCCGGTCAGGCGCGACCAGGTGTAGCTCGCCTGGGCGAGCCAGCCCTGATCGAAGGTGCGGTTGAGGAGCACCGTCACCGCGTTGTAGTCACGCACGGCCTTCGGGAAGTCCTTGGCGAAGCCGTCGCCCGGGTTGCCCAGGAAGTACGTGTTGCCGTCATCGCGGCTCATGTCCTCGATGACCGAGTTCATCTTGCGGAAGGTGTAGTTGGCACCCAGGCGGATGTTCGCGAGCAGCTCGTACTCGGCGCCCAGGAGCAACTCGTCGGAGCCCTGGGGCTTGAGGTTCGGGTCCACCGGCTCCGGATCGGCCTTGCCGCCCGAGTACTTGAAGCTCGGGTTGAGGCTCGTCGGCGCGTTGGTCACGAGCGCGGCGTCGGAGATGCAGCCCGCCTGGCCCTCGGCCGTGTCCACGGTCGCCGGGTCGCACAGCCGACCCGCACCGCCCACGCGGTTGGCGGCGTAGCGGCGCTCACCCGGGAAGGCGCGGTCCAGCAGGTTGATGGGCACCTGCTCGTAGTAGCGCGCGAAGTTCGCGAACAGCTTCATCCGGCCGTTGGCCAGCGGGTCCACGATCAGGCCGACGCGGGGCGACAGCTGGTTGCCGAGCACGAACGCCAGGTTGCCGTCACCGCCGAACAGGAACTGCGCGTCGTAGCGCACGCCCACGTTGAGCGTCACGCGGTTGGCGATCGTCCAGCTGTCCTGGAGGAAGCCGCCCGCCGTGGTGCTGGTGGAGACCGAGCTCTGGGTGAGCGCGGGCACCGCGACGTCCGGCGCCGTCTGGTAGCCGTAGCGGCGGTAGTCCGCGAACGTGTTGCCGTTGAGCGCCTCGCGCAGGAACACGCCACCGGAGTAGGCCTTGAGCTGGTTGTAGCTCAGCTGCTCCACGTCCACGCCCGCCTTGAGCACGTGGTTGCCCAGCGCGTTGAGCAGGTAGGTCGCCTTGGCGTTGACCTGGTAGCGGTCCAGCTTGCCGTCGCTGATGAAGCCCGGGCCGCCGGCGTTGTACGTCTGGGCCGGGCACGTGAGGGCGCCGTTGGGCAGCGTCTCGCACAGACCCTGGTAGGCCAGGGTGGGCTCGTAGTACTCGATGGAGCGGTTGGCGCGGTACTGCACGGCCGCCAGACCCGCCAGGCCCGTGGTGGCGCCCACCGCGGTGCCATCGGACGGGAGCGTGGAGGCCACCTGGTGGAACCAGCCCGCCGTCGCGTCGAGGAGGAGCTTCTTCTCCATGAACGCGCCCGCGTACTTGAGGGCCACCGCGGTGCTGCTCGCCACGTCCACGACCTGACCGTAGCTGTCCGGCTTGCCGGGCAGACGGCTCGGCAGACCCCCCGACTGCGGGTCGATCGAGAGCACCCCGTTACCACCGGAGGAGCTCGGCGTGCCGTTGATGGACAGCGACACGTTGTGATCCTGGTTCACCAGGTACGTCAACTTGGCCAGGTACTGCAGCGCCTGGGCCTGGACGCGGTAGTCGCGGTTGGAGCCCGGGATCGGCGAGGCGACGTAGCCGCCCGTCTCCGGATCGATCTTCAGCGAGCGGTCAGCCCCCGTGCCCTCGGACTCGTAGTAGTTGACCGTACGGGTGTGGGTGTAGCGGCTGAACGACGGCGCCACGCCGGCGAAGAACCACAGCTTGTCCTTGAGGATGGGACCACCGAGGGTGGCGCCCACGTCGCCCAGCAGGTTCAGGGCGTTGCGGCCACCGACCACCGAGTTCGAGCTGATGACCCGCTGGCGCTCACCCTCGAACAGGCCCGGGGTAACGGTGCCGTACACGGAGCCGTGGAACTCGTTGGAGCCGGACTTCGTCACCGCGTTGAGCACGCCGCCCGTCGAGCGGCCGTACTCCGGCATGTAGCCACCGGTGATGATGTTGACGTCCTGCACGAACTCGACGCTCAGCGGGCTGCCGTTGACGCCGAAGGCCGGGTCGTTCGTCGACAGACCGTCGACCACGTAGCCGTTCTCGGGCGACGTCGCGCCGTTGATGGACACGCCGTAGGAGTCGTTCTGCGCGCCGGGGGCGAGCTCGGCCAGGCTGTCGAAGGAGCGCGCCGCGCCTCCCTTGCCGCCCGGACGGTTCACGGCGATGCGCTTGATGAAGTCCTGGTCGACGTTGACGCCCACGTTCGTCGAGCCGACGTCGATCGTCGGCGGGCGGGCCACCACGTCGATGACCTCGGTGAAGCTCTCGGGCAGCAGCTCCACGTTCACGCGGATGGTGCGATCCAGGCGCAGCTGGATCTCCGAGCGGGCGTAGGGCTTGAACTGCTCCTTGTCGAAGCGCAGCGTGTACACACCCGGCGGCAGCTGGGGAATACGGTACTGGCCTTGCGCGTCGGTAACGACGACCTGCTCACCTTGAAGGTTCGGCGAGGTGGCGGTGACCACGACATCCGCGACCGGCTTCTTGTTCTCGGCGCTAACGACCGTACCGATGATGACGCTGTCCGCGTAGGCCGCAGTCCCGTACGTCAGACCCGCGACCACGACCGCTCCAGTCGCCCGGAGCATTCGTCTCACTTGCATGCTGGGAACCCCTCCAAGGTGGGCTGCACTTCAACTGCAACTATAAAATGGCTCGGGAAAATATCCGAGGTCCACCAGTTGTCAATACGGCGTTGCTTTTTGGTGACTCCTGGGGCATTGCGCGTCCTCGCAGGTGGACTTCCAGGGTGGGGTCACTTGCACCCGTTCCCGGTTTTTGTAATGTAGCGCGCCTTTTGCGATCCGGACGGGATGTGGTGGGTATCCACCGGAGTGAGTAGAGGAGCTCTAGCGCATGTTCGACTCTGTCCTTGACCGCGGGCAAGGCCCCAAGTCCCGTATCGGGCTGGGCGCCGCCGTCTCGGTGGTTCTGCACGTCGGTCTGGTGGGTCTCATCGGGTGGCTGTCGATCCAGCCCCCGAAGGAAAAGGAGAAGGAGGTCGAGGTGACCTTCAAGCAGGCCATGGCTCCGCCCGTGGCCGCGCCTCCGCCGCCTCCCCCCCCGCCTCCGGCGAAGAAGAAGAGCAACCCCACCAAGAAGCCGGTGGTGAAGAAGCCGGACGTGATCGTCCAGCCCAAGGAGATGCCCAAGGAGCCGCCCAAGGAGGTCGAGCCCGAGCCCGCCGCCGAGGAGGAAGAGGAGGCGAGCGAGGAGGAGGTCGAGGGCGGCGTGGAAGGCGGCGTCGAGGGCGGCGTGGTGGGCGGGGTGATCGGCGGCGTGGTGGGCGGCGTGCTCGGCGGCCAGTTGGGCGGCACCGGCACGGACGTGCTCCCCTTCGGCGCCGGCATGACGCGTCCGGAGAAGATGTCCGGTCCCGCGCCGCAGTACACCCGCGAGGCCCTCGAGGCCCGCGTGCAGGGCCTGATGATCGTCAAGTGCGTCATCACGACCGAGGGCGCCGTCGAGCGCTGCCGCATCATCAAGCCGCTGCCCCACATGGATCAGGCCGTGCTCGAGTCGCTGTACGCCCAGCGCTACAAGCCCGTCACCTTCCAGGGCCGCGCCGTCCAGGTCGACTACACCTTCAACATCCGCCTGAGCCTGCCCCGCTAGTTCTTCCTTACCCCCCCTGTCGTTCCCGCCGTACCCAACCGCGCTCGAGGAGGAGCGTTCCCCCAATCATGGATTTCTCACTCGCACACATCTGGGAGAGCACGGGTGCTTTCGCCCGTTTCATCATCTTCACCCTGGCGTTCATGTCCGTGTCGTCCCTGGTCGTGATGGCCGAGCGCATGCTCGTCTTCCGCAAGACGCGCAAGGACTCGCGCAATTTCGCCGCCAAGATGGGTGCCATCCTGGCCAAGGGGGACCTGCAGCAGGCCGCCGGCGCCAACCTGGGCAAGGACGTGGGCCACCTGGGCCGCGTGATCAACTCGGGCCTGACGGCCTTCCGCATCAGCCCGGCCAACAAGGACGTGGCGGTGGAGTCCGTGGCGCGCGCCCTGGAGCGCCAGGCGCAGCGTGAGGTGCAGAGCCTCAAGCGCGGCCTCGGCGTGCTGGCCACCGTGGGCTCCACGTCTCCGTTCGTCGGTCTGCTCGGCACCACGATGGGTATCGTGAACGCCTTCCAGATGATGTCGGCGGCGGGCTCGGGCGGTCTGGCCACCATCTCGGCCGGTATCTCCGAGGCGCTCATCACCACGGCGTTCGGTCTGCTCGTGGCCATCCCCGCCGTGATCGCCTACAACTTCCTGTCCGGTTGGGTGGACGGCCGCTCGGTGGACATCTCCGAGTCGTCCAACGAGTTCCTGGACGTGGTGGCGCGGCACTTCGGTGGTGGTTCGCACGCCCCCCAGGCGTAGCGCACTCCCTCCCTCGAGAGCTTCCGGCCCGACTCCTCCCGCGCCGCGGGAGGGACGTGCAGGGCCGGGCCTCTCTCTCCTCTTCCAAGCAGCAGGTGCACGATGGGTATGTCAACCGGTGGCTCCCAAGGGGGCCCCAAGGCCGAGATCAACGTCACGCCTCTCGTGGACGTGGTGCTGGTGCTCCTCATCATCTTCATGGTCGTCACGCCCATGCTCCAGCGTGGCAAGTCCGTCACCCTGCCCAAGGCCGCCAAGGTCGAGGGTGAAAAAGAATCCCAGAAGGATCCCGATCCCATCGTCCTCTCCGTGACCGCGGACAAGAAGACGTACATCGAGCAGGACGAGTTCGATGCCGCCGCGCTCGAGCAGAAGCTGCGCACGGACCTCGCCTACCTGCCCAACAAGAAGATCCTCCTCAAGGGCGACAGCACCCTCACCGTGGGCGACGTGCGCCAGGTGATGGACATCACCCGCAAGGCCAAGGCCAAGAAGGTCTTCCTCGGTGTCGAGGAGCAGAAGAACTAGCCATGGCCACGCGCAAATTCGTCAAGCCCACCACGCCCCCCAACTCGGAGATCAACGTCACGCCGCTGGTGGACGTGGTGCTGGTGCTCCTCATCATCTTCATGGTGGTCACCCCGCTGCTCGAGAAGGACATCGAGGTGCGCATCCCGGAGACCGAGGAGGTCCCCGCCGAGCAGCAGCCGCAGGACGACACCCAGCTCATCGTCAAGCTGGACCCCGACGGCAGCTACTCCATCAACACCGAGCCGGTCTCGCCCACCGACTACGTCAACAAGCTCAAGCGCATGCTGAGCGCCAAGAAGAAGGAAGACCGCATCGTCTTCTTCGTGGCCGACGACAAGGCCAGCTACAGCAAGCTCGTGGCCGCCTTCGACGGCGCCAAGCAGGCCGGCGCCTTCGTGCTCGGCATGGCCACCGAGGACATCCCCCTGGCCCCCGCGGGCTCGGCGGATCCGGGCGCCGCGCCGGCCCCCGTCCCGACGCCCTGACGCTCAGTCCCGTTTCACAACCCAGGGCTCGTCGGTTAGAGTGGGAAGATTCCCATGGCCGACGAGCTCCTGATTTTTGAGCAGACCATCGAAGCAGTCTTCGTGCGCGCGCTGCATGGGCGCCTGTCGCCGGCCTGCAAGGAGCGCCTGCTCAAGGCGGGGCTCGACCTCGGCCAGAAGCTCAGGCCCGCCTACCCGTTCGATGCGTGGATGAACTTCCTGCGTATCACCGCCGAGGAGCTCTACCCCCAGCTCCCGCTCGACCAGAGCGCGTTCAAGCTCGGCGAGGCCTATATGGACGGCTACCGGGAGACGATGCTCGGGCGCGCCGTGCTCTCGCTCTTGCGCGTCCTCGGGCCGCGACGCGCCCTCATGCGCGCCACGCAGAACTTCCGCTCGGGCAACAACTACACCGAGTCACGCCTCAAGGAGCTGGGGCCGCGCCAGTTCGAGCTGTGGATGAACGAAGTGGGCCCCCTGCCCATGTTCACCGCGGGCATCATCCACGCCGGCCTGCGCACGGCCGGCGCGGAGAACATCCAGGTCGCGCTGGCCGGCTACGACGGCCACGCCTGCACCTACTGCATCAACTGGAGCGAGGCCTCGGTCGCCTCGGGCGTCGCGGGCAAGGGCGACTCCAAGGCCGCCACCAGGTCCGGATCCATCAACTCCCTGTAGATGACCTCCGCGAGGAGGCCCGTCACCATCCAGATGGGCAGGATGTAGAGCGACGTCATCTGCCAGAGGATGGCGCCCGCGTCCGCGTAGTACCAGATCTGGTAGCCCGTCAGCTTCAGGAGGAACACGCCGCTGAGGCCCTCGAACAAGAGGATGGCGAAGCCGTAGAGCACCGCGCGCAGCAGCGTGGGGTGGCGGAAGGTGCGGCGGTAGATGGCCTCGATGAAGAAGAAGCAGGCCACGCCGTAGATGAGGAACATCCACAACGAGCACTGGCCGTACGCCGTGGACACGGGCGTGTCCCAGATGCCGTTGAGGCCCAGCCGGTCATCCACCCGCCACTGGAAGCGGAAGAGCATCTCCAGCACCGGCACGTGCCGGGCGATCCGCACCAGGTTGTAGAAGAAGATCTCCGAGGACAGGCCCACCATTCCGTAGAGACAGAAGCGGAAGATGGCGAACGTCAGCTTGAGCCGCGCGTTGCGCTTGATGTCGGCGCGGCGGACGTGGACGGAGGCGGCGGGTGTGGCCGGAGCGGTTTGTTCCATGAGGATTGAGATTAGCTGAACTCCTGACACGACGTCCGCTCCCACGTTTCAGTCATGCGGCGCCCCGGGACGCGGCATCCGCCGCCGAAGACACCTCCGCCGGTGTCTGCCTCCGGGCCCCGGGACGGTACGCGCCTTGCTCCTCTGGCGAGCCCAGGAGGGCGGGACATGCTGGCGCGGGTTCGGTCGGGCGCGTTGATGGGGATCGACGCGGTGGTGGTGGAGTGCGAGGTGGATATGGCCCTGGGGCTGCCCTACTTCAACGTGGTGGGGCTGCCCGAGGGCGCGGTGCGTGAATCGAAGGTCCGGGTCGTCTCGGCGCTCAAGAACTGCGGCTTCGAGCTGCCCTCCAAGCGCATCACCGTGAATCTGGCGCCCGCGGACATCCGCAAGGAGGGCGCCGCCTTCGAGCTGCCCATCGCCCTGGGCGTGCTCGCGGCGGCGAAGCTGCTGGCCGAGGAGCCCCTGGGGCGCTTCCTCTTCGGCGGGGAGTTGTCCCTGGACGGTGGGGTCAAGCCCATCAAGGGTGTCCTGCCGCTCGCGGTGGCGGCGCGCGACGGCGGCTACCACGGGGTGATGGTGCCCGAGGCGAACGCGGCCGAGGCCGCCCTGGTGGAAGGGCTCGAGGTGCTGGCGGTGCGGCACCTGCGCGACGCGGTGGGGCACCTGAGCGGCGACAAGCCCCTGAGCGCCTTCCTCCGCGAGCCCCCCGGACGCGGCCGGGCCTCGGCCCACCCCGCCCCGTTGGACCTGTGCGACGTGCGGGGCCAGGCGGACCTGAAGACGGCGCTGGAGCTGGCCGCGGCCGGGGGTCACAACGTGCTGCTCTGCGGGCCTCCGGGCTCGGGCAAGACCATGCTGGCCCGGCGGCTGCCCGGCATCCTCCCCACGATGACCTTCGACGAGGCCCTGGAGGTGACGAAGATCTACTCGGTGCTGGGACTGCTCGGCGACACCCAGTCCCTCATGCGCGAGCGGCCCTTTCGCGCCCCCCACCACACCATCTCCGACGCGGGCCTCGTGGGCGGAGGCCCCGCCACGCGTCCCGGAGAGTTGTCGCTCGCGCACCATGGCGTGCTCTTCCTGGACGAGCTGCCCGAGTTCCGCCGCAACGTGCTGGAGGTGCTGCGCCAGCCCATGGAGGAGGGGGCCATCCATCTGGCCCGCGCCAGCCAGCACGTGACCTATCCGTGCCGGGTGATGCTCGTGGCGGCGATGAACCCCTGCCCGTGTGGCTACTTCAACGTCCCGGGACGCACGTGCACCTGCACGGAGAACCGCGTCCACGACTACCACTCCCGGGTGAGTGGCCCCCTGCTCGACCGGATCGACATCACCCTGCAGACGCGGCCCGTGGAGTTCCACCACATGGGACGCGGGGGCACCTCGGAGCCCTCCAGTGCCCACTACCGCGAGCGCGTGGAGGCCGCGCGCGAGCGTCAGCGGCGCCGCTTCCAGGACGAGCCCGGCGTGTACTGCAACGCCCAGATGCCCACCCGGCTGCTGCACCGCCACTGTCAGTCCACGCCCCGTGCCGAGCAGATGCTGGAGCGCGCCGTGCGACGGTTCGGCCTGTCCGCGCGCGCCCACGACCGCATCCTCAAGCTGGCGCTGACCCGGGCGGACCTGGAAGGACACGCGCGCATCGAGGACATCGACATGGCGCTGGCCATCGATTGCCGACAGATGGATCGCCGGGGCTGGCTCCATGTCAACACCCAGGGAGGCCCTCCGCGCGCGCTGCCCGCCTTCCGGGAGCCCGGAGACCCGTGAGGCGCGCCGTCCCCCCACGAGGCGCCAGGACGCGTTAAGAAGGGGGGCGATGAAGCCCTTGTCCTTCGTCGTCGCGCTGCTCCGGATGCTCTTTCTCTGCGGGTGGTTGGCGTTCTGGATCACCCTCTCCGGGCTGGCGGCGCTCGTCACGCTCAACGGAGCGCTCCCCCTGGTGATGGCCCGGCGCTTCTGGGCGCCCATGCACTGGCGCATCACGGGCTCGCCCCTGCACGTGGAGCCGCTGCCCGACATCGACTGGCGCCAGCCCCACATCTTCATGATGAACCACCAGTCCACCCTGGACATCCCCGTGGCGTTCGCGGTGCTGCCGGTCAACCTGCGCTTCATCGCCAAGCACGTGCTCAAGTGGGTGCCCTTCCTCGGCTGGTACATGGCGGGCACGGGGATGATCTTCATCAACCGCACCCACCGGCGCGAGGCCGTCAAGAGCCTGGCGAAGGCCGGAGAGCGCATCCGCGCGGGCGCCAGCATCCTCGTGTTCCCCGAGGGGACGCGCTCGCGCGACGGGGTGCTGCTGCCCTTCAAGACCGGAGGCTTCGCGCTGGCGCTGGAGGCGGGCGTGCCCATCGTCCCCGTGGCCATCGAGGGCTCGCGCCAGTCCCTGCCCACCGAGGGCCCCCTGCCCCTGCCCCGCCGCCACCCCATCCGCGTGAAGGTGGGTCCCCCCATCCCCACCACGGGCCGGACCGGGGCCGAGCGGGAGGCCTTGCTGCACGAGGTGCGCGAGGCGCTCGTGCGACTGCACCGCGACATCGGAGGCGCGGGCGGCGCGCCCCAGGAGACGCGCGAGGCGCGGCGGGCCACGCGACGCGAGCGCGCCGCCAACGGCTCCTCCCCGTCCTGAGGCCCCGCCCTCCCGCGCACGGGACGCCTCGCGCGAGAGGAGACGCCCGAGGTCGCTTCTTCCCAGGAAACCTCGGACGGCACGGCGGTTGCTCTCGCCATCCCTCGGCCCCCGCCTGGACCCTGCCGGTCCCCGCGCGGGGCCTCCCCGGGGACGGGCGGCGAGGAGCGACGGATGAACAAGCTGACGGAGAAGCTCAAGGCGGTGGCGGCGGCGGTGGCGGCGATCGAGAAGCAGTTCGGCAAGGGGGCGGTGATGCCCCTGGGGGGCGAGGCGCGCGAGCAGCGGGTGGCGGTGATTCCCTCGGGCTCGGTGGGGTTGGATCGGGCGCTGGGCGTGGGCGGCTATCCGCGGGGCCGGGTGGTGGAGCTGTTCGGCAACGAGTCCTCGGGCAAGACGACGCTCACGCTGCATGCCATCGCCCAGGTGCAGGCCCAGGGCGGCGTGGCGGCCTTCATCGACGCGGAGCACGCCCTGGACGTGCACTACGCGCGCAAGCTGGGCGTGCGCGTGGAGGACTTGCTCATCTCCCAGCCCGACACGGGGGAGCAGGCGCTGGAGATCACCGAGCAGCTCGTGCGCTCGGGTGCCGTGGACCTCATCGTGGTGGACTCGGTGGCGGCGCTGGTGCCGCGCGCGGAGATCGAGGGGGAGATGGGGGATGCGCACATGGGCGTGCAGGCGCGGCTCATGAGTCAGGCGCTGCGCAAGCTGACCGGGGCGGTGAGCCGCACGGGGTGCTGCATCATCTTCATCAACCAGATCCGCATGAAGATTGGCGTGGTGTTCGGCAACCCCGAGACGACCACGGGTGGCAACGCGCTGAAGTTCTACTCCTCGGTGCGCCTGGAGATCCGCCGCACGGGCAACCTCAAGGACGGCGAGAGCGTGGTGGGCACCAAGGCCCGGGTGAAGGTGGTGAAGAACAAGGTGGCCCCGCCCTTCCAGGAGGCGGAGTTCGACCTGCTCTACGGCGTGGGCATCCACCGCGCCGGGGAGGTGCTGGACCTGGGCGTGCAGGCGGGACTGGTGGACAAGGCGGGCAGCCACTTCAGCCTGCGGGGTGAGCGCATCGGTCAGGGGCGCGAGCGGGCCGCCGAGTGGCTGCGGGAGCACCCGGAGGCCTTGGAGGCGGTGGCCCGGGAGCTCGTGGCCACGGCGCTCCCCACGCGGCCCGCCGCCGAGCCGGAGGCGGAGCCGCCCACGGCCCAGGCCTAGGCCTCCGGGAGGACCAGCGACGCGGGCAGGGGCAGCAAGCGCTCCCCGGCGCGCAGGGCGAGGCGGCCCCCGGCCTGCTGCTCCAACAGTTCGCCGAGCTGGTACTGGGCGTCGCGCGAGAAGCGCGCCCGGGCCCGTCCGCCCTTCACCTGGCACGTCAAGACGCCCTCGGCGTCCACGTCCAGGGACGAGGGCTCCAGGGCCTCGGCGCTGCGATCGCTCAAGCGCACCGAGACGCGCGCCTCGGAGACATCCACGGTGCGCACCTCGTAGGCGGCGCCCTCCACCGTCACGTAGCACCAGTCCGCGCCAATGCGCAGTTGGTAGCGCCCCGTCTCGTCGAGCACCAGGGAGCTGTTGAAGAGCTCGATGATGCGCGGGTGCTCGATGGGGGCGTCGTCGTGCCACCAGCGCAACCGCGCATCCAGGCGGATGCCGCTGTCCTCGCGCGTGTGCCAGCGCGTGCCAGGAGGAGGAGGAGACGAGGGCGGTGCGGGCGGTGTGCTCACACGGCAGATGTGCGCGTCCCGGCGCGACCGGTCAAGCCCGAACGGGCGCGGGCCCTACCAGTTCCGAACAAGCTCGGTGTAGCCCCGGAAGGCCACCGCGCCCCAGAAGTTCACCAGCACGCCCAGCACGAGCAGGGAGAGGACCGCCCGATGACGCAGGGACCAGCCCCCCAGGGCGAAGAGCAGCAGGAGATAGGGCGTGTAGTCGAGGCTGAAGCGGAAGCCGAACTGCATGTAACCCGTGTTCTGGTAGAAGAGGCCGGGCAGCGCCGTCACGGCCACCGTGAGCCACAACGGCCAGTGCAGGCGCGGGCGTGTCCTCGGCACCAGCAGCAGGACGAGCAGCGGCAGCGTGAGCAGCAGCGTCAGGCCGTGCGGGTCGTACGTCAGGCGCGGAGGGTGCCACGACATGCCGGGCAGCTTGAGGAAGGCCGCCTCCAGGTTGCGCCCGAGGTAGGCGAGGTTGAACAGGCCCAGGCGATCGATGTCCGCGTTGACGCGGTTGTTGTAGAGGAACGCGTGGCCGAACTCGCCCGGGCGGCCGAAGCGATAGACGTTGTAGGCCGCCGCCAACAGGCCGAGGGGCGCGGCCCCCAGGGCGAACAGGCCCAGCTTGCGCGCCACGGGCCTCCAGTTCGCCCCCAGCGCCCGGAGTTGCGCGAGCCGATCCGGACCGGGGCACACGGCCTCCAGCACGAAGAACAGGCCGGCGAACAAGAGCGGCGTGCGCGTGAGCGTGGCCATGGAGAAGAAGACGCCGGCGAGCAGGGGCCGGTGCGCGCGCACCGCGTGGCGCACGTAGAGGCACGTGAAGGCCACGCCCATGACCTCGGCGCTGAACCACACCTCGCCCCGGATGGCCGCGTAGAAGAAGAGCGTGCCAAAGGCGAGCACCAGGGCCAGGGCCACGTTCTCCGGGCGCTCACGCGCGCTCTCCCCCTGCTGGGAGAGAAAGCGCAAGAGCGAGTAGAAGAGCGCCACCGCCAGCGCGCCGACGATGACGCCAAAGGAGGTGTCGTTGAACTGGTAGCCGTGCAGCGCCACGAAGGGCGCCATCACCACCGCGGGGAAGGACGGGAAGCTCACGTACCAGCGGTCCCCCGGCCGCGTGCGGCCCTCGCAGCGCGTCTTCGTGCCCGCCACCTCGCGCACGCAGGCCCAGTCCTCCAGGTTGGGCAGCACCTCGGGGTCCACGTCCAGCCGGCCCTCCAGCCAGCCCCGGGCCTGGTACACGAAGTGCGGGGCCGCGCTCTGGCGCAGGAAGCGCTGCGAGCTGAAGCTGGCCAGCACCGCGAAGCTCACCAGGAAGAGCACCACCTCCACGCGGTACGCCGCGAGCCACATCCGCGCCGCGACCCCCACCCCGCCTCCCTTGCGCTCGCCGGGAGCGGCCACGGGGGGCACCGGGGTGTGGCTCGGAGAGGGGGAGCCCGGAGAGGTCTCGGACGATGACGACGGAGCGGAAGGGCGGCTCATGGGCGGGAGGCGGACGACAGCAGGTGCTCGCGCAAGAGCTCGAGCGCGTGGGAGGCGGCGAAGAGGCGGATGAGCTCGCGATCCCCGGACAGCGAGAAGCGCTCCGCGCGCGTGGGGCCGCCCTCCACGGCGAGCGCGCAGTAGACGGAGCCCACGGGCTCCTCGGGCGTGCCCCCGGTGGGGCCCGCCACCCCCGTCACGGACAGGCCGTAGGTCGTCGCGCAGGCGGCGCGGATGCCCTCGGCCATGGCCACCGCCACCGGCCGCGACACGGCGCCATGGCGCGCCAGCAGCTCCGGCGACACGTGCGCCCAGGCCGTCTTCATGCGCTCGGCGTAGACGACCGCGGAGCCCACCAGGAAGGCGCTCGCGCCGGGAATGGCGGCGAGCTGGGAGGCGATGAGGCCCCCGGTGCAGCTCTCCGCGAGGGCCAGCGTGGCCCCGGCGTCCGTGAGCCGCCGCGCCAGGACGGCCGCGTAGGTGTCCTGGTCCGCGCCATAGACGGCCGGGCCCAGCTCCGCGCGCGCGGCGGCCTCGGCGGCGGCCAGGGCGGCGTCCGCCTCGGCCTGGGAGGGCGCCTCGGCCATGAGCTTGAGCTGATTCTCCGGTGCGTGCGTGCGAAAGCCGAACACCACCCGGGGGTGCGCCACGGCCAGCGGGGCCACGCGCGCGTCGAGCACGGACTCGGGCAGGCCCACCGTGCGCAGCAGGCGGAAGGCCCGCCAGACACGTCCCGGCCGCCGCTCCAGCTCCGCGCGCACCCGCGGCAACACCTCGCCGTCCACCAGGGCCCGGTACTCGCGCGGCACGCCGGGCAGGAAGAAGAGCTGACAGTCTCCGAGCCGGACGATGAACAGGGGCGCCGCGCCCACCGGGTTGGGCACCACCTCGGCGCCCCGGGGCACGAGCGCCATGCGGGCCACGTTGGGCGTCAGCTCGCGGCCACGCTTCCGGGCCCGCTCGGCCAGGGCTTCCCGGGTCGCCGCGTCCTCCACCAGGGGCACCCGCGCGGCCGCCGCGGCGCATTCCGCCGTGAAGTCATCCGCCGTGGGGCCCAGGCCCCCGGAGACGATGACCACGTCCGCGCGGGCCGCGGCCTCCTCCAGCCCCCGGGTGATGTCTTCTCGTACATCCCCCACCAGCACCACCCGATCCACCTTGATGCCCAGCTCGAAGAGCCGGGCCTCCAGGAAGGGGCTGTTGGTGTCGGGGGTCAGACCGGTGACGAGCTCGTCCCCGGTGCACAGCAGCTCGACGCGCATGGGCGGCGCATCCTAGCCGCCCGGCGCGATTACGCCACGCCCTGCTCGTCCGCCGGACGCTCGTCGAGGTCGCCCTCGTCCTCGTCCGTCTCCTCCAGGAGCGTCAGGGCCGGCGGCGCGGCGCCCGCCTTGCGCGTGGCGAGCCGGTGGCGCATCACCAGGGCCGACTCCACGAGGCCGTAGGCGAGGTAGGCGAACGAATAGGCCACGAGCACGTAGGCCGGGTGGAAGCGCGAGCCGATGAGCACGCCGCCGGTCAGCATCGCGCCCAGCACGAGCACGGCGCGCGGCGACAGGCGCAGGTCCTTGAAGGTGCGGTAGCGCACCGTGGACACCATGAGGAGCGAGAGCACGACCGACGCCACGGCCACGGGGCCCCGGGCCGCGTCGGACAACACCTCGCCCCCCGTCGCGGCGTGGTGGGCGATGATCATCGACACGAGCACGCTGGCGGCCAGCGGGATGGGCAGACCCACGAAGAAGTTGCCGCCGCCGCCGCTCGGGCTGCGCATGGCGATGACGTTGAAGCGCGCCAGCCGCAGCGCGCCGCACGCGGCGAAGGCGAAGGCGAGGAACAGGCCCAGGAAGCCCATGGGCTCGAATGCCCACTTGTAGATGAGCAGGGCGGGCGCGGCGCCGAACGACACCACGTCCGCCAGGCTGTCGAGCTGCATGCCGAAGTCGCTCTGGGTGCGCGTGAGGCGCGCCACCCGGCCATCACAGCCATCGAAGAACATGGCGAAGAGGATGGCCAGCGAGGCCTGGTGCAGCTGGGCGGGGCCCACCTCCGCCCCCGCGCACAGGGTCATGGCATAGAAGCCACACAGGATGGACGTCACCGTGAAGAGATTGGGGAGAACAAACAACAGTTTGCGCGGTCTCATCAGGTGTATCCCGCCTCCTGTGTCGGCCAGTGGCCGTTCGGGTGAAAGCCGAACGAGAACGGATCATATCAGGGTTTTATTTGCCCCATTCAGGCCGGAGGGATGATGGACGCGGTGCGTTGGACTCCGTGGGTGCTCGGCGCGGTGCTCGTCCTGGGGGCGCTCAACCTCCTGTGGATCGCGGCCGTGCGCTGGTGGTACCGCCTGCGCACCCCGCCTCCCGAGTTGCTCCGGGCGCGGTGTCAGGACGGCTGGGAGCTGACGGTGTACTTCCGGCGCGCGGCCCAGCGGCGCTACGAGGAGCCCGTGCTGCTGTGCCATGGGCTCGCCGCCAACCGCTACACCTTCGATTTCGAGCCCCCCTATTCGCTCTCGCACGCGCTCGCGGAGGCGGGCTTCGACTGCTTCATCGTCGAGTGGCGGGGCATCGGCGGCTCGCGGCCCCCGCCCCGGGGCCGACGCTGGCCGGACGTCACCGTGGACGACATCGTCGCCCAGGACGGGCCGGCGCTCATCGACCTGGCGCTCGCCCGCACGGGTGCCCGGCGGGCCTTCTGGGTGGGCCACTCGCTCGGTGGGCTGGTGGGCTACGCGGTGGCCCAGGGCGCGCACGCGGACAAGCTCGCGGGCCTGCTCGCGCTGGGCGCGCCGGTGTTCTTCCCGCCGGATCGGCTCATCCGCCAGCTCATCCACGCGGGCAACCGGGCCTCGTGGCCACGGGGCCTGCGCAACGAGTGGCTCAGCCGCACCCTGGCGCCCTTCCTCGGCTACGTCACCCTGCCCCTGTCCGACGTCATCATCAACCCCAAGCACATCCCCCCGGCCATCCAGCGCAAGGTCTACGCGAACATGATGGCGTCCATGAGCCGCAACGTGCTGCGGCAGTTCCGCGATTGGATCGACCATGACGCGTTCCGCTCGTTCGACGGGAGCGTGGACTGGCGCGCGGGGCTGTCGGGGCTCACCCTGCCCGTGCTGGTGATGGGCGGCAGTCAGGACAGGCTCGCGCCCCCCAAGAACCTGCGCGCGCAGTTCGAGCTGGTGGGCTCGCCGGACAAGCACCTGTACATCTTCGGCTGCGAGCGGGGGGACAAGATGGACTACGGGCATGGGGACCTGCTCTTCGGCACGGGCGTCGCGCAGGAGGTGCACCAGGAGGTGCGCACCTGGCTCGCGTCCCATGCCACGCCGTGGACAGAGCCGGCCGAGGCGCCGACCTCAGCGTGAGGCCTCGCCCACGCAGGGCACGGCGGGCCCCACGAGGCCCTCGCCGACCACGCGGTGGAAGGTGACCCGGGTGCCCCCCGTGCAGTCGGCCGCCGCGGCGAGGCCTCCGGCGTTGCGCTCCGCCACGAGCCCGTCCGCGTGCAAGACGCCGTTCTCCAACACCACGAGCGCGGGGCCCTGGGCGTCCTGGACGCGGAGCCGCTCGGCGGAGACGCGCGCGAGGGTCTCGCTCCACACGCCCGCTTCGTGGCACGCCTCCAGCGAGGCGTCGCGCAGCACCACCCGCGCGCCCTGGGCCGCCAGCACGCCCACGCCCGCCGCGCCCCGCACCACGAGCCCCCGGGCCTCCACGTCCACGTCGCGCAGGTGCAGCCCGTCTCCGGAGTCGCCCTCGCGCGAGGTCAGCCCGGTGAACAGGGCGCGCGACAGCCGCACGGTGCCGCGCGTGGCGGTGAGGCCATAGGCCTCCGCGTCCTCGACCCGGAGGCCGCGCAGCACCGTGTCCGAGCCCACCAGGGACACGGCGCCGAAGTTGCCGCTGCCGCGCACCCGCGTGTCCACCAGCTCGCCCCGCGCGCCCACGAGCGACACGCCCGCGCGCACCGCGCCCAGCGAGGTGAGGCCCCGCGTCTCCAGGGTGCCCTGGAGGGCCTGGACGCCATACTCGTGTCCGGTGACGGTGACGTCCTCGAGCCGCAGCGTGCCGTGATCCACGAAGAGCCCCACCTCCGGGCCGGGCGTCACCGTCACCTGTCGCAGGACCACCCGCCCCCGGGACTGGTGGAGCCCCGTGGCCGCGCCCTCCACGCGCAGCGCCTCCCCGTCCACCTCGGCGTCACGTGCCTCCAGGGCGCGCCGGAAGGCCCCCGTGAAGACGGTGTCCCGCACCCGCGCGCGCGCCCCGTCGATGCGCAGGCCCACCGTCCCCGGACCGCCCGCCTCGAAGCGGCTCCCCTCCACCGTCAGGTCCCCCGCCCCCATCGACACGCCGCCCTCGCGCTGCCCCTGAAAGCGCACCGCCTCCAGGCGCATCCCGCCCGCGGCCTCCAGGCCCCACGCGCCGCCCTGGAGCGTCAGGCCCCGCAGGAGCGCGCCTCCGGCGGCCCGCACCACCGGCCCCTCGCCGCCCCCCACGAGCACCGCGCCCTCGCCCACCACCTCCGCCCCGGCCGGCAGCACGAAGGGACCCGGGTAGGCGCCCGGCGCCAGATGGATGCGCGGGGGCCGCGGCCCGTCGGCCCGCGCCAGGGCCTCGGCCAGCGAGCGCCAGGGCCGCGTCCGGGAGCCCTCTCCGGCCTCACCCCGTGTGCCGTCCACCCACACCTCGGGCCCCGGGCCGGGGCGATCGGGCGGGGAGGCGTCCTTCCGGGAGGAGCAGGCCAGCGGCAGCAGGCAGGCGATCAGCAGGAGCGCACGGTTCATGGGTCCCCCAGCCTACGGCCAGCCCCGGTCCCAAGTCCCGTCCGGATCAGACCGGCCGCGCAAGGGATCGAAATGACAAAGAAAACCGTCGCCAATCGATCACATCCACCCCTCCGGACTGTCTGCTTGAAAGCCGTGCAACGGCACACACGCCACGTATGTCCTCGGGGTTTTCTAGAGGAGACAGGCCCCCCGTCAAATTCCTCACATCCCGCGCACGGGGCCGATCTACCGGGCCCGCAACCCCTGTCAGCGTTGACAGGCAAAAGAGCGATTTGCTACCAACCTCTGGCTTTCGCAGTTCAACGTGGCGTGGAGGAGTAGCGGATGACCAAGGCAGAGCTCGTGGAGGTGGTGGCGGCGCAGTCGCGGCTGACGAAGAAGTCGGCGGCGGAGATTCTCGACATCGTCTTCGCCAACATCGGCAAGGCGGTGAAGAAGGACCAGCGCTTCAGCTACCCCGGCTTCGGCACCTGGTCGGTCCGCTCGCGCAAGGCGCGGAAGATCCGCAACCCCCAGACCAACGAGATGATGAAGCTCAAGGCGAGCAAGACCGTGGGCTTCCGCCCCGCCAAGGAGCTGAAGAACTCGCTGTAGAGGGCCCAGGCGCTCGCGCCGCGCGAGGGGCCGTCCACCGGGGGCGTCGTCCGCTAGGGACGGCGCCCCTGTGTCATGTAGGGGCCCACGGGCGCCACGCGCTGGACGAACGCGGGCTCCTCGCCCGAGTCGGTGGGGCCCAGCTCGTCGAGCGGATCCACCGGCACGCCGTCCTTCCACAGCTCGAAGTGCAGGTGGACGCCGGTGGCCAGGCCCGTGCGGCCAGCCGCGCCCACCACGTCCCCCTGCTCCACCACGTCCCCGACCACCACCAGCACCCGCGACAGGTGGCTGTAGCGGGTGGTGATGTCCCCGTCGTGCTGGAGGATGACCTGGTTGCCGTGGCCCCCGGCCGGCCCGGCGCGCAGGACGACGCCCGGGGACGAGGCCGTCACGAGCTGGCCCGCCTTGGCCGCCAGGTCCAGGCCCTGATGGTCGCGCTCGGTGCCGAGGATGGGGTGCAGGCGGCTGCCGAAGACGCTGGTGACGACGACGGGATCCACGGGCCAGGCGAAGCGGTTCGACTGGAGCGACGTCGAGCGGCGGGCGGCCCGCGCCTGCAGCCGCCGCAGCTCCGCCATGCGCGTGGCGAGCGCGTCCATGCGCGCGAGCACCGCGTCGGCCAGGTCCGCGGGGATGTCCCCGTAGAGGCGCGCGTCCAGCTCCAGCTCGGACTCCAGGGTCGTGCGGGTGCGCACCACGTCCAGCGAGGACGTCCTGGGCACGGGCGCGCGCAGGAAGACGTCCAGCCACGTGTTGATCTCCCGCCAGTTGACCACCTGGGCGTCGGGCATGGGGCTGCCCTGGACCACGTCCTGGCGGGTCGCGCGCGCCAGGGTGACGAAGTGCTCCAGGGCCTGGCGCAGCTCGGGGGAGTCGAGCCCGTCTCCCTCGGCGGTGAGCCGGGATGGGGGCGCGGAGCGCACGGAGGCCGACGGCGCCTCGTCACCCGTGGGATAGGGCGCGGGGTCCGAGTACAACTCGTCGAAGCTCATCTTCTGCCGCGCGGCCGGAACGACACAGGCCGACGACAGGGCGAGCCACAGGAGGGGAACGAGACGGCGCAAGGACTCGGGAGTCTACCAGGGCCCCGGGAATCAGCCAGCCAGCCCCTGGCGCACGCGCCGCAGCACCTCGTCGATGTCCGCCGCCGAGACGTCCAGGTGGGTGACCAGGCGCACCGCGCGCGGGCTGGAGCCCGTGGCGCCCACGAGCACTCCCTGGGCCGCCAGCCGAGCGACCGACTCGGCCTGCGGGGCGGCGAACTCGGCGACGACCATGTTCGTCTCCACCTGCCGCGGGTCCACCGTCACGCCGGGCACTTCGGCGAGGCCCGCCGCGAGCCGCCGCGCCAGGGCATGGTCCTCGGCGAGCCGCTCCACGTGGTGCTCCAGGGCGTACAGCGCGCCGGCGGCGAGCACGCCCACCTGGCGCATGGCCCCGCCCAGCCGCTTGCGCAGCCGCCGGGCCTCGGCGATGAGCGCGCGCGAGCCCACGATGGCCGAGCCCGCCGGCGCGCCCAGGCCCTTGGAGAAGCACACCGCCGTGGTGTCCGTGAGCGAGGCCCAGGCGGACGCGGGCACTCCCGCGGCCACCGCGGCGTTGAAGAGCCGCGCGCCGTCCAGGTGCACCGCGAGGCCCGCCGCGCGCCCCGCCTCCACCACCGCGCGGAAGCGCTCCAGGGGCCACACCTTGCCGCCGCCCCGGTTGTGGGTGTTCTCCAGGGACACCAGCCGCGAGCGCGGCCCGATGAAGTCCGTGCGCACCGCCGCCGTCACCTGCTCGGGGGAAAACACGCCCCGCTCCCCCTCCAGGGGCGCGGGCTGCACGCCCCACAAGCCCGCCAGGGCGCCGCTCTCGTAGTGGATGATGTGGCTGCCCCCCTCGGCCAGCACCTCGTCACCCAGGCGGCAGTGCAGCCCCATGGCGATCTGGTTGGCCTGCGTGCCCGTGGGCACGAAGAGCGCCGCTTCCAGGCCCAGCAGCTCGGCGACACGCTCCTCGAGCCGACGGGCCGTGGGGTCCTCGCCGTAGATGTCGTCGCCCACGTCCGCCTCCGCGATGGCGCGGCGCATGGCCGGGGTGGGCTTGGTCACGGTGTCGGAGCGCAGATCGATGGTCTTCATGGAGTCCTCGGACAGGGTGTCCTGGGAGGTCGTGGAAACTGCTTTACTGCCCAGGTCGCGCTGGCGTACAGCGCCTCCCGTGGCACGTGAAACGATGGAGTCGAAGCGGCAGCGGGCGGTGGAGGTGGTGGAGCGGCTGGAGCGCTCCATGCCGGACGTGCGCATCGAGTTGGATTATCGCACGCCGCTGGAGTTGCTGGTGGCCGTCATCCTGTCCGCCCAGTGCACGGACAAGCGGGTGAACCTCGTCACCCCCGCCCTCTTCGCGCGCTTCCCGGACGCGGCCGCCTACGCCCGCGCGAGCGTGGAGGAGGTGGAGCCCTTCATCCAGTCTTGTGGCCTGTACCGCGCCAAGGCGAAGAACATCGTGGCGGCGGCGCGCGCCCTGCTGGCCGAGCATGGCGGCGAGGTGCCCCACGCGCGCGCCGCGCTGGCGACACTGCCGGGCGTGGGCAACAAGACCGCGGGCGTGGTGTGCATGCACCTGGGCGGCGACGAGGCCTTCCCCGTGGACACCCACGTCAAACGCCTGGCCTTCCGGCTGGGCTTCACCCGGCACACGGCGCCGGACAAGGTGGAGGAGGACCTGTGCCGCCTCTTGCCCTCGCCCCGGTGGATGAAGGGGCATCAACTGCTCGTGTGGCATGGGCGGCGCACGTGCTTCGCGCGCTCGCCCGCGTGCGAGCGCTGCACCGTGGCGGAGCTGTGCCCGAAGAAGGGCGTGAAGCTCAAGCCGTCGGACGCGACTCGCGAGACGTCTTGACGCGCTTCATCCGCTTGCGGATGAGCTCGCGCTTGAGCGACGACACGTGGTCCACGTAGACGATGCCGTCGAGGTGATCCACCTCGTGCTGCACGGCGATCGCCAGGAGGTCGTCACACACGAGCGTCTGCTCCTGCCCCTCGGCATCCAGGTAGCGCACCGCCACCTTCGCCGCGCGCTCCACGTCCTCGCCCTCGCCGGGAATGGACAGGCAGCCCTCGTTGAAGACCACCTTGCCCTCCAGGGAGATGATCTCCGGGTTGATCATCGCCAGCGGCTGGATCTCCGGCTGGCGCGAGCGGCAGTCCAGGACGATCACCCGCTGCAGCACGCCCACCTGCGGCGCCGCGAGGCCCACGCCCTCGGCGGCGTACATCGTCTCGAACATGTCGCGCACGAGCGCCCGGGTGGCGTCGTCCACGCGGGCCACCGGCCGGGCCTTCTGCTTGAGGGTGGGATGGGGCCAGATGAGGATTTCGCGAACCATGCCGTCCCTCTTAACCCCGACCCGGGCGGACGGGCAACCGCCTCCCGGGACAGGTCCACCGCGCCGTCCTCCGGGCCTCAGTCGCGCAGGCTGCGCGCATACTCCTCACGCAGGCGATCATCCGCGAGCGCCCGGGCCGCCTCGCTCAGCGAGGTGGCGATCTGCTGGGCGCGGTGCTGGAGCACGGGGTCCGGGTGCCCGGCGAAGCGCAGGGGGTGGAACTCGGCGGACAGCAGCGCGTGGGCGCGCTTGACGTCCTCGCCTCCGGCGGTGCGCGCCAGGCCCAGCACGGAGAAGTAGTCCGCGTCCTGGATCTCCTCGAACTTGGACTCCAGGCGGCGCACGTCCAGTTCGCCCGGCGTGTCGTCATCGGGCTCGGCGGCCTCGGCGGGCCGCACCTGGAGCAGGCCCAACGCCTGCCCGAGCCCGAGCGCCCGCAGGGCGGTGTCCTGGGGCAGCCCCGCGCCCAGCACGAGCTGCTCGATCGTCTGCTCGCCATCCACCTCGGCCAGCAGCCGCGACTCGCGCGAGGACAGGCCGAAGGTGTCGGGCTCGGGCTCGGCGCCCAGGCGGAAGACGCCCGCGCGCAGTCCCCCGGCGAGCGACAGGAAGGCCTCGGCCGAGACCCGATCGCGCAGCGCCTCGGTCAGCAGGTGCAACAGGGGCCGGGTGGACGCGGCGAGGGCCACCTCGTGCGGCGGCGCCTCCTCCACGAGCCGGTAGAGCGACGCGTCCTCGGCAAGCGCGTCCAGGGCCACCTGCTCGGTGTAGCGCTGCACGAGCGGGATGACCTCGGTCTCGCGCACGTAGCCCCGGCCCCGCATGGCCTCGAGGAGCGCGGTGTTGGAGGTGCCCCGCACGAGCCGCAACTCGTTCGCCTGGCGCGCGTCGATGAGCCCATCGGCCCGCGCGCGATCGACCAGCGACTCCTCCGGCGCCGAGGACATGGCGCCCACGAGCGCGCCGTCCCGCAGCCACAACACCCGCAGGGCCCGGGCGCCCTTGAGCTCGAAGCGGACCTGGATCCGCGCCTCGCGCAGCCGGATGACGAGCCGCGCCAGCCCCTCGCCATTCACGCTGCCCCCGCGGGGGATGTCCACCGCGGGGCCCTCGGGGGCCTGGAAGGTGATGAGCGCGGCACGGGCGCGGGCCGCCAGGTCCGCCGTCTCGGCCTCGGCGCGGGTGATGGCCGCCTCGGTCTCCGCGCGCACCCGGGCCACCGTCGCCTCCGCCTCGCGCAGCACCCGCGCCTCGGCCTCCTGGTGGGCGCGCTCGGCCTCGGCCCGCAGCGACTCCAGCCGGACCCGTGCCTCGCGCTCCTCGGTCAGGGCGCGCGCGAGCTGCTCGGCCTCCGCGCGGGCCGCGTCCAGGAGCCCGCCGCGCTCCGTCAGCGACTCCTCGAGTCGACCGAGCCGCGTCTCCACCTCGACCCGGGCGTGCTTCTCCTCGGCGGCACGGGACCTCGCCGCGGCGCGCTCCTTCTCCACGCGCTCGATCCGGGCCTCCGCCTCCAGCCGCAGCCGCTCGGTGTTCACCGCCCGCGTCTCCGCGTCCACCCGCGCCCGCTCCAGCTCCTCGGCTTGCGCCTCCACCGCGCCCAGCGCCTTCACCGCGTTCTCGACCTGCCCCTCCAGCTCTCCCCGCAGCCGCTCGGCCTTGGCCAGTCGCTTGTCCGCCTCGTCGGCGCGCTCCTGGAGCGCGGCGCGGGCCTGGGTCAGGCGCTCGTTGCGCGCCTCCTGTTCCACCCGCAGCCGCTCGGCGTTCATCGCCCGCGTCTCGGCATCCACCCGCGCTCGCTCCAGCTCCTCCGCCTGGTACTGGAGCTCCGCGTGCGCGCGCTGGAGGCGCTCGACCTCGGCCGCCAGCGCCTGACGGGCCTGCTCGGCATGGGCCTCGTGCGCGGCCCGCGCGTGCGCGTGCTCACCGGCCTCGGCCACCGAGGCCTGGCGCAGCCGCTCGACCTCGGCTTCCCGCTCCGCCTGGGCCTGGCGCAGCCGCTCGACCTCGGCCTCCAGGGCCTGGCGCGTGCCTTCCGCTTCCACCTCCCGCTCCGCGTGCGTCTGGCGCAGCCGCTCGACCTCGGCCTCCCGCTCGGCGTGGGCCTGACGCAGCCGCTCGACCTCGGCCTCCAGGGCCTGGCGCGTGCCCTCCGCCTCCGCCTCCCGCTCCGCGTGGGCCTGACGCAGCCGCTCGACCTCGGCCTCCAGGGCCTGGCGCGTGCCCTCCGCCTCCGCCTCCCGCTCGGCGTGCGTCTGGCGCAGGTGCTCGAGCTCGGCCTCCAGGGCCCGGCGCGTGCCGTCCACCTCGGCATGCGTCTGGCGCAACCGATCGACCTCGGCCTCCAGGGACCGGTGCGCGCCCTCCGCCTCCGCGTCCCGCTCGGTGTGCGTCTGGATCAGCCGCGCGACGCGCTCCTCGGACACCTCGCGCAGCCGCTCCAGCTGGTTCTCCAGCCCGGCGTGCTCGCGCTGCATGCGCTCGACGCGCTCCTCCAGCTCGGCGCGCAAGAGGGCCTCCGCCTCCGCGCGCGCCTGCGCCTCGCCCCGGGCCTTCGCCAGGGACTCGGCCCGCGCATGCGCCTCGCCGCGCTCCTGCTCGGCCTTGCCCAGGCGCGTCTCCGAGCGCTGCCGGGCCTTCTCCGCCGCCTCCGCGCTCAGCTCCAGGCGGGCCCGGGCCCGCGCCTCCGTCTCGGCCTGGGCCTCGGCCCCGGCGCGCGCCTTGTCCGCCGCCTGCGCGCGGGCCTCCGCGTCCGCGCGCGCCTTCATCTCCAGTTGCACCCGCGCGTCCGCGGTGGAGCGCGCCCGCGCATCCACGTCCGTCGCGCGGCGCTCGGCCTGGGCGCGCGCGTCCGCCTCGCTCCGCGCCCGCGCTTCCGCCTCGCTCCTCGCCCGCGTCTCGCGCTCCACCTGCTCCTGGAGCGCGCGGCTCCGCGCCTCCTCCTCGCCGCGCGCGCGTGCCTGCTCCTCGGCCACCGCGGAGAGTCGCTCGCGCAGACCCTCCACCTCGCGCTGGGCCCGGTCCCACTCGGTCCGGAGCGACACGGCGTGGGCCTCGTGGGCCTCCTCGCGCGTGCGCAGCTCGGCGCGCAGCCGCTCCGTGCCCGCCGCGAGGGCCTCGCGCGCCTCGTCCCGCTCGGACTGCAGCTGCGCGAGCCGCCGCTCGGCGCGCATGAGGCGCACCTCCATGAGCGCGAGCGCGTCCTCCGCGTCGAGCGCCTCCACCGCCGGCGCCGGCGCCTCCGGGGTGTCGCGCAGCGGGAACTTGTCCGTCCGGGGAGACAGCTCCCCTTCCGGCGTGGGATCGACATCGCGCGGCGGGAGCGCGGGCGTGCCCAGGGCGGGCGTGCCCGGAGAGGACACCTCGTCATCGAACCAGGTGGCGCCCACGTCCTCCGCGCGCGGGGCCTCGGCCTCCGAGGGCAGAGGCGCGTCGTCGGGGACGGGCTCCAGCTCCGAGCCATCGCCCTCCAGGGCGCCCGGAGCGGTGGCCGCGGCCGCGGCGGCCTCCAGGAGGGACAGGGACGGCGTGGGCCGCGCGGGCGTCAGCTCCACGTCGAAGAAGCCCTCGTCCCCGAGCTGGGGGCCGGCCCTGCGCGGGGGCGCCATGGACTCGGCGGGCTCGGCCGCCGCGTCGATCTCCCACTGCGCCAGGCGCTCGGCCTCCGCGCGCGCCTCCGCCTCGATGTCCACGGCCTTCACCGGGGGCAGCGAGGGCAGCGGCTTGACGGGCTCGGCGACGGGCTGGGGGCTCTCCACGGGCCCCATCTCCACCCGACTCACGGCGGTGATGGTGGGGATGGCACCATGGGCGGACGCGCGGGAGCGCGCCCCGCCCGCGGGCCCGGCGGCCTCGGCGTCGGACAGGGGCTCGGGGGCGATGCGGCCCGAGCCCGCCACCGCCTGCTCCGTCTGGCCGAAGAGGGACTCGGCCTCCGCGTCCGCCTCGGCCTCGGCGAGGGCGGCGGCCAGGGGCGACAGCGCCCGCTCGCGCTCCGGCAGGAAGGCGTCGGGCAGGGGCGGCAGCGCGTCGGACGTCGAGGCGGGCGCGGGGGGCTCGGCGTCGAGCGCGAACGGGGACACCGGCTCGTTGAAGAGCGCCTGCTCGAGGCCGAGGTTGCGCGAGGGGGCGGCGCCCCGGGGTTGCAGTCCCGGCGGGCTCGCGAGCAGGGGCGTGGGCGAGACGGGCGCCTCCACCTCGTCCTTCACCACGAACCAGGACTCGGGCCCCGGCGGCGCGGCGATGAGCGACGTCACCTGGTTCATGAAGCCCGCCCCGTCCAGGGGCAGGGGGGACACCGGGGCGGCGCTGCCCTCGATGCCGTCGCCGAGCAGCAGCACCCGCGCCAGTCGCATGTCCGGATGCAGCCCCAGCTCCTCCAGCACCAGGTGGCCGCGTCCGCTCTCCACGCCGGGCGCCAGGACGATGAGCACGGGCAGGTGGTGCCCGAAGCCGATGAGCGCATCCGCCACGGAGGTGGCGAGGATGACCTCATAGCCCTCGCGCGCGAGCAGTCGCCGCACGGAGGCGATGATGGCGATGTCGTCGTGGACGAGGAGGACGGATTCAGCCATGGCAGCCACAGGAGGGGGGCGCGCAGTCTACAGCATGGCCGCGGGATCCACGTCGATCGTGACGCGCACGGCGGAGGGAATGTCGACCAGTTTCGCTTCCAGGCGGGCGAGCAGTGGGGCGAGCGCCGCGTGCGTGGGGCCCTTGAGCAACATCTGCCAGCGCGTCTTGCCGCGGATGCGGGCGATGGGGGCCACGGCGGGCCCGAGCAGGCGAACCCCCCAGGACGAGGGCGGCATGTGACGGCCCAGGTAGTCGCCGAGGAAGCGCGCCACGCTGGCGGTCTGCTCGGGGCTCTCGCCCTCCAGGCGCACCGAGGCCATGCGCGTGTAGGGCGGCCAGGACAGGGCGCGGCGCCGCGCGAGCTCCCCCTCGGCGAAGCCGTCGAAGTCGTGCACCAGCATGCGCCGCACGGGCTCGGCGTCCGGGTTGTACGTCTGCACGAGCACGCGCCCGGGATCCTTGCCCCGCCCGGCGCGGCCGGCCACCTGGGTGAGCAGGTGGAACGTCCGCTCGGCGGCGCGGAAGTCCGGGATCGCGAGCGACGTGTCCGCCATCACCACGCACACGAGCGTCACGCCGGGGAAGTCATGCCCCTTGGCCACCATCTGCGTGCCCACCAGCACGTCGATCTCCCGGCGCGCGAAGGAGGCGAGCAGCTCCGTGAGCCGCTCGGCGCTCGTGGCCGAGTCCCGGTCCAGGCGCGCCACGCGGGCCTGGGGCACGCGCTCGGCCACCTCCGCCTCCACGCGCTCGGTGCCCACGCCCATCTTGAGCAGGGGCCCGGTGCACTCGCGGCAGTGCTCGGGCACCGGGTGGGCCTCGCCGCAGTAGTGGCACACCGCGCGGTTCTGCGAGCGGTGGTAGGTGAGGCACACGTCGCAGTCGCCGCACTTCACCGACGCGCCGCACACCTCGCACAGGAGGAAGGTGCTGTGGCCGCGCCGGTTGAGGAAGAGGATGACCTGCTGGCCCCGGCCGATCGTCTCCGCCATGGCGTCCAAGAGGGGCGCGGACAGGATGGGCGCCTCCTGCATCACCAGCGGATCCTTCGGGCGCTCCTGGCGCAGGTCCACGCACTGCAAGGTGGGCATGGGCCGGTCATCCACGCGCCGCGTGAGCTCCAGCTTGCGGTAGCGGCCCTTGCGCGTGTTCTCCAGCGTCTCCAGCGACGGCGTGGCCGAGCCGAGCACCACCACCGCCCCGGCCTGCTTGCCGCGCACCACGGCCAGGTCGCGCGCCTGGTAGCGCAGCTTGTCCTCCTGCTTGAAGGACGGATCGTGCTCCTCGTCCACGACGATGAGGCCCAGGTCCGCCACCGGGGCGAACACCGCCGAGCGCACGCCCACCGCGATGCGCACCGTGCCCTTGCGCAGGGCCTGCCAGTGAAAGAGCCGCTCGCGATCCTTGAGCGCCGAGTGCAGCACGGCCACGTCCCCGCCGAAGCGGCTGCGAAAGCGCCCCACGAGCTGCGGGGTGAGCGCGATCTCCGGCACCAGCACCAGGCTGCCCCGGCCCCGCTCGAGCGCGCGCTCCACGGCCCGCAGGTACACCTCCGTCTTGCCGCTGCCGGTGACGCCGTGCAGGAGGAAGGGCTGGAAGCCCGGCGTGTCCACCGCCCCATGCAGCACGTCCACCGCCGCGGCCTGCTCGGGGGTGAGCCGCTCGGGCCGGTTCTGCCCCAGGCCCTCGCGCACCCCGGGCGCGAGCACCACCTGGTCCAGCCGCACGAGGCCCCGCGCGGCCAGCTTCTTGAGCGTCTCGCGCGCTCCGGGAATGGCGTGCGCCACCTCCTCCAGCGGCGCCCGGCCCCCCACCGCGAGGAGGTACGCCAGGGCGGCGGACTGGGCCGGGGCGCGGCGCAGCAGGTCGGGCGTCTCGGTGACGAGCGCCACGGCGAACTCCTGGATGTCGGGCCGGGCCTCCTTCTCGTCCTGGGCGGTGGACAGGCCCGGCGGCAGCGCGCCCCGGATGACCTCCCCGAGCGGGTAGCGGTAGTGCTCGGCGGCGAAGCGCAGCAGCGCGATGAGGTCCGGCGGCAGGGACGGCGAGTCCTCGAGCACCTTGAGGATGGGCTTGAGCTTGACGCTCGCGCCCTCGGCGGGAGGCACCGCCGGCCCGAGGAAGAAGCCCAGCGTCATGCTGCGGCCAAAGGGCACGAGGATGCGCTGGCCCGGCGAGAGCCGCCCGGTCAGCGCCTCGGGGACGACATAGGTGAACTCGCCCCGGACGGGACGGCCGACGGCGACGGAGGCGAGGGCGGAGGCATTCACGGCGGCGAGCGGCCACTCTAGCGGCGGCTCCTGACACCGGTAGTTTCCAGCCAACCGAGCGCCCCGTTCACGCGGGCGCCCTCACCCCGCGTGCGGACGGCGCGGCCCCGAGTCCGTCAGGCCCTCAAGGGCAGCATGTCCGGCGGGCACTCCCAGTAGGTGTACTCGCACGTGGCGAGCGCCGGATCACACGGCACCTGCATCACGGTGATGAGCTCGCACGGGTGCCGGGGACCGTCCAGGGCCGGACCCGCGGGCACGGCCGCCGGCGTCTCGGTGGGCCACTCCCCCCGCGGGGACGCCCGCTCGCGCAGCCGCGACACGTCCAGCCCCCGCGTCACCTCCGGGGGCACGCACACCGCTGGCAGGATCGACGCCGAGCCCAACACCGCCCCCAACACACACAGCTTCGTTCGCATGAGACCCTCCTGGCCGCGACACGGACGAAACTACCCGCTGGGTCTGACATGCCGGGGCCCTCGTCCCGCGGAGGACGGCACCGCGCCGGGCGCGCGGGGGCGTCCACTCCGCTCAAGGATTTCCGGGGGTTATGGAATGTCGGGCGGTGGACGGCGCGGCCCCCCGCCCCACTCCAAGAGTCACCCCGAGGTCAGCACGAGCTTGACGAGCTCCGGCGGGCTGCCCACGCGCATGGGCGGCCCCCAGAAACCGCAGCCCCGGCTCACGTAGATGTGCGAGTCCCCGTGCCGGTAGAGCCCGGCGGAGAACTCCCACTCCAGGCCGATGAGGAACGTCATGGGGACGAGCTGGCCGCCGTGGGTATGACCGGAAATCTGCAGGTCCACGCCCCGCTCGGCCGCGACACGGAAGTGGGCGGGCTGGTGCGCGAGCAGCACGCAGGCGCGCTCGGGGTCGCGGTCCGCGAGCGCCCGCTCCAGGTCATACCCCCTGACGCCCAAGCGCCGGCCGCCGCTCCAGTCGTCCACGCCCACCAGGTCCAGCGAGCCGCCCGCGTCGCCGATGCGCACGTGGCGGTTGCGCAGGGACGGGATGCCGAGCGACTCCAGGTACGCGCACCACGCGTCCGCGCCCGAGGAGTAGTCGTGGTTGCCGGTGACGAAGTAGCTGCCGAAGCGCGAGCGGAGGTTCGCCAGCGCCGCCACGTGGCCGCCGAGCGTGGGCACGTCCCCGTCCACCAGATCTCCGGTGATGGCGACGAGGTCCGGCTTGAGCGCGTTGGCGCGGCGCACCAGCTCGTCCATGAAGTGGCGCTGGATGAACGCGCCCACGTGCACGTCCGTGAGCTGCACGATGCTCAGGCCCTCCAGGGCGCGGGGCAGCTTGGGGATGCGCACCACCCGCTCGGTCACCTCGGGGGCGGAGAACGCGCGCCAGCTGCCGTAGGCGGCCGTCGTCCCGCCGGTGACCCCCGCGCCCCCGGCCACCGTGCGCGCCAGGAAGCGCCGCCGCGCCTCGTCCACCGCCGGCGGCTCGGGCGCGCGGGAGCGCTGGCGCCATTTCTGGCCCCGCGTCCACAGGGCCCGGCCCAGGTCCCAGACGAGCAGCGCCAGCACGAGAAAAAGCGCCACGCCCATCCACGCGTAGGTCACCCGCGCCACCGGCTCCGCGAGGGACTCGGGCAGCACGTCGCGCACCGAGCGCCGGAACATCAACGGCACGCTCATGAGCACGAAGAACGCGAGGGCCAGCCACCGGAGCGCGCGGCCGTGCACCGTGTCGCGCACCAGGCGCCGGTACAGGTACAGGTGGCCCAGCACCGTGCCGCCCAGGATGAGGACGGAGAAGAAGGAGAACCGGAACGGCAACGCACACCCCGCCACGCGAAAGGAGCCCGAAAGGCCCGGAGATACCGCGCGTCGCCCGGGCGCATTCCCCGGGGCTCAGCGCCGCGCCACCAGCCGCGCCTCGTGCCGGCCCGCCCCGGTCCAACCCTCGGTGAGCTCCACCACCCGCAGGCCCTGGACGAGTCCCGGCAGCTCACCGTCCTCCAGGAGGAAGCGCGCCGAGGGGTGCGCGTGCCGCGTGAGGTTCTTCCGGGTGGGCTGGGCGAAGAGGAACCACCCCCCGGGCGCGAGCACCCCGGGCAGCGCGGCGAACAGGGGGCGCCACAGGTAGTTCAGACAGACGACGACGTCGAAGGGGCCCGGCGGCGGACCCACGGCCTCCACGTCCCGGGGCAGGCACGTGAGCGCCAGCCCCTGCGCGCGCGCGGCCGCGGCGGCGGCCTCCAGGGCCACGTCCGAGACGTCCACCAGGGTGACGTCCAGGCCCCGCCGCGCGAGCCCGAGCGCGTCCTGGCCCAGGCCCCCCGCCACGTCCAGGGCCCGCCCCGCGCGCGGCAGCCGGTCCTCCCACGCGCGCAGGAAGTCGGAGGGGGCGCCGGGGCCCTCGCCCCGCTCGCGATAGCGCTGGTTCCACCGCTCCCGGTCCGCCTCGGCCATGGCGCGCCTAGAACAGCGAGTCCGCGGGCTTCGAGCGCGTGTCCCCGGTGAGCGCCGTGAAGCGCAGGAGCCGCTCGCCGCCGCGCCAGACCTCCACGGTGCGCGGCATCATCTCGCCCGTGGCCGAGGACGTGTAGTCCTGCAGGCGCACGTCCCACTCGGGGCCCTTGCCCTCCTTGTGCTTGAGGCGCGCGGGGCGGAAGGTGTCCTTGTAGATCCAGAACTGCGGCTGGCCCTCGGCGGGCCCGCCCAGCACGTACACCACCTCGCCGCCGAAGCGCGCGAGCGACGTGGTGCGCGGCTCGATGCCCAGGGACGACAGGTGCGCCTCCAGCTCGTCCCGGCTGCGCGCGGTGAGCAGGGCGCACAGCTCGCGCACCGCCTCGCTGAGCGCCGGAATCTCCGGGCCCTCCACGCGCTTGCGGCCCGCGGAGAACACCGAGGCCACGGCCCCGCCCGCGCGCGCCTTCGCCTCGAAGCGGCAGCGGCCCGGCGGGCGGATGTACACCGTGCCGTCCACCTCCAGGTCCGGCTTGTCGGTGGGCAGGCCCAGCGCCGCGCCCGCCTCGCGCACCCCCGGTCCATAGAAGCGCAGCGAGCCGTCCGCCTTGAGCGAGGCGAAGGTCTGCGCCTCGCGCGCGGCCACCATGCGGCGCATGATGGAGCCGCCGGGCAGCACGTAGGCCCCGGCGCTCAGGGCCACCAGCGCGCCGAGGAGCAAGGCCGGTCGCCACGGGGCGCGGGCACGTCGGCGGAGGGGCACGGTCGTCGGAGGGGGGGTGGACATAGGGGCGGGGAATCTAGTGATGGCCTCCCCCTCCATCAAGGCAGTTAGGATGCCCGGCATGTCGCATCGCGCCACGCTGCTGCTCGCCCTCTGTCTCTCTTCTTCCGCGCTCGCCCAGGAGGCGGACGCACTCCAGGCCCCCGTCGCGGAGGACTTGCGCGATCTGTCGAGCGCGCGGGCCTACGGCATGGGCGGCGCCTGGCGCGCGCTGGGCTCGGACGCGGCCACGGGCACGGGCAACCCCGCGAGCGTCGCCGCCGTGCGCGGCTACCGCGTGGAGGCGACGGGCGGCTGGGACTGGGTGGGCAAGGACGCCGCGGCCACGGTGGCCGTCGCCGACTCCGCCACCAGCCCCCTGGGCGCGGGCATCTCCTACCAGCTCATCACCCTGGGCAAGGGCGCGGCGCGCACCACCGCGCACCTCAACACGCTGGCGCTCGCGGCCCCCCTGAGCGAGAACCTGATGATCGGCGTCTCCGGCCGCTACCTCGTCATGCGCGGCGGACGGCAGGCCAACGCCCTCACGATGGACGCGGGCGTGCTCCTGCGCCCCACCCCGCTGCTCGCCCTGGGCGTGTCCGCCCACAACCTCATCGACACGAAGCACGCGGAGCTCACCCGCTACTACTCGGCCCATGCCGGGGTGCTCGTGGGGCAGCTCACGATCGCCGCCGACGTGCGCGGGGACTTCGCCACGGACGCGCGCCGCACGCTCACCTACAGCGGCGGCCTGGAGTACGTGCTCGGCCAGAACATCCCCGTGCGCGTGGGCTACACCTGGGACGGCTTCACCCGCACGTCCCAGGCGGGCGTGGGCATTGGCGTGGTGACGTCCGGGGGCGGCATCGACCTGGGCTACCACCACGACTTCGGCGGCGAGGGAGGCCGGCTGCTCTCCCTCACCTTCAAGGTCCAGGTGCGCTAGGCGCCCAGGGCGCGCAGGGGCAGGTAGCGCTCGGAGGCGGAGAAGCGCACGAGCTCCACGCTCTCCGGCTCACTGGCCTTGAGGGCCCGCAGCGCCGCCACGGCCGGCCCCGGGCCTCCGCAGGCGACCAGGCCCGCGCGGTTGGCCGAGTGGCGCGCGGCCTCCGAGAGCGCGCCGGCGTCGAAGCCCTTCTGCGCCGGCTCCAGCAGGGACAGGGCCCGCTCGCGCGCCCGGGGCGACAAGGCGTCGAGCACCACCCGCGCCTCGGGGCCGAACTCCGAGCCCCCGCGCAGCACCGAGGTCAAGAGCGCCACCGCGCGCAGGAGCTGATCCTTGCGCAGGCAGCGCAGCGCGAGCAGATCCGGCCCCAGGCAGAACAGCGAGCGGCCGGCGAAGAAGCGCAGCTCGGACTCGGGCAGCACCTGCCGCACGGCCTGGCGGCCCACGAGGACGCGGGCATGGCCCGGGTAGACGAGGGAGATGGGCGGGCCGTCGTCCTCCGACAGACAGACCTCGGGCAGTGGCACGTCGAGCAGCCGGGCCACGGCCTGCAAGACGTCCAGGGCCGCGCGCGCGCCCGGGCCCGCGTCTGGCCAGAGCGGCTCCGAGGTGCCCGCGGCCCGGCCGTAGGTGGGGAACAGACGGCACAGGGGCATGCCCACGAGGGCGAGCAGCTCGCCCGCGGGGTTGCGCAGGCCCGGGTGGCGCAGGCCCGCGCGCTCCTCCACGGTGAGGGGCCGACGGGGAGGCCGGTTCGACCCCTCGCGCACGCCCGCGAGCGCCGAGGCCACGTCCGCCATCAACGCGCCGCGCGCCTGGTCTCCCCGGCTCACGAAGAAGGCCGACAGCTCGCGATAGGCCTCGGCATCCAGGGGACGCTCCCGCACGCGCTCGACGACGCCGGGACGGAACTCGGCCACGGCGGTGCGGCCCGGACTGCTCGTGACGACGGAGGGCTCGGCGCCGGGCGCGGCGGGGGCGGACTCGGGAGCGCCCGGCCGGACCCGGCGGCGCACGGCGTCCATCTTCCCCGGAGGCGCGTTCCAGGAGAGCACCTTGGTGCTCTCCACGGCATCCATCGCGCCCTCGAACACCCCGGGCGGCTTGGGCGCGGGCGGCGGCGGCTTCACGGCCACGCTCTCGCCCACCAGGGGCGCCGCGGGCCGGGGCGCGGGAGGCGGCACGGGCGCGGGGGGCGGCGCGGGCGCGGGTGGGGGCGGCGGCAGCTCGATCGCGGGCATCTCGAGCACCGTGGGCATGGACTCGAGCGCGACGGGCGGCAGCGGCGGCGGCATCGCCGAGGGCGCGATGAGCGAGGAGGGCGGCGGGATGAGGACCACGGTGCGCGAGCCGCTCGGCTCGCGCTTGGGCGTGGCGCTGCGCGGCGGCTCGGGCGGACGGCTCTGCTCGGCCAGGGCCTCGCGCAGGTTGTCCGCGCGGGTGGCGTACACCTGGGCCTTGGTCGCGTCCCCGAGCACCTCGCGGCAGAAGCGCGCCAGGCGCTCCCACGTGCCCATGCGCTCCGCGTCGTCCTCGGTGGCGGTGGCGGCGTGCTCCAGGGCCCACGCGGCCTCGCCCTTCTGGCCGAGCGCGATGAGCCGCTCCACGAGCAAGAGCCACGCGTCCTTGTGGCCAGGCTCGAAGCGCACCGCCTGGCGCAGCTCCGTGAGCGAGGCCGTGTGCTCGCCCCCGGCCTCCAGCAGGGCCACCAACTCCAGGCGGGCCTTGCGCGCGGCGGGGCCCCGGGGCTCGCGCGCGAGGCTGGCGCGCAAGAGGCGGCCCAGCGCGGCCGGATCTCCGATTTCGCGCGCCAGCGCCAGCAGCCGCTCCTGGGCGTGCGTGTCCTCCGGGTGCTCGACGAGCACCTCGCTCCAGGCCCACGAGGCGAGCCGCGCGTCCTTGCCCTCCTCGCCCGAGGCGAGCTCGGCGAGCAGACGCAGGCCCTCGGTGCGCGAGGGGGCCCGGCGGGGCATGGCGGCGAGCTCGGCGCGCAGGCGCTCGGCGGCTCCGGGTCGCGCGGGCGCGTCGACACACCGCGCCCAGCCCATCAGGGCCGGCAGGGAGTGGGGATCGAGCGCCACCGTGGCCTCGAAGTCCGCGAGCGCCGCGGCCTTGTCCCCGGTGGCCAGCAGCCGCGCACCCCGCGCGAGGAAGGCGGCGGCCCGGGCCGCGGGCGTCGTGGCGCGCTGTACGGCCTCGTCGAGCACGCGCCGCACCGCCCAGTCATCGCCCTCGCTGCGCTGGGACAAGAGCCGCACCTGCTCGGCGAGCGCGGCCTTGTCGCCGGTGAGCGCCACGATCTGCCCGTAGACGCGCGCGGCCTCCGCCTCGTCGTTCAGCTCGTCCTCCAGCAGCTCGGCGAGCCGGGTGAGCACCTCGGCGCGCTCGGCGGGCTCTCCGGCGCGCTCGGCCCAGGCCAGGTAGAAGCTGGCGAGCTCGCGCCAGGCCTGGCGCGCGATGAGCTGCGCCTCCACGCGCGTGTCGTCCGGGCTGTCGCGCCGGGGCGTGCGCGCGGGCGCGGGGCCCGGCTCGTCGTCGGCGCCCCAGGGCACGGGGGCGGCGGTGCGCGCGGGCGGCGCTGGAGCGGGCGGCTCGTCCGAGGGGAAGTCCGTCACCTCGATGCTCTCGCGCCGGTGGCTGAAGGCCGCGCCGCCCGAGTCATCCCGGGGCGAGGACGCGGACGGCCCGGAGAGCCCGAAGGGCAGCCCGGACGACTCCGAGGTGACGTCGTCGTCCTGGGACCAGGGCGAGGGCATGTCGAGCAGGGTGCCGTGGCGGTCCACGGACGCGGCGGGTGCCTCCGGCTCGGGCGGCGGCGCGACGAACTCGGAGGTGTACGACTCCTCGGGCGGAGCGAACCGGGCGAGCAGGGGCGCCGGGGCCTCCATGGTGCGCTCCTCCTCGGGCAGGGGCGGAGGCGGCCGCGGCGCGGGAGGCGCGCTGGCCTCCACGGTGTACGCCTCCGCGTCGCGCGGCTCGGTGGCCGCGCGGGGCGCGAAGCGCGCGTCGGGGGGCGTGGCGGAGCCCGCGGTGCTCTCCTCCCAGACCTGGGGCGGCGCGGACGAGGCCCCCTGGGGACGGGGCGCGGCGGACGGGTCCGCACGCGCGGGCAGGGGCACGAGGCCCTTGGGGCGCGTGACGCGGGAGGGGGGCGGCTCGCGGCCGGACAGCAGGGCCTGCAGCCGCAGGGCATGCCGGTCCCCGGGAGACTCCTCGACCAGGGCCTGGAGCATCTCGAGGGCGCGGGGCACCTGCTCCACGCGGCGCAGCACGCGCACCAGTTGCAGGCGCACGGCGCGGCGGGTGTCGCCCCGGGTATGGCCGAGCGCGGACGTGAGCAGCGCGATGGCGGCCGCCTCGGTGCCCGCGCGCAGCGAGAAGGCGACGAGCACCGCGGCCAGCCGGGCCGTCATGGGCACCGAGCGGCTGGCGCGCACCAGCTCGCCAAAGGCCCGCGCGGCGTGGCCCTCGCGCAGCAGCCGGGCCGCCTGCTTGCGGTGGCCTTCCACGAAGTCCGGCGTCTCCGTCGTGCGCAACCGGGGCGGGGCCGTGGCCATGCGCTGTCGGGCCTCGCCCTTCTCCGGAGGCTTGGAATCCTTGCCGTCTCTCACGCCACCCATGGGGCGCCCAGTCTACACGGGCGCGACGAGCCCCGCCGCCGTGAAGTAGAGCGCCAGGTCCTCGGGCAGCGGCGCCTCGAAGCGCAGGGGGCTCCCCGAGCGGGGGTGGGCGATCTCCAGCGCCTGGGCGTGCAGCAGGCAGCGGGGCGCGGCGAGGCTCCCCGCCCGGGGGGCGCCGCCATAGCGGGTGTCCCCCAGGATGGGCGCGCCCAGGGCCGTCAGGTGTGCGCGCAACTGATGGGTGCGTCCGGTCTGGGGCAACAATTCCACCAGGTGGAAATCCGGGCCGGCGTACACCACGCGGAAGAGGGTGAGCGCGGGAATGCCATTGGCCGCGCGGGTGGCGCGCCAGCGGCCCGGACGCGACGGGTCGCGCGACAGGGGCAGGTCGATGGTGCCCGAGGGGGGCAGCGCGACGGGCCCCACGGCCGCCAGGTAGCGCTTGTGGGCCCGGCCCTCGCGGAACTCCCCGGCCAGGGCGGCCGTCGCCTCGGGGCTCTTGCCGAACACGGTCACCCCGGACGTCTCGCGATCCAGGCGGTGCACGAGCCCCGCGGGCCGTCCGAGGTGCGTCCCCACCCGGTCCACCAGGCTGTCGCCCACCCGACCCTCGGTGGGCTGGGCCGTCATGCCCGCGGGCTTGTCCACCGCGATCACCGCCGCGTCCTCGAACAGCACGCGAAGCGCCGCCACCGGCGCGGCGGCGGGTGCGAGCGGACTCACGCCCCCCTCCTCCAACACCACCGTCACCACCTGTTGGGCGTCCAACCGCGCCCGGGCGTCCCGGCTCCGGCGGCCGCCCACGTACACCGCGCCCACGTCCACCAGCCGCGCCACCTCCTCGCCCGGCAGCGCCAGCACCTCCGCCAACACCTCGCCCAGGGGGCGGCCCACCTGGGCGGTCTCGACACGGAAGGTGCGACGCTTCATGGGACGACCTCGGGGCTCGGCACGCCCCGTCGCGTATACCGCGCCGTCCCACCGAGGCGGGAGCCCTTCCACCAGCCAACATCTCGCCCCGTGCGTGTCTCCGGGTGAACAGAGCCTCCAGGACGTGCGCGGGGGGACACTCCCGATCCTGGACGCCGGTCCCAATCGTGTCCGCCCATGAACGCACTCAGACTGCTCAAGCACGATCACCGGATCGTCGAGGCCCTGTTCAAACAATTCGAGAAGGCGGGCGACAAGGCCCTCAAGGAGAAGCAGGAAATCGTCCGGTGGATCGTGAAGGAGCTGTCCATCCACGCGGCCATCGAGGAGCAGCTGCTCTACCCCCTGGCGCGCGCCCGGGACGAGCGGCTCAAGTCGGACGTGCTCGAGGCGCTCGAGGAGCACCACGTGGTGAAGTGGACGCTCAAGGAGCTCGAGGGCATGTCGCCCGAGGACGAGCGCTTCGACGCCAAGGTGACCGTGCTCATGGAGAGCGTGCGGCACCACGTGAAGGAGGAGGAGACCGAACTCTTCCCCAAGCTCGAGAAGCTCATGGGCAAGGCGGAGCTCGAGGCGCTGGGCGAGGCCCTGGCGCAGGCGAAGAAGACGGTGCCCAGCCGTCCGCACCCCAAGTCGCCGGACACGCCCCCGGGCAACCTCATCGCGGGCGTGCTCGCCAAGCTCATGGACGCGGGCCGGGACGCGGCGCGCGAGGGCAGCCGCCGGGCGGTCAAGGCCGTGAGCCGGGCCACGGGCCGCACCACGGAGCGCACCAAGCGCCGCGCGCCCGCCGCCAAGAAGAGCGCCCGGCGCGCCGTGACGAGCCGGTGAGCCAGCGGCGCGGCGCTGGAGTATGACACGGGGCCATGAACCGCCCCCTTCCCCTGCTGCGCGCGGAGTTGGATGACTTCCTCGCGGCGCTGGCCACCCGGGCCTGGCGCGCCGCGGCGGGCCTGCCCGTGGACATGTCCCCGCGCCAGTTGCTCGAGGACTCGCCCGACATCACCGCCCCCGAGGCCTTCGCCGCCGCCACCGAGGCCGTGCCCAAGGCCCAGGCCAAGGGGGACACGCTGGGCCTGCGGCGGCTGCGGCTCTTGCGCGACTTCATCGCCACCCAGGTGGAGGAGTCCCTCGCCGCGCCCGACGCCGAGGCCGTGGGCCAGCTGGAGGCCCGCTCCAGCCTGCCGGTGGACGACGGCGCGCTGCCGCTCGGCGAGGTGCTGGCCCAATTGCCCCACGAGCCCAACCGGAGCCGGCGCACCGTGCTGGAGAACGCCGCGGGCGGCTTTCTCTGGGACAACCGGGGCCGCTACGGCGCGCGCCGCGACGCCTCGTTCCAGGTGGCGGAAGCCTTGCGCGCCCCGAGCTACGCCGCCCTGCGCGAGGACGTGTCCGGCATCGCGCTCGGGCCCCTGGCCGAGGCCGCCGCCCAGACGCTGCGCCGCACCGAGGACGCCTACCGGGACGTGCTCGCCTACGTGCTGCGCAAGGTGGAGCCCACGCTCAAGCCCCTGCCCTCGGGCCACGCGCGGCGACACGACGTGCAGGCCGCGCTCCAGGCGCCGTGGATGCACGCCTTCTTCCGGCGCGAGGACGGCCTGCCCGGGGTCATCCGCTGGCTGCAGGAGTGGGGCTTCCACCCCTCGGCCGAGGGCCGCATCCGCCTGGACGACGAGGAGCGGCCCGGCAAGGCCACCCGCCCCCTCACCGCGGCCGTGCGCGTGCCCGGCGAGGTGCGCCTGGTGCTGCGGCGGCGCGCGGGGCTGGATGCCCTGGGCGGCCTGCTTCACGAGTACGGCCATGCCCTGCACCATGCCCACGTCTCGGACACCCTGCCCCTGGAGCTGCGGCGGCTGGAGGACGCGTCGGTGACGGAGGCCTACGCCACGCTGTTCGAGCGGCTGCTCCTGGACGAGGAGTGGCTCAAGCGCTACGCGCGCCTGCCGTCCGAGCCCGCGCGGGACGCGGCGCGCATGGCGGCCTTCCAGGGGCTCACCGTGCTGCGCCGCCACTGCGCCCGGCTCGCCCACGAGCTGTCGCTCTACGCCCACGGCGCCTCGGAGGAGCGCGCCGAGGAGTACGTGGAGCGGCAGCGCGCCGCGCTCTTCGTCGAGCCCCACCCGGGCTTCTTCCTCTTCGACGTGGACCCGCAGCTGTACGTGACGCGCTACCTGCGCGCCTGGGCGCTGGAGACACGACTCACCCCGCGGCTCACCGCGCGCTTCAACGAGGACTGGTGGCGCAACCCCGCCGCGCGCCAGTGGCTCCAGGGGCTGTTCGCCCGGGGTGGCACCGACGACGCCGAGGCCCTGTCCCAGGAGCTCTCGGGCAATAGCCTGGCGCTCCCCGAGGCGGGTGACCGCCTCGTGGCCCTGCTCAATCGCTGAGCGTGCGCGCCGGGGTGTCCCGGAGGACTACTTCTTCTTGAGCGCGCGGACGATCTTCTGCTTCGTCGCGCTCGCGGTGGCCGCGGCCTTGGGCTTGTTCGTGGCCGTCTTGGCCTGGCCCGTGCGCTCGCGCATCGCCTTCATCAGCTGCATCTCGATGAGCAGCAGCTCGTCGCCCAGCTCCGCGTTGTCCCCAGCGGCGCGGGGCAGCGGCGCGGTCTTGGAAGTGCCCGCGCCATGCCGCATGCGCAGCACCTTCTCCTCCTCGGGGGCCAGGGTGCGCGCCTTCTCCAGCGCCACCTTGAGCTCCTTGGACGTCACCGTCGTGCTACCGCTGACCTTGCGCTCCATCTTCCGCTCCCCTTGCGATGGCCCCTGAACGTCCGATCATGTCGGACGCGTACGAGCCGCAACCGTCGAGGATTCTAGAGATCGCAAGAGGATGGTCAAATTTTCTTCCAACAGGACGCTGCCAACCTGTAGCGACCTGCCGGTCCGACGCGACGTCCCCGGGCCTCAATTCGCCTCTTCGTCCGAGGGCTCCTCCGAGGGAGAAGCGGCCCCCGGAGCGGGGGTGGCGCCCTCGGGTTTGACGCGCGGGATGCCGAAGCGATCCATCGCGTCCGCGATGCCCTGGGGCTTGTCCGCGTCCGGCAGGAAATTCTCCGGCGCCTGCAGCCGGGGGTCCTTCCCGATTTCAGTCAGGCTGGATTCCAACACCATGCGCAGCTCGGCGGCGCCGGCGGCGTCGTTGGCGGGCACGGCGATGCGGCCATCCAGGCGGACCTTGAGCACCACGGCGGTGTCGGCGTCCACGAGCACCTCGCCGCTGAGCGACTGGGGCACGCGCCGGTCGAAGAAGGCCAGGCGCCGGCGGGTGGTCTCGTCCCGGCCGCCCTTGGGCTCGGCGAGCGCGGGCAGCACCCGGGGCGTGGTGCCGGTGTCGCCCTCCGGCCCCAGGTCCACCGCGTAGCGCCACGCGGTGCGGCCCTCGTAGGTGACGGTGTTCTGGGCCGTCAGGTGCAGCCGGCCCCGGAACAGGGCGTCCACGTCGCGGATGGCGCCGGTGAGCTCCGCGCGGGTGCGCTCGGCCATGCCCCGGTCGCGCAGGCGCTGGCGGAAGGTGCCGTAGCGGTTGCGCGCGTACACCTTGCCGTCCACCCGCATGACCTCCAGGCCCTGGTCCCGGCTGTTCTCCAGGACGCCGTGGAAGTCGCCGCCCACGCCGCCCGGGCCCGCGCGGAAGGTGCGCGTCTCGGACAGCTTGTTCGTGCCGCTGCCCTGGGCGCCCGACCACTCGTAGGTGACGGTGGCGGTATAGGCGTGGGGGCCGAGCCGCTCGGTCACCTCGGCGGCGTCCATGGACAGGATGCGGCGCGCCACGCGGGGGTTGTCCGCCACGTCCTGGGGGTTGAGCTTCTCGGCGGCCGAGGCCACCACCTGGGGCGGATCCTCCGGGGAGAAGATGCGCCTCTTGGCGTCCTGGTCGACCTTGTCGCTCTGACAGGCCGTGGCGGCGCACGCCAGGGTGGCGGCGAGAAGGAACTTGGGCAAACGGGTCACGGGTCCTCGGACTTCCAGACGGGTGGGCCGTCCAAATTAGGGGGCGGGCGACAACAGGAGCAAGGGACGGCTTTGCGCGCGCCAATGTACGGGATAGAAGGCATGCCATGCAGAACCTGCGTGACAAGCTCTTGAAGGCTGGCCTGGTCTCCGAGGACCAGGCGAAGAAGGTGGAAACGGCGAAGACCGCCCGCCCCTCCCCGTCTCCCGCGCCCCAGCGCTCGGGGGAAGAGCGGAGCGAGCGTCCGCCCCGCGAGTCGCGCGGCGAGTCGCGCGGACGTGACGACCGCCCGCCCCGCCGCGATGGCCCCGGCGGCGGTCGTCCCCAGGGCATGGGCGGCGGTCGTCCCCAGGGCATGGGCGGCGGCCGGCCTCAGGGCCCCGGCGGCAACCGTCCCCCGGGGGGCGGTGCCCGCTTCCAGGGCGGCCGTCCGGCCCCGAGCGGTGGCGGCGCGGACGCGGCCCGTCCCGTGCCCAAGCTGCCGCCCCTGCCCGGCTCCAAGGCCGCCCAGCGCATGGAGTCCAAGAAGCAGGTGGAGCAGGACCGGCGTCTGCGCGAGCTCGTCTACACGAACCAGGTGCCCGTGGACGTGGGCGCCACCGTGTTCTACTTCATGACCCGCAAGGGCAAGCTGCGGCGGCTGGAGCTGACCGAGCCCCAGGCCAAGCAGCTCGAGGAGGGGGGACTCGGCGTGGTGGAGCGGCCCGAGCCCGCGCAGATCGAGCACTCGCTGGTGCCCGCCGCCGTGGCCGAGCAGATGTACGCGCTCTCCAAGAAGTCGGTGCGCTTCCTCAACCGCAAGGAGTCGCCCATCGGCTTCATGAGCGACGACCAGGTCAAGGAGCAGCAGGCCGCCGAGGCCCGGGGCGATGCCCCCGTGGACGAGGGCGACGACGAGCCCACCGGTGAGGAGTCCGCCGAAAGCACGGAGGCCACGGAGGCCGCCGCGCCCGAGAGCGCCCCGGAGGCCGGCACCGAGCCCAAGCCCGAGTCCGAGCCCACCGCCTCCTGAGCCGTCCCCCGGCATCCCGAACCGCCCCGCGCCCCGCGCCGCCCGAACAGCGGCCGCGGGGCGTGGTCGTTTCAGCGCGTGTGTCAGCGCGTGTGGTGCGCGGACAGCACGCTCGCCACGCAGCAGGTGAGCTTCTTGCCCGTGGGGATGTGCAGGAACTCGTTGGGGCCGTGCGCGTTGCTGTTGGGCCCGAGCACGCCGGTGATGAGGAACTGGGCCTGGGGGAAGCGCTTGCCGAGCATCTCCATGAACGGGATGGTGCCGCCCTCGCCCATGGCCATGAAGGGCCGGCCGAAGTACGTGCGCGACGCCTCGTGCGTGGCCGCCTCCAGCCACTTCTCCAGGGGCGGCGCGTCCCAGCCGGCGCTCGCCTTCTCCCCCTCGAACGTCACCTTCGCGCCGTAGGGCGGGTGGGCCTCCACGGCCGCCTTGAGCGCCTGCGTGGCCGCCTTGGCGTCCAGCCGCGGGGGGATGCGCATGGACAGCTTCACCGAGGTGAAGGGCCTGAGCACGTTGCCCGCGCCGCCCAGGGCCGGCATGCCCTCCACGCCCGTCACCGACAGGGCCGGCCGCCACGTGCGGTTGAGGATGAGCTCCGCGCGGTCCGTGGTCACCGGGTGCGAGCCCTCCACCCAGGGGAACTTCGAGTACACCTCCTCGCCAATCACCTCCGCCACGGCCGCCGCCTGGTCGCGCCGCGCCTGGGGGATGTGCACGTGCAGGCCCTCCACGCGGATGCGGCCCGTCTGCTCGTCCTCCACGCGCGAGAGGATCTGCCGGAGGATCCGGAACGACGAGGGCACGATGCCGCTCGCGTCGCCCGAGTGCACGCCCTCCGAGAGGATGTCCACGCGCAGGTTGCCGCTCACGAGGCCGCGCAGGGACGTGGTCATCCACAGCTGCTCGTAGTTGGCGCAGCCCGAGTCCAGGCACACCACGAGCGACGCCTTGCCGATGCGCGGCGCCAGGTGCTCGATGTACGCGGGCAGGTCATAGCTGCCGCTCTCCTCGCACGCCTCGATGAGCACCACGCAGCGCGCGTGGGGCACGCCCTGCTCCTTGAGCAGGCGGATGGCCGCGAGCGAGGCGAACGCCGAGTAGCCGTCATCCGCGCCGCCGCGCCCGAAGAGCTTGTCGCCCTCGCGCACCGGCTCCCACGGCGACAGGCCCGCGCGCCAGCCCGTCATCTCCGGCTGCTTGTCCAGGTGGCCGTAGAGCACCACCGTGTCGTCGCCCGTGCCCGGAATCTCCATGTAGATGACGGGGGTGCGCGGCTCGCCCTGCTCGTTCTTGAGCGTGAGCACCTCCACCGTGAGCCCGGGGATGTGCTTGACCTGGGACTCGCACCAGCCGGCCACCAGCTTCACCGCCTTGTCCATGTGCCCGTGCTTCACCCACTCCTTGTCGAAGCTCGGCGACTTGTTGGGGATGCGGATGTACTCGTGCAGCCGGGGGACGATCTCCTCCTCCCAGATGCGCTCGGACGACGTGGTGGCGGTGGTGCTGTTCAGCCGTTGCGGGGTGCTCATGGGGAAGGGCTCCGGTTCCGGATGGAAAGGTCGCGAAACGTCCTCTCCTCTACACCACCCGGCCCTCGGATGGGCGTCCCCTCGCGCCCGCCGGGCCCCTCCCCCACCGGCCAGGGCGCCCCCGGGGGCATGCCGGGCGTCGCCCCGTACCCACTTCGCCCCCCGCCCCCACCCACGGTGTGGCCTCCCCTCGCCAGAACCCCACCCCTCGGGGAGGGGTCGCCGTCCACCGGCGGACCCTTGGACCCCCTCCGACAGCCCTCGCCAGGGGCACACCCGGTGCAGGGGCTCGGGTCGCTTCGGACACTCAGCGCGGAGAGACAGGGCGATGGATGGACAGCGGTGGGCAAGGCGGGCGGTGGGCGGCGTCGTGGCGGTGGCGGTGCTGACGCATTGTGGCGGAGGCCTCGAAGGGGGCGCGGGCCCCGAGGGACCGGAGGACCCGGCCCTGGCCACGCGGTGGCAGGAGGCCAGCTCGGGGGTGGCCAGCTCGGGGGTGGCCCTCGAGGCCACGTCCGATGCCCGCGTGGAGGCCTCGCGCCCCGCGGGACGCTTCGGCGCCGAGCCCACGCTGGGCGTGGACGCCTCGCCCCAGGAGGAGAGCCTCCTGCGCTTCGACCTGGGGGACGTGTCCCCGGCCACCGTGACGCGCGCCGTGCTGCGGCTCTACGCCATCGACGGCACGAACAACGGGCCGCGCGTGTTCGCCACCAACCCCTACTTCGCGGAGCTGGCGGTGGATTGGTACAACCGCGGGCAGCCCTTGAGCGCCGTGCTCGCGGACGCGGGCGCCATCGCCGCTGGCGGCTATGTGGACTTCGACGTGACGGCCGCCGTCCGCACCGTCGGCACCGATGGCACCGTCGGCTTCATGCTCCGCGCGGACTCGAGCGACGGCGTGGACTTCGCCTCCCGCGAGGCGAGCCGCCCCGAGCGCCGCCCCCGCTTGCTGCTCACGGTGGACCCCCTCGCGAGCTGCCTGCCCCGCACGGACACCCGGACGCTGCGCTCCCCGGTGATGCAGGACGGCTACGCCTACGAGCTCGAGCCCACGCGCCGCCACGGCAGCGCGCCCTCGCTCGTCGTGAGCGGCTCGGGTCGGCGCGAGAGCTACCTGCGCATGCGCCTCGACCTCCCCGCGCACTGGCAGCCGCGCCGGGTGGGCCTGAACCTGTTCGTCGAGACAGGCGCGAACACCGGTCCCTATCTCTACGGCGCGGACCCCCATTGGCCCGCGGACCCCGTTCTCGGCCAGGACTTCGACTGGAACACCCGGCCCGGCATCTTCAGCCCCTTCCTCAGGGGTGGAGCGCCCATCGAGCCCGGCACGTGGGCGCACTACGATTTGACGAGCCTGATGACCACACCGGGCCAAGTCTATTCCGTCGGTCTGGTGCCGGGCTCCTCCGAGTTCGTGCAGTACGCCTCGTCGGACTCCATCACCCCGGCGAACCGGCCCTGGCTGGAGCTCGCGCTCGAGTCCGACCCCTACTGCACCGCGCGGGGCGCGGGCGGCACGGTGGGCTGGACGAAGCGCTATGGCGGCCAGGGCGAGGAGGTGCTGAGCGCGCTGGCCACCGACGCCCAGGGAGGCTTCGTGGCGCTGGGCCTGTTCGGGAGCGCCCCCTTCCCCAACCGCGAGGGCTTCGCGCTCGCGCGCTATGACGCCCAGGGCACGCCCCTGTGGTCGCGCGAGGTGACGCACGGCAACGTCCGCGCCGCGGCGCTCACCGTGACGCCCGAGGGCAACATCCTGGTGGTGGGCCACTACCTGGGCGCGGTCGACCTGGGCGCGGGCCCCCTGCCCTCCACGGGCGGCCTGTTCCTCGCCAAGTTCTCCCCGAGCGGCCAGACGGTGTGGACGCGCGGCTTCACCGCCAACAACGGCCTGCCGGACGACAACTCCCGCACCACGCACATCGCCCCGGTGGCGGTGGCCACGGACGCGCAGGGCAGCCTCGTCGTCACTGGCCAGCTCTTCGGCCGGGTGGACCTGGGCGGCGGCTACATCCACGCGGGCCCGGCCAGCACCGGCATGACGGACGCCTACGCGGGCGGCTTCGTGGCGAAGTTCACCTGGCAGGGCCAGCACGTCTTCTCGCGCGCCTTCGAGGCCAGCGTCTCCGAGCAGTCCCACCTGCCGCGCGCCGTGGCCACGGACGCGCAGGGCAACGTGCTGCTCGCGGGCCGGGCGAGCCCCCTGGCCAACCTGGGCGATGGCGCCCTGGGCCAGGCCCAGCCCTTCGTCGCGAAGTACGGGCCCACGGGCACGCTCCTCTGGAAGCGCGGGTTCCCGGGCACCTTCGGCGAGGTGGAGGCCGTCCAGGCGCTGCCCTCGGGCGGCGTGGCCTTCAACGCCAACCTCGGCGGCGCCTTCAGCTTCGGCGGCGTGCCCTACACCGGCGGCGAGCCGTCCGACGAGGTGCTGCCCACCAACCTCTCGGGCTTCACCGGTCGGCTGAGCGCCACGGGCACGGATGGCTGGCTGCGCGCGGTGGACACGTCCTGGGGCCGGCTGGGCGGGCTCGTCGTCGGGAGCGACGGCGCCGTCACCCTCACCGGCCACGCGGGCGGCACGTACGACCTGGGCGGCGGTCCGCTCGGCCCGTACCACGACGCCACTCCGGACACGGCCTTCGTGGCCCGCTACAGCGCGACGGGGGCGCACCTCGGGTCCCGCCTGTTCGACTCGAATTTCCACGAGTCCGGACAAATCACGCCCCGCCTCCTGCTGGCGCCCCAGCCGGGCGGCGCGCTGCTCGTCGGGGCCACGCTCACCGGCACCGCCCGGGTGGACGGGACGGCCTACACGGCCCAGGGTCCCTCGGACTTGTTCTACTTCCGGCTCCAGCCTTGAGCCCTTGAGCGGGGCACACGGGATGCACCCGCCCTCCGCGCGCCGGACGATCGGCGCGAGGGGGAGCTTCGGATGCACGCGGGACCGTGGGGGAAGCAGTGGAGGAGCGGGTTGGCGGTGATGGTGTGGCTCGCGGGGTGTGCGGGGAGAGACGCGGTGCCGGAGACGCCCGTCTCCCCCGCCCCCCAGGAGCAGGCGGCGCTCGCCCCCGGGTGGATCCGCCAGGACGGAGGCCCCGGCGCCGAGCAGGTGCACGCGCTCGCGCCGGACGGCCAGGGCGGCTTCGTGGTGGCGGGCCTCTTCGGACCGGCGCCCTTTCCCCAGGGCACGGGCCTGGCCCTCGCGCGGCACCGCCCGGATGGCACGCGCATGTGGAGCCGGCAGGTGACGACCACCGCGGACCTCCGGGCGCTCGGGGCCGCGGTCCTCGCGTCGGGGGACGTGCTGGTGGTGGGCGCCTACGCCGACAGCCCGGACCTGGGCGCGGGGCCGCTGCCGCCCGTGCCCAACTCCGGCTCCGGCCTGTTCCTCGCGCGCTTCTCGCCGGAGGGCCGCACGCTCTGGACTCGCGGATTCATCGGCACCCTGGAACTCCCCGGAGGACGGCGCGGGTATGCCTCGGTGATTCCCACCGCGATGACCGCCAGTGCCCAGGGAGACCTCCGGGTGGTGGGCCACTTCCACGGCACGGTGGACTTCGGGGGCGGGCCGCGCTTCGCGGGCGAGCCGAGCCTGTCGGATGACGCGTCCTGCCCCGGCGGCTTCGTGGTGAGCTTCTCCGCCGAGGGACAGCACCAGTGGTCGCGTGCCTTCCCGGCCCTCCCCACGGGGACGTGGGCCCAGGTGCGCACGGCGGCCACCGACGTGACGGGCCACCTGCTCGTGGGCGGCCGGGTGAGCCGGGGCACGGACCTGGGGGACGGCGCGGTGGAGGACGCGGGGGCGTTCATCGCCCGCTACCATGGAAGCTCTGGGGCCCTGATGTGGAAGCGCCTGTTCCCGGGCACGGACGGCGAGGTCGTCGCCCTGGAGGGCCTGCGCACCCGCGACGTGGCCTTCAACGCCAACCTGGGCGGCGCCTTCACCTTCGGCGGCCAGGCGCACGAGGCCGAGGAGCCCGGCCTGCTCCGGGGCTACACGGGCTCCTTGCGCCTGGTGGGCACGGACCGGTGGCTGCGCGACCTGGGGCACGTCACGCTGCGCGGGCTCGTGGAGGGCACCCATGGCACGCGCACCCTCACCGGCCGGGGCACGGATGACACGAGCGCCTGGGGCGACACACGCTTCGTGGCGCGCTACTCGGAGACCGGCACGGCGCTGGGCGCGCACGTCTTCGAGCACCCGCCCCAGAACATCTTCCCCGCGGAGTTCCTGCTCGCGGCCCAGCCGTCGGACCGCGTGGTGGTGGGCGCGACGCTCGGCGCGCCCTTCACGCACGGAGACGGGCTCTACCTGCCCCAGGGCGCCTCGGATCTCCTCTTCTTCCAGCTCGGCCCCTGACGTGTTAGGTTCGCCCGCTCATGCGACCTTTGAGGTACACCCTGCCCGCCGTGCTCCTGGCCACGGCGGCGCTGGCGGGCGAGACACGTGACCGGCCGTCGGTGCGCTCCGTGCGCCTCGTCGCGCCTCCGAATGACACCACCCACCGCGTTCATGTGAGGGGCCGGATCGTCACCACGCTCCGCTTCGAGCGGCCGGTCGACGCGGGCAAGACGAAGCTGCTCGGGGGGGAAGGCCGCCTGGAGCCGCTGGCGGTGGTCCGCGACAAGGTGGTGCTGGAGCCGCTCCATGACCTGGACGCCCAGGAAGCCATTCCCCTGGTGGTGACCCTGGTGGATGGGACCGAGGTGTCCTTCCTGCTCAGGCCGCCGGACCCGCGCGAGGGCGCGCCCACGGACCAGCAGGTCGACGTGTTCCAGGATCACGAGAGCACCACCGCCCTGCATGCGGCCTTGATGGACGCGCTCCGGCACAACAGGTCGCTCCTCGAGGAGAGCGAGCGGTGCCGCGCGGAGGAGGCCTCGGAGGACCACGCGCTCGCGGCCCTGCTGGCCTCTGGTGCGCTCGCGCAGACGCCCTTCAAGGTCGTGGACCGCATCTATGGCGAGGACGAGAGCACGAAGATCACCGCGAGGGTCTTCCAAGGGAAGAACAAGGCAGCGGTCGTTTTCGACATCAAGAACCTCGCGACCGACCAGTCCTGGAGCATGCGGTCGGCACGACTGACGACCCTCGCGGAGGGCCATGAGCGCGCCTTCGCCTTTCGTGCGACAGCGCGCGAGATCTCATCCGGCCAATCGGGTGTCATCGCACTCGTCGTGGATGGCAGCGCCTTCGTCGAGCAGGGGGCACTGACGAGTCTGTGGCTCGAGATCTACCGAGACGATGGAACGCGACAGGCCGTCGTCCAGCTAGATCCCTCACTGCTCGCGAGATAGGAGGAAACGTCATGAACATCCATTGGACCGCGCTCTCGACCTGCCTCCTCCTGCTCGCGACGGCCCCCGGCTGCTCCGGTTCCGTGGCGGGAAAGGTGTCCCTCCGTGCCGATGGCACGCCTGAACAGGAGGACTGCCCTCAAGAAGCCAAGAAGGCGATGAAGTACTTGCAGATGTTCGTGGGGGAGTCCGCCTGGGTGCAGCTCGACGCGAACCAGACCCGGGTCCGCCCCGTCACCTTGTACGACGGCAGCATCGAGAGCGTGCTCGAGGAGAACCTTGGACTGCTCGAAGCACCCGCCCGGCTGTATGGCAGGGTTTGGACGGGGGGGGCCCAGGCCGTCATTCGCTACTACTCCGCCCAGCCCATGAATGGCAGCGACCCGATCCCCATCTGCGCCGTGGCACGACTTGGAATGGGACAACTGCGCAAGCGCCCCGAGTCCAAGCCCGGCACGGCCCTCCTCGATGTCCCTCAAGCGGGCGTCTACGTCGTGGACGAGTTCCGCTGAAACGAAGTGCCGGTCGTTTCTCCTCCCATTGACACCCTTACAAAAGCGCCTTTGACACGGTGACAAGCCGTGTCTTGACACCCCGACACGGGCGCCTTTGACACGACGCGCGGGAGACGGCGCGAGGAATTAACCAGCGCAGGGCCTTCCTCCGCTCGGATTCCAGGCGAAATGGGTGCCCCTTGTCGTTCGGGGTCGGGTCCATAGGTTTGCCGCGCGTTGAACACGAAAGGCGAACCCATGTCGAAGCGAGAAGACCCAGCGAAGGTTGCTCCCGGTGCCATCCACGTGGAGACCGTGCGGACGGTGCGCGGACCCGCCGCGACGACCATCTCCGTGGAGGTGGAGGAAGCCAAACTCGGGCAGACCGGAGATGGCGCCAACGACGCGCGGCGCGCGGTCGCCATGCTGCCGGGCTCGCGCGAGGAGGAGGACACGGAGCAGGTGCTCATGGAGTCCGGCCGGCATATGACCGAGGACGAGCGCGTCGTGAAGACGTTCAACGCGACGGTGCCCGGCTCGGTCGATGTCCGTGCGTCCCCTCGCGTGAAGGTGGAGACCCCCGCGGGCACCGTGTGGGCCGCGGACGCGGACAACCCGCGCGCCGCACGCGAAGCGGACAAGGGGCTCCCCGGGAAGCCGAAGCGTTGAGGCCGTACGGCCCCTGGCGCGTGACGCCGAGTGCGCGCGCGGACCCCTGGAGGTCGGACTTCCCTGTGAAAAGGAAGCAGGCAAGGGCTCGATTCCCCCACCGAAGCGCTTTCCTCCTGGAACCGACCGGCTAGAACCAGGAGGTCATGAGTCAGTTGGCGAAGGTGCTTGAGGAGCGCGAGGAGGACGTCCTTCGCGCGTGGATGGGCCAGGTGCGCCAACATCTGGCGCCTGGGGGCGAGACCCACGCGGAGCTTGAGGATCACATCCCCCTCTTCCTGAGGCAGCTCCGGACGGTCCTGCGTGGGGAGACCTCCCGGGACCACGTCTCGCCCGAGGCGGGCACGAGCGCCGTGGGCCGCGAGCATGGCGCCCAGCGCTTCCGGCTGGGCTTCGCGCTGGGCGCGCTGGTGCGCGAGTACGGCCTGCTGCGCGACGTGCTGTTGGATCTGATCGCCGAGCAGGGACTGCGCGTCTCGCTGGAGGAGGTGCGGCTGCTCACCAACTTCGTGGCCACGGCCATCGCCGAGGCGGTGGAGGAGCACACCCGGCAGCAGGAGCGGGAGCTGCGGACCTTCAAGTCCCTGGTCGAGGCCAGCGACAATTACATCGCGCTCGTCGACCTCGAGGGGCAGGTCACCTACTTGAACCCCGCGGGCCAGCGGCTGCTGGGCTTCTCCAGTCTGGAGCAGGCGCGCGCCACCTCGATGATGGCGTTCGTGAGCGAGGACTCCCAGGAACTCGTGGCGCGCGACGTGGTGCCCCAGCTGCTCCAGGGGCACACCTGGCAGGGCGAGGTCCTCCACCGCCACCTCGGCACGGGCGAGGCCATCCCCCTGGCCGCGCACACCTTCCCGGTCAAGAACGAGCACGGACAGGTGGAGCTGCTCGGCTCCATCGGCCGGGACTTGCGTGAGCGCAAGCGCCAGGAGACCGAGCGCGAGCGGCTGCTGCGGGAGACCGAGCAACTGCGACACCAGGCGGAAGGCGAGCGCGCCCGGCTCAACGCCCTCTTCCAGCAGGCCCCCGTGGCCATCGGCGTCCTGCGCGGCCCCGAGGTCGTCATCGAGGTGGCCAATCCCCTGCTGTGCCGCCTCTGGGGACGCGAGCCCGAGCAGGTGCTGGGCAGGCCCGCGATGGACGCCCTGCCGGAGATGCGCGGCATGGGACTCGACGACGAGGTGCGCCGGGTGATGGCCACGGGCGTGCCCTTCGTGGCCACGGAGCTGCCGGTTCAATTCAAGCGAGGCCCGGGCGAAGCCCTGGAGCCCGGGCACTTCTCCTTCGTCTACGACGCCCTGCGCGACGAAGCGGGCCACATCGAGGGCGTCCTGCTCATCGCCACGGAGGTGAGCGAAGCGGTGCTCGCGCGCCAGCGGGTGGAGGCCCTGCTGCGGCGGTCCCAGGAAGCCGAGCAGGCCCGGGCCGCGGTGATGGATGCGCTCGCCGAGCAGTCGCTCATCGCCATGAGCTACCTGCACGGCCCCGACTACGTCGCCCAGACCGAGAACGCGCTCAACCGCCGGCTGGCGGGCCGGGACTCGCTGGGCCAGCCCTTCCGGCAAGCCTTTCCGGAGCTGCACCAGCAGGGATTCACCGCGATGCTCGACCGGGTGCGTGAGACCGGGGCGCCCCTGGTGAACTACGAGACCCTGCTGCGGATGGAGTCCACCCCCGAGAAGCCCGCGCACGAGATGATCCTGGACTTCGTCTACCAACCGGTGCGCGCTCCGGGCAGCGGTGTCGCCGGCATCCTCACGCTGGGGCTCGAGGTGACCAAACAGGTGCACGCGCGGCGCGACGCCCAACGCATGGCGGAGGAGGAGCGCCGGCTGCGCGACTTCGAGCAGCACCTCATCGGCATCGTGAGCCACGACCTGCGCAATCCCCTGAGCGCCATCCTGCTCGGGCTCCAGCTCCTGCTGCGCCGCGAGTCCCTGGACGCGCGCACCCTCCAGTCCCTGCTCCGGCTCCAATCGAGCACCGAGCGCGCCGTGCGCATGGTGCGCGACCTGCTCGACTTCACCCAGGCGCGGCTGGGCGGTGGCTTGAAGATGGAGCGCGCGCCCATGGACATGCACCCGGTGGTGCTCGGCGTCGTGGAGGAACTGCGGATGACGCACCCCGAGCGGGAGCTGCGGCTGGAGCAGCACGGAGACGGACACGGCGCGTGGGATGGAGACCGGGTGGCGCAACTGCTCGGCAACCTGGTGAGCAATGCCCTCAAGTACAGCCCGGCGGACAGCCCGGTCACCGTGCGCGGGGTGGGAGATCCCGAGGCCCTGTGGCTGGAGGTGCACAACGGCGGCGCGCCCATCGCGCCCGAGGCCTTGCCGCGGCTCTTCCAGCCCCTGCAGCGCGCGGTGGCGGGCAACGACAAGGCAACGCGCAGCGTGGGCCTGGGCCTGTACATCGTGGAGCAGATCGCGCGCGCGCATGGCGGCGGCGTCCAGGTGACGTCGAGCGCGAGCGAGGGCACGCGCTTCACCGTGCGCCTGCCCCGCTCGGGTTGAACAGCCGACGCGGCGGTCACTCCCGCTTGAGGAGGCGAGGCGTGGCCTCGCCCTTCCACCACAGCTCCAGGGCGTCTGGCTTGAGGCCGATTCGCAGCATGTCCACCCCGTCCACCGCCAACAGGCCGCCGGTCGTCAACGGCGTCAGGTGGCGGGGCGCCGGCCAGAGCGGATGGCCGGGGCGCGCGATCCACAGACCGTCCTTCCCGGCCGTCACCACGTACGTGCCGTAGGTCCCGGGGGCGGCCTGGACCGTGGCCGCGGGAAGCGTGACGGGCTGGAGGCGCGCCTCGACCGCCGGCAGCGCCCAGGCATAGTCGGCACCCGCGCCGGGGGCGGGCTTCGCCGCGAGGAGCGCCTTCAAGGCCCGCGCATGCGCCGCGTCCAGCGCCTGCTCCGACGCGGTGGCCACGTCCGGGGCCACGCCCGTGCCCTCCCAGTTCGTCTGGCTGACTGGATGGACCGGACGCCCCGCCGAGACGCTCAGCATGAAGCCCGGCGCGATGGGCACGAAGTCGTTGTTGTTGGCCGCGCCGGCGGTGCCCGCGCCCACCAGCGTGCCCAGCTTGAACTGCCGCACGTCGTACGCGAAGGACTCGGCCGCCGACGCCGAGCCCTGGTCGATGAGGACATGGAGCGGCGTGCCGGGCATCCGACCCGCCGGGAGGTGATCGAGCGCCCGCGTCTGCACGGGCTCGCGCCCGGCACGCAGGAAGGTGATCTCGAGCGTGCCCGGCTTCAGGAAGTGGCTGACCAGGTACTGCACCGCCTCGGAGGCCCCGCCGCCATTCCCGCGCAGGTCGATGAGCACGGCGTCGCCGCCTTTGAGAAAGCGCATCGCGGCGTCATAGGCCTGTCCCGTCTCGTCACTGACCCAGTGGAACGCGGTGATTCGCAGGTAGCGGACATTGCCCTCCAGGATGCGCATGTCGCTCAGGCCATGGTTCTCGCGGCGCGCGGCCGTGGCGTCGAAGCCCGCCAGGTCCTGCCCGGGCGGGCCCGCGGCGGGCGCCGTCGCGGCGGCATAGCGCTGCGGGTTGAACTCGAGGAACGCATGGCCGTCGCCACTCGCCTCCCGCAGGTCACGGGAGACCAGGCTCGCGAGTTCGTTGGGAGCCTCGACGTTGTACCGTCCGGCCGCCCTGGCCTGGTCCAGTCTCGCGAGGATGGCGGGCGTCTTCTCGGGGAACACGTAGGCCTTCTGGTAGGCGGCCTTGACGGCGCTCAGCACCGCGTCCCGTTGGGCCGACGACAGGGATTGCACTCCCTTGGCTTCGGTCATGGGGGTGCGCACCTGGGCCTCGGCGGGGGTGCGGCAGCCCATCAGGACGAGCGCCATCGCGGCGGCTGAAATCGAGTTCAAGCGCATGAGCAACTCCAAGAATGTCGTGAGAGGGATTACGACTGGGATTTCGCGGCCAGGGCCTGGGCCTGTTGCTGAATCCGTTCCCCGAAGGGACGTTGCGTGAGCGCGTCGATCGCCTCGCCGACGATCCGGGACAGCGGCGCGGAGAGCTCCGCGTCGAGCTGGGCCGCGGCGGCGTTGGTGGCGGCCCACTGCCGCTGAAGGTCCGGGATCATCTTCTCGGTCCGCCCGGTCAACACGACGATCCGCTCTCGCGCGTCATCGCCCGGTCGGAGCTCCACCAGCCCGTCCTTGACCATCTGCGACACGGTCTGGCTCACGGCCGAATGGCTGATGCCGATGTGGCGGGACAACAACCGGATCGACGAGGGCCCGGTCGCCATGAGCGCACGGAGCACGGGGGTGTAGCGGGGGCGCCACGTCAGCCCGGCGGCCGCATAGGCCGCTTCGACGTCCTGGTCGAGCAGGTCGATCAAGTGCCGCACGAGCGTGCCCAACGTCGGAGAAGCAGGAGCCATGACCCCGATATATAAGCACTGTTACATCTCGTCAACCGGACGGAGCCCGGGTCCAACCAGTCCCCCGCAAAGCGAATCGCCGAGCCCCGGACGGGAGGCTCGGCGATTCACGACGTCAACGTGGGGAGGCGCTCAGTTGCAGCCGGTGCCCTTGGTCGGGCCGAGGTCGGCCCACTGGATCTGCCCGTCGGGGACGCCCCAGCGCGCGTTGGTGTAGCTCTCCAGGTCGATGAGCGCGTCGGCGCTGCCCTTGTTCCGGGTGCAGCAGCCGCTGCAGTCCGAGTCGGCGCACGTGTCGTACACGGTGACCACGATCGTCTTCGAGCCGGACTTCAGGCAGAGGTCATGGAGCTTGTAGGCGTTCATGTTGGGGAACACGGCGGCGATGTTGCGCGCCGACACCCACGCCTCGGACTTCGTGCCCGAGCACGCCGCGAACTGCCCGGCCCAGGTACAGCCGTTGTACTTGACGCACTCCTCGCTGCCCGGGTCCGGGTACGAGGTGTAGTTGGTCTTGTTGGCGGTCTTCCAGACGAGGCCCGCCGCGTCACAGCCCGACCCGGACGGAGGCGGCGTCGTGCCACCGGACAGGCCGGAGATGGTCAGCTTCTCCCAATCCCCGAGCGCGCCGCCATACGCGAACACCGTGCCGCCGCCGCCGTTGGCCGCGGACACCCAGTGGCCCGTCGTCACCGTCTGCAAGCCCACGACGTCCCCGTTGACGATCGTCCCGCTGCCGCTCTGCTTGACGATGCGGAACGTCTCCCAGCCCTGGCGGTTATAGCTGGCGGCGTTGAGCGAGGAGCCGCCGCCGTTGGCCGCCTGGAAGTACTGGCCCGAGCCGGCGCGGATGAAGACCTGATCGCCGCTCTGCAGCGAGCCGCCGTTGATGTCGTCGATGGCGAACTGCTCCCACGCCTGCACCGCCGTCGCCGTGGCGTTGACCGCCCCGCCGCCGTTGTTCTGCGCGCTCAGGAACCGGCCGCCGAGCACCGTCTTGAAGCTCACCCCGGAGAAGACCAGGGGGCTCGCGGCGGCCTCGGTCACGTCCTCCAGCCCGTCGGGAGAACCCTCCACCGGAGCGCACGCGCTCGTGAGGGACAACACCGCGCACGTGGCGCCCAGGAACAGCTTGGAGCGATTGAACTGGAACATGGACTCGTCCTTGTCTGACGAAGGAGGTGGAGGGTGCCCTGGAGGTTAGAGAGCCCCTGGGGGCGGGATTCGGGTCATGGGAATCAACAGGGTGTTCCTGTTGGTCGCTTAATACCGGATTTCGCGCCTCGGCTCGATCTCATTGCGCGAACACTTCCACCGACATGTGGGACGCCAACCCCCTCCGCCCCATCGGCATGGCGGGCCGCGAGAACACGATGGCGCTTGAGCTCAAACACAACACGACTGGATGGAGGGACTGACAAGACATTGACATGTCATTGCTCACGCCGTGGCCAAGGTCGGAGAGACCCGCGGCATGGACAAGTCGGACGGTGTCGTCTATCCAGCGCCTCGGCCTGGCCTTGCCAGCAATGTCTCACATTCAATCACGGACATCGGACGGCGCCCGCGTGACTCATCTTCCTCCACAGTCCCCCCCGAAGCGAAGCGGCCTCACCCTCATCGAGGTCGCGATGGTGCTCGCCCTCGCCGCCGTGGTGATCGGGGGCGTGCTGACGCTCTATCTCAGCACCAGCAACCAGCGAAAAAACACGGAATCAATCGCCGCCGCGCTCTCGGGCGTCCAACGCTTGCTCGCGCTGCTCGCGGGGACGAAGGCGGACCCCCACGCCTTCACCGCCGACAACATCGTCATCCACAGGGCCAGGATCCTGCCCGAAGAATACTGGCGCCCTGACGACGCGAGCGTCCCCAACGGCGCCGGAAAGTATGTCCTCCCCAACGGCGCCGGCGTGACGGTCTATCCCGCGACGGAGAGTGGCCCTCCTGGCGGGCTCATCTGGAGCATGACGTTCAAGGACGCCAAGAGCTGCATGGCGGTGGGGAAGGAAAACCTCTTCGCGGACAGTCTGCTCGTTCAGGACGCGCAGACCGGAGGGCGGACCCAGACCATTCGCTCCAGGGATGCCTCCGGGAAGATCGCTTTCGACATGCGCGCGCTGGTCCAGGCATGCGCGGACCCGGCAACTGGTGTCCGGAACATCCGCTGGATTTTTGTCCCCTAGCGGCCATCTCGGAGAAGCGCCCTTCCAGACGAACCGCTGGCATGCGTGATTGTCCCCCGCATGCGCACGCCGACCGACCGCCATCTGCCGCCCGACCGCGAGGCGTTCCGCTCCGCCGAGCCCCCCACCGGGCGCGTCCTCGTCATCGCCCCCACGCGCGCGGCGTGCGAGACCATCGAGCTCGCGCTCGGGCTGCACCTGGAGACCTACCTCGAGACGCACCACGGCCCGCGGGTGCGCGCGTTGGCCCGGGCCGGCGCGGGCTTTGGCATCGTGGCCGGAACGGGGACGGGGAAGACGCTGGCCATCCGGCTCATCGCCGAGGAAGTGGTCGGCCAGGCGGGCACGGTTCCGCTCCGGGTGGGCGTGGTGAACCGCGAGCGCGAGGCCACGCCCGAGCTGCCCACCTGGAACGTCATCATCGTGACGACCGGCATCGCGCGGCGCTGGTTCCAGAACGGCGACATCCTCCCGCACGACACGCTCGTCATCGACGAGATCCACCAGACATCGGCGGAGCTGGAGCTGTGCCTCGCGCTCGGCAAGCGCGCGGGCTGCCGCTTCATCTGGCTGTCCGCCACCGTGGACCCGGCGCTCTACGCGCGCTACCTGGACAGCGCCGACGTGCTCGAGGTCCAGGCGTTCGATCCAAGGAAGGTGGCCACCGTCACGCTCGTGCGCCGCGAGCCACTCGCCTTCCTCGATGCGACCTTCCTGCTCGCCGTGGAGAAGGAGCGGCGGGGGGTGGGCGTCTTCCTTCCCACGCGGGCGGCGGTCGAGCAGGCGGCCCTGCACACGCGCACCCTCGAGCCGCGCATCCACGCGGCGCACTACCACGGCGGGGAGCCCCTGCGCGCCCTCCGGCCGTTCCTCGAGGGCCCGCCCCCCCTGCCCTACCTGCTCGCCATGACGGCCGCGGGCCAGAGCGCGCTCAACGTACAGGGGCTCGACACCGTCGTCATCGAGGACTCGCGCTTCGCCAACGTCATCGAGCGCGGGCGCAACGTCCTCACGCGCGTGCCCCTGGGCAACAACGAGCTGCTGCAGATGGCCGGGCGCGTCCATGGCCGCGTGGAGGGGGGCCGCGTCTTCATCCTGAGCCAGCGCGAGCTGGACTTCTTCGCGCTCCGTCCCACCGGGCCCGAGTTCCAGCTCGCCGGGGACCCGGAGCGCGTGGCGCTCACCGCCGCCGCCCTGGGCGTCCGGGCCGATACGCTGGACCTGCCCGTCCCGCTCGATGTGCCCACCTACCGCCGCGTGTTCCAGCGGCTCCAGGCGCGCGGCATCGTCGATGAGCAGGGACGGCTCACCTCCTACGGGCGTGCCGTCGAGACCCTCCCAGTGGAGCGGGCCTGGGCGGAGCTGCTCGTCCAGGCGGAGGACTCCCTGCTGCCCTTCCTCGCCGTGTGCAGCGCCATCGACTCGCTGCACCGCATGACCCGCGAGGCGCGGGACCTGGCGGGGGTGGAGGTCGCGGGGAGCGACCACCTCACCGCCTACGCCCTCTACGCCGAGGCGTACCAGGAAGCGGGCTTCATCGGGGAGGTGTACGGGCTCGCGCGCCACCTGTTCCACGCGGAGAAGCTGGAGCGCTGGGCCGAGCGGCGCGGCGTGCTCGTGAAGGCCCTCGAGGAAGCGGCCCTGGTGACGGCGGGGGTCTACCGGAGCGTGGGGGTCGCCCTGCCCGAGCACCTGCCCCCCGTGGACGGGGACGTGTACCGCCGCTTCGCGGACCTGCTCGCGCGGGTGATGCCCTTCGACCTCGTCATCGACGAGCGGACGGCCGCGGGCGAGCAGGCGCGCGTCGCGAAGACGAGCGTGTGTGGCAACTGGGGCGCGGTGACGGGGGTGCTCCGCTACTTCGCCGACCGCTCGGGGACTCCGCATGCGTCCATCGACGGCACCCACCTCCCGGCGGACCTGTTGAGGACGTACGCGCACCGCGCCGAGGCGGGGATCCTCTACGATCCGTGGCACCTGTCCCTGGTGGTCGAGTGGCGCGTGACGTCCGCGGGCTTCGAGCTGGAGCGCGAGCGCGAGGTGCTGTCCACCTGGGGGCCCGAGCGGGTGGACCGCGCACGGCATGCGCTCGCGGAGGCGATGGCGCGCGGCGAGGCGGAGCATCCAGCGGTGCGTCGCAACCAGCCGGGAATCGACGAGGTGCGCGAGGTGTGGCGCCGCTCGGGCGGACGCACGGCGAAGCTCGGTGTACCCGAGCTGACCGCCCTCTACGCGGCCCAGCTCGGAGACGTCACGTCGATGGACGCATTCCATGCCCACCCGTTGGCGCTCGACCTGGAGGCGGTACTGCCGCGCGAGGTCCGCGAGCGCTTCCTCGCGCTGCCGGACACGGTGGACCTTCACGGTGAAAGGGTGGAACTCGACTACGAGGTGGAGCGGGACGAGCACGGGACCCCCTTCGGGGTGGTCTGGCTCCACCTGTCCGAGGAGCTCGCTCGCACGCTCGTGGAGGAGGACCTCCCGCTGGTCGACCGGCCCGTGCGCCTCCTCGTGGGCCACGGGCGCGACGCCGTGCGCGCCGACACCCTGTTCGAGCTCCAGGAGCTGCTCGACCTGATGGACCCGTCCGACGGGTTCGATTGAGCACCGCGAGGAAGTCCGTGTACACCGCGTCGCGCCTCGAATCGAGGACCGAATCTGTCCGCGATTCCTCCTACCTTCTTCTGGTCACCGGGTGAGCCCAAGGGCCCGTCCCCCAGATTCCAGGAAATGGCACACATGCTCGACGCACTGACTCGCATCAACTGGCTCGCCGTCCTCGCGGCGACCGTCGCGGCCACCGGACTCGGTGGCGTGTGGTTCACGGCCCTGTTCGGCAAGACGTATGCGACCGTCCTCGGCCGGGCCTACGATCCGAAGGCGAAGCCCGCCCCCCTCTTCATCGTGGGGCCCATGGTCTGCTCGCTGGCCGCCATCATCACCAGCGCGCTCCTGATGAAGGCCCTGAACCTCTCCTCGGCCGGGGAGGCCCTCGCCTTCGGAGCAGTCGTGGGCCTGGGCTACTTCGTCGCGACCATGGCGAACACGGCCATCAACCCCAACATGCCCCGCCCGTTGATGTACAGCCTGGTCAGCGGACCTTACTTCTTCCTCATGAGCATCAGCACCAGCCTCATCCTCGTGGCGATGCCTTAGATTGACATGTCACTGACGCATCAGGGGTGAGCGGACCCGCGGAGTAGACAAGTCGGGCCGTGTCGTCTATCCAGACGCTCCAACTCGGCGTTGCGAAGCAATGCCTCGCTTCCCCTCACGTGCATTGGACGGCGCCCTCGTGACCCACCTGCATCCCCCCCGCTCTCCCAGACAACGCGGTCTCGCCCTCATCCAAGTCGCCATCGTTCTGGCCATCGCCGGGGTGGTGATCGGAGGAGTAGTGGTCCTTTATCTGTCGACCTCCAACCAGCGCAAGATCACAGACACCTCGCAGCTCATCGTCTCCGCCGTCCAGAAAATCTCCGACCTGTTCCAGGGAAAGAACATGAAGGAGCTGACCGGTCAGGTCGCCGTGGACTTTGGCGCCCTCCCCAAGACCTACGCAGACGGCAATGCCAGATACGACCTGCCCATCGCTCCCGCCAAGATGACGTTTGGTGCGACAGACTTCAGCCCTGGTCGCAACCTTGGCGTCATCAGCGTCGGACCGCTCGCGTCGGATCAATGCATCGCCCTGGGCAAGCTGGACCTGGGGGATGTCGTGAAGTATGTCACCGTCAGCACGCAGGCGGTTTTCACGGAAAAATCAGAGGCGGACCTGGCCGCGCGGTCCGTCAAGAATGCCCAAGGCGACGTGCCCATCGCCGCCCTCGGGAAGGCATGCACGGAAGACTCCTACGTTAGCTACTACTTGCAGAACTGAACCTTGAGCCAGGGCCGCGCGGGACGTCACGGGCCGAGCAGCACGTCCCGCAGGAGCGTGAACGTCGCCGCCGGATCCTGGAGCTGCATGTCGTGGTGCAGGTGGGAGAGCCTGCGCACGTCCCACCCGAACCCCGTCAGGGCCGTGGCCAGCCCCTCGGGCAGCACGGCCTTGCTGTCCGCGGAGAGCACGACGGTGGAGGGAACCGGGGGCCGGGCGGCGGCCACCGGGTGGAAGGCGATGTCCCGGAAGATGCCAATCGCCATCCGTTTGTCGAAGCGCTTCGTCGCGTCCGCCATGAGGCGCCGCGTGCGCTCCGGGTAGCCCTTGCGCGCCGCCGCGCTCGCCCGCGCGGTGAGGAGCGCGGCCACGCCCAGGGTCAGCGCGGGCACCGCCCAGAACAGCCGGCCCCGGAGCCCGGTGGTCGGCAGGCCCAGTTGGAAGCCCGGGTCCAGGTACACCGCGTGGCCGGGCCGCAGGCGCTCCACCGCCGCCGCGAGCACCGCGCCCCCGAGCGAGTGACCCACGACGACGTCGAGGTCGTGCGGCAGGGTCTCGACGAGATCATCGGCGAACTCGGCGAGCGACCACGACTCCGCCCGCGCGCTGCGGCCATGGCCCCTCAAGTCGGGCGCGAACACCGTCACCTGGCCCGAGGCACGGAGTTGCTCGATGAAGGGCTCCCAGGTGGACGCATCCGCACCGAGTCCATGCACCAGGCCGATGCGGCGGGGGCCGCTCCCCACGATCGTCGTTTCGAGACGCATGCGGCCGAGCCTATCCCTCCGGAGCGGCCGAGCCCATGCCAAGCTCGTCTCCATGAACCCTCGACACCTCAGCCGGGGAGAGTTCCTCTCCCTCACGAGCCTGTTGGCCGGCTCCTCGCTGCTCCCCCGCCGGGCGGACGCGGCCCCCAAACCCACCGCGAAGCCCGCGCCCCCGCCGCCGGAGCCCCCGCAAGGTGACAGCCTGCGGCGAAGCTGCCGCGCCACGTTCACCGGCAGCACCCCCGAGGACGCGGGCACCGAGCTCATCCGCCTGGGCGAGTGGATTCGCGACCAGGGCCTGCCCTCGGATGCGTATGGGCAGAGCGCGTTCATCCAGGGCTTCGAGCAGAAGATCGCGGAACGGCTCGGCTTCGAGGCGGGGTGTTTCATGCCCACCGGCACCATGGGCCAGCTCATCGCGCTGCGCATCTACGCGGACGAGGGCGGCACCCGCACCGTGGGCCTCCATCCCTCCTCCCACCACGTGTTGCACGAGAGTGACAGCCACACCGTGCTCCATGGGCTCCAGCCGGTGGTGCTCTGCCCCTGGACCCGGCCCGTGCTCGCGGACGACGTGCGCAACGCGCGCGAGCGCCTGGGCACGCTCAGTGTCGAGTTGCCCGTGCGCTGGCTCGGAGGACAGCTCCAGACCTGGGAACAGCTCGAGGAGCTCAAGCGCACGTGCCGCGAGCGGGGGGTGAAGCTGCACATGGATGGCGCCCGGTTGTGGGAGAGCCAGCCCTTCTATGGCCGCTCGTACGCGGACATCTGCCGGGGCTTCGACTCGGTGTACGTCTCCTTCTACAAGCGGGTGGGTGCCCTGGGCGGGGCCATGGTCGTCGGGAGCAAGGACTTCATCCGGACCGCGCGGATGTGGCGGCACCGGCACGGCGGCAACCTCTTCCAACTGCTGCCCTACGTCGCCTCGGCGGCGATGAAGCTGGACACGGCCCTCGAGCGCCTGCCCCAGCAGGTGCGGCGCGCGAAGGCCCTGTCCGAGGCACTGGCCGCCGACTCCCGGCTCGTGGTGCTGCCCCGGCCCGCCCAGACCAACATGTTCCGCGTCTTCCTGCGCGGCGACGCCGCCGAGTTCTCCCGCCGCCGGGATCGCATCGCGCGCGAGGACTCCCTCTGGCTGACGCACGGTTTCGGCCAGACCCGGGTCCCGGGGGTCGTCGATACGGAACTCCAGGTCGGCGAGGGCCTCGCGGGCCTCGAGGACGCCCAGGTCGTCCGGGCCTTCCTCCGGCTGCTCGACCCCGCCTGAACCCGGCTCACGGCTCGGGGGGACGCAGCCGGGCGGTGACGCGCTCCAGGTGCCGCTGGAAGGCGGGACGCGCGGGCTCGAGCGCGAGGGCGCGCGTGTAGCTGTCACGCGCCTCGGCCCATTGGCCCGCGGCCTCCAGGGCTTCGCCCAGGCTGTCCCAGGCATTGCCGGAGTGGGCATACCACTCGGCATTGCGGCGCAAGGCGGCGAGCGCGGCGCGCGTGTGGCCCTGCTCCAGCAACTGGTAGCCCACGCCGTTGAGCATGTCCTCGGCGGGGTGCAGCTCCAGGCCGAGCCGTTGGGACAGGCGCGCGTAGTTCGCCTCGACCTTCGCCAGTGTCCCGGGCGTCGCCGGGTACTCGGGCACGATCCATCCCTCGAAGAGCGACTCCAGGCCCTCGGCGAGGGTGCGGTGGGGCGTGCTGACGTGGTGCTCCTTCTTCAGGAAGGCGTAGTGCCACCGCAGCCCCGGGGGGCGCGTGCGCGAGAGGGTGCGCGCGAGCCCCTGGATGGGCGCGAGCATGGCGGGCCCTTCGTTGCCCATGCTCATGTAGAGGAAGCGCTCGGGTGGAGGCAGTCGTCCGAGAGCCTGGGCCGCGTCTCGCGCCCACTGGCCATGGTTCCACCACAGGCTCGGGCTGCTGAGGATGAGGGCCTGGAAGGCCTGGGGCCGAGTCACCCAGGTCGACAGGCCGAACAGCCCGCCGTACGAGTGGCCCACGAGGATCCGATACGGCAGCGTGCGGTAGCGCGCTTCGATGCGGGGTCGCAGTTCCTCGTCCAGGAAGCGCAGGAACCGCTCCGCGCCGCCCGCCGAGGGCAGGGCCTGGGCGACCCGGATCGTGGGGGCGTTGGGCAGCCGGGCATCTCCCACCACGGGCGGGGTGAGATCCCTCGCCCGCTCCGTGTTCGAGATGCCCACGACGATCAACGGGGGGATGAACCCGCCCCGCGCCAGGAAGTCCACGAGCCCCGTGACGTGGTGGAAGTGCTCATCGCCATCCAACAGGTACAGGACGACATGACGCTCCGACGAGGCCTCGTAACCGGGCGGCAGATGGACGAGGAAGGACCGGTCCTCGCCGAGCGTGTCCGAGTGCAGGGTGAAGCGGGTCCCGAGGAAGAGGGGCTGTCCCTGCTCGACGGGCTCCGCGGACAAGGCCTCCCACGGCGGCAGCAGGGCGAGCAGAAGGATCGAGAGCGGAGCGAAGCGCATGGCGGCGTCAGCGCACCCAGCCGATGACGCCCCACGGGATTGGGCGGGTCTGGGACGGAGGCTCATCGATGCGGATTGTCGCATGACCGGGAGCTGCTCGAAGCGGGGGCGGCACCCGCGGCCCGGGCCAGGCGCTCGGACAGCCGTCGCAGGTGCTCGCGGAGCTCGGGCGGCTCGTGGACCTCGAAGTCGAAACCCGTGGCGCTCAGGAAGTACGTGAGCATCTCGAGGCTGTCCCCGCCCGTGCTCACGCGGCACCACCCCTCCCCTTCCTCCTCGATGCGCACGGCGACGGCGGACAACTGCTCGGAGACCACACGCGCCGGGGCCAGGAACGTCACCCGCGCGTGGATGCGGTAGACCTCCGTCGAGACGGCCTGAGAGACGTAGGCCGCCACGTCCTCGGAGGGCAGGGGCCGGGGCCGGAAGGCGCGTCCCGGCCGGGGCGCCGGACCGATGCGGTCGACGCGGAAGGTGCGCCAGGCGTCCCGCTCCAGGTCATACGCCAACAGGTACCAGCGCGAGCGCGTGTGCACGAGGCGGTAGGGCTCCACCGACCGCTGGCTCGCCACGCCGTCCCGGTTGCCGTAGTCGAAGCGCAGCTGGACCTCGTCGCGGCAGCAGCCCGCGATCACCGCCAGCGCCTCGGCGTTCACGACGGGCCCCGAGTCCCCGAGCCGCACGCTCACCTTCTGTAGCGCGTTCACCTGCCGGCGCAGCCGCTTGGGCAGCACCTGTTCGAGCTTGCCGAGGGCCCGCACCGCCGCCTCCTCCACGCCCTGCACTGGACCGGTCGCCGCGGCGCGCAGGCCCACCGCGATGGCCACGGCCTCGTCGTCCTCGAGCGGCAGCGGGGGCAGCTCCTTGCCCGCGCCGAGCTGATAGCCGCCGCCCACGCCCCCCGCCGCGTGCACCGGGTAGCCCAGCGTCCGCAACCGCTCCACGTCCCGGCGGACGCTGCGCTCGGTGACCCCGAGCTGGTCCGCCAATTCCCCCCCGCCCCAGAAGCGCCGGGATTGCAGCAGGGACAGCACCTTGAGCAGCCGGGCGGAAGTCTGGACCATGGCGAGCGCTCCTCACATCGCGGACCGTATCTGTCCGCGATTCTTCCTACCTTCTCCTTGTCACCGGGGCGAGCCCGAAAGCGCCGCCCCTCCGCCCAGGAGTTCCGACCATGACGACCACTTCCGCCACTTCTTCCCGCGCCCCGGGTGTCCAGACGTATGCCGGCAGCTGCCAGTGTGGCGCCGTGCGCTTCGAGGTCGGCCTCGACCTGAGCACCGGCACCATCCGGTGCAATTGCATCAGCTGCACCAAGACGGGCTGGTGGAGCATGGTCGTCAAGCCCGAGGCCTTCCGCCTCGTGTCCGGCCAGGAGTCCCTGCGCGACTTCTCGCGCTCGGAGGCCTCCCATGCCCGCTTCTGTGGGGTGTGCGGCATCCGCGTCTTCAGCCACGGGAACGTCCCCGAGCTGGGCGGCGCCTACTCCTCGGTGAACCTCAACTGCCTGGACGGGGTGGACTTCGCGGGCGTGCCGGTGAACTACCTCGATGGGCGCCACGACACCTGGGCCCCCCTGGCCCACGCGCCGTACACGAGCCCCTTCGCTCCCGCGGCCCACGCCCGCGCCTAGCGGGTATGCTCGCGCTCCCCGCGCCGCGCGAACACGGGGAGAGAGCGCCCCATGCTCGTTGAGTCAGGACACAGCATTTCCTGGACGTTCATTGGAGAGGTCGTGTCGACGGCCTTCGCCATGCCCCAGCACGAGACGATGACCCGGGAGCTGAAGGTCACGTACGAGGCCGAGCGGGAGCCCTTCTTCCGGTCCGCGCTCGCGGCGCTGGGGGATCCCGTCCTCCAGCGGCATGACCACGTCGAGTACGTGAACATCGGCCTGGAGATTCACAAGCACTACGTCCTGGGCGGGCTCGGCAAGGGCCAGTGGGTGCTCATCGAGCTCAAGCTCTGGGCGCGCTCGAACGAGCCCCAGGGCTACCTGCTGGAGATGGTGGACGTGCGGGACGCGCGCACCCACCCGGACTGGCTGGCCGCCTACCGCAAGCAGAAGAAGGCCCGGCGCTGACGCGGGGCCCCTGGCGCTACCCGAAGGCGTCGTGGCCGGTGATGGCCTTGCCGAGCACCAGGGTGTGCACCTCGTGGGTGCCCTCGTAGGTGAAGACGCTCTCCAGGTTGAGCATGTGGCGGATGGGTGGGTAGGCGTCGGTGACGCCATTGGCGCCGTAGATGCTCCGGGCCGAGCGGGCGATGTCCAACGCCGCCTTCACGTTGTTGCGCTTGGCCAGGCTCACCATGACGGGGGTCAGCTTGCCCTCGTCCTTGAGCCGCGCCAGGCGCAGGGACAACAGCTGCGCCTTGACGATCTCCTGGAGCATGTCCGCCAGCTTCTCCTGGGTGAGCTGGTAGGCGGCGATGGGCTTGTCGAACTGGCCCCGGCTGAGCGCGTACTCCCGCGCGCCCTCGAAGCAGGCGATGGCGGCGCCCGTCACGGCGAAGGCGATGGTCATGCGCGCGTTGTTCAGACAGGACAGCGGGCCGCGCAGCCCCTTCACCCCGGGCAACATGTTCGCGTCGGGCACCCGCACGTCCTCGAAGAACAACTCACCCGTGGTGGAGGCGCGCAGGGAGAACTTCCCCGGAATCTCGCGGGTGGTGAAGCCCGGCATGCCCCGCTCCACGAGGAAGCCACGCACGGACTCCGGGCCGCCGTCGTCCGTCTTGGCCCACACCACGGCCACGTCGGCGATGGACGCGTTGGTGATCCACGTCTTGGAGCCGTTGAGCACCCACGTGTCCCCGTCCCGACGCGCCCGGGTGCGCATGCCGGCGGGGTTGGAGCCGAAGTCCGCCTCGGTGAGACCAAAGCAGGCGATGCGCTCGCCCCGGGCCATGGCGGGCAGGAAGCGCTGCTTCTGCTCCTCGCTGCCGTAGGCGTGGATGGGGAACATGCACAGCGAGCCCTGCACGGAGGCGAAGGAGCGCAGCCCCGAGTCCCCCCGCTCCAGTTCCTGGAGCACGAGGCCATAACTCACGGTGTTCATGCCCGCGCAGCCATACCCCTGGAGGTTGGCGCCGAGCACCCCGAGTTCGGCGATGCGGGGCACGAGGTGCGCGGGGAAGGTGCCGTCGCGGAAGTGCTGCCCGATGATGGGCAGGATCTCGGCGTCGACGAAGCGGGCCACGGAGTCCCGGGCGGCCTTCTCCTCGTCGGAGAGCAGGTCATCCAGGCGAAGCAGATCGGTGATGTCCGCGCGGGGCATGGGCGCCTTGTAACACCGGAGCCCCCGGGCGCACGAGGACCCGGCTATCCTCGGTGCCCATGACGACATCCAAGAAAATCGCGGTGGTGACGGGGGCGAGCCGGGGCATCGGCCTGGCGCTGGTGCGCGGCTTCGTGAAGGAGGGCTACGAGGTGTGGGCCCTGGCGCGGGCGGCGGATGCGCTGGAGAAGCTCGCGGCCGAGTCGAATGGCGCGGTGCGCCCCCTGCCGCTCGACGTGGCGGACGAGGCGGCGGTGCTCGCGGCGGCGCAGAAGATCCGCGAGGCGGGGACACCCCGCGTGCTGGTGAACAACGCGGGCATCACCGTGTCGGCGCCCCTGAACAAGACGAGCATGGAGGACTTCCACAAGGTGATGGCGGTGAACGTGGCGGCGCCCTTCCTGCTGTGCCGCGAGCTGATTCCGGCGATGGCGGCGGCGGGCGGCGGGCGGGTCATCAACATCGGCAGCATGGCCGCGACGCGCGGGGTGAAGTACACGTCCGTCTACTGCGCGTCCAAACACGCGCTCCTGGGGCTCACGCGCTCGCTGGCCGCGGAGTGGGCGCGCAAGAACGTGACGGTGAACATCGTCAATCCGGGCTGGGTGGAGACGGACATGCTCAGCAACGCCAAGGCGGCCATCAGCAAGAGCACGGGCCGCTCGGAGCAGGAGGCCCACGCGGCGCTGGCGAACATGAACGCCATGGGCCGGGTCATCCAGCCCGACGAGGTGGCGGCGCTCTGCCTCTTCCTGGCCTCGGACGCGGCGGCCACCATCACCGGCTCGGCGTACAACATCGACGGCGGCGAGGCGGGCTGAGCCCCCCCGCGATGCGTCACGGCGTGGAGGGGTAGCGCTCCAGGATCCGTCCATCAGGTGAAACGGCGTACAACTCGAACCAATCGAACTCGAGGCTCACGCCGACGGCCCAGCCACACCGATCGGGCCGCCGATCGATCCGAACGAAATAGAGGCCCCCTTCCTGGCCAACGACCACATCCAGGGCGCGCGCGGAGTATTCGCAAGCGCCCACGTCCCGCCGGGAAAACCGGCGAGGACGTGTTGGAGCACGGCGTTGGCGGCGAGAACGGCGGGACCCTCCAGCGTGGCCAGGGGTTGGAGCGCTTCGGGCCAGTGGATGCGGCGCTCGGACGAGGAAGACGTGGCGGAGAGACCCATGTCTGGGAGCGGAACGAGCGGCAGCGAGGTGTCCACTCCACCATTCACGGAAAGCGCACTGAGCACGGCGAGGCAGAAGGGATTCATCGACAATCGTCTCCGGAAGGGCTTGTTTTCTCCAGTCCGACCCGTGAAGAACTCAAGGAAACCTCCGCGACGACCGAGTGGCACAGCGGAGCAGCAGTGGGAGTGAATCCGGCCCCCGCCCTGGTCTAACGTCGCGGCTCCTTCCAGGAGCGAGCCGCCATGAAGATTCCGTCGCGCAAGACACTGCGGTCCGAGCTGGACCCATTGGGGTATGGCGCGCGCGTGGCGCGAGCCGCCCGGCTGGCCCACGAGGGCCGCGAGCACCCCGACCTCGCCCGACTCTTGAATGACCTCGTCGCGGGCAGTGTCGATGAGGCCCTGCTCGCGATGGAGATGGCCCGCGCCTCGGGAAACCAGGCCCTCCTCCTCGAGGGCCTCACCCATGCCTCGTGCGCCGTCCAGCTCCGCGCCGCCTCGCTCGCCGGGGCCCATGTCCGGGACGAGGCCGCGCTCGAACAGCGTCTGCCCGAGCTCGCCCCCGCCGTGCGCCGCCGCCTGCTCAAGAGGATCGTGCTCGCGCGGAGGGAAGCCCTCGCCGCCCGGCTCTTTCCCCTGGTTCGCTCCCGCCATGGCGACGCGGAAGCCGCGCTCCTGCTGCCCATGCTCGACGCGGACACGGTGGGCGAGCACCTGCCCGGGCTCGCCCACGTGTGCTCCGCCTGGTCCACGCTCGTGCGCCGCCACCCCGACGTCGTGTGGGACCTCCTCCGCGAGAGCATCACCTCCGCCTCCGAGCCCTACCGCCGCGCGCTCTTCCTCGTCTTCCGCACGCCCCTGCAGGAGTTGCTCCTCGTGCGCGCGGACGCGGTGCTCGCGCTCACGCACGCGTGCGCTCCCCCGAACGAGCTGCCGTCCTTCCTGGAGAAGTACCTCCCCCACCTCATCCGCCAGCACCCCGCCGCCATCGCCGGGCTGCTGCTGCGCCCCGCCTACCGGGGGGCGCTGAAAGAGCGGTGGCTGCGCCCGGGCGCCGCGCGCGAGGCCCGGTTCTTCTCCCCCGAGCACCGGCTCGCCCTCGCGCGCGCCCTGGCGGACGATCCCGTCACCCTCGCCCGGTTCCTCGAGTCCTTCGCGCCCCCCGAGCGCCCCGCCCTCTTCGCCCACGCCTACGAGGGCGCGCCGCCCCTCGTCCACCCCACCAGCCTGTTGAACACGCTGCCCACCGCGACCCGGGACGCCGAGGCCGCGCGACAGCTCGAGCTGCGTGAGGTCCGCGAGAACAAGTCCCAGTGGTTCTCCACGCTGGCCTCGCGCCACATCGAGCACGCCCGCGCCCCCTTGATGGAGGCGGCCCGCGCCAGCAAGGCGGAGGACCGGGCGTGGGCGCTCGACCTGCTCGTGTCCTGCACCGCCCTGTCGCGGCGGGGGCTGGACGAGACGCTGGGCGCCCTCGCGCGCTTGAAGAACGAGCAGGATCCGGTGCGCGCCGCCGCCCTGGAGGCGCTCGCCGACGTGCCCCCGGGCCAGTTCTCCGCCGGGCAGGTGCCCGCGCTCCAGTCGCTGGTGACCTACGTCGTCGAGGCGCGGGACACCTCACTGCAGACCCAGCGGGCCGTGCAACGGCTGGCCTTCCAGCAGATGCGGGCCCATGCCACCGCCCCCGGGCATCCCCTGTTCGCCTTCGCGCTGGAGACGCTGCGCCGGCTGGCGGCCCACTCGGGCGCGCTCGTCCTGCCGCCCCTGGAGCGTGACCTGCCCCGGGGCACCGAGCACACCCTCTTCGAGGCCCTGCGGCCCCTGCTGCGCGCCGCCCAGGAGCGCGAGAGCCACGCCTTCATCCTCGCGCTGGCGCGGTCGCTCGGCCGGAGGGCCTGGAACGTGGAGCCCCTGCAGGACCTGCTCGCCAACATCACCCGGGCCACCCCGGACATGTGGGCCCAGGAGGCCATCCAGCTCTGGCTCGCCCCGCCCCGCACCCGGGACGCGCGCGTGCGGGCGCTGCTCAATCGCGACGAGAGCACCATCACCCTGCCCGCCGTCTTCACGCACGTCCATCGGCGCCGCCAGGAGTGGTTGGATCCCTTCCTCCAGGGCCGGGCGCTCCGGGGGCGCTACAGCACGGGCAAGACGGGCTGGGTGCCCCCGGCCACCGACGGCTTCCTGCGCTGGCTGCCCCGACAGCGCGAGCACTTCCTGGACGTGCTGCTGCTCATCGCGGGCGATACCCAGCGCAGTGACTGGGAGCGCATGCGCGTGGTGCGCATCCTCCCGGGCATGCCCGAGGTGGACACGACCACGCTCGCGCCCTTCCTCGCCTCGCCCAGCGTGCCCGTGGTGGAGGCGGCGCTGGGCGCGCTCGCGGCGCTGGACCGGCCCGAGCCCGCCCTGCCCCTCTTGATGGAGCACCTGGACGGAGACCGGGCCCGGGTGGCCATGTACGCGGTGCCGCGCGTGGCCCGGCGCGTGCCCTCCCGGGTGTTGAACGCCGCGCTGGAGGCCGTGCTCTCCCGCGAGCGGCTCAAGGTGACGGTGGCCAAGGAGGCCCTGCGGCTGCTCGGCACCTTCCGCTCCGCGCACGGCCTGGCCCTGCTGCGCCGACAGTGGGCGCGGCCCGGACTGCATCGGGACGTGCGCATCGCCATGGGCCATGCCGCGCGGCAGTGGCTCGACACCCCCGAGGCGTGGGAGCTGCTCGAGGAGATGGCGCGCGCCCCGGACGCGGACATGGCCCGGAGCCTGCTGGATGCCTCGCCCATGGCCCTGACGCCCGAGTTCCGCCAGCGCTACCTCGCGCTCCTGCTCCAGGTGTCGCGCCACCCGGACCTGGACACGCGCCGCCGCGCCTTCACCGCGCTGCCCGCCTGGGCCGAGAACGAAGAGGAGGCGGTGGCGCGAGAGGCCGCCGCCCGGGTGCTGGACATCGCCCACGGCGCCGAGTGGCCCGAGGCCCTGGGCGCCCTGGTGGGGGTCATGGGCGAGGCCCGGGCCTTCGAGCAGGTGAAGGCGTGCGTCGCGCGGCTCGTCTCCGCCGTGCCCTCCGCCGACGCCACCCCCGAGCGCGACGTGCCCGAGCGCCAGCGGCTCCTGCGGCTGTGTGGCGCCCTGGAGCAGCGGCCCCGGTCCGAGCGGCTCGAGCTCCGACCCCACCTGGACGCCGTGGCCCGGGAGCTCGCGCGCGAGCCCACCCTGTGGGAGCAGGGCGTGGCGCTGCGCCTGGCGGGCCTGCCCTGGAACGACGCGGCCGACAACGTCCGGACCCTGCTGGAGCTGGCCGCCCACGTGGACGCGGAGCCCTACCAGGCCCTGCTGCTCTCCGGACTGATGACGCAGGTGCTGGAGGCCGCGAAGGACGAGTGCGTGCCCGAGGTCCTCCTGGAGACGGCCGCCGGGGTCCAGGCCCGCTGGCCCCTGGGCGCGGTGGCGCTCGTCGCGCGGGCGGGTGAGCGGTTGCACTGGCGTGAGGACGCGGCCGAGGCCCTGCGGGCCCTGCGCCGCCACCCCCATGCCTTCGTGCGCTCCGTCGCCCTGGCGGTCTTCACCGCCCCGGAGGGGTGAGTCAGACGGTGATGCCGCAGGGAATCCTGTCGGGCTGGAGCACGGTGTAGGGCACCTCGCGCGTGGCGTTGAGCAGCTTCACCGCCGCGAGCTGCCCGCGCAGCCGGGTGTGGAAGCGCTCGCGGATGGCGAGGAACTCGGGCTCGTGGAAGTACGTCTCGCGCCAGCCCCCCTCGCTGAGCAGGAACTCCTCGTCCTCGCCGAAGCTCGCCAGCGCGCGGCCCATGGCCACCTGCCAGAGCGTCTGGGCCCGGGTGGGAATCATCTCCGCGAAGTCCGCCGCCTGGAGCACGCCCTTCTTCGTGGGCGGCGGCTGGCGCATGCACAAGGGCGCGTTGGGCACGAAGGCATAGTGCTCGTACTGCAGGGAGTTGACCGCCGCGTGGTGCACGCTGCCCGTGAAGAGCACCGTGGTGAGGATGTCCACCAGGTCCGCCACCCGCGTCAGCTCCGTGCACGGCAGCTTGTCCACGGGCAGGCCGTGCGTGGTGAGGTCCTTCCACCAGGCCTGCATCTCGGTGTCCTGGAGCAGCTCGGCGCTGGACTTGTAGAAGCGCGCCAGGGTGTCGCTCACGAACGCCTCCAGGGCGTCCCACAGCGGCAGGGCATCGTCGCGGTAGGGGTAGTCCGGGAGGACGGAGGGCGCCAGCACCCCGCGGCGCGCCAGGTCCACGCGCGGCTTGTTGTCGAGCAGCGTCCAGCGGCCATAGCCCTTCTGGCCCAGCTTGAGGTGGCCCTTGTCCGGACCTCCCGTGGCGATGAACTCGTCGAACACCCCGCCCGCGTCGAGCAGGCTCTTGCGCGTGCCCTCGTTGATGGCGAGCGTGTAGCGGAAGTGGCGCCGCATCAGCTTGTAGACGGGGTGTCGGTCGGACAGGTTGCGCAGGGAGGCCACGACGAAGGGCTCCACGACGAAGTGCGTGCGCAGCGCGTGGGACACCAGTTGGTGGGTATTGCCCTCGCTGCAGCGCAGGTAGAGCTTCGCGGCGAGCCAGTCCTGCGCCGGATCATTCGGCGTGAAGACGGGGGCGGTCGCCGGATCGCGTCCGAGCTGGATGGCCAGCGGCCGCAGCTTGCGCGAGTCCTCGAGGTACAGCAGGCAGCGCGCCGGGGGTGCCCATCGCCGCTCCTCCACGCCCTCCTTGTCGACCCGACGGAACATGGGGATGTCGTCGAGGATCTCGAAGTCGAGCAGGAAGACGCGCCGGGCCGCGAGGGCCTCGGCCAGGGTGGAGCCCGGAGACAGCAGGCCGCGCACCTCCGTGTCCGAGAGCGGCAGGCCCTCGGGCAGGGCGGTGATGGAGGTGATGTGCAGCGGGCTCACCCCCTGCACCGCCTGGCGCGCGAACTCGTGATCGTCCTGCCAGCGGGGGGCGACCCGGGGCTTGTCCTGGCCCTTGAAGAGCCCGAGCGTGTCCACCAACCCGTTCCACGCCTTGCCCAGCAGGGGCATGTTCGTGCGCAGACCGGCCATCGTCTTGGCGATGACCGACTCGGAGCCGCCCTGGGACAAGCCCCGGTACAGCTCGTCCTTGGGCAGGGGCCGCCGCGCGCTGATCTCCATCGCGCCGGGCAGGCCCGCGGTCGCCCCGGCGGGACGCCACGTGTACATCTCCTGGCGCTCGTGGAGCTGCGCGCGCCGGGCCTCGGCCAGCCGGGGCTCGGTCTCGTGCTGCGGCAGCCGCGCCGTGCCCTCGAGCACCTCGACCGTCGAGTTGCGCAGCACCCAGCGGTAGTGCGGAAAGCGCCAGTGTCTGTCTCCCAGGGAGACGACGACAAAGTCGAGGAACCAGTCCCCCGTCACGCCCGCTTCGTTGGAGAACCGCAGCGCCAGGAGCTCGCCGAGCTCCCGGGATTTGATGTCGTAGACGTCCTCGGCGCCCGCCTCGAAGTCATTGTAGAAGCGCTTGTCGAGCGCGTGCGATTCGCTCTCCCCCTTCGCGCCCACCAGGACCACCGAGATGTCGCCGTCCGTGCCCGCGCCCGCGCGAGCGCCCGTGCGGATCTTGATCTTGTAGGTCACGGTCATGAGTTCCTCCTGGAGTGAAGGACCCATACACAACGCACTCGGCGTGCGCATCTCAATCCGCCCAGAGGCCAGGCCTTCCACTCAGGGCGTACCGACGGGACGACTGACGAGTCAGCCGGTCAGGGAGCGCCCGCGCCCGCCAGCGCGTCCAGGTGCTGCTGGGCCTCGGCCACGTCCTTGCCGAACTCGGCGAGGTAGCGCTCGCGCTCCTCGCTCGTCCATTCGTCCCGGGAGAAGCGGTCCAGCGTGTACGCGCCCGTGGTGTGGACGAGGCCCGGCAGGGGCTTCACCAGCGAGCGATCCGGGTCTCCCCGCTCGTGCAGGAGGAAGCCGTCCACGTCGCGCAGCCGCAGGGGGAAGTCCGGGTTCTTGTCGTGCAGTTGCAGGCCGGAGATGTACAGCGGCACCTCGCGCGTGCCCGCCTGCAGCTCGTCGTTGAAGTTCAGGTAGGCGAAGGGCACGCCCGCCTCGTCGTCCACGCGCGCCGCGAAGACATACCGGCCCGCCTTGCGGACCTGGAGGCCCAGGTAGAGCCGCAGATGTCCCCCTTCCACGGCCTCGCGCACCTTGCCGGTGAAGGTGGCCGGAGGCGCCGCGGTGAACATGATGTCGAAGAACGCGCCGCCCTCCGCGTTGTTCTGGGCACGCACGCGGAAGTCCACGCGCAAGGTGCCCTCGAACATCGCGAAGCCCTGGCGCGCGGGCTGGAAGGACGCGGTCCACTGGCCGTCTCCCGCCACGTCGTCCCCCGAGTGGCCCGAGTCGTTGAACGTCAGGGGCATGGGGGCCATCTGTCCCGCCAGCTCCATGTGTGGCGCCTCGTGCGCGGTGGCCGAGTGCACCTCGCAGGACAGCGGCTGACCGGTGTGTCGGTTCTCGCAGCCCACGAAGAAGCGCACGACCTCCTCGCCCACCACGAAGACCTTCTCCTGCTTGAGGCGCAGCGCGATGTCCCCCTGCTCCTTGCCCAGGGGCTGCCGGCGCTCGGGCGAGGCCGGGTACACCTGGTCCGGGTGCTCCTCGATGGGGCGGGACTCGGGCGGATAGCGCGTGGAGCTCCGGTAGGAGTCCAGCGAGAAGCGGGCCCGCTCCAGCCGCTCGCGCCACAGCGCGCGCTCGGCCTCGGCGGCGGACAACACGGGCGCATCGACCCGGGGCGGCCCCGCTTTGGGGGCGCGGGGCGCACCGGGCGGAGGGACCTCGGCCCGAGCGGCGGACGAGGACCCCCGGGAGGGCACCTCGTCCGGGCCCGGCGTGGACCGGAAGAGCGTCAGGGAGAGCAGCACCCCGCCGATTCCCAGCACGAGCGGAAGCAGCAAGAGGGACCACCGGTTGCGGCGTGGGGTGTGCTTCATGAGAGGTCTTCCGGTGAGGCGCGATGGGGACTACTTCGCGTTGGTGGCCACGTCGGCGCGCACGGGCGCGATGATACCCGCCCAGTTGCCGGCGGCGTGGTGATCGTAGGCCTCATTGTCATCGCGCAGCTTCACCGAGTGGTAGGACCACTTGGCCTGGCCGCTGCTGCACGCGGAGGTGCCGGTGTTGAGCGTGCCGCCGCAGAACAGATCGCCCGGGTTGCACAGCGAGGCGCCCGAGGAGCCCGAGACGCCGCCGGTGGAGTGGTACGACACGGCCTCGTCGTCCTGGCCCGGGAGGATGCCCGAGTAGAGCGTGCCCTTGGACCCGGCGAAGTTGTAGAACCACACCGAGCGCGTGGTGTTGTGGTTGTACATGGCGCGCGCCGTGGTGGTGACCAGGTCGCTCACGAGCGGGTCCTTCACCGCCCACTCGCCCTTGTCCGCGAGCTCGCTGCCGCCGGACGCGCCCGAGGCCACGTCCACCCACTTGATGTTCCAGCCCGTCTGGGTGCCGCCCACGTCGCCGCACACGCCGCTCGAGTTGGGCCGGGCGTCCTTCTTGTTGCGCGCGGAGCCGCCGTACATCGACAGCGCGTAGCCGATCTGCAGGTCACCCGCGCTGTGCACGGCGACGTAGCACCAGTTGCCATTGGTGCAGTAGCAGTCGAGCGCGTCGCGCACCCGGTAGTTCTCCACGGAGATGCGCTGGGTGCCGTTCCAGTTGACGGCCTTCTTGTTCACACCCGCCGCGGCGCTGCTCGGGCCCCAGTAGGAGAAGTCGGCGTGGTTGCCGCCCTGGGTCTTGTTGTCGTTCTTGCCGTGGATCCACAGCGTGTAGTTGGTGGCCGACGCCTCGGCGCCGACCAGGGCGGCCGTCACGGCGACCGCGCGGATGAACGTGTTCATGGGAAGGGCTCCTGCTGCTCGATGGGGGAATGAGGGAACCCGGTTGGCGGGCAGCCAGCCGGGGCGTCCACTCTTTCTTAGAATTCAGGAACTCTTCAATCCCCCTGAAGTCGAGACTTGACGACTCAACGCGTCAAATCCGCTTTTCCAGGGCCCTCCCGGGGGGAGGACAGGCGGGAGAGCGGGTGTGTCGGTCGCACGACACTGGATGCATAGCTTGAGCGGAGCACCACTTCTGCCCGAGGGCCGCCCATGTCCACGCTCGACGTTCCGTTGACCTTGTTGGATCCCGAGGGCGGTTGGATCAACGCCCCGGTGCACGTGCATGACCTGCATGGCCGACCCGTGCTCCTGCACTTCTGGAACGAGCGGGACGTGGGCAGCCGGGCCCGACTGCCCCAGTTCAAGGCCTTGATCGAGGAATTCCAGCCCCGGGGCCTGCAGGTCATCAGCGTGCACGTGCCCCTGCCTGGCGAGGCGCTGGAGCGCGCCATGGACACCAACCGCCTGGAGACGCTGACGAAGCGGCTGGGCTTCCACCACCCGGTGGCGACGGACGACGGCTCCATGGCCCTGGCCTACGGGGTGGATGGCTCCCCGAGCTACCTCGTCTACGACGCGCGACTCGTCATGCGGCTGCGCGTGACGGGCGAGGAGTCGGTGGAGGCGGTGCTGCGGCCGCTGCTGGAGCAGCTCACCCACGCGGAGTCTCTTTCCCAGGACGCCCACGCGCCCTGATCCCGAGGAGGACACATGACTGGACGGAACAAGAAGGACGCAACGGGCTCGCGGTTCACCCTGGGCGCGCTCGCCGCGGCGGGGCTGGGCGCGGTGATGGGCCTCAAGGCCCTGCGCCGGGAGCCCGTGAGCTTCAAGGGGCGCACGGTGCTCATCTCGGGCGGCTCGCGGGGCCTGGGGCTCGTGATGGCGCGGCGGTTCGTGGCCGAGGGCGCCCGGGTGGTGCTCTGCGCCCGCGAGGAAGTGGAGCTGGCGCGGGCCCGGGACGAGCTGGAGCGCGCGGGCGGCGAGGTGCTCGCCCTGCCGTGTGACGTGACGGACCGCGTGCAGGTGGAGGCCCTGGTGGCGCGGGTGCACGAGCGCTTCGGCGTGGTGGACGTGCTGGTGAACAACGCCGGCATCATCCAGGTGGGGCCTCTCGAGTCCATGACGGAGGAGGACTTCGAGGAGGCGATGAACGTGCACTTCTGGGGTCCGCTGTACATGACGCTGGCGGTGCTGCCGGAGATGAAGCGGCGGGGCTGGGGCCGCATCGTGAACGTGTCCTCCATCGGCGGACGCGTGAGCGTGCCGCACCTGGTGCCCTACAGCGCGAGCAAGTTCGCCCTGGTGGGCCTGTCGGACGGGCTGCGCGCGGAGCTGGCCCAGGACGGCATCCGGGTGACCACGGTGTGCCCCACGCTGATGCGCACGGGCAGCCCGCCCAACGCCTTCTTCAAGGGGGACCACGAGGCGGAGTACGCGTGGTTCGTGACGGGTGACTCGCTGCCGCTGCTGTCGATCAGCGCCGAGCGCGCGGCGGGGCAGATCGTCGAGGCGTGCCGCCGGGGTGACGCGGAGGCGCTGGTGGGCGCGACGGCGAAGCTGGCGGCGCTCGCGCGCACCCTGGCCCCCGAGCTGACGGCGGCGGTGCTGGCGGGCATCAACCGGATGATGCCGCAGGACGGCAGCACGGAGCGCCACCGGGGCCGGGACAGCGAGACGCCCCTGACGCGCTCGTGGGTGACGCAGCTCACGCGCTGGGCGGCCCTGCGCAACAACGAACTGCTGCACTGAGGCGCCAAGGAGGCCCCAAAGAAGAAGGCTCCCCCCGGGGATGACCCGGGGGGAGCCTGGAGTACGACCGGTGGACGGAGAACTACTTCTTGTCCACGTCGATGTTCGGCACGAAGGGCGGAGGAATCGGCTCCTTGCCCGCGGCCTGCTTCAAGGTGTCACCGGCATCCTGGTTGAGCTCCGTGCCCTTCTTCTTGTTGAAGTCGTGCTTGGTCTGCTCCCAGTCGCGCTTCAGGGCTTCCTTCACCTTCCCCGGCTTCTTGTATTCCATGCTCGCCTCCCTGTGGTGAGGGGAAGATAGGGAGGGCGGACAGAGGGGCCAGTCCCCCGGCCAGGGTTGACCGGACAGCGGCCAGGCGGGCGAGCGCTCAGCCCTTCACGAGGCCATCGCGCTCGGCGGCGTCCCACCAGCGGCCCTTGTCCTCGGCGGCCCGGGCGAGCTGCTCGCGCAGGGCGGCGATCATCTTCACGTTGCCGTCCTGCTCGTAGCCCTTGAGGGCCTCCTGGCACCGGGGCACGCGCTGGAGGAAGTCGCGCAGCACGTCCACGGTGAGCTCGGACGCGTGCATGCCGTAGCCGAGTTTCTCCAGGTAGAGCGCGTTGAGCACCTGCTCGAACTGGCCCTTGAGCGGCAGGGTGAGCATGGGCTTGCGCAGGTAGACGGCCTCGCTCATGAGGGTGTAGCCCCCGCCGGCCACCACCGCGCGCGCGGTGCGCAGGTCGTCGATGAAGCCCTTCTCGCTGAAGGGCCGGTAGAGCAGGTTGCCGTCCCGCACGTCCTCGGTGAGGTCGCGGCGCAGGCCGTAGATGTGGCACGTCAGGCCGCTCTGCTTGAGGATGTCCGGCAGCGCCGTGTTGGTGGTGGTGGTCTGGTAGACGAGCAGGTGCTCACCGGGCTCGGACTTCGCGGCGAGGATCTCCGGCCGCAGGATGGAGGGCAGCAGCGACGTGCGCTCCTTGCGCACGGGCGGATAGAAGAACGTGGTGGCCAAGTAGTGGAAGCACCCGGGCAGCTTCGCCTTCACGAGCGCGCGCGTGCCCTCGAAGTCGTCCTCCCACCCGGCGAGCAGCTCCGGCTCGTGCTTGCACCGGTTGATGATCTGCATGTTGTCCACGCTGATGACGGGCAGGCGGTGGTTGCGGCCGAACAGGTAGCTGAAGCTCTCGAAGTCGCTCACCACCACGTCCGGCTTGAAGCTCTCCGCCAGCTCGAAGTACTGGCGGATGTTGTGCGGCCAGCCCTTCACCGCGCCGGAGAGGTTCTGCAGCAGCGTCTGCAGCTTCTTCACCGAGTTGCCCTCGTACGCCAGGGTGAGGCCCCAGATGCCGTGGACGTTCTCGAAGCGCTTGGACAGGTAGTCCTTGGCGCGCCCGGAGACGACGATCTGCACCTCGTGCTCCCGGGTGAGTTCCTCGAGCAGGACCCGGGAGCGGGTGGCATGACCCATGCCTTCGCCAACGACACCGTAGAGGATTCGCATGGCCCGAGCATACGCGGGATGTGGCGCCCGGAGGCCATGGGCGCTAGCGTCCGCCCCCATGCAATCAGAGGCGAGCGGCCCCCAGGAGGCGGCGACATCGAAGCGGTTGGTGCGCGCGGGATTGATGGGCTTGAGCGGCGGGCTGCTCCTGGGCGGCCTCGCCCTGCTGGCGCTCGGGTTCTATACGCGCCTGGTCCCCGTGGACTGCCTGGACCTGTCGGACGTGCAGTGCGGCTTCACCCGCGACGCCTCCGTGAGCATGGGGCGCTTCCAGACCCTGATGGGCGCTGGCCTGCTCGCGCTGGGCATCGCCGGCATCCTCCTCTTGCGGCAGCCCAAGGCCCCCGCGCCCACTGCATGATGTTTGGGGCTCAAGCGGCCCCGCTCCGGGTGAAGACATCTTGGCGGTGGACGTAGAACCACTAATTATGGCTGGCCACGTCATAAGGCTTCGGTTAGGAGGGGCACCGCCCTATGCAGCTTGAATCCTTGAAGATGTTCTGTGACGTGGTGGAGACGGGCTCCTTCTCGCGAGCCGCGCAGCTCAACCACGTGACGCAGTCGGCGGTGAGCCAGCAGATCCGCGCCCTGGAGAACCGGTACGAGCAGAAGCTGTTGTCGCGCAGCGCGCGGCAGGTGACGCCGACGCCCGCCGGCGAGCGGCTGTTCCGCGGGTGCAAGGAGATCCTCGCCCGCTTCGCCGAGGTGGAGCAGGAGATCCGCGAGCAGTCCACGGAGGTGCAGGGCACCACGACGGTGTCCACCATCTACTCGGTGGGCCTGCACGAGCTGCGCAACGTGCAGAAGCAGCTGCTCAAGACGCACCCCAAGGTGAACATGCGCCTGAACTACCGGCGCAACGACCAGGTGTACGACGACGTCATCCTGGGCGCGGCGGAGATTGGCATCGTGGCCTACCCGCAGCCGCGCGCGGGCGTGGACATCCACCCCTTTCGCGACGACAAGCTCGCGGTGGTGTGCGCGCCCAACCACTCCTTCGCCACCAAGAGCAAGGTGAGCCTCACGGCGCTCTCGGGCGTGCCCTTCATCGCCTTCGACCGCGAGGCACCCACGCGCAAGGCGCTGGACCGGCTGGTGCGCGAGAAGAACCTGGACCTGAACCCGGTGATGGAGATCGACAACGTCGAGACCATCAAGCGCGCGGTGGAGATGGGCATCGGCGTGGCCATCCTGCCCATGGCCACGGTGTCGGCCGAGGTGGCGCAGGGCACGCTCGTGTCCAAGCCCTTCGCCGAGGGCGCGGTGTCGCGGCCCATCGGCCTGCTCATCCGCAAGGGCAAGTACCTGGACCGGGCCTCGGCCGCGGTGCTCGAGGCCTTCAAGCTGGCCGAGGCCGCGGGCGACGAGTCCTGAGTCGGCGCGGCCTCACTCCGCCGCGGGCAGCGCCGCGAGCCACGGGGTGAGCAGGCGCGCGCAGTCGTCGGGGTGGGTGAAGTAGGGCACGTGGCCCGCGCCCCGCAGCAGATGCTGGGGCGTGCCGGGCGGCAGCGAGGCCGCCAGCCGCGCCATGGACGCCGCGGGCACCAGCACGTCATGGCTGCCCTGGATGCACACGCACGTCACCGGCAGCGCGTTGAGCGGCGCGGGCGGTGGCTCCCGGGGAATGGCGAAGGCCCGGTGCCAGGTGCTCATCCGCTCGCGCCGCGTGGTGGGCACCACCTCGGGCACGCGCGACCAGGCCACGGGTCGCCACGAGGCCAGGGCCGCCGTGAGCGGGCCCGGCCGGCCCAGCAGCGCGAGCGGCCCCATGATGGGCAGCAGATGACCCCGGGGGCCCAGGTGCTCGGGCCGGGTGAAGGAGCCGAGGAAGGCCACGCCCCGCACGGCCCCCGCCAGGGCCAGGTGGGCGGCCACCATGCCCCCGAAGGAGCTCGCCACCACCGCGTCCACGGCCCCCGCGGCCGCGAGCACCTCCCGCGCGAGCGCCCCCGCGCCCCGCGCCGCGTGCGGCCCTTCCGGGTACTCGACGAGCACGGGACGCGCCACCCGCGACAGCCGCTCGGCGAGCGCCTCGAAGCCCGAGCCGCGCGCGCCCAGGCCGGGCAACAGGAGCACCCGGGGGCCCCGCCCCGCCACCGCCTTGAGCTCCACCTCGCGCCGCATCGGGCTCCTCACGCTCGTCCAGGGCGCGTGCCTACCACGAGACGTCCACCTCGATGAGCAGGGGGGAGACCTGCCGCACCACGGTCGCCACCTGGGCGACCTGGGTGAAGGAGAACACGCCCCGCACCGCGCCCTCGTAGTACTCCGCCGGCAGCGGGCTGCCCTGGATGGAGATCCGGGCCGCGTGGGTGCCCATCCACGTCACCGTGCAGTCCCCATGCCGCACGGCGGTGCGGTAGGCCGAGGGAAAGCCGTTGAGCAGCCGCCGGGGCTCGCCCGCGGCCAGCAGCACCAGGACCCGCCCCGTGCCCGACTCCAGGTAGTCCGGGGCGATCTCCTGGCCCAGGTGCCGCATCACCTGGGCGAAGTCTCCCCGGGGACCCTTGAGGGCCCAGGCGGCCGTGTAGAGCAGCCGGAGCATGGCCGACACCGGGTAGCTGAAGAAGAACATGAAGCGGTCTCCCCCCGCCGCCTCCTCGCACTGGCGCGTCACCGCCTCGTCCCCGAGCAGCCGCACCTGGGCGAGGATCCCGGTAAAAAAGAAGCCCCGGAGCGTGGCCTCGGGGGCGACGAGCGCCATCCGCTCTTCCAGGTCCTGAGGTGAGCCTTTCTCCGTCATCGCTCGCTCGGTGGCCGGGGGGGCAGGTGACCCCGTCAGCTGTTGGAGGCTGGACGGCATTCGACCCAAGGTCCTGCCGTCGGGGGGGTCCATCCAGTCTACACTCCCGACCATGAACCCACTGAGCCCAGGTGACATCCTCGCAGGCACATGGCGGGTCGTCCGCGCCGCCCTTGGCGATGAACCCGACACGGAGTGTCAGGTGGAACCTACCCAGGGAGAAGGTCCGGGCCGCCTGACGCTGTGGCGGACGCTGCGCGCCCCCACGCCCGGCGAGCTGGAGCACTTCTCGCGGACGATGCGCGCGGCGGAGGCCACCGGCAACGCGGCCTTCCCGCCGGTGAAGGACGTCGGGTACGACCCGGCCCGCGAGGCCCTCTGGGTGGTGCGCCCCTGGTGGAACGGCGAGTCGCTGCCCTCCATGCTGGGGGGCCTGCACGCGGTGGGGCTGGACATCCCCTACCTCCAGGCGCTCGCGGAGCAGCTCGCCCAGGCGCTCGACACGGCGCATGCCGCGGGGCTGGTGCACGGGCGGCTGCGCGCCTCGCGGGTGCTGGTGGCCTCGGGTGAGGGCGGCGCGCGGGCATGCGTGCTCGACCTGGGGTGGGAGCAGTTCCGGCGCGCCCAGGGCCAGGACTGGCTCAAGCCGCCGCAGGTGGGCGAGGAGTACCTGGCCCCCGAGTCGGGCGAGTCGGGGCCCGTGCCCGCGACGGCGGACCTGTTCGCCTACGGCCGCATCGTGCGGGACATGCTGGCCACGCGGAAGGACGGCGCGTGGACGGGCCGATGGGAGGCGTGGGTGGAGAAGGCCACGGCGAGCGAGCCCTCGCGCCGCTTCGCGAGCGCCACCGAGGCGTGGAGCGCCCTCAAGCCCATCCTGCGCACCCTGCCCGACCCCGCCCCGCCCCGCCCGGAGAACTACGAGCCCGAGCCGCCGGATCCGCTCACCCTGCCCTCGCGCGAGTGACGCGCGGCTCAGTACAGCTTGCGCAGCCGCGCGGCGAAGAAGCCGTCCCAGCCCTCCGGGCCCGGCAGCGTGCGCAGGTAGGCCTGCGTGAGCGGCAGCTTCACTCCCTCACGCGGGACCGGCGGCTCCGCCGTCCACTCGGGATGGCTGCGCAGGAACATCTCCACCTGGTCCTGCCCCTCCTGGGGCTCGTGCGTGCACACCGCGTACACGAGCAGCCCCCCGGGCGGCACCGCCTCCTGGCAGTTCTCCAGGATGCGCCGCTGCAGCACCGCCAGCCGCGCGAAGTCCTCGGGCTTGCGCCGGTAGCGCAGCTCCGGGTGGCGCCGCAGCGTCCCCAGGCCCGAGCACGGCGCGTCCACCACGAACGCGTGGAACTCGCCCCACGCCTCCGGCCAGGGCTCGGTCGCGTCGTGCACCTCGGCGCGCAGCTTCCCCATCAGGCCCAGCCGCCGGGCCTCGGAGAGAATCTTCCGCATCTTGTTCGCGTGCACGTCCGTGGCCACCACCTCGTGCGTCTCCGCCTGGTGGCACGCCTTGCCGCCCGGCGCCGCGCACGCATCCAGCACCCGCGCCGTCTCGGGGATGGCGCCATAGACGCCCACGAGCTGCGCCGCCTCGTCCTGCACCTGCCACAGGCCCTCGGCGTAGCCGTACACGTCCTCGACCCGGCCCACCGGCGGCAGCACGATGCCCACCGGCGACACCGCCGTGGGCCGCGCCTCCAGGCCCGCCTCGCGCAGCTGCTCGAGCAGCGCGTCGCGGGTCACCTTCGCGCTGTTGGCGCGGATGACCACCGAGGGCGTCTGGTTGTTGGCCACCAGCATCGCCTCGGCGCGCTCCCGGCCGAACTGCCGCAGCCAGCGCTCCACGAGCCAGCGCGGATGGCTCTCGCGCACGGAGAGGAACTCCGCCAGGTCGTCCTCGGGCGGCAGCGGCTGGCCGGGCAGCGTGGACAGCTTGCGCAGGATGGCGTTGGCGAAGCCCGAGGCACGCGAGAGGCCCACGTCCTTGAGCGCCTGCACCGTCTCGGCCACCGCCGCGCGCGCCGGCACCCGCGTGTAGAAGAGCTGGTAGGCCCCCACGCGCAGCGCCGCCAGGACCTTGTCCTCGAGCGCCTCCAGCTTGCGGTCGGCGAAGCGGGTGATGGCGTAGTCCAGGGCGAGCTCGCGGCGCGTGGTGCCGTAGACGAGCTCGGTGATGAAGGCCGTGTCCCGGGGGTCCGCCGGCGGTGACTCCGACAAGGTCGTGTCGAGCACCACGTTGAGATAGGCGTCCGTCGCCCGGACCCGGCTGAGGACTTGGATGGTGGTGGCGCGTGCGTTCATGGCGGGCGTTATCGGTCCATCCGGGTCATCAGGTCCACGAGCTCCCGCTCGGACAGACGACTCGCGGGGATGTTGGACAGGGTGAGGCGCTGCAGGGTCTCCTCCAACAGGTCGCGCTGGCCGCTCTCGGTCGGCCCGCCGCCCTGCACCTCCAGCCACCGGGTGCGCGCCCAGGCGGCGAGCTCCGCCGGGGACAGGCGGCCCGCGAGCCGGTCGGAGATCTTCTTGTGGACGAGCGCGCGCGAGACGACGTCCTCGGAGAGGGCCTCGGAGGTGCCCTTCGGCTTGCGGCCCAACGTCTTCGAGGACGAGGCGGCCGGCGCCGGGGCCTCCACGACCTTGCGGCCCAGCGTCTTGCGCGAGCCCGGGCCGGGCGCGGCCGGCGCGGCGGCGGTCTTGGGCTTGCGGCCCAGCGTCTTGCCCGGCCCCACGACCACGTCGTCGTCCGAGTCGTCGTCCTCTTCGTCCGCGTCCTCGTCCTCTTCGTCGTCCTCGCCGTCCTCCCCGGTGAGGTCATCGTTCGCGAAGCGCGTCAGGGCCTCCAGGTAGGCGTCGAGCCCCTCGGACTCCAGGGTGTCGGCGCAGGCCTCGGCCACCACGGACACGCGCTCGCCGAGCGGAGACACGTACACCTCGAGCACGGGCAGGCCCACGGCCTCCAGGCCATCGCGCAGCGGGTAGGAGCCGAAGAGGCCCGCGGGGCTCACCACCACGCCCTGCACCCGGGAGCGCTCGGCGTGGAGGGTGTCCAGCAGGACGCCCTCGTGGTTGGACTGCACCCCGATCAGCTCCAGGCCCAACTGCGCCGCGCGCGCCTTCACGGCGGCGTCCAGGCCGGCCACCAGGTTCAGGTTCGGCCCATGCAGCACCAACAGCCTCTTGCCCATGTCGCGTGTCTCCTAGGTGTCGAAGGGCCGGCTGCCCGGCGCGAGCTTGCGGCCCGAGAGGAAATCGCCCGCCGGCATCACCCGCTTGCCCTCGGGCTGGACCTCCAGCAGGACGAGGGAGCCCTCGCCGCACGCCACCTCCAGGCCCTGCGGACCCGCGCTCAGCACCGTGCCCGGCGCGCCCTGCCCCGTGCCCACCTGGGCCCGGTGCACCTTGAAGAGCTTGCCCTCCAGCGAGGTGAAGGCCCCCGGCCAGGGGGTGAAGGCGCGCAGCCGCCGCTCCAGCACCACCGCCGGCTGGGAGAAGTCGAGCTTGCCCTCCTCCTTGGCGATGATGGGCGCGAGCACCATGCCCTCCTCGGGCTGGGGCCGCGGGGTCAGCTCCCCGCGCAGGTAGGCCGGCAGGTGCTCGCGCAAGAGCGCCCCGCCCAGGTGCGACAGCTTGTCGTGCAGCGTGGCGCTCGTCTCGTCCGGGGCGATGGGCAGGCGCTTCTCGGCCAGCACCGGCCCGGTGTCCAGGCCCACGTCCATCACCATCAGGGCCACGCCCGTCTCGGGGTCCCCGTGGGCGATGGCCCATTGGATGGGCGCGGCGCCCCGGAAGCGCGGCAGGAGCGAGGCGTGCACGTTGAGGCAGCCGTGCCGGGGCGTGTCGAGCAGATCCTTGGGGAGGATCTTCCCGTAGGCCGTCACCACGGCGACGTCGGGCTGGTACTCGCGCAGCACCTCCGAGAAGGGCGGCGTGCGCAGCTTCTGGGGCTGGAGCACGGGCACGCCCCGCTCGAGCGCGTAGGCCTTGACCGGGGAGATGGCCAGCGCCTGGCCCCGGCCCTTGGGCTTGTCCGGTTGGGTGACGACGGCCACCACGTCGCCAAGCTCGAAGAGGGCGGCCAGGGAGGGCACGGCGAACTCAGGCGTGCCCATGAACACGATGCGGGGACGGGTCATGGAATGAGGCGGGGCGGGAGCAGTGTAGTCGACAAGGAAGGCCCGTCGGGGCCGCTTCAGGCCACGGACTTGAGCGCCCCGGAGGTGGGGCCCTCGATGGCCTGACGCTTGCGGGCCTGGAGCGAGCCGAGGATGCGCAGGGCCGCCTGGGCATCCTGGGTGGAGGCCACGGGCGCCAGGGCGTCGATGACCTCGGACAAGAGCCGCGCCTCCTCCGCCTCGCGCTCGCGCAGGCGGTCCACGGTGCCGCTGAACTGGGAGAAGAACCCGCGCAGCTCGTCCCGGCGCCGCAGGGGCCGCATCCGGGGAAAGCGCCCCGCGGCGAGCGCCGCCAGGTAGAGGTTCATCACGTACACCGGCCCCGCGACGCGGTGCGTGAGGACGAGCCCGAAGAGCGCCAGCACCCCCGCCATGGCGAGCGCGCCCAGGCCGGTGAGCCACAGCATCGTCTCGCCGCTGAGCGCCAGGGCCTCGGGCGTGGCGCCCTGCTCCAGCACGGACTGGTGCGAGCGCCAGGCCAGCACCCCCACCAGCATCACCCCCCCACCGCCCAGCGCGGCGAGGCGCAGCATGTAGCGCAGCTGGAATCCGGCATCGAGCAGGTACTGGCGCCGCAGGATATGGGGGCGCGCCGGGGGGGCGGGGTCGAAGGACATGGCGGGGGCAGCGTACTGCAATCTCCCGGGTTGGCTCGCACCTTCCGACATGCCGGGTTTACGGCGGGAGTACCCGGCCTCGGGGGCGGATGCCTCCGCGGGAACCGCGGACCCGCCTCGCTGGGGGGGGGTCGGACGCGGTTCCCGGAGTGATATCACTGAATCGAGTCTGCCTTGACGTGTCTGTGTTGACGCGCGGTCAACTCATTGCATGACCCATCCAATTGTTTGCAAGCCGCACCCAATTGCTTGCGGAGTGCATCCAAATAGGAAGGCTGCAACGATTCATCACCGGCGCGTGGCGTCCGGGGACGGGCCCTCGTCGCTCACGTCGGACTGGCTGTCGGGCGAGGACGGCCCGGGCGGATGGGCGACGGTGTTGCCGGGCGCGGACTCGGGCGTCCAGGTCTGGCCCTCGGGCGTCGTCACCGAGTGGCCCGAGCCACCCGTGGCCTCGCCGTCATAGACGGTGGGTGCGCCCCGGCGGTCACTCTGGGCGCGCTCCTTCTCGTTCTGATCCGCGGGCTGGGGACGACGCTCGAGCGGCCGCTGATAGGTCGGCTGGTGCGCATCGGACCGCTGGCCGGCGGTGGACGAGTGCGAGCAGCCCCACACGCCCATGGCGGCGGTGGCGAGGATGACGAGCTTCTTCATGACGGACTCCTGTCTGGGGTTGGTTGCTCCCCCTAACACCTAGGAATCATCCGCCACGGATGCAAATAAAAGCGGAACACCAAACGAATGCGGCGTGCAGTCGTCTTCATCTCCTCTAATGAATGAGAGGATTTGAACTCAGCCTCCAGGCGACCAGGCGAGCCAAGTGCCCGGAGGCGTTGGGCCGGTGCACGGCCCAACCAATACCCCCCCGCGACTCAGGCCGCCTGGGCGCCCGTGTTCAGGCACTCGCGCATCGACTCCGCGGCCATGTCCACCGTGTAGTCGATCTGCTCCGGGGTATGCGCCGAGCAGATGAAGTTGAGGTCGCGCCGCAGGATGACGCCCCGGCGAGCCATGGCGGCCTGGAAGGGCTGGGTGAGTTTCGCGTTCTCCATGGGATTCGGGGAGAAGCGGAACAGGGGGATGGCGTCATAGCCCAGCACGCGCAGGGGCGAGCCCAGACGCTCGGCATGGGCGTTGATGCCCGTGGCGAGCCGCCGGCCCATGGCCGCCAGGTGCTCGATGAAGCCCGGCTTCGCCGTCTCCTTGAGCACGGCCTCGCACACCGCGAGCGAGAGCAGTTCACCGCCGAACGTGGTGGACACCTGCGTGTCCGCCAACCGACTCAGGTACTTCTCCGGCCCCACCACCGCCGACAGGGGCATGCCCGCGGCGAGCGCCTTGGACACGCACACGAAATCGGCCCGCACGTCGAAGAACTCCTGGGCGCCGCCCCGGGCCAGGCGGAAGCCGGTGATGACCTCGTCCTGGATGAGCAGCACACCGTGCCGGGTGCACGTGGCGCGCAGGGTGTGCATGAAGTCGCGGGTGAGACAGCGGTTGAAGGGCACCGACAGCAGCACCGCGGCGAGCTGGCTCCCGGTCTGCTCGATGCGCGCGAGCAGGGCCGCCTCGTCGGGCGCCTCGAACAGGGGCATGCGCGTGGTGTACTGCGCCATCACCGCGGGCACGCCCGGTGTGTCGTACATGAAGTGGTCGTGCCAGCCGTTGTAGCCGATGGTGATGATGTGCTCGCGGCCGGTGACGATGCGCGCGAGCCGCACCGCCGCCGAGGTGGCATCCGCGCCCGTCTTGAAGAAGCGCGCCTGCTCACCGCCGGGGATCATCTCCACGAGCGTGCGCGCGCAGCTCACCTCCCACGCCGTGGGCAGGGAGTGCAGGATGCCATCCGTGAGGTGCGCGCGAATGGTCTCCACCACGGCCGGGTGGTTGTGGCCGAGCGAGCTGGCGCCCAGGCCACAGATGAAGTCGATGTACTGCTGGCCGTCCACGTCCTCCACCAGCGAGCCCTGGCCGCGGGCGAGGTACACGGGGAAGGCGCCGGGGGCGAACATCTCCGGCTTCTTCATCATCGTCTGGGTGAGGCCGGGCACCAGCTTCTTCGCCTCGGCCATCAGGCGGTGGGACTCGGTCAGCTGGATGCCGCCCTCGATGGGCCGGGGCAGCGAGGGGTGTCGGGTCGGAGAGGTCATGCGACGTCCTTTGGGGGTGGGAAGCAGGGACTGCGGAAGAGGAGTTCAGGCCGGCGCCGCGCGCGCGCCCGTCACCGGAACGCGGCGGGTGAACAGCCACAGGGTGACGAGCGCCCCGCCGGTGACGCCCACGGCGAGCCAGCCCACCGTGCCCAGGCCCTCGAGCGCGCCGCCTGGGGCCACGGTGATGAGCAGGCCGCTGGCCCACGCGCCCAGGCCCGAGGCGCCATCACTCGCCGCCATGTTCACCGCGAGGTAGCGGCCGCGCAGCGCGGGCGGCACCCGCGAGGCCACCAGGGCCATGGTGGGAATGGCCCGGCCCGACGTCAGCCCCATGAAGAGCACGAACACCCCGGCCACCACCGGCGGCGAGGCCGCGGACAGGTGCGTGAACACGAGGAAGGGCACGGTGGTGGCCACGAGCAGGCCGCCCAGCACCCGCACCGGACCGAGGCGGTCCACGAGCCGGCCGATGCCCCGCGCGCTCACGAGCGAGGCCGCCCCGCCGCACAGGTACACCCAGGACAGGTCCGACAGCCGCAGGCCCAGGTTGCCCACCATGAAGGGGCTCAAATAGGGAATGAGCAGGAAGCCGGCGAACACCACGCCGAACGTCAGCACCCATCCGAGCGCCAGGCCCGGCGTCCACTCCGGCCGCGCCGGGGACCCGCGCGCCGCGGGCTCGCGGGACAGGTGCCCGTCGACCGCGGGCATCAGCACGGCCAGCCCCACCCACACCGCCGCCGCCAGGGCGCCAATGGCCCAGAACGGCGCGCGCCAGCCCCACTGGCTCGCCAGCCCCAACCCCACCGGCACCCCCGCCACCGCGCTCAAGCCATACGCCGCCATCACCGTGCCGATGGCCCGGCCCCGGCGCTCCGCGGGAATCAAATCCCCCACGGTGGCCTGGATCACCGCGCTCATCAGCCCCGCGCAGGCCCCCGCCAGGGTGCGCGCCGCGAGCAGGCCCCCGTGCCCCGCCGCCAGGCCACACAGACACGTGGCCCCGATGAACCCCGCGTACAGCACCAGCAGCGTGCGCTTGCGATCGAACCGGTCCAGCCACAGCCCGCCCAACAGCCCCATCCCCGCCGACGCCAGCGTGTACGCCGACACCAACACCCCGAAGCTCGCCGCCGAGATGCCGAAGAGGCGCATGAACTCCGGCCCCAGCGGCATGACGATCATGAAGTCCATCAGGTGGGTGAACTGCACGGCGGCCAGCAGCAGGAGCACCCAGGGCTCCCGCCGCGGCGAGGGGGACACGGTCACGACGTTCTCCAGAAGGCCCGACGCTCACGATGATTTTGATAATGAAAATCAAAATCATCAAGTGCGCGCACCCTATCCGCAATCCGGACCGGATGGCAAGTCCCCCCGCTCAACGCCGCGCGGGGTGGATCAGGAGGAGGCGTCGAGCGCGCCGAAGCGCGAGGGGCCCGCGCGCAGGAGGAAGGCGGCCACGGCCAGGCCCACGGCGCCCACGCCCGCCACGTAGTGGGCGGGCGCGCGCGGGGTGAGCTCGGTGAGCAGCGTCACCACCAGGGGCGTCAGGCCGCCGAACACCGCGTAGGCCACGTTGTAGGAGAAGGACAGCCCGGAGAAGCGCACCTCGGAGGGGAAGGCGCGCACCATGACCGCGGGCACCACGCCCACCACGCCCACGCCCCCGCCCGCGAGCATGGAGAGGGCCACCAGGGACTCGGGCCGCGCGCCCACGCCCAGGTAGAGCGCGTAGGTGCCCCCCACCAGCGAGAGGCAGCCCACCGCCAGCACGCCACCGAGCCCGAAGCGGTCCACCGCCAGGCCGAAGCCGATACACGAGACGGTGAGGCTCAACGTGGCCAGGGTGTTGGCCCTCAGCGTGAGCGCGGGCGCCAGGCCGTGCAGCTTCTGCATCAGCGCGGGCGTCATCAGGATGACCACCACGATGCCCGCGGTGAGCACCCAGGTGAGCAGCATGGACACCCCCACGCCGGTGCGCTGGCCGCGCAGCACCACCTTGAGCGGCAGCTCGCGCACGAGCGCCTTGCGCCGCCGCATCTCCTCGAACACCGGCGTCTCGGCGAGCCACCGGCGCAGGAACACGGCGAAGAAGCCGAACACGCCCCCCACCAGGAAGGGCAGCCGCCAGCCGAAGTCGCGCACCTGCGCGGGCGTGTAGACTTGGTTGACCGCCGTGGCCACCAGCGAGCCCAGGAGGATGCCGAACGTGAGCCCCGCGGTGAGCGTGCCGCACGCCAGGCCCACCCGCCGCTCGGGCACGTGCTCGGAGACGAAGACCCACGCCCCCGGCACCTCCCCGCCCACCGCCGCGCCCTGCAGCATGCGCAGCACCAGCAGCGCCAGGGGCGCCGCGTACCCGGCCGTGGCGTAGGTGGGCAACAGCCCGATGAGCAGCGTGGGCACCGACATCAGGAACACGCTGAGCGTGAACATGCGCTTGCGGCCCCCCCGGTCCCCGAAGTGCGCCATCACGATGCCGCCCAGGGGCCGCGCCAGGTAGCCCGCCGCGAACAGCCCGAAGGCCTGCAACTGCCGCAGCCACTCGGGCGTGTCCGGCGGGAAGAAGAGCTGGCCGATGACCCCCGTGAAGAACACGAAGATGATGAAGTCGTAGAACTCCAGCGCGCCCCCCAACGACGCCAGCGCGAGGGTCCTCACGTCCTGGCCGGAGAGCGGTCGCTGCGCGTGCGACGGCGTGGAGTCACCCGGGAGATCGGTCCGCATGGCGCGCAGCAGAGCGCGCTTTTCCCCCGCCGGGCAAGAACTCGCGGCGCGGCTCAGCCCACCTCGCGCACCGGCGGCCCGTCCTCGCGCGCGGGCGCCGGCGCGGGCGTCGCCGTCGGCGGCGGCGTCCGGAACGCGCTGGGCAAGAGGCTGAAGGGCAGCACCTTGCCGAGCACCACCAGCAGCACCAGGCCGCCCGGCGCCGCGAACACCACGAGCGCGGGAATCGCCTTGGCCAGGTCGATGAGCTGGGCGCGCACCCGCCGCCGCTCCTCGAAGGACAGGGGCGTGCCGCGCCGGGCCCGGCGCCACAGCCGATACACCTCCGCCGTCTCGTGCGCCTCCCAGCGCAGCCAGTGCAGGTTGTGCTCCAGCAGCGAGGAGAACCACGCCACCTTGCTCTTCATTGGAACCATCCACCCCCGGGAGCCGGCCCTCCCGTGACCCCGCCCATACTCCACCCCTTTGCCCGACGCCACCACCGCGAAACGCGGAAAAGCCGGACAAGTGCCGCTAGCGGACATCCGCCGCCGATGCGCTAGGCTCGCGGGCGCGTGGATCATCGCTTCCAGGTCAACCTGCGGGGAGTCATCGACCTCCTCTCCCATCATCTCTACAGCTCGCCCGGGGTCTTCGTGCGCGAGCTGCTCCAGAACGCCACCGACGCCACCCGGGCCCGGCGGCACCTGGAGCCCACCCACCCAGGGCGGGTGCGCGTGGAGCTCATCGAGAAACAGGACGGAGGGCGCCCCACCCTGCTCTTCGAGGACGAGGGGGTGGGCCTCACCGAGGAGGAGCTGCACCGCTTCCTGGCCACCATCGGCGAGAGCTCCAAGCGCGAGGCCCTGGAGGCCCACCGCAACGACTTCATCGGCCAGTTCGGCATCGGCCTGCTCTCCTGCTTCATGGTGTGTGACGAGCTGCTCGTCGTGACGCGCTCGGTCAAGGGCGGGGACGAGACGTGGGAGTGGCGCGGCCGACAGGACGGGACGTACTCGGTGCGCCCCTCCGAGCACCGCCTCGCCCAGCCCGGCACCCAGGTGTTCCTCATCGCCCGGGCGGACGCCGTCGAGTACTTCACGCCCGAGCGCGTGCGTCAGCTCGCCCTCCATTATGGAGGCCTGCTGCCCTTTCCCATCCACCTCACCGCCCACGGCCGCACCGAGCACCTCAACCCCGAGCCGCCCCCGTGGCGCCGGGCGTATGGAAGCGCGGGCGAGCGGCGCCAGGCCCTGCTGGCCCATGGGCGCGCGGTGTTCGGCATGGACTTCGTGGACTGCGTGCCGCTGCGCGCGGAGGCCGGACAGGTGGAGGGCGTGGCGTACGTGCTGCCCTTCTCGCCGAACTTCCACGCGCGCCAGACGCACCGCGTCTACCTCAAGGACATGCTCCTGTCCGAGCGCGCGGAGAACCTGCTGCCCGACTGGGCCTTCTTCGTGCGCTGCGTGGTGAACGCCCAGGAGCTGCGGCCCACGGCCAGCCGCGAGGCATTCTACGAGGACGCCACGCTCGCCCGCGCCCGCGCCGCGCTCGGGCAGTGCCTGCGCCAGTACCTCGTGGATCTCGCCACGCACGAGCCGCGCACGCTCCAGCGGCTCATCGCCCTGCATGGCCTGTCGGTCAAGGCGCTCGCCCTGGACGATGACGACTTCTACCGGCTCGTCATCCACTGGCTGCCCTTCGAGACCACGCTGGGGATGATGACGCTGGAGCACTACCGCCAGGCCTCGTCCACCGTGCGCTACGTCACCACCCTGGACACCTTCCGCCAGGTGTCCCGGGTGGCCGCCGCCCAGGGGCTGTGCATCATCAACGCCGCCTACACCCATGACGCCGCGCTCCTGGAGAAGCTGCCCCGGGTGCTCGAGGACACGCGCGTGGAGCTCTTCTCCGCCGCCCAGCTGCCCCAGGGCTTCGAGGAGCTCACGGCCGAGGAGCGCGACGGCGTCTCGCGGCTGAGGCGCGTGGCCGAGGAGGCGCTGGCGTCCTTCGACTGCGAGGTGAGCCTCAAGAAGTTCCTCCCCACCGAGGTGCCCACGCTCTATGGCGACGTGGAGGAGGGCCCCTTCCGGCGCGACCTGGAGCGCGCGCGCGAGGAGTCCGACTCGCTCTACGCCTCGCTGCTCGAGGGCGCCCAGGAGCCCGAGGCGCCCGAGGCGCGGCCCCAGCTGTGCTTCAACCTGCGCAACCCCGTGGTGCGCCGGCTCGCCCGGGTGCGCGACACCGCCCAGCTCCGGCTGTCCGTGGAGATGCTCTACGTGCAGGCCCTGCTGCTGGGCCACCGCCCGCTCAACGCCCGGGAGATGGCGCTGCTCAACCGGGGCCTGCTCGGCCTCATCGAGGCGAAGCTCGTCGACGACGAGGACTCCGGAGGTCTGCATTGAGCGGCGAGGATTGGCGGGCGCGGCTGGAGGAGCTGCTCGATCGCGCCTCGGAGCTGGAGCCCGGCGAGGCCAAGGTGATGACGCTGGAGGAGGCGGCCCGGCTGGCGGATGCCCACGGGGAGACGGGGCTCGCCTATGACGTGCGCGACGCGCTCATCGACGCGGCCACCTTCGGCGGCTTTCCGGACCGGGCCCTGGCGGCCTTCGCCTGGTGCCGCGCCCAGCAGCAGCGCGACCCCGAGCGCTTCGAGCCCGAGGGGCTGCTCTGGAAGCAGAAGTGGATCGTCGGCCGGCTCGACGAGTTCCCCCACATCAGCCGCCAGCGGATCGAGGAGGCGCTGGAGGACGCGGCGCGGGGCTTCGAGAAGGCGGGCGCGGGCGAGCGCGCGATCCTCAAGCTGCGCTACCAGACGGCCCAGGACATGGGCGACACGGAGCGCGCCACGGCGCTGTGGGCCCAGTGGCGCAAGGCCCCGAGGGATCACCTCACGGACTGTCTGGCGTGCGAGCTCGACGACGAGCTGGACCATCCGCTCTCGCAAGGCGACTACGCGCAGGTGGTGCGCAAGGCCCAGCCCCTGCTGGATGGCCGCCATGCCTGCGCCGAGGTGCCCCACCAGACGCTGGGCAGCGTCCTCTACCCGCTCTTCAAGCTGGGCCACCTGGAGCAGGCGCGCGACTGCCACCTGCGCGGCTATGCCCTGGTGCGCGACAACCGGGAGTTCCTCGCCACCGTGGGCGAGCACCTGGAGTTCCTCGCGCTCACGGGCAACGTGGCGCGCGGCCTGCGCCTGCTCGAGCGGCACCTGCCCTGGGCCCTCACGCACGCGAGCCAGCGCGACCGCTTCTCCTTCCACGCGGCCGCGCTCGCCCTGCTGGAGCGGCGGCTCGTGGAGGGTGAGCCCCGGGTGACGCTCGCCCTGCCCCGTGCCTTCCCGCTCCACGCCCCCGAGGGCGTCTACGACACGCGGGCGCTGCGCGACTGGTTCGCCCTCCAGGCGGAGACGATCGCGGCGCGGTTCGACACGCGCAACGGCACGGCGCGCTTCCGGGGCCTGCTCGAGCGCACGCGCACCCTGGGCGCCGAGGCCCGCCCCTTCCCCATCGACGTCCCGGATTGAAACGGTGGTAGTTTGCGCCCCGTCTTTCCCGGGATGAACCCGGGACCAGGGGGATGCCACGTGTCTGTCCAGCGGTCGCTCGTTTCTCTTGTCCTCGCCTCCACGCTCTGGGTGGGTTGTGGTCCCGGCGAGCCTCCCGCGCCAGCGACCCCCGTCCCGACCCCGGAAGCGCCTGGGAACGACGTCACCCCCGAGCCCCGGCCGACCGAGCCGGCTCCGGGTCCCGGCGTCCAGGAGCCCCGTCCCCCCGTCCCGGACCAGGGTCCCCCCGCCACGGATGCCGGTGTTCCCGACGCGGGCCCGCCCGACCTCGACGCGGGCCTTCCGGACGCGGGCGGTCCGGACGCGGGCTCCCTCGTGGTGCACGGCAGCCACCTGCTGCACTACCGCACGGACGTGGCGGACTTCACCCAGCCCCGCTCCCCGCCGTCGACGGGCATCCAGGCCTTCGCGCTCGAGTCCGGGGGCGGCCTGCGGCCCCTGACGGTGGCGCTGGCGGCGGACGGCTCCTTCCGCATCCCCGACGCGCCCGCGGGGCAGTACTACCTGCGCTACGGCACGCTCCACCTGCTCACCGACGCGCGCTCCGTGAACCTGGATGGCTATGAGCTCGGCCGTCAGGACGCGCAGCCCGGCGAGGCCCTCTCCCCGGCGACCCTCACCGCGTACAACCTGCCGCCGCCGGAGTTCGACAGCTTCCCCACGGTGCAGGCCATCAGCTCCAACCTCGGGCTGAGCGCGTACATCGACCTCGAGGAGGCCGTGCCGGGGGGCGCGACGGCGATCGTCGACCGCCCCGCCACCTATTCCCAGTACTACCCGGCCAACCCCGTGCGCCTGGACGCCTCGCGCGGGGACTACCAGTACATCACCACGTTCGCGGAGCGCAGCACCGGGGCCGGCCTGTTCTACTCGGCGGTCGACCGCTACTTCACCCAGGGCGGGCTGAGCATGAACCCGGGCACGCCGCTCGTCGTGCGCGGGGAGCTGCTCGAGTCCCGTCCCCGCACGCTGGTGTTCGACTGGTGGCGCTCGCGCTTCGAGGCCTACCGCCACCAGGTGAGCACCCAGGTCGTGCGCAGCGCCCAGTACTTCACCGTCTCGCCCACGGCGTGGAGCGCCGACCACTGGTACGGCTACGTGGGAGACCTCATGTCCACCGCCGCCATGCAGGGCTACAGCGACGAGCGCCTGGTCTTCAGCTACGGCAACCCCTACCCGTTCAGCTGGGGCGAGGTGCTCACGCTCTCCCACAACTTCCAGGTCAACCTGCGGCTGCCGGGCACCACCTCGGGCTCCATCAGCGTGGGCCTGGCCGACACGCGGCCCATCGCGCACGTCTCCCCGCAGCAGCCCTTCGCCCCGCGCATCACGCCCGCGCAGGACGTGACGGTGGACGGGGTCGACGCCCAGCAGGCCCGGACGCTCGGCTCGCTCACGCCGACCGTGCGCTGGAAGGCGCCGCTCGTGGGCACGCCCTCGGCCTACCGCGTGCGCGTCTCGCGCCTGTCCGCGAGCGGCACGCGCACCGTGGCGACCCACGTGGCCTACCTGTCCACGAAGGACACCTCGGTGACCGTGTTCCCCGGCATCCTCCAGCCCGGCCAGACGTACCTCTTCACGGTCATCGCCTACCTGACGCCCGGCATCGACCTGGCGACGAACCCCTACGGCCACCAGCGGCTCACGGACGTGGCCGACGCGGACGCGATGAGCGCCCCGCTGACCACCCCGGCGGCCCTGGCGGGCGAGAAGGCCCGCCTCGCCGTGGAGCCCGCGCCCGGTGAGTCCGCGGCCCTGGAGCTCAAGGCGCCCCGGGCCCGCTGAGGCCGCGAGCGCCCCCCCACCGGAGTCACGGCCGCTGGGGCGGGCTCGCCGTCCGGGCGGGGTCCCGCTCGGCGATGGGGCCGGTGATCTCGTCGATGCGGCGCAGCACCTCGGGGCTCAGCGTCACGCCCGAGGCCTTCACGTTCTCCTTCACCTGCTCGGGCCGCGAGGCACCGATGATGGCGGAGGAGACGTTGGGGTTGTGCAGCACCCACGCCACGGCGAGCTGCGCCAGCGACAGCCCGGCCTCCTGGGCCACGGGCTGGAGCTGCTGCACGCGCGTGAGGACCTCGTCGCCCAGGTAGCGCTTGACGAAGCTGGCGCCGCCCTTGTCGTCCGTGGCGCGGCTGCCCTCGGGCGGCTTGTGGCCCGGCTTGTACTTGCCCGTGAGCACGCCCTGCGCGATGGGCGAGAAGACCACCTGCCCCACGCCCAGCTCCTGGGAGGTGGGCACCACCTCGGCCTCGATGACCCGCCACAGCATGGAGTACTGGGGCTGGTTGGACACGAGCTGGAAGCCCAGCTGGCGGGCCAGGCGCACGCCCTCGCGCAGCTGCGCCGCCGTCCACTCGGACACGCCGATGTAGAGCGCCTTGCCCTGGCGGACGACGTCGGCGAAGGCCTGCATCGTCTCTTCCAGCGGCGTCTCGTGGTCGTAGCGGTGCGCCTGGTACACGTCCACGTAGTCCGTCTGCAGGCGCCGCAGCGAGCCGTGCAGGGACTCGAGGATGTGCTTGCGCGACAGGCCCCGGTCATTGGGTCCGGGGCCCGTGGGCCAGTACACCTTGGTGAGGATCTCCAGGCCCTCGCGGCGCTGGCCGTGGAGCGCCCGGCCCAACACGGCCTCGGCGCGCGTGCCGGCGTAGACGTCCGCCGTGTCGAAGGTGGTGATGCCCTCGTCCAGCGCGGCGCGCACACACGCGAGCGCCGCCTCCTCCTCGACCTGCGACCCGTGGGTCAACCAGTTGCCGTAGGAGATCTCACTGACCTTCAGTCCACTCCTGCCCAGGAAGCGAAAGTTCATGCGCCGGACTTAACCCGGCGCTCCGCTCAGCGCTTGAGCTTGCTGAAGGGATTGTTGAACGGCTCGGACGACGGCTTGGCGGCGGGCTTGGCCGGCGCGGGCTTGCCCCCGCCCCGCGGTCCACTTGAGACCTCCCGTGCGGGCGCGCTCGCGGGACGGCCGGACGGGGCCGGCGTGCCCTCGGTGAGCGCGCGCACGGACAGCGCGAGCCGTTTGCGCACCAGGTCCACGCTCACCACCTTCACGGTGAGCCGGTCCCCCACCTTCACGGCCTCGGACGGGTCCTTGATGAAGCGCGTGGACAGCTGGGAGACATGGACGAGTCCGTCCTGGTGCACGCCCACGTCCACGAAGGCCCCGAAGGCGGTGACGTTGGTGACCACGCCCTGCAACACCATGCCCTCCTTCACGTCCTCCAGCTTCTGCAAGTCCTCCCGGTAGGCGGGCGCGGTGAAGTCGCCGCGCGGATCACGGCTGGGCTTCTCCAGCTCGGCGAGGATGTCCTGGAGCGTCATGTCGCCCAGGTCCGGTCCCAGGTAGCGCTTGGGATCGATCTTCCGCACGAGCGAGGCGTTGCCCACCAGTTGCTTCACGTCCACGCCCAGGTCCTTCGCCATGCGCTCGACGACGCCGTAGCGCTCGGGGTGCACGGCGCTCGCGTCCAGGGGCTCGGCGCCATGCACGCGCAGGAAGCCCGCCGCCTGCTCGTACGTCTTGGGCCCCAGGCCGCTCACCTTGAGGATCTCCCGGCGCGTGGTGAAGCGGCCCTTGGCGGCGCGGTGGGTGACGATCTTCTTGGCCAGCGTGGGCCCGATGCCGGACACGTGCTCGAGCAGCTGCGGCGACGCGGTGTTCACGTCCACGCCCACGGCGTTGACGCACGAGTCCACCACCTCGCCCAGCTTCTTCTTGAGCTGCGTCTGGTCCACGTCGTGCTGGTACTGGCCCACGCCGATGCTCTTGGGGTCGATCTTCACCAGCTCGGCGAGCGGATCCTGCAGCCGCCGGCCGATGGACACCGCGCCGCGCAGGGACACGTCCAGGTCGGGGAACTCCTCGCGCGCCACCTCGGAGGCCGAGTAGATGGAGGCGCCCTGCTCGCTCACGGACACCACGGGCACCGGGGCCCCCAGCACCTTGAGCACCTCGCGCACGAAGCCCTCGGCCTCGCGGCTGCCCGTGCCGTTGCCCACGGCGATGAGCTCGGGCTTGTGCTTCTGGATGAGGGCGCCACACTGCCGGGCGGCGGTGGCGCGCTCGTTGGCGCCGCGCTCGGTGTAGAGCGTGGCCGACTCCACGAGCTTGCCCGTGCCATCCAGCATGGTGGCCTTGACGCCCGTGCGCAGGCCGGGGTCCAGCGCGAGCACCGCCCGGCCGCCCGCGGGCGCGGACAAGAGCAGGTGGCGCAGGTTCTGGCCAAACACGGTGATGGCCTCGCGATCCGCGCGCTCCTTGAGCTCGTGGCGCAGCTCGGCCTCCAGCGACGGGCCCATGAGCCGCTCCCACGAGTCCTCCACCGCGGCGCGCAGCTCGGAGGCGAACGGCGACTGGGGCCGGGTCACCACGCGCGTCACCAGCGTGCCCTTCACCTCGTCATCCGGCAGGGCGAGCTTGAGCCGCAGCACCTCCTCCGTCTCGCCGCGCAGGAGCGCGAGGATGCGGTGCGAGGGCGCCTTGGACAGGTCCTCCTCGTGGTCCGCGTAGTTGTCGAACTTGGTGGCCTCGCCCTTCTTGGCCGCCACCACGGCCGAGCGCAGCCGGCCCTTGTTCACGCACAGCTCCCGCGCCCCGCGGCGCAGGCCCGCGTCCTCCGCCACGCGCTCGGCGCAGATGTCCCGCGCGCCCGCGAGCGCCGCGTCGCGATCCGCGACATCCTTGTCCGGGTTGATGAAGGCCTTCACCCGGGCATTCATGTCCTCCCCCCGCGTCCCCTCCTGCTTCCAGAGCAGGTCCGCCAGCGGCTCCAGCCCCCGCTCCCGGGCGATGGCGGCCCGGGTGCGGCGCTTGGGCTTGTAGGGCAGGTACAGGTCCTCCAGCTCCGTGCGCGTCCGCGCCCGCTTGAGCGCCTGGGCCAGCTCGGGGGTGAGCTTCCCCTGCCCCTCGATGGAGCGCAGGATGGTCTCCCGGCGCTCGTCCAGCTCGGCGCGCGAGGCGGCGCCGTCCAGGATGGCCTGGATCTGCACCTCGTCGAGGCCCCCCGTGACCTCCTTGCGGTAGCGGGCGATGAACGGGACCGTGGCTCCCTCGGCGCTCAGCGCCAGGGTGCGATCCACCTGCTCGGGCTTGAGGCCCAGCTCCTTCGACAGCTCGATGGCGTAGACGTGCATGGCGACCTGGACCCTACACCATCCCACACGCCCTGGCGAGAGGCCGGCGACTCCCAGAATGACCGCCTGGTGACAACAGACACCGGTAAAAAAGGGAGTCCTCCAGGCCGAGGGTGGCAATGGCCTGGGCCCGCCGTGCGTAACCGCGCGGAACTCGGCTGGAAGGAGCGCCCGGCGTGTGCGTCCGCGTGGCATGTGGAGTGCATGGAAAATTCCAACCCGGCGATCCCACCCTCCGCCGAGCCCCGGAGTTTCCCGTGACGCGTCCCACCCTCTCGAACCTCGCCGCCATCGACACCCGGGACAGCCGGGATCGCCAGAGCGTCCAGGTGCAGCGGATCTCCGAGGGCATGCGCAAGGGGACCATCAGTGCACAGGACGGGTTGAATCTGTTGCGCGAGCAGCAACGCATCTCGGCGGTGCGGCAGGAGGTCGAGGGCCTGCGCAAGCCCGCCGGCGAGGGCGCCGCGAGCGGCCAGGAGACCCACCAGCGCGAGGAGAAGCTGCGCGCGGTCATCGAGATGCAGGCGCGCAGCGAGCGCGCCATCACGCGGGCGGAGGAGAACGGCACCCAGGAGCCGCTGGCCCGCGCGGGGTGAGCTTCAGACGAAGCGCTCAGGGAGTGGGCGCGCGGGGGGGCGGCTTGCCATCGACCGCCGCCTTGATGAGCTTGAAGAAGCGCTCGCCGTCGGCCGCCTGGGCCTTGGGAATCTTGAAGGACAGGGGGGCGCTCACCATCACGTGCTCGACGAGCTGGGTGTGGCCGTCCACGCCGATCTTGATGTCCGCGTCGAGGTCGAACGTGCCCGCGCTCTCGTAGGAGACGTACTTGATGCCCTTGAGGGGGAAGTACTTGTACTCCTTCTTGGCGCCGGTGATGCCCTGCACGTCGACGGCGAAGAGCCCGCGATCGGTGACGACGATCTCGTCCCGCATGAAGCGGAACACGGCGAGCACCTGCTCTCCGTCTCCCAGGAAGCGCTCGACCTGGTAGGCCGACTTCCCCGAGACCTCCGCGTTGCCCATCATCTTGTCGAAGAGACCCATGACCCCTGTTCCTTTGGCGTGAATCCCGCCGAGCCTAGGCGGGAGGCGGGAGCGCGATGAGGCCGGCGCGGTCCAAGCGTTCGCGGATGGACGCCGTGAACGCCACATGCTCGGGATTGCCCGCCGACAGGGGCTCGGAAGAGAGGACCAGCAACCACCCGAGGTCTCCCACCGGCTCGATGCGCACCGGCGCGGGCAGAGGAGGAAGCGCGCCCAGGCGCCGGGACAGGTACGTGAGCCAACCCACGCGGACCTCACCCTCCTGCTTTCGCGTGGCCTCGACCATCTCGGAGGAGCTGACCATCGCGTAGTCCGGCTCCCAGGCCGTGGCCATGCGGGTGAGGATTCCCGTCATCACGGGCTCGGTCAGCAGCCGTTCTCGAACAGGGCCCTGTCGGATGGGATTGAACAGACAGAAGTTCATCATCCCAGGGGAGTACCCACCGCAGGACAAGTGGATTTCACTGGCATCCCGCTTCGCATTCCAGAGGATCCGACTGAATCCCAGTGGCTCAATGACTTTCTTTCCCCTGTCTGTTCGGCTCCTGCTCTTCTCCAGCAGCGCCGCGAGGAAGCGCTCGTCCGTGGAGACAGAATGGCCTGGCGCGCCGCGCGGAACACCGGGACCGCCACTGTACCAATGGGTAAAAGTCGGATCGCATTGCGCCAGCCCTTGGAAGAAGCGCGACAGACGCCGCGCGCACTCCGCCGCTGTTTCCCGACGAGCTCCCCAATAAGCCCCCACGTAGTGGTCATCCGTCATCATCACGCCCTCACTGCCTGGGTGGGGTATGGCGAACGTCGATGCTCCTCCAGTCGTACCGCTGGAAGAGCCGACGAAGAAAATCGGCGACCTTGGCATCCGCCACATGCCAGATCACGGGAATCCCAGACTGAATGGACACGTCTCGCTGCCGCTTCGCCTGTTCCATCATCTGGTCGAACTTCCCCGAGTTCCTGTACCAGTACTTGGGCGTCCCGTCCGCGTTGAAGAAAGCGCAGTAGCCCGGGCCCTTGGCCTCGAGCAACACCGTGCCCGTGAAGCCATCGAATTCCACGTCTTCCACCATGTACACCCACCACGCCGGGCGCCCCGTCACCTGCGCCTGAAACGCCAGCGCCTCCTCGGAGGTCGTGGTGGGCGTCTTGTACGTCCAGTGGCCCGGTCCCGGGCGGCCCGTCTTCCCGGAGGGAGCTCGCGCCATGTGGAGCACCGTGAGCGCCCCCGGGCGCGCCAAGGCGGCGGACCCCGACCCCACGCGAACCGCGGCCAACGTCAACTCGCCCCGCGCGGAGAGCGACAACGCGGGCAGTTCCGCGCCCAGCCCGCCCAGCCGCCCCACGGCCCCCGTACCGGGGCCCAGCAAGCAGAGCACATGCGTGGACAGACGCGCCGCCTCGCGGATCTGCTCCTGCCGGGATATGGCGCCGTAGCGCGCGAGGTACTCGGGTGACGAGGCGATGAGGTGCGCGACCCCGCTCGGCAGTTGCGCGAGGCCCTCCACGCTCCGGATGGGATGTCGCACCGTCTCCGCGAGCGCGACCGCCATCTCCCCCACCGCGTCCTGGGCCCCATCCAGGGCCGCGTTGAGCCAGTCCCGCTCCAGGCCCAGTTCCGCGACGGGGGGACCCTCCGCGCGCCGCAGGGCCTCCGTCGCCGGGTAGAGGACGCCTCCGTGCGAGACATAGAAGTCGCCCACGACGAGGTGCCCCACCCGCCATTGGCCATCGACCAGGAGCACCGGGCCCCTGCGCTGGAGCGGATGCCCCCCGAGCGCCGTCACCAGGTAGCCATCCGGACGCACCAGCACCAGACGCTCGAAGCGCTGCGCCCGCCGCTGGAGCTCGGCGTGGACCACCGGCTCGCCACCCTGGAGCACTTCGCTCAACAGCCACGCGAGCACTCGCCGGGGTGCGAAGGCACGCGGGGTGAGCGGTGTCCGCGCCAACGCCGCCCACAGCGCGCGCGCCCGCTCCAGGTCCAGCGCCGTGCCCTCGGCGTGCCAGACGTCTGGAGCCAGCCCGCTGGCCTCCTGGACCTGGAGGAAGCCATTCCCGGGCGACGCGGGAAAACCTCCCGCGCCACCTTCGTGAGCGGCGAGCGTGGCGCAGCCGCTCGCCCCCAGGCACCACACCGCCAGCCACACCCCGAGCAGTGCGCGGCCTCGCATGGGGTGCGCCTCTCCGTGCACTACGGAACCGACGGAACCTCGCCCGTCAGCACGCAGATGCGGATCACCGGATCGCACTTCACCGGGAAGCTCGGGTTGATGCCCGAGCCTCGCAGCCGCGTGGGCGGATCCGCGTACGGGTCACACTTCGTCTCGTCCGGCATCGGGACCTTCGTCACCGGATCCGGCGTCGAGCAGGAGACCACCGGCCAGATGCCTCGCGCCGTGAACTCGGCGGTGCAGCCATCCACCGTGTACTTCAGGTCCGCGATGAACTGCGTGCCGGGGATGTCGGGCGTGTTGTAGATGCGCAGCCCCGACCACGCGTAGGTGATGTCCTGCGCCGCCTTGCCCCCGGCCGCGTTCAGCACCACCCGCTCGGCGTTGAGCACGGGCACCTCGCAGAAGTTGTCCGGACCCGGCGCCTCCGTCTCCAGGGTGCCCACGGCATTGGCCTGGGACAGGGCGGCGTCCACGCGAGCCGCCTCGGTGCGCAGCAGACCGCCCAACCGCCCCGAGCGCAGGCCCACCGTGTCCTTCTGGACGGGGTCCGCGTTGAGGAACTTCTGCAGGCCCACGGACTCGGAGTCCAACCGCGTGCAGGCGAGGGTCGGGTTCTGTCCCGGCTTGGGCGAGTAGGTGACCGCGAACGAGCCCGTGGACCCGTCCGACACCGCCCGGGCCACCACGCACTGCGGATCCTGCTGCTGGGCACCGCAGGCGCTCAGGAGCAGCCCCACACCAATCAATGAACGCTTCATGATGTCTCTCTCTAGAAGGGGGGCCTAGAAGCTCAGCTTCACGCCAAAGCGCACCGAGCGCGGGGACTGGTAGGCGATGGGCTGCTTGTAGTTGGGGTTGATCTCCCCGATGGGCAGGACCGGGTTGCCCGCGGCCGTCGTCCGCAGCAGGCACTCGGGGTTGCCCTCCTGGCGGCAGCTCTCCACGTTCGCAACCTTCTCGCCCTGCTCGAGCGGCAGGACGCGGCTGAAGGTGAAGACCTGGTCCACGTCCGTCACCTGCTGGAAGTTGAAGAGGTTGAAGACGTCCAGTGACACGCTGAGCACGTAGTCCTTGCCGAGCCGCTGGCTCATGCCCACGTGTCCATCCAGGTTGTGCACCCAGGGCAGACGGCCGCCGCTGCCGCGCGGGAGGATGAACGTCTCGGCGCCGCTGCGGCGGGGGTGGAAGCCCAGGTAGTTGATGGGAGCACCCGAGCGCGCCCGGTAGCCGCCGCCCACGTCGATGCTCAGGTCGCGCGTCAGCCGGAACTCCTTGGCGCCAAAGGCCTTGAAGGCGTGGGTGCGATCACCCGGCAGGGGGCCGTCGCGGTTGACGGTGAGCGACAGCAGGTCGAAGTCGCGCGTCAGGTTGGGCGACAGCTGGCCCGTGTCCGCGCGGAACAGGCCCGAGTAGTTGCCGCGCAGCGAAGACCACGTGTAGCTCACCTGCGCCAGCCACGAGTTGGCGAAGGCCTTGGTGTAGTAGACGTTCACCGCGTCGTAGTCGCGGCGCGCCAGCGGGAAGTCCGACGAGATGCCCTTGCCCGGGTTGCCCAGGAAGAAGGTGCTGCCGTCGTCGCGGCTCATGTCCTCGATGACGTTGTTGAGGTAGCGCCGGGTGTAGGACAGGCCCAGGCGTCCGACGATGATCTCGTACTCGCCGCCCACCACGAACTCGTCGCTGGACTGGGCGCGGATGTTGGGGTCCACCGGCACGCGGTCTCCGCCCTCGGCGTTCCAGTACTGGCTGGGGCTCTCCGGGTTGCCGATGACCTGACGGTTGCCATCCACGTTGCAGGCCCCGCCGGGCGCGAGCGCCGCCGGATCCGCCGGGTTGCAGGACGCGTTGAGCGTGGTCGACAGCTGCCGCTGCTGGGGGAAGGACAGGTCCGCCATGTCCAGGGGCACGTTCTCGTAGAAGCGCGCGTAGTTGACGTAGAGCTTCGAGCGGCCCTGCTGGGTGAAGTCGTAGATGACGCCCAGCCGGGGCGACCACTGGTGGGGCAGGCTCAGACCCACCCGGCCATCCAGGCCCCAGAGCGTCTGTGTGTCATAGCGACCGCCCACGTTGAGCGTGACCTTGTCGAAGAGCGACCAGCTGTCCTGCACGAAGCCGCCCAGGGTCGCCGACGTGGACGTGCCCTCCTTCGAGGCGAGGAACACGGGCTGGTCCGGCGCCTCCAGGTAGCCGTACTGGTTGAGCGTGTAGAAGCAGGCGCCCGAGGTGCACTCGAACCAGGGCGCCAGACCCGTGCGCGCGCGGTTGTTGTAGAAGCTCGCGCCCTCCGCGTCGAAGCCCGCCTTGAGCACGTGGTGGCCGAGCGCGTTGAGCAGATAGGTGCCCAGCACCTTGCCCTGGAAGCGGCTCAGCTCGGAGATCTGGATGGTGCCCGGGCCGCCAATCGAATACGAGCTGACCGGACAGCGGACGCCCGGGGGCAGACCCGGCAGGTCACAGACCGAGGGGTCCTCCAGCGTCTCGAACTCGTTGATGGTGTGCGGGTAGCGCGACCATCCATCCGCGGTCCGAACCGGCGTGCGCCGGTAGTTGATGGTGGGCTGCGCGGACAGGCCCACGCCGCTGGACAGGCCCGAGCCGTCCGAGGGCAGCGTGGACGCGTTCTGGTGGTGCCAGCCCACCGTGGCGTCGATGAGCAGGTCCTTGTTGAAGAAGGACGAGGACTGCTTGGCCACGATGTCCAGCGCGCCACTCGTGCGCCGGGTGGCGATGGACTCGTAGGAGCCCTGCACATACGCGGTGCAGGACAGGCCCGAGCACACCTCGGGGGCGCCGTCCCGGCTGAACGCGTAGCGGCCCGGGCCACCGGAGCTCGTGGGCGTGCCGTACACGGACAGGGCCAGCGAGTGGTCCTGGTTGAAGTTGTAGGTGAGCTTGCCGATGTACTGGAGCGTCCGCTCGTCCGCGAAGCGGTCCACCTGGGTGCCGGCGATGGGCGTGGCGAGCTGGAAGCCCGTGGCGGGATCCTTGCGCGCGTCCCCCACCCGCGCGCAGCCGATGTCGGGGTTGACCTCGGTGCACAGGTCGAGCGCGCTCAACTGGCGCGACACCTGGATGCGGTTGAACGCCGGCGCGGCGCCCGCGTAGAACCACAGCTTGTCCTTGAGGATGGGGCCGCCGATCTCGAAGCCCACGTCCCCCTGGTTCCAGGGCGTGCCCCGCGCGGAGATGACGCTGCCGGCCCGCTGGATTTGAAGGCCCGAGGACTGGAGGAAGCCCGGCGCCACGTTGCCGAAGAAGGAGCCGTGGAACTCGTTGGAGCCGGACTTGGTGACCACGTTGAGCACGCCACCCGTGGAGCGGCCGTACTCGGGCATGTAGCCACCGGTGATGACGTTCACCTCCTTGACGAACTCCACCGACAGGGGCGTGCCCACGGTGCCCACCGAGGGGTCATTCACCGACAGGCCGTCCACCACGTACTGGTTCTCGGGCGAGGTGCCGCCGTTGATGCTCACGCCGTAGGAGTCCTCCTGCGCGCCCGGCGCCAGCTCGGCCAGGGACTCGAAGGAGCGCGACGCCGAACCCTTGGAGCCCGGACGGTTCAGGGCGAGGTTGCGGATGAGGCTCGTGTCCACGCTCAGGCCCTGCGCGCTCGAGCCCACGTCCACCGTGGGCGGCCGGGCCACCACGACCACCTCCTCGCTCAGGCCCTCCTCGGGCAGGAGCTCCACGTTGAAGCGGATGGTGCGGTCGATGCGCAGCTGGATGTCCGAGCGCGAGAAGATCCGGAAGCGCTCCCCCTCCACGCGGATGGTGTAGGTGCCCGGCGGCAGCTGCGGAATGCGGTAGAGGCCGCTGGAGTCGGTCACCACCACCTGCTCGCCTTGAAGGCTCGGCGAGGTGAGCGTCACCACCATGTCCGCGAGGGGCTTCTTGTCGGCGGCGTTGCTCACCTTGCCGACGAGGACCGCCGTGCCCTGCGCCAGTGCGCTGGTGCCCCACAAAAGCAATACCGTACACCACGCGAGCACGCGTCGAACGGACCAGTCCACGATGTCTTCCCCTCCTGATGAGGGGGCCTTCTTTGCCACATTCCGGACACGATTCCCAGACGGTGGGAAATCAGCGCGCGTAGCGGATGACCCGCTCCACCCGGCCCCGCTCGGGCGCCCCGGCCAGGGGCCGCAGCACCAGCAGCTCCGCGGGCTGCTCCAGCCGCAGCGTCCGGGCCTCGCGTGGCGGCAGGGGTACCACCTGGCCCTCCCCCACGTCGCCGGGCGGCAGCGGCACCACCCAGCACCCCGTGACGTCGAGCGTCTCCTGGGCCCCGAAGACGTGCAGGTCGCCCAATTCCTCGACGCGCCCCGTCACCACGACCCGTGCCTCGCTCCCCTCCCCGCGCACCGCCCGGAGCCCCTCCACCCCCACGTCCGCGACGAAGGCCTCTCCCGCCTCGCCGAACACCTGGCCGCCCCGGAGCAGCAGGTGCAGGTAGCCCTGCCCCCAGTTGAGGGGAATGGACGTGTAGCGCCCGAGGTCCGCCCGCTCCACGTGCCCCCCGGCCAGCGCCTCCAGCGCGGACACCAGGGCCACGAAGTTCATCTGCACCAGGGGCTGCTCCGGCTCGGCGGACGGCCACGGCCCGGACTCGATGAGCACCGTGGGCGTGCCCCAGCGGCCCAGGTTGTCCCCGAAGGCCCGGGGCTCGAAGCCGTCGTCGTAGCGGCCGATCCGCCCCGGGATGAGGGGCTCCAGGGCATCGCGGATGACGGCGCAGACCTTCTTGGCGAGCAGTCGCCCCGGGTTGTCGTTGCGCGCGGCGTCAAAGGGCGGCGCGAGCAGGGAGATGGACGCGGGCTGGCGGGTCTCCCCCACCGCCGTGCGCCAGTTCTGGTTGTGCAGGTTGAAGCCCAGCACGGGCTCGAGCCGGTCGCGCAGGGCCTTGAGCGTGCGGCCCTCGGGCGTCTGGAGCACCAGGGCATCCCGGTTGATGTCGAGGTTCTGCGCGTTGCGTCGTTGGAAGCGCTCGGCGCCGTCCGGGTTGAGCAGGGGCAGCGCGTGCAGGGTGAACTCCGAGAGCAGCTTCGCCACCCGGGGCGCGTCTCGGTGCTGGCGCACGTACTCGCACAGGACCAGCAGGGCCGTGGTGGCGGTGGGCTCGTCCCCGTGCATCTGAGACCAGAGCAGGACCGGACGCGGACCGTGGCCGAAGCGCACGAGCCGCAGCGGACGGCCCTCCACCGAGCGCCCCACCTCGTCGACCTGGAACAGGTCCGGGGCGAGCGTCCGCAGCCGCGCCAGGCAGGCGCCCACGTGGGGCTCGCGCACGAGCGGCGGCGGGGGCAGGCCCTCCAGGTGCAACCCCAGACACAGGTCGGCGAGGTCACGAGGCGCGGTGAGGACGGACACGGGCATCGACTCCTTAGTATGACGGGGACTCCATGTTCCCTGAATTCCTGCGCAACGCCATCGATGTAGCAAGCAACGCCGTCTGGGGTCCGTGGACGATGGCCCTGCTGCTCGGAACCGGTGTGTTCCTGACGATCCGCCTGCGCTTCGTCCAGGTGGTGCGCCTGCGCGAGGCGGTGCGCGCCATGGTGCCGGAGCGGGCCACGGGCGCGGGGGCGCTCACGCCCTTCCAGGCCTTCATGACGGCGCTGGGGGCCTCCATCGGCACGGGGAACATCGCGGGGGTGGCCACGGCCATCGTGAGCGGCGGGCCCGGGGCGCTGTTCTGGATCTGGGTGTACGGCTTCTTCGCCACGGCCATCAAGTTCTGCGAGGCCGTGCTGGGCATCCGCTACCGCCGGTGGGACGGCGAGCGGCTGTCGGCTGGCCCCATGCACTACCTCAAGGACGGCCTGGGCGCGCCCCGGCTCGCCTGGCTCTACGCGTTCATCGCCGGCGTGGCCGCGCTCACCACCACCCCCTTCACCCAGCCCAACTCCATCGCCGTGGTGCTGCACAGCCAGTTCGACCTGCCGCCGCTCGCCTCGGGCATCGGCATCGCGGTGCTCACCTGGCTCGTGGTCATCGGCGGCGTGAAGAGCGTGGGCCGGGCCGCCGAGCGCCTCGCGCCCCTCAAGGTCGGGCTGTACCTGGTGGGCGGCCTCGTGGTCGTCATCACCCACCTGGGCCAATTGCCCTCGGTGCTGGCGCTCGTGGTGCGCGAGGCCTTCTCGATGGAGGCCGCGGGCGGTGGCGCGCTGGGCGTGGGGATGATGACGGCCATGCGCTACGGCATCGCCCGGGGCATCTACGCCAACGAGGCCGGCTACGGCACGGCGGCGGTGGCCTATGGCACGGCGCGCACCGATGCCCCCGTGCGCCAGGGGCTCCAGGCGGTGATGGAGGTGTTCATCGTGTCGTGCGTGACGTCCACGCTCAGCGCGCTGGTCATCCTGGTGAGCGGCGTGTGGAAGTCCGGGCTCACGAGCACCGCCGTGGTGGCCCAGGCCTTCAACACCGCCATTCCCACGGTGGGCGGCTGGGTGGTGGCCTTCTGCGCCTTCCTCTTCGGCTACACGACGCTGATTGGCTGGGCGTACTACGGCGAGCAGTTCCTCGAGTACGCGTTCGGCCCCCGGCTCACCGTGCCCTACCGCTGGGTGTACTGCGGCCTGGTCGTCTTCGGCGCCACGGGCAAGGTGGAGACCATCTGGGCGTGGGGAGACCTGATGAACGGCCTGCAGATCTTCCCCAACCTCGTGGGGCTCATTGGCTTGAGCGGTGTGGCCGCGTCCGTGCTCAAACCGGAGCGGCCCGTGGTCTCACGGCCCTGAAAAACACGACATCCAAATCGGCCCCAAATCAAATTTCTTAACAACACGACGCAAACGCGAGCCCCCATTTCACCTAAAACAAAACCATGCACAACTTCGACGAAAAAGCTCTCGCAGTGGTCAAAGGCAGCAAACTAAATCCGCAAGACATTCAACTCGTTCTATCAAGAATACCCAAAGCGATGCCGCATCTGAAATTTTCGGACAACTGGACAGTATTCGAAGAGAAGGGTGACTCTTTTGCGCATCGCACAAAAACTGGGGCTCATTGCCACGTCCAGATCAAAGACGCACATATCGCCATTGAAGTCTTCTCCAGAAAAGAAACCCTCAGCAATGATGATCTCCAAGTACTAAGAGATCTGTGCCAGGAAGCCGCTGGATTGATTCAAGCGTCGACTGACAATGGCGTTTCACTTGCAGACTTTGGAGTAAACGCCATGTCCAGCGTAATCGCCAAATATATTTCCGAATCATCAGCGCACCCCGTGTCGTCCGCTCAAGTCAAAAACTATTTTAAGTTTCTTCGCTCGCTCTCTGGCGAGACATATGAAAACCAAAGGATATCGTACGGGCTCATTTTACTTCCCCAGAAAAAGCGAGCCGCATCCTCAGTACTAGAGTTCGACAACAAGAGATTCAAAAGACTAACCGATGGATTCTCAACGGCCATTTCGCTCGATGTTAACGGCTCAATCGTCCAATTGACGTCGCTAACGGCAAAGAAAGAAAACAAAAACTCCAGTTTGGGACGTCCCTGGTGGATCGGTCCGCTTGCCGATACAGCGTCAAGTCAGGGTGGAATTGGAGTTGCCCTAACAAAGGGCGGTGACATTTTGGTTGTAAAAGACAGGGAACTCTTGATCTCACAGCGAGCAGGAGAGTGGAGGCTTTGGAGGCATAGCGCTATAACCTCAGCAGTAAGAGACTCCTGGCTAACCAGAGGCCACCCCGGGAATCTTGATAGAGTGTTGGTTGCTCTGTATCGAGTTGCACTCGACTTGGCATTTCGGCGCTCTGGCGGACTTCTCGTCGTTGCCTCAACTTGGAAAAAAGCTGATAAACTCGTTACAGCCAAGGGTGACCTGATTGGAGCTTCGAGCAGGAGCAACTCCGAGCAGGCACTCGACAACTCTCTCTCCGAAAAATCAATTTTGACCATGGATAGAAGAGTGCTTGCCGACCTAGCCAGTCTAGATGGAGCGCTCGTCATTCATCGTTCAGGACGGCTTGTGGCATACGGCGCAATGGTTCGAGCCAAATCCAATACCGCTCAACAGGGGGCTCGTTCGAGGGCTGCAATTGGGGCAAGTGAATACGGCCTCGCAATCAAAGTCAGCTCGGACGGCGGAATCACCGTTTACAGGCAGGGTGTTTGCGTGGTCACGCTTTGATGGTGCAATTTCTTTACACCCTCGCAAGGAGGGGAGACATGATGAACGGCCTGCAAATCCTCCCCAACCTCCTGGTGCTCATTGGCCTGAACGCTGTAGCCGCGTCCGTGCTCAAACCGGAGCGGACGCTGGACACGCCGACCTCGGCGTCTACTGCACTTTGACTATGTACGCCCTGTCTTGATGCCCGACACGCGGATGTAGTGCTCCGCCCGCTGCGTGGCTCGTGAAGGCACGCGGGCTGGAGCCCGTGGAGATCGCCGTCGTTTTGTCCGGGGCATACACGGTGATCGGGGTAGAGACACCCGTCGTGGTCGCAGTCGATGGACGAGGCCGCCCAGCTGAATTCGTAGATGTGGTCCGCCGTGGCGAAGAACAAGAACCCGTCCTGGTCCCGGGCGTCTCTTGGCCCGTGCTGCTCGCGGTAGCCGGTAAGAGCGCTGTGGCGGTCGCGGCCGTATCGTCGTGGTCACCCGGAACCGACAGCACGCACGCCTCGCTCTGGGACGACATAGCCGCTCACGCAAGCAACGGCCCTGCTCGTTGTGGCACTAGCGTGGTGGCTTGGCTCGCAGGCACAGACAGTCCGATCATCGGAGACCTCGCAGCAGCCAGGACCACAGGCGAGGTCTAGCACGGCCTCCGGACGGACTTGTCATTGCGTCTCGAGCAACCTTCCCTCAATGAAGCAGTCGGTACACCTGCTCCAGCATCACCGCGCACACGAGGCCGCCATAGGTGCCCAGCACGTAGCCGGCCACCGCGAGCATGACGCCCACCGGAGCGAGCGCGGGATGGAACGCGGCGGCCACCACGGACGACGACGCCGCGCCGCCCACGTTGGCCTGGGAGCCCACGGCCGCGAAGAAGATGGGGGCACGCAACCACCTGCGCACGCCCAGCACGATGCCCGCGTGCACCGCCATCCACACCAGGCCCACGGCCACCATGGCCGGCGCGTCCAGCAGTCGCCGGAAGTCCGCCTTGGCGCCAATGGTCATCACCAGCACGTAGAGGAACAGCGCCCCCACGCGGCTCGCGCCCGCGCCCTCCAATTCGCGCAGGCGCGTGAAGGACATGAGCCCGCCCACCGTCGTCACCAGGAGCACCACCCAGGTGAAGCCGGTGATGAACGTGCCCACGTCCGGCAGGTGCTTCGCCACCTCCGTGCACACCACCGTCGTGCCCAGGGAGAGGGCCAGGAGCCACACCAGGTCCTGCATGCGCGTGGGCCGGGACACCGCGGCGTGGAAGCGCTCCACCTGCTCGCGCACCACATCGATGGCCCGCCGGTCCGCGCCCAGCCGCTCGTCCATCTGGCGCTCGCGCCCCGCGAACCACAGGAGCACCGCCGTCCACAGGTTCGACACGCCCACGTCCACCACCACCATCATGCTCAGCGTGTCGTCGCGCGCCCCCACGCTCTGCCCGATGGCCACGAAGTTCGCGCTCCCGCCAATCCACGAGCCACTGAGCGCCGCCAGCCCCTTCCACGCCTGGTCCCCCAGGTCCGCCGGCACCCAGCGGCCCAGCAGCAGGTAGGCCAGGGGCCCGCCCAGCATGATGCCCACCGTGCCCGCGAGGAACAGCAGCACCGCGCCCCGCCCCAGCCGGGAGATGGCGCCCAGGTCCATGGCCAGCACCTGGAGCACGAGGCTCGCGGGCAAGAGGTACGCCGACACGAAGCCGTACAGGTCCGAGCGCGTGGGGATGACGCCCGTGTTGGACAGCAGCGTGGGCACGAAATAGACGAGCACCAGCAGGGGCACGACCTTGAAGACGCGCCCGAGCACGGGGTGGCGCTCGGCGAGCAGCAGCAGCGCCAGGACGGCCAGCAGCACCACCAGCACCGCCATGGGCGCCTGGATGAGCGGTCCGGTCATGGGGTGGACACGGGCTCCACGCCCAGCCCCGCGCCCGTCCCCAGGCGGATGCGCCCGTCCACCACCGGGTGGCCCTGGAACGGGTCGCGGGACAGCAGCAGGTTGCCGTCCAGATCCAGCCAGTCCGCCAGCGGCCCCAGGTGCGCCGCCGCGGCGATGCCCACGGACGTCTCCACCATGCAGCCAATCATCACCTTGAGCCCACAGGCGCGCGCCGTCTCGATGATGCGCAGCGCCTCGCGGATGCCGCCGCACTTCTGCAGCTTCACGTTGATGCCGTGGTAGCCCTCGGCCAGCCGCGGCACGTCCGAGGCCATCATCAACGCCTCGTCCGCCACCAGCGGCAGGGGCGAGCGCTCGCGCAGCCACTTCGCGCCCTCCACGTCCGCGGCCGGCAGGGGCTGCTCCACCAGCTCCACGCCCTGGGTGGCCAGCCACTCGATGTGCGCCAGCGCCTCCTCGCGACTCCAGGCCTCGTTGGCGTCCACCCGCACCACCTTGGTCGTCGCCGCGCGCACCGCGCCGAACGTCTCGCGCACGTCCTTGGCGCCGAGCTTCACCTTGAGCACCGGATAGGGCGCCGCCTCCTCCACCTTGCGCGCCAGCGCCGCCGGGTCGTCGATGCCGATGGAGAAGGACGTGAGCGGCATGGCCGCCGGATCCAACCCCAGCATCCGGTGCAGCGGCACCCCCAGGCGCTTGCCCGCCAGGTCATACAGGGCGATGTCCAGCGCCGCCTTCGCCGCGTGGTTGCCGGGGAGCGCCGCGTCGACGCGCTCGGACAACACCCGGAAGTGCCACGGATCCCCCGCGAGCGCCGGCGCGAGCGCGTCCAGCGCCTGGGTCACCGTCTCGGCCGACTCCCCATACCGCACGTTCGGCGCGGCCTCGCCCCGGGCCACCACCCCCTCCGCCCGCAGCTCCACCAGGACGTTGCGCTTGGAGGTGCTCGTCCCCCGCGCGATCGTCCAGGCGTGGCGCAGGGGCAGCTCGAGAACTCGGACATCCATCCGCAGGGGCATGTGGACAACCTCGGGGCAAGGAGGGGCGCCCTTAGCACAGCCCGGCGGACTCCCCTAAACTGACGGCATGTCTCCCCTGCTCCTCGCCCTCACCCTGCTGGCCGCGCCGGGCCGCGTCACGCCCGCCCCGACCGACGAAGCGGGGAACATGCGCGCCCTGCTCGCCGAGCTCATCGCCGTGGACACCACCAATCCGCCCGGCAACGAGGCCGCCGCCGCGCACGTGGCCGCGCGGTGGCTGCGCGAGGCGGGCATCGACTCGCAGCGCGTCGAGATCGCCCCCGGCCGGGTCCACCTCGTCGCGCGGCTGCCCGGCACCGGCGCCGCGCGCCCCGTGCTCGTGCTGGCCCACGTGGACACCGTGCCCGCGGACCGCTCCGAGTGGGCGAGCGACCCGTGGACCCTCACCGAGCGCGACGGCTTCCTCTACGGCCGCGGCGTGCAGGACAACAAGGGCATGGTGGCCGCCAGCATCCTCGCGCTGCGACGGCTGCACCGCTCGGGCACGCCCCGCTCGCGCGACGTGGTGCTCGTGCTCAGCGCGGACGAGGAGGTGGGCGCGCAGGCGGGCATCGACAAGCTGCTCGAGCGCCGCCCGGAGCTGCGCGAGGCGGAGTTCGCCCTCAACGAAGGCGGCCTCACGGAGCTCACCGCGGATCGCCGCCGAGTGCGCTTCGTGAACCTCCAGGCCGCCGAGCGGGTGTCGCGCCAGGTGGTGCTCAAGGCCACGGGCCCCGGCGGCCACTCCTCCGTGCCACCCCCCACGCCCTCGCCGCTGGTGCGGCTGGCCGCGGCGGTCGCCCGCGTGGGCGCGCTCACCTTCCCGCCCCGCCTGACGCCGGTGACCCGCCTCAACGTGGAGGGCCGGGTGAAGGTGACGCCGGGGGAGGTGGACCAGGCGCTCCAGCGGCTCGTGGCCCAGCCGGACGCCCCGCCCCCGGAGGCCGTGGACACCCTCGCGCGGCTCGACCCCGCGCTGGCCGCCGTGCTGCGCACCACCTGCGTGCCCACCGTCTTCCACGCGGGCACCCGGCCCAACGTCATCCCCGCCACCGCCGAGGCCACGCTCAACTGCCGCCTGCTGCCGGACGACGACGTCCAGCAGGTGCGCGCCCGCATCGTCGAGGCGGTGGCGGACCCCGACATCCAGGTGGAGATGAACATGAAGCCCCTGGACTCGCCCGCTTCGCCCGTGGGGGACAACGCGATGTTCCGCGCCGCCACCGCCGCCGCCGCCCACGTCTGGCCTGGCGCCCCCCTGTTTCCCCGCATGTCCACCGGCACCACCGAGTCCACCGCCCTGCGCCGGGTGGGCATCCACGCCTACGGCATCGACCCCTTCGCGCTCACGCCCGAGGATGCCCGCACGGCCCACGCCCCCAACGAGCGCATTCCGGTGGCCTCGCTGCAGCCGGGCGCCGAATTCGTCCACCGGCTGCTGGTGGAGCTGGTGAAGTGATGTCCTCCCCAAGCCGAGAGTCCCGAGCGAGCGCCATGCGTCCCTCCCCCGTCCCCGTGCGCTGTGTGTTGTCCCTGATGACCCTGCTGTTGTCGGCGTGTGGCCCGGGCCTCCGGCCCACCCTGCGAGAGGAAGAGCCCGTGGCGAGAATCTGGCGAACGAGCGCCGAGGCGCGCGACTTCCAGCGCTTCGCCCGCGAGGGCACCACCCTCACCCCGGACGGAGCGCTCGCGCTGGACGCCTCGGCGGCCCTGGCGCCCGCGGGCAGCGATCCCGCCCGGCCCGAGGGCGGCCACCGCGTGGGCCACGCCATGTCCGAGGAGCGGCTCGTGCCCGGGGGCTTCGACAACGTGGTGCCCTCCTTCGACGTGCACACCCCGCCGGGCACCTGGGTGCGCCTCACCCTCTCCGCGCGCGTGGACGGCACCTGGACGAAGGCGTACGACTTCGGCGTCTGGGCCCTGGACGCGGACACGGTGACGCGGCGCAGCGCCGGACGCCAGGAGGACACGCACGGCAAGGTGCTCACCGACACGCTCGTGCTCGCCCGGCCCGCGGACGCGCTGCGCCTGACGGTGTGGTTGCACTCCACCCAGCCCGGAGTGTCGCCCCGGGTGCGCGCGCTCGCCGCGGCGGTGACGGACACCCGGCGCGAGGCCCCCGAGGAGCGCTCGGACGGGCGCGCCTGGGGCACGGTGCTGCCGGTGCCCGGGCGCTCGCAGTTGCTCTACCCGCCCGATGGCGGCGTGTGGTGCTCGCCCACCTCGGTGTCCATGCTGCTCGCGTACTGGAGCGGCCGGCTCGGCCGTGAGGCGCTGGTGGTGCCCGTGCCCGAGGCGGCCTCGCGCGTCTACGACGCCACCTACGCGGGCACCGGCAACTGGCCCTTCAACACCGCCTACGCCTCGGCGCTGGCGGACGGCGCCCTGCACGGCATGGTGGTCCGCTTCGACTCGTTCACCCAGGTGGAGCGGCTCATCGCCGAGGGCATCCCCGTGAGCATCAGCGTGGCCTACGGGGCGGGCGAGCTGCCGGGCTCTCCCGTGGCGAGCTCCAACGGCCACCTGCTGGTGGTCAAGGGCTTCACCGCCACGGGCGACGTGGTCTGCAACGACCCCGCCTTCCCCAACGACGAAACGGTGAACGTGACGTACCCGCGCGAGGCGCTGCTGCGCGCGTGGGACCACTCCCACCGCTCGGCCTACCTGCTGTGGCCGGCGGGCACTCCGCTGCCCGCCGGCGCGCTCGCGTTCGTGCCCTGAGCTACTTCGCCGTGAGCGTGGTGAGCTGGGCGAAGCGCGAGAAGGTCATGTCCGGGCCCGCCACGCACTGCGAGGTGCCCGGCGGGGGCGTGTTGCCGCTGCCTCCGCCGCTGATGTCCTGGGCGCGGTAGGCCACCCGGGGCATGCCGTCCTTGCCCAGCGCGATCGACGGGTGGTGCAGGAACCAGGAGGCCATGGTGCAGTTGTTGTAGGGGATGACGCTGTCGGTCTGCATCTCCCCGCTGAACTCCACCTTGCCGAGCTTCCACGAGGACACATCCGCGTTGGTGCAGTCCTTGTCACACGAGCCCACCAGGATGTTCCAGTTGGCCGTGTAGACGATGCGCGGCCGATCCTGCGCGTCCAGCGCCAGGTCCAGGCCCGCGCGCAGGGTGTTGCCGTCCGGGCCCGAGGGCAGCAGGAACTGCGCGCGCCACTGGCTGTCGTCGGTGCAGTTGGCGTCGCACTCGGAATAGATGAGGTTGCGCTGGTCCTTGTCCGCGCCCAGCAGGAGCACCCGGGGCTGATCCTGGCGGGTGAGCGCCAGGGACATGGTGGGCGGCATGCGCACCGCCTCGGTGGGGCCGTAGAACGTGGTGTACAGCTCGCCCTCCTTCCAGCCGGACGGAGACGTGCAGTCCGCGTCACACGCCGCGTAGGAGCCCATGAAGTAGCCGTTGTCCTGCACCTGGGACTTGGTCAACCGGGGCTGGCCCGCGCGGGTGAAGCGCAGGGTGACCTCCTGCCAGACCTGATTGGCGATCTGGCTCGTGCGCCAGCTCGCCGGCTGCTGGCAGTCCGCGTCACACTCGACATAGAAGGTCGCCCGCGTGGGCGAGCCCACGCCCCCGAAGCTGCGAAAGCCATGCATCACGAAGCGCGGCTTGCCGTCGGGCGTGAGCGCGAAGGCCTCGCCGGACACCTCCCGCTCGCCCTTGTGCTCGAGGATGGGGGTGACCGACCAGGACGCCTCCTGGGTGCAGTCCCCCGTGCACGTGGCGTAGTAGACGCGCAGGTAGGTGCTCAAGAGCAGCTGGGGCCGCCCGTCCGCCCCCACCGCCAGCATGGCGTTGTCCACCGTGCCCTGGGTCTTGAGGTGCACCACCTTCACCTTGTCCGCCGAGGTGCAGTTGGCCGGACACCAGGCGTAGTACGCGTCCCCCTGGGAGTAGGCGGGGTAGACCATGTGCACGTTGCCCTGGGCATCCGTCTCCACATGGGGGTTGGCCGTGTTGCGCGGCGTGCCCGTGGGCAGGAAGAACTGCCCCAACCGGCCCACCGCCTTGTCCGACCCCGACGGCGTGCCCGGGTCCCCCGTGCCCCCCGTCCCCGAGCCACAGGCGGAACAGGCCACGAAGCCCACGGAACACAGCACGGCCAGCACGGCACTCTCGATGCGGCGCATCATCCCAGCTCCTTGTCTTCAGTCCCTCGGGGCAGCGCAGCACAGCCCCCCTTTGGGGGCAATGCCCTTGGCGGCCCCGGGGGCGGCAGGTGTGCACGGGAACGCGCGGCGCCCGCCGAAGCATCACGCCCCCACCGGGCCCGCCTCCCATGCGGCCAGGCGAGCCAAGACAAAAGGGCCGCCCCCCTCGCGGGAGACGGCCCTGGGAGACGACACCCGGAAGGCCCCGGGACTACTTCACGGCCTTCACGCGGCGCTTCTCGGGAGCGCCCTCGGGGGGCGTCTCGCCGTCCGCCGGCGCCGGCACGGCCGCCACGGGCGACTTGCCGATGCCGTACTTCTCGAACACCTGGCGCTCCACCTCCTTGACGACCTCCGGGTGCTCACGCAGGTAGTCCTTGGCGTTCTCGCGGCCCTGGCCGATGCGCTCTCCCTTGAAGGAGAACCAGCTGCCGCTCTTCTCGATGATGTTGTCCGCCGAGGCCAGGTCGATGAGGTCGCCCTCCTTCGAGATGCCCGAGCCGTACATGATGTCGAACTCGACCTCCTTGAAGGGAGGCGCCACCTTGTTCTTCACCACCTTCACGCGCGTGCGGCTGCCCACCACGTTCTCGCCATTCTTGATGGCGCCCACGCGGCGGATGTCCAGGCGCTGCGACGCGTAGAACTTCAGCGCGTTGCCGCCCGTCGTCGTCTCGGGGTTGCCGAACATCACGCCAATCTTCATGCGGATCTGGTTGATGAAGATGACGCACGTCTGGCTCTTGCTGATGGTGCCCGTGAGCTTGCGCAGCGCCTGGCTCATGAGGCGCGCCTGCACGCCCATGTGCGCATCGCCCATCTCGCCCTCGAGCTCCGCCTTGGGCACGAGCGCCGCCACCGAGTCCACCACCAGCACGTCGATGGCGCCCGAGCGCACCAGCATCTCGGCGATCTCCAGCGCCTGCTCACCCGTGTCCGGCTGGCTCAGGAGCAGGTCGTCCGTGCGCACGCCCAGCTTGCGCGCGTAGCCGATGTCCATCGCGTGCTCGGCGTCGATGTAGCCCGCCACGCCGCCGCGCTTCTGCGCCTCGGCCACGATGTGCAGACACAGGGTCGTCTTACCGGAGGACTCCGGACCGTAGATTTCCACGATACGGCCCTTGGGCACGCCACCGACGCCCAAGGCGATGTCGAGCGAGACGCTTCCCGTCGAAATGGCCTGAACATCCCGGACCAACGGCTCCTCGTTGCCGAGCCGCATGATGGAGCCCTTGCCGAACTGCCGCTCCACCGCGGACATCGCCAGTTCGATCGCCTTTTCCTTCTCTGGATTCACGGCCATTTCGTCTTGCTCCTTGCGTATGCGGCGAGCCACCCCGGCCCACCTGAACTCGCGTTTAGTATCGCGATGGACCTACCCTAGTCCATCCCTCTGACATGACCCACAACGTTCAGCGGCGCGCCAGCACGAGCAGCAGCCAGGCCAGGAGTCCGGCCGCCCCACTGACCTGCCCGTGATAACCGGAGCGCGACCCCATCCACAGCTGAAGAACGCCCAGGACGACCAGCAGCCCCAGGCCCACCTGGCGGGTCAGCGAGCGGGGGGGGCCCAGCAGGCCCGCCACCAGGGACAGCGCCGACAGGCCCATGGCGAGCGCCAGGGGCGGGTCGATGCCCGCATCAAAGGAGTGGCTGTGGATGGTGGGCACCGCGCCCCACTGGAAGAAGAAGCCCAGCGCCAGGGCGCCCACCGCGCCGGAGCGGGCGATGAGCGGCACGTTGAACGTCGGCGCCTGCTCGTCGCGCAGGAACGCCAGGTCCTCCGGACGGACCTCCAGGGCGTAGGGGTAGCCCATGCGCAGGAGGGCCTCGACGGCCAGGGACCGGAGCGGGCGGCCACCGCGTGCCTCCAGGTTCCGCAGGAGATCCCCCTCCAGGAGCCGGAGCAGCACGTCCGCGTTCTCGCGCGAGCCGCCCCCCGCGCCCAGGGACTCCAGGCGCGACACCAGGGGCAGCAAGAGCGCCTGGCGGGCCTCGCCCGAGGCCTCGCGGGCCTCCGTCACCAGCCGGGCCAGCGCCTCCTCCTCGAGAACGGCCGACGGTAGATCGGCCGACGGCTCCCACGGAGCCAGGGAGACGGGCACGTCCTGATCCGCGCCCTCGAGGGCGCCATGAAGAGCGGAGGGACGGGAGCGCGAGGAGTGGGACACCCCTGGACTGTAACGCCGGTCCCCGGAGCCACCAACGGTCCGGCGGGCCCACGGCTCCTCCGCGCGGCGTCCGGAAGCGGACAGCCCAGGGGGCGGCCTGGCGGGTTCTTTGACTCTCGGCCGCCCCCCCCTAATGTGTGCCCCGTTGCTGGTGCCCGGCCCCGAGAGGGACCGGGCTTGAAAGGGAATCCGGTGAGAGGCCGGAGCTGCCCCGCAGCGGTCTGCGAGAACGAGCCCGTCCACATCCACTGGCCCTCCAAGGCTGGGAAGGGGACGGAGGTAGGAAGGATGTCCGCTGGCGCGGTCCGCCAGCCGCTCGCGAGCCCGAAAACCTGCCAGTAATCCGAGCCGGGAGAGACAGCCCGGCCGGTTCGACCTGGTCCACCTCGGGGGAGGCGATCGGTCCGAGACGCCGCGGGGCTCCGCGAACGTCCCGGGTCCGTCCGTGCTCCCACGCCGTGCGCCAGCTGCCCGGTGGGGGCGCGAGGTCGTCCGGGAGAGCCCAGTGGCCCTGGGACTCGCGCATGCCCGGACGTCTCCCGTGCCTCCTCCGGTTTCACGCGGTCGTGAAGGAGGAGAGCAGCACCATGTTGACCACGAGCCCCATTCCGTCCCCCTCGTCCCCGCCCCCCACGCCCACCACCATGCGGGTGCGCAAGCGCAACGGGACGCTCGAGGGCGCCGACCTGAACAAGATCGTCCGCGCCATCAGCCGCTGCTGCGATGGCCTGAGACAGGTGGACGCCATCCGCGTGGCCACCAAGACGATCGCCGGGCTCTACGATGGCGCGTCCACCCAGGAGCTCGACCAGCTGTCCATCCAGACGGCCGCCTCGCTCACGCTGGAGGAGCCCGAGTACGCGAAGCTCGCCGCGCGCCTGCTCGCGACCTACATCGACAAGGAGCTGTCCGGGCAGGAGGTGCACTCCTTCTCGCAGTCCATCGCCGCCGGGCACCGCCTGGGCCTGGTCAACGAGCGCGTGGCGCAGCTCGTGGCGGCCAACGCGCGCAAGCTCAACGACGCCATCGATCCCTCGCGCAACCGGCTCTTCGAGTACTTCGGCCTGCGCACCGTGTACGACCGCTACCTGCTCAAGAACCCCACCACGCGCGCGGTGCTGGAGACGCCCCAGCACTTCTTCATGCGCATCGCCGTGGCGCTGGGCGAGTCGGTGGCCGAGGCGCTGGAGCTCTACCGGCGCTTCTCGCTGCTCGAGTACGTGCCCAGCTCCCCCACCCTGTTCAACTCGGGCACCCTGCACGAGCAGCTCTCCTCGTGCTTCCTGCTCGACTCGCCCCAGGATGACCTGAGCGCCATCTACAAGAGCTACACCGACGTGGCCATGCTCTCGAAGTTCTCGGGCGGCATCGGGCTCGCGTACCACCGGGTGCGCTCGCGCGGCTCGCTCATCACCAGCACCAACGGCCACAGCAACGGCATCGTGCCGTGGCTCAAGACGCTGGATGCGTCCGTGGCGGCGGTGAACCAGGGCGGCAAGCGCAAGGGCGCGTGCTGCGTGTACCTGGAGACGTGGCACGCGGACCTGGAGGAGTTCCTCGAGCTGCGCGAGAACACGGGCGACGAGGCGCGCCGCACCCACAACCTGAACCTGGCCAACTGGGTGCCGGACCTCTTCATGAAGCGCGTGGAGTCCGACGGCCCCTGGTCCCTGTTCGACCCCAAGGCCGTGCCCCACCTGACGGACCTGTACGGCGCCGCGTTCGAGCAGGCCTACGTGCAGGCCGAGGCCCAGGGCCTGGCGCTCAAGACGCTCAAGGCGCGCGAGGTCTACGCGCGCATGATGCGCACGCTCGCCCAGACCGGAAACGGCTGGATGACGTTCAAGGACAAGTCCAACCTGGCCTGCAACCAGACCGCGCTGCCCGGCCGCGTCGTGCACCTGTCCAACCTGTGCACGGAGATCCTCGAGGTGACGAGCCAAGAGGAGACGGCCGTCTGCAACCTGGGCTCCATCAACCTGGCGCGCCACACGACGATCGACGACGCGGGCCGGGTGGTGTTCGACTGGGAGAAGCTCGGCCACACGGTGCGCACCGCCGTGCGCCAGCTCGACCGGGTCATCGACCTGAACTACTACCCCATCCCCACCGCCCAGGGCTCCAACCTGCGCTGGCGCCCGGTGGGCCTGGGCATCATGGGCCTGCAGGATGTCTTCTTCCAGATGCGCCTGCCCTTCGACGCCCCCGAGGCCCGCGCCCTGTCGCGCCGGGTGTCCGAGGAGATCTACTTCCACGCGCTGAGCATCTCGGCGGACCTCGCGGCCGAGCACGGCGCCCACCCGGCCTTCGCCGAGACGCGCGCGGCCCGGGGCGAATTGCAGTTCGACGCCTGGGGCGTGACGCCCGAGGACACCGCCCGCTGGGAGGCCCTGCGCACGCGCATCAAGGACGGCGGCCTGCGCAACTCCCTGCTCATCGCCATCGCGCCCACGGCCACCATCGCGTCCATCGCGGGCTGCTACGAGTGCATCGAGCCCCAGGTGTCCAACCTCTTCAAGCGCGAGACGCTCTCGGGGGACTTCCTCCAGGTCAACCGCTACCTCGTCGAGGAGCTCAAGACGCTGGGGCTGTGGAACGAGGACATGCGCACGCGCATCAAGCTGGCCGAGGGCTCCATCCAGAACATCCCGGAGATCCCCGCCCACCTGCGCGCCGTGTACCGCACCGCGTGGGAGCTGCCCATGCGCTCGCTCGTGGACATGGCCGCCGACCGCGGCGCCTTCATCGACCAGAGCCAGTCGCTCAACCTGTTCATGGAGGCGCCCAACATCGGCCAGCTCAGCTCCATGTACATGTACGCCTGGAAGAAGGGCCTGAAGACCACCTACTACCTGCGCTCGCGTCCCGCCACGCGCATCGCCAAGACCACGGTGGAGACGCCCCGCGAGCAGAAGCCCGCTTCCAACACCGCCACCGAGGAGCAGGCCATCGCGTGCTCCCTGGAAAACCCCGAGAGCTGCGAGGCCTGCCAGTGACCGCCGCCATGTCCCTCAAGCCCTCGCGGCCCTCGCAGGCCTCGCCCAAGACGGGCGGGCGCCTGCTGGACCCGGGGCTCAACCTCACGCTGCGCCCCATGCAGTACCCGGCGTTCTTCGAGATGTACCGCAACGCCATCAAGAACACGTGGACCGTGGAGGAGGTCGACTTCTCCACGGACGTGGGCGACCTGCGCGCGAAGATGTCACCCGCGGACCGGCACCTCATCCAGCGGTTGGTGGCGTTCTTCGCCACGGGCGACTCCATCGTGTCCAACAACCTCGTGCTCAACCTGTACAAGCACGTGAACTCGCCCGAGGCCCGGATGTACCTGTCGCGCCAGCTGTACGAGGAGGCGCTGCACGTGCAGTTCTACCTCACGCTGCTGGACACCTACGTGCCGGACCCCGCCGAGCGCGCCAAGGCGTTCGCCGCCATCGACAACATCCCGAGCATCCAGCAGAAGGCCGCCTTCTGCTTCAAGTGGATGGACTCGGTGCACCAGCTCGACCGGCTGGAGACGCGCGAGCAGCGGCGCACCTTCCTGCTCAACCTCATCTGCTTCGCCGCGTGCATCGAGGGCCTGTTCTTCTTCGCCGCCTTCGCCTACGTGTACTTCCTGCGCTCGCGCGGGCTGCTCCACGGACTGGCCGCGGGCACCAACTGGGTGTTCCGCGACGAGAGCGCCCACATGGCCTTCGCCTTCGACGTGGTCAAGACGGTGCGGCGCGAGGAGCCGGGCCTCTTCGACGCCCAGATGGAGCGCGAAGTCGTCTCCATGATGGAGGAGGCGGTGGAGTGCGAGCTGCGCTTCGCCGAGGACCTGCTCCAGGGCGGCGTCGCCGGCCTGTCCGTGAAGGAGATGCGCCAGTACCTGGAGTTCGTGGCGGACCAGCGGCTGGTCATGCTGGAGCTGCCCAAGCGCTACGGGTCCAAGAACCCCTTCAACTTCATGGACCTGCAGGACGTGCAGGAGCTGGCCAACTTCTTCGAGCGCCGCGTGTCGGCCTACCAGGTGGGCGTCGAGGGCGAGGTCACCTTCGATGCCTCGTTCTGAGCCGCCCGCCGAGCCGGCTCAGAAGATGGAGCCGGGCCGCGTCACCGAGGCCCGGCTCATCGAGATGGTGTTCCCCGAGCAGACGAACCACTACGGGACGCTGTTCGGCGGACAGGCGCTCGCGCTGATGGACAAGGCGGCCTTCGTGGTCGCCTCGCGGTATGCCCGGCGCAACGTGGTGACGGCGAGCAGCGAGAAGGTGGACTTCCACGTGCCGGTGCGTCAGGGCCAGCTCGTGGAGTTGCACCCGCGCGTGGTCGCCACGGGCCGCACCTCCATGACGGTGGAGGTGGACCTGTTCGCGGAGGACCTGCTCACCGGGGACCGGCAGCTCGGCACCCGGGGACGGTTCGTCTTCGTGGCGCTGGACGCGCACGGCCGCCCCACCGCCGTGCCGCCCCTGCCCACCTCGACCGATGCCACGGGCGGCTGACGCACGGCCCCGCGCCGAATGACGGGCGCTCGGCTGCGCCTCTCGGGCGGCTGGTTTCTCCTCGTCCTCTTCCTTCAGGCCGCCTGTGCCACCGGCGGCATGCGGGTGAGCCACCGCCACGACTCTGCCCCCAGGGAGTCCGTCACACTCACGCCCAACGGCGACTTCGCGCCCGTGCAGGTCTCGGATGCGGAGTTTCGCGAGGCCTTCACCCAGCTGTTGCTGGAAGTCCCTCTCCGGGTGGCCCCCCGCCCGCCCCAGCCGCGCTCCGGCCGCCTGGTGCGGGCCTCCTGGCCTCCGCGTGGCGCGGGGGACTCCAGCGTCGAAGGTGGCTACGCGCGCCTGTGCGAGCGGCGCGGCGCTCCGGGGGACTGCTTCTGGCTCCTGAGGGACGGACCCCACGACACCACCCTCAGCCACCCTGACAGGTTCGCGTTGGCCCTCGGCCTCGCGCTCGCTCCCGCGGTGGATGCGGCCACGGGCGTCCTCCGGGACGCCTCCGAGCACGCCCTGACGATGCTCCTCACGGGCCTGTCCCTGTACCTCGTGGTGCTCATGGCGCCGGAGCCCATCTCCAAGGGCCTCGCCACCGCGATGACCCTCTGGCTCTGGGGCTATCTGGGCAGCGAACTCTGGGACTTGCTCTCCGCCACCCAGGGCCTCTGGGACGAGGCGGAGGCCGCCAGGACCTTCCTCGAACTGCGCGACGCGAGCGAGCGGTACGCCAAGGTACTCGGACCCAACACGCTGCGTGTCCTCATCCTCCTGGCCACCTGGAAAGCGGGCGCCAAGGGCAAGGAGGCCATGACAGGGAGCACGCTGCCGGGCTTTCCCCAGGCGGTGCAGAATGCCGCCCGTGCGGGCCACGTCGTCCTGCCCGTAGCGGCCTCCGATGCGACGTCGGTGTCCGTGGCGGGGGGCGGACTGACGCTCACCCTTCCCGCCAGCTCGAGTGCCGTCCTCTCCATGCTGGAGGAAGGCGACATCCACCACATCGCCACCGTGGAGAACGGGAAGTCCCCCGCGCGGGGCGGGCCGTGGACGCCAAAGCTCCAAGAGCTCTTCGACAAGGCGGGCATGTCGATGGAGGAGCCAGCCAACAAGGTCCGCATTCGCGGACACAAGGGGCCCCACCCCAGGGAGTATCATGAGCGCGTCTTTCGGCAGCTCCGGGATGCGGTCAGGCGGTGCAAGACCCCCGCCCAGTGCCGGGAGGCGCTGACCCATGAGTTGAAGAACCTGGCCGATGAACTCGCGGAGGCAGGCTCCGAACTCAACAGGCTGGTCACCCGGAACCAGTGAGGCCACGAGACCGACATGGCACGACGGTACTTTGAGCTGACCGAGGACATGATCCATCCGGAGCGTTGGGTGCTGGGCGACGCGCTCGACGCTCAAGGACTGGAGGTGGGTGAGCGGCTGTACCTGAACGAGGCCGCCACTCGTTTCGACGGTCTCCTGCGCGTTCCCCTTCTCCATCCTGGAAGCCCGCTCGACTTCTCATTGGCGAACGGCGGGGATTTCCCCGTGGTCACGCAAGCGGTCGCCAGCGCGCTTGCCGAACGGACTTCGGGCGACGTCCAGCTCTACCCCGCCGAAGTGGACTTGCGGTCAGAGCCTTACTTCCTGGTCAACGTCGCGCGCCTCGTGAAGTGCATCGACGACGCGGCCTGCACCGAGGTGCGGTACTGGAAACCAGAGCATGGACGGCCCGACAAGGTCGGGCAGTACCGCGCGGTCCACGGCATGCGCATCGACCCCGCCAAGGTCGGTGAGGCCAAGGTCTTCCGGCCCTGGGGATATCCAGCGGCCCTTCTCGTCGCCGAGGACGTGAAGGAGGCGCTCGAGCGCACTGGCGCCTCGGGCCTGGAGTTCAGGGAGGTCACCGGGCCCAGCCCCCTCAGCGAAGAGGAGCGCGCCTACAAGCGCAAGTGCCGCGAGCTTCTGGAGCCGCCCCCAGCCGCCAGACGCGCGGCATGGCAATCACTCGGCACGCTGGATGACCTGGCCGTTGCCCCCAGGGCCATCCGCGACGACTGGCCGGGCCATCGCCAGAACTGGGGCGTCATCCATCGCGAGGAGGGACGCACCCTCCTCGTCTCCGAGGGCCTCTCGGACCCCTTCATCTCCAAGCTGGAGCCCTCGGTGGGCTTTGGCCTGGAGCTCGCCCTGGAGACAGACGAAGCGGAGGTGCCTCTCGACGACATCGAGGGGAGCTGGCCCTACACGCTGTTGGAGAGGGTCTCAAAGGAAGTCGTGGTCCACGAGCACGTGCGCGAGAGGGCCAAGGTGGGCCTGCTCATGCTGGAGGTCGCGGGCGACGGCATGCCCCCGGCACTGGTCAGCAAGGAGGGCCGCGTGGGCATGTTGCTCGGCATGGAGTCGCGAACACTGCCCAGGCACTTCCCCACCCCCTTCGGAGACGTGCGGCTCGTCACCGTCAAGGCCCTGCTCCCCGCGGAATTGGAGTACGTGTCAAGGCACTCCAGAGAGGGGACAGCGGAGCTGGCGCGGCGCTTCGCACAAGCCGGTGAGGAGCACGTCTCCCGCGCCAACCGGCGGCCCGTGGTGTAGGTCGCGCGCCCTGAAGCACCTTCAGACGCGGGCGCCAGACGGCTCGCTAACTGGTGACGGCGAGCAGCGGGAAAGTGGACGTCCACGTGCCGGTGCGTCAGGGCCAGCTCGTCGGGGGCGGTTCGTCTTCGTGGCGCTGGATGCGCACGGCAGCCCCACTGCAGTGTCATCCCTGTCCGCCTCGACCGATGCCACGGACGGCTGACGCACGGCCCCGCGCAGCATGACAAGGATGTCACTCGGGCGGACTCGCGCCTCAAGAGGGCCTACCGGCAGTCACCATCGTCCATTGTCGTCTCGATGCTGGACGAGTGGCTCGCTACACACGGACAGATTCTCCAGGAGATACACTGGCCTCTAATGGACGAGTGCACCTCGCGCGAGTTCAGCTGGTTTCCGAGGAAGTGTCACAGACCCGTTCTACCAGGAGAACAATATGAAGCGCGTACGGTTGTTCAAGAACCACCAAACGTCCGGTCTTGTCGCGGCATTGACTTTAGCGTCGGCCGCTCAGGCAGCTCCGCTGCTGGTCACGTCAACGCATCCGGAGCCGTCTACTGCGCGATTGCACATCTACGGCGAGAATTTTGGGACAACGCCCTCTGTGCGATTCGCCAACATTCCCGTGTCGACAGATTCCAACTCAGACACAAACCTCACCGTTGCTATTCCCTACGGACTGCTCAACACCCCCGGGACGTATTTGCTCTGTGTCTCGAAGGGTTCAGGCATGGATGACAACTCTTGCATCGGCGTAGCGGTCGGTCAGCAAGGGCCGAAGGGAGACACCGGCGCCAAGGGAGACAAAGGTGAAAAGGGTGACATTGGCCTTACAGGGCCGCAGGGTCCCAAGGGAGACAAAGGCGATACAGGCGCACCAAGCCCCAAGAACGCCATTCAATGCACACGGACTCTTGGCCCCACGGTCACCCCGACCAACCATTCGATTGCGTACTGCCCAGCATCTTGGACGGCGACTGGCGGTGCGTGCTCGGTGAGCGCAGCTGGTGCTACGTTTTCAGCCAGCATATACGTCGATGCTTATATTTGCGTGCTTTCAGCGGGATCGCCAGGGCAGATGACCGCGGTAGCGATATGCTGTAATTTCAAGTAAAATCACTTGCAGAATTTGCGCATGGGTTCAAGCGCACCGCTGGCTGGGTAGTCTTGAGCAACAGACTTGAGCGGTGCGCTCCTAAATCTGAGCAGTCCAAATTTCCAATAAGGACTCTGCCCTTTTGTCCACACGAATGAGGAAATCGACCGCTCAAACGCCAGAACGGAGCAACACCCGGCGGATCCACGGCTCGCCGCTCACCAGGGTGATGCCGAGCAGCACCAGCACGGCGCCCCCCACGAACTGGGGCGTCAGCGGCTCGGACAGCAGCACCACGCCCAGGGTGACGCCGAACAGCGGCGTCATGAAGGACAGCACCGCCAGGTTGGACGCCAGGTAGCGGCGCAGCATCCAGAACCAAAGGGTGTACGTGATGAACGACACCACCACGCCCTGGAACAGCACGCTGCCCACCGCCCGGGGCGTCAGGTGCACGCGGCCGAACTCCCCCATCACCCCGGCCACCACGCCCAAGAGCAGCGTGGCCACGGCCAATTGGTAGAACAGCGTCAGCGCGGGGGGCGCCTCGGACAGGCGGGTGGTCCGCACCACCACCGTGGTGAAGCCCCAGGCCATGCCCGCCAGCACCCCCAGCGCATCCCCGAGCAGCATCCGGGAGTCCAGGGCCTCGAGGTTCAGGCCCCCCCCGAAGGCCAGGGCGATCCCCGCGAAGCACAGGCCAATGCCCCCCCACTGCAGCCGCCGCAGGCGCTCACTGGGCAGGAGCACGTGCAGGCCCAGCGCGGAGAAGATGGGCGCCGTGTAGAGGAACACCGCCATGTGCGAGGCGGTGCTGTACTGGAGCCCCTTGGCCAGCATCAGGAACTCCAGGGCGAACAGGAGCCCCGCCAGCAGGCCCGCGGGCACCGTTCCCTTCAGCCCTTCCCACCCGCCCCGCAGCGTCATCAGCAGGCCCACCAGCACGGCGGCGATGCCCGAGCGGCCAAACGCCTGCACGAGGGGCGCGATGTCCGGCGCCGCCACCTTGATCACCACCTGCTGCACGCCCCACACAAGGCACAGCGCGGTCATCACCTGCAGGGCGAAGGCATCCGCTCCCTTGCGCACCGCGCTCACGGCCACTCCCACTGGGTCCACACTGTCATGACGGCGCGTGGCGTCTCACGCGGGGGAGCCGAACGCAAGGACGGCCGTCCCCCACCCCGCGCGCCACTGCGCTAGCCTCGCGGCGACATGGCGACCTCCTCGGCCCCCAAACCATCCGAAAACCTCCAGCCGCTCAAGCTGTCCTCGGTCCGTCAGCCGCATCAGGACGAGGATCTCCAGGTGCTCTACGACGAGGTCATGGCGAAGCTGGAGGAGACCATCGGCTGGTACGACCGGCGCAAGAGTCACAACAAGCGCTGGGCGTCCAGGCTCCGGGGCACGGCCATCGTGCTGGCGGGGGTCGCCTCCGTGGTCCCCATCGCCGTGTCCATGCTCGCCCCCGTCTTGCAGCCCCAGCGCTGGGTGCCCGTCGCCTCCATCCTCGCGGCGTTCAGCGCGGGCTGTGTCGGCCTCGATCGGCTCTTCGGCTTCTCGGTCAGCTGGATGCGCTACGTCACCGCCCTGCTGGAGCTGCAGGCCCAGCGCGAGCTGCTCCAGTTCAACTGGAGCCGCCGCGCGCTCGAGGCCCGGCTGGGCGGCGGCACCCAGAGCGAGCGGCTCGCCGCGGGCATCCAACTGCTCTACGCCACGCGCCTCGCGATCAACCAGGTGCTCAAGGACGAGACGCAGGAGTGGGTGGCGCGCTTCTCGGGGGCCTTGCAGGACCTGGAGAAGTCCGCCGTGGCCCAGCGCGGTGCGCTCGGGGAGCTCGGCCAGGGCCTCAACGCCACCCAGGGCGCGCTCCGGGTGCAGATCGCCGGGTTCGACACCCTGGAGACGCCCGAGTGCGAAGTGCAGTTCGGCGATGGCCCCAGCGAGACCCATACCGGCCCCACCAAGGCGTTCGCGCACCTGTCACCCGGCCAGTACGTGCTGCGCGTGAAGGCCCGGCGGGGCGGCCGGCCCGTGTCCGTCGAGGAGATCGTGACCGTGCTGCCCGGCGAGACGAGCACCGTGACGCTCACACTCACCTGAGACAGGGGCAAGAGGGGCGCCCCTCGACGACGAACGCCCGGGGCCTCCACGAGGGAGGACACCCGGGCGTCTTCACCTCCGTCACGCGGCGGTGACGGGGCGTGGCGCTACTCCACCGTCACGCTCTTGGCGAGGTTGCGCGGCTGGTCCACGTCGTTCCCGCGCAGGTCCGCCACGTGGTAGGCGAGCAGCTGCAGCGGGATGGTGGCCACCACGGGCGCGAGCAGCGCCGAGGCCGCGGGGATGCGGATGACGTGGTCGGCCAGCGTGGACGCGTGCGTGTCGTCCTCGTCGATGACGGCGATGACCTTGCCGCCGCGCGCGCGCACCTCCTCGATGTTGCCGATGATCTTCTCGTAGGCCACGTGCGGCTGCTTGGGCGCGATGACCACCACCGGCATCTTCTCGTCGATGAGCGCGATGGGGCCGTGCTTCATCTCGCCGCCGGCGTAGCCCTCGGCGTGGATGTAGGAGATCTCCTTGAGCTTGAGCGCGCCCTCGAGCGCCACCGGGTGCATGGGGCCGCGGCCGAGGAAGAGGAAGTCCTGGGCGCCCATGAAGTCACGCGCCACGCGCTTGACCGCCGGCTCGCACTTGAGCACGTCCTCGATCATCTTCGGAATCTGGGTGATGGACGTCAGGTGCTCCTGGGCCGCCTTGAGGCTCAGCGTGCCGCGGGCGCGGCCGAGCTTCACCGCCAGGAGGTACAGGCCGACGAGCTGCGTGGTGAACGCCTTGGTGGACGCCACGCCGATCTCCGGGCCGGCGTTGGTGAGCACCGTGACTTCCGCCTCGCGCGTCATGGCGCTGCCGATGACGTTGCACAGCGCGAGCGTGGAGGCGCCCCGGGCCTTGGCCTCCTTGAAGGCCGCCAGGGTGTCCGCCGTCTCGCCCGACTGGCTGATGGCGATGGCCAGGTGCGTGGACTCCACGATGGGGTCGCGGTAGCGGAACTCGCTGGCGAGCTCCACTTCCACCGGGATGCGTGCCAGCGACTCGATCATCGCCTTGCCCGCGATGCCCGAGTGCCACGAGGTGCCGCACGCGAGGATGGTGATCTTCGTGAGCGCCTGGATCTTCTCCGCGCTCAGGTTCCACCCCTCGAAGTGCACGTCACCCTCGGTGAGCAGCATGCGGCCGCGCAGCGTGTCCGCCACGGCCCGGGGCTGCTCGTGGATTTCCTTGTGCATGAAGTGCTTGTGGCCGCCCTTCTCCGCCATCATCGGCGTCCAGTCGATGCGGCGCGTGGCGCGGTTCACCTTCTGGTTGGCGCGGTTGTAGATGTCCACGCCGCCCGAGGTGAGGATGGCCAGGTCCCCCTCCTCCATGTAGATGAAGTCGCGCGTGTGCTCGAGCAGCGCCGGCACGTCGCTGGCCACGAAGTTCTGCCCCTGGCCGAGCCCGAGCACCATGGGCGAGGACTCCTTGGTGCACACGATGCGGTCCGGATCGCTCTCGGTCACCACCGCCAGGGCGTAGGTGCCCTTGACGCGCGCCACGGCGGCGCGCACCGCCGCGGGCAGGTCCTTGCCCAGCTTGAGCTGGTCGGAGATGAGGTGGGCGAACACCTCGGAGTCCGTCTCCGAGGCGAACACGTGGCCCTGGCGCTTGAGCTCGTCCTTGAGCGCCAGGTGGTTCTCGATGATGCCGTTGTGCACCACGGCCACGCCGCCGTAGGTGTGCGGGTGGGCGTTCTCGTCCGAGGGACGGCCGTGCGTGGCCCAGCGCGTGTGGCCGATGCCCACGGTGCCCTGCGGCGAGTCGCTCTGCACCCGGCTCTCCAGGTTCTTGAGCTTGCCCGTGGCGCGCACCACGTTGAGCACATTGCGGTTGATCACCGCCACGCCCGCCGAGTCGTACCCGCGGTACTCCAGCTTCTTCAGACCGGAGACCAGAATCGGAGCCGACTGCTTGTCACCCACATAACCGACGATCCCGCACATGTTGTCCTGCCTCTCTCACGCCCAAGCTCCCCGCGCCGGGCGCGGGGAATGATTTGACCTACACTGGGCGACACCTGTCACCCTGACGACAAGCAAGAGCTACGCCACTACCCCACCGACACCTTGTCCGGCTTGACCGGGTCTGCTTCCGCGGACTTGGCCTTCCGCGCCTTCTTGCGCTCCACCCATCCCTCCAGGTTCACCTGCGGCGTGCGAGACACGGCGAGGCTTCCGGGAGGCACATCTTTCGTCACCGTGGTGCCCGCACCGACATAGGCACCGTCGCCCACCTTCACCGGGGCCACGAGCTGGGAGTCCGAGCCAATGAACACTTTGTCGCCCAGCTCGGTGACGTGTTTGTTCACTCCGTCATAGTTGCAGGTGATGGTGCCGGCGCCGACGTTCACCCCGGAGCCGATCTTCGCGTCGCCCAGGTAGGCCAGATGGTTGGCCTTGGAGCCCTTGCCGATGCGCGCCTTCTTGGTCTCCACGAAGTTGCCCAGATGCACCTCCTCCGCGAGGTCCGTGCCCGGACGCAGCCGCGAGAAGGGCCCCAGGATACACCGCTCCCCCACCTTGGCCTCCTCCAGCACCGTGTAGGGCTTGAGGGTCGTCCCGTCGGCCACCGAGGAGGCGTGCAGGACGCAGCCCTGGGCAATGGAGACGTGGCGGCCCACCACGGTGGCGCCTGACAGGCTCACACCTGGACCCACCTCGGTGTCCGAGCCGATGGTGACGCCCTCCTCGATGTAGGTGGTGGCGGGGTCGGCGAGCGACACGCCGTTGCGCATGTGCTGGATGTTGATGCGCGCCTGCAGGTCGCGCGCGCGGGCGGACAGCTCCACCCGGTCGTTCACCCCGGCCGTCTCGTTGAAGTCCGCGTCGATGGCGGGCACCGGGCCCTGGGCGGCGGCCATCTCCACCAGGTCCGTGAGGTAGAACTCGCCCTGGGCGTTGGTGCTGCGGATGTTGGCCAGCGCCGTCCAGAGGAAGGACGAGTCGACGAGGTAGATGCCCGCGTTGCAGTCGCGCACCTCACGCTGCTCGGGGGTGCAGTCCTTGTGCTCGACGATGCGCACCACCTTGCCACCCTCGCGGATGACCCGGCCGTAGCCCGTGGGGTCCTCCAGGCGCGTGGACACGAGCGAGAGCACTCCGCCGCCCCGCTCGTGCGCGTCCACCAGCGCGGCGAGCGTCTCGCGGCGCACGAGCGGCACGTCCCCGTAGAGGATGAGCACCCGGCCCTCGAAGCCCTGGAGCGCGCCCTCCGCCGAGCGCACCGCGTCCGCCGTGCCCCGCTGCTCCTTCTGCAGCGCGAAGCGCAGGGGGCCCGCGGGGAAGAGCGCGCGCACGGCCTGCTCCACCTCCGCCGCCTGGTGGCCCACCACCGGCACCACCGGGGAGGCGCCCAGTTCCAGCGCCCGCATCAGGGGATAGAAGCACAGGGGCTTGCCGAGGATGGGATGAAGGACCTTCGCCTTCTCCGAGCGCATCCGGGTGCCCTTGCCCGCGCACAGCACCACCGCCGCAAGAGGAGTTGTCATGTCGGCGATAACTAGGGATGGCTCGGGGGCGCGTCAACCGCGCGCGTGCGGACGAGGCCCCCGAGGCTCCTCCGGATGCGCCGTGACGGACACCGCCAGCGTATTGCGCCGCACGGTGATGCCGTAGGCGGGCTTGAGAAAGAGGGTCGTCACCGGGCCCTGGAGGGGCGGGGACGGCGGTCGGAATGTCTTCGGGTCGGCGATCATGTTCCCCCCGGCGCCACACGGAGTCGTGCGCAAGATGCCTCGCGCCCCCCACCGGGTCCAACCCCTGGCCGGAACACCTGGCATCCGCCGGACACTTCGGGATGAAATGGTTTGTGGTGAGTCCGGGCGGCCGCCGGGATACTCCAGAACCCCCCACAGGGACATGGGCGAATCGCGGCCCACTCACGGAGGCGTGGCACGTGGATACGGTAAAGATGTGGTCTCCCCGGAATGGCTGGACGCTGGCGCTGGCGCTGCTGTGTGCCGGAGGCTCCGCGAGCGCGGCCCGGCCCTACCGGGGCGGCGCGGTGGCCACGGCGCACCCGGCGGCGAGCGAGGCCGCGCTCAAGATGCTGCAGAAGGGCGGCAACGCGGTGGACGCGGCGGTGGCGGCGGCCACGACGCTGGCGGTGGTGGGGCCCTACCACTCGGGCCTGGGCGGGGGCGGCTTCGCGCTGGTGCACGACGCGAAGACGGGCGAGACGCGCGCCCTGGACTTCCGCGAGGTGGCGCCCCGGGCGGCCACGCGCGACATGTACGTGAAGGACGGCAAGGTGGTGCCGGGGCTGTCCACCGACGGCGCGCTGAGCGTGGCGGTGCCCGGCGCGGTGGCCGGCTACCTGGAGCTCGTGGAGAAGCACGGCAAGCTGCCGCGCGCCGTGGTGCTCCAGCCCGCCATCGACGCGGCGCGCGCGGGCTTCTGGGTGACGCCCAAGTACCAGGCCGTGGCGAAGCTGCGGCGCGACTGCCTCGCCCAGGATCCCGAGGCCGCGCGCATCTTCCTGGGCAAGAACGCCGCGGGCGAGCCGGACGTGCCCGCCGTGGGCAGCCTGGTGAAGCAGCCGGACCTGGCGCGCACCCTCACCACGCTCGCCAAGAGCGGCGCGGCGCCCTTCTACACCGGCGCGCTCGGCCAGGCGGTGGTGGACACGGTGAAGGCCGCCGGCGGCGTGCTCACGCGCGAGGACTTGAAGGCCTACCAGACGCGCACCCACGCGCCGCTCGAGGGCAGCTACCGCGGCCACCGCCTGCTCACCATGCCGCCGCCGAGCGCCGGGGGGCTCGCGGTGGTGCAGGTGCTCGGCGCGCTGGAGCGGCTGCGGCCCCAGGGGCTCGCCTTCCGCGACGCCGAGGAGGTGCACCTGTACGCCGAGGCGGTGCGGCGCGTGTACGTGGACCGCACGAAGTACCTGGGGGACCCCGCCCAGGTGAAGATTCCCATGGAGCGGCTCACCTCGTCGGGCTACCTCGCGGACCTGGCCGGGAGCATCGATCCGAAGAAGGCCACGCCCAGCGCCTCGCTGCTGGCGCCCGGGGAGGGCGCGGGTGAGTCCACGCTCAAGCCCTCCGACGGCGGCTGGTACGACCCGTCCCACGCCCCCGCCGACAAGAAGAACACCACGCACATCTCCGTCATCGACAAGGACGGCAACGCCGTGGCGCTCACCACCACGGTGAACTACGGCTTCGGCTCGTGCCTGGTCGCCAAGGGCACCGGCATCCTGCTCAACGACGAGATGGACGACTTCTCCGCGCGGCCCGGCGTGCCCAACGCCTACGGGCTGGTGGGCGGCGAGGCCAACGCCATCGCCCCGGGCAAAGTGCCCCTGTCCTCCATGTCCCCCACGCTCGTCTTCTCCAAGGAGGATCCCAAGAAGGTGATGCTCGCGGTGGGCAGCCCCGGCGGCTCCACCATCCCCACCACCGTCATCCAGGTCATCTCCAACGTGGTGGACCAGGGCATGGACGTGGCGCGCGCGGTGGGCCAGGGCCGCCTGCACCACCAGTACCTGCCGGATGAGCTGTGGGTGGACCAGTACGCCCTGGAGCCCGCCACGCTGGCCATCCTCGAGGCGAAGGGCCATAAGATCCGCCGGATTCCCAACTGGGGGGACGCGGAGGCCGTGGTGAGCGATCCCCAGACGAACCTGCGCAGCGCGGCGAGCGATCCCCGCAACGAAGGCGCCGCGCTCGGCCAGGACTGAGACCGCCCCCGTGCCCGAACTCCTCCAGCTCTTCGACGCGCACCTGCACCCCGAGGCCCTGAGCGATCAGGACCTCGAGTCCATGCGCTTCTTCGGCGTGGAGCGCGCGCTCGTGGTGGCCCACCACCTGCCCGAGCCCACGCCCAAGGCGCTGCGCAAGCACTTCGACGACCTGGTGCACAAACAACTGCCGCGCCTGGAGCGCCTGGGCATCCGGGCCTGGGCGGCGCTGGGCGTGCACCCGCGCTGCATCCCCCGCCGCGGCCTGTCCGAGGTGCTCGCCCACCTGCCGGACTACTTCCAGGGCGGACGCGTGGTGGCCCTGGGGGAGACGGGCCTGCACGCGGGGGGCATTGAAGAGGAGGAGGCCTTCCTGGAGCAGCTCGCGCTCGCGCGCCAGCTCAAGCTCCGGGTCGTGGTGCACACGCCGCTCAAGGACAAGGAGCGCCACACGCGGCGGCTGCTCACGCTCGTGCGCGAGTCGGGCATCCAGCCCTCACGCGTGCTGGTGGACCACGCCAACGCGCGCACCGTGCGCAACATCCTCGGCTGTGGGCATTGGGCCGGATTGAGCCTGCACCCCGAGGCCCTCAAGGCCGAGCGCGCCGTGCTGCTGGTGCGCCGCCTGGGCAGCGAGCGACTGGTGCTCAACTCCGACGCCGGCGATGGCGCCGGCGACATCCTGGGGCTCGCGCGCGTGGCCCACCTGCTGACCAAGGCCAGGCTCTCCGAGCGCGTGGTGAAGCGCGTGGCGCACGACAACGCCGCGCGCTTCTACCGTCCCCGCTGACTCAGTGCAGCGCGCTGACCACCTGCTCCGGGTGCAGCGTCAGCCGCTGCGCCGCGTCATCCAGCGTCGCCTGCACGGGGATGCCCCGGTGCCGGTAGTCCGCCAGTGACTGCGCCGCCTCGTCCAACAGCTTCTGGTAGCGCTCGTCCAACTCCACAGCGATCAACATCATCGTCTCGCCCGCGTCCTCGACGCCGGGACGGTACACCTGGCAGCGCTGGAACCGCGCCCAGCGGCCATTCTCCATCTTCACCAATTCGCCGTCGTAAGCCATCGCGCAGTCCCCCTTTCGAACGTCCCGGCGGCAGGCCGGGAAGTGAGGAGTGGAGATTAACCACAAGTTCGCGGTGCGTCATCCCCCCGGCTGAAAATCCGTGAAAGGGCCCGGAAAGGGTCCAGTAGGGAACGTTTCGGGAGGGATTTTCCCTCGGACTTCCCCTCCGGAACCCCACCCCGGAGGCCAGGTTGTAAATCGATTGCCCGGTCAATCTGTTGATGACCCCCGGCCCCCCGACCGGACGGTTTGTCAACGCACGGAGGCAGTGGCCCCGGAGGGAGGCATCCCTTAGATTGGGCGGGATGAAGCTGCCTTCCCTGTTCCGCCGCGAGCGGTCCGTCATCCAGCGAGCGAACGCCCAGGATCAGCTGGAGAAGGTCCTGGCCGAGTCCCTGCGCGTGCTGGGACAGGTGTGCACCAAGGTCGCCGACGTCATCGAGTCCCAGCGCCTGGAGCGGGCCGGCTACGCGCAGAACACCCTGCTGCAGCGGCTGGACAAGCCTCCGGCGGACGCGCCCCCGTCCCAGGCGCCCACGGACCCGACGCCGCCCCACCCATGACGCCCCCGGAGACGCCCCCGGAGACGCCCCTGGACCATGACCCGCGAGCCCCGCCCGCGTGCCTGGGCGGCGCGGGGTGGCTCACCCCCCGGGGGGACGGACAGCCCCCCCTGCCCGCGCTCGACGACGCCGAGGGCGCGCGGCTGCCCGAGGGACTGCCGCCCGTGGTGGACGCCCACGTGCACCTCTTCCCGGACCGGGTCTTCGAGGCCATCTGGCGCTGGTTCGAGCGGTACGGCTGGCCCATCCGCTACAAGCTGCACACGCCCCAGGTGGTGTCCTTCCTGCTGTCCCGGGGGGTGCACCGGGTGGTGGCGCTGCACTACGCCCACACCCCGGGCATGGCGCGCGCGCTCAACGCGTACATCGCCGAGGTGGCGCGCGCCGAGCCGCGGGTGCTGGGCCTGGCCACGGTCCTGCCCGGGGAGCCGGGCGCCGGGGACATCCTCGCCGAGGCGTTCGCCGCCGGCCTCCGGGGCGTGAAGCTGCACAGCCACGTGCAGTGCCTGGCCCCGGACGCCCCCGAGATGCACGAGGTGTACGCGGCCTGCGCCCGGGCGGGACGGCCCGTGGTGCTCCACGCGGGACGCGAGCCGGCCAGCCCCCACTATCAATGTGACGTCCACGCCCTGTGCTCGGCCGAGCGCGTGGAGCGGGTGCTCCAGGCCCACCCCACCCTCAAGCTGTGCGTGCCCCACCTGGGTCTGGATGAGTTCGACGCCTACACCCGGCTGCTCGAGCGGTACGACTCGCTGTGGCTCGACACCACCATGGCGCTGGCCGGTTATTTTCCCCAGGAGCCGCCGCGCCGCTTGCTCGAAGTGCGTCCCGAGCGCATCCTCTACGGGACGGATTTTCCCCACCTGCCCTATGCGTGGGATCGCGAGCTGCACCGGCTGCTCGCGCTCAAGCTCGGGGACGAGGTGGAGGCAGGCATCCTCGGGGGCAATGCCTTGAAGCTCTACGGGGAATGTTGAAAAGCGCGCAGACCCCTTCCGCAACTGACCAGCCGTTCGCATCTTGCCCCCCATAGAATCCCGCTTTCGCCACCGAATCCGCTTCGAGGCCCCGCTATGTCCTGCCACATCCTGGTCGTCGACGACGACGCGAGCCACCGCACGCTGATCTGCGATGCCCTTCAAGACATGGGCTACCAGACCCAAGAGGCCGGCAATGGACGTGAAGCGCTGGACCTGCTGGAGGACGACCTGCCCCAGGCGGTGCTGCTCGACCTGCGCATGCCCGTCATGAGCGGCTGGGGACTGCTGGATGCCCTCAAGAAGATGCCCCGGGCGCGCGGCCTGCCCATCATCATCATCTCGGGCTACGGCTTCGAGTGGGAGGCGGAGCTGGTGGGCGCCGCCGGCTACATCTCCAAGCCGGTGGACCTGGACAAGGTGCGCATGACGGTGCAGCGCATCGTCGGTCCGCCCGAAGTGGCCATGATGCACTGAGGCGGACGGGCCCCACGGCCCGCTTCACCGCCGCCCCTCACCAGCCAGGCTGGAAGCGCCGCTCAGGAGAAGACGACGGTCTTGTTGCCATGCGGCAACACCCGGTCCTCCAGATGCCAGGCCACGGCCCGCGCGAGCACCGTGCGCTCCACCCGGCGCCCGATGCGCACCAGCTCCTCCACCGCGTTGCGATGTCCCACCCGGTGCACGTCCTGCTCGATGATCGGGCCGGCGTCCAGCTCGGCCGTCACGTAGTGCGCCGTGGCGCCGATGAGCTTCACGCCCCGGGTGTGCGCCTGGGCGTAGGGGTTGGCGCCCACGAAGGCCGGCAGGAAGCTGTGGTGGATGTTGATGATGGGCCCGCCGAAGCGCTGGATGAAGTCGCCGCTGAGGATCTGCATGTAGCGGGCGAGCACGAGGAGGTCCACCTGGTGCGCGCGCAGCAGCTCCAGGAGGGCCGCCTCGGCGTCCGCCTTGGTCTCGGGCGTCACGGGCACGTGGTGCAGGGGGATGCCGAAGGGGGCCAGCACCTCGCGCGCGTCCGGGTGGTTGCTCACCACCAGCGGGATGTGCGCCGCCAGCTCCCCCTTCTTCCACAGCCACAGGAGCTCCTGCAGGCAGTGATCCTGCTTGGAGACGAACAGGGCCATGCGCTTGACGCGCGCCGCGGGCGTCAGCCGCCAGCTCAAGGCGAAGCGCTCGGCCACCGGCCCCATGGCCCGCTCCAGCCCGGGCAGCCGCTCGGCGAGCCCGGGCAGATCGAACTCCAGGCGCATGAAGAAGCGCGAGTCGTCGGGCTCGGTGTGCTGGTGCGAGTCCACCACGTTGGCGCCCTGCTCGAAGAGCAGCTGGGTCACCGCCGCGACCACGCCGGGACGGTCCACGCACGTGATGAGCAGCCGGGCGCGCTCGGCGTTCAAGGCAGGGGCAGCCATCCGCGCGGGCTCAGGGATCCTTCTTGATCTGCTGCGCCAGGTAGTTGACCTCGCCCACCTGCTTCATCAGCTCCAGCTGGGCCTCCAGCCAGTCGATGTGCTCCTCGGTGTCCGCGAGGATGTACTCCAGCACCTCGCGGCTGCCGTTGTCCCCGAGGGTCCGGCACAGCTCGATGCCCTCGTTGAGGCGCTTCTGGGAGCCGGCCTCCAGGGCCAGGTCCAGCCGCAGCATCTCCGGCACGGTCTCGCCCACGTTCACCTTGGCCAGGCGCTGCAGGTTGGGCAGCCCCTCCAGGAACAGCACGCGCTTGACCAGGCGATCGGCGTGCTTCATCTCGCCAATCGACTCCTCGTAGATCTTCTTGGCGAGCCGGTCATACCCCCAGTTCTCCGCGATGCGCGCGTGCAGGAAGTACTCGTTGATCGCCGTCAGCTCGGTGGTGAGGACGTCGTTCAGCAGGTCGATGATCTGGGGGTGGCCTTTCATAGCGCCACGGAAGCTACCCGTGAGGTCGCCAGGGCACAACTCTCACGACACGAGGGACGCACGGCGTTCGCCTGCCGCCCCTCCCCGATGAGCTGGGTCATCTGATCGTGACACCCCCCACATCCCGTCCCCGCGCCACACACCTCCCCCAGTTTCTCCACAGTCCGCGCTCCCTCGGCGATACGGGCGCGGATGATGCGGTCCGAGACGGCGTGGCAGAGGCAGACGATCATTCGAGAGCTCAGAGGAGAGGACGACCGCGACAGGCGATCGCCAAGTGATATTGAGAATAGGTTTCAAAAACCCGGCGGTCAAGCCAGGGGGGAATCGGTGTCACGCGCCGGGCATTCCCGGGAGGGAGCGGGCGGGCGGGCGGGGGGTTGTGGGGGTGAGCCCGGGTCGGCTGAGATGGGCGTCCCCATGCTACCGCCTCCTTCTGACCTGGCCGTGGACGCCCGGGCCCTCGTGAAGCGCTTCGGTGACTTCACCGCGCTGCAGGGCCTGGAGCTGCTCATCCCCCGTGGTGCCTTCTATGCCTTCCTCGGGCCCAACGGCGCGGGCAAGTCCACCACCATCGCCCTGCTCACCGGCGTGTACGCCCCGGACTCCGGCCACATCCGGCTGTTGGGCGTGGACGCCGTGGCGCGCCCCCTGGAGGTCAAGCGCCACCTGGGCGTGGTGCCCGAGGAGCTGAGCCTCTTCGAGCGGCTCAGCGGGCGGCAGTACCTCACCTTCTGTGGGCGCATGTACGGGCTGAGTGGGGACGAGGCGGCGGCGCGGGCGGCGGAGCTGCTGGAGCTCACGGAGCTCACGTACAAGGCGGGGTCGCTCGTGGCCGAGTACTCCAAGGGGATGCGGCGGCGGCTGGCCATCGCCGCGTCGCTCATCCACGCGCCGGACCTGGTGCTCTTGGACGAGCCCTTCGAGGGCATCGACGTGCTGGCCGCGGGCGTCATCCGCGAGCTGCTGCGGGAGCTGAGCCGGCGGGGGGTGACGCTGCTGCTCACCACGCACGTGCTGGAGATCGCCGAGCGGCTGGCCACGCACGCGGGCGTCATCCGGGGCGGACGGATGTTGGATCAGGGTCCGGTGGAGGAGCTCAAGGAGCGCAACGGGGCGGGCTCGCTGGAGGCCGTCTTCGAGAAGCTCATCGCGGTGCCGGCCGCGCGCAACGCCCGGCTCTCCTTCTATGGAGACGCGCCCCCCGCCGAGGTCGTGCCGCTGCGCCGGGGGTCCGCGTGAACCGGCCCGCCGCGCCGGGCTTCTTCCGGCACCTGTGGCTGCTCTGGGCGCTGCGGGTGAACATCGGGCTCAACCAGGGCTCGGGGCGCCATCCGCTCTTCGCCGTGGGCGCCTTCCTGCTCTCCAGCGCGCCCGCGTGGGGCCTGGGCGTGTCCTTCTATGGGCTGATGCGCCTGCCCGGGGTGGCCCACAACGACGTGTGGCCCTTCTTCATCCTCAACCTCCTGTGCTTCGTCACCGCGGCGGTGTGGGTGACGTGGCCGCTCATGAGCGCGGGGGTGGATGACCACTCGGAGCTCAGCCGCTACGCGGCCTTCCCCATCTCCCCCTTCCGGCTGCTCATCGCCTCCACGGGGGCGAGCCTCCTGGAGCCCCGCGCGCTCGTCTTCTACGCGCCCCTGACGGGCGCGGCGCTCGGCTACGCGTCCATGCACCCGGTGCGGCTGCCGGGCTACGCGCTGGGGCTCTACGTGCTCTTCGCGCTGCTCAACGCCGCCTGGAGCCGGGTGGGCCTGTACATGGTGCTCAACGTGCTGCGCGAGAAGCACAGCGCCCAGTTGCTCGGCGGCGGCTTCGTGCTGTTCCTCGCGGGCGCCTCGCTCATCCCCCCCATCGACACGTCCTGGCTCACCGCCGTGGGCGAGGGCGGCGTGGAGAAGCTGGACATGGCCATCCTCGTGGACGCGACGCTCGCCCTGGGCCGGGTGCCCCCGGGGCTCTTCGGCGACGCGCTCCTGGAGCTGTCCTACGGCTACCGGCGCAATGCCTTCGCGGATGGCCTGGGCATGCTCTTCTTCACCGTCATGGGCTTCGCGCTCGCCTACGCGCTGCTCTTGCGCTTCCACCGGGGCGTGGGCCGCGCGGGGCCCGTGGGCAAGGTGTCCCCGGATGGCGACCCCTTCGCCCGCACGCGCTCGCGCTTCACCACCCTCGTCGTGCGCGAGGCGCTGGACCTGTGGCGCAACCCCCGCGCGCGGCTGCTCGCCGCGGTGCCCTTCGTGCTCGCCATCCTGCTCAAGCTCACCTCGGGCCGCGGCCTGCTCGAGTTCGCCGTGGGCGAGAGCGCCGATGCGTGGCTCATGGGCGGCCTGTGCATCTATGGCGCGGTGGTGATGGCCTCCACGTTCTCGCAGAACACCTTCGCCTATGACGGCCACGGGCTCGCGCTGCTCATCGCCGCGCCCGTGGAGCTGGGCGAGGTGCTCCGGGCGAAGAACCGGGTGCAGGGGCTGGCCGCCGGCGGCATGGCGCTCTGCGTGGGCCTCTTCTACCGGGTGTACTTCGGCCGGGGCACGGCGCTCGACCTCGCGTGCGCCCTGCTCGCCGTGCTCGCCGTCATCCCGGTGCTGCTCACCGCGGGCAACTTCCTCTCGCTCTACTTCCCGGTGAAGTTCCACGCGAGCCTCAAGCGCCGCGACAAGCTGCCCCTCACCGCGTCCCTGCTCGGCATCGTCGCGGCGAGCGTGGGCTGCGCCCCCTTCGTCACCGCCCTGCGCCTCACCGCGCACGCGGGCACCACCCCCGGCACGCTCGGGCTGCTCGCCCTGAGCGCCACGGTGACGCTCGGGCTGTACCTGGCGCTGCTGCCCCTGGCGCTGCGGCTGCTCGAGCAGCGCAAGGAACGGGTGCTGCGGGCGGTGACGCGCGAGTGAGGCGCCCCGCCCCCGTCCGGTTCAGCGCACCGGGGGCGGGTTGCGATCGGCGAAGCCGCGCTGGTGGAAGTACGGGTAGGCCAGCGTCGTGGCGCTCGCGGCGTCCAGGCGCGCCACCTGCTCGTCCGTGAGGCTCCAGCCCACCGCGCCCAGGTTCTGGCGCAGCTGCTCCTCGGTGCGCGCGCCCACGATGACGTTGGCCACGGTGGGCCGCCGCAAGAGCCAGTTGAGGGCCACCTGGGGCACCGTCTTGCCCACGTCCTGGGCCACGGCGTCCAGCGCGTCCACGACCTGGTAGAGGTACGCGTCCTCCACCGGCGGCCCGCCCGACATGGTCGCCGCCGAGCGCAGGCGGCTGGTCTCCGGCAGGGGCTGGCCCCGGCGGATCTTCCCCGTCAGCCGGCCCCACCCGAGCGGGCTCCAGACGATGGCGCCCACGCCCTGGTCCAGGCCGAGCGGCATCAGCTCCCACTCGTAGCTGCGGCCGATGAGCGAGTAGTACGCCTGGTGCGCCACGTAGCGCGCCCAGCCGTACTTCTCACTCACCGCCAGCGACTTCATCAGGTGCCAGCCGGAGAAGTTCGAGCAGCCGATGTAGCGGATCTTCCCCGCGCGCACGAGGTCGTCCAGGCAGCCCAGGGTCTCCTCCACCGGCGTGGACGCGTCGAAGCCGTGCAGCTGGTAGATGTCGATGTAGTCGGTGCCCAGGCGCTTGAGGCTGCCCTCCACGCTGCGGATGAGGTGGAAGCGCGAGGAGCCCACGTCGTTGGCGCCCGGGCCCATGCGGAACGTGCCCTTGGTGGAGATGATGGCCTGGTCCCGGCGGCCCTTGAGCGCCTGGCCCAGGATTTCCTCCGACAGGCCATGGGAGTAGACGTCCGCCGAGTCGAACATGGTGAGCCCCGCCTCCAGGCAGATGTCCACCAGGCGCGTGGCCTCCTTCACGTCCGAGCTGCCAAAGCCCTTGAAGAAGTCGTTGTTGCCCCCAAAGGTTCCCGTGCCCAGGCTCAGCACCGGCACCTTGAAACCCGAACCACCCAGTCTTCTGAACTCCATGACGTGTCGCTCCCCGCGAAGGATTCGTGGACGACACTCCTAACGCGCCGTGCCTTCCCACACCACGCCGCGTGAGACAAAGCCCCCCCCACGCCCCGCTCCCGCTGGAGAACCCGCATGCCCTTCGCGCACCTCAACCATCAAGACATCTACTTCGAGGACTCGGGCGGCAGCGGACCCGCGCTCGTGCTCGCGCATGGCTTCCTCATGGATGGCCGCATGTTCGAGCCCCAGGTGGAGGCGCTCGCCCCGGGCTTCCGCGTCATCCGCTGGGACGCGCGCGCCCTGGGCCGCACCCGCTGGGATGGCCGCCCCTTCACCCTCTATGACTCGGCCGCGGACACGCTCGCGCTGATGGACCACCTGGGCCTCGCCCAGGCCTTCGTCGGCGGCCTGTCCCAGGGCGGCTACTGCGCCCTGCGCACCGCCCTGGTCGCGCCCGAGCGCGTGCGGGGCCTCGTGCTCATGAGCACCAGCGGGCGGCTCAACCCCGCGGAAGGCGCCGGCTACCGGCAGGTGCGCGACCTGTGGGGCACGCCCGGCGCCACGGAGAACATCGTGCGCAGCTACGCGAGCCTCATCATCGGGGATGACCGCTTCGCGCCCGAGTGGATGGAGCGCTGGCGCCAGACGCCTCGCGACGCCTTCGTGGCCGCCATCAACACCCTGCTCGAGCGCGATGACATCGCGCCGCGGCTCGGGGACATCCGCGCCCCGGCCATCGTGTTCCACGGGCTGGCGGACGTGGCCATCCCCGCCGGCGAGGGGGGCGCCCTGCATGACGCCCTGCCCGGCCGCACGCGCTTCGTCCCCGTGCACGAGGGCGCCCACGCCATCAGCCTCACCCACCCCCACGTGGTCAACCCGCCCCTGCTCGAGTTCCTGCGCGCCCACGCCTGAAGCGCCCGGAGCCCCTCGCGCGACCCTCGCGCGAGGAGCCCCGGCCCGGCTCAGCGCAGGTCGCCCCAGAGCACGGAGCTCTCGTCCTCGAGCAGCAGCACCGTGTGGTGGCGGCCCGTGGCGATGGCGCGCACGTGCTCGGGCGCGGGCACCGCCCCGGGCGTGGAGCGCGCCTCGGTGCCGCCGTCGCCGAGCTGCCCCGCGGCATTGTCGCCCCACGTCCACAGCCCGGTGTCCGAGCGCGCCAGCGAGTGCGCGCCGCCCGCCGCGAGGAACGTGACGCGCGAGAGGCCCTCCACCCGCACGGGGGTCGGCAGCGAGGCGGCGCTGGAGCCCACCCCCAGCTGCCCCTGGGTGTTGTCGCCCCAGGCCCACACCGAGCCCTCGCGCGTCAGGCCGAGCGTGTGCCGGGCGCCGGCCACGACGGACTGGAGCGCCGGGAGCGCCGGCACCAGGACGGGCGTGGTCCGCGGCGTCGAGGCGCCCCCCACACCGAGCTGGCCGTGGGTGTTGTCGCCCCAGGCCCAGAGCGTTCCGTCGGCGCGCACCGCCAGGGAGTGGCCGGCCCCCGCGGCGATCGACACCACGTCCAGCACCCCGCCCACCCGCGCGGGGGTGGAGCGGAAGGTGCCCGTCGTGCCCTCGCCGAGCTGGCCCTGGGTGTTGTCTCCCCAGGCCCACACGGAGCCATCCGCGCGCAGCGCCAGGGCGTGCGTGTCCCCCGCGACGAGCGCCACGACATTGATGAGCCCCGGCACCTGCTGGGGCGTGGCCCGCGTGCCGCCCAGGGCCGTCTCCGTCCCGAGCTGGCCGCGGGTGTTGTCGCCCCAGGTCCACACCGTGCCATCACACTGGAGCGCCAGGGAGAACGCGGCCCCGGCCGCCACGGCGTCGATGCACACCGGCGGCCGGATGAAGCCGGGCGCGTCGCGGAAGCCCTCGGCCTCGGGACCCAGCTGGCCGTGGGAGTTGCTGCCCCAGGTCCACACGGCCCCATCGACGTAGGAGGCCAGGACGTGGTGGGCGCCCGAGGCGAGCGGCACGGGCCGCGTCTGGCCCCGCACCGGGGCGGGCACGGGCAAGAGCGTGGTGGAGCCGTTGCCGAGCTGGCCCGAGGTGTTGTCCCCCCAGGACCACACCGTGCCGTCCTCGCGCAGCGCGAAGGAGGTGCGTCCGCCCGCCGCCAGGCCCGTCACCCGCGCGAAGCCCGGCACGCGCAGCGGCGACAGCTCCGAGACCGTGCTCCCATTGCCCAGCTGCCCGGTGGCGTTGCGGCCCCAGGTCCACACGGCGCCCTCGGCGCTCAACGCCAGCACGTGGGTGGAGCGCGGAGAGAGCGCCACGAGCACGTCCGTCACGCCCGACACGCGCGCGGGCGCCGAGCGCTGCGCCGTGGAGCCATCCCCGAGCTGGCCCGAGGCATTGTCGCCCCACGTCCACAGGCCCCCGTGCTCGTCCAGCGCCGCCGAGAAGGACGGCCCCGCGGCGATGGCGACGATGACGGGCAGGCCCCCCACCCGCACGGGCAGGGTGCGCCCGACGGTGGAGCCATCACCCAGCTGGCCGGAGCTGTTCTGGCCCCAGGCCCACACGCCGCCGTCCGTCTTGAGCGCCAGCGAGTGGTACATGCCCGCGGCCACGTGGCGCACGCCCGACAGGGACGACACCAGCTCCGGCGCCCGGGGCGCGAAGGCGGTGGAGCCGCTGCCCAGCTGGCCGTGGTTGTTGTCGCCCCACGCCAGCACCTGGCCGTCCGAGCGGACCGCCAGCGAGTGGTACACGCCCGCGGCGATCGCCTGGATGCCCGTCACGCCCGGGAGCGCGGCCGGCGTGGCGCGCCGTCCCGAGGTGCCATCCCCCAGCTGGCCATAGTTGTTGTCCCCCCACGTCCACACCGCGCCATCACGCAGGAGCGCCAGCGAGTGGAAGGAGGACGCGGCGAGGCTTCGCACCGCCGGCAGCGCGAGCGTCACCGGCGTGGAGCGCGAGCCGAAGCCCGTGTCCCCGAGCTGGCCATAGGTGTTGTCCCCCCACGCCAGCACCGAGCCGTCCGGACGCAGCGCGAAGGCGTGCAGATCCCCGGCCACCAGGGACTCCACCCCGACGAGGCCCTGGATGACCGCCGGCACGCCCCGCCAGCTGGAGAAACCATTGCCCAGCTGGCCCACGCCGTTGGCGCCCCAGGCCCACACGCCGTTGTCCTCGCGCGACACGAGCGAGAAGGCCCCGCCCGCCGCGATGCTCCGCACCTTGGACGGCGCGGAGAGCCGCACCGGCTCGCGCACCGGCGCGAGCGTGCCCTGGGCCGCCTGCCCCTGGGTGTTGTCACCCCAGACCCACACCGCGCCGTCGCTCGTCCGGGCGAGGGAGTGGCCCGTGCCCGCCTCCACGTGGGAGACACTCACCAGTCCCGGCACGCGCACCGGCGCCGAGGTGGCCCCCGACGCGCCCAGGCCCAGCTGGCCCAAGGCATTGTCGCCCCAGGCCCAGACGCGCCCGTTGGAGTCCACCGCCAGGCTGTGCGAGCCACCGCCCGCCACGCCGATGATGCCCGAGAGGCCCGGCACCTGGACCGGGGCGACGCGCGCGCCCGTGGTGCCATCCCCGAGCTGTCCGGCGGCATTGGCGCCCCAGGTCCACACCGTGCCGTCCTCCCGCAGCGCCAGCGCGTGGAAGTCTCCCGCCGCGATGGCCGTCATGCCCGCGAGCCCCTGCACGCGCACGGGCCGGGAGCGCGCGGTGGTGGAGCCGTCCCCGAGCTGTCCCGAGCTGTTGTTGCCCCAGGCCCACACCGTGCCGTCCGTCTTGAGCACCAGCGAGTGCACGAAGCCCGCGGCCACCGCCCGCGCCTCCGACACGTCCAGCACCTGTCCGGGCGTCAGCCGCGCGGACAGGCCGGACTCCCCGAGCTGCCCGTCGGAGTTGCCGCCCCAGGCCCACACCGTTCCATCATCCCGGAGCGCCAGCGAGTGCACGTTGCCCGCGGCCACCGCCCGCACCGACGTGAGCCCCAACTGCTGCGGCACCGGGCGATGGGTCTGGGTGCCATCGCCCAACTGCCCCTGGGCATTGCCGCCCCAGCTCCACACCGTGCTCATCGGCGTGACGAACAGCGCGTGGCTCGTGCCCGCCGCGAGCCGGAAGGCCGGGTCCTGTCCGGCGACGGCGTCCGCCCGCGAGGCCAGGGCCTCGGCCGGTGGGGAGAACGGCGCGTCTCCACACGCGAGACACGCCCACAGCAGCAGCAGGGGGAACGGCACCCGCGGGCGCCTGGAGAAGCTCGGGTCCATCATGCACTTCCTTTCCCGGGGCCAGATGTCAGGGGAGAGGCCCGGATTACGTCGTTCGACCGTCACGTGATTTTTTGAGTGACCTTGAAACGGTAAATCCCGCATATGCGGCCAATGCCCTGGGAAACTCAACTGGGTGAGTCGGGACTCGCCCCGGCGTCGCCGGCCCGGAGCCCGAGGGCGGCACCGGGTGGACGGGACACCCTCCGCGACCCCTGGGGTCGCGCGAACACCCGCGGCGCACGGGCCGGACCCGGCCGCTGCACAAGGACGGCAGACATGATTAGCGTGCACCCCATGACCGTCTCCCCGACCCGCCGACACGCCGCGCTCGCGGCGCTCGCCCTGGACGACGAGGCCCTGCTCAAGGCGTGCGAGGTGGAGTACTTCATCGGCTCCGGCCCGGGCGGCCAGCACCGCAACACCACCGCCAGCGGCGTGCGCCTGACCCATGGCCCCACGGAGCTGTCCGTGTCCGCCACCGAGCGCCGCAGTCAGGTACAGAACAAAGGCGTCGCGCTGGAGCGGCTGCGCGAGGGGCTGCGGGTACTCACCTTCGTGCCCAAGAAGCGCCACAAGACCCAGCCCACCAAGGGCTCCCAGCGCCGGCGTCTGGAGACCAAGAAGCGCACGGGCGAGAAGAAGGCCTCGCGCGGCGGCAAGGGCGACTGGTAGGCACCCGCTCCATGCCCACCCTGGAAGACGCCCTCGCCCTGGCGCTGGAGGCCCACCGGGGCCAGCGCGACAAGGCCGGTCAGGTGTACCTGCTGCACCCCTTGCGCGTGATGCTGCGCCTGGAGTCCGAGACGGAGCGCATGGTGGCGCTCCTGCACGACGTGGTGGAGGACTCGGCCTTCACCCTGGAGGACCTGCGCGCCCGCGGCTACCCCGAGCCCGTGCTCGAGGCGCTCGCGCTGCTCACCCGCCGCGAGGGCGAGTCCTACGAGGCCTTCATCCAGCGCCTGCGCCCCCACCCGCTCGCGCGCCGGGTGAAGCTCGCCGACCTGGAGGACAACATGGACGTGCGCCGGCTGCCCGCCGTCACCGACACGGACGCCGCGCGCCTCGCCCGCTACCGCGCCGCCTGGCAGTCCCTGCGCGACGCTTGAGCGCGATTGTGCGCCGCCCCCCTGGACAACGGGCATCGGATTCCCATAAATCCCCGACAAACGGGTGAAGCGTGTCACCTTCGACTTCACGGAGCCGAGCCCGACACGCGCCCATCACGGTGAGGGGTGCACGATGTCTGGAAGTCGCATGGCCGAGAAGCTGCTCGCGGGCACGCTGGCGTTCGCGTTGGGCTGTGGGGGCGCGCCCCTGGCGGAGGAGGACGCCGAGCCGCGGGCGCGGAGTGTCCAGGAGCTGACGGCGGCCGAGCGCGCGCAGGCCTCGGACCAGGCCTACCAGTGGCTCAAGGCCCAGCAGGATCTCACCACCGGCTTCGCGCTGGCGGGCCTGGTGGACAGCTTCGATGACTGGTGGAACGCCACCGAGCGCAAGCAGATCGTCTACACGTACGACCAGGCCGTGGCCGCCATCGCCTTCATGAACAAGGGGGACCGGGCGCGCGCGGAGAAGGTGCTCAACAAGCTCGTGGCCATCCAGGATCCCGACGGCTCGTGGATCAACTCCTACTGGTGGAACGGCTACGGCGAGGAGCTGCGCAAGCACGTGGGCCCGGTGGCCTGGGTGGTCATGGCCTTCATGACGCACGAGAAGCTCTACGGGGGCACCACCTACCAGGCCCCGGCGCGCAAGGCGCTCGACTGGATGCTCACGTTCAAGAAGTCCAACGGCGCCATCGCCGGCGGCCGGACCACCTGGGACATCCAGGGCGTGTGGACGGACGAGGTGTGGAGCTCCACCGAGCACAACCAGGACATCTACAACATCTACCGCTACTACGCGGGCAAGTTCTCCGACCGCGCGAGCGCGTACAACGACGCGGCCTCGGGCGCCAAGCAGTTCCTGGACAACGTGATGTGGAACAACACCACCAAGCGCTTCTACGGCGGGTGGAAGAACAACACGAACCTGCTCGACACCAACGTGCCCCTGGACGTCAATCCCTGGGGCGTGCTCGCGCTGGGCCTGTCGGGCACGCGCGACTACAAGTCGTCGCTCGCCTCGGTGGACAACGCCAAGGGCGCGGGCACGGTGGGGGATCCCAAGTACGTGCACTCGCTGCCCTACGAGAGCACCACCATCACCGCCTACGACTTCGACTGGCAGTACGACTGCGCGGCGGCCAAGGATCAGAACGGCAACTACAACGGGGACCGCTGCGCGGACATCTGGTTCGAGGGCTCGGCGTTCATGTCGGTCGCCCACCACATGAATGGCAACACGACCAAGGCCGACACCATCATCGACGAGATCATCAAGAAGCAGGGCAAGAGCGGCACGCTGCTCGGCGGCGTGCCCTACTCGCTCAAGGGCACGAGCAACAACTACTGGCGCATGGCGCAGGAGAACTGCGTGTCGAGCACCGGCTGGCTCATCATCGCCATCCACCGCTTCAACCCCTTCACCGGCGCGTACATCACCGGCGGCGGCACCACCAACCCGAGCGACACCCAGGCGCCCAGCACCCCGAGCGGCCTGAGCGCCCCGTCCAAGACGGCCACCAGCGTGACGCTCTCCTGGAGCGCCTCCACGGACAACGTGGGGGTGACCGGCTACGACGTCTACCGCGGCACCACGCTGGCGGGCTCCTCCTCGTCCACCAGCTACACGGTGACCGGGCTGTCGGCGAGCACGGCCTACTCCTTCACCGTCCGGGCGCGTGACGCGGCGGGCAACACCTCCGCGGCGAGCGGCGCGGTGAGCGTGACCACCAGCGCCTCGGGCGGCGGCAGCGGCGGCACCACGGGCGACTACACGGCCAGCGCCACGCGGCTGTCCACCACCCAGGCGCAGCTGAGCTTCAAGCCCACCACCTCCGCGCTCTACGTGGACGTGCACTACCTGCTCAACGGCGGCGCCCAGCAGAACTTCCGCATGGCCCAGTCCGGCGGCACCTGGACCCAGACCGTGAGCGGCCTGAGCTCGGGCGGCAAGCTGGAGTACTGGTTCACCTACGAGAAGTCCGGGCCCCAGTACGACTCGGTGCACTACACCTACACGCACTGAGCCGGGAGGATCGCCGGACCCGGCGCCGACTCCGGAGGGGCCTCGGCCCCTTCCGGGGCGCGCCGGGCGAGGCGCCGGGCGTCCACGAGCTGGCGCAGGCGCTCGCGCAAGGTGTCCATGTCCATGGGCTTGCGCAGCAGCCGCGCCTCGTGCGCCTCGAGGAAGCCCCGCGTCTCCTCGGTGAAGGCCCCGCCGGAGATGAACAGGACCGACTCCGCCTGGGCGGCGTGGTCGCGCTGGAGCGCGTGGAAGAACTCCATGCCGTTCATCTCCGGCATCATCAGGTCACACAGGATGACGTCGAAGGGCTCGGCCTGCACCAGCCGCGCGAGCGCCTCGCGCGCGCTGGAGGCCACCGTCACCTCGTGCTCGCGGCTCAGGGCCCGGCGCAGGGAGATGCCCACCCGCGGCTCGTCGTCCACCACCAACAGGCGCGCGCGCGGGGCCTGGGGCGCCACCGCCCTGCCCGGCACTAGCGCTCGAAGAGCCGTCCGAGCCGCTGGAAGAATCACCGTGAAGGTGCTGCCCTTGCCCGGCTCGCTCAGCACCTCGATCTCCCCGCCCATGCCGTGCACGAGCCCCTGGCACACGGACAGGCCGAGCCCGGTGCCCACGCCGATGGGCTTGGTGGTGAAGAACGGGGTGAAGAGCCGCCCCTGGACCTCGGGGGTCATGCCGCTGCCCGTGTCGGTGATGCTCACCCGCACCTCGCCCTCGGCGCCGTGGCGCATGGAGACGCGGATCTCGTTGTGCTCCACGTCGCCGGGCGAGATGGCGTGCGCGGCGTTGATGAGCAGGTTGAGGAAGACCTGCGCCAGCCGCACCTCGTTGGCATCCACCCGCGCGCTCACCGAGGGGTCCACCACCAGGCTCGCCCGGTGGCGGATTTCATTGCGCGCCATGTTGACGGCCGTCTTCAGGGCCGACGCCAGCTCCACGGACTGCGACTTGCCATCGTCCCCGCACGAGAAGGACTTGAGGCTCTGCACGATGTGCTGCACGCGGATGCACCCGTCGCTCGCCTCGGACAGGGCGTTGAGCAGCTCCGCCCAGTCCACCGCCCCCTCCGGCAGCAGGGGCCGCAGCGACTCCTCCAACTGGTTGAGCTCCTGCTGGGCGAACTGGATGTTCGCGGTGATGTAGGCCAGCGGGTTGTTGATCTCGTGCGCCACGCCCGCGGAGAGCGTGCCCACCGACGTGCGCCGGTCCGCCACCACGAGTTGATCCTGCAAGAGCCGCAGCTCGCGCATGCGCGTGTCGAGCAGGCCCTGCTGCGTGTACAGCCGCTCCTGGTGGGTGAGCGCCTCGTCGATCAACCCCTCGAGCACGGACACCTGGGTGTCGCGTCCGGCCTCCAGGCGCGCGAGCGCGGCGGCCAGTCGCTCCGGCTCGTCGCGCCCCCCGGGCGTGGTGAAGCCCTCGGGCACGGGGGTGCGCCCGGCGAGCCGCTCCAGCGCGCGCGTGACGTGCTCGAGCGGGCCCATGGCGGCGCCCCCCAGGCGCACGAGCGTCCCCATTCCCAACAACCACAGCAGCAGACAGCCCGCGGCCAGCAGCCCCCAGGCGTGCCGCACGTCGCGTGTCATCGCCTCGGTGCTCAGGCCCACGAGCAGCAGGCCGCGCTCGCCCCTCGGGCCCACCACCGGGGCATGGGCCAGCACCCGCGCGGAGGCCCCCTCCCGCGCCGCCACGCGCTCGGGGTGCCAGGCGGCCACGGTCGTCCCGTCCGCGCGCGACAGCACGCCGAACAGCGCCTCGGGCACCGTGCCCAGCACCTCCAGCGGGCGCGGCCCCCCCGGGGCCTCGTCCCACGCCAGGGCCGGCGCGCTGCCCAGGGCCATCAGCCGCGCGACCTCCTGCACCCGCAGCGACAGGTGGTGCCGGGCCCGGGACTCCAGGTACGCGCCGGACACGACGCAGAAGCCCAGGGCCATGAGCACGCCCATCACGCCGCCGGCCAGCAGCCATCGCTGGCGCAAGGAAGGTCGGCTCCAGAGCGCCCCGCGTCCCCCATCGAGGGAGTCGAGCGCGCTCACTCGGCACGCTCGCATGGCATGGCCGTCCCGAGGCCGGGTGCTGTCCGCATCATGGTGTCCCCCCCACGTGTGTTGCCCGACGATCACGACCGTCAGTTCAGATGCTCTCCGACTCCACCCGACCGGGGCTTGAGCGACTCCAGCACGGACACGGCTTGCGAAGCGCGGGGCGCGCGGTGCGACAGGAAGTCCTCGAGCGCCTGGTTCACCGCCCGGGGCGCGCTCAGGTGCGGCAGGTGGCCGGCCGCGTCGATGCGCGCCAGCTGCGCGAGCGGGATGTTCTGGGCCAGGTAGAGCCCCACCTCGTCGGGCACGGCGATGTCCCCGCCGGACTGGAGGACGAGCGTGGGGATCTTGAGCCGCGGCAGCTCCGCGCGCAGATCCGACTCGAAGATGAAGCGCGCGGTCGCCAGGGCGATGTCCGGGCGCATGGAGGACAGCGTGCGCGCGAACTCCTGCGCCAGCTCCGGCATGTCCGGCGTGTTCATCACCTGCTGGGCGAAGCCCGTCGCCCAGGCGTGGAACTGCGTCGACATGGCGTCGTAGAGCGCGTCGAGCTGGTGCTGCTCGAAGCCGCCCACATAGCCCTCGTCATTGAGGTAGCGCGGCGAGGCCTTCACGAAGACGAGCTTCTGGAAGCGCCCGGGCTCGGCGACCGCCGCCAGCAAGCCCGCCATGCCGCTCACCGAGTGCCCCACCAGGATGCCGTCGTGGACGTCCAGCTCCTCGCACAGCTCCAGCACGTCCTCCGCGTAGGCGTGGATGCTGCCGTAGCGCTCGGCGCTGTAGGCGTTGAAGTCCGAACGCCCACACCCCATGTGGTCGAACAGGATGATCTGGTAGCGATCCTTGAAAGCCGCCACCTGATGCCGCCAGGCGCGCTGCTCGGAGCCAAATCCGTGCGCCAGGATGAGTGGCGGCCCCATGGAGCCCAGAACCCGCACGTTGAGCCGCTCGTAGATGGACTGTGACATTCGTGATTCCCCCCCCGGGAATGTCGATGCGTGAAGCCATCCTACTATGCTTCGAGGAAAGACAGGAAGAGCCCGTTCCCTCGAAAACAGATGGCCCGATGCGCCAGGACACAGGCGCACCGGGCCACGGTGAAATTGCCGCCGGAGCGGCGCGGGATCAGCCCTTGGCGAGCTGACGCATCACGTACAGCAGGATGCCGCCGTGGCGGTAGTAGTCGAGCTCGTTGGGCGTGTCGATGCGGCAGAGCGCGGTGAACTCCTTGGTGCCGCCCTCGCCCGTGGCCTTCACGGTGAGCTTCTTCTGGGGCGCGAGGCCCTCGGCCACGCCGGTGATCTCGAACGTCTCGTGGCCGGTGAGGCCCAGGCCCTGCGCGTCCTGGCCCGCCTCGAACTGCAGGGGCAGCACGCCCATGCCGATGAGGTTGGAGCGGTGGATGCGCTCGAAGCTCTTGGCGATGACGGCCTTGATGCCGAGCATCGCGGTGCCCTTGGCGGCCCAGTCACGGCTGGAGCCCGTGCCGTACTCGGCGCCGGCGAGCACCACGAGCGGGGTGCCCTCCTGCTGGTACTTCTGCGAGGCGTCGTAGATGCTCATGCGCTCGCGCGTGGGGATGTGGACGGACACGCCGCCCTCCACGCCGGGCACCAGCAGGTTCTTCAGGCGGATGTTGGCGAAGGTGCCACGCACCATCACCTCGTGGTTGCCGCGGCGCGCGCCGTAGGAGTTGAAGTCCTTGGGCTCCACGCCCTGCTCCATGAGGTAGCGCGCGGCGGGGCTCGTCTTGGCGATGTTGCCCGCGGGCGAGATGTGGTCCGTCGTCACCGAGTCACCCAAGAGCGCCAGCACGCGCGCGGCCTTGATGTCGGCGAGCGGCTTGGGCTCGGCGGGGATGTTCTCCAGGAAGGAGGGCTTGCGCACGTAGGTGGACTTGGGATCCCACTTGAAGGTGTTGCCGCCGTCCACCTTGAGCTGCTGCCAGAGCACGTCGCCTTCCATGGCGCGCGAGTACTGGTGGCGGAACTGCTCGGGCTTGACCGCGGTGGAGATGGCCTGACGGATCTCCTCGTTGGTGGGCCAGATGTCCTTGAGGAACACCGGGCGGCCGTTGCGGTCCGTGCCCAGGGGCTCGGTGTCCAGGTCGCGACCCACCTCGCCGGACAGGGCGTAGGCGACCACGAGCGGGGGCGAGGCCAGGTAGTTCATGCGCACGTGCGGGCTGATGCGGCCCTCGAAGTTGCGGTTGCCGCTGAGCACCGCGGCCACCACCAGGTCACCCGAGGTGACGGCCTCGGTGACGGGCTCGGGCAGGGGGCCGGAGTTGCCGATGCAGGTGGCGCAGCCGTAGCCCACCACGTGGAAGCCGAGCGCCTCCAGGTAGGGCATGAGGCCGGCCTCCTTGAGGTAGTCGGTCACCACGCGGCTGCCGGGGGCCAGGCTCGTCTTCACCCAGGGCTTCACGTTGATGCCGCGCTCCACGGCCTTCTTGGCCAGGAGGCCCGCGCCCAGGAGCACCGCCGGGTTGGAGGTGTTGGTGCACGAGGTGATGGAGGCGATGACCACGGCGCCGTGGCCCAGCTCGTAGGACTGGTTGCCCGCCTTCACGGTGACGGTCTGGTTCAGGCGCTCGGGGGGCACGGCCGCCGCGGGGGCCTTGGCCTTGCCGCCGCCCTCGTCGTCCTCGCCCTTGCTCTTGCCGGCGGCCAGCATCTCCACGAGCGACTTCTCGTAGGTGGCCTTCATGTCCTTGAGCGTGACGCGGTCCTGCGGGCGCTTGGGGCCGGCGAGGCTCGGCACCACCGTGGACAGGTCCAGGCTGAGCGTGTCGGTGAAGACGGGGTCCGGGGTGCTCTCCGTGTGGAAGAGGCCCTGCTCCTTGAAGTAGGCCTCGGCCAGCGCCACGGTCTCCTCGGGGCGGCCCGTGAAGCGCAGGTAGTTGAGGCTCTCCTCGTCCACGGGGAAGAAGCCGATGGTGGCGCCGTACTCGGGCGCCATGTTGGCGATGGTGGCGCGGTCCGGCAGGGACAGGCCCTTGAGGCCGTCACCGAAGAACTCCACGAACTTGCCCACCACGCCGCGCTTGCGCAGCATCTGCGTGACGGTGAGCACCAGGTCGGTGGCCGTGGCGCCCGCGGGCAGCTTGCCGGTGAGCTTGAAGCCCACCACCTGGGGAATGAGCATGGTGATGGGCTGGCCGAGCAGCACCGCCTCGGCCTCGATGCCGCCCACGCCCCAGCCCACCACGCCCAGGCCGTTGATCATCGTCGTGTGGCTGTCGGTGCCCACGAGCGTGTCCGGGTACACGGTGCTGCCCTGGCGGAAGGCCACCTGGGCCAGGTACTCCAGGTTCACCTGGTGGCAGATGCCGATGTCCGGCGGCACCGCGCGGAAGTTCTTGAACGCGTTCTGGCCCCAGCGCAGGAAGGCATAGCGCTCCTGGTTGCGCTCGAACTCCAGCTCCGCGTTGGCGCGAAACGCGTCCGAGGTGCCGAACACGTCCACCTGGAAGGAGTGGTCGATGACGAGGTCGGCGGGGTTGCGCGGGTTGATCTTCGTGGGATCTCCCCCCAGGGCCGCGAGCGCCTCGCGCATGGCGGCCATGTCCACCACCGCCGGCACGCCCGTGAAGTCCTGCAGGAGCACGCGCGCCGGGTGGAAGGAGATCTCCGTGTCCGGCTCGGCCTTCGGATCCCACGCGAGCATCTTCTCCACGTGCTCGCGCTTGACCACGCGGCCATCTTCATTGCGCAGCAGGTTCTCGAGCAGAATCTTCAGCGAGAAGGGCAGGCGCGCCACCGAGGCGTGGTCCTTGCCCACCTTGGCCAGGCTGTAGATGTCGTACGTGGCCGAGCCCACCTTGAGCTGGCTCTTGCTCTTGAAACTGTCCGTCATTGTAGGTGCCGTCCTTCTGTCCATCCGTCAGGAATCAGGGGTCAATCCAAGGGTCTTCTAGGCCCGCCGCCCCCGGCTTGCAATTGCAAAGGGCCGAGGCGCGGGACCCGGGAAGTCCGGGGGTTCAGCGCGCGGACAACAGGCGCGCGGTGCTCTGCATGCGCTCCGAGGCCAGACGGGTGAGCGCCTCGCGCAGGTCCGGCTGGGTGGCGATGTGGCGCTCGAACGCCGGACGGCTCAGCCGCAGCAGCACGCTGTCCACGTCCGCGCGCACCGTGGCCGTCACCGGCGTGTCCAAGAGGAGGGAGATTTCCCCGAACACGTCGCCCTCGCGCAGCACCGCCAGGGGGATCTCCTGGCCGCCCTCGCGCACGCCATAGGGGGTGCAACGGCCGCGCAGGAGCAGGTAGAGCCCCTCGCCCTTCTGCCCGGCCGTCAGCAGGGCCTCGCCCGCCCGCGCATGGCACAGCTCGAACTCCCGCGACAGGCTGCGCCGCTGGGCCAGGCGCAGGGAGGAGAAGATGGCGTGGGCGCGCAGCATCTGGTCCGCGGCGCGCTTGCGGCAGAAGCCCCGCACCACCCGCTCGACGAGGGGGTGCTTCTCGGCGAGCGCCGAGAGCCGCGCCCGCGACAGCTCCAGGAACACCGAGGGCGTGGAGGGAATCACCGAGGCGCGCCGGGGCCCCTCGGCGATGAGCGTCAGCTCCCCGAAGACGCCCCCCTCGCCCACCGCCTGCGCCGGGGCGCCCCGGCCCTCGAGCATCCGCAGCACGTCCGCCTTGCCCTCCACCAGGAAGAACATGGACGCGCCCATGTCCCCCTCGCGCATCATGGGCAGGCCCACGCCCTGGTGGCGCACCTCCACCGCGTCCACCAGCGCCACGAAGGCCTCCTGGCTGAGCATGGAGAAGAGCGGCACCGCCACCGAGTCCTCCCGCTCGGGCAGCAAGAGCTCCAGGTCGTCGAGCACCCGGCCATCGCCCTCCTCCGAGGCCGAGCCGGGGTAGCGCGCGTAGAGGGTGGCGATGAAGGCCTGGGTGCGCGTGTGGCCCGGCTCCAACCACGCCAGGTGCTTGCACATGACGATGGAGCGCAGCAGCTGACTGCCCTGGGCCCAGTGCCGCGCGAGCGCCTCGCACACCGCGATGGCCTCGCCCGGTGTGCCCAGCTGCTCGAGCCGTCGCAGCTCGGAGAGGGCGTGATCCACCCGGCCCCGGGATGCGATCCGCCCCACCAGGGCCCGCTGTCGCATGACGGGGTCCGCCTCGTACTCATCCGTGTGTAGGCTCACGGGCGCGGCACCCTAGCACTTCCCGGGTCGCTTCCCACCGGCAAGCTCACGGGCGAGGGAGCGATTGTCGCCCGCTCAGCGCGGGTGCGAACAGGTCCCCCACCCGATCCAGGCGCCGGCGGAGCGTGCGGAGCGTGAAGCGCGTGGGGTCCAGGCGGCGCGTCACCTCGGACCAGCGCAGGGGGGTGGACACGGGGGCATGCGGCAGGGGACGCAGGGCGTAGGGCGCCACCACCGTCTTGCCCCAGGCGTTCTGATCCGCGTCCAGGTAGAGCCGTCCGCCGCGCCGCGTCTTGGCGCGCTCGGTGGTGGCCAGCTCCGGGAATTCCTGGGCGAGGGCCTCGAACACCTGGTGGGCGAAGGTCCGCGTCTGGGCGTAGGTGTGACCGGGCGCCAGGGGCACCAGCACGTGCAGGCCGCGCTTGCCGGACGTCTTGGGCACGCTCGTCAGCTCCAGCCGCTCCAGGTAGCGCCGCAGCCCCAGCGTCAGTTCGATCAGCTCCTCGAAGGTGCCCCTGGGTCCAGGGTCCAGGTCGAAGACCACCCAGTCTGGCTGCTCGAGGTGGGGAACGCGGCTCGACCACATGTGGAGGGTGAGCGCGGAGTGGTTGGCCAGCCACAGCAGGGACTCGGGACGGTCCACCACCACGTGGGACACGCGGCGCGACTCGTGGCGCAGCGCCACCGTGGTCATCCAGTCCGGCGTCCCCTCCACGTCCTGACGGAAGAAGCCGGGCGCCTGGATGCCCTGGGGCCACTGCTGCAGGGTGAGCGGCCGCCCGGCGAGCACCGGCACCATCAGGGGCGCCACGTCCCGGAAGTACGCGGACACGTCCGCCTTGGTGTAGCCCCGGTCGGGAAACAGCACCCGCTCCCCGTGGGTGAGCTCGACGGTGGGCGCGCGCTGGACACGCGCGGTGGCGGTCCGGCCCGCGGCCCGCTTCGTCGGCCGGGACTTGCTCCCCGTGCGCCGGTGGGGCCCGCGCGCGGCCGCGCGCGGGCGCACGGGCGCTTGCCGGGGCCGCTCGCGCACGCAGTCCTCCGGGCGCTTGTCCTGGCGCAGGCCCTGGAAGGACGGGTGGCGCAGCCGTCCGTCCTCCGTCCACTCGGTGAAGGCCACTTGGGCCACGTGGCGGGGCTTCACCCAGAGCGCCTGCTCATGGCGCAGGGCGTCGCGCACCAGCGGTGCGTCCTTCACCGGCGAGCGCTTCACCCGATCGCGCGACAGGCGCCGCAGCAGGTCGCGCCGCACCTCGGTGGAGTACCCCGTGCCCACCTTGCCCGCGTAGCGCCAGGCCCCGTCCTCGCGCACGGCCACCAGCAGCGCGCCGATCTCCGGCCGATCGTTGGCCATGGGGGTGTAGCCCACGATGGCCACCTCCTGGTTGGCCTGGACCTTGAGTTTGAGCCACGCCTCGCCCCGACCCGGCGCGTAGACGCTGCCCACACGCTTGGCCATCACGCCTTCCCACGCGTGGCGCCGGGCCTGGGCGAGCGCCTGGCGCGCGGTGCCCTCCACCCGCTCGGCGAGCATGACGGGCGGCTTCACCCGCGCGAGCAGCCGCTCCAGGGCCTCGCGCCGCGCCTCCAGCGGCAGGCCGCGCAGGTCCTCGCCGTCCCGCCAGAGCAGATCGAAGGCCACGAAGCGCTCCTCGTGCCCCTTGCCCAGCAGTTGGAAGCGCGAGCGGCCCGCGTCATCCAGCGCGACGATCTCCCCGTCCAGCACCACCTCGTGGTCGCCCAGCGCGGCGAGCGCCTGGACGAGGGCGGGAAAGCGCTCGGACAGGTCATGACCGCCGCGCGAGTGCAGGGCCACCTTCCCCGCGCGCACGGCCGCGAGCGCGCGGAAGCCGTCGTACTTCACCTCGAAGCACCAGTCCGCCGCGTCCGTGGCCTCCACCTGGGCGAGCGTGGCCAGCATGGGCGCGCCCACGTGCTCGAGCAGGGCCGAGGGCGAGCGGGCCTGGGTGCTCCGCCGCTGGGCGGCCGGGGGCGAGGCCCGCGTGGCGCGCCGGGTGCGGCGCTGGGGCCCCTGGGTGACGCGCTGACCGGACTTCACGGACTCGGGCCGCTCGACGGTGACGTCATGGTCGGCGCGCTCGGTGCCATCCTTGGCCTTGAAGCACAGCCACTGGGCCTTCTTGCCCGAGGGCCGCGTGCGGATGAGGTGCCACTCGCCCTCGAGCTTCTGGCCGTGCAGGGCCACGTGCAGCCGGCCGCGCGCGAGCTGGGCCGAGGCCTCGCCCGGCGGCACCGTGTCGAAGGTGCCCGACTCCCACAGGAGCGAGTCGCCCGCGCCGTAGTTGCCATCGGCGATGCGCCCCTCGAAGGTGGCGTAGGCCAGCGGATGGTCCTCCGTCTGGACCGCGAGCCGCTTGTCCGCCGGGTCGTAGCTCGGGCCCTTGGGAATGGCCCAGCTCACGAGCACCCCGTCGATCTCCAGCCGCAGGTCGTAGTGCAGGCGCGTGGCGTCGTGCTTGTGCACCACGAAGACGCCACCCCCGGGCGTCGCGGGGGCGTCCGCGGAAGGCTCACTCGTGCGCGAGAAGTCCCGCTTCTCGCGATAGGTGCCCAGACGCTTCCGGGCGGCGGGTCGAGAACGTCGCGAGGTCGTCATACCCCCTGAAGGTCGGCACGGCCTACCCACCGGGCAAAGCGCGGCCGGGCCTACCCCTCACGGCTGCCTCCCTCACTCCGCCCGTCAAGCGCGCGGGGAGACGCCCGAGGTCACATCCTCCGGCTGCCGGCTAGATGACCCGGCGGAAGACGTACAGCACGCGCTCGAGCACCTTGCGCCAGAGCGGCCGGCGGCGGAACGTGGCGAGGTCCACCTCGCGGCAGTCCTCGCAGTCGCGGCGGATGCCCTCCTCCATCTGCCGGCCGAGGCGCGGATCGGTGAAGACGGCGTTGGCCTCGTGGTTGAAGAAGAAGGAGAGGCGCTCGAGGTTGAACGAGCCGATGGTGCCCCAGGCCCCGTCCACCACGGCCGTCTTGGAGTGCAGCACGCACTGCTCCCACTCGAAGATGCGCACCCCCGCGCCGAGCAGCTTCTCGTAGAAGGCGCGCGTGGCGTTCATGATCCACGGGTGGTCGCCGCGGGAGTTGAGCAGGAGGCGCACCTCCACGCCGCGCAGGGCCGCGTCGCGCAGCGCCGCCACGAGCTTGCGGTCCGGCACGAAGTAGGCGGCCGCCACCAGCACGCTGCGGCGCGCCCGGGAGATGGCGTGCACGTAGGCGCGGTGGATGCTGCGGCGGTTGGACAGCACCGCCAGCCCCATGTCGCCCTGCACCCCGCCCACCGGACGGCGGCGCAGCTGCTTGCGCAGTCGGCGGCCCTCGCGCCAGGAGCGGAAGCGGTCCTGGAAGGCCATGCGCCAGGTGGCCACGAAGCGGCGCTCCAGCTCGTGCACCGCGGGGCCCTCCACGCGCAGCACGTCGTCCCGCCAGCACTCGCCCCCGTGCCCCCGGGGCGCCCAGTGCACGGCGATGTTCACGCCCCCGATGAAGGCCACCTCGCCGTCCACGGAGAGGATCTTCCGGTGGTCGCGCCGCAAGAGGAAGCCCAGGCCCCGGGTGAGGCTGCGAAAGGGCTTGAAGGGGCGGATGTCCACGCCCCGCGCGCGCAGCGACTCGAAGAACTCGGCCCGGCTCGACCAGGAGCCCAGCGCGTCGTAGAGCACCTTCACGTGCACGCCGCGCCCGGCCGCCTCCGCCAGCGCCTCGCCGAACAGCTCCCCCACCGCGTCGGACAGGAACATGTACGTCTCGAGGTGGACGTAGCGCCGCGCGCACCGGATGGCGTGCAGCATGGCGGGGTAGACCTCGGTCCCATCGCGCAACAGCTCACAGGCGTTGCCCTGGAGCGGCGAGTGCGCGGGGGGCAGGTAGTAGCGCGCCAGCAAGGCCGTGGAGACCTGGGCGTTCCACCGGGGCGAGGAGGCAGGCGGACGCGGCTCGCGCGGCACCGGAACGTCCTCCGTCCGAACCCTCAACTCCCCTGCCCCGCCCCCATCCCACTCACGCATGGTGGAGCAAGGGTGGGAACGGCAAGGTCGCGTGGCAACCATCCAGCGCCGAACATGTCCGGCGCCGGACACCGCCCGGCCCTACAACCCGAGCTCCTCGCGCTTCATCTCCGCCTTCTGGGCGCAGATCTGCCCCGTTTTCTCCGGGAAGTAGTCCTTGGTGTGGTCGAGCGTGGCGGAGGCCGCCTCCCAGTTGCTCTGGTTGGCGTAGCGCTCCACTTCCAGCATGAGCTTGGAGCACACCCGGTCGAGCAGCGTCTGCGCCTCGCGCATGCGCTCCTGGGCCTCGTAGTAGAGGTCCGGCCGGGGCTCGGGGTGCACCTCCAGGAGCAGCCACGCCTCGCGGAAGGACTTCCACGCCTCGTAGCCGTTGCGTGCCCCCACGTTCACCGTGTCCAGGTGCTTGCGCCCGCGCTTGTAGGCCTTGGAGGCCTCCTCGACCATCTGCTCGGGCGACAGCTCCGGCAGGGGCACCCGCTCCAGCCAGATGTTCCAGATCATCCAGGCGTCTTCCCCGGGCGGGTTGTGGGTGTTGTCGAAGGTGATGGTGTTCTTCTCGCCCTTCTTGAGCAGCTGCCAGGGGATCATGATCTCCAGGACCCGGTCCTGGCTGGCCAGCGTGTCCGGCGGCACCTTGCCCAGGTCCACGCCGTTGATGGTCACCACCACCTCACCGTCCGAGATGCCCTGGGCCTGGTAGTGGAGGATGGCGAGCGTGCGCGTGGCGGAGGTGAACTCCAGCTCGAAGGACTTCTGGTCGGCGTTCTCCCAGTCCACGCCATCGCCCAGGCCGAACGAGTCGGTGATGATCTGCTCGCTGCTGTTGACGCTGCTGAAGACCTTGGGCTCGGGGCCGCGCATCACCTTCACGTCATCGCCGATGATGAGCTTGAAGACGAGCAGCACGAGCATCAGGCCCAGCAGGGCGCCGCCGGCGATGATGCCCTGGCGCAGGGGCCGGGACGCCTGGGCCCAGAAGAGCTTGAGGTTGCCCAGCGCGCCGGGCGCCTCGCGCCGGATGCGGGCACGCTCGGCGGCGGACAGGCCCCCTCCGGGCGCGCTCTTCGAGGCCCGGGCCACCGCGCCCGAGCCGGCGCGGCGCGCGGGCACGGGCGCCGACTCGGAAGCCCGCGCCAGGGCGGCGCCGCTGGCGGTCGAGCGCGGGGAGCGCGGCGGCGAGGTGGAGTCGTCGTCGGGCTGCGCGGCCTGGGCCCCGGTGCGGCGCAGGGCGGGCATGGCGCGCGTGGCCACGCGCTGCACGGCGTCCAGCTCCTCGTTGTTCGCGCCCTCGGGCGCCAGGGCCTCGCCCTTGTTCTTCTGCCGGCGCGCCAGCGCGTCCACGGCCACGATGCGCGTGCTGTTGGCCCCATCGGCCGCCGGCATGGGCGCGGTGGACTCGTTCTCGTCCGCCGCCGACACGCGCTTGAAGACGAACACCACGGGGCCGAGCGTCAGCTGATCGCCCTCGCCCAGCGCGTGCTTGCCCTTGATGGTCTGACCGTTGACGCGCGTGCCGTTGGAGCTGCCCAGGTCCTCGGCGAAGTAGGCCCCCGCCTCGGAGAAGACGCGACAGTGGCGGCGGGAGATCCCCGAGTCGTACAGCACGACATCACACTCGGACACCCGACCGATGAGCACGGAGTCCAGTTCGAAGACGAACTCCTTTCCGGCCTCCTTGCCCTCGGCGATCGTCAACTGAAAGCTCATGAAACCCTCAAACTCCTAGCGCGGTCTTCGCCGCGCGGGCCACCGCCGCGCGAACCGAGGCCGGCTCGAGCACCTCCGCCTCGCCGCCGAACGATAGCACCCACTGCGTCAGCCAGCGCTCGTTGTCTCCGGCCACGCGCACTTCGACCCCACCGTCCGCCAGCAGGCGGGCATCCTCGCCGAACCGTTCGCGGACGTAGGGGGCCACCAAGGGTGAAAACCGCACGCGCACGTCGGCGTCCCGGCGGGCGGGGTTGGGGACCTCGGCCCGGGCGCCCTCGCGCGGCTGGAAGGGCGTGGTGGTCATCGCCAGGTCCCGCATCCGGTCCACGCGAAAGAGCCGGTCGTCCTGGCGCGTGAGGCACCAGGCCTGCAGGTACCACTGGCCCCGGTGGCTGAGCAGCTCGTGGGGCCGCACCCGCCGGGGCTCGGCGGCCTCCCGGCCCTGGGCCGCGTAGTCGAACGTGACCTCCAGCCGGCCGTGGATGGCCTGGGTGAGCGGCCCGAGCGCCACGGGCGCGTCCTCGGCGGCGTCGATCTTCCGGTACATCTCGCGGAAGCGGTCGCCGGCGCCCGGGGGCAGCACGCGCTCGAGCTTCTCCACCGCGCCGCGCAGCGCGTCCCCGGCCGCCGGACGCAAGAGCTCCGCCGAGGCCGCCAGGGCACTGGCCTCCCCCACCGTCAGGCGGGGCGGCGCGGACAGGCGTTGGTCCAGGTCCACGTACACCCGGTCGTTCTCGACGTAGATGTCGATGTAGTCGTCCGGGTTGAAGGGGGGCCGGCCCACGCACGTGAGCAGGTCCAGGTCCGCCAGCAGGTGCTCGCGGCTGACGTTGAGGGCCCGGGCGAGCTCCTCCACGGTGATGCCCTGGCGCGAGGACACGTAGGGCACGAGGAAGAGCAGCCGGCGCAGACGCTCGTGGACACTCATGCCGCCACCTCCGAGCGGGGTGCGTGCTTCTGGAGGATGCGCGTCGCCATGTCCTTCATGCCCTGCCGGCCCTCCTCGGGACCCTCCACGTGGCACTCCGGCCCGAGCTGCATGCAGAAGCGCAGGAGCCCATCCAGGAACGTCACGCCCAGGGTCACGAGCATGCCCCCGCCCTCCGCGGCCGGCGTCACCTGGGCCCCGGGAAACAGCGTGGCGGCGCGCCCGGCCAGCTCCCCGGTGAGCCGCAGCCGCGCCTCGAGCCGGGGGTGGAAGCGGTGCTGCCAGGGGTAGCTGGCCACGTAGTCGTCCGAGGAGAAGCCCGCGGGGACATCGAAGTCCGGCGTGCGCGGCCGGGCCGTGTTCGGCTTGAGGCTGTGGATGCGGTGCACGTGGAAGGTGCGCACCCCCTGGCGCAGGTGGCAGTAGCCCACGAGCGTCCAGATGCCCCGGCGCAGCGCGAGCCCGTACGGGTCCACCCGGCGCTCGGTGAGGTCGGGGCGCTTGGGCGAGCGGTAGGACATCTGCACCCACTTGCGCGTGGCGCACGCGCCCCAGAGCTGCTCCAGGTGCGCGGCGAGCCGGGGGCCGTCCTGCTCCGCGCCCAGCTCCATGCGCACGCCGGGGGTGGGCAGCGCGTCTCCGGCGAAGAAGCCAATCTTGCGCAGGGCGTGCGACAGGTCGTCCCGGCCCGGGAAGGCCCCGGAGGTGAGCGCGGCGCTGCCCGCGGCGTAGAGCACCGCCAGTTCCTCCTTCGTCAGGTCCACCTCGGGCAGGTAGTAGGCGTCGCGGTTGACGACATAGCCGTCGCGCCGCTCGTCATCGCCCTGGATGTAGGTGAGCGGAAAGCCCAGCTCCAGGAGCTCGGCTTTGTCGCGCTCGAACTTGCGCTCGGCGGCATCGTCGGAGATGCCCCGGTAGTCCTCGGGGAAGTGCTCGCGCAGCTCCGCCCAGGAAATGGGTTCCCGAGCGTCCAGGAACAGCGCCACGAGATCAAGGAGACGTTCGGTCCGGTCCATGGGCAAGTCTTCGACAATGCGCAAAAGCGATGCGTGGGGTCAAGGCGAGGAACCAGGAACAACACGGGACGGCATGTGGGGCTTTCCCACCCATCGGGATCTACCCGCGAGACGAGCGCTTGGACAACTTTTTACTGAACGGGCAGGCAGGTATGTCGAGGAAGGAGCGGTGGCGACCCGGGTAGCCGGGGAGCCGAGCGCGGTGGGGAGTCTCGCGAACGGCGGCCAACTGGGATATTCCTAGCAATCGACACCGTCGGGGCCGGAGTGGGGCGGGCTTGTCCGCTCACGAACCGGCCCGGCAGGCGGCCTGTTCACTCGGAGAGGGAACCACATGATGCGCGCCACGCTCCTCAAGAAGCTGTGCCTGGGATTGGCGCTGGTGGGGTGGGCCTGCATCTGGACCGTGCCGAGGCAGGCCGAGGCCGAGCCGCTGTACTTCGCCCTGGAGGTGCGCAGCCAGGGGCGGCTCGTGGCCCAGCCCAAGCTGCTCGGGGAGACGGGCCGCACGGTGCGCGCCGAGCGCCGCCAGCCCGGTGCCCAGGTGCCCGACTACCGCCTGGTCCTCACCCCCACCGCCGAGGGCAACACGTTCCACCTGGAGCTGGACCTGGTCCTGCCCGAGGCGTCCGGCCACTGGCGGGATGTCTCGCTGCGCCACGGCCAGGAGAGCCGCGTGCGACTCGGCCGCGGGTCGGGAGACCTGGAGGTGTCCCTGCTCCTCATGAAGGTGAACTCGCCGGAGTTCCGCGCGCTGATGGACCTCACCCAGGCGGCCGAGGCGGCCGGCGGCGAGCGCGCCATCTGAGCCCAGGGCGGCGCGCCTAGAGGACGGCCAGATCGTCCCGGTGCACCGCCTCGTCGATGTAGCGGTAGCCGAGCGCGGGCTCGATGTCGGTGCTCTTGAGCCCCGCGATGCGCCGCAGCTCGCCCGCGTCGTAGGCGCTCAGGCCCCGGGCGAACACCTCGCCCCGCGCGTCCACCAGGTCCACCGGGTCTCCCCGGCCGAAATCCCCCTCCACCGAGCGGATGCCCGAGGGCAGGAGGCTGCGCTTGGCGGTGACGACGGCCGTGCGCGCCCCCTCGTCCACGAGCACCCGGCCCTTGGACTTGAGCGCGTGGGCGATCCACGCCATGCGCGCGCTGCGCCGGCTGCCCGAGGTCTCGAAGAGCGTGCCCACGGACTCGCCGGCGAGCACCGCGCGCAGCCGGCCCGGCACCGCGCCCGAGGTGATGACGCAGCGCACGCCCAGTTCCGTGACGCGCGCGGCGGCGCGAATCTTGGTGGCCATGCCGCCGGTGCCCACCTGGCTGCCCGAACCCCCGGCGAGCGCGAGCAACTCCGGCGTGACGGTGTCCACCTGGGGCATGAGCTGGGCGTCCGGGTGCTTGCGCGGGTCCGCCGTGTAGAGCCCCTCCACGTCCGAGAGGACGACGAGCGCATCGGCCTCCACGCCCCCGGCCACGAGCGCCGCCAGGGTGTCGTTGTCGCCGAACTTGAGCTCGTCCACCGACACGGTGTCGTTCTCGTTGATGATGGGGACCACGTGGGCCTCGATGAGCCGCTCCAGCGCGTGCTTCACGTTGAGGTAGCGCCGCCGGTCCTGCACATCCCCGTGCGTGAGCAGCACCTGGGCCACCCGTCGGTCCGCCCGGCCAAACGCCTCCTCGTACGCCTGCATCAGCCGGCTCTGGCCCACCGCCGCGCAGGCCTGCTTGCCCGGAATGTCCTTGGGCCGCGCGGGCAGTCCCAGCCGCTCCACCCCCAGGGCCACGGCGCCGCTGGACACCACCACCAGCTCCCGGTCCCGGGCCGCCCAGAGCAGGTCCTCGCTCAGCGCCTCGAAGTGGGCCCGGTTGAAGCGCCCCGTGGCGTTCGTGAGGGCATTGGTCCCGATCTTCACCACCACGCGCCGGGCGGCGCGCACCGCTTCTCGTCCCGAAAGGCTCACGCTGTCAGGGTACGCCGGAAGAGCCCGTCGTGGGGACGTGTTGTATGAGGTCGGCATTTGACACACCCGGGGATGAAACCCGACCAGGGGGCCCTTATGCTCCTGGAGAGACCAAGCAGGCCGACGGCGAGACGCGGGCGCCCTTCCTCATCCGCGTGGGAGAAGGACTGTTTTGAAGGACATCTACGGCAACACCCTGGGCCTCAAGGCAAGCGAGCAGAGTCGTTTGCGCAACACCTATCGGCGCCGCGTGTCGCCCCACGAGATCGTCTCCCCTGAACTCGCCCGCCACCTCACCGAGTTGTCGCGGGAGATGAACCGGCAGGTGGGCGTGCTGCTCAACCGCAAGGGGGAAATCGAGCACGTGGTGGTGGGCAACGCCCACAAGTTGGAGCTGCCCGACATCGGCCGCGCCCGTGCGGGCCAGGTGCGTCTGCGTGGCCTGCGGCTCGTGCACACGCACCTCAAGAGCGAGCCGCTCACCAAGGACGACCTGACGGACCTGGCGCTGCTGCGCCTGGACATGGTCGCCGCCATCGGCGTGGGCGAGGAGGGCCTGCCGGGCGTGCTGCACTACGCGCACCTGGTCCCCGAGAACGGCGACGGCACCTTCTGGAGCGTCACCACCCTGCCGGACGTGCACGACGGTCAGCCCGACGTGCTCGACACGCTGGAGGCGCTGGAGGAGGAGCTCAACCGCAAGGCCGCCGCGCGCCGGGTGTCCGGTCGTGACAAGGCCCTGCTCGTGGCGGTGTGCCTGGACGGCAACCGCGCCGCCGCCGAGGCCAGCCTCGCCGAGCTCAAGGAGCTGGCGCGCACCGCCGGCGTCGAGGTGCTCGACAGCGTCCTGCAGATGCGCCGCGAGGCCGACCCGCGCTACCTCATCGGGCGCGGCAAGCTCGAGGACCTCAACCTGCGCTCCATGCAGGCCATGGCCGACCTGCTCATCTTCGACAAGGATCTCACGCCCTCGCAGGGTCGGCACATCAGCGAGGCCACGAGCCTCAAGGTCATCGACCGCACCCAGCTCATCCTCGACATCTTCGCCCAGCGGGCGCAGAGCGCCGAGGGCAAGCTCCAGGTGGAGCTCGCCCAGCTCAAGTACCGGCTGCCGCGGCTCGTGCAGAGTGACACCTCGCTCAGCCGTCTGGCCGGCGGCATCGGCGGACGCGGCCCCGGTGAGACGAAGCTCGAGATCGACCGCCGCCGCGCGCGCGATCGCATCAACCACCTGGAGAAGCGCATCGACTCGCTGTCACGCGAGCGCGAGGTGCGCCGCGCCCAGCGCAACCGGCGCGACCTGCCGGTCATCTCCATCGTGGGCTACACCAACGCGGGCAAGAGCACGCTGCTCAACGCCATCACCGGCGCCGAGGTGCTCGCGGAGGACAAGCTGTTCGCCACGTTGGATCCCACCAGCCGCCGGCTGCGCTTCCCCCAGGAGCGCGAGGTCATCATCACCGACACGGTGGGTTTCATCCGCGACCTGCCCAAGGACCTGGTGGCCGCCTTCCGCGCCACGCTGGAGGAGTTGTACGACGCGGACCTGCTCTTGCACGTGGTGGACGCGAGCGATCCGGCGCGCGACGAGCAGGTGGAGGCCGTGGAGAACATCCTCGACTCCCTGGAGCTGATGGCCAAGCCGCGCCTCATGGTGTGGAACAAGGCCGACCAGCTGACGGCCGAGGAAGTGGAAGCCCTCCTGCGCTCCCGGGGCGGCGTGGCCATCAGCGCCGTGCAGCGCGAGGGACTGGCCTCGCTCCTGGCCAAGGCGGACACCACGCTGTTCGCCGAGGGCGCCTCGCAGGGCCTGGGCGTGATGTAGGAAGAGTGCGGGCGTGAGGTTGCCGACGGCTCCGGAGCCTTCTAGGATTCCGGGGCCGTGCTGACTCCCTCCGCCCTCGCCCTGCTCGCGCAGATCTCCATTCCTGGACTGGATCCGGGTCCCGACAAGCCCGCCTCGTCGGTGGACCCGAGCTATTTCGACGTCCTCGAGCGCAACAGCCACATCGTCTACCCCGCCCTGGCCCTGGTGGTGCTGGCGCTGGTGTCCTGGGCCATCGTGCAGGCCTCCAAGGCCCAGGACATGGATGGCGCCGCCAAGCTCGAGTTCAAGAAGCTGATCGTCGACGAGCTGCGCCGCTACCCGGCGGGCCTGGAGACGCCGGACCTCGCCGAGGCCACCGGCCTGGACCGCAGCAAGCTCGTGCGCCTGCTGGACCAGATGCAGCAGGACAACGTGCTCATGTCCCACGTCACCACCCAGCGGCAGACGGTGTGGCGGGTCAAGGGCGTGGGCAGCCGGTACTGAGGGAGCACGCTCCGAGCCTCACCCGGGGCCGGTCACTTCCTGGAAGACGAGCCCCGAGGCGCCGCTGCGCACGAGGGCCTCCTTCACCTCGTCGGCCACGAGGAGGGACCCCCTCCAGCCCCAAGGCCGGAACACCTTCGCCCCCACGACCTTGGAGGGATCGATGCGCATGCCGTGGACATCCCGGTACTGCCCGACCTTCCCGGGTCGACCATCTTCCGGCGTCCAGTACAGCACCTCCGTGGAAGCCGCGTCATCGATGCACTTCACGAGGCGCGTGACGTTGACCAGGAAGAAGTGCTCTGGCCGCGAGTCCACGTCCACGGGGAAGAGCTGAACGTCACTGGGCGCCGACTCGGACAGGACCCGAGCCACCTTCTCGCTGACCACGGGGATGCTTCCTGTGTCGGCGCGCGTGAAATCGAGCGGAGGTCCCGGGTGGTAGACGGGGATTCGAAGCCGTCCATCGACGTGGGTGGGCGCTCCGCTCATGAACCGCCGTGCGGGCACCTCTTTTCCCTGTTCGTCCAGGGGGTCCCCCAGCAACCAGCGCTCCGGGTGGGTCATGTCATCGGTCAGCTCGAAATACCGTCGCGTCATGCGGCACTCCTCACCTCACGGGTTTCCCGTAATCAGCTTGTTGAACTCGGAACCCGCTCTTCGCAGCTGTTCGGCCAAGGCCTTCAACTCCCGTGAGAGGACCTCCTGGCATTGGACCGTGGTTTCGCAGTCCTCCATCGCGCCCGAGAGACGCCGGTGGATACGCTCATGGTACGCCTGGGGATGAGGACCTTTGTGCCCCGGAACGCGGACCTTGTTCGCGGGGTCCTCCATCGACATACCCGCCTTGTCGAAGAACCTCTTGAACCGAGGCGTCCAAGGTCCTCCGCGAAGCGCGGACTTCTCGTTCTCCACGGTGGCGATGTGGTGGACCTCTCCCGCCTCATCCTCCCCCGTCCGCATGGAGAGGACCACCGCCGCGCCGGAGGGATACGTGAGCACGAGCCGCCCCTCGGCCAACGATACCGACGTCGCCTCGGCGGCCACCGCGGTCAGGTCGATGCGGCCCAGGCTCGCGGCGTTCCGCACCGCCTGGGAGAAGCCCGGCAGCCCATGTCCCGTCGTGAAGTCCTTGCCATGAACACCCGCTTGCCATGTCGCCAGGAGAATGAGGAGACGCAGGGTGTTGGGCCCGAGGACCTGGGCGTACTGCTCGCTCGCACCACGGAGTTGGTGGAACGTCCGAGCGGATTGCACGTCGTCCCAGAGCTGCGTCGTGGCGGAAATCAACCCCCAGAGTTCATGGCCGAGGTAGCCCCAGAGAAAAAGCGTCATCGCCGTGGCGAGACCCTTGGACAGGGGTTCTGGAGCCAGGAGGACGACCAGATAGAGCGACAGCCCCGTGACCATGACCGTCATGGCCTCCCGAGAGAAATCCCGGAGAACCCCCATGGCGGCCTCCACGGATGGGGTGAACGCGAGACCGAGGGCCAGGATGAATCTGTCCCTCTGACCGAGCGTGGCGTCATATGGCCCCTCACCGAGGAGCAGGAAGCAATCGCCCGGAGAGCCGCGTCGCGCGCACCAGCGTGCGTAACCCGCCTCCACGGAGGCGTCCCCCACGGCATTCGATGGCCATATCGCCCTTCTCAGGCGGACAACACCAGGTCTTGGAGAGGCGTCGGTGATCCGAAGGGGAACATCAAGGAGGAGCCGGGTGAACGCATGCCGAAATTCCAGGTCCGAGACCTGAACAGGGGAATGATCACGTCTTGAAGTCAGTCCTCGCGACGAGCCCGTGACACACGCGGCTTGGAGAAACAGGAGGAGGAGCAAGCCGCCTCCCATCCGGAAGTTCATTCCAATACCCGCTGCGCGCCCGAAGGTGACGCGGGGGACGACACGAGCAACCAGGCGGGAGCCCACCAATAGGGGTACAGCAGCTGGCGCTCGACCTTCTCGAAGCCCGCCTCGCGCAAGAGCCGCTCCCACTGCGCGAGGGGCTGCTCGAAGTTGGTGCGCGCCACGCTCCGGTCCGCGTAGCCGAACATCACCGGCATCAGGAAGCCCTGGGCCACCGTCTCGAAGTCCGCCCCCACGTACTCCGCCAGGCCCTCGCGGTAGCGCGCGAACACGTGCGCCGCCGTCTCGGGCTTCAACGGCTCGTCCATGCACGGCGGGTCGAACTCGGCGATCAACAGGACGTCACACCGCGCCCTCAGCCAGCGCAGCATCGCCGGTCGGTCCGCCGGCGCGAGCGATTGCAAGCTGAAGGTCGCCTGCGCCACGTCCCAGCGGCGTGAGCGCGAGCGCGGCTCGGCCGCGAACTCCTGGAGGCTTCCGGCGTAGGCATCGAACCCGATGCGCTTCTGGGCGAGCGCCTCGGTGGTCCGCGCGAGCAGGGGCACCGCGGGCTCCACCAGCGTCACCCCCTCCACCCGCGACGTCAGCGACGGCAACAGCGCCAGACCGTCTCCCACGCCGATGTCCAACAGCTCGAAGGACGTCTGGGGATGGTTCCGGGCCAGCGCCGCGCTCGTCGCCTGGTAGAGCGGCACGTTGCCCCCACCCCGGATGAAGGCGCCAAAGCCCTCCGCCGACACGTAGACGTCGCGCTTGCCCTCCCGCGCCACCCGCGCGAGGTAGGTGGCCGCCGCCCGGGGCAGGAGCGCTTCCGGCTCCGCCCTCGCCGCGCCCGCCGCGAGCTCCGCCGCCTCGGCGTAGCGCTCCTCCGCGAAGGCCAACAGCGCCAGGTACAGGTGACCGTCCGGCGTGACCGTCCCGGCCCGCACGGCGGCCCCCAGTCCCCCGGTCCCGTAGAGATTCCAGATCCGGCTCAACTCGTCGTTCACAGGCCTCGCCCCTCTCCAACTCCGTGTGGCACGCCCACCGGACCCCTAGTCCTCGGCGGGCTCGGGCAGGGGCACGTCCCTCAGGCCCTCCGACTCCAGGTGGAACGCCGCCGCCTTGTCGGTGAGCGGCCCCACGCTGTCCACCGCGAGCCGCGTCCACCAGCCCGCCCCTCGCTTCTCCTCGTGCCGCAGGGCCAGCGCGTACTCCCGCGACCAGCAGATGCGCTGCTCGGGCTGGCCCTCCGGGAGGAACACGTACCAGTCACACCGCGCGCTCCCCACCCGCAGCGCGGGCGCCTTCAGCCGCCGCAGCGTGTAGCGCGGCCCGGGCAAGGGCAGCAGGTGCGCGAGCGGCCACCACGTGAACGCCGGGCCCAGCTTCGCGCTGCGCTCCACCGACACGCGGCGCACCGTACCCGAGCGCCGATCCACCACCGTCACCGCGTGCGCCGGCGCGCCCGCCGGGCCCTGGTCCTCGACCCAGACTTCCAGGAGCCCGTCCGTGCGCCGCCGCAGCCACCGCTCGCCGTCCCGCCAGAGCTCCAGGGTATGGGTGCCTCCGGAGGGATCCTCCGTGCGCGCCTTCACCTGGAGGTCCGGCTTCGTGGCGGGCGGGCCGAAGGTCTTCTCCCAGGAGAGACCTCCGGCCGACTCCGGTGCCGCCGCGAGCGCGCTCGCGGCGCACAGCCCTACCCCGAGCACGCCCACGCGACGGCTCACTTCCGCGTCACCCGCGCCAGGTCGAAGTAAGTGAACGTCTTGCCCTGGCCGTCATCGAGCTGCTTCATCTGGAGCACCGCCGAGTAGTTGCCCTGGAGCGCGGTGTCGAGCGTGGCGCCGGAGGGGTCCGTGGGCATCTGGAACTGGAGCCCGCTCACGGGCGTGGCCTCCACCGTCACCGTCTTGACCGTGAGCGCGGGCTCGGAGGGCGGCTTGAGCAGGGACTCCACCAGCACGCGGCCCTGCGCCGTGGGCAGCGACAGGCCGAGCAGGTGGGCCACCGTGGGCGCCACGTCCGTGTTGCCCGAGGGCAAGGTGCTGTTGACGCCCGCCTTGAAGTCCGGACCCGACGCGATGAGCGTGTTGTGCACGTCCACCGGGCTGAAGCTGCCGTGCATGCCCCGGTACGGCGGGTAGGAGTTGTACTCGATGCCCGGCTTGCCGTTGATGGACGCCTGGTCATCCCACATGAAGCTCACCGTCACGTCGGGGCTGCGGCCCGAGGCGTTCTCCAGGTTGGCCGCCGAGGCACGGAAGGTGCCCGGGATGTCCCCGTAGCGCGAGTCCACGAAGATGGCGCCGTACTCCTCGCGGCTCTGCAGGAAGGACACCAGCCGCTTGACCAGCGCGGGGTCGTGGCTCGGGATGTAGAACTGATCCGAGCCGCCCGGCGCCGCGATGATGATGGCGTCCGCGGGCAGGGTCGCGGGCACCGCGTAGGCGGGCGTCGTGTACCTGGCGCCCTTGGTGCCGCACAGCGCGCCCTCGGTGTCCGTGCGCTGGGGATAGACGGGGGTGCCATCGGCGCGGATGCCGCTGAGCACGGGCGAGTTGTCGCAGCCCGAGCCGTCATACGCGTGGAAGCCCGCGCGCGTGAGCAGGTCCGCGCTGCGCACGAAACCGGACGCCGAGAAGCCCGTGGCGCTCACCTCGCCCGCCGTGTTCTTGCCCGTGGTCCCGTCCGGCGTGACGCCGCGCAGCGGGAAGAGCGACAGCGGCCCGGACACCGACGAGTGCGAGTGGTCCGAGGCGATGAGGATGTTCGTCGTGGCGAGCTCGCCCCGCGCCTCCAGCGTCGAGACGATCTGCCCGAGCAGCTTGTCCTGCAGGCGCAAGGAGGCCAGGGCGTTGGCCGAGCCCGGGCCGTAGTCGTGCTGCGCGGCGTCCACCGTGCGCAGCCAGATGAGCGACAGGTCCGGCATCACCTGGGGCAGGACGTAGCCCGTGTAGTAGTCCGCCAGGTTCTGGTTCTGCGTGAGGTGACGGCCGCCGGCGCTGTCGGACGCGTCGGGCGTCTTGCCATCGGAGAAGAAGATGATGGACGAGGTCCCCGTGGGCGAGCCGTTGTCCGCGGCGAGCGTCAGGCCCGGGTGCATCAGGGGGGTGTTCTTCGGCAGCTTGAAGCCCTTCTGCTGCATGTCCTCGGCGGTGGCCAGCGGCCAGACGGTGTTCTCGTCGATGAGCACGCCGCCGCGCGCGGTGTCCTGCAGGTAGGCCGGGCCGCTCTTGCCAATCGTCGCCGTCTTGAGGCCCGCGCCGTGCGCCGCCGCGAAGAGCGTGTCCGCGTTGAGCAGGGGCTCGTGGAACGTCTCCTCGTAGTACTTGCCAAGCTGGTCGAGCAGCCGCCAGTCGTCCACGAAGACGGGCGCGTGGAAGTCCGCGGTGGCGCCCGTGGCGTTCTGTACCTTGGGGCCGGGCGCGTAGGCCGCGTTGCCGTTGAAGCCCGTCACCGCCGGGAACGCGCCCGTGGCGAACGTGGCGCCATTGATGAGCGTGAAGGTCGGGTAGGTCGAGTGGTTGTCCTCGAACCACACGCCCCGCGTGCGCAGCGCGTGGACGTTGGGCGTGTCCGCCGCGTTGATGTAGTCCGGCCGCAGCCCGTCCCACACGAAGATGATCATCTTGTTGCGGCGCACGGACGGCGTCGGCTCCGGCTCGGGCGTCGGCTTGTCCTTGTCACAGCCCGCCACGCCGACACACGCCGTCAGCACGACCAGACCCGCTCCCGACCAGCGCTTCTTCCAACTCATTGGCTCGACCCCCAGGTGGTGGTTCACCGCGTTCGGGTGAGGCGCGCAGGCCTCACACCAGTTCGTTCTTGGGCTGACGTGTCATCAGCTCCACCACCGCCGCCCGAGCGCTCTTGCCCTCGTAGGCGATGGCATACACCTTCTCGCAGATGGGCAGCTCCACGCCGACCTTCTGCGACAAATCCCGCGCGCTCCTGGCCGTCTTCACGCCCTCGGCCACCTGCTTCATGTCCGCGAGGATGTCCGGCAGCGAGCGGCCCCGGCCCAGCTCCATGCCCACGTGCCGGTTGCGGCTGAGCTCCCCCGTGCACGTGAGCACCAGGTCCCCCATGCCCGACAGGCCCGAGAGCGTCAGCGGGTTGCCGCCCTTGCGCACCGCCAGCCGGGTGATCTCCGCGAGCCCCCGGGTGATGATGGCCGCGCGGGCGTTGTGGCCCATGCCCAGCCCGTCCGCGATGCCCGCCGCGATGGCGATGACGTTCTTGAGCGCGCCGCCGTACTGCACCCCCACCACGTCGCTGGACGTGTAGGAGCGGAACGTCTCCGTCTGCAGCGCCTTCTGGCAGCGCAGCGCCACCTTGTCCCAGGGCGAGGCGATGGTCACCACCGTGGGCATGCGCTGGGCCAGCTCCTTGGCGAAGCTCGGCCCCGAGAGCACGGCGATGTACGGATGGAACTCCTCCGGCAGGCAGTCCTCCAGGAGCTCCGTCATGGTGAGCAGCGTGTCGTTCTCGATGCCCTTGGCCACCGTGACCAGCGGCACGTGCCGGGGCAGGTGCGGCAGCGCCTGGGCCACCACCTGGCGCGTGGCGTGGCTGGGCGCGGCCATGACCACCAGCTCCGCGCCCTCCAGCGCCTCGGCCAGCACGGTCGTGGCCCTCACGCGCGGGGAGATGGGGATGCCCGGCAGGTAGGTGCCGTTCTCGTGGCGGGTGTTGATCGCCTCGGCGAGCGCGGCGTCCCGGCCCCACAGGCCCACATGCTCGCAGTTCACCGCGAGGACGTTGGCGAGGGCCGTGCCGAAAGAGCCAGAACCGATGACGCTGGCGCGCATGGAGCACATCTCCTGGGTGTCGGAGGAGGGGGGGCGCAGTGTAGACCAGCCCCGCGCCCGGAAACGAGCAATCCCGGGCACGGCGGATGACGCGTGGCGTCTGACAGCGAGCAGCCGCCCACTTTCCCCCGCTCCCTCCGGAACCGGGCGGACTACCATCCGCCGCCTTCACGGGGCGCGAGGAGGGATGTCGGGATGCGGGCAGGCCGGGGCGTGGGAGTGGTGGTGCTGATGCTGGCGCTGGGCGCGTGCCGCTCGCGGACGCCGAGCGCGCCGGACGCGGGCGTGCCCCCGCAGGAGACCCTGCGGTGCGAGGGCCTCGTGGCGCTGGAGGTGCGCGACGCGCTGCCCGGCTTCACCCTCACGCAGGAGCGCCCCTGCCCCACCTGCGGCCCCCTGTGCGTCTTGCGCTCCACCGAGCGCCGCGACGTCTCCGTCTCCATCGCCTACGACTGCCGCCCGCGCTTCGAGGGCGAGGACACGCGCGCCCTGCTCACCCCGACGATCAAGGCCGGTGGCACGGAGGTGCCCGCCATGGGCAAGGCCGCGGCGCGGCGCGAGCCCGTGCCGGGCATGCTCCAGGTGTCCGCCTGGGACGAGGACACGCCCTGCGGCATCGTCGTCACCTGGCTGGGCCCGGACAAGGAGCGCGCGCTCGACCTGGCCCGCATGACGCTCTACGCCACCACGCCCGAGCGGCTCGCCCAGGCCGCCGTGGCGAGCCCTCCCGACGCGGGCCCCCTTCCCGACGCCGGCCTTCCTCCCGACGCCGGCCCCCTTCCCGACGCCGGCCCGCGCTGAGCCCCGACGCGCCGCACGGAGACGCCCCGTGGCCACCCATCCCCCGCCCATCATCCTGAGCTTCCGGCGCACCTTCGCGCTGCTCATCGTCCTCGTGGTGCTGCCGTCCGCGGGCCTGTCCGGCTTTGGCGTCGTGGCCATCATCAACGAGCGCGCCGCGGTGGAGAAGCGGCTGGAGGCGGCCTGGAAGGGCACGCTGGAGGGGCTCGCCGAGGAGCTGCCCACGGTGCTGCGCGCGGCGAGCTTCGAGCGCGAGGAAGGGCAGTGGTGGCTCGTGGACGCCGCGGGCCGTCGGCTGTCCACGCGCGACACCTTCGAGCTGGAGGGCAAGCAGGTGCGCACGGCCGACAAGGACCTGGCCACCGCGCTGCAGGCCACGGGCACCTCGTCCTCCGACTTCCCTCGGGGCACCTCGCTCTTCTCGCTCGTGGTGGGCGGCAAGGCCACGCTCCTCGCCGCCGAGCCGCGCGATGGCACCGTGTATGGCGCCCGCGTGTCCCAGGAGGCCGTGGAGGCCCTGCTCGCCGAGTGGGGCGAGGGACAGCAGACGTCCAGCGAGCCCGTGCGCTTCGTGCTGCTCGCCCGGCAGGAGCCACTTCCCGGCGAGGGCCTCATGGGCAAGCTCGCCTCCGAGGTGGCCCAGGCCCGCGCCAGCGCGCTCGGGCCGCCCACGCTCGCCGAGCGCACGCTGGACGTGCCCCTGCAGGACTTCCGGCTGGGCGTGGTGCCCCTGGGCGAGGATCCCGTGGCCCGGGCCTCCACGCGCAACCGGCTCGTCTACGTGGTGCTGCTCGCGCTCTTCTACCTCACGCTCTCCTTCGGCGTCGTCTACACGGGCCGCGTGCTCTACCGCGAGGCGCGGCTGTCGCGCATGAAGACGGACTTCGTCTCCCTGGTGAGCCACGAGCTGCGCACCCCCGTCACCTCCATCCGCATGTTCATCGAGACGCTCGCCCTGGGGCGCGTGCAGGACCCCGCCCAGACGCAGGAGGTGCTGCGCATGCTCACCCAGGAGACCGAGCGCCTGAGCACCCTCATCGAGCGCGTGCTCGACTGGTCTCGCATCGAGAGCGGCCGCAAGGAGTACCACCCGGAGACGCTGCCCGTGTCGGACGTGGTGGAGACGGCCGTGGCGGCCTTCCGCGCCCAGCGGCTGGAGGGGGACTTGAAGCTCACCGTGCAGGTGCCCGAGCCGCCGCCCCCGGTGCACGTGGACCGGGTGGCCATCGCCGGGGCGCTGCTCAACCTCCTGCAGAACGCCTACAAGTACAGCCGCGAGGACAAGCGCATCGCCCTGAGCGTGCGCCAGCATCGGCGGTGGGTGGAGCTGACGGTGGAGGACCACGGCGTGGGCATCGCCCGGCGCGACCACCGGCGCATCTTCGAGCGCTTCTACCGGGTGGACAACCTGCTCACGCGCCGCACCGAGGGCAGCGGCCTGGGCCTGGCCATCGCCCGCCGCATCGTGGAGGCGCACGGCGGGCACATCCTCCTCAAGAGCGAGCTGGGCAAGGGCAGCCGCTTCACCCTCCAGCTCCCGGTGGAGAAGGTCTGAGCCCGGCCGTGTCCAGGGCGGCCCTGCTCCTGGGCGCGCTCGCCGCGCCGCTCGTGGCCGCGCTGCTCGGGGCGGCGCTCCTCATCGGCGCCAGTCCCTCGGGCTGGGGGTATGTGCTGGGCGCGCTGCTCACCACGGTGGGGCTCCTCACCCGGCGTCGGAGGCGCTGGCGGGGCCTCACCCGCGCGGGGCTGGGCCTGCTCGTGTTCGTCCTCGGCGCGCGTGTGCTGCTCACGGAGCGGGGAGCGCTGTCCGTTCAGCGGCTGCCGGACGGAGGGACGCGACTCGTCAACCGGCTCGTCGACGAGCGGGATGGAACGCTCCTCGCCGCCCATGCGCTCCGCCTCTCCGGACGGCTGCCGCGCGCGGAGGCCCAGGACTTCGTGCCCGCGCTCGAGTCCGCCTTCACCCGGATGCGCGAGGCGGAGGGCCCCGTGGCCACGCCCGCCGTGGCAACCTGGCTGGGCATGCAGCGCCCCGAGGCCTTCGATGCCGTCCTCATCCCACCGGAGTCCTCGGAGCCGACCTCGACCGCCGTGGTCTTCCTCCATGGCTACGCGGGCAACTTCGCCGTGTACTGCTGGCAGATGAGCCGTGCGGCCCATGCCATCTCCGCGCTCACCCTCTGCCCCTCGGTGGGGCCCGAGGGCCGCTGGAAGTCGCCGCGAGGCGAGCGGACGCTCGCGGCCACGTATGCCTGGCTCGTGAAGCAAGGCATCCGCCGGGTGTACCTGGGGGGCCTGTCCAACGGTGGCGAGGGCGCGAGCGTGCTCGTGAACCGGCCCGTCCCCGCCGGACTGGAGCTCCGAGGCCTGGTGCTCATCTCGGGCGCCGAGACGAAGGAGGCTCCGCCCCGGGTGCCCGTGCTGCTCGTGCAGGGCGCACGGGACACGATGATGCCCGCGCGGCTGATGCGGGAGTACGCCCGGCGCGCGGGACGCCTCGCCACCTCCGTGGAGGTCGACAGCGGCCACTTCGCCTTCCTGGACCATCACGCGAAATGTCGGAGCACCATCGCCACGTGGCTGCACGCGCGGGAGCACTGACGCGGACGCTTGGGTGCGCGACAAGGGATGGGGTTGGCTCTCGGGAGATGTGTTTGACTTCCGCCTCCCCTTGCCCCTCAGGATGTATGAAACGGATTTCCTCTCTCCTGCCACTGGCGTTGTGTCTGATGTTGCTCGCGGGATGCACCCCGACCGCATCCTCCCCCGACGGCTCGGCTCGGTTCGCCGTCGCCCTCGCCCAGCAACTCTCCGCGTCCATCGCGCGCGTCACCGTCACCGCGAGCGCGTCTGATTTCGCCCCCCGCTCCGTCGACCTCGTCGTCTCGGAGGGCGTCTGGAGCGGCTTCCTCGGGCACATTCCCGCCGGAGCCGACCGAGCCTTCTTCGCCCAGGCCTTCGACGCCTCCGACACCCTCCTCTTCCAAGGCTCCGCTTCCGGCATCACCATCCTCCCGGACCAGACCGCCCTCGTCGCGCTCACCCTCCAGCCCCTCTCGTCCCCGCCTCCGTTCGACAACGAAGCCCCCCTCATCGACTCGCTCCTCGCCTCCGCCACCTCCGTGGCCGTGGGCGGCACGATCTCTCTGTCCGTCACCGCCCATGACCCCAACCCAGAGGACACGCTCACCTACGCGTGGACCTCCACCGCGGGCGCCTTCTCCTCGCCCACCGGGAGCGCCACGTCCTGGACCGCGCCCGCCGCCTCCGGCCTCCAGACCCTCACCGTCACCGTCACCGACTCCCGCGGCCTCGCCGCCTCCATCTCCCTGCGCGTCGCCGTCACCGCCAGTGGCGTGGAGGGCAATGCCTGGTTCTTCATCTCCTTCAATACCGCCCCGCTGGTGTCCGCCATCAGCGCGGCCCCCTCCTGGCTGGCCGTCGGACAGACCGTCTCCGTCTCCGCCCTGGCCTCCGATCTGGAGGGAGACCGCCTGAGCTATGCCTGGAGTGCCTCCTGCGCGGGCACCTGGGCCAACGCCGCTTCCGCCTCCGCCCGATTCACCCCGACCGCCCTTCCCTCCGAGGCCTGCAACAACTGTCGCCTCACCGTTTCCGTCTCCGATGGTCGGGGGGCCCAGCACACCGGGAGCGTGGCCCTGTGCGTGAGCAACGATTCCGCGCCCGCGCCCCACCTGCCCCCCGTGCTGGTGTCCGCCGCCGCATCCTCGCCCACCGCCGCGCCCTCCCAGAAGATCCACTTCGACGTGGTGGCCCGCGATCCCGAGGGCTCCGCGCTCTCATTCTTCTGGAGCGCGAGCGTGGGCGTGTTGGACGCGGCCTCCACCGGTGCCACCCGCAGCCGCGTCACCTGGACGGCGCCCACCTGCGTCAGCAGCGCGGGCATTCCCCTCGTCGTCACCGCGACCGTCACCAATGCCTTCCACCTCACGGTCACCAACCGCTTCACCCTGACGGGGCTCCCCGTCTGTAGCCCCCTCGCCTGGGTGTCGACGGGCACCATGAGCACGCCTCGCTCGGGACACACGACAACGCGCCTCACCGACGGCCGGGTGCTCGCCGTGGGAGGGGATGGCATAGGCCGCGTCCTGGCGACGGCGGAGGTGTACGACCCAGCCACCGGCGCCTGGAGCATGGCGGCGTCCATGACCTCGCCTCGCACCTTACACACGGCGACGCTGCTGAGCGACGGCAAGGTCCTCGTCGTGGGAGGCGATGAGGGCGCGAGGACGGCGGAGGTCTATGATCCGGCCACCAACGCCTGGAGCACCACGGGTGCCTTGAACGCGTCTCGCTACGTCCACACGGCGACGCTGCTGCCCAACGGCAAGGTCCTCGTCGTGGGACAGGCGGACGACCCCGCGGCGGAGGTGTACGACCCGGCCACGGGCGCCTGGAGCGCCACCGGTGCCATGCACGCGCCGCACAGTCTCCACACGGCGACCTTGCTGTCCAATGGTCGAGTGCTCGTCGCGGGAGGGGGCACTGCCTCGACCGAGGTGTACGACCCGGCTTCGAACACCTGGAGCATCACGGGCTCGCTGACCGAGCGCCGCTCCTTCCACAAGGCGGCGCTGCTGCCCACGGGCAAGGTGCTCGCCGTGGGAGGCCAGGGTGACACCTGGTCCACTCTGTTGACGGCGGAGATGTACGACCCGGCCACGGGCGCCTGGAGCATGACGGCGTCCATGGCCACGCCTCGCGCCTTCCACACAGCCGTGACGCTGCCCAATGGCAAGGTGCTCGTCGCGGGAGGAATCAGTTCCGCGCCCACCGCGAAGACGGAGGTGTACGACCCGGCCACGGACGCCTGGAGCACGGTCACCAGCATGACCGCGTCTCGCTCCTGGCATGACGCCACGTTGCTGGCCAACGGCCAGGTGCTCGTCTCGGGAGGCCAGTCCAATGAGGGCAGCGCGGAGGTCTACACGCCCGACGCCCGCTTCTCGGGGGGAATCGCCACGGGCGCCATGAACACCCCTCGCCGATTCCACACGGCGACCTTGTTGTCCGGCGGCCGGGTACTCGTCGTGGGGGGGATGAACGAGAGCGGTCCGCTCGCGGAGGCGGAGATCTATCACCCGGCCACGGGCACCTGGAGCCCCACGGCCCCCATGTCCTCGCCTCGCTTTCTCCATACGGCCACGCCGCTGCCCCATGGCAAGGTGCTCGTCGTGGGAAGCAACCCCTGGATCGAGGACCTCGCGACCGGGGAAGTGTATGACCCCGCGTCGGGCACCTGGAGCCCCACGACCGCCCTGGCCCTACCGCTTCGCCTCCGGTATACGGCGACCCTGCTTCCCGATGGCCGGGTGCTCGTCTCGGGGGAATCCATCGGCCACACCCCCGTGGCGCAGTTGTACGACCCGGCCGCGAACACCTGGAGCGTCACCGGCGCCATGACCGTCCCCCGCTCCGGCCACACGGCCACGCTGCTGCCCAATGGCAAGGTGCTCGTCACCGGAGGCAGTCAGGACACCTCGACCCTGACGACCTCGGAGGTGTTCGATCCGGCCTCGGGGTCCTGGAGTGTCACGGGTGCGATGGCGTCGGCCCGCGCCGGCCACTCGGCCACGCTGCTGCCCAATGGCAAGGTGCTCGTCACCGAGGGCGAGGGCAGCGTCGACCTGGAACGCCCGGAGTTGTACGACCCGACCACGGGCGTTTGGAGCACCACCGGCCCTCGGATCACGCGCCGCTTCCAGCCCTCGGTGACCTTGCTGTCCGACGGTCGGGTGCTGGTCACGGAGTGGCGGGATGTCTTCTCGTCACAGATGGAGGCCTACGACCCGACGACGAATACCTGGAGCGCGGCGGGGACCCTCGCATTCCCTCGAGTCTTGCAACACACGGCCACGCTGCTGCCCAATGGCCAGGTGCTCCTCGCGGGAGGTTATTTCTCCGCTGACATGGCGGAGGCGGAGCTCTACCTGCCCTGAGCGGCGCCCGCCGCGAGCCTCCGCGCGCGGAACTCCTCGCGCGGGGGCGTCCTCGTGCCCCCGCACCCGGAAGGCAACGGGCCCGGGGGCCGTCCCGTTCACAGCGGAGCTCACGTGGCTTGAGGCTGAAAGCCACAGGCTTTGAACCATTGGGCCGCATCCGAGGCAGAAATGAGCGGCATGGCGTCCTCGATCGCCTGACGAAGTGCTGTGACGGTGCGCGCTTCTGCTGCCGCGCGCGGAGGCAGCGAGCTTCGTGCCCGCGCTCGAGTCCGCCTTCACCCGGATGCGCGAGACGGAGGGCTCCGTGGCCACGCCCGCCGTCGCGACCTGGCTGGGCATGCAGCGCCCCGAGGCCTCCGACGCCGTCCTCATCCCGCCGGAGTCCTCGGAGCCGGCATCCACCGCCGTGGTCTTCCTGCGCGGCTACGCGGGCAACTTCGCTGTGTACTCGAGTGTACTCGTCGGCGCCGACGGCTATCCTGCGACACATGGCGAAGGCGGAGTTGGAGGAATTGGTGGTCGCGGATGCCGAGGCGCTCCGGGCGTGGTTGGGAAGACACCACGGCACCTCACCAGGCGTCTGGCTGGCGCTGCACAAGAAGGGCGGGTCGGTCACCACGGTGACCTGGCAGCTCGCGGTCGACGAGGCGCTGTGTGTGGGCTGGATCGACGGGCAAGGCCGCAAGCGTGACGCGGAGTCGTCGTTCGTTCGGCTGACCCCCCGTGGGCCCCGCAGCGCCTGGTCCCAGCGCAATGTCGCCAACGTGGCCCGGCTCGAGGCGGCGGGCCGCATGCTGCCGCCGGGCCGGGCCGCGGTCGAGGCCGCGCGGTCCGACGGCCGGTGGGCGGCCGCCTACGCGGCACCGTCCGAGGCGGTCGTGCCGGAGGATCTCGCCGCGGCGATCGCGGCTGTCCCCGAGGCCCAGGCCATGTTCGACGTGCTGAACAAGACCAACCGCTACGCGCTCATCCACCGGCTGGGTTCGGTGAAGAAGGCGGAGACGCGCGCGCGCAAGATCGTCCAGTTCGTCGAGATGCTCGCGCGCCACGAGACGCCGTACCCCCAGAAGGCGAAGCCCGAGTAGTTCAGCGGTCACGTCCCGCGCCTTCAGACTGTCCGTGAGCAAGCCGGGCTCGGACGGGTGGCGCTTCGCGGGCGAGCGCCTACCCGGCGGAATCATCGGGTGCTCGGGACAACCCCAGCTCATGGAGCGAGGGGCTGCGCACCAAGACTCGGAGAGCGGTCTCTCGATCATAGCCCACCACGAACCGCTGCCCCGCGATCTGAACCTGAACCCCATGCGGCGGCCGGGGATGATCGCTCAACCAGCGCTCCGCTTCCTGCCGGGAGGAGAAAACACGCAGGGGAAGCACAGGCGCTTGCGTGTCGAAGAGCCGCGTGAACCGCTCGAACTCGACCCATCGTCCACTCTCCCCAATGAAGTGGAACGCGAGCAGAGCCAGTTGCAAGCACGCGTGTTCCTCGGAGGAGGTGGCATGCACCTCCGCGCGGAGGAGACCGTGTACTCCCGACACCAACCGGGGCATGGACCCGGGCCCCACCGTCCGCACCTCCTCCTTGGATGGAACGGGAATCAGGAATCGCTCCCCTTCATCCAGGGAATAACCCATGGAGTGCCGACGCCCCGCCACCACTACGCATGGGGAGACGGCGGAGACGGCGGCTTGACGTAATTCGTCCTGTGCGAGCTCTCGCGTGGCGAATCGAGGAAGCGACGCCTCGGGCAGTTCGGCCTCGAAGCACGCGAGATAGTCCTCGAAGTCGAGAAGTGAGCCCTGCCCCGAAATGAAGTGAAGGGCCATGGCGGCCAGCCGCAGGGAATCCGCCTCGGAGCGAGCACCCGTGGTCTCTTCCAGCCGCTGGAGCACCGCACAGGACGTCTCGAGATCAAATCGCACGAAGACCCCTCATCACAGCAGCGCCAGGGGAGCGAGCACCCACACGCCCACCCCAACGGAAATGACGACGCAGGCGACCCCCGCGACGATGACGATGCCTCCGACCGTCAACGCGTCCTGATGGTTCTGGAACCAGGTCGCGGAGGTCGCTCCCTCATGCAGCCGCAGGGGAGCCGCTTGCTGTGCCTTCAAACAGTCCATGTACGCATTGAGGCACTTGGTGTCGCAGTAGTTCACGTGCCCGTGATTCAAGCGCGCACCATGCGGATAGGGCGGCTTGCGGCTCATGCAGTCCCGGTGGCAGTCGAGCTGCTCCTGATCGCAGTCGCGGGGACGCGAGGAGACGAGGACCACGGGAGATGTCCGACGCGGGACGCGCGCCCGCGCCGCGCTCAACTCCCGGCGCCAGAGCGCGGCGGGCTGCCAGGACTGGGCCGCCTGCCCCTCCGGGTCCACGCTCCAGACCAGCACAGCGTCAGACGCGACGCGGTGCGCCGAGGGTATGACCTCGTCCGGGCGCGGCCCCTGACGGCCACCGCATGCGGCCAGCACCCCCATGAGCCCCAGCAGGACAACGCGCATCCCGGCACGCTACCGGACGTGCCACCGAGGACCATGAGCCCATGACACGCGCGCCGCCCAAGGGTCCTCTTCCGAGCACCCGGAAGGTGCGGTAGAGCACCCTGCATGAGCGACAAGCCACGACGCATCCTGGTGGTGGAGGACGACCTGGCCATTCTCACCGGGCTCTCCATGAACCTGCGCTTCGAGGGCTACGAGGTCCTCCAGGCCCAGGAGGGGCGTCAGGGCCTCGCGCTCGCGCTCGACGAGGCGCCGGACCTGATGGTGCTCGACCTGATGCTGCCCGAGCTCAATGGCTTCGAGGTCCTCAAGGAGCTGCGCCAGCGCGGCCGGGACACGCCCGTGGTGGTGCTCAGCGCCAAGAGCGCCGAGACGGACAAGATCATCGGCCTCAACCTCGGCGCCGACGACTACGTGGTCAAGCCCTTCGGCCTGCAGGAATTGCTCGCGCGCATCAAGGCCGTGCTGCGCCGCCGCTACCCCACCACCACCCAGCCCCCCGTGGGCTTCGGCGACGTCCAGGTGGACCTGACGGCCAAGACCGTGAGCCGCGCGGGCCAGCCCGTGGAGTTCACCGCGCAGGAGTTCAAGCTGCTCGCCCACTTCCTCGCCCACCCGGGGCGCACCTTCAGCCGCGAGGAGCTCCTGAGCGCCGCCTGGGGCTACGCCTACGAGGGCAGCGCCCGCACGGTGGACAACTTCATGCGCCAGCTGCGCCTCAAGCTCGAGGCGGACCCCGAGGCCCCCATCCACTTCCTCACCGTGCGCGGCCTCGGCTACCGCTTCGAGCGCTGAGGCCCCCGCCCTCCCCGTCCCTACCCGTCGACGACGCCGATGTGGTGCGCGTCCGACGGCTCGAAGGGCTTGCCCTCGAAGGTGCCGTAGCGCTCGCGCGGCGTCAGGCCGCTCGCCGTCATCGCCGTCTCCAATTCCTCGCTGGAGAAGGGCTTGAACTTGAGGCGGTGGATGCCCGAGGGCGCGTCCGCGCGCTTGCGCTCGCGCAGGTGGAAGGTGAACACGGGGCGGCGCGGCGCCACCGCGGCCCCCGGCTCGTCCTCCTCGTTCCCCGGCGGAGGCGGCTCGGCGCGTGGGTTGAGCACGTCGTAGACGAACAACCCGTCCGGCTCCAGGTGGTGGCGCACCGTGGCGAGCATCGCCTCCAGGTCCGCGATCGTCGTCATCAACCCCAGGGCGTGGTGCGGCGCGAGCACCACCCGGAAGCGCTCGTCCAGCCGCAGCGAGCGCAGGTCCGCGTGCAGCAGTCGCGCCCGGCCCGACACCTCCAGGGACTCCGCGCCGCGCATCTCCTCGGCCGCCTGCACCATGCGCTCGGAGGAATCCACTCCGAGCACGCTCAGGCCCGCCCGCGCCAGCGTCCACGCCACGCGCCCGTTGGCCGCGCCGAGCACCAGCACCGGCCCGCCCACCGCCGTCGCCTGGCGCGTGTAGAAGAGGAGATCGGGATCCTGCCCGACCAGGGAGAGCGGCGTGCGGCCCCGCGCGTCATTTCCGGCCATGCGCCCGGAGTAACACGATTGGCTCCCCAAAGGGGCGACCGCGCTTCCCCAGGTGGGCAGAGAATTACCCACGCCCTGTCCGTGAGTCGACGTCCGGACCGTCCCCGGGGCCTGTAGGCGCTGGCACCCGGATTGCGAGAGGAGTCGGACACGGGGTGCCACGAGGCGACCGGATTCCACAGAACGGGTGGGCAGAGACATGAAGGCTGGATGGAAGTGGGCGGCGGCGGCGATGGTGACGGGCGCGATGTGGGCGGGCTGCGCGCCCACGGCGCAGGTGAATGACCAGTCCGAGCAGGACAATCCGGGACTGGACTCGCCCCGCGAGGAGCCCGCGCAGCCCGACAAGCCCCTGCCCATTCCCAACCCGGACCCGGGCGATGGCGGCACGGGGGACGGCGGCACCGGCGATGGCGGCACGGGGGACGGCGGCACCGGCGATGGCGGCACCAAGCCCCCGCCGGTCACGCAGCCGCCCGAGGCGGAGATCGTCTTCCCCACCACGCCGGGCTGGCAGTTCTACGGCACCCAGCATGGCGGCCCGCGCCGCATCTACGGCGTGAGCGCGGACGAGGGTGGCAACGTCTGGGTGGCGGGCGGCGAGGACGGCCTCTTCGTGCTCACGCGCGGCGCCACCACCCTGCGGCGCTACACCATGGCCGACGGCCTGCACCCCTACGGCTACATGGCCGACGGCAGCGACACCCCGGGCGAGAAGTACCTCAAGGCCATCTCCGTGGCGGGCGGTCCCGCGGGCACGGTGTTCGTGGGCTACGAGGGTCGGCCCGGCTCGGGCGCGGACCACTGCGAGAACAACTGGGACGGCCCCCGGCCGGATCCCTCGCGCTACAAGAGCGGTGACGCGGACAAGGTGACGCTCAACGCGGATGGCTCCATCAGCGTCGTGCACTACGACATCTTCTCCGGCCCCAACGTGGTGTCCGCCGAGATGCGGGGCCGCGAGAAGCTCTGCAACATCCTGCGCATCGTCTACGACAAGAACACCCAGAGCGTCTGGTTCGGCGGCAACCACGGCTTCGCCCGCGGCGACGCCACCTTCCAGGGCAACCACACCTGCAACGGCCAGCTGAGCTGCACCGGCGTGTTCGAGCACGTGCACCCGGCGATCAACGCCCAGGACAACAGCGGCAACTCCATCCTGCTCACCGACGCCTACTACGGCGTGGCCGTGCACTCGAGCGGCGATGCCTTCTTCGGCGGCGCCAACCGCTCCACCCGCTTCCGCTACGGCAGCAACGGCCTCAACTACTGGCGCTCGCAGAGCGAGAGCGAGGACAAGTCCTACGCCTGGAACCGCTTCGACATCTGGGCGGACAAGGTGCAGGAGCCCAGCTCGCCCAAGCCCGCGGACCGCGTGGACGACAACGTGTCGGGCATGGCGGTGCTCGGTGACACCGTGTGGGTGAGCTCCTTCACCCGGGGCCTGGCGCGGATGAACGCGCAGGGCGGAGACGTCCAGTACGTCAACGTGGGCGAGACGGCCCTGTCCACGGTGGCCGCGGATCCCTCCGGCGAGGGCGTCTGGACGGGCGCGCGGTGGCTGGGCGTGGTCTACCGCATCCAGAACGGCGTGCAGCGCACCTACAGCTGCACCGAGTTCGGCCGGCAGCTGTGCGGCAACCGCATCTCCGACATCCAGGTGGACACCAGCTCGCCCACCCGGCGCGTGCTCGTGGGCTTCATGGGCAGCGACGAGACGCACGTGCCCGGCGCCCTGGGCATCTACACCGGCAACTAGCCTTACCCCACGCCCGGCCGGGGCGCCCGACACGCCCCGGCCCCTCGACGCCCCGGTACCTGGAAGTCTCAGGCGCCGGGGCGTCGTCGTTTCAGCAGGGGCACGAGCACCCCGAGCAGCACCCAGGCCGCCCCCGCGCCCGCGCCCGAGGCGCAGCCACACCCGGAGACGGCCTCGAGCGGCGTCACCGTCACACGGAAGGCACACGCGGCGCTGTTGCCCGAGGCGTCCCGCGCGGTGACCTCCAGGGAGTGCGTTCCGGGGGCGAGCGTCGTGCCGGACGGCTGGGAGTACTCGAGGGTGACGTCGGACACGGTGTCCGTCGCCTGGGCGGGGGAGTAGGTGATGGCGGCGCCCGCCTCGCTCGAGGCCGGGAGCGTCACGTCCGCCGGACACGTCACGGTGGGCGGCCGGGTGTCGCGCACCGTCACCGGGAAGGCGCACGTCTGGGTGTTGCCCGCCGCGTCCCGGGCGGTGACCGTCACCGACGTGGCGCCCACGGGGTACGGCCCCCCGGTGGCATGGCTGTAGACGAGCGCGGGCGGGGCGCCGCTGTCGTCCGTCGCCCGGGCGGTCCCATACGTCGCGGGCGTGCCGGCCCGGCCCGTGGCCTCCACCGTCACCGGCTCCGGGCACGTGAGCGTGGGCGGGGTGCAGTCGCCGAAGAACGCGGGCGCCAGGGCATAGGGCTCCCGGCCCCAGCCCGACACCTGGGCGGAGAAGTAGAGCGTGTCCTGGGTGTACGTGAGCCGCTCCGGCTCGAGCTCCGCGACGGCCGACACCCGCCGGGTGCCCGCCTCCGTCCCATCGCTCTCCCAGAGCCGCGCCCCCGTGCCCTCCGCGTCCGCCACGAAGTAGAGCCGCGCGCCCGCGGCCACCAGCGCGCGCGGCCCCGAGCCCTCGTCCCCCGCGCGCACGTCCCGCACCAGGCGCGTGCCCGCCTCCGTCCCATCGCTCACCCACGGCTCGCGGCCATGCACGCCATCGTCCGCGGTGAACAGCAGCGTGTCGCCCCAGGCGGTGAGGTTCGCCGGCTCCGAGCCCCCGGGGCCCGGGCGGATGTCCTTGACGCGCCGGGTGCTCGCGACCGTGCCCTCGCTCACCCACGGCTCGGCGTCCTCTCCCCCGAAGCTCACACTGAAGAAGAGCCGCGTGCCCACCGCCGTGAGCGCGTCCGGGTAGGCGAAGTCCCCCGCGGCCGTCAGGTCCGTCACCCGCCGCGTGCCCGCCTCCGTGCCGTCCGTGCGCCATACCTCCAGATCCCGCCGCCCATCCGTGGCGGTGAAGTAGACAGCGTCGCCCACGCGCGTGAGCTGCTCGGGGTTGGCGCTGCCCGCGCCGGGGTACACGTCCAGGACGAGCCGCGTGCCCGCCTCCGTCCCGTCGCTCGCCCACAGCTCGAAGCCCTCGGCGTCCGTGTAGGCGCTGAAAAACAGCGTGGTGCCCACGACGCGCAGGGAGCCCGTGGAGATGGCGCTGCCCTCGCCCACGTTGATGTCCTTGACCATGAGGGTGCCCGCGGCCGTGCCGTCGCTCGCCCACAGCTCCTTGCCCAGCACGTGGTCCGAGGCGGAGAAGAAGAGCCGCCCCCCCATCACCACGAGATCATCGACGTTGCCGCCCTCCACGCCCGAGCCCAGCTCGCGCACCACCCGGGTGCCCGCCTCGGTGCCGTCGCTCGACCACAACTGGTTGCCGTGCTCGCCGTCCGTCGCGATGAAGAAGGGCCGCCCCTGGAAGGCGACCAGGCCCCGGACCTTGCCGTTGCCCGGCCCCGGGTTGATGTCCTTGACGAGCACGGTGCCCGCGGACGTGCCGTCGCTCTTCCACAGCTCCACGCCGTGCTCGCCATCGTCCGCGGAGAAGTAGACCGTCTCGCCGATGCGCAGGAAGTTGGCGGGCGAGGAGCCGTCCGGGCCCGGCGCCACGTCCGCGAGCGCCACCGGTGGCCGCTCGCAGCCGGGCGCGCGTGTGGCTCGCGCCGCGGCGGACGAGGCCCCCGCTCCCACCAGGAGGAGCGCCAGGGACGGGCCCCACTTCAGCGTCCGATGAACCATCCGCGTATGTCCTTTCCAGAAAAGCGCAGGGGGCGCGGGCCCCGGGAAGTCGTCCCGGTGCCCGCGCCCCCTGTATGAAACCCCGCTCCGGCCCGGTTTGCATCACCGGGCGGGCGGCCGACCCGGACTACAGCTTGCGCAGGTCGTAGTACTCGGCCGAGGCCTGGTCGTGGTTGCTGGCGCCGCCCACCGCGAGCACCGTGCCGTTGGGCAGCAGCGTCGCCGTGTGACGGTAGCGGTCCACGTTCATGTTCACCGTGGCCGTCCACTTGCCCGTGGCCGGGTTGTAGCGCTCGGACGCCACCTGGATGCCGGTGAGCTGGTGGTAGCCGCCGGCCACCAGCACCTCGCCGTTCTCCATGAGCGTCGCCGTGTGCCAGCGACGGGGCGACTTCATGCTCCCCGTCGTCGTCCACGTGCCCGTCGCCGGGTTGTACAGCTCGGCCGACTGGCTCTTGGCCACGTCGATGCCCGCGCCGCCCGCCACCAGCACCTGGCCGTTGGGCAGGAGCGTCGCCGAGTGCCACGCGCGACCCGTGCTCAGGCCGCCCGCGCTCGACCACGTGCCCGTCGCCGGGTCATACAGCTCGGCCGAGGCCAGCAGGTTCGGGTTCTCCGCGTTGTCCTCCGCCACGTTGCTGCCACCCGTCACGAGCACCTTGCCGTTGGGCAGCAGCGTCAGGGTGTGGTAGCCGCGCGCCTGGGACAGGGCGCCCGTGTAGCTCCAGGTGCCCGTCGCCGGGTCGTACAGCTCGGCCGAGGAGAGGGCCGTGCCGTAGAACTCGCTGGTGAAGCCACCGGCCACTAGCACCTTGCCGTTGGGCAGCAGCACCGCGGAGTGGTTGAAGCGCTGCGTCCTCAGCAGGCCCGCCGGCTTCCACTTGCCCTGCGCCGGCACGTACAGCTCCGCCGAGGCGCTCGTGATGGGGCACGCGCCGCCGCCGGCAATCAGCACCTGGCCGTTCTGCAGCTTGGTGGCCGTGTGGCCGCGGTGGGCGCCCAGGGTGTTGCCCGTGGCCGTCCACACCTTGGTGCCCTGCTCATACAGCTCGGAGCTGGTGTTGTAGCCGCCGGCCACCAGCACGCGGCCGTCGTCCAGCAGCGTGGCCGTGTGCTGCAGGCGCGGCAGCGCCATGCTGCCCGTGAGAATCCAGCCGCCCTTGGGCTCGTCCAGGCCGCACGCGGCGCTCGGCGTCACCGTCACCTTGCGCGTGACGGTCGACACGTAGCCCCCCATGTCACGGCCCGTGTAGGTGATGAAGTAGACGCCCGGCACCTTGTTGTTCACCGCGCCGGACACCGTGACGGGAATCGGACCGGCCGAGCACGAGTCGAAGCCGCCCGCGCCCATCTCCACGTAGGGAGCGCCGCACGCCAGCGTCACTTCCGGAGCGCCGCTCAGCTCGACGTCCACGTTGTTGCGGTAGATGGTGACCGTGGTGTTGCAGCTGGCGCTCTGCGTGCCGTCCGAGGCCGAATAGGTGAAGGTGTGGGTGCCCACGCCCAGGTGCGTGGTGGGCGGCGCCGCGGTGGAGGACACCACCTTGCAGTTGTCGCTGTAGGACGCGGGGCCGGGCGAGTACCAACGGCCCGCGTTCACGCAATCCAGCCGCACGTTCTCCGGGCAGCGCACGGTGGGCGGCGTGACGTCGGCGGTCTTCACCGTGGCGGTGCAGCTGGCGCTCAAGCCGGCCGTATCCGTGCAGGTGAGGGTCGCGGTGGTGCTGCCCGCGCCGGTGAAGCTCGTGGGGCTCTGCACGCACTCCTTGAGGTTGTTGTCCGGGTCGTACGAGCCATCGTTGATGGAGCCCGTGGCGCCGCAGGTGGCGTTGAGCGACAGGTCGATGTTCTTGCACTTGGCCACGGGAGGACGGTTGGTCGGGCCGGTGGAGCGGCAGGACGCGGAGCAGGTGCCCGTGCCGTTGGCGGCGCCCGTGTCGCACTCCTCACCGGGGTTCACCACGCCATCGCCGCACCAGTTCTTGCGGCACACCGACGAGCACACCGTGCCCGGCACGCCGTTCTGGCTGCCCGTGTCACACTCCTCGGGGTACTGCACCACGCCGTCGCCACAGCGCAGCGGCACCGCGCCGCGCGCCAGCACGTAGGGCACGCCGTGCGAGCCGTCCGCGAAGTCCTTGCTGCCCGGCAGCCGCGCGCCGTACGTGGGGTCCCGCGCGATGACCAGCGGGGTGAAGTTGGCCTCGGGGTAGGTGTCGAACGCCTCGTGCACCGAGCAGTTCCAGTTGGACAGGATGCTGTCGGTCAGCCCGGTGAGGGCCGCGTGCGTGGCCACGATGTGCGCGGTGTTGTAGCAACCCACGCCCGTGACGGTGAAGTTGCCGAAGGGCGCCAGCACGGGCACGGCCGTCAGGGGCGCGGTCTCGTGGTAGTAGCAGGACAGGTTGACGTACATGCCCGTCTTGCCGGCCTGGGCGGCGGCGAACTTCACCGAGTTGATCGTGACCTGATCTTCCTCGTGGTAGACGGGGTCGGTGCCCATGATGACGACGTTGCCGTCGACCACCGGGCCCCACTTGGCGGTGCTCTGCTCGGCGGCGGCCAAGAGGGTGCGCGCGGTGCTGCAGGTGCGGTCCCCCAGGATGAGCGCGCGGTAGGTGGCGAAGTCCGCGGACGTCTTGGCCTTCCACTGGTCGTCGGTGGCGAACTCCACGGTGTAGCCGAGGTTGCGCGCGCTGATGGCCTCGATGCTGTTGGTGCCACCGGTCACGGTGCCCGACAGGATGAGGACCTTGTTGGAGCTGGCCAGCCCCTGCGGGCGCGTGCCCACGCTCTGGGGGGACACGGGGGTGGACATCAGTCCCTCCTCGGCGTCCGGGGCAATCCCCTCTCCGCAGGCCGCGAGCACCAACATGCTCAAAGCCATCCACAACCCGCGGATGCCACTACGACTCTTCATCTGGGTATCAGAACGCATCCGTACCCTCCCTATGCCTTGCACGCATCGCGACACTCCGGGGGGGAGGGCCATGCGGTTGGTGTGACACTGAACCCTTGGATCGTCATCGGTACCCGGCCACACGCGGTGACAGCGACATCTGGACGGGTGGTGTATTTTTACACCAATGACGACTTAAAAATAAAACCGATCCTGCAAGCCGCACCTCCCGACAGGGTCGATTATCGGGTGGCGGACGCACTTTTTGCCCTGACAGGTTGTCCGACGCCTAGGGTTGTGTGTGTATGTCAGCCAGGAAGGATTCCAGGGTACGAGCGTAGGCCACACTGCCCATGCGGGCGGGGATGTCGTCGTGGTCGGCGCCGTCCACCCGGACGAGCCGCTTGGGCTCGCGGGCCACCGCGTACAGGCGATCGGAGAACTCGGGGCGCACGAAGTCGTCCTCGGTGCCGTGCAGCAGCAGCAGGGGCACCCCCTCCAGCGCGCGCAGACGGCCCTCGGTGTCCCAAGCACTCTGGGAGAGGAAGCCCGCGGGCAGGTCCATGTGGCTGGAGTCCCGCATCAGGCCTTCCACGGAGCTGAAGGGCGACTCGAGCACCAGGCCCGCCGGGGGGTGGTACGCCGCGAGCTGGGTGGCCACCGCCGTGCCGAAGGAGCGGCCATAATAGACAAGCCGCTCCGGGGGCAGGCCCGCGCGCGCGGAGAGCCACCCGAGCGCAGCCCGGCTGTCGGCGAGCAGTCCCGCTTCCGTGGGGGGCACGTTCGTGGACATGCCCCAGCCCCGGTAGTCGAACACCAGCACGTCGTAGCCCAGGTTGGCCAGACGCTTGGGCCGGTCCACGTGCACGTCCAGGTTGCAGCAGATGCCGTGGAAGTAGAGCACGTGGGCGCGGGGCGGCTGCTGGGGAGACTTCACATACACGGCCCCGAGCCGCACCCCGTCCTCCACCTCGAGCGTCACCGGCTCCAGGCTCCCGGGCGGCACGGACTCCTCGGGCGAGCCACCCTCGGCGGTGTAGGAATACTGGTTCACCAGGACCCGGGCGTAGAGGAAGGGGTCCAGGGCGTAGCAGGCGCCCCACCCCACCGCCGCCAGCAGCACCGCGCCCAGACGCACCCCACGGCTCATGGCCCGCCTCCGAAGTGGTAGCGCGCCCCGAGCATCACGCCCAGGGCCCCCCGCTCGCCCACGCCCACCCAGTCCACCGCGTGGAAGCGCGTGAGGGCCTGGGGCTCGTACCAGCGCGCCTCCAGGCACAGGCCCCAGGACGACGCCAGGCGCACCTCCTCGCCCACCGCCAGGGACAACAGGGGCCGCCCTCCGGCGAACTGCACCAGGCCCGAGGCCGAGGCATACGAGAGGAAGCGCTCCGCGAAGCGGTAGCTCACCGCCGGGGACAGCTCGAGGTAGGCGCGCGGCGAGGCGTCCCGGCCGGGCAGCACCTGGGCGAAGCCATAGAGGCGGCCGCCCACGCTCACCGCCGGCACCGCGCCCGCCTGTTCCACCGCGAGCCACGAGCCGCCCACGTCCACGCCCGCGAGGCCGAAGGTGAGCGAGGTGAGGTGGACATGGGCCGCCACGTCCGCGCGCTCGGCCACGCCGTAGCGCACGCCCGCGCTGCTCAGCGGCACCGGCAGCACGATGCCGTAGAGCCGCACCAGGGGCCCGCCCGCCGCGGCCTCCACGCCCCACGTCCCGCGCGCCACCGGCCGCACCTGCGTGGTGACGCCACAGCCCAGCAGGAGCACGAGGAGCCCGAGCCCCCCCACCGCGGCGAGGCCCCGGACGACCCTAGTCCTTGGGCGCATCGAAGAGGATCCACTCCTGGATGTCGTTGAGCTGGTCCTCGGGCAGCGCGGCGTTGCCGTTGAGGGGATTGATGGGCATGCGCGCCCCGAGCACGCTGCCGTCGCCCGAGAGCTTGAGCCACAGGTAGCTCTCCTGCGGCTTGCCGGGCTGGATGAGCGGCTGGGTCGGGCGCTGCGCGGACGGCTTGAGCAGCCGCGCATGCACCTCGTCGGCGGTGCCGAGCAGGTTGAGCCCGCCCTGGGGGTTGTCCCCGCCGTGGCAGCCACCGCAGTTGGACTGGAGGATGGGCAGCACGCGCCCCTTCCACGAGGCCCCCGCGCCCGCGAGGCTCAGCGCCTTGGGGTCCTTGGAGTACGTGCAGTTCGCGTAGTCGATGCTCGACTCCAGGCTCCACTGGCCCGCCTTGGGATCCAGGCCCTGGATGAAGCACATGAGCGCGAGCATGTCCTGCACGCTCGGGGGCTGGTTGGCCAGGGGCATGCGCGTGCCCGGGATGGGCTCGCCCTTCATCGTCCCGCGCAGCCGCGCCACCAGGTAGCTCTCCTCGGGCTGGCCCGGGTTGAGCAGGGGCACCGGCGTGGCGGTGCGCGCCCCGTAGACACCATTGCGGTTCTGGTCGCCCTGCACGATGCCGCTGGCCGCCAGGCCCTCCACCGTGTCGCGCTGGCCCTCGTTCACCTCGGCGAACAGGTGGCGCCGGTCCTCGAGCACCCACCAGTTCGTCTGGTAGCTCGTGAAGGGCAGCGTGCGCACCTCGCCCCCCTCGATGAAGCTGCGGATGAAGGTGCCCGTCACCCACATGCGCTCCTCCGCGCCGGGCACGGGGTCATGCAGGTACAGGTGCAGGCCCGGCGTGGCGGCGTCCGGCCGCGCGCCCTTGGGGTCCAGCTTGGGCGTCTCGCCCCGGACGAGATCGAAGGAGCCGATCTCGATCTCCCGGAACTCCTTCTCCATGAAGCGGAAGCGGTCGCCCAGGCGCTCGCACCGGTCGTACACGCCCGTGGGGTTGCCGGACTGCACGTTGCACGGCGCGCCGATGGCGGCCAGGAACGTGCCCGCGGTGTGCAGGTCCGGGTACTCCTTCTGGTTGTGGCACACGCCGTTGGTGCCGCCGCACGTGCGCAAGACGAGCTTGCGGTGCAGGTCCAGGCCCGTGGCGTAGGTGCGCTGGGCCGCGAGCACGTCCGTGTCCGAGCCCGTGTACGCGGGCGTCCGGGTCACCCCGCCCGGCGTGGGCCGCTCGGGCTCGAAGGGGATGGTGCCGGTGGGCTCGGAGTTGCCGATGGGACCACCACACGCCAGGGACGCGGCCCCCAGCACGGCGAGGAGCAGGGAGCGTGTCATGCGAAGAAGTCCTGGAGGGGGGCGTCCGCGGGGAAGATGCCTTCGTGATCCGCGCCGAGCAGATCCATCATCGTCTTGAGCACCGCGCGGTAGGAGTACACCTGACCGGTGGCCTTGAGGTCCGAGCCGCGCACCGAGCCCAGGCTCTTGCCGCCCTTGCCCGCCTGGGAGATGACGCCGCCCATGAAGGGCATGGACATCCACCGGGTGGCGAAGTCGCTGCCGTGGTCGCTGCCGTTGGCGGAGTTGTAGCGGCTGCCGCCCGTGGTGCGGCCGAACTCGCTGCCCAGCACCACCAGCGTCTTGTCCCAGTAGGTGCCGCCCTCGGGGTGCTCCATGCGCTGCAGCGCCGTGCGCAGGCCACTCACCAGGCGGTTGGCCCCGTCCAGCTCCTCGGGCAGCTCCGCGTCCTCGCGCGAGTGGAAGTCGTAGCCCCCCTGGTTGAGGAACACCGCCGGGCAGCCGAAGTGGAACAGGCGCAGCGCGAGCGCCGCCCGGAGGCCCGTGGTGTCCGTGCCCAAGAGCGTGCGCAACTGCCGGTTGCTGATGCCGTCCACCATCTCGTCCGAGTCCGCGCTCACCCGGAGCACCGGGTCGCGGAAGATCTTCCCGTAGTCGCTCGAGGCCTTGCGCGTCTGCTGGTAGGTGTCCGCCCCCGCGCGCAGGGGCAGGTGCAGCCGCTGGCGGAAGCGGGCGTCCACGTTCTGCGCCACCCGGGACGCCCACGGCTTGAGGCTCGCGTCCGGATCCGCGCCGAAGCGCTCGAAGCCGCTGCCCTCGAGCACCGGCGGCCGGAAGGTGGCGTAGGTGCCCGCGCCCGAGGCCATGCCCGCCTCGCCCAGGCTGAAGGCGGGCAGGAGCGTCACGCCCCGCGCCGCCGCCTCGGCCACACGCGCGCGCACCCCGTAGTTCACCAGCGTCATGAACCCCGTGGCGCCGCCCACGTACCCCGTGAGGAAGCGCTCCAGCCCCGTGCCATGGCCCCCGTCCGCCCGCGCGGAGAAGGGCTCGTGGTCCACGCACGGCAGCACGCAGAGTTCGTTGGAGAAGGACGCCACGGACTTCATGCCCAGGTCGCGCCGGGCCTTGTTCGCCTCGCCCTCGAGCCACCCCGCGCGCTCGAGCAGCGTGCTCACGCCCCACTCCGTGCCCGCCGCGCGCTTGGACGAGGCCCCGAAGGGGTTGAACTGGTCGGCCACGTCGCCGTTGTAGGCGGTGGTGAAGCGAAAGCCTCCCGCCAGGCGGATGTAGATGAGGTGGCGCACACTGCCCCGGCCCGCCGTCTGGGCGAGCGCCGTGCGCGGCAACCACAAATGGGGAAAGGCCAGCGCGGCGGCACCCGCGCCCAGGCCCTTGAGCAACTGGCGGCGGCCCGGCGACTGGGGCTTGGAATCATCGGAGTCGGACATCGGTGGGCTCCAGGGGATTCGGGGGGGTTTAGTAGAAGAGGCGCTCGGCGCTGGACAGCAGCGCGAAGCAGTAGGCGCGGCCGAACTCCTCCGCCGTGCAGTTCTCGCGGGCGCACTCGGTGGCCGCCTCGCGCGCCTCGGTGAGCTCCAGGGCCTCGGGCGCGCGGCCGAGCAGCACGCGGTACTGGTGCGTGGCCACGCGCTCGCCCACCTCGGGCGTCATCGCGGCGCGGGCCGAGAGGGCCTCGGGAAGCAGCCGCTCCACCGCGGCGCCCGGCACCTTCGGGTCCAGCGAGGGGTTGCACAGCTCCTGCACGAAGGCGAGCTGGGTGGCGGTGGTGAGGATGCTCACCACGCGGAAGCGACCGCCCACCACGTTCTCCGGGCAGCCGCCCAGGGTGCGCGCCAGCTGCGCGTAGCGCTCGTCGAGCTTGCCCTCGCCGTCGAACTTCCAGAGCGACTCCTGGAGCACCCGGTAGCCGGCGACACTGCCCGCGTCGAGCAGGGCCTTGGGCCGGCTGATGCGGTGGTCACACGCGGGCAGCGTGTAGCCCGTGTTCCGGGCGAGCGAGTCGAGCCACACCTCGGCGTCCACCTGCTTGAGCGGCCCGTAGCTCCAGCGGTAGGTGGAGGGGGCCTCGCCCTCGGCGGACTGGAGGTAGGCCACGGAGGTGGCCACCGCGAAGTGCACCGAGCGGATGTCGCCGTGATGCGCGAGCAGCCAGCGCACCAGCGCGCCGCGCACCTCGGGCACCCGCGCGGACAGCTCGTAGCCCAGGTACTGCTCGAGCACGTCGTCCACCGCGCGCTCCCAGAAGGCCAGCTCCCGGGCGAGGATGCGGCCGGGGATCTGCAACCGCGCCCACTCCTCGGGCGTGAGCAGGCCGCTCCAGAGCGTCAGCGCGTTGTTGAGGCTCGGATCGCGCGCCGAGCGCCAGTCCGGGGTGAAGACGAGCTCGTTGTAGCCCCAGAGCACGCTGGCGCAGCCCCCGCGCGACACGTCGTCCACGCCGCCCTCGTCGTTGAGGCAGCGAAAGCGCACGAAGGCATCCGGCAGGCGCATGCCCAGTTGGGGGTGGTCGTAGTAGCCCGAGTGCCACAGCTTGTAGAGCCGCGCCATGTCCGCGCGCTCGTGCTCGAAGGGAGGCCGGCCCAGGAAGCGCAGGAAGAGCGCCTCGGCCTTGTCCCCGGGGTCCGCGTAGCGGCGGGTGAACACCGGGTGCGCGCTCACCACCGCGGCGAACTGATCGTACGGCACGCGGCCCTGGTACAGCCGGGCCACCAGGCGATCCATGTCGTAAATGGACTGGAGGCTCGTCACCTCGTTGCTGTAGAGGAAGCGGTCCGCCATGCGGCGCTGCTGCACGTGGAGGAACTCGTCGCGCGCCATGAGCCGGCGCACGGTGTCGCCCCAGCCGCCCTGGCACGTGGCCTCGGCCTCGTCCGCGTCCGGCATGCGCCCGAGCATGTCCACGAAGAGCCGGCGGCACGCCTCGGCCGCGCGCACGGGCCGGCTCGGCAGCCCCACGCCCCAGAGGCTGCGGCACAGGCCCTGGTTGACGGGATTCTTCAGCCCCGCGCCCTCGCAGAACGCCGCGCAGTCCGCGTCGCAGTCCGGCGGACGCGTCTCGTTGGGCGGGGGCACGGCGCGCGGCGCGGGCAGCACGTCGTCACCCCCCTCGAATTCCCCCGGGGTCAGGGGCTCGCCATTGCCCACCATGCCGCCGGGGCCCGAGGCGAGCTGCTCGGGCTCGAAGGTGTAGGTGGGCTGGCACGCGGCCAGCAGCGCCAGCACGGACAACAGGAGCGGACGGGACACGGTCATGCGTGGCTCCAGGCAGGGGGATTCAGAAACCGAACTCGGCGCCGAGCGACAGGCCCAGGCGCAGCGCCAGGGTGCTCCAGTTCTTGGCGTACTGGAGCCCGGAGATCTCCTGGCTCGTGGCGAACAGGTACTGCTGCTGCACGTGGGCGAGCACGTCCGCGCGCAGCCAGATGCGCTCGGACATGCGGCGGCGGGCACCCGCGGACGGACCCGCCAGCCAGCCCACGCGCGGCACGCCCCACACGTTCACGCCCTGCGATTGCAGCCGGGCGATCTCCTGGGCGAACTCCCGGCCCGGCACCAGCACCGACAGGCCCACGCGCGCCGCCAGCACCAGTTCCATCTTCTCCGTCAGTGGCAGGCCGTACTCGCCGGAGACGAACAGCTCGTTGAGGATGCCGAAGCCATACGTGCGCCCACCGCCCGCGCCGTAGTTGCCGAAGATGCGCGCGCCCGCGCCCGCCCGCAGCCGCTCGCTCACCGAGGACACCGGGACACTCAGCCAGAGCGTGGCCGACAGGAAGCCGTCGCTCGTGTAGTCGAAGGACTCGTCCCGGACCGTGGCGTTGATGCTCTGCGTGGCGTTGAGCCGCGCGCTCTCCACGAAGAGGTCCGGCCCCAGCCCCAGCCGCAGCCGGCTCGAGGTGGCCACCGGCTCGGGCTCGGGGGTCCGGGACGCGGCGGCCGACCGGGACGGCGCGGCGGGCCGGACCGGGGCGGGCTTCACCTCCGGCACGGGCTTCACCTCGGGCACGGGCACGGGGGCGGGAGGCGGCACCGGGGCCGGCGCGGGCTCGGGCGCCGGGGTCGGGGCTGGCGCGGCGGCCGGGGTCTTGGCGCCCTTGCCGCTCTTGGCGCCCTTGCTGGTCTTGGTGGCCTTGGCCGGAGCGGCCTCGGCCACGGGGAGGGCCAGCACCCACACCGTGAGCAGCAGGCCCCGCCCCAGGCGGGAGCGCGGCGGGTGGCGAGAGGAGATGATCGTCACGAAGAACTCGGTGTGGGTGCGAAGAACGAAGAATCAGGCGCGGCGGCGGCGCAACCGGATCAACGCGGCGACGCCCAGCACGAACGAGAGCATCGGCGCTCCGGCGGTCGAAGAGCAACCGCCTCCGTCATCTTGACCGTTCCCCGGCGGCGGCTCTCCGCCCGAGCCGGCGTCCGGGCTGCCCGTCCCCGTGCCCGCGTCCGGCGGAGTGCCGGAATCCGGCGGGGTTCCGGCATCCGGCGAGGTGCCAGAATCCGGCGCGGTGCCGGAATCCGGTTCCGTGCCCGCGTCCGGCGAGCTCCCCGCGTCCGGCTCCGTGCCCGCGTCCGGCACCGTCTCGGCGCGCACCTGCACCGCCAGCGTCGAGGCGGCCACGCCATCCCCGGCGGTCGTCCGGTTGTTGTTGGCCGAGTTGCCCGCGCCATACAGGGTGAAGGCGCCCTCGGTGGCGGGCGCCGTCACGGAGAAGTCGAAGCGCACCTCCGGCCCCGTGGCGGTGGAGGTGAAGGCCTTGGAGGCCTTGTGGGTGAGCTCCCGCCCCGACTTCTGCAGGGACGCATCCAGCACGGAGAGCAGATCCGCGGTCCCGTTCACCGCCAGGTTGAGGCCCCCGACGGCGGCCGGGCCGCCCCGGATGACGAAGGCATACGTATTGACCGAGCCCGGCGTCACCGTGGTGGGGCCGATGAACTGCACGGTCGGGTTGGCGCCCCCCGAGTGGCAATTGGCGCACGTCGCCCCCGACACACCCGAGTAGCCGACCATGCCTCCCGAGTGGGCCAGGACCGGACTGGAGAACAACCCCACGGACAACACTCCCACGACGATTGAACGCGACGACATGAAGCCTCCCAGATAAAAATGTCGGCCCTTTAACGTATTTCCCGTCTTTCTCCCACCCCCCTCCGACACATCGCGGCATCGGCTGGCCCGTGCGGACCGTATGGGTCACAAGGAAACGGGCGTGGAAGGAAAGGAGCACCTGATGCGTGGGCGGTTGCGATGGGGAGCGCTGCTGGCCGTCGGCGTCCTGATGCTGCTCGCCCTCTGGCGTCTGACCGGAGGCACGCCGGAGCAGGACCCCGAGGGCGCGGAAGCGTCAGGTCCCCGGACGCCCCGGGCCCCGGTCGCCGCCCGCCCCCGCGAGGCCCGGGACCCTGACGCGTCCCCCTCGACCCCCGACACCCCCACCGCGGCGGACGGCGTGCTCGAGGTGGAGGTGCGCGAGGGGGAGCGGCCCGTGCCCGGCGCGCCCGCGCGGCTGTACCGGCGCGGCCCGAGGGATCCCAACCTGGGGACATTCATCTGGTGGCGTGTCGGGGAAGGCCTCACGGACGCGGCGGGACGGGTGGTGCTCGCGGCGGGGCCGGGAGACTACCTGGTGTCGGTGCGCGTGGAGGGGCATGCGCCGCTCGTGCGGGACGTGGTGCGACCCCAGGCGGAGGCCCGCACCCGCGTGGTGCTCCAGGTGGAGCCGGGCGTGCGGCTCGAGGGGCGCACGGTGGTGGGCACGACCCGCGAGCCCCTGCCCCTGGTGCGGCTCGTCCTGGCGCGGCGCTCCGCGGAGCTCGCGTTCTGGCTCCAGCCCGAGCTGCCCGAGGACGAGCGCGTCCAGGTCACGAGCAACGAGCGGGGCCTGTTCCGCGTGGACGGACTCGCGCCGGGCGTCTGGCGGCTGGAGGCGGACACCCCCGGCTACGCGCTCACGGTGATCGAGCAGGTGAAGGTGCCCGCGGGCAAGCCCCTGGAGGTGGCGCTCCAGGCCGCGGGTATCATCGAGGGCTTCGTCGTGGACGCGCGGGGCGAGCCGGCCGCGGGCGCCGAGGTCCAGTTGGGCGGCAAGACGGCGCAGCAGCTCGTCACGGGCGAGGGCGGTGGCTTCTCCGGCGAGGTGGAAGCGGGCGCCTACACGGTGATGGCGCGGCGGGGCGAGGAGGCAGGGGCCCTGGAGACGCCCGTGGTGGTGAGCGCGGGCATGACGGTGCGGGGTGTACGGCTGCAGCTCGGGCCCGGCGCCGTGCTGGAGGGGCGCGTGTGGGCCAAGGCCTCGGGCGCGCCGGTGGCGCAGGCGCGCGTGGACGTGAGCCCCCTGGGCGGCAACGGCGACCTGGGCCGCGCCTCGACGGACGCGGACGGCCGCTTCCAGGTGCGGGGGCTCGCGTCGGGCGCCTATGACGTGGTGGTGGGCGCCCAGGGCTTCGCCACCGTGCTGCGCCGGGGGGTGATGCTGCGCGGCCGGGAGCACTTCACCCTGGACGTGACGCTCGGGGGCCTGGGCTCGGTGGAGGGCCACGTGCGGGACCCAGAGGGCCGACCCGTGGAGGGCGCGCGGGTGCTCGCCTTCCCGCGGCAGGACCCGCTGGACACGCCGGCCGTGGAGACCCGGACCGACGCCGAGGGCCACTACCGGCTCGAGGGCGTGACGCCCGGCCCCCAGCGGCTCGTCGCCCGCCGGGACGGCGCGACCCAGGGCATGGTGCGCCCGGTGGAGGTGGGCGACAGCGGCCCGGCCCGGGTGGACTTCACCCTGGAGACCACGGGGGTGGTCGAAGGCGTGGTGCGCGGCCGCCTGCCCGACGAGCCCCTGGAGGTGACGGCCACCCCCACCGAGCGCCACGGGCCGGGTTGGTCCGAGCGCCGCGGCACCCCGGTGGACGCGGCGGGCGCCTTCCGGCTGGTGCTCGCTCCGGGCAGCTATCAGGTGGCGCTCGCGAGCACACGCGCGGCGAGCCCCGCCGAGCGCATCGAGGTCCGGGCGGGGAGCACGACCCGGGCCGAGCTGCTCTGGCGCGAGGCGGCCCAGAGCACGGGCGAGGTGGGGGGCCGGGTCCTCGAACCGGACGGCGCGCCCTCGCCGAGCGCCCTCGTCCTGGCCTTCACCGACGGAGAGGAGCGGGAGATCATCGGCGCGACCTGGACGGACGGCGAGGGCCGCTTCCAGATCAACCTCCTGCCGGAGCGCGCCAGCCTGGAGCGACTCCAGTTGCAGGCGGCCAACGGCGGGCGCCGGGGGCAGCTCGCGGGCGTGCGCACGGGCCTGCAGGGGGCGGACGTGCGGCTCGCGCCCGGGGCCACCCTGAGTGGCCGGGTGGTGCGGACGGGCGCGCCCGTCCAGGGCTTCACCCTCACCCTGGAGCCCGAGCAGTTCGTCCCGCTCGCCCAGAAGCCCGGCCCCTGGGAGTTCTCCGGCGAGCGCTTCCAGGTCCGGGACGTGCCCGCGGGCCCCGCCCTGCTCCGGGTGCGCACCCAGGACGGGCTCCAGGGCGAGCGCGCGGTGGTGCTACGCCCCGGGGCCACCCTGGAGGTGGATGTCTCACTGCCCTGAATTCCCCACAAGTGGGTCGGGTGGGGATATGGTGGGAATACATGTACCTGCGCAGCCTGACGCTCCAGAACCTCAAGCTCCTGCGGGAGGTCGAACTCTCCTTCACCCGTCCGGACGGAGAGGTCCGACCGTGGACCGTCTTCGTGGGGGAGAACGGGTTGTGCAAGACGGCCATCCTCCAGGCCATCGCGCTCGCGGCGAGCGGCTCGTCCCTGGGCAGTGAGCTCGCGGACGTGACGAGCCTGCCGGACCGGCGTCAGCCCACGAGCGAGCTGATGCTCATCGGCGCCGAGTTCACCTTCGGCACGGAAGGGCACAAGGCGCGCACCTATCCGGGCTTGGACACGCGGCACTCGCTGCCCCCGTACCTGCGCAGCTCCATCGCGGCCAAGAGCACCTGGCGCGAACTGGTGGGCAGCTCGCGCTACGTGGGCGTGGAGCACACGCAGGTGTTCGATCCGGTGCGCGAGGCGCGCCGCACGCAGCTGCCGGGCTGGTTCGTCGCGGGCTACGGCACGGCGCGCACCCTGCCCCGGCCGCACTCGCTGCACGTGGAGGGCCTGTCCGACCCGCTCAAGCAGCGCATGGCGAACCTGTTCGACCAGGGCGGCCTCATCGCCACGGGCTTCGCCGACGTGTTCGAGTCGACGCAGGCCAAGGCCTATACGCGGCTGCTCAAGCAGGTGCTCCTGGAGGGCAACCTGCTGCCGGGCGTGGTGGACCTGGAGCTGCAGAGCCACGGCGTGGTGCGCACGCGGCAGGACCTGCTGGAGGCCCACCGCTTCGAGTTCAACCTCGGGGGCCAGCGCGTGAAGCTGCCCGCCACGTGGCTGTCGCGGGGCTACCAGGGCGCCATCGCCTGGCTGGCGGATCTCATCGGCCACGTGCTCCTGGAGGCAGGCAAGCCCGTGGCGCCCGAGCGCATGGAGGGCCTCGTGCTGGTGGACGAGCTGGATCTGCACCTGCACCCGCACTGGCAGACGTCGCTCATCGCCACGCTCAAGGGCCTCTTTCCCCGGCTGCAGTTCATCGCCACCACGCACTCGGCCATGCTGCTGCCGGGCCTGGAGCAGGACGAGGTGTTCGTGCTGCGCCAGGACGAGCAGGGCCACGTCTACGTGTCGCCGGCGCCCTCCACGCCCGGGTTCCTCACGGGCAGCGAGCTGCTCGACGCGTTCTTCGACCGCAAGGGCAAGCCCGTGGGAGGCGCCCCGCGCCGCCGCGCCTCCACGGCCAAGACGCCCGCCAGGCCCGCGAAGCCCGCGGCCAAGAAGACGCCCGGGCGCCCCAAGCGCAAGTAGCGCGCGCCCCTAGCCGCCGCGCGCCGTGCCGCACTCCGAGCAGAAGCGCGCCTGGGGCTTCATCTCCACGCCGCACTCGGTGCAGTGGGCCTTGGCGCGCGCGAGCGGCTTGCCGCACTCGCCACAGAACTTCCCGCCCTCCACCCGGGCCTGGCAGTGCGGACACGACGCGGCCGCCGCCGACTGGTGCGTCTTCAAGTCCAGCGCGCCCACCTGATCCGCCTCGCGCGCCTTCTGCCAGGCCTGCTCCACGGCCACCCGGGACTGGATGTGGGCGGCCTCCTCCTGGAGGTCCGGCGCGCAGTCCTCGCACAGGCCCCGGGCCGCGTTCCAGCACACCTGGGGACAGACCCAGTGGCCGCAGCGCGTGCAGTGCTTGAAGTGCTGCTTGGCCTCGCCCACCGCCTGGCCGTAGGCGTCGTCCCACGCCCCGCCGCGCAGGGCGTCCTTCACGTGGTCCCCCGCGTAGGCCACGCGCGACAGCGAGCCCCCGAAGAAGGAGCCCGCCGCCTTGAGGAAGCTCGAGGCCATTCCCGCCTTGTTCGCGATGAAGGGCGACATGTGGCCGTTGCCGCACTTGTCGCAGTGGAACTCGAACTGGAAGCCGTAGTCGTTGGAGCGGTCGGTGTAGTTGCGGGTGAATTGGATCATCGCCATGGCGCGCGGCTCTCCTGGTCCCGCGACCCTAACACCGGGGCCGCTCCAGCTCATCCCCGCGGGGCTAGCGCGACCACACGGCGTAGTTGGTGCCCGAGGTCTCCAGCGTCCAGCCCGTGCCGGGCGACCAGTCCCCGGGGCCCACCTTCATCGCCACGCTGCCCTTGGTGCCGGTGATGATCGCCGCGTAGCGGCTGGTGTCCGCCACCTGGATGCTCACCGCGGACGAGGAGTGGATGCCCTTGGCCTTGCGCACGGACATCAGCTTGGTGATGGCCGCCTTGTGGCCCCAGTCGTAGAAGTGCACCCAGTAGACGCACGGCACGCCCGGGTGGGTGAGGATGTAGGCGTAGCCCTGCATCACCTTGTCGCTCGGGAAGGGCCAGTGGTTCTGGCTCGTGCCGCCCGTGCTCGGGCCCGTGTCGTGGTTGTCCACGAAGGTGACGGACTTGGCCGCCCACCAGCCGATGGCGCCCGCGGGCTTGCCCTCGCTGTCCTTGAGCCGCCAGAACTGGTTGTACTGCACGGCCTGCTGCAGGAGCCCCTTGGTGGTGAAGTCGAACACGGCCGACTTGCCCCCGGCGGCGTCGATCCAGTTCATCAGCTGCTGGCGGTGGGGGTTGGGGTTGTCCAGGTTCAGGTCCGTCCACAGCTCGCCCACGGAGAAGTAGGGCACGGTGGCGGTGTTGTACTGGCCCACGTAGCGGCCCGCGTAGCCCTTCACGTAGTCGTAGCGCCAGCCGTCGTAGCCCGTCTTGGACTTCAGGCCGTTCATCCACGTGGTGATGCCGCTCTGCACGGTGGTGTTCGTGTGGTCCAGGTCACGCGCGGCGCCGTAGCCATCCCCCGTGTCCGCGGCCCCCGTGGCCCCCGTCCACTCGTCCCCCCGCGTCACCGCCCACGAGCCCCACGTGGGGTTGGTGAAGTCCGCCCAGTTGGTGGTGCCCACGCGGTGGTTGATGACGATGTCCGCGATGGCCTTCACGTTGTAGGTGTGCAGCGCGCCGATGGCCGACTTGAGCTGCGCCTCGGTGCCGTACTGGCTGTCGAGCACTTCCAGCTTCCGGGGCAGGTAGCCCTCGCTGGAGGCCGCGTCGCTGGAGGGCGGCAGCCACACCATGGAGAAGCCACTGGCGCCGATGTCCGACGCCTTGCCCTGCACCACGCTCCACCAGGGCTTGCTCTGGTAGGACGTCCAGTGGAAGCCCTGCAACATCACGTCACCGCTGTTGCCATCGAGCGGTCCGGCGAGCGCCGCCGGCGCGCCCGCCAGGGCCAGGGTCCACGCCAGGAACAACAGGCCACCAGGGGTCTTCTTCTTGAGCATCGGGTCCTCCAGAAAAAAGAGATGAGGCGGACACGGGCTCTAGCGCCTTTCCCCCGGGCAGGCGAGCCGGGGCCCTCCCCCACGCCGTGTCAGGCCCCGGAGCGTCGGACGGGAAACGTGTGGGGCCCGGGTGGCGCCTGGGGCTAGAGTGCCGGGGATGGCGGAACAGTCCCCTCCCTATTGGGTCCTCATCTCGGTCCTGTTCAGCTCGCAGCCGCTGACGCCCTCGCTGGCCATGACCCTGCACCAGGCGGCCTTCGAGCTCTACCGGCACGGCGGCTCCGAGCAGCGCGTGGCGGGCGACCTCCTCACCGGCACGGTGCGCAACCTGCGCCAGGACGTGCAGATGGGCACGCTCGTCGGACCCGCCTTCGAGGCGGAGATCGAGACCGAGCGGGGCTCGGGCACGGTGCGCTTCCTGCTCACGCGCCAGGGCCTGGAGATGCTCAATGCCCAGCCGGACGCGCCGCCCGCGCCCTCCCGCCCGCGCTACCTCAACTGAACGGCCCGCGGGGGCTCAGTGCACCCGCTCCTTCTCCACCCGCTCCTTGCGCCGCGCCTTGGCGAGCCGCGCGCTGGCCGAGGGCCGACGCGTCACCATGCGGGTAACCCCCAGGTAGAGCTGCTCCTCGGTGTACACCCTGCGCACCCGGGGCGTGCCCGGCACGTAGGCGGGCCCGGGCCGCTCCAGCCACTGCAGCACGCGCGCCTCGCCCGAGTGGGCGAAGGCCACGAGCAGCTCGGGCGGACACTGCTTCAAGTAGCGCGACACGAGCGGCTTGAGGCGCGCGCCGAAGTCCTTGCCCAAGACCGAGTGCCGCCGCCCGGCGTGCAGCGTGCCGTCGAAGCGCCGCGACATGTGGAAGAGCTCGTGCATCACCGTCTGGATGCGGCCCCGGGGCGTGGACGCCCGGAAGAAGAGCGGCCGGAGGGTGATGCAGTAGAGCATCCGCCTGCCCTTGAGCCGGATGACGGGCTTGCGGCGGCCCTTGCGGTCCACGCAGCGCCCACCCCGGAAGCACAAGGGCTTGACCGTCCCCCGCGAGGCGCGCCGGGCCTCACCCGCCACCACCAGGATGCGGCTCGCCTTCACGTGGGCGAACTCGGGCATCTTCGCGGCGATGTCGCGAATCAGGGCGCGCAGCGCCTTGTTGAGGTTGGGGCGGACGGAGGCCACGTGTAGTCAACAGTGTACCGCAAATGCGCTTGAGAGCAGCCCCCGCCGCGCCGCAGGCTGCCGTCATGCGCTTCGCCCCGCGTGCCACCGTCCACCTCCTGACGCTCGCCGCCTGGCTCGTCGGGTGTGCCACCCCGCCCCCCCCCGTCCCCGTGGGGCCCGTCTCGCTCGCCGCCGAGGAGACGGCCGTGGGAGAGCAGGGGCTGGCCGACCTGGAGCTGCGCTACTCGGGCCAGCTCACCAGCCCCGGCCCCGCCGTGCTGGAGAAGGCCGACTACGAATTCGTGTCCGACGGGCAGGTGGTGGACCGGGGCACGGCGCCCCTCCAGGTGACGCTCGCCCCGGGCGCCGCCACGCCCTTCTCCTTCCCGGCGCGCGCCGCCTACGTGGACTCCGCCGAGGCGCTCGCGGCGCTCAGCCAGAAGGGCGGCTCGGTGCTCGTGGCCCTGCGCGGCACGCTCACGGTGCGCGCGGGCGGCGCCGTGCAGACCGTGCCCTTCGCCGCGTCCCGCCAGGTGCGCGGCCCCCGGCTGCCGCGGGTGAAGGTGGTGTCCGTGGAGGGCGCGCGCTACTCCAACGAGCAGGTGGACCTGGTGCTGCGCCTGGGCGTGGACAACCCCAACCCCTTCGCGCTGCGGCTGGACGGGCTGAGCTGGCGCTTGCGCATCCAGGGCCGGGAGCTGGGCCACGGCGTGCGCGCCGAGCACGACACCGTGGACGCGGCGGCCACCGGGGTGTATCCCGTGGAGTTGGCGGTGACGAAGGAGACGTGGGGCAAGGACGTGCGGGCGCTCATCGCCAAGGGGACGCTGCCGTACGAGGTCGCGGGCGAGCTCACGGGCCCGCGCGTGCGCATCCCCTACTCGTTGTCGGGAGACGTGAAGCTCAACGTGTCGCGGTAAGTGCCCATCTACCTGCTCGGAGACGACCCGGAGCTGTTCCCTCCTCCGGAGCGCGCGGACCGCTCCGGCCTGCTCGCCGTGGGCGGAGACTTGAGCCCCGAGCGGCTGCTCGCCGCGTACTCCCGCGGCATCTTCCCCTGGTACAACCCGGGCCAGCCCGTGCTGTGGCACTCGCCCGACCCGCGCTTCGTGCTGGAGCCCGCGAAGCTGCACGTGGGCCGCTCGCTGCGCAAGGCGCTCAACGCCCGCGTCTACGACGTGCGCTGGGACACCGCCTTCGCCGACGTCATCACCGCCTGCGCCCAGGTGCCCCGGCCCGGCCAGGACGGCACGTGGATCACCGACGACATGCGCGCGGCCTACATCGAGCTGCACGCGCGCGGCTACGCGCACTCGGTGGAGGCCTGGTCCGGCGGCACGCTCGTGGGCGGCTTCTACGGCGTGTCGCTCGGGGCGGCCTTCTTCGGCGAGAGCATGTTCGCCCACGCGCCGGACGCCTCCAAGGTCGCCTTCGCCACGGCCGTCACGCGCTTTCAGGCCTGGGGCTTCCACTTCATCGACTGCCAGGTGGAGACCGAGCACCTGGCGCGCTTTGGCGCCCAGCACTGGCCGCGCCGGCACTTCCTCCAGGCGCTCGCCGTGGCGCTCGGCGAGCCCACGCGCCGCGGGCCCTGGACTTCGGATTTGGACTAGGCGCGCGGGCCGGACATGTCCGGCGCCACCAGGGGCAGCTCCAGGGTGAAGGTGGCGCCGTGGGAGCGGCCCTCGCTCGCTCCGGACAACTGGCCCCCCATCTCCCGGGCCGCCAGGGCGCTGATGTGCAGCCCGAAGCCATGCCCGTCGCGCTTGGTGGTGAAGCCCTGGGTGAACAGGCGGTGGAGCGTCTCCGGCGCGATGCCCACCCCGTTGTCGCTCACGGAGATGTTCAACCGGGCCCCGGCGCGCGCCACCTTCAAGGTGAGCTGCCGGTCCTCCCCCGTGCGCTCCAACAGGGCGTGGCGCGCGTTGCTCAAGAGGTTCACCAGGATTTGCAGCAGCTTGTGCCGGTCCACCAGCACCGTCGGCACGGCGCTCGCGTAGTCGCGCTTGAGCACGATGCCCAGGCGCTCGAAGGACACGGCGTGCAGCCGCAGGGCGTCGTCGATGAGCGAGGGCACGGCCACGTGCTCCAGCACCCCACTGATGCGCGCGTGGCGCTGCTGCATGCTCACCACGGACTTGATGTGGTCCACGCTCTCGCTCAGCCGCCGCATCTCCTCCATCACCGTGGCGCGCTCCTGGGACAATTGCAGCGCCAGGGCCTCCAGGTAGGAGGGCAGCTGCTGGCCCCGCGGGTCCTCGGTGAAGAAGGCGCACAGCCGCGAGGCGTTCTCGCGCAAGAGCGCCACGCAGCGCTCGAGCCCCGCGGCCCGCGTGGCGCGCAGCCGCTCCACCACCAGGTTCACCGACACGTTCACGCTGTTGAGCGTGTTGCCCACGTTGTGCAGCACCCCCGTGGCGATCTCCGCCATGCCCGCCTGCCGCGACACGTCCAGCAGGCTGCGGTGCATCTCGCCCAGCTTCGTCTCGGCCCGCTTGCGCTCGGTGATGTCGCGGCTGAAGAGCGTGAGGCCCACCACGCGCTCGCCCTCCCACACCGGCGTGAAGATGACGTCCACCGTGCGCCGGGCGCCCTGGATCTCCACGTCCATCTCGCCGCGCATGCGCTGGCCCGTCAGCGCCTGGGCACTGAGTTCCTTGACCCAGGCGCGCAAGGGCGGCGGACATTGATCCGGCACGGAGCTGCCCGGCCGGAGCGCGCCCCCCGTCACCTCGCGGAACAGGCCCTGGGCCGTCGTGTTGGCCATCACCAGGCACAGCCGCGCGTCCACCGACAGCACCGCGTCGTCCGAGCTCTCGAAGAGGCTCAGCAGCTTGCCCTCGCTCTCGCGCAGCGTGCGCAGCGCGTGCTCCAGCTCGCGCCGGGCCTCCTCGCTCGCGGTGCTGTGCAACCAGCTCAGCGCCCAGCCGAGCACGAGCGCCACGCAGCCCATGAAGTTGCCCCACCACGTCTCCGGATGGGAGAACAGGGGCCGCGTCAGGCCGAAGCCCGAGTGCACGAACTCGTGCAGGAAGCCGGCGTGGAACACGTGCAGCGCCGTGAAGGCGAACCCCGGGCGCGCGCCCAGCAGGTAGACGGCCAGCGCCGGCGCCAGCATGTTCGCCGCGTGGACCACCGCGCCGGGCTGCTCCACCGCCAGCGTCGCCAGGATGATCCCCGCCGACAGCGAGCCGCACAGCAAGAGCGCGGGCGTCTGGGACGAGCGCCCCCGGCGCGCGAGCACCAGGCTCGCCCCACCCAACAGCAGCCCGAGCCCCACGGCCAGCGCCTGCGAGGCCTGCCGCGAGGGAGGCAGCCGGAAAATCACCCCCAGGTAGATGAGGTCCAACAGCAGCACGAGGCTCGTGGCCCCCAGCACCACCCGGAAGCGCCGCAGCGCGTCCCCACGCAGCCCCCGCTCACGCGCGCGCAGGGCCTCATCCAGGCAGCGCAGCAGCCAGACACGCGGATTGCCTCTCATGGTTCGCCCATCCCCCCACCCGAAACGACTCGGACAGCGGACTCAGGCGTCCGTCGGGTGCGACAAAGCGTCCCCCAGGGCCTCGGGCAACACCACCCGAAAAAGGGTGCCCTGTTGAGGAGTGCTCTCTACCTGGATGTCCCCGCCCAGGCGCGTCACGATGCCATGGCAGATGGACAGCCCCAGGCCCGTGCCCGTGCCCACGGGCTTGGTCGTGAAGAAGGGCTCGAAGAGCCGGCCCAGGTTCTCCTTGGGGATGCCACAGCCGTTGTCCTGCACCTCCACGGCGACGCGATCCTCCCCCCAGCGCCGCAGCCCCACGCGCACCACGGGGTGCGGCCGGCCCTTCAAGGCATGCACCGCGTTGACGAGCAGGTTGAGGAACACCTGGCCCAGCGCGTGATCGCTGCCCAGCACCGCGGGCACCTCGTGGAAGTCGCGCTCCAGGCGGATGCCCGCGCGCAGGGACTCGGACACCATGGACAGCGCGTACTCCACCACCCGGTGCAGCTCCACGCGGTCGCGCGGCGGCTCGTCCACCCGGGCGAACACCCGCACGTCCTGCACGATGCGCGCGATGCGCTCGGCGCCCAGCAGCGCGTCCTGACACGCATCGCTCAGCTCGTCGCGCCGCCCCACCACCTCGTCCTGGCACGGCAGGCTCTTGAGCCCGTCGAGCACGTGGCGCAGGTTGGACATCACGTAGCTCAGCGGGTTGTTGACCTCGTGGGCCAGGCCCGCGGACATGCGCCCGAGCGCCTCCAGCTTCTGGGCATGGAGCAGCCGCGCGTTGGCCTCCGCCAGCGCCCGCGTGCGCTCGGCCACCATGAGCTCCAGGTCCTCCAGCCGCTGGTGGCTCGCGCGCAAGAGCTCCCACTTCTCGCACAGCGCGTGCGCCATCTGGCGCACCTCGATGCTGTCGAAGGGCTTGCGCAGGATGAGCAGCCGCTCGCTCGTCTCCAGGCGGCGCGCCAGCTCGTCCCAGGAGTAGTCCGAGTAGGCCGAGCAGAGCACCACTTGCAGGTCCATGGACTCGCGCCACATGCGCAGCGTCGTCTCCACGCCGTCCATGCCCGGGGGCATGCGGATGTCCACGAACGCCAGCGCGTAGGGACGCCCCGCGCGCACCGCCTCGCGCACGCGCCGCACGCCCTCCTCGCCGCCCGAGGCGAAGTCCAACTCGAAGAGGGTCGTGTCCGAGCGCACGCGCGCCGGCGCGCCGAAGAGCAAGGACTCCATCTCGTCCAGGTCCGCGCGATCATCCTCGGTGCGCGCCAGGATGCGCTGGAAGTCCTGCTGGATGGAGGGATTGTCGTCGACCACCAGGATGCGATGCCGCTCATCCGCGGAGGAACTCATGGTCGGGCCTTCCTGCCCCGCTACCGGGCAGTTCGATGATGACGTGTGCACGCAGGCCCCCATCCCTAACTCACCGTCACGGGAATGATGGAAACCGGACACCCTCCGGCTTCCCTTGCCCCGATTCTACGCCGGACACCCACCCAGGAGGACACTCCAAAAAGCCGTCACCCCCGTAAAACGCGGACACCCTCCACCCCGAAAGGGGGTGGAGGGTGTGGGTTCAGCGGGGCGGAGCGGCGCTTCAGTCCTGCTTGGCCTGGCGGAACACGGCGAAGGAGCGGCCCGTCAGCTCGAAGGGCCCCTCGGGCACGGGCGCGTCCGGCCCGAGCGCGTCATCCGCGGTGTACAGCTGCACCGTCCACCGGGTGCCCTCGGCGGGCGGCGGCACGGTGTAGCGCACGGGCTCGTGGTGCGCGTTGAGCAACACCAGGAGTGCATCCCCGATGATGCGCTGGCCGCGCTCGTCCATGGAGGGGATGGCGTCGCCGCCCAGGAGGAACGCCAGCGAGCGCACGAAGGGCTTCTGCCAGTCGCCGCCGTCCATCTCCCGGCCATCGGGCTTGAACCAGGTCAAGTCCTTGTGCTCGCTGTCCCAGATGTGCTCGCCCTGGAAGAAGCGGCGGCGCTGGAGCACGGGCTGGTGGTGGCGGAACTGGATGAGGCGGGCGGTGAAGTCCAGGAGGGACTGGCGCCGCTCGTCCAGGTTCCAGTCCACCCACGACAACTCGTTGTCCTGGCAGTAGGCGTTGTTGTTGCCTCCCTGGGTGCGGCCCATCTCGTCGCCGGCCACCAGCATGGGCACGCCCTGGGACAGGAAGAGCGTGGCGAGCAGGTTGCGCTTCTGGCGCTCGCGCAAGGAGACGATGTCCACGTTGTCCGTCTCGCCCTCCGCGCCGCAGTTCCACGCCTGGTTGTCGTCGGCGCCATCGCGGTTGCGCTCGCCGTTGGCGTCGTTGTGCTTGTGGCTGTAGGTGACCAGGTCGTGCAGGGTGAAGCCGTCGTGGGCGGTGATGAAGTTGATGCTCGCCTGGGGCCGGCGCCGCGCGCCCTGGAACATGTCCGAGGAGCCCGTGAGCCGGTGGCCCACCTCGGCCACCAGGTTCTCGTCCCCCTTCCAGTAGCGGCGCATGGCGTCGCGGTACTTGCCGTTCCACTCGCGCCAGGGCGCGGGGAAGTTGCCCACCTGGTAGCCCCCCATGCCCACGTCCCAGGGCTCCGCGATGAGCTTCACCCGGCTGAGCACCGGGTCCTGGTTGAGGATCTGGAAGAGGGCGGCGTTGGGCGAGTACTCGCCCTTGTTCTGCCGGCCCAGCACGCTCGCCAGGTCGAAGCGGAAGCCGTCCACGTGCATCTCCTCCACCCAGTAGCGGAGCGAGTCCACGATGAGCCGCGCGGCGGCGGGGTTGGAGGCGTTCACGCTGTTGCCGCACCCGGTGAAGTCCAGGTCGTAGCGCGCATCCGGCATGTGCCAGTAGTACGACGCGTTGTCGATGCCCTTGAGCGACAGCGTGGGCCCCAGGTGGTTGCCCTCGCAGGTGTGGTTGTACACGACGTCGAGGATGACCTCGATGCCCGCCGCGTGCAGCGCCTTCACCATGGACTTGAACTCGTTGACCACGGCGCCCGGCGTCTTGCGGCTCGCGTACTTCTGCTCCGGGGCGAAGAAGCACAGCGTGTTGTAGCCCCAGTAGTTGGACAGGCCCTTCTCGCCGAGGAAGGAGTCGTCCGCGTACTCGTGGATGGGCAGCAGCTCGATGGCGGTGATGCCCAGCTTCGTCAGGTGCTCGATGATGGCCGGATGGGCCAGGCCCGCGTAGGTGCCGCGCAGGTTCTCGGGCACCTTGGGGTGGCGCATGGTGAGCCCCTTGACGTGGGCCTCGTAGATGACCGTCTTGCGCCAGGGCACGTTGGGCGAGCGGTCATTGCCCCAGTCGAAGAAGTCGCTGACCACCACGCACTTGGGCATGCCCGCGGCGCTGTCCTGCTCGTCGCGCATCAGGTCCTGCTGCTCGTGCCCCAGCGGATAGCCGAAGACGGGCGTGGACCAGTCCACCTCGCCCACCAGGGCCTTGGCGTAGGGGTCCACCAGGAGCTTGTGGGGGTTGCACCGATGGCCATGTTGCGGCTCGTACGGCCCATGCACCCGCAGGCCATAGAGCGTGCCCGGCTCCATGCCGGGCACATACCCGTGGAACACACAGTCCGTGGTCGCCGCCAGGTCGAAACGCTCGATTTCCTGAGAGGGATTCCGCGGGTCGAACAGACACACCTCGATGCGGGTGGCCACCTGCGAGTACACCGCGAAGTTGACTCCAGCCCCGTCGAACGTCGCCCCCCTGGGATACGGATTGCCCGGCCACACTTCCCTCGTCATACGCTCCGACATCCTTTCCAACGTGTTGCCATTGAAGATGTACGAGCGGAATGGAAACCGCATCAACGCTTCGCACGGGGGGACAGCCAACCGTCCGCCATCCATCAGAGGGGAGGGCGAGCGTGTGCTAACGCACGCTCGTGACCGCGGGACGATGGAACCGCAAGTGATTCTCGGCATTGTGCGCGCGCATTCCTTTTCAACGTAAACAGGAGCGACACCAAATGAAGCGGATGATTCAGGGGTTCGTGGTGGCCGGAGCGCTGGCGGTGAGCGGCGGGGCCATGGCGGCGGACAAGGCGGGGACCGCGGACGTGAAGGGCTTCGTCGTGCCCGCGGATGCCAAGGGGATGCTCGAGCGGCTGCACTACGCCAACCAGGATGAGATCAAGCAGGGCCAGCTCGCCCAGCAGGTGTCCCAGAACCCGGACGTGAAGATGTTCGCCGAGCAGATGGTGCGTCAGCACACCGACGCGGACCAGAAGGTCCAGGCGCTCGCGCAGACCAAGAAGCTCAAGCTGGCGGACATGCCCAAGCCGCTCAACGACGCGGAGAAGAAGTGCCTGGCGGCGGACAAGGCCACGATGGAGAAGCTCAAGGCGCTCAAGGGCGAGGCGTTCGACGGCGCCTACCTGTCGGCGCAGCTGGGCGCCCACGACGACGTGCTCGGCAAGCTGGCCGCGGGCAAGCAGGCAGCCGCGGGTGACGCGGAGCTGTCCGCGCTGGTGGACGAGCTCTCCCAGAGCGTGGCCCAGCACCGTCAGCACGTCTACGCGCTGCTCGGCAAGCTGAGCCCGCAGGGCGCGGGCGCCGCCATGGCCCCGACCATGGGCGGCACCACCGGCGCCCCGGCCGCTCCGGCCCCCGCTCCGGCCCAGCCCAAGAAGTAGCGCCGACGACGCGTCGCGTGGGCGCGGTGCCATTGTCTGCTGCATTCCCGGCACGAGGGGTGTACAGACAAGGGCACCGCCCATGAAGACGCTCCTTTGCTCCCCTCGCCGCGAACGCACCGTCGCGCGAGGCAGGGCCCTGGCGGCAGTGGCCTGCGCCCTGCTCCTGGTCCTCCTCGTCGGGGAGCGTGTGTCGACCGAGCCGGGACGGCGGCCCGTCGTCACCCGGCGGCTCGTGCACCCGACGGTGCGCGCCGGGACCCAGGAGCGGCTGCGCCGGGCGCCGGAAGCCCCGTCGGGCACCGAGGGCGTGTTCGGCTGCCTCGCCGAGTCCCCCGCGTCCGACTCCCGCCTCGATCCCCGGCACTGGCCCGCGATCGCGCCGGAGCACAAGCCCAGTGCCCGGAGGCTGGGGCTCGCCCCGCACGCCGCCTCCGCGCCCCCGGAGGACCGGCGGCCAGACCGTCCCGACATCGCCAACTGCCCGCCGCAGGGACCACCCCGCCACGCGTGAGCCCCGGCTCACGGTCCAGCGACACGGTGTCCTCTCGGTTGGCTTCTTTCGTTCAGCGGGTGATTCGGCGATGCACGATGCTCACAACTTCCTCCAGGCCCTGGCGACCGTCCTCTGTGTCGCGGCCCTGACATCCATCCTCTTCCAGCGGCTGCGCCAGCCGGTGGTGCTCGGCTACATCATCGCGGGCCTCATCATGGGCCCGCACGTGCCCATTCCCCTGGTGGCCGATCCCGGCATCGTCCAGACCCTGTCCGAGTTGGGCGTCATCCTGCTCATGTTCTCGCTCGGGCTGGAGTTCAGCCTGCGCAAGCTGCTGGCCGTGGGCTCCACCGCGGGCATCACCGCCGCCATCCAGTGCAGCCTGATGATCTGGCTGGGCTTCGTGGTGGGCCGGGCCTTCGGGTGGACGGCCAAGGAGAGCATCTTCACGGGCGCCATCATCGCCATCTCCAGCACCACCATCATCGCCAAGGCCTTCGACGAGCAGGGCATCAAGGGCAAGCTGCGCGAGGTCGTGGTGGGCATCCTCATCGTGGAGGATCTCATCGCCATCCTGCTCATGGCGACGCTCACGGCCGTGTCCACGGGCGCGGGCCTGTCCGCGGGCCAGCTCACGCTGACGGTGGGCCGGCTGGCGCTCTTCCTGGTGGGCCTGGTGGTGGGCGGCCTGTTCATCATCCCGCGCACGGTGCGCGCGGTGCACCGGCTCAACCGCCCGGAGACGCTGCTGGTCACGAGCATCGGCATCTGCTTCGCCGTCGCGCTGCTGGCGCAGAGCTTCGGCTACTCGGTGGCGCTCGGCGCGTTCCTGGCCGGCTCGCTCGTGGCCGAGTCCGGCGAGGAGAAGGAGATCGAGCACCTGGTGCAGCCGGTGCGCGACATCTTCGCCGCCATCTTCTTCGTGTCGGTGGGCATGCTCATCGACCCGGGGCTCATCGCCGAGCACTGGGCGGCGGTGGTGGTGCTCACGCTGGTGGTCATCGTCGGCAAGCTCGTGGGCGTGTCGCTCGGCGTGTTCCTCACGGGCAACGGCACGCGCATGGCGGTGCAGTCCGGCCTGAGCCTGGCGCAGATCGGCGAGTTCTCCTTCATCATCGCGGGCCTGGGCCTCACGCTCAACGCCACGGGGGACTTCCTCTACCCGGTGGCGGTGGCGGTGTCCGCCATCACCACGCTCACCACGCCCTTCCTCATCCGCGCCTCGGGGCCGGCGGCCAACTTCGTGGACGCCGCGCTGCCCAAGCCGCTGCAGACCTTCGCCTCGCTCTACGGCAGCTGGGTGGAGGAGATGCGCAAGGCGCCCCCCCGGCAGACGGCGGGGGCGGGCTCGAAGATCCGCGGCAAGGTGCGCCTGTTGGTGCTCGACGCGGCGCTCATCGCCGCCATCATCATCGGCACGTCCCTGTTCCTCAAGCGCATCACCGCGGAGCTGGAGACGCGCAGCGGCCTGGGCGCCGCGGTGGTGCAGCCCCTGGCCATCGGCCTGGCCGGCGCGCTCGCCGCGCCCTTCCTCGTGGGCGTGGTGCGGCAGGCGCGCTCGCTGGGCAACCTGCTCGCGGAGGCGGCCTTCCCCGCGGCCTCGGGCCGGTTGGATCGGGCGGCCGCGCCCCGGCGCGCGCTCGTGGTGACCCTGCAGCTGGCGAGCGTGCTCGCGGTGGGCGCGCCCCTGGTGGCCATCACCCAGCCCTTCGTGCCGGGCTTCCTCGGCGCCGGCCTGCTGCTCGTGCTGCTCGCCGTGCTGGGGGTGGGCTTCTGGCGCAGCGCCACCAACCTGCAGGGCCACGTGCGCGCGGGCTCCCAGGTCATCGTCGAGGCGCTGCGGGCCCAGTCCCGCGTCAAGCCCGAGGCGGCGGACGGGCACGTCGACCACAACCACAGCCTGGACACCCTGCGCGCCATCCTGCCCGGTCTGGGCGAGCCCACCCCGGTGCGGCTCGAGGCGTCGAGCCCCGCCGTGGGCCGCACGCTCGCGGAGCTCAACCTGCGCGGCATGACGGGCGCCACGGTGCTCGCCATCCGGCGCGGCGAGGACAAGGTGGTCGTCCCCACCGCGGACGAGCAGCTCCAGGCGGGCGACGTGCTCGCGCTGGCGGGCACCCACGAGGCCATCGACTCGGCGCGCGCCGTGCTCTCCGGCCAGCCGCCCTCCGAGCCGCCCTCCGGCGAGCCCGTCCCCGCCTGACGTTCCGCGAGGGCGTCCGCCCCCGGCGTCAGGCGCTCGCCGGGGCGTCCGGCGCCCCCGCCGGGGGCAGCGCGGGGGGAGCATCCTGGCGGCGCCGACGGGCCCGCCAGGCGAGCACGCCCACCCACCCGAGCCACACCGCCAGGGACACGAGGCTCACGGTGAGCCCCACCCCGAAGGTGCGGGGCGCGAAGGAGGTGCGCAGCTCATGCGTGCCCGCGGGCAGCTCGAGCGCCCGCAGTCCGCCGGCCACATCCAGCAGGGGTTGCCGCGCGCCCCCATCCACCGACACCCGCCAGCCCGGGAAGTAGATCTCGTTGAACACCACCCGGCTCGGCTCGGCGAGCACCAGGCGGTAGTCCACGCGGTTGGGCTCGTAGCGCGTGATCTCGAAGTCCACGGGCTTGAGGGCGGCCTGGAACGCCGCGGCGTTCTCGGGCTGGGCGCCGGGCGGCAGCGCCACCACACGCGCGCCCGTGCGCAGCCAGTCCGTGAAGCCCCGCTTCTCCAGCTCCACCCAGCGGCCCAGGCGCATCGGGTTGTAGTCCGAGAGCATGAAGCGCTTCTCCACGAAGCCCCACTGCGACTGCTCGGACATGGGGTTGCCGTCGTACTCCCGGGGCACGTTGACGCCCTCCAGGGTGAAGCGCCGCTGGTGCCGCGCCGTCATGAGGGCGTAGGCCTCGGGCTTGATGGGGTGCGCGATGGCGAAGGTGTTGGACAGCACGCCCGTGCCCAGCTCGAGCGAGAGCAGCACCGCCAGGGACAGGCTCGTCGTGAACGCGGCCGGGCGCTCCAGCACGAGCAGGGCGCAGCCGACGAAGAGCAGCTCCGCCGAGGTGTAGAGGAGCACCGTCTCGTTGTAGGTCTCCGCGGGCATCAGGTCCTTGAGGAACACCAGGCCCACGAGCAGCAGCCCGAGCAGCACGACACAGGTGCGGCGCGCGAGCCGGAAGGCCTCGGCGTCCCCCGAGCGCAAGAGCTGCGCGCCCCCGCCCGCGAGCGTCACCGCCCCGAGCACCGCCAGCGCCCGGCTGTCGCTGGCCGGAAAGCGCGAGAGGTTGAAGGCGGGGATGCTCAGGTGCAGGAAGGCGCGGCCGAAGAACACCGCGCCGCAGGCCATGAGGAAGGCCCCCGAGGTGAGCACCACCAGCGGCCCCACGAAGCGACTGGGGCTGCGACGCACCGCCACCAGCGCCAGCACCAGCGCCAGCACGCCGAAGTAGAGCCCGCGCATGGAGATGTCCGTCGACGAGCCCGGCAGGGGCGAGACGGTCATGAACTGGAAGAGCACCCCCCAGAGGTCCTTGAAGGTGATGTTGCCGTGCTGCGCGAGCACCTGCTCGGCCGGCATGGGCTTGCCGCGGGTGAACTCCCCGCTGTGCAGGCCGATGGGCAGCCAGTGCACGGCCGCCAGGCCCACGCCCAGCGCCCACGCGGCCACCACGCTCCCCCACAGGCGCAGCCGCTCCCGCGCCGGCTCGCCCCACCGCGCGTGCAGCTCGAAGAGCGTGTACGCCCCCACCCACAGCAGCGTCATGAGGATGATGGTGGGGTAGCCCGAGGTGATGAGGAAGTAGATGAAGAAGGCCAGCAGCGGCAGGGCCCAGCGCTTGCCCCGGCGCACCGCCAGGACGCTCGTCCAGAACAGCCACGGCATGAGCACGTAGGTGTTCGTCGTCGTCATGTGCTCGAGGTTGCCGTAGACGGCGCTCGTCAGGGAGAAGGCCAATCCCGACACCACGCCCGCCGCGCGGCCGCGCCACAGCTCCACGGACAGCAGGTAGGCCCCTACCCCGCCCATGAAGAGCATCGCCAGGGTGTGCAGTTGCACCGAGCGCTGCGTGTAGCCGAAGAGCAGCGACACGAGCAGCGTGACGGGCGAGTAGAGCTGGCTCTGGGGATTGATGAAGAAGGGACTGCCAGCGCCCACGTAGGGCACCCACAGCGGGAACTTGCCCGCCTGGAAGGTGTCCCCGATGTACACCTGCCAGGGATAGCACTGGCTCATGAAGTCCCAGGGGATGAGCCCGAAGGGCGTGCCATCCGGCGCCTGGAAGATGAGCCGCGCGAAGGCGGCCACGAACACGACGGCCATGCCCAGCAGGGCCACGGCGTGACGGACAAACGGTTTCGACATGGGTTTTCCGGGCCTACGGCACGCGCTTGAGGGCCTGCAGCCGCAGGGAAATCTTCATCAGGTCCAGGCCCATCTTCGGCACGTCCCAGAACGTCAGCCGGGACTGGGCGATGTCCTGCCAGGTCTGCAGCGGCACCTCCACGAAGTCCTGGGGCGACAGGCCGGGCAGTCCCGGACGGTCCACCATCAGGCGCCCGATGAGCTCCACGTCGAAGGCCCACCGGCTGGAGAAGGGCGTGGCGAGCACGGCGCGCAGCCGCTCCGAGCGGCGGAAGGCCTTGGCGCCACACTGGGTGTCGTAGACCCGGAGCGAGAGGATGAGCGAGGCGAAGGTGGCGAACACGCGGCCCATGTAGTGGCGCTTCGCGCTGCGCTCGATGTGCGTGCCCAACAGGGCCACGCGCGCGCCCATGACGACCGCCACGTCCCGCGCCTCGAGGACCTCCAACAGGCGCGCCATCTCCTCGGGCGGCGTCGCCAGGTCCGCGTCCAGGTAGGCGATGCGCTCGGCCCCCGCGTCATAGGCCGCCAGCATGCCCGCGCGCACCGCCTCCGCCTTGCCGCCGTTCCTCGGCTGGACGAGCACGCGCGCCTGACCCGGAAGACGCGCGCACAGGTCCGAGAGGACCGCCTGGGTGTCATCGGTGGAGCCGTCGTCCACGAAAATCAGATGCACGTTCGGGTACTGACGGAACTGCTCGAAGCCCGTCAACGAGAGCCTGCGCGCCTCGTTGTAACAGGGAACCACCACCACGGATGAAGCCTTCACGGCGCGAGCCCTCCCACTGAGCCATGTCCAGGGAGGCCCCTCCTAGTACGGCATGGCGCGCCGAGACAAGCCGGGCCCCGCGGGCGGACTCAGAACAGCTTCCACCACTTCTTCTTGGGCGCCTCGGGAGACGCGGGGGTCGGCTCCGTCGGAGGGGCAGGAGGGGGGGTGGGCTCGGGCGCCGGGGCCGCGGTGGCGGCCGGCGGAGGCGTCGGCGGCGCGGGAGGCGGACGGCGGCCATAGCGCCGCTCGAGCTCCCGGGCCTTGAGCTCGAGCGCCCGGCCCTTCAGCGGATCCACCATGGCCACGAAGTGGGCGTAGCCCACCGCGGAGGAGAGCACGTCCGCGCCCGCGCCCCAGCGCTTGCCCTCGGGGCCCGTCTTGTCCAGTTGGTGCAGCAGGGCGCGGAAGCGCTTGAGGGTCTGGCGATCCACGCCGGGCTTGTCGTTCACGACGACGCCGGTCACCTCCTGCTGGCGACCCCGGCGCAGCACCCGGGTCTTGTCCGGGTGGGGCGTGAAGTCCTCCTGCTTCACGAGCCAGCGCACCCGCCGCAGCAGCGTGCCGGGATCATGGTGCCCGGGACCGGTGGCGGAGAACGTCAGGTCATCCGCGTAGCGGGTGTAGACGAAGCCGAGCGCGCGCGCGGTGCCCGTGAGCCGCGCGTCCAACCGGCGGCACAGCAGGTTGGTGATCGCGGGCGAGCTGGGCGCGCCCTGCGGCAGCCGCCGCGTGCCCTGGGAGACGTAGTAGCGCCGTCCATCCAGCTCCACCTCGTCCACGTCGGGCTCGGTGCACAGCAGCGCCAGCACCGTGGCGGTGGCCTCGCTGTAGCCCAGGTGCATGAAGGCGAACTTGACGCGCCGGTAGCCCACCGAGGGGAAGAAGTCCTTCAGGTCCAGGTTCACCACCACGGCGGCGCCCACGTGGGGCCGGGCGTTGGTGACGATGGAGCGTCCGGGGCGGAAGCCATGGGCGGCCTCGTGCACCGGCACCTTCTCCAGCACCTGCGTCAGCACCCAGGCCTGCGCCGCCTTGAGCCGAGGCAGGGGCGCGGAGATGAGCCGCGTGCCCCCCGTCTTCTTGGGCAGGAGGAAGCGCACGTAGTGGTGCGTGGTGGACGCGGTGCGCGTGAAGCACAGGGCGCGCAGTTGGCCCACGCGCAACCCCAGGGCCTCGGCGAGCGCCTCGGGGGACGTGAGCACCGGCAGGCCCAGCCGGGTGAGCCGCGCCTCGTCCGTCTCACGCGCGCTCAGTCCGCCAGACACGCCCCGGCCGAGGAAGAGCAGCTCCTTGCCCTTGCGCTCGCGCCACGCCGCCGCCTTGGCCACGCGCTCGCGCTCGCGCCGCTCCCGCGTCTCCTGCTGCTTGCGCTTGCTCTCCACGAGCCGCCGCTTGCGCAGCTCGCGCTTCATCGCCTCCAGGTTGCCCAGCCGGTGTTGCTCGGTGGTCAGGGCCCGGAGCTGGCCCATCAGGTCATTGCGCCGGTGGATGACCTCCGCGGGATCTCCCGGCTGCTCGGTGCGGGCCGGCCAGAAGCCCAGACGCACCATGTCCTCGAGGATGACTTCCTCGCGCGAGGTGGCGCGAATGCGGTCATACAGCTCTTGTCGCGTACGGGGAGGTTGGGAGGACATGGGCACTCACGCGCAAGGGAAGGGTTCGTCCACGCGGCGGTCCGGGAGCACCTTCGAACCGCTCTCGGGACTGGACCGTCTCAACTCCAGCGGGTCCCCCTCCCTGTGGCGCGCGGAACCGACGCGGTTGACACCGCCGCCGCTACAGGGAGGGAGGACCCGCACAGTGAAGAGCGGGCCAGTGATGCATGACAGGCCATGAGGCATGGACGGCGAAACACCGCCCGGATTGCAAGGAACAGCCCCCTGACCGCCGCGTGCGCGAACCCTTCCGTACGTCATGAGCGAGCCGCCCGTGCATTCCCGAGCCGCAACGCGAGCAGGTGCTCGCAGGGGCCCCGGAACAGCTTGTTCTGCTGGAAGAAATTGCACGTGCACTCGCCGAAAACCATACGCTGATCCGCGTCCAGTCGCAAAGAGGGACGAAGCACGTGCTTGCCTTCGCGCACCGTGCCCTCCAGCGTCAGCGAGCCGTCCGTGGCCGAGGGCTGGGCGCGCACCGTCACCGACCCCGCGTCCACGAAGCGCGTGGCGCTCGCCTCGCGCTCGTTGGAGAAGCGCAGCGCCTCCACGGGCAGGGGCTCGCGGCTCAACTCGCGCGCCCGGTACACGCCCTTGTTCAAGTCCCAGATGGCGCGTCCCGCCTGCGTCCACGCCGACAGCGCGCCGAGCACCGTGCCCCGCTCCAGCCCCAGCCGCGCGGCCAGGGCCTCCGGGGTGGCCAGCCACGTCTCCTTGAGCGCCCCGAAGACCCGGTCGCGCGTGAGCGCGTCCACCTGGCCCCGCGGCGCCATCAGGTCGAAGTTGCCCGCGGTGGACCAGTCATTGGCCGTCCACCCGGACAGGCCCAGGGTGAAGGACAGGTCGCCCAGGTCCGCCACGTAGAAGGACGGCAGGCCCGTGCCCAGCAGGTGCACGGTGAAGCGCCGCGCCACGGGGATGAGCCGCTCGAGCACGCCCAGGCGCCGTCGGCCCCACACGCGGATGTCGTGCGTGCCGGGGCCCTCGTACACCGAGCGGGGACACTCCACCCGGGTGCCCCACGGCTCCAGCACGAGCGTCACCGGCCGGCCCGGCGTGAGCAGGTAGCGCAGCGCGCGCGGCCCCTTCTTCTCCTTGTGGCGCTTGAGCACGAAGAGCAGGTTGTGCACGTCCATGGGGTGCAGGCTGAAGCGCACCGCGGGCAGCGCCATGGCCGAGTTGACCTGGAGGAAGCCCCGCACCCACGAGTCCGGCAGGTCGATCTTCACTTCCTTGTAGGCCGCGTCCCCGCCCGTCTGGGTGGTGAAGCCGCTCGGGTCCACCGTGAAGCGCGTCTGCTTGTAGGAGCGGATCTTCTGGAACTCGTCGTACAGCGGCGAGGAGTAGTCCACGTTGGTGGTGCCGCAGGAGAACTCGCCCACGTCCTGGAACACCTCGTAGCTGGCGCCCAGCCGCCCGTAGCTGGACTCGTCCTGGCTGAAGCACTCGAAGAAGGCCTCGTCCGGGTGCACGGTGATGACCGGATCCAACACGAACCACAGGTCCCGGTTCTTCTCGTACAGGTATTGGAAGTAGCGCTGGCGGGCCGCGTAGAACGGCTGCATGCGCGAGGCGCTCTCCTTCTCCAGCGCGTGCAGCTCCTCGCGCAGGACCTTGACCCGGCCGGCCACCTCGCGGCGCTGCCCGGCGATGGCCTCCAGGTCCACCTGCTCCTGCTGGGCGGCCCACGCCTTGTAGGCCGTCTTGTCCTTGGGCTTGAAGCGCAGGTCGGACACCACCACGTCGTGCAACGCGGAGATGGCCTCGCGGAAGGCCACGTTCTGGCGCAGCTGGCCCGAGAAGTAGGTGGGCGGCCGGGTGACGTCCGGGGAGAAGGACAGCTCCGTGCGATCCCCCTGGTTGTTCACCGCGGTGCTGCCCCGGTACGCGTAATCAAATTGCACGGCGGACCTCCACCGGACGGATGGAGAAGGGAACGCTCAGCGAGGGCTGGGCCTTGACGATGGCGAGCATCGCCTCGAGCGCCGCGGCGCGGTGCTCCACGGCGATGGTGGCGGACAGGCGGTGCAACACCTCCAGCGCCACGCGCCCCGAGGCCTCGCTCCCCGCGCCCTCGCGCTTGAGGAAGCCGAGCACGCGCTGGCGCGCCACCCGGCCCTTGTTCACCTGGCCCAGCACCCGGATGAAGAAGGGCGCGAGCCGGGCCACCCGCTCGGGATGGCCCAGGGCGAAACGATCCAGGTAGTTGGTGGCGAACAGCTGCACCTCGGGCATGGGGTGCTCGGACAGGCGCAGGAGCAGCTCGGGCCCCTCGTCCTCGCGGAAGGAGCGCGTGAGCAACTCCCGGCCAAACGCCTGCACGTCCTTGCGCACGCTGTCGGCCACCGAGACGAGCACCTCCAGGGTGAAGTCCTCCGGGGCGAAGCGCTCGCGGAAGTAGCGGAAGCCGAACTCCCGCGCATCCGTCCAGCGCGCGTCGAGCAGGCCCACCGCGGTGGACAGCTCGGCGCGCACCTCGGGGACATGGGCCTCCAGCCAGCGCCAGCCCCACGCACGCACCGCGCGCACCTCGTGGCCGGACAGCCGCACCACCCGCGCCACGTCCACCGTCAGCTCCGCGCCCCGGCGCTCCAGCAGCACTCCGCCCAGCGCCTGCGCGTCCCCATCCTCGGACTCGAGCAGCCGCCACGTCGTCTCCGCGGGCAGCCCGGCCAGCGCGGACGCCAGCTCCTCGGACAAGAGCGACACCACATGGCCCGGGACGCCCTCGGGCAGCCGGCGGCGCAGCAGGGCCGCCAGCAGCGACTCCACGAGCCGCGCGCCCGCCGCGGGACTCACCGCGCCCAACCGCGCGAGCAGGGGCCGCACCGCGGCGCGCACGTCCGCCACGCGGCTCGTCGCCAGGTGCGAGAGCAGCGACTCCTGGGCGAGCAGCGTGCTCTCCGACTCGGCGAGCCGCGCGAGCAGCCGCATGCCCATGGCCCGCAGGGGCGCATGCTCCGCCTGCACCAGGCGCAGGAGCAGCTCCTCCGGAAGGGGCTCGCCGCGCGGATCCCGACGCAGCAGGAGCTCGCCGCCCACCTCCTGCACCTGGGTCAGCGGATGGCCGAGCAGGTCGCGCACCACCTCCAGGCCCACCGGGCGCGGGGAGGCGTCCAACACGGCGAGCACCACGCGGCCCACGTCCACCGCGAGCGCCGGGTCCTCGCCCGACGGGAGCGCCAGCAGGGCCGCCACCAGCCGACCCACGAGCGTCTGGGCCGTCGCGGCCGGCAACACCGAGGCGCGCACGAGCTGGAAGGCATAGGCCCGGGTGTCCGCGAACGGCGCGGTGGCCAGACCCGCGAGGAAGCCCGTGTCCTCGAGCAGCGTGTGGCGCACCTCGTCCATCCACTGGAAGGCCTGCTGCCGGGCGGGCGCGTAGGCGGCGCGCGCCACCGCGAGCAGCAGCGCCCGGGGCTCGCGTCGCGCGTCCAGCCGCTTGGAGGCCAGCTCGAAGCCGAGGCGCGCCGTCGTCTCGTAGGGACGCCCGAGCAGCATGCTCAGCGCGTCCACGTCCAGCTCGGCGAGGAAGTCCGGGCAGGCGCGCAGGGCCCGCGTGGCGAACGTGTGCACCGGGGCGCAGCGGCTCTCGTCCAGCAGGTGCAGCAGGCCCTGCGGCGTGCGCTCCCACAGCCGCGGGAAGGCCTCCTCGCGCACGGACGGCACGGGGGAGCCCGGCGTCCACGAGGCCCGGCAGCGGAACATGAGCGAGTTCTCGACGGGCTCGTAGCGGGGGCTCTCGCGGTGGAGCACCTGGTTGAAGGCCCAGTAGGGCCACCACGCATCCCAGTGCCGCTGGTGGCGGCCCCACCCGGAGACGGAAGGCGCGTGCGCGTCCGAGTCCTGGAAGGCGAGCAACACCCCCACCGCCATGCGCACGTAGTCCGGGCTCTGCGCCTCGCCCAGCTCGCGCAGCGTGCGCCACACCCGGCGCCGCAGGTACAGGCGCGTCTCCCGACTGAAGGCCCGGACGTGCTGGCTGCCCAGGGAGCGCTCCTTCTCGTAGCGCCAGGCGATGAGGCCGAACACCTCGCCGTCCTTCCGGTACTCGGCCATCTTGAAGAGGTGGCGCAGCGTGCGCACCGTCCGCACCCGGAAGGGCAGCGTGCGCAGCGCCTTCAAGAAGGCGGGCCGGGCCAGCTCCGCGTCCACCCGGTAGAGCGCCTCGAGCACCTCGGGGGCATCGTCCGCGCCGGACGACAAGTGCGCCTCGAGCGCCTCGGCGAAGCCCGGGGCATCCTGCTTCTCGAGCCGCAGGCGCAGCGCCGCGGGCAGCTTCTGCTGCTCGTCCCGGCGGAACTCGGCCCGGGTGGCCTCGTCGGAGAGCTGGAGCAGCGCCTCGGTGGCCATGCGGCGCACCATGTCCGGCGTGGACGGGTCCGCGTAGAGCCGCCCGAGCGTGGAGACCGAGGCCTCGGAGCCCAGCCGGCCCAGGGCGGCGACGATGCAGTAGGCGCGCAGGGGCGTGGCGCGCTCCAACAGCGGCAACAGCAGGGGCTCGGCGGCGCGCACGCGCAGCTCCCCCAGGCTCCAGACGATGCGCTCGAGCGAGCGCGTCTTGGGCGCGCGCGTGCTGCTCCGGCGGAACCACCGGGACGCGGTGGACGCGGCGGGGGCGCTCGCCGCCCGTTGCAACTGCTCGAGCAGGACGCGCTCGCGAGGGTCCTCCCCGGGCGCGGGCGGCGGCCGGGGCGGCGGCGCGGCCGCGGGCGGACGGGGCTCGGACGTGCTCCCGGGCGCGCCCTCCGGCAGGTAGCCCGAGGTGACCTTGGACTGGACGAGCTTGTCGTAGACCTTGCGCGCCTCCGACTCGGAGACAGGCGCGGTGGTCTTCGAGCCCTCCTTGAGGCTCGTGCCCCGGCGGCCATAGCGGAAGTTGACCACGCACTGGCCCGGCGAGACCTCGAGCAGGTCCACCTCGTACACCTTGTCGCTCTTGCCTTCCTGGAAGAGCAGTCGCGCCTGCGCGAGCAGCTTCACGTCAGCCCACCAGCTTCCGGATGTCGCCCTGCGCCCGGTAGAAGCCGCCGCGGCCCGACTCGCGCACCGCCGCCACCACGTAGCGCGCGCCCGCCTGGCGGATGTCCTTGGGGAACTGCACGTGCCAGTCCGGACGGAAGCCGGGAGAGAGCACCCGCACGCGCACCTGGGCCCCGTCCTGGTAGCACTCCACGAGCACGCCCGAGCCCACCTCGCGGATGGTCTCCACCGTGGCCGAGGGCACGGCCGCCACCGGCTTGGGCGCCTGGACGGTGCGGGCCGTGGGCACCGAGCCGGACTGCGCGGACTGGATGGCCTTCTCGCTCGCGTCGATGCAGGCGAACGAGCCGTCCGTGGTCACCAGGTAGAGCCGGTCCTGGAAGAACTGCATGGAGTAGGCCGAGCCACACCCGGTGGCCAGCTTCCACAGCCGCTCGCCCTTGTGGTTGAAGCAGTAGACGCTGGACATGTTGTCGCCCGCGAAGACGTAGCGGCCGTCGTCCACCGCGGCGCAGGAGAACACCGAGGCGTCGCACTTCATGACGGGCCCCGGCTCCCCCTTCTTGGAGAAGCGGTGCACCACGCCCCGGTTGGTGCAGGCGTAGAGCGAGGACTCCTCCTGCCAGCCGAACTGCACGCCGCCCTGGGTGGCCTGGTGCCAGATCTCCCGCCCGTCCTCCCAGTCGTACATGGTCAGGCCGCGCGAGTGGCCGTGGTACATGCCCAGCTCATCGCAGCGCACCATCCACCCGCAGTCGCCGGTGCTCTGCTTCATCCACTGCGACTCGTCCTCGTGGTTGACGGCGGTGAGCTGGCCGCGACGGTCCGCCACGCCGAGCACCCCGTCCTTGATGTCCAGCCAGAAGATGTCCACGTCCTCGGAGATGGAGTACGCCACCCGCGCCACCTTGCCGCCCAGGTCGTAGACGTTGCCGTCGTCACACCCGGCGTAGAGCCACTGGTCATCGGCGACGATGCACTTGACGCCCTCGGGCAGGCGGTGCTGGGACAGGCTGTTGCCCTCGAGGTCCATCGAGTAGATGGAGCCGCCCTGGTTGCCCACCCAGCAGCGCTGGTCATCCACGAAGATGCCGAAGGCCTGGTCGCCGGACTTGAACTTCCAGAGCAGCGGGGCCTGGTTCGCGGTGGACTGACCGCTGGAGATCTCCCGGCGGGTGACGGTGCGCTTCTTGCGCTCGCCCATGACGGCGGGGGCATAGCCCTTGCGCGTCTTCTCGCGCAGCTTCTTCTGGGCCTCGGCGAGCGCCTTCTCGGGAGAGGCGAGCTCGGACACCTGGGTCTGGCCCTTGTCCCCGATGCGGCCGTAGCGCACGGTGAGCGTGCTGCCCGCGACCGTCACCTCGTAGAACTTGTGCGCGCTGCTGCCCTCTTCCGACAGCTCCAGGTACGTCCGTTCCTCGGCCATTCGCAGGTCTCCCCACCGACGCAGGACCCCCAGAGTAGCCCGAGCGGCTGACAGTCGGGAAGACAACATCGGTGGTCTCCAATGAATTAGACCCCGATGCATGCCCATGACCTTCCGGCGCGTCTCGAGTGTCCTGCTCGTCCTCCTGAGCGCCTGTGGTGCGCGTCAGGCGCGACCCGAGCCCGAAGCCTCGCTCGCGCCCGTGTCGCCCTCCCTGCGCCTGCCCACCCAGGTCCGGCCCACCGCCTACACCGCCGCGCTCACCCTGGACCCGGCCCAGCCCACCTTCCAGGGGGTGATCGACATCGACCTGGAGGTGCGCGAGGCCACCTCGACCCTCTGGCTCCAGGGCCGTGCGCTCACGGTGACGGAGGCGGTGCTGACCGTGGGGGACCAGCCCGTGCGCGTCACGCCCACAAAGGGCACCGGGGACTTCCTCGGCTTCGTGTCCGAACAGCCGCTCGCCCCCGGGCACGCGCACTTGCGCCTGATCTATCAAGGACAGCTCTCCGAGCGCGAGACCTCGGGGGCCTTCCGCGCCCAGGACGACGGTGTCTGGTATGCCTATACCCAGTTCCAGCCGCTGGGGGCCCGGCGGGTCTTCCCCTGCTTCGACGAGCCGGGCTTCAAGGTGCCCTGGCAGCTCACCTTCCATGTGCCCGCGGGCAGCGTGGCCGTCACCAACACCCCGCTCCTCGCCGAGGAGCAGCGCGCCGACGGCGGCACCACCTTCCGCTTCGCGCGCACCCCGCCCTTGCCCAGCTACCTCCTCGCCTTCGGCGTGGGCCCCTTCGACTTCGTCGAGGCACGGCCCTCGGGCCAGAAGGCCGTGCGCACCCGCGTCCTCCTGCCCCGGGGCCGCGCACCCGAGGGCGCCTATGCCGCCCGCATCACCCCGGAGATCCTCGGCCCGTTGGAGGATTACTTCGGCCAGCCCTACCCGTACGAGAAGCTGGACGTGCTCGCCGTGCCCAACCTGGGCAGTGCCATGGAGCACCCGGGGCTGGTGACGTTCGACGCGGCGTTCATGCTCGCCCGGCCCGAGGCCTACACGCTCTGGCGGCAGCGCGCCGTCTACAGCACCCAGGTGCACGAGCTCGCGCACCAGTGGTTCGGCGACCTGGTCACCCTGGCGTGGTGGGACGACCTGTGGCTCAACGAGGCCTTCGCCACCTGGGCCGAGCCGCGCATGCTCGAGAGCGCCCAACCCACGTGGGACGTGCCCCTGCGGCGGGTGCTCGACCGCTCGTCGGCGCTCGACCGGGACAGCCTGATGACGGCGCGCCGCATCCGCCAGCCCATCCAGAGCGAGAGCGACATCGTCAACGCCTTCGACGGCATCACCTACAACAAGGGCGCGGCGGTGCTGAGCATGACCGAGCGCTGGCTGGGCCGGGAGGTCTTCCAGCGGGGCGTGCGCCGCTACTTGTCCGCCCACGCCCAGGCAAACGCCACCGCGGAGGACTTCCTCGCGGCCCTGTCCGCCGAGGCGGGCCAGGACGTGTCGGGCGTGCTCGGCTCCTTCCTGGACCAGCCGGGCGCCCCGCTCGTCACCGCGCGGCTGGACTGCTCGGCGCGGGTGCCCACGGTGAGGTTGTCGCAGCGCCGCTTCCTGCCCCTGGGCTCCACGGGCGACACGGCGCTGTCGTGGAAGGTGCCGCTGTGCGTGCGCCACGGCGACGGCCAGACGGCGGGCCAGGCCTGCACGGTGCTCGCGGGCACCACGGGCGAGCTGCCCCTGACCGGGGCGAAGGGCTGTCCCACGTGGATGCTGCCCAACGCGGAGGGCGCGGGCTACTACCGCACCGCGATGGAGGCGCGCGCGCTCGGCGCACTGCTGACCACGGAGCGCCGCCACCTCACCCGGCCCGAGCGTGTGGCCCTCCTCGGAGATGTCCAGGCCCTGGCGAAGGCGGGCGTCATGCCCGCGGCGGAGGCGCTCGCCCTGCTGCCGGGCCTGGCGGGAGAAACGGATCGTTACGTGTTCGAGGCGGCCACGGACCTGCTGTCCCTGATGCGGCCCGAGCTGCTCACCGAGGCCGGCCGCGCCCACCGCGAGCGTTTCCTGCGCGAGACCTATGGGGCCCGGGCCCGGGCGCTGGGCTTTACCCCGCGCGCCGGGGAGGACGAGGACACCCGACTGCTGCGACCCGCGCTCTTGCGCCTCGCGGGGCGGGAAGGCGGAGAGCCCGCACTAGTGGCCGAGGCCCGCGCGCTCGCCGAGCGCTGGTTGAGCGACCGCCAGGCCCTCGTGCCGGATCTCGTGGACTCCACCCTGGCCTTGGCCTCGGCCCATGGCGACGCGGCCCTGCACACGAAGTTGATGACGGCGCTGCGCGCGGAGAAGGAGCGCGGCAGGCGCCAGCAGCTCATCTGGGCACTCGGCTTCTTCCGCGACCCGAACCTGGTGAAGAAGAACCTGGCGCTGTTGCTGGAGCCCGATGTGGACCCGCGTGAGCTGACCATCCTGCTCATGATGAGCGGCAACCAATCGCGGCACCCCGAGGTGGCCGAGGCCTTCACCCAGGCGCACTACGACGCACTGGCCGCGCGCCTGCCCGAGGAGGACGAGGCGCGCCTGGCGCGGGTGGCCTCCAGCCACTGCGATGCCGCCCACCGCCAGGGCACCGCGGCCTTCTTCACCGAGCGTATGGCCCGCGCCCAGGGAGGAGCCCGGATGCTCGCCCAGGTGTTGGAGTCCATCGACCTGTGCATCGCCTTCAAGGCCGCCCAGGGCGCGAGCATCGAGTCCTTCCTCGCCGCGCCCCCTCCCTGAGAAGTGTTCATGCCTTGGGTTCGCCGCGCGCGAGGCGGATCCTTCAAACAACCGCGCGCCGCCGTGAATCGTCCCGACGCGTGAACCACTTCACATCTCCGCGTCTGGACTTCACGTACACCAGACATGCCGGCCCGGTGTCTTGGTTCGCGCCGGGCAACGGCTGGCGTGGTGGTACCCACCTCACTCAATTCATGGCCAATCACCTGGCCATAGGGGAGTCATCAATGCGCGGTAAGGGATGTTCTTGGGGGTCGTGGCTCGTGGTGGGTGTGTCTTCTCTCCTCCTCACCGCGGGGTGTGGGGGAGCCGTCCAGGAGCAGGACGACACCGCCTCCGCGCAGGAGACGGTGTCGAAGTCCTTGGACACGTGCAGTTGTAGCGGTGGGCAATACCTGGGCGGTGCAAGCATCCCGACCGTAACGACTTGCGGCAAGGAGGTGTGTGGACTGTGGAATGAAACGTTCGTCTGCACAACCACTGGCTGGCAGTTCGCGAACCCTCGCAAGTACTGCGATAAGCAGCCGTAGCCCCCAGAAGCGAAGGGCAAGGTGCGGCCCACGGGTCCGCATCCCCATCACGCGCCAGGGCTCAGGGCGTGAGGGGCTTCGGCGTGCCCGCGTCCTCGGGCGGTGCGGGCCGCTGGACCTCCACCCGATCCTCCAAGGGCACGCGGCCCAGGGACTGGCGGAACAGCGCCCACAGCGCCTTGCGGTGACCCTCGGGCGTGGTGCTGCCCTCCAACCGCAGGCCCGCGCCGTGGTAGCTCGCGCGCAGCCCCTGCGCCTTGAGCGGCGCGGTCAGGGCCGCCAATTGCTCCTGCATCAGGGGCAGCGCGAAGGTCAGGTCCAGCTCGCGCGCCAGCCAGGCCTCCGTCTCCAGGAGCGGACGCAGGGCGTCGCGGCAGCGCGTGTCCTTCACCTCCACCGTCAAGGAGCGCTCGGCGCCCTCGGTCGCCTTCAAGCCCGGGCAGGCCTTGCGCGCCACCGCCAGGAGCTCTGGCTTGCGCGCGGGCTCGCTCGCGCCCGTCGGCGCCACCGTCAGCGCCCACACGGCGAACTTCCCCTCCGCGTAGAGCAGCAGCAGGGTGCGGCCCGGCTTGAGTCCGGTGAGCAACAGCTCGCTACTGCCCGTGAGCACCTCCGCCGTGACCACGGCCGGGTCCTCCACCTCCACCCAGTCCACCGCGCTCAGCTTGTGGAAGCGCTCCTTGTCCGGCTCCAGCCGCACCGCCACGTCCACCGGCCAGGCCCGGGCCTCCGAGGACACGAGCCACAGCCCCAGCGCGGCCAGGGGGGCGAAGACGGCGGATCGGCTCACTGTTGGACGCATAAGAAAGCCTCCTTCACGAATGAGTGCGCTGTCTCTTACCACGGGGTATGAAGGACGCCCCTATGCCTACCTGGGTCCTTTGGACCGCCTGCCTGGCCCTCGTCTTCTTCCGTGGGCTCATCGCCGCCGCCGAGTCCGCGCTCTACGGGACGTCCGATCTGAAGGCCCAGGAGCTGGCCAAGACCCATCCGGGCTCGGGCGACCGGGTGCTCCGGCACAAGACGGAGCGCGAGCCCACCGCCACCGCCCTGCGGGTGGGCATGGTCATCAGCGGCTTTCTCGCGGCGGCCATCGGCGCCTTCGTGCCGCCCAAGCTCCTGGACTTCACCCGCCTGGGCGAGGAGCCCACGCTGGACGTGGCCACGGTGCTCGCGGGCGCGCTGCTGGTGGGCGTGCTCGCCACGCTGGTGGAGGTGACGCTGCGCGGCCTGGCCAACGCCGGTCCCGAGCGCTGGGCGCTGCGCCTGTCCTGGCTCGTGTCGCTGCTCGTGCTCGTCTTCTATCCGCCCATGCGCCTGTGCATGGCGCCCATCAACCTGGTGGCCCGGGGTTTTGGCCGCACGCTGCGCTTCGAGCCGCCGCCGCCGCCGCTCGAGGAGCTGGAGAAGCTGCTCGCCGCCCAGGCCGCCCAGGAAGAGGTGGACCAGAGCGCGCCCCAGCTCATCCGCTCCATCTTCGAGCTGTCCGACAAGCGCTGCCGGGACGTGATGGTGCCGCGCACGGACGTGGTGTGCGCGGACGTGTCCACCACGCCCACGGAGGTCCTGCGCCTCCTGGCCGAGGAGAACCACTCGCGCATCCCCGTCTACCGCGACGACGTGGACCGCATCGTCGGCGTGCTGCACGCGCGCGACCTGATTCCCCTCTTGCAGCACCCCGAGCTCATCGTGCTGCAGGACACCATCCGTCCGGCGCACTTCGTGCCCTGGCTCAAGCCCATCGGCGACCTGCTGCGCGAGATGCAGCGGCAGAAGATCCACATGGCCATCGTCGTGGACGAGTACGGCGGCTTCATGGGGATCGTCACGCTGGAGGACATCCTGCGGGAGATCGTCGGCGACATCGGCGACGAGTTCGAGCGGGAGGAGAAGCAGGTGGAGAAGCTGGCCGACGGCGGCTTCCTGGTGGACGCGGCGCTGGAGGTGGACCGCTTCACCCAGGCCTTCGGCTTCCCGCTGCCCGAGGGCGACTTCGACACCCTGGGCGGCTTCTTGTCCTCCATGGCCGGCCACCTGCCGGACGTGGGCGAGCGCTTCACCTACAACGGCTGGGCCTTCACCGTGTTCGCCAAGGAAGGCGCGCGGGTGGATCGGGTGCGGCTGTACAAGCTCAAGCCGCCCTCGCCCAAGGATGCCTCGCCGAGCCAGAAGGACGCGGCGGTCGGCGCGCCCCCGGACGCCTCCGAGTCGTCCGAGAGCAAGCGCTGAATGCGCGGCCTCACTCCGGCTTGAGCTGGAGGGGCTGGAAGCGGGCGAGCCGCAGGTCGCGCTGGTCCCGGAAGGGCAGTCGACGCACCGTGTGCCCGGCGAAGGTGAGCGCCACCGCGCCGTCCACCGCCACCCGCCAGGAGCGCGTACGCTCCAGGGAGGAGCCCTGGGGCTCGCAGACGAGCGGAAAGGAGACGGTGAGCGATTGATGCGCCCGGGCCGCCAGGGCCAGCGCCTCACCCCGTGTGCCCACCGCGTAGCGCCGCCCGTCCAAGCGCAGGGTGTAGTCCACGCCGGAGAGGGTCGCGTCCCAGGCGGAAGGATTGTCCACGTCCAGCACCAGCGTGAGCGAACCCTCGCCCTTGGGCGTGAAGACGAGCGTCACGTCCCGCACCCGCACCGCGTCGTCCAGGGCATCCGAGCGCAGGGACACCCCGGCACAGCCCACGAGGCCCGGCACGAGCGACAGGAAGAGGCGCCGGTGCATCAGCCCCCCAGCAGCGGCTTGAGGGCCTCCACGGTGAGCGGCCAACCCGTGCGGCGCGAGAGGGACTCCAGCGCGCGGACGAACTCCGCGGCGGACTGGAAGCGCCGCGTCTTGTCCGCGAAGAGGGCCTTGCGCACCACCTGCACCGCGTAGTCGGGCAGTTCCAGGGGCAGCGAGGACAGCAGCGGCACGCGCGCATCGCGCACCCGGTGCATCAGCTCCGCCTCGCCCTCGGCCACGTGCAGCCGGCGACCCGCCAGCATCTCCCAGAGCATGACGCCCACGGAGAACAAGTCACTGCGCGCGTCCACGGGCTGGCCCAGCACCTGCTCGGGGCTCATGTACGGCAGCGTGCCGCGCAGCGCACCCGAGTCCCCGCGCATCATCCCCTCCACGTCCGCCACCCCGAAGTCGGTGAGCTTCACGTCGCCCGCCACGCTCAGCAGCACGTTGGCCGGGTTGACGTCGCGGTGGATGATGGTGGCCCCACCCTCGCCGGCCTTGGCGCGGTGGATGTAGTCCAGCGCCTTGAGCACACACCAGGCGATGTAGCACGCCGCTTCCGGCGGCATCGCCGCGCCCGCCTTGAACAGGAGCTCCTGCATGAAGCCCAGCGTGCGGCCGGACACCAGCTCCTGGACCATCAGGTAGTCCGGGCCCGCCTTGAACAGGCGGAAGGTGCGCACGATGTTCGGATGACGCAGGCGCACGGTGAGCTTCGCCTCGTCGACGAAGGCCTTCACGTACGCGCCCTCGTTGCGGTAGGCGGGCAAGAGGCGCTTGAGGACGATCTCGTCCGGCTCTCCCGGCGAGCGCTGCGTCGAGGACTTGGCCCTCGCTTGGTACACTTCCGCCATCCCGCCAACCGCGAGACGGCCGACGACCTCGTAACCACCCAGGTCTGGTTGAGACGCCACGGCCTCACCCTACCCCAGCTTTGTCGGAAGCCCCACTATTCCGACAGCAGGGAGGTGAAGAGCCGCTCGTAGCGTCGCGCGGACGCGTCCCAGGAGAAGTCCTGGGCCATGCCCCGCCGCTGGAAGGCCCTCAAGCGGCCCGCGTCGGCGTACAGCGCCCGGGCCCGGTCGATGGCCGCCCGCAGCGCGTCCGGCTGGAAGTCGTGGAAGACGACGCCATTGCCCTCGGCGCCTTCACTCACCGTGTCCGCCAGTCCGCCCGTTGCCCGGACGAGGGGAATCGTGCCGTAGCGCAGGGAGTACATCTGGTTGAGGCCGCACGGCTCGTAGCGGCTGGGCATGACGAAGAAGTCCGAGCCCGCCTCCACCAGGTGCGACAGGCCCGCGTCGAAGCCGATGAAGATGCCCACCTGGCCGGGGTAGCGCGCCTGGAGCGCCTGGAGCCCGTCCACGTAGCGGCCCTCGCCGCTGCCCACCGCCACGAAGCGGATGCCCTGCTCGAGCGCCCCGGGGAGCACCTCCAGGAGCAGGTCCACGCCCTTCTGCCACGCCAGCCGCGACACGATGCCGAACACCGGCGCGTCCGTGGGCGCCAGCCCGAAGCGCCGCAGCAGCTCGGCGCGGCACGCCGCCTTGCCCGAGAGGTCCTCCGGGCCATAGCGCGCGGGCAGGAAGCCATCCGTCTCGGGGTTCCACTCCTCCACGTCGATGCCGTTGAGGATGCCGCTGAGCGCGTCCTGGCGCCGGCGCAGGAGCCCATCCAGGTTGGCCCCCGCCTCGGGCGACTGGATCTCCCGCGCGTAGGTGGGCGATACCGTGGTGAGCGCATCGCTGAACTGGATGGCGCCCTTGAGGAAGTTCACCCCGTCGTAGAACTCCAACCCCTGATCCGCGTTGAAGAGATCCCACGGCAGCCCCAGCTCCGGCATGATCTGTTTGCCGAAGTGCCCCTGGTAGGCGAGGTTGTGGATGGTGAGCACGCTCTTGGCGCGCCCGAGCGCCGTGCCCAGGAAGCCCCGCTTGTGGGCCACCGGCAAGAGCCCCGTCTGCCAGTCGTTCACGTGGAGGATGTCCGGCGTGAAGTCCAGACGCTGGCAGGCCTGGAGCGCCCCCAGGGACAGGTAGGCGTAGCGGCGGTGGTTGTCGCCGAACTCCCCGGACCGATCCCCGTAGAGGCCTTCCCGGTCGTAGTAGCCCGCGTGCTCCAGGAAGAGCAGCTCGAGCGTGGGCGAGACGCGCAGCGACTGGAGGGCGCCCCGCTCGGTGCCGAAGGGAAAGCGCAGCTCCAGCGACTGGCCGGTGGGCACGATGCGCTCGTCGCGGATGGAGCCATAGAGCGGGGAGACGACCTTGACGTCGTGGCCGAGCGCCGCGAGCGCGGCGGGCAGCGCTCCCGCGACATCTCCAAGCCCTCCCGTCTTGGAGAAGGGCGTGACTTCTGAGGCCACGTAGAGAATCTTCATGGACCCAGACGATGACGTGTGGGACGCACGAGTCAACACCCACGCGCGTGGACTCATACGCGGAGAGTGACCCCCCATGGAGACGACCGTGGAACTGCCAGCGGACCCCTTCGAGCGCTTCGCCGTCCTTTATGACGAGGCGCGGCGCGTCATTCCCGTGGACCCCAACGCCATGGTCGTGGCGTCGGTGAACGCGGAGGGCCGACCCTCGGCGCGCGTGGTGCTGCTCAAGGACTTCGACGAGCGCGGCTTCGTCTTCTACACCAACCTGGAGAGCCGCAAGGGCCGCGAGCTGCTCGGCCAGCCCTGGGCGGCGCTGTGCGTGCACTGGAAGCCCATGGAGCAGCAGGTGCGCATCGAGGGCCGCGTGGAACGCGTCTCGGACGAGGAGGCGGACGCGTACTTCCAGAGCCGTCCCCGGGGCAGCCAGATTGGCGCGTGGGCGAGCCTGCAGAGCCAGCCCCTGCCCTCGCGCGCGGTGCTGGAGGAGCGCGTGGAGGCCGTCACCCACCAGTACGCGGAGCACGAGGTGCCCCGGCCGCCGCACTGGACGGGCCTGCGGGTCGTGCCGGATCGCATCGAGTTCTGGCAGGGCCGCCCGAGCCGGTTGCACGAGCGGCTCGTCTACGTGCGCGAGGGCGCGGGCTGGCGGACCGAAGCGCTCTATCCCTGAGCCGGAGCGAAAGGAACACGGGCATGCGTGTCGTCGTCATCGGAGGTGGAATCAGCGGGCTGGTGCTCGCCCAGGGCCTGCTCGCGCGGGGCGTCGGCGTGACGCTGCTGGAGGCGGGCGCGCGCCCGGGCGGCAACATCCAGACGCGCCACCACGCGGGCTTCACCACCGAGGCCGGTCCCAACAGCTTCCTGGACAAGGAGCCCACCCTGCGCGCGCTCGCGGCCCGGCTGGGCATCGAGGAGCGCATCCGCACGGCGGATCCCGCGGCGAAGCGGCGCTACCTCTACACCGGAGGCCGACTGCGCGCCCTGCCCGCCTCGCCGCCCGCCCTGCTGCGCTCGGACGTGCTGCCCTGGAGCGCGAAGCTGCGGATGCTCCGCGAGCCCTTCACCGCCCCGGCGCCGGGCGGCGACGAGTCCCTGGCGGACTTCGGGCGGCGCCACGTGGGCGAGGCCGCGACGCGGGTGCTGGTGGACGCGATGCAGACGGGCATCTACGCGGGCGACCTGGAGGCGCTGAGCGTGGCGGCGTGCTTTCCCCAGGTGGCCGCCCTGGAGAAGCAGCACCGCAGCCTGCTCGTGGGCATGGTGCGCGCCCAGAAGGCCCGGCGCGCGGCGCCCCCTCCCGCCACGGGCCTTCCGGCCACCACGGGCGCCGTGGCCTCGTTCGACGGGGGCCTGGGGGTGCTGGTGGACGCGCTCGCCGGGGCGCTCGGTCCCGCCCTGCGCACCGGGACGCGGGCGGTGGCGCTGCGGCGCGAGGGCCCGGCCTGGCGGGTGACGGCGGAGCACGCCGGACAGCGCGAGGAATGGGAGGCGGACCAGGTGGTGCTGGCGGTGCCCGCGCACGGGGCGGCCTCGCTCGTGCGGCCCCTGGACGCGGCGCTCGCCGAGCGGCTGGAGGGCATCGTCTACGCCCCCATCGCGGTGGTGCACCTGGGCTTCGCCCCGGGCGCGGTGCCGCCCCCGGACGGCTTCGGCTTCCTGGTGCCCGCGGCCGAGAAGCGCCGCGTGCTCGGCGTCATCCACGTCTCGTCCACCTTCCCCTGGCGCACCGAGGGCGGCCGGGTCCTCTACACCTGCCTCATCGGCGGCGCGACCCGGCCGGACCTCGTGGCGCTGGACGAGGCCGCGCTGGTGACGCTCGCCCGGGAGGAGCTGCGGCTCATGGCGGGCGTGACGGCCGAGCCCGTGCTCACCGAGGCCATCCGCTGGCCCCGGGGCATTCCCCAGTACAACCGGGGCCATCTGGAGCGGCTGGCGGCCATCGACGCGGCGCTCACCCACCTGCCCGGCCTGACGCTCACGGGCAACGCCTACCGGGGCGTGGGCCTCACCGACTGCGTGCGCGACGCCACCGCGCGGGTGGACGCGCTGCTGCGCTGAGCCATGAACGAAGGCTCCCTCGTGCGCGCCACGCTCAAGGCGCTCTTCCTGCCCCGGCGGCTCCTGCCCATCGTGCTCGTGTGCGCGCCGATGGTGGCCGCCCAGGTGCGCTTCAGCGACGGCGAGCCCATGGCCGGGCCCCTGGGCCTGCTGCTGTGCGTGCTGTGCATCACCGTGGCCCCCGTGTCCTACCGCGTCCTCTTCCCCGAGGGCCTGGACCTGAGCCACGGCGGCATCCGCCTGGTGCTCTACGCCACCGTGGGCGCGGGCGTGGTGCTGACCGGCGGCGCCGCGCTGCCCCGGGTGCTCGATCTCGGGCCCACCTTCCTCACGGACCGCTACAGCCTGGCCGTCTGCGCGGGGCTCTTCCTCGTGGGCGGCTGGGGCCTGGGCCGGGACATCGGCTTCGAGGAGACGCTCGCCCGCGAGCGTGCCCGGGCCGCCCGGCTCGAGGTGGAGGCGGAGCAGGCGCAGCTGCTCGCCCTGCGCAGCCACCTGGATCCCCACTTCCTCTTCAACACCCTCAACGCCATCGCCGAGTGGTGCCAGACGGACGGCGCCGTGGCCGAGGCCGCCGTGCTGCGGCTGTCCTCCATGCTGCGCGGCGTGCTCGCCGGGGTGCGCGCCGCCACCTGGCCCCTGGAGCGCGAGCTGGAGCTGGTGCGCACCCTCTTCGAGCTGCACCTGCTGCGCGACCCGGACCTCTTCCAGCTGCACGTCGAGGTGGAGCCGGGCCTGGAGGCCTTTCCCGTGCCGCCGCTCGTGCTGCTGCCGCTCGCGGAGAACGCGGTGAAGCATGGGCCCGCCGCGGGACACCGGGGGCCCCTGCGGCTGTCCGTGCGCGCCCACGAGGACACGCTCGTCTTCAGCCTGGAGAATCCCGGGGCGTCCCAGGGCCCGCGCGCGGGCAGCAGCGGCCTGCCCACCGTGGAGCGCCGGCTCGCGCTCACCTACCCGGGCCAGGCCCGGCTGGTGCTGAGCAGTGACGCCGGGCGCACCCGCGTCACCGTCACCCTGCCCCGCGCGCGGCCCGCCGCGGGCCTCGTCACGTGAGCGGGGGCGCCGGGCTCACAGCCGGCGCCACGCATGGACGAGCTCGGGCAGCACGGCCAGCACGAGCACGTTGAGCCCGATGGACCAGGCCACCAGGCCCTTCCACCACCGCGCCTCCACGTGCCGGGTGCCCAGCGCCACGAGCACCCAGAGCACCGGCAGGAAGTCCAGGCTGAAGCGCTGCGCGTTCAGCTGCACCCAGCCGTTGTTGTAGTAGTGCAGCATGTGCAGGAGCGACAGGCCCACCATGCCCCACGCCGCCTGGCGCAGGAACCGCTCCGGCCGCGCCGCCAGCGCCACGAAGACGAAGGGGCTGGCCAGGGTGAGCGAGGTCCCCATGCCGTCAATGCCCAGCGGCGCCAGCTTCCGGGCCCCGCCGAACTCGAAGTGCGGCCCCTCCAGGAACATGTGGAAGAAGTTGAAGGGCACGTACGCGGGATGGAACAGCCCGTAGCGCGCCACGCGCTCGGCGAGGAACTCACTCAGGGGCATGCCCGCGTAGCCCGTGTCGAGCGGGTGGCCGAAGCGCACGGCGTTGAGCATCAGGTAGAGGCCCCCGCAGACGCCCACGAGCGCGAGCGCGAGCACCGCCTCGCGCGCCTGCCGCCGCCGGCCCGCCCCCGCGTGGCGCCACCACACCATCAGCGCGATGAAGGGCACCAGGTACACACAGAGCTGGCGGCACAGGAAGGCCAGCCCCGCCCACAGCCCCGCCCGCCAGCCTCGCGCCGGGCCCAGCGCCTCCTCCAAGGCCAGCAACGAGCACGTCACCGCCACCACGTGCGCGAAGAACCACACGGCCTCGCTCTGGACCACGCAGAACCAGAAGGCCGTGCCCGCCAGGAGCGCCGCCACCAGCCAGGGACGATCCGCCTCGGGGATGTCCAACCGCCGCAGCACGCGCCACGCGGCCCACGCCGTCAGGCCCGAGATGACCACGGCCAGGGCGCGGTAGGGCACGCGCTCGTGCCCCACGAGCGCCACCACCGGCAGCAGCACCACCGAGGGGAACGGCGGGAAGGCCACGTAGTAGCGCTCCCCGTACTGGCTCACGTCCTCCACCGGCCCGGGCACGTCCCAGCGCCCCTCCAGCCAGGACTGGGCCTGGAGGCCATAGAGGTTGGGCCCGGCGTAGTGCTTCAACTTCAGACTCAACCCGAGCGCGACCAGGGCCAGGGCGAGGAGCAACAGCGTGCGCGAGGAGGACGGAAGGGTCATGGGGCGGGCGGCGCGCTACTTACCACAGCCCTCGCCGCCCTCCGTGTCCCCATCCGCGCGGCTAGTAGTAGTACAGCGTGCCCAGATCCGCGGCGATGTCCGAGGAGTGGCTGAACACGAAGTAATCGTGCGTCGCCGGATCCCCGCCCCACAGCATGCCGCCGATGGGGTTGTGGGTGCCGTTCCAGGTGAAGACCGGCGAGCCGCTGTCGCCCGCGTCCACGCCGGCGTAGACGGTGTACTGGCACACGAAGTAGCGGCCCGAGCTGGCATCGCGCACCGTCGTGCAGGAATTGTCGAGCTGGCCATAGGTCCAGCCCGTGGTCTGTCCCACCTTCTCGAAGTACTGGCCCACCATCGGTGCGCTGGCGAAGGTGCGGGGGTAGATGAGCGAGGAGGTGTTCACCGTCGTGGTGCAGTGGGTCTGCGGCAGCGAGCAGTACCCCACCGGCTGGGCGACCGCCCCCAGCTCGAAGTTGGAGGAGTTCGCGTCCCCCGCGAAGGCCGAGTCACTGCGCCGGCAGAGCTGCCCGGACGGACAGCCCGGCACGCTCGAGGACGTCTGGAAGATGGGATCCAGGTACTCCGTGGCGAAGGCGAAGGGGCCCCCCTGGTAGAAGAGCGTGCCCTCCACGCCGCCGGAGGTGTTGGTGCAGTGCGAGTTCGTGATGAAGCCGAACCGGCCGACCGAGGCGCTGTACGCGGTGTAGCCCGCGGTGCAGGTGGTGTAGCTGAAGTTGCCATTGCGGATGGAGTAGCCGCCGGGCATGGGCCGCGTCTGGGTGCTCAGGGTCGCCATGGCCTCGAGCCGCCGCTGCCGGGTGACGTCCAGGGACTCGGCCGGCAGACCCAGCCGCGCCCAGTACTCCCGCACGTGCGCCTCGGCCTTCTCGGACAGCACGCCCACCGACACCCGGTTGGCGCGCTCGTTGGCGTCCAGGCTCTGCACGTCCTCGAGGTTCAGCACGTCCGTGGCGTAGTCGCGAATGCGCGCCAGCTCCGAGAAGCGGAAGCGCGCCGACTCCACCTGCGCGGGCGCCAGGCGCTGCTGCCGCTGGCCCGTGACGGAGTGGGAGCGCAGCTGGGCGACGGCCTCTCCGATGGACTGGGCCGTGAGCCGCTCGCCCCGGGGGGCATCCTCCGTCAACAGCACGTGCGCCGCGCCATCCTCGCCCAGGTAGAGCCCGCCCAGGTGCGGCATCAGCGTCTCCAACTGGAGCAGCGCCTCGTCCGTGTTGGGCGCGGTGGACAGCACGTGCAGCGCGCTGGCCACGGAGCGCTCGAGCGCCGCGCGATCCGGCACGGCGTCCGCGTTCGCGGCGGCGAGGGCGGGACTGGACATCAGAACGGCACACGACAGCCAGGACTGAGCGATTTTCATGGGGTTGCGGACAGCCTCTCGGGAGAAAAACCCGCCCCCTCTACCGCATGGACTTCACGCGGAGATATGAACTGGTTCACACCCGCGCGGGGGGCTGGGCGGCTCGTTTGACCTCCAGGGGACACTCCCGCGCGGCGGGATGGAGCAGGGCGCACGTGCTCGTTACGTTCGGCCCTTTGGCCCACGCCCATGCCCGACCAGCGCTCCGACATCGCCCTGTTGATCATCGACGTCCTCAATGATCTGGAGTTCCCCGGAGGTGAACGCGTGTTGCCCTGGGCCCTGCGCATGACCGAGCGGCTGGGGCCGTTCGCCGAGCAGATGCGCAAGGCCAACGTGCCGGTCATCTACGTCAACGACAACTTCGACCAGTGGCACAGCGACTTCGCCGAGCTCTACCGGTATTGCACGCGCAAGGACGCCCGGGGACGCGCCGTGGCGCGCGCCCTCAAGCCCGCGCCCGACGACTACTTCATCCTCAAGCCCAAGCACTCGGCCTTCTTCGCCACGTCGCTCGTGCCGTTGCTGGAGCACCTCGGAACGAAGCGGCTGCTCATGGCGGGCCTGGCGACGAACCTGTGCGTGTTCTTCAGCGCCCATGACGCGCACATGCACGAGTACAAGATCACCGTGCTCAGCGACTGCTGCGCCGCGGAGAGCGACACCGACCACGACATGGCCCTGCAGCAACTCCAGCGCTTCCTGCACGTGCGCGTGCAGCGCAGCGACGAGGTGAAGGTGGGCGCGTCGTCCCGGCGCAAGCGGACCGCCCGCAAGACGCCCGAATCCCAGAAGTGAAGCCCTGTCCCTGGACTCCCATGCACCTGCGCCGCGCCCTCGCCACCACCACGACCCTGCTGCTGTTGTCCTCCTGCACCGCCGAGCCGGTGACCCCGCCCGGGACGAACATCCCCGACGTGGACATGTCGGGAGACCGCGTCCCGACGGCCCAGGGCGACATCGTCATCCACCCCATCAACCACGCCACGCTCGCGCTCGGGTGGATGGGCAAGACGCACTACGTCGATCCGGTGGGAGACGCCGCGCGCTTCGAGGGCCTGCCCGCCGCGGACGTCATCCTCTTGACCGACCTCCACGCGGACCACCTGAGCGTGGAGCGGTTGAGCGCGCTGGTGACGCCGGACACGGTCATCGTCGCGCCCCAGGCCGTGTACACGCAGCTGCCGGCCGCGCTCCAGGCCGTCACGCGGGTGCTCGCCAACGGGGAGACCACGAGCGTGGCGGGCCTGCGCGTCGAGGCGGTGCCCATGTACAACCTCACGCCCGAGCGCCTGGGCTACCACGAGAAGGGCCGGGGCAACGGCTACGTGCTCTCGGACACGCAGCGGCGCGTCTACATCGCCGGCGACACCGAGGACACGCCCGAGATGCGCGCGCTGCGCGACATCGACGTGGCCTTCGTGCCGATGAACCTGCCCTACACCATGACGGTGCAGCAGGCGGCGGACGCGGTGCGCGCGTTCACGCCCGGCATCGTCTACCCGTACCACTCGCGCGGCAGCGACCTGAACGAGTTCAAGCGCCTGGTGGGCCCGGACGGGGCCATCGAGGTGCGCCTGCGCGCGTGGTACTGAGCGCGCCCGTCAGCCCTCCACCGGCTCGCAGCGCACGGACACCTCCAGGCGCTCGCGGCCACCGCCCAGGTAGATGGTGCCCGCGGTGGGCGTGGTGTCCGTGTACTGACGGCCCACCGCCACCCGCACGTGGTCCGTCTGGGTGAGGATGCCGTTGGTGGGATCGAAGCCCTTCCAGCCCACCTCGGGCAGATACACCTGGACCCAGGCGTGCGAGGCCTCGGCCTGCGCCTGGTTGGCGTGCTTGGGGCCCGTGTAGATGTAGCCGCAGGTGTAGCGCGCGGGCACGCCCAAGAGGCGCGCCAGGCAGATGAAGACGTTGGCGAAGTCCTGACACACGCCCTGGCGCTCCGAATACACGTCGAAGGGCGTGGTGCTCAGCGTGGTGGAGCCCTGGACGTAGCGGTACTCCTTGTAGATGCTGAAGTTCATGTCCAGCAGCGTGTCGAGCAGGTCGAAGTCGTTGCGGCGCGCGAAGCTCATCGCGTACTCGACCAGCTCGTCCAACTGGGTGTCCGGCAGCTCCGGCGGCAGCAGGTAGGGCTGGAGCATGTTGCGCTGCCAGGGCATCCACACGAGCGGCAGCGTGGAGCGCTCGCGCAGCGGGCGGTAGCCGAGCGGATCCGTGTCCCGCAGCTCCACGCGCGAGCGGCCCTCGATGACGAGCTCCGTGTAGGGCGACTCCACGAGCACCTTGCGCACGCGGTTGCCGAAGACGTCCTCGTAGTCGGCCCGCGTGACGCCCGAGGACATGCTCACCTCGTGGGACAGCAGGGACTGGAGCCGGTCGTGGAACGGGGTGAGCCGCAGCTTGTGCGCGCTGCGCTCCACGGGCTGGTCGTAGCGGTAGACGGTGCGGTGGACCACGTCCATGACGCGCACCGGGGCCACCGGCGGACGGCGCAGGCGCTTGCGGGCCTCGAACTCGGTGACGGCGGAGGACGGGGGCGCGCCCGCCTCCTGGCTCCAGGAGGGCAGCACCTCGGCGCGCAAGGCGCCCTGGCGGATGAGCAGCAGCGCGCCCGGGGAGATCTGCTTCCAGTGGGCGGGCACCTCGGTGCGCGAGGTCAGGGGATCCGTGCTGACGATGAAGCCCTTGCGGCTCTTGGCGCCGCGCTTGGTGAGGTCCAGCTCCAGGTCCTCGTCGCCGAGGATGAGCCGCTCATAGGGCGGCGCGAGCTGCCACAGCCAGCACCTGGTGGCGCCGGTGCGGTCCGCGTAGACGCACAGGTCCTGCCCGTCCGAGATGACGAGCGTGATGGGCCCCAGGCCATTCATCTCCTCGAGCCAGCCGCGCAGCTGCGCCGGATCCGCGTCCCCGAGGCTGTGCCAGCCCTGCTCGCGCATCCAGTCGAGCAGCCGGCAGAACAGGGCCTCCGAGTCGGTGGAGCCCACGGGCTCGAAGGTGGCGCCCGGCGGAATGGGCAGACGCTGCTCGAGGCTGCCGCTGTGCGCGAGCAGCCAGTCGCGACCCCACGCGCTGCGACAGAAGGGCTGGGTGTTGGCCTCGGTGATGGGCCCCCAGGTGGCGGTCCGCAGGTGCAGCAGGAAGATGGAGGACTCCAGCGGATCCCACGTCCTCACCAGCTCGCTGCGGGTGCTGCCCGGGTGGGGGCCGGCCTCCTTGAGCAGCGCGGCGGCGAACTCGCCCCCCGGGTAGTAGCCCACGCCCCAGCCATCGGGCGGCTTGCGGCCCGGGGACAGGCAGCGCAGGTCGAGGCTGGGGGCGAGCTCTCCTTCGAAGGACAGCGCGAGCAGGTTGAGCATGTGGCCCGCGAATCTACCCAGCCATCACCTGCGTTCCCAGTGCGACGGGGGCCTCGGGGGGCTTGCGGCCGAAATACTCCTCGGAGATGAGGGCGCACAGGTCCGCCGTCCCCTCCACCATCCGGGTGAGCAGGGCATGCACCGTGGCATCCGGGCTCGCGAGCGCCTGCGGGCGCAGCTCGGCGAGCAGGGGCAGGGACAGGGCCAGCGTCCGCCTGCCTGGCAGCTGGGGCTCGGCGTCCGGCGGGCACAGGCGCACCAGGTAGCGGTACGCCGAGTCGAGGCAGTAGTGGACCGAGCGGGGAAAGCGCGACTCGAACAGGAGGAAGGACGCCACGGCGTCCCCCGTCACCCGGCCCGAGTGGGTCTTCATGAAGGGCTCGAAGCCGGAGCAGGCACGCAGGAGGGACAGCCACAGCGCCGTCTCCACCACCGGGTGGCCCGGACGCATGCCGGAGAAGACGTGGTGGTGCACGTCCAAGAGGCGCGCCGTCTGGCCCACGCGCTCGAGCATCACCCCGAGCCAGATGAAGTCCAGGGGCGTGTCGTGGAGCATGGTGCTGCGAAACAGGCCCAGGCACAGCTGCACCATGCGGCGGATGTGCTGGAAGAAGCCGTAGCGCGAGTGCTCGAACTCCTCGCGGCCCGCGTCGCCCAGGAGCCACAGGTACAGCTCGTTGGTGACTTCCCAGCACTCCTTGCTCACCACCTCGCGGATGGTGCGCGCGGCCTCGCGGGCCGCCGAGAGGGTGTTGAACAGGCTGGAGGTGTTCGACTCCTCCCACGTCATGAAGCGCTGCACGTCCTCGGCGTCCGCCTCGCGCTCCGCGCCATACCGCGCGGTGAAGGCGGGGTGCTCGCCGAAGACGACCACCACGGGCGTCCACAACTGCTCGGCGCCCAGCTCCGCGTCCAGCGCGAGCTGCCCCGTCATCTGCAACACCCGGGCGGTGCTCTCCGCGCGCTCCAGGTAGCGGCCCAACCAGAAACAGTTCTCCGCGATGCGCGCGATCATACGGCCTCCTTCTGCACCCAGGTGTCCTTGGAGCCGCCGCCCTGGCTGGAGTTGACGACGTAGGAGCCCGCGCGCAGGGCCACGCGGCTCAGGCCTCCGGGCAGGACCCAGGGCCCCTGGGGCCCGGTGAGGATGTACGGCCGCAGGTCCACGCGACGCGGCACCACCTTGCGCGTGGCCGCGTCCCACGTGGGACAGGTGGACAGCTCCACGCGCGGCTGGGCGATGTAGCGCCGCGGGTGGGCGAGGATGCGCTGGCGGAAGTCCTCGCGCTCCTCGGCGGTGGACTGGGGACCCATCAACATGCCGTAGCCCCCCGCCTCGTCCACCGTCTTCACCACCAGCTCGTTCAGGTGCTCGAGCACGTAGCGCCTGTCCTCCTCGCGGGCGCACACGTAGGTGGGCACCTGCTCGAGGATGGGCTGCTCGCCCAGGTAGAAGCGGATGAAGTCCGGCACGAAGGCGTACGTGGCCTTGTCGTCCGCCACGCCGTTGCCCGGCGCGTTGGCCAGGGTGACGTTGCCCGCGGCCCACGCGCGCAAGAGCCCCCGCACGCCCAGCATGCTGTCCGGACGGAAGGCCTCCGGGTCCAGGAAGGCATCGTCGATGCGCCGGTAGATGACGTGCACGCGGCGCGGCCCGCGCGTGGTGCGCAGGAAGACGCGGTCGTCGTCCACGAACAGGTCCTCGCCATGCACGAGCGGCACGCCCATGGTGCGCGCGAGGAAGCTGTGCTCGAAGTAGGCGGAGTTGTACGGCCCGGGCGTGAGGATGACGACGGTGGAGTGCTCCGGATCCTCGGGCGACACGGCGCGCAGCGTCTCGGCGAGCCGCGCCGGGTAGTGGTCCACGCGGCGCACGCGCGCCATCTCCAGCACGTCGGGCACCACGCGCTTGGAGAGGATGCGGCCCTCCATCACGTAGGACACCCCCGAGGGCGTGCGCAGGTTGTCCTCCAGCACCTGGTAGGTGCCGCGCCCGTCGCGGATGAGGTCGATGCCCGCGATGTGGATGCGCACCCGGCCCGCGGGCCGCACGCCCCTCAGCCGCGGCAGATAGAGCGGCGTGTTGAGGATGAGCTCGCGCAACTCCGGCCGCTCGGCGAACAGCCGCTGCGGGCCGTACACGTCATCCAGGAAGAGGCCCAGCGCGCGGATGCGCTGCTCCAGGCCCCGCTCCATGTGCGCCCAGTCCGACGCCGACACGAGCCGCGGTATGAGGCAGAAGGGGAAGATGCGCTCGGTGCCCCGCTGGTCCGAGTACACGGAGAACGTCACGCCCTGGTTGAGCAGGGCCCGCTCCGCCAGGGCCTGCATGCGCGCGAAGTCCTCCGGCGGGCGCGCGCCCAACACGGCCAACAGCTTCTGGAAGTCCTGTCGGGCGACGCCATCGGGGCCCATCAGCTCGTCGATGCTGCCCGGCATGAGGCCGTAACCGGCGAACAGACCCGGGTCGTGCGGAAGCGGTGGTTGTCTCATTCTGTGGTGTGGGCTCTCCGCTGCCCGGGATGGCGGGCCCGGGAACGCACGACGCCGCGCGTCAACCCGAGTCTAGCGGTGCCCCTCGTCCACGTATAGACGGTGTTTCGCGATCCGCGAGAAAAGGAGGTTCGTTGGGCAACACATGGACGGCTTGAGCGAACGAGTCGCGAAGGAGGTCAGGACGATGCGAGGTGATGTGAGGAACGCCATGAAATGGATCGCGCCGGTGGTGCTGCTGGGCGCGTGTGGAGGGCCGCTCGAGCCGGTGTCGGAGTCGGAGGCACCGGAGGCCGCCATGCCGGGAACACCCGCGCCGGTGACGCCCACGGAGGAGGCCCAGGCACAGATCGCCCCGCCTCCGGCGACGGACAGCGCGTGGGTCGCGCGCGGCGGCACCGTGGCCATGGGCGGCGCCGTGCAGGCGAGTTGTGGCTCGCGGCCCGGCTATGACGGCTACACGCTCCAGGCCACCGCGGGCACCCAGGTGCGGCTGGAGGTGACACACGCGGGCAGCTCCATGTACCTGGACACGGGCCTGTTCCTCTACGGACCGAAGGACGCGAACGGCGGCTACGCCGGCCCGGTGCTCTTCCAGGATGACGACTCGGGCTATGGCGAGCTGAGCCGCATCGACGTGGCGACCCTGCCGACCTCGGGTGAGTACCTGGTGGTGGTGGGCTGGGGCAACGCCGCGGGCAAGAAGTACCGCCTCCAGGTGGACTGCGTCGGCGGCACGTGCGTGACCCAGCCCCCGCCCGCCCCGTCCGGCCACACGCTCACCCTGCTGGAGCAGCCCCTCGCGCCCGGACTCCAGACGGCGCTGGACGCGGCCAACACCTGGCGCGAGGACCAGTACGCCTACCTGCGCCGGTTCGACTTCGCCTGGCCGTACACGGGCGCGGCGGCACTGGAGCAGGCCGCGAGCGCCGTGCTGGCGATGCCGCTCTACGCGGGCTACCGCGCGGACCCCGCGCCGGAGACCTTCGCCTATGCCCAGCTCCCCTCGCGCATGTACTCGCAGTACCAGTCCCTGCACCCGGCGCTGCTGAGCACCTACGGCCGTCCGCCCGAGACCGTCCAGGTCCGCTCCTCCTTCCGGCGCTTCTCCACCGGACCCAACGGGGACCACTGGCGCACGCTCAACGTCATCCTCCTGCCGAGCGCCTACAAGGTGCTCGTGTACGAGCAGACGGGCCACGAAATCTGAGCCGCGAGCCCCCCGGCTCGACGCCCGCGCCGGAATGACGGTACAAGCCCGCCCCCATGGAGCCCACCACCGTCAAGAAGCCCGCCCTCGTCACGGAGATCGCGCGGGAGTTCACCTTCGAGGCCGCGCACTTCCTGCCCCACGTGCCCCCGGGGCACAAGTGCGCGCGGGTGCACGGACACAGCTACCGCGTGGAGGTCACCCTGCGCGGTCCCGTGCACCCCGTGCAAGGCTGGGTGGTGGACTTCGCGGAGCTCACCGCCCTCTGGCAGCCGCTCCACGCCCAGCTCGATCACCGCCTGCTCAACGAGGTGCCCGGCCTGGAGAACCCCACGAGCGAGCTGCTCGCGGCCTGGGTGTTCGAGCGCGTGAACATCCCCGGCACCCAGGTGGCCAAGGTCCGCGTCTCCGAGACGTGCACCTCGTCGTGCACCGTCTACGCCGCGGGCACCTGAGGCCGCTCAGGTCTCGATCTGCCCCAGGTTGGCGTGCAGCACCGCGCCGTTGAGCACCGGCGAGCGGGCGCAGTACACGAGCACGTCGGCGATCTCCTCGGGAGCGATGAGCCGGCCCTGGGTGTGCCGCGCCGCCGTGGCCGCGAGCGCCGCCTCGCTGCTGCCCACGCTCTCGCGCAGCATCTCCGTGTCCGTGAAGCCGGGGCAGACGCACACGGTGTGGATCCGCGTGCCCGTCAGGTCCTGGCAGGTGGCGCGCATGAGCCCCACGAGCGCGTGCTTGGACGTCACGTAGGTGGCGGCGCCCCGCACGGCCTTCTCCGACAGCGTGGAGCCCACGTAGAGGATGGAGGAGCCATCGGTGAGGTAGGGGCGCGCCAGGGCGTTGAGCACCGCGGGGGCCACGACGTTGACCTCCAGCACGCGCCGCAGGTGCGCGCCCGTGAGGGACAGCGCGTCGTCATGCCCATACAAGGCCGCGTTGTGCACGAGGCACACCCGGCCGCCCGGTGCCTGTCCGAGCGACTCGCCCAGGGCGCGCTCCACGGTGGCCTCCCAGCCCGGGACGGACAGGTCCACGGACAGGTTGAGCACGCCGGGCTCGGGGCACGCCTGGCGCGAGACATTCATCACGCGCCAGCCCTCCGCGACGAAGCGCGCCGCCGCCGCGCGTCCAATGCCCCGGCTCGCGCCGGTGATGATCGCCCAATCCGCCATGGTTGCCTCCACTGTCGGTGTTTCCCGATGGGGCGCGAGCCCTAACACGAAGGAGGGACCGTCGACCACCCACCCGCCATCCGCTAGGGTCCAGGGCATGGCGGTCAATGTCGCGGCATCGGCGCACGTCCCGCGCCACCCGGAGTCCCCGTGGTTCCGCGCCTGGTACGCGGCCTGCGCCTCGGAGGACTTGCGGCCCGGACAGGTGCGCGCGTGGAGTCTGGCGGGACGGGAGCTGGTGCTCTTCCGGACGGAGTCGGGACAGGTGCAGGCGCTCGCGGCGCACTGTCCCCACATGGGCGCGCACCTGGCGCGGGGCACGGTGGTGGGCGAGTGCCTGCGCTGTCCCCTGCACCACCTGGCGTTCGACGGCCGCGGCGTCTGTCATCCCCCGCGGCGGCTGTCCCAGCGGGCCTTTCCCGTGGTGGAGCGCCACGGCAACGTGCTCGTGTTCAACGGGCCGGTGGTGCTCTTTCCCCCGCCCCAGGTGGGCCCGCCCGCGCTGCGCTGGCGCGCCGCCCCGCCCGTGACGGTGAAGTGCGGGTGGCTGCCCCTGGTGACCAACGCCTTCGACATCGAGCACCTGCGCACCGTGCATCTGCGCGAACTGCGCGAGCCCCCGCGCCTCGAGCGGCCCGATGCCTTCACCCTGCGCCTGCGCTTCACCTCGCGCGTGACCGGCAACGGGCTGTCGGACCGGATGATGAAGGCATTGTCCGGAGATCACATCCGCGTCACCCTGACGCTGTATGGCGGCAGCCTGCTCGCGGTGGAGAGCGACCTCGGCCGCGTGCGTGGCGCCCTGCTCGCAGCCTTCCTCCCCCACCCCGAGGGCACCCAGGTGACGCTGTCCGTCGCCTCGCCCCCGAGCCTCCTGCCGGGCCTCGCCCCGGCCCGGCTCGCCCTGTCGCGCTGGCTCTACACGGCGTTCCTCCACCGGGACCTGTCCGTGCTGGAGGGCATGCGCTTCCAGTCCGCCGCCGCCCGGGAGGACCCGGTGCTGCGCCCCCTGCTCGACTTCATCGCCCAGCTGCCCGAGGACCCGGATGACGCGCCCCCCGGATGACACGCCCATTCCCGCCACCCTCAACGGCGTGCTCCTGGCGGGCGCGCTGGCGGGCGCCATGGCGTGCCTGTGGCTCGCCTCGCACCTGGAGCCGCTGTGGGCCCGGCTGCTCGCCGCCCTCGCCTTCTCCTACGTCAACAACACCGTCTTCTCGCTGCTGCACGAGGCGACCCACGGCGTGCTCCACCCCTCGCGGCGCGTCAACGACGCCCTGGGGCGCCTGGCCGCCGCCTTCTTCCCCACGCTCTACACCCTGCAGCGCGCCTTCCACCTCACCCACCACCGCGACAACCGCACCCCGCGCGAGCGCTTCGACTACCTGCAACCCGGCGACAACCGCTTCCTCAAGCACGCGCAGTGGTACTCCATCCTCACCGGGCTCTACTGGGCCTTCGTGCCGGTGGGCGCCGCCACCTTCGCGCTCTTCCCCGGGCTCGCGCGGCGGCTCCAGGGCAAGGGCACGCGCTACGGGGCGCAGACGGGCGCGGAGAGCTACTTCGCCCGGGTGGAGCACCTGCCCCCCGCCACGCTCCGCGCCGAGGCCCTGCTCGCGCTCGGCGTGCAGCTCGGCCTGGTGTGGGGCCTCGGGCTCACCGCGTCCGGATGGGCCCTGTGCTACGGGGCCTTCGCCGTCAACTGGAGCTCGCTCCAGTACGCGGACCATGCCTGGTCGCCCCTGGACGTGCACGAGGGCGCGTGGGATTTGCGCGTGAGCGCGCCCGTGCGCTGGCTCTTCCTCAACTACCACTACCACCGCGCCCACCACCGCCACCCGCGCGTGCCGTGGATCCACCTGGGCCGCTACGTGGACCCCGAGGCGCCCCGCCCCGCGTTCTCCCAGGTGTGGCTGTCCATGTGGCGGGGCCCCCGCCCGCTGCCCGTCCCTGGGGAGCGGCCATGAGCCGCCCGCCGCTGTTCGCCCTGCCCCGGCGCGAGGACGTGGCGCTCACGGCCGCGATGGCCGCGGGCTTCACGCTCTTCTTCCTGCTCGTGTACGGCGGCGCGAGCTGGGTGACGGGCTTCTACCCGGGCGGCGTGCGCGTGGACCTGCCCTTCGAGCGTCACATCCCCTTCGTGCCCGCGTGGTCGGCCGTCTACGTGAGCATGGACGTGCTGCTGCTCTTGTGTCTGTTCGTCCTGCGCACGTGGAAGGACCTGCTGCCCCTGGTGCTCGCGCTCGCGGTGGAGACCGTGGTGGGCGCGGTGTGCTTCCTGGTGCTGCCCGTGGAGGTGGCCTGGCCCGCGCGGCAGGTGCACGACGGCTCCGCCTTCATGTTCCTCGTGGCCGACACGATGAACCTGGAGCGCAACTACCTGCCGTCGCTCCATGTCGCGTTCGCGTGCACCGGGGCCCTGGCCTATGGCGAGCGCGGCGGGTGGCTCGCGCGGGTGGGCTTCTCCCTGTGGGCCCTGGCCATCGCGGCCTCCACGCTGCTCATCCACGAGCACCACCTGGTGGACGTGCTCGCGGGGGCGCTGCTCGCCTGGGGCACCTGGCGCCTCGTGGCCCCGTTCGCCCGGCGCGCGGACGTCCAGGAGGCCCTGCGCGTGGAGGCGCTCTGCGCCCGGGAGATGTACCGCTTCTCGCGCCGGCACCTGCGCTACCTCCCGCCCGCGCTGGTGCTCTACCGCTACGCGCTGACGGGCTGGCGCACCACCCGCGTGGCCCGCACGGGCTTCTGCTTCCTGCAGCTCGTGGACGACGTGCTGGACGGCGACCGGGCGGTGGAGGGCGAGCCGCTCGAGTGGGTGGACGGGCTGCTCGCGCGGCTGGAGTCGGGACGCAGCGACCCCGGAGACGTGGCGCTCACCCTGGGCCGGTGGTTCCTCGCGGAGCTGCGCAACGACGAGGCGCGGGCCGAGGTGCTCCAGCTCGTGCGCACCATGCGGCGCGACCGCGAGCGCGTGCGGGGCCGCCAGGAGCTCTCCGAGGCCGCGCTGCGCGCCCACCACCGGGAGACCTTCACCCTGTCCGTGAGCCTGATGCTGCACGCGGCGCGGGCCGAGGCACGCGCCCTGGAGGCCCCGGCGCTCTTGGATGCGTTCGGCTGGTGCTCGGCGATGCGCGACCTGCGAGAGGACCTGCGCAAGGGCCTCTTCAACGTCCCCGCCGAGGTGGCCCGGGCGGTGCGGGCCGAGGGCGGAGACCCCTGGCACTACCCGTCGCTCGTGGACTCGGTGGCGGGCCAGGCATGGCTGCGCGCCGAGCACCGTCGGGCGCGGGCGCTGCTCGACACGGCGCGCGAGGAACTGAAGGCGCTCGAGGGCCGCTCCGGCGTGGCCCTGCTGGGGCTGTTCCAACGTTCCATCGAGGGTTTCTGGGCGAAGCGCCTGCCCCGGCGCCTGCCGTTCCTGCGCGTCCCGGAGGGCGTCAGCCCGTCGCCTTCCGGCGCCCCATGAAGCGGCCCACGGCGATGCCGCCGAGCAGCAACACCACGCCGCCCACGCCGCCGAACGTGGCCGCCCGCTTCTTCACCAGGTCCAGCACGGGGTTGTCGAACACGTTGGTGGAGTAGTGGAAGGAGGCGATGAGCCACCGGTCCCCCTGCTTCACCAGGGCGCAGCTCCAACGGCCGTGGACGACGAGGTCCGAGCCATCCGTGAGCACGTAGTGGTCCGTGGACGAGCCCTGGGCGAGGCCCGTGTCGCCGTACAGGCGCGTCAGGTCATCCACCTCGAACTTCGCGGTGAGCTTCTCCACCACGCGGTGGGGGCCATTGCGCATCTGCTCGTAGTAGGCGCGGATGGCGTCCTTGCCCACGCGCACGTCGTTGTTCATGGTGGTGAAGACCACGTCCGGGTGCAGGTGCGAGAGCAACCGGTCCAGGTCCTGCGCGTTGAGCGCCTGCTCCATGTCGTTCTTGAGCGCGCGCAGCGCCTCGTGGGTGGCCGCGTCCCCTTCCGGAGCGCGCGCCTCCTGCGCCTGAAGCATCGAGGGCGCGAGCAGCACCCAGCACACCATCACACCACCCAGAACCCGATTCATGGAGCCTCCCGAGGACGTCGCTGTTGCGGAGCGTCTAGCGCACTCAACGAACGCGGAGGAGACAACAAACGAATCGAAGTCCGGTCTTGACCTTTCCGCCCCGACCCGCGCCCGTCTAGAGGGTGATGATGCCGTGCTTCTCGAAGGAGCGCCGCGCCTGGCGGATGCGCGCCTCGGTCCTGTCGCGCCCTCCTGAGACAAACGCATCGACCATGATGTGGGTCTCGACCCCGTTCACGAGCGCCTCGATGAGCTGGGTCAATGAGGTGCTCAGGGTCTCCTCTGATTTGCACAACGTATGCATCCGCTGCGAGGTAATCCACAGCGTGGTGTAAGGGTCTGACTGGAAATGGCTCCCGAAAAGTGGCGACTCCGCCATCAGTTCCGCGACGAGGTGGACGAACTCGCCGTAGACGGGTCCCCGCTTCTCGGTCTTCCCTTTGCCGAACTGCTTGTCGATACCGTAGTCCTCGAGGGTCCGCATGATGAACTCGATGGTCGTCGGCGAGAAGGCATGTCTCACGACATGAGGGCGGAAGACATCCGCGAAATCGTTTCCGAAAGGGCCCAGGTCGATTTCATCCAACGCGGAGATTTCGGCGGAAATCTCGGTACCGCGTCGCTCGGCCAGCCGCGGTCGGTTGCCCTTCGTGAGGATGTCCAGGATGCCAATGAGGGCACCATGCTGAGAGAAGACCCGATCCATCCCGCTGTCGATGAGCCCTGGCAGGACGGGGGCGTCGAGCCAGCTGAACCGCAACTCCATCCCCGGCCAGACGCGGGTGCCGCCCCGGGTCACGGGATCCTGCGCGCTCCATGGATAGAAGAAGCGGTGGATGTTCTGCAACCAGAGCGCGCACGGCGCACGATTCCGTCTGGGCGCCGCCGCGAAGTAACCCAGGGGCGCCAGCCTCGTGCGCAGGAGGACCTCTTCGGTGTAGTCCTGGGCGAGCGCCGCCCCCAGACTGTGCCCGATCACCAGGTCGATTTTATCGGCATACTTCGCGATCGGATGGTCCTTGCAGCTCAACCAGTACTTGACGCAGCCCCCGCCAATCTCATCGGGAGAGCAGTTGGCCAGGGCACCGGTGCTGTCCATGTACCCGAGGAGCGCATCGCGCCCCTTGCCCACGGAGTTGGTGCCTCGAAACGTCGCGATGTTGCGTGTCCTGCTCCCGCACCGGGCTTGGAAGATGAACACGGCCGTCCCCGGCTGGACCGACCAGGGCAGATCCGCGAGTGCCTCGGGAGAGAGCGACTGCGTATAGCTCTCCACGAGCGTGAACTCGACCGAGGCCCCCGTCTTGGCGCCACCGAAGAACTCCGCGACCTCCCCGTCGAGAAAAGCATCGAACCGCAGGCCTTTCTTCAAGGACAGATAGGAGAGCATGACGAAGCCGTCATTGAACGCGAACGGTGTGAGCTTTCCGCTCTCGGTGAGTTGGGTGAAGAACTCCGACAGGTGCGTGGCCACGAAGTGGTTCTTCACCTCCTGGGATCGACTCGCCTTCGCCTCCCAATACTTGTTCATCAGCGTCGTGAACGCGTCGATGTTGTCGGTCTCGGGCAGCGGCGGGCGAGCGGACGTGCCGAACGAGCGCCGCATCTGCCCCCCCATTCCCACGCTCGAGACCGACGTCGTGGACCGCGTGAGCGTATTCCTTCGCAGCGGGGAAGACGCGCTCACGGGGCGACCGCGGGCAGGGACCATGGATGCCAAGGCCACGCTCGCGGGCAACGGCGGTTCCTGAGTCTGAGACCTCAGAGGCAGGGTCTGGACAACGTTCGTGGCGGACACGGATGGCGAACCGAGGGCCCAACGCTCGCGCATGAAATGGGAAAAGCCATGCTTGAAGACCGCGAGGGCACTGGGGCGGAGCCGCAAGGGAGCTTGGACAGCCATCTGCACAACGGGTTTCATTTCGGCCTCCGCACACCAATTTTCCGCTTCAAATCAATACCCAGGAGAAAGGACGTGGCCGCGCAGGGCGGTGAGGGACTGGAACAGGGGGTCCGAGGCCTTGTGTTTCAAGGAGCCCGTCAGGTACTGGGCATGGCACCACGCCTCGTTCAACTGGCCCTCCGTCCGGCGGGCGTGTAGGGGAAAGCACTCGACGCGGTCGGGAAAGAACTCGGCCCCCAGCTGCAATTCGAGACGTCGGCGGATCTCCGCGGCGGAGGACTCCGGGCTTGGCATCCGGCCCTCGGTGAAGACGAGCAACACCTGCCGGTACTGTCCCGCCAGGCCCGTGGGTACGGGCAGCACGGAGGTGACCAGGGCCGGGCCCGGCGCCTCCCGCAGCGCCTCTGTCACCTCGCCCGCCGGGTAGACCCGCCCCTCGCGCCGGGCCTCGCGACCGCCGGCGTATTGGTAGTGCTCGTTCACCCGCGTGAGGATGATGTGGCTGGGGGCGCGGCCCTCGGGGGGCAGCAGGGTGAAGAGGCCGGTGTCGCCCGCTGTCTCCTGCCCGGTCTGGGTGAAGTCCCACAGGGCCCAGCGGCGGCCTGGCGCCGGGGCGGCGTCGAGGTGCACATCCCCCACGCGCCGCTGGGAGCAGAGCACCGTCCCACCCGCCGCCGCGTCCACGAGCACATTGGCACAGGGCACCGCGGCGAGGCCGCACTGCTTCACCCAGGCGCGCCACGCCTGCCAGTCCAGGGGGCCCTCGGGATTGCGAAACCAATGGCCCACGGTCTTGAGCGAGGTCCGAGCGCGCAGCGAGGCGTCCCGCAGGGCTGGCGTCACGCCGAGCGCGCGAATGGGATGTTCGGTCAGCAGGGCCGGTGAGGCCTCCACGTCCGCCGGCTCGAGATGCAGGTAGGTGGCGCCACGCAGCAGCGTGGCGAAGAGCAGGGCCGGCAGGTGTTGCAGCGGGTGGAAGCCGGGCGCGGCCAGATGCTCGCCGGGGGACAAACCGAAGGTGAGCAGGCCATCCACCAGCGCGCCCAACCAGGCGTCTCCGGCGAGCAGGGGCACTGGGACGCCGGCCGGTGTCGCCAAGGGAGAGAAGAGCAGGCCCACCACCTCCCCCGGCTTGTAAGTGTAGGAGGCGATCGTCGGGGTCGGCGGCCCCTGCGTGGCCAGCAGACATTTGGCGAACGGACCCAGCAGCGGCGCCTGATGGGCCTCGGCGGCCACGTGCTCGGGGGCGAGCGCGGCGAGGCGGCGGGCCACGAAGCGCCGGCCCACGGGTGGCAGGAGGCTGATGCAGGCCCCCAGGCCCAGGGCGGCCCCCAGGCTCACCAGCAGCTCCGGCCCGGGGTTGAACACCAGGCACACCTTCGCGCCCGGTTTGACGCCCTGCTGCGCCCACGCCGCGGCCCGCCGCACCGCCTGGTCGTGCAACTGCCGGTAGCTGAGCGTCTGCCACCCGCGCGCGCGGTCATAGGTGCGCAGGGCGATGCGCTCCGTGGCGGCGTGGCGGCCCATCAGGTCGTGGAAGAAGTCGTGGTGCTGGCCCGCGCGGCTCTTGAAGGGCGCCCCCCGGCCCACGTGCGCCGGAGCGAGCGTCGCGGCGAAACCCTCCGGATCGTTCCAACTGCGGCGGAGCCAGTCGGGCACGCCCGCCTCGGGCGGCGTGGCCGTCTCGTACGCGGCGAGGATGGCCCGGAGCTCGTGGGCCGGGGGAGTGGGCGTCATGGGGTCTCCTGGGAGAGCACCGGGGCCGCTCCCGTGACCAGCACCTCCACGTGGTTCGTGCCGGAGACACGCGCCTGCATGCGCTCCATGGGCACCCCTTGCGCGGCCAGGTGGTGGCGCAGGGCCTGCGCGCGCCGCAGCGGCAGCAGCCGATCGGACGCGTCGCGGGCCTCCAGCTCCGGCTGGCCCTCGATGAGCACGGTGGTCTCCGCGGGCAGGGCGCGCAGCAGCGGCAGCAGTTGCCTCAGCTCCGGCTGATCTCCGGCCAGCGCGGTGCCCCCCGGCTCGAAGCGCACCGTGCCGCGCAGGGCCGGCGGCGCGCCCGTGTCGGCCCGGAGCGGCTCCGCCGCGACGTGCGGCGGGAGCAGCTCCCGCGTGGGCACGGGCAGCACCGAGGCGGTGACGACCCGCGACGAGGGGACGTTCGCCTCCTCCAGGCGGAACTGGGGGACGGCCTCCGCGAGGCGCTCCAGCGCGGGCGGAGGCTCGGAGCGGAAGTTCAGTCCCACGAGCACACGCGCGATGGGGGTCCCGGGCGCGGAGCCCAGGCCCGGACCGCCCAGGACAGACAAATCGAACGCCGGGGAGAGCGGCAGGCGCACGCCGCCCAGGAGCTCGAGGGAGGACTGACCGGTGTCGGCGGCGAAGGCGCCTCGCACGGCCAGCTCGCCCCGAAGGCCCTCGCCCGTGGTGGTCGCCAGCGCGCCTCCGCGCACCTCCAGGCTCTGGGAGGAGCCCGCGGCGGCCAGGGGACTGCGCGGGCGCACCAGCACGCCCGCCTCCAGCGCCGGGTGGAGCCACCCCACCCGCCTGCCCACCGTCGCGCGCGCGCGGAAGCGCAGGCCCGAGTCGGACGCCAGCGCCTGACCACTGCCCAGGGGCAACCCCACGGCCAGGTCCACGGAGAGGTCCACGGGCTGCTCGTGGCGCTGCGCCAGCACGCCCAGGCGCGCTTGGAGCACCGGCGTGTCGAGCGCGGCGGGCGTGAGGGGCGTCAGCCCCAGGTTGCCCGGGTTCTCCCCGTGCTGCCAGAGCACCACGGGCAGTTGCAGGCCCAGCTCCAGCCACGAGAACAAGCCATAGCTGCCCGCGAGCACCGTGGAGGCCCGGCCCCGCACCAGCTCCAGGCGCTGGGTGCCATTGCGCAGCACGAAGGGCAGGTGTTGGTACTGCCCCATCATGCCCACGCGGAAGCCGCCCTCGGGCAGCAGCTCGCCATTGCCAGACACCAGGGAGCCCCGCCCGGAGTTGAGCTCCAGGCGCTCCAAGGCGAAGCCCGGCAGGGAGGCCTGGGCCCAGGCCGAGGCGCCGCTCAGGACGGTCGCCAGGAAGACCACTCGGGTGGACGTCAGCAAAGACATGTCAGGCGCTCCACGGGCGGGCGTAATGCAGGGGTTTCTCCAGATGCGGGAGCTTCACCTCGAGCTCCACCACGTCCTCGGTGCTCCAGGCGCCGAGCAGGTCCAGCAGCCGCTCCGAGAACAGGTCCACGGTGGGCAGCAGGGTGGGCGCCAGGTCGGAGAAGGTGAGCTGGTAGATGTATTTGAAGCCCGCGGCGCTCCGGGTGAATGGCTTGGACTGCACCTTCACGGAGGACAGGCGCGGCAGCAGGTCGCGGAAGTAGCGCTGCTGGCGCACGCCCAGGGTCTCCAGCAGGAAGACCAGGTCCTCCAGCCCGAGGAAGCGCTGGGAGCGCAGCGAGAGCAATTGCAGCAGCGCCTGCTGGTGGTGCTCCACCGGGTTGTCCACCCCGGGCACGACCGCGCCCAGCATCGCCCACTGCATGCCCTCGATGGACCGGTCCGCCAGGACAGCGCGGTAGCCGCTGGCGTCGAACTGGGCGGGCAAGGGCTGGTGCCAGCTCGCCTCCACGGCCACGCGCGCCGCGCGGGAGAAGGCCCCCGGCAGCTCCACGGACAGCCACGTCTTGCGCGCCCGGGCCTGGCCTTCGTGCTCGAGCTCGTAGCTGCCCGGCCCGCCGGAGATGACCCCGGGGCGCAGGGGCAGCATGCCCTTGGCCTCCATCTGGTAGACGCCGAGCACGGAGTGCAGCCGAAAGCCCCGCTCGAACTCCGGATGCTGGAGCGCATGGCGCTCCTTGGTCCCATCGTGCTCGATGGGGTTGGACATGGCCTGCTGGAGGTTGGTCACGGCCACGGCGTTCAACAGGAAGGTGTCCGGCGTGAGCATCAGCTCCGCGGGCCAGCGCCCCCCCAGGTCGAGGCACACGGTGAAGCCCGTCCAGTTGCGCGGCGGCGTCGGGATCCGCACCTCCAGGAAAAGCTCCTGCTCGGGGAAGTGGATGAAGGAGCGCACGCGCTGCAGGGGATGGTCGAAGGGCGCGGCCTCGCCCGGCGGAAGGCGGGGCGCGCCGAAGCGCACCGGCTTGTCCCGCTCATCCGTGGGCGCCACCACCACCTCGGCCCCCTTCTCGTCGAAGAGCACACTCGTCGCGCGCAGGGCGTACTTGAGGTGGTGGAAGACCGCGAGCGAGGCCCGGAAGTCATTGAGGTGGTTGATGTAGAGCCGCAGGACGCCGGGCGCGTCGTTACGGGGAAAGCCACTCTCGAAGGTCAACCGCAGCCGGCTCGCGTCCGCCCCCCGCCGCTCCACCCGCGTCTGGGTGAGGCGGATGGGCAGCAGCCGCAGCGTGGACTCGGTGCGAAAGGAGAGCGGCCCGGTGGGAGCGCCCGCCGCGCCGGGGTTGAGCAGCAGGGACGTGCCGCGCGCCAGCTCCGTGGCATCCACGAAGCGCGCGTCCGGGGTGGCGCGCAGCATGGCCATGGCCGGCACGGGGTTGAGCAAGTAGGAGAAGTGCTGCTGGAACAGGCGCATCGTGCCGCGCGCGAGCACCCGCTGTCCGGCCAGCCGGGTCCGGGTGCTGAACAGCGCGAGCGCCTCGGTGAGGCGCCGCACGTCCGGGTCTTCGTGCTCCAGGGGCGCCGCCGGGTACAGCGCGGAGTAGCCCATCCGGAACTTCTCCAGCGCCTGGAGCTCTTCCAGGAACGACTGGTACAGCGTCTCGTCCATCCGCATCCGTGTGGCTCCCGGGTCTCTCCGGCGGCACCGCTACTTCTTCTGGGTCACCAACATCTTGAGTCGTCCCTCGGCCACCTCGATGAGCTGGGTGTCCTTGTCCGAGGTGCGCTGGATGCGCATCAGGGGCTTGGCGTCCTGGTAGACGTGCTGGATGGACGTCTCGCTCTCCGGCTTCTTGCCCAGCAGCAGGTGATTGCCCTGCGACTCCTTGGGCAGCTTCGCGCCCGGGCGCCAGGCGAGGAATCGCTCCAGGCGGACCGCGCGGAAGTCGAACGCCAGGAGCACGCGCGTGCCCTTGTCCGCGGGGAAGTAGAAGTGCCCGGGCTGCTGGTGGGGCTCGTAGGGCATGAGCACCTCCTTCTCCTCCCAGAGGGGCAGCTTCACCCGGTAGTACTCCAGGGACGTCTTGTCGTCCTGCTTGGCCTGGTAGGTGCGCTCCGCGTCCTCGCCCACCTCGCTCACCACCAGCCCCTCGGCGAGGAAGGGCCACCGCGGCGCACGGAAGGCGGGCCGCCGGAACGTGGCGTCCGAGGCGAGCTCCAGGGACGCCTTCACGTCCAGCTCGTAGACATTGTCCGCGTCTCCGAGGTCGGTGGCGGCATCCGCCGACTTCGCCCGCGCCTCGATGAACAGGCCATACAGCCGGTATTGCTTGCCCTGGGTGTAGAGCTTCGTGCTCCAGCCCGCAGCGAACTCATAGAGCCCGTTGAGGGCGAGGGTCATGCTGGGGTAGCGCTTGAAGCGCACGCGCAGCTCGGGCTCGGCGGGATGGTGCCGCTTGCCCTCCACCGTGGCCCGCTGGGTGAGGTCGCCTTCCAAGGGAGAGGTGAGCAGGTACTCGTGCTTCACGCCCTCCACCTTCACGGCGTTCTCCAATTCCTTCTTGCGGGTGCCCGCCTCCACGTAGCTGTTGAGCACCGATACCTGGGCGCGTCCCGGCTCGGGCAGCACCACCTCCACCGTCGCCACGTCCCGGCGCGGCAGCGGCACGGGCTTGCCTCCCTCGGGCTTCTTGTCCCGCAGCGCGTACTCTCCAGTGGCGGGCGAGAAGAAGAGGCCCGCGTTCTCCCGCGCCTGCAGCCAGTGCACGAAGTCCAGGAAGCTGGCCGTGTTGCCCTCGGCCCCCAAGCCCAGGGCATGCAGGGGCTGCTTGGCCTCGGTCCCCTCCCACTGGAAGGCGAGCTTCACGCCCGGAGGCGCCTGGGCCTTGAAGACCTCCTGGAGGCTCTGCTCCACCCAGATGCCCGAGGGAAAGTGCTGTCCCCAGAGCACCGTGACCGCGTCGGCGAACCGCACCTGGTAGCGGCGGTGCAGCACGGGCCCGTCCTTGACGTCCTTGAAGGCGCGCTCGCGCACCCGGCGCCCCGTCACCCGACCCGGCAACACCAGGGGCTCGGCGGTGATCCCCTCGGCGGCGTGGGCCCGGGCCAGCGTCAACGACACCTCCGCCGGCTCCTGCTTGATGAAGTGCGCGAAGAGCTTGTCCTCGCTGGCGTCCTGCTGGGACACCATCCACCACTCCACCGTCGCGGAGAAGCCATGGCCGTGGGCCGCCACGGACACGCGCTTGATGTTCCCGGCGGGAATGGTCACTTCCTCCGAGCCCAGCTTCAACACCAGCCCGATCTTCACCCGGTCGACGAAGCTCATGGCATGTCCTCCGATGGAGCCGACGGCCGCACGGACAGCTCGCGGGCATGGGGGTCGAGCACGAGACACAGGGGCTCGGCGGAGCCGCGCAGCCGGCAGTGCACCACCAGGCGCGGGTGGCCCCCCGGCCCGTCATAGTCCTCCTCGATCTCCGTCAGCTCGACGCGCGGCTCGTAGCGCAGGATGTTCTCGCGGATCTCCGTGCCCAGCTGACGCAGCATCTCCTCCGCCGTGCGGAAGCCCGTCTCGCTCAAGCCGAAGTCGGGCAGGAACGAGGCCGCGCCCCGCTTGGCCCGCAGGAGATGGCCCAGGTTGCGCAGCACGTCCTCCAGGAGCGAGTCCTGGCGGCGGAGGAACTTGCGGTACAGGAAGCTCATGCCGAGCGCCTCTTCGCGCCGCCGGGCGCCCCGCCCATCGTCATGCCCCGGCCCTCGGCGGACGCCCGCGCCCGCGCCGGGAGGCTGTCCCCCGTGTCCCCGTGGAAGATGACCAGCCGGTGTCCCGGCCGCGTCTCGCCCTGGAGGCGCTCGTACCCGAGGAAGGTGCGCTGGGTGAGCCGCGCCCACTGCGCGTGGGCCGCCACCGACAGGCCCACCTCCAGGCGCAGCCGCAGGGGCGAGAGCAGCGGCCAGAGGTGCGCCGCCAGACGGCGCTCCACCACCCAGGGCCAGTCCTCCCCGCGCGCGTCCGATTCGCTGTCGGCGTGCAGCTCCACCCGGAAGCCCGCCGCCTCCGTGGTGTACGTGTTGCCCAACGCCGCCGAGCCGTCCAGGGGCGCGAGCCCGGTGCGCAGGCCATGCCCGCTGGTGGTGTGCCGGAAGGCCTGCGGGGTGACCCAGGCGCGCAGCTCCGGGAAGTAGAGCTGGAAGAGCCACTGGAGCGTGGCCACCGAGCCCACGCCCGTCATGCGGAAGTAGAACCCCTTGGTGCGCTCCCAGTCGCCGAACCGCGCGCTGTCCCGCTCGGGGTGCAGCGCCCGCACGAACTCCTCGAGCAGTCGGTGGTCGAAGAAGCGGATGAAGTCGAAGAAGGCATCCGGGTTGTGGCTCTGCTCGGCCACTTCCAGGAAGTAGCTGGGCACGAGCGCGTTGGCGCCCAGGAGGCCCAGGTTGAGCGTCACCACCACGCGCCGGTGGGGCACGGCATGGAAGGTCACCGCCTCCACCAGCGACGCGGCGGAGACCGACTCGGGGTTGCTCTCGAAGAGGATGCTCTCGGACGGGTAGCCCTCCGCATCCAGCAGCCGCAGCAGCGGCCCCAGGTCGAACTCCCTCGCCCGGGCGACGATCCGCGCCTCGGTGGGCGTGAGCTCCAACGGCATCGCGGTCATGGTGCTCGCGCCCTCACTCCGAGCGGACGAACCGCTCCAGGTCCACCTGGTAGAACTGCGCCAGCGTCTTCCACTGCGTCGAGTCCTTGGTCTCCCAGTGCTCCTGGATGTGCCGCACGTGCTTGTTGAGCAGCGCGCCGAAGGAGGAGAACAGGTCGGGGAAGAAGCGCCGCGGATCGAAGCCCTCCAGCGTGGAGAGGATGTCGTCGCTCACCAGCGCGGCCCGCTGGTACTCCCCCCGCTCGATGAGCAGCTCGAAGGCCTTGAGCTTGTTGCACAGCTCCACCAGATGGGCCGAGCCCACCAGTTGCACGGGCTGCCCCAGCTTCAGGAAGGGCGAGGTCTCCTGCGGGGGCGGCGGGGGCGCGGCCTCGGCCTTCTTCTCCGCGGGCGCCGGCGGCGGATCCTGCGGCAGGTTCGCGAGGATCTGCGCCCGCAGCTCCCCGAGCCACGGCAACAGCTTCGCGAGCGCCTCGGAGCCCGAGCGGTAGGCGCCCGCGGACAGCAGCTCCATCAGCGTGCGCACCGCCTGCGCGGCCCGGGAGGCGCCCGCCTCGGTCGACACCTTCCACCACGCCTGCCACCGCGCGTCCTTCTGGGTCTGGTGGTAGCTCAGGGTGTCGTGCAGGGTCTGGAAGAACCACGTCACGCCCTTGTTGAGCAGCGCCATCCGCTTGTCGCCCGGCGCCAGCTCCGCCCAGTTGCGCCGGATGAGCTCGACCAGCGTCTCCAGGACGTCGGGCAGCCGCGCCAGGCCCTCCTCATGAAACACAGCGAAGAGGTGGTAGCTCAGCAGGCGCACCTCGAAGAGGTTCTCGGCGAGGAGCTCCTCCACGCCATCCGCCACCTCTGTGTATTGGCCTGCCTGCGCCAGCTCGACGATTCGCTGGAAGCGAGGATCATGCGCCTCGAGGCGCTCGCAATCGCTCTCGAACGCGCGGACGCACCGGCTCAGGTCTCTCATGGGGTTCGTTGTTCCCTGGCGGCATCCGCTGGCGGATGGCATCGCTTTCGAGGAATGTTCGTGCTAACGATTAGCATCAACACCAGCCAACTTCAAGCATCGCACACCTCATGAATACGACTCGGGAGGCCGCCCGGCGGGCGGACGAGGACCAGGACATGGACATGGACAGCAATCACCTGAACTTTCGTTGCAGCTGGCAGTCCGGCATCGACGTCCGCCCGGGATTCAAGAACACGCTGGGCTACCTGCTCGACTGGAGCGGGTGTGGGGGCCTCGCGCTCAAGCAAGACATCGAGGTGCCCAATCCCCTCGGGGGCTCGGGTTCCGAGGGCTCGATCAAATGCGTGGGCCTCATCTCCACGTTCCGCTACACGGGAGGCCCCACGGATCCCATCCGCATCAAGGCCTATGTGAGCGCGGGAACGGCGGCGGAGCTGCGCACCAAGCTCGCCGATGCCCTGCCCAATCCCAAGCTGAAGCTGGCCTGGTACATCATCGGCTTCGACGAGAACGACCAGAAGTGGTTCAAGTCGGCCTATCTCAAGAGCGCCAAGACGGCCGAGGCCAGCATCGACAGCGAGGGTGGGAAGATGCAGATCTTCATCGCCAGCCACGCCGTGCGCGTCTCGAAGGAGATCGACATCAATCTGTATGGCTTCGAGTTCCAGGTGGTGCCCGCCAGCAAGAAGACCTGCATGCTGGAGTTCGCCAACGGCACCACGCTCCGTCTGGTCAAGCAGTGGGGCTCGAGCACCTAGACAGACGGCCCGACCGGCTGTCCCGTGAGCGGGGACAGCCGACCAGGCCAGGACAGCGCGACAGCACGAGACGACTAGGCGGCGCTGCCGATCTTCAGGCCCCAGCGGATCACGGACTTCTCGTTCATCGAGGTCGCCCGGTGGAAGTTGAAGGTGGCGTCGGCCGCCGGGATCACCTGGAAGCTGAAGGGATGGACCGCGATGTCGATGCCCCCGCCGATCTTCACGGCATCCTGCACGTTGATGTGGTACTCGCCGCCCCCACGGGCATTGAGCTGTCCACTCACCGTCGCCGGATCCAGGGGGTGGGAGATCTCGTACCAGCCCTTGTTGTTCTCGTCGAAGCCGCAGACCCACCACGCGAGCTTGGTCACGGTGGTGGTGGTCAGGGACTTCTCCAGCTTGCCGCGGATCTGGTTGGCGTTGGCCGCGGAGATGTAGGCGTCGATCTCGATGGGGTCACCCACGCCCGTGGGCAGCGTGATGTTGGAGATGATGCCCACGCAGGAGATGAGCTGCTTCTCCGTGTCCAGCTTGGCCTCGGCGTACGACGGCGCCGACCCGGTGTTGAAGGGCGAGAACAGGCTGAGGTCGGGCTTCAGGAACTCGCCCATGTTCAGACCCTCGAAGGCCAGCAGATAGCCCACGGGCTGCTTGCGGGTCGGGTCCATCACGAACCCGTCAATCCACGAACAATTAATCGATACAGACATGGTCATCCTCCACTGCGGTTGAGCCCCGGAATGGGGCGGGGGTCACTCAATCGACTCAGCCGAGCCGCGCATCCACGCGCAGGTCCACGTCCATGCCCTCGAACTGGATGTGCGGGAGGATGGACAGGTTGCAGTGGTACCAGCCCACCTTGCCCGGCACCGCGTTGACCGCCAGGTTGTAGGCCTTGAAGGGGTAGTAGCGCAGCGTCAAGTCATCCGGGTTCACCAGCGACGTCATGTAGCCGGAGATCCACCGGTCGATCTGCGCGTGCACCGTCTGGGCATTGGCGGTGCTGCCAATGTTGTCGCGCATGATGCACTTGAGGTAGTGCGCGATGCGGCTGATGGAGAAGGTGTAGGAGAGGTTGGTGACGAGCTGGGAGTTCTCCGAGTCCTTGGGATCCTTGAAGGCGTGGGACTTCTTCAGGGACTGGGCGCTGAAGAAGACGGCATCCGCGGAGCCCTTCTTCTGGATGAGCGGGATGAGGCCGGCGCGGGCCAGCTCGAACTCGCGGAAGTCCGGGATGGCGATCTCCACCGGCAGCTTCAGCTCCTCCTCGCCGCGCAGGTTGAAGACATGCACCGGCAGGTCATCCACGCGCCCGCCGCCCTTGGGGCCGCGGATGTGCTGGCACCAGCCGCTGGTTTCGAACGAGCGCACGAGGTTGCGCGCGAAGAGCATGGCCGCGTTGCCCCAGAGGTACTCGCCGTCGTCGTCCCCGCGGATCTTCTCGGTGAAGAGGATGCCGTGGGCGGGGTTCGTCTCCTGGTTGTACGGCTGGCGCACGATGTAGCGCGGCAGCGTGAGGCCGATGTAGGCGGCCTGCTCCGTTTCCCGCAGCGCGTTCCAGGCGGCGTACTTGGGCGAGTCGAGCAGGCTGCTCAGGTCGCGCAGCTGGGACACCTCGCGCATGCTGCCGCAGCCGAAGAAGCTGGGCGACACGGCGGACAGGAACGGCGCGTGGCTCGCCGTGCAGATCTTCCCCATGGTGCGCAGCCACAGCAGATCCTGCGGCGTGTTGGCGAACTCGTACAGGCCCACCACGCCCCCGTAGGGCGCGCCGCCGTACTGGTCGTACTCGGACACGTAGAGCTTCTTGAAGAACTCGGAGCCGGCGACGTCCGCGGCGTTGAGCTCCAGGTCCGCGTAGGCCTCGTCCTTGGTGACGTCCAGCAGGCTCAGCTGCACGCCGGCCTTGAAGTTGGTGTGCTGGATGAGGTCCGCCAGCGACGTCCAGTTGGCCTCCATCTTCTGGAAGGCCGGGGCGTGCAGCACTTCGTTGAGCTGCGCATCCACCAGCTGATCGATGGTGCCGACGAGCTCCTGGATGGTCTGCTTGTCGAAGCGGCCCACCTCCGGATCCATGTTGTAGACCATGGCCGCCAGGCCGGAGAGGAAGCGTTCTTCCGCGCTGACGTCCTCCGTCACCGACTGGAAGTTGCTCGTCACCATGGGCCGGCGCTGCGGCAGGTCCGTGCTCAAACGGACGCTGGAGAGGAACTGCGGCAGGCCCAGGGAATTCACGTCCATCGGCTCGGCGTTGGGGGCGGAGACCGTCTTCGTCGTGTTCGTCATGGAGGAGTACCTTTCAAAGCGAGGAGGAGCCCCGGGGGCTCACTCCGCCGCCGGCTGGGAGGGCGACGCCGGGGGAGCATCACCCGCGGGGAGCTGGGGCTTGGGGAGGGCGAGGCCGTTGAAGTCCTGGAGATCGTTGCGCAGCGCGGCGACGGCCTCCGGGTTCTGCGCCAGCTCGCGCACCATGCGCCGGAACTCCTTGCGGTTGTCCAGGTTGCCCTGCATCTCGAGCAGGAGCTTGCGCAGCAGCAGCAGCGCGCGCACCTTGGGCATGTTCTTGGCGAGCTCCGCGGGCGTGAAGGACTTCATCGACGCGATGGGCAGGGTCACGTCCAGCTGCTCGGCGGTGCCCGGGTCGATCCGGTTCCGCACCTTGAACTGGAGCGTCATGTCCATGTCGCGCATCACCTGGTCCAGGTTCTTGCCGTCCAGGTTGCGGATCTGCCGCTGGTCCAGGTCCTTGCGCTGATCCGTGGAGGTGCCGCTGGAGAAGTCCCCCATCATCAACAGCCGAAGGGGCAGCGCCTTCTCCGTCCGCTCTCCGTTGACGGTGGTGCGATAGGTAAGGGTGATGCGTGACTTGGGAATGTCGTCGTTGATGGCCATGGGCGCCCCAATGAATGGCATTACGCGGATGCGGCGGGCCGCCACATCTCGGTCTTCACTGATAACCTAAAATTTTCGTCGGATGCAAGACACCCCCTGTCTAATTCTTGTCTTCGCCTTCCGGCGTCCGCGCGCCCACCAGACAGCGTCTCAATGGTCTGTCCGGACCCAGTCTCTACTTTCAGAGTCAGTCATACACAGACGGGCAACCCACTCGATAAATCAGCCCAGGCCGCCCCTCGGACGACCCGCGACTACCTTCAAAGTCAGTCATACAAAAACAAACAACCCACCAGACAAATCAAGCAACTTTTCCGCCCCTTGACGCCACCAGGGACGGTCTGTACCTTTCTTGACGATTCATTCTTCTTGGATTGGCGGAATCCCTCGCGGTTTCACGCACCAGGACGGAGCGGCGGGCGCACTGGCGGCCCCCGGCCCGGGGTGCATCCTGAAAGGCATTGAGAGAGCCATGGAGCCACACAAGCTCGCCCGCGTCCGTTGGCAGGTGGGGCAGACACTGCTGCCCGATCACTTCCGCGCGCAGGAGAGCGCCCTTCAGGGCGAGGCCCAGCGCTATGCCCGCCTCTCGGGACTGCCCCTGCTCGGCATCAGCGCGCTGGAGTTCAACCCGGTGCTGCTCGCCGAGGGGACGCTGGCGCTCTCGTCGTTGAGCGCGGTGCTGCCCGGAGGCCATCTGGTGGACGTGCCCGGCAACGCCACCGTGGCGCCCTTCTCCCTGGAGGAGACGGGCCGCTCGCAGCTCACCGTGTACCTGCACCTGTTGCGCGAGACGCGCGGCGCCGAGGGGCTGCCCTTGTACGCGGAGGATCCGCCCGACCTGGAGCGGGCCCTGAACGTGCTGGAGCTCTCGGCGGAGCCCACGGTGGACGGCATGGTGAGCTCGCTCATGCTCGCGGGGCTCGCGCGGGACGAGCACGGGCGGTGGAAGCTCGCGCGGGAGCTGCTGCCGCCCCTGTTGCAGGTGGGCCCGCACCCCTTCCTCGCCCCGCTGTTCGTCCAGCTCGACGGGCTCTTGGAGCAGGCCCACGGCCAGATGCGCACCTCCATCCGGGACGGCTACGTGCGCGGGGACCGGCTGTCCAACGCGCGGCGGGCCCTGTGCGCGGTGCGCCAGCTCCAGGCGCTGCGCGTGGACATGCGCCATGGCATCTACCCGTCCACCTACCGCCTCTTCGAGGCGCTGCGCGGGCTGTACTTCGAGACGTGCTGCTACCTGGAGGCGGAGCCCGAGGAGGAGCTGCCGCCGTATCTCCACGAGGAGCCGGGCCCCGGGCTGCTGCGGTGGATGGAGCTGCTCGAGCGCAGCTTCCGTCCCCAGACGAGCCAGCGCTCCTACCGGCCCTTCGAGTTCCGGGACGGGCGCTTCGTGCTCACGCCGCTGCCTCAGGACAAGCCCGCGCCCAACGACTTCTACCTCCTGGTGCGCCGCCACGAGCGGGACAAGCCCCGGGGCATGGAGGGCATCCGCCTGGCCAGCCCGCTGCGCCTGTCGGTGGTGCGGCGCCAGGCGCTCAAGGGCATCTCCTACCGGCACGTCGCCTACCCGTCCTTTCCCCACTCCTTCGACGCGGACATCGACTGGTACCAGCTCACGTGCGAGGGCGAGGAGTGGCACGCCGCGCTGCGCGAGGACGGCCTCTCCTTCTCCGACACGCCCGCGTTCGCCGGGGCGCAGGTCTTCCTATTCTGGCGGCGCGTCTGACACCGCGCGGGCCCCTTGAGGCGAGGAGTCAGACGTCATGGGCAAGCTCACCTGCACCCTCGAGATGGACCACGAGAAGGGCCTGACGCTGAAGGTCGAGGATCCCGACGGGAAGCTCTCCCAGACGATCACCTTCGACGGTCAGGCCATCACCCTCGAGGTGAAGAGCGACTCGGACACCAGCACCATCGTGCAGAAGGCGGACAGCATCACCATGAGCTGCAAGGCGTTCAGCGTGAAGGCCGACACCATCACCCTCGAGTCCAAGAAGGACTCGGCGTGGAAGAGCGAGCAGGTGCTCCAGCTGGAGAGCAAGAAGGACATGACGCTCACCAGCGGCGAGAAGCTCACGCAGCAGGCCAAGAAGGGCGCCTCGTTCTCCTCCGACGACACGATGGAGGTGAAGGCCGCCAAGGACTTCACGCTCGAGGGCATGAACGTCCAGCTCTCCGCCCCCTCGGGCGCGCTGGAGCTCAAGGCCAAGAGCCTCGCCATGAAGGGCACGGCCGAGGCGGCGCTGGAGGCGGCCACCGTCAAGGTGAGCGCCAAGGCCGAGCTGGCGCTCGAGTCCACGGGCCAGGCGAAGCTCAAGGGCACCATGACCACCGTGAGCGGCACCCCGGTCAGCCTGGGTTAGGGAGCGCATGAAACTCGAACACTGGCAGATCGTCTTCAAGGTGTACCGGCAGGCGCGGGGCCTGCTGGACCAGTGGCTTCCCGCCGAGCCGACCGGGAGCGCGGAGGCCCCCCAGCTCCTCGTGGGCTCCGCGGCGCTCCACCAGCTGCAGGCCCAGCTGCTCGGGGTCGTGGAGAACCTGCGCGCCGAGCTGGGCGCGCACTACCGCTCCGAGGAGGTGGAGGACGCGCTCATGCCCTTCATCTACCTGGTGGACGAGCTGGTGCTGCGGCGGCTCGCCGAGAGCGAGCAGACCGAGTGGCCGCTGTTGCAGTACCGGATGCTGGGCCAGGAGGGAGGCGGTGACCTCTTCTTCGAGCTGGCGGACCAGCGGCTGCACCAGCCGGGCACCCCGCCGCTGCTCTTCGAGCTGTTGCACTTCTGCCTCACCGCGGGCTTCACCGGCCGCTACCCCGGCAACACCGCCAAGCTGCGCGAGTACAAGCAGCGGCTGGCGGCCCGCATCGCCACCCCGGAGCCCGTGGCCGCCTCGGCCCCGGAGGCCCCCCGCGAGCGGCCGCTGCTCTACGCCTTCCCCGCCCGCTACTACGCCGTCACCGGCCTCGGCCTGTTGGGCCTGCAGGTGCTGCTGTGGTGGACGTCCAACTGAGCCGTACTTCCATGAAGGAAGCCCCCGTGATGACCCGGAGCGAGCGCGCCCCGATCCCCCCGAATCAGGCGCCCCTCACCACAGGGCCCGTGCCTCCACCGGCCCCGGGCCTCTCGGAGCCGACCGCGAGCCTGCTGTCCGCCCTGGAGCGGCACATCGACCGCGAGCTGGGCCCGCTGCGCGAGGGCGTGGAGCCGGCCCTGGCCGAGCTGCGCGAGTGCCTCGGCGCGCTCTACCCCGCCGCCGGCGGTCGGCATCCGCCGCCCGCACAGCAGGAGGAATACCGCGCCCGGGTCGCGGGGCTCATGGACTTCCTGGAGGACAACCTCGAGGCGCTGCAGCGCGCCGCCCGCGCGCGCCGCCTCCCTGACGCCTCCGGGAGGGGCGTGTAATGGAGACTCTCCGCAAGCTCGCGGCGCTCATTCCGGGGCCGTACAAGAAGTGGGTCGTCCTGGGGCTGGCGCTGCTCGCCATCCTGGTGCCGCTGGTGCTGTGGCTGCGCGCGCGGCGGCAGGCGGGCGCCACCGCCTCGGGCGCGCCCCCGCCCATGCCGGGCAACCGGCTGCGGCGCATCCGCCAGCGCTTCCTCGCGGCCCTGCCGCTGCGCCACCGCGTGGCCGTGAAGGACATGCCTGGCGCGGTGGTGCTCGGGCCCGCCGGCGGCGGCAAGTCCAAGCTCGTCGGCCTGGACGCGGACTGGCAGCGCCAGGCCCACCACTTCCTGCCCAGCCACACGAGCGACTCGCTCCTGCAGATCTACCTGGGGCCGGACACGGTGGTGCAGGAGGTGTCGGCGCCCCTGCTCGAGGACGACACCCCGCAGGCGCGCCGGGCCCTGCGGCGGCTGTGGAAGGACGCCTTCGGCCAGGGGCAGTCCGCGCTGGCCGTCGTCGTGCTGGACATGCGGTGGCTGTCGGACACCCCGCCCGACGAGGTCCGGCGCACCGCGCAGCTCTTGCGCGGCAAGCTCAACCTCCTGGCCGAGGTGCGCCGCGCGCCGGTGGAGACGCGCCTGTGCCTGACCCACCTGGACACGGTGGAGGGCTTCGAGGACTTCGCGCGGCTGCTGCAGGATCACCGGGTGCCGCTGTCCTTCGAGCTGCCCCCACGCGGGGAGGAGGGACGGCTGGCGTCGCTGCTGCAGGCGCAGGAGAAGTACCTCGCCCTGGGGCTGACGTCGCTGCCGGTGGAGGCCTTCGAGCGCCTGGAGCGCTTCTACTCCCAGGGCCACGCGCCCTTCGAGGCCCTGGCGCGCTTCGTCACCGCGCTGCTGGAGGGGGGCTCGCTCGCCTTCGCCCCCCGGCTGTCGCGGGTGTACCTGTCCTCGCTCACGTCGCGCGCGGCCGGGGTGCTCTCGGTCGCCAGCGAGGCGCACGATGCCCAGCGGCTGCGCCAGCGCTACCTGCGCACGCACCTGCAGCGCTGCGCGCTCCTGACCGCGGTGTGCGCCCTGCCCATGCTCGGCACCTACGCCCACTTCTCCTGGCGGCTCACCCAGGCCCAGGAGAAGGTGGGACGCTTCGAGGACACCGTGCAGCGCATGCGCGCCCAGGGCCAGGAGGTGTCCGGCAGCGTGGTGCAGGATCAGGTGCTCGCCGCCGGCCAGGCCATGGAGGAGATGGCGCGGGCCCGGAGCTACTGGCCCGTGCTGCCCTACAGCTTCACCGAGGCGCGCGACAAGCTGCGCCACCGGCTCACGCGCGGCATCCGGGAGGCCCACCTGCGCCCCGCCCTGGAGCGCTGCCACCAGCAGCCCCACGCGTGCCGCCCCGAGCAGGTCGTCTTCATGCTGGCCGCCCTGCACGCCTCGCGCGAGGAGCCGCTCGGCCAGTTCGTCCTCTCCAGCCTGCGCAACCGGCGCTCGTGGAGCTTCGTGGGCCAGGGGCAGCCCGCCGGGGCCGCGGCCGAGGCCGAGCCGCTCGAGTCCAAGCGCTCGTGGCTCACCGCCGTCTCCCTGGCGGAGTCCCTCGTCGGGGACTACGCGGTCATCAGCGACAAGCCCTGGCAGGCGACGGCGGAGGCCACCTGGGCCCACTGGCCCTTCCCGGAGCCCTTCACCTTCGACGGGCAGCTGGCGCCGTGGCAGGCCCACCTCAAGCACCTGCAGCAGTTCCTCACGGACCAGTCCGGCGAGCCGTGGCCGGCGGACCGGCTCAACGCGGAGCTGGAGACGATGCAGGAGGAGCGGCTGCGGCTGCAGGCCTGGCTGGACGACAGCGCCATCTTCGCCAGCCTGCCGCGCGCGCTCGACCTGCTCAAGGCCTCCGAGGCCCGCGTGGACATGAGCCGCTTCAAGGGCGTGTCCACCACGCTCCAGGCGGTGGAGTGGATGAACAAGAACCGCGAGGTGCTCACCGCGCTGCTGCACATGGAGGAGGAGATGTACGCGGGCCTCAAGGCCGCGCAGAAGATGAGCGTGGCGGAGCTGCTCGTGCGCGACGGGGTGTGGCAGCCGGGCGCCGCCACCAAGGGCCCCTTCCAGGTGACGGTGACGCTCGGCGCGCTCGAGTTCTCCCCGCGCAACAGCGCGCGCGACATGCACCAGGCCATCCTGCGCCACTACGCGCGCACGGGCCGCCTGCCCTTCGGCACCGCCCGGAGCGAGGAGCCGGGCTTCGGCGCATCCACCCTCGCCGAGGAGCGGCTCTCCTTCGACACCCGCATCCGGCCCCTGGTGGACGAGTTCACCCAGCGGCTCAAGAACGCCGAGCTGCCCGTGGAGGAGGCCTCCCAGCGCCAGGAGCAGGTGCGCCGGCAGGTGGATCAGTTCTCGCTGCGCTACCGCCAGCGCCTCTTCCAGCGCGCGAACACCTACCGCTTCAACGCGCTCACTCCCAGCCGGCTCTCCGAGGAGCTGTCCCGCCTCACCCAGCCCTCCTCGGAGCTGGTGGACATGTTGCGCGACGTGGCCAAGGGCGCCCACCTGGATCCGCTCGAGGGGCCCTACTACGAGTCGCTGCGCAACACCGTGGCGCCCTTCAAGCCCATCGTTCAGGTGATGAAGCCGGACGAGAGCGGCAACTACGCCCTGCTCAACCCCTACCGGGCCCTGGTGGCGCAGATGTCCGACGAGCTCGTGGCCCGCGGCGGTTCCCGCGCTCCGCCCGCCGCCGCCGAGCCCGCTCCGCCCGGCAAGCCCGGGGGCGGGGCCGCGCGGCTCACGGAGATGCTCACCCCGCTGGGCCGGATCGCCTTCTCGATGATGCTCGAGGAGGAGGGCTCCTACCTGCGCAAGGTGGATGCCTGGCTGGACGCGCAGGGCATCATCGGCGAGCTGCGCCAGCCCTTCCGTCAGCCCTTCCTCACCGTGCGGGATCTGGGTCAGCAGGAGGTCGAGCAGACCCTGCGCCAGCAGTGGGACACCACCTGGACCCGCATGCTGCGGCCCCTGCTGGACAACTACCCCTTCAACGCCCAGTCCACCCAGGAAGTGGAGCCGGGGGATCTGGAAATCCTCCGCCGGCAGGACGGCGTGCTCTGGTCCTTCGTGGACCGGGTGCTCAGCCCCGTGTGCGAGGAGCGAGGCACGGAGTGGGTGGTGCGCGGAGCGCTGCGTGACCAGCTCGTGCTGCCCGACAACCTGCTGCCCACGCTCTCGCGGCTCTCGCGGCTGTCGCGCGTGCTCTGGGACGCCGAGGGCCGCCCGCGCCCGCTCATGCTCCAGGTCATGCCCCTGCCCCTGCCGCCCGCGCCCACGCCCGGCAGCTTCGTCACCCTGGGCTCGCTCAAGTGCGGCAAGACCTCGGCCTTCGCCTACAACCAGAGCCCCGCCTGGCAGGGCTTCCCGCTGGAGTGGTGGGACCAGCAGACCGCCGCGCTGGTGCTGGAGGTGCGCTCGCCCGAGCAGCATGCCGTGCAGTACGGCTCGCTGGAGAAGACGCGCTCGGCCTGGAGCTGCTTCCGCCTGCTCGAGGCCTCCGTGGCCACCAAGGATCAGCAGCGCCTGTGGAGCCTGCTCGGGCGCAGCGGCAACACCCAACACACCCTGGAGGTCCGCTTCGGCCTCAAGGGCGAGCCCTGGACGCCGTTCCGGGAGGTCCCACAGTGAAGCCCTCGCGCCTGCTATTGAGCGCCCTCGCGCTGGTGCTGGCCGCCGCCTGCCAGCCGTCCACGATCCAGTTGCGCATCAAGGCCCCCCCTGGCACCAACCAGGGGCGCCCCCTGTACATGCTCGTGCGCAAGGTGGACGCGAAGCAGTACGCCGCCGAGTCCTACGCCGAGGTCTCGGTCCGCCTCGTCCAGGCCGACCCCAACCTCCTCCACTCGGAGATCATCTACCCGGGCACGGTGCGCCGGCTCGAGGTGAAGGTCCCCGGGGACTCGGACCTCGCCGTGTCGTTCCTCTTCACGGCGCCAGACGGCACCTGGCAGTCCTTCGTCGGCATGCCGCTGCCCCCCTCGCTCGATGTCGAGTTGAGCGAGGGCCGCATCCACACGGGACCGCCCCCCCCGACGACCGCGCCGTCCGACGCCAAGGCCGCCCCCCCCGCGGCCCCAGCGCCTCCCGCCCCCCCCGCGCCCGCCGCTTCCTGACATCCGCCCCTGCGCCCCCCCTGTCGCTCCGAGGTCCCGGTGAAACGCATTCCTTCCCTGTTCGTGCTGGCGTCGTGCCTGCTCGCGGCCTGCGGCCCCCCCTCCTCTTCGGGGAATGAGGCCTCTTTCGCGGTTCACGAGGCCGCCCTCGAGGTGAAGCTCGGCACGGGCCCGGCCCCGCTCATCGCGCCCGATGTGCCCAGCTTGAGCTTTCCCACCCAGCGGGTGTGCGGCACGGGCACCGAGCTGACGCTCACGGTGTTCAACGATGACGCCACGGACGCGCGCACCCTCCTCTTCACCGAGACCTCCGACCCGTTCGCCGTGACGGACATCCGGGATGAAGACGGCACGGCGCGGACCCTGCCCTTCAGCCTGGGGGCCCAGAAGCGGATGAGCTTCCGGGTGAAGTTCAATCCCCGGGCCCCCGCTTCCTTCAACGGCCAGCTCCAGATCTTCAGCGACGACTCCGTGAGGTCCACCCTCCGGATCGCCTTGTCGGGCACGGGCACCGGTCCGCATCTCGAACTGAACCCGACCTCGCTCGTCCTGAGCGGGTCCCCCGGCACGCAATCTGGTCCTCGTTCGGCGCTCCTGTTCTCGGCCGACGACGCGGGCACGGATGACGCGGGCACCCCGGCGGATGCCGGCACGGATGACGCCGGCACGGACGACGCGGGCACCCCGGCGGACGCCGGCACGGGCGATGGCGGAGTCGCGGACACCTCGTTCCGTCGCACGGTGACGCTGACGAACCGGGGCACGGAGCGGCTGACCTCGCTCGCCCTCAGCTCCGCCAGCCCCGCGTTCACCGCCTCGCTTTCGAAGACCGCGCTGGAGCCTGGGGAGAGCGCGAGCCTGGTGGTGACCTTCGCCCCGCCCGCGGCCTCCAGCGCCGCGTTCTTCACGGACACGCTGCTCATCACCAGCGACGATCCGTGCTCGCCGGCGCTCCAGCTTCCGCTCTCGGGCTTTCGCGCGGCCGGAGCGGCGCCCACGCTCAACCCCACCCAGCTCTCCTTCGCCGACCAGGACGTGGGCACGCTCAGCGCCACCCAGACCGTGACCCTCACCAACGAGGGCGCGGCCCAGCTCACCGTCGACTCCGTCTCGCTCCAGGGCGCATCGGATTCCGCCTCGCAGTTCATCGTGAGCCCCCAGAGCGGGTTCGTCCTTCAGCCGGGACACCAGCGCAGCCTGTCGGTGCGGTTCAACCCCACCACCGCCGGTGACAAGCTGGCCACGCTCCAGCTCATCCAGGGCGGCGCGGCGCTGACGCCCACGACGCAGCTCAGCGGCAAGGCCGTGCAGGCGCCCCTGCTCCAGCTCACGCCCCAGTCGCTCGTGTTCCCGAAGCAGCGCCCGGGAGCGGTGACGCAACAGACGGTCACCGTCGAGAACCCCGGCTCCGTGTCCCTCCAGTTCTCCGCCGCGCTCGCGCCCTCCACGCCCGCGGGCTTCGATTTCGAGCCCAAGGGCACCTTCACCCTCGCGCCCCATGCCACCCAGCAGGTGACCGTCACCCTGGCCCCCGCCAGCACCGCCGTCTCGGGGCCCGTGCTCGGCCAGCTCGCCTTCACCAGCCGTGACACCGTGACGTCCAGCACGCGTGAGACGCCCCTGCCCCTGCAAGGCGAGGTGGTGCGCACCCGCATCGTGCTCTCCACCGCGACGGTGTCGTTCGCCGACCAGGTCGTGGGTGCCACGCCCCAGATACGGGGGCTGGTCCTGCAAAACCCCACGGACCTGCCCATCAAGGTGTACGCCGTGGTTCCCGGCACGCTCGGGCCCTTCGCCCTCCAGAGCGGCGACCTGCCCGTGGACATCCCCGCCCATGGGGCCCACGGCCTCACCCTGTCCTTCGATCCGACCAGCCGTCAGCAGTGGGATGCCACCCTGCGCCTCACCAGCGACGCCACCGAGCCCATCGCGCCCGTGGCGCTCAGTGGCAAGGCCCTGGCCCCCGTGTTGAGCATCACCGACCCCGTGTCCCAGCTCCTGGACTTCGGTCCCCGGGCACCGGGCAGCGAGACCCCCCGGAGCGTGACCCTGAAGAACACGGGCGACGCGGACCTCGTCCTGACCCGGACCTCGCTCCTGGCGGACTTCCGGCTCCAGGGGCTCAGCCTGCCGCGCACCGTGGCGCCCAATGACACCGTCACGTTCCAGGTCGTCTTCGCCCCCACCAGCCTCGGGGACAAGACGGAGAGCCTCCAGTTCCATCTGGGCGGGTCCAGCACCCCGCTCGCCTCGCCGCAGCTCCCACTGCGCGGCAAGGGCTCCGGCGCCACTCCCGCGATGAGCCCCGCCCTGGTCGCCTTCGTCGACCAGGAGGTGGGCACGATCAGCGCCGCCCAGGGTGTGAGCATCACCAACTCGGGCGCTGCCCCGCTCATCGTCGACACCCTCGCCATCCAGGGGCCGTCGGACTCCGGCTCGCAGTTCACCGTGATCCCCACGACCGGCTTCGTGCTGGAGCCCGGGCACCAGCGCGACGTGTTGGTGAAGTTCAACCCCTCCACCGCCGGCGACAAGCAGGCCACGCTCCAACTCATCCACAACGGCACGGCCCTGGCCGCCAGCACCCGCCTCACGGGCAGGGGCGTGCAGGCGCCCCTGCTCCAGCTCACGCCGCAGTCGCTCGTGTTCGCGAAGCAGCGCCCGGGCCAGGTGGGGCAGCAGACCCTGACCCTCGAGAATCCCGGCTCCGTGTCCGTCCAGGTCACCGCCGCCCTGGATGCCTCCACCCCCGCGGGCTTCGACTTCGAGCCCAAGAGCACCTTCACCCTCGCGCCCCATGCCACCCAGCAGGTGACGGTCACCCTGGCCCCCGCCAGCGGCGCCGCCTCGGGACCGCTGCTCGGCCAGCTCACCGTGACCAGCCGTGACTCCACCTCCCCCATGTCCCGGCAGATTCCCGTGCCGCTGCGGGGCGAGGTGGTGCGCACCCGCGTCGAGCTCTCCACCCCGCTCCTGTCGTTCGCCGACCAGGTGGTGGGCAGCACGCCCCAGGCCCAGGAGCTCGTCCTGACCAACCCCACGGCGCTGCCCGTCCGGGTGTACGCCGTGGTTCCCGGCACGCTCGGGCCCTACGCCATCAAGAGCGGCGACCTGCCCGTGGACATCCCCGCCAACGACTCCCGAGGCATCACCGTCTCTTTCGACCCGACCAGCCGCCAGCAGTGGGAGGCCACCCTGCGCCTCACCAGTGACGCCACCGAGGCCATCGCGCCGGTGCGGCTCACCGGCAAGGCGCTCGCGCCGGTGGTGTCCATCACCGACCCCGTGTCGCTGGAGCTGGACTTCGACCTCCAGGCGCCGGGCAGCACGACCCGCCGGAGCGTGGCCCTGAAGAACACGGGTGATGCGGACCTCGTCCTGACCCGGACCTCGATCCTGGCGGACTTCCGGCTCCAGGGCCTCAACCCGCCGCGCACCCTGGTGCCCAACGAGACCGTCACGTTCGACGTCCTCTTCACCCCCACCAGCGTCGGGAACAAGATGGAGGAGCTCCAGTTCTACCTGGGCGCGTCCAGCACGCCCCTCCCGTCTCCGCGGCTCACCCTCCGGGGAAGAGCGGTCGGCGCCACCCCCGCGATGAGCCCCGCCCTGCTCGCCTTCGCCGACCAGGAGGTCGGCTCGGTCAGCACGCCCCAGACCGTGACCGTCAGCAACCAGGGCGCGGCGGCGCTCACCGTCGATTCGCTCTCCCTCCAGAGCACCGACACCACGGCCCAGTTCACCGTGAGCCCGAGCGGCGGCTTCGTCCTGGCGCCGTCGGAGCAGCGCGCCCTGTCCGTGCGCTTCAACCCCACCACCGCCGGTGACAAGCAGGCCCTGCTCCAGCTCGTCAGCAACGGCACGACCCTGACCCCCTCCACCCGGCTCACGGGCAAGGCCGTGTTGCCCCCCCTGCTCCAGCTCACGCCGCAGGCGCTCACGTTCCCCAAGCAGCGCCCGGGCGTGGTGGCGCAGCAGACGGTCACGGTCGAGAACCCCGGCTCCGTGTCCCTCCAGGTCACCGCCACGCTGAGCGCCTCCACCCCCGCGGCCTTCGACTTCGAGCCCAAGAGCACCTTCACCCTCGCGCCCCATGCCACCCAGCAGGTGACCGTCACCCTGGCGCCCGCGAGCAGTGCCTCCTCGGGCGTGCTCAACGGCCAGCTCACCTTGACCAGCCGCGACCTCGCGTCCTCCTCGACCCGGCAGGGCTTCGTGCCGCTGCAGGGCGAGGTGGTGCGCACGCGCGTCGAGCCCTCCACCACGACGGTGTCGTTCACCGACCAGGTGGTGGGCGGCACGCCCCAGGCCCAGGGACTCGTGCTGCGCAACCCCACCGCCCTGCCCGTCCGGGTGCACGCCGTGGCCGCCGGCACGCTCGGGCCCTACGCCATCAAGGCCGGGGACCTGCCCGTGGACATCCCCGCCCACGACACGAAGAGCATCACCCTCTTCTTCGACCCGGCCAGCCGCCAGCAGTGGGAGACCACGCTGCAGCTCACCAGTGACGCCACCGAGGCCATCGCGCCGGTGCGGCTCACCGGCAGGGCGCTCGCGCCGGTGCTGACCGTCACCGACCCCGTGTCCTCGAGCCTGGACTTCGGCCTCCATGCGCCGGGCAGCGAGACCCGCCAGAACGTCACGGTGAAGAACACGGGCGACGCGGACCTGGTCCTGACCCGGCACTCCACGCTGACGGACTTCAAGGTGGAGGGGCTCAACCCGCCGCGCACCCTGGTGCCCAACGACACCGTCACCTTCGAGGTGGTCTTCGCCCCCACGAGCGCGGGAAGCAAGGGCGAGACGCTCCAGTTCTACGTGGGCGCGTCCAGCACGCCCCTCACGACGCCGCGGCTCACCTTGAGCGGCAGGGCGGCCGGCGCCGTCCCGGCGATGACGCCCGCGCTGCTCGCCTTCGGCAACCAGGAGGTGGGCACGACCAGCGCGACCCAGACCGTGACCGTCAGCAACCAGGGCGCGGCGCCCCTCGTCGTCGACTCGCTCTCGCTCCAAAGCACCGACAGCACGGCCCAGTTCATCGTGAGCCCGAGCGGTGGCTTCATCCTGGCGCCGTCGGCGCAGCGTGTCCTGTCGGTGCGCTTCAACCCCACGTCCTTCGGAGACAAGCAGGCCACGCTCCAGCTCATCCGCGACGGCACGGCCCTGGCCACCACCACCCGCTTCACGGGCACGGGCGTGCAAGCCCCCCTGCTCCAGCTCACGCCCCACGCGCTCACGTTCCCCAAGCAGCGTCCAGGGGAGGTGACCCAGCAGACGGTCAGCATCGAGAACCCCGGCCTCGTGTCGTTGGATGTCACCGCCGCGGTGGCCGCGACGGGTGCGTCCACCGCCTTCGACTTCGAGCCCAAGGGCACCTTCACCCTCGGGCCCGGCGGCAAGCAGCAGATGACCGTCACGCTGAAGCCCGCCACCACCGCCGCCTCGGGGCTCCTGCTCGGGCAGCTCAACGTGACGGGACGTGATTCGCAGGCCAACACGTCGCGGCAGGCCACCCTGCCCTTGCAGGGCGAGGTGGTGCGCACGCGCGTCGAGCCCTCCACCACGACGGTGTCGTTCACCGACCAGGTGGTGGGCAGCACGCCCCAAGCCCAGGGGCTCGTGCTGCGCAACCCCACCGCCCTGCCCGTCCGGGTGTACACCGTGGCCGCCGGCACGCTCGGCCCCTACTCCGTCAAGGCCGGGGACCTGCCCGTGGACATCCCCGCCAACGACGCGAAGAGCATCACCCTCTACTTCGACCCGGTCAGCCGCCAGCCGTGGGAGACCACGCTGCGGCTCACCAGCGACGCCACCGAGGCCGTCGCGCCGGTGCGGCTCGTGGGCACGGCGCTCGCGCCCGTGTTGACCGTCATCGACCCCGTGGGACTGAACGTGGACTTCGGACCCCAGGCCCTGGGGACCGAGACGCCGCGGAGCGTGACGTTGAAGAACACGGGCGACGCGGAGCTCACCCTGGCGCGCACCTCCACGATGGAGAACTACAAGGTCCAGGGGCTCAACCCGCCGCGCACCGTGGCGCCCAACGCCACCGTCACGTTCGAAGTCGTCTTCGCGCCCACGAGCCTCGGCTTGAAGGAGGAGAGCCTCCAGTTCTACGTGGGGACGCCCGGCACGCTCTTGCCCTCTCCGCAGATCAAACTGAGTGGAACGGCCTCCGGCCCCTCCGCCACGGTCTCGGGGGACCTCGACTACAGGGCCCAGCGCATCAACGAGCCCACCTCCCGCAAGCTGCGCATCAGCAACGACCGGCTCGCCCCCGAGACGCTCGAGATCGTCAGCATCACCATCAAGGACAAGACCGTGGAGTTTTCCCTGGGCGGCTCCTACACGGGCCAGAAGGCGGGCCCGGGCGAGTTCCTCGACATCGAGGTCATCTTCCGCCCCACCATCGTGGACAGGACGTCCACGGACTCCCTGCGCATCGAGTACAAGGGAACCCTGACCGGGGTGCCCGTCACGCGGTTCGTTCCGCTCAGCGGTGTGGGCGCGACCGCGCTGCTGGACGTGGAGTCGATCCTGTCCTTCGGCGATGTGGAGCTCAATCAGGCCAAGAGCTTGAGCCTCACCCTCACCAACAAGGGCAAGTCTCCCTTGCGGCTCAACAGCCTCGAGGGACTCACGGGCAGCGCCTTCCTGCTGGGGCAGATCAACTGGCCTCGGGAAGTGCCGCCGGATGGCACGGAAGTCATCTCCATCACCTTCGCGCCCAACCGGCTGGATGCCGTCACCGCGGATCTCGTCATCGCGTCCAACGCGACGAGCAGCAACGTCACGGCGGGCAAGACGACCATCCGGCTGTCTGGCCGAGGCGCCGCCGCCAAGGCGCTCTTCGAGCCCACGACGCTCGTGGTGGAGAACACGCCCCTGGGACAGACGGGCCTGGGCAGGCTGCGGGTGTCCAACGTGGGCTCCTCGCCCCTGAGGATCAACAAGGTCAATCCCAGCCCCCACTTCCGGGTCCGCGCGCCCGCGGGGGACTGGCCCGTGGTCATCGACATCAAGGACAAGGATGCCACCCAGTACAAGTATTACGACTTCGTGATCGAGTTCCACCCGGATGCCTTGCCCAAGGTCTCGGAGACGCTCGTCTTTCCGAGCAATGACTCCCTCTTCCCCCTCACGTCGGTCACCGTCGAGGGCGCGGGCTCCAAGCCCAAGCTGGTCGTGGACTCGGTCCTGCTCTTCGACAAGGTGGCGCTCAACCCGGGAGGAACGGGCTACCAGGCCATGATCCGCAATCTCCAGGTGAAGAACGAGGGCACCGCGCCGCTCGTCATCCGCAGCCTCCAGCTCAGCAGCCACTTCTGCGTCAAATTGACCCTGAGTGGGGACTGCATCGAGCGGACGCTCCCCGACTTCGCGGGCATCACGCTGCTGCCCAACGAAGCGCAACTGCTCCAGGTGCAGGTGACGCCCACGAGCGAGAAGATGTCGGGCTCGCTCAGCCTCTCCACCAACGAGGAGTCGGCCGACGGCTTCACCAAGACCGTGGCCTTGCTCGTCGGCGTGGATGGGGTGTCCGTCCCCACCGAGACCGTGGAGTTCGGCACCTGTGACATGAACAAGCTGCCCACCACGCTCGTGGAGAAGGGCGTGGGCGTGACCAACACGGCGGAGGCCGAGGACTCCATCACCTCGGTCACCTTCTCGGAGGCGGACGCGCTCGACTTCTCCGTGGTGAACGTGACCGCCTCCACCCCGCTCAAGGTCCCGGGCCGGGGCGGCGTGGAGCTGAAGCTGGCCTTCAAGCCCCGGATTGGCGCGGCGGGCACGCGCACGGCCACGGCCCACCTCTACACGCGCACCGGAAAGAAGCTCGAGCTCAAGCTCAAGGGCGTGGCCACGGGACTGTTCTCCGGCTTCAAGGACTTCGCGTGGGAGGTGGACTTCGGCACCCAGCGCCTGTCCGAGCCGAAGCCGCCCGTGCGCTTCCCGCTGCACAACCAGCTCGACCGGTCCATCTTCGTCAAGCGCGTCTGGGTGGACGGCGCCCAGAAGGAGGACTTCACCGCCGCGGCGGATGGCGGTGGGACGTGCCGGACGGTGGGCACGACGCAGGAGATTGAAATCCGCATGGGCGAGACGTGCGAGCTGCTGCTCACCTACGCGGCCCGGCGCGTCACCCTGTCGTCGGCGGTGCTGGTGCTGGAGCTGGCCACGAGCACGAGCACCAGCGCGGAGCAGCCTCCGGCCGCCCGCGTCGCGCTCAAGGGCGAGATGGTCTCCAGCGTGCTGCTCGTGGATCCGATGGAGGTGGACTTCGGCTGGGTGGACCTGGGCCAGACGATCGAGCCCAGGGAGATCACCCTCACCAACCAGTCCCGCACGGGCACGCGGGTGCTCATCCCGGAGGTCACGCACCCCGAGCTCTTCACGGTGGAAGCGCTCGAGCCGGGCAAGGAGCTGCCGCCCGGGGGCACCACGCGGCTGCGCGTGACGTTCCACCCCAGCGCGGCGGGAGACAGCACGGGCGAGCTCCAGCTCCGGCTGCAGGGGGACAACGCGACGGACGTCACCGTCGGGCTGCGCGGGCAGGTGCGGGCCTTCGGCGGAGAAGGCGGCGGGAGCTACGGCTGCGGGGCCACGGGCGGCGGACACCTGGCCGGGGCCTGGCTGCTCCTGATGGCCCTGGGCCTGCGCTACCGGTCGCGGCGCGGCTGACCGAGCCTGTCGTCTCGCGCACAGGGAGCCCGGGCCGGTGAACAGTCTTCCCCCGCCCGCTCCCGCGCGGCCTAGAGTGGGGCCCTCACGTTGGAGCCCTGGATGCCCAAGCAAGCCGCGCCCAAGCAAGCCGTGCCCGTTCCGAGCCCCCGGAAGAAGACCCCTCGCGAGACCCGCGCCACCACGCCCCGCACCCTGGCCATCGACATCGGTGGCTCGGGCCTCAAGGCGCTCGTCCTCGGGCCGCAGGGCAAGGCGCTCGACGAGCGGCAGCGCGTGAAGACGCCCCGCCCCGCCACGCCCAAGGCCGTCCTGGCCGCGCTGCACGCGCTCATCAAGACCCTCGGCGACTTCGAGCGGGTGTCCGTGGGCTTTCCCGGCGTGGTGGACGACGGTGTCACTCGCACCGCGCCCAACCTGCACCCGGACTGGGCGGACTTCGACCTGGGCGCGGAGCTCCATAAGATGACGAACCGCCCGGTCCGCGTGCTCAACGACGCCGGCGTGCAGGGCTTTGGTGTCATCGAGGGCAAGGGCGTGGAGATGGTGCTCACCCTGGGCACCGGCATGGGCTGCGCCCTCTACGTGGACGGCAAGTACGTGCCCAACCTGGAGCTCGCCCACCACCCGTTCCACGGCAAGAAGACCTACGAGGACTACGTGGGCCAGGCCGCCCTGGAGCGCGTGGGCAAGAAGAAGTGGAGCAAGCACGTGCACAAGGTGCTCGAGCAGATCCAACCCATCTGGAACCCCCGGCGCATCTACCTGGGCGGCGGCAACGCGCGGCTCATCGACTTCGAGCTGCCCAAGAACGTGACCGTCACCGACAACGTGGCCGGCCTGCTCGGCGGCTTCGCGCTGTGGAAGGACGAGGCCGTCGACGAATGACGGCCAGGGCCTGACCGCTCGCCCGCCCTCCAGGCCGCCGACATGGGCACCCGGAGGGCCAGCACCCGGGAACATCCGTGCACACCTTGTAGGAATCTCACCAAGGGAGTGACGGCATGGATCCCAAAGACTACTTGAACCGCTCCATGGGCATCCCCCTGGACCCGGCGAAGCAGAAGGACCCCGAGGAGCACGGCGACCGGGTTCCCGCCGAGGGCCGGGCCGAGGAGCTCAACGACATCACGGGACAGAACGGCGGCCAGCGCTCCGAGGTGGGCAACCCCTGGAACAGTCGGAGCCTGGAGACGGGCCTGTCCAACGAGTACGAGAAGCACGGCGGCCGAGGCAAGCCCAAGAAGAAGAAGGACTAGCGTCCCCTCTCACCAGGCGAGCGTCCCATGAGCGTGTCCACCTCGACCCGTAGGCCGCCCCTGGTGTCCGTGACGCCCGACGGTCTGTATTGCGCGCAGGGCGACTTCCACATCGATGCGTGGAGGCCCGTGCCGCGCACGCTCGTCACCCATGCGCACGGCGATCACGCCCGCTGGGGCAGCCAGCAGTACCTGGGCACGAAGCCCTCCCAGGGACTGCTGCGCAAGCGCCTGGGCGCGGAGGCGGACATCTCCGTGCTCGACTATGGCGAGTGCATCACCATTGGCGGTGTGACGGTGAGCTTCCACCCCGCGGGCCACGTGCTGGGCAGCGCGCAGATCCGCCTGGAACACAAGGGCGAGGTCTGGGTGGTCTCCGGGGACTACAAGCGGGACCCGGACCCCACGTGTCTGCCTTTCGAGGTCGTCCCCTGCGACACCTTCATCACCGAGGCCACGTTCGCGCTGCCCATCTACCGGTGGGAAGACACGCGGCTCACCGCCGAGGAAGTCTTGCGCTGGTGGGACGCCAACCGGGAGGCGGGCAAGGCGTCGGTGCTCTTCTGCTATGCCCTGGGCAAGGCCCAGCGGCTGCTCGCGGAGCTCGTGCGCCTCACGGACCGGGAGGTGCTGGTGCACGGTGCCACCCACGCGCTCGTGGAGGTGTACCGCGAGGCTGGCGTGGCCATGAGTCCCACACGTCCCGTGTCCGAGGTGGAGAAGGGCACGTCCTACGCCGGGGCGCTGGTGCTGGCGCCTCCGAGCGCGGCGGGCAGCACGTGGATGCGCCGCTTCGGCGAGCACGAGACGGGTTTCGCCTCGGGCTGGATGCGGGTGCGCGGCAACCGGCGTCGCCGGGGCTATGACCGGGGCTTTGTCCTCTCGGACCACGCGGACTGGCCGGGCCTTCTGCGCACGGCGAAGGAGACGGGTGCCTCGCGCGTGCTGGCGACCCACGGCTCCAGCGAGATCCTCTCCCGCTATCTGCGCGAGAACATGGGCATCGACGCCGCGCCCCTGGCCACGCCCTTCGAGGGTGAAACCGAGGACTGAGCGGCGGCTCAGACCACGTCGATGCGCAGCTGCATGCAATATCTCTTGCAACCCTTCAAAACCCTATCGAAACCCCTCAACGTCCAGGATGCAGTCATGTCAAACAGGCACCCATATGAACAAGAAGTAATCGAACAAATAATAAACCATCTAAAAACCAGCCGAGGAGCCGAGTACAGCATCACGGGCGAGCACGTACCCGTAGGAAGAAAGAATTGCGACTACGTCCTCACTAGCGCAGACAACTCCTCAACAATTGCAATAGAAATAGTTCGCCTAGTAGAGGCACCAGAAGCGATGGAACAGCATCGATGGCGCTCAATACTTTGGGAAGCACTAAAAGCTGAGTGCGCGAAGCGTGGAGTGTCTGGATTCGTTGTGCGCACACCATGGACAACAAGCAAAAAACCTAGGGAAATCAATAAACAACTAGCCCCCCAAATCGCTACCGAAGCAGCCAAATTCATTCTAGAGAATCCCACCGTCTCAAACTTCTCGATCGAGGACGTCCACTTCCAGCGCTCCCAGTGGATAGATGGCATCAGCAACTACGCCCATGGCTCAGCAAGATGGGTAAGTCCGACTGACGTGACTGCAACAGTACTCGACACGCTCACCGACAAAGACGAGCAGTTGGCTCTGCCCGCCTCGGAAAGAATCCTCGCAGTCGTTCCATCTGGAATTCTGATAGGCGCGGATGAAATTTCCAGCAAATTGGCGCTACGCAATGATCTATTCCGCATCAAAAATGCAGATCGCGTAATCTACGCATCCCTCAGCCAAAGCAAGATATCCACCATCTATGCACGCGAAGTTCGCGATTACCTCGCAGGCCGCAGCACATTCCCGATCACACACGCAGACCTAACTGACACATGGCTTCGCGCTCGAATTGAACACGACCAAGACGGCGCCTTCACGACGATAAAGACTCTCTACACAGAGAAAAAACACACCGATAAAATCAGCAAAAACACTCGCATAGCACTCACCCAACACGGGATCAAACTTCTAGAAAGGGGTCATTACGACGATGCAGCGTGGATAGTACGAACATTTCATACAGACCCACATCCAGATGCAGACCCAACACCACCAGTAGACGAAGCGACGGACGAATCAGACACGACAGTAAGAGGCAACGTAGCCAGACTACTGAGTGGCGTCATAGCCAAAGCCCGCAAAGATTCCCTTGTAGAGTTTCTAGAAATCACCATCCAACTTTCCAATGACAAAAACCATGACGTACAACGCGCGGCAGCACGTCCCCTTGGCATACTAATGGCTTGGCGCGACGTCACCGAAAAAGGATCCTTCCTACTCGACGAAAAACTCCGCTCAGCAATCAAAAGCCTTTGGCTTGACTACGTGACACAGTCATTCACAAACAAACTAGAGAGCGCTGCGGCAACCACCTTAAGTAAAATCCATGACCTAACCGAAGACGACGTGACGCGTGTTCTCAGAACGCTCGCGAACTATCAAGCCGACGATGCAGAGAATGGGTTAACTCGATTTATTATCTACTTCGCATTTCTCCGCTCGTCCGTTCCTGGGCTTCCCAAATCTTTCGAAGACACAAGCGTTCGCCTCGTCGTCCAAGACATTTTGCACAAGAACGAAAACCTACGCCGCAACGTCGCATACATGTTTCGCAGCACAATCGGTAGACATCCAGAAGTCCGGCAGGCAGTTGTTCCTCTTTTGCCCATGCTTCTGTCTGTCAGCAGAGACACTCAAACACTAAGATTCACATTGGATGGCGCTGTAGCCCTATCGCGTGAAGAATTATTGTCGCGCAATGAGGTTGAAGCCATTCTCAGGGCACTTAGCGTAGCAGGCCCTTTCAACGTCCTAGAAGCCGAATTTCTTGCGAGCACTGTTCGAGACCTCGCCAGTGCATCAAGCGGGCATGTTGGCAAAATCGACAGCTTGATTTTCAACGTCATACGTGACAGCAACCTAAAGCAGGCGCTCAAGACGCCATCGCCCTCCGCAAACGATGCGGAGTAGTAATTGTTGATTGCGCTCGGGCAATATCATGAGTCACTTGGCAGGTAGACACGATGGTCCTCGGGCAGTTGGCCCGAGCGCGCCAATTCCAGGTACTCATCCTTGCTGCGCACGGTGGCGATGACCTTTGGCGCCCCGTCCCGCGTCACGACGACGGCGCCACGTGTGCCAGGTCCCGCCTCGAAGATGGCTTCGAGGGCCGCCCGTTGCTCGGCGGTGGGCTGAGCACGTACGCGCTGCACGATCATCATGACCAAGCCCGCTGGGCCTAGTGCCATCACAGCCAGTCCCAGCCAATCAATTGGATCCTGTTCGCCTCGGCTCCACGCCACATAGAGCCAGAGGCTTGAAACCGCGACGAAGGTCACGATCCACACCAACAAGCCCAGTGACCACAAAGGCATTCGCCGAATCACAATGCCTCACTTCGATTCGCGGACGTCGGCATGGGTGTTGCCCCCTCTGTCCGTAGACTGCCTCATGTCGGCAGGAGAGGGAACGCCCGCGAGACGGCCCTCGCGCTCAGGGGGCCTTCGTCAGCACCACTTCGCCCACGCGCTGCTCCGGCCGGGCCTTCTTGCCCCGCACGCGCGTCTCGCACACCACGCCCACGACGCCCGCGCACGCATCGGCGAGCACCAGGGAGCACCGTGTGTCATTGAGCCCGGACACCTTCGCCGGGCACGCGCCCGTCTCGGCGCAGTCCACGGCCAGATCCTCCGCCTCGTTCACGAGCGCGAGGGAGAACGCCTCCTCCCGAGGCACCTGCCCATCCGGCAGGAAGTCCAGCACCCGCGTGCGGTCCACGGCGAGGCCTCCCGTCTCGGAGTCCTCGCTCGCACGAGGCGCCGCCGCGGCCGGTGACAAGGCCAGCCGGACCGCCTCGCCCGAGACGCCCCCCGCAGACCCGTGCTCGTTGAAGTACGCCCCACAGGCGTGCACCACCCGGGAACACTCCGGCGCCTGGGGCAGCGCGGTGCACTCCCCGGGTTTGGGCACCGCCAGGCGCGTCCCCATCCGGAAGAGCTGGAGATAGGCCGCCTTGCGCGTGGGCTCGTCACTCGACCGGGAGGGCTCCCGGTTGGGCCGGGCGAGGAACACGGCCCGCGCGTGCTCGCGGGCGGCGGCCTCCCGGGCCTTGCGTCCCCGGCGCGCCAGGCACTGCCCCAGGTCCACATGCACCGACGCGTGCTCGGGGTCGAGCCCGGCGGCGCGCGAGAACAGGGCGCAGGCGCGGGGGAAGTTCCGGGCCCGGTAGGCCTTGACCGCTCGCGCTCGGGTCGATTCGAAAGTCTCGGGAGTGGACGTGGCGGCGAGGGTCACGAGCAGCAGGAGCGCTGGACTGGCGAACATGGGCCGCGTGAGCGTGCACACGCCGATCACGGGCGTCCACGGCGGCACGGATGACAACGTCCACGGGGCAACGGCGCGTCCTCGCCGCCCACCTGACAGGGAGCGGCAGGGGCCCTTGCCTGCCTGCCCGCTCCCTCGCCGCCAATACGAGTCCCCGTTACCAAGTTGTCCCCAGGTCGGGGCCGCCTCTGACCGGGAGGGAGACTGCTGCATGCGACGGTTCGTGGACCTCTATGAAGCCCTGGACTCCACCACCTCCACCAACGCCAAGGTGGAGGCCCTGGTCGCCTATTTCCGCGCGGCGCCACCCGAGGACGCCGCCTGGGCGCTGTATTTCCTCACCGGGCGCCGCCTCAAGCGGCTCGTGGCCTCCAAGGGGCTCAAACAATGGGTGCGCGAGCTGAGTGACACCCCCGAGTGGCTCTTCGACGAGGCCTACGCCTCCGTGGGCGACCTGGCGGAGATCATCGCGCTCCTGCTCGACCAGGCCGAGCGGCCCGCCGAGACCGAGGAACTGTCGTTGTCGCGGTGGGTGGAGGAGCGCATCCAGCCGCTCGCCGGACTGTCCCTACCCGAGCAGCGCGAGCGCATCACCGGCTGGTGGCACCTGCTGCCGCGCCGCGAGCTGTTCCTCTTCAACAAGCTGCTCACCGGGGAGCTGCGCGTGGGCGTCTCGGACACGCTGGTGGTGCGCGCGCTGGCGCAGTTCGCCGGCCTGCCGCCCGCCTCCGTGTCCCACCGGCTCATGGGCACCTGGGCGCCCTCGAAAGCCTTCTTCCAGCAGCTCATCGCGCCGGACGTCTCGGACGCCGACAGCTCGCGGCCCTACCCGTTCTACCTCGCCAGCCCCCTGGAGCAGCCCGTGGAGGACCTGGGCGGGCGCGAGGAGTGGATGGCCGAGTGGAAGTGGGATGGCATCCGGGGACAGCTCATCCACCGCCAGGGCTCGCTCGCGCTCTGGAGCCGGGGCGAGGAGCTCATCACCGAGCGCTTCCCGGAGATCACCTCCGCCGCGGCGAGCCTGCCGCCGGGCACCGTGCTCGACGGCGAGGTGCTCGCCTATGCCGAGGGCCAGCCCCTGCCCTTCAGCCGCCTGCAGCGGCGCATTGGCCGCCAGAAGCTCACCGCCAAGGTGCTCGCCGAGGCCCCCGCGGCCTTCATGGCGTACGACCTGCTCGAGGAGAACGGCGAGGACCTGCGCCAGCGGCCCCTGCGCGAGCGCCGCGCGCGGCTCGAGGCGCTGCTCAAGGACAAGCCCCAGTTCCCCATCTCGCCCATCATCACCGCGCCCACCTGGGAGCAGCTCGCCACCGCGCGCGAGGAGTCCCGTGAGCGCAACGTGGAGGGCTTCATGCTCAAGCGCCTGGAGTCGCCCTACCTGCACGGGCGCAAGCGCGGGGACTGGTGGAAGTGGAAGATCGATCCCTTCACCGTGGACGCCGTGCTGCTCTACGCACACCCGGGCCATGGCAAGCGCGCCGCGCTCTACACGGACTACACCTTCGCGGTGTGGAACGGGGATGACCTGACGCCCGTGGCCAAGGCGTACTCGGGTCTGACGGACCAGGAGATCTCCAAGCTCGACCGGTGGATCCGCGCCCACACCAAGGAGAAGTTCGGCCCGGTGCGCTCGGTGGAGCCCGAGCAGGTGTTCGAGCTGCACTTCGAGGGCATCGCCGCCTCGCCCCGGCACAAGTCCGGCGTGGCGCTGCGCTTCCCGCGCATCGCCCGGTGGCGCGCGGACAAGGCGCCCAAGGACGCGGACACGCTCGACCAGCTCAAGGGACTCATCCATGCCCCCGCCTAGGCGCGCGCGGACCACCTCTCCGCGCGCGGCCACCGCGCCCCGGAAGAAGCCCCAGGTCAAGCTCCCGCCGCCTCCCGCCCCGGCGCCGGGAGGCATCGAGGCGTGGTTCGAGGAGCGGGGCTGGGCGCCGTTTCCCTTCCAGCGCGAGGCCTGGGCGGCGTACGAGCGGGGCGAGAGCGGCCTTATCCACGTGCCCACGGGCGCGGGCAAGACGTACGCGGCCTACATCGGGCCGCTCATGGACGTGGCCCGGCGCCGGGAGAAGGGCCTGCAGGTGCTCTACATCACGCCCCTGCGCGCGGTGTCCCGCGACATCGAGCTGGCGCTGCTCGCGCCCCTGTCCGCCTTCGACGCCGACATCACCGTGGAGAGCCGCACGGGCGACACCTCCAGCAGCATCCGCCGCAAGCAGAAGGACCGGCTGCCCGAGGTGCTCATCACCACGCCGGAGTCGCTGTCGCTCTTGCTGTGCCACGAGCGGGCCGAGGAGCTGTTCGCGCCCCTGCGCTCGGTCATCGTCGACGAGTGGCACGAGCTGCTGGGCAGCAAGCGCGGCACCCAGGTGGAGCTCGCGCTCGCGCGGCTGCGCCGCTTCGCCCCGAAGGTGCGCACCTGGGCCCTGTCCGCCACGCTCGCCAACCTGGACGAGGCCGCCCGCGCGGTGGTGGGGCCCGACGTGCCGCCCACGCTGGTGAGCGCGGGGCTCGAGCGCGACGTGAAGATCGAGACGCTGCTGCCCGACACGGTGGATGCGTTTCCGTGGGCGGGCCACCTCGGCATGGCCATGCTGCGCAAGGTGTCGGACTGGTTGGACCCCAAGCACCCCACGCTGCTCTTCACCAACACGCGCTCCCAGGCCGAGCGCTGGTTCGAGGGCCTGCGCTTCCTCCACCCCGAGTGGGAGGACGTGCTCGCGCTGCACCACAGCTCCATCGACCGGGAGACGCGCGAGTCCGTGGAGCGAGGGCTCAAGGACGGCACGGTGCGGCTCGTGGTGTGCACGTCCTCGCTGGACCTGGGCGTGGACTTCGGGCCCGTGGAGCGCGTGGTGCAGGTGGGCAGCCCCAAGGGCATCTCCCGCACGCTCCAGCGCGCCGGCCGCAGCGCCCACCGGCCCGGCGCCACCGCGCACCTGCTCTTCGTGCCCACGCATGCCCTGGAGCTCGTGGAGATGGCGGCCGCCCGGGACGCGCTCGCCCACCGGGCCGTGGAGCCACGCACGCCCCTGCGCCAGCCGCTCGACGTGCTCGCCCAGCACATGGTCACCTGCGCGGTGGGCGGCGGCTTCACCCGCGACGGCCTGCTCGCCGAGGTGCGTGACACGCTCGCCTACCGGGAGCTGAGCGCGGAGGACTTCGACCGCACCCTGCTCCTGGTGACGGAGGGCGGGCCCACGCTGCGCGCCTACCCGCAGTTCCGCCGCGTGCAGAAGCTGGACGAGCGCTACGTGGTGATGGACGCGCGCGTGGCGCGGCTGCACAAGCTCAACGTGGGCACCATCGCCTCGGACTCCTCCGTGGATCTGCGCTACTGGTCGGGCGGACGGCTGGGCTCGGTGGAGGAGTCGTACGTGGGCCGGCTCCGTCCGGGCGACACCTTCCTCTTCGCGGGCAAACGGCTGGAGTTCTGCCGGATGAAGGACCTCACGGCCTACGTGAAGCCCGCCAAGGGACGGGCCTCGGCCACACCCCGGTGGAGCGGCGGACGGCTGCCCTTGTCCGGCTCGCTCGCCGCGGCGGTGCGCCACACCTTCCACACCGTGCGCGAGGGCCACCTGGAGGCCGAGGAGCTGCGCGCGGCCCGCCCGGTGCTGGAGGCCCAGGCCCGCCTGTCCCGGGTGCCCGCGAGCGACACGTGCCTCGCGGAGCTGTGCCGCACGCGCGAGGGCCACCACCTCTTCCTCTACCCCTTCGAGGGTCGGCTCGTGCACGAGGGGCTCGCGGCGCTGCTCGCCCTGCGGCTCACGCGGCTGAAGAAGGGCACGTTCAGCCTGTCGGTGAACGACTACGGACTGGAGCTGCTGTCCCCCACGCCCTTCCCGTTCGAGGAGTGCCTCACCCCCGCGCTCTTCACGCGCGAGCGCCTGGTGGAGGACATCCTGGAGAGCGTCAACCTGGGGGAGCTGGCCAAGCGGCAGTTCCGCGACGTGGCGCGCGTGGCGGGGCTGGTGATGCCGGGCCTGCCCGGGGCGCGCAAGTCCACCCGGCAGATTCAAGCGAGCACGGGCCTGCTCTACGACGTCTTCGCGCGCTACGAGCCGGACCACCTGCTGCTCGTCCAGGCGCGGCGCGAGGTGCTGGAGCAACACTTCGAGCAGGTGCGCCTGGTGAGCACGCTGGAGCGCCTGGAGAAAACCCCCATCGAATGTGTCCACGTGCCACGGCCCACGCCGCTGGCCTTTCCGCTCATCGTCGAGCGCATGGGCGCCACCCTGTCCAACGAGACGCTGTTGGACCGGGTGCAGCGCATGAAGGAAAAATGGCTGCGAGAGGACTCCTCACCCGCATAGGCGACACCCCGGTGGAGCTGCGTCCCGAGCGGGCCCTGCACTGGCCCGAGGCGGGCGTGCTCGCCGTGGCGGACCTGCACTGGGGCAAGCCCGAGAGCTTCCACCAGCACGGCATTCCCCTGCCCACGGGCGTGCTGGAGGACGACCTCGCGCGCCTGTCCGCCGCGCTGCACGCCACGGGGGCGCGGCGGGTGCTGCTGGTGGGCGACCTCATCCACTCGCGCCGGGGGCTCACCGCCGACGTGGTGGAGCGCGTGGCGGCCTGGCGTGCGGGGCATGACGTGGAGCTGGTGCTCGTGCGCGGCAACCATGACCGGCACCTGGACGTGCTGCCCGCCTCCTGGCGCATGCGGCTCGTCGAGTCGCACCTGGACGAGGGCCCCTTCCGCTTCGCCCACCACCCGGAGCCCGCCCCGGGCCGCTACGTGTGCGCGGGCCACCTGCACCCCACGGTGCGGCTCGACTCGGGGGCGGATCGGCTGCGCCTGCCCTGCTTCCACCTGGGGCCCCGCGTGGGCGTGCTGCCCGCGTTCAGCGCCTTCACCGGCGGCCTGGACATGCGGGCCGGCGCGGACGAGCGCCTCTTCGTCGTCGCGGGAGAGGACGTGGTGGAGATGCCCGCGCCCCGGAGCGCGCGGCGGCGGCGCGCCTGACGGCTCAGGTCTCCCGCGGCGAGCCGTGGTGCCGCAGGACGGACTTCCAGAAATCGTGGCCGCCCGAGCGGCGCCGCGCCCAGAAGTGCTCGAACTCCTCGCGGGTGAGCACCGTGGGATCGAAGGCCATCTCCTTGGCGACGTCGTCCAGGCCCGGCAGGCGCACACACGCCAGTTGGGTCTCGTGGGCCTCCTGGGCGTCCGCGAAGCCCACCCGGCCGTCCTGGTAGACGTCCACCTTGCGCTGCTCCCAGCCCGCGTCGTCGTGCTCGCTCAACAGCAGGACGGGGAAGTCCTGGCCGGGATGCAGCCACCTGACCGCTGAATACCTCATTCCCGCGCTCGCGCCTTGAGGCCCCGTGCCGCCCGGGTCTCCGTAAGAGGAAGCCCCAGCGTATCGCGTTCGAGACACCTCCTGGCAAGTGTGCGCGGACGCCGAAGGACCGTCATGATGGGGGGCCCTCCGACCCGGGCCCGCACATGCACACCTCTCGATGGCTCCTGCCCCTCGTCGCCCTGCTCACCACGGCCTGTGCGACGACCCCCGCGCCCCCGCCCGAGGCCGCCGATGGCGCCGCCTCCCGCGCCTTCCTCTGGGAGGTGACCCGCCCGGAGACGCCGGACCGGCCGCTCTACCTCACGGGCTCCATCCATGTGGGCAAGCCTGGCCAGTACGCCTTCTGGCCCTCCATGAAGGCCGCGCTCGCGCGCTCCCAGGTCATGGTGGTGGAGCTGGATCCCGCCCGGGTCAACGCCGCGGACATGCAGGCCATGGTGAAACACCTGGGCACCTTCACCCCGCCGGACGGCCTGAGCGCGCACCTGAGCGCGGAGACCCGGGCGCTCTTGCCCCCGGCGCTCGAGCGCATCCACATGACCCCGGCCGTCGCCGAGCACTTCCGGCCCTGGCTGCTGACGCTCATGCTCGCCGTCACGGACATGACGCACGCGGGCTACTCGGACCAGGGCGGCGTGGATCCGCTCCTCTTGATGGAGGCCCGGGGCACCCATCGCGTCGTGGAGCTGGAGACGGCCGAGGAGCAGCTGCGGATGTTCGCGGGGATGTCGGACGCGGTGCAGGAGGCGCAGCTCAAGGAACAGCTCGCGCCCACCCGGAGCAAGGAGGACCTCATCGCCCGCCTGTTCGCGGCGTGGGAGTCGGGAGACCCGGACACCCTGGAGGCCCTCGTCTTCGAGAAGAAGAGCGACCCCCTGTACACCGCCTATTACGAGGCCTTGTTCTACGCGCGCAACCGGCGCATGGCCGAGCGGATCGCCGAGCTGGCGGGCGGGAGCGAGACCGCCTTCGTGGTGGTGGGCGCGGGCCACCTGGTGGGCGAGCAGGGCCTGCTGGCGCTCCTGAGCGAGAGGGGCTTCACCTTGCGGCAGCTCCCCCGGGGGCCCTGAGCTGGCCTAGAGTACGAACGCGTGAGCCCTCCCCTGCGCATCCTCATCGCCGACGACGAGCTGGTGGCCCGCAGGCGGCTGGCGCGGCTGGTGGCGGCCCTGCCCGACAGCACGGTGTGTGGCGAGGTCGCGGACGGGGAAGCCGTGCTCGACACGGTGCGCGCCGGCGGCGTGGACGTGGTGCTGCTCGACATCCACATGCCCGGCCTGAGTGGCCTGGACGCGCTCGCGCTGCTGCCCGCGGGCGGCCCCCACGTCATCCTCGTCACCGCGCACCCGGACCACGCCGTGGAGGCCTTCGAGCACGGGGCGGTGGACTACGTGCTCAAGCCCGTGGACGCCGCGCGGCTGCACAAGGCGCTGGAGCGCGCCCGCTCCCGGAGGGCGCCGCCGCCGCCCAGCGAGGCGCCCGCGCGGCCCCTGGACCGGCTGCCCATCCCCACGCGCCAGGGCATCGTGCTCGTGGCGCCGGAGGCCATCTCCCACGCCACGCTCGAGGACGAGCTGGTCACCGTCTTCACCGCCCAGGGGGACTTCCTCACCGACTTCTCCCTCCAGGAGCTGGTGGAGCGCCTGCCCGCCGAGGGCTTCCACCGGGTGCACCGCCGGGCCCTGCTCAACCTCGCCCACGTCACCCGGCTGGAGCCCCTGGAGACGGGCGGCTACCTGGCGCGCACGGGCCGGGGCCACACGGTGGAGGTGAGCCGCCAGTCCGCGCGCGAGCTGCGCCGGCGCCTGGGCCTGCGCCGCGGCGGCGAGGAGGAGCCCACGGGGTGAGCCCCCCTTGAAGGAGCAAGGGTTCCACTGCGAACATCCGGCCCATGTCCCAGCAGCCGCAGTCCGCCGAGCCCCAGCCCCGGGGCGCCGTGTGCGCCCTCCATCCCGAGCGCTCCGCCGCCACCATCTGCAACCGTTGTGGCAACTACGCCTGCGAGCTGTGCTTCCAGGTGGCCCCCGACCGGCAGGACTACTGCGAGGCCTGCATGCCGCGCTCCGTGGTGCGGCCGGCCACGCGCATGTCGCGGCTGGGCGCCGTGATCGTGGACCAGCTCCTGCTCTTCGGCGGCGCCCTCGTGGGCGGCATCGTGGGGGGCATCTCGAAGGAGCCGATGGCCGTCTTCGTGCTGGCGCTCTCGGCCTTCGTCATCGTGGGCGTGATCCAGCTCATCATGCTCGACAAGTACGGGCAGAGCATCGGCAAGCGGGCCCTGGACATCAAGGTGGTGCGCATGGACGGCAGCGACGTGGGCCTGCTGCGGCTGCTCTTCCTGCGCAACGTCGTGCCCGCCGCCATCGGTCAGGCCACGTGCAGCATCTTCTCCCTCGTGGACGCGCTGGCCATCTTCTCCGAGCAGAGCCGCTGCCTGCACGACTACATCGCGGACACCCAGGTCATCGACGTGAGCGACGCCTAGGGAATCAGCTCGAAGGCGCGCTGGAAGAAGAGCACCAGCGCCTTGCGCGACTCCAAGGCCGACTCCGGCGACGGGACGAGGTCCACCTCGCCGCCCTCGCCCCGGTGGGAGTAGGGGTCGGTGATGCGCGCGGCCGGCTGCAACCGGTCCCACCCGTGGGTGGCGCCCGGGTACACGGCCAGGGACACGTGCGCGTTGTCCGAGCGGCCCAGGCTGTCGATGAGCGTGCGGCAGGAGTCGGGCGCGTCATACGCGTCCGCGGTGCCCGCCTGGATGAACACCGGCGCGCCGGTGAGGTTCGAGAAGCCGTAGCCGGGCACGCGGTTGTACACCCAGCACACCGGGTAGAGCGGCGCGTGGGCCACGAACCGCTGGCCGGACTCGGCGCGGGCTTCGTTCTCGCGCGTGGCGGTCAGCATCGACATCACCCCGCCCCAGGAGAAGCCCATGATGCCGATGCGCGAGGCGTCGATGGCCGGGTGGGCGGACAGGTACTTCAAGGCGCCGTAGGCATCCGGCAGCGTCTCGGAGACGGCCTGGGGCCGGCCCTCGGCGCCCCCGGTCAGGCCCCGGGCGGCCCACATGTCGATCTCCAGCGTGGCGATGCCCGCCTCGTGCAGCGCCCGGGCGTAGAAGGCGCCCCGGGTGTCCACACCGCCCGAGCCATGGGCGATCACCACCGCGGGCATCCGCCCCGACAGGCCCTGGGGCACGCTGAGCAGACCCGCCACCTGGAGGGGCGTGGGCGAGCCCACCGCGGGAAAGGAGACGAAGGCGCGAGAGGCCACGGGAGCCTCGATGGCGAGCTCGTCCAGGGGCGCGGCGGACACGGTCTCTCGCGGAGGCGCGGCGGCGGAACAGGCGCTCAGCGCGGCGACGAGTGACACGCGGGTCAACCACGACGACATGGTGGGCATCTTCGTGCTCCAGGCTCCCAGGGGGGGCACATATGCGTCCGCCCCTCCCCCGAGACAACCCCCCCACCGGAGCGCGCCCCCGCCCCTGTCGACAACCGGGCGGAAGCGCCGCTTTTTTCAGCCCTTGGGGGCCACGAAGATGCGGTTGGGGCCGGCGGCCTTGGACGCGCGCAGGGCCCGCTCGGCGGCGGAGACCAGGTCCTGCTCGGTGCGGGCCTGATCCGGGAAGACGGCCACGCCGGTGCTCACGGTGACCGCGCCCACCGCGGCGCCCGTGCCCTCGGGGAAGTCCAGCTCCTCCACCGCCTTGCGCAGACGCTCGGCGTAGTTGAGCGCCCGGTCCAGGTCGGCGTTGCAGAGCACCACGCCGAACACGTCCCAGTCGTAGCGGGCGGAGATCTCCGAGGAGTTGTCGCTGCGCGCGTGGGTGACGGGGTCCTCCATCAGGTCCGTCACCAGTTGGGCCACGCGGCGCAGGAGCTTGTCGCCCTCGGCATAGCCCCGGGTGAGGTTGAGGTGGCGAAAGCCGTCGATGTCCACCATCAGGAGCACCAGCTTCTGCTCGCGGCGCCGCGCGCTCAGCAGGCCCGCGCTCAGGGCCTCCTGGAAGTAGCGGTGGTTGTAGAGCCCGGTGAGCCCGTCGCGGAACGCCAGGCGCTCGCTCTCGGGGATGAGGGGCTGGGAGCTGACGCGCGACTCGGCCGAGCGCGGCTCCACCGTCTTCACCCGCGTGCTCGACAGGGGCGAGCGCCCCGTGGCCGGCTTGAGCGCGGGCCGCAGGCCGAGCTGCTCCTTGAGCTCGAGCACCATCTTGTCGCGGATGGCCACCAGGGCGGCGTTGTGCACCGCCTGGCCCACGGTGTTCTTGAGCTCCTGCTCGGTGAAGGGCTTGGTGAGGAAATGGTTCACCCGCGCTTCGTTGATGGCCTTCTGGGCGTCCTCCAGCTTCTGGGATGCCGTCACCAGGATGCGCGCGGCATGGGGTTGGAGCTCGGAGACGCGCTTGAGGAGATCCACCCCCATGAGCCCGTCACCAAGGTTTTGATCCGATACGACCGCGTGCAGTTGTTCCCGCTGGAGGACTTCGAGCGCTTCCTCCGCGGACCTGGCGAGAAAGACGGTGAAGTCCTTGCTCAGGTAGTACTGCATCAGGGCCAGCATCGTCCGGTTGTCCTCGACCACTAGGACCTTCGCAGCAACAGGCTCACTCACCAGGGCACACCAACACGACGAGGGGCATGCAAGAGGCGCCGAGCGTCGCAAAGGTGGGGGCATGGTCGCAAGGGTCGAAGCGACCGGAGTGTCATTTCAATCTCCCGGCCACTCGTGGACCGGGCTGCCGGACGCCGAGAGCGCCACATAGCGCTCCAGCAGTGCGCCCAGGGCGTCGGGCCGGGGCATGTGACCTTCCAGGCGGGCCAACATCTTCCGCTGCCAGCGTGCTCCCGTGCACCGGGCCCGCACCCGGGCCTGGATGAGACCGAGCAGGGCCTCCACCTCGGTGGGGTCCACGCCCGCGCCCACCAAGCCCTCGCGCGCGATGGGCAGCAGGCGCTCCACCAGGACGGGCGCGGAGACGGGCCGGGGCATCGACAAGGGGCGCTCGGGCCACAGCAGGGTCGCGTCCATGCCCTGGCGCGCGGCGCGCAGGAAGTTCTGCTGGGCGTAGGCGAAGGGCATCGCGGGCAGCCAGGCGTCGACCTGGCGACCCAGACCCAGGGTGAGGCCCAACAACAACGCGCCGTTGGCCAGCATGTCCTCCACCGTGGGACCGGCGGGCAGGGCCCGCATCTCGATGCGCACGTGGCCGCCGTCACCGGGATCGTACACGGCGCGGTTCCAGCTCCACACTGTCCCCTGGTGCAGTCGCAGCTCGTCCAGGCGGGGCACCGCGCCCCGGGCCAGGGCCTCGCGAGGGGACTCCTCCCCCATCACGGGCAGGAGCGGCGGATAGAGCGCCACCGACTCGGCGAACAGCTCCCAGGGGCCCTCGCGCACCCAGCCGTGCCCGAAGGACACCCGGCCCGGCCGGGGCGCCTCGGCGGACACCTCGCCCCGGTCGTCCACCGCCTGGCGGAAGAGCGCCACCCGCGTCTCGTCCCACAGCCGCCGCCCGAGCAGGAAGGGCGAGTTGCCGCTGATGGCCAGCACCGGCGCCGTGGCGAGCTGGCACGCGTTGTACAGCCGCGCGAAGTCCGCCGGGTTGGTGCGCAGGTGGAACTGCACCGAGGTGTTGGCCCCCTCCAGCGTGACCTCGTCCCACTCCCGCGAGAACTGGTCCTCCCCCTGGATGACGACCCGCACGGGCTCGGCGCCCCGGTTGCGGCGCAGGGAGGTGGCCATGGCCCGGTAGCGCGCCATGGGGGTGAGGGAGCTGGGGCCCAGGTCCCCGTCGCGCAGCGTGGGGAGGATGCCCGTCACCACCACGCGTCCGCCCACCGTGGCCGCCGCGCGCCGCACCTCCGCGAGCGCGCTCTCGAACTCCGCGCGCATGGCCGAGAAGGGGCGCCCCGCGAGCGGGCCGGGCAGCATGTTGCATTCCAGGTTGAAGCGGCCGATCTCCACCGTCACCCGGGGGTCCTCCGTCCGGCCGAGCACCTCCTTGTTGAGCGGCAGGGGCCGGCCGTGCGTGTCCACCAGGAACAGCTCCAGCTCGGCGCCCAGCGAGTGCTCGCCCACGCCGAAGCCGGGCCGCGCCAGCACCTCGCGCAGCACGCCGAGGCTCTCCTCGAGCCGCTGGCTGAACCGGCCGTACTCCTCGTCCGTGAAGGTCTCCGACTGGATTTGCAGGCCCATGGCGCTACCTCCTCAGGACAGCGGGAGCGAGAGGCGAGAGGGGGACAGTCCCGGCTGGGACGCGAAGGCGCGCAGCAGTCGCGAGGACAGGGCGGTCGCCTGGGCGCGGATCTCCGGCACCGCGGTGCTCTCCCACAGCTCGCCCCGGCGCAGCGGTCCGAGCGTGAAGAGCCCCTCGGCCACCCGGCCCCGGGCGTCGAGCAGCGCGCCCTCCCCGTCCGTGGCCAGGCCCAGGCCCAGGGAATCCAACCGGCCCAGCCCCGAGTCGAGCAGCGCGCGCAGCAGAGGATGACCCCGGCCGAGGGACGCATCCGGACCGGTACAATTGATGACGTGCCGCACGCGCAGGGACTCCTCGCGCCCGAGCCCGCGAGGGCTCAACCGCGCCTCCACCCACTGCTCGTCCACCATCCGGAAGCCCCGCACCCGCGCCGCCTGCGGGCGCAGCACGCCCGCGCTGCGCAGCTGGCGCACGGTCTCGTTGACGCTCGGGGCCATGCGGTGGCGGTGCACGTCCCAGAAGGTGCGCAGGTGGCACAGGAAGCGGCGGCGCTCGGAGGGCGCCAGGTCCCCCCAGAGCGAGGCCGTCACGGGCCGCAGCGCGTCCACGACCCCTCGCCAATCCTCGGGTGCCCGGGCCGCTTCTCGCCGCAGCGTGCCGAGCAGCGAGCGGACATGCCGGGGCGCGGGGAACGTCGGCGGCGGCGCGGCGGGCCCATGGCGGTGCACGTGGGGCAGCAGGCCATGCCGCGACACGGCGTGGATGCGGCCCTCGTGGTGGCGCTCGGCGAGCGACAGCACCGTGTCCACCATGGTCAGGCCCGTGCCGATGAGCAGCACCGGATCGTGCGGCGCGATGCCGTCCAGGGCGCCCGGAGCCCAGGGCGAGCGGACATACCGGGGGCTGGCGAACAGCCCGAGATCCTCCACCGGCAGGTCCGCGGGCTGGGCATTGCCCACCGCCAGCACCACCCGCTGGGCTTCCAGCCGGGAGCCGTCGAGCAGCTCCACCTGGTAGCCCCCGCCGTCCGCCCGGGACAAGGAGACGGCCTCGCCCTTGAGGGGCATGAAGCTCACCTGGGGGGCGGCGTGCCGGCGCGCCGTGCGCAACACCGACTCCAGGTATTGGCCGTAGCGCCGGCGCTGGACGAAGTCACACGGGGCCGTGTCCGGCGCCACGCGGCGCATCCAGCGCAGGAAGTGCTCGGGGTCGTCCGCGAAGGCGCTCATCTTCGCCACGGGAACGTTGAGGAGGTGACTCGCGCTCGGCGTGGAGTAGGCCAGTCCCGGGCCAATGTTTCCGGAGCGCTCCAGGAGCGCCACCCGGAGCGGACCCGAGGCATGACGCAACAGCTGCACCGCCAGCAGTGTCCCACTCGCACCGCCACCCACCACCAGGACATCCCACCGCCGCTCGGAGCTCACCCCGGGAGTCTAAGTCCGGGGGTCCGGGTCGACATCCCCCCGGTCCGCCTCTACCCCAGCCGACCAGCCGTGCACCGGTCTGGACTCCTCCAAGGGCAAGCCCCCCGCGCGGCCCGTCCCCCCCCCGAGGGGTCCGTCCCTCCCCGGGGCCCGGAGCGCATGGCGGCGCCGGGTGTGTTATCGCTCGGGGACGATGCCGCCGACGCCGCCCGCCGCCGCCCCCGCCGGGGTCAACCTCTATGACATGCCCCGCGCCGCCCTGGGCGAGTGGCTGAGCACCCGCGGCTACAGCGCCCACTACCGGGATCTGCTCTGGAGCGCGCTCTACCGCCAGCAGGTGGGCGGCCTCGAGGAGCTGCAGGGCCTCAAGCCCGAGCTGGTGGCGATGCTGCGCGCGGAGGCCCGGCTGGACAGGCCCGCGCCGCACCACGAGGCGGTGAGCACGGACGGCTTCACGCGCAAGCTGCTCTTGCGGATGCACGACGGGCAGACGGTGGAGACGGTGCTCATGCGGTTCAAGGGCCGGGCCACGGTGTGCCTGAGCACCCAGGCGGGGTGCGCCATGGGCTGCGTCTTCTGCGCCACGGGGCAGATGGGCTTCGTGCGGCACCTGTCGCCCGGGGAGATCATCGGCCAGGTGCTGCACGTCACGCGGCTGTTGCGCGAGACGAACGAGACCTTGCGCAACGTGGTGCTCATGGGCATGGGCGAGCCCCTGCACAACTACGAGGGCACGCTCGCGGCGGTGGACATCCTCGTGGACGCGCTGGGCCTGGCGCTCGGGCCGCGCTTCATCACCTTGAGCACCGTGGGCGTGGTGCCCGGCATCCGCCGGCTCGCGGACGAGGACCGGCCGGTGCAGCTGGCCGTCAGCCTGCACGGCGCCACGGACGCGGAGCGCGGCGCGCTGGTGCCCACGGCGCGCAAGTGGCCCCTCGCCGAGCTGATGGACGCCTGCCGCTACTACTCGGACAAGCGCAAGCGCCGCATCTTCTATGAGTGGGCGCTCATCGCCGGGCAGAACGACACGCCCGCGCAGGCCCACGCCCTGGGCGCCCTGCTCCAGGGCATGGACGCCCACGTCAACCTCATCCCCCTCAACCCCACGGTGGGCTACGCCCAGGCGCCCAGCGGCCCGGACGCCGTGCGCGGCTTCCAGGACATCCTCGCGGGCTACGGCCTGCCCAGCACCGTGCGGCAGCGGCGGGGCATCGACATCGACGCGGGGTGTGGCCAGCTCAAGGCCGCCGTGGAGCGCGCACGCCCGGCGCGTGTGGCGGCCACGCCCTCCTGACGGAGGCTCGCCCCCGTCCCGGGACGCCCATGGCGAGCGCCTTGACTCCCCACATCGTCATCGTCGGCGCGGGCCCCGCGGGCTCCTCGGCCGCGATCCTGCTCGCGCAGCGGGGCGCGCGCGTCACCCTGCTCGAGCGCGCCCGCTTCCCCCGGGACAAGACGTGTGGGGATGGCTGCACGCCCCGGGCCCTGTGGATGCTGGAGCGGCTGGGGCTCGGCGCCCTGCCCGACGAGGTGGGCGCGCCGGTGGACTCGGTGCGCGCCGTGTCCCCCGGCGGCCTCACGTGGAACGCCGTCATCCCCGAGCGGCTCTTTGGCGGGCGCGCCAGCGTGGTGCCCCGGGAGGTGCTCGACGAGCGGCTGGTGCGGCGCGCGGTGCAGGTGGGCGCCACGCTGCGCGAGGGCGTGCGGGTGGTGGGCCTGGAGCGCGCGCGCGACGCGCTGCGCGTACACTGTCAGACCGGCGAGCCACTCGACGCCGACGTGGTGCTCGGGTGTGACGGCTCGCCCTCGGTGGTGCGCGGCGCGCTCGGCGCCCCGGCGTTCCCCGAGCACGAGGGCGCCTTCGCCGTGCGCGCCTATTATGAGGACGTGCGGCTGACCCACCCGCGCAGCATGGGCTTCTTCTGGGAGGAGGCCCTGCTGCCCGCGTACGGGTGGATCTTCCCGCTGCCCGGAGGCCGCGCCAACGTGGGGCTCGGCATGCGCGCCGACCAGCTCGCCGCGTCCGGCGCGCGGCTGCCCGAGCTGCTCGAGCGCTTCTGCGCCAGCCCCCACGTGGCCCGGGAGCTCACGGGCGCCCGGCGCGTGGGCCGGGTCAAGGGCCACCACCTGCCCTACGGCTCCTCGGCCCACCAGACCACCTTCGATCGCGCGCTGCTGCTCGGCGACGCGGCCGGCTTCGTCAATCCGCTCACGGGCGAGGGCATCGAGTTCGCCCTGGAGTCGGGCGCCTTCGCCGCCGAGACGCTCGTGGAGGCCTTCTCCACGGGAGACCTGTCGGCGCGGGGACTGCACGGCTACGCGCGGCGCTGGCGCCCGCGCTTTCGCACCGCGTTCCGGCTCAATCGTCGGTTGATGTGGGCCTTCGAGCGGCCGCGCATGCTCGACCGCGTCTTCCGCATCGCCAACCAGGAGACCTGGGCCGGGGACGAGCTCATCGACGTGCTCAGTGGCGAGGCGACGCGGCTGTCCTGGCGTTTCCTCGCGGCGGTGACCTTCCGCAGCTGAGCGGGGCGGCGCCTCGCGCCCGAGGACGAGACGAGTGTTCACCGGCGGCGCCCGGGCCGCCTCCGCGCGGTGCGTCACCGGCGTGCACTGACGCGTGGATGACGTCTGAACGGGAAGCGTCCGCCCCAGCCCGCTGTCCCCTTGCATGCCCTCGGAGCGTGGGCACATTCTCCCTCGCGGACGGCCATTACAGAGAGGCGGGGGAATGCTTTCCATTCATGAGCATACGAATCTGCAAGAGGCCAGCGACGAACTGTTGGAGTTCGTCCTGGAGCCCTCCAACTGGATGACGGCCACCGCCACGGGGCAGGCACCCGCGTCGGTGCCCGCTCAGGACGTGCAGAACCAGCGCCGCGTGGGAGCGCTGCGCGTGTACGCGGTGGTGGAGGTCGCGCCCTCGCTGGAAGTCTTCCTGCGCGTGGCCTTCCGCGCGCCGGGCCTCACGCCGGTGAAGGCGGCGGACCACCTGGAGACGTTCCTCAAGCAGCGCCTGCCGCTCACGCCCAACAGCGAGTGGCAGGTGGAAGTGGACGAGCGGCGGTGGATCCACTTCGTGCGCCGCTACGCCTCTGCGCGCCTTCAGGCGTGAAGCCCCGCGGGCGCATCCGCCTCCCCCTCACCGGGGAGGGCCATGCGCCCGCCCGTCACCTGGCCGCCCTCCACCTCGATGAGCCAGTACCCCTCGCGGCCCGCCTGCGTGGAGGAGCCCGCGCCGAACACGTGGGGGCGCTCCGCGGTGGCCGGATGGTGGTAGCGCCGGTGGATGTGGCCATGCAGCACCGCGAAGCGCGGCCCCGGCAGCAGGGACAACAGCGCTTGGGCATCCTTCAAGCCATGGAAGCGGTGATCCGCGCGGCCCCGTGCGGTGAAGGGCGCGTGGTGCACGCCCACCAGGACGGCCCGGCCCGCGAGCCGTGGGTCCTCCACGATTCCCGCCAGTCCCTCCAATTGCGCCGCGCCGATGTGGCCATAGGCGAGCCCAGGCACGGGCGGCACCCGCGCCGAGGACAGGCCCACCACTGCGGCCTCGTCGCCCACCAGGCGCACGAAGGGAAAGGCGCCCTCGCGCTGGTACTCGGGCAGGTCGCTCTCCATCAACGCGCCGAAGTGCCGGGCGAAGCGCCCCGTGCGGTGGCTGCCCGGAGTGAAGACGTCGTGGTTGCCGGGAATGACCGTGCACCGGCGCGGCATGTCCGCCAGGGGCCCGAGCGACTGGCGCGCGAGCACGAACTCGGGCTCCAGCGCGTACTGGGTGAGGTCTCCGGTGACGATGAGGTGATCCACGCCGGGCCGCAGCGAGTCGCGCGCGATGGCGGCGAACGTCCCGGGGGCGTGCGCGAAGGCCTTTCGCCGCCCCCCCCACTGCTCGAACATGGCGAGCCACCGCCGCCAGCCCAGGGGCCCGAGCGGCAGCGCCGCGTAGTCCGCCGTCATGTGGACATCCGAGCAGTGCAGGAAGCGCATCCGTCTCCTCCTCGCGAAAACTGCGCACGCCGCGCGCGGGGGCCAAGCTAGGCTGCCCGGCTCGACCCCATGAGCTTTCGCGGACGCTTCGCGCCCAGCCCCACCGGCCGCATCCACCTCGGCAATGCCCGCAGTGCCCTGCTGGGCTGGCTGCAGGCCCGCGCGGCCGGGGGCCGCTTCCTCTTGCGCATCGAGGACCTGGACCGCGCACGCTGCAGGCCCGCCTTCCTGGAGGACCTGTACCGGGACCTGACGTGGCTGGGGCTGGACTGGGACGAGCCCCCGCTCGTGCAGAGCGAGCGCGGAGACCTCTACCGCGACGCCCTGGAGCGGCTGGAGCGCCTGGGCCGCGTCTACCCCTGCTTCTGCACACGCGCGGAGATCGCCCGGGCGGCGAGCGCGCCCCACGGCCTGGGCGACGAGGGCCCCCGCTATCCCGGCACCTGCGCCCTGCTGCCCCGGGAGGTCCGCGAGGAGCGCGCGCGCACCCGGCCCCCGGCGATGCGCTTCCAGCCCCTGCCGGGCGCGTGGTGCTTCGAGGACGGGCTGCACGGCCCGGTGTGCCAGGACGTGGCCACGCTGGTGGGGGACTTCGTCGTGCGCCGCAATGACGGCGTGGCCAGCTACCAACTCGCGGTGGTGGTGGACGACGTGGCCAGCGGCATCACCGACGTGCTCCGGGGCGATGATCTGCTCGGCTCCACCCCCCGGCAACTCCAGCTGTACCAGGCGCTGGGCGCCCCACCGCCCCGCTTCTGGCACGTGCCCCTGGTGCTGGGCGAGGACGGCAAGCGGCTGGCCAAGCGCGAGGGCGCCTTCGCGGTGGCCGAGCTGCGCGAGCGGGGCCTTCCCGTCGAGCGCGTGCTGGGAGTGCTCGCCGCCTGGAGCGGGCTCGGGGATGGAAGCCCGGTGACGCTCGCCGAGCTCGTCCGCCGCTTCGAGCCGGGTGCCCTGCCTCGCGCGCCCGTGGTGGCCCGGGAAGCCCTGCTGCGAGAAGCCTTGGGATGGGAGCCCGCACCGAGGGGTTGAGGTGGGTATGTCGGGACGCGCCGTGTTCCTCTGGATAGCCCTGCCCTTCGTGGCCCTGAGCGCGCTGGCGCTCTGGTGGACGCGCGAGCCTCCGCCCGCGCCCATCCGTGTGGTGCCCGTCCCCCTGGCGCCCGAGCCTCCGCCCGCCGAGCCCACGCCGGAGCCGCCCGCGCCGCCCCCGCTCGCGCGGCCAGTCCCGCCGCCGCCGCGCCCGGCCCCCGAGGACCCGCCCCTGCCGGAGATTCCCCCGGGCACCTGGCGCCCCGAGGAGGTCCACGTGGCGCTCCAGGCGATCCAGCCGCTGATGCGCCAGTGTCTGCGGGACGCCGAGGGCCGCCACGTGGGACCCCAGGACGTCCGCATGCGCTTCACCCTCGAGTCCCGCGAGGGGCGGGGCCATTTCCTGCGCGGCGAGGTGGTGGACAGCAGCCTGCAGGATCCCTTCGTCTTCGCCTGCCTGCAGGACACCCTGGAGGACACCACCTTCCCGGCGCCCGAGGGTCGGCCACCGCTGACCCTCACCTACCCGTTCCACTCGCGCGCCGCGCGCTGAGCCCACACCCCCCGTCCGGGCCGCGGGCGCCGGGTGATCGCCGCACAATTTTCCACCCGGTCTGCCGCGAGGGCCGACGGGAGGACTCCCGCGAGAACAGACGTTCTTGAAATCCGGGGCGGTGCGTTATGGTGTATGCCCTCGCTCGCGACATGCCCGTCACCGTTCAACAGCTCGTTCCCCGGGACACCGAAGCGCTGCGGGCGCTGCTCGCGCGGGATCCAGCCCACAACCTCTACCTCCTGGGGTTGTTGGAGGAGTTCGGCCTCGTGTCCGCGGAGCAGCGGGGCAGCTTCTCCTACTGGGGGCGCTTCGATGGCGGCACGCTCACCGCGGCGCTCTTCGTGGGCGGCGAGGGCGGGCTGCTGGTGCCCTCGGCCCATGACGGCGCGTCCACGGGCGTCATCGCGGACGCGCTGGCGGATCGGGTGCGGCTGCGCTCGGCGGTGGGCGAGAAGCCCGCGGTGGACGCGCTCGTGCGCAGCCTGTGCACGGGCAAGCCGAAGCTCTCGCGCACCTACCGGCTCTTCTCCGTGTCCGCCGATGACCTGGGCCCCTTCACCAACCCGCTCTTGCGGCTGGCGCGCGACGAGGACCTCGCGCGCCTGTTGCCCCTGGCGGCCGGGGCGGTGAAGGAGCTGCACGAGCGGGATCCCCTCGTGGAGGACTCGCGCTTCGAGCAGCGGGTGGCCCAGCGGGTGCGCGCGCGGCGCACCTACGTGTTGGAGGAGAACGGCGAGCTGGTGTTCAAGGTGGACATCGGCAGCCGCTCCCAATACGGCGCGGAGCTGGAGGGCCTGTACACAGTGCCCGCCCACCGCCGCAAGGGCCACGCCGTGCTGTGCCTGGGACAGATCTCCCGCTTCCTGCTCTCGTCCCTGCCACGACTCACGCTCCGGGTGGAGGAGAAGGACGAGTCCATGGCGCGCATCGCCCGGCGGGTGGGCTACCTGGCCGGACGCACCCAGCGCCTGGTGCTGATGGACTGATAGAGTCCGCCGCCTCATGTCCCGCCCCACGCTCGACCGCCGTCCCCTCTCCGGAGAGGGCCCCGTCATCCTCCGGGTCCCCACGGATCCGCGCTGGCTGCCCCTCGCGCTCGAGCGCTTCGACGAAGTGCTCGTGGACCATGCCCACTGCGAGAAGAAGGCCGCCGCCAACGCCCTGTCGATGATCCAGGTCTACCCGGACCTGCCGGGCCTGCCCGCGCAGATGGCGCGGCTGGCGCGCGAGGAGAGCTCGCACCTGGCGCGGGTGCTGGAGTTGATGGCCGACCGGGGCCTGACGCTCGGCCGCGACGTGGGCGACCCCTACGCCCAGGGACTGCAGAAGGCGGTGCGCACCTCGCACGAGGGCCGCCGGGTGGACCGACTGCTCGTGGCGGCCGTCATCGAGGCGCGCTCCTGCGAGCGGCTGTCCCTGCTGGCCGAGGGCCTGGAGGAGCCGCCCCTGCGCCGCTTCTACGCGGAGCTGGCGCAGTCCGAGGACGGCCACCAGTCGCTCTTCTTCCGGCTCGCCGTCACCGCCGCCGACGGCGACGTGGCGCAGGTGGACGCCCGACTGGACGAACTCTTGCAGCTCGAAGCCCAGGTGCTCGAGCGCGTGGGCTTGCGCGCCGCCATTCACTGAGCACGACAGCCTCCCGGAAGTGCCGCCCGTCCCCGCTTCCGGGACGAGCCCAATGCCTTGCATCGGGTGAACCGCCGCGGTTTGCCACGCCGCCATAAAGCGAGACTCATTCCGCGCGGATTCCATCCCGGGTGCAGGTTGCTGGATGTATTGCGCGTGTTCAAGGTTTGCCCCGGATGTCAAGAGCATGGGGAGTACCCATGCAAGGGGGGAAACGGATGAAGTGGCAGCGTCGTCTTCATGGCAACGGGTCCGTCTACACGCAGATAAAGCAACTCCAACAGGAGTCGATGCCGTGGCTCCTGGGCCTGGGCCTGTGTCTGTCCTCTCCCGTGTGGGCGCAGAACGCGGCGGCGACGGTGGACATCAACGTGGCGGCCGGGCGGCACGCCATCAATCCGTTCATCTATGGCGTGGCATATGGCACCCAGGAGCAGCTGGCGGATCTCAACGCGCCGCTCAACCGCCGGGGCGGCAACGCCACCTCGCGCTACAACTGGAAGCTCAACGCGGCCAACCGCGCCAATGACTATTATTTCGAGAGTCTGCCCTACTCCAGCCCGGAGCCGGGGGGCGAGGCGGATGCCTTCATCCAGAGCACGCGCGCCGCGGGCGCCGAGCCGCTCATCACCATCCCGCTCGTCGGCTGGGTGGCCAACCTGGGTCCGGGCCGCGCGAAGATGTGCAGCTATTCCGTCGCCAAGTATGGCGCGCAGCAGGACAGCGATCGGGCGTACTACCCGGACGCGGGCAATGGCGTGCTCGCCAGCGGGCAGAACATCGTCAACGATCCGGCGGACGCCAACGTGGCATCCACCCCCGAGTTCCAGAAGGGCTGGGTGGAGCACCTGCTCGCGCGCTGGGGCGGCGCGGCGAACGGCGGCCAGCGCTTCTACATCATGGACAACGAGCCGAGCCTCTGGCACCAGACGCACCGCGACGCGCAGCCCGTGGGGCTCACCATGAAGGAATTGCGCGACAAGCACCTGGCGCACGCCGCCATGGTCAAGAGCGTGGACCCGGCGGCCCTCATCATGGGCCCCGAGGAGTGGGGCTGGAGCGGCTTTCTCTACAGCGGCTACGACCACCAGGAGGGCCCCAAGAGCGGCTACACGCGCTACCCGGACCGCGAGGCCAACGGGGACTGGGACTACCTGCCCTGGCTGCTCGACCAGTTCCACAAGCACGAGCAGTCCACGGGCCAGCGGCTGCTGGACGTGTTCACCGTGCACTACTACCCGCAGGGCGGCGAGTTCAGCACCGACACCTCCAGCGCCATGCAACTGCGGCGCAACCGCTCCACGCGCTCGCTGTGGGACGCGAACTACGTGGACGAGACGTGGATCAACGACAAGGTGCGGCTGGTGCCCCGGCTCAAGGAGTGGGTGGCCACCTACTACCCCGACACCGCGGTGGGCATCACCGAGTACAACTGGGGCGCCGAGGGGCACATCAACGGCGCCACCACCCAGGCGGAGATCCTCGGCATCTTCGGCCGCGAGGGCCTGGACTACGCCGCGCGCTGGGAGACGCCCGCGGCGACCACGCCCACCTACAAGGCGATGAAGCTCTACCGCAACTATGACGGCCTCAAGTCCACCTTCGGGGACACGAGCGTGGCCTGCGCCGTGGCCAACCCGGACAACCTGTCCGCCTTCGCCGCCGAGCGCGGGAGCGACGGGGCCCTCACCGTCATGGTCATCAGCAAGGTGCTCTCCGGGGACACGGCCGTCACGCTCAACGTGTCGGGCTTCAGCTCCGGACAGAAGGCCCAGGTGTGGCAGCTCACGTCCGCCAACGCCATCACCCCGCTCGCGGACCTCGCCGTGGAGGCGGGCGTGGTGAAGACGAGCGTGCCCAGCCAGAGCGTCACCCTCATCGTCCTCCCCTCGGGCAGCGCCACCGGCAACCAGCCGCCCGTGGCCAAGCTCACCGCCACCCCCACCTCGGGCCCCGCCCCGCTGGTGACGGCCTTCGATGCCGCGGGCTCCGCGGACCCGGACGGCACGCTGGAGAGCCATGCCTGGAACTTCGGCGACGGCACGCAGGCCACGGGCGCCACGGCGAGCCACACCTATACGCGCGGCGGCACCTTCACCGTCACGCTCACCGTCAAGGACAACCGCGGCGCCACCGCCTCCGCCACCACCACCGTCCAGGTGACCGCCACCACCCTGGAGACGCCCACCAGCTTCTACGCGCAGCGCTCCGGCCAGGACATCACCCTGCGCTGGACGGACACCTCGCAGAGCGAGGAGGGCTTCCTCGTCGAGCGCGGCGTCACCTCCTGGCCCATCGACTTCCAGGAAGTGGGCCGCGTGGGCGCCAACGTCCGCGCCTTCGTGGACAAGCAGGTGCCCTCGGGCAACTACTTCTACCGGGTGCGCGCCTTCAAGGGCGCGCTCCTCTCCGAGCCCTCCAACATGGACGGCACCCAGGTGCCCTGAGCCCCGGGCGGATGGCACGCCGCGTCAGTCGACTGGGGAACAAGACAAGAACAGTTTTCACTGTCTTGTTCTCATAAACCGTGATTTCTGGTATTGAAGAGCCTTCGGGACTGACTCGTTTCAGCCCCGAAGGCTCCTTTCTCGATCCCAGGCACGAACATGTCCCGACCGACCTTTACCTCGAAGTTCCTGGCCGCCTGCGCGCTGACGGCCTTCTCTGGCTGCGCGATGGACGGCGCCGAGCAAGACGTGAACCCCGCCCAGGCGCCCGAGGTCGTGGGACAGGTGCAGGGCGAGCTCGACTACAACCCGGGCTCGGGCTGGAGCCTGGGCTGGTCGGACGAGTTCGAGGGCTCGAGCCTCAACACCGGCAACTGGACCACGCTCAACAGCGACCTCGATCCGGTCACCAACAACTGCAACTTCGGCACGGGTGAGATCGAGTACCCCCGGACGCAGAACGTCTCGGTGAGCGGCGGCAAGCTCATCATCAAGGCCGAGCGCACCAGCCCCACCACCGTGAGCGACACCCGGTGCGGCAGCCACCAGCGCACGCTGTTCTCCGGCCGCCTGCACACCAAGGGCAAGGTGGAGCGGCGCTATGGCAAGATCGTGGCGAGCATCAAGGTGCCCTCGGGCTACGGCATGTGGCCGGCCTTCTGGACGCTGGGCTCCAACGTGCAGCAGGCCGGCTGGCCCGCCAGCGGTGAGATCGACATCCTCGAGTGGCACTCCAACGAGCCCTCGTGGATGAAGTCCGCCGTGCACTGGGCCAACGCCAACAACCAGCAGGCCGACTGGGGCACCGGCCAGAGCGGCAGCGGCAACCTGGCCGACTCCTTCCACACCTACGAGGTGGAGTGGGACGCCGGCATGATGGTGTTCCGGCTGGACGGCCGGTACGCGGGCACGACGTTCTACCACAACGAGTCCGAGTTCCAGCAGAACCACTACCTCATCCTGAACCTGGCCATGGGCGGCAACTGGTACGGCTTCCCCGCGGCCGGCAGCATCGCGCTGACGCAGGGCCAGCCCAAGACCATGGAAGTCGAGTGGGTGCGCTGGTACCAGAAGGGCGGCACCACGCCTCCGCCCTCGGGCAGCGGCTCGGTGTCCAACGCGAGCTTCGAGTCGGGCCTGTCTGACTGGACCACGTGGACGCCCAACGGCACCGCGGGTGCCGCCATCAGCGAGACGTACAACGGCGCGCGCACGGGCTCCTACCACCTGACGCACTGGAGCGGCGCGCCCTTCGAGACCTGGACGTACCAGGTGAAGACGGGCCTGGCCAACGGCAGCTACAAGGTGCGCGCCTGGGTGCGCAAGGGTGGCAACTTCCCCATCGCCCGCCTGCAGGGCAAGACGAGCGGCTCCGCGGCGCCCGTGTACACCAACCTGGGCACCTACAGCGGCTGGACGCTCGTGGAGACGCCCACCATCAACGTCACCTCGGGCTACCTGGAGTTCGGCTTCCACACCCAGGCCACCACGGCGGACGGCGCCAACTTCGTCCACATGGATGACGTGGAGATCGTGAAGCTCTAGTGGCGTCGCGCCACCCCCACGGTCGGTCGGATTGAGAGGCGGGAGGAACCGGCGGTGCACTAGGTTGCGCCGCCATGGGTTCCCCCGCCTCCGCCGTTTCCAGCCTCGTGCGTCCCCGTCCCGCGCTGCTCGCGCTCGCCTATCTGGCCTTCGTGAGCCTGGGGCTGCCGGACGCGGTGCTCGGCCTCGCCTGGCCGTCCCTGCGTGACACGTTCGCCCTGCCCCAGGTGGGCATGGGCGCCATCCTCGCGGCGAGCGCGACGGCCTACTTCGCCTCGGGCATGTTCGCCGGACGGCTGCTGCGCGCGCTCCACGTGGGCCGCCTGCTGGCGCTGAGCACGGCGCTCGTGGCGCTGGGCCTGTTCGGCTACGCGACCGTGCCCGTGTTCGTGCTCTTCCTGGGCGCGGCGTGCTTCATCGGCTTCGGCTCGGGCGCCATCGACGCGACGCTCAACACCTACGCCGCGCGGAACTTCGGCCCCAAGCACATGACGTGGCTGCATGCGGCCTACAGCATCGGCGCCACGCTGGGCCCGGTGCTCATGACGACCCTGCTCGCGCGGGGCGCCGGCTGGCGCGCGGGCTACGCCACCCTCGGGGGCATCCTCGCCCTGCTCGCGCTCGTCTTCCTCGCCATGCGCCAGCGCTGGACGCGCGCGCCGGACGCGTCCGAGGCGCCCGCCGAGACGAGCGTTCCCCCCACCACCACCGCCCTGGAGGCCCTGCGCCGGCCACGGGTGCGGCTGCAGAGCCTCATCTTCTTCTTCTACGTGGGCGTGGAGGTGACCGCGGGCCAGTGGAGCTACACGGTGCTCACCGAGGGCCGGGGCCTGGGCACCGCGGAGGCGGGCACCTGGGTGAGCCTCTACTGGGGCAGCCTGTTCGTGGGCCGCGTGCTGTCTGGCTTCGTGGTGGAGCGGCTCGGTCCGGTGCGCCTGCTGCGCGGGAGCATGGGGCTCGCGGTGCTGGCCGCGCTGCTCTTCGCCGTGCCCGCCCTGCCCCCCGCGCTGGGCCTGGGCCTGCTGGGACTGGCGATCGCGCCCATCTACCCCGCGCTCATGTCGGAGACGCCCCGGCGGGTGGGCGGCGACGTGGCCGCGCACGCCGTGGGCTTCCAGGTGAGCGCGGGCACCGTGGGCATCGCCGTGCTCCCGAGCGCCGCGGGCTTCGTGGCCGAGCGCTTCGGCATCGCGTTCGTCGCGCCCCAGCTCCTCGCGTACACGGTGGTGCTCGCGCTGCTGCATGGTGTGCTCACCGCGACGGCGGACTGACACCCACCCACCTGGGGTGAGCGGGGTCAACGAATCCTGGAATGTCTTGGCGCGCGCGAGTTGTCTTCGCGTTAGCCTCCCGTCCGTTGTCATCAGACTGGAGCTGTCATGACGGACCCCAAGTCGCTCCCTCCCGAGGACGCCTCGCGCCCGGAGGCCCCCGCCTCCGACGTGCCCGAAGGCGCCACCCGCCGCGAGTTCATCGCCACCGCCACCACGATCACCGTGGGCGGGGCCCTGCTGCTGGAGGCCTGCGGACACACGTCCGCCGCCCCTCCCCCCTCCGCGCCCGGGCCCACGCCCGGAGCCCCCCCCCCCGGCGAGATGGAGGTCCACCTCACCGTCAACGGCCAGCCCCGCGCGCTCAAGGTGGATCCCCGCACGAGCCTGCTGGACGCGCTGCGCGAGCGCATGGACCTCACCGGCACGAAGAAGGGCTGTGACCATGGCCAGTGCGGCGCGTGCACGGTGCTCGTCAATGGCCGGCGCGAGCTGAGCTGTCTGTCGCTCGCGCTCATGCAGGAGGGCGCCGAGGTGCGCACGGTGGAGGGCCTCGCCCAGGGCGAGACGCTGCACCCCATGCAGGAGGCCTTCCTCACCTGCGACGCGCTCCAGTGTGGCTATTGCACGCCCGGGCAGATCATGAGCGCCGTGGGCCTGTTGTCCGAGCCCTGTGGCACTGCGGACGCGGACGTGCGCGAGGCCATGAGCGGCAACATCTGCCGGTGCAGCGCCTACCCCAACATCGTCGCCGCCATCCAGCAGGTCCGGCGGCAGCCCCAGTAACCCCCTCCCGGGAGAACGCACATGCATCCCTTCCATTACGTGCAGACGCAAGAACCGGGCGCCGGCGTGGGCCAGGTCAGCGGCTCGCCCCAGGCCACCTTCCTCGCCGGCGGCACGGGCCTGTTGGACCTGATGAAGCTCGGCGTCCAGACCCCCCAGCTCCTCGTGGACGTGCGCAAGCTGCCGCTCGCCCAGGTGGAGGAACTGCCCGAGGGCGGCCTGCGCCTGGGCGCCCTGGCGCGCAACAGCGACGTGGCCAACCACCCGCTCGTGCGCGAGCGCTACCCCGCACTCTCCCAGGCGCTGCTCGCCGGGGCGTCGGGGCAGATCCGCAACATGGCCACCGTGGCCGGCAACGTGATGCAGCGCACGCGCTGCCCGTACTTCCGCGACACGGCCACTGCCTGCAACAAGCGCGCGCCCGGCACGGGCTGCTCGGCGCTCGAGGGCATCAACCGCTCCAACGCGGTGCTCGGCGGCAGCGACGCCTGCATCGCCACCCACCCCTCGGACATGTGCGTGCCGCTCGCGGCGCTGGACGCCACCGTGCGGGTGCTCGGCCCCCGGGGTGAGCGCACCGTGCCCTTCACCGAGTTCCACCTCCTGCCGGGCTCCACGCCCGAGCGCGAGACGGTGCTCGAGCACGGCGAGCTCATCCTCTCCGTGGACCTGCCCGCGCTGCCCGCGGCGCGCCGCTCGCTGTACATGAAGGCGCGCGACCGCGCCTCCTACGCCTTCGCCCTGGCCTCGGTGGCCGCGGTGCTGGAGCTGGAGGCGGGCCGCGTGAAGACGGCCCGCATCGCGCTGGGCGGCGTGGGCACCAAGCCCTGGCGCGCCACGGCGGCCGAGCAGAAGCTCATCGGCCAGCAGGCCTCGCCCGCGCTGTACGAGGCGGCGGCCACCGCGGCGCTCGAGGGCGCCCAGCCGCGCGCCCACAACGGCTTCAAGGTGGAACTGGCCCGGCGGCTCATCGTGCGGTCCCTCACGACGCTCGGAGGCAAGTCATGACGAACAAGCTCATGGGTCCCCCGGTGGACCGGGTGGATGGTCGGCTCAAGGTGACGGGCCAGGCGCGCTACGCCGCCGAGCACACGCTGCCCAACACGGCCTACGCCGTCATCGTCCAGAGCACCGTGGCGCGCGGCACCGTGCTGCGCATGCAGACGGCCGAGGCGGAGCAGGCCCCGGGCGTGCTCGCGGTGCTCACCCCGCGCAACACGCCCAAGCTGGCGGGCCTGGCGCAGTACGCCGCCATCTCCGTGCTGCCCCGGGTCACCGCCATGCAAGACAGCGAGGTGCTCTACAACGGCCAGCCCATCGCCCTGGTGGTGGCCGACAGCCTGGAGCGCGCCACGCACGCCGCCTCGCTGGTGACGACCACCTACGTGGACAAGCCCGCCACGCTGGACCTCAAGAAGGCGCGCATCGAGCCCGCCCCGGGCATCTTCGGCGGACCCCCGCCCGGGCACGTGCGCGGGGACGTGGCCGCCGCGCTCAAGGCCGCCGCCGTGCGCGTGGAGGGCACGTACACGACGCCCGCCGAGACGCACAACCCCATGGAGCCCCACGCCACCGTGGCGGTCTGGGACGACCCCGAGCACCTCACGCTCTACGACGCCAACCAGGGCGTCTTCTTCATGCGGCAGTTCCTCTCCGTGCTGTTCGGCATGCCGCAGGAGAACATCCGCGTGCTCGCGCGCTACATCGGCGGCGGCTTCGGCTGCAAGGCGCTGCCCTGGGCCCACGTGGTGCTGAGCATCCTCGCGGCCAAGCACGTGAACCGGCCGGTGAAGCTCGTGCTCACGCGCCGGCAGATGAACATGCAGGTGGGCTACCGCCCCTTCACCGAGCAGAAGGTGGAGCTCGCCGCCTCGGCCAAGGGCAAGCTCACCGCCCTGCGCCACACGGGCCAGTCGGAGCTGTCCGAGGAGGACAGCTTCGCGGAGCTCTTCACCGGCGTGAGCGGCATGCTCTACGCGTGCCCCAACGTCACCACGGCCCAGCAGGTGGCGCGCCTGAGCGTCAGCACGCCCACCTTCATGCGCGGCCCGGGTGAGGCCCCCGGCACCTTCGCGCTGGAGAGCGCCATGGACGAGCTGGCCCACGCGCTGAAGATGGATCCGCTGGAGGTGCGCCGCATCAACCACGCGGACACGGATCCCGAGCACGGCCACCCCTGGTCCAGCAAGTCCCTGCTGGAGTGCTACCGCACGGGTGCCGAGCGCTTCGGCTGGGCCAAGCGGCCCCTCGCGCCGCGCTCCATGAAGGACGGCAACGTGCTCATCGGCTGGGGCATGGCCACCGCCACCTTCCCCGCCATGCGCTCGCCGGCCTCCGCCGTGGCGCGCGTGATGCCGGACGGCTCGGCGCTCGTGCAGTGCGGCGCGTCCGACCTAGGCACGGGCGCCTACACGGTGCTCACCCAGGTGGCCGCCGACGCCCTGGGCATGGCCGTGGGCAAGGTGCGCATGGAGATGGGGGACAGCCTCTTGCCCCTGGGCCCGCTCGCGGGCGGCTCGTCCACCACCGCCTCCGCCTCGCCCGCGGTGCAGACCGCCGCCGCCGAGGCGCGCAAGAAGCTCGTCCAGCTCGCCGTGGCCGACAAGCAGTCGCCCCTGAGCGGCCTGGCCGAGAAGGACGTGCTCGTCGAGGACGGCCGGCTCTTCTCCAGCAAGGACAAGAGCAAGGGCGAGACGTATGCCCAACTGCTCGCGCGCCAGAACCTCCCCCACGTGGAGGGCAAGGGCGACGCGGCCCCCAAGCCCGAGGAGAAGAAGTACAGCTCGCACGCCTTCGGCGCCCACTTCATCGAGGTGCGCGTGGACGAGGCCCTGGGCACCGCGCGCATCAGCCGCGTCGTCACCACCATGGCCGCCGGCCGCATCCTCAACGCCAAGACGGCGCGCAGTCAGATTTCCGGCGGCGTCATCTTCGGCCTGGGCATGGCGCTCACCGAGGAGACGCTGCGGGACCCGCGCTCGGGCCGCGTCATGACGGCGGACCTGGCGGACTACCACGTGCCCGTGCAGGCGGACGTGCCGGACATCGACGTGCACTTCGTCGAGGAGAAGGACCCCCACGTCAACCCGCTGGGCATCAAGGGCATTGGTGAGGTGGGCACCACGGGCGTCGCCGCCGCCGTGGCCAACGCCATCTTCCACGCCACCGGCAAGCGCGTGCGGGATTTGCCCATCACCCTCGACAAGCTGCTGTAGAAGCACGGAGGGCGGAGCATTTCCTGTGCCCCGCCCTCCCTTGATTCTCAGCGGGAGCCGCTCCGCGCCGTGCGGAGCATCATCCCTTCAGCTCGGAAGATGTTTCCGGTACAGGCTGACGTTCGTGGGGCGCGACCCGTCGGGAAGCTTCACCTGCTGGACGACACGCATCGTCGTTCCGACGTCATCGAGCTGCCGCTCGGCGAACATCAGCGCCTGGCCGCCCCTGAACGCCACTGAATCGAGGCGACGCGCGGAAGGCGCCGAGACGGCGAGCGCATCGGCCAGTTCGCCTCCCGCGAAACGAGCGGGCGCTCCGTCGGGAATGCCAGAGAAGCTGACCTGGTGGCTCGCACCCGCGGCGTCCACCCAGTCGATCGTGAACGTCAGGCGCCCCTCGGCCTCGGAGATGACGTACCAGCCCGCGCGCGGGGGCAGCCCCTGCTCGTGGTTGCAGGATTCGGGAATCAGAACCCAGGTGCCCAGAAAGCCGGCCCAAGGGCATTGCGAGGAAGATGAGCTCATGGCGCGCCTGGAGGAGTCTACCAGACCGGGGCCGACGATCACCTCCGCGCGGGCCGCGTGGTGAGTCGTGCGCGCAGCCGCCGCTCCAGGATGGGAAGCATCTCCTGGATCTTCGGTGACGCGAAGCGATGCCGGGGATAGACGAGGTGGACGGGCGCGCGCGCCGTGGACCATCCAGGGAGGACCCGGATCAACCCTCCCTCCTCGAGCTCGTCCTGAATCAACGTCTCCGGAAGAAGCGCGATGCCCTCACCGGCCTTCATGAGATCGATGATCATCGCGAATGACGTCGATGCGTTCGTGATCCCCGGCTTCACGCGGGTCGTCTTGCCGGCGGCGGTCCGGAGCACCCACGGCGGCTCCGCGCCTTTCCTCGTGCTCATCAGGAAGCCAATGCAGGGGTGCCGGGAGAGCTCTTCCGGTGCGTCGATCGCGGGAGCGCGGCGCAGGTAGGCCGGACTCGCCGCCAGGATCTGGCATCCCGCACCGATGGGCTTCGCGATGAGGCTCGAGTCGTCGAGGTCGCCGCCGCGAATCGCGATGTCGAACCCCTCCGCGATCACGTCGACCGCACGATTGCTGAGATGGGTTTCGACCCGGACGCCCGGAAACCTCGCATGGTACTCGGCGATCGACTCCGCGATCTCCCGGGTCGCGAAATCGCTCGGCCCCGTCATCCGCAAGACGCCCGTCGGGCGCTGCTGCGCCTGGGAGGCCTCCTCGCCCGCGTGGAGCAACGCATTCACCGCGGCCTCGGCCTTCGTGAAGAACTCGCGCCCCACGTCGGTCAATTTCAAGGTGCGCGTCGTCCGCGTGAGCAGACTGCTTCCGAGGGAGGCCTCGAGCGCGGCGACCCGGTCGCTCACGGTGGAGGCGGGAATCCCGAGCACGCGCGCCGCGCCCGTGAAACTTCCACTGTTCACGACGTGCACGAAGACGAGCGCCGCATTGAGGTCCATGCCCATTGTCCGCCCTGCCGGAGAATATCTCCGGATTATCCGGCCTTAACAAGACCGGTGTTTCGCGGGAGATTGCGCGTCGATCTTTCTGGAAGGAGCACGACATGCGCCCGCCCATCTCGCCGGATTCCGTGAAACAACTCTTCACCGAGGCCCGATCGCACCACCACTGGACCGATCAGCCCGTCACCCCAGACACGCTGCGGGCCATCTACGAACTGATGAAGTGGGGACCGACCTCGGTCAACGCGATGCCCGCCCGGCTGCTGTTCGTGCAAAGCGCCGCGGAGAAAGAGAAGCTCGTCCCGTGTGTCATGGGCTCCAACGTCGAACAGATCCGCACCGCCCCGGTGACCGCGATCGTCGCCTTCGATGAGCGCTTCTTCGCGCATTCAAAGAAGCTCTTCCCCGCCTACGACGCCACCGAGCTCTTCGCCAATGACACTCGCTTGAGCGAGGCGACGGCCTTCCGGAACAGCTCCCTGCAAGGGGCCTACATGATGTTCGCGGCCCGCGCGCTGGGGCTCGACGTGTGCCCCATGTCGGGCTTCGACAACGCCCTGGTGGACCAGAGCTTCTTCCAGGGGACGACCTGGAAGTCGAATTTCCTCTGCACGCTGGGCTATGGCGACGAGTCGAAACTCTACCCGCGCGGACCGCGGCTGAGCTTCGACGAGTCCTGCCGGATCGTTTGAGCCGCCCGCGCGCCCCGATGGACAGCCGCTGAGACGGGTGGTGGCGGTCCCAGGATAAAAGCTCCCTCTGGCACCCTTTCACGCCGGTCGTATCGTGAGCGCCATGAGCAGGCCGATCGAGGCATCCGGTGGCCTGCATGAAGGGGAATGACGCATGCGTTATCGACTGTTCGGCCGCACGGGCCTTTACGTCTCGGAACTCTGCTTCGGAGCGATGACCTTTGGCGGGAAGGGCTTCTACGAGCCCATTGGAAAGACGGCCCAGGCCGAGGCCGACGAACTCGTGTCCCTCTCGCTCGAGAGCGGCATCAATTTCTTCGACACCGCGGACGTCTACTCCGAGGGCGAGTCCGAGAAGATCCTCGGCAAGGCCCTCGGCGCGCGTCGCAAGGACGTCGTGCTCGCCACGAAGGTGCGCGGCAAGGTCGGCACGGGTCCGAACCAGCAGGGCCTCTCCCGCGCGCACATCCTGAGCTCCATCGAAGGCAGCCTGAAGCGCCTCGGGACCGACTGGGTCGATCTCTACCAGATTCACGGCTTCGACCCGGTGACCCCCTTCGACGAGACACTGCGTGCCCTCGACGACGTCGTCCGTTCGGGCAAGGTGCGTTACATCGGCTGCTCGAATCTGGCGGCCTGGCAGCTCGCCAAGGCCAACGGCATCGCGGCGCAGCGTGGTTGGGCTCGCTTCGAGTCATTGCAAGCCCACTACACGATCGCCACCCGCGATCTCGAACGCGAGCTCGTGCCGCTCCTGAACGACGCCCAGATGGGGCTCATGGTCTGGAGCCCGCTCTCCGGGGGCCTGCTGTCCGGAAAGTATGGCCGTGACGGCAAGGGCCCTGACGGCTCGCGCCGCGCCCGCTTCGACTTCCCGCCCGTCAACAAGGACCGCGCCTTCGACTGCATCGACGCGATGCGGAAGATTGGCGACGCCAAGGGCGCGAGCGTCGCGTGCGTCGCGCTCGCATGGCTGCTCGCGAAGCCCCACGTCTCCGCGATCATCGTCGGCGCGAAGAACGAGCAGCAGCTCAGGGACAACCTGAAGGCGAGCGACTTCGTGCTCGACCCCGCCGAGATCGCCGAGCTCGACACGGTGAGCGCGCTGCCCACCGAATACCCGGGCTGGATGATCGAGTTCCTGGGAAACCTGGGCAGAGCACCGAAGAACGCTCGCTAACGTCAACGGCTGAGGATCAAGATGCAAAAGCGCAAGCTTGGACAGGGATTGGAAGTATCGGCGCTCGGCCTCGGCTGTATGGGCATGAGCTTCTTCTACGGTCCTCCCAAGGACACCGCGGACATGACGAAGCTGCTGCGCGCGGCGGTTGACCGCGGCGTCACGCTCTTCGACACCGCGGAAGTCTACGGACCTTTTCTCAACGAGGAGTTGGTCGGTGCGGCACTCGCGCCAGTGCGCGACCAGGTGGTGATCGCCACCAAGTTCGGCATCAAGCATGGCGAGAACGGGCCGAGCCCGCTGTCAGGGGTCGACAGCCGACCCGAGCAGATACGTCGCGTGACGGACGCCTCTCTGAGGCGTTTGCGGACCGACCGGATCGACCTGCTCTACCAGCATCGTGTCGACCCGGAGGTGCCCATCGAGGACGTCGCTGGCACCGTGAAGGACCTGATCGCCGAAGGGAAGGTCAAACACTTTGGCTTGTCGGAGGCCGGCGCGGCGACGATCCGCCGCGCGCACGCCGTGCATCCCGTGACGGCGTTGCAGAGCGAATACTCACTCTGGACGCGAGAGCATGAGGCCGAGATCATTCCGACCCTCGAGGAGCTGGGCATCGGGCTGGTGCCCTACAGCCCCCTTGGGAAAGGCTTTCTGACCGGCAAGATGGACGCCCACACGCCGTTGGCCGACGACGACCTCCGCCGGCTCCTGCCGCGCTTCTCCCAGGACGCGATGGAGGCGAACCAGGCGCTGGTCCGCCTGCTCCAGCACATCGCGGACGACAAGCGAGCCACCCCGGCCCAGGTCGCGCTTGCCTGGGTGCTGGCCCAGAAGCCTTGGTTCGTTCCCATCCCCGGCACCACGAAGTTGCACCGGTTGGACGAGAACCTGGGCGCGCTCGACATCGAGCTGACGCCGGGCGACTTGCAGCGCATCGAGGAGGCCTCGGCTCACATTCGCATTCACGGCGCGCGCGTGCCCGAACGGCTCCAGACTCAGTTTGGACGATGATTCTTTGCGCTAGACTGCGGCCCGTGACCGCCGCGTCCCTGTCGTCTCCGCGCTCCGAGCTGGGGCACTTTCTCCGGACCCGCCGGGCGCGGCTGCGGCCGTCCGATGTGGGGCTGACCGAGGGCGCGCGGCGGCGCACGCCAGGGCTGCGGCGCGAGGAGGTCGCGCAGCTCGCCGAGGTGGGGGTGAGCTGGTACACGTGGCTCGAGCAGGGTCGCGACATCCACGTGTCGGAGGCGCTGCTCGAGCGACTGTCGAGCGCGCTGCGCCTCGATGCGGCGGAACGGTCGTACCTGTTCGAGCTCGCCCAAGGTCGCTCGCCCCGTCCGGTGGCCGCGACGCCGCCGCTCGTGAGCCCCCTGCTCGCGCGCACGATCGAGGCGCATCACCATCCGGTGACGGTCTCGACCATGCGCTGGGACGTCGTCGCGATGAACCAGCCCGCGCTGAAGCTTTGGGGTGATCGGCGTGGCACGAATGCCCTGCGGAACATCTTCCTCGGCCAGGGACCGCCGCTCGTCACGGTGGAGCACGAGGCCCACGCACGAAACCTCGTGGCGCGCTTTCGCGCGGAAGCCGCGCGCGCGAGTGCGCATGAGCGGTTCCAGGAACTCGTGGACGAGCTGACGGCGAGGAGCCCCGAGTTCCGCCGACTCTGGACGCTGCATGACTTGGATGCCGAGCCCGAGGGCACGAAGGTCGTCGACATCCCCGGAACCGGCCGCATCGAGCTCGCGCACGTGACGCTGATGCACATCGAGCCGGACGCACGCACGCTTCGAGTCCTCTTCTATTCTCCCGTCGGCCCCGAGAGCGCGCGGCGAATGGCGCGTGCGCTCGCGGAACGTTGAAAGCACGAGGGACGTGCCGCGCTGCGTGGCTCGATGCCATCGCCGCCCATGGTCCAGGCCGTCAGGGGCCCAACCCATCGAACGGGCACTCGACACAGGCGTCGTAGTCGCAGAGCCGGCAGACCTTCATCGCCGTGCTCGCTTGAGGAACCGACTGCTCGAGCAGCTTGCTCGCGAGCCGCCCCAGGCGCTCCCGCTCTTCCGCATCCAGTCCGTGAAGGAGACGTGCCAGGGCCTCGGCGCGCTGCTCCCTCGCGGTCCGGGCGAACTCACGGCCCTGGAGGGTGAGGTGCAACGCGACCTTGCGGGCATCCTCGCCCTCGCGCCGCTCCACATAACCTCCCTGAACGAGCCGATCGACGAGCCGGACACAACCTGAGTGCGACAGGTCGAGGGGCGCCCTCAGCAATTCAATCGAGCGGTCGGGATACTTCGAGAGGAGCAACAAGGCGCTCACCTCGGCGGGGTTCAGGCCCTCCAGGGCCACCGCGCTCCGCACCTGCGCCGTGACCCACTCCGCGAGAGCGCCCAGCACGTTTCCAATGTTGTCCCCATCCATTCCTTGCATTATATGCTCGGCGCATATACAACGCAAATCGTGCAGCGTGGTCGCCTGCCTACCCCTCGCGCGCACAAGAGCCCCACATGACAACGTCAGCGCCCGCTCCCGCCTCTTCCGAGGCTGGTCATTCCCACGAGGTCCGTCTCCAATTCCTCCAGACAGTGGCCATCGGGCTGCTTCGCTATGGGCTCGTCTTCATCATCCTGCTGTACGGCACGTTCAAGTTCTTCGCGTTCGAAGCCGAGGAGATCAAGCCCCTGATCGAATACTCGCCGTTCATGTCGTGGTTGTACGCGGTGTTCAGCGTGCGCACCACATCCGCTCTGATTGGAGTTGTCGAGGTTGGCATGGGTTTGTTCATCGCCACGCGGCGGTGGGCCCCGCGACTCTCGGGGCTCGCGAGCCTCGCCGCCTCGGGCATGTTCGTCATGACCCTGAGTTTCCTCGTCACGACGCCTGGGGTCTTGGAGCCCACCAGTCCAGTGGGCGGTTTTCTGCTCAAGGATTTGATGCTCCTCGGCGCGGCGCTCTTCACGGCCGCCGAGGCGCTGATCGCGGCCACGGCGTCGCGTTCGGCCTGAACCTGAGCAGCCACCGAGAGGTTGCCCGTCGCGCTCCGACGGATTCACCCGAGCCGTGAATTAGAAGTCGGGCTTGGGACACGGGATGGGCGCGTCGGGGGGATAGCAGACCGCCTCCGTCCGGGAGTCCTCGCCGAAGTCCGTCACGAGCATTCCATCCTCCCCCAGGTAGAGGATGTCGTGCTCGCGCTCTCCGGCGCGCTCCCCGCTCGACCGGCACGCCGTGCGCCGCACCTGCCGGTCCTCACGCACCTGCTCGCCCTCCAGGACCCGCACGCGCAGGGGCTGGGAGAGGAAGGCCTCACGGTTCCGGGTACAGAGCACCACCTCCGTGGTCCACAGGCTGGTGTGTCCCGTGCGCACGCGGGCGGCGGGGGCGGTGATGCCCTGGACCTCGAGCGTCCGTCCCGAGAAGGCCGCGGGAGGCCCGGTGACCTCCAGCCGCACCTCGTAGCCCTCCTGCGCGCATCCCGAACAGGCCAACACCGCGGTCAGCCCCATCCACACCCGGCTCGGTCCCTTCATGGTCTATGTCCTCCTGACAAGGGGATGCGCAGCAAGGGCAGATCCACGGGGCCGCGCAAGCGCATTTCACCGTTGCCCCCGGGCACGGCGAACACCGCGTCCACCTCGCCCACCAGGCGTCCGCCGTCCGTGAAGTCGAGCCGTGAGATGCGCCACGTGCCGCGCAGGACGGGGGCGGCGCGGGGCGCTCCGCCCACGAGCCCCGAGGCGCCCGGCCGCCGGGGGCAGTCCTCGCGCGGAAAGCCCTGGCCCACCTCGAGCGCCAGCGGGTAGGTGGCCGTGAGGGGATCCATGCAGTGCCAGAGCGCCACCGTCAGCGGCACCTCGTCGCCGGGCACCGTGAACGCGAAGCCGAGAGACACCGCGCCGCCATGCGCGGGCAGGTACGTGGCGTGGCACAGGTGGGCCGCCCGGCGCTCGTCCCCGGTCTCGAGAACCACCTGGGTGGCGGCACGCTCCGGCTCGGTGCAGGCGCCCAGCGTGCCCAGCGGCGTGCTCCAGCCCTCGCGACTGTCCCGGGCCGAGGGGGGCGAGGCCTCACACGCGTACGACAAGGGCCGGTCCAGGTCCGCATCGCGCCGCAGCCGGCCCTCCGCCGTGAGTTGGATCTGATGGCGCTCGACGAAGCGCCAGCCCTCCTCGCGCATCCGCGCGTAGCGGGCCGGAGGGTGGCGGCACACGAAGGGCTCCAGGGCCAATTCGTCCACCACCCGCTCGCCGTCGCGGCTCCGAATCACCCACGGCGCCCGGACGAGCACGCCCGTCTCCGCCTCCGTCGACCACCGCCGCAACGAGGGGTCCTCCGACGCGAGGAGACCCTCGTCCCTCAAGCCCTCCACCTCCACCGTGTACCGCTCGAGCGCCGCGCGGCTGCCCAGCACTTCCAGCTCGTAGCGCTCGCGCGCCCCCGGGGATGGGCAGGCCGTCAGGAGCGCCGCCGCGCCCGCCAGGACCCCTCCCCACGTTCGTGCTCGCCAGGGCTCTCGCATGTGCCATGTCTCCCGTGGGGGAGAACCGGGAGACGGCCCCCCGGTGCTCCGCCCCCCCGAATGCCCGTCCGCCTACTTGCTGTCGGGCGGTGCCACGCGCGACCGGAAGTCCGCCTTGCGCGTGGCGTCCTCGCGCTCGTCCTGTCGCAGCCGCTCGAGCACGGCCGGGTCGGTGACGGCCGGGATGACCGCCAGGCGCTTCTTGCCCACCACCCGGGTCGAGGCGGGCTCGTAGAAGTACGCGTAGTGGGGCGCCAGCACCGACTGCAGGCCGTGACGCCCCAGCCGGTAGTAGCCCAGCTCCGCCCGGGTCAGCACGTAGTCGGCCAGGTTCACGCCCTGGGCCGTCAGCTGATCCTCCGCTCGCCGACGGGCGTCGTCCGGCGCGAGCAGTTGCTGGCCAGACACCTCCGCGAAGCGCTGCGCCGTGTCGCGCACCGTCGCCTCGTGGGAGATGACCTCACCGGCCGGCGTCAGGTGCACCGCCACCTTGCCGCCCGCCCCGATGACGGGCAGCCCCGCCAGCTGCTCGTGGAAGGCCACCGCCACCTGGTACACGGTGGCGCCCACGCGGTTGCCCTTCGGGTCGGTCATGTCGTTCATGTACCGGCGGACGCGGTAGGGCCGCAGGTCGTGCGCGGCGGCCTCGGGCAGCTTCCGCCGCACGTGGGCCCGGGCGAGGGCGATGTAATCGGACTCCTTGAGCGGCAGGGCCGCGACGCCGGGGCTCGCGTGGAAGCGCGTCTTGTCCAGGAACATCTCGGCGCCGCTGCGCGCGTCCATGCGCAGCTCCCAGCCGTTGCCGGTCACCGAGACGTCCTGCTCGGTCTTCTTCAGGGTCTGGGTGTCCAGGCCCAGGACGCGGGCCCGTTCCCGCACCTGCTCGGTGGCGTCACCCACGGGCCGCAGCGTGTAGATGGGGTAGCGCAGGCTGGCCGAGCGGCCCGCCACGAACTCCCGCTGCACCCGCGCGTAGGCCTGGGTCGCGAGGGTGTCCTGGTCCGGCGTCTCCGCCACGGAGGTGGCCAGGGTCTGGGCGGAGGTGGAGGCGGGGGAGACGGACGGCTCGCCCTTGTCGGCGCAGCCCATCCCGGTCAGGCCGACGAGCACCAGGCCCACGACGATGTTCTTTCTCATGGTCTTCTCTCCTGGATCGCGGGGGGTGGGGCTCATCCCTGGTGATATGACCAGGCGATCCACAGGCCGTAGTCGGAGGCATCCCGACGGGCCCAGGTCTTGTTCAGGTGGTCCAGGCGGTACAGGGTGCTGTTCGAGTCCGGGCCGGCGGTCACCAGGCCGCCCGTGTCGTTGGCCCACCAGTCCTCCACCGCCCAGAACCACGCCGACTTGAACGAGTCCGCGCCGCCAATGGCCCGGTCCACCCAGTCCGAGGGCACTTCGTCCGTGGTGTAGAAGTCCAGGGAGGTGTCGCGGTAGCCCATCACGTACTCATGCCCCTGCAGCAGCGCGGCGCCCCACTGCTGATCCGGACGCTCGTCCACGCTGTAGCAGGTGAACCACAGCGACCAGCGCGTTTCGCCGACAAAGGGAGTGGCATGACTGCCCGAGCGCTCGCCGAACCGGATGTTCTGCGAGTCGAACCAGCAGGAGCTGGTGCTGCCCGACCTGCAGACGGGCGCCTTGTACGTCTGCCCCGACGAGTACTTCGGCGCGGCACCATGGCCCGAGTAGGCGATGAGGTCCGAGTCGTCACTGGAGATGTGGTCGAACCCGCCGAACGAATCCTCGGTGTAGTCGCTCGCCCAGACATCCGTGTTGGCGAACCGATGCATCCGGATGTGCCCACGCGAGGCCAGCGCGGCGTCGAAACCGTTCATCTGGTCGTCCGTGAAGCTCAGCGAGCTGGAGCTGCATTCACAGCCATCCCAGCTGGTGATGTGCGCGGCCGAGTAGCTGAATTGCTGTGCCATGCTGGGTGTCTGGCTGAGCAGTGCCAGCACCGCCGCCCAGGGCGTCAACGTCCGAATCGCTTTCACGTGAGCTGTCCTCCCCCACCAGCGGTGCGAGGCCGCCGGAGCTGCGCCTGTCCACCACTCAGTGGACAGGGCAGGATGGACAGTGACACGGATTTAACGTTAAATCAAGTTTTACGGCTTGAAGACAGGGTTTCCATGTGGTGCCTGGGTTTCCATCTCCATCCATGCGCGACGACGCTCTCGGGCCACGGCCATGGGTCTGATCTGGTCGGGGAAACGCTGCCCCTCTCGGTGGTCTGACACCTTCACGGGGAGGTAGCATCCCCGCCTGCCCCGGGCGCGCTGGGGCTTGGGAGGATCGGATGGCAGCACGCAAGGCGATGGCGAAGAAGACGTCCACGAAGAAGACGCCCGCGAAGAAGACGCCCGCGAAGAAACTCGCTGCGACGAAGAGCGCCGCGAGCAAGACGCCCGTGAAGACCCCGGCGAAGGTCGCGGCCAAGAAGAAGACCCCTGCCCGCCCCTCCTCGCGCCGCGCGGACCTCGGCGCCCCGGCGGACGACTTCTTCGCGCAGCAGCCCCCGGAGCGGCGCGAGCACCTCGAGGCCCTGCGGGCCCTGGTGAAGAAGGCCGCTCCCGGAGCCCGCGAGTCCATGAAGTGGGGCATGCCCTACTACGAGCTGAAGGGCGGGTTCTGTTCGCTCTACGCCGCGTCGACCTACGCCGGCCTCAACATCATGGCCCCCCCGGAGAAGCTCGACGATCCGGAAGGACGGCTCGAGGGCACCGGGAAGACCATGCGCCACCTCAAGGTGCGCGGCGACGCGGACCTCCACGAGGCGAGCATCCTGCGCTGGGTGAAGGCCGCGGTGGCGCACCACGCCTGAAGCAGGCACACCCGGAGCGCGCCCCGCGTTGCTGGCGAGGCAACACCGGGGGCGGGACATCCCATTTGTCCCGCCCTGCCTTGATTTTCATTTTTCACACGGGTTGGGATGCGGCCCTCTGCCCCACAGGAGCTGCCGCGCATGACCCGAAACCCGTTGGTTCCGTTGTCTTTAATGTCCCTGCTGTCCCTCGCGCCCGGCTGCCAGCCGGTGGACGAGAGCGTGCCCGACGCGCAGCCCGTGGCCCCGGCCGCGGTGGAGCAGAAGGCGGCGGTGGCGGGCTTCGCCGAGTTGCACCACCACATGTTCGCCGAGGCGGCGTTTGGCGGCGGGTGGTTTCATGGCAGCCACACGGGTGAGTTGACGAGCTGCGATGGCGGCATGCCCGAGAGCAGCCATGCCCGGGTGCGCATGGACCTGAGCAACATGCTCAACCTGTGCCCCAACTCGGGCGCGGTGAACCTGGGCGGCGTGCCCATCCTCAGCTCCCTGTTCGGCGTGGGCGGCGCGGTGGCCTCGGAGTTCATCGGGAAGATCGAGGGCACCGAGGGTGACACCGGCCTGCACCTGGGCCGCAAGCAGGTCCAGACCCAGTGGCCGCGCTGGGACACCATCGCCCACCAGCAGGCCTTCGAGGGCTCCCTGCGCCAGGCGCACCTGGGCGGCCTGTCGCTCGTGACGGTGTCCCTGGTGAGCAACGGCTTCCTGTGCAGCGCCCTGCCCTACCAGAACCTCAAGCGCCCCTGCGACGAGATGGCCGACGTCGAGGTGCAGATTCAAATGGCCAAGGACTTCGACGCGCGCACGTCCTGGGCGGAGATCGCCCTGTCGCCCGCGCATGCCCGGCAGATCATCGCCTCGGGCAAGCTCGCGATGGTGCTCTCCATCGAGGTGAGCAAGCTGTTCGGCACCAAGGACTGGCGCTCGGAGCTCAACCGCTTCCACGCCCTGGGCGTGCGCTCGCTCCAGCCCGTGCACCAGCTGGACAACCGCTTCGGCGGCGCGGCGCTGCACAACATCATCTTCCAGGCCGCCCAGTTCCTGGAGAACTGCCACATCGACTACGACTGCGGCGCCACGGGCGCGGGCTTCACGCTCGGCTTCGACGTGGACGCCAACTGCCGCAACGTCAAGGGCCTCACCCCCGACGGCAAGGCGCTGGTGCAGGAGCTCATGGCCAAGGGGATGCTCATCGACATGGCGCACATGTCCGAGCGCGCCGTCGAGGACACGGTCGCCCTGACGCGCTCCAACACCTACTACCCGGTCTACATCTCCCACGGCCACTTCCGCGAGGTGATGAACCCGGACGTCGCGGACGCCGAGAAGTCCACGCCCGCCCACATCGTGCGCTACCTGCGCCAGTCCGGCGGCATCTTCGGCCTGCGCACCGCGCATGACGAGACGCGCGACTACACGCGCACGCCCATCGCCAACTCCTGCCAGGGCTCCACGCGCTCCTTCGCCCAGGCGTACGAGTTCGGCCGCCAGGGGCTCAAGGTGCCCATGGCCTTCGGCGCGGACCTCAACGGCTTCATCCAGCAGACGCGGCCGCGCTTCGGCTCCTACGGCGCGTGCTCGGCGGGCTTCAAGGCCGAGGCGGATGCCCAGGCCGCCCAGCAGCGCGTGTCCGGCCCGCCGCGGCTGGGCACCGACTTCGACACGTACGGGCTCGCGCACGTGGGCCTGCTGCCCGACCTGCTGCGGGATCTCAAGCAGCTGGGCGCCAACACCACGGGCCTGGAGGGCTCGTCCGAGGTCTTCCTGCGCATGTGGGAGCGCGCGCAGTCCACGCGCGCGGGCATGGTGGACGCGGCGGCGGACATCGACACCGGCGGCGTGGCGGCGTACGTGCCCAAGGCCACCCGGGAGGCCCAGTACCCCCAGGTGTGCGGCAAGGCGTACGCCCCCAACTCCAAGGTGCTCGGCGAGGTGTGCCGCTTCAACGAGGAGTGCGTGAGCGCCAAGTGCACCTCGTCCGACTGCGGCAAGGTCACCGGCACCTGCATCTGCGATGGCGACAACGACTGCGGCGCCCAGCAGTACTGCGGCTGGGGCCTCAACCTGGGCGCCTGCCAGAACAAGAAGGCCCGGGGCGCCATCTGCTCGGCGAACAACGAGTGCCTGTCGAACAACTGCCGCTGGTCGTACACCTGCGGCTGAGCGGGCCACCCCGCGAGGAGGGGCGCACCGCCAGACGAGTCCTTGGCCCCACCGGGACCCGGACTTGGCGCGGGCGCCCCTGGCCAACACCTTGAGCCACGAGGTGAACGAGCGGGAGATGGGCTCTCGCTCTCCTCACCTCAGTGGCAAGGGGGTCGGTCATGAAACGCAAGGTACTCGCGTTGCAGCAGCTCGCTTCGAACGTCACGCAGCAGGAGGCCTGGCCACGCTCGGGTCTCAGCCTGCTGGCCTGTCTGGCCTAGCGGAGCCGCGCAGCTGTCACCGGGAGGGTCACGGACACCGGGCACACCCCCGGGCCCCGTGGCCCTCCGTTTTATTCGACGGGGGGAAACACGCATGGAAGGCATTGAGCGCAGGGCGCACCGGGACCTCTATCTCTTCACCCTGCTGCATCCGGAGCGCTACGAGGGGTTGGATACCTACCGCTCCCGGCAGCCGGGCTTCGCGGAGCTGCTCGCGCCCCTGCTGCCCGAGGGCTGGCGGGCGGCCCCGCGCGGCATCTGGTACCACGTGCTGCCCCCGGACAACCGCACGCCCGTCTCCGGCTTCAAGCTCCACCTGTCCTCCGTGCCCGAGCAGGCCCAGGCCCTGGTGACCGCCGTGGTGCCGGTGCTGCTCGCCGAGGGGGTCGCCTTCAAGCTCCTGGTCGACGCGGCCATGCTCGACCTGGGCAACTCCAGCCTGAGCTCCGGCGGCGGCTGCGGGAAGTTCATCACCGTCTACCCCCAGGACCTGGACCAGTTCCGGCGGCTGCTCGAGCGCCTGGAGCCAGTGACCCGGGGCTTCGTGGGCCCCTACATCCTCTCGGACCGGCCGTACCGGGACAGCAAGGTGCTCTTCTACCGCCACGGCACCTTCCACGCGCCCCACGAGGTCAACCTCCAGGGCGAGCCCGAGACGTGCCCGCTCGGCCCCGATGGCCGACGCGTGGAGGATCCCCGCCTGCCCTACTTCACCCTGCCCGACGGGGTGAGCGATCCGTTCCCCGAGGCGCCCGGCGCGGAGGACGAGGACGACGCGCTCCACCACCGCTACCAACCCCTCTCCGTCCTGGGCACGTCGAGCAAGGGCGGCGTCTACCTCTGCCAGGACCTCCAGACGGGGCGGGAGGTGGTGGTCAAGGAAGCGCGGCCCCACGTCAACCGGGGCCGGCATCAGCCCCATGACGCCGTGGCCTGCCTGGAGAACGAGCGCCGCGTCCTGCGGCGCCTGGAGGGCACGGACGCGGCGCCCCGGGTGCTGGACGCGTTCCAGGAGTGGGAACACCACTTCCTCGTCATGGAGCGCGCCCCGGGCATGAGCCTGCCCCGGCTGCTGGCGCGCAATGCCCTCGGGCTCGTGCTGGAGGGCCGTCCCACGGCCGACCAGTTGAGGACCTTCGCGCGGACCTTCACGCACCTGGCCCGTCAGCTCGCGGCCCACGTGCGGGCCATCCACGCCCGGGGCGTGGTCATCCGGGACCTCGCGCCCCAGAACATCCTCTTCGACCCGGAGAGCGGCCGGGTGACGCTCATCGACTTCGAGTCCGCGTACTGCGAGCACGCGGACGTCGCCAGCCCGCTCATTCCCCTGGCCACGCCCGGCTTCGGCCTGGACCCGCACGACCCGCGCAACCGCGACGCGCCCACGCGCGAGCAGGACCTGCGCGCCCTGGGCCGGGTCCTGGGGGAGCTCTTCCACCCGGTGGCCCCGTTCTTCGCGCTCGCCCCCGAGCGTCGGGAGCCCCTGCTCGCGCACTTCGCCCGGGAGCGCGGCATCCCCGAGGTGTTCGTCCAGCTCGCCCTGGCCGCCGAGGAGCCCGTCCGCTTCGAGGCCCTGCTCGACGAGGCGGAGCGGACCGTGCCCCCCGCGCCCTCGCGCCCCCCGCCCCGGCTGGACGCGGCGACGCTCGGCGCGCGCATCGACGGCGCGGCGCGCTACCTCGAGGAGGAGATCGCGCATGAAGCGGACCCGCTCGGCCTGCCCACCGACTACCGGCGCTGCGTGACCAACCGGCTGGGCGTGGCTTACGGGGCGGCGGGCATCGCCCTGGCGCTCCATCGTCTGCGCGGCGCGGTGCCCGAGCGATTCCTCACGGCGCTCCGGGACGAGGCGGCGCGCGCGGACCATGCGCACTACCCTCCGGGGCTGTACGTGGGCCTGGCGGGCATCGCCTGGAGCCTGTTGGAACTGGGCCAGCACGAGGCGGCCGAGCGGCTGCTGGCCACGGGCGCGGCGTCTCCGCTGCTCGGCCAGGGCGCGGACCTGTTCTACGGCGACGCGGGCTGGGGACTCGCCCAGCTCTTCTTCCACCAGCGGCTGGGGGACGCCCGCTACCTGCACGCGGCCCGGGAGGCCGCCGTGCGCATCGACGCGATGCTGGAGCAGGGCCCCGCGGGACCGCACTACCGCAACCGGGGCGACGTCTACTGCGGCCTGGCCCACGGGAGCGCGGGCATCGGCTACTTCCTCTTGCGGCTCTCCGAGGCCACCGGCGAGCCCGGCTGGCTCGAGCGGGCACGGGCCCTGCTCGACCATGACCTGGGCCGGGGACAGGAGCGCGACGGCGCGCTGTGCTTCCAGCGCTCGGAGGGCGAGCAGGTCCTCTACCCCTACTGGGCCATGGGGGGCGCGGGCCTGGGCGCGCTCGCGCTGCGCTTCCACGCGGTGACGGGCGAGCCGCGCTACCTCGAGGCCGCCCGGCGCATCGCGCGGGACTTGCGCGGCCAGTACACCGTCTTCCCCTCGCACTTCTACGGCATGGCGGGCCTGGGCCACTTCTTCGTGGACCTGCACCAGCACACCGGCGAGGCCGAGGCGCGCGAGGAGGCCCTGCGCTTCGGCGAGCGCGCGCTGCTCTACGCCATCGACCGACCCACGGGCTGGGTGTCCCCGGGCGAGGGCCTCCTGCGCGTGTCGGCCGACTACGCCACGGGCTCGGCCGGCCTGGGCGTGTTCCTCCACCGACTCCGAGTGGGCGGCGGCGTGCCCTTCCTCGACTTTTGATGGGGCCACCAACGTCCACTTCCGGATAGACACGATTCAATTAGTAAAATTGCACAAAGTGGCCAGCGTCCGAGGGCGGAACGACGCCGTGCGCCATTGCTTTTACAAAGCGAAGCCAGAAAGGTAGCCGAACCTTTTACAAGGAGATGGACATGGCCTCGCTCCAGAACCAAGGGATCCAGGACAACGCTCCCACGAAGAACCCGGAGTTGATGGCCTGGGTCTCGAAGATGGCCCGGCTCACGCAGCCGGACCGGATCGTGTGGTGTGACGGTTCGCAGGAAGAGAAGGAGCGCCTGACGGCGCAGGCGGTGGCGGAGGGCATCCTCATCCCGCTCAACCCGGAGAAGCGGCCGGGCTGCTACCTGCACCGCTCCAACCCCAATGACGTGGCGCGGGTGGAGCACCTCACCTTCATCTGCACGACGAACAAGGAGGACGCCGGGCCCACCAACAACTGGATGGAGCCCGAGGCGGCGTACACCAAGCTCACCCACCTGTTCTCCGGCAGCATGCAGGGCCGCACGATGTACGTGGTGCCCTACATCATGGGCCCGCCGGGCAGCCCCTTCGCCAAGGTGGGCGTGGAGCTGACGGACAGCATCTACGTGGCGCTCAACATGCGCATCATGACGCGCATGGGGCGCGCGGCGCTGGAGATGCTCGGGGACTCGGGCGACTTCAACCGCGGCCTGCACAGCACGGGGGACCTGAACCCGGACCGCCGCTACATCTGCCACTTCCCCCAGGACAACACCATCTGGAGCTTCGGCAGCGGCTATGGCGGCAACGTGCTGCTGGGCAAGAAGTGCCTGGCGCTGCGCATCGGCAGCTACCTGGGGCAGGACGAGGGCTGGCTCGCCGAGCACATGCTCATCCTCGGGGTGACGAGCCCCAAGGGCGAGACGACGTACGTGGCGGCGGCGTTCCCCTCCGCGTGCGGCAAGACGAACTTCGCCATGATGATTCCGCCCAAGGAGTACGCGGGCTGGAAGGTGGAGACGATCGGGGACGACATCGCGTGGATGCGCGTGGGTCCGGACGGCCGGCTGTGGGCCATCAACCCCGAGGCGGGCTACTTCGGCGTGGCCCCGGGCACCAACCACAAGAGCAACCCCAACGCCATGGCCACCGTGTCGCGCGACACGCTCTTCACCAACGTGGCCCTGACGCCGGACGGCGACGTGTGGTGGGAGGGCATGGACGGCGAGGTGCCCGAGGAGCTCACCGACTGGCAGGGCCGGCCCTGGAAGAAGGGCAGCCCGGAGAAGGCCGCGCACCCCAACAGCCGCTTCACCGCGCCCATGGCCAACAACCCCGTGTTGAGCGCCAAGGCGAACGACCCCATGGGCGTGCCCATCTCCGCCATCATCTTCGGCGGGCGGCGCTCCACCACGGTGCCGCTCGTGCTCCAGGCCTTCAACTGGACCCACGGCGTGTTCCTGGGCGCCACCATGGGCAGCGAGACCACGGCCGCGGCCACCGGCAAGGTGGGCGTGGTGCGGCGCGACCCCATGGCCATGCTGCCCTTCTGCGGCTACCACATGGGTGACTACCTCCAGCACTGGCTGGACATGCAGAAGGCCATCTCCCACCCGCCGAAGATCTTCCAGGTCAACTGGTTCCGCCAGGACAAGAACGGCAAGTTCATCTGGCCGGGCTTCGGGGAGAACATGCGCGTGCTGGAGTGGATCGTGAACCGGGTGCACGGCCGCGTGCCCACCGAGGAGACGCTGCTCGGCTGGGTGCCCCGCGCCGACCAGGGCCTCAACACCCAGGGCCTGGACCTGTCGCGCGAGGCGCTCGCCGACGTCACCTCCATCCGCACCGATGAGTGGCGCGCCGAGCTCAAGAGCCAGGAGACCTTCTTCGAGTCGCTCGGGACCAAGGCCCCCGAGGCCCTGATGCTCCAGCGCAAGCTGCTCATCTCGCGCCTGGAGAGCTGAGACCCGCACGCACCGCGACAGTCCTCCGGGGCCGCCCCTCTTCCCCACACGGAAGGGAGCGGCCCCGATGTTTTGGAGTAGACTCTCGGGCCATGAGAATGGTCCCCGTCCTGTTGGCGGCCCTGTTGATGATTCCCGGACCGGCCCACGCCCAGCGTGCCGGCGCCTCGCGCAATCCAAAGGAACTCATCAAGCAGGCCGAGAAGCTCTTCGAGCAGAAGAAGTACCTGGAGGCGGCCGAGGCGCTCGCCCGGGCCAACGAGCTCGCCCCCGACTCGCGGCTCATCTACAACATGGCGCGCGCGTACGACCAGGCGGGCAACGTGGGCGAGGCCATCTCGTACTACGAGCAGTACATGACGGAGGGCGATGACGCGCAGCTGCGCAAGCGCGCGCGCTCGTCGGTGGACCGGCTGCGGCTGCAGCAGGAGCGCGAGGCGGCCGCGGCGACCGAGGTGGAGAACGAGCGCAAGCGCCTGCAGCAGGAGGCGGAAGGGGCCCAGCGCCGCGCCCAGGAGGAGCGCGAGGCGGCGCGGGTGGCCGAGGAGGCCAACCAGCAGCGGCTCACCGCGGCCTACGAGGAGTCGCTGTCCGCGCGCCGGCGCATGCAGGTGACGGCCTTCACGCTGGGCGGCGTGGCGGTGGCGGGCGTGGCCGTGGGCACCGTGTTCGGGCTCAAGGCGCGCGCGGCGCGGGCGGACTTCGACGGCGCCACCACGCTGGAGGGCAAGGTGGCGGCGCGGGACACCACCCGGAGCAACGCGCTCCTGGCGGACATCGGCTTCGGCGTGGGCCTGGTGGGGGCCGTGGCGGCGGTGCTGCTCTACCCCAAGGACGTCGTGCCGCCGCCCGGGCAGGCGCGCTTGATTTCCGCGCCCGCGGGCTCGGGGCTCGGCATGGAGGTGAGGTTTTGATGCGCACGCGGTTGCTGATGGGAGTGATGTCGGCCGTCCTGGCCACCGGCTGTAGCTTCACCACGGCGGCGGGACTCGAGGAGTGCGAGACGAGCGCCGAGTGCGGCGCGGACAAGGTCTGCAGCCAGGGCGTGTGCCTGCCCCTGCCCACCGGGTGTGGCCGCATCTACGGCCGCGCCGAGGCGGGGGACATCCCGCTGGGTGGGCTCTTCCCCATCCACTCCGGCACGGAGGCCAACGCGCCCAAGGACGAGTCGGACGAGCAGGCCTTCAACGCCGCCCTGCTGGCGATGGAGCAGGTCAACGCGCGGGGCATCAACGGCAAGCAGTTCGCCCTGTACCTGTGCGACACCGGCGGCGACGCCGAGCGCGCGCGCATCCAGGCGGACTGGCTGGTGAAGGAGAAGCAGGTCGCCGCGGTGCTGACGGCCGGCAGCAGCCAGACCTATACGGTGGCCCAGTCGGTGACCATCCCCTCCAACGTGCTGCTCATGAGCTACAGCGCCTCCTCGCCCGAGCTGTCCGCGCTGCCGGACACCAATGGGGGCCCGGTGGGGCTCGTGTGGCGCACCTCGCCCTCGGACGCCATCCAGGGCGCCGTCATCGGCCAGTTGCTCAGCAGCACCACGGACACGCGCTTCGGCAACCCGAAGAAGGTGGCCATCCTCTACGTGAACGAGACGTACGGCCAGGGCCTCAAGGACGTCGTGGCCACGCGGCTCGCCGGCGTGCGGGAAAACCGCAGCATCCCCTACCCCCGGCGCGGCAACGTGCGCGACGCGGTGCAGGATCTCAACACGTATGACCCGGACCTCACCGTGGTGGTGGGCTTCACGGACGACGTCACCAACATCCTGGTGGAGTCGTCCACCCAGCCCAACCTGCGCACCGGCTCGGGGCACCGCTGGTTCTTCACCGACAGCGTGAAGGACCTGAGCCTGCTGGCCAACAGCACGGCGGCCGCCCAGGCCCAGAACTTCTACGGCACCGCGCCCGCCCAGGGCACCGGCCAGGCCTTCGCCGCCTTCCGCGACGCCTTCAACAGCCGCTTCAAGACGGACCCCAGCGGCTACGCCTACACGTCCAACGCCTATGACGCCATGTACCTGTTGACCCTCGGCGCGTCCTATTCGTTGAACACCACCGGCGCGGTGACGGGGCCCAAGATGGCCGAGGCGCTCACCAAGGTCTCCAACGGCCAGACCTCCCTGCAGCTCACCAGCACCAACTTCACCGCGCTCTCGGCGGACCTCGCCGCGGGCCGCACGGTCAACGTGGACGGCGCCAGCGGCAAGCTGGACTTCGACGCCAACGGCGACGCCCCCGCGCCCATGGAGCTGTGGCAGGTGCAGGGCAGCAACTTCGTCACCGTCCAGGCGGCCATCGACCCGCCCGCCAGCACCCCGTGACGCACCCCGCCGCGCGCGGCCCGCCCCTCCGTGGGAGGCCGCCGCGCGGTGGCGCCAGAGGTCACAGTCCGGACGTGTGCTCCTCGGCCCGGGCCGCGTCGGAGTGGTACCAGGCTGGAATCTTCTCCTCACCCTCGAAGAAGAGCAGCGTCTTCGTGTTGTCCTCGGACACGAAGCAGAAGCAGTCGATGTTCCCGTCATCGTCCATCATCAGGAAGATGCTGGCGGGGTCATCGATGTGGTGCATGAACTCCTGGCGCATGTCGCCCACCGTCACCTCGACACTGCCGGCGCTCGGCCCCTTCGTCTCCACGTCGATGCCCACCAGGGGCAGCGGGCGGTTGAGGAACTGGTCGCCGACGTCGCTGGACTCCAGGCGCATGCGGACGGTGTGACTCACCGCTCGCTCGCTCAAGAGCTCGAAATAACCGAACCAGTCCCGCTTCGGAATCTCCACCGTGTAGTGCATGGCGTTTCTCCCCCAAGGCACAAGGTAGGTCCGCCCCGGATTCCGTGGGAATGGGCCCGCCTTCCAGTCAGGAGGCCGAGCAAGCGGCCTGGGACGTGCGGAGGCCCCGCGCCCGGGCTTCACAGCCGGTGAGAAAGACCCGTCCCCCCGCGCTCCCTCGGGGGGCGGGCGGCGGACCCGGAGTCATCCGTGCAGCGGGCCGCGAGGGCCATGCTAGGCTCGCGCCTCCTGACCGAGGGCTCCATTCCTCCTGCTGTCGTGGGGCCTGGCTGGAGAGAGAGCCCCTATGGATGCCATCGCCGTGGTGGGACTGGGTTGCGTCCTCCCCAACGCACTCCGCGTCCCAGACTTCTGGACCAGCATCTGCGCGGGACGCCTGTCACTCACCGCCGTGCCCCCCCGCGCCTGGGACCACAGCCTCTACTTCCACCCGGACCGGGCCATGCCGGACCGGAGCTACGCGGAAGTGGGCGGCTTCGTGAACGACTTCGTCTTCGACTGGCGCAAGCACAAGGTGCCGCCCGCGGACGCCCAGAAGGTCAACCCCATGCAGTGGATGATGCTCGACGCGGGCATCCAGGCGCTCTCCGAGGTGCGCGTGCTGCCCCGGGACACCACGGGCATCATCCTGGGCGCCACGAGCCTGGGCAACCAGCGCGACAGCGGCATGCACATCCGGCTCGAGGACATGCTGGACGCGGTGCGCGCCACGGACGCGTTCAACGCCCTGCCGCAGGCCCGCCAGCGCGAGGTGCTGGACACCACGGCCCAGCGCGTGCGCGCGCGCCTCAAGGAGTGCAGCGACGACAACGTGCTCGGCTCCTCGGCGAGCGTGGCCGTCGGGCGCATCAACATGCACTTCGACCTCAAGGGCGCGCACTACACCGTGGACGCGGGCTATGCCTCGTCCCTGGCGGCGGTGGACCTGGCGGTGCGGGGCCTGCGCGACGGGGAGTTCGACCTGGCGGTGGCCGGCGGCGTGAGCGAGCTGCTCTCCCCGCTGGAGTTCATCTCCTTCTCCAAGCTCGGCGGCATGTCCGCGCGCGGGCACGTGCGGCCCTTCGCCGAGGAGGCGGACGGCACGCTGCTGGGTGAGGGCGTGGCGCTCTTCGCCCTCAAGCGCCTGGAGGACGCCCAGCGCGACGGGGAGACCATCTACGCGGTGCTCCGGGGCGTGGGCGGCTCGTCGGACGGGCGGGGCAAGTCGCTCGTGTCGCCCCGGCGCGAGGGCCAGGCGCTGGCCATGCGCCGCGCGCTGGATGACGCCGGGGTGGACCCCACGCACGTGCAATACGTGGAGTGCCACGCCACCGGCACCCAGGTGGGTGACGCCAGCGAGGTGCAGGCCCTGGCGAGCGTGTACGGGGCGGCGCCCGGAGGCGCCATCGCCATCGGCTCGGTGAAGGCGAACATCGGCCACCTGCGCGCGGGCGCGGGCTCGGCGGGCCTGCTCAAGGCGGTGCTCTCCCTGCACCACGGGCAGATTCCGCCCCAGCCGGGCGTGGAGCGGCTCAACTCGCGCCTGGAGTTGGATCGCACGCCCTTCTTCGTGCCGCGCAAGGCCCAGCCCTTCCGGCCCGGGCCCACGCCCTTCGCGGCCGTGAGCGCCTTCAGCTTCGGCGGCAACAACTACCACGCGGTGCTGGAGGCCTGGCGGCCCAGCCCCTCGCGCCCGAGCACCCCGCGTCGCCGCGCGAGCGAGCCCCTGGCCATCGTCGGCATGGGCGGCATCTTCCCGGACGCGCCGGACGTGGAGGCGCTCTGGACGCGGCTGCTCAAGGGCCACGACGCCACGCGCGAGGTGCCGGCCGAGCGCTGGAAGCTCGAGCGCTACGTGCACCCGGACCGGCCGGAGCGCTCGTACACCAAGCTGGGCTGCTGGCTGGAGAAGGTGCCCGAGCCCACGCTGGAGATGCGCATTCCGCCCGCGGCCTGGGCGTCGTTGGACCCCTCCCACGTGGTGACGCTCCTGAGCGCGGAGCAGGCGCTCAAGGACGCGCGCTACGCGCCAGACAAGTGGGACCGGGATCGGGTGGCCATCGCGCTGGGCTTCCTGCCCAACCAGGGCATGAAGTTCCTCCTGGACACGCGCGTGCGCTGGGCCGAGTTCGCCCACGAGCTGCGCGACACGCTGGACAAGAGCGGCCTGCCCGAGTCGGTGACGGGGCCGCTCCTGCGCACCGCCGAGGCGCGCTACAAGGAAGGCCTGCCGCCCATCACCGAGGACACCCTCACCGGCTACCTGGGGTGCTTGAACGCCGGCCGCATCGCCGCGCTGCATGACTTCCACGGCCCGCACATGGTGACGGACGCCGCGTGCGCCAGCTCCCTGTCCGCGCTGCACGCCGCGTGGAAGCTCCTGCAGCACCGCCAGGCGGACGTGGTGCTCACCGGCGGCGTGTGGTGCGACATGTCGCCCGAGTTCTACGTCGCCGGCTGCCGCTTCAACGCGCTGTCCGCCCGGGGCAGCACGCCCTTCTCCGCGGAGGCGGACGGCTTCGTGCCGGGCGAGGGCGCGGGCATCCTCGTGCTCAAGCGGCTGTCGGACGCCGAGCGCGACGGGGACCGCATCCACGCCGTCGTGCGCGCCGTGGCGGGCAGCAGCGACGGCAAGGGCCGCTCGGTGCTGCCGCCCAGCGAGATGGGCGAGTCGCTCGCCATGCGCCGCGCCCTGAGCAGCGCGAACGTGCCCGCCGCGAGCGTGGAGTACGTGGAGTGCCACGGCACGGGCACCGCGCTCGGCGACGTGGTGGAGACCAGGTCCATCCACACCGTCTACGGCGAGGGCCGCGCCAGCCCCGTGCTCATCGGCTCGGTGAAGAGCAACATCGGCCACCTCAACGCGGCCGCGGGCGTGGCGGGGATGATCAAGGCCGTGCGCGCGCTCCACACGCACCGCCTGCCGCCCTCCATCAAGAGCGAGCCGCGCAACCCCAAGGTGCCCGCGGGCGTGGAGGTGGTGACGGCCACGCGCGAGTGGCCCGCGCCCGCGGACGGAGGCCCCCGGCGCGCCGGCGTGAACTCCTTCGGCGTGGGCGGCGCCAACTTCCACACCGTCCTGGAGGAGTACCGGGCGCCCGCCGCGCCCCCCTCGCTCCCGACGCCCCCCGAGCGCCCGGAGCGCCCGGAGAAGGACCCCGCCGAGGCCGAGCCCCGGCTCATCGCCGTGGCGGGGGCGGATGCCCGGGCCTGTCTGGCGCGGCTGGACGCCGAGTGCGAGCGCACGGACGCGCTGGAAGACACCCGCCAGACGCCCGAGGGGCCCTACCGCGTGGCCGTCACGGCGCGCACCCGCGAGGAGCTGCGCAAGAAGCGCGACTTCCTGCGCAAGGCGCTGGAGACGGGCGGGGACCTGGACTTCCTCGGCCAGTCCGGCGTGTTCGCCGCGGGCCCGGACTCGCCCCTGCGGGGCGCGCCGGTGGCCATCACCTTCCCGGGCCAGGGCGGCCAGTACGCCAACATGCTGCGGCCGCTCGCGCGCGCCTACCCGGTGGTGGCCGCCACGCTCGCGGAGGCGGACCGCGTCTACCAGCCGCTCACCGGCCGCACGCTCACCAGCAGCTTCTTCACCGAGAACGTGAAGGGCTACCAGCAGAACGACGAGGACATCCACGCGGCGGTGCTCCTGGTCAACGTGGCGCTCTTCCGCCTGCTGCGCGCGCACGGCATCCGCGCCGACGTGCTCGTGGGCCAGAGCGCGGGCGAGCTCGCGGCGCTGGTGGCCTCGGGCAGCCTGTCCCTGGAGGACGGCCTGCGCGCCATCCTCGGGCGCACCCGCGCCGTGCTCGCGCTGCCTCCGGGCAAGTCCGGGCAGATGCTGGCGCTCACCTGCTCCTCGGACCAGGTGCCCGAGCTCATCGACGGCCTGCCCGGCTACGCCACGCTGGCGGCCGACAACGGGCCGCGCGCCTGCATCGTGTCCGTGGACCGCGCGTCCCTGGTGCGGCTGCAGGAGCGCTGCGCCGCGCGCTCCATCGACGCCACGGTGCTCGCGGTGTCCCACGGCTACCACTCCGCGCTCATCGCGGACGCCCGGCCCGTCTACGAGGGCGTGCTCAGGAGCGTGACGTTCCGCGCGCCGGACACGAGCATCGTGTCCACCATCGACGGCGAGGACTACGGCACCCGGCCCCCCCAGGACTTCCCGTCCTTCCTCGGCCGGCAGCTCGTCGAGCCGGTGCGGCTGCGCCAGGCGCTCGGCGAGGCCCACCGCCGGGGCGCGCGCCTCTTCATCGAAGCGGGACCCAAGTGGTCCCTCACCCAATTCACCCGCGAGACACTCAAGGGCCGGACCCATGGTGCCGTCGCGTCGATTCATCCCAAGGTAGGTGACATGGAACAGTTCAAACGCATGGTCGGATACACCTTCGTCAATGGCGTGGGTCAGCTCTCCGCGGACGGCTCGGCAGGCGCCGCCAGCGTCGAGCAGGTGCTGCTCGGCATGCCTTTGGAGGGCGTGCTCGAGCCGGCCACCGCCATGAAGATCGCCCTCGTGCTGGGCCGGGAGTTCGGCGTGGACGCCTCGGGCGCCCGGGCCGAGAACCTGCGCACGCTCGAGTCCATCGTCGCCCTGGTGGAGCAGCTGCGCACGGGCCTGGCCGCCAGCGGGGAAGCGCCCCGGCAGGCCGCCGTGCCCGCACCCGCGCCGGCCCCCGCGCCCGCGCCCGCGCCGGTGCACGCCCAGCCCGTCACCACCGTGCAGAAGTCCATCACGCTGGAGGCCGAGGTGCGCCGCGTGCTCATGGGCACCGTGGTGGCCAAGACGGGCTACCCGGAGGACATGCTGGAGCCGGACCTCGACCTGGAGGCCGACCTCGGCATCGACACCGTGAAGCAGGTGGACATCTTCGCGCGCACCCGCGAGGCCTTCGGCGTGCAGCGCGACCCCAACCGTTCGCTGCGCGAGTTCAACACCCTGCGCAAGGTGATCGAGCACATCGTCGAGCGGGTGCTCGCCACCCAGGGCGCCTCCGCCCCCGCTCCGGCGCCCGCTCCGGCCCCCGCCCCGGCGCCCGTCGCGGCCCGGCCCGCGGCGCCCGCCCCCGCCCCCGCGCCCACGCAGGTGTTCCCCACCGCGCCCCTCACCTCCGGCTCCTTCCCGGCGGTGGCCCAGGGCCTCGCGCTGTCGATCAACCTCTTCGAGCAGGTGCGCGACCTGATGCTGCTCAACGTGGTGGCCAAGACGGGCTACCCGGAGGACATGCTGGAGCTGGACCTCGACCTGGAGGCCGACCTCGGCATCGACACCGTGAAGCAGGTGGACATCTTCGCGCGCACCCGCGAGGCCTTCGGCGCCACGTGCGATCCCAACCGCTCGCTGCGCGAGTTCAACACCCTGCGCAAGGCCATCGACCACATCGTCGAGCGCGCGCGCATGGCCCGGGGCAATGGCGCCCCGAGCCCCGCCGCGGCGGCGATGCCCGCGCCGGCCCCCGCCCCCCTCGCCCCCGCGCCCCAGGAGGCCCCGCGCCGCGCGGAGCCGTCCGCGCCGCGCTCGGTGCGTGACGCGCTGCTGGCCATGGACCTGCGGCAGGTGGGCGCCCACGAGGAGGAGCTCTTGCGCCTGGGCCAGGCGGTGGCCTCGCGGCTGGGCACCGCCTCGCCGGACATGGGCCAGGTGCGCACCCTGGGTGAGCTCGTGCGGCAGCTCCGCAAGGAGCGCTAGGACGTGCAACCCGACACCTCGCAATACCCGCTGCTGGAGGAAATCTCCGAGGTCTTCCGGGGCGAGGGCGCGGTCGCCAAACGCGAGGTGCGCCTGCCCACCGAGCTGGACGCGGAGGGGCGCCCCCTGTCCGCGTCCCTGGAGTTGGAGTTCCTCGCCGAGGTGGGCGCGCTCGTCTACCCGGACCGGGTGCTCGTGGGGATGCGGGACGTGCACTGGTTCCTGCGCGCCGCGGCGAGCGCGCCCGCGGCGCGGCTGGTGGGCCGGGCCCGCCGCGAGGTGGAGGGGGAGGTGTCCGTCTTCCTCTCCATGGAGCTGGTGAGCGCCGGGGGCGGCCCCGAGGACGGCGGCGAGGAGCCCATCCCCGTCTGCCGCGCCACGCTCCAGTTCAAGCAGGCCTACGGGCCCGCGCCCTGGCCCCAGCACGCGCAGACGACGCCCCGGGCGGACCCGCCGCAGAATGGCCGGCAGCTGTACGCCTCGGCGGGAGGCCAGGGCGAGCGCGCCCCCGAGTCGCTCCAGGTGGTCGCCTGGGCGCGGCTGTACGAGCTGGGGCGCATCCAGGGCGGCATCGTCCAGCCGCGCGCGCTCACCCGGGCGCTGCCCGCCAGCCGCATCCAGGTGGCCCCCGCGGCGCTGGAGGGCGCGCTGCACCTGGCCAAGTGGCTCTGGTACGCCTTCGCGGGGGAAGGCGGCCGGGAGATGGCGCTCTCGGAGGCCACCTGGTACCGCATGCCCCGGCGGGACGAGCGGCTGCTGTGTGACGCGCGGTTGTGTGGCGCGGGCAACGGTCTGGCCTCGTTCGACGCGCAACTCCTGGGGCAGGACGGCATCCCCGTATTGGAGCTGCGCGGCCTGGGCCTCGCGTCCCTTCCCCTGGACGAGGCCGCGTACGCCCCGCCCCGCGTCACCTGGCAGTCCTTCGTCAAGAGCCTCTCCCCACGATGACTCCCTCCACGAACATCCCCCTGGCCATCATCGGACTCGGCTGCCGCCTGCCCGGCGCCGACAGCCCCGCGCGCTTCATGAACCAGTCCCTGGAGGGCATGCGGGCGCTCACGGCCGCCCCCGGGGACTGGAACGCCGGGCTCGGCGTGCGCCACGCGCTCTTGGGGGGCTTCGTTCCCGAGGAGGGCAAGGACTGGAAGCTCTTCCGCCTGCCGCCCACCCACGTGGAGAAGATGCACCGCATGGAGCGGCTGCTGCACCTCACGCTCGTGCAGGCCACGCAGGACGCCGGCTACGGCCCGGACAAGAGCCCGGGGGCGCGCTGCGCCATCTACCTGGGCTCCACGGGCCTGGGCGTGGACGTGAAGATCGACCAGGCGCTGCGCCTGCGTACGCCCGAGTTCAGCGAGCACCTGGCGACGCTCTTCCAGGGCCGCCCGGACGGGGCCCGGCTGCTGGAGGCCGTGGCGCGCTACGTGGACCAGCACGCCCCGCCCATCGTCACCGAGACGGTGCCCATGACGGCCACCATGGTGGCCAACCGCCTGTCCTCGCTGCTGGACACGCGCGGCGGGCACTTCGCGGTGGACGCGGGCACGGGCTCGTCCATGGCGGCGCTGCGCATGGCCTCGCTCTCGCTGCAGCTCGGGCAGTGTGACGTGGCGGTGGTGGGCGCGGTGTCCCCGCTGCTCAGCCCCTCGGCGTTCGGCCTGCTGTCGGCGCGCGGCTGGCTCGCCTCCGAGGAGCTGTACGCCCTGGACGGCCGCGCCGCCGGCACGCTCCCGGGCGAGGGCGCCGTGGCGCTCGTGCTCTGCCGGTTGGATGACGCGCTCGCGGACAAGCAGCGCATCTACGCGGTGCTCCATGGGGTGGGCTCGGACATGAATCCGCGCACGGGCCTGTCGCGCATGTCGCGGCTGGTGGACCGGGCGGCGCGCGCCTGCATGGAGCTGGGCGGGGTGGAGCCGGACCAGGTGCGGCACCTGGAGCTGCAGGCGTGCGGCGTGCGGGGCCTGGAGGACCAGGAGCTGCTCGGCCTCAAGGCGGCCTTCTGCGCGACCCGGAGCGAGCCCCTGACGGTGTCCACCGCGGCGCCCCAGGTGGGCTTCCAGCAGGGGGCCAGCGGGCTCGTGTCGGTGATGCGCGCGGCCCTGAGCCTGCACGCGGGCGTCTGCGCGCCCGTGGTGGGGCTGACGGCGCCGCGCCACGCGGAGGACGGCAAGCTGCAGTTCCTCACCCGGCCGGAGAAGCTGCCCGCGCGCGCCTGCGTGGGCGTCAGCTCGCTCGGGTGGAACAACATGGCGTGGCACGCGCTGCTCGGGCCCGCCCCCACGCGCGAGGCCTGGTCGGAGATCCGCCCCATGCGCCCGCCCACGCAGAAGTTCGCCATCGTGGGCATGGGCGCGCTCGCGCCGGGCGCGCCGGACGCCCCCGCGCTCTGGAACAACACGCTGTCCAAGGCGGACGCCATCGGCGACCTGCCCGCCTCGCGCTTCGACGTGACGCGCACCCTGGGCGCGCTGCTCAAGAACCAGGACGTGGTGCCGCGCCTGGCGGGCACCGTGGAGATTCCCCCCACCGACACGCGCTGGCTCAAGCTGCCCCCGGCCCAGGCCGCGGCCCTGGACCCCGCCGTGCCCCTGTTCGTCAAGGCCGCCGAGGAGGCCCTCACCCAGGCGGGCCACGAGCCCGGGCACTGGGATGGCCGGCGCGTGCAGGTGGTGGTGGGGCAGCTGCCCGTGCGCGCCAAGGAGTTCGAGGTGGAGGTGCGCTTCGTGCTCGAGCGCTACCTGAAGCTGGCGACGGAGGCCCTGCGCGCCCAGGGGCTCGAGGACACGAACAGCGCCCCCCTGCTCGACGCGGTCCGCCAGCGGGTGCTCGCCACGGTGCCCCCGCTGGACGAGAACGCCACCCAGTACTACTCGGGCCTGGCGTGCGCGTCGCGGCTGGCCGCGCTGCACGACTTCAGCGGCGGCGTCATGGCCACGGACGCCGCGTGCGCCAGCTCCCCGGCGGCCGTCCACGCCGGCATGCTCGCCCTGGCCAACCGGGACGTGGACGTGGTGGTGGCCGGCGGCGTGGCCTTCAACCTCGTGCCCGAGTACGCCGCCGCGCTCGCCGTGCTCGGCATCCTCTCGCCCCGGGGCACCTTCCCCTTCGATGACCGCGCGGACGGCTTCGTGCCCGCCGAGGGCGCGGGCGCCGTGGTCATCAAGCGGCTGGAGGACGCGGAGGCGCGCAAGGATCGCATCATCGCCGTCATCTCCGGCATCGGCTTCTCCAGCGACGGGCGCGGCACCACCCTCTTCACGCCCAACCCCCGCGGCCAGGCCCGCGCGGTGGAGCGCGCGCTGGAGGACGCCAAGGTCCACCCGGACCAGGTGGGCCTGCTCGAGGCGCACGGCACGGGCACGCGCATGGGCGACGCCACCGAGGCGGCCGCCTACGGCGAGGCCTTCCAGAGCCGGGGCCGCGACAACCCGGTGCCCATGGGCACGCTCAAGTCACAGATCGGCCATACCTCGTCCGCCAGCGGCATCCTCGCGCTCATCAAGACGGCCTACGCGGTGAGCGAGGCCATCCTGCCGCCCATGAATGGCGGCGAGTTCCCCAAGGCGGAAATCCCCTTCGACAAGCTGCCCATCGCCCTCTCCATGGAGAGCCGGCCCTGGCCCACGCCGCGCGGGGGCCGCCGCTACGCCGGGGTGAGCTCCTTCGGCATCGGCGGCACCAACTACCACCTGCTCCTGGAGGATCACGACAACAGCCACCGGCGCACCCAGCCGGAGCCCACGGACGCGCCCGCCACCACGCGCTACCCCATGCCCAGCCGAGGCCTCACCGCGCAGCGCTGGCGCGTGGACCTGGTGCCCCTGTCGCTCTCCGCGGAGAAGCGCTACCGGCTGGCGGGCAAGAAGCTCTTGCTCGTGGGCGACGAGCCGGGCCTGGTCGCGGCCTTCAGCCGCCTCTTGCTGGGCAAGGGCGTGAGCGTGAGCGCGGTGCCGCTCACGGGCATCGTGGATCCGCTGGAGGTGGAGCGCCGGGTGCGCCAGGCCAGCGACGAGCTCGGGGGCGTCGACGGCGTCATCGACCTGGGCGCCTTCGGCCCCGCCGAGTACTTCCTCACCCTGGGCAGCAGCCGCTTCGCGCGCCGCATGGCGGAGACCACCGCGCGCTGGCATGGCACGGGCCGCGCCCTGTACTCGCGCTTCAGCGAGCAGACGGATCGCTCGGCCTGCTACGTGGCCGTCACCAGCATGGGTGGGGACTTCGGCTTCCTCGGCGACGGCGGCAACGTGATGGGCGGCTCGCTGGCGGGCTTCCTCAAGGGGCTCAAGCAGGAGCTGCCGGAGCTGGTCGCCAAGACGATCGACTTCGAGCCCCGCGCCTCGCACTGGGTGGTGGCCGAGACGGTGGCGCGCGAGCTGGAGGAAGGCAGCGACCGCACCGAGGTGGGCTACATGGCGGGCCGCCGCTTCGTGTCGGGCCTGCGCCGCGCGGACTTCCCGCCGGAGGATCAGCAGGAGCCGCGCCAGCTCGACCCGAGCTGGGTGCTGCTCTTCACCGGCGGAGGCCGGGGCGCGGTGTTCGAGGTGGCCAAGTCCGTGGCGCGCCTGGGCCCCAAGGTGATCGTCACCGGGCGCACCCCCGCGCCCACCGGGGACGAGCCCTACCTGTCCATGGACGACGAGGAGTTCGACACCTTCCGCAAGGAGGAGCTGCGGCGGCGCAAGAAGGCGGACCCGGCGCTCACCATGGTGCGCTTCAACGAGTCCTTCGAGGCGTGCGTCCGGGCGCGCGAGCTGTGGCGCAACCTCCAGGAAGTCTACGCGCAAGGCCTGCCCATCGAGTACGAGCTGTGCGACGTGCGCAACGCCGCGGACGTGCGCGCCATGGTGGACCGGGTGCGCGAGTACCACGGCCACATCGACGGCGTGGTGCACGGCGCCATGGTGGAGGCCTCCAAGAGCCTGCCGGACAAGACGCCCGGCATCGTGGCCGCCACCGTGGAGGTCAAGGTGCTCGGCCTCATCAACATCCTGGAGGCCACGCGGCGCGATGACCTCAAGCTGATGATGTGCTTCGGCTCGGGCGCGGGGCGCTTCGGCAACAAGGGCCAGGCGGACTACAGCGCCGCCAATGACTTGATGAGCAAGTGCGCCATGGCGTACGCGCACCGGGCCCGGCCCCACACCCGCTGCGTCACCATCGACTGGACGGCGTGGGAGAGCGTGGGCGCCGCGGCGCGCAACCGCGAGGTGGTGCAGGGCACGGGCGTCTCCTTCATCAGCCCGGCCGAGGGCTCCTACTGGTTCATCAACGAGCTGCTGCTCGGCCACACCGAGCGCGAGGTGGCCATCTTCGAGGAGCGGCTCTTCCGCGAGTGGCCCTTCCTCGGCGCCAGCGCGGACGGCCCGGACGCGCGCACCGTGTACGACGACCGGGGCCTTTTGCTCGTGCCCTCGGACTACCCGATGCTCGACTGCGTGCAGGAGCATGACCGCAAGGGGCTCATCGCCACCCGCACGTTCGACCTGTCCACGGACCCCTTCGTGCTCCAGCACCAGCTGGACTCCATCCCCATCATGCCCGGCACCTTCGGCTTCGAGATGCTGGCGGAGGTGGCGGCGCTCTTCCGGCCGGACCTGGAGGTCTTGCGCGCGGAGAACCTGCGCATCGAGACGCCGCTCAAGTTCTTCAAGGGCCCCTCCACGGTGGGCCCGCGCGCCCGGGGCAAGCCCGTGCACGTCACCCTCACCGCCCAGGTCATCCGGCAGGAGGGCGACGAGGTCACGCTCTACGTCGAGTCCAGCAGTGACCTGGCGCTCGGCGGACGCTCCGAGCAGACCCAGCGCCGCATCCACCAGCAGGGCATGTTCGTGCTCGGGCCGCCCCGGCCCCTGGAGCTGAGCGAGGGCAAGCTGCCCGAGGCCCTGCCCGGCTCGCGCGCGCGCTCCATCTTCCACCTGGCCAAGGAGCCCCTGTACCTGGGCCCCCTCTTCTGCCGCGCCGAGTGGGTGTACGTGGGCGACACCGAGGTGGAGGGCATCATCCGCGCGCCCCGGCAGCGCGACATCTTCACCCACGTGTCCGGGCCCCACTTCCAGTTGGATCCCCTGCTGCTGGACGCCGCCTTCCAGGTGGCGGCCAACTGGGACGGCCACCACAACAACCTGGTGTCGGTGCCCATGGGCGTGGACTACCTGGAGCGGGGCCGGCCCCGGAGCCTCGGCGAGGCGGGCCACGTGCGCGCGCGCATGGTGCGCGCCGAGGGCGACGACGTGCTCTACGACTTCGAGGTGCACGGCGAGGACGGCGCGCTGCTGCTCGGGGGCACGGGCCTGTGGTTCCGGCGGCTGCGCCGGGGGGATCGCCGGTTTGTGGAGGGCTGAGCGGCTGTGGCTCCCGGGAGGCCGGGAGGTGGTGCTCGGCTGGGCGGATGTGGGCGCGCGGGACGACGCGTCCCTCGGGCCCGGGGAGCGCGAGGCGCTCGCGCGCTGCCGCACGGACAAGCGGCGCCAGGAGTTCGTGGCGGGCCGCGTCGCCGCGCACCGGGCGCTCGCGCGGCTCGCGCCCGGCGCCCGAGCGGAGGTGCGCGCGCGCGAGGGCACCCCCGACGAGGGACGCCCCTTCTTCTGGCCCGAGCGGGGACTCGCGCTCTCGCTGACCCACTCCGGCGGGCTCGCGGTGGCGGCGCTCGCGCCCGGCGCGCCCCTGGGCGTGGACCTGGAACAGCCCGTGGAGGCGGGCCCGGCCTTCCTGGAGGAGGCCTTCGCCCCCGGTGAGCACGAGCGGTATGCCGGGGTGTGCGCCGGACGGCTGGAGCCCCTCACCGCCGCGTGGGCGCTGAAGGAAGCGGTGCTCAAGGTGTGGGGGGTGGGCCTGCGCGCGCCCCTGCGTCAGGTGGCCGTGCGGCCCGAGCTGGTCGACGTGGAGGGGGACACCCTCGGCCTGCGGCTGACGGTGGAGACGGGCTGGCTGCCGCCGGGACTCGGCCCGCCGCCCGTCCACCTCGCCGCGCGCCTGGAGGGCGATGCCTCCGGGCGCGTCCTGGCGCTCGCGGGCTAGGCGCTCGTGCCCTTACGGGCCCTTGCCCTTGCGGGGGCCCGGCAGCGGCGGCGGGACGATGGGCCGCGCCTGCTCGCCGTTCCAGTCCTGCTCCCAGACGGCCGCGGACACGCGCGTGGCCACGTGGCGCATCTGCTCGGCCGCCTCGTCGCTCGTGCGCAGGCTGCCCATGGTCTGGTCCATGATCTCCGTGAGCGAGCTGACGGCCTGGAAGATCTGCCCGATGCCCTGGTTCTGCTGCGTCACGGCGGCGGAGATCTGCCGCACCGAGTTGGCGTTGTCGCGCATGATGCTCGACATCTGCCGCACGTTGTCGCCGAAGACGCGCAGTTGCTTGGCGCTGCTGACCACCTTGTTCGAGCCGCTCTCCGAGCGGTCCGCCGTGGCGCGGATGGCGGTGCTCAGGTCCTGCAGGATGTTCTGCACGTTGTGCGTGGCCTTGATGGACTGATCCGCCAGGCTGCGGATCTCCCGCGCCACCACGGCGAAGCCCTTGCCGTGCTCGCCCGAGCGCACCGCCTCGATGGCGGCGTTGAGCGCGAGCATGGTGGAGCGGTCCGCCAGGCTCTTCACCGTGATGGTGATGTTGGCGATCTGCTTGGCCTGCTCCTCCAGCGCGCGGATGCTCTGGGCCATGTGCGACACCTCCTGCTGGATGTCGCGCATGTCCGAGAGGCTCTGCTCGAGCGCCACGTCGCCGGAGCGGCCGAGCGTGTCCGCGCGCTCGGCCTGGCGCAGCACGTCCTCGGCCTTCTGCGCGGCCACGAGCGAGGTCTGCTTGATTTCCTGCGCGGTGACCTGGGTTTCCTGCAGCGCCGCGGCCTGGATGGACAGCGACTCGGTCTGCTCCTGGTGGGTGGCGTTGAGCCGCCCGGCGGAGTTGCCCAGCATCATCGCCGACTCCTGCAGCGAGGCGGAGAAGGTGCGCAGCCGCTCGAAGGCGGACGCGGTGGCGATGGACAGGTCACCCACCTCGTCGGTGGACACCCACTCGGGCAGGGCCGGCTTGCGCGAGGCGATGGACTCGATGGACTTCTGCACCGCGATGGTGCCCTGGCTCTGGTGGCGCGCGATCTCCCACGCGCACCACGCCGCCGCCGCGATGAGGAAGCCGCCCACGCCCACCACCGGCAGCACCATGTCGCTGAGCACCACGCCCACGCGCTCGCGCAGGAGCCCCACCAGCTGGGGCGCCACCCGCGCCACCTCCGCGTACAGCGCGCCGAAGCCCGTGCCGCTCTTCTTGAGGATGATGATGCCCGTCACCGTCAGCGCGGCGAACACGAGCAGCGAGAAGCAGTACGGCAGGTACCAGCTCTGCTTGGGCCACAGGAAACCCTGGCCCTGCAGCCGCAGGTGCGGGTGCTTGTGGAACTCCTCCAGCGCGTACGGGCGCAGCAGCCGCTCGAGTCGCAGCGACAGGCGGATGCCCACCACCATCGCCAGCAGCACGAAGCAGATGACGGCCTGCGGGATGATCACCGGATCCAGGTCGTAGACCACCGTGGGCCAGCCCGCCCAGATGGTGCACGACACCGCGTAGCTCACCAGCACCCCGTACTCGATCCGCCGGGGCGCCTTGAGGATGCGCGTCAGCCGATCTCCAGGACGGTCCGAGGGAAGGTGCGCGAGCGCCTGGCCCATCACGGACCAGATCAGCACCACCGGAATGACGATTCCGAAGATGGGGCTGTTGAACGCCACGTTGATGAGCGACACGCGAATGGCCTGCTCCACGGGCAGACCCATCACCAGTGACAACATGTAGGCCACGGGTGCCAACGCGGTCAGCATCGAGACCTGCTGTTCCAGGAAACCCTTCAGGACCAGTTTCTTCAGCTCACCTTGCGTCATCGCCGGCGATTCTAGCGGGATCTCCATCGAGAGTGTTCTTTTCCCCTCCGCCTGGATGCCCGGCTGCTGTCCGGTGAAGTACGATGTCACTCAACGCATCAAGTACCCGCCGTTGACCCCCAGGGTTTGTCCGGTCACCCACTGGGCGTCCTCGGAGGCGAGGAAGGCGACCACGCCGCCCACGTCTTCCGGGCGGCCAATCTTGCGCAGCAGGGTCTGGGAGGCGATCTGCTGGCGCATCTTCGGAGGCACCTCGGCGCCCATGTCCGTGGCCACCTGGCCGATGATGAGCGCGTTGACGGTGATGTCGCGCGGGGCCAGCTCCGTGGCGGCGGTGCGGGTGAGCGACTCCACGGCCGCCTTGGTGGCCGCGTACAGGCCTCCCCCCGCGAAGCCCTTGTGGACGCCAATGGAGGAGAAGTTGATGATGCGCCCGCCCGGGGTCATGTGGCGCCCGGCGAGCCGACAGCCCACCACCAGGCCCCAGATGTTGACGTCCACGAGCCGCTGGAAGAGCGCCCGGTCCACCTGCTCGAGCGGCCCCGAGCCGAAGGCCGCCGCGTTGTTGACCAGGACGTCCAGGCGGCCGTAGCGCTCCAGGGCCGCCGCGAACAACGCCTGCACCTGCGACTCGTCGGCGACGTCCGCGCGCACGGCGAGTGCGGCTCCTCCCGCGCCCTGGATGGCCCCCACCACCGCCGCGGCGGCCTCCGCGTTGTTCACGTAATTCACGATGACGCTGGCGCCCTCGGCGGCCAGGCGCCGGGCGACGGCGGCCCCGATCCCCCTCGACGCCCCCGTGACGATGGCCACCTTCTGATCGAGCTTTCCCATGCGACCCGAATCCTGCGCCCAGCCGGGACAAGAGGCCAGGACTCGGCCTCGCATGGCGCCTCGACACCGGGTGCGTTGGCCCGTCACACGCGGGGATTTTATGATGCGGCGCGGACCAGCCCCCCTCCCCACCTCATTCATCGTTGGAGAACGGATGTCATCCGAGACCCGGAAGTTCGGCCAGGCGCTCATCATTGGAGGAAGCATCGCGGGGCTGTTGAGCGCCCGGGTGCTGTCCGAGCACTTCGAGAAGGTCATCGTGCTCGAGCGGGACGCGCTTCCCGCCGGGCCCGAGGCGCGCAAGGGCGTGCCCCAGGGCCACCACATCCACGCCCTCCTGGAGGCCGGCCTGCGGATCCTGGACGACCTGTTTCCCGGCATGACGCGGGAGATGGAGTCCGAGGGCGTCGAGCGCATCGACATGGCGCGCGACGCCGCCTGGCTCCAGTCCGGCAGCTGGAAGGCGCGCTACGAGGGCGACGTGGAGAGCATCCTCGTGTCCCGGCCCTTCCTGGAGAGCAAGGTGCGCGGCCGGGTCGCCGCGCTGCCCAACGTGGAGCTGCGCGAGGGCGTGAGCGTCGAGCACCTGGTGCTCGACGCGACGAACCGCCGCGTGGTGGGCGTGCGGGTGAAGGGCCCCGAGGGCGAGCAGGAGCTGCGGGGCGCGCTGGTGGTGGACGCCAGCGGCCGGGGCTCGCGCACGCCCCAGTGGCTGGAGCTGCTCGGCTTTGGCGCCGTGGCCCAGGAGCAGGTGCGCATCGACCTGGGGTACACCAGCCGCCTCTACGAGCGGCCCGAGGGCATCGATGCGTGGAAGATCCTCGTCATCAATGGCCGGGCCCCGGACGCCTCGCGCTCGGGCTTCATCTCCAACGTGGAGGGCCACCGGTGGATCGTCAGCCTCAATGGCTACTTCGGCGACCACGCCCCCACCCACGACGCGGGCTTCCTGGAGTTCGCGCGCCAGCTGCCCACGTCCCACCTGTATGACTACATCCGCCAGGCCCGGCCCCTGAGCGCGCCCGTGCTGCACAAGATTTCCTCCAGCCGCTGGCTGCACTACGAGCGCCTGGCGCGCATGCCGGCGGGGCTGGTGCTCGTGGGCGACGCGGTCTGCTCGCTCAACCCCGTGTTCGGCCAGGGCATGACGGTGGCCGCGCTCGGGGCGAAGCTCCTGGGCGAGGGCCTGGCCCGGAGCCAGGGCACGCCGGAGGGGCCGCCCGCGGAGATGTCGCGGCGCTTCCAGAAGGAGCTCGGCAAGGTCGTGGGCCTGTGCTGGATGCTCACCACCACGCAGGACCTCGCCTATCCCCGGGCCGAGGGCGCGCGCAAGCCCGGCCTCAAGCTGCTGCAGTGGTCCTTCAACAACATGATCGATCTCACGTCGGTGGACGCGCGCGCCTGCCAGCGCTTCTACGACGTGCTGCACATGCGCAAGGGCCTGGAGGGACTGTTGGACCCCCTCTTCGCCCGGGCGCTGCTCGGCTACAACCTCAAGAGCCTGGTCGTCCCGCGCGCCCAGCGGGCCAACCTGGACACGCTGCCACCCCACCCCTCCACGCCGCCCCCCCGGCCCTCGGGCCGGCTGGATAACGCGGCCTGAGCGGCTCGCGGAGGCTCCCAGACGGCTCCCAGACATTTGGAGGAGCCGGGAGGCGGTTGTAGAACCCTCCCCCGGCCCGTCCCGACCTCCTCCTGGGAGCCTCCCGCACATGAAGCCCGAAACCGCTGGCGCCACGGCGTCAGACACCAAGTCCGTCCCCGAGTTCCAGCCGTACATCGCCCCCGAGCGGACCGATGTGGCCGAGTTCACCCCCAAGGCCATCCTCATCGGCGTGTTCTTCGGCATCGTCTTCGGCGCCGCCACGGTGTACCTGGCGCTCAAGGCGGGCCTGACGGTCTCGGCCTCCATCCCCATCGCGGTGCTCGCCATCTCCCTGCTCAAGAAGCTGGGCGGCTCGACCATCCTCGAGAACAACGTGGTGCAGACCATCGGCTCGGCGGGCGAGTCCATCGCCGCGGGCGTGGTGTTCACCCTGCCCGGCTTCCTCTTCCTGAGCGCGGACAGCCAGGGCGCGAGCTTCTTCGAGTACTGGACCATCTTCACGCTCGCGCTGCTCGGCGGCGTGCTGGGCACGCTGATGATGGTGCCCCTGCGCCGCTCGCTCATCGTCAAGGAGCACGGCAACCTGCCCTACCCGGAGGGCGCCGCGTGCGCCTCGGTGCTCATCGCCGGCGAGAAGGGCGGCAACCTCGCGAAGATCGCCTTCCAGGGCGTGGGCTTCGCGTTCGTGTACGCGCTCCTGCAGAAGATCGTCCGGCTCATCGCGGAGACGCCCGCGCTGGTGACGAAGCAGACCAACAAGTACTTCCCCTCGGCCACGCTCAACGGTGACATCACCCCGGAGTACCTGGGCGTGGGCTACATCGTGGGCCCGAAGATCGCCGGCGTGCTGGTGGCCGGTGGCGTGCTCGCCTGGCTCGGGCTCATCCCGCTGCTGGCCACGCTGGTGCCCGGGGACACCATCGCCGAGCAACTCGTGAAGCTCGGCTACCTGCAGAGCCTCACCACCGTCGGAGGCCCGGGCGGCTGGGACCCCGCCACCCACACCTTCCGCGACACCGCGGGCGCCATCTACCGCGCCTACGTGCGGCAGATCGGCGCGGGCGCCGTGGCCGCCGGCGGCTTCATCACCCTCATCAAGACGCTGCCCACCATCGTGTCCGCCTTCAGCGAGAGCCTCTCGTCCTTCAAGGAGGGCGCGAGCAAGGCCGTGCAGAAGCGCACCGAGAACGACCTGCCCATCACCGTGGTGCTCTTTGGCAGCGCGGCGCTCATCCTGGTGATGGCGGCCCTGCCCTTCCTGCCGGGCAGCGTGCTCGGGCGGCTGATGCTCGGCGTGCTCATCGTGGTGTTCGGCTTCTTCTTCGTGACGGTGGCCTCGCGCATCGTGGGCATCATCGGCTCGTCGTCCAACCCCATCTCCGGCATGACCATCGCCACGCTCATGGCCACCTGCCTCATCTTCATCGGCATTGGCTGGACGGGTGACGTCTACCAGCCCATGGCGCTGTGCGTGGGCGGCATGGTGTGCATCGCGGCGGCCAACGCGGGCGCCACCTCGCAGGACCTCAAGACGGGCTACCTGGTGGGCGCCACCCCGCGCGCGCAGCAGATCGGCCTGATGATCGGCGCGGTGGCCGCGGCGATCGTCATCGGCCTCACCATGCAGCTGCTCGACACGCCCACCGCGGAGCTGCGCGCCCAGGGCGTCGAGCACATGATCGGCACGGACAAGTTCCCCGCGCCCCAGGGCACGCTCATGGCCACCCTCATCAAGGGCCTGCTGTCCTTCAACCTGGACTGGCAGTTCGTGCTGGTGGGCGTCTTCCTGTCGGTGACCATGGAGCTGTGCGGCGTGAAGTCGCTGTCCTTCGCCGTGGGCGCCTACCTGCCCCTGTCCACCACCGCCCCCATCTTCGTGGGCGGCGCGCTCAAGGGCCTGTCGGACTACATGGCCACGCGCAAGGGCGAGCACGTGGAGGAGTCCGAGCTCGGGCCGGGCAACCTCTTCTCCACGGGTCTGGTCGCCGGAGGCGCACTGGCGGGCGTGGTGGTGGCCATCCTCTCGGTGAACGAGGGCATCAACGCCACCATCTCCCGGCTGTCCGTGGAGCACGCGCTCGTGACCGCCGTGGGCGAGGGGGGCTACCACCTGATCGGCGTGCTGGCCTTCGCCCTCATGTGCGGCGTGCTCTACCGCGTCTCGCGCAAGCCCGCCGAGGTGTAGGCCCCGGCCTCACGGGAGGTGAACCGTCGGTTCGCGGTCACTTCCTGGACACCCTCAACGGATTTGTGAAGCATGGAGGACGATCCGGGTCCCGCCCGCATGAAGAAGGAGCGGGCAGGGCCCATCTCCAGGTCAGGGCAACGCAATGGCGGCGTCCGCATCTCACCCGGGACGCGGGCTGCATCCATCCACAGGACCCGGGGGAGGAACCCATGAACACAGCCTTGGCGAAGAGTGGAGAGATCCGGCTCGTCGATGCGCGGGAGCGCCGCCACAAAATCCGTCAGGAAGTCGCGCGTGGGACGCCGGGCCGCTCGCTCGTGGAGCTTGTCCTCGAGGGCAATCGGGGCGGCGCCTCCAACGAGGACCAGGAGAACCGCTTCCTCTGCGCGCTGCGTCACCTGGAGACGGAGTTCGGGGTGGCCGCGGCCGAGCTGGGAGAGGACGCGGGCGGCTATTACGGCCTCTTCGTGACGCAATTGCCGGCGCTGCTGGCGCGGCGGCGCGCGAGCCGCATCGAGACCCAGTCCCAGTGGGATCAGCGGCTGAGCATCGAGTGCTACGGCCTGGCGGGCAGCCTGGTGGCCACGGGCAAGGTCCCTCGCGAGACCGTCGGGGCCCTTCACTGAGCGGGCGTCAGGCGCCCCCGCCCAGCACGCGCACGAGGGGCCCCAAGGCGGCCGTGAAGGTGTCCGGCGGAGGCAGCAGCGAGAGCACCAGGTACGCGCCTCCCACGAAGTCGTAGAAGTAGCCCGGGTGTGCCACCACGCCCGCATCCAGTAGAGCCAGGCAGGTCGCTTCCTCACCGGGTTCGAGGGGAATGCGCAGCACCGCGCTCCACCCGCCCTCCGCGGGCACCACGCTCCAGGACGCATCGGACGGCCGGACCTCGCGCAGCGCTCGCCGGTTGGCCCGCACGCGCTCGAGCACGGCGGCCTGGAAGCGCGGCGCCCCCGCGAGCCAGTCCCTCAGGGACACCTGCACGGGCACGTTCACCGGCAGGTAGGTGTCCGCCAAGGGCTCCAGTCGCGCCAGGGCCTCGTGCCGCGCCGCCTCGGGGCCACCCACGTGCATCCACGCGAGCTTGAGGCCCGGCAGCCCCGCCACCTTCGACAGTCCCGAGAGACAGAAGGTGGGCATGGGCAGCGCGCGTCCGGCCACCGTGCGCACGCGTCCGGGCGCCTCCGTCCAGGCGAAGTCCGAGAACACCTCGTCCGACACGAGGGACAGGCCCTCGCGCGCGCACCACGCGCCCAGGGCCTCCAATTCCCCCTCGTGCAGGAAGTGGCCCGTGGGGTTGCCGGGGTTCACCACCAGCACGGCCCGCGTGCGCTCGTCCCGCGCGGCGGCGAGCGCCTCCAGATCCAGGCCAAAGCCCTGCGCGGAGGACAGGCGGTAGTGCCGCAGGTGCACGCCCTCCAGCCGCGCCAGGGACTCGAAGAGGGGGTAGCACGGCGCGGGAACGAGCACGCTGTCCCCCGGCTCGCACAGGAGCTTGAAGAGCCAGCCGTAGGCCTCGCTCGTGCTCGCGGTGAGCAGCAGGTGCTCGGGCAGGACGGGGGCGCCCCGTCCGGAGAGGTAGTCCGCCACGGCCTCGCGGGCGGACAACAGGCCCAGGGGCTCGGGCGCGTAGCGCAGCGCGTCCGGGTGGGCGAGCGGGGCGGGCCCGGGGGCGGGCAGCCCCACGTGGGTGGGATTGGTCTCGGTGAGGTCCAGCAGCGGCAGGCCCCGCGCGCGGCGCTCGGCGAGGGCCCGCGCCAGCGGGTTCCACGTCCGCGCGACGTCCGTGCGCGCGGAGAACGGGCTCACAGCCCCGTCTGCAGCATCGCCGAGGCCACGCGGCGGATGAGCTCGCGGCGGATCTCCTTGCGGCAATGCTCGATGGCCTTCGGGTGCGGCGTGGGCAAATCCTCCGCGCGTGAGCGCAACACGGTGCGCAGCACGAGCTCGATCTTGCTCGGCTCGATGTGAAACAGGCGGGAGCCGTCCTTCTGCAGGAAGTAGGACAGACCGCGCGTATCGAGGAGCTTCAAAAGGTACCGTCTGGAATCAGCGAGGAGCGAGAGGTCGATGATGTCGGCCATTCGCCGGGGGTTCTCACCCGGATCGAAAGATGCGTCCATTTCACGGCGCAGAAGCGCGAAAACTTGCCACTCGCGCGAGGACTCGTGACGCCGCCGAGGCCGATTTATCGGGCTCGCGCGCGATCGGGCACCAGAGGCGCGAGCGCCGCGCGGAACGCCGCGTGACGCCTGCGCGGCTCCACCAGGTAGGGCACGGGACCCAGGACCTGTAGCGCATGACGCTCGGCGAGCAGGGCCGCGTTGTCGCGCTCGGAGGGATCGCGCGTGGGCGAGGAGCGGGACAGCAGCAGGGCCGCTACGGGGATGTTGCGCGCGGCGAGGGCGGCGAGCGACAGGGCTGTATGGTTGAGCGTGCCCAGACCCGCGCGCGCCACGAGCACCACGGGCAGCGCGAGCGTGGCGATGAGATCGATGACGTCATGGGAGGCGTCGAGCGGCACGAAGAGGCCCCCCGCCCCCTCGACGACCGCGGCGCCCCGCCCCACGCGCTCCCAGGCCGAGAGCGTGACGCCCCAGTCGGGCTCGCGGCCGAGCCGACGCGCGGCGATGCCCGGGGCCAGGGGCGCGCGGAAGCGGTGCGGACAGACGAGGTCCAACGGCAGCTCACTGCGCGCCGCCGCGCGAAGCGCCAGCGCGTCCGCGGGGGCCTTGAGTGACGCACAGCCACTCTCGTAGGGCTTGAAGCCCTGGGGGGCGTGTCCCGCGTCGGCCAGCAGGGACAGCAGGGCGCACGAGGCCTGGGTCTTGCCCACGCCGGTGTCGGTGCCGGTGACGAAGAAGCGGGGCGGAGCGGGAGGAGCAGCGGCGCGGCGGGCCATGGGGACGGGGCTTTCGTTAGAGGTGGAGCGAGCGCAGGGCCGAGAGCGCCAGGTCGAGCTGGCCCTCGGTGTGCGCGGCGGAGAGGCAGAAGCGCAGCCGGCTGGTGCCCTCGGGGACGGTGGGCGGACGGATGGCCTTGACGAGCAGGCCGCGCGCGCGCAGCGCCTGGGAGGCGGCGACGGCACGCGGGGCGTCTCCCACGATGACGGGGAAGACAGCGCTCCGGGGCTCGGCGATGAAGCCGAGCGCGCGCAGGCCCGCGGAGAAGCGGTGGATGTTGCGCCACAGGCGGGCCCGGAGCACGTCATCCCGCTCGGCGATGTCCACGGCCGCCTCGGCCGCGGCGCACAGGGCGGCGGGCAGCGCCGTGGAGAAGACGAGCGGCCGGGCCCGCTGGAGCACCAGGTCCACCACCGGGCGGGACGCGGCGATGTAGGCCCCCAGGCCTCCGAGCGCCTTGCTCAGGGTGCCCATGCGCACGTCCACGACGGACTCCAGGCCCAGCGCCTCGCACAGCCCGGCGCCCCGCTCGCCCAGCACGCCCGTGGCGTGCGCCTCGTCCACGAGCAGCGCGGCGCCCTCGGCCTGGCACACCTCGGAAATCTCCCGGAGCGGCGCGAGGTCGCCATCCATGGAGAACACGCTGTCGGTGACCACGAGCCGGCGCCGCGCGGGCGTGGTGGCCAGGGCCCGCGCCAGGGCCTCCACGTCCGCGTGCGGGTAGACGACGGTGCGGGCGCGCGACAGGCGACAGCCGTCGATGAGCGAGGCGTGGTTGAGGGCGTCGGAGAAGACGGCGTCCTCGGGGCCCACGAGCGCCTGGAGCGTGCCCACATTGGCGGCGTAGCCCGAGTTGAAGACGAGCACGGCCTCGGCCCGCTCGAAGGCGGCGAGCCGGGCCTCGAGCCGGTGGTGCGCGGAGGTGTCTCCCACCACGAGCCGGCTGGCGCCCGAGCCCACGCCATGCACCTCCAGGGCGGCGGCGGCGGCGGCGCGCACCGTGGGCGAGCCGGCCAGGCCCAGGTAATCGTTGGAGGAGAAGTTGACGAGCGTCTCGCCGCCCACGCGCACGAGCGGGCCCTGGGGTGAGTCGAGCGGCTCCAGGAAGCGGCGCAGACCCCGGGCCCTCAGGGCCTCCAGGTCATCCTGGGCCCAGGCGGTGGCCACGGAAGGTGTCGTCACGAACGGCTCCATCTTCAATCGAGGAAGCGCCGCTCCCAGCGGCGCCTGTCCTCGGCGGAAAAGTCGGGGGAGTGGAGGTCGGGCCACGGGTAGAGCCAGGGCTCCAGGACACGCGCCAGCTCCCGATAGGCGGGCAGCACGTGGCCCTGCTCCACGTCTCCCGCGTCGGGAGCGGGCCCCAGGGTGACGACCGCGCGCTCCGCGTCCAGCGCTTGCACCGTGGTGCCCGGCGAGGACAGCCGGGCGCGCAGGGCCTCCGCGCCGCCCAGCGCGCCGAGCACCGGCTGCCCCAGGAACGTCATCCACGAAGGGGCATGGACACGCCCTCCGAGCTTCTCCGCGAACCACTGCACCTCGGGAATCGTCATGCCCGGGTAGCGAAAACAGTGCTCGCGAATCAGCCGCATGACGCCCAACAAGCTCTTGTCTCCATTGAAGGAAAAACCGACATGCCCAAAGGCGAAGGGCAGCGGCGCGGCCAATGCCAGTGCGAACTCACGCAGTCGCCCGGGACCCTTCACCTCCACGTACTCCGTGGGCAGCCAGAACTCCAATGAGCAAGAAGCATGAGGCCTGTCCTCCATGACAGGCTCATTCAGGGCCTTGCCTACGTATTCAGCATGGTAGAGGCCCTCACTGCCCAGCTCGTCCCACACGTTGAAGAACGCCCACGGCTCCTCGAGCACCTCTCGTCGAATGCGCTCCCACTCGGACGCATCCAACGCCTGCGAGTACCCTTCCGTGTCGACGAACCATACAAGCCTTCCTCGACCCACTTCATCGGCATAGACGTCCAGCGCGTGCGCCACGGCTCGTGCGATCTCACGATGGGGATGGCGCATGTAGAAGACGAGGCTCAGACCGTCACGGAGCAGCGTGGCTCCACTCGGATCCTGGATTCGAATGTGGGGAACCAACGCCTTCACGGCATCACTCCTACCCGCGGAAGAATCTTGAAGGGCTGCACGTGCAGGGCTTTTTCATAGACCCAGTCTTGAGTGAGGCCTTGATGTGGCCCGCTCGAATACCTGCACCAATTTCCGGGCTCCAATCGAAAGCAGGGAACCTTGAAGTCATACACGGCCAGGGCCCGGAGCGGATGGCCCGAGTGGATGACGATGTCCGGCTTGAGGGTGCCCTTCAACTCGCCGTAACAGCCCTCTTCCAGCAACATCGTCTCCGTCTCCGCGCTCATGCACTCCCACTGCTTCGTTCGGGGCTCGTACCGGTAGCGCGGCTCCACGCTGAAGCCGCCTGGACGCAGCGCGCTCAACACCGCCGCCGCGCACGCGAGCGCCACCCGGTGCATCTCCTCGCCCAGGTACATGGCACGCGTCCGATGCCGCCCTCCGAACAGCCCCTTCTCCTGGCACTCCGCGGCCGTGGGGCTCCGGCCCTCCAGGTGCCGCTCGAGCACCTCGGAGCGCGCTTGGTCCGCGCACTCCGTCAGCGCGCGTTCGAGGCGCACCCGCTCCGCCTTTTCCAACGCGGCGGCGATCGTGCCCAGTCGGACCCCGGCCTCCGCCAAGCGTGTCCCCTGGGGAACGAGGGCCGCGTCTCCCGCCCCGCCCGCGCACCCCGTCGGCCGGGTCCGGCACGCGGCCGTCACCGAGTCGAACGTCTGGGCCTGGAGACCCGGGGGCCACGCCAGCAGGAGCGCGCCCGCGAGCCCTGTGCCCCACGCCGGCCTCACCGCGACGGGTTCGGCTCCAGGGGCCGGATGCCAGCCTTCTCCAGGAGCGCCATGTCCTGGGCGTACTCGGGGTTGCCCGTGGTGAGCAGCTTGTCCCCGAAGAAGATGGAGTTGGCGCCCGCGAGCATGCAGAGCAGTTGCGCCTCCTCGTTCATCTGCTTGCGGCCCGCGGACAGGCGCACCATGGACAGCGGCATGAGCAGGCGGGCCGTGGCGATGGTGCGCACCATGTCCACCGAGTCCACCGGCTTCTGGTCCTGCAGGGGCGTGCCCTTCACCGCCACCAGCGCGTTGATGGGCACCGACTCCGGGTGCACCTCCTGGTTGGCCAGCGTGCGCAGCAGCCCGCAGCGGTCCTCCACGCTCTCGCCCATGCCGATGATGCCGCCCGAGCACACGGAGATGCCCGCGTCGCGCACGCGCGCCAGCGTGCGCAGCCGGTCCTCATAGGTGCGCGTGGAGATGATGTCTCCGTAGTGCTCCGCCGAGGTGTCCAGGTTGTGGTTGTACGCCGACAAGCCCGCACCCTTGAGCCGCTGGGCCTGGCTGTCGGAGAGCATGCCCAGCGTGGCGCACGCCTCCATGCCGAGCGCCTTCACGCCCTCGACCATCTCCAGCACGCTGTCGAACTGCGGCCCGTCCTTCACCTCGCGCCAGGCCGCGCCCATGCAGAAGCGCGTGGCGCCCGCCGCGCGCGCCTGGGCCGCCGCCTCCAGCACGGCGCTCACCGGCATCAGCTTCTCCGCCTTCACCCCCGTGTGGTGGCGCGCCGCCTGCGGGCAATAGCCACAGTCCTCGGGGCAGCCGCCCGTCTTGATGGACAGGAGCGAGCAGAGCTGGACCTTGTTGTCCTGGAACACCGCCCGGTGGACGGTCTGCGCCGCGTGGACGAGCTCCAACAGCGGCCGGGTGTAGAGCGCCCGCACCTCGTCCAGTGTCCAGTCGTGACGGACGGAGACCCCGGCGGGGGGCGCGTTGAAGTGGGCGTGACCGTGGAACGAATCGGAAGCGGCGTCGGACATGGGGCTCCTCGCGGGAGCACGCACGGTGGCCAGGACGCCCACACCTTGTCAACCACTTGTCAACCACGCGAAACGCCCGGGTTGACGACCCCCGGGCGTTCCGGATGTCCGAGGACTCGCGGCGGGGTCATGCCCCGCTCAAGCCCCCGACCTTAGGCGTGGATGCGACGGCCCCTGCCCGCCCAACCGGCCAGGAACAGCACCACGATGGAACCGATGACCGACATGATGAGGCCCGAGGCCTGGAGGTCGAACACGCTGCGACCCGGCGAGAACAGGGCGCCGATGAAACCGCCCACGAAGGAGCCCACGATACCCAGCAGCATGGTCGCGATGAGACCCATGGACTGACGGCCCGGAACCAGAGCACGCGCGATCAGACCCGCCACCAGACCCACCACGATGAACCAGAGAATGCTCATCTTCGCTCTCCTTGATCGGGCGCCGCACCGTGCGGCCCCAGTGGAAAGCAAGTTGGGACTCCCCTCCCCTCCGCACAACTTGACCCGTCAGATTCAGCACCCCCCTCACGCCCGCCTGCCTGCCCTCCAGCGGGCCCAGTGCAGGGCAGGCGGGCGGGGGCCGGTGTGCGAAAGCCGGGGCAACGTGGGACGGGTGCGCTAGAGAACGCAGTCCATGGCGAAGGCGAAGACGCATTACGCGTGTCAGGCGTGCGGGTATCAGTCGGCGAAGTGGATGGGCAAGTGCCCGGACTGCGGCGCGTGGAGCTCCCTGGCCGAGGAGACCGAGGCCAAGGTGGACGAGAAGCGTCCGGCCTGGGGCGCCTCGGGGGGCGCGTCCAAGCCCGTGCGGCTGCGCGAGGTGAGCGGCGAGCAGGAGCAGCGCCGGCAGACGGGCATCACCGAGTTCGACCGGGTGCTCGGCGGGGGCGTGGTGGACGGCTCGCTCGTGCTGCTCGGCGGCGACCCCGGCATCGGCAAGTCCACGCTGTTGCTCGCGGCGCTCGACCGGTTGGGACTCGCGGGCCCGGTGCTCTACGTGTCGGGTGAGGAGTCACTGCGCCAGACGAAGATGCGCGCCGAGCGCCTGAAGGTGGAGGGCGACTCCATCCACCTGTTCGCGGAGACGGACGCGGAGCGGGTGCTCACCGTGGCCGAGTCGCTCAAGCCCCGGGCGCTGGTGGTGGACTCCATCCAGACCATGTACCTGCCGGAGCTCGGCAGCGCCCCGGGCAGCATCTCCCAGGTGCGCGAGGTGGCCGGGCGCTTCATGGCCTTCGCCAAGCGCAGCGGCGTGCCCACCTTCCTCGTGGGCCACGTGACGAAGGAGGGCTCCATCGCCGGCCCCCGCGTGCTCGAGCACATGGTGGACACGGTGCTCTACTTCGAGGGCGAGCGTGGCCACCCCTTCCGGATCCTCCGCGCGCACAAGAACCGCTTCGGCTCCACGAACGAGATCGGCGTCTTCGAGATGAAGGGCGCCGGGCTGGTGGAGGTGGCGGACCCCTCGGCGCTCTTCCTCGCCGAGCGCCCCGCGGGCAAGGCGGGCAGCGTGGTGACGTGCACGCTCAACGGCACCCGGCCCCTCCTGGTGGAAGTCCAGGCGCTGGTGGCCCCCACGGGCTACGGCACGGCGCGGCGCACGGCCATCGGCGTGGACGGCAACCGCGTGGCGCTGCTCGCCGCGGTGCTGGAGAAGAAGGAGGACATCCCGCTCGTGGGCTGCGACCTGTTCGTCAACGTGGCCGGCGGCATGCAACTGTCCGAGCCCGCGTGTGACCTGGCCGTGTGCGCGGCGCTGGTGAGCAGCCTGCAGAACCGGCCCCTGGAAGCGCAGACGCTGGTGCTCGGGGAGGTGGGCCTCGCCGGCGAGGTGCGCGCCGTGGGCCAGGTGGAGCCCCGGCTCGCCGAGGCGGCGAAGATGGGCTTCCAGCGCGCCGTCATCCCCAAGGGCAGCGCGCGCCGGCTGGAGGGCTCCAAGCTGGAGGTGGTGGGCGTGGAGACGCTGTCCGAGGCGCTCGGGGCCATGTTCGACTGAAGCGGGCCCGGGATAGGCTCGGGGGCATGCGCTGGCTCCCCCGTGTGAAGGACACCCTCGGCTCGCTCTCCGCGCGCCTGCTCGGGGCGTTCCTCGTGCCCACGCTGCTCTTTCTCGCCCTCACCGGCACCGCCGTCTACGCGCTCGCCCGCTCCATCCTCGAGGACGAGCTGGGCACGAGCCTGTCCGCGCTCGCCGCGGCCACCGCCGCCCAGGTCAACGGCGAGCGCATGCTCACGCTCGAGCCCGGCGACGACGTCACGGAGACGCGCACCTGGCGCAACCTCGTGCGCCAGCTCACCGACGTGCGCGACGCCAGCGGGCTGCGGCGCGTCTTCCTCGTGGACACCGCGGGGCGGGTGCGCGTGGACGTGGGTGGCGGGCTGCCCGTGGGCGCCGAGGCGCCCGAGCTCGCGCGGGACAGGCTGGAGCTGTCGCGGGTCTTCGCGGGCCAGCGCGCCGCCAGCCAGGTGCTCTTCCAGGGCTCGGACGGGCTGCTCTACAAGACGGGCTACGCCCCCGTGCGCCGCGAGGGCCAGGTGGTGGGCGCCGTGGCCGTGGAGGGCAGCGCCGCCTTCTTCGGACCGCTCGCGCGCCTGTCGCGATCCTTCGCGGCGGCGAGCGTGGGCGCGCTCGGGGTGCTCGCCCTGGTGGCGCTCGTCACCGCGCGGGGCCTCGCCCGGCCCCTGCGGCGGCTCATGGACTCGGCCTTGCGCATCGGGCGGGGAGATCTGACCACGCCCGTGCCCCCCGAGCCCACGCGGGAGATTGGCGTGCTCGCGCGCGAGCTGGAGGTGATGCGCGGCGCCCTGGAGAGCCGGGACCGGCAGCTCAAGCTCATGCTGGCGGGCGTGGCCCACGAGGTGCGCAACCCCCTCGGGGGCATCTCCCTCTTCTCCGGTCTGCTCGCCGAGGACCTGGCCGCGGGCGCGCTCCAGGACGCGGGCGGCCACGTGACGCGCATCCAGCACGAGGCCGCCTATCTGCAGCGCATCGTGGAGGACTTCCTCGCCTTCGCCCGCGAGCAGCCCGTGTCTCGCGCGCCCGTGGCCGCGCTGGCGCTCCTGCGCGAGGCGAGTGACCTGCTCGCCGCGGATGCCGCGGCGCGGCACGTGGAGGTGGTGGTGGTGGCGGACGCGGCGATGCTGGAGGCCGATGGCAGCCTGCTGACCGCGGCGGTGGTGAACCTGGTGAAGAACGCGGTGCAGGCCTCGGCACCCGGTGGCCGCGTCCAGGTGACGGGGCGGGACGCGGGCCCGAGCTACCGCATCCAGGTGCGGGATGAGGGCGCGGGCATTCCCGAGGCCGAGCGCGAGCGCGTCTTCGAGCCCTTCTTCACCACGCGGGAGAAGGGCACCGGCCTGGGCCTGCCCCTGTCGCGGAAGATCGCCCGGGCCCACGGGGGGGAGCTGAGTCTCCTGATTACGCCGGGCGGAACGACCTTCGAGCTCGCCCTGCCCCTCGGGTCCCAGGCCCCTCGTCCCGTGGACGGACGACCGGCCGGGCCTTCCCCGGGGATGCCTCCCGTCCAAGGGAAATGAACCCCCTCGGCCGCCTTGTTGCGCGGACGACACCGCTGGCATCGCCTCCAGGATGGCGTACCCTGCTCCGGGTTAAGCAGGAGCATCCAGGGGGGCCGCCGACGGCGCATGGAGGACGTCTCGGGCAGGTGCTCCCCCGTTCTCAGTGAAGGAGTCCGCGACGTGTCCCGCCCTCTCGATGGAGATGTCACCGCGCAGCGGCCCCTGCGCGCTCCCATGGGCGGCGCGGCGCCGGAGCAGCGGCTCGACACCGAGCGCGACCAGTTCCGCCTGCTCGCCGAGGCCCTGCCGCAGATGGTCTGGACGGCCCGTCCCGACGGGGTGCAGGACTACCTCAACCACCGCTGGTTCGAGTACACGGGCTTGTCGCCAGAGGAGTGCCAGGGGGACGCCTGGATGCGCGCGTTCCATCCGGACGACCTGCCCGAGTACGACGCGCGCTGGCGCCACAGCCTGGCCACGGGCGAGTCCCTGGAGGTGGAGCAGCGCTGCCGCCGCCTGGATGGCGTGTGGCGCTGGTTCCTCGTGCGCGCCATCCCGGTGCGGGATGCCCAGGGCCGCGTGCTGCGCTGGTTCGGCACCTGCACCGACATCGACGATCAGAAGCGCACCTCCGACATCCACAGCTTCCTCGCCGAGGCGAGCTCCCTGCTGGCGCTCACGCTGGACCCGGAGGAGGCGCTGCGGCACTTCACCCGGCTGGCGGTGCCCCGGCTGGCGGACTGGTGCACCGTGGACCTGGTGGGGCCGGAGGAGCGCGTGGAGCGCTCGGCGGTGACCCACGCGGACCCCACGCGCGAGGCCCTGGTCTGGGAGCTGGCGCGCCGCTCGCCGGTGGACCTGGGCAACGCCACGCACGGCACCGGGTACGTCATCCGCACGGGCGAGCCGGAGCTGCTGGAGACCATCACCGACGCCATGCTCTCCAGCCTGGCCAAGGACCCCGAGGAGTTCCAGCTGCTGTCGGAGGTGGGGCTGTGTTCGAGCATGACGGTGCCCATGGTGGTGCACGGCCGGACCCTGGGCGCCATCACGCTCGCCCAGTCCCAGCCCCACCGCGCCTTCTCCGCCGCGGACCTTCCCCTGGCCGAGGAGTTCGCGCGGCGCGCGGCGCTCGCCCTGGACAACACGCGCATGTACCGCGCGAGCCAGGACGCGGTGAGCCGCGCCCAGCACGAGCGGCACCAGGCCGAACAGGCCCGGGCCATGCTCGACACCCTGCTGGACGCGGCCCCCGCGGGCATCGCGCTGTTCGACCGGCTCCTGTGCTTCGTGCGCGTCAACCGCGCCCTGCGTGACCTCAACCGCCCCCCCGGGGATGGACCCGACACCGCCCTCACCGGCGCCGTGTCCACCGAGGGCCCGGGCGCGGCGCTCGTCGTCCAGTCGCTCGTCAAGGCGCTGGAGACGGGGGAGACCCAGACGGTGGAGTCCACCACGCGGCTGCCCTCGGGCGAGGAGCGCGCGTGGCTGGCGCGCTACGCGCCCGTGCGCTCGGCGGAGGGCAGCACCCTGGGCGTGGCCACCGTGGTGCTGGACATCACCGAGCGCAAGCAGGCCGAGGCCGAGCGCGAGCGGCTCATCGGCGCGCTCGAGCGCAGCAACCAGGAGCTGGACCAGTTCGCCTACGTGGCCAGCCACGACCTGAAGGCCCCCTTGCGCGGCATCGCCAACCTGTCGCAGTGGATCGAGGACGACCTGCAGGGGGTGATGACCGGCGAGACGCGCGAGCAGATGGGGCTGTTGCGCGGGCGGGTCCAGCGCATGGAGTCGCTCATCAACGGCATCCTCGACTACAGCCGCGCGGGCCGGATGCGCGGGCGGCCCGAGCGCGTGGACGTGGGCCGGCTCGTCGCCGAGTGCGTGGAGCTGCTCGATCCCCCCGAGGGCACGCAGGTGGAGCTTCCCGCGGGCCTGCCCGTGCTCCAGCGCGCCGAGCGCGTGCCCTTGCAGCAGGTGTTCCTCAACCTGTTGGGCAACGCCTTCAAGCACGCCACCCACGCCGACGCCCGCGTGCGCGTGGGCGTGCGCGCGGCGGGAGACTTCTGGGAGTTCTCCGTGTGCGACAACGGCCCCGGCATCGCGCCCGAGTACCATGAGCGCATCTGGGGCATCTTCCAGACGCTGCGCGCGCGCGACGAGGTGGAGAGCACCGGCATCGGCCTGTCCGTGGTGAAGAAGAGCGTGGAGGCGCGCGGTGGCCGCGCCTGGCTGGAGTCCACGCCGGGCCAGGGCGCCACCTTCTTCTTCACCTGGCCCCACATGTCCGCGGATGAAGGCCGATGAACCTCCCCCCCAAGCGGCTCAACATCCTCCTGGTGGAGGATGACTCGGTGGACGTGATGCACGTGCAGCGCGCCTTCAAGAAGAGCAACATCCAGAGCGTGCTGCACCTGGCACAGGACGGCCAGCAGGCCCTGGAGATGCTGCGCGAGGGACAGGTGCCCGCCAACAACCGGCTCATCCTGCTGGACCTCAACATGCCCCGGATGAATGGCCTGGAGTTCCTGAGCGCCATCCGCTCCGACCCCGCGCTCAGCAGCACGCCCGTCGTGGTGCTCACCACCTCCAACGACGACCGGGACCGGGTGCAGAGCTACGCCCACCATGTCGCCGGCTACCTGCTCAAACCCGTCACCTCTCCGGCTTTCGTGGAGTTGATGGCCGCGCTCAACGCATACTGGACGCGGGTGGAGCTGCCGTGAAGCCCGAGGAGCACATGGAGGATCAACGGCTGCGCCTGCTGGTGGCGGACGACGACGCGGTGGACCGGCTCGCGGTGCGGCGCGCCCTGCTCAAGGCGGGCGTCAGCGCGCAGCTCGTCGAGGTGGAGGACGGCTCGGCCGCGCTCGCCGCGCTGCTGCGCGAGCCCTTCGACTGCGCCCTGCTCGACTTCCAGATGCCGGGCCGCGACGGGCTCCAGGTGCTGCGCGAGGCGCGCGCCGCCCTGGTGGAGACGCCCATCATCATGCTCACCGGCCAGGGCGACGAGCAGACGGCCGTGGAGCTCATGAAGGCGGGCGCCACGGACTACCTGGGCAAGTCCGCGCTCACCGCCGAGCGGCTCGCGCACATCCTGCGCCAGGCCATGCGGCTGCACGAGGCCCAGCAGCAGTTCCGCACCCTCGCGGAGGTGCTGCCGCACACCATCTGGGCGAGCCGCCCCGACGGGCAGATGGACTACGTGAGCCGCCGTGGCCTGGACACCCTGGACGTGCCCCCGGGCGAGCCCTCGCGGTGGATGGAGGCGGTGCACCCGGATGACCAGCCGCGGCTCTTGGAGCACTGGCGGCACAGCCTGGCCACCGGCGAGCCCTTCGAGGTGGAGGCCCGCCTGAGGGGGCCCGAGGGCCAGGACCACTGGCACCTCTTGCGCGCCCAGCCCCTGCGCGACGCGCGCGGCCGGGTGCTGCGCTGGTTCGGCACCAACGCGAACATCGACGGCCAGCGCCGGGCCCAGGAGCGCATCTCCCGGCTCCAGGCCGTCACCGCCGCCCTCTCCGAGGCCCCCTCGCCCCGGCAGGTGCTCGACGTCATCATCACCCAGGGCCAGGCGGCGCTGGATGCCCAGGCGGGCGCGGTGTGGCTCATGGCCGAGGACGCGCCCGCGCTCGAGGCCGTGGGACCCGGCGCGCGCGAGCTGTCGCGGGGCCTGGAGCACATCCCCCTGGATGCCCCCGTGGCCGTGGCCGAGGCGGTGAACCAGGACCGGCTCGTCACCTACTCCACCCGCGAGGAGCGCGACCACCGCTACCCGGGGCTCGCCCGGCAGGGGCTGCCCTTCGAGGCCTCGGCGGTGATGCCGCTGCGCGGCAGCCGGGGCGTCATGGGCGCCCTGGTGGTGAACTTCACCCGCCGGCGCGTGCTCCAACCCGACGAGCAGGACTTCTTCCTCGCCCTGGCGCGGCAGGGCGCGCAGGCGCTGGAGCGCGCCCGGCTCTACGAGTCCGCCCAGCAGGCGCGCGCCGCCGCCGAGGCGAGTGAGACCCAACTGCGCCACGTGCTCGCCGAGCGCGAGCGCATGGAGGCCACGCTCCAGGAGCGCGACGAGCGGCTGCGCGCGGCCCTGTGGGCCAGTGGCACCGGCACCCTGCGCTGGGACCTGCGCACCGGCGGCCTGGAGTGGGACGAGAACCTGGACCAGCTCTTCGGGCTGCCCCCGGGCCGCACCGTGCAGACGATCGACGAGTTCCTCGCCCTGGTGCACCCCGAGGAGCGCGAGGAGGCGCGCCGCCGCACCCGCGCGTGCGCCACCGAGGGCGCGGACTTCGAGATGGACTTCCGCGTGATGTGGCCGGACGAGCGCGTGCACTGGCTGAGCAGCAAGGGCAAGACGTTCGTGGACGCCCACGGCCGCCCGCTCTACATGACGGGCGCGTGCGTGGACATCACGGTGCAGAAGCAGCAGGAGGCCGAGGCGCGCCAGCTCGCCGAGTTCGAGCGGCAGATCCTCGGCATCGTGAGCCACGACCTGCGCAACCCCCTGAGCGTCATCCGCATCTCCGCCTCCACGCTGCTCGCGCGCACGGGCCTGGACGAGCGCCAGAGCAAGAGCCTCACGCGCATCATCACCGCCACGGACCGCTCCACCCGCCTCATCCGCGACCTGCTGGACTTCAGCCAGGCGCGGCTCGGCGGCGGCATCCCCGTGGACCGCAAGCGCGCGGACCTCTTCGAGGTGACCCGGGGCGTGGTGGAGGAGTTCGCCGCGAGCCACCCGGAGCGCCCGCTGGACTTCAGCCAGGAGGGCGACGGCCACGGCGAGTGGGATGGCGACCGGCTCGCGCAGGTGCTCGGCAACCTCGTGGGCAACGCCATCCAGCACAGCCCGCCGGGCTCGATGGTGCGGGTGCGCTGCGCGGGGGAGCCCAGCACGGTGCTCGTGGAGATCCACAACGAGGGCTCGCCCATCGACCCGGCGAGTCTGCCGGACCTCTTCGAGCCCTTTCGCCGGGGTCGGCAGGCGGGCAATGGCGCGGGCAGCGTGGGCCTGGGGCTCTACATCACCCGGCAGCTCGTGCTCGCCCACGGCGGGCGCATCCGGGTGACGTCCCTGGAGGGCGAGGGCACCCGTTTCGCCGTGCGGCTGCCCCGCCACCCCGTCCCCCCACCCGCTCCGGGCAAGTGACGGCCCGGCTCAGCGGTTGAGGGACTTCATGTTGGCCTCGGGGTAGCGCAGGCCCGCGGCGGCCCCCAGGGGCGCGATCGCGTCGAGTTCCCGCAGCTCCTCGGCGGACAAGCGGATGTCCGCGGCGGCCAGGTTCTCCTCCAGGTAGGGCAGCCGCTTGGTGCCGGGAATGGGCACGATGTCCTCTCCCCGCGCGAGCACCCACGCGAGCGCGAGCTGGGAAGCCTGGACACTCTTGCGCGCGGCGAGCTGGTTCACCTTGTCCACCAGTTGGAGGTTCTTGGCGAAGTTCTCCCCCTGGAAGCGCGGGCTGTTGCGGCGGTAGTCCCCGGGCTCCAGGTCCTCCACGCTGCGGAAGCGGCCGGTGAGGAAGCCCCGGCCCAGCGGGCTGTAGGCGACGAAGCCGATGCCCAGCGCGCGCACCGTGGGGAGGAGCTCGTCCTCGGGGTCCCGACTCCAGAGCGAGTACTCCGTCTGCAGCGCGCTGATGGGGTGCACGGCGTGGGCGCGGCGGATGGTGGAGGGCGAGGCCTCGGACAGGCCCAGGTAGCGCACCTTGCCCTGCTTCACCAGCTCCGCCATGGCGCCCACCGTCTCCTCGATGGGGACCGTGGGGTCCACGCGGTGCTGGTAGTAGAGATCGATGTGGTCGACCCCCAGGCGCTTGAGCGAGGCCTCACAGGCCTCGCGCACGTAGGCGGGCTTGCCGTTGATGCCGAGATAGGCCCCGTCTTGCGTGCGCATGTTGCCGAACTTGGTGGCGAGGACGACCCGGTCGCGCCGGTCCGCGATCGCCCGGCCCACCAACTGCTCGTTGGTGAAGGGGCCGTACATGTCCGCGGTGTCGAGGAAGTCCAGACCCCGCTCCAGGGCCCGGTGGATGACGGCGATGGAGTGCGCGTCATCCCGCGCGCCGTAGAAATCACTCATGCCCATACAGCCCAGACCCAGGGCGGACACCTTCAAGCCCTGACGTCCGAGTGCGCGCTGCTCCATGACGGCCTCCTGGTGACGGGAACCCGAACGTTCCTCGGGAACGCCCTGCACTCACGGTGAGGCGTTTCCTCCGGGGAGGGAAGTCCGCTACACCCGCCTCATGCCCGAGCCCCTCGCCCCCCGCCTCCAAATGGGCCTCACCCTCCTGGTGCTCGTGCTCCTGGGTGCCCTTCCCGCGCGCGCCGAGTCCCTGGAGGCCGCCGTCGACCGGATCGTGACCCGACAGCTCGCCCAGCACCGGATTCCCGGGGCGACCGTGGCGGTGGTGCGCGACGGGCGGGTGGCCCTCCTCCAGGGCTACGGAGAAGCGGAGGTCGGCGGCGGTATTCCCGTGGACGCCGAGCGCACGCGCTTCCGCGTGGCCTCGGTGGGCAAGCTGTTCGTCTGGACGGCGGTGATGCGGCTCGTCGAGCAGGGGCGGCTCGACCTGGACGCCGACGTGAACACCTGGCTGGAGGACGGGCTCCGGCGACCGCCGGGCGAATACGGGCCCCTCACGCTCCGGCACCTGATGGCGCACACGGGAGGCCACGAGGTCCTCGAGCGCCTCTGGCCCGCGGGGCCCGTGCCCGACTCCGTGGAGGCGTACCTCCAGACGCGCGAGCCCCAGCGGGTGCGGCCTCCAGGCGAACTCTCCGCGTACTCGGACTATGGAACGACCCTGGCCCAGCACCTCGTGGAGCGGGTCACCGGCCAGCGCTTCGAGGACCATCTCCGGGAGACGGTCTGGGAGCCATTGGGCATGCGGCACACGCTGTTCCGGCGGACGGTGCCGCCCCCGCTCGTCCAGGACGTGGCCCGAGGGCACGACGTGGTGCGGGGCCAGCCGCGCGCCGAGCCCGTGGAGCGGGTGGTCGTGGCCTCGAGCGGCTCGATGCTCACGACGGCGGCGGACGTCTCGCGCTTCATGCTCGCGCACCTGCGCGGCGGCGAGGTGGACGGCCAGCGTGTGCTGGGCGAGGACACCGTGCGGCGGATGCATCGCCAGCACTTCACGCACCATGACCGGCTGGCCGGGTGGGCCCATGGCTTCATGGAGTTCCACGTCCATGGCCAGCGGTTGATCGGCCATACGGGCGACGCCTACCAGTTCATCTCGCTGCTGGCGCTCGTGCCCGAGCGCGGGTGGGGGCTGTTCGTCTCCTACAATGGCCTGGGGGAGAAGAACGCCGCGCAGCACGCCCGGATGGAGTTGCTCGAGGCCCTGCTCGGCCGGGACTTCCCCGCGCCGCGTCCCATCCTGGTGCTGCTCCCCACGGAAAACGCCGAGCGTTTCGCCGGCTCCTACCAGACGACCTGGCGGGCCTACGGCACCTCCGAGGCCTCACTCGCCTGGCGGCAAGAGGTCCACGTGAGCGCGTACGGTGGGGCCTCCCTGATCCTCCGGCGGCCGGACGGCTCCGCGCGGTCCTGGGTGGAGATCGAGCCGCTGCTGTTCCGTCCCACCGACGATCCCCAGTCCTCCGAGCGCATCGCGTTCCGGGCGGACAACGGGGGCCGCATCACCCACCTGTTCCTCGGCGCCCGGCCCCAGGAGGCCTACGAGCGCGCGCCCTGGTACGACGCCGCGCCCCTGACCCTCGCCCTGCTCGCGGGGTGCGCTGGCCTCTTCGGGTTGACGGTGCTGGGCGTGCTCGTCCAGCGCACCCCGGCCCAGGGCGTCCTCGCGGGGCTGGCGGGGTGTCACCTGCTGGTGCTCGCCGGGGTCACGCTGCTGCTGCGCCCCCTGGCGCCCTTCGACGCCCACGCGGCCCCCGGGCTGCTCGCGGCCGTGCGGTGGGGCGCGCTGCTCACCGGCGGACTCACCCCCGGGCTCCTCTTCTGGAGCGCCCGCGCGCGAGGAAGCACCCGCACCGCGTGGCTGGGCTTCGCGATGGCGGTGGCCCTCGGCGCGGCGCTGCTCACCGCCTGGCTGTACCACTGGCGCCTGCTCGCGGGCAGGTGACGCTCAGCCCTGGCCCACCACCGCCCGGGCCTTCTCCAGCAGGCGGCGCAGCGCGAGCTCGCCCTGCGTGCGCGCCAGGGCCTCGTCCCACCCGAGCCACTGGGCCCCCGCGGATTCGTTCGGGTCATGCAGCAGGGCCTCGGGGTTTTCCGCCACCACGAGGAAGCGCACGTCCAGGTGCAGGTGCTCGGGCTCGCTCTTGCGCGCGGCGATGCCGTGCACGTCCACGTCCAGCGGCCTCGGGGCGCGCGGGTGCAGCGCCACCCGGCAGCCCGTCTCCTCGCGCACCTCGCGCAGGGCCGACGTCTCCAGGCAGCCCCCGTCCGCCTCCTCCACGTGTCCTCCGGGCTGCAACCAGCGCTGGAGCTTGCCGTGCAGCACCAGGGCCACGCGCTCGCCCGAGGGGTCCACCACCACCGCGCTCGCGGTGAAGTGCGCCCGGGACTGCGCGCGAGACAGGGGCTGCTCCAGCTCGGCGGCGAAGCGGCGCATGAGCGCCAGATCCTCGTGCTCCTTCGTGTCCCGAGGGACATGTGCGGACAGCAGGGCGCGCAGGGGCTCGGAGGGGGCGGGGGTCGTCATGGGGAGCGCATTGTGCCCACTTCGCGTCCGGGCGCCAGAACGGGATAGGGTCCCCGCCCATGGCTCGCATCCTCGTCATCGACGACCACGACACGCTCCGAGAGGGCATGGCGGTCACCCTCACCCGCTCCGGCCACACCGTGACCGCCGCTCGCTCGGGCGCCGATGGCGTCGCCGCCTACAAGAAGACGCCGTTCGACCTGGTCGTCACGGACCTGAAGATGGACGGCATGGACGGCATCGCCGTCACGCGCAACCTCAAGGCGCACGACCCCGCGGCCGTCGTCATGGTCGTCACCGCGTTTGGCACCATCGAGACCGCCGTGCAGGCCATGCAGCAGGGCGCCTACGACTTCATCACCAAGCCCTTCACCCCGGACGTGCTGCGCGTCAAGGTGGACAAGGGCCTGGAGCTGTCCTCCACGCGCCGGCAGGTGGAGCGCCTGTCCGCGCGCACCGAGGCGCTCGAGTCCGACGTGGCGCGCACCCATGGCGGGCTGCTCGTGGGCGACAGCGAGCCCCTGCAGCGGCTCGTCACCCAGGTGCGCAAGGCGGCCGCCACGGACGCCACGGTGCTCGTGCGCGGCGAGTCCGGCACCGGCAAGGAGCTGGTGGCGCGCATGCTCCACCAGTGCTCGCCGCGCAAGGACGGGCCCTTCATCGTCGTGCACTGCGCGGCCCTGGCCGAGACGCTGCTGGAGAGCGAGCTGTTCGGCCACGAGCGCGGCGCCTTCACCGGCGCCATCAAGCGCAAGCTGGGCCGCTTCGAGCTGGCCGACGGCGGCACGCTCTTCCTCGACGAGATCGGCGAGATTCCCGCCAGCGTCCAGACGAAGCTCCTGCGCGTGCTCCAGGAGAAGGAGCTGCAGCGGGTGGGCGGCGAGGAGACGCTCAAGGTGGACGTGCGCGTGGTGAGCGCCACGCACCGCGACCTGCAGGCCGAGGTGCGCGCGGGCCGCTTCCGCGAGGACTTGTACTACCGGCTGCACATCGTCCCGCTGCAACTGCCCCCCTTGCGCGAGCGCCCCGAGGACATCACCACGCTCGCGCGGCACTTCGTCACCCGGCACGGGCCGCGCGTGAACAAGCGCATCAAGGGCCTGGACGACAGCGCCCTGCGCGCGTTGGGCCGCTACGCGTGGCCGGGCAACGTGCGCGAGCTGGAGAACGTCATCGAGCAGTCGCTCGTGTTCGCCGAGGGCGAGACGCTCGGCGCGCAGGACCTGCCCACGCACCTGCACGGCCCGGGCACGCGCGTGGAGACCGGACTGCCCATCCCCTCGGGAGACCGGCCCCTGCCCGACATCCTCGAGGACCTGGAGCGGCAGCTCATCGCGCGCGCCTACGAGAAGGCCGGGGGCGTCAAGACGGAGACCGCCCGGCTGCTCGGCATCAAGACCTCGGCGCTGTACTACAAGCTGGAGAAATACGGTTTCATCTCCAAGGGAGAGCGGCCCGAGGACAGCTGAGCCCGGACGCGAACCTCGAAAATCCAACACCCGCGCGGCGCGCGAATCGGTTTTCCATCACCCCCGCGGGCCGCCGCCCGTCACCGCCTGGCCGAACCCCCTGGAACCACACGGGTTGACGGGTGGAGCACTCCTCCCGCCGGGCAGTGGCCCTGGCATCCGGCTTGCTGATAGGACACAGGTGATGAAGCGCGCCTGGCTGCCCCTGCTGCTGTGCCTCGCCCTGGCGACGCCCGTGTGGGCGGCGTCGGGACTGGACGCGCCGCGCCAGGAGGCCCAGCGCGCGCGGGGCCGGGTGCGCGAGCTGCGCGAGAATCAGCAGCGGCTGCGCCTGGAGCTCAACACCCTGGCGGCCCACATCGAGCGGCTCAAGGCGGAGCAGAAGGGCCGGCTGGTGGCCACGCCCGAGCTCCAGGACGCCCTGCGGCGCTCGCAGGAGCTGTCCGGCCAGCTCACCGGACTGGCCCAGTCGCTCGCCGGCGCCGAGTCCGAGGCGGAGCGCGGCAACCTGGCGCTGTACACGGTGCTCTCGCAGGAGCTCGTCCGGGTGCGCGCCGCCTGGGAGGCCACGCGCGAGCGCCACGCCCGCGCGGAGCTCGTCGCCCGGATGCGCGAGCTGCGCGCCGAGCGCGACACGCTGCGCGCCTCGCTGCCCGCCTCCCAGGAGCTGAGCCCGCCCTCGCTGGCCACGAGCGACGACTCGGAGGATCTGCTGGAGCAGGTGGATGCGCTGCGCGACTCGGAGGACAAGGTGCGCGAGCGGCTCAAGCTGCTGCGGGCCCGGCTCACCGAGGTGCGCGAGGAGCGGGAGCTGGACCGGCGCATGAGCGACTTCCTCGGCGAGGAGTCCATGTTCGACGAGCAGGACCGGCGCCTGAGCCTGCGCCTGGACAGCACCGGGAAGATGTCGGTGAACGCGACCCCGCGCACCGGGGGCAACCTCCTGAGCACCGGAGGGACCGCGGACGCCGTCCAGAGCGCTCCCGAGCGGGACCCCACCCCCGCCACGCCCACCCCCCCGCCCACCTCGGAGCCGGGCATGGACACCCCGCCGAACGTGGGCGGCGCGCCGAGAGGCGGCGACGCGGCCGGGACGTCCCAGCCCCCGGTGACCGCCACCCAGGCCGCCGACAGCCGACCGCAGGTGGGCACCGTGCGCGCGCAGACGCTGGCCAGTGACGTGCCGGATGACGTGCGCGCCCTGGAGCGGGAGACGGCGCGGCTCGAGGCGCTCGCGCGCGAGCTGGACACGCGCGCCCGCTCCCTGGAGCGCCGGGCCCGCGAGCTGCGCTAGTTCGTGAATGAACGTCTCGCGGCGCGTCCTGGCGGATTTCGCCGTCCGTCCGTCCTCGAAGCCGGATAGACTTCGACGTCGCTCGGATCGAACGGACGGCCCGGGCGACGCACGCCCGAGCGGGCGGGAAAAAGGATCAGCAACATGGCCAGTGGAACGGTGAAGTGGTTCAACGACGCGAAGGGCTTTGGCTTCATCACCCAGGACAGCGGGGGACCCGACGTGTTCTGTCACCACACCGCGATCCAGTCCGATGGCTTCCGCACCCTCGCCGAGGGGCAGAAGGTGGAGTTCGAGGTGAAGAAGGGCCCCAAGGGCCTGCAGGCCGAGAACGTCCGCCCGGTCTAGACCGCGCCGGTCATAGCCGCGCCTGCACGTCCAGGGTCACCGTGGCCTGCAGGCGCACATCCCGGGGTGGCATCCGGCCCTTGCCGCGCACGGACAGGCTCATGGACGGCGCGGAGAGGAAGGGTTGCAGGTCCACGTCCGTGAGCTCCAGGGACAGCACCGGGTTGGGTGCGCTGAGCCGCAGCGCCGCGATGTTCTGCCGGCTCGCCACCAAAACCACCTGATCGCCCGTCCGGGCGTAGCACTCCAGGGTGTCGAGGAAGGCGAAGTCCTGGTCCGCGGGAGCCAGCACCTTGAGCTGGAAGGACCTGAGCTTCGCGCTCGCGACCTGGTCCTTGGTGATGCCCTGGTTCTGGAAGTCCTGATTCAGGTTGAAGTCCAGGCCGGTGAAGCTGGCGATGGCCGGGAAGGCGTCGAGCGGCGGCACGGGCTCGCCCAGGGGCGCGGCGGGCACGGTCGTCTCCCCCTTCACCTCCGCGACGAAAGTGGGGGAGCCGCAGGCCACGAGCGCGAGCACGGCACACACGGGGAGCACGGAAAGAGGGCGCATGCCGGGAATCTAACGGCGGGGCGGGGATGCCGTCACCGCCGGGCCCGGGGCGAGCCGCGCGCGCCACGGGCCCTCTCGCGCAGGGGACGGGGCCAAGGGACCCGGAGTATGGTGCGCCCCGCTTGAAACGGCTCCTCGTCGCGCTGCTGGTGTGGCTCGGGATGCATGCCGGTGGCGCGGAGGCCGCCGACATGGACGGACGCCTGCGCGTGACGGGTCGGCTGCTGCGCGACGGCAATGCCCCCCGGGACTTCACCCTGAGCGCCAGCGGGCGCGGCGACACCTCGGACTGGGTGCTGGGCCTGCTCGCCTCGGCCGAGGGCCGCTACACCGCCGAGCGCTGGCAGCTCGTGGGGCGATATGACGGGGGCGGCCGGGCCTACCTGGACTTCAGCCAGGAGAACACCTGGGTGCAGGCCGCCGCCGTGGAGGGCTCGCACGCCCTGGGCCCGAGCCTGGGCGCGGGCCTGGAGGGCCGCGTCAAGGACCGCCGGGGCGGCGCGCGCGCGTACTCGGACCTGGCGGGCTCGGCCTTCGTCGAGTACGCGCCGGACGCGCGGCTCGCCCTGCGCCTGCGCCTGGGCGCCCACCGCTTCTTCTTCCGTCCGGACGCCACCGTGAACTTCGGCGCCCTGGAGGCCGGGGCGCTCCTGCGCTACCGCCTGGCGCGCCGCCATGCCCTGAGCGTATCGGGCGAGTACGGCACGCGGCGCTACCCCGGCGCCGCGCGCCTGGCCCCGGACGTGCCCCCCCGGCCCATGCCGCGCCGGAGCGACGGCGCCCTGCTCGCCCAGGCGGGCTACACCTATAAAGGGCCCCTGGCGCTGACGCTCGCCTACACCTACCTGGAGACGCGCTCCAACAGCTTCGGCGAGTCCATGCAGCGCCACCGGCTGGGCGCCACCGTCGGCGTGCACCTGCCCTGGCGGATGATGCTCCTGGGCCAGGGCGCGCTCGGGCTCAACCTCTACCCGGACCGCATCTACCTCTCGCCGGAGATCATCCTGCTCGACGACGACGAGGCCCAGAACATGCTGTCCGTGCGGCTCGTGCGCCCGGTGAGCGAGCACCTGGACGTGGAGCTGTCCTACGCGGCCTATGGCACCCGGCTGCCACAGAACGGCCTGTCCTACTTCCGGCAGGTGGGCGGGCTGGGCCTCACCTGGCGGCCGTGAGCCGCCGGCGTGGGAGCCAGGGCGGGGGGTGCCCGGCCGGGCTCAGTCCAGTCCGGACAGCCGCTCGTCGATCTCCTCGGCGAGGCTCGCGTGGCTCTGGGCAAGCGCGGTGTCCCGGGCCCGGGTAAGCACCTCGCGGGCCTGGGCCGTCTGGCCGGCGCCCGCGTGGGCATCCCCGAGCGACACCAGGGCCGCCGCGTAGGCGGGCTCCAGGCGCACGGCGGACTCCAGGGCCCCCACCGCCTCGGCGTAGCGCCGGGCCTCCAGCAGGGCCTTGCCCAGGGAGAATTGGGCCATCGCGTTGTCGGGAAACTGCTCCGCCATCTTCCTGAACTGCTCCACCCGGGCGTCGCTCATGGCGAGGTGATAGAGGAGAGCCATGTCCCTTGCCAAGCAAGACGTGCGCTCCCTCGCCGAGGCCGCCCGGACGGCCTCGCGCGTGCTCGCCACCGCGTCCACCGCCCAGAAGGACGCGGCCCTCGGGGCCATGGCCCGCCACCTGCGCGCCCGGCTGCCCGCCATCCTCGAGGCCAATGCCCAGGACGTGGCGGTCGCGCGCGAGGCGGGCAAGCCCTCGGCCTTCCTGGACCGGCTGCTCCTGGACGCGGGGCGCGTGGAGGGCATGGCCCGCGCGGTGGAGGCCATCGTCGGCCTGCCGGACCCCGTGGGCGAGCAGACCGAGGCGTGGGAGCGGCCCAATGGCCTGCACGTGCGCAAGGTGCGGCTGCCGCTCGGCGTGGTGCTGATGATCTACGAGGCCCGGCCCAACGTGACGAGCGACGCGGCGGCGCTCTGCCTCAAGAGCGGCAACGCGGCGCTCTTGCGCGGCGGCAGCGAGGCGGCGCGCTCCAACGCGGCCATCGCCGGGGCGCTCGCCGCGGGGCTCACCGAGGCGGGCCTGCCCGCCGCGTGCATCCAGGCGGTGCCCCCCGGGGAGCGCGAGACGCTGCTGGAGCTCATCAAGCTGGAGGGCCTCATCGACCTGTGCATCCCGCGCGGGGGCGAGGGGCTCATCCGCTTCGTGGCGGAGAACGCCCGCGTCCCGGTGGTCAAGCACTACAAGGGCGTCTGCCACGTGTACGTGCACGCCGCGGCGGACCTGGACATGGCCGCGCGCATCACCCTCAACGCCAAGACGAGCCGCCCGGGCGTGTGCAACGCCGCCGAGTGCCTGCTGGTGGACGCCGCCGTGGCCGGCCGCTTCCTGCCCCAGGTGGGCCGGGCGCTCGTGGCCCAGGGCGTGGAGCTGCGCGGGGACGAGGCCACCCGGCGGGTGCTCTCGGACGCCGGGGTGGCGGTCAAACCGGCCGTCCCCGAGGACTGGGGCCAGGAGTTCCTGGACCTCATCCTCGCGGTGAAGGTGGTGGACGGCCTGGACGCCGCCCTGGGCCACATCGCGCGCTACGGCAGCGAGCACACCGAGGCCATCGTCACCCAGGACGCCTCGGTGGCCGGCCGCTTCACCCGGGAGGTCCAGGCCAGCGGCGTGGCCTGGAACGCCTCCACCCGCTTCAATGACGGCGGGGAGCTGGGCCTGGGGGCGGAAATCGGCATCTCCACCAGCCGACTGCACGCCTTTGGACCCATGGGCCTCAAGGAATTGACCAGTCAGAAGTACGTCATCCACGGACAGGGCCAGGTGCGCTAGGGTGCGCCGGACACGTATGGCACTCAAGAAGACCACCAAGAAGAAGCCCGCGGCGAAGAAGAGCGCGGCGAAGAAGCCCTCGGCGCGCAAGAAGACGACCGCCAAGAAGGCGACGGCCCGCAAGCTGCCCGCGCGCAAGAAGACGGCCGCGCGCAAGAAGACGGCCGAGACCGCCGCCCCCTCCATCCAGGAGAACCCGCGCGCCCACGCGCTGGCGCGCAAGATCGGCACCCTGCTGTCGGACAAGAAGGCCGTCGACATCACCCTGCTCGACGTGCGCGGCATGACGTCCTACGCGGACTACGTCGTGGTGGCCTCGGGCGAGAGCGACCGCCAGGTGTCCAGCATGGCCGAGCACGTGCTCATCAAGCTCAAGGAGTCCGAGGGCCTGCGGCCCGTGGGCCACGAGGGCATGGACACCGGCCAGTGGGTGCTCCTGGACTTCGGCGAGGTGGTGGCCCACATCTTCCACGCCGAGATGCGCGCGCACTATGACCTCGAGGGCCTCTGGGCCGACGCGGGCCGGGAGAAGGTGGCCTGAAAGTCCGCCTCGTCTCCGTGGGCAGGGACCGCTCGGGCCTGTACGAGCCCGCGGTCCAGGAGTACGCCTCGCGCCTGGCGCACTACACCCGCTTCGAGCTGGTGGAGCTGCCCGAGGCCGGCGGCAAGAAGGGCCGCACGGCCGAGGGAAGCGCCCGGGCGAGCGAGGCCGAGGCCCTGCTCGCCCGGAAGAAGCCGCAGGACCTGCTCGTGGCGCTCGATGAGCGCGGCAAGCTGCTCGACTCGGTGGAGTTCAGCCGCTACGTGGGCAAGGCGCGCGATGGCGCCAAGGACCTCCTCCTCGTCATCGGCGGGGACGAGGGCCTGGACGAACGGGTGCGGCAGTCCGCGGACCTGGTGCTCTCGCTCTCCAAGATGACGCTGCCCCACCGCCTGGCGCGCGTGGTGCTGGTGGAGCAGCTCTACCGCGCCTTCACGCTCCTCAAGGGCGAGCCGTACCACAAGTAGCCGCCCCCGAGCGGTGCCCCGCCCGGCGCGTCAGGCCTCGCGGGCCGCGCGCGTCGGCGGGGGCATGGACACTCCTTCCCAGCACCCCGCCACCGTCCGCGTCATCGCCTCGCCCCAGTCGTGGGTGGAGGGCGAGGCCCTGCGGCAGCTCGAGGCCGTGGCGCGCCTGCCCGGCATGCGCGCCGCGGTGGGCCTGCCCGACCTGCACCCGGGAAAGGGCGCGCCGGTGGGCGCCGCGTTCGCCTCGCACGGCGTCTTCTATCCCTTCCTCGTGGGCAACGACATCGGCTGCGGCATGGGGCTCTGGGCCCTGGACCTGCCCGTGCGCAAGGCCCGGCCCGAGCGCTGGGCCGCGCGGCTCGACCTGGAGGGCCCCTGGGACGGCGACGCGGAGGGCATGCTCGCGCGCCACGGCGTGAAGCCGTGTGGCTTCGAGGCCTCGCTCGGCACCGTGGGCGGCGGCAACCACTTCGCCGAGGTGCAGCGGGTGGAGGCCGTGCACGACCCCGCCGCCTTCGCCGCGCTGAAGCTGGACGCCACGCGGCTGCTCCTCCTCGTGCACTCCGGCTCGCGCGGCCTGGGCGAGGCCATCCTGCGCGCGCACGTGGACCGGCACGGCCCGGGCGGCCTCGCCGAGGACTCCCCCGAGGCCCACGCCTACCTCACGCGGCATGACCAGGCCGTGGGCTGGGCCCGCGCCAACCGCGCGACGATCGCCGCGCGCGTGATGCGGGGCGTGGGCGCGGGCGAGGGCCCGGGCGGCCCCCGCGTGCTCGACGTGTGCCACAACAGCGTCACCCCGAGGCAGCGCGCGGGCGAGCGCCACTGGCTGCACCGCAAGGGCGCGGCGCCCTCGGACGAGGGCCTGGTGGTGATTCCCGGCAGCCGGGGCGCGCTGAGCTACCTGGTGCGGCCCCTGGGCGACGGCGAGGCGCATGCCCACAGCCTGGCGCACGGGGCCGGCCGCAAGTGGACCCGCACCCACGCCCGCGAGCGCATGCGCGAGCGCTTCACCGCCGACGCCCTCCAGCGCACCCCCTTCAAGAGCCACGTCGTCTGCGAGGACCGCGACCTGCTCTTCGAGGAAGCGCCCCCCGCCTACAAGGCCATCGACCGGGTGGTGGGCGACCTGGTGGAGGCGGGGCTCGTGCGCGTGGTGGCCACGCTCGCCCCGGTGCTCACCTACAAGACCCGGAGCGCGCGCGAGTAGCCTCGGCCTCGGGCTCAGGAGATGGGCGTGCCCTCTTCCGTCTTGTCCGAGCCCTCGGCGGGCCCGCCCCGCTTGGGCTTGGCCGCCAGGGCGAGGCCGATGTCCACCGACACCTCGGGCTCGTCCTTCACCAGGTGGAAGAACTGCTCGGTGAACGCCTCGGGCGTGAGCCCGGTGAGCCTGGCGAAGCGCGCCAGCTCCTCGGCGCGGGAGAAGTCCTCGCGCTTGAGCCGCAGCATGAAGCTCCGGGCGATGCGGTAGCGGTCCGAGTCCACGTCCACCATGCGCACCCGGGGCCGACCCGTGGCGGGGTCCTTCATCTGCTCGAAGGGCACGGCGAGGAAGCGGCCATTGATCATGGAGACCACGGCCTCGGTGCCGCCCTCGATGATGTAGCGCGCCGCGCAGTGGCCCAGGTCGCGCGTGTACTCCATGTCGAACGGGATGGGGTCCGCGCAGCGCACCTCGTAGCCGATGTACTTGGGGATGAGCGTGGCCTTGAGCCCGAACTGCGCGAGCCGCTCCTTCACGCCCTTCTCCAGCACCTCGCCGAGCTGCACGTCCGCCACGTGCAGGTTGCCCATGTGGTCGCGCGGCAGGTCCGTGTGCCGCGCCAGGTCCTCGGGATCGATGCAGTCGGCGAGCCCCTCGGCGAGCAGCGCGATGCCATCCGCGCGCCCGTAGGCCTGGCGCTTGATGACCGCGCCGGCGAGCAGGTCCGCCACGGTGGCGAAGGGCACCTTCTTGCCCCGGAACTCCTCGGGGATGAGGGTGACGGTGGCGCCCACGGCCTTGCCGATGGCGAGCGCCAGGTGGCCCGCCTTGCGGCCCTGCGCCACGACGAAGTACCAGCGCGAGGTCGTCTTCGCGTCCACCATGAGGTTCTTGACGATCTCCACGCCCACGTGGCGCGCCGTCTGGAAGCCGAAGGTGCTCGTGTCGTCGGGCAAGTCGATGTCGTTGTCGATCGTCTTGGGCACGTGCACCACGCGGATACGGCCCCGCGTCTTCTCGGAGATGATCTGCGCGAGCGTGGCGGTGCCGTCGCCGCCCACGGTGATGAGCATGCCCACGTCGAGCTTCTCCAGTCCCTCGAGCGTGCGCTGCAGGTGCTCGGGAGAGCGCGTGGGGTTGGCGCGCGAGATGCCGATGTACGAGCCGCCGCGGAAGTGGATGCGGCTGGTGTCCTCGATGGTGAGGGGGATGACGTGGGAGGTGTCACCCTCGGCGAGCCACTTGAATCCGTCCTGAAGGCCGATGACGTCCACCCCGGCGAGGCGGGCCCGGATGGTGGCCGCTCCAATCACGCTGTTGATGCCCGGGGCGGGGCCCCCGGCGACGACGATGGCGAGCTTCTTCATGGGTCTCCCTGGCGGTTTGAGCTCATCCTGACCTGGAAGGGCGGACGAGCCCAGGGAGAAGACACGGCGGCCTCGCGGTTGCATCCGCCGGATGCGTGCTCCAGCACTTCCTCGACTTGCTCTATCCGCCCGCGTGCATCGCCTGCGCGAAGGTGCTGCCCGTGCGCGGTGCCTTCTGCGAGACGTGTGATCTCGCCGTGGAACGGCTGCCCACGGCGCGCTGCCATACCTGCGCCGAGCCCGGCGCCTTCCCGCGCCATACCTGCCCCCGCTGCCACGACGCCCCTCCCCCCTTCACCCGCGCCTGGGCCGCCTTCGCCCACGAAGGGCCCATCGCCCGTGCCATCCACCGCTTCAAGTACGAGGACCATCCCGAACTGGCCCCCGCGCTCGCCGCGCTCCTCGTCTCCGAATGTGGACGGTTCCTCGCCCGCGCGCCGCCCACCCTCGTCGCCCTGCCCCTGCATGGCTCGCGCTTCCGGGAGCGGGGGTATGACCAGGCATGGCTGCTCGCCCAGGCCCTGGCGCGCGCCACCGGGCGCGAGGCCGACCCCGACGTGCTCCGGCGCGCCCGCGCCACCCGCCGCCAGGTGGGCCTCTCCGAGGCCGAGCGCGCCCTCAACGTGGCCGACGCCTTTCGCGCCACCGCCTCCGCCGCCGGACGGGACTTCCTCCTCGTGGACGACGTGCTCACCACCGGCGCCACCGTCCGGGCCGCCGCCCAGGCCCTGCTCGACGCCGGGGCCCGGCGGGTCGAGGTCCTCACCCTCGCCCGGGCCTTCTCCCTCGCCTGAGGGTCCAGGAGCGCCCGTCCGGCCGCCCGACCCCCGACATTTCAGTTGCCTGCCCGCCCCCGACGGCGCATGCAGGGAAGAGTGCCTGAAGCCTAGTTGTTCCCCGGCGCCGGGATGATTGCCCGGCCCCCCTTTCCGATGGACGAGGAACCCGGATGTCTCGTACCCCACGGCTCGCCCCGCGCCCCTCCGCCCCCTGGCTCGCGACCCTGCTGCTGCTCGCCTGCCCGCTGACGGGCCTCGCCGCCCCCACCGACACGAGCGTCAACGAGGCCCGGCAGGAAGCCGAGCTGGCGCAGTCCCTGGCCAACTCGCCCCGAGGCGCCGCGCACCTGCTCCGCCTGCAGTCCTTCGAGCAGGAGCTGGAGGACCTCACCCCCCTGGCCAAGACGTATGCCGAGGTGGCCGGCCGGAGTCGGACGGACCCCCACACCCGCGCCACCGCCCAGTTCCTGCTGATGGACCTGGAGCGTGCGCGCGGCCGGACCACCCGCGCCGCCGAGGTGCGCGAGGGCCTGGGCTTCGTGGGCGACTACTACGTCGTCGGAGGTTTCGAGAACGAGGGCAAGTCCGGCTGTGACACGGACTTCGGCCCCGAGGCGGCGAGCCTGGACCTGTCCGCCCGCTACCCGGGCGCCAAGGGCCGCGAGGCCGCGTGGCGCAAGCTGTCCGTCACCCCCGTGGAGGGCTACGTGGACCTGGGCGCCGCGCTGCGGCCCAACCGCGAGTCCGTGGCCTACGCGCTCACCTGGCTCGAGGCGCCCGCGGAGACGCGCGTGGCGCTCGACGTGGGCACCTCGGGCGCCTTCCGCCTGTGGGTCAACGGCGAGAAGGCCGCCAGCGGCGACCAGTACCACCTGCCCCGGCCCGACCAGGCGCGCGTGTCCGTGCGCCTGCGCAAGGGCCTCAACCGCGTGCTCGTCAAGGTGTGCCAGGACACCGGCCCCATGGGCTTCTTCCTCCGGCGCGACCCGCCCGGCCGCATCCGCGTGGCCCTGCCCGAGACGCCCCCCGCGCTCGCCAAGGGCCTCTCGCCCGCGCCCCAGGTGCTGCCCACGCTCACCTCCGCCCTCAAGGACGCCGTGGCCAAGGCGCCCAACGACGCCACGCTGCGCGGTGAGTACGCCACGGTGCTCGACTACTTCCGCGCCTTCGACGAGCGCGAGCACACCGCCACCGTGGAGGCCGAGCGCGCCGCCCGCGCCGCCCCCACCGACGTGCGCCTGCAGCTGCTCGCCGCCACCACCCAGCGCGAGGACTTGAACCAGCGCCGCGTCTTCCTCGAGGCCGCCCTGCGCGCCGACCCCACGTCCGTGCAGGCCCGCGTGGCGCTCGCCGAGTTCGAGCTGGAGCGCGGCCACCCCGAGCGCGCCCTGGAGCTGCTCGGCGCCGTGGTGAAGGACGCCCCCGAGTCCGCCGCCGCCCGGCTCGCGCTCGCCCGGACGCACGAGACGCTGGGCGAGTCGGCCCGCGCGCACATGCTCGTGGAGGAGGCGCTGAGCAAGCTGCCCCGCATCCCCCGCGTGGTGCGCGCCGCCGCCAGCTCCGCCCGCGCGCTGGACCGGCCCCAGGAGGCCGTGGGCCGGCTGCGCGTGGCGCTCGCGCTGCGCCATGACGACCGCACCAGCCGCACCCTGCTCGCCACGCTGCTGGCGGACCAGGGCCAGACGGACGCCGCCGCGCGCGAGTACGGCCAGCTGCTCGCCCTCTACCCCTACGACAACGCCACCCGCATCAAGCTCGCCGAGCTGCGCGCCGCCAACGGCCAGCTGGAGGCCGCCAGCGCCGCCTTCGCCGACGCGCGCGCCCTGTCCCCGGACGAGCCCGACGTGTACGAGCGCGAGGGCAAGGCGCTCCTGTCCGCCGGACACCGCGACGAGGCCGTGGCGTCCTTCGAGCGCGCGCTCGCGCTGCGCCCGCAGAACCCCACCCTCAAGGAGGCCGTGCGCACCCTCAAGGGCGAGTCGGCGAGCGCGGGCCTGCAGTACCTGCCGGACTTCAAGCCCCTCATCCAACAGGCCGAGGGCTACGTGCACGAGGACGCCGTGTACCTCACGGACAGCACCTACGTGCGCGTGCAGAAGAGCGGCCTCGCGGGCCGGCTCCATCAGTTCGCCGTGAAGGTGCTCAACCCCCGCGGCGTGGACGCCTTCCGCTCCATCCCCGTCACCTACTCGCCGGACCGCCAGGAGGTGCGCATCCTGCGCGCCCGCATCACCAAGCCAGACGGCTCCGTGGTGGACAGCTACGGCGAGAGCGACCGCAACATCAACGAGCCCTGGACGGGCATGTACTACGACGCGCGCGCCAAGATGCTCTCCTTCCCGGCGCTCGGCGTGGGCGACATCCTGGAGCTGCAGTACCGCCTGGACGACACCGCGCAGGACAACCTCCTGTCCGACTACTGGGGGGACGTGGAGCACGTGCAGGGCGTCTACCCGAAGGTGAGCTACCAGTTCCTCGTGGAGATGCCCAAGGAGCGGCCCCTCTACTGGAACGACAAGAAGCTCGCCGGGGTGAAGTACGCCCACGAGCCCGTGGAGAACGGCACGCGCGAACTCTACCGCTGGAGCGCCACGCACGTGGCCAAGGTGGTGCCCGAGCCGAACATGCCCGGCTGGGCCGAGGTGGCCGCCAACCTGCACGTGTCCACCTACCGCACCTGGGACGAGGTGGGCCGCTACTGGTGGGGGCTCGTGCGCGACCAGCTCACGCCCAACGACGAGCTGCGCCAGACGGTGGACACGGTCCTCAAGGGCGTGGACCGCAAGAACCAGCAGGCGGTGGTGCGCGCCGTCTACAACTTCGTGGTGACCAACACGCGCTACGTGGCGCTGGAGTTCGGCATCCACGGCTTCAAGCCCTACCGGGTGGACCGGGTGCTCTCGCGCCGCTTCGGCGACTGCAAGGACAAGGCGAGCCTCATCCACGCCATGCTCAAGGTGGCGGGGGTGGACAGCCGGCTGGTGCTCCTGCGCATGCGTGACCTGGGCTCCATCGGCCAGGAGCCGGCGAGCCTCGCGGCCTTCAACCACGCCATCGTCTACGTGCCGGGCATGGACCTGTACCTGGACGGCACCGCCGAGTTCCACGGCGCCAAGGAGCTGCCCAGCGCGGACCGCGTGGCCAACGTCCTGGTGGTGGAGCCTGGCGGCAAGGCCACCTTCCTCACCACGCCCGAGGCCAAGGCCGACGACAACGCCACGCGCCTGGGCATGGACGTGGTGCTGCGCCCCGACGGCAGCGCCACGGTGGCCGGAGCCTCCACGGTGGGCGGACACATGGCGCCCGAGTACCGCCGCGCCTACCGCGCCGTGTCCTCGCGCAAGTCCACCTTCGAGCGCGCCTGGGCCCAGAGCTTCCCCGGCCTCACCGTGCAGGACGTGAAGCTCAACGACACCACGCTCCTGGACGATGACGTGAAGGTGGACTTCCGCATGTCCATCCCCCGCTTCGCCGAGGCGCTGCCCGGTCAGCTGCGCTTTTTGCCCTTCGGCACCGGCCGCGCCTACACCCAGACGTACGCGTCGCTCGCCGAGCGCCGCTTCGACCTGGTGATGAGCAGCCCCTGGGTCAACCGCTTCGCCTTCCGCTACACCCTGCCCACGGGCTACAGCGTGGCGGAGCTGCCGCCCGCGCTCCTGGAGGACACGCCCTTTGGCCGGGTGCGGCTGAGCTACACGCAGGAGGGTCAGCAGCTCGTGGCCGAGGGCGAGGTGGCCCTCACCACCGCCCGCGTGAAGGCCGACGACTACGCCGCCTTCCGCGCCTTCCTCGGCCGGGTGGACCAGGGCTTCGCGCGCAAGGTCACCCTGCGCGGGCCGCCCACCACCGCCGAGCGCTGAGCCCCGGGCACTTCGCCCTCCCTCCGGGCCCCGTCTTCTTCCTCACACGGGGAAGAGGACGGGGCCCGGCTCGTTTCCCGACGGACATCCCGCTCGTCCCGAGGTGCCAGGGGGACAACGCGCGCGCGCCCCGCGCATCAGGCCCTCCACGCGTGGCCGGTGTCCGGCCAGGCCGGGGGGGCGCACATATGAAGAAACTGGCGATGTTGGGAGACACCTATCCCTCACAGCTCCGGGTCAATCCCCGTGCCTTGGGCGAGCTGGACGTGGTGTGGGTGGGCGAGTCCCAGGAGGTCTTCCGCGCCGAGGTGCCCCGCCTGCGGCCCAACGTGCTCGCGCTGGACTTCACGGACCTGGGCAAGGTACCGCCCCAGCTGGTGCCGGAGCTGATGGAGCTCACGGGCGCCCGGCACGCGCTGGTGAGCTACCGGCAGACGCACCACGCGCTGCTCGAGTCGCTCAGCTCGCCGCGCGTGCGCTTCATCCAGGGGCCCACGCCCTTGAGCGTGCTGCGCGCCCACGTGCACCGGGTGCTCGACGAGCCCCGGCGCCCCGAGTCCAACGTCCTGGGCATGCCGCGCGTGCCCCGTCCGCCCCGCTTCTCGCCCGAGCAGCTCGGCCAGCTCATGGAGCTGTCCACGCGCGGCTCGTGCGAGTGCGCCCACCAGCTCGCGCGGCTCGTCGGCGGACTGCGCGGCTTCGAGGAGTACGCGGGCGGGTGCGAGCGGCCCGACGAGAAGGAGCTGCGCCTGCACGGGCTGTTGCACCGCCAGGTGGCCCTCGCGCGCGAGGCCCTGGAGGACGGGCTCGTGGCGCTGCTGGACCACCAGAACATCCGCCTCTGAGCCCTCGGCCCCGGAGGAGGGCATCCACGGGAGTGGACCGTGGACGCACGCGCACCCGACGCGCTAAGTCACCCCGCCCATATGACTCCAAAGAAAAGGCGGCAGTGGGCGCGCGTCTTCCTCAGCGCCAGGCGGCACGGGCTCGGCGGGCTGCGGCTCCTCCACTTCTCCGTCGCGTGCGCGAGGGCGGTGGGCTCCGTGGAACCCGTGCTCCTGGCGATGCGGGTCGTGCTTCGGGCCGCCCCCGCGCGACGGGGTGGTCGGAGAATGCTCCCAGTATGGCCCTCGTGGGCCCCGCAGGCCGTGGGGGCGCTCGCCGTGTGTCTTGCCAGCGGGAGCATCCTCTCGCTCGGTGACGGCCGGACGCCGCGAGCGACCAGGACATTCGACGTGTGGGATACCGAGGTGCCGGAATGGCGGGGGCAGCAGACCCCCCCTTGTGGCGACACCCCCGCGCAGGTCGTGCTCAACAACGCCTGCTGGATGACACTGGAAGCGCGTCCTCCATGTGGTGACCTCTACGAGTACGAGGGGCGCTGCCACGTTCCCGTCGCCGAGAAGAAGCGCCTGCCCACCAGCGTGGGCGAGTAGGCGGACACCGCGAGCCCGAAGTGCGCGACCTCCTGGCCGAGGGCCGCGCGCGGGCTCAGGGGTTCCAAACCTTCACGGCGTACTCGACGACGACCCGGGCGAGCGCGTCCTCGAGCACGGGCAGGTCGGCCCTGAAGAACAGCTCCGGGCGCCCCGGCACCGACGCGAGGACCGTATAGGGCGGCGCATCCCCCGGGGCCTTGCGCTCACCATCCCACTTCACCATCACCACCGCCCCGTCCTGGCGCATGCGCTCGAGCAACGGCAGGACGGCATCCATCCCCGACCAATCCTCGGCGATGGGCTTGAGCCCGAGCAGCGGGAAGAGCGCCGTGACCACGACGCGGTAGAGGTGGGGCTTGCGGAAGGGTTGGCCCTTCATCGCGTCCGCCAGCAGTTCCAGCGCATCGTGGAGCGGCTCGCTCGCCCCGCGCATTCCCGCCCACACGGGATGCCCGGCCACGCGCTGCTTCGCCTCGTCCAGGGACACGCCGAACAGGTCGATGACCACCTTCATGGACGGCACGATGGGCACGCCCTGCTCTTGGAGGACGACGATCGCCTCGTCCATCGAGAGCCCGGCTTGGACGCGGGCGCGCAGGGCATCCACCACGGGAGCGTATTCGGAGGAGGACATGACCCCAGCCTACCGCCTACCAGACGTAGGGAATGAGCCGGTAGCGCGTCTGGCGGCGGTAGGCCTCGTAGCCGGGCAGGTCGCGCACGAGCAGCGTCTCCTCGTCGAGGATCCGCCCCACGAGCGTGAGCGCCACCAGCGCCGACGCGCCAAAGCCCCACGGCGAGCCGAGCGCCAGCGGGATGCCCAGGAACAGCACCAGCGCCCCCGCGTACATGGGATGGCGCACGACGGCGTAGGGCCCGGTCGTCGTCACCGTCTGCCCGGCGCCCACCTCGATCGTCGCCGCGGTGAAGGAGTTCTCCTGGAACACCCGGGCGATGATCCCATAGCCGAGCGCCACGAGGACCACGCCCCCGAGCGACACGGCCCACGACCAGCGCGGCCCATGCCAGCGCACGTCGAGCGCGGGCAGCACGAGCACGCCCACGAAGCCGAGGCCCGCGAGGCCCTGGAGCACCTTCTGGAGGGGCCTGGACTCGGCCGTGGGCCCGGCCTTCAACCGGCGCTCGAGCAGGGCGTGGTCGCTCCGCAAGAGGCGGACGGTGACCGCGAGCGAGGCGCCCAGGAACACGGCCAGGAATACCCAGCCGCGCCCGTACCCGAGTGTTCCGGCGGGCACGAAGACGAACAGCGCCATCGCGACCGCGAGCCGCGCCAGGCCCCAGAAGGCCCGGCGCCACAAGGTCGTGTCGTCCATGTCAGGGCGCGGGGGCACTCGCGCAGGGCACGTCGTTGAGCGCCACGGCCTCGATGCCGAAGCCCGGGTCCGCAGTGAAAGTCAGCGGCTTGCCCTGGTCATCCACGAAGGGGAGCTTTTCATCCTGGAGTGCCCCGAGCTTGTCGCGGTTGGCGGCGAGCCACGCTTGGAGCGCATGCGCTTCGGCGTCGCTCCCCAGCGCCAGCTCCACCGGCCGCCCTCCGGCATTTACCTTGAGGACCTCGCCCCGCGCGGTGCGCAGTCTGTAGAGGACCGTGGGCGCCAGCTCCAGCTCGTGCGCCACCGGCGCGCCGGACGCTTGATGCCACTCGTAGGTGACCGCGTCATCGCCCTCGTCGATCGTCCGAGCGTTCTTCGGGTCGACGTGCCGGATGACGGCGATGGCCCGGACCGACAACCCGAGCCGGTTGCACGCGGGGTAGCGGAGCGACTCCGTGCCCAGCGTGATGCGGCCCTTGGCGTCCTGGGCCTCCGTGAACACATGGACCTGGGTGGACTTCGGCGCCACCGCGGCGAGTCGCACGTCGATCGCCGTGCCGCCCGATACATCCGTCCCGCCGAGTCCCTCGCGAACGAAAGTGAGGGCCTGACCGTCTGGCGCGAGGGAGGCCACGAAGGACGTCTCATCGAACTCCCGCGACGCGTAGCCGATGAGCTTGAACGTGTCGGAGAGCAGTCCGATGCGGACCTCCGCCCAGGAGATTCGATCGGCGGGGACGTAGATGCCGCCCACGAAGGGCCTGTGGACGAGGTTCGTCACCAGACTCGCCATGGGCCGGTCCTCACGCTCGGATGGCACCGTGTCCCCGGACAGCGAGATGGACAGGCGCTCCACATCCAGCGGGACGCCCGAGGACACGGCGGTGTCATACCGCCGCGCCGCGCTGCATCCGACACTGCCCACCGCGACAAGCGCGAGAACAAACACGGTTCGCATGATTACCCCCGGGGTCAGCTGAAGACCGGCCTCCAGAGGACTTTATTCACGCTCCAACCTTTTTCGCGCCCGCTATTTCAGCAGCGCGGCGAGGAGCTGGCGCACCTCGGCGGGGCCCTTCACCCGGTAGCCCGCGCGCGACTCCTTGCCGCCCGCGTGGATGGCGATGCCGTCCGGCGGCAGCGCCGCGAACAGGTCCTCGTCCGTGCGGTCGTCGCCAATGGCCACCACGCGCGTGCCGGGCGCCTGACCCTCCATGACCCGGCCCACCACCCGGCCCTTGTTCACGCCCCGCGCGCGCACCTCCACCACCTTGTCGCCGGGCAGCACTTCCAGCGGGCCGTGGGCGAACACCTCGCCCAGGTGCATGCGCAGCTCGCGCGCCAGCTTCGTGCCCAGCACCGGCTCCACCTGCCGGTAGTGCCACGCGAGCGAGGCGTGCTTCTCCTCCACCAGCGCTCCGGGCACGCGCGCCGCGAAGGAGTCCAGGATGGGCCGCACCAGGTTCTTCCAGTCCGTGGGCACGTCCTCGAGCATCTTCCAGGGCTCGCCCGGGGCCGGACGCGACCACAGGCCGTGCTCGGCGTGCAGGCCCATGGGCAGACTTCCCACCCAGGCCTCCAGCACCTCGCGGCTCCGGCCACTCACGATGCTCACGCGCGTGTGGGGCCGCTCGGTCAGGCGCTTGAGCAGCTCGAGCAGCTCCCCGTCCGGCGAGGCCTGCTCGGGCCGCGCGGTGAAGGGCACGAGCGTGCCGTCGTAGTCGAGCAGCAGTTGCAGGGAGGGCGCCTCGCGCATGAGGGCGAGCGCGTCCTCGGCGCCCCGGGCCTCCACGCGGGGCGGCGCCGTGGGCGTGGCCTGGAGCGTGTCCAGGAAGGAGCGCACCCACCAGTGCACGTCGTACTCCTTCACCCGCACGCGCAAGGCGCGCATGCGCGTGCGCCGCTCCTCCTCGGGCATCTCGAGCGCCGCCTCCAGCGCGTCCGCCATGCCATCCACGTCGTAGGGATTGACCAGCACCGCGTCCGTCAGCTCGTCCGCCGCGCCGGCGAACTCGCTGAGCACCAGCACGCCGTCGTCATCCGGGCGCGCCGCGCAGAACTCCTTGGCCACCAGGTTCATGCCGTCGCGGATGGGGGTGACGAACATGACGTCCGCGGCCCGGTAGAGCGCCGCGAGCTGCTTGGCGTTGAGCGAGCGGTAGAGGTAGTGGATGGGGACGCTGTGCACCGAGCCGTAGAGGCTGTTGATGCGGCCCACCAGCTCGTCCACCCGCTCGCGGTAGGCGGCGTAGTCGGCCACCGTGCTGCGGCTGGGCACGGCCACCTGCACCAGGCGCAGCTTGCCGCGCCAGGCGGGCTCGCGCTCGAGCAGCCGCTGCACCGCGAGCAGCCGCCGCGGAATGCCCTTGGTGTAGTCCAGCCGGTCCACGCCCAGCACCAGCCGCTGGCCCGCGCTCTTCTCGCGGTGCATGCGCACCTCCTCGAGCACCGCCGGCTCCTGCACCTGGCTCTCGAAGGACTCGGCGTCGATGCCCATGGGGAAGGCGCCCAGGCGCACCTGGCGGCCGTCCTGCTCGATGCGATCGCCCACCTTCTCGATGCCGCACAGCTGCACGAGCGTGCTGGCGAAGTGGCGCACGTACGAGTTGGTGTGGAAGCCGATGAGGTCCGCGCCGAGCAGGCCCCGCACGAGCTCCAGGCGGTGCGGCAGGGTGCGGAAGATCTCGCTCGAGGGAAAGGGGATGTGGTGGAAGAAGCCGATGCGCGCCTGGGGCAGCCGCGCGCGCAGCAGGGCGGGCACCAGCATGAGCTGGTAGTCGTGCACCCAGATGGTGTCGCCGGGCTGGTAGTGCTGCACCGTCAGCTCGGCGAAGCGCTCGTTCACCTTGCGGTAGATGTCCCAGTCCCGGTCCTGCCGGGGCACGCGCTCGAGCAGGTAGTGGCACAGCGGCCAGAGCACCTGATTGGAGTAGCCCTCGTAGAAGCGGCTGACCTCGCTGGCGCTCAGGTACAGGGGCACGCAGCGCTGCTGGGTGAGTTGCTCCTCCACCGAGGTGCGCTGGGCCTGGGTGAGCCGCGACACGTCGCCGGGCCAGCCGATCCACAGGCCTCCGGAGTTCTCGTGGGGCCCACTCAGGCCGGTGGCGAGTCCGCCCGCGCTGCGGACCACGGACACGCCGTCCTTGTCCGCCTTGACGGTGACGGGAAGTCGATTGGAGACGAGCAGGAGTCTGGACATAGCGTCCCCCTCCTAGCTGGCGGCCCCCGGATGGGTCACCCGCGATTCACCGGGGGTGCTCGCTGGAGAACCATCGCGCCCGCGCGGCGCCCAGCCCAGGCGCGCCAGGAGCGCGGGCTCGCGCCCCGGCTTCCAGACGAAGGCGTCCAGGAGGTAGTGCGTGGCCTGGGGCAGCGCGAGCAGGGGCACCACCAGCGCCAGCACCTCGGGCGACAGCCACACGCCGTCCTCGCCGAAGAGCCGGGGCCGCTCGTGCCACACGAGCTTGTCCCAGAGCAGCTCCTCGCCGAGCGCGAGCACGAGCAGCACCCCGAGGAAGCCCGGCAGACCCGTGCGCACCAGGGGCGCGAGCGTGCCATAGCCGCCCTCCTCCAATCGGCCCCGGGCATAGCGCAGCAGGAGCGCGAAGTACGGCACGCCGTGCAGCACGATGTTCATCACCGTGAAGGTGAAGTCGTCCTGGGCGAGCACGATGCCGCCGAACCACGTCACCGCCGTGGCCAGCACGAGCAGTCCCTTGCCCACCTGGAGCCCGTCCCCGCGCAGCACCCGCGCGCCCTGGTAGCCCACCCACACGGTGAGCACCGCGCCCTGCGCGACGAGCGCCGCCGTGCCCACCCCGGGGGGCAGCCCGGCGAGGAAGTCGTCCTCCACGAACCACCAGAAGGCGCGCGGCAGGTGGGCGTGCCACCACACCACGGGCCCGAGCGTGGCCGCGTAGATGGCGGCGGCGTCCAGGACACGCTCGGTGGAGGAGACGCGGGCCTTGCGGCCGTAGAGCGCCACCCAGCCGTACTGCTGGCGGATGAAATGGAAGAGCGCGGTGTACGCGAAGAGCCGCCAGAAGGTGGCCGGCGAGACGAGGTACGCGCCGAGCCCCGCGAGGTACGCGGCCAGGGGCACGATGGCGTAGAGGGCGGGCCGGCGGCGCACCTCCTCGCCATCGAAGTAGGTGCGGAAGAGCGTGGACCAGACATGGGCCACGTCCACGCCCACCACCAGGAGCAGCCAGGCCCACGGGGGTGTCTCGCCCGCGGCGCCGAGCGCGGGCGCGGCGAGCACGAGCGCCACCGACACGAGCGCGCTGCCGGCGAACACGGACAGGTCCACGCCACGGCCGAAGAGCCAAGCCTGCGAGGGAGCGAGGAGACGGGACATCGGTCCGGCGACTCTACCAGGGAGGGCACCTGCTAGACTGCGCCGCCCCGGAGTCCCCAGCCTGGAGCCCCCATGTCCGCCCCCGCGACCGCCGCCGCCGCGCCGCCCTCCCCCGAGGTGTCCCTCGACGGGAGCAAGTGCATCCTCTTCTACGACGGCGTGTGCGTGATGTGTAACGACGGGGTGCGCGTCTACTCGGAGGCGGACACGCGGGATGTCTTGCGCTTCGCGCCCCTGCAGAGCCGCTTCGCGCACGAGGTGCTCGCCCGCCATGGGCACAACGCCTCGGACATGGACTCCATGTACCTCCTCTTCGGCTACGGCACGCCCCAGGAGCGCGTCGTCTGGAAGTTCGAGGCCGTCACCTCCACCATGTCCCTGCTGCCGGGCGCCCTGGGCTGGGTGGGGCGGCTGCTCAAGCTGGTGCCGCTGTCGCTGGGCAACCGGTACTACGAGCGCCGCGCCCGCACGCGCTACGCCGAGTTCGGCAAGTACGACGCGTGCCCCGTGCCGCCCCCCGAGGTGCGCCGCCGCCTGCTCGCCCTGGAGTGAGCCCCGGGCGCGTCAGGCGCGGGGGACCTGGAGCGCCTCGGCTTCCGTCCGCGCGATGCGCGCCCCCATCCGGTCCCCGGCGGCCTCCCGCGCGTCGGCGACGTTCTCCAGGCAGTAGACGAGTTCCTCCACGAGCGTACCCGGCGCGTCGGCCTCCGCGAGCAGCCGCCGGGTGAGCGCGAGCGACTCCTCGTAGGCCTCCACCGCCTCCGGAAACCGGCCCAGGTCCCCGAGCAGGTGGCCCCACTCGTCCAGCGCGAGCGACAGGTCCCGCCAGGACTCGGGCGAGTCCTCGGACAGCCGGGTCAGCTCCCGCTGCAGCCCCAACGACTCCTCCCGAGCCCGCGCCGCCAGCGCCCACGCCTCGCGCTCGATGTGCAGGGAGGCCACGGCGTTGAGCCCGATGGTGAGCCGATCCAGGACCTCGGGTGTGCCGCCCAGCAGCCGCCGCAGTTGCCGCCGCAGCCCCAGGGACTCCTCGTGCAGCCGCAGGGCCTCGGTCCACTCCCCTCCGGCCTGATGGACCGTGGCCAGCACGGTCAGGGTGAGCGCGAGGGACATCAGCGCGTGGTGCGTGTCGCCCTCCTGACGGCGAAGCCCGCGCGCACGCGCCACGGCCTCCGAGGCGACCTGGACGGCCGCCGCCCATTCCCCGCGCTCGACATGCGCCTCGACGCGCTCGCGCAGGGCCTGGAGCCCGTCGTCCATGCTCAGGCCAGGCGGCCGTAGACGGTGCCGCTCGCGTGCACGCCCAGGCCCCACTCGCGGCCGGCGATGTCCACGTGGGCCCCGAGCGGCAGGGCCTGGTGCGTCCACGTCGCCCCGCCATCCTCGCTCGTGTGCACCATGGGGTCCGCGCCCTTGGAGGGATCCGCGCCCCGGGTGAGCAGGCGCAGCACGCCCTCGCCCGCCACCAGGCGCAGGGGCTCGCGGCCCGCGGGCAGCGGCTCCAGCCAGCGCACGCCGCCGTCCTGGCGCTCACCCACGCGCGTCTGGCCGTCCACGACCGCGACCACATGGGCCCCGTCCGCGTCCACCAGCCGCGTGGCGCCCGACTCCCCGAGGCTCGTCCGGGGCGCGCTCTGGGGCTGGAGCGTCAGGCCCTTGCCCAACAGCGCGAGGCCGCCGTCCACCCGGCGCAGCCGCTCGGTGTTGGGGTTGCGCTCCCCGTCCAGCTCCACCTCCGACCACGAGGCGCCGCCGTCCTGGGTGACGCCGAGGAACCACGCGCCCAGCACGCCCAGCTCCCGCTCGGTGACGATGCGCACCTGGGCGAGGCTCGGCGCGCCCACGGGGCCGCGCGTGTTCCACTCCCGGCCGCCGTCCGTGGACACCAGCAGGAAGTAGTCCGAGCCCGAGCCCGAGGGCTTGAGCGTGGCCACGATGGCCGCCGCCACCTGGCCGTGGGCGTCCAGGGCCTGGATCCACCCCGGCCCCTCCCACGCCACCGTCACGGCGCCCTCGGCGACCCGCAGCAGGCGCGCACGGCGGCTCTTCATCTTCTCCAGCAGGCTGCCCGCGGACGGCTCGGTCACGGTGCCGATGAGCCCGAAGCCCTCCGGGCTCGCGACCACCGCGCCGATCTTGCCACCCTCCGGCACATCTCCCAGCCTCTCCCAGTCTCTCTCCGGCACGCGTCAACCTCGGGGTTCGCGGACACTGCGCGGCGGGAAGATGCCAGCCCGCCCGCTACCAGGGAAGAGACAGGTGCGGCAGGTTGATCTTCGGCGGCTTGAGGCCCGAGAAGAAGTCCTTCACGTCGTGGACGAGTTCCTTGGCCGACTCCTTGGCCACCTTCGCCGCGTCCCCGGGCGACATCTTGCCCAGCGCGTCGATGACCTGGCGCACGCCGTCCTTGGTCAGCAGGTCCTTGATGTCCGGCGTGGTGCCGATCTTCATCAGGTCCTGCACCGGCAGCTTGTAGAGGCCCGAGTCCACGTAGGCGTCCGGGTGCGAGTCGTAGGCGAAGCGCTTGAAGGCCTCCGGGTCGCGCTCGAGCTGGGCGAAGCCGGCGGGATCCTCCATGCGCTTGGTCTCGATGGCGCTCTGGAGCGCATCGAGCGTGCGATCCCGCCAGGCGAGCCCCTCGGGCGTCAGATCCTTGGGCCCCAGGCTGGAGAAGCGGTCGCAGTACTTCTGCCCGTACTCCATATAGTAGGCCGGCGGCTCCATGCCCGGGTTGCGGCGCCGGAAGTCGTCGGCGCGCTGGCGGTAGTAGTCCGGGGTGCCGGTGGGGATCTCCGCGGGCAGGTTGCGCGCCGCGTTGCTCCGGGCGGCCGGGACCGCGCCCTGGGCCTTGCCGGGCTCGAAGGTGTCCCGCGCGCGCGCGGCGGGCGCCCCGGAGGCGGGGCTCCGGACCGTGTTCGCCGCGGGAGCGGGCGCGTCCGTGCGGGCGGTCGGAATCCGGGGAGCGGGGGTGCCGGGGCTTTGAATCCTCATATTCTCGATTATCGCGGAATGGGATTCGAAGTTGCTACCCCCCCCTCCCCTTCCCGGCTACCCGTCGGTGGCCAGGGCGGCCAGTTCGAGCAGGTGGCCCCGCAGGCGGTCCATGAGCGCCTGGATCGTCTCTTGCCGGAACAGGGTGTCGCAGGTGAGGGCCATCAGTTGGAGCTGCCCGCCCATGATCAGGCCGATGAGCGCGAGCCGGTCGGTCCGGAGGGCCTGGGGGGCGTGCTCCATGCCCGCGAACTCCCGCGCCGGACGCAGCAGGGCCGTGGGGTCCAGCGTGGGGTCCACCGAGCCGATGAAGCTGTAGACGACCTCCGGCTGGGGCGCCGCGGCCAGCTCCTGGCGCAGCGCCGCGTCATCGCTCAGGTAGCGCAACAGGGACCAGGACAGGCCCTTGGCGGGCACGGCGCGCAGTTGCGCCTGGATGGCCCGCAGGGCGCTCGGGGTGTCCGCGGTGCCCCCCGCGTCCAGGTACAAGGGGGTGATGGAGCTGATCCACCCCACCGTGCGGGACACGTCCACGCCCGGCACCTCCACGTCCCGGCCATGCCCCGCCACGTGCAGGTGCAGGTCGCGCCGGTGCGTCAGCCCCTCCAGCGCCAGGACGAGCGCGGTGAGCAGGAGGTCATCCGCCGTGACGCCGAGCTTGCGAGGCAGCCCCTCGAACAGCGCGCGCGTCTCGTCGGGCGACAGGCCCGTGGGCGTGAAGCGCGCCGCGGCGTTGAACGACGTGCCCGAGGGGAAGTCCACCGGCAGCGGATGGAAGGGCGCCTGGACCCGCCGCCGCCAGTAGGGCAGGTCCCGGAGCACCTCCGGCGCGCGCGCGTACTCGCGCAGGCGCTCGCCCCAGCGCTGAACGGTGGTCGCCGGGGGCGCCAGGCGCACGGGCTCGCCCCGCTGGAGCTGGGTGTAGGCCAGTTGCAGGTCATCCACCAAGAGCCGCAGGGACACCTCGTCCACCAGCAGGTGGTGCACCACCAGGTGCAGCCGGCACGACGGTCCGGGCAGACGCAATAGCGTCACCCGCATGAGCGGCCCCCGGGCCAGGTCCAGGCTCGCGTTGAGCCGGCACGTCTCCCCGAACAGGGCGCCGGGCAGCTGCTCGGCGGGCACCGCGGACAGGTCGACGATGGACCAGAACGCATCCTGGGTGGCGGGGCCGTAGAACATCCGCCAGCTTCCGTCCGCGCGGCGCTGCAGCCGCAGGCGCAGGGAATCGTGGTGGGCGATGAGCGCCCGGAAGGCCTGCTCGAGCAGCGCCGGGTCCACGTCCACGGGCACCTCGAGCATGAGCGCGCAGTTGTCGTGGTCCGGGAAGCCCGCGCCGCGCTCCAGCCACCACTGCACGATGGGCGGGAGCACCAGGTCCTCCCCCGACGACGCCTCGCTCCGGGGGGCCTCCTGGGTGGACGTGGCCACCGCCGCGAGCTCCTCGATCGTCGGGTGCAGGGCGAACTGCCGCGCGGTGAGGCGCAGACCGGCCCGGGCCGCGCGGGCCACCACGCGCGTGGCCAGGAGCGAGTCTCCACCCAGCTCGAAGAAGCCATCGCGGATGCCCACCGACTCGAGGCCCAGCACCTCGCGCCAGAGGCCCACCAGGGTGTGCTCCTCGGGCGTGCGCGGCGGCACCCGCGCCCCGTCGAGCGCGGGCAGCGCGCTCTCGGGCGCGGGCAGGCGCGAGCGGTCCACCTTGCCCACGGGCGACAGCGGCATCGCCTCGAGCACCACGCAGGCCGAGGGCACCATGAACTCGGGGAGGATGCCGCCCAGGAAGGCGCGCAGCTCCGTCCACGAGGGCGTGCCCGACGGCTGGGGCACCACGTACGCCACGAGCCGCCGCGTGCCCGGCGCGTCCTCGCGCGCCACCACCACGGCCTGCTTCACCTGGGGATGGCGCGCCAGCGCCGCCTCCACGTCCCCCAGCTCGATGCGGAAGCCGCGCACCTTCACCTGGAAGTCCTCGCGGCCCAGGTACTCGAGCGAGCCGTCCGGCAGGTAGCGCACCTCGTCGCCGGAGCGGTACATGCGCGCGCCCGGCACGGACGAGAAGGGATCCGGCAGGAAGCGCTGAGCCGTCAGCTCGGGGCGCGCCCGGTAGCCGCGCGACACGCCCTCGCCCCCGATGTAGAGCACGCCGCGCGCGCCCACCGGCACGGGCCGCAGGTGCGCGTCCAGCACGTGGAGCGTGGTGTTGGACAGGGGCCGGCCGATGGAGATGGGCCCCGCTCCGTCGATGCGGGCCACCGTGGCGTAGATGGTCGTCTCGGTGGGGCCATACCCGTTCCACAGCTCGAGCCCCGTGGCGAGCAGGCGCCGGGCGAGCTCGGCCGGCAGCGCCTCGCCAGCGCTGACGGCCCGGAGGCCCGTGCCCCGGGACCAGCCGGCCTCCAGCACCATCCGCCACGTGGCGGGCGTGGCCATGAACAGCGTGGGCGAGCGGGTCTCCAGCCACTCGCGCAGCCGCGCCCCGTCGGTGACGACGTCGCGCGGCGCCAAGAGGAGCCGCGCGCCCCCGAGCAGGGGCTGGAAGAGCTCCATGCAGGCCAGATCGAAGGACAGCGTGGTGACGGCCAGCAGCGACTCCCCCGCGTGCGGCCGGGGCCAGGCACGCGAGGTGGTCAGGACGTTCACCAGCGACCGGTGCGGCACCTGCACGCCCGCGGGCTGCCCGGTGGAGCCCGAGGTGAAGAGGACATAGGCGAGGTGCTCCGCGGTGGCCGTCTCGGGCGGGTTGGTGTCCTGTCCCCCCGAGGCCAGGTCCAGGGTGTCGAGCAGGACGCGCCGCGCGCCCGTGTCGGGCAGCGCCCCCTGGGACGCGCGGGTGGTGAGCACCACCGGGGGACGGCCCGCGGCGAGCATGTTCGCCAGCCGCTCGCGCGGGTAGGCGGGATCCAACGGGATGTAGGCGCCGCCCGCCTTGAACACCGCCAGCGGGGCCACCACCAGCGCCGGCGAGCGCTCCACGGCCACGCCCACGAGCACCTCGGGACCCACGCCCAGCGACCGCAGGTGCCAGGCGAGCCGGTTGGCCCGCGCGTTCAGCTCCCGGTACGTGAGCACTTCCCCCTCGAACTCCAGGGCGACCGCGTCCGGCGTGCGCGCCACCTGGGCCTCGAACAGCGCGGAGTAGGTGCTGTCCCGGGGGAAGTCCTCGCGCGTGTCATTCCACGACGCGAACAGCCGCCGCCGCGCCTCCTCGGCCATCAGCGGCAGCGTGGACACGGGCCGCTCGGGCGCCGCCAGCGCCGCCTCCAGCAGGGTGCCCAGTTGCGAGGCCAGGCGCTCGGCCGTCGAGGCCTCGAACAGCGCGGTGTCGTACGTCAGGCGGGCCCGGAGCGCGCCCCCGCCGCCGCCCATGACCCGCAGGTACAGGTCCACCGGCGTGGCGCCGGACTCCACCTCCACGGGCGAGGACTTCACGCCGGGCAGCTCCAGTCCCGGGAGCCCCTCCTCCAGGGAGAACAGCACCTGGAACACCGGCGTGCGGCTCAAGTCCGGAGGGGGCCGCAGTTCCTCCAGGAGCAGGCCGAAGGGGATGTCCTCCGGGACGCGCAGGGCCGCGAGCGCCTCGGAGACGCGCCCCACGAGCGCCGCGAAGCCCTCCTCGCCCGGCAGGGACACGCGCAGCGGCAGCTCGTCGGCCAGCGGCGCGACCAGCGCCTTGAGATCCGGCCGCTCGCGGCCTTCCCGCCCCACGCCCACGGTGGCCTCCGTCTGTCCCGAGGCGCGCGAGAGCACCGCCGCGAAGGCCGCCAGCAGCACGGCCTCCAGCGTCCCCCCCCGCTGACGGGCGAGGGTCCGGGCCCGCTCGGCGAGCGGCGCGGGCAGCGTGAAGTCATGGCAGCCACCGCGCTGCGAGCGCACCGGCGGACGGGGCCTGTCCAGGGGCAGCTCCAGGGGCGTGCTCCCCGCGAGCCGCTCCTTCCACCCGGCGAGCCGCCGCGCCGCCTCGGGGCCGCCGAACCACACGCGCCGCGCCTCCAGGTGCTCGGCGGCGCTCAACGCCAGAGGCGGCAGGCCCTTCTGGGACGCGAGCATGTCGCCGTACGAGATGCGGCCCGACAGGAACGCATCCCCCATGGACAGGCTGCCCGCGGACGAGGCGGCCTGGGTGCGCAACACGGACAACTCCCGCGCGAGCACCCCCAGCGACGCCGCGTCGGCGACGAGCCGGTGCGCCACGAAGAGCAGGACCCGCGTCCGCGCGTCCAGTTGGAACAGGGTGGCGCGCAGCAGCGGCCCCTCGAAGAGCGCGAACGGGCGCCGCGCCTCCTCGCCCAGCCGCGCCTCCAGTCGGGCCTCGCGCTCGGCGGCGGGCACCGGCCGCAGGTCCTCGTGCACCAGCCGCACGGACTCCTCGGACAGCGCCTGGAGCCGGGGCTCGCCATCCTCCTCCAGCAGGCGCGAGCGCACCAGGGCATGCCGCCGCACCACCTCGCGCAGGGACGCCTCGAGAGGACCCGCCTCGAGCGCGCCTTCCAGCCGCCACGCCGCCGCGACGTGATGACCGGAATGCGCGGACTCGAACTCCGTTAGCAGCCACACCCGACGCTGGGCGGGAGACAATGACGAAATCTCTTCATGAGAGGCGGAAGAATCCTTCATGCGGCGGACCATACAAGACGCCCCCGACCCCTCGAAAAGACGCCCCCCGGAGGAAGACCGGGGAGGAGCCAGCCGGGCCATGCCGTCACGAGTCGGATTCGGCTAAGAGAAAGAGCGCATGGTTTCCGCTGGCTCGATTCTCGCGCGCCGCCCGGCCCCTGGCCTCGTGGCCTCCCTGCTGCTGATCGTGATCCTCGGTGCTCCAGCGATCGCGGCGCCCGTCAAACAGGTGCCCCTGGGCGGGCGCGCCATCCCCGTGGTGTCCAAGGGCGTGGTCTGCGGCCCGGTGACCGGGGGCTGGACCCTGTCCGCCGACGGGCGCTCCCTGCGCCCGCCCACCGCGGACACGGAGAACCTGGCGCGCACGTTGGACCTCAAGGTGTCCGAGGACGCCGCCCAGTGCGCGACCAGCCAGGAGACGGTGACCGTCATCGCCACCGGGGCCTTCCCGAACCTCGACGCCGCGGCGAGCAGCTTCTTTCCGGACGAGGGCCGCCTGGAGCTCAAGGGCCAGCGGCTCCAGGACGTCGCCGTGGCCTGGTCCGCGCCCGCGCGCTCGTCGTCGGAGCCGCCCGCCTCGGGACAGGACGTCTGCCTCAACCCCACCTCCACCGGCAAGCAGTCCGAGTGTGTCGTGCCCTTGCACTCCGGGCTGCCCTCGGACGCGCAGCTCTACTGGGTGCCGCCCCAGGGCCGGCGCGGCCCCGACGTGACGACCTACGACGCCAACGGCACCCTGGTGGACGCCGAGAGCTTCGTCGTGCGCCCGGGCCGCACCGTGCTCACGCGGCCGCTGGTGAAGAACAATGGCGTGGACCTGGCCAAGGGACCGGGCCAGGTGACGCTCACCCACCCCGAGTCCATCGCCTCCGTGGACTGCACGCCCGCGCGCTGCGAGACGAACGAGGGGGGCGTGGCCATCCGCGACGTGTCGGGCGTGGACACCGTCAACCTGCGCATGCGCCTGGCGCCCCGGGTGGTGTTCGCCCGGGGGGAGGTCCTGGAGACCACGGTCACGCAGGCGCTGCCCATCCTGTCCTGCCCGCTGTCCGTGGTGGACGGCACGGCCGTGCGGGACGCGGAGGCCTCGGCGATCGTCGTGCGCATGGACCCCGCGTGCGGCTACGAGCCGCGCGACCTGCGCTGGCGCGTCAATGGAGACCGCGCGGGCGTGGGGCAGGTGGTGAAGGTCACCGACGGCGTCTACGTGCTGCTCAAGACCCAGGGCGTGTCGGGCCAGCAGGTCAACGTCACCGCCACCAACGAGCCCGTGGGCCGCACGGTCGTGGCGTCGACGACGGCGAAGACCCTGCCCCTGCCCTTCCCGCGCGCCACGCTGGAGCTGCCCCAGCACGGCCCCATCGACTTCATCCCCATCAACCGCCCGGCGCTCGTGCGGGTGGCCGGAGGCGGCGAGCTGGGCCGCTTCGTCGTGCACGCGCTGGAGGGCGCCTACCGCGTGAGCACGCAGGACCCGGCCGCCACCCAGGTGCTCGGCGACACGACCGCGGGCGGCTTCGTGGCGCTGCGCTTCGGCTACCGGGTGCCGTCGCTGCCCGGAGAGCTGGCCAGCACGGACCTGGCGCTCGTGGACGAGCGCGTGCAGCGCGCGGTGCGCGAGGCGAGCGTCCCGGCCAACGTCGGCAACCTGCTCGAGTTCGTGTGCGCGGACGGCAAGGGCCTGGACAAGGTCATCGAGCCGAGCAGCCCCCCCTTCCGCATCCCCTACGTCAGCCGCAACACCTGCCGGGTCATCATCCACCGCGAGCGGCTCACCCCCGAGGAGGGCGTCCAGGAGATCGTCCTGCGCATCGCCGTCACGAGCCAGGACGGGTCCGCCCGGGGCGAGAGCCAGCTGGAGCAGCGCATGCTCCTGCGGCCCGGAGGAGAGCAGCGGGTGCTGCCCATCCAGGGCAACCTGGCCCAGTTCGATCGCATCCTCGTGCAGGTGTCGCACGTGGCCGACGAGTCGCGCTACGCGCTGAGCACCACGGAGCGCACGGGCCTGCCCTCGGCGCAGTGGACGGCCATCGTGGAGGGCGGCTTCCTGCGGCTGTACGCCACGGGCGCGGTGCCCGCGGGGCTCTACCGGGCCACCACCCCGAGCGGCCAGCTCACGCTCAACTTCGGCGTGCTCTCGCGCCTGGTGCTGCTCAACCAGGAGGGCCAGGAGCGGCTCATCGGCATCGAGGTGGGGCTCATGGGCATGGGGCTCATCCCCCAGGCCACCAACACGCGCTTTCCGCCCACCCTGGCGCTCGTGGGCGGCCTGGGCCTGCGCATCCCGGTGGGCACGGGCGCGGCCATTGGCGTGCAGGCGTGGATCGCCCGCGAGTTCCGCGGCGACATCACCCGCGACCTGCGCGCGGGCGAGGATCCCGCGACCACGGACCTGCGCGTGCCCGCGAGCAAGTGGTCCTTCATCTTCGGCCCCAGCATCTCCATCGGCAACGTGGGCTTCAACCTGTGAGCGACGTCTCCCTCCCCGGCGAGACCCTTCCCGCCGTGCACGGGGGCGCCCGCGAGGCGCGCACGCCCTTGCTCCTGCTGGCGGTGCTCGCGCCCGTCCTGCTCGCGACCTGCGTCTTCACGCCCGCGGGCCGGCTCAACTGGGTGCTGGAGACGGGCCCGGGGCTCATCGGCATCGCGGTGCTGGCGGGCACCTTCCGCCGCTTCCCCCTGTCGCGCTGGGTCTACGTGTGCGTCTTCCTGCACGTGCTGGTGCTCACCTACGGGGCCTACTACACCTATGCCCTCACGCCCCTGGGCCACTGGGCCCGCGACACCTTCCACCTGACGCGCAACCCGTATGACCGGCTGGGGCACCTGGCCCAGGGCTTCTTCCCGGCCTTCATCGTCCGCGAGGTGCTGCTGCGCCGCACGCCGCTGCGCCCGGGCGGGTGGGTGAGCTTCCTCACCGGCGCGGTGTGTCTGGCCATCGGCGCCAGCTACGAGCTGTTCGAGTGGTGGGCCGCCCTGCTGTTGGACCCCGCCGGCGGGGACGCGTTCCTCGGCACCCAGGGCGACATCTGGGACGCGCAGTGGGACATGTTCCTGTGTCTGTGCGGCGCGGTGCTGGCGCTGACCTTCTTCACGCGCGCCCACACCCGGAGCCTGGAGCGGCTGCTCGCGCGCGAGGCGGCCTGACACCCCAGCGGCCCGGCGGGCGGGCGATGGCGGCGTCTGAATGCCCGCCCCGATCGCGTGTTACCGCTCGCCTTGCTGATTTCCCGCCCTTTTTCCCTCACCCCCTGGCTGGCGCTGGTGGCGTCGCTCGCCGCCTGTCAGCCCGGCTCGTCACGTCCCCTGCCCTCCGAGCGGCCCGCGTCGCGGCCCGAGGCGTCGTCCTGGTTCTTCCGGCCCCCCTTCGCGGTGGAGGCGGATCTCGACGGCACGCAGGCGGCGGCGGAGGCCGTGCGCGCCGTGCTCCTGAAGCTGCCCGAGCCCGAGCGGGGCCGCGTCCTGTCGCGCTGGCTCGCGCCCATCACCGTCGAGCCCCCGCCCGCGCCAGGACCGACGACCCTTCCCGCCGCGACGCCCCTGTCCCCGGAGTCCGTGGACGTGCTGGCCACGCTGCGCGGCCTGTATGACACCCAGGGCGGTCGGGACCTGGCGCTCGCGGCGTTCTTCCTGGGACCGGAGCCCGTGGACCGGGCGCGCCAGCGCTCGCGACTGCCGCCCGAGCGCTTCGGCCTGGAGGCGCTCGCGAACCGGCTGACGCGCCGCGAGCGCGGCCTCCTGCGGTTCGTGCGCGAGGCACGGGAGCTGTCGGTGCTCTATGGGCTGGCGTGGCCGGTCGAGCGGGGCTGGCGGCTCACGTCCCGCTTCGGCCCGCGGGTGCACCCCCTCATCGGGAAGCTGTCGGAGCACCGGGGCGTGGACATCGGCGTGCCCACGGGCACCGCCGTGCGCGCCCCCGCGGATGGCGTGGTGGTGGGCGTGCGCGAGGGCCCCGTGAATGGCCAGTTCCTGGAGCTGCGCCACGAGGCCGGCGTGCACACGGTCTACTGCCACCTGTCGCTCATCGAGGTGAAGCGGGGCCAGAAGGTGAGCGCGGGCGAGCGCGTGGCGCTCTCGGGCGAGACGGGGCGCGTCACCGGGCCCCACCTGCACTACCAGGTGAAGCACGCGGGGGCCTGGGTGGACCCCGTGAGCCTGCGGGTGTCCGCCGAGCACGTGGCGCGCCCCCTGGCCTGGCCCGCCGTGCCGCCGCCCGCGGTCACCCAGGCGCCGCCGCTCTGAGCCCGCCCACCCGGGCCCCCTTGCGTCCCCGCGTCCGGACGGCGTACGACAAACGCCTTCTTTCAGGGGGAAACCACCAGCATGTGTTCGTTGAATGGAAGCGGGCGCGCCGTGTCCCTGGCGCTCCTGCTGGCCGTGGGTCTCATCGCGGGCTGCGAGGGTCCGCCCGGGACCACGAGCGCCGACATCCAGGTCCATGTGTCCCAGGAGCTCACCGACGCGGGCATCACGCGCGTGCGGGTCGAGGTCTCCGGGCCCGGCATCTCGCCGGTCATCACCACCGAGCTCGCCCAGGCGGGTGACAGTTGGCGAGGGCGCATCGCCAGCGTGCCCCATGGCCAGGACCGGCTCTTCCGGGCCACCGCCCAGGACGCGGCGGGCACGACGCTCTACACGGGCGCGGTGGGGCCGCTCACCCTCGAGCCGGGCACGACGCCCAACGTCGTCATCCTGATGCAGCGCGCGTCCCCGGAGGCGCCCTTCGAGAACGAGGCGCCGCGCATCACCTCCCTGGTGCTGTCCGCCAATCCCGTGGCCCCGGAGGGCCTGCTGACGGTGACGGCGCAGGTCTCGGACGCCAACGCGGGCGACACGCTGCGCTACGCCTGGACGGCGGGCGCCGGCACCTTCGGCTCGCCCCAGGCCCTCACGTCCACCTGGAAGGCGCCCACCACCGAGGGCCCCCAGTCACTCACGTTCACGGTGACGGACTCCAAGGGCGCCAGCGCCACCTTGAGCCTGGAGGTGAGCGTGGCGCGGCCCGGCAGTGGCGCCGAGACCTCGGTGTCCGCGCGCATCAACCACTGGCCTTCCATCCAGGCCATGAATGGCACCCCGTCCCTGCTGCGGCCCGGCACCACCACGCGCCTGTCCGCCACCGTCACCGACGCGGACGGGGACATGCTGGTCGGCACCTGGACCTCCGGTTGTCAGGGCGTCTTCAATGACACCACGGCCACGAGCGCCACGTTCACCCTGCACGAGCTGCCCGCGAGCGGCCGCTGCCCCATCTCCCTGGCGGTCCAGGACACCCGGGGCGGCCACCACGCGGGCACGCTGTGGCTGCACGTGGACGCCACGGTGCGGGGCAAGCGCGACTGGCGCCATGTGCATGGCAATGGCCCCGCCACGCGCGTGGCCGACGACCTGTCCACCCGGGAAATCGGCGCGTGGGTGCCCACCCCGGACGGCACCGGCTACACCTGGAGCGCGGGCCAGGGCGCGAGCGACGGCACCTTCTCCATCCCCCAGGTGCCCGGTGGCTTCTTCCTGGTGCGCTTCGGCGACCAGTACCTCTGGACCGATCAGCGGCGGCTGGACTTCAGCGAGCCCAAGCTGGGCCGGGCGGACCTGACGCTCGAGGAGGAGCCCTTCCCCATCACGCTCGAGCTGGCCGGGCTGTCGCCCTGGAGGCCGGGGGACGATCTGCGGCTGTACGCGCCGGGCGCGGGCGTGGGCTTCGCGGGCCTCCAGGCCTGCTCGTTCGAGGACTTCGGCTGGCCGGCCGAGGGCGCCACCACCTTCTCGGGCGGCGCCGACTTCCCCACCTTCATGGAGTCCTGCGGCCTCCGGCCGCCCCGCTTCGATGCCCGGGACACGCTGTACCTCGACCAGCTCGTGGCGCGCACCGAGCCGGGCACGGGCCTGCTCTACCAGGAGCTGCGCCGCTCCACGCGGGTGCAAGGGCCGGTGCGCGCGCCCGGGGCGCCGCTCCAGGTCCAGGGCACCCTCGTCCCGCTGCCCCTCATCGAGCGGGACCTGATCTTCCGGGCGTCCCTCTTCGAGCCCCTGGCGCTCGCCGCCCATCCCAGCGCGACGCTGTCGGGCCAGGTCGCCACCCTCGGGCTCCAGGCGGATGCGCATGACACCGGCATCGCCAACACGGGCTGGCCGGACATCGCCAGCGCCGAGACTCCGTCGCGACGCGGCGACTTCACCGCCCACTTCCAGTACGGCAACCCCTACCCGAGCACCTGGACGCCCTTCGCCTACACGCTGGTGGGCGCGCGGGTGGCCTACACGCTCGAGCTGCCGGGTGGGGGAACCACGTCGCCCGTGAACGTCACCACGAGCCTCGCCGTGCGCGAGGCCCTGCCCGCCACCGGCCCGCTGACCATCCAGCCCCGCGTGGGCCCGGCCCAGAACCTGGCCCTCAATGGCGTGAGCGCCACCGGCAGACGCACGGACGTGGGCTTCACCCCGCTGGTGAGCTGGACGCCCCACGCCATCGACACGACCACCCACTACCAGGTGCGCCTCCAGCGCTTCGTCTTCTTCGGCACCTACGCGTACCGCGAGCACGTGGCCACGCTGAGCACCTCGGCGACCCAGGTGCGCCTGCCGCCCGGACTGCTCGTCGCGGGCGAGCGCTACCTCCTCCAGGTGGTGTCCACCTTCGCGCCCGCCAAGGACGCGAACAACCCCTTCGACGACTCGCTCGTGCGCTACACGGCGTCGGCGCTGTCGGGCGTCTTCTCGCCCTGAGCCCGGGCGCCTGAAAGACGAACACCCCGGGAGCCCCCCCTCATCGGGTGGGACTCCCGGGGTGCGAGGGACGCACGGTGCGTCCCGGGAAACCTCACAGCGTGGGGACCGAGGGGTCCACCGCGAGCTGCTGGGGACCCTCGCTCTGCTTGGGCGAGAGCGTGTCCATCTCGCCGGCGAGCTTCTCCAGGGCCTTGCCCGCCTCGGCGATCTTCGACGCATCGCCGCTGGCCAGCTTCTCGATGATGTCCTTGAGCGCGCTGGTCAGCTTCTCGATGATGGCCGCCGGGCCGCGCTCGGCGCCACCGGCGCCCTTGGCGCCACCGGCCTGACCCGCGCCGCCCACGCCGCAGCGATCCTTGACCTCACCCGCGCCACCCGCCGGAGCCGCGCCACCCGCGCCGCCCGCCGGAGCCGCGTCCGCGCCCCCACCGGCGCCGCCCACGCCACAGCGATTCTTGACCTCGCCCGCGCCGCCCGCCGGAGCCGCGCCCGCGCCCTCACCGGCACCCCCCACGCCACAGCGATTCTTGACCTCGCCCGCGCCGCCCGCCGGAGCCGCGCCGCCCTCGGCGCCCTGCTTCTGGCCGGTGAGGGTCTCGATGAGCTGGCTGAGCGTCTTGGTCACTTCCTCCAGCTTCTGGAGGAGTTGCTTGACGCCGCCCTCGGCCTTGTCGGCCCCGTCAAAGGAGTCCGCCAGCATCTTCTTGCCCTCGAGCCCCTGGGGCGCCACCTCGGAGGGAATCTTCGACGCGATGGCCGGCGCCGCGATGTTGGAGGCGGCGGAGGTGTTGGCGAAGGAAGGAGCGGAGCGGGCGGACAGGGCGGAGATGGACATGGCGTTGAGTCCTGCGGAAGAGAGGAGGAGACCAGGGCCACCGCTGCGTGGCATGTCCATGGGTTTAGCAGGAGGCATGCCAAGGCCTCACCGCCGTCCCCACAGGCCCCTCTGGACGCGCGTTCCCTCGGAAGCGCCTCCGCGCCAGGGAGCGCCGCGCTCCGAAACGGGGGCCCTGGACTGGTGACGCCCGTCACCACCCGGAGTTCCCAGTCACCAGCGGGCTCACACCGCGGGCAGCTCCACGATGAAGCGGGCGCCGCCCTCGGCGCGGTTCTCCGCGCGCAGCGTGCCGCCAAAGGACTCCACGTACTGCCGGGACAGGGCGAGTCCCAGACCGGTGCCCTTCTCGGGCGCCTTGGTGGTGAAGAAGGAGGTGAAGAGCTTGGACAGGTGCTCGGCCTGGATGCCCGGCCCGTTGTCCTCCACCAGCAGCCACACCCGCTCCGCGTCCTGCCGCACCCGCAGCGCCACCCGCCCGTCGCGCACCTTCGCGTCCTCGATGGCGTCCGCCGCGTTGAGCAGGAGGTTGAGCAGCACCTGGCCCAGGCGGCGCGGCTCCGCATGCGCCACGGCCGCGCCCGGCATGTCCACCGCCAGGGTCACCAGCGACTTGAGCCGCACGCTCGCCAACCGCACGCTCGTGTCGATGACCGGCCCCAGGGCACACCGCCCCGCCGGCGCCGCCAGCTCCTCGGCGCGCGAGAGCGCCGTCAGATCCTTCACGATCTGATGGATGCGCTCCACGCCCTGCGCCGACTCCTGGAGCGCCTCGACCACCTCGGGATCACCGCCCTCGGCGGAGGCCAGGGCCCACTCCTCCTGGAGGAAGCGCAGGTTGGCCTGGACGTAGGCGAGGGGGTTGCGCACCTCGTGGGCCACGCCCGCCGCGAGCCGCCCCACCTGCGCGAGCCGCTCGGCCCTGAGGGCCCGCTCGTTGGACGCGTTGAGCTCCTGCACCGCCAGGCGCTTCTCCGCCTCGCTCTTCACGCGCTCGAGGAGCAGCCGCTGGTAGAAGAAGACGCACTGGATGCCCACCGTCTGGAAGACGAGCATCAACAGGCTCACCCAGATCTTCGAGGCGGGGGCCCCTTCCGCGCCCAGCACCAGGCTCGCCATCAGCAGACACAACACGGTGCTCGCCACGGCGTGCCACACGCCGCCGCCCACCAGCAGGGCCACGGCGGGCATCACCCCGAGCCAGCTGAACAGATGGCCCGCCGAGCCCCCCAGCCGCAGGATGAGCAGTCCCATGAAGACGTTGGGCAGGACCACGGCGACGAGCGTCCGCAGGACGGCGCGCCACCCGGGCCCCACCCGACTCAGGGACACGCCCACGAGGGCCGTGGCCGCGGCCCAGCCTCCGCGCAGCGCGAGGGTGTCCCAGGTGGGCGTGAGGCTCCACAGCACGTCCAGGCCCCAGAACAACAGCCACACGAGCGCGGAGGCGTAGAGCAGGCGCTGCTCGTCCTGGAGCCGCGCCTCCACGCGCGGGAGCGCTCCGATCCGCTCGACTCCCTCCTGTGGCGATTCCATGGGCGTCCCGTTCGGGCGGAGTCCACACCGAGCCTCCACCGACACCCAAACTCCCACGGAAGCGAAGTCAGGAGGAACCCATCCCGGGTCCATCTGGCCTCTGTTCAACATCCGAAGATTTCTCGGCGCCGGAGAAACGCGCGCTCTCCTATTCGGCTAGGGGCCGAGCATCAGGGGCTCATCCAGGCCCATGCCCACGAAGGGGGCCCAGAAGTAGGGCTCGGGGTGAATGCGGCGCAGATCCTTCATCGCGAGGCGCAGGGCCTCGAGCCGACCGCGTCCCGCCTTCAGGTGGCCGTAGTAGGCCTCCATCAACTCGGCCGTGGAGTCATCCCGCACACTCCACAGGCTCGTCACGACCGTCTGTGCGCCCGCGATGCTCAGCGCCCGCCGCAAGCCGTAGACGCCCTGCCCCACGCGGATGTCGCCGCGACCCGTGTCACACGCGGAGAGCACCACCAGCTGCGTGCCCCACAGGTCCATGCCCGCCAATTCCAGGGAGGTGACGCGGGAGTCGGTTCCACGCTCGTTCGCGTTCGCCAACACCAGACCCGAGCGCAGCATGGGGTCATCCAATCGCACGGACTGGTTCATGCCGCCTGGTGGCTCGAAGACCCCGACCTTGCGCGCTCCCTGGGTGGACGCCGAGGCATCCTGGATGAAAAAACCATGCGTGGCGATGTGCAACAGACTCGGCCGAGCCAATGCCAGCAGGGCATCCTTGGTCGCGTCCTTGCCCAACAAGAGCCGCGGGGTGAAGGGCGATGTCTCGAACAACGCCTGAATGGCGCGGGCCTCCTGAAGCGCTCCGGGAAGCTCGTCCCAGATACGCTTCGCGGATGTGGGCGAGGCGTCCGCACGCGTCGTGCGTGCCGCGTGAGTGGAGGCGGTCGGAGCCCTCGCCGAGCCATAGTCGGGCGCCGCCAGGATGACCAGCGCCTGGGAGCCTCGCTCCTCCGACCGGAAGGACAACACGTCCTTTCCCGAGGAAAGGTAGGAAATGTCGAAGGACTCCAACAAGACGTCGTGCCCATCATGGAGCGCATCGAATGGAATGAGCGACAGCTGCCCTTCGGGCGAAATGAAGAGCCGACGTGACTGGCCGAGCCACGGCTTGAGCGGAGCGAACACCTGTCGGTAAAGCGCCTTGGCTTCTGGAGAGTCACTCGATGTCCCGCTGTCCATGAGGGCCTTGTGAAAACGTGAGGCAGCTCCATTGATGACTTCGGCTTTTCCCAGGTCCACGGCCCTCGTGCGTCCATCGGGAAGCAGCAGCAGCGCGAAGTAGCGCCTGTCTTCGGGGTCCGGCCCCGGGGAGACGACGTACTGGACGATGGCACCATCCGCGGGCAAGCGCTTCGCCACCTCCGTCAGGAAATGGCCTGGGTCAGGATAGGCATACAGTGCGCGAAAAGGCAGGGAGTACTTCGCCAGTTCCGCTTCGAGTTCGCCCACCTGCACGCCGAGATCCTCCAAACGACGCGGGTACACATCCGCCGCGGCCACTCCAGGACCCGCGAGCGCCAACTGGCTCAACTGGGTGCGCAACCGACGCAAGCGTGACAGGGACTCCTGATGAACCACGCCAAGACTCCGGTGGAGGATGCGCGAGGTATCCGCGAACTCCTCGCCGGAGCGGCCCTTCCGAAGAAACGCGCTGGTCAGCACGAGTCGACGCACCCGCTCGTCATCCGCGTGTTCGAGGATCAAGTCGTAAAGTCGCTCCTCATCGACCCCCCGAATGCGCATCACACCGCTGATGCGTCCATCCGAGAGGCTCAGCACTTCCTGGCGCAGGTGCGTCTCGCTGATGTTGGAAGCCCGCTCCAACATCGGCAGGAGCCTGTCCAGATGGGACACATCGGATGAACGGGATTCATCCGCATGGCTCCACTGCTCGATGGCGAACGCGAAATTGAAGAGCGTGGTCGCGACCTCGAGGTCCATAGACCCAAGCAGTGACTCCTGGAGTTCCAGCGCTTGAGAGAAGAGCCTCTCGGCCCGGGCGTGATCTCCCTGTCGACTGGCGAGCAGGGCCAGATCGCCGAGCACGTTCGCTACATTGGAATGCTTCTCTCCGAACATCACCTCGAACATCTCGAGTGCCCGGGTCATGAGCCGTTCGGCCGCGAGGACCTCGCCTTGATCACCGAGGACCGCAGCCAGCGAATAGAGCACATTCGCATGGAGAAGCCCGTGCTGGCCAGGGTGCCGCTCGAGCCAAACGCGAGCTTGTTCGATGGCTTCCCGGGACTCGGCCAGTCTCCACTGTTTGTAATGGAGTACCCCCAGGTTGTAGTAGGCGGAGGCCACGCCCGGATTCTCCTCGCCCAGGTGGCTCCGCCGCAGTTCGAGCACCTCCTTCATGAGCGACTCCGCCTGGGAGTAGTGGCCTTGATACTTGTAGAGTTCAGCGAGATTGCCGAGCGCGGGGGAGAGGCGGATGTCACTCTTGCCCAGAACACCGCGTTGATTTTCGATGGCCCGCTTGAACAAGAGCTCCGCCTGGGAATAGTTTCCTTGGTTCTTGTAAACGATGGCGAGATTGTTGAGCGAGGACGCGGTATCGAAGGCGCGAGGACCCAGCAGCCGCTCGTCAATGTCGAGCGCTCGCTTGAAGAGCGTCTCCGCCCGACTCAGTTCTCCTCTTTGCGACCACAGGCTGCCCAGCAAACCCAACGTATGCGAGACATCACTGTGCAGCTCGCCAAGTTCGGCTTCACGCAGCATCAAGGCTCGCTCGGCCAGCTCGGTGGCCGCCGCATATTGCCCCTCGTACATCAGAGCACGACCCCGCTTGTAGAAGTCTTCTGCGTCTCGCAACCGGGCTTCGCGGACACCCGACCCCAAGAAGTCCCCCGCTACACAACTCAGGATCAGCAGCACGAGTGTTTGCACAAACGGCTTCACGATGGTCTCCGGAAGGATTTGGCTCCCCGGACCAACCCCTGAAGACATCCGCAACCATGCACGCCAGGTGAAATGGCGCGACCCTCGCCCCTTTGTCTGGAGACCGGGCGAGAACGACGTCTGCTACGAGGGCGGACGCGGCGGCTTGGCCGAGGGGGCCTGGGAGCCCCCCACGTCGCGCAGGGGCACGAGCCGGTCCAAGAGAGGCCCGCCGTGCTTGAGCTGGCCAATGCGTTGGGCGGGATAGATGCCGCGCTGGCCGGTGAGCACGTAGGCCGCCACGGTGACGATGACCACGTGGGGCAAGACGCTCGCGCCCAGCAGCTCCACGGCCATGATCGACAGGGCCAGGGGCGTGTTGGCGGCGGCCCCGAAGAGCGCGGCCATGCCCACCCCCGCGGCCAATTCCAGCGGCAGGCCCAGCAACCTGCCGAGCACGTTGCCGAGCGCCGCGCCCACGAAGAACAGGGGCGTCACCTCGCCGCCGAGAAAGCCCGCGCCCAGGGTGACGACGGTGAAGAGCAGCTTGAGCGCGAAGGCCTCGGGCGGCAGGGCCGGGTCCACGAAGGCCCGCTGAATCATCGGCACGCCCAGGCCCAGGTAGTCGCTCGTGCCCACGAGCTGCCACAGGCCCACCACGCCCGCGCCGCCGAGCGCCATGCGCAGCGCGAGCGAGGGCACCACCTTCTCTAGCCGCTTCTTGAGCCGGTGCACGCCCTCCACGAACACCACCGCCACCAGCGCCACCGCCGCGCCGAAGACGAGCCACTTGCCGATGACGGCGGGCGTGAGCGCGAGCGCCTCAGGCAGCGCGTACACGGAGTGGTGGATGCCCAGCGCGCGCGTGACGAGGTCCCCCACCACGGCGGCCACCAGCGCCGGCACGAGCGCCTCGTAGGTCATCCGGCCCACGCAGAGCACCTCGAGCCCGAAGACACACCCCGCGATGGGCGTGCCGAACACGGCACCAAAACCCCCCGCGATTCCCGCGGCGAGCAGCTCCCGGCGCGTGGTGGGAGACACCTTCAAGCGCCCGGCCACGGCATCCGCGAGGCTCGCGCCCATCTGCACGGCGGTGCCCTCGCGGCCCGCGCTGCCGCCGAAGAGGTGGGTGAGCACCGTGCCCACCAGCACCATGGGCGCCATGCGCAGGGGCAGCCGCGCGTCGCCCTCGTGCACCGTGTCGAGCACCAGGTTGTTGCCGCCCCGGATGGAAGCGCCCCACCGGCCGTACAGGGCCCCGATGGCGAGGCCCGCCACCGGCAGCAGGAACACGACGGACGCGTGCTGGAGGCGCCAGTGCGTCGCCTCGTCCAGCAGGAAGAGGAATAGGGCCGAGGCGGCGCCACACACGACGCCCACCACCGAGCCGAGCACCAACCACTGCCCCAGGGCACGCACGCGTGGGTCCATGGCCCACGGCCTCTATCACGGCCGCGAGACGATCCCCACCACGTCCACGACGTTCTCCGTACCCGGGGCTCCGCGCCCCTCCAGGAGCGTGGACACGGTGATGCTTGTCCCGGGCGTCGCGTCCCGGGGCACCTCCCACTCCACCGTGAAGAACCCCTCCTGTCCCTGCCCCAGGGAGAGGACTTCCGGCGTGACGCGGGCACCCAGGCGCCGGGCCGAGAGGACCGAGGGCCGGAAGACGTCGGACGCGCCCAGGTTCTCCACCCGCACACGCACCGAGACGCGCTCTCCCGGAGCGAGCCGCTGCGTCCCCGGCGCCCGCAGCGCCACCGTGCGCGGCCGGACCACCCCGGGCACGACCCGCTGCCAGGTCTCACCGGTGGCGGTGCGGCCCTCCGCCTGGAGGACGAAGGACTGGGTGGACAGGGGCACGAGGCCGAAGAACTCCCGCGACGAGCCGCCCGCCTCCGGGGCCAGGGCGAGGGGGAGCAGCGGCGTGCCCCCGGGCGTGCGCAGTTCGAACCGGGCGGAGGCCACGTCCCCGGACAGTTGGGCCGCGGCGAGCCGAGGCACGGGGCCGGGCAGGGCCAGCGAGGGCAGGTAGCCCTGGTGTCCTGGACGGCCCAGCGCCTCGACGAAGTCAAAGCGCTCCACGTCCAGCGGGCTCTCCCCGCGCACCTGGAAGGAGAACGCCCCGGCGGAAGCGAAGCCCACCCGCCAGGTCCCGGCGGCGGGCGCGAGCACCGTCACCACGGCGCCCGAGGCCCCCTGGGCGACGCGCACGTCCGGATCCCTCGGGGTGACTGACACGCCATTGGGACGGACCAGGCGCAGGGTGTTCGCGCCGCTCAGGGAGAACGTCACCTGTGAGATCGAGCGATCCACGGGGACGTTCAGCGTCCGGCTTCCACCCGCCGCGTCCACGACGGACAGCAGGGTCACCGGGCGGGCGCGTACCGTGGCGTCGACGAGCCGGGTGAGCACGCCCACGTCGGAGAGCCGGAGCGAGAACACCTGACCGCCGGTCTCCTCGGCGAGTCGCCGGTACACGGCCTGCGTGCTGGCGGCGGCGCCACAGGTGTCCGTGAGGAGCGCGTGGACGCGGATGTGCTTGCGCCGGGCGAGGCCACTGACGGCGGCGAGCAGGCCCTCGTCCGAGGCGCGTGACTGGGTGAGGAGGAAGAGCTCTCCCGCGTCCGAGGAGGCCTCGAGCGCCTGGAGCACCGCCGCCAGGGACGGCGCGGAACACGTCCCCGACGCGCGGGTGCCCGGAGTGGAGAAGACCTCCTGCAACGCGCGCGGTGCGTCCGCCACCCGGGTGGCCCCCGGGGCCTGTCCCTGGAAGGGCACGAGGACATACCGCGTGGGCGCCTCGCCGGTGCCGAGCCGGGACTCGAGCAGCGGGCCCAACTGGCGCGCGGCCTGAAGGAGCCAGGGGCCCATGCCCGCCGAGGTGTCGACGGCCACCGTCAGGGTGGGACCCACGCCGAACAGGAGCTTGAGCTGGGACTCGGTGAGCTGGGCCTTCAGGTCCCGGATGAACTGCTTGCTCGCCTCCAGGGCGGACACGGCGGCCTCGCCGTGCAGCGCGTGGTGGGGCGAGAGCGCTTGCATCCAGGTGTCCTTGTTGATGCCGCCGAAGGGCCCGGGGCCCGTGTCGGTGGGGCCGCCATGGCGGCACTTGGCGTCATGGGCGGGCACCTCGTTCTCCCCACCGTAGTAACCACTGGTGAGGGCGGAGGTGGACACGTTGCGGTCGCAGTTGACGAGCAGGTTGCCGTCCAGACCGATGGAGAATTCACACGGCGCGCACGTGGGCGTCTGCTCCCCGGCCAGCGCCGGCAGGGGCTCCGCGGAACGCCAGAGGCTCGGGAGCGCGCCGGCTTGGCCCGACTCGATCCAATTGGAGTGGGCGTAGAAGTCCTGTACCGAGTGCAGGGCCTGGCCCAATTGGCGCCGCCCCCCCTCGGCGTCCCCGGCGCGGAGCGAGCGCGGGATGCCATCGAAGAGCGCGACGAGCCGCTGCTTGCCCGCGACGAAGCTCTCGCCGTCGAAGTGGAGGAAGCCATTGACCTGGTCCGCGTCGACCTCGGCGTTGGCCTTCCACACCTGCTCGGCGGCACCCTTCATGCCCGGAGTGGGCGCGAGGCCGAAGAACTCCTGGCCCAGCTCCTCCAGGGCCTCCTCGGTCATGTCCTGGTGGGTGACGCCCACGCCACTGGCGCCGCAGCGCAGCCCGTTGGTCGGACAGAAGGCGTGGGCGGCGGGGCTCCAGGCGAGCACGAGCGCGAGGAGGAGACACGGAACGAGCGGACGGCGTCGGGAAGTCATGTCCTCCACGGGTAGGGAGTCCCCCGCCGGACGTGGAGCGCCCCACCGCGGAGAGTGTCCGGAATCCGTTCGTCCCCGGACGCTTGCCTCAGAGCCAGCTGGGCGCGGTGCGTCCCAGGCCCGCCAGGGCCCGCTCGGCGGCCCGCACCCCGAACCAGTTGGCCTCCTCGAAGAGGCCCAGGCCGCCCAGGTCCGAGTGCGCGAAGTGCAGCACGTCGCCCAGGCTCTCCTGCGCGGCCTGGCGCGCGGGGCCCCAGAGGAAGCCCGGGACGGGCCGCACCATGGCGTGGCCCCAGCGCATGACCTCCAGGCGTTGGGCGCTCGCGGCGAGACCCCGGTGGGCCGGGAGCAGGTCCGCCATCACCAGCCCCTCCCAATCGGCATAGCTCGCGGACAGGGCCTTCTGGCGCTCGGCCTTCATGTCCAGGCCCGCCATGGGCAGGTACCAGGTGAGCACCGTGGGGCCGCGCTCGTCCTGGCGCGCGAGCTGGTGCGTGGCCACCACGTAGCCCAGGCTCCGGCTCTCGTAGAGGACGTTGTCCCAGGCGAGGGGAAAGCCGTGGGACCTCGGCGCCTCGGACAACGTGAGGTTGGCCACCACCCAGGGCCCGTACTGGAAGGCGTCCAGCCACTCGGGACGCCGCTGCCGCCAGGGAGCCACCACGTGGGCGGCCACGAAGCGGGGACAGGCCAGCACCACCTGCCGCGCCCGCCAGGCCCAAGGCCGACCCGTGGCCGCCTCCAGCGCGTCCACCCGGCAGCCGCCCGCCTCCGGCTCCACGGAGTGCACCAGCACGCCGGGCTCCACCTGCCCCGCGGGCAGCGCGGACAGGAGCTGGCGCACCAGCCGGCCATTGCCCTCGGGCCAGCTCAGGAAACCCTCGCTGCGCTCGCCTCGCCCGTCCTGCCGCGCGGCGAAGTACCAGATGCCCGCCCACGCCGACACGCCCTCGGCCGTGGTGCCGTAATCGTCCCGGCACGCGTAGTCCACGAGCCAGCGCAGCCGCCGCGAGCGGAAGCCCTCGCGCTCGAGCCACTGGGCCATGGTGAGCGCGTCCAGGGCCGTCCACTCGGCGTCGTCGCTGGAGAGCGCCGTGGGCACCGCGAAGGCCTTGCGGCCCCGGGCATCCCGCGCCGCCGCGAAGGCGTTCATCCGGGACTCGAAGCGCGCGAGCTCCGCCAGGTCCTCCGCGCTCGCCCCGGCGCGCAGGTACAGGCCCTCGTACCACTCGCCCCGGTAGAAGAGCCGCTCCTCGGGCTCGCGCACGAGCAGCTCCTCGTCGAAGAGGGGCTGGCCCGTGTCGTCCACGCCCGTCACCGCGTCCATCTCGCGCAACAGCCGCATCACCGGCCCGGTGTCCCGCAGCGGCGCGGGCAGGTAGTGCGCGCCCCAGGGGAAGGCGGACACCGCGTTCTTCCCCGCGCGCGCCGTGCCGCCCGCCTCCGTGTCCAGCTCCAGCACGCGCACGTCCCGCACGCCCGCGGCCGCCAGCCGCCACGCCGCGCTCAGGCCCGCGGCCCCCGCGCCCACCACCAGCACGTCCACCGTCTGGAGTTCGGCCGCGCGCGGCAAGGGAGCGCCGCGCAGCCGGTGCCCCGTGTCCACCACCCGGTCCACCACGCCCCCGGGCACGGGCGCGCGCGGCGTCCGATCGCGGCAGGCGCTCGTCGCCACCGCCGAGCCGAGGAACGCGGCGATGAGCTCGCGCCGCTTCAGTTCCACCGCCGCCACTCCTCCTCGTAGTAGTGCACGAGCACCTGGTTGTTGAGCCGGTTGACCTCCGCGGGCAGGGGGCTCATGTCCGCGGGGAAGTGGAAGAGCGTGTCCAGCGTGTCCTCGGACAGGAAGCGCAGGCCCTCGGCCAGGGGACGGCGGGGAGCCGCGGCCTCGTGGGCCACCAGCACGTAGCCCCACTCCCCGAAGGACGGCACCAGCGCGTGGTAGGGGTGCGTCCAGAAGCCCGCCGCCCGGAGCGTCGTGTCCACGCACCAGAAGGAGCGCCGGGCGTACAGCGGCGAGGTGCTCTGGATGACGGCCACGCCGTCCGACGCCAGCCGCCGCTTGAGCAGCCGGTAGAAGCCCGTGGTGTAGAGCTTGCCCAGGGCGAAGTTGTTGGGGTCCGGGAAGTCCACCACGATGACGTCCCAGTGGCTCGTGTCCTCGCGCAGGAACTGCATCGCGTCCGTGTTGAGCACACGCATGCGCGGATCCTCGAGCGCGCGGCCGTTGAGCTCCGCCAATTCGTTCCAGCGCAGCGCGAGCCCCGTCATCGCCGGATCCAGGTCCACGAGCGTCAGGTGCTTGACCTCCGGGTACTTGAGGATCTCCCGCGCCGCGAGCCCATCCCCGCCGCCGAGCACCAGCACCCGCTCGAGCTTGCCGGCGCGCGTGACGGCCGGATGCACGAGGGCCTCGTGGTAGCGGTACTCGTCCACGCTGGCGAACTGCAGGTTGCCATTGAGGTAGAGCGAGAAGCCCCGCTTGCCGCGCGTGAGCACGATGCGCTGGTAGGGCGAGCTCGTCGCGTGCACCACCTCGTCGGAGAAGAGGTGCTCCTCGGAGAAGTTGTTCAGCCGCTCGCCCATCACCAGGCCCGCCACGAGGAAGAGGCTGAGCAGCACCGCCTTGATGCGCAGGCGGTTCGGGTGGGCCAGCACCGGCTGGAGCAGCCACGTGCTCCACAGGCCCACCAGCGCGTTGAGCAGACCGAACAGGAGCGACGTGCGCACCAGGCCCAGCTTCGGCACGAACAGCAGCGGAAAGCTGATGCTCGCGGCCAGCGCGCCCAGGTAGTCGAACGTCAGCACCTGGCTGACCAGGTCCTTGAATTGGAGCTCGTCCTTGAGCAGGCGCAGGAGAAGCGGAATCTCCAGCCCCACCAGGGTGCCGATGAGCAGCACGCTGCCGTAGAGCACCACCCGGAAGACGTCCGTGAAGGCGAAGGTGAGGAAGAGCAGCGGCGCGCAGCAGCCGCCGATGAGCGCCACGGCCAGCTCCACCTCCACGAAGCGCTGCGCCAGTCCGCGCTCCACGAAGCGCGACAGCCAGCTGCCGATGCCCATGGCGAACAGGTAGCAGCCAATCACCGTGGAGAACTGGGTGATGGAGTCGCCGAGCAGATAGCTCGCCAGCGCGCCCACGATGAGCTCGTAGATGAGCCCACACGTGGCGATGACGAGCACGGTGACGAAAAGGAGCTTCTTGTTCATCAACCCGAGATGGCGGCGGCCACGATGATGGCCAGCCCCAGGATGAAGGAACCCATCACGATGCCGAGCGCCGTGTTCTGATCGACCTCGATCTCCTTGTGCACGTCGAACGGCATGATGAGCCGGAACACGTACAGCCCCGCCACGAACACCGCCAACCCCACCAGCGAGTACACGAGGCTCGCCAGCAGGTTGTCCACGTTCACCACCACGGCCAGCACACCCATCGGCATCACTTCCCTCCCATGAAGCTTCCACTGCGATAGCGCGCCGCGCCGACCGCCCCCCGGGCGCCGTCGGACTTGCCGCGCTGAGCGCCGCTGAACGGCTCGAAGCCGAGCACCGCCATGAGGCCGTAGAGCAGCACGATGATTCCACCGAAGTACTTCATCCCGTCCTCCCCTCAACTCCCCTGCTTCAAGTTGCTCTCGCTCCAGCGCGAGCTCTCGAACAGGGAGGAGCGCAGCAGGTTCCACGCGGGAACGATGAGCAACAGCATCAAGGAACAGAACAGCCACAGAAAGCGCGGCGAGTCGCTCACGAGCCTGAGCCGGTAGTTGGGCAGCTGCTTGCTGAAGCTCGCCTGGGTGCGCAGCACGTAGCGTCCCGCCTCCACCGAGGACAGGTAATCCGTGGTCTCGAGGCCGCCCTCGCTCCACGCGCCGTCCGAGTCCCTCCCCGTGTAGAGGCTCACCTCCTCGTAGAAGCCGATGACCTCCTGGGTGTCCTGGTTGAGCAGCTCGCCCTCCACGCCCAGCCAGCTGTTGTTCACGTTCGCGCCCAACGACACCCGCAGGTTGCCGCGCTGATGGATCTCGAAGGGCTCGCTGAACCACACGGCCGTGGCCGTGCCGGAGTGGGCGTCCGGCGCCAGCGCCACCGTCTGATGGAGCACCACCTCGTTGGCCGCGCGCGAGTTCACCCCGATGTAGATGAAGAGCAGGAACGCGGCCCACAGGCCGACCCACCGCCACGCGGTGGCGCTCCGGTGCGGGTTGGGCTGGCTCGGGGCGATGCCGTGGGGCGTGGGCAGCGGCTCCTTCAAGCCAAAGGCCTCGCGCACCACCTCGGGCGACAGGTATTCGCCCCGGGTGTACGAGACCTCCGTCTCCGTCTCCTCCTCGTTCACCGAGAGCGGCGGCGCCACGAACTCCTCGGCCGTCGCCGTCTCGCCCGCCCGCACCGCCCAGTAGAACTCCCCCAGCACCAGCTCCGTGACGGCCGTCACGCGCTGGAAGGCCACGAAGCGCTCGCCCCCCAGGTGCGCGGCCACGCCCGAGCGGGCCGACACCTCGCCCGCGTCCAGGGGCTTGAGGAACACCCAGTGCCCGTTGGAGCTCATCAGCCAGGTGAAGCCGCGCCCGCGGTTGAAGAGGAGGTACTCCTCCCAGGGGTAGCGCACCCCTTCCACCTCGCACGAGCGCACCATCATGCCGATGCAGATCCACTCCGCGGCGTCGAGCGTGCCCCGGGCCCCCAGCTCCAGCGCGAAGGGGTGGTCGGGCTTCTGGAGCAGCTCGAGGAAGGCGAGCCGGCCATTGCGGCCCACCTCCAGGAGCGCGCCGCAGTAGGGACACGCCACGCGCTTGCTCTGGTCCGGGGCGCGCAGCTCCAGGGGGCCATTGCACTCGGTGCAACGCGCCTGGACCAGCGCCACCTGCTTCACCCGGGGCCGGAGCTGATCCGGCGGGATGCCCAGCTCGGTGAGCTTCAGCTTCCGGCCGATGAAGACCTCGGGCTCCTTCGCCCAGGCGCCGAAGTCGAGCGTGACGAAGACGCCACCCGGGCCCGAGGCATCCACGTAGTGGCTGTCCGCGCTCGGGTCCACGTCGTGGGGGAGCTGGCCCTCGGCGGCCACCACCCGACCATGGCCCCGCTCCTCCACCGCCAGCCGATGTCCCCGGAGGCTGAAGCGGCGGCCGGGCGCGAAGTCCTGGAGCTTCAGCTCCGGCTCCAGGCCCTCGGCGTACAGGAGGTAGAAGGCGCCCTCGGCCTCGCTCAACCAGCCCGTGCGCCCGTCATCGAACTCCACGTACCACTCGTCCCAGGGCCCCGCGCCATGGTCCTTCTGCAGGTGGCCCACCACCCGGTAGGCCTCGCGGCCCACGCGGCCCTCCACCCCGAGCCGCAGGGGCGAGTCGGTGTCGACGACGGCGCCCACCTTGCCGTGGGCCTCCAGGTCCAACCCCTTCTTGGCCACCACCGTCTGGCAATGGCCGCACACCACCACCTGCGCCGACCCCGCGGTGAACTCCACCGCCGCGCCACACGCGGGACATTTCCCCTGCGTCACGCCTCCCCCCCCCGTGGCAGCTCCCGCACGTGGCAGGACGTCGCGCCCAGGTGCCGCGCCAGCAGCGACTCGAAGTCCGGACGCGCGCGCACCCGGCAGCAATAGACATTGAGCGCGGCGAAGCCGTGCTCGGGAAAGGTGTGGAGGGCCAGATGGCTCTCGGCCAGCAGCGCCAGTCCCGTGACCCCTCCCGGCTCCGGGAAGACATGCCACTGCGGCTGGCCGATGACCCGCAGGTCCAGCAGCACGACGAGCTCCTCGAACAGGGCCGCGAGGCTCCGGGCGTCCTTGAGACGCTCGGGCATGCACCCCCGCACATCCACCAGCCATTCCTGTCCGGTCGTCAGACGCCTGCCTCCCCTGGAGCCGCCCTCCTTCTAGCACGGGCCGCCCGCCGGGGTGCCTCCGACAATGGGCGGGGCGGGCCTGATAGACTGCCGGGCGCATGGCCTCGAAGGATCTCCGTCCCTCCCCCCCGCCGCCCCCCCCTGGCCCCGTCCCCACCCCCGCCGCGCCGGGCGTGATCGCGCGGATGCTCCAGTCCCTGCGCGCCCTGCCCGAGGCCCGGCACAACCCGTCGGCGGCGCCGGGCAGCACGGGCCTGGCGGGCTGGTTCAAGGCCGAGACGCCCCCGCCTCTCGAGGACGTCACCGCGCGCTTCCACGCGGTCTACGCGCGCGTGCGGGACAACGAGGCGGTGCTGCCGGACGAGGCGCGGCGCCACCAGTATCTGCTCATCAAGGGCATGCTGGGGGACGAGCTGCCCGGCTACCTGGACGACAACCAGCGCCGCCTGGAGGAGCGTGGCCTGGAGACGCGCGGGGTGGCGGTGGACACCGAGGGCCGGCTGCTGGACAACGTGGCCGTGGTGCGCGAGGCGCTGCTGGATGCCCGGCACTTCCGCCGCTCGGTGGTGCTCGTGGGGCACAGCAAGGGGGGCGTGGAGGCCTTGAGCGCGCTCGCGCTCCACCCGGAATTGCGCGAGGTCGTGCGCGCGGTGGTGACGCTCCAGGCGCCCTACGGCGGCTCGGTCATCGCCAACGATCTCGTGGCGTCGCCCGCGCTCCGGCGGCTGGTGGACGTGGCCTTCCCCTCGCTCTTCCAGGGCGATGGCGCCTCGGTGGAGGACCTGTCCTACGCCCGGCGCCAGGACTTCGTGCGCCGCCATCCCTATCCGGCCGGCATCCCCACCGTGTCCCTGGCCACCTCACGGCTGTCCCGGCGCTCGGTGCTGCGCCCGCTGTGCGCCTATGTCCACGAGCGCTACGGCTGGGGCTGTGATGGCCTGGTGGCCGCGCTGGACGCGGAGATCCCCGGCTCGCGCGTGGTGCGGCTCGGCGACATGGACCACGCCGAGGCGGCCATGACCGGCCTGCCCGGCTTCTCCAACTACTTCCCGAGCGCCCTCACCGAGACGATGGTCGCCCTGGCGCTCGACGCCCCGCGCTTTTGAAAGGACGTCGCCATGCGTCCTCTCCTTCACACCACGCTCCTGCTGCTCTTGGCATGTGCGACAACGGATCCGAGGCCGCTCACACAGGAAGCCCCGACTCCAGCTGTCGACAACCTTCAGCGGGCCGCGCGGTATCCCTGGACGGATGACGGGCATTGCGTAGTGCGAGAAGCCGCGCAGGGCTGGCCCGTCCTGGCGGAGAGATGTTTTCACGCGCTCGACCACGACAGGGTCGAGTTCCACGATGTCACGGGACAATGCGCGGTCGCCTCGGCGGGCGCGGCAGCCTTGGGCGTGGGACTTTGCATCTTCGCGGCTCCCGAGATCGTTGTTGGGACGGTGCTCGTTCTCGGGGTCGTCGTGGTGGCCCTCGCCATCGAGGCGGAGTTGGATGCCTACGCATCGAAGCGAAAGCCCACCTCCAAGAGCCCACCCGACCCCAAACAAAACCCCCAGCCGCTCGTTCCGACCGATCCCCATCCGGCGGACTACGCGGAGTGGCGTGAGCGCTGCACGGACCACTACATCAAGTGCACGGGCTACTTCGCGGGGATGAAGGAACCCCGGGTCTACGGGGAGAGCCTGTGCCAATCGTGTTCGCGCGTCTGTCGACGCACGGGCCGATGGCCGACGGAGTTCAGCGGGCATCCCTGCCCGGGAGGTTGAGTGTGCGGAGCACACGCGCGAATTGGTGGCAGAGCGTGGCGAAGCGCCGTGATGAACTCTCGATCGAGCTGATGAAGGCCAAGGCGCCCTATGAGGAGCACAAGCGCCAGTTGCTCGAGCAGGCCAGGGACCTGATGCGCGAGGCGGTCAGTCCTGCTGAATCCCGCCACATCCAGCGGCTCACCCTGCAAGAGCTCATCACGGAGGCCTACGCGAGTGGGGCCGACTGGAACGAGTTCGGCGCGCTCTTGCGCCGCATTCGACGGCTTGGCTACGCGGACATCACCCACCGGGTCCATGTGGCGTGCCTCTTCGTCCAAGCAGTGCCCCGGTTCCCCGAGCGAGCTCGACGGGCATTCGCCCTTCTCGCGGAAGCGGAGCGAATGCTCAAGCGCCGCCGCAAGAATCATCCCCTCCGGAGAGAAGGCATGCAGGGCATTGCGCATGCACGCGAAGTAGCGGCCGCGGCAGGCCTCACCCCGCGCAAGGAGACCGCGGTGAAGCCGTTGTCCAGCGGACGCGCTCGTACGGTCCGGTCGGGATTGTCGGAATGATTTGCTTCGCATATGACTTCCCTTGGAAATCATCACGCGAAGTCCCCAGGGGGTTGTTGCGATGGCGACGAATCCGACGGAGCAGGAGCAGCGGGCGACGGGCTGTCCCATGAAGCAGGCGCCGCACGGCGGTCCGGTGGTGCTCGACCGGGAGGACCCCCGGTTCCTCGCCGGGGCCCACGAGGCTTACACGCACTTGCGCGAGCTGGGCCCCGTCGTGCGGGCCCACTTCGGTCGCGGGCTCACGGACGACCTCGAGGCCCCGGGCACGCCGCCCGGCGGTGAGCGCTTCTTCGTGACGCGCTACGACGAGGCCGTGGAGACGCTGCTCGACGACCGCGTCTCCTCGGACTTCCGCACCGGGATGACGCCCGAGCAGCGCGGACGGCTGGCCTCCATGCCCGAGGAGCTCAAGCCCCTGGCGTACAGCATGCTGATGCTGGACCCCCCGGACCACACGCGGCTGCGCAAGCTCGTCCAGCCGAGCTTCACCGCCCGGGCCATGGAGACGCTGAGGCCGCGCATCCAGCGCATCATCGACCAGCGGCTGGACGAGGTGGAGCGCGAGGCCGCCATGCGGGGCGAGGCCGTGTCGGAGCGCCGCATGGACCTCATCCGCGCCTTCGCCTACCCGGTGCCCATCACCGTCATCAGCGACATGCTCGGCATCCCCGACGAGGACCGCGCCCAGGTGCACACGTGGGCCGAGGGCCTCCTGTCCGAGGACGGCGCGAAGGAGATGAACGAGCAGCGGCGCGCCGTGCTGCGCACGTTCAACGGGTACCTGACGGGCCTGTTCGAGCGCAAGCGGCGCACGCCCGGCGAGGACATGATCAGCCAGATGCTCGTGGTCCAGGAGGAGGGAGACCGCTTGAGCGAGCAGGAGATGGTCTCCATGGTGTTCATCCTCTTCTTCGCCGGGCACGTCACCACGGTGAACCTCATCGGCAACGGCGTGGTGGCGCTGCTCACGCACCCGGAGCAGCTCGCGCGCCTGCGCGCGGACCCGGCGCTCGCCAAGGGCGCCGTCGAGGAGACCCTGCGCTACGCGGGGCCGGTGGACTACATGAGCACGCCGCGCATCGTCCGCGAGGACATGGAGATCGCCGGGTGCCCCGTCGCCCGGGGCGAGAAGCTGACGGTGGGGCTCGCCTCGGCCAACCGCGACCCCCGGCACTTCGCCAACCCCGACGCCTTCGACATCACCCGGCCGGACGCCCACCGCAACATCGCCTTCGGCAAGGGCATCCACGTGTGTATCGGCGCTCCCCTCGCCCGCCTGGAGGGCCAGCTCGCCTTCGAGACCCTGTTCCGCCGCTATCCCGACCTGCGGCTCGCGGTGCCCGTCGAGTCGCTGCGCCTGGGCACCAGCAGCCTGCGCGGCTACACACAGGTGCCCGTCCTCTTCTGAGCCGGACGGAGGGCGCGCGCCCGGCCCTCGCTTGACGGTGCCGGGCGCGTGGGAGAAGAGGGCCTTCCCGCGAAAGCGAAGGAGCCCCTCATGACGAAGCACCCGACCGAGTCCCAGCCCGAGCAGACCGGGGAGCCGGCGCGCTGTCCCGTCCACCTGGACAAGGAAAATCCGGCGTTCCTGGCCACCGCCTATGCCACCTACGCGGAGCTGCGAGCCCAGGGCCCCGTCGTGCGCGCGGCCTTTGGTCGGGGCTTCGCGGACGCCGTGCAGTCCACCCTGGACAAGAAGCCCGGCGGCCCGCCGCCCCTCCACGAGCGCTTCTTCGTGACGCGCTACGACGAGGCGGTGGAGGCGCTGCTGGATGACCGCCTCTCCTCGGACTTCCGCACGGCGCTCACGCCCCCGCAGCGCGCGCAGCTCGCGCACATGCCCGAGGAGCTCAAGCCCCTGGCCTACAGCCTGCTGATGCTCGACCCCCCGGACCACACCCGGCTGCGCAAGCTCGTCCAGCCCAACTTCACCGCCCGGGCCATGGAGGGCCTGCGCCCGCGCGTCCAGCACATCGTGGACCGGCTGCTGGACGAGGCCGAGCGCGCCGCCGCCGCGCGCGGAGAGGCCGCCCCCACGCGCACCATGGACTGGCGCCAGGCCTTCGCCCACCCGCTGCCCGTGGCGGTCATCAGCGACATGCTCGGCATCCCCGAGGCGGACCGTGACTGGCTGCACGCGTGGATGGAGAAGCTGGCCTCGAGCAACCCGCGCGACCCCTCGCAGATGGGGATGCGCATGGAGCTGATGCGCGAGTTCCAGGGCTACCTCAAGGGCCTGTTCGAGCAGCGGCGCCAGAGCCCCACCGAGGACATGATCAGCCAGATGGTCCACGCCCAGGAAGACGGCGACCGGCTGAGCGACGTGGAGATGATGTCCATGGTCATCATCCTCTTCTTCGCCGGACACATCACCACGGTGAACCTCCTGGGCAATGGCGTGGTGGCGCTGCTCACCCAGCCCGGCCAGTACGAGCGCGTGCGGGAGGATCCCTCGCTCATCAAGGGGCTCATCGAGGAGACCCTGCGCTACTGGGGCCCGGTGGACTACATGACCACGCCGCGCATCGCCCTGGCGGACCTGGAGCTGGCGGGCACCCGGGTGTGCGCGGGCGAGCAACTGTCCATCGGCCTGGCCTCGGCCAACCGCGACCCCGCGCGCTTCGCCAACCCGGACGTGTTCGACGTCACGCGCCCCGACGCCCAGCGCCACCTGGCCTTCGGCAAGGGCATCCACGTGTGCATCGGCGCGCCCCTGGCCCGCCTGGAGGCCGAGCTGGCCTTCACGACCCTGCTGCGGCGCTACCCCTCGCTCCAGCTCGCCGGGTCCGCCGACGCGCTGCGCTGGAGCACCCGCGCCGGCATGCGGGGCTTCGAGTCCATTCCCCTGCACTTCTAAAGCCCCGGGATTCCGGAGGTCTGACCCGGGCGCGGAAAAAATCAGCGCCCGTGTCGATTTCCGCCGGGCCCGTTCGACATCAGGATGAAACCGACGCGGTCCCCGAAAGGATTCACGACCATGAAGTTCCTCATCCTGGTGAAGGCGACGAAGGACTCCGAGGCGGGCGTCATGCCGAGCGAGCAGATGTTCGCGGAGATGGGCAAGTACAACGAGGAGCTGGTCAAGGCGGGCATCCTGCTCGCGGGCGAGGGCCTGCACCCGAGCAACAAGGGCGCCCGGGTGCGCTTCTCCGGCACGCAGCGCACGGTGGTGGACGGCCCCTTCGCCGAGACGAAGGAGCTGGTCGCCGGCTTCTGGATCTTCCAGGTGCGCTCGCGCGAGGAGGCGATCGAGTGGGTCAAGCGCTGCCCCAACCCGATGCTGGAGGACAGCGAGATCGAGATCCGGCAGATCTTCGCGCCCGAGGACTTCGGCGAGGCGCTCCCCCCCGAGCTGCGCGCGGCGGAGGACCGCCTGCGCGAGCAGATCGAGGGCCAGACCCGGCGCGCCTGAGTCCCGGGGGCTCCGTCAGTAGACGATGCCGTCGAACCGCTCGATGACCTCCCGGAAGGCGTCCTCGGTGGTCTTGAAGCGCCTGGCGATTGACGGGGCGTACAATGTCACGGCCCTCGTACGAGGAGGGTCCTGGTACGGCCCGTCCACGACGATCGGGCGGTACCCTCCCGGCCATTCGACACGGTTGAGCTCGTCGGCGCGTGCGATGGGCTCCAGGAGGGTGAAGCAGGGCCATTTGGGAAAACGGAGGGTGGCGGGGTCACAGCCCAGGAAGCGGCAGCCATCCAGCCGGGCCTCGGTGAAGTCACAGTCCTCGATAGACCCGTGCTGATACCAGGGATCACTCGCGTATTCGGGCCAGTACCCGAAGTCGCAGCCCGACAGACGCCCCTTGAAGCGGCAGCCCTTGAGGGACGCGGCCGTCCAGCTCTGGTAGTTCTTCAACTCCTGTTTCACCTCGAAGGTGCAGTCGATGAAGCGGGCCTGTTTGATGATCAGTCGACTCGCGGGAACCTTCAGCACCAGGGTGCACTCGCGCAGCGTCAACGCGGTGCTGAGGTAGTAGAGCGAATTTTTGTCCGTCAGCTCCAATCGCTCGTTTTTGATCTCCTGATTCTTGAAGATGACGTTCTCGAGCCCGACCACGATCGTTCCTCTCAAAAGGGGAGCATCCGGAAGAATTCGCCTGCCATTCTCCTGCCATGCAGTGCCAGATTTGACTCCGACCCGGAGAGAATCTCGTACTTGCAACCCGTGGAGGGATCAATCACGTCCACCCCCTTGTGATTGAATCGAAGGGGTCCCTCGAATTGTGCCCTCAGACGCGCGTGCACATAGCGCCCTCGTGCCTCACGTTCCAACAACCGGGCCAACCAATACTTTCCCTGTTGGAGCGCGCCCGCGATGGCTTCTCGCTCGCTGCGCGAGAGCCTGCTGGAGTTCCACTCCTTCGCGCTCTGAGTGACCGCGTCCTGAAGCATGTCACCCACGGTGTCACGGGCGGGGATGTCCGAGGTCGACTTGCCTCGGGGCAGGTGCCAGCGCTGACCATCGCTCAGTTCCACCTGCCGGTTGCCACCCCGATGACGCAGCAGGGTCTTGGCGGAGCGTCCCCCCGGAGCCTGGCCCGCGCTTCCGCCCGCGCCCTGCTTGAGCATCACCACGGCCATGGGGCCGTGCGGCGAGATCGCCACCGCGTCCACGGCCACGACCGCCTGGACCAGCACGCCCTCCGTCGCGAGTGCGTCCGGAGCCCAGCGACCCATCACGGCGCCGCCGCCCTGGGCCGCGAACCGTTCTCCCGCGACGAAGACGCCGGGGAGTGACTTCACCCGCGAAGCCACCTGCCCCAGCGTGTGTCCACTGAGCGCGGCCACCGCGAGGATCAGGGCCCGTGCCGCGTCCTCGCCCAGGACCTTGCCGAACGCCGCGCCCGCTCCGCGAAGTTCCTCGAAGGTGGTGGCGTGGTGCGCCGTGTCGACCAAACGGGCCCAGCCCTCCATGAGCCCATACACCGTCTCGAGGCCCAGGTACCCCACGAGGAGGAGCGTCAGGCTGGCCGCCACGGCCTTCGTCACTGGCTCGGGCACCACCCACATCATGCAATAGAGCGCCACCGTCCAGACCACCAGGGAGATCAGTGCCCGCGCGTCCAGCAACCCGTGCTGGAGCGCCCCCCGCGTCTCGTCGAGCACCGAGCCGAAAGCCAGGGCCAGCGCCCACGCCCGTCGGTCATCCGCGCGCAGGTAGGGACCATCGTCCAGAAGGCCCAGACAATCGCCCCCGCCCCGCCGCTCACACCAGTGCAGGTACTTCGTCCGCAGGGCTTCTTCGACCTGGGGAGTGAGCACCCCGAGGCCCGCCTGCCGCTCGGGGATCCAGGTAAGTCCCTCGCCGTGGCGGTGCTCCAGTGTCCAGTCGCCCGAACCGGCCACCGTCGGAGTCTCCGCGGACGTTGTCGCGAGGCCCCACAACGCATGGGCGGCCTCCCGGGGTGTTCGCGCGCCCCACCGCACGTCGCGGACGAGCCGCAGGAAGGCGGGTTGGAACTCGGCCCGGGACATGGGCACCGGCCGCATCGCGGCGGCCCCAGGCTCCAGGAAGTCCACCCCGTACTCCACGGTCGCCTCACGCGCGGACTCCGCTGGGACGGCCCGCCGTCCGGGAGGCGCCCCCGTGGCACACGCGAACTGGAAGAGGACGAGGAGCGTCCAGACGCGAAAGGGGAGCCCGCGAGACGGGCCCCCGCGCGGAGCGTCTGGACGGAGGGAGGGCGTCACGCCGCGGCGGACTGGGAGAAGCGCGCCATCACATCCCCCACGTACACGTAGGACAGGTACGTGGGCGACGTCTTCGCCTCGCTCTGGCGCAGCCGCCGCAGCGCCTCGCCCACCGGCAGCTGCTTCTCCCACAGGTCCGTCACCAGTTGCTCCACCGCCGTGCGCGCGTGCGCGTCCTGCACCGGCCACAGGGGCGCGATGAAGCCCGCGAACTTCTCGCTCACGAACGTCTCCGCCCACCCGCCAATGCCACCGAGCATGTCCGTGGCCGTGCCCACCTCGCACGCGTTGAAGATGACGAGCGGCCGCGACTTCTGGCCCAGCATCGTGAAGGCGCTGCGCACCTCCAGCGTCTTGAGTTCCCCGTCCTCCAGGTAGACGCACGAGGGCGACACCTCGTTGTTCGCGCTGTACTTGCCGTGTCCCGCGAAGTGCAACAGCGCCACGCGGTTGGGATAGCTGCCGCCCAGGAGGCTCATGAGGGGCTGACGGCGGCCCGCCACCTTCACCGCGCGGAAGCGCCGACCGAGCTGCCGCGACTCCTCCTGCGCCTGGGGCAGCGGCGCCAGGTGCGGGTGGAACTGGTAGTCCGGCGCGATGGTGAGGATGTCTCCGCGCATCAGCCGCGACGTGAGTGACGTCTGGTAGTCGAGCAGCCAGCGCGCCACCGGATGCTCCATGCACAAGAGCTCCGCGCCCGGCACGTCCGCGGGTGACATCAACTCCCAGGGGATGTGCGGGTCATCCGTGATGAACTGGATGGGGAAGCCCGCGCCGTACTGCTGGCGCAGCGCCTTGTACGTCTCGCGGAAGACGTGCGGCGCGCGCTGGTAGAGCAGCTTGCCGAGCCCCATGAACCAGGCGAAGTGCTCTCCGGCGCGCAGCTCGCGCGCGGTGTTGGCCACGCTCTGGAAGAACGCCGCCGGATCGCTGCCCAGGTTGTGCTCTCCGGACAGCCGCGCCGGCAGGCCCTCGCAGGGCACGGACACCTGGAGCATCCAGAACAGGCGCTGGGGGCTGCTCGGATCCAGGCGGTGGATCTGCACCGTCAGGTGGGGCTTCTGGGCCCCCGCCTCCAGCGCGAACGTGCCCCGGGCCTCGTCGTCCGAGGCCGCGGACAGGCCGCCCGCGCCTCCCCCGCCCGAGGGCGCGCGGGACGTGGACGGCCCGGGCCCGCCCGTCCCCGAGGACTCGATGGGCACGCGCCGGCGGGCCGCGCCGCAGAAGCGGCCCTCGTACTCGAAGGTGGCCACCACGGTGAGCTCGCCCGTGGCGCCCGCGTTCACGGTGCCGGTGAGGGTGGCCGCGATGGAGCTGTCATTGCGCCGCACCAGCACCACGCCCGTGTCCGCCCCGGGGCGGAACGTCATCTCCGAGCACAAGAGGCGCACCTTGACGGGCAGCTCCTTCCAGTCGGCCGCGAGCCCACTCATCTGCACGCCCGCGGACTCCGTCTCCGGGCCCACCTCCGCGAGCGCCAGGTCCACCGTCAGGGGAAAGGGCTGGCCCGCGCGCGCGGGGATGATGGGCTCCACCGAGGGGTAGCGGGTGATGGTCTGCCCCTCGTCGCGCACCGCGGGCTGGGGCACGTGGTCCAGCGCGGATTGCCCGGCCGGCGGCGGCGGCGACGCCGCGGGCACCGCCGAGCGCATGTCCCGCGCGGGTCCCCCCGGAATGCCCGGGCTCGCGCAGAACTCGCGCGTCTCCTCGTCATCGGGCAGCTCGCCCGCGCGGTGGAAGACGGCGAACACGTCGCTCACGGGGATGACCTCGGGGCCGCCCTTGACGCTCAGCCGGTACATGCCGGGCGGCAGCGGACGGAACGTGCCCGTGTGGAAGCCGTCCGGGCCGCGCACCAGCGGCTCGGCGAAGGACTCCCCCGTCTTCACGTTGGAGACGTAGGCCCGCAGCGCCACGGGCTCGGCCGAGGGCCGCACGCGCACCGGCACGGGCTCGTCGTGCCCGAACGCGTCCTCCAGGCTCAAGGAGAGCATGCGCGGCGCGGGGCCGAACAGGGCGTCGCGGTACTTGTCCAGTTGCAGGTGCTGGCCGGTGATGACGCCCTCCACGTGGGCCAGCACCTCGAAGGCGTTCTGCAACGAGGCGTGGGACGTGGGGCTGTACATGGCGCGCACCTGGTGGCGCTCCTCCAGCGGCAGGGCGGACACGCGCGGCACGGTGCCGTCCCCGCCGTGGTCCGTGCCGTCCGCCTCGCCCCAGAGCATCTCCAGGCCGCCGGCCGCGTTGAGCCGCGCGCCCTGCAACGTCGGCTGGAAGGTGCCCACCACCGGGTGCAGGTGGTAGCCGCGCTCCACGTAGGCCGCCTCGCGCGCGTTCGTCTCCAGCGCCCCCATGATCTCCCGGTGGAAGGCGAGCCCCTGGGCGGCGCGCGCGGGGTCCATCCCGCCGAGGGCCGGGGCCTCGCCCGGACGCACCATGCGCCCGTCGGGCAGTTGCACGCACGGGTACATGGGCAGCAGTTGGTAGGCGCTGGGCAGCGAGCGCACCATCTCCGTCAGGTCCACCAGGTTCACGGGCCCCAGGTCCTTGCGAAAGCCCAGCGCGAGCGCCTGCAGCGCCATGAAGGAGCCGCGGTGCGGGGTGCCGAAGGTGATGAGCGCGCGCGTGTCCTTCCACCCGCCCAGGCACTCGAGGAAGTAGCGCGACACGACGCCGCCCATGGAGTGGCCCACGAGGATGAGGCGCGCGTCCGGCGAGCCGCCATTGCTGTGCCGCCAGGTGTGCAGCCAGCGCGCGCACTGCTCCTGGAGCCGCTTCGCGGTGAAGCGGATGTCGCGCCGCCAGTCGTAGGGGAACTCGAAGAAGTTGGCGCCGGGGATGAGCCCCAGCCGGTCCACGAGCGTCTCGGCCACGCGCGTATAGCCATCCACCTTCCACAGGCCGGGGATGAGGTGCGTGTCGGGCAGCACGCTCACGGCCTCCACGCCGTCGTCGGCGAGCGCGCCGCCCGCGTCGGACTTGAGCGTGAGCGACTTCACGCTGCCCAGGCCGCTGAACAGGGCGCGGAAGATGGCGCTGCCCGACAGGCCCCAGATCTCCTTGCCCTCGCGCTGCAGCACGCTGCCGAGCAGACCTGGCAGAAGAACGACGACATCCTTGATGACGGCGGCCATGGGCTTCCTCCTCCTGGGAGCACGCTCCCGGGGCTCGTACGCGCGGGCCCCAGGAGGACTGACGATAGCCGCTATCCTAGGGTTCCCCTCCCACCTGACCGAGACTTCCGAGCGTGAGGGATTGAACGCTTCCGGGCGCCCCCCGGCGCTCAAATGGCCGTTCCGGGCGTTTCATTCCCCGCTAGGATGCCCGCCCCATGCGCACGTCCTTCTTGAAGACCGGACTCCTCCTGCTGACCCTGACGGCCTGCACCGAGGAGAAGAGCACGCCGCCCCCCGCCACGAAGACCGAGACGCCCCCCGTCGCGCGGCAGACGCCGCCGCCGGCGCCGCCCCCCAGCCTCACGCCGCCGGCCCCCCTGCCGCCGCCCGAGCCGCCCGAGCCCCAGGCCGAGCACGGCGCCAGCGCCGCGCCCCGCACGCGCCCGCCCGCGGACAAGCCCGGCCCCTGGCAGAAGAAGGCGCTGGAGGGCAAGGACCTCTACGCCACGATGGTGACGAGCCAGGGCAACATCGTGATCAAGCTCTTCGCCAAGGACGCCCCCATCACGGTGGCCAACTTCGTGGGCCTGGCCAACGGCGAGCAGGAGTGGACGGACCCGCGCACGGGCAAGCTCCAGCAGAAGACGCCGCTGTACAAGGACGTCATCTTCCACCGCATCATCCCCGGCTTCATGATCCAGGGCGGTGACATCCTGGGCACGGGCACGGGCACGCCGGGCTACGGCTTCGAGGACGAGGTGCGCAGCGGCCGCTCCTTCGACAAGCCGGGCCTGCTCGCCATGGCCAACCGGGGCGCGGGCACGCAGAGCAACGGCAGCCAGTTCTTCATCACCGTCTCCACGCCCGCCCACCTCAACGGCCGGCACACCATCTTCGGCGAGGTGGTGAAGGGCTATGACATCGTGCAGGCCATGGCCCAGGTGCAGACGGGGCCCATGGACAAGCCCGTCAAGGACGTGGTGCTCAAGAAGGTGACGCTCAGCGACACCCAGCCCAAGTAGGAACGAGGCCCCCCATGCGACGCGTGAGCACGAAGCTCGGAGAGTTGGACTGCCAGGTGGTGGACGCCCTGCCGGAGGGCACCGCGCCGGAGCTGGCGGTGGTGCTGTGCCATGGCTTCGGCGCGCCGGCGACGGACCTGGTCCCCCTGGCGCGTGAGCTGGTGGAGAGCCAGCCCGAGCTGAGCGCCAAGGTGCGCTTCGTGTTCCCCGCGGCGCCGCTGTCGCTCGCCTCCCTGGGCATGCCGTCCGGCCGGGCCTGGTTCCACCTGCCCATGGAGGTGCTCATGGGCCAGAAGCGCGACTGGCCCTCGTTCGAGAAGTCCGTGCCCGAGGGGCTCGCCCAGGCCCGGCGCGGGCTCATGAGCCTGCTCTCCGCCCTGTCCGCGGCCACGAAGCTGCCCTACGGGAAGATCGTCCTCGGCGGCTTCAGCCAGGGCGGCATGGTGACGACCGACCTGGCGCTGCGCCTGGAGGAGGCCCCCGCGGGCCTGTGCATCCTCTCCGGCACGCTCATCTGCCAGGACGAGTGGAAGCAGCGGGCCCAGAAGCGCAAGGGCCTGCCCGTGCTCCAGGCGCATGGCAAGTCCGACGACGTGCTGCCCTTCGCCCAGGCGGAGAAGCTGCGCGACCTGCTCCAGGAGGCCGGCCTCCTGGTGGACTTCCTGCCGTTCAACGGGCCCCACACCATCGATCCCGACGAGTTGCGGCGGCTGGCGGAGTTCCTCCATATCCGTCTGAAGAAGCAGCCCTGAACGACCCCCAGCCCCCGGGAGCGAGCCCATGTACCACGCGAAGCAATTGACGGTGGCCACCCGGGGCCGGGGCTTCTACGACATCACCGCCGAGGTGCAGCGCGCCGTGGCCGCGAGCGGCGCGGCCCAGGGCCTGTGCACCGTCTTCCTGCACCACACCAGCGCCTCGCTCATCCTGTGCGAGAACGCGGACCCGGACGTGCGCCGGGACCTGGAGGCCTTCTTCGCGCGGCTGGTGCAGGACGGCGATCCGCTCTTCCGCCACGACGCCGAGGGCCCGGACGACATGCCCGCGCACGTACGCACGGTGCTCACGCAGAACTCCTTGAGTGTCCCGATCCAGGACGGCGCGGCCCACCTGGGCACCTGGCAGGGGCTCTATGTCTGGGAGCACCGCACCGCGCCGCATCAGCGCCGGGTGACCGTTTCCATCGTGAACTAACCACCGCGCGAGTACGGACGGCGCACTGGACATCCCCGGTCCTTTCCCGTTAAGGCGCCGTCGTCGGCCACGCTCTCCGCTCGAACTCAGTCCCGTGCCTAATCCTCCCAAGACGACCGAGCGCTCCAGCCACACCGAGGCCGTGCGGACGTGGCGTGAGACGTGGTCGGCGACGCCCACGCGCACCGAGCTGCTCGACCTGTTCGAGCGGGCCCTGGATGGGCTCTGGCGCCGGGCCCATCTGAGCCTGGGAGAGATCACCCTGATGGCCATCGTGGACCGGGTGCTCCACGACGGGACCGAGCGCTATCCCCACCTCGCGGTGCTCAAGCTCGAGACGAGTGGTCTGAATTTTGGCGAGCTGCGGCAGAGCGTACAGGCCCTCGCGGAGACACTGCTCGAGGAGTCCCTGACGTTCCTGCTGGGTGAGCTGCTGCGCGTGCTGGGAACACTCACGGGAGAGATCCTCACTCCGGCGCTCCACGCGGAGCTGCATCGGGTGCGTCCCGAGGAGGCAAAGAAGGGTGTCAAGGTATGAGCGGTCCAGGTGAACAGCCGTTGATCCCCCGATTGGAAACGGGCGTCCCCAACCTGGATGCCATCTTCCATGGGGGTCTGCCCAAGGGCGTGGTGACCGTGCTGGCGGGGCCTCCCGGCTCGGGCAAGACCATCCTCACCCAGCAGATCTGCTTCCATCACGCGGCGCGGGGCGGGCGGGTCCTCTATTTCAACACCCTCTCCGAGTCGACGGCCAAGACGCTGCTGTATCTGCGCCCCTTCTCGTTCTTCGATCCGGAGTTGATCCAGGAGCGCATCCGCTTCATCGACCTGGGCGTGATCCTGCGCACCAAGGGGCTCGAGCTGACGAGCAACCTGCTCATGGATCACATCAAGCAGTTCAAGCCCAGCCTGGTGGTCATCGACAGCTTCAAGGTCTTCGATGACCTGGCCCAGTCGGCCGAGGATCTGCGCAAGTTCACCTACGAGATCACCGTCCGGCTGATGGCCTGGGAGTGCACCTGTCTGCTGCTCGGCGAATACAACCCCGAGCACTTCGAGCACCCGGCCTACTCCGCCATCGACGGCATCATCACCGTGCGGCAGCGCGAGCTGTCCGGCGAGCATCAGCGGATGCTGCGGGTCGTCAAGCTGCGCGGCACCTCGCACAGCCGCGAGGAGCACCCCTTCGTCATCACCCAGGCGGGTGTCGAGGTGTACGCGCCGAGCATCCGGCTGCAGCGCAAGAACCACGGCCTGGGACAGGCCCCCACCCAGCGGATGAAGACGGGCGTCTCCAAGCTCGATGAGCTGATGGGCGAGGGCATCCCGCTCGGCTCCAGCCTCATCGTCTCGGGCGTGCCGGGGTCGGGCAAGACGATCCTCGGACTGGAGTTCCTCTACCGGGGCGCGCGGGACCTCGGCGAGAAGGGCGTGTTCCTCTCGTTCGAGGAGACCGAGGAGCGCCTGCTCGCCACGGCGCGGGGACTCGGCTGGGAGTTGGACCGGGAGATCGAGCGGGGACTCGTACGGCTCCTCTTCATCCCCCAGCCAGACATCCTGGTGGACCGGGACATCCAAGAGTTGCAGCACCAGGTCGAGACGTTCGGGGCCCGGCGCGTGGTGCTCGACTCGATGTCCGTCTTCCTCCACAAGGTGGAGGATCGGCGCCTCGTCCGGGACAAGGTGTTCTGGCTGTCCAACGTCATCCAGAACCAGCGCGCGGTGGGCCTGTTCACCAACGACGTCCCGGAGGGCACGCGTCAGCTCACGCGCTTTGGGGTGGAAGAGACGGTGGTGGACGGGCTCATCTTCCTGTCGTGGGAGGCGGAGGGCATGGAGCGGCAGCGCTACCTGGAGGTGAACAAGCTGCGCAACACGGGTCATGCCACGGGGCGCCACTCGATGACCATTGGTCGCGGGGGCATCACCCTCTATCCGCGCGTCGACGAGCAGCGCAGGCTGGACACGCGCGCCACGTCCACGCTCGAGCGCATGTCCTCGGGCGTGCCACGGCTCGACGAGCTGCTGGGCGGCGGGTTCATCACCGACAGCGTGACCCTGCTGTCCGGCAGCCCCGGCACGGGCAAGAGCATCCTCTGCATGCAGTTCGTGCTGGAGGCGGCGCGCCGCCAGGAGCGCGCCCTGTACATCACGCTCGAGGAGCATCCCGCCCAGCTCATCCAGGGCGCCCGGTCCCTGGGGCTGCCCTTGCAGGAGGCCCTGGACGCGGGCTGGGTGGAGTTCCTCTACCTGCCCCGCGAGCACATGCACGCGGCGCGCTTCCTGAGCCTGGTGGAGGAGACCATCCGCCGCGGCAGGCCCACGCGCCTGGTGCTCGACAGCGCCAGCGACATCGAGGTGCTCGGGTTCATCTCCGATGAGCTGCGGCGGCTGCTCCACAGCCTCGTGCTGCGCCTGCGCGGCCTGGGGGTGACCAGCCTCTTCACGCTCGAGGCCCGCTCGCTCTTCGTCTCCGACATCATCAGCGAGCGGGGACTGTCGCCGCTCGCCGACAACATCCTCATGCTCCGCTACGCCCAGCAGGAAGGCGTGCTCGTGCCCGTGCTCACCGTGGTGAAGACGCGCGGCAGCGCGCATGATCGGGCCAGCCACTGCCTCTCCATTGGCGAGGGCGGCGTGACGCTGACTGGCAGGTTCGAGGAGGAATCCCTACTTTCCAGCACGAAGCGGAAACACCGGCGGACCTTCCCCTGGAGGCGCTCCAAGTAGCGTTCACGCAAGCCCCCCACGGTCACGGTCTGGAGCGCCTGGCATGGACGAGCAGCACCTGACACCGACGGACTCGCCAGGCGCCTTCCCGGGCACGCCGACGCAGGCGCCCACCCGGCGCCACCTGGAGCCCCTGTACGACATCAGCAAGCGGCTCACCTGCTTCGAGAGCGTGGCGCGGACCTTTCCCGAGGTGATGGCGCTCGCCGCCCAGGTGGTCCCCCTGCGCACGGTGCTGCTGCTGGAGGGCGTGGACGAGGGCGGCCAGCCAAGCGAGGCGCGGCCTCACGTGACGGTCTGGCGGCGAGGGCGCATGTCCGCGCAGCAGCTCCGCCTGGCCCTCCAACAGGCGACCGAGACCTATGCCTACCTCCTCGGCCAGAAGGTCGTGGAGGTGCGGGGCGAGGCCGTGGCCGACGTCCGGGGACGACGCGCCCCGACGCCCGCGCCGACGCCCCCGCCCCTCATCACCCTGCCGCTGGCCATCAAGGGGCGCGTGTTCGGCACGCTCCAGTTGGAGATGACCGGCGGCGTGGCCGAGGAGGAGTTGGCCTTCATCGCCGCGGTGGCCCACCAGCTCGCGGGAGCGCTGGACCGGCACCATGCGCTGCGGCGCGAGGTGCACCTGCGCGAGCGCGCCGAGACGCTCGAGCGGGCCCACCGCGAGTTCCTGGCCCGCGAGCGCGAGGCGCGTCTGGAGAGCGAGGCGGCCCACCGGCGGCAGACGCTCCTGGCCGAGGCGGGCGCCGTGCTCTCCACCTCCCTGGACCCCCAGGCCTCGCTCGGCGCGCTCGCGCGCCTGCTGGTGCCCGCGTGGGCCGACTGCTGCGCCATCGAGCTCTTCGAGGAGGATCCCCGGAACGCCCAGCGGGTGCTTCCCCGCCGCATCGCCACGGTGGCCGCCGCGCCCCAGGACGCGATGCCCGGACAGGACGCCTTCGTCACCCACGTGCTGCGAAGCCACCCCTGGGTGGCGTCCACGGGGGGCCTCGATCACCCGCCCCGGGGCCACGCCCTGGTGGAGCGGATGGATGCCCCCGGCTTTCCCTCCAACCTCCGCCTGCTCATCCGCGTGCGGGAGTGCACCCTCGGGGCGGTGAGCCTCGTCTCCGCCCGGCCCGGGCGCTACGGCCCCGCCGAGCTCGCCCTCTTCGAGGCCCTCGCGCAGCGCATCGCGATGGCGGTGGACCTGGCGCGGCTCTACCAGCAGGCGGAGGAGGCGTCGCGCTGGCGCGAGGAGATGCTGGCCACCGTGTCCCACGACATCAAGACGTCCCTGCTCGCGGTGCGGCTCAACACCGAGATGGCCCAGGCGGGCGCGCGCCCCGAGGACAACCCCCGGCAGCAGAAGTACCTGGAGCGCATCCTCCAGGCGGAGGAGAGCATGCGCGGCCTCATCGAGAACATCCTGGATCGCGCGCGCATGCAGGGCGTGCCCGTGCCGCTCACCCCCCAGCCGCAGCGGGTGGAGGAGCTCCTGCACGAGACGTGTGACAGCCTGCGGCCGCTCGCCCAGCACAAGGAGCAGCGCCTGAGGGTGGAGCCATCCTCGGGGCTGCCGCTGGTGAGCGTCGACCGGGAGCGCATCCACCAGGTGCTCGCCAACCTGGTGGGCAATGCCTTGAAGTACACCCCTTCGGGAGGCCGCATCACCCTACGGGCCACCCCGGAGCCGGGGCAGGTGCGCATCACCGTGGAGGACACGGGCCCGGGCATCTCCCCGGAGGACCTCCCGCACGTCTTCGGGCGCTTCTGGCGGGCCCACCGCGCCACCGCGCAGGGCACGGGCCTGGGGCTGAGCATCGCCAAGGGCATCGTGGAGGCCCATGGCGGCACCATCGGCGTGGAGTCCCGGTACGGGGAAGGCAGCACCTTCTTCTTCACCCTGCCCCGGGCGCCCGCCTGAGCTACGACTCGGGGACCTGCCCTTCCAGGAGCTTGTAGAGCGTCTTGCGATCCACATCCAGCAGGCGCGCCGCCTCGCTCTTGTTGCCCCCCACGTGCTGGAGCACGTGGGCCGCGTAGCGCCGGGACAGCTCGGCCAGGCTCGGCATGTCCCCGGCGAGGCCACTGAGCTTGCGGGGCGCGTCGCCGATGGGCTCGGGGAAGTCCGGCGGCCCGAGCACGCCCGTCACGTTGAGCGCCAGGGCGCGCGCCACCACGTTCTCCAGTTGCCGCACGTTGCCCGGCCAGTCATAGGCCGTCAGCCGCGCCATGGCCTCGCGCGCCACCACCGGCGCCACCCCGCCACGGGCCTGCAGCGCGGCGAAGTGATCCACCAGGGCGGGAATGTCCTCGCGCCGCTCGCGCAGGGGCGGCAGGTGCAGGTGCACCACGTCCAGGCGGTAGAGCAGATCCTCGCGGAACAGGCCCTCGGTCACCCGGGCCTTCAAGTCCTTGTTCGTCGCGGCCACCACCCGCACGTCCACCTTCACCGGCGCGCTCTCGCCCACCCGGCGGATCTCCCCCTCCTGCAGCGCGCGCAACAGCTGCGCCTGCACCTTGGGGCCCACGTCGCCGATCTCGTCCAGGAAGAGCGTGCCGCCATGGGCCTCCTCGAACAGGCCCCGCCGCGCTCCGGTGGCGCCGGTGAACGAGCCGCGCGCGTGGCCGAACAGCTCGCTCTCCATGAGTGACTCGGAGATGGCGCCACAGTCCACCGGGATGAAGGGGCCCTGGGAGCGGGGCGAGCGCCGGTGCAGCGCCCGCGCCACCATCTCCTTGCCCGTGCCCGTCTCGCCGGTGATGAGCACCGGCACCGCCGTGGCCGCCGCGCGCGCCACCTGCTTGTACACCTCCAGCAGCGCCGGGCTGCGGCCCACCATGGCGCCGCGCTCCACCTGCTTGCGCAGGGAGCGGTTCTCCTCCACCAGCCGCTTCTGCTCCAGCGCCCGCCGCGCCACCCGCACGATGGCGTCCACGTCGAAGGGCTTGGACAGGTAGTCGAAGGCGCCCTGCTGGATGCTGTCCAGCGCGCCCTCGATGTTGCCGAACGCCGTCACCACGATGACGGGCGTGTCCGGCAGGTGCGCGCGCACCTCGTTGAGCACGGTGAGCCCGTCACCCGCGTGGGGCATCATCATGTCCGTGAACACCAGGTCGAAGGGGCCCTCCTCGCTCAGGCGCGTGGCGGCCATCTTCGGATCCGACGCCTGTGTCACCTCCCCGAGCATGCCGAGCAGGCGCTTGAGCAGATCCCTCGCGTGAGGGTCATCGTCGACGACGAGGATGCGGGCGGCGGGACTCATGGTCCCCACTCTAGCCCGCCCGGCGCAGGGTGGGCGGGGCCTCGGCCACGAGCGGGAAGCGCACCGTCACCCGCGTGCCCTCGCCCAACGCCGAGCGCAGGTGCAGGGTGCCCTCGTGGGCCTCCACCAGCCGCCGGGTGGTGGCCAGGCCCAGGCCGTGGCCGGGGATCTCCCGCGTCTCCGGCGCCCGGAAGAAGGGCTGGAAGAGCTTGCCCTGGGTCTCCGCGCTCATGCCCACGCCGTTGTCGACCACCTCCAGCACCGCCTGGCCGCCCTCACTCGCCACGCGCACGCTCACCCGCGCGTCCGGCCGGCCCGCCGTGTACTTCACCGCGTTGGACAACAGGTTCTGCGCCACGAGCTGCAAGAGCTGCGAGGGACAGGCCACCCGCACCCCGGCGCTCACGTCGCGCTCGAGCGCCACGCCCTGCGCGGCGGCCGTCTGGCTCACCTCGAGCAGGAGCGTCGTCACCGCCGTGTCCAGCTCGCCCACCGTGGGCTCGCCCCGCGTGCCCGAGCGGCAGAAGCGCAAGAGCGCCTCGATGAGCTCGCCCATGCGTTTGGCGCTCGACTCGGACAGGCCCACCAGCTCCAGCGCCTGCGGGTCCTTCACCGCCCCCGAGCGGCGCAGGAGCGTCAGGTAGCCCTTGAGCGGCGACAGGGGCCCCATCAGGTCGTGCGCCACGCGCTGGGTGAAGGCGTCCAGTTCCTGGTTGCGCCGGTCCAGCTCCTTCAATTGCTCCTGGATGGTGGCGTCCTGCCGGCCCAGCACCGAGGTGATGTGCAGCCCCACCACGAGCGACACCAGCAGGGCCAGCGCGGTCACCACCACGCCCAGGCCCAGGTTGCGCGCGCGCAGGGACGCCAGGTGGCTGAGCAGCATGCGCGACTCGTCCGCGTTCTCCTGGGTGAGCTGCCCGGCCAGCCCGTCGATCTCGTCCGCCACCGGCCGCACCTGGGCCACCAGGTGATGCCGGGCCCGCTCGGCCTCCTGGCGGTTGGACAGGAGCGCGGCGGCACGCACCTGCTCGGCCAGGCGGTTGCAGGCCTGGTTGAAGCGCAGCCACACCCCGAGCGTGTCGTCCCGCGGCAGGCTGCGCGTGTAGGCCTCGGAGGCCTCGCGCACGTCCGCGAGGATGTCCTCCATCACCTCGTCGGCGGCCTGGCGCTCGGAGTCGTCGGTGGCGCGGATGTGCGCCTCGATGGCGGACTCCAGGGAGAGCGCGTCCACGCGGATGCGGCCGATGAGGCCCGCGCGGTCCAGCGCCTCCTGGAAGCGCGCGGCCACGTCGTGGCTCGTGCGCACGTCCGTCCAGAGCGTGAAGCCCGCCACGGCCGACATCAGCAGCACCGCGAAGAGGAACGCCACGCGGTAGCCCCGGATGGTCGCGCGGGCGCTCACGGCAGACCGGACGAGGGGGGCGGCGAGGGCGCGGGCACGGCGGGCGCGGGGGGCGCGGGCACGGCGGCGGGGACGGGCGCGGGCGCGCCCTGCGGCTGGCTGCGGCGCCGGGCCCGGGACAGCGCGGACTGGAACCACACGTCCTCCACTTCCTCCTGGATGGCCGTCAACTCGCGCTGGCGCGTCACCAGGTGGGCGTTGTGCTCCACGAGCGAGTGACGCTCGGCCGCCGCCCGATCCTGCTCCTCCTGCAGCCGCTCCTGCATCACCTGACGCGTGAGCCGGATGGACTCGGCGCGCTCGTGGACCACCACCTCCAGCGCGCTCTCCGCCGCGGCCAGCCGCACCGCGAGCGCTTCCGCCCGCTCGCTCTCCGCCAGATACCGCGCCCGCCACCGCTCCACATCATCCGACACCGGCGGCGGCACGATCACCCGGGGAGTCGCACACCCGGCACCCAACCCCACCACGGCCATGGCGATATAGAGGTACCGCATACCGTCGTTCCCGTCCCTCCGCGTGCGCGTCATGCGCCTGTGGCGAGGCCGGGCTTTAACGCGACCGGCTGACGTGCGGCAGCATCCCCAAGATGCGCGGTGGCGTCAAAGACCCGATGGCCTTCCTGGGGAGGGTGCCCCCAGTCCGGGCAGGCGACATGGGGAGAATCTCCGCAACCCAACACCTCCCCTCCCCGCAATCCACCGTGGCACGGCGGCTGCTGAGTGTCTCAAATGGAACGTCGCAATCCCGCGATGAGTCGTCCGTCTCAGGAGCCCCCCATGAAGAACATGATCGCCGCCCTCGTCGTCTCCGCCTCGCTGTCCGCCTTCGCCGCCGACACGGCCAAGCCCGCCGCCGCCGCTCCCGCGCCCACCGCGCGCTCCGAGGTGAAGCCCGAGGGCATGAAGGCCGAGCCCATGAAGACCCCCGAGCCCATGAAGGCCGAGCCGATGAAGGCCGAGGCCGCCCCCGCCGAGACGGCCCGCTCCGAGGTGAAGCCCGAGGGCGTCAAGGCCGAGGCCAACTCCATGGAGAAGAAGCCGGCCAAGAAGCCCGCCAAGAAGGCCGCCAAGAAGACCGAGGCCGCCGCCGAGACCAAGTAGTCACCGCGCCTCCACCCGAGGCCCGCGCGGGGCGCTTTCCGGACCTCCGGAAGGCGCCCCGTGTCGTTTCCGCCACCGTTTGAGGACAGAGCACCGGGTCCCGCGCTCCCGCGCCCTACCTCCCCCAGCGAGCTGGCGAGAATCTCCCCACCGCCGCGGGGGCCGTTCCTCTCAAGCCAGACATGGCACGGCGGATGCTCTGGACCTAGCTTCGCCAGGCCGCATTCCGCGGCGTCAGCGAGTTGGTTTGAGCTCAGGGGATTAACACCATGAAGAAGATTCTCGCCATCGCCCTCATGTCTGTTTCCGTTTCCGCCTTCGCCGCCGACACCAAGAAGACCGAGACCAAGACCGAGACCAAGACCCAGATGAACGGCATGGAGGGTGACGCGCCTCGCGAGCAGAAGACCGAGACCACCACCATGCACTCGGACGAGGACGGCAACACCAAGACCAAGACCGAGGAGACCAAGAAGACCAAGACCAAGAGCAAGTAGTGCGCTCTTGAGGGCTCGCGGTGACGCGAACCTCCTCGTCGGGGGTGTTCCTTCCCATCCGTGGAAGGGACGCCCCCGTTGTTTTTTCCCGGCCCGCCTCGGCCTCAGGACGCGATCGAGGCCCGACGGCCGAGCGCGGGCAGCTCGCCCGGCACGAGCCGACCGTCCTGCATGTGCACCACCCGCCAGGCGTGCTCCACCACCCGGGGGTCGTGCGTGGAGAAGAGGAACGTCACCCCCTGCTCCCGGTTGAGCCGCAGCATCAGGTCGAGGATCTGCTGGCTCGTCGTCGAGTCCAGGTTGGCCGTGGGCTCGTCGGCCAACACCAGCCGCGGCTCGGTGATGAGCGCCCGGGCGATGGCCACGCGCTGCCGCTGCCCTCCCGACAGCTCGTCCGGTTTGTGATGCAGAAAGGGAGACAGGCCCACCGCGTCCGCCAGGGCCTCCACGCGCGTGCGCAGGGCGCGCCGGTGGCGGCCGCTGTCGGGGCGCAGGCGGCAGGGCAACTCGATGTTCTCCGCCACGTCCAGCACGGGGATGAGGTTGAAGCTCTGGAAGATGAAGCCGACCTTGCGGTTGCGCACCTCGGCGAGCGCGTCGAAGTCCCGGTCGCCGACCTCCTCTCCGTCCAAGCGGTAGGAGCCGCTCGTGGCGCGGTCCAGACACCCGAGGATGTTGAGCAGCGTCGTCTTCCCGCTGCCCGAGGGGCCCGTCACCACGGTGAACTCGCCCGGGGCGACCGACAGGTCCACGCCCCGCAGCGCGCTCACCCGGTGCTTGCCCAGGGCGTAGTCGCGGGTGATGCCACGGAGTTCGAGAAGGGAATGAGAGGGCATGTGCGGGACATCCTTCGTCAATAGAAGAGGTGGACCTGGAAGAGCGCGCGGTACTCCAGGGGCAAGAGCCCCAGCTCGCTCACGGGCGTGGACGTGCCCGGCCGCGTGGCCGCGAGCGCGCGCGGCCCCCGCCACGGCACGAAGCCGGACAGCGTGAGCGTCATCCACTCGGTGCTGGCCCAGGCGAGGCTCGGCGTGACGAGCCCCGACAGGTCGCCCAGGTGGCTCATCACCGTCACCGCCAGGGTGAAGTCCTCGCGGATCTTCGGCTTCTGGAAGCTCAGGAAGGCGTAGTGCCGCCCCAAGGGCTCGAAGCTGAACTTGCGCGGCGCGCCCGTGTCCACGCCCGCCTCCGGCGCCCCCAGGCCCCGCCCCGCGTCCTGGAGCTCACGCGGCAGGCCCAGCGCGTTGACGTAGTCCTGGAACTCGCCCCGGGTGAGCCCATCCGACTGGTACAGGTACTCGAGCGACAGCAGGGACTCGTCGCCGAACTGGTAGCGCGAGCCGGCGAGCACCCGGGGCCGGAGCGTGCGCTCGTCCCGCCGCCGCGCGGCGAACAGCGGCTGCTCACTCAGCACGCACCCCGCGGCCGCCGCGCCATCCGCCACGCACGCGCCCACCGGGTAGCGCCGCGCCGAGCCCCGGCCCACCAGCGCCTCCACGTGCAGCTCGTAGTCCTTCAGGAAGTAGCGCGAGAAGGACAGGCCCACGCGCGTCTTGGACTCCAGCGCGTCGCCGTACAGGTTGGAGTGGAAGAGCATCAGGTTGACGTCCGCGTCGGCCACCAGGGCGTAGACGCGCGCGGCCAGGAGGTAGTGCGCCTGGGTGTCCTGGCGGTCCCACTTCGGGTAGACGAGCAGCGCCTGGGGCAGGCCCTGGTGCTGCGCGAGCACCGCGGGGCTCGCCAGGAAGGTGAAGGCGAAGCGCTCGAGCGGCACCTCCACCCGCGCCAGGTAGGCGCCCGCGCGCTGCAGGCCCGGGTCCGTCGGATCCTTGGGGGGGTTGAGCAGATCCGTCGGGTTGTAGGCCAGCCCCGCGCCCCAGACGACACGCTTCTTGCCCGCGAGCAGGTGCAGTTGCGGCAGCACCTCGTGGCTCACGTACAGCTCGTTGAGCGACACCACGGGCCGGGCCGCGCCCGTGGCCCGCTCGGCGAGCGCCACCTCGCGGCCCGCGGCATCCAGCCCCCGGTAGCGCCCCCCCGTCTGAAGGAAGAGCGACAGGTCCGCCGACACGAAGCCGCCCTCGCGGTAGGCGTGCCAGGGCTGCACGTTGAACTCCAGGAGCTGCTGCACCTCGGCCTGCTCGTCCGTGGGCACGAGACCCGCGACGCGCGAGCGCTGGAACTGGGTGCGGCTCTCCACGTAGCCCGTCACCTCGGCGGCGGACGCGGGCGCGCTCGCCCAGAGCACGCCCATCAAGAGGCTCACGCGCGCGGCATCCATGATCAGCGGCCCAGGTCCACTTGGGTGAAGCGCTGGGGCGGCGCCTCCACGCGCAGGTGCATGGCGTGGATGACGAGCTCCGAGCGCCGCGCCTTCACCAGCTCGTTGCGCATCACCACGCGCGCCGGCCGGGTGTAGCCCTTCTCGAACTCCTTGTAGTCGGTGAACTCCGCGCTGCGCAGGAGCTGCCCGCTCGTGCCGTAGTACTCGCCGCGCACGGGCAGCCCGTCGCTCTTGCGCACCCACAGCTTGATGACGTCGTAGGCCGTCTCGGGCGACTTCGCCTTGAGCACCAGCGCGTACGTGTCCGCCACGGCCGAGTCCACGCGCTCGCAGGCGTAGTCCTTCGTGTAGTTCACCCGCATCACGTCCGCGTTGTTGAAGTCCCCGCCCTGGAAGCTGTCGCGGTTGGCGATGCGCGTGGCGCGCTTGAGCGACGGCAGGTACACCCACATGTTGTCGCCCGAGCGCAGCATCTCCTGGCCCCGCGCGCTCGCCGGATCCTTGAACCAGACGCGGAAGCGGTCCTCCTCGCCCCGGAGCATCTTCATCACGTAGGTGCGGTGCGAGCCGTCCTCGCGGTACGCCGTCATCTCCGACTCGGACTCGAAGGTGGGCGGGCCCATCACCGCGTCGTAGCGCGCGAGCAGCTCGGCCGCCGTGGGCTCACCGGCCAGCGCCGGCGCCGCCACGAGCCACGTCATCACCGCCAGGCAGAACACTCTCATCCGCATACACTCCTCGGGCATCGGGACAGGGTTGAACGGCACGTCACACCGAGCGCAGCGCTTCCACGGGACGCAGGCGGCTGGCCTTCCAGGCCGGCCAGGCCGCGGCGGCGAGCGCGCCCGCCACCGCCACGGCGAAGGTGAGCAGCACGAAGGACGGGCGCAGCTCGGGCCGCAGGAGCGAGGTGGAGCCCGTGTTGAACACCATGGCCATGGGGATGCCCCGCGCGGCGATGGCGCGCACGAGCGCCCAGCCCACCGCCACGCCCCCCACCGCCCCGAGCACGCCCAGGAGCGCCGCCTCCCACAGGAAGAGCACCAGCACCTGCCGCCGCCGCATGCCCACCGCCAGGAGCGTGCCAATCTCCCGCACCCGCTCGAACACGCTCATGAGCGTGGTGTTGAGGATGCCGGTGAGGATGATGACGAAGAGGATGAGCCCGATGAGCCCCAGCACGAAGCGCATGCGCCCGAGCGTGTCGCCCACGAAGGGCTGGAGCTGACGCCAGGTGTGCACCTCGTAGCCGGGCCCCAGCCGCTCGCGCAGCGCGGTGGCCACGTGATCCAGCGCCTCCAGGTCCTCCACCGCCACGGCCAGCTCGGTGACCCGGCCCTCCAGGCCCAAGAGTTCCTGCGCGAGCGCCAGCGGCACCGTCACCACGCTCTTGTTCTCGTGCGGCAGGCCCGACACGCTCAAGCCCGCCACCGCCACGTCCAGCGCGTTGGCCCGGCCCCGGGGGCTCGACGAGGCGAGCGTCACCCGCCCCTCGGCCTGGGTGTGGAAGGCCCGCGCCAGCGCGTCCCCGAGCACGGCCCGGGCATGGTCCTCGGGCGTGAGCATCCGCCCGCCGGGCAGCACGTCGAAGCCCGCGCGGGGCACCGCCTGGGCCTCCGTGCTCACATCCAACCCGCGCCCCACGAACATCGTCTGCGAGAGGCCATTGCCCACCAGCCCGGAGAACTGGATGCGGCCCGTCACCCCGGTGACGCCGGGCACCGCGCGCACCCGGGCGAGCAGCGCCTCGTCATAGGGGATGCTCGGCTCGAGCAGCAGCGCGTCCCGGCTGGACATGTACCCGGTGGTGTGGACCTGCAGGGCGCCCGTCTTGCCCAGCACGATGTCCTCCACGATGAGGCGCAGGAAGCCGCCGATGAAGCCCTCCAGGACGAGCACGGCGGTGACGCCCAGGAGCACGGCGGCGAGGGTGACGAGGCTGCGGCGGGCGTTGCGCGCCACGTTGCGCACGGCGATGGAGGCGAGCGAGCTCATACGTGGGCCAGCGCCTCCACGGGACGCAGCTGGGCGGCGCGCCAGGCGGGCCACAGGGCGGCGAGCGCCGCGCCCACCGTGGCGAGCCCCACCGCGCGCGCCACGTACCCGGCGGAGACGAACGGGCGGATGACACTCTGCGACGCGGCGTCGGAGGACGGCAGGTGGATGCCGTGTCGGCCCAGCCACCACGTCGCGCCCCACCCCACCGCCGCGCCGAGCACCCCCCCGAGCAGCCCCAGCACCGCGCCCTCCAGCAGGAAGAGCGACACCACGTGCCGGCGCTTGAGGCCCACCGCCAGGAGCGTGCCGATCTCCCGCACCCGCTCCAGCACGTTCATCAACATCACGTTCACCACGCCCAGGAGCACCGTCACCAGGAACACCGCGGTGATGACGGCGAAGACGAAGTCCTGGTGCCGCGCGAGCTGCGCCACGAAGGGCAGCACGTCATCCCACGCATGCACCTCGTAGCCCGGGCCGAGCGCCGCCCGCGCCGCGTCGCGCACCGCGTGCACCTCCCCCAGGTCCTCCACGGACAGGGCGTACTCGGTGACGCGCCCCTCCATGCGCAGCACCCGCTGCGCCGTGCCCAGCGGCACGTAGCCCTGACGCTGGTCTCCCAGGGGCGCGCCCACCAGGGTGCCGGTGAGCCGCACCGCCTCGCCGTTGAGCACCCCTTCCCGATCCGCCGCGAGCAGCGCGGGCCAGGTGTCCGGCTCCGTCCGGGCGCCCCGCACCTGGGCCCCGAGGCTCCGGGCCATGTCCGCGTCGAGCAGCAGGCCCGGCGCGTCCACCCCCGACAGGTGCTCGCCCGCCACGAGCCACGTGAGCCGCCGCGGCGTCACCCGGGGCTCCAGTTCCGGCTCGTACGCGGTCACCAGGAGGTAGCCCGTGCGGCCCGCCTCGCCCTCGGCCCCGTCCGGCAGCGACAGCATGCTTCCGAAGACGATCCGCGGCGCCACGCCGGTGACGCCCGCCACGTCCGCCAGCCGCGCGCGCAAGCCAGGCGAGTCCTCCAGGTCCAACGTCAAGGGCGAGGCCTGGACATTGGCCAGGTAGCCCGCGCGGTGCACCTGGAGCGCCCCCACCTGCCCGAGGACGATGTTCTCCAGCACCGCGCGCTGCTGGCCGTTGATGAAGCCCCTCAGGCCCACCAGGGCGCCCACCCCCACCACCAGCGCGGCGAGCGAGATGGCGGTCCGGCGGGGATTGCGCAGGAGGTTGCGCGTGGCGAGCGGAAGCAGCCTCATGGGCGCCTCCGGCACGAGGACATCGCGATCATGGGGGTCGTGGCTCCGGGGAGGGGAAAGTCGGAGAGGCCGTGATTCCCGGCTTCGCACCACAGGGTGTTGATGGAATCCGCCCCCGCCCACTCCGCCCGGAAGCGCGGGGATTTAATGGGTAGCGCACGGACGGAATCCGCCGGGGGTGCAATCCGGGCGGCGAGCCCCCGTGTAGGAGACGAGTGGCCGCCACGTGACAGCCCTGCTCGCCTGCCCGCCGCTCGTTCATCGGGGGGTGCACATCGCCGGAGGTGTGGGGGGGCAACGCTACAGTCCCGTGGCGGCCTGTTCTGCTAGCCTGCGCGCGCCCCCCCATGTCCGCACTCGACACCACCTCCACCAGCATCAACCGGACGCATGCGCCGGATCTCATTCCCGGCTATCGCCTGGAGAAGCTCGTCGGCACCGGCGGGATGGGCGAGGTGCACAAGGCCACCCAGCTGTCCCTGGGCCGCACCGTGGCCATCAAGCTGCTCAGCCCCCAGCTCGCCCAGGACGAGAGCTTCGTCGCTCGCTTCCAGAAGGAGGCCGCGGCGCTCGCCACCCTGCACCACCCGCACATCGTCTCCATCCTGGACAAGGGCAGCACCCCCACCACCTATTACCTGGTGATGGAGTTCGTGGACGGGCCGTCCCTGCGCGAGCGCATCCGCCAGCCGCCCGCGGACCCGCTCGAGCAGCTGCGCGTCATGCTGCAGATCTGCCGGGCCATCGAGTACGCGCACCACCGGGGCGTCATCCACCGCGACTTGAAGCCGGAGAACATCCTCTTCGACACGCAGGCGGGGGACTTTCCCAAGGTGACGGACTTCGGGCTCGCCTCCTTCCTGGAGGACACGAGCGCGCGCTTCGCCCTCACCAGCACGCACGTGGCCATGGGCACGCTGTCCTATATGGCGCCCGAGCAGCGCGTGGACGCCAAGAGCGCGGACGCACGGGCGGACATCTTCGCGCTGGGCCTCATCTTCTACGAGCTGCTCGTGGGGGAACTGCCCGCGGGCCACTATGATCCGCCCTCGCGGCGCAAGCCCGGGTTGGATCCCCGCCTGGATGGCATCATCGCCAACTGCCTCAAGCAGCTGCCGGCGGACCGCTACGCGAGCGTGTCCGCGCTGATGCGCGACCTGGAGCCGATGGTGCCGCACTTCACCACGGTGTCCCCGGCGAAGCTCAGCCGCGCGCAGCGCTGGAAGCAGCGCGCGGCGCGGGGCCTGCGGGTGTGCGCGCAGGTGACGGCCTCGCTGATGGTGCTGGCCTCCGTGGGCGTGCTGGGCGCCGCGTGGCTGCGCACCACCGAGCAGCGGGTGCCGGTGACGCCAGGCACCGCGCTGACCGCGGACCTGGGCCCGCCCTCGGTGCAGCCCCTGGCGGGCCGCCTGTCCTCGGTGGACGGCGAGCCGCGCAAGGTGACGCTCGGCGAGGGCCCCGACAAACCCTCCCTGCTGGTGTCCGGCCGTCCGCTCGTGCTGGAGGACCGCAAGCTGCTCTTCCCGGCCGTGGAGGGCCAGTCCCGCGTGGGGCTCATGCGCGTGGACGTGCCCAACATGCGCGGAGATCAGGCGCGCTTCGTGGCGCGGGTGAGCGCGCGGGGCTCGGAGCCCACCTTCGGCAGGCGCCTCAAGGCCCTGTTCTACGGCGCGCCCCCGCCGCCCGAGACCGCCCTCATGCTGCTGGGCAGCACGGGCCGCTACGTGGCGTTCGTCTACAGCGGCCAGGGCGCCCCGCTGCGCCTGGAGTGGAACCTCGGGGAGAAGCGCGGGACGATGATCGGGCCCGACTCGCCCGAGGGCCCCATCGACCTGGAGCTGGAGGTGGACGAGGACGGCGTGCTCCAGGCCTCCGTGGGCAGCAAGGAGGACCGGCGCCTCGTGGCCGAGCCCCTGCACCTGGGGCCCCACTGGCAGGAGAAGCGCTTCGGCGACGAGCCCGTGCCCGCCCTGGGCTGTATCGAGGGCGTGTGTCAGGCGGAGAACTTCTCCTACACGGTCCGCCCGGTGCCGCCGCTCCGCGCCCCCGCCCCCGTCGCCGAGACGACCCGGGCGGAGCCCGTGCGGGCGGCCGCCCCCGCGCCGGTGAAGCGGGTGGTCCACAAGCCCGCCCCCGCCCCCTCGCGGGGCAAACGGTCGAAATAGGCCGACGGGGGCATCGGGGCCGCATGCGGATGTGGCCTCACCCGGGGGATTGAACTATCCCTGGGGACCCTATGCGCACGCCCCCCCGCCGAGTCCTGCCCGCGCTCCTGCTCGCCACCGGATTGATGTCCGGATGCGCCGCCCACACCGCCTCGTCCGCCGGGGTGCTCGAACGGGCCGCCAGCGCGGCGGACAAGGGCGCCTCCGAGGCCCGTACGCTCGCCTTCGCGGGCTTCCACGCCTGGCTGGTGAAGGGCGACGCCACGGAGGCCCAGGCCCGCTTCGACCAGGGCGCCGCGAAGGATCCCTCGGACCCCTACGTCCTGTACGGCCAGCACCTGCTGGCGCGCCGGGCCGGCCAGCCGCGCCGGGCCCTGGACACCGCGCTCGCGGTGGCCACGCGCGCCCCCACCCACCCGCTGGCGGCGCCCAGCGCGCGCTACGTGCTGGAGCTGGCGGGCGCCTCCGCCGTGCTGGATGACGCCATCCTCACGGGCGTGCACGCCGCGCTCGACGCCGGCGGCATCGGCGAGGCCGCCCAGCTCCTGCGCGCCACCCAGGCCCTCGTGCTCGGGACCCGGAGCGACCGCGCGGCCCAGGCGGCGGCGCTCCAGGACATGGGCGCCGCGGACACCGCCACCCTGCTCGGCCCCTTCTCCGCCTGGCACCTGCTCGGCTTCGACGAGCCGCTGGCCCCGGAGCGCACGGGCTCGCTCGCGGACGCGCTGCCCGGCCCCTTCGGCCCCTTGCAGCCGCGCGTGCTGCGCGCGCCGGACGGCCGGCTGGACGTGGCGGGCGAGACGTCCTCGGGGGACGTCTACCTGCTGGCGATGGACGCGGAGGTGCCCGAGGCGGGGGACTACGTGGCGCGCGCCGCGTCCGCCTCCTCGTACGTGCTGCACCTGGATGGCACGCGCGTGCTCGAGCGCCGGGGCTTCGCGCTCGCCGCGTCCACGGTGGACACGCGCGCGGTGCACCTGACGGCGGGCCGCCACCGCGTGATCGTGAAGCTGCTGCGCGAGCAGCGCTCCTCCAACGTGAGCGTGGCGCTGCTGCGCGCGGACGGGCGCCCCTCGGGGGTGCGCTTCAGCCCGGCCACCGGCGCCGCGCCCGCCACGTGGGGCCAGGCGCCCCGGGACATCCGCGCGCCGCTCGTCTACCCGCGCGCCGGGGACCTGGCCGCCGCGCTCGCCGACGAGGCCGGGCCCCTGCTGTCCGGCTTCATCGCGGTGCGTGACGGCATGGCGCGCGACCCGGATGGCGCCTGGCGGTTGATGACGCGGCTGCAGACGCTCACCCAGACGTCCGCGCTCCTGTCGCTGCGCGCGGAGCTGGCCGCGCAGGATCGCACCATTCCCAGCAAGGTGGCCCGGGGCCGCGCCACGCGGGACCTGGAGGTGGTGCTCGCCAAGGATCCCCGCGACGTGACGGCGCTGCTCCTGCGCGCGGAGCTGTCGCTCAATGACAACCAGCCGGCCGCGGCGCTGGAGACGCTCAAGACGGCCCGGGCGGCGGCCACGCCCGTGGGCTGGCCCCTGTTCATGCTGGAGGCGCGCGCCTCGCTCGCGCTGGAGGTGGACAACGCCGCCGAGGACAGCCTCACCGGGGCGCTCCAGGCCCAGCCGGGCCTGTGCGAGGCGCTCACCCTGCGCTACAGCCTGGCGCGGCGCCGGGACGCGGTGCAGCGCGCGGACGAGCTCGCCACGGCCATGGAGAACTGCCCGGGCGCGCTCAACCGGGCGGCGGACCACGCGCGCCTGCGCGGAGATCAGGCGCGCACGGAGGCGCTCTATCAGGAGCAGCTGCGGCGCAACCCCGGCGACGTCTCCACCGCCCTGGCGCTCGCCGCCGCGCAGGTGGCCCAGCGCCGCTTCCCCGAGGCCACCTCCACCCTCCAGGCGCTCAGCCTGCTCTGGCCGCGCAACGCCCGGGTGGTGGAGAAGTGGGCGGACGTGCGTGAGCTGGCGGGGGACAAGGCGGGCGCGCTGGCGCTGCGCGAGCGCGCGCTGCTGCTGGACGGGAGCAACCTCGCCCTGCGCCGCGCCGTGACGCGCGAGACGACGGGCCAGGAGCCGCTGCAGGCCCACGCCATCGACGGGCGCGAGGCCATCCGCGACTACGAGGCCAACAACCGCTCGGAGACGGCCTCGGCGGCCTACGTGCTGGACGCGGCGGCCACCCAGGTCTACCCGGACGGCTCGCAGGTGAGCCGCATCCACATGCTGCAGAAGGCGTTGGATCAGAGCGGCGTGCAGGAGATCGCCGAGGTGCGCCTGCCCTCCGGGGCCCAGACGCTGGCGCTGCGCACCGTCAAGGCGGACGGCCGGGTGCTGGAGCCGGAGAACATCGAGGGCAAGGACACCGTCAGCCTGCCGGGCGTACAGGTGGGGGACTTCGTGGAGGTGGAGTACCTGCTCGCCGAGGCCGCGCGCGGGCCGGGGCAGCCGGGCTTCAAGGCCTCGGACTTCTACTTCAGCGTCGCCGACATGCCGGACCACCGGGCGAGCTACACGGTGGTGGCGCCCAAGGGCACGGGCATGCGGGTGGACGCGCACAACGTCCAGGTGACGCCGCCCCAGGTGAAGGGCGAGCAGGAGGTGTTCACCCACGAGGCGCGCAACGTGCCGCCGCTCATCCCCGAGCCGGACGCGCCCTCCAGCAAGGAGTACCTGCCCTTCGTGACGGTGGGCGCGGGCGAGACGGGCAACGACGGGCTGGTGAAGACGTACGCGGACGCGTTCCTGGACCGGGGCGTCATCAACTGGGAGGTGGAGGCGTTCGCGCGCGAGGCGGTGGGTGACAAGCAGGGCGTGGAGGCCGTGCGGGCGCTCTACACGGCGGTGATGAAGCGCGTGGGCGGCCGGGACTCGGGGCTGTCGCTGTCGGCCGCGTCCACCATCGCGCAGGACCGGGGCAGCCGCATGTGGCTGCTCAAGGCGGGCCTGGAGTCACTGGGCATTCCCACGCGGCTCACGCTCGTGCGCACCTTCTCCTCGGACCCCTCGCCCTACCTCTTCCCCGAGGAGTCGCTGCTCTCCTACGTGGCCCTGCGCGCGGACGTGCCGGGCACGGGGCCGGTGTGGCTGGACACGAGCACGCGCTTCGCGCCCTTCGGGGAGATGCCCGAGACGACCCTGGGCGGCCTGGAGGCCTGGCTGCTGCCCGAGCCCGGCCGCGCGCTGGAGAAGGTGAAGACGCCGCCCCTGACGGCCCGGGAGGGCAAGCAGGTGAAGCTCACCCTGGAGGTGGACGCCGCGGGCCAGCTCACCGGCCAGGGCGAGGAGACGTACTCGGGCCATGAGGCGGCCCAGCTCGCCGAGGCCTTCGACGCCATCTCCGGAGACCGCCGCCGCCAGGCAATGCAGGGCGCGGTGGGCCGCTACTTCAACGGGGCGGACCTCACCGAGCTCGCCTTCGAGCACAAGGAGGAGGTGGGCGCGCCCTTCACGGTGAAGTACGCCTTCAAGGCGACGAACTTCGCCCGCGTGGAGGGCACGACGCTGGTGGTGCCGCCCATCACCATGCCCGCGCTGCTCGGGCGCCAGTACGTGCAGCTGAGCACCCGCACCATCCCCCTCTTCCTGGACCGCACGGACGCCACCCACACGGTGGTGACGCTGAAGATGCCCGCGGGCTACCGCCTCACGGATCCCCAGGCCCAGCTCAAGTCGGACAGCCCCTTCGGCCGGCTGCTGCGCACGGAGAAGCAGGAGGGCGGCGCGCTCGTCGTCGACGAGACCCTGCGCGTGGAGCGCGGCCGCATCCCGGTGAAGCAGTACGAGGACTTCGCGCACTTCGCGGGCGAGGTGGACCTCGTCCAGTCGCGCGACCTGGTGCTCAAGAAGTAGGGCCGCGCCTCAAATCCATCCGAGCTGGAGCCTCGCCACGTCCGACATCCGGTCCTGGCTCCAGGGCGGATCCCACACGAGCTGCACGTCCGCCTCGGCGACGCCCGGCACGGCCTTCACCTTCTGCCGCACGTCCTCCACCAGCACCGGGCCCATGCCACAGCCGGGCGCGGTCACCGTCATCTGGATCTCCACGCGCTGGCCGCCCTCGGGCAGGGGGCTGGCCTTGCACTCGTACACGAGCCCCAGCTCCACGATGTTCACCGGAATCTCCGGGTCGTACACCGTGCGCAGCTCGTCCCAGATGCGCTCCGGGTCGAACTCGCCTTCCGGCGCGGTCACGGCGGGCGGCGGCGCGGACTTCGCGAGCTGCGCGAGGTAGTCGGCCCCCAGCACCTCGACGTCCTTCTCGTCGATGCGCATGAGCTGACCGTAGTCGCCCTGCACCGTCACGTTGCCGCCGAGCGTCTGGAGCACGCGCACCTCGGTGCCCTCGGGCACCACCACGCGCTCGCCGCTCGGGATCATCGTCACCTCGCAGTCACGCGAGAGCAGTGTCTGTAACCCTCTCATCCCCATGTCCCTCGCTATTCCGTCGACACCGAGGCGGCCTTGCCCTCGAGCGCCGCGCGCAGCGCATGCCACGCCAGGCTCGCGCACTTGACCCGCGCGGGAAACGCGCTCACCCCGGAGAGCACCGCCAGCTTGCCCAGCGCCTCCACATCCATGCCCTCGGGCCCCTCGGTCACCAGCCGGTGCACCTGCTCGAAGAGCCGCTCGGCGTCCTCGCGCGACAGCTCCTTCACCGCGCCCGTCATCAGCGACGCCGAGGCCCGGGAGATGGCGCACCCCTGCCCCACGAAGCCCACGTCCTGGATGACGTCGCCGTCCATGCGCAGCGTCACCGTGAGCTGGTCGCCGCACAGCGGGTTGTAGCCATCCGCCCGCCGGTTGGCCCCTTCCACCTCGCGGAAGTTGCGCGGCCGCTTGCCGTGCTCCAGCACCACTTCTTGATACAGGTCCTGCAGCTCGGAGCTCATGCGAACACCTCCCGCACCTTGTGCAGCCCGCGCACCAGGGCGTCGATGTCCTCGCGGGTGTTGTACAGCGCGAGGCTCGCGCGCACCGTGGCCGCCACGCCGAAGCACGCGAGCAGCGGCTGGGCACAGTGGTGCCCCGCGCGGATGGCCACGCCCTCGCGGTCCAGGATGGTGCCCACGTCGTGCGCGTGCACGTCCTCCATGAGGAAGGACAGCACCCCCGAGCGCTCGCGCGCCTTGCCCATGATCCGCAAGCCGGGAACGCTCTCCAGCGCCTGGGTGCCATACTCCAGCAGCTCCTGGTCATGCGCGGCGATGGCCTCGCGGCCCACGCCATCCAGGTAGTCCAGCGCCGCGGCGAGGCCGATGGCCCCGGAGATGTCCGGCGTGCCCGCCTCCAGGCGGTACGGCAGGCGGTTGTAGACGGTCTTGTCCAGGGTGACGGAGAGGATCATGTCCCCGCCGCCCTGCCAGGGCGGGAGCGTCTCCAGCACCTCGGCCTTGCCGTAGAGCACGCCGATGCCGGTGGGGCCGAACATCTTGTGGCCCGAGAGCGTGTAGAAGTCGCAGTCCAGCTCGCGCACGTCCACGCGGAAGTGCTGCATGGCCTGGGCGCCGTCCACCAGCACGGGCACCCCGCGCGCGTGGGCCTGGCGCACCAGCTCCCGGATGGGATTGACCGTGCCCAGGGCGTTGGACACGTGCGTCACCGCGAACAGCCGCGTGCGCTCGGTGAGCAGCGTGTCGAGCAGCTCCAGCCGCAGCTCGCCCCGCTCGTCCACGGGCAGCACCTTGAGCGTGGCGCCCACGGCCTGGCAGAGCATCTGCCAGGGCACGATGTCCGAGTGGTGCTCCATGCCGGTGATGAGGACCTCATCGCCCGGGCCCACGTTCTTGCGCCCGTACGTCTGGGCCACCAGGTTGATGGCCTCGGTGCAGCCGCGCACGAAGATGATCTCCTTCGTCTCGCGGGCGTTGATGAAGCGGCGCACCCGCTCGCGCGCGCCCTCGTACGCCAGGGTGGCGCGCTCGGAGAGGGCGTGCACGCCCCGGTGCACGTTGGCGTTGTCGTGCGTGTAGTAGCGCACCAGCGCGTCGATGACGGCCTGGGGCTTCTGCGTGGTGGCGGCGCTGTCCAGATACACCAGCGGCCGGCCCCGCACCTCCTGGTGGAGGATGGGGAAGTCGGCGCGGATGCGCGCCATGTCCAGGGTTGCCGCGCTCATGACCGTCCCTCCTGGGTTCCCGGAAGCTTGCGCGCGAGCCACGCCTCCGCCTGGGCGCGCAGCGGCGCGAGCGGCAGCGCCGCCACCACCTCCTGCGCGAAGGCGAGCGTGAGCAGCCGCTCCGCCTCGTCCCGGGGAATGCCGCGCGAGCGCAGATAGAAGAGGGCCTGCGCGTCCAGGCGGCCCACGGTGGCGCCGTGCGCGCACTTCACGTCGTCCGCGAGGATCTCCAACTGGGGCCGCGCCTCGGCGCTCGCCTTCTCCGACAGGAGCAGGTTGCGGCACGCCTGGCGCGCGTCCGTGCGCTGCGCGTCCAGACGCACCATCACCTTGCCGTGGAAGGTGCCCCGCGACTGCCCGTCCAGCACGCCCTTGTACAGCTCGCGGCTCGTGCAGCGCGGGTGGGCATGGTCCAGGTTCGTCCAGTGGTCCAGGTGCTGCGCGCCCTGGCCCACGTACAGGCCGTTGAGCGTGGCCTCACCGCCCTCGGCGCCAAAGAAGGTGTGCACCTCGTTGCGCGCGAGCGTCCCCCCGAAGGACAGCACGTGCGAGGCGAAGTGGCTCTCGCGCCCCAGCGCCGCGTGCAGGGCGCCGATGTGCAGGGCCTCGTCCGCCTCGGCCTGCTGCTTGAGGTGGGTGAAGCGGGCCCCGTCGCCAATCGTCGCCTCCGTCACCGTGTTGGTGAAGGACAGGCCGGGCTGGGCGCCCACGTAGCTCTCCACCAGCGTCAGCTCACCGCGCTCGGCGACCCGCACCACGACGCGGGGGCTCGCCAGCGCCAGCGTGCCCACGCCACGCGACAGGAAGAGCAGCTGCACGGGCTCGGCGCACACCGTGCCCGGCGCCACGTCCACCCAGGCGCCCTCCTCCAGCAGCGCCGCGTTGAGCGCGGTAAAGGCGCTCGCGTCCGCGCGGGCCCGCTGGCCCACGAGGTCCTCGGGCACCAGGCCCTCCTGCAGCGCCTCGCGCAGGCCCCGCACCGTCAGGCCCTCGGGCAGGCCGTCCAGCCGCGACAGCTCGCGCACGAACCACCCGTCCACGAACACCAGCCGGGGACCCGGTCCGGGCAGGCTCAGCCGCGCCACCGCCTCGGTCATGCTCGCCTCGTGCACGGTGTGCACCGGGGCGAACGTCTGCTCCCGCACCGGGGCCACGTTCGTGTACTTCCAGTCCTCGTGGGCCGAGGTGGGAAACCCCTGCCGCGCGAGCTGGGCGATGCCGTCCTGCCGCAGGGCCCGCAGCCACGCCGGGGCCCCCACGGCCCGCTCCGCCTGGAACCGCTCGGCCAGGTCGAGGTAGTGCCGCAGCCCTCCGTCCGTCACGGCCGCGCCTCCTTGCCGCCCTTGCCGTCGCCCTTGCCGTCGCCCTTGCCTTCATTGAGCCAGGCGTAGCCCTTCTTCTCCAGCTCCAGCGCCAGCTCGCGCCCGCCCGTGCGGACGATCTGCCCGCCGGCCAGCACCGACACCCGGTCCGGCACCACGTACTCCAGCAGCCGCTGGTAGTGGGTGATGACGAGCATGCTGCGCTCGGGCGAGCGCAGGGCGTTGATGCCCCCGGACACGATGCGCAGCGCGTCGATGTCCAGGCCCGAGTCCGTCTCGTCCAGCACGGCCAGGCGCGGCTCGAGCACCGCCATCTGGAAGATCTCGTTGCGCTTCTTCTCGCCGCCGGAGAAGCCCTCGTTCACCGAGCGCTGCATGAAGGCGGGATCCAGCTCCACGAGCTTGCTCTTCTCGCGCGCGAGCTTGAGGAAGTCCATGGCGTCCAGCTCCTCCTTGCCCTCCACGCGCCGCCGGGCGTTGAGCGCCGTGCGCAGGAAGTGCAGGTTGCCCACGCCCGGAATCTCCACCGGGTACTGGAAGGCCATGAACACGCCCGCGTGGGCGCGCGCCTCGGGCTGCATGGCGAGCAGGTCCTGCCCGTCGAAGAGCACCTCGCCGCCCGTCACCTCGTAGGTGTCGCGGCCGGAGAGCACCTGCGACAGGGTGCTCTTGCCCGAGCCGTTGGGGCCCATGATGGCGTGCACCTCGCCGGGCTGCAGCTCCAGGTTGATTCCCTTGAGGACCTCACGGCCCGCCACGCGCACCCGCAGGTCCTTGATGCTGAGCAACGGCTTCATCCCACGCTTCCTTCCAGGCTCACACTGAGCAGCTTCTGCGCTTCCACGGCGAACTCCATGGGCAGTTCCTTGAAGACCTGCCGGCAGAAGCCATTGACGATCATCGACACGGCGTCTTCCTTCGAGATGCCCCGCTGCTGGCAGTAGAAGAGCTGGTCCTCGCCGATCTTCGACGTGGACGCCTCGTGCTCCACCTGCGCCGAGGCGTTCTTCACCTCGATGTATGGCAGCGTGTGGGCCCCGCACTGACTGCCGAGCAGCAGCGAGTCACATTGGGTGTAGTTGCGCGCGCCCTCGGCGCTCTTGAGCACCTTCACCAGGCCCCGGTACGTGTTCTGCCCCCGGCCCGCGGAGATGCCCTTGGACACGATGGTGCTCTTCGTGTTGCGGCCCAGGTGGATCATCTTCGTGCCCGTGTCCGCCTGCTGCCGGTGGTTGGCGAGCGCCACGGAGTAGAACTCGCCCACCGAGTCATCCCCCTTGAGGATGACGCTCGGGTACTTCCAGGTGATGGCCGAGCCCGTCTCCACCTGCGTCCAGGAGATCTTGGAGCGGTGGTGCGCGATGCCGCGCTTGGTGACGAAGTTGTAGATGCCACCGCGGCCCTGCTCGTCCCCGGGGTACCAGTTCTGCACCGTGGAGTACTTGATGGTGGCCCCGTCCAGCGCCACGAGCTCCACCACGGCCGCGTGCAGCTGGTTGGTGTCGCGCTGGGGCGCGGTGCAGCCCTCCAGGTAGCTCACCGTGGAGCCCTCGTCGGCGACGATGAGGGTGCGCTCGAACTGGCCAGTGTTCTCCGCGTTGATGCGGAAGTAGGTGGACAGCTCCATGGGACAGCGCACGCCCTTGGGGATGTAGACGAACGAGCCGTCGCTGAACACCGCCGAGTTGAGCGCCGCGAAGTAGTTGTCCGAGTGCGGCACCACCGTGCCCAGGTACTTCTTCACCAGCTCCGGGTGCTCGCGCACCGCCTCGGAGAAGGAGCAGAAGATGACGCCCGCTTTGGCGAGCTTGTCCTTGTACGTGGTGGCCACGGACACCGAGTCGAACACGGCGTCCACCGCCACGTTCTGCAGCCGCTTCTGCTCCTCGAGCGGGATGCCGAGCTTGGCGTACGTCTTGAGCAGCTCGGGGTCCACCTGGTCCAGGCTGTCCAGGCGCGGCTTCTGCTTGGGCGCCGAGTAGTAGATGATGTCCTGGTAGTCGATGGGCGGGTAGTCCACCTTCGGCCAGCGCGGCTCCTTGAGGGTGAGCCAGTGGCGGTAGGCGCGCAGCCGCCACTCCAGCATGAACTCCGGCTCGCTCTTCTTGGCGGAGATGATGCGGACGATGTCCTCGTTGAGGCCCCGGGGGATCGTCTCCGACTCGATGTCGGTGACGAAGCCCGCCTCGTAGGGGCGCTTCGTGAGTTCCTGCAGGGTCTGGGTGCTCATGAAGGGTTGCCTCGCACGGTGGAGGGAAGCGGCACGGGCGCCGGGGCCGGGGTGGACAGGGTGACGAGCCGACCGACGGGGCCACACAGGTCCGCGAGGCTCAAGCGGCCGAGCGCGTCCTGGAGGGTGCGGTTGATGATGCGCCAGTGGCCGCGCACCCGGCACACCGTCTCCAGCTCACAGGTGCCCCCGGCCTCGGGCGTGCCGTGGGCGCCGCACTCGGTGAAGGACACGGGCCCTTCCAGGGCGGTGATGATCTCCGTGAGGGGAATGGCCTCGGGCGGGCGGGCGAGCCCATAGCCGCCGCTCGCGCCCCGATGGGACACGAGCAGGCCGGCCCCGTGCAGGCCCTTGAGCACCTTGCTCACCGAGGGCAGCGGCACCTGGGTACACGCCGACAGTTCCTTGGCCGTGCGCGTCCCGGAGCCGGCACGCGCCAGCTCGGCCAGCAACACGATGCCGTAGTCCGTCATCTTGCTCATCCGGAGCATTCGGAAGTCTCTCCACCCGGCCGGCCCCCCGGGGACGTCCAGGGCGCGCGGCATCAGGGCCTCTTTAAACAGGACCAAACTGGTCCGCATTAAAAATCGTCCCTGAGCGCCTGGTCTCCTGCCTGCTCCCCGACTGGCCAACGTCCAGGGGTGTCTCGCTTTGGAATGACTGTACGGACCTGGGGACGATGCCCACCGTGAGCCTCCACGAGGTGGGCATGCCCAGGGACGTCACCGACAGCGATGGAATCAAGTGGAACTGCATCCAGGCCTTCGCGGGGCTGGGCAAGGACCCGGAGAAGACCGAGGCGGCGCGCGTGGAGGACTCGGGCAACCGGTTCCACGTCGTCTGCACGCCCAGTGGCAACGCGAGGTCCGTGCGCATCGAGCTGCCGGAGGACTGGGAGAAGTCCCTCTCCGACGAGGCCCTGCTGAGCGCCATCCAGAAGCAGCGGGCCCAGGAGGACGCCAAGTAGCGCCCCCCTCACGCCATCGCGGCGCGGATGGCGGCCTCGAGCGCATCGACCACCACCCGCACGCGCTTCACCTGGCGCAGCTCGCGGTGGAACGCGAGGTACACCGACACCTCCGGCAGCTCGACGTCCGTCTCCAGCCGCACCAGCGGCGAGGCCAGCGCCGCGCTCAGCACCAGGATGCCCTGCCCCTGCTCGGCCGCCTCCAGCAGCGCGAAGTAGGAGTTGCTGCGGAACACGAACCGCTTCGCCCCGTGCGCCGCCAGCCACTGCGCCTGCGGCAGCTTGTCGAGGTCGACGTCGAAGCCCAGGAAGTCGTGCCGGGCCATGTCCTCGCGCCGCAGCCGCCCATCGCGCAGGCGCCGCTCGATGTACGACGGCGCCGCGTAGAGCCCCAACCGCACCGCCCCGAGGTGCTTCTGGATGAGCACCGGAGACGTGGAGCGGCTGTTGCGGATGCCGATGTCCGCCTCGCGCCGCGCGAGGTCCACCAGGCGCGTCTCGGCGCTCAGCTCGAAGTGCAGCGCCGGGTGCAGCCGCCGCAGCGTCGCGAGCACCTGCGTCACCGGCCGCAGGAAGCCATCGGACAAGGACAGGCGCACCGTGCCCGCCATCGCCTCGTCGCCCTCGTCCCGCCGCACGGCCAGGAGCCCCAACTCCAGTTGCTCGGCGAGGCGGATGAGTTCCAGCGCCTCCGGCTCCACGGACGTGCCCGCGCTCGAGCGATGCACCAGCGGCCGGCCCAGGGCCTTCTCCAGGGCCTCGATGCGCCGGGCCGCCGTCGAGGTGGACACCCCGAGCGCGCGCCCCGCGGCGAGCAGGCTTCCGTGGCGGTGCAGCGCGAGCAGCACGCGCAGGTCATCCCAGAGGGGGGCGTTGGGGCTTTCCATGAATGGAAACTTGATTACCAGACATGCCCGTTTCCGGAAAATACCCGGCGCGTATGTTTGGGCGCATGGACGACTTCGACTTCAAGGGAAAGACGGTGGTGGTGACGGGCGGCTCCATGGGCATCGGAGAGGCCTTCGCCCGCGAGCTGGATGCCCGAGGGGCCCGGCTGGTGCTCGTGGCGCGCGGTCAGCACAAGCTCGAGGCCCTCGCCGGCCAGCTGCGCGACGCGCACGTCATCGCGGAGGATCTCACCCTGCCCGGCGCCGCGCGGCGCGTGTTCGACGAGGTGGCGCGGCGGGGGCTCGAGGTGGACGTGCTCATCAACAACGCGGGCTTCGGCATGCACGGCCCCTTCCTGGACACGCCCCTGGAGACCCAGCGCGGGCAGATCGACCTCAACGTCGGGGCGCTCATGGAGCTGACCTACCTGTTCCTCCCGATGCTCGAGCGGCGGCGGGGCGGCGTCCTCCAGGTGGCGTCCGCGGCCGCCTACCAGCCCACGCCCTACATGGCGGTGTACGGCGCGACCAAGGCCTTCGTGCTCTCCTTCAGCGAGGCGCTGTGGGCCGAGTACAAGGACCGGGGCGTGCGGGTAGTGGCGCTGTCTCCGGGCGCGACGGACACGCCCTTCTTCGAGCGCGCGGGGGAAGGCGCGGGGGCTGGCGTGCCGCGGGCGCGCCCGGAGGACGTGGTGCGGCTCGGGCTCGACGCCTTCCAGAAGAACCGGCCCTCGACCATCCACGGCGTCCTGAACACGGTGGCCGCCTTCTGCGTGCGGTTCTTCTCGCGGGCCTTCGCGGTGAAGCTGCTCGCGCGGGTGAGCGCGCCCAAGCGCCCGGCGCTCCCCGCCTCCGCCGCGCGGTGAGGGTTCAGAAGACGCCGCCCATGCCCACGAGGGCGCCCTTCTGGGAATAACCCAGGTGCGTGCCCACGAGCCCCAAGGCGAGCGCCACACCCACCAGACACGACAGCAGGAAACGAATCGCGGTCCTGACGTCCCAGGACGGCAAGGGCGTGGCCATGCCCCTCCCCGAGAGGAGGGCGCGCCGGGGTGAGCACCTCCGTGCACAACAAAAGCACCGCGCCTGTGAAAGCGCTCACACAGGCGCGCAGGCGTCCGCCCCTACGGTCTCGCGCGAATCCACCACCCGGCCGGGGAGTGGGGGCAGAGAGGGGCTGTTCATGCGAACGAGCGTGGTGGGGGCCAGGTGGCCGTGGATCACGGTGGGTCTGATGTGGGGAGGAGTCGTGGGCTGCTCGGGGCCGCACGACACGCCGGTCCTCAATGCACCGCCCGTCATCGACTCGCTCGCGGCGACGGCGGAGCGGGTGCTGCCCGGGGGCCCGGTGTACCTGAGCGCCCGCGCGCATGATCCCGATGGACCGAACACGAGCGTGTCCTCCTGGGTCGCCTCCGCGGGCACGCTCCGCACACCGCTCGAGCTGGAGACGGAGTGGACGGCGCCGCTCGAACCAGGACCGGTGACCCTGACCTTCCAGGTGAAGGACGTCCGAGGAGCCTCCACGTCCCGCGCGCTCACCGTCCACGTGGAAGCCGAGACGAGGCCCGCGCCTCCGCCCACCGGCGCGTGGGCCGCCATCCACACCCTGCTCCGGGGGCGCGAGGGGATGAGCGTGGCGGCCTTGCGCTGGGATCGGCTGCTGGTGGTGGGCGGCGTGCTCTCCGAGTCCTCCTGGCCCGCCGAGGTCCATGATGCCCGCACGGGCCTGACCCTGCCCACGGGGGACATGGTCCACCGGGAACGCACGCACGCCACCGCCACCCCACTGCACTCGGGCAAGGTCCTCGTGGCGGGCGGTGGCACACCCACCGCGGAGCTGTATGACCCGGACAGCGGAACCTGGAGCGCCACGGGCAGCATGGCCACGAGTCGGGAGCGGCATTCCGCGACCCTGCTGCGCTCGGGTCGCGTCCTGGTGATGGACGCCACCGGCGCGGCGCCCGAGCTCTACGAGCCCCTCACGGGCACCTGGCGCCCGGTTTCCGCGCCACCGGGTCCTCCCGCCGAGCACACCGCGCACCTGCTGCCCTCCGGCAAGGTCGTGAAGGTGAACCTGGAGGCCGACCGGCCCCTGGAGCTCTTCGATCCAGAAACGGAAACCTGGAGCGTCAGCGCTCCCCCCAAGTACCCGCGCGAGGGCCTGGGACGCGCCGTCATCGTCCTGCCCTCCGGTGAGGTGGTGATCGCCCAGGCCCGCTCGGGACTGGTGCGCTACGACCCGGTGTCGAACACCTGGTCCGACATGCCAGGGCCCGCCGAGTCCGGGGGTGTCGCCTCGGGAGTACGGCTGCCCTTCGACGCGCTCCTGGTGGCGGGACACACGGGATGGACCGCGCGCTACGATCCACGGGCGCTCATGTGGCAGACCCTGGAGGCCCCGTCTTCCGGGCCCTCGCGGCTCGTGTCGCTGACCTCGGGCCAGGTGGTGCGCCTCCAGGACGACGGCGCCGCCCACACGCTGAGCCTGTTCGATCCCGTGACCTGGAAGTGGAACCAGTCAGGGCCCCAGCGCTCGTCCCGGGAAGGGCACGCCGTGAGCCTCCTGGGGGCGGTCCACGTGCTGGTGACGGGCCAGGGGCCGACGCGGGAACCCTCCGCGGAGATCTACGACGCCACCACCCAGGTCTGGTCCAAGGCCCAGGACATGCGCCAGCCCCGACGGGACCACACGGCGACCACCCTGTCGTACTTCCAGACGCTGGTGGCGGGGGGCGAGTCTCCGACCGGAAGCGTCGAGGACTCGGCCGAGCTGTACCACACCGAGACCCGCGCCTGGCGCCCCACCGGCCCCCTGCGCCTGGGACGGGCCCAGCACACGGCGACCCCGCTCTCGCCGAGCCGGGTGCTGGTGGTGGGTGGACGGACGCAGTCGAGGGCTCCCACCGCGCACGCGGAGGTGTACGACGCGGAACTCGAGACCTGGAGCGCCACGGCGCCGATGGCCCAGGCCCGCATCGGTCACACGGCGACGCGCCTGCCCTCGGGCCGGGTGCTGGTGGTGGGCGGACGCGATGAGACCGCGCGCGCCACCCCCACCGCGGAGCTGTACGACCCCGCCCTGGGCACCTGGACTCCCGCCGCGAGTCTTTCCCTCCCCCGGCAGGGTCACACGGCCGTGCTGCTGCCCTGGGGCCGGGTGCTCGTGATGGGCGGCACGGCCACGCACCGCGCCGTGGAGGAGTACGACCCGACGAGCGACACCTGGACCGTCCAGGGCGAGCTCCTCGCACCGCGCCAGGGGCACACGGCGACGCGCCTCTCCACGAACAAGGTGTTGGTGGTGGGCGGAGCCCCCGGATACCCGACGCAGGTGGAGCTGTATGACCCGCGCACGCGGACCTCGACGCCCCAGCCGCGAATGGGTGAGGAGCGCATGGCCCATCAGGCGGTGATGACGTCCACGGGCGACGTGCTCGTGGTGGGAGGCTCGAGCCCCGGCGCGGTGGGCATGCTCTACACCGCCGAGAAGCCCGGGGCGGGCCCGCGCGCGCCGTGAGGTGACTCAGCCCTGGGGCGTGGGAGCGGCGGGCGGCTCCCACAGCTCGATGGCGTTGCCCTCCGGGTCGTGGATGCGCGCGAAGCGGCCGGTCTCGGGCGTGTCCCAGTCCGCGCGCGTCTCCACCGCGATGCCCGAGCCCCGCAGCCGCACGAGCATCGCGTCGAGCCCCTCGACCCGCAGGTTCAGCATCCACGCCTTGTCCGCCGCCCAGTAGTCCGTCTCGGCGCGAAAGGGCGCGAAGACCACCGGGCCGGCGGCGGTGCGCCAGTACCAGTCGTCCGGCTGCGCCATGCCAGAGGGGTTACACCCCGGACCCACGCCGAGGTGCGTGCGGTACCACTCCGACAACGCCTTGGGGTCCCGCGCACGAAAGAAGATGCCACCCACTCCGGTCACCGCCATGTCGCCTCCCTGGATTCGCGGGGTGGCTTTTACGTCAGGGCGAGGACCGGAGGAAGACGGCCGGACGTCACGGAACGCTCAGGGTGCGCTGCAGGGAGTTGAACCCGGTGGTGGCCTCCCAGGTGCCCGTGTTCGCGAGCTGGATGGCGTACTCCGCGCGGGTGTTCAGCGACGCCGTCGGGTCCGGCAGGTTCAGCAGGACGGCGTAGGAGCCCGAGGGCAGCGAGGAAGGCAGCGTGACGCCCTGGCTGACGGTGGTGGTGGTGCCCGGCGCCCAGCGGCGGGGATCCGAGGACAGGGGCAGCCGGTGGACGGCGCCCGTGGACGCGTGGCGCAGGACGAGCTCCACCCCGCGCGGGTTGTAGGGCGCGGCGAAGCCCTCGTTCTTGAGGGCCAGTGACACGGACAGGACGGAGCCCCGGCTGGCCGTGGTGGGCAGGGTCGCGGACACGAGCGAGAAGCGGTAGCCCAGCCGCCGATCGATCTCCGGCCGGCAACCCGCGTTGCTCCAGCTGTTGAGCACCGTGCTCTCGTAGTCGTTGTTCAGGTACGAGTAGTGGAACTGGGCCATCTCGGTGAGCGCGCTGGCGCAGTCCGAGCGCGGAGGGTTGGGGGCGCACGTCTCGCCGCCCATGGAGAGATACTGGGTCTCCGCCGCCAGGTAGGGGTACTCCACCGAGGTGTTCTCGTACGTGCCGAAGTCGGTGGCGCTGGCGAGGAAGCAGTCGTTGTGGTGCCCGATGCGCGCCGCCGCGGTGCCGCTGAAGGCCTGCGCGGAGGTGAGCGCCGAGGTGCCATACATCGTCCGCTTGAACTTGGGCGTGCGCAGCTGGACCATGCGCGAGGCGGGCAGCGACGCGAGCAGCTTGTCCACCACCGCCTTGCGGTTGCTCCAGTCCTGCGTGGACACCACGCCCGCGTTGCCGAAGTTCTGGGTGTAGTACCACTCGCCCCACGCGCCGATGAGGCCCGCCTGCACGACGGCGATGACGTCCGCGTTCTTGCTCAGCAAGGGCGCCAGCTGGTCCAGGTGCGCGGAGACCCGGCTCAGGGGCACGTCATCCCCCGAGGTGTTGAGCGTGTACGCGAAGCGGATGATCATCTTGAGACCCGCGGCGCGCACGGTGTCCGACTGGCGCTGGAAGCGATCCAGCTGGGCCTGGCTGATGGGCCCGTTCTTGAACTCCGCCAGGTAGAAGATGCACATCACCTGGGTGATCTTCTGCGTCTCGCGGTAGCCCTTGAGCGTGGTGACGTTGAAGTCGGCTTTGTCGCAGTCCTGGGGGTAGCGGTAGAAGCCGCGCTCGGGGTTGGCGAGGGTGGCGGTGCTCGCCGTGTACCAAGTCGTCGTGCCCGTGCCCGGCGTCGTCCCGCCGCTGTAGACGTGGGTGGATTTGGCGGACGTCTCCTGCGGCGGCTCGGTCTGGAAGACGAGGTCCGCGTCGTTCGGCGTCGCCGTCTCGCCCAGGTCCGCGCGGGCCACCTTCCAATAGGCCGTGCCGTTGGTGCTCGTGTGCGTCACGGCGCCCACCTGCTGCCAGCTCCAGCCGCCCCCCAGGTGCTTGTAGAGAAAGCCGTTCTCCAGCAGGTAGTCCGCGCCCGTGCCCTGCAGCGCGAGGCCCGTCGCCGGGTTGCGATCCGTGTCGATATACGCGCGCACGAACTCGGGCGCGCCCGTGAACTGGAACTGGTAGGTGACGTGGGTGGCGTCGTTGCTCAGCACCACCCCCGAAATGGCCGCCTCGGCGGCGGCGGAGGACAGCAACAGGCACGCGCTCGTGAGCGCGCCGAAGACATGACGCATGGTTCTCTCCCGGCAGGTCGCCCCGAGGTGGGGCCACCCGTCGCCTAGCACGATTTACCCGTTTGGCGGGTATTGCTTTTTCGTGCCGGGAGAGCTCCGGAGGGGCGGTGTCAGCCCAGGGACGCGGCCTCCGCCTCGGGCTCCGGTGCGGACGGGCGCGCCTGCTGGCCCAGCCCGCACCGCCGCGCCGCCGTCTCGACGATGCGCTGGATGAGCTGGGGGTAGGACAGGCCCACCTCACGCGCGCCCATGGCCACCTCGCACTTCTCCTCGAGGTAGGGGTTCGGGTTGACCTCGAGCAGGTACGGCTCGCGGGTGGTGCTGGACACGCGGAAGTCGATGCGGGCGTAGTCGCTGAGCTTGAGCGCCCGGAAGGCCGTCACCGCGGCGCGCTCGATGCGGCCCACCAGCTCGTCCGAGAGGTCCTTGGGCATCACCAGCGCGGGCTCGCCGGGGCCCTCGGGGCCGAACTTCACTTCCCGGTCCGCGATCTTCATGCGCTTGCGGCTCCACTTGCTGCCGAAGTCCAGCTCCACCACGGGCAGCACCTGGGGCTTCGTGTGGTCCCCGAGCACGCCCACGTACACCTCGCGGCCCTCGATGAACTCCTCGGCCAGGGCCTCGTCGTCGTACTCCTCGCGGATGAGCCGCACCCGGCGCGCCAGGCCCTCCAGGTCCTTCTCCACGCCCAGGCCCATGGACGCATCCGAGCGGGCCGGCTTCACGATGAGCGGGAAGGACAGGTCGCCATGGGCCACCATGGACTGGCCGTCGAAGGTGGCGAAGCGCGGCGTGAGCACGCCGTGGAACTGGAGCAATTGCTTGGTGAGGACCTTGTCCTGCGCGAGCAGCAGGCCCGCCGTCCCCGAGCCCGTGAAGGGCAGACGCGCCAGCTCCAGCACGGCGGCCACGTTCACCTCCAGCCGGTAGTCATCGGCGAAGGTCTCGCACAGGTTGAAGACGAGGTCCGCGTTGCTGCGCGTGAGCCGCCGCACCAGGTCCGACAGGCTCTCGTCGACACGCACGGGCACCGCCGTGTGTCCCGCGTCCCTCAGACACTGGGAGACCTGCTCGACGACCGGATCGGCCTCGTCCTGTCCGGACTGGTAGTAGAGGACCGCGATGCGCAGGGGAGACAAGGCCATGGGTGTCATTCCTCGTAGAAGCGGTCGGTGTAGAGGTAGTTCATGGACATCACCGTCACCAGCGACACGAGGCGGCAGATGGCCTCGCGGCTGTCGTCGGGATGCAGGGAGAGGTTCATCGCCGCGGTGCGCTCGATGAGGTGGTCCACCAGCGCGCGCACCACGCCTCGGCTCACGCCGGAGTACTGACTCACCAGGGCCATCATCCGCTGCCGCTCGGCGCGCACGAGCGTCTCCGCGCGCACGGGCGCCTCGCCGGGCCCCTCGAAGATGTCGTCCAGCGACTGGTCGAAGGCGTCGCGCAGCTCCAGGTCCACCTTCTCGTCCAGGTCGCGCTGGCGGTAGTGGTCCTGGACCGTGCCCTCCATCTCCTCGGTGGTGAAGTCGGGCGTGGCCAGCGTCACCACCGGCGGCCGGCGGCCGAGCGTGGCGACGATGGCCTCCACGTACTGCAGCTTCTTGAGCGCGCCCCACCCCTGGTAGCGCTTCGCCCAGTCGCTGCCCGGGGTGAGCCACACGGCGAAGGTCTCGGCGAAATCCTCGTCCGGGTGCTTCTGGGCGTACCAGCCGGAGATGTGCGAGACGTAGCGGCGCGAGAAGGGCTGCGGCTTGTAGTCGTCGCGGTACGGGCGCGAGTAGTCCCCGAACGTGCGCAGCCACTCCTGCGTCTCGTAGAGCCGGTAGGCGTAGTTGAAGGCGTGGCCCGCCTCGTGGCGCAGGTACATGAGGATCTCCGCCTCGGTCTCCGCGCCGCCGCCCAGGTCCGCCTCGATGGACAGGAGGTTCGGGTCCGCCAGGTAGAACGGCAGCCCGATGACCGGCACCCCCGAGGGGCATCCCCACTCGTCCGACAGGTAGCACTGGGGCTTGAAGGAAATCCCCTTGGCCTCGAGCTCCGCGTGCAGCTGCGCGATGCTGCGCTCCAGGGGCGTGCCCGCCAGCCGCAAGGACAGGTCCTTGATGCGCGCGGACAGCAGCGCCTCGCGTTGGGGCGACAGCCGACCACGGCCCTCCCCATGCTCGGTGGAGTGCTTCTCGCGCATCACCAGGGAATCCGCTGGGCTCGGAGGCATCATGCTTCCATGAGGTAAGGAGGCCCCCGCGCCGTGCCCAGGTCCAAGGCGAGCGGGCGGTCGGGCGGCTCCTTCCATCCCTCCCCTCGGAGCCCCCCGACGAGCGAGTGCGTCACCATTTCACTCGCCGAGCGAGCAACCGGCGACAGCCCCATGCGATAATTCCACCATCCCCCGCAGTGGAGTTCCCCCATGAGCGTTCGCCGCACCGAGGGTCAAGGTCCCGTTCTCACTCCCCGTCCCGCCGCCACGGAGGCCGCGCCCGCGCCCGTGGAGAAGAACACCGTGAAGGCGACCTCGACGGACGCGCCGGCGGCCTCGCCCTTCGCCCAGGATGGCTTCGCGACAAAGGCGCCCGCGGGTCAGACGAACACCCTGCTGCCCTCCGCGCCCCAGGGCGTGGGCCGGCTGCCCCTGGCGAGCGCCGAGGCCCAGGGCGCCATCCAGACGACGCTCGCGGGGCTCAACGCCGGCGCGCCCCCGACGCTCGGCGCCGCGGGCCAGGAGTACGTGCCTCGCAGCGTGGAGCGCGATGCGCTCGGCATGACGCACGTGCGCCTGGACCGGCGGCACGAGGGCGTGAAGGTCTTCGGCGAGCAGGTCATCGGCCACCTGGACAAGGACGGCAAGCTCACGGGCACCACGGGCGAGCGGAACCCGATTCCCGCGGGCCTCGGCCGCGAGACGCCCAAGCTGTCCCCCGCCCAGGCCGAGCAGCTGGGCCGCGAGGCCTTCGGCGAGAAGCCGGACAAGCAGCCCGCGGTGGAGCGCACCGTCTACCAGGACGCCTCGGGCACGTACCACTCGGCCTACCGCGTGGAGATCTCCAAGACGTCCGGCGAGGAGCTGCCGCGCCAGATGAACTACATGCTGGACGCCAACACCGGCAAGCTGCTCAGCCAGTTCGATCAGATCGACGGCTTCTCCGCGGGACGCCACGGCGGCCACGGCGCCCACGCTCCGTCGGAGGCGGCCCCGTCCGCGCCCACCGCGCCCGGCACGCGCAAGGCCGATGATCAGACGATGTACAGCGGCAAGGTGGACCTCTCCACCACGAAGAAGGCCGACGGCACCTACACCCTCGAGGACACCTCGCGCGGCAAGGGCGTGGTGACGTACGACGCCAAGAACGCCGAGCAGGCCTCGGGGCGCACGCAGTTCACCGACAAGAACGACGTGTGGGGCGAGGCCACGGACAACCCGCGCGCCAAGGCCGCGGTGGACGCGCACTACGGCGCGGAGATGACGTACGACTTCCTCAAGGACGTGCTGGGCCGCAACTCCCTGGACAACGCGGGCGAGAAGCTCACGTCCTACGTGCACGTGAGCAACAACTTCGTGAACGCCTACTGGGACGGCGAGAAGATGAACTACGGCGATGGCGACGGGCAGACGGCCGGCCCGCTCACCACGCTGGACATCGCCGGCCATGAGATCGCCCACGGCCTCACCGAGCGCACCGCGGGCCTCGTGTACGAGGGCGAGTCCGGCGGCCTCAACGAGTCCTTCAGCGACATCATCGGCGCGGGCGTGGAGTGGTACGCCTCGCAGAAGAACCCCGGGGTGAAGTTCAACTGGACCGTGGGCGAGGCGGCGTGGACGCCCAAGAACGGGAGCAACGAGGACGGGTTGCGCTACATGAACGACCCGAAGAAGGACGGGTACTCCATCGACAACTACAAGGACTACCCGAAGCAGCAGGAGGTGCACGGCTCCAGCGGCATCGCCAACAACGCCTTCTACCTGCTCACCGAGGGCGGCAAGAACCGCACCTCCGGCCTGGAGGTCAAGGGCGGCATCGGCATGGACAAGAGCCTGAAGATCTTCGGCCGCGCCCTGACCACGTACATGACGCCCAAGACGACCTTCGCCCAGGCGCGCGAGGCCACGCTCAAGGCGGCCACGGACCTCTACGGCGCCAGGTCCGTGGAGCTGCAGAAGGTGAAGGACGCCTGGACCGCGGTGGGCGTGGGCAAGTAGTCCCCGCGGGCCGTGCCATTCCAGGCACGGCCCGCGCGCCGCTTCAGGCGCCTTGCCAGAGGAAGCGGAAGGGCGTGCCGCAGGCGCCCGTCGCGCAGCGGAACACGTAGCCCCGGCCCCCGTCCCCGAAGGCCAGTCCGAAGGGCAGCGACGCGAGCTGCGCCACGAAGCGCATGGGCGCGCCGCAGCACGTGGGCTCGGCCTCGCCATTCACCCAGACGGGCACGCCGCCCACCTTGCTCTCGGGGGCCTCGGCCTGCGCCCGGTCGAGCGCCTCGAGCTGCGCGTCCGTGGCGGTGTTCACGTCCACCGACAGGGCCTCGGTGTCCTCCTGGGCGGGCGTGAAGTCCAGCCGCGTCCGCTCCAGCGCGGCGGGTGACGCCGGCGCGCCCGTCACCGAGGGCGGGCCCGACACCACGGCCACCACGGCGTTGGCGCCCGCGTGCGCGTCCCACCGGAAGCAGACCGTGTCCGGGTTCTCGCACTGGAAGACGTAGAGCGCCGCGTGGGGCGCCAGGTCCAGGCGGCCCGGCACGTGCGGCAGTTGAAAGAGAAACCGCATGGGGGCGCCACACGTCGCGCACACCGGCCAACGCACGGCGCCCGCGGGCTCCGGCGCGCCGCCCACCTGGGCGAGCGGCACTCCGGACTCCGCGGGCACGAGCGCCCATACCTTGGAAGAAGCGTCCATTCAGGCCGAGAGCCTAGAAGTCCGAGATGCGATCCGCCAGCGAGGGATCATCCACGAAGGGGTTGCGGTTGCCCTGGTAGCCCTGGATGGCGTCGTTGCGGGCGACCTCGGCCGCGTCCACCTTGTCCATCTGGTTCCACTGCTTGAGCACCGCCTCGTCCCCGGCGGGGATGGGCTTGCCGTACACCGTGGAGAAGTAGAAGAGGGCGCGCGCCACGTTGCCCTTGTGCTCGTCCCGGGGCTCGAACACCGTCTGCCCGTTGGCGTCCTTGCCGAGCTTCGAGCCGTCCTGGCTCCACTTCACGTCCTTGACCACCTTGCCGAACGGGTAGCTGCTGCGGATGGAGTTGGCCTTGCTGTCCGTGGGGAACAGGTGGTGCAGGTCGCTCTTGGCCGCGCCCGTGGCGCCCTTGGACTGGGGCCACGAGTGCTCGGTGTTCATGTCGCTGCTGTTGGGAATCTTGTTCGTGGCGAGCTCACGGCCCGTGTACACGCACTCCACCTTGCCGTCGTGGTTGTCCAGCTCGGTGAAGATGACCTTGCGCGCCTGGTTGTAGCCCAGGTCCTTGTGCTGGGCCGCCGCGTCGTGCAGCGCCTTGATGAGCGCCTTGTCCTTGAGCCCGTCCGTGGAGCCGCCCTTGCCCGGCGTCGTGGGCGTCGTGGGCGTCGTCGGGCCCGGCGTGGGGCGCGGCTTGGCCGCGGACGTGAAGCTGTCCACGCTGGCGGCGGCACCGCGCGAGATCACTGCGGAAGCGCGCGGGGCCTCGGTCGTGGGGGCCGGCGACGAGGACAGCGGGCGGGGAGCGGTGGTGGTCGAGCGCAGGAGCATCACGAAGGCCTCTGAGAACGGCCGCGGGGGGGCGGCGCGTGGATATTTCCATTGTCGTCCCCACGCCCGGCAAGTTGCCTGTCTCCGCACTTTCTCCGCACTTTCCCTACCGTGTGGGCAAGAAACCCTCCTCGTCTCACCCGGCGTCCTCTGGCCCACCGCGTTAGAAGGCCGCATGCGTCCGTTCCCGAGACTGATGGTCGCCGTGCTCCTCATGAGCAGCGCGGCGTGTGAGAAGAAGAGCGCGCCCGCGCCGGCGAGCCCCACCCCCGCGGCGGCGAGCACGGGAGGCCCGGCGGCCGAGGGCCCCATCCTGCTGGGGCAGGTGGGCAGCCTCACGGGCAGTGAAGCCACTTTCGGCCAGTCGGCGAAGCACGGCATCGCCATGGCGGTGCGCGAGGCCAACGCGGCGGGCGGCGTGAAGGGACGCCCCCTCGCGGTGCGCGTCTATGACAGCCAGGGGCGGCCCGAGGAGGCGGCCCAGGCGGCCATGCGCCTCATCAGTCAGGACAAGGTGGTGGTGGTGCTCGGCGAGGCCGCGTCCTCCAACTCCCTGGCCATGGCGGACAAGGCCCAGGCGGCCGGGGTGCCGATGATCACCCCCACGTCCACCCATCCCGACGTCACGCGCAAGGGCGACTACATCTTCCGCGTCTGCTTCATCGACTCCTTCCAGGGCGGGGTGATGGCGAAGTTCGCCCGCGACACGCTCCAGTTCGAGCGCGTGGCGGTGCTCCAGGACAACAAGAGCGCGTTCTCGGTGGGCCTGGCGGACACGTTCCGCGAGGCCTTCGTCGCGCGCGGGGGCCAGGTGCTCACCACGGAGAGCTATTCGAAGGGGGACACGGACTTCCGCGCGCAGCTCACCACCTTCAAGAAGCTCAAGCCGCAGGCGCTCTTCGTGCCCGGGTACTACACGGACGTGGCCCTCATCGCCCGGCAGGCGCGGGAGTTGGGGCTGGCGGTGCCGCTGCTCGGCGGCGACGGGTGGGAGTCGGACCGGCTGTTCGAGCTGAGCGGCGGCGCGCTCGAGGGCGGCTACTACGTCAATCACTACGCGGTGGACAACCCGGACCCGCGCACCCAGGACTTCATCACCCGCTACAAGGCCGAGTGGAAGGAGGCGCCCGACAGCGTGGCGGCCCTGGCCTATGACGCCGCGCGCCTGGCCATCGACGCGATCGGGCGCGCGCCGGACCTGTCGGGACGCGCGGTGCGCGATGCCCTCGCCGCCACCCGGGACTTCCCCGGCGTGGGCGGCACCATCAACCTGGACGCGCACCGCGACGCGGTGAAGGAGGCGGTGATTCTCAAGGTCGAGGGCGAGACCCGGCGCTTCGTCACCACCGTGAAGCCGTAGTCACCGCCCGGTGGTGACGGGTGTCACCATGGGATGACACCAGGCACCAGGGGCCGGGGCCCCCTCCCCACCCCGCACGGCCTGGAGTCACCGGGGGAGACCCGGAGGGCCTCAAGGAAAACAGGTACTTGCGCGAGGACTTCCGCGCATCCGGGGTTGGCACACCGACTGCAATAGGTCAGAGCATCGGTTCACCCCACTTCGCCTTCCCCGAGGACTCCCGCCATGTCCATCTCGTCCCTGTCGAACAGCAACGCCGCCTTCCGCATCCCCCAGCAGAACATCGAGTCCGCGGTGAGCGAGGCGCGGCCCACGTCCATCCAGGCCGGTGGCTGCTGCCCGGGCCAGACGAGCCCGGCGAGCAACCCCCTGGGCGACCTGTTCAAGGACAGCTTCGGCGGCGCGGAGAAGGGCGGCGGTCTCCAGCAGTTCCTCGAGGGCGCCAAGCAGCTCGTCGAGACGCTCAACCAGCTCAAGGATCTGCTGGAGGGGGGCGTGCCCGAGCTCGGCGATGACGCGGCGGCCGGTGGCCTGGATGCGGCGGGCGGCGCGGCAGGTGGCGCGGCGGGTGGCGCGGCGGCTCCGGCTCCGGCTCCGGTGGGCGGCGCGGGTGGCGCGGCGGCTCCGGCCCCGGTGGGTGGCGCGGCGGCTCCGGCTCCGGTGGGTGGCGCGGGCGCGGCGGGCGGCGCGAGCAACGGCGTGAGCTCGGGCGGTGGCTCGGGTGACGCGAAGCTCGGCCCCGGCTTCCCCAAGCAGCTGGATCAGTTCAAGGGCGCCATCGAGTCCGCGGCGGCCAAGGCGGGCGTGCCGGCCAACATGCTGGCCGGGCAGATCTGGCAGGAGTCGCGCGGCAACATCGAGGCCATCACCACCAACGGTGGCAACGGCCTGTCGGACACGGGCCTGATGCAGGTCAACCCCAACACCTTCGGTGAGCTGCAGGCCAAGCACCCGGAGCTCCAGGGCAAGAACCTGGCGGATCCCGAGACCAACATCCTCGCGGGCGCCTTCTACATGAAGGACATGAACGAGCAGTTCGGCGGCAACTGGGACCTGGCGCTGCGCGGCTACAACTCGGGCCCCAACGGCGTGGACCGCAACGACCCGCGCGCGCTGCCGGCCGGCACGGGCGACGCCACCTACGTGGACAAGGTGAACAGCTTCTGGAAGACGATCGAGTCCGGCAACGGCACCCTGCCCGCCTAGTCCCGGACCCGAGACGACCCTGGGAGTCCCCCACCCCTCCCGCGCGGCGCTCAGTGCGCCGTGCTGGGGGGGTGATGCGCTTCACGGCGACGGTAGAACTCCGAGGCCGCGAGGAAGCCCACGCTGAACGCGGGCCGGAAGACCTTGGTGTAGAACCAGTTCACCCCGGGCACCGCGGCGATCATGTCCCCCAGGCTCCACATCTCCTCGTGGAAGTGGATGCGCGGCTGCATCTGCCCGTCTTCGGTGCGCTCCAGGGAGAACTCGTAGACGAGGAAGGTGCGCAGCGGGTAGGTGTACAGCCAGCTGAATTGTTTGAGGTTCATGATTCCGTCCACGAGGACGCGGCCCCGCGTCTGGCCTTCCTCGAGCTGGACGTTGAGCTGGGTGATGTCGAAGTCGAAGCGCAGCATGCGGTGGAAGCCCTCCGCGCCGCGCCGGTAGGTCTCGCGACCCCCGCCCGTCTGCCAGGGGTCCACGAACACGATGTCCTCGGCCATGTAGGGCGCGAGCCGCTCGCTGAGCTCGGCCGGAGGCACGCTCGTGTCGTAGAGGAGGAGCGTCACCTCGCGGAAGCGCGCCTCCAACTGGGCGATCAGGGCGCGGTCGCCGCGGCGCGCGGAGGACTTCGTGTCAGGAGAGTCGGAGGTCGTGGAGGCCGTCTTCATGGGCGTCCAGGGTAGGCACGGGGAGCCCCTCCGGGAACCGGCCCGGGCCACCGGGGCCAAGGGGGCATCCGGGCGACCCCTCCTGTCCCATGCTCCGCGAGTGCCTACCTTTCGGACATGCCGTCTCGTTCCCGGGCCCGTAGCGCCACCCGTCGTCTGAACGCCCTCCACGCCACCCGCCCCTCCCGGCGCGTCAAGGTCCAACAGGATCTCACCGAACCGGAGCAGGGCCCGCCGCTCGTGCCGGATCACATCCCCGTGCGCGCCGAGCGCAAGCGGCAGGGGCGGATCCTCCGCGACAAGTTTCCCCGCGAGACCCATGCCCAGTGGAAGGCGGGCCGCGAGCGGACGGATCCCATCGCCCTGCTGGAGGCGTCCAACGTGGGACGGCTCGGCTCGCTCGTGCCCATCCGCCATGCGCGCATGAGCGTGGACCCCTTCAGCTTCCTGCGCGGCTCGGCCGTCATCATGGCCAACGACCTGGCCACCACGCCCACGGTGGGCATCAAGGTCCAGGCCTGTGGGGACGCGCACCTGGCCAACTTCGGCATGTTCGCGACGCCCGAGCGCAACCTCGTCTTCGACCTGAACGACTTCGACGAGACGCTGCCCGCGCCGTGGGAGTGGGACCTCAAGCGCCTGGTCGCCAGCGTGTGGGTGGCGGGCCGGGCCCATGGCGACTCCGAGTCCCAGTGCGAGGCGGCGGTGGAGGCGTGCGCGCGCGAGTACCGGCGGTGGATGAACACCCTGTCGCACTGGAGCTTCCTGGACGTGTGGTACGCGCGGGTGGACGCCGAGGAATTGCGCGACACGCTCTACAAGCACGAGGGCGCGAGCGCGGAGAAGACACTCGCCCAGGCGCGCCGGCGCACCCAACTGGCCACCCTGCCCAAGCTCACCGAGCTGCGCGAGGGCCGCCGCTGCATCATCGACGACCCGCCCCTGGTGGCGCACACCCGGCGCGACGACGCGGAGCTGCTCGCCGAGGTGCTCCAGGTCATGGGGGACGGCTACCTGTCCACGCTCTCCGGGGAGCGCAGCACGCTGGTGCGGCGCTACACGATGGTGGACGTGGCCCGCAAGGTGGTGGGCGTGGGCAGCGTGGGCACGCGCTGCTACCTGGCGCTGCTCCTGGGCGCGCACGCGGAGGACCCGCTCTTCCTCCAGGTGAAGGAGGCCAACGCCTCGGTGCTCGAGCCCTTCGCGGGCAAGACGGCGTACACCAACGCCGGTCAGCGCGTGGTGGAGGGGCAGCGCTTCATGCAGGCCGCGTGCGACATCTTCCTCGGCTGGTGCCGCGTGGGCGGACGGGACTTCTACGTGCGGCAGCTCCGGGACATGAAGGGCTCCACGGACGTGGAGCGGCTGTCGCCCCGGGGCTTGCGCCAGTACGCCGCCCTGTGTGGGCGCACGCTCGCCCGCGCCCACGCCCGGGGAGGCGATGCCGCCGTGCTGCGGGGCTACCTCGGACGCAGCGAGACATTCGACCGCGCGCTGTGTGCGTTCGCCCGGGCCTACGCGGACCAGACCGAGCGCGACTACGGCCTGTTCCAGAAGGCCATCCGCTCGGGCCGCCTGGCGGTGGAGAAGGAATAGATCACTTTTTTACATCTCCCCTCTTCCCAAGCGTTACGAAGTATGACACACCGGCTTCGCTGCGTTCGTATGCGAAGCGGCTTCCGGTGCAACTCATGCGCCCGGACAAGAAAGAAGACGAGTAAATGGCAACTGGTACCGTGAAGTGGTTCAACGACGCGAAGGGCTTCGGTTTCATCACGCAGGAGGGCGGCGGCGAGGATCTGTTCTGCCACCACACCGCGATTCAGGCCGACGGCTTCCGCTCCCTCCAGGAGGGACAGCGGGTTGAGTTCGACGTCGCCCGTGGCCCCAAGGGCCTGCAGGCGCAGAACGTCCGCGCGATCTGATCGCCGACGTCTGATTCATCGAAGGCCTGGTCTCCGCGTGAGGCCGGGCCTTTTCCTTTTGGAGCAACCCCCTCGCTCAGCGGGCGGCGGCCGCCACGGCCACCGAGGCCCAGACGGCGCGCGGCAGGGGGTGGAGTCCCGGCGCCTGGCGCTCGCCCTCGGTGAAGAGGAAGCCGAGCCCGGCCAGCAGCGTGGCCAGCGTCACGTCGAAGGCGTTGAGGCTGTCCCCCCAGCCCGCCGTGAGGTTGGCCATGGAGCCCCCGGCGAACAGGTAGAGGGGCCGGCCCCGCGGTGACACCTCCTCCACGTGGGGAAGCAGCTCGCGCCGCGGCCCCAACGCCGCCACGTCGAGCTCGTCCGCCACGTGGCCCACGTTGAGCAGGAAGCAGCCCGCGCGCAGGTGGGCCAGTTCTGGCGCACCGATGACCCGCGCGGCGCCCGTCGCCGTGACGATCACCTCCGCGCGCGCGAGCCGCTCGGGGGTCAGCGGCCCCGCGTCCCAACCCGCGTAGCGCGCCTCCAGCAGCCGCGCCGCGTCCCGCTCGGCCACCTCCACCGTCGCGCCGAAGGCCCGCGCCACGTCCGCCACCCCCTGCCCCACCCGCCCATGGCCCACCACCAGCACCCGCTTGCCGTGCAGGGACAGGTGCGTGCGCTCACAGAAGGCCAGCCAAGTGGTGAGCCCCACCAGCCAGCGGTTGTGCAGCCCTTCCTTGATGGGCAGGTCGTCCCAGTTGAAGACCGGGTAGCGCGGGGACAGCGCGCGCAGCCGGGCGATGCCCGAGCCCGTGGCCTCCAGGCTCCCGCGCACCGCGGGCCCGCCCTCGCGCGCGTGCAGCGCCCCGGAGAGGTCCGCGCCCATCTCGCACAGGTGCGTGGGGCCCCAGGCGAGCGCCCGCGCGGTGCCCTCGGCCAGCGCCTCCGGGGACATGTCCTTCCACGCATGGGCCTCGGCGCCGCGCGCGCGCAACCACGCCACCACCTCGTCGCGCACCGTGGTGGCGTTGCACGTGGTGAGGAACACCGCCGCGCCCTTGTCGAGCAAGGCCTCCACGGCGGGGATCATCTTGAGGTCCAGGTGCATGGAGCACGCGAGCCGGATGCCCTTCAGGTCCGGCAGCGCCTCGCCCCCGGCGCGCGTCAGGGGCATGTGCAGCCGCGCCCACGCCAGCTCTCGTGCGAACACATCCATCATGAGGGGGACGTGTATCACGGGGCCCGGGGCCCCTGGAGCGTCGGGCGGACGGGGTACACTCGCGGCATGAGAGCCGATGCGTTCGAGGGGGCGCTGCTGGGAACGGTCGTGGGCGACGCGCTGGGGCTGCCCCGCGAGGGCCTGTCCCACCGGCGCGCCCTGCGCATGTTCGGCCCGGCCCCGCTGCACCACCGCTTCCTGCTCGGCCGGGGCGTGGGCAGCGACGACACCGAGCATGCGTGCATGGTCGGCCAGGCCCTGCTCGCCGCGCCCGAGGCCCCCGAGCGCTTCGCCCGGAGCCTCGCGTGGCGGCTGCGCGGCTGGCTGCTCGGGCTGCCCGCCGGGGTGGGCTGGGCCACGCTGCGCGCCACGGTGAAGCTCTGGCTCGGCTTTTCCCCCCAGCACAGCGGGGTGGTGTCCGCGGGCAATGGTCCGGCCATGCGCGCGCCCCTCCTCGGGGTGTGCTTCGCCGAGCAGCCGGAGCGGCTGGCGGCCTTCGTGCGGGCCTCGAGCCGGCTCACCCACCGGGATGCCCGCGCCGAGCAGGGCGCCCTGGCGGTGGCGCTGGCGGCGGCCCATGGCGCCCGGCGCGGACCCGCGGGCGTGGACGCGGAGGAGGTGATGCGCGAGTGGGCGGCCCATGTCGACGAGCCGCTCCTGCGCGAGGCATTCGCCTGCCTCCGCGCGGCCTGGGAGCGCGGGGCGAGCGTGGCGGCGTTCGCCGAGGACTTGGGGCTCGGAGACGGCGTGAGCGGCTACGTCCTGCACACCGTGCCGGTGGTGCTCTACGCCTGGCTGCGGCACGCCACGGACTTCCGGCGGGCGGTGGAGGAAACCATCCTGCTCGGCGGGGACAGCGACACCACGGGCGCCATCGTCGGAGCGCTCATGGGCGCCACGCTCGGTCCGGGCGCCATCCCCGCCGAGTGGCTCGCGCCCATCGCCGAGTGGCCCCGCTCCGTGGCGTGGATGCGGCGGCTCGGGGGACGGCTCGCCGCGCGCTTCGCGGGCCCCGCCACGGACACGTCCCCGGGCGCCCTGCCCCTGTTCTGGCCGGCGCTCGTGCCGCGCAACCTGCTCGTGCTCGTCGTGGTGCTGGGCCACGGGTTCCGGCGGCTCCTGCCTCCGTACTGAGTCCCTCCCGAGCCCCTCCCCGCCCGCCTGGTGCCGGAGCGGGGCGCCAGGCGCCGGGCTTGCTCCTGACGCCCGCGGCCCCACCCTGAAGGGAGGACCCACAGGCCACAGGAGGGCGGACGTGATTCAGCACATCCTCGTCGCGATCGATGGCTCGGAGACCTCGCGCAAGGCCGCGCGCTTCGCGCATGATCTGGCCCAGCAGACCCAGTCGCGCATCACCCTGCTTTTCGTGCTCGAACCGCCCCGGATGGTGCCGCTCGGCTTCCTGGACTCGGAGCTCATCTCCACCGGTCAGCGCTCGGCCGAGGACATGGAGCGGGTCAAGCGCCTGCTCGACGAGCTCGCCGCGGACCTGCCCCGCGCCCAGGTGCAGAAGGTGGTGGAGATCGGCCGACCCGCGGACACCATCGTCGAGCAGGCCGACCGGCTCGGCGCGGACCACATCGTCGTGGGCGCCCGGGGGCTCAACGCCGGCGGCAAGTGGCTGCTCGGCTCGGTGAGCGACCGGGTGATCCACCACGCCAGCCGCCCCGTGACGGTGGTGCACTGAGGCAGTGCACCGAGCCTCAGCGCTTCACGCGCTTCATCGTCTCCTGCACCAGGTCCACGTACTGGCGGTTCTTCGGGTTGATCTTGAAGGCCTTGCGGTAGGCGTCCTCGGCCTGGGCCCACTGGCCCTCGCCGCGCGACACCTCGCCGGTGAAGAACCACGCCTCCTCGCACCCGGGCTCCTGCTTGAGCACGTCCTGCAACTCCTGCAGCGCGAGCTTGCCGTGCGACTCGGGCTTCATCAGGTAGCGCGCCCAGGCGCGGTAGGCCTTGTAGAGCGGCTTCGGGTCGATGTCGCACGCGTACTCGAAGTACTCGAAGGCGCCCGCGTGGTTGGTGGCCTTCAGGCGCTTCATCGCCTCGTCGAACTGGGTGGTCGCGTCCAAGAGGTCCGTGCGGATGCGGAACTGCTCCGCGGTGGAGGGCCGGCCCGTGTTGTTCGTCTTCTTCTCGCGCGCCGCCTGGCGCCGCTTGCGCCAGAGCGCCGCCTGCTCCACCTCGGTGAGCGCCCCGTACGCGCGCGCGTAGGCCACCAGCAGTCCCTCGGCCTTCTCCTTGAGGTCCGCCGTCTGGAAGCGCAGGGGCGAGAACTTGTCGGACAGCGCGAGGAACGCCTTGCGCAGCGCCACCGGCTGCACGTTCTCCGGCACGGCGAGCAGGTCGAACGGATCCTGGCTGCGGTGCGAGAGGAAGGCGCTGAGCAGCGCGTTCTTCACGCCGTCGTCCTCGTCCGAGAACGGCAGGCCCGCGGGCACGGCCGACACCGTCTCCAGCGTGCCGGGCATGGGCGTGAGGGCGGGCCCGGGCGGGGGCGGCGCCACGGCGTGCGCGCCCGAGCCCGCCGCGACGGGGGCGGGCCGCTTGTCCACCTCCTCGGTGAAGTCCGCGAGCCCCAGGAGGCAGAAGGCGTAGAGCCGGCGCAGCGTGGCGTCGGTGTCCATGCCCGAGCGCTCCATCAGCTCGGAGAAGGTGGGCCGGAAGCGCAGCGCCTGGAAGAGCCGCGCGTCCTTGGCCGACAGCTTGGGCCCCTCGATGCCGGGCACCTGCGCGAAGCGCTGCTCGTCGGTGAAGGCGAAGTGCGTGGCCACCTCGTCGAAGGGCATCACGTTGCTCACCCCGGTGAGGATGAGCTGCGAGCTGTTCATGCGCACGCTGGTGTCCGGCGGCTCCACGTCCGCGATGAGCCGGAAGCGCGCGTCCGTCCAGCGAAAGCAGTCCAACAGGCTCATGGCCATGTTCGCCTGCATCTGCTTGTACAGGTCGAACGGGCTGATGAGGCCCTTCTGCACCAGGAGGCCGCCGAGCGGCACGTCCGTGCTCACGCTCTCGGCGAGCGCCTTCTGGTAGTCCACCTCGGAGAGCTTGCCCTTCTCCACGAGGAACTTGCCCAACGTCTCGTGCAGCAGGTTGCTGGAGCTCGCCACCGGCGCGCCGTCCTCGAAGGTGATGCGCTTCTCGCGCTGGCGCACCTTGAGCTCCAGCGTGCACGAGCGCTCCTCGATGGACAGCGCGTGGAGCAACAGCGGGAAGGGCGTCTCGGCGAGAGCCCCGTCGCGCTGCTTGAGGACCTGGGCGGGCGTGGCGAACATGGCGCCCCAGCTTAGCGGTTCTCCGGGGGAGTCAGGAAATATCCGCTGGGGCTCAAGTCCCCTATTCCCCGTCGTCCTCCCAGGCGTAGGTGCCATCCGGCTGGTAGTACTCGGTCTCCGAGGGGGTCAGCCGCGTGAGCACCGTGCCCACGAGCACGAGCCCCACCACCAGGGCGCCCCCGTACAGCAGGGGCCGGCTGGGACGCGCCCGCCACGCCCACAGCCGCTCGCGCCGCCGCTGGAAGGAGGGCGCGGCCGTGTACTCGCGCCAGGCATCCTCGCGCATCAGCGCCCCGTCCGCGTCCCGGCCCGCCCGGTCGAGCGCGCGCGCCAGCAGCACCCGGCCCTCCACCGTGCCGGGCCGCGCCTCGCGCAGCCGCCCCAGGGCCTCGATGGCGCCCGGGAAGTCCCCGCGCGCCAGCCGGTGGCGCCCGCGCTCCAGGTCGATGGCGCCCATCTGGTAGCGCGCGTCGAGCTTCTCGGCCTCGTCGAGCAACAGCTCGCCCCGGGCCTTGTCCCCCGAGCCCAGGTACGCCACGCCCAGCAGGTAGAGCGTGGCGACGTCCTCGTCCCCCGCCTCCAGGTTGGGCTTGAGCACCTCCACCGCCGCCGCATGGCGGCCCCAGCCCACGTACAGGTCCGCCAGCTCCGCGCGGGCGCGGCGGTCATGGGGGTTGGTGTGCAGCGTGCGCTGGAGTTGCGAGGCCCGGCGCCAGCGCGCCAGCGCCCGCATGGGCCGGGGCAGCACACCCACCGTGGCGCGATCCAACAGCCACAGCGCGCCGAGCACCACCAGCGCCGAGAGCACCGGGCTGCCCGTCAGCCGCGCCAACAGCATCCACAACAGCCAACCTTTGATCATCGCGCGCGCCTCATATCAGCAGGTCCGGAGCGCCGCCCATCCCCCCGGCCCCCGCGCCCCTCCGGGGGCGTTGTGGGGCGTGGCGTTTCGCCCCGGGGGGCGTTTCGCGCCACTCGCGGAGGGCGGCCCGGCGGCCTGAATTCCATGCATTGCCGAGTGTTCGGGGCGCGTTTTTCGGGATTGCAAGCGGAATCGACCGGGAATTCGCGGCCCCTGGGAGCACTGGCGTAGGATCGACAGTCGCAACCCCCCTGGCGTCGACATTGCAGCAGCGCGCTCCGCCTTCTTTTTTCCACTCCCTCTTGAACCCCGTGGACTTCATGAGAAATCCCGACCCCTCGCCGCCCCCCTCATCCGGTGCAGGTCGCGCGATGCGCTCGAGCATCCCGGCGCTGCTGATCGCCGTCGCGATGAGCCTCACCTCGGGCGCCGTCCAGGCCCAGCCCGTGAGCAACGCGCCGCCCAAGCTGCGCTACGCCGAGGACCTGCGCGGCAACTTCGCGCTCGTCGGCAATACGCTCGCGCAGGACTGCCGCAAGACGACGCCCTTGCCCATCACCGGCCGCATGCCGCCGGTGGAAACGTTCGTGCCGGGCGATCCGGCCTGCTACCAGCGCGACACGTCCCCGGACTTCTTCTGGACGTTGAATGACCCGGCCATGGAGACCACGGGGGCCACCACCCAGCCCGCCGCGCCCATCACCACCTCGAGCAAGGGCATCAACCCGCTGACGGCCTCGAGCCAGGCGGCGCTGTCGCTGCCCACGGGCGCCACGGTGGTCTACGCGCGGCTGTACTGGGCGGCCACCCGCTTCACCGCGGGCGCCGGCGACAAGGTCCAGGCGCCGGACCTCACCGCGCACCTGTCCCGGCCGGGCGTGGCCGGCTTCGAGATGGACCTCACCGCGGACGACTACGCCTTCCAGTACACGGCGGGCGGCGAGTACCAGTACCAGTCCACGGCGGACATCACCGACATCGTGAAGAACTACGGCGCGGGCCGCTATCAGATCAGCGACGTGCTGGCGGTGTCGTTGGACACCAGCGCGGGCGGCGGCGAGTACATCTTCGACGGCTGGTGGATGGCGGTGTTCTACGAGGTGCCGGGCGCCACCAAGCGCCACCTCAAGCTCTTCGACAGCATGCGCATCGTGGATGGGGCGCCGGGCACGTCCTTCACCCTGAGCGGCTTCTACGTGCCCACGTACGCGGTGGACGCCAAGCTGGGCGTCATCGCCTTCGAGGGCGACGACCCCGCGCCGGACATCAACGACACGTTCTCCTTCAACGGGAAGATCGTCAGCAACGACCTCAACCCGCCCAACAACTTCTTCAACAGCACGCGCTCGTGGAGCACCACGAAGACGGGCGTGACCACGGACACGCCGCTGACCGGCCTGGACCCGGGCTCCGACGGCAAGTTCGATTCCTACCCCATCAGCAACCGCAACGACCGGCCGCAGCTCACCGGCACGCCGGGCAGCATGTCCGGCATCGACCTGGACGTGGTGGACGTCACGGTGGCCGCGGGCGACCACACCGCCACGGCGCTCGCCAACACCTCGGGTGACCGCTTCTGGCTCGCGGGCTTCATCACCTCCATCACCACCCAGGCGCCCGACTTCACCAACACCCTCAAGACGGCCGAGAACCTCACGCGCAAGGACGGCACGGTGCGTCCGGGCGACCGCATCCGCTACACCATCACCACGCAGAACACGGGCGATGACCACTCCAAGGACACGGTGGTCAACGACAAGCTGCCCCCCCAGCTGGACTACGAGGCGGACTCGCTCGAGCTGCTCAGCGTGGCGCCCGGCGACAGCACACCGCTCGGCCAGCTCACCGACGCCAAGGGCGACGACGTGGGCCACTACGACACGGCCACGCGCACCATCACCGTGTACCTGGGCAAGGGCGCCACGCCCACCCGCGGCGGCACGCTCCGGGGCATCATCCAGCCGGGTGACGTGGGCGAGAGCACCAGCCTCACCTTCGTCGCGATCGTGAAGTCCGGCGTCTCGGGCATCGTCGAGAACCAGGCCATCATCACCGCCGGCGGCATGCTCGGCATCGATCCGGTGGACACGCCCTCGCAGAGCCCGGAGGGCTCGGGCCCCACCGACTTCGAGGTCGCCGAGGTTCCCCGGCCCGTCATCAAGGTGCCGGCCAACGGCGCGCTCATCAACAACAAGCGCCCCGTGTACTCGGGCACCGCGCGGCCGGGCTACACGGTCATCGTGAAGGTGGATGGCACCGACCTGTGCACCACCACCGCCGACGCGGCGGGCAACTGGTCCTGCCCCACCCCCACGGGCCGCGCCGACCTGGCCCAGGGCGCCCACAATGTCACCGCCCAGGCGCGCAACGCCGCCGGTGTGACGAGCGACATCGTGCGCAACGACTTCACGGTGGACGCCATCGCCCCCTCGCCGCCCGTCATCACCGCGCCCACCTCGGGCCAGGTGTTCGACAAAACCCAGCGCCCCACCTTCGAGGGCACCGCCGAGCCCAACGCCCTGGTCACCGTGAGCGTGGACGGCCGGGTCATCGGCCGCATCCGCGCCGACAGCTCGGGCAACTGGTTCCTCATCGCCCCCACGGCGCTGGCCGACGGCCCGCACACCGTGGGCGCCACGGCCAAGGACGCCGCGGGCAACGAGAGCACCGCCACGAGCGTGCCCTTCAGCATCAGCGTCAACCCGCCCGACACGAAGATCACCAAGAACCCGCCGGCCAAGACGCTCGACCGCACGGCCACCTTCGAGTACGAGGGCATCCCGTCCGGTGGCATCCAGAGCTTCGAGTGCAGCCTGAATGGCGTCACCTTCACCACCTGCACCCCGACGCTCGTGTACACGAAGACGTACACGGACCTGCCGGATGGTCGGCACACCTTCCGCGTGCGCGCCCGCAACTACTCGGGCTTCGTGGACACCACGCCCGCCACCTACACGTGGCTCGTGGGCCTCGACAGCGACAACGACGGCATCCCCGACAGCATCGAGACCGCCACGGGCACCAACCCGAACGACGATGACACGGACGATGACGGCATCCTCGATGGCAACGAGGACACGAACGCCAACGGCGTCGTGGACGGCGGCGAGACGGACCCCCGCCTCAAGGACACCGACGGGGACGGCATCCAGGACGGCACCGAGATGGGCCTGACCGCGCCCCAGGGCACGGGCACCAACCTCGCCGTCTTCATCGCCGACCAGGATCCCTCCACCACCACGCTGCCGCTGGACGCCGACACCGACAACGGCGGCGTGCCCGATGGCATCGAGGACCTCAATCACAACGGCCGCATCGACTCGGGCGAGACCGACCCGAACAACCCCGCGGACGACCTGACCGACAGCGACAACGACGGCATCCCCGACAGCGTCGAGATCGCCACGGGCACCAACCCGAACGACGATGACTCGGATGACGACGGCATCAAGGACGGCAACGAGGACAAGAACCACGACGGCAAGGTGGACGCGGACGAGACCGACCCGCGCAAGCGTGACACCGACGGCGACGGCCTCCAGGACGGCACCGAGCTGGGCCTGACCGCGCCCCAGGGCACGGGCACCAACCCCGCCGTCTTCATCGCCGACCTGGACCCCTCCACCACCACCAACCCGCTCGACCGCGACACCGACAAGGGTGGCGTGTGGGACGGCGTCGAGGACAAGAACCACAACGGCCGCATCGACGCGGGCGAGATCGACCCGAACAATCCCGCGGATGACGGCCTGATCGACAGCGACGGCGACGGCCTGCCCGACGTCATCGAGAACGCCAACGGCACCGACCCGAACGACGACGACTCGGACGACGACGGCATCAAGGACGGCAACGAGGACAAGAACCACGACGGCAAGGTGGACGCGGACGAGACCGACCCGCGCAACCGTGACACCGACGGCGACGGCATCCAGGACGGCACCGAGATTGGCCTGACCGCGCCCCAGGGCACGGGCACCAACCCCGCCCTCTTCATCGCCGACCTGGACCCCTCGACCAAGACCAACCCGCTCGACAAGGACACCGACAAGGGTGGCGTGTGGGACGGCGTCGAGGACAAGAACCACAACGGCCGCATCGACGCGGGCGAGACCAACCCGAACAACGCCGCGGACGACGTGACGGTCGACAGCGATGGCGATGGCCTGCCCGACGTCATCGAGAACGCCAACGGCACGGATCCGAACGACGACGACTCGGACGACGACGGCATCAAGGACGGCAACGAGGACAAGAACCACGACGGCAAGGTGGACGCGGGCGAGACCGATCCGCGCAACCGTGACACCGACGGCGACGGCATCCAGGACGGCACCGAGCTGGGCCTGAGCGCGCCCCAGGGCACGGGCACCAACCCCGCCCTCTTCGTCGCCGACCAGGACCCCTCCACCAAGACCAACCCGCTCGACAAGGACACCGACAAGGGTGGCGTGTGGGACGGCGCCGAGGACCTGAACCACAACGGCCGCATCGACGCGGGCGAGACGGATCCCAACAACCCCGCGGATGACGACCCCACCAAGGACTCCGACGGCGATGGCATCCCCGACGCCACCGAGGTCGCCAACGGCACCAACCCGAGCAGCGACGACACGGACAACGACGGCATCACCGACGGCAACGAGGACAAGAACCACGACGGCAAGGTGGACCCGGGCGAGACGGATCCGCGCAAGCCCGACACCGACGGCGATGGCATCCAGGACGGCACCGAGATTGGCCTGACCGCGCCCCAGGGCACGGGCACCGACCTGTCCGTCTTCGTCCCCGACCAGGACCCCTCCACCCAGACCAACCCGCTGGATCCGGACACCGACAAGGGCGGCGTGCCGGACGGTGGCGAGGACCGGAACCACAACGGCCGCATCGACGCGGGCGAGACGGATCCCAACAACCCCGCGGACGATCAGCCCACCCCCGGTGGCGGCGTGGACTCGGACGGCGATGGCATCCCGGACAGCGTGGAGATCGCCAACGGCACGGATCCGAACAACGCGGACACCGACGGCGACGGCCTCAAGGACGGCGAGGAGGACAAGAACCAGAACGGCAAGGTGGACCCGGGTGAGAGCGATCCGCTCAAGGCCGACACCGACGGCGGCGGCGTGAACGACTACGACGAGGTGAAGAGCGGCACCAACCCGCTGGATGGCCGCGACGACTACCTCATCGGTGGCCGGGGCTGCAGCAGCTCGGGCGGCGCTCCGCTCGCGTGGCTCACCACGGCGCTGCTCGCCGCGCCCTGGCTGCGCTCGCGGCGCTCCTCGCTCCGGGGGGCGCTGGCCAAGGGGGGCCTGCTCGGTCTCATGGGCGTGCTCGCGGCTCCGACCGCGCACGCCCAGGTGACGGCGGCACCCCTGTCCGAGTCCATCGACGCACAGCGCTACAAGCCCGGCCCGGGCATCAACGACATCCTGGGCGTGCACGGCGCCCGGGTGGGCCAGCACCTGGGATGGCACCTCGGGGCGTCGATCAACTACGCGAGCAACCCCCTGGGCATCTTCAACCCTCGCACGGACACCTTCGTCCACGAGATCGTGTCGGACCAGGCGACGCTCGACCTGATGGGCTCGCTGTCGCTGTGGGAGCGCTTCGAGCTGGGGGTGGCGGTGCCGCTCACCTACCAGGCCGGGCAGGCGGCCACCTCCGGCACGCCCTTCGCCACCGGGACGACGGGCTCGGGGCTCGGGGATTTGAGGCTCGTGCCCAAGGCGCACCTGGTGTCCGCGGGCGCCTTCGGCCTGGGCCTCGTGGTGCCCATCCACCTGCCCACCGCGGGAGGCGCGGACTACCGCGGCGGCGCGAGTGTCAGCGCCCGTCCCCAGCTCATCGCCGAGTGGGGGCGGGAGCCCGCGGGCTTCCGACTGGTGGCCAACCTGGGCGCCAACGTCCAGCGGGCCGCGCAGCTGCGCAACCTCGATGCGGGCACCGAGCTGATGTACGCGCTGGGCGCCCAGCTGCCCTTCACCCAGAAGCTGGCGCTCCGGGCCAACCTGGCGGGCGCGTTCGCGCTCGGCGACAACGACTTCTCGGGGCGGCCCCTCGAGGTGCTCGCGGCGCTGCAGTACCGCTTCAATCCCGGACTGGCGGCCCACATCGGCGGCGGCCCGGGCATCACCCGCGGCTACGGCACGCCGGGCTTCCGCGTCTTCGCGGGGCTCGACTGGGGCAGGCCGGAGGGTGAGCCGGCCCGGGCCGAGACCACGCCGACTCCCGCGCCCGCGCCGGTCCCCGCCGGGCCGGTGGACTCGGACGGCGACGGCATCCCGGACGTGAAGGACAAGTGCCCCACGCAGCCCGAGGACAAGGACGGCTTCCAGGACGAGGACGGCTGCCCGGATCCGGACAACGACAAGGACGGCATCCCGGACACCAAGGACAAGTGCCCGCTGCAGCCCGAGACGGTCAACGGCTACCAGGACGAGGATGGGTGCCCGGACGAGGATCCCAACAAGGACTCGGACGGGGACGGCATCCCGGACGTGAAGGACAAGTGCCCGCTGGTGGCCGAGGACAAGGACGGCTTCCAGGACGAGGACGGCTGCCCGGATCCGGACAACGATCAGGACGGCATCCCGGACGCGCAGGACCAGTGCCCGAACGAGCCGGAGACCATCAACGGCGTGAAGGACGAGGACGGCTGCCCGGACGAGGGCAAGTCCAAGGTGCGCCTGGAAGGCAACCGCATCGTCATCCTGGACAAGGTGTACTTCGCCACGGCCAAGGACGTGATCCTTCCCAAGTCGTTCAACCTGCTCAAGCAGGTGGGCTCGGTGCTCCGGGCCAACCCGCAGATCGAGTTGCTGCGCGTGGAGGGCCACACGGATGACCAGGGCAATGACGCGAGTAACCTGAACCTGTCCAAGCGCCGCGCGGGCACGGTGCGCCAGTTCCTCATCAAGGAGGGCATCGCGGCCGAGCGGCTCGAGGCGGAGGGCTACGGCGAGACCCGCCCCGTGGACACCAACAAGACGGCGCTCGGCCGGGAGAACAACCGGCGCGTCGAGTTCAACATCCTGAAGCTGGCGGGCCAGCAGTAGGCCCGGGCCCGGCCCCTCACGAGCGGCTGGACAGGAACGGCGCGGGCAGGCACATGACCTGCTCGCGCCGTTCGCGTTTCCGCCCCCCCTCGCCGAGGTAGACTCCATGCCCGACCTGTCCCCCCGCATCGTGGCCTTGATCGTCCCCTTGCTCCTGGCGGCGGCCCCTCCGTCCGCCCCGTCCGCCGCCGCGCCGAAGGAGCCGGACGTCTTCACCGGCGTGGAGCGCGTGGTGGCCGTGGGCGACGTGCACGGCGACGTGGACGCGCTCAAGGACGTGCTGCGCATGGCGGGGCTCATCAACGCCAAGGGCAAGTGGACGGGCGGCAAGGCCCACCTGGTGCAGACGGGGGACATCCCGGACCGGGGTGACCACTCGCGCGCGGCCTTCGAGCTGCTCATGCGGCTGGAGAAGGAGGCGCTCGCCGCGGGGGGCCGGGTGCACGCGCTGCTCGGCAACCACGAGGTGATGAACATGCTCGGGGACCTGCGCTACGTGACGAGCGGCGAGCTGGCCTCGTTCGCGGACCAGACGCCCCAGGCGGACGCGGAGGGCCAGCCCAAGGGGCTCGCCGGCCACCGGGCGGCCTATGGCCCCGAGGGGCGCTACGGCCGGTGGCTGCGCACGCACGCCGCGGTGGTGCGCATCAACGACACGCTGTTCGTCCACGGCGGCGTGGCGCCCAGCGTGCCCGCCAAGACGCTGGGCGAGCTCAACGCGTGGGTGCGGCAGGACCTGACCCCGGGCAATGCCCCGGGCGGCGCGCGCGATCCCCAGGGGCCCTTGTGGTTCCGCGGCTACGCCCTGGGCGAGGACGGCGCGGAGCAGGCGCTCGATGGCGTGCTGGGACGCTTCGGGGCGCGGCGGATGGTGATGGGCCACACCACGGAGCGCGAGGGGAAGATCCGCGCGCGCTTCGGGGGCAAGGCGGTGCTCATCGACACGGGCCTGAGCACCGGCTACGGCCACCACCTGGCGGCGCTGGAGCTCAAGGGCGACACGCTCACGGCGCTCTACCCCGACGGCCGGGTGGAGCTCTCGCGCGGCACGCCCTGAGCGGCCGGGCGCGGGCTCACAACAGCCGCGCGCAGATGGCGCTGTGCACGTCGGCGCCCGCGTCGGTGAGCACCAGCCGGGGGCCGTCCAGCCGGGCGAGGCCGTGCTTCACCAGCCGCGCCACCTCCGCGCGCCGGGGCTCCACGGCCTGGCCATAGCGCGTACACACCGCCTCCCAGTCCACGCCCGAGCGCAGCCGCAGGCCCATGGACAGGCGCTCCTCGAAGAGTTCCTCGGGGCCCAGGTCCTCCACGGTGGCCATGGTGGGCGTCTGGCCCTCCTCCACCGCGCGCAGGTACGCCCCCGAGCCCCGGGGATTCACGTAGCGCTGGCCCCGCGCGGGCGCCTCCCACGTGCCCTCGGTGAGCAGCATGCCGGTGGCGCCCACGCCCAGCGCGAGGTACTCGCCGCCGGTCCAGTACAGCGCGTTGTGGCGCGAGCCCAGGCCCGGTCGGGCATGGTTGGAGATCTCGTAGCGCGCGAGGCCCCCGGCGGCGTAGACGTCGCGCAGGGTCTGGGCCATCTCCACCACGGTCTCGTCCGGAGGCAGGACGAGGGTGCCCGCGTCCAGTTGCCGCGACAGGGGCGTGGCCACCGCCAGCACCTCGCGCTCCACGGTGAGCGCGTAGGTGGACAGGTGCTCGGGCGCGAGCGCCACGGCCTGGCGCGCATCCGCCTCCACCTGCGCGCGCGACTGGCCATGCACGCCGTAGATGAAGTCCATGGACACGAGGGGGAAGCCCGCCCGCCGGGCCATGTCGTACGCGGCCACGCCCTGGGGGCCGGTGTGCTCGCGGCCCAGGGCCTGGAGCGTCTCGGCCTGGAAGGACTGCATGCCCAGCGACAACCGGTTGACGCCCGCGGCGCGGTAGCCCGCGAAGCGCTCGGCGTCCGCGAGGCCCGGGTTGGCCTCCAGGGACACCTCCGCGTCCGGCGCCACGCGCAGCCGCGCCGCGATGCCCTCCAGCACGTGCGCCACCCAGCGCGGGTGCCACAGGGACGGCGTGCCCCCGCCCAGGAAGATGGACTCCAGGGGCCGCTCGCGCAGCGCGGGCCAGACCGCCAGCCGCGCGTCGAGCTCGGTGAGCACCGCGCGCGCGTAGCGCTCCTCGGGCACCTCGCGCACCACCGCCACGGCGAAGTCGCAGTAGGGGCACTTCGCCACGCAGTACGGGAAGTGCACGTACAGCCCGAAGCGCGCCGCCGGGGTACCCGTGAGGGGGTCAGTCGGACCCGCGAACCCCATGCCGCTACTTCGCCCTCTGGAGCTGGGCGAGCTGGGCCTCCAGCCGCGTCACCTTCATCTTGTGGCTGGCCGCCGTCTCCAGGGCCAGCTCCGCCGCCATGAGCTTGCGCTTCATGCTCGCCACGTCCGCGCGCAGCTGGTCCCGCTCGGCGAGCAGGTCCGCGTCGGCCTCGGCGGACGGGGCCTCGGCGGGCGGGGCCGCCTCGGCGGCCTGGGCACGCGCCTCGGCCAGCTCTTCTTCCAACTCCGCCACCCGGCGCTGGAGCGCCTGACGCGCGGCGGCCTCCGCCTCGGTGGCCACGCCCTTGCTGCGCGACACCTCGAGCGCGCCCTCCAGCATCTTCACCCGCTGGCGCATGCGCTCGGCCAGGTCCTCGGCCTCGCGCACCCGGCTGTCGGCGTTGAGCTCCTCCACCTCGAGCGCCTCGTCCTCCGCGGACGCGCCCTGCGCCCGGAGCGCCGTGAGCTCGGCCTCCACCTCGGCCAGCGCGCGCGTGAGGTCCTGCCGGTCCGCCGTCGCCGTGCGCAGCTCCTCCTCCAGCCGCGTCACCTGGGCCTCGGCCGTCTCCGCCACCTCGGAGAGCGCCGCCGTGTCCGAGTCCATGCGCTCGCGCAGCCGCACCATCTCCGTCTCGGCGTCGTCCAGGCGCGCGACGAGATCGACCTTCTCGTCCTCCAGCTCGATCGAGCGGGCGCGGATCTCGTCCAGGGCGCTGGAGGACCACTCCGACTCGGAGAGCGCCGACTCCAGCTGGGTCACGCGCGCCGACAGCCCCGCGCGCTCCGCGGCCAGCAGCTCGCGCTCGCGCAGGGCCGCCTGCAACTGCTCCGCGCCGCTCTCCACCTCGGCCAGCGTCGCCTGGTACTCGTCGCGCACGGCCTCCAGCGCGCCCTGCGTCTCCAGGTGCTCGGTCACCAGCTCGGACACGCGGTCCTGTGCGAGCGACAGCGCCTCCTTCGCGCCGATCAGCTCCTCGGCGATCGCGCCCCGGGCCTCGCGCTCGCTCGTCAGCGCGTCGGTGAGGCGCGTGAGCTCGGCCTCCACCTCGGCCAGCGCGCGCGACAAGTCCTTGCGGTCCTCCTCCACGCGGCCCAGCTCCGCCTCCAGCCGCGCCACCTGGGACTCGGCGGCCGCCGTCCGGGCCATCTCCCGCGTGAGCGCCGCGGAGGACTGCTCCTTCTGCGCCGCGGCCACCTTGAGCCCCACCAGCTGGCCCTGGGTCTCCACCACCTGGGCGCGCAGCGTCGTCTCGGCGATGCGCGAGGCGCGCAGGTCGCTGTCCCGGTCCTCGTAGAGCGTCCGGGCGCGCGCGAGCGTGTCCACCTTCTGGGCGAGCACGGCGCGCAGGTGCGCCACCATCGCCTCGGCGGAGGCGCCCACCGGGGCGCGCGGCTCCACGGGCTCGGCGAAGGGATCCGTCCCCACGGGCCGGGCCGCCGCCTCGGGGAACACGGAGGCCTGGGACGCCTGCGAGGGCCGCGCGGGCGGACGCGCGGAGGGCACGGACCCCGAGGGCCGGAAGGCGGCGGTCGAGCCCGTGGGCGCACGCACCGCGGGCACGGGCGCGGTGCGACGCGGAGGCAACGGGGGCGGCGCGGCCACGGCCACCGCCTCCGGCTCCAGCAGGCTCTCGCGCAGCTCGGCGAGGGGATCCATTTCCTCTGACGACTCCATGTCCCCGTACGTTACCGCCCACGCGCCCGCTTCTCCACCGGACACGGTATCTCCCGACAACCCCGCCCTCCCGGCTGGTCTCCAGGCGTACACCTCGCGGGACGGGGGGGTGGGGAGGCGTTGGACAGTGGGCGGAAAGGCCTCGGCCGTGCCTTGCCACCCCCCGCGGTGGGTGCCAGGGTCGCCCGCCCATGGCTCAACGCTACACACTGTCCAACGGACTCACCGTCGTCTTCCAGGAGCAGCACGCCGCCCGGGTGGCCGCCTTCCAGGTGTGGGTCAAGGTCGGCAGCGCGGATGAACGTCCCGACCAGGCCGGACTCGCCCACCTGCACGAGCACATGCTCTTCAAGGGCACGGCGCGCCGCGCCCCGGGGGAGATCGCCCGCGACGTGGAGGCGCACGGCGGGGAGATCAATGCTTGGACGTCCTTCGATCAGACGGTCTACCACATCGTCATCGCCAGCCAGTTCGCCCGCATGGGGCTGGACATCCTGAGTGACGCCGTGCGCGCCTCGTCGTTCGACGCGGACGAGCTGGCGCGGGAGATCGAGGTGGTGTGCGAGGAGATCAAGCGCGGCCAGGACACGCCCGCGCGCCGCGCCTCGCGCGACCTGTTCGCCACGGTGTACCAGGAGCACCCCTACCGCCACCCCGTCATCGGCACCGCCGAGAGCGTGCGCAGCTTCACCCGGGACAAGGTGCTGGAGTTCTACCGGCGGCACTACACGCCCCGGAACCTCGTGCTCTCGGCCACCGGGGACTTCACCGAGGCGGAGCTGCGCGCGTGGGTGGAGGAGTTCTTCGGCGGCGACTGGGGCCGGCCCTTCGAGGGCGTGCTGCCGCGCGTGCGCGAGCCCGAGATGACCCGGCGCCGCATCCACCTGCGCCCGGACGAGGTGAAGGAGGCCTACCTCAACCTCGCCTTCCCCATCCCCCAGGCGGACCACCCGGACGTGCCCGCGCTGGACGCGCTCGCCATGATCGCCGGCCAGGGAGACGCCTCGCGGCTGGTGCTGGAGGTCAAGCGCAAGCGGGGCCTCGTCAATGACTTGCACGCCTACGCGTACACGCCGCGCGACCCGGGCCTGTTCGCCACGAGCCTCACCCTGCCCGCGCAGCACCTCGCCGCGGCGCTCGAGGAGACGGTGCGCGGGCTCACCGCGCTGCGCACCACCCCGGTGCCCGAGCACGAGCTGGCCACGGTGAAGTCGCTCATCGAGTCCGAGTCCATCTACCAGCGCGAGACGGTGCAGGGCGTGGCGCGCAAGCTGGGCCACTACCAGTCCGCGCAAGGCGACCTGGACGCGGAGGCGCGCTACTACGCGGCCATCGCGCGGCTGACGCCCGAGCACATCCAGGACGTGGCCCAGCGCTACCTGCGCTTCGAGCACGCCATCGTCACGGGCCTGCTGCCCCCGGGCACCGCCTTCGGCGCCGAGCACGTCACCGACATCCTCGATCGCGTGCCCCAGGAGGCGCCCGCCGAGGCCCCGCCCCGGCGCGTGCCGCCCCCCCCGCCCACGCCCGCGCCCCGAGCGCCCCCGCCCCGGGACACCGCGGGCCGCGTGGTGGAGGAGCGCCTGCCGTCGGGCGCGCGCATCCTCGTGCGCCAGGAGCACGCCGTGCCGCTCGTCGCCCTGCGCGCCGTGTTTCCCGGCGGCCTGCGCTACGAGACGGCGGAGACCAACGGCCTGACCACCCTGCTCGCGCGCACCCTCACGCGCGGCACGCCCTCGCATGACGCCGAGGAAATCTCCCACCTCATCGACGGCTTCGCCGGCTCGCTCTCGGGCCAGGGGGGCCGCAACTCGGTGGGCATGCGGGGCGAGGTCCTCGCGCGCCACTTCGCGCCCGCCTTCCGCCTCTTCGCCGAGTGCCTCAACCAGCCGCTCTTCCCCGAGGCCGAGGTGGCGCGCGAGCGCGCCCTGCTCCTGCAGGACATCCTCACGCGCGAGGACAAGCCCAGCGGCGTGGCGTTCGACCTGTTCGGCCGCACGCTCTTCCACACGCACCCCTACCGGCTGCCGGGCCTCGGCGAGCAGGCCTCGGTGGAGCGCCTGGGGCCGGACACCCTGCGCGCCTACCACGCCGCGCACATGGACCCGTCCCAGCTCACCCTGAGCGTGGTGGGCGACGTGGCGGTGGACGAGGTGCTCGCGCTCGCGCACGAGGCCTTTGGCGCCTCCCGGGGCCAGGCCCGACCCCCGCCCCACGTCCCGCCCGAGTCGCCCCCCACGGCGCCCCGCCAGGACAAGCGCCAGCTCGCGCGCGCCCAGGCACACCTGGTGCTGGGCTTCCCCGGCGTGCGGCTGGACGATCCGCGGCGGCACGCGCTGGAGGTGCTCTCCACGCTGCTCAGCGGCCAGGGCGGACGGCTCTTCGTGGAGCTGCGTGACAAGCGCTCCATGGCCTACAGCATCAGCAGCTTCTCGGTGGAGGGCGTGGACCCGGGCTACTTCGCCGTCTACATGGGCACGAGCCCGGAGAAGCTGGACGCGGCGCTGGAGGGCATCCGCGCGGAGCTCACCCGCGTGCGCGACGAGCCCATGACCGAGGCCGAGCTCACCCGCGCCCGGCGGCACCTCATCGGCACGCACGAGATTGGCCTGCAGCGCAACAGCGCGCGCGCCGCGCTGCTCGCGCTGGACGCGTGCTACGGCCTGGGCCAGGAGAACTTCCAGCACTACGCCGAGCGCGTGGCGGCGGTGACGGCCGAGGACGTGCGCGCGGTGGCCCGCCAGCTCATCGACTTCGAGCGGAGCGCGCTCGCGGTTGTCGGGCCCTGAAGCCGGCCCCTGAAGCCGGGCCCTGAAAAGACGACTCCCCCCTCCCGGTGACGGGAGGAGGGAGCGGGGAGACCGGGCCTCGGTGCGAGGCCCGGCGAACCGGGAGGACTTCGGGGCCTACTCGCTGCAGGCCTCGGAGTTCTCGTGACGGCACTCGTGGAGGTTGCGCGGCACCTCCAGCCAGGAGATGTCCGGCGTCACGTTCTTCTGCGAGCCGAGCTTCTCCGTCTCCACCGCCATGCCCGGAGCGGACAGGGCGACCTCGTAGCGGATGCCGCCCGTCTTGGACAGGGCGACGATCGGCGCCGGCTCGCCCGGAGGCGCGGTGGTGGGACGGCCACGGCCGCGGATCCAACCCGTGCCGCCCGCGCCGAGATCCAACCGGAAGCCCGCCGCCTGATCCGGCAGACCCGTGATGGCATCCGCCTGCCAGGCGTAGGACATGTCACCCGGACCACTCAGCGAGCAGGCCGCCGCGCCCACGCCGTCCGCCGGAGCGAACGAGGACCAGAACACCACGCCGGCGAGCACCGTGGAGCCCGACGCGGTGCGCTCGGTGGCCTTGTTGTCGTACTTCATGAACCAGCCCGCCGACTCGGAGCCCGCGGACTTGAGCTTGGGCAGATCCGACGCGCTCAGGTAGCGCTGCTCGACGCCGGACGCGTCCTTGAACGTCTTGTAGAGCTCCTTGGGAATCGTCACGTCCACGAGCGAGCAGTTGATGCCCTCGCACGAGACGCCCTGCTTGTCCGTCACGCGCGTCTTGTCGAAGGCCACCGCGGAGATGGAGTCCTTGAAGGTGCGCTTGGCGCCACCGTAGGCGTGGAAGCCGAAGTAGCTGTTGCCGCCCACGGTCCACTGCTCCTCGGGGTTGAGCTTGAGGTCGGACTTGAACGACGGCAGCGTCGAGCTCGTGCAGCTCCACACGCCGCTCTTCACCGAGCACGAGGTGCCGGCGCTGAACGACGTCTTGTCCGAGCTGCCCACGGGGTAGGAACCCGAGCCCGGGGACGTGGCGTTGGGGCACGAGATGGTGAGGTTGGTGAGCGTGCGGCTGGTGTTGCTGCACGCCTCCACCGCGGAGTCGCTCTTCCACGTCTCCTTGTTCACCTGGAGCACGCCCGCCACGTACTTGATCTCCGTGGTGCGCTCCTGGCCATTGACCTTGGACACGAACGTCTCGTCCACGTTGCACTTGAGGCGCAGGCAGGCCACCAGGTTCTGCGGGCTGCAGCCCGTGCTGGGCATGGCACGCATGTGCTGGCGGTCACCCGTTCCCAGGAAGCTGCGCAGCCACCCCGTGTCCGGCTGGAGCACGGTGGAGGCCATGTGGAAGAACGGCGCCTTCTCGAAGGCGTTGGGCGAACCGAACGCCGAGCCATCCTGGCGCTGCACCTCGAGCGAGCGCGCACCGAACCAGTTGCTCACCGTGCCGGTGCCCGTGTCGAGCACGCCCGGCTCGTGCATGCGGAACGTCCACACCTGACCGCCCATGTCGCCGACGATCATCGTGTCGAAGAAGCCGTCCAGGTCACGCTGCACGCCCTTGGCCTCGCCCACGTCGATGAGCGCGGGCGCGGCCACCACCGGCATCATCTGGTTGAGCACCGTCTGGTAGTCGGAGCCGCCCGCGCCGGGACGCGCCTCCGCGGACCAGACCTTGTTGCCCGTCCAGGCATCCACCATGTACACGCCGCGGCCACGCGAGAGGTCCGGGCTGTAGCCGCCGTTGAGCACGGCCACCCAGCGCTCGTCCCAGCCGCGCGCGTTGGACGCATCCGTGCTCTTGATCCGCACCGGGCCAATGGGAGGCGGCTTGGGCGCGAAGTTGGACCACGACTGGCCCACGCTCAGCGACTCGGGATCGCACGCGTTCGGGAACATCCAGCGGAAGGGCTTGTGCCCGCCCGAGGGATTGCGCACCGCCTCGAGCATGAGGCGCGGATCCGTCACGTCCAGCGCCGTGTAGCGATCGCCACCGCTGCGCTCGCCCACGACGGCGACGGTGCGGAACTCGTCCCACTGCTTCTTGCCGTCGGCCTTGTTCACGCCGTCGGCCCAGATGTCACGCACCATGGCGGTGCCATCCACGAAGTAGTGGTGGTTGCGCGACGCGCCGAGCTGCAGGGACAGCTTGGCCGTCAGGTCCGGCGGGATGAAGGCCCACATCTCCTGGCCCGAGCCGATGTCGTGCAGGTCGTCCAGCACGCCCTTCTCCTGCCAGTCCGGCTTGCCGTTGCCGTTCTCGTCGGCGCTGTCGGGCAGGGCCGAGCCCACGTGGATGGCGTGCAGCATGCCCGCGTTGGAGCCCACCAGCACGATGCGCTCACGCTTCTGCCGCTCCTTGCGGTAGCGGTCGTAGGAGCCGTAGCGGTACTCGGCGCCGGACGAGTCGGTGTCCTTCTCCAAGGGCGTGCGGGCGTAGCAGCTCTTGCCCCCACCCCCCGCGCCGCACAGCGCCTCCGAGGACACGGACGAGGAGAAGTCGTCGTAGAGCGTGGACACGCACTGGCTGCTCAGGCCCAGGTTGCACAAGAACGGCTCCACGGGCGGCTCCACCGTGACGGGCGTGGAGTGGAAGATGTCCGCGAGCTTGCAGGACTTCTTGCCCGTCTTGTCATCCGCGCACGGACGCTCCTTGTACTTGAACACGGAGCCGGTCCCGGTGAGCTCCTTGCCGGCGTAGTCCAGACCGCGCACGTGGTTGATGAGCAGCTCCACGCACTGGTCGCGCTGCGCGTTGGTGAGCGTGGTGGACGAGGCGTCCTCGCCAATCGAGTTGAGCAGCGGCGCGCAGAAGTCATCGCCGCCCGCGAGCAGCGCCGGCTTGAGCAGGGCCATGTTGTCCGTATGGAATTCCACGGGCGGGTTGTCCGCATCGGTGAACTTGCCATCGTTGTTGCGGTCCACGACCGTGAAGATGCAGCGGCCACTGTCGGCCCCCAGCGGGTTGGACAGGTCGCACTTCTTGGCCGCCTTGCGCGCGCCGAGCGTCTCGCCCAGATCCCAGAAGGGAATGGCCGCCGAGCCCTTCTCGACCCGGCCGTCCTCCAGCTTCGTGGCCGTGATCACCTTCACCCAGATGCCGTCGGTGTTCTCCTGGACGATGTTGTTGATGGAGAAGTCGCTCGCCTGGGGCACCAGGCCCTTCAGCTTCGTGGGCTTGTCCACGTAGAACGAGTCCTCGCAGTCCCCGTCCTCGTTGAGGTCGAACGGGATCTTCCCGTCCTTCTTCTTGGCGACATCGCAGCCCTGGGCGAACTCGCTGAAGAAGAAGAAGCGGAAGAGGTGGCCCTCGTAGGGACGGCCCATGCGCGGCACGAAGCGCGGCACGTACACGGAGGACTGACCGCCCGTCTGCACGCTGGCGATGTTGGCCGTGGCGAACGACGTGGACAGCTGGCGGATCTCGCCCAGCACCTCGTTGATGCGGCTCTTGAGGTCGTCGGTGTTGTCCGCGCGGAAGAACTTGCCGTTGCCCGCCAGCGCGATGCTCTGCAGCATCACGCCCGTGTCCTCGAGCAGCTTGCCGGTGACGGAGTCGCGGCGCTCGCCGAAGCCGATGGTGAACGTGCGGATGGTCTGCTTGCCCGCCATGTCCTCGCGCAGGTCGGTGTTGGCCAGGAAGAAGGCCACGTCGTCCATGAAGTTCTTGTTGCCCACGCCCAGACCCGTGGGCCAGTTCCAGTACTCGTAGCCGTAGTCACAGACCGTCTTCGGGTACAGCTTGCCCTCCGGGTCACCCGGGATGGGGAACTGGTCGCAGTAGTTGATGCCGCCCACGTCCGGGCTCGTCTTCGGATTGAGGCTGTTGAACTGGACCAGCGACCCGTCGGTCACGTGCCGCGCCTTGTTCTTGGTGAGGATCTCCATCATCTTCGTGATGGGCACGGTGTTGTCGTACTTGGGCGCGCCGTCCGCGATGACGATGACCGAGTTGACTTGGCACTCGCTGCACACCAGCTTCTCCTCGGGGTTCCACGGCTCCCAGGGCTGACCGGGCAGCCACACGCCGTTGTAGACCTGCGGCTCCTTGAGCCACTCGTCCTTGGCCGAGCCGTACGCAAAGCCCTCCTGGCCCGTGTTCGGGTTGTCCTCGGTGCCGCCGTTGCAGCAGCCCGGCCAGCCGTAGCCCGGGTTGATGCTCTGCTGGAACCACTTCTCCCACGTGTTGAAGGCCGTCTGGCGCTTGGTGGAGGAGAAGTAGCCACCGAGGCCGAACAGCGCCTCACCGATGGCGCGCTCGTCGTGGCGGTACTCCAGGTTGTTGATGGCGGTCTTGAGCGTCGCGGTGTCGCTGTCGGTGAGCTCGAAATCCGGCGCGGCCTTGCTGCAGTTGGGGTGCATACGCGCGAGGATCTCCGGCGGGTCGTACCAGCCGTGATCCTTGCCGAAGGTGGCCAGGCCCACGCGCACCGGCTGCTTGGAGCTGATGATGTCCTTGATCACCTTGCGGGTGATGACGAACTTGGGCGGACGCAGGTTGAGCGCGCCCCCCTTGAGGATCCACTTGCGGTTGGCCTCGGCGGGCAGCGGCGGCTCGTACCATCCGCGCGAGGGGCTGTTCATGGTGCCCGTCGTCTTGGCGGACACGATGGGGCCACGCCACCAGCCCACGCTCGTCAGACACGCCTTGCACTCGTTGAGCACCGCCGAGCCGCTGTAGACGTTCTCCCAGCCAAGCACCTGCCAGCAGGCGGTCTCGATGTCCGAGGTGGGGTCGAGCTGCTTGAAGCTCACGGTGAGCGAGTACGGCGCCTCCTTCACCTGCCAGCCGATGCGCCGACCACGCGAGTGGTAGAACTTGGTGGGGTCGAAGAACGGAGAATTGAGCCCCTCGGTGTCGTAGACGTTCTTGCCGTTGAGCGTGGGCTCCGTGCTGTCCTTCTTGAACCAGTCCATCGCCTTGACGAGTTCCGAGTCCGTGCAGCCCGTGCGCAGCATGTGGCCCGAGGGACCATCGCCGCCCAGGTCACCCGGGTTCTTGGCGGGCGGGGGGGCCGGGGCCTTAGTGTCGTAGACCTCGGGCAGGTACTGGGGGTAGTCCTGCATGGACTCGTTGTTGCCCACGAGGAACATCACCGCCGCGGGCGTGCCCTTGACCTCGAAGAAGTCCTTGTCCGCGCCATCCGGCGGGCTGACCTTCGCCTCGCCCACGGACAGGGCGCTCGTGCAGCACGCGGCCTTGGTGGGCAGCGGCAGCGAGTCCGACTGGCTCTCCAGGGCCACCAGGCCCACGGCGCCGCCCATGACCAGTCCGGAGGCCAACGCCACCCTGCGTTGGAAGGGCGAGCGTAACGCACGTCGCAGCGTTTCGATGTTGATGCGCATCATGAGAGGCTCCTAAAGACCGAACCGCACGACGAACTCGACTTCGGTCCCACGACCGTTTTCATCCAGGCAGTGGACAGTAATCTTGTGGGGGACCCCGCCAAAAGTGCTTCGTCCAACATTGTTGCTCAAATCCCGCAGGGCCCGGCGGTTGCCGCCGGCCTTGGACTCCACGGCGGTGATGCCCGCCACCTTCGTCTTCTGGTTGATGTGGCCGCTGCGCACACACCGGGCGTCCTTGGGGACGTCCGGGGTCTCCGGGCAATCGTCGATGCCCACGGCGTTGAGGTTCACGTTCACCGCGGACAGGTCCACCGGACTGCCGTCCAGCAGGCTGAAGCGCGAGAGCATGTACTGACGGCCCGCGTCGGCGCACGCCAGGAGCTCGTCGCCGGAGCGCTCGTTGCGCGCCGCGCCCAGCTCGCTCTGGGAAAAAGACACGGCGGCCGCCGCCAACAGGCTGATGACCGCCAACAGCACCACCACCAGCAACAGCACCGATCCGCGCCTGTCGAGGTGTTTTCTCATGGGGAATCCTCCTAGCCCTAGCCGCCAGCGCAATTGAAGTTGTCCGTGGGAAGCTTGCCCTTGCACTCGTCCGGAGTGCCCGCGTTCAGGGAGTAGACGGGCATCGGCAGCTCCGAGGAGCGCATGTTACGCACCTGGACCGTCATTTCTGACACGACGCGCCGGAAGCCGTACGCGATGGGCTTGTTGGTGACGGGATCCGTGGTGAGCGCCTCCTCGGGCAGCTCGATGAGATCCTTGCCCGACAGCACGAGCTTGCGCCCGAAGGCGGGGATGTCGTTCATCATGTCCTTGTTCGCGCCCGAGTCGCGCGTGCTGCTGCGCGCCACGAGGCCAATCACCACGGCGCGGATGTTGGCCGGGCTGTTGTTCTTGCGCAGCGGGTCGTCCAAGGGCGTGTAGTAGCCCGGGGCCGGCTCGATGGGGTCGGGAATGAACGACGAGCCATCCTCGCGCAGGAAGCTCACGCGCATGGCCTCGATGTCCTCGGCCACCGGCTCGCCGTAGTTGTCCTCCAGGGGGTTCTTCTCCCCGAGCCCATGGCGCCGGAAGAGGTAGGGACGGCCCGGGGTCGTCGCGTCGCCATCGTCGTCGACGAGGCGCACCGAGTAGTGGAACACGTCGATCTTGAAGATGGCCGTCTTGGCCGAGCCGCCCGCGGAGTTGAAGCAGAGCGGGGTGAACTTGTTCATCCGCGGGAACTTGCCGTCGGGATCCGCGACCTCCAGGGGCAGCGCCGCGCTGCCCTTGGGCGCGTCCTCGCTCAGCTGCGCGTAGGTCCAGTCCAGCGCGCCCGTGCACACCACCTGGATGACCTGACCCTTGCGCAAGCCCTCCGTCAGCGGCTCGGCCAGGGTGATGGACGTGCTGCCCACGTTGGACGCGAACGCGTTGAACGCGGGGTTGCGCATGCGGAAGGAGAGCTGGTTGGAGCGATTGACCGAGTTGGTCCCATCGCGCCCCCAGCCCGCCGGGAAGTCGAACGCCAGGGGCGGCTCCATGCCGTAGCCCGCCATGCGCAGGTTGCGCACGACCATCAGGTGGGTCTGGCGCAGGGACGCCTGGCCGCCGCGGATGCCCGCCTGGGTGTAGAAGGACTGGGTGTAGCCCAGGAACGCCGCGGACACCGCCAGGACCGTGACGAAGGTCACGGCCGAACTCACCATCAACTCGATGAGCGTGAAGCCTCGCCGCCGCCGGTCCATCACACGCCTCCCATGTTGATGAGCAGGGTCTGGGTGGTGATGACGCGCGGCTGGCCCGCGTCGAAGTAGCGCACCTTCACCCAGATCTGCTTGCGCTCGACCCCCTCGCGCACCGCCTGCTTCTTCACGATGTAGTAGCGGTCGAAGCGGGTCGGGTGGCCCTCCTCGTCGGTGAACGAGGGCGTGCGCAGGCCGCCGAACTTGGCGCCATTGAAGGTGAGCATGCTCTCGCCGTGCATGCAGTCGCGGTAGGTCTTGGAGCTGTTCTCGTCCGGATCGAGCAGCACGTTCTTCTTGTCCAGGGGGTCCTCCGTGCACGGGCCCGTCGCGTTGTCCGCGAGGCGGTCGTCACTGAACTTCCAGAGGTGGATCTGCTCGGCCAGGTCGTTGGCCACGTCCGTGGCCTGCATGATGCGGCGGGCCTGGGAGGTGGCCCCGCGCGCCTGCACGAGCGCGCTGAGCAAACCCACGAGGCCCACGAGGAACACCACCGCGGCGATGAGCGACTCGATCGTCGTGAAGCCGGCCCGGGGGCGCGAAACAATCCGTGGCTGCATGGAATTCACCTCGAGGAGTTGGCCGAGAAGGTCCGCACGAGACCCGTGTTGGTCATGACGATGGCCTGGGCGCTGTCCGTGCCACCCGAGCCCGTGGCCCGCAGGGTGAGCGAGGCCGAGCCCGCCTTGGACGCCACGCCCTTGGCGTTGGCGAAGGTCACCGAGCCGTCCGGCTCGAACAGGATGACGCCGCGCAGGGGATTGGCGGGCGTGCCGTCGCCGGAGCAGAAGGTGCACGCCACGTCGTTGGGCACCGAGCAGAACGGCGGCGGAAAGGTATAGGACACGCCCGAGGCCGCGGTGGACGGCCCCTTGGCCAGACCGATGCGGTCGATGAGCGCGTCCGAGCAGCCCTTGTGCTTCACCCGGCCCACCGCGTCGGCGAAGCCCATGTCCAGCACGCGCACCGTGGCGTTGAAGTTGCCGGAGTCGAAGACCGTGTACTCCGCGCCCGAGGGCGCCGGCGCCTCGGGCACCAGGTCCTTGAGCGACCTCCAGTCCGAGTGGGTCTCCAGCGTCTTGGTGATGCTGGACCACGGGTCCACCACCACCCAGTAGCGGATGGGCTCGCCCAGGCTGGGACCATCCGCGTTGAGAATCACCGCCACGCGCTGGTTGCGGCCATAGGCGTGCGAGCGCGCGCTGGAGATGACGGCGGCGAACTCGAGTGCCCCGCCCGTCAGGCGCGTGCGCTGGGGCAGCACCTCCAGCGCGGCATACGAGAGCGCGGCGAGCACCGCGATGATGCCCACCACGGTGGCCATCTCGACAATGGTGAAGCCGGAGTTGCGACGGGTTCGCTTCATAGGGGAGTTCATCACGAGGTGCCCCGGGGACGGCACACTCCAACCCGAATCAGGGTCGGACACAAAAACACTGGACTTCGACGCACTCTTACTGGTCTCCGAGGCTCCAGCTTACCGTAAATTCCTGACGCGAATATCGCATCGTCCGCCTGCTCACTGTAGGACCTGGGAGGTGACGCGGCCCGGTTCGGAAATTTCTTCCCCGGCTGCAGCCATCCCGGCATCTTCCCGGGAGCGCGGAGAGCTAGGAGAAGAGCGACATGACGGGCACGTATCAAACCCTCACGGTGGACCTGTCGGAGGGCGAGTCGGAAGCGGCGCAGGACCTACTGCACGAGTCGGGAATCCTGGGACTGGAGGTGCGGGACCGCGAGGCCCCCGTCATGCCCGGAGTGCGGGCCCCCGTGGCCGGCGCGGCCATCCTGGTGGCCTACTTCGAGGACGCGGCCACGGCCCAGGAGGCCCGCGAGGCCCTGGCCGAGGCCTTCCCCTCGGCGCGGCTGACGCTGGCCGAGGAAGCGCAGCAGGACTGGAGCAACGCCTGGAAGGCGCACATCAAGTCCGTGCAGGTGGGCCGGCTCTGGGTGGGCCCGCCCTGGGACGTGCCCAACGCACCCGCGGATCGGGTGCGCCTGGTCATCGAGCCGAAGATGGCCTTTGGCACCGGCGACCACCCCACCACCTCGCTGTGCCTGGGTGCGGTGGACGCCTACATGGCGGACCATCCAGGCGCGAGCGTGCTGGACGTGGGCACGGGCACGGGGGTGCTGGGCATCGCCGCGAAGAAGCTGGGGGCCGGGCGGGTGGTGGGCACGGACAACGATCCGGTGTCGGTGGAGCTGGCACGGGAGAACGCCGAGGTGAATGCGACTCCGGAGGTGGAGTTCTCCGGCAAGTCGCTGGACGCCGTTCAGGGTCCTTTCGACCTGGTGGTGGCCAACATCCTCGCCAACACGCTCATCGAGCTGGCGCCGCTCATCACCGCGCACGTCAAGGACCGGCTGCTGCTCGCCGGGGTGCTCGCCCACCAGAAGGCGGACGTGGAGGCGGCGTACGTGAAGCTCGGGCTGGTGCCGGAGCCGGGCGCGCAGCAGGGCGAATGGGTGCGCCTGGACTTCCACCGGGGTTAGACTCCGCGCATGCTGACACCACACACGCGGGCACTCTTCGACGAGTACGTCTCCTCCCATCAGCATCCCACCAACCGGCTCACCCATAAAATCGCCATTCCCGTCATCGTCCTGCACGCCGTGGCCATGCTGGACTGGGTGAGGCTCGTGGAGGTGCCGGCCCTGCCCGGAGGCGTGCTCACGCTCGCGATGGTGGCCTGGGTGTTCTCCACCGCGTGGTACCTGCGCGCGGACCCGAAGCTCGGCGCGCTGGTGTCCGCCTTCATGCTGCTGTGCATCCCGCTCGGTCGGCTGCTGCCCGTCTGGGCGGTCATCGCCCTGGCGGTGGGGGGCTGGCTCATTCAGCTCGCCGGGCACGCCGTGTGGGAAAAGAAGTCGCCTTCCCTCTTCACCAACCTGGTGCACGCCCTGGTGGGGCCGCTGTTCTTCGTGGCCCTGCTCTCGGGGGCTTACGCGCTGCCCGAGCGGCCCGTGGGCACGCCCCAGACGGTCCCCTAGCGCGCCCTGGAGGGCTCGCTCCGCCGCCCCCTCCCCTGCCACGGGGAGGGCTGGCCGGGTTGGCGAGAGGCACCGCGCGTCCGAGATTGTGGGAAGGCACTCATTTCCACCGCGCAGGAGCCCACGATGGCAGGCATGTCCAGCACGTCCCCGCTCCCCCTCCTCCCGGGTCCGGATGTCTCCGGCCGGGAAGGCGTCCCCTTGGTACGGGTGGACGCGCGACGGTGAAGCACTGGTAACAGGCCACACGCAGCTCCAGCCGAGGACCCATGCCAGGACAGGCCCTTTCTCGACTCTTGGATCGCCTCCCCTTCGGGCGGGGCATCATCGAAGGCGTGCCCGTCGCGCCGCCCACGCACCTGCCCCGCCGCGAGGCCCTCCGGGTCTACCAGGGCTTCGACGACCTGCCGCCGGCCACCGGGCCGCGACTGCTGGGCGACGGCGTGACGATGCTCGTGCACCACCCCCATCCCCGCCCCGTGCGGCAGGGGCCCCTGCGGGTGATGACGTACAACATCCTCCTGGGCGGCGAGCGCCGGGCGCTGCTGGAGGCCTACTTCGCCGCGCTCGAGGAGACGGGGCGGATGCCGGACATCATCGCCCTCCAGGAGGCGTGCCAGCCCACCGCCGTGGAGCTCGCGCGCGACTATGGCTTCCACCTGGCCTACCAGGGGCGCGACATCGACGGGCCGGTGGTCAACGGCAAGGCCATCCTCAGCCGCTACCCCCTGCTGGAGGCGGTGCACTTCACCTACGACTTCCCCACGGAAGCGCGCGTGGCCGCCGCCACGCGCCAGGGCTTCATGGGCGAGCTGGACGAGGACCGCGGCGCCATCTTCGCGCTCATCGACGTGTGCGGCCGCCCGGTGGCCCTCTACAACGTGCACCACTCGCTGGGTGACAGCGGCATCAACGCCGGCCAGCTCTGGCAGCTCCAGGCGCTCGTGCACGCCCGAGAAGGCGTGCCCTCCATCGCCCTGGGCGACTTCAACGCCAACATCAACGTCAAGCAGCACTACTCGCTCTTGCCCAACCCGCTGCGCAAGCACGAGCCCACCGAGACGGTGCTCGATTACGAGTCGCGCTACGGCGACGTGCACCCGAGCGTGGGCGACTGGGGCGTGGGCAACATCGCCGACGTGCGCGTGCGCCGCGCCCTCCACGCGCTCGAGCACGAGCTGCCCGACCCCCTGCGCCGGGCGCGGGCGTTGCGCGTGCGCATGCCGGACGGCTCGCACATGAGCCCGGACGAGGCGCGTGAAATCCTCGTGAAGGGCACCCACCCGAAGAACTCGGCCATGTGGATGCGCCTGCAGGACGTGGCGGACATGTCCACCCTCAACTCGCTGCCCGACGGCGCGGGCGTCGTGCCCGCCACCGGCAAGCGCTTCGACACGTTCTTCGCCTCGCGCGAGCTCGAGCCCCTGCTGCTCGAGGTGGACCACTCCACGGACGCCTCGGACCACCTGCCGTGCATCGCCGATTTCGAGCTGCGCGACCTGCGGCACTGAATCCAGTCCTGGTGGAGGGCGCGGCTTCCTGGTGAAGTCGCGCCTTCCCCTCGTCAAAGGCCCGCTCCCGCCGTGATCCGACTCCTCGTGCCGCTCCCCGAGCACGCGCCCTCCGAGGTGACCCTCTCGGGCGACCGGCGCCACTACTTGCTGCACGTGCTGCGCCTGGCCGAGGGCGACGCGCTCGAGGTCTTCGATGGCGCGGGCCGGGCCTTCGACGCGCGCGTGGCGGCCGTGGAGCCGGAGACGGTGCGCCTGACGCTCGGCGAGGCGCGGAGCACGCCGGCCGCGCGCGCGGTGCACATCCTCCAGGGCCTTCCCAAGGGCGACAAGCTGGAGTGGGTGCTGCAGAAGGGCACCGAGCTGGGCGCCGCCGCCTTCCACCCCGTGGCCACCGCGCGCAGCGTGGTGAAGCTCGACCCCAAGCGCGCCGAGGACCGCACCTCGCGGTGGATGAAGATCGTCGAAGAGGCGGCGCGGCAGTGCCGCCGCAACGACGTGCCGCTCGTGCACCCGCCCCGCCCGCTCGTCGAGGCCGCCCGGGCGCTCGCGCCGGGCACGCTGCTGCTCGTGCTCGACGAGGAGGAGTCCGCGGCGCCCCTGGGCGAGCTCTTCCGCGCGAGCGCTCCCGGGACGCCCGTGGCCCTCGTCATCGGCCCCGAGGGCGGACTGGCCCGCGAGGAGGTGAGCGCGCTCCAGGCGCTGGGCGCCCGGCCCGTCACGCTCGGCCGCCGCATCCTCCGCACGGAGACCGCGGCCCTCGCCGCGCTCACCGTCATGGCCCATCTGGACGGGGAGCTCGGTTAGGGGCCGGGAAGACGGGCCCTCACCCGCCCCCGTCTGTCCGACCCACGCCACGTCCCTAGGTTTGGAGCGAACCCCTCCGAAGGGAGCCGTCTCCATGGCCATGTTCGTCTACGCCTTCATTGGACTCGTCGTGGGCGCCCTCGCCTTCGTGGCGATGCCGTCGGAAACCAAGGTGCGCCTGTTCTCCAGCGGGCTGCTCGGGCTGCTGGGCGGAATCGTGGGCGGACTGTTCGGCTCTTCCATCTCCCCCCCGAGCGTCTCGACCCTGAGCCCCCTGGGTGTCGTGCTGGCCGTCGTCGGCTCGCTCGCGGTGTCGGTGGCCATGCACCTGGCGGCCCGCCGGCGCTACGCCGCCTGAGCGGACGAAGGCCCTCGGCGAGCGGGGGTCCTCGGGTCGACGGCCGTTTTCTTGCCCCGGGCACGGGGAGGGCGTTTCATGGTGCTACAGCCTTCTTCAGCCTGGAGGAACCGTTGTCCAAGTGCCTGAAGTGCGGAGCCTCGCTGCCGCCCGTGGGGGAGTGCCCCGCCTGCGCCGCCGCCGCGCTCCCACCCGCCAGCCGGGCCGTGCCCGCCATGTTGGATAAGGACATCCACATCGACCGCCGACGCGCGCAGCGGGAGGAGGACCCCGCCACGCTGCCCTCGGAGCCCGCCCTGCCCCCGGGGATGATCGCCCGGCCCGCCACGCCGCCCGGCATGGCGCCCGCGCAGCGGCCCACCGCCGCGCCTCCGCCCACCGTGCGCAACGTGGCCCCCGTGGTCGCCGCGCCGAGGCCGCCTCCGGCCGCCGCGCCCCAGGCCCTCGCCGCTCCGCCGACGCCCCACTCGCCCATGCCGCCCACCGCGGTCGCTCGGCCCGGGGTCTCCGCGCCGGCTCCCCGTGCCGCTCCGCCGCCCGCCGCCGCGCGTCCCCCCGGCACGCCGGGACTGCCCGTCATGCCGCCGCGTCCCGCTCCGGCTCCCGTCGCGCCGCCTGTCGCCGCGTCGGAGGCCGAGGACGCGTCCTTCTCCGTCGACGTCGACGAGGAAGCACCCGAGACCCTGCCCGTGAACACCGCCGCGCCCGTGCGACCCGTGCCCGCCCCGGTTCCCGTCGCGGCCCCGGCCCCCGTGCCCATCGCGGCCCCCGCGCCCGCCCGCGCGAAGCCCGTGGCACCGCCCATGCCCGCCGCCGCGGGTGAGGTTCATGCACGCCCGGCCTCGCTCTGGCGCCGCCTGCTGGCCTTCAGCATCGACACGGGCGCCATCGCGGGCATCGTCGCGCTCTACCTGCTGCTCGCCTCGTCGGTGGCGGGCGTGCACAAGGCCCAGACGAACCTCACCGGGCTCGATGCGTTCCTCGTCCAGGTCCGCGCGCTCCAGGCCGTGCTCATTCCCGGCGCCGCGCTGCTCGTCGTGCTCTCGCTCGTGTACTGCGCCGTGGCGGCCTTCCTCTGGAATGGCCGGACCCTGGGCCGGTGGGTGCTGGGCCTCAAGCTCGTGGACACCCGGGGCATGGCCCCGGCGCCGGGCCGGGCCATCGTCCGCGCCCTGCTCGCGTGTGTGTCCTTCGGCTTCTTCCTCGCCGGCTTCTGGATGGCCCTCTTCGACCGGCGAGGCCAGACGCTGCACGACAAGCTGACGTCCACCTACGTGGTGCGGCCGAGCTAGAGCGAGGCGGCCACCTGCTCCAGGGCCTTCTGCAGTTGGAGCAGGGCGTAGGGCTTGGGCAGGAGGACGGCGCCCATGCGCAGCGCATCCTCCGGGGGCAGCGCCGCGCTGGCATGTCCCGAGGCGATGAGCACCCGCAGCCCCGGCCGGAGCCGGACCGCGTCCCGCGCGAGCTCCACGCCAGAGCGGCCCGGCAGGGTCACGTCCGTGAAGAGCAGCTCGAAGGCGTCCACCGCCAGCACCTCGCTGGCCTCCTCGGCGCTGGCCACCGCCACCACGTCATGGCCGAGCAGGCCCAGCAGCTCGTAGGCCGAGGAGCGGATGTCCTCGTCGTCCTCCACCAGCAGCACCCGCAGGCGCCGCGTCTTGTCCGGCGCGCGTCGGGACTCGGGTGGGGTGGGCACGCGCGCGGCGCGCTTCTGGTCGCGCTGGTCGAGCAGCTGCCGCACCTTGCGCGCCAGATCCTCGCTCCGGTAGGGCTTGCTCAGCAGGTGGACGCCCGGGTCCAACCGGCCCCCGTGCACGATGGCGTCCTCGGTGTAGCCGGAGGTGAAGAGCACCTCCAGGTCCGGCAACAAGGCCTGGGCCTGACGGGCGAGCTCCGGGCTGCGCACCGGGCCGGGCATCACCACGTCGGTGAAGAGCAGGTCCACCGGATCGCCGCGCGTCAGCAGTGACAGGGCGCTCTGGCCGTCCACGGCCTTGAGCACGCGGTAGCCCAGGTCCGAGAGGATGTCCACGGTGGTGGCGCGCACCGCCATGTCGTCCTCCACCACGAGGATGGTCTCGGAGCCGCCTTCCACCGGACCCGAGAGCACCTCGGGCTGGACGGCCTGCTCCTGCTCGGTGCGCGGCAGGTACAGCTTGAAGGTGGTGCCGCGTCCCAGCTCGCTGCGCAGCTCCACGTGGCCGCCGCTCTGCTTGACGAAGCCGTACACCATGCTCAGGCCCAGGCCCGTGCCCCGGCCCTCGGGCTTGGTGGTGAAGAAGGGCTCGAAGGCGCGCTCCATCACCTCCGGGGACATGCCACTGCCCGTGTCCGTCACGGACAGCATCACGTAGGCGCCCGGGGCCACCTCCGGGTGCAGCCGCACGTACTCCTCCCCCAGCACGACGTTGTCCGCCATCAGCGTGAGCGTGCCGCTGCCCGCCATCGCGTCGCGCGCGTTGATGGCCAGGTTGAGCAGGACGTTCTCCATCTGGTTGGGGTCGATGAACGTGTTCCACAGCCCCCCGGCGATGATGGCCTCCACCCGCACGTCCTCGCCGAGCGAGCGGCGCAGCAGATCATCCATGCCGCGCACCAGGCCACCCAGGTCCAGCACCAGGGGCCGCAGGGGCTGGCGCCGGGCGAAGGCGAGCAACTGGGAGGCGAGCTTGGCGCCCCGGTTCACCGAGCCGATGGCGTTGTTCACGCGGCGCTGGGCGCGCTCGTTGCTCGCCACGTCGCGCTGGAGCAGCTGGAGGTTGCCGGAGATGACCTGGAGCAGGTTGTTGAAGTCGTGCGCCACGCCGCCGGTCAGCTTGCCCACCGCCTCCATCTTCTGGGACTGGCGCAGCTCCTCCTCCACGCGGCGCTGCTCCGTCACGTCCCGGCCCACGCCGTAGACCAGGCCCTCCTCGGGCACCAGCACCGCCGTCCAGGACAGGTGCCGCACCGAGCCGTTCTTGTGCTTGAGCGGCGTCTCGAAGCGCCGCGTGGCGTCCGCCGCGGTGAGCCGGGCCAGCTCCGCCCGCATGGCCGCGTGGCCCTCGGCCTCCAGCCAGTCCAGGGTCCCCCTCACCAGCTCGTCCTCGCGCCAGCCCAGCACCGCGCTCCACGCGGGGTTCACGCTGAGCAGCCGCCCGCCGGTGTCCATCACCCCCAGGAGTTCCTGGGAGATCTTCCACACGCGGTCCCGCTCGCGCGTGCGCTGGGCCACCCGCAGCTCCAGGTCCTCGTTGGCCCGGCGCAGCTCCGCCAGCACCCGGAAGCGCTCGCTCGTCGCCCAGACCCGATCGGCGATGTTGCGCAGGAAGTCGATCTCGTCCTCGCTCCAGTCGCGCACGCGCGTGTCGTGCAGCAGCAGCACCGCCACGAGCCGCCCGTGCTCCATCAGGGGCACGTTGAGCAGCGAGCGGACCCCGAGCGCCACGAAGTTGGCCGCGTGGGGCGCCGTGCGCGGATCCTTCTCCACGTCGGGGATGACCACCGTCTCCCCGCGCTTGAGGTCCTCCAGGTGCACGCCGTAGTCATCGAAGGAGTGCCGGCCCGCCACGCTGAGCACGTCGGGACGCGCCACCCAGTCGCGCTGGACCTCGATGACCCGGCGCGGGCTGTCGATGGTCCCGTAGGCCGCCCGGATGCAGCCCATCAGCGGGCCCACCACGTCCATGGCCGTGCTGGCGATGGCGAAGGTCGTCTCCAGGTCGCGCAGCCGGTCGCCCACCTCCACGAGCGCCGCCAGCCGCAGCTCGCCTTCCTTGCGATCGTGGATGTCGATCAACACGCCGGGAAAGCGCCGCGGCTGCCCCTCGGCGGACAGCTCGCAGTGGCCACTGGCCTCGATCCACCGGTAGCCCCACTGGGCGTGCAGCACGCGGTACTCGGCGCGGTAGGGGCTGCCCAGCCGCACCGTCTTGGCGATCATCGCCTCGACCCGGGGGCGGTCGTCCGGGTGGATGGCGCGCACGAACGCCTCGAGCGGCAGGCCCCGCGCCGCCTCCTGGACGTCGAGCCCCAGCGCCTGGGCGAAGCGCGCGTCCGCGATGAGCTGGTCCTCCGGGATGTTCCACACCCAGGTGCCCATCACCACGTCCGAGTTGAGCGCGAGCTGCATGCGCTCGTTGGCATCCCGCAGCGCGTCCTCGATGCGCCGGCGCTCGGTGATGTCCTGCACGACGCCGATGAGCCGCACCGGCCGCCCCTGCTCGTCCCGGACATACTCGGCCCGGCGGGAGATCCAGCGCGGGGCCCCGGTGCGCGCATGGCGGATGCGGAACTCGGTGCTCAAGCCGCGCTGCGGCCGCGACCGGCGCTCCAGCGGGGACTCGGAGGGGTCGTCCGCGAGCAGGAGGGCCTCGATCCGCTCGGCGGGAAGGACCTCCACCGGGTCGAGTCCGAACAGCTCGCAGTACGCCGGCGTGACGGTCATCAACCCGGTCGCCAGCTCCAGCGAGAACACCCCGATGCCCCCCGCCCCCTGGGCCAGACGCAGCAAGCGGGCCGGCTCGAGTGGCGAGGGCGCGGAGGCCAGGGCCTGGCCCTCGGCGTCGAGCCCCGCCTGCTGCAACAGCCCCCGCAGACGGGAGATCTCGGCCTCCAGGGCCACTTGAATGTCGGACGGGGCGGTCATGGAAAGGAGCCGCCCGGACTGTCGCCGCGCGCCGCCCGCCGGGCAATGGGAAAGGAGGCCCGACGACGGGTTGTGTCCGGACCCGGGCGGAAGTGCCCGAAGGGGGGCCGGGCGGACGGCGGCGAAGGATTCATTGCGCGGATTCATTGTGCCCGCCTGCCACGGCCTTAAGATGCCTCGCCCCCATGCCTGCCCATCTCGCCCAGACCCTGATCACGCAGGGCCTCCTTCCCCAGGACAAGGCCGAGGAAGCCTTGCGCCATCAGGCGGCTCAAGGGGGTGCCCTCGACACGGCCCTGCTCGAGCGGCGCATGCTCACCGAGCCCCAGGTGCTGCACGCACTCGGGGAGGCATCGGGACTGCGGCCGGTGAACCTGGCCGACTTCGAGCCCAACGCGGACGTCGCCTCCTTCATCCCCCCGAAGATCGCCGACCGGCTGTGCGTGGTGCCCCTGTCGCTCGATGGCACCACCCTGCACGTGGCCTGCGGCTACCCGGTGCCTCGCAAGGAGCTGGAGGAAGTGGGCTTCCTGCTCGGCAAGCCCCTGGAGCTGTGGGTGGCCACCGAGGTGCGGGTGCGCGAGTGGATCTCCGTCATCTACCGGCTGCCGCTCTCGCCGCGCCAGAGCGCGGTGCTCGCCCTGCTCGATCCCGAGCGCATGGGCGCCGGGGCCCCGCCGCCCCCTTCCGCGCCAGCACCTGTCGCGCCCGCACCGTCCGCCCCCGCACCTTCCGCGCCGCCTCCCGCGCCCCGGCCGCCGCCGCCGCCGCAACCCGAGGAGTCCACCCTCACCGTGGAGATGGTGGAGCGGCTCGCGCGCAACGTGGCCGCCGAGCCCGTGTCGCTCGAGCGCACGGCCAAGCCCGCGGCCCCCCCGGCCCCCGCGGCCCCGCCCCCCCCGCGTCCGGCGCCCGCCGCGCGCCCGCCCGCCCCCACCGCCGCGCGCCCGCCCGCCCCCGCGGCCCCGCCCGCCGCGCCGCCTCCCGCGTCCGCGCCCGCCCGTGAGCCCCTGCGGCTGAACATGGCCGAGCCCGCGCCGCGGCCCCCGCCCCCGGCCCAGCCTCCGCCGCCCGCTCAGCCTCCGCCCCCGGCCCAGCCGCCGCAGGCCCGGCCCGCGCCCCAGGCGCCCGCGCCCGTGGCCCCCCGGCCCCCTCCGCCCGCGCCCGCGCCGCCTCCGGCCCCGGTGGCCGCCGCGCCCGTGGCGCCCCCACCCGCGCCCCCGCGCCCCGCGCCCGCGCCGGTCGAGGCCCGCGCGCCGGAGGCCGAGGCCCCCCGGGCCGCGAGCGATGACGTGCCCGACTGGACGCTCGTGCAGGCCCGGGCCGCCCTCAAGGACGCCACGCGCGAGCGGGATCGGCTCATCGACACGGCCCTGCGCTTTGGCCGCCGCACCTTCGACTACGTGGCCGCCTTCGCGGTGATGCGCGGCGCGGCGGTGGGCTGGGACGCGCGAGGCGAGGGGCTCCCGGCGGAGTCGCTCGCGCAGGTGTCCATCCCGCTCGACGCCAGCAGTGTCTTTCGCACCGTGGCCGTCACCCGGGGCAGCTACGCGGGCCCCGTGCCCCCCGACAGCCTCACCCGGCACTACCTGGAGCTGTTCGGCCGTCAGCCGCCGCGCACCCTCTTCCTCTACCCGGTGGAGGTGCGCGGCCGGCTCGTGGCGGTGCTCTACGGCGACTGCGGCCAGAAGCCCATCAGCCAGCGGCGACTGTCCGACTACCTCCTCTTCTGCCAGGAGCTGCCCGCCGCCTTCCAGGAGCTGCTGCTCTTTCGCAAACAGCGCCAGGCGCCGCAGCGCGGCAGCGGCATGAGCTTCGACGTGGACGTGGACGTGGAGCTGGACGAGCCCGCCGCTCCCGCCCCGCAGCCGTCGCTCGCCGCGGGCCTGGGCTGGAGCCCCTTCGCCACCCGCTCCTCGGGCGCGATGGGCCGCGCCGCCTCGCTCGCGCCCCTGGTCATGTCCCAGGAGGAGCGCCCGCCCCCGGACTTCGGCCCCCTCATCAAGCGCCTCACCGGCCCGGACGCCAACCAGCGCGCGAGCGCCATGGCGGAGCTGGCACGCTCGCCCGAGGCCAGCGCCCGGGTGCTCGTCACGCACTTTCCCGGCCCTTCCGCCTGGAGCCGGCTGCCCGTGCTGGAGCTGCCCGAGGCGGACGAGCTCGGCCCCATCGCCGGCGCCCTGTCGCGGCTCGGTCGGCCCGCGGCCCAGGCCCTGGCGCCGCTGTTGGACTCGCCCGACTCGGACACGCGCTACTTCGCCCTGCTCACCGCGGGCAACCTGCCCTACGTGGAGCTGGTGGACGGCATCCTGCGCGGCCTCTTCGACGCCGAGCCGGACCTGTCCAGCGCCGCGCGCGCCGCCGCCGCCGCGCTCAAGCACCTGCCTCGCCTGGACGCGGCACGTCGGGAGCTGCGCCAGGAGCTCCAGCACCGCGATCCGCTGCGCCGCTCGCTCGCCGCGCGCGCCCTGGGCACGCTGCACGATCGCGAGTCCATCGAGAGCCTCATCCCGCTCACGGGCACGAGCGATCCCCTGTGCGCCCAGGCCGCCGCGGATGCGCTGCGCGAGCTGACGCGGGTGTCGCTGGGGCTGGACGCCCGGGCCTGGATGACCTGGTGGGCGGACAACCGCGCGCGCCGCCGCGCGGACTGGCTCGTGACGGCGCTGCGGCACCCGGAGCTCGACGTGCGCCTGACCTCCATCGAGGAGCTGAGCCGGGCCCTCAACGACACACTCGGCTACTACGCCGACGCACCCGAGCCCGAGCGCGAGGCGGCCGTGCGCCGCTGGGAAGCCGTGGCGGCGGACCCCGGGCGCTCGCGCCGACTGACCCTGCTCTAGGCCGCGAGGGAGACGCTCCGTCATGACGACCCAGGCGTGGCTGAGCCTCGGGGCCTGTGCGGGCCTGCTGGCGCTGGCCGTGCTGGCCCTGGTGCGCGTGGGCCGCAGCCCCCTGGCGCTCCCGCTCGCGGTGCTCTGCATCACCCTGTCCACGTGGAACTTCGCCGACTTCGCCCTGGTGCGCTCGGGCGGCGCGGGCTGGCGGCTCATCGCCACGATGTCGACGATGATGAGCGCCCCGCCCCTGCTGCACTTCCTGCTGTCGTTCGTGGGCGAGCGGCGCCGACTGTCCGGGGTGATGTACGCCACGTATGGGCTGTTCGGCGCCCTGTCGCTCGTGGCGCTCGGGGGGCTGGGCGCCGAGCGCGTGGCGGCGAGCGTCACCTCGCGGGGCTTCACCTGGGTGCTGGTGGGCCTGTTCCTGCCCGTGCTGGGCACGGCGTTCTGGCTGCTCGGGCGGCACCTGCGCCGCGAGCCGCGCGCCATCGAGCGCATGCGCACGCGGCTCTTGCTCACGGGCCTGGCGCTGCTGGTGGTGCTCTTCGGCACGGACGTGGCGGCGGAGCTGGGTGGCAACGTGCCGCGCCTGGGGGGCCTGGGCACGCTGCTCGGCCTGCCCGCCATCGCGGTGGTGGCGCTGCGCTTGCGGCTCTTCGGCCAGGAGCTGACCAACGTCCACGCCGCGTACGCGCTGCTCCTGTCGCTCATCGGGGTCCTGTCCTACCTGGGCGTGTTCCGCGCCTTCGCCGAGCGGCGGGGCGCGCTCGTGGTGGGCACGGTCGCCATCACGCTCGCGCTGCTGGGCATCACCCGCCGGGGCGTGTCCGCCTTCGTGGCCCAGCGCGAGCGGCTCACGCAGATGGCCACCCTGGGGCGCTTCTCCGCGCAGATGGCGCATGACCTGAAGAACCCCATCGCCGCGCTCAAGGGCGCCACCCAGTACCTCCAGGAGGAGCACGCCCGGGGCCAGCCGTGGGACGACAAGGGCGAGTTCCTCGACCTGCTGCTCGAGCAGGTGGAGCGGTTGGATCGGGTGGTGGACACCTACCAGCGGCTCGGGCGGGTGGAGCCCCTGATGCAGCCGGTGGACCTGAACCAACTGGCCACGAGCGTGCTGTCGCTGCAAGGCCTCACGGGAAGGCCCGGGGTGGAGCTGCGCCAGGAGCTGGCGCCGGGGGCGCTGCCCTGCGCGGGAGACTGGGATCTGCTGGTCAACGCGGTGGAGAACCTGGTGCGCAACGCCCTGGAGGCCATGCCGAATGGAGGCACGCTCACCGTGCGCACGCGGCGGGAGGTGCGCAGCGTGGTGCTCGGCGTGGAGGACACGGGCGAGGGCATGAACGCGCGCACCCGCGAGCGGGCATTCGACGACTTCTACACCACCAAGGCCACGGGCAGCGGGCTGGGACTGGCCTTCGTGCGGCGGGTAGTGGAGTCCCATGGCGGCCGGGTGAAACTCACGAGCCACGAGGGACGCGGCACCACGGTGACCTTGCGGCTGCCCGTCTCCGGTCCCGGCCCGGAGCGGTAGTCCCCCGTCCCCATGAGGCCCGCTCGGCCGTCCCCCGAGCGGCCCTGGCGCTGACGCCCCGGGTCCGGCCGGAGTAGGATGGGCGACCCGTTCCAGGAGACGAGAGCACCTTGGCCGAGCCGTTGAAGGGCAGTGTGTTGTTGGTGGATGACGACCCGGCCGTGGCCAAGGTGCTCGGCGCGCTGCTGGGACAAGCGGGCCTGTCGGTGCACACGGCCTCCCGGGGAGACGAGGCGCTCGCCCTGCTGGGCCGCAAGCCCATCGACGTGGTGGTGAGTGACGTGCGCATGCCCGGCATGAGCGGCCTGGAGCTGCTCGCCGAGGTGGGCCGCTCCTGGCCCGACCTGCCCGTCATCCTCCTGACCGCCCATGGCACCGTGCCCCTGGCCGTGGAGGCCATGAAGGCGGGCGCGACGGACTTCGCCCTCAAGCCCTTCGATCGCGAGGAGATCCTCTTCAGCATCCGCAAGGCGCTCCTGCGCGCCCAGCAGCCCGAGGCCTCCCGCCCCCCCGTGGGCAAGGACGCCGGGAGCTTCGTGGGCCGCAGCTCCGCCATGTCCAGCGTCCAGGCCCTGCTCGCGCGCGCGGCGGCGGGCACGGCCACGGTGCTCTTGCGCGGCGAGTCCGGCACGGGCAAGGAGCTGGCCGCCAAGGCCGTGCACGACGCGAGCCCCCGCCACGCCGGCCCCTTCGTGAAGCTGCACTGCGCGGCCCTGCCCGACACGCTCTTGGAGAGCGAGCTGTTCGGCTACGAGAAGGGCGCCTTCACTGGCGCGGCCACGCGCAAGCCCGGCCGCGTGGAGCTGGCCCACGGCGGCACGCTCTTCCTCGACGAGATCGGCGACATCACCCCCCAGGTGCAGGTGAAGCTCTTGCGCCTGCTGCAGGAGCGCGAGTTCGAGCGGCTCGGCGGCACGCAGACGCTCAAGGTGGACGTGCGCTTCGTGGCGGCCACGCACCGGGACCTGGAGACGCTGGTGCGCGAGGGCACCTTCCGCGAGGATCTCTTCTACCGGCTCAACGTGGTGCCGGTGTGGCTGCCGCCCCTGCGCGCCCGGCCCGAGGACATCGAGCCGCTCGCGCGCCACTTCCTCGACGTGCACGCGCGCGCCAATGGCCGGCCCGCCTTCACCCTCACGCCGGAGGGCCTGGCCACCCTGTGCGCCCAGCCCTGGCCCGGCAACGTGCGCCAGTTGCAGAACTTCATCGAGCGGCTGGTGGTGCTCTCCGACGGGCCCCTGCTCACCGGCGACGAGGTGCGGCGCGAGCTCGAGCGGCAGCCGGGCATCATCCCCCTGCTGCCCGCCCCCGCCCTCACCCCGGTGCCGGGCGGCCCGACGGCGGCCCCGGGCGCGAGCGAGGGACGCACCCTGGAGTCCCAGCGCAAGGAGACGGAGCGCCAGGCCCTGGTGGACGCGCTCAAGAGCGCCGGGGACAACCGCACCCTGGCCGCGCGACTGCTCGGCATCAGCCGCCGGACCCTGTACAACAAGCTGGAGGAGTACGGGCTCGTCTAGGGCCCTCCCCGTCGCATGGAGATTCAATGAGCCCTCGGCATGGATGAGCGGGTGTTGGAGAAGTGGGGCTGGGGCGCGCCGTTTCGCGAGGCGTGGCGCGTCCAGGCGGGTCCGGGCGAGCAGCCCGCGCGCATCACCGCGGACTATGGCGTCGAGTACCTGCTCGGCACGACGGACGGAGAGCTGCGCGCCACCATCCCCGGCAAGCTGCGCATGGCCATCCGCAAGGGCGACTCGGCCCGGCCCGTGGTGGGCGACTGGGTGTCCTTCGAGCCGCGCGCCCAGGAAGGCACCACCGTCATCCAGTCCGTGCTCCCCCGGCGCACCCAGCTCACGCGCAAGGCCGCGGGCCGCACCGCCGAGGAGCAGGTGGTCGCCGCCAACCTGGACGGCGTCTTCCTCGTGTCCGCGCTCACCAAGGATCTCAACCCGCGGCGGCTCGAGCGCTACCTCACGGTGGCGTGGGACAGCGGCGCCCGGCCCGTGGTGCTGCTCACCAAGTCGGACTTGAGCGAGGACGCGCCGCGCGAGCGCGAGCGCATCGCCGCGCTCGCCCAGGACGTGCCCGTGCACACCGTGAGCGCCGTGACGGGCGAGGGCCTGGACGCGCTCGCGCCCTACCTCGGCCCGGGCCAGACGGTGGCGCTCATCGGCTCGTCCGGCGTGGGCAAGTCCACGCTCATCAACCGGCTGCTCGGCAGTGCCCGCCAGGAAGTGCGCGAGGTGAGCGAGGACGACAAGGGCCGGCACACCACCACGCACCGCGAGCTGTTCATCCTGCCCGGCGGCGGCCTCGTCATCGACACGCCCGGCATGCGCGAGCTGGGCGTGATGGAGAACGAGGAGGGCCTGCGCGCGACGTTCACGGACATCGAGGCCCTGGCCACGGGCTGCCGCTTCAGTGACTGCCGGCACGAGCGCGAGCCGGGCTGCGCCGTGCGCGAGGCGGTGCGCATGGGCACCCTGCCCGCCGAGCGGCTGGAGGCCTTCCACAAGCTGAACCAGGAAGTGGCGCGCCCCGAGCACGACGCGCCCCTGCGCACCCGCGGGCGCCAGGAGAAGGCCCCTCCCCCGCGCAAGCGCGGCCGGTAGCCCGCGCCCGGCGGCTCAGGAGTCGGCGGGGGCGTGCGCGTCACGCACCGCCTGGGCCAGCGCCTCGAGCTCCGCCTCGAAGTCCGCGATGAACGCCTCCGGCTCGGGCACGAGCCCCGCGTCCGCCGCCACGCCCAGCGTCATGTGGCCCGCGTAGCTGAAGAGGCTCAGGCCCAGGCCCAGCCGCCCCGCCATGGGCACCCAGAAGGCCATGCCCGACAACCGCGCGCCCGCGAGGTACACGGGCCGCTTGGGGCCAGGCACGTGGGTGAGCACGAGCGAGGACTTGCGTCGCATGACGTCCACCGCCGCGCGCTCCACCGCCGCGGGCGCCAGGCCCGCCGCGCTCAGCAGGCCGAACACCAGGGCCGCCTCCGGCGAGCGCTTGAGCGCGTCCATGCGCCGCTTGAGCTCCCACAGCCGCGCCACGGCGTCCTCCTCGCCCACCGGCAAGGGCAGGAACACCATGCCGAAGCGGTTGCCGAGCGTGCGCGGCAGGGGCTCGTGGAGCGAGCGCAGGTTCACCGGCACCACGGCCCTCAAATCCTGGGTGGGCACGCCGCGCGCGCGCATGTAGCGGCGCAGGGCGCCCGCCACCACCGCCATCAGCACGTCGTTGGCCGTGCTGCCCGTGCCATGGCCAATCTCGCGCACCTGCTCCAGGGGCACCGGCCGGGACCATGCCACGCGCTTGGCTCGGCCGAGCCGCCCCGTGAAGGGCGAGGGGGGATCCCTCGGCAGCGTCAGCAGCCGGCTGACGGCCGACGCCCCGCGCGCGCCCTCCACCGCCAGGTCCATGAGCTGGATGGGCTCGGCCCACAGCTCCCCGCCCCGCTTCCAGGCGGCCTGGGTGGAGTCGGCCACCTTGAGCGCGCCGCGCCACAGCCGGCCCCACGTCCCCGGCCCGGGCGTGGGCTCCTCGAAGTCCGGAGGCCGCCGGGCCCCGTCCGCGCTCGCGTCCGTCAGGGACATGAGCACCCGCCCGAGCGCGATGCCGTCCGCGATGGCGTGGTGCACCCGCACGAGCAGCGCGCTGCCCGAGGCATACCCGTCGAACAGGTGCAGCTCCCACAGCGGGCGCGCGGGGTCGAGCGGCGTGCTCATGGACTCGCCCACCCGGGGCGCCAGGGCCTCCGGGCCGCCCGGGGCCTCCAGCCGCGTGCGCCGCAGATGGGCCTCGAGCGCGAAGTCCGGCACGTCCTCCCAGCGCGGCGCGCTCCACACGCCCCCGGGCACCACCCGCTGGCGGAAGCGCGGATGAGGCTCCACGAGCCGCTCGCGCACCCGTTGCACCAGACGCGCCCACTCCAGGGGCGTGTCGAACCAGAGCACCGCGGTGATGACCATGAGACTCGTGGGCTCCTCCATCTGGAGCCACGCCGCGTCCACGGGGTTCATCCGCTCGGACATACGGGGCTACTCGTCTTTCTTCAGCGGCTGACGGCGGAACTGGAAGGTCTGCTTGGACTTCGTCTGGGCCGTGAGCCCGAGCGTGTCGCCGTCCAGCTCGTAGGTGTAGGCGGGGCGCTGGGACGAGCCCTTGGACAGGGCGATGACGCGCGGCTTGCCGCAGATGGTGCCCACCGCTTGTCCGGACGTCGTGCGCAGTTCCACCGTGTCCTTCTTCTCGTTCACCTGGAGCGTGCCCCAGGAGCGGACCTCCAGGCTGTTGCCCTTGCCCAGCGTGGCGCTCTCCAGCCGGGTGCGCAACAGGAAGCAGCCATTGGGCGACACCACCAGCGCGCGGTCGAAGTCGGCGCGCGGCTTGACGTCCCGCTGGTCCTCGTTGACGACGACCTTGGACTTCTCCTCGGGCCGCACGCTCGCGGCCTCCAGGGACCAGTCCCCCACCATCTTCTTGGGGACCTTGCTCGAGGCCACCGAGCCGTCCTCGCACGGGTCGGGCGTCTCCTTCACGGGGCTGGGCGGCGCGGGCTCGAAGGAGCGGCCGCACTGGGTGTCACACGCCCGGGCCACGCACGCGGAGTCGTCCGCGCCGCAGCCGCTCGCGTCGGCGCAGCCCGCCAGCTTGTCCAGCGCCTCCTGGCACCCCTTGGCGAGGCATGCGTCCACGCACGCCACGTCGATGCAGCGCGCCACGCAGGCCCAGTTGGCCGAGCCACAGCGGCCCGCCATCTCGCGGGGGGTGCCGGCCCCCTGGGTCACCGCGGGCGCCTGGGCCCCGGCGGACGTGGACACGAGCAGCAGGAAGGCGACGAATCGGGGAGCGGTCAGGGGACGTACCTCGCGAGGGAGTTCCCCCGCCATGTGGTGACGTCCCGCCGCGCTGGCAACACGTCCCCCCCGAGGAGCGTCACGTAGCGGGCACTCGCGCCCACGGACTCAGGCGACGTTCCATCGCCAGGTGGTGATGTCCGCCAGGTCCGGCAGGGACAGCTCCACGCGCAGCGTGTCCCGGCGCGTGAACTCCCGACAATCCGTGCGCAGCAACATCACCGGCGCGCACGCGCGGGGCCGCTCGGGGACGGTGTCATAGGAGAGCGTGGCGTCGAAGTGGGCCCGGTAGAAGAGGCACAGGCCGTCCATGCGGCCCGCGCGCTCGACGGAGCGCTCCAGCGACAGGCGCTTGGGCAGCGCGCCGGCCTTGAGCGTCTCCAGGTCCAGCGTGAAGGCGGGCTGGGCCTCGCACAACGAGCGCTCCACGTCCTGCGGCCGGATGAGGCGGGTGAAGTACGCCGGATCCAACGTGTCCCGCAGGATCTGCAGGCAGCTGAAGTCCACGTCCGGCAGGCGCTGGTCCCAGATGAAGGGCACCCGCGCCTCCTCGCGCAGTTGCACCGGCTCGAAGAAGATGTCGAAGCGGTTGGGCAGGATGCGGCCCCCCGGCGCGAGCAGCCGATCCCGCGCGTCCAGCAGCTTCGGAATCAGCCCCGTGTCGAAGATGCCATCACCCACCTGCTCGTGTAGCAACACGTCCACCCGCTCGGAGGGCTGAAAGCGGGAGATGTCCGCGCGGACGAATTCAATGTCCGTGAAGCCGTTGCGGCATGCCACCCATTGCGCCGTGTCCAGGTTGCGCGACGCATCCACCGCGTACAGCTTACCCGGCTGGCACCGCGCCGCGAGCATGGCGCGCAAGCCATTGCCCGTGCCCACGTCCACCACCGTCTGCTCCGGGCCCACGTAGCGCTCGATGGCGCGCCGGAACGCCGTCACCCGCTCGGTGTCCACCACGGGTGCGTCTCGCGGAGTGGGGCTCGCCAGCTCGGGGACGTCCGCCAGGAGGCCGCGCAACGGGTTCCTCGGCAGATGCCTCAACCGCGCTTGCACGTCACCCCAGGTCTGCCTGCGCAGACTCATCAGATTCATCAGCATGTGTCTTCCCCCCAACCGGCGCGACGCACCGGTGCTCCGAGTCCTTGAACCCAGAAGAGCCCAAAGTACCTGGATTGCGAGGAAATAGGAAGTGCCAGGAATTGACTCCGCGTCCGGGGCCCGGCTCAGACGTGGTTGTGCAAGCGCAGGTGGGGAGGCCGTCCGCCCGGCGCACCGCCCTCGTCTCCGGCATAGCCGCGCATGCGCAGGTGCAGCTCCAACTCCGGGCGCGTGCGGAAGATGCTCCAGGGGGCCTGGGCCATGGTCGCCACCGTGTAGGCCATCATCCGGGGGATGGGCGCGGGAATGGCACACACCACCTCCATGCGGCCGCCCAGCTCCCGGTCCAGCTCCTTGAAGGCGTTGGCGAAACCGATGCGCGCGTTCACCATCTCCGCGCCCTCGAGCACGAAGCAGAAGGTGCCCGAGTGGTGCGCGCGCACGAACTGACGGATGCGCTCGCAGAGCGCCTTGCCGTTGAGTTCATCCCCATGCGTGGGCAGGGAAATCCACACCACGCACGTCGCCAGGGGCGACGAGGGGAGATGATTGGACGCCGGACGCACGGGGGGAATCCGATCCTGCGCGCGGACTTCTGACGGGCTCAGCGGGGGCATGCTCACCGCACTCTAATGCATGCCGCGCACGTCCCTTCGCATCCTCCGACTTCAGGAGCGTCGGCGGTGAACATGACGCATCACCGGCGGAAAGATGCGCCCGCGATGGCGGGGGATTTTCCGTTTCTCCTCGGAGAGAGCGACCTGGCGGCCGAGCGCGCGTCCGCGTGTCCGTGGAGCTCAAGCCAGCTGGATGCCCAGGCGCTCATCGCGTCGGCGCAGCCAGGCGATGAACGGCAGGGACAGGCCCACCATCCACGCCTTGCCCACCACCTGCCCCGCGAGGAAGTCCAACCCCCCAAAGGCCAGTTGCAGGAACAGCACGCTGTCCACCACGAGGCCCACCAGGCTGCTGGCGAGCACCGCCAGCACCAGGCCGCGCTTCTGCAGCGGGGTGTAGACGGCGAAGTCGGCCAGCTCCGACACGGCGAAGGCGCCGCCCGAGGCGAGCACCAGCGCCGGCGGGGCGAGCAGCGCCGACAGGAGCGCGCCCGCGAGGATGGCCAGCAAGGTCCAGCCCTTGCCCAGGCGGCGCTGCACGAGGTCGCGCAGCACGAAGGCCAGCCCCACGATGAGCACGCCGCTGGGCGCCATCAGGCCGGGCCCCACGGGCAGCAGGCAGGGCCCCATGTCCGAGCACGCGAGGCCCACGTGGCCCAGCATCCAGTTGGAGAGAGGAATCGAGGCGCCAAAGCCCGCCAGGTAGACAAATCCCTCGGTTCTGCGTGAATCCATCGCGACGGCTCCAACCCACCGGCGCGCGTCGCGCCGCCGGGGGCGCGGGGGCATAGCACGTTTCCCCGGGGCTGTCAGAATGGCCCCGGGGCGAATCTCCCCGTGCCTCCTCGTCGTATACCCACGCCATGCAGCCGCCCTCCCCGGACCTCTTCGATGACTCGCGCTGGCCTCTGCTCCAGCTGCGGCTGCCCGGCACGCTGGCCTCGCGCGCGTACGAGGACTGCCTCGCCGCCTTCGGCCGCCAGTTGGATCGGGGCGAGCGCTTCGTGCTCATCGTGGACCTGAGCCGGGTGAGCATGGTGCCGCTGGATCAACGCTGGCGGCAGGTGGAGTGGTTCGAGGAGCGCGAGCAGCAGGTGCGCGAGCTCATCATCGGCTCGGCCAACATCATCACCTCGCCCCTGGTGAGACTGTCGGTGAGCGCCATCATGTACTTCAAGCGCGTGCCCCTGCCGGTGGTCATCGTCCCGGACTGGAACAGCGCCGAGGCCTGGGCCCTCGAGCGCCTGGAGGAAGAGCGGCGCGTGCGAGGGCCCAAGCCCGGCTGAGCCACGGGCTCAGGCCCGGGGCCGCTGCTCCACCAGGCCCGTCTGCTGGAGCAGGGGCTGGGTGCTGGGCTCACGGCCGCGGAACTGCTTGAACACCACCAGCGGATGGCGGCTGCCGCCCAGCGCGAGCACCGTGTCCCGGAAGCGCCGCCCCGTCGACTCCACGGCCCGCTCGTCGCCGAGGCCCGCCTCCTCGAAGGCGGAGAAGGCATCCGCGGAGAGCACCTCGGCCCACTTGTAGCTGTAGTAGCCGGCGGCGTAGCCCCCCGCGAAGATGTGGGTGAAGGCGCAGAGGAAGCGGTCCTCGGGCAGCGGGGCCACCACCGTGTTGTCCCGGGCCACGCGCCGCTGGGTCTCCGCCACGTCGCCGCCCGTGTGGCGGTGGTGCAGCTCCAGGTCCAGCGTGGCGAAGTACACCTGCCGCAGCGTCATGGAGGCGGCGCGGTAGATGCGCCCGGCGCGGATCTTCTCCTGGAGCGCGCGCGGCAGGGGCTCGCCCGTGTCCACGTGCCGCGCCAGGCGCGAGAGCGTCTCCTCGTGGAAGCACCAGTTCTCCATGAACTGGCTGGGCAGCTCCACCGCGTCCCACTCCACGTTGTTGATGCCGGCGGCCTCGGGGTAGTCCACGCGCGTGAGCATGTGCTGCAGGCCGTGGCCGAACTCGTGGAAGAGCGTCTCCACTTCACGGAAGGTGAGCAGCGCGGGCTTGTCCCCCACCGGCGGCGTGTCGTTGCACACGAGGTAGGCCACCGGCAGCCGCAGGCTCCCGTCCGGCAGGCGCTTGCGGTCGAGCGCGCCGTTCATCCACGCCCCGCCCCGCTTGGTGGCCGGTCGGCTGTAGGGGTCCAGGTAGAACGCGGCGATGTCCTTGCCGGACTCGTCCGCCATGCGGAAGAAGCGCACGCTCGGGTCCCACACCGGCGCCTCGCCGTCCGCGGCGCGCACCGTGACGCCAAAGAGGCGCCGGGCCGTGTCGAACAGGCCCTCCAGCACGCGCGGCAGGGCGAAGTAGGGGCGCAGCTCCTCGTCCGTATAGGCGTAGCGCTCCTCGCGCAGGCGCTCGGCCCAGAAGGCCATGTCCCACAGCTCGAGCTTCAGCCCGGCGTCCCCCGACTGCTTGCGCGCGAACGCCGTCAGCTCGTCCAGCTCGCCCTGGGCCCGCGCCCGCGCGGCGCCGCGCAGCTCGCCCAGCAGTTGCTCCACGGCCTGCACGCCGGGCGCCATCTTGGCCGCGAGGCTCACCTCGGCGAAGGAGCCATGGCCGAGCAGCTTCGCCTTCTCGTCCCGCAGGGCGAGGATGCGCTCGATGAGCGGCGTGTTGTCCGCCGGGCCCGAGGAGGCGCGGGTGACGTAGGCGCGGTAGACCTTCTCGCGCAGCTCCGGGCGGCGCGAGTGCTCCAGGAAGGGGCCGAAGCTGGGCGCGTCCAGGGTGATGCGCCAGGGGCCCGCCTCGGGGGTGGGCGCGGGCGCGCCCTCGGGCAGACCCTGCTGGGCCGCCTGGGCCGCCATGGCGAGCGCGCTGGGCGGCAGGCCCGCCACCTCCTCCGGCTGGGTGAGAGTCATGGACCACGCCTTGGTGGAGTCGATGACGTTGTTGGCGAAGCGCGTGGACAGCTCGGCCAGCTCGCGCTCGATGGCCTGGAAGCGCGTGAGCGCGGCGCCCTCCAGACCCACGCCGGACAGGTCCATGTCCCGGAGGGTGGCCTCCACCACGCGCTGCTGGGCCTCCTCCAGCCGGGCCCACTCGCCGCCCTCGCGCAGCGTCTTGTAGGCCCGGTAGAGCGGCACGCTCTGGCCCACGCGCATGAAGGTCTCCACCACGTCGCCCTCGACGGCGGCGTGCGCCTCGCGCAGCTCGGCGCTGTTCTGCACGCCCATGAGGTGGTTGATGACGCCCCAGGCGAGGCCCAGGGGCTCGGTGAGGGTGGACAGGCGCTCCACGGTGCCCGCCCAGGTGGGCTGCACGTCGCGCTCCAGCGCGTCCAGGTCCGCGTTGAGGCGCGCCAGGAGCGCGCGCACGGCCGGCTCGACGTGCTCGGGGCGGATGCGATCGAACCGCGGAAGTCCTTCGGTCTGCAGCAACGGATTGTCGGAAGCAGGGACGGTCATGGGGCGGAAAGGTAAGGCACAGCTCGGGGATTGGCAGCATTCCCGGAGAGGGAAGGCGCTCCGGGCGTCCGGGAGTGCACGTCCCCGCCAAAGCCCGTGCGCGGCGCTTCCCTCGCCGCTCCCCGCCATGAGAGGGTGGCTCGAACGCCGTCCCCCCCGAGACCGGATTCCATGGCCTCTCTCCCGCCGCGCGCGCCTCCTCCCCTGATGAGCGCGCTCTCCACCGCCCGGCAGGTCTTCCGCAACGACTACTTCACCCTGCGCGTGGAGGAGCGTCAGCGCATCGCCATCACCGTGCGCAGCGAGGTGCCCTTCGCGAACCTCGCCGTGCTCGACGACATCTTCGACGAGCTGGGCGATGCCTTGGACGAGCTGGGCCGCTCGCGCTACGCGCTGCTCGCGGACATGAGGGCCGTGGCCGGCCGCAACGATCCCGAGTTCGACGTGGCCATCCGGCGGCAGCTGCACCGCTGGCTGGGGGGCTTTCGCCGGGTGGGAGTGTTCGTGCGCAGCAGCGCCGGGATCCTTCAAATCCAGCGCCACGCCAAGCACGACGGCATCGAGCGGCTGGCCTCCACGGACGAGGCGGAGCTGCTGCGCCACCTCACCCCTCACGAGGGCTGAGGCGGCGGCTCAATAGAGGATGCAGTCGAACCGCTCGATGACCGCCCGGAGCGCCTCCGGGGTGGTGTCGAACCGCTTGGCTTCCGCGGGGGCGAACAGCGTCAGGGCCCGGGTGGGCGCGGGCTGTTCGTGCAGCGTGTCCACGACGATGTCGCCAAAGCTCCCCGGCCATTCGGCGCGGCGCAAGTCGGCGGCCACACGCAGGGGCTCCAGGATCGTGAAGCAGGGCCACCCGGGGTACTTCAACGACGTGGGCTCGCAGCCCATGAACCGGCAGCCGTCCAGGCGAGCCTCGGAGAAGTCACAGTCCTCGATGGCGCCGTGCTCCCAGCCGTCCGCGTAGCCGGGCCACCGGCCGAAGTCACACCCCGACAGGCGTCCCGTGAACCGGCAGCCCTTGAGCGACGCGAAGACCCAGGCCTGATGGTTCTTGAGTTCCTGCTTCACCTCGAAGGCGCAGTCGATGAAGGACGCCTGATTGATGAGGATGTTCCTCGCTGACGCCTTCAAGACGACCGTGCACTCACGCAACACGAGGCCCGTGCTGAGGAAGTAGAGCATCCCCTTGTCCGTCAGCTCCAGGCGCTCGCCTCGAAGGTTCTTGTCCTTCCACACGACGTTGGTGAGCCCATCCACAGCCGTTCACCTCAAAAAGTCAGCATCCTGAAGAAGTCTCCCGCCATGCGTCTGCCGTGCCGCGCCAGATTCGACTCCGAACCGGACAGGAGCTCGTATTGGAAACCCGTCGCGGGGTCGAGCACATCCACTCCTTTCGGATTGAACTTGAAGCGTCCCTCGAACCGCTTCTTGACCGCATCGTGAACGAAGCGGCCTCGCGCTTCACGCTCCAACAGCCGCGCCAGCCAGTACTCGCCCGCCTTGAGGGCCTTCTTTATCGCGGCATCCTCGTTGCGCGACAGCTTGTCGGGTCCCCACTGTCGCGCCGCCTGGGTGACGGCCTCCTGGAGCTGGTCTCCTGCCCGATCCTCCCCCGGAATGTCCTGGGATGACTTGCCCCGAGGCAGGTGCCAGCGCTGCCCATTGCCCAGCACCACCTGTCGGTTGCCTCCCTGGTGGCGGATGACCGTCACCGGTCCGCCGCTCCCGGACGCCGCACCTCCGCCCGATGCGGCCTTCAGCGACACCACGACCAGCGCGCCTCGCGCCGCGACGCCGACCGACTCCACCGCCTGGGCCACCTCCGCGAGGCCCGCCACCGCCACGCCCTCCTGGGCCGCCGCCCACCCCACCCGCGCCAGGGGAAAGCCCGGCAAGGCCCGCACCCTCGCCGCCACGCCCTCCGCCGCGCGGCCCGTCAGCGCCGCCACCGCCAGCACCACCATCCGCGCCGTGTCCTGCCCCATCACCCGCGCGTAGGCCTCGCCCGCCTCCCGCAGTTCCTCGAACGTGCTCGCCGCCCGTGCCCGCGCGCACAGCCGCGTCCAGCCCTCCATCAATCCCCAGACCGTGTCCACCCCCAACCAGCCCACCAACACCACCGTCACGCTCGCCGCGACCCCCTTCGTGCTCGGCTCGGGCAGCAGCCACAGCGTCAGGTACAGCCCCACCGTCCACACCACCGTCGCCACCAGTGCTCGCGCACTCACCTCCCGCTCCAGTGCCCGCCGCGTCTCCTCCAGCACCTCGCCAAACGCCAGCGCCAACGCCAGCGTCCGGCGGTCCTCCTCTCGCAACACCGGCCCGTCATCCAACAGGCCCAGGCAATCCCCGCCGCCCCGCCGCGCGCACCACGCCAGGTAGTGGCCGCGCAAGCGGTTCGCGGCTTCCGGAGTGAGCGCCGCCGCCTCCTCCACGGGCGACAGACTCAGCACACGTCCCGCCTCCACTTCCGCCAGCCACTCCTCTTCCCACCCGAGGCCCAGCGCCCGTCGTGCCTCCTCCTGGGGCGTGCCGCCGACCCGCCGATCCCGCGCGAGCGCACGCCACGTCTCCGCGAACTCCGCCTCGGCCACCGCCACGGGAGGGGCCTTTCGTGGCCCGGACTCGAGGAGGGCGACCTCGTACTCGGCGTCCACCACCCGGCCCCGCACGGGGACAGGGGTCGCGCACGCGGCCTGCAACACGAGCCCCACGAGCCACAGCACGTGCATCCGCTTCGTCATGGGCGCGCTCCCAGTGCACTCAGTACCGGACACGAGCCTATGCCAGGGCCGAGCGACCCTCCGCGCCCGCCTTGACAGTCCACGGGTCCACTGGTCTCCCTCGGTCATGCTCCCCCTCGTCCTCGCGGCCTCGCTCGCCGCCGCCCCGTCTCCCCGTGCCGCCACTGGCGCGGACACCGTCGTCCACATTCCCCGCCTGGACGCGCTCCAGGGCCTCACCGCCTTCCTCACCGAGGCCGGGCAGAACGCCGCCCTGCTGCGCCCCGACGCCTGGCTCGCCGAGCTCCACCCCTACCTGACCCTCTCCCCCGGCCAGCCCGAGGCGCTCCAGGCCCTGGGCATCGATCCCGCCGGCGCGGTGACGCTCTCCCTGCGCCCCACGGGCCGCATCTCCTGCACCCGCCTGAGCGACCCCCAGCGCTTCCAGCAGAAGGCCACCGAGCGGCTCGTGGCGGGCAGTGGCAAGGCGCTGCAGCTCAAGCCCACCACCACCGCGGGCGTCACCACGGTGCTCGCCCCGCGTGAGGCCGGGGGCCAGGCGGGCTACGCGCTCAAGGGCCAGGAGGCGTGTGCCTTCGCGAGCGGCGGCGGGGGCTTCGTCGACGACGGGCAGGGCAAGGTGCTCCTCAAGGAGGCCTCGCGGCTGGTGACCCAGACGCCCAAGCCGGACGCGCGGCTCGCGCCCCTCGCCGGCGCCGCCTTCGTGTCCATTCCCAAGCGGGGCCTCGTGGTGGGGCTGGACGGAGGGGCCTCGGAGTTGCGGGTGGAGGGCATCGGCACGCAGCTGCCCCTGCCCCCCTTCCCCGCCGCCGCGGGCCCGAGCCCCTACGGCACCCTCAAGCCCGAGGGCCTGCTCTTCTCGCGCGCCCGGATGGCGCCGGCGGGAATCGCCGCGGCCATGGGCAACGTGCGCGCCCTGGTCCAGCAGGTGTGCACCACGTGTCCCCCGGCCGAGGTGGCCTCGGTGGCGCGCGCGGTGACCGAGCGCCTCACCGGGCAGGTGCTCGTGGCGGTGGACGGCGTGCGCTCGCGCCCCGACATGCGCTCGCCCGAGGGCCGCTTCTTCGCCTCGAGAACGGCGCTCGCCGCCGAGGTGACGGACGTGGCGGCGATGACCCAGGCCCTCGCGCCGCTGGCGAGATTCCCCGGGGCGCGGGCGCTCGCGGACGGACACGCCCTGGGCGTGAAGGGGGGCACCCTCTTCCTGCGCCTCAAGGGACGGCAGCTCGTGCTGGGCAACGACGAGGCCCTGACGGACGCGGTCCTCTCCCGCATCCCCGAGACGGGCGGCCCCGTGCCCCACGCGGTGGACTTCACCGTGGACCCGCGGCGCGTGGCGCACGGCCTCAAGCAGGTGTCGCTGATGGACGTGGTGGGCGACCAGCGGCTCGCGGCGCTCTTCACCGCGGGCATCGAGCTGGGCCCGCTGCTCAACCGCGGAGAGGCCATCACCGGCTGGATCGACGGCCTGGCGGGCGGAGGCCACCGCTTCTCCTCGCGGTGGACGCTCGCGCCCGCGCGCTGACGCCTAGAAGGCCCAGGCCAGGAACGCCCCGAGCTGGCGCTGGTCGAGCGGGCCGCTGGGGTCCGCGAGCAGTCGGGTGGTGGTGAGCTGCACGCCCACCACCAGGGGCTTGATGACGAGCGCCACCTCGGCGCGGTGCTCGGCGCCCACGTCGTCCTTGGACTGCGTGGGCACGTAGCGGTAGGCCACGTCCAGCACCAGCACCGAGCCCAGGGCCGACTGCAGGTGCAGGCCGATGAGCGGATAGGCGCGCCAGCCGCTCTCGCTGCCGTTGAGCAACTGCCAGGGGTGCGAGTTGTAGTCCGCCCCACCGCCCGCGGTCAGGATGAGCCGCTGGCGCAGCGCGTGGATCTTCCAGCGCAGCAGGTCGTACGTGAACTCGAAGTCGATCCGCGCGGCGACCTTCACGCCGTCGATGGCCTCCTCCGCGCCCGAAAAGCCCTCGGGCCGGTCCACCACGCGGATGCCGAGCGCGACATCGAAGTCCACGCCCAGCAGCGTGCCGAAGACCGTGGGGTCCGAGAACGCCATCGCGTTGAACTCGGCCATGAGTGTCTTCTGCACGTACGTGGCGCCGCCCGAGCGCGGCAGCTCGCCCGACACCAGGTCTCCGGTGAGGCCCAGGCGCAGGCTGTGGTTGCCGTAGCCGTCGAAGGGATCGTACCCCTCGGCCCGGGAGGCGCCGGGCAGCAGCCCCAGCGCGAGCACGAGCAGCGACGGGCCCAGGTGGTGGAGACGCGCGCTCACAGCCGCACCCCCAGCTCCGCCGTCCCGCCCAGGCCATGCCAGCCCAGGCCGTTGAGCACGCCCGTCACGCCGCCGTAGAAGCGGTCCGACACGTTGATGACCGCGCCCAGCCGGAACGGGCTCGTGTAGTAGCGGCCCTCCTGGACGCGCGCGTCCTTCTCACCGCCGTACTTGAACAGCTGCAAGGCGTTGATGTCCCACTGGGCCCGCACCTCGGCGAAGGCCGTCACCGGCAAGGTCAGGCGCACCATGGCGCCCGCGTTGGCGTAGTGGAAGTCCTCGCGGTGCACCCGGCCCTCGTTGCCCGCCAGCAGGGCGTTGGGGCCCTCCCCGGCCGCGAAGTCCACCCCCTTCACGCCGATGTAGGACGCCGCGAAGCCGTACTGGAAGATGACGGGCAGCGCGCCCTCGGACACCATCGGCCCGCCGATGTACAGCTCGAAGCCCGAGGCGGCCGGCCGGCCACTCAACGCGCTCACGGTGGGCATGCGCGGGGCGTACACGGACAGCTCCACGGCGTAGTCCTCGTCGAAGGCCTCTCCCGCCAGGGCGTTGCGCCGGGCCTGCTCGTCCGGCGTGAGCGTGCGGTAGTAGTCCGTGCGCACGGTGTAGCCGCCGTACTGCTCCGTCTTGGAGCCCACGTGCACCTCGTTGCCCGCGGCGGCCACGGCGAGCGCCACGAGCATGCCCAGGGTGAACTTGGTGACGTAGCCGCGGTTCTCGAAGATGTGCACCCCGGCCAGGGACACCCCGGACTGCGCGCCCCGGACGGCCAACGGGCCGCCCACGCCGCCCAGGACGCCCACCTCGTAGAAGCGCCCCTGGAAGCGCTCGGTGCCCAGGCTCGAGAGGTTGAAGCCCAGGCCGGAGTCGGCCCACTCGTCCGGCCCCCCGTATTCACGCGGGGTCTCCACGGGCGCGGGCTCCAGCTGGACCTGGGGGGCGGTGGTGGGCAGATCCGACGGCACCGCGGGGGGCACGGGCGCGGCGTCGGGGACGGGCGCGGCCTGAGGCTCGGGCGCGGCCTGCGACTCGGGCGCGGGCGCGACCACGGGCGCCTCCTGGGCCAGGGCCCCCGCACCGAGGGGCGCGAGCACCAGACCGAGCAGGAGCGCGGCACGGAAACAGCTCTTCCGGGAAGACATAGCGGGGAATCCTTCAACGGCCGGACGCTCCCTGAGGGGAGACAGGCCCGGGCCGATGCGAATCAGTTCAGCGTCCGCGCCCGATAATTGTCAATCATCCGACGCAGGAGAGGATTTCGTATGAAGCGCAGTTGCTTTTGGGGCAACGGCGCGCCCCCGTGTGCTCGGGGTGCCGCCCGCGTCCGCTTCGTGCTAGATGCGCGCGCATGAACGGACCCTCCGAGACAGACCCCCTGCGTGACCGCCTGCGTCAGATGAACGAGCGCGCGGAGCTGGGCGGTGGCGCGGATCGCATCGCCAAGCAGCACGAGGCCGGCAAGCTCACCGCGCGCGAGCGCATCGACCTGCTGCTCGACCCCGGCTCCTTCACGGAGATGGACAAGTTCGTCACCCACCGCAGCACGGACTTCGGCATGGGGGACAAGAAGATCCCCGGCGATGGCGTGGTCACGGGCTACGGCACGGTGGAGGGGCGCCAGGTGTTCGTCTTCGCCCAGGACTTCACCGTCTTCGGCGGCTCGCTCTCGGGCGCCTACGCGCAGAAGATCTGCAAGATCATGGACACGGCGATGCGCGTGGGCGCGCCCGTCATCGGCCTGAACGACTCGGGCGGCGCGCGCATCCAGGAGGGCGTGGAGAGCCTGGCGGGCTACGCGGACATCTTCCTGCGCAACACGCTCGCCTCGGGCGTGGTGCCGCAGATCTCCCTCATCCTGGGCCCGTGCGCGGGCGGCGCGGTGTACTCGCCCGCCATCACGGACTTCATCATGATGGTGAAGGACACGTCCTACATGTTCATCACCGGCCCGGACGTCATCAAGACGGTGACGCACCAGGAGGTGACCAAGGAGGAGCTGGGCGGCGCGCTCACGCACAACCAGAAGTCCGGCGTGGCGCACTTCGCCGCGGAGAACGAGCCGGCGGCCATCGCCCTGACGCGCGAATTGCTCTCGTACCTGCCCTCCAACAACCAGGAGGACCCGCCCGTCCAGCCGAGCGAGGACCCGGTGGACCGGGCCGACGAGAGCCTCAAGACGGTGGTGCCTGGCAACCCCAACAAGCCCTACGACGTGAAGGAGATCCTCCACGCCATCGTGGACGACGGGCACTTCTTCGAGGTGCAGGAGCACTTCGCCAAGAACATGGTGGTGGGCTTCGCGCGCATGGGGGGCCGCTCGGTGGGCTTCGTGGCCAACCAGCCCGCGGTGCTCGCCGGCTGCCTGGACATCGACGCGAGCGTGAAGGCGGCGCGCTTCGTGCGCTTCTGCGACTGCTTCAACATCCCGCTCGTCACGCTGGTGGACGTGCCGGGCTTCCTGCCGGGCACGGATCAGGAGTGGGGCGGCATCATCACCCACGGCGCCAAGCTGCTCTACGCCTTCGCCGAGGCCACGGTGCCCAAGGTCACGGTCATCACCCGCAAGGCGTACGGCGGGGCCTATGACGTCATGGCCTCCAAGCACATCCGCGCGGACGTCAACTTCGCCTGGCCCTCCGCGGAGATCGCCGTCATGGGCCCCGAGGGCGCGGTGAACATCATCTTCCGCGACGAGCTCAAGAAGGCCCCGGACGCGGCGGTGGAGCGCACGCGGCTGGTCAACGACTACCGCGAGAAGTTCGCCAACCCCTTCAAGGCGGCGGAGCTCGGCTACATCGACGAGGTGCTCCTGCCCGAGCACACCCGCGCGCGTGTCATCCGCGCCCTGGGAATGCTCAAGAACAAGCGCCAGGAGAACCCGCCGCGCAAGCACGGCAACATTCCGCTCTAGGCCAGCGCATCCGCTTGCACGGGTCTGTCGGGATGATTAGGGAGGGGGGCCATGTCCGACCCCCGCCTCCCCCTCGACACCGCGACGCTCAACACCCTCTTCGCCGACGCGCGCACCCACAATGTGTGGCTGGACCGTCCCGTGGAGGATGCCCTGCTCCAGCGGCTCTACGAGTTGGCGCGCATGGGCCCCACGTCGATGAACACCCAGCCCCTGCGCCTGGTGTTCGTCAAGAGCCCCGAGGCCAAGCAGCGCCTCAAGCCGGCGCTCTCCGCGGGCAACGTGGACAAGACGATGAGCGCGCCGGTGACGGCCATTGTCGCCTATGACTCGCGCTTCCACGAGCAGATGCACAAGCTCTTCCCGGCCCGGGACGTCAAGCCCATGTTCCAGGCCATGCCGGAGGAGAACGTGCGCAAGATGGCCCACATGAACAGCTCGCTGCAGGGCGGCTATCTCATCGTCGCGGCCCGGGGGCTCGGGCTGGACTGCGGCCCCATGGCGGGCTTCGACAACGCCAAGGTGGACGAGACGTTCTTCCCGGACGGTCAGTGGAAGAGCAACTTCCTGCTCAACCTGGGCTACGGGGACTCGACCAAGCTGCACCCGCGCGGCCCCCGGCTGGACTTCGCCGAGGCCTGCCGGATTGAATGACGGACGGGCCCCCGCCCAAGGCAGGCAGGCAGGCGGAGACCGTTGACTGGAAACCCTGCAGCGGCGTCCCGGGGAAATTTTGGGGGGGCCGTTCGCGCTTCAAGGAGCGCACACCAAAAGGAGCCCCGTTTGTCTCAGCCCCGCCTCGTCCTCTTCCTCGCCGACATCGAAGGCAACCTCACCGCCCTGCGTCAGACCCTGTCCCGTGCGTGTGAGCTCGCCCATGTCCCTCCGCCCGAGGTCCGCTGGGTGGAGACCGCCGCGGCCATGGCCGACGCGGGCTGGCGCGTGGCGGAGGTGAAGCTCATGCCCGCCAGTGGCAAGGCCGTTCCCGAGGATCACCTCGACTCCATCGTCCGGGCCGTGGCGCGCGACTTCCGCGACCAGGCCGTGGGGCTCTACACCGACAAGGCCGGCAGCTACGGCCGCGCCTCCCTGAGCGAGCCCGGCCGTCCCTCGCGCTCGCTGGAGGGCGAGTACATCGACGTGGTGCGTCAGACGGCCCGGTGGCTTGGCGTGGAGGCCCCGGTGCTTGGCCGCCTGCTGGACGGCGGAGCCACGGCGCGCAACCTCCTGGCCGCCGCGGTGGACTTCGGGGGCGAGGCCCCCAAGCAGGGCGCCGCGCCCGCCGGGGGCAAGACGGGCCGCCGCGCCGAGGGGCCGCCCGCGCCGCCGGAGCCGGACGAGGATGACCGCTTCGTCGAGGCCAAGCTGGTGGAGGCCAAGCGCCTCATGGAGCAGTACCTGAGCACCCGGAAGTAGTCAGTCCGCGGAGGCCCGAGCGCCCCCGGCCGCCATCGTGCTGGCCGGGCCCGCGTCCCCGTGTGCTAAAGGGGCGCCCATGGGCAAGATCCGCAAAATCCTCATCGCCAATCGCGGGGAGATCGCCGTCCGGGTGATCCGCACCTGCCGGGAGCTCGGCATCGCCACGGTGGCCGTCTACTCCGAGGCGGACCGCTCCGCGCCCCACGTGCGCATGGCCGACCAGGCCTTCTGCGTGGGCCCGCCGCCCTCGCGTGAGAGCTACCTCGTGCAGGAGCGCATCCTCGAGGTCGCCCGACGCTCGGGCGCGGATGCCATCCACCCCGGCTACGGCTTCCTGTCCGAGAACGCGTCCTTCGTGCGCGCGTGCGAGCAGGCCGGCATCACGTTCATCGGGCCGCCCGCCTCCGCCATGGATTCCATGGGCGAGAAGACGCGCGCGCGGCAGAACATGATCAAGGCGGGCGTGCCCGTGGTGCCCGGCAGCACCGAGCCCTTCGCGACCAGCGAGGAAGCGCGCGACTACGCGGTGAAGATCGGCTTTCCCATCATGCTCAAGGCCGCGGGCGGCGGTGGCGGCAAGGGCATGCGCCGCGTGGAGCGCCTGGAGGACTTCGACTCCGCCTGGCGCGGCGCCAAGAGCGAGGCGCTCAACGCCTTCGGCAACGACGCCGTCTACATCGAGAAGTACCTGGAGAAGCCCCACCACGTGGAGATCCAGGTCTTCGCCGACACGCACGGCACCACCATCCACCTGAACGAGCGCGAGTGCTCGGCGCAGCGCCGGCACCAGAAGGTGGTGGAGGAGACGCCCAGCCCCATCCTGACGCCGGAGTTGCGCGCGAAGATGGGCGAGGTGGCGGTGCAGGCGGCCCGGGCGGTGAACTACGTGGGCGCGGGCACGGTGGAGTTCCTCGTCGACGTGCACCGCAACTTCTACTTCCTGGAGATGAACACGCGCCTCCAGGTGGAGCACCCCGTGACGGAGTGGGTGACGGGGCTGGACCTGGTGGCCTGGCAGATCAAGGTCGCCGAGGGCGAGAAGCTGCCGCTCACCCAGGCGCCCGTGCCCAACGGCCACGCCATCGAGGTGCGCGTGTACGCGGAGGACCCGGCGCGCAACTTCATGCCGAGCCCCGGCCGCATCACCACGCTGCGCGTGCCCGGCGGCCCCAACCTGCGCGACGACTCGGGCGTGTTCACCGGCTACACGGTGCCCAACTTCTACGATCCCATGATCTCCAAGCTGTCCGTGTGGGGCCCCACGCGCGAGGAGGCCATCGCGCGGGCCAAGCGGGCGCTGGACGAGTACGTGGTCAAGGGCATCACCACCAACGTGCGCTACCTGCACGCCATCCTCTCGCACGCGGAGTTCGTGGGCGGCGACTACGACACGAGCTTCCTCACGCGGGGGCACGAGGCGCTCGTGGCCCAGGCGGAGGACCCCCAGGTCAGCGAGGCGGCGCTGCTGGCCAGCGTGGTGTACGCCTACCAGCGCGACCAGAAGCGCCTGCGCGGCCAGCCCGCGGCCACGACCGCGGCGGGCGAAGCGGGCATCTCCACCTGGCGGCGGGCCCTGCGCCACGGCAACTAGGCCGTCACTCTCCCGGGATTCCAAACGCATGCGTTATTTCACGAAGCGGCAGGGACAGAAGGACGCGGTGCCGGTGGACATCGAGCCCGCCGGTGACAACCGCTACACGCTCACGTACGCGGGCCGCACCGTGGTGGTGGACGCGCTGGCCATCGACGCCAGCTCGCTGTCGCTGCTGGTGGACGGGGTGTCGCACCACGTCGAGTTCGACGAGGTGGGCGACGAGGTGCTCGTGCAGGTGGGCGGGCAGACGGCGCGCATGGACGTGGCCGACGAGCGGCGGCTGCGCCTGCGCGCGGGCAAGGCGGGCTTCTCCGTGGAGGGCAAGCAGCTCATCGCCGCCCCCATGCCCGGCAAGGTGCTCAAGGTGCTGGTGAAGCTCGGCGACGAGGTGAAGGAAGGCCAGGGCCTGGTGGTCGTCGAGGCCATGAAGATGGAGAACGAGCTCAAGAGCCCCAAGGCCGGCAAGGTGGTGGAGCTGCCCGCGCGCGAGGGCACCGCCGTGGAGATCAACGCCTAGCTCGTGGTCGTCGAGTAGCGCGAGGGCCCTGCGGAGCGACCATGCGGCTGGATCCGAACCTCCCGCTTCTGCGCGAATGGACCGAGGTGCTCACCCAGGTGGACGCGCCCCTCCGGGCGGCGGGCCTCGTGGGACGTGAGCCCCCGCCGCGCTTCGCCGAGGTCGCTGCGCTGCTCACCCCGCCCCAGCAGGTGCTGTGGCTGACGGACGACTTCGAGGAGGCCACCACCCAGCAGGGGCCGCTGTCCTCCTGGCGGGGCGTCTTCTCCCCGGGGGACGGGCTCGCCCGGGAGCGGCTCGACGCCCTGCTCGCCCTGGGCGAGGCCTTCGCGCCCGAGGTCGTCGCCCTGGCGCGCTGGACCCTGCGCGTGTCGCCGGAGAGCCCCCTGGCCCGCGTCGTGCCCGCGCTCTGGCTGACCCGGGCCGAGGCGCTCCGGGGCCTGCTGGAGACGCTCGTGCGGCGCTGGCCGGAGAAGCTCGCCCTGGAGGGCCTGCCTCTCGCGCCCGAGCCGCGCCGGGAAGTCCGCGCCGCCGCCGAGGTGGGTGTCCTCTTCCCGCTCGCGCGCTGGGCCCCGGACGACGGCCCGGAGCCCTTCTCGCGGGGCGAGGTGCTGTCCCAGGCCCTGCTCGCGCTGTGGCGCGTGGGCGCCGAGGACGCGGCGCTGGTGCGCTTCCACGAGGACTTCCTGCGCGCCTGGGGCCAGGAGCTCGACACCCTCTCGCGGTGGATGCCCCTGGAGGATCCAGGCGACGCGCGCTTCGACCCCCTGCGCACCCGGGTGAACGCGCCCCGCCCCTTCCGCCTGGAGCCCCGGCCGGTGCGCAGCTACGAGTCCGTGCGCGAGCGCATCGACGCGCGGCTGGGCGAGGGCCACTGCGGCGTGGACGAGGCGGCGCGTCGGCTGGCCCCGGTGGAGCGCGTGACGTGGGCGCTCGACGAGCTGTACGCGGCCATGTGTCAGCACACCTTCCACCTGTGGGATCAGAACTGGGTGGAGCGCGACTTCGAGGGCCCGGGGTTCGTCTCGCGCATCGCGTGGGCGGCCCGGGAAGTGGAGCCGCTCGCCTCGGACCTGTTCCGGTGGACGGCCCGGTGGGCGAGCGAGCGCGGCATTCCGCTCGTCTCCCTGGTGCCCGAGGTGTGGCCGGATGGCCTGGACGCGGGGGAGACGTTCATCCGCGCCATCGCCGAGCGGTGGCCGGAGGACCTGGAGCCCCACCTGCTGCCCGACGCGCCGCGCTGGGACCCCCCGCCGCGGGTGCCCGCCCCCGGCCCGGTGCTCCACCCGGACATCGCCATCGGCTTCACGTCCCGGGGCGAGGCCTGTGCCGTGCGGGTCCCCGAGAAGTGCACCTCGCCCCGGCTCGCCTCGCGGGTGCTGTTCGCGCTCTGGCGCGCGGGCGTGGGGGACGACGAGCTGGCGGCCTTCGCCCGCGAATACCACGAGGCCCCCCGCCGCGAGCCCGAGGTCCTCTCGCGCTGGGTGCTCTTCGACGGGGACGGAGGAGACGCCGAGCGGCGCGAGGCCCTGCGCGAGCGGCTGCACCCCCAGGATCCCATCGCCCGGTGGATGGGGGTGCCCACGTTCGAAGCGCCCCTGTTCCTGCTCGTCGACGAGCCGGACCTGGACGAGTTGCAACCCCACCTGACGCGCCCGGAGCTCGAGCGGCTCGTGGCCTCGCCGGAGTACGGCCTGACCCCGCGCATGCGGGCCGTGCTGCGCCAGGACCCCGACTGGCTGATGGTGGCCGCGCGCGAGCTCGACGCGGACGGCGCGCGCCTGCTGCTGGAGGCCTCGTTCACGGGACATGGCGTCATCGTGGGGGGAAGCGACGAGGAGCTCGCCCCGCTGCGCGACGCCTTCACCGAGTACTCGGTTCCCTGGGAGCGCATCCTGGACTACAGGCGGGGACGGGGCCGACGCCCCCCCTCGGCATGAACCCGTTGGACATGAACCCCGGAGAGGTCTGATCCGCATGGAAATGCTCTGCTCACTGCGCAGCCTGACGGAGACCCAGCGTCGGGCGCTGCTCGCGGCGCCCGGCCAGCTCGAGGCCTTCATCGACGACGAGGAGGACTTCGGGGACGCCGACGGCGTGCGCTTCCTGGAGCTGGACATCGGCGAGACGTGGCACGGCCTGCAGTACCTGCTCACGGGCACGGCGTGGGACGGACAGGCCCCGTTGGACTTCCTCGTGCGCGGCGGCGAGGACGTGGGCGACATCCCCTCCGACGAGGGCACCGCGCGGCTGTTCTCCGCCGCCCAGGTGAAGGCGCTCGCCCAGGCGCTCCAGGCGCTGCCCGAGAAGACGCTGAGCCAGCGCTACGCGCCCGCGCGCATGCAGGAGGAGGACATCTACCCGGGCTTCTGGGAGGAGCCTCCGGAGGATCTGGATCCCCGCGAGGAGCTGCTGTCCTACTTCGCGGAGCTCCAGGAGTTCACCGGCCAGGTGGCGCGGCGGGGACTCGGCCTGCTGGTGTTCATCGGCTAGCGTCAGCCGACGAGCACGTCCCGTCCCAGCTTGAGCACGAGCGCCACCACCACGCCCAGCACCACCTTGCGCACGAGCGTGTCGCCGCCGCGCACGGCCAGGTGCACGCCCAGCCAGGCCCCGGTGAACTGGGCCGCGGCCATGGGCAGCGCCACGTGCCAGAGCACGAGGCCCCGGGAGGAGAAGAGCGCCACCGCCGACAGGTTGGTCGCGAAGTTGACCACCTTCGCGTCCGCCGAGGCGTGCGTGAGCGAGTGCCCGAGCAGCCCCGAGAACGCGATGATGAGGAAGGTGCCCGTGCCGGGGCCGAAGAAGCCGTCATAGGCCCCGACGAGCAGGGCGATGATGGCGCCCAGGGCCCGCGCGCGCGCGAGCGGCGGCTGGGGCCGGGTGCCGGGAGGAGGCCCCCGACGGAAGGCGAGGAAGGCGGCCACCACCACCAGCAGCACGAGCACCACAGGCTTGAGGACCTCGGGCCGCATGAGCAGCACCAGGCCCGTGCCCAGCAGCGCGCCCAGGAGGCCCAGGGGGAACGTGACGGTGGACAGGTCGCGCCGCACGAGCCCCGCCCGCCAGAAGCGCAGCAGCGCGGCGAAGGCGCCGAACACGGACTGCCCCTTGTTCGTCCCCAGGGCCACGTGCGGCGGCAGGCCGACCGCCAGGATGGCGGGCAGGGTCACGAGCCCTCCACCCCCCGCGATGGCATCCACCACACCCGCGATGAGGGCCGCGGCGCACAACAGGGCGAGCTGCGAGAAGGACAAGTCCACGACCGGCCACCTAGCATGTCCAAAGCTTGCGTGCGCGACGGCTCTGGGCGTCAATCGGGGGCCCCCTCACCCCAAGGACCTCCCCGTGCTCACGACCCTGGTCTCCGTGATGACGCTCGCGCTGCTGACGGCCGCGCCCGTGGACGCCGGCGGGCCCACCTGCCGCGCCATCGACGGGCACGTGGCGTGCGGCTACCAGTGCAAGTCCGACGGACAGCGGGTGCGCTGCGCCCAGACGCCCCAGGGCACCTGCCAGGTCATCGACGGGCAGGCGGTGTGCTTCGATCCCCCCGCCTTCATCGTCCGCCTCTATGGCGACGCGCTGCCGCCCCCCGAGTGCAAGACCATCGACGGCCAGGTGGGCTGCGGCTACCAGTGCGCCGTCCAGGCCGGCAAGGTGAAGTGCGCGCGCACCCCGGCGGGCACCTGTGGCACCCGCGCCGGGGAGATCGTCTGCTTCGATCCGCCTCCCCACGTGTACGCCGTGTACGGCAAGGCCACGCCGCGCGCCGAGTGCAAGGGGTACGACCAGGACGTGGCCTGCGGCTACAAGTGCACCCAGGGCGCCGGCCAGGTCGCCTGCAACGCCACGCCCCTGGGCGTGTGCAAGAGCGATGGCCTCCAGCTCAAGTGCTTCGATCCCCCCGCCCAGACGCTCTGTGCCTGGGGCAAGTCCCTGCCCCCCTTGCAGTGCATGATGAGCGACGGACACCCGGTGTGTGGCTACGGCTGCACCAAGTCCTACGCCAAGGCCGCCTGCGCCGCGACGCCCAAGGGCCTGTGCAAGGTGTTCGATACCGAGGTGCACTGCTTCGATCCGCCCGCCGCCCAGGACGCGGATGCCGCCTGCCTGAACATCCTGGGAATGGCCACGCTGGACTCCGTCCGGTGAAGGGTGGCGTGGCCGTTTGCTTTCCCAGATCCGTCAGCAAGGTTAGGGTGTCCAGGGCCTAGCAAGGAGCACATCCCAAGATGGCGGAGGGAGACATCCGGCAGTACTTCGTGCGCAACGACAAGGGCGCCATCTGGGGACCCCTCGAGCGGGCCACCATCGAGCTGCTCATCGAGAACGGCGCCATCCAGGGTCGGCTCCAGGTGTCCGAGGACGGCATCAACTTCGTCCTGCCCGGGCGCATGCCCCAGGTGCGTGACAGCTTCCCCCGGGAGATGTGGGGAGACGTCGTGCCGCCCGGAGCCGTTCGCGCTCCGCCGGCCGCCGCGCCCCAGGCGCCCGTGACGGCTCCGGCGCCCCACGGACCCGCGCCCGCGGGCGGCGTGCCCCTCGCCGGTCCCGGCATTCCCAAGCCCGGCACCCCCATCACCCGGCCTCCGCCGCCCGCCCGGCCTCCGGGTCCGCCTCCCGGAGCCCCGAAACCGGCCGCCGCCGGCGCTCCCGCCCCGGGCGCCCCGCCCCCAGGCGCGCCGAAGCCGGCCGCTCCCGCCGCGCCCCCTCCGGCCCGGCCGGCGACCCCGACCTCGCCCATCACCATGAGCGTCCCCACGGTCGCGCCGGAGACCGTCGAGCCGCCTCCCGCCCAGGGCTCGCTCGCGGCGCACTCGCCCGTGCGCCTCTACGGCCTCATCGCCGCGGGCAACCAGACCGGCCTGCTCTCGCTCGTCCTGGCCGACGGCACCGTCGGCATCCACTTCCGCAAGGGCAACCCCGAGCTCATCGAGTCGTCCCATCCCGATGACGCCCTGGAGACCTGGCTCCAGCGCTCCAAGCTCGTCTCCCCCGAGCAGTACCAGCAGGCCGAGGCCGCCAAGGGCCGCTTCGGCGGCGAGGTGCTCGCGGCCCTGTTCGGCCTGGGCCTGCTCCAGCCCGCCTCGGCCTTCGCCCAGCTCGCGCAGCGCGCCCAGGGCATCCTGCTCAAGGGCCTGCGCGCCGAAGCGGGCAGCTTCACCTTCGAGCCCAAGGAATTGCCCGCCGCCAAGGCCATGCCCCTGGGCAACAAGTGGGCCGTGCTCAGCGACCTGGTGCGCCGCATTCCCAGCGCGGACCTGCGCCGTCTGCTCCAGCCCGTCATCGCCCTGCCGGTGATGAAGTCCAACGGGCACGTGGCCACCGGCGACCTGCGCCTCACCCCGCATGAGGTGCGCGTGCTCGCCCTCATCGACGGCGTGCGCTCCACGGCCCAGTTCCTCAACGACATTCCCCAGGACGCCGAGCACCTGCTGCGGCTCGTGTTCCTCCTCAAGGAGCTTGGGAGCGTGTCCTTCGCCGCCTCGCGTGCCCCCGCGCCCGAGGCCCCTCCGCCCGCCGCCAAACCCGCCGCACCGGCTCCGGCCGCCGCCCAGGCCCCCGCCGCCAAGCCCGCCGCGCCGGTCGCCAAGCCCGCCGCGCCCGCTCCCGCCGCCCAGGCCCCTGCCGCCAAACCCGCGGCTCCCGCCCCCGCCGCGCCGGTCGCCAAGCCCGCCGCTCCCGCTCCGGTCGCCAAGCCCGCCGCCCCCGCTCCGGTCGCCAAGCCCGCCGCCCCCGCTCCGGTCGCCAAGCCCGCCGCTCCGGTCGCCAAGCCCGCCGCTCCCGCGCCCGCTCCGATCGCCAAGCCCGCGGCCCCCGCCCCGGCCGCTCCCGCCCCGGCCGCTCCCGCCTCGGCCGCTCCAGCCGCCGCGACGGGCGCGGGCGAACTGCCCGCCCTGCGCGAGCTCGCCCAGAAGATGAAGGAGCAGAACCACTTCGAGCGCCTGGGCGTGGGCGCGGACACCAATGGCCCGGCGGTGAAGATCGCCTACTTCAAGCTGGCCAAGCAGTACCACCCGGACACGCTGCCGCCCGGCGCGCCGCCCGAGTTGGAGAAGCTCAAGGCGGACATCTTCGCCTACATCGGCGAGGCCCAGCGCGTGCTCTCCGACGAGAAGAGCCGCGTGGCCTACATCGACGAGCTCAAGCACGGCGGCAACAAGGAGGCCGAGGTGGACGTGGAGGGCATCCTCAAGAGCGAGGACCTCTTCCGCCGCGCGGGCGTCTACCTCAAGAACCGCAAGTTCGCCGACGCGGCGAAGCTGCTCGACGAGGCCATCCAGCTCAACCCCGAGGAGGCCGAGTTCTACGCCTGGCGCGGCTACGCCCGCTTCTTCACCTTCGAGGACAAGAAGCAGGGCTTCAACGAGGCCTTCCGCGACATCCAGGTGTGCCTCAAGAAGAACGACAGGGTGGCCGCCGGGCACTACTTCCTGGGAGTCATCGCCAAGCTGTGTGGGGACACGAGCGGCTCGCTCAAGCACTTCCAGAAGACCGTGGAACTGCAGCCCAACCACATCGACGCGCAGCGGGAGATCCGCATGGCGGCCCAAAAGAAGTAGGGTGCGACACCCGGGGGCGCCACCGCGCTCCCCTCATTCGAGGAGAAGCAATCTTGCCGTTGACCGGAAAGCAGCGCCGCGAGCTTCGCGCACTGGGACATCACCTGGAGCCCGTGGTCATCGTGGGCCAGTCGGGCGTGAGCGAGGGCATCATCGGCGCCGTCAACCAGGCGCTCCAGGACCACGAGCTCATCAAGGTGAAGCTCAACGAGGGCCCCGAGGAGCGCCACGACGCCGCCGAGAAGCTGGCCGAGGGCGCGGGCGCCCATCTGGTGCAGTTGTTGGGCCGCACCGTGCTCCTCTTCAAGAAGCGCGAAGAGGACTCGAAGTTCCCGAAGTTCTAGGGCGAGAAGCCCGCCGCGTGGGCGGCCTGTTCGGCGCCCACGCCCAGCCGCTCCAGGAGCCCCGGGCCGAAGTACTGCCGATGCGCCTCGCCCTCACGCGCCTCCACGCGCTCGGGCGTCTCCACGTAGCCGAGGTAGCCGTCCACGAGCCCCAGCACCGCGCTGGCCCCCGTGCGACGCGCCAGGGCCGCGCCCGCCTGCACGGTGGGCTCGCCGGGCACGAGCACCCAGCGCAAGGGCCCGAGCCGCAGCGCCCCCACCTCCCCGGTGCGCGCGGAGGAGGCACACAGGAAGTTGTCCCCCGCCGCCCGCGCGTAGCCGGGCACCAGCCGGGAGGCATCCGGCCGGGGCAGCGCCACGGACACCCGCGCGTAGCCCAGCACCGGCGCCTCGGTCACCACCGGCGCGGCCTTGTCCGCGAGCGCGTCCACCGCCTTCGCGTAGGCGACCGCCCGCTCCAGGCCCTCGGCCCCGTCCGACACCGCCGACGCGTTGCCCGAGGCCTCCTGCAACACCAGCGTCACGCCCCCCTCGGCCTCGCGGGCCTCGCTCAGGCGGCCGGGCCAGTCCGGGTCGAGCACGTCACGCCGCCGGGGGACGAGCGTGGGGTGCGCCGCGAAGAGCAGCAGTTCCGCCACGGGCCCCTCGGCGCTCCGCAGCGCCACGCGGGTGAGCGTGCCCGAGGGCGGCTCGCCTCCGGAGCGCGAACGGACGAGCCCCGGCTCCCGGGCCTCGCCCACCTCCAGGGTGACGTCGGTGAGCCGGGCGGCCGCCCGCGCCAGGGCCTCGCCCGCGCCCGTGGCCGCCGCCCGCAGGGCGTCCTCGCGAAAGCGCCCCGTGCCGGACAGCTGTGAGGCGGGACGGTGGTCATACCCGCCGAACGAGGAATGCGTATGGGTGGCCACCACCAGCACGGCGTTGAGCCCCAGGGGCGCGGCGCGCTCGCGCACCGCGGCCACCAGCGCGTCCGGCACGAGCATCAGCTCCAGGGACACCAGCCCCACCTTGAGGCCCCCCGACTCCAGCACCACCGCGCGCGCCTGGGGCGGCAGGCCGGCGCTCCGGGCCTCGGGCGGGGCGAACCCATAGCCCGCCACCACCACCGGATAGGGCGGCACCAGGGCCACCCGCGCCGCGCCGGCCTTCCACGGCCCCTCGGCCCGCGCCTGACCCAGCACCACGGGGGCGTCGTCCTTCCAGCGGCCACACCAGTTCCACGAGGCGAGCGCGTAGGCCGAGCCCACCGTCAGCACGAGCAGGGGAAGCAACGAGCGCCACCGGTGGCGACGGGAGATGGACGACATGACAAGCCCCAAGTCTCGGCGGGAACCCGGAAATTCCCGGTCCGGAAGGGGCCCGCCCGCCCGCCTCCGACTCCTCCCCACAGGAATACCCCGGAACGGAACAACCGTTCTGGAGTTCCGTTCAACACCCGAAGGGGATAAGGCACCGGCCATGTGTGGAATCTTCGGAATCGTCGGTCACCCAGAGGCTTCCAACCTGACGTACCTGGGTCTGCACGCCCTGCAGCACCGGGGTCAGGAGTCCGCGGGCATCGTCGCCTCGGATGGTGAGAGCCTGCGCGCGCACCGGGAGATGGGGCTCGTCGCGGACATCTTCACCGCGCCGGTGATCGAGGACCTGCCCGGCGGCGCGGCCATCGGCCACGTGCGCTACTCCACCGCGGGCGTCAGCCGGCTCAAGAACGCCCAGCCCCTCACGGTGGAGTACGTGGGCGGCCACATGGCGGTGGCCCACAACGGCAACCTCGTCAACGCCCTGGAGCTGCGCAAGGCGCTCGAGGCCGACGGCGCCATCTTCCAGTCGGACTCGGACACCGAGGTCGTCATCCACCTCATCGCCCGCTCCAAGCAGGCCACCTTCGAGCAGAAGGTGGTGGAGGCCCTGGGCCGGGTGAAGGGCGCCTACAGCCTCTTGTTCCTCACCGAGAAGAAGCTCGTGGCGGTGCGCGACCCGTTCGGCTTCCGGCCGCTCGTGCTCGGTCGGCTCAAGAACAGCTGGGTGCTGGCGAGCGAGACGACGGCGCTGGATCTCATCGAGGCGGAGTTCATCCGGGAGATCGAGGTGGGCGAGATGGTCGTCATCGACGAGGACGGCCTGCGCACCAGCCACCCCTTCACGCCCTCGCGCCAGGGCCGGTGCATCTTCGAGCACGTGTACTTCGCCAAGCCGGACTCGGTCCTCTTCGGCGCGAGCGTGTACGAGACGCGCAAGGAGCTGGGCCGGCAGCTGGCGCGCGAGCAGCCCGTGCCGGGCGCGGATCTGGTCATCGCGGTGCCCGACTCGGGCGTGCCCGCGGCCATCGGCTACGCGCAGGCGAGCGGCATCCCCTACGACGTGGGCCTCATCCGCAGCCACTACGTGGGCCGCACCTTCATCGAGCCCCAGCAGTCCATCCGCCACTTCGGCGTGAAGCTCAAGCTGTCCGCGGTGCGCCAGGTGCTCAAGGGCAAGCGCGTGGTGGTGGTGGATGACTCCATCGTGCGCGGCACCACGAGCCGCAAGATCGTGAAGATGCTCAAGGCCGCGGGCGCGCTGGAGGTGCACCTGCGCATCTCCTCGCCGCCCACCCAGTGGCCCTGCTACTACGGCATCGACACGCCGAGCCGCCAGGAGCTCATCGCCTCCAGCCACAGCGTGGAGGAGATCGCCCGCTACGTGACGGCGGACTCGCTGGGCTACATCTCCCTGGACGGCCTGGGCACGGCGGTGGGTGACCGCGAGCGCACCACCTTCTGCACGGCGTGCTTCTCCGGCCAGTACCTCACCGGCAACCTGAGCCCGGGCGTCCCCGAGGAGCCGCCCGCGCCCCCCAAGCTCGTCCGGGCCTGAGGCCCCGCGCCCCGAGATGACGAGCCCCCCGCACTCCGGACTGCACGCGGCCGAGCGGCGCTTCACCCGCTCGGTGCTCCTGGGCCTGTTCCTCATGGGCCTCGTCGCCCTGGGCGGGCCGCTCGTGTCCTACCGGAGTGACGTCGACGAGATGCGCCACCAGTTCCGCTCCCGCGTGGCGCGCGAGGGCCGGGTGTACGCCCAGTCCCTGGGCCTGCACCTGCAACTGCTCAAGTCGGAGCTGACGCGCGTGGCGCTGGGCGTGGGCCCGGAGCTGCGGCGCGAGCACTCGCTCGAGGACGTGCAGGATCTCACCGGCCCCAACACCGGCCTGTTCCGCCAGGGCATCGTGCTGATGGACGCCACGGGCAAGGCGCGCTGGAGTGAGCCCCCGGATCTGCTCACACAAGGCAGCCAGCTCAACCGCGCCTGGTTCCAACACCTGCTCGTCAAGCAGTCGCCCACCGTCGACGCCATCAGCCCTGGCGCCTCCACCTTCGTCGTCGCCGTGCCCATCGTGCGCGAGCGCCAGACGCTGGGCGTGCTGGCCGGACTGCTCGACGCCAGCGCGGACCTGCCCGGCGCCCGGCCCACGCGCGAGCACCTGACGCTGCTGGTGCTCAACCGCGCGGGCGACCTCTTCGTCCCCAACTCGCCTCCGGACTGGGCGCTGACCAAGGGCTTCGCCGCCAAGGTGGAGACGCTCCTGTCCGAGCGGGGCCAGGAGATGGAGACGGGCCGGGGCGAGGTGTTCGCCTGGGCCACGCCCGTGCCCGGCACCGAGCTGCGCCTGGTGCTCGCCGCGGACGAGACGGCCAGCATGGAGAGCATCCGGGACCGGCTGCTCACCCAACTGCTGGTGATCGTCATCCTGCAGGTGGGCACGCTGTTGCTCGTCGGCCTGTACGGGCGGCGCGTCTACCGGCTCTTCCTGGAGGTGGAGCGGCGCGCGGCGGAGAAGGAGACCCTGGCGGCGCTCGGCTCGGCCGCGAGCCTCATCGCCCACGAGGTGAAGAACTCCCTCAACGGGCTCAAGGTGGCCACCGGCATGCTCTCGCCCCTCGAGGAGCAGGCGCTCGCGGTGCGCACCCTGCGCGGGCAGATCGACCGGCTCGCGCACCTGGCCACGTCGCTCCTGCACTTCGGCAAGCCGCCGCGCGTGCAGCGCATCCCCATGGACCTGCCCGCGCTCGTGCGCGAGGTGATCGAGGGCCTGAGCGTGCTGCCCGAGGCCGAGGAGGTCCAGCTCGACGCGCGGCTGCCCGAGGCGCTGTCGCTCGATGGGGACCCCCTGCTGCTGGCCACGGCGCTGGACAACCTGGTGCGCAACGCCATGGAGGCCGCCGTGGCCGCCAAGGACCTGGGCCAGGTGCAGAACCCCGAGGTGCGCGTGAGCGTGCGGCGGGAAGACGCCCATGCCGTGGTGGACGTGGAGGACAACGCCGGGGGCCCCCCGGCGGGCTTCGAGCAGCGGCTCTTCGAGCCCTTCGTCACCACCAAGCCCAAGGGCGTGGGCCTGGGCCTGTCCATGACCCGCCGCGCGGTGGAGCAGCAGCACGGCCAGCTCACCTTCACCCGCATCCCCGGGGGCAGCCGCTTCAGCGTGCGCCTGCCCCTGGACGTCCCGGAGACCTCCGCATGAGCCCGCCCCTCTTGTTCGTGGACGATGACCGGGCGTTCTCGTCCTTGGCGGCGGCGGCCCTGCAGCGCGAGGGCTACGCCGTCACCCTGGCGCGCTCGCTGCACGAGGCCCGCGCGGCGCTCGCGCGGCTGACCCCCGCCCTGGTGGTGCTGGATCGGCGGCTGCCGGACGGAGACGGGCTCACCTTCCTGCCCGAGCTCAAGGCGCAGGCGCCCGGCGCGGCGGTGGTGATGGTGACGGCGTACGGCGACATCGCGAGCGCCGTGGACGCGGTGCGCGCGGGCGCCGCGGACTACGTGGCCAAGCCGGTGGAGCTCGCCGACCTGGTGCTGCGCGTGCGCCGCGCCCTGGACACGGGCCGCCTCAAGGAGCGACTGGCCGCGGCCGAGGCCGAGCTGTCCGGCAAGCGCCGCCTCATTCCGCCCGCGTCGGCGGCCATGCAGCGGGTGCTCGCGGCGCTCGAGCGCATCGCCGCCTCGCCGCGCAGCGCGGTGCTGCTCTTGGGTGAGACGGGCGCGGGCAAGGAGATGCTCGCGCGCCACCTGCACGCCCTGTCCTTTCCCACCGAGGGCGCGCCCTTCGTGCACGTCAACTGCGCGGCCCTGCCGGACCAGACGGTGGAGAGCGAGCTGTTCGGCCACGAGAAGGGCGCCTTCACCGACGCGCGCACCACGCGCCGGGGCCTGGTGGAGGTAGCGCACGGGGGCACGCTCTTCCTCGACGAGGTGGGCGAGCTGCCCCTGGGCCTGCAGGCCAAACTGCTCACCTTCCTCGACTCGGGACGCTTCCGGCGGCTGGGCGGCACGCAGGAGCACTCCAGCGGCGCGCGCATCGTGGCGGCCACCAACCGCGACCTGCCCGCCCTCATGGCGCGCGGCGAGTTCCGCGAGGACCTGTGGTTCCGCCTGAGCGTCTTCCGCATCGACATCCCGCCCCTGCGCGAGCGGCACGAGGACATCCTCCCGCTGGCCGAGGGCATGCTCATGGACCTGCGTCGGGAGCTGGGCCGCAAGGAAGCGACGCTCGGACCGCGCGCCCGCGCCCGGCTCGCCGCGTATGCCTTCCCGGGCAACGTGCGCGAGCTGCACAACATCATCGAGCGGGCGCTGGTGATGGAGGCGGGCCCCGAGCTGGAGCTGGAGCTGCTGCACAGTGGCGGCGCGGCCTCCGCCGTGTCCGCTCCGGCCCAGGCCCCCGCGGATCCCGACGCCTTCCTGCTGTCGGGTCCGCCGCGCGCGCTCGAGGACGTGGAGCGGCTCTACACCCGCTGGGCGCTGGAGCGGCTGGGCGGCCGGCGCATGGAGGCGGCCAAGGTGCTCGGGCTGTCCTACCCCACCTTCCTCAAGCGCCTGGGCGAGGGCGGCTGACGCCTCAGGCGCGGATGAAGTCGAAGCGCGCGATGTGCGCGCGGAGGTCCTCCTCGGTGGACTCGTCCGCCTTCGCGACGAGCGGGGCGAACATCGTCAGCGCGGCGGTCTCCGGAGGCTGCTGGTTGATCACGCTCACCGTGACGTTCCCCGAACGGCCCGGCCAGGGAACACGGAGCAACTCCGGCGCCCGGCGGGCGACATCCACCACGGTGAAGTGCGGCCAGCCAGGAAGGCGCAGGGTGTCCGGATCGCAGCCCATGAAGCGGCAGTCGTCCAGACGCGCCTCGGTGAAGTCACAGTCCTCGATGGCGCCGTGCTCGTAGCCCTTCGCATAGCCGGGCCAGTGTCCGAAGGAATTCCCACACAAACGGCCCTTGAAGCGGCACCCCTTGAGGGAGGCCCCGATCCACTCCTGGAAGTTCTTCAGCTCCTGCTTCACCTCGAAGGTGCAGTCGATGAATCGAACCGCATCGATGAAGAGGTTTCGAGCGGGCACTTTCAAGATGAGCGTGCAGTTGATCAACGTCAGGTTGGCGCCAAGGAAGTAGAGCGCGCCTTTGTCGGTCAGCTCCAACCGCTCATTCTCGATGGTCTTGTCTTCGTAGAAGACCTTGGTGAAGAGCATCCCCGCCCTCAAAAGGTGAGCATCCGGAAGAACTCGCCCGCCATGCGCCTGCCATGCCGCGCCAGATTCGACTACCGAACCACCCGCCGCACGGCTCGCTGGAACTCGGAGCCCCCCACGACGCCTGGCCCCTCGCCCCCCTCCAGGACCTCCAGGTCGTACGCCACCGCGGGCACGGCCTCCGGTCGAGGCCTCGCCCGCGTGTGGGGCACGCCCGTGGCACACGCCGCGTGCAGCACCAGCACCAGCAACGCCCACGCACCTACACGGTGGTTGCTCAAACCCACATCTCCTCCCGAGGGAACTTCAAGATTCTTGAATGAAAGGATCTTGAAGTCCGACGCGCCGCTTCAAGTTCCTTGAAGTGGGGTGGACGCCAACCCCCCGGAATCTCTTGGAGCGCGCCGGGCATGGATGTTGCCATGGCAGGACACAACCCCACCGGGAGCCTTGTCCTTGCGCCGCGTTCCAACCCTCATCCTTTCCTGCCTGCTCCTCGGGACCCCCGCCGCCTCGGCCGCATCGAAGGGCGAGGCCGCGCCGTCCACCGCTCCCGCCCGCGACTCCGTCACCCTGGACTCCCTGCCCGACGAGGACGGGGTCGCCGCGCTGCTCTGGGAGCGCTCGACCCAGTTCACCCAGGCGCGCATCCGCGTGGACGAGGCGCAGGCGGAGCTCACGCGCACCCAGCTGCTGCCCAACCCCGAGCTGGATCTGTCGTGGAACACGCTGCCGCTCGGCCCCACCAACCCGCCCGGACTCGACCGGCTGCGCGACGTGCCCAACTACCAGGCCGGCGTGTCGCAGCTCGTGGAGCTGGGCAAGCGCGGCCCCCGTCAGCGCTCGGCCCGCGCCGCGCTGTCCGCCACCGCGCTCGACGTGCAGGCGGAGCTGCGCGAGCTCACGTACGACTTCCTGCAACGCGTGGCGGCCGTGGCCACCGCGCAGGTGCGCCTGGCCGAGCTGGAGGGCCTGGCCGCCGACGCCGCCCGGCTCACCGAGCTGGAGCGCATCCGCCAGCAGCGCGGCGACACGGCGGGGCTGGACGTGGACCGGGCGGTGCTCGAGGAGGCGCAGTTGCAGGGCCAGCTTGCCGAGGAGCATTCCAACCTGTCCGAGGCCCTGCTGGAGTGCTCGCGCGCCGCGGGCCTCGCGTGCGTGCCCTTCTCCGCGCGCGAGCTGGCGGCCTCCTTCCTCGAGCGGCGCCTGTCGCGCACGCAGGCGCCGAACACCGAGGACCTCCCGCAGCGGCCCGACCTGCGCGCGCTCCAGGCCCAGCGCCAGAGCTCCCAGGAGAGCCTCACGCTGGCGCGGCGGGGCTGGGTGCCGGACCCCACCTTCCGCGTGGGCTACGTGCATGACCGCTTCGTCGAGTCGGGCAACCAGCTCAACTCGGTCTTCGTGGGCATGTCCTTCCCGCTGCCCGTGTTCGACCACGGCCAGGCGTCCGCGCGGCTCGCGAGCGCCCAGGCCGAGGCGGCCGAGCGCACGCGCCAGCAGCTCACCTCCCAGGCGCGGCGGGACGTCACGGCGCTGATCGCCCAGCGCGACGCGCTCGAGGCCCGGCGCGCGCAAGTGCGCCAGAAGAACCTGCCCCTGGCGTCCTCGCTCGTCGGGCGCCTGGAGGCCGCGGTGAAGGCGGGCGGCGCCTCGCTGCAGGACCTCATCTTCGCGCGCCGCACCTACGGCCAGCTGTTGCTGGACGCCGCGCAGCTCGACCTCAACGCCTACCACCTCTCGGTGGAGCTCGAGCGCGCGAGCGCCGCCGGGCCCCGGGCCCCCGGCGAGCTGGGCAGCCACTTCTAGAACCCCTTTTCCTCTTTCCCTCTCAGGAATCCCTCCCATGACCGCTCCCGCCTCCCGTCTCGTCCGTGGCCTCACCTCCGCCAGCCTGCTCCTGGGCGCCGCCGTCACCCTGGGCTCGATGCTGGGCTGCTCCACGGCCGCCGTGGCCGAGTCGCCCTCGTCCATCGCGCCCATCGTGAAGGGCGAGAGCGTGCAGCTGTCTCCGGACGGGCCGCAGTGGCAGTACATCGACCTGGCGGTGGCGGCCGTGGCTCCGGCGCTCGTGCCGCTGCCGGCGCCGGGCCGCGTGGACCTGGACCTGCGCCGCACGGCGAGCGTGGGCACGCCGCTCACCGGCCGCGTGGACGAGCTGCGCGTGCGCATCGGGGATCGCGTGAAGGCCGGCGACAAGCTCTTCTCCGTGCGCTCGGCGGCGTTCGCGGACCTGGACCGCGAGCTCAAGAGCGCCGAGACCGAGGTGATGGACAAGCAGCGCGTGGCCGAGCGCGTGCGCTCGCTCGTGCAGTTGCAGGCGGCGCCGGAGAAGGATCTCCAGTCGGCCGAGGCCGAGCTGCGCCAGGCCCGGCTCTCGCTGCAGGCGGCCCAGGCCAAGCGCTCGAGCCTGTCGGTGGCGGCGCAGGGGGACAACCTCTTCTGGGTGAAGGCGCCGCGCGCGGGCACGGTGGTGGACCTGGACGTGGTGGACAGCCAGGAGGTGACGCCCGAGCGCGATCGGCCGCTCGTGCGCATCTCCGACCTGGACGAGGTGCTGGTGGTGGCGGACGTGCAGGAGGCGGACGCCCCGGCGCTGCGCGAGGGCCAGGAGGTGAGCATCACCACCCAGGGCGGCTCGGTGGTGCGCAAGGGGACGGTGGAGCGGGTGTCGGAGGTGGTGGATCCGCAGCGCCGCACGGTGTCGGTGCGCGCGCGGGTGCTCAACGCGGACCGGGCGCTGCGGCCCAACGCCTTCGTGGAGATGGCGGCCGTGACGAGCAGTGACGCCACGCGGGTGCGGGTGCCGGCCAGCGCGGTGGTGACCAACGGCGAGCGCGCGGTGGTGTTCGTGGCCCGGGAGGCGGGCCACCTCGAGCGCGTGCCGGTGACGGTGGGTCGGCGTCGCGGCGCCGAGGTGGACCTCATCGCCGGGCTGGAGGCCGGCAGCCGCTACGTCTCGCGGGGCGCCTTGCTCCTCGAGAACACCATCGAACTGGCCGACTAGCCGCCGTCCCCTCCCCCCTTCGCGCCCTCCCCCGGAGACACACGCATGTTCGACAAGTTGGTGGATTTCTCCCTGAAGAACCGGGCCGCGGTCCTGTTCTTCACGGTGCTGGTGGCCATCTGGGGCTGGGTGAGCTTCAAGGGGCTCACCATCGAGGCCTTCCCGGACCCCACGGACACCCAGGTGCAGGTCATCACCCTGTTTCCGGGCCAGCCCGCCGAGGAGGTGGAGCGGCAGATCGGCCTGCCCCTGGAGCGCGCGCTCAACGGCACGCCGGGGATGAACCGGCTGCGCAACCTGTCGCTCTTCGGCCTGTCCTTCGTGACGCTCACCTTCAATGACGGGGTGGACGGGCTCGCGGCGCGCGCCCAGGTGCTCGAGCGGCTGCGCGACGCGGAACTGCCCGAGGGCATCAACCCGGAGCTGGGCCCGTATGCCACGCCCATCGGCGAGGTGTACCGCTACACGCTCACCGGGGCCAAGGGCGACCCGATGAAGCTGCGCACGCTGCAGGAGTGGGTGGTGCGCCCGCAGATGCTGCGCGTCAACGGGATCGCGGACGTGGTGTCCATCGGTGGCCTCTTGCGCGAGGTGCACGTGCAGCCGGACCCGGCGCGCCTGGCGGCCTTCGACCTGCAGCTCGAGGACCTGGAGCGGGCGCTGCGCGACGGTAGCCGCAACGCCTCGGGCGGCATCCTCGAGCGCGGCTCGGAGCAGCTCGTCATCCGCAGCAAGGGCCTGTTCACCACCCTGGACGACATCCGCCTGGTGCGCGTGGCCACGCACGAGGGCACGCCCGTGTTCGTCAAGGACGTGGCCGAGGTGACGGACGGCTGGGCACCGCGCCAGGGCGTGGTGAGCCGGGGCGACGACTACGACACGGTGGAGGGCATCGTGCTGATGCGCCGGGGCGAGAACCCCTCCGAGGTGCTCCACCGGCTGCGCGACGCGGTGGGGGAGATCAACCACCGGCTCGCGCCCGAGGGCGCCAAGGTCACCCCCTTCTATGACCGCACGGACCTGGTGAACACCACGCTCAAGACGGTGGGCCACAACCTGCTGGAAGGCGGCATCGTGGTGACGCTGGTGCTCTTCATCTTCCTGTTGGACCTGCGCGCGGCGCTGGTGGTGGGCACGCTCATCCCCCTGTCGCTGCTCACGTCCTTCATCTACCTGAAGATGCGCGGCATGTCGGCCAACCTCCTGTCCCTGGGAGCGGTGGACTTCGGCATCATCGTGGACGGCGGCGTGGTCATCATCGAAAGCATCCTGCTCAAGCTGGCGATGGACCACGGGCATGGCGCGGCGAACAAACCCGGCCAGGAAGAGGTCTCGGTGGACGCGCGCATCCGCCAGGCGACGAGCCAGGTGGTGCGGCCCACGGTCTTCGCCATGCTCATCATCATCGCGGCCTACCTGCCCATCTTCATGCTGGAGCGGGTGGAGGGGCGCATGTTCAGCCCCATGGCCAACACGGTGGTGGCGGCGCTCGTGGGCGCGCTCATCTTCTCGGTGACGCTGGTGCCGGTGCTCGCCTCGTTCGCCTACCGCAAGGGCGTCAAGCACCGCGAGAGCCCCGTGCTCAAGCTGGCCGAGCGCGCCTATGCCCCGGTGCTCAAGTTCTCCCTCAAGCGGCCCGCGGTGGTGCTGGCGCTGGCGACCGTGGGCCTCGTGGCCGCGGGCATCACCCTGCCCCGGCTGGGCAGCGAGTTCCTGCCCGCGCTCAACGAGGGCAGCATCTACATGACGTTCAGCCTGCCCTCGAACATCTCCCTCAACGAGGGGCGCAAGCTCGTGCCGCGCATCACGAAGATCCTCGAGGAGGCGCCCCAGGTGGAGCAGGTGCTCTCGGCGCTCGGCCGGCCCGAGGACGGCACGGACGCCAAGCTCACCAACAACCTGGAGTTCTTCGTCAAGCTGCGCCCGCCCCACGAGTGGCCCAAGGACACGCCCACGCTGGATGACGTGATGGACCGGCTCAAGCGGCCCATCGACGGCATCCCCGGCCTGGAGGTGAACTTCAGCCAGCCCATCGGCGACAACGTCAACGAGAGCATCTCCGGCCAGCAGGGGCAGATCGCCGTGAAGCTCTTCGGCGACGACCTGGCGGCGCTGCAGACGCTGGCGGAGAAGGTGAAGGGCACCATCTCGCGCGTGGAGGGCGTGGCGGACCTGGGCCTGGTCAAGAGCGCGCCGGTGATGCAGGTGCAGGTGTCGCCGGACCGCATGGCGCTCGCGCGCCACGGCCTGGACATGGAGGACTTCCAGCACGTGCTCCAGACAGCGCTCGGCGGCCAGCCGGTGAGCGAGTTCTGGGAGGGCGAGCGCAAGTTCGACGTGGTCATCCGCCTGCCTTCCTCCAGCCGGGACGACGTGGAGAAGATCCGCAAGCTGCGCGTGCCGGTGGACGGCGGCGTGATGGTGCCCCTGGAGGCGCTGGCCCAGGTGGGCAGTGGCGAGGGCCGGGCGTCCATCAACCGCGAGAATGGCCGGCGCTACATCGGCATCCGCATGAACGTGCGCGGCCGGGACATGGGCTCGTTCGTGGAGGAGGCCCGGGCCAAGGTGGCCAGCGAGGTGCCGCTGCCGCAGGGCGTGGGCATCGAGTGGGGCGGCGAGTTCGAGAGCAAGGAGCGCGCGATGAACCGGCTGCTCACGGTGGTGCCGGTGGCGCTCGTCATCACCCTGCTGCTGCTCTTCAAGGCCTTCGACTCGTTCAGCCGCGCCGTCATCACCCTGCTCAACGTGCCCTTCGCGCTCATGGGCGGCGTGTTCGGCCTGGCCCTGGCGGGCATGCCGCTGTCGGTGGCGGCCGCGGTGGGCTTCATCGCCCTCATCGGCCAGGCGTCGCTCAACGGGGTGCTCGTGATGAGCGCCATCGCCGAGCGGCGCGCGGCGGGCGAGGCCATGGACTCGGCCATCCTCCACGGCGCGCTGGAGCGGCTGCGGCCGGTGCTCATGACCGCGTCGCTCGCGGCCCTGGGCCTGGTGCCCGCGTGCATGAGCCGGGGCATCGGCTCGGAGACGCAGAAGCCCCTGGCCGTGGTCATCGTGGCGGGAACCCTCTCCGCCTGTGTGCTCACCCTGGTGTTGCTGCCCGTGATGTACCAGCTCTTCACCCGCTACACGGATTCGTTGCGCGGCAAGCTCCCCCCTCGCCTGCTGCGCCCGACGCCCACGGATGAGGAGCTGCGCCGGGCGAGCTGAAGCGGGCTCGCCAGGCGGTGAGGGGTTGCGGGGGGCGCCCCTCCTCCCGGAGCCCCTTCACGTCTTCTCAGTCGGGGCTCGCCGGCTCCACCCGGAAGCCGATGGGGCGCGAGGGGGCGTCGTCCTCCCGCGCCTCGTCCTCGTCCACGACGGTGCCCATGCGGGCCGCGGACAGGGCCGCGGGCGAGGGCGTGAGCCGCCCGGTCACCTCGAGCACGTCGCCCAGGTGGGCATGGGACAGTTGCGCGCGGTCGAGCCTCAGGTAGATGTGCTCCCGGTCGATGGTCTCCACGGCCCGGAACGGCACCCGGTAGTCGTGGGCGAAGAACACGCCCCGCTCCACCACGAAGGCATCGTCCGCCAGTCCGATGACCTTGCCCAGAGCGCGCCCATCCCGGCTCTTCACGTCCATTCCGATCAGGATGTCCAATCGCTGTCCCATGAGTCCTCCTCTCCGCAAGAGAAAGGTGGAGCCGCATGTGACGCGTGTGCAGGAGGCGGTCGGCGCCCCGGAGGCTCAGCCGCCAGGCCGACGGGGAAGCTCCACGGTGAAGGTGGAGCCCTGACCCGGCGTGCTGTCCACGCGCACGCGGCCCCCGTGGGACTCCACGATCTCCCGGCTGATGTAGAGCCCCAGGCCCAGGCCGCCGTAGTGGCGCACGCTCACGGCGCGCTCGAAGCGGTCGAAGATGCGGGGCAGGTCCTCGGCGGCGATGCCGATGCCCTCGTCACGCACGACGAGGCGGGCGGTGTCCGGGCCGTCGCGCACGGAGACGGTGACGGGCCGGCCCTGGCCGTACTTGGCCGCGTTGGACAAGAGGTTGACGATGACCTGCTCGAGCCGCAGCGCGTCCCACTGGCCCCGCACCGGCGCGGGGGCGTCCAGCGTCACCTCGCTCCCGGACTGGGCGAACATGTCACGCAGGCGCTCCAGGGCCTCGCGCACCAGGCGCACCAGGTCCACCTCCGAGCGCTCCAGGGACACCCGGCCGGTGACGATGCGGCCCACGTCGAGCAGGAGGGTGATGAGCTGCGAGAGGCGCCGGGCCTGACGGTGGGCCATGTCCAGCTTGCCCCCGAGGCACGCGCGGGCCCCCTCGGGCATGTGCCGCTCGAGGAACGACAGCTGGAGCCGCAGCGAGGTGAGGGGCGTCTTGAGCTCGTGGCTGGCGATGGACAGGAACTCGTCGCGCAGCCGGATGGCCTCCTGGGCCTCGCGGTAGAGCCGGGCGTTGTCCACGCTGAACGCCGCCCGGCGCGCCAGGTCCTCCGCCAGGCGCAGGTCCTCCCGCGAGAAGTGCCGGCCGCTGTCGTCGTGGACCAGCAGCAAGGCCCCCAGCACCCGTCCACGGGCCAGCAGTGGCACGCACAGCGAGGAGGACATGTGCAGGGAGGCCAACATCCGAGCGGCCTCCGGGGAGTGGGCCAGACTCCGGATCTGTTCGGGAGAGCAGGTTTCGATGAGCTCCGTCTCCCCCGTGCGCAGCACCCGGCCGAGCCCGGACGCGTCCGACAGGTGCACCGGCTGCAGGCGCAGCACCTCGTCCACCACCGCCGCGTGCGTCTCGTCCCGGTGCAACCGGGTGAGCAGCTCCACCTCGCCGTTGTCGGCGAGCATGTGCACCGAGCACCAGTCGGCGAGCCGGGGCACCATCAGCCGCGCGAGCCGCTCCAGGGAGAGGGAGTAGTCGAGCGAGTCGCCCAGGAGCGTGCTGGCCTCGGACAGCAGCCGTTGCCGCTCGACCGCCAGCTCCAGGTCGCGCCGCGCGCGCACCTGATCCGTCACGTCGAAGCCGAAGAAGGCCACGCCGTCCACCCGTCCCGAGGCATCCCTCAGGGGCTGGTAGCGCACGTGGTGGAAGTGCTCCTCCGCCAGGGCCCCGGTCGTCAGATCCATGCGCACGGACATCTCGCGCGCCAGGAAGGGCTCGCCGTAGGCATAGGCCCGATCGAGCTCCTCCAGCAGGCCCAGGGAGGCCAGACCGGGCAGGGCCTCGTGGGCGGGTTGCCCCACCACGTCCCGACCGCCGAGCAGCGCGCGGTGGGGCGGATTGTCCAGCTCGATGACATGCGAGGGGCCCCGCATGACACTCACCGCCATGGGGGCCTGCATCACCAGCGCGTGCAACCGGGCGCGCTGGCGCTCGGCGTCGGCGCACGCCTCCTGCTCCTTGTCGTAGAGCCGGGCCCGCTCCAGCGCGAGTCCGGCCTGGTGGGCGAGCGACAGCAGGAAGGAGCGGTCCGCGTCGTCGAAGGTGCGCGGGGGCGTGAACGCGATGCACATCACCGCGAGCGAGCGGCCCTTGGTGCGGATGGGCAGGGCGGCCACCGAGCCCTGCCACTCGGGCACGTCCGAGCGGAAGACCCGGGTGAGGGCCACGTCGGACTCCAGCCGCACGCGCTCCAGCCGGTAGCCCGGACCGCCGGCCAGGTGGTCCCGGTGCAGCACGCGCAACGTGCGCCGGTCCGACTCGGGCAGGCCAATGGACAGGCTCCGGGCCTCCAGGGCGGCCAGGGCGTTGCGCGCGAGCACGTCCACGACGTCCGCCGCGGAGGCCGCCGCGCACAGCTTCACCGTCACCTCCTGCAAGAGCGCGAGCCGGCTGGCGCTGCGCTCCCGGGCGAGCTCCGCCAGGTGCCGCGCCGTCACGTCCCGGAAGAGCACCACCAGCCCCCGGCCCCAGGGCACCGCGCGCGCCTCGTACCAACTGGCGTTGTGGGAGGTGAGGCTCTCCACCGTGAGGGGCAGGCCCTCGCTGCGCGCGCGCAGGTACGCCGTGCCGAACGGGGTGTCCAAGAGCAGCGGGAACTCCGTCCACAGCATCCGGCCCAACAGCGCCTCGCGCGGGCGCCCGAACAGCCGCTCGGCCACGCTGTTCACGAAGGTGATGCGCCAGTCCGCGTCCACGGCGAACAGCCCATCGGGCAACAAATCCAGCAGGATGTCGGACGGGTCCTCGGCCTCCAGGCTCAAGCGATGACCCAGGAGCCCGGAGCCCTCGTCGCACGAGGATGGCACTTCACTCATGCGAGAAGTTTATGCACCCTCCGTCTCGCTGCCGTCGGACTGCCCCGGAGGCCGACCCGCGATGAAGTCCCGGAGATCCTCGGGCAATGGGGACTCGAAGCAAACCGGTTGACCCGTGTCCGGGTGGGGAAAGGCGATGCGCGCGGCGTGCAGCGCGTGGCGGGGCAGGCGCAGGCGCGTCCAGGCTTCCGGCTCCAGGCAGCGCTTGCTGAAGCGGTCGAAGTAGCCCGGATCCGGGCCATACATCTTGTCCCCGACCAGGGGGTGGCCCGCCTCGCGCAGGTGGATGCGGATCTGATGCTGGCGGCCCGTCTCGGGAAAGCAGCGCACCAGGGCGAAGGGCTCCCCCGCGCGCCGGAAGCGCTCGAGCACCTCGAAGCGGGTGTGGCTGGGCCGGCCCGCGACGGGATCGATCCGCACGGCGATGCGGATGAGCTCGGTGCCCTCGGCGATGGGCGCGTCCACGCGGAAGTGGTCCGCCGCGGGGTGGCCCTCGCAGACAGCCAGGTACTCCTTGTGGACCTCGCGGGACATGAAGAGTCGGCCCAGCACCCGGCAGGCCTCGGTGGTGCGTCCACAGACGACCAGTCCGCTCGTCTCGCGGTCCAGGCGGTGGGCGGGCTCCGCGGAGGGCCGGTCCAGGCGCTCGCGCAGCAGGGACACGAGCGTGCCCTTGTCGTAGCGCGCGGTGGGGTGCAGCGGCAGGCCGGCGGGCTTGTCCACCACCACGAGCCAGTCGTCCTCGAAGAGGATGGGCAGGTGGGTGGGCGTCTCGGGTTCGACCCGGGCGGGCCGACGCAGGCGGAAGACGAGCCCGGGGTAGACGGGCGTGGAGGGCTTGAGCCGACGGCCCTCGCCCACGACGCCGCGCTGGATGATGCCCTGGAGCCGCTCGCGCGACAGCCGCCGGAGCTTCTGCGCGAGGTAGCGGTCGAGCCGCCACCCGGCGTAGTTCGGCTCGACGACGAAGGTCGTCTCGGAGAAGCCCTCCGGCACGCCGGTGGACTCACGGACAGGCGCGTCAGAGGGCGCGGGAGAGGCCTCGTCGTCGGTGGGATGCATGCGGCGTGGCGCCGCACTTACCATGCCTAGACGGCGGCGAGACGGGGCGTTTCGCCCACGCCGAGCACCTGCTCGTACAGCCGGGCGATGCGCTCGCCGGAGCGGCCATCCCACATGTCGGGCACGCGGCCCTTCTTCTCGTGGCCATCGAGGATGCGGTCGGCCGCCTGCTGGATGCGGGCGGGGTCGGTGCCCACGACGAGGTTGGTGCCCACGTCCACGGTGACGGGCCGCTCGGTGTTCTCGCGCACGGTGAGGCAGGGGATGCCGAGCACGGTCGTCTCCTCCTGCAGGCCGCCCGAGTCGGTGAAGACGAGCCGGGCCTGGGAGGTGAGGGCGAGGAACTCGAGGTAGCCCAGCGGATCCACCAGGTGCAGGCCCGGGGTGCGCTCCAGGCTCGCGCCCAGCCCCATGTCCGCGATGCGCTTGCGGGTGCGCGGGTGGACGGGGAAGACGACGGGCAGGCGGCTGGCCACGTGGGCGAGCGCCGACAAGAGGCCGCGCAGCGTCTGGGCGTCGTCCACGTTGGAGGCGCGGTGCAGGGTGCACACGGCGTAGCCCCGCGGGCTGAAGCCCAGGTCCTTGAGGGTGGGCAGGCGCAGCGCCTGCTCGCGCGCTCCCAGCAGGGAGTCGATCATCACGTTGCCCACCAGATGGATGCGCGAGCGCTCCAGGCCCTCGCGCAGCAGGTTGGCGTCCGCGTCGGCCGAGGGCGTGAGGAGCAGGTCCGACACGCGATCGGTGAGCAGGCGGTTGATCTCCTCGGGCATGGTGGGGTCGCCGCTGCGCAGGCCCGCCTCCACGTGCGCGAGCTGGATGCCCATCTTCGCCGCCACGAGCGCCCCGGCCAGGGTGCTGTTGACGTCGCCCACGACGGAGACGATGTCGGGCTTCTCGGCGGTGAAGACCTTCTCCAGCTCGAGCATCACCCGGGCCGTCTGCTCGGTGTGACTGCCCGAGCCGATGCCCAGGTGGATGTCCGGCGCGGGCATGCCCAGGTCGGTGAAGAAGACGTCACTCATCTTCACGTCGTAGTGCTGGCCGGTGTGCACCAGGACTTGAGAGAGCACGCCGCGCTCACGGATGGCCCGATGGATGGGCGCGACCTTCATGAAATTGGGGCGAGCCCCGACGATGTGGAGAACCTTCATGATGGCCGAAGCTATGCATGGTCACCTGTTAGGCCAGTGCTCCACGGACCGGGGGGGCCATGCAGCGTCCTGAATCTGATAGACAGCCCGTCTCATGCCCGCGCCCTACCCCGTCGCCGTCATCCCCGCCCGCTACGCCAGCACGCGTTTTCCCGGCAAGCCCCTGGCGCTCATCGCCGGCCGGACGATGATCGAGCACGTGTGGCGGCGCTGTCAGGAGGCGCGCGTGTTCGCGGACGTGCTGGTGGCCACGGATGACCGGCGCATCCAGGACGAGGTGGCGCGCTTTGGCGGCACGGCGGTGATGACGTCGCCGGACTGCGCCACGGGCACGGACCGGGTGGCCGAGGTGGCCCGGGCCCGCGCGGACGTGGAGGTGTGGGTGAATGTGCAGGGAGATGAGCCGCTGGTGGACCCGGAGTCCCTGCGGGTGCTGGCGGGCCTCTTCGCCGACCCGGAGGTGCAGATGGGCACGCTGGTGCGGCCGTTGGACGCCGAGGAGGTGCACAACCCCCATGTGGTGAAGGCGGTGCTGGCGGTCAACGGGGACGCGCTCTACTTCAGCCGCGCCGCCCTGCCCTTCGTGCGCGAGCCCGCCGAGGGGCCTCCCGTGCCGCGCTGGGCCCACCTGGGGCTGTACGGCTACCGGCGTCCGGCGCTGATGCGGCTCGCGCGGCTGAGCCCCACCCCGCTGGAGGGCGCGGAAAAGTTGGAGCAACTCCGAGCGCTGGAGCACGGCGTGCGCATCCGCTGTGGGCAGGTGACGGGCCGCTCGGTGGCGGTGGACGTGCCCGGGGACGTGGCCCGGGTGGAAGCGCTGCTGCGCGGCGGCTGAGCCGGGCGGCCAGGCGGGCGGCGCACCGGCTGGAGGCGGGGAAACTCCCACCGGGCCCGCGCCGCGTTAGGCTGCGCGCGTGTCCGACCCCGCTCCGACCCCCGCTCCCGCCAACAAGAAACCCCGCTTCTCCCGCGTCACGTTCCGCCGCATCATGGGACTGGCCCGGCCCCAGGCGCGCCGCATCCTGCTGGGCACGCTCTTCCTGCTCGTGGCCAGCGCGCTCGGGCTCGTGTACCCGAAGGTCATCGGCGACATCATCGACCAGGCGCTGCACGCGGGGGACCGCGCCCGCATCGACCGCATCGCCCTGGCCATGGTGGGCGTCTTCCTCGTGCAGGGCGTGGCCATGGCGCTGCGCTACTACCTGTTCACCACCGCGGGCGAGCGCGTGGTGACGCGGCTGCGCCAGGATCTCTTCCAGAGCCTCTTGTCCCAGGAGGTGGGCTTCTTCGACGAGCGCAAGACGGGTGAGCTCACCAACCGGCTGTCCTCGGACACCACGGTGCTGCAGAACACGGTGAGCGTGAACATCTCCATGGCGCTGCGCAACGCGGCCCAGGCGCTCGGCGGCATCGCGCTCCTGCTCTACACCTCGCCGGTGCTCACCGCGCTGATGCTCGCCATCGTGCCCGCGGTGGCGGTGGGCGCGGTGTCCTACGGGCGCAAGGTGCGTGGGCTGTCCAAGGAGGCCCAGGACGCGCTGGCCGCCGCCAACGAGGTGGCCGAGGAGAGCCTGTCGGGGGTGCGCACCGTGCGGTCCTTCGCCGCCGAGCGCCACGAGGTGGAGCGCTACCGCTCCGCCACCGAGCGCGCGTACGACGTGGCGCGCCGGCGCATCATGCAGTCCTCGTACTTCCTCGCGGGCGCCTCCTCCGCGGGCTACCTCGCCTCGGCGGTGGTGCTCTGGTACGGCGGGCGGCTGGTGTTGGACGGTGCCATGACGGTGGGCAACCTCACCTCCTTCCTCATCTACTCGCTCATGGTGGCCGTGGCCCTGGGGTCGCTGGCGGACCTGTGGGCGGACTTCATGCGCGCCTCGGGCGCGGCCGAGCGGGTGTTCGAGCTGACGGACCGCGTGCCGGCCATCCCCGCCTCCGGGGGCGAGCGGCTGGCGAGCGTGCGCGGCCACGTGGAGTTCCAGGACGTGCGCTTCGCCTACCCCACGCGCCGGGACGTGCCGGTGCTCAAGGGCGTGCACCTGGACGTGGCCCCGGGCGAGGTGGTGGCCATCGTGGGCCCCTCGGGCGCGGGCAAGTCCACCATCGCCGCGCTGCTCGCGCGCATGTACGACCCGCAGGAGGGCCGGGTGCGGCTGGACGGGCGGGAGCTCACCGGACTCGACCCGGAGTGGCTGCGCCAGCAGGTGGGCACGGTGGCCCAGGAGCCCATGCTCTTCGCCTCGTCCATCGCGGACAACATCCGCTACGGCCGGCCGGCCGCCTCGGACGCCGAGGTGGAGGCCGCCGCGCGCGCCGCCAACGCCCACGACTTCGTCTCCCGCTTCCCCGAGGGCTACCGCACCCTGGTGGGCGAGCGCGGCGTGCAGCTGTCCGGCGGCCAGAAGCAGCGAATCGCCATCGCCCGCGCGGTGCTCAAGGATCCGCGCCTGCTCGTGCTCGACGAGGCGACGAGCGCCCTGGACGCCGAGAGCGAACACCTGGTGCAGGAGGCCCTGGAGCGGCTGATGCAGGGGCGCACCACGCTCATCATCGCCCACCGGCTGTCCACGGTGGTGGGCGCGGACCGGGTGGTGGTGATGGAGGGCGGCCAGGTGGTGCAGAGCGGCGACCACGCCACGCTCATGGGCCAGGAGGGCCTGTACCGGCGGCTCGTGGAACGTCAGTTCGTGGCCGCGTGAGCCCCGCCCGCTCGCCTGGCTGCTCGACGGGCGGCCTCGAAAACGCCGCCCGACGGGTGGCGCGGCGCGAAGCGGGTGATTAGTAAATCCTCCGCAGACGAAAGGAGGTGATGCCTTGACTGAAAGCAAGAGTCAGGCGTCCACCTCCGTCGGCACGGCCCGCTGATCAAGCGTCCGTCCGGCGGAAGTTGACGCCGAAGGTAGTCCGGCCCGCCCGGGCCCACGCACCCCACCATTCGACGGGGCCGTGGACCGGGCGGGCCTTTTTTCGTCGTCCGCCTCGGGAATGGCGGCGCGACGCTCCTGTTGCACGCCCTACGAGGGGGGACGGTTTCGTTTCATTCGCTGGAGACCCGACTTGTCCATCACGCCCTGTCCGAGCCCGCTGCCTTCCGCCTTGCGCGACGAATCGGTGGTGGAGGTCCAACGCAATCTGTTCTGTTACAACTATGACGCCTGCCTGCACCTGGCGGTGAAGCGCGCCTGGGATGGCTGGACGTGCCGTCACTGCCCGCTGAAGAACCAACGGGGCGCCGTGCCCCAGGCCCGCGACTACGCCGAGAGCCGGCCCCGGAGCCAGGGCCAGGACTGACGCGGCCCCGCACTGGCCGTCCTGGCGGACGGGTGCGCCCGGGGCCCGGGACGGACAAAACATTGACGCCCCGGGCCTCTCTTGGCAGGAAGGGCCATGCGCTCCAAGAAGACCAAGTTCATCTTCGTGACCGGCGGCGTCGTGAGCTCGCTGGGCAAGGGGCTCGCGTCCGCGTCCATCGGCGCCCTGCTGGAGAACCGCGGGCTCGATCTCACCCTGCTCAAGCTCGACCCGTACATCAACATCGATCCGGGCACCATGAGCCCGTTCCAGCATGGCGAGGTCTTCGTCACCGACGACGGCGGCGAGACCGACATGGATCTGGGGCATTACGAGCGGTTCACCAACGCGCGCATGTCCCGGCTCAACAACTTCACCACCGGGCGCATCTACCACTCCGTCATCCAGAAGGAGCGCCGGGGCGAGTACCTGGGCAAGACCGTCCAGGTGATTCCGCACATCACCGATGAGATCAAGTCCTGCATCCGCCAGGCGGCGCAGGGCGTGGACGTGGTCATCGTCGAGGTGGGCGGCACGGTGGGCGACATCGAGTCCCTGCCCTTCCTCGAGGCCATCCGCCAGATGCGCTACGACGTGGGCGCGGGCAACACCATCTACATCCACCTGACGCTGCTGCCGTACATCGGCGCCGCGGGCGAGGTGAAGACCAAGCCCACCCAGCACTCGGTGATGAAGCTGCGGGAGATCGGCATCCAGCCCGACTTCCTCATCTGCCGCACGGACCGGGAGATCTCGCGCGAGCTCAAGGACAAGATCGCCATGTTCTGCAACGTGGAACCGGGCAACGTGTTCACCTCGCCGGACGTGCGCAGCATCTACGAGCTGCCCCTGGAGCTGCACCGCCAGGGCCTGGACGAGCGGCTCACCGAGACGCTCAACATCTGGAGCCGGGCGCCCCGGCTCGAGCGCTGGGAGGACATCTGCCGCAAGGTGTACGCGCCGGGCCGGGGCGAGGTCACCATCGCCATGGTCGGCAAGTACGTGGACCTCAAGGAGAGCTACAAGAGCCTCAACGAGGCCCTGATGCACGGCGGCATCGCCAACGACGTGAAGGTGAACCTGCGCTTCGTGGACTCGCAGGAGGTGGAGGACAAGGGCCCGGAGAAGATCCTCGGGGACGTGGACGCCATCCTCGTGCCCGGCGGCTTCGGCGTGCGCGGCACCGAGGGGAAGATCTCCGCGGTGAGGTACGCGCGGGAAAAGCGCGTGCCCTTCTTCGGCATCTGCCTGGGCCTGCAGATGGCGGTGGTGGAGTTCAGCCGCCACGTGCTGGGGCTCGCGGGCGCCAACTCGCTCGAGTTCAACGAGCACACCCCGCACCCGGTGGTGACGCTCATGGAGAGCCAGGTGAAGGTGCAGGACAAGGGCGGCACCATGCGCCTGGGCACCTATTCCTGCGCGCTCAAGCCGGACTCGCTCGCGCACCAGCTCTACGGCGAGGACATCATCCACGAGCGCCACCGCCACCGCTACGAGGTGAACAACCTCTACCGCGGCCGCATGCAGGAGGCGGGACTCGTGGTGTCCGGCCACAACCCCGAGCTCAACCTCGTGGAGATGATCGAGCTGCCCGGCCACCCCTACTTCGTGGGCTGCCAGTTCCACCCGGAGTTCAAGAGCAAGCCCTTCGCGCCCCACCCGCTCTTCTCCGGCTTCATCCGCGCGGCGCTCGCGCAGCGTGACGGGGCGAGGACCCAGGCATGAGCACCATCCAACTGTGCGGCCACACGGTGGGCGCGGGCCAGAAGCTCTTCGTCATCGCCGGCCCGGACAGCATCGAGTCCGAGGACATGGCGCTGCGCCACGCGCGCCTGCTCAAGGAGATGACGTCGCGGCTGGGCGTGCCCTACGCCTTCAAGTGCTCCTACGACAAGGCCAACCGCACGAGCGGCAAGTCCTTCCGCGGCCCCGGCCTCAAGGAAGGCCTGCGCATCCTGGAGCGCATCAAGCGGGAAGTCGGCGTGCCCATCCTCACCGACGTCCACGAGACGAGCCACGTGGGCCCCGCGGCCGAGGTGGTGGACATCATCCAGATTCCCGCCTTCCTCTGCCGCCAGACGGACCTCGTGGAGGCCGTGGCCCGCACGGGCAAGGGCGTCAACCTCAAGAAGGGCCAGTTCGTGGCCCCCAAGGACATCGTCCACTCGGCCCGCAAGGCCGTGGAGACGGGCAACCCCAACGTGCTCGTCACCGAGCGCGGCGCCACCTTCGGCTACAACAACCTCGTGGTCGACATGCGCGGCTTCGCCCAGATGCGCGAGGCCGGCCTCGTCGTCTGCTTCGACGCCACCCACTCCGTCCAGCTCCCGTCTTCCGGGGATGGCCAGACTGGCGGGGAACGGAAGTTCGTCTCGCTGCTCGCGCGGTCCGCCGCGGCGGCCGGTATAGACGCGCTTTTCACGGAAGTGCATGAAGACCCGGACCGTGCCTTGTGTGACGGACCGTGTTCACTGTCCCCCCAGATGTTCGAGGACGTGCTACGTCAGGTACTCGCTATCCGACGTGCCCTCGGGCACGAGCCGGCCTAGCGAATCGAAGTCGGCCAAGGGGAATCCAAGGGTCACGACATGACGGAGCTGCCCAAACCCAGCCGGGACGAGTTGACGGAGCGCGCGCGCCGCGTTCGGGTACTCGTGTTCGACGTGGACGGCGTCCTCACGGACGGCGGGCTGTACTACGGCGATGGGGGCGAGCTCATGAAGCGCTTCGACGTGAAGGACGGGCACGGGCTGGTGATGGCGAGGCACGCGGGTCTGCGCACCGCCATCCTCACCGCGCGCTCCTCCTCCATCGTGGAAACGCGGGGCCGTGAGCTGGGCGTCTCCGTCATCTTCCAGGGTCGCAAGGACAAGACCGCGGGCTTTCGCGAGCTGCTCACCCAGCTCGCGGTCGCGCCCGAGGAGTGCGCCTACATGGGAGATGACATCAACGACCTGGGACCCTTGGGCCTGGCGGGGCTGTCGGCCTGCCCGGCGGACGCGGCCTCCGAGGTGCGGCAGGAAGTGCATTACATCGCGCGCAACCGGGGTGGTCAGGGCGCCGCGCGTGAGCTGGTCGAGTTGTGCTTGAGGGCGACGGGGCAGTGGGAAGCCACCGTTCAACACATGAAGGCCCCCGAGGCCCTACAAGCTGTCAAGTTGTGAAAGCAAAGAATTTTCGCTTCCCCGGTAGGTGTCCTATCCTATGAAGGCCGGAATGAAGCAGGGCAGAGTGAGGGGAGTTCGATGACGGATCAGCTCTACACGACCCACGACATCAGTCGGTTGCTCCAGGTGGACCCGTCCACGGTGAGCAAGTGGATCGATCGCGGAATCCTCATGGCGTTCCGGACACCGGGTGGTCACCGGCGGGTGCGCTCGGCGGATCTGCGCACGTTCCTCATCACCCATCAGATGCCGGTGCCCGAGGAGTTGGGCAGCAGCACCGTGCGCCTGTTGGTGGTGGATGACGAGCGCCAGGTCCTGGATGCCATCAAGCGTGCGTTCAAGCCGTACGCCAACCAGGTGGAACTGCAGACGACCACCAGCGGCGTCGAGGCGCTCCTGCTGGTGTCCGAGCAGAAGCCCCACGGCATGCTCATCGACTTGAACATGCCCGACATCGACGGCATCGAGGTCTGCCGCCGCATCCGCGCGCGCAAGCAGATGGAGGGCGTGCGGCTCATCACCATGACGTCCGCCCACTCGAGCGACGTGGTGGAGCAGTCCAAGCAGGCCGGCGCCGTGGCGTGCCTGCCCAAGCCCCTGGACGTGCAGCAGGTGCTGGACTTGTTCCGCGTGCCGCTGGCGCTCGGCGGCACCGCGCAGGACGCGCTCAAGCGCTAGGCGCGACGCGCGCCACCCCAGGGCCCCCTTCTGGCGGCCCTGGTGGGCGGCGCATGCGCGATGCGGGCTTCGTCCGACAGGAGGAAGCGAGCCCCCGAGGGGGCTCGCTCCTTCCCGGCCTAGCCATTCACCTTCACTTCCACCACGCGCGGCTTGGTCTCCTCCCGACGCGGCAGCGTCAGGGTGAGCACGCCGTTGTCGTAGCGGGCCTCCACGCGCGACGCGTCCACCGTGCGCGGCAGCGCGAAGGAGCGCGTGTACACGCCGAAGCCGCGCTCCAGGCGGCGCGCGCCCTCGGTCTTCTGGGTCTCGGCGGAGGGGTCGCGCTTGCGCTCGGACGTGAGCGTCAGCGTGTCGTTCTCCACGCGCACCTGGATGCTCTTGGCGTCGTGGCCCGGCAGGTCCACCTGCAGGGTGATGCCCTCGGCGCTCTCGAAGATGTCGGCGGCGGGGATGAATTCGCGCGCGCCCGTCTGGCGCACGGACAGGTCACGGAAGAGCTGGTCGAACTCCCTCATCACCAGAGGGCCCAGCGCCACGGCACCATTGCTCGTCTCGAACGGGTTCCAACGGCTGTTCTGCATGGACGTCTCCTGTTCGCGCCGCACTCCTCACGGAGCCGCGGCACGCGGTTGAGATTGAACTTTCGGGTTCGTGAGCCGCCCCGCGACTCACACATCCAAGAGAACCATGCTTCGGAACGTGTCAAGCCACGCCGCTCAGTCGTCCTCGCGCCCGAGGGAAATGGAGACGGCGTCCTCCTCGCGCGAGACGTGCACCACCCAGGGCCGGCAGCACACCGGGCAGTCCTCCGTATACGTCTCCGAGGAGACCCCCACGGGGTCGGCCGATACGTCCACGGCCTCACCGCAATACGGGCACTGATGGGACTGCTCATCGGCGAAGGGTTGCATCAGACGCTCCTTGCTCCGGGGTGACCCACCGGGCGAGCAGGGGCCTGTCGGTGTGCTCACCCGTACGCCAGTAGGAGATGCCGTGGCGTAAACCCTCCACGTCCACGCCCTCGTACCGGGCGGGCAACGACGACAGCCTGTCGAGTGCTCGGGAGAAGAGCCGCGGGGGGCCCACCTGGTTGCCCGCCTCGCGTTTGAGCCAGCCCGCCGCCACGAGGATGAGGCCCTGCAGGAGCGCGCGCCGGGGCCCCTCGGCCACGCGCCAGCCGTCCTCCCAGACGTCGTGGGCCGCGTGGAAGGCGCCCGTGTCGAAGAGCGTCACGCCCTCGCGGAGGCAATCGGGGAAGCGGTGGGGCATCGAAACGCGACTCCGGCCAGCATCCCCCTTACACTGAGGAGCATGGCCTCACCTCGCAACCGTATCGGAGAGATTCTCGTCAAGGCCCGGGTCATCGACGAGATGCAGCTGCGCAGCGCGCTCGCCCAGCATGACCAGTGGGGCGGCCGCCTCACGCGCATCATCAGCGACATGGGCATCACCGCCGAGGACACCCTCACCCAGGCCGTGGCCGATGGGCTCGGCATGCAGCGCATGCAGCTAGGCACCACCAAGGACGCGGGAGCGCTCGCCAAACTGGACGTCACCTTCGCCGAGCAGAAGGGCATCTTCCCGGTGTCCCTGCGCGACAACGGCAAGACGCTCGTGCTGGCCATGGCGGACCCCACGGACCTGGCGACCATCGACAAGGTGGCCGCCCTGAGCCGCACCCGCGTCATCACCGTGGTGGCGGGCGACCGGGAGATCGAGAACGCCATCCAGCGGCACTACCGCAACATGGAGCCGTCCCAGTCGGCGGGCAACGTGCGCGCCCCCACGGGCAAGAAGTCCGGCGGGGACGAGGACGAGTTCAAGATCGTCGACATGAGCGGCAAGACGGTGATGAAGGCCATCACCGACATCGCGCCGAACGTGGCCCGGGAGAACGCGGCCCGCCAGGCGGCGCCCAGCGCCCCCATGCCCGCGCGTCCGAGCCTGTCGACGAGCGCGTCGGACCTGCTCGATGAGATCCTCAACGCCTCGCCGCCCGCCGCCGAGGCGTTCTCCGCCGAGGAGATGCAGCGGCTGCAGGCGGTGCAGCAGAACCAGGAGAAGAGCTCGAAGATCCTCCGGGCGCTCCTGGAGCTGCTCCTGGAGAAGCAGCAGTTTCAGCAGCGCGAGCTCGCCGCGCGCATGCGCGCCTCGCAGGGCAGCTAGTCGCGCACCTCCTGGACCTCCCGCGCGGTGAGGCCCAGGAGGTAGAGGATGGTGTCCAACCCGCCCGCGGAGATGGAGGCGGCGGCCGCCTGGCGCAGCTTGGGCTTGGCGCGAAAGGCGATGCCCAGCCCCGCGCGCTCGAGCATCAACAAGTCATTGGCGCCATCGCCCACGGCGATGACCTGCTCGCGCAGGAGGCCCTGCTCGTGGGCGATCTGCTCCAGCAGCTCCGCCTTGCGCCGCGCGTTGACGATGGGTCCCAGGGTGCGGCCCGTGAGCTTGCCGTCCACCACCTCCAGGACGTTGGAGTGCGCCGCGTCGATGCCGAGCCGGGCCTGGAGCGCCTCGGCCGCCACGGAGAAGCCGCCGCTGAGGATGGCGGTGCGGTAGCCCAGGCGCTTGAGCACGCGGATGAGCGTCTCGGCGCCCTCCGTCAGGGGCAGGCGGGCCGCGAGGTCGCGCAGCACCCGCTCGTCCAGACCGGCGAGCAGCGCCACGCGCTGGCGCAGGGACTCGTCGTAGTCCATCTCCCCGTGCATGGCGCGCTCGGTGATGCGCGACACCTGCTCGCCCACGCCGTGCGCGCGCGCCAGCTCGTCGATGACCTCGATGCGGATGAGCGTGGAGTCCATGTCCATCACCACCAGCCGCTTGGCGCGCCGGTAGAGGCCCTCCGGCTGCAAGGCCACGTCGAAGGCCGTCGTGGACATGGCCAGCTCCAGCAGCGAGCGCCGCAGCGGCTGGGACGCGTGGCCGGGCGGCAGCGTGACGTGCAGCTCCAGCGAGCCGGGCTCCACGTCGGACAACCGGTGGAGCCGCACGATGTGGGCCCCATGCTGGGCCAGCCGCTCCGTCACCGCGTGCACCTCGCGGGCCCCGAGCGAGCGGCCCACCAGGGTGACGACATGGCGGCTGGCGACGAGGCCCTCCTCGGCGGGCGCGGGAGAGACATCCAGGGAGAGCCCCAGCGCCTGGACGGCGGCGGCCAGGGCCTCGCGCGCGCCCGGCGCCTCGGGCGGGCGCACCACCAGACACAGGGTGAGCTGGCCGCGCACCGTCACCTGCTCGAGGTCCAGCAGGACCACGCCCTGGTCCGCGAGCAGGCCCGTCAGCCGGGCGGTGATGCCCGGCTGGTCCCGGCCGGTGAGGGTGAGCAGGAGCGCTTCGGAGGACGGGGCACGGGAGGACATGGCGGCTCGCGGCGCTAGCGCGGTTCCGAGGAGAGGATGAGATCGCCCTTGGTGAGGAAGGGCGCCTCGGGGAAGGCCTTGTAGAACTCCTCGAGCATGGCATCGAGGTCCGGGTAGCGCTGCTCCACCTTGTCCTGGGTCATCTTGTCGAAGATGGCGTCCAGGCCGGCGGGGGCCTCGGGGTTGACCTCGGAGGGCAAGGGCGAGCGGCGGCCGGGAATCTGCCCGGTGAGCATCTCGTAGAGCAGGATGCCCAGGCCGTAGACGTCCGACGCGGGACCCGCCTCCTTGGCCCGGTGGGGCTGGAGCAGCTCGGGCGCCAGGTACACCATGCCGCCGGCGCCCACGAACACCTGGGGCAGGCCCTTGGACGAGTCCTGCTCCACCACGCGGCTCAGGCCGAAGTCGCCCAGCTTCGCGTTGCCGTGCAGGTCGAAGAGCACGTTCTCCGGCTTGAGGTTGTGGTGGGTGAGGCCCACGGCGTGCGCGGCGCGCAGCGCGTAGGCCAGTTGCAGGAAGCAGCGCTGGGCGAAGGGCACGGGCACGCCCTTGCCCCCGCCCTGCTCCAGCTCGTGCTTGAGGTTGCCCTGCAAGAGCTCGAGCACGAAGTAGGGCCGCGCCGTCTCGGTGTTCTGGTCCAGCACCTGCACGATGCCGGGGTGGCGCACCTGGGCCTGGGCGCACAGCTCGCGCTTGAGCCGCTTGAGCACCTCCCCGCGCTGCAGGAAGGAGAAGTAGCCGAAGATGTCCTTGAGCTCCTTCACGCAGATGTCGAGCCCCAGCGCGTTGAAGCGGCCCTTGCTGGTGGTGCCCAGCGGACCCGCGCCGATGGTGTCGAGCTTCTGGTAGCGCTGATCCAACAGCTCGGCGCCCTTGGACGCGGGCGCGGAGGACACGGGCGAAGCGGACACGGCGGGGGGAGGAGTCATGGGAGCGGACGGAGCCACGGCGGGAGCGGAAACGGGCACCGAGGGCGGCGCGGCGGAAGCGGACGGCTCCACCGCGAAGGCCCCGGAGGGACGCGCGCGAGGCAGGGCCGGCGGCTCCGCGCTCCGCTTCCCCTCCTCGAGCATGCTGTCGGGCGGCGGCGGCGGCCGGCGGGCGTTCATCTCCTCGGCGAGCAGCGCGGCGGCTTCGGACAGGCCCAGCTGCTCGGCGAAGAACTCCTCCACCGGCTGGATGAACTGCTCGTGCTGACCCCCGTCCACCGCCCGCTCTCCCAGCTCGGTCAGGCGGAGCTGGGCCTCGCGGGGGTCCAGGCTGATGTAGTGGTACTTGCGCAGGAAGAGGTAGTAGCTGTCGAACTCCAGCGAGACGGACGGCTCGAGGGTGGCCTTCACATCGGCCAGCTTGTTCGAGCGGCCCAACCGGCCGTTCTCCCTCAGGCTCTGGAGGATGAACAGCGCCTCGCCGCAGACGGTGTCGCGGTGGATGGGGGGCGTGGGCATGGGGGGCGGACTCTACGCTGTCAGCGTCCGCCGTCCAATCAACGCCCCACACTCCCCGTCGGAGAATCGGCGGGGGGCTTTTCAGGGGCGCTTCAGGGGCGCTTCAGGGGCGCTTCAGGCGATGTGGAGCAGCTGCTTCACCGTCTCCAGCACTTCCTGGAAGCGCACCGGCTTGCGCAGGTAGATGTCCACCCCGAGCTGCATGGCGCGCTCGCGGGCCTCGGGGCCCCCCGCGGAGATGGCCACCACGGGAATGGAGCGCAGGGCCTCCTCGGCGCGGATGCGCTCGATGAGGGCGAAGCCATCCATCACCGGCATGTACAGGTCCGTCATCACCAGACTGAAGCGGCTGGAGCGCAGGGCCTGCAGGGCATGGTGGCCGTCCGGGGAGAAATGCACCTCCAGGGGGATCTGCCCTCCCAGCTCGCCGCTCGCCAGCTTCTTGAGCACGTAGCTGTACATCTCGATGATGTGCGGGTTGTCCTCGACGATGAGGACGCGATAGCCCTCCGCGGGGTGGGTCGCGCGGTCCGATGGGCGGGTCTGTCCTGATGCACTCAAGATGTCACCCAATCGCTGCCGGTCCTCATCGCGCACCACCCGGATGCCCACTCCCGCCGGGGCCTCGGGCGACACGGGCCGTACCCAGGCCACCGTTCCCACGACTTCTACCGGATCCACCAGCCCCGGGAAAGAAAGTGCCAAGCCCACCTGCTGGCCCTGGGTGAACGAACGATCCGTCTGCACGAAGATTCCTCCGCGCGACAGATTCTCCGTCACCTCCGCCATGCGGGACTGATCCGGAAACCGAACCCGCAGCACGAGCGGCACTCGGGGCTCCTCTCGTTTATCTTCTGATCCCCGATTCATAACAAAGTGTTGAAATCGCTCGGATTTTCGCTGATGCGGCGCAGTGTAGCGCCGTGGGTTTATGTTGACAACGCGGGCGTCAGGGACTTACGAACCGCCCCGCCATGGCGGAGCTCCTGTTCACCCCTGAAGAGCAGAAGAAGTTCGATGCGCAGATCTCCGAGATCCTGTCGCACTACCCTCCGGATCGGAAGAGCGCAGGCATGTTGCCAGCGCTTCGGGTGCTGCAGGACATCAAGGGATGGCTGCCCCCTGAAGGCATCAAGTTGGTGGCGAGCGCACTGGAAGTGCGGCCCGAGCGCGCCTACGAGGTGGCGAGCTTCTACGTGATGTATCACCTCAAGAAGCCGGGCAAGTACGTCATCGACGTCTGCACGAATCTGCCCTGTGCCCTCAGGGGCGCGGAGCAGATGCTCGCCTATCTGGAGCGCAAGCTCGGCCTCAAGGCCGGTGAGGCCAACGCGCTCTTCACCCTGCGCGAGACCGAGTGCCTGGCCTCCTGTGGCACGGCGCCCTGCCTGCAAGTCAACGAGGACCACCACGACAACCTCGACCGGGCCAAGCTCGACGCCCTCTTCAGCAAGCTCTCCTGACCCACTGCATCAAGGGATCTGATTTCCATGGCGACAACGGCATTCGAACCCGTCATCTCGACCGGCTGGGGTCAGCCCCAGTCCTGGACGATGGACTCGTACAAGAAGCGCGGGGGCTACAAGGGGCTCGAGAAGGCGCTGGAGCTCACGCAGGCGCAGATCATCGACGAGGTGAAGAAGTCGAATCTGCGGGGCCGCGGCGGCGCGGGCTTCCCCACGGGCCTCAAGTGGAGCTTCGTTCCGCAGAACAACCCCAAGCCCAAGTACCTCGCCGTCAACGGCGACGAGTCCGAGCCGGGGACGTTCAAGGACCGCAACATCCTCACGCATGACCCGCACATGCTGCTCGAGGGCATCGCGATCGCGTCCTACTCGCTCAACGTGCACACCTGCTACGTGTACCTGCGCGGCGAGTTCAAGTTCCCCGCGGAGCGCCTGCAGGCGGCCATCAAGGAGGCGTACGCGGCGGGCATCTTCGGCAAGACGCTCCTGGGCAAGGACTACGCGCTGGACGTGTACCTGGTGCGCGGCGCGGGCGCCTACATCTGCGGCGAGGAGACGGCGCTGCTCGAGAGCCTCGAGGGCAAGAAGGGCTGGCCCCGGCTCAAGCCGCCGTTCCCCGCGGTGGTGGGCCTGTTCGGCTGCCCCACGGTGGTCAACAACGTGGAGACGCTCGCCAGCGTGCCGCACGTGTTCACCCGGGGCGCGGCCTGGTACGCGGGCCTGGGCACGGACAAGTCGGGCGGCACGCGCCTCATCTGCCTGTCGGGCACGGTGAACCGGCCGGGCGTGTACGAGGTGCCGCTGGAGACGACGTTCAGCCAGCTCATCTTCGAGGACAAGTACGGCCGGGGCCTGCCCGCGGGCCGGAAGATCAAGGCCATCGTGCCCGGCGGCTCCTCGGCGCCCATCCTGAGCCCGGACGAGCTGGACATCGCCATGGAGTTCGAGGCGGTGAAGGTGAAGCAGACCATGGCGGGCTCCGGCGGGGTCATCGTCATGGACGACACCACCTGCATGGTGCGCTGCCTGTGGCGCATCGCGCGCTTCTACGCCGAGGAGTCGTGCGGTCAGTGCACGCCGTGCCGCGAGGGCACGCCGTGGCAGACGCGCATCCTGCGCAAGATCGAGGAGGGCCGGGGCGAGCCGGGAGACGTGGACCAGCTGTACAACGTGGCCTCCTCCATCGCGCCCTACCCGCCCATCGGCCTGGGCAACACCATCTGCGCGCTGGGCGACGCCGCGGCCTTGCCCACCCATTCCTTCCTCATGCGCTTTCGCGACGAGTTCGAGGCGCACATCCGCGAGCACCGCTGCCCGTTCGGCGACAAGCCCTGGGGCGCGCTGGGAGACTGGTCGTGAGCATCGAGCACGTTCTCTTCGGAGCCTTCGCCCTCCTCACGGTGGTGTCGGCCCTGCTGGTCATCTTCGCCAAGAGCCCCATCAGCTCCGCCATGTCGCTGGTGGCCACGTTCTTCTTCCTGGCCGGCATCTACGTGCTCCTGTGGGCGCACACGGTGGCGGTGATGCAGGTGATGGTCTACGCGGGCGCCATCATGGTGCTCTTCCTGTTCGTCATCATGCTGCTCAACCTGGGCGAGTCCACCGGGGGCGCGGCGGGTCCGCTGCTGACGCTGCCGCGCGTGGCCGGCGGCGTGTCGGCCGCGGGGCTGCTGGTGGTGCTGGTGATGGCCATCTGGCGCCTGCCGGACGTGGAGCCCCTGTCCGGGCAGCGCGCGGTGAGCGAGGGCTTCGGCACGCTCGCGCGGGTGGGAGAGAGCATCTTCACCCAGTGGCTGTTGCCCTTCGAGGCCGTCAGCCTGCTGTTGCTGGTGGGCATGGTGGGCGCGGTCGTGGTGGCCAAATCGCGGATTTGAGTCCGTCCCCTTCAACCCTCTGCTAGAAGGCGGGCCCGCGTCCGCCCTCCGTCCACCGGCCATGGCCAACTCCGTCGACATCAAATACTACCTCATCCTCGCCGCCGTCCTGTTCTGCCTGGGCATGTTCGGCGTGCTCGTGCGCCGCAACGCCCTGGTGGTGTTCATGTGCGTGGAGCTGATGCTCAACGCGGCGAACCTGACGTTCCTCGCCTTCGCCAAGCAGCACGGGAATGTGACGGGCCACGTGTCCGCCTTCTTCGTGATCGCCGTGGCGGCGGCGGAGGCCTCCATCGGGCTCGCCATCGTCATCGCCGTGTTCCGCAGCCGCGGCACCGTCAACATCGAAGACATCCGGACGATGAAACACTGAGGGTCCGGACCCTCCTTCCGCCCTAGAGAGCCCTGTCCGCCATGGATGCCCTCAAGTCCTTCTTCATGACCGCGCCGGTGGAGCCCGCCGAGTTCGCGCAGTCGTTGTGGCTCATCATCGCGCTGCCCCTGCTCGGGGCGTTCGTGTGTGGCGTGTTCGGCAAGCGGCTGGGCCGCGGCAACGTGCACCTCATCGCGTGCGCGTCGGTGGCCGGCGCGTTCGTGCTGTCGGCCATCGCCTTCTGGTGCGTCAACCACGCGCCCCAGGGCGGCCTGCCGGTGAGCATGGAGAACCCCTTCTCCGCGAGCGCGCTGCGCTACAGCATCGGCTACGACTACGGCATCTGGTTCGCCGCCGGGGACTTCCGGGTGAACCTGGGTCTGATGGTGGACCACCTGTCGGGCATCATGCTGCTGGTCATCACCGGCGTGGGCTTCCTCATCCACCTGTACTCCACGAGCTACATGGAGCACGACGAGAGCGGCTGGCGCTACTTCGCCTACCTCAACCTCTTCGTCGCGGCGATGCTCACGCTGGTGCTCGCCGACAACCTGGTGCTCCTGTTCGTGGGCTGGGAGGGCGTGGGCCTGGCCAGCTACCTGCTCATCGGTTTCTGGTACACGGACGCCGCCAAGGCCTGGGCGGGCCGCAAGGCGTTCGTCACCAACCGCATCGGCGACTTCGCCTTCCTCATCGCCTCCTTCCTGCTCGTGCTGCTGGTGGGCGCCTTCACGGGCCAGGCCAACCCGGCCAACTACACCAGCGTGGGCGTGGACCCCTCGGCGGCCCAGACGCGCTACGCCGAGGGCCTGGCGTTCAAGGGTCCGTTGAGCTTCATGGGCCTGGAGATCATGGCCAACGCGCTGCCCGTCACGGCGGAGAGCAACCCGGCCGCGGCGCTGTCCCTGCAGTCGCCCATCGCGCAGGGGCCGCTCGAGGGCCGCACCTTCGGGGGCGTGCTCACGGTGACGCTGCTGCTCTTCCTCCTGGGCGCCGCGGGCAAGAGCGCCCAGTTCCCGCTGTACGTCTGGCTGCCGGACGCCATGGCGGGCCCGACGCCCGTCTCCGCGCTCATCCACGCGGCCACGATGGTGACCGCGGGCGTGTACCTGTTCTGCCGCATGAGCTACCTCCTGGTGCTCAGCCCCACGGCCATGCTGACGGTGGCCATCATCGGCGCCGTCACCGCGCTCCTCGCGGCGCTCATCGCCTTCGCGCAGGACGACATCAAGAAGGTGCTCGCCTACTCCACCGTGTCGCAGCTGGGCCTGATGTTCATGGGCGTGGGCACGGGCATCTTCTGGGCGGCGGTGCTGCACCTGGTCACCCACGCCTTCTTCAAGGCGTGCCTCTTCCTGGGCGCCGGCAGCGTGATGCACGGCAACGGGGACGAGACGGACATCAAGAAGCTGGGCGGCCTGCGCCGCGAGATGAAGACCACGTGGTGGACGTTCGCCGTCGCCACCCTGGCCATCACCGGCATCTTTCCCCTCTCGGGCTTCTTCTCCAAGGACGCCCTGCTGCACGGCGTGCACCACAACCACCTGGTGGGCTTCGAGGGCGCGGCCAACGCGCTCTACGCCCTGGGCCTGCTCATCGCCGTGTGCACGGCCTTCTACATGACGCGCGTGTACCTGCTCACCTTCGAGGGCGAGCGCTCCAAGGAGGCCCGCGTGGCGCATGCCCACGAGAGCTCCGGGTACATGACGGTGCCGCTCGTGTTGCTGGCCATCCTGAGCATCGTGGCGCTGTTCTACGCGCTGCCGCTGATGCCGGGCCGCAATGGGGTGCGCCAGCCGGTCATGGAGAACTTCCTGGGCCCCGTGTTCGCCAGCGCCGAGCGCCTCGCCGCCCGGGGCGGCCAGGTGAAGCTGGACCACAGCCTGCCCTCCATCGTCGACTACCTGGTGGCGTGGGTCACGGCGCTCGTGGGCGGCGGCCTCGCGGCGTTCGCCTACCTCAAGTACTTCCCCTCGAGGGCGGGCATGCCGGCGCCGGTCTGGGCCCGCTCGGTGCGCCGCTTCACGCAGAACAAGTTCTACGTGGATGAGGTCTACGAGGCCGTCGTCATCCGGCCGGTCAAGGGGCTCGGTACCCTCGTGTTCAAGATGGTGGAGGCCTTCATCGACCGGGTCCTGGTGCACGGCACGGCGTGGGTCACCAACTTCACCGGTATCACGCTGCGCTACCTGCAGACGGGAGACGCCCAGGTCTATGCCGCGGTCATGGCCCTGGCCCTGCTCGGTGGTGCCGTCTACGCGATCATCCAGGTGCTCAATTGAGCTTCTTCGACACCCATCTGCTCAACCTCGTCGTCTACCTGCCGCTGCTCTTCGCGGTGCTCGTGGCGCTCCTGCCCGCGGGTGAGCGCGGACAGATCCGCGCCGTCACGCTCATCGGCATGGCCGTGGACCTGGTGCTCGGCATCTGGGCCTACGCGCGCTTCGAGCCCTCGGGCTCCGAGTTCCAGCTCGAGTACCGCGTGCGGTGGCTCGACCAGCTCGGCGCCAGCTACCACGTGGGCGTGGACGGCCTGTCCATCAGCCTGGTGCTCCTGACGGTGTTCCTGGGCCCGGTGGTGGTGCTCGCCTCGAGCACGTCCATCACCGAGCGCGTCAAGGAGTTCCATCTGTCGCTGCTGCTGCTGCAGGTGGCGATGATGGGCGCGCTGGTGTCGCTGGACGTGCTGCTCTTCTACGTCTTCTGGGAGGCGATGCTCATCCCCATGTACCTGCTGGTGGGCGTGTGGGGCGGCGAGGATCGTCAGGCGGCGGCGCTCAAGTTCTTCCTCTACACGCTGGCCGGCTCCCTGCTGATGCTGGTGGCCATCGTGGCGCTCTACTTCATCAGCAGCACCCCGGGCACGCGCTCCTTCGACTACGCCAGCATCTACAACAGCCTGGTGGTGGCCAACCGTGACATCGCCGCGTGCGTGAGCGCGGTGGGCCGGGACTGCACACGGCTCGACGGCATGGGCGGCATCCTCTTCCGCTGGGGGCCGTGGCTGTTCGCCGCCTTCGCGCTGGCGTTCGCCATCAAGGTGCCGCTCTTCCCGCTGCACACCTGGCTGCCGGACGCCTACGTGCAGGCGCCCGCGGGCGCGTCGGCGCTCCTGTCCGGCATCATGGCGAAGATCGGCCTCTACGGCTTCTGGCGCTTCGCCATCCCCCTGTTCCCGGCGGCGGCCCACCAGCACCGGCCGGTGCTCGCGACGCTGGCGGTGGTGGGCATCATCTACGGCGCGCTCATGTGCCTGGCGCAGCGGGACGTGAAGAAGCTCATCGCGTACTCGTCGGTGAGCCACCTGGGCTACTGCATGCTGGGCCTCGTGGCGCTCACGGGCGAGGGCGCCAGCGGCAGCGCCTACCAGATGCTCAACCACGGCGTGTCCACCGGCGCGCTGTTCCTCCTGTTCGGCTTCCTCCAGGAGCGGCGCCACTCGCGGCTGATGTCCGACTACGGCGGCATCGCCAAGGTGGTGCCCGTGTACACGACGGCCTTCCTCCTGCTCACCTTCTCGTCGCTGGCGGTGCCCGGCACCAACGGCTTCGTGGGCGAGTTCCTCATCCTGCTGGGCACCTTCAAGAGCGGCCTGGGCGTGGCCTTCGGGGTGCTCGGCACCGTGGGCGTCATCCTCGGCGCGGTGTACCTCTTGTGGATGGTGCAGAAGGTGTTCTTCGGCCCCCTCACCCACCGCGACAACCAGGCCCTCACGGATCTCAACGCGCGGGAGTTCGTCACCGTGCTGCCCTTCCTGGTGCTGGTGGTGGTCATGGGCCTGAGGCCGCAGCCGTTCCTGGATCGCATCAATCCCGCCACCGAGCGTTTCGTGGCGCGCGCCAGCCTGGGCGTGCCCGGTGCGCGTCCCGCGGGGGACGTGAACATCACGGTGAAGGGCCTGCCGCCCTCCGCCGAGGCCGCCGCTCCCCTTGATCCGCCGGCGGGCGCGCTCGCCGACCGACGCTAGTCGAGACCTTCCGACCATGAATCTGCCCAACATCACCTCGGCGGACTTCCTCCCCCTGCTGCCCGCCATCATCCTGGTGGTGGGAGCGTGCGTGCTGCTGCTCTCGGAGGTGTTCCTCTCCGCGGGCGCGTCGCGCGGCTACCAGGCGGCCCTCACCGCCCTCACGTCCGTCATCGCCGGGGCCGTGTCCCTGCGGCTGCTGTTCGAGCCCGCGCGCCAGGTGTTCCTCGGCTTTGGCGCCCTGGATCCGTTCTCCAGCTTCCTCACGTTCATCGTCTGCGTGGCGCTGACCCTGGCGGCGCTCACCGCGGCCACCTTCCTGCGCCGCCGCGGCGCCGAGCGCGGCGAGTTCTACGCGCTGATGCTCTTCGCGGGCGCGGGCATGAGCCTGCTGGGCCTGTCCAACGAGCTCATCACGCTCTTCATCAGCATCGAGGTGCTGTCGATCTCGACGTACGCGCTCACGAGCTTCCTGCGCCGGGGCACTCGTCCGAGCGAGGCGGGCTTCAAGTACTTCATCCTCGGGGCCTTCTCGTCCGCGGTGCTGCTCTACGGCGCGGCGCTGCTCTACGGGGCCACGGGCACGACGCTGCTCGGGGAGATGATCGAGCCGCTGCGCGCCGCCATGCGCACCCAGGCGCCGCTCGTGTACGCGGGCGCGGTGCTGGTGGCCGCCGGCTTCGCCTTCAAGGTCGCCGCGGTGCCCTTCCACATGTGGACGCCGGACGTGTACGAGGGAGCCCCCACGCCCGTCACCGCGCTGATGAGCGCCGGCGTGAAGGCCGCCGCCTTCGTGGCGCTCGTGCGCGTGTTCGTCACCGTGGGCGCGGGCATCAGCCCCAAGCTGCCCTTCGCGCTGTTCTCCACGCTGGCGCTGCTCACCATGGTCGGCGGCAACCTGCTCGCCCTGCCCCAGCGCAACGTCAAGCGCATGCTGGCCTACTCCTCCATCGCGCACGCCGGCTACCTGCTGCTGGGCGTGGCGGCGCTCTTCAGCGTCCAGCCGGAGACGGGGCTGCGGCTGCTGGGCGCCACCTCGGTGGTGGGCGCCAGCGCCCAGGCCGTGGTGCACACCGAGGCCTTGCGCAGCATCCTCTTCTACCTGCTCGCCTACACCGTCACCACCATGGGCGCCTTCGGCATCGTGTCCCTCGTGGAGCGGCGCGAGGACGAGGAGAAGGGCACGGCGTGGGACCGCGACCGCTTGAGCGGGCTCGCCCAGCGCCGTCCGGGTTGGGCCTTCGCGATGGCCGCCTTCATGCTGTCGCTGGCGGGCATTCCGCCCACCGTGGGCTTCATGGGCAAGCTGCTGCTGTTCCGCGCCGCCGTGGACGCGGGCCTCATCGGCCTCACCCTCGTGGCGGTGCTCTCCAGCGTGGCCGGCGCCTACTACTACCTGCGCGTGGTCATCTACATGTACATGCGCCCGGTGCCCGAGGGCGCCCAGCCGCTCGAGCGCGCGTGGATGACGGAGCTCGTGCTCGTCATCTCCACCGCCGCCGTGGTGCTGCTGGGCATCCTGCCCGGCCCCCTGAGCGAGTGGATCAACCAGGCCGGAACGTTGCTGGGCCGCTGAGACGCCCTCACGCCGCGGTTGCGACGCCCGGGCCTCACCGCCCGGGCGTTGTCGTTTCCAGGGGCATCCCCGCGCGCCAGGCGCCTTCCCGGCCCGAAAAAGAAGGCGGCCCGGCAACCCCATGGGGGATACCGGGCCGCAGGTTCTTCTCAAGAAACACGTCGGAAGACTGAAGGCGGTGGGGGGGAACCTCCTTCGATCTCGCGGCAACGTGCTTCGTCTGAGAGCTATAGCACCCCGCGTGCCACGCCCATGGGCGAGGGAAAGTCTCGCGATTCCAAGAGGTTGGCGCGGGAGGCGCGGCGAGGGCCACCTCGGGCTTTCACTCCTGCAATTGCAGCGGTGAAATGGCCTTTCACATCTGAAAGGCGGCCCGGCCCAGACGGGCTCACGGGGGCGCTCGGAGGCTCCGAGGCCGGAAAAAGAAGGCGGCCCGGTACCCTTCCGAAGAGAGGGTGACCGGGCCGCGGGTTCTTCTCAAGAAGCTCGCCAGAAGGGCTGAAGGCGGTGGGGGGGAACCTCCTTCGACCAGCTTCGACATGCTCCGACGGAGGGCTATAGCACCCCGCGTGCCACGCCCATGGACACGAGAAAGCCTCGCGATTCCAAGAGGTTGGCGCGAAGGGACCCACCGCCGCCGCGTCCAGCTTTCACTCCTGCAATTGCAGCGGTGAAATGGCCTTTCACATCTGAAAGGCGGCCCGGCCCAGACGGGCTCACGGGGGCGCTCGGAGGCTCCGAGGCCGGAAAAAGAAGGCGGCCCAGTACCCTTCCGAAGAGAGGGTGACCGGGCCGCGGGTTCTTCTCAAGAAGCTCGCCAGAAGGGCTGAAGGCGGTGGGGGGGAACCTCCTTCGACCAGCTTCGACATGCTCCGACGGAGGGCTATAGCACCCCGCGTGCCACGCCCATGGACACGAGAAAGCCTCGCGATTCCAAGAGGTTGGCGCGAAGGGACCCACCGCCACCGCGTCCAGCTTTCACTCCTGCAATTGCAGCGGTGAAATGGCCTTTCACATCTGAAAGGCGGCCCGGCCCAGACGGGCTCACGGGGGCGCTCGGAGGCTCCGAGGCCGGAAAAAGAAGGCGGCCCGGTACCCTTCCGAAGAAAGGGTGACCGGGCCGCGGGTTCTTCTCAAGAAGCTCGCCAGAAGGGCTGAAGGCGGTGGGGGGGAACCTCCTTCGACCAGCTTCGACATGCTCCGACGGAGGGCTATAGCACCCCGCGTGCCACGCCCACGGGCACGAGAAAGCCCCGCGATTCCAAGGGGTTGGCACGAGGGGACCCACCGCTACCGCGTCCAGCTTTCACTCCTGCAATTGCAGCGGTGAAATGGCCTTTCACATCTGAAAGGCGGCCCGGCTCGCGGAGGCTTCGAGGCCGGAAAAGAAGGCGGCCCGGTCCTCTCCGAAGAGCGAACCGGGCCGCGGGTTCTTCCAAAGGAAGCACATCGGAGCGCTGAAGGGGTGGGGGGGAACCACTTCATCGCCGCGTCAACGTGCTCTGACGGGATTACCTAGCACACCCCATGCCAGCCCACGTTTCCGCGCCAACCCCAGTCATTCCGGGTACTTGGCATCTCCCCTCACCCTCCGCGCGCCCCCGAGGGGCATTGCACCTCTGCAATGCCTTTGCAGGTCTGCAAATCCCCAGTGCTCTCGGGGGCTTATACGTTTCAGCGTTGAAACCTCGATTTCATTTCCGACAGGGGCCCTCACTCGCGGTGCTCGCCCCCGGCGGGGCGCAGGTTCAAGCGCTTCATCTTGCGCCAGAGGGTGGTGGAGGAGATGGCCAGTTCCTCGGCGACGCGGCCGAGGTCCGTCTGGTAGCGCTCCAGGGCCTGGGCGATCGCCCGGCGCTCGGCGTCCTCCACGGACTCGGCGAGCGTGGGCAGCCGACCGCCGCTCTCCGCCGCGAGCGGCAGGGGCGGCGCGCCCAGCTCGCCCCCCGTCACGCGGTTGGGCCGCAGGGGGAAGTCCTCGGGCAGGAGCTCGTCGCTCTCGGAGAGGGCGGCGGCCTGTTCCACCAGGTTCTCCAGCTCGCGCACGTTGCCCGGGAAGCTGTAGCCCATGAGGTGCTCCACCGCCGAGGTGGACAGGCTCTTGCGCTTGGAGCTGCGGGCATTGGCGCGCTTGAGGAAGTGCTCGGCCAGGGCCGGTACGTCCTCCAGGCGCTCGCGCAGCGGCGGCACCCGCAGCGTCACCACGTTGAGCCGGTAATAGAGGTCCTGCCGGAAGCGCTTCTCGCGCACCTCCAGCTCGATGTCGCGGTTGGTGGCGGCGACGATGCGCACGTCCACCTTCTGGGTGATGGACTCGCCCACGCGCCGGACCTCGCCGTCCTGCAGCGTGCGCAGCAGCTTGGACTGGAAGGCGGGCGTCGTCTCCGTCACCTCGTCGATGAAGAGCGTGCCCCCGTGGGCCTCCTCCACCAGGCCGCGGCGCGCGCGCACCGCGCCCGTGAAGGCCCCCTTGGCGTGGCCGAACAGCTCGCTCTCCAGGAGCGTCTCGGAGATGGCCGCGCAGTTGACGGGCACGAAGGCCAGCTTCTGCCGCCGGCTGTGGGCGTGCACCGCGCGCGCGACGAGCTCCTTGCCCGTGCCGCTCTCGCCCTGCACCAGCACCGTGGCATCGCTCTGCGCCACGCGCATGAGCCGCGAGGACAGCTCCGTCATGGCGGGGCTGCTGCCCACCAGCGCGCTCAGGCCGTGGCGCTCGTTGAACTCGCCCGTCAGCCGATCCACGGTGGCCAGGAGCTGCGCCCGCTCCTGCGCGCGCTGCACCCGGTAGAGCAGCTCGCCTTCCTTGAAGGGCTTGGTGACGTAGTCGAACGCCCCCTGACGCATGGCCTCCACCGCGCTCTCGATGGAGCCAAAGGCCGTCATCATGATGACCTGCAGCCGCGGGTTCACCTCCAGGGCCTTCTTGAGCAGGGTGAGCCCGTCCATGGGCTCCATCTTCAAGTCGGTGAGCATCAGGTCCACGCGGCTGGAGCCCAGCTTGGCCAGGGCCTCCTCGCCCCCGGCCGCCTGCTGCACGTCGTAGTTCTCCGAGCTCAAGAGGAGCGCGGTGGTGGCGCGCATGTTCTTCTGATCGTCCACGACCAGGATGTGTCCGCGAGGCGGAGAGGCGTCTTTCACGGAGGACTCGTCGGCTGGAAGAGGGGAAGACGGATGGAGAAGACGGTGCCACGGCCCAGCGTGCTCACCAGGGACACCTCGCCGTGGTGCTCCTCGATGATGCGCTTGACGACCGCGAGCCCCAGCCCCGTGCCCTGGGCCTTGGTGGTGAAGAAGGGCTCGAAGACCCGGTGCAGGAGCTCCGCGGGAATGCCGCCGCCCTGGTCGGACACGTCGATGCGCAGCATGTCCCGCCCGTCGTACAGCTCGGTGCGGGCGGACACGCGCACGGCCCCGCCCTGGGAGGACGTGGCCTGGAAGGCGTTGACGAGCACGTTGGTGAGCGCCTGGCGGATGAGCCGGCGGTCCAACGGCACGCGGGGCAGGTCCTCGGCCGCGTCGCTGACGGCGGAGATGTTCGAGGGACTGCCCTGCTGGCTCCACGCCGACTCGACGATCTCCTGGAGCAGGCGCGCCACGTCCTCGGGCTGGCGGATGGGCTCGCGCGGCCGGGTATAGTCCAAGAGGTCGCTCACCATGCGGTTGAGCCGGTCGCTCTCCTCGGAGAGGATGTCCAACAGCATGGCCGAGTCGGCGTTGGCGCCGAGCAGGCGGCGCAGGGAGGCCACGGCGTTGAAGATGACGCCCAGGGGGTTGCGCACCTCGTGGGCCACGATGGCCGACAGCTCGCCGAGCGCCGCGAGCCGCTCGCGCTTGACCATCTCCGCGCGCGCCGCGGCCAGCTCCGCGTAGGAGGCCCACAACGACTCGTAGAGCCGCGCGTTGGCGATGGCCAGGGCGATCTGCCCGCACGTGGCCTCGGCCAGCTCCAGGATGGCGGGCGAGAAGACGCGCGGCCGGCGGGTGTCGGACACCACCACCACGCCGATCAAGTCCTCGCGCGAGGTGAGCGGCAAGCCGAGCAGGGCCCGTGGCTGGAAGCGCAGGGCGAGCTCGGTGCGCGCCAGCTCCCCGCCGTTCTTGACCACGTCCGAGACGGTGACGAGCTGGCGGGCGCGGGCCACGCGTCCGGCGATCGTCAGCGAGTCGGCCACCGGCACCGTGAACCCCCGGAAGGACTCGCGCTGGGGCGAGGAGGCGGTGGCGCTGCGCAGCGTGTGGGTCTGCTCGTCGTACAGGTAGATGAAGCAGTCGGTGACGTCCAGCAGCCGCACGAGGAAGTCCGACGCCACCTCCAGGATGCTGGCCACCTCCAGGGTGGCCGCCGTGGTGCGCGCCATGTCCAGGAGCAGGCGCGAGTCGGAGAGCTGACGCGCGGACTCGGCCCGCAGGCGGCGCTGATCCATGAGCATCATCAACAGCTCGGCCAGCGTGCCCAGCAGGCGCAGGTCATCCGAGCCCAGGGGGCGCTCGGGCCCGCGCACCACGCGCAGGAGGCCCTGACGCGCCCCGCCCTGGGACATGTGCACGAGCGCGCCCCGACCCAACCGCCCTCCGGACAGCGCCCGCCAGCGGCGCTCCTCCTCCTCGCCCAGGGGCTCCACGCCCCGCGCGGGGGTCACCGAGGGCGGCGGACCCGGCGGCGTGGCGAAGGCCTCCACCAGGGGCGCGTCCAGGCCCACCCGGGCCACCAGGTGCCACTCGTCGCGCTCGGAGGACACCGGCACGTGCAGCACCGCGGCCTCCGCGTTCAACAGCGCCGTCAGCCGGGAGAGGAAGTCCTCGAGCGAGGGCGGCTCCGGCAGGGCCACGAAGCGCGCCGTCTCCGCCACGACCGACATCTCCCAGCGGCCGCGCTCCACGTCCGCCAACATGCGCGCGTCCATGAGCGCCGCGCCCACCACCTTGGCGAAGAGCGCCAGGACCGGGCCATACGAGGGCGTCAGCTCCGGGCCCGACACCCACAACAGCTCCGCGGGCGGCGCGCCCAGGGGCAGGTAGACGGGCACCGTCATCCCATCCGAGGGGCCGAACACCGGCCGGCCATCGCGCAGCGCCTGGCGGCCCGGCTCGCCGTCCTCGTCCGCCTCGCCCTTCTCGCTCAGTTCGCCCTCGTGCGTCGCCAGGAAGCGGGCCGACAGGTTCGCCTGCGTCAGGCCCTCCACCGCCAGCCGCCGCACCGCCTCCTCCGAGCGCGCCGCCACGAGCTCCGCGGACGTCTCCACCAGGCGCTCGGCGACCTGCAGCTCCCCGGGCCGCTCCCCCAGGATCAGGTGGTTGCAGAGCATGGCCCAGCCGCTGCCCTCCAGCTCCACCTCTTGCACGTGCACGGCCAGCTCGCGCGGCCCATGCCCGGCGAGCGGCGGCAGCAGGTAGCGCCGCGGCGCCTCCTGCTTGAGCATGCCCTGCTCGCGCCGCCGGTAGCGCGCCTGCAGCCGCGCCCGGTCCTCCGTGTAGAGGAAGTCGAAGAAGGAACGGCCCTCCACCTGCTCGCGGCCCAGGCCGATCATCCGCACGTAGGCCTCGTTGGCCAGACGGATGCGACCCTCCTGCACCACGGCGATGGGGTTGGTGAGACTCTCGATGAGGCTCCGCAGGGACGCCTCGCTATAGCGATTCTTCGTCATGCGCGCCGCAGCACCCGCTTCTCTCCGACCCGGAGCGTCACCTTCTCGCGGTCGAAGTGCTCCGATAGGGGAATGACGAACTTCCGGCTCAGCCCCACCAACTCCTTGAACCCCTGGGTGGAAATCTCCTTCTTCTCGCGCAGGTAGGCAATCAGGCGCTCCTTGAGCCCGGCCAGGGCCCCCGCGTCGAAGTAGAGCTCCTCGCTCACGCCCACCACCCGCCCCTCGGCCACCGCCACCCGGAGCAGCTCCCGCACCCGTGGCACGGGCAGCTTCACGCGCTCGGCCAGCTCGGTGAGCGTGGGCGGCGCGAGGCCCGCCGCCACGAGGTCCGCCACCAGTCGGGTGCGCGCCGCGTCCGCGTCCAGGGACAACGTGCGGCCCCGGCCCGGCAGCCGCAGCCAGTCCCGCTCCCCCTCCACCCGGCGGCCCTCCACCAGGGCATGCACCAGCCGGGTGAACACCCGGGCATCCAGTGTGTCCGACAGCCGTTGGCGCAGTTCCTCGCGGGGCAGCCCCTCGCGCAGGGGCTCGCGCTCGTGGAAGGCCGCGAGCAGGGCCAGGGCCCGGGCCTTGAGCCCCTCGAGCATCTCTCCCGACAGATAGAGTCGCTGTTCTCGATCCACCAGCACGATCTCCCCCCGAGCCCCCAAGGGCTCCAACACCCGGGATAATACCCTGGGTGCGAGCGCCGAACGGGCGAAGAGTTCGCGCGAGGTGAGTCCACGATAGCCGGCCTGCCGCAAGAGCCACGTCACCTGGCGGGCGGGATCCGCCTCCAACAGGGGGGCCACCACCCCCGCGCCCCCCCGCCGGCGCCGGGGCGGCGTGATGGAGAGCACCCGGCCTCCCGCGAGCGTCGCCCCCCGCCCCGGCAGGGCACGCGCGCCCCGGAGGATGAAGCGCTGCCCGGGCAGGGCCACCACCGGCGCGCTCAGCCGCAGCTGCGCGAGCGCCGTCTCCCCCGGCTCCAGCCGCTCCACATCCAACAGGGCCAGCGTCGCCTCCACCCGCGCGGTGCCCAGGTGCAAGAGCAGCTTGCGGCGCCGGGGCAGGGCCTCGGGCGCCGCGGCCAACAGGCTCACCTCCACGTCCAACATGGACGTCTCGGGCAGCTCCCCGGCGCGCACCAGCACGCCCCCGCGCGAGAGCGCCTCGGCCTCCACGCCCGCCAGGTTCACCGCCACCCGCTGCCCCGCCACGCCCCGCGACACCGGCAGGCCGTGCACGTGCAGCCCCCGCACCCGCAGGGGCCCGGGCAGCCCCGGCAGCACCGCCACGGACTCCTCCAGCGCGAGCGTCCCCGACAGGAGCGTGCCCGTCACCACCGAGCCGAAGCCCTTGAGGCTGAAGGCCCGGTCCACCGGCAGCAGCACGGGCCCCTCGGCCGAGCGCGGCGGCACGTCCCGGGCCACCTGGCCGAGCGCGGTGCGCAGGGCCTCCAGCCCCTCGCCCGTGCGCGACGACACGGGCAGCACCGGACGGCCCTCCAGGAAGGTGCCCGCCACCAGCGTGGCCACGTCCGCTTCCACCAGCGCGCGCCAGTCCGGTCCCAGGCCCTCGAGCAGGTCCGCCTTGGTGAGGGCCACCACCCCCGCGCGCACCCCCAAGAGCCGGCAGATGTCCAGGTGCTCGCGCGTCTGGGGCATCACCCCCTCGTCCGCCGCCACCACCAGCACCGCCAGGTCCACCCCCCCCGCCCCGGCCGCCATCGCCTTGACGAAGCGCTCGTGGCCGGGCACGTCCACCACTCCCGCCACCCGGCCGTCCCCGAGCACCAGGTGCGCGAAGCCCAGCTCCAGGGTGATGCCCCGGCGCTTCTCCTCGGGCAGGCGGTCCGTGTCGATCCCGGTGAGCGCCTTGACCAGCGAGGTCTTGCCGTGATCGATGTGCCCCGCGGTGCCGATGATCATCGCGCCCGGTGGCTCATGCCCCCGCCTTGTCCGGATCCACGTCGAAGCGCCCGTCCTCGACCACCTCCTCGTAGTCCCAGGGGAAGACGACGAGGGCCTCGGTGGTCAGGGCGACGAAGTCCGGGGAGAAGCCCTCGGCCCGGCGCACCAGGGTGGTGGTCTTCACCTCGCGCGCGCCCGCCTTGAGCGCGAGCGCCGTGGCCAGCTCCAGCGTGTCCCCACTGGACGCCACGTCGTCGACGATGAGCACGCGCTTGCCCTTGAGTTCCTGGGGCATGTCGCCGCTGAGCTTCGGCTTGCTCACCGCCTTGTCGCGGCTGCGGCGGCTGATGCGCACCGGGAAGAACTCCGCCCCGAGCGCGCTGGACAGGGCGCCGCCCACGAACACGCCGCCGTGCGCCACGCCCACCACGGCCTGGGGCTCGTAGCCCTGGCGGATGGTGCGCGCGAGCGCCTGCACCGAGCGGTCGAACTCCGCCCAGCTCAGCTCGTGGATGCGCGTCTTGGCGAGCGACTGATCGCGCCCGGTGGGGTGCCGGGGCGCCTCCACTTGAGGCGCCAGGACCACGTCCGGGGGGATGGAGACGATCGTCTCCACCTGCTTGGCGGAGGGCTTGCCCTTCTTCGTGCCCTTGGGCTGCGCCCGTTTGATGGCCACGGTGAGGACTCCGGGGATGAGGGGAAGAAAACGGCGGCGTCATACCCCGGCAGGCGCGGGCCCGCCACTGCCAGCCGAGGGAGCGGCGCGTCAGCTCGCCGCCGGATCCATCGCCGCCACCAGTTCGCGAATCTCCTCGCCGCTGATGACGTAGTGCGTAGTGCAGAAGTGGCAGTCCGCCTCCGCCTTGCCTTCCTTGACGAGGATGTCCTCCAGCTCCTCGCGGCCCAGGGACAAGAGGGCCCGCTTGACGCGCTCCTTGCTGCAACTGCAGGTGAAGGACACCGGGTAGCGGGACATGACCTCCAGGTCCGAGTGGGGCACGAGCGCCTTGAGCAGCGCGCTCGCGCCCTGGCCGGCGAGCGCCCGCACGGTGGGCTCGAAGTCCCGGGTGAGCCGCTCGCCCAGGTCCTTGAAGGTCTGCAGGTCCCCGTTGGGCAGCGGCTGCACGAGCAGCCCCGCCACGAGCCCCAGGCGCTCCTCGCCCTCCGGCTGCACCGTCAGGTACACGCGCGAGGGGAGCTGATCCGAGATGGCGAAGTAGCGCTCCATGTCCTTGGCCAGCTCGAAGCTCTCCAGCTCCACCGCCGAGCGGTAGTGCTCGCCATCCCCCAGGTCGCGCAGGACCGAGAGGAAGCCGTGGTTGCCGAGCACCGGACGCCAGTGGTACTCGCCGTCCAACCCCGCGTGCGACACGAGCGGATTCTTCACGTAGCCGCGCAACACCCCGGACCCGTCCCCGTCCACGAACAGGCCCCGGAGCGGCCCGTCACACTCGAGCTGCAGGTTGATGCGCGAGTCGTTCTTCTGCAGCGCCGCGAGCAGCGCGCCCGCGGTGAGCGCCTGGGCCATCAGCGCCGCCGAGGCCGAGGACGAGCGGTGCAGCTCCCGCGCCCGGCGCGACAGATCGCCCGCGGTGACGAGCACCACGCGCAGGTCGGACTCCTTCAACAGCCCACTGACGAGTTCATCGGCCATAAGGGGAACTAGCGTGCCGTTCCCGAGGGCGCTCGCCAATGACAATGCGCAGCCCGGATGGGGCAAAGTTCCCCGGTGGGCCCCCGGCCGGGCAGGCACTGGGGCCAGGCGGGGGGCTTCGCATCACCCCGGCTGATACCTCCGTGCGCCGGACCGGGCGCTTTGCGGGTGGAAAATCCTACCCGGCCGCCGGGACGGGCTATAACGCGCCGTCCGAATGATCCTCGGCATGATCCTCGGCGCGGTCCTGGCCGCCCGAAGTCCGGAGTCTCCATGAGCACCCAAGCCGCCACCAGCGCCACCGCGCTCCCCCAGAAGACGCCGCTCCTCCAGTCCCGTCTGGGCTCGTTCCTCGCCGTGGTGCCGCTGAGCATCTGGGTGGTGAACCACCTCTGGGCCAACCTCGCCGCCTTCCAGGGCGCCCAGGCCTGGCAGTCGGCGGTGACGGAGTACAAGCACCCCTTCTCCCAGATCTTCACCTTCATCATCGTGCTGCTGCCCCTGCTCTTCCACACCGGGTGGGGCATCATGCGCCTGTTCAGCTTCCGGCCGAACAACGTCGCCTACAACAACTACGGCAACATCAAGTACATCCTCCAGCGCGCCGCGTCCGTGGGTGTGCTCGGCTTCCTGGGCGCCCACATCTGGCTGGCCTTCCTCCAGCCGCGGCTCATGCACGGCGCCGCCGAGCCCTTCGCCGTCATCGCCTACGAGATGCGCTGGCACCCGCCCACGCTCATCGTCTACACGCTGGGCATCCTCGGCACCGCGTACCACCTGGCCAACGGCCTGCAGGGCTTCGCCATGGGCTGGGGCCTCGTCGCCAGCGAGCGCTCCATGCGCCGCCTCGAGCCGTGGACCATCGGCCTCTTCCTGGTGCTGCTCGCCATGGGCTGGGGCGTGCTCTACGCCATGTTCCAGGCCGGCGGCACCGAGGCCATCATGCAGGCGCGTGACGCCATCGTGCAGACCCAGGGCGACATGCACTGAGCGGCCCCCCCGCTCGTCCCGAAACACGACGGCCGCCCCGGTTTCCCGGAGCGGCCGTTGTCGTTTCCAGGGGGGCGCATCGCCCCTCCCCGTGCGGGGAAGGGCGACGCCCGGGCAAACACCTAGAAGGGAATGTCGTCGTCCGAGCCGCCGCCGGGGCCGCCCATGGGCCCGTCGTCCATGGGAGGACCCGAGCCGTAATCGTCGTAGCCGCCGCCCTGGTTCTGGCCGCCGCCGCGCGGCTGCCCGTAGCCGCCGCCCCGGCCGCCGCCTCCCCCGCCGCCACCGCCACCGCCGCCGCCCCCACCGGCGCCATCACGGCCGCCGAGGAACGTCACGCCGCTGGCCACCACCTCGGTGGTGTAGTTCTTGCGGTTTTCCTTGTCGGTCCACTCGCGCGTCTGCAGCCGGCCCTCGATGAAGCACTGACGGCCCTTCTTCAGGTACTCACCGCACAGCTCCGCGAGCTTTCCCCACACCACGATGCGGTGCCACTCGGTGCGCTCCTGCTTCTGGCCGTTCTTGTCGGTCCAGTTGTCGCTGGTCGCGATGCGGAAGTTGGCCACCGCCTGTCCGCCCGGGGTGAAGCGCACTTCCGGGTCCGCCCCCAGGTTGCCAATGAGGATGACCTTGTTGACGCCTCCAGCCATGATGCCGTCCTTTCGTCGAGCACCGGCCCACCACGGGCCGGTTACCTACATCCAAGGGCGGGAATGCCTCCCGCGCCACTTCTCTGACGCTACCATAAGGGGCTGACACCCACCTGAACAGGGGTTCAACCCCCACGTCTTCCCGGACGAAGGGACGGGGAGCGGAGAAGCGGGCGGGCGTTCACCCTCCGGGACGGCTCTCGGCGGTGGCCTTGGGGGCCCCGGGCGCGGCCACGGCGGCGCCCGGCGGGGGGACGGCGGGCTTGGGCGCCTTGGCCTCGGCGATCTGCCGCGACAGGGTGCCCTCGAGCCCCCGGGCGAAGTCGGCGAGCTTGGGGTCCGCGGCGCCCATGCTCTTGCGCAGGGACTTCCAGAAGGGATGGTCCGCCTCGGCGGCCTGGACGAAGCCGCGCGAGAGCAGGAGCACGGCGGCGTCCCGGTCCCGATCCGACGCACCGCGCAGCGCCTGCACCAGCTCCTCGGGCGCCGTGCGCGCCACCGCGCCCAGGCCCTCGGTCATCTCGCCCTCGGCGGGCACGTCCCCGGTGGAGGCCCCGGCCAGCTCCACCACGCGGCTGAGCGCCTCGGCGTTGCCGTTGGCGGCGAGCTCCACGAGGCTGCCCAGGCCCGGCACCTCCACGGACAGCTCGCGCGCCACGCCGCGCAGGCGGCCATACACCTCGCTGCCCGCGGAGTAGCTGTCCAGCAGCGTGCGCACCCCGAGGTAGTCCTGGGGGTTGCTCTGGTAGAGGCCCTCGGCCACCACCGCGCGCACCGCGGGGTCCTTCTCGCTGCGCCACGCGGTGCGCAAGAAGCCGATGTTGCGCGGGTCGCGCTGGCTCGTGAGCGCCAGGTACGTCTTCACGCGGCTGCTCACCTCGGCCATGGGGCTGCTGGGCTTCTCCTCGCTCGCGAGCGCCGCCACCGCGCGGCCCGGCCCCTGGGTGGAGCCCACCGAGGCCACGGCCGTGCCCAGCGCGTCCAGGCCCCGCACCACCGGGCCCGAGCGGCCCGGGTAGTCGTTGACCATCATGGAGAAGATGAACTTCTCGCCGCCGGCCGCCTGCACGTAGCCGCTGAGCGCCGAGACGTTCTCCAGCGTGCCCGTCTTGGCGCGCAGCCGGCCCACGGCGTCCGTGCCATCGAAGCGGTACTTGAGCGTGCCGTCCTTGCCGGCGATGCCCAGCGAGGACAGGTACTCGGGCGCGAGCGGGAAGCGCTCGTACATGTAGCGCAAGAGCTTGTCGAACTGCGTGGCGGAGAAGCGGTTGGTGTCGTTGAGGCCGCTGCCGTTCTTCATCACGTAGGTGCCGCGCGGAATGCCCACGTCCCGCGCGAGGAACTCCTCCACCACGTCCAGGCCCTTGGCGAACGAGCCCGGGGCGCCCCGCGACTCGGCGCCCATGCTCTTGAGCAGCATCTCCGCGATGAAGTTGCTCGACACCTTGTTGAGCTTCTTGAGGATGAGGTCGAAGGTGTCCGAGGTGGCCGTGTACACGAGCCGCGAGCGCGGCGGCGTGACGCCGGGCTTCACCTTGCCCTTCACCTTGATGCCGCGCGCCACGAGCATCTGCTTGAGCGTCTGCCCGAAGTACATGGGCGGGTTGTCGATCTTCTTCCACACGCTCATGGCGCCGCCGCCCTGGGGCACCTGGCCGCGCACGAGGATCTTCTGCTGCGCGCCCGCCGCGTCCGACGCCACCGAGAAGCGCCGCGCGCGCTTGTCGCCCGTGGTGAGCGTGCTCTCCACCACGAAGTAGTCGCTCGCGGGCTCGAGCTCCACCACGCCCTTGGACCCCAGGCTGTCGCCGGCGCGCAGGTACACGCCCACCGCGTTCCAGTTGAGGCTCAGCGCGCCGGTGGGCGCCATGTAGGCCCGGTCCGTGTCCTCCTGATCGTACCCCGAGGGCGTGCGCTCGGCGTCGAACCACGAGTCGTCCACGACGATGTCCTGCACCTCGCGCAGGCCCGTGTGGAACAGGTCACCCGTCATGCCGAACAGCCGCTCGGTGGTGATGGACGGGTCGCCCTTGCCCCGCACATAGAGCGTCTTGGCCTTGATGCCATCGGACTCGGGCTCGAGGAGGAAGTCCGTCTCGAAGCGGTGCTCGGAGCCCAGCGTGGCGAGCGCCGCGGCGCTCGTGACGAGCTTCACGTTGGAGGCGGGGTTGAGCAATTCGTCCGCGTTGTGGCTGAACACCACCGAGCCGTCATCCAGGCTCAGCATGTGCACGGCCACGCGGCTGGCGTTGAGCGGCTCGCGCTGCAGCACCTGCATCAGGGACGCCTTGAGGGCCTCGCGCTCGGCGCGCTTCTTGTCGTCCGCCGCCCCGGCGGGGCGGGGCTGGACGACGAAAAAGGCGACCATCACGGCCATGAAGGTTCTGGCTCGGGGGACCTGCACGCACGCTCCGGGGAAGGGGCGTTCATTATGAAAGGCGCCCCCCAGGCCTTCAAGGGAGACGCGGGCTCCCGTGCTCCCCACCGCGCGCCCGGCCTTCCACCAGGCGACGAAGCGTCAACGCCACTGTCCGGCGGGGTCCCCGCGCCCGGCGTCCCGGCCTACCAGGCGATGGCCTGACGGTCTCGGAAGAAGCCCCCGGTGGGCCCCCCGGGCGGCAGCGTGGCGGCCCACGTGAGGGTGTCCGCGCCCTCCTGCACCCCCCGCGAGGCCCGCTCGCCCCCCATGCGGGTCTTCACCCAGCCGGGCGTCACCGCGTTGACGAGCAGGTGGCGTGGCCGGAGTTCATCGGCCAACACGCGGGTGAGCGCGTTGAGCCCCAACTTCGAGACGCGGTAGGCCGAGGACGGCCAGCCCCGGGCCTCGTGCTGGCCCGCGCGCACGTCCTCCACGAAGGACCGCACGAAATCACACACCGCTTCCTTCGAGGCGGGCGGATCGATGCGCTGGCGCAGCGCGGGCGCGAGCCCCTCGAGCACCCCCAGGCCACTGGACACCATGACGACGCGGCCGTGGTCCGCCATCAAGGGCAAGAGCCGCTCGGTGAGGTTCAGCGCGCCGAAGAAGTTCACCGCCAGGGTGCGCTCGGCCACCTCCGCGTTGAAGCCGTCCAGGGCCACGCCCGCGTTGTTCACGAGCGCCGCGAGCCGCAGCTCCTGGCGCGCGAGCCGATCCGTCAACTGGTGGATGCTCTCCTCGGACGTGACGTCCAGGGGCTCGAAGCCCACATCGAGCCCCTCCTCGCGCAGCGTGGCGGTGGCCCGCGCGCCCTCGGCGATGTCCCGCGCCGACACGAGCACCCGCAGGCCTCGCTGGCCGAGCTGCCGGCAGACCTCGAAACCGATTCCCCGGTTGGCCCCCGTCACGAGCGCCACTCCCGTCATCTTCTCCATGTTCGGCACCCCCGGCACGCAGGGTAAGGATGGAGACGTTGACCGGCAGGGGCCCGCGCGCACTCAAATCGCGCCGGATGTCTCGTAGGCGCGAATGGCGCCGTCGAGAACTCCACGAAAGTGGCGATCCGCCTCGCCCTCCCGGTCCCGGAGCGACAGGAGCGCCGGGTACACCCGCGCGTCCTGGAGCTCCAGCGCCGCCTCCACCGCGAGCACGTTCACGGTCCGGGCCGCCAGGGCCCCCAGGAGCGGGGCCAGCGTCTGGGGAGCCTTCCTCTGGGCGAGCCCGAGCAGGGCCTCGCCTTGAATCTCCAGGTCCGTCTCCGTCACGCGGCGCAGCAGGGCCTCGCGCAAGAGCGGGGTGTCGGCCTCGCAGACCGAGCCCAGCTGGAAGGTGGCCCAGTTGCGCACGTCCCGGTCCTCGTCCGCCGACAGGTCCACGAGCGCGGCGACCGCCTCGGTGAGCGCCGTGGCGGGCATGGCCTGGGCCACCGCGCAGCGCACCGGGCCGCTCGGGTGTCCCTTGAGCGCCACGAGTCCGGGCACGGCGCGCTCGTCCTCCAGGAACCCGAGCGCCGACACCGTGGAGGCCAGCACCCCGGGCACCCGCTCGCGGCGCGCCAGGTCCAGCAGGAGCCCCAGCCGCTCCTCGTGGAAGAGGTCCATCTCCACGCCCAGCTGCCCGAGGATGTCCGCGCCCCGCGCGCGCGCCGTGTCCTCGGGCGCCACGAGCAGCCGCGCCGCCGCGTCGAGCACCTCCCGCGTGCCGCGCTCCTGGAGCACCCGGATGGCCTCCCAGGCCCGGTCGTCCTCCTCGCCGCCCTCGAGGGCGAGCGCGATGAGCGCCTGGGTGCTGCGGGGATCCTCGAGCGGATGGTCGGTCATGGGGGCTCTCCGTGGATGAACCATACACGAGCCCTCCCCCACTCGACCCTCCGGCGTGCCTGTGCCACAACGGCCCCCCTCATGCCCCCGCCGCTCCGCTCCGTCCTCCTGGCGCTCCTCGGGGTGCTCGGCCTGGTACCGCAGGCCGGCTGTCGCGCCGAGCCGCCCGCCGACGGCATCACCGTGCTGCTCGAGGCCACGCCGGACAGCCTCGACAGCCGGATGGCGCTCAGCGCCCTGGGGCAGCGGGTGGCGCAGCTCATCACCCCGGGGCTCGTCACCTTCGACGACACCGGCGCGCCCGTGCCGGACCTGGCCGAGTCCTTTCGCGAGCTGGGCCCCACGCTCGTGGAGTTCACGCTGCGCCCGGGGCTCACCTTCCACGACGGCGGCGCCCTCACGGCCGAGGACGTGAAGGCCACCTACGACAGTGTGCGCGACCCGGCGCTCGGCAGCCCCCGGGCGGACCGGTACGCGGCCCTCGCGCGCGTGGAGGCGGTGGACGCGCGCACCGTGCGCTTCCACCTGCGCGAGCCCTACGCGCCCCTCGTGGTCGAGCTGTCCCTGGGCATCCTCCCCGCCCGGCGCGCCGGGGCCGCCTTCAAGGAGGCACAGGGCACGGCCCCCGTGGGCGCGGGGCCCTTCCGCTTCGAGTCCCAGCCGGACGAGGAGCACCTGACGCTCCTGCCCTTCGCGGGCCACGCGCGGGGGCCGCCGGCCCTCTCGCGGCTGCGCTTCCGGGTGGTGCGCGACGAGACGACCCGGGTGCTGGAGCTGCTCAAGGGCCGGGCGGACCTGGTGCTCAACGCCGTGTCCCCCGCCACCCTGCCCGCCCTGGAGCGCGCGCCCGGCCTGCGCGTGCTCACCCGGCCGGGCACGGGCCTGGCCTACCTGGGCCTCAACCTGCGCGCGGGGCCGCTCGCCGACGCCCGGGTGCGCCGCGCCCTGTGTCACCTCGTGGACGTGGAGCCGCTCGTCACCCACAAGCTCCGGGGCCTGGCCCGGCCCGCCCGGGGGCTCTTGCCGGAGAGGAACTGGGCGCATGCGCCCGTGCCCGGCTGCGCGCATGACCCCGAGGCGGCGGCGCGGCTGTTGGACGCCGCGGGCTTTCCGGACCCCGACGGGCCCGGCGGCGCGCCCCGGCTCCGACTCCAGCTCAAGACGAGCACGGACCGGCTGCGCCGCTCCATCGCGCTCGTGCTGCGCGAGCAGCTGGCCCAGGGGGGCGTGGCCGTGGAGGTGCGCTCGCTGGAGTTCGGCACCTTCTTCGACGACGTGCGCCGGGGCAACGTGGAGCTGTACACCCTCAAGTGGGCCTCCATCGTCGAGCCGGACCTGATGCGCGGCGCCTTCCACTCGAGCCACGTGCCCTCGGCGGCCAACCACTTCGGGGGCCTCAACCGGGGCGCGCTCCGGGACGCGCCGCTCGACGCGCTGCTGGACGAGGCCGCGCGCGTGTCCACCCCCGAGCGCCGCGTCCTCTATGCCCGGGCCCAGGAGCGCCTGGACGCGCTCGTGCCCATGGTGCCCCTGTGGCACGAGGACTCGGTGGCCGTGGTGTCCCGGCGCCTCCAGGGCTTCGAGCCGAGTCCCCTGGGCCTCTTCACCCCGCTGGCGCGCGCGCGGCAGGTGGACCCATGAAGCGGCTCGTCTCCACGCTCGGGGCGGCCCTGGGCGCGCTCGTGCTCGTGTCGCTCTTCCTGCACCTGGTGCCGGGAGACCCCATCGACGTGATGCTCGGCGAGCAGGCGATGCAGGTGGACCGGGAGGCGCTGCGCCGCGCGGTGGGCCTGGACGCGCCCGTGCCCGTGCAGCTCTGGCGCTTCACGCGCGACCTGTTCACCGGGGAGCTGCGCACGTCCCTGCCGCCCTTCCAGAAGAAGGTGCTGCCCGCCATCGGCGCGGCGCTGCCGTACACCGGGGTGCTCGCGCTCGCGGCCCTGGCGGTGGCGGTGAGCCTCGCCCTGCCCCTGGGCCTGGTGGCCGCGGCGCGCCGGGGCACGTGGGCGGACGCGCTCGCCATGGCCAGCGCGGTGGTGGGCGTGGCCCTGCCGCGCTTCTGGGTGGGGCCGCTGCTCGTCCTCCTGTTCGCCCTGCGCCTGGACTGGCTGCCCGTGTCCGGCGCGGGCTCCTGGCACCACCTGGTGCTGCCCGCGCTCACCCTGGGCGGCGCGCTCGCCGCGTTCCTCGCGCGCATGACCCGCGCCGCGCTCCTGGAGGTGCTGCGCGAGGACTACATCACCGTCGCCCGGGCCCAGGGCCTCAGCGCCACCCGGGTGCTCTGGCGCCACGCCCTGCGCACCGCGCTCCTGCCCCTGCTCACCGTGCTCGGGCTCGAGTTCGGCGCCCTGCTCGGCGGCGCCATCGTCACCGAGAAGGTGTTCGCCTGGCCCGGCATGGGCACGCTCTTGCTGCAGGCCATCGAGCGGCGCGACTACAACACCGTGCGCGCCACCGTGCTCGTCTTCACCGGCTGCTACCTGCTCGTGCACGCGCTCACCGACGCGGCCTACGCGCTCGCCGACCCGCGCGTGCGGAGGCGCGCATGAGGCCGCCGCGCGCCCTGGGCGCCCGGGTGGGGCTCGCCGTGACGGGCGCGCTCGTGCTCGCCGCGCTGCTGGCCCCCGTGCTCAGCCCCACGAGCCCCGAGGCGATCGACCTCGCGCGCGAGCTCACCCCGCCCGGCCCCGGCCACCCGCTGGGCGCGGGGGAGAACGGCGTGGACCTGCTCACCCACGTGCTGTACGGGGCCCGGCTGTCGCTCGGCGTGGCCTTCTTCACCGTGGCGCTGTCCGCGGCGGTGGGCACGCTGCTCGGCGGGATGGCGGGGTACGTGGGCGGGCCGCTGGACGAGCTGCTCATGCGCCTGACCGACGTGCTGCTCGCCTTCCCGGGCCTCCTGCTCGCGCTCTTCCTCACGGCGGTGATGGGCCCCTCGCTCACGCACGTGGTGCTCGCGCTGAGCGCCACGGGCTGGACGGGCTACGCGCGGCTGGCCCGGGCCCAGGTGCTCACCCTGCGCGGGCGCGAGTACGTCCAGGCCGCCCGCGCGCTCGGGGCGAGCGACGCGCGCATCCTCTGGCACCACCTGCTGCCCAACGCCGCCGGGCCCCTGGTGGTGCAGGCCACGTCCGCCCTGCCCGGCACGCTGCTCGCCGAGTCCTCGCTCAGCTTCCTGGGCCTGGGCGCACCGCCGGGCACGCCCTCGTGGGGGGCGCTCGTGGATCAGGGCACCCAGTACCTGCTCGTGGCGCCCCACGTGGCGCTCTTTCCCGGGCTCGCCCTGGCGCTCGCCGTGCTGGGCTTCCACCTGCTCGGCGACGCCGTGCGCGACGCACTGGACCCGCGGGCGCCCCACCACCGATAACGCCCCGCCATGCTCACCTGGACGTGGAAGGCCTTCCCGGAGTTGACGCTCGAGGAGCTCTACCGCCTGCTGGCCCTGCGCCAGGAGGTGTTCGTGGTGGAGCAGCGCTCCCTCTACCTGGACGTGGACGGGTATGACCCGGGCTGCCACCACCTGCTGGGCGTGGAACAGACGCCCCAGGGGCCCCGGCTCGCGGCCTACCTGCGGGTGCTGCCGCCGGGCCTCAAGTACCCCGAGGCGAGCCTCGGCCGGGTCCTCACCGCGCCGCACGCGCGGCGCCACGGGTACGGCCAGGAGCTGGTGCGCCGGGGGCTGGACTTCCTCGCCACCCACCATGCCCAAGCCCCCATCCGCATCGGCGCCCAGGACTACCTGCGGCGCTTCTACGAGGGCTTCGGCTTTCGCGCCGTGGGGGACGTGTACGACGAGGACGGCATTCCCCACGTGGACATGGTGCGCGGCCAGTTCGACCTGGCCTCGGAGACATGAAGATCCTGCCTTCCACCGCGCGCCTTTGGGTGGCCGTGCTGCTCGGTGGGCTCGTTTCGGGCTGTGCGGCGGCCATCGCCTGCCGGCCAGGAGAGTCCACCGTGGACTGCTGCATCAAGAAGCACTCGCTGACCGCGATGGAGCGTTGCACCGCCAGTCGCGCGGACGTGCTTCGGGTCCTGCGGGACTTGTCGCTGAAAATCGACGATGAGGATTTCGAGAACAACAAGGACCTGCCCGAGTGGAAGCAGCTCTGCATCAGGAACTTCGTCCGTTGCGAGGATGAAGGCTGGAGTGGGTCCTGTTACGACTGTCTGCGCCAGTGTGAAGGCCAGTACCAATGGCCAAGTGACTGGTGCCCCGATCCGCATGAGAAGTAGGAGCCAAGATGGCCGACAGGCAGCTTGATTGGGACGCGATTCGGGCTCTGGCCAAACGAGTCATCGAGCAAGGCGAGCCCTTGGTTCTCACCGAGGAGATGCGCGCTCTTTTGCTGCGGACGGCTCGCGAAGTGGCCATCACCGACGAGGAGACAGCAACAGCCCTCCATGGCGAGTCCACGGCCCGAACGCTGCTCGAGGACATCTGGCGACGAATCGTCGACGGTTCGTGGCGACTGAGTCGTGCTCAAAACCAAGCCTATGACCTACGAGACACAGGCGATCTTGAGGGAGCACGGCGAGTCATGCGGGACGTACTCGCCGTTGAGCCTGTCCCCTTCTACCGGGAACAGGCCGAGATTGGCCTGAAGAAGTTGACCGGGTTGGTGGAGGTGCGCGCAACCGGGCAGCTCCGTCCGAGCTTGAATGACCGACCGCAACTCACGGCCCTCTCCCAGCGCATCCAGCAGGGTCACGCCCTGGAACTGACCGACGAGGTGCGCGCCCTTCTGCGCCGGATGGCGCCCACGGCGGCCATCAGCGACAACGAGACGGAAGAAGCCCTCAAGAGCCCAACAGACGCCACGGCCCTCATGGAGCGGATTCTTTCTCGCCTGCGCGACGGCCAACATCGCTTCGTGCGCGCGATGTATCGGATGACGAGCCTCCGAGATGCGGGGGACGTCGACGGAGCGCGCCAGCAGATGCGTGACGTGCTCGCCGTGGAAATCGTGCCGCAATACCGCAGAATGGCCGAGGAACAATTACGGGGCCTCGACCGTCCGCCGCCGGAGCCGTGACTGTCAGGCCCGGGGCGCCGCGCCCCGGCGGGCCCGCCGCGCTCCGAACAGGCCCAGCAGCACCAGGCCCAACGCGCCCGGCAGCGCGCCCGGGTGCGTGACCCCACAGCCCCAGCCGAGCGGAGAGCGCGGATCGCCCAGGCCCGGGACCTCGGGCCCCGGAGACGGCTCACCGGGCGTTTCCTCACCTGGCGTCCCGGGGGGGGGCTTCAGAACCACGGACTCCTGGGCCGTGACCGTGACGTCACACCCCACGCCGTTGGTGGCGCGCACATGGACGAAGTAGCGCTCGCCCCGCTTGAGCACGAGGGACTCGGCCGTCGCGTGCCCGTCCGACACCGGCGTGAAATCGCGCACCGTGACCTGCGCCGAGTCGGTGATGGACCACTCGTACTTCGCGATGCCCGATTCGTCGTCCTTGAAGCCGCTCCAGGTGGCGGTGATACGGCCGTCCGGGTTGAGGGAAGCACGCACCTCGCCCGCGGAAGGCGCCGTGGAGTCCTGCCCCACTCCGATCAGGAAGCCATTCATTCCTCCCGGAGCCTCGACAGCGTAGCCCACATCCCGGCGGAGCAGGTCTTTCGCCTTGGAGGCGCCCGCGATCAAGAGCCGACCGCCCGTCCCATCCAAGGCGAGCGCCCGTACACTCTCAAGATCGGCAAGGGTGGAAGTGCCTCCCACGTAGGACCCCCACCGGACCTGCTCCAGCATCGTATCCAACGCCAGGACGAAACCGTCTCCCAACGGAGAGGGGGCGGCAGAGAAGCCGCGCATCATGAACGCCGGATCGAACGACTCCCCATCCGTCGAGCCTCCGATCAAGAGCTGGCCCGACGCATCGATGGCGGCACGGCCGTGCGTGAACTGCTCACCCGGCGCAACCAGCCGTATCTTCTGATTGGGGGACAGGGAACCATCGCGGGTCACCGCGTGCGCGAAGATATCGGTCGCATCGCCGGTCGAGTCCTCCGGAAAACCCGTGGCGTTCGTATGACCCACCGCGACCAGGTCCCCGTTGGGCTGCCGCAAGAGGTCCCTCAACTCGGTGCTCCCGTTGCCGCCCAGATGGACGAGCCACTTGAAGGCGCCCTCGGAATCCAACTGCATGACGAAGCCGTCCTTCGTGCCGTGGAATCCGGGAGTAACGGGGATGAGACCGCTATCGGTCTCCGCGATATTGCCCCGCACCACTCCGCCCACGAAGAGCACGACCTTCGAGTCCTCCGTCGAGACGACAACGGCATGGGCCGCATCATCCGCGGTCGTGGCGCCACCCGAAGCCTTCTTCGTCCCCAAGAAACGAACCCACACGGGGCTCGGAGTGAGTTCCACGGACACATCGACCTGGACGACGAAGGCATCGTGCCCATCCCCTCGCACACCGCGTGAGGTGGTTATCGGGCCCTTCGAGGTGGAGAACAGGGCCGAGTTGGTCCTTCCGACGACGTAGAGCCTGTTCTTCTCCACGGCGACGCCCAGTGCCTCGTCGAAGCCATCTCCGCCCAAGAACAAGACCGAGCGCAGCACACCCTCCGCCGTCAGCTTGGCGACGAAGGCATTCGACCCAATCATCCCAGTGCCCGGCGTGAACAGGCTCGCTCCCGAGTCGTCACGGACAGAAGTCCCCTCGACCCGGCCCACGACATACACATCGCCGTTCTCATCGAGCGCCATGCGCGCCGCGGAGTCCGCGCCCCCGGTGCCGAAGACCCGAGACCACAGGACCTGCTTGCCGTCCGCGCTCAGCTTGGCGACGAAGGCGTTCTCGTTCACGAGATCCACCCCCGCGCTGTCACTCTTGAGGAAGGAGCGCGAGTTCGTCCGCCCCGCCACCAGGATCTCGCCCGCCGCATTGACCAGGACGTCTTCCACCACATCCTGGCCCTCCCCACCCAGGTAGGTGTTCCAGGAGACGGCGGGCTTTGCCTCGCACGTCTGGGCCCGGGCGGACGTGGGCCACACGGTGAGCAGGGAGGACAGCAGGAGGGCGGACAGAGCGCCGCCACGACCCATGTGCATGAACAAGAAGGTTTTCCTCAGGGCGATGACGCCCGCCTAGAACAGGTTGAAGCCCACACCCACCGAGGCCGTCAGCGCGAGCTTCCGGTAGTTGGCGCCCTCGGCGATCCGGAACCGCTCGGCGCCGACATCCGCCAACACCGTGAACCGGCGCCCGGGCGTGAGCCGCAGGCCCACCACCCCGCCGCCACCCACGCCCACGCTCCGCACGCCCGTGCCGCGCAGGGCCACGCGCGGCTGGAGCATGCCCCGGCCGAAGGCATAGCCCAGCTCCACGCTCACGCCCCACCGCGCCTGGGGCCCTGGCAACAGCCGCGCGCCCGCCTCCAGCCCACCCCACCCCACCGAGGCGCCCACGCCCAGTCCCACGGACAGCCGGCGCTCGCCGACGCCCGACACCAGTCCGCCCAGGTCACTGAAGCCCACCAGCTCCGGACGCACGCGAAAGGACGACGGGGCCTCGGCCGGCACGGACGGCGCGGACGGTGCGGGAACCGGACGCGCCTGGGCCTGCTCCGCCAGCAACCGCTGCCGCTCGGCCTCGCGCGCCTGGGCCTGCTCCGCCACCAGCCGCCGCTGCTCGGCCTCTTCCCGCCGTGCCTCTTCCCGCAGCCGCTCGGTCTCCACGCTCTGGCGCGCCAGCTCCGCCAGCGCCACGAAGTCCGGCGGGAAGCGCGCCGAGTCCACCTGCTGCGCGGGGTGCCGCCGCGCCAGCTCCTCGAGCTGCTCGCGCGCGTCGTCCATCTGGCCGCGCGCGTAGAGCGAGGCGGCCAGGTAGGTGCGGGCCCGGGCGCGCTCCTTGTCCGAGAGCGCGGGGTTCTCCACCTCCTGCCGCAAGGCGGAGATGGCCTTTTCATAATCACCACGCGCGTAGGAATCGATTCCCCGCACGGGCGCGGCCCAGGTGACGAGGGGCACGCACAGCAGGACGCAACAGAGCAGACGCAAGGTCATGGAGAGGTGACTCCGGACGGAACCGCTAGCCCTCGTCCGGGCAGATGACGTTGTAGGTGGTCTTGGACCCCGACTGGATGGTGACCACCTTCCGGGGGTTGGAGATGTTCTTGTTCTCGCGCAGCTCGATGCGGTGCTTGCCGGGCGCGAGCGGCAGCATCTTGAGCTCCGGCATGCGCCCGCGCAGTCGGCCATCCACGTAGATCTGGGCCCAGCACAACGAGACGAACTGGAGGGTGCCGTTCGCGCCGACCCGGGGCGCGCTCTCCGGCGCGGGCTCGGGCTCGGGCTCGGGCTCGGGTACCGGCGCGGGTTCGGGCACGGGCTCGGGCGGCGCCACCACCGCCTCCACCGTGGGAACCACGGGGGGAGCCACCGGCGCGGGAGGAGGTGGCGGCGACGAGGACTTGAACAGGACGACCCCCACGCCCAACGCCACGGACAGCACACTCACCCCGACGGCCACGAGCGCCGGAGCGCGTCGGCGCGGCACGGTGGCCATCACGTCGGTGCGCGCGTCGGCGCCCGGCGCCCCGCTCGCGAGCAGTCCCTCCTGAGAGGGAGAGCGGAGCGTCGGGCCCACGGCGGTCGAGGGGGCCGCGGAGCTCCGGGTCTCGCCGCTCAGGGAGGACACCCGGCCCGAGCGCCGGGGGCTCGGCGAAGCGCCACTGGACGGCCCACGCGGCGTCTCGGAAGCGGCCAGCACTCCCTCGGACTCCCACTTCCGGGACAGCTCCGTCAGCGCGTCCGCCACCTCGACGCCGGAGGCCGGCCGGTTCGCGGGCTCCTTGGCCAGCAGGCTCAGCACCAGGGCGTCGAGTTCCTGGGGCAGTCCCTCGACGACCGACGAGGGCGGCGGCGGCTTGGCGTGCACCTGCTGCACGGCGATGTGCATGGGCGACTCGCCCTGGAAGGGCAGCCGTCCGGTGAGCATCTCGAACAGGATGATGCCCGCGGCGTACAGGTCCGTCCGGGGACTCACCGGCTGTCCACAGGCCTGCTCCGGCGCCATGTACTCGGGCGTGCCGAGGATGATGCTCGCGCGCGTCTGGGGCGTGGCCCCGTTGGGCGTCGCGGCCTGCTTGGCGAGCCCGAAGTCCAGCACCTTCACGTACTCCGAGCCGTTCGACTCGCGCACGATGAAGATGTTGCCGGGCTTGAGGTCGCGGTGGATGACCCCCTTGGCGTGCGCGGCCGAGAGCGCGGCGAGCACCTCGCAGATGAGCCACAGGGACTGGATGAGGGGCAGCGGGGCGCGGTCCCGGAGGATCTCGTCGAGCGGTCGGCCCTCGAGGAACTCCATGATGAGGTACTCGCCCACCCCCGGAAGGGTGCCGAAGCCGAAGATGTCGATGATGCCGCGGTGGCGGATGGCGCTCACCGCGCGGGCCTCGGACGCGAGGTCGCGCGCGCGCACTTCCTCCGAGGTGTCCTGACGGATGATCTTGATGGCCACCTTGCGGCCGATGACCGGGTGCTCGCCCTCGTAGACGACGCCCATCCCTCCGCTGCCGATGCGCCGGCGCACCAGGTACTCGCCGATGCGCTGGCCCACCAGGGGATCCCGTCGAACGGTGCGCTCATCCCACGGGGGCTCTCCGCCGCCGGTCTCGGGAGAAAGCCCCATGCGCCCGGAATGCAGCTTCGTCTTGTCGTCGAAATCAGAATCCATGTGGATGGATACGGCTCCTGAACACGGGCCCACGTCCCTCACCGCCTGGGAGCACCCCCCGTGGGACACGAACACCGAAACGCATGTCGCGTCCGTTCACTTTACGGCAATCCCCCGGGCGAGTCATCCGCCCCGCCCGCACACATCCGTCCCGGGTGCAGCCGGGCGGCGGCGCGGCGCCGAGGCCTCCGGGGTAGGCTCGCGCGCGGGCGCCCCGGGAGGGCGCGGGTCCGGGAGGGACACACGATGAAGGCGGTGGTGCAACGGGTGCGCGAGGCGTCCGTCACGGTAGCGGGCGAGCGGGTGAGCCAGATGGGACCAGGGCTCCTGGTGCTGCTCGGCGTGGGCCAGGGGGATGGCGAGGCGGATGTGGCGTGGATGGCGGAGAAGCTCGCTACGCTGCGCGTCTTCGAGGACGCCGCGGGCAAGATGAACCTGTCCCTGGAGGACACCTCGCGCCAGCTCATCGTGGTGAGCCAGTTCACCCTCTACGGGGACACGCGCAAGGGGCGCCGGCCCAGCTTCATCGAGGCGATGGAGCCGGTGGCCGCCAAGGCCCTCTACGAGCGCGTGTGCGAGGCGCTGCGCGCCCGGGGCCTCACGGTGGGCACGGGCATCTTCGCCGCCGACATGAAGGTGGCGCTCGTCAACGACGGCCCCGTCACCCTGCTGGTGGAGAGCCCTCCGAAGGCGGCACCTGCGCGTTGAGCGCCGGCGTCATGCGCGCCATCAGGCCCGCCTCCTCGCGCACGGCGTCGCGCAGGAGCGCCGCCATCCAACCAATGCGGTGCACCCACGAGAAGCCCCGCGGGCCCACCAGGGCCTCGGGCAGGGCGGGCGCCTCGGCCGTGCGACCCAGGAAGTAATCGCGCACCGCGTCGAGCTCGGGCGGCTGGGCGGGCGAGAGCCGCTCGCGCTCGCGCTCCAGCAGGCGCAGGAGCTTGGACTCCAGCTCCGCGTGCCACCGGGACACGGTGGCCGCGGGCCGCCAGGCCCAGTCGGCGAAGGCGTACTGCTCGCGCGGCACATAGCCGCCATGCCCCATGGGCGAGAAGACGCGATCCGGCGGGAAGGCGGGGAAGGGCTCCCACTGGCCGCCGATCAGCGACGCGAGCCCCAGGTCCGCCACCGGGTGGCGCCGGAAGCCCTCGCGCCGGCCGTGCGCGGCGCGCGCGTGGGCATAGGGGTAGGTCGGATCCTCCAGCATGAGCGCCAGGTGCAGGGCCTCGTCCCAGTCCCCCACGTAGCCCGGGCGCTCGCCCACCACGCGCCAGCCCGAGGCCTCCTGCGCCCAGTGCTGGCCGGTGAGCCGCTCCATCAACGCCGTCCACGGCGCGTGCTCCATGCCGCCCAGTCCGCCGCCGATGTGCGAGGACAACAGCCGCTCGCCCAGCGCGCGTGACGTCTCGTCCACCAGCTGCCCCAACAAGGAGCGCAGCGCCTTGGCCGAGTCGCTCATGCACAGCGACAAGAAGGGCAACACCTGCTCATGAAAGAAACGGTCGTTGACCGGGCGAAGGACCAGTTGCATCCAGGCGAGCCTACCACGGCCTCAGGGCCGGGAGTCTTCCTGCACGATCAGGGCGTGGATGTCCTCGAGCGACGAGGCCTCGAGGATGGAGGCGCGGAAGCGTGGATTTTTGAAGAGCCGCGAGATGCGCGCCAGGGCCTTGAGGTGCACGCCGGCGCTGTTCTCCGGGGCGACCAGGGCGAAGAAGAGGTGGGTGGGCTTGCCGTCGATGGCCTCGAAGTCCACGCCCGGACGGGACACGCCGAAGGCGGCCACGAGTTGGGTGAGCCCGGGCAGCTTGCCGTGGGGAATGGCCACGCCCTCGCCGATGCCCGTGGAGCCGAGCTTCTCGCGCTCGCGCAACACCTCCACCAGACGGTCTCCCTTCAGGGAGGGATGGGCCCGCACCAGGGCCTCGCTCAATTCGCGCAGGATCCCCTGCTTGTCACGGGCCCGCAGGTCCGCGACGACGGCTTGTGGGCTGAGGAACTCGGAGATTCGCAAAGCTGGCGCTCCCGCGGTGGCGCTGCCTGCGCGCAATTACTCCTCGCTCCGCGTTCGCGCAAGGGCGGCCTGCCCATCGTGTCCTCCTTCGGGCGACTTATCCGCCGCGGGCCAGAAATGGAGGGGGGGGAAGGGCTCGTCTAGTCTGCGCGTCAACGTGTCCCACCGGCTCGCGCGCACCCTCCTGTCCTCCCTGCTGCTGGGCCTCGGCGCCTGTCGCTCCGCCCCGGGACCCGTCCCCCCCGCCTCCCCGCCTCCCGAGCGCCCACCGGCCGCGGCCCCGGCGCCCGGCCCCGCCCCTGCCCCCGCCGCCTCCCGGGTGGAGGCGCTCTTGGGCGCCATGTCGCTCGAGGACAAGGTGGGCCAGGTGATGATGGTGGGCTTTGGCGGCACCGAGGTGGACGACACCATGGCGCACCTGGTGCGCGAGCGGCGCGTGGGGGGCGTGTGCCTGTTCAAGCGCAACATCGCGGATGGCGAGCAGGTGGCGCGGCTCAACGCGGGCCTGCGCGCGCTGTCCGCGGGGGGCGTGCCGCCCTTCCTCACCCTGGATCAGGAAGGGGGCAGTGTCGTGCGGGTGCGCGACGGCGTGGTGGTGCTGCCGGGGAACATGGCGCTCGGGGCCACGCGCTCGGCCGAGCTCGCCTACGCGGCGGGTCTCGCGCAGGGGCAGGACCTCATGCGTCTGGGCTTCAACATGAACCTGGCGCCCGTGCTGGACGTGAACCTCAACCCGCGCAACCCCGTCATCGGCAGCCGCTCCTACGGGGACTCGGTGGCGCTGGTGTCGGAGCTGGGGCGGGCCTTCGTGCGGGGCCAGCAGGAGGCGGGGCTCGTCACGGTGGCCAAGCACTTCCCGGGCCATGGGGACACGGACACGGACAGCCACACGGCGCTGCCCATCCTGCACACGCCGCGCGAGGAGGTGCTCGCCCAGATGGAGCCCTTCCGGGACGTCATGCGCGAGGGGTTGGACGGGCTGATGACGGCGCACGTGGCGCTGCCGGGCCTCACCGGGGACGACGTGCCCGCCACGCTCCACCCCCAACTGCTCCAGGGGCTCTTGCGCGAGCGGTTCGGCTTCACGGGGCTGGTGCTCACCGACGAGTTGGAGATGGACGCCATCGCCCGGCGCTATGGCGTGGGCCAGGCGGCGGTGCTCGCGCTCGGGGCGGGGGCGGACATGGTGCTGGTGCCCTGGCGGGCGGAGAAGAAGGCGGAGGTCTACGGGGCGCTGCGCGCGGCGGTGCTCTCGGGGGAGCTGCCGCGGGCCCGGCTGGACGAGGCGGTGCGCCACATCCTCGCCGTCAAGGAGCGCCGGGGCCTGTTCTCACCGCCGGCCGCGCTCGAGGAGCGGCTGGCCACGCCCCCGTCCGCCGAGAACGAGGAGGTGGCCCACCGCATCGCCCGCGCCGCCGTCACGCTGCTGCGCGCCCAGGGAGAGCACCTGCCGCTCACGCCCCATGCGCGCGTGGGGGTCATCACCCCCGAGGCCTCGCTCGGCACGGCCATCACCGCGCGAGCGCCCAGGGCCCGGGTGCTCGCGGTGCCCACCTGGCCCGAGCGCGCCCAGCGGGCGCGGCTGCGTCAGCGCGCGCGCCAGCTCGCGCTCGGCTCGGACGTGGTGGTGGTGGGGCTCATCAACGCGTACCAGCTGGAGCTCGTCACCCTGGCGGCCTCCACCGGACGCCCCGTGGTGGTGGTGTCCATGGGCCTGCCCTACCTCGCCGAACAGGCGGACGAGGCGCGGGCGGTGCTCGCCGTGTACTCCTACCAACCGTCCGCCACCGAGGCCGCCGCGGCGGCGCTCTTCGGGGAGATTGGGACGCCGGGCCGGCTGCCCGTGGGACTCAGCCGGCTGCACTTCGGGGCGGGCCTGGACGCGCCCCGCCGGGAGCAGGCGCGCGTCCGTCCGTGAGTCCGCGCTCGGCGACTCCGCTCACGGGTTCGGCGGCGAGTGCACGCCGATGAGGCCGAACTGGCCGTCGTCCTTGCGCCGGTACACCACGCAGACCTCGTGCGTGGTGGCGTGCTGGAAGACGTAGAAGTCCTGGTTGAGCAGGTTCATCTGCATCACGGCCTCGTCCACCGGCATGGGCTTCACGGTGATGTCCGAGGTGCGCACGATGCGCGTGGTCGGGGCCGCGGCGGCCTGGGCGGTCGTGCTCGGCGCGGGCGCCGTGGCCGGAGCCGCCTCGGCGCTGTCGAGCCCCAGCTCCTCGGGCAGCTCGAAGACCTTGTGGCGGACCTTGAAGGTGTTCACCAGTTCCTGGCGGTGGTGCACCCGATCCCGCCCGTGGTGGTTCTTGATCTTCTCCTTGTACTTGCGCAGCTGGGACTCGATCTTGTCCATGGCGAGATCGATGGACGCGTACATGTCCGCGCTCTTCTCGCGGCCCCGCAGCACCCACGCGCCCGAGTGGATGGTGATGTCCGCGTGGTGCAGGTGCCGCTCGAGCGACAACACCACGTGCGCATCCCCGGCGCGGTCCAGGTACTTGTTCACCCGCTCGACCTTCTCTTTCGCGTACTCCTTGAGGGCATCGGACGAACCGAACTGGCGAAAGGTGATGTTGAGCTGCATGCGTTGCTGCCTCCTGTTGGGGCGGGAGAAAGAAGCACTGCACCCCGGATCAGAAACCCGCTCCGGCCACGAAAGCAACCCACCCGCGCACGAGGACGGCTGGACGCACACCTCCCAACGGGCAGTGCCACCCGGACTTTCCAGTCCCGCTGCATTCACGGGGGCACAAAGCGGGCGAGCGGGCGGCGGCGCGGGCCCGACCCGGGCCTGATACCGGGCCCGACACCGGGCCCTAGAGGGGCAGCACGACGACGAAGGCCGCGCCGCGGCCCCCGGGTCCCGACTCCACGTGCACGTGGCCCTGATGCCCCGCGACGCACTGGCGCACGATGAAGAGCCCCAGGCCCAGGCCCCCCGCGCGCGCGGCGCCGTGGATCTGCTCGAAGCGCGCGAAGACGCGCTCGCGATCCGCCTCGGGCACGCCCGGCCCCTCGTCCAGGACGGTGAGGCGCGCCCCCTCGGGCACGCGCTCGAGCCGCACCTCCACGGGGCGGCCCCCGCCATGCCGGAAGGCGTTGAAGAGCAGGTTGGCGAGGATCTGCTCGAGGCGCAGCCGGTCGAAGCGCCCCACGAGCCGGGGCTCGAGCGCGGCGCGCAGCTCCACCCCGGCCGTGCGCGCGTCGTCCTCCATGCGCGTGACCACCTCGGACACCAGGGAGGACAGGTCCACCGAGGCGAAGATGAAGTCCAGCTGGCCCTGGCGGATGCGGCTCACGTCCAGCAGGTTGTCGCCCAGGGTGCTCAGCCGCCGCAGCCCGCGCTCGATGGCGTTGAGCCGCACCTGGACGCGCTCGGACAGCAGCGGCGTGTGGAGGTCCTCCTCGCCCAGCCGCCGCAGCATCTGGAACTGGAGGGACAGGCCCGTCAGCGGCGTCTTGAGTTCGTGGCCCGCGAGCGACAGGAAGTCCTCGCGCACCCGCACCGCGTCCTGCAGCGCCAGCTCCGTCTCCTTGAGCTGGGTGATGTCCAGCATGGCGCCGCGCACCACCATGGGCCGACCGTCCGCGTCCCGCATCACCCGCGCGCGGCTGGTGAGCCAGCGCCAGCCGCCCTCCGCGCCCCGCACCCGGTACGTGGAGGTATAGGACTTCACCCCCGTCTCGAAGATGCCCGCCACCTGGGCCTCCACGGCCGGCCGGTCCTCGGGGTGCAGCGCCGCCAGGAACATCTCGTGCGTCCAGGTGGCCTGCGGCTCGGTGTAGCCGTAGAGCTGATCATGCCCCTCGGAGCGGAAGACCTGGCCGGTGGCGAGGTTGGTCTCCCAGACGGCCATCTGCGCGGAGTCCAGCGCCACCTGGAAGCGCTCGCCGAGCAGCCGGAAGCGCTTCTCGGTCTGCTCCACCAGCGCCTGGGCCTCCTCGCGCTGGGTGATGTCCGAGGCGATCACCCACAGCTCGTCGCGCACCGGCACCACGGACACCTCCAGCCAGGTGCGCGGCGGCAGGGCGGCCAGGAAGCGCGCGGGCTTGCGCGCCTCGAGCGCCTCGGCCAGGCGCTCGTGCAGGGTGCGCCCCGCGAGCGCGGGCGCGGCCACCCAGGGCTCCTGGCCCACGAGCCGCTCCGGGTCCACGCCCAGCAGGTTCGCCGCCCGCACGTTGCAGCGCAGCACCCGCCCCCGCTCGTCCAGGGACAGGAAGGCCTCGGCCATGTGCTCGAGCAACAGCGTGAGCCGCTCGTCCGCCGTGAACGGCGAGCCGGAAGACTCAGAAGCAGGCGCCTGGTGGGAACCGGGCGCGCGCGAAACGAAAGGCGCGCTCACCGGTGCTAAGGTCGCTGGCACCGCCCCCGCCGTCAAGGTCCCTGTGAGGGGAGGGCCCGCCGCCTGGAGGATTCAGCGAGCGGGCGTCCCGGGCGCCGACGTCCCGCCCGCCACGAGTTGTTCCAATAGCCACACCCCGCGTTCGATTCCGGGCAATTCGTGGGCTTCGCGAGCGTAGCGCCAGGCGGACTCCCGGTACGACGGGACCGCGAGCACCTCGCGGACCGCGTCGCGGACGGCCTCGGGCCGCAGGGCGAGCACATCCAGCACCCGCGCGGCTCCCAGCGCCTCGCAGCACCGGGCGTTGAGGGGCTGATCCGCGAGGATGGGCAGGAGCACCAGGGGCAGCCCATGGCTCAGCGCCGACGTGGCGCTGTTGTAGCCCGCGTGCAGGACGGCCACGTCGCAGCGGGGCCACAGCAGGGTCTGCGGAATGTAGCGCGCCACGTGCACGTGCGCGGGCTGGGGTCCGAACCCGGCGGGATCCAAATCCCTCCCCACCGTCATCACCACGTCCACCGGCTCGTCGCGCAGGGCCTCGAGGACGACCCGCAGCGGTCCCCGCAGCTTGTTGACGACGGTGCCCAGCGACGCATAGACCACGGGCCGCCCGTCCTGGCCCAACCGCTCGGCCCACTCCGGCAGCCGCTCGTCGCCGGACTGATCGAAGAGCGCGGGGCGCAGGTAGTGCGTGGTGGCCGTCAGCGGCGCCGCGCCCAGGTAGGACGGGGGCGAGAAGCACAGGTGCAACGAGCGGTAGAGCATCTCCTGCCCGGGATCCGGCGCGAGCCCTGTCTCGGCGCGCAGGGCCTCCAGGCGCGCGGAGAGCCGCTCGGAGCGGAAGTCCTGGGGCGCCAGGGCCCCGACCTGGACGGACGCACAGGGCAGACCCAGGCGCTCGGCGGCCACGCACGCGCCCAGCTCCATCAGGTCGCGCACGAAGACGTCCGGCCGCCACGTCCGCGCGATGCGCACGAGATCCGGCACCATGCGCGCCGCCTGCATGTCCACGAACACGCTCGCCAGGTGCGCGTCATGGGCGTCGGCGCTCTGACGATGCGCCAGCATCGCCTCCATGTGCTCGCGCATGACCTCGGGGTCCATCATCCCCGCCGGGTCGAGGCCCGCCGGAAAGAAGCGAAACCCGCCGCGCTCCACCCCGGCCCGGTAGGACTCCGCCGAGGCGAAGGCCACCTCATGCCCCGCGTCCCGGAGCGCCCTCGCCAGGGGGACCAACGGGTGGATGTGACCATCTCCCGGGCACGACGTGAAGAGCACACGCATGAAAGCACCGTCCGGTGAGGGGGGAAGGGCCGCGACGGCCCCTCACCCCAGCCGCACGGCGGGCCTCAGGTGGCCCGGTACGTCGTTCGATGAATCGCCCTGAGGATCAACAGTAGGACGACCGCGCCGACGAAGGCCACGATGATCGAGGACACGAGGCCCGAGCCCGGAGCGCCCACGCCCAGCGAACGGAAGATCCAGCCGCCCAGGAACGCCCCCACGATGCCCACCACGATGTCGCCCACGATGCCGTAGCCGCCCCCCACCACCGCGGAAGCGAGCCACCCGGCGATGAGACCGATGAACAGCCAGAGCACCAACGTTTCCAGACCCATGTGCACGACCCCCTCTTGTTTGACTGTCCCAAGAGGTAAGCATCGGCCCGTCCGTGGGGAGGGGCGACCAGGCGAGGGAGCCCCCCTCAACCGGGCCGGCGCACCTCCACCCCGCGCGGCCCCGCCACCACCACCTCCGACGCCATGCCCAGGAACAGGCCGTGCTCCACCAGCCCGGCGCGCGCCGCCAGTCGCTCGGCGAGCGCGGCGGGCGCTTCGAGCGGCCCCCACGCGCAGTCGAGCACGAAGTGCCCCTGGTCCGTCAGGAAGGGCGTGCCCTCGGGCCCCTCGCGTCGCGACACCCGGGCGCCCAGGCTCTCCAGGAAGCGCTGCTGCGAGCGCCAGCCAAAGGGCAGCACGTCCACCGGCACCGGCCAGCGCGTGCCCAGCCGCGGCGACAGCTTCGCCTCGTCCACCACGATGATGAAGCGCGTGCTCGCCTGGGCGACGATCTTCTCGCGCAAGAGCGCCCCGCCCCCGCCCTTGATGAGGCCCAGCCGGGGGTCCACCTCGTCCGCGCCGTCGATGGCGAGCTCCAGCACGGGCTGCTCGTCCAGCGTCGTGAGCGGCACCCCGAGCGAGCGCGCCAGCTCCTCGGTGGCGCGCGACGTGGGCACCCCCACCACGTCCGTGAGCCGCCCCTCCGCCAGCCGCCGCGCGAGCGCGCGCACCACGAGCGCCGCCGTGCTCCCCGAGCCCAGCCCCACCCGCATGCCGGACTGGATGGCGTCCACCGCGTGCTCGGCCGCCAGCCGCTTGTACCGCGCGCTGTCACTCTCGCTGTCACTCGCCATGACGGGTTCCCTCGGGCTGGAAAAGAAAATGGGGAGGTGCCGCCCCCCGGCGGCCCCTCCCCACGTACTCCACTTCGTCCCCTGACAGGGCTCTCCCCTCCAACACCCCTCGACGCCTCGGCCCCCCCGCCCTACCCGCCCGACCCCCGCGCCCGCACGACCTCTTCACAGAGCATCCTCCGTGCCAGCGCCGCCAGGGCCCAACCCCTTGAATTCAGGGGAGAAAAGAGGGGACCGGGGAGAGGGCCCCGGCCCGGGGACGGTAAATTCTACGCGAGCAGCTTGCCGCCCGTGACGCCGAGGATTTCCCCGTTCACGTAGCTGGACTCGTCCGAGGCGAGGAAGACGAACGAGGGGGCGAGCTCCGCGGGCTGACCGGCGCGGCCCGTGGGGTTCTCCTCGCCGAACTTCGCCACCTTCTCCGGGGGGAAGGAGGACGGGATGATGGGCGTCCAGATGGGGCCCGGGGCCACGCAGTTGACGCGGATGCCGCGCTCGATGAGCGACTGGCTCAGGCCCTTGGTGAAGGTGACGATGGCGCCCTTGGTGCTCGCGTAGTCGAGGATCTGCGGCGAGGGCTGGTAGGCCTGCACCGAGGCGGTGTTGATGATGGAGCTGCCCGCCTTCATGTGCGGCAGCGCGTAGCGCACCAGGTGGAACATCGCGATGATGTTGGCGCGGAAGGTGCGCTCGATGCGCTCGGCCGTCAGGTCCTCGAAGCGCTCCACCGCCTTGCCCTGGAAGGCCGCGTTGTTGACGAGCACGTCGATGCGGCCAAAGCGCTTCACCGTGTCCTCGACGAGCTGGCGGCACACCGCCTCGTCACACAGGTCACCCCGGAAGGAGACCACCTGGTGGCCCGCCTCCTCCACCACCCGCCGCGTCTCGGCCGCGTCCACGTCCTCGTTGAGGTAGCCGAAGGCCACGTCCGCGCCCTCACGCGCGTAGGCGAGGCACACCGCGCGGCCGATGCCGCTGTCGCCGCCGGTGACGAGCGCCACCCGGCCCTTGAGCCGACCCAGGCCCTTGTAGGACGTGAGGCCGTAGTCCGGCGCCGGCGTCATCTTCGCCTCGATGCCCGGAGCGGCCTGCTCCTGGGGCGGGCGCGGGGTCTGCTGGCCTTCGCGAGGATCCTTCTGAGCCATGGTGCTTCTCCGTAGGAAGAGGTGTGCGTACCCGCCCACGGTGGGGACGCCCTCGTCCATGCACCAACGGAGTCCACGCAGCCGCCCGAGGAGCGGCCGGGCTCAGCGGGCCACGGTGACCACCAACTCCTCCGAGTGCACGACGCCCCCCTCGCATGCCGCCACGCCCGTGCACGCGCTCACGCCCACCGTGGCCGTCCCGTCCAGGCGCAGCACGTACTCGCCATCGGTACTGGCCTCGGGGACAAGGAAGGCGCCCGTGTTGCCCGCCTGGGACACCGGCAGGTTCGTGGTGAGGCCGCCCTCGCGCGGCGTGAGGCTGACCTTGAGCACGTCCACCACGGTGTCGCTCACCGGCTGCCAGGCGTAGCTGTGCCGCTCGCCGCGCCGCAGGGTGTTGCCCGTCATCCCGTCCGCGCGCACGAAGCGCCGCTTGGTCCGGGCCGCCGCCAGCACCACCTCCACCGTGTGCGAGTCGTCGCGCAGGGTGAGGCGCAGGTCCTCGGGGCTCGTGCCGCCCGCCCACTGCGCGGGATCGAAGTCGTAGGTGGCCCGGGGCGACTCGCACGTCGCGCGGCTCCCACTGCCGGACAGGCCGCCGGGCAGGAGCGTCATGGGCTGGCCGTTGAGGCTGGCGCGGACCCCGTCGAGCAGCTGCACGCACCCCTCGCCCGGGGAGAACACCACCGTCACCCGGTAGGCACCCGTCGTGGAGGGCCGCTCCAGCGAGTCCACGTCGGTGAGGGCGAACTGGAGCGTGCGCCCCCGCAGGGCCGAGAGCGACACGGACTCGGCCACGGGCGAGCCACACGCCGGCAAGAGCGCCAGCGCGGCGAGCACTCCCGGGACGACACGACGACTGGAGCGGGCGGAGATCATGGGAGGCCGGACCCTAACGCCCCGTGCGCAGCCGCTCCAGGCGCGCCTTCACCTCGGGCCACTCGGTGTCGAGAATGCTGTAGTAGGCCGAGTCGCGCACCAGGCCGCCGCGGATGAGCAGGTGCTGGCGGAGGATGCCCTCGAAGCGCGCCCCCAGCCGCTCGATGGCCGCGCGCGAGCGCGTGTTGCGCCGGTTGGTCTTGAACTGCACGCGCATCACCCCCAGCGTCTCGAAGGCGTGTGCCAGGAGCAGCGCCTTGCATTCGGTGTTCACCCCCGTGCGCCACGCGCGTCGGCCCAGCCACGTGTGGCCGATCTCCAGCGTGCGGTGCTCGCGCTGGATGTCGAGGTAGCGTGTGGTGCCCAGCACCTCGCCCGTGGCGCGCTCCAGGATGGCGAAGGGGCACTCGGTCCCCCGCTCGGCCGCCGCGAGCGCCTGGGCGATGAAGCCCTCCAGGTCCTCGCGCGTGCCGAGCACGACGTTGTAGTGCTCGAAGACCTCGGGCTCGGCCAGGGCGGTGAGCCCGGCGGCGTGCGCCGGGGTGAGGGGCACCAGCCGGACGGTGTCGCCTTCCAGGCTCACCGGCGGGACGACGAGCGGCGTGGGGTCGCGCCGGGGGATGGGGTCGGCGACGGGATCGGGGCCGGGTTCGGACGGAGCGCTCATGGAGTCAGGCGACGTGTATATGCTCGGGGCCCATGACCCAAGATTCCTCCGCCGCTGCCGCCTCCCCCCCCGCCGCGTCCGCCCTGGGCGCCGGCTCGCCGGAGCCCCTGGGCAACGAGCGCTTCACCCCGGTGCCGGAGCTCTTGCCGGTGCTCGAGGGCAAGGCGACCCTGGGCGCGGGCGCCAAGGGCCCGGCGGTGCGCGCCGTGCAGCAGGCGCTCGTCGACCTGGGCTTCAGCCTGTATGGCGGGGCGGATGGGGCCTTCGGGGCGCAGAGCACCAAGGCGGTGCGCAACTTCCAGATCCACGCCCGCACGGCCTTCCCGCTGGTGCGCGCCGTGGGCACGGTGGACGCCGCCACGCTGCGGGCGCTGGACGCGCTGGCGCCCGCCCCGGGCCAGAAGGGCCAGCGCACGCACCTGCCCGGGCCGCGCTACCAGGGCACGCCCGTGCGCGTGGTGGTGGTGAAGAACGAGCACCGCACCTTCCTCTTCACCCCCGAGGGGCAGCTCCAGGCCGTCTTCGGCAACGCGGTGGGCACGCGCTACACGCAGACGGACTCGGGCCTCAAGAAGGTGACGGGCAAGCTGGACGAGGCGGCGGCCCATGCCCTGGGCCAGAAGCTCTGGGGTGGCCCCGTCTTCGGGCCCCGGCTGGTGGACCTGTCGTGGGCCACGGGCGCGCGCTCCGGCGAGGAGCTGCACGGCACCAACGCGCCCCTGCAACTGGGCGAGGACGTGTCCCATGGCTGCATCCGCCACGACAACACCGCCATCGTCGCCCTCTATGACGCGCTGAGCGTGGGGGACAAGGTGGCCATCGTGGACAGCATCAACGACCCGAACCTGGGGCCCGTGGAGCCCCCCGGCAAGCCGGAGCCGGGCCCCATCGTGGCCTCGCGCTAGCATGACGCACACGGCCAGGAGGAACGCGAGAGGCCCACCGCGCTGGGCCGCGCTCGGCCTCATCGTCCTCTTCCTCCACGCCGCCTGCACGACCCAGGCCCCCGCGCGAGGCCGCGTCGCGAGGAACAACCCCGGGCAGTCCTCGCCAACGACGGCGGCCGAAACCGGCACTCGCGAGTTCGACCCCGTCGTGCTCGTCCTCGCCACCCATCCCCGAGCACGCGCGGACACCCGCGTGGTGGCCCTCACGCAGGCCGAGTACCACCGCGCGGTGCGGGCGCTCGGCGGCCGATGGGCGGTGAAAGGCAGCGCCCAGGCGACGGCCCAGCACCTCCTCCAACTGCCTCCAGAAGAAGAGTGGCTCGCCGAGGTGTCCCGCGGCCAGGTGGTGTCCCTCGTGCCCCTCGACGACACGGGTCCCCTCGTGCCCGAAGCGGAGCACGCCCTGAGAGAGAACTACCTCCGCTGGTGCGAGCCACGCGGCGCGGGCGATTGCCTGGGCCTCTTCTCGGATGGGCCCTACCTCCGCACGGATGACCGGCGCACCCTGGCCTTGGCCCTGGCCTTCGGCACGGTGCTGGACGAGACGCGCGCGGCCCTCGGGCGTGAGCTCGGCCCCCAGGCGATTCTCTCCTCGCTGGTGTGGGCCGCGAGCCTGTACCTGGCCCTCTGGCTGCTGCCAGAGCCGAGCACGAAGGGCGTGGCGGCCGCGCTCTCCGTCGTGCTGCTCGCCTGGCTGGGCCTGGACGCGCTGTGGGGCCTCCTGGACGGGTGGGCGACCCTGGCGCGGCAGGCCCACGAGGCCACGACGTTCGAGGAGCTGCGCGCGGCGGGAGAAGTCCTTGGCCAGAGACTCGGCGAGGACGCGGCCCGGGCGCTCATCCTCGCGGTGGCGACCCTCGGTGGACGAACGCTCGGAGAGGCGGCCACGCACGTGCGCGCGCTGCCGAGGCTCAATCAGGCGCAGGCGCAATGGGCGGCCCAGGGCATGGAGGGCGCGGTGGCCGTGGCGGTGGAGCGGGCCACGGCGGTGGAGGTGGTGGCGGAGGAAGGCCGCGCGCTCGTCGTCCTCACGTCTCCCCAGGCGACGCTCGCCCTCCAGGTCCTGGCGAAGAGTGGAAGCGCGGGAGCCACCGGGGGCCCTTCGGGCACCGTGGCCATCCAGCACCGGGGCGGAAACAAGCAGCTGATCCTCGGCAACGGGGAGCGCTGGCACCTGCCCCGAGGCAAGAGCCTCCACGACATTCCCTCGCGAGACCCCCTGGGCGACGAGTTACAAGCGGCCGTGCGGGAAGAAGCCGCGAGGTGGTCGCGGACGGCACTGTCCCTGGACGAACAACTCGCCATCACCAAGATGCGCACGGCGGGCAAGGAGCACCGGGCGATGCTTCTCGAGCGCCAGGCGCGAGGGCGGTGGGTGGAGAAACAGGTGGCGGACCGCTTTCCGCACCTCACCTGGAACCACCGGGGAGTGGACGTCACGGGGCCTGGAGGCCAGCCCTACCACTACGAAATCCTGTCTGGTACGGAGTCGAACTTCGCCCTGCATGGGCGTCGGATGGAGAGCACCTTCTTCCGCATGCTCTTCTTCTGAGGTCTCGCGTGACGACCAACATCCACTACGAGAACCGGGAGATCGAAGGCGAGCGGTTGGATTTCTCCAAGGGCACGCTCTACTGGATAGGCCCCAACGTCACGCTCCGGGGTTGCACGTTGCGCCTGAACGTCGCGTCGCGCGGGCTGCATCTGCTGTCCGCGCGGATGATCGACTGCACCCTCCATGCCCCGAGTGAGTTGAAGACGCTGCGCTGGGGGCGGGTGCACTTGAAGGGGTGCCGGTTCACGGGCCGGTTCACGGGCAACGACTTCGGCTTTCGCGAGGAGCCCCCCGACACGTGGAAGGTGGGCGGCATCGAGGACTGCGACTTCTCGTCGGCGCGGCTGCATGGGTGCCGCTTCTCCAACTGCGACATGCGCACCCTCCAGCTGCCGCGCTGGCCGTGCTTCACCCTGATGAATCCCCGGGAGCACGCGGAAGCACTGGGCCGGTTGGAATGGCCCGGCCAGTTCGGGCTGGTCATCGCGGGGCTCGCCACGGCGCTCGAAGGCTCGGTGGCGGAGACCTGGCACGCGCCCACGCTGGCCGAGAAGCTGGGCACGACCCCCGAGGCCCTGCGCACGGCACTGGAGCGCGTGCCGTGCGTCGTCCTGTAAGGGCGGCCTAGAAGTACTTCTTGCGCTTGCTGCTCGGCAGGATGTTGAGCACCTCGCGGTACTTGGCCACCGTGCGCCGGGCGATCTCCGTGCCCTGGGCCTTGAGCAGCTCCACGAGCTTCTGGTCCGAGTAGGGGTTGCGCGAGTCTTCCTGCGCCACGAGCTGCTTGATGTGGTGCTTGACCGCCTCGCTCGCCGTGTCCTCACCGGACACGCGCGCGATGGACGAGTTGAAGAAGTACTTGAGCTCGAAGATGCCCTGGGGCGTGTGCACGTACTTGTTCGTCGTCACGCGCGACACCGTGGACTCGTGCATCCCGATGTCCTCGGCCACGTCCCGGAGGATGAGCGGCTTGAGGTGCGCGATGCCCTGGTCGAGGAACTCGCGCTGGAACTTCACGATGCTCTCGGTGACCTTGAAGATGGTGCGCTGGCGCTGGTGGATGGAGCGGATGAGCCATTGGGCGCTCCTCAGCTTCTCCTGGATGAACTCCTTGGTCTGCCCGGGCCCCACGCCGCCGCTCTTCAAGGCATTGCGGTACATGCCGGAAATGCGCAGCTTGGAGAGGCCGTCGTCGTTGAGCACCACCGCGTAGTCGTCCTCCATCTTGTAGATGAAGACGTCCGGGGTGATGAACTGCGCGTCGTCGCCGCTGAAGTTGCGGCCCGGCTTGGGGTCCAGCTTGGGCAGGAGCTTGGAGGCCTCCACCACCTCCTCGAGCGTCACCTTGAGGTCCTTGGCGATCGCCGGCAGGTTCTTGCTCTCCAGGTACTTCATGTGCCGCTTGATGACGAGGCCCAGGAGCGGCGCGTGCTTGTCCTTGAGCGCGGCCACCTGGATGAGCAGGCACTCGTGCAGGTCGCGCGCGGCGCAGCCCTTGGGATCCAGGTTCTGGATGCGGCGCAGGGTGCGCTCGGCCACGCTGATGGACACGTCCCCCTCGTTGGCCAGGCGGATGAGGGGGTCGCCCTCCACGTCCTCCAGCTTGAGGTAGCCGTCATCGTCCAGGTTGCCGAGGATGAGCATGGCGATGCGGCGCTCGGCGTCGTTGAGCCGGAGCGTGCCCAACTGCTCCTGGAGGTGGTCCACCAGGTCTTCCTTCTCCACCATGTTGGCTTCGAAGGAGGGCATGTCGTCCGTGGCCACGTTGCCCTTGTTGGACGCCGTGGTCGGCTCGTTGAACTGGTAGCTGTTGAGGTACGCCTCCCAGTCGATCTCCGGCGGCCCGTCCTTGTCGGCCTTGAACTCCTGGGCCGTGTCCGGCGTGCGCGCCTCCATGTCCCGCGGAATCTCGGTGTTCGCCGCCTCGTGCGAGGCCTCGCCCGGCTCCTTGTCCGCCACGTCGCCGAAGGGGGTCTCGTCCGGCTGCTCCAGCAGGGGGTTTTGATCCATCTCCTCCCGCACCTGCTCGAGCAATTCCATTCGCGAGAGTTGCAGGAGCTTGATGGCCTGCTGCAGCTGGGGCGTCATCACCAGCTGCTGCGAAAGCTTCAGGCTCTGCTTGAGTTCCATCGCCATTTCTGGGGTCTCCCGCCCGTTTCAACACTCGACTCGATGGCGAACCGCCATCAAGGACCGTGCCAACCTAACAAGGCCCCCCGACTTCGTCCAGTCCCCCAGGGTCCGGCCTGGGACTTGCACAAAGTGAAATTCCCTATTTATTCCGGGAACTTGGAGAGCCCATGAGCTCCCCGAGACGTTCAGGAGTCGACGTGTTGGCACGGGGATGCATGCGACCGCTGGACGGGACGGGCGTCCGGGGATGCCGATTCCTCGGGGCTCACACGGAGTGCAAGCGGAATCGGTCGCCCAGGTACACCTCGCGCGCCCGCGTGGACGCGGCGAGTTGCTCGGGCGAGCCCTCTTCCAGGATCTGCCCCTGGGCGATGATGTAGGCCCGGTCGCAGATGCGCAGGGTTTCCTGGACGTTGTGATCCGTGATGAGCACGCCGAGGCCGCGGGCCTTGAGCTGGGAAATCTGCTGCTGGATGTCGCCCACGTTGATGGGGTCCACGCCGGCGAAGGGCTCGTCGAAGAGGATGAAGCGGGGGTTGGGGATGAGGGAGCGGGCGATCTCCGTGCGTCGGCGCTCGCCGCCGGACAGGGGCTCGCCGGGGGACTCGGCCACGTGCGACAGGGCGAACTCCTCCAGGAGCTGCTGGGCGCGCTTCTCGCGCTCGGCGCGGGTGAGGCCCTTCTGCAGCTCCAGCACGGACAGGAAGTTCTCGCGCACGGTGAGCTTGCGGAAGATGGAGGACTCCTGGGGCAGATAGCCCAGGCCGTGCTGGGTGCGCCGGTGCATGGGCAGCGCCGTCAGGTCCTGCCCGTCCATGTGCACCCGGCCGGCGTCGGGCCGCACCAGCCCCACCACAATGTTGAAGCTCGTCGTCTTGCCCGCGCCGTTGGGGCCCAGGAGGCCCACCACCTCGCCCTGGGCGACCTGGAACGACACGTCCCGGACCACCTGGCGCTTGTGGAACGTCTTGCGCAGACCCTCGGCGAACAGACGACCGCTCATGGTGACCTCGTCCCTCCTGAAGGGGGGTTGCTGGGCGTGGAGGCCGGGGGGCCCTTGCCCGCCTCCCTGCCCGGAAGAGGCGTCGCCGACTCGACCGTCACAACGGCGTCCTTCACCTCGAAATTCGCGTTGCCCACCGTCATTCGCACTTCCGAGCCCCGCAGGCGGGTCGTCGCGTCGCGCGCCTCGGGGTTGCCCGTCACCACCAGGACGCCCGTGGGCACCCGGAATTCCGCCCGCTCGCCCTTCACCGAGCGGTCCGCGTCCGTGGCACGCACATGGCCCACGCACTCCGCGCGCGTCACCTGCTGGGACGCCGTGTAATAGGCCACCATCTTGTCGCAGCGCAGCTCCAGGGTGCGGTGTTTGACCACCACGTCGCCGGTGAAGACGGACTGGGAGCGGGAGCCGACCACCTTGCGCGCGCTCACCTCGGCGGGGAGGCGGGCCGCGGGGGCGTCCTTGCCCGAGGACTTGCGCGGCAGGGACAGGGGCGCCGCCTCGAGCGTGACGACGGCCTCGTCCACCTCGTACTCGAAGCCGGGCACCCCCGTCTTGAGGCGCATCTCCGCGCCGCGCAGCCGGGTGGTGGGATCGCTCGCCTCGGGGCTGCCCGAGAGCGAGAGCACGCCGGCGGGCACGTCGAACACGGCGCGCTCGCCCTGGGCGGTGCGCGGGCCCTCCACCATGCGCACCTGGCCCGTGCACTCCACGCGCGTCACCTCGCGGGGGCCGGTGTAGCTCGCCGCCATCTCGTCACAGCGCAGCTCCAGCGCCTTCTGCGTCACCACCACGTCGCCGGAGAAGACGGCGCGCTCGCGCGAGCCCGACAGGCGCTTGGAGGAGATGGCCACCGGGTCGCGCAGGCGGGGCACCGGGGCCTGGGCGGCATTGCCAGACACGGCGGACGCGGCGGCGGGGGCCACGGGCTGGGCGACGAAGAAGGCCGTCAACAGGTACTCAATCATGCGCGGACTCCAGCACGGTGTGGACCGAGCCCTCGAAGGTGAAGCGCGCGTCCGGCACGGACAGCACGAAGGTGTCGGCGCGCAGGCGGTAGTCGGGCGCCTGGACCTGGACGCCCTCCTGGCCGGAGATGCGCTGCTCGGCGCCGGAGTAGGTGGCCCGGGGGGTGCGCGCCACCATGCCCGCGCCGGTGCGGACCTCCACGTCGCCCGAGGCCACCAGGTCACGCGTGCCCAGGTGGCCCTCCATCAGGGCGGCGCTCACCACCGTCACGTCCGCGGGCGTGCGGCCCGGCACCCGGAGCGTGGCGCGGGTGGCGGTGAGCTCCCCGTTGCGCTCGTAGGTGGCGCGCTCGGCCTGGCCCGACAGCGCGGGCGTCTCGCCCTCGAACGAGCGCAGCCGCACGCCGCGCATCACCACGGCGGGGGGCGCGGCGGCATCCGTGAGGCCGGAAGACGGGGAACACGCGCCCGCGAGGACGAGGCAGACGACGGGAGTGAAGACGGCTCGCACAGGCACCTGTCTATCATCCGACAAGGGTGGGTGCTGCATCCGACAGCGGGCCTGTCCGCCCGGCCACCCTGGAGAGCGAGCGGCTACATAGGTCCCCGGGACATGCCCATCCTGGGAGCCACATGAAACGCATCCTCTTCGCCAGCCTTCCCGTGGGGGGCGGGCACCTCGCGCTCCGGGACTCGCTGCGCACGGCGCTCGCGCTCGGCGCGCCCGGGACCGAGCCCTTCGAGCCGCACACCTTCGACAGCCAGGACACGCGGCTGCGCGGCATCTACGAGTTCTGCGTCCACCGGGCGCCGTGGTTGCAGCGGTTGCAGTACAGCGTGACCGACCTGCGCGCCACCCTGCCCCTGCTCGCCTCGACCACCCCCGTGCTGCAGGCGGAAGTCCAGGCGGAGCTGGCGCGCGTGCGGCCCGACGCGGTCGTCGCCACGCACTTCCTGCTCTCGGCCCTGTTCGTGCGCGCGCGCAAGCGGCTGGGGCTGGACGTGCCGGTGGTCAACGCGATCCCGGACTACGGCGAGCCCGTGGAGGTGTTCGCGCCCCGGGGCGCCCACCGCCTGGAGGGCATCATCGTGATGGCGCCCCATGTCCGCGAGCGGCTGCTGGAGCGGGGCACCTACCCCGCCTCGCGCGTGCACCTCTCGGGCTTCCTGCCCCGCGAGCCCTTCCAGCGGGTGGGCCGGGAGATCGGCGCCGCGCCGCGGCTGAGCCGGGAGCGGAGAGCCGCGCTGCTCGAGTCCGTGCGCCAGGAGTACCCGGAGGCGCGCGGGCTGGACGCCACGCGGCCCACGGTGGTGTTCCTCGGCGGCTCGGCGTGGACGGAGAAGACGGGGCCCGTGCTCGAGCGGCTCTTGCGCACCCCGTCGCTGCACGAGCGGCTCAACGTGGTGGTGGTGTGCGGCGGCAACGCGCGCTTCCACGAGACGCTCACGGCCCGGGTGGCGGCGCTGCCGCACGTGGTGCCCTTTGGCTTCGTGGACGCCCACCTGCTCGCCCGGCTGATGGCGGTGGCGGACGTGCCGGTGCTGGGCAGCCTCGCGCCCGCGACCCTGCACGAGCTGATGGAGACGCGCTGCGGCCCGCTCCTGCTCTTCCACGTCATCCCGGGCAGCGAGGACTCCCACCCGGAGTACATCGTCGAGCAGGAGCTCGGCCTGTTCGAGCCCCACCCGGACGCCATGCTGGACCTGGTGGCGCAGGCCACGGGGCTCCTCCCCCCGGGGCCCCGCGTGGCGCCGCTCCAGGGCGTGTGCGCCGAGCGCATGCGCGCGCTGCGCGAGGAGAACGTGGAGCGCGCCCGGCACCTCGGCGGCTTCCTGCTGCGGCTGATGGGCCAGGAGACGGGGCCCTGGGCCCCCCACCCGGCGACGGCTCAGGACTTCGGCTGACCGCGCACCCGGAAGACGATGCGCCAGGCGGGATAGCTGAAGCCCACGTAGACCACGAACGTCACGATGAAGTTCGCGATCTCGAGGGGCAGCTCGGCCCGGTTCACGAGCAGGCGGAAGAGGGCCCAGTTCAGGGTGAGCGCGACGCTCTCCACGCAGCAGAACAGCAGCACCTGGCGGCGCATGCTGCCGCCGGTGGCGTGGAACGCGAACGAGCGGTTGCCGAAGAACTGGACCGACAGGCCCACCAGGAAGGCGAGGATCTTCGACGTGCCCGCCTCGAGGTGCAGCAGCCGCATGCACACCTCGAGCACGGTGAAGTCCGCCGCGGTGGCCACGATGCCCACGAGGCTCGAGCGCAAAAAGCGCATGAACCGCGACGCGAGCGAGGGCTTGGGCGCGGGGTTCTCCTGGAGGGCGTCCGGGCTCATGGGCGGGCGGCGTCCGCGCGGCGCGGCAGCTTCACGGTGAAGGTGGTGCCGTCCTCGGCGGTGGAGTGCACGGAGACCGCGCCGCCGTGGGCGCGCACGATCTGATCCACGATGTACAGCCCCAGGCCCACGCTGCGCCCCACCCGGTCCACCTCCGCGGTGGCGCGCTGCAGGGGCTCGAAGAGGCTCGCGTGGCGCTCGGCGGGGATGGGCGTCCCGTGGTTGTGCACGCGCAGCGTCACCCAGCCGTCATCCCCCGTGGCCTCCACGCGCACCGGGGACTCGGGCGCGCTGTACTTGAGGGCGTTGGTGACCAGGTTCTGGATGACCTGGGCGATGCGGTCCGCGTCCCACTCCCCCTGCCCGTCCCCGAGGTGGCGCAAGAGGACCTCGCGGCCGGGGGTGGTCGCCTCCACCTCCTCCAGCACGCCGCGGGTGACCAGGTGCAGGTCCGTGCGCTGGCGCTTGAGGGGGATGCCCCCGCCGAGCCGCGCCTGGGTGAAGTCGAGCAGGTCGCGGATCATCCGCACGGCGCGCTCGGCGCTGGACTGGATGCGCAGGATGGACTTGAGCGAGCGCTCGTCGAGGCCCTCGCGGCGCGCCAGGGTGGTGACGCCCAGGAGGATGGCGCTCAGGGGGTTGCGCAGGTCGTGGCTCACGATGCCGATGAGCTGCTGCTCGAAGTCCGCGCGGCGCTGGGCCTCGGTCTGGGACTGCCGCAGGTCGTGCACGTCCGTGGCCGTGCCCAGCCAGCGCAACACCCCGCCCTCGGAGGCGCGCAGCGGCACCACCCGCACCAGGTGCCAGCGCGACGTCCCATCCAGGCGCAGCCAGCACATCTCGCACTCGTAGGGCAGGCCGTCGCCGAGCCGCCGCGCCATCATCTCCAGCGTGGCCTCGCGGGTCTCCGGGCAGAGCAGCCGGGAGAACCCCGCGCCCCGCAGCTCCTCGAGCCGCAGGCCGGTGTAGTGCACCATGGCGCTGTTGGCGTAGGTGAGCGAGCCATCCGCGGAGGTGGTCCACACCGCCTGGGGAATGGAGTCCGCCAGGGTGCGCAGCTCCTCCTCGCTGCGGCGCAGGGACTCGGCCACGGCATGGCGCTCGGTGATGTCCGTGTTGACGACGACGGCGGCGACCACCCGGCCGTTGATCCACACGGGGTTGGCCGCCGAGCGCACGCGCACCTCGCGGTTCTGGAGGGGGTGGTGGATGAGGCAGTCGCGCTCCTCGGCGTGGCCCGCGAGCGCCCGGACGAAGCCCGTCTGGGCCAGGGACATGGCCTCGCCCGAGTCCGCCCACCGCGCGCGCAGCCGGGAGACGTTGCCCTCCCCGTAGCCGTTGAGCTGCGCCAGGTCCGCGCACCCCAGCATCTCCAGGGCCTGGCGGTTGGCGCGCTTGATGCCCGTGGCATCGCCCACGTAGAGCGCGTCCGGGATGCTCTCGAAGACGGCCTCCAGCTCGGCCTGGACCGACTCGACGCGCCGGCGCGCCTGCACGCCCTCGGTCACGTCCAGGGCCACGGCGATGACCCCCTCCACGAGGCCCGCCTCGTCGCGCAGGGGCGTGTAGAAGACGTCGAGGAACACCTCCCCCAGGCGCTGCTCCCGGGCCAGGGAGCCCTCGCCCGTCTCGAGCACGCGCCGCATCCGCTCGAGCGTGAGCTCGCACTCGGGCGTGGGGAAGCAGTCCGCGAAGGGCCGACCGAGCAGCGCCTCCGCGGGCTGGCCCCAGAGCCGGCACGCCAGGGGGTTGACCAGGTCGAGCACGAAGCCCGGCCCCCGGAGGATGGTGATGGCCAGGGGGGCCTGGGCGAAGAGGGCGTGCAGCCGGGCGCGCTCGGCGCTCGTGCGGCCCAGGCTCGTGCGGCTCTCCTCCAGGGCCCGCGTGCGCTCGAGCAGCGCCTTGCGCTGGACCTCCAGGTGCTGGCGCTGCAGGTACAGGTCCACGAACACCCGCAGCTTGGTGGTGAGCACCGCGGGGTTGAACGGCTTGATGAGCAGGTCCGAGGCGCCCGTGGCATAGGCCTCGGTGACGAGCGCGTCCGTGTACGGCTGGCCGGTGACGAAGAGGAGGGGGATGTGGGCGCCGCGGGCCTGGCGCTTGAGCGCGCGCGCCACGTCGAAGCCGTTGAGCCCCGGCAGCCCGACGTCCAGCACGATGGCGGCGAAGTCCTCCTCGGCCGCGCGCGCCAGGGCCTCCTCGCCCGTCTCCACCAGGACGATCCGCTGGCCGAGCGACATGAGGGCCCGCTCGACCATGTAGCGGCCCACCTCGTCGTCATCCACCACCAGCACGCTGGCCTGGGAAGGCAGGAGGGGCTCGTCGACGGCGGGGGCGGAAAGGGTCTCGGCGCTCATGATCGCGGCGGGTCGGGCAAAAGCCCCCTCCCGGCCCACCACTATGCCGAGCGCCCACCCCAAACAAAAGCACCGGCTCGGGGCGCGGGCCGGGCCATCCAGGAGTGAACCCCGGCGGCGCGCCCCCGGGCAGGGCTACGTCCGAGGCACGCGGGCCGGGTCGAGCGACACCGTCGCGCCCGTGACGCGCCCCCCACACGCCCCACACGTCAGGGCCGCCTGGAGCGGCGCGCCGCAGGCATGGACGAAGGGCGCCGCGAGCGCCGGGCCCGCCGGCGTCCACTTGCGCCCCCACTCCAGGAGCCCAAGCAGCACGGGCGCCAGTTCCGCTCCGGCCTCGGTGAGGTGGTACTCCTGGCGCACTGGGCGCTCCGAATAGGGCACCCGGCGCAGCACCCCGGCCTCCACCAGCTTGCGCAGGCGCGCGGTGAGCACGTCCCGGGGCGCCCCCGTGTGGTGCGCGATGCCCTCGAAGCGCCGCACCCCATAGAAGACCTCGCGCAGCACGAGCAGCGACCACTTCTCCCCCACCGCCTCCAATGCGCTGGCCAGCGAGCACTCGCGCGGGCCTCCCACCTGCTTCGCCATGCCCTCATCCTAACAACTCAGTTGGAATTTCAAACCCATGTGCTAGGGTGCGTTCAGTTTGATTTTCCAACCGACCCGGCCCCCGAGAGGGAGGCCCCGGGTCCCCCCGTCCTGAGGAGACCGAGATGAACGCGCTCGCACTGCTGTTCGTGGCCCTGGTGGCCGCCATCCACCTCTACATCGTGGTGCTGGAGGCCTTCCTGTGGACCAAGCCGCTGGGCATGAAGATTTTCAAGACGGAGCCGGCGTTCGCGGCGGCCTCGGCGACGCTGGCGGCCAACCAGGGCCTCTACAACGGCTTTCTCGCCGCGGGGCTCATCTATGGCCTGGTGGCGGCGGATCCCATCGGGCTGCACTTCAAGCTCTTCTTCCTCGGGTGCGTCATCGTGGCGGGCCTCGTGGGCGCGGCCACGGTGAGCAAGCGCATCCTCTATGTGCAGTCGGTGCCGGCGGCCATCGCCCTGGCGCTCGTGCTCGCCGCGCGCTGAAGGCAGGCGAGGAGGCGGGCCCACGCACGGTTCCGCCACGACACGCTTGCAACCCGGACGCCTGCCCGACATCCCTACCGCATGATTCGTTTCACCTCCCGCTTCATTGATTCCATGCCGGGTGACCCGCTCACCGACCGGCGTCCGCGTCAGGTCCAGGGTGCGCTCTGGTCCAAGGTCCAGCCCACGCCCGTGCCGGCGCCCCGGCTCGTGGCCTGGTCGCCCGAGGTCGCGGCCGGGCTGGGGCTGGACGCGGCGACGCTCCAGTCCGCCGAGGCTCTGCGGGTGCTCTCGGGCAACGGGCTCTGGCCGGGCATGGTGCCGTACGCGGCCAACTATGGCGGCCACCAGTTCGGCAACTGGGCGGGCCAGCTCGGAGACGGGCGCGCCATCGTGCTCGGGGAGCTGGTGGCGCCGGACGGCCAGACCCAGGAGGTGCAGCTCAAGGGCGCGGGCCCCACGCCCTACTCGCGCCGCGCGGACGGGCGCGCGGTGCTGCGCTCGTCCATCCGCGAGTTCCTGTGCAGCGAGGCCATGCACCACCTGGGGGTGCCCACCACCCGGGCGCTGTCGCTGGTGGCCACGGGGGACCAGGTCATCCGGGACATGTTCTACGACGGCAACCCCGAGGCCGAGCCGGGCGCCATCGTCTGCCGCGTGGCGCCGAGCTTCCTGCGCTTCGGCAACTTCGAGCTGTGCACGAGCCGCGAGGACGTGCCGCTGCTGCGGCAGCTGGCGGACTACACGCTCACGCACTTCTTCCCGGAGCTCGGCGCGCCGTCCCGGGACGCCTACGCGGCCTTCTACCGGGAGGTGGCGCGCCGCACCGCGCGGCTCATCGCCCACTGGCAGGCGGTGGGCTTCGTGCACGGGGTGATGAACACCGACAACATGTCCATCCTCGGGCTCACCATCGACTACGGCCCCTATGGCTGGGTGGACGACTTCAACCCCGGCTGGACGCCCAACACCACCGACGCCGAGCGGCGCCGCTACCGCTTCGGCAACCAGCCCGGCATCGGCATGTGGAACGTGGAGCGGCTGGGGGTGGCGCTCCTGCCCCTGCTCGACAACGACGAGGCGCCGGTGGTGGAGGGGCTGCACGAGTACCAGCGCACCTACGAGGCCGAGTCCGCGCGCCGCTATGCGGAGAAGCTCGGCCTGTCCGCCCTGGACCAGGAGGGGGACGACGCGCTCGTGCGGGACGTCTTCGCCTGGCTGGCCGAATGGGAGACGGACATGACGCTCTTCTTCCGGGGCCTGTCGCGGGTGGCGGCGGCCCCCAGCGCCCCCGAGGCCTGGCCCGAGGCCCTGCGCGAGGCCTTCTACGGCCAGCCCCCGGCGGCGCACGTGGCGCGGGGCGTCGCGTGGCTCCAATCCTGGTGGCGGCGCACGCGGCAGGAGCCCGGCACGCCCGAGGAGCGCGCCCGGCGCATGGACGCGGTCAATCCCAAGTACGTGCTGCGCAACTGGCTCGCCCAGGAGGCCATCGACGCCGCGCACGCGGGAGACGACTCGAAGGTGCACGCCTTGCAGGAGGTGATGCGGCGGCCCTTCGACGAGCAGCCCGGCCGGGAGGCCTACGCGGCCCGGCGGCCCGACTGGGCCCGCTCCAAGCCCGGCTGCTCGGCGCTCTCGTGTAGTTCCTGAGCGGCGGCCACATCCTGCGTCGGACGGAAGGCTGGTAGTACACTGCCGCGGCCCCGGGCCCCTTGGCCTGGCGCCTCCCGACATGCCGCATACCTCCCGCCCGCAGGCCTCGCTGTCCCGCTCGACGTTGGTGAAGATGGGCGTGCGCATCGCGGCGGTCATCGCGATGACCACGCTGCTCAGCTATCTGCACGTGCTGGGCACCGTGCGCGCCGAGCACCTCGAACGCCTGGCGAGCTACGTCGCGGAGCGCGCGCACCGCGAGGAGATCATCTTCCTGCTCGCGGAGGACAACCACGTCGTCCTGCGCGACGCCTTCACCGAGCGGCTCCAGCAGGCGGGAGCCGACGACGCGCGCTTCGCGCGGCTGGTGCGGCGGCTGCCCGACGGCACCTGGCGCAACGCCCCCGAGTCCTTCGACGGCCGGCGGATGCCGGGCATCTTCATCCCCCGCGAGCTGACCCCGGACGCCGACCTGCGCCACCGCGTGCTCGCCGCCTACGACGTCCTCTCCTCCTACGGGCCCGCCTTCCATCCGCGCTTCACCAACACCTACATCGTGCTGCCCGAGGGCGTGGTGGTGCTCTACTGGCCCGAGCGCCCCACCTACTTCCAGGACGCCGCGTCGGACTTCTCCATCCTGTCGCTCGACTTCCTCACCCGGACCGTGCCCGAGAACAACCCCACCCGGCACACCGTCTGGTGTGACGTCTACGCGGACCCGCACACCCATGCCTGGATGGTGACCGTCGCCACGCCCGTGGACGTGGGGGGCCGGCACGTGGCCACGCTCGGCAACGACGTGCTGCTCGCGGAGTTGATGGAGCGGGCCAGCCAGGATCACCTGCCCGGTGCCTACAACATGATCCTCGGGGACGAGGGGCAGCCCATCGTCCACCCGGAGCTGGCGCCCGCGCTGGACGAGCACCCCCACGGCCCCACGCCCCTGGGCACCGAGGGCCAGCGCGAGCGGCTGCGCGGCGTGTTCGCGCGCCTCCAGGCCGCCCCGGGCCAGACGGTGGTGGAGGAGCCCGAGGAGGACGCCTACCTCGGCCACGCGCGGCTGGAGGGCCCGGGCTGGAACCTCGTCACGGTGCTGCCCACGCACGTGGTGTCCAAGCCCGCGGTGCAGGCGGCGCGCTACGTGCTGGTGTTCGGCATGGCGTCCCTGCTCCTGGAGCTCGGCATCATGTCCTGGGTGCTCCGGCGGCAGATCACCGAGCCCCTCTCGCGCTTCACCCAGGCCACGGACCGGGTGGCCAGCGGGGAGACCGAGCTCGCGCTGGACACCGCCCGCCAGGACGAGCTCGGCCAGCTCGCCGGGGCCTTCCGGCGCATGGCGGACCAGGTGCGACGGCGCGAGGAGGAGCTGCGCCTGGCCAACGACGGGCTGGAGCGGCGCGTGGCCGAGCGCACCCAGGAGCTCACCGCCCTGCACGGGCGGCTCGTGGAGGCGGCGCGGCGCGAGGGCATGGCGGAGATCGCCACCAACGTGCTGCACAACGTGGGCAACGTGCTCTCCAGCGTCACCTCCTCCACCCAGCTCGCCCGGGAGCGGCTGCACCAGTTGCGCATCGAGCCCGTGGGCCGCATGGCGGCGCTCCTGCGCGAGCACCAGGCGGACCTCTCCGCCTTCCTCGGCCAGGACGAGCGGGGCCGGGTGCTCCTGCCCTTCATGGACCAGTTGGGCCAGCACCTCGCCGAGGAGCGCCAGCGCATCCTCGCGCTGCTCGACGAGGTGGGCCGCTACACCGAGCACATCGGCGACATCATCACCGTGCAGCAGGACCATGCCCGCACGCCGCGCACGCACCAGCCCGTCGTCCTCGCGGAGCTCGTGGAGGACGCCCTGCGCCTGGACGCGGCCCGGCTCGCCCACCGCCAGGTGAAGGTGGAACGGCGGATGGACACCCTGCCGCCCGTGCTGACCGACAAGCACAAGGTGCTGATGATCCTCATCAACCTCATCAGCAACGCCCGGCACGCCCTGGACACGATGCCCGCGGACGAGCGGCTCATCACCATCCGCCTGGACCAGCCCTCCGCCGAGCGCTTCCGGGTGGAGATCCGCGACAACGGCATCGGCATCGCGCCGGAGCTGCTCGCGCGCATCTTCCAGCACGGCTTCACCACGCGCGCCAAGGGCCATGGCTTCGGGCTGCACTCCGCCATCCTCGCGGCCCAGGAGCTGGGCGGCTCGTTGACGGCCCACAGCGAGGGCCCGGGACGCGGCGCCACGTTCACGCTGGAGCTGCCCTGCCGCTCCGTCCCCGCGCCGCCGAGCGCCTGACGTAACGTGGCGCCTCCACACTCCCAGGAGGCTCCTTCCCCCCCATGTTCCCCCGCTCGTGCCGGGCGCCGCTCGCGCTGCTCCTGCTGTCGTCCTCCCCTGTCCTCGCCGCGGATGACGTGACGCTGGCCCAGGCCTACAAGGCCCTCACCCGCCGCACCTGGGTGGACCTCACCCAGTCCTTCAGCCCCACCACGCCGGTGTGGCAGGGCTTTGGCCAGGCCAGCTTCACCGCCGCGTCGGACCCGGCGAGCTACCGGCCCTACACCCTTGAGCAGGACGGCTTTCGCACGACCTACTACTCCATGGTGGGGCAGTACGGCACCCACGTGGACCCGCCCGCGCACTTCCACGCCAACGCCGTCACCCAGGACCGCATCCCGCTCAAGGAGATGATCCTCCCGCTGGTGGTGTTCGACCTCACGCCGCTTTTGGGCAAGGAGCCGAACCACGCGCTGAGCGTGCAGGACATCCAGGAGTGGGAGAAGAAGCACGGCCGGGTGCCCGCGGGCGCCTTCGCCGCGCTGCGCACGGACCTGTCCAAGGACTGGAAGAACCCCGAGCGCTTCAAGCGCCACCCCTTCCCCGCCTGGTCCCTGGAGGCCGTGAAGTTCCTCGTGGAGAAGCGCGACGTGGTCGCCATCGGCCACGAGTCCCTCGACACGGACAGCACCCCCACCCTGGAGGCGGAGAAGTACCTGCTGGGCAAGGGCCGCTACCAGATCGAGGTCATGGCCCACCTGGACCAGGTGCCCGCCACGGGCGCGCTCATCGTGGCGTCCTGGCCCAAGGTGGAGAACGGCCTGGGCTTCCCCGCGCGCGTCTTCGCCATCCTGCCGTGAGGCGCGCTGGAGGGGACGCTCAGACCGACAGGCCCACCGTCAGCGTCGCGACGTACCCCTCCGCCGCGCTGCCCGTCACGCTCGCCAGCTGCAGGCTCGTCCCATCGCTGAAGACGTTGTCCTGGGCGAAGCTGATGCGCGCGAGGTTGCTCACGCTCGCGCTGTAGCCGGACGTCGCGTACACCGCGTCGCACGCGTCCACCGGCAGGGCGAGCTGCGAGGTGTGCAGCGTGTTGCCGGACGCGGTGGCCTTGGCCAGGCTCGGGTAGATCTCGAAGTGGATGTGCGGCATGCGCCCGGAGTAGCACCCGGGGAAGATGGTGGTGAAGGTCACCGTGCCATCCGCCCCCGTCTCCTGGACGCCGCGCAGGTAGTTCTGGTTCGTGAGGGTGTACATCGAGTACTTGCCGTCCCGGTCGCAGTGCCAGAGGTAGACGGCGTAGCCGGCGAGCGGCGCGCAGCTGCCGTCCGCGCTGTTGACCAGGGTCAGCGTGACGGTGAGGGGCACGCCCTCCGCGGTGCCCGACTGGCCCGCGAGGCTCGAGCGGATGTCCCGGCGCACGATGCCCGAGAGCACGAGCGCGTTGGCGCCATTGGAGCCATCGCCCGGGTAGGGGCCGGCGGTCTCCTCGGGGATCTCCGACTCGCAGGCCGAGCCGCCCTGCTCCGAGCCCCCACACCCCACGAGCGGCAGCAGCGCCGCGCCCGCCATCCACCGCAGCACCCGCCTGCGCTCCACCCGAGCCGCCAATACCGCGAGGTCGTGCTCGAGTCCCTGGTCGTGGTCGTCACCGTGCATGTGCGTCCTCCTCACTGTTGGAGCCAGCGTAGGAGGGCGCTCTTGAGGGAACCTTAAGGAGGCGCCCCTCCCCGGAAGCGGGGAGCGCCGGGTATTCTGTTGAGCACCAATGAATTCCCCCACCCCCCTCCGTGACTCCCGAATCGATTTCTGGCGAGGCCTGTGCCTCGTCGACATGGTGCTGGTGCACCTCGTCTACCAGGGCCTGTCGCTGGGCCAGCCGCTCACGGCGATCCTCGGGGAGTACACCCGCTTCGCCGCGGGCGGCTTCGTGTTCATCTCGGGGCTGTCCGTGGGGGTCGTCTTCCTGCCCCGGACCCGGGAGCCCGCGCAGCGGCGCCAGACGTACCGGTGGATGCTCCAGCGGGTGGGCTTCCTGCTCGGCGTGCACTGGGCGGCGGAGTTCAGCTACCTCCTGCTCTACCCCCTGGTGACGGGGATGCCCGTGGAGTCCTACCGCGCGGCGCTGGGGGAGATCCTGTCCTTCCAGCGGGGCGGCGGGCTCTTGCCGCTCTATATGGTGATGATCGCCCTGAGCCCGCTCTTCCTGGAGCTCGTCCGCCGGGGGCGGTGGTGGGTGCTGGCCCTGGCGAGCGGGGGGCTGTTCGCCTGGGGACAGCTCGGCGAGAACGCGTGGGGGGGCCCCACCATCCAGAACGAGTTCCGCTGGGTGCTCTGGCAGTTGCTGTTCGTGGCGGGACTGCTCTGGGGCCGGGTGCTGCCCGCGTGGAGCGGCCTGCCCCGGGGGCTCAAGGCGCGGCTGGCACTGCTCGCCGTGAGCGGGTGGGCACTCTTGTGGACGAGCGCGTACGCCAAGGACTTCGGGCTCGCGGCGCCGCTGTCGCTCGTGTTCTGGAAGACGCCCCTGTCCACGGGCGAGGCGCTCAAGTACCTGGCGGCCGTGGCGAGCCTCATGCTGGTGAGTGACCTGGCGTGGCCGCGCCTGAGGCACAGCCGGCTGACGGCGTTCGTGACCCGGCTGGGGCGCCATGGCCTGCTCATGTACGTGGCGCACGTGTGGGTGGCGCTGTTCCTCGCCCGGTGGACGGCGCGCGCGCGGCTGGTGGGCGCGGTCAACACCCTGGTGGCCCTGGGGGGGCTGGGGATGTTGTGGGCCCTGGCGGGACTGTTCGAGCGTGAATCCCCTCCGCGCCCGCGCACGTGGACCCACCGCCCCTCCTGGCGGCTGACGGTGGTAGGCAGTGCCCTGGTCCTGCTCATCCTGGTGCTCGACGCGGCGCGACTCCTGCCGGTGACGCCTCCCGCCACCTCCGCGCCCCTCGCGCTGGAGAGCGACGAGGAGCCACCCACGCCCCTCGAGGAAGTGCTCGGCGAGGAGCAGGCCATGGACGAAGGTTGATTCACAGGAGGACGGACGATGGGCCAGAAGGCGACGATGCGGAGCGGGGGCTGGGCGGTGATCCTGGTGTGCGGCGTGGGGTCGACCCTCGCCGGGGCGGCGGCCCCCGCGCCGGACCTGTCGGGGCTGTATGCGCGGCAGCAGGCGGAGCTCTCCATCCTGGAGGGCCGCAACGAGACGCTGGTGAACTACGGCGCCAGCTTCGCGCAGGGCCAGAGCGAGGGGACGTGCGAGTGCGCGCTCGTGGTCCAGAAGAAGGCCGCCGACCGCTGGACGCTCAAGGACGTGGACGGCGAGGGCACGTGGACCCTCAGGGTAACGCCCCAGCAGCTCACGCTCGAGAGCGCCCAGCCTCCCGAGTGCTGTGGCGCGGGGTGGCCGGGCTCGGGCGCCTTCGCGCGCGCGAGCGTGAAGCCGCCCACCCGCTGCCAGGTGGTGGCCCCCAAGGCCTACTTCCACGACGCGGACGCCCGCAACACCCAGCGCAAGGCGTTCGTCCTCGCCCGGGACGCGGTGCAGGTGTACGTGCCGGGCACCGAGCCGGCCTTCATCCCCGGACGCTTCGTGGGCCCCCAGGTGGCCACCGTGGGCTGGCTCAAGCGCGAGGAGCTCCAGTGCGGCGCGGCCGCGGTGGACGCCCAGGCGCTCGCGGGGACGTGGTGGCGCGTGCAGAAGCAAGGCAAGGGCTACGTCGTGAGCAAGCCGTGTGACGCGGCCATCCCCCACTTCACCCTCGCCGCGGACGGCCAGGGAGACATCGACTACGGCCAGGAGCAGGAGAAGCTGCGCGTCACCGCGCTCACGCCCGGGGCCTCGGGCGCCTACACGCTCACGCTCACCCCGGGCGGGCCGCTGACCTGGTCCGTGGTGGACGCCAGGCGCGGCATCGTCCGCGTCCAGGGCGGCGAGGGCTTCTTCGGCGCGGGGCCCCTCTTCGTGCGCGAGGCGCAGAAGGCCGCCCTGCCCCAGAAGACCGAGTCCTGTGAGTGACGTGATTTCCTGATTTGCGCGTTTCTCCAGGATGGACCCGTGCTACGTCAGGACGTGGCACCCCCCATCCTGGAGAACGCATGAATCCCTTGCTCAGCCCGTCCCGTGGCCCGCGCGGTGCGCTGGCCCTGCTGCTGGCCCTGCTGCTGCCGGCGCCCTTCGCCGCGGCGCATGGCCGGTACTACAACAGCGAGACGAGCGTCCCCACGCAGCATCCCAACTGGATGCGCTGGGTGCCGGATGGCACGCGGGTGTCGGCGCTGTCGGTGCCGGGCACGCACGACACCATGGCGGACGAGACGGAGTGGTACGTGACCGTCTTCGAGCGCGCGTGGATCCTCACCCAGGGGATGAACCTGCGCCCGCAGCTGGACGCGGGCGTGCGGGCGCTGGACATCCGGGCGCGCCACATCGGGGATCGCTTCACCATCCACCATGGGGCGTACTACCTGATGACCACGTACGACAACGTGCTGGCCACCACGGTGCAGTTCCTCAAGGACAACCCCACCGAGACGGTGCTCATGCGCGTGAAGCAGGAGCACACCGAGGAGAACGTCTCGCGCTCCTTCGCCGCCACGTTCGAGTGGTACCGCGACCAGGCCGCCTACAACCCCTACATCTGGCGCGGCACGCACGTGCCCACGCTGAGCGAGGTGCGCGGGAAGATCGTCATCCTGGATGACTTTCCGGGCGGCGACCACGGCATCAACTGGGGCAGCATCCGCCTGCAGGACGCGTGGGAGGAGACGAACACCTCGACCAAGTGGAACCTGGTGCGCAACCACCTGGTGGCGACGAACGCGGGAGACACCCACGCGCTGTCCATGAACTTCCTGAGCGCCTCGGGCGCCGGTGGCACGCCCTCGGCCATCGCGGGCTCGGTCAACGAGCAGGCCCTGCACTACCTGATGGGCCCCAACGTGCAGCGCACGGGCATCCTGATGATGGACTTCCCGGGCGCGGCGCTGATCGACGCCATCATCGCCCACAACTTCCGCCTGGCCCCGAGCGCGGCGAGCCTCGGCGCGGACTTCGCCACGGCCTTCAACAACCTCTCCTACGGCTGGCACGGGGACGGGGACGACAAGGCGCGCGACCGGTTGCTCGAGGCGCGCGCGTTCGTGGAGCACACGGTGCCGGGCGTGTACTGGCACGTCATCGTGTCGGGGACGCCGGGCGGCGACAACTGGGGCTACTCGGCGACGCACAACGGGCTGTACCGGCAGTCGGACTGGGTGGACGGCTACAGCCAGGTGGCGTTCCACACGGTGTCCAACGACAGCGCCGTGAGCGAGGGCTTCCTGGCGAGCTACGTGGATGGCCAGGTGGGAAGCCTGAGCGGCTCGGCGGAGAACCGGGCGTCGCAGCTCGCCTCGCGCGTGCGGGCGCGCTTCCCGTTCCAGAACTGGACGGTGCTGGTCAAGCGCGCGCCCGGCGGCTTCAACAACTGGGCCTACTCCCAGTGGGGCGCGCACTCCATGCGCTGGCACGGGGACTACGCCTACGCGGTGTGGGGCTACGGCGCCCAGCCCGGCGTGTACCTGTACGAGCACGACCAGTTCCAGGGCGACGTGATTCAACTCACGGGCCCCGCCCAGGAGCTGGGCAGCCGGGGCTTCAACGACCGCGCCTCCTCGGTGCGCATCATCGGCAACTACCGGGCGAACCTCTGGGAGCACGAGAACTGGGGCGGCGCGGGGATGTACGTCACCCAGAGCCAGGGCAACCTGGGCGGCACGTTCAACGACAAGGTGTCCTCGGCCGAGGTCTGGCGCTACTAGCGCCGGGTGCGGCGATTCGCCTCGGGGCGCGGGGGGCCACGCTGGCCTAACGTGCGGCGGTCATGCTCCAACAACTTCGCCGCGCGTCGGTGCTGGGAGGGGCCCTGCTCGTGGCCTGTGGCCCGGGTCCGGCGTCGGACCCGGGCCCCGGGCAGGCGCCCACGGGCCCGGTGCTCCCCCTGGGCCACACCGCCCTGCCCTCCCCGGAGGACAACCCCCTCACCCCCGAGGGCGTGGCGCTGGGCCGCTGGCTGTTCTACGCGCCCCAATTGTCGAGCAACGGCCAGGTGTCGTGCGCCACGTGCCACGTCCAGGCCCGGGCCTTCGCGCTCGACGTGCCCCTGGCCACGCTCGGCGTGAGTGGACGGCCGCTCGCCCGCCACACCCCCACGCTCATCAACCTCGCCTGGGCCGGGGGGCTCTTCTGGGATGGCGGGGCGAAGAACCTGGAGTCGCTGTCGCTCGCGCCCCTCACCCACGCGGACGAGATGGGCCAGGCCGACCTCCAGGCCCTGATGGACCGGCTCGCCGCCACGCCCGAGGCCGTGCGCCGCTTCGAGGCCGCCTTCGGTCCGGGAGGGCCGTCCCTGAGCCACCTGCTGCGGGCGCTCGCCCAGTTCCAGCGCACGCTCGTGTCGGCGGACTCCCGCTATGACCGCTGGCGCCGGGGCGAGCCCGGGGCCGGGCTGAGCACCCTGGAGCGGGCCGGACACGACCTCGTGCGCGAGCGGTGCGCGCCCTGCCACGGCTCGGAACTCTTCACGGACCAGGCCTTCCACAACAATGGCCTGGACGCGGTGTTCGGCACGGGCGAGCAGGTGACCCGGGGCCGGGGCCGCGTCACCCTGCGGGCCGAGGACACGGGGCGCTACAAGACGCCCACGCTGCGCAACGTGGCGCGCTCGGCGCCCTACATGCACGACGGCCGCTTCCCCACCCTGGACGCCGTCCTGGAGCACTACCGCCACGGCATGGTGGACTCCCCCACGTTGGACGGGGCCTTCCGCCGCGCGCCCGCGCCTCCCGGCGTGCCCCTGACGGACCTGGAGAAGACGGCCCTCCTCGCCTTCCTCGACACGCTGACGGACGAGGCCTTCCTCACGTCCCCCGACCTGGGACCTCCGCCGGGCCCCTGAGCCGTGCGGCACGCGACACGGCGGACGGGATGCGGCAATTCACCGCGCCGCCGTGGCCGGAGCCCTGGCGGATAGTGCCGCCATGAACCCCATGTCCCCGTCCCCCGCGTCCGGAGCCGCGCGCTCCCTGCTGCTCGCCCTGCTGTGCCTCGTGCTGCCCGCGTGCGGCACGGCAGCCTCCGGCACCGAGCACTCCGCCCAGGAGTACCAGGAGCTCCAGGGGCAGGTGGATGCCCTGAAGACCGAGGTCGCGCGGTTGCAGGCCCAGCTCGACCAGAGCCAGCAGGACGCGGCCACGTCCCAGCGAGAACACGCGCGGATGCAGTCGGAGGTGGACCGGCTGAAGGAGCAGCTCGCCGAGGCCCAGGAGCTGCTGGAGATCCAGGACCACGATGGCGCCTTGCGCCGCCTCCAGGAGGCCAATGCCCAGCTCAAGAGCGTCCAGGAGCTGCTGGCGCGCACCGACGGCACCCTGTCCCTCAAGGCGGAGCTGACACTGGGCGGCGCGCCCCTGGCGTTGGACCGGCCGTACACCCTGGCCAGCGGGGCGCGGATCTCCTTCACCGAGCTGCGCTATTGGCTGACGAGCGTCCAGTTGGAGAAGGCGGACGGCACGCGGGTGCTCGTTCCGGGCAGCTACTACCTGATGGACTTCATGAAGGCGCAGCCGCTGAGCGGAACGTCCACGGAGGTCACGCTGGAGGCGGCCCACCGCGACACCGTCCAGGCGCGCGAGGTCCCCGCGGGCCAGTACACGGCCCTCACGTTCAACCTCGGCGTGGACCCCACCTACAATGACAACCTGAGCCGGCAGACGGGCGAGCTGAGCGTGCTCAAGAACATGAGCGCGGTCACCTGGATGTGGTTCACCAGCTACATCTTCACGAAGACCCAGGGCACCTACGTCAAGGCGGATGGCACCTCCGCCCCGTTCGCCTGGGAGACGGGCACCAACGCGGACCTGCGCACCGTGCGCTTCGCCTTCCCCTCGCCCGTCACGGTGAACAGCCAGAGGAAGCTGGACATCAAGCTGAACGCGGACGCCGCCCGGCTCTTCACCACCTACAGCCCGAACACCACGTCCACCATCAACGCCAGCACCGAGACGGAGCGCGAGCGGCTGTCCAATGACTTCGCGAGCATGTTCTCGCTCGTGTCGGTGGAGAACACCAACCGCTGAAGTTCCCATGTCGCCCCGGGAGGCCCCTTTCGCGCGGGCCTCCCGGAGCACGGGCTCACCGGGTGAGCTTGAGCGTGACCACGGCCTGGTCCGTCGCGGCGCCCGACAGGCGCAGGCGCAGCTCCCAGACTCCGGGCATGAACAGGTCGAGGTCCACCACCTGGAACTGGCCCGGTCCCACGGCGCTGACCTGGGGCGTGTCGTTGATGCCATGACCCATGGACGGCATCCAGGGCTCCAAGGCCAGCTGAAGCCCCGTGGCGGGCGCGTGCGTCTTCGTCTCGGTGACCACGAAGCGCAGGGTCTGCGGCCCGCGCTTGAGTGGGACCTGCCGCGCCCGGACCTCCACCTGGAAGCGCCCCGAGGCGCTGGCCACCGAGGCGATCGACACCTCGCTCGCCAGGGTGGACGGCGCGGCCAACACCAGTCCCATCAACACGGCGGCTCTCAACATGTCTGGCTCCTGAAGGGCTGCGGGGAAGGCCTGGCCATAACAACGCCCGCGCCCGCCTCGCGCGCGACAACTTGTCGCGTCGCCAGCGCGCCTGCGTTGAGGGAATGTCCGAGGCACCATGCTGTCCCCGACGCCGTCCCAGCGCCTCCCCCTCGTCCTGCTGCTGAGCGCCGGAGCGCTGGGCGTCCTCGCCGTCACGCTGCTCCTGGGCATGCCCAGGCCCACCGAGTCCCTGCCCGTCTACGGACAGCTCCCGGCCTTCGCGCTGCGCGACCAGGACGACCGGCCCTTCGGCGAGGCGAACCTGCGTGGCCACGTCTTCATCGCCGACTTCATCTTCACGCGCTGCCCCACCGTCTGTCCGGTCCTCACCGAGCGCATGCGTCAGCTCCAGCGCGAGGCGAAGGCCTCGGGCGTGGACGTGCGCTTCGTGTCCTTCAGCGTGGACCCCCGTCACGACACGCCCCCGCGGTTGAAGGAGTACGCGCGCGTGCACGGCGTCGACCTGGGGAACTGGTCGCTGCTCACCGGGCCCCTGGACGTTGTCGAGCAGACCGTGATCGACGGCTTTCGCGTGCTGATGGGCCGGGACGCGGACGCGGGAGACGAGGACTTCCTGAGCATCCTCCACGGAGAGCACTTCGTGCTCCTGGACGCCCAGGCCCGCGTCCGCGGCTACTACACCGTGGCGAAGGACACGGAGAGCGCGCGCACGCTCCTGCGCGATGCGGAGCGGCTGACCCACGAGGCGCCGTGAAGCCGTCCTCGTGGGCCCGCGCTCACCCCCGCGCGTCGCGCAGCGCGGGGTGGTGCGCCCGCAGCCAGGCCACCGTCTCCACCAGCGTCTGGCGGGGAGCCCGTGGCGTGTAGCCCAGCTCCCGATCGCTCCAGAGCGTCGACAGGCCCCAGAAACAGGTGCTCATCTCCAGCAGGACCGGATCCGGCATCCAGCCCGGCGCATGCCGACGCGTGAGCCGGGCCACGCCCTTCACCGCCCAGCCGGGCACCCGCCGCTCGGTCACCGGCATGCCGGACACCTCGCCCACCATGTGGAAGAACTCCGCGAGCGAGCACGCCGTGCCGGGCAGGTGGTAGACGGCGCGCGGACGCTCGAGCGTCACGAGCCGCCCCAGCGCCGCCGCCACGTCACGCACATCCGTGAAGTGCATGCCCCCCGGAGGAATGACGGGCAGGTTCCCCCCGAGCACCTTCATCACGTGCTGGGTCGAGCGCAGGCGGTGGTCACCCGGCCCGAGCATCACGGGCGGCCGGAGGATGACCAGCTCCACGCCCAGCTTGTCCGCGAGCCGGCGCGCCTCCCGCTCGGCGCGGATCTTCGACGCGTAGTAGGGCCAGCGGCCCGCGAGCGACTCGGCGAACGGCGAGTGCTCGTCCGCGACGAGCCGGGGGAAGCGGAAGCAGCCCACCGTGCCCGAGCTGGACATGAAGACGAGCCGCGCACCCCACTCCTTCGCCGCGCGCACCATCTGCAAGGTGCTCTCGACGTTGAAGTCATCCGCCGGAGCGGCCTGACGCGAGTGGGAGACGGCCGCCGCCAGGTGGAAAATGGTCTTCACCCCGCCCAGGCCGGGCGCGTTCAGCCACGGTGTCCGAATTTGGGGAGATCCCTCGAAAACGGACACGGGGCCCGCTTCCGCGACCCAGTCCTGGCGCGCCCAGGCCTGGGGGTCACGCACGAGCACGGCGGTGGGTACGGCCGCCGCGCGCAACACGCCGAGCAGATGGCGGCCGAGGAAGCCCGTGGCGCCAGTCACGAGGACACGAGGCGTGCTCATGCGCTCACCGCCCGCGAGAGGGGCGCGCCCTGGAGCGGGCACTCCGCCCGGAAGGCCTCGAGCGCCGGGGCCTGGGGGCCCCAGGCGTAGATGCCCGGGCGCGACGAGGTCAGGAGGCCCTGGTCCACGAGCGCCTGGTAGGCGTCCTCCAGGTGCGGCAGGTGGGCCTCGGGCTGGGCGACCACGAGGGACTTGGGCCCGGGGGGCAGCGGCATGCGCTCGGGGGAGCCGAGCGCCTCGGCCACACGCACGTAGTCGCGCGCGATGGGCGCGAACAGGGCCTCCACGAGCCGACGCACGCGCGGGTCGCTCGGGGGGCGGGGCGTGGGCGTGTCGAGCCAGCCGCGGCGCGCCACGTGGTCGCGCACGGCGAGGCTGTCCGGGTAGAGCGCGAGCGCGTCCGGGTAGAACCAGTGCATCCACTGGTTGCGCAGGGACTGGCGGAGGACGGGCGAGGCCGCGTCGGGCGCGGGCAGGTCGCTGTCGAGCACCCGTCCGCCGCGCGCGCGCAGGGCGTCAACGAGCCAGGCCTCGTCCACCCCTTCGAGCGGCGTGTCCCGCAGGAAGGCGCGCACGTGGAAGCGCGTGGCCACCAGGCCGTGCTGCTGCGCGGCGACGATGCGCTCGGAGACCGTGCGCACGTCCGAGGCGGGCGTCATCAGGATGGGCGCGCCACAGGACAGGTGGATGCGGCCCAGACGGACGTCGTCCTGGGCGAGCCGCCCGAGCCAGGTGAGCAGCGCCCGCAGGGACATGCGCGAGCGCCCCCCTCCGGACAATTCCCGCTCCAGGGCCGGCTCCTCGGGCACGCGGTCATAGGAGATGGAAATGGGCAGCACGGTGAAGACCTGGTTCGTCTGCTGCAGGCCGCGCAAGAGGCCGCGCTTGGGCGCGAGCACGTGCCGCGAGCGGCTGCGCTGGCCCTCCACGAAGAACATGACCGAGGCGCGGCGCGAGATGATGTCGCCCAGGGTCTGGTTCAGCTCGGTGGACTCCTTGCCCACGCCCCGCTTCAAGTAGAAGGCCTGCGCCTGCTGGAGGACGTGGCCCACGAAGGGGATGCGGGAGAACTCCTCGGCCGCCGCGATGTGCGGCACGGGAATGCCCAGCTCCGGGTGCTGGAAGCACAGGTAGCTGGACAGCAGGAAGTCCAGGTAGCTGCGGTGCGAGGGCGCCAGGATGAAGAGCGTGTCCGCGGGGGCCGCGTCCACGGCGCGCTCGAAGGACGTCCGGTCGAAGGTGATGCGCGAGGTGCAGCGGCGCAGGGACTTGCGCAGGGCGATGCCCAGCGTGCGGATGGCCCAGGTGCCGTGGGGGCGCTCCTGGAGCCACGCCACGTCGCCGCGGGCGTCGTCGTGCGCCTTGCCCGCGAGCGTGACCTGGGTCTCGTCCATGCGCAGCAGGTGGCGGTACAGGCCGCGGTTGACCACGTCCAGGTAGGCCTCGGGCGAGTAGCCCTCGATGGCCGCGGCGCGCCGGGAGTGGAAGTCGAAGGTGTGGTGCGTGAAGTACTCGAAGACCGAGTTCATGTAGCGCACCTGCTCGTCCACCTTCTCCAGCTTGCCGCGCTCGCGCCGCTGGTTCGTCGCCGCGAACCACGTCTTGAGCGCGCGCGTGGGCAGCTCGCGCCGCAGGAAGTCCTCGCGCCAGAAGCCGTGCTCCGCCCGACCGATGAACATGCCCGGACGGGCGCGTCCGCCGGGCCGCTCCCGGAAGAAGCGCGTGGTGGACTCCACGGACAGGTCCACGCGCAGCGCCCGCTCGATGCCCATGACGGCGTACTGGATGGGCACCGCCTCGCCGGGGGCGGGCATGGACTCCTCGAAGGCCGCCGCCACCACCTCGTGCGACACCACGTCCACCGGCACCACGTCCAGGCGCACCGAGGGGTCCGCCACCCAGGCCTTCACCACGCCCAGGCCCGCGTAGAGCAGGCACCCGGCGAAGGCCGCCGCGCTGTCCAGCCACCCGGGAAAGGGCGCCTTCCAGGCCGCGGAGATGATGCTCGGGCGCACGATGCGCAGGGGCACCGCGCCCCGGCGCGCGCACAGCAGGTGCTCGGCGAGGCACTTCGTATAGGTATACGTGTTGGGGTGGCCCGTCTCCGCCTTGAGCTCCGCCTCGGGGCGCGAGCCGTCCAGGATGGCGCGGTAGAGCTCCTCCGCGGGCCTGGGCAGGTGCGCGAGCGCCTCCGGCAGGGCGCCGGACCGCCAGGGCGTCACGTACGCGGTGGACACGTCCACCAGGCCGTGCAGGCGGGGACAGGCCCGCCCGAGCTCCAGCACGTTCAAGGCGCTGGTGATGTTGGAGGCCGCCGCCTGGGCCACCGGCAGGTCGAACTCCACGCTCGCCGCGCAGTGGATGATGTGGGTGGTGCGGGCCGTCAGCGCCTCGAGGGCCTCGGGCGAGAGCCCACAGCGCGGCTGCTCCAGGTCCCCGCCGACGACCTCGACGAACGCCTCCCAGCCCGGGGGCAGGCGGCGGAACACCTCGGAGCGCAGCACCTTGCGGAAGCGGTCCTGGGGCGAGGTGACCCGGCCCCCCTGGCCCTTCTGCGCGCGCACGAGCACGGACACGCGCGCGATGCCCAACGCCTCGCGCCGGTGGAGGAGCTCCTCGAGGACGACCTTGCCGAGAAACCCCGTGGCGCCCGTCAGCAGGACGTGCGCGGAGGCGTCGGAGGGCCCCATCTCAGGTCCCCGTCCGTCGGGTGTTGGTGCGGGGTGCGTCCGGGGCCTCCAGTTCCACCGCTCCCTTCACCCCGTGGTTGTTCGCGCCGAAGAGGTTGTCCGGGTCGACGGCCTTCTTCACCTCGCGGGTGAGCGCGAGCGCGCCCTCGGAGTAGACCTCCCCGAGGAAGTCCTGGCGGATCTTCCCCACGCCGTGGTGGTGGGACAGCGTGCCGCCCGAGGCGAGGATCTCCTCGCGCGCCGCGTGCTCCAGCGCCGCGTACTCGGCCACCGGGTCCGCCACGCCCTTGGCGTAGAAGCCCAGGTAGAAGTACATGGCGATGCCGCTCGGGTAGACCTGGGTGAGCCGGCCGGTGAAGAACGGCTTGCCGGGCAGGCCGCGCTGGGCGTGCTCGCGGTGGATGCGGTCGCGCACGCGCTCGTACAGCTCCAGGGCGCGGCTCCAGGGCACGCTCGTCTCGAAGCTCTCGGCGATGGCCCAGTGGGAGAAGGTCAGGTCGCGGATGTAGGCGATGCCGAAGGTGAGCTGGTAGCCGCGCTCGCCGTTGGTGCCGCCGGCCTTCATGCCGCCGTGGCGCTCGGCGATGCGGTAGAGCGTGGACTCCTGGAACTCCACCTCGGCGCGCGTGCCCTCGAACACGATCGTGGCCACCGCGAGCTTGTCCGGATCGAACCCCTTCACCCGGGTGACGAAGAACTTCTCCAGCGCGCTCTTGGCCTGGGCGGCGGCGCCGGTGGTGGCCGGCTTGAGCGCCTGGCCGAACTGGAACTGGGTGCTGTCCATGACGCGCACGCTCGCGGGCACCGCGCCCGAGCGCTGCAGCTCGTAGAGGAACGCCAGGCCCGCGCCCAGGTCCGGGAAGAGCACGCTGCCGTAGCGCTGCACCTCGGGCACGGGGAAGAGCTTCACCACGGCGCTCGTCACGATGCCGTAGTTGCCCTCGCTGCCGAACATGAAGTTGCGCGGGTTGACGCCGATGCTCTCGCGCGGGCCCACGGCCGGGCGCTCCACCACGCCGTGCGCCGTCACCACGCGCATGTCGAGCACCAGGTCCTCGATGTTGCCGTAGCGGTTCTTCTTCATGCCGCTCGCGTTGGTGGCGATCCACCCGCCGAGCGTGGAGAACTCCAGGCTGTCCGGCTCATGGCCCAGGGTGAGGCCGTACTTCGCGAGCTCGGTCACGATGTGGCGGCCCGTGGCGCCCGCCTCGATGCTGGCGGTGCGGTTGACCGGGTCCACCCAGAGCACGCGGTTCATGCGCCGCATGTCCACGGCGATGACGAAGCGCCGCTCGTGCACGGACAGGCGCAGGGCCTCCGTCACGTTGGTGCCGCCGCCAAAGGGGATGAGGCACGCGCCGTGCGCCCGCGCCACCTCGGTCAGCCGCACCACCTCGTCGTGCGAGTGGGGGAAGACGACGAGGTCCGGCACGCGGCCCAGGCGCTCGTAGCGGATGGCCCAGATCTCCGCGCCCGTGTGGCCATGGCCCCGGCGCAGGCGCACCGTGGGCTCGTCGGAGAGCTGATCCTCCTGGAGGAAGGCGCGCAGCGCGGCGACGAGCTCGGGGGCCTCGAGCGCCTCGGGCACGGGCGGCGGGTAGTGCGGCTCGTTGCGGTTCTCATAGCCCAGCGGCGCCGCGAGCTTCTTGGAGAACCACGGCATGAGCGAGGGCAGCTCGACGTTGCTGATGTTGTAGCGCGTGCCGGTGAGCACCACCGAGCCGTTGGGCTGCACCACGAACTTCGTGTCCCGGAAGCCCCAGCCGTCGACGGCCTCGTCCTCGAAGGAGGGCCGGTGGGCGGGCGCGGGCGGCACGAAGGACGTGTCTCCCGTGGGGACCTGGAGTGAGGGCTTCTTGTCCATGAGGTTCTCCCCCGCGCGCGCACCTCGGGCCGAGAGAATGTCCGGCACGGCCTGGCGCGTGTGTCGCGGTGAATGAGGTGGGCATGACCACTGAGGAGCGGGCTACGGCGCGCTCATGCACGCCGCCATCGCACCGCCGAGTGGCTGGGCGGTGGGTAACATGATTCTCCAGGCCCGACAAGCCGCCGGGCCGCCCGCCTTGACGCCACACAGTTGCGGATCAAAACCCGGCTCTTTATAAGGCCCGCACCAGCCACCCGACGCCTCGATGGCGGTCCGCCTCGCACCGGACCGTAGGGCGTTCGGAGTGGTGCGCCCCTGACGGCGGGTCCCACATCCGGACCCCTGTCGTCGGGAGTTTCATGTCATGCGCATCCGGGAATTCTGTCGGACCCACTTCAAGCACTTCAACGCGGCGGCGCTCGTGGATGCCTCCGAGGGCTACCTGCGCCACCTGGACGGCGGCGGCAAGATGCTGGTGACGCTCGCGGGCGCCATGAGCACCGCGGAGCTGGGCATCTCGCTGGCGGAGATGATCCGCCAGGGCAAGGTGCACGCCCTCTGCTGCACGGGCGCCAACCTGGAGGAGGACCTCTTCAACCTCGTGGCGCACGAGTTCTACGAGCGCGTGCCGAACTACCGGGACCTCACGCCCCAGGACGAGCAGGCGCTGCTCGAGCGGCACATGAACCGGGTGACGGACACGTGCATCCCGGAGATGGAGGCCATGCGCCGCCTGGAGACCGCGGTGCTGGAGGAGTGGGTGGCCGCGGACAAGGCGGGCGAGCGCTACTTCCCCCACGAGTTCTTCTACCGGGTGCTCCGAAGCGGCAAGCTGCGCGAGCGCTACCAGATCGATCCCAGGAACAGCTGGCTGCTCGCCGCGTGCGAGAAGAACCTGCCCCTGTGGGTGCCCGGCTGGGAGGACTCCACGCTCGGCAACATGTACGCGGGCCACTGCATCTCGGGGGACGTGAAGAACGTGCACACGGTGCGCACGGGCATCGAGTACATGACCACGCTCGCCCAGTGGTACACGGAGACGGCGCCGCGCACCTCCGTGGGCTTCTTCCAGATTGGCGGCGGCATCGCCGGTGACTTCCCCATCTGCGTGGTGCCCATGCTCCACCAGGACTTGCAGCGCACGGGCGTGCCGCTCTGGGGCTACTTCTGCCAGATCAGCGACTCGACCACGAGCTACGGCTCGTACTCGGGCGCGGTGCCCAACGAGAAGATCACCTGGGGCAAGCTCGGCATCGACACGCCGAAGTACATCGTGGAGAGCGACGCCTCCATCGTGGCCCCGCTCATGTTCGCCTACGTGCTGGACACCTGAGCGCGGCTCAGGCCGGAGGCCGCGTCTTCCAGCGCTGGTGCATCCACACCCACTGCTCGGGGGCGCGGCGGATGGCCGCCTCGATGCGCGCGGACAGGGCCGCCGTGAGGCCGAGGGCATCCGCCTCGCGGTCCGGCCCCGCGGGCCACGCCACCTCCTCGGTCCACAGGCGGTAGCCCTGCCCCTCGCGCTGGCAGAAGCCCACCACCACGGCGGCCCCGGTGCGCAGCGCCAGGTCCGCCGCGGCGCGAGGCGTGGCCGCCAGCTCCCCGAAGAAGGGCACGAAGAGCGACTGCACGCGCGTGTCCTGATCGATGAGCAGGCCGAGGATTTCTCCCGCCTTGAGCGCCCGGAGCATGGCGCGCGCCGCGCCCTCCTGGCCGCGCCAGATGCTGCGCACGCCGCCCTGGGCCCGGAAGCGCTCCACCAGCGCGGTGAGCCGCGGGTCCGTGGTCTCCTTGGCGATGCTCTGGCTCGGGTAGCCCGCGCGGGCGACGCGCCGGGCGAGCAGTTCCCAGTTGCCCACGTGCCCGGAGACGAACACCACGCCCTTGCCCCGCGCGAGCGCCGCCTCCAGCACCGCCCGGTCCTCCGCGTCCCAGCGCACCAGGTGCTCCAGGTTCGCGTCCAGGGACGTGGTGGCCCCCACCTCGAAGGCGGCCATGCCCAGGTGGCGGAAGGAGGCCCGGGCGAGCGCGTGACGCTCCGCGTCGGAGCGCTCCGGGAAGGCGCGGGCCAGGGATTTGAGGGCCTTGCGGCGCTCGCCCCCGGCCACGGCGAAGGCGAAGCGGCCAAAGCCCGCACCGAGGGTCCGGGCGAGCCCCAGGGGCAGCGCGCTCACGAAGCCCAGAACCGCACGCACCAGCAGGTAGCGCAGGAAGCGCTTGAGGCGTTTTGCTAAGGGTGGACGCTCCACGAGCGGTTCCATATCCCATGCGCGAATACAACTTCGACGGCATCGTTGGCCCCACGCACAATTACGGCGGCCTCTCGCCCGGCAACCTGGCGTCCGCCCTGCACGGCGGCGAGGTGAGCCATCCCCGCGCCGCGGCCCTGCAGGGGCTGGAGAAGATGCGCTTCGTGGCGGGGCTGGGCGTGGGCCAGGGGGTGCTGCCGCCCCAGCCCCGGCCCTCGCTCAAGGCGCTGCGGGCCCTGGGCTTCACCGGCACGGACGAGCAGGTCATCACCCGCGCGGCGCGCGAGGCCAACCACCTGTTGCGGCTGACGTCCAGCGCCGCGGCCATGTGGACGGCGAACGCGGCCACGGGGGCGCCCTCGGAGGACACGGCGGACGGGCGCATGCACCTGACGCCGGCCAACCTCCAGCAGATGTTCCACCGGGCGCTGGAGGCGGAGACGACGCACGCGGTGCTCGGCGCCATCTTCGCGGACGAGCGGCACTTCGCCGTGCACGCGCCCCTGCCCGGAGGCGGCCACTTCGCGGACGAGGGCGCCGCGAACCACACGCGCCTGGTGACGCCGGGGCACCGCGCGGTGCACCTGCTGGCCTGGGGCCGCTCGGCGTGGCGGGACGACGTGCGCCACCCCACGCGCTTTCCCGCGCGGCAGACGTACGAGGCCAGCCAGGCCCTGGCGCGGCTGCACCAGCTCGACCCCGCCCAGGTGCTCCTGCCCCAGCAGGCCCCCGAGGGCATCGACGCGGGCGCCTTCCACACGGACGTGCTCGCGGTGGGCAACGGGGGCTTCCTCATGCTGCACGCGCTCGCGTTCGCGGACGCGGACGGCCTCTTGAAGACGCTGCGCGAGCGGCTCGGCGAGGGCTTCACCTACGCCCTGGCGGGCGCCGAGGAGCTGCCCGCCAAGGACGCGGTGAAGGCCTATCCCTTCAACTCCCAGGTGCTCACCCTGCCGGACGGCACCATGGCCATCATCGCGCCCGAGGAGAGCCGCGACACGCCGAGCGCGCGGCGCTTCCTGGACCGCGTGCTGGCCGAGGACAACCCGGTCCAGCAGGTGCACTACCTGGACGTGCGCCAGTCCATGAACAATGGCGGCGGCCCGGCGTGCCTGCGCCAGCGGGTGTGGCTCACGGACGCCGAGCGCGCCGCGGTGAAGGCGAACGTCTTCTACACGCCCGAGCTGCACACGGCGCTGGCCGCCTGGGTGACGAAGCACTACCGCGAGGACCTGCGGGCCCAGGACTTGGCGGATCCCCAGCTGGCGCGCGAGACGCTCACCGCGCTCGACGCGCTCACGGGCCTGCTCGGGCTGGGCAGCGTCTACGACTTCCAGCGCTGACGGACCGGCCGCTTGCATCCAGGGCGTCTTCTGGCATCTTCGGCCCCCTCATGCGCCGCCCCGCCGCCCTGCCGCTGCTCTTCGCCACGTTGTCCCTCCTCGCCGGCTGCAAGAGCCCCTGTCGGGAGCTGTCGGAGCGGTTCTGTGACTGCGTCGACCGCTACCAGCGCACCCTGTGCCTGCAGAACGTGGCCGCGCGCGAGCGGGACCTGGAGCCCACCGAGGAGCAGCTCGACGTGTGCGAGCAGCGCCTCTCCACCTGCAACATCGACCCGGAGGACCGCACCACCTGCGACATCCTCCGGACGGACGAAGGCAAGGACGCCTGTGGTCTGGCGCGCTGAACCCGCTCGCGTGAACCGCTCCTCTTCCTGGCTCGCCGCGTGTCTGCTCGCCGCCCTGCTCGCCGCCCCGCGAGCCGCCCGGGCGGACCCCATCACCCCCTGGCCCGGAGAGCAGACGCCGCTGGGCTCGCTGCAGCTCGTCCCCCTCGTCTACGTCTCCGGGGATGGCCGGTACACCTGGCCGTCGCTGTACGCCTCCGCGGGCATCGGCACGTCCTGGGACGTGTACGTGGGCCTGTGGGGCTACGCGGGCGCCGAGGGCGCGGGCTTCGACCTGCTGGATGTCTTCCCGCGCTTCCACGTGGGCGAGGAGACGGCGCTGGCGCTGCGGCTGATGCTCACCCCCCAGGAGGGCTACATCCTGGGCGGCGAGCTGCACACCAACCTGAGCTGGGGCGACGTGTCCCTGATGCTCAACGCGGGCGTCCGGCCCGACTTCGAGTGGGGCACGGGCCGGCTGCGCTCGGGCACGGTGTTCGCCATGCTGGCGCCCGAGTACCACTTCTCCAACCGGTTCAGCGTGTACTTCGAGCTCAACCCGGTGGTGGGCGCCATCGACCCCTTCTCCCGCGGGCGCGAGCTGACGACGGAGCTGTCCCTGCTGCCGGGCATCTGCTTCTCGCTCGACGAGGAACAGAACCACCAGTTCTCCGTGGGCGCGGAGCTGGTGCTGCGCCGCGGGGAGCCCGTCTCCCTGGCCAACTCCGTCAGCTTCGCGGCGTGGTACGCGACGTCCTTCGAGCTGTTCGGCGGCGACGAGGAGGAGCCGGAGGCGAGCGCCCGGTCCGCGGCGCGGACGGGCTCCCGACGGCTCGCCCAGCGCGGCGCGACGGCCTGGAACCGCTAGCCTCCATCTGGAATGTCGGGAGGGGCTTCGTAGAGTGGCATGCATGACCAAGCCACTCGCAGGACGGATCGCCCTCGTCGCCGGAGCCACCCGGGGCGCGGGCCGGGGCATCGCCACCATGCTCGGGGAAGCGGGCGCCACGGTGTACTGCACGGGCCGCAGCGTGCGCGGCGAGCCCGCCACCGACGGCCGGCCCGAAACCATCGAGGAGACCGCCGAGCGCGTGGACGCCCTGGGCGGCCGGGGCATCCCGGTCCGGGTGGACCACTCGCAGGAGCCCCAGGTGAAGGCCCTGTGCGAGCGCATCCGGCGCGAGCAGGGCCGCCTGGACCTCCTCGTCAACGACATCTGGGGCGGCGAGTCCCTGGAGCTCGGGCCCGCCTTCTGGAAGCAGTCCCCCGCCCAGGGGTGGTTGATGATGGAGCGCGGCGTGCGCACGCACCTCATCACCAGCCGCTACGCGGTGCCCCTGCTGTTCGAGAGCGACCGGGGCCTCTTGGTGGAGATCACCGACGGGGACTCGTTCGGCTACCGCGGCAACGTCTGGTACGACCTGGCGAAGATGTCCACCGTCCGGCTCGCCTTCACGATGGCGCGGGAGCTGCGCCGCACGCGCGTCACGGCGCTCGCGGTGACGCCGGGCTTCCTGCGCTCGGAGCAGATGCTGGAGCTCTTCGGGGTGACGGAGGCCACCTGGCGCGACGGCGCGGCGAAGGACCCGAACTTCATCGCCTCGGAGACGCCCGCCTTCGTGGGCCGCGCGGTGGCGGCGCTCGCGGCGGACCCCGACGTCTCGCGCAAGGCGGGCCGCGTCTTCAGCTCCTGGGGACTCGCCCGGGAGTACGGATTCACCGACGTGGATGGGAGCCGTCCGGACTGGGGCGCGCACTTCGAGCGCGTCTACGGCCAGTCCGGAGACCCCGCCGACGAGGCGGCCTACGCCTCCTGGCAAGGCGGCTTCATGACGCTCGCCTTCCCGGACTGGCCCCTGGACTAGCCGAGCGCCGCGCGGGGCGTGGAGGGCGCGTTGACGAGGAACTCCGGGCGCCTGCCCGCGGCGAAGGCCTCCAGGTTGCGCGCGGCCCACTCGAGGCTGCCCGCGAGGTTCACGTCGGTGAGGCCCGCCACGTGGGGCGTGCAAAGCACCTGGGGCAGTTGGAGCAGCGGGTGCCGGGGGTCCACCGGCTCCTCCCAGAAGACGTCCAGGCCCACGCCGCCGAGTTGGCCCGAGCGCACGGCGGCCTCCAGCGTCTCGGGCTTCACCAGGCTGCCGCGCGCGATGTTCACGAGCAGGGCGCCCCGCTTCATGGCGGCGAGGGCGGGCGCGTCCAGGAGGTTCTGGTTGTGGGCGTCCGCGCGCGCGGCGAGCACGACGCAGTCCGCCTCCCGGAGCGCGTCGTGCAGCCTGTCCGTGCCGAACACCTGGACGCCCTCGGGCCCGCCCTTCTCGGGGTGGGAGCGCACGCCCACCACCCGCATGCCCAGGGCCTGGAGCCGCACGGCGATGAGCGCGCCGATGTCCCCGAGCCCCACCACACACGCCGCCTTGCCGAACAGGGACGTGCCCACCGGGTGGGCCCAGCGGCCCTGGGCGAGGGAAGCCTCGGCCTCGCGCAGCCGCCGCGCGAGCGCGAGCAGGAGCAGGAGCGCGTGCTCGGCCACCGACTCGGCGTTGCCGGTGACGTTGGCGCGCAGGTTGGCCACCCACACGCCCAGCGCCGAGGCCGCGGCCACGTCCACGTTCTCGTAGCCGGTGCCGATCGTCTGCACGAAGCCCACCGAGGGCCGCTCCAGCACCTCACGGCCCACGCGGCACCCGGCGGCCATGACGGCCCCGACGCCGTCCAGGTCCAGCTCCGCGGGCACCCGCTGGAAGCGCACCTCGTGGGCGGAGAGCCGCTGGCCGAGCCGCTCGGCGAACGCGCGGTACTCGGGGTTCTGGCTGAGGAAGGCGATGCGCATGGGGCGGGCGCTCCGGGACTACGAGCGGCGGCCGAGTCCCATGTAGGCGAAGCCCAGCTCCTGCATGCGCTCGGGGTCGTAGATGTTGCGGCCGTCGAAGATGACGGGGCTCTTCATGAGCGTCTTCATGCGCTCGAAGTCCGGGTGGCGGAACTCGTTCCACTCGGTGACGACGAAGAGGCCGTCCGCGCCCTCCAGGGCCTCGTAGGGCAAGGAGGTGTAGCGGATGCGGTCGCCGAAGACGCGGCGCGCGGTGCGCTCGGCCACCGGGTCATGCGCCGCCACCTTGGCGCCCTTGGCCAGCAGGCCCTCGATGACCTCGATGGACGGGGCCTCGCGCATGTCGTCCGTCTTGGGCTTGAAGGCCAGGCCCCACACCGCGAAGGTGCGCCCGTCCAGCGAGCCGAAGTGCTTGAGCGCCTTGTTCACGAGCAGCCGCTTCTGCCGCTCGTTGGTGCGCTCCACGGCGCGCAAGAGGTCCAACTCCAGGCCCAGCTCGCGCCCCTTGGCCACGAGCGCCTTCACGTCCTTGGGAAAGCAGCTGCCGCCGTAGCCCACGCCCGGAAAGAGGAAGGGGTAGCCGATGCGCTTGTCCGCGCCCATGCCCTTGCGCACGAAGTCCACGTCCGCGCCCACCTTCTCGCAGAGCACGGCCATGTCGTTCATGAACGAGATGCGCGTGGCGAGCATGGCGTTGGCGGCGTACTTGGTGAGCTCCGCCGAGCGCGTGTCCATGTAGAGGATGGGGTTCTCCGTGCGCACGAAGGGGGCGTAGAGCTGGCCCATGAGCTTGCGCGCCCGCTCGGACTCGGCGCCGATGACGACCCGGTCCGGCTTGAAGAAGTCGTCCATGGCGGCGCCCTCCTTCAGGAACTCGGGGTTGGAGACGACGTCGAACTCCACCTGCGTCACGCGGGAGATGGCCTCGCGCACCTTGTCCGCGGTGCCCACCGGCACGGTGCTCTTGTCCACCACCACCGTGTAGTGGCGCATGGCGCGGCCCACCTGCTCGGCCGCGGCCAGGACGTACTGGAGATCCGCCTCACCGCTCTCGCCCTCGGGCGTGCCCACGGCGATGAACACCACCTGGGCGGGCGCCACCGCGGCGGCCAGGTCCGTGGTGAAGGACAGGCGCTTCTCCCGCGTGTTCTTGCGGATGAGCTCCTCCAGGCCGGGCTCGTAGATAGGGACCTCGCCGCGCTGCAACTGGGCGATCTTCCGCGCGTCGATGTCCACGCAGGTGACGTCGTTTCCCGAGTCCGCGAAACACGTCCCCGCCACGAGTCCCACGTAGCCTGTTCCAATGATGGCGATGTGCATGCGCGTTCCTGGGCTGGAGGTCCAGGGCCGCTCTTACGCCGGGACGCGGGTCAGGGGAAGGGGCGTCGAGTGCGCCCCCCCGCCTCACTGCCCCGTCAACAGCTTGCGCAGCCGCTCCGAGCCACGAACATGCCGCATCTTTCCAACCTCACTCGCCGGGACGACCACCAGCCGCTCGAGCAGCTCGCGCGTGGCCCGGCGCAGGGGCGGCAGGAGGGGCTGCACGCGCGGCGCCGTCTCCGGGAACAGGCGCGCCACGATGGACAGGGAGGTGTGCAGGGCGCGCTCCAGGCGCCAGGCCCGCGCCCGCTCCAGGAGCACCGCCGCGTCCAGGGGGCGCGAGTACAGCCCGCCCATCTGCGGCGCGCCGAGCACCAGCTCGCGCAGGTCCACGAAGGACAGCCACGGCAGCTGGTAGCCCTCGCGCGCCTGCTCCAGGCACACGAGCAGCACCGCGTCCTCCAGGTCCGGTCGGAACACGGACGGGCCATATATCTTCATGGGCTGGGCGCGGGCGAACACCTCGCGCAGCTCCGCCTGGCGCGAGGCGCCGAGCACGTCCGCGTACAGGTAGATGGGCGTGCGGCCGTCGGACAGCACCTTGCGCGCGCCGTGCGGGGCCTCGTTGGGCTCCGGGCGGAAGTCGTGCTGGGCGAGGTAGCCGCTGAAGCCCTCCACGTCCATGCTCCGCACGAGCACCTGGATCTCCAGCACGGGGCGGAAGCCCACATGGGGGTAGAGCGTGTCGGCGAAGGACGCGCCCCCGAGGACGAGCACCTGTCGGCCCTCCAGCTCGCCCACGCACTGCTTGAAGTTGACGAGCTTCATCACGTTCTCGTTGACCGAGCCCGAGTAGATGCTCAACAGCCTGTCCCTCGCCCACTCCGGGGCCAGGGCGCCCGGCAGGCGGTACTCCAGGTTATAGGAGGCGAGCGGGGCCAGGCCCTGGGCGATGGCCCAGTCGACGTAGGCCTCCCAGGGCGCCTCGCGCAGCGAGCCCCGCGGCGGCTCGAAGGAGGAGAGGATGCGGAAGGTGTCCAGGAGGCTGGGAGCCATGGGGGGGCTGCTTTAACGACACCCCGGACCGGGACGCAATCGGAAGCCTCGGCGTCCGTCGGGAATAGTCCAGGGGGGCGAGCTGTTGGGCGCCCTTCCCCAGACATGAGCCCCGTCCCACCGCCCCCCGACACCGCCGCCCAGCCCGTGGCGTCCACCGACCGGATCGTCCTGCTGGACGTGCTCCGGGGCTTCGCGCTGGCGGGGGTGTTCGTCTCCAACGTGTTCGTGTGGTTCACGGGCATGGTCTTCGTGACGCGCGAGCAGGCCCAGGCCGCGCTGGCGGCGGCGCCCTGGTGGGACACGGTGGCGTCGCAGCTCTACTCGGCGCTCGTGTCCGGCCGGTTCATCAGCCTGTTCTCGTTCCTCTTCGGCCTGGGCTTCTCCGTGCAGTTGCTCCGCGCCCAGGCCCGAGGCACCTCCATCAACCGCCTCTACGCGCGGCGCCTGGGGGTGATGCTGCTCATCGGCGGCGTGCACCTCACGGCGCTCTGGTACGGCGACATCCTCACCACCTACGCCACGGTGGGCTTCCTGCTGCTGCTCTTCCAGGGGCTGTCGGACCGGGCGCTCTTGCGCTGGGCGCTGGTGCTCATCTTCGTGGTGCCGCTCGTCATCGCCAGCGCCATGCGGTGGCTGCCGCCCCTGTTCTCGGGCACGCCGGGCGGCGCGAGCGAGGCGGCGCGGGCGTCCCTGGCCCAGAGCGAGGCCGTCCGGCTGGAGCTGGGCCGCGTCTTCAAGACGGGCGGCTACCTGGAGGTGGTGCGCGCCAACGCGTCGTTCTTCTTCGGCGAGTTCATCCGCCGCATCCCCCCCATGCTCAGCGCGCTCTTCGGGCGCTTCCTGCTGGGCTTCCTCGCGGGCCGGCTGCGGCTGTTCCACGACGCGGACCAGCACCTGCCCTTCTTCCGCAAGCTGCTGCGCTGGAGCCTGGGGCTGGGCGGCGCCGCCAGCGTGGCCATCCTCGTGGTCAACCACCTGGTGCGCCAGAAGGTGCTCCTGCCGCACGGCGCCTTCCAGTTGTTCCTGATGCCGGTGCGCCAGCTCGCCGAGCTGGGCATGGCCGCCGCCTATGCCTCGGCGCTCGTGCTGCTCCTCCAGCGCGAGACCTGGGCCCGGGCCCTGCGGGTGCTCGCCCCGGTGGGCCGCATGGCGCTCACGAACTACCTGTGTCAGAGCGTGCTGAGCATCGTCATCTATTACGGCCTGGGCCTGGGGCTCATGGGACAGGTGAAGCCCGCGGCGTGCATCGCCCTCACGCTCGGGCTGTTCTCGCTTCAAATCGGGTTCAGCCACTGGTGGCTCGCCCGCTTCCGCTTCGGTCCCGCCGAGTGGCTGTGGCGCTCGCTCACGTACGGCAAGGCCCAGCCCATGCGGCGCGAATCCGTGCTCGGCGCGGCGGCCCACTGAGGCCTCGGGCCGGTGGGCCCTCCCCACCTGACTTCCCATGTCCACCCTTCCAACGTGACTTCGGGCGTCCACCGGGTGTAGAGGAGGGCCATGTGCCCGTCCGCTCCGCCGCGCCGCGCCCGCCGGGACCCGGCGCCCCCGCCCCCGGGCGTGAGAGCCCGACGGGCCCTACCTCCCGCCTCCTTCACCGTCTCGGGCCGCCCCGCTACCACGCGCCTCAACTTGACCCACAGTGCAAGCCACTGCTACTTTCTCCGTGAGAACGACTTTTCCTGGTTTGAGCGGGAAAGCCTGTCGCAGGGGACCCAGCATGGCGCGGCCGACATGAAGACCGGAGCGACGGGCCGACGACGTGCCCTGTGGGCGGTGCTGGGACTGCTCGGCGGTCTGGAAGGCTGCGCCAGCAATCCGCACGTGAAGGTGCAGCGCATGGACAACGGGCTGCTCCGGGTCGAGGGCCCGCTCGCGGGACCCTTCGCCAAACTCGAGGCCCTGGCGGCCAACGCCTGTGAGCTGATGACCCACGAGCCCGGCGCGTCCAACGGGGTGCACGGCTCCGAGTACTGCGCCCTGTACTACTACTCGCCCGGGGAGAAGGCGTACTTCCTGAGCTACCTGTCGGACATCAAGAGCAGCCTCAACTCGGAGACGAAGAGCTGCGAGCTGCCGCGCACGGTCGAGGATCCCCAGCACCCGGATGGCATCGTGCTGGGCGGCGTGCACACCCACCCGCACAACCGGCGCCTGTCGCGGCGGGACCTGGGCATCACGGCCATCTGGAACCCCACCCGCTTCACCGACCAAAGCACCGGCCAGGTCTTCGACCGCAACCTGCTGATGTTCTTCCGGGAGAAGACGGGCGAGTGCCGGGCCTACACGTACAACAACTTCTCGCGCCTGGTGTCCGCCCTGCGCGAGGGCGTCTGGGTGCCCATCGCCCAGGTCACCAACGACTCGGGCGACCTGGAGATGTTCGCGGGGAAGGACTGGCTGCCATGAGATCGCTCCTCCCCGTCCTGCTCGCGTGCGCCGGGTTGCTGAGCGGCTGCGGCTACTTCGGCTACTACCGCCACACCCCGGCCGAGCGCGCCTCGCCCGAGGAGGCCGCCGCGGTGCGCTTCCCCGACTCCCTGGAGACGGGCGTGCGGCTCACCGGGCCGATGATGGCCGCGCTCAAGGTGGCCATGGACGACTACCGTCCGCCCGGCATCCGCCCGGAGAAGCTCACGCCCCCGGACAGCTGTCTGGCCCGCTGGGAGTCCATCCAGACGACCGTGCTCCAGGTGAGCGAGACGCTCTTCTTCGTGGAGTTCGTGCCGGACCTGCGCGCCTGCGGTCCGGGCTACATCGTGCTCGACGCCGGGGCCACCTACGCCCTCGACGGCCAGGGGCGCATCCTCGGCCGGGAGTAGCGGAAACAGGGCATTTCCCGGCGGCCCCCCGGGGACCGGGCGCCCCGCGGCATGACGCGGCGCGCGGCGGGCCCGGCGGTGTGGTAGTCACCAAGCCGTGAGCCCCTCCCTTTCGTTCGTCATCCCCTACGGCCCCCGGTCCGCGTCCGCCGCCTCGCGCTTCGCCCATGCGCTCGCCCACCGCGAGGGAACCGAGGTGGTGCTCGTCGGCGAGGGCGCCGTGGACGCCCCCCGCGCGCCCAACGTGCACGTGCTGTCGGGGCCCGCCGGCAAGGGCGCCGCCATCCGCGCCGCGCTCGGCCGGGTGACGGGGAGCATCACCGTGCTGCAGGACGCGGATCCGGCCTACTCCCTGGAGGCCTGCGACGCCCTGTGCCAGCCCATCCGCGAGGACCGGGCGGACGCGGTGTTCGGGGACCGCTCCCGGGCGGGGCTCGACCCGACCCTGCTGGCCGAGCGGGCCATGGGCCACGTCACGCGCTTCGTGACGGACGTGTCGCTCGCCGATCCGCTCTGTGGCCAGCGCGCCTTTCGCACCGAGGCGCTCAAGTCCGTGGCGCTCACCAGCGAGGACGACGCGGTGGACGCGGAGATCGTCGTGAAGCTGGCGGCGCAGCTCTACCGGCTGGCGGAAGTGCCCGTGGGCCTGGAGACGACGCCGAGCCGGCCGCTGGCCTCGCAGGTGTCGCGGCTGCGCACGCTCATGCGCTACGCCACGGTGCGCGACGACGCGGACAACCAGCACGAGGGCTACACCACGCTCGAGCGCATGGACGGGGCAAGCAACTACAACGCCTGGCTGGGCCAGCGCTTCAGCGAGCACCTGGGCCGGCGCGTGCTGGAGATCGGCGCGGGCATCGGCACCATCACCGAGAAGCTGGAGCCGGGGCTCGAGCTGCTCATCGCGCTCGAGGTGGAGCGCTTCTACGTGGACCGCCTGCGCAACAAGTTCCGGGGCAAGCCGCACGTGCGGCCCTACCTGTCGGACGTGGCGCTCGCGGACTGGGAGTCGCTCCAGCGCGAGCGCCTGGACACCATCGTGCTGTCCAACGTGCTGGAGCACATCCCGGACGATGCCTCGGCGGTGCGCCGCTTCCGGCAGATCCTCCCCGAGGGCGGCCGGGTGGTGGTGCTCGTGCCCGCCCTGCCCCAGCTCTTCGGCGCCATCGACGAGGCGGTGGGCCACCACCGGCGCTACACCCGGGACACCCTGCGCCAGGTGCTCGAGGGCAACGGCTTCGCGCTCGAGCGCATGGAGTGGATGAACCTGGTGGGCATCCCCGGCTGGTTCATGAACAGCCGGGTGATGCGCCGCCGCTCGGTGCCCAAGTTCCAGCTCAAGGTCTATGACCGGTTCGCTCCCCTGTTCGCCCGGACGGAGAGCCGGGTGAAGCTGCCGGTGGGAATGAGCCTCTTCGCCGTGGCGCGCGCCACGGGAGGTACCCCGTGAAGAAGATCGAAGCCATCATCAAGCCCTTCAAGCTGGACGACGTGAAGGACGCGCTGCAGGAGCTGGGCGTGCACGGCCTCACCGCCATGGAGGTCAAGGGCTACGGCCGGCAGAAGGGCCACACGGAGCTCTACAAGGGCGCCGAGTACACCGTGGACTTCCAGCCCAAGATGAAGGTGGAGGTGGTGGTGGACGACGACCGGGTGGAGGCGGTGGTGGAGGCCATCGTGCGGGTGGCACGCTCGGGCGCCGAGGGGAAGATGGGTGACGGAAAGATTTTTGTCCTGCCGGTGGACGAGGCCGTGCGCATCCGCACCGGGGAGCGCGGCAGCGACGCGCTGTAGTCCCGTCCCCGCCGTCCCCACATTTCGTCCAGGCCCGCGCTTGCCCTATCGTTGCGCCGTCCACGCTGTTTCCCAGCCGGTGCCCTGGAGGTTGTCCGCATGAAGTCGCGCTTCGCCCTGTTGCTCAGCCTGTCGCTCGCCGCCGTCGTCCACGCCGAGGAGGAGACCGCCGCCGAGACGTGGACGGCCAAGTGCAAGTCCTGCCATGGCGGGGACGGCAAGGGGCAGACCCAGATGGGCAAGAAGGAAGCCATCGACGACCTCTCCCTGCCCTCCTGGCAGTCCGCCCACGATGACGCGGCCATCCGCCAGGTGATCGCCGAGGGCTCGCCCAAGAACAAGAAGATGAAGGCCTACAAGGACAAGTTGAGCGACAAGCAGATCGATGCCCTCGTGGCCTACGTCCGCACGCTCAAGAAGGGCTAGCGCCTCCCCCCAGGGCGTGAATATTCCCTGGGGCCCCGCGTCTCGCGGGCAGGAGGCATCCCCCGAATGCGCGTCCTCACCTTCGTTCTCGCCACCTTCCTCGTCCTGGTTTGCGCCACGCGTCCGCCTGCCCGCCTGTCCTCCACCCAGGACCCGGCGGCCACCGCCGAGTCCCTCCGGCCCAAGGACGGCAAGGGGGACGGCGGCTCGGACGACGACGACGAGGATTACCGGATCGCCGGGGGGTACGAGCAGTCGACCGCTCGCCGTCCGGGGTGACCTCCACCCACCAGACGTCGCGCTCTTCCGTTGACCCCTCGGGGTCGCGCTCCTAATTACCCGGAGGCGCCTTCACGCGCCTCCGGATGGACACTCCTTTCTCTCAGAAGCTCGATGTGGGGGCGCAGCGCTCACCCCCGGTGGCCGGTGACCCCGTCGCCCGCGTCCTCGAGGCCTTGCGCGTCGGGCACCGCGTGCGCACCCAGGGACTCCAAGGCGCCGCGCGTGGCTATGCGCTCGCCCAGTTGCAGCGCACCCTGAAGGCCCCGCTCGTCTGTGTGGCGCCGGACGAGGAGGCCGCGGACGCGCTCGCCCATGACCTGGCCTTCTTCCTGGGCGGCAAGGGCACGCCGCGCGAGCCCCGGGTGCTGCGTGTGCCCGCGGACGAGGTGCTGCCCTATGACGAACTGTCGCCGGATGGCGAGGTCGTCGCGGACCGGCTCGGCGCGCTCTTCCACCTGACCCAGGGCACGCGCTGTCCGGCGGTGGTGGTGTCCGTGCGGGGCCTGCTGCGCAAGGTGCTGCCCCCCGCGGTGATGAAGTCCCTGTCCGAGCGGCTCACCGTGGGACAGGACTTCGATCGCGACGAGGTCGCCCGCCGGCTCACCCACATGGGCTACACGAGCAGTCCGCTCGTGGAGGACCTGGGGACGTTCTCCGTGCGGGGCGGGCTCATCGACGTCTTCAGCCCGCTGTACGAGAAGCCCGTGCGCATCGAGTTCTTCGGGGACACGGTCGAGTCCATCCGCGTCTTCGATCCGGAGAGCCAGCGCACCGTGGACTCGCTGCAGGAGATCATCCTCCTGCCCGCGCGCGAGGTCATCTTCTCCGAGGTGACGCGCGGGCACGCCGAGACGGCCGCGCGCGCCCTGGCCGACCGCATCAACCTGCCCACCTCCAAGCTGCGCGAGTACCTGGACGCGCTCCAGGAGGGGCTGTCCGGCTTCGGGCTGGAGGGGCTCTTGCCGGGCTTCTTCCCCGAGGGCCTGGGCACGCTGTTCGACTACCTGGCGCCCTGGCACGAGTCGCCCCTGTTCTACCTGGACGATCCGCTGGGCATCGAGCGCGCCGCCGAGGACCTGTGGGCGGAGATCTCCCGCGGGGCCCAGGCGGCCACCGAGCGGCAGGACCTCACCTTCCCCGCCGAGGACCACTTCCTCACCCTGGAGCGGGCGCAGCAGCGGCTGGGCGCGTTCCGGCTCATGGAGGGCGGCGGCCTGTCGCTGTCCCAGGGCGAGCCGCCGGTGCTCTTTCCCTACGCCACCACCCAGGACGTGCGCGAGGCCATCCTCGCCCACCACGGCGAGGAGGGCGCGCTCACGCCACTCATCGAGCGGCTGCGCGCCTGGCGCGACCACCGCGTGCCCTGCGCCGTGGCGTGCGGCACCGCGGGCCAGGCGGACCGGCTCAAGCGCCTGCTGCTCGACCGGGACGTGATGGCGCGCGTGCAGCCCGGGCCCCTCGCGGACGTCTCGCGCCTGTACGAGCCGAGCGTGACCGTGCACCTGTTCACGGGGGAGATCAGCCACGGCTTCGTGGACCCGCACGGGCTCGCGCTGCTGTCGGACGAGGAGATCTTCGGCGCCCGCTCGCGCCGCCGCGCCCGACGCTCCAAGAGCCTGGATGCCTTCGCCGCGGGCTTCAAGGATCTCAAGGAAGGCGACCTCATCGTCCACACCGACTTCGGCATCGGCCGCTACTCGGGCCTGACGAAGATGCAGGTCAACGGCGTGCCCGGTGACTTCCTGGTGCTCGAGTACGCGGGCAAGGACAAGGTGTACCTGCCGGTGGGCCGCATGCGGCTCATCCAGAAGTTCACCGGCGGCGATCCCACCCAGGTGACGCTGGACAAGCTGGGCACCACGTCCTGGGAGAAGACGAAGAAGAAGGTCAAGGAGCAGCTGCTCAAGATGGCCGCGGAGCTGCTCAACATCGCCGCGGCGCGCCGCGCCCACCCGGGCCACGCCTTCAGCGCGCCGGACCGGTACTACGCCCAGTTCGAGGCGGACTTCGAGTTCGAGGAGACGCCCGACCAGGCCAAGGCGATCGAGGACGTGCTCGCGGACATGCAGAAGACCCAGCCCATGGACCGGCTCGTCTGCGGCGACGTGGGCTACGGCAAGACGGAGGTGGCCATGCGCGCCGCCTTCAAGGCCACGCTGGACAGGAAGCAGGTGGCGGTGCTGGTGCCCACCACGGTGCTCGCCCAGCAGCACTACCTGTCCTTCAAGCGGCGCTTCAAGGACTACCCCGTCACGGTGGAGGTGCTCTCCGGGCTCAAGAAGCCCCAGGAGGCGCGCGAGCTGCTCAAGCGCGCCAAGGAGGGCAAGGTGGACGTGCTCATCGGCACCCACAAGCTGCTCGGCGGCGACGTGGCCTTCAAGGACCTGGGCCTGCTCGTGGTGGACGAGGAGCAGCGCTTCGGCGTGAAGCACAAGGAGCAGATCAAGAAGCTGCGCTCGCAGGTGGACGTGCTCACCCTGTCCGCCACGCCCATTCCCCGCACGCTGCACATGGCCATGTCCGGCGTGCGCGAGATGAGCATCATCGCCACCCCGCCCCAGGACCGGCGCGCCATCCGCACCTTCGTGATGAAGTTCGATCCGCCCGCCATCAAGGAGGCCATCGAGCGCGAGGTGGCCCGCGGCGGCCAGGTCTTCTTCGTGCACAACCGCGTGGAGTCCATCCCCGCCATGGAGACGCGGCTGCGCGAGCTCGTGCCGAACGTCTCCATCGGCGTGGCCCACGGGCAGATGGGCGAGGGGCAGCTGGAGAAGGTGATGCTCGAGTTCACCGAGAAGAAGTTCCAGATGCTCCTGTGCACGAGCATCATCGAGAGCGGCATCGACATCTCCAGCGCCAACACGATGATCGTCGACCGGGCGGACACCTTCGGCCTCGCCCAGCTCTACCAGCTGCGCGGCCGCGTGGGCCGCTCGCGCGAGCGCGCCTATGCGTACCTGCTCGTGCCCTCGCGCCGCACCGTCACCAAGGACGCCCAGCGGCGCCTGGAGGTGCTCCAGCGCTTCACCGAGCTGGGCGCGGGCTTCTCCATCGCCAGCCACGACCTGGAGATCCGCGGCGCGGGCAACCTCCTGGGCGGCGAGCAGTCCGGCTCCATCTCCGCCATCGGCTTCGACATGTACGCCCAGCTGCTCGAGGAGGCCGTGGCCGAGGTCCAGGGCGAGCCGCCCAAGGTGCGCATCGAGCCCGAGGTGAACCTGCCCGTGGCGGCGCTCATCCCGGACGACTACGTGGCGGACGTGCACCAGCGGCTCGTCTTCTACAAGCGCTTCAGCCAGGCGAGCGCTCCGGACGAGGTGCAGGAGCTGCGCTCGGAGCTGGTGGACCGCTTCGGCGAGGCCCCGGACGAGGTGGACAACCTGTGCGAGCAGGCGCTGGTGAAGATCGACATGCGCGAGCTGCGCCTGCGCGGACTGGAGGGCGGCCCGGGGCGGCTGTCGGTGATGCTGGGCTCGGACGCGCTGCTCGACGGGGCGAAGCTGCTCGCCCTGGTGCAGCGCTCCAAGGGCTACTACCGGCTCACCCCGGACCTCAAGCTCCTGGTGAAGCCCGCCCCCGAGGTGCGGGAGCAGGGCCTCATCGCCGAGGCCAAGAAGGTGATGCGCGACCTGTTCACCTGCGCGCAGCCCCAGGCCTGAGCCGCCGCCGCCGCGCTACCGGGCGGCGGAGGGCCCGCCGGTGTTGGGCGCCAGGACGATCTCGATGCGCCGGTTGAGGCTGCGGTGCTCCGGCGAGTCGTTGGCGGCGATGGGCTGGTAGGGCCCATAGCCCGCGGCGGACAGCCGGGTGGGGTCCACGCCCGCGTCCTGCAGCGCCCGCACCACCGCCATGGCGCGCGCCAGGCTCAGCTCCCAGTTGGAGGGGAACGGGCCCTTGGGATCCGTGGGCACGTCGTCCGTGTGGCCCTCCACCCGGATGATCTTCCCATCCACGCCCTTGAGCGCCTCGGCGACCTTCAGGAGCGCCGCCTCCCCCTCCTTGCCCACGCGCGCCGAGCCCGAGGCGAAGAGGATCTTGTCCTTGAGGTTCACCGTCATCCGGCCGCGCAGCTCGGACAGCTCCACCTTGCCCTCGGAGATCTCCTTCTCCAGGCTCTTGGCGAGGTTGGCGTACTCGGAGCTCTTCTGCTCCAGGGCCTCCTTGGCCTCGGTGAGCTTCTTCTTGGAGCGCGCCAGCTCGTCGTTGAGCGCCGTGAGCTCCGCGTTCTTCTGCTCCAGGGCGCGGCGCTCGGCCGCCCCCGCCGTCAGGCCGCTCTCCGCGGTGAGCAGGCGCTTGTCCAGGGCCGCCTTCTCGCGCTCCAGCTCCGCCTGCTTCTCCTCCAGCGCGCGCACCTGGGTCTCCAGCTCGGTGGCCTTCTGGCCCGCCGCCTCGCGCGCCGCCTTCTCCGCCTGGAGCTGCGTCTCGGCGTCCCGCATCGCCGTGTCGTACGTGCCCTGCGTCACACACCCCGCGCCCAGCGCGAGCACACAAAGAGAGGTCAACAGCCTCGACCGCATGTCGGATTCTCCTCCGCGGAAACCGGAAAATGGTTTCAGCTCAAATGATATTCGCGACGGAGGGGGCTCCGCACGCGAAAACCCGTCATCGCGCGCCGCGCCGGGTGCTGTCGAGCACGTTGCGCGACAGCTCGTCCATGAGCGCGAGCAGCTCGCGCCGCACGTCCTCGGAGGAGGTGTGCAGCTGCGAGGTGAGCACGTGCAGGGAGTCTCCCGGGGCGGAGGCCTCGTGCAGCATGCGCGCGGCGATGCGCGTGGAGGACAGGGGGCTGTCCGCGTCGTCGGACACCAGGCGGCGCAGGCGCTCCATGACGCTGGTGGGCGAGGTCGGGGGCGCGACGTCGACCGGGGTCTCCGGCTCGGGCAGGTGCGACACGGCGCAGACGCGGTTGCGGCCCTGGCGCTTGGCGCTGTAGAGCGCCGCGTCCGTCAGCTCGATGAGCTCCGTCACGGACGAGGCGTGCGCGGGGTAGCAGCCCACGCCGGCGCTGATGGTGATGTCGCGACTGCCGCCCCGGGCGCCCTTGACCACCGTGCCCTGCACCGCGGCGCGGAAGCGCTCGGCGGCGATGAGCCCCTGCTCCAGGTCCGTCTCGGGGAGGATCATCGCGAACTCCTCGCCGCCGTGCCGGGCCACCACGTCCGTGGAGCGCGCCGTCTGGCGCAGCCGCAGGGACACCTCGCGCAGGGCCTGGTCGCCCGCGGTGTGGCCGAGCGTGTCGTTGACCTGTTTGAAGTGGTCCAGGTCCAGGATGACGAGCGACATCGGGTGCTTGTAGCGCTGGGCGCGCCGGAACTCGACGCCGAGCGCCTCGTGGAAGTAGGCGCGGTTGTAGAGGCCGGTGAGCGGATCCGTCACCGCCACCAGCATGGCGCGGTCGCGCGAGGTGCGCAGCTGACGCTGGCGGCGCTGGCGGCGCAGGGCGCTGCCCATGCGCGCGGCGAGCTCCGCCATGGGCGTGGCCAGGGTGAGGTAGTCGTCGGCGCCCGCGTCGAACGAGGCCACGCGCCGCATGGTGGACTCGCTCTCGTCCACCACGAGGATGGCGGGGGACTCCTCGTCGAAGCCGAAGCGCTTGAGCAAGGGGTGGGTCCCCTCGAGCGCCACCGGGTAGCTGACGATGAGCAGGTCCGCGTCGGAGGTGGTCATGCGCTGCGAGGACGCGCGCTGGGTGAGCTGGAACTCGCCGCCCAGGGGCGAGCCGCGCAGCGCCCGGGCGAGCCGCTCGCCCATCACGGGCATGTGGTGGATGATCTCCACCCGGGCCTGGGGCGGCGTGGGCGACTCGGGCTCGCGCATGACGCGCGCCATGGCCTCGTTCTGGGCCTGCAGGTGGGCGCGCATCTTGCCCAGCGAGATGAACGAGCGCACGCGCGCGAGCATCTCGGCGTCGGGCGCCGTCTTGGTGAAGAAGTCGTCGGCCCCGGCCACCAGGCCGGTGACGCGATCATCCGTGGAGTCCAGCGAGGTGAGCAGCAGGATGGGCGTGTTGACCGTGCGCGAGTGGCCGCGCAGGTGCCGCGTCAGCTCGTGCCCGTTCATCTCCGGCATGATCACGTCGAGGATGAGCAGGTCGAAGAGGTGGGGCCCCTCCGTGGCGAGCCCCAGCGCCTCGCGGGGCGAGGACGTCATCGCCACGTCCAGGCCGCTGTCCATCAGGCGCGAGCCGATGGCCTCCAGGGCGATGGGACTGTCGTCCACGAGAAGAACACGGCCGGTCGTGCTGTTCGAGTTCGAGAAGGCAACCATGGTCCGCTCCAAGGGGCAGGCTATCAGCCATGTCTTCGGAAGAAACGTGGGGGCCCGGGATCTGCTCCCCCGACGACGTTCCCCGCTCGCGTCGTCCACCCCCGCGGGAAACCTCTCGTCAGGATGCGTGTTGCGGCCCCCCTCCTGCGACTTCCGCGGTGACGCGACTACCAGGTGATGACGTACGAGCAATAGCGCGAGCCCCGTTTGCGGCACGCATCGGAGTGATCGTGCGCCACGCGCGCATTGGCCTCGCACAGCTGCGCCATGGCCGTGAGCAGGCCCCGATCAAAGGCGCACGAGTAGGGCGTCTCGCATTGGGAGATGATCTTGCGCTGGTGTGGCACCCACTCGCAGCCGTAGTGCCCGATGCCCTCCTGCATGCGGCCGGTGGACGGCTCGAACATGGGCACGCCGTTCTTGCGGTGGTTCAGGTGGTACGACACGTCGATGGAGCGGATGGCCTCGCGGATGTCGCGGATGCCCTCGGGGAACATCGCGTTGCGCGGCACGGTGAGGCCCACCTCCATCACCCGCCGCTCGCCCAGCTGCGTGCCGATCTCCCGCAGGCACCGCAGCCAGTCCTCCTGCTTGTACCAGGCGGTCGGATCCACCTCGGCCCGGCCGAGTGCCGTGGGCTTTCCGAGGCCCCACTCCAACAGATAGGAGCTGCCCAGCACGGCGAAGGTATGGAACCCATCCACGATGGCGCGGACCGACTGACCACTGATCTCGATGCCGGTCTCGAAGGGAACGAATGGCATGGACTGTCGCCGGCGCGGCGCGCTCTCCGTGAGCCCGAGGCTACCACCCGGGCCCGGGCCGCCGACAATGTTGGTGTGACCCATCACGTCAGGGGTCTGGAACACCCCATCGGGTCTGCTCGAAGTGAAACGAGTCATGGCTGGGAGCGGGCTCCCGTCCCGCCGCAGAAGTGGGCGATGGCCCGGGTGAGATAGGACTCGCAGCGAACCAGGTCCTCGACGGGGACGAACTCGCCCGTCTGGTGGGCCACGCGGATGTCGCCGGGACCGAACACCACCGCCTGGGCGCCCAGCTCGGTGAGCTGGGGGGCCTCGGTGCCGAAGGAGACCGTGATGGGCGCGTGGCCGGACAGCTCCGCCATCAGCCGCACCACCTCCGCGTCCGCGCGCGTGTCCACGGCGGACTCCGCGCGCAGCAACCGGATGCGGGCCTCGTAGGCGGGCTCGTCGCGCACCAGCTCCTGGCGGATGGACTCGAGCAGCTCCAGCACCCGCTCCTGGGGCTGATGCGGCAGGGGCCGCCACTCCACGATGAACCGGCAGGCGCCGGCGATGACGTTGGCCGCCTTGCCGCCGCTGATGCGGCCCACGTTCACCGTGGTGAAGGGCGGCTCGAAGTCCGCGTCCTGGTCCTCGCGCAGCACCGTGCGCGCGAGCACCTCCAGCCGGTGCAGGAAGCGCCCCGCGCGCAGGATGGCCGAGGCGCCCTCGTCCGGATAGGCGCTGTGGCCCTCGCGGCCGAGCACCTCCACCTCCGCCAGGCAGTAGCCCTTGTGCGCGCGCACCGGGACGAGCCGGGTGGGCTCCCCCACGATGGCGTGTCGGGCGCGGCCCTTGCCCAGGGCCACGAGTTGCTTGGCGCCCTCGCACCCCACCTCCTCGTCCGCCGTGAGCAGCACCATCAACGGCGCGTGGAGCGGATGGGACAGGTTCGCCACCGCGTGCAGCGCGCAGGCGATGAAGCCCTTGGTGTCACAGGCGCCGCGGCCGTAGAGGCGGCCGTCGCGCTCGGTGAGCCGCAGCGCGTCCGTCCACGCCGCGTCATAGGGCACGCAGTCCGTGTGGCCCACGAGCGCCAGGGCGGCCCGCTCCCCCGGCGCGCCGCCCTTTACCGCGACGAGGTTGACCTTCTCCACCCCGGCCTCATCCCGGTAGCGCACCTCTTCCGTCTGGAAGCCCGCCGCCTCCAGCTTCCCCCGCGCGAGCGCCACCAGCGGCGCGTTGGTGCGCGTGGAGGTCGTGTCCACCGCCACCAGTTCGGTCAGCGTGGCGCGCAGCGCGGGCAGGGTGTCGCTCATGACGGGGTTCTCCCAGAAAGCACGGGGCCCCTGACTGTAGACGCTCGCCCCGCCGACTCCCAGGAGAACACGTGCTCAGACGGGCGCCCCGAGCTCGTCTCCCGCCCAGGGGCGCACGCGCACGGCGTCGCGGATCCACGTGATGTGGCGCTCCTCGTCCCGCCGGTGCAACTGGACGAGCTGCCGCACTGGAGCGCTCCATTCGAAGTGCAGCGCCATCTCGTACACCCGGTTGGTGATCTCCTCGTTGCCGAGCATGGCCATGAGCGCCGCCTCCGTGCCCATGAGGCTCGTCATCGCCGTGAGGCCCTTCATCGCCGCGCCCTTGAGGTCCGGACGCAGCTCCAGGGGCTCGCCGCCCAGCTCGACGATGAAGGTGTTGAGATCGCGCACGTGCCGCACGTGGTCCGCCCGGAACTCGTTGAGCCGCTCGCGCACCAGCGGCTCGCGCACCCGGGCGATGGCCGCGTCGTAGGCCCCCACCGCATCCACGTCCAACTGCGCCAGACTCCTGAGCTTTTCCACTTCGGGCTTCATCGCCATCGCCCCTCCCCCTCCCGTCGTCCCCGGGCAATGTGTTGCCCCCCTGCACGGGAGGCCAATCCCCCGTCTGGACGATGGGAGCCCGTCCGCCCGGACAGCGGACGGGCGGGCGGGCGCCGGCTCAGAAGCCGAGGGGGACCAGGAAGGCCGCGCCATTGCGCGTGCCGGTGCGGTAGCTCAGCGGCGCGCCGACGACGAGCGCGGGCGGCTGGAGGATGGCGCCCTTCGCGTCCTTCTTGGCCGCGACGAAGTTCACGGACTGGCCGAAGTTGGCGCGCTCGGTCACGTCGCCGGTGAGCGTGAGCCAGGGCGAGAGCGCGCCCGTGGTCCGAGGCCCTCCCGCGAAGACGAACACCGCGCCCCCGCCATCCGAGGCGATGGAGGCGTTCGGCGCGCTCACCACCAGGTCATCCACCCCGTCCCCCGTCAGGTCCGCGCCGCCGCGGATCACCGCGCCAAAGCCCACCGCGCGCGACTGCGACACCAGCACGTCCTCGATGAAGTCGCTGGCCTTGAGCACCCGCTTCGTCTCGGAGGCCGCCTCCATGGCCGTCAGCTCCGTCTTCAACCGCGCCGTGCTGAACAGCAGCACCACCTGCTGCGTCTGGCCCTGGTAGGAGAAGTTCGTCGCCGTGGTGGCGATGAAGTCCGGACGGGCCGAGCCCTGCAGGCGGCCCGCGCGCGTCGTGGACAGGCCCAGGCCGAGGAAGTTGCCCTGGGCCTCCTTGTCGGCGAGCCACAGCTGGACCGGCGCCCGGCGCTTGCACCGGGTGGCGTCCGCGCCGAAGAGGATGACGATGCCCGAGCTGGCGCCGTCGGCGTAGCGCCAGCCCACCTCGTCGCAGCCGTCACCATCCAGGTCGCCGAAGGCCACGGGCGCCGAGGTCTGCTGCGCGAAGTAGGGCGAGGTATAGGCGGGCGCGCACACCATGGTCAGCTTCGCCAGCGAGGTGTCATCCGGGGCGCGGCCGAGGAAGAGCTCGAAGCCGTTGTTGCGCAGCGCGCCGATGTCCTCCTTGCCGTCGCCGTTGAAGTCGAAGCCGCCCACCACCGCGCGCCCGATGCTGCGGCGCTGACAGGTGGCGCCCGCGGGGGTGCAGCCCGAGATGTCGCCCTGGCCCCACAGCCGGTAGGCCGGCTTGAAGGAGCCATCCGCCTGGCCGAGCGCCACGAGCACACCGCCCGAGCCCTGGTTGCCCGCGAGCAGGCACGAGGCGTCCTCCTTGGCGTAGTAGGGGGTGATCTCCGTGTTGCGCGCGTTGGTGCCCGGCCCGGTGAAGCCCGGCGCGCCCACCACGGTGTCCGGACGTCCGTCCCCGTTGAAGTCGGAGAAGTCCACGTCGGTGCCCACGTTGCGGCCCCGCCACAGGGGCGAGGACGCGCCCTCGTCCACCAGCGCCCCCACGGCGTCGTTGAGCGCCACCGCCCAGGCGCGGCCCACGTTCAGGTCGTTGCCATCGCCGTTGACGCCGGAGCCGGCCCAGCCGGGCGAGCCCACCAGCGCCACCGCGCTCTTCGTGCCCTGGGCCACCGCCACCACCTCGCCGTAGCGCTCCACGCTCGGCCGGGCGGGCAGCATGGTGCTCGTGCGGTTCCACTTGTCGAGCGTCTCCCCCGCCTTGGTGAAGGCATCCAGGCGTCCCGTGAAGGCCAGCCCCTGGTCCATGGCCGAGGCGCGCGCGGCGAGCACCACCAGCCCCGGCAGCTCCGTGCCCGCGCCGTCCTTGAGCGGCCACGCCGCGAGCCCCACCCCGTAGGTGTCCGAGCGCTCGAGGCCCTGCAGCACCATCAACGGCTTGTTGAGGGCGTCGCCCTTCTTCAGGGTCGCCAGCGGATGGACGATGACCTTGCCCGCCATGCGCAGCGGCGTGGTGGGCGAGAAGTAGGGAATGCCCATGAGCAGCTCGGCGCCGGGGGTGCCGTCCACGTCCATCACCGTCCAGCCCCGGCCGCCCACGCCTCCGGCGGTGTCCCCGTAGAGCTGGGCCCACGCCGCGTCGCGCTTGATCTGCGGCGGCGCGTCGGAGGGGTCGCCCTTGAACGTATGGGTGCTCAGGTCGAAGAGCAGCACCACGCCCGCGTCGCTCAGGGCCTGCAGTCCGCCGCGCGTGCGCAGGTCCGGCGAGTCCGAGCGATCCGCCAACACCGCCAGCACCGTGGGACGGCTGCCCTCGGCGGGCAGCACCGCCAGCTTCCAGTTGCCCTCGTTGGTGTCGGTCAGCACGGAGGGCGTGATGAACAGGTCCGGCGAGGAGCGCAGGGGCGAGCCGTCCGCGCGCCCGAAGTACACCGCCACCGCCTGCTGCAGCTTGTCGGTGTTGCCCGTGTCGTAGCGCCACAGCTTGCTGAGGGCCGCCATGTCCGGACGGCCATCGCCGTTCAGGTCCCCCACCGCGACCGCGCGCCCCAGGTCCGTGGAGCGCCTGGCCTCGAACTTCCCTTCCTGGGTGAGGTTGATGCCGCCCATCCGGAAATTCGCCTGGGCGGGCACGGGCTGGCCGTGCGCGAGCAGGTAGACGTCGATGATGCCCCGGGCGGACAGCGTCGACGTGGGCGCGAGGTCTCCCGCGGGCGAGCCCACCACCACGTCCAGGTCCTTGTCGCCGTCCACGTCCGCGAGCGCCAGGCCCGTGCCGAAGGCGCCCCGGCCGGTGTTGGACAGGGGCGCGCCCAGCGGCTCCGGTCCCTTGTCGCCGAAGCGGTAGAGGAACACCGCGCCCGAGTTGGTGATGGTCAGGGACGCGCCCGGAGCGGCCACGGCCAGGTCCGGACGGCCATCGCCATCCAGGTCCCCCGCGAGCACGGTGTCGCCGAAGCGCGCCGCGTCCGAGTCCCCGGTGAGCGTCCAGGTGGGCTGGGAGGGAAGCCCCGCGGTGCTGCCCTTGTAGATGAAGACCGCGCCGCCCTGGGGCCGGGACAGGTCGCTCTCCGGACGGCCCACGGCCACGTCCATGAGGCCATCCCCATCGAAGTCGCCGGTGACGATCGAGGAGAGGTCCGTGAGCTGGCCGTGCGCCTGCGTGGGGTGACCCAGGTCCTTGAGCACGCGCACGGACATGTTCGTGCGCTGCTGGGTGAAGCGGTCCCAGCCCTCCAGCACCGCCGTGCCCTCTTCCTGGGCGCCCACGGAGAAGCGGCCCGCGACCACCTCGCCCGGGCCCGAGACCTTCGTCCAGCGCACCTGGTCACTGCCGCCCACCGCGCCCAGCGGCGCCGAGGAGCCCGAGGGCAGCGCGAGGAAGGCCGGATCGCCGCGCAGCTCCGCGTCCGCCTTCACCTCGAAGCGCAGCTCCACCAGGTCGCCCTTGAGGCCGTCGCGCACCTCGATGAGATCCAACCCCTCCTTGGCGCCGGCCGTGTACAGGCCCGACTCCGTGATGCCACTGCCCGCCTGGCTGTCGCGCAGCGTGAAGACCGGCGGGCCGAGCAGGCCTCGCACCTCCACCTGGAAGGACGTGCCCGGCTTGAGCGTGGCGCGCGCGGGCGCCACGCCGAAGGCGGCGATGACCTCCACCTGGACGCGCGCGTCACCGGGGCAGCGCTGATCCTCCACCACCAGCGTGTCCGTGGCGGGCGTGGCGCCGGCCACGAAGTTCGAGCCGTTGAGCTGTCCCGAGGAGCCGCCCGGCTCGATGCGGTAGCGGTAGGAGCCACTGCCGCCCGAGGCCTTGAGCAGCAGGCTCTGGTTGACCCGGATGCGCGAGGCATCCGTGGTGAGGGTCAGTGGGGACAGGCTGTCGCAGAACCCCACCCCGCCCTCCAGGGGAAGGTCATCGCCCCCCTCCGGAGTACAGGCCGAGGACAGGAGCGCGAACACGAGGGACGCACGGAGGGCAGGATTCATGTACGGGCGACTCTAGGGATTGGCGCCGGTGGCGGCCCAGCGCTGGATGAGGGTGATGAGCTGCGGATCCATGGGCCCGTCCGCGGGCATCAACTGCTGGCGCACCTGCGTGAGGATGCGCTCCTTGTTCGTCTTCCACAGGGCGTACGTGGACAGGTCCAGGCCGGGACCCTTGAGCTCGTGGCACTTGGCGCAGCGGGCCTGGTGGATGGGGCGGATGTCCGCCTCCCAGCTCACCGGCTGCGTGGACACGGGCTGGAAGTCGAAGGACACCGAGCGCCGGGACTCGGTGCCGTTCGCGTAGAGCGCCACCGCGCTGAGCGTCTGGCGCCCCGGCGTCAGGCCCACGAAGGAATAGGGCCGGGGCGTGCCGTCCGCCTCCACGCCGCCCATGTAGTAGGTCGGCCCCGAGGAGGGCACGCGCACGCCGCCCAGCTCGAAGGCGAAGCTCAGGGGCGCCTCGCCCGGCGCGGGACGCGCGCTCACCACCAGGTTGTCGTCCACCAGGGTCATGCCCTCGTACAGCCCGAGCACGCGCGGCACCGGGCCCCGGCTGATCGCCACGGTCTCCGCGCCGAGCTGCACCCAGGCGCAGCCACTCTCGTCGGCCGCCAGGAAGTGGAACTCGCGCGTGTCCAGGCCGGACACCACGCCCCACGTGCCCGCGTCCGCGTCATGGCTCAAGAGCGTGTCGCCCGCCTTCACCCAGAGAAAGCGCCCGGAGGCCAGGACCTGGGTGGGCCGCTGCATCAGGCTCACGCCCCGCCAGCCATCGGCCGCGCGCCGCAGGAGCCGCTGGGACGTGAGCACCCAGAGCTCCGCGGGGCCCATCTCCGAGGCGCCCAGACCCACCAGGTCCACCACGCGCTCGTCCGAGTCCAGGGGGAGCGCCACGGGGCGCACCTGCCAGACATTCACCGCCGTCTGCAGGACGACCCGCAGCTCGCCCTGGCGCACCACCCACAACGCCGAGCCGCCACCGTCGGTGGGCGCCGCCACCATCGCGGAGATGCCATCGAGCGCCGCGCCGGACACCTTGAGCGCCGCGAGCTGGCCGTCGCGCAGGCGGTACAGGCCCGAGGCATGGGCGAGCCACACCGCGCCGTCGAGGGTGGCCGCCGTGGCCTTGAGACCCGGGGACAGCGCGTCGCGCCAGGGCGGGGAGATGAGCCAGCTGCCCTGGGAGAGGAACAGCCCCGTCTCCGTCTCCACCAGCGCCGAGCCCGTGCCCATGCGGAACACCGCGTGGACCTTGCCCGGCACCACGGGGTTGCCCGGGTGGTTGCCCAAGGACGCCAGCGAGCCATCCAACCGCACGCGGATGGCCTGGCCCATGGCCGTCACGAAGACGCCGCCGCCCGTCTGGTCCGCGAAGCCGGGCACCGCGGCCACGTTGGCCTGGGCCCGCACCTGCATGGGCTCGAAGGGCGTGGGCGTGGGGTGCTCCAGGGGAAGAGAGGCGCGGGGATCCCCACAGCCTCCGCTCCCCAGCCCCAACACCCCCGCCAACACCAGCGCCCGCCACCCCCGCCAGGACGTCCGCGAAATCATGTCCGGCACTCCGTTCCTCCTCAGGCGAGCAGCGACTGCAGCGGCTGCACGCGCGTGATGCTGTAGTCCAGCTTGGCCGAGGCCAACACCGTCGCGATGATGTGCTCGGGCAGGATGTTGCTGCCGTTGGGGTCCGACACGCCCGTGCGCAGGTCCACCACGGCGGGCGTCATGGCCACGTTGCCGCTGCGGCCGAACACCTGGTTGTTCTTGAGCCCCGCGCCCATCAGCAGGCAGCTGTTGGTGAGGTGGTGGTCACGGCCGGACGAGGCGTTGATGAGCGGCGTGCGCGAGAACTCCGAGTAGACCATGATGGTGGTGTGGTCCATGAAGTTGCCCCCCGACGGGTGGGGGCTGTTGCGCAGGTCCTTCACCAGCAGGTTGAGGGCGTCGAAGCCCGAGCGCTGGTTGATGGCGTGCGACGTCTGCGTGCCGAAGTGGGTGTCCAGGCCGCCCACCAGGTTGATGGACACGCACTGGCTGATGCCCTTCTTGAGCGCCGTGGCCACCAGGGCCGCGCGCCCGGCGGGCTGATCATACGACGCCGTGCTGGTCAGGTTGTACGCGCTGCGCAGGTCCGCGTGCTCCTGGTCGTTGAACCCGAAGTCGAACGCCGTGTCCAGGCCGCTGGAGAGCACCTGCTGCATCTGCTCGCGGCTCGTCGCGTACGTCTTGCCCACGCCCCCCGCGCCATACGCCGCGGCCTCGCACGTGATGGGCTGGCCGTTGAGGTCCAGCAGGTGCTTCTCCATCTCGCTGTCGAGCGGGACCTTGGTCTTGCCCAGCGTGAGCAGCAGGTCGTTGCGGTTGTTCACGCGCAGGGCGTTGGCGCTGCCCGGGTAGCCCTCGTTGTAGGACTCCACGTTCATCGCGATGGAGGGGATGGGCACCGCGGGCGACATCTGCCCCACCACCTCGGTCGCCGTGGACGAGCCACGCGCCGCCGCGCCGATGGGGCGCTTGCCGGTGATGAAGTAGCGCATGCCCTCCTCGTGCGCGAGCGTGGTCATGTTGATGCCCCGCACCACCGTCATCAGGTCGTAGTGGTTGGCGAAGTCGCCCACCGCCGGACCGAAGTCGATGTTGGAGCGCCCCCTGCCCGCCACGTCCGGGCGGATGGGCTGGGAGGGGAAGCGCGCGTCGGTGAAGCTGTAGCCCGGCAGGATGCGCGTCTCGCTCACGCGCTCGGCGGTGAACTCGGCCGGGTCCTTCGGGTCGAAGGCGAGCAGCTGGTCCCACCCGCCCGAGAAGTAGACGAACACGAAGCAGCGGTCCGCGGGCCTCAGGGCCGCGGTCGCCGCGAAGGAGCGGAAGGGCATCCCACCGAACAACGTGGCGCCCAGGAAGCCCGCGCCGGCCTTGAGGAAGGAGCGGCGCCCGGCACTCGTTTCAGGATTCTTCTTCATGGATCGGAGTTCCCGGAGCCGTCAGTAGGTCAAGAAGCGCGAGTCGGTGATCAGAGCGATGCACACCACGGCCAGGCCCTGCTCCGGCTTCTTGAGGGCCTTGGAGCTGGTGGCCGCCTTGACGAAGAACCCCTCCCAGCGCGTGAGCTCCTCGCCCTGCAGGGGCGCGCCCCAGAAGCGCGTGGACAGGTACAGGAGCAACTCACGCCGCTGGGTGGTGTCCAGCGTCGTCATGTCGCTGATGGACCCGGCGGGCAGCGTACGGGCCAGGGCGCGCAGCTTGGGGTCGTTGATCTTGTGCTCCGCGACGGACTGATCCAGGCACACCCGGCGCGCGCCCTCCTCCAGGAACTTGGCGAACACGAGGTTGGGCTCGATGCTCTCCGCGTTGATGAGGGCGAAGTCGGCGCGGCCGAGCGAGGCCGCCCGGGTGTCCAGGTCCTTCCAGGGCTGGCCCACGGCGGTCTCGATGGAGCGGCCGAGCTGCGCCACGGTGAGCCGGCGGGGCGAGCGGCCCACGCGGCCGTTCTGGTCCTCCAGGTCCGGCAGCGGCGTCACGCCACCCGTCGAGCCGCCTCCGTTGTTGCCGCCCCCGTGGGGGTCGCCAATGGGGTCCAGCGAGCCGTCCTGGATGGGCGAGACGGGCGAGGCATTCTGGTCACACGCGGGGGTGCCGAGCGCGACGAGCACGAGCAAGAGCAGGCGGCGCATCAGTCAATCCTCCGGTAGGCGTCGGACAGGACCAGACGCTCGATGAGACCCTTGAGACGGTAGTTGTCGCGGGCGAAGTCGTTGGCGAACTGGTCCAGGTAGAGCACCTGCTCCTGGGACGACATCGGCCGGCCGAGGAACTCGCGCCAGATGCGCTGCACCGCGCAGCGCTCCATGGCGCCCGTCTGCAGCATGCGCTGCACGAGCACCTGGGGACCGCCCTCGATGTTCTGCTCCTCGTCCGACGTGCGGTAGAGGTAGCTGGTGAGCCGGCCGAGCGACTCGGCGCCGTCACCGTCATACGCCTGCATCACGTACTGGGCGCACTCGCCGTTGCACGACACGTTGCCCGCCAGGGCGCACGCCTCGCACTTGGGCTCGTAGCGCGGGAAGCGCGAGGGCTCCAGGTACAGGGCGCCCCGCTCGGCGAAGCGGCCCCAGTGCGCGCCCGTGGGCTCGATGGTGGCGTGGCAGTCCTTGCAGCCGCAGCGCCGGGCCAGGTTGTTCTCCCGGTTGCACGCGTCCTCGGCCGGGGGCGGCTTGTTGTTGGAGGGCACGAACGCCTTGCACAGGAAGGACGAGTAGAAGTGGTTGACGCGGGCGCGCTGGGTGGGGAAGCGGTAGAGGAACGCGGGCGTGGTGAGCACACCCGAGTGCTGGGGACCGCGGATGTAGGTGTCCCACCGGCCGCTGTCCGCGTAGGGCACGTCCGGCATCGTCTCGGCGGCGGCGGGCGCGGAGAGCGCGAAGACGCCCACGCCCTGCTGACCATCGCGGTAGAGCTGGGACAGGGGGCCGTTCACGAGCGAGCGGCGCGTGGTGAGGATGTTGAAGTACGGCTCGTCGTTGCGGATCACCGCGTCGGCGATGCGCTCCGGCTCCTCGTTGATGGCCGCCACGCGGGCGTTGTGGGTGACGCCATTGGGCGCCTCGCAGCGGCGCATGTTGTCACCGCAGCCGCACGAGCGGTCGCCGGTGAAGCGCGACGTGGTGCAGGTCTCCTTCGTCCAGGGGTTCTCCGAGCGCGTCTGCGCCTCCACGGCGCACACCTGCACGGCGGCGGCCCCGGCATTCCAGAAGGGCGCGGGCCGGGTCACGAAGCCCTCGCGCTCCATGCAGCCGCGCTGGGGGACGTACGAGCCCTGCACGCCGTTGCGGGACTCGAGCGCCAGCGTGCAGCGCTTGAGCTCGGTGAGCGCGGTGCCCGCCGGGGGGTTCGGGTGCGCGAAGGCGATCACCTTGCCGGACGCGTCCAGCCGCTCCTCGGTGAGCACCGCCGTGGTGGTCTTGCTCGGGCTCGGCTTGCACAGGTGCGGGGCGAGGATCGTGCCCACCCGGCGCATGTCGCAGAAGTAGAGGTACTTCGCGCCGAACTTGGCCGCGGCCTTCTCGCAGGTGTTGTAGGCGGGATCGACCGTCTTGCCGTCCGCCGCCAGGTCCTGCCGGTCACACTGGTAGTACAGGGTGTTGTCGTAGTCCCAGCTCACCGGCAGGGGCACGTCGTGCTTGTCGTAGCAGCGCGCCTCCCCGACCGAGTCCACGTGCGGATCCTGGACGTACTCCTTCTTGGAGCACTCGTCCTGGGGGATGTAGCCGTCACAGCTCGCCCCGTTGCCGCCGCGGATGGCGCCGCTCGCGTTGTTGCGCAGCGACAGCGGGTCCACGCCCGTGCCGGTGCCGCCCACGCGAGTGTTGGAGTTGTTGTTGACGCTGCTGCTGACGTTGCTCCACATCAGGGCGCGGTGGTAGGCGCGCATCCGATCGTAGAAGGCATCCGACGTCATCAGGCCGCGCACGTCCTCGACCGTCACCGCGCCCTTGGCGCGCACGGCCTCGTACTCCTCCACCGTGGGGGGACGTCCGAGCAGGTCCAGGGAGAGCTGGCGCAGGTGGCGCTCCAGCGGAATCTTGGTGACCGGGGCGCAGACCGGTCCGTCCTCGGCCCATGCCGGGAGAGAGCCCAGAAGGGCAACAGCGGCCAGGGGGGCGAGGACGCTTCGTGCGAGGGGCACGGGCACCTCCAGGTAGTACGGGGGGAAACTTCAATTACGCTTTATGTCATGAATTCCCGCTAACATCCATCCGCCTTCTTACCTATTGGGAAGGCGAGGGACTTGGCGGAGGGGGTGGTTGCATCCCGGGCCCTGGCGGGACAAAAAGGCGCACCATGTCCGATGCCGCAGCCCCCCTCCCCCGGGTGAGCGATCGCTCCTTCTATGTCTTCACCGCGGTGGTCTCCACCGCCGCGCTGGCGTTCCTGGCCTGGCTGTTGCTCATCCGCCGGGGCGGCGCGGTGGCGGGGGTGGACCTGCGCTTCCTGCCGGCGGTGAACGCGAGCTTCAACGCCCTGGCGGCCGCCTGCCTCACCGCGGGCTGGGTGGCCATCCGCCGCAAGGCCCGGCGCGCGCACCAGTACTTCATGGTGTCCGCCTTCGCCGCCTCGGCGCTCTTCCTGGTGTGCTACCTCGCCTACCACTTCGTCCACGGCGACACGCGCTACGCGGGCGGAGGGGCGCTCAAGGTGGTGTACCTGCTCATCCTCGCCAGCCACGTGCTGCTGTCCACGGTGGTGGTGCCCGGCGCGCTCTTGGCCTTCTACTTCGCCTGGCGCGCGTCCTGGGAGCGTCACAAGAAGGTCACGCGGTGGCTGGCGCCCATCTGGCTCTACGTGTCCGTGACCGGCGTGGTCATCTTCTTCATGCTGCGCGGCAGCCTGCCCACCTCGCCCTGAGCCTCGCCGTCCTGGGCATCTAGGGCGGGCGCGTCTCGGACGGCGGAGCGGGCGGCTCGCCCACGCGCACCTGCCGGGGCAGGCACACGGTGAAGGTGGAGCCCCGGCCTTCCTCGCTCTCCACGGCGAGCGTGCCCCCGTGCATCGTCACCAGCCGGTAGGCACTGGCCAGCCCCACCCCGCTGCCGGAGATGGCCGGCGCCACGTTGCGGCCCCGGCGGAAGCGCTCGAAGATGTGGGGCAGGTCCTCGGCGGGAATCCCCATGCCGTGATCCTGCACCTTCAGGCACACCCAGCCGCCCGGCCCGGGGGACGCCTCGCTCAGCCACACGTCGATGGCGCCGCCCTTGGGGCTGTACTTCACGGCGTTGCCCAGCAGGTTGTCCAGCACCCGCTCCAGGCTGGCCGCGTCCCACTGCCCGAGGAAGTCCAGGCCCTCCACGTGCAGGTTCACCGGGTGCGTGGCCGCGAGCGGAATGAGCTCGCGCACCTTGTTGCGCACCATCATGAGCAGATCCACCGACTCGCGCCGCAGCGGCCGCTCCCCGCCCTTGGACACGGCCAGGAAGTGGTCGATGAGCTCGCTCATGCGCTGGGTGCCCCGGAGGATCTGCTCGAGCCGGGCCTCCACGCCCGGCGTGTGGGCGGACTCGGGCAGCTGGCGGCGCAACAACTGGGTGCTCAACAGGATGCTCTGCAGCGGCCCCTTGAGGTCATGCGTGGCGATGGCGAAGAACTCGTCGCGCACGGCGAGCGCCGCGCGGGCGGCCTGCTCGGCGCGCTCCGTCTGCTGCCGCCGCTCCTCGAGCTCGCGCGTCATGCGCATGTTCTCCACCGCGTTGGAGAGGCTGCGCCGCAGCCGCTCCGGGGAGAAGCCGTCCTTGAGCAGGTAGTCGTGGGCCCCCGCGCGCATCGCATCCACCGCCACGCGCTCGTTGCCACTGCCGGTGAAGACCACCACCGCCGGCATCTGCGGGCCGCACCGCTCCCGCAGGCCCTGCAACAGGGCCACGCCGTCGATGCCGGGCAGGTGGAAGTCCAGCACGACGGCATCGGGCATGGGCGGCTGCGCCAGACGCTCCAAGGCCTCCTCGGCGGAGCCGGCCAGCTCCACGTCCCATTTGGTTCCGGTGTCCTTCTCCAAGGCACGCCGCAACGCTCGCTGGTCCGCGAGACTGTCGTCGACCAGGAGCACACGCAAACTCATCCCCAGCGCTCCCCGTCCGGTAGTCGAGCGACCCCGAACCAGAAGCGCTCCAGGGCGAACGCCACGTCCTTGAGTTCCGCCGGCTCACTCGGCTTGAACAGGTAGCTGTTGGCGCCCGCGTCATACGCCCCGTTCACGTCCTCGGAGCGCGTGGAGTTGGAGAAGATGATGACGGGCAGCCCGCGCAGCGCGGGGTCCGCCTTGAGTGTGCCGAGGATCTCCCGGCCACCGATGCCCGGCAGGTTGAGGTCCAACAGCACCATCACCGGCCGGGGCGCGTCCGCGTAGGCCCCCCGTTGATAGAGGTAGTCGAGCGCGCTCTCTCCATCGGTGACGCGCACCACGGGCCAGGACAAGGGCAACCGACGCGCCAGGCGCTGCAGGGCCTCCGCATCCGGATCACTGTCCTCGACGAGCAATAAGGGTCGCTTGGTGTCCATCACCCCGGTCCTTTGCCCAGGGTAAAGTAGAAAGTGGAACCCTGGCCGGGCGCGGATTCCACCCACAAGTCGCCTCCGTGAAGCAGGACGAGCCGGCGCGAGATGGACAACCCCGCGCCACTGCCGCCTCCGAAGGAATGCGCCGGGTGCAGGCGCCGGAACATCTCGAAGATGACCTCGTGGAACCGCTCGGGGATGCCGATGCCGTTGTCGCGCACGTAGAAGACGTATTCATTGCCGTGCCGACGCGCCGAGGCCAGGGGCTCGTCGGGCGCGATGAAGCCCGCTTCCACCCAGCGCGGCGTGCCTGGCTGGTGGTACTTGGCGGCGTTGGTCAGCAGATTGGCCCAGACCTGTTGGATGCGGACGCGGTCGCACTCCACCCGGGGAAAACGGCGGGGCATCCGGATGGACACCTGGTTCTCCACCAACCGGGCGGACACCGTGAGGACCACCTCGTCCACCAGGTCCTGCATGTCCGTCTCACCCCAGGCCAGGGACAGGCGCCCCACCCGGCTGAACTCGAACAGGGCATCCATCTGCCCCTGCGTCCGGCCCGCCAGCCACCGCACCTCTTCCAGTTGCTTGCGGCCCTCGCTGCCCACCGCCTCCCCCACATCCTCCAGGAGGAAGCTCACGTACTGCTGGATGCCGCGCAGCGGCTCCTTGAGGTCATGCGCCACGGTGCCACCGAAGGCGTCCAGTTCCGCGTTGGAGCGGGACAGGGCCGCCGCATGCCGCAGCAACACGCCCACCAGGGCCCCCCGGAGCGCCGTGGCGCTGGCCTGGTCCTCCGCAGACCAAGGCACACTGGCGCCCCGGACCGTCTCCTGCCAGGCGTCGAAGGAGGCACGCGGATGCAGCCGGCGCACGCCCGGTCCCTCCACCACGGGCTTGCGGGGATTGCCCGCCCAGCGAATGGTGCGTGCCACCTCGGGACGGAACCAGACGATGAAGCGCGGCGCGCCCGCGTCCAGCCGCACCACGAGCAGACCGCTGGCCACATCCGCGTAGGCCCGCGCGGGCGGGTGGAGCTGCCCCAGCTTCTCGGTGTGCAGGGTCGCGTCGAAGGACTGCGCGCCGAGCCAGGCGGCCAGGGCCCCCACCTCGTCCAGCGTGGGCGTGGCGCCCAGCAACACGGGCGTCTCGCCCAACAGCAGCGCCGCGCCCGTCGCGTGGGTGAGCCCGAGCAGCAGGTCCGCATGCCGCGACAGGGACGTGGTCAGCGCGGTGTCCTCGGCGGACAGCCGCTCCACCAGTTGCGCCTGGAAGGACGCGCGGCGGGCGAGCTCCTCGGACATCGTCGCGCGCTCCTCGGAGGCGAGCTGCAGCGACACCAGGCGCGCCAGCACATCGCAGGCGCGGCGCGTGGCGGCCGGCACCTTCAGCGGCTGGCGGTGGTGGCACGCGACGAGGCCCCACAACACGCCGTCTCGCACCAGGGAGATGGACATGGACGCACGCACATCCATGTTGGCCAAGTACTCCAGGTGCACGGGCGACACGCTGCGCAGCGCCGAGTCGGACAGGTCCAACGGCCGCCCCAGGCCGGGGAGCACCGCGGGCACCAGGGGCACGGGCGCGGCGCGCGCGTCCGCGATGAGGCGCAGCGTGCTGCGCACGTACAGAGCCCGGGCCTGCGCGGGGATGTCGCTCGCGGGGAAGTGCAGCCCCATGAAGCTGTCCATGGCCGGGTCGAGGCTCTCGGCCACCACCTCGCCATGCCAGTCCGCGTCGAAGAGGTACACCATCACCCGGTCGAAGCCCGACAGCGCCCGCACGGCGTTGGCCACTTCCTGCAACAGCCCGCGCGGCCCCTGCGCCCGCGTCAGCGGCGAGAGCAGTTGGTTCACCCGCGTCAGCGCCTCCTCCTCGGAGGACGACTCGACGACGGGCTCCAGGTCCAGCACGGCGAGTCCATCACGGCGGTGCAAGAGGCCCACGAAGACGCGGCCCGCCGCCTCGATGCGCAGCGCGCCTCCCGCGGGCTGCGTCAGCGCGCGCGACACCAGGGCCAGGGACGTGGGGTGCAGCACGTCCGCCAGGGGTCGGCCCAGCAGGGCCTGGGGCGACACCCCCAGCCACTCCTGCGTGTTGGCGCTCACCACCGCGAGGCTCAAGTCCGGCTCGCTGAAGGCCAGCAGGGCCCCATGAGGCTGAATGCCTCCGAGCAGGTGGATGGGTTCGCGATCGCACTCGGTCAGTTCAGTGTCGGTGACAGGGGTCATGAGTCGTGGATCTCGCGGAACCGGGCCTCGAAGGTCTCGAAGGCATCCTGGGCTCCTTGAATCACCCGGGGCGCCTGAGCGGGCTCCGGACAAATGCGCAGCGCGGCCTCACCGAAGGACTTCCACATGGGCCCCACGGCATCGCCGTAGGCGCGGAAGAACGCGAAGCGTCCCACGGACTGGCCCTCGAAATGACGCACCAGCTGCCGCAGGATGATCTGCCCACCCAGAGTGGAGCCCTCCAGCACGTAGAGTGCACCGAGGGCCTCGGGGACGCCCGGCACCGAAGGCGGGTGGGCGAGCGCGGGCAGGCGCGCCAGCGAGGCCTCGTCGTGGCCCAAGGCCAGGAGGTCCTCACGCAAGAGCGGCAGCTTCCAGCGCTCCGCCAGGAGAAGCTCGGAGGAGAAACCATCCAGCGCTTCGGCGAGCAGGGGTTCGAGCGCGCCATGCACGGCGTGGAGGGCTTCCAGATGTCGGCGGTATCCCTCCGGGCTCAGGCCCGGGGACATCAACCGCACGACACGCTCGGCGCGCTCGTGGTGGGGGCGGGTTTCCGCCTTCAACTGCTGGAGCAGGTTACGGGATTCGGAAAGGAACACGGCGCGCGGGAGCATGGCCGCCCTCCCTCGGCGAGGAAACGACTCCCTCGTCCAACTGTCCACCTGTCGCCAGCCGGATGCGGCGGAGGCTCGCTCCGCCGCCCTGCCGGCTGGCACCGCGGACGTCAGTCCTCGAAGAAGGTGGGCACGAGGGAGAAGTTGACGCCCGTCACCGTCTGGCCCGCCTTGAGCACGATGGGCTCCACGTTGGCGACATCCCGCCAGTAGCCCACGCGGTCTCCGTCATCGATCTCGTTGTTGCCGTTGTCGTCGATGGCGGCGATCACGTAGTAGGTCCGCGCGGTCAGCGTCGCGCTGTAGGCGTACTGGCTGGCGGCGGTGACCAGCCCCACGCCCTCCTTGTCGTCGAAGGTCAGCTCCCCGTCCGTGCCCTCGTAGAGGAAGATGAGGATCGCGTCGCGGTCCGTCTGGTAGCCCACGCGGAACTTCACCGACACCGTCTGGCCCGTGCCGCTCTCCGGGGTGAAGGACAGCTGCGCCTCGTAGTCCCCATCCGACAGGCCAGAGGAACTCATGGCCACGGGCATCCAGACCGTGCTGTAGGCGGGCACGGAGATCGTCGCGCCCCCGGGGAAGGACAGGGCCCTGGCCTGCGACCCGGACGTCGCCACCGCCGCCGTCACCTTGAGCGTCCCGCCGCCCACGTTGCGCACCGGCACCGCGCGCGTGCCATTGCCCAGGAACGCGAGCCGCGTGCTGCCCAACGCCAGGCGGGGCACCGCCGAGGTGTTCAGACTGCCCGTGGCGCGCAGCACCGCCGTGTGGGCGTTGATGAGTCCGGCGCCACAGCCCTCGGTGCACTTGGCCGTCCCGTCGGCGGTCTCCTGGAAGATCGTCTTGATCTGCGACGTGGTGAGCGCGGCGTTCTTCGCCTTCATGAGCGCCACGATGCCCGCCACGTGCGGCGAGGCCATGCTGGTGCCCTGGTAGTAGGCCCACGTGGACTTCTTGTCCTTGTCCTGCATCGTCGAGAGCACCCCATCCGGGTACTTGTCGCCGTCCTGGTCCTCGGCCGTCTCGCCACCGGTGGCCATCACGTGCACGGCGGTGCCGAAGTTGGAGTAGCTCGCGCGCTTGCCATCGAAGCGCGTGGCGCCCACGCAGATGACGTTCTGCTGGTTGCACGGGGAGAAGGCCTTGGCGTCCACGTTCGAGTTGCCCGCGGCCACGACGATGACCACGCCCATCCGGGTGACCTCGTCGATGGTCTCCTGGAGCGCGGCGCTCGGGCTGATCTCTCCGCCCAGGCTCATGTTGATGACCTTGGCCGGGTTCGCGTTCTTCTGGAGGCCCGGGACATCCAGGCCCGCGGCCCAGCGCACGCCCGTGATGATGTCCGCGAAGTCACCGCCCTCGGCGCCCAGCGCGCGCACCGGCACGAGCTTGCCCTTCCACGTCACGCCCGCGACGCCGTAGCCCTCGTTGGACACCGCGCCGATGGTCCCCGCCACGTGCGTGCCATGGAACGAGGAGCCGCCGTTGGGCAGATCCTTGCCCACGTCCGTGGGGTCCATGTCCATGCCGTCGCCATCGCCCGCCGCGGCGGCATCGCGCATCACGTCCGCGCCCTGCACCAGGCGCGCGTTGAGGTCCGGGTGCCGCACGATGCCCGAGTCCACGATGGCGATGGTGATGTCGTCCCCACCGGTGCTCACGTCCCAGGCCGCGGGCAGGTTCATCAGCGGGTAGTGCCACTGGTCCCGGTAGCCCGGATCGTTCGGCGTGGCGAACGCATGCACGCGCACGTTCTTCTCCGCGAACCGCACGCCCTTCTGGGACGCCACGCGCCCGGTGAGCTCCTCCGTCTCGCCCACCCGCATGGCGCGCAGCCCCACGGGCGCGTAGCCAATGAGGTGGACGTGATCGGAGATCAGCCCCTTGTGCACCGCCTGATAGCCCGACAGCTCCACCCGCGCGAGCGCCTCGGCCTCGGTGAGCCGCGCCTCCTCGAAGCGCACGAGCACGTCACCGGGAACCGCCTCGGCCCCGGACGTCGACCCCGCGGTGAGCGCCTGCGTCTGGGCTTGACGCTTCGCGCCAAGCCACTGGTTGGCCTGCGCGAGCGCCTGGCGCGCGACGGGCTCGCGCAGCAGCGCGGGCGCGGGGCGCGGCGGCAGCGCGGCCGAGGAGCGGAAGGGCGTCAGCGTGCCGCCCACCCGGCCCGTCTTCACGGTGGGCTTGGGCGTCGAGGGAGTGGGCGTGGTGGGCTCCTCCTCCTCACACGCGGAGAGAACCAGGAGGCTCAGCAAGGCGAGACGACGGATCATAGAAGTCCTTAGACGAGACGGAGACGGCCCTCGGGAACAAAGCAGGAACCGCGCCATTCCGCATCCCCCCACGGCCGGCTTCTGGACCCGGGCGGAGGCTTCTCCCTACAGTGCGCCCGCGGTCGCTCCTGGCCTGAAGACACAACGAGGGATGCATCGGGTGAGGCAAGGCATCGAGCTGGACGGAATCACGCGCGTCGTGGGCGGAGAGACGCACCTGTCGGACATCCACCTGCGGCTCGAGCCCGGCTCCTTCCAGGTGCTGCTGGGCCGCACACGCGCCGGGAAGACCTCGCTCCTACGGCTGCTGGCGGGGCTGGACGCGCCCACCGCCGGACGGCTGCGCGTGGACGGCCAGGACGTCACCCACGTGGACGTGCGCCGCCGGGACGTGGCCATGGTGTACCAGCAGTTCGTCAACTACCCCTCGCTCACCGTCTACGAGAACATCGCCTCGCCCCTGCGGCTGGCGGGCAAGCTCGACGCCAAGGCGTTGGACAAGCGCGTGCGGGACACGGCCGCGGCGCTCCGGTTGGACCCTTTCCTCCAGCGCCTGCCCGCGGAGCTGAGCGGCGGCCAGCAGCAGCGCACCGCCATGGCCCGCGCGCTCGCCAAGGACGCCTCGCTGCTCCTGCTCGACGAGCCGCTGGCCAACCTGGACTACAAGCTGCGCGAGGAGCTGCGCACGGAGATCCGCCAGCTCTTCCGCGGCCGGCCCGCCGTCGTGGTGTACGCCACCACCGAGCCCACCGAGGCGCTGCTGCTCGGGGGTCAAACGGTGGTGCTGCACGAGGGGCGTGTGCTGCAGGCGGGCCCGACGCTGGAGGTGTACCAGCGCCCGGCCAACGAGCAGGTGGGGCAGGTCTTCAGTGATCCGCAGATGAACCTGTGGGACGCGGAGATCACGCCGGACGGCCGCGCCCGCCTGTCCTCCGACGTGGACTTCCCGCTCACCGGACACCTCCGGGGCCTGACACCGGGCCGCTACCGCCTGGGCCTGCGCGCCCACCACCTGGGGCTCGCGCCCGCCTCCGCCGAGGACATCCGCGTGCCCGCGCACGTGGAGCTCGAGGAGGTCAGCGGCTCGGAGACACTGGTGCACGCGGGTCACGCGGGGCTCGCGCTCGCCGCCCAGTTGGAGGGCGTGCACCGCCACCCCTCGGGCGCGCCGGTGACGCTGTTCATCCCGCCCTCGCGTCTGTTCGCCTTCACTCCCGGCGGCCCGCTCGTGGCCGCTCCCCCGTTCGCTTCGCAGGAGGCCGCGCATGGCCCGCATTGAGCTTCGCGGCGTCGCCCACGCCTATGGACCGGCGCCCACCTCCGACAAGGACTACGCGCTCCGGCCCCTGGAGCTCACGTGGGAGGACGGCGGCGCCTACGCCCTGCTCGGCCCGTCCGGCTGCGGCAAGACGACGCTGCTCAACATCATCTCGGGGCTGCTCAAGCCCTCGCACGGGCAGGTGTTGTTCAACGGCACGGACGTCACCGCCGAGCCGCCCCAGCGGCGCAACATCGCCCAGGTGTTCCAGTTCCCGGTCATCTACGACACCATGAGTGTCTTCGAGAACCTGGCCTTCCCGCTGCGCAACCGCGGCCTCGGCCCGGACGAGGCGCGCGCGCGGGTGGAGGAGGTCGCCGAGCTCCTGGAGCTCACCCCGGACTTGAAGATGCGCGCGAGCGGCCTGTCCGCGGACATGAAGCAGCGCGTGTCGCTGGGCCGGGGGCTCGTGCGCCGGGACGTGGCGGCCATCCTCCTGGACGAGCCCCTGACGGTCATCGATCCGCACGTGAAGTGGCTCTTGCGCCGCAAGCTCAAGCAGGTGCACGAGCAGCTCAAGATGACGATCGTCTACGTGACGCACGACCAGGTGGAGGCGCTGACGCTGGCGGACCGGGTGGTGGTGATGAACCAGGGCCGGGTCGTCCAGATGGGCACGCCGCGCGAGCTGTTCGAGCGCCCGGTGGACACCTTCGTCGGCTACTTCATCGGCAGCCCGGGCATGAACCTGCTGCCGTGCACCGTGGAGGAGGGCGGCGTGGTGGTGGAGGGACACCGGCTGCCCCTGGACGCGGGCCTGTGCGCGCGGGCGCGCGGCGCCGGCGGCGAGTTGCAGCTCGGCATCCGGCCCGAGTTCGTGCGGCGCGTGCCCGAGGCCACCCCCTCCTCCGTGCGCGTGGAGATCACCCAGGTGGAGGACCTGGGACGGCACAAGCTGGGCACCGCGCGGCTGGGCACCCAGACGCTCAAGGTGCGGCTGTCCGAGGAAGAGCGGCTCGCGCCCGGTGACACCTGCTGGCTGGAGCTGCCCCCCGCGTGGACCCTCCTGTACGCGGCGGGCCACGCCGTTTCCTGAGTCCCGAGCCCGAGAGACAACCCCATGGAAAAACCCACCCGACAGAGCGCCTGGTTGATGGTGCTGCCCGTGCTCGTGGCCGTCGCGTTCAGCGCCGTCATTCCCCTGATGACGGTGGTGAACTACTCGGTGCAGGACATCCTCGGCCCGGAGCAGCGCGTGTTCGTGGGCACCGAGTGGTTCAGCAAGGTGCTGCGCGATCCGGAATTGCACGGCGCCCTGAGGCGGCAGCTCGGCTTCTCGTTCGCGGTGCTCGCGCTGGAGATTCCGCTCGGCGTGCTGCTCGCGCTGGTGCTGCCCAAGGCGGGCAAGGCCGCGTCGGCGAGCCTCGTGCTCGTGGGCCTGCCCCTGCTCATCCCCTTCAACGTGGTGGGCACCATCTGGCAGATCTTCGCCCGCGGGGACATCGGCCTGTTCGGCGTGGCCATCAACGCGCTGGGCATCTCCTACAACTACACGGCGAGCGCCCTGGACGCCTGGCTCACGGTGCTGCTCATGGACGTGTGGCACTGGACGCCCCTGGTGGCGCTCCTGTGCTACGCGGGCCTGCAGGCCATTCCCGAGGCCTACTACCAGGCGGCGCGCATCGACGGCGCCACGGTGTGGGCCACGTTCCGCTTCATCCAACTGCCCCGGCTGCGCGGCGTGCTCACCATCGCGGTGCTGCTGCGCTTCATGGACAGCTTCATGATCTACACCGAGCCCTTCGTGCTCACCGGCGGCGGCCCCGGCAACGCCACCACCTTCCTGAGCCAGTACCTCACCCGGCTCGCGGTGGGGCAGTTCGACCTGGGCCCGGCGGCGGCCTTCTCGCTCGTCTACTTCCTCATCGTCCTCTTGTTCAGCTACGTCTTCTACACCGCCATGACCCAGCAGAAGGAGGCGCGATGAGACGCCTCGCCGTGCCCCTGTATCTGGCCCTGAGCTTCACGCCCATCTACTGGCTGGTGTGCATGTCGCTCAAGACGAACGAGGAGATATTGGGCGACTTCTCCGCCTGGCCGCGCGCGCCCACGCTCGACAACTACACCACCATCTTCACGGACCCCTCGTGGAGCATGAGCTACGTGCACTCGCTCACCTACGTGAGCATCAACACGGTGCTCTCGGTGCTGCTCGCGCTGCCGGCCGCCTATGCCTTCTCGCGCTACCGCTTCCTGGGCGACACGCACCTGTTCTTCTGGCTGCTCAGCAACCGCATGTCCCCGCCCGCCGTCTTCCTGCTGCCCTTCTTCCAGCTGTATTCGAGCATCGGGCTGTTCGACACGCCCTGGGCGGTGGCCTTCGCGCACATGCTCTTCACCGTGCCCCTGTCGGTGTGGATCCTCGAGGGCTTCATGTCCGGCGTGCCCCGGGAGATCGACGAGACGGCCTACATCGACGGCTACAGCTTCCCGCGCTTCTTCACGCGCATCTTCTTTCCCCTCATCCGCTCGGGCGTGGGCGTGACGGCGTTCTTCTGCTTCATGTTCAGCTGGGTGGAATTGCTGCTCGCGCGCACGCTCACCTCCGTGGAGGCCAAGCCCATCGTGGCCGCCATGACGCGCACGGTGAGCGCGGCGGGCATGGACTGGGGCGTGCTCGCCGCGGCGGGCGTGCTCACGCTCGTGCCGGGCGCGGTGGTCATCTACTTCGTGCGCAACTACATCGCCAAGGGCTTCGCCCTGGGAAGGGTGTGAGCCGTCATGGACTTCGAATGGATGGCCTGGACGCTCCCCACCGCGGGCTTCTTCGGCTTCATCGTCCTCACCCTGGCGGCCTACACGGTCTGGGGCATCCGCGCCCCGTCCCTGCCCCGCCGGGGCCTGTTGCCCATGCCCACCACCCGGGGAGACCGGCTGTTCGTGGGCCTCTTGGGCAGTGCCTTCATCCACCTCGCCTGGGTGGGCCTGACGGATGCCTCCGTCTGGGTCGCCACGGGCCTGTCGTTGTTGTTCCTCGTCTTCATTTCCCGCTGGGGGTAGCACCATGAAGAAAACCGTTTGGACACTGGCCGTGGCCCTGGCCGTTCCCATGGCCGGCTGCAAGAAGGAGTCGAAGCCCGCGGACGCGGAGAAGCCCGCCGCCGCCGCGCAGCCGCAGCAGGTGGACACCGCCGCCCTGGAGAAGGCGGCCGAGAAGTGGGTGGACGAGGAGTTCCAGCCCAGCACCCTCTCGCGCGAGCAGCAGCTCGCGGAGATGAAGTGGTTCCGCGACGCCGCCGCGCCCTTCCGCGGGCAGACCATCAACGTCGTGTCCGAGAGCATCGACACGCACGTCTACGAGTCCAAGACGCTCGCCAAGGCGTTCACGGAGATCACCGGCATCACCCTCAAGCACGACATCATCCAGGAGGGCGATGTCATCGAGAAGCTGCAGACCCAGATGCAGTCGGGCCGCAGCATCTACGACATGTACGTCAATGACAGCGACCTGATCGGCACCCACGTGCGCTACGGCCACGTGGTGCCGCTCACGGACTTCATGGAGGGCGAGGGCAAGGACGTGACGCTGCCCACGCTCGACATCGACGACTTCATGGGCAAGAGCTTCGTCACCGGCCCGGACGGCAAGATGTACCAGCTGCCGGACCAGCAGTTCGCCAACCTCTACTGGTTCCGCCACGACTGGTTCAGCCGCCCCGACCTGCGCGAGCGCTTCAAGAAGAAGTACGGCTACGAGCTGGGCGTGCCGGTGAACTGGTCCGCCTACGAGGACATCGCCGACTTCTTCACCAACGACGTGAAGGAGATCGACGGCGTCAAGGTGTACGGCCACATGGACTACGGCAAGAAGGACCCGTCCCTGGGCTGGCGCTTCACCGACGCGTGGCTGTCCATGGCGGGCGCCGGCGACAAGGGTCTGCCCAACGGCAAGCCCGTGGACGAGTGGGGCATCCGCGTGGAGGGCTGCAACCCCGTGGGCGCCTCGGTGACGCGCGGCGGTGACACCAACGGCCCCGCCTCCGTGTACGCGCTCACCAAGTACATCGACTGGCTCAAGAAGTACGCCCCGCCCCAGGCCGCCGGCATGACGTTCTCCGAGGCCGGCCCCGTGCCCGGCCAGGGCAACATCGCCCAGCAGATCTTCTGGTACACGGGCTTCACCGCCCCCCTCATGAAGCCCGGCCTGCCCGTGGTGGACGACAAGGGCCTGCCCAAGTGGCGCATGGCCCCCTCGCCCCACGGCCCCTACTGGGAAGAGGGCATGAAGCTCGGCTACCAGGACACCGGCTCGTGGACCATGCTCAAGAGCACCCCGCTCGAGCGCCGCAAGGCCGCCTGGCTCTACGCCCAGTTCGTGGTGGCCAAGACCACGTCCCTCAAGAAGTTCATGGTGGGCCTCACGCCCATCCGCGACTCGGACATCCGCTCCGAGCACGTGACCAAGGTGGCCGACAAGTTCGGCGGCCTCGTGGAGTTCTACCGCAGCCCCGCGCGTGTCTCGTGGACGCCCACGGGCACCAACGTGCCGGACTACCCGAAGCTCGCCCAGCTCTGGTGGCAGAACATCAGCCTCGCCGTGGAAGGCGAGAAGACGCCCCAGGAGGCCATGGACACGCTCGCCTCGCAGATGGACGACGTCATGGGCCGCCTGGAGCGCGCGGGCATGAAGAACTGCCCCCCCAAGCTCAACGAGGTGAAGGACGCCAAGTTCTGGTTCGACGCGCCCGGCGCCCCCAAGCCCAAGCTCGCCAACGAGAAGCCCAAGGGCGAGACCGTGCCCTACGAGCAGCTCATCCAGGCCTGGAAGGAAGGCCGCGTGAAGTAGCGCTTCCCGCCGCTGCAAGTCCGAGCGCCCCGCTTCGACCCACCCAGGTCGGCGGGGCGCTTCTTTTCGCCCCCGGCGTGGACTACGGGGAAGGCATGGCGAAGAAGACCCCCTCCCCCGCCCAGGCCTGGAAGCGCCTGGAGAAGCACGTCCTCCAGACCCTGGGCGAGGACGCGGCGGGCACGTACCCGGAAGCCCTCGAGCCGCGCGCGCTCGCCTTCCCACACGCGTTCGATGACACGCCCCTGCTCCCGCCGGACTACCTCGCCTTCGTGAAGGCGCTCGGCTACCGGTGGCTGTCCACCGGGGACGGGGCCCTGGCCTTCCCGCCGCCCCGCTGGAGGCTCCACCTCTCCCAACAGATGGGCGAGCCCGAGCGCGCCTGGACCGAGGTCCGCGCCGAGCGCGAGGCGGGAACCCATCCCTACCGCTTCGTGATGTTCGCCTCGCACGACATCAACGACACCAACGGCTACGCCTTCGGCCCGAGCGCGGAGGGCGGCGCGCTCGTCGTCTGGACGGTCGAGGACAGCCTCCCCGTGGAGGAGTGCGGCGCCTTCCCGGAATGGCTCGAGCACCAGCTGCGGGAACTGGAGGAGGCGCTCGCGCGACACGAAGCCGGAGAGGGCGAGGCGCCCGAGGGCGACCCCCTGGGCCTGGAGGGCGAGTCCCTGCCCCTCCGGAAGAAACGCCCCCAGGCCAAGGGGCCCGAGGCCGTGCTGGCCGCGTTCGACCGGACGGAGAAGGAACTCACCCTGAACGGGCGGAAGCTGGGCGAACTCCCGCCCCTGATCGGAGAGTTCTCCGCGCTGGAGCACTTGTGGCTGGGTTCCACCGGCCTCAAGCAACTGCCCCGGGAGCTGGGCCAGCTGCGGGCCCTGAAGCGGCTGGACCTGTCCTTCAACCGGGAGCTGAGCGCCCTGCCCCCGGAGGTGGGCCAGCTCCAGTGCCTCGAATCGCTGAACCTGCGCGCCACCCGCCTCGCGTCACTCCCGGACGAGTTGGGGCAGCTCCCGCACCTGCGCTTCCTCAGCCTGGAGGCCTCGGCGATGACATCCGTGCCGCCGTGCCTCTTCCACCTGAAGAGCCTGCGCACGCTGGACTTCCACGCGCCCGCCATTCCCCGCGAGCAACTGGAGGCCCTGCGCCAGGCGCTGCCCGACTGCGCGGTCGGCATCTACGCCTGAGCGTCGTCCTCCAGCTCGCGCAGGTTGCGCTCCGCGATGCGCGTGAGCAATACCACGCGCTTGTAGAGCCAGTCTCCGAAGGGGACGATGCGCTCGGGCTTCACCCGGCGCGGCAGCTCGTCCAGGGTGTCGTCGAAGGGGATGATGGCGAACTCCCCGGTGGGCGACTTCACGCGCTGGTCGAAGGCCCACGAGCACCCGGTGTGCCAGCCCCCGTGGAACACGTGCAGCTGCTTCAGCGCCTCGTTCCCGGTGGCCTCCGCCTGCGCCGTGATGTCGTAGTCCCCCGCCTCGGGCAACTCCAGACAACTCCAGCCGCCGCCCGTCACGTTGCCGCAATAGAACATGTCCAGCCCCGCGTTGGCCTGGTCATCGAGGATCCACGTGAGGGTGCCGTACACCCGCACGAAGTAATCCCAGCTCGACTCGTTCGCCTCGGGCGCCCGCGGCCCGGCCGCCCTCCAGCGCCCCACCCGTCCGGCGTGCGTGTCGAGGAAGAAGTCGGGGTGTCGCTCGACGGACGCGACCCGCGCGCGCTCCGTCTCCAGGTCCAGGCACTCCGTCACGAAGTGACCCTGGGGAACACGGGTGTGCAAATCCTTCAGCAGGGCGACGGCCGCGTCCACGGCCTCGTGGGCGGTGGTGGGCTTCGCCTGGGGGGCCTTCTTCGCGGGCGCCTTGCGCTTGGGCGCGCCCTTGACGGGCTTCGGGTCCGGATTGGGGAAGCGGGCGGGCATGAGCTCGACGAGGTAGCTCCGGAAGCCCTCCCGTTCCTGGGCCTGGATGCGCTCCTCGGCGAGCGCGATGGCGGCCTCCCGGCTCGGCAGGGACACGGCCTCGCGCATGGACTCCATGACCGCCGAGCCATCCACGCGCACGGTCCACCCCTGGGAGGACGCGTCGCGGTACTCGCGCACCGTCACCTGCGTCTTGGTGGCGTTCCAGGGCGTGCCCTCGTTGAACCGGAGCGTCCGATAGCGCGCGAGCAGGGACTCGACCTCCGAGGCATCGGCGAGCGACTGGACGGAGCGCCCGTTCAACACGCCCCGGCGGACCACGGCCTTCTCGCCCCGGACCTCCACGTCGACGAAGAGCTGGTTGCGCACCTGGTAGAGCGTGAACCGCGCCGAGACGCTGGCCGGCCCGGGGTCCACGTGTGTGTCGTTCGTGAAGAGGACGCCATCGCTCCACACGCGCAGCATGGCGTTCTCGTCGTAGAACCAGACCTCGCGCTCGGAGTCGATCGGTGGTTCGACGTAGTAGAGGCGTGCTCCCCCGTTGAGGCCCTCGATTCGCTTCCAGTCGGTCATGGTGGCTTCTTCTCATAGGAGTTTGGAGAATGCGCGGGAACCCCGACAGGAACTTTTCATGCGCGCATCTCCCCTGCTTCTCCTGCTGCTCGCCGCCCCCGCCGTGGGCGAGCCCACCGCGAGCAAGCCCACCCTCGCCAGCGTCGAGGCCCGCGTCTTCGATCGGCAGAAGGGCGCCATCGTCACGATGGAGGAGTCCTCGGACGCCTACGGGATGAACTCGGATGCCGTCATCCTCGTGAAGCTGCAGGGCACCTACCAGAGCGAGAAGCCCCTGACGCTCAAGCTCGTGGTCAGCGCGCCCAAGGAGTCCTCCGAGGCCACGGGGGACAGCCCCGGCTGGAAGGTCACCCAGACGAAGACCCTGGAGGTGCTGTCCGAGGATGGCAACACACAGGTGCCCTTCCTCGTGCCCTACCGGTGCGCGTCCGCCGTCAAGGTGACCGTCACCCTGACAGGCCCCGGGGTCAAGGGCAGCAAGACGCTCGACACGTCGTTTCCCTGCGCCGAGTAATCGTGCGCCCCGCGCGGGCGGGGATTATTCGGGAGCGCCATGAACATCGCCATCGTGGGCCCCGGAGCCATCGGCAGCACCTTCGCCTACCACCTCGCCCGAGCGGGCCATGACGTCACCGTCGTCGCGCGGGGCCAACGCCTCGCGTACCTGGAGAAGACGCGCGCCATCGTCACCTCGGAGGGTGAGCGCGCGCCCGTGCTGGTGAGCGGCGCGCTCGACACCCAGACGCCGTGGGACCTCGTGCTCGTCAGCGTGCTCGATCACCAGGTGGACGCGGTGCTGCCCACGCTGAGCCAGAGCGCCGCCAGGCAGGTGATGTTCATGTTCAACACCTTCGCGCCGTTCGACCGGCTGCGCGACGCGGTGGGCGCGGAGCGCTTCGTGTTCGGCTTTCCCGCCATCGCGGCCCAGCTCCAGGAGGGCAAGCTCAAGGCCCAGGTCATCCCGCGCGCGCTCTCGTTCCTGCAGATCACCATCGTGACGGACCCCCGCTGGGCGGAGATCTTCTCCAAGGCCGGCATCCCCACCGACACGCAGCCCGAGATGCACAGCTGGCTGCGCACGCACGCCGCCCTGGTGGCGCCCGTCATGACCACGTGCCTGCGCGCCTACCAGCGGGGCCGTGGAATCACCTGGGAGGAGGCCCGCGAGATGGCCGCCGCCATGGCCGAGGGCTTCGACCTCGTGCGCTCCCTGGGACATCGGCTGACGCCCTCGAACCTGGAGACCTTCAGCAAGCTGCCCGCGCGGTCTCACGCCCTGCTGTTCTGGGCGATCAGCCGGAGCGCTGCCCCGGCCACATTCGCCAATCAGGGACCCGCCGAGGCGCGCGCGCTCATCGACGCCATGGCCACCGCCGCGCCGGGCCAGAGCGCGCGGCTCCAAGCCCTGCGGCCCTGAGCCCTCACGCCTCCAGGGGCGGCGGCGGACGACGCGCCGCGGTGAGCGTGGAGCCCGCCGAGGCCCCGCTCACCAGCACCACCGCGAGCCATTGCAGGGACGTGAGCCGCTCGTGCAGCAGCAGGAAGCCCAGCACCGCCGCCACCGCGGGCTCCAGGCTCATCAGGATGCCGAAGGTGCGGCTGGGCAGCACCCGCAGCGCCGCCATCTCCAGGGTGTAGGGCAGCGCGCTCGACAGCAGCGCCACGCCGAGACTCGCGCCCAACAATCCCGGCGTCAGCCTCGCCATCCCGCCCTCGGAGAGGGACACGGGCAGCACGACGAGCGACGCGAACACCATGCCCACCGCGACGCCCTGTCCGCTGGACATCACCCGCGACAGGCGGCCGCCCAGCACGATGTACCCCGCCCAGCAGGCGCCCGCGAAGAGCGCGAGCAGCACGCCCTTCATGTCCAGCGCGCCCGGCGCCCCGCTCCATGGCGTCAGCAACACGATGCCCACCGCCGCCACCAGCACCCAGAAGAAGTCCGCCAGGCGCCGCGAGCCCAACACCGCCACCAACAGCGGCCCCACGAACTCCAGCGTGACGCCCAACCCCAGCGGGATGCGCGCGATGGCCATGTAATAGGTGAGGTTCATCAGGCCGAGCGTCAACCCATAGGGGATGACCGCGGCCCACTGCGCCCGGGTGAAGCGCAGCAGGGGCGGACGGAAGGCCGCGAGCAGCATGACCGCGGCCAGCACGATGCGCAGGCCCGCCACGCCCGCCGCGCCGAGCGCCGGGAACAACCCCTTGGCCAGCGCCGCGCCTCCCTGCACACTGACGATGGCGAGCAGCACCGCTGGCAGGGGCGGCAGGGTCCAACGGGAGCGGCCCTCGGGGACCTCTTGCATGGCGGCGGACCCTAACCGCTCTCATGCGCCGCCCCAAGCGCCACGCGCCGGATCAGGGCTCCAGGGATTGCAGCGGAGAGGTTCGTTTCCCCACGGGCAGGTAGCACTTGCCCTGATGCACGGCTTGACTCTTCACGAGGCACGGCGGCTTGCGGTCGAGCGCCATCCAACAACCTCCGTTGATCTCCACCTCGTCCCGGTCGACATCACAAGGCGGTTTTGCTTGGTTCCGAAAAGGTTTTTCGGGCATCGGGTAGGCGATGGGGAGGGGCCCTGTCTCCGCAGCGTTGATCGTCTGCGCCGCGTCCGTGGGCCCCGCACTGACCATGCCAAGCCCGCTTCGCGGTTCCTCCGCGACACGGCTCGTGACGGAGAGACACGAAAGCAGGCTCCCAACACACAGCAACAGACCCACGAGGCCCGCCCTGCCCCAGACAACACTCAGTGCCGAACGCAACCGCCCTCGCGTCATATGGGCCCCGACCCGCGCGTTGTCCTCCACCCGAGTGAGCGCGGCGAAGACCAGGGCAATGAGGTCCACCAACTTCGTCAACCGCCCTGACGGGGGTGAGCGCTCTACTTCAATTCTCACGAAGCCCCGTGAGCGCTCGCTGGAGATGCGCACCTGCCAACCCTCCTCGAGGTCCCAATCCACGCGCGTCTCGGGCCGTAGTACCAGGGCGGAGTTTCCGTTGCGCTCGTTGCGCGCCTCGTGGAGGCGGCCCAGTTCAGGGCCCACCTCTTCGCATTCGCGCCCGAGCAGGTATTCCCCCACCCGATCACCCTGCCCCTTCGTCTCGTCCTCCACGTGCCCCTCCTCGCGCTCCCACGACAGGCCCACGCTTGATGTGAGCAACGTCGACCTCTCAAGTCAAGTCGCGTAACGTGCCTTGAGAGGTTCAATGGAGACAGCGGCGAGGAGGGGACGTCCCCGCATCCACCCTCAGGGCAGCAGGGTGATGCGGCCCAGGGCGGGCAGAGACAGGGGGTTGTTGGCGCGCAGGTAGGCCTCCACCGCGTCGACGTCGATCGCCCCCGTGAGCGGCGCCTTGCCCTCGAGCAGCACTGTGTAGCCGTCACCGCCGGAGGCCATGAAGTTGTTCACCGTGACCCGGTAGCTCGCCGCGGGGTCGAGCGTCACGCCGTCCAGCTTGATGGAGGCGGGATCCACCTTGCTGCCCGCGGGCGCCGAGGCGCTCCACGCGAAGGCGAAGCCCCGCGACGGCTGGAGGATGGAGGTGCCGCTCGGCTGGAACTGCGCCTCCAGCAGCGTGTCGATCTGCGCGCCGGTGAGCGTCAGCGTCACCAGGTTGTTGGCGAACGGCTGCACGGCGAACGCCTCGCCGAAGGTGATGTCACCCGCGTTGATGTCCGCGCGCACACCGCCCGAGTTCTGCAGGGCGATGACGGCGCCCCCCGTGGCCGGCTCCCGCGTGGCCGCGAGCATGGCGTCCGAGACGACATTGCCCAGCACGGACTCGCCCGAGGCGCCCGCCGGAATGGGCCGCACGGGGCCCTTCAACTCGCTCGGCGTGTTCCCGATGACCTTGTCACGCTGGGGCGCCGCCTTGGCGACGATGCCCTGCACGAACGCCTCCACCGCCGCATCCGGCGTCTCCCGCGTGACGACGACGTTGCGCGCGTCCGCCTCCACGACATCGCCCGTGCGGGGATCCAACGTCAGGTCGATGTCGGTGATGAGGCGCCCGTAGCTGGCCGCGCTGGTGACGCGCTTGCCATTGATGACGCAGTTGTAGGCCTGGTGCGTATGGCCCGAGGCCACCACGTCCACCTCCGCATCCAGCCGCTCGACGATGTCCTTGATGGCGCCGGAGATGCCCGGGCACTCGTCGTAGAGGCCCGTGGGCAGGCCGCCCTCGTGGATGACCACCACGATGGCCTTCACGCCCTGAGCCTGGAGCTCCGGAACCAGCGCGTTGACCGTGTCGGCCTCGTCCTGGAAGGAGAGCCCCTTCGTGCCGGACGGCGCGACGATCTGCGGCGTGCCCTCGAGCGTCATGCCGATGAAGGCGACCTTGACGCCCTGGAACTCGCGGATGCCATAGGCGGGGAAGAACGTCTTCCGGGCGGCCAGGTCGGTGAACACGTTGGCCGAGAGGAACTGGAACGTCGCGCCGGGGAAGTTCGTGCTCGCCTGACAGCCGTCCACCGGGTGGCAGCCGCCGGACTGCATGCGCAGCAGCTCCTGGGTGCCGTCGTCGAACTCGTGGTTGCCCACGGAGTTGTAGTCCAGGCCCATCATGTTCATCGCCTGGATGGTGGGCTCATCGTGGAAGATGCCGGAGACGAGCGGCGAGGCGCCGATCAGATCCCCCGCGGACACCACCACGGTGTTCTCCGGGTTCTGGGCCCTCAGGGCCTGGAGGTGATGGGCGAGGAACGCCGCGCCGCCCGCGTTCACGTCGGCCGTGCCGCCGTTCTCGGTACGCACCTTGATGCGACCATTGCTGCCCGAGGGGGCTTCCAGGTTGCCGTGGAAGTCATTGAAGGCCAGCACCTGGACACGAACGGGCTCGGGCGTGGGCTCGGGGACGGGGGCCGGGGGATCGTCGTGGCAGCTGGACGCGGCGACGAGCAGGGAGCCCAGGGACAGGGCACCGAACAGCTTGCGGGAACCAGAAGGGAACATGGGCCGGAGAGAATCACGGTCGGCCAAAGCCCGTCCACCCGGCCACGCCTACGGTGAAGCCTCCTCCGCCAGGAGTTCGATGTACCGAGCGGCGGACTGTTGGACGGCGGCCGAGCCCTCCCGCGTCACCTCGCGGCCCGGGAAGGCGCCGTAGACGCGCTCGAAGCGCCAGGGCTGGAGCGTGTCGGCGATGCGCCGCACCGTGCGCGCGGACAACGGCATCATGTTGGGATAGCTCCACAGGAAGGACACCCGGCGGGTATCGGCCGCCACCTGGACGATGTCCCCACTGAGCAGCGCCCCCCGCCCGTCCGCGCCCTCGCGCCAGTGCAGCACCGTGCCTCCGGCGAAATGGCCGCCCAGCCGCAGCAGCGTCACGCCCTCCTCGAGGGTCAGGGTCTCGCCCTCCCAGAACCGGAGCGAGGCGTCCGGACGCATCACCCACGCCCGGTCGGCGGCATGCAGGTGGACGGGCACCTGGAACGCGCGCGCCCAGTCCTGCATGCGGGTGTAGTAGTGCGGGTGCGAGATGGCGATGGCCGTGAGGCCGCCCAGCGCGCGGAGGAGCGTCTCGGTCGCCGCGTCGAGCAGTGCCAGGCAGTCCCAGAGGATGTTGCCCCGAGGGGTACGAATGAGGAGCGCGCGCTGGCCGATGGCGAAGTCGGGCCGCGTGTGGAGCTCGAACAGGCCCGGCTCGAGCTGGCGCCAGGCATTCACATGCCCGGCCGCGAGCGCCTCGGGGGTCGTCCACGCCTGACCACTCCGCGGCACGTACTGCCGCTCGTCCACGCAGATGGGACAGTGCTCGGGCGCCTGGGGCGCGTCATAGGAAGTTCCACACGCGCGGCACAGGTGGATGGGCATGAGGTCCTCCCCTCGGACAGAACAGACGTCCCCTCAAGATGGGGTCCGTGCCCGGCCCGCGCTGGGAGACGCGCCGAGCCAGGCTGGATGCCTCGACCCCAGGCGAGCGGGCACCTCACGCGCAGCTCACGCAGGTCAGGGGATGGCGCCAAGGCCATATGGCCAGAGGGCATTGGGACATGACAGGCTCACGACGGAGATGAGGTCCGTTGTCGGGAGCAACGGGAGAGGACACGGCACATGTGGAGACTGCTCTCGTTGTTGGCGCTCCTCGGAGCCGCTTCGTTGGGCTGCACGGCCTCGAACTCCACCCGTCGCGGGTCGCGCGTCCCACCCCAACGCCCCGTAGAGGTGACGCCCCAGGAGTTCGCCCGCGCCATGGCGGGATTGGTCTTGGACCTCCCGCTTCAGCCCATCGCTCGGGTTCACCAGCGCCCCGCATCCACCCCACCCCGGCGCCTGGCGCACATCACCCTGGCCGCATGGCCCACCGCACCCGCGCCTGCCTTGACGCGCGACTACCTCCGATGGTGCGCACACACGCGCGCGACGGGCGATTGCCTCTCGCTTCTCGGCGACGAGCCTGTGCTGGACGCGCATGACCGCCAGCAGGTGGCCCTCGCGTTGGCCTTCGGCTCCGTATGGGAGGAAACCCGGGGAGCGTTCGGCGCGCTCGCGGACCCAGCGACCATCCGCAACACGCTGCTCTCGGCGATGACGTTCTACCTGCTCGTCCTGGTCGCGCCTGAACCCGTGACGAAGCCCGTGGCCGTGGCGCTCACGGCTTTCCTTCTGAGCTATCTGGGTTGGGACACGTTCTGGGGCCTGGTCTCCGGATGGGTTGAGCTGAGGGACTCCGCCTCCCGGGCCACGACCTTCGTCGAACTCCGAGCCGCGGGAGACCAGTACGCGAAGGCCATCGGTGTTCGAGCCGCGAGGCTGTTCGTCATGCTGGCCACAGCGGCCTTTGGCGCCACCACGGGGCTGTCCGTGACCGGACCCACGCTCCCGGGCTTCGCGCAAGCGTCACTCGCCGCGCGGACCCACCATGGACTCCACCTGACCGCCGTCTCCGAAGTGCAAGCGGTCAGCGTGACAGCGGCGGGTGCCAGTCTCACCCTGGCGTCGGCCCCCCTGGCCATGGCGACCTCCACGACCGGCCCGTCGATGCGCCCCGACATGGAGCCTGAATGCACGGGCCAGACCCACCATGTCATCTCGAGACCCATCGCCAAGGAACTCGAACGACACCTGACGCTCGGCGGCCACTACACGCCCAGGGACTCGCGATTCGTCGTCCAAGCCAGGGACCAAGCGTCACACTGGGGCTACCAGGATTGGCACCGCAAGCTCGACGACACCATCATTCGCTGGCTCCGTGAGAACCCCACGGCCTCGGTGGAGCACTTCGAGGCCTTCCTCCGCCAGTTGTACCTTCGGCCAGATCTGCGCCATCGCTTTCCCCATGGTTTCTGAGACCTCACCCACGCAACGCTTCTTCGTGCTCCAGGATGACGCCTTCGGGTCCCACGACACCCGCTTCAGCCCCGTGAATCCCCACCTGGGGGACGCCCCTCGCTGTCCTCGGTGCGGCCAGGGTCGTGGAGCACGGATCTGGCTTCCTCCCTTTCAGGTGGAATTGGAGCCGTACGGCACGAACTGGGGGGATGTCGCCACGGGTCCGGGAGGAGACCTGCTTGTCTCCAGACGCTTCCGCGACGCGTACCACGACGAAGGGCTCGTGGGACTCGGGAGCTTCCACCCCGTCGAAGTGACGCGCGTGCTCCGAAAACGCCGAGGGCCCACGCTCGCCTCTCCACTCTATTTTCTCGCCACTCCCGACTTCTCCGAAACGGCCGTGGATGAGACACGAAGTCGGCTCCACCGCCCACGGCCCTTCACCTGTGATGGGTGCAGGTTGTCCGGCCTGGATGCCATCCATGGCTTCTGCCTGGAACAGCCGCCTCAGGTGAAAGAAGACATTTTTCGCCCGAGGGCCCTGGCGGGAACACTCGTGGCCTCCGAGCGTTTCGCTCGATTCGCCGCGCGGCACGCACTGACGAACATGCGGCTCACGCCCACCGAGCGGTTCGTGTGGGATCCCTTGGGACGAGAGCCCGACCGCCTGGAATGAAGCTCAGCTCGCCTGGGCCACCTCGGCCGAGTCGTCCTCGTCCTCCGCCTCGTCACCCTGGTCGTCGACGCCCTGGGGCACGCCGTCCACGTAGAGCACGACGTTGCCCACCGTGGCGGGCACGCGTGGGCCCGGCGTCACCACGCCCGTGAGGTTGAGCGGATCCACCGCGGAGATCTGCACCCGCACCCCCGAGGGCTCCTGCCGCCGCACCGCCCGCGCCACGTCCACCGCGTCCGGCAGCGCGAACTGCTCGCCCACGAAGCCCGCCACGAAGCGGCCCCCGCGAATCTCGCCCCGCGCCTCCATCCTCCGGTACACGTACAAGAGCTCGCGCCAGGAGGGTGCCAGGGCCTCGCGCATCACCAGGTCTCGCCAGACGATGCCGTAGCGCTGCAGGAACAGCCGCGCGAGCGACTCGCGCACCTCGTCCTCGCCCTTGGGCTCGGAGGGCGCCAGCAGGCTCCAGCGTCCCGGACCGCCGCGCTGCAACAGCTTCTGCCGCTTGCGCTGCGCCGGGCTCTGGAGCACCCGCAGGTTCTGCACCGCGTCCGCCGTGACGAGCCCCCGGGCCACCAATTCCCACAGCGCGTCCTCCACCTCCGAGGGCAGCCGCCGCGCGCGCGAGCACAGGTCCGTGAAGAAGCACGCGCCGCGCTGCTCCAGCACCGTCACCACGTCCCGGGCGGGCGCGGACAGGTCCTCCGGCACCCGCACGCCGCCATCCGCGAGCACCATGCCGGGCCGCGCCGCCGACAGCATCCAGTCCAGATCCTCGCGCTTCACGAAGGACAGGCTCGCGTTGCGGTTGGGCGAGGCCGCCCGCGAGCGCACGGGCTCGGGCGCGGGGGGCGGCACGGGCGCGCCCCGGCGGGGACTCGCCACTGGTTTGGCTTCCTTCTGCGTGAGCCGCCCCCAGGCCACCTCGCCCGAGTAGCACGCGCGCTCCAGCAGGTCGCCCAGGTAGCCCTTCATCCGCGCGGGCAACAGGAAGCGCTCCCACGCGGACGCGGGCGCCTCGTAGCCCTGCAACAGGCCGATGGCCTTGGACAGGCCCGTGGAGCCCCGGAGCGCGTCCACCTCCTCCAGGTGGTGCCACCGGAAGAGGAAGCGCATGAAGTCGCGCGCGCTCAGGGGCTCGATCTCCTTGCGCAGCCGGCCCACCGTCAGCCGGTGGATGCGCTGGAGCAGGCGCCGGTCGCACCACTCCACTCCGCCCGGCACGGCGTCCGGACGGAAGCGTCCCCGGAGGATGCCGCCCGAGGCCTCCAGCGCGTGCAGCGCGATGTCCACGTCCGTGGCGTCCAGGGACGTGAGGGCCGCCAGTTCCGCCACGGTCGTGGGGCCCAGCAGCTCCATCCACCCGCGCACCACCTGCGCCACCGCCGCGTCGCGCTCCACGGGCTTGTCCCCGGGCAGCGGCTGGAGGGCGGGCTGGAGCTCGGCCTCGGGGAAGAGCGCGCGGACGGCCTGGATCCGCTCGGCGGGGACGAGGTAGCGCTGGCCCGCCACCTCCAGCCAGGCCACGCGCCGCTGCGCCGCGAGGCCCGCCACGAAACGCCCCACCACCCGCGCCTCGGGCAGCAGCACCAGTTGCAGGAGCGCGTCGTGCAGCTCGTCCTCGTCGCGCAGGGGCGGCGCCGCGTCGCGCACCACCTGCTCGATGGCGCTCGCGTCCAGCGCGCCGAAGGCCGCCGAGTCCTCCGCCGGCAGCGTGCGGCGCAGCACCACGTTGCGCACCCGGCGCTCCTCGGCGGGCGCGTCGTCCAGGAAGGTGTAGGGCTGGCTGTTCACCATCTGGTGGGCGAACACGCTCGGCTCGGGCACGTCCCGCGCCACCAGTTGGATGCGGCCTTCCTTCATGCCGCGCAACACCTGGCGCAGGCCGTCCACGTCCATGGCCTCGCGCAGACAGTCCTGCATCGTCTGCCGCACCAGCGGGTGGTCCGGCACCTCCACGTCCGCGCCATGGTGGTTGTCCTGGCAGCCCACCTGGGCGGGGAACACCGCGGCGAGCAGGTCCTCGCTGCGCGCGCGCTGGAGGTTGGGCGCCACGCGCTTGCCCGAGGAGAAGCGCGACAGGGACAGGGCCCGCGTCGCGTTCCACCGGAAGCGCGTGCCGAACAGCGGCGACTGCAGCACCGCCTGCACCAGCACCTCCTCGGTGTTCTCCGGGTTGAGGAAGCCGAAGATGTCCTCCAGCGGGAAGGAGTGCTGCTCGCCCAGGGACAAGAGCAGCCCGTCCTCGGTGGCCGCCGCCTGGAGCTCGAAGTCGAAGGTGCGGCAGAAGCGCTTGCGCAGCGCCATGCCCCAGGCGCGCATGACGCGGCTGCCAAAGGGCGCGTGGAGGATGAGCTGCATGCCGCCCGCCTCGTCGAAGAAGCGCTCGGCCACGAGCGTGGTCTGGCTCGGCACCACCCCGAGCACCTGCTGGCCCGCGCGCAGGTACGCGAGCAGCGCGTCCACCGCCGGGGGCGGCACCTGGAGCTGCTTCTCCAGGAAGAGCGGCGCGTCGGCGCGCTGGAGCAGCTCCGCGCGCAGCCGGCCCACGTGCACGCTCAGCTCGTCCGTGCGGCCCGGGGCCTCGCCACGCCAGAAGGGCACCGTGGGCGGCTGGCCGTGGGCGTTCTCCACCATCACCGACGCCCCCATCACCCGCTGGATGCGCCAGGCCGTCGTGCCCAGCAGGAAGATGTCCCCGGGTGAGGACTCCACCGCGAAGTCCTCGTCCAGCGTGCCCACCACCTTGCCCTCGGGCTCGGCCACCACGTTGAAGGTGAAGGTGTCCGGGATGGCGCCGCCGTTGGTGAGCGCGGTGATGCGCACGCCCCGGCGCGCCTTGAGCCGCTGGTTCACCCGGTCGCGGTGCAGGTGCACCCCCGCCCGCCCGCGCCGCAGGGACACGCCCTCGGACAGCGTCTCCAACACCTTCTCGTACTCCTCGTAGGAGAGGTCACGGTAGGGCCAGGCGCGGCGCAAGAGGCTGTAGAGCGCGCGCTCGTCCCACTCCTCGCACGCGCACGCGGCCACGATCTGCTGCGCGAGCACGTCCAGGGGCTTCTCCGGGATGCGCACCGCGTCCAGGTCGCCCTCGCGCACGGCGTTGAGCAGGGCCACGCACTCCATCAGCTCGTCGCGCGTCATGGCGAAGAGCACGCCCTTGGACACGCCGCCCTTGTAGTGGCCCGCGCGGCCCACCCGCTGCAGCAGCACGGCGATGGAGCGCGTGCTGCCCAGCTGCACCACCAGGTCCACGTTGCCCACGTCGATGCCCAGCTCCAGCGACGCCGTGGCCACCATCACCGACAGCTGTCCCGCCTTGAGCCGCTCCTCGGCCGACAGCCGCAGCTCGCGCGACATGCTGCCGTGGTGCGCCGCCACCTTGTCCGGCGACAGGCGCTCGCCCAGGTCGTGCGCCACGCGCTCGGCCAGCTTGCGCGTGTTCACGAAGACGAGCGTCGTGCGGTGCTCGCTGGCCAGTTGCAGGAGCCGGTCATACACCTGCCCCCACATCTCGTGCGTGGCGAGCGAGCCCAGCTCCGCGTCCGGAATCTCCACCCGCAAATCCCACGGCCGCTGGTGCCCCACCTGGACCAGTTGGCAGGGCTCGTCGCGCTCGCCGGTGAGGAAGGCGGCGATCGCCTCCAGGGGCTTCTGCGTGGCCGACAGGCCGATGAGCTGGGGCCGCACCTCGGTGATGGCCTTGAGCCGCTCCAGCGACAGGGCGAAGTGGCTGCCGCGCTTGTCACGCGCCAGGGCGTGGATTTCGTCCACGATGACGGTGCGCACCCCCCGGAGCGTGGCCCGGGCCCGCTCCGCCGTCAGGTAGAGGTAGAGCGACTCCGGCGTGGTGATGAGGATGTGCGGGGGCCGGCGCACCATCTGCGCGCGCTCGGAGGCGGAGGTGTCGCCCGTGCGCACCTGGACCCGCAGCTCCTGGGGCGAAAAGCCCGCGGCGCGCGCCCGCTGGAGCAGCTCCTCCAGCGGCTGCAGCAGGTTCTTGCGCACGTCGTTGCCCAGCGCCTTGAGCGGCGACACGTAGAGCACCTGGGTGCGATCCTCCAGGACGCCCTCCAGCGCGAGCCGGAAGAGCCGATCCAGGGCGGCGAGGAAGGCGGTGAGCGTCTTGCCGCTGCCCGTGGGCGCGGCGATGAGCACGTCCCGCCAGTCCTGGATGAGCGGCCAGCCCTCCACCTGCGGACGCGAGGGCTCGCCCAGTCGCTCGCTGAACCACGCCTGGACCACGGGGTGGAAGGGCGCGAGCGCCGGGTGGACGAGGGAGGGGGTGGCGAAGTCGAGGGCGATCTGCGGGGCCATGGCGCACGCTCAGCCTGAACACGGGTTTAGGGGAAGGTCAACGCGCGGCGCCCGGCCCGCCGGGCCCTCCACCGTCCCGGCACAGCCCCTGGGCAAACATTGAACGCCGTGTGCGGCACTTCACGCCTCCTGCGAGGGAGTGTCGTCACGCCGCCATTCACCTGCCGCGAAGACGCCCCGCGTCAACGGCGGCGGAGGGGGTGTGCTTTCGTGGCCTCGGAGGCCTCATCCCATGTCCCCGCCGCGCCATGCCTACGCCCTCGAGCAGCTCAATCCGGAGGCGTTCCTCGCGCTTCGTCTGGAGGCAACAGGGCCTCACGCCGGAGACTTCCTGTGCGAGTACGCCAACCCGGCGGCCCAGGCCCTGTTGGAGGAGGACCCGGTGGGCCTGCGGCTGCTCGGGGCCCGGCCGGAGCTGGCGGGAGGCCGGAGCGACTGGCGGCAGGTGCTGCTCACGGGCGTGCCCCTCACGCGGGTGCTGCCCCTGCGCCGGGTCGCGGGGACGCGCCGGGTGCTCACGCGCGCCGCCCGGGTGGAGGAGGCCCTGCTCGCGGTGTGGCTCGTGGACGTGACGGACACCGAGCGCTTCATGAGCGAGACGGCCGCCTTCGAGGAGCGGATGCTCTCCTTCGTGGAGGCCATGCCGGCGCCCTTCCTCGCGCTCGATCCCCACCTGCGCTTCAGCTACGTGAACGCGGCGGCGGAGTCGTGGCTGGGCAAGGGGCGGCAAGCCCTCATCGGCCGGCCCCTGGAGCAGGAGTACGCCGGGGCACCGGGCTCCACCCTGAGCCCCCAGGCCCGGCGGGTGCTCGCCACGGGCCAGGCCACGCGCTTCGCCGAGCGCTCCCCCTCGCGCTGCTGGGAGGTGACGGTGTCACCCGGGGACCCCGGGGTGCTCATCTACCTGCACGACATCACCGTGCACCGCCCGACGGCCCTGGCGCGGCCCCTGCCGCGCGCGCACCCGGGCCCCCTGGCCCATGGCGGCTGCGGCGGACGGCACGGCGACTCCCGGCTGACGTCCCGGAGGCGCCGGGGCCGGGACTGACGGCCCGCGCTCAGCGCGACAGGCCGCTGGCCACCGGTCGGCGGGTGGCGTTCATCCAGGTGAGGCGGAAGGTGGCGGACGTGCCCTCGCGCGCCACGGGCTCCACCTGGATGTCCTCGGCGCCCGCCGCGCGCAGCGTCTCGGCGAGCAAGCCACAGGCGAAGTACGGGTTGTCCGCGGCGATGTCCCGCATCCACAGCCGGGCGCCGTGGGTGCCCAGCTCCTCCACCCGCACCTCGTTGAAGTTGTTGCCCGCGCGCAGGTTGTGCGGCACGCGCTCCAGCGTCGGGCGCGGCCCCAGCCGGGTGACGAGCGACATGCTCGCGCGCCCCTGGGCCGTCAGCCGGAAGCCCTGCAGGTAGCGCTCGCCCAGGCGCGACCAGGCCTCGCGCTCGGGCAGCCCGGGGAACACGTCCTCCACGGCCACCCGCAGGCACGCCTTCCACTGCTCCAGCGCGTAGGACGGCCGCAGGGGCTCGTTCAAGTCCAGGCCCACGTCCTTGAGCCGCCGACGGCCCTCGCGCGACAGGTGCGGCCCCAGGGCCCGGACGAACAAGGCATCCACGGACTGCGCGTAGACTCGCTTCTCGGTGGGCAGTGACACAGGCATGTCGCGAAGGTGACCCTTCCCCTCCCCGGCGGCCACCCCCCCCGCCCCGACTCTGTGTGCTGGTGAAAAGTCGGAAAGCCCCGCGAGTCCGTGGGTGTGGGTGCCCGCGCTACACCTGCATCTTGAGGCGCGTCTCGTGCACCTCGGTGGGCAGCGTGGCGCGGTCCCGGTCCGCCTGGCGCATGAGCCGGAGGATGGAGGGGCCGAGCACGTCCACCTCGGTGGAGGCGAAGGCCTCCGTGCCGAAGCGGCGGATGGTCTCCGTCTGCTGCTCGAGGATGCGGGCGTCCTGCTGGAAGATGTGCAGGGCCACGGGGGTGATGAAGGGCTTGATGAGCCAGTGCGGCAGGGGCAGCCGGAAGGTCACCACGGCGTAGACGAGCGTGTCCCAGTCCTCCACGGGCGTCATGGCCGAGGTCACCATCATGTGGCTGTCCGCGCCGAGCTGGTACTCCACCTGGGCGATGGAGGGCATGAGGAAGCGGTCGAAGTGCTTGAGCACGCCGCCGCCCGGGGCCAGCAGTCGGCCCACGAGCCCCTCTGGCCGGGGCTCGCCCACGTACTCGGCCTCCACGGAGTCCGCGCCCCGGCGCACCACCACGTCGATCTCCCCGCGCTTCTTCTCCGTGCGGAACAGGCCGCCGTGGAGGAACGAGGTGTGGGGCACGTCGAGCGTGTTCTCCAGGAGCGCGTGCAGCGAGCCCTTCGCGCGCAGCACGCGGCGCACGGTGCTGTAGCCCGGCGTGTCGAGCAGCGGGAAGCGGTAGGGCTCGTGCGTGGGCTCGACGCCGGGCGTGGAGTACACCCAGACGAAGCCCTCCTGCTCGCGCGTGGCGTAGCTCAGGGCGCAGCGGCTCTTGGCCTCGGGCTCGCCGGTGAAGCCGGGCACGGCGCGGCACTGGCCCTGGGTGTCGAAGCGCCACCCGTGGTAGCCGCACTGCAACTGCCCGCCCACCACCCGGCCGAGCGACAGGGGCACGTTGCGGTGGGGGCAGCGGTCCGCCAGGGCGCCGGGCTTGCCTTGCGCGTCGCGGAAGAGCACGAGCGGCGCGCCCTGCAGCATGCGGGCGAGCGGCTTGCGGCCCAGCTCGCGCGAGGTGCAGAGGATGAACCAGCTGTTGGGCAGGCGCACCACCGAGACCAGACCGGACGGTGCCACCGCGCCGCGCGCTTCCTCACGAGAAGAACCCATACGGCCCCATTTAATGTCAGGGACGCAGGAGGGGCGCCAGTCGCACGTACACCATGCCGCCCACCGGCGTGCGGCCGCCGTAGAAGGGCACCAGGGACTCGGGCACGAGGTTCACCGCGCCCCGCGCGCCCAGCCCCGCCTTCACGGGTCCCCAGGGGCCAAACTGGTAGACGTAGCCGAGCGCCAGGGCGCCCACGTCGAAGGTCTGGTGCGCCAGGGCCTCGGGCAGCACCAGGTCATGCCCCGTCTTGCGCACGTACTCCACCCGGCCGAAGACGGCGTGGTGGCCATCCAGGTCCACGCTGCTCTCCAGGAGCGCGGAGCTCGTGGGCGGCTCGCCGGACTCCAGGTTGCGTCCGAAGACGGCGGTGGTGGCCCAGAAGCCCTGGGTGCCCACGGGCGCGTGGTACGTGGCCGAGGCGGTGAAGCGGTTCACGGACACCTCCGGCTCCAGCGCCTCGGGGCTCGGCAGGTAGCCGTAGGACACCTGGGCGCTCACGCGCGGGGTGGGGTTGGCGGACAGGCGCACGGAGAAGGCGTCCGGGGCGCGCAGGTCCAGGTCATAGCGGTTCTCGTCGGGCTCGCGGCCGTTGAACGCGGAGACCTCCAGCTTGGCGAGCGGCGTGACGACGCCCACGGTCACCACTCCAAAGGAGATGTGGGTCGAGTCCTGCCAGTGGTGGCCCAGCACGGCGAGGGGGTCGAACCGGGCGGAGACGCGGTGGGGGAAGGCCACGGGGCCCAGGGCGGGCTCGCCCGCGGGGGCCACGTAGAGCATCAGGCCCCAGGTGTCGGAGAAATAGTGCGTGTAGCTGGCGGCCAGCTCCATGAACAGGTCATGCGGGTGCTGGCGGTCGCGCAGGGGCTCGCCCCGGTAGGACTCCCCCGTCTGGAGCAGCAGCGGGTAGCCCCCGTTGGCGCCCGCGGTGAGGGGATCCGGGCTGAGCATGAGGCTGAGCACGAGCTGTCCCGAGGACCCCTCCCGCTCGGCCATGAGCATCGCCCAGCCCAGGGCCTCGAGCGCCCGCGCGCCCCGGGGCCCGCCCTGGACGTCGTAGCCGCCGAAGAGCAGACCCTGGAACATGAGGCCCCAATCGCCCACCTGGCCGTGGATCATGGCGGGAGGAAAGAGGTCCGGCTGCCAGGAGGTGCCCGAGCCCCGGCGCATCAGGGGAATGTCGCGCAGGGAGCGCACCTCGGTCTCCGCGTGGCCCATGTGCGCCGCGTGGTCCATGTCCGCCATGGACTCGCCCTGCGCCATGTGCCCGGCGTGCTCCGAGTCCGATGCGGGGGATTGAGCCTGGGCGGACAGCCCCAGGCACAGACCAAGGACCACGGGAGGAAGGCGCATGGTCCACCCACTGTCCCGGGGCCGGGCCCGCACCTCAAGCGAGGCGCGTCCGCCCTGCTCTGCGCAAAACAGACCTACAGGTCCAGGCGCCGCAGGCGCAACGCATTGCCAATCACCGACACGGAGGACAGGCTCATCGCCACCGCCGCGAGCATCGGGCTGAGCAGCCACCCGAACACCGGGTAGAGCACACCCGCCGCGATGGGCACGCCCACCAGGTTGTAGATGAAGGCGAAGAAGAGGTTCTGGCGGATGTTGCGCAGCGTGGCCTGGCTCAACGTCCGCGCCCGTGAAATCCCACGCAAGTCCCCCTTCACCAGCGTCACCGCCGCGCTCTCCATCGCGATGTCCGTGCCCGTGCCCATCGCGATGCCCACGTCCGCGCCCGCCAGCGCCGGCGCGTCGTTCACCCCGTCCCCCGCCATCGCCACCGTGCGGCCCTCGGCCCGCAGGCGCTTCACCACGTCGCCCTTGCCCTCGGGCAGCACCCCGGCCACCACCTCGTCGATGCCCAGGCCCCGCGCCACCGCCTCCGCCGTCGTCCGGCTGTCCCCCGTGAGCATCACCACCCGCAGGCCCTCGCGGTGCAGCGTGGCGATCGCCTCCGCCGTGGTGGCCTTCACCGGATCCGCCACCCCGAGCAGCCCCACCACCCGGCCCTCCACCGCCACGAACACCACCGTCTGGCCCTCGTGCCGCAGTGCCTCGGCCCGCGCGCCCCAGTCGCCCCCGTCCAGTCCCAACGCCTCCAGCAGCGCCAGGTTGCCGAGCGCCACCCGCGTCCCGTCCACCCCGCCCTCCACGCCCTTGCCCGTCAGCGAGCGGAAGTCCTTCACCGCCCCGGGCGTCACGCCCCGCGCCTCGGCGCCCGCCACCACCGCCGCCGCCAGCGGGTGCTCGCTGCCCCGCTCCAGGCTCGCCGCGAGCCGCAACAGCCGCGCCTCGTCCATGCCCCGCGCCTCCACCGTCACCAGCCGGGGCTTGCCCTCGGTGAGCGTGCCCGTCTTGTCCACCACCAGCGTGTCCACGCGCTCGAGCACCTCCAGCGCCTCGGCGTCCCGGATGAGCACGCCCACTCCCGCCCCCTTGCCCATGCCCACCACCACGGACATGGGCGTGGCCAGCCCCAGCGCGCACGGGCAGGCGATGATGAGCACCGCCACCGCGTTCACCAGCGCGTGCGCCAGTCGGGGCTCGGGGCCCACCAGGGCCCAGACGAGGAACGTCACCGCCGACACCGCGATGACCGCGGGCACGAACACCGCCGCCGCCCGGTCCGCCAGCCGCTGGATGGGCGCGCGCGAGCGCTGGGCCTCGGCCACCCGCTGGACGATGCGCGCGAGCAGCGTGTCCCGGCCCACCCGCTCGGCCCGCATCACCAGGCCACCCGTGCCATTGACCGTGCCACCCGTGACGCGCGCGCCCGCCGTCTTCTCCACCGGCAGCGGCTCGCCCGTCACCAGGGACTCGTCCACCGCGCTCGTGCCCTCCAGCACCACGCCATCCACCGGCACCTTCTCGCCGGGGCGCACCCGCAGGGTGTCCCCCGCCTTCACCTGCTCGAGCGGCACGTCCTCGTCCCGTCCGTCCGCGCCCACGCGCCGGGCCACGGCCGGGGCGAGTTGGAGCAGGGCGCGCAGGGCCCCCGAGGTGGCGCGCCGCGCCCGCAGCTCCAGCATCTGGCCGAGCAGCACCAGGGTGATGATGGTCGCCGCCGCCTCGTAATAGAGGGGCGCCGCGCCGCCGTGTCCGAGGAAGGCGTCGGGCAGCAGTCCCGGCGCCAGCGTGGCGACGACGCTGAAGAGGTACGCCGCGCCCGTGCCCAGCGCCACCAGGGTGAACATGTTGAGGTGGCGGTTCTTCACCGAGACCGCGCCGCGCTCGAAGAAGGGCGCCCCGCCCCAGAGCACCACGGGCGTGGCCAGCAGGAACTGGAGCCACGCCCTCGCCGTCGGCGAGAGCACGTGCGCGAGGGGCGCGCCCGGCAGCATCTCCGCCATGCCCAGCACGAACAGGGGAAGCGTGAGCACCGCGCCCACCCAGAAGCGCCGGGTCATGCTCACCAGTTCCGGGTCCGGCCCATCGTCCGTCAGGACAGGCTGATCCGGCTCCAGGGCCATGCCACACACGGGACAGGCGCCCGGATGGTCCTGCCGCACCTCCGGGTCCATGGGACAGATCCACGTCGTCCCGGGGGACAGGGTCTCGGGCGCGGGCGCCTCGGCCTTGGGCGCGAGGTACTTGTCCGGATCAGCGGCGAAGCGCTCCCGGCATTTGGGGTTGCAAAAGGAGTAGCGCACCCCGGCGTGCTCGTGGTGGCCCCCCTTGGCGTTCGCCGGATCCACGGTCATGCCGCAGACCGGATCCAACACGCGCCCCTCTGGCACGGAGGGCGAGGAAGAAGGCGAGGGAGAACCCGTGGGCGCGTGAGTCATGCGGGACCTATAACGTCGAAGGGCTCGCGTTCCCAGGCGTCGGGTGGCATACCCCGGCGCGGGAGGGTGTGCCGCATCCGCCCCCCAAAAGGCGCCGTCATGACAACGAAGTTCGGGACTGATTTGACGACCGGGAGCATCCCCCGGCACATCGTGACGTTCTCCCTGCCGATGCTCCTGGGCAGCCTGGTCCAGACGGCCTCCAGCTTCGTCAACGCCATCTGGGTGGGCCGGTTCCTCGGCACGAGCGCGCTGGCCGCCGTCACGGTGAGCTTCCCCTTCATCTTCATCCTCTTCGGCATTGGCATGGGGATGACGCTGGCGACCAACATCCTCGTGTCCCAGAACTATGGCGCCCGGCGCTTCGAGGAATTGCGGCGCGTGGTGGACAGCACCACGGTGCTCGTGATCGGGCTGGGGCTCGTGCTCACGGTACTCGGCGAGGTCCTCGCGCCCTCCATCCTGCGCGCCATGGACACGCCGGCCGAGGTCTTCCCCGCCGCGACGAGCTACCTGCGCATCTTCCTGCTCTCCATGCCGTTCAGCTTCGCCATGCTCGCGCTGCGCAGCCTGTACCAGGGCGTGGGGGACTCGAAGACGCCCCTGTACTTCCAGTTCGCGGGCGTGGCGCTCATCACCGTGCTGGATCCGGTGCTCATCTTCGGCTGGCTGGGGCTGCCCCGGCTGGGACTCGATGGCACGGCCTGGGCCACGCTCATCTCCCAGGCGTTGGTGTTCCTGGCCGCCATGGTCTACGTGCACAAGGCCAAGGCGCCCATCGCCCCGGGCTGGCCGGTCCTGCGGGGGCTCCGGCCCATGCTCCAGAAGACCGTGCGCATCGGCGCGCCCGCATCCGTCCAACAGAGCCTCGTGTCCATTGGCATGCTGCTGGTGACGGGCGTGGTGAATGGCTTTGGCGAGGTGGCCACGGCGGCGTATGGCGCGGCCTCGCGCATCGATCAGATCGCCTTCTTGCCCGCCATCAACTTCGGCATGGCCATCTCCACGCTCGCCGGACAGAACATCGGGGCGGGCCACGAGTCGCGGGTCCGGCAGATCTTCAAGACGGGGTGTCTGTTCAGCGGCGCCATCACGATCGTCATCTCCGCGGTGGCCGTGCTGTTTCCGGAGGCCCTGCTGCGCATCTTCGTCACGGACCCGGTCGTCATCGAGCTGGGCACGTCGTACCTGCACATCGTCGGGGCCTGTTATGTCGTCTTCGGGCTCATGTTCGTGAGCAACGGCATCATCAACGGCGCGGGCGACACGATCGTCACCACGGTCATGTCGCTCGTGTCCCTGTGGATGGTGCGCGTGCCGGTGGCCTATCTGCTGTCGCGCCAGATGCACAGCGTCAAGGGCATCTGGTACGCCATCGCCCTGAGCTTCTTCGTCTCGCTGACGGCCAGCATGGCCTATTACTTCTCCGGGCGATGGAAGCGGGCGTTGAACAAGAAGAAGGGCGAGCCCGAGGTGGCGCCCGCCGAGCCCCAGATCTCTCCGGCGGATCCCCTGGCGGCCCCAGTCGAGCCCGAGGTCGCCAAGGTCAGCCCCCCGAGGGCCGAGAAGGACTAGGTCTCCGAGGGCTTGAGCAGCGCCGTCAGCTTGCGCGCCAGCTCCGCCTCGGCGCGCAGGGGCGCGTCGTCCAGCTGCTCCGCCGCCTTGGCCAGGGATTGCGCCGTTCGCTCCGCCAGGGCGTGCGCCCCCACCTTGTCGCCCCCGTGCCACTTCTCGCACGCCACCTGCGCGCCGAGGATGAAGTTGGTCAGGGCGACCGTCTTGCGCACCGGCTCCTGCGAGTACCAGGACGCCTCGGCCGTGAGCGGCTCGCTCCCCTCGTAGCGCGCCGTCAACAGGGTGGCGGACGGCTCGCCCGCCGTGGACTGGAACGACAGCGCGCTGGCGGCCAGGGATTGACCGGGCGGCACCGCCTCGCCCACGCGGGACAGCCGCGCGAGGACGGCGCCCCGGTTGCGGGACAGGAACACCGAGGACACGGTCATGCCCGCCCGGGCATCACCCGGCTTCACCCCGGGCAGGCCATACACCGCCTCGATCCGGTAGCCCTCGGCGGGGGTGAGCTCCATCTTCAAGTCATACGCGATGGGCGTCACCAGGTAGTCGAAGTCCTGATCGAAGACGGAGCGCGTGCGCTCGGCATCGCTCAAATAGAAGGAGTTGGCGCCCCGCACGGAGGAGATCTGGGCCACGAACTCCTGGTTGAAGGCGATGTTCACGCCGAAGACGGTCAGATCCTGGCCCCGCTGGGACTGCTCGCGAACCAGGCGCATGAACTCGCCCTCCCCCGTCGGTCCCACGTTGGGCATGGCATCGGTGAACAGGAACAGGCGGCGGGCCCGCGCGGCGTCTGGCGGACGCGAGGACAGCTGGGCATAGCCCTTCTGGAGCCCACACTCGATGCAGGTCGAGCCCCGGACCTCGAGGGTGTCGATGGCGCGCAGCAAGGCGGCGCGGTCCGACAGGGCGGTCTGCGGGACGAGCGTCTCGGCCACATCGTCGAAGGTGATCAGGGAAAAGGTGTCGCGCTCGTCCAGCTTGCCCACCAGGCGGCGCGCGGCCTCCTTCACCGCAGTCATGGGCTCGCCCATCATGGAGCCCGAGCGGTCGATGACGAGCGCCACGTCGAGCGGCTTGCGCCGGAAGGTGGCGGGGTCCACATTGGAGGAGAAACCCACCTGCACGAACACCTCCTGGCGGTCCGTGTCGAGGGCGGTGGCGATCCCCGTGGCCGTGCGCAGACACAACACCTGCTCACAGGGCGGCCCCTCCAGGGGCAGGTCATGCTCGGAGAACAGCCCCTCGGCGAGGAAGTCGTCGGGGTGGGGCACCTGGCCCTCGGCGATCTTCCGCCGCGCCAGCGCCATGTCCTGAGCCCCGCCGGGCGTGGCGCCAAACCCGCCTCCGATGTCCGAGGGGAACCCTTCCGGACTCGGGCCGCTACAACCCACCCACAGCAAGGCCAGACAACCCACGGCCAGGAATCGTCGCATCATGTCGTTGCTCCCGAGGAGAGGGGGACTCCCCGCCAGAGCAAGATGTGTTCCCAACCGGGAGGGCCCGGGACGCTCCGAGGAGAGACGCCCGGTGAATGCCCCCGCGCCTCCGCCAATCCCTGACAGGAATGTCGTGGAGGGCGGGACGCCCGGGGCTCAGAACAGCCGGTTGAGGCCGTTGAGCGCCGCCACGCGATAGGCCTCGGCCATGGTGGGGTAGTTGAAGGTGGTGTTGATGAAGTAGTCGATGCTGTTGCCCGGGCCCTCCTGCGACATGATGGCCTGGCCGATGTGGATGATCTCCGAGGCGTTGTCCCCGAAGCAGTGCAGCCCGAGGATCTCCCGCGTGTCCCGGTGGAAGAGCATCTTGAGCATGCCCACCGTGCGGCCGGTGATCTGCGCGCGCGCCAGGCTCTTGAAGAAGGCGTGGCCGACTTCATACGGCACGCCCTGGCGCGTCAATTCCTGCTCGGTGCGGCCCAGGCTGCTGATCTCCGGGCTCGTGTAGATGCCGCTGGGGATGTCCTTGACGAGCTTGTGCTCCAGCCGGCCCTCGACGATGTGCGTGGCGGCGAAGCGGCCCTGGTCATAGGACGCGCTCGCGAGCGAGGGATTGCCCACCACGTCGCCCACCGCGTAGATGTGGGGCACCACCGTCTGGTAGGCGTCGTTCACCTGGATGTTGCCGCGCGAGTCCGTCTGGATGCCCAGCGCCTGCAGGCCGATGTCCTGGGTGTTGCCCGTGCGCCCGTTGGCCCACAGGAAGATGTCCGCGCGCAGGCGCTTGCCGCTCTTGAGGTGCAGCACCACCCCGTCGTCGCTCGTCTCCACGCGCTCCATCTGCTCCTGGTGGCGGATGAGCACGCCCTGCTCGCGCAGGTGGTAGCTGAGCGCGTCGGAGATCTCATCGTCCAGGAAGGACAGGAGCCGCTCGCGCGTGTTCACCAGGTCCACCTTCACGCCCAGCATGCGGAACATGGAGGCGTACTCGCAGCCGATGACGCCCGCGCCGTAGATGATCATCGTCATCGGCGTGTCGCGCAGGTTGAAGATGGTGTCCGAGTCGAAGATGCGCGGGTGCTGGAAGTCCAGGTCCGGCGGGTGGTAGGGCCGCGAGCCCGTGGCCAGCACGACGGACTTGGCGGACAGCTGCTCGCTGGCGCCCCGCGGCTCGCTCACCTCCAGGGTGTTGGCGTCCAGGAAGCGCGCCCGGCCCACCACCAGCTCCACCCGGTTGCGCTCATAGAAGGTGGTGCGCAGCTGCACCTGGCGCGACACCACCGAGGTGGCGCTGCGCATCATGTCCTTGAACTTCCAGCGGTGGGCCAGCTCGACCCGCAGGTCCGGGTGATCGATCTGCACGTCCACCAGCCGCTGGATGGCGTGGCGCAGCGCCTTGGACGGAATGGTGGCGGTGTGGGTGCAGGCGCCGCCCACCAGGGGCTGTTGCTCCACCACGCAGACCCGCTTGCCGGACTTGGCCGCCTTCATGGCCGCCCCCTCGCCGCCCGGACCGGAACCAATCACCACGATGTCGAAATGCCGCACGCTCATGGGCCGATACTTCTCCACCCCCGAGAACTCGGGAAGAAATCATTTCTCGCCTGCTAGCGTAGGCAACCCAACCGAGAGGTCCCTCATGCCGCCGCGCTTCAAGAACCTGGATGGCACCGGTCCCCATCCCCTGAGCAACGTCTTCAAATGGGCCGTGGGCGACAAGCTGGCGGGCAAGCGTCGCCAGAGTCCGGCCACCTGCGTCATGCGTCGGGTGGAGCCCGACCTGGCCGTCCTGGCGGTGCCACCCGCGCCGGGAGAGGGCGCCCGCCTCACGTGGCTCGGCCACGCGAGCTGGCTCGTGCAGCTCGACGGCGTGTCCCTGCTCATCGACCCGGTGCTCGGCGACACGATTCCCGGCTTCATCCGGCGCAACACCCCGCCCGGGGTTCCGGTGAGCGGGCTGCCGCGCATCACCGCCAGCCTGGTGTCCCACAACCACTTCGACCACCTGGACCTGCCCACGCTGCGCCAGGTGGGGGCCCCCATCGTGGGGGGCCTGGGCCTCGCGCGCTACTTCCAGCGCGCGCGGCTGCCCGTCACCGAGCTGGACTGGTGGGGCTCCACCCGGGTGGGGCCCGTGACGGTGCATTTCGTGCCCGCGCAGCACTGGAGCCGCCGCGGCGTGAACGACGCCAACGAGACGCTCTGGGGCGGCTTCGTGGTGGAGGGCACGAGCGCCCGCGTCTACCACTCGGGGGACACCGCCTACTTCGAGGGCTTCCAGGAGATCGGTCGGCGCTTTCCGGCGCTGGACGCGGCGCTGCTGCCCATCGGGGCGTATGACCCGGAGTGGTTCATGTCCCGGCAGCACATGAACCCCGAGGAGGCGGTGAGGGCCTTCGTGGACCTGGGAGCGCGGCGCTTCCTCGCCATGCACTGGGGCACCTTCAAGCTCACCGACGAGCCCCTGGACGAGCCGCCCCAGCGGCTGGACGCGGAGTGGAAGCGCCGGGCCCTGCCCTCCGAGCCCCTGCACGTGCTCGCCGTGGGCGAGAGTCTGGGCGTGCGCCAGGGTTGAGCCGGACGGCCGGGTGTGGTCAACAGACGGCCTTGACCCCAGGCCCGCCCATGCTCCTGCCCACCCTGCTCGCCCTGACCCTGCACCAGGCCCCCCTCACCACCGCCTCCGAGACGAGCGGCTGGACGCGCACCGGCCGCTACGCCGAGGTGGAGGCCCTGTGCCGGGCCTTCCCCAAGCGCTACCCGGGCAAGGTGCGCTGTGACACCTTCGGCACCACGCCCGAGGGTCGGCCCCTGCTCGCGCTCGTGGCGAGCGCGGACGGCACCCTCACCCCCGCCGCCGCGGCGAAGAAGCAGCGCCCCGTGGTGTTCTTCCAGGGCGGCATCCACGCCGGGGAGATCGACGGCAAGGACGCGGGCTTCTGGCTCTTGCGCGACCTGCTCGACGGCAAGGCCCTGCCGGGCACGCTCCAGGCGGTGACCACGGTCTTCGTGCCGGTGTTCAACGTGGACGGGCACGAGCGCTTCGGCCCCAACAACCGCCCCAACCAGGTGGGCCCCGAGCAGATGGGCTGGCGCACCACCGGACAGAACTACAACCTCAACCGCGACTACGTGAAGGCGGACGCCCCGGAGATGGTGTCCATGCTCACGCTCCTGCACACGTGGGATCCGCTCGTCCTCATCGACCTGCACGTCACCGACGGGGCCCAGTTCGAGCACGACGTGAGCGTGCAGATGGAGCCCCAGAAGACGGGCCCCGAGCCGCTGCGACGCGCCGGGGAGAAGATGGTCGCGGAGCTGCTCCAGGGGCTCGAGGCCCGGGGGCACCTGCCCCTGCCCTTCTACCCCGCGTTCGAGGAGTGGGACGACCCGACCTCCGGGGTGAGCTACGGCGTGTCCCCGCCGCGCTTCAGCCACCCGTACTGGCTGGTGAACCGGCGCTACGGCGTGCTGGTGGAGACGCACTCCTGGAAGCCCTACGCCCACCGCGTGGCCACCACGCGCCACGTGCTCGAGGGCCTGCTCACCCTGTTCGCCCGGGACGGCCAGGCCCTGATGAAGGCGCGCGCCCAGGTGGACGCCGAGGCCGAATCCGGCCAGGTGCGCGAAGTGGTGCTCGCCTGGGAAAACACGAAGGCCAGTCACCCCATCGCCTTCCGGGGTTATGCCTACGAGCGCTCCAAGTCCGACCTCACCCAATTGCCGTGGATTCGCTACGACCCGTCCAAACCCCAGGTCTGGACCATTCCCTACTTCGAGGAGATCCGCCCCGCGCGCACCGCCACCCTGCCCCGGGGCGGCTACCTGGTGCCCCCGGCGCATGCCGCCTGGGTGGCCCCCAAGCTCGCCGCGCATGGCCTCGCCTTCCAGCGGCTCGGCCAGGCCCGGCCGCCCACGGACGTGGAGGTGTTCCGCGCCACCGCCACCGCGCTGCGGCAGGACTCCGTCGAGGGCCACCAGGGCCTCACCGTCCAGGGCGGGTGGACGCACGAGACCTGGCCCCTGCCCGAGGGCACGCTCTACGTGCCCGCCGCCCAGAAGAGCGCGCCCCTCGTGGCCCACCTGCTGGAGCCCCAAGGACCGGACTCGCTCGTGTCCTGGGGCTTCTTCAACAACCACTTCGAGACCAAGGAGTACATCGAGGAGTACGTGGTGGAGCCCTTCGCCCGGGAAGTGCTGGCGCGCGACCCCGCCGTGAAGGCCGCCTGGGAGGAGCGCCTGAAGGACCCCACCTTCGCCGGGGACCCCAAGGCCCGCCTGCGCTTCTTCGCCGAGCGGCACCCGGCCCGGGACACCCACTTCAACCTCTACCCCGTGTTCCGCGTGGACACGGCGCCGCCGGGCCTGAAACCGGTACGCCGATGAAGCTCCGGACTTCCGGGCTCCCCTCGACGGTTCGCGCTCCGACTGGGAGAATGGACTTGTCGAGCAGGTGGGCCGCCCCCGGAGGATGATGAACAACGAACGTGACCTGCTCGAGCAGGCCCTGGCGGTGCTGGAGGGCCAACGCGCGGTGCTCGGCGCCGAGGCCACCGAGGCCGCGTTGGCCGCCTTGCGCGCGCGGCTCACCGCCCTGGCGGCCCACATGCCGCTGGAGCGCCGTCACGTCACGGTGTTGTTCGGGGACCTGTGCGGCTTCACCGCCCTGAGCGAGCGGATGGATCCGGAGGACGTGGGCGAGCTGATGAACCGGCTGTGGGAGCGCGTGGACGCGGCCATCTTCCGGCACGGCGGCCGCATCGACAAACACATCGGGGATGCCGTCATGGCGCTCTGGGGCGCGGATGGCTCGAGCGAGGACGACGCCGAGCGGGCCATCCACGCGGCCCTGGACATCCAGTCGCGCCTGGCGGCGTTTCCCGGCGCGCCGCCCGAGGGCATGCACATGCGCATCGGCATCCACACGGGGCCGGTGCTGCTCGGCGTGGTGGGCACGCTCGGCGAGCTCACGGTGATGGGCGACACCGTCAACACCGCCAGCCGCCTGGAGCAGGCCGCGCCGCCCGACGGCATCCTCGTGTCCCACGTGACGTGGCGCCAGGTGAGCGAGGCCTTCGTGGCCGAGCCCCAGCCCGCCCTGCGGCTCAAGGGCAAACAGGAGGCGCTCCAGGTGTACCAGGTGCTGTCCGCCCGGCCCCGCGCCTTCCAGCGGCGCCGCGGCCTGGAGGGCATCTGGGCCCGGCTGGTGGGGCGCGAGCGGGAGCTGGGCACGCTGCGCGAGCAATTGCTCGAGGTCATCGCCGGCGGCGAGGCGCGCGCGGTCACCATCACCGGCGAGGCGGGCATCGGCAAGTCGCGGCTGCTCGGCGAGTTCGAGACGTGGCTGGAGGCGCTGGAGGTGACGCCCCTGTGCCTCCGGGGCCGCGCCAGCCCGGAGATGCGCCGCCACCCCAACGCCCTGCTGCGCGACCTGTTCTCCTTCCACCTCCAGGTGCAGGAGAGCGACTCGGCCGGCGTCATCCGCGCGCGCATGGAGGAAAGCTTCCAGGCGGCGCTGGGCCCCGGCGAGGGCAGTCAGATCCGCGCCCACCTGGCCGGCGCCCTCATCGGCTTCGACTTCAGCGCGAGCCCCCACCTCAAGGGCACGCACATGGACGAGCAGAGCCTGCGCGCGCGCGGCCTCGCCGCCCTGGGCGACTACTTCCACGCCCTCTTGCGGCGCGAGCCCATGGTGCTCTTCCTGGAGGACGTGCACTGGGCGGACGACAGCGCGTTGGATCTGCTCGAGCGCCTGTTCCAGACGCTGTCCGCCGAGCGCCTGCTGGTGGTGTGCACCGCGCGGCCCGAGTTCTTCGAGCGCCGCACGCGGTGGATCCACGCCGGCGCGCACCGGCGCCTGGAGCTCGCGCCGCTCGTGCCCGAGGACAGCCACCGACTGCTCTCGGAGCTCCTGCGCAAGGTGGAGGACATCCCCCCGGCGCTCGAGGCGCTCGTCGTCACCCGGGCCGAGGGCAACCCCTTCTACCTGGAGGAGCTCATCCAGATGCTGCTGGAGGAGGGCGTCATCCTCGTCTCCGGCGAGCGCTGGCGCGTGGAGGCCCGGCGGCTCACCACGCTCAAGGTGCCCCCCACCCTCAGCGGGGTGCTCCAGTCCCGCCTGGACAGCCTGCCGCCGCGCGAGCGGGAGATCCTCCAGCGCGCCTCCGTGGTGGGCCGCATCTTCTGGGACGAGTCGCTCCTGAGCATGGACGCCGAGGGCGCCACGTCCACCGCGCTGCACGACATCCTCGCCGCCCTCCAGGAGCGCGAGCTCATCTTCGAGCAGTCCAACTCCTCGTTCTCCGGCGCGCGCGAGTACATCTTCAAGCACGCCATCGTGCGCGAGGTGGCCTACGAAACGGTGCTCAAGCGCGAGCGGCGCACCATCCATGGCAGCATCGCGGAGTGGCTGCTGGCGCGCGGGGGCGGACGCTCGCGCGAGCACCTCGGGCTGCTCGCGGACCACCTGGAGGCCTCCGGCCAGGGCGAGCGCGCGGCCACGTCCCTGCGGCGCGCGGCGGAGGAGGCCCTGGGCCTGTTCGCCCACACCGAGGCCCGGGCCTTCCTGGAGCGCGCGCTGGCCCTGTGCGCCGAGGACAACCACCCCGAGCGCTACGCCATCGTGGCCGCGCGCGAGCGCGTGCACTCCATCCTCGGCAACCGGCCCGAGCAGCGCCTGGACCTGGACGCCATGGAGTCCCTGGCGGTGCGGCTGGGGGACGAGCGACGGCAGACGGAGGCGGCCCTGCGCCGCGCGCTCTACGCCCTGGAGGTGGGGGAGCTGGAGACGGGCGAGGAGGCGGTGCACAAGGCCATCCGGCTCGCCCAGGAGTTGGGCGACGTGCCCAGCGAGGCCATCGCCCACCTGCGCTGGGGCAGGATGCTGCGCCACCACCTGGGCGACTTCGTCCAGGCCCGCGTCCACTTCGAGCGCAGCCTCACGCTCGCCGAGTCGGCGCGGCTCGTCCAGGTGGAGGTGGAGAGCATGCTCAACCTGAGCGCCACCCTGCACGAGGGAGGAGACCTGGCCGCGGGCCTGGCCCACATCCAGCGGGTCCTCCCCTTCTGCCAGTCCCTCGGGGACCGGTGGCTGGAGATCTCCGCCCTGCGCTACCTGGCCTACATGCACAAGGACCTGGGTGACTTCGCCCGGGCCCGGGCCGACTTCGAGCAGACGCTCCAGTTCAGCCGCGTCATCGGCTACCGCTTCTGGGAGACCATGGACTGCTGCAACCTGGCGCGCATCCACCACCACCTGGGCGACTCCGAGGGCGCGCTGGACTGGGCCGACCAGGCGCTGCGGCTGGCCGAGGAGACGGGCAGTCCGCGCTACCAGGGCTACATCTGGATGAGCCGGGGGCTCGCGCTGATGGCGCTCGAGCGCCTGAGCGAGGCGCGCGACGCCTTCCTCCACTCGCGGCGCATCCGCGTGGAGACGCGCATGCCCCACCTGGAGTTGGAGGCCGTGACGGGGCTGGCCGCCGTGGAGCTCGCCAGTGGGCACCCCCTGCTGGCGCTCGGGTATATCGAGCAGCTATTGCCCGCGCTCCAGGCCGAGGGCCTCCACGGCGTGGAGGAGCCCTTCTGGATGTGGCTCACCTGCTTCCGGGTGCTGCGCGCCCAGGGAGACCGGCGCGCCCTGCTCGTGCTGGAGCAGGCCCACCAGCGGATGCAGACGCTGGTGGGGAAGATCCAGGACGAGTCGCTCCAGCGCTCGTTCCTGGGCATTCCCACCCACCGCACGCTGCGCGAGGAGTGGCTGCGCCTCTTCGGCGACACCCACGCGCCGTTCGCCCGGCCCCTGCAGTAGCCGCGCGCTAGAAGCGCAGACCCACCGTGGCCACGACGTCGAAGAAGCCGCCGCTCGGATCCTCCACCTGGTTGGACAGGTCCTCGCTGAGCAGCAGCCGGTACGTCGCACGGGCGCCCGCGGTGAGCTTGCCCACGTTGAACTCGACGCCCGCGGCCAGGGGCAGCTCGCCCACCAGGCCGGACCGGTAGCCGCCCAGCAGCGTGCCCTCGGCGAAGACGTACGAGCCGCCCACGCCCACGCCCACGAAGGGACGCACCACCTCGATGAAGGGCAGGGACAGCTTGGCCAGCGCGCTGCCACCGTGGCGCGTCAGGGCCAGGTCGAACACGCCCGCGCTGCTGATGGGGTTGTACGCCCCCTCGTAGCCGATCTCGAAGCCGAGGAAGCGCAAGGGTTGCAGATTCAACGTCGCACCCCAGGACGGGCCCACCTGGACGAAGTTGCCTCGGGTGCCCGTGTAGTTGCCCACGCCACCCTTGAGGAAGACCTTCACCTTGCCCGTGGGATCCTCCTGGGCCGCCGCCGTTCCCGCCGTGCCCAGTGCCGCCACCAGTCCCAACACCGCCATTGCTTGACGCGACATGTCCACTCTCCTGTTCGCCGATGCGTGGGCGCAGGCTAGGCATCCACCGCGTGGGTGTGCATCCCCCCGCGGTGGAATTGTTGGACAGTGGTGTCGCGCCGCCCGGGACCTCAGGGCTGGGTGGCGGGCTTCTGGATGTCGATCTGGAAGCGGTAGCCGTCCTCACGCACGTAGACACTGTTGCCCTGGGCCGCGTCGAGCGGGGAGATCTCCCCCTCGGCGTCGAGCGTGCCCACGCGCATGACGCGCGAGTCCTGGTTCACCCGGCGCGCCAGCCGTCCGAGCCAATCCGCCGCGGGGCTCTCCGCGCCGTCCAGCCGCACCTGGTGCCGCTCCACGTCATGGCCCTCGGCATCGAACACGCGGAAGGTCACCGTGCTGCCCGCGGGCAGCGCCTCGCGCGCGAGCACCGGCTCCACCTCGCGCCACGCCAGGCCGCCGAGCGTCTTGGCCGCGCCGAGCTCCACGTCCACGCACGCGTAGAAGGCCTCCGGGCTGTCCGAGCGCTGCCAGATATTGTAGATGACGTGCTTGCCCGTCCTGCCCTGCGGGAAGGGGCAGTTGAGCGTGTAGCGGCTGTTGATGAGCGGCGCGCTCGGCACCGTGCAGAAGGGCGTCGACTCCAGGTCCGACCACTTGAGCGGCCTGGTCGGGTCATACCCCTGCCGGGTGATGAAGAACTGGAAGTCGCGCGCCGCGTGCGGCGCGGTGGCGTGGTAGACGAAGTCGAAGCGGCCCTGCCCATTGGGCGCGATGCGCTTGCTCGGCCAGTCCGAGCGCGCCAGGTCCAGGCCCTTGTGGACCTCGCTGTTGGCGCTGCACAGCTTGCCGTCCGGGATGAGCGCGCGGTGATTGCCGTTGGCGTCGCCCTGCCGCACGCCGTTCCAGTCGTAGAACGCCTGCGTCCCGCCCGCCGCGATGGCGGCCTTGCACGCGGCCGACTTGGGCGTCTCCGGCCCCTCCTTGTAACAGCCGTACACGCGGCTCAGGGGGACCTCGATGGAACCGTGGGCGAAGGACGTGCCCGCGCTCATCAGGGACAGCAGGGCCACGGGCGACGCGACGAGAAAGTTCCGCATGGGGGAAAACTCCGATTCCGGGATTTCCCCTAATGGAGGAAACCCGACGGATTTTCGGGTCATCCCCCGGCGAACGAATCAGAAGCGCAGGCCCGCGGTGGCGAGCAGGTCGAGGTAGTCCCACAGCGCGTGGTCCTTCGCCTCCGAGCCCACCAGCAGCCGCCACGCCGTGCGCGCGCCCACCCGGAGGCGGCCCGAGCCGAACTCGATGCCCGCGGACACGGGCACCTCGCCCAGCAACGTCGTGCGTCCGAACAGCTCGTCACCGCGCGGCTCCAGGGCGAACGAGCCGCCCACGCCCACGCCCACGAAGGGCCGCACGAACCGGGACACCGGCAGCGAGAGCCGGGCCAGCACGGAGACGCCGTTGCGCAGCAGGTGGTGGTCATAGCGCTCACCGTCATAGAAGAAGTTCCTCGAGCCCTCGTAGCTCAGCTCGACGGCGAAGAAGCGTGAGGGCTCGAACGCCACGCCCACGCCCCAGCTCGGGCCCAGATGCGAGACGACGCCCAGGCCCGTCGGGAAGACGCCCCCGCCGCCCCGCAGGAAGACCGTCTTGCCGCTCTGGAACGCCTCCTCTTCCTCGGCCGCCGCCGCCCGCGTTGCCCAGCCCAGCGCCGCGACCAGTCCCAGTGCCACCACGCCTGCATGACGCGACATCCCAGCCCCCATGTGCTCTGTCAGGAGCGCGCAGGCTAGCCAGCCCTGGCGTCGCCGCCCAACGACTTTCCCGGCATCCGTCCGCCAGGGAAAAAACAGCGGGGCCGGCGACCCTCCGGTGAGGAGGACCACCGGCCCCGGGACGACCCGACGCGCGGCCTCAGTTGAGCTTCGGCTCGCAGCGGCAGGAGCTCATGTTGCACTGCGTGTCGCCGCCGCAGGTGCCCCCGCAGTTGTCCCGGCAGATGCAGGCGCAGGAGTTGGCATCCGCCTGGTAGGACGGGCCGCAGTTGAGCGCCGCCGTGTCACAGACACAGGCACAGGCGGTGGCGTCGAAGCGGAAGCCCGGCGAGCAGCTCGCGGACGCGGCGCACTGGCAGGTGCAGGTGCTGGTGTTGCAGGCCTGGAAGCTGCCGCACATGCCGCCGCACTCCGAGCCGCAGGCGAAGTCACACACGTTCTTGTTCGTGTTGCACACCGTGCCGGGAGCGCCCCCACCGCCACAGTCCGACGGGCAGTCGCACCGGTTCGTCTGCCGGTTGCACACGAGGTTGCCCTTGCAGAAGTCCGGGTCCGCGGGATCGTAGTAGCCCGCGTCCGTCGCGCACGGCGGCGGGCTGCCCTCGGCGTTGCGCGACAGGTCGCTCCAGTAGCGGTAGGAGATGGCCGCCCGGGTGGCGCCCGCGTTGGCCGGACGGCACGCGCCGTAGAAGGCCAGGGCCTGGCTGATGCCGTCCACGTCGAAGCCGTTGACGCGGCTGCGCGGCAGGTCGTTCTTGTTGCACAGGGACTCGTTCTGCACCGCCTCCACGGCCACGCGCACCGAGGCGCCGATGGGCGGCTTGAGCGTGCGGTAGCCCGTGGAGGCGATCACGCTGTCCATGATGCTGCCGATGGTGTTCTGGATGGAGCTGGTGCTGCGGATGCTGCCCACGATGCCGCCGGTGGCCTGGATGACGTCCTTGTGGCGCAGGTCGTGGATGGGTTCGCCCGGGTAGCACTCCCCGCCGTCCGCGGAGTCGCAGATGATGCCGTGCATCTGGATGGGCGTCCCGGTGGGGTTGGCGCCCTTGAAGTAGTCGATGTACGAGCTGACGGGCGTGGTGTCGTTCGTGTCGCGCACGTCGGTCAGGATGATGACCACCAGGCGCGCCCCGGCGCGGTACTTCTTGTCCGCGGCCGTGCTGGAGCTGGACATGTAGTCCACCGCGGCCCGCGCGCTCGCCAGGGTCATCTCCTCGCTGGAGCCGGACACGTCGATCCAGCAGCGCTGGGTGGTATCCGGGCACGCGGCGTCACGCTGGAGCCACGCCTTGAACTGGTTGATGTCCCGGGTGAAGCCGCGGAACACGCCGCCGTTGGGCAGGCCATAGCCCATCTGGGTATACGACGAGGTCACCATGGAGATGCGCCAGTCGAGCTGCGAGTTGCCCAGCCGGTTGGCCACCGCCGCGGCGGCGTTGCCCAGCGCGCTCTGGGACGTGGCCATGGAGCCGCTGTCATCCACCACGAAGAGGAAGTCCGCCATGCCGTTGCCAGTGGTGAAGGGCTCGCACTGCACCGCGTCCGAGTCACCGAACTGGGCCAGCGCCGTGCCGCCCGCCGTGTCGCCCATCACGAAGAGACCCGGCTCGGTGAAGCGCGCCGCGGGGGTGATGGCCACCACCACGAGCACGCTCGCGTTGGAGCGGTGCACGTACTGCGCCTGGATCTTGAACGGTCCGGGCGTGGACGCGCCCCCGGCGAGCGAGCCCGCGCCCGAGCCCACCAGCCCATTGGCCACCGTGTTGGCGTAGTCGCGCAGGGACACCGCCGAGCCCTGGTCATAGAAGGCCTGCACCGCGGGGTAGCCGTCCCACGAGGTGAACGTCTGCGTGGTGCCCGGCTTCACCGCCGGGGAGAACTGGCCACGCACGTACAGCTCGTCGCCCACCACCGTGGTGGACGAGCCCGCCTGGGTGCGCTTGTAGGCGACGAAGGCCACCTGGTTCGTGTCGTCGTACCCCACGAAGCCCCGCGTCTTGCCGCCCACGACGATCTGCTTCACTTCCTTGAAGGAGGGCCGGAGCGCCAACCGGATGTCTCCGCCGTTGTCCTCCTGGAAGCTCACCTGGCGCAGGTTCTGCGCCGCGCAGGCGTGGCCCGCGGGGCCGCTGCCATCCCGGCCATTGAGCGGATCCAATTCGCCTGGGTCCACCCGGCCATTCTGGTTGGAGTCCTCGGCGCCATCCGCGATGCCGTCCCCGTCCGAGTCGGCCTTGAGCGGATCCGTCTGGGTGGAGGGGTCCGCGTCGCCCACGTAGCCGCACGTGGTGACGGGCGCGCCGCTCGTCGGCACCCCGCGCTCCACGCCATCCAGCAGGCCGTCATGGTCCGTGTCGCGATCCGTGGGATCCGTCTCGCCGGGGTCGCGCTTGCCATTGGCGTTCAGATCCTCGCCCAGGAAGGTGCCCTGGTTGGGACCATCCAGGAGCCCGTCACAGTCCGAGTCCTTGGAGAGGGGATCCGTCTCGCCCCGGTCCACTTGGCCGTTGTGGTTGCGGTCCTCCACGCCGTCCTTGAGGCCGTCCCCGTCCGTGTCGGGGTTGCGCCAGTTCGTCTCACCGGGATCGTGCACGCCGTTGTGGTTGGCGTCCTCGATGTGGTCCGGAATGCCGTCACCGTCGGAGTCCTGGAGGGGACCGCCGCCGCAATCCGTCCCATCCTTGGGGTCGGTCTCGCCCGGATCCTTGAGGCCATTGCCGTTGAGATCCTCGGCGCCATCCAGGCACGAGTCCCCGTCCGTGTCGGCGTTGAGCGGGTCGGTGCCGGTGACGTTGCGCTCGGTGGCGTCCGACAGCTTGTCACCATCCGTGTCGCGCTTGCGGGGATCCGTCTCGCCTGGATCCAGCTTGCCGTTGCGGTTGGTGTCCTCCTCGCCGTCCGAGAGCCCGTCTCCGTCCGAGTCCCGGTTGGCGGGATCCGTCTCGCCCGGATCCAGGCGGCCGTTGTGGTTGCGGTCCTCGAGGCCATCCAGGATGCCGTCCCCGTCCGTGTCTGGGTTGGTGGGGTTGGTGCGGCTGCTGGGGTCCAGGTCCGACTGGAAGCTCTTGAGACACTGCGGCAGGGTATTGAGCGAGGCCGTGCGACCGACCTCCAGACCGTCGCGCAGGCCGTCCCCATCCGAGTCCCAATTGCCCGGATCCGTGCGCGCGTCCACCGCGTAGATGTTGCCCCACTCCTCGGCGTCGGACAGGCCGTCACAGTCGGAGTCGATCTTCGTGTTGTTGGAGGAGCGCGGCCCCGGGGGCGGTCCATAGGGGGGCGCGGGAGGAACGGGCTCGGGCGGCTCGGTGGGAGGACATCTCGGGTTGTTGGGGTCCGGGCAGCCCGTGGGCGTCGTCACCACACACGCGGGATCATTGGGATCCGTGCAGTTCGCGTTGGGATCCAAGGGCCCGGGTTTGGCGCCACCACCATCGTCACAACCAAAGACAAACGCGGCCAGGGCGGCCGCGAGCATACGGGGAGGGGCTCTCATACACAGCCTCGCGGGGTACAGGGGACCGCGAATCTGGGGATCCGCTTTTTTGTCGCCTAGTGGGTTTCACGGTGCCCTGCCCTCGCGTCCAGGGCCGCTGCCCGCGCGCGTACAGAGCCCCGCGGAAATCCGCTGGCTGGTGGGCAGACGCGCACGCACCCGTTCACTGCCGGAGAGTGCATGGGTGTCGAAGAATTCCACGAGGCCCGAACACCGGAGCCAGTCCCCGTGGACCGGTCCGGTGTGGGTGTTGGACAGCGCGCTAGGCCACCGACGCGGAGGGCCGACGGGTGGCGGGCAGCTCACTGAAGGCGCCGCCGTCGCCCACTACCTTGAGCAGACTGCGACCCGCGCCCTGCTTCACCACGCGCACCTGCGCGCCAATGCGCTCGGCCAATCCGGACACGTGGGAAATGATGCCCACCTGACGGCCCGTGGCCTGGAGCGCGTCGAGCGTGGCCAGCGCCATCTCCAGGGTCTGGGGATCCAACGTCCCGAAGCCCTCGTCGATGAAGAGCGTGTCCACCTGGGTCGTCTCGGAGGAGAGCGAGGCGAGGCCCAGCGCCAGCGCCAGGGACACGAGGAAACTCTCACCGCCCGAGAGACTGGAGACGGCCCGCACCTCGTCGCCCATGTCCCGGTCCACCACCTGGAGGTCCAGGTCATGCCCCGGCACCCGCATGAGGCCGTAGCGCGGCGCCAGCTCCCGCAGGTGCGCGTTGGCGTAGTGCAGCAGGGCGTCCAGGGTGAGGCTCTGGGCGAACACCTTGAACTTCTTGCCATCGTGCGAGCCGATGAGCTCGCTGAGCGTGCGCCACACCTCGCTGTCGCGCTCGCGCTGGGCGCGCAGCCGGGCCTGCTCGCCCTGCTTCGCGCGCGCCTGGTCATCCAGCGTGAGCCGGGCCCGCGAGCCCTCCGCCGCGCGCAGTCGCGCGTCCGCCTCTTGCCGGGCGCGCTCCAGCGCCGCCGAGGCCTCGTCCCGCGCCAGGGCGGGCACGTCGGTGCCCTCGTGCCGCTCGCGCCGGGCGCGGCGCTCGTCCCACACGGAGCCGCACCGGGCGAGCTCCTGGGTGAGCGCGTTGAGGGCCCGCTCCTCGGACTGACACCACGCGGCGTCGCGCGCGAGCAGGCCGCGGACGGCCGCCAGCGACAACCCCCGCTCGGCGAGCAGTGCGCCGAGCTGCGACTCGGCGCGCTCGTGGGCCTGGGTCGCGGTCACCACGGCCGTGGAGGCCGACTCGGTGCGGGTGCTCGCCACGGCCAGCACCTGGGCCGCCTTCGCGGCGTCGTCCTTGCGCGCCTCCGCCTCTCGCGTCGCCACGCCCAGCGTCCGCTCCAGCTCCGCGCGCACCTCGGCCGTGGGCCGCCCGTTGCACAGCGCCGCGCGCTCGGCCCGCGTCTTGTCCCGCTCCGCCTCCACCCGCGTCCGCTCCCGCGCGCACGCCTCCGTCTGACCCTGGCGCAGCTCCACCGTGGCCGCGGCCGGAGCGCGCTTCTCCGCCAGTTCGCGGACGGTGCCCTCCTCCTGACGCAGGAGCTTTTCCTTGTCGTTCCAGTTCGTCACCGCCTTCTTGCAGCGCGTGTGGAAGGCCCCCGCGTTCGTGGACAGGTCCGACTCCCACTGGGGCCAGTCCTTGAAGGCCACCGCCAGGGCCGTCTGGAGTTCGCGCCGGCTCAGGGACAGGCGCTCCACCTCTTCCTGGCCCCGCGTCTCCTCCTCGGCGTTGCGCCGCGAGGCCTCGTCCGCCTGACGCCAGGCCCCCTCCGCCGCGTCCGCCGCCACGCGCGCCTCGTCCCGCGCCTTGCGCGCGGCCCGGGCCTTGACGGCCCGCTGCTCGGCGGCTTCCTCTTCCACCCGCAGCGCCTCGTCCCGCGTTCGCGCCGCCTCGAGCGCATCCACGAGCCAGCGCTCCGCGTCGGGTGCCTCGACGGACTCGGGCGGGCGCGGCTCCGTGAGACGGGCACGTGACTGGCTCCAGGCCTCGCGCTGGACCCCGCCCCGCTTCGTGGCGGCGTCGCGTCGCGCCTCGGCCCGCGACAGGGACTGCCCCGCGCTCTCGGCCTGGGCACTCGCGGCGGACTCCGCGCGCGTCGCCTCCTGGAGCCCGGCCTCCAGCTCGGCCACTCGCGCGCGGCCCTCCTCGACCAGACCCTCCAGGGCCGCACCGGCCCGGCGGTAGGGGTGCTCGGTCGCGCCGCACAACGGACACGGCTCGCCGTCACACAGATCCGCCCGGCGCGCGGTGAGGCCCTGCGCGTCCCGCGCCCGCTCGAACGCGCGCCGCGCCTCCTTCAAGAACAGCTCGCCCTCGGTGCACCGGGCCCGAGCGGCCACCGCCTCGGCCTCGGCCGTGGCGCGGGCCGTCCGGGCCTCCTCCACGTCGCGCGTGGCCTGGGCCGCCTCGTCCAGGGCCTCCCGCGCCGCCCGCCGCGCCACGTCCAGCTCCTTCAACACTTCCCGCCGCGTCCGCAATGCCTCGCGCTGCCGTCGACGCTCGGGGCCCAGGTCCTGGCCCTGCTCGGACTCGGTCTGGACGACGCGCGCCTCCGCCTCACGCCACCGCGCGGCCGCCTCGCGGTGCGCCACCTCGTGGCGGTGGGCCTCCAGGCGCAAGGGCTCGGCGCGCGAGCGGCGGTCCTCGAGCGACGGGCGGACCGCGGCCTCCCGCTCGACCACCGCCTGGTAGCGCTTGAGCTCCTCTTCCCAGCGCGGCCACTCCCGGGCCACCGCCTCCACGGGTTTGCACTTGTCGCGCCAGAGCTGGATCTCCTCGACGCGTTTGAGCGCGGCGGTTTCCTGCTCGGCCAGCGCCGTGAGCACGCCCTGGGCCGCCGCCTCCAGCTTCCGGGCCTCCTCCCACTTGCGAGTCGCCTCGCGCGCCTGCTCCTGGACGTGCTGGAGCGCCGTGTCCAGCGTCTCCGCCGCCACCAGGGTCGGACGGGCCTCGGCGTCCGCGCGCACCGCGGCCTCGCGCCGGGCCTCCGCCGCCTCGCGCGCCGCCTCCCGCTCGTGCACCCCCGTGCGCGCCGACTCCTCCTCCGCGCGCCGGGACGTCGCCTCCGCTTCCGTGCGCGCCCGCTCGTGCGCCGCCGCGTCCACGCCCGACACCGGCGCGCGCAGGGCCTCGGCCGCGCGGACCCGCTCCCATTCCTGACGTCGGGGCTCCGCGGCCCGCAGGGCCTCCTCGGCGCGCGTGCGCGCCTGCTCCGCGTCCTGCTCCTCGGCCAGGTGCTTCGCGCGCGCCTCGTGCCAGCGCACCGCGCCCTCCGCCCGCGTCCGTGACGCCTGGGCCTCCGCCAGCGCCCGCTCCTCGCCCACGAGCCCGTCCGTCAACGCCTGACGCTCGCCCTCGGACAGCAACTGGATGGCGGCCACGCCCTGGTCCAACTTCGCCAATTCCTCCTGCGCCTGGCGGTGGCGCTGGTGCGCGGCGATGGACATGCGGCTGTACACCTCCGTGCCCGTCATGCGCTCGAGCAATTCCGCGCGCTCCTCGTCCTTGGCGCGCAGGAAGGCGGCGAACTCGCCCTGGGCGAGCAACGCCGAGCGCCGGAACTGATCGAAGGACAGGCCCAGCCGCTCCTCGATGGCCTTGAGCACCTCGCCCTTCTTGCGCCCGATGGGCGGCCCGACGCCCTCCGAGGTGAGCTCGGTGAGCTGCATCTCCTGGTCCTGCAATCGGCCCTCGGCGCGGTTGCGCGCGCGCCGCACGGACCAGCGCGCCCGGTACTTGCGGCCATCCCGGCCGAGGAAGTCCACCTCGGCGAAGCCCTCCGCCGTGCCGCGCCGCAACAGGCCCCGGACGTCATGCGAGCGCAGTCGCGCGTCCTCGTCCTCCTCGGCGCGGCCCACGGGCACGCCCCGACCCTCGCCCAGGCGCGGCGTGCGATCGAAGAGGGCCAGGCACATGGCGTCCAGCACGGTGCTCTTGCCCGCGCCCGTGGCGCCGGTGATGGCGAACAGGCCCATGGCGCTGAGCGGCGGCTGATCCAACTCCAGCTTGAACGCCGTGAGGCTGGTGAGGTTGGCGCCCCGGATGGCGAGGATCTTCATGACGCGTCCTCCTGCACCTGGGTGAGCAGCAGGTGGAAGGCCTCGAGCAGTTGGGGGGACAGCGGCTCGGTGTAGTCGCGGGCATACCGCGCGCGGAAGACGTCCTCGGGGGTGCGATCCTTGAGCGAGGCGCCCGGCGCGGCCTCGGACAGGGCGTGGCCCGAGCCCGTGTAGCGCGGGGTGAGCTTCACCAACCGCGCGTGCTTGCCCTCCAGCGCGGCCTCCACCTGACGGCGCAGGGACGGCTCGGGGCGGGACAGCTCCACGCCCACCTCCAGGTACGGGCGCCGCCAGTCCGGCAGCGCCGCATCGGCCGGAGGCAGCGCCTGGAGCGCCTTCACCACGGCGTCCAGGGGCGACTCGCCCCGCTCGGGCACGCGGAGGATCTCCGCGGTGCGCGGCACGGGCAGCGACTCCACGCGCCCCAGGCGCTCGCCCTCCATTTCCACGAGCAGCACCTGGTGGGCGTAGTTCCGCTCGGACAGGGACAGGGGCAGGGGCGAGCCGCTGTAGCGCACGCCCTCGCGGCCTCCCACGCGCTGCGCCTTGTGCAGGTGCCCGAGCGCCGCGTACGCCACGTCCTCGGGGAACAGGTCCACGGGCAGCGCGTGCTGGTTGCCGCCGAGGATCCGCCGCTCGCTCAGCTCGGACAGCTCCGTGCCCACCATGTAGCAGTGGCCCATGGCCACGAGCGCCTGTCCCGGAGCCCGCCGCGCCCGCGCCGCGTCCAGCACCTCGGTGTAGACGGCGCGCACGCCCTCGATGAGCCGGTCCCCCACCTCCTCGGGAAACAGGGGCAGGTCCGCGGGCCGCAGGTAGGGCACCGCCGCCACCCACGCGCCCACCGCGCCCCGCGCGTCATGCAGCGGCACCACCAGCCGCTCCAGGTCCACCGGCTCGCCGGGCCGCGACAGGCCGCCCACCACCCGCACGCCCATCGCCGTCAGCAGGGGATGAGGCGCGTCCAGCCGCGCCGCCGAGTCGTGGTTGCCGCCGATGACGACGACGTCCATCTCGGGCCGCCGCCGCCGCGCCTGGGCGACGAAGCGGTACCAGGCCGCCTGGGCCTCGGCACTGGGGTTCGAGGTGTCGAAGATGTCACCGGCCACCAGCAGCGCGTCCACCTCGCGCGCCTCCAGGGTGTCGAGCAGCCACTCGAGGAAGGCCGCGTGCTCGGCCTCGCGCGTGGTGTCGTACAACGTGTGCCCCAGGTGCCAATCCGACGTGTGCAGCAGCCGCATCCGTGCGATCCCCTCCGAGCGTCGCGAGCGGAGGGAGGGCTCCCCTGCCTGCTCGCACGTTCAGGCACGGGGCAGTGTGCCGGGGTGGGGCGCGATTGCCAACCCCCGAGCGAGGCCTGTCCTCTTCCCTGGAGGGCGGGCGGCGGGGAGGCGGGTGGATGGACGGTGCGCGGACGAGGCCAGGCGGGCATCATGGCGGCGCCGTCCGTCCCCCCCTTTTCCACGAGCCCCACGAGATGAAGGTCCTGGCCACCCTCTGGTTCTGGGTCGTCTTCCTGACGACCGCGCCGATCTGCACGACGGTGGGCGGCTTGCTGTGGCTCGTCACCTGGCCCTTCGACCGCAACCACGCCGCGCTGCACGCCTTCGTGAGCCGCTGGTGCCACGTGCTCTACCTGTCCTGGCCGGGCTGGAAGGTGCGCATCGAGGGTCGGGAGCACCTGCCCGAGGGGCCGGCGATCATCGTCGCCAACCACCAGTCCGCCTCGGACATCCTCGTGGCCATGGGCCTGGGCCACCCGTACAAGTTCGTCGCCAAGGCGTCGCTCTTCCGCACGCCCATGGTGGGCTGGTTGATGACGTGGATGGGGTACGTGGCGGTGCGGCGCGGCACGGCCCAGGCCATGGAGCGCATGCTGGCGGACTGCACCGGGTGGCTGCGGCGCGGCGTGCCGGTGCTCATCTACCCCGAGGGCACCTACTCCTCCACGCCCGTGCCCCTGGCCTTCAAGCGCGGCGCCTTCCAGCTCGCCATCGCGGAGCAGGTGCCCGTGGTGCCCGTGGTCATCGAGGGGACGACGCGCATCCTCGGCTGGGATGGCTTGTGGCTGGGCCCGAGCGCCCGGGTGCGCATGCGCGTGCTGCCGCCGGTGCCCGTGGCCTCGTTCGGCGAGGATCCCGTGGCGCTCGCCGATCGGGTGCGCGGCCTGTACCTCGAGGCGCTCGGCCTGCCCGCCGAGGCCCAGGCCCCGGTGCGCGAGCGCAAGAGCGCCTGAGGCGCGTCACCCCTCGGCGCCGGACACCGCCGTGGAGCGCCAGAAGTACGTGGCGCCCTCGACCCCCGCCACGGACAGCCGCTGGAACCCCATGCGCTCGTAGAAGCGCACCGCGCGGAGGTTGCCGCTGCCCGTGCCCAGGTGCAGCGAGGGTGCTCCGGCCCGCGCCACGGCCGTGAGGAAGGTCTCCACCAGGCGTCGGCCAAATCCCGCGCCCTGGGCCTCGGGCAGCAGGTCGACGTGCAGGTGCGCGGGATGGGGCGCCAGTTCGGGGAAGAGCTGGGCCTCGGGGCGATGGAGCAGGGCGATGAGTCGCTCCTCGGCGGTGCGCGGCGATGCGACGGGCGGGGGATGACTTCCCGCCACGCGTGGCAGCCACCGCTCGCGCCACGCGGTCACGAACGCCGGCGTGTCCGCGGTGCCGAGCACATAGCCCACCACCCGCTCACCCGCGTCCAGCACGAACGCCCGCTCCGGCTCGAGCGCGAGGTAGGGGCCCGCGAAGAGGTCCGGCAGCAGCGCGTCGCGCGGGTAGTGTCCCCGGGCGTCCTCTCCATTGGCGCCCGTGCGCACACAGATGTCATACACCGCATCCCAATCGCCTGGCTGGTAGGGGCGAAGCCGCATGGGACGCGCCTATATACCCGAGCCGCTGCGGGTGGGGACGCCAGCATTGACATCCCGCTTTTACGGGTTTTTGCTGGACTTCCGGTCCACGTGGGACCGCGCTCGCCGACAGGTGCTCCCGATGAAGCGACACAGGATGGTGGTGGCCATGGCCCTCGCGGGCGTGCTGGGTGGAAGCACGGAGGCGCTCGCCGCGCCCCCCTCGGACGGGCCACGCGCCGAGCTGCATGGCCTCATCGAGAACGTCACCCAGGCCAATGCGCGCCGCTATGGCAGCCGGGACAGCATGGGCCGGACCATGGACACCGCCAAGCTCATCCAGGATCCCGCGGGTGGCTACCTGGCCGTCTACCACACGTATCTCAATGGAACGCCCCGCGTCAGCGTGGCCACCTCCGCGGACCTGCTCAACTGGACCTTCCAGCGGGAGCTCGGCACGCTCGCCTCCCAACCCCACATCATGGCGTTGCCCAACGGCGCCTATCTGCTGGCCTGGGAGCAGGAGCCCAACAACCACCTGGCGTTCCGCTACTACGCCACCCGGAACGATCTGCTCAGCGGCGTGGCCTCGCGCTCCTTCGACGCGCCACGCACCCTGTCCTCCTGCGCCGAGGGCACGCCCAACCTCTACTCGGTGACGCTGTCGCCGGACATCGACCACTCGGTCATCGAGGTGGGCGGCCACTACTACTGGAACTGTGACCGGGACCGGCAGCAGCGCGGACGGCTCACCAACTTCCGCGCCTGGAGCACGAGCGCCCAGGGCACCTTCGACAACGCCCTGCTGCACTGGGGCGTGGGCGGCAACATCGGGGACCGCGATGCCTTCGCCTACAAGTCGTTCACCTATGGCGTCATGGAGGGGCAGTACACGAAGAACGACTTCGGCTCCTGGCGCGCGTTCATCTTCGACTATCAGACGGGCAACGCCGAGCCGCTCGCCATGCGCACCGACGCGGGCAGCACGGCGTTCGCCAATCCCTCGCTCACCGTGCTGACCGCGCCCAACGGACAGCGGGCCATCGCCGTCAGCATGTTCCTGCCCAGCGAGGGCGCCAAGGGTGGCGAGGCCGGCCAGCTCATCTACTATCGGACCTATTGAGCACGCCCGCGCGCACGCGGCGCGCGGGGTGGATTGCCGGAGCCGTCGAGGGCTGTTGGGGTGGACCCTTCCGCCCTCTCCCCCAGGAGCCCCCGTGTCCGACGAACCCCGCCCCGTCCCCTCCCGCCGTCTGTTCATGACTGGCTCGGTCCTCGGACTGGGCAGCCTGGTGGTGGCGGGCCGCGCCGACGCGAAGGACATCCCCACCGGGCCCACCGGCCGGCCCCAGCCCCAGCTCGAGCAGGAGCCGCCCCTGCCCGCGGACAAGCAGCTCGGCTGGGCCGTGGTCGGCCTCGGTCACTACGCCCAGCAGTACGTGCTGCCGGCGCTCGGCCGGGCGCGCCGCTCGAAGCTGACGGCGCTGGTGTCGGGCAACGCGGACAAGGCGCGCACCGTCGCCGCGCGCCATGGCATCAAGACGGCGAACCTCTACGGTTATGACACCCTGGGCCGGCTCGCCCAGAACCGCGAGGTGGACGTGGTCTACATCGTCACGCCCAACTCCTCGCATGCCGAGCTGACGGTGAAGGCGTTCGAGGCGGGCAAGCACGTGCTGTGCGAGAAGCCCATGGCCAACTCCTCCGCCGAGTGCCAGCGGATGATCGACGCGGCCAAGGCGGCGGGCCGCAAGTTGATGATCGCCTACCGCGCGCACTGGGAGCCCCACAACGTGCGCGCCAAGGAGATGCGGGACGCGGGCGAGCTGGGCAAGGTCTGGTTCGCGTCGTCGGATCACCACCGGCCGCTCGACCCCTCGCGCCCGCGCGACCAGTGGCGCGTGAAGAAGGCCATCGCCGGGGGCGGCTCGCTGGTGGACATCGGCATCTACTCGCTCAACGGCCTGCAGTGGCTGCTCGGCGAGAGCCCGAACGCGGTGTCCGCGTCGATGTTCTCCCCGCCGGACGATGCGCGCTTCACCGAGGTCGAGAACGTCTTCACCGCCGAGCTCGTCTTTCCCTCGGGCGTGCGCGCCACCATCTCCTCCGGATACACGGCGGACAAGAAGCGCATCGACCTGTGGGGGGACAAGCTCGTCGCGACGCTCGATCCGGCGACCGCCTACGACGGCAACCGGCTGACGGTGAGCAACGCCCAGAAGGCGGAGGAGGTGCTGACCGAGAGCAGCGCCGAGCAGTTCACCGGGGAGCTCGACCACTTCTCCCAGGTCATCGCGGAGAAGGGCGAGGTGCGGACCCCCGGGGAGATGGGCCTGCGCGACATCCGCCTCATCGAGGCGCTCTACCGCGCGGCCTCCACGCGCACATGGGTGGAGCTCAACGCCGACATGACGATGAAGAACGGCTAGTCCGGGCTCAGGATGGCGCGCAGCCGCTCCGCCAGCACCTCGATGGCGAAGGGCTTGGTGATCATCTCCATGCCCTCGGCCAGGAAGCCGCCGCGCACCGCCGCGCCCTCGGCGTACCCCGTGATGAAGAGGACCTTGAGACCCGGTCGCTTCTGGCGCGCCACCTCCGCGAGCTGCCGGCCGTTCATCCCCGGCAGGCCCACGTCCGTGACGAGCAGATCGATGCGCGCGGGGCCCTCCAGGTGGGGCATCGCCTCCGGGGCGTTGCCCGCCTCCAGGGCCCGGTAGCCCAGGTCCGACAGCACGTCCATCACCACCATGCGCACGGACGGCTCGTCCTCCACCACCAGGACGGTCTCTCCCGCCAGCGCGCGGGGGGCCTCGCCCGTCGTCGTGCCCGCCAGCGCGGGCGCGAGCTCGGCCGCGTGCCGGGGCAGCAGCAGCGTGACGGCGGTGCCCTGGCCCACCTCGCTCTCGATGGACACGTGGCCGCCGGACTGGCGCGCGAACCCGTGGATCATCGGCAGACCCAGCCCCGTGCCCTGGCCCATGGGCTTGGTGGTGAAGAACGGCTCGAACGCCCGGGCCACCACGTGCGGTGGCATGCCCTGGCCCGTGTCCCGGACGCACACCCGCACGTAGTTGCCCGGCGCGAGCCCCTCGAAGGCCTGGGCGGCGGCCGCGTCCAGGTGCGTCTGGGACGTCTCGATCGTGAGCACCCCGCCGGTGGGCATGGCGTCGCGCGCGTTGATGACCAGGTTGAGCACCGCGCTCTCGAACTGACTGCTGTCGGTGAGCGCGGGGCCCAGCCCGGACTCGAGCGCCAGGCGCAGCGCGACCTTCTCACCCAGCGTGCGCTGGAGCAGATCCTCCAGGGCCGCCACCCGGGCATTGATGTCCGTGGGCTTCACGTCCAGCGATTGCCGACGCGCGAAGGCGAGCAGCCGGTGGGTGAGCGCGGCGGCGCGGTTGGCCGAGGTGACGGCCGCGTCGATGTAGCGCTGCGTGTTGTCCAGCTTGCCGTTGCGGATCCGCAGCCCGAGCAGTTGCAGTGCCCCGATGATGCCGGCCAGCAGGTTGTTGAAGTCGTGGGCGATGCCCCCGGTGAGCTGGCCCACGGCCTCCATCTTCTGGGACTGGCGCAGCTGCTCCTGGGTCCGCTCCAGTTCCTCCTGGTGCGCGTGCTCCTGGGTCACGTCACGCGCCATGCAATAGAACAGACCGTCCGCCGGCACGGCCAGCCACGAGAACCACCGGTAGGACCCATCCTGGTGGCGCAGGCGGTTGACCAGGCGGAGGTTGCCGCCCTGCGCGGACAACGTCTCGAGCTCCCCAGGCGTCTGGACCCGGTCCTCGGGGTGCACCAGCCACGACACGTCCCGGCCGAGCAGCTCCTTCTCGGACCAGCCGAGCAGCTCCGTCCAGGCGGGACTGATGCTCAGCCAGCGCCCTTCCCGGTCGGTGATGAGGAAGGGCGCCTGGGAGAGCGCCCACAGGCGGTTGCGCTCCTGGGTCTGGAACGCGACGCGCTGCTCCAGGGTGGCGTTGAGCGCGCGCGATTCCGCCTCCACGCGGGCCCGGTCCACGGCCTCGGTCGTCCGCGAGGCCACGTCCTCGGCGAGCGCGATGTCCTCTGGAGGCCAGGGCCTCGCCCGGGGGTGGTGCAGACAGAGCACCGCGCGCAACCGCCGCGCCCGCAGGAGCGGCACCATCAGCACCGCGCGTCCCGCCGGGCACTGACCGTCGCGCGCCACCGTCCGCCCCCGGGCCAGCTCGGCGATGGACGCGGCGTCCATCGCCTCCAGCAAGGCCGACCCCTCGCCCCACTCCGCGAGCGGGGTCGCCGTGGCCGCCTCGGCGTCCACCTCGGCGTAGGCCACGCGGTGCAAGCTCAACTCCTGACCCAGCATCTCGGTCGCCACGGCCAGGATGTCCCGCGGACGCGAGAGCGTGCGCAACCGGTCCGAGAACGCCAGCAGGAAGGCCCGGCGCTGCTCGCCCTTGCGGCGCGCGTCGATGTCGAGCACCACGCCCGGAAAGCGCACGGCCCGGCCCTGGGCATCCCGCTCCACGTGGCCATTGGCCTCGATCCACAACCAGGAGCCATCCGGCTGCCGGACGCGGAACTCGGCCCGGCTGGTGCCTCCCCGCTCGAGCGCCTGGGAGAGGTTCGCCTCGGCCCTGGCGAGATCCTCCGGATGGATGGACTGCACCACCTTCGCCATCGGGACGCCCACGGCGAGCTCCTCCGCCGAGAGCGTGGAGCGGCGCGCGAAGCGGGTGTCGGCGGTGAAGCGCTCGTGGACCACGTCCCAGGCCCAGAGGCCAATCACCGCGCCGGCCCCCAGCGCCAACTGGATGCGCTCGTTGGCCTCGCGCAGTTCCACCTCGGCGCGCTGGCGGCGCCGCTCCTCCAGCACGCTCGAGGTGTTCTCCGTCAGCACGGCCAGCACGCCCACGGGCCCCCCCTGGGCGTCGAGCAGGGGCGTGTAGAACAGATCCATCCACGCCTCCTCCCGCGTCCCGTTGCGGGAGAGGACGAGGGGCTGTTGCCTGAAGGACAGCGACTCGCCACGCAGCCCCGCGTCGAGGCCGCAGCGGTTGAAGTCCGCCGCCTCGGGCCACATCTCCAGGACCGAGCGCCCCAGGCTCCCGGGATGCCGAGTCCCCGAGAGGAGGGCATAGCCCTGGTTGTAGACGAGGTGCCCCTCGGCCCCCCACAGCAGGGCCATGGGCAGGGGCGAGCGCAGCAGGCTGTGGACCGTCGTCGCCAGGTAGGGGGGCCAGCCCTCCCGGGGGCCCAGGGGCGTGGTCGACCAGTCGAACTCCCGGACGCGCGTGGCCATTTCACCACCCGCGAGGACATCGAGACGGCCAGAGTGAGCGGACATGGGGGGCGGAGGCGTCATGGGGGCGCGAGGGACAGGCGGGGACCCCTCTTATCCATCCCCCCACCCGGGCACAATCAAGCGTCCTGAAGCCCGTCCAACGAACTCATGGCGATGTCGGACACTCGGGCGGGGGCTCACAGCCGCTCATCGGTCGCCGCGTCCGCCTGCCCGCCGAAGAACACGTCGAGCACCCGCTGGAACAGGGCCTGGGAGGGCTCGGCGCGCAGGAACAGCGTCATCGAGGAGCGGAGCTTCTGCGCGTCGATGTCCCCGAGCAGGGCATCCGCGGAGGGGGCGGACGACTCCGCCACGGCGCGCGCGCAATCGAGCAGCCTGGGCCCGAGCACCGGGTGGGCGAGATAGGCCCGCGCCTCCTCCAGCGAGCCGATCGCGAAGCGCTGGGCCATGGCGCTGCGGCCGAGCCCCGCCACCTGGGGGAAGACGAACCACATCCAGTGGGACGTCTTCCGCCCGCGGCGCAGCTCGGCGAGGGCCCGCGCGTAGGTGCCACCATCCTCTTGCGCCTGGACGAACCGGGCGAGGTCGTGAGGGTCGTTGCTCATCCCCGGGAGGCTATGCGCGGCCCCGGAGAAAATCACCCCACCGCACGGAGTACCCGACGCATGACCCGCCCTCGCTTCCGCCAGGGATTGGACCGACAGACGCGACAGGCACGGGGGTCAGGGCAACTACCCCTCTTGGGGTATGGGGCGCCGTTCAAACCAGTCGCTCCACTAAACAGGCGCGCAGGGGTGAGCCGCGCCCCACCCGCACGCCATTTCAGGCCCGTCGGGATGGACGTAGGATGGACGCCTCGGGAGGGGACTGATGGCGTTCAAGCCAGTGCAATACAAAGAGGTCCAGAACTTCATCAATCGCGCGTACAACGAATGCCAGCCATTCCAGTGGGCACGTGAGACGTTGAAGAATGCCCTCGAAGCCGGCGCCACCCAGGTCCATTTCGGAGTCGAGTATCAGGCCGTCACGAACCTGGGCGTGTACCGTCGGCTCATCGCCGACAATGGCAAGGGGATGACGAGCAAGCAGTTGTACGACTACTTCTCGTACGCGGGCAGCGGGGAGAAGCGCATCGGCGGTGAACACGACAACTTCGGCATTGGCGCGAAGATTTCGCTGATGCCCTGGAACACCTACGGTCTTGTCATCGTGTCCTGGGTCGAGGGCTCGGCCTCGATGATCTGGATCCAGAAGGACCCGCGGACCGGTGAGTATGGACTTCGCGACTTCGAGGAGTTCGACGATGAGAACGTCGTAGAGCCCTTTGATGACCGCGAGCACGGATGTGATTGGCGCAAGGTCAAACCCGATATCATCGACCAGCACGGAACCGTCATCGTCCTGTTGGGCAACAGGCCCGAGGACGACACCGTGCTCGGCGACCCGTCCAGGATCACCGAGAAGAGCGCCTCGAAGAACCTCATCCACTACTTGAATCACCGCTTCTGGACACTCCCCGACGGCGCCGAGGTCACGGTCAACCGGTTCCTGAACGACACCCATAAGCCCCACTGGCCCAAGACCATCCACGAGGGCCGCAGCTCCATCGAGGGGCTCATGCGCAAGGGCGCGTACATCGGTCTGTACGGGGGTCGGACGCACATCACCCAGGAGCGCAAGCGGGACAAGGCGGACGTGCGCACGGGCACCGTCGCGCTGAGCAACAGCACACGCGCACACTGGTTCCTCCTCCGGAGCGGCGATCTCCCGGATGCCGCCCAGGGGCCCGCTCACAGCTTCATCGGGGTGCTCTACAAGGACGAGTTGTACAACGTGACCTCGCACCACTCCGCCTACCGCACGATGGGGGTCACACCGCAAATCGTCCGATCCCGGCTCTGGGTCATCATCGAGCCCCCCTTGGACAACCCCCCGGACGTGCGCGGTGTCTACCCGGAGAGCGCCCGAAGCGCGCTCAAGTGCTCGCTCACGCCAGATCTCTCGTTGCCCGTGAATGACTGGCTCGCGGAGTTCGCCAGGCACATGCCCGAGGAGATCCGCCAGGCGCTGGCGGCGGCCTTCGGCGAGCAGCGCGAGGAGTCCGGCCTGACCTCCAAGCTGATGGAGCGCCTGTCGCAGTACCTTCAGCTCTGGGGCAAGAAGTTCAAGCAGCGCAAGTTGATGGTCGTCGAGGGTGGGGGCGCCGAGTCCATGGATCCCCACACGCCCCTGCCTGGGGGTCCAGGCGTCTCGGGCGACCCGGTTGACCCCCTCCTCCCGGACAGGCAGGGCGAGCGCCGGACACACACCCTCTCCGCGAGGACGCCGAACGACACGCACGCGGAGGGCGGTGACCAGAAGAACGCGAGGCGCATCGAGCACCCACGTCAGCCTCCTCACATCCTCTGGCGGGAGAAGACGGACTTCGAGGATCCCGAGAACCACTTCGCGCAGTGGATCGACGCGCAGAACGTCATTCAGCTCAACGAGCACCACCGCATCATCACCGAGCAGATCGAGCGGTGGCAGGCGCGCTACCCGGACCACCTCGCCGAAGAGGTGTCCATCAAGGTCCGCGAGGTCTACCAGGCCGCAGTGTTGAGCGTGTTCCTGGCCACGGAGGCCCTGAGCCTGGGCAAGTTCGATCGAGACAAGCGCTTCCGTTCTCCCGATGCGCTGACCGTCGCCCTGTTGGGCTACTTCCGCGAGGACGAGATCCTCCGGCAGCAACTGTCCTATTTGGGAAAAGCAAAGGGCGAGTCCGTGGCGTGAGCGCCTCCAGACCCGCCCCGCCTCGGCTGCCCCAGGCAGCCGAGGGACGCGTCATCCCCTCGGGGGACTTACTGCCACTGGAAGACGCGCACCCAGTCGACTTCCATGGACTGGGGCGTCTTGCGGATGAGGTCCAGCGTGGACTGCGGCACGCCCGGGTACGGCGAGGAGGCGCCGTTCACGCCCTGCGGGTAGGAGCCACCCACCGCCAGGTTGAGGATGATGAAGAACTGCTTGTCATACACCCAGTTGCCGTAGCGGGTGACGTCGGCCTTGTTGACCTGCTTGACCTGCACGCCGTCGATGAACCACTTGATGTCCGAGGGCGAGTACTCCGTGCGGTACACGTGGAAGTTGCTCACCGACGAGTTCGGGTAGAAGCGCGAGTTGATGGGGGTGTTGCCCGAGTAGCCGGGGCCGTGCAGGGCGCCGGAGATCCAGTCGCCGTAGCCCACGTTCTCCATGATGTCGAGCTCACCGCACTGGGGCCAGCCAACCTGGTTGATGTCGCTGCCGAGCAGCCAGAAGGCCGGCCACAGGCCCGGGCCCACCGGCATCTTGATGCGCGCCTCGATGCGGGTGTGGCCGAACTGGCGCTTGCCCGCGCTCTCCAGACGGCCCGAGGTGAACGGATAGCCGTTCTTGGACTCCGCGCGGGCGGTGAGCTTGAGCGTGCCGTTGCTCACCGACACGTTCGACGACGAGGTGGTGTACTGCTGCTGCTCGTTGTTGACGTGGATGTCGGTGATGTACGACCAGTTGGACTGGTCCACGCTGGTGCCGTTGAACTCGTCGCTCCAGATCTGCACCCAGCCCGCGAGCTTCTGCTCCTGCTGCCCGGCCTGCTCCGGCGCGCCCTGCTCCAACTCGCCGCCACAGCCGGCGGCGAGCAGCATCGTGCCGCCAAGGCCCAACGCCAGGAAACGCTTCCAACCGCCTGAACGCTTCGAATGGGTGATCGTGGTCATGGCGCGCCTCATACCACGATTTCCCGCAAATCACGACTAAATGATTTATCCCTGATTTAACGCAATCCGTCACCTTGCGACATCAAAGCTTTCCCCTCCGGCGGCACGGGGCTCACAGGCTGATGTAGCCCTCCAGGAAGAGCACGGCCTGGCCGGCGATGCCCACGCGCTCGCCGCGGTCCTCGCACTGGAGCACGCCGCCGCGCGCGGACACCTGGTGCGCGAGCAGCTTGGACTTGCCGAGCTCCCGGGCCCAGTACGGCACTAGCGAGCAGTGCGCCGAGCCCGTCACCGGATCCTCCGGCACGCCCACGCGCGGCGCGAAGAAGCGCGAGACGAAGTCCGCCTGGGCGCCCCGGGCGGTGGCCACCACCGCGAACACGTCCAGCGCGGCGAGCCTGCCCATGTCTGGATTGAGCGCCCGCACTTCCTCCTCGCTGTCGAAGACGGCCAGCAGGTCACGCGACAGCCACGTCTCCCGGGGCGTGGCGCCCAGGGCCTCGGCGAGCCCGTCTGGCGGCGCGCACGGCTCGGGCGGCCGCGAGGGGAAGTCCATCTCCATCCAACCGTCCTCGCCCTGCGTCACCACCAGGGGGCCCGAGCGCGAGTTGAACTGGGCCCGCTCCAGACCCGGCGCCAGCCGCGTGAAGAGGATATAGGCCGAGGCGAGCGTGGCATGGCCACACAGGTCCACTTCCTGAAGGGGGGTGAACCAGCGGATCTGCCAGCCCCTCACCTCGTCGCGCAGCACGAAGGCCGTCTCGGACAGGTTGTTCTCCAGGGCGATGGCCTGGAGCACGTCATCCGGCAACCACGTGTCCAGCGGACACACCGCGGCGGGATTGCCTCCGAAGACCTGGGAGGTGAAGGCATCGACCTGGTACAGGCGCAGACGGATGGACATGGGTCGGTTCGGGGCCGGGGTTACTTGGAGGACTGGGTGATGGCGCTGGCGAATTGCATGGCGTAATTGATTTCCAGTCCGCCATCCACCACCAACGTCTGGCCATTCACGTACGAGGAGCCCTCGGCGCACAGCCACTCGATGGCCTTGGCGATGTCGTCCGCGCTGGCCACGTGGCCCGCGGGCACGCTCTCGCGCACCTTCGACTCGAGCGCGTCCCAGGCCTCGCCCATGTAGAAGCGGCTGGAGTCCGTGTCGATGTAGCCCGGGTTGACGGCGTTGACGCGGATGCCGTTGCCGGCCAGCTCCGCGGCCAGGTACTTCACCAGGATCTCCATGGCCCCCTTCATGGCGCCCAGCAGGCCATGGAAGGGCAAGGGCATGCGCGAGTCCATGCCGGACACCATGACGATGCGACCCTTGCGGCCCTCCATCAGGGGCGCGCTGCGCTGGGCGCCCAGCAGGAAGCTCTTCACGGTGACGTTGAACGTCTTGTCCATCTGGTGCAGCTTGGTCTGCATCAGCGGGGCGAAGGCGGTGGAGGCGGCGTTGGCCACGAAGACGTCCAGCCCGCCGAACTCCTGCTGCACCAGGTCGAAGGCGGCGTGGAGGCTGGCCGGCTCGAGCTGGTCCGCGATGACCGTGCGGCAGCGCCGGCCCAGGGCATCCACCTCGGTGATGAGCGAGGCGGCGGCCTCGGCGTCACGGCGGAAGGTGGACACGATGTCGTAGCCCGCCTTCGCGAGCCGCAGGGCCAGCGCGCGGCCCACGCCACGCGAACCACCGGTGATGAGCGCCACGGGAGCATTGGTCATGCGCCGGGGCATACCACCTTCCCGCCCCGGGGGTAGAGTGCGCCGCCATGAGCATGTCACCTCGTTGGCTCTACCTGCACGGCTTCGCCTCGGGCCCCGCCTCCGCCAAGGGCGTGGCGCTCGCCGAGCACTACGCCCGGAAGGGCATCCACCTGGAGCGGCTGAACCTGCGCCAGCCCTCGCTCGAGCGGCTGAGCCTGGGCGCGATGATGCGCACGGTGCGCGAGGCGCTGGGCGGCGAGCGGGACCGGGCGGTCGTCTTCGGCTCCAGCCTGGGCGGGCTCACGGCGTGCCGCGTCGCGGAGGAGGACGCGCGGGTGTGTGCCCTGGTGCTGCTCGCGCCGGCGCTCCGGGCCTCGGAGCAGATGCGGCGCAACGTGGGCGAGGAGGGGCTGCGCCAGTGGCGGGAGTCGGGCTGGTGGGGCACGCGGGACCACGCGGAGAAGCGCGACACCCGGGTGCACTTCGAGTTCATCCGGGAGCTCGACGCCAGCGAGGCGCGCGGCGACGGCTGGCCGGACGTGCGCGTGCCCACGCTGCTCATCCATGGGCGGCAGGACACCACCACCGACATCCGCTACTCGCGCGAGTGGGCCCGGGACCAGCGCCACGTGCGCCTCGTGGAGGTGGACGACGGCCATGAGCTGGTGGCGTCCCTCGGCCGCATCGCCGCCGAGGCGGATGACTTCCTGCGGTCCTTCCTGGGCAGCCCGGCCGGACAGTAGCCAGACAGACCTGGAAACATTTCCAAAGGGGAAATGGGGGGGTTGCGCACCCGTTGCAGGCCCCACGATGCACAAACCCAACCGATTGTTGTCCGTGTCCCGCCTGCTGGGTGTCTTGCTCGTCGCGGGCTGTGGTGATTCCCCCGAGACCGACTCCGCGCTCCCGCCCGTCCCCTCCGCGTCCGAGCCCACGCCCATTGGAGGGGAGACGGACAAGGCCCCCTCCCAGCCCACCGAGCAGCCCGCCGAGGAGTCCTCCGGCGAGGAGGTGGGCAAGCCCAACGAGTCCGCCATCGTCGTGAGCAACTGCAACGTGTTGCCCACGCAGACCCCGTCCGCCAGCGGCGATGACGGCGATGGCAACGTGGCCAGCCACACCCAGGATGACAACCTGAGCACGCGCTGGAGCGCGCTGGGCAAGGGCGTGTGGCTCACGCTCGACCTGGGCAGCGCCCAATCCCTCTCCGGGGTCGCCGTCGCCTGGCATCAGGGCGACAAGCGCCAGAACCAGTACGTCCTGTCCACCTCCACCGACGGCGCCACCTTCACCCAGGCGGGCTCGGGCACGAGCGCCCTGACGACGGCCGCCCAGACGTATGCATTCTCCGCGGCGCGCACGGCGCGCTACGTGCGCGTCACCGTCAATGGCAACACCGCCAACGACTGGGGCTCCATCACCGAGGCGCGTGCCTGTGGCGCGGGCGGGTCGTCGACTCCGACCCCGACCCCGCCGTCCTCGGCGGACTCCGGCCCCGCGCTGCCCCGCCAGCCCTACCTGCAGAGCGTGACCACCACGAGCGCCATCGTGGCGTTCCGCACCAGCGCCTCCTGCTCGCCCCTGGTGCGCTACGGCGAGGGCGCGGACGTGTCGCGCACGGCCACCGCCACCGCCACCGGCTGGCAGCACGCGATCAAGCTCACGGGCCTGTCCCCCGGCCGCACCTACAGCTACGTGGTGCAGGCGTGCGGCTCCACCACCGGCGTGCGCAGCTTCCAGAGCGCCACCGGCCCGGACACCCGCAAGGTGCGCTTCACCGCCATGGGGGACTTCGGCACGGGTGGCTCGCTCCAGTCCAAGGTGCTCGCCCTGCTCGGCCAGTCCTCGCGCGCGGGTGAATTCCTGCTCACGCTCGGCGACAACGCCTACTCCTCCGGCACCGAGGCGGAGTTCCAGAGCAACATGTTCAAGCCCATGGCGGCGCTGCTCCGGAGCACGCCCCTGTTCACCACGCCGGGCAACCACGAGTACATCACCAAGAACGCCCAGCCCTACCTGGACAACTTCTACCTGCCCAGCAACAACCCCGCGGGCAGCGAGCGCTACTACTCCTTCGATTGGGGTCCGGTGCACTTCGTGTCGCTCGACTCCAACTGCTCCAGCTTCCCGACGGCCGAGTGCACCAAGGCGCTGCAGCAGGCGTGGGTGAAGCAGGACCTGGCGGCCACCCGCCAGCCCTGGAAGATCGTCTTCTTCCACCACCCCGTGTGGTCCAGCGGCGAGCACGGCTCGAGCACGAGCACGCGCAACGCCTTCGCCTCCCTCTTCGAGCAGTACGGGGTGGACCTGGTGCTCACCGGGCATGATCACAACTACGAGCGCTCCAAGCCGATGAAGGGCAGCGAGGTGGCGGCCTCGGGCACGCGCGGCATTCCCTACCTGGTGGTGGGCAGCGGGGGCGCCACCCTGCGCCCCTTCGGCACCTCGCAGCCGAGCTGGTCCGCGTTCCGCGACAACACCAACGTGGGCTACCTGGACGTGGCGGTGGACGGGGGCACGCTGACGGCGAAGTTCATCAGCTCCAGCAACGTCGTGCGCGACAGCCTCACGCTCACCAAGACGGTGGCCAGCGGCGCGGACATCCCCCAGGCGCTCGCGGCCCAGCCCGCGGACAGCGCGCCCGTCCAGGGCCCCTGGTACGACCCCCACCGCCTGCCCGACTTCCTCACGCCCGGGGTGGTGCCGCCCGCGGACACGCTGGAGTCGGTGGCGGACGCGCCCGAGCCCGCGCAGGGCTTCGTCCACGACCTGCCCTGAAGCGGCGTATAGGATGCGGTCCATGAACCGCATGCACTGGCTGGACGCGCTCGCCGCGAGACTCGTGGCGGCGCGCCGGCCCCGCTTCTTCGAGGAGGGCTGGGGCTCGAGCGCGCTCCTGGAGAAGCTCATCCGGGCGCCCCAGGGCTTCGCCTTCCCGGAGCTGCACGAGGTGACCCTGGGCCCCGCGCGGCGCGAGGGCGCCCTGGTCGTCCAGGAAGGCCACTTCCCCAGCCCCGCGGCGGTGGGCTCCCTGCCCGAGGCGTGCGCGCGGGCCCGCTTCCAGTTCCTCTTGCCCCATGGGGCGGGGCCCCTGCCCCCGGTGTGCGTCTTCCTGGCGTCCTCGGGGGACGAGGGCTTCGGCCTGCGGCGCTTCCTCGCCCGGAGGCTCGCGCGCGAGGGCGTGGGCGCGCTGCTGCTGGAGAACCCCTACTACGGCGCGCGCCGCCCGCCCGGCCAGGTGGGCCCCGCGGTGCGCACGGTGACGGACCTGCTGCTCATGTTCCGCGCCACGGCGGTGGAGGCGACGGCGCTGCTCGGGTGGCTGCTGGCGCGGGGACACCCCAAGGTGGGCATCTCCGGCTACAGCATGGGCGGCAGCATCGCCGCCTACGCCGCGGCCATGTTTCCCCTGCCCGTGGCCGTCATCCCCCTGGCCGTGGCCGACTCCGCGGCCCCGGTCTTCACCGAGGGCGTGCTGTCCGCCGTGCCAGATTGGGACGCGTTGGGAAGCGCGCTCGGCGGCCCCGAGGCGGCGCGCGCGCGGCTGGCGGAGGTGCTCGCCGCCGTGTCCACCACCGCCCTGCCGCCCCTGAGCCAGCCGCGCCGCGCCATCCTCATGGCCGCGCGCAAGGACGGCTTCGTCCCCGCCGCCTCCACGCTGCGCCTCTTGCGGCACTGGCGGGGCGCGGAGCTGCGCTACCTGCCCGGCGGACACCTGAGCGCCTTCGTCACCGGCCGGGGCGCCATCGTGCGCACCGTGCTCGAGGCCTTCTCCCGGGTGGAGCCCCTCCAGGTGCCCCCCGAGGAGTCGCCCCCCGCGACGGCCTAGCGCTGCCGGTCCCCGGCGACCCGACCCTGGCCCTGGCCCTGCCGCGAGCCCTGCTGCCAGTCGCGGGGACGGCCGCGCTGCCACTCCTCGCGCCGCATGTCATCGTACTGGGCGCGCTGCGACTCGTCGAGCAGGGCCTTCACCTCGGTGTCCGTCTTCTCGCGCAGCTCGCGCATCTCCTGCCGCACGTCCCGGAACTCCTTGCCGCCCGAGCGCATGGTGTCGAAGAGGGCCTGGCGCTGGGCGTTCTCCGCGTCCAGGCGGCGCGTGACGTCGCGCTCCTGGGAGGAGCTCAGCCGCGCGTCGGAGGCGAAGCGGCGCAGGCGCTCGGTGCGCTGGGCCTGGACCTGCGCCTGGTCCTGCTCCACGCGCTGCTGGCGCGCCTGGAGCTGCTCGGTGCGCATCTCGTTCTGCACCGACACCATCATCTCCTTGAAGTACTGCCGTCCGCCCTCGGACTGGAGCGTCTGGCCCGTGCCCAGCCCCCGCACCTCCGCGCGCAGCTGCTCCACCTCCGCGGCCAGGGACGCCGGAGCACCCGCGCCCCCCGCGCCGCCCGGGCGCTGCTCGAGCAGCATCAGGCGCTTGGACAGGCTCAGCGCGTTGTCCTCGAGCAGCTTGATGCGCACCTCCAGGTCCTCCACCGACTCCTCCAGCTCGGGCGACGGGGCGGACCGGGCCGGCGGGGCGACGGCGACGGGCGGGGGCGCATCGACGGGCTCCGCTCGCGGCCCCCAGAGGGCCACGCCGAGCGCCAGGAGGGACACACCGAGGGAAGCAGGGCCAAGCAAGCGGTTCATGGTTCTCCAGACGAAGGGAGGCGTCCCTTATTCGACGCCGTCCCCATACCCGCCCCAACAAGCGAGCGTCCAATAGGTTAAAGGGCCGCATGCGACTGACCGCCTCCGCGAAGTGGTTCGCGACGCTCGCCCTCCCCCTGCTGCTCACCCATTGCGCCCACTCGGGCCCCCGCCCCGCCCCGGGCCCCGCTCCGGTGGTCCCCACCGCCGCGGGCCCCGTGCAGGGCATCGCCTATGAGGATGGCAGCGCCGCCTTCCTCGGCATCCCCTTCGCCGAGCCCCCCGTGGGGGAGCGCCGCTGGCGGGCCCCGGCGCCCGCCTCCCCCTGGACGAGCCCGCGGGACGCCTCCCACTTCGGCCCCATGTGCCCCCAGGTGGACTTCCAGAAGGGCGAGCCGGTGAAGGGCACGAGCGAGGACTGCCTGTCCCTCAACGTGTGGACGCCCGCGCTCCAGCCCCCGGCGCCCCTGCCCGTCATGGTCTACATCCACGGCGGCGGCTTCACCATGGGCGCCTCCAGCCAGGAGCTGTACGACGGCTACTCCCTGGCCCAGGCGGGCGTGGTGGTCGTGAGCATGAACTACCGGCTCGGCGCGCTGGGCTTCCTCGGCCACCCCGCGCTGAGCGCCGAGACGGACACCCGGAGCTCGGGCAACTACGGGCTCATGGATCAGCGGCTCGCGCTGGAGTGGGTGCGGGACAACGCCGCGCGCTTCGGGGGAGATCCCACCCGCGTCACCCTGTTCGGCGAGTCCGCGGGCGCCATCTCCGCGTGCCTGCAGCTCTTGTCGCCCGCCGCCCAGGGCCTGTTCCACCGGCTCATCGCCCAGAGCGGCACCTGCTACCTGGGCAGCACGCCCCTGCGCGACCCGGGCACGCCCGGCATCGAGGACAGCGCCGAGGAGCGCGGCGAGCGCCTCGCCCGGGACCTGGGCTGCACCGAGGGGGACCTCGCCGCGTGCCTGCGCGCGCGCAGCCCCGAGCAGGTGCTCGGCGCCAGCGGCGTGGCGTTGGATCTGCTCCAGCCCCACGTGAGCTTCGCGCCGGTGGTGGATGGGGCGGTGCTTCCCCAGGCCCCCGCCGAGCTCCTGTCCGCGGGGAAGGTCCCCGAGCTGCCCGTGCTGATCGGCAGCAACAAGGACGAGGGCACCCTCTTCACGATGAAGGCGGAGATCAAGACGCCGGAGCAGTACGCCCAGGCGGTGCGCACGCGCTCGCCCGCGCACGCCGAGGCACTGCTCAAGCTCTACCCCGCGAGCGACTACGACTCGCCCAAGGCGGCGTTCAGCCAGATGCTGGGCGATGCCATCTTCGGCTGCCCCACCCACCAGTTCGCCCAGGTGGTGAGCGCGCGCGGCGCGCCGGTGCACGTCTACGCCTTCACCTATGCACCCAAGCGGGCCTTCGGCAGCTTCTTCGGCCGCTTCCTGAAGCTCGGGTCCTACCACTCCGCGGAGCTGCCCTTCGTCTTCGGCCTCCAGAAGGGCCGCTATGCCCTGGACTCGGACGCGGAGCGCGCCCTGTCCTCGACCATCATCGGCTACTGGACGCGCTTCGCCGCCCAGGGCGACCCCAACGGCACGGGCGCCCCCGCGTGGCCCGCCTTCACCCCGAAGCACGAGGCGGTGCTCGGACTCGACACGCACGTCGCCCCGGGCTCGCCGCTCAACCTCGAGCGCTGCGCGGCGATGCGCTCGCTCGGCTTGTGACGGCGCCTACTCCACCTCGATGGCGGTGACGGACAGCCCCGTCTGTCCCAACTGCTCGCCGTTGCCGCTGCCGCACACCGGGCAGCGCAACAGCGAGTGCACGGGGGCGTAGGTGCGGCCACAAGTGCGGCACCTCGCCTCCACGTGGATGACGTTCAGCGCGAGCCGGGCCCCCTCCGCCCGGGTCCCCCGCGCCTGGGCCGCGAAGTGCGTGGACAAGCGCTCGGGACACACCGAGTCGGTCTCCGCCACCCATCCGCGCACCACACGAATGCGCGAACCCGTCCAGAGTCCACCGCGCCGGAGGATGGTTTGCAGCACCTGGTGGGCCAGCACGGCTTCGGACATGGCGAACTCCTGCTGGAGGGGGGGACTCCAGGGTGGACCACACGTCATCCGGCGAACGGTTGCGTCGTCCCGCATAGCACAGAGCGAGATGACATGGCTCTGGCGCATGGCGTCCGTGCGCGTTATGGCCGCGACGACGTGGGGACGAGCGCATCTCACTCCCCACCTACCCGCTGGAGGGCGACATGGAAGACACGGGATTGCACATCGAGACCCATCCCCGAGAGGGAGATCCCCTGCTGCGCGCGGGCCGACCCGACCCCTGCATCATGGTGCTCTTCGGGGCCACGGGAGACCTCGCCCAGCGCAAGCTCTTCCCCGCGCTCTTCGAGCTGGCCCGCCAGGGCTCCCTGCCCGAACAGTTCGCCATCGTGGCCTTCAGCCGCTCAAAACACAACGTGGAGAAGCTGCGCGCCCAGGTGAGAGAAGGACTGGAGAAATATGCTCGCACCAAACCTCTGGACGAGGCGGCGTGGCAAACCCTGTCCTCGCGGCTGGAGATGCTGTCGGGCGCCTATGACGACCCGGACTCCTACAAGCGGCTGAGCGAGCACCTGGACGACACGGCCAAACGCTATGGCACCCAGGGCAACCAGCTCTACTACCTGGCCACGCCCGCCTCCACCTTCACCCAGCTGCTCGACGGGCTCGCGGGCGCGAAGCTGCTCTATCGCGAGCGCGCCGAGGACGCGCAGAAGCCCTGGCGCCGCATCGTGGTGGAGAAGCCCTTTGGCCGCGACTTGAAGACGGCCAAGGAGCTCAACCGGGCCCTGGGCGCGGTGCTCGACGAGAAGCAGATCTTCCGCATCGACCATTACCTGGGCAAGGAGACGGTGCAGAACATCCTCGTCTTCCGCTTCGCCAACGCCATCTTCGAGCCCTTGTGGAACCGGCAGCACATCGACCACGTGGAGATCACCGCCGCGGAGAAGGTGGGCGTGGAGGGCCGGGGCGGCTTCTACGACGAGACGGGCGTCATCCGGGACATGGTGCAGAACCACCTCTTGCAGGTGCTCGCCATGTGCGCCATGGAGCCGCCCATCTCCTTCGCGGCGGAGGACATCCGCGACGAGAAGAACAAGGTGTTCCGCGCGCTGCGCCCCATGGAGGGCGGCGAGGTGGCCCACTCCGTGGTGCAGGGCCAGTACGAGGGCTACCGGAGCGAGGAGGGCGTGGCGAAGGACTCCAAGGTGCCCACCTACGTGGCGCTCAAGACGTACGTCGACACGTGGCGCTGGCAGGGCGTGCCCTTCTACGTGCGCGCGGGCAAGAACATGGGCAAGCGCGTGACGCAGGTGTCCATCCACTTCAAGGCCGTGCCGCACTGCCTGTTCACCACCAGCGAGACGTGCCAGCGCCTGCAGCCCAACGTGCTCACGCTGCGCATCCAGCCGCGCGAGGGCATCGCGCTGAGCTTCGAGTCCAAGGTGCCCGGCGAGGACATCAACATCGCCGGCGTCACCATGGACTTCGACTACGCCAAGAGCTTCGACAAGCCCGTGCCCGAGGCCTATGAGCGCCTGATGCTCGACGCCATGCGCGGCAACCCCACGCTCTTCGCCCGTCAGGACAGCGTGGAGCAGGCGTGGGCCTGGGTGACGCCCATCATCGACTCGCTGGACTCGAGCCAGGGCGGCACCATGCACACCTATGCCCCGAACACCGAGGGCCCGGATGCCGCGAGGGACTTGATGGCGCGCGACGGCCGGCGCTGGATGGAGCTGAAGGGATGAGCGCCACGCCGCGGGTGATGGACAAGGAAGCACTGGGCCCCGAGGGCGCCCGGTGGGTGGCGCACGCGCTGCGCGAGGCCATGGCGGGCGGCCAGCGCGTGAGCCTCGCCCTGTCCGGGGGCAGCACCACGGGCCAGGTGTACCGGGAGCTCGTGAAGCAGGACGTGACGTGGGCGCTCGTGGACTTCTACTTCGTGGACGAGCGCTTCGTGCCGCCCGAGCACCCCGACAGCAACTACCTGCTGGCGGAGGAGACGCTGCTCAAGCCCCTGGGCATCCAGGCCCACCAGGTCTTCCGCATGCAGGGTGAGCGCACGGACCGCGATCAGGCGGCGCGCGACTACGAGGCGCTCCTGCCGGACGTGCTGGACGTGGTGGTGCTCGGCATGGGCGAGGACGGGCACACCGCCTCGCTCTTCCCGGGTCACACGGCGCTGGAGGAGCGGCGGCGGCGGGTGCTCGCGGTGGTGGGCCCCAAGCCGCCCCCGTGGCGCATGACGCTCACGCTGCCGGTGCTCCAGGCGGCCCGGAAGGTGCTGGGCCTGGTCACCGGCGCGGGCAAGCGCGACATCGTGGCGCGCTTTCGCGCGGGCGAGGACCTGCCCGCGGCCCGGGTTCGGCAAGCGGAGTGGATGATGGACCGGGCCGCGGCGGGCCCCGACAACGCGGGAGGCGGGAGCATGCAGCGGGAACAGGCGCAGTTCGGCGTGCTGGGCATGGGTGTGATGGGCCAGAGCCTGGCGCTCAACGTGGCGGATCAGGGCGTGCGGGTGGCCGTCTGGGACATCGAGCCCAAGCGCTTCGAGGACCTCAAGCAGAAGGGCGCGCCGCCGAGCCTCCACGGCCACGCGGCGCTCGAGGACTTCGTGGCCGCGCTGGAGCGCCCGCGCCGCATCCTGATGATGGTGACGGCGGGCGCGCCCGTGGACTCGGTGATGGGGCGGCTCGAGCCGCTCCTGCAGCCGGGGGACATCGTCATCGACGGGGGCAACTCCTGGTTCCAGGACACCCGGCGGCGCGAGGCGGCGTGGAAGCAGAAGGGCCTGCAGTTCATGGGCATGGGCGTGTCCGGCGGCGAGGAGGGCGCGCGCCACGGCCCCTCGCTCATGCCCGGCGGCCCCACCGAGGCCTACTCCCTGGTGCGCCCCGTGCTGGAGGCCATCGCCGCCAAGCGCGATGGCTCGCCGTGCGTCACCCACGTGGGCCCGGATGGCGCGGGCCACTTCGTGAAGATGGTGCACAACGGCATCGAGTACGCGGACATGCAATTGCTCGCGGAGACATATGACCTGCTGCGCCGGGGGCTCGGACTGTCCGCGGACGCGCTCGCGGACCTCTTCACCCAGTGGAACCAGGGCATCGCCGAGTCCTTCCTCCTGGAGACGACCATCCAGGTGCTGCGCAAGAAGGACCCGGACACGGGCACGCCCCTGGTGGAGCAGGTGCTCGACAAGGCGGGCCAGAAGGGCACCGGCAAGTGGACGGTGCAGGTGGGGCTGGACCTGGGCGTGGCCCTGCCGTCCATCGCCGGGGCGCTCGACGCGCGCAACCTGTCCTCGCTCAAGGACGAGCGCGTGGCGGCCAGTGGCGTCCTCGCGGGCCCCTCGGGCGAGTCCCTGTCCGCCGAGGAGAAGGCCCACCTGGCCGCCTGGGTGCATGACGCGCTGTACGCCGCGCGCGTGGCCACCTACGCCCAGGGCCTGCGGCTCATCCAGGCCGCCTCGCGCGAGTACAAGTGGAGCGTGCCGCTCGCGGAGCTGGCGCGCATCTGGCGGGCCGGCTGCATCATCCGCGCGCAGCTGCTCACGCCCCTGCGCGAGGCCTACACCCAGCAGCCGGACCTGGCCAACCTGATGCTCGCGGGCAACATGGCCCCGGTGCTCGCGAAGCTGGCGCCCGCCTGGCGCAAGACGGTGGGCGTGGCCACGCGGCTGGGCATCCCCACGCCCGTGTTCAGCGCGAGCCTCGCCTACTTCGACAGCTACCGCAGCGCGGAGCTGCCGCAGAACCTCACCCAGGCCCAGCGCGACGCCTTCGGCGCCCACACCTACCAGCGCCGGGACCGCCCCGACGCCGGCTTCGTCCACTCCGACTGGAGTTGAGGGCTTTTCCCCTAGGATGGGCACGCCCGGGAGCCCCACGGCTCCCGGGTTGAACGCATCCATTCTGGGGGAAGCCGCATGTATCGATCAGGCCGTTCGCGCTGGACCTGTCTGGGAGTCCTGTTCGCCTGGAGCACCACCGCCGGAGCCCTTCCGGCGAGCGCCCCGGGTGCCCGCGCTCCCGTCGTCGTGAGCCGGGCGGAGGGAGACACCTCCGGCACGTTCACCCTTGAGACCGACGCCGCCGCCCCCCCGCTCGTGGCGCTGTCCGTCCAGGGCCAGGGCGGCGGCATTTCACTGGAGGCGGAGCCCCGCGCCATCGACTTCGGCGCGGTCCTCGTGGGGCAGACGGCATCCCGCGTGTTCACCCTCTCCAACCTGGGTGAGGACGACGTGGAGCTGCGCTCCATCGGCTTCCTGACGGGAGGGCTCGACTTCGCCCCGCGCGCCTGGACGTCCATGGGCGTCTCGATTGACCTCGCCCTGCCCCTGCGGCTCAAGGCCAAGAGCCAGCTCTCCGTCCCCGTGACGTTCTCTCCCACCGAGACGGCGCCCCTGCCCCCCCTCTTCGCCATCCCCATCGCCTACACGCAGGACGGGGAGCAGGTGCGCAGTGCCGTGAGGTTCGATGGCCGGGGACTCGCGCCCCGTGCCCAACTGACCCCCACGTCCCTCGACTTCGGCGCGATCCGGGTGAATCAGAGCGCCGCCCCCCGGCGCCTCACGCTCCAGAACACGGGCACGAGCCCCCTCACCTTGCGCACCCTGCGTCTGGAGGGCCCACAGGGGGCGGCCTTCACCCTCGACCCCATCGCATTGCCCCACACCCTCGCGCCCGAGGCCCGGCTCGAGGTGAACGTGGTCTTCCTGCCATCGGGGGACCAGGCGTACACGGCCCTGCTGCGCCTGGAGTCGGACGACCCCGTGAGCCCGAGCACCCAGGTGGAGTTGCGCGGCCAGGGCAGCCTCCACTCCATTCAGACCTCGGCACGCGCCCTGGACTTCGGAGAGGTGGAGGTGGGCCAGCGCTCCGAGCCTCGCGCCGTCACCCTGACCAACGTCTCCAACGAGCCCCAGCGCGTGACACTCAAGCCACGCGAGGCGAGCGGCGCGTCCTTCCTGGTGGATGATGCCCCACTGGCCGAGCCCCTCGCGCCCGGGGCGAGCGTGACCCTGCCGGTGACGTTCCAGCCCCAGGCGGAAGGCAATCTGCGGGATGAAGTGGAGGTGTGGCTCGCGGAGCAGCGCACGCCCGACTCCACGTTGACGGTGAGCGGCACGGGCCGGCGCGCGCCCACGAGCCCTCCCCTCTCCGACACCGACAAGGGCGGCTGTGCCACGGGCGGCGCGCTCCCCAGCGGCCTCGCCCTGGGCGCCCTGCTGCTCGTGGCCCGAAGGCGCTCGCGCCGCGCTTAAGGGGCAAAAGAAAACCCCGGAGCGCCACGTGGCGCTCCGGGGTCGTTCACGTCAGGGCCTCGCGGCGCGTGGGATTACACCCCGCCACCCGGCTTGCAGTACTCGAAGTTGTCGAGCGGGTTGACGTGGCCCTCGGCGGTGCCCGTCAGCGAGCGGGCGTAGATGCCGCCATCCCAGCTGCCGTTGTTGAACGTCATGTCCGCGTAGGGCGCGAGGATGGTGCCCCAGAAGCCGTAGCTGGTGGCCTCGATCTTCGTGGCGTCCACGAAGTTGAAGAGCACGCCCTTCTGGTTGATGCCGCCGCTGAACGACTGACCGAAGTTGGCGAAGCGGGCGGAGGCGCCCCGGATGTTGATGACGACGCGCGAGTTGGCCGGCGCGTTGATGTTGAAATAGACCGTGCGGCCGAAGGTGCTCGCGTCCACGTTGAACGTGTTCACGCCGGGCTTGTTGCCCTCCAGGAACAGCCCGCCCCAGGTCTCGATGCGGGTGGTGCCCGTCGGGTTGGGGTTGCTGGCCAGGTGCGCGGACAGCGCCTCGAGCTGGGTGAAGCGCGCGGCGAAGTCGATGGGCGTGCCCTTGCTCAGGGTGCCGCGGTGCACCGTCACGTTCTGGCCCGCGGTGGTGTAGCCCCCGTAGTAGGCGTTGCCGTAGATGGAGCCGCTGTTGACGAACAGGTTGCCGCCCGCCACCAGCACGTTGCTGGTGTTGTTCGCCGCGAGGCTGCCGCCCACCGCGAAGTACGTCATCGAGACGTCGCCACCGGCCGCCACCTTGCCCTGCACGTCGTGGCCCTGGGTGTAGTTGCCCTTGACGAACAGGTTGTACTCACCCAGCTCCACCTGGGCGCAGGGGTTGGGCGCCGGAGGCGTCGGGGGCTCCGGGTTGGGCGGGTTGGGGGGGTTGGGCGGATTCGGGTTCTCCGTGCCACCGTCGCCGCCCCCGTCCGTGCCGCCCCCGTCCGTGCCGCCGTCACCGCCCTCGCCGCCGCCCGGGTTCTCGTCACCGCCACCCGTCCCGCCATCACCGGGCTCGTCGCCGCCGTTCCACCACGGCGGCGGACCCTCGCCCCACCACGGCAGCTCACCGTCGTCGTCGCCGCTGCCGCCCTCGTCGCCCGTCTGTCCCTCGTCCTGAGCCGTGTAGCGCGCGTTCTGCTCCACGCCATCCTGGACCTTCTCGGCCTCCAGTTCCGAGACCCCGCCGCACGCCGACGCGGCGATTCCGAGAAGCACCCACCATCCAAGGGACTGATTCTTCACAGGCTTTCTCCTTGTGGAGTGACCACGAACAAGGAACCCAAGACACCGGCCAGACGCCGGAACTCCGGAGAACCCGCCGCTCAGGGCGTGAGCGACGGTTGGAGTTCTAACCGACTAATCCGGGAAAGACAGCAGGAAAATGCAGTGTAGGAGTAAAATTACAATGTCGCCGGTTAGTCGCCGGACGCGGGGGGTTGGGCTATGGCGGGCGACATGACGCCTCTCCCCCTGCGCAAGAAGGTCGTCCTGGGCCTGCAGCACACCGTCGCCATGTTCGGCGCCACCGTCCTGGTGCCGCTGCTCACCGGGCTCAACCCGAGCGTGGCGCTGTTCGGCGCGGGGCTGGGTACCCTGCTCTTCCACGCCCTCACCGGGTGGGGCGTGCCCATCTTCCTGGGCAGCAGCTTCGCCTTCATCGCGCCCATCATCGCGGTGCTCCAGTCCGAGGGCCCGGGCGCGGTGGGCGGAGGGCTCATCGCCGCGGGCGCCATGTACGTGGTCTTCGCCGCGGCGGTGAAGGCGGTGGGCGTGGCGCGGGTGCAGCGGGTGTTTCCACCCGTCGTCACCGGCCCGGTCATCATCGTCATCGGCCTGAGCCTGGCCCCTGTCGCCATCCAGCAGGCGCAGAGCCACTGGGGGCTCTCCGTCACCACGCTGCTGGCCGCCATCCTCACGAGCGTCTTCGCCCGCGGCCTCTTCAAGATGATCCCCATCCTCGTCGCCGTGGTGGTGGGCTACCTGTCCGCGCTCGCGCTGGGGGCGGTGGAGCCCGCCCGGCTCGACGCCATCCGCGCCGCGGCCTGGGTGGGCCTGCCGCCCTTCCACGCGCCGAGCCTGTCGTGGTCGGCGGTGTTCGTGCTCGCCCCGGTGGCGCTCGTCACCTTCATCGAGCACGTGGGCGACGTCATCGTGAATGGCCGCGTGGTGGGCAAGGATTTCCTCCAGTCGCCCGGCCTGCCGCGCACCCTGTTCGCCGATGGCATCGCCAACATGACCTCCGCCGCGCTCGGCGGGCCCGCGGCCACCACCTACGCGGAGAACACGGGCGTGCTCGCCGTCACGCGCGTGTACGACCCGGCCGTGCTGCGCATCGCCGCGGGCTTCGCGCTGCTCTTTGGCCTGTCACCCAAGCTGGCCGCCGTGTTCCAGAGCTTCCCGCCGGGCGTGCTCGGCGGGGTGAGCATCCTGCTCTTCGGGATGATCGCCTCGGTGGGCATCCGCACGCTGTCCGAGGCGCGCATCGACTTCGCCCACAGCCGCAACCTCATCGTGGTGAGCCTCATCCTCGTGCTCGGCCTGGGCGGCGCCAAGGTGCCGGTGAGCGTGGGCGGGCTGCACCTGGAGCTGCACGGCATGGCGCTCGCCGCGCTCGTGGGTATCCTCGCCCACGCCCTGCTCCCCGACTCGCTCGAGCGCGAGGAGCGGGATCCACACGCCTCCGGGCCCACCGGTCCGGAGGTCTGAGACACACGGGTTCAATTGGAGAAGACGATGAAGACGACGTGGGGGGCCCGCGCGGCGGGCATCATGCTGCTGCTGGCACCGGGCCTGGGCGCGGCCCAGGAGGAACAGGAGGCGCCGCCGCGGCCGCGCACGCTGGTGATGGCGCGGGTGCTGGACCTGCTGCTGGACACGGTCGCGCTCGACGCGGAGCACACGCTGACGCCCCGGCTCACCGTGGCGGGCACGGCGCGGGTGACGGCGCGGCTCATGCCCGCGCGCGAGTCCACCGACCTCGGCACCGAGCGCAAAGGCCTGTCCCTGGAGCCGGGCGTGCACGTCTACCTCTCCGGCCGGGCTCCCGAGGGGTTCTGGATCGGCCCCCACCTGGAGGTCTCCACGCAACACACCACGGAGCGCTTCTACCCACTCGCACCTCAACCCGATGTCCAGGAGGTCTGGAGACGGACGGTGAGCTACGGAGGCAGTCTGCGCACGGGCTACACGGCCATCCTGGGGCCGGGCCTGGCCGTGCAGGTGGGCGTGGATCTCGTGGCGCGCTTCAACCACCTGGACACCGACTCGCGGCCAGCGGTGGGGCGCCTCCTCGCGAGCCAGGTCGGCAGTGGGCTCGGCTCCCTGCTGGGCGGGTACGAGCCCGAGGGCTGGAGCATCACGCCCCGGGTGTCCCTCGCGCTCGGCGGCGCCTTCTGATGAGCGTCCAGTTCAACCACACCATCGTCGCGGCGAAGGACAAGGTCCGCTCCGCGCGCTTCCTCGCCGAGCTGCTCGGGCTGCCCGAGCCGAGACCGGCCTGGCACTTCCTGGTGGTGGAGCTGGCCCATGGCGTGTCGCTCGACTACATCGACACGACCGAGGACATCGCCTCCCAGCACTATGCCTTCCTCGTGTCGGACGACGTGTTCGACGCGCTGATCGCGAAGATCCGCGCGCGCGGCATCCCGCACTGGGCCGACCCGCGCGGCCAGCACCCCGGGGAGATCAACACGGACCATGGCGGCCGGGGCGTCTACTTCCAGGATCCCTCGGGCCACTACATGGAGGCCATCACCAAGCCCTACGGCGGCGGGTAGCGGCCTCCCAGGTCCTCCGCCCGGACGTGACTTCCGCCGTCACCTCGTGGTATCCGCTCGCCCCCAGGCGAACGGATGCACGCGGAGGTGAACGAGTGACCCGAAGTCCTGAAGACGCGCCCCTGGCCCCCGGAACGCAGGTGGGCACCTGGCGCGTGGTGGAACGCCTGGGGATGGGCGGCCAGGGCGCCGTGTACCGCGTGGAGGACATGGCGCGCCCCGGTGACTTCTACGCGCTCAAGCTCGCGCTGCACGCGCGAGACGAACGCGTCGAGCGGGAAATCACGCTGATGATGGGCCGGGCCGCGCATCCCCATGTGGTGCGCTTCCATGGCTGCGCCCGCTGGCCCCATCCTCGCGAGGGCCGTCTGGGTTTCGTCATGGATTGGGTGCCCGGCCAGGCCCTGGATGTCTGGGCCGAGTCACCCGGAGCCACCTTCCGGCGGCTCGCCACGATGGGCGCCACGGTGGCGCGGACCCTCGGAGACTTGCACGCCCGGGGCGTCCTGCACCGCGACCTCAAGCCCGAGCACATCCAGGTACGCGCCTCGGATGGAGAGCCCGTGCTGCTCGACTTCGGCGTGGGCTGGTACCCGAACGCCCCGCCGCTCACCACCGGCCCCCTGCCCCCGGCCACGCGCTACCTCGTCAGCCCCGAGGCCGTGAACTTCCTCTGGCGGAGCGCCGAGCATCCCGGCACGCATTACGCCCATCAACCCACCGATGACCTGTATGCCCTGGGGGTCTGTCTTTACCGGGCCACCACGGGGCATTACCCCTTTCCCGAGTGGTGGCCTCCGGATGTCCTGCAATCCGCCATCGTCCATGTGCGGCCCGTCCCGCCCGCGCTCGTCCATCCCCGGGTGCCTCGGGCCTTGAGCGAGGTCATCGTCCGGCTGCTGGAGAAGGACCCCCGGGCGCGCTACCCGAGCGGCGCCGCCCTGCACGACGCCCTGGTCGCGGTGGCCCGACAGGAAGACGCCGCGTGGGACGCGGACATCTTCGAGCGGGAGCAGCAAGACATCCTCCGGCCGCCCAGGCCCCGCCCCGCCTGGACCTCGGAGTCGCCGACTCCCCCGCGTCGGCATCACGTCTGGCCTCGTCGGCTGGTGCTCGCCGCCGCGATGGCGTGGCTGCTGCTCCCCGTGGGCCAGGCGCCCCGGCCTCCCCCGGAGGCGCCCCTCCCAGACGCCGGGTGGACGGCGGAGGCCCGCGTGGATCCGCTCTCCGTGCAGCCCGAACAGGCGCCCCTCCCCGTGCGGAATCAGAAGCGGGCGCCGTGTACGAAGGGACTGGAGGTGGAGCTGTCCGACGGGTGCTGGCATTCCCTCGTCAAACAACACCCCCCGGACTGCCCTCCTCAAACAGTCGCCTACAAAGGCCAGTGCCTCTGGCCGGTCCCGAAATCACGGCCCGAGCCCACCAGCATCGACGGAGGCCTGAACCTGGAATGACCCGGGGCCGAAGAGCGGCGTTTGACTCGCCCTCCCTCCCTGATCTGGACTGGGCCCCGGGAGACATCGCCATGAGACGCGAAGCGTGGATGTGGGGGGTCGCCACCCTACTGGTGCTCGCCGGGGCCTTGGCCCTGTGGCGAGACACGCGGACACCTCCGCCCGTGGCAGCAGGGAGAGCCGCCGTGACGGGCGTCTTCCCAAGGATTGACCCGACGTCTCCCCTGACGGCCAGCGTGCCGCCGACCGAAGCCGTGCGCCTCCGGGGCCGGGTGAAGGACACCCGAGGGCCCGTGGCCGGTGCGCGGGTGCTCGCCACCACGTCCGTGGCCGGGGAGTCGCTGTCGGCGCTGCCGTGCCACGAGGGCATCGATCTTCCGCTGCTCGAGTGCCACAACCCCCACGCGCTGTTCGAGCTCGTGGCCCAGCGCGCGGGCGAGGTCCCCGTGCTCGCCCAGGGCACGTCCGCGTCGGATGGCACGTTCTCCCTCGAGGTGCCTCGGGCGGACCACTATACCCTCTGGGTGGAGTCCACCGAGGGCGTGGCGATCCGGCACGACGTGCGGGCGGGCGAAGAGGAGCTCGCGCTCGAACTCGACCCGGGTGCGCGGGTCTCGGGGGTCGTGCGCGGCGAGGACGAGGCGCCCATTCCGGGAGCGCTCGTCACCGCCATCTACACGCGGCACAGCCGCTTCTTCGAGGCGCTCGCGGACGGCGCGGGACAGTTCGACCTGGGCACCCTTCCCCGGGGCGACTACACCCTCGTCGTCACCCGGACGGGACTGAGCCCCACCACCTTCGAGTTCAAGGCCCATGCGCCCCGGTTGCGCCTGGAGCCCGTGCTCACCCGACCCCGCGATCTCTCCGGCGTCGTCCTGCATGAGGGGCGGCCCGTGGGGGACGCGAGCGTGAGCGTCCATTGCTACCGCGATGCCCTCGCGCGGAGCGTGCGCACGGACGCGCGCGGACACTTCGCCTTCGAGGGTCTGCCCGCCCAGCCACACTACACCCTCGAAGCCAGACACCCGGGATTGATGAGCAGCCTCGAGGTCGACCCGCAAGAGTCGGCGGACACGCTGACCGTGGAGATGGCCCCCGCCGTCGCACTGCGAGGGGTCGTCCGGGATCCCACGGGTCGGCCCATTCCAGACGCGCACGTCGAGGCCGAGGTCGCGCCTTCGGACGAGGAGGGCAACGCGCTCGGAGGGTCGGCACGCACGGATGAACACGGCGCCTATGTCCTCGAAGACCTCGTCCCCGCCCACTACCGGGTTCACGCCGGCGCCGCGGGTCATCTCGACTCCGAGAGTCAGGAGGTGGAGTTGACCCGAGGCGCCCGTGAGCAGGACTTCACCCTCGCCCCCGCGACGGTGCTCAGCGGCGTGCTCGTGGACGAAGACGGACAACCGGTCGCGGACGAGTCCCTTCAACTGACGTCGCCCGCGCTCGCGGAGACGCTCCGGACGGATTCCGGACAGGACGGGCGCTTCGCCTTCGATGTGCCTCGGGTGGGGCGCTATCACTTGCAGGTGATGGGCCGGACCAGCCAGGCCCAGGCCCCGGTGGAGGTCACCGCGCCCGCGGAATTGCGTCTGTCCGTGCAGCGGCTGCCCACCCTCCGAGGCGAGGTGGTGGACGACACGGGATTGGCCCTGTCTGGCGTCGAGGTCTCCCTGTGGCCCGAGGCCCCTGGCGACGCACAACGGCATCTCACGTACGGCCACACGAACGCACGGGGCCAATTCCAACTGCGCGCGCCCGCCGAGGGACGCTACCGGCTCACCGCCGAGTTCATCCTCGGGGACATCACCCAGACCGCGACGACACTCGTGACGGTCGGACCCCAGGGGGCGGACACCCGTCTGGTTTTGGAGAAAGGCCATGCGCTCTCCGGGGTCGTGGTGGACTCGCGAGGACAGCCCGTCGAGGGCGCCGTCGTCGAGGTCGTCTCGCCCCTGCGCGCGGAAGTGCTGCGCTGTGGGGGCCCCCTCGGGGGGAAGACAGGACCCGATGGCCGCTTCTCCTTCCAACAGGTTCCGGACGACGCCGAGCTGAAGGTGTCCAGGGAAGGACTCGTGCTGGCCTGCTCGGGCCCACCACCTGGACGTCGGGGGGTGCGCCTGGCACCTGGGACTCAGGACGTGCGTGCCGTCCTGGTGAAGAAGGCCGTCGTCCGAGGCAAGCTCATCCACGCGGACGGCTCACCCGTGACCGTCTACACCATCAATGGCCTGGCCCGGGCGAGCCCCCAGGGGTGGTTCGTCCAGGAGTTCTGGTGCACGGGCCCGCTCACGCTCGAGCTGTCGGAAATTGATTCCAAGCCGGGCGCCGTGCCCCTGAAGCGCACCGTGTCCGTGGAACAGGAGAAGGACCTGGACCTGGGCAGGCTCGTCCTCGATGGCGGTTGAGCATCTGAGAATCTCGCTCGCCATCGGCGGAATTCTGCGTCAAGCAGTCCCCGTGCCACACGACCGCATCTCCTCCAGGACATCCGGAGCGCTCCCCTGGGCCGGAGCGCTCATTGGCGCGCTCTGGTTCATCGCCGTGGGGGGCGGCCGGACCCTCGACCCCACCTACCTGGACTGGCTCGGCGCGAGCGATCTCGCGCAGCACACGCTCGGCTGGCTCCACTTCCGTGACGCCCCGTGGGGCTTGCCGCTGGGGCGCACCCCCAGCCTCATGCGGCCCCTGCTCACCACGGTGGGCTTCTCCGACGCCAATCCCTGGGTGTCGCTCCTGCTCAAGCCCTTCTCGCGCTGGCTGCCCCGGGACTTCCAGTTCATCGGGCCGTGGCTGCTCTTGTGCTTCGCGCTCCAGGGGTGGATGGGCGTCAAGCTCGTGGGCCTGTTCACGCCCCGCGCCCTGCCCCGGCTGCTCGGCTCCGCCCTGTTCGTGATGTCGCCCGTACTCCTCTTCCGCTTCGAGCACGACACGCTGTGCGCCCACTGGCTGCTGCTCGCGATGCTCTACCTGAACCTGCGTCCGCGGGAGGACGCCCGGGCCGCGTGGCGCGCGCTCGGCCAGGCGGCGGGTGTCAACGCGCTGGCCTCGGGCATCCACCCCTATCTGGAGGTGATGGTCTTCGGGCTCACGCTCGCGCTCGCGCTGGACGTGGCCCGGACGCGGCGGCTGTCCTGGCGCGCGGTGGGAGCGGGGCTCGCGGGTGTGGGGGTGCTCGTGGGCGGCCTGTTCCTGCTCTTCGGCTACGTGGGCCAGGGCGTGAGCAGTGGCGCGGGCGGCTTCGGCTTCTTCAGCGCCGACCTGCTCACGCTCGTGAATCCCCGGGGCTGGACCCGCGTGCTGCCCTCGTTGCCCAGCGGGGATGGTCAGTACGAGGGCTTTGGCTATCTGGGCACCGGGGTGCTCGCGCTCGGCGTGGGCGCGCTCGTGGGCCGGCGCGTGTCGTGGGGGCCCCCGCTCCGGGCGGCGGTGCGGGCCCATGCGCCGCTCGTGGGGGTGGCGCTGCTCTGCGCGCTGCTCGCCTTCTCGTCGGTCATGACGGTGGCGGGCCAGGAGGTGCTCACCCTGCGCTCGCTGGTCAAACCCCTGCTGCCCCTGCTCGGCGCGTTCCGCTCCTCGGGCCGCTTCATCTGGGTGCTCCACTACACGCTGATGACGGGCATCCTCGCGCTGGTGCTGTGGCGGACCCGCACGCGGCCCCGGGTGGCCACCGCCGTGCTGGGCGTCGCCGTGCTCCTGCAGGCCCTGGACACCCCCGACCTGTGGCGGCGCATCCGCTTCCTGGAGGACCCCTGGCGCCGCCTGCGCGCCCCGGAGTGGGCCCAGGTGGATTCCTTCTACCGGCACATCGTCCTCTATCCGCCGTCCATTCATGGCTCGGGGGTGCCGTGTGTGCGCAACACCTTCCCGGACGACGAGTACCTGCGCTTCGGGGACCTCGCCTACCGCCGGGGGCTGAGCACCAACAGTGGCTACTCGGCCCGGCTGGACGAGCGGCACGTGGCCGAGGTCTGCGCGGCGCTCGAGGCCACGCTGGAGGGCGGGCGGCTCTCCGAGGACACCCTCTATGTGGTGGATGCGTCCCGGCACGGCTGGATGCGGCGGATGGGCGAGCGTCTGACGTGCGGCGTGCTGGAGGGGTTCACGGTCTGTGTGGCCGCGCGGACGGGTCGGTTCCGGGAGGCGCTGTCCCGGACGACCTCCGGGGAGTTCCGGGAAATAATCAGAAAATGATTTTTTAATCTTTTCCGGGATGAGGGTCGGCGGGGCCGCTCCTAGCCAGTGCAACCCCAGCCCTGGACCCCATGACTTCCGACGCCCCGCCCCGCTCCGCCGCCCCTTCCGAGCGCAAACCGACCCCTCGGGGTCCGCGGATCGCCGTCGCCGTGGGAATCGCGGCCGTCGTCGCGGCCGTGGCGGTGATCATCCAGGGCACCGAGGAGGCCCGTCCGGCCGAGCAGGCCGCGGCGGCCCCGCCCCCCGCGCCCTCCACGGGCCCCTCCCGGGCGGCGGCCCCCGCCGCGGGCCCCGAGGAGGCCCAGGCGAAGGCCCCCCGCTTCAGCGCCACCACGTGCTGGCCGGACCTGGCGCGCTTCAATGACGCGGTGACGATCGACACGTTCCGCGCGTGGGCCGGGCCGCTGATCGCCTCGAACGACCCGCACGTGCTCGCCTACCTCCAGGAGCGCCTCGCCGAGCTCATCGGCGGCGACGAGGGCCGGGCCCTGGAGGTGCTGGAGTGGGCGCGCGAGGCCCCTCCGGAAGAGTTCAAGCTGTTCCTCGCCGGAGTCCGGGGCGCCTCGGCGCTGCTCAAGCCCCGGGTGGCCGAGCGGCTCATCGACCTGGGCCTCGATCCGAAGATGGACCTGGAGCGCCGCGCGGGCTACCTCGACGGCGTGCAGCAGTTGCACCGGCTGGAGTCCCACCAGCTCGAGCGCCTCGGCCACTTCGCCAAGGACGCCGCGTCCGGGGAGGCGGGCTGGGTGGCCACCCGCGCCATCGGCCGGGTGATGATGGAGGACCTGGCGCGCACGGGTACCGCCAAGCCCTACCTCGACAAGCTGCTCACCATCGGCACCGAGTCCCAGGACGAGCCCGTGCGCTACCTGGCGCTGGAGATGGAGATGCACGCGGACGCGCCGCTCGACGCGAAGTCGACCGCGCGGCTGGCCAGGCTGCTGTCCACCGAGGGCAGCGAGCACGTGCGGCGGGTGGTGGCGCATGACCTGTCGCTCGCCGAGGACAAGAAGCAGGTGCTGGACATCTACGCCAAGGCCTTCGCCGCCGAGCGGGACCTGTGCGTGCGCTGGGCGCTCTTCCGCTTCTCGGCGCGGGCGGCCGGCAAGGACGCGCTGCCGACCATGGCGAACATGGCGATGATCGACCCGCGCTTCCAGGCCAACTACCAGGACATCGAGCGGCTCTACGCGAGCGGCGTCGTCGACTACGACCGCATCTGGTTCGGCCTGCCCGACCAGAACGCCCACGGCTGCCTCGACCACCACGACGACTGAGTCCCGAGCGCTCTCCCCATGCCCCGCCCGTCCCCCCTGTCCTCCCTGACCCTGGCCCTGGCCCTGCTCGCCCCGGCCGCCGCCTGGACCGCCCCGCCCGCGGCCGAGGCCCCCGCGCTCGAGCGCCAGACCTGCTCGCTGGACGGCCTGCTCACGCAGATCCGCCAGGGCATGGGCTCCAAGTCCGAGGCCTACAAGCGCTACCTGGGCAAGCTCCTGCGCGAGTCCGCCGTCACCCTGCCGCTGCCCGAGCTCCTGGCGGCCTTCGAGCGGGAGTACGACCCGGCCATGGTCGAGCACCTGGCGGCGGCGCTCGTGGCGCGCACCGAGCGCGGCCTGGAGGACGAGGCGATGCAGAGCGTGGTGCGCCGGGCGCTGGGCGACCGCGACCCGACCCTGCGCGCCGCCTCCGTGCGGGCCATGCGCCAGACGGGCGCCCTGGAGCGCACCGGGGACATGTACGAGCGCCTGATGCGCGACCCCTCGCCCGAGGTGCGGCAGGAGGCGGCCACCAACCTCGTCACCGACAACCTCGAGGTGTACGGCGGGCGGCACGGCCCGGCGGCGGACGCGGCGGTGGCGGCGGCGGCGGCCTCGAACGATCCGGCGGCGACGGCGCGCATCCTCGGCAAGCTCATGACGGGCGAGGTGAGCGCGGACTCGGCGCGCACGCTCGAGCGGATGCTGGGCAGCGACTCCGCCGAGGTGCGGGCCTCGGCGAGCACGGCGCTCGGCGGCGTGCCGGCGACCGAGATGGCCAGCGCGCGCCAGAGCCTCAGCGCCCAGTACCGCGCGGAGAGCAATCCCCAGGCGCGCAAGGCGATGATCGAGAGCATCGCGCGGCTGGGCTTCTCCAGCGCCATTCCCGAGCTCAAGCGCCTGCGCGACGTGGATCCGCGCATGGCGCCGGAGATCGACGCGTGGACGCGCGTGCTGGAGATGAACCTGCAGGAGTGGCCGCTCATCCAGGCGGCCCGCAAGCGGCAGAACCCCTGAGAACCTTCTGGAGTAGGGCCTGCTCCCGAGCGCTTAGCCGCGGCTGTCCCAGGCCCGACCACGCAGCACCCCATTCCCCCCGGGGGCCGACCCATCGGCCCGAGGAGCCACGATGCGCAACCTGATGAAGACGACCCTGGCGTCCCTGCTGTCCCTGTCCCTGCTGCCCACCGCCGCGAGCGCCTACACCGTCGGCGCGCCCTTCCCGGGCACCGTCACGGCCGCCACCTACTACTCGAGCGGCTCCTTCCACGGCGCCATCGACCTCGCCAGCGGCGACGGCTGCGGCTACTGGGGCGTGGAGACGGCCGTGCAGGCCTCGCTCGCCTGGACCGTGAACGTGCGCACCACCGCCCGGGTCTGTAACGGCAACGGCAGCGGCAACCAGAACGAGGTGCGGCACACCTTCTCCAACGGCTACACCTTCCGCCAGTGGCACTTCCTGTACGTGTCCACCACGTCCAAGAGCCGCACCTGCGACCGCTGCCAGGTGGGCGACGAGGGCGGCACGGGCAACGTGACCGGTCCCCACACCCACATGCAGTACGACAAGAGCGGCACGAACAACACCGCCTGGTACTCGGGCACCACCAAGGGCAAGTTCCTCGCCCGCGACCAGAAGGTCGGCACGGTCGGCTAGTGCCACCGGGGGGCCGGATTCCCAGGGAGTTCCAAACGGTGTACTCCTTGGAGGATCGTGACGGCCCCCTCCGCGTGTCCGGATGAGACGACCCTGAGCGACTTCCTCTCGGGCATGCTCCCGGAGGACGCACGGGTCGAGGTGCTCGCGCACCTGGAGGGCTGCGAGGCGTGTCAGCGCCAGGTGGCGCTCGGCACCAGCTCCCTGCCAGAGGTGCCGCTCGCCCGCGAGGCGGACGCGCCCCTGGCGCCCGGTGCCCGGCTGGCGCGCTACGTGGTGCTCGAGCGCATCGGGCGCGGCGCCATGGGCGAGGTGTACGCGGCGTACGACCCGGAGCTGGCGCGCCAGGTGGCGCTCAAGCTGTTGCGCCCCGAGGGCCGCCGCGTGGAGGCCCTGGGCCAGCGGCTGATGCGCGAGGCCCAGGCGCTCGCCCGGCTGTCGCACCCGCATGTCGTCGCGGTGCACGACGCGGGGGTGTGCGAGCAGGGCGTCTTCCTCACCATGGAGCGGGTGGAGGGCGACACGCTCACCGACTGGCTGCGCGTGCCGCGGCCCACCGCCGAGGTGCTGCGGGTCTTCATCGACGCGGGACGCGGACTGGCCGCCGCGCACGCCGCGGGCCTCGTGCACCGCGACTTCAAGCCCGCCAACGTGCTGGTGGGCCGGGACGGGCGCGTGCGGGTGACGGACTTCGGCCTGGCGCGCGCCATGGAGCAGGCGGACGCGCCCGAGGACGCCGCGACCCCCGCGCCCGAGGACACCGTGTCCCCCCTGACGCGCACGGGCGCGCTCTTGGGCACGCCGGCCTACATGGCCCCCGAGCAGCTCGCGGGCCAGGGCGCGGACGCGCTCTCCGACCAGTTCAGCTTCTGCGTGGCGCTGCACGAGGCGCTCCACGGCCTGCGGCCCTTCGAGGGCGACACCATCGGGGCGCTGTCCCGGGCCATGCGCGCCGAGCGCATCCGGCCCGCCCTGGGGGAGGCGAAGGGCTCGGCGCGGGTGCGCCGGGCGGTGCGTCGGGGGCTGAGGGCCGCGCCGGAGGCCCGCCACCCCTCCATGGAGGCGCTGCTCGCGGAGCTCACCCCCGCGCCCCGACGCGTCCGGGCCTGGGTGGCCAGCTCCGCCGTGGCGGCCAGCCTGCTGGGCGTGGCGCTCGGGTACGTGGCCGCCCACCGGCGCGAGGCGCGCTGCGCGCAGGAGGTGGAGAAGCTCGCCGTGGCGTGGAGCCCCGACAAGCGCGAGCGCGTGCACGAGGCCTTCCTCGCCACGGGCAAGCCCTACGCCGCCGCGGCGTGGGAGGCCGCCGCGCCCGCGCTGGAGGCCCACGCCACGCGCTGGCGCGCCCTGCGCACCGAGTCCTGCATGGCGGCCGACCGGGAGGATCCCCGCGCCGCGTGGCTGACGACGGCCTGCCTGGACACCCGGCTGTGGCACTTCGCCGCCGTCACCGGCGTGCTGGAGAAGGCGGATGCCCAGACGGTGCAGAACGCCCCCCAGCTCATCGCCTCGCTCGAGGGCCTGGAGGCGTGCGCCGAGGCCCCGGTGCTGGCCCTGCGGCCCCAACCCCCGGACACCCTGCGCCCCCAGGTGGACGCCGTGCTCCGCCAGCTCGCCGAGGCCCATGCGCGCCTGGATGCCGGCAACCACGCCGCCGCGCTCGAGGTCACCACCGCCCTGCTGCCCGCGCTCAAGGGCATCGGCTACCGGCCCCTGGAGGCCGAGGTCCTCACCCTGCACGGCCAGCTGCACGGGTTGACGGGCAAGCCCAAGGAGGCCGAGGACTTCCTCTACCGCGCCGTGTGGGCCGCCGAGGCCGGCCGCGACGACGAGACGGCCGCGCGCGCGTGGATCCTCCTCTTGTGGGTGGTGGGCGAGCAGATGGCGCGCATGGACGAGGTCAACCGGCTGGTGCACCACGCCCGGGCCGCGGTGGACCGGTTGGGCCGGGAGCGCTTCCCCGCGCTCGCCACCGAGCTGCACCTGCGCATGGGCGGGCAGCTGCTCGTGCAGGGCAAGCTGGACGAGGCGGACGAGGAGTTCTCCCAGGGGCTCGCGCTGTCGCGCCGCGCCTACGGCCCCGAGAGCCTGCGCACCTCCTACTTCCTGTCCGGCATGGGCCGGGTGCGCTCGCGGCAGATCCGCGGCCCCGAGGCCCTGGCCTTCTACCGCCAGGCCCAGGAGCTGCGCGAGCGGCTGTGGGGCCCGGAGCACCCCACCCTCGCGCTCAACCTCAACAACCTCGCCAGCGAGCTGTTGCAGCAGGGCCGGCCCGACGAGGCGCTCGCCGCCTTCCATCGCGCCCTGGCGCTGCTGGAGGCCGCCCGCTCCCCGGACCACCCGAGCCTCGGCGCGCCCCTCAACAACCTGGCCGTGCTGCTGCGGCGCGAGGGCCGGCTGGAGGAGTCGCGCCGCTTCTTCGAGCGCGCGCTCGCCATCTTCGAGCGCAGCAAGGGCCCGGATCACCCCAACTCCGTCACCGCGCTCGGGGGCCTGGGCATGGTGGCCTACGACGCGCAGAAGCTCGACGAGGCGCTCGACCTCTCGCAACAGGCGCTCGCGCGCATCCAGCGGGGCATGGGACCCGACACGCCCCGCGCCGAGCTGCCCCTGCGCACGCTCGCCCTCATCCACCTGCGCGCGGGCCGTCCCGCCCAGGCACGCGAGAGCCTGCAGCACGCCCTGCGGCTCCTGCAGAAGGAGAACGGCCCGGACAGCGCCGTGACGTCGGGCGCCCGGCGCGAGCTGGGCCTCGTGGAGCTGCGCGCGGGCGCGCCCCGCGCGGCGCTCGCCGGGTGCCAGCAGGCCCTCGCGCTCGACGAGCGCTCCCAGGGCGCCGGGAGCCCGGACGTGGCGCTGGACCTCGCCTGCCTGGGCGAGGCCTGGCTCGCGCTCGGCCAGCCGGCCCAGGCCCTCCCCCTGCTCGAGCGGGCCCTCGACATCCACGAGCGCGCCCCCGGGGACACGCGCGACGCGGCGTGGGTGCGCTTCCTGCTCGCCCGGGCCCTGGAGGCCCCGGCGCCGCGCGCCCGGGCCCTGCTGGACGAGGCCCAGGGGTTGCTGGAAGGGTTGGGGATCCGCGCCCGAGAGGAGCTCCGCGCCCTGCGGGCCTGGCGGGACCACCACCCATGACGGACGACACCCCGGCGCCCCTGTCCCGACTGCTGTGGACCCATGCCCCCGAGGCCCGGCGCGAGTGGCTCCGGACGCGGCCCGGACTGGAGGCGCTGCTCGCCGAGCACCTCGCCACGGCCCAGGCGGCCTGGCCCGGCGTGCGGCTGTCCCCCGAGCGCTTCCTGCGCCACTTGGCCCGGCACCTGCCCGAGCCCCAGGCGCCCGAGGACGCGCTGGCGCGGTTGCACGCGGCGGACCTCTACCTCGCCTGCGCGTGCGCGGAGGGCGAGCCCCAGGCCCTGCTCGCCTTCGAGCAGCACGTGCTGCGCAAGGTGCCCGCGCGCCTGGGCCCCCTGCCCGCGAGCACCGTGGACGAGCTGCTCCAGGGGCTGCGCCAGCGGCTGCTCCTGGGCGTGGGGGACGCGCCCCCGCGCATCGCCGACTACGCGGGCCGGGGCCCCTTGCGCGCCTGGGTGCGCATCGTCGCCGCGCGCCTCGTCGCCGTCCTGGCCGAGCAAGGGGGGCGCGAGCGGCCCACCGCCGAGCCCCCGGAGGCCCTCACCCAACTGCTGGCGCCGGACGATCCGGAGCGCGCGCTGGTGCGCGCCGCCTCGAACGAGGTCCTCTCCGAGGCCCTGAAGGCCGCGCTGGCGGCGCTGCCCGAGCGCCAGCGCGCGCTCTTGCGCCTGCACCACCTGCACGGCCTCACCATGGACCGGCTCGCGACGATGTACGGCGAGTCCCGCTCCAACATCGCGCGCCACGTGGCCCAGGCGCGCGAGCGGCTCCTGCGCCTCACGCGCCACGAGCTCCAGGCCCGCTTGAAGCTCGAGGACCGGGAGCTGGAGAGCCTCCTCGGTCTCGTGAACAGCCGGCTCGACCTCAGCCTGGGCGGCCTGTTGGACTGACTGCTCCTGGAGGAGCCGGAGCCATGTCGAAGAAGCAACCAAATCCCGCGTTGGAGAAGGGCAGCGAACCACGGCTGACACTCCGGAGGGGCCCTCCACGATGGGCGCCTGCCGGGGCGCTCTGGCTCATCGTTCTGTTCCTCCATGCGGCCTGTGCGTCGCGGGGACCCACGACCAGGAGGGAGGCCGGGGGCATCAGGACAAGAGGCGACGCCGCCGCGAGCGAGGCGCGAGCGGCGCCGAGGGACCCGCGGCCGGTACTGGTCGTGCACGCGGCCGAGGTGGAGGCGCACGGGCAGACGCGGGTGGTGGTGGTCGAAAGAGAGGAATACCAGCGCGCGGTGAAGCGGCTCCTCCAGCACCATCAGGTGCGAGGGACGGCCCAGGAGTCCGCTCAAAGCCTGCTCCAGGCCATGCCCGAGGAGGAACTGCTCGCGGAGGTGTACCGGGACAAGGTCCTCACGCTGGTGCCCCTCACTGACAGGGGCTCACTTGTCCCCGAGGCAGAGGCGGCGCTCAAGGAAAAGTACCTCCGGTGGTGCCAACCGCGCGGAAGCGGAGACTGCCTGGGCCTCTTCACGGATGGGCCCTACCTGCGAACCGACGACAGGCGCACCCTCGCGCTCGCCCTGGCCTTCGGAGGAGTGCTCGACGAGACGCGCGCGGCTCTCGGACACGAACTCAGTCCGCAGGCGATGCTCTCCTCCCTGGTGTGGGCGGCGGGCCTGTACCTGGCGCTCTGGCTCCTACCGGAGCCGAGCACGAAGGCAGTGGCCGCCGCGCTCTCGGTGATGCTGCTGGCTTGGTTGGGCGTGGACGCCATGTGGGGACTCATGGACGGGTGGACCCGCATGGCGCGCGCGGCGCACGAAGCCACCACCTTCGAGGAGCTCCGCGACGTCGGCGAGTCCTTCGGCAGGCGAATCGGGACGGACGCGGCCCGAGCCCTCATTCTCGCGGTGGCCACCCTCACCGGGCGGACGTTGGGCGAGGTGGCCACGCACCTGCGCTCGCTGCCCAGGTTCAACCAGGTGCGAGCCCAGTGGTCGGCCCAGGGCATGGAGGGCTCGGTGGCGGTGGCCGTGGAGGAAGCAGTCGCGGTGGAGGTCGTGCTGGAACAAAGTCGCACCCTCGTCGTCCTCACGTCTCAGCACGCACGCATCGCCCTCGACATCCTGGCGAGGAGCGGCGACTCGGGCGCACAAGAAGGGCATTCGGGGACCGTGGCCCTCCAGCATCGCGGGGGCAACACGCAGGTCATCCTCGGCAACGGGGAGCGGTGGCACCTTCCGCGAGGCAAGAGCTACCGGGACATTCCGGCCAACGACCCGTTGGGCGACGAACTGCAGGCCGCCGTGCGGCAGGAAGCGGCGAAATGGTCCCGAGCGTTGCTGAGCGATGACGAGGCGCGGGCCATCGACTTGATGCTGCGCGCTGGCAAGGAGCATCGGTCAAATCTGATTGAGCGCCAGGCGCGTGGGCGGTGGGTGGAGAGGCAGATGGCCAACCGTTTCCCGCACCTGACCTGGAACAATCGTGGCGTGGACGTCACCGGCCCTGGAGGCCAGGGCTACCACTACGAAATCCTGTCTGGTACGGAGTCGAACTTCGCGCTCCACGGACGCCGGATGGCGAGCACTTTCTTCCGCATGATCTTCTTCTGAGGCCCAAGTGACTCTCAACATCCACTACGCGAATCGAGAGCTCGAGGGCGAGCACCTGGAACTGACGGACAAGACGGCCATCTACTGGTTCGGGCCGAACGTCACGCTCCGGGGCTGCACGCTGGTCACGAACATTTCGGCGAGGTGGCTTCATCTCGTATCGGGAACCCTGAGCGATTGCACCATCCAGGCCAAGAGCGAGCTGAAAACGCTGCCCTGGGCGTCCATGAAGGTGAAGGGATGCCGATTCAAGGGCCGCTTCACCGGCAATGACTTCGGGTTCCGCGAGGACGTGGATGAGAGGTGGCGAGCGGGTGGAATCGAGGACTGCGACTTCTCGGAGGCAGTGCTCAATGGCTGTCGGTTCTTCAACTGCGACATGCGTACGATTCAACTGCCGCGCTGGCCGTGCTTCACCTTCCTGGACGCACGCCGGCACGCGACGGAACTGGCGCGGCGTGTGTGGCCCGGGTCCTTCGACTCGGTGATCAGGACGGTGTGCGATCCGCCAACGGGCACGAGCGCGTCGGCCTGGCACGCGCCCACCATCTCCAAGAAGAGTGGCACCACGGTCGACGAGCTGCGCGCCGTCCTGGAGACGGCTCCTGGGCTCTTCATGTAACGCGCTCCTCCGCCGTCGCCGAGAGCCCCTTGACCCCGACAGTTCTGCTTGGTGCAGGTGGCGCGCCTCTTCAGTGACTCGCGCCGCCTGCATCCATCAGACCGAAACTAGCGCAGCGCGCCGTCGATGGCGCGCAGCAGCGATTGGTCGCTCGTCGTGGCCACGTCGCCCGAGAGCTCCCAGATCATGATGCCGCCGTACTGCTTGCCCAGGGCCGTCTTGGAACGCATGGTGGCCAGGCCGTTGTAGGAGTACTGGGCGCCGTTGGCGCTGATCCAGTCCGAGTTGGCCGCGGTGGGGTACTTCGCCAGGAGGTCCTTGTAGAGCACGTAGTCGGAGCTCTTGCCGTTGCAGTTGCCCCAGCAGTATCCGTAGAAGGGCACGCCGAGCACCATGCGCTCGCGCGCCACGCCCTTGCTCGCGTAGAAGTTGATCGCCGCCTGGGCCTGGGCGTAGCTCGAGTGCTCGCCCGCGCCCGTCCACGTGCCCGTGTTGTCGTAGGACATGATGGTGATGAAGTCGAAGGAGCGCAGCGTCGTGTCCGACATGCCGTACTGCATCCACTGCGCCACGGCGGCCGTCACCGGCAGGCCGCGCGGACGGGCCTTCGCGATGAGCTTGGCGATGAACGTGTCGTAGGCGGCGCCCATGCGATCCGGGGCCTCCACGTCCACGTCGATGCCATCCATGTTGTTGGCCACCACGTAGTTGATGATGTGGTCCACGAAGGCATCCACCCGGCCCGGCTGGTAGAAGGGCGTGATGTACGGATCTCCGCCGCCACCGCACAGCGAGGGGAACACCTTGACGCCCTTGGCGTGCGCGGCGTTGACGAACGTGGCCAGGTCCGCGCTCGACGCGAGCTGGAGGTTGCCGTTCGAATCGCCCAGCGCGAAGGCCAGGTTCACGTGCGTGAGCTTGCTGAAGTCCACCTTGCCCACCCAGCTCGCGTAGGAGCCGTTCCAGTTGGGCAGGTAGCCAATCACGCGCGTGCCCGACGTGGACGGGGGCGGCGTCGTGCCGCCGCCGGACAGGCCGGAGATGGTCAGCTTCTCCCAGTCCCCGAGCGCCCCGCCGTACGCGAACACCGTGCCGCCGCCGCCATTGGCCGCGGACACCCAGTGGCCCGTCGTCACCGTCTGCAGGCCCACGACGTCCCCGTTGACGATCGTCCCGCTGCCGCTCTGCTTGACGATGCGGAACGTCTCCCAGCCCTGGCGGTTGGTGCTGGCGGCGTTGAGCGAGGAGCCGCCGCCGTTGGCCGCCTGGAAGTACTGGCCCGTGCCGGCCTGGATGAAGATCTGGTCGCCGCTCTGCAGCGCGCCGCCATTGATGTCGTCGAGGGCGAACTGCTCCCACGCCTGCACCGCCGTCGCCGTGGCGTTGACCGCCCCGCCGCCGTTGTTCTGCGCCCCCAGATAGCGGCCGCCGAGCACCGTCTTGAAGCTCACCCCCGAGAGCAGCGGCGCGGCCGAGGACGTCACCGGCGCGGGAGCGCTCGTGGGCTCGGCCTCCGGCGCGCACGCGCTCGTGAGGGACAACACCGCGCACGTGGCGCCCAGGAACAGCTTGGACCTGCTGGAGTGGAACATGAGGGGCTCGCCTTGATCAGGGGGAACGATTCAATTCCTGATATTCCAGGAATATCCGCACTCCCGTTGTTTCCAGTCTTTTTGTCAAGGGAATCGACGCTTGGGGGCGCGACGGTCCGGAGAGTCCCTGACACCGCGGGGGGAGCCCGTTAGAGAAGGGAGCATGAAGAGCCCCATCCTCCAGACCCTGCCGCTCGGGTCGCCCCCGTGGGTGACCGTGGATCCCTTCCTGTTCTGCGTGCACCACGACGACCAGTACCCCGCCGGCAACGAGCACCTGGGGCCCGAGGCATCGCTGGAGGGCCGCGACCTGGGCCAGGACTTCGCGGGCAAGGACGGCTGGCGCATGTACCACGGCGAGCGCATCCCGGGCTTCCCGGGGCACCCCCACCGGGGCTTCGAGACGGTGACGATCGTGCGCAACGGGCTCATCGATCACTCCGACTCGCTCGGGGCCACGGCGCGCTTCGGACACGGGGACGTGCAGTGGCTCACCGCGGGCACGGGCATCGTCCATTCGGAGATGTTCCCGCTGGTGAAGAAGGGCGAGCCCAACCCCACCGAGCTGTTCCAGATCTGGCTCAACCTGCCGGCCGAGGACAAGCACGCGCCGCCGCACTTCGCGATGCTCTGGAGCCAGGACATCCCCTGCATCCCCTTCACCGACTCCGAGGGCCGGCGCACCACGGTCACCCTCGCCGCGGGCGAGCTCGAGGGCCGGCGCGCGCCGCCTCCGCCCCCGCGCTCCTGGGCGTCGCGGCCGGACACCGACGTGGCCATCTGGACCGTGCGCATGGAGCCCGGCGCCACCTGGACGCTCCCCCCGGCGAAGGACCCGCGCGCCCACCGCACCCTCTACTTCTTCGCGGGCGACGGGCTCCGGGTGGAGGACCAGGCCTTCCGCGAGCACCAGATCCTCGCGGTGAGCAGCGACGTGCCCCTGCGGCTCGCGGCCCTGGGCGGAACGGTCGAGCTGCTGATGCTCCAGGGCCGCCCCATCGGGCAGCCCGTCGTGCAGTACGGCCCGTTCGTGATGAACACCCGCACGGAGATCCAACAGGCCGTCACCGACTACCAGCGCACGCGCTTCGGGGGCTGGCCATTCGGCGACCAGGACCCGGTGCACGGCCGCGAGGAGGGACGGTTCGCCCGGCACGCGGATGGCCGGATCGAGCGGCCCGGGAAATGACCCCGGTGCCGCGCACGCTCGGCCTGCGGCTCATCATCGCCTACAAGTTCGTGAAGGGCGCGCTGATGCTGGCCCTGGCGTTGTGGTTCACGGTGGACCCGTCGGCCGCGTACACCTTCGGCCAGCATGTCGCCCACGAGCTCGTCGAGGCGCGGCCCGTGCTCGTGCGGCTCGGGGAGTGGCTCCACACGCACCTGACGGAGCGGATCATCCACCAGGCCGCCCTGGTGGCGTGGCTGGATGGGCTCACCACCGCCCTGGAGGGCACCCTGCTCGCGTTGGGCAAGCCCTGGGGCGAGTGGCTCGTGGCGTTCAGCGTGGGACTGCTCCTGCCCTTCGAGGGCTACGAGCTGTGGCACAAGCCGAGCGCCGCCAAGGCGATCGTGCTGGTGCTCAACGCCGTCATCGTCGTGTACCTCGTGTCCGAGCGGCTCCGGCACCGCTCGCGCCAGGAGCCGCGTGGCCGCGAGCACCTCCCCTAGTTGTCCGGGGGGGTGGCCTTCCGCGCGGCGGCGCTCGCGTCCCGCGCGGGCTTGAACTCCGAGCCGGACTTCCACTCCGGCCAGCGGCGGGAGCCGGCCAGGGTCCGGCCCATGTCGAGCAGCAGGCGCATGTCCTGGACGGCGCCGCGCAGGTCCCAGTCGGCGCGCCAGGCGTCACACGGCTGGTGGTAGCAGCGCGCCGTGTAGTCCGCGACCCAGCGGTCTCCCGCCTCCCGGCCGCCCGCCACCAGGTCATGGCCTCCGCCCAGTCCCATGAGCAGGAGGACCGGCACGCCCCGCCGGGCCAGGGAGAAGTGGTCCGCGCGGTAGAACAGCCCGCGCTCGGGCTTCGCGTCGGGCGTGACGGTGCGGCCCTGCTTCGCGGCGGCCTCGGTGAGCAGGTCCTCCAAGTCGTTCTGACCATGGCCCACGAGCACCACGTCCCGGGCGGGCCCGGCGGTCTGCAGCACGTCCAGGGTGAAGTTGGCCACCAGGGTGTCCAGGGCTTGGAGCGGGTGCGCGCCGTAGTACTCCGAGCCCAGGAGGCCCGGCTCCTCGGCGGTCCACGCGGCGAACAGCAGCGAGCGCTCGGGGGGAGGCCCCGCCTGGAAGCCCCGCGCGATCTCGATGAGCCCGGCCACGCCGATGGCGTCATCCACGGCGCCCCGGCGCACGCGGTCCCCGGAGGCATCCGGCGGCCCGAGGCCATACGCATCCCAGTGGGCGCCATAGAGGAGGGACTCGTTCGGGAAGCGCGCGCCGGGCAGACGCCCGATGACGTTGTGGCTCTCGACGCGCGTGTGGGTCAGGGCGTAGCGCGCGCTGAACCGGGCACCCGGGAGTTCCACGGGCGTGAAGTCCGCCTGGCGCGCCTGGCGCTTGAGCGTGTCCAGGTCCAGGCCCGAGCGGGCGAGGAGCCCGGCGGCGACCTCGCGCTGGAGCCAGCCTTGGAGCAGCACCTTGTCGCGCTCGGGATGGGCCCGGCGGATGTCGAAGGTGTCCCCCATGCCCGACTGGAGGACGGACCAGCCATACCCCGCGCCCTCGGACTCGTGGATGATGAGCGCCCCGAGCGCCCCCCGGCGCGCCGCCTCCTCGAACTTGTACGTCCACCGGGCGTAGTAGGTCGCCGCGCGCCCGCCGAAGCGGCCCCGGACGGGCTCGCCTTGCTGGGCCTCGAAGTCCGGATCGTTGATGAGGAAGACGGCGATCTTCCCCCGCAGGCTCACGCCCTTGAAGTCATCCCAGCCGCGCTCGGGCGCCGAGACGCCATGGCCGACGAACACCAGCGGGGCCTGGTCGATGCGCACCTGCTTCACCGGGCGCGCGGTGGCCACCGTGACGTCCTCGCCCACGCGCAGGGCGAGCGTCTGATCTCCCGTCGTGAGGCTCAGCCGGGCCCGGGCGTTGTCCACCTGGAAGTGGACCAGGGGCACCTTCTGGGTCCACCCCCCTTTCTCGCCGCCGGGCTGGAGGCCCACCGCCTTGAACTGCTCGATGAGGTACGCGACCGTCCGGGCCTCCCCGGGACCGCCGGGCGCGCGGCCCGCGAACGCGTCGGAAGCGAGCGTCTGGATGATGCGCGACACCCGCTCCGCGTCGATGGGCTCGGGCATCTCCTCGGCCCGAGCGTCACCCGCGCCCAGACAGCACAGCCAACACAGGAGCAACGCGGCACGCGGCGAGGGAGGCATCATCGGACTCCGGCGAGAGGAGCCGAGGAGACTAGCGCCACGAGCACCTCGCGGGTGGCCTCGTCCCGCGTGGCGGGATTCAGGAAGCGGCCCGTGAGCCGCGTCACCCGGTAGTCCTTGAACGCGCGCAGGGGTTGCACGCGCAGACCCACCTCCATCAATTCCGGGACCGCCCGCGCCTCCAGGACGACATAGACCGGCCCGGTGCGAGCCTGGAGGTCCGACAGGCTCCAGCGCTCGATGGGGGCGCGCGCGTAGAAGTCGAGCGCGAACGAGTTGAAGCCATACAGCCCGGTGGGCCGGGAAGGCAGGCCATTGAGGAAGGCCGCCGCTTTGTCTCCGGCCTGGTAGTCCAGGAGCCGGGGATAGACGAGCACATTGAGCACGAGGTTGAGCGCCACGCATGCGCCAAAGCTCTTGCCGATGGCGCCGGGAAGGTCGGCGCGGGACCACCCGGGCAGGGTCAGCGCCACGGCGGCGCCCAGCCCGAGCGTGCCGCCCCTCAGTCCCTCGGGCGTGACGGTCCACAGCAGCACGGGCAGCAGCAGGAGCATCGCGGCGACCACGACCCCCTGCACCCGAGCGGCCTGGCGCGCCTGCCCCTCCGACAGCCGGTCCAGCCAGGCCGCGGTGATGACACAGAAGAAAGGGAAGAGGACGTTCGTGTAGTGCGGCAACTGGAAGCGGGACAGCGAGAAGACGAGCAGCGTGAGCAACGCCGCGCCGAGCGTGTAGTCCTCTCCGGGTCGCTCGGACGAGGCGCGCCGCCTGAGTGCACCGACGACGGCCGCGTAGAACCAGAGTGACCAGGGCAGGAAGGCCCACAGCACGGTGTGCAGGAAGAACAAGGGACTGCCCTTGCCCTGGATGGGGCCGGTGTTGAAGAAGCGGCCGAACTGGCTGTCCCAGAAGAAGAAGCGCAGGCCGGACACGCCCACCTGGCCAAAGACTTCCTTCTCGGGGTGCAGGTCGAACTGCTGGTGGAGACAATACAGCTCGGGCGCGGTGAACACGCCCACCAGGAGCAATGCCAGCCACCAGCGCGGGTGCCAGAACTGGGACCCGTCCCGACGACGGGCCCAGTGAAAGGCCAGGCCCCCGGCGATGGGAATCAGCACGAAGAGCCCCTTGGTCATCACCGCGCACGCGGCCCACGCCGCTCCCCAGACCAGATGGAGGCTGAAGCGATGCGCCTGGGCCCGCGTGAAGTGATACAGCCCGCCCATCACCAGGCCGAGCAGGTAGGGCTCGGCCCGCACGTCGTTGTTCGACATGACCAGGTGCTGCGCGGAGAGCAGCAGGAGCACCGCGAGCCGCGCCACCGCGCGGGAGTAGAAGCGCAGGGCGAAGAGATACGTGTACACCGCGCCCACGGCCCAGAACACGAGCCCGGGCAGCTTGTAGACGGCCGTGCCAACGCCGAACAGGTGGAAGGCGAGCGCGGTCATCCAGAAGGGAAAGTGTGGCTTGTCGAGCCAACCCCTCCCCTGGGAGAGGAGGTTCACGGCATCGCCGTGCTCCGCCATGCGCCGCGCCACCGAGGCGTAGAGCGCGGCATCCGGCTCCATGAGCACGGTGGTCAGGCCACTCAGGTTGAGGAGCACGCCCAGCAGGAGCAGCGGCCGGAACCAGCGGTCCAACCAGCCCTCGAGGGGACGAATGACGTGCGGTGCGGTGGAATCCAAGCGCCTCAGGGGGAAGGAGGGACGCTCCCCCACTGCAAGGCATGAACCAGGGAGACGAGGAGCGCCCGCTCCCGAGAGAGTGCCTGGCCCATCCGCGACAGCCCTGTCAGGGAGGGCTCGGAGATCCCTTGAGCGCCAGGGCCCGGAGGTCCGTGCGGCGGATCTTCCCGCTCACCGTCTTGGGCAATTCCGCCACGAACTCGATGTCCCGCGGGTACTTGTAGGGCGCGGTGACGCGCTTGACGTGCTCCTGGATCTCCCGCGCGAGCGCGCTCGAGCCCGTGAAGCCCGGCGCCAGCACCACGTAGGCCTTGATGCGCTGGCCCAGGCGCTCGTCCGGCACGCCCACCACCGCCGATTCCGCCACGGCCTCGTGCTCCAGGAGCGCCGACTCCACCTCGAAGGGCCCCACCCGGTAGCCGGACGTCTTGATGACGTCGTCGCGCCGGCCCACGAAGTAGAAGTAGCCGTCCGCGTCCTTCACCGCCCGATCCCCCGTCACGTACCAGTCCCCCCGGAAGGCGCTCGCGTTCGCCGCGTCGTCCTCGAGGTAGCCCTGGAACAGGCCCACCGGGCGCTCGGGCCGGATGCGCACCGCGATGTCTCCCTCCTGGCCCGCCTCCACCTCCTGGCCCGCGTCGTCGATGACGGACACGTCGAAGCCCGGCGAGGGCTTGCCCATGGAGCCCACGCGCGGCTCCAGCGAGGGGAACATGCCCACCACCACCACCGACTCCGTCTGGCCATAGCCCTCGCGGATGTGCAGCCCCGTGGCCTTCTTCCACGCGTCGATGACCTCGGGGTTGAGCGGCTCGCCCGCGCTCGCCACGTGCCGCAGGGATGACAGGTCGTAGCGGGACAGGTCCTGCAGCACCATGGCCCGCCAGGCCGTGGGCGGAGCACAGAACGTCGTCACCCGCTGCCGCTCGAGCATCCGCAGGAAGGCCGCCGCCACGAAGCGGCCCCGGAAGTCGTACACCACGTTGCACGCGCCCTGGCTCCACGGGCCGAACAGCTTGCCCCACGCGCACTTGGCCCAGCCCGTATCCGACAGCGTCAGGTGTCGGTCCTCGGGCACCAGGTCCAGCCAGTAGCGGCCCGTCACCGCGTGCCCGAGGCCGTAGCTCGCCTGGGTGTGCTCCACCATCTTGGGCATGCCCGTGGTGCCCGAGGTGAAGTAGAGCAGCATCGGGTCCTCCGCCCGCGTGCGGGGGAAGGTCGCGCCGCCCGCGTCCGGCGCCTCGGCGGAGGTGTACTCCACCCAGGCGGACCCCACGGGCCCCGCCCCCACCGTCACCCAGTGCTTCACGGCCCCCGTGCCCACCAGGCCCTCGAAGCGGTCCAGGCAGCTCGTCTCCGTGAGCACCGCCTGGGCCCGCGCGGCCTCCAGCCGGTAGCGCACGTCCTTGGGCGTGAGCATGGGCGTGCCCGGCATGAAGACGATGCCCGCGCGGATGCAACCCAGCACCAGGAACCACCACTCCGGCACCCGCGGCATCATCACGAAGACGCGGTCCCCCGCGCCCAGGCCCAGGCCCGCGAGGAAGCGCGCCGCGTGCAGCGAGCGCTCGCGCACTTGCGCCCAGGTGAAGGTCCGCTCGCGGCCCCCCTCGTCGCTCCAGTGCAGGGCCAGGGCCTCGGGCCGCTCGCGCGCCCACCGGTCGGTGACGTCCACGGCGAAGTTGAAGAACTCGGGACGCTCCCACTGGAAGCCACGCCGGGTGGCCTCGTAATCGGTCATGTTGCGGGCAGGGGTCGAGGGCATGCCCGGGAGCCTACGGCGTCCCCCGGAGGATTGGCGCCTTGACGCAAGCGGTTGGCGGTTCCAGACAAGCCGCCCGGGTCCAAAACAAGGCAATCAGCGAGGACCACGGCGCCGGCAGGCGTCCAGGGAGGGTTCCATGAACGCGATGTCGTTGACCCAGGCGGCCGCCCAGCGGCGCTCCTTCGGCGTGTACGCTCGGGTGCTCGCCACCCAGATCCTCTACGTCGCCCCCCTGTTGTGGTTGTTGGAGCTGCTGCAGAACCAGGCCTGGAAGGCGGCGAACGGCACGTTCGGTTGGGTGTACCCGGACTCGCCCTACCAGTGGTTCTCGTTCGGGAGCATGGTGCTGTGGGTGGGCGCGGTGTTCCTCATGTGGACGCTGCACTACTACTGGTTCCACCCGAAGCAGTACCGGCTGTGGACGCGCATCGGCATCGCCTCGGCGGTGTGCTGGGTGGGCGAGTGGGTGGGAGGCTTCATGGCGGTGCAGCTCACCGGCAAGCACCTGCAGGTGTGGCCGGGCGCGGCGCTGGTGTACGTGAGCTTCCCGGCCCTCTTCTTCTGGGTGAGCAACGTCATCGTCTACCACCTGCTCACCGTGTACGGGGCGGACCTGACGCCGGACTACGACTCGCCCGCGGACATCTGAGCGACGTCGGCCGAGGGCTCCGGTGCCTCGGCGCGCACGAAGACGTCCAGGTAGGACAGGTTCCACACCGCGTCGATCACCGCGCGGTACGGCTCGCCCGCTTCCACCTCCGCCTCGGTGACCGAGGTGTTGAGCACGAAGGGGCCACAGCGTCGGCCACCGGCCACGCTCCCATCCAGGCTGAGTGTCAGGCGGTACCAGCCCGCGGCGGACACCCGCGCGGGCAGCGGCGCCCGGCCGGGCTCCCAGTCCAGACGCACCACGGCCTTGCCCCGGTCATCCACCCAGGCGCGCGGACCGTCACCGCGCCCGTCGTCCTCCCAGACGGCCCGGTTGACGAGCGTGGCGGCCGAGCCGGACCACTCGCCCGTCACGGCGTTCCAGCGGTAGGCGTCCTCGCGAGGGCGCGCCGCCGCGTCCGACGCGACGAGCTTCTGCACGGTGAGCCGCGCGCACGGGGAGATGACGGTGGCGTCCCCACTCCACGAGCCCAGCGCGGACGCCGGCTCGCTGTTCGTGGCCCGCACGCCCCACGCCTCGCCCCGCGGGCCGGAGCCCGGCAGCCGCATCAGATCGTAGGTCGGCAGGGGCTCGTCGAGCCCGGTGTACAGCGCCACCTCCACCCGCATGCGCGACGCGGTGGTGCCCGTGGAGTTCTCGAGCGGGTCGCTCCAGTCCACCTCGGACACGCTCACGGGCTGGCCCGGCGAGCCCACGGCCACGCCCGCCCGCCATTGGCCGGGATGGGCCTGCGGGTAGACGCGCCACGCCTCCACGCCGGGCGGCGGCGTGCACGTGCTCGGCGGGCAGACCACGGACTCGGTCCCCCGCTGCCAGGCGTACCACCAGGGCCCCCGAGGCGAAGGCGCCGAGGCCTTCTCCACGCTCAGCCCCCCGCCTTCCGGCAGGAGCACCGGAAAGGTCAGCGGCGCCGCGACCGCGGCCCCCCCCATCGGACATGACAGCAGCGTCACGAGCCCCCACGACCGAGAGGCCCGGCACACTCCACCCCACTTCATGTGAGCGTCTCCCCCTGTCGGCGCCCGCCCATCCTCGCGAGGCGATGGCGGCGTCGAGGTGGAGGGGGAATTGGGGATGACGCCCCGCGACAACAAGCGGTCCGGAAGGTCCGGGCGCCTGGCGCGCGAGTCGAATGTCGTTCAGCGCACCCGAGGTCCCGGCGGAGTCGCCGGTCGTGAACGGATGCCGCGGGGGCTCGGCCATGGACGGGGGAATCCCGATCCATTGGCCGCGGACCCTGCCCAACCGCGTGCCCGCCTTCCCCCACTCCCCATCCGGGCGCGTGACTCCGGCAACCGCCTCACGGAGTGCATGCGCCCGCCCCTGGACTTCCGGGGAACGCGCCGGGTGTGCCCACCGGTGCGTGGCCCGGGCCGCCACCGTCACGACGGTGGCGCCCGGAGGGAGCGACGAAGTCCCGGACTCGCGGACCGCCAGGCCCACGAGCAGGGTTCCCCGGATCCTGGCGGAGCCGGGGAAGGACGTGGGGCGGGGCTCGCCCGGGGCCGCCAGGGCCGCCGAGGAGACACCGCCCAGGGTCGACACCACGAGCAGCAACGCCAGGACGGCCCGTGTCCCTCGGGCCCCTCCGCGTGCGTGTGCTCTGTCGACCTCGACACTCATGTAGGGTGGATGTGTTACCTCGACGCAGACCAAGCGCAATTCTTCGGCCGCCGGAGAAGATCTCCGCGAGGGGCGCCAAGCCCGTCCGTTACGCTCCGCGGCGTCTCGTCGTTTCCGACCCCCACCCATCCCTTTTCAGGAGCCCCTTCCATGGACATCAAGGCCGCCATCGCGTTCGAACCCGGCAAACCCCTGCGCATCGAGACGGTGCGGCTGGAGGGGCCCAAGGCGGGCGAGGTGCTCGTGGAGCTCAAGGCCACGGGCCTGTGCCACACGGACGCGTACACCCTGTCCGGAAAGGATCCCGAGGGCCTGTTTCCGGCCATCCTCGGCCACGAGGGCGCGGGCATCGTGGTGGACACGGGCCCGGGCGTGACGTCCGTGAAGAAGGGCGACCACGTCATCCCGCTGTACACGCCCGAGTGCCGCCAGTGTAAGTCGTGCCTGTCGCGCAAGACGAACCTGTGCACGGCCATCCGCGCCACGCAGGGCAAGGGGATGATGCCGGACGGCACCAGCCGCTTCCACCTGGGCAAGGAGCCCCTCCACCACTACATGGGCACGTCCACGTTCGCCCAGTACACGGTGCTGCCGGAGATCGCCGTGGCGAAGATCCGCGAGGACGCGCCCTTCGACAAGGTCTGCTACATCGGCTGCGGCGTCACCACGGGCGTGGGCGCGGTGGTGTACACGGCCAAGGTGGAGGCGGGCGCGCGGGTGGTCGTCTTCGGCCTGGGCGGCATCGGGCTCAACGTGGTGCAGGCGTGCCGCATGGTGGGCGCGGATCAGATCGTCGGCGTGGACCTGAACCCCCGGCGGCGCGAGATGGCGGAGAAGTTCGGCCTCACGCACTTCGTGAACCCGGCGGACATGCCCGCCGCGGAGCTGGTGCCCTACCTGGTCAACCTCACCGGGGGCGGCGCGGACTACAGCTTCGAGTGCATCGGCAACGTGAACACCATGCGCCAGGCGCTCGAGTGCTGCCACCGCGGCTGGGGCGAGAGCGTCGTCATCGGCGTGGCGGCGGCCGGCCAGGAGATCAGCACCCGGCCCTTCCAGCTCGTCACCGGGCGCGTGTGGAAGGGCAGCGCGTTCGGCGGCGCCCGGGGCCGCACGGACGTGCCCCGCATCGTCGACTGGTACATGGAGAAGAAGATCAACGTGGATGACCTCATCACCCACACGCTGCCGCTCGAGCGCATCAACGAGGGCTTCGACCTGATGCACAAGGGCGAGTCCATCCGCACGGTGGTGACCTACTAGCCATGGAGACGACCCTCCAGACCGCCTCCGAGCACGCCTGCTTCGGGGGCACCGTGGGCTTCTACAAGCACCCCTCGCGCGAGTGTGGCGGCGAGATGCGCTTCTCCGTGTACACGCCGCCCCAGGCCCGGGCGGGCAAGGTCCCCGTCCTCTACTTCCTGTCGGGCCTGAGCTGCTCGGAGGAGACGTTCCAGATCAAGGCCGGGGCCCAGCGGCTCGCGGCGGAGCTGGGGCTGATGCTCGTGGTGCCGGACACGAGCCCCCGCAACACCGGCATCCCCCAGGAGGACGCCGACTGGGAGGTGGGCACCGCGGCGGGCTTCTACGTGGACGCGACCCAGGCGCCCTGGGCCTCGCGCTTCCGCATGTACAGCTACGTCACCCGGGAGCTGCCCGAGCTGGTGGGCAAGCACTTCCCCGCCCGCATGGACCGCGAGGGCATCTTCGGCCACTCCATGGGGGGCCACGGCGCGCTCGTCTGCGCCCTGCGCCAGCCCGGGCGCTACCGCTCCGTCTCCGCGTTCGCGCCCATCAGCGCGCCCCGGAGCTGCCCCTGGGGGCACAAGGCCTTCGGCAAGTACCTCGGCGCGGATCAGGACGCCTGGCGCGAGTGGGACGCCACGGAGCTGCTGCGCGGTGGGGCCCAGGTGCCCCCGCTCCTGGTGGATCAAGGCACGCGCGACAAGTTCCTCGCGGAGCAATTGAAGCCGGATTTACTGCGCCAGGCCTGCGAGCAAGTGGGGCAGCCCCTGACGCTCCGCTCCCAGGACGGCTACGACCACGGCTACTACTTCGTCTCGACCTTCATGGCGGACCACTTGCGGCACCACGCCGCCGCGCTAACCGCCTGATTCGTCTGTCTTTTCGTGCTGCCCCGCCTGGGGGCCCCGCCCAGGGCCCTCGGGCGCCGGGTGGGAGCCCAGGCGGGCGGGCTCGGACTTGTCACTCGGAGGGCTGACAAGGGGCCTGGGCGGGAAGTTGGAAAAGGCGCCGCGTGTCCTTACGGGCTCAACGACGAAAGGACACAGATTGAAGCGACTGTTGAACATTGCCTCCTTCGCACTGCTGCTGCCCACGCTGGCCTCCGCCGCCGTCGTCTGGAAGGGCGACCTCGAGACCGGCAACCTCTCGCAGTGGTCGAAAGAGCAGAGCGTGTCCTCGAACCGCCTGATGGTCGTCTCCTCGCCCGTGCGCGAGGGGAAGTACGCGCTCAAGGTCACCGTGCGAAAGGGAGACAATCCCATCAACGCCAGCGGCAACCGCAACGAGCTGGTCTATCTGAGCCACGAGAAGCCCGGCTCCGAGTATTTCTACAAGTGGAGCACGATGTTCCCCCAGAGCTTCCCCAAGTCGGACAAGTGGGCGCTCTTCACCCAGTGGCACCAGGAGGGCAACAGCGGCTCGCCCCCGCTCGAGATGTACGTGGCGGGCGATCAGATGAAGCTGCGCGTGGGTGGCAGCTCCGGGAAGATCCTCTGGACCCAGCCCGTGAAGCGTGAGCACTGGAACGACTTCGTGCTGCACGTGAAGTGGTCCCCCAAGAAGGACACCGGCTTCATCGAGCTGTTCCACGACGGCAAGCTCGTCGTGCCCCGGACCTACATGGCCACGCAGTTCTCCAACCAGAGCAACTACCTCAAGCTGGGCCTGTACCGCGATGCGTCCATCGCCCAGGAGGGCGTCGTCTACCACGACGGTTTCACCCAGAGCACCCACCGCGATGACGTGCTCCCCAACGAAGTCATCGTCGCCGAGCCCGAGGTCGCCCCCGTGCCCGAGCAGGCCGATCCCAACGAGGGTCCGCCCGATTTCGACGAGAGCCTGGATGAGTCCGGGGTCATCGGCTCGCTGCCCACCTCGGGCAACTCGCCCGGCACCGCGGGGCTCGTCCCCGGCGACGGCGCCTATGGCGAGGGCATGGCGGCCGCGAGCTGCGGCGCCTCGGCCACCGGCGGCATGCCCGCGCTGATGGCGGGCCTCTTCACGGCGATCGCGCTGGCGACCAGCCGCCGCAAGAAGGCGCTCGCCCACGCGCCCCGTTCCACCCGGCGCTAAACCGAGCCGTACCCTCCCTGGCCGCTCCCACGCCCCTCGCGGCGGGGGAGCGGCCTTCTTGCGTTGTTGAAGCGGACAGGGACGCCGGATGAGAATTCCGGGATGAAGTCCTTGATGGTGGTACGCCGGGCCCCCGAGTCGACCTGGGTGGATCTCCTGAGGGGCCGGGCGCTCGAGCAGCCTTCGCGCCGCGCCTTCGTCCTGCTCGAGGAGGGTGAGGCGGAGAGCGCCGTCTGGGATTACGCGGAGCTGGACCGACGCGCCCGCGCCATCGCCACGCTCCTGCGGCGGCAGCTGCGGCCCGGAGAGCGGGCCCTGCTGCTCTACCCCTTCGGCCTGGACTTCATCGCCGCCTTCCTCGGCGCGCTGTACGCGGGCGTCGTGGCCGTGCCGGTGTACCCGCCGGACCCCTCGCGGCTCCAGCGCACCCTGCCGCGGCTGCGCGCCATCGCCCAGGACGCCCAGGCCACCCGCGTGCTCACCACCCAGGCCATCCGCGAGTGGGTGGAGGGTCTGGCCCAGCAGGCCCCCGAGCTCGCCGCCCTGCACTGGCTGGCCACGGACACGCTGCCTCCGGACCTGGAGGCGGACTGGCGGCCCCTGGACGTCACCCCGGGCACGCTCGCCTTCCTCCAGTACACCTCGGGCTCCACCGCGCGGCCCAAGGGCGTGCGGCTCACCCATGCCCACCTGATGCACAACCAGGGCGTCATGCAGCGCGCCTTCGGCACCTGCGAGGAGAGCGTGGGGGTGAGCTGGCTGCCGCTGTACCACGACATGGGGCTCATCGGCTGCGTGCTGCATGCCCTGTACGCGGGCTTCCCCATGGTGCTCATGCCCCCGGAGCAGTTCCTGCGGCGGCCCCTGCGCTGGCTCGCCGCCATCTCCCGCTACCGCGCCACCATCAGCGGAGGCCCCAACTTCGCCTTCGACCTGTGCGCCCGGAAGGTGACGCCCGAGCAGGCGGCGGCGCTCGACCTGAGCACCTGGAGCCACGCCTTCAACGCCGCCGAGCCCGTGCGCGCCGACACCCTGGAGCGCTTCACCCGCGCGTTCGCGCCCAGCGGCTTCCGCGCCGAGGCGTGGCACCCGCTCTATGGGCTCGCCGAGGCCACGCTCATGACGACGGGCGAGCGCGGGGGCGGCACCCGGCCCCGGGTGCTCACCGTGGAGGGCGCGCCGCTGGACGCGGGCCAGGTCGTCCCGCGGCCCGAGGGCTCCGCCGACACCCGGCGCCTCGTCGGCCTGGGCCAGCCAGGCCCGGAGCTGCGCGTGGCCATCGTGGCGCCCGACACCCGCGTGCGCCTGGAGCCGGAGCGCGTGGGGGAGATCTGGGTGGCGGGGCCCAGCGTGGCCCAGGGCTACTGGAACCAGACCGAGACGAGCGACCCCACCTTCCACGCGGAGCTGGCCAGCGGCGAGGCCGCCGGCGGCGAGCGGTGGTTGCGCACCGGGGACCTGGGCTTCCTGCGCGAGGGCGAGCTGTTCTTCACCGGCCGGCTCAAGGACCTGGTCATCATCCGGGGCCGCAACCACGCCCCTCAAGACATCGAGCTCACCGTCGAGCGGAGCCATGCCGCCCTGCGCCCGGGCTGTGGCGCCGCGTTCGCGCTGGACACCGGGGGCACCGAGCGGCTCGTCGTCGTCCAGGAGGTGCACCGCGACCACACGCACGCCGACCTGGACGCGCTCGCCCACACCGCGCGGCGCGCCGTGGCCGAGGCCCATGGCGTGCACCTGGACACGCTGGTGCTCGTGCGCGCGGGCTCCATCCCCAAGACGTCCAGCGGGAAGATCCAACGCCACGCGTGCCGCCAGGATTTCCTCGAGGGTCGGCTGGACGTGCTGCGCGCCGTGACGCCCACGGCGCCCCTGGGGGAGCGCCCCTCGCTCGCGACCGACGAGGCCCTGGCCCGCGCGATCTCCGAGCTGGGCCTGGACTCCCTGCAGCAGCTCGAGCTGCGCCAGCTCCTGGAGCAGCGGCTGCGCGCCCTGCCCCGCCCCCCCGCGCCCGCGCCCCGGCCGGACAGCGCCCCCGTCTGGGACGTGGCCCGCGAGGCCCCGGCGCTCTGGCGCCATCTGGAGGAGCGCGAGCCCTGGCTGGCCGAGCTCCTGGAGGGGCTGCGACGCGAGCTGCCCGTGCCGCCCACCAACGGCACCTTCGACACCGGCGAGCACTTCCGGCCCGCCGGCCACTTCCGCGCCTTCTACCAGCGAGGCCCCGGCGAGGGCGTGCTCGCTTTCAAGGGCGGGGAGGTGCGCTGCGAGGATCAAGCGGGCTTCCTCGAGCTCTTGCGGCAGCGGCTCTTCGAGCGTCAGGCGCGCTACTCGGTGACGAACACGCTGGAGTACTTCCTGCTCCAGGAGCGCAAGGTGCCTGGCGCGCTCACGCTGCCGGAGGCGCTCACCGAGGCCCGGCGCGCCGCCGAGCTCCAGGGCCGCTTCCTGGAGGAGTACGGCGCGCCGGGAGAGCTGCCGGTGCCGCTGCTGGTGGTGCGCTGGAGCGAGGAGGTGGTGGCGCGCTTCCGGGGCCGGCTGCTGCCCCTGCTCTCCGGCTTCACGCTGGGCATCGCCGAGGGGGAGCTGCGCGACGGGCTCGCCTGCTACGTGTACTGGTTTCCCCAGGCGCCCTTTCCCCGGGTGAGCCACTTCGCCGGCACGCTCGCCCAGGAGAGCCAGCGCACGGGCACGGGGGGCTTCACCAACACGCGCCTCATCCACGCCACGCTCAAGCACAACCTGGACGCCGGCGCCGTGGTGGACTCCTGGGTGCGGCTCACCGCGCGCTTCTTGTGGCTGGGCTACTTCCCGAGCGACATCCAGCACTTCAAGAACGGCCAGTGCATCGAGCCGCAGAACGTGCTGCTCAACGGCGCCTTCGCGGACGTGGACTCGGTGCTGCCCATGCACCAGGTGACCACGGACCGGGAGTTCTACGCCAACTTCCTCGCCATGCTGAACCTGCTGGCGGGCACCGTGCGCACCTTCCTCGCGGCCGAGGGCAACGGCACCACCCACCGGCCCCCACCCTTCCCCCACCAGTTCCAGGGGCCCGACTTCCTGGACACGCTCTCCGTCCTCCACGTCTGGGAGCGGCTGTGCGTGCACCTGCGGGCCGAGCGGCCCGGCGCGCACGCGCGGCTGGACCCGCGGCTGGAGGCGCTCGTGGAGTCGCGGCTGTCCTTCCCCGTGCTCTTCGAGCGCGTGCTCTTCCCGCTCTATTACGCCGGGCCCACGCTGCCCGAGAGCGCGGTGCACCTCTTGAAGGTGACGGACGTGTACGGCGACACGCTCGCCGGGGAGCGCCGCCCCTCGCGCGAGGTGAAGTACAGCGCCCGCATGTCCGTGGACGCGGTGGCGCTCGCCACCCTGCCCCGCGCCTTCCTGGAGCAGCTCCAGTTCACGCCCCGCGAGTTCATCCGCGACTGCATGCGCGAGGAGGCCACGCTCGTCACCGTGTACGAGACGTTCCTCGGCCGCATCGGGCTGGTGGTGCTGCCCATGGAGGACGCGGAGCTGTACGTGGACCGGCGGCACACCGTGGGCGCCGTCGTGCGGGGGCTGGAGGAGGCGGCGCGGCTGGGCGCGGACACGGTGTCGCTCACGGGGCTGGTCCCCTCGGCCACCGACTACGGCCGCGCGCTCGAGGAGGCCACGCGCGGTCGCACGGGCCTGCCCCGCTTCACCACCGGCCATGCCACCACCGCCGCCTGCTTCGTGATGATGGTGGAGCGGGTGCTCGCCGCGGGCGGCCGTCGCATGGACGGGGAGGACGTGGTGCTGCTCGGCGCGGGCTCCATCGGCACCGCCATCCTGCGCTTGCTGCGCCGCACCCTGCCCGCGCCCCGCTCGCTGCGGCTGTGCGACGTGCCCGCGCGGCGCGAGCACCTGTCGCGGCTCGTCGAGGAATTGAGCGCCGAGCCCGGCGGCCCGGGCGCGCTCGAGGTGACGCTCGTCTCCGGCGACGGCCTGCCCGACGAGGTGTACGCGTCCTCGCTGGTGCTGTGCGCCACGAACGTGCCCGGCCTGTTGGACGTCCACCGGCTGCGGCCCGGCACCCTGGTGGTGGACGACTCGGCCCCCCACTGCTTCGAGCCCCGCCGCGCCATCCGCCGCTTCCAGGAGAAGCGCGACGTGCTCTTCAGCGAGGCGGGCGCCCTGCGCAGTCACCGCCCCATTGGAGAAATCCGCGAGCTCACCTTCGCCACCGGGTGGGACCAGCGCATCCGCGCCGCGCTCAGGCTCTTGCACCCCACCGAGGACACCCTGATGGGTTGTGTCTTCTCCAGCATCCTCAGCTCGCGCTTCGAGGACGCGCCGTGCCTGGTGGGCACGCCCGGCCTGCGCGACCTGGAGCTGCACTACCGCAAGCTGCGCGAGCTGCGCTTCGAGGCGGCCCGCCCGTATGTCGAGGACTACCTGCTCGACGACGACCTGGTGGGCATGTTCCGCGCCCGATTCGGCGGCCGGTAGCCGGCCGCGCGCCCACCGCGTGTCCGGGTCGGCTCCACACAACCCACCCCGACAGGTGGCCTTCTGGCGCGCGGTGAACACAGCGAGCCCTGGAGCGCCGCCCGATGTCCACCGTCCGGGGTCATTTCGACGAGGCCCGGCCCGGGGGGTGGTAGACTGAGGGCGTGCCGCGGTGCGTGACATGCGGACAGCGTTGGGAGGGGGCCCACGCGCAATGTCCCCGGGGGGCCACCCCGACCGACTCGCTCTCCGAGGAGCGCGGTCGGATGGTGCCATCGTGTCTCATCCCGGGCTACGCCGTGACGCGGGAGGTGGCCCGGGGCGGGTTCGGCACGCTCTACGCGGCGCGGCGTGAATCGGACGACCAGCTCGTGGCCATCAAGGTGGCCCACGCGGACCACCCGCTCGCGCGCATGCAGCTCGAGCGCGAGGCGCAGGTGCTCGGGGCCATTGGCGCGCCCACCGTGCCCGCCCTGCACGCGAGCGGTTGGCTCCCGGAAGGCACGCCCTACCTGGTCATGCAGTACATCGCCTCGCCCACCCTGGCCCAGCGGCTGGCGCGGCCCTCCGGGCCCATGCCTCCGCCGGACTTCGCCCGCTGGGGCAGCGCCCTCCTGGAAGCGCTGGAGCAGGTGCACGGCCGGGGCTACCTGCACGGAGACCTCAAGCCGGAGAACGTCTTCCTCGACGAGGAGGCGTCGCGGGTGGGCTTCTTCGACTTCGGCCTCGCCCGGCTCGTCAACGCGCCGGCCTCCGTCAGCGCCGACGAGCCCACCCCGCCCGTGGGCGAGTCCTTCGCGGGGACGGCCGAGTACATGTCCCCCGAGCAGTGCTCCGGTCCCCAGGGGTTGGATCTCCGCTCGGATCTCTACTCGTCGGGCGTGCTGCTCTACGAGATGCTCACCGGCCGGCCCCCCTTCCTGGGCACCGCCACGGACGTCATCCAGGCGCACCTGGCGCGTCGGCCCTCGCGGCCCTCGGAGCACGCGCCGGTGCACCCGGCGATCGAGCAGGTGGTGCTGCGCTGTCTGGCCAAGGAGCGCGAGCGCCGCTTCGACACGGTGAAGGAGTTGCGCGCGGCGCTCCAGGAGGCCCTGGCCCAGGCGGCCCGCGCCACGCCGGGCGCCCCGTCCGAGAAGACGCCCCCGCCGGAGCGGCCCGCCGCGTCGGCCCCCACCGGGGTGATGCGCTCGGTGGCGGTGCTCTTCTTCCGCTCGGGCGCCAACCCCGTCACCGTGCAGAAGGCGCTCGCCAGCTTCGGCGGCAACCTGGCCTCCAATGACGGCACCCGCTTCGCCGGGGTGTTCGATCCCAACGCCGGGGAGAATCCCGTGCAGCGCGCACGGCAGGCGGCCGAGGGGCTCGCCGCGCAGAACCTGGCCTCGGCGGCGCTGGTGGACGTGGCCTCGGTGACGGTGCGCCACCGCCCCGGGGGCCCCGCGCGCTACTTCGGCCCCGTCTTCAAGGAGCAGGATCGCTACCCCACGGATCAGGATCCCACCCCGCTGCTGTTCACCGGCGCCGCGGCCGAGGCGCTGCCGGACCTCCTGTGCGAGCCGGTGCCGGGCCGCGAGGGCATCTTCCGCAACGCCACCACCGCCAGCGGACCCGAGGACGTCACCATCCTCCAGCATGGCAGCGGCGTGCTGGTGGGCCGGGGCAGCGAGCTGGCCGAGCTGCTGGAGAGCGCGGGCCGGGCGCTGGTGGAGAAGGCGCCCACGCTGTGCACGGTGCTCGGAGACCGGGGCGCGGGCAAGACCCACCTGAGCGCGGCGCTCGTCCAGCAGTTGCACATGGCGCTGCCCCACACGCGCATCGCCACGTGGCGCGCCCGCGAGCCCGTGCAGGGCGACCCCGAGGGCACCCTGCGCATGCTGCTGCGCGGCGCGCTCTACGACTTCCGCAGCGACTACGACCTGACGGGCTCCGAGGAGGAGGGCAAGGCGCGGTGCGTGAAGCTGCTCGGCGAGCCGCTCGCCCAGGAGCTGTGGCCCGGCGTGGCCTCCACTTTGGGGTGGCTGGCGCCCGGCGCCGCGGGCCTGCAGAACTGGGCCGCCGCCCCTGGCGCCTTGCGCTCGCTGGCCATGCGCGCCACGGGCGAGCTGCTCGCCGCGCGCGCCAAGTCGCAGCGCCTGTGCCTCATCCTCGACGACGCGCACTTCGCCGAGGAGACGGCCCTGGACGCGCTGGAGTACGCCGCGCTCGCCGAGTCCCACCTGCCCCTGTGGGTGTGCGTGTTCGCCCGCCCGGGCTTCGAGCGCATCCGGCCCTCGTGGGGCACGCGCGCCGCCTACCGGCACGTGCTGCCGCTCGGGCCGCTCTCGCCCCCGAGCGCCATGGAGCTGTGCCGCGCGCTTCTGCGCCCCGCGGAGAACGTGCCCGCCGCGGCGCTGGAATCGCTCGTCGCGCGCGCCAAGAGCGTGCCCCTGTTCCTCGTGGAGCTGGTGCGCGGCCTCAAGCGCCAGGGGCTCGTGCGCCAGCGGCCGAGCGGCGGCAGCTGGTTCCTGGCCACGGACGAGCTGGACCGGATGCCCGAGCTGCGGCTGGTGGACTGGCTGGCGGACCGCGAGCTCGGGGCCTTGCCCGTGGAGCTGGCGGCGCACGCGCGGTTGTGTGCCCTGCTCGGGCCGGACTTCACCGCCGCCGAGGCCGAGGGCGTGGTGTTCGAGCTGGAGGAGGAGGGCGGCGCCGCGGACTTCCCGTTGGATCCCCGCCACGCCACGCGCCGGCTGCAGGACCTGGGGCTGCTCCTGTCCCACCGCCTGGAGGGCCTGAGCTTCCGCAACGAGCTGCTGCGCGTCACGGTGGAGCGCTCCCTGCCCGAGGCGGACCGCGAGCGCATCCACCGCGCCGCCTTCCGCTTCTACCTGAGCGACGCGGGCGCCGCCGAGCGCCAGCGCCTGCCGCGCCTGGCCCTGCACGCCGCGGCGGCCGGCATGCGCGACGAGGCGGCCGCGCTCTACATCGACCTGGCCGAGTCCGCCCGGGGCCGCCACGCCTATATCGAGGCCGAGTCCACCTACACGCGCGCGCTGGAGCTGCTCGACGCGGAGGACCGGCGGCGCAAGCTCACCGTGCTCCGGGGCCGGGGCCTCATGCGCTACCGGGTGGGCCGCTACGAGGACTCGCTCGCGGACTTCGCCGGCGCGCGCGAGCTGGCGCGCCAGCTCGGGGCTCCCGCGGACGAGGTGGACCTCATGCTGGAAGAGGCCATGGCGTACGACTGGATCAACGATTACGCGCGCTCCGAGGAGCGGGTGTACGCGGCCCAGGAGATGGCCTTCGCGGGCAACCACAAGTCGCCCCTGCTCCAGGTGCGGCTGCTGCTCGGCGTCGGGCGCGCGCAGTTCCGCAACGGCCGCTGGGAGGAGTGCTGCGAGCCCCTGCAGGAGGCGGCCGAGCGCGCGCGCCAGCTCGGGGACGCGGGCTACGAGTCGCGCGTGGTGGCGCAGCTGTTGCTCGGCGTCATCCTGCCCAACATCGGCCGCATCGACGAGGCGGAGAGGCTCTTCGAGGAGGTCATCCACGCGTGCACCGAGCGCGGAGACCGGCTGCACCTGGGCAGCGCCATCTGCAACCGCCGCAACCTGTGGGTGGCGCGCAACGACCTGCAGGGCGCCATGCAGGATCAGGAGCGCTTCATGCACCTGGGCCGCGAGCTGGGCATGGTGGGCTGGGAGTACTTCGCCGAGCACAACATGGGCGAGCTGCTCTACCAGGCGGGCCGGGTGGCCGACGCCCTGCCCCACATCACGCGCGCCATCGAGCTGGAGAAGCACCACCCGGAGATGGCGCCCCGGCCCTGGGCGCAGCTGCTCAAGGCGCGCTCGCTCGCCTACAACGGCCAGCGCGACAAGGCGGGCGAGCTCTTGCGCGACATCCGCCGCACCCTCAAGCAGAGCGGCGCGGAGTTCACCCCCTCGGAGGAGGTGCTCTTCTCCGCGGTGGAGCTGACCACGCGCGACGCGAGCGACACGGAGTGGAGCGAGCTGCTCACCCGCTCGCAGGAGTACTCGGTGGAGCAGGAGCCCCTGGAGGTGCTGGAGCTGCGCGGGTTGGACCTGCTGCGGCGGGGCGAGCCCCTCCGGGCCCAGGGCATCCTCGAGGAGGCGCTGAGCCGGGCCGAGACGACGCCCAACCTGATGGGCCACCGGCTCCGGGGCATGCTCAAGCGCGCGCAGCAGCAATCCACCGAGCAGGGCGCGAGCGCCGAGGTGCTCGCGCCGGAGGCCGCGGCGGGCGGCCGGCGCATCACCCCGAAGCGATGAGGCCCAGCGCCGCGAGCGCCGCGATGACGACGCCCAGCACGGACTCGCCGAGGATGGCGCCCATGCCCACCGAGCGGGCCACTGGCGCCGCCGCGGGCCGCAGCCGACCCACCGCGAACGTCACGAGCGCGCCCAGGGCGATCGTCACCGAATAGAAGGGCGGCAGCACCATGCCCAGGCCCAGGGCCACCGCCGAGGGCAGCACCCGCGCCCACCGGCCCCACACGCCCAGCGACAGGCCCACGCCCACGAGCAGGCCCACGCCCAGGGCCGGCGCGGCCCCGGCCGGCAGTCCGGCGAAGCCCCGCGACGTGAGCTCGGCGAAGACCTTGAACTGCTGCGCCGTGGGCGCGGGCAGCGCGGCCGAGCCGAGCGGGTGCGTGGACGCGAGCAGGTAGAAGGTGGGGATGGCCACCGCGGCGCCCACCAGCGGCCCGGACAGCTGCGCGAGGAACTGCCGGGACACGTTCGCGCCCAGCCGCCGCCCCGCCTGGAGCGACCACAGGCTCGCGCTCGTGTGGGACGCGGCACCCGCCACCACGCCGCTCGCCGCCACGCCCAGGCCGGGCTGCCCCGGCACCCACGTCCCGAAGACGACCTGCGTGAGCTGACCCACCACACTCATGGGCGCCAGGTCCGACTGCCCCGTCGCGCGCGCGCACACCGCGCACAGGGGGAAGACCAGGACCAGCGCCAGGAAGAGCGCCAGCGGGCCCACCGCGAAGCCCGACGCGCCCACCGCCAGGGCCACCAGCACGAGCGGCAGCACGCCCCGGCGCACCCACCGACCCGCGGTGGACTCCCAGCCCCCGCCCGCGCCCAGGCCCCGGACGTCGCCCCACAGGGACGGCAGCGCGCGCACCAGCGGCAGCAGCGAGGGCAGCGAGGCGCCCACCATCAACCCCACGCCGGGCAGCAGCAGCCAGGACGCCAGGTCCCCCACCGCCACGTGGCCCTGGCCCACGAGCACCGGCCCCAGGCCGCACCAGCCCAGCAGCGCGCCCCCGAGCAGGCTCAGCGCCGTCTGGAGGCCCACGAGCGAGCCGATGCCCAGCAGCATCGGGCTCCAGTGCACGCCCAGTTGCAGGCTGTCCGCCCCCAGGCCGCCCACCCGCAGCGCCGCGGGCAGCAAGGACACGGAGGGAATGGCGCCCACCGCGTCCCGGAGCCCCACGACGAGCGCGGACACGAGGCTTCCGCCCCACAGGCCCCGCGAATGCGTGGCATAGGCCGTGTCCGTGGTGTGCAGCGAGGTGATGAGCTCCGCGGTGGCCACGCCCGTGGGGAACGGCAGGGCCTCCTCCTCCAGCAGGCGCCGCCGCAGCGCGAAGGCGAACAGCACCCCGAGCAGACCCAGGCCCACGCCCCAGGCGGCCACCGCCCACCCGGGCGGCTGGAGGCCCATCAGCACGAGCGCGGGCACGGTGCCCAAGAGTCCGGCGCTCGCGGGCAGGGCGCCCACGGACACCGCCGTCGTCTGCGCGAGGTTCGTCTCCAGGGCCGTCGGCGCCACGCCGCGCCGTCCCAGCGCCGACAGGCCTCCGAAAGCCAGCAGCGCGGACAGCACGCACCCGGACTCCCAGAAGCCCACCTTGAGGCCCGTGTACACGTTGGTGACGGCGAGCAGCGCGCCGAACCCCAGGCCCAGGCCCCAGGCGCGTCCCGTCCACTCGGCCCGGGGCGCCGCCACCGGGGCCCCCCGCGGCACGAGTCGGGGGCCGTCTCCCGCGGCCTCCGGCGGAGTCGGGGTCACCAACTCCGCGGAGCCCTCGCTCATCGCGCGACCTCCTGGAGCCGCAGCGGCACGGGCGTGGGCGCGCGCGGGGCGTCGGGGACGAGCGGCTGCGCGGAGCGGCTCACCAGGGCGCGCAACTGGCGCAAGTCCAACGGCTTGCTGAGCTTGGGATTGGGCACCTCCTGCAGGAAGCTCAGCGCGCGCGGCGTGAAGGCGCCGCCGGTCATGAACACCACGCGCTGCGCCTGATCCGGCAGGCTGCGGTTGAGCTCGGCGTACAGGTCCATGCCCGTCATGCCCGGCATCATCACGTCACACAGGATGATGTCGAAGCGGCCCCCCTGCTCCATCAGCTTGAGCGCGGCCCGGGCGCCGTTGACGGTGGCCACCTCGTGCTCGGGCGACAGCGAGCGCTGCAGGGCGCGCGTCACGTACGGCTCGTCGTCCACCACCAGGATGCGCGCGCGGCCCGAGGACGGGATCGCCACCGGCTCCGGCCGGGCCTCCACCGCCACCCCGGCCACGCCCAGGAACACGAAGAACGTGCTGCCCTTGCCCGGCTGGCTCTCCACGTTGATGCGGCCCCCCATGGAGTCGACGATGCCGTGGCAGATGGACAGCCCCAGCCCCGTGCCCTCGCCCACCGGCTTGGTGGTGAAGAAGGGGTCGAACACCCGCGCGCGCACCTCCGGCGTCATCCCCACGCCCGAGTCGCGCACCTCCACCACCACCTGCCCCGGACCGGCCGCCCGGATGACGACGCGAATCTCGTGCTCCAGCGCGTCCCCCTCCGGAATGGCGTGCGCCGCGTTGAGCAGCAGGTTGAGGAACACCTGGCACAGCCGCGACTCGGTGCCCTGCACCGTGGGCACGGGCTCGAACTGCGTCACCAGCCGCGCGCGGTGCTTGATGACGTTGTCCGCCATCTTGCAGGCCAGCTCCACCGCCTTGCTCACGTCCACCGGCCCCAGCCGCTCCTCCTGCTGGCCCCGCGCGAACGTCTTCAGGTCCCGCACGATGGACGCGATGCGCTCGGCGCCCTCCACCGTCTCGCGCACCACCTGCTGCAGGGGCTCCACCTCGGCCTCCTCCACGCGGCTCTTGAGCTTGTCGAGCCGATCGGAGACCAGGTGCAGGTTCACCAGCATGTAGGCCAGCGGGTTGTTGATTTCATGCGCCACGCCCGCGCCCAGCGTGCCCACCGACGCGAGCCGGTCCGCCGTCTGCAACCGGCTCTGCAAGAGCCGCCGCTCGGTGGTGTCGCGGTGCACGAGGATGTGCGCGATGGTCCGCCCCTCGGCGTCGCGCAGCGGCGCCACCACGGACTCGCACGAGCAGCGCGTGCCGTCGGGCCGCTGGAAGTCCAGCTCCCCCGTCCACCGGCCCTGCGCCTCCAGCGCCGCCAGCACCTCGCCCGTCTGCTTGTCCTCCTGCTGCGGGTGCAGCAGCGAGAAGAGCGTCTGGCCCAGGGCCTCGGCCTTGCCCCGGCCGAACATCTTCTCCGCGCTCGCGTTCCAATCGATGATGCGGCCGCCCCGGTCGGTGACGACCACGCCCTCGCACAGGCTCTCGAAGATGAGCGCCTGGCGGCGCAGCTCCTGCTCGGCGAGCTTCTTGTCGGTGATGTCCATCACCGTGCCGGTGATGCGCACCGGCGTGCCCGTCTCGTCGCACAGCACGTCGCCCTTGCACGACAGCCAGCGGCCCCGCGCCCCCGTCACCTCGATGCGGTACTCCACGTCCAGGTGGGCGCGCTGGGCCAGCGCCGTGGCGAGCGCGTCGCGCACCCGCCGCAGCTCCGCGGCCTGCACCACCTCGGCCAGGTCCGTGGGCCGTCCGGACAGCGTGCCCACCGGCAGACTCAGCAGCCGGTCCACCTGCTCGCTCCACGTCACCGCGCCCGTCACCGCGTTCCAGTCCCAGATGCCCACGCGCGCCGCGCTGAGCGCCTGGCGCATCTGCTCCTCGCCCTTCTCCACCAACTCGCGCATGGAGAAGCGCAGGACCGTCACGGTGCCGATCTGCACCCGGTCGCCCTCGTGCAGGTCGGCGGACGCGATGCGCACCCCGTTGAGGTAGGTGCCATTGGTGGAGCCCAGGTCGGCCAGCTGGTAGTGGCCCTCGGGCGAGCGCTGGATGCGCGCGTGCCGGCGCGACACCCCATGGTCGTTGATCTGGAAGCCCGCGTCCGCGCCCCGGCCGAGCACGTGCTCCAGCGCGTCGATGCGGAACACCTTGCCAATGGCCGCCGGGGTCGTGGTGCTCGTGAGGATGAGGCACGCACTCTCGGAGGACGGGAGCGGCTTCGCGGGCCCTCCACACATCGTGAGATCGTCCACCATCTTCATGGGCATGCTCTTCCAGGGCCAGGGGTTCATCGCCAGGGGGAGTATCCAGCAGAGTCGGGGCCGTCCGCATCACACCCCTCCGGACACCCGCCGCCGCATCCATCGTCCAACCAACACCCCGAGCCTGGACGTTAACCCAACTGCCCGCCGCTCGACAGTGGCCCCCCCGCGGGGTGAGGGCACGGAATACCCGGTGCTACCATCCCGGGCATGGCGGACCTGGACAGTACCTTCCACATCCTTCCCCACAAGGAGCGCACTCCTTCCCGAGACAGCCCCGCCACCCGCGTCAAGGTGGCCCCCGGCGTGCTCGCGGGGGAGTACGTGCTCAAGGCCGTGCTCGCCTCGGGCGGGCATGGCGCCGTGTACGAGGCCGAGCACCGCATCCTCGGCCGGCGCGCGGCGGTGAAGGTCCTGCACTCCCACCTGACGGACCAGGGCGAGATGCTCCAGCGCTTCGTGCGCGAGGCGCGGGTCGTCAATCAGATCCGCCATCCGCACATCGTGGATGTGTATGACTTCGGCATGCTGCCGGACGGCAGCCCCTACTACGTCATGGAGCTGTTGCCCGGGCGCACGCTGAGCCAGCTGTTGCAGGAGCGCGGGCGGCTGTCGCCGGAGCGGGCCCTGGCCTACCTGGAGCCGGTGTGCCAGGCGCTGGAGGCGGCGCACCGCGCGGGCGTGGTGCACCGCGACCTCAAGGCGAGCAACGTGGCCGTGGTGTCCGAGGCGGAGCCGCCGGTGGTGAAGCTCCTGGACTTCGGCATCGCCAAGTTCATCCACCCCGAGCCGGGCCAGGAGGGCCTGACGGTGGCGGGCCAGCGCCTGGGCACCTCCCAGGCCATGGCGCCCGAGCAGTTCCGCAGCGGCCACATCGGCCCCACCACGGACGTGTACGCGCTGGGCGTGCTGCTCTACCAGATGCTCACCGGGCACTACCCCTTCCAGTCCGAGGACCGGCTGGAGGTGGAGCGCATGCACCTGGAGGCGCCCCCGCCCCGGCCGAGCTCCTCCGCGCCCGTGCCGCCCGCGGTGGACGCCGTGGTGCTGCGCTGCCTGGAGAAGGAAGCCGACCGGCGCTACCCCGACGTGGACACCTTCCGCACCGCGCTGCGCGAGGCGGTGCTGCCCGCGTCCACCCCGAGCCTGACCGGCACGAGCCGCGGCGTGCGCGCCTTCGCGCTGCACACCGAGGTGGTGATCGACGAGGGCGCCGAGGACGACGCCGCCTACACCACCGTGTCCGAGGTGCTCGACGGGCTGGAGCAGGACCTGCGCGCCGCGGGCTTCGTGCTCGCGGTGCAGACGGGCATGGCGCTGCTCGGCGTGCGGCCCGTGGACGAGCCGCCCGCCACCGACGTGCGCGCGCTGCTGGACACGGCGCGCCGCATGCACGAGCACGCCCGGGAGCTCGCCCGCGGCACGCGCGTGAGCGTGCACTCGTGTGTCCACGTGGGCCAGGTGGATGCCCGCCGCGGCCCCGAGGGCATCGACATCACCGGCGGTCCCCTGACGGACATCACCGACTGGTCGGTGCGTGACGCGAGCGGCTTCGGCATCACCCCCGCCGCCTCACGCGCCTGAGCCGCCGCGCCCCGCGCGGCCCCGTCGCTCCTCCGCCTCACCCTCCTGCCTCACCCTCCTTCACCCCCACAGACGGGGCGTGGCCCTCCGGGGCCCCCCGTCTGTCCGCCCGGGCGTCCCGAGGGCTTTCCACTGCACGACACCCCGCGGGCGTTTTCCTGCCCCGCGGAACGAGACGGCTGTTCCCCGCGCAACCGGGGAATAACCGACTTGGAGGGGTCTCCTTTTTTCCTGCTTTGGCATGAGTCACAGTGAAGACATGGAGGACGGCTTGTCGGGCTGTTTCCGAGACTCCATGTGGGGGGGCGGTCAATCCATCAAGGCATCCACATCCGAACGCAGGAGGGAGTGTCCATGCTGAAGCAGACGCTGGGGTCACGACGCGGCGACGGAGTCCTTCGGGGAGCGGGCTGGGCGGTCACGACGCTGTGGGCGCTGGGCGGCGCCTGGGGGTGCGGACCCGCGGAGGGGCCGCTCCAGGAGCCGGAGGAACCCGTGCTCGCCCTGTCTCGGGCGGTGGAGCACGGCAACGGGCTGAACCTCAACGGGCTCAACCTCAACGGGCTCAACCTCAACGGGCTGGAGGCGCAGGGCCTGAGCCTCGAGGGCTTCGCGACGAAGGGCTTCAGCGACTGGTTCCAGGGCGCGCCCACGCAGCGCGCCGAGGTGATGAAGTACGTGGTGGCCTGCGCGGTGCCCGCGGGACAGGCGCGCGCGTTCACGAACACCGCCACGGGCACGACCTACCGGTGGGAGGGCCTGCTGGGGCTCGCGCCCGGCTGGAGCGACGGGGAGGAGGCCACCTTGGAGGAGCTCCAGGTGGTGAGCGCCTGCATGGCGGCCCACGCCAACAAGTTCGGTATCCACGTCACCATCTCCGTGCGCGGCCGGGACGGGGGGGGCAACGTGCTGCCCGTGAGCCTGCAGGAGAGCACCGTCTATGGCGTCCAGGAGGCGTGCTTCTTCGGCAACCTCTTCGATGGCCAGACGGGCGTCTTCAGCGGCAACGACGGCTTGAGCCTGGGCAGCGGGGAGAGCAGCCCGCGGGTGTGCGGATTGCCGGGCGTGCCCTCCGGCTCCCAGTGCCAGCCCATGGTGTACGTGGGCAGCTGCGCGGCGCACTGCACCCTGGACGCGAGCGGCGGCTTCTACACGTCCTGCACCTACGGGGGCACCACCTACACGCGGCCGCTCTCCACGCGCATGAAGGTCGCGGACATCGCCCACTGCGGCAATGGCACCTGCGAGGCGCCGGAGGTCTGCGGCCTGCCCAGCCAGTGCGCGAGCGATTGCGGCTGCTAGCCCCGCCGCCTCAGGGCGCCACGCGCCGCAGCCGGAACACGTCCACGTCCACGCCCTCGGAGAACAAGGCCAGGGGCGGCGCGGCGGGGCGCGGCAGCCCCGAGGCCGCCAGGAGCGTCTCCTCCAAGCCCTCCACGTCGGCTTCCCGCACCTGGTAGGGGGCGTGGTGCACCTGGCCGCGGAACAGCTCGCCGTGCGCCTGGGAATAGAGGAAGTAGCGCTCGACGAGGAAGTGCTGGAAGGAGCCCGGCACCGAGGGGGCCGCCGGGCCCCGGGGCGTGCAGCGCACCGCGCACGAGGCGGGCGCCGGCGGGGGCCAGCGGCGCTCGGAGCGGTAGGCCAGGGAGCCGCCTCCGGGCGCGAGGTCCAGGGACATGCGCGCGTAGTGGTAGGGCAGCTTGAACCAGGCCCGCGCCAGCCGCACGGCGATGGCGTTGGCGGCTTCCAGGCTGAAGAACCAGACGCCGGGATCCTTGCCTCCGGCATGCACGTACGTGCGCACGTTGGTCTCGTGGAAGTCCGACAGGAAGCCCACGGCGGGCAGGCCCCGGGGGCGCACGCCGCGCATGGTGAAGGGCACGAGGCCTATCCAGGCCCGCCCCTCGAACGTGTCGAGCGTCAGGCCCTTGGGCAGCAGGGGCGCCACGACGTCCACGGGCAGCGACCAATGCAGGAAGAGCAGGTGGCGCCAGCGCTGGTACATGACCGGCCGCTCGTCGGGCCTGCGCGTGGGGGCGATGCGATCGATGTCGGACGGGGACTCGGACACAGGGGCTCCACGGAGGAAGACACGGCATACATAACGCGGGCCCCACCAAGCGACATCCCTGGAGCGACTCAGCGGTTCCTGGGGAACGGGGGCGGGAGCAGGTCCGGGTCGGTGCCGCGGACGATCCAGTCCTCCGCCCGAGCCTCCCAGTCGGCGTCCTTCTCCGCGTCCAGGTAGCGCTCGTAGACGTCCGTGCCCGAGGACTTGGCCGCGCGCAGCAGGGGAATCAGCGCCACCGTGCTGTCCAGCACCACCGCCGCGCGCTCCAGTCCGTGGGCCCGGGACCACGCCATCGCCTCGCGCACGAGCGCCTGGGTGTCGGGGGGATTGGCGCGCTGCGTGCGCGCGTCCAGCAGCAGGCCGAAAGGCCGTCCCTCCAGGGCTGAGACTTGACGCTGGAGATCCTCGAACCAGGCCCGTGCGTCCGCGGGCGTCACGTAGCCAGGCGCCTGCACGCGAAAGCCATACGCCGTGCTCACGTTCTGAGGGACAGGCATGCGCTTTCCTCGTGGACTCGCCAGACGCGAGCCCGAGCGCTCCGGTTCGCTCGGGCGCGCGAGTGTAGCGTGAACCACCCGCCGTCACCCGAACATCACGCGCGGTCCGGGTCTCCATTGCTCCTGGAAAAATCCATTAGACTCCGGGGCCTCTCTCTCCGGAATCCGGTGACGATGCAGACCCTGGCTTCTCCGCCTCCTCCGCCGCCCGCGGGCGCGGAGGACGGCGCCGTCCTCCCCCGTGAGCCCCATGGCTTCTTCGGACATCCCCGTGGCCTGTCCACGCTCTTCTTCACGGAGATGTGGGAGCGCTTCAGCTACTACGGCATGAAGGCGCTGCTCATCCTGTTCATGACGGCCTCGGCGGCGCAGGGGGGCCTGGGCTTCGACACGAACAAGGCGAGCGCCATCTACGGGCTGTACACGGCGGCGGTGTACCTCACGGCGCTGCCGGGCGGGTGGATCGCGGACCGCTTCATCGGCCAGCGGCACGCGGTGCTCGTGGGCGGCATCATCATCGCGCTCGGGCACTTCAGCATGGCGCTGCCCGGGGTGGCCTTCTTCTACCTGGGCCTGCTGCTCATCGTCACCGGCACGGGCCTGCTCAAGCCCAACATCAGCGCCATGGTGGGCGGGCTCTACGCCCCGGGCGACGCGCGGCGCGACGCGGGCTTCTCCATCTTCTACATGGGCATCAACATCGGCGTGTCCGTGGCGCCCATCGTGCTCGGCTACCTGGGCGAGAACGTGAGCTGGCACGCGGGCTTCGGCCTGGCCGGCGTGGGCATGGTGTTCGGGCTCATCCAGTACGTGGCGGGCGCCCGGCACCTGGGGGACGTGGGGCGGCCCACGCCGCGCGCGGGGGAGGCCTCCGCGTCCGGGGGCTCGAGCGGCGGCGTGGCGCTGGGCTTGGGCGTGGCGGTGGTGGCGCTGCTCGGGGGCGCGCAGGCGCTGGGCATCGTGGACATGACGAGCGCGGTGGGTCTGGCCCACACGGTGCTGCTCATCATCGTGGCGCTGTCGGTGGCCGTGTTCGGCTACTACTTCACCGCCGGGGGGCTGGACGCCCAGGAGAAGCGGCGGCTGGGCGTCATCGGCGTGTTCTTCCTCGGCTCGTTCATCTTCTGGGCGGGCTTCGAGCAGGCGGGCTCCTCGCTCAACCTCTTCGCCCGCTCGCTCACGGACCGCGAGGTGTTCGGCTGGCTCATGCCCGCCAGCTTCCTGCAGTCCGTCAACGGCGTGTTCATCATCGCGCTCGCCCCGGTGTTCGCCTGGCTGTGGGTGCGGTTGAGCCGGCGCGGACGCGAGCCCTCCAGCCCCGCCAAGTTCTCGCTCGGCCTGGTGATGCTGGGCGCGGGCTTCCTCGTCATGGTGGCCGCGTCGCTCGCCGCCGCGGGGGGCCAGAAGGTGAGCCCGATGTGGCTGGTGCTCACCTACCTGCTGCACACCTTCGGGGAGCTGTGCCTGAGCCCGGTGGGCCTGAGCACGGTGACGAAGCTCTCCCCCCCGCGCGCGGTGGGCCAGATGATGGGCGTGTGGTTCCTGTCCATGGCGCTCGGCAACCTCATCGCCGGCCGGGTGGCGGGGCAGTTCGAGTCCATGCCCCTGCCCCAGCTCTTCGGTCAGGTGGCGCTCGTCACGCTGGTGGCGGGCGGGGTGCTCGCCGCCTGCGTGAAGCCCCTGCGCGGGATGATGGGCGGGGTGCGCTAGCGGCCTGGCAGCGCCTTGGCGGCCTTGTCGCGCATGCGCTGGAGCTTCTCGCGCGGCAGCCACAGGCCGCGCGACATCACCCCGAGCGCCTGCCCCACCCGGCCCACGTCCTCCAGGGGGTTGGCGGGCAGGAGCATCAGGTCCGCGTGCTGGCCCACCGCCACCGTGCCGAAGCGCGCCGCCGGGTCCACGTGCTCCTGGATGAAGGCGCCCGCGTCGCGGGTGGCCGCGCACAGGGCCGCGTAGGGGCTCAGGCCCGCGTCCACCAGCTCCCCCAGCTCGCGGTGCACCGAGGCGCCGGGAAACAGCCCCACGTCCGAGGCGTCCGTGCCCACCACCAGCCGCGCGCCCTCCTTCTGGAGCGCCCGCGTGAAGGCGCGCATCAGCGGGTAGAGCGCGCGCTCGCGCTCCCCATAGGCCGCCACGTCGATGCGGCGCGTCGGGTTGGTGTAGCTCCACGTGCGCAGCACCTCCGGGGACAGGTAGCGCGCCTCGGGGTCCGCGAAGACGCCCTCCACGTTCTCCAGCATCCGCAGCTGCGCGTGGATCTGCACCAGGCCCGGCGCCACCGTGGTGCCCGCGGCCTTGGTGGCGCGCGCGAGCTCGGCCAGGGCGGCCTCCTCCGGCAGGGTCCGCGCGAAGAACTCCGCGCCCGGCGCCACGAGCGCCTGACGCGCGCGCAGCACCGTGTCCACGCCGCCCTTGCGCGGCACGTGGCCCACCACGGGCAGCTTCTGCTGGCGCGCCATCCCGGAGATGACCGCGTACACCTCGGGATCCAGCGTGTGGTAGACCTTGATGGCGTCGTAGCCCGCGAGCTTCTGCCGCACCACGGCGATGCGCGCCTGCTCCGCGCTCGTCACCGCCACCGCGTCCCCGCGTCCCGGCTGCCCGTCGAACAGCGGGCTGCTCGTGTAGAGCCGGGGACCGAAGCGCTGCTGCTCGGTGAGCTGGGCGCGCAGGGCGAGCTGTCGCGGCGAGCCGTTCAGGTCGAACACGGTGGTGACGCCGTGGGCGAGGTACGACAGCAGCTGCTCGTCCGAGTGCAGGTGGATCTGGAAGTCCGCCAGCCCCGGCATCAGGAAGTGGCCCCGGCCCTCGATGCGCTCGGCGTCGGCGGGCACGGTGATGGACGCGCTGGGCCCCAGGGCGGTGATGAAGCCATTGCGGACGACGACCGTCTGGTCCATCAGGACACGCTCGGTGTCCATGGGGACGACGTGGACCCCCACGAAGGCGACGGCGCGCTCGGACACCACGGGCACCGACAGCGGCGCGCTCCGACAACCCGACAACATCCCCACCACGAACAACAGACAGGCGCCCAGGCTGGCCAGGACGCGCGGGGTCTTCATGACAAGTCCCTTCGTTGCATACCCGCTGGGGAGTATACGCCCGGGGGGCTCAGCTACTCAGCAGCCGTGCCCAGTCACTGGGACCCGCGAAGACGCGCGCGCCCCAGCGCTCGCAGAGAGCCCGATGGGTCAGGGCGCCCTGCCCGCCCACCCAGACGGGAGGACCGCCGGGGGTCAGCCCTTGCATGATGGGCTTGAGCATGGCCTCGAACGCCTCGGCGCCCGGATCCAGCACCGCCGAGAGCCCCACCAGGTCCACCTTCAGGGCCCGGGACATGCGGACCACCTCGTCGCCGGGGGTGCGCTGGCCCAGCAGCGTCACCGTCATGCCGGCATGCCGCATCCGCAGCGCCAGCCCCAGGAGCCCCATCTCGTGCATCTCCTCCGGAAAGCACGCGAGCAGCACGTGGCGCCGCCCCTTGTTGGGCGCCGCGTGCAGCAGGCTGATGAGCCGCGCGCGCACCTCCTGGGTCACCAGGTGCTCCTGGCCCACGGAGAAGACGCCCGAGTGCCACAGGTCCCCCACCTCGCGCTGCAGGGGCACCAGCACGTCCTCGTAGGCCCTCAGGGGCGAGAGCGCCCCCAGCACCTCGTCCAGCGTCTCCGACACCCGCCGCTGGTCCAGCGCGCGCACCGCCTCGAGGATGTCCTCGCGCCAGGACTGGACGCTCACCGGACCCGGCTCCTGGGGGGCGGTGGACACGGCGGGCTGGGCGGCGTCGATCTCCGCCAGGAGCTGCGGCAGCATCGTGGCCGCCTCGCTGATGGACACCCCCTCCTCGGTCAGCTGCTTGAGCCGCTTGAGCAGGGCCACGTCCCGGTCCGTGTAGACGCGGTAGCCCGCGGGCGTGCGCCGGGGGGAGAGCACCCCATAGCGCCGCTCCCAGGCGCGGATGAGCTCCACCCGCACGCCGGAGAACTCCGCGGCCACGTGGATGCGGTAGGTGCGCTCAGCCATGGGACCGCCCGCGCACGGCGTCCCACCGCTCCGCGACGCCCCGGGCCCCCGCCACGCACCGGGTGAAGCCCTCCAGGCTCGTCACCGACTCCAGCGCGCGCACCGTGGCGCTCAGGGCCTCCTGGAAGCGCGCCAGGGGCCCGGCCGCATGGGCCTCGCCCACCTGCACCAGCACGTCGGGCCGCTCGTGCTCGAAGAAGACGTAGCGGATGGCGAGCGGCACGCACGGCACCTGCCCCACCCGCGCGAGCAGCTCCACGCCGCGCTCGAGCCGCAGCTCCCGCGCTCCGAAGGGCCGCAGCTCGCCCTCGGGGAAGATGCACACCGCGGCCCGGGGTTTGCGCAGCAGGCCCCGCGCATAGCGCAGGGTCTCCAGGGACGAGGACCCCTCACCCCGGCGGATGCTGAACGCCCCCAGCCGCGACAGGAAGCGGTAGCGCGCCAGGTTGTGCTCCTCCATGACGCAGTACGCATCCCAACCCGCCGCCCGCCCGAGCTGGTGCAGCACGAACCCATCCCACCAGTTGGTGTGGTTGGCGTAGACGAGCCGCGCCTGGGCGCCGCCCTCCAAGGGTCCGCGCACCCACAAGCCTCGGAAGGCGGACCGGAACTTCCAGCCCACGTACCCGTCGGCCACCCCGCCGAGAAGCCCCCCCTTGGCCGCGTGGATCAAGGCACACGCGCCTCTCGCCGGGACAACAAGGCCAGGAAGAGGGTGAGCCCCAGGGCCACCATCACGCTGGTGAGCACGAAGAAGAGCAGCTCCTCCAGGGGCACCGCCCCCAGGTAGATGCCCAGGTGCTTGCCCTCGCCGAAGCCCCAGATGCCCTCGGCGATGGCCAGGTGGTCCGCGATGGACAGGTACACGCCCACCACGAGCGCGGGTACGAGCGCCGCGCGGAAGATGGGGCCCGCGCGCTCGCGGAAGTAGAGGCGCAGCACCACCGCCTGCAACAGGATGAAGGGGCCCGCCCACGCCATCAGGTGGATGAAGTACGCCCAGCGCGAGTCCATCATGGCGTCACCTCCCGGGTGCCCAGCCGCCGCTCGGGCTCGGACGCCCCCTTGGGCGTGACGGTCCGGGCCGAGGGCGCGAGCGACACGCCGCGCAGCCGCACCATCACCCACAGCCCCACCAGCAAGGTCTGCAGGCCGAAGAAGAGGTACTCCTCCAGCGGCAGGTAGCCCACGACGATGCCCCAGATGAGATCCGGCCGGAAGTGCCACAGGCCCCACTTCACCGCCAGGTTGTCCCACGGCATCGTCGCGCCGTAGACCACGAGCATCAGGATGCCCAGGGCCCCCATCTCCCGGCGCGTGTAGGTGCGCCCGTAGCGGATGGCGAGGAAGAGAATGGGCAACACGACGAACAACCCCAGGAAACGCGCGTAGGTCATGGCCTACCCTCCTTCAATCCCACCCAGAGCAATGACATGCGGCCTCCCGAATCCAATGCGTAGGTCCGCCCCCGCCAGGTCACCCGGGGGGCCCGCACGAGGGAGGAAACGAAGGCGGCCAATAGCAGGGCCTCGCCCAACAGCCAGTCGGCCCCCTGGAACGTGCCCGGCTCGCCGGACGCGCTCAACACCGCCAGCCGCCAGGACAACAGCGAGCGCACGGCCACGAGCCCCAGCACGCCCAGCGCCAGCGGGGCCGAGCCCCCGAGCAGGGCCAGGGCCAGCAAGGGCCAGGTGGGCGTGAAGAGCAGCGGCACCGTCGGGTAGAGGCCCGGACGGTGGCTGCGCAGCACCTGCATCCACCGGGTGAAGCGCTCCTGGGCGGCGCGCCAGTCTCCCGCGGCGAGCGGCACCCGCGCGGGCACCTCGCACAGCGCCACGCCGAGCCCCCGCGCGTACAGCCGCTTGGACAGCTCCAGGTCCTCGCCGATGTGGTCCGCCAGCGCGGGCAGCTCCTCGAGCGCCGCCGGCCCCAGGCCCAGCGCCTTGCCGCACACCGCCTGGGCGCCCGCGCTCATCACGTGCAGGGCCCGGAAGCTGTGGTGCGTGCGGCGCAGCAGGCCCGCCACCGCGCGTCCGGAGAGGCCCCGGGCCTCCACCGGCGTGGGCACCGCCGTGCTCAGCGCCACACCCGCCGCCACGGGCGCCGCCAGCCCCCGCACCAGCGCGCCCGTCACCGCCACGTCCGCGTCCACCACCAACACCACCCGCCCCTCGCGCGGCAGCGTGTCGAGCGCGTGCAGCACGTGCCCCACCTTGCGGTTGGGCGTCCGGGGCTCGCTCGGCACCCAGCGCACGCCCTCGGGCAGCGCGGGACGCGTGGGCGAGAGCACCACCTGCTCGAGGGGCCCCGCGTAGTCGATGGGCGCCGCCAGGTTCTCCAGCTCCCGCGCGCTGGGCGCATCCATGGGGCGCAGGAGCAGCACCGGTACGTGCGTGGACGCCCCCGGGCCCCGGGGGCGCATCAGCCGCGCCAGCGCCACCGCGCTGAAGCCCGCGGCCAGCACCACCCACCCCAGGCCCAGGACCGTCCCCGCGCTCATGCCTGACGCTCCACGCGCGTGCGGAAGTGCGCCATCCAGCGGATGTAGGGCGAGTGGAAGCGCTGGAAGTCGGCCACCTCCCCCATCACGTCCAGGCCGCCGCGCCGCGCCTCCAGGCGGGCGTAGAAGGGCGAGGACTCGATGAGGTGGGGCTCGGTGCGCACCGTGGGGCCCGCGCTCAGGTGCTGGGGCACCCGCAGGCCCCAGCCCGTCAGCCGCGAGGGCCGCGTCCCGGCGTGCAGCGGCGAGCGCTCCGCGCGCGTCACCCCGCCGCCCGACGTCACGCGCAGCGGCGCCACGCCGCCTGGCAGGTGGTACTCCACCACCGTCTCGTCCGGCCCGTGCAGCCGCGCCCAGTGCCAGCCCGGCAGGCGCGAGCCCAGGAGCTCCGCGCCGTGGTTGGTGTCGTGGTAGCCGCGGCCGTCGGCGTCCACGCCCAGCGTCGACACTTCCAGCCGCGCCGAGGAGCGGGGCGCCAGGGCCCGCCAGTAATGGGGCACCCCGGGCACGAGCTGCACCTCCTCCGCCGCGGGCGCCTCGGGCGTGAGCAGCAGCCGGGCCCGCATCTGGCCGCCGAAGGGCGCGCACCGCTCGTCCACCTCCATGCTCACCCGGCCCTCCGGGGTGTACACGAGCCGCGAGCGGCCGATGCGCAGCTCCCGGCCCGCCATCCCCACGGACGCGTGCGCGTACTCGCTGAGCACCCAGCACAGGCGGCGCCCGCCCCGGTAGAGCGCGAAGTTCACCGCGCTGTGCCCCAGGGGCAGCGCCCCCCGACTCACCCCCACCGAGTAGCGGGGGGAGAAGAGCGAGCCGAGCATGAAGATGAAGACGGCGCTGTACTCGCCCACCGTCGCGTCGGCGTAGAACCAGCGATAGGCCCCCGGGCGGTCCGGCAGGTGGGGCAGCCCGTCACGCCACTGGTAGCCCCGATGGGCGCTGGGCACGGAGACCTCGTCCAGGAGCCTCATGCGACCTCCCTCAAGTGGTTGGAGGCCATGCGCGCGGCGAATTGGCCCGACAGCATCACCATGGGCACGCCCCCGCCCGGGTGCGTGCCGCCTCCCGCGTAGAACAGGCCCGGCGTGGCGCCGCGGATGCGCGGCCGCCGGAAGGCCCCGAAGCGGCCATGCGGCAGGAAGCCGTAGATGGAGCCGCCCGGCGCGCCCAGCGCCGCCAGGTCCACCGGCGAGCGCTGCCCCACCACCCGCATGCGCCCGCGCAGCTCCGGGTAGTGCTTGAGCAGCTTCTCCATCATCTGCCGCTTCACCCGCTCGGCGTGCAGCTCCCACGCGGCGCTCGCCTGCTCCGCGGCCTCGGGCGCCTGGGGCAGGGCCGGGGCGTTCACCATGACGAACAGGCCCGTCTTGCCCGCGGGCGCCACCGTGTCATCCGTGGCCGAGGGGTTGCAGAAGTACACCGTGGGGTCCTCGGGCAGCTCCCCCGCGAAGAGCGCGTCGAACTCGTGCCGGTAGTTGCCGCCGAAGAGCACCGTGTGGTGCGGCAGCGCCGGACGGCCGTCCACCTCCAAGAGCAGCACGTACCCCGACAGCGACAGCGGCTCCTTGCCCCGCCCCAGGCCCGCGAGCGGATCCGCGTTCACCACCACGGAGTCGAAGGGCTCCTCGGCCCCGCTCGGGCCCACGCGGTAGCCCTGGGCCTCCCGCGTGTAGCGCACCCGGGTGTTCAGGTGGATGCGCACCCCTTGCCGCGCCACCGCCGCCCCGAGCGCGTCCACCAGCGCGCCCATGCCGCCGCGCACGTGGTGCACGCCATAGACGCGCTCGATGTGCGGGATGAGGGCGAAGGCCGCGCTCGCCTCGTAGGGCGATGCCCCGGTGTACGTGGCGAAGCGGCCCACGAACTGCCATAGATGTTCCGTCTTGAAGTGAGCCCGCGCGAGCTGATCCATCGTGGCCAGCTTCATGCCCCGGGCCATGGCCACCATGCCCCGGCGCAGCACGCGCGCCATGAAGCCCGTCATCCCCTCGAAGGGGGCCTCCAGGTAGGGCTCGCCCGCGGCGCGCCAGATGCGCTCGGCCTCCGCGTAGAAGCCATACACGCCGCGCTTCTCGCTCGGCCACAGCGCCCCGGCGCTCTCCGCCGTGCGGTCCAGGTCGCGGTGCGCCACGAAGCCGCACCCGTCCGGGTAGCGGTAGGTGCACTGCGCCTCCAGCTCGGAGAACGGCGGCAGCAAATCCGCGGCCCCCAGGCCCTCGAACACCTCGCGCACCACGTGGGGCAGCGTGAGCAGCGTGGGCCCGGTGTCCAGCCGCAGCCCGTCCACCTGGACGCTCTGCGCCTTGCCGCCCAGGGACGCGCTGCCCTCGAAGAGCGTGACGTCATGTCCCTCGCGCGCCAGGAGTCCGGCGGCCGTCAGGCCCCCGATGCCACCACCCACCACCGCCACCCGCGTGGATTTCATTGCACCGCTCCTTGCTGCTGGCGGACTTCGTCGAGGATTTCCCGCGCCCGCTCCGGGCGGTAGACGCGCTCACGCGCGAGCTGCTCGGCCACCACGGCCACCCACTCGCCCTCGGCGCCGGCCTCGGCCGCCACGCGCCGCGCGTGCAGCGCCATGTGGCCCTTCTGGATGCCCTCGGTGGACAGCGCCTTGAGCGCGGCCAGGTTGGTGGCGAGCCCCGCCGCCGCGGCGAGCCCCGCCAGGTCCAGCGCCCCCGACACGCCCGCGAGCTTGAGCGCCCGGAGCACGCCGGGATGGGTGCGCGCCGCGCCGCCCACGGTGGAGGTCGCCAGCGGCATCTCCAGGAGGCCCCGGAGCGCGCCGTCCTCGCCCGCGCGCCAGGTGGTCAGCGGCCGGTACACGCCCGAGCGCGCCGCCCACGCGTGCGCGCCCGCCTCCACCGCGCGCCAGTCGTTGCCGCATGCCACCAGCACGCCGTCCACGCCGTTCATCACGCCCTTGTTGTGGGTGACGGCCCGGTACGGGTCGAGTTCGGCGAAGCGCTGGGCCTCGAGGATGGCGTCGCGCACGGCGCCACCGTCGGCGAAGCCCTCGGACACGAGCGCGTCCGCCGGCACCGAGGCCCGCACGTACACCTTGCGGCGATCCGCCAGGTTGGTGAGGATCTTCAACCCCGCGCGGCCCCCCGAGAGCGCCACGAACCGGGGCGCCATCTTCTCCGCGAGCCCGTTGACGAGGTTGGCCCCCATGGCGTCGCGGGTGTCCACGTGCAGGTGCACCACGAGCGTGGTGGCGTCCAGCACGCGCACCTCCAGCTCGCGCACCCCGCCGCCCCGGGCGCACATGGGCCCCAGGTGCGAGTTGGCCTCCCCGAGCAGCTCCGGGAAGCGCGCGCGCAGCGCGGCCTCGGCCTCGGCGGGCGAGCGCACGTCGAGCAGTTGCACCTGGGCGGTGGTGATGGGCTCGTCCGCCGTCACCTCGAAGCCGCCGTGCTCGGCGCACAGCCGCGCCGCGTAGCTCGCCGCGGCGATGATGGACGGCTCCTCCACCGCCATGGGCACCAGCCGCTCCTGCCCGTTCACCCGGAAGTTGAGCGCCAGCCCGAGCGGCAGGCCATGCAGGCCGATGACGTTCTCCACCATCGTGTCCGCGCACGCCTCGTCGAAGCCCGCCAGGCTCGCGCACGCCTCGGCCTCCTCGGCGGACAGCCACCGCGACTCCACCAGCCGCGTGCGCCGCTGCGCGGGCGTCTGCCGGTAGAAGCCCGACAGGCGCGAGGAGCGCGGCGGTCGCAGGGGATGCACCTTGTCGTCACTCATCGCACGGTCCCTGTCGTGGGTTCGGGGGAGAGCAGGGGCACCTTGCTCTTGCCCTGGGCGCCGGGAGCCGGCAGCGCCATGAGCGGCACCGCCGACGGCAGGAACAGCACCTGGGCCGCCAGCGCCAGCTTGCGCGGCTTGGTCACGAACGAGCGGCCGTGGAACACGTCGTAGTCGCGCGCCTCGATGACGCGCAGGATGTCCCCGTAGATGGCGCCCATCAGCTTCACCATGCGCTGGGCCCCGAAGCCCTGGAGCGCCGGAATCCCCTCGGCCGCGCGCGCGTAGTAGGCGCGCGCCCGGGCGATCTGCGCGCGCATGAAGGCGCGCCAGCGGTCATCCACCACGCCCCGGCGCAGGTCCTCCACGCTCAGCCCGTACGCGGCCAGCTCCTCCAGGGGCAGGTACACGCGGTCGCGCTCCAGGTCCTCGCCCACGTCGCGCAGGATGTTGGTGAGCTGCATGCCCCGGCCCAGGTCCGCCGCCGGCCCCAGCGCCCACTCCTCCGAGCACCCGAGCATGGCCGCCATCATCAGCCCCACCACGCCCGCCACCCGGTAGCAGTACAGGTCGAGCTGGGAGGCCGTCTCGTAGCGGCGCAGCGTCAGGTCCATCTCCATGCCAGAGATGAGCTCCTGCATGGGGTACTCGGGCACGCGGAAGCGGCGGATGCAGTCCACGAGCGCCGCCATCTCGGCGGGGTGCCACGGCCCCTCGCCGCCCGAGGCGCGCGTGGAGGGCGGCGGCATGCGCGGGTCCGCCAGCTCGGGCGTCTCCAGGTACAGCTCCGCCACCGCCCGGCGCGCGCGCACCAGCCGCTCGGCCAGGTCCTCGGGCACCGCGCCCTTGTCCGCTCCGTCCGCCACGTCGACCATGTCGTCGAGCCGTCGGCAGAAGGCGTAGAGCGCGAACGCCGCCTTGCGCCGCATGCCAAAGAGCATGAACGAGGCGAAGAAGAAGCTCTTGGCGTGATGTCGCGTCACGCGCTCCGCCATCTTGTACCCCTCAGCCACCAGGCTCTCGTCCCGCGACGTCATGCCGCCTCCTCCAGAGATTCACGCCCGGTCCCCCCAGGCTCGCGCACCGTACTCACACCCGCCCCCGTCCACTGCAGAATCCGCTCCACCGCCAGCCGCGCGGAGATCATCACCGTGGGCAGTCCCGTGCCCGGCTGCGTGGAGGCCCCCACGAAGAAGAGGTTCTTCACCCGCGGGTCCTGGTTGGACGGACGGAAGGGGCCAATCTGGAAGAAGTTCTGCGCGAGCCCGAACGCGCTGCCCTTGGCCAGGTTGAAGCTCGTGGCCCAGTCGTCCGGCGTCACCACGCGCTCCACCTCGATGTCCCGCTCCAGGTCCGGGAAGCCCAGCTCCCCGAGCCGCTCGAAGACCTTGGCGCGCACCCGGGGGCCCTCGACCTTCCAGTCCAGGCCCGAGTGCTGGTGCGGCACGGGCACCAGCACGTAGAGCGCGTCCTTGCCCGGCGGCGCCATGCTGGGGTCGGTGTGGGCCGGGGCGTTGACGTAGAAGCTCGGATCCTCGGGCACGCGGAAGCGCTCGAAGATGTCGTCGAACGAGCCCTTGTAGTCCCGACCGAAGTAGACGTTGTGGTGCAGGAAGCCGTCGTAGCGCTTCTTCATGCCCAGGTAGAGCATGTAGCCGCTGGAGGTGTAGCGCAGCGAGTCCTTGCGCTTGAGCCGCGTGACGGACGGATCGAGCAGCTTCTCGTACGCGTAGGGAAGGTCCGCGTTGCACACCACCACGTCCGCCTTGACCACCTCGCCGTCCGCGAGCCGCACCCCCGTGGTGCGCTTGCCCTCGGTGAGGATGCGCTCCACGGGACGGCCGTAGTGCAGGTGCACGCCCTCCTCGCGCGCCACCTTCTCCAGCGCCAGGGGAATGGCGTACAGGCCGCCCTTGGGGAACCACACCCCCACGCCCAGCTCCGTGAAGGGCAGGAGCGCGAACACGCCCGGCGCCGCGTAGGGCGACACGCCCAGGTACATGGACTGGAACGTCATCGCCGCGCGCAGCCGCTCGTCCTTGAAGAAGCGCCCCACGTCCGAGTACATGCGCCGGTGGGCCCGCACCTCGAACACGCGCTTGAGCACCGAGGGCACGAAGTAGTCGGAGATGCCCGAGTAGTTGCGCCCCACCAGGTGGTCCAGGCCCGTGCGGTACTGGGTGCGGCCCTGGGCGAGGAAGGCCAGGTAGCGCTGGAAGCTGCCGGGCTCCACCCGCTCCAGCTCGCGCCCCATGGCGCACAGCTCCGAGGTGAAGGTGATGACCGAGCCGTCCCGGTAGTGGATGCGGTAGTTGGGATCGCACCGCTCCAGCGTGAGGTAGTCCTCCATGCGCCGGCCCAGCGCGGTGAACGTCTCCTGGAACACCTCGGGCATGAGCACGATGGTGGGGCCCAGGTCCCAGGTGAAGCCGTCCACCTTGATTTGGTTGCAGCGGCCCCCCGGCCCGTTCGTCTTCTCGAAGAGGTGGACCTCGAAGCCGGCGTGGGCCAGCCGCGCCGCGGCGGACAGTCCGCCCACTCCGGCGCCCACCACCACCGCCTGTTGTTTGCCTGGCTTCACGGTGCTTCTCCTCTCACGGACTGATGGGCCATGGGCCCGATGAGCGCCTGCAACAGGTCGCGCACGCCCTGCGGATTGGGCAGGGACGCGAGCGCCCGGAGCGCCATGAATGTCGAGCGCGCCATCACCGACTCGGTGGCCGCGAATCCGCCCGCGTCCTCCACCAGGCCGCGCACCCGCGCGAGGCTCGCGCCCTCCCGCGCCTCGGGCGCCAGGTGCGCCAGGGCCCACAGCTCCTCGCGCACCTCGGGCCGCGCGCGGCACCAGGCGGCCACCAGCGGAAAGCCGCACCGGCCCTGGACAAACCCCACCCCACCGCCCGCCTCCGGGCCCTCGCCCAGTCCGGCCCCCTCGCGGCGCAGCTCCACCGTCAGCCCCACCCCGAGCCCCACCCGCGCCAGCCGCAGCCGCGTGTCCGCGTCCGCCCCGGCCAGCAGCGCCCCACAGACCAGGGAGGACGCCAGGCCCTCGCGCACGGCCCTCAAGCGCACCAGGCGCATGGCCCGCCCCACGCCGCCCGGCTCCAGGAGCCCGCCGCCCTGTTCGGCGCGGAACAGCCCGGCGCTCGTGTAACGGTGCAGGCGCAGGCAGTGCTCGCCCGCCTCGCCGGCCCCCGGCACTCCCGCCTCGAGCATGGTCTCCAGGGCCCGGGCGAAGAGATGGTCGCCCACCACCACCGCCAGGTGCTCGCCCGTCCGCTCGGGCGCGAGCCGCGCGCACAGCCCCGCCGGCCGCCGCGCATCCCCTTGCCGCAGTACCTCGTCATGGATGGCCTGGGACGCGTGCAGCAGCTCCAGCCCCGCGGCGAAGCGCCACAGCCCCGCGGGCACCACCGGCGAGCCCCGCACGAGGCAATAGCCCGCCAGGAGCAGCGCGGCCCGGGGCCGCTCGGCCGGGCGCAGCACCACGCCCCGCACCCGCGCCAGCGCCTCCGCCCACTGCGTGTCCAGGCGCACCTCGTCCGGCAGCTCGAGCAGCCCCGCCAGCGCCCCGTCCACCTGGGCTCGGACCAACGTCAGCCAGTTCCGCTCCGCGGAGGGAGCAGGCGGGGCCGACGGGTTGATGAACGGCATGAGCCCCATGCGGCACTCCTTCGCGATCCTGCCTACCCTCGTAAGGAGATGTAAGCTTTGCGTATAAGGTTTGTCAAGGCTATGTTCAAGGTTTGTACATGACCCACTCACGACAATCCCTGAAGACCCGGCGGCTGATGGGGCTGCTGATGACCGCTCTCCTGGCCACCAGCCCAGCACTCGCCGCATCACCGGAGGCAGGCCCGATGGATGCAAGCTTGTGGAACTCGAATGGAAAGGAAGTGGCGCTGTCCAAATGGCGGGGAAAACCCGTCATTCTCTTCTACGAGGATCGCCACTCCACGACACTCAACGGCCAGCTCAAGGAGAGCCTGTTCAACCGGGGACGCCAGATGGGACTGCTCGACGCGGCCTTCGTCGTGGCGGTGGCCAACCTGGAGTCCTTCGACTTCTTCCCCGCGCGGGACATCGCGCTGTCGCACGTGCGGGACGAGGAGAAGAAGTGGAACATCCCCATCCTGGTGGACCTCAAGGGCACGATGAGCGGCGCGCCCTGGAGCCTGCCCAAGAAGACGTCCTCGGTGATGCTGCTCACCCCCGAGGGCCAGGTCGTCTTCCGCTACTCGGGTCGCATGGACCGCGAGGAGATGGACGAGTTCTTCCAGAAGCTCGGACAGCTGCTCGGGCGTGACATGGGCGCGGGCGCCGGAGCCGGCGAGGGTGCCCACCCATGAAGGTGGCCGTCACCGGCGCGAGCGGCTTCCTGGGGCCCATCCTCGTCCAGCGGCTGTTGGAGCGAGGCCACGAGGTGCACGTGCTGGCGCGTGACGTGAAGCGCGCCCTCTCGGGCCTGCCCTCGGGGGTGACGGGCTCCTACTTCGACACCATCACCCCTTTGTCTCCGGACGCGCTCGCGGGCGCCGAGGCGGTCATCCACCTGGCGGGCGAGACGGTCAACCAACGTTGGACAGAGTCGGCGCGCCGGCGCATCCAGGAGAGCCGGGTGGTGGGCACACGCATGCTCGTGGAGGCCATGAAGGCCGCGGGCACGGTGCGCCGCTTCGTGTCCGCCTCGGCCTCGGGCTACTACGGCGCGGACCGGGGCGCCGAGCCACTCACGGAGACGGGCGCGCCCGGGGACGACTTCCTCGCGCGCGTGTGCCGCGCGTGGGAGGCCGAGGCCCACGAGGCGGACGCCGCGGGCATCCCCACGGTGGTGGCGCGGCTGGGCGTGGTGCTGCACCCGTCCGGGGGCGCGCTGCGCCAGATGCTGCCCGCCTTCCGCCTGGGCGTGGGGGGCCGCATGGGCTCGGGCAAGCAGTACCTCAGTTGGATCCACCGGGACGACGCGGTGGGCCTGCTGCTCTTCGCGCTGGAGCAGGAGGCCCTGCGCGGGCCGCTCAACGTGACGGCGCCCGAGCCGGTGACGAACGAGGACTTCGCGCACACGCTCGGCGCGGCGCTGCGCCGCCCGTCCCTGCTGCCCCTGCCGGGCTTCGCGCTCAAGGCGGCACTCGGGGAGATGTCGCTCGTGGTGCTGGGCGGCCAGCGCGTGCTGCCGCGTGGGGCCCAGGACGCGGGCTACACGTTCCAGTACACCGCCCTCGCCCCGGCCCTGCGCGCCCTGCTCGCTTGAGCGCACACGCGCGAGGAGAAGAGGCATGGCGGAAGAGCGCTTCGGGCAGGACCACTGGACGGCCCAGTTGGAGCAGCGGCTCCACGAGCGCGGTTTCAGCTCGCTCACTGCCTTCGCGGACGCGCACCCGACGCGTCCCCTGGTGGAACTGGCCGAGCAGCTCGGGAACGACTTCAGCGCGGTACATCTCTTCAAACGGCTGGTGCACGAGGCGGAACGAAGCCATCAGGTGACCCGTCTCGTGCGCGGCCAATTCGTTCGTGAATTGCACGAGAGCTTTCCTGACGGCTGGCCCCCCGTCCTGGACGAGGAAACCCGCCTGGAAATCGCATTGGCGCTCGGATCCTGGTTCGGCTTCACTCCCGTGACACATCAGGGACGAGTCAACCGTGCCAGTGACGCGCTCCTCGCCCAGCCACCGCCCCCCGGCTGGCGCCCGAACGGTCCCGATGACGCGTTGCTGAGCATGCTCCTCCCCGACAAGGAGAGTTGATTCGAACGACGCACTGACTCACTGCGGAAATCGAACAAGCTGCGGCGTCCACGTCAGCGGATCATGCCCACCCTCGGGAACGTGACGTTCCCGTAGCGCTGCGGCGCGAGACGGGAGGAGAGGGCCAGCTTCCCACCTTCCGCAGCCCCCAGCCAGCTGCGCACCCAGTGAATTGACGGCCGCATCCGTACCCCCGTGTAATTCCGGGAGTACGATTTCCAGGCCATGTGGTTCGCTGGGGAGGTGCGGCATGTCCAACCGTCTTGTTGGTCCGCGCCCATCAGGCGCGCGACACCACCCCCGGGTGGTGCGTTGGTCCCTTTGAGCGGATGGGAGGAGCGGCTTCACGCGGAAGGCTTGAGGCGGCATCACCTCGGCCCGGTCCTCCTGGCCCTGTGGGCGCTGGTGCTATTGGGCGGGTGCGCCACGGGCCACCCACGCGGGAGTCTGCTGGGCGGCTTTGGCATGCACTCGCGATCCTCCGCGTTCCGCTCCAGTGCCGGGCCACGGCAGTCGGCATCGTCTCCTGCGCTGGTGGATGTGGCGGGAGGCGGGGGCGGCTTCCCCGGGCAGACGGTGGACCCATTGCAAGGCGGGCCTCCAGGTTGGCCCGACCTGTCCTCCAGCCAGGAGGTGCTCGCCCCCTTCCTGGCGTGCGACTCGCCCGCGGAGTTCATCGAGCTTCAGCGCGGGGTGGACATGGTCCGGCTGGTGGAGGAACTGGATGACTGGTCCGCTGTGCGGCTCGGCTCCCTGGGGCCTGTGCGCGCGGGTGCCGATGTCCTCAACCGCAAGCGCGCCGCCTTTCTCGTCACCGCCACCCGGGAGTATGGCGCCGCTCGGGCTGAGCTGTTTGCCCTCTTCCTCATCCACTCGGCCTTCGACGACGACCTGCAGCAGGTCCTCCTCCTGCTGGCCGGGGACAAGCAGCTCGGAGACACACTGGGACGCATGGGCGCTGTCCGCGAGGCGCTGCGGCAGCGGGGACTGAGCCTCTCGGACTACAAGGACCGGCCCGAGCGCCTGGGTGACATCGGCCGCGGACTGATGAGCGCCGCCGGCGAGGCCCTGTCCACCAGCGATCTGGTCCAGGGGGCCCTCGCCATGACGTACTCCGCGCAGCGCGGGCAACTGCCTCCGCCCTACCAGGCGTTGCTCGACGAGGTGGAGCGAGCGGAGATGGAGGCGGCCTTCTCACCGGGCAACGTGTTGCTGGGCGGCTTCGATAGGCTGACGTTTGGAGTGCCGGTGGGCTTCTACAACCTGGTGGCCGGCACGTGCCACGGGGTGTACTCGCTGTCGGAGGGCCGCTACGAGCAGGCCACGCGCGAGCTGTCGGCCGCGGCGGTGCTGGTGTCCTTGTACGCAGGAGGCAAGGGCATGCGTTACCTCTCAGAGGCGAGGGGGGTCACGGGCAGCCGGTGGGTACGGGTGGGGCAGTTCCAGGTACCGGAGTTGGGCTTCCAGGGACTGGCGCAGGTGGCGGAGCGGCTGCTGAACCGGCTGGGAGGGGAGGGTATCCGCGAGCTGGCCAGGTACATGCAGACCAACCGAGAGGCGGCCCTGTTGGTGTACGAGGGGGGAGAGGCGGGTGCCTTGGCCCTCTACGAGGCCCGGGGCAATGTGGCCAGGGCGCAGGCGTGGCTGTCGGAAGCGAAGTCTGGAAGCGCGGGGGTGCCCACCTCGACGAGGGCCGGTATCGGGAAGGGCCTCGGCAGCACGGCATCCCTATTGGACGAGGCGGCGGGTCTCACCCAGGAGGTGGTGGAAGCCAGGCTCTCTCAGGTGGAACTCGACTCCGCGGGCCCGCGCCTGCCCGGGAACGTGGCGGTGCTGGAGAAACAGCGCCCCTCCGTCAAGGCACCGCCGGAAGCCCAGGGGCACCCGCTCTGGAGCGAGTACGTCGCCTATTGGGAGAACCGCCTCGCGGAGCTCCATCAGCGCAAGGCAGTCAAACCGCCCCTGGCGTGGGCGGGCTACGAGCAGATGCGCGGGCTGTTCGCCCGAGGGCTCGCATTCGAGAGGACCATGGTGGACCTGCTGCGCGCCGATGCAGCCCTCCCACGAGCGCAACGCCGCTTCCTCAAGGACTTCAACCAGCCCCTCATCGAAACGTACGTGGGCGTCGCGAAGCCGGGCACTCCTGGCATCCGATTCGCGGACGTGCTCGTCATCGAGAAGCAGCCGCCCGCGGGCCAGCCGCCCCGCATGGAGACCTTCAGCTTCAAGAGCCGCAATCTCAAGCTGCTCGAGGGCAGATCCTTGGAGACGCAGATGAGGGTGGATGCGAACGACGCCTTGCAGTACTACGGCGGGACGCTGGACATTCGTCGGCCTTCCCTTGGCCTTCGCGGCACGCAGGTGCAGATCCAAAGGGTCTGCCTCATTTATGAAGGCGGCTTGCTCACCCCGGACCCACGAGCAGTGAAGAAGGCAGCGACGGCGGTTGAAGGGAATCTCAGAGGGGTAGAGGTGCTGTTCGAATGAAGGCGCTGAAGTTTCGGAACTTGAACGTGGAGGACCGTCTCAGGTTCTTTTTCGAGGGCGCTCTCGACCGTCAGCCTGCACTCGAGCGCGAACTGGAATCTTTCCTCCAGGCACTTGAGGGGGGCGCGGACCAGTGGATGCCGGACATCGTAGAGGGCAAGCGACGACGCAAGTACTCCCGCGCGGCTGTTTGGAAGGCCCTGGAGGAGGAGCGCGATGCGTACGGTTCAATCATCGAATTCCGTCGCACCGCATTGCCTGCCCTGTTGCTGACGTTCGCGCTCCGGTCTTCGCGAGAGCCTCCCGTATTGGACATCAGCCTCGACGTGCAACCCCTCTCCTTCTTCGCGGGGACGGAGCGTTGCGGCGGATTCGTGGACATGGTCCGCGCCTGGGCCTCCCGCTACCCGGTCACTCGTGCCTCGGCTCACAGCATGGCGGATGACCAGTTGTCGGGTGCTCCCAATTTTGGCCGCGACGACGAGACCACGCGGCGAGATGGATTCGACAAGGTATACGAGGTGTTCTGGCTCAATGTCTTCGGCCCGAGGTTGGTGGAAACCGTCGGCCGCGAGCGCATGCTTTCCACCCCGGCCCACCGGGTGGAGGAGCTCCCCAATGGCTCCATCCTCCTGCTGACCTGGCCCACCGCCGCGGACTTCGCTTCCGAGGAGGCACGCCAGGCCCAGGCCCGGGCGCTCGTCCATCTCCGGCCGGACCTGGACTTGGACACCGTCCTGCGGACCCTGCGCGAGCGCAGCGCCACGCTCGCCCCCGTAGCGCCCCGCTTCCACCCGGACGTGGCTCCGCTCCTCTCGCGCGCGGTGGACGACTTCGCCCTCGGTGAACGCCAGCGCAAGATCACCGAACTCAACGCCTGGCAGCCTCCCGAGCCGGAGGAGTGGCTCCCCGCCGACGCCGCGCTGCCTTCCGACGTGGAGGAAGCGGAGCGCGTCCTCGAGCACTACGGCTACCTCGCTGAACGCCTCGTGGCGCTCCTGCACTCCAACGTGCCCTCGGTCTTCAAGGCGACCCCCGAGTCGCTCACGGACACCGACGTCTACTTCTGGTCCGAGGACTTCCCGAAGACCCGCCTACGAGAAGTCATCGACGAGCATGCTGTGCCGGCCGTGGGCGCGTACCTGGGCGAGGTGCTGGTGCGGAACCTGGGAGGACAATGGATACCGCGCAAGAAGCTCGAAGAGGCACAGGTTCTCGTCGGCAACCGCGTCTGGTTCCCTTTCGTCCGGGCTCACCGTTACATGCGCTCCCGCCAGTCGCTGCTGGACTACTCCCTCACGCAACTCTACCGCGTGGCCGAGCGCTGCCGTTCCTGATGGAGGGCTGTTGGGCTTGTCGGCCTTGTTCGTGTGCGTGGTGGTGCTGTCTTGCTGAAGCTACTGCTGCGTCCGGCGTATGCGGGCCCCGGAACCGAGGCCCTCTACGTGGTACCTGCGACCGGCTCTTCCGCAGTTTGTGTGCAGCCCGTGTGCATCTGGCCAGTTGCCCGAGCGCGCCGTGCCTGCTTGCCTCTTCGAAGCACATAAAGCGCGGGAGAGCCACGTCAGCGGATCAAGCCCAGACCCTCCCTCAAGACTCGGCGCGACCGCCAATGACGGGGAAGCGCTCGTAGGTCCGCCGGAGGACCCCCAGATGCGCGGCATTGCTCGGATCGAGTGGCGCATCCGTGAGCCGTACCACCCACCCTCCCGACGCCGTTCGTCGGGACCGTGACATCAGCTCGGCATGGCACGCGGCCTCCGGAAAACCAATGGCCTGGGCGGCTGACGCCGACCAATAGTTCAACCATCCCAGGTGCTCTGGAATCTCGGGTGAGCGGATGTTCCATGGGAGATTCAACGCGGGCAACCCGAGAGGCGGCGCATGTGGCCCCACCTCCTCGGGGCATATCTGGTCCGCGATGATGTCCCTCATGGGGCCGGGCGCGATGACGCCCCACCAGGCGAGAGCACCCTCCGCGACGCGCTCCAGCATGTCCGCAGCCGCCGCGACAACGGCCGTGTCCTGTGGCAATTCGGCATGCACCACCAACCGGGGCTGCCCTCCAGGACTCGAGTCCCCGGAGTGACGTCGGCCGCCCATCGTCACCGGGTAATACTCATCTCCATTGCACAGCAACCCGAACTTGCCGCTCGCCGCGGTCTCCGCCAGCCACGCCTCGCGTCGCGGCAGCGCGATGGGTTGGCCCTCCTTGGAGATCTTCCACGCCAGGCGCAAGCCGGTGAGCGCGCGCTCCATCCCTTCAACGGCGGCGAGTGGACGACCATCGTCGCCCGTGAGTGCTGGCGCGAAGACGTGCAGATGAATGCGGGCTCGAGTGGTCATCGGGTGCACCCCGTGGCAGCGACATCAAAGTTCAGGTCCGTGCGCTTCAGCGCGGCCTTGTGCGCCTCGCTGCTCACTCCGATGGACTTCTGTGCGCATTCGCCATGGCACGGGCCTTCTTCCGATTGCAATGGTCCTGGACGATAGGATGCGCGAACCCCGAAGGCGGTAGCCCCTCTGAGGCGGGAGGAACGCACACTTCACGCTTCTTCACCCACGCGGTGGTTGCGTGGAAACAGGGGCCCATTAAGACAGGGGGCGCATGCCCATTCCCCCCCGGCTCCTCGTCTTCCTCGGTCTGCTGTCCATCCTGGTGATCAGCAGCCACATCTATCTGTACCGGCGCCTCGTGCGGGACACGGGCCGGCACCCCACCTGGCGGCGCGTGGGGCTCGTGCTGTGGACCCTGCTCGGCGCGACGCTGGTCACCGCCCGGCCGCTCTCGGCCCTGTTGCCCTCGGCCGCGACGAGCGCCCTGTCCCAGTTCAGCTGGTACTGGATGGGCGTGGCCACCTACCTGCTGCTCTCGGTGATGACGCTCGGCGGTGTGCGCGGCCTCGTCGAGTGGGTGGCCCGGAGACGCGCGAAGGCACCCGCCTCCGCGACCCTCGCGGCCCCGGCCCCCGTGTCCGAGGAGCGGCGCGAGCTGCTGGCCCGGGCGGGCGCGGGCGCGGCGCTGGCGGTCACCGGGGGCTTCAGCGGCTATGGCATGTGGCGCGCCTTCCACCCCCCCGTGGTGAACGAGGCGGAGGTGAAGCTGCCGGGGCTGCCGCGCGTCCTGGACGGCCTCACGATCGTGCAGCTCAGCGACATCCACGTGGGCCCGCTCATCCAGCGCCGCTTCATGGACGAGCTGGTCGCCCGCACCAACGCGCTCAAGGGTGACCTCGTGTGCATCACGGGAGACCTGGTGGACGGCAGCGTGGAGGAGCTCGGCCCGGCGGCGGCGGCGCTGCGCGACCTGCGCTCGCGCTACGGCACGTTCTTCTGCACGGGCAACCACGAGTACTACTCGGGCGACGAGGAATGGGCCGAGGCCCTCACCCGCATGGACGTGACGGTGCTGCGCAACCGCTTCGTGCGCGTGGGCGACGCGGGCGGCTCGTTCGACCTGGTGGGCGTGGATGACTGGGCGGCGGCGCGCTCGGGCTTCCCCACGCGTTCCTACGACCTGGCGGCGGCCACCCGGGGGCGAGACCCCTCGCGGGCGTCCGTGCTGCTCGCGCACCAGCCGGCGGGCTGGCGGGAGCAGGCGCAGAAGGCGGGCATGGGCCTGCAACTGTCCGGACACACCCACGGCGGCCAGTTCTTCCCCTTCACCGGGGTGGTGGCCGCCGTGTGGGAGCACGACGCGGGCTTCTTCCAGGAAGGCGCGCACTCGCTCTACGTGAGCCGGGGCACGGGCTTCTGGGGCCCGCCCCTGCGGGTGGGCGCGCCGCCGGAGATCGTCAGGCTCACGCTGCGCGCGGGCTGACGGGCTCCGGCGGCCCGGCGCTCAGGGCGCCTCGGTGGGGCTCGCGGAGTTCTGCGGATCCCGCGCGGCGCGCGCCACGAAGTCCGTGGCGTTGTCGTCCGCGTCGTAGCCGTTGCCCTTGAGCGCGTCCGCGCCGCCCGCGGCCATGCTCGCCGCCGTCGAGGTGGACAGGGCCTTGCGCTCGAGGCTGCCTCCGGCCGCGGGATGCGAGGGGATGGCGTTGCCCTCGGGCAGCATGCGGCCGGTGCCGAAGGCCACGGTGTCCACCACGCCCGTGAGCACCGTGGGGTCCACGGTGACGGCGCTCGTGCCCAGCCGCAGGTTGGCGGCGGTGGCCGAGACGTCCGTGCCGCCCCACGACTGGTCCGAGAGGACGCTGTTGGTGCCGATGGTCGAGTAGGCGTTGTTGGTGAGCAGGAAGTAGCCGTGCGCCTTGATGACCTTGCCCGTGTCGATGACCTTGAGGTTCGTGTAGTTCACGGCGGCGCTGGTCGTGCTGGCGGTGCGGTACTGGAGCACCCAGCCGCTCAGGTCGATGTCCGAGTCGGTGGGGTTGTACAGCTCCACGAAGTCATCCGAGGCGGCGGTGGGCCCGCGCGCGCTCACCTCGCTGATGACCACGTGCGGCTGGGGCGGCGCCACCTGGAGGCCCGTGGCCACCGAGCTGCCCGGGCCCACCTGGCTCAGCGCGTCCAGCCAGCCGGTCGTCTCCACCGAACCCGCGGTAAAGGTGACCTCGGCCGTCTTCGCCTTCTCCGCGATGGTGACGCTCTGCTTGTCGAGCGTGCCCAGCGCGGGGGAAGACAGGGAGAGCGTCAGCGGGAAGCCGCCCGCCTCGGCCGCCTTGTCCAGCGTCACCACGAGCGTGCGCGTGGCGCCAGGGGCGATGCGCAACGTGGAAGGGGTGATGCTCAAGAGCTTGGGGTACGGCACGCGCGTGGAGATGGCCACGGAGACATCCGAGGGCCCGAGCGAGGCGTGCACGGTGCCGGAGCCGGAGGCCTTGGTGTCGGCGGTGAAGAGGAACGTGGCCGAGGCGCTGCCCCGGGGCACCGTCACCGTGGAGGGCACCGCGCCGAAGGTGGCCCCGGCGACGGAGGCGGCGGCCGTGAGGGACACGGACGTGTCCCCTTCCGCCACCTTGTTGAGCGTCACGGTGAACTCCTGGGCCGCGCCCTGGACGACGGTGGACGTCGCGGGCGTGAGCGCCTGGAGCTTGGGGAAGTCCGCGGTGAAGCGGACCTCGGTCTGCGCCGAGCCCACCACGCCCTGGGCCCCCTGCACCGCGATGGCGCCCGTGGCCGAGGTGGACGCGTCGCGGTTGGCCAGGAAGGAGAAGGAGGCGGTGGTGGCGTCGGCCGCGAAGCTCACCGTGGCGGGCGCCGAGCCCAGCTCCGGGGCCACGGCCACCTGGAACGTCGTGCCCGCCGGGGCGGGGATGTCCAGGGTGGCCGTCACCGGCAGGGCGAAGCCCGGCGCGGTGAGCAGGGGGTTGGGCGAGAGGGACACGAGCGAGGGGGCCTCGTTGGTGCCCAGCACGCGCACCTCCGTCTGGAGCGCCGCGTAGCCACGCACCCGGGCCGACAGCGTCACATGCGCCGCCTGCGCGAGGGGAATCAGCGGCACCTCGACGCGGGTGGAGCCCTTGGGGATGAGGATCCGGCCGCCGTTGGCCACCCCGAGCGCGCTCGGGTCACTGGAGGTGACGGTGACCTCCACGTCCTGCCCGTCCGTCCCGGCGAGCACCAGCTCGAGCTTCGTCGGGCCGATGAGCGCGCAGCCCGTGGTGTCACAGCCCGCGTGCACCCGGATGAACTGGCCCGAGGCCGCGCCGAAGGACTGGAGGCCCGGGGGCGGCCCGAGCAGATCGCTCGCGTCCCGGGGCTCCACCTTGGAGTTGCCGTTGCGCCACTCCAGCACGCCGCGCACCCAGCGGTACTGGGTGCCCACGGCGGGCAGGGGCGAGTAGGCGTAGACGAAGTCGTTCACGCGCACGCCGCCCGTGGCCGGGGTGGTGTCGACGACGAACTCGTTGCTCGGCGAGGAGTCCCCGGCGCCCAGGGGCGGCTCCTGCTGGGTCACCGTGACGTCGTTGAGCTGCACCAGCACGCCCTCGAGCTCCGCGGCGCGCGCGCCCCCCGTGGCCACCTCGGCGGGCGTGACGAGGATGGGGGCGGGCACGGGCAGCGCCGCGCCCTTGGTGAAGGTGACCCGGCCGCTCAGCTGGATCTGCCCGTGGTACTCCACCACGTTGGCCGAGTTGATGGTGAGGCGGTCGCCCACCTTGGGCGTGGTGCCGGAGGAGTAGACGTAGACGCCGGACCACTTCTCGCCGTCGGGGCTGCGCTCGGCCTCGGGCACCTGGAGGTAGTAATTCTTGCCCGTCACCGCCGTCACCACCGCGCTGGGGATGGAGATGGTGGTGCCCACGAGCGGGTACTTGCCGCCCACGGGCTTCTTGATGGCGTAGATGGAGACGGAGCAGACCGAGTCGTCGGGGTTGGGCGTGGGGCACGCGTCGCACGCATCGCCATGGCCGTCACCGTCCGAGTCCGCCTGGTCCGGGTTGTAGGTGCCCGGGCAGTTGTCGTCGGAGTCGCGCACGGCGTCGCCGTCGCGGTCGATGGGCTCGGCGGCCAGACACGCCTTGCTGTTGGCGTCCAGCGGGCACAGGTCACACGCATCGCCCACGCCATCGCCGTCCGTGTCGGCCTGCTTGCCGTTGTCCAGGGGGCGGATGGGGTTGAAGAGGAAGGGGCAGTTGTCCTGCGCGTCGTCGATGCCGTCGCCGTCCATGTCCCCGAGCCGGCGCTGGCCGTTGTAGAGGTTGGAGCCGTTGACGGACGCGAGCGCGCCGGTGGTGGCGGTGCGGCGCGGCACGCACGTGGGCTCGTTGGTGGGCGGCGCGCCGCAGAAGAACAGCGGGTAGGAGGTCGCGTTGGCCGCCTGGAGGTCCGCGAGGCTCTTGCCCGTCGCCTCGCCCTTGGAGGCGTCGGCCATGGTCTCCGACTTCACGCACACCGTCTTGGCCGAGCCGCAGACGTCCAGCGCGTCACACAGCGTGTCCGCCGTCAGGGCGGCCACCAGGTTCGCATCGCCGAAGAGCGGCTTGCCGCCGCGCAGGGTGAGCACCACGTCCTCGGGGTTGGCGGCGATGACGGCGCGGTGGGGCGAGCGCACGTGCGCGTTGAGGCGGAAGATGGCCAGGTCCGCCACCTTGCCCAGCGCGATGCGGCCCAGCTTGTTGCCCGTGAGCGTCAGGTCCGCGGCGGTCCCCGTGGCCATGCGCCAGAGCTGCTCGTCGGTGAAGGAGTAGGCGAGCTGGACCTGGTTGAGGTAGTCGGCGCACTGCAGCTCGCGCAGCATGTTCATGGAGCCGGACTGCAACCAGTCCGTGCCCAGCGCGATGGCCACGCCCATCTGCTTGTAGAGCGTCACCTGGGCCGTGTCGCCGTACAGCGACTCGTTGGAGCGCGGCGACCAGATGAGGCCCGTGCCCGTCTTGGCCATGGTGGCCACCTCGGCCGCCGTCACGCCGACGCCGTGGATGATGGCCGTGCGCCCCGTCATCAGGTTCTGGCTCTTGTCGCCCTGGCCGGACAGGCAGCGGAACTCGTTGCGCGCCGCCTCGGTGATGCCCTCGGACACGTGCGGCAGGTAGGCGCCCAGCGCGGGGATGGCGCTCGGCGTGTCGATGCTCTTGTAGCCGCAGCCATTGGCGAGCAGCGGGCCGGAGCTGTCCCCCAGCGGGAACGTCTGGAAGTCCAGCTTGGGCGCGCGCAGGCCCCCCTGGGCGTAGCCCTCCGCCGCCGAGTCGTCCGTGCTCAGGTCGCGCAGGAAGCCCGCGCGGCCGCCGCTGCTGGCGATGGCCGTGGTGCCGGACATCACCTGGCGCAGCTCCGCCCACAGGATGGTGTCGATCTTCGCCGTGCTGCCGCTGGGCACCTTGGTGTGACCGGGGGACACCGGGCCCGCCGAGCGCCAGTCATGGCGGTGCTCGTAGCGCTCCTCCAGCGAGGCCGAGGGCGGCTTCTGGTAGTCGATGTGGTCGTGCGCGTTGATGAGCGCGGGGGAGATGACGCCCTGGGGGCAGGACAGGCGCGTGGCGCCCGCGGCATCCGGATGGGTCGAGCAGTCACACGCCGCGCAGGAGATGAGGCCATCGCGGTTCACCAGCACCTGGCCGCCCTGGAGCGTCCGGCCCTCCATCAGCACCGTGCCCTGGAACAGCCGCGCGCCGCCGCTGCCGGCCTCCACCACCGCGCACGTCTGGCCCGCGGCCGGCTGGGGCATGCTCTCCGCCGGGGCGCACGCCTCCTGCACCAGCGGCGTCACCTGGCAGTCGTGCTCGCACCCATCCCCGTCCACCCGGTTGCCGTCATCGCACGCCTCGCCCGTCTCCCGGATGCCATTGCCGCAGATCGCCAGCACCTCCTGATCCGGCGGCGTCGGCTTGCAATCGCGCTGGCACCCATCCCCGTCCACCTGGTTGCCGTCGTCACACAGCTCGCCCACCTCCACCTTGCCATTGCCGCACACCGCTTTCTCGGCGAGCTGACAGCTGTTGGAACACGCGTCGTCGTCCACGCGGTTGCCGTCGTCACATTGCTCCTCTCCTTCGATGACACCGTTGCCGCAGACCTCGGACGGCGAGGAGCAGGCGGCGGAGAGGAGGAAGAGCGCGCTGAGGAGGGCCAGGAGAGGTCGGGGGAGCTGTTGCATGCGGATCCTGGGGCTGGGGAGGAACGGAGGCGGGGTAGGAATGCAGGGGGCCTCGTTGGTGCCACGACGACTCGCGACCCACTGAAACATTCGAGCCACACCTTACGTCGGAGGTGGGCCGGGTGAAAAATCGCGGGCGACACCTGGACGCCTGGCCAGCCCGGATTTCACCCCGCGCAAACGCGCACTCCTGGACAAGCCCGCATCACCCCCGCACCGCGGGGTGGAGATCACCGCGTGAAGGTGATTGGCTGGCCCCCGCCATGGCACGTTCCCTCTTGCTGTCGCTGCTCGTGCGGCAGCACCTCGCACTGAAGGAGAAGTTCCGCGCCCGCTATCCGCATAGCTGGCTGGTCTGGGAGTCCGGCGCGTGGAACGTGTCGGAGGGCCGCGAGCAGAACCACGGCGCCACACGGGTCCCCAACGACGATCTCAGTGACTGCCTGCCCACCGGCGACGCCATGTGCTTCGAGCTGAGCCCGGGCCGGGGGGTGCTGACGATTGGACGCGCCTCGCACAACCAGTTCGTCATCAACGACGCCACGGTGTCGCGCGAGCACCTGGTCTTGCGCGCCCGGAGCGACGACAGCTGGACGGTGGAGGCGCACGAGCACAGCGGGCAGACGCTGCTCGAGGGCCAACGGCTGCCGCCCGGCCAGCCCGCGCCCCTGGGGCCCGGCATGCACCTGATGTTGGGGGACGTGCGGCTCACCTTCCACGACTCGGACAGCTTCCACCAGCGCATGGCCGACACGGCCCAGTTGCTGATGGCCAGCGCGCGCGGGGGCCCGGGCCGCCCGCTCTGAGGCTCAGCGGATGGTGCCCAGCGTGGTGGGCCGGGGGTCCGGCGCGGTGGCCGCGTAGATGAGGCCGCCAGCCACCACCGCCACGGCGCCCGCGCCCGCCCACACCCACCACTTGCGCGCCAGGCTCTCGCCCTGCACTTCCGCGGCGGGGGGGGTCACGGCCTGCTTGCGCGCGGTGTCCTCCCGGGCGTGGCGCGCGGCGATCTCCTGCGTCTGGGTGCGCAGGGGCGCCGTCTTGGGCTCGTCGCGCCGTGGCTCTTCCTGCTTCTTCGCCGCCGCGTCCATCTCCGCGATGAGGTCGCGCACCAGGGGCGCGTTGGGCGGCGGGCGCTTGGAGAGCGCCAAGTAGCGCCGGTAGTGGAAGGCGGCCTGCTCGGGCCGACCCAACTGCCGGTGGCACTGGGCGATGTTGAAGAGGAAGCCCGGCAGCGGCATCAGCCGGTAGGCCTCGACATAGGCGTCCAGCGCGGCCTGGAAGTCCGCCTTCTCGTAGGCGCTGTTGCCCTCGGCGAACTTCGCGCGCGCCTGGGCCTCTACCTGGGCCTTGCCGACGGGGGCCGCGCGCGCGGACAGCGGGGCCAGGGCGAGCAGCACCAGGGCGAGCAGCCCCCACCAGCGCCCGGAGAACTCACGGCGCGAACGGATCGATGACGGCATCACGGCTTCCCGAGGTGGACTTGCGCGAGGTGGAGGCGCGGGTGTGCGCCGACGTGCTCCGCGCGGGTTTGGTCACCACCGGCACGGGCACCAGGGGCACCTCGAGCGTGGAGGACGCATCCAGCGACACCTTGTGCTCGCTCGGCGTGTAGCCCGCGAGCTCCACGCGCAGGCCCAGCGGCGCGGCGGACGCGGGCAGGTTCGCCACCCACGGCGTCACGCCCAGCATCTCGCCCGTGTCGGCGCGCACCACGCGGGCGCCCGCCGGCGCCGAGCGCACGGTGAGCGACACGGGCACGGGCGCGGGCGTGGGCACGGGCCGCTCGGCGACCGGGGTCGGCGCCACGGGCGTCGCGGAGGACGCGTGGCCATGAGAGGTCGTCCACCAGACGCCGAGCCCCGCCACGGCCGCGACCAGCAGCCCCGCGGAGGCGCGCACCACGGGCCGCCGCGCGATCAGCGCCAGGGGCACGCGCACCGGCTGGGTGGGCCGGTCCTCGGGCGCCACCGGCACCACGGAGTCGGCCACCAGCGCGGAGATGAGTTCGGAGAGCTGGGCGGGCCGCGCCTCGGGATCCTTGGACAGGCAGCGCAGCGCCAGGTGCGCCAGCGCCGGAGGAATGGCCTCGCCCCCGGGCGTGAGCGTGGGCAGCGCGGGCGGCGCCTCGGTGAGGATCTTCACCATGAGCTGGCCGAAGTTGGACGCCACGAAGGGCGGCCGTCCGCTGAGCAGCTCGTAGAGCACCGTGCCCACGGCGTAGATGTCCGCGCGCGCGTCCACCGGCAGCCCCGCGGCCTGCTCGGGCGACATGTACGTGGGCGTGCCGATGATGGTGCCGTCCAGGGTGCCATTGAGGCCCTCGGCGGTGAGCACCTTGGCCACGCCGAAGTCGAGCACCTTGACGAAGTCCTCCTGGCCGTTCTTGTGCGCGACGAAGAGGTTGTCCGGCTTGATGTCCCGGTGCACCACGCCCAGGTGGTGCGCCGCGCCGAGCGCCGCGCACACCTGCACCATGAGCCGGCGGATGCGCGCCAGCGACAGCTTCTCGTCGCGCAGCAGGTCCGACAGGCTCTGGCCGCGCAGCAGCTCCATCACGCAGTAGACGTGACCGTGGGCCGTGTCCTCGACGAAGTCGAAGATCTCCACGATGTGCTCGTGGTTGATCTGATTGACCGCGTGGGCCTCCTGGAAGAAGCGCCGCACGAAGGTGGAGTCGTGGGCGAACGCCGAGCGCAGTACCTTGAGCGCTACCTGGCGACCCAGACGCACATGGCGCGCCTGGAAGACCTGACCCATGGAGCCCTCACCCAGGAGCTGCTCCAGTTGATAACTGCCCAGGATGTCACCCGGCTGCAACGCGTTCTCCTCTTGAGATGAACCACCCGACTTCGCGGTTCGAGGAGCCGTGGAGAGTACCGTACCCGGGATGAGGTCGTCGCCGCCCATTGGATGGCAAACCTCTCCATCCTCTCTTTCCCTGGCAACCCGTCCCGCACGATTGTCGTCACCTGGACGACCTCTCAAACCCCTGGATCCGCTTGCGGTGAAGCCCCTTCGCCCACGGGTACGAACCGGACCCTCCCTCCGGTAGGGAAGGAGGGCCCATTGGACGACACCCGGAGCCGGATCAGCTAGCTACACGCCCCGGACTTGCAGGTCTTGCCGTTGGCGCAGACCTTTCCGTTGCAGTCCGCGTCCGCGCAGTCGATCTGCGTGTCGCCGTCGTTGTCCCGGCCGTCGTTGCACGTCGTCTCGACCTTGACGCCGCCCGTGCAGGTGCAGCCGGTGCCGCACGTGGTGCAGTCCGGATCCGCGCAGTCGATGAGCGAGTCGCCATCGTTGTCCTTGTTGTCGGTGCACGTGGTCTCCGCCTTGACGCCGGAGCGGCACGTGCAGCCACCGGCCGAGTTGCACGACTGGTTGTTGCAGTCGGAATCGGCGCAGTCGATGAGCGTGTCGCGGTCGTTGTCCGCGGCGTCGTAGCAGATGGTCTCGGCGGGCTGGCTGTTGCGGCAGGCACAGCCCGTGCCGCACGCGGTGCAGTCCGGATCCGCGCAGTCGATGAGCGCGTCGCCGTCGTTGTCCGCGCCGTCCACGCAGTTGCGCTCCTGCCTGGCGCCGTTGGTGCAGATGCAGGCGCCGCTGCCGCCGCAATCCTTGCCGGCACAGTCCGTGTCCTCGCAGTCCGTCTTGCCGTCCTTGTCGTTGTCCACGCCGTCCGTGCAGCTCAGCTCCACGGCGACGCCGCCCGTGCAGACGCAGGCCGTGCCGCACGCGGTGCAGTCGCTGTCCGCGCAGTCGGTGAAGCCGTCCTGGTCGTTGTCCACCTTGTCCGAGCAGTCGACTTCCTTGGCCACCGTGCGCTCGCAGATGCAGCCCGCGCCCGTGCCGCAGACCTTCTTGTCGCAGTCCGAGTCCTGGCAGTCGGTCGTGCCATCGCCGTCGTTGTCCACCTTGTCCGTGCACACGCTTTCGCCGCACTTGCGGGCGATGCACGCGCGGCCCTCGCCGCACACCTGGGTGTCGCAGTCCGAGTCCTCGCAGTCGGTGAAGCCGTCCTGGTCGTTGTCCACGCCGTCCGAGCAGTTGAGCTCCTTGCGCAGCACGCACACGCCCTCGACGCACAGGTCGCGCACCGCGTTGCAGATGTTGCCGCACGCGCCGCAGTTGCGCAGGTCCTTCTGCAGGTCGAAGTCCTCGTCCACCTGACCGTCGCAGTCGTCATCCAGGCCGTTGCAGGCCTCGGCGGTGGGGAGGATCTCGCCCGTGCACGCCTTGGCGCCGCTGCCCGCCACGCAGGAGAACTGGCTGCCGCGGCACTGGCCCACGCCCTCGGTGCCCTCGGGCCCCGTGTAGCAGGGGTCCTCGCTCAGGTCGTCGCGCAGGCCGTTGCAGTTGTCGTCCACGCCGTTGCACACCTCGGCGGTGGGCACGCAGCAGTAGCCGCGCTGCTCCGCGCGGGGCGCGCACACCACGCCCGTGGCGGCGCAGTCCGCATTGGAGTCACAGCTGAAGATGGTGTCGTCCGGGAGCGCCGGCACCCAACACGCCGAGGCGCCGAGCGCCCACACCAGACAGCCCACGAGGAAAGAGAACGCCTTGAAGGACTTCATGATCAGAAGCTCCCGCCAAACACGAAGTGCAGCGCCATGCCCGGGCTCGCCGGAGCGCCCGCCACGGGCGCCACCGAGGAAGACACGGGCTCCGAGCGCGCCGGAACCACGATGAGCCACACCAGACTGCCCGCCGCCACCGCGCCACCGCCAGCCATCAGCGCCGTGGCGAGCGCGTCCTTGCGCTGGGCGGCCAGGTACTCGGTGCGGGTGATCTGCCGCACGCCCTCGGCGTCGGTGGCCTGCCCCACGTCACGCAGGCCCATGCCGAGCGCCACGCCCGCGCCCACCGCCGCCAGGCCCAGCACCGTGGTGTAGAGCGCGGGCCGGCTGAACACCGAGGGGCCCGAGGACTTCTTGCGCGAGGACTTGAGGTTGGCCACCGCGTCCAGGCCCGGGCCCTCGGGCGAGGGGCCATTGAGCTCCAGCCGCACCGCCACTTCCTTCGTCTCGCCGGCCACGAGCGTGAGCGTCCGCGTGGACGGGGTGTAGTCGTCCGCCTCCACGATGAGCTGCACCTCGCCGGGCGGCAGCTTCGCCTCGACGCTGCCCACGCCCAGCATGCGCTCGCCCACGCGCACCACCGCCTGGGACACGTTGCACGTCACCTTGAGCAGCGCGCGCGGCCGCGCCAGCTCCGTCACGCGCCGGGCCAGCACCGTGCCCGCCTCGCGGATGAAGGCGCTGTCGGCCGGCTTGCGGCCCGTCACCGTGTCCGTCTCCACCACGCCCCGGTCACGGTCATACGTCCACAGCCGCAGCGTCCAGCCGTCGTCCTCCAGCGCCAGCCGCGACGTGGTGAGCAGGTCCGCGTCGAGCGTGTCCGCGGCGGCCTTCATGCACTCGGCCTCCTGGCAGCGCACCAGCGCCGCGTACTCGGCGCCGAGCTGCTTGCGCGTCTCGGCGGGGTCCGCCGCCCGCACCACGCGGCCCGTGCGGAAGGCGGCCGACTGCAACCACCCCACCCAGCGCTTGGACACCGCGGCGCCCGCGCGCTCGGGCGTGTCCAGGCCCACGTAGGCCAGTCGCGGCTGCAGCTCGGCGTTCGGGCCCGAGCTCAAGTCCAGGCCCAGCGAGCCCGAGTCCGGGGGCGGCTCCTCGCCCTGCTCCAGCGGAGCCTGGGGCGTCGAGTCCCCGGAGAGATCCAGCCCGAAGCCACCCTGGGCCCGGGCGGGCGCCGGGGCCAGCGCGAGGAGCGCCAGCAACAAGGCACCAGACAACACGAAACGGTTAGGCATGCCCCCTGTTCTACCCTGAACACCTGCCCGGCGGGAGCACTCCAGGCGTCATCCCGCCCGAGAAGCGAGGTAGCGCGCCAGGGCCTGGGCCTTGGGCACCAGGGTGTCCACCTCGATGAACTCCTCCACCGTGTGGAAGCCCTTGCCCCGGGGGCCCAGCCCGTCGATGGACGGAATCCCCATGGCCGAGGAGGTGCTCGCGTCCGAGCCACCGCCCACGAGGGGGGACTCCCCCCGGCCCAGTCCCGACAGATGCGCACACGCGCCGTACGCGTCCATCAGGGCGGCGGACGCCTCGGTGCGCTCCAGGGGCTCGCGCGCCACCCCTCCTTGGACCTCCACGCGAGTACCGGGCACCCCCGCCGCCGCCTCCCGGGCCGCCTCGTGGAAGCGCTGGACCAGGCTCTCGCCGTCCGCCCGGGTGCAGAAGCGCAGGTCCACCTCCGCCACGGCCTGGTCCGGCACCGTGTTCTTGCCCTGTCCACCCGTCACCTTGCCCACGTTGACGGTGAGACCGCGCGGGTAGTCGGTCAGCTGCTGCACCAGGTCCACGAACCGGGCCAGGGCCCAGAGCGCGTTGGCGCCCTCCTGGTGGGCATTGCCCGCGTGGGCCGCCTTGCCATGGGCCGTGGCCACGGCCATGCCGGTGCCCTTGCGCCGGGTGATGATGGCGTCCCCCGCCCGGCCCGACTCGAAGACGAGGCACGCCTCGGCCCCGGCGATGGCCTCGCGGATGACGCGCGTGCCCTCGGGCGAGCCCACCTCCTCGTCCGACACCACCACCAGCCGCAGGGGCGGCAGCCGCTCCAGGCCCCCCGCCGCCGCGAGCGCCTTGAGCGCCCAGGCGATGACGACCAGGCCCCCCTTCATGTCCAGCACGCCCGGCCCGCGCCGCAGCGGCCCGTCCACGCGGTAGCCCTCGAACTTGCCCGGCGGAAAGACGGTGTCCAGGTGCCCCACCAGCGCCAGCGGCGCGCGTCCCGGAGCCCCCTGGGAGCGGAAGACGAGGTGATCCGCGTAGCGGGTGCTCGCCACCACCTCGGCCGTCAGCCCGGGAAGGGCGAGCTGCTCGCGCAGCAGGGCGCCGACCTTCCGGCCGCCCTCCGGGTTCTCCGTCCACGAGTTGACCTCCACCAGCGCGGCGAGGGCCTGCTCCATCTCCCCCACCCGGCCCACCAGCCAGCGCGCCGCCGCTTCACCCATCTCGTGCATCGTCGGGACCTCCCGCCCCGCCGGAGGCCATCTCCGGCGGACCCCCCCTGGCATATGCCAGCCCCCGGGGTGGGCGGAAGCCACGACGCCGCCCGCCCGCCCGGCGCACCAGCGAGACACCGCCAGCCCGGGGAAGCTTGCCGGGGGCCGGGAGGCTTCGCACCTCAACCCCAGGAGGAAGAACCCATGGCGGATGCTTTGTGGATTCTGGTGGCCAATGCGAGCCGGGCCCGGCTGTTCTCGACGGACGAGCGGGCGGAGAAGTGGGACCTGCGCGAGGAGCTCTTCCACGAGGAGAGCCGGCAGCGCTCCACGGAGCTGCTCAACCAGCCGGACAACCCCAACGCCGGCACCCTGCGCAAGCCCTCCGCGGAGAACGAGCCCAATGGTCGGCAGTCCCTGGAGCATGAGCGCTTCGCCCGGCAGCTCGCCGAGCGGCTCGAGCAGGGCCTCAACGAGCGGGCGTACGAGCGGCTGGTGATCGCCGCGCCGCCGGAGTTCCTCGGCCGGCTGCGCAAGGTCATCAGCGACCGGGTGCACAAGCACCTCATGCTGGACATGCGCGCGGACTTCTCGAACATCCCCGCTCGCGAGCTGCCCGACCGCATCCCGCTCACGTGATGATTTGACGGACTTCCGGGGCCTTCGGGTCCTGGAAGCCGCCATCCGGGCGGCCGTGCGTGGGTCGCCTCGGATGGGCCGACGTCCGCCGTCCCGTGCCGTGGTAGACCGGAGGCTGATGCGAGTACCCTTGATCGGCACCCTGAAGCTGCGCGGCCGTCTGACCTGGTATGTCACCCTGCTCACGCTCATTCCCCTGGTGAGCGTCTCGGTCACCGGGCTGACCAACAGCCAACGGGCCATGAGCGCCCAGGTGCACGAGATGCTGCGCATCGAGGCCGAGGGGCTGCGTGACCTCGTGGAAGCCTCGCTCGTGGAGCGCGAGACGAGCGTGCGCAGCTGGGCCGAGGACGCGCTGCTGCGCGAGGCCCTGCGCACCGGAGACACGCGCGACAGCGATGCGGTGCTCGAGCGGCTGCAACTGCGCTACACGACGTTCGCGGGCCTGGTGCTCTTCAACGAGGAGGGCAAGGCCATCTCCGCCAGCACCGAGGCCCTGCGCGACGCCTTCATGGGTCAGGAGGGGCGGGTGCGCCAGACGCCCTGGTTCAAGGCGGCCCAGCAAGGGCGCGTCACCAGCGAGACCCTGATGGAGGAGGATCCCATCTTCGCCATGCGGGTGCTGCACCTGGCCGCGCCCGTCATGGAGGGCTCGGGGAAGTCCACGGACGGGCGGCGGCTGGGCGTGCTGCTCGCGGCGTATGATTGGGGACAGGTGGGCGAGGTGGTGAAGGCGGCGCTGGCCCGGGCTCAGGCGCGCAAGAACAACAGCTTCGCGCTGGAGGTGCGCACGGCCACGGGCAGCGTGCTGTTCGACTCGCGGGACGCGGCGGCCCCGCACACGGCCGAGCCCGTCGCCGAGCAGGCCATCAACGGTCCGGACGTGCCGGACGTGGGCGATGGCTGGCACTTCGTGGCGCTGTCGGACCCGGCCGAGGTCTATGCCGAGGTCGACGCGCAGCGCGTGCACTTCTATGTCGGCATCCTGGTGGTGGGCGCGGTGGTGGTGCTGCTCACCTACCTGTTCGCCCGCCGCATCACCCAGCCCATCACCCAGCTCAACGAGGCGGTGCGCCGCATCGTGCGGACGGCGGACCTGTCGCGCAAGCTCGAGGTGTACGGCGACGACGAGGTGGGCGAGCTCGCCGAGTCCTTCCGGCAGATGGTGCACAACCTGAGCGAGACGACCCGCGGCCTGCAGCGGGGCACGCGCGTGCTCGGCGACACCGTGGCGGCGCTCACCCGGGCGGCCGAACAGGAGCAGAGCAACCTCACCCGTCAGGCCTCGGCGCTGCAGCAGACCCAGGTCACCGCGGAGGAGATCCGCCAGACGTCCATGATCGCCGCGGAGCGCGCCAGCGCGGTGCTCCGGGTGGCTTCCAAGGCGGAGGAGCTGGGCCGCGGCGGCGCGCGCTCGCTCGAGGAGAGCATGAGCGGCTTCGAGGCCCTGCGCACCAAGGTGGAGGAGATGTCCGGCCAGGTGAGCCAGCTCAACGAGCGCGCCCAGCGCATCGGCGGCATCACCCTGGCGGTCAAGGGGCTCGCCGACCGCTCCAACATGCTCGCGCTCAACGCGGCCATCGAGGCGGTGCGCTCCGGCGAGCACGGCAAGGGCTTCGCCATCGTGGCCAAGGAGATCCGCACCCTGGCCAACCAGTCCATCCACTCCACCACCCAGGTGGGCACGCTGCTCGAGGACATCACCCACTCCATCCACAAGACGGTGGAGCTGCACGAGGCGGGACAGCGGCGCATGGACGAGGGCATGACCCAGGCGCGCATCAGCGGCGAGAGCATCCAGGCGCTCAGCGGCATCGTGCAGGACAACATGAGCGCGGTGCGACAGATCGCCACGGCGGTGAGCCAGCAGAACGCGGGCTTCCAGGAGATCTTCAACGCCATGACCGAGTTGTCCGGCATGATGCACGACACCATGACGAGCCTCCAGGCCACCCAAGAGGTCACCGGCGAGCTGCGCGACGTCGCCCAACAGATGCACGAGATGGCGAGCAGCTACCGCGTATGAGCCCGCCCGTGCGCGCCGTCATCCTGGACCTGGGCAACGTGCTCGCCTTCCACGACAACGCCCTGCTCTTTCGCCGCCTGGGCGCGCGCGCGGGGCTGGACGCCGAGGAGGCCGCCCGCCGGCTGTCGGGCGCGGGCTGGACGGCGGCCAACCGGGGGCTGCTCGGCCCCGAGGGCATCCGGCGCGACGTGTGCGAGGCCCTGGGCGTGGACGTGCCCATGGAAGAATTCACCGCGCTGTGGAACTGCCACTTCACCCTGCATGACGCCGTGATGCCCCACGTGGAGCGGCTGGAGGGCCAGGTGAAGCGGCTGCTCCTGTCCAACACCAACGTGCTGCACGTGGCCTGGCTCAAGCCCCGGCTGCCGGTGCTCGAGCGCTTCGACCATCTGGTGCTCAGCTGCGAGACGGGCCACGTGAAGCCCGAGCCCGCCATCTACGAGGAGGCCCTGCGGCACGCGGGCTGCGCGCCCGACGAGGCGGCCTTCTTCGACGACCTGCCCGAGTACGTGGCTGCGGCGAACACCCTGGGCATCCGGGGCCACCTGTTCACCACCGCCGACGCCTTCGACGCCCAGTTGCGCGCGCTCGGGCTGTAGGCCCCGGCGCCCTGTCCTCGCGGCCATTGTCCGGCCGGCGCACTGTCGACCCGCGACACGCATGCCCAGCATGGTCTCCGCGGTGAACGCGGTGAAAGGAGCGGACCATGCGGTGGACACACAGGGTGATGGGGGCGGCATGCGTGGGGGCGGGACTGCTGCTGGGCGTGCCCCAAGAGGCGTCCGCGCAGGGCTACCGGCGGCAATCCGCGGCCTTCTGCACGCCCATCACCTCGACCTATCAGTCCGTGCGCAGTGACGCGGGCGCCCTCGGCAACGGGAGCACCTCGGTGATGCGGCTCGTCTGTCCCATCCTCGACGACGGCGTCCTGCCCAAGTCGCAGATCCTCTCGACGCTCGTGGATGTGTATGACGGCGCGTCGGCGGCCGTCGTGGATGTCCGCGCGTGCGTCAGCTTCTGGTCCAGCATGGGCGGCGCATGCGGTCCCGCCGCCTCCACCAGCAGCACGGGCATGGGCATGATGACCCTCTCGCCGAGCCCTGGCGTGTGGAGCACCTACCCCTCGGACTACGGCTACCTCGTCATCAACCTGCCGGCCTTCACCAGCGGCACGGCCAGCTCCGTGCACGGCTACGAGTTGTATCCGTGAGCCCGACGCTCGGGAGGATGCCATGCACCCGGTGAAACGACAGGCCGTGCTGTTCATGCTTCCCGTGCTGTTCGCGGGGACTGGCGTCACGCTCGCGCATTACCTGCCCCAGGAGCCGCTTCCCGTGGAGGACCCGGATCCACCGCGGGAGCCATCTCGGAAGCACGAGCCCCCGCCCCCCGTCCCACGGGAGGCCCGGCCAACCCCGTCCGCCACCCTCGCTCGGGATGGGGAACACCCGCGACCGGCCGCCTGGATGGAGCAGCGCCCGACGCGGGAGGAAGCGCGACGGCGGCTGCTGCGCTATCAGCAGGAACGACTCGACCAGCATGCCCGGGCGCCGGGCGATGCCACCTGGTCCCGAGGCGCCCGGGATGCCTTCGGCGCGGACTTCGCGGCCCTCACCCGGGAGCAGCCCTTCACGGTGCGGGACATCGACTGCCGGAGCCACACCTGTGTCACCACCCTGGAGTGGCCCTCCTACGCCGAGGCCGTTCAGGGCCATGCCCACCTGCTGCGACATCCGTTCGCGATGGACTGCACGCGCAGCATCCTGCTGCCCGAGCCCGAGGACCCCACGGCGCGCTACCAGGCCCGGCTGTTCCTGGATTGCGCGGGCCCGCCCTGAGCCTCCGGCGCCCGTGACACGCTTCTGTTCCCTGGAAATCACTGGGAGTACGCTCCCATTCCACGGAAAGAGGTGCGCCATGACGGCCGAAGCGGAGAACCCCGAGGACTCGAAGCTGCTCAAGTTCATCCACCGGTGGGCGATGTCCCCGGAGGATGCCAAGGAGATCGCGCGCAATTACCGCAAGCAGTCCGAGTCCGCCCATCCCCAGGACGAGCCGGCCCGGCATCAGGAGCGGGTCGCGGAGAAGATCATCGGCCGGTACGCGAAGCTGTCCGCCATGTCGGGCGGGGCCACGGCGCTCACCGGCGTGGTGCCCGGCATCGGCACGGCGCTCGCGGCGCTCGGCGGCGGGCTCGCGGACACGGCCGTGTGCATGAAGCTGCAGGTGGACATGGCCTGCTGCCTGGCCGAGTGCTTCGGCTATGACTTGAACAAGGAGGACGCCCGGCACCTGGCCTTCCTCATCGCCGCGGGCGGCGCCATCGAGAAGGCGGGCGAGACGGTGGGCGTGAAGCTCGCGAGCGAGGCGGGCGTGCGGCTGCTGCGCAGCTACATCAAGGGCGCCACGCTCCAGGCCCTCAAGGAGTTCTTCCGGCGCGTGGGCCTCGTCTTCACGCGCAAGGCGCTCGAGCGCACCCTGCCCTTCGGCGTGGGCGTCGTCATCGGCAGTAGCGCCAACTACGCGCTCACCCGCTACGTCGGCGCCCAGGCCAAGGAGTGGTTCATCCTCGACCGCAAGACGCCGCACGCGGACCCCCGGGTTTCCTAAACCGAGGCCACCTCGTGGGGCGGAGCGAACCGCACAGGTCGTGCGGCACGGGGTGACGGCGGAAGTGGTTTTGCGCTTGCCACGTCCCGCCCCTCTCCCTTAGCGTGCGAGCCCACTCACCGAGGGCTCGTGTGCGCCTTGCTCGCTGGCTGATCCTCCCGCCGCTCGTGCTGTGTTCTTCCGCTGCGGCGCAGGAGGTAAAGGCCTCGTGGCCGTCGAGGGAGCGGGTCCTGGTGGCGCCCACCCACTCCGGTGAAGTCCCGCCCCTTGAAATCCGCGTGGCGGGCCAGGTCCCCACGCTCTTGCGACTGGACGTGCCACGGGCCTCCGGCGCCCCGGAGTTGCCCACGGGAGAGGCGCCCGTCCGGCTGATTCCCGTCGAGGAGAGCGCCTTCATCCTCCTCCCCTCCTCCGATGTTCCTCGGGGAGAGCGGATTCCACTCCTCGTGCGCACCGCCACGGGCGTGCTGCGCTTCACGCTCGTGACCCGGCATGAGGAAACGGACGTGCGGGTGCGGGTCGTCCCCGCTCCGACGTCCTCCGAGGAAGACGCCGCGGAGACGCTGGCGCAGCAACTGCTCGCCACGGCGCGGGCCCGCGCATCGCTCGCCCGTCCACAGCAAGAGGTGAGATACCCGCAGCGAAACTCGTTCGCCCAGGTGGACGCCGTGCTGTGGATGGGTCGGCGCGTCTTCATCACGTTGAGCGTGCAGAGCCCTCGAAGGAGCGGTCGGCTCCGACGATTGGTCCAGGTACGGCTGAGAGCAAAGGTTGTTGATAACGCCCAGTGGGAGTGGCCTGGACGCCTCCTGTCGGGAGATCCAGACAACAGACGACAGCATCATGTCCTCACCAGCGTTCTGCCCGAAGGCGCGTCCAGACTCGAGCTGGCGCTGGACGAGGAGAACACGGCCGGCGGCTTTCGTCCCCTGTCCGCGAGCGACGAGCCCGAGGCGCCATGAACAGGCCCCTGCATCCCAATCAACTGAGCATCGGCCACCACGTGCGGGACTTCCGGATCGTGCGCCGACTGGGCGTGGGCGGCTACGCCTTCGTCTTCCTCGTGGAGCGCGCGAGTCAACTCTATGTGTTGAAGATGGCGGCCCAACCCGCATCCGCCACGGACGTGGACAGGGTCGACGCCTGGATGCGCCGCGAGGTGCTCTCCCTGGAGTCCTTGGAGCATCCCCACCTGCTGCCCGTGCTGGAGTGGGGCCGTTGGCCCGAGCCCGTGGGGGGCTACGGCTACTTCGTGATGCCCTATAAGGCGGCCTCCACCTTCCATGAGTGGCGCTGGCGTGAGCGCGCCGCCCTGGACCGGTGCATGGTCGTGCTGTGCGAGCACTTGAAGACCCTGGAGGCGCTGCATGCACGCGGCGTGTGCCATCGGGACATCAAGGCGGACAACATCCTCGTGAGGCGGGAAGACGACATGCCCTTGCTGATCGACTTCGGCGCGGCGCACCTGCCGTGGGCACGACCCGTCACGGAGGGGTTGGCGCCGGGCACGCTCTACTGCCAGCCGCCCGAGGCCATCGCTTTTCTCGTGTCCGATGCGGCGCGGAAGGGGGAGAGGCTGGAAGCCCGGCCCTCGGCGGACCTGTATGCCTTCGGTGTGCTGCTCTACGAGACGCTCACCAACTGCCGTCCCTTCAGCACGGCACTGACGTTGGACGCCTTGCTCGTGACCATCGCCACCACCTCCCCCCTGGAACCCCAGAGGCTCGCGCCTGGAGTGCCAGCGGAGCTCTGCGCGCTGACGATGCGACTGCTGGCGAAGAAGCCCGAGCACCGTCCACCGAGTGCTCGTGTGGTCCGAGAGGAACTGGAACGATTGCTCCGCGAGGAGGGCCACGGTACGTCCTGGAAGACTCCCGCCCAGCGTCCCTCCGAATGTGCCCGACTCCGGGAGCAGTTCCCGGACGTCGACCGCCTGGAACAAACGGGGGAAGACTCACCGGACCCCTCCGCCCAGCATCGGGCGGGCTGGCCTCGTGAGCGAGCCCGGCGTCTTCTCATGCGAGCGTCCGGGTTGGTGCTGTTACTCGGGCTGGGATGGATGATCCTCCGTGTACTGGGCCCGCCCATCACCCACAACCAAGGAACCTCCGCCATGCCATCCCCATCCACGCCCTCGCGCCCATGCACGTGGCTCACCCACGTCGTGGGTCTCTCCGTCGCGCAGTTGCTGGGCTGTGCGACCGTGCCCACTCGGCCTGACCCCGAGGGCTATCTCGCGCGCTGTTCTCCCGAAGCACGTGCCACGCCCGCGAAGTTGGGGCTCGATCCCCGTGAAAACCCAACGTTCCTGGATGTGGGAACACCGGCCTCGGATCTCTCCGTTGAGGACGGTGGCGCATTGAACCTCAAGTCCGGACCCGTGACCGCCACCATGTACCCGAAGATCAAGGGAGTCGAACTGGAGACACAGATTACTGGAGAGGCGGTGACCACGCCCGTTCGGGTCTACATCCAGTTCAACCGACTGCGACTGCCGGATGGCACCACGCTTCCCATCTGCGGCGTGGCCGTGGACGCCATCCACCAGTACGGCATCCCGACCTACGCGAAGGTGCCCTTCGACGGCAACGTGGTGGATCCAGCGCTCGTGGACAAGACTCCTGGCTCCGTGGTGCTCAACGTGCCACGCTTCGAGACCGTGCTGCAGGGCCCCGAGGGCTACCCGACGCCCCTCATCGATCTGGCCCCACCGGGCTACCGCTGACGAGGACGGAGGAGCCGTGCACCCGCTGGACACCCCAAATACCCGCTCCCATACTTCCCACGTGAGCAATCGCCGTGAAAAGTTCCGTGAGTACATGTCCCTGCTCGACGCGGCGGCGGATCCGCGCCTGGCCATTGAGCGGGGGTTCTATGTCCAGATGCCCGGTCGAGGGACCGCCGAGCAAATCGCTGGCCGCCTCGAACTGCGGCCGGCGTCCACCCATCTTGTCGTGGGTGGAGTGGGCGCGGGCAAGACGACCCAGCTCCTGGTGGCGAATGATCGGCTCACGGAACTAGGCGATACCCTCGCCATCTATATTGATGTCAGCAAGCACCAAGATTTGAGGAAGCTCCAACCTGGAGTGTTGTTGACCCTGGCGGGATTAGACCTTTCTCGCCTGTTGGATGAAGAAAGCGATCTTCGTCCGAAAATCGAAAACAGGTTCCTGCTATGGGCGAACGGATACGAAGAGGATCCATTCGCATACGACGAGGCTCCTGGGCCTTGGGTAGGTGGGGTCGTCACATCCCCTTCGCATGATCTCGAATTCGACGTGGCTCGCATGAAGAGTTCGCTTGGCGAACTACGCGAGGCCTTGGCAACCCAATGCCCAAACCTCGTCTTCATCATCGACTCGCTCGATCGACTCTCAACACTGGCGCCGCTTTCCAAGCTCTTGGAGCAAGACATCGCGGCCATTTCGGCACTTGGAATTGGGCTGGTTCTCGTAGGTCCCATCCAAGCCATCCATGGGCTCCAGCGACTCACCGCGGAACGCTTCGATTACGTCTACCATCAAGCATTTCTCGACGTGCAACAAGACCCGCACGGACGTGACTTCCTCTTCCAGGTCCTGCGGCAGCGCGCTCCAGAGTCATTGATATCCGCAGAGCTTTGCATGCAGCTGGTCAGGTACTCAGGAGGAGCGCTCAGGGATTTGATCTCCCTGGCGAGGCAAGCTGTCGAAGAGGCTTATCTGGATGGGGCGGACACGGTGAACAGTGGTCACGTGTTAACCGCGGCGGATGCACTCGGACGCAGTCTCATGATTGGACTCAGACCCGCCGAGCTCAACGTCCTCCAGTTGGTCCGAGAGCAAGGCTCGTTCGTCATGACCTCGGAGGATGACCTCGCACTGCTGGCAACGCGCCGGATACTCGAGTACCGGTCGCCCGGAGTGCGCTACACGGTGCATCCCACGATCGAGCCTCTGTTGAAGCAACTCACGGGTGGGAAATGAGCGGTCCTCCCAGAATGCTCAGCCTGGGAGAGTTCGCGCTCCGTATCTCGGCGCGTCCCGGGCGCGGAGGTTGGTTCGTGATGCTGATTCCCGAGAGACAGGGCAAGCAGATAGCGGATGCCTTGTTGGAGGAATTTCCCGCTCTCGGTATCGAGGATGCCCGTGTCGTGGACCGCCCCACCAACGGGAGCGAACTGGCTCGCCAGTCAAAAGAGACGAGCGGCGTTCTCGTGGTTTCTGGCCTGGATGGGTTTTCCGAGGATGAATGGCGCCACGTGGATCTGCTTCGCAGTCAGTTCCAGCGCGAGGAGGCCGTCGTGCTCATCCTGGAGACGTCCACGGCGGAACGTCTCCAACGAGCGGCACCCAATCTGATGAGCTGGATCAGTGGCTCCGTCTGGGTGCTCCAGCCCGAGGCGGACAGCCTCTCCTCCGAGCAGCGTGAAGCCCGTCTCCAGTCGCTTCGTCAGTGGGCCCGCATGACAGACGAGCGCGTTGTTGAAATGGCCATGCAAGGGCAGCTCCCGGCAGACCCGGCCTACGCCGAATGGCTCGTTCTCCTGAATCGGGGTGATCTGCTTGGCCTCTGAAGTGAACCGCGAACACGCTCGCCGCTTGCAGGAGCGGATCTGTGGCGCGGACCTGCCCTTGCCCTCGACCGCGAAACAACTGCGCCAGGAGATCTCCGCGTATCTGTTGTCCGCCAGTGACGAGAAGGAGTTGAAGTCCCCTCCTCAACAGGTTCTCAAGTTACTCAAGCTCACCCCCTCGAAAGATGGACAGAGCCAGACGCATGTCATCACGGGAGGGATGGTCGAGAAGGCCAAGGACTTCCGGCGCGAGCGGACCAAGGCAGAGCTGTTCGAGCGTCGCGACGGCGCGCTCATCAGCTTCTCGCTCACCCTCCAGGAAGCGTCGGAAGGAAAACTGACGCTCATCGCCTACGACTTCGAGATTCGCTTTCACGGTGAGGGCATGGTGCCTGGGTTCCTGCGGTTCGACCTCAACCCGCCCAAGCACAACAACGACGACATCGGGATGCGGAGCCATTTCCATCCGGGCAGTGATGACCTGCAGGCCCACGCCCCGCTCATGGCTCCGGTCGAACTCCTCGAGCTGTTCATCTACAAGCTGCGGCCTCGCAACCCAGACAAGCCCAGGGCCTGAGCGAGCGGTGGTCTACACCTGGGCCGCCCGGGTCCAGGCCTGGAGCGCCGGCAGCGCGAGCAACGCGTCGCGGTACGCGGCGCACCCGGCGTCCAACTCCACGCCATAGGTGACGAAGCGCGTGACCACGGGCGCGTAGAACGCGTCCGCGATGGAGAAGGCGCCGAAGAGGAATGGCCCGCCCTGGCCGAAGCGCGCGCGGCACTCCGTCCACAGCGAGGTGATGCGCGCGATGTCCTCGGCCACGCCCGGCGCGCGGCCCTGGCCCGGCTTCATGTTCCTCAAGTCCATGGACATGTTCGCGCGCAGCGCCTGGAAGCCCGCGTGCATCTCCGCGGTGGCCGCGCGCGCCCAGGCCCGCGCCTCGCGCGCCTCGGGCCACAGCCGTGCCTCGGGGAATTGCTCGGCCAGGTACTCGCAGATGGCGAGTGAATCCCAGATGGCCAGCGCGCCGTGCACCAGCACCGGCACCTTGCCGCTGGGTGAATGCTTCCGGATGTTCTCGGGCGTGTCCGCCTGGCCCAAGGCGATCACCACCTCGCCAAAGGGCTGCCCGGTGTGGGCGAGCGCGAGGTAGGGCCTCAAGGACCAGGACGACAGGTGTTTGGATGCGACGACGAGGGTCAACGCGTCAGGGTTCCGCTCGAGCATGGGGCGCGACCCTAGCGCTCCCGGGGACGTCCGCGGTGGCTCACCCCCGCGTGGGCAGGAGCGCCTTGAGCCGCGCCATCCACGAGCGCGGGCGCGCCCCGGGCGGATCGATGCGGTAGACGGACACCGGCAGGCGGATGTTCTTGAGGTCACCCCGGCCCAGCCGCACCATGCCGCTCACGCCCTGATCGCGCACCTCGCGCGCCACGGGCTCGCTCACGTAGAGGGTGCCGGGCCGCGCGAGCGACTCCAGTCGGGCCGCCAGGTTCACGCCCTCGCCGAACACGTCCCCGTCCTGGTGCACCACCGAGCCCACGTGGATGCCGATGCGCAGTTGCACCCGACGCTCGTGCGGCACGCACTCGTTGCGCGCACACAACGCGGACTGGAGCTCCAGCGCACAGGCCACCGCGGGCAGCGCGCCGTCGAACTCCACGAGGAAGCCATCCTCCAGCCGTTTGATCTCCCGTCCGCCGTGGCCCGGCAGCAAGCCCCGGACGAGCCGCCCCTGCTCCTCCCGCAGTTCGTTGTCGAGCGCCGCGTCCCCGAGGGGCCGACCTCCCGGCACCACCACGTCCGTGAACATGATGACCGCCTGCTTCACCGTGTCCTGCTGCATCGCTTCAGCCGCCAACATCCGCGTGTCTCCACTTTCACCCCCCCAATCCCGACCGGCTTCGAATGTTACCTCAGCAACACTCGACTGTTTCCAGTCCGCCCCCTTCCACACGCAAAGAGGAAATCGGTGCGCCGACCGTCGTGGTGACAAGCCGGCGTGCTTCCTGGTCAAAGTGAATCTTCTGCTCAGGCCAAGGGTAGGGTTGCCCTGACGCGGCGCACAACCCGAGGGCGCTCGCGGAGGTTGACCAGTCATCATCCCGGGATGGGCGGGCGTCGGGGCGGCCCGCGTCGCACGGCTCTTGTAGGATGAGGACCCCATGCCCGCGCCCGCGCCCGAGCCCACTCCGGAGGAACGCGCTCCCCCGCCGTGGACGCCGTTGTTGCTCGCGCTGGGCGTGTTGCTGCTGGCCACCGCGGCGCGTCACGAGCGGCTGGTGCTCACCGCGCTCGCCACGCTCGTGCTGCTGCCCAGCCTCTGGCGGCTGCTCACCCGGAAGTGGCGCCCGGGCGACGTGGTGCGCGGGCTCGGCATGGGCTTCATCACCAGCCATGTGCCGCTGTTGCTGGGCGCCTTCTCCACGTGGGCGCGGCCCGAGTGCCGCATCCACCTGTGTCTGGACGGCGTGATCGCCGGGGTGCCCTATGTGCCGTGGGCGGGCCTGTTGGGCACCCTGCTCTACTGGGCCTGGGCGCCCCCCCCTCCGCCCCCGGCCGAGTGGCCTCCGCCCCCGCCCCGGGCCTAGCGGCGCGCGGCGCGCAATTCCTTCACCAGCCGCTCGGCGCCGTACACCCGCTCGAGGCCCAGGAGCAGGCCCTCGCCGTGCACGCCCACGGCGCGGTGGGTCTCCGGCACGTAGGCGTAGCGGCCACCGAGCGAGTGCAGGTTGCCGTCGAAGATGAGGCCCACCACCTGGCCCTCGCGGTCCACCAGCGGCGAGCCCGAGTTGCCGCCGATGATGTCGTTGGTGGTGGCCACGTCGAGCGGCGTCTCGCCGGGCACCTGGCCCTGGGCCTTCATCCACGGGTCCGGCAGGCGGAAGGGCTCCTTGCCCGTCTGGCGCGCGTAGGCGCCCGCGAACGTCGTCAGCGGGGCCACGCGCGCGCCGTCCGGCTCCGTCCAGCCCTGGACCGTGCCGTAGCTCAGGCGCAGGGTGAAGGTCGCGTCCGGGTAGCCCGAGGTGCCCAGGGCCGCCAGCCGCGCCCGGGCGAGCAATTCGCCGTTCTTCTTGAGCACCGACTCCACCGTGTCCTCGTAGCGCTTGCGCGTCTCGCGCGCGGGCGCGTCCACCCGGCGCGCCAGCAGGACGAGCGGATCCTTGGACGCGGCGATGGCCGCCGCGCCGCCGTCGAGCAGCCGCTGGCGCTCCTTCACGTCGAAGAGCTTCGTGCCCTTCACCAGCGCGCGCGCCAGCTCCTCCGGCGCCTCGCGGCCGAGCACCGTGCGCACGAACGCATCGTCCGCGCCCAGCGTCTCGCGCAGCTTGTTGAAGCCGAAGGTGAGCCGCACGCGCTCCAGGTCCGCGGGGATGGGCGCGTCGCGCAGGAGGCGCTGGCGCAGCGAGGGCAGGCGCGCCTCGGTGAACTCGGGCAGCCGCTCGGCGTTGGGCTTGGGCAGCTCCTCCGCCGCGCGCACGAGCCCCCGCGCCAGGTCGAACAGCTCCGAGGGAAAGCCGTCTCCGCCCTCCTTCAGCCGGTGCGCGGCGAACAGGGGCCGCCACGTGTCCAGCGCGCGCGCGGTGGCCGTGAGGGCCTCGTCCACGCCGGGCTGCTCGCGCAGGGCCGCCTCCGCCGCGCGCTTGTCGGCGAGCAGGCCGGGCTCGGCCAGGGCCTGGTGCCGACCACGCAGCGCCTTGAGGCCGTTCTCCACGCCCCGGAGCGGCGAGCGCGTGGTGCGCCAGCGCTCGGCGGAGGACGCGGCGTACTCGCGCAACATGCCCCGCTCCTCGGCCAGGTACAGCAGGTGGTAGGGCAGCGCCACGTCCCGCTGGAACTCCAGCTCGGCCACGGTGCGCTGGCGCTCGGTGCCGCCCGGGTGCCCGGACACGAAGACGAGGTCCCCCTCCTTGGCGCCCTGCTTCGCCCAGGGCAGCCAGTGCTCCGTCTGGAGCGGCTGGCCCGCGGCGTCCCACACGCGCAGGAAGGCGGCGTCGAAGCCGTAGCGCGGGAAGTTGAAGTTGTCCGCGTCCCCGCCGAAGGCGGCCATGGAGAACTCGGGGGCGAACACCAGCCGCACGTCCTGGAAGCGGCGGTACTTGTAGAGCTGGTAGCGGCCCCCGTTGAACAGCGTCACCACGTCACAGCGCACGTCCGGGCCCTGGGCGCACTCGGACTCGATGCGGGACATCTCGCCCTTGAGCGCGGTGTTGAAGTCCGCGCCGCGCTTGCCCTGGGTGGCGCCCTCCAGCCGCGCGGTGACGTCCGTCATCTCCACGAGCTGGTTGGCCTCCACCTTGGGACAGCGCAGCTCCTCCTTGGCCGAGCGGGCGAGGAAGCCCTTGGCCAGATAGTCGTTCTTCGGGGAGGACAGGTCCTCGATGCACGAGCGGATGCAGTGGTGGTTGGTCATCACCAGGCCCCCGGGCGACACGAAGCTCGCGGAGCACCCGCCCGCGAGCCGCACCGAGGACAGGCGGAGGTGATCCAGCCAGGCCTGGGAAGGCGCGAAGCCATACGCCTTCTCCACCGCGTCCCGGGGAAAGGCGTCATAGGTCCACATGCCCTCCTCCGCGGCGGCGGGAAGGGCGAGCAAGAGGCCGAGGGCGAGAAGGCGTCGCGACACGGAAGCGCACTCCAGTGAGTCAAGGGGGGAACGGGTCCGGTTGTGGACCCGACGGGTCGCCTCGTCAACCCGGAGCCGTCCCGGATGCATTAGGGCTTGAGTTGCAGGCCCGGACCCCGGAAGGTTCGGGTGGAATGGCGACGAAGCACTACATCCTCCTGGTCCCTGGCTTCTTCGGCTTCGCCAACCTGGGAGAGCTGCTGTACTTCGGCCACGTGCGCGACTACTTCGTCGCGGAGATGGCGCGGCGCGGCGTGGAGGTGGAAGTGGTGCAGGTGCTCAGCCACCCCACCGGCTCCATCCGCACGCGCGCCGGGGACTTGCTGCGCTCCATCCAGACCCACGTGAAGGACGACGACGGGCCCATCCACCTCATCGGCCACTCCACGGGCGGACTGGACGCGCGGCTCTTCGTGAGCCCCGGGGTGCTGCTGGGCGAGGACCTGGACGCGGAGCGCTACGCCCGCCGGGTGCGCACCGTCGTCACCGTCTCCACGCCGCACGCGGGCACGCCGCTCGCGTCCTTCTTCCTGGGCCTGTTCGGCCAGAAGCTCCTGCAGCTCCTGTCGCTCTTCACCGTGTACGTGCTGCGCTTTGGCCGGCTGCCGCTCAGCGTGGCCTTCCGCATGGGCAGCCTGCTCACGCGCTGGGACGAGCAGCTCGGCTTCCGGCCCACCATCCTGGACCAGCTCTTCGAGCAGCTGCTCGGGGACTTCTCCGCCGAGCGCCGCGAGGACCTGGTGCGCTTCCTCGGGGACGTGGGCAACGACGCCTCGCTCATTCCCCAGCTCACGCCGGAGGGCATCGACCTCTTCAACGCGAGCTGTCAGGACCGGCCCGGGGTGCGCTACGGCTCCGTCATCACCCAGGCGCGGCCGCCCTCCTTCCGCGCGCGGCTGAGCGCGGGCCTGGACCCCTACGCGCAGATCACCCACACCGTGTACGCGTTCCTGTACGGGCGCACGCAACGCATGCCGCTCACGGCCATTCCGCCCCTCACTTCCGTGCAGGCCGAGGCCCTGGTGGAGGCCTACGGCGCGCTGCCCGGTCCCCAGGCCTGTGACGGCATCGTCCCCACGCGCTCGCAGGTCTACGGCCGCGTGCTGGCCGCCGTGCGCGCGGACCACCTGGACGCCATCGGCCACTTCGACCAGCCCGCCCACCGGCCGCCCCACGTGGACTGGCTCATCTCGGGCTCGGGCTTCCGCCGCGTCCAGTTCGAGCGGCTGTGGAACACCGTCGTGGACTTCGTGCTGCTGTCCACGTGACTCAGGCCAGCCGCCGCTCGCGCAAGGCCCCCGCCCGGCGGCCGGACTCCCGGTTGGCGCGCACCATGGACACGCACAGGAAGACGAGCAGCCCCACGAGCAGGCCGCCCGCGAAGGTGAGCACCAACAGCCAGGGCCGCAGGGCCTGAACGACCCCCAGGGTCGCGCCCCGGGTGAAGGACTCGCCCAGGCGCGCCACCTGCGCGTCCCGGCACGCGCGGGCCTCGGCGCCCTGGAGCCCGCCGCACTCGGGGAACAGCGCCCCCAACTCGTCGCGGGACTGCTGGACCATGGTGGAGGCCACCCGGCCCGCCGTGGCCGACAGGCTCTGCCCGAGCGGTCCCTCCCCCTCGCTCCCCAACTGGCGCTCCAGCTCCGTGCTCAGCCCCCGGACGATCTCCGAGGCCAGGGCCGAGGACGTCGTGCCCAGGCCCGAGCCGCCCACGCCCCGGAGCGCTTCTGGTCCCCCCGGAGCCGCCGCCACGAGCGCTTCTTCTCCGGGTGGCTGGAAGGGCGCCTCCGCCCGGGTGAGGGCATCCGCGAAGCCTCGCCCCATCTGCTCGGACTGACGGCGCGCCAGGGCGTCATCCAGGGCCTGCGCCTCGGGCGCGCGCTGCTCCTTCTCCGCGCGCATCGCGTCCTGGGCCCCCTTCGTGGCGCTCTCGCCCATGCGGTACGCGACGCTGGTGCATCCCGGCAGCACCGCCCACAACACCAGCAATCCCACGAGGCTCTTGCTCGACATGGCGTCTCCCGTGTGGAGCGAATCCTCCACTGTCGTTTCAACCTAGGGACGGCTCCGTCGGCGCCATCGCCGTGTGGGACAGGGACAGGCCCTCCAGCGTGAGGGCCGGGTGACCGCTCGCTTGCCCGCCCACTAAAAGGGGTATCACGGCTTGGCGGGGGCCCCACCCATCCCCACCCTCTGCTCACAACCTGAGCACCGGCGGGATCTCCGACCGGCGATTTCCGTTCGAGGGCCAACGCATGACCACCAAGTTCCCCAGCCACATCAACCTGTCGCGCGAGACTCGCTCCGAGCTCATCGACATGCTCAACACGAACCTGGCGACCGCCGTCGACCTGCACTGGCAGGTGAAGCAGGCGCACTGGAACATCCGCGGCAGCCACTTCATCAGCCGCCACCTGCTCTTCGACAAGGTGGCCGATCACGTGCGCGCCCACGCCGACGAGTTCGCCGAGCGCGCGGGCGCCCTGGGCGGCTACGCGGAGGGCACCATCCGCCTGGCCGTGAAGAACACGGAGCTGCAGGAGTACGACCTGAGCGCCGTCAACGGGGACGACCACGTGCGCGTGGTGGTGGACCGCGTGGCGCGCTACGCCGCCAGCGTGCGCGAGGGCATCCAGCGCGCCGACGACCTGAATGATCCGGTCACCGCGGACATGCTCACGCAGATCCTCGGCGTGGTGGAGGAGGACCTGTGGTTCCTCGAGAGCCACCTGTACGGCTCGGCCACCATCACCCGCGAGGAGTCCGCGCCGTCCGCCATCCGCGAGGAGCCCGCGTCGCCCAACGCCTGAGCGGACCGGCCCGCGGCGCCCGGCGTGTTGCCGAGACGAAACTCCCCGCCCGGAGGGCTTGTCCCGCCGGGCCGTGAGGGGTGAGCCTCCGGGGATGCACACGGACCTCACCCGTCTGCCCTTGCGTGGCAAGGACGGCGCCTTCCATGTCGTGGTCGAGTCGCCCCGGGGCTCCACCCTGAAGCTCAAGTACGAGCCCGAGCTCGGGGTGTTCACCCTGTCGCGCCCCCTGGTGCGCGGGCTGCGCTACCCCTTCGACTGGGGCTTCGTGCCCAGCACCCGGGCCTCGGATGGGGATCCCCTGGACGCCATGGTGTACTGGCATCAGACCACCTATCCGGGCGTGGTGCTGGCGTGCCGCGCGCTCGGGGTGCTCATGGTGGACCAGAAGAAGTCGAAGGGGCGCGGACGCGAGCGCAATGACCGGCTGCTCGTGGTGCCCACGCAGTCGCCCCGGGCGGAGAGCCTGCGCGACATCGACGACCTGTCCCAGCGCGAGCGCCAGGAGCTGGAGCACTTCTTCAGCGCCGCCGTGACCTTCGCGGACAAGGATCTGCGCATCCTCGGCTGGGAGGGCGCCCAGAGCGCCGAGCGGATGGTGGAGGAAGCGGCCACCCGCCACGAGGCCCGCCAGACCGAGGAGTAGACCATGGCACAGCCGTCTCCCACCCGGGGCCTGGGCCCCGACAGCCGCCTGGCCGAGGCCGCGCGACGGCTCGTCACCAGCCGCCTGGCCGACGTGCGCCACGAGGAGGATGCCCTCGCGCACGCGCTGTCCATGGACGGGGTGCACGACATGCGCGTGGCCATCCGGCGGCTGCGCGCGGCGCTGCGGATCTTCCGCGGCCTGGGAGACCTCCGCCCGCTGGAGACCGAGGTCAAGCGCCTGCAGGACGCGCTCGGCGAGGTGCGCGACCTGCACGTCCAGGGAGACTGGCTGCACGAGGCCGCCCGCGAGGGCAAGGCCTCCCGGCGCGCGGGCTACAACGCCCTGAGCGCGCACGTGACGGCGCCGCTGCCCACCAAGGAGAAGGCGCTGCGGCGGGCGCTCAAGCGCTGGGAGCGGCACACCGTGCCCGCGCTCCTGGACGCCGTGAAGCACCTGGAAGGCCCGGGCCGCTACGGGGGCCGCCGCGTGCGCAAGCAGCTGCGCCGCCGGCTGCGCGCCCTGGACGGGCTCATGGCGGACTACGCCGAGGCGCCCGACGCCCTCATCGCGCACGAGATGCGCAAGACGGTGAAGAAGCTGCGCTACGAGGCGGAGATCTTCCGCCCCGCCATGCGCCGCAAGATGCAGGCCCTGCTGGAGGCCCTGGTGCCCTTGCAGGAGCTGCTCGGCGAGCTGCACGACGCGGACGTGCGCATGGGGCTGCTCGAGGCCCAGTCCGCGGAGGGCACCGAGGCCCCCCGCACCGCCGCGCGCGAGCTGCTCGAGCGCGTGCGCGAGGAGCGCGCCGGGCACGCCGCCCATACCGCGCGAGAGCTGCAACGCTGGCATGCCGAGAAGCTCGTGCGAGGGCTGCGCCACCTGCTGGAATGAGCCGCACTCCGCACTACCCATCCGCCGCGTTTGCACGTAGAGGAGGCGCCCCATGCCCGCTTGCGGACTCGACTTCGGAACCAGCAACACCGCCCTCGCGCTCCCGGACGGGACCGTGCTCCCCGTGTCGCCCGGCTACAGCGACCCGCGCCTGTACCGCTCCGTCATCTTCTTTCCCGAGGACGAGAAGGAGCCCTTCACGGGCTTTCCCGCCATCAACCGCTACCTGGACGACCCCTCCGGCCGGTTCATCCAGTCGGTGAAGTCCTTCCTGCACAGCGCGTCCTTCCGCGCCACGCAGATTCGCGGGCGCACCTGGCTCATCGAGGACCTGGTGGCCCTGTTGCTGCGCCGGGTGCGCGACGCGGCGGCCCCGCACCTGGGAGGCACCGCCCCCGAGTCCGTGGTGCTCGGCCGGCCCGCCCTCTTCTCCTCGGACGCCGAGTCGGACGCGCTCGCCGAGCAGCGCCTGCGCCGCGCCGCCGAGAGCGCCGGCTTCACCCAGATTCAATTCCTCATCGAGCCCATCGCCGCGGCGCTCTCCTACGAGTCCCAGCTCACGCGCGACGAGCTGGTGCTGGTGGCCGACTTCGGCGCGGGCACCACGGACCTGACGCTCATGCGCCTGGGCCCCTCGCGCCGGGGCAACCCGGACCGCCGCGCGGACGTGGTGGGCTCCACGGGCGTGCGCATCGGTGGAGACCGCTTCGACGCGGAGATCATGCGCCATGCGCTCCTGCCGCGCTTCGGCGCGGGCAGCACCTACCGCGTGCGCGGCTTCAGCGACAAGCGCCTGCCGGTGCCCCAGCACATCATGGCCAAGCTGCTGTCCTGGCACGAGATGTCCTTCATCCGCGAGAAGAGCACCCAGGAGCTGCTGGAGCTGCTGCAGGAGACGAGCGACAAGCCCACCGAGGCCGCGGCGCTCTACGACCTGGTCATGGACAACCTGGGCTACCGGCTCTTTCGCGCCATCGAGGCCGCCAAGGTGCGCCTGAGCACCCAGGAGGAGACGGTCCTGGACTTCGAGGAGGCGCGCATCCAGCTGCACGAGCCCATCACCCGCGCCGGCTTCGAGACGGCGTGCGAGCCGCTCCTGCGCGAGCTGAGCGAGGTGACCGAGGGGCTGCTCGCGCGCTGCGCGGGCGCGGGCGAGGTGGACGCGGTGTTCCTCACCGGCGGCTCCTCGCAGATCCCCGCCGTGCGCCGGCTGTACACCGAGCGCTTCGGCGAGGCGCGCGTGCGCACGCGCGACGCCTTCACCTCCGTGGCCGAGGGCCTGGGTCGGGCGTCCGCGACGCTCTAGTGCCGCGCGAGCCAGTCCGTGATGCGCGGCCACACGTCCCGGTCCGCATCGGTGGCCAGGAACAGGTCCGCGTGGCCGTAGTCCTGGGCATTGGAGCCGTCGCGCAGGCGCTGCACGAGGAACGAGGACACGTCCTTGCTGCCCAGCAGGGACACCGAGTGCAGGCCATAGCGGCCCGTGCCGCCCTCGGCGCCCACGTACAGCACCGGCACCTTCACCTGCTTGAGCCGGTCGTTGTAGGGCAGCTTCGGCGCGCCGCACCAGAGGGCCAGCGACTCCACCTGCTCGCCGATGCTCTGGTAGGGCGCGGCCTGCTCCAGCGTGTCGAAGAAGAAGCGCTCCTGGGTCCACGACAGGGACGTGGGCGTCGCGCCCGAGAACACGCCGCCGGTGAAGTGGTACCACTTGAAGATGGGCAGCCCCTGGAGCCGCCAGGTGGCCGCGCCCGCGAGCAGCGCCGCCTGCCGGTTGGTGAAGCCCGGCAAGAGCGAGGAGGGCAGCGCGGGCGCCACGTTGGCGAAGGCCCCCAGGTCCTGGAGCGTCTGCCCGCTGCCATCCACGTACATCCCGGAGACCTGGAGCGAGGCCAGCATCTTGTAGCCCTGGCACGCGTCCTGGCGCTGCGCCGCGGCGTCCGGCCCGAAGGAGAAGGCCATGTCCACGGGGATGAAGGCGCTCACGTGACGCCGGTCCGGCGGCGCCTGCGTCTCCTCGTTCAGGTAGGCGTAGCCCACCATGGCGCCCCGGCTCCACCCCAGCAGCGGCAGGGGTCCGCCCGCGCGGGCCGAGCTCAGGCCCCGCGCGTAGCGCGCCACCGCCAGCCCCGTGCCCAGGTCCCGCGCGTGCATCTCCAGGTTCCAGTTGCGCATGAAGGTGAAGTCCGTCGTCTGCGCCGGGACGTTCACCCAGCGCATGTCCAGGCCCCACACGTCCAGGCCCTGCTGGGCCAGGTAGACCGCGAAGGAGGGCTTGCCCGGCCTCGAGCCTCCGGCGACGCCCGACAGGAACGCCCCCCGAAAGCCCCAGATGTCGCCATGCAAGAGGAACAGGGCGCGCTCCGGCGTCCGCGGCACGCCCGGTGACTCCTCCTGCACCACCCGGTGCATCACCACCTTGTCGTACGCGCCCGCGCCCACCTGGAGCGTGTAGGTGTACTCGGCGATGCCCTCCGCCACCGGGCGCCGCTCACTGTCCAGCAGCCCACACGTGGACAGCCCCGGCACCGGGCCCCCACAGGCCTCATGCACCGCCTGGGGCAAGGGCTGGAGCCAGGCGTCCTCCTGCCCTGGCGCCGCCATCCCCGAACCGAGAACCCAGATGAACACCCACGCAGCCGACTTGATGAGAGTCCTCATGTCCTGCCCCTCCGCTCCGAAACGACTCGAAGGGAAAAAATTTGTCCTTCCAGGGAAGTCCCACAACCCACGGGGTGTCATTTGGTGCCCAGAGTGTGGAATGGGTCACCCTCGGCCGGAGGACTCAGCGCGAGCCGGCGAGGGCGGCGGCCTCGATGACCAGGTCCGCGTAGCGGTTGGCGGCGTCCGAGGGCGCGCTGCCGTCCCGGAAATAGAACGTGTAGTCGTCCCAGGAGTCGGGCCGGGCGTCGTAGGCGAACATCCACGGCGCACTCGCGGCCACGCCCGAGCGCCAGGCGCACCGCCACCAGCCCCGGTACAGGGCACGCCGCTCCTCGAGCGCGAAGCCGTCCCGGTTGCGCAGGGCGAACTCGCCCACGAACAACGGTTTGCCCGACGCGCGGGCGAGCGCCGCGTGCTCGGCGAACCAGCGCGCCCCGGCCCGGGCGGTGGCCTCGCGCGTCACGCCATAGGCTTCCGGATAGAAGTGCAGGCTGGCGAAGTCGATGAAGGGCGAGGCCGTGTTGCGCCGGAAACTGCTGCCCCCCTGGAAGAGCGAGCCGGGCGCCGCGTCGCGCCAGAACGCGGCGTCATAGCCTTCCGGGGAGGTGTCGAAGCCCTCCTCGCCCGTGCCGACCAGGTGGCCGGGCGCATGGCGCTTCACCTCGGCGGCCACCGTGTCCACCCAGGCGCGCATCGCCCGCCCCTCGGCGTCCAGGCCCCGGCCTCGCGGCTCGTTGAGCAGCTCCCAGGCCAGCACCGCCGGGTGCTCGCCATACCGCAGCCCGTCCACCGTGTTGACCCGGGAGAGCAGCCGACCGATGTGGGCCGTGTAGTGCGCGATGACGGTGGGCTCGGTGAAGAAGCGCGCGTCGCCCTCCACGGGAGACGGCAGCCCCGCCCACCCCACGTAGCGCCGCGTGCCCCCGTACGCATCCCAGTAGTTGCCCAGCGTCAGCACGAGCCGCACCCCGTGCACCCGCGCCCGCGCGAGCACCCGGTCCAACCCCTGGAGCGCCTGCTCGTCATAGACGAGCGGCGCCACCTGGAGGGCCGCGTCCCCCGTCCCATCATTATAGGCGTTGGTGCGCACGGCCCAGGCCCCGAGCGCCGCCGCCTTGGCGAGCGTCTCCTCCACCCCGGGCGACTCGGCGAGGCCCCGGCGCACGTCCCGCGTCGCCTCCTCCTGGAGGTAGTAGGCGTTGAGGAACACGGCCGCGGAGGGCGCCGGCCCCAGCCGCATCGCGGGCGCCTCGTCACAGGCCGCGGCCTCGTCCTCGAGCCGCTCCAGCACGTCCTCGCCGCACGCCGTGCCCATCAGCAAGAGTCCCCACAGCGGCCCGAGCACACGCATGGTCGCCTCACGTCAGGGGACGAGCCCCAGGGCCCGGCGCACCTCGGCGACCTGCTTGCCCGCCCAGTGCCGCCGGTGGTTGTCCAGCGTGGAGAAGCTGCGCGGCTCCATGCGGTCGAGGTAGAGCGTGCCCTCGAGGTGATCCACCTCGTGCTGGAGGATGCGCGCGTACCAGCCCGTGGCCACGCGGCTGAAGGGCCGGCCCTGCTCGTCGAAGGCCTCCACCCGCACGGCGCGCGCCCGCCGCACCAGCGCGGAGAAGCCATTCACGCTCAGGCACCCCTCGTGGAACTCCACGGGCGTCGCGTCCTCCACCACCAGCCGGGGGTTGATGAGCACGTGGAAGTCCACCACCTGGCGCTCGCGCGCGGCGAGCTCCGCGGGGGGCAGCATCGCCTGGTACTCGGCGCGGTCCTCGATGACGGCCACCCGCACGTCCACGCCCACCTGGGGCGCGGCCAGCCCGACACCGGGCGCATCCCGCATGGTGTCGCGCATGAGGTCGATGAGCCGTCGGGTCGCCGGGCTCGTCATCTCCTCGGGCGTGAGGTCCCGGGCCCGCTGGCGCAGCACCGGCTCTCCCGTCTGGACGATCTTCAAGAGCATGGCCCGCGACCCTAGCCGGGAGGAACGCGCCCGCTCCAGCCGTCAATCCTCCGCGAAGGGCGCGAGGTTCTTTCGTCGACGGATGTCCGCGGCGAGTGCCCCCACACAGCGCAGGCCCTGGGGCGTGAGGAGGCGCAGCAGGCGGGCCAGGCGCGTGAGCTCCGGGGTCAGCTCCGGCTCGGGCGCGGCGGCGGCCAGGGCCTTGGGGGACTGGAGGTCCAAGAGGGCACTGGCGGAGATGGGCAGCGTCATGCACAGCCGGTGCAGCGTGGGCACGCTGGGCAGCATCTGTCCCCGCTCGATCCGCCCATACACGGCCGCGGCGAGCCCCGAGCGCGAGGACACGTCCGCCTGGGTCAATCCCGCCCGCTCCCGCGCCCGCAGCAAGGCGGCTCCGAGGTGGCGCTTCAACGAATCAATGTCGTCCATGCGCCGGGGACACTACTTGAGAAGTGAGCCCGACGGAACGAACTTTTCAGGTCGACCCCGCCCCGCCCCGAGTGTCCAGGCGATGGACGCTGGACCGCGGTCCGCTACTGGATGGGATTGGCGCGCAGCCAGGCGGTGAAGAGCGCATCCGCGAAGGCCTTGCCGGGAATGTTCGCGCCTCCGCTGCCCTCGCCCGCGACCACCAGGCCCTGGTCGGGCACGTAGCTGATGAGCAACGAGTCACCCTTCTTCACGCCGCGCAGCGACTGCAGGAGCTGTTCGGACAGCCGCCGCATCTCCGGCGAGCGCAACGACTCGCTTTGGGAGAGGAACTCCCGGAAGGCCGTCACGAGCTGGTCACGGTTCACGTTGCGCTTGAAGTGCATCTGCAGCTGCTTGGCCTGGTTGGAGGCGATGGCCTCCTGGTTGGAGCTGGGCTTCTGGGTCAGGTAGAGCCCCCACACATAGACGTCGAAGACGTAGCGCCGCTTCACGTCCATGTGGTTCAGGGTGAGCTCCTGACCCTCCACGGAGATGGCATCCGGCATCCGCACGCCACTGAGGGCGCGGGCCTCGGCGCCTCCCGCCAGCAGCGCCAGCGCCAGCGCCATCCCGCGAGCTCCCCGCCGAACCACCCCCCACCTGTCCTGTCGCTCGGGCATCATGGAGCGAAGCTGGGCATGGCCCCCGGGACAGACCAGTCTTGCCTATTCCCGGCATGACCCGTCCTCATGAGCTCGCTCGGCTGCCTGGAGACGCCCGCCGCCGTGCGTTATAGGGACACGCCGTGATCCTCTCGAACTTCGTGGTGGGACAGGGGCCGCGGCCCACGGTGATGCTGCATGGCTTCCTCGGCACGGGGCGCAACCTGCGCACGCTCGCCACGGCCTGGAGCGCCGCGGACCCGGAGCGCCGCCTGCTCCTGCCGGACCTGACGGGCCATGGCACCTCGCCGGGGCTGCCCGCGGACGCCACCCTGGCCGGCGTGGCCCGGGATGTCCTGGACACCGCGCGCGCGGCGGGCCTGGACGGGCCCCTGGACGTGGTGGGCCATTCGCTGGGCGGCCGCGTGGCGCTCGCCCTGAGCCAGCTCGCGCCCGAGGCGGTGGCGCGCGTCGACCTGCTGGACATCACCCCGGGCCCCGTCCCGCACGCCCTCTCGGAGAGCGGCAAGGTGCTGGAGATACTCGGGGCGGCCCCCGCGCGGGCGGCGGACCGCAAGGCCATGCGCGAGGAGCTGACGGGCCGGGGGCTCTCGGGGGGGCTGTCCGACTGGCTCCTGATGAACCTGGAGACGGCGCCCGAGGGCGGCGTGCGCTGGCGCTTCGATCGCGAGGCCCTCGCCCACTTCCACGGCCGGTTCCTCGACGAGGACCTGTGGCCGGCCCTCACCCGGCCGGGGCTGCCGGTGCGTTGCATTCGCGGCGGCCGGTCCCAATATGTGGATGAGCGGGCACAGGCCCGCATGGAGGCCCTTGGCTGCCCGGTGGAGACGCTCCCCGAGGCGGGACACTTCGTCCACATCGACGCCGCCGAGGCCGTGCTGCGCTGGCTCCAGGCGGGCCGCGTCTGACGGGCCGCCCAGCAGGCGAGCGGCGCAGCGTCGACTGGTCCTGACGTTGGTCGTCGACCGGCGGGGGCGTGAGCAGCCTTACAGGCATGCACGCCCCAACCAAATCCATGCTCGGTGAAGTCCTGATGGAGTTGGGACTGATCGATCGGGCTCAATTGCGGCTCGCCCTGGTGCACCACCACGAGATGAACGTGCCCCTGGGCCGGGCGCTCGTGCGCGAGGGCCTGTGCACCGAGGCGGACATCCTGCGCGCGCTCGCCCAGCAACAGGGCGTGCCCGCCATCGACCTGGACCGCGAGCCCCTGCACCCCAAGCTCACGCGGCTGGTGTCCAAGCGCATCGCGCGTCAGTACCGCGTGGTGCCGCTGCGGCTGGAGAAGGGCGAGCGCGAGGTGCTGCACATCGCCGTGCCCGCCCCCGTGTCCCTGGAGGCCCTGGACGCCGTGCGGGCCGTCGCGGGCAAGCCGCGCGTGGAGGCGCACCTCGCCTCGGATCCCGCGCTGACCCGGGCGCTCGCGGCGCTCTACCGCTTTCCCATGGACAAGCCCGAACCGCCCCTCAAGCGGTCCACGTACGCCCGGGGCCCGGATGCGCCCGTGCTGCTCTATGCGTGGCCGCCCGTCACCGCGACGCTCATCTCCCGGGCGCTCTCGCGCGAGGGCATCCAGACGCGGGTCGTCTCGCCGCTGGAGACCATGCACACCCAGCCGGGTGACCTGGTGTTCGCCCCCGTCCAGGCCATGGAAGGCCTGCTCGCGGGCGAGGCGCGGATCGAGGGCACCCTGCTGCTGTCCGGTTCCTCGGATGACGAGGACTTGCAGCGGGCCCACCGGGTCGGCGCGCGGGGTTATGTCTCCAACCCGCTCGACGAGCTGATGCTGCTGCGCGCCATCCGCCGTCTGAGACCCGGCGCGGGCGCCAGCTCGGGTGCCCAGGGCGCCGTCTAGATCCTGGATGCAATCAGCGCCGGGAACACCGCTTCAATCACAGACACACTTCTGGATTGGACATCAGGGTCCGGCTCACCCGAAGGTGGTGACCAGGTTGAGCGGACCGGCGGGCACGCCCACGTCGAGGCCCGCCGGATCGTCCTGGGGGGTCTGCCAGGCGTTGGCCTCGGTCACGGTGTGGCCGTTGGCCTCGTTGCTGATGGACATCTTGCCGTTGTGGCCCGCGGGGCTGATCTGGCTGGTGTCGTAGCCGCTCCAGCCGGTGGTGCCGTTGGCGAACGTCGCCTCGCCCCAGGTCTGGCCCGAGTTGGCGCCCGGCTTGGCCGTGCCGTCCTTGGACGCGCACCACGCCACGCTGGTGTTGGTGTCGAAGGCCACCAGCTGCGACTCGCCGGGCTGGAGCGTGAACGTCTTGGGCGTGCTCTTGTCGAAGTTCTGCCCGTCGTTCGGCATCCCGTTCTCCCCCGTCTTGTTCCACAGGGTGATGGTCTGCGGCTCGTTCGTCTTGTTGGTGAAGGTGTTGGTGTACTTGTAATCGCCCTTCTGGCTCGGGTCGATGAGCAGCATGTTGCTGTTGTAGGGCGAGCCCACGTTGTTCTTGGCCAGCCACGGCTCGGCCGGGTTCACCGGATCGTTGGCGCCCGCGGACGGCGCACCGAAGCCAGGGCCCGCGTCGGAGCCGGGACCAAAGGACTCGCTCTTGGCCGCGCCCTTGGCCGGGGCCGCGCCCTGGAGAGCCGGAGCCGCGCCCGCGCCGCTGACCGGTCCCGCGCCGCCCGCGCCGCTGATCGGGCTCGCGCCGAGGTCCTGCGGCGCGTCGCCCAGGTCGCTGACCTGACCGCCGCCCTGCAGACCCTGGAGCATCTGGGAGAGCTGCTCGATCGCCTGGGACACCTGCTCCAGCGCCTGGCCGATGCCCCCGGCGCCGCCCATGTCGAACGAGTCGCTCATGAGCTGCCGCCGCAGATCGTTCCCAGGCGACTGCGCCGGGGTGCTCGCCACGCTCGGGGCCGAGGCGACGGGCGACTGGACCTGGGGAGCGACGACGGGGCGGTGCGCGATGGAGCTGATGGACATGGCGGGGCTTTCGGGCGCGGACGTGGAGGACGACGGGCCGCCGAGGCGCGGCACGAGAGGACCTAGAGCAGGACGCATGCCAAGGCCCGGCACGACGGCCCCGCTCACGAAATCAACCACTTGGGGCGAGCCCTCCCCGCGTGCGCATCACCCGACGCGATGACGGCGCTCACCACCCTGGTGTCCAGTGTCACCAGATAGAGTGCCGCCCCACCATGGCAGCGCCCCCGCCCTCCCCCGTGGCCCTCCGACACACCCGACGCCTCACCGGGCTCGTGGGCACGCTCTGCGCGCTCGCGGTGCTGCTGCTCACCTACCTCCTGGTGCCCGAGTACTGGCGGGAGCGGGGCTTCCCGCTCGACGACGCCTGGATCCACGCCGTGTACGCGCGCGCCGTCGCCCAGGGCGAGGGGCTCAGCTACAACCCCGGGGAGCCCTCCACGGGGGAGACCTCCCCTTTGTGGGCGATCGTCGTGTCCGGGGTGTACCTCGGCGGCCGGAGCCCCGAGGGCGCGGTGCTGCTCACCAAGCTGCTCGGCTTCCTGCTGCATGCGCTCACCGCCGCGGGCACCTATGGACTCCTGCGGGAGGCGGGTCGGCGCTGGGCCGTGAGCGCGGCGCTGCTCGTGCTGCTCAGCCCGCACCTGGTGGCGGCGAGCCTGTCCGGCATGGAGGTACCCCTGGCCACGCTCGTGGCGGTGGGGTGCGCGCACGTGCTGCGCGGCCAGCGCCCGGGCCTGTACGTGCTGTGCGGCGCGGCCGGGCTGCTGGCCCGTCCCGAGGGCGGGCTGTTCGTCTTCCTGCTGCCGCTCGTCGTGCGGCCCCGGCCGGGGTTCCGGCCGCTCGTGCGCCGGTGGGTGGAGGCGGGGGTGGGCGTGGCGCTCGCGGGCGGGGCGTGGGCCGCGTGGAACCTGCATGCCTCGGGCAGGCCGCTGCCCGGGACGTTCTACGCCAAGGTCGTCGTGGCGCCCGGCGAGGCCCTGCTCCTGTCCATGGCGCGCGCGGGCGCCGAGGGCCTCTGGGACTTGCTGCCCGAGGTCTCCCTGCCCCGGGCCGCCCTGGCCGTGCTCGCCGGGCTCGTGCTCCGGGTGGCGGTCTACCGCCGACGCCTGTCGGTGACGGAGCGCGAGGCGGCCGGACTGTTCGCCGTGGGGCTCGTCTTCGTGGCGGTCTCCATGGCCCTGCTGCGCCAGGGCAGCGCGCCCATCTTCTACCTGCAGCGCTACATCCTGCCCGCCCTGCCCTTCATCCTCGCGCCCCTGCCCGTGCTGTTGGGGGCGTGGCTGGACACGCGGCGGGCGGGGCGGGGCCCGGGTGTGTCACGGCTGCTCGCGGGGGCCCTGCCGCTCGTGGTGGCCCTGGGGCTGCCGTCCCGGCTGGCGCTGCTGGAGAACGACGCCCACAACATCGACGACCTCCAGGTGCGGCAGGGCCGGCGGCTCGCCCGCGCCGCGCCCACGGACGTGGTGTGGGCGCTCGACGCGGGGGCCTCGCGCTTCTTCGGGCGGGCCTACGTCGTGGACATGCTCGCGCTCAACTCGCCGCGCATGCTGGACGCCGATGCCCAGGCGTACCTCACCGAGCACCCGCCCCGCTTCTTCGACTGGACCCAGAACTGGGCCCAGCTCCTGCCCGACAGCCCCGCGGGCCTGCGCGAGGTGGGCGCCTTCCAGACGAGCACCCTGTACACCGTCAGCCCCGCCCGGACGATGGCGGTGCGGCTGCTGGTGGAGTGCGTCCCCGGCTCGAGCGGGCGCTACGAGCGCGGGCGCCACGCCTGGCGCTACACGTGCGCGCCCGCCCCCTCGCCCTGAGGAAGCGGGCGGACAGGCCCCTCCCACGCGCCCCCCTCCCGGTGGGCCGAGAAGCCCGTGGACCGTCAACGTCCTTGCGCCCGGCGCCAGGGACATTTATCTTATCGGCGTAACACCACCGCGACTTATAAAAATAAGGTCGCGGCGGGAGACGCCATGGACGACCTGGACTACCGCCTCATCGACCTGCTGCAGCGCGACGGCCGCGCCACCCAGTTGGAGCTGTCCCGCTCGGTGGGACTGAGCCAGCCGGCGGTGGCCGAGCGCATCCGCAAGCTCGAGGAGCGGGGCGTCATCACCGGCTACGCGGCGCGGGTGGACGCGACGAAGCTGGGCAAGGACATCACCGCCTTCATCGGCGTGAGCATCGAGCACCCCAAGTACTTCGAGGGCTTCGCCAAGAAGGTGCTCGCCCTGCCCGACGTGCTCGAGGCACACCGGGTGGCCGGCCAGGACTCGTATCTGCTCAAGGTGCGCACGGCGAACACGCGCACCCTGGACTCACTGCTCGTGGAGACGCTGCGTGTCATCGCGGGCGTCACCCGCACCCACACCACCATCGTGCTGACCTCCATCAAGGAGGGAACGCACGTGTATGTCGACCCCGACGAGCTGAAGGGAGCTTGATCATGACCGCCGTCCCCGCCTCCGCGCCTCCGTCCTTGCGGCTCGCCCAGCGCATGTCGCGCATGAAACCCTCGGCCGTCCGGGAAATCCTCAAGGTGGCCGAGCGGCCCGACGTGCTCTCGTTCGCCGGAGGGCTGCCCGCGCCCGAGCTCTTCCCGGTGGAGGCCATCGCCCAGGCGCATGCCGAGGTGTTCGCCGAGGAGGGCCGCGCGGCGCTCCAGTACAGCACCACGGAGGGCTACGGCCCCTTGCGCGAGTGGATCGCCGCCTGGCTGGGCGGGCACGGCCAGCGCGTGAGCGCCGACGGGGTGCTCATCACCAATGGCTCGCAGCAGGGCATCGAGCTGGTGGCCAAGGTGATGTTGGATCCAGGCGACCTGGTGGTGGTGGAGAGCCCGAGCTACCTCGCGGCGCTGCAGACGTTCAGCGGCTACGAGGTGTCGTTCCTGGTGGCGGGCAGTGACGACGACGGCATGCGGGTGGACGAGCTGGAGCGGCTGTGCGCCGCGCGCAAGCCCAAGCTCATCTACCTGGTGCCCAACTTCCAGAACCCCAAGGGCACCACGCTGTCGCTGGAGCGGCGCCGGGCGCTCGTGCGCTTCGCCCAGCACCACCGCATCCTCATCCTCGAGGATGATCCGTATGGCGAGCTGCGCTTCCGCGGCGAGCACCTGCCGTCGCTGGCGTCGCTCGACGACGAGGGCGTGGTGGTGGGCCTGGGCTCGTTCTCCAAGGTGCTGGCCCCCGGGCTGCGCATTGGCTGGATGGTGGCGCCGCGCGAGGTGCAGCGCGCGGCCACCGTGGTCAAGCAGGCGGCGGACCTGCACACGGCCACCGTGGCGCAGCGGGCCACGGCGCGGCTCCTGTCGCGCTTCGACTTCCAGGGGCACCTGGCGCACCTGCGCGGCGTGTACGGCGAGCGGTGCGAGGCCATGCTCGGCGCGCTCGAGCGGCACATGCCCGCGGGCACCCGGTGGACCCGGCCCGACGGCGGCATGTTCGTGTGGGCGGAGCTGCCCGCGGGCCTCAACGCGGACACCCTCTTCCCGCTCGCGCTGGAGAAGCGGGTGGCCTTCGTGCCCGGCACCTCGTTCTTCGCCGCCGAGCCGCGCCACGAGTTCATGCGGCTCAACTTCTCCAACCGCCCGCCGGAGCTGTTGGAGGAAGGGATGCGGCGGCTGGGCGCCGTCATCGCGTCGCGGCGCGCCTGAGCGCCAATTCCTCGCAACCCCTCGCGGTTGCCTGGGAAGACACACATTCCCGTTGCCCCGAGAGCAACACCAGACATGTTGCCGCCGGGGCAACAAAACCAGGATAACACCCACACCCCGTTTAAACCTTGCCTTGATAAGGCTTTGTTTCTTATCTTGCGAAGAAGGATGCCTGACCGGGGCGTCCTTCCCAAGAAGGGGGTGTGTCCATGCATCAGGAACGCAATCAGGCAAAGGGTTTGAAGTCGGGCTCGTGCTGGCTGTTGGGCGCCGCGCTGGCCTTGGGCGGATGTCTGTCCGAGCAGGCCCCCCCGATGGATCCCGCGACGGAGCAGCTCGTGGCCGCCGCGGCCGCCGCCGAGGATCCCATCACCACGCCCTTCAAGAACCTGCCCTTCGTGGAGGCCAGCAGCGCCACGCGGGTGATGGTGCAGAAGCTGCCCCAGCCCACCGCGCTCCGGGAGACGGTGGCGGTGCACGTGAAGCTGCCGCCGCCGGCCAACAAGGAGCTGGAGGGCAGCCTCGTGCGCGTGCTCGGGGACCAGAAGAATCCCCAGGTGCTGTTCCGCTCGGACGTGCTGGCCGAGCTCAAGCAGATTCCCCAGAGCCCGGGCCGGGAGTTCTACACCTCCTTCGCCCAGCTGGACGTGTCGGAGCTGGAGCGCCGCGCCAAGAACGAGGAGGAGATCGCCTCGGGCGCGTTCGGAGAGGTCACCCGCGAGTCCATCGTGTTCAACGGCCGCACGCCGATCAGCCGCACGGTGGGGGCGCCGGTGGACGTGCGCACGTTCCAGGGGGGCGGGCTCACCCCGCTGTCGATCTGCCCCGTGCGTCCCGTGTCCACCCAGGCCTCCTGGGGCAAGAGCCTGCTCATCACGGATCCCGCCGTGGTGCTGGATCCCGCGCGCACGTGGGATCCGTGCACGGGCGCGGGCACGCAGGGCGGCGTGTGGACCTTCGCGCACCTCGTGCGGGAGATGGCGCAGAACTCGGGCCGCACGCCCGAGGACTTCGTGAAGGAGTGGCTGAGCCTCTGGCTCAACGACTACGCCCTCAACGGCAGCAACGTGCCGGCGCGCACCAACATCTTCTCCCAGGTCATCCAGCCCTGGGCCACCGCCAGCGGGGTCTCCTCGGCGCTCGTCACCAACCCGTCCACCAACCGCCGCGAGGTGCTGCTGGGCGGCCCGCTCAACCTGAACATCTCGCCCTTCCGCCTGCTGGCGATCGTCAACCGCACGGACCTGGGCCGCAGCGTGGGCGGCGGCGGCTACGGCGGCTCGTCCGACGCGGGCGAGCTGCGCTTCGTGTTCGGCCTGACGCGCCCCTCGCCCTGGGGCGGCGGCACCGAGGCGACGTGTGGCCTGAGGCCCTTCACCGTCATCTTCGAGTATGGCGTGCCCCGCTCGGGCTGCCAGCAGGTGATTGACTGGGCGCGGCAGTGGACGCAGCTGGCCAGCCGGCCCTCGTTCGACGCGACCTACCTGTCGCAGCTGCAGGGCATGACCCAGAGCGTGGTGCTGCGCGACAAGGCGCCCGGCAAGGGCAACCGCAACGCCATCAATCAGATCCGCACCAACGAGAACACGCTCAACACGCTGTGGCAGCTGCGCGAGTTCACGCTCAGCACGCAGAACTTCGCCACCGACACCGAGACGCCCGTGAACGGCCCGCTGCGTCCGCACACGGTGGCGCTCACGCCGAGCGACAGCCTGCACAACCCCAACGGCGGGGACCCGGACCTGACCGCCTACGTGTCCACCACCGTGGCCGCGGGCCTGCAGACCCCGCTGAGCGTGCCCTTCCAGTGCGCGTCCAGCTTCTCCATGCCCTCGAGCTTCAACGGCCGGCCGCTGCTCGGCGCCAGCTCGCAGATTCCGGCCAACCGCTGGATCGTCTCGGGCCTGAGCAACACCTCGGCCCAGGACGTGTGCGCGCGCAAGGAGCTGTCCGTCAACACCTGCAATGGCTGCCACTTCGGTGACACGGCCACCAACGGCGCGGGCGGCAACCTGAGCTTCACGCACATCAGCCCCACGTCGGGCATTCCCGCCCGCACGTCCAAGTTCCTCACGGGCGGTGGCCCGGGCTTCATGTTCGGCGTGCCCGACCAGCAGTTCGGCGCGTCCGTGGCGACGTGGAACTTCGCGGACCTGGAGCGGCGCCACCAGCGGCTGTACGACATCGCCACCTGCTCCACGTGCGGCCCGCGCTTCAGCCTGAACGCCGGCATCCTGGATCAGATCCAGCGCCTCGAGGGCGTGGTGCCCTTCGAGCCGGCCATCTCCACGGGCGGCAAGTCGCCCTTCAAGGTGGGCCCCATCACCCGCGTGGAGACGGTGCGCTCCCTGCTGGAGGTGCGGCCCCAGTTCCAGGGTGAGCTGCGCGACGAGCCGACGGACTTCCTGCGCCCCGTCGAGACGTTCGTGCACTGAGAGCGGACGTGGACGGCGCGCGGTAGGGTGAGGCCCATGTCCTCCCGCGCGCCCCCGCCCGACATCGCCCTGGTCACCGCCCCCACCCTCCCCGACTGCACCCCGGACGAGACCCTGCTCGCCCAGGCGCTGGCGCGGCGGGGGGTGAGGGCGGGCCCCGTCGTCTGGGACGACCCCGCGGTGGACTGGAGCCGCTTCCGCCTGGCCCTGGTGCGCACCGCGTGGGACTCGGACATGCGCCGTGACGCCTTCGTCGCCTGGGCCGAGCGCGCGGGGGCCCTGTGCCCCCTGTGGAATCCCCCCGACGTGATTCGTTGGAACACCCACAAGGGCTACCTCCGGGAGCTGGAGGCCCGGGGCATCCCCACCATCCCCACCCTCTGGCTCGACCGCGGCGCGGCTCCGGACGTGGGCGCCCTGCTCGCCGAGCGGGGCTGGACGGACGCGGTGCTCAAACCGGCCGTCTCCGCCGGCGCGCGGGACACCCTGCGCCTGCGCGGCCCCGGAGACCTCACCGCCGCCCACGCCCTGGTGGCGCGCGTGCTGCCCCACAAGGACATGATGGTGCAGCCCTACCTGCCCTCGGTGGAGCAGCAAGGGGAGTTCGGGCTCGTCTTCCTCGGCGGCCGGCACACCCACACCGTCCGGCGGCAGGCCGCCCTCTCCGGCCAGCCCGGCTACGACTCCACCGCCGCCACCCTCGCCTCCGCCTCCGAGGAGGAGCGCGCCTTCGCCCAGAAGGTGCTCGACGCCACCGGGCGCCGCCTGCTCTACGCCCGGGTGGACGTGGCCCGCGACGCGCACGGCGCCCTCAGGCTCATGGAGTTGGAGGCCACCGAGCCCAACCTCTTCCTGCGGCTGGGCGGCCCCCAGGCCGTGGAGCACTGGGTGGACGCCTTGCTGCACACCGCCTAGCGTGCGCGTATGCCCCAGGTGAAAAGTTCTCGTCCCGCCCAGGACACCCTTCCCCCCCGGCTCAGCACCCTGCTCGAGGGGCTCACCTACCGTGAGCTCGCCACGCGGCTGGAGAAGGTCTACCGGGCGGCGGCCCTGGCCATCGATCGCCTGGGCCACATCAACATCGTCAAGTACGAGCCCACCTCGCTGGAGGAGGGCGGCGCGGACCTGTCCCTGTGGGAGACGATGGCGCCGGTGCTGCGCGACACGGTGATGGACGTGAACGCCCTGGTGTCCGTGGTGAAGCAGGCGTTTCCGCCCCCGGAGCAGAAGGCGCGGGATGGGGCCTGGGCCCCGCCGCCCGCGAGCTTCGACGAGCGCCTGGCGCAGGAGGTGGAGACGGTGCTCAACGCGTGCGCGGGGCGGCTCGCGCAGCGCGTGGCGGACCTGGGCCAGCGCGTGCGCCAGCCCGAGGTGGTGAGCGACCGGTGGGCGCTGATGTCCGAGCTGCAGAGCTTCCGCGCGGACTTCCGCGCGCAGATGGGCGACCTCGTGTACCTCACGGCGACGGCCTTCGAGGACGTGCCACGCGAGCAGGTGGTGCCCGGCTACGAGGTGCAGGTGGGCGCCGCGGCGGCGCTGCGCAGCGCCCTGGCGGACCTGCGCCGCTCGGCCCAGTCGCGCATGGAGAAGCTCGCGGCGATGCCACCCAAGGACGTGCCCGCCCATGCGCGGCGCATGGAGGAGATGCTGGCCGCCTTCGCCCACATGCCGGCCTCGCTCACCATGAAGACGCGGGACAAGCGCATGCTCGTGGAGCAGCGCGGGCACCTGGACACGCTGGCCACCCGGCCGGAGGCGGACACGGGCGAATTGCGCGCGGTGATGGAGCCGATGCTCGCGGAGCTGGCCCGGGTGGGCACGGAGCTCACGCAGCGCACGCTGGTGGCGCATGACCGGGCCGTGTGGTCCGTATGCGGCGCGCGGCTGGAGCAGGCGGCCATGCACCTGTTCCTCCACTCCCCGGGCGCCGAGCGCGTGGTGCGCGATGCGCTCAAGACCGCCGAGGCGCTCTACGGCCGCTCGCCGACCTTCGACACCTTCCTGCGCAAGGCGCGCATGGCCCCCGGGCAGACCCAGGACGACGCCCAGTTGCGCGAGACGCTGGAGGTGTTCCGCGAGCGCCTCGCCGCCCTGCCCTTCACCTGAGCCCTTCTTCCGGCCCTACTTCTTCGTCGTGTCCTCGGGCAGCGCGGGCGCGCCCGGCGGCGTGGCCAGCCGGGGGATGACGCGCTGGTGGTAGCGCGACATCAGCGTCTCGGGCGTCAGCTCCTCCTGGGCCTGCTTGGGGCTGGACTTCCACTCGAGGTCCTCGGGCACCTTGCCGCCGCCCTGGCTCTTGTAGCCCATCATGTCCGGGAACTGCGTGGACCACCGGCCACCCGGATCCGTCTCGCGGGTGATGGGCTCACGATGGGGACGGGGGGTGTAGTACTTGCCGCTGCCGTTGCTCATGGTGTGTGTCCTAGCAGGAGTGCCCCCGCTCCGGAACCCCTCAGCCGCCTGCCCGCCCTCCGAGGAAGTCCAAGAATGGACCGGGTCGCCTTGTGGTCGCCAAATGCTGCGTTACCAGTGAATGTATGAACAGTTCACCTGAGAAGAAGGCCGGCGAGGGCATCGCCGATTTCATCCTCCCCGAGGGCTGCATGCTGTGCGGCGGCGCGGTGAACATCCGCAAGACGCCGGGTGGCGGCGCGCACAGCTACTGCCCCCATTGCCATTACCTGTCCCGGCCTCGTCTGCGCATGCACGAGAATGGCCTGGAGATCGCCTACGCCACCGCGGCGTTCGCCTGATTCACCCCGAGGGGCGCCTGGGCCGAGGGCTCAGGGTCCCCGCGGACCGTTGTCCTGAAGCTCCTCCGCGGAGGGCTCAAGCGCGACCGTCGCGGCGAGCAAATCCACCAGCGCGCGCTGGTAGTCCACGAGGGCCCGCACCTCGCCGATCTCGGCCTCGACCGCGGCCTGCTCGCGCTGATTCACCACCAACAGACTCGTATCCCCATGCTCGAAACGGGTGTACTCCGCCCGCGCGAGCTGGCGTGCCACCTCGGCGGCGCCGTGCGCGAGCCCGACCCGCTCGTGGGAGGCCCGCAGGGCCGAGAGCGCATCGCGCACCTCGGTGATGATCTCCTCGCGCGCGTAGCGGGCCCGCGCGGCCACCGCCGCCTGCTTCGCCTCGGCGGCCCGGCGCTGCCCCCGCGCCTCGCGGGCGAACAGCGGAATGTCGAGCACCAGGGAGCCCTGGACCTCGGTGGGCCGCAGGTTCGCGGGGCCCACGCCCACGTCCCGCGCCACGCGCAGCCCGAGGTCCACCGCGGGCGCCGCCAGGTTGCGCGCCAGGGCCACGTCCACCTCGAGCACCTCACGCCGCAAGTCCAACCCCCGCAGCTCCGGGCGCCGGCGCAAGGCCTGCTCCAGCCACCGCTCCAGCCCCTCCTCCATCAGGGCCGCGGGCACCGGAAACCCGGAGGGCAGGCGCGCCGTCGAGACGACCTGGGGCTCGCCCCGGGCGTCGCGCAGGAACAACGACAGCTTGAGCGTGGCCCGCTCGAGCGCCCGCCGGGCGGCGATCCGATCCGCGTCACGCCCCAGGAGGACCCGCTCGTTCTCCGTGTGCTCGATCTGCGGGATGTCGCCCGCGGTCACGCGGTGCGCGAGTTGCGTGCGGCGCGCCAGGGCCAGCTCGTACTGCGAGGTGGCGATGGTCAGCTGCCGTCCCGCCGCCACCCAGTCCCAGTAGTGGTAGGCCGCCTGCCGTTGCAGGCCCAGCCGCTCCCCGGCGAGCTCGAACGCGGCGATGCGCTGGCGCAGGCGCGCCTGGGCGAGCACGGCCCGCCGCTTGTCGATGGCGCCATCGCGCCACAGGGGCAAGGCGAGCCCCGCGTGCACCTCGCCCGCCGAGAGCGTCTCGTACTGGCCGTAGTACACGGGAAAGTCCCCCTGCCCCAGGCGGTAGCCCGCGGACAGGCGCAGGCCCCAGAGCGGCGTGGGCTGCTCGACGGTCGCCTCGATGCGCTCGTGCTGGTAGTAGCCGAACGGGATGGCGAGCCCGCGCGCCCGCACCAGCGGATCGAAGCCGCCCCTGGCGGCGAGCAGCTCCGCCTCCGCCGCCGCCACGTCCCGCTGAGCCGCCTCCATGCGCGGATGATGCTCACGGGTGGAGCCGAGCACCTCCTCGAGGGAGAGGGGCACGCCCTCGCCCTGGGCCCGCGCCCGGGACGCCGTCCCCATCCCGCCGAGCACCACGCACACCACCCACCCGACCTTCCAACCCGCCCTCCTCACGCGCGGCCCCCCTTGCCCTTCTTGTCCTGGGGCTCCTTCTCGGTCTCCACCGACGGGGGGAACCCGTTGAACTGGCGCCACAGCTCGAACCCCAGCCGCACCTCGTCCAGGAGGATCCACCCGTTGGCGCGCACGCCCTGGCGCAGGAAGCGGCCCTCGGGCCAGGGCTCGCCCTCGTCCGGCACCACGACGATGCGAAAGGCGCCCAGGCCGTCGTCCGCCGCGTCCACGAAGGCCACCGTGCCGCCGAAGGTGCCCACCGCCACCGAGGGCCAACCGGCGAACTGGATGGCGGGCCAACCCTCGAACTGCAAGCGCACGTGACGGCCCTGGGAGATGAGGGGCGCGTCCCGTCCGGCGACGCGCAGCTCCACGGCGATGGCGTCGGTGTCGGGCACCAGCACGGCCAGGGGATCGCCCACCTTGACGAACTCCGCGCCCTGCTGGGCCAACAGCCGCAGGAGCGTGCCCGCGCGCGGCGCGTAGATGCGCTGGGTGGACTGGCGCGCGAGCAGGCTGTCCAGCCGGTTGAGCTCGATGCGCTCCTTGGCGAGCTCCGCCTTGGAGGACTCGTAGCGCGCGAGGCCATCGTTGACGAGCGCATCCGCGTCCGTCTGCACGCGCTGGCGATCCGAGCCGAGCGCCGCCAGCTCGTTGCGCACGGCCTCGAGGCTGGCGCGGGCGCCCTCCATGTCCGTGCTCGTCTTGGTGTACTCCAGCTCCGCGAGCTCCACGCTCCGGGTGGCCGTCAGGCCATTGGCGTGCAGCGAGCGCTGACGCTCCAGTTGCAGCCGGGACGTCTCGCGCGCGACCTTGGCCGCGGCGAGCGTCTGCTCGGCGGCGCGAATGCGCTCCTGCACCATGCGCTGGCGCGAGCCGGCCGCGTCGACGCTCGACGCGCGCGAGGAGCGCAGCGCGTCCACGCGCGACTCGTAGGCGCGCACCTGGCTCTGGGCCGCGCGGATGCGCAGCTCGATGGCGTCGCGCTGCTCGCGCAGGCGCGTCATCAACTCCGGATCGTTGTCGGCCAGCTCCACGATGAGGTCCCCCGCGTTGACGCGCGAGCCCTCCTGCACCGCCCAGTGGGTGATGCGCCCGGCGATGGGGGACTGGATGGTCTGCTGCCGGTCCAACGGCGCGTACGCGATGACCCGGCCGTGGCCGGTGACGTTCTGCCGCCAGGGCGCGAGGATCAGCGCGATCGCGCCGAGCAGCAGCAACAGCAGCAGGCCCCAGGCGACCATGCGGGCCAACCGGGTGTCATGGCGGACCAGCCGCATGACGGGAAGCGTGGGAACGGAGGGCGGAGGCGTGGAGGCGGTCATGGGTTGAGCGTGGCGTCCGAGTGGGAGGGAGCCCGAGCCGACGACTCGGAGGAGAAGGCGTGGATCTGGCCCGCGTGCAGCGCCAGGACACGCTCGCACCGGCTGAACAGGTCCGGATGGTGGGTGATGAGCAGCAGGGTCCAGGGCGCATCGGACGCGAGCAGCAGCCGCAGCACCCGGTCCCGGGTGCGCGCATCGAGCGCGTCCAGCACCTCGTCGATGACGAGCAGCCGCGGGCGCAACAGGAGCGTGCGCGCCAGGTGCAGCAGCACCCGCTGACCGGACGACAAGGGCTGTCCGCCCGTGGTGAGCTCCGTGTGCAGCCCCTCGGGCAGGCGGGAGATGGCGTCCCCCAGGCCCAGCTCCTCGAGCACGTGCCGGATCTCCCCCAGCGGCAGCTCGGGCTGGCCCATGCGGAGGTTCTCCACGATCGTCCCGGCGAAGAGCTCCGGCGCGCCCACGAGCGCCACGTCCCGGCGCAGCGTGGCGAAGGACACGTCCCGCGTGTCGGCGCCATCCACGAGGATGCGGCCCCGCGTGGGGCTGCGCAGGCCATAGAGCAGCTCGCCCAGCGTGCTCTTGCCCTCGGCGGACTCGCCCGTCAGGGCCACCTTCTCGCCCGCCCGGAGCGTGAAGCTCACGTCGCTCAGCACCGGCGCGTCCTCGCGGAAGTGGAACGCCAGGCCCCGCACCACCAGCTCCGCGGGCCCCGAGCGCGGGGCATGGCTCTCGCCCAACTCCCGCTCCACGGGCAGGTCCACCAGCTGGCCCAGCTTGTCCGCCGCCGCCAGCAGGTCGTAGTAGGCCTCCAGGTGCTTGCCGAACTTCACGAAGGCCGCCAGCACCGAGGTGACGATGAGCTCGGCGGCCACGAGCTGACCGAGCGACAGCTGCCGGCCGATGACGAGCCAGCCGCCCAGGCCGAGCAAGAGCGCGCTCGCCACCGCCTGGAGCGCCAGGGCGCCAATCACCTGCCGGAAGAGGTACTTGAAGTGCTTGCGTCGGCTGCCCAGCCAGTCGCGCGCGAGCGAGTCGGCCCGCTCCAGCGCGTGCGTGGAGCCGCCCCGCTGACGGAAAGCCACCGGGTGGCGCACCAGCTCCTGGAGCCACGCCGCCACGGCGTACTTGGCCTTGGACTCCTTGATGCCCGAGGAGGCCGCCGAGCGCCCGTAACCGATGAGGATGCCGGCCACGCACACCAGGAGGAAGAAGTCGAAGGCGAGCAACATCGGGTGGTAGAAGGCCAGCATCAGCAGGCCGATGGCGGTCTGCAGCACCAGCGCCAGGCCATCGATGAGCAGCGTCGCGCAGGCCTTCTGGACGGTGACGACGTCGAAGAAGCGGTTGGCCAGCTCGGGGCCGTGCGCCTGGTCCATTGCCCGCGTCCGCACGCGGGGCAGTCGGTGGCTCAGGTCACTCACCACCCGGATGAACAGCCGCTGCTGGATGAGCTCCACCACCCAGTACTGCATGGCCCGCAGGGCCGCCGCGAACGCGAGGCCCCCGAGCAACAGGATGCTCAGCACCACCAGGGGCTGCAGCAGCGAGCCGAACGCCACGGTGTTGACCAGGGACTGCACGGCGATGGGGGTGGTCAAGGCGAAGAGCCCCACGCCCACCGCGTAGATGAACACCGCCCGGATGTCCGCCGCCTCCAGGCGCGCCAGCCCCCGCACCCGCGCGAAGGGCGAGGGCGTGCGCCCCTCCGGGCCCCGCAGGGACTGCAACGGCTCGGACTCCTCGGCGAGCACCCAGATGTCCGGCGCCGCGCCCCAGCCGGCCAGCCGCTTGACCAGCTCCCGGCGCGTCCACTGCGCCCCCTGCTCGGGCAGGGCGCTCCCGTGCACCCGCACCCGCGCGCCATCCCACTCGTCGAACCGCACCCAGCGCGCCTGCCCTTGCGCGAAGAACACCGCGGCGATGGGCCCCTGGCGGTGGCCCTCCTGCAGCACCTCGTCCAGGGGACGGCGCAACAGCGTCAGCGTGAGGCCCAGGGCCTGGCCCGCGTGCTGCAACCACGCGCCCCACTGCGCCTCGAGCCCGCCAGGCAGGTGCCGCGTGGCATCCCGGAGCGCCCCGCGCACGGCCCCCCGTCCGGGCGACTGGCCCGTGGACTGCGCGAGCGCCAAGAGCACCTCCTCGAGGGCCTCGGGCAGGGGCGCGAAGGTGTCGTCGCCGGTGTTGGGCGGAGGGCCCTCCGGCGCGGCGGAGGGCTCGGGCAGCGTGTCGCGGTCGTGGTCGGACATAGGGGGATGGGTTCAATCCCGGCCGGCGGCCGTGTCGGAGAGGTTCAGGGTGGAGAAAGTAAAAAGATCCTTTGGTTTCGGAACGCAGGAAATCCGGCACGATTCCTTCGAAAAATCCGAAGGATGGTCGAGACCGGACAGTCGGGTCGCGGCATCGGGCGGACCCCGCGCGGAGTGCGTGCGCACTTCGTTGCGGGGCGCCCCTATCTACGGGGACGCGGGATCCATGGACACCCGGGGCAGCGCCAGGGCGGGATTGCGCGCGAAGAAGCCCACGGGCAGCAGGTGGAAGCCCGCGTGGGCCACGGGCATGACCGGCCACTCCTCGGGGCGCGGCGTGTGCGTCACGCCCAGCGTGTACCAGACCACCACGTCCTCGCCGACCAGGGACTGATCGTCCTTCACCCAGGTGGGCAGACCGTCCCCGCCCCGGCTCTGATTGGGATAGGCCCCGGCGGCATTCAGCTCGCCCGGCGCGTAGCGCGTGGCCCAGAAGTGGTGGTCGATGAAGCCCGCGCGCCTGCGCGAGAGGTTCTCCGGCGCGGCGAAGGGGACGGTGTTCTCGCCCGGAACCAGCGCGAAGCCCGTGGGCATTCCCAGCGTGTTGTGCTCCTGGGGGTTCTGGATCAACCACCGCCGCGCGCTCGCCAGGTTCATGTCGCGCTGGGCGCGGGCCTCGCTGGCCAGGGGCTCCATGTCCATGGCGAAGGCATTGCCCAGGGGGTTGGCCGCGCCCATGGGCAGCGAGCGCGTGTTCATCTCCAGGAGGGAGTTGCGGCGCCCGTCCACATCCAGATCGAGCCGGAAGCTGAAGAAGTGCTGGTGATGGACGGCGAGGACGCCCTCGGCCACCTTGTGGCCGAACGGATCATGCCCCGCGTGCCCCGCGTGGCCGGACTCGGGCCGCACGCCCTTGGCCAGCATGATGCCCGTGAGCTGGACGTCGACCGCGATGGAGCCGTCCTGCTTGAAGACATAGGCCAGGAGGTAGTCGTAGTTGGCGACCGCCACCCCATAGGCCACCACCAGCTCGATGCCCCGCCGGGACTCGTTGCGCTTCGCGTCGGTGTCGTAGTGCTTCCACAGGATGCCGCCATCGCGCTCGTAGAGGGCGAGCGCGCGGGGGGTCTCGAGGACCTCGCCCGCGCCGTTGCTCCCGATGGCCGGCAGGAACGCGGCACCGGCGGGCACATCCACGCCCGGGTCCAGCGGTCCGACATGGTTGCCGAAGCCGTACTCGCCCACGTCGAAGGCGCTCCGCCAGGACCACGTCTCCCCGGGGTCGCCATAGGGCACCACCATCTCGGACAGGGACAGCCGGTGGAGCACCTTGCGCTCCCGCCCTCCGTCCGCGTAGGTCACCTGGTGGAGCACCGCGCCCTCCCGCGGATGGGCCTCCACGCGGAAGCGCCAGTTCTGCCAGCGCACCTCGTTGCCCGTCACCGTGAAGTTCACCCCCTCCGGATGGGTCATGACGATGGGCCGGGGACGGGGGCTCGGCGGACCGACGGAGGCCGCGTCGAAGGCCCCGGCGTCCTGGGGCACGGGGACGACGTCCCCATCGATGACGTCCACCACCGTGCGCGTGGTGAGGTCCACGAGCGCGAGCACGCCCTCCACGGGCCGCGCATAGGCATAGGCGCTGTCGCCCTTGAAGAAGGGAAAGACACGCAGCAGCCGATGGTCCTTGAGCGCGGGGTCCTGGGAAGGCCCGGGTGCCCAGGTGTCCAGGTGGATGTGCTGAGGATTGCCCAACCCCCGTCGGCGCATGGCGGTGAGCCAGCGCTCGTCCTTCCACACCAGGGCCTTGCCCAGTTCCTTGTCCGCGGTGACCAGCGAGGGCTGCACGCCGGGCACGTGCTTCCACTCCTCCACGGCCTCGGGGGGCGTCAGCCGGACCCGCGCCTCGAAGGTCATGTTCCGCGCGGTGTCATGGACCACCACGAAAGCGCGGCGGGGCACGGGCGTCCCCGCCTCGAAGGCCTCGAGCTCTTCCTTGGAGGGTTCCCAGGGCGCGGCCAGGGAAATGAGCGTGTGCTCGTTCACGTGACCCCGCTCGCGCAGCAGGTGGAGGGCCCGCGTGTACTCCGCCGCCGAGAAGGCCTCCAGCGGATGGAGCGGCGTGGGCGCGGGCCGCGTGGGAACGCCCCCGGCCGCTCCGGACCGCATGGCACACGACAGATTCGCGAAGGACAGTACGCCCGCGAGCAGGATGCGCCTCGTCAACGTCGACATGTCTTGGAACTCTCCCGGACCGCGCCTCGGTCCTGGAGCGCGTGCTTGTCACGAGCCAGCGCGAGGCGGACAGCCAACCGCGCGGCATCTGATGACTGGCGAGACAAAACCCGGGCCCGGGCGTCGGGCGCTGAACGGGGCGCGCCCGCTCAGGGCAGACGGTTCAACGCATCCATGAGGCGCTCCACGTCCCGCGCGCTGTTGTAGTGCAGCAGCGAGACGCGCACGGCGCCCTCGGGCATCAGCCCCAGCGCCTGGGCCGTCATCGTGGAGTAGTAGTGCCCGGCCGCCACGCCCACGCCGTGCCGGGCCAGGTGCTCGGCCACCGCGCGGGGCGTGCGCCCCGGGACGTTGAAGCAGAACGTGGCCACGCGTCCCTGGGGCTCGGCGATGCCGTAGAGCCGCACCCGGGGATGGGCGAGGAGCCGCTCCAGGGTGGACTCCAGCAGCGGCTGCTCCAGGGCCACGATGCGGCGGAAGGCCCGCTCCAGACCCGCGCGTCCGGGCACCCCGTCCCCGAGCACCTCGCGCACGTAGTCCAAGGAGCCCAACCACCCCGCGAGCAGCTCATGGGGCGCCGTTCCCGGCTCGAACTTCTGCACGCTGTCGTCGGGCACGAACCACAGCTTGTCCGCCGGCAGCCGCGCCAGCAGGTCCCGCCGCACGTACAGACAGCCCAGGTGCGGCCCGAAGACCTTGTACGGAGACATCAGCGCGAAGTCCGCGCCCCAGGCCCTCACGTCCGGCAGCAGGTGCGGGCTGGCGTGCACCGCGTCCACCAGCGTCCAGGCGCCCACCGCGCGCGCCAGCGCCGCCGCTCCGGCCACGTCCGGCACCGTGCCCACCGCGTTGGAGGCCGCCGTGAGCGCCACCAGCCGCGTGCGCGGCGTGAGCAGCGCGCGCAGGTCCGCCAGCTCCAGCCGCCCCTCGGGCCAGTGCGCCCGCCACAGCCGCACGCCCACGCCCTGGGCCTCCAGGTCCCGCCAGGGGCTCGCGTTGGACTCGTGCTCCAGCTCCGAGATGACGACCTCGTCGCCCGGTTGGAACAGCCGCGAGAAGGCCCGCGCGAGCTGGAAGGACAGGGCCGTCGCGCTCGTGCCCAGCATCACCTCGTCGGGCTGGCAGCCGAGGAACTCGGCCGTCGCGGCGCGCGCCCGGGCCTTGAGCTCCGTGGTGCGCACCGAGACCCCATACGGCTGGTTCACGTTGCAGCTGCCCGTGGACAGGTAGCCGGAGATGGCGTCGATGCACCGCGCGGGCACCTGCGCCCCCGCCGCGTTGTCCAGGTAGCTGAAGTCCAGCCGCAAGGCGGGGAAATGCTCGGCGAAGGGGGAGGTCATGCCGCCCATCCTAGAGCACCGGCGCGTCACCGCCCGGAGGGAACGAGGACGGCGCGCGCGGCGCGGACCCGCTCGGCCAGCTGGGCCAGGTCCGCATCGGGAATGCCCGCCTCGGCGAGCTGCTGGACGGTCTCCTCGAGGTAGTCGGCGTTCGGGCCGCTCTCCCCCTCGCACGTGGCGAGGCGTTGGAGCATCGCGCCCGGCTCGGGGGTGGGCTCATGCAGCGGGCCCACGGGATCCGTACAGAACGTCAGCACGGGAATGCCGCCTTCGGTCGTCCAGGTCTCGAGCCAGCACGGCACGTAGAAGGGCAGCGTCATCTCGCGCTCCCAGACCCGGAACAGCTCCTCGCGCACGGTGCGCGCGGACAGCCGGTAGGCGATGCCCCGACAGCTCCGCCCCCGCACGAGTCCCAAGCTCAACCCAGGGTGCCGCGCGGTGCCCCGCATCTTCGGATCCGCGAGGCAGAAGCGCCGCGTCCAGCCCTCGAGGGTCGCGAGCCGCCGCTCCACGGGCGTGAAGGGCGGCGCCTCCAGCATGGAGCCGTAGACGAACAACCAGGAGTCCGTCCGGGCGGCGTCATGGGGGGCGGCGGCCAGCGCCTTGTCGAGCGAGGCGGCGAGCTCACCCGGGCTGCGCAGCAAGTCATTCAAGAGTCGGTCCCTCACGGTGGGTCTACGGTCTCGTGAGGCGCGAGCTTCAGCACCCCGGCGACGGACCGCTACCTTCTTTAACCGCCCCGCCCGGCTCCGCATGCGCTGCCCGGGCAAGCACACGTCATGGGGCACAGTAGACCGACGCGCGCAGCCTCCCCCGTCACGACTCCTCCTCGTCGGCGCGAACGAGCTCGGTGGCGCCCTGCACCTTGCGCAGCCGCACGGAGGTGCTCCGTCCGCTCCGGGCCAGGGCCTCGGACAAGGCGTCCGCATGCGTCGTCACGCAGATCTGGCTCCGCTGGGAGGCATCCACCAGGAGCCGGGCCAGCGGGCCGAGCAGCTCCGGGTGCAGGCTCGTCTCCGGCTCGTTGAGGACGAGGAACTCCGGAGGACGGGGACTGAGGAGCGCCGCCAGCAAACAGAGGTAGCGCAGGGTGCCGTCGGACAACTCCCGCGCCGACAGCGCACGCGCGAGGCCCGCCTGGTGGAGCCAGAGACCGAAGCGGCCCTCGGTGGCTTGAATCTCCAGCCGCGCGCCGGGAAAGGCCTCGGTGATGGCGCGCTCCAGTCCGGCCGCGTCGCCGATCTCCACGATGGTCTGGAGCGCCGCCGCCAGGTCCCGACCGTCATGCGCGAGCACGGGCGTGCGCACGCCCACTTGAGGCGAGCGCTGGGGCGCGTCGGGGTCCGTGCGGAAGTGATGGTAGAAGCGCCACTGCCGGAGCGTGCCCTGGAGCTCCGACAGCCGAGGGAAGCGGTGCGGCTCGGCCAGTTGCGCGAGCACCGACTCGCCCGACCAGAGCGTCAGCGGGAAGGCCACCCGCTGCCCCTCGCCGTCACGCAGGAAGGCCGAGCGGTCCTTGCGCTCCATGAGCACCAGCTTGCGGCGCGCCTCCAGCGCCCACAGGTGCTCCTCCTTCACCTCGGGGTCGAGGATGAAGAAGCTCGGGTCCAGGGGACCGGTCGGCACGGGACCCAGGCTCAGCTCGTATGCCAGCCCGTCCAGCGTGACGCCCACGGTGAGCCGGGCGGGCTTCTTCTCCCGCGCGCCCGCCCACAGCACGCTGGGCACGCCGCCCTCGTCCGCGAGCACGCGCGTGAGCTGCCCCTGAGCCGCCGCGCACAGCAGGTACAGCGCCCGGTAGAGGTTCGTCTTGCCACTGCCATTGGGCCCCACCACCACGGTGAGCCGCTCCAGGGGCAGCACCAGCTTGCGCACCGAGCGGTACCCCGAGACCTCGAGCTGGGAGATGGCCATGGCGCGCGATGCTACGCGAACCGTCACATCCCGCACGAGGCGCGTCCTTCTCACCGGGAGCGTCGCTCCCGAGGAGGGAATCATGTCGCTTACCGCAGCGGTCCCGGAGGTCTCGGACCATCTTTCAGAGGAAGCCCGGTCGGAGCTCGACGCGGTGTTCGACACCGTCACCCGGCGCCAGGACGAGGTCCGGGCCCGGACGCTCGTGGGTCCGCGGGTCACCGAGGCCCTGCTTCGCAAGAGCTTCGCGCGGGAGGAGCTCGAGCGGCTCTCGCCCCGGAATCCCTCACCGCCCCGCGAACAGCTCGACGCACTCCTGGGCGACGAGCGCTTCAAGCCCCGCGCGACGTTCACCGACTCGCCCACCGCCCGCGCCGTGATCACCCGGCCCTACCAGGTCATGGACAGCCACTTCTTCATCCCCAAGCCGGACCGCCACCTCCACGTCCTGGGCCCGCCCTACGTGGATGTCTGGATGTCCCCGCCGCGCGTGTCGGGCGAGGTCGCCACCATCCAGAACCTCACCGCGAACCGGCAGACGGGCGACCTGCGCTACTTCATGGGCTCCGCGGATGGGGCCACCTCGGCGGGCGTGGGCGTCTGGACGGAGTTCGTGCCCACGCGGGACACCCAGGCCCAGCCCCGGGCCTACGCGCCCTTCAACTACCAATACGACCTCCGGTCCCAGTATGGCTACACCGCGCACGGGCACGGCGGGTTCGGGATTCTCGTGCTGAGCTGGAACCGCGATGGCACCGGCCGCTCCAAGGACTTGGACCACCGCTACCGGACCTGGGCCGATGGCACGGGCTGGTGGGAGCACCACACCAACCCGAGCGATCCCTCCCCCGACGACGACAACGCCTACCTCTACGGGCACGAGGCCCCCTACTTCAACGTCCGGGCGGACCGCATCTACCGGGTCTGCTTCTGGGGCTTCGGGGGCGGGGACTCGGGCGGGGGCTACTTCGGCAACGCCGTCTCCGTCTCGGTCCTCAACGCCGCCATCCGCTTCGTGGTGATTGGCGAGCAGTAGGCCCGCTCACACGAGGCCGCCAGGCCCCAGGGCCCACAGGACGCCCGCGAGCGTGAGGAAGGACAGCGGAATGCCCACGCCCACCATGAGCACGGCCAGGTCGGGGTCCAGGTCGTGCTCCACGGCGAGGAGGGCCCCCGTCACCATGGGGCCCATCGCCGCCTGGAGCACCGACACCTCGAAGACGAGCCGGTCCAGGCGCGGCACCGCGAGCAGCACCAGGGCGATGAGCAGCGGCGCGAGCACCAGCTTGTACCCGAGGCCCAGCACCAGCGCCCGGCCCCGGCCCGCGAGTCCCGACAGCCGCAGCTGGTAGCCCACCGAGAACAGCGCCAGTGGCGTGAGCGACCCGCCCAGCCGCGCGAGCACGTCATCCATCCAGCCGGGCCAGGCCCAGGCCTGGGACAGGAACCCGGCCCCCAGGGCGAGCAGCGGCGGGAACGTCAGCAGCTTGCGCACGAGCGCTCCGGGCCGCGTGTCCCGGGCCGCCGCGCGCGCCGCGAAGAGCGAGGCCAGCGTGGACAGCACCAGGAAGGAGCCGAGCTGATCGACGACCACCGCCACCGTGACGCCCTCGGGGCCCCGGGCGCCCTCGATGAAGGGCAGGCCCACGAAGGCCGTGTTGCCCAGCCCTCCCGAGAGCACCAGCGCCGCCACGCTCGCCGGCGCGAGCCCCAGGCGCGGCCCCACCCCGCGCAAGAGCAGCCACGCCGCGCCGAAGACGAGCCAGGGCGTGAGCGCGGCGAGCAGCAGCTCGGGCACGAGCGACAGCCGGTGGATGGAGCGCAACACCAGCGCGGGCAGCGCCACGTAGAGCACGTAGGTGTTGAGCACCGGCGCCGTCTGCTCCGGAAAGCGGCCACTGCGCCGCGCGAGCAGCCCGAGCAGCAGGCAGGCGACCAGCAGCGCCACGATCGAGGTCATGGCGCGCCTTGTGCCGTGAAACCCGGGGGACCGCCAGTCCAGACCGAGGGACGACTGGAGGTGCAACGATTCCCGGAAGAGCGGCGGGGGTCCTTGCCCTCCCCCGGTGACGCCCACGGAGGGATGCGCTAGACATCCAACGGCGCCTCCTGTCCCCGCGCCCCCTCCCGTGCTGAACGACCGCATTCCAGAGACGCGCGCCCACCTCGCGCATGAGGGGTCCTTTCACGAGGCACGCGCGTGACGGGGCTCGCGGATCTGCTCACGACCCACCGGGAGGAGCTGCTCGTGCGCTGGCGCGCGCGGCTGGGGCGAACACCCGAGCTGGGCGAGCAGGCGGCGCCGTTCCTGACGGCCCTCGCCGAGACGCTGCGCCAGGGCCACCCCGTCCCCGTTCCGGCCCCGCGGCCCGGGTTCGACCGCGAGCGGGTGCTGGCCGAGTACGCGGCGCTGCACGCGCTGGTGCTCGAGCTGGCCGCGCCCGGGCCGATCGCCCTCGAGGACGTCCAGCGGGTCGCGGACTTCTTCCACCGGGCGATGGCGTGGGCAACGCGCCGGAGCGAGGCGGAGCTGGGGCTGCTGTTGGACTCCATCCCGGTCCTCGTCTCCTTCGTCACCGCGGATGAGCGTTATGGCCGCGTCAACCACGCCTACCGCTCGTGGTTCGGGCTCACCGACGAGCAGATGCGCGGGCGCAAGGTCCGCGAGGTCATCGGGGAGGCGGCCTACGCGGTCCTCGGCCCCTACGTGCGCCGGGGGCTCGCCGGGGAACACTTCTCCTTCGAGCAGCACGGGGTGCCCTACCGCCTCGGGGGCACGCGCGACGTGAAGGTCAGCTTCATGCCCCACCGGGGAGCCGACGACCGCGTGGAGGGCTACGTGGCGATGCTCCAGGACGTCACCCAGCTGCGGCGCCTGGAGCGGGAGCGCGAGGAGGCGGTCGCCGCCGCGCGGGAGGCCCAGGCCCAGGCGGAAGCGGAGCAGGGGCGGCTCGAGGCGCTCTCGCACCAGTTCGCCGCTCAGGAGCAGCTGCTGCGGCTCATGTTCGAGCAGGCCCCCGCCATCATCGCGCTGCTGGAGGGACCCGAGCACCGCTTCCGCGTCGCCAACGCGCGCTATCTCCAGCTCGTGGGTGGCCGGGAGGTGCTCGGGCGCCCCCTGGCCGAGGCGCTGCCCGAAATGGCCCAGCAGGGTTTCCTGGGCCTGCTGGACACGGTGCGCCGCACGGGCGAGCCGTACGTCGGCCGTGAGACCTGGCTCCAGCTACGTCGGCGCCCCGAGGGGCCCCTCGAGGACGTGTGCCTGGACTTCGTCTACCAGCCCATCCGGAACGCCTCGGGTCAGATGGACGCCATCTTCGTCCACGCGGTGGAGGTCACGGACCTCGTGCGCTCGCGCGAGGGGGCCCAGCACGCGGCCCGGGAGCTGGAGCGCGCGGCGGAGCGGGTGCGCGAAAGCGAGCAGCGGCTCCAGGGGGCGCTCACCAACTCGGGCGCCGGCACCTGGGAGCTCGACCCCCGTCTTCAGGACATCCGGATGGATGGGCGCATGCGCGAGCTCTTCGGGCTCTCCCCGGACGAGCCCCGGCCGCTCCTGGAGGCGGCGCTCGCGCACCTCCACCCCGAGGACACCCCGCGCATCGCCCGGGGCCTCCACGCCGCGCTCACGGGCGCGGACGGGGGCGTGCTCCTGCAGGAGTACCGGGTGCTGCCCGGCGAGGGACAGCCCGTGCGGTGGCTCGACGCACGGGGACAGGTCACCTTCGACGCGGCGGGCGCTCCCGTGCGCATCTCCGGCACCGCCATCGATGCCACCTCCCGCAAGGTGGCGGACGCGGGACGGGAGGGGCTGCTCGCCTCGCTCGCCGAGCAGGACATCTTCGGCGTGTGCGTGCTGCGCGGCCAGGCGTTGCGCTACGAGATGGCCAACGCCGTCCACCGTCGCCTGGTGGGCCAGCGCGAGCTGCTGGGGCGCCGCCTGGAGGACGCGCTCCCGGAGCTCGCGGGCCAGGGAATGGCCGAGCAGCTGCGGACGCTGCTGCGCACGGGGCAGCCCCTGACCCAGCACGAGCAGCCCCTGCACATCGACGTGCGGGGCACCGGCGCGCCCGAGCTGCGGTTCTACAACGCGAGCTGGCAGCCCATCCGCGAGCTGGATGGGAGCATCACCGGCCTGCTCGTGCTCACCCTGGACGTGACGGACTCGGTGCGGGCCCGCGAGCGCGCCGAGGCGCTCGCGCAACAGGAGAGCGGTCGGGCGGACTTCGCCCAGCAGCTCATCGGCATCGTGAGCCACGATCTGCGCAACCCCCTGGCCGCCATCAGCCTCGGGGCGGCCACGCTCCAGCGCCGGGGGGCCATCGAGCCGAAGGCGAGCCGCACCGTGGAGCGCATCCTGGCCTCCACGGATCGCGCCGAGCGCATGGTGCGCGACCTGCTCGACTTCACCCAGGCGCGGCTCGGGGGCGGACTGAAGATCGAGCGTCGGCCCGCGGACCTCCACGACCTGACGCGCGGCGCGGTGCAGGAAGTCCAGGAGGCACGGCCGGGGGTGCGCATCCGCCACGAGGTGCGAGGCGATGGCCGGGGCGCCTGGGACGCGGACCGGCTCCAGCAGGTGGTGCAGAACCTGGTCACCAACGCGCTCAAGTACGGCACGGCGGACGCGCCCGTGGACATCCGCACCGAGGCCCACGACGGCACCGTGACGCTGAGCGTGCACAACCAGGGCGAGCCCATCCCGCCCGAGCGCCAGGCCTCACTCTTCCAGCCCATGCAACGCGGCGTGGAAGGCGTGGACCGGCAGGGGCGCAGCGTGGGCCTGGGCCTGTTCATCGTGCGCGCCATCGCGCAGGCGCACGGGGGCGAGGTCCAGCTCACCTCGCGGGCCGACGAAGGCACCACCTTCCGGGTCGTCCTGCCGCGCGACGCCCCCGGCTGACGTCACGGCCGCGTCGGCCGCCGGAAGCCGTACACCCACGCCGCCGCCGCCCCGAGCGAGGGCAGCACCACGCTGAGCGTGAGCACGCCGAACACGGCGTCGTTCACCGGCTCGCCCGTGGCATCCACCCCGGCCACGTGCAGCCACGCCTTCACCGCCGTCACCGCCCAGTTGGCGAAGTTGGCCCCGATGAAGGCCCAGGCGAGCCGCGTCTGGCCCCGGGGCCCGTAGCGCAGCATCGGCAGCGACCAGGCCACGCCCAGCAACAGGAACGTCCCCATCAGCGCGTTGAGGTGCGAGGCGAGCGCGCCGCGCGGCTCCGCGGGCACCTTGCCCGTCATCGCCGCGGCCACGTACCCCCCGGTGAGCAGGCCCACCAGCAGCAGCCACGCGGCGGCATGTGCCATGAGCCGCGCGGCGGGAAGCACCCCGACGGCGCCAGCGGGGGCCCCCGCGGCGTGGAGCGACGGAGACGCGGAAGCGGACACCGGGACCGGAGCGGCGGAACGGGATTTGGGCATGGGCGCCCGGGACTCTAGCCGGTGTGGGCATCGCGCCCCGTGAACGACGAGTGCTCGCCTGCCCTCCGGCGTACGACCGGCGACCCGTGGGGCCCCAAGGACCCCGCGTCCGCCTGTGTCATTTCACGCCATTCAGGCAGGAGGAGTGCTCACCAGCGGGCACTCTTTGTTTCCATCCACAACGATCCCCCGAGGGCAAGCGGCGGAGCGATGCGGGCGGCCCCACTGTGTGGGGCCTGTCTATGAATCCCTTTCTTCTCGCCACCCTGCTCACCACCGCGCCGCTGCCCGCTGGAGAACGCCTGGCCCAGGCGCCCGCGTCCGCCCCGCCCGCGCCCATCCAGCTCGAGGTGTCGGATCCTCAATTGGAGCCCATCGCCCCCGCGCCCGTGCGGCTGAACTCCTGGGACGAGGCCCTCCAACTGCTGCGCCAGCGCTCCACGCAACTGGCCATCGCCCTGGCCCAGGTGGAGGCCGCCCGGGGCCAGCGGCGCGTGGCGCTCGCGGGCCTGCTGCCCTCGCTCAATGGCTCGGTCGCCGTGCAGAACAACCTGCTGGGCGCCACCTTCCTGCAAGGCGGAGTGGGTGGGGGCGTCGGTGGCGGCGGTGTCGGCGGCGGCGTGGGGGACTACACGCTCACCTCCCCCGTGGGCACCGGCACCCTGACGGCCGCCGTGTCCCTGTTCAACCTCCAGTCGGTCAACGCCCTGCGCGCCGCGAACGCCACGCGCCAGGCCACCGAGCTGTCGCTCGACGACACCCAGCGCCAGCTCACCCTCACGCTCGCCCAGGCCCTCATCCAGGTGTCCTCCGCGGAGAGTGTCGCCGACGTGAATCGAGTCAATCTGCGCTCCGCCCTGGAGCGGCTGGCGCTCGCCCAGCGCCGGTTGGAGCTGGGCGCGGGCACCCGGCTGGACGTCATCCGCCTGCAACAGGACACGGAGTCGGCGCGCACCTCGGTGGTGTCCGGCGACGAGAACCTGCGGCGGGCGCGCGACGCGCTCGGGCAGCTGCTCGGGGTGAACGAGCCGGTGGGCATCCACAAGGAGCTGTCCCTGGAGGAGCTGTTCGCCCAGGGCCAGCGCGAGTGCCGCGCGCTCCAGGACGTGCGCGAGCGGGCGGATCAGGCGGCCGCGCGGGCCCGGGTGCTCGCGGCCGAGCGCTCCGTGTCCGCCACGCGCTCGCAGTACCTGCCCACCCTGGAGGCGCAGAGCACCGCCCTGGGCTTCACGGTGGACCCGGGCTTCGCGCGGGTGCCCGTCTGGAACATCGGCGCGGTGCTCACCCTGCCCATCTATGACGGCGGAGCGCGTGGCGGGCTCGTGCGCCAGGCGCGGGCCCAGGAGGAGCAGGCCCGGCAGCAGGCGGTGGAGCTGGAGCGCTCGCTGACGGTGGAGGTGCGCCGCGCCCGGCGCGGCGTGCAGGTGGCGCGGGAGCAGAAGGACATCGCCTCGCGCGCGCGCGAGCTCGCGGACGAGAACGATCGCCTCACGCGCCGCTCCTTCGAGGTGGGCGCCGGCACGAGCCAGGACCTGGTGGTGTCGGCGGCGGCGCTGCGGCAGGCGGAGCTGAATCTGGTGGTGAGTGAGTTCCAATTCTTCCAGGCACGGATCGAGTCGTTCCTGGTGGAGGCAACATGCGACTGGTGAGGCGGGGCGTCGTGGGAGTGTGGTTGACCGTCATGGCGCTCGCGGGTTGTCACGGCGACAAGGACAAGGGCCCGTCCCAGGCGGGCGGCGCGGGGGGCCCCGGGGGCCCCGGGGGAGGCGCGGGCGGCGGACAGCCCCTCGCGGTGGAGGTCATCCAGGTGCAGCCCGGCCCGGTGCGCGACACGGGCGAGTACATCGGCACGCTCATCTCCCGGCGCAGCATCACGCTCTACCCGCAGGTGAACGGCTACGTGAAGCGCATCGCGGTGCGGCCCGGCGAGCAGGTCAAACGCGGGCAACTGCTGCTGGAGGTGGATCCGCGCATCGGCCGCGCGGGCGTGCAGAGCGCCCAGGCCCAGCGCAGCTCCGCCCTGGCCCAGCGCCAGTTCGCGCGCAGCACGCGCCAGCGCGCCGAGCAGCTCCTCAAGGAAGGGCTGCTGAGCCGACAGGACTATGAGCAGTCCGTGTCCCAGGCGGCGGCGGCCGAGGCGAGCGCGCGCTCGGCGGAGGCGCAGGTGGAGCTGCAGCAGGTGGAGCTGGGCTTCTACCAGGTGACGGCGCCCTTCGACGGCGTGGTGGGCAACATCCCCGTGAAGGTGGGCGACTACGTCACCCAGCAGGTGGCGCTCACCAGCGTGGATCAAAGCCGCGCCCTGGAGCTGTCCGTGTCGGTGCCGCCCGAGCGCGCCGCCGAGGTGAAGCCCGGCACCACCCAGGTGGACGTGCTGAACATGGAGGGCAAGCCGGTGGTGCGCGCCCCCGTCTTCTTCGTGGCGCCCACCCCCAACGCGAACACCCAGCTCGTGGAGCTCAAGGCGGTGTTCGACAACAACGAGGTGGGCCTGCTCGCCGGCCAGGTGGTGCACGTGGAGGTGGAGTACGCCGTGCGCGAGTCCCTGCGGCTGCCCACCTATGCCGTGTCCCAGCAGAGCAGTCAGTTCTTCGCCACCGTCGTGACCGAGGGAGACGGCGGCGGCCAGGTGGCGCAGCGCGTCCCCGTGCAGCTCGGCGCGCTCCAGGACAACTACTACGAGGTGCTCAAGGGCCTGGAGCAGGGCGCCACCGTCGCCGTGGGCGCGCTGCAGTCGCTGCGTGACGGTCAGCCCGTGCAGCCCAAGCCGGCCAGGCCGCGCGGCGAGGAGTCGGGAGTGGGGGGCGCCGCGGACGCGGGCACGGCCACGCCCGGCGACGGCGGCACCCGGCGCCCGGACGCTGGCACCGATGCCGGCACGGACGCTGGAACCAGCGGGGGCGGGTGACGGCCCATGTTCTCCGACTTCTTCATCAAGCGGCCCATCTTCGCGAGCGTGCTGTCCATCCTCATCACGCTCGTGGGCGCCATCGCCCTGCCCACCCTGCCCATCGAGCAGTACCCGGATCTCGCCGCGCCCCAGGTGACGGTGACGTCCACGTACATCGGCGCCTCCGCCGAGACGGTGGAGAGCGCGGTGACCACCGTGCTGGAGCGACAGCTCAACGGCCTGGAGGGCATGCGCTACATCTCCTCCAGCAGCACCAACAGCGGGCAGAGCACCATCACCGTCACCTTCGATCCCGGCCGGGACATCGACGTGGCGGCGGTGGACGTGCAGAACCGCGTGGCGCGCGCCAGCGCCCAGCTGCCCTCGGAAGTGAACGCCCTGGGCATCATCATCAACAAGGCCCAGTCGCAGCTGCTCGTCTCCTTTGGCCTCTATGACAAGGAAGGCCGCTACACCACGAGCTTCCTGAGCAACTACGCGGACGTGTACATCCGCGACGCGCTCTTGCGCATCAACGGCGTGGGCGACGTGCGCATCTTCGGCGAGCGCCGCTTCGCCATGCGCCTGTGGTTGGATCCCGTCAAGCTGGCCAGCCGGGGCCTCACCGCCACGGACGTGACCAACGCCCTGCGCGAGCAGAACGTGCAGGTGGCCGCGGGCCAGGTGGGCCAGCCCCCCGCCCCCACCGGCCAGACGTATCAGATCAACGTCCAGGTGGCCGGCCAGCTCTCCTCGGTCCAGCAGTTCGAGGACATCGTCGTGCAGCGCGGGCCGGACGGTGGGCTCGTGCAAATCAAGGACGTGGGCAAGGTCGAGCTGGGCGCGGAGAACTACAACCAGCTCTTGCGCTGGAATGGCCGCGAGGCGGTGGGTCTGGGCATCTCCCAGCTCGCCGGCTCCAACGCCCTGCAGGTGCGCGAGGACGTGGAGAAGGAGCTGCAGCGGCTGCAGCAGAACTTCCCGCCGGGCCTCGTCTACGAGCGCTCCTTCGACACCACGCTCGCGGTGCAGGAGTCCATCGACGAGGTGGTCAAGACGCTCTTCGAGGCGGTGGTGCTCGTCATCATCGTGGTGTTCGTCTTCCTGCACGGCTGGCGCAGCATCCTCGTGGTGGCCACGACGCTGCCCGTGTCCCTCATTGGCACCTTCGCCTTCGTGAGCGCGTTTGGCTTCTCGCTCAACACCCTCACGCTCTTTGGCCTCACGCTGGCCACGGGCCTGGTGGTGGATGACGCCATCGTGGTCATCGAGAACGTCGAGCGCGTCATGGCCGAGGAGAAGACGGACGCGCGTCAGGCCACCCACGACAGCATGAAGCAGGTGGGCGGCGCGGTGATCGCCACGGCGCTGGTGCTCTCCGCGGTGTTCATCCCCGTGTCCTTCTTCCCGGGCACCTCGGGCTCCATCTACCGGCAGTTCGCCCTGACGCTCGCCTTCTCCATCGGCCTGTCCGCCCTGGTGGCGCTCACGCTGTCCCCCGCCCTGTGCGCGCGGCTGCTCAAGCCCCACGAGGGCGAGAAGTGGCGCGTCTTCCAGTACGTGGACCGCACGGTGGATGCCTTCCGGCGCGGCTACTCGCGCTTCCTCGGCCGGCTGCTCGGGCCCCGGGCGCGCTGGGGGGTGGTGGGCGTGTTCGTGGTGCTCATGGCCCTCACGGGCCTGCTCTACAAGGTCACCCCCAGCGGCTTCATCCCGGAGGAGGACCAGGGCTACCTCATCATCGCGGTGCAGGGCCCCGAGGGCTCGTCCCTGGACTACACCAAGCAGGTGCTCATCCAGGTGGAGGAGCAGCTGGAGAAGATCCCCGAGGTCACCGGCCGCTTCACCGTGGGCGGCTTCTCGGTGCTCGGCACGGGTCCCAACTACGGCACGCTCTTCGTCAACCTCAAGCCGTGGGCCGAGCGCGAGGAGAAGGAGCAGGCGGTGGCGGGCATCATCGAGCGGCTGCGCGGGCCGCTGGCCTCCATCCAGGGCGCGCGTGTGCTGGCCTTCCAACCGCCCACCATCCGCGGCGTGGGCAGCGTGGGCGGCTTCGAGTTCGTGCTGGAGGATCAACAGGGCACGCACACGCTCGACGAGCTGTCGGCGGCGACCCAGCAGCTGTCGGCCAAGGCCAACCAGGCGGGCCCCCTGCGCAGCGTCTTCTCGTCCTTCACCGCCACCACGCCCCTGCTCAACGTGTCGGTGGACCGGGAGAAGGCCAAGGCGCTCGGCGTGTCGCTCAACGAGCTGTACTCCACGCTCCAGGTGTACATGGGCAGCGCGTACGTGAACGACTTCACGCTCGCCACGCGCGTCTACCGCGTCTACGTGCAGGCCGCCGCGCCCTTCCGCAGCGAGCCCAAGGACATCGCGTCCTTCTACGTGCGCTCCACCACGGGGCAGATGGTGCCCCTGGAGAGCCTGGTCACCATCACGCCCATCACCACGGCGCAGACCATCCAGCACTACAACCTGTTCCGCTCGGCCACCGTCAACGGCCAGGGCGCGCCGGGCACCAGCACCGGTCAGGCGCTGGAGGCCATGGAGGAGGTCGCCCGGCAGAGCCTGCCCAACGGCTACGCCTACGAGTGGACGGGCCTGTCACTCGAGCAGAAGCAGGCGGGCGGCACGGTGCTGCTCATCTTCGGCCTGGGCATCGTGTTCGTGTTCCTGGTGCTCTCCGCCCAGTACGAGAGCTTCGCCCTGCCCTTCGTCATCATGCTCGCCGTGCCGGTGGCGATGCTCGGGGCGCTGGGCTTCCAGTTGCTGCGCGGGCTCGTCAACGACGTGTTCTGCCAGGTGGGTCTGCTCATGCTCGTGGGCCTGTCGAGCAAGAACGCGGTGCTCATCGTGGAGTTCGCCGAGCAGCTGCGCCACCAGGGCAAGGGCGTGGTGGAAGCGGCGATTCAAGCGGCGGACACGCGCCTGCGCCCCATCCTGATGACGTCCTTCGCCTTCCTCCTGGGCGTGCTGCCCCTGGTGCTGGCCACGGGCGCGGGCTCCTCGTCGCGCAAGTCCCTGGGCACGGCGGTGTTCGGCGGCATGCTGCTGTCCACCTTCGTCAACCTCATCTTCATCCCCGTGCTCTACACGCTGGTGGAGACGGCGCGCGGCAAGGTGCTCAAGCGCCACGAGAAGAAGACGCCCCCGCCCTCCAAGCCCGAGGGCGGTGGACCCGAGGGCACGCCCCAGCCGGCGTGAGGCGCGCGGACAGGACGTGACTGCCCGGCGGGCGGCGCCTCTTCTCCCTCGAGGAGGGGGCCGCCCGCCGGGCGTTTCAGCGCGCTCAGTAGCCGGTCACCTGCCAGGACCAGGCCTCGGACGCCGGCGTGCCCTGGTTGCCCACGCCATCCGCCACGACCCCGCGCACGACGACGGACAGGGTGTAGGGCATCCACGACGCGTCCGTCACGTCCGCGAAGCTGAGGGTCTTGCGGTCCTCGGACAGGCGCGGCGCGCGCAGGGTGCGCGGGAAATCGCCCGCCGCCTGCGCCTCCAGCCACAGGGTGTCCACGGCCGAGGGCTCCAGGGGCTCGGAGAACTCCAGGACGATGGGGTCGCCCTTGCGGACCGACCTCGCGCCGGCCGCGGGCTGACGCGAGACGATGCGCGGCGGTGTGCGATCCACCACCACCTTGCGCTTGGGCGTCGTGAAGCCCTGGGTGCCCGACGCCACCCGGACCGACAGCGCGTGCTCGCCCTCGGGCCAGTCCCGGGTGTCCCACCGGTAGCTGGCCGCCTCGAGTTGGGTCACCCAGCCCTCGTCCACATAGAGGTCCATCCGCTCCGGCACGCCCCCCCGCACATTCAGGGCGATGCCCAGGTCACCGCGCGTGACGGCCATTTCCTGGGGCGCGAGAAACTCCACGCTCACCCGGGAGGACGACGCGGGCGGCGAACCGGGCTCGCCCTCCGTCCCTTCCCCACAGCCCCCCAGCAGCGCGAACCCCAGCACCAGGACACGACCGCCTCGTTGCAACCACAAAGACATGACCGCTCCCCTTCCGTTCAGCGGCTCCCCCCCAGGGTTGGGAGCACGGCACGACGCGCGGTGTTACAACGCGCCCATTCCACCCGAGGTCCTCCACTTGGTCCGCCCCGCCCGTCACATCGAGAATGTCCGCTACGCCATCCGCAATGTCGTGGCCGAAGCCCACCGCCTGGAGACCCAGGGTCGGCGCATCCTCTACCTCAACATCGGGGATCCGCTGAAGTTCGACTTCCAGACGCCGCCGCACCTCATCGAGGCGGTGAGCCGGGCCATGCGGGACGGACACAACGGCTACGCGCCCTCGGCGGGCATCCTCACCGCGCGCGAGGCCATCGCCCGCGAGTGCACGGACAAGGGCATCGCCGTGTCCCCGGACGACGTGGTGGTGACGTCCGGCGCGAGCGAGGCGCTGGAGCTGGCGCTCACGGCGCTCCTGGAGCCCGGCGAGCGGGTGCTGCTGCCCTGCCCCGGCTACCCGCTCTATGGGGCGCTGATGGCCAAGCTCAACACCGTGGGCGTGCCCTACACGCTCGACGAGGAGCACGACTGGTCGTTGGACCTGGAGGAGATCGACCGGCTGTGCACGCCCGACACGCGCGCCATCCTGCTGTGCAATCCCAACAACCCCACGGGCGCGGTGCTCGGCCGCGAGGTGTTGCAGGGGCTGCTGGAGATCGCGCGGCGGCGCAACCTGGTCGTCCTGTCGGATGAGATCTACGACAAGCTCATCTACGACAAGGCGCACGTGCCCACGGCGGCGCTCGCCACGGACGTGCCCATCCTGACGTTCAATGGCCTGACCAAGGCGTACCTCACGTGTGGCTGGCGCGTGGGCTGGCTCGTCTTCAACAACGCGCACCTGATGCCGGAGCTGCGCGCGGCGGTGCTGCGGCTGGCGGACGCGCGGCTGTGCTCGTCCGGGCCGCAGCAGCACGCCATCGCGCCCGCGCTGGACGGGCCCCAGGAGCACATCCAGGAGATGATGACGCGGCTGCGCGCGCGGAGGGATTTGACCGTGCGGCGGATCAACGCCATCCCCGGCCTGAGCATGCAGGAGCCGTCCTCGGCCTTCTACGCCATGCCGCGCATGCAACTGCCCGGGGTCACGTCGGACGAGGCCTTCGTGATGTCGCTCCTGCGCGAGACGGGCGTGCTGTTCGTGCACGGCAGTGGCTTCGGGCAGAAGGAAGGCACGCAGCACTTCCGCATCGTGTTCCTGCCCCAGGAGGAGGTCCTCACCGCCGCCTTCGACCGGCTGGAGGCCTACGTGCGCGAGCACCACCCGGTGTGACGGGCAGCGTGCGTCATTGGGCTGGCGTTGCCCGCCTTCTCGTTCTCCGCAGACCGGGATGCCTGTCACCTGGACAGGCATCGGGCGTGGTTTCAGCGTCGGGCACGCAAAGAGAGAGAATCCCGGCGACCGGCTCGGTGCCCGGTCACGCGCCCACAAGAAACGCAGCGAAAGCGAGCAAGCTCAGTTCAGAGCCTCGGTAGACCCACCGCGCGGCCCTGCCACCGACTGAATTGCTTCGCGAATTGGAGAGCCGCTGCAACCTCTTGGCGAGTTCACGAATCGCTCGCGAAGCGCCGAACTGCTCGACTGCCAAGCAAATGCAGTCCAGATACCGCTGTTCCGACGCCATGGACTCGTCAGTGAACATCGCAAGCAACCATGCCGCACCGAATACACGCAACAAGACACCAAGCACCTCTGCCCACCTGTTGAGGTACAACGCAGCGGGTGAGCCTTGTCCTATCCGGTCGGCGCAGACGAGCACAGAACCCAGAAGTCGGATTGGGGTGTTTCCCATAAGAGTTCCCTCAGAGCGGGGCACCCGTGGAGAAATTCCGACGAGATTCCCTCTGTGAGTCCTCCTTGGTAACGGACTGGACGACACCGCGTTCCTCGGGCTGAGGCCTCCCGCTGAACCACGATGGGGGCCTAGCTCAACCGCAGGGCAGAACCCTCAGTGGCCTCTCACCAAGTCACAACCCGGGGAAGCGTTGCGGCTACCAAGCGACCTCAAGGGGATGCGCGTCCACCTATTTCTGGAAAGGACGCATAGGCCCGTTGGAGGATGTCTAGATGCTCGGAGTTGTCCAGGTCGAGGGGCGCCTCGGTGAGTTGAACAATCCATCCGCCCAACGCGGTACGACGTGAGCGCGCGAGGAGATCCGCGTCGCGGGCGAAATCCGGAAAGCCAATGGCCCGTGAGGCGGCTTCCGACCAGTAATTCAACCACCCGAGTCGCTGCGGAACCGCGGGCGAGCGCATCTGCTCTGGAAGCTTGAGCGCGGGAAGTCCTCGGGGTGGAGTTCCTGGCTTGTGCACTGAGTCCACTGTTTGCCGTGCGATCTCCACTCCCGCGCGAAACGGTGTCGCGTGTCCCCAGAACGCCCGTGCTCCCTCCGCGACGCCTTCAAGCACATTCCCCGCGAATGGGAGCACGGACTCGTCCAGTGGCAGCTCGGCGTGGATGTCCGACAGCGGTTGACCCCCCGGCGCCTGACGAGGCGGCGTCCGGAGCCCATAAATCGTCATGGGAGAACGGTCGTCACCGTTGCACACCAACGGGAATGCCCCCTTCCGCGTTTCTTGCGTGAGCCATGCATCACGCCGAGGCAATGCGATGGGCTGCCCTTCCCGCGAGACCTTCCACGCCAGATGCACATCGGGAAGCGCCCGCTCCATGCCGTGAACAGCGGCGAGCGCACGCTCGTCATTGTCCGCGAACTCGGGGGCATAGACGATGAGCCCCAGCGTCCTTCGCTGACTCATCGCGGACACCCCGTGACGACGATCTGGAGGTCAAGCGCCTGGAACTCCAGGGCTTCTTTGTGCTCTTCCGTGCTCACGCCCACGACGAAACCGTACCCACAAGACGTGGCGATGTCGCGTTCCGCCCGAAGCTCTTCCACCTGGGTGCGGATCACCTGTCCGCGGAGGAAGTCACTGTACGTGCCAAACTGGTCGGTCTTGATCTCCCACAGCACGCGCGCCCCCACTTGCAGTGCGTCGAAGTGCTTGCCATCGACGAGCACGTCCATTCCCGGATAGCGGTTGGGCGGAAACATGTCGGCGCATCGATCATGCGCGTCGTCCCCGCCCCGGTGCTTCACCGGGATGGGCTCGCATCTGAAGCGGCGCTCCTGTTCCGAGAGTCCGGGAGGCCATGGCGGAGGGATGTCAGGGCCTTCCGGCTTGGGCTTCCGCCTTCTCTTTGTCTGAAGTTCCCCGGACGGAGCGTTCCTCTTCGATTCATATGCGTCCAGCGCCTCCTGGATCGCGAATCCCACGACCACTCCGCCTGTCACGATCACGGCCCCCAAGGCGATCTCCGGTGCCGCCAAGACGCAGACACCGAACCCCACGACAGCCGCGCCCACGGCGCTGAGCATGCACCGTCCCGTGGTGTCGTGAAACTCGACCCGATCATGGTCGAGGGCCTGGTAACAGCGTTCCGCCAGCACGGGCCAAGGCCGCGAAGCCTCCTGGACGGCGCACCGCCCGCCGTCTGTCCAAGGCAACGTCGCCGCACGCTGAAGGTTCACGATCCTCGGGTCCCGGCGCACGCTCGCCGTCGGGCCTGGCCCTGACGTGGCGCAGGCGGAAACGAAGAGCAGCAGCGAGGTGCACGCGCGAAGATTCATGGTGCTGTCCTCAAGCCGTGCCGCCTCCGTGGAGCGTCGGAGCGCGGAAGGTGCACACCGGTTCCGAGCCACCTCGCCCCCGGAACCGGCGCGCCTGTCGTCAGGTCAGTAGACCCAGACGCTCTTGGGCGTGAAGCCCAGGGAGGGGATCGACCCCTGGACGGGCGCCGGCCCGCCGACACAGTTCTCGTTGAGGAACATGGCCGCGGTGGCGCTGTTGGTGTTGATGGCCGAGTGCGCCCGGCCCTCCCAGCCATGCTCCGGCAGGTTGACGCAGGTGCCCGCGCGCGGGTTGAGCGCCCGCACGTTGAAGACCGCGCCCGTGTAGTTCTCACCCTCGAACAGGCAGAGCGTGTTCGACCAGGGACACGGCGAGCTGACCGCCGCCGACACTCCCGTGGGCTGCAGCAGCGTCGCGCTCGCCACCAGCCCGGCCACCGCGAGCAAGCCCACGTTCTTCCGCTGTCCATTCCGCATGACGGTGTCTCCTTCGCCCGCGCCCGGCGGGCGTTGTCGTGATTGGACACCGGCCCTAACAGCGGAAATCAAGTTTTCCCAGAAATTTCATTGAGCCTCAAAAAGTACGCTGCCGGGGCGTGCGCTTCAGGGAGACAGCGCGCACGGGTGGTAGCCGCCCGTGTCTCGCGCGGGGGAGCGCCGGTAGCACCAGGGCGTCTTCTGGGACTCCTCACGGCACGTCCCCGACAGCGCGCGCGCCCCCGAGGGCAGGTCCACGAACTGGCCGCAGTCGCGCATCGTCTCCTCGATGAAAAGCTCGCGCGGAAAGCCCTCGCCCCGCGGGGACACCTTCGCCGTGGACGCGCGCTCCACGACGCCCTGGTGCCGGGTCTTCGTGGGGACGATGAAGATGAGGTGGACGTCCTCCCGCCCGCCCTCCCAGTACTCCAGCGCCTCGACGTCGTCGCGCCCATCCGAGGTCTTGGAGTCCACACGAATCACCTGGCGCGTGGCGTCCGTCAGGTGCTCGAAGCCCACGGTGGTGCGCACCCAGGACGCCTCCGGCACGCCTGGCAGGAAAGGCAGCCGCAGGGCGCACCACGTGTCTGGCGCCCCCATCGGGTGGAGCAGCACGCCATCGAGCAGGCGCGTGCCCCCGCAGACCGTGCCCCGCACCTGGAGGAGCACGTCCCGCGTGTCCGCCGACAGGACCCGCGCATCCTGGAGCTCGGGCACCACCGCCGGGGTCCCTCCACAGGCCGCGCGCGCCCAGTCGGTCTTCAGGCCCAGCGCCGTGAACAGGGACTTCAACTCCCCCGCCGACGGGGCGGCCCGGACCTTCGCCGTCCAGTCCGAGGGCTTCACCTGGACCCGCTGGCCGTGCGCGCAGCGCGGCGGCTCCACGGCGGGTGCCGTCTGGGCGGGCGGCCCCGCGAAGGATGTCCCGGCGACCAGCAGCACCGCCGCCAGGCCCAGGGAATGGAATCGGAAACGAGCAGTCATGGCGCGAGTCTAGCGTCTGATTCAACCCAATGGTTGACAGTCCCGCCCGAGGCCCTATCCTCAACCGTATGGTTGAGCATGACTCCCGCGCGCTGGACGAGGTGTTCCACGCCCTGTCCGATCCGACGCGGCGGGCGATGTTGCGCCGCTTGAGCGCGCGGGAGCACACCGTGGGCGAGCTGGCCGAGCCTTTCTCCATGTCGCTCGCGGCGGCGTCCAAGCACGTCAAGACGCTCGAGCGGGCGCGGCTCGTGCGCCGCACGGTGCGCGGACGCACCCATGTCTGTGGACTCAACCCCTCGCCCCTGGCCGAGGCGAACGAATGGCTGCGCTTCTACGAGCGCTACTGGACCGGGCGGCTCGACGCGCTCGAGGCCCTGCTCCGGGCCGAGGACGCGGCGACCGCCAAGAACCCCGAAAGGAAGAAGAAGCGATGAAGATCAAACTGACGAGCGTGCTGGTGGATGATCAGGCCAAGGCGCTGGCCTTCTATACGGAGAAGCTCGGCTTCCTGAAGAAGAACGACATCCCCATGGGGCCCTACCGGTGGTTGACCGTCGTCTCGCCCTCGGAGCCCGACGGCGCCGAGGTGGTGCTCGAGCCCATGGCCCATGCGTTCTCCAAGACGTACCAGCGGGAGCTCTATTCGGCGGGCATCCCCCTCACCGCGTTCTTCGTCGAGGACCTCGCGAGCGAGTTCACCCGGCTCAAGGCCCTGGGCGTGGTGTTCGCGAACGAGCCCATGTCCATCCCCGGTGGACCCACGGTCGCCAAGATCGATGACACCTGCGGCAACTTCCTCCAGCTCGTGCAGGTGTGATGCACCGCGCCCGGACCCGCGGCGCGCCCGGCGCCTTTCCCGCGCCCGGCACGGTCCGCTTCGAGCGGCTGCTGCCCGGGCCCGTGGAGCGGCTCTGGGCCTACCTCACGGACTCGGACAAGCGGGGCCAGTGGCTGGCCACCGGGGCGATGGAGCCCTGGGTGGGCGGGCGCATCGCGCACGTCTTCCGCCACGCGGACCTCGGCTCATCGCCCGAGCCCATCCCCGAGCGCTACCAGCACATGAAGGACGGCCATGCCTTCACCGGCCGCATCACCCGCTATGAGCCGCCCCACGTGCTGGCCTACACCTGGGGCGACGCGCCCGACGCCTCCGAGGTCACCTTCGACCTGAGCCCCCGGGGCGCGGACGTGCTGCTCGTGCTCACCCACCGGCTGCTCGGCGCGCGCCGCGAGCGCGTCAGTGTCGCGGGCGGCTGGCACACCCACCTGGAGCTCTTGGAGGACCGGCTCCATGGCCGGGTGCCTCCCTCGTTCTGGGCCGTCCACAGCGCCCGGGAGGCCGAGTACGAGCGGGTGCTCGCCGGGGAGGAGTAGGCCCGGGCGCCGCCCCCCTCCTGGCCCTCCAGGCGGGCGGGGCGGACCCGGCGGGGCTCGCGTGTTATGGAGGCCCCATGCCTCCCCGCCGTCCGGAAATCCTCGCCCCCGCGGGCGACCTCGACTCCCTGCGCGCCGCGCTCGCCAGCGGCGCGGACGCCGTCTATTTCGGGCTCGACGAGGGCTTCAACGCCCGCGCCCGCGCCAACAACTTCTCCGTCGACACGCTCGCGGAGACCATGGCGCTGGTGCACCGCGCCGGGGCGCGCGCCTACCTCACGCTCAACACGCTCATCTTCGAGCCCGAATTGCCCGGCGTGGAGAAGCTCCTGCGGAGCATCGCCCGGGCCGGCGTGGACGCGCTCATCGTGCAGGACCCCGCCATCACCCTGCTCGCGCGCGCCGTGTGCCCCCAGCTGGAGCTGCACGCCTCCACGCAGATGACCGTCTCCAGCGCGGAGGGCATCCGCTTCGCCCGGGCGCTCGGCGTCACGCGCGTGGTGGTGCCCCGCGAGCTGTCCACCTCGGAGATCCGCCGGCTGGCGAGCCAGACGGACATGGAGCTGGAGGTCTTCATCCACGGCGCGCTCTGCATGTCCTGGAGCGGCCAGTGCCTCACGAGCGAGGCGTGGGGCGGACGCTCGGCCAACCGGGGCCAGTGCGCCCAGTCCTGCCGCCTGCCGTATGACCTGGTGGTGGACGGCCAGACGCGCGAGCTGGGCGACGTGCGCTACCTGCTCAGCCCCAAGGACCTGGCCGGCGTGCGCGCGGTGCCAGAGCTGGTGGACATTGGCGTGCACAGCCTGAAGATCGAGGGCCGCCTCAAGGGGCCCCAGTACGTCACCACCACCGTGCAGGGCTACCGCCGCTGGGTGGACGGGGTCGTCGCGGGCCAGCCCGACGAGGCGCAGCTCGCGCGGGACCTGGCCGACATGTCCCTCACCTACAGCCGTGGCGTGTCCAACGGCTTCCTCGGGGGCTCGGACCACCAGACGCTCGTGGAGGGGCGCTTTCCCAAGCACCGGGGCCTGTTCCTCGGCCGCGTGCGCTCCGTGTCCGGCAAGGACGTGCGCGTCACCCGGGACGAGCGGCCGTGGACGGGTGCGCTCGGCCTCGGCGAGGCGCGGCCCGAGGGGCCCCAGGGCGCCGTGTCCGCGCCGATCGGCGAGCCCACGCCCGCCGAGCTGGAGCCACGCCCGGGCATGGGCGTGGTGTTCGACGCGAGCGCCCCCGAGGACAAGCACGAGCCCGGAGGCCCCATCTTCCGCGTCGAGCGGCAGGGCGCGGACTGGGTGCTCGGCTTCGGCCATCCGGGACCGGACCTGGGACGGGTGGCGCCCGGCCAGCGCGTCTGGCTCAACAGCGATCCCGCGCTCGTGCGCCGCACCGAGGCCCTGCTGGCCCAGGGCGAGCCCGAGGGCCGCGTGCCCCTCGCCCTCACGGTCTCCGGCGCCGAGGGCGCGCCCCTGCGCGTGCACGCGCGCGCCTGGGGCCACGAGGCCTCCGCCGAGAGCCCCACCCTCCTCACCCCCTCCAAGGGCAAGGGCCTGGACGAGGCGCTCCTGCGCGACAAGCTGGGGGCCTGTGGCGGCACGCCCTTCACGCTCGCGGGCCTGGACGTCTCGGCGCTGCCGCCGGGCCTGCACCTGCCCGTGTCCGAGCTCAAGGCGCTGCGGCGCGACGTGGTGGCGGGCCTCCTGCCCCAGCTGGAGCGCGGCCCCCGGCGCACGGTGACGGACACGCCGGTGCTCGCCGCCGTGCGCGCCGAGGCGCTCGCCCGCGTGCCCGAGGCCCCGCCCGACACCGCGCCCCGGCTGTTGCCCCTGTGCCGCGACGACGCGCAGCTGGACGCCGTCATCGCCGCGGGCCTGGGCGAGGTGGAGCTGGACTGGATGGAGCTCGTGGGCCTGCAGCGCGCGGTGGAGCGGGCGCGCGCGGCCGGGCTGCGCGTGACGATCGCCACCCTGCGCGTGCAGAAGCCCGGCGAGGAGGGCTACGACACGCGCCTGGACAAGCTGCGGCCCGACGCGGTGCTCGTGCGCCACTGGGGCGCGATGATGCACTTCCTCGAGCGCCCCGCGGGCGGGCCCCGGCCCGTGCTCCATGGGGACTTCTCGCTCAACGTCACCAACTCGCTCACGGCGGCGCACCTGCTCGGCCTGGGCCTGGACACGCTCACCGTGTCGCACGACCTGGACGAGGCGCAGCTCTTCGCCCTGCTCGCCGAGGCCCCCGCGCACCGCTTCGCCGTGGCGCTGCACCACCACATCGCCACGTACCACACCGAGCACTGCGTCTATTCGCACACGCTCTCCAACGGGCGCGACTTCAAGAGCTGCGGCCGGCCCTGCGAGAAGCACCAGGTGTCCCTGCGGGATCGCATCGGGCTGGAGCACCCGGTCATCGTGGACGTGGGCTGCCGCAACACGGTGTTCAACGCCCAGGCGCAGAGCGCCGCTTCGCTGGTGCCCCGGCTGCTGGAGCGCGGCGTGCGGCGCTTCCGCGTGGAGTTCGTGCGCGAGTCGCGTGAGGAGGCCACGCGCGTGCTCGCCGCCTACCAGGAATTGCTCGCGGGCCGCTGCGCCCCGGCCGAGGCGGTGCGACGCGCCGCGGTGCACGAGCAGTTCGGCGTCACCCGCGGCACCATGAAGGTCCTGGGCTGAGCGGCCCGGCCCCTGGTGACTCCTGTCATCAGGGGCAACGGCAGTCACCAGGAGACGGCCCGCCCCGCGCCCCGGGGCTCACGGGATTTCAAGAGGTTACGAGGGCTCCAGGGCTGGCACGGCGGGTGCTAATGTCCCCGGCATACGACGCCGCTCACAGACGGCGCCCCCGCCCGCCGTCTTCCGAGGATGCCCGCCATGTCCATCAACTCCATCAACCGCGGTCCCGTCTCGCTGCCCGCCCTGCCCCAGCTCCAGCACGCCCAGAAGCCGGCGGCCGTGGAGTCCCCGGCGGCCCCGCCCCAGGCCAACCCCATCCAGCAGATGCTCAACAGCGATGGCTTTGGCGAGGGGGGGCTGGAGCAGCTGACCAAGGGCCTGGAGCAGATGGTCCAGACGCTGAGCAAGGTGGCGGAGCTGCTGGGGGCGCAGGGCGCGCAGGGCGCGCAGGGGGCGCAGGCTCCGGGCGCGGCGGGTGGCATGCCCGCCGAGAGCGCCGTGCCGGACCTCGGCGGTGAGGCCCCCGTGGGCGCCGCGCCCCAGGCCCCCGTGGCCCCGAGCGCTCCCCAGGGCGCCGCGGCGCCGGCCGAGGCGGGCGCGACCGCTCCCACGGCCAAGGCGGGCGCGTCCAAGAGCGACCCCAAGGTGGGCAACACCATGGAGTTCAAGAACGACGGCACCAAGCCCATGGAGATCAAGTTCACGCCCAACGCCGGTGGCCAGGAGATCGAGTCCCTGACGCTGCAGCCGGGCGAGAGCATGACGAAGCAGTTCCCCGAGGGCTGGACGGGCAACTTCCGCAGCACGGCCGGTGACGGCGCGGCGGCCACGCTCGGCGAGGTGGCGTTCAACGGGGGCGGCAACAACACCTACTACGACGTGAGCTACATCGAGGGGAACAACGCCGCGATGACGATCGCGCCGGAGAGCGGCGGCCGCGTGTCCGGCACCCTGGACAACCTGGCGGCGGGCGCCCCCGAGTCCATCCAGGCCAAGAACGCGGACGGCTCGGTGTACGGCATCAAGAAGACGACCCACGCCGAGGTGCAGGACCAGTCGGTGGTGGACTACTACCGCAAGAACGTGGGCGAGGCGCAGGGCTACGTGGTGCCCAAGGACGACGCGAGCACGCTGGGCACCAGCGACACGCACCTCAAGGTGACGCTCAAGGACGTGTTCTAGTCCTCGGCCCCGGCCTCACGCCGGACAGCACGCGCGGCCCGCTGGCACTCCCGGCGGGCCGCTTGTCGTTTACACTGCGCGCCCATGACGACGGTCGCCATCGTGGGATTCGGACGCTTCGGCCGCGCGCTCGGCGGCTTGTTGGAGGAGGCCCAGGTCCCCTGGCGGGCGTGGGATCCGGTGGCGGACATCCCCGCGCCCCACCGCGCGGCCTCGAGCCGCGAGGCCCTCCGGGACGCCACCCACGTGGTGGTGGCCGTGCCCGTGGCGCTCATGCGGCACGTGCTCCTGGACCTGAGCCCCGCCCTGCGCCCCGAGCAGCTCGTGATGGACGTGGGCAGCGTCAAGGTGCGGCCCGTGCAGGCCCTCACCGAGGTGCTCGGCACGCGGGTGCCCTGGGTGGGGACGCATCCGCTCTTCGGGCCGCTGAGCCTCGCCATGGCCGAGCGGCCCCTGCACGTGGTGCTCTGTCCCAACCCCCTGCACCCCGAGGCCGCCGCCCGCGCACGCGCTTTCTACGAGCGCCTGGGCTGCGAGCTCATCGAGCAGAGCCCCGAGGGGCATGACCGGGTGATGGCCCACACCCACGCGCTCACCTTCTTCGTGGCCAAGGGCATGGTGGACGCGGGCTCGGGGGTCAACGTGCCCTTCGCGCCCGCCAGCTTCCGCTCGCTCTCGCGCACCATCCAGTTGGTGCGCTCGGACGCGGGCCACCTCTTCAGCGCCATCCAGCACGAGAACCCCTTCGCCCGCGAGGCCCGGGGCCACCTGCTCGAGGCGCTCCAGAACGTCCACCGCGAGCTGGACGCCCAGCCCGCCGAGGTGGGCTTTCCCGAGGAGCCGCCCCTCGCCCCACCCGCGCTCGAGACGGGCCTGCCCGAGCTCCAGGAGACACGCGCGCTCATCGACCAGGTGGACCAGGAGCTGGTGGCGCTCCTGGCGCGACGCGCGGAGCTGGCGCGGCGCGCGCTCAAGGCCAAGGCCCAGGCGGGTCAGCCCGTGCCGGACCCCGCCCGCGAGGAAGCCATGCTCGGCGCGCGGCGGGAGTGGGCCCAGGCCCGCGGTCTGGAACCCGACGGCGTGGAGGCCCTCTTCCGCGCCATCCTGCGCTTCTCCCGGCGCGCCCAACAGGAACGGAGTGGACCCACATGAAAGCCTGGGGGGCCCTGGCCCTGCTGCTGTCCGGAGAGGCCCTGGCGTCCGGACATGAAGTCTCGCTCGGCGCCACGGCGGTCGTCCTCACCAACGGCGGCGCGTACAACATCACCGCGCCCCGCCTGGGACTCGACGCCCGCTACACGCATGCCTTCGACACCTGGCGCCTGGGCGGCGGTGTGCGCTGGGCGCCGAGGGGACAGGGCGCGCTGCCCCTGGAGCTGTATGCCCAGGCCCTGCTGAGCCCCGCCCGGGGCGTGTGGCGGCCCGCGGTGGGGCTCGAGCTGGGCGTGAGCGGCCTGCCCATCGTCCTGCCGCCCACGGGGGGCTTCCCCGACGATCTGCCGGAGCTGCAAAGCGCCCAGCTGGCCCCCGTGTACCTCGCCGTGCAGGCCCAACCCCTGCGCTTCGTCCACCGCGCCTGGAGCCTGAGCGCGCTGGAGGTGCAGTGGGGCACCCCCATCAACGCCCCGGGCGCGGCGCTGCGCGTGCAGTTCGGGCTGCTCCACCTGGGAGTCGAGCTATGAGAGCACCGTCCGCCGTCCTGCTGGGACTGGCCCTGGGCTGGGCCGCGTGCGCCACGCACGTGTCCCTGGAGGAGACATCGCTCGCGCGCGCGGGCGCCTTCGCCGAGGGCGTGGAGCGCGCGCGACTCGTGGCGGACATCGACGCGCTCGTCGCCGCGCATGCCGAGGACACGCCCCTGCCGTGCGACCTGTTCGAGCCGGGCACCGACAGCACCCGCCGGCCCGTGTGCCACCTCACCCGGGACCGCGCGCGGGAGCTCGTGCGCGCGCGCCTGGAGTCCCTGGGCCTGCGCGTCACCACGCATCAGGTGGACGATCCGCGCTTTCCCACCACCAACCTCATCGCGGAGATCCCTGGCACCGAGCTGCCCGGCGAGGTGGTGCTGGTGGGCGCCCACTACGACTCCTTCTTCCTCGGCGCGGACGACAACAGCTCGGGCGTGGCGGCGATGCTGGAGCTGGCCCGGCTCGCCGCGGGCCAGCGCTTCCGGCGCACCGTGCGCTTCATCGGCTTCGACCTGGAGGAGCTGGGCCTGGTGGGCAGCACCCGCTACGTGCGCGCCTTCCCGGACGAGCGCATCGTCGCCTCGCTCGTGTTCGACTGCGTGGGCTACCGCAGCCAGGAGCCCGGCTCGCAGAAGGGCCTGCCCGGCTTCCCCCTGCCGCCCCGGGGGGACTTCCTCGCCGCCATCGCCAACGAGGCCTCGCGCCCCCAGGTGGAGGAGCTCAAGCTGCTGGGCGCGCGGCTCCAGCACGTGGCCGTCGTCGCCATCGTGACGCCCCAGGATGGCTCGGGGCCGGCCTCGGGCAACCTCATGCGCAGCGACCACGCGCCCTTCTGGCTCACCGGACAGAACGCCCTGTTCCTCACCGACACCGCCAACTTCCGCAACCCCCACTACCACCTCGCCTCCGACGTGCCCGACACGCTCGACCCGGACTTCCTCACCGGCGTCACCCGGCTGTCCGCCGCCGGCATCGCCTACTGGGCGGAAGGCCCCCTGCCATGATGGCCGCCTCGCTCCTGCTCGCCGCCGCGCTGACGGCCGCCCCCGACACCCCCGTCCCGGCCCACCGGCTCTCCCTCCACGCGCGCGCGAACGTGACGGCGTACCTGTCCGACGCGCGCAGCAAGGGGGGCCTGGGCGGCGGCGTGGGCCTGCGTGACACCGTGCACGGGCGCTGGCTCCTCCAGGCCGACGTGGGCGCGCTCACCGGCCTGGGCTCGGTGCTCGAGGTGCGCCTGGGCGCGGGCGTGCAACGCCAGGGCTTCTGGGCGCCCGCGGCGCTGCTGTCCCTCACCGGCCTCTTCGGCGACCAGCTCTCCTTCGCCCTGAGCGAGCGCGACCACACCGTGCGCGGTCCGGCGCTCGGCGTGGGCGTGACGCTCGCCCCCGCGCGCTTCCAGCTCGGCGAGGCCCAGGTGTCCCTGCTGGAGGTGGGCGTGGGCGTGGGCTCGGACCTGCCCGGACGCGGCCTGCTCATTGGCCTCACCCTGCTGGAAGTGGGCGTGGCGCTATAGGGCGTCGGCCGGCGCGTCCAGGACGAGCTCGAACAGGGTGGCGATGACGGCGGGGTCGTCCGCGTCCGACACGAGCCACAAGGACAGCCGGCCCGCCGTCTCGCGCACCTCCACGCCCTCCAGCTTCACGCGCGTGTCCACGGCCCGCAGCCACAGGGGTGTCCCGTCCTCCGAGAGCAGGCCCACGGCCGAGCCCACCACGGCCCCATCCGTATACGCGCTCCGGGTGTCCTCCGCCGAGGCGGTGAAGACGAGGCGCCCGTCGGGCAGCGGCGCCGCGTCCGAGAACGTCAGGGGCACGCCGTGCAGCCGACCCAGCTTCCAGCGGCGCACGCTCCGCACCGACTCGGGCTCCGGGGGCGTGTCCGCCGCCAGGGCCTGGAGCACCCGCGCGCCGTCCACGTCCATCACCGCGTCCGCGCCCCCCACCCGGTTGCCCCGGTTGAGCAGCCGCAGGTGGCCCGCCACCCACGCCGCGCCCTCCACGTTGAGCGGTCCCGCCTCCCGCGTCAGCCGCGCGTACAACGGCGCGAGGTCCACCAGGTGCGGCGCGCCGCCGATCGTCCCATCCTCCGCCAGGGGCACCCACGCCCCGCGCAGCCGCTCCGGCGTGCTCCCCGAGGGCAGCGCGAGCAGGGCGCCATGGGGCGCGCCGGGCAGCCCGTCCACACGGCAGAGCGCCTCCAGGTCCGGCTTGCGCGCCTTGAGGGCCTCGGGTTCCCGGGGCAGCTCGCCCGGCAGCAGGCGCGTGAGGTGTCCGGGGCCCGCCCCCGCCACCGGAAAGGAGGAGAGCGACAGGGAGTCGTCCGCGACGACATGCAACCAGTCCCCCACGCGCACGAGGCCACTCGCGGCGGAGATGTACCGGGGGCCGCCGGGCCGCTCGGGCGCGGCGAGGTCCAGGGGCCGCACGGAGGTGAGGTGGAGCACGGCGGCCGTCTTGTCGACGCGGGGCCCCTTCCCGATGGGGGCCCGCCGGGCGCAGGCGGGCAGCAGGCACGACAGGAGCAGCAGGGGCGGGAGCAGGACGCGGAGGGGAGTCAGGGCCATGCGAGGGGTTTCCTGGATTTCGCGCGGCACATCCACTCCTGTCCGCGCCGACCCCACCTGCGACGGCCCGCGCGGGTGGAGTAGCCTGCGCGTCCATGTCCCCGACGCGTGTGTCCCTCTCCGGAGTCCTCCTCGCCGTCCTGCTGCTGGCGGGCTGCCAGCGCGACCCCGCGCCCCAGCCGCCGCCCCCCGAGAAGATCCAGGGCCCGCCGCCCGAGGCGTCCCCGGTCCCCTCCCCGGTCGCGACGCCCGAGCCGCTCCCGGCGCGCCAGGCGCCCCGGGTGACGCCGCCGCCCGCCTTCGCCCAGGCGGGCCTCACCATGCCCACCACCCTCGCGGGCACGCCGGACCCGGGCAGCGTGGACGTGCCCGCCCTGCAGGACGCCGTGGCCGACCCCGTGCGGATGACGGAGCAGGACATCGAGAAGCTGCGCGCCGACGCCCGGCAGCGCGCCTGGGAGCGGGGTGTCACCTTCCCGTCCTCCTCCAGCCCCGGCGCCCCGGCGGGTGAGCCCGCCCGGAGCGGCTCCCTGAGCAACTTCGGCTCCGCCCAGGCGGAGGCGCTGGGCGGACCGGAGGACATGGCGATGCCCGCGGAGGAGGCCGAGCGAGACGCCCCCCGCCAGGCGCCGCCTCCACCGCCGCCGCCCGCCCCGGCCGCCGCGCCCCGGCCGAGCGCCCCGGCCGCCGCCGCCCCCCAGGAGGACTTCGCGAGCGCGGCCGAGGCCCCGGCGCGCGCGGAGCGCCCCGTCATGAGGCAGCAGCGGCGGGAGATCATCCAGATCATCAAGGGAAGCGCGGGGGGCTCGCTGGGGGGCCTGGCCGGAGGCCCGGGCGGCGGAGGCGAGCCCGCGAAGAAGCGGGCCTCGAAGAACGAGGCCGCGAGGAACGAGGCCCCGGAGAAGGGGGGCCGGACCGTGCTGCCCCGGGTGGAGTCGGCGCCCCGCATGGCCAAGGTGCTGGTGCAGGACACCCAGGGCCGCTACCAGCCGCTGCAGGCGCGCGAGGTGCGGGTGGTGACGTACGTGCAGGGCCCGCGCGCGCGCACCGTGGTGGACTACCTCTTCGAGAACGACAGCGACCGCGCGCTGGAGGGGACTTTCTACTCGCCCCTGCCCGGCGGCGCGACCGTGGCGGGCTTCGCGCTGTACTCGGGCGCCCAGGTGGTGACGTCGCCCTCGCTCTTCCAGTCCTCGCGGCTGTTGCCCCCGCTCGGGGACACGCGGGACATGACGCGGCTCGCGGCGGCGGCCCCGCCCGGTGACGGCAAGCAGCCCTGGGGCGAGCCGCAGGAGGCACGCGTCGTCGAGCAGAAGCGCGCGCGCCAGGTCTACGAGGACGTGGTGCGCCAGAACGTGGACCCGGCGCTGGTGGAGTGGGCGGGCGGCTCCACGTTCAGCGCGCGCGTCTTCCCGCTGCCGCCCCGCTCGCTCAAGCGCGTGGTCATCGCCTACGAGCAGACGCTCGTCTTCGACGGCGAGCGCCTGCGCTACACGTGGACCCTGCCGCCAGGCGCGGGCAAGGCGCTCAAGGTCTCCGCGCGCGTGCACGTGGACCCCCAGCACACGGACACGGTGACGGTGGCTCCCCAGACGCGTGAGTCCGCCCGGCGCGGCCCGTGGCGCGAGTGGGACTGGGCCTCGCTGCAGGGGGACGGCGCGCTGGACGTGGCGATCACGCCCAAGAGCCCCGAGGCGGACACCCTGGTGGGCGTGGATGCCGCGGGCCTGCCCGGGCCGGCCTTCTTCTCGCGCGTGCGGCTGCCCGAGCGGCTCACCGCCGCCGCCCCCGCCGCCCCCACGGGCCGCGCGGTGCTGGTGGTGGACACCTCGCTGTCGGCCGAGGAGGGCAATGCCTGGACGCTGCAGGGCGCGCTCCTGCGGGCGCTCTTGGAGAAGGACGAGAGCCTGAGCGAGTACGCGGTGCTGCTCTTCGACGTGCGGCCCCGCTGGCTGCACGGCACGGGCTTCCGGCGCAACACCCCCGAGGCCCGCCAGGAGACGTTCGCCGAGCTGGAGCGCGTCTTCCTGGAAGGCGCCTCGCACGTGGACGGCATGCTCACGGAGCTGGACACGGCGAGCCGGGGCTGGCTCAAGCCCGCGGCGGCCAACGAGCGGGTGACGGCCTTCCTGCTGTCCGACGGCAACGTCACCTGGGGCCAGAGCCACGTGGACGCGCTCGTCTCGCGCCACCCGGTGGCCGAGACGCTGCGCTGGGTGAGCTACCGCTTCGGCGAGTCGGCGGTGAACCAGGACCTGTTCGACGCCCTGGCGCGCTCGGGCCGGGGCCGGGTGGTCAACGTGCTGTCCGGCGCCGAGGTGGACGCGGCGGCGCGCGCGCACCGCCTGGGCGCGGTGGCGCTCGCGCGGGTGGCGGTGAAGGGGCCGGGCAGCGGCGCGGGGGCCAAGGATCTGGTGGTCTCGGGCCGGCCGCACCTGGTCTTCCCGGGCCAGGAGCTGCGCGTGGCCGGACGGCTGCCGCGCTACGCCCCGGTGTCCCTGGAGGTGGTGACGCGCGTGGGCGACGAGGAGCGCGTGCTGGAGGTGCCCCTGCGCGTGCCCGAGGGCCCCGGCGGAGACACGTTCGCGCCCCGCGCCTGGGCGGAGCTGTTCGTCTCCCGGCTCATCGCGCTGGAGGATCCGAAGCTCGATTCCATGATCGTCGCGCTCAGCCAGCACTACCGGCTGACCAACGCGCGCGCGTCCATGCTCGTGCTCGAGTCCGAGGCGGACTACAAGCGCTACGCCATCGCCAACGAGCAGCAGGACCTGGGGGACCTGGACGCCTTGCAGGCGAAGCTCCAGGACCAGCGGCGCGACGAGCTGTTGGGGCTCTCCCTCACGGGCGTGCCCGAGTCGGGGCTCGCGCTGCTCAAGACGCTGGGCGAGCGGCAGGCGGAGCTCGGCACGCGCATCCAGGCCCAGCCCCTGCGCGACGAGCCCTACGCGGGCGGAGACAAGCGCCTGGCGGCGGAGCTCGCGTACCGCAAGGCACGGCGGGCCAACAAGGACGACGTGCTGGTGTACGAGGCGGTGGCGCGCCAGCGGGCCTTCGCCGGGGACACCTGGGGCGCGGTGCGCGCGCTCTCCTCGCCCGTGGAGCTGCGGCCCCGGGACGCCGAGGCCCTGCGGCTGGTGGGCTATGGCCTGCTCGCGCTCGGCCAGTACGCGGCCGCCACGGAGCTCTTCGAGCACGTGCGGCTCACCCGCCCCTTCGAGCCCCAGGCCTACCTGGAGGAGGCGCTCGCGCTGGACGCGGCGGGCCGACCCGCGGAGGCCGCGCGCGACTGGGAGATCGTCCTCGCGCGCGACTGGCCCCGGCACTCCCGCGAGGTGAAGACGGTGGCCGCCTGGCACTACGCGCGGCTGCTCGCGGCGCTGGCCAAACACCCCCGGCTCCAGAAGCAGAGCGAGGCGCTCCAGGCCCGGCTGCTCCAGGTGAGCGAGGGGCTGGGCAAGGGCGCCGCGGGCCTCCTCGACTACCAGCTCACCACGCACTGGAACGTGGACTCGACGGACATCGACCTGTGGGTGGTGGAGCCCAGCGGGGAGAAGTGCGCCTATGACAACAAGCGCACGCGCCTGGGCGGCGAGCTGTACTGGGACATCACCGATGGCCTGGGCCCGGAGCTGTACCACGCGCGCAAGGCGTGGCCGGGCCCCTACCACGTGCTGGTGCACTACTACGGCAGCCGCTCCCAGCGGGGCGTGGTGCCCACGGCGCTCCTGCTGGTGACGGACCGCCACGTCTTCGGCCAGGAGGACACGTACGACCGGCGCTTCCAGCTGCGCATCCTCCCCAACGAGAAGGCCTACCTGCTCCTGCGGCGCGAGGAGCTGGTGGCGGGCAAGGGCGAGGTGACGCCCGCCAGCCACCCCCAGAAGCCGCGCTGAGCGCGAGTCACGCCGGGCCGAGGATGAGGCGCAGCTCCGCGAGCAGCTCCTTCTCCTCGGCCTGGAGCTCGCCGTCACTGGCGATGAGGGCCTGGATCGCCTCGAAGACCTCGTCCGAGCGGCCCTGGAGCAGCGCCAGGTCCGGCGCGGGGGGCGGCGTGCCCTGCTCCAATGACTTCTTGAGGGCACTCAGCTCCGACTCCGGGACCCCCCAGCTCCGGGCCGAGCCCAGGATGACGCCCGCCTCGCGCGGGTCCACCCGCCCGTCGCTCTGCGCGAGCTGCAGCATCACCTTGAGCACCTCGATGTTGAAGAGATCGTCCGCGCTGAGCCTGGCCATGGAGGGCCCTCCTTCCCGGGAGCCTCGCTTTTCCCGGGCCCGGCCGCCATGCCCTTCTCTCTCGCGCGGCCGACACTTTGGATGTCACCGGGTCCACACTTCCCGGCTCCGCATGTCCACCACCCGCGCGGCCCCCGGGGCGCGGCCCCGCCCACACTTCACGTAAAGCCTCCCTTCCCGGCAATCCCTCTCACGCGGCGGCGGGGGTTTCACCGGGAAGAAAGGACATACGGGGTGCGGCCGCAGCCCCGCCAGCCAGGAAAGAGCCTGACAAGCCTCGCGGCGGCGCGACGAAGTCTGTGTTCACCGGGCTCCATTCGGGCGCGGCTTTCGCTGGGAGATGGGCTCCTTCGGGAGTCTCCGCCGAGGGGAACGGACTTTTCCACCGCCGCGGCGAGTCCCGGGCGGTTGAGCAATGAATGGCGCTCCTCACCTTGACGGATGGCGGGCGGAGCGTTCTTCTTGGGTGCAAGGGATTGAGGCATCGGGTGAAGCCAGAGCGTGCTTCGCCGCGCGCCCTTCCCCCGGAAGAGGGGACGCCATGCGTGAACACCAGGAGACCGCGACGGCAACGGCGCTCGCGGCCGGGACGTACTCAGGCTATTCGTTGCACGCGCACCGGCCCGACCAGGGCATCAATCTCATCCTGTCCCAGCCGGGCATCAGCAGCAGCCGGGTGACGCGGCTGAGCCCCACGGCGGTGTGGGCCCTGGCCGAGCCGGGCACCGAGCTGCCCCCGCGCGAGCGCCCGCTGCAGGTGCTGCTCGACGACAACGGGCGCACCATCGGGCCCTTGCGCGGGGAGATCTTCTGGAGCGACCCCCGCCACCAGAACGCGCCCTTCGGCATCCAGTTCGTGGACGTGACGCTGGAGCAGGGTCGGCAGATCCTCTCCGCGCTGGACGTGGCCTCGCGCGAGGGACGCGCCCTGCCCGCCGTGTCGCCGCGCCCCATCGAGGAGGCGCTGGTGGACCCCGAGCGCATCCGCTCCATCCTCAAGGCCGTGTGCGTGATGAAGCACCAGGGCCTGTTGCGGCAGCTCGGCCGGACGATGCGCGTGTCCCTGGAGTACTTCGACGTGGAGGGCTCGCAGCTGCACTGGCGGCTGGAGGAGCCGGGCGCGCAGTGGGGGCCCGCGCCGCACGACATCGAGGTGGTGGGCTACAACTCCGCCTACCGGCTGCGCGTGCCGGCGCGGGCGGTGCGCGGCGAGCGGCTGGTGACGCCCATTCCGCGCCAGCTCTGGCGGGTGCGCCACCGCTCGCAGCGGCGGGTGCCGGCGCCCCCGGGGCTCCAGGCCCACTTCCACCACCCGCTGTGGCGGGAGCTGGGCGCGCGCGCGTGCGACGTGCTGGACGTGTCCTTCACCGGCCTGTCGTTGAGCGGCGCGCCGGACGAGCTCGTCTTCCCGGGCCTCATCCTGCGCCCCATGGAGGTGCGCGACGCGCGCGGCGAGTCCCTGTGGCTGCGCGGCGAGGTGCGCTACGTGGGCGAGACGAACGCGGACGGGCGGCGGATGCTCGGCGTGCAGGTGACGCCCCTGTCCGCCGAGGACGAGACGCGCTGGGTGCGGCTCGTGTCGCATTGCCTGTGCCCGAACACGCGCGGCGGCGAGGCGTGGCTGGAGCCGCTCTGGGAGCTGCTCGCCGACTCGGGCTACTTCCAGCTCACGGGCCTGCCCGCCGAGCGCGTGGAGGCCGAGCGCGCCCTCTTCCTGGACACGAGCCGCCGCGCCGCCCAGGCCCCCCAGCTCTTCTGCCAGACGGTGTGGCCGTCCGAGCGGGGCGTGGAGGGCACGCTGTCCTCCGTGCGCGCCTACCGCCATGGCTGGCTCATCCACCAGCTCGCCCGGCGCCCCGGCAAGCCCCCCGGCCACGTGCCCTCGGGTCAAATCCTGCGTGACCTGCACGTGCGCACGCTGGAGCACGCCCAGAGCGACGCGGACTTCCGCTGGCTCATGGCCTACGCCGGGGAGCACCACCCGCTCTTCGAGCGGCTGCACCTGACGTTCGCCCGCGCGCACGAGGCCAGCGGCGACGCGGCGGTGATGCCCGTGCGCATGGCCACGCTGCGCAGCGACACGCCGAGCGACGTGGACGCCCCGGGCATCGAGTGCGGCCCGGCCGATGCCGAGGAGCGCGTGGACGTGGCGCTGGAGCTCGCCCGCATCCGGCCCGCGGCCTACGTGGACGCGCTGGACCTCACGCCCGAGCGGCTGGAGCTCCGGGGCACCGCCGAGGCCTGGCGCGCCGCGGGCCTGGAGCGCGAGCGGCAGGTGCTGGTGGCGCGCCACGAGGGCCAGGTGGTGGCCGCGGCCCTGGTGGAGCTCGCGCAGGAGGGCGCCACGCTCTCCGGCCTGCTGGACACCGTGCGCCTCTTCCCGCTCGCGCCGGGGGGCGAGGACACCTTCCCCACCCTGCTCGACGAGGCGCGCGCCTGGTACGCCGCGCGCGAGCGCGCCACCTTCACCCTGGTGGTGGAGCGCGAGGAGGACGAGGTCCTCCTGGAGGCCGACAGCCCCCGGCAGTGCCTGTGGCTCCTGTCCGCGCGCCTGCTGCCCGAGTTCCTGGAGTACGTGAGCGAGGCGACCGTGGGTCGTCTGCCGCCCACGCCCCCCGACGCCTGAGCCCGTCCCCGTCGCCCCTTTTCCATCCGCCCCGAGGAGCTTCATGAGCCTGGTCAAAGAGCTGTACGAGCCCTATGTCCTGCCCACCCGCGCCCGTCTCGCGACGGAGGCCGTGGTGCGCCGGCTGGGCGATGGCTCGCTGGAACCCCACGTGCTGGAGCGCTTCTTCCTCCAGTACCACGCGCTCGGGGTGTACCTCACCGAGCCCCTGGAGAGCTGGGTGCGCCGCGAGGGCCAGCGCTGCCTCTTCCAGGGCCTGGACGCGCTGGGCAAGGCGCTGCTCGCCCAGGCGCGCCCCGAGGCCCAGCAGCACGTCATGCTCATGGACGACACGCGGCTGCTCGTGCGGCGCTGGAACCTGCGGCGGCCCTGCACGCTCAACGCCGAGCGGCTGCTCGCGCAGTTCCCCACGGACGCCATGCGCGACTGGCGGCTGCACGTGGAGGAGACGCTGACGGAGGAGCCGCCGGGGGCGCAGATCGCGCTCGCCTACGAGCTGGGCCACTTCCACCAGACGCTGGGCCCGGTGCTGCTCGCCCACGTGGCGCGGGCGCTCGGCCGGGAGGCGCTCGACGGGCTCACCTTCCTCAAGGAGAACGCCCAGCCGGCCACCGGGCGCGCCCTCACCCAGGCGCGGCTGATGGAGGACCTGTTGCGCACCATGCCGGAGAACGCCCAGGTGCTCGCGGAGCGGGGCGCGGGGGTGCTCGACCTCCACCTGCGCTTCCTCGAGGACTGTCTGGAGTCCGCCGAGGCGGCGGTCTGGAGTCCGCCGCCCCCGGGCGCCCCGGCGCGCTGAAGGCGGCTACGGGCCGCCGAAGAGGGCCTGGGGGTTGGTGAGGCCGCGCGCGCGCGTGAGCGGCAGGAGGATGTCCTCGGGCGGCGCGTCCGCGGTGAGCAGCAGGGCGCGCACGGCCGTCTCCACCACGTCCTCGGCGCTCGGGCGCACCATGCCGCGGCGCGCGTCCTCCACCCGGCGCTGGCGGTAGGCGTCGAAGCGCTCCATCACCCGCGCGGCGACGGACTCCATGGCCTTGTCACCCGACTCCACGCGCAGCTCCGCCTCGCTGCGCAGCTGCACGGGGTCCGCCAGCACGCCCACCTTGTCGTAGGCCTTGTTGGACGAGTCCTCGTGCATGGCCGTGTAGTCGCCGGTGTGGGGCGAGGCCGCCGCGGTGTCCTTGCTCAGGTCCACCAGGCGCTCGGTGACGGTGGTCGTGAGGCTCAGCCGGTGCAGCTCCACGTCATAGGGGTAGTCGGCGTAGACGGGCTCCTCCACCGTGAGGGGCTCGCGGTACCAGCCGTCCCGGCCGCGCTGCACCTCGCGGCGCTGGGCCTCGGCCGCCTCCTGGACGTTCTCCAGCTTGCGCTCCAGCTCCACCGCGCCCGAGGCCCGGCGCTCGTAGGACTCCTCCTCCTGGCGGCACTGAGGGTTGCAGCGCGAGGGGTCGCACTCCTTGGGAATGGAGCCGCGCTCGGAGCGGCCGATGGCGTTGGTGCACTCGGACAGCGCGGTGAGGCACGTCTTGCGCTCGCGGTCGCGGCACGCCCCGGCCACCTCGCGCGCCTGCACCAGCTCGTCCTGGCGCCGCAGGTACTCGCGCAGCGCCATCCCCAGCCGGCGCTCCACCTCCTCCAGCTTGCGCTCCTCGGCGAGCAGCGCCGTCTCCAGCTCGGTGCGGCGCGGGTTGGGCACCGCCTTGTTCGTCACCACGTAGCGCGTGGACTTCTGCGCCTGCTCCACCGACTTGACCGGCAGCACGCGCTCGAGCGCCAGGCCCACGCGCACGCCCTCGTGGTCCTTGGAGGCCTCGGTGGTGACGACGCGGATGGGCACCTCGTGGGGCAGCAGGGCGGCGAGCCGGCCCGGCGACAGGCGCTGCAGCACGTCCGGCGCGCTCGCCTTGTCCTCGGCCGGCGCCGTCACCACCATGAAGGCCACCTCGTCCTGGAGCTTGCGCCGCACGAGCTCGGCGCGCTCGCGCGCGGGGGTGACGCCCACCAGCTCCTGGTCCGCGCGCACGTAGGACATGAGCGCGTTGCCCAGCTTGCCCTCTTCCTCCAGGCGGCTGGCGATGTGGAACCAGCGGCGCGCGGACGCGGTGCGCACGCCCGTCACGCCCTTGAGCGCCGCGGCGTTCTGCGGGTCCACCGCCAGCACCGCGTCGAACTCGGCGCGGGCCTCCGGCAGCTTGTCCTCCTTGAGCGCCTTCTGGGCCACCGCCACGCGCGCCTCCAGGTTGTGCTGGAGCGCCTCGGCCGCCGCGGCGCTGTCCTCGTCGAGCTCCCGCGCGCGCACGAGCAGGGGCGTGGCGCCGGCCAGGTCCCCCTCGGCGCGCCGGGCCTCGGCGGCGGCGAGCACCTCGGCGCTCCACGCGCGGCGCATGTCGCGCAGCTTCAGCTTGGCCTCCGAGTCCCCGGGCTCCGCGGCGAGCGCGCGCTGGTAGGCGGCCTCCGCCTGGGCCCACTGCCGCTGGCTGGTGAGCGTGTCGCCCTCCTTCAGGGCGCGGGCGAAGGTCGTGCACCCCACCGCGGCGAGCAGGGCGCAAAGCGACAAGGCGAGCAGCGCCCCTCGGCGGGCGGGGGCGGACGGGGCGTCAGAAGAGAGCGATCGCACCGGGGCATCTTCGGGGAAAGCCCTCGGAGGACGAAGCGTTCAATCCACGCCCGCCCGCTCTCCGGGCCACCGGGAGGCCGTCCCGCGCTCGGGACTTCTGGGCCGGAGTAGCGCGGCCCGAGCCCCTCCATCCCCTGGTTTTCACTCGGGAATGAGGCCTGGCACTGGGGCGTATGCACTCCATCTCCCCACCACCGGTGGGGACCGACATCTATAGAGAGGAGAAAGCAGCGACATGGCCTGTCCACCCCCCAAGCCCAATCCCACCGCGTTGCGCCTGCCGATGTGGGCCGAGAACCACCGCGTCGAGGACTACCGCAACGTCAACTGCCGGTCCTACGGACGGTGCATCGACACGGCCGTCCGCGAGGACTGGGAGGGCTTCACGTGTCGGAAGTGCCCCCTGTTCCACCAGGACGCGGCGCCCCGGGCGGATGTTTTCGCTTTTGATCAGCCCGCCGACAACGGCCGTCCGTAATCCGTCGAAGCCAGACGCCTCGCGGCCCAATCCCTCCAGGTGTGCACCAGCGCACGGTGGGAGGTGGGACGGACCCCTTCGCGCGCGGGCAAGTGCCTCCCGCCCGACGTCCGCGTCCGCTCGCCCTCCCCGTGCCCTGGTTTTTCCAGCCTCACCGCCGCACCTTCCTCCCGTCACACGAGGGGGGGAGGCACCATGATCCGACAGCTCCTGCTGTCCGAAACCGGCCCGGAGCCCACGGGCGTACGGCCCGTGATGCCCGCGGCGCTGTCGCCGCTGGCCCAGGAGTTCCCCTCCCTCACCTTGCTCACCCGCGCGCCCGAGGAGGGCACGGGCGTGGTGCGGCTGGACGCGTCCGAGTGGCGCGCCCCGGGCTTCGACCCCTGGGACTGGGACGAGCGCGTCTTCGGCGCCGCCGCCCGGGCGCCGGGCATCACCCTGCACCTGACCGGCGGGTCGCGTCAGGCCCTCACCTCCACGGCGCTGGAGGTCCTCACGCGCTACCAGGGCCTCATCGACCGCCGCAACACCGCGTCCCAGGGCCCGCTCTTCACCACCCTGCTCGCGCACCTGCGGGCGCTGCATGACCTGGGCGAGCCGCTCTTCCGCGAGGACTTCCGCCACGCGCTGGACACCTGGCAGTGGGTGCTGCGGCTGGAGCCGCGCGCGGACCTGGCGCTGCAAGTGGCCGCGCTCTTCCACGACGTGGAGCACACGCGCTCGGAGTTGGGCGCGCGCACGGCGGGTCCGACGCGCGACTACCAGTGCTTCAAGGACGCGCACGCCGAGCGCAGCGCGGCCCTGGCCGACGGGGTGCTGAGCCGGGTGGGCGTGGCGCCCGACACGCGCGAGCACGTGCGCTGGCTCATCCGCCACCACGAGCGGCCGGAAGCCGAGGCGGCGCTCGCGCTGCTCAACGAGGCGGATGCCCTGTCCTTCTTCTCGCTCGAGGCCTCCGGCTTCGCGCGCACCTTCACCCGCGCGCGCACGCGCCGCGAGATGATCCACACCCTGGAGCGGCTGCGGCCCCCCCAGCGCTGGCGGCTCGCGCGCATCCGGCTGGCGCCTCAAGTGCGCCGGCTGTTGGAGGAGGTCATGGGCGCGGCGCCCCTGCCCGCGATGCGCGCCGAGCCGGGAGGCCTCAAGCGCTGGGCGTGAGCCGGAGGACAGGGCCGGAACGCGGGGAGCCCGCGGGAAAGGGAGGCGAGGGTGCACGGGGATTCAACGAGGGGGAGGGTTCATGTGGCCGCCCGATGAGCGCATGGCGTTGGACGGGACGGCACCGCGCGAGCGCACCGTGGCCGAGGTGCTCGAGCCGCTCGTGTCCGCCCAGGCCCTGAGGGGCCCGGTGCTGTTCGTGGCGGCGCACCCGGAGGAGGCCGTGCAGGGCGCCTCGTGGCTGCTGCGCCGCAGTCCGGGCTGCCACGTCGTGCATGTCACGGATGGCGTGCCCCGGAGGACCCACCCGGAGGGGCCGCCGCACGGGGCCCAGGCCCGTCTGCGCGAGGCGGAGTCCTTCGAGGCCCTGTCGCTCGCGGGGCTGACGCCGGACCAGTTGCTCTCCCTGGGCGCGGTGGCCGAGGAGGCCCCGTGGGAGCTCGTCACGCTCACCGAGTGCCTGCTGGCGCTCGTCAAGGCGCTGCGGCCCGCGCTGCTCGTCGTCCCGCCCTACACCGGGGGTGATCCGGACCAGGACGCCACCGCCTTCGTCGCCCACGCGGCCGTGGCGCTGCTGCGCCGGGGGGGCCGCAGCGAGCCCGTGCTGCTGGAAATGCTGCCGCCGGTGGGCGGGGCGCTGAGCGCGCCCGCGGTGGCGCGCGTGCACCTCACCGACGAGGGGCGCGCCACCAAGCAGCGCATGCTCGCGTGTGCCCGGTCGCGTGGCGCGCCGTGGGTGGCCTGGGAGCAGGAGAACTACCGCCGCGCGCCGCGCTACGACTTCACCCGCCCCTCGCGCGAGACGTTCGCGGCCGAGTCCCCGACGCGTCGGCTGACGGCGGCGGACTGGCGGCGGCTGACCCGACACGCCCTGGAGGAGCTGAAGCTCGTCGAAGCCCCCTGGCATTGAACACCCCCCGAGGACACCGTGCTCGAACATCGCATTCGCAATTGGGTGGAGTTGCAGGAACTGCTCTTCGCGGGCTCGTGGAACGCGACCCTGCACCGCTTCCGGCCGACCCTGGCCTTCCGGGGCACGCCCGACGCGAGCCACGACCTGGCCACGGGCCTCAACCGGCGCGGCGGGGACTACTCGCGCCAGGAACACGTCATGCTGCGCGCCTTCCGCAAGTACGCGCGCGGCACCTCCAACCCCTGTGACACCCTCTGGGATTGGCTCGCGCTCGCCCAGCACCACGGCCTGCCCACGCGGCTGCTCGACTGGACGTTCAGCCCCTACGTGGCGCTGCACTTCCTCACCGAGGACCCGTCCCTGTACGACATGGACGGCGTGGTGTGGTGCGTGGACTACCGCGAGACGAACCGGCTCCTGCCCCGTCCGCTCAAGCAGCAGTTGGAGAAGGAAGGCGCGGACGTGTTCAGCGCGGAGATGCTCGCGGAGGTGGCCCCCACGCTGAGCACCTTCAACCAGCTCACCCGCCGCTCCTTCGTGCTCTTCTTCGAGCCGCCCTCGCTCGACGAGCGCATCGTCAACCAGTTCGCCCTGTTCTCGGTGATGAACGACGCCTCGCTGCGGCTGGACGAGTTCCTCCAGAACCAGAAGAAGGGCGTGCGTCGGCTCATCGTCCCCGCGCGCCTCAAGCGCGAGGTGCGCGACAAGCTCGACCAGGCCAACATCACCGAGCGGGTGCTCTTTCCGGGCCTGGACGGGCTGTCGCGCTGGCTGCGCCGCTACTACCACCCGAGCCCCCCGGGCGCGCCCGAGGGGATTTGAAGCGAGGCGCCCGGGGCGTCAGACGGGCAGGTTCACGCCGCCCGAGGGAGGCAGCGAGATGTGCTGGTCCTTCTCCACCCGACCCTCGCGCGCCACGCGCTTGTCCGCCAGCTTGCTGACGCCGCCGAGGACGAGGGTCATGAACACCACCAGGAACATGATCACGAACGCGATGAGAAAGGCCATGAGCGTGGTCTCCTTTTGAGACAAGGTAGGCGCGCCGCCTTCCCCCGGCCGGGCTATTCCGGTGGCTCGGATGACCGCTCGCTCCCCGGCCGGCCATCACGCGGCCCGCGGGGCAGGAAGAACCAGAAGCACGTGCCCTCGTCGGCGGACGAGCGCACCTGGAGCGAGCCCTCGTGGGCCTTGAGGATCTCGTGGGTGATGTAGAGCCCGAGCCCCAGGCCCGTGCGCGCCCGCGTCCTGTCGGTGCCCCGCACGAAGGGGTCGAAGATGTGGGTCAGGCGCTCGGGGGGGATGGGCGCGCCGCCGTTGCGCACCTCCACCCGCAGGCGCTCGCCCTCGTCGCGCGCCGCGACCCGCACGGGGCTGTCCGCCGGGGAGTACTGCACGGCGTTGCCCACCAGGTTGCTCGCCGCCTGGGCGATGCGGCCCGCGTCCCACTCGCCCCACCCGTCCCCGTCCACGCTCAGCTCGAAGCGCCGGGTGGGGTGCGCCACCTCCAGCTCCTCCACCACCAGGCGCAGCACCTCGTACAGGTCCGTGCGCGCGCGCTCCAACGCATAGCCCCCGCCCAGCCGCGTGCGCGTGAAGTCGAGCAGGTCGTTGATCATCCGCGCCATCCGGTCCGACGAGTCGGTGATGCGCTGGAGCGCCCGGCGCTGGGGCTCGCTCAGGCCGCCGAAGCGCAGGAGCAGCGCGGCGTTGCCGGTGATGGCCTGCAGGGGGTTGCGCAGGTCGTGGCCGAGGATGCCGAGGAACTGCTCGCGGAACACCGCCGTCTGGCGCGCGGCCTCCTCGCGCTTGAGGCCCTCGTCGGCCCGCTTGCGCTCGATGGCGTAGCGCAGCGCGCGCACCAGCAAGGGCCCCGTCACCTGTCCCTTCACGAGGTAGTCCTGCGCGCCCGCGTGCACCGCGCGCATCGCGAGCTGCTCGTCGTCCGTGCCCGTGAGCACCACCACGGGCAGCGCGGGCGCCACCTGCGTGAGCCGCTCGATGTTGCTCAGGCCGTGGCCATCCGGCAGCGACAGGTCGAGCAGCACCACGTCCAGTCCCGGCTCGTGCGCCGCCTCCAGCGCCTGGGCCAGCAGCGTCACGTGGCGCACGTCGAAGCGCGGGCCCACCACGTCCCGCAGCTCCTCGCGCAAGAGCCGGGCGTCTCCGGGGTTGTCCTCCACCAGGAGCAGCCGCAACACGCGCGACTCATCCACCGTCATGGGCGTTCATCCACTCGCGGGCAGCCGGACCACGGACAGCCAGAAATCGTCGATGGAGCGCACCACGGTGATGAACTGCTCCAGGTCCACGGGTTTGTTGATGTAGCAATTGGCGTGCAGATCGTAGGTGCGCAGGATGTCCTCCTCCGCCTTGGAGGTGGTGAGCACCACCACGGGGATGCGGCGCAGGGAGGGGTCCTCCTTGATCTCCGCCAGCACCTCGCGGCCGTCCTTCCGGGGCAGGTTCAGGTCCAGGAGGATGAGGTCCGGCCGGGCGGCGTCGGCGTGCGCGCCCTGACGGCGCAGGAAGGCGATGGCCTCCACGCCATCGCGGGCCACGGACAGCCGGTTGCGCACCTTGCCCTCCTTGAGCGCCTCGATGGTCAGGCGCACGTCGCCCGGGTTGTCCTCGACGAGGAGGATCTCGATGGGCCGGCCGAGGGAATCGTCGTGCATGGGGGGTCTCAGACCTTCCGGGAAGCGGGGACGGCGGGCAGGGTGAACCAGAACGTCGTGCCCTGGCCTGGCTGGGAGTCCAGCCCGATGCGGCCCCCGTGACGCTCGACGATCTTCTTGCAGATGGACAGACCGATGCCCGTGCCCGGGTAGTCCTCCTTGTTGTGCAACCGCTGGAAGATGACGAAGATTCGCTCGAAGTACTGCGGCTCGATGCCGATGCCGTTGTCCTCCACGCTGAAGCGCCACTGGTCGCCCTGGCGCTCGGCCTCCACCAGCACGCGGCTGGGCGTGGGCCCCCGGAACTTGACGGCGTTGCCCACCAGGTTCTGGAAGAGCTGGGTGAGCTGCGTCTCGTCGGCCAGCACCTGCGGCAGCGGGCCCTGGATGACCGAGGCCCCCGACTCGTCCATCAGCGCCTTGAGGTTGGCCAGCGCCCGCTCCAGCGCCTGACGCGAGTCGGTGGTCTGGAACGCGTGGCCCCGGGTGCCCACGCGCGAGTAGGTCAACAGGTCCTGGATGAGCCGCTGCATCCGGTTGACGCCATCCACCGCGAAGGCGATGAACTCGTCCGCGTCCGAGTCCAGCTTGCCCTTGTAGCGCCGCGCGAGCAGCTGCGTGTAGCTGGCCACCATGCGCAGGGGCTCCTGCAGGTCGTGCGAGGCCACGTAGGCGAACTGCTGCAGCTCCTCGTTGGAGCGCGTGAGCTCCAGGGCATGCTCCCGCAGCGCCAGCTCGGCGCGGCGGCGCTCCACGCCCTGGGCGAGCGCCTCGGCCACCGTGGCCAGCGTGCTGAGCGTCTCCTCCTCCAGCGCCTGGAGGCCGAACACGCTGAGCACGCCCACCAGCTCGCCGCCCACCAGCAGCGGCACGCCCAGGAAGGACACGAGCCCCTGCAACTGCATCCACTCGCGCGAGCGCGCGCCGGGGTGCGACAGCGCGTCGTTGATGAGCAGCGGCTGGCGCGTCTGGCCCACCGTGCCGGCGAAGCCCTCGCCCAGCGGCAGGCGCTCGGGCTGGATGCTCGTGGGCACGGCGAGGCCCGCGTGGCCCTCGAGCACGAGCTGCTGGGTGTCCCGCGCGAAGGACCACAACTGCACCAGGGGCAGCGTGGGCAGGCAGCGCGTCATCACCTCCGCGCACGCCTGCATCATCCGCTCGGGCGTCGTCTCCTGGGCGAGCGCCTCGCTCACCTGCGCGCGCAGGGCGTTGAGCTGGCGCGTGCGCTGCTCGCTCTCGAGCCGCCGCGAGGACTCCTCGGCCTGGCGCTGGGCGGTGACGTCCAGGCTGGTGCCAATCCACTCGCGCACCATGCCCTTGGCGCCGAACAGGGGCACGGCGCGCGCGAGCGTGACGGCGTAGGAGCCATCCGCGCGGCGCACCCGCAGCTCCACCTCGTAGGGCCGCTTGAGCGCCCGTCCCGCCTCCCACCCGCGCCGCACCCGCTCCTGGTCCTCCGGGTGCACGACGGACAGCCAGCCAAAGCCCAGGAACTCCTCGTACGTCTGCCCGGTGAACTCCCGCCAGGACGGCGAGTCCTCGCGCACCATGCCGTCCGGCCCCGTGGCCCACACCGCCTGGGAGGAGGCATGCACGAGCGAGCGGAAGCGCTCCTCGGCCTGCACGCGCTGCTGGTAGAGCCGGGCGTTGTCCAGGGCCACCGAGGCCTGCGCCGCGAGGCCCTCGGCGAGCTGGGCATGCACGGCCTGGAACTGGGCGGGCTCGGGGTGGCCGAGCAAGAGTCCCCCCAGCACCTCGCCCGCGCGGCCCTTCACCGCGAGCCCCAGGTAGCTGCGCACGAGCGGGTGGCCCGGCGGCGGGCCGAAGTGCGGCGCGCTCTTGCCGTGGGTCGGATGGCGCGTCACGTCGTCCATCCGCACCGTGGCCTCGCCCTTGAAGGTGCTCTCGAAGAACGCGGTCACGCGCGGCACGGGCAGGCCCGCGAAGCGGTCCTTCGAGCCGCCCGCGAAGGTGTACAGCCGCTGCAGCTCGCCGCGCTCGTCCGGGCGCTGCTCGAAGAAGGCCCCGAACGCGGCGCCCGTGAGCGACACCGCCGCGTCGGTGATGATCTGCGCGAGGCGCGCCGGCTCCAGCTCGGAGGCCAGGGACAGGCCCACCTGGCGCAGCGTCTCGGACACCCGCTGCTCCTCCTGCTTGCGCCGCAGGGCCTCCTGGGCCTCGCGGTACAGCCGCGCGTTGTCCACCGCCTGCGCGGCGCGCGCGGCGATCTGCTCCACGAGCGGCACGTCCCGCGCGGAGAAGCGCCGACCGGACTCGGCCATGACGAGCTGGAGCACGCCCAGGGTGCGGCCCCGCGCCGTGAGGGGCACGAACAGGCAGGAGCACAGGCCCAGCTCCCGCAGGCCGCGCAGGTGCTCCGCGTCCTGGGCGGCTTTCGTGAACAGCGCGTCGGTGAGCTCCGGGATGACCTCCGCGCGGCCCGTGCGCAGCACCTGGTAGATGCCCGAGGTGGACTGGGGGTTGGGCGGATAGCGCCAGCGCATGCTCCACGCCAGGTCCACCTTGCGCGGCTCCACGTGCGACACGCCGAGCAGGTGCAGCTGGCCGTCCTCGCCCACCATCTCCAGCGAGCACCAGTCGGCCAGCCGCGGCACCGCCAGCTCCGTGAGCGCCTTGAGCGTCGCCTCGTAGTCCAGCGAGGACGCGAGCAGCGCGCTCGTCTCGGACAAGAGGCGCAGCGCGTCCTCGGCGCGCTTCTGGTCGTCGATGTCCGTGCAGGTGCCGAACCACTGGACGATTTGCCCCTCGGCGTCGCGCACCGGCTGGGCCCGGCCGAGGAACCAGCGGTACACGCCGTCGTGCCGTCGGCAGCGGTACTCCACCTCGTAGGGCTCGCCCGTGCGCAGCGCGTGCTGCCAGCGCCGGCCCGCCTCGGCCAGGTCGTCCGGATGGAAGGGCAGGCGCCAGTCCTCGCCGAGCGTCGAGCCCTCGGACAGGCCCGTGTACTCGTACCAGCGCGGGTTGAAGTAGTCGTGGTGCCCATCCGGCCGGGTCGTCCAGACGAGCTGCGGGATGGCCTCGGCGAGCCGCCGGAGGGACTGCTCCCCCCCGGGGCCACCCGAGGCGAGGAGCGGCGAGGAAGCACTATCCGGGGCGTGGGACACGGTGGAGTTCATAGCGGCGCGAAAAAGACGTTACCAGCACCCGCCACGCCTCCAACGACCGTCGCCATCAGGGGGACTGGGGTTTCGCACAACCGACACTTGCGCCGGGCGGGCGGGCGACGGAGGCACGGGCGAGGTGGCCAGACGTCCCGGGAGCGGGCAGACAGGGGGTCGCCCCCGCTCGGAAAGGTCGTTCGGATGTCCTGGTTGCTGTCCGGCACGCTGCTGGCCCTCGGTCTCGCCCAGACGCCCCCACCCGAGGCCCCCCCGTCCCCACCCGAGTCCGGCGCGGGCGAGACCACGGTGGTGGCGCCCCGGGTGCCCACGCCGCTGACCCGGACCCCGGCGGCGGTGAGCGTGGTGGAGCAGGAGGACATCCAGGACGCCCGGCCCACGCTGGGGCTCTACGAGGCGCTGGTGGGGGTGCCGGGCCTCGTCGTCCAGAGCCGGAACAACGCCTCGCAGGATTTGCGGCTGTCCATCCGGGGCTTCGGCGCGCGCTCGGCGTTCGGCATCCGGGGCGTCACGGTGGTGGTGGACGGCTTTCCGGAGACGCTGCCGGACGGCCAGACGAACGTGGACGCGCTGGACCTGGCGATGGTGTCGCGCATCGAGGTGCTCCGGGGGCTCGCGTCCTCCTTATATGGGAACGCGGCGGGCGGCGTGGTGAGCCTCACGACGGAGGACGGCCCCGAGCGGCCCTTCGTGGAGGCCCGCACGGTGAACGGGGACTTCGGGCTGTGGAAGCTGAACGTGAAGGGCGGGGGCACGAGCGGCCCGGTGCGCTGGCTCGTCGGCGTGTCCCGGTGGGAGCAGGAGGGCTGGAGGCCCCAGTCGGCCACGCGGCAGGTGCAGGTCAACGGCAAGGTGGGCTGGACGCCGAGCGCGGGCACGGAGTGGACGGCGGTGGTGTCGCTGGTGGACGCGCCCCGGGCGGAGGACCCCGGGGCCCTGACGCGGGAGGAGTGGGAGACGGACCCGAGGCGGGCGGCACCGGCCAACCTGAGTGCCCGGGCGGGAGAGGCCGTGCGGCAGGCGCGCGTGGGGCTCACCTGGCGGCAGCGGCTCGGGGACGTGCACGAGGTGGAGGCGCGGGGCTTCGTGTCGCCCCGGAGCTTCCAGAACGCCCTGCCCGGCGTGGTGGTGGCGTTCGACCGGCGCTTCGAGGGCCTGGCGGCGCGCTACACGAACCGGGCGCCACTGCTCGGGCGGCGCAACCGGCTGACGCTCGGGGCGGAGGTCCAGGGCCAGCGGGACTGGCGCAAGAACTTCGACAACGCCGGGGGCCGACCCGGGAACACGCGGCAGCTCGACCAGCGCGAGGACGTGACGGGCCTGGGGCTCTATGCCCAGGAGGAGTGGGAGCCGCTCCAGCACCTGACGGTGGTGGCGGGGGCGCGCTACGACGTGTCGCGCTACGCGGTGGAGGACTACCTCGTGGGGGACGGCGACGGCACGGGCACCCGCGCGTTCCAGCAGCCCACGGGGCGCTTGGGAGTGGTCTGGGCCCCGGAGCAGCGGGTGTCGCTCTTCGCGAGCCTCACCCAGTCCTTCGAAGCGCCCACGACGACGGAGCTGGCGCTGCCGCCGGGCTCGGGCGGAGGCCTGTCGCGGGACTTGAGACCCCAGCGCTCCAACGGGGCGGAGGTGGGCGCGCGCGGCCTGCTGGGCGGCTGGCTGCGCTACGACGTGGCGCTGTACTCCGTGTGGCTGCGCGACGGGCTGGTGCGCTTCGAGGACGAGAGCACGCGGGCCTACTTCCGCAACACGGGGCGCTCGCGGCACGTGGGCGCGGAGGTGGCGCTGGAGGCGCGGGTGACGGAGCGCCTGCGGGTGCGGGCGGCCTACAACGCGCTGGCGGCCACGCTGAGCAGCGGCGCGCTCGCGGGCAAGAAGGTGCCGGGCATTCCCACCCACCAGGCGAGCGGGGACGTGGTGTACCAGCACCCGGCGGGCCCCCTGGCGGCGGTGGAGGTCTTCAGCGCGGGGGGCATGTTCGCGGACGACGCGAACACGGTGCGGGTGCCGCTCGCGTGGGTGGTGAACGCGCGGCTGGGCCACCGCTTCACGTGGGGCGCGTTCGAGGTGAGCCCTTTCCTGGGCCTGCAGAACCTCCTGTCGGCCCCGGCCATCGACAACGTACGGGTGAACGCCGCCCGGGGCCGCTACTTCGAGCCCCTGCCCCCGATGACGCTCTACGCGGGCGTCGGACTCGCGCACCACTGGTGAGCGCGAAGGAGCGGCGGCGATGACGCCATCCCGGCACGCGCGGTTCGGACCGAGGCTCATGGCCTTGCTGCTCTCCGGCTGTGGCGCGTACACGCCCCTCCACCAGGGAATGCGGCAACAAGCGGCCTTGCCCGCTCCGTCGTCGTCTCCATCGTCCGCGACCCCCTCGCTGCTGAACCGTCGTCACGGCACTCGGGACATGACAACGATGGCCGCCCCTCCCCACGGGGGCGAGACCGCATCGCGGCAAGTCCTCGCGGTTCATCTGGCGGTCTCCGGCACGATGGCCGAGCTCTCACAAGCCTCGCGCCGCCTCTCCGGGGAACTCTCCAGGCTCAAGGCCAGCACCCAGGGCCTCTGCGGCGGAAACAGCGACGTCTTCGGCCGGTTCATCGAACAGGGCGAACATCGACTGCGCTGGCTCGACACCGAGCTCGCCGCCGCCAGACGGCTGACGACCGCCGCCGCGGAAGTGCAGGACCCGGACATGCGGCTCGCCCTGCTACGGCTCGCGGGCCCACGGCTCGAGGCCGCCTTGCTGGGCGCGCCCCTGCTCGCCATGTGGCTCGATTTCCTCCACCTCGCCGACGTCCTGCTCACCCGTCGTCTCTACAGCAAGGAGCGTCTGTTCGTGGACCTGGAGCGTGTCCACGGGCGGCTCGAGCCCGCCATGACGGCCCTGTCTTCCCTGGAGCCAGGACAGATGCGAGCCGTGGCGGAAGACATGCCCGCGCTGCTGGGCCACTTCACGGGTGAATTCGCCGCGACGTGCACGGCCGCGCGTCAGGGAGAAGAACGCGTCCAGCAACTCCGGGTGCTCCAGGAGACCCTTGAAGCCTTCACCCTGCTGTCGGCGCTGCGCCTTTCACTGCCCGCCTTGCCGCCATCCGCCCCCCTCGTGGTCGGCCAGGGCCTGGCCATGGGCACACCTGGCGTGATGATGGGCACACGAGTCGTCATTTCCGCCGAGTGGGTGGAAACCATGCGCCGACTCGTGCGAGCGGGAGTCCTGTCGCTGCCCGCCGTCGGCGCCGCCGTGCGGCTCCAATCAGGCCAGGTCCAGATGATGGGGGCGCCTGAGGAACTCCCACGCGGAGTACGTGAGGCGCTGGGTGATGGACCCGAGGTGCGCGCGATGCACCCAACGGACAGGGCAGGCGCGGGAATGGCCGAGTCCCCGAGGCATCATGTCCTCCCTCGGGAACATCGCGAATGGTTCGAGCAGCGCGGCTTCACCGGCGAGCTGAGCATCGACCGGTTCTGTGTCCGGATGGAGCAGGCGCACCATCAAGCCATTCATGGCGGTGGCGATTGGCGCTTGGGCCGCACGTGGCCCGGTGAGTGGAACCGGATGATCATGAAGGTCCTGCGTGAAACCGAACTCGACAATGGCCGCATGCTGACACGGAACGAGATTCTCGACCTCGTCGCGACGGCGATGCGTCGTGACAGAATCCCCATGAACTTCATCCGAGGGAGCGGACGATGAGCCAGGGACATCCCTGGGAAGGGAACTGGAAGGCGCGTCTGTATGAGCGGGTCCGAGCGCGGGGTCATGAATCGCTGACGGACTTCGCCGAAGCGCACCCCACCCTCCCGCTGGAAAAACTGGCCGATGCGTTGGGTGAGACGGACGTCACCGCCGTGCAGGTGTTCAGCGGACTGGTGGCCGAGGCCGAGCGGAGCCGACGCGTCACCCGCCTAGTCCGCGGCCAATTGGTGCGCGAGCTCGCGGAGAGCAGTCCGGAGGGCTGGCCCGAGGTCATGGACGAAGCCCAGCGCTTCAAGATCGCCAAGGCACTCGGCCTGTGGTCCGCCTACACCCCGGAAACCCACGAGAAGCGCGTGGAACAGGCCAGGGCGGCGCTGCGCACCACCCCGCCCCCTCCTGGCTGGCGTCCGCTCGGCCCGGACGACCCGCTGTTGCTCACCCTCCTTCCCGATGAGGAGGCCTGAGCCGAACTCTTAACGTGCGGGTGAACACCGCGCGGCGGCGATACTTCGAACCGTCCCTGACGCACCAGGCGAGCGTGGACGTATTCACAACTGAAGAGCAGGGCAGAACGACGGCGATGACTCCATCCCAGCGCGCACACCCTATAGCCCGACTCGTCACATGGACAGGCCCGTGGATTACTGCCCTGCTGCTCTCCGGCTGTGGCGCGTACACGCCCCTCCACCAGGGAATGCGGCAACAAGCGGCCTTGCCCGCTCCGTCGTCGTCTCCATCGTCCGCGACCCCCTCGCTGCTGAACCGTCGTCACGGCACTCGGGACATGACAACGATGGCCGCCCCTCCCCACGGGGGCGAGACCGCATCGCGGCAAGTCCTCGCGGTTCATCTGGCGGTCTCCGGCACGATGGCCGAGCTCTCACAAGCCTCGCGCCGCCTCTCCGGGGAACTCTCCAGGCTCAAGGCCAGCACCCAGGGCCTCTGCGGCGGAAACAGCGACGTCTTCGGCCGGTTCATCGAACAGGGCGAGCATCGACTGCGCTGGCTCGACACCGAGCTCGCCGCCGCCAGGCGACTGACGACCGCCACCGCGGAGGTGCAGGACCCGGACATGCGGCTCGCCCTGCTACGGCTCGCGGGCCCACGGCTCGAGGCCGCCTTGCTGGGCGCGCCCCTGCTCGCCATGTGGCTCGATTTCCTCCACCTCGCCGACGTCCTGCTCACCCGTCGTCTCTACAGCAAGGAGCGTCTGTTCGTGGACCTGGAGCGTGTCCACGGGCGGCTCGAGCCCGCCATGACGGCCCTGTCTTCCCTGGAGCCAGGACAGATGCGAGCCGTGGCGGAAGACATGCCCGCGCTGCTGGGCCACTTCACGGGTGAATTCGCCGCGACGTGCACGGCCGCGCGTCAGGGAGAAGAACGCGTCCAGCAACTCCGGGTGCTCCAGGAGACCCTTGAAGCCTTCACCCTGCTGTCGGCGCTGCGCCTTTCACTGCCCGCCTTGCCGCCATCCGCCCCCCTCGTGGTCGGCCAGGGCCTGGCCATGGGCACACCTGGCGTGATGATGGGCACACGAGTCGTCATTTCCGCCGAGTGGGTGGAAACCATGCGCCGACTCGTGCGAGCGGGAGTCCTGTCGCTGCCCGCCGTCGGCGCCGCCGTGCGGCTCCAATCAGGCCAGGTCCAGATGATGGGGGCGCCTGAGGAACTCCCACGCGGAGTACGTGAGGCGCTGGGTGATGGACCCGAGGTGCGCGCGATGCACCCAACGGACAGGGCAGGCGCGGGAATGGCCGAGTCCCCGAGGCATCATGTCCTCCCTCGGGAACATCGCGAATGGTTCGAGCAGCGCGGCTTCACCGGCGAGCTGAGCATCGACCGGTTCTGTGTCCGGATGGAGCAGGCGCACCATCAAGCCATTCATGGCGGTGGCGATTGGCGCTTGGGCCGCACGTGGCCCGGTGAGTGGAACCGGATGATCATGAAAGCACTGCTCGACACCGAAGCCAGGTCCGGTCGGATGTTGACCCCAAGCCAACTCTTGAAGATCGTCGCCGGATACATGAAGGAATACGACATCCCCATGAACTTCATGATGTGGAGGGGACCGTGAGCAATGGCCGTGCATGGCAGGGCGACGTGAAGGCGCGCCTGTATGAACGGGCTCGTGCGTGTGGCTACAATTCGCTCACAGCATTCGCGGAAGCGCGCCCCACCGCATCATTGGTGGCGTTGGCCGAGGAACTTGGTCAGGGCGACATCGCCGCCGTGCAGGTGTTCAGTGGATTGGTGGCCGAGGCGGAGCGCAGCCGTCGGGTCACACGATTGGTGCGCGGACAGCTCGTGCGAGAGCTGTCCCAACACCTTCCCCTCGGTTGGCCGCCCGTTCTGGACGGGGAAACCCGGTTCGATGTCGCGCATGCCCTTGCCCGCTGGGGGACCTACACACCCGACACGCACCAGGAGCGTGTCAGCCGCGTGGGGGATGCACTCATGAATACCCCACCCCCGCCCGGCTGGCGTCCACTCGGTCCGGACGACCCGCTGTTGCTCACCCTCCTTCCCGACGAGGAAACGTGAGTTACAGTCCGCGCCCATGAGCGCGCCCGCCCCCAATCCCCTGCTCTCCGACCGCGACGTGGACTTCCAGCTCCACGAAGTGCTCGATGTCCAGGCCCTCTGCCGACTGCCCGCCTTCGCGGACCACTCGCGCGAGACCTTCTCGCTCTTCCTCGACAGCACGCGCCGCTTCGCCCGGGACGTGCTCGCCTCCAGCTACCGGCTCATGGACGCCGAGCCTCCCACCTTCCGGGATGGCCGCGTCCACACCCACCCGCTGATGCGCTCGCTCTACCCCCAGTTCGTGGAGATGGGCCTCCTGTCCGCCACGCGGCCCGCCGAGGTGGGCGGGCAGCAGTTGCCCCTCACGGTGTACTCGGTCGCCTCGGCCTACCTCATGGCGGCCAACCTCAGCGCCTACGCCTTCATCGGCCTCACCACCGGCGCCGCGCACCTGCTCGAGGCCTTCGGCACGCCGTGGCTCAAGGAGACGTTCATGGCGCCCCTGTACTCGGGCGAGTGGACGGGCACCATGGCCCTCACCGAGCCCCAGGCGGGCAGCAGCCTCGCGGACGTGCGCACCCGGGCCACGCCCACGGACTCCGGCAGCTACCGCATCGCGGGCTCGAAGATCTTCATCAGCGGCGGAGACCAGGACTTCACCCAGAACGTGGTGCACCTCACGCTCGCGCGCATCGACGGCGCGCCCGCGGGCACGCGCGGCCTGTCCCTGTTCGCCATCCCCGCGCGCCGGCCCGAGGGCGGACGGCTCGTGGACAACGACGTGCGGGTGACGGGCGCCATCCACAAGATTGGCTGGAAGGGCATTCCCAGCCTGGCGCTCAACTACGGCGAGGGCGGGGACTGCCACGGCTGGCTCGTGGGGCAGGAGGGCAAGGGCCTCATGCACATGTTCCAGATGATGAACGAGGCGCGCATCATGGTGGGCCTCAACGGCGTGGCGACGGCCTCGGTGGCCTACCAGGAGTCGCTGGCCTACGCGTGCAACCGGCCCCAGGGGCGGCTCGCGTGGGAGAAGGACGCGGCGCGGCCCCAGCGGCCCATCGTCGAGCACGCGGACGTGCGGCGCATGCTGCTGCGCCAGAAGACGATCGTCGAGGGAGGCCTGTCCCTGCTCACCACGTGCTCGTGGTACGCGGACGTGGCGGAGCACGGGGCCACGCCCGAGGAGCGCGAGCGCGCGGGCCTGCTCGTGGATCTGCTCGTGCCGCTGGCCAAGACGTTCCCCGCGGAGAAGGGCTTCGAGGCCAACACGCTCGCCGTCCAGGTGCACGGCGGCTATGGCTACTCGACGGAGTACCTGCCCGAGGCGTGGCTGCGCGACCAGAAGCTCAACAGCATCCACGAGGGCACCACGGGCATCCAGGGGTTGGATCTGCTCGGGCGCAAGGTGGGGGCGGGCGGGGGCGCGGGCCTGCGTGCGTTCGCCGAGGAGGTGGCGACCACGGTGGAGCGGGCGCGCCGCGCGGGCGTGGAGGCCGCGTGGGGCGAGGCGCTGAACAAGGCCACGGGCGAGGTGCTGGAGCTGACGACGGAGCTGGGCGCGGCGGGCATGACGGGCGACGTGGAGCGGATGCTGCGCCACAGCGCGGACTACATGGAGCTGTTCTCCGTGCTCGCGGTGGCGTGGCGGTGGCTGGAGCAGGCGGCGGCGGCGAAGGAGGGCCTCGCCCGGGGCCAGGGCGCGCCGGACTTCTACGAGGGCAAGCTCGCGGCGGCGCAGTATTGGATCCGCACGGAGCTGCCCCGGGTGAGCCTGCTGGTGGCGCTGTGCCGTACGGGCGAGGACTCGTACACGCGGATGAAGCCCGAGTGGTTCTGACGTGTCCGTTTCCTTCCACCTGTGCCAGCCCGGACGGGGCGCCTCGTGTGGCGCCTGCTGTGGCCTCTACAACTTCCGGGACCACTCCCGGGAGCGCCTCACCGAGCGCCTCGGCTTCCAGACGGACACCTTCCGCGCCCTGCCGCCCGAGCGCGAGACGTGGCACACCACGGCCGTCTCGCTGCTGGAGGCCCGCCGGGCGGGCCCGCCCCTGTTCCCCGCGGTGCGGGTGTGCCCGCTGCTGGGCTTCCTCGATGCCGAGCGCACGCGCGTGGGCTGCCTCGGCCACCCGAAGGTGACGGGGGGCGTGGACCTGCGCGACTGCGGCGTCTACCACGCCGAGCTGTGCGAGACGTTCACCTGCCCCTCGTTCACCTGGCTCACGGACGCGCAGGCCCGGCTCGTCCAGGCGGCGTGCGCGGACTGGTACCTGTACGGCCTCGTCATCACCGACGTGGAGTTCGTGCGCGGCTGCCTGCGGCTGCTCGAATGGGAGCAGGCGGGGCCGGTGGACCTGGAGGCCCTCGTGCGCAACCCCGAGGCCCTCGCCGCGATGCGCCGGCTCTTCGCCTTGAAGGAGACGGCGCCGGACCGGGGCACCCACGCCGCCGTGTTCGGCCGCTTCACCCCCGATACCGAGGGCGAGCCCGTCTCCCGCATCCTCGACTACGCGGCCCTGGGTGCCCGGGCGGCCTCCGAGGACGACGTGGTGCTGTGTCTGGGTTATGCCCCGGGCACACGCGCGGAGTTGGAGCGGGCCCGACAGCTCGTGCGCGAGCACGTGACGGTCGTGGCCCACGCCCTGACAAGCCCTGCCCCCTGAGCAGGCGGGCAGGCGGGAACCGGGGGGCACGGGCCTGCCGAATCGGGGAATCGGACCCATCCTTTCCTGACCAACGAGGGATGGGGGGCACACATGAATGGACGGGGATGGGGTTGGGTGGCGTTGGGCTGTTGTGTCCTGGGGGTCACGGGCTGCCGGATGGAGTCCCGGACGGAGCCCACGGAGCCCGCCAAGGTGATTTCGACCACGACCACCGAGCAGGCACCGGTCGCGCGTCAGGAGATGCCCGCGACGCCGGTGGTTCCGGCCCAGCAGGTGGCCACCGCGCCGACGACGAACGGGGTGCCCGCCGGGCAGCCCGCGCGCGCGCAACCGCAGGGTCAGGCGGAGCGGGACGACCGCATCTGGCTGAGTGAGTCGGCCGAGGCGGCGCGCGCGGGCAATCCGAACATCGATCCGAGCGTGGCGACCGAGGACATCACCATCGCCTCGGCGACGGTGGACGGTCGGGTCAAGCGCGTGGGCAAGAGCACCATCGAGGTGAGCGACAACGAGGGCAACGTGTACGAGCTGCGCATCGACAAGCGCAGCCGGGGCCTGCGCCAGGGCCGTCGGGTGCCGCTGCAGCGCATCTCCGAGGGCACTCCGGTGCGCGCCTCGTTCGACCTGGTGGGCGCGGGAGACAGCCTCGCGCGCGACATCGTGCTGCGCCGCTGAGTCCCGAAGTCAGGGCCTGACGACGGGGAACCAGATCTCCATGTCGCCCAGGCCCGTCACCGGGTCGAAGCCCGGACCGTAGCGCTCGAAATCAGGAGACGCCGCCGACTTCCACCCGGAGGTCGGCAGCCATTCGTGAATGGCGGCCCAGGTCCGTCGCAACCCCGAGACGTGCCCCACGTGGGTGAACACCGCGTAGTGGGCCTCGGGGATCTTCATCCGGTCCAGGTCCTGAGGCAGACCGTCGAAGCGCTCGACCTCGGCCGCGGTCATGTACTCGAACCGCCGTGCGGCGACATCACCGCCACACATGACGCCGTAGTCCTGACGGCCCACCTGACCGGGAAGCGGGAGCAGGCGCGCGAACCGCGCCCACTGCGCCGGGATGGCCGTGGCCGCCTCGTCATAGCCATGGTGGACACGAAGACCCGCCATCAGCATGGCGCGGCCGTTCTCGAAGCGCGGAGCGGTGATCTCGGACATGCCCCAGTGTGGATCTTCATGAAACACGGCGCGAATTCCCACTACGGCCAATCGCCATGCGGACGTGCGGCTTGGTGATGCTGTGGGTGCTCCTGGCCGGGTGTGGAACGGCGAGCCCGAAAGTGGCTGAGCGCCCAGTCCTATGCGGCCCAACGCGAGTTCGGGATACTGGCCATCCAGAACATTCGGAAGGGAAGCTGGTGATGAAGTTGGAGGCACTTGTCGAACGGTTCGCGCTGAACGTCGCGGCGCAGACCGAGGCCATCTGGCGAGGTGATGCCAAGACCGGCAACAAGCACGCCCGGAAGTATGGGGCCGCGGTCGACAAGCTCCTGGCCCATGGAGATACGGGACGAGACGCACTGCTCGTGTTGCTCGAGCACGAGCGAATGGATGTACGGGTCATGGCCGCCGCGCATCTGCTCCGCTATCGCACCACCGAGGCCAAGGCGGTTCTGGAGGAAGCAGCCAAGGGCCAGGGACTTGTTCCCTTCGAAGCAGGTGAGGCCCTGAAGCGCTGGGAGGAAGGCACCTGGGCCCTGGATCCAGGATAGCCCTGTCGCTCGTGCCCCGCCGTCCCTCGAGGAGACCCTCCGTGCCCGTCGCCCCCCACCATCCCCGATCCGCCGTCGGGTGGATCGCCCTCGCGCTCGCGCTCCTGAGCGGGTGCGCCCACCGCCGCGCCGCTCCGGCCGAGCCCCTCCCGCCCCGCGTCACCCCCGAGCAGGCCCAGCGGCTGATGCCCCCGGACGTGAAGGACCGCGCGGGCTGGGCCGAGGACGTGCTGGCGGCGCTGGACGCGCACAAGCAGCACCCGTCCGTGGAGGCGGTGTGCGCGGTGTTCGCGGTCATCGAGCAGGAGTCCGGCTTCCAGGCCAACCCCCCGGTACCGGGGCTCTCGCGCATCGTGCGCCAGCGCCTGGACGCGTACGCGGAGAAGCTGGGCCCACTGGGTCCCCCCGCCCTGTCCGCCCTGCTGGGAGGTCAGGCCCCCGGCCAGTCGAAGAGCTTCGCCCAGCGCCTGGAGGCGGTGCGCACCGAGCGGGACCTGGATCGCATCTTCCGTGAGCTGCTGGAGTACTACGACACGGAGTTTCCCGTGACGTACGCGGCGGCGCGGGTGGCCAGCTCGCTCTTCAAGAGCACGCGGCTCGAGGACCTCAACCCCATCACCACCGCGGGCTCCATGCAGGTGAGCGTGCGCTTCTCCGAGGAGCTGGCGGGGGACGACGAGCGGGCGCGGCGGCGGGTGCGCGAGGAGCTCTACACGCGCGGCGGCGGCGTCTACTACGGCACGGCGCGGCTGCTCGGCTACGAGGCGCACTACGACCAGCCCCTCTACCGCTTCGCGGACTACAACGGCGGCGTCTACACCTCGCGCAACGCGGCGCTCCAGGAGCAGGTCACCGCGCTCACGGGCATCGACCTCGTGCAGGACGGGGATCTGCTCGCCTACGACAAGCAGGGCGAGCCCGTGGACACGGACAGCAACTCCCTCAAGGCCCTGCTCGCCTTCCGCGCGCGCCACGCGCCGGACCTGAGCGAGCGGCGCGTGCGCAAGGACGCGCGCGAGGAGAAGACCCTGGCCTTCGAGGAGACGGACACCTGGAGCGCCATCAAGAGCGCCTACCAGCGGGTGACGGGCAAGGCGCCCGCCTACGCGAAGCTGCCCACGGTGGTCATCCGCAGTCCCAAGCTCAGCGGGGACCGGTCCACGGCCTGGTTCGCCCAGTCCGTGAACAAGCGCTACCAGCGCTGCCTGGGGCGGGCCGCGCCGCCCGCTCCCAAGTAGCGCCGGGGCTCAGGGCTTGGGAGCCTTCGGGGGCGGCGCGAAGAACGGATCCGCGATGCGCATCTCGGTGACGGGGCCGTACGTGCGCGCCACCTCGCGGATATCCGCCGCCTTGCCCACCATCACCACGGTGAGATCCTCGGGCGCGGGCACCCGGTGCTGGATGACGGCCTTGAGCCGCGCCGGGTCCACCTGGGACACGCGCCGGGCGTAGTCGTCCACGTCGCTCGCGTCCAGGCCGAAGAAGGCGAGCTCGGACCACTGCGCGGCGATCTGCGCGCCCGTCTCCAGCGTGGGCGGGAACTGCCCCAGCACGTACTCCTGGGCGGAGGCGAGCGTGGGCGCGTCCAGGCCCTGCTCGCGAAAGCGCGTGAGCACCTCCACGGTCAGGTCCATCGCCTGGCCAGTCGACTCCGTCTTCGTGTACGAGGCCACGGAGTAGGCGCCGGCCCGCAGGGGTGTGCTCAGCCGCGAGGACGCGCCGTAGGTGAGGCCGGACTTGATGCGCAGCGCCGTGTTGAGCAGCGAGGTGAAGCGGCCCCCGAGCACGGTGTTGGCCACGCCCAGCTCCACGCGCTCGGCGTCCGTGCGGGAGATGCCGGTGTTGCCCAACGTGAAGTACGTCTGCGTGGCGTCCGGCTTGTCCACCAGCAGCACGCGCCGGCCCTTCGTGGGCGCGGTCGGAGGCGCCACGGGTGCCGGGCTGGATGCGCGGGCCCAGCCCCCGAGCGCCGCCTCCAGCCGGGTCGCGAGCTGCTTCGCGTCGAAGTCGCCCACCACCGAGAGGATGAGCCGGTCCCCACCGAGCTGCGCCTTCGCATAGGCCAGCACGTCCTCGCGCTGGAGCGGGGCGAGCGAGGCCTCGTTGCCGCCCACGGGCCGCGCATAGGGGTGCGCGCCGAAGTGGAAGGCCTGGAAGTACACGGGCATGAGCTGACGGAGGTCTCCGTCCTTCTCCGCCGCGAGCGTGGACACCATGCGCTCGCGCGTCTTGTCCACCTCGGCCTGCTCGAAGCGGGGCCGCTGGAGCAGGTCCGCGAGCAGCTCCACCATCAGGGGGATGTCGCGCGCCATGAACTGGCCGCGGACGACGAGCGCCTCGAGCCCCGGGGACACCTCGAGGGAGCCCCCCACCCCGTCCACGGCGTCGGCGAACTGGTTGGCGTCCCGCGCGCCCGCGCCCCGCTGCAGCAGCTCGGCGGTGAGCGCGGCCAGCCCCTCCTTGCCCGCGGGGTCACCCAGGGAGCCGCCCCGGACCCGCGCGCTGAAGGCCACGAGCGGCACGTCCCGCTTCTCCACCAGCAGCAGCCGGGCGCCGTTCTTCAGCGTCACCGTGCGCGCCGGGGGCAGGACCACCGCGTCACGCGTCGCGTCCCGGGTCACCACCGCCGGGCGCGGAGACTCGGCCGCCGGCGCCGCCGCCGCCGTCAGGCTCCACGCCGCGAGCACCACTCCCGCCTTGAGCCCCTTCATCGCGCCGCCTCCTGCTTCGCATCCCCCGAGGCCTGCTCGGGCACCAGCACCCCCACGGTGCGGTTGTTGCGTCCAAACACCTGGGCGGCCACCTGCCGCACCTGCTCGCGCGTCACCGCCTCGTAGCGCTCCGGCGCCCCGAAGAGCGCCTGCCAGTCGCCGTGGAACACCTCGAAGGTGCCCAGCGCCTGAGCCCGACCACTGTTCGTCTCCAGGCGGCGCCAGAAGTCCGCCACGACGATGTTCTTCGCCTTGCGCAGCTCCGCGTCGGTGATGCCCTCGGTGCTCACCCGCGCGAGCTCCGCGTCGAGCAGCGCCTCCACCCGGGTCGGGTCTCCCCCGGGCGGCAGATCCACGAGCACCCACGTGAGCGAGGGATCGAAGCCCGCGCCCAGGTAGCCGCCGACCGCGAGCGCCACGCGCTCCTCCTCCACCAGGCGCCGGTGCAGCCGCGACGAGTCGCCCTCGGTGAGCACCCGCACGAGCAGGTCGAGCGCGGGCATCTGCGCGTCCCGGGCGCGCGGGCTGTGGAAGGCCATCTGCAGCAGGGGCGCCTGGGCCAGCTTGCGCACGGTGACGCGGCGCTCGCCCAGCTGCGGGGGCTCCTGGGTGCGCACGGGCTCCGGCTCGGGCTGGGCGGGAATGGGCGCGAGGTACTTCTCCGCGAGCGTGAAGATCTGCTCGGGCGTCACCGCGCCCACCACGATGAGGGTGGCGTTGTTGGGCGCGTAGTAGGTGCGGAAGTAGCGCTCCAGGTCCTCCTGCTTCCAGCTCTCGATGTCCGAGGGCCAGCCGATGGTGGGAATCTGGTACGGGTGCGCCACGAAGGCGGTGGACTGCACCTGCTCCATGAGCAGGCCCGCGTTGTTGTTGTCCACGCTGGAGCGACGCTCCGAGTAGACGACGCCGCGCTCGCTCTCCACCACCTTGGGATCGATGGCCAGGTGGCCGAGCCGGTCCGCCTCCAGGTCGAAGATGGTCTCCAGCGCCGAGCGCGGGAACCAGTCCTGGTACACGGTGACGTCCTCGGAGGTGTAGGCGTTGTTGCTGCCGCCGTGCGCCTCCATGACGCGGTCGAACTCACCGGGCCCGTACTTCTTCGCGCCGTTGAACATCATGTGCTCGAAGAAGTGGGACAGGCCGGTGATGCCGGGCCGCTCGTTGCGGCTGCCCACGCGGAACCAGTTGTACAGCGCGACGCTGGGGTTGGCCGGCACGGGCCACACGATGATCTTCAACCCGTTGGACAGCGTGCGGGTCCGCACCTGGGCGGACGCCGTCGCCGTGGCCTTCGCGGTCGTGTCCGCCGCCGCGGGCGCCTTCGCCGCGCGGCCCTGCGCACACGCCACCGTCCCCGCCAGCATCAGGCTGGCGATGAAACACTTCTGTCCGCGCATCCACCCTTCCCTTCCATGTCGAATGAGTTGCCCAGCCCCGCGTGCGCTCAACCCACCGAGGCACCGGCCCGGGCCGGCGGCGTCGTGGAGCGCAGGGGGCCCTGGATCCGCTGGCGCAGGGCCACGGACAGCCAGGACAGGTGCGAGCTGCGCACGGCCCCGAAGAGGTAGCGGTCCGGACGGAGCACCGCGATGTCCGCGTCATGCTGGTGGAACCAGGTGGCGAGCTTTCCCCCCAGGTCCGTCACCTCGCCCGCCTGGGCGGGCGTCTTGCGCGGCGGCACGAGGCGCACGCACGTGGCGCCCAGGCTGTCGGCGAGCACCTGCGCGGCCCGTGCCGAGGCTTCCGGGACGCCGTGGCGCACGATCACCGCGAAGCCCGGGCCCAGCACGTCGTCGAGCAGCACGGGCGCGCCGTCCGTCAGGGCGACCCGGGGCTGGGGGAAGTAGGTGCCCTCGGGCGAGAGGCGATGGCTGCGGCCGCCGCCCATCAGGAAGCCCCGGAGGATGAGGGGCCGGGGTTTGAACTCGAGGTCCCGGATGAAGCGGTGCACGCGGGGGATGCGGTCCAGGGCGCGCACGAGCCGGTCGCGCATGAAGGCCACGGGGCGGCTGCCGGTGAGCACGAGCCGGCCCATGTTCACGCTCGCCTCCAGCATGGCCTCCGCGTGCGGACGACGCTCCTCCTCATAGGAGTCGAGCAGGGAGGGCTCCGCGTGGCCCTGCAGCACGGCCGCGAGCTTCCAGGCGATGTTGGCGCCATCGCGCAGCCCCGAGCACAGCCCCTGGCCGAGCACGGGCGGCATGAGGTGGGCCGCGTCGCCGAGCAGGAACAAGCGCCCGTCCCGCCAGCGCGCGGCCACGCGGCGGTTGAAGACATAGGTGGCGGCGCGCAGGATCGTGACGGTGTCCGGATCCACGTAGGGCGCGATGAACGCGCGCACGCGCTCGGGCTGGACCATGTCCTCGGGCTTCTCGTCCTCGCGGATCATCACCTCCACGCGCAGCTCGTTGCCCGCGCACCGGGCGACGAAGACGTGGCGGTAGGGGTCGCACACCATGCGGCTGACGGCCGGGGGCTCGTGGGGCAACAGGAGCGAGATGGCCACCATGCCCTCGTCATAGGTGGAGCCCACCATGTCGATGCCCGCGAGCTGGCGCAGCGTGCTGCGGCCCCCGTCACACGCCAGCACGTAGCGGGCGCGCACGGTGGACTCGGACCCGTCGCGCACGTCGCGCACGGTCACCGACGCGCCATCCTCGTCCTGGGTATAGGCCTCCACCTGCTGGCCGAGCCGCAGCGTCACCGAGGCAAAGCGCGCCAGGCCCTCACGCAGCACCCGCTCCACGAAGGGCTGGCTGAAGAAGCGCAGCGCCGGGTAGCCAAAGCCAAAGTCCGTGCTGCCCACGCCCAACCGGGCGAACACCTCCCCCGTGGCCCCCACGAGCTCCACCTCGGGGCAGGTGTACATGTGGGCGTCCAGCACGTCGGCGAGGCCCACGGACTGGTAGATGCGCAGCGCCTCGTCATCACAGGTGATGGCCCGGGGCTGGTTGTGCTGCGTCAGGGAGCGCTCGAGCACGAGCGTCCGCACCCCGTACTGGCCCAGGAGGTTGGCCGTCAGCGCTCCCACCGGGCCACACCCGACGATGAGCACGTCCGTCTCTTGCACCGATGGCGTCATGAAGTCCCTGGCCGCGGGGGGACCCAACCGTCGGGTGCGCGGCGCGGGCAATCTATCGGATGCACGCGCCCCCACGGCGCATCTTCCGGGTCCGGTCGCGACGAGAAGTCGAGGGAAATGCGGGTTTGACCCGAAAAAAAAGGCTTCCTTCTCTTGCTGTTATCTCGCTGGGGCCGATGTCGGTCCTCGGCCCACTCAGCATCGAGGAAGACTGGAATGTTCTCCCCCTACTGGAAGGCTCCCGCCCAGGCCGTGTTCGCGGCCTCCGCGACGCTGTTCTTGAGCCTCGCGCCGAGCCTGGCGCTCGCCGCCAACCGCGGCGCCTGGGCCGCCAACGTCTCCTACGTCACCGGCGACTTCGTCACCTACAGCGGCAAGGGCTATGACTGCCGCCAGACGCACACCTCGCTCACCGGCTGGGAGCCGCCCAACGTCCCCGCCCTCTGGCTGGAGGGCACCACGACTCCGCCCCAGGACACCCAGGCCCCCTCCACGCCGAGCGGCCTCACCTCCCCCAGCAAGACGGCCAACAGCGTCTCCCTCTCCTGGAACGCCTCCAGCGACAACGTGGCCGTCACCGGCTACGAGGTCTTCAACGGCTCCACCCTCGCCGCCAGCGTCTCCGGCACCTCGGCCACCGTCTCCGGCCTCAACGCCAACACCACCTATACCTTCACCGTGAAGGCCCGCGACGCCGCCGGCAACCGCTCCGCCGCCAGTTCCGCCTTCAGCACCACCACCTCCCCCACCTCCCCCGCCGACACCCAGGCGCCCTCCACGCCGAGTGGCCTGTCCTCGCCGAGCAAGACGGCCAGCAGCGTGTCGCTCGCCTGGAACGCCTCCAGCGACAACGTGGCCGTCACCGGCTACCTCGTCTTCCGCAACGGCACCCAGGTGGGCACGCCGACGGGCACCTCCTATACGGACAGCGGCCTCGCGGCCTCGACGGCGTACAACTACACCGTCAAGGCGCGGGACGCGGCGGGCAACCAGTCCACGGCGAGCGCCACGCTGAGCGTCACCACGCAGGCGGGCACCACCAACCCGGACACGTCCTGGCGCCCGGGCTACGTGGCGCTGGGCACCGTGTACGAGCCCTTCACGGGCACGGACAAGTACTTCTCCAAGGTGAACCCGCAGTTCCCCTCGGGCAAGCGGCTCAACTACGGCTACCTGTATCTCAATGGCGGCTCGCAGATGTCCGAGTGGCATGACCGGACCGTGCGCCTGGCCACGAAGAGCAAGGAGCAGGGCATGACGCCCATCTTCGTGGTGTATGGCATTGGCGGCAACACGGACGACCACGGGGTGGTGTGGAGCAACCTGCAGAGCGCCGGGTTCCTCAACGGCTACTTCAAGGGCATCAAGGACGTGGGCCAGACGGCCACGGGCATCATCGGCACGGGCCGCATCGGCTACGTCATCGAGCCCGACACGCTGGGCTACCTCATGCAGCACTACGCCTCGCAGTATGGCAATGACCCGACCCGGATCCCGGCGGCCACCTATGCCGCGTACGACTCGGGCGTGCTGCAGCGGGGCGTGGATCCCGCGTTCCCGGACACCCTGACGGGGCTCGTGCAGGCCATCAACTACACGCTGCGCAAGTACACCCCCAAGGCGTTCCTCGGCTGGCAGCTCAACCTGTGGGCGGCGTCGGGCGCGCCGAGCAACGGCATCATGCACGCCACGGAAGTGTGGGGCCTGGAGACGGGCAAGACGCGCATCCAGGAGAACGCGCGCGCCAACGCGGGCTTCGCCCTGAAGGCCGGCGTGAAGTATGGCAATGCCGAGTTCATCTCCATCGACAAGTACGGCCTGGACGGCGGCATCGCCGCGGGCGGCAACCCGGCGGATCCGGCGAGCTCGCCGTGGTTCTGGAACGCGGACCTCTGGAACAACTACCTGCTCTTCTGCAAGACGTTGAAGGAGACGCTCAGCCTGCCCGTGGTGCTCTGGCAGATTCCCGTGGGCCACATCAACGGCACCCAGCAGTCGAGCCCCACGACCTACAACGCCTCGGGCACCTTCCCGGACCTCGACCACACCACGCAGCGCTACGAGGACTCCGCCTCCACGTTCTTCTTCGGCGACCGCATCACGCTGTCGGGCAACCGCCTGTCCTACTTCTCCAAGAACGTGTGGAACGACTCCAAGGTGTCGGTGAGCGGCAACGTCGTCACCTGGGGCTCGCACATCCAGGACGCGGCCAACGCGGGCATCGTCGCCATCCTCATGGGCGCGGGCGTGGGCATCAGCACCCGTGGCATTCCCCAGCCGGGCGCCTACCCGGAGGATCAGCCCACGGACGCCTACTACTGGATCACCCGGGTGCAGCAGTACTACGCGAGCCCGGTGCTCGCGCCCTGAGTGGCCTTGTCATTCACCCCTTCCCCATTCCTCGACTCATTCCTGAAAGGGATTCCCTGATGCACACCTCGACTCGTTCGGGCCGCGCGGCGCTCTCCGTGCTGGTGGCCTTCGTCGCCCTGCTGTGGAGCCTCGCGCCGGGCCTGGCGCTCGCCGCCAACCGTGGCGCCTGGGCCGCCAACGTCTCCTACGTCACCGGCGACTTCGTCACCTACAGCGGCAAGGGCTATGACTGCCGCCAGAACCACACCTCGCTCACCGGTTGGGAGCCGCCCAACGTCCCCGCGCTCTGGCTGGAGAACTCCACGACGCCGCCCCAGGACACCCAGGCGCCCTCCACGCCGGGTGGCCTGACCTCCCCCAGCAAGACGGCCAACAGCGTCTCCCTCTCCTGGAACGCCTCCAGCGACAACGTGGCCGTCACCGGCTACGAGGTCTTCAACGGCTCCACCCTCGCCGCCAGCGTCTCCGGCACCTCGGCCACCGTCTCCGGCCTCAACGCCAACACCACCTATACCTTCACCGTGAAGGCCCGCGACGCCGCCGGCAACCGCTCCGCCGCCAGCTCCGCCTTCAGCACCACCACCTCTCCCACCGCCCCCGCCGACACCCAGGCGCCCACGGCGCCCTCCAGCCTGCGCTCCACGGGCGTGAGCGGCAACAGCGTGTCGCTCGCCTGGACGGGCTCCAGCGACAACGTGGCCGTCACGGGCTACGAGGTGTTCACCGGCTCCACGCTCGCCACCACCGTCACCACGACGTCCGCCACGGTGTCGGGCCTCAACGCCAACACCACCTACACCTTCAGCGTGAAGGCGCGCGATGCCGCCGGCAACCGCTCCACCGCCAGCAACAGCGTCTCCGCCACCACGACGAGCACGCCCCCGAGCAGCTCGAAGAAGATCATCGTCGGCTACTGGCACAACTTCGACAACGGCTCGACCAACATCCGCCTGCGTGACATCTCCACGAAGTACGACGTCATCCAGGTCGCGTTCGCCGAGCCCGTGGGCGGCGCCGATACGGGCAACATGGTCTTCACGCCGTACAACGCGACGCAGGCCGAGTTCAAGTCGGACGTCGCCTACCTCAAGAGCCTGGGCAAGAAGGTCCTCATCTCCATCGGTGGCGCCAACGGCACCATCCACCTGGACAACACCACCGGCAAGGCGAAGTTCCTCTCCACCATGCAGTCCATCATCGACACCTATGGTTTCGATGGCCTGGACCTGGACCTCGAGGGCAGCTCGCTCGCGCTCAACGGCGGCGACACGGACTTCCGCAGCCCCACCACGCCGAAGATCGTCAACCTGATCGACGCCACGCGCCAGCTCATCAACCGCTACGGCTCGGGCTTCGTGCTCACCATGGCGCCCGAGACGGCCTACGTGCAGGGCGGCTACTCCGCGTACGGCGGCCCGTGGGGCGCCTACCTGCCCGTTATCTACGCGCTGCGCGACCGCCTCACCTACCTGCACGTGCAGCACTACAACACCGGCACCGTCACCGGCCTGGATGGCAAGTCCTACGCCCAGGGCACGCCCGACTTCCACGTGGCCATGGCGGAGATGATGATCCGCGGCTTCCCCGTGGGCGGCAACACCAACCAGATGTTCCCCGGCCTGCGCGCGGACCAGATCGTCATCGGCCTGCCCTCCTCGCCCCAGGCGGCGGGTGGCGGCTACACGACGCCGGCCAACGTGCAGAAGGCGCTCGACTACCTCATCAAGGGCAAGTCCTTCGGCGGCTCCTACGTGCTGCGTCAGGCTTCCGGCTACTCGGACTTCAAGGGGCTCATGACCTGGTCCATCAACTGGGACAAGTTCACCAACTTCGAGTTCTCCAACAGCCACCGCGCCTACCTGGACACGTACAAGTAGGCCGCGCGACCCGCACGCCTCCGGACCCGAGCAAGACAGGTTGACCCGAAACGCCGCTCGCGGCGCTCTCTCTTCTGCCTGTCTTTTCCTCGTTTTCTCCTAATCCGGAGGCAGCATGCGTCGGTCGTCCAAGTTCCTCATTCCTAGTCTGATGGGCCTGCTCGTCGCCTGTGGCGCCGAGCAGGAGCTGCCCGCCTCGGCCCACGTCGAGAGCCTGGAGCAGGGCGCCGCGACCGCCGCCGGGCTCACCGCGACGTTCGCCCAGGCGTCCAGTTGGGGCGGCGGCTTCAGCGCCACCGTCACCATCAAGAACACCACGGCCAGTGTCATCAATGACTGGGCCATCAACTTCAAGTTCAACGGCAGCGCCGCGGTGAGTGGCACGCCGTGGGGCGCGGGTGGCTCGGCCACCAAGGGTTCGGACGGCTCGTGGACCCTCCTGCCCAACTCCTGGGGCGGTGGCACGGTGCCCGCCAACGGCAGCGTGACGGTGACCTTCGAGGGCACGGGCACCTACGGTGGCGTGAGCACCTGCAACATCAACGGCTATGCGTGCACCGGCGGCACCCCGCCCTCCAGCGACAAGACGGCGCCCACGGTGAGCCTGTCGGCCAGCCCCACCAACCTCACCAGCGCGGGCACCGTGACGCTCACCGCGCCCGCCAGCGACAACGTGGGCGTGGCCCGGGTCGAGTTCTACAAGAACGGCGCGCTCTTGAGCACCGACACCACCAGCCCCTACAACGCCACGGACAGCTTCTCGTCCACCACCCAGAACGGCACCTACAGCTATACGGCCAAGGCGTTCGACGCCGCGGGCAACTCCGCCACGTCCTCCGCCGCCAGCGTCACCGTCAAGCTCACCACCAGCGAGCCCCCGCCCACCACGGGCGGCCGCATGTACATCGGCTACGCGAGCAGCTGGAACACGAGCATCAACGACCTGACGACGGCCAACATCCCCAGCTACTACACGCACCTGAACCTGTCCTTCGTGCGCCCGGACATGGCCTACACCCGCGGCTCGCTCGCGTTCGACCAGGCGGTGGCGGGCTTCGAGTTCTTCGAGGGTGCCGCGACCAACAGCGGCCAGAAGAAGTTCACCGCGGCCCAGTCCCAGACGCTCATCAACAACATCAAGGCGCTGCGCGCGCGCGGCACCCAGGTGTGGATCTCCGTGGGCGGCTGGAGCTACAGCCAGGGCGACCAGTGGTCGCGCTTCAACGCGGGCCACGTGGTGGACCTGGCGCAGGACCTGGGCGCGGACGGCGTGGACATCGACTGGGAGTCGAGCGGCAGCAGCTGCAACAAGCTCGAGGAGTCCCAGTTCAGCTGCAGCAAGGACGGGGAGATCGCCAGCATCATCACCACCCTGGACAGCACCATCCGCTCGCGGGGCCTCAACCTGGGCATCTCCATCGCGGGCTGGTCCACGGGCGCCTACTACGTGAAGGGCACGCCGTTCGAGGAGGGCAAGGTGCAGTGGGGCTCGCCCTTCGGTGGCACCATGTACAGCGTGGTGAAGAACCACGGCTCCAAGCTGCGCCACATCAACCTCATGTCCTACGACGGCGGCGACTACTACGATCCGCGCGAGGGCTATGAGTCCTACCGGGCCATCTACTCGGGCCCCATCGCCATGGGCCTGGAGATCGCGCCCGAGGGCGCGGGCGGCGCCACGCTGCGGCTCAACGCCGACTCGGGCACCGTCTACGACGCGGAGATGCTCACCGGGCAGAACAACATGGCGACGAAGTATTACAACGTCGAGACGCTCGCCACGTACATGAAGAACAAGGGCAAGCCCACCGACGGCATGATGGTCTGGCAGGTGTGGAAGGAGCGCGTGCACGCCGCGCCGCCGTCCGGGGCCGCGTCCGTGAATGCCACGGGCCAGAAGGTCTGCCAGATGCTCGGCATCACCAGCAACTGCAACCAGAGCATCCCCAGCCTGCCCAAGTACTAGCGGGGACGTTCGGGCGTCGTGAAGTCAGGGAAGCGCGGGGCGGCTAGAGCAGCGCCTCCGCTTCCCGGTCCACCTGGCGGTAGAGCAACTCCCGCAGGTGCGCCTTGCCCAGACGCAACCGGCTGCGCACGGTCTCGAAGGGGACCTCCAGCTCCTCCGCCATCTCCGGCACGCTCATGCCCATCACGTGGTGCAGCAGGAGGGCGCGGCGCTGCTCCTCGGAGAGCTTGTCGAGCAGCCGCTCCATCTGCCGGCGCAAGAGACAGTCCTCGGGCTCGTCCCCGTCCGGCCGCGGCAGCTCCAGCTCCGCCCCTTCCTCCTCGGAATGCAGCAGCGTGCGCTCGGCGCGCGCGCGCTTCGAGGCGGCGAACGTCACCCGGCCCACGACCCGATCCGCCCACGACGCGAACGCGCCCTCGCCCCGGTAGGACGGCAGGCCCCGCAGGATGGCGATCAACGCATCCTGGGTGATGTCATCCACGTCCGAGTCGCCGCGCACCGTGTAGCGCACGAGGTTGCGCACCCGGGGCATCAGCCGGGCCACCAACGTCTCGGCGGACTCGTTCGGGCCGTCCAGGACGGCATGCAGGCGAAGCTCCTCCAGGGAAGCCCTCACCGGACGGCGGCATCGCGAATTGGCTTTCATCGTGGTCATGGCGGGAAGAGGCAGGACACCGGTGTTTTGGATATGAAAAGGCCGGTGAAGGCGTGAGCCCGCACCGGCCTTGGGAGGACCGCGCTCGACTACTTCAGCTTCTGGTACACCGCGTCGAGCAGCGTGCCGTCATCGCCGCTGAGCTCCCAGGCCATCGCGCCGCCCAGGCCCTTGCTCAGGATGTAGTCGGACTTGGCCGCCATGGACTGCGCGTCGTCGTAGGCGATCCAGATCTTCGTGCTCGGGCTGTAGAGGTAGGCCTCCTTGGCCTCGGCGTGGAAGTACTTGGTGTAGCCCTTGCCCTCGTAGTTCTTCTTGAGGTCCTTGTAGTCGAACACGCCCGTCAGGCCCGACTGGCCGTCATCCCAGGTGCCCTTGGTGGGCGTACCGGCCTGGAACAGACCGTTGTTCGTGGAGCCCACGTTGCCCCAGCCACGGCCGTAGAAGGGCAGGCCGAGGACGATCTTGCTCGCGGGCACGCCCAGCTCGAGCATCTTGGCCACCGTGCCGTCGGTGTAGAAGCCGTCCTTGGCCGCCGGATCGCCCGTCACGCGGAAGAGCGCCGACTGGAAGTTCGTCGAGGCCTCGAACGCGCCGTGGTAGTCGTACGTCATGATGTTGATCCAATCGAGCGTGTTCGCCAGGTTCTTGGTCTCCTGCTTGTTGGCGAGCAGGTCCGGCGAGGCGCCCGAGGCGATCGTGAGCAGGTACTGCTTGCCCGTCTGAGCGGTGAGGGCATTGAGCTGGTTGCGGAACTCCTGCATGAGCAGCGTGTAGTTCTGCTTGTCCGCGGGGCTGTTGCCGTTGCCCGGCAGACCGCCACCCACCGGGTACTCCCAGTCGATGTCGATGCCGTCGAACACGCCCACGCCGTTGGAGCCCGTGACGCCCGGGTACTGGCCCTTGATGTACAGGTCCACGCACGACTTCACGAAGGCCGAGCGCGAGGACGCGGTGGCGGCCACCGCGGAGAAGTCCTTGGACCAGCTCCAGCCACCCACCGAGATGAGGGCCTTGAGGTTCGGGTAGCTCTTCTTGAGTTCCTTGATGCCGCGGAAGTTGCCGCGCAGCGCGCCGGCGTCCCACTCACCCGTCCAGCCGCCCGCCTTGTCGATGTCGGCGTACGAGTCGCCGAGCACGCACTGGCCATTGGCGATGTTGGAGAAGGCGTAGTTGAGGTGGGTGACCTTGGCGGCGGGGATGTTGGAGACCTGGTAGTTGCGGCCGTAGATGCCCCAGGCGGTGAAGTACATCACGATCTTCTTGCCGCCGGTGGAGGGGGGCGGCTGGGTGGTGCCGATGGCCACCGAGACGGTCACGCTGGAGCTGCCCACGTTGCCCGCGGCGTCATAGGCATTCACCGTATAGGTGTACGTGCCGTTGTTGGACGAGGTAAAGGAGCGGCTGTACGTCTTGCTCGTGGAGACGACCGCGCCGTTCTGGAGGATCTCCACCTTCGTCACGCCCACGGCGTCCGACGCGGTCGCCGTCAGGTTCAGCGTCCCGGCGGCGGTGAAGTTCGTGGAGTTGGCGCTCAGGGACGTCGTGGGCGCGGTGGTGTCGCCCGTGGTGGGAGGGTTGGTGGTGCCGCCCGCGTCCTTCCACAGCGCCGGGACGTTGGGGGGCTCCCAGCCCTGCAGCGACGTATGCGCCTGCAGACACTGATAGGACTTGCCTCCGTAGGTGACGCGAGCTCCCGCGGCGTACGCGGTGTTCGCCGCCCAGGCGGGATCCGCGAGCGGCGCCTTGCGCACGGAGCCCGGGCCCTCCGCCATCTCGGACATCAGAGCTTCCGGACCACAGCCCGCGGACAGCGCGGAAACGACCAGACCCACGGCCAACTTATTGCGACGCATCATGGACCTCTCCAGATTGCTGGGGATGACTTGAGGGGGGCGGGACCGCGCGGTGCAAGGTTTGTCGGGTGTCTGACACTCCAGCCACCCGCACATGACCGCGCCACACACGGCCAGCCGCACGAAGGCTCAGCGGAACCGCTGTCTAAGATTGTCCAAGGATGTGATTCGGGTCAAGCCCGTTTGCGCGGTTTTTCTCAATTTCTCTCGTCTTCCATGCATCCCTCTTAAGCGGGGCTGGAGAGGGATAGCCCGCAAAAGAAAACGGCGCCCGCCCCACGCCAGGCAAAGCCTGACGCGGAGCGTGCGCCGTCGGGAAAACCGGCCTCAGTTCAGCGTGGCGACACGGCTGGTGCGGCCATCGGTCGCGAGCGTGCGCAGCTGCACGCGGCCCGAGACATCCACCGGCGCCGTGTAGCGCTTCCAGGTCGCGCCGTTGTCCGTGGAGTACTCGATGACCATGCCCGGAAAGAGCACGTTCGCCGTGAGCTTGCCGCCGCTCACTTCCGCGCCCGGCAGGGGAATGCGGTAGTTCACGCCCACGGAATCCGGCAGCTCGCCGCGCGTGTCTACCGGCCGGTAGGTATCCAACCGCGGCAGGATGGATTGACCCAGGGCATTGGTGAACTGCGCCCAGAGCGCGGGCATCTCCGCCTCGGCGGGCAGCTCGGGATTCCAGGCGCGCTCGGCCACGCCCAACATCTTCGGGAAGGCCAGGTACTCCATCACCTCGGGCGTCTTCACGTTCTCGCTCCAGAGCAGACCGTGCATGCCGAGGATGTTCTTCTTGCCCTCGGCGGACAGGCGGACCTTGTCCTTCAGGTCGCTCGGAGAGATGGGATTGCCCATCCGGTTGTGGGTGGCGTTGGCGTAGATGTTGAAGGGCCGGTACTCGAACGTCTTCTTCACGTCCGTGAAGTTGGCCCAGTAGTAGCCGGGCTCGTCCGGATCCTTGTTGTAGGCCAGGTCCATGTAGAGGTTGGTCGAGTGGGAGAGGATGACCGAGTAGCCCTGGTTGGCGAACTTGTAGGCATCATCCTCGCGGCCCCAACCCCACACGTTGCTCCAGGGCATGGGAATGAAGCCCTCGAGGTCCAGACCGTTGTGAATCACATCATCCCAGCCGGTCATCTTCGCGCCGGTGGTGGTGATGATCTGGCTCCAGCGCTTGAAGAAGTGGTTGGCCAGCGCGATGTCGCCCAGATCCTTGGTCTCGGCGTTGGCCTTGCACAGGGGAGAGCCCTGCCACCAGACGTTGGACTGGACCGAGGGCAGCTCGTCGCCGCCGCCATGGATGGTCGTGAGCCTGGCGCCCGGGACCTTCGCGTACCGCGCCGCGATCTCCTGGACGACCTTGGTCAGGAAGGCATACGAGGTCTCCAGGCAGGGATTGACGAAGTTGTCCGTGTAGCCCTGGACGCTCGTGTGCTTGGAGGTGTCGTTGGGATCGAAGAGCCGGTACTGGGTGGCCTTCTCCGGGTCCGTGTCCTTGTACTTGCGGTAGCGGTACTCCATGGACAGCACGGCGGCGCGCGCGTGGCCCGGCATGTCGATCTCCGGGATCACCTCGATGTGCCGCTCGGTGGCGTAGCGGAGGATCTCCTCGAAGTCCTGGGTCGTGTAGTAGCCGCTGCCCTTGCCCACGAAGTTGAGCATCTCCTGCTCGAACCCCTGGTAGGCCGGACGCACCGTCTCCGTGGCGCCGCGCCTGGCGGGCTTGAGCTCGATGCGATCGCCCGTCTCCAGGTCGTTCGAGGAGCCCATGGCCGCGTGCATCATCTGGGTCTCGTCCGGATCGAACCCGCGGCGCGAGCCGTAGTCCGTCAGCTCCGGGATGCCCGGGATCTCCAGGCGCCACCCCTCGTCATCCGTGAGGTGGAAGTGGAACTTGTTGATCTTGTAGTAGGCGAGCACGTCCAGCAGCTTCTTGACCGTCTCCTTGGACTGGAAGTGACGGCCCACGTCCAGGTGCATGCCGCGGTAGGTGAAGCCCGGCGCGTCGGAGATGAGCACCGCCGGAATGGACAGCTCCGTGCGGCGGCCGCTCGGCTTCACCGCGGCGGCGTAGGCCTCGGTGGGGATGAGCTGGCGGAGCGTCTGCAGGCCGTGGAACACGCCGGCCGCGTCCGTGCCGGTGATGGTGATGCGGCCGTCCTTGGCGTCGAGCTGGTAGCCCTCGGCGTCCGCCTTGCCGTCCCCGTCGATGTCCAGGTCCGCCTGGATGCGCAGCTGGATGGCCTCGCTCCCCGTGGAGACGCGCGCGCCGATGCTGCCGGCCATCACGTCGCCGAGCGCCGAGACCAGGTAGCGGGCCTCGTTCTCGAGCGCCTCGGAGTGGCCCACCTGCAGGCCTTCGCGCAGCGTCACCTGACCCTCACGCGCCGTGACGGCGCGGGGCGACGGCAACAGCCGACGCTTGAGCTCCAGGTCGGCCAGGGCCGGGTTCTCCTGGAAGCGCAGGGCGGGGGTCTGCACCGGCAGCGTGTCGTCCTTGAAGCGCGAGGTCTGCTTGGGGTCCGCGGCGTCGAGCTTCGCCGTCGACGGCACGGCGTACGCGCGGTCGCTCTTGAACTGGCCGCCGGAGAACACGATGTGGAAGCCCGCGGGCCCGTCCGACTTGAGGATGGCCCAGTCGGTGGCCAGCACGTCCAGCGCCCGCCGCTCGCCCACCGCGATGGGCTTGAAGTCCGGCAGGGGCTCGAGCACGAAGTAGTCGCCGCTGCCCGCCCGGTCCGCCCGGGACACCTTCACGCCCTGTTTGGCGAGCTCCTGGTAGATGCGCAGGTCCTTGCTGCCCTCGCCCTCGTTGAGCACGCGGCGCACGAAGCTGAAGTAGAGCTTCCAGCCCTGGTTGCCCAGGGCCTCGGGGCCCTTGTTCTCCAGGGTGAAGGTGGAGCGGAAGAAGCCCGGCGCGCTCGGGAAGTTCTCCACGACCTGCCACTCCACGGAGAGCGCGGAGGAGGGCGTGGGGACCGGCTCGGGCTGGGGCTCACCGGGCTTGTTGGGCTCCGGGTTGGGAGTCGGCGAGTCTCCGCCAGTACATCCCGAGGCCAGCACCGCCATGATGGGAAGAGACGTCAGAAACCGCTTCATGTTGCCTCCGGCGAACGGATTCACTTCGGTTGTGTGTTCTTGAGACAGAGTTCCCCCAACCCCCGAGGGAGTCTGGCGTTCACCAGACTCCCGGGGCCCTCCCCCACCCTGCGTGTTCGAGGCGTCAGCGCAGCAGCGCGCGCAGCTCGTCGGCCACCCGGTCCGCCGTGGGCCCGATGATGACCTGCACGGAGCCGGCGGCCGGCTTGACCACGCCGCGCGTGCCGAGCCCTCGCAGCGCCGCGTCATCCACGCGCTGATCGTCCACCACCACCAGCCGCAGGCGCGTGGAGCACAGGCCGATGTCCCGGATGTTCGAGGCACCGCCCAGCGCGACGATCATGCCCTGCGCCAGGGTGCGCTCGGGGTTGACGGCCGCGGGAGCGACGGCCGGACCCGCGCGCAGCGCCTCGCGCACCTCGGAGGCCACCTGGTCGGCCTGCGGGCCGATGATGATCTGCACGCTGCCGGGCGCGGGCCGGATGATGCCGCGCGAGCCGAGCACCGAGGCGGCCTTCTCGTCGACGCGGGTGTTGTCCGCCACGTTCAGGCGCAGGCGGGTGGTGCAGGCGTCCACGACCTGGATGTTCGCCGCGCCTCCGAGCGCCTGGATCCAGGCCGCGCCCCGGGACAGGGCGGGCGCGGGCAGCGAGGCGCCATCGGCCGGAGCGGCCGAGGCGAGGTCGTCCTCCTCACGGCCCGGGGTCTTCAGGTTGAAGTGGGAGATGCAGAGGGTGAACAGGCCGTAATAGAGGCCGAAGTACACCGCGCCCACGGGCAGCAGCAGGACGGGGTTGGTGGCCAGCTTGTAGTTGAGCACGTAGTCGAACATGCCCGCCGAGAAGCCGAAGCCCAGCTTCACGTTGAGCACGTCCATGGCCACCATGGACACCCCCGTGAGCACCGCGTGCAGCAGGTAGAGCGGCGGCGCGAGGAACATGAACGCGAACTCGATGGGCTCGGTCACGCCGGTGAGGAAGGACGTGAGCGCCATGGACAAGAGCAGGCCGCCCACCTTGGCGCGGTTGCGCGGCAGGGCCGCCCGGTACATGGCCAGACACGCCGCCGGCAGGCCGAACATCATCACCGGGAAGAAGCCCGCCATCATCGCGCCCGCGGCGGGGTCACCCTTGAAGAAGCGGTTCAGGTCACCCGTGGCGCCGTTGTAGTCCCCGAGGATGAACCACGCGAGGTTGTTGAGGATGTGGTGCAGGCCGGTGACGAGCAAGAGCCGGTTGAACACGCCGTAGAGGAACAGACCCGCCCGGCCCGCGCTGAACACCGCGCGGCTGGCGCTGTCCAGGCCCGACTCGATGAGGGGCCAGCCAAAGCCGAACACCAGCGCCACGCCCAGGCACGCCAGACCCGTGATGATGGGAACGAACCGGCGGCCACCGAAGAAGGCCAGGTACTCCGGCAGCTTGATGTCCTTGAAGCGGTTGTACAGCACCCCCGCGAGCAGGCCGGAGATGATGCCCGTGGGCACGCTGATCTTCGAGGCGAGGCGCGCCTTGTACCCGGACACCGCCAGGTCCTTGGCCGCGCCCACCAGCCCGTCGAGGACCGCGGGCGGCACCTGCACCAGGGCATCCGTGCCCTTGATGACGATGAAGTAGCCCACCGCGCCCGCCAGACCCGCGGCGCCGTGGTTCTCCTTGGCGAAGCCCACCGCCACACCCACGGCGAACAACAGGCCGAGGTTGGCGAAGATGGCGTCTCCCGCCGCCGCGATGAACGAGATGCCGAGCAGATCTGGTTGACCCAGACGCAGCAGCAGGCCCGCGATCGGCAGGACGGCGATGGGCAACATCAAGGCGCGCCCGAGCTGTTGTACTCCCGCGAACTTGTTGCTCACCATCTCGTGTTCTCCATGGGTAATGCCTTTCCTCAGAGACCCGGCCACGTGCTCGTCACGAGCGCGCGCACTTCGTCACCATTCTCGAGTTCCAACGCCTGACGGGCGGTCTTCTCGCACTGGCTCATGGAGAGCGTGCGGATGAAGGCCTTGAGCCCGGGGATGACCGCCGGCGACACCGACAGCTCGTCGACGCCCAGGCCGATGAGCAGCGGCGCCGCCCGCAGGTCCGACGCGATGCCACCACACACCGCCACCGGCCGCGCGTGCTTGCGCGCCCCCTCCACCGTGCTCGCCACCAGGCGCAAGAGACCCGGGTGCAGACCGTCCAGTTGCGCCGCCACGTGCGGGTTGCCGCGATCCATGGCGAGCCCGTACTGGGTGAGATCATTGGTGCCAATGGACAGGAAGTCCGCCTCGCGCGCGATCCGGTCCGACAGCATGGCGGCCACCGGCACCTCGATCATCGCCCCCAGGGCCACCGGCGTGGACACGCCCAGCGCCCGGCGCTCCTCCTCCAGCATGATGCGCACCGCGCGCATCTCGTGGGCGGACGTCACCATGGGCACGAGCACGCGGCAGACGCCCTCGGGCTTCACGCGCAGGATGGCGCGCAGCTGGGTGCGCAGCATGTCCGGGTGCCGCAGGGAGACGCGCACCCCGCGCAGGCCGAGCACCGGGTTCTCCTCGCGCGGCAGCGGCAGGTAGGCCAGGGGCTTGTCCCCGCCCACGTCCAGGGTGCGGATGACGAGCGGACGGCCGCCCAGCGCCTGGGCGATGTGCTGGTACTGCGCCGTCTGCTCCTCCTCGGTCGGCTCGGTGGAGCGCTCGAGGAAGAGGAACTCGCTGCGCAGCAGGCCGCAGCCCTCCGCGCCCTGCGACGCCGCGGACGCCGCGTCCCCGGGACGGCCCAGGTTGGCGAAGATCTCCACGTGCCGGCCGTCCAGCGTGTGGCAGCCCTCGTGGGCCCGGGCCAGGTGGGCCTCGCGCCGGGTGGCCCGCTCCGCCAGCGAGCGCAGCGTGGCCGACTGGAGCTCGGCGCTCGGATGGACGTGGACCTCGCCCCGCTCGCCATCCACGATCATCGCCGCGCCGTTGGGCACCCGCAGGGCCGCGTCGCCCGCAGCCACCACCGCCGGAATGCCCAGGCCCGCGGCCAGGATGGCCACGTGGGACGTGGGGCCGCCGTGCGCCGTGCACAGCGCCGCCAGCCGACCCGGGGGCACCGCCGCCAGGTCCGACGGCATCAGCTCGTCCGCCACGAGGATGGCGTTGTCGGGCAGGTTCTCGGGCACCCGCGAGCCGCTCTGCCCCGTGAGCAGGGCGACGACGCGCCGACCGATGTCCCGCAGGTCCCCACCGCGCTCGGCCAGCAGGGCGTTCTCCAGCCGCTGCAGCATGCCCACGTGCAGCTCGATGGCGCTGCGCCACGCCCACTCGGCGCTGTGGCCCGAGGAGATGGACTGCAGGGCGGCGTCATTGAGGTCCGGGTCGTCCAACAGCACCAGGTGCGCCCGGAAGATCTCCGTGCGCGCCACGCCCGACTCGCCCTCGATCATCACCTCGATCTCCTGGCGCACGCTCGTCAGGGCATGGGTGAGCCGGCGCTGCTCCTCGGCCTGTCCCTGGCCCCGCTGGGTCAGCTCCAGTTGCGTCTCGAGCACCCGGACGGCGATGCCCACGGCGATGCCCGGGGCCGCCGGCGTGCCCTTGAACAGGGCGGGCGCGCCCGCCGCGTAGGGCGTGAGGGCCACGGGCGACGCGGCCCTGGGCGCGGGCGCGGTGGCCGCCGGCGCCTCGACGATGGGCTGGATGGGATCGCCCAGGCCGCTGGACACCAGGTCCACCAGCGCCTGCAGCCGCTGGCCCGCCTCGGCGCCCTGCACGGTGAGGGTCAGCGTGTCGCCATGCTTGGCCCCCAGGCCCATGAGCGCCACGACACTCTTGCCATTGGCGACGCGCCCGCCATGGGCCACGCTCACCGACCCCGGGTGCATCCGCGCATGGCGGCTGAACACGGCGGCGGGACGGGCGTGCAGTCCATTGGGAATCAAGAGCCGCACGGCGCGCTCGGCCGTGGCACCCGCCGCGGCCTCCTCGGGCGCGCGCTCCCCGCCCTCGATCTCCAGCAGCGGCTCGCCCAGGGACACCGCGCGGTCCTGGCGCCGGCTCGCGATGCTGTAGCCCTCGCCGTTGACCACCACCATCACCGTCAACAGGCTGCGCGCCCGGCGCGCCAGCAAGTCCATGTCGAAGGAGATGAGCGGCTCGCCCGCCTTCACCCGCTGGCCCTCGCGCACGCGCACGGTGAAGCCCTCGCCGCGCAGGTTCACGGTGTCCAGGCCGATGTGCAGGAGGATCTCCGCGCCCGTGGCGGCGCGCAGCGTGCAGGCATGCCCCGAGGCATGGATCGACACCACCACGCCGTCACACGGCGCCTGGAGCTCGGACGAGGTGGGGTCGACGGCGATCCCATCCCCCACCATCTTCTGGGAAAAGGCGGGATCGGGCACTTCCTCGAGCCGCGTGGCCCAGCCCGCGAGAGGTGCGATGAGTTTGAGCATGGACATGGTTCCCGGCTCCGTGGAAGAGACGAGACTCAACGTGGACATGGACCGGCCTTCCCCTGGGAAGCGCGCTCCTGGAGCGCGGTGCGCAGATTGCCCCCCGAACGGGCGAGGAGGGCGTCGGCCTCGGCGGCGGAGCATCCGCTCAGCCCGAGGACGGCGCGTGGAATGTCCCCATGGGCGGCGAGGGCCTCGGCGGCGGCCTGCTCCCCGACCTGGGCGATCTGGCGGATGATGTGGATGCAGCGCTGGCGCAGCTTGGTGTTGCCCGGCCGCACATGGCACATGAGGTTGTCGAAGACGAAGCCCAGGCGCGTCATGAGCGCCGTGGAGAAGAGGTTGAGCGCCACCTTCTGGGCCGTGCCCGCGCCCAGCCGCGTGGAGCCCGCGATCACCTCGGCCCCGGTGCGCAGCAGCACCCGGTGCTCCGCGGCGCGCATCAGCGGCGAGTCCTCCACGCTGGCCAGCGCGATCGTCAGCGCGCCCGCGTGCCGCCCCTCCGCCAGCACGCCCGTCGTGAAGGCGCTATGGCCGCTGGCGGACACCCCCACCACCACGTCCTGGGACCCGGGCCCGAACTCCGCCAGGCGCGCGCGCCCCGCCGCCGCGTCGTCCTCGGCGGGCCCGTTGATGCCCCCGGCCAGGTCCCGCCCCTCCGCCAGCAGGATGGCGAGCCGGGAGGAGGGCCAACCAAAGGTGCCCGCCAGCTCCAGCGCGTCCAGCTCGGCCAGCGCCCCCGAGGACCCCGCCCCCGTGTAGATGAGCCGCCCGGTGCCGCGCGCCAGCCGCTCGTGCGCCGCGCCCACCGCGCGCTCCAGCTCCGGCAAAACGGGCAGGCAGGCCGCCACCGCCCGGGACTGGCTCGCCCACAACGTCTCGAGGACCTCCCCGGTGCTCCAGGTGTCCAACCCCTTCAAGCGCTGGGGCGACCCTTCCGTTTCCCGCGACATGTGGAGTCCCCTCGGCAGCGACTGGTATTAGATTGGACTGGTGCACCATACCAGCACCTTTCTCGATTTCAACGAGAATTTCACTTTGTGCGGTGGCGCATCGGGTCAAAAAAAACGACGGAAAGTGAAAACCTCGTGATTCCAAGGGGTTGAGTCGATTTACAAGCACTCCCGGTTTGGATTCAGCCTTGCGTCATGGTCTCATAGTGGTATTATCATGGTCCTATCGCGGTCCGAAGGAACTGGAGCCATGACCACCCCACCGAGCGCATCGGAGCCCACGGAGCGGGACGCCCTGTCGAGCGACCTGCACCTGCCCCTCTACCTCCAGCTCGCGCGCCACCTCCGGGGACAGATCAACAGTGGCCGCTATGGCCACCGTGATGCCCTGCCCGGCGAGCGGGAGCTGGCCGAGCGCTTCGGCGTGTCGCGGGTCACCGTGCGCAAGGCGCTCAAGGAGCTGCTGGACGAGGGGCTGCTGCAGCAGCGCCAGGGGGCGGGCACCTTCGTCAACCGGGGGCCCATCGTGGAGCAGCGCCTGTCCACGCTCACGGGCTTCTCCGAGGACATGGGCTCGCGCGGACTGGCGGCCGGCTCGCTGTGGCTGCACCGGGCGGTCGCGCTCGCGACGCCCGAGGAGGCGCTGGCGCTCGGGCTGAGCCCGGGCACCCAGGTGAGCCGGCTGCAGCGCCTGCGCACCGCCAACGGCATCGCCATGGCGGTGGAGCTCGCGGTGCTGCCCACGCGCTTCCTGGCCGACCCCCACGAGGTCCAGGGCTCGCTCTACGACACCCTGCGCCGCAAGGGCGTCATCCCCTTCCGGGCGCTGCAGCGCCTGTCGGCCATCCAGCTCACGGTGGAGCACGCCGAGCAGCTCGGGGTGCCCGAGGGCGCCGCGGCCCTCTACATCGAGCGCCGCACGCTGCTCGAGGACGGCACCCCCATGGAGTTCGTCCGCTCCCAGTACCGGGGCGACTCCTACGACTTCATCGTTGAATTGAACCTGGCCACCCCCGCCCGAGAGGTAACCCGATGAGCCTCGCTCCCCACCCCGTGAACCCTGGCGTCCCACCGGCCCCCGCGCTCGCCCGGGAGGCCGCCCAGTCGGCGGACGTCGCGCGCCTGCAGATCGAGCGCTGCGCGGGGCGCTTCGCCGAGCTGGGGGCGCGCCTGCGCCAGAACCCGCCGCGCTTCGTCGTCACCTGCGCCCGGGGCAGCTCCGACCACGCGGTGAGCTATGGCAAGTACCTCATCGAGACCACGCTGGGGCGCGCCGTCGCCTCCGTGGGGCCGAGCGTGGCGTCCGTCTACCAGACGCCCCACCTGGACCTGAAGGACAGCCTCTTCATCGCCGTGTCCCAGTCCGGCCGCAGCCCGGACCTGCTGCGGCTCACCGAGCGGGCGAAGGAGGCGGGCGCGCTCGTCGTCGGCTTCGTCAACACCGAGGACTCCCCGCTCATGCGCATGTGCGACGTGGGCATTCCGCTGTGCGCCGGTCCCGAGCAGAGCGTGGCGGCCACCAAGTCCTACCTCCTGTCGGGCCTGGCCTTCCTGCAGCTCGTGGCGCACTGGTCCGGTGAGGCCCAGTTGCACGAGGCCGTCCGCCGCCTGCCCGAGGCGCTGGAGGCCGCGCGGGAGCTGGACTGGGGCCCCACCCTGTCGCGGCTCACCGACGCGCGCAGCATCTACGTGCTGGGCCGGGGCAGCGGGCTGGGCGCCGCGCTGGAGATCGCGCTCAAGCTCAAGGAGACGTGCCGCCTGCACGCCGAGGCCTTCAGCACCGCGGAGGTCATCCACGGCCCGCTCGCGCTCGTGGGGCCCGGCTTCCCGGTGATCGCCCTGGGCCAGGAGGACAACTCCGCCGAGAGCACCCGCACCGTGGTGCGCCGCTTCGTGGAGCTGGGCGCGGAGGTGCACTCGGCGCTCGCGGTGCCCGGCGCGCTGCCGCTGCCGAGCATCAGCGGCGCGCACCCCGCGATCGTGCCCCTGTGCCACGTGCAGAGCTTCTACATGGCCGTGCACCGGCTCGCCGTGGCGCGCCAGTTGGATCCCGACGTGCCCGTGCACCTGCGCAAAGTGACGGAGACCGTGTGATGGCACGCGTGCTCAGTGGGGCCCGGGTCTTCACGGGCGAGAAGCTCCTCGAGGGGCATGGCGTGGTGCTCGAGGGCGGGCACGTCCAGGCCGTGCTGCCCGAGGCCGAGGTGCCCGCGGGCGCCGAGCGGGTGCGCCTGCCCGGCGACGCCGTGCTCGCCCCGGGCTTCATCGACGCGCAGGTCAACGGCGCCGGGGGCGTGCTGTTCAACGAGACGCCCACCGTCGAGGCCGCGCTCGCCATCGCCGCCGCCGTGCGGCGCTCCGGGACGACGGGGCTTTTGCCCACGTTCATCACCGACGAGCAGGCGAAGATGCGGCGCGCGTGCGAGGCCACCCTCCAGGCCCTGGCCCGGCCCGGCGGCGGCGTGCTCGGCATCCACCTGGAAGGCCCCTTCATCAGTGGCGACAAGCCGGGCGTCCACGAGCCGCGCTACATCCGCGCGCCCGACGCGCAGGACATCGAGTACCTGCTCACCCTGCCCACGCGGCTGGCCACCCAGGAGGGCCGGCTGCTCATGACGCTGGCGCCCGAGCAGGTCGAGGACGCGCTCATCACCCGCCTGGCCTCGGCGGGCATCATCCTCTCGGCGGGCCACACGGCGGCCACCTACGAGCGGACCCACGCGGCCGTGGCCGCGGGCGTGCGCGGCTTCACCCACCTGTGCAACGCCATGCCGGCCGTCAACAACCGGCAGCCCGGCCCGGTGCTCGCCGCGGTCGACACCGAGAACACGTGGTGCGGCATCATCGCCGATGGCATCCACGTGCACCCCGCCCTCTTGCGCCTGCTGGTGAAGAGCAAGGCGCCCGGCAAGGTGTTCCTGGTGACGGACGCCATGCCCCCGGTGGGCACCGACGCGCGCACCTTCCAGCTCTATGGGCAGACCATTCTGCGGCGCGACGGGCGGCTGGTGACGGAGAACGGCACGCTGGCGGGCGCCGACATCGACATGGCGGCCTCGGTGCGCAACTGCGTGAAGCTCCTGGGCTTGAGCCTCGAGGAGTCCTTGCGCATGGCCTCGCTCTACCCGGCGGGCCTGCTCGGACTGGAGCGGCAGCGGGGCCGGGTGGCCCCCGGCTACCACGCGGACCTCACGCTGCTCAGCCCGGACCTGTCGGTGCTCGGCACGTGGGTGGCGGGTCAGGCGCAGTGGTACTGAGCCCCGGGACCGTCCGCCCACGCTAACGGTCCCGGAGGCATCGAACAGAGCCTAGCGGATGCAGTAGCAGCGGCCCATCTGGCACGCGCCGTTGCCCGTGCCGCCACAGCGCGCATCACACTGCGAGTCCTTCGAACACTCCACGATGCCCGGCGCCTCCGGCGCCTGCGCCGCCGTGGAGGAAGCCCCCGCGGTGAAGCCCATTCCCAGGCCCAGCATCAACGCGCCCACCGCCCACAGACCCTTCGCCTGCTTCATCATGTCGTCGCTCCGTTCGAGTAAGTCCGGCGAGACCGGATAGGTTCGAACATACCGTGTTCTGGGGGTCCAAGGGCCATTTCTTGAGGGGTAGGATAAGACACGCCATCCCCCTCGAGACCCCACACCATGACTGACTGGCCCCTCGCTCCGCTCGCCGCCGCGGCGCTGCTGTCCGCGCCCGCCCTGGCCGCTCCCCCCCCCTCGCCGCTCTCCGCCGACCTGGATGGCGATGGCAAGCCGGAGACCATCGCCCTGCGGTGGACCGCGGACAATCCCCGCTTCACCCTCCAGGTGGGGGGCGCCTCCCTGCCGGTGGACACGGGGACGGGCACCCGCTTCGAGGTGGAGGTGGTGGACCTGGACAAGGGGGACACGTGGAAGGAGCTCGTCGTCTCGGCCACGGGCGAGGTCGACAGCGAGCACCGCGTCTACTTCTTCGGCTACGACGGCAAGGCGCTCAAGCGCCTGGGCGACATCCACACCTTCGACCCCGAGAAGCTCGGCGGCAACGGCATCGTCCTCTCGGACACGTGGGAGGGATTCTGGACCCGGCGCAACAAGTACGTGCTGGACCGCAAGCAGTGGAAGCTGCGCGAGGTGCCGCAGGAGTTCTACGCCGTGGGCGTGGAGGCCACGGTGAAGCAGTCCTTCCCGCTCACCTTCGGCCGAGGCGCGGGCGCAAAGGAGACGACCCAGGTCGCCCTGCTGGCCAAGGACTCGCGCATCCAGGTGCTGCTCGCCGCGCCGTCCCCCCAGAAAGGCAAGGCGCCCGCCTTCCTCATCAAGTCCACGACGGGCCTGCTCGGCTGGACGACGCAGGCGGAGTTGGAACAGAAGACCGAGGGTCTGCCCTTCGCGGGCTGAAACCCGTCAGGCCCGCGCGCGCGCGAGGGCGTCCTGGACGCGCCGCACCAGGGCGCGCACGGCCTCGGCCTCCAGGGCGGGGCCCGGTAGACCCTCGCGCCGCGCGAGCGCGGCATCGATGAGGGAGGGATCCTCCAGCCGCGTGCGGGCCCAGAGCGCCGCTTGACGCTTGGTGCACCAGTCGCCCGCCTCCACGTGGCGCCAGGCGCGACAGGCATTGAGCACGTTGTTGGGGCTCACGGGCTCCTCGCGGGCATGCCAGGCGAGCAACGCGCTCAGGGCCTCGAGGATCCACGCCCGAGGCTGGGGCGCGAGCATTTCCCGCGCCGGAGGACCGAGGAGCGCGATCGCGTTCTCACGCGCGACGGCCAGGTCGAGCACGAACCAGTGGCCCGGCTCGCCCTCGGGTCCTGGGCTGAAGCGGTGGCTCATGCCCGCGCCCGTATTGAAGTTCAGCTCGAAGCGCGGCTCGCGCGTGGGTGAGGCCACGGCGTCACGGGCATAGAGCACGAACTCCAACCCCCGCGCGGGACAGGGCAGCACGCGGTGGTCCAAGGCCGCCGCGATGGCCTGCTTCGTCTCCAATGGAAGCGGGGCCGCGCAGACGGCGATGACATCGATGTCACTGAGGTCGGACTCGTAGCCGCCCAGACTCGCCGAGCCGATGAGATAGACACCCAGGAGGGCCTCATCCAACAGAGATTGGAGGCGCGCGACGACGTGCGCCGCATAGGCCTGGAGTTCAGGAGCCACGGTCGCGGAAGGAACATGGGGAGAAGTCATGGAGCCTCACGGAAGGAAGACAGGGTCGGTCGCCAGGCGCATCGTCTCCAGGGCCAACGACGTCACGACGTCCAGCGCCCGACGGAAGTCTCCCGGAGAGCGAGCGAGCGGGCGGCCGATGACGAGAAAAACATCCCACTCCCGCATAGGTCCCAGAGCCTGGGTATCGATTTGTGACCGCCCACAAAGTTAAACATTGCCCCTCAAACCACCGAAATTCCCATTCATTCACCCGGGGAAATGAAAGGGATTCACTCCAGGGTTGGAAGCCCCGTCGCGGATGCCATTGGCCTCGTCCGCGCCCCCAATCCACAGGAGTCGCATTCACATGACGAAGTTCTTCGCGGGCAAGACGTTGGCGGTTCGGTTGCGCATGTCTTCCATGGCCACCGGCCTGGGGATTCTCGCCAGTGTGGCGGGAGGGCTCTCGCTCCAGACCCAGGCCCGGGCCCAGGACAACCAGAGCCGGACGCTCATCACGAACGTGGACGTGGACACCACCCAGCGCCTGATGTTCATCCATGGCCGTCAGTTCTCGACCACCACGGGCGCCGCCCCCGTCGTCCGGGTCGCGGAGATTGGCCTGACGGTCAAGACCTACGGCTCCTCGACCGTTGTGGTCGAACTGCCCCCCGCGTTCCTGCAGCCCGGCTCCTATCTGCTGACGCTGTCGACCGGTCCCAACCTGGATCAGAACGACGCCTTCGACGTGACCATCGGAACGACCGGTCCAAAGGGAGACACGGGGGCACAGGGTCCGCAGGGCCCCAAGGGAGACACCGGGCCGCAGGGCTTCAAGGGAGACACCGGAGCGCAAGGTCCGCAGGGCCTCCAGGGACCCAAGGGAGACACCGGAGCGCAAGGCCCGCAGGGCGTCCAGGGCATTCAGGGGCTCAAGGGGGACACGGGGGCGCAGGGGCCCGCGGGAACGCCGCGGTCCTTCTCCTGCCGCTATCCCACCGGTGCCACGGTGAACAGCTACAGCTACCCCGGCTCCTACGTGGGCTGTCTTCCCGGAGAGTTCCTGACGGGTGGGGCGTGCACCGTGCCGTCTGGCTCCCAGACGATTGGCGCGGAGGGCACGATCACGACGGTGAGTGGCAGCGTCGTCTATGCGTGCGTCCTGGCGGGCCCCTCGTCCACTACCGCCAAGGTCCGCGCCGAGGGCATCTGCTGCAAGATGTATTGAGGCGTCGCGCGGGCAAAAGAAAAGGGCGTCAGACCGGAGTCTGACGCCCTCGAATTCTTCCTGCTGTGTGCCCAGGGGCGGAATCGAACCACCGACACGGGGATTTTCAATCCCCTGCTCTACCAACTGAGCTACCTAGGCGTGCCTCGCGACCGCTTGAAGCGAGAGACGGTTTACGGCGGCTGGGTCCTCGCGTCAAGCATCTTCTTCGCCCCGCCCCTTCCCTCCCCCGCCCGCCTCCGTTATCCCGGTCGCCCCCCTGGAGGGCGTCCCGTGAGCTGGCTCAACTACCACCACCTCCTCTACTTCTGGACCGTGGCCCGCGCCGGCTCCATCGCCAAGGCCAGCCAGGAGCTGCGCCTCGCCCAGCCCACCATCAGCGCCCAGCTCAAGCTGCTCGAGGACTCGCTCGGCCACAAGCTGTTCGAGCGCCAGGGCCGCCGCCTGGTCCTCACCGACGTGGGCCGCACCGTGCTGCGCTACGCCGACGACATCTTCCGCCTGGGCAACGAGCTCACCCACGCCGTCAACGGTCTGCCCTCCGGCCAGCGCCTGCGCTTCGCCGTGGGCGTCACCGACGTGGTGCCCAAGCTCGTCGCCGAGAGCCTGCTCCACCCCGCCTTCGAGGCCTTTCCCGACATCCACATCACCTGCCGCGAGGGCCCCCTCCCCCAGCTCCTCGCCTCGCTGGCCCTGCACGAGCTCGACGTCGTCCTCTCGGACACGCCCTCCTCCGAGCCCGTCAGCGTCCGCTCCTTCAACCACCTGCTGGGCACCTGCGGCGTGTCCTTCTTCGCCGCCCCGCGCCTGGCGCCCCTCGCCCGGGGTTTTCCCCGCTCGCTCGAGGGCGCGCCCATGCTCCTGCCCTCCGAGGGGTCCTCGGCCCACCGCGCCCTCACCGCCTGGTTCGAGGCCCGGGGCGTGCGCCCCCTCATCGTCGGAGGCTTCGATGACAGCGCGCTGCTCAGCGCCTTCGGGCAGCGCGGCCACGGCGTCTTCGCCGCTCCGTCCGTCATCGAGGCCGAGGTCTGCCGCCAGTTCAACGTGTCCGTCCTCGGGCGCACCGGCGACATCGAGACGGGCTTCTACGCCATCTCCGTGGAGCGGCGCCTGCGCCACCCCGCCGTCGTCGCCATCGCCGAGCGCGCCCGCTCGCACCTCTTCGGATAACGCCCGGGCTAGGGCGCCCGGTACACCTCGCGGCCGTCCACCACCGTGGCCACCACCCGCGCGTCCACCAACGCCCGGGCGTCGTCCTCCACCGGGTCCACCGACAGCGCCGTGAAGTCCGCGTCCCGCCCCACCGCGAGCCGCCCGCGCCGCTCCTCCGCGAAGGACGCCCACGCCGGCCCTCCGGTGAAGCCCTCCAGCGCCCGCTCGGCCGTCAGCCGCTCCTCGGGCCGCCAGCCGCCCTCGGGCCGACCCGCCGCGTCCTGCCGCGTGCGCGCCGCGTACAGCCCCGCCAGCACGTCCGGGTTCTCGATGGGAAAGTCGCTGCCCAGCGCCAGCACCGCGCCCGCCCGGCGCAGGCTCTCCCAGGCATACGCGCCCACGAGCCGCTCGGCGCCCAGCCGCGCCTCGGCCCAGCCCATGTCGCTCGTGGCGTGGGTGGGCTGCACGCTCGCCACCAGCTGCGCCGCGCCCAGCTTCTCGATGTCCTCGGGCCGGAGGATCTGCGCGTGCTCCACCCGGTGGCGCAGCGCCTCGGTGCCCGTCGCCTTCGCGGCGGCGATCAGCGTGTCCACCACCAGCGTGTTCGCCCGGTCCCCGATGGCGTGCACCCCCACCTGGAAGCCCCGCTCCATGAAGGCATGCACGCGCGCCGACAACTCCTCGGGCGCCATCAGGAGCAGGCCCGTCTCGCCCGGCGCGTCACTGTAGGGCGCGTGCATGGCGGCGCCTCGCGAGCCCAGCGCCCCGTCCAGCAGCAGCTTCACCGCCTTCATCTCCAGGAGCCGCCCGCTGTAGGGCCCCCGCTCCAGGTACTCGTGGCGCTCCGCGCCCTGGCCGTCCGCCATGGCGTACACGCGCACCGGCAGCCGACCCAACATGTCCCACGTCTGCAGGAGCCGGAACGTGCGCAGGTCCATGCCCGCGTCGTGCACGCCCGTGAGCCCCACCTGCGCGCAGCGCTCGAGCGCCGCCGACAGGCGCACCTGGAGCTGCTCGTCCGTGGGCGGCGGCACCACCCCCGCCACCGCGTCCATGGCGTTGTCCACCAGCACGCCCGTGGGCTCGCCCTTCGCGTCCCGGAGGATGCGGCCGCCCGCCGGGTCCGGCGTGTCCCGGGTGATGCCCGCGCGCCGCAGGGCCTCGCCATTCACCCAGGCGGCGTGGTGGTCCACCCGCGTGAGGTACACCGGCGTGGTGGGAAAGCGCGCGTCCAGCTCCGAGCGGCCCGGGAACGCCCCGCCCGGCCAGCCGTTCTGGTCCCAGCCCTTGCCCATGAGCCAGTCGCCCTGGAAGCTCGTGGCGGGCGCCGCGCCCAGCCGCTCGAGGACCTCCGCCACCGAGCGCGCCCCCTCCAGCCGCGCCACCGTCAGGCTCTTGCCCAGGCCGCCCAGGTGCGCGTGCGCGTCCACCAGCCCGGGCACCACCACCGCGGCGCCCAGGTCCACCACCCGGGCCTCGTTCCCCGCGGCCTCGCGCACGTCCTTCTCCGCGCCCACCGCCACGAGCCGCCCCCGGCGCACCGCCAGGGCCTGGGCCTCGGGCCGCTCCGGGTCCAACGTCCGGATCCTCCGCGCCAGGTAGACCGTCGTCTCCATGCTCACATCCTCGGGCACTCTCCGGACACACGACGGCCCGAGCGCCAGCACCGCCAGCCCCAGGAGGGCGAGCCGTGCCACGCCTCGGGACCGGGCGGACGGAGGGGGTTGGGCTGAAAGGCGCCACATCGGCGGGCGCCACTGTGCGCGAGTGGCCCGCGTCTGTCACCCGCGCCCTCAGTCCACGGGCGCCACCGGCGTGCCCCCGTCCCCGAACGTCAGGGGACCCGTGGGCCCGGGGGGATCCGCCGGCACGATGTTGCCGGGGTTCACGTCCCCCGCGCCCTGGATGGGGGTCGCGTACTCCGTGCCGGGCGGCTGCGTCGTCCGGCACGCCACCAGCCCCACCACCACTCCCACCACGACGAGCAGCCCACGGCGCATGCGTTCTCCTCTGGAAAGGACCTCGTCCCACCGTAGGAACGCCCCCCGCCCCTCGCAACGCATGGCCCCCCGCGCCCTGTCCGGCTTCGTCCGACATCGGATGCAGGCCCCGGCAACATGACAGTGACGATTCGACAGCGGCTTCTTGACACCTGAACTGTCACAACCTACTGTCAGGTTCGTGAGCACGGCGAAGACACAGGTGGGATGGAAGCTCTCGGAGCTGGCCGAGGCGGTGGGCGTGAGCGCGCGGACCGTGCGCTACTACGTGCAGCGGGGGCTCTTGCCAGCCCCTCCCTTCAAGGGGCCGGACACGGTGTACGGGGAGGAGCACTTGCTGCGGCTCAAGGCCATCCGGGTGCTCCAGGCCCGGTTCCTGCCGCTCGACGCCATCCAGGCGGAGCTGGCGCGGCTGGACGAGCCCGCCCTGCGCGCGCTCGCCGAGAGCGACGCGGCGCCGCCGGCCCCCGTGCCGGGCCCCCCCGCGTCGGCCGCGCCCGTCGCGCCGCCCGAGCCGACGCGCTGGCGGCGCTGGGAGCTGGCCCCCGGCCTGGAGCTGCACCTGGCGGACACGGCGGACACGAAGACCCGGGACCTCGCGGAGCACCTGCGGGCCCTCATCCAGAAGACCGAGGAAAGGTAGAGCCATGCACGACGAGAAGAGTGGTCTGTATACGCGCGGCGGTGCCCAGGTCCCCCTGCAGGGGGTGGAGGTCTCCGGAGAGCTGTTGGGAGGCCATGCCCGCGTGCGCGTGAGCCAGCGCTATCGCAACACCGAGCGGGTCCCCGTCGAGGCCGTGTATGTCTTTCCCCTGCCCTCCGAGGCCACGCTCACCGCGTTCTCGCTCACGTGCGCCGGGCGGCGCGTGCAGGCCGTGATCCAGGAGCGCGACAAGGCCTTCCAGACGTACGACGACGCGGTGACGGCGGGCCATGGCGCGGCGCTGCTCGACCAGGAGCGGCCCAATGTCTTCACCGCCCAGGTGGGCAACCTGCTGCCCGACGAGGAGACGCTCGTGGAGGTGGAGTTCCTCCAGGCCATCCAGGTGGAGGAGGGCTGTGTGCGCTGGGCCCTGCCCACGCTCGTGGCGCCCCGCTACATCCCCGGCACTCCCTCGGGCGACCGCACCGCGCACGGCCACGCCGGGCCCACCGACCGCGTGCCCGACGCGGACCGCATCACCCCGCCCGTGGGGGACGCACGCTATGGCCTCACCCTGGACCTGCTCATCGCGCTCGGCCGCGAGGTGGTGGTGGAGAGCCCCTCGCACGCGATCGCCCTGAGCCGTGAGCCGGGGGGCCTGCGCGTGCGGCTCGCCCGGCCCCACGTGGCGCTGGACCGCGACCTCGTGCTCTCCATCCGCGGCGCCGACCTGGACGTGCCCTTCACGCCGCTCGTCACCCACCGCCGGGGCGAGGAGCCGGGCACCTTCGCCCTCACCGTGGTGCCGGACCTGCTGGGCATGGCGCACGCGGGCAAGCGCCAGGAGGTGGTGTTCGTGGTGGACGTCTCGGGCTCCATGGACGGAGAGAGCCTGCCCCAGGCCCAGGGCGCGCTCAGGCTGTGTCTGCGCCACCTGCGCGAGGGGGACCGCTTCAACGTCATCGCCTTCTCCACCACCTTCACGCTCTTCTCCCCCGAGCCGGTCGTCTTCACCCAGCAGACGCTGGAGCGCGCGGACCGCTGGGTGGCGGCCCTGCGCGCCAACGGGGGCACGGAGCTGCTCGAGCCCCTGCGCGCCGCGACGCGGGCGATGCCCGACGGCGTGGTGGTGCTGCTCACCGACGGGCAGGTGGGCAACGAGTCGGAGATCCTCCAGGCGGTGCTGGCCGAGCGCCGCACGGCGCGCATGTATTCCTTTGGCATCGGCACCAACGTGAGCGACGTGCTGCTCAAGGACTTGGCGCGGCAGACGGGCGGCGCGGTGGAGTTCATCCACCCCGGCGAGCGCATCGACGACAAGGTGGTGGCCCAGTTCTCCCGGGCGCTCGCGCCGCGCGTGACGGACGTGGAGGTGCGCTTCGAGGGCGTGGAGGCCCAGGAGCTGGCGCCCGCCGAGCCGCCGTCGCTCGTGGACGGCACGCCGTGGAGCCTCATGGGCCGCTACGCCACGCCCGGCACCGGCCGGGTGGTGCTCAAGGGCCGCTCGGGCGCGGAGACGTTCTCGCTCACCATCCCCGTGACCTTCCCCGCGGCGAGCGATCGCCCCGCGGTGGAGAAGCTGTGGGCCGCCGAGCGCATCCGGAGCTGGCAGGGCGCCGCGCTCGTGGGCCGGCGCGCCGAGTCGCTCCAGACGCGCATCGTCCAGCTCGCGCTCGCGCATGGCCTGGTCACGCCCCACACCTCGTTCGTGGTGGTGGAGGAGCGCACCGGGGAGCGCCGCGCCTCGGGCCAGCCGCAGACCCGCGTCATCCCCGTCAACGCGCCCGCCGGCTGGGCGATGTTCGGCGCGTCCGCCGCCGAGAAGGAGATGGCCGACACCGCCGTCGCGCCCAAGCGCCGGGGCGTGCCCATGGCCAGCGCAGGCGCGCCGCCGCCTCCTCCCGCCCCGGCACCCGCCGCGGCGCCCGCGTCCGCGAAAGCCAAGGGCTCACTGCTCGGTGGGATGTTCAAGAAGTCCGCCGCGCCCCTGCCGCCCCCGGCCCCGCCCGGCGCGGCGGCCCCCGCGCCGGCGCCGGCGCTGGAGCAGACGAAGAACGTCCGGTCGAGGCGCGAGTCGTCCGTCGATCGCGTCAAGGACGAGGCGTTCGAGGCCGAGATGGCCGAGGTGGCCGAGGGCGGTATGGGCGCGAGCGGCGTGGACCTGCTCGGCCAGCAGCTCGCCAGCGGCCTGTGGGCCGGCCAGGGCGCGGGCCCCGAGCCCGTGCGGCAGGCCCGTGGCACCGCGCTCGCCCTGCTGGAGCTGCTGCGCCAGGGCATCACCAGCACGCACGCGCTGCACGGCGCGCAGGTGAAGAAGGCGGTGGAGGCGCTGCTCGCGCTCGTGCCCACGCTGGGCGGGGCGTCCGAGGTGGCGGAGCTGGCCCTGGGCGTGGCGTGGCTCGTGTCCTCGGGGCCGCGCACCCGGGGGCGCATCACCCAGGCCGCCCAGCCCCTGGCCGGCGTGTCCTCGCGGCTGGAGAACGAGGACGCGCTGCGCCAGCACGTGGAAGGGCTCGCCACGCGCTGAGGCGCACGGCGAGGGCCCCGCTCAGCGGCCGCGGAGCGGGGTCCGTCCTCCCGACAGGGGCTCGGACACCGGCGTGGGCCACCCCGAGGGGCCCGGCTGGTAGTGCTCCAACTCGCGCATCATGAACCAGGCCGCCGCGGACACCACGCCCAGGTCATCCAGCCAGCCCACCAGCGGCAGGAAGTCCGGAATCACGTCCAGCGGGAAGAAGAAGTAGGCCACCGCGAACAGACCCGCGAACCGCCGCCAGCGGGGAATGCGCGGGTCGCGCACATACCGGAAGAAGCGCGTGCCGAGGACTCGAAGACCGGAGACGTTCATGCCCCTGTCTACGCGGGGCGCCCCACCCCATTGCGCGGGGCGCCCGGGGCCGTCTGGCCGCCCGCCCGCCAGGCGGCCCTCGGGGCTCAGTGCGCGTCCCACTCCGGGGCGTCCGTGAAGCCCGGGGCCCCGTTGAGGTAGGCCTCCAGCACCAGCTTGCGCCGGGGCAGGAAGACGCCTTCCAGGGCCTCCGAGAGGGCATAACGGCGCCCGTGCGGCCCGATTTCATGGATGCGCTCGCTCACGTGGACGAACTCGAACGCGGAGGACTTGCGCGGCCACGTCACCCCGCCGCCCATGTTCACCCCGGTGCTGAACTGGTGGCAGCCCGCGCACGAGAGCGCCTGCACCCGGGCCGCCAGGTGCGTGGGCGTGAGCGCGCTGCCCGCGGTGTTCAGCGCGTCCTGGAGCCGCGTGCGCAGGGGGCTCTCGCCCTTGCCGAGCTGGTAGGTGTAGAGGTCGTCCGTGCCACTCGAGCGGCTCTGGCCGCCCCGGAAGCGCTCGGCCGTCACGAAGTTGAAGCCGAAGACGTCGTTGGTGGAGAGCCTGCCCACCTGCGACGTGAGCTGCTGGGCGAAGTCCTCCTGGAGCGCGTGCCCCATCTTGCTGCTGAAGAGGACGCCGGCGGGGCTGCCATTGACCGGGGCGGGCTCGAAGCGCAGCTGGCACGTCTTGCCCACGCACGCCTTGCGCACGCGGAACTCGCGCAGCGTCCACAACGCCTGCATGAACTGGTTGGTGCGCACCTGCCCCGTGGGGCGGTTCACGCCATTGCCCAGGTTGTCGATGTGCAGGGCGGGCGGAAAGCCCGTGAGCCCCTTGAAGTAGAAGTCGTGCAGGTCGTCCGCGCGCTCGAGCGGATCCGCCTCCTTGGACAGGTTGGCCCAGAAGAGCGCCACGTCCTGACAGCCCTTGAGCCCCTTCTTGGGTTGGGGGTTGGGCAGCACGCTCTCGAAGGAGATGAGGTTGCGGCTCGTGTCCTGGGTCATCCCCGAGCGGCGCGCGAAGATGAGCCGGTACTCGCCGCAATCGCTCCCATCGCTCGCCGCCAGGTCGAAGCGGTTGACGATCGCGATGGGCACGTACGCCGCGAGGCTCGTGTCGGACGAGGCGAAGGGGTCCTCCAGGGCCTGGTTGCCCTCGGCGCGCGGGCAGGCGTACGCGAAGCCATTGAGGCCCGGCGTGCCGTCCGCGAGCGGCTGCTCGTCACAGTGCAGCCCCCCGAGCCCCAGCCCCGGGGAGCGCCGCTGCGTGTCCCACCACTCCTGATAGAGCCGCAGGGGCGTGAGCTTGGCCAGGTTGGCCTGCTCCACCAGCCGGTTCATCACCTCCGCGAACGTGAAGCGCGCCAGGATGACCTCGTCCGTCACCACCAGCGAGCGTCGGGCATCCACCACATAGGTCTTCGCCGCCTCCTCCGGGGCCGACACCTCCAGCGGCAGGAGCCCGAGCCCCCGGCGCTCCGGATGGGACACCTCCGCCGGCGCGGACTCGGACAGCAACACCTCGGGATCCAGACAAGCGCTGAGCACCGCGGCACCCGCCACGGCCAGAAGACACGAGACACGCATGAGAAAGGCCCCCCCTCCGTGGGCCATCGATGGCGGCCACTCTCCGCCTTGGACCCACAACCTAAGAATCCAAGCAAGTGCGGTGGGAGCGTCCAACGCCCGACGCCCGCGGCGCGCCGGAGAACGGATATCGGGCAGACACGCCTCCCGCGAGGGCACCCGGGTCTCCGGACGCGGCGAGGGCCGGAGGGAGCATCACGCTCCGGCTCCGGCCCTCGTTCCCACGAAGCGAGACGTCCGTCGGCTCAGCTCGGCTCGGGCTCCGGCTCGGACGCCTCCGGTGCATCGGTCGGCGCGGAGGGCTCCGGCGCGGCCTCGGGCGCGGCGGCCTCGGGCGCGGCGGCGGACGCCTCGACCGGCACGGACTCGGCGGGCGACTCCGTCTCCTCCTCGCCCTGCTCGGACTCCGGGAGGATGGAGATGCCCGTCACCTTCTCGTCGGCGCTCTCCAGGGCGATGAGCCGCACGCCCTGCGTGTTGCGGCCGATGACGGAGATCTCCTTGGCCTTCATGCGGATGAGCATGCCGCCGTTGGTCACCAGCATCACCTCGGCCTTGTCCGTCACCGGCACCAGGCCCACCACCTTGCCGTTGCGGTCGGTGGTCTTGATGTCGATGATGCCCTTGCCGCCACGGCCCTGCTGCCGGTACTCGGTCTCCAGCGTGCGCTTGCCGTAGCCGTTCTCCGTCACCGTGAGGATGGTGGTGTCCTTCTCCACCACGTCGGCGCCCACCACCTCGTCGCCGTCATCCAGGGTGATGCCCTTGACGCCGTAGGCCTGGCGGCCCATGGAGCGCACCTCCTCCTCGGGGAAGCGGATGCTCATGCCGCTCGCCGTGGACAGGAGGATGTCCTTGGTGCCGTCGGTGATCTTCACCGCCACCAGCTCATCGCCCTCGTCGATGCCCAGCGCGATGATGCCGCTGGCGCGCACGTTGGCGAACGAGCTCAGGTCGGTGCGCTTGACCACGCCGCGCTTGGTCACGAAGAAGACGAACTGGTTCTCCACGAACTCGCGCGTCACCAGCACCTGGGCCAGGCGCTCGCCCTCGCCGAACTGCACCAGGTTGATGATGGCCTTGCCGCGCGAGGTGCGGCCCGCGAGCGGCAGCTCGTGGACCTTGAGCGAGTAGAGCCGGCCCTTGTTGCTGATGGGCATGAGGTAGGCGTGGGTGCTCGCCACGAACAGGTCCGTGACGAAGTCGTCCTCCTTCGTCGTGGCCCCCGTCTTGCCGCGGCCGCCGCGCTTCTGCGCCCGGTACTCGCTGAGCGGCGAGCGCTTCACGTAGCCCGTGTGCGAGAGCGTCACCACCATGGTCTCCTCGGCGATGAGGTCCTCGCTGGTGATCTCCTCGGCCGCGCCGGTGATCTCCGTGCGGCGCTTGTCCGCGTAGCGCTCGCGGATCTCCTTGAGCTCCGTCTTGATGACGTTGAGCAGGCTGGACTCGTGGCCGAGGATGTCCTCCAGGCGGGCGATCTCCCGCACCAGGTCGATGAGCTCGCGGAACAGCTCCTCGCGCTGCAGGCCGGTGAGCCGCTGCAGGCGCATCTCGAGGATGTTCTTGGCCTGCTCCTCGCTGAAGCCCGCGCCCTCGTAGCGGTGCTCCAGGCCCGAGTAGTTGGGCTCCTCGTTGCGCGCGCGCGACTCGAGCAGGGCCATCTGCGCCTTGGCCTTCTCGTAGTCGATGCGCTGCAGGTTGGCGAAGCGCTCGCGCTCGTAGAGCTCGGGCGAGAGGATGTGCATGAGGCCCCAGCGCGCCTCGTCCGGGTCGCGCGAGGCGCGAATGAGGCTCACCACCAGGTCGATGAGGTCCTGCGCGACGAGCAAGCCCTCGACGATGTGGCGCCGGGCGCGCGCCTTGCGCAGCTCGTAGCGGCTGCGGCGGGTGACGACGTCGCGGCGGTGGGAGATGAAGCGGTCGAGCAGCTCCTTGAGCGAGAGCGTGCGCGGCTGGCCTCCGTCGATGGCGAGCATCACCGCGCCGAACGTCGTCTCCATGGGCGTGTTGGCGTACAGGTTGTTGAGCACCACGGCGCTCATGGCATCGCGCTTGAGCTCGATGACGATGCGCATGCCCTGCCGGTCGCTCTCGTCACGCAGGTCGCTGATGCCCTCGAGCTTCTTGTCGCGCACCAGGTCGGCGATCTTCTCGATGAGCCGCGCCTTGTTCACCTGGTAGGGAATCTCGGTGACGATGATGCTCTCGCGGTCACCCTTCTTGGATGTTTCAATCTCCGTGCGCGCCCGGAGGGAGATCTGCCCGCGGCCCGTCTCGTAGGCGCGCACGATGCCCTCGCGCCCGGTGATGATGCCCGCGGTGGGGAAGTCCGGCCCGGGGATGAACTGCATCAAGTCCCGGACGGTGGACTCGGGATGGTCGATGAGGTGGAGCGTGCCGTCGATCACCTCGCCCATGTTGTGGGGCGGGATGTTGGTGGTCATGCCCACGGCGATGCCCGTGCTGCCGTTGACGAGCAGGTTGGGGAACTTGTTGGGCAGCACGAGCGGCTCGGTGAGCGAGTCGTCGTAGTTGGGACCGAAGTCGACGGTCTCCTTGTCGATGTCGGCGAGCATCTCCTCGGCCAGCCGATCCATGCGCACTTCCGTGTAGCGCATGGCCGCGGGCGAGTCGCCGTCCACCGAGCCGAAGTTGCCCTGGCCATCCACGAGCAGGTAGCGCAGCGACCACTCCTGCGCGAGCCGCACCATGGCCTCGTAGACGGCGCTGTCGCCGTGCGGGTGGTACTTACCGATGACGTCACCCACCACACGCGCGCTCTTCTTGTAGGCGCGGTTGTGCAGGTTGCCCAGGTCGTTCATCGCGAAGAGCACGCGGCGGTGCACGGGTTTGAGGCCGTCACGCACATCGGGCAGGGCGCGTCCGACGATGACGGACATCGAGTAGTCGAGATACGAGCGGCGCATCTCGTCTTCGATGTTGACGGGGATGAGTTCTCCCACGCTGCCTGGAGGAGGCGCGGGGGGCGTTGCCGGCTTGTCGGTGGTGTCGTCGGCCATGATCTTGGGGTCGGGGGAGAGGCCCACCCGAGGGGACCTCTCTCATGAGGATAGGGGTACGTAACCCCCGGATTTTCCAGCGTCAACAATGCTGTCGCGGGGGCGTCGGGGGGCGGCCAGGAAGGCGACCCGAGGGGCACCCGGACGGGGGGTTCTGGACGTTCGGTCCGGCCCCCTTCCCCTCGGAGTCTCAGGGGGCTTCGTAGAAGAACAACGGCTCGATCAGCCCCCCGCCGTTGACCAGGAAGGAGCCCGTCGCGGGGGCGCCCTTGGGGGACGGCGTCATCGCCACGTCCACCAGGCGCAACCGCAGCGCTTTCACCGCGCCCGGGGGGAGGTTTCCCGGCCCCGTACCGGGTTCGGCATCGGCCATCGTGTCGATCCGGACCGTGCCGGAGGTGGAGACCCACTGCCCGTGCGTTCCAGCGCTCGTGCACACGTCCTGGAGCAGGAGGCTGGCGGTCTCCGGGGGGAGGCTCTTGGCGTCGAAATCCCTCGGCAGGATGGGCCACGCCTTGCCCGCCTCGGGTCGGGCGCTGACGGTGAGGATCACGGTCAGGCAGGCCGCGGAGCCCGACGCGGGATGGGAGCTGGTGCTCAGGAGGCTCAGCCCCGGAGCATACTGGCCCGAGCCGACATTCATCCGATGCGTGCCCATGCGGGCATTCGTCGTCTGGGGATCGGACAGGGTGAGCGTGAACTCCCGCGTCTCGGTGGGCTTGTCGCTGGGGGGCCCTTCACCGGAGGGCCCTTCCCCTCCCTCGGCGGGCGGCTCGGAACAACCCACGGCCGCGAGCAGGAGCAGACCACGACCCAACAGCGCGAGAGTGCGCATCGGAAGACCTTTCAGTGCGAGCAGGCCCTCGATTCTACCTCACGGTGAGTGATGACAACCATCACCCCAGGTCTCGAATCCGTGCGCCGGGGTTTTCAGCCGAGCACGCCGCGCAGCCGCTGGACGAGCTCCACCAGACGGGGCGTCGACCACCAGGTGCGCGGGGAGCCCGTGCCCCCACCGTGCCGCGCGAGCAACTGGCGCAGGGCCTCGCGCAGGGCCTCGACGCCGGGAGTGTTGCGGGGCTCCTCGGCGCGCTCCGCCAGCCGCTCCAGCCGCACCCAGCGCGGGGTGTTCCAGCGCTCGTCCTCGGGCAGGTCCGCGCGCTGGGCATCCCACAGCTCGTAGGCCACCTCCAGCACGGCCGCGCGCGCCTCGGTGAGGCCCACCGTGGGCAGGAGCCGCACCTGGGGGGCGTACTCGCGCTCGAAGAGCCACCACATCACCGTCAGGCACTCGACGGACGAGGGCTCCAGGGGCACGAGCCGCAGCCGCGCCATGCGCGTGAGCCGCTCGAGCGCCTCGCGGTACCAGAACGCCGTGTGCACCAGCCGCTCGGGCCCCGTGGTGGGCGCCCGGGGCGGGGCCTGGGTGGCGCGCGCGCGCAGCTCGGCCACCATGAGGCCCCGGGCGTCCACGTCCGACAGGCGGCGCCAGAGCGAGGCCAGGGCGGCCTCCCCTCGGGGCCAACCCAGGGCCAGCTCCTCGCGCCGCGCCAGGGAGAAGGGCAGTCGCCCCGAGAGCAGCAGGGGCGGGCCGAACAGGGACTCCAGCCGCTCGCCGAAGCGCCGGGCCTCGTGGAGCGCGGGCAGGGTGTCCGGCAGCAGCTCGCGCGCGGTCTCCTCGCGCAGGTGGGCGGGCACCTCGCGCGGCAGGGTGATGAGCCAGTCCTCCAGGGCCTCCATCAGCCGCGGCAGGGACTCGTGAGGGTCGCGCCCGAGCTTGCGCGCCACGTCCCGGACGAGCTGCTCGCGCAGGGACTCCACCTCGAGCACGTCCCGCGGCAGCGGGTGGCCCTCCGGCCAGGCCTCGGCCTCGAGCAGCGCGTCCAGGGCGGACTGGTGCGCGCGCACCTCGCGCAAGAGCGGCAGCTCGCGCCGCAGCCGCTCCTGCCAGCGGGACTCGGAGAGGACGAGCACCAGCCGGTAGTAACGCTCGCGCGCGGGGCCGAGCAGCGCCGGGAAGTCGTCACCCACGGCGAGGGCCCCTACCCGGTCTGGGACGCGGTGCCCTTGGGCCGCAGCGGCGTGGCGAGCCGCTCGGCCTCGGAGCCCAGGGGGCCCTCCGGGTCCAACGCCTTGGCCTTCTCGAAGGCGGCCAGCGCGGCTTCCTTCTCGCCCTTGAGCTTGAGCGCCACGCCCACGTTGAGGTGCGCCCCCACGTTGTCCCGGTCCATGGTGAGCGCCTCGCGGAAGAGGCCCAGGGCCTCGTCCAGGTCCCCGTTGAGCAGGGCCTCCTTGCCCGCCTGCACGCGCTTGTCCGCGTCGTTGACGAACTCCACCTGGAGCAGGCTGCCGCCGGCCACGGTGAAGACGAGCGCGCGCAGGATGCCGCCCCAGTAGAACGTCAGGCCCTCGGCGGCGGCCACGGCGGCCACGGGCAGGTCCGGCAGCAGCTGCTTGCCCCGGAACTTGAAGCGCACCTTGGTGTAGCGGCCCTTGTTCGCCCAGTGCATCGCCTCCTGACGCAGCTTCTGCAGCCCTTCCTCGATGCGCTTGGGATCGATCTCGAAGGGGAAGGCCATCTCCGGCTGGGGCTCGCCCGCGGGCAGGGCCTTGAGCGGGGGAGGAGTGGCCTCGTCGAGCGGATCCGGGGCCAGGGGCCCGCTCGGCTCGCGCAGGGGAAGGTCCACGGGCGCGGCGGGGCGCGGGCGCGAGCGTGCGGCCCGCGGGGGGGGCGCGGGCGGCGGGGCCTTCTTCTTCGGGGAGGCGGCGCTCTTCTTCGGGGGCGCCGCGCGGACGGCCTTCTTCTTCGCCATGGTGCCGCGACTCTACCCAGTCACGCGGCGGCGCGCGCGGGGCGCGTCAGGCGGGCAGGCGCCAATCGACGGGCGCCTGGCCCCGCTTCTGGAGCTCCGCGTTGGCGCGGCTGAAGGGCTTGCTGCCGAAGAACCCCCGGGAAGCCGACAGGGGCGAGGGGTGCGGCCCCGCGAGCACCACGTGCCGCCGGGGGTCGATGAGCTTCTGCTTCTTCTGGGCGTAGGCCCCCCAGAGCACGAAGACCACGGGCTCCGGCTTGTCGCTCACCGCTCGGATGACCGCGTCGGTGAAGGCCTCCCAGCCCTGCCCCGCGTGCGAGTTGGGCGTGGCCTCGCGCACCGTCAGCACCGCGTTGAGCAGCAACACGCCCTGCTCGGCCCAGGGCACCAGCGAGCCGTCCCTGGGCACGGGCAGGCCCAGGTCGTCGTGCAGCTCCTTGAACATGTTCACCAGCGAGGGCGGCGGCCGGACTCCCGGGCGCACCGAGAACGCCAGCCCGTGGGCCTGTCCCGCCCCGTGGTACGGGTCCTGCCCGAGCACGAGCACCTTCACCTGCTCGTAGGGCGTCAGCCGGAAGGCGGAGAACAGGTCCTCCTCGGGCGGGTACACCGTGTGCCGCCGCCGCTCCTGCTCCACGTACGCCTGCAACCGGGTGAACGCCGGGTTGGCCAGCGCGTCCTGAAGCACCCGGCGCCATCCGGCCGGCAATTGGTCCTTCCACGGGCTCATCTCGTCTCCACGCATGTGTCCAGAGAGGTCCCGGCTCCTACCCTACTTTCGCGGTCATGCCCCAGGGGTTTCTTCCCAGGTCGTCCAAAACACCACGGGCCCGAGGAGGAACTCCCTCCCGGGCCCGCGTGACGACGTCCTGTGTGAGACGGTGGGGACTAGCGCACCAGGGTCTGCGCCATGCGCTGGGCGGCGAGCTCCGCGGCGTTGTTCAGGCCCAGCTGGCTCAGGTTCTTGCCGGCCACGCTCTTGAAGAGGTCGCCGAGCACGTTGGTGATGCCGCCCTTGCCCTTGGCCAGGTTCAGCGCGCCGCTCAGCAGGCTGTTGCCGCCCGCGCCATCCAGCAGGCCGCCCAGGGCGCCGCCGCCGAACTTGCCCAGCAGGTTCTTGAAGATGCCGCCCCCGGGGATGAAGCTGGTGGCCGCGCCCATGAGCGACTGCAGGGGATTCTTGCCGCTGGCCAGGTCGCCCGCGAGCTTGACGGCCGCGCCGGCCAGGGGGTTGATCATCGAGACGATGGGAGCCGCGATGCTCGCGATCTTGCCGATGGCCTTGCCGAGACCCTTGAGGAAACCCATGGTGAAATCCTTTTCGTGAGGGGTCCGCTGTGCGGCCCTGTGTGCTGCTGACAAAAGGATTCTCGGGCGGCGGGGTTATTAGTTTCCTGATCCCGCGAAAAAGGCCGCACGCCCCGTGCGCTCCCTTGGTTGCCCACCGGTGGTCGCCCCCCGGGCTCAGCCCTTGAAGTTCGAGTCCTTCTTGAGGCCCAGGTCCTGCTCGGCGGGTTTGGCCTTCGCGCCCTGGAGGTCGTCCGCGCTGCCGAGCGCCGCGCCGTAGCGATCCGCCGGCTCCTTCGCGTGGAAGCCATCGGGCTGGTGCGCCGGATTGACCACGACCTCGCCGCTGACCACCTTCTGCAGGTAGGTCTCGATCTCCGCCACCGTGGGGGCCTGGGGATCCTGCTGCTTGAGCGCCTCGTCCGGGACGATCATGATCGCCGGGGGCTTCTCCGGGTGGAGGGCGTAGTCGAGGATCTTCTCCACGTACTTCTCCACCGGCAGCTTGAGCAGACGCGCCTGCTCCTTCACGTCCGCGTCGGCCAGCAGCTCGGCGCGAACCTCTTCCACGGGACGGCGCAGCTTCTTGCCCTCGGAGGGGCTGGGGGCATCGGACATGGGGCGGACTCTCCAGGGAAACCCGGGGACCTCGGGCGCTTCCGTCTTGCTAGCCCAACCCCCCGGCGGATTGCAAAGCGCGGGTGCGCTAGGGTGGGGCCTCCTTTCACGGAGCCGAGCATGCGTCGTTTCGAGTTCGCCGAGGGTAGCTCGCGGAAGTTCTGGGAGATCGCGCTGGAGGGCACGGGCTTCACCGTCCGCTGGGGTCGCCTGGGCACCGACGGCCAGACCCAACAGAAGACCTTCCCCTCCGCGCAGAAGGCCCAGACCGAACACGACAAGCTCATCGCCGAGAAGGTCAAGAAGGGCTACGCGGAGGCCGGCAGCGCCCCGGCGCCCACCCCGACGCCCGCCCCGGTGACGGCCGCCGCTCCAAAGCCCAAGCCCGTCGCACCCGCGCCCGTCGCGCCGTCCCCGGAGCCCACGCCCACGGGCCCCATCTTCTGGACCGAGGACCTGCTGCGCCGCGTGCACCCCCGGCGCGGCGGCGTGGCCGTGCCCGTGCGCGCCCTCGCGAGCCCCAAGAAGGCCTGGGCCCAGGCGCGCGAGGACTTCCAGGCGCGCATCAAGGACGTCGTCCCGGACACCGAGCCCGGCCTCCTCACCGCCGAGACCCAGGCCCTCGCCGAGCGGCTCAAGCGCGCCGAGCCCACCCCGGGCACGCCCGAGGAGGACGCCGTCCTGCTCACCGTCCTGCAGCACCGGGACGACTGGAACCACCACCCCCGCGGCGAGCCCGGCATCGACCTGCTGTTCGCGCTCGCGGGCCCCGCGCACACCACACGCGCCACGCTGCTGTCCCTGGACATGCACGTGACGGAGGACACGCCCCCCCGGGTCCGCCGAGGCACGTCCTCCAATTCGCGGTCGGCACGACTCCAACGCCTCGCCTACGGCGGTCTGCACGGCCTGCCTCGCCTGCGCGCCCTGCTCGCCACCCAGGCCGACGACGCCGGCTACCAGGCCGCGCGCGAGGCCGCCTCCGCGCTCCGTCTCACCTCCGAGCAGCGCGCCGCCTCGGCCTTCCTCTTCCCCACCGAGGCCGACTGGGTGCTCACCGAGGCCCAGGGCACCCACGACGAGCTCCCCACCTACCTGGTGGCCAGTGTCTCCACGCTCGAGGCCCTCACCCCCTTCCTCCCCGGCGTGAAGCCCTACCATCTGATGCAGGGCGACACCGGCCTCCTCCCCTCGCTGCTCGACGGCATGGGCCTGGCGAGCTTCGCTTTCTTCCAAGACATCATCCAGCGCAGCTACCTCAGCACGGAGTTCCTCCGGGAGTGGGCGGACCACCTCGCGCGCCTCGACTCCGACGAGGCCTTCTCGCTCCTGCTCGAGCGGTCCGTGGAGCACGGCAAGGAGATGATGGCCTCGCTGCTCGAGGCGACCGCGCGCGCCCCCCACCGCGCGCTGCGACTGCTCGCGCCCCGGGCCAGCACGCGGGGCAAGGAGGGTGAGGCCGCGCGCAGCGTCCTCACCCACGTGCTGCGCCGCCAGGGCGACGCCTTGCCCGCGCTGCTCGTCGGCCAGTCCGCGGACGTGGTCCAGCTCGTCACCCGCCTCCAGGAACAGGCGGGAGGACCGGACGCGCCCGACGCCACGCCCGAGCAACTGCCGCCCGTCCTCGCCCGTCCGCCCTGGGCGTCCGGCCGCCCCACGGAGCCCCCGCCCGTCCTCACCGACGTGGTGCCCCCCGCCCTGCCGGATGCCCTCGCGTGGAACGAGCGCGAGCGCGAGGCGTGGCAGCGGCACAAGGGCTACGCGGCCCAGCAATACGAGCACCACACCGAGGCGCAGTGGCGGGACTTCGCCCAGCAGAACTTCTCGGGCAAGCCCCGGACGGAGCGGTACGCGGGCTACCACGACCCCATCTTCTTCGCCCTCGCGCCCGAGTCCCTCGCGCGCCCGCATCTCGAGTACCTGTTCACGTCGCAATCGGGGCTGCTCAACAACTGGATGCCCCGCATCCTCGCGAACCTGGGGCTCGCCGCGCTGCCCGTCTTCCTGAAGGAGTTCGAGCAGAACAAGAACGACCTCTTCCCGCTGGTCATGCCCCTCGCCCTCCAGGGGCTCGCGCCGTCCATCGCCGAGGCCTACGCCTCCAAGAAGTTCCGCGCCTCCGCGCGCGAATGGCTGCTGCGCCACCCCGCGCACGCCACCGCCGGCCTGCTCGTGCCCGCGCTCGGCAAGCCGGGCAAGGCCCGGGACACCGCCGGCGCCGTCCTGCGCCTGCTCGCCGCCGAGGGCCACGAGGCCACCGTGCTCGACATCGCCGCGCGCGCCTCGCCCCAGGCCCGCGAGGCCCTCGTCCGCGTCCTCGCCCAGGATCCGCTCCAGCTCTACCCGGCGAAGCTCCCCAAGCCGCCCGCCACGCTCGGCATCGGCTCGCTGCCCGCGCCCCTGCTCGCCGACCGCTCCGCGAAGCTGCCTCCCAGCGCCGTCGAGGCCCTCGCCACCCTGCTGGCCTTCTCGCCCCTCGACGAGCCCTATGCTGGCCTCGCCCAGGTCAAGGCCGCCTGTGACCGCCCGAGCCTCGCCCGCTTCGCCTGGGCCCTCTTCGAGGCGTGGCTGCTGGCCGGCGCCCCCAGCAAGGAGGGCTGGTGCCTCCTGGCACTCGGTCACCTGGGCGATGACGACACCGCGCGCAAGCTCGCGCCCCTCATCCGCCAGTGGCCTGGCGAGGCCGCCCACGCCCGCGCCGTCACCGGCCTGGACGTGCTCGCCACCATCGGCACCGACGTCACCCTCATCTACCTCAACGGCATCGCCGAGAAGGTCAAGTTCAAGGGCCTCCAGCAGAAGGCCCAGGAGAAGATCGCCCAGATCGCCGAGACGCGTGGCCTCACCCGCGAGGAGCTGGCCGACCGGCTGGTGCCGGACCTGGGCCTGGACGAGACAGGCTCGCTCGCGCTGGACTTCGGGCCACGCGCCTTCACGGTGGGCTTCGACGAGCAGCTCAAGCCCTTCGTGCGCGACGCCGATGGCACCCCGCTCAAGGACCTGCCCAAGCCCACCCAGAAGGACGACGCGGAGAAGGCCACCGCCGCCAGCGAGTCGTGGAAGGCGCTCAAGAAGGACGCGAAGACGGCGGCCAGTCTGCAAATCCTCCGGCTGGAATTGGCCATGTGCGCGCGCCGCCGCTGGAGCGCGGACGTGTTCCGCCAGTTCTTCGTCGAGCACCCGCTGCTCATCCACGTGGTGCGCCGCCTCGTCTGGGGCACCTACTCGCCCGAGGGCGCGCTCACCGCCACCTTCCGCGTGGCCGAGGACCGCTCGCTGGCGGACGCGAACGACGACACGTGGTCGCTGCCCGAGGGTGCGCTGGTGGGTCTGCCCCACGCCCTGGAGTTGGACACCGCGACCGCGGGCGCCTGGGGCCAGGTCTTCGCCGACTACCAGTTGCTCCAGCCCTTCTCCCAGCTCGGCCGCCCCATCTACGCCATGACCCCGGCCGACAAGGACGCCAAGAAGCTGGACCGCGTGAAGGGCGTCAAGCTGCCCACGGGCAAGGTGCTCGGCCTGGAGGCGCGGGGCTGGCGCCGGGGAGCGCCACAAGACGGAGGCGTGGCGTGCTGGATGGAGAAGCCCCTCGGCCCCGAGCGCGTGGCCTACCTCGACCTGGACCCCGGTCTCTTCACCGGCATGCTCTCCGAGTCACCCGAGCAGACGCTCGGCGAGGTGATGCTCAACTCGCAGTCCTTCTGGAACACCGAGGGCGCCCAGCCCTTCGGCATCCTCGACCCCATCCTCTTCTCCGAGCTGGTGCGCGACCTGGAAGGGCTGCGCCCCGCATGAGGGTGCGCGCGGAAGCCGAGCGGATGGACATCCAGGAGCCGCTCGCTCAGTTGGAGACGGACGGCTACGCGCGGCTCGGGCGGGTGCTCTCGGACGAGGGGCTCGCCGCGCTGCGCGAGCGCTCGGAGGACCTGATGCTCGGGCGCGTCCCCGACCCCGGGCTCTTCTTCCAGATGGATGCCCGCACGGGCCAGTACGACGACACGGGGCTCGGCTGGCGGGGCCCCTCGCTCGCGTACCGGAAGATCGAGCGGCTGGAGAAGGACGAGCGTTTCCTCGCGTGGATCTCCAACCCCCTGTTCGAGCGCGTGGCGCGCGCGCGCATCGCCGGGGGCGTCGTGCTCTACCGCGCCATCCTCTTCAACAAGGGCGAGCCGGGCGGCGGCGCCATCCGCTGGCACCAGGACGGCGGGACGCTCTGGGGCCTGAGCCAGGAGCCGGAGCTGCAGATCTGGACCGCGCTGGATGACGCCCCGGTGGACGGCGGCTGTCTGGAGGTGATTCCGGGCACCCACCGTCAGGGGCTCGCGCGGCCCATGGGCGGCGTCATTCCGGACGAGCGACTGGTGGCGGAGCGGGCCGAGGAGCGGGCCGTGGCCCTGCCCGTCCAGGCCGGCGAGGTGGTGCTGCTGCACAACCAGCTCTGGCACCGCTCGGGGCCGAGCCGCGAGGGCCAGCGTCGGCGCGGCTTCTCCATCTGTTACATGAGCGCCACCACGCGCTGCCTGCGCAAGAAGCACACCCCCCGCGTCTTCTTCCCCGTGTTCGCGGAGCGGCCCGGCCCGTGACGACCAACCAGGGCCATGCCTACCGCGAGCAGCTCGGTCCCGAGGCCCGGGGCGGCAGCACGCTCGACTACCTCGTGCGGACCTATGCCCACTCCACGCCCGAGGTGTGGCGCGAGCGGCTGGCCCGGGGCGAGGTCCTGCTCGACGGCGTGACCGCGACGGGCGAGGAGCGGCTGGAGTCCGGCCAGTGGCTCGTGTGGAACCGGCCCCCGTGGGAGGAGAAGCCCGCGCCGCGCGACTACACGCTCGTGTACGAGGACGCGTCGCTGCTCGCGGTGGACAAGCCGGGGGGCCTGCCCACGGTGCCCGGAGGCGGCTTCCTCGTGAACACGCTGCTCGGCGTCGTGCGCGAGCGCTTCCCCGAGGCCAGTCCCCTGCACCGCCTGGGACGGGGCACCTCGGGCCTGGTGCTGTTCGCGCGCACGCACGACGCGGCCTCCAAGCTGTCCCGGGCCTGGCGCGAGCACACGGTGGACAAGCGCTACCGGGCGCTCTCCCACGGCGTGGCCGCCCAGGACACCTACGACATCACCGCGCCCATCGGCGAGGGGCCCCACCCCGTCATGGGCCGCGTGCCCATGGCCTCGCCCACCGGCAAGGCCTCGCGCAGCCTCGCCCGGGTGCTCCAGCGGCACGCGGCGAGCACCCTCTTCGAGGTGGACATCCAGACGGGCCGCTCCCAGCAGATCCGCATCCACCTGGCCTTCATCGGCCACCCCCTGGAGGGAGACCCCGTCTACGTCGCCGGGGGCGTGCCCCATGCCGAGCACCCGGGACGGCTCGGGGACAGTGGCTATCTGCTGCACGCCGAGCGCCTGGGCTTCGAGCACCCCCTCACCGGCGAGCGGCTGGTCCTCCACGCCCCGCCCCCGGAGGGACTCCGAGTGAAGTAGAACCCTCTCCATTCCATTGGAGACAGCCATGCGTCGCTTCGAGTTCATCGACGGCTCCTCGCAGAAGTTCTGGGAGATCTCCCTCGCGGGCACGGACTTCACGGTGCGCTGGGGCCGCATCGGCACCGAGGGCCAGACGCAGCACAAGTCCTTCCCCTCCGCCGCCAAGGCCCAGGCCGAGCACGACAAGCTCGTCGCCGAGAAGCAGAAGAAGGGCTACACCGAGGGCACGCCCGCCAGCGCCGCCCCGAAGCCGCCCCGGACGAAGACCCCCGCGCCTCCGCCCGCGCCGGCCCCGCCGCCCGCCGCGCCACCCTCCGGGCCCATCGCCTGGACGCCCGAGCTGCTCGACGCCGTGCACCCCCGGCGCGGGGGCGTCCCCGTGTCCGTCCGCGCGCCGCTCGAGCCCAAGAAGGCCTGGGCCCTGGTGCGCCAGGACTTCAAGAAGAAGGGACCCGACCCGGAGGCCAAGGACAAACACAAACACAACCTCATGGCCCGCTCCCGGGCCGTCCTCGCGCGCCTCCAGGAAGACACCCCGCGCCTCGGCACGCCCGAGGAAGACGCCCTGCTGCTCGGGTGCCTCCAGCATCGGACCCAGTGGCGCGAGAAGACCCGGGTGGATCCCGCCATCGACCTGCTCTTCGCGCTGGGCGGGCCCGTCCACGCGACCCACGCCGCGCTCCTGTCGATGGACCTCCACGTCGTGGAGCTCGCCCAGCAGCGCAAGGCCGTGCGTCAAGGTCCGCCCCGGGACACGTATTACAACGGCATGCAGCACGGGAACCTCGGGGGACTGCCCCGGCTGCGCGCCCTGCTCGCCACCCAGACCACGGACAAGGACTACCGGGCCGCCCGGGACCTCGCCGCCTCCCTGCGCGAGACCGAGGAGGAGCTCCGCTCCGCCGCCGCCTACCTCTTCCCCACGGAGGCCGCCTGGGTGCACGCCGAGGCCCAGGTCTTCGCCCAGAAGAAGGGCGAGCCCTTCATCCTGTACAGCCTCTCGGACCCCCGCGCGCTCGACACGGTCGCGCCCCACGTCGATCTGGAGCTGCTGCTGACGTTCGAGGACAGCCCCCTGGCCTCGCTGCTCGATGGCGTGGGCCCGCGGCTCGCCGGCTTCCTCGGCGCCCTGTTGACCCAGACCCAGGAGAAAGAGGAGCCCCTCGAGCGCGCGGCCCTGCGCCTCTGGGCCGGGCTCGTCTCCCGCATCGACTCGGACGAGGCGATGACCCTGCTGCTCGAGCGGTCGGAGAAGGAGATGCTCCCCCTGCTGCGCGAGCAGTGCCTGCGTGTGCCCTCGCGCGCCGCGCGCCTGCTGCCCCGCTGGGCGCTGCTGCCGGGCAAGGACGGTGCCGGGCCCCGGGAGCTGCTCGGACTGCTGGCCGCGCGCCACCCCGAGGCCCTCCAGACCGCGCTCCCCGAGTTGTCCGAGCCGGAGCGCGCCGTCCTCCTCCGGCTCCAAGGCCAGGCGGCCCAGGAAGTCCCCGAGGCGCCCGCCGCGCGTTTGCCCCCGGTGCTCGCCACCCCGCCCTGGCGCTCCGGCCGGCCTCCCGAGGCCCCGCCCGTGCTCAGCGGCGTCTCGCCCCCGGCCCTCGCCGACGCCCTGGTCTGGCGGGAGGGTGAGCGCGAGGCATGGCTGGGACGCGGGGGCCCGTCCTACGAGTCCTACCCGTCCTTCACCGCGTCCCAGTGGAGCGCCCTGGAGAAGAAGCTCGCCCAGGCCAAGCCCAAGGTCCGCGAGCAAATGCTGGATGGCGAGTTCTTCGCCCACGCCCCCGAGGCCCTCGCGTCGAAGTACCTGGACACGCTCGGGTTCGACTACGACACCCTGCGCTGGATGCCCCGCATCATCGCCCACCTGGGCCTGGCCACGCTCCCCGCCGTGGAGCGCGGCGTCGCCGAGAAGGGCGGCAACACCCTCTCGCTGCTGATGCCCTTGGGCGCCAGCTCGCTCGCGCCGCGCATGGCCGAGGCCCTGGGTGGCAAGAAGTCGCGGAGCGAGGCCCAGGACTGGCTCCTGCGCCACCCCGCGCACGCCACCACCGGTCTGCTCGCGCCCGCGCTCGGCAAGCCGGGCAAGGCCCGGGACGCCGCCCTCGCCGCCCTGCGCCTGCTCGCCGCCCAGGGACAGAGGACCACGGTCCTGGACGTGGCCCGGAAGACGTCCCCCGAGGTGCTCGCGGCCGTCCAGCGGGTGCTCGACTTCGATCCGCTCCAGCTCTTCCCGGCCAGGCTGCCCCAGCTTCCCGCCGCGCTCGGCATCGGCGCGCTGCCCGCGCCCCTGCTCGCCGACCGCTCCGCGAAGCTGCCTCCGGCCGCCGTCGAGGCCCTCGCCACCCTGCTGGCCTTCTCGCCCCTCGACGAGCCCTACGCCGGCCTCGCCCAGGTCAAGGCCACCTGTGACCGCCCGAGCCTCGCCCGCTTCGCCTGGGCCCTCTTCGAGGCGTGGCTGCTGGCTGGCGCTCCCAGCAAGGAGGGCTGGTGCCTCCTGGCGCTCGGCCACCTGGGCGATGACGACACCGCGCGCAAGCTCGCGCCCCTCATCCGCCAGTGGCCTGGAGAAACCGCCCACGCCCGCGCCGTCACCGGCCTGGACGTGCTCGCCACCATCGGCACCGACGTCACCCTCATCTACCTCAACGGCATCGCCGAGAAGGTCAAGTTCAAGGGCCTCCAGCAGAAGGCCCAGGAGAAGATCGCCCAGATCGCCGAGGCCCGGGGACTGACACGGGAAGAGTTGGGCGACCGATTGGTACCGGACCTGGGACTCGATGCACAGGGTTCACTCACCCTGGACTTCGGGCCACGTGCCTTCACGGTGGGCTTCGACGAGCAACTCAAGCCCTTCGTGCGCGGCGCCGATGGCAGCCCGCTCAAGGACCTGCCCAAGCCCACCCAGAAGGACGACGCCGACAAGGCCCAGGCCGCCGCCGCGCAATGGACGGCGCTCAAGAAGGACGCGAAGACGGCGGCCAGCCTGCAAATCCTGCGGATGGAGTTGGCCATGTGCGCCCGGCGCCGCTGGAGCGCGGACGTGTTCCGTCAGTTCTTCGTCGAGCACCCGCTGCTCATCCACGTGGTGCGCCGCCTCGTCTGGGGCACCTACTCCCCCGAGGGCGCGCTCACCGCCACCTTCCGCGTGGCCGAGGACCGCTCGCTGGCGGACGCGAACGACGACACGTGGTCGCTGCCCGAGGACGCGCGCGTGGGCCTGCCCCATGCCCTGGAGCTGGACGCCCGGACCGCCGGGCTCTGGGGCCAGGTCCTCGCCGACTACCAGTTGCTCCAGCCCTTCCCCCAGCTTGGCCGCCCCACCTACGCGATGACGCCCGCGGAGAAGACCGCCACGAGCCTGGAGCGCGTGAAGGGCCTCAAGCTGCCCGCGGGCAAGGTGCTCGGCCTGGAGAAGCGCGGCTGGCGCCGGGGAGCGCCCCAGGACGCGGGCGTGGTGGAGTGGATGGAGAAACCGCTGGGCGGGGCGCTCCAGGCCGAGCTCGAGCTCGATGAAGGCCTCTACACGGGCATGATCTCCGAGTCGCCCGAGCAGACGCTCGGGAGCGTGGTGCTCCGGACGCGTCAGGGCTGGGAGCAGGGAGAGCCCCAACGCCTGGGCCCGCTCGACCCCATCCTCTTCTCCGAGCTGGTGCGCGACCTGGAGGGCCTGCGTCCGGGGTGACGCGGTGGGGGCGCCGACTCCGCCTCACGCCCCGCCGTCGCCGTCGCGCAGGGACTGGACCATGCCGCGCAGGAGCTTGAGCGCCATCGCCTGCTCCTCCTGCGTCATGCCCCCCAGCATCCGCACCTCCACGGAGCGCACCGCGACGGTCGCCTTCTCGAGGAGCCGTCGACCCCGCGCGGTGAGCCGCGTGGGCAGGACTTTCCCGACAGGGGCCTCCTCGGGCCGGGTCACGTAGTCGTCTCGTTCCAAACCTTGCAGCAGCACGTTCATCGATTGCCGGGTCACGAACGCGCCTCGCGCGAGCTCGGAGTTCGACAGGCCCGGACGCTGCGCCAGCAGCTCCAGGCAGGAGTACTGCGTCACGGTCAATCCGAGCGGCTCCAGCGCGGCCTCCATCGCCGCGCGCAAGGCGCTCGACGCCTCCTTGAGCAGGTAGCCCAGTGACGTCTTCAGGTCGATGCCGTCTCCATCTTGACTCATGTCAGGCATCCTGACATACCTTGAGCCGTGTCAGCAAACTGACATCCCCCCAAAGGAGCAGCCCCATGCCCGTGACCGGCCCCGACTTCATCTCCCTCCAGGCGCGCGACCTCGACGCGTCGCGGGCGTTCTACGAGCGCTACCTCGGCCTCGTGCGCTCTCCGGCGGGCCCGCCCCATGCCGTCGTCTTCCAGACGAAGCCCATCGCGTTCGCGCTGCGAGACATCATGCCCGGCACGGATCTGGCGTCCGTGGCTCAGCCCGGCATCGGAGCCGCGATCTGGCTGCACGCCACGGACGTCCAGGCCATTCACGACACGCTCGCGGCCGATGGGCACACGATCGTCCGGGCTCCGGTCGACGGCCCCTTCGGCCGCACGTTCACCTTCGCGGACCCCGACGGCTACCAGATCACCCTCCACGATCGCGCCTGAATTCGCGACCGCCCGCCAAGCCCCGGAGGTCACCGCCCCAGTCCCACCGACAGGGTCTCTCAGCGCAGGGTGATGTCGATGTAGGGATCCCAGTAGTAGTAGCCAAAGGTGTTGCCCTGCTCGTCCAGGAGCTTGAAATAGAGCTGGTAGGTGACCGTGCCCGTCGCCTGGGCATCCGTCTCGAAATAGAACTCCGGGTAGCGCTGTGTGTCCGGGGGAAACGACAGCTGGCCCTTGTCATTGAACGTCGGCAGGGGCGCCTTCACCCAGGCCTCGACGGGGGTGATGCCGTCGGTGAGGGCGCCGTTCTGCGAGGCGTTCCAGCGGTAGAGCAGCGCGCTGTTGTGTGTGTTCAGCGTCAGCGAGGTGGCCCGCCAGCGCAGGGTGTCTTCCGTGGACACCTTGACCCGCAGCTCGTAGTTCGCCTCGAGTCCCTCCACACGGTCTCGCTTCACGAGCATGAAGATGTATTTCCGGGCGTTGTCTCCGAGGAACACCGGGGAGGACTGCGTGCCTCGATTCGAGCCGTAGTCGCTCATGAGGCTCTGCGCATCAATCACCGTGAGGATGTCGATAATGGCCATGGGGATGTCTTTCCTGTGTCTGCGAAGCGCGGGGCCTGGGGCGGAACTCAAGAACTCGTCAGGGAGGGATCCCACGTGAAGAACCCACGCGGCGCGCCGTCGATGTTGGTGATGGCGAAGGTGTACGTGTAGACGATCCGTCCCGTCCCCGTGACCGTGGCCCGGAAGAGGAAGTCCTTGATGACCTGCTTGTCCGGCTCGCCTTGGATGGCGCCGTTCTCGACGTGGGGAACCTCGACGTAGCGCTGGACCGCGAGGTGCTTCGGAGGAGACTCGAGCAGGTTCGCGCCCTGGGCGATGTCACACGCGGCGAGCATGATGCTGTACTCGGTGTTCATCGACAGGGACGTGGCCCGCCAGCTCACGACGTCATTGGGCCGGACGCTGACGGTCAGGTTCGAGGAGTAGTCTCCACTCACCACGTTGTCGCGCTTCACGAACATGTAGATGAACTTGGAGTCACGCCCGATGGACGTCGGCTTGCTCGCGTCCATGCTGGCCTGCGCGCCGTACTGCTGGATGATGCTCGCCGCGTCGATGACCACCAGGATGTCCACGTTCTCATTGGTGTCTGCCATGTTGTTCCTCCAGGAAAGGCTCGGGGGGAAGACCGCCAGGCTCAGGGCGCGGCCGGGTAGGCGCCCTCGCCCAGCACCATCGTCCAGTTGCTCACGAGGTCGACCGGCCGCTGCTGTTGGGTGGGCGTGTAGCGAAGCCCCGTGTTCGTGTTGAGACGGCTGGTCATGTAGAGCAGCCGGGCCATGGCGGGCGCGGGGGCGGTGGGCTGCCCCTTCGCATCCCGCAGCGACTCCTTGAAGCGCGCGGCCAGGTAGAAGGGGGGAATGGTCTGGTAGTTCATGCGGGCCCGCACCGACCGCCAGCCGCTCACCTGGGACAGGGGAAGCTGGTAGGTGAGGTGATCGACGCCGGGCGCCGATTTCGCGCTGTAGTCCGGATCGCTCGAGAGGCTCGTGTCCTTGTCACCCAACACCAGGCTCAGGGGCGCGGTGAGCCGGGCGAGCTGCTGGAGGTTGAGCCCCAACAGCTGCTCATCCGGGTAGCGGCTGGACGGAGGCAGCCAGCCCCGGGGCAGCAGCCGGTTGTCCTTCACCGCCTTGAACTGCTGCAGCTCCGTGGACGTCAGCGTGTTGCGGTCGTCCACCACCCGCAGCTCGTAGATCTGCGCCTGGTCCTGGCGCGTGATGACCTGATGGTGGGGCTGGAGCTGGGTGTAGTCGGACGTGAACTCGCTCTTGAGCAGGTTGTTCCCGTCGGGCGCGCACGGCCCCTCGCAGATGGCGCCCCAGGGGTTGGGTTGCCCGGAGGCCCAGAGGACCTTGCCCTCGGCATCGAGCACCTCGAGCTGGAGGAAGGCCCGCCGGAAGCCCGCGCCGCTGGGGAACTTGTGGCCCACGTTGCTGGTGACGGTGACGTCGACCTTCAAGTCCGCGCCGGACACCACCGGCGGGCTCACCGTCACCTGGGTCGCGGGCGCGTCCTTGTTGAACGTGCCCTGCGAGGTGTTGACGGCCAGGTCCAGGATGGACTGCTCGGCGTTCAGCAGGTTCTGGGCCACGAGGTACTGCCGGGAGGCGTCCTCGAGCGGTCGCACCGACCCCTCGGGCAACCGCAGCGCCAGGAAGAGGTCATCCACCGTGCTGCCCGCCTCCAGGGAGAGCGTCAGCGTCCGGGTCCCCGGCGCCAGGGACAGCGCGCCGCTCAGCGCGGTCCATTGGCCCGGCGTGGTGTTCACGAGCCGGGCGCCGTCTCCCCGGTCCTGGGAGAGCAGCAGCGGCGGGCAGGCGTCCTGGGTGGCGCAGAAGGACGCCGCGCCCCAGGTCACCGTCACGTTGCCCGCCCCCTGATCGATGAGGTCGCCGTAGCGGGACACGTCGAGGCGCAGGGTCGCGCGTCCCGTGCCCTGCCCTCCCGCCACCGTGAAGTAGTACTGGCCGTGGTTCGGGGTGATCCGCGCGCCCGGGGCCCGCCGCACCGCCTGGATGCCCTGTCCCTCCCAGCCCGGGGTGCTCCCCGTCTCTCCGCCGGGATTGGCGACGAGGTTGGCCGTCTGGTTCAGGATGGAGGGATCCTGGAGGTACGGGGGGATGAGCGAGTCGTCCTTCAGGTAGTACTCGAGGCCCAGGACGTCCGGGAACTGCTGGAACATCTCGTGGACGAAGAGGTTGATGCCCAGCAGCGTGTGGCGGTTGTACTGGCGCGGCGTGAGCTCGGTGTTGTCCCCGTAGAACTTCGACACCCCGGCATTCACCTGGGCCACGTCGAGGCCGTTCTCCGCGGCCGGCTGGAGCCCCAACTGCATGTGACACGTCAGGCAGGTGGCGCTGGTCGGAGCGAAGCCACTGTTGAGCCACTCGAAGTAGGTCGTCTGCTCGTAGGCGAGCCCCACGCAGGGATCCTTCAGGAAGTCCCCCGTGAAGGTCTTCTGGGAGGGCGGGCAGCTCGCGGGCCGGGTGTAGCCCCCACGGCCCAGGGCCTCCTGAATGGTCAGCGAGGCGCTGTAGTTGTCGGGCACCTTGGGCAGCACCACCACGTGGCACGAGCCACAGAGCGTCCCGTCATCCAGGTAGTTGTGGTCCGGATCCGGTGTGGAGGCCGTCTCCAGGCTCAGCCCCGCGGCGGCCATGGGCGCGAGGTTCAGCCCCGTGTCGGGCGCCACGACCGTGCCGGGCCGGGTGTTCATCGAGGACGTGAAGGGGAAGGGAGGCGGCACCAGGGCGGCCTCGTCGTTCACGTCCTTGAGGCGCTGGGACAGCCCCCCGCCGTACACGCTCTGGGTGTCACTGCCATAGAAGACGGAGTAGTCCGTGCCATTCCACGGCAGGCCGCCCTCGGGGGAGGTGGCGTGGCAGCCGCTGCAGGAGACGCCATCCCGGCCCAGCGCGCCGTACACCGCGTACTCGGGCTTCGTGTAGGGGTGATTGGGAAACGGGTAGGTGTAGCCGGAGCCGGACGGCGTCGCGTACAGCATGTCGTGGCTGAAGAGCAGCCCGTTCTTCTCCGCCTGGCGCTGACCCATGGGGGAGTGGCAGCGCAGACAGAGGTTGTCGATCTGCTCGGGCTGATGGGGAGACAGGCCGCGGGTGTTCTCCACCTGCGCGAGGAAGACGGGGTCTCGTCCGGCCAGGGCCTTGATGGAAGCGCTCCAGTCCCCGAAGAGCGACCAGTTGGCGGCCAGGGCGCCCGGTGTCTGGAACGTGGGCGCGTCCACCGCGTCCTGCGCCCAGAACATCATGTTGCCCACCTGCGTGCCCGTCGCCGTCCAGTCCCCGTCATGACAGGACTGGCACACCAGCGAGGAGTTGAAGTCGCCGGACGACACGTTCAGCCCGTTGTGCGCGATGTCCAGATTGCGGTTGGGCAGCGCCAGGAGCGAGTCGCGCGTCAGGTCGGGGATCCGCACCCCGCCCACCTTGTTGTAGAAGCCGATGAACGCCGCCACCTGGTCATCCCCGTCCGGCAGGGATTGCATCAGCCTGTTGCCGCGCGGGAACACCGGATAGGGCGGAGACACGAGCCCCGTGGGCGCGCTCGCCGCCGCCTGCGTCGGCAGTGTCTCCAGGGTGCTCTTGCGCAGGGAGGAGCAAGCCCCCGCCACCAGCCCGAGGGTCAACGAGAGCGCGCTCGCGGCGACGATGAGCCGCGGCCTTCCATGGCGTCCTGAGTGCATGTGTCCTTCCTGCTCGATCGTGAAGCGGCTTCAGCTCGCCCGGGCGAGGGGCGTTTCGTGCACCCGCGCGCGGTGACTCCAGAAGGGGGCCGTGGGCCAGCGCCGCTCCAGCCCGTAGTAGGCGGCGCGCCCCTGGAGGTGCCCCTCGAATTGTCTCGTCAGGGTGGCCGCGTACGCGGGCAGCGCGTCCGGCACGCCCCGGAAGTGGCGGCGCAGGGCCTCGGCGGCGAGCAGCGCGGAGCGCAGTGCCTGGGAGATGCCCTGCGAGGAGAGTGGATCCAACGTACACGCCGCGTCCCCCACCGCCAGCCAGTCCTCGCCCCACGGCCGATCCAACCGGGCGACGGGGGCCGGCCGCGCGAGCAGGGGCTCTCCGGTGAAGTCGCAGGCGGCCAGCTTGCGCCGCGTCGCGCCCGTCCGCGCGAGCAGGGCCCGCCACGCCTCCGGCCGTCCGGGCCTCACCCCCGGCAGCGACGCCCCGTCCCCCACCAGCCCGACCACCACCCGGCCCCGGGGCAGCAGGGCCGAGTACCACCACCCCTCTTCCCGGGCCTCCACGAGCGTGAAGGCATCGAAGGTCCTCCCGGGCGTGAGCTGGAAGACGCCCGCCACACAGAAGGTCCGATCGAGGGTGTGCCACCGGGCGCCCTGGGCCGTCGCGAACGCCGCGCGCCGCCCCGTCGCGTCCACCACGAAGCGGGCCTCGAGCCAGCGCTCCGCGTCTCCCGCCCGGCGCACCCGCAGCCGGTAGCCGCCCCCGTCGCGCCGCGCCCAGCCCGTCAGCTCCGTGGCGGTGTGGAGCACCACGCCCCGCGCGACGGCCTGCTCGGCCAGCATCCGATCGAAGCACCCGCGGTCCAGGTGCCACCCGCAGCCCCACGGCGAGTAGAGCGCGTCGTTGTAGCCCAGGGTCTCGCTGCCCCAGCTGGAGCACGACCCCGCGGAGCGTTGATGGCCCTGCTGGCTGAACGCCTCCCAGACCCCGAGCCGCGCCAGGAGCGTCCGGCCCTCGGGCGGAAGGGTCTCCCCCCACCGGGGCGCCGTGTAGTCCGAGCGCTCGAGCAGCGCCACGGAGCGGCCCTGGGCCCCCAGCGCCAGCGCCAGCGCCGCGCCCGCGGGGCCTCCGCCGAGGATGACGACATCGTGCGGGAGCGGTGGCACGGTCAGCCGTCCGCGTGGGGCCGCGTGAGGGGAAGCCGCTGCACTTCCAGGAACCGGGGCTCCCCGTCCTGCTCGCGCTGGAGGATGAAGCCCAGGTCCTTCCAGTTGTAGACCATGAGCTCGTCCTTCTCGAAGCCGAACAGGGGGTTCTCCGCTCCGGGGGACCAGTAGCCCGGCGTCGTCTGACCGTCCTCGCCCAGGGTCTGCACGAAGTAGGGGCGCTGCGCGGGCCACCACCAGAGCGTGGTGTTGTCGATCGTCTGGCCCGCGCACTCGTTGAAGTCCGCCTGCCAGGGCAGGGCCATGTACTTGGTGATGTCGCCGGGCTCGAGGCCCAGCCCCGCGGTGGGCTCGCTGTTCCACTGCAAGCCCGAGGACCCCGGGCGCTTGGGCTTGATGCGGAACGGCTCCTGGTAGATCCGGCTGTCGCGGCACAACCAGGTCATCTCGATGCCAGGACAGAACGGCCCGCCGACGCAGTTCTCCAGGACGGCGCGGTCCCACCGCACGCCCGGCCCCGACGGGTCCTCCACCGGCGAGGTGTCACAGACGTTCTGGCTGAACCGGCCCATGAGGAAGTACTGGGTGCGGGTCAGCGTCAGGTACTTGCTCTGGGGGTAATCACTGATGGGGTCATCGCCCGCCAGCATCGGCATCAGCGTGGGCGAGAGCGTGTTGCTCGCCTCCGGGTGCCGGAGCTTCGCGAAGAACGCCCCGGGACGCTGATGGGCCAGCACCAACCCCTTGTGGGCCCGGCCTCCCTCCCGGTCGACGGGGAACACCCATTGATAGGCGGCGGGCCGATCCGTGATGGGTTGGATCTCCGCGGCGAAGTGGGGGATGTACGTCGGATTCCAGCCGGGAGCGGGATGGACGGTCGGATCGTAGAGGGCCGTGTTGTACTTCCACTCGCGGACGAACAGGTCGTAGAGGGTGTCGTACAGCGTGACCATGTTGAGGATCTGCGGGGCGTAGGCCGGAGGGGCGACCAGCACCCAGGAGGACGTCGCCTCCACGGGCGTGCCGCCGCCCTCCAGCAGGAGGGTCGCCGTGACGGGCCCGTCGGACGTGTCGTCCCACCAGAAGTTGTTGTTGGCGTAGTCGTCGAGCCGGGGCTGGGCATACGCGGCCCCCAGGAGCGTCTGGACGGTCGCGTCATCGGACCCGAGCACGCCCTGGAGGGCGGCCTTGAAGGACGCCTGATCTCCGTAGCCCTTGTTCACGATGGGCGCCAGCGTGTGGGCGGTGTCCTCGGTGATCGTGCCGTCTCCCACCAGATTGGTGATCAGCGCGTCCGTGAGGTCATACGCCACGGAGCACCCCGAATGGCCCAGGCCGCCGCGGACCGTGAGGAAGCCGTCACGGTCCGCGGAGATCTGCCCCAGGGTGGTGATGTCATTGCCCTCGGGGATCAACCCCGCGGGTGGAAAGGTCTCCGGGTAGCCGTCCCGCGCCGTGCCCTGGGCGAAGTCCGCCTCCTGGGGCGTGGCGTCCATGCCCAGACAGGAGACGACCCGGGGGCCGGCATCGATGATGTATTGGTTGCGCTCCGCGCCCAGGGCCCTGGGATTGCGCAACGGCTGCGCCACGGTGCGCCGCTGCCCCTGGTCGTTCTCGACGAGCTGATGGTTGCCATCCGCGCCCGCCAGTTGCCGGAACTCGTACCAGGAGGCCTTCTTGTTGGCCAGGTGCACCGTCCAGCGGATGTCCAGGACTCCGGCCTCGCCCGGGCGGACCGGCCTGCCCTGGGGGCTCTTCTCGTCGTAGACATAGACCTGGAAGCGAGCCGCCTGCCTGCGAATGCCGCGTGCGCCTTCCTTGTCGCGGAACTCGGTGACGGGCGTCTGACCATCCTTTTCGAGGGGCAGGCCTCCCGCTGCTTCGGGCGCCAGGTAGTAGTCCTGGCTGTTTCCGACGCGTGCGACGCCAATGGCAGGATGGATCTTGAACACCGGGCTCGAACTCATGCCGTCCCCGCTGAGGTCACGATTGCTGTCCGATTGGATACAGCACCCCCCAATGGGTTGTCACCCGGTGTCTGTGTTTTTCAACGAACGGCACGCGCTCGAAGGCCAGACACGTCAAACAGACGTGTCAGGGATTGAATTGACACGTCACGGTTCGCGCCGCGCCTACAAGCCGAACCGGACGACCTTCACGAAGTCCCCGAAGACGAGGCCCAGGTTGTCCCGCCAGACGAGCGGGTTGAGGGCGAGGATCCAGATCAACGAGACGCCGCGGAGCATCGACGTGCCCCAGTCGCGCCGCGCGGGCGTGAGGGCACCGATGGCATACGGGACGGCCAGGACGATGAGGGCGTGCCACCAGTATTGCTGGGGCTCCACCGCCGCCACGGCCACCACGAGTCCCAGGGAGGCCAGGGCGAGCCACTCGCGCCGCCAGGCCAGGAGCAGCGCGAACACCCCCGAGACCACGAGCACCACCCCCAGGGCCCGCGGCACCGAGAGCAGCGTCACCGCGCGCGCCTGGAAGGCCCGGGTGGTGGGGTACATCAGGGCGAAGGTCACCAGCGCCAGGGCGATCATCCCCACGGCCAGCGCCAGCTTGGCGCGCCACGCGGGGATGCGGGCGCGCTCTGTCCAGAAGCGCCACAGGACCCACACCCCGAGCGGAGCGAAGACAGCGGCCCGGAAGTGCAGGAACGCGGCGAGCGACAGCCAGAGCAGCGCCCGGTCGGGCTTGTCGCGCAGCCCCGCCGCGAGGCCCGCGAAGGCCGCGCCCAGGAAGGCCGTGTCGTAGAAGCCCTGCAGGGCGCACTGCGCGAACAAGAGCCAGGTGAAGCCGAGCAGCGCGGCGCGCGAGCCCGGGGGCAGCAGCGCCATCGCCCGGGCCGCCTGGTGGAAGGCCCAGGCCGCCCACGCCAGCATCACCAGCACCGACACCACGGCGAACGCGTGGAAGGACAGCCCGCCATAGCGGCCCAGGAGCGTGAGGGGCAGGAACACCCCCACCACGCCCGGGGGGTAGGCGAAGCCCGGCATGTCCTTCCAGACGTCGATGGGGTAGGGCCAGCTCGTGCCGTCGCGGATCTCCCCGAAGGGGCGGGTGTAGATCTCCACGCCCCGGGAGAAGGACACCCACGTCGCATACGAGTGGTGCAGATGGTCCGTGTACCAATTGGACAGGTCCCCGAACCGGCTCTGGTTGAACAGGGGAATCCACGCGAGCGTCAGGAAGAACAGGGGCCCCACCCACTTCAGCCAGCGCTCCGGGGGGGCAGAGGACTCGGACATGGGGTTGGACTTCTAGTGGCCGTGCCCCGGGGGTGTCCATGTAAGTTGCCCCTTCCATGGCGACCACCCGGAAGAAGACCTCGGCGGCGACGGCGGCACCCGTGACGGACGTCCAGCGGCCTCCCGCGGAAGTGCTCCACGCGGAGGAGCTGGCGCGGCTCAAGGACGCCGATGACGCCCCCCGCCCTCCGGGCTGGAGCCTGTCCCTGCACGCGGTGCGCCGCTTCATCCTCGGGGACGACGCGCTCGGGGTGCGGCGCAAGTTCGTGGGCCACCCGAGCCTGGTGGACCGGGCCATGGTGACGCTCGCCACCAGCCGCGGCCTCATGCTCGTGGGCGAGCCCGGCACGGCCAAGAGCCTCCTGTCCGAGCTGCTCGCGGCGGCCATCTCCGGCACCTCCACGCTGACCATCCAGGGCGGCGCGTCCGTCACGGAGGATCAGATCAAATACTCGTGGAACTACGCGCTGCTCGTGTCCGAGGGCCCCACGCCCCGCGCGCTCGTGCCCGCCCCGCTCTACACGGGCATGAAGGAGGGCAAGGTGGTCCGCTTCGAGGAGATCACCCGCTGCCCGCTGGAGGTCCAGGACGCGCTCCTGTCCATGCTGTCCGACCGGGTGCTCGCGGTGCCCGAGCTCAAGGACGAGGAGGGCATGGTGTTCGCCCGCGAGGGCTTCAACATCATCGCCACGGCGAACACGCGCGACCGGGGCGTCAACGAGATGAGCGCGGCGCTCAAGCGGCGCTTCAACTTCGAGACCGTCTTTCCCATTGGCGACTTCGACACCGAGCTGCGGCTGGTGCGCGACGAGACGGCGCGGCTGCTGCAGCGCTCGGGGGTGCCGGTGCTGCCGTCCGAGGAGCTGCTGGAGGTGCTCGTCACCACGTTCCGCGAGCTGCGCTCGGGCGAGACGGCCGAGGGCCAGGGCATGGAGCGGATGAGCGCCGTGCTGTCCACCGCGGAGGCGGTGAGCGTGGCGCACGCGGTGGGGGTGCGCGGCTACTACCTGCGCGGGGACGGGGGCACGGCGGCGGACCTGGTGGAGTGTCTGGCCGGCACCGCGGCCAAGGACAACGCCGAGGACCTCAAGCGGCTGCGCGGCTACCTGGAGCAGCGGGTGTCGCGCCGCAAGGGCGCCCAGTGGCGCGCCCTGTTCGAGGCCCGTCACCTCCTGCCCGGGTAAGCCGCGTGGGCGCCTCGCTCCACATCGTCGGCGTGCGCCACCACAGCCCCGCGTGCGCCCGGCTGGTGTCCCACACCCTGCGCGCGGTGCGGCCCCGCCACGTGCTCATCGAGGGCCCGGCGGACATGAACGCGCGGCTCGGGGAGTTGCTGCTCGCGCACGAGCCGCCCCTGGCGCTCTTCAGCAGCTACCGGGGCGAGGGCCGCGCTCATGCCTCGTGGACGCCCTTCTGCGCCTACTCGCCCGAGTGGGTGGCGCTCACCGAGGGCCACGCGGCCGGGGCCGAGGTGCGCTTCATGGACCTGCCCGCCTGGCACCCGGCCTTCCAGGGCGTGCGCAACCGCTACGGCGATGGCGAGCGGCGCCACGGCCTCGCCATCCAGCGCCTGTGCGCCCGGCTCGGCCTGGAGGGCATGGACGCCTTGTGGGACCACCTCTTCGAGCAGCCGCTGGAGCCGGAGCCCCTGGCCGAGCGGCTGCGCGTCTACTTCGAGGCCCTGCGCGGTGAGTCCCCCGCGGACGGCGAGGACACCCAACGCGAGGCCTTCATGCTCGCGCACGTGGAGGCGGCGCTGGCCCGGGGAGACGGCCCGGTGGTGGTGGTGTGCGGCGGCTTCCACGCGCCGGTGCTCGCCCGGGCCGGGACGCGGCCGGACGCCGTCTTCCCACCCGCCCCGGAGGACGCCTCGGCGCGCACGTACCTGGTGCCCTACAGCTTCCGCCGACTGGACGCGTTCTCCGGCTACGACTCCGGCATGCCCTCGCCCGCCTTCTACCAGGCGCTCTGGGACGAGGGCCCGCGCCAAGCCCCCGAGCGCATGCTGCGCGCGACCGTGACGCGGCTGCGCGAGCGGGGCCAGCACGTGTCCTCGGCGGACCTCATCGCCGCCACCGTCATGGCCGAGGGCCTCGCGCGGCTGCGCGGCCACACGGCGCTCACGCGCACGGACCTGCTGGATGGCCTGGCCTCCGCCCTGGTGAAGGACGCGCTGGACGTGGCCCTGCCGTGGACGGGCCGGGGCGTGCCCTCGCCGGACACGGATCCGCTCATCGGCGAGGTGCTGCGGGCCTTCTCCGGCGAGCGCACCGGGCGGCTGCACACGAGCACCCCCCGCCCCCCCCTGCTGCGCGACACCGAGCACCACCTGCGCGCGCAAGGACTGGAGCCCGGAGTGAAGGCGCGCCAGGTGCGCCTGGAGCTGCACGTCCCCGCGCAGCGGGAGAAGAGCCGCGTGCTGCACCGCCTGCGGGTGCTCGGCATCTCCGGCTTCCAGCGGGACACGGGGCCCACGCTCCCCACCGAGTCCGTGCTCCAGGAGACGTGGACGGTGGCGCCCGCGGAGACGTTCCTCGCCGAGGTCATCGAGGCCTCGGGCTGGGGCCCCACGCTGGAGGAGGCCGCGCGGGGACGGCTGGAGGAGGCCCTGCTCCAGGCGGGGCCGGACCTGTCGCGGCTCGCCCTGCTGCTGACCGAGAGCTTCTTCCTCGGCGCGAGCACCCTGGCCGAACGCGTGCTGAGCGCCATGGCGGCGCAGGCCCGCCACGAGCCCGACCTCACCCGCCTGGGCCAGGCCCTGGAGCGGATGCTGTTGCTCTGGCGGCATGACGTGCTGCTCGGGGCCCAGGGTTCCGCCGAGGTGGGCGGGCTCATCGCCGCGGCGTTCGAGCGGGGGCTGTGGCTGCTCGAGCAGTTGGATGGCCCCACCCAGGCCGCGGACGCCGAGCAACTCCGGGCCGTGGTGGCGCTGCGCGACACCCTGCGCTTCGCCGCGCCCGTGCTCCAACTCGACGAGGCCCAGGCCCGCGCCGTCTTCGAGCGCCGGCTGGGCTCGCTCCAGGCCCCGCCCGCGCTGCGCGGCGCGGCGCTCGGGGCGCTGTGGTCGCTCGCGCACTTCCCCGACGAGGCGAGCGCCGAGGCGGCGGCGGTGCGCGCCACCCGCGCCACCGCGCGGCCCTCGGCCCAGGGCGACTTCCTCGCGGGCCTGTTCCGGCTCGCGCGCGAGCAGGTGGTGCGCGCCCCGAACCTCACGCTCATGCTGGACGAGTGGCTGGGCGCCATGAGCGAGGAGGACTTCCTCGTCGCGCTGCCCGCGCTGCGGCTGGCCTTCGGCTTCTTCCCTCCCCGGGAGAAGGAGGCCATCGCCCGGGCGGTGCTGCCCCGGCATGGCCGCGAGGCCACCGAGGCGCGGGCCCTGCTGCGCATGGACGAGAACCCCGCGGACGTGCTCGCGGGCGCGGCGCTGGACGACGAGGTGCGGCGCGTGCTGCGACACTTCGGCCTCACGGAGAAGGAGCCGGGCGATGCCCCTTGAACCCCTGGCGCGCTGGCGCCTCGTGCTCGGAGAAGCGGCGGAGGGCGCCATGCCGGGCCGCCTGGATGCACGGGGCCAGGCCATGGACACGGCGCTCGCGTGGCTCTACGGCCGCGAGGAGGAGCTCGCCCAGCGCGAGGTGCGCGAGCGCTCGGGGGGCCAGGGAGGCTCCGTGCTCTCCGTGCCCGAGTGGATCAACGGCATCCACACGCTCTTCCCCCAGGAGACCATCGAGCGGCTCGAACAGGACGCCGTCGAGCGCTACAAGATCGACGAGGTGGTGACGCGCCCGGACGTGCTCGAGCGCGTGGAGCCGAACGCGACGCTGCTGCGCGCGGTGTTGCGCACCAAGCACCTGATGAATCCCGAGGTGCTGGCGGTGGCGCGCCGCATCGTGGCCAAGGTGGTGCGCGACCTGATGGAGAAGCTGCAGCGGGAGGTGCGCCGCACGTTCTCCGGGACGCTCGACCGACGGCGCCGCTCGCCCCTGAAGGTCGCGCGCAACTTCGACTTCCGGCGCACGCTGCGCCAGAACCTCCACCGCTACTCGCCCGAGCACAAGCGCCTGACCCTCGAGCGCGCGGCGTTCTTCGCGCGCACCCGGCGCCACACCGAGCGCTGGCAGGTCATCCTGCTGGTGGACCAGTCCGGCAGCATGACGTCCTCGGTCATCCACTCGGCCGTCACCGCGGCGTGCCTCTGGGGGCTGCCCGGCATCCAGACGCACCTGGTGGCCTTCGACACGGCGGTGGTGGACCTGACCCAGGACGTGACGGACCCGGTGGAGCTGCTCATGAAGGTGCAGCTGGGCGGCGGCACGGACATCGAGCGCGCGGTGGCCTACGCCGCGGGCCTCGTCGAGGCGCCCCGGCGCGCCATCGTCGTGCTCATCACCGACTTCTACGAGGGCGGCTCCGAGGGCATGCTGGTGCGACGGGTGAAGGGGCTGTGCGAGCAGGGCACCAAGGTCCTGGGGCTCGCGGCGCTGGAGCCGGACGCCACCCCCAACTACGACCGGGAGCTGGCGCGACGGCTGGTGGACGTGGGTGCCCACGTGGGGGCGATGACGCCGGGCGAGCTGGCCACGTGGATCGCCGAGAAGGTGCACGCATGAGCCGGCCGGACCTGCTCGCGCTCACGCCCCAGGCCCTCGCGGCCCTGTCCAACGTGGGTCTGGTCAAGCGGGCCCAGAAGGAGCTGGAGCAGGGCAAGGGGCCGCGCGTGGAGGAGCTGCCGGACGGCACCGTGGTGGGCACGTTCGAGGACGGCGTCACCGCGCGGCTGTTGCCCGGCCGGGGCATCAAGGACAGCCCGTGCTCGTGCAACGCCACCCTGCCCTGCCGCCACCGCCTGGCCACGGCGCTCGCGTATGGCGCGTTCCACGCGTCGGCCGCGCCCCCGGCCTCCGCGCCCGAGCCGCCCTGGTCTCCCGCCGAGGTGGAGGACGCGGAGCTGGAGCGCGCCCTGCCCCCACGGGTGATGGAGCGCGCGCACGCCACCCGGGCGCGGGGCTTCCTCGCGCGGGTGCGGCGCGCGGGCAAGGACACCGCCGTGCCCCAGGTCGCGCTCGCCACGTGCACGGTCAGCTTCCAGGCGCCGCGCAACCTGGGCCTGGCGCGCTGTGATTGTCCGGACAGCCCCCGCTGCGAGCACCTGCCCCTGGCCGTGTGGGCCTTTCGCGCCGCGGACGCCAAGGACGCCACGGGCCTCGAGGTCTCCGTGGAGGTGGCGCGCACGGGGGTGGACGACACGCCGGGCGGCGCGGCGCTGGACACGGCGGAGGCGCTCGGGCGGCACCTGCTGCTGGAAGGCGCGCAGCACACGAGCCAGGGCCTCACGGCGCGCTTCGCCGTGGCGCGCGCGGGCCTGGAGGAGGCGGGCCTCGCCTGGCCGCTCACGGCGCTCGACGACGTGGAGGCGCTGCTCGGCGCCTACCTCAACCGGAGCGCCCGCTATACCGCCACGCACCTGGCCACCGTGCTCACCGAGCTGTTCGCGCGCCCCCGGGCCGCCCGACGGCAGACCCACGTGCCCCCCCGCGCCGTGCTGGGCCTGGACGAGGCCTCCGAGACCCGGCTGGGCCGGATCGATCTGCTGTCCCTGGGCGCGCGGCTCTTCGCCGAGGGGCGCGAGCGCCGCGTGGAGGTCATCTTCGCGGACGCGAGCGCCCGGGGCCTGCTCGTGCTGCGCCGCGACTTCGCCCCGCCCCGGGACGACGAGGCCCCGCGGGACGGCCACCAGTTGGGGGGCCTTCAGGCCATCGCCGGCACGCCGCTCGAGCTGCTCGCCCGGGGCGTGGTGGTGAGCGAGGGCGCGCGGCGCCTGCCCAACCGGCTGGTGGAGTTCGCCACCCGGGGCACGCTCAAGGGCCACTCGGTGCTGCCGCAGTCCGGGGACTGGAGCCGGCTGCCCGCCCCCCTGCTGGTCGAGGACGTGCGGGCCCTGGAGGAGGCGTGGCGCGGACGTCCCCCGCGCTTCCTCCGGCCGCGCCAGCTCGCGGAGAACGTGCACGCCTTCGCGCTGTCGCGGGTGGTGGACGTGACGTACGTGCCGGGGGCGCAGGAGGTGCACGCGGACGTGGAGGACGCGGCGGGCACGGCCTTCCGCGTGGAGCTAGCGCACCGGGGCGTGGCGCCGGGCGCCCTGGACGCGCTCGTCGAGGCCCTGACGGGCGCACGGGGCGCGCCGCGCTACGTGTCGGGCGAGGCGCGCCGCACGGCCCGGGGGCTCGTGGTGGAGCCGCTGGCCGTGGTGTGCGCGGACGCGGGCGTGCTCGTGCTCGACCTGCAACCGCCCCAGAAGGCCCAGGCCTCGAGGGTCTCGGGCACCACGCCGCCCCTGCCTCCGCTCCAGGCGGTGCTCGCCGAGGGGGAGGCGTGCCTCGCGGACGCGGTCCACCAGGGGCTGCGCCACGTGCCGCCGGGCTGGACGGCGCGGCTGCGCGCGGTGGCGCTCCGGGCCCGGGCCCTGGGCATGAAGCACCTGGGCGAGGACCTGGAGGCCCTGGCCGCGCGGCTGGGCGAGGCGCGGGCCTCGGGGAGCCTGGTCCAGGAGGCGGCGCTCACCCGGGCCTGGGTGGAGGCGTCGCTCGGGGTGCACGTGGCCCAGGAGCGGCTCGGGGCCTGAGCCCGGGGCGGGGCCCTTCCGCCTCCCGGGCGGCCGACCAGACAAGGCCTTTGTTTGGGCCCGGGCCCCGACTCGGGCTAGCCTCTGCGGCGCCATGTCGATGTACAACGAGTCGCTCCGCGCCTTCCTCAAGCCCGTCATCGCCTATCTCGACGACCCCACGGTCAGCGAGATCATGATCAACGGGCCCACCGACGTCTGGATTGAACGCAAGGGAAAGGTCTCCAAGACCGACTCCACGTTCACCGAGGAAGGACTCATTGGCGCCGCGCGCAACATGGCGCAATTCGTGGGCCGTCTGCTCAACGAGGAGCGCCCGCGCCTGGATGCGCGTCTGCCCGACGGCAGCCGTATCCACGTGGTGATTCCGCCCATCGCGCGCAAGGGCACCACCATCTCGATCCGCAAGTTCTTCAAGGACAAGCTGACGATCGACTCGCTCATCAAGTTCAAGTCCATGACGCCGCAGATGGCGCGGCTCATCGACGCGGGCATCCACACCAAGCTCAACATGCTGGTGTCCGGCGGTACGGGCTCGGGCAAGACGACGCTGCTCAACATCGTCTCCTCGCTCATCCCCGACGAGGAGCGCATCCTCACCATCGAGGACTCGGCCGAGCTGCAGCTCAACCAGTCGCACCTGGTGCCCTTCGAGAGCCGGCCGCCGGACAAGTTCGGCAAGGGCGGCGTGGACATGGGAGACCTGCTCAACTCGGCGCTGCGCTTGCGCCCGGACCGCATCGTGGTGGGCGAGGTGCGTGGCGGCGAGGCCTTCTACCTGGTGCAGGCGATGAACACGGGCCACGGCGGCTCGCTGGCCACCACGCACGCCAACACGCCCACGGACACGCTGCGCCGCATCGAGTCGCTCTGCCTCATGTCGGGCATCGACCTGCCCATGGTGGCCATCCGCGCCCAGGTGGCCAGCGCCATCAACTTCGTCATCTGCTGCGAGCGCTTGCACGACGGCAGCCGCAAGACGATCGCCCTGTCGGAGGTGCTGCCGCTCAGCGAGAAGGGCGAGTACCGCACCCAGGACATCTTCGTCTTCACGCCCGTCACCAAGGACGAGGAAGGCCACATCCTCGGCTACCACGCGCCCACGGGCATCATCCCCACCTTCATCGACAAGGCGCGCGCCTACGGCTTCGCCGACCTGGACGACTCCTTCTTCGACCCGGCCACCTACGGCGTGCCCCCGCCGCCCTCCTTCCGCCTGGGCGAGACGTACAACGTGCGCTGGGTGCCCTCGCTCAAGCACCGCGAGCGCGGCGAGCCCGACCCCTCCTCCTTCAAGAAGGACTGGCTGGCCTTCGAGGAGCGGCTCAAGGACGAGGCCCATGACGCCGCCAAGGGCGGCGACAAGCCCGCCCCCGCCGTGCAGGTGCAGGTGCCCGTCGCCCTGACGCCGCCGCCCACGCCCCCCACCCCCACGCCGCCCGCCACGCCCGCCGTCGCCGCGCCCGCCCGGACTCCGTTGAGGCCCAACCTCTCCACCCCGCCCCCGCGCCCGCCGCCGCCGGACATGCAGGACGCGCTGGGCGACGACGACAAGACGCCCCCGCCCACGCGCAACCCCTTCGACCCGCCCGAGAGCGACTCCAAGGTGCACGTGGCCGCGGAGCTGCTGGAGGACGAGCTGGTGGCCACGGGCCGCAACGTCGTGAGCCAGCCCCCACCCCGGACGGTGCGTCCGGCGGCTTCCACCCCGCGTCCCGGCCTGGGCGCCAGTGCCCGGCCCGGAAGCGTGCCCGTGCGCCGTCCCGCCACGCCCTCGCGCCCGCCGCCCCCCGTGCCGGACGACGACATGGATGGCGATGACGCGACGCACGACAACTCCGAGAAGACGGCCATCCGCGCTCCGCCCGAGAAGCCCCGCCGCTGAACCGCCCCGGAGCCCGGGACGTGTCGGGTAACGAGGTCGGGGACGGTCGTGTCCTTGCGGCAAGCGGCACATGCGGGGAAAGTGGAGCCACCGTGTTCCTTCCCCTGCTCGCCACCCTCGCCCTGCTCGGTCAAGCGCCCGTCCCCGCGGGCGCGCCCCTGACGGTGTTGATCGCCCCGCCCGAAGCCGCGGGCGTGCCCTCGCACATCGTCTCCTTCGCCCAGGAACACGTGGCCGAGCAGCTCAAGGCCGACGGCGTCCAGGTGATTCGCGCCTCGGAGCTGTCCCAGGGCCTGCCTCCCGCCCAGCGCAAGCAGGTGCTCGGGTGCAACCGCCTGGAGGCCTCCTGCCGCGTGCTGCTCGGCGAGGCCGCCGTGGCCGACGTGGTGATGATCGCCGAGCTGGTGCAGTTCCTCAGCGGCTACCGCGTGGGCCTCAAGGCCTACGGCACCCAGACCGGCGAGCTCATCGCCGAGCACTACGTGCCGGGCGTGAAGGAGGACCAGTTGCTCGACGCCTTCACCCAGGCGAGCGAGAAGGTGATGGGGCCGGTGCGCAAGGCGCTGCGTCCCGGGAGCCAGACGCCCGCACAGACGCCCAAGACGCCCGTGGCCCAGGCGCCCACGCTGACCCCGAACACGCCGGCCGCGCCGCTCGCGCCCCCGCCCGGAGTGGACACGGCGCGCCGCTCGGGGGGACCGGGCCTGGCGTGGCTGCCCGCCGCCGGGGGCGTGGTGCTCGCGGGCGTGGGCACGGTGTTCGTCCTCCAGGCCCGCCAGGACTACCGCGCGCTGACGACCGGGGACTACGAGGACCCCAAGGCCGCCCTGGCCGTGAAGGAGCGTGGCGAGCGCAAGCAGCTGCTGGGCGCGGCGTCCTTCGCCCTGGGCGCCGTGGGCGTGGTGACCACGGGCCTCATCTACGGCCTGTCCGGCAAGGGCGAGTCCAAGACCGAGGTCCACCCCGTGGCCAGCGTGAGCGGCTCGGGCGGCATGGTGGGCCTCGCCGGGACGTGGCACTGACCTGACCTGAAGTGGGGGACGACATGAAGGTGTGGAGGCGCAGCATCCGGGTGGGCCTGGGCATGGCGCTGTTCGCCCTCTCGGGGTGCGTGGAGCCGCCACCCCGCGAGGAGCCGCCGCGCGAGGAGCCGCCCGTGCAGGAGCCGCCCCAGACGCGCTGCCAGGAGACCGGCGAGTGCGAGGGCGAGTGCCAGCCCGGCGCGCCGGACGCCCCCGGGGACTTCCTGGACACGGACTGTGACGGGTTGGATGGCCAGGCGGCGCGGGGCGTCTTCGTGGATGGCGCCGCCGGCGTGGACGAGCCCTCCGCGGGCACGCGCGAGCGGCCCTACAAGACCCTGGGCTACACCCTGCGCACCGCGCCCGCGGGCACGCGCTACGTCTTCATCGCCCAGGGCGAGTACCTCGAGTCCTTCCGGTGGCTCAACCGGCCCGTGTCGCTGCAGGGCGGCTACACGGGCGTGGCGGGCGGCTGGACGCGCCGCAAGCAGGCCACCGTCACCTTGAAGAACAACGACACCAACGGCATCGGCGTGGCGGTGGAGGTGGAGGCGCGCGACACGAGCGTGGAGCTGGCCTGGCTGAACATCGAGTCCCGGCCGGCCACGGGCTACAGCGCGGGTGGGGCTTCCATCGGCCTGCGCGTCTGGAAGACCCCGCGCGTGATCCTCGACCACGTCCGGGTGCTCGCGACCCAGGGCCGGCCAGGCGACGCCGGTCGGGATGGAACGACGGGCGCGGTGGGCGGCCACGGCGACGGAGGCGGCATCGTCTTCACCCCCGGGGGAAAAGGCCCGGGCGATGGCGGCCGGTGGGGCGACTCCCAGTGCAACCCGGGCGGGACGGGGGGCCGGGGCGCCCGCACGGAGGCCTCCGGGAACGCGGGCGCGAAGGGCCAGCCCGGCAACAGCGGCGGCCAGGGCGGGCGGAGCTGTCTCGCCACCGCCGGTGACTGCCGGGGCGAGCCGGGCCAGCCGGGCACCTCCGGTGCGCCGGGCGCGTCCGGCGCGTGGGGCAAGGCCAGCGACTCCGTGGGCCACATCGGGCTCAACACCTGGGTGGCCAGCGAGGGCACCCCAGGGGCCTCCGGCGCCATGGGCCAGGGCGGCGGGGGCGGCGGCGGCGGGGGCAGTGGCGTGCTCAAGGACACCTACGCCGTGTACGGCGGCGGGGGCGGCGGCGGCGGCGGCGGGGGCTGCCCCGGCTCGGGGGGGAACTCCGGCCTGAGCGGAGGCGCGTCCATTGGCATCCTCGTCATCGACGGGAACGTGGAGCTGCACCAGAGCCAGGTGACCACCCTGGGGGGTGGCAAGGGCGGGCGGGGCGGCACGGGGGGGCGGGGCGGCGCGGCGGGCGAAGGCGGCAGCGGAGGGAGCGCGCCGAGCTACCAGCCCGAGGGCCGGGAGACCGTCGCGGGCGGCCGGGGCGGCGACGGCGGCCGGGGCGGCGACGGCGGCGAGGGCGGACACGGCGGCAATGGCGGCGGCGGGCCCAGCGTGGGCGTGTGGTGCGCCAACGGCTCGCTCCGCGTGGACAGCACGCGCTTCGCCACGGGCCCGGCGGGCGAGCCCGGTGAGGGCCCGGGGAACAAGGACGCCACCAGGCTCCAGGTGGACCAGTACGGCTGCGCGTCCGCGCCGTGAGCCTGACGCGGCGCACGAGCACTCCGAGAAGACATCCCTCCGCGCTGCGTCCGAGCGGCCCCGGCCCCGGCCCTCCGGGCCCCAAGGCGTGTCGGGTTGGCGGGGCGGGAGCCCGCCGTGTCCTTGCGGCGAGCGGCACATGCGGGGAAAGTGCGGCCACCGTGCCCCCTGCCCCGCTCGCCAGACGAACGAATACGGCCGCGCGCCGATGCGCGCTTCCTGCGCGGGGATGGCCGACGCAGCCGTGAGAGGACACATGCGAGAGATGAAGAAGCTGGCCCTGATGGGCGCGGGTTCCGCGCTGGTGACCTTCATCGGGTGTTACGACTTCGGCCAGGCGTATGAGGACTGCCTGGACAGCGGGCGTTGTCCCGTCGTCTGCGACACCTCGGCGGCGGACACGCCGGGGGACTTCCAGGACAACGACTGCGATGGCATCGACGGTGTCGCCGCCCAGGGCGTCTTCGTCGACAACGGCGACGCGTCCGCGGAGGACTCGGTCACCGCGGGGACGATCAATAAACCCTACAAGACCCTGAAATACGCCCTGGAGCACGCGACCTCGGACAAGCCCTATGTCTTCATCGCCCAGGGCGTCTACGCGGAGGACAACCTGCGCCTCACGCGGCCTCTGTCCTTGCAGGGCGGCTATACGGGCGTGGCGGGCGGCTGGAAGCGCCTCAAGACCGCCACCACCACCCTGCGCAAGGGCAGCATCGGGTTCACCGTGAGCGTCCGGGACAGCGGCACGGAGCAGGTGCCCACCCTGGAGTGGCTGAACATCGAATCGGAGCAGAGCGCGAGCACGGGCGCGCCCTCCATTGGCCTGCGCGTGCTGAGCACCCCGCGCGTGCGGCTGAACAACCTGCGCATCGTCGCGGCGGCGGGCACGGCGGGAACTCCGGGCAACCAGGGCGACAGCGGCGCGGCGGGTGGCGCTGGCGGCGCGGGTGACAGCGTCCGTGTCCCCGCGGGCACGCCCGCGAACAACGGCGGGAACCCGGGCGGCGCCACCTGCACTCCGGGCAACGCGGGCGGCCGGGGTGGCCAGGGCGCCATGAAGAACGACATCAATGGATTCGCGGGCGGGCAGGGCCAACCCACCGCCGCGGGCGGCACGGGCGGCAGGAGCGAAATCGTGGGCGCTCCGGGCGATCGCCGGGGCGAGGTGGGCATGCCGGGCGGCGACGGCCTGGAAGGCGCGGGAGGCCCGGGGGGCGAGGCCGGCAATGCCCTGGGCCGCATCCAGAACGACACCTGGGTCGCCCTGTCCGGCACCGATGGCCGCAACGGCGAGAGCGGCGGCGCGGGCGGCGGCGGCGGCGGCGGCGGCTCGTCCAACCTCTACGATACCTTCTACGTGTACGGCGCGGGCGGCGGCGGGGGCGGCGCGGGTGGCTGTCCGGGCCTGGCGGGCCGCGGCGGCCAGAGCGGCGGCGCGTCCATCGCCCTGCTGCTCATCGACTCCCAGCTCACGCTCGACGCCAGCCAGGTCTTCACCGAGGGCGGCGGCGCGGGCGGGCGTGGCGGCACGGGGGGCGAGGGCGGCGCGGGGGGCGAGGGCGGCGCGGGAGGCACCTCCACCAGCTACAAACCCGAGCCCCAGAGCACCGCGAGCGGCGGCGATGGCGGCAAGGGCGGCAAGGGCGGCAAGGGCGGCGATGGCGGACACGGGGGCAACGGCGCCTCGGGGCCCAGCGTGGGCGTGTGGTGTGCCAACAGTTCCGTCACCGCGACCGGCAGCCGCTTCACCCTCGGCTCCGCGGGCGCGGTCGGCGACGGTCCCGGCAAGGAAGACCCCACCCAGCTCAAGCAGGAAGAGTACGGCTGTACTCCTTCACTCTCACCGTGAGGTGATGGCCAGTCCACACCAGGGCAGGCCTCGGCTGCCCGGCCGCTTGTGAGAGCACTGGCCATCTCTGCTAATCTGGGGCCACTGCGCCGATGTCTGACCCTCGTACCTGCGAAACCTGTGGACTCGCCGTGCCCGTGGACACGGACATCTGTCCCCGCGACGGCACCGTCCTGCTCAACTTCACGGCCGAGCCTTCCGTGACCGCTCCCAGTGGCACCCCTCGCACCTCGCCCGGAAAAAACGTGCACGTCATGGAAGACCTCTCCACGCAGGATCCGCTCGTCGGCCTGAAGGTCGGAGAATACGAGCTGGGCCAGCGCATCGGCGTGGGCGGCATGGGTCTGGTCTATGACGGCATCCAGCCGCTCATCGGCAAGCGCGTGGCGGTCAAGGTGCTGCGCCCGGAGCTCGCCGCCGCCGAGGAGCAGGTGGCGCGGCTGCTCGCCGAGGCCCGCGCCGTCAACGCCATCCGCCACCGGGGCATCGTGGACATCTTCGGCTTCGGCCAGGTGCCCGACGGCCGCCAGTACATCATCATGGAGTTCCTCGAGGGCGTGGCGCTCGACGCGCACCTGGCCGAGCGCGGTCGGCTCGCCGTGCACGAGGTGCTCGACATCCTCGACGAGGTGCTCAGCGCCCTGGGCGCCGCGCACGGCGCGGGCGTGGTGCACCGCGACCTCAAGCCGAGCAACGTCTTCCTGGTGCGGCAGCCGGACGGCTCGCGCTACGTGAAGCTGTTGGACTTCGGCCTCGCCAAGATGGGCCTGCCCGCCGGGCGCACCGCGCAGACGCGCACGGACATGGTGGTGGGCACCCCCGAGTACATGGCGCCCGAGCAGGCCCGCGGCCAGCCCGTGGGCCCCATGACGGACCTGTACTCGCTGGGCGTGGTGGCCTTCGAGATGATCACCGGCCGGCTGCCCTTCACGGGCTCCTCGCCGGTGGATCTGCTGATGAAGCACGTGGACGCCAAGCCGCCCCGGCCGTCCGAGTTCCTGCCCGGCCTGCCCGCCGCGCTCGACGCCTTCATCCTGCAGATGCTCACCAAGGATCCCGAGGCGCGTCCCGGCGCGGCCGAGCAGCTGCGCCGCCAGTTGCACCGGCTGCGCGAGAGCCTCCTGGCCCAGGCCGAGCCGCCCGCGCCCGTGCCCGTCCGTCCGCAGACGCCCGAGCCGCCCCAGCTGCCGTCCATGACGGGGCTGGAGGCCCTGCCGGCGCTCGAGCCGCTCAACCCGGACTCCTTCCAGGGCAGCACCCCACCCGCGCCGAGCGTGCTCGACATCGAGGAGCCGCCCGAGCCGGTGGTGCCCGCCGACGAGCCCCCGCGCCGCAAGCTGTGGCCGCTGGGGCTGGGCGCGCTCGGGCTGCTGGCCCTGGGCGCCGCGGTGGCCGTGCTGGGCATGCCGACTCCGCCGCCCGCCGCGCCGGTGCAGCCGGTGGCGCCGCCCCCGGTGGCCGTGGCGCCGCCCGTCCAGGCGACGCCGCCCGCCAAGACCGAGCCCGAGCCCAAGCCCGCCCCCGTGGAGCCGGAGATCGAGCCGCTCGTCGCCACGCGGCCCGAGCCGACCCCCGCGCCGACGCCGACCGAGGAGCCCGCCGCCGCGCCCAAGCGTCCCGCGGCGCCCACCCCGTTCGTGCTCCAGGGCCGCATCCGCAAGCTGGATCGCGCCGTGCTCACGCGCATGGAGGCGGGCGAGAGCATCAGCCCCGCCTCGCGCACCACCCTGGAGGCCCTCCGGGGCCGGACCACGCCGACGGCCTCGGCCGACGAGCTGCGCCAGGTGAGCAAGGAGCTGGACGACTGGGAGCGGATGTTCCTGCGCCGCAAGTGAGCCGCGGCGCCCCCGCCTCTCGCGAGGAGGGGGCCTCGCACTGGCGGCTCAGTCCTTGTGGCAGCTGATGGGCTGGGCCATGGCGTTGCGCGCCCGCTCGTCCGTCACGAGCTTGTAGGCCGCCAGTTCGCCGAGCACCACGTCCCGGTTCTCCCGGATGCGCGCCTCGTTCCGGCACTCCAGGGCGTCGTCGTAGAACTCGTAGGGCGGCAGGGTGAGCGCCATCTCGGCCAGCTCCGGCAACTGCAGCGTGTCCAGCTCGCGCCCGAAGACCTTGAACGCCGCGTCCTCCACGCCGACGATGCCGCGCTCGAAGTAGAGCGTGGCCATGTTGTAGGCCAGGAGCTGATCCTTCTGCAGGAAGCCGTGCAGCCGGTGCGCCGCCACCGCCAGCGGCACCTGCCCCTCGATGCCCAGCATCCCCGCCAGCTGCGTGGCGAGCCACCGCTCACACCGGCCATCCCCCCCGGGCTCCGTGCCGAACCACAGGCGCGACATCAGGCGCCAGGCCCACCGGGGCCCGTCCTCGCGCGGCGTCTGGAAGTAGGTGGGACAGCCGAGCTGGGAGATGTAGAGCGCCACCAAGTCCTTGGGCAGCCGCCCGAAGTCCGGCTTGGCGAAGCGGATGTCGCGCGAGCGATCGAAGGTGCCCGCGCGCAGGCTCATGCGCTCGCCCTCGATGGTGTGGCGCAGCTGCTTCTCCAGGTCGAACTCCGACTCGAGCTGGGGCAGCTTGCTGGCCGCGTGGAAATAGGCGGCCGGCAGCACCACGCCCGCCAGTCCGATGAGGAACAACACAAACCAGAATACGGTCTTCACGCCCCCAGCTTATCAAGGCGCGACGCCGGGACGGGTCCAGGTTAGATCCTCCAGACCATGACCGACTGGCACCCCACCACCGTCGCGGATGTGTTCCCCGCCGCCGAGGAGCTCATCGAGCTCGTCCTGGAGATTGGCGGCACCCCCCTGGTGGGGCAGCACCAGACGCCGGGGCAGTATGTGCGCCTGTGCCTGCCGGAGCTGGGGGAGGGCATCTTCGCCATCGCCTCCGCCCCCGGGCCCGCCGGCCACCGCTGGGAGTTCCTGCTCAAGGGGGGCAGCGCGCTGGCGGACCGGCTCATGACGCTGACCCCGGGGGAGCGGGTGATGAGCTCGCGCCCCGAGGGCCGGGGCTTCCCGCTCGCCCAGGCGCGCGGCCACGGGGTGCTGCTGTTCGCCACGGGCTCGGGCATCTCCCCCATCCGCTCCGTCATCGAGAGCATCCGCCAGGAGCGCGGCGCCTACGGGCCGGTGACGCTCTTCTTCGGGGCGCGCACGCCGCGGGCCTTCGCCTACGAGCGCGAGCTGCGCCACTGGGAAGAGGCCGGCATCCGCGTGGTGCGCACGGTGAGCCAGCCGGGGGCGAGTGACTGGCAGGGGCTCACCGGCTACGTGCAGGCCCACCTGGGCGAGCTGCCCGTGGAGGGCCACCAGGCCTTCCTCTGTGGCCAGTCCGCCATGGTGCGCGGGGTCATCGACGCCCTGCTCGCGCGGGGACTCGCGCGCGAGCACATCCACCTCAACTACTGACGCGGCTGGACACGCGGCGCCGCGTAGCCCACGGAGAAGAGCACCGCGGAGGGCTCGCTCTCCTGGTTGCCCACGGCCTTCTGCGGCGTCCACGCGGCCACGCCCACCCGCTGTCCGTCCGGCGAGAAGCGCACCCGGCGCACCGACCAGCCGAACTCGCGCTCCGCCACGGCGGCGGCCTGGCCCTCGCGCCAGAGCACCAGCCGCTTGTCCCAGCCCCCACTGACGAGCGCGTGCCCGTCCGGGGAGATGCCCGCGGTGGCCACCACGCCCCGGTGGCCCGTCCACTGCTGGAGTACCCGGCCCGAGCCCGCGTCCACCAGCGCCGCGGCGTTGCCCGCGGCCTCCGGCTCGACGACGCCCTTGCGCTCGCGCTCGTAGACGGCGCGGGTGCGCTCGGCGGTCGCCTGGGAGAAGGCCACGCCCAGCCGCTGGCCGGCGGCGTCCACGGTGACGTCGTTGACGTGCGCGGGGAAGGCGAAGTCGGCGCGCGGCGCGAGCACCCAGGTCCGGGACGCCTCGCCAGCGGACCCGGCCGCGGGCGCCTTGAGCGCGAGCACGGCCTCCGTGGTGGCCTCGTCGAAGGCCACCTCCACGCGCGCGGTGAACGGCGCGCCCAGCACCCCGGACACGCCCGGCGGCAGGCACGCGTCGCACACCGCCACGTCCACGCCCTCGAGCGTGAGGCCCTTGAAGCGCAGCGTCTGGTTCCGGGCGAGCCGTGCCAGCGTGGCGCCAAGCGCCGTGGGCAGCGACAGCGTCTCCTTCAGGAAGGGCGTGTCGATGCCGGCCGCCGTCGCCGCCTGGGTGCCGATGACGATCGCGGGCGAGCGCGCGTCCAGGGCGAGCGTCAGGGGCGCCCGGCCATTGAGCAGCCCCGTCACCACCGCCTGTCCCGAGACGCGGGAGAAGCGCACCCGGGCCTCGGTGGGCCGCGACGTCTCCTCGCGCGGCTCGAACACGCGCACGTGCCTGTCCCAGCTGCCCGAGTACAGCGTGCCGTCCGGCGCGAAGGCGAGCGCGCTCACCCGCTCGCGGTGGGGCCGCGACTCGGAGTCGAAGCCCAGGTCCTCCACGCGCAGCACCGTGACGAGCCCCGCGGCCCCGCCCACCACGAGCATCCGGCCCGAGGGGTGGAAGGCCACCGCCGTGAGCGGCTCCTCGGTGCGCACGCTCGCCCGGGGCGCGCCGGTGGCGGCGTCGAAGAGGCGCACCGTGCCATCCCACCCGGCGCTCGCCAGGAGCGCGCCGTCGGGCGAGAAGGCCAGGGCCTCCACGTCGAACTCGGACACGTTGAGCGGCTGCGTCGTCACGTGCTGGGGCGGAGACCCCACGCGCCAGAGCGCCAGCGCGTAGTCGCGCCCGTCCAGTTGCGTGTACGCCACGCGCGAGGCGTCCGGCGCGAAGGCGAGCGTCCACACGAAGAAGCGGCGCTCGAGCACGTCCCCTTCCTGGAACCCCACCACGTCCCCGGCGAGGTAGCCGCCCGGCGCGGCGGCGAGGCGCTCGCGCACGTCCGGGGCGAGCGCGCCCGCCCCATGGCCACAAGCCGCCAGGGCCAGCGCGCCCGCGACCCAGCCCGCCCGAGCCCACCGCGCCCGAGCCCAGCCGGCCCGAGCCCAAACGGCCCGAGGACTCACAGGGCCTCCAGGGCCGCCGTCTCCTCCGGAGACACCTCGGTGACGCCCTTGTTGCTCACGGACAGCAGGAACAGGGGCTTGCGCGCCTCGCGCTTGTCGTCGAAGGACGTCTTGCCCGTGGCGCCGTCGAAGTCCTTGAGCGTGGCCAGCGCCTCGCGGAAGGCCGCGCGGCTGGTGGGCGCCTGCTTGGACTCGAGCAGCTGGCGCACCATGCGCGCCGAGTCGTACCCGTAGGCCTCCAGGAGGCTCGGGTCCCCCGAGTACGCCTGGCGGTAGGCCTGCACGAAGCGGCGCGTGGCCGGGCGCTGCGAGTCCACGAAGAAGCCGTCCACGTACACCGAGCAGGTGACGAACTTGCCGCCGCGCTCGACGAGCTCCGGCAGGCCACTGGCGCCCTTGCCGCTGCTCCACGCGTTGGTGCCCAGGAGCATCACCGTCTTGAGCGTCTTCTTGCCCGTCGTCTTGCGGATGCGCTCCAGGTCGCGCGCGTCACACGCGTTGGTGACGATGTCCTCCACGGCGAGCGCCGGCGCCACCAGGCTCACCCGCCGCCACTCGTCCGGGATGAAGATGGCCTCGAAGTCGATGACGGGCTCCACCGCGCCGCGCATCTTCTCCATGGCCTTGCGCTTGCGGAACGCGTCCTGGCCCGTCGTCTGCTCCTGCACCTCGCGCACGCCCTGGATGTAGTCGCCGCGATCCTCCAGGTAGTAGCGGCCCACGAGCTTCTTGGCCTCGGAGGTGAAGGTCGTCTGGTCGTGCGCGTACGTCTCGGCGCCACGCACCTGGCCGCCGTTGGCGTTCACCTGGTCCCAGAAGTCGTTGGCCAGCTCCACGCCGTAGGGCAGGTTCGGGTAGAGCATGGCGAAGCTCTTGAAGCCCTTCTGCTTCATCGCGTAGTCGGCGATGGCGCGCGCCTGCGCCGAGTTGGTCAGCATGTTGCGGAAGACATACGGACCGATGTCGGTGATGTCCTCCTGGCGCGTGAGCGTGAGCAGGGGCAGTTGCAGCTCCTCGGCCACCAGCGCCGCGCGCCGGGCGTCGTCCGCCACGATGGGGCCGAGCACCGCGATGGCGCCACTGTCGAACGCCAGCTGCTCCATGCCCTGCCCCGTGAGGTTCACGTCCCCCTGGGTGTCCTTGACGACGAGCTCCACGTCGCTGCCGGACAGGGCCAGCTTGATGCCGCGCATCACCGCCTCGCCCACGGCCTTGTACTTGCCCGTCATCGGCAGGAGCACCCCCACCGTGCGCGGCTGCACCTCCACGCGCCGCGTGGCGCGCGCGAGCAGGTCGCGGGCCTGGGACGCATAGGGGCTCGAGGGCGCCTCGGCGAGGAAGCGGTTGAGCGTCTCCTCCAGCCGGTTCCACTCGCGCAGGTGGTAGTAGATGCGCGCCAGCTTGAAGGTGAGCACCGGCCAGGCGGGGTTGGACGAGGACAGGCCCTCGGCCACCCGGGCCACGTCCACGAAGCCCGCGCGGCCCTCCACCAGTTGCTGCACCCGCGCCACCGCGGCCTGCTGCTCCTCGGGGGTGCGCGCCTGACCGGCCGCGTCCACCGCCATCTGCAGCGACGGGCCGAACAGCCCCGCCTTCTCCGCGGCCCGGGCCGCGTCCTCCATCAACTGGGCGCGCTCGGCGCCCTCGGCGCGCTCGGCGAGGCTGGAGAGCGTCTGGTAGGCGTCGCGGTAGGCCCCCACCTCCAGGGCGGCGCGGCCCAGCCGGCGCTTGGCGTCCACCGCCTGGGGGTGGAGCGGGTTCTCGAAGAGCAGCTCGTTGAAGGACTTGCGCGCGTTGACGTAGTCGCGCGAGTCGTAGAAGACCACGCCCGCGCGGTAGAGGGCGTCCTGGCCCGCGGTCGTCTCGGGGTAGGCCTTGCGCACGGCGAGGTAGCTCTCGGCGGCCTGCTGGGGCGAGGCCGTCTGGGCCTGCTGCACGGCCCGGGCGAGCGCCGCGTCGGCGGTGTCGTCCTGGCGCGCCTTGACGGGCGAGCGCGAGGAGCCTCCCGAGGTCTCGGCGCCGGAGCCCGAGCTCGCGGGGGTCTTGCAGGCGGTCATCAACAGCGTCAGCGCGAGCAACAGGGCGCGGCACGGAGAGAGGCGGACGTCCATGGTGGAGGCGTGCATAGCAGTGGGGCGTGGGCCGCGTCGACAACCGAGCGGGGGGAAGATTCCCCAGGGAAGGGCCGGGTTCTGCATCCGACGTGCCGAGCGGGTCTCCCTCGGGCGGAGCGCGGGAGCGCGGCTTCGGGCCCACGGGCCGTGGCCCTCGGGACTCGCCTGACGGGAGGGCGAGGAGGGAGGCGGCGCTCGGTTGCCGCGCCGGGCCCCCCGACCCAACCTCCCAGACAGGAAGTTTCCAACGAATCAGGAGGACGTCATGGCCCACACCACCAAGCCCCGCGCGGAGTACGGCGGCACGAGCGAGCAGCGGCAGCGTGAACTCGGGGGCGACAATTTCGAGGAGCGCGAGCCCCAGACGCCCGAGGAGATCGCGGCGGCCCGCGGCTCCCCGGAGGAGGACGGCCACCAGGTGGAGCACCTGGAGCTGCTGCCCCACGCGCGCCGCGAGCCCTCGGAGGACTAGCTCACCCCCCGGGCCGCGGGGGCCACCTCCGGCGGGGACACGGGCACGGGCGTGGAGCGGCGCGGCTGCATGGCCCGCCGCAGCTTGGCCACGAGCACGTCCGGGTTGACCGGATAGGTGAGCACGTCGTCCGCGCCCGCGTCGAGTCCGGCCTCCACCCATCGGGGATCCTCGGGCGGCGCGAGCACGAAGATGGGCAGCGAGGCCATCTGCTCCGTGGAGCGCAGGGAGCGGGTGAGCCCCGCGCCGTCACCGTCCGGCAGGCACGCGGCCACCACCAGCGCCTGACTGCCCTCGGCCAGGAGCACCCGCGCCCGGGCCACCGAGTCGGCCAGCACCACCCGCACCCCATCCGCGAGGAAGCGCGCCTGGAGCGCCGAGGCCCGCGCGACGTTGGGCTCGGCGAGCACCACGGTGTGCCAGGCCTTGTCCCCGAGCACCAGCTCCGTCACCTCCGCGGCGAGCGCCTCCAGCGCCGGCGCGGGCAGCCGCCCCGAGGCGCGCAGCGCGGTGAGCGCCTGGGACGCGGCCGAGGCCACGAGCGTGGCCGTCTTCATCGCCTCGAGCAGCGACACGGCCGCCGCCAGCGCCAGCACGGCCTTGGGCGCGCTCGCCGCGAGGGGGGGCGCGTCCCGGGTGCAGGCGCCGATGAGGCCCGCCAGCTCCCCCGAATCCCGCCCGAGGATGGCCCGCACCGACTCGCACGAGGGCCGGGTGAAGGCGTCGCCCGGCGCGCTCGACTCCTGGAAGGCCGCGAGCGCCAGGGCATAGGCCACCGCCGAGGCGCGCTCGGCCTCCGCCCGCCCCGCCCCGAGCCGCTGGGCCACGCGCCGGGCCAGCTTGGCGAGCGCCGGGCCCTGCACGCCCACGCCCCCGAGCGTGGCCAGCGCCGCGTCCACCACCCGCGCGTGCCAGCGCGCCGCGAGGCCCAAGGGCCCCGCCTCGCCGCCCAGCGCCTCGGCGAGCGAGGGCAGCACGCGCACCTCCATGGAGGGCGCCGCCGCCATCAGCCGCGCCACCACCGCGGGCGCGTCCTTCACGGTGTCGGCCGCCACCAGGGCCACCTCGGTGCCGCCCAGGGCCACGGCCTTGTCCACGTCCGCCGCGCCCGTGCCCGAGGCCGCCACGCCCTGACGGGTGAGCAGCCGCACCGCCAGGTCACGCAGCTCCGCGTCCTCGGACACCACCAGCATGGTGCGCGCGAGCGACACCGGGGCCTTCACCGCGGGCGCGGCCACGGTCGGCACCGGCGCGGGGGTGGGCACGGGCGGCACGGGCGGGGGCAGCGCCGCCAGGGCCGCGGCGGACACGGGCGCCGCCACGGAGATGTCCATGAAGGCCGACTCGTCCAACAGCCGCTCGCGGGTGCGCGTGAGCTTGTCCGCGAAGGGCGTCACGCCCGGCTGGGACTCCGAGCCCACCGACATCATCCGCGACCACTCCTCGTGCGGCTCGGACGCCTCGCCCCGGTAGAAGCGGCCGATGGCCCGGCGCAGCCCGCCCTCCGTGGCGTAGATGCCCCGCACGGTGCAGCCGGTGATGAACTTGAGCTCGTCCAGGCGCGCCAGGTCGCGCGGCTCGCGCATGGCGCACACCAGCTCCTTGGCCTGCTGGGTGACGGGCACCGCCTCCAGCCGCTCCGCCTTCTCCAGGGGCAGCAGGGACAGGAGCGCGCGCGGCACCGGCATGGTGCGCAACACCCGGTCCGAGATGAACGGGATGCCGCCCTGCTCGCTCAAGGCGCGCATGACGTCCTCCTGGGACAGGAGCCCCTCGGCCACGAGCAGCTCGCCGATGCGGCCTCCGGTGCGCCGCTGCCGCTCCAGGGCGCCCTTGAGCTGGGGCTCGGACAGCTTGCCCACCACGAGCAGCATCTCGCCCAGCTTGCGGCGCGTGGGCCGCATCACCCGCGTGGGCACCGCGAGCACGCCCGTGCCCGCGCCCAGCGGCATGCGGCCGGTGCCCCCCGCCAGGGGCATGGCCCCGGTGCGTCCGCCCACCGGCGGAGGCGACACGGCGGCGGGCGGCGGCGCGGACCGCAGGGACGGCTCCACCGCCGGGCGCAGGGGCGCGGGCGTGCCCGGGCGGGGGCCGCCGAGGAAGGGCGGGCGCGAGCGCACCGAGGTGAGCGGCGGCGGGCGCTGCAGCCCCGCGTCCGAGCCCAGGCGGATCTCCTCGCCGCGCGTCTCGTTGCTGCCCTCCAGGGGCGAGCGGCGGTTGGGAAAGCAGCGCTGGAAGAGCGCCGCCACGTCCTGGGGACCCACGCGCAGGCGGTTGTCGAAGAGGAAGTTCTGCAGCGCGTCCGAGATGTCGCGCGCCCGGTGGTAGCGCGCGGTGGGGTCCGGCGCGAGCGCCCGGGTGACGATGCCCCAGAGCGCCGCGGGCACGCCCGGCACCGGCGCCAGGCTCTTCACGTCGAACTGGGCGATGGCGCGCAGGGTCTGGAAGTAGTCCGCGCCGTGGAAGAGCTGCCGGCCCGCGAGCAGCTCGTAGAGCATCAACCCGATGAGGAAGAGGTCCGCGCGCTGGTCCACCTCCGCGCCCTTGACCTGCTCGGGCGCGAGGTAGCCCGCCTTGCCCTTGACCACGCCCACCTGGGTGCCGCTCTGGGCGTTGGCCGCCTTGGCGATGCCGAAGTCGGCGAGCTTCACCTCGCCGCTGCTGGCCACCATCACGTTGGACGGGTTGACGTCCCGGTGGATGATGTTGAGCGGGCGGCCCGCCGCGTCCACGCGGCCGTGCGCGTACGCCAGGCCCTCGGTGACCTGCTGGACCATGAAGCACACCTCGCGCAGGCCCAACGGCACGCCGTGCGCCGCCCCTCCGCGCTGGAGCGCCCGGAGGTTCTCGCCCTCCACGAACTCCATCACCATGTAGTACTGGCCCTCGAGCGCGCCCAGGTCGAACACCTGCACCACGTTGGCGTGCTGCAGGCAGACCGTGAGCTTCGCCTCGCGCAGGAAGAGCTCCACGAACTCCTGGTCCTGCGCCATGGAGGGCAGGATGCGCTTGACGGCCACGGGCTTCTCGAAGCCCTCGGCCCCCATCACCTTGGCGAGGAACACTTCGGCCATGCCGCCCGCGGCCAGCTTCCGGATGAGTCGATACGTGGCCATGCCGACACCTCCCCTCTCCCCGAGGTTGCATGCTCGGTATGGCCATGCACGGAGGCGTTGGTGAGTGCCCTTGGCCGTGGGACGCCATGAACGTCCACCCCCGGGCACTCCTTTTCGCGGGTGGCTTGCCCCGCCGTTCACCCATGGCCAGCGACCCATCCCCCCGGGACGGTGGGACAGGGCCCGGCAAGGGGCGCGCGGGGCCGACATGTCGGCCCGCGCGCGGGCGGACTCAGCCGAACAGCTCGCGCACCTTCTCGAAGAAGTTCTTCGACTGCGGGTGGGCTTCCGCCCCGCTCGACTCGGCGAACTTCTCGAGCAGCTCGCGCTGCTTGCCGGTGAGGTTGGTGGGCGTCTCGACGATGACGCGCACGTGCTGATCTCCCCGCTGGCCGCTGTGCAGGTGGGGCACGCCCTTGCCCTTGAGGCGGAACACCTTGCCGGACTGGGCGCCCTCGGGGATGGTCATCTTCACCTTGCCGTCCAGCGTGGGCACGTCGATCTTCGCGCCGAGCGCCGCCTGGGTGAAGGAGATGGGCACCTCGCAGAAGACGTCGTAGTCCTCGCGCTGGAAGAGCGGGTGCTCGCGCACGATGACCGTCACGTACAGGTCGCCCGCGGGCCCGCCCCGGTCTCCCGGCTCGCCCAGGCCCGTGAGCCGCACCCGCGTGCCGTTGTCCACGCCCGGCGGGATGTTGACCTCGATGACCTCTTCGCTGGGCACCTTGCCCGAGCCCTTGCACTTGCCGCAGGCGTCCGGCACCACCGCGCCCGTGCCCCCACACTCGGTGCACGGCCGGGACACGGCGAAGAAGCCCTGGGTGAAGCGCACCTCGCCCGCGCCGCCGCACGTGCCGCACGTCTTGGGCGGCGCGCCGCTCTTGCTGCCCGAGCCCGAGCACGTGTCGCACTTCTTGGGCCGCGGAATCGGCACCTTGGGCCGGCAGCCGAACGCCGCCTCCTCGAAGGAGATCTCCAGGTTGAAGCGCAGGTCCGCGCCGCGGTTGCTCACCCGGCCCCGGCCGCCCCGGCCCCCGAAGATGTCGCCGAAGATTTCCCCGAAGATGTCGTTGATGTTGACGCCCTGGAAGCCCCCGCCGAACGGGTCTCCTCCGGCCGCGCCACCCACGCCCGCGTGACCGAACCGGTCATAGCGGCCTCGCCGCTCGGGATCGCTCAGGACCTCGTAGGCTTCCGAGGCCTCCTTGAACTTCTCCTCGGCCTCGTGGTTCCCGGGGTTTCGGTCCGGGTGGTACTGCAGAGCCACCTTGCGAAAGGCGCTCTTCAGGTCCTGCGCGGAGACGTTCTTCTGAACTCCCAGGACCTCATAATAATCACGTTTCTGCCCCGACACCGCTGGCATCGCTATCAAACCCCTGGATTTATTGGACTTTCTCCGCGCGCGGAGGCTTCGTGGCCACTATAACGCACGTGGAGGTCCCAGCAATCCGCGCCCGCCCCGGTCCAGGGGGCGGGCGCCTCGGGTCGACGGCGGCCCGGGGCGGGCCGACTAGACCGTCCAGACGCGGTTGGCGACGAGCTCCATGCGGGCGAGCCGACGCTTGAGCACGGGATCGATGGCGCCCCGGGTGGCGGACCACTTGGGAACCACGAAGTGCAGCTCGGCGTTGTAGAGCTTGGCGGCGCTCGACAACAGGCTCCAGCGGTTCTCCGCCGCGGGGTCCTCCACCATGCTGGGGGTGACGATCTCCAGGATGATGGGCGTGCGCGCCGAGTCGGACTGGCGGCAGGTGAAGTCCGGCCGGTGATCCTCGATGGTCCCGGACAGGACGGGTGGCGGCATGAAGCCCGGCAGACGCGCCTTGAGGTCCGTGTAACCCACGGTGCGGAAGAACTCCGCCATCAGCCACAGCAGGCGGCGGCGTTCCTCATCCTCGACCACGGGCTCACAGCCCGGGCTGCTGAGCATCGCTTCTTTTTCGGTGTTGTTCGTGTCCATGGCTGACCGAAAGCTGTCCGCAGTTGGCTGTAGGAGCAATGAAGGCACCTACATGGTGCACCTGCCTGCTCGCCGCCCTGCCGACGGAGCACGGTCCTTTGCCTGGAAGGGCGCGCGATGACATGGTGCGCCCCCTCGCGTGGCCCCTCGTCCTTCACCTGACATCTACCGCCGCCTGCTCGGGTATGTGCGGCCCTATCGCCGCCTGCTCCTCGCGGGGCTGGGGGCGTCGCTGGTGGCCGCGGTCGCCACGTCCGCCTACGCCTGGCTGGTGGGGCCGCTGTTGCGCGCGGTGCTCACGGGGGGCGCGGTGGAGCTCGCCGGCCTGTCCCTGCCCGGGGAGCGGCTGCTGGGCGTGTTGCCGCTGATGGTGGTGGGCGTGGCGGTGGTGAAGGCGGGCGCGAGCTACCTGCAGGGCGGCTGGATGCAGCGGCTCGGCCAGCGGGTGATGGCGGACCTGCGGGCGGACCTGTACACGCGGCTGCTCGCCTGGCCGCCCGCGGCGCTCGAGCGGCGCCACTCGGGCGAGGTCTTCACCCACTTCGCCTCGGACGTCCCGCTCGTGGAGTTCTCGGTGACGCAGGCGCTCTCGTCCTACGTGAAGGACGGGATGCAGCTGCTCGCGCTGCTCGTCACCTGCCTCGTCATCGACGCGAAGCTCTTCCTGCTCACCTTCGTGGTGGTGCCGCTCACGGTGCTGCCGGTGCGCGCGTTCGCGCGCTCGCTCAAGAAGGTGGCCCACCGCTCGCAGTCGAGCCTCGGCGCGCTCACCACCCTCACCGCCGAGCAGCTCCAGGCGCTGCCCGTGGTGCGCGCCTACGGGGCCGAGGGCCGGGCGCTCGCGCGCTTCCAGGAGGAGTCCACGCGCTACCTCGGGGAGATGCGCCGCTCGCTCTTCCTGCGCGGCGCGTACAGCCCCACGGTGGAGGTGATGGGCGTCGGGGGCGTGGCGATCGCGGTGGCCTGGGGCGCGCGCGCCATCTCGGGGGACCCGGCGCTGGCCGGCCGGCTCCTGTCCTTCATCGCCGCCACGCTGCTGCTCTACCAGCCGGTGAAGTCGCTGAGCGGCACCTTCTCCCAGGTGCTCACGGGCTTGGTGGGCGCCGAGCGCCTCTTCGCGCTCGCGGACACGCCGGTGCCCGCGGACGAGGGCGCCGACGCCCCGCCGCTCACCCAGGCCCTGGTGCTCTCGGGGCTGTGCGCCACCTACCCGGATGGCCGCCAGGCGCTCCAGGGCGTGGACCTGACGGTGCCCGCGGGGGCGCGCGTGGCGCTGGTGGGCGCCTCGGGGGCGGGCAAGACGACGCTCTTCTCGGTGCTCCTGGGCTTCGTGCCCCCGAGCGGCGGCACGGTGACGTGGGACGGCGTGCCCCTGGGCGCGCTCAAGCCCTCCCGGGTGCGCGAGCGCCTGGCGTGGGTGCCCCAGGAGCCGGTGCTCTTCTCCGGCAGCGTGCGGCACAACGTGCGGCTCGGCGGCCCCCAGGCCTCGGACGCCGAGGTATGGGAGGCGCTGCGCCTGGCGCACGCGGAGGACTTCGTGCGGGCCCTGCCCGGCGGGCTCGACGAGCCCGTGGGCGAGCGGGGCGCGCGGCTGTCGGGAGGCCAGCGCCAGCGCCTGGCCCTGGCGCGCGCCTTCCTGCGCCAGCCCTCGCTGCTGCTCCTGGACGAGCCGACGAGCGCCCTGGACGCCCAGAGCGAGGCGGCGGTGGGCGCGGGGCTCGCCTCGCTCATGAAGGGGCGCACGGTGCTCGTCATCGCCCACCGTCTGTCCACGGTGCGCGACGCGGACCTCATCGTCGTGCTGGAGGCCGGCCGGGTGGTGGAGGCGGGCACCCACACCCAACTGGCCGCCCGCGGGGGCGCCTACGCGCGGCTGCTCGGCCAGGGCGCTGTCGCCGCCTAGACAGACCCACCGCCCCTCCGTGTGACACCCCACGCACGGAGCGTTGACATGTGTTCAGGGATTTCAGACTCTGGGGCAAATTCCCGTTTTCCCCGAAGTCGCATTATACTCCTGACACCATGCTGGTCCCATTCAGGCTGAATTCCCTTCCCGGGCTGCTCGTGGCCGCGCTTCCGCCGATGGCGGTCGCGGGTTTTGGACTCGCCCTGCTGTCGCTGGTGGGCGGAGGCGCCCAGGTGTGGCGCATGGCGGGCGCCTCGGGCGCCTACAGCCTGTTGATGGTGACGGGCGTGGTGGGCGTGACGTGTGTGCTCTCGGCGCTCCTGGGCATGGGCCCGGCGGGCAAGCACGCCCCGCTGGTGGTGCTGGTGGGCCTGGCCACGCTGCCGTGGATGCTGGGCATCGCCGGCTCGCAGGAGTCCATGGAGCGCGTGCTCGCGACGCTGCCCGAGGGCCACCACGGCGAGGCGCTGGCCCAGTGGGTGTCGGGCACCGGCGAGGCCATGGTGACGCGGCTGGTGGGCGCGTGGATGAGCGCGGCGCTGCTCGGCGCGGTGGCGCTGGGGCTCGTGCTGCAGCACAAGCGCGCGGCCCACGGGGGCGAGCCCTCGGGCCGGCTGCTGGGCGCGGCCCTGGGGCTGGCCCTGGGCGGCATGGCGCTGGTGGTGGCGCTCGAGGCGCACCAGCTCTTCGCCCTGTTCACCTCGCTCGGCGAGCGGGCCCCCGAGACGCGCGCCCTGCTCATCACCGCGAGCACCGGCACGCTCGCGCGGCTGCAGGCGTGCCGCATGGCGCTCATGGGGCTCATGGCCATCCTCTCGCTCGCGCTCGTGTGCTGGCAGTTCTTCCTGCACCCGGACGCCGTGGGGCAGTGGGCCGGCAGCCTGATGCTCGGGGCCATCGTCGCCCTGGTGGTCATCCTCGATGGGCGACCCCTGCGGCTGGCGGCCGAGGAGGCCTCCCGGGCGCAAGCGCCGGGCACGCCCCTGTCCTCGCTCATCCGCGGCGTGCTGGCGGACGCCCTGGAGGCCGTTCCGCCCACGGGCCACCTGCCCGCGCCCACGCTGACCCCCAAGCCCTGAGCGGGCCGGGGCGGGGACGGGAAGTGGAGGCCGGGGCCGGAAGACGGCCCGGGCCTAGAGCAGCCAGAGCATCAAGCCCACGCCCACGATGAGCCCCACGCCGAGCACGAGCAGCATGGTGAGGCCCTCGTGCTTGGGGGTGGCCAGGGGCGTCCCTCCGGACGGCACCCGGGACACGCCCGGAGCGGGCGGCTCCTGGACGACGGGCGCGGCGACGGCCACGGGCGCCGGGCCCCCCGCCATCACGAGCCCCTGCCGCGCGAGCGCGAGCACGCGCTGCATGTGGAGGATGTAGCGATCCTCGCCCTGGTAGTCCTCCAGGGCGACCGCGGCGCGCAACAGCCGCGCGGGCACGGGCTCCAGGTCCGGGTGCACGACGCTGGTCTCGGCGCGCGAGGCGCCCTCCTGCTCCACGCGGCCGGTGCGCAGCCCCACGCCGCTCGTCCACACGCAGTGCTCGCCGAGCAGCGTGAGCTCCTGGCGCTGCACCCGGCCGTCGGAGTCCACGAAGGACAGCAGCTCGGCGCCCTGGGGAGACAGGTGCCACACGGAGCGCTGCCCATCATCCCCGGGGGGCCCCTCCACGGGGCGGGCCTGGGACAGCGCCTGGATGGCGCTCTTGACTCTCTCGGGCGACGGTTCGGTCATGGGCGAGGGCGGAGCCTAGGGTCCCCCGAGCGGAAACGGAAGGCGCACGTTGGGGAAAGCCGGGGGAAAGCCCGGGGGAAAGGCCCGGAGGAGGACAGGCGACCCGTGCCTCCGGGCCGTCCGGGCGCTACGTTGAGCGCCATGAGCCGTTCCCGTACCCCCAAGATGGAATTCGTCCACCAGTTCGAGGGCGCGCCGGTGCTCGACGAGCTGCTCGCGCTCGCGGGCACCTCGCACGACAGCTTCACGGTGCTCGCCCACATGCGCCAGGCCCACGCCGAGGGCCGCTCGTCCCAGGACGTGATTCCCCACCTGTTCGAGCGCGAGCCGCGCTTCGGCTCGCCGGACCTCGCCCGGCGCTTCTTCCAGAACCTCCTGGGCCTCTGGGACCTGGTCGTGGAGGGCAAGGCCATCCGCCTGGAGGACGGCCCGCGCCCGCCCCGCCCCAAGAAGGAGAAGGTGGACCCCCCGCGGCCCTTCGCCCCCGGCGAGCCGGACACCGCCTTCGTGGAGGCCGCCTGGCGCTACCTGGAGGACGACGACAAGGGCCGCGCGCGCCAGCACGATGTGTTCGAGAACCGTCAGGACGCGCTCCTGGGGGAGCTTGACGCGGCGGGTCTCACGGACGAAGGATATGCTGTCGCCCGCCACCTGCTGTTCGAGCTGCACGCGATGCTGGAGCTCGGTTGGCCGCAAGGCGTGGCGAGTGTGGCGCCCGAAGCACTCGGGAGCCCGGGCATGGAGGCTTCGCCGGTGCCCATGGCCCTCGCCGCATACGCGGACGAGGCCCTGTTCGAGGCGGAGCAGGACGAGGAGCACCCCTTGGCACCCGAGGAGCTGACGCGTGTCCGTTCCCTGGTGAAGCGCGGCCTGGCGGCGCTATGGGGAGCCCGCAAGGGGAAGTGACGCGATGGCACGTGACGACGACGATCGGGGCGGCGGGGGTTTTTCCGGCAAGCGGACCAAGACGTGGCGGGAGCTGGACGCCTCGCGCGGCAAGGGCCGGGGCCACACCTCGCGGCAGGATGACCCGGCCCAGCAGCGCATCGAGCGCAGCGCCTCCTACGAGAAGTACAAGGCGGCGGCGGACGCGCTCTTCACGGGCGGGGAGCTGCCCGAGGGCCTCGCCAAGACGTTCGATCCGGAAGGCAAGCGCAAGGCCCAGAAGCAGGCCATGCAGAAGCTGATGGAGTCGGCCGAGGACCCGCGCGCCTGGGCCCAGGGCGTGCTGGACTACCTGGAGAAGTACCCCGAGCTGCCCGAGGACCCCTACTTCCTCGACAGCCTGCTGGGCCATCCGCGCGAGCGCATCTCCGACAAGGCGCTCGGCAAGCTGGAGGCCATGGAGGCCGAGGGCAAGCTGGTGAAGACCAAGCTGCCCAAGAGCCTGGACCAGCGGCTCAAGGGCATCGAGATGACCCACTCGGACTCCGAGACCCAGGAGCGCGCCAAGGCGCTGCGCGCGAAGCTCCGGGCCTGAATTCAGTAAGGGGCGTGGTTCGCACTCTCTACCTCGACCCTCCTAGAATGGGTCGACCATGAGCGAGCCCGCCTTGAAGTACCCGCGTGAAGCATTGCGAGAATGGTTACAAGGGCGTGAGGGACGCCCTCCTTTAACGGAGGACGAACTCGGCCTCCTTGAAACCCTCGTTGACACCTTGTTCTTCGCCAGTTTGGCCAAAGAGGAAGGTCGGCCTGCGCTCGCGCGCATCGTCTATCACCATGATGGAACTCAAGGGCTGAAAGAAACGCGGGAGCACACGGACTACGATAGTTCGCAAGGTCCGGCACTCGCCTGGAATGTCACCCCATTCCGTCCCATCCTGCTCACGGCCAAGTCCCTGGCGAAGCTCACGCCTGCCGCCGATATGGAGCGAACAGCGCTCATCGTGGGCCCACGTGATGACGGGCGGCTCTACATCCTGGGATTGGCGAGACGAAACAAAGCCACTGATGGCGGAATGGTTACTGTGCTCTCCGCACCAGAACCCGGTTCCGTCGTTTTGTACCAAGCGGGGGAAGAGCTTTTCCGTTACGAGCGAGGTCAACGGCTCTCTCCAGAACAGAAGTTTCCTTTATGGGGCCTCCTCCATAATGAAGGGATTGTCCGGCAGACGATTGAATCGATCTGCCAGAATCTCGTTCAGACCTTGGCAGAGGCTTCTTTCTTCCGATGGCCAAACTCTGGTGTTTGGCCTGTCGCTTCTCTGCTTTTCGACCTCATCAACACCATGGCTTCAAAACGCCACGGGGGGCTCATCACCCTCCTCCCAGCAGAGCACGAGGAGAATCCTTTCTACGCCATCTCCCACCATCACTCGCGATTCGGCGAACTCCTACTGCAGTCCACGCAGACACAAACGAATGCGTACCGTCTAGCCTTCGCACGACGTGCAGACGACCATTCGCAGTCCGAAGAAGAAAGGGGCTTTCATGAAGAGGTTCGAACGACCAAGGAGTCATTGAACTCGCTCATCGAGAACGTTGGCCAATTGACGGCCCTGGACAATGCACTGCTCCTGGGTCCCGACCTCAAAGTCATCGGAGCGGGTTTCTCGGTGCCAACTCCCAAGTTGGCCACACCCACGGTACATCTCGCACAGGATCTCCAAGGAACGCCGGGCCCTGTCTACGACATCAATCAGCATGGTTCCCGTCATCGAGCCGCCACGTGGTTCGCCTTCGAGAATCCCGGGGGAGTGGCTTTCCTGGTCTCGCATGACGGACCGCTTCGCTGTCTGATTCGACCCTCCGCGAAAGAGACGACCGTCCTTCTCTGGAACCTCCGGCTTCACGAAATCTGAACCGAAGATGAGCCACAATGCCCTCTGATCTTGGCTCCGCAGCCTCACGAAGAGCGAGTTCTTGATCCTCCATCCATTAAGACCAGCTCACGTCCTGTTGGGCACGCCGAGGGAACCAGCAGAAACCCTTTTGAAGGGCGAGGCATGTCCGTCACCAAGATCTTCTACAAGGATCAGGAACTCGCGAACGAGCGGTTGGAACTGACGGACAAGAACGCGATCTACTTCCTGGGTCCCAACCTGGTCCTGCGCGATTGCACCCTCCACTTGAAGGTGGCCGCGAGGAACCTGCTCATGCGCGAAGTGCGCTTCCACGGCTGCACCTTTGAGGTGACTCAGGAGCTGAAGAACCATCAGGACTGGCTCGGGGCCAGCCTCGAGGGGTGCCGATTCAAGGGACGCTTGCGCGGCTGCGACTTCGGACACTGGCCCGAGTACGGAAACGAGCCCGAGTACCAGTGCGGTGCCATCTCGGACTGCGACTTCACCGAGGCGCAGCTCCACGCCTGCCGCTTCATCGCGTGCGACCCCCACACCTTGAAGCTGCCTCGCTGGCCCTGCTTCTCCATCTTGGATCCGCTCCACCGGGCACCCGAGCTGTCCAGCGCGGCATGGCCTGACTTGTTTACCCGAGTCATCATCCAGCAGCTTCACACCCATCCGCCTCGCACCCGCGCCCTCACGCTCCACGCCCCCACGGTCGCCCGACAACTGGAGACCACGCCCGAGGCGCTCAGGCCCCTCATCGAGACGTTCGACCGCATGGTGTACTGAGGCGCCCGCTCCGCCGCTGGGCGCGCCAGTGCGCCGTCAGCGGTTGATGACGAAGCCGCAGGCGGAGTCGAGCACCACCTTGGCGCCCCGGAGCGCGGTGAGCAGCCGTTCGTAGTGGGCGTACTCGGCATCGAGCTGCGCCTGCACGGCCTCGGCCCCGAGCCCCTGGTGCGTGAGCGACAGCTTCATGCGCGCGAGGGCCCCGTCCCGCTCGGCCTCCACGGCCTCCCGCGCGCGCGCCTGGAGCGTGCCCATCTCCGCCTCGGCGGCCTTCTGCGCCACCGGCACGCCCGCGTCCACGAAGGCCGCGAAGCCCGGGAAGGCGCGCGCCACCTCGTCGCCCTTGAGCGAGCGGCCATCGGTCTCCAGCGCGGACAGCACCTTCGTGTCCATCACCGGCCCCGAGGGGCCCTCCACCACCGCCACGTGCACGAGCGTGCGCTCCAGGAAGCGCGCGAGCTGACGGCTCGGCACCCGCGCGCCCGGCGAGGTGTCCTCGGGCTCGGGCAGCTGCACGTGGTAGAGCAGCTCCACGCCCCGCGCCTTGAGCGGCCCGCGCCGCTCGATGAAGCGCGCCGCGCTGCGGCCATACGGCCCGTCGCGCAGGAAGCCGAACAGCGCCTCCACGATGGCGTGGCCCGTGGCGTAGTACTCCAGCTCCTCGGCCTCCACCGCCGTGTCGCGCCAGAAGGTGCCCAGCACCGTGCGGTCCTCGTTGATGTCGATGCCCGGCAGGCCCTCCACCTTGAGCGCGTGGCCGAACTGGAAGGCGCACTGGAAGGCGTCCACCTGCTCGTCCGTGTCCACGCCGATGCCCACCCGGCGCGCCAGCTCCGTCACCGCCTCCTCCAGGCGCTCGTCCAGGTCGCGCGCCACGCTCCACAAGCCCTCCTCGAGCGGCGGCGCGCCGTCCTCCTCCTCGTCCTCCACGCCCATGCGCTCCTGGGCCCGCTTCACCAGCCGCGCCACGGCGTCCTTGTCGAACGAGCGGATGTCGAGCAGCGGGTCATACGCGCGCTTCACCTGCGCCCGCGCCGCCTCCACCTTCGTCTTGAGCTCCGAGGCGTACGCCACGCGCGACTCGCGCGGCAGCAGCGCCAGCTCGGTGAGCCGGTCCTCCACCTCCTCGAGCACCGCGTCCAGGCCGCCCACCGTCTCGCCGAACACGCCCACCGCGTCCGCCAGCAGCATCAACACGTCCGAGGCCAGCGTGCCCGCCGGGTCGAAGACGTGGATCTCCACCGGGTGGTTCTGCCCGATGCGGTCCAGGCGGCCGATGCGCTGCTCCACCGTGGCCGGGCTCCAGGGCAGGTCGTAGTGCACCAGGTGGTGGGCGAACTGGAAGTTGCGGCCCTCGCCGCCCACCTCCGTGCACAGGAGCACCTTGGGGCCCTCGGGGTCGCGGAAGCGCGCCACCTGCCGGTCGCGCTCCACCAGGGGCAGGTCGCCATGGTAGGCGAGCGCCTCGATGCCCTCGCGCCCCAGCTCCGCGCGCAGGGCCTCCAGGGTGTCGCGGCTCTCGGTGAAGACGAGCACCTTGGCCGCGCGCTCGGCGCTCCAGACGTCGCGCAGCACACTGAGGAAGGCGCTGAACTTCGCATCGCGCGCGGGCAGCGTGAGCGTGCCGGCCACGCCCGCGAGCGCCTTGTTGCCGCGCAGGGCCTCGCCGAACGCGGCGGGGCTCGACTCCAGGCGGCGCAAGAGGTTGCCCAGGGGCGCGCCGCGCAGGGAGGACGTGGCGAGCGCGGCGAGCGCGGCGTCGCGCGTTTGAATCTCCTCGGCGGACAGCGTCACCGGGTGGCGGTGCAGGCGGCGCGTGGAGAAGCCGCCCACCACGGCGCGCCGGTTGCGCACCAGCCGGTCCGACAGGCTGTACGTCTCCGCCAGGTGCTGCAGGAGCGCGTCGCGATCCTTCAGCGTGCCGAGCACGGCGTCATCCGGGAAGCGCGCGGCCAGGGCCTTCACCGCGCCGCCCGCGTCCTCGCCCTCGAGCAGCCCGCGCACCGCGCGGCTCAGCTCCTCCTGCCGCGCGAGCCGCCGCTCGAAGCCCTCCACCGTGGGCGCGGTGGCCGCGTCGATGAGGGTGAGCAGGCCGTGGTACTCGGCCGGGTCGAGCTGCATGGGCGTGGCGGTGAGCAGCAAGAGGCCCCAGCTGTTGGCCGCCAGGCCCTCGGCGGCGGCGAAGGCCTTCTCGCCCTTGAGGTGGTGCGCCTCGTCGATGATGACCAGGTCCCAGAAGGCGTCCTCGTCCGCCACGGCGCGGCGGTGCTCCTCGGTGCGCGCGAGCATCTCCAGGCTCGTCACCACCAGGGGGAAGCGCGCCCAGGGGGACACCTCGGGCTGCTCCTTGAGCGAGCTCGCGTAGCGGTCCGAGTCCATCAGCGTGAAGAGCTGGTTGAACTTGTGGAACAGCTCCACGAGCCACTGCACGGTGAGGTGGCTCGGGGCCACCACCAGCACGCGTCGCGCGAGCCCCGACAGGCGCAGGGCGCTGAACACCATGCCCGCTTCGATCGTCTTGCCCAGGCCCACCTCGTCGGCGAGCACGAAGCGGGGCCGGCGCGCGCTGAGCACGCGCTGCACCACGCCCACCTGGTGGGGCTTGACCATCACCCGGCTGGCCAGGAGCGCGCCCAGCGCGTCACAGCGCCGCTCGTCGTCGAGCACCAGGGCCTGCTTGCGCAGGGTGAAGGCGCGCGCCTCGCCCACGCGGCCCTCGCGCAGCGTGGACAGCACGTCCGAGCGGGGCGCGAGCGCGTGCACCTCGGACTCGGGCAGCTCGTCCTCCTCGTCCGTGTCCGTGTAGCGGATGACGTAGCGGCGCAGGCCCCGGCCGCCCTCCTCCTCGCCCAGCACGGAGGCGCGTCGGCCCCGGGTGGTGCGCACCGGCTCGCCCCGCGTGAACGCGTACGGGGCCAGGGTGCCGCCCTTCGTGGACACCAGCACCGGGTCACCCTCCCGGGCGGGGAAGAGGACGAGCGCCTTGGCGCCCTCGTCCTGCAACTCGAGCAGATGCCCCACGCCCCACTCGGGCTGGGGGAGATAGCGGACCTTGTTGCCGGGGACGAAAGACATTGTGGGAAACCAATCCTCACGAGCGAGAGAGGGGGCGTGGCTCATAACCGCGGATCGCGCGCGGGGCCACTCCTTGGAGGCCCGGCCCCGCCCTCGGGGGATGGGCGGGGAAGCCTGGAAAGACGGGGTGTCGTGCGCCCGCGAGCCACTGCCGCTGTCGCCCACCCGACACCCCACCAGCCGTGGGGGCGATTTCCCGTTCGCCGACCCCCGGGCAAGGTGAAGCCCGCTCGTGGACCCCCAATGGGACCGCGAGGGGGGGACACCACCAACCATGCCGACACTCCGCTCGCGACTCGCCGCCCAGGGCGCGCTCGCCCTCCCGCTGGCCCTCACGCTGGCCCTCCTGGGCGTGGCGGGACTCCTCTGGCGCCTGGACCCCCTCGCCGCGACGCCCCTGGCCCGGGAAGTCCCCTGGGCCCTGTGGGGGATGACCGGCGGCGTCTGGCTCGCGCTGGGCTACGCGGTCGGGTGGCTGTCCCGGCCCCGCCCCGTCCCCGCGCCCCCGCCCGCCCCCGAGACCGTGGACCTGTCCCGGTTCACCACCGAACAGCTGTACCAGGAGCTGGAGCGGCTCAACCAGGCCGCGCTCCAGGCGCCCCCAGTCGCGTCCCGGACGGAACCGCCCTCCAAGTTCCACTCATGTTGAAAAGTCACCTTCTAGGTGACACGGATAATTCCCACGATGGTTGAAATCTGAGAAAATCTCCCCTCTAATCCGTTCTGCACGAGAAAACGGCTCTCCCTGGAGTCTCTGGGCAGAGGTCGATTTCCTCGCGGTGCCAGCCTGGGAGGTAGGGGCGACGGCTGGCGCGACAACCCGGGCCGGACGGGTGCTTTCCCGTCGGGTCCTCACGGAAAAGAGGTCCGCTATGCGCGGTGGGGATGCACTCGACGTGCGGTCGCACAAGTCTGTTCGTTGGTCGGCCGCCTGGCTCACCGTGCTGCTCACCCTGGTGGGAGGGCGGGAGGCGCGCGCCGAGACGACCCCCACGGAGCTCCCCGCGCCCCCGAGCGCGGCCGCGGCACCGGGCGCCGAGGACGAGCGCGCCACCGCCACGCCGGTGCTCCTGGCGCTCGAGGTGGAGGACGGCGAGGGTGTGCCGCTCACGGTGAAGGCGGGCCAGGTCTTCGTCATCAACCAGATCGACCTGCGCGCCGCCCTCACGTCCATCACCCAGGACGAGGGCGTGGACGGCCTGCGCCGCCAGGGCGACTTCGCCACGCTCAACTGGAAGGGGCTGGAGCTGGCGGATCAGGAGCCCGTGCTGCTGGCCAACGCCGACGGCACCTTCACGCGCCGCCGCTTCTACCGCAAGGCGAAGTGGATGGACGACACGAGCCTCATCACCGTGTGGCCCATGGACGCGCGCAACCGCATCACCGGCCTGCCCCTGGTGCTCAACATCGGGGGCAATGATCAGCGCCGCCCGAGCGACGACTTCTTCGTGCGCCGCCTGCGCGCCATCCAGACCATCGGCGACTGCCGCACCGCCACCGACTGCACCCGCGCGCGCTCGTTCCAGGAGGAGGCGCTCGTGGAGCTGCGCCACGCGCGCTCGGGCGCCACCCCGTTCACGCTCTCGCGCGACACCACCCAGCTCAAGGTGCTCTGGTCGGCGCGCGCGGGCCTGCCCTACACCATCCCCGTGGTGCAGGTGGACAAGCCCGCGTACGGCTACGGCATCTCCGTGGACATCAAGGCGCTGACCGCGCCGCGCTTCAACGGCACCTACCCGGCCGGCTCCAAGATCACCTTCCAGGTGACGCTCAAGGACGGCAACGGCAAGCGCCTGCACCCCGAGGGCTCGCTGCCCACGTACAACGAGGTCGTCTTCGGCACCAACGAGACGGGCCTGCAGTACTACCGGGCGTTCTTCGATCCGACCACCACCTACTACCGCCGCAAGCACCGCGAGCGGATGATGATGACGCAGATCATCGGCCCGGCGCAGAAGATCCAGCCCGTGCGCACCGTGGTGCCCCTGGACGACTTCCTCACGCCCGAGGACGTGCAGACGGTGGCCACGTTCGAGCGCGACGGGGTGTACTCGCAGTTCCAGACCTTCCCGCCCGCCAATGACCTGTTCGGCGGCGCGTTCGATCCCGCGCACGCCGGCTGGGCGGCGCCGGTGAGCGACACCTGGACGTACACGATTCCCCCCAAGGCCACGCCGGGCACCTACCTGGTGACGGTGAAGGGCCGCCGCACCTACCTGGGCGAGGACATCCCCTACAGCCGCACCGTCCCCATCCAGGTGGACAGCCCCAAGCCCACCCAGGCGCCGCTCACCACGGGCCCGTGCACCACGTGCCACAGCGAGGGCGGCGAGCTGTCCAAGGTCCTGCACGCCAATGACAACCGCGCCGCGTGCGCCGGGTGCCACGCGCCGCTGGGCTTCGAGCTGGAAGGCCCCATCTTCGTGCGCACCCACTTCATCCACTCGCGCTCGGACCGCTTCGACGCCCCCACCCAGCAGTGCAACAGCTGCCACCTGACGGCCGAAAGCATCCAGCGCACGAGCAAGGCCGCGTGCATGTCCTGCCACAAGAGCTACCCGGACTCGCACGTGAAGCAGTTCGGCGCCATCGAGAGCATGTACGTGGGCGGCGGACCGGAGTCCTTCCAGCAGTGCACGGGCAGCTGTCACAAAACGCACCCGGGCAGTAGGCTCTAGGCCCTCGGAAACACCCCTTCCAGGAGGTCTTCGCCTTGGCTCGAGTGACGATGCAGACGGCGCGCACCACGCAGGCGGATCCCATCGCCGCGGCCGAGGACCTCTTGAGACAGTTGGAGGGACGGGAGGAGCCCAAGCTCGTCACCCTCTTCGCCTCGCGGGAGCGGGACCAGCACGCGCTCAACCGCGCCGTGCGCGAGCGGCTGCCCAAGGGCACGCGCCTGGTGGGCGCCACCACCGCCGGGGAGCTGGACAACCGGGGCATCCACTCGGGCAGCGTGGTGCTGGGCGCGCTGTTCGGCGACTTCGAGGTGGGCCTGGGCCTGGGCACGGGCCTGTCCGCGGACGCGGTGAACGCGGGCGCCACCGCCATGCGGCGCGCGGCCCAGGAGCTGGGCGTGCGCCAGTCCGACCTGGACGCGCGCCGGTACGTGGGCCTCGTCATCGACGACGGCTTTCGCTACAAGAAAGAGGAGTTCCTCCTCGGCATCCTCGAGAAGAACCAGGCGCTGATGCTCGTGGGCGGCGGGGCCGCGGACCACGAGACGAACCCCGAGCGCCAGTCCGCCCAGTTGCACGTGGACGGCGAGGTCACCACCGACAGCGTGCTCGTGGCGCTCTTCAAGACCCACGCCCCCTGGGGCGCCCTGCGCTCGCACTGGTACCAGCCCCTGGGCGAGCGCCTCACCATCACCCGCGTGGACGACAGCGCCACGCGCGCCCTGGAGATCGACGGCAAGCCAGCGGCCCAGCGCTACGCCGACATGCTCGGTGTGGCGGTGGACGACCTGGAGTTCGGCAAACCCCGGGGCTTCGCCGCGCACCCCACCGCGCTCAAGGTGGGCCGCGAGTACTTCATCCGCGCCCCGTGGAAGGTCCTCCCGGATGGCTCCATCCTCTTCGCCAACCTCCTCGAGGAAGGCAGTGAGCTGGAGCTCATGAAGGCCGGCGACCTGGCGGGCCTCACGCGCACGTTCTTCCAGGAGGAATTGCCCCGCCGCGTGCAGAAACCCCAGGCGGCGCTGTTGTTCCATTGCAGTGGGCGCATGTGGTACGCGCACGCCACCGAGACGGTTCCCGCGTTGGCGGACAGCTTGCGTCACGCACCCACTGCGGCTGGAATGAACGTGTACTTCGAAGTCTACTCGGGCTTCCACATCAACACGACGCTGACGGTCCTGGCGTTCGGGGAAAACTGACCCATGAGCACTCCGGCGGTGTCGGACCAGGAGCCCTTGCGGCTGCTCCTGGTGGCGGGCGAGTCCGAGGGCGCGCGCGTGGTGGAGGTGCTCGAGCGCGCGGGCCTGAGCTTGCACACACGGCGGGTGGTGTCGCGCGAGGCGTTCCAGGCGGCGCTCGAGGAGCCGTGGTCGCTGGGCATCTGGGCCCCGGGCGCGCCCGCGCTCGACTTCCGCGAACTCGCGCCCGCGTGGCGCCAGCGCCGGGCCCAGGCGCCCTTCCTCGTCGTGGCGGCGCACTGGGACGAGGCCGAGATGACCGCGGCCATGGACGCCGAGGTCAACAGCTTCATCGAGATGGATCGCCTGGCGATGCTGGGGCCGGTGGTGCGCCGCGAGCTCAAGCGCACCCAGGAGCGCCGCGCGGTGGAGCGCGAGCAGGAGCACTCGAGCTGGTTGCTCGAGCGCATCGTGGACAGCCTGCCCTTCGTGCTCTTCGTGAAGGACGCCGAGGAGCGGCGCGTGCGCGTGGCCAACAAGACGTTCGCCGAGGCCTTCGGGGTCACCAAGGAGTGGCTGCTCGGCAAGCTGGATCACGACTACTTCCCCCCGGAGCAGGCCGACTCCTTCGTCGCCGTCGACACGGAGATCCTCGAGACGGGCAAGCTCAAGACGTTCGAGGAGCTGGCGCGCACGGGCGGCGTGGACCGCGTCTACGCCACGCGCAAGCTGCCCTTGTTGGATGACAGCGGCCGGGCGCGCTACGTGCTCGGCATCACCGAGGACATCACCGAGCGCAAGGCGGCCGAGGAGACCCTGCGCCGCTCCAAGGCGGAGCTGGAGGCGGCCAACCAGCGCCTGGCGGACAACCTGGAGGAGCTCAAGAAGAGCCGCGCCGTGTCCGCGCGCACGCTCGCCAGCTACCAGCAGCGCGCGCTGCAGATGGAGATCATCCGTCAGCAGAACGAGGACCTGGACCGGCTGGCCACGGAGCTCGCCTGCGCCAAGCGCAACGAGGAGGAGCGCGCGCGCGAGGCCGAGGCCGCCTTCCGGCTGCGCAGCGAGTTCCTCGCCAACTTCAGCCACGAAATCCGCACGCCGCTCAACGGCATCATCGGCTACTGCGACCTGCTCATGCGCGAGGAGGGCAGCCGGCTCACGGCCCACGGCCGGCGCGACCTCAACGTGGTGAAGAAGAACGCGCAGACGCTGCTCGCCCTCATCAACGACATCCTGGACCTGTCGAAGATCGAGGCGGGGCGGCTGGAAGTGGTCGTCGAGCGCGTGGACATGGCGGAGCTGGCCGAGGACTGCACCGCCACGGTGAAGGAGTACCTCAAGGGCAAGGACGTGGAGCTGCGCACGGACATCGACGAGCGCGTGGCCCACGTGCGCACGGACGCGCTCAAGCTGCGGCAGATCCTCCTCAACCTGCTCAGCAACGCGGCCAAGTTCACCGACTCCGGGGAGATCTGCCTCACCGCGCGCGCCGAGGGCAACGAGGCCGTCTTCGTCGTGGAGGACACGGGCCAGGGCATCCCCACCGAGCAGCTGCCCTTCATCTTCGAGAAGTTCCGTCAGGTGGACGGCTCCACCACGCGCAAGGTGGGCGGCACGGGACTGGGGCTGGCCATCGTGCGCGAGCTGAGCAAGGTGCTCGGCGGCGGCGTGGAGGTGGAGAGCACGCTGGGCCGCGGCACCACCTTCACCGTGCGGCTCGCGGGCGTGCTGGAGGGGGACACCCTGGGCGCCTCGCGCGAGCTGACCCGGCCCGTGGCCCCCGAGGACGTGGGCGCCGCGCTCGCGCCCATCGCCCGCGGCAGCACCGTGCTCGTGGTGGACGACGACGTGCTCGTGCAGCAGCTCATCGTCGGGCAGCTGGAGCCCGCTGGCTTCATCGTGGTGACGGCCTCGGACGGGCTGGACGCCCTGCGCAAGGCGCGCGACCTGCGCCCCCAGGCCATCGTGCTGGACATCTACCTGCCGCGCCTGGACGGCTGGAGCGTGCTGTCCACGCTCAAGAGCGAGCCGGACCTCTCGCGCATCCCCGTCGTCATCATCTCCGTGGAGGAGCAGCGCGCGCGGGGCTTCTCGCTCGGCGCGTGCGAGTACCTGGTCAAGCCCGTGGAGCCGGACCACCTGGTGGACGTGGTGCGCCGCAGCATCGGCACCGCCGCGGGCGCGGGCGAGGTGCTGGTGGTGGACGACGACGCCTCCACGCGCGAGCTCGTCAGCCGCAGCTTGCGCCGCGCGGGCTTCTCCACCCACGAGGCCCACAACGGCGAGGACGCCCTGCTCAAGGCGCGCGTCTCCCCGCCCACGCTCGTGGTGCTCGACCTGATGATGCCCAACCTGGACGGCTTCGAGGTCATCCGCCGCATGCGGGCCGACAAGCTCCAGACGCCCGTGGTGGTGCTCACCGGCAAGGTGCTGTCCGCCGAGGAGCAGGCCACCCTGCGCGATGGCTTCGCCGGCTTCGTGCAGAAGGGGGGCCACGCGCTCGAGGAGGTCATCGGCCAGGCCAAGGGTCTGCTCATCAAGCAGAACGCGCAGCGCACCCACCGCCTGCCGCGCATCCTCTACGTGGAGGACAACCCGCAGAACCGCGACATCGTGCGCCGCTACCTCGGCGGCCTCTTCGAGGTGCTGGAGGCCGAGGACGGGGAGCTGGGCGTGGAGCGCGCCACGCGCGAGACGCCGGACCTCATCCTCATGGACCTGTCCCTGCCGCGCGTGGATGGCTGGGAGGCCACCCGGCGGCTGCGCCAGGTGCCCGCGGTGGCCCACACCCCCGTCATCGCCGTCACCGCCCACGCGGGACGCGAATACCAGGAGAAGGCCTCGGCCGCCGGATGCGACGCCTATCTCACCAAACCCCTGGATCGTGAAGTGTTGCTCGAAACCATCCGAAAGCACCTGGGCAGGAATCATGGCTGAGGCGGACTTGCCCGGCAGGACGCGTGTCCTCGTGGTCGACGATGATCCGGATCAACTGGAACTCGTGCGTCGCACCCTGACGCCCCACTTCGACGTGAAGACCCACGATTCCGCCCTCGGCGTCACCAACCTCGTGCGCCAGAGCGAGCCGGACCTCGTCCTGCTCGACGTGAACTTCCCGGCCCTCAAGGGTGATCAAGTATTGGGTCTCGCGCGGCGGCACGCTCCCCGAGGCACCCAGTTCATCCTCTACTCGGCAACGGATGAGTCCCGGCTGCGCTCCCTGGCTTTGGCCGCGGGCGCGGATGGTTATCTCTCCAAAAGCGTTCAGGGGGCGGAGCTGGTGCGCAAGCTCACCGCCTTTCGCAGTCAGGGCCGTGTGACTCCCGGTTGAGCCGGTGCCACGTCCTCCCCGCGAAGGGCCCCTGACTCGCCAGCCCTTCACTCAGGGAGGAACACCATGGAAGACATCGCCGAGCCGAGTCATGTCGAATTGCTGCGCCGCCAGCTGCGCGGCCCCTGGCACAACATGCTGCTGGACAAGTGGGTGGGTCGGGGAGAGCTGGACTACGAGAAGTACGTGCGCACGCCGGAACTGCTCGCGCTCCAGACACCTCCCGAACACCGCGTCAGTCCCGACGAGCTGATGTTCCAGGCGGTGCACCAGTCCCAGGAGCTGTGGCTCAAGCTGCTCGCGCACGAGTGCGTGGAGACGGTGGGGGAGTTGGATCAGGACCAGCTCTGGGAGGCCTCGGCGCGGCTGGAGCGCGTCAACCGCATGGCGCGCACCCTCACCTCGCAGCTCGGCGTGCTGGAGACGCTCACCCCGGAGACCTATCAAATCATCCGCCGCAGCCTGGGCAATGGCAGTGGCCAGGAATCGCCGGGCTACAACGCGGTGGGGCTCGCGGCCCAGGGCCTGGAGGAGGCGCTCACGCGGCTGTTGTGGCGGCGCGGCGTGGAGCCCGCGGTGCTCTACTCGCGGCCGGGCCTGGCGGATCTCAAACGCCTGTGCGAGCAGCTGCTCGACTACGACGAGTCCTACCAGCTCTGGCTCTACACCCACTACCAGCTCGTGCGCCGCACCATCGGCGTGGATGCCTCGGTGAAGGCGCTGGACGGCATCCCCACGCGCGTGTTGCCCGGACGGATGATGAAGCCGCTCTTCCCGGTGCTCTGGAGCGTGCGGGTGGAGATGACCGCCCACTGGCGGCGCGAGGGAGGCCACGCGCCCGGCGAGCCCCGCGCCCCCGCGAAGGGCGAGGCGTCGTGAGCGCCCCCGCCCTGGAGCCCCGCGCCTTCCTGCACCTGCTCTTCAACGGCGCGCGGGTGCTGGACGTGGTGGAGACGGCGCAGCGGCTGGGCCTGCTGGACGCCCTGGAGCCGGGCCCCACCACGGTGGGCACCCTGGCCGCGGCCCACGGCTTCGTGCCCGCGCGCCTCCAGAAGTTCCTCGACTGCCTGGAGAGCGCGGGCCTCGTGCGGCGCACGCCGGCTCCCCCGCCCGGGGAGACGCAGTACACGGCGGTGTCCGGCCTGGGCGCGGCGGTGCGGGCGGTGCTCGGCCCCCGGTCCCAGGAGCGTGACCGCGAGACCTATGACTGGCGCGCCCTGCACGGCCACCTGCCGGAGGTGCTGCGAGGCGAGCGGAGCATCGCTCCCGAGTCCTTCGACTGGCCTCCGCGCACGCCCGAACAGGTGGCCGCCTTCGAGGCGAGCATGGCGGCGGGCCTGGGCCCCATCCGGGAAACCTTCCTCGCCCACGCGGCCACGCTGCTGCCCCCGGGGAGCCGCCTGCTCGACGTGGGGGGCGGGGATGGCACCCTGGGCGCGTCGCTCCTGGAGGCGCTGCCCGGGCTGCGCGTGGACGTCTTCAACCTGCCGGCCTGTGGCCCGCTGGTGGAGCGTACCGGACGGGAGCGGGGAGTGGAGGAGCGCCTGGGCTTCGTGGCGGGAGACTTCCTGCGCGAGCCCCTGCCCCGCGGGCATGACACGCTCGCCTTCGTGCGGGTGCTGCATGACTGGCCCGAGGACACCGCCCGGCACCTGCTCGCCGCCGCCCGGGACGCCCTGCCCCCCGGAGGCCGCGTCCTCATCTGCGAGGAGTTCCGCACCCCGGCGCGGCTCGCCGCCCAGTTCTTCTGGTCCTACTTCCTCATGGGGGTGGACTCGTGCGCGAGCGCCCTGCGCGACCTGGACTTCTATACCCGGGAGCTCACGGGGCTCGGCTTCCGCGACGTGGAGGTGTTTCCCGGTCCCTTCGAGCTCGTCACCGCGCGGCGAGCCTGAGGCTCAAGCCGGGGACCAGGATGGAGTTGGGGGAGACTCCACCCTGGTCTCTCAGGGATGAACCAACCTCGAGTCCCACACGAGTGCCGGGGGGAAGATCAAGCGCTCCTGCTCGGGTACCCACACCGCCATGCGACCGTGGCGTGCGAGTCGAAGCATGCCGCTTGGACAACACTCGGAGGAATTGGACGCCAGGTCAGTGTCCCCGGGTTCCATTCAAACACTGGGCGCGTTGGGGTCCAGGGCACGCAGGGACGGCTGGGACTGGTACATCACCATGGCCATCTCCACCCGGTTCTGGACCTCCAGCTTGCGGTAGAGGTTGGAGACGTGGGCCTTCACCGTGCGCTCGGTGATGCCCAGCCGCGCGGCGATCTGCAGGTTGTCCGCGCCACTGGCCACCATGCTCAGGACCTCCCGCTCGCGCTGGGTGAGCTTGTCCAGGGGCGAGGCGTGCTCCGCCGACGCGGGGCGCCCCGGCACCACGAGCTCCGGAGGCACGAGCCACTCGCCCCGGGCCACCTGCTGCACGGCGGACACCAGGCGGGCGCTGCTCACGTTGAGCTTGCACAGGTAGCCCACGGCCCCGGCCTGGAAGCAGCGCTCGAGCACCGCGACTTCCCGGTGCGCCGACAGCACCAGGGCCCGGGTGCCCGAGTTGCGCTCGCGCAGCAGCTCCACCAGACGCAGGCCGCTGTCCACCGCCCAGGACTCCGCCCGCTCCAGGCGCAGGTCCACCACCGCCACGTCCAGGGACTCCGTGCCGAGCTGACCGAGCAGCTCGTCCACCGTGCCCCCGGCCGCCACCACCTGCATGCCCGAGTCCTCGAAAAGCGCCATCAGGCTCTCACGAAAAACCTGCTGGTCCTCCAGGATGCCCAACCGGATACGTTCTCCCATATGCCCCCTCCATTGGATGATGTCCGAGTGATAATCGCCCCCCCCACCTGAACGAACGATTGACGAGGAGATTAGCATCTAAATTTTCATCACGTCTGTGCAGGACGCACGGTTCCCGTCATCCAACCATCATTGCAGGGCCCCCCTCGTTCACCAGTCATCGGTGGGTCTCCCTCGGATCGGCGGAGGCGCTTCACGTTGGCACAGAGTTTGTCTAGTCTTCAAATCAGACAACCCTGGCCAATCCCTGACACGTCCGAGGGCAATGGTTTCAGCCAAAAGTTTCCGACTATTCCTGAGGAGGGATTGAAAGGCCATTGTACCGGAGGACAAGGCCGTCTTTCGCCTCATGTGCGGAGGACTTCTCAGGTCGCCCCTCGGTCCTTGTAGGCGCAAGTGCCCTGGGGTACAGCCCTCTTGACATGGCGAACACGCGACAGTCCCGGGACAACGAACTCGAGGCCATCCTGGAGAAGGTCCGGCAGACGCGGAACTTCGACTTCCGCAACTACAAGCGCGCCACCCTCCAGCGGCGCATCGAGCGGCGCATCGTCGCCACCGGTTGCGCCAGCCGCGCGGCCTACCTGTCGCTGCTGGATCGAGACCCCAACGAGGTCAGCATCCTCGTGTCCTCCATGCTCATCAAGCTGACGACCTTCTTTCGCGACCCCGAGGTCTGGGTGGAGCTGGAGAAGGTGCTCAAGGAGCTGGTGCAGCGGCGGCGGGCGGACCAGGAACTGCGCATCTGGAGCGCGGGCTGCGCCACCGGTGAGGAAGCCTACTCCGTCGCCATCGCCGCCGCCGAGGCGCTCGGCCCCACCTACCCCGGCGTGGAGCTCAAGGTGTTCGGCACGGACCTGGACGAGGCCGCCATCGCCCATGGGCGCCGGGGCGTCTACGCCGCGGCCCAGGTCGAGGGCGTGTCCAAGGACCGGCTGGAGCGCTGGTTCACGCGGACCGGGGACACGTACACCGTGCGCAAGGAGCTGCGACGCTCGGTGGTGTTCGGTCTGAACAACCTCGTGTCCGACGCGCCCGTCTCGCGCATCGATCTCATCCTGTGCCGCAATGTCTTCATCTACCTGGACGCCGCCCTGCAAAAGCGCGTGCTCGCGCGCTTCCACTTCGCCCTGCGCGCGGAGAGCGTGCTCGTGCTCGGCCGCTCCGAGCTCATCCCCTTCGCGGCCCGGCTCTTCGAGCCCATCGACCTGTCCCGGCGCATCTACCGCAAGGACGGCCGGCAGGAGTCGGCCGCGTCCCTGCGCGAGCCGCCCGCCCTCGAACTGACCCAGGAGCCCGTGCTCACTCCCGAAGAGGAAGCGGCGCGCGAACTGCAGCGCCACCTGCGCGAGGCCATCAACTCGCTGCCCTGTGCGCTCATCGTCACGGATCTCAACGGCGGCGTCATCCTCTGGAACCACGCGGCCGCGCGGCTGTGGAACCGGCGGGACAGCGAGGTGCTGGGCCGCAAGCTCTTGTCGCTGGGGCTGCCGGGCCTGCCCCAGGAGCTGCTCATCGAGCAGAGCGCCCGGGTGCGCGCCGGCCGCGTGGAGCGCGAGACGGCCGACGGCCTCATGGAGGTGAGCGGCCAGGAGCCCATCACGCTGCGCACCGTCGTGGTCCCCTACAAGGGCGCGCGGGGGGAGATCCACGGCCTGCTCTACACGCCGCACGACAACACCGCCCTGCGCAACCTGGAGCTCAACCTGAAGCGCGCCAACGAGGAGCTGCAGAACGTCAACCTGCGGCTGCAGAACTTCAACGAGGAGCTGCGCGCCTCCAACGAGGAGCTGGAGACGACCAACGAGGAGCTGCAGAGCGCCAACGAGGAGCTGCAGACGACCAACGAGGAGCTGCAGAGCACCAACGAGGAGCTGGAGACGACGAACGAGGAGCTGCAGAGCGCCAACGCGGAGATGGACGCCATCAACCGGGAGCTCGCCCACCGCAGCGAGGAGCTGGACGCGCTCGCGCTCAACCAGCGCACCATCATCCGCACGCTCACCGCGGCCGTCATCGTCATCGACGTCGAGGGGAAGATCTCCACCTGGAACCTGTCGGCCGAGCGGCTGCTGAGCCTCACCGAGCGCGAGGCCATGGGCCAGGTGCTGTGGACCCTGCGCATCCCCGCCCTCAAGCGCCCCCTGCTGCAGCGCCTTCGTCGCGGCGTGGCCGAGAACCGCGCCACGCGCCAGGAGGCGGTGCCCTACCAGCTGCCCCACGGCGGCCGGGGCTTCGCCACCCTGGTGGTCACCCCCCTGACCCAGAATGGCAGCGGGCTGGGCGCCGTCATCCTCTTCGAGGACAACACCCGCGCGGTGGCGATCGAGCAGGAGAACCGCAAGCTCAAGGGACTCGTGAAGAAATGAGCCCCCACCGCCGCCCCGTCCTCTCCTACGACGCGCTGCTGCTCAAGTACCAGGAGCTGATGCGCAAGCATCAGACCCTGGTGCACAAGCTGGAGGCCCGCACCGAGGAGCACATCTCCACCTGGACGCTGTCCTCGTGGGGACTGGAGACGGCGGCGAGCGGCCTGGCGCTCTTCCAGGGCGATGGGCTGCGGCTGTCCAACAAGCGCTGGCGCCAGCTGGCCGATGCCCCGGGGTACTGGCGGGCCCAGGACGAGTCCCTGGCGCCCATGAGCATGCACCAGGTGGCCCAGCACGAGGTGCGCCGCGTGCTCGCCACCGGCGGCGCGGCGCCCCTGACCACCCACTACACGCGCGGCGACACGCAGGTGGTGGAGCTGCGCGCGGAGTGGCTCGCTGGACAGCCCCACGCGCGGGTGCTGGTCATGGCGCTGGACATCACCGAGCGCGTCCGCGCCGAGGAGGAGCTGCGGCAGGTGCGCCAGGAGCTCCTCCAGCGCGAGCACCTGCGCGCCCTGGGCGAGCTGGTGTCCGGCATCGCGCACGACCTCAACAACACGCTCAACGCCATGACCCTGCGCCTGGAGCTCATGCAGAGCGATCGCGCGTTCGCCGAGCGCCAGCGGGGCAACATGGACGCGCTCGTGCGCATCGTCACCGACGCGAACAAGCGCCTGGGCCACCTGCGCGACTTCTCCCGCCAGCAGCCCGAGCAGGCCCCCACCGAGGATGTGCAGCTGGCCGACGTGGCGCACGAGGCGGTGGAGATCGCCCGGGCGGACATCGAGCACCGCGCCGCCCAGGAAGGCCTGCGCCTGCGCGTGCGTCAGGACATGTCGCCCCTGCCGCTCGTGCGCGGCTCGGCCTCGGACCTGCGCTACGTGGTCATCAACCTGCTGCTCAACGCGCGCGACGCCATGCCCCGGGGCGGCACCATCCACGTGCGCGGGGGACAGAGCGAGACCCAGGCCTGGCTCACCGTGGAGGACGAGGGCACGGGCATCCCCGAGGAGCACCTGCCCAAGCTCTTCCGTCCCTTCTTCACGACCAAGGGCAAGCACGGCACGGGGCTCGGGCTGTCCATGGCCTACGGCGTGCTCACGCGCGCGGGGGGGACCCTCACCGCCACCAACCGACCCGAGGGCGGCGCCCGCTTCACCCTGAGCCTGCCCATCACGGGGCCCTCCGCCGCCCCGCCCAAGCCCACGCCCGTCCGCCGCCCGCGCGCGGCGAAGCGCGCCCGGAAGCGGTGAACCCGGCTAGTCGGCCTCGCCTCGCCCTGGCTTCTCCGGCTCGACCGTCCCCGACTCCGGCAGGGGCGCGGTGGGCAGGGCCAACACCACCTGACGCACGAGCTCGGCCTGCTCCTCGGCGGCCTTCGCCCGCTCCTCGTAGCGCTGGGCGGTGAGCTCGTGGTGGCGCTCCCGGGCATTGCGCGCCATGCGGCGCGACAGCGAGGCGCTCTCCTCCAGGGCGCGCAGCGCGGCCCACATGGCCCCGTCCAGCGCCGTCTGCTGCTGCACGGACAGCGACCGCGCCGTGTAGCCATGGCCCACCCGGCAGCGGTAGTGCAGCCACCCCGCCTCGTCCATCTCGAAGAGCACGCCCCCGCAGTCCGGACACGAGTAGTAGGAGGGCGACCCCACCGCTTTCGGGTCCGAGCCGACGTTCTCTCCTCCAGCCATGGCCTTGACCTCCTCCTTCAAGCGGGGCGAGGGCGGCGGCGCCTCGCTGGGGACGACCTTCGTGGCGGCCAGCCGCACGAGCAGCGCGCCCAGCTCCGCCAGGGGCACGCAGTGGTCCACCTTCACGAACTCCATCGCGCTCCGGGGCATGTCCGGGCAGAACGCATCCCGGGGATCCTGCACCACGGCCAGGCCCCCCCGGTGCTTCACCGCCATCAGCCCCGCGGTGCCACAGTCCAGCGCGCCCGTGAGCACCACCCCCACCACCCGGGGGCCGTACGCCACCGCCGCCGAGCGGAAGAGCGTGTCCACGGCGGGCCGGTGGTTGTTCTCCCGCGGCCCATGCAGCAAGCGCACGCGGCCCGGCTCCACCACCAGGTGGCGGTCATTGGGCGCCACGTAGATGCGGCCCGGCTCCAGGGGCTCCCCATCCTGGGGGTGCACCGCCGTCAAGGGGCCCACGCGCGAGAGGATCTGCGGCAGCATGCTGCGGTGGCCCGACGCCACGTGCAGCACGATCAGCACCGCCGCGGGGAAGTCCGCGGGCAATTGCGTGACCAGCGTCGAGAGCGCCTCCACGCCCCCCGCGGAGGCACCAATGACGACGATGTCCCGGTGGTGTGCCATGCGCGTCCTGTCGGTGGGTTCAGCCGTGGATCCTTCCACTCAAGGTAGGAGCGCCCCTCTCACCGGGGCACCGTCCTTGGCGCCCATGGGCCCCGCCCATCCGTCGCTCGCCCGCCTGCCCCTCCCCCTTCCTGGCTTTCCGTCCCTGGCTGGGTTCAGTCCCCGAACTTCTGGCCGGGTTTGCCTGCCTCGCGGCTCTACGGGCGTTGGATTTCTGGCCTCCGTCGCCTGTTCCCGTGGGGGAAGGGCTGCCGCCCGGATGCGGGAGCGGTATCCTCCAACGCGCCAACCCTCTCCGCTCCAAAGGGGAGCCCATGTCTGAGATCGAAACGAAGATCCGCGTCCTGGTGGTGGACGACGATGTGGATCTGCTCATGCTGGTGGAACGCACCCTGCACGCCTACGGCTTCGAGGTGCGCACGCACCGCTCGTCCCTGGGCGTGTCCAACCTGGTGCGCACCGTGATGCCGGACCTGGTGCTGTTGGACGTGAACATCCCGGCGCTCAGCGGGGACAAGGTGCTGGCGCTCGCGCGCAACCAGGCGCCCTCCACCACGCGCTTCATCCTCTACTCGGCCTCGGACGAGGCCAAGCTGCGCTCGCTGGCGCTCGCCTCGGGCGCCGACGGCTACATCTCCAAGAGCGTCCAGGGCGAGTCGCTCGCGCGCAAGCTCATCAGCATCTACAAGAAGAGTCGGCTGCCGGTGGCGGGCGCGCGCTAGGGCACCGAGCGCCCCCCGGAGTCTCACAGCAGCGCCGCGACCTCCTGGTACACGCGGCGGAAGTTGCCCTCGGCGCCGATGAGCCTGAGGTTCTGGATGAGGCCTCCGGTGGAGCGGAAGAAGAGCACCCCCTCGGCGGGCGGGCGGATCTTCAACATGCGCGGCGCGTTCTTGGTGAACAGCGTGCGCATCTCCCGGGCGATGCCGCAGGTGGAGAAGTCGTAGAAGTCCTGGCGCATGGGCCGCCCGGCGATGGCGAAGATCTCCTGGATGAGCGCCTCGCCCTCCGCGTCCGGCAGCTCGCACGTGAAGCCCACCTCGCGGCACAGGGCGAGCACGTTCATGGGCTCGAGCCGCACGGCGTGCAGGAACATGCGCCGGTTGGTGGCCACGAACGCGGGGCTGAAGCGCTTGATGGAGCCGAAGTCGAGCACCCCGAGCCGGCCGTCCTCCAGCACCATGAAGTTGCCCGGGTGGGGGTCCGCGTGGATGTCCCCCGTGGTGAACAGGGGCCCGTAGATGGCGAGGATGAGCTGGCGCGCCACGCGGTAGCGCTCCTCGGCGGACGGCTGGGAGACGACCCAGTCCTTGAGGGTGCGGCCGCGCAGGAGCTCCAGCGTGAGCACGCGCCTGGTGGTGCGCTCGGCGATGACCTCGGGGACCTTCAGGTCCGGCAGCCCGGCCACGGCCCGGCCGAAGGCGGTGCACAGCGCGGCCTCGCGCAGGTAGTCCGTCTCCAGGAGCATCTCGTCGCGCATCTCCTGGAAGTAGGCGGTGCCGTCGGCCAGGCGCGAGGCCTTGGAGACCGTCTTCACCACGAGGCCCAGGTTCTCCATGTCCCCCACGAGCGTCTGCTCGATGCCGGGGTACTGGACCTTGACGGCCACTTCCCGCCCGTCGTGGAGCACCGCGCGGTGCACCTGGCCGAGCGACGCGGCGGCCAGCGGCGTCTGGGAGAACTCGCGGAAGACCTTCTCCGGGGCGTCGCCCAGGTCCGCGCGGATGACCCCCGCCACCTGGGCGTAGGGCATGGGTGGGGCCTCGTTCTGCAGCCGCGCGATGACCTGGCGCACCTCGGGGGAGAACAGCTCCGGGTCCATGGAGACGACCTGGCCGAACTTCATGGCCGCGCCCTTGAGCTCGCCGAGCGTGGACACCAGCTTCTCCGCGGCGGACAGGCTCATGAGGTCCGCCTCCTGGCCCACGAGTTTCCTCGCGCCGCTCTTGAGCACGTCCGCGCCGAGCTGGGCGGACAGCCCCGCGAGCTTGCGGAAGCGGGTGAAACGGCCCTGGGTGGGGAGCTTGTCGTCGTCGGAGTCGGAGGCCATGAGAGCCCCGTCATCCTAACGAGGGGAGACGCCCACCGCATCGCCCCGCATCCTCGCCCGCAGGGCATGCCAGCGTTTGAGGGCCTCCAGATGGAGGGGGTCCGCCCGGAGCGCGGCCTCGTAGCAGGCGAGCGCCTCGGGAAAGCGGCTGGCGGACACGAAGGACTCGGCCGAGGCCATGTGCAGCACCGCGTGCCCCTCCGTCTGGGGGTGGCGGGCGAAGTAGCGCTGGCGCGCGGCCTCCATCGCCGTCACGGTGAGCCCCGAGGCCAGGCAGCGCATGACGCCCCGGAGGTTGCCCAGCTCGGCGTCGTACTCCACGCGCCGCTCGGGGTGGCCGAGGATGCCCAGGCTCTCCGTCACCCGGCCGAGCGCGCGCTGCAGGAAGGCGCGCTGCGCGGGGGGGAGCGGGAGCGCGAGCAAGGGCTCGAGCTGCTCGCGGGCCTCGCGGGCCCGCCGGCGGATGCGCTCCAGGTCCGCGTCCCGGGGCACGCCCAGCACGCAGTAGCGGTCCCCCGTCAGGCGCTGGCGGAACTCGGCCACCACCGCGGCCACCCGGGCGTCCTCGGCGGGCGCGGGCGGGGGCTCCGCGGCGGGCTGGCCCTCGAGCAGCCGGGCGAAGGTCTTCTGGAAGGCGGGCGAGTTGTCGCGCAGCTCCACGCCGAAGCCGGGCGACATGTTCCAGGCGCGCGCCTGCGCGGGCGTCACGTGGCGCACCACCTGGCCCACGCAGGCGAGCTCGCCGCCGGGCAGCGCGAGCCGCAGGGGCACGTCGGACAGCAGCGCGGGCGGCGTGTCCAGGGTGCGCAGGAAGAGGCCCGCGCGGCCCATGGGCTCGCAGAGGTACTCGCGCGAGACGCTGCCCTTGGGAGACACGAGGCACGCGGAGAAGGTGATGGGCGTGGGCCGGGGCGGCGCGCGGGTGAGCGCGGCCTCCAGGGCGGCGCGCAGCTCGGCGGCGGAGGCGAAGCGCTCCTCGGGGCGCTTGGCCAGGGCGCGCAGCAGCACGGCGGACAGCGCGGGCGGCACCCCGGGCTGCGCCTCGTGCGCGGGGCGCGGCGCCTGTTGCAGGTGCGCCACCAGCACCGCCGCGGCGCTCTCCCCGCGGAAGGGGGCCCGGCCGGTGAGCAGCAGGTGGCCCAGGACCCCCACCGCGTACAGGTCCGTGCGCGCGTCCACCTCGCCCCCGGCGCACTGCTCGGGGGCCATGAACTCCGGGGTGCCCATGATGACGCCGGTGCGCGTGGGCGTGTCCCCGGCCTGGGGCACCAGCCGCTTGGCGATGCCGAAGTCGAGCAGCTTCACGCGCTGGCGCCCGTGCGCGCCGGGCACCAGGAAGACGTTGGCGGGCTTGAGGTCGCGGTGGACGATGCCCCGCGCGTGCGCCGCGCCGAGCGCGTCACACACCTGGCCGAGCAGCTCCACCACCAGCGCGGGCGGGAGCGGGCCGCGCGCGAAGTCCGCCAGGCTCTGGCCCTCCAGGTACTCCATGACGAAGTAGGGCAGCCCGTCTCGCAGCTCCAGGTCATAGAGCGTGGCGACGTTCTCGTGCTGGACGAGGCACATGGCGCGCGCCTCGGCGACCAGGCGCGAGAGCAGCTCCGGCGTCTGGGCCAGGTGGCGGTGGAGCACCTTCACCGCGACGCGCTTGGGGATGAGCACGTGCTCGGCGAGCAGCACCGTGCCCATGCCGCCGCGGCCCAACTCGCGCAGCACGCGGAAGCTGCCGAAGCGCTGCCCCACGAATTCGTTCTCCCGCGCGGTCGCGGGCGGCAGCGTGCTCGCGGCATGCACGAGCGTGGGACACGTGCCCCAGCTCTCATGGGGCGTGGAACAGGCGCAGGACTGTGAGGTGGTGGATTCCAAGGCAACGCTTCCCCTTGCGAGGTTCGTGCCGGATCACCCCGCCCACACACCGCGTGGCAGTCCCCCCCCGAACCCGGCCCGTTGCACGTCCACGGAGTGTCCCCAGCGAGGGGCCGAGCGTGTAAAGAACGCCGGACCCGGGCTGAAAATCCTGCCGTCCAGGTGCCGGCCGACCCGGGGAGCCCGAACGCGACGCGGGGCCCCGCCTCGTCCTGGAGAGGACGAAGGGGAGCCCCGGGGAACCTCGGGCCTGGTGGGCGCGCTCAGTGCGGATCGTTCGCGCCCATGGCCTCCTCGAAATAGAAGGGCGCGTCGTGCTCTTCCTGCTCCACGTCGAGCACGAGCACGGTGCGGCACGTCTCGTCCACCTCGTAGAGCAGCACGTAGCCGTCCACCAGGCAGCGCAGCAGCGGCCGGTCCGTGGCGCCCAGCTTCAGCCAGAGCGGGTTGAGCGGCGGGGCCACCTCGGCCAGTTGAGCGATGCCGTCCAGTCTCCGATGCAGCTTGTCGACGAGCACCGGCGGCAGCGCCTTGAGGGTGCTCCACAACTCCACGGGAATCTGGACGCGGTAGGCCATTGGCCATCAGGTGGCCATTGTCCCCGAGCCCGCCAAGGGGGGGCCTGCGCATTGCCTGACATGTGGAGACATCCCACCCGTCCGGCGCGTCCGGTGGCCAACGCTTCCGCGCCCGGAGCCGTCGATTTTCGTGCACCCGGCAGGGGGAAATGTACGGCGGGCGGCGCTCGGGTTTTCTGGGAAGGGGCCTTAGTCCGTGTTCAGATGTGCTCCAGGGTGGACAGACGCCCTCCCCCGTCCCTGGAGCCCTCCGCACCGTGGAAACCCTCGTTCGCATCGCGGAGGCGCTCGGACGCTTCTCCGCGCGCTTCGTGCCCAGCTCGTTCGCCATCGCGGTGCTGCTGTCGCTCTTCACGCTCGGGCTCGCGGTGGGGTGGACGGACACCCCGGCCCCCGCCGTGCTGGACGCGTGGGGCGCGGGCTTCTGGGAGCTGCTCGGCTTCTCCATGCAGATGGCGCTGGTGATGTTCTCCGGCTACCTGCTCGCGCTCACCCGGCCGGTGCGCGCGCTGCTCGAGTGGCTGGCGGCGCGGGCCCAGGGCCCCCGGAGCGCGGTGGTGCTCATGGCGGCGGTGTCCATGGGCTTGGCGTACGTGAACTGGGGCCTGTCGCTCGTGGCCAGCGCCATGCTGGTGCGCTTCGTGGCGCGGCGGCGGCCGGACGTGGACTACCGGCTCCTGGTGGCGTGCGCCTACTTCGGGCTGGGGGCCACGTGGCACGCGGGCCTGTCCGCCTCGGCGCCGCTCCTGGTGGCCACCCCGGGCCACTTCCTGGAGAAGCAGCTGGGCGTCATCCCCATCGATCGCACCCTCTTCTCGCCCTTCAACCTGACGCTCACGCTCGCGGTGGTGGGGGGCCTCACGCTGCTCGCCTGGGCCCTGCACCCGCGCCCCGAGCACACCGTGCGCGTGGACCCGGCGCTCCTGGAGCAGTTCCGCGACTTCGAGCCGCCCGCGCGCCCCGCGGAGAGGAGCCCCGCGCTGTGGCTGGACCATGCCCCGTGGCTCAACGTGGTGTTCGGGGGCTTGGGGCTCGTGTGGTTCGCGCGCCTGCTGTGGCTGCACGGCGGCTACCGGGCGCTCAACCTCAACGCGGTGAACTTCCTCTTCCTCACGCTGGCGGTGCTCCTGCACACCACCCCGGCGCGCCTGCTCAAGGCGAGCGAGGAGGCCGCGAGCGTGCTGCACGGCATCGTGCTGCAGTTCCCCCTGTACGCGGGCATCTACGGCATCTTCAAGGCCACGGGCCTCACCGAGCGCATCGGCCAGCTCTTCGTGTCGCTGTCCACCGCCCAGACCTTCCCCGCCATCGTCTACCTCTACAGCGGCGTGGTGAACTACTTCGTGCCCTCGGGCGGCTCCAAGTGGGCCATCGAGGCGCCCTACCTCCTGGAGGCCGCGCGCACGCTCGGGGTCGCCCCGGAGAAGGTCGTGCTCGCGTACGCCTGGGGCGACATGGCCACCGACCTCATCCAGCCCTTCTGGGCCCTGCCGCTGCTCGCCGTGGCCCGTCTGGAATTCAAGGACATCCTGGGATTCCTGCTGGTGGCCTTCCTCCTGTACCTGCCGCTGGTGACCCTCGCCTTCCTCGTGTGGGGCTGAGCGCCGGAGTGCCGGGAGCGAAGTGCCCCGCCGTCCGAGGGGTCTGTCTTGTGCTAGACAGCGCCGGCATACCCAAGACGAGGGGGCGGACGAACATGAAGAACGGTCTGACGAAGCTGATGCTGTGCGCGGCGATGGTGGTGGGCGGCAACGCGATGGCGCAGGAGGCGGAGGCCCCGGCCCACGAGCCCCAGAAGGTGCCGGACGCCGAGGGCATCAAGGACACCTGGAACTACTTCTACAAGGGCCAGGGCCAGGGCCCGGTGCTGGTGGACGCCAAGCTGTGCACGGAGGTGGGCAAGGAGGGCGCCAACAAGTTCGAGTGCACCATGGAGGTGCCCGCCGAGGGCATCAAGGCCAACACCCAGGTGATGGTGTGGCAGGCCTACCTCTTGCCCCAGGGGGACTCGGCCGAGGACGTGATGATTCAGACGAAGCAGGGCAACGTCGTGCGCGAGACCAAGGACGTCAAGCTCAAGGGCGAGGGCTGGCGCACCCGGCAGTGGACGGGCGTGCGCCTGGGCAAGGCGGGCGAGTGGACGGTGAGCATCCTGCGCGGGGACAAGGTCCTCAAGACGTTCAACGTGAAGGTTCTCTAAAGGCCCTCGAAAGAGCCCCTGGACAACCCCAGGGCCCGCGAGACCCCTTCCGGGGAATTCGACTTCCCCGGTGGGGACGTGGTACACGCGGGCCGCCTTCAAGAAGCGTGCTCTCCGTCCTTGAAGGGCGAGGCCGAGCTGAAGCGTTCGCGAGCGGGGTTTTGTTCGCGGGCGGCCAACCCCTCGACACACCCTCAGCTTCTATCCGTTCTGTGCGCGAGGGCGAGAGCACCGCGCGCCACGAGATGATGAGTCACCCGAGGAGTTGCACCACATGATTCCCGCTTCCATCACCGGCAAGGCGGCCAGGGTCCTCGGATTCCTGGCGCTCCTGGCCAGCTCCACCGCCCGCGCGAGCGAGGCGGACCTCGTCCTGCCGGACTTCCGGCAGGTCACCTTCATGGGCGGCGCGGTCACCGGCACCCAGCTGCTCATGGCCGGCATCGCCATCTGCGTGGTGGGCCTGGTCTTCGGCTTCCTGCAGTTCGCGGCCCTGCGCAAGCTGCCCGTGCACAAGGCGATGCTCGAGATCTCCGAGCTCATCTACGCGACGTGTCAGACGTACCTCGTCACCCAGGGCAAGCTCATCCTCATCCTCGAGGTGCTCATCGGCGCGGTGATGGTCGTCTACTTCGGCTTCCTGCGTCATCTGGAGCCGCTCAAGGTCATCGCCATCCTGGCGGCGAGCCTGTTGGGCATCGCGGGCAGCTACGGCGTGGCCTGGTTCGGCATCCGGGTGAACACGTTCGCCAACAGCCGCACGTCGTTCGCGTCGCTGCGCGGCAAGCCCTACCCCACCTACGCCATCCCCCTGCAGGCGGGCATCTCCATCGGCATGGTGCTCGTGTCCACGGAGCTCCTGCTCATCCTGCTCATCCTCCTGCTGGTGCCGGCGGACTACGCGGGCTCGGTGTTCATCGGCTTCGCGGTGGGTGAGTCGCTGGGCGCCAGCGTGCTGCGCATCGCGGGCGGCATCTTCACGAAGATCGCCGACATCGGCTCGGACCTGATGAAGATCGTCTTCAAGATCAAGGAAGACGACGCGCGCAACCCCGGCGTCATCGCGGACTGCGCGGGTGACAACGCGGGTGACTCGGTGGGCCCGTCCGCGGACGGCTTCGAGACCTACGGCGTGACGAGCGTGGCGCTCATCACGTTCATCCTCCTGGCGGTGCCCATGCAGTTCCAGGCGCAGTTGCTCATCTGGATCTTCATGATGAGCAGCGCCATGGTGATCGCGAGCCTGGGCTCGTACTTCATCAACGGGCTCATCCAGGGCGGCATGTACAAGAACGCCGACCAGATGAACTTCGAGAAGCCGCTGACGGTGCTCGTGTGGCTCACGTCGCTGGTCTCCGTGGCGGTGACGTTCCTGGTCTCCGCGCTGCTCATCCCGGACCTGGCGGGTGACAACACGCTGTGGCTGCGGCTGAGCGGCATCGTGACGTGCGGCACGCTGGCGGGCGCCATCATCCCCGAGGCCATCAAGGTCTTCACCTCCACCGAGAGCCGCCACGTGCGCGAGGTGGTGACGGCGTCGCGCGAGGGTGGCGCGTCCCTCAACGTCATCTCGGGCCTCGTCGCCGGCAACTTCTCCGCCTACTGGATGGGCATCATCATCATGGTGCTCATGGGCAGCGCGTACTACCTGAGCCTGGGCATCCCGGAGACGCTGATGATCGCCCCGGCGGTGTTCGCCTTCGGCCTGGTGGCCTTCGGCTTCCTGAGCATGGCGCCGGTCACCATCGCGGTGGACTCGTACGGCCCGGTGACGGACAACGCGCAGAGCGTGTACGAGCTGTCGCTCATCGAGAACATCCCCAACGTGAAGGCGGAGATCCAGAAGGACTTCGGCTTCACCCCGGACTTCGACAAGGGCAAGGACTACCTCGAGCAGAACGACGGCGCGGGCAACACGTTCAAGGCCACGAGCAAGCCGGTGCTCATCGGCACCGCGGTGGTGGGCGCCACGACGCTCATCTTCTCCATCATCGTGCTGCTGGTCGGCATCGTGCAGGGCCCCAACGGCCTGCCCATGCTCAACCCGGCCAACACGGACAAGCTGTCGCTCTTGCACGCGCCCTTCCTCCTGGGCCTCATCGCCGGCGGCGCCATCGTGTACTGGTTCTCGGGCGCCTCCATGCAGGCGGTGTCCACGGGCGCCTACCGCGCGGTGGAGTTCATCAAGGCCAACATCCGGCTGGAGGGCGTGGAGAAGGCGAGCGTGGAGGACTCCAAGCGCGTGGTGGCCATCTGCACCCAGTACGCGCAGAAGGGCATGATCAACATCTTCCTCGGCGTGTTCTGCAGCACGCTGGCGTTCGCCTGCTTCGAGTCCTTCTTCTTCGTGGGCTACCTCATCTCCATCGCCATCTTCGGCCTGTACCAGGCGCTCTTCATGGCCAACGCCGGTGGCGCGTGGGACAACGCCAAGAAGCTGGTGGAAGTGGAGCTCAAGGCCAAGGGCTCGGAGCTGCACGCGGCCACGGTGGTGGGTGACACGGTGGGCGATCCCTTCAAGGACACGTCCTCGGTGGCGCTCAACCCCGTCATCAAGTTCACCACCCTCTTCGGCCTGCTGGCCGTGGAGCTGGCGGTGGAGCTCAAGGCGGCCGGCCAGGGCGCGCTCACCCAGGGCATCGCGCTGGTGCTCTTCCTGGTGTCCTTCGTGTTCGTCTACCGCTCCTTCTACGGCATGCGCATCGAGACGCCCATGTCCGTGCTGACGGGCGACTCCAAGGCCGAGAGCAAGGCGGCCTGAGCCCTCCGCCCCCCCTCCTTTCCGGGGGGACGGAGTGCCTGACGGCGGGAGGCCCCTCACGGGCTTCCCGCCGTTCGTCTTTTCAGCGGATGCGGAAGGCGGGCGGCTCGATGCGCGTGGAGCGGCACGCGGGGCAGGCGCCGGGCCGGGTGAGGCGCTCGCGGTCGCGGAAGACGAAGCCGCACGCCAGACACTCGGAGGGAATCACCGTGAGCGCCGCGCCTCCGGCGCGCAGGGACTTCGCCAGGTGCGTGAGGTGCCCCGCCACGTCCTTCTCGGAGATGCCCACGCGCGCGGACAGCTCCCGCGCGGTGAGCCCCTCCTCCGGCGCCGAGGCCAGCTCCGCCTCCAGCGCGCCCCGCACGGTGCTCGTGCGGCTGGGGGGAATCGGGTGCTGCTGCGTCATGCGCCACCTCCCACCGCCAAACTAGCCACGTCCCCCGTCCCCGGCGAGGTGACCACCCTTGAACACTTCGTCCGACGAGGCCCTCGACTTCCGCCCCCGGGCCGGACTAGGTCAGAGGTCCGGCTCGAATCAGGGCCGAACAGGGGTAAGACTCCCCTGGTAACGAAAGAAGACCGACTCATGGCAACCGGTACTGTCAAGTGGTTCAATGACGCGAAGGGCTTTGGCTTCATCACCCAGGACGGCGGTGGCGAGGACGTGTTCTGCCACCACACCGCCATCCAGGCGGACGGCTTCCGGACCCTCCAGGAGGGCCAGCGCGTCTCGTTCGAAGTGGCCAAGGGCCCCAAGGGCCTGCAGGCCCAGAACGTGCGCCCCACGTAAGACACCCCGTTTTGGGTGCGCCAAGGGCCTGACCTTCCGGGGTCGGGCCCTTCGTTCTTCCTGGGCCCCCCTGCTCGCCTGGAATACGGCCAGGCGGACGAGGGCTTGGGGATTCCAAGAGCGGTGTCACTGGAGCATTCTTCGGCTCGGGCTCTTGAGCGACCGGAGCCCGGATGACCCTCCGGAGTCCCCGCTTTGCGATCGCCTGCCACGGGCACCGTCCTCAACGTCAACGACACCGAAGCCAGCCGGTACCTCTCCACCGCGACGCTGCGCCTCGCCGGCCATCAGGTCATCGAGGCCACGGGTGGCCGCGAGGCCCTCGAGCGCGCGGAGGCGGACCAGCCCGACATCGTCCTGCTCGACATCAAGCTGCCGGACCTGGATGGCTACACGGTGTGCGAGCGCATCAAGGCCAACCCCCGCACCGCGCACATCGCCGTCATCCACACGTCCGCCACGTACGTCACCGCGGACAAGAAGGTCCGGGGCCTCAAGAGCGGCGCGGACGTGTACCTCACCCAGCCCTTCGATCCCGAGGAGCTCACGGCCACGGTGGCCTCCGTGCTCCGGATGCGCGTGCTGGAGCAGGAGGCGCGCCGCCGGGCCCGGCAGCTCGAGGAGCTGGACCGGCGCAAGGACGAGTTCCTCGCCATGCTCGCCCACGAGCTGCGCAACCCCCTGGCCGCCATCAACACCGCCGTGGCCCTGGTCCGCCAGGGCGACACGCCCGACACCCAGCCCGCGCGCATGCACGACATCATCCAGCGCCAGACGCGCCACCTGGTGCGCATGGTGGACGACCTGCTGGAGGTCAGCCGCATCACCCGCGGGCACGTGGAGCTGCGCCGCACCCGCGTGGACCTGGCCGCCCTGCTCCAGCAGGTGCTCGAGCACACCCGGCCGGTGATGGAGCGCCGGGGCCTCGCCCTGCACGTGCCGCCCCCCCGGGCCCCGCTGTGGATGGAGGGTGATGCGCACCGGCTGGAGCAGATCTTCGGCAACCTGCTCGACAACGCGCTCAAGTACACGCGCGCGTCCGGGACCGTGGCGGTGACGCTGGACACCGAGGTGGCCGAGGGCCGGCGCTGGGCCCGGGTGACGGTGAAGGACAGCGGCGTGGGCATGGAGCGCGACCTGCTGGCGCGCGTCTTCGAGCCCTTCGTCCAGGCGGACCGCTCCCTGGACCGGGAGCTGGGCGGACTGGGCATCGGGCTGATGCTGGTGCGCCAGTTCGTGGGCCTGCATGGCGGCGAGGTCACCGCCGCGAGCGAGGGCCTGGACAAGGGCAGCGCCTTCAGCGTGCGCCTGCCCGTGGACGCCGGGGACGAGGCGCGGGCGGAGTCCGCCCTCCCCGCCCCGGACGCCGCCGCCCCGGACGCCGAGCCCCGGCGCATCCTCCTGGTGGAGGACAACGCGGACGCCCGGCTCACGCTCAGCGAGATGCTGGAGTTGTGGGGCCATGACGTCGAGGTGGCGAGCGACGGACTGGAGGGCGTGACCAAGGCCCTGCAGCGCACGGTGCGGCTGGCGGTGGTGGACATTGGCCTGCCCGGACTGGACGGCTACGCGGTGGCCGAGCGCCTGCGCGCCCAACGGGGCAAGGACATCCGCCTCATCGCGCTCACGGGCTACGGCACGCCCGAGGCCAAGCGGCGCGCGCTCGACGCGGGCTTCGACGTGCACCTCACCAAGCCCGTCAACCTGGAGGAGCTGGCGCGCCTGCTGCGCGACCTCTCGCCGCCCTGACGCGCGCTGGGGCTAGCGGCGCACCTCGGGCGGTACCTGGGCGAGCCAGCCCACTTCCAGGACGGCCCAGAGCCCCAGGAGCACCGCCTCGGCGGCGTCGTGCTTGAGCGAGGTGGGCCGGGGCGCGTCGGACCAGTCGATGACCCGGCGCGCGAGCCCGTCGGCCGCCTCCTTGGCGAGGCCTCCCGTGCGCTGCTCCCGGGCATACAAGAGCCGCGCGCGCCAGTCCTGGGCGGACACGCGCAGCACGGGCAGGGCCCGCCGCGCCGCCTCGCGCTCCCACACCTCGGCGATGGCGCCGCCGCCCTCCACCACCAGCCACGCGAGCGGCGCGGCGGCGTGCAGCACCGCGGGCACCGCGCGCTTGAGCCGCGACTGGGTGCCGAAGTTCTGCGAGCGGTACCAGCGCAGCCGGCCGTCGGCGCCATAGCGGGCCAGCCCCGCGCGCAGACCGAGGTCCACCGCGAGCAGGCCCGGCGCCTCGGCCGGCACGTCACTCACCGGGGCGTGGACTGCTCGCCCGCGGGCTCGAGCGACGCGGCGATGCGGCCCGCCGACGCGGCCAGCTCCACGCGGCGCACTTCCAGGGAAGCCCGGGCCTGGGCGGCGTTGCTCGCGGCGAGGAAGCGCCGGTTGTCCGCGTCCGACATCTCCAGGCTCGTGGCCACGCCGGCCTTGTAGCCGGCCGCCACCTGCTGCTGCACCCGGGCGGCGAGCTGCGCCTGGGCCTCGGCCTGCGTCAGGGCCGCGCGCGCCGCCTCCAGGTTGGCCTGGGCCGCCACCCAGTTGGCGTGGGCCTTGGCGCGCGTGGACGCGAACTGCGCCCGGGACTGCTCCAGCCGCGCCTCGTCCTCGCGCAGCGCCGCGTAGCGCTGGCCCCGGTCATACAGGGGCAGGCTCGCCGCCACCGCCAGCTCGTAGGAGGTGTTGCGCCCGGTGAAGCCCGTGTTGGAGTTGTAGAGGCCCTTGCCCTGCGCCACGAGGCTCGGCAGCCAGGAGAAGCGGTCGAAGCGCACCTTGCCCTCGCTGGCCTTCACCGCCAGGGCCGCCGCGCGCACCGCGAAGGTGTCCTCCCAGGGCGTCTGGTCCTCGGGGGGAATCACCCAGCGGGGCGTGCCCGCCTCCTCGAAGACCGTGGGCTGCACGGGCTCGCCCACCAGCGCCCCGAGCAGCGCGAGCAGTTGGGTGTACTGGCCGGACAGCTGCGCGAGCTGCACGCGCGCCTGGGCCGTCTCCGTCTGGGCGCGCAGGAGCGCCGCCTCCACCGTCATGCCCACCGCGAGCTGGGCCTTGGCCTCGCCCTCGCGCTGCAGCGCCACCGTCTCCGCCTCGCGCGCCGCGTCCATGAGCTGCAGAATGCCCTGCAAGCCCAGGTACGTGCGCGCCACGCCCAGCAGCACCTGCTCGCGCGCCTCCAGGGCGCCAAACTCCGCCGCCCGCGCCCCGTCCTTGGCCGGGCCGATGAGGAAGACGCCCGCGGGGGTGAAGAGCGGCTGGGACACCTGCACCGTGGCGTAGCGCGAGTTCTGCCCGGTGATGACGACGGGGCCGGGGATGGCGCCCGGGTTGACGGGGGCCAGGCCGAACACCCCGCCCACCAGGCCGGTGATGGCGCCCAGGTCGAACGTGGCCGGGGCGTTGGTGTGGACGAACTGGGCCCCCAGGGACAGGTCCGGCTGCCACGCCGTCCAGGCGCGGCGCACGCCCGCGGCGGCGATGGCGGCCTGGGCGCGCGCGGCGGCCACGTCCGGGCTCTGCTTCGCGGCCAGGGACAGCGTCTCCTGGAGCGTCGCCGTGCGACGCGTGCCGGGCGCGGGGGCCTCGGGCGCCTGGGCGAACCCAGCGGCGGGCGACAGGGCGGCGAGGAGCAACAGGGTGAGGGAGCGGCGAGGCGACATGGGAACGGTCCGGGAGGCGGTGGGGGGGCCCCCGACGCGCGGCTAGGCGGCGCGGTCGGAGGACTGGGACGGGGACACGTCGTCGGAGGCGGGCAGGTGCACCGGAGCGGACCCGGCGGGAGCGGCGGGCGCGGCCTTGCCGAACAGCCGGCTCAAGGACAGGTGCTCGACGCCCGCGAACACCACCGGCACCACCAGCAGCGTGAGGAAGGTGGAGGTGATGACCCCGCCGATGACGGCGATGGCCATGGGGGCGCGGAACTCGCTGCCCACGCCCTGACCGATGGCGGTGGGCACCATGCCGATCGCCATGGCGGCGCTCGTCATGAGGATGGGGCGCAAGCGGCGCGGACCCGCCTTCATGAGCGCCTCGTCCACCGTGGCGCCCTCGCGCAGGTACTGCAGCGCGCCGTCCACCAGGAGGATGGCGTTCTTCGTCACCAGGCCCATGAGCAGGATGATGCCGATCATCGCGCCCATGGAGACGTGGAAGCCGCCCAGGGCCAGGCCCAACAGCGCGCCCACGAGCGCCAGCGGCAGGGACACCATGATGGTGAAGGGGTGCAGCAGCGACTCGAACTGGCTGGCGAGCACCATGTAGATGAAGACGAAGGCCATGAGGAACGCCACGCCGAAGGCGTCGTTCTGCTCGGTGAGCATCTTCATCTGCCCGTCGTAGATGAGCGAGTAGCCGGGCGGCAGCGGGTGGGCCGCCACCTGGGCGCGGAACTGGTTGGCCACGTCCCCCAGCGGCGCGTCCTTGAGCTGCGAGTAGATGGCGATCTGCCGCTGGCGGTTCTCGTGCTCGATGACGCTCGGGCCATCGCGCAGCTCCACCCGGGCCACGTCCGACACCGGCACCATGCCCTTGGGCGTGGCCACCAGCAGCTGGCCCACGCGCTCGGGCGTGTCCCGGTCCTTGGCCGACAGGCGCACGCGGATGTCCGTCTCGTCCACGCCCTCGCGCAGCTTGGCGCTCACGTCACCGCCGATGGCCAGGCGCAGCTGCATGGCCAGCGCCGCGGCGCTCACGCCCAGGTCCTTGGCGCGCGCCCGGTCGATCTCGATCGCCAGCTCGGGCTTGGGCGGGTTGAAGTCCACGCGCACGTCCGAGGTGCCCTTGATGTCGCGCAGGTAGCCCGCGAGCCGCTCGGACTCCTCGTGGATCTTCGCCAGGTCCGGGCCCGTGACGCGCACGATGATGGGGTAGAAGTCCCCACCCAGGCCGTCGATGACGGGGGGATCCATCATCATCAGGCGCGTGGCCACCAGCTCCGGCGCGAGCCGCTCACGCGCCTCCTCCTTGATGGCCTGGATGCCCCGGGTGCGCTCGTGCTTCTGCGTGGTGAGCACCCGGATGCGCGCCTTGTTGACGTCGCCGTTCTCCCCCACGATGGAGTAGATGTCCGTCACCTCGGGGATGCCGCGCAAGAGCTTCTCCGCCTGGGCCACGCGCGCCCCCGTCTGCTCCAGGTTGGAGGCATCCGGGAGGATGAGCTGCACGAGGAACTGGGAGCGATCCTCGGGGGACATGAACTCCACGCCCATGCGGCTGGCCACGCCGAAGGACATCACCAGCACCGCCACGGTGACGCCCATGGTGAGCCACTTGTGGTTGAGCGTCGCGCGCAGGATGCGGGCGTAGACGCGCTCGCTGCCATCCAGGAAGCCGCGGATGGAGCGCGCCAGGGCGTTCTCCTGGTGGTGCTCGCCGGGCTTGCGCTGCTTGGCCAGACGCGCGGAGAGCATCGGGTCGAGCGTGAAGGAGATGAAGAGCGAGATGAGCACCGCCACCGAGATGGTGATGCCGAACTGCTGGAGGAACTTGCCCACCATGCCGGGCATGAAGGCCACCGGCACGAACACCGCCACCAGGGCCAGCGTGGTGGCGAGCACCGCCAGGCCCACGTCACTCGTGCCCTTGGAGGCCGCGGACACCGGATCCTCGCCGTTCTCCAGGCGGTGGGTGATGGCCTCGCGCACCACCACCGCGTCGTCGATGAGCAGACCGATGGCGAGCGACAACGCCAGGAGCGTCATCTGGTTGAGCGAGTAGTCCAGGGCGTACATCACGAAGAACGTGCCCACCACGGACGTGGGCAGCGCGAGCGACGAGATGAACGTGCCGCGCGGATCCAGCAGGAACACGAGGATGATGAGCACCGCCATGGCGCCGCCGAAGATGAGCGCCACCCACACCTCGTGCGCGTTCTCCTTGATGGGCACCGACTGGTCGATGAGCAGCGTGGCCTGGAAGTCGTGGCCCAGCGTGGGCCCGAGCGTCGCCATGGCCTTCTTCACCGCGTCGCTCACGGCCACCGTGTTGGAGCCGGGCTGCTTGACCACCTCCAGGATGACCGCGTCGTTGCCGTTGAGGCGCGTGGTGGTTCGCCGCTCGGCCGCGCCGTCCGTCACGGTGGCGATCTCCTCCAGCCGCACCTGGGCGCCCGTGCGGCTCTGGGCCACCGGCAGCTGGCGCAGCTCCTCCACGCTCTTGAACTGGCCGAGCGAGCGCACCGTGAGCTCCGTGGAGCCCAGCTGCAGCCGGCCCGCGGGCAGGTCCAGGTTCTCCATGCCGATGCGCTGGCCCACCTCGGAGGCGGACACGCCCACCGCGCGCGCCTTGTCCAGGTCGATGTCCACCTGGATCTCCCGCACGTCACCGCCGTTGATGCGCACGTCCGCCACGCCCTCGAGCTGCGCGAGCGCCGGCTTGAGCTTGTCCTCGATGAGCTTGCGCACCGTGCGCGAGTCGGCCTGGGCGCTCGCCGCGTACGTCAGCACCGCCACCGCCGAGATGTCCACGCGGCTGACCACCGGCGCGTCCGCGTCCTGGGGCAGCTTGTTGGCCACGCCGGACACCTTGTCGCGCACCTCCTGCACCGCCCGGTCCAGGTTCGCCGAGAGCTTGAACTGCACCACCACCGTGCCCACGTTCTCGCGGCTGAAGGAGTGGATCTTCTCCACGCCGCTGATGCCGGCCACGGCATCCTCGAGGGGCTTGATGACCTGGGTCTCGAGCTCTCCGGGGCCCGCGCCCTTGTACACGGTGTTGACCACCACCACGGGGATGGCCACGTCCGGGAAGAGGTCCGTGCCCAGGCGGCCGAACCCCATCACCCCGAGGACGATGAGGCAGAGGGACATCATGGCCGTGAAGATCGGCCGGCGAATGGAGACGTCGCTGAGGAGCATGGAGGAAGGCGCTCGGAAGGGGGCGGCGGGAAGGACTACTTCACGGAGACGCGGGTGCCGTCGGTGAGCGAGGGCATGGGGTACTCGACGACCTTGTCCAGGGGCGCGGCGGCCTTGACGACGACCTCACGCAGGCCGCGCTCGAGCACCTGCACGTCCACGCGGCGCACCTCGCCGGAAGCGGCCACCACGAGCACGTGGTCTCCCCCCGTGCTGCCCAGGGCGCTCACCGGCAGGGCCTGCGCCTCCTGGGCCTCGCCGAGCGGCAGCACCACACGCGCCAGGGTGTTGGCCGTGAAGCGCCCGTCCTTGTTGGGCACGAGGATGTCCACCGGGATGCGGCGCGTGGCCGCGTCCGCCGAGGGAATCACCGTGCGGATGACGGCCTCGTCGGTGAAGACACCGCCGCCCACCATCTCCACGCGCACGCGGGTGCCCGGCTTGAGGCGCGAGCGCGAGGACTCGGCCACCGTCGTCTTGAGCAGGAGCGCGCCCAGGTTCTCCACGGTGAAGAGCGACACGCCCGGGCCCACGATGGCACCCACCTGCTCGGGCGCGTCGATGATGGTGCCCGCGAAGGGCGCCTTGAGCTCGTGCCGGCGCCGGCCCGCCTGGGCCTGGGCGAGCTGCGCCTTGGCCGCGAGCAGCTGGGCCTCGGCCTGACGCGCCTGGGTGCTGGCGGTGCGGTTGGCCAGGTCACTCACGTTGCCCTGTTCCTGGAGCTTCGCGTTGCGGCCGGCCACGTCGGTGGCCATGGCGGCGCTCACCTCGGCGGCGGCCACCGCGGCCTGGGCCTGGGCGAGCTGGGCGTCGGAGATCTCCGGGTTGAGCTGGGCGAGCACCTGGCCCGCCTGGACCTCCTGGCCCTTCGTCACGCGCACCTTCTCCAGCCGGCCGCCCACCTCGAAGCCCACCTGGAGCGACTGGGCGGGAAAGAGCGTGCCCGTCACCTCCTCGCGCGGCACGCTGCGCACGGCCCGCGGCGCGGCGAGCGACACCACGGGGGCGCCCTGCTGAGCGGCGGCGGCGGGGGCCTGGGTGGGCGCGGCTTCCGCGCGGCAGCCGGAGAGGGGAAGCGCGGTGGCGGCGATGCCCACGGCCGCGAGCCCGGCGACGAACGGCGTCCTGGTGAGTTTCACGGTCCTGACCTCGGGGTGCTGCGGGTACGGGAAAGCGCGCGGGCCGGGGCCCGGCGGGAAGGGGTCGCCTCCGCGGCGCGCGGGGCGACGGCGGGGCGGGAAGAAGCGTCACGGGGCACGCAGCCCTCGCGGATGAGCCGGTGGATGGAGCGCGCCCACGCGGCCAGGTCCGGCTTCTCCTCCGTCTGGCACATGCGCTGGGCGAGCAGCACGTAGGTGCCCACGATGAGCGAGCCGATGACCTCCGAGGGCACGTCCGTGCGCAGCGCGCCGCGCGACTGCAGGCGCTGGAACTCCTGCGACACGTGCTCCACCTCGCGGTCCACGTAGCTCCACATCACCGACTCGAACTCCGTGCCCTGGCTGCCGCGGATGAGCACGTGCATCACGTCGCGGTAGCTCCACATGAGCTCGAGCGTGCGCAGGTCGCCCTCGGTGCTCACGCGCAGGAGCTGCTCGTAGCGCTCGGAGCCCTCGGCCACGTCGTGGATCTCCACCGGGCCATGCTCCAGGAAGAAGCATTCCGTCTCGCCGCGCCGCTGCTCGATGATGGTCTGCAGCTCCGCGGAGAAGACCCCCAGCACCTCGCCGAAGAGCGCCTCCTTGGACTCGAAGTGCAGGTAGAAGGCGCCCTTGGACAGGCCGCACGCGGCGGTGATGTCCTCGATGCGCGCCCCCTTGAGGCCCTTCTTCATGAACTCCGCCCGGGCGGCGGACAGCAGCGAGGCGCGAGCGTGGGGGTCTGCGGGGCGGGCCATGAGGCGCCATTTCTAACCCGCTGGTCAGAAACAGCCAATCTGGTTCCTGAACCCCGGGTCAACACCCCATTCAATCTATTAATGATATCCACTTATTTTCCTAATCCTGGATTCGGGGTGGGGGAAGGCCCCGGTTCGCGGTCGGCCCCTGCTAGCGTGGGCCCCTTCTTCTCGTGGGAGTTGCCAACGCATGTTCCTGTCTCGCGGGCGCCGCGCCCTCGCCCTCCTCGCCCTGGTGGCGCCGCTGGCCGCGGGCGCCGAGGAGTGGCCCGGTACCGACTGGCCTCGCGGGGAGATCGCCGCGCCCGCGGAGGCCCTGCGGGCCTTCGAGGCCTACGCCTTTCCGCCCCGGGATGACGCCCAATCCAAGGGGGTGCGCACGGACAGCGTGGTGGTCATCGTGGACGGCCACCTCGTCTACGAGCGCTACGCGGGGGAGAACCGCCCGGAGACGCCCCACCTCACCTGGTCCATCAGCAAGAGCGTGATGGCGACGGTGCTCGGGGTCGCATTCCGGGAGGGGCACTTCCAGCCCGACGACGCGGTGGCGCGCCACTACCCGCCCTTCGCCCGGCATCCGGACATCCACCTGCGGCACCTGCTGCACTGGGCCTCGGGGCTGGACTGGAGCGAGGGCTACGAGGCCTCGCCGCTCAAGTCCTCGGTCATCGCCATGCTCTACACGCGGGGGCGCGACGACATGGCGGTCTACACCGCCTCGCGCCCCGCGGTGGTGCCCCCGGGCACGCGCCACGTCTACTCCAGCGGGGACAGCAACGTGCTGTCGGCCAGCCTCAAGTCCATGGTGGGCGAGGCCTACGCGGACTACCCGTGGACGGCGGTGTTCGAGCCGCTCGGCATCACCAGCGCCGTGTGGGAGCGCGACGCGAGCGGCACCTATGTCGGCTCCTCGTACGCGTACATGACGGCGCGCGACCTGGCGCGGGTGGGCCTGCTCATGGCGCGCGGGGGACGGTGGAAGGACCAGCAGTTCCTGCCGCCCGCGTGGATGGAGGTGAGCCTCACGCCCTTCGCGCACTACGTGCCCGACCCGCGGGCCCCCGTCGCCGAGGCGATCCCCGGCGGCCACTGGTGGCTCAACCGCGCCTTCAAGGGCGCGCCCCGGCCGTGGAAGGACGCGCCCGAGGATACGCTCGCGGCGCTGGGCCACTGGGGGCAGGGCCTGTTCGTGATTCCCTCGGAGAAGATGGTGATCGTCCGCTTCGCGGATGACCGGGACAGGAGCTTCCGCCAGAACGAGTTCCTCGCGCGGGCGCGGGCGGCGTTCCTGCCGGCGGGAGGTGGACAGTGAGCCGCGCGGTGAAGCGGAGCCTCCTGGCGGTGGGGGCCTTGCTGCTGCTCGGCGGCGGCACGTGGTACGCGGCGAACCGCGAGCACGTGAGCGCGTTCCAGGGCGTGCTGAGCGCGTACACGGCCAAGGAGTACTGCTCGTGCCGGTTCGTGATGGGCTTCTCGGAGGCGTACTGCCAGGGCTACGCGAAGCAGTACATCCCGCACAGCGGGCTCACGGAGGACACTCCGAGCCGCCGGGTCACCGCGCGGGGGCTGGGTCAGTCCAGCACGGCCGTCTGGGTGAGCGCCCGCGAGGGCTGCCGGCTCCTGCCCGCCGCCGGACAACCCTGACATCCACGCTCAGGACTTCGGGAGCAGGCGCGCCAGGGCCGTGCACAGCGGACAGGCCGCCACGGCATGGCCGCCCTCGCGCCGGTGCAGGTCCAGCACCGCGCGCGACACCTCGGCGAGTTCCCGCCGCACCTCGCGCCGGGCGCCCTTCACCCGCGCGATGCTCATGTCGTCGTACGCCGTGGTCTGGTGCCGCATCCACGCGATCACCGCCGCCTCCGCCCGGCGCTCGATGGGGATGCGCTCCGTGCGCGCCACCGTGCCGCTGCCCACCGGCGTCGCGTGCGCCGCCACCGCCACCGCCATCAGCTTGCCGTGGGCCGTGTAGGACGGCGAGAAGCGCAGGAACTGGAGCACCGCGTTGGCGAAGTCCACCTCGTACTCGGCCTGCTCGCGCTCGCGCCGGCGCACGTCCGCCACGCGGCGTTTGGCATAGGCCGGGGTCGAGCGCTCGGACTCCAGCGCCGCCTGGGCCGCGGTGATGTGGGCCGCCGGCGCCCACACGCCCTGGGAAAAGGTCTTCCGGCCCTTCTTCTCCACCACCGTCCAGCTCGGCCCCGCCGCCTTCACCCGGCGCGTGAGCCCCGCGTCACCCGGAGGGAGCAGCGCCCAGCCCGCGGGCACGGAGAGGATGGAGCCATCGGCCGCGCGCACGCGGCGCGGGTCGCTCGTGGGGGACACCGTCAGGGAATCGTTCATGGGAACGGCGCGCCTCATACCGCACCCCACGGCGGAGGGGAAACCCGTGATACATGAGGGCCCTCCCCGGTCTCGCGCGAAGGAGTCCACCCATGGGCAGCGCCGGCATGTCCATCCTCAGGCTCACCTTCCTCGGCACCTCGGCCGCCCAGCCCACCCTGCACCGCAACCTCTCCGGGCTCGCGGTGAAGGCCAACGCCGACCTGCTCCTGTTCGACTGCGGCGAGGGCAGTCAGCGGCAGATGGTGCGCTATGGCACCGGCTTCACCGTGGACGCCGTCTTCTTCACCCACTTCCACGCGGATCACTACCTGGGCATCATCGGCTTCCTGCGCACGCTCGGGATGATGGGCCGGGACAACCCCGTGCGCCTCTACGGCCCGCCCACCGCGCGCCGGCTGCTGCACCAGGCCGTGCACCTGGGCGTGGAGTCGCTGTCCTTCCCGGTGGAAATCCACGAGCTGCGCGATGGGGACACCGTGCCCCGGCGCGGCTACTCCGTGCGGGCGGTGGCGGTGGACCACCGCATCAACGCGCTCGGCTACGTGCTCCAGGAGGAGGAGCGCCCCGGGAAGTTCAACCTGGAGAAGGTGAAGGCGCTCGGGGTGCCGGCGGGGCCGCTCTACGGCCAGTTGCAGCGCGGCGAGCCCGTGGAGCTGCCGGACGGCCGCGTGGTGCGCCCCGAGGAGGTGGTGGGCGAGCCCCGGCCCGGCCGTCGCCTGGTCATCTCCGGGGACACCCGGCCGTGCTCCGCGCTGGTGCGCGCCGCCCAGGACGCGGACCTGCTCATCCACGAGTCCACGTTCTCGGATGACGAGCAGGCGCGTGCCCTGGAGACGCGGCACTCGACGGCGCGCGAGGCGGCCCAGGTGGCGCGCGAGGCGGGCGCGCGGCGGCTCATCCTCACCCACCTGTCCAGCCGCCACGACACGGACCCCTCGCGGCTGCTCACCCAGGCGCGCGAGGAGTACAAGGGGCCCGTGGAGGTGGCCTACGACGGGCTGAGCGTGGAGCTGCCCCTGCGCGACGAGCCGCCCGCTACTTGATGGTGGCCTCGGCCTCGGCCTTGAGCGCCTTGGCGCCCTCGGGGTCCACGCGCTGCAGCAGCTCCCACTCCATCTCCCGGTCGCGCGTGCGGTTGACGGAGTCGGTGCCCGTGGTGCGGTTGTTCGCCGTGGCCATGGCGCCCTGGCCGGACTCCACCCGGTTCTGCCGGAGGATCTCCACCTGGGTCAGGGCGGGGCTGGGCTGGTGGCCGCGCACGAGGTAGCGCACGTAGCTGGTGCCCAGGTTGGACGCGGCGCCCTGCTGGTGCCAGTCGGTGCTGATTTCATAGGCCCCTTGCGCCTCGCGCACGGGCAGTTCCTTCTCCGCGAGCATCGCGCGCACCTGGGGCCACACCTCGGCGATGGGCTTGCGGTACACGTAGTCGCTCGCCTTCTCCTGGATGTACATCTCGCGGCGTCCGGACGCGCATCCGGAGCCCAGGGCCAGCGTGGTGACCAGGAGCAGCGGGACCGACCACTTGTTCGCCTTCATGAACCCCCTCCAACGGTTGAATGAGGGGCCGATTTGAATCACGGCCGCCCCCGGACGCCAAGCCAGCGCTCCGTCTCGCGCCGGACATCCCCGGGCGGGCGCGACGAAACCCGTGGCCGGGCGGCCCCGCGTGCGCATGATGGAGGCTCGCGATGATTCCCCTCAGTGACGACAACCCCACGCTGCGCACCCCCGTCATCACCTACCTGCTGCTGGCCGCCATCGCGGCCGTGTGGGTGTGGATTCAAGGGGCGGGCCTGAGCGAGGTGGCCCTGGCGGCCAGTGTGTGCAACCTGGGGCTCGTGCCCGGGGAGCTGACGCGGCTGGCGCCGGTGGGGCTCGCCGTGCCCATTGGCGCGGGGCTCGCCTGCGTGGTGGACCGCGAGCCCATCAACGTCCTCACCCCGCTCACCTCCATGTTCCTGCACGGCAGCTGGGGCCACCTCCTCGGCAACTGCCTGTTCTTCTGGGTCTTCGGCAACAACGTGGAGGACAGCATGGGGCGCGGGCGCTTCGTCGTCTTCTACCTGGTGTGTGGCCTCGCCGCGGCCCTGGCCCAGGTGATGGTGGACCCCGCCTCGCCCGTGCCCATGGTGGGGGCCTCGGGCGCCATCTCCGGCATCATGGGCGCCTACCTCGTGCTCTACCCGCGGGTCCGGGTGAACATGCTCTTCCTGTTCTTCCTGGTGCCCCTGCCCGCCTGGCTGGTGTTGCTGTGGTGGTTCGGCGTCCAGGTGCTCGCCGGCCTGCCCCAGCTCAACTCCCTGAGCGCCGAGGGAGGCAGCGGTGTGGCGGTGTGGGCCCACGTGGGGGGCTTCGTCGCCGGGGTGGTGCTGGTGAAGCTGTTCGAGAATCCCCGGCTCACGTCGCGGCGCTCGGGCTGGCGGCACCGCCTGCATCCCGAGCATCCGTGAGGACGAGCGACAGTGGCGTCCGGAACGAGACGCGGGCATCGTCTGTTTCGCGCACGCGCCAGGGCATGGCCTTTGCTCACTGAAAGCTGATGGCGGTCCGGGAGCCTCGCGGCTCCTCGAAGACCGCGCACGAGGACGTTGCACGATGCGTTGGGGAAGACAGGTCCGCTCTTGCATTGCGCGGCACCGGTGGGTGGTGCTGGGGCTGTGCGCCTTGTGGCTGTGGGACTCTCCGCGCGCCGCGCAGGCGCGCTCGGAGATGGAACCGTTGACCCCCAACCAACCGGGCCCGCTGGTGCTGCGGGTGCCGCCGGCGCAGAGCGTGGACGAGGGCGAGCTGCTACGCATCACCGTGCAGGTGGAGGGGGGGCGCGCGGGCACGCGGGTGTTCGCGGAGAACATGCCGCCCGGGGCGCGCTGGGACGAGCTCGCGCGCACCCTCACCTTCCAGCCGGACTTCATCCAGGGCGGCAGCCGGCACGACGTGACGTTCACCGCGACGGACGGCGAGTTCACCGCGCGCGAGCGCATGACGCTCACCATCCAGGACACCCGGCAGACGCCCGAGCCGCGCGTGGTGCTGCGCGAGGAGCTGCCCGGCAGCATCCGGCTGACGCTGGAGCAGGTGACGGACGCGTGGCTGGACAGCCCGGGTTACGCGGGGCGCACCTTCCCGGCGGTGGTGACGGTGCCCTTGGCGGCGCCCTCCGCGGGCCGGCTGCCGGTGACGGTGCGGCTGCACGGCGTGGGCAACTGGCCGCCCGCGACCCAGACGTCCTCGGAGCGCTTCGTCATCGAGCCGAGTGACCCGCACCTCACCTACTGGTGGGGCTACTCGGAGAACCTGCCCAAGGGCCCGGCCGTGGAGGGCAGCATCCCGCCCTACACCGCGCGGCGGGTGCTGGCGCTGCTCGAGTGGGTGCTGCGCAGCTACCCCAACGCGGACCCGGACCGGGTGTTCGTGGAGGGCGACTCCATGGGCGGCGCGGGCGCGCTGACGCTGGGGCTGCTGGACGCGCGGCACTTCGCGGGGGTGTTCGCCCGGCACGCGCAGCCGGTGGCGCGCGCGCACCGGCCGTGGCGCCTGGCCCAGCTCGCCTCGCTCTGGGGCATGCCCGAGGAGGAGGTGCCCGAGGAGGACGGCCTGGGGGTGTGGAGCCGCCTGGACATGACGCGGGCCCTGCGCGACGACACCGGCGCGCGCTCGCAGTTCCTCTTCCTGGAGCACGGCAAGGACGACCCCATCATCCACTTCGGCTCGGTGGTGTGGCCCAGCACCCTGACGGGCGCGTCCTTCTACGAGACGCTGCAATTGCGCCACATCGGCCACGTGGCGGTGTGGGACGAGGGCGGCCACACCGAGCCGGACCCCTGGCTCGGCGCGCGCTGGTGGGACCGGGGCTGGAATCCGCGCACGGACAGCCGCTCCTTCCTGCGGCGCGACCAGGCCTTCCCCGCGTTCAGCCGCTCGTCGTGGGACGGCGACCCGGGCCGGGGCGGCAATGGCCGGCAGGCGCGGCGCCTGGACTCCGGCTTCGCGGGGGACCCCAAGGTGGCGGGGGACACCGGCTGGGACGGGGACGTGGCGGGGATGATCAACCGCTCCTTGCGCTGGGACGCGACGCGGCTGGTGGACTCGACCCGGCGCCTGGTGATGCCCTTGCGCGCGGTGCGGGGCGCGGGCGTGGTGGGCGCGCCCGTGGTGGACGTGACGCCCCGGCGCGTGCAGCGCTTCCAGTGCCTGCCGGGCGAGCGCGTGCGGTGGAGCTTCGGCTCGGCCCACGGCACCGTCATCGCCGCGCCGGACGGGGGCGTCACCATCCCCCGGCTGCGCATGAGCGACGGCTGGACGCCGCTCGTGCTCGAGCGCTCGTGAGCCTCAGCCGCGGGGCGCGTCCAGCTCCGCGCGGAAGGACAGGGTCTGCAGGGTCTGGTGCAGCGCCTCCTGCGCCTCGCGCTTGCCCTGCTCCACCCGCCCGAGCTCCCGGGTGATGACCTCCAGCCGGTCCTCCTGCTCGTTGAGCCGGGCCACGAAGCGGTCGGACAGCTCGCGCTGGGGGCCGCCGCTCTTGAGCGAGTCGATGTTGGCGCGGATGCGCTTCTGATCCTCGAAGAGCCGCGCGCGCTCCTCGTGGAAGCGCCGCTCCTCGTCCATGAGCTGGTGCAGCTTGCCCCGGAGCGCCGCCACCTCGCGCAGGCCCTGGGCGACGCGCTCGTCGATGAAGCCCGAGCTGAGGAAGTAGCCCACCTGGTCGAGCGAGGCGTCGAGCATGTACGTCTGCTGGCCGGGCGAGGTCTCCGTGACGGTGAAGTCCACGTGGGCGCCGGGCTCCAGCTCGTGCAGGAAGCGCCAGAAGTTGTCCGTGGTCTCGTCGGGGGCGCGCGTGTCGCGCAGGCGCCAGTCCGTGCGCGGGTGCTCCAGGTAGAGCGTCTGCGCGCGCCGGGACTTGTTGCGCAGCACGTAGTGGGTGCGGCGCAGGAAGAAGAACTCCACCGTCAGCAGGCCCCGGGCCACCACGGCGCGCGTCACCGGGCCCTGCTCGGACGTGTCGTCCACGGACACCGCGCACCCGAGCTCCACCGCGTAGGGCACGAATCGCCGGTCCTCGGGCTTGAGGGTGTCCAGCATGGCCTCGCCCACGTAGGTGTCCGCGTCCATCACCGTCACCGGGCCGCCCTCCAGCGTGAGGCCCGTGGTGTTCTTCAGCTCGATGCACGCCATGGGGTTCTTCTCGCGCGTGGCGCGGTTGTAGAGCAGCACGCGCCGGCCCTCGAAGGGGCGGTGGAGGATGGGCACCAGCGCGCTCTGGTTGCGGTGCACCGTCACCGGGTGGTCCACGCGGTACTCGAACAGGTCCCCCACCTCCTTGGTCACCGTCTTCACGTCCGCGCTGCGCCCGAGCGCCTCGCGCCGCACGAGGCCCCCGCCCCCCATGGCGCGCATGGGCATGGCCGCGGGGGCCGCCATCACGGGCGCCGCCGCCATCTCCGCCTCCATCCCATCGTCCATCATCGGCTCGGCCGGGGGCGCCTCGGCCAGGGCGCCGAAGCTCTCCTCGGGGATGACGGGGGCGGCGGCGGCCTCGGTGCGCACCTCCACCACGGGGCGCCGGAGGTAGCGCGGGCTGTACAGGTCGTGCACGAAGGACACCGGCAGCCCGGCGATGAGCGCCAGGTCCACCTGCTCCCAGTCCTCGTCCCCGGTGTTGTCCACCACCGCCCAGCCCTGCAGCAGGGGCTTCTCCCCCTCCTCCAGGAGGATGCGGTAGCTCGTCTTCCACACCGGCGCCTCCAGCACGTAGGAGACGAACAGGTCGCGCGGGCCCTCGCCCGAGGTGAGCACCGACACCCGCTTGGTGTCCTTCTTGTACGAGGAGAGCACCGTGGCCAGGTAGAACTCCAGGTCCGCGCGCACCGCGTCATCCAGGAAGGTGAGCTCGGCCACGTCCAGCACGTCGAAGGTGCGCAGGCTCGCGCCCACGAGCAGCGTGAGGAAGGGCCGCTCCACGGCCACCTTGCCCTCGGTGAGCGGCAGGCGCTCCAGGCCCACGATGGCGCCCTCCACGTGCTGCTCCTTGCCCACGCGCACCCGCACCCGCGCGCCGCGCACCTGGGCGAGCAGCGCCGTGAGGCCCCCGTCCTCGGGGATGCGCACGGTGGCCTCCTGGAGCAGTTGCTCCAAGGGTTTGGTGGAGTCGTAGCTCACCGCGGACACCGAGCCGCCCGACAGGTCCAGCACCGTCATGGACTTGAGCACGTCGTTCATGTCCCGGGCCTTGAAGTCCAGGTGCAGGGTGTCGTGGCCCTCCACCTTTCCTTGACGCTCGAAGTAGCCCACCCCGTGCTTGTAGAGGACGACGCGGCGGATGGGCAGGGAGGAGGGCATGCGCGGGGCTCCAGCGAAAGATGGGACGGCCGACACTCCCGGTGTATCAAGTCCCCCATGCGAATGCGCCCTCCGATGCCCCTCCCTCGCGCGCTGTTCGGCGCGGCCCTGTTGTTCCTGCTGCCCGGTTGCACGGCCTCCACCGCCAGTGGCCCGTCCCCGAGCGGCTCCGCGCAGTCGGCGAAGAACACGGACAACGGCTGGCGCCGCGCCCGCGTGGGCGACCGCGTCACCTATGCCTTCTCCGCGCGGCAGGGCTCGGCCGAGCGCGGCACCCCGCGCACGCTCTCCGGCCGCGTGACGCTCAGCGTGACGGCGGTGAAGCAGCCCTGGGTGTGGCTCACCCTCGCCTTCCAGGACGCCTCCGGCCAGCCCCTGCCCCAGGCGCGGCTCGCGCGCGAGCTGGTGCTGCCCGTGCGCGCCGAGGAGACGCACCCCATCGAGGTGGCGCCCCTGGGCGAGCCCCAGGCCGAGCGCGTGTCGCTGGCGCAGAAGGACTGGGAGGCCCTGCGCTACGTGAAGGACGACCGGCCGGTGGATGGCAACCTCGTCAACCGGCTGTACGCGAAGCAGCCGGGGCCCCTCTACCTCACGCGCGGCCTGCTGCAGGCCATCACCGAGTCCGCGGGCTTCCGCGTGCCGGGCGGCCTCACGCTGGACCTGGTGGACTCCGCCGAGGGCAAGGACGGGGCGGGCGAGGTGCCCGCGCTGGATCGGCCCCTGGGGCCCGGCACCTGGTACGACCGGCGCGTGGATCTGGAGCCCGCGCCCACGCTGCAGCGGGTGTGCTTCGGCGCCGAGCGCGGCTACCTCCTGCGCACCGAGCGCCCCATCGACACCCAGGCGGCGCCGTGCGCGGACCTGGCCGAGGCCGAGGCCGAGCCGCTCGAGGAGGTGCTCATGGGCCTGGCGTGGGAGGCGCTGACGACGGGCGACTGGCCGCCCCCCTCGGTGCAGGGCGGCACCCAGGACACCTTCCGCGTGGAGAAGCAGGAGGTGCCCGCGCTCACCGTGCGGCGCACGCAGAAGGAGGAGGGCGCCGAGCGCGTCTACACGGAGACGGTGGCGGCGGACCCCTGGGGCCCCACCCTGTCGGGGCTCGCCCGCGAGGCCCGCTTCCAGCCGCTCGCCGAGGGCACCGAGCGCGTGGGCCCCGGCGGCAAGAACCAGCCCGAGGGCGGCTCGCGGCTCGTGCGCTGGGGCACCTGGCTCGACGGGGCGAAGTGACCCTCGCCCACCGGCGCGAAGTCGCGCGCGCTACTTCCAGCTCGCGGCGTGCTTCTTCGCGAACTCGGCGAAGGTCGTGGGCGCGCGGCCGGTGATCTTCTGGACGGTGTCCGTCACCCGGGCCGCGTGGCCCGCCTTGATGAGGCCGTAGAGCTGCAGCATCGCGTCCGCCGACCACCCGGGCATGCCCGCGCCGACCATGCCCTGGCGCGCGGCCTCCTCGGGCACGTCCACGTACTTCACCGGACGGCCCGCGACGCTCGCGATCTGCTCGGCCACCTGGGCGACGGTGAGCGCCTCGGGCCCCACCAGGTCATACGCCTGGCCCTCGTGGCCCGGCGTGGTCAGCGCGGCGGCGGCCACCGCGGCGATGTCCGCGCCCGCGATGAAGCTGCATCCCGCCTGACCGAACGGCAGGTAGATGTTGCCGTCCTTGCCCGGGGGGTTGAAGTGGATGAAGTTCTCCATGAAGTTGGTGGGCCGCAGGAACGTGTGCGCGAGGCCCGAGCCCTCCAGGTAGCGCTCGACGATGCGGTGCCAGCGCCCCAGGTCGATGCCCGGCACGTACTCGCACCCGAGCGCCGACAGCTTCACCACGTGCCGCACCCCGGCCTCCTTGGCCAGGTCGATGAACTTCGTGGCGTGCTCCACCTGCTCGGCCGTGAAGGGCACCACCAGGAAGACCTTCTCCACGCCGGTGAGGGCCTTCTTGATGAGCTCGGGCTTGGTGAACTCGAAGTCCACCGGCACCACGCCGCCGCCGCGCAGGGCATCCGCCTTGGCGGCGCTGCGCACGGCCGCGCGCACCTTCACGTCCTCGCGCCCCTTGAGGGCGGCCACCACCTGCGAACCGATGGTGCCCGTGGCACCCGTCACCAGAACCGTCGTCATCGTCTGCGCTCCCGCGACCGCGAATGGAACCCGGGCGCCGACGCTAGCCTGAAACCGTCCCGCTAGCCGCGCCCGCGCGCCTGACGGCCCTTGGTGAGGTGCGCCACCGCCTCCCCCAGCCCCTCCAGCGTCAGGGGAAACATGTCGAACACCCGACGAACGGCCTCGATGGTGTTGCCCCGCCACGTCTGCATGGGCTCGGGGTTGAGCCAGGCGCTGCGCTCGAAGTGGCGCGCCAGGTCCATGAGCCACGACAGGCCCTCCTTGCCGTCCTCGCCCGCGTAGTAGCCCTCGGTGTTGGTGCGCATCGTCAGCTCGTAGGGCGCCATCAAGGCGTCCCCCACCAGCACGAGCTTGTAGTGCCGGCCCACCTGCCCGACGAGGTCCGGCACGCTGATGCCGCCCTTGAGCAGCGACGACTCGAACACGCGGCCGTAGACGCAGTTGTGGAAGTAGTAGGTGCGCAGCTCCTTGAAGTGCGTGGCCTGCCTGGCCACGGAGAACAGCCGGCTGACCAGGTGGGCGTAGGGGTCCATGGAGCCGCCCACGTCCATGAGCAGCACCACGCGCGTGTTGGAGCGGCGCGGCGGACGCGTCACCACCTCCAGCTCGCCCGCGTTCTTCGCCGTGGCGGCGATGGAGCCCTCCACGTCCAGCTCCTCCTCGGCGCCCTCGCGCGAGAAGGCCCGGAGCTTGCGCAGCGCCACCGCCATCTGCCGCGTGTCCAGCACCACGTCGCCCCGGTAGCCCTGGTACGCGCGCCCCCCCGCGAGCTTCATCGCGCTCTTGCCGCCCCCGCCCTCGCCACCCACGCGGAAGCCCTCGCGCGGCAGGCCCGAGTGCCCGAAGGGCGACGCGCCCCCCGTGCCCACCCACTTCGCGCCGCCATCGTGGCGCTCGCGCTGCTCCTCCAGGCGCTTCTGGAAGAGCGTCTCCAGCTCCTCCGCGTTGAAGCGCTCGAGCAGCGCCCGCTCCTCGGGGGTGAGCTCGCGCCGCTCGCGCGCGTCCCGGAGCCATTCGAGCAGCTCGTCGGTGAGCTGCTGGCCCGCGGCCTCCACGCCCTTGAAGTGCGCGAGGAAGGCCTGGTCGAAGGCGTCCAGGTGCGTCTCCGCGTGCACGAGCAGCGCGCGCGCCACGTGGTAGAAGCCATCCAGCGAGCTGTCGTGCAGGCCGGCCTTGAGCGCGCCCGCGAGCGCGATGGCCTCCTGGGCCCCCACGGGCACCCCGCGCCGCCGCAATTCATAGAGGAAGGGCAGGAACATGGCGCGCCCTCGTCCCTCAGGCCTTGTTCCGACGGCCGCGCCCGAAGGCCTCCGCCACCGCCATCAGGTCCTGCTCGCGCTTGAGCAGGGCGCCCAGGAAGGGCAGCTGCTCGTCGAGCTTCACCTGGGCGACGCCGTTGGCCTTGAGCACGGCGATCCAATCCACCAGCTCGCTCGTGGAGGGGCGCTTGCGCAGGCGGGTGAAGTTGCGCAGCTCGTAGAAGACCCGGAGCGCCTGCTCCGTGAGCGCCGTGTCCAGCCCCGGGTGGTGCACCTCCACGATGCGCCGCATGAGCTCCGCGTCCGGGAAGTCGATGAAGTGGAAGACGCACCGGCGCAGGAACGCGTCCGGCAGCTCCTTCTCGTTGTTGCTGGTGATGATGACCACCGGGCGGTGCGTGGCCACCACGTCCTCGTTGGTCTCCGTGATGCGAAAGCGCATCCGGTCCAGCTCGTGGAGCAAGTCATTGGGGAACTCCACGTCCGCCTTGTCCACCTCGTCGAGCAGGAGCACCACGCGCTCCTTCGCGGCGAACGCCTCGCCCAGCGGCCCCAGGCGGATGTAGTGGCGGATGTCGCGCACGTCCCCCTCGCCAAAGCGCGAGTCGTACAAGCGCTGCACGGTGTCGTAGACGTACAGCCCGTCCTGGGCGCGCGTGGTGCTCTTCACGTGCCAGGTGAGCAGGCGCAGGCCCAGGCTCTGCGCGACGGCCTCGGCCAGCAGGGTCTTGCCCGTGCCCGGCTCACCGCGCACCAGGAGCGGACGCTGCAGCGTCAGCGCGCAGTTGACGGCGGCCTGGAGGCCTTCACTGGAGAGGTAGCTTTCGGTTCCGTGGAAACGGGGGGCGGTGGACGTCATGATGTGCCTCCTCCTTTAACACCCCCCCGGCCGGGCGGCCCGCGAGGGCTTGAAATTCCCCGCGCCCGTGACACTTCCCCGCCCGTCCCCCCTCCCCGCCGTCCGGCCCCCTCCTTACCTTTGCCCCGACCTCTCGCCTTTCTCGCGGCCCGAGGGATGACGACTATGGACGCGAACCCTCTGAGAATCGTCAGTTACAACGTCCGCTACTTCGGACACGCCCTGCGCGGGCTCGCCAGCACGCTCGGCCCCAAGCGCCGCGTCGCCGCCGCCCTCGCCGCGCTGGAGCCCCTGCCGGACATCCTCTGCCTGCAAGAGGTGGAGACGCAGTCGTTTCGCAGCAACGTGGCCCACCGGCGCGCCCACCCCGGCGAGACCCAGCTGGAGGCCTTCATGGGCCGCATGGAGGAGACGTTCGCGCTGCTCAAGCGGCCCATGCCCTACGAGGCCTTCTACTTCCGCGCCCACCGCTACGCCGTGGGGGACTTCTCCCTGTACACCACGGGGCTCGCCATCCTGGTGAACACCCAGCGGCTCACCGTGGACACGCACAACGTGGACGCGCCCCACCCCATCACCCACCACCACGTGCGGCTGCTGCGCGAGCGCAAGCAGAGCCGCATCTGCGCCCACATGCGCCTGGTGCGCAAGGACGACGGGCGCGCGCTGCACGTGTTCAACACGCACCTGAGCCTGCCCACGCCCTTCGCCCGCGCCTTCTGGAACACCCGCGACAAGATGGGCAACGGCATCAACCAGCTGCACGAGGCGCGCACGCTCGCGGACATGGTGCGCAAGCACTGCCCCGAGGAGCCCTTCGTCATCTGCGGGGACTTCAACTCACCGCCCGCCTCGCCCGTCTTCCAGTTCTTCTGCGACGAGGCCCGCTTCACCAGCGCCCAGGTGGCCGTGGGGCAGATCGACCCGAGCGCCTCCCGGGGCTTCTCCACCGCGGGCTTCATGCACCTGCGCATGCACCTGGACCACATCTTCTCCAGCCCGGGCATCCAGTGGCTGGACACCGAGGGCACCCTCGCCTTCGGCGACACCCGCAGCCTCTTTCACGGCCTGTCGGACCACATGCCCCTCATCGCGCGCTTCCACCTGCCGCCCTCCCTGCCGCTCACCGGGCCCCGGCCCGTGCAGGCCTCGGCGGGGCGCTCCTAGCCTGCCCGCCCGCTCCTCGGACGAGGACTCGACCCTCCCCTCACGCCCTCCCGAGGGCTCACGGGTTGGCCCCGGCATCGCCAACGTTGTCGGGTACCAGATTCGGGTGCCGGAGGCCGTCACTCCAGAGGAGGTGGCATGTCTGGAGACGAATCGAGACAATGGATGGATGCCATGGTGGATGCGCTCGTGGCCTGTGATGCCACCGAGTCCATCCGCTATGTGAATCCCGCGGCGGAGCGCCTGCTCGGCTGGACGCGGGAGCAACTGCTGGGGCGCCCCTTCGCGCTGCTGCTCCCGGTGCGTCTGCGCACCTGGGGCGAGGCGTCCTTCCTGGGCCACCTGCGCTCGCGCGTCTGGGAGCGGGGCGGCGCGGCCGTGCGCACCCGGGTGCAGCCCCGCGAGGGCGCCGAGCGCGAGGTGGAGGTGACGGTGGGGGCCTCGGGCGCTCCGGGCGAGGAGCGGCTCACCGTGGTGCTGCGGCGCACCGAGGTGGACGAGGCCCAGGCCGAGCCGCCCGCGGCCCCGCCCGGCGTGGGGGAGCGCGCCTACCGGCTCGTCTTCGAGAACGCGCCCCTGGGCCTGCTCCACTTCGACGCCACGCCCACGCTGCTCGCCTGCAACGACTCCTTCGTGCGCCTGGTCGGCGTGTCCCGGCGGCGCCTGGTGGGGCTCAACCTGCTGACCCTGCGCGACGACGCCATCGCCCGGTGCGTGCGCGACGTGCTCGAGGGCCGTCACGCCTACTACGAGGGCGACTACCAGCCGCTCGCCTCGGGCAAGACGGTGCCCGTGCGCGTGCACTTCGCGCCCTGCATCGCGGAGAACGGCGACGTGCAGGGCGGCGTGGGCATCGTCGAGGACATCACCGAGCAGCGCACCGCCGAGGCCGAGCGCTCGCGCCTGTTCCGCGAGGCCCAGGAGGCCATCCGCGTGCGCGACGACTTCCTCACCATCGCCTCGCACGAGCTCAAGACGCCCCTCACGCCCCTGTCCCTGCGCCTGGCCAGCCTCGAGCGCCGGCTGGAGCGCCAGGAGCCCGTGGATCCCACCCTGCTGCGCCACGCCCGCCAGCACCTGCTGCGGCTCACCGCGCTCATCAATGACTTGCTGGACGCCTCGCGCATCGAGGCCGGGCGACTCGCCCTGCACTTCGAGCCCACGCGCGTGGACTCGCTGGTGGAGCGGGCGCTCGCGGGCATGGACGCCGAGAAGGGCCAGCACCGCATCGACTACACCCACCCGCTCGAGCCCGTGCGCATTCGGGGCGACGCCTACCGGCTCGAGCAGGTCATCGCCAACCTGCTGGAGAACGCCCTCAAGTACAGCCCGGGCACGAGCACCGTGCGCGTCACCCTGGACGTGCGCGGGGACTTCGCCCTGCTGTCCGTGGCGGACGAGGGCATCGGCATCCCGAGGGACCAACAGGAGCAGCTCTTCGAGCGCTACTTCCGCGCGCGCAACGTCTCCGTCACGTCTTACGGGGGGCTCGGCCTGGGGCTCTACATCAGCCGCGACATCGTGGAGCGGCACGGGGGCCGCATCTGGGTGGAGAGCGAGCTGGGCCGGGGCGCCACCTTCTACGTGGCCCTGCCCCTGCTGTCCGCAGTGAACCCCCGGCCGCCCGAGCCCCACGTCCTGTCCCAGCACATGCACTGAAACGGCGAGGGCCGGGCCTCCCTCCCCACGTGGGGAGGAAGACCCGGCCCTCTCGACCGCCTACCGCCTCACCGCTCCGGAATCAGCTCCGGCGGCGGCGACGCGCCAGCGTCATCAGCGTGCCCAGGCTCAGCAGCACGAGCGAGGCGTCCCCCCCCGTGGCCGCGCAGCCGAAGCCACCGCCCAGGAAGGCGACATCCGCCTCGTCGCCCGTGGGCGAGCCCACCACCCACGTGCGGGTGGCCGGCTCGGACACGTTCCCCGCCGAGTCCCGCGTGCGCACCTGGAAGGTGTGCTCACCCGGCGCCAGGCCCGTGTAGTCCTGAGGCGAGGTACACGCGGTGAACGGGGCCCCGTCCAGGCTGCACTCGTACGTCACGCCCGGCTGGGTGGTGCCGAACTCGAACCGCGCGTCGCGGCTCGTCGTGGTGCCCTCGGGGCCCGAGGTGATGACGGGCGCGGGGACCACCGTCGTGGGGCCGCCCGGCACGGTGAAGCCCGTGGAGGGCGAGTCCGCGCCCGTGTTGCCCGCCGCGTCCGTGGCCCGCGCCGACACCGAGTGGGCGCCGGGCGTGAGCTCCGTGGTGGTCGGGAACGTCCAGTTGCCCGCGGCGTCCGTCACCGTGGTGCCCACCACCGTGCCGTCGATGATGACCGTCACGGTGCTGCCCGGCTCGGCGGTGCCGCTGATGACGGGCGTGGAGGACGTCTCCTCGTCCTTGACGGGCGACACCACCACCGGGGCCGCCGGAGGCGTGCGGTCCACCACCCAGGTGTGGACCTCGGGCGAGGGATCCTTCCGGCCCCGCGAGTCCACCGCGACCACCGTGAGCGTGTGCGAGCCCTCGGACAGGTTGTCGAGCACCAGCGTGTCCGGGCAGATAGCCAGGGGCTGGGTGTCGAGCGTGCACTCGTACGTCACGGGCTTCCAGTCGGTGATGGCGTCAAAGGTGAAGGTGGCCTTGTCGCTGTTGGTGAGCACCGGCGGCTTGGTCACGATGACGGTGGTCGGCAGCGAGGTGTCCACCGTGAACGTGTTGGCCACGGACACGGTGCTGGTGTTGCCCGCCAGGTCCACCTGGCTCGCGCGGACATCATGCGTGCCCGCCACCAGATCGGCGACGCCCAAGGGGAGCGGGAGGCTCCAGTTGCCCGCGGCATCGGCCACCACGGTTCCCACGGCGACACCATCCACGAAGACCGTCACCGTCGCGCCAGGCTCCGCCGTGCCGCGGAAGGTCGGCCGGGCGGACTCCGTGGCGCCATTGGCGGGCGCCGTCACCACCGGCGGCGCCGGGGCGAGGGAGTCGATGATGAACGTGTTCGTGTTGGAGTCCACGCTCACGTTGCCCGCCACGTCCGTGGACGTGACCTTCACCGTGTGCGAGCCCTGGGTGAGGTCCGTCGCGGGCGTGAAGGTCCAGTTGCCCGAGGCATCGGCCGTGACCGTGACCGGCTGGGCCACGCCGTCGAGGTACACCGTCACCGTGGTGTTGGCCTCGGCGGTGCCCGTGATGACCGGACGCGCCGTCGTCACGTACGTGTTGTTGGCGGGCGTCACCACCACCGGGGCCACCGGGCGGATGGAGTCCACGGTGAACGTATTGGTGTTGGACGCGGGGCTCGGGTTGCCCGCGGCGTCCGTGGCCGAGGCCGACACCGTGTGCGAGCCCTGGGTGAGGTCCGTCTGGGGCGTGTAGCTCCAGTTGCCCGAGGCGTCGACCATGACCGGATCCGGCTGGGCCACGCCATCGATGTACACCGTCACCGTGCTGCCCGGCTCACCCGTGCCGGTGATGACCGGACGCGGCGTCGTCGCGTAGGAGCCGTCGGCCGGGGCCACCACCACCGGAGCCAACGGGGCGATGGTGTCGATGATGAACGTGTTGGTGTTGGAGTCCACGCTCACGTTGCCCGCCGCGTCGCGCGACGTGGCCTTCACCGTGTGCGAGCCCTGGGTCAGGTCCGCCGAGGGCGTGAAGGACCAGTTGCCCGAGGCATCGGCCGTGACCGTGGTCGGCTGGGCCACGCCATCGATGTAGACCGTCACGCGGCTGTTGGCCTCGGCCGTACCGGTGATGACCGGACGCAGCGTCGTGGTCACGTACGAGCCGTTGGCGGGCGCCACCACCACCGGCGCGGGGGGTGCGATGGAGTCGATGATGAACGTGTTGGTGTTGGAGTCCACGCTCACGTTGCCCGCAGCGTCACGCGACGTGACCTTCACCGTGTGCGAGCCCTGGGTCAGGTCCGCCGAGGGCGTGAAGGTCCAGTTGCCCGAGGCGTCGGCCGTGACCGTGGTCGGCTGGGCCGCGCCATCGATGTACACCGTCACCGTGCTGTTGGCCTCGGCCGTACCGGTGATGACCGGACGCACCGTGGTCACGTACGAGCCGTTGGCGGGCGTCACCACCACCGGCGCCGGGGGCGCGATGGAGTCGATGATGAACGTGTTGGTGTTGGAGTCCACGCTCACGTTGCCCGCCGCGTCACGCGACGTGGCCTTCACCGTGTGCGAGCCCTGGGTCAGGTCCGCCGAGGGCGTGAAGGTCCAGTTGCCCGCGGCGTTGGCCGTGACCGTGGTCGGCTGGGCCACGCCGTCGAGGTAGACCGTCACCGTGCTGTTGGCCTCGGCGGTGCCGGTGATGACCGGACGCACCGTGGTCACGTACGAGCCGTTGGCGGGCGTCACCACCACCGGCGCGGGGGGCGCGATGGAGTCGATGATGAAGGTGTTGGTGTTGGAGTCCACGCTCACGTTGCCCGCCGCGTCACGCGACGTGGCCTTCACCGTGTGCGAGCCCTGGGTCAGGTCCGCCGAGGGCGTGAAGGTCCAGTTGCCCGCGGCGTTGGCCGTGACCGTGGTCGGCTGGGCCACGCCGTCGATGTAAACCGTCACTGTGCTGTTGGCCTCGGCCGTGCCCGTGATGGCCGGGCGCACCACCGTCACGTACGAGCCGTTGGCGGGCGCCACCACCACCGGCGCGGGGGGCGCGATGGTGTCCACGATGAAGGTGTTGGTGTTGGAGTCCACGCTCACGTTGCCCGCGGCATCCGCCGAGCGGGCCTTCACCGTGTGCGAGCCCTGGGAGAGGTCCGTCGCGGGCGTGAAGGTCCAGTTGCCCGCGGCATCGGCCTTGACCGTGGTCGGCTGGGCCACGCCGTCGAGGTAGACCGTCACCGTGCTGTTGGCCTCGGCCGTGCCCGTGATGGGAGGCCGCACCACCGTCACGTACGAGCCATTGGCCGGCGCCACCACCACCGGCGCCGGGGGCGCGATGGAGTCCAGGATGAACGTGTTGGTGTTGGAGTCCACGCTCACGTTGCCCGCCGCGTCACGCGACGTGGCCTTCACCGTGTGCGAGCCCTGCGAGAGATCCGCCGCGGGCGTGAAGGTCCAGTTGCCCGAGGCATTGGCCGTGACCGTGGTCGGCTGAGCCACGCCATCGATGTACACCGTCACCGTGCTGCCCGGCTCGGCGGTGCCCGTGATGGGAGGCCGCACCACCGTCACGTACGAGCCGTTGGCCGGAGCCACCACCACCGGCGCCGCCGGAGGCGTCGTGTCGACGGTGAAGGTGTTGGTCGCGCTCTTGGGGCTCTGGATGGCCTCCACTTCCGCCACCGCGTACACGGTGTGCGGCCCCTGGGCCAGGGGCGAGGAGAGCAGCAGCAGGTAGTTGCCCGCCCCATTGGAGGTGGTGCGACCCACTTCCACGCCGTCGATGTAGATGACCACCGGGGTGTTGGGCGCGGCCGTGCCCGTGATGTTGGGCAGGGGATTGTTGGTGAACGAGCCGTTGGCCGGCGTGGTCACCGTGGGCGCGGCGGGAATCACCAAGCCGCCCGTCACCGTGGTGACGTTGCCGATGGCACCCGCCTTCGCGCCGTAGGAAGGATCGGGGATGCCGGAGTTCTGCTGCGTTCCTGGGTTGCCGCCGCCCGAGGTCACCGGGCAGGTGCCGCCCGTGGCCGCCTGGTACAGCACCCGGCCGCCACCACCACCACCGCCCGGGCCCACCTGATCACCGTTGGAGCTGCCACCCACGCCACCGGCGACGTTCACGGAACCGCACGCGGCCGTGCCCACCAGGCGCAGGTAGATGGAACCACCCGCGCCGCCGCCGCTGCCCGCGTCCAGGGAGGTGCTAGACGCCAGGGCGCCCGAGGCATTAATGGAGCCCGTGCCCGTGAGCTGGCTGGCGCGGATGAAGATGGCACCACCGCCCCGCCCGCCCGCCTGACCCGTGCCGTCCGCGCTGTGGCCCGCGCCACCGCCACCGCCCAGGGACAGGCGACGCAGCAGTGAGTAGGTCAGCGCCGAGCCGCCTTGGCCGCCCACGTTCCGGCCGCCATCTCCAGCATCCGAGAGGCCACCCAGGCCGCCCGCGCCGAAGTTACCGCCGCCGCCGCCGCCCGACTTGTAGCAGACGCCGCCGCCACCGCCGTTGGCCACGTTGCCGCGGCCACCAAACGTCGCGCCAAAGCGCACGTTGGCGATGCCCTCGCCCTTCTGGCTACCCGAGGGCGGCGCCTCGTCCAGGCCCGTGCAGCCGAGGTTGCCGCTGTCGTCATCCAGGAACGCACCGCCCCGGAAGCCCAGCGAGCCGGCGTTGATCTGCCCGGCGTTGCTCACCGCGCCCGTGGCCAGGAAGGCGACCACGCCACCCGCGCCGCCGTTCCACGCCGCGGGGACGATCCGACCCGCCGGGCCCGTGATGGTCACCGTGGTGTACTCCGGCACGCGGATGACCTGGGTCACGTTCGCCGCGTAGGAGTTCACGAGCGCCGCCGTCAACGTCAGCGAGGAGCTCGACACCGCCGACAGCCGCGCGAACTCCCAGCGGCCCACGGCGTCATTGGAGAGGTCGATGGGCGTGGTGCCGCCCGAGCCGGGCACCGGCACGATGCCCGTGGTCTGCAGCACCATCACCAGGTCGCCCACCTTGAAGCCGGCGGCGTTGCCGATGACCGTGCCGATCGTGAGGGACGTGTCACCCGTGGCCAGCGGCGCCGTCACCGGCGCGTAGCTGTTGACGACGGTTCCAGACGCGGTGACCGACAGCGCGAGGTCACGCCCGGAGCCCAGGCCGAAGGAATCCGGCTCGGCCAGGGCCGCGGTCGAGCCCAGCAGCACGCACAGCGCGGCCGCGAGCCACTTCTTGAGGAGTCCAATCTTCATGTTCTTCATTTCCTCGTCCGGCCTACTTCAGCTCTCGCTCGGGGGTCACGATGATGAAATCCACGCGCCGGTTGGCCGCGCGGCCCTGTTCCGTCTTGTTCGATTCGATGGGGCGGTCGGGCCCGAAGCCCTCGGCCTTGAGGCGAGAGGGGGTCACGCCCTTGCCGACGAGGTAGGTCTTCACCGCCTCGGCGCGCGCCAGCGACAGCTTGCGGTTGGCCTCGGCGTTGCCGCGGTCATCGGTGTGTCCCTCGATGACCATCTGGTCCACCTCGGTGTGCTGGTTGAGGATCTGCGCCACCTGGTCGAGCATCTTGAAGGAGCGCGGCTGGATGACGGCCTTGCCGGTGGCGAAGAACACCTGCTCCTTGATCTCCAGCTTGCCCAGCTGGATGGCCACCAGCTGCTTCTTCTGCGCCGGGCAGCCCTGGTTGGCCGCGTCGCCCTTCTCCGCGGGGCAGTTGTCCACGTGGTCCGCCACGCCATCGCCATCCGAGTCCTTCACCGGGCAGCCGCGCAGCTCCGCCACGCCGGGCTCGGTGGGGCACTTGTCCGCCTCGTCGGGGATGCCGTCCTTGTCCGTGTCCTTCACCGGGCAGCCCTGACGCTCGGCGGGGCCGGGCTCGGTGGGGCACTTGTCCGCCTCGTCGGGGATGCCGTCCTTGTCCGTGTCCTTCACCGGGCAGCCCTGGCGCGCGGCCGGGCCGGGCTCGGTGGGGCACTTGTCCGCCTCGTCGGGGATGCCGTCCTTGTCCGTGTCCTTCACCGGGCAGCCCAGACGCTCGGCGGGGCCGGGCTCGGTGGGGCACTTGTCCGCGTCGTCCGCGATGCCGTCCTTGTCCGTGTCCTTCACCGGGCAGCCCTGGCGCGAGGCCGGGCCGGGCTCGGTGGGGCACGTGTCCTGGCTGTCCAGGACGCCGTCGCCATCCGTGTCGCGCTCGGCGCTCGCCGGACGCTCGTCCGCGCCGCCCACGGCCACGCCCAGCAACAGGCGGAAGGTGGGGGTGCCCGGCGCGTTGCCGAAGCCGGGGCCGCCCAGGACGAAGCCCTCCACCGAGCGGCTCAGCGGCAGGCGCAGGCCCGCGAGCACCTCGAGCGCCTTGGACTCGCGCGCGGACATCGGCAGGAAGCCGCGCACGTTGAGCTCCCCGCGCAGGCCCTCGCCCTGGGTGGCGAGCACCGCGCCCAGGCGCAGCTCGTTGCCCAGCTCGTCCTGCACCGTGGTGGGGTCCCCGAGCACCACCGAGGGGCGCACCAGCACGGCCGCCTCGGCCGCCGCGCGCAGCCAGCCGAAGCCGCGGCCCACCATCAGCTTGGGGGTGATGCGCACGATGCCGTCGCGCGACAGCGCGTCCGCGCTGCCCACCGGCAGGCCCACGCCCAACTCGAGCGCCAGGTCCACCGGGGCGTCGCGCCGCTGGGCCAGCAGGCCGAGCCGCACGTGCGCCGAGGGCGTGCTCAGGCCGAAGCTGGCTGGCCGGCCCACGCCGTACGCCGACAGGTCATCGCCGCGCTGCCACGCGACCAGCGGCAGCTGCGCGCCCACCTCCAACCACCGCATGGGCGCCCACGCCACCAACAGGTGCGCCATGGCCCGGTTGGACACCACCCCGCCCAGTCGCGTGTCGTCGCGGTACAGGGAGAGGGGGTTGCGCTCGTAGTGGCCGAGCAAGGACAGCTTCACGCTCCCCTGGGGCAGGAGCTCGCCCGTGCCGAGCACCAGGGACCCCCGGCCGTTTGGATTGAGGTCCAATCGCTCCAGCTCGAACGAGGCCAGGCCCGCGGGCTGGGCGGAGACGGTGGAGGCGAGCAGCGTCGAAGCGGCGACGAGCAGGCCTTTCCAGGCCATCGCTCCTCGCGAGATACGTGCGCTGCGCATCGTCTCCCGGCAGGGAGACGCCTTGGTGTGGCTCATGTGTTCTCCAGAAAGGGGTGCCCACGGATTCCCAACGACGGAATCCCCCCATGACGCGACGGGCAAGGAGTTGGGAAGGGAAATCGGCCCCGGTTCCCGGAAGAAGCGGGCCGTCAACACCCGGGCGCGGCGGAAGAATCCGCGCACCGACGGTGAGGCGTGCCCGCTCTCCCGCCCCTCGGAAGGACGAGGGCCGGAAGCAGACACCTCGTGAGGAACGTGGGGGAATGGGGCCTGGCTGCTCATTCGCTCAGCTGCAACCTCCTAATGCCCCGGAGAAGCGGAGGCAAAAGAATCGTTGCCAGCGGGGGCCGGGGGTGAGCACCCTGGGCGCGGATGAAACTCGCGGGGCGAATCGGGTGCGGCGCGGCGCTCGGGCTGCTCGGGTGGGCGGTGAACCTGGCGGCCCTCGAGGTGCTGCCGGGCGTGCACCTGCTGCTCGGCCCGCTCATGGTGCTCGCGGCGGCCGTGCTGCTGGGCCCCTGGGCCGGAGGCGTGGCGGGCGCGGTGTCCGGCCTGCGCACGCTCGCCCTCTGGCAGCACCCCTGGGGGTGGTTGAACATCAGTCTGGAGGGCATGTTCGTGGGGGCGCTGCGCCGGCGCCTCACGCCGCTGATGGCGGACCTGCTCTACTGGTCCCTCAGCCCCCTGTACTTCGCCCTCACCTACTGGTTCGTGGAGGACATCCCCGTGCGGGGCGTGCTGGTGTCGGCGCTCAAGCAGGCGGTCAACGGGCTCCTGGCGGTGCTCACCCTCCAGGTGGTGTTGCTCGTGCCCGGCGTGCGCGGCCGGCTGCGGCCCCTCTTGCCGCCGCCGCTCGCGGAGGTGTCCGTGGGCCGCGCGTTCGGCACGGCGCTCACCCTGGGCGCGGTGGTGCCCATGCTGGTGCTCGGCGGGGCCGAGGGGCGCGAGCGCTACGAGTCCCAGTTGCGGCAGATGGACGACGGCAACCTGCACACCGCGCGCCTGGTGGCCAACGAGGTGGAGAGCAGCGTCGGGCACGTGACCCACGGGGTGAACCAGCTGGCGCGCACGCTCACCGCGGGCCTGTCCGCCACGGGGCAACTGCCCGGCGCGCGCTACCTCGAGGGCGAGCTGGACGCGCTCGTCACCTACTCGCCCGAGGTGCTCAGCGCCTACGTGGGCAGCCCCGAGGGCATCGCGCTCGCCTTCTCCCCGCGCAACGACCTGGCGGGCCAGCCGCTCGCGGGCCAGGACTTCTCGGACCGGCCCTACGTGGTCCGGGTGCGCCACGCCTCCCGGCCCCTGGTGAGCGACGTGCAGGAGGGGCGCGGGCGCCTCGCGGGGACGCTGGTGGTGGCGCTCGCCCCCATCCGCAACGCGGAGCGCTACGCGGGCTACGTGCTCGCCTCCATGGACCTGCCGCGGCTGCGCCAGTACGCGCGCGCGCAGGTGACGGACACCCTGCAGCGCATCCGCGTGCTCGACTCGCGCGGCGGCGTGGTGTTCGACTCGGCGCTCAAGGAGGACACGTCCTCGGGGCAGGCCGTCATCGACGCGGCGCTCGCGCGCGAGCAGAAGCGCGTGCCCAGCGGCGCCACGGGCACCTACGCGGCCGAGCACGACGCGGTGACCGCGGTGCGCGTGGGCACGCTGCACCACTTCGCCGTGGTGGAGGTGCCCTCGCTGGGCTGGCGCGTGCTGGTGGAGCAGCCCGGCGCGCGGCTGCAGAGCGAGGTGGAGCACGCCTACTTCAGCCTCCTGGGCACCATGGCGCTGGCCACGGCGTGCGCGGTGGCGCTGGCGTTCGCCTTCTCGCGCACCATCGTCGCCCCGGTGCAGGGCGTGTCCCACGCGGCGGCGCGGCAGGTGGCGGGGGACCGGGCGGCGCGCGCCACCGAGGCCGCCCTCAACGCGCCGCGCGAGCTGCGCCAGCTCGCCGAGACGTTCGACCAGATGACGGGCCAGCTCGCGCGGCAGCTGGAGGCCATCGAGCGCACCAGCCGGGAGAAGGACGCCTTTTTGTCCATCGCCAGCCACGAGCTCAAGACGCCGCTCACCGCGCTCAAGGCCCACGTGCAGATGCTGCGGCGCAAGCTGGACGGCGCGCACGGCGAGCGCCTGGACAACGTGAGCCGGCAGGTGGACCGGGTGACGCGCCTGGTGAACCAGATGCTGGACGCCTCGCAACTGGGCCTGGAGCAGTTGCCCCTGCACATGAGCCGCCTGGACCTGAGCGAGGTGGTGCGCCATGTCGCCGAGACGCTCGTGGCCGCCTCGCCCCTGCACACGCTCCAGCTCACCCTGGAGCCCCTGGTGGGCGACTTCGACGAGCTGCGCCTGGAGCAGGTGGTGCACAACCTGGTCTCCAACGCCATCAAGTACAGCCCCACCGGCGGCCTCATCGAGGTGCACACCCGCGCGCGCGACGGCCAGGCCGAGCTGAGCGTGGCCGACCGGGGCCTGGGCCTGCGCGTGGAGGACGAGGAGCAGCTCTTCGGCCGCTTCAAGCGCGGCGACCGGCGCGAGGTGACGGGCATCTCCGGCCTGGGCGTGGGGCTGTACGTCTCGCGGGAGATCATCCGCCTGCACTCGGGCCGCATCACCCTGCGCTCGCGCGAGGGCGGCGGCGCCGTGGCCACCGTGTGGCTCCCCCTCCCCCCGCCGTGAGCCCCGTCCCCCCGCCGGGGATGGCGCTCTTGATTCTGATATTCATTCTCAACTACAACCCACCGCCCGGAGGGTGACACATGAAGCAGGGCAACGAGAAGCGGCGGGTGTGGCGGGGCGGACTGCGGCTGGTGGGCGTGCTGGCGCTGGGCGCGTGTGGGCCGGCGGAGGAGCCGAAGCAGGAGGAGCCGGTGCCCGCGGCGCGGTGCGAGAAGCGACAGACGGTGGCGTGCGCGGAGCAGGGCATCGACCGGCTGAGCCTGCGCACGGTGGCGTCCGCGGGCGAGGTGCGCGAGGTGGGCACGACGGCGGGCGAGTTCCACACGTACGTGGACGGCCGGGCCGGGGGCACTGACGCACCCCAGTCCTATACCTACGCGCGCTTCACGCCCCAAGGCCTGGAGCGGCTGAACCTGGACGATCAGGCGGCGCTCGGCTCGGGGGACTGGGACATCGCGCTGCGCCGCTTCGTCATCCGCACCAACGGCGGCGTGTCCGGCCCGTCCTGCACCACGGTGGCCCAGACGCCCGAGGGCACGACGTTCGAGTCGGTGAAGGCGGTGGACGGGGCCTGGGCGTTCAAGGCCGAGGACTACTACTCCGAGAGCTGCGCGTTCACGGGAGACGCGTGGGGCCTGGGCTCTCCGGCCACGCGCCTGGGCTCGTTCTGGGACTACCAGAGCTGCCTGGCCATGACGGGCCACGTCTACGTGCTGCGGCTGGCGGATGGCCGGCACGTGAAGCTGCAGGTGACGGAGTACTACGAGCCGGAGCCCCAGCGCGCGTGCAACGAGACGGGCAAGGTGACCCAGCCCAGCGGCGCGGCGCAGTTCCGGGTGCGGTGGACGTTCCTGCCTTGAGCTGGGCGGCCTGGCTGCTGCTCGGGAGCCTGGGCGGCGCGCCCCACCACGCGCCCCCGGACACGCGGGCCTGGGGGCTCGTCCAGGGCGGGCGGCCCACGGAGCCCGCCGCGCCCCTGCCCCGCTTCGCGCCCGAGGAGCGGGTGGAGTCCGTGGTGTCGCCCGGCGGGCGCTTCCGCGTCCACTACACCCTCCAGGGCCCCAACGCGGTGAAGGACCTGGAGGCCGTGCACACCGTGGCGCGCGCGTACGACGCGGTGGCCGACGTCTACGCGGGGCTCGGCTACCGCCTGCCTCCGGAGGACGATGTCCTGCCCGGCGAGCACGGGGAGGACGGGCGCTTCGACGTGTACCTCCTGGACTTCGCGGGCCGGGCGGACGGGGCCTACCGCCTGCAGGGCTGCCTCGACGGCGAGACGCGCTGCGCGGGCTACATGCTCCAGGAGAACGACTTCGCGGGCCTGGCGTATGCCTCGTATGCCCAGGCGGTGGACATCGTGGCCAGCCACGAGTTCTTCCACGCGGTGCAGGCCGCCTACCACCCCGGGCTGGGCGGCGTGGCGGCCGAGGGCAGCGCCGTCTGGGCCACGGAGCGCTTCCAGCCCGCGCTGGACGACCTGGAGCGCTTCTCGCGCGCGTACCTCACGCAGACGGACCGGAGCCTGGTGCTGGACCCCGACGGGCCGGCACAGGCCTTCGCCTACGGGGCGGGGCTCTTCTTCCAGTACCTCGACGAGCGCTACGGCCCGGACGTGGTGCGCGCGCTGTGGGAGCAGGCCGCGCGCGCGCCCGGCGAGTCATGGCCGGAGCTGCTCGACACCGTGCTCCAGCGCGACCGGCGCACGGACTTCGACGCCGCGTTCACCGGCTTCGCCCAGTGGAACCTGTCCACGGGGGCGCGCGCGGGCCCGGGTGCCTACGCGCGGGGCGCGGGCTACACGGGCCTCGCGCCCCCAGCGCGCGAGTTGCCCCTGGACGAGCCCAACGTGCGGGTGACGGCCGCCTCCACGCGCTACTTCCAGGTGGAGGGCGGACAGGAGACCGTCTCGGTGTCCTATACGCCCCGCGAGGACGCGCCCGCCGGCCCGCCGCCCCACCTGCTCGTGGCGGCGGTGACACCGGACGCGGTGCTCCGGGTCTCCCGCGCGGAGGGCCTGGGGGTGACGCGGGTGTCCGCCCGGGACGCCACGCACGTGGTGGTGGCGCTGGTGGACGGCCGCCTCGAGGGCACGGGCCGCTACGGCCGGCTGTGCATCACCGGCACGGCCACGGACGACCCCTGTGCCCGCGACGTGGCTCCAGCGGCGCCCGACGACACGGGCTGCCACGCCGCTCCCGGCGCGACGGGGGCCGGGGTGCTGCTCGGCCTCGGGGCCCTCTTCCGCGGGGGGAGAAGACGGCGCGCGGCTCAGCCCAGCACGCCCAGGGCGTGAGCCAGGCGCCAGGCCACCACCAGCAGGTGCGCGTCGGCCACGGTGTCCAGCCCCTCGAGGAGCGCGGTCAGGGGCAGCCAGCGCAGCCGGGCGTCGTGGGCCGTGGAGGCCTCCACCTCCACGGCGAAGGGCCAGACGAGCTCGGGCGTCACCCCCGGCGTGGTGTGGTACGAGCCGCCCAGCTCCCAGGCCCGGCGCGAGGTGAGGCCGAACTCCTCGCGCAGCCGCTCGGCGATGAGCGCGGGCACCTCCCCCGGGTGGGTGAAGGCCCGCGGCAGCCGCCAGGCGGGCACCACCACGAGCCCCGCGCTTCCGGTGAAGTGCTGCACTGCGGGCAGCTCCCGGTGCTCCAGGCCCACCCAGTAGCCCTCGGCGGTGCGCACCACGGGCAGCGCCACCGCCGTGTCCCGGCCCGCCTCGCGCGGCACCAGGTACTCGCGCGGCACGCTCGCCAGCACCCGTCCGTCCGCGGCGCGCTCGGAGAACGTCCCGGTGCGCGGCTCCAGGTAGCCCGTGGCGCCCTCCTCGTGCACGGAGAAGGGGGCCCGGCGCGCGGGCGTCAGCGCGTCCGGGGCGCGCGGGGGCGCCTCCGCCTGGACCGGGAACACGAGCGGCGCGCCGATCCACGGCCCCGGTGAGGCGCCGAGCCGACGCAGCAGCCGGTGGATGTTGAGCTCCAGGCGCGCATCCACCATGCCGCCCACGTGGCAGGCGCGCAGCACCTGGCGCGCATCCAGCTCGCGCACCGAGCCGGCGCTGGTGAAGGGGCCGTAGTCGGGCGCGGGCAGGGCGGCGTTCTTCTCCGGGCCCGAGGCGGGCGCCACGCGCACGAGGTAGGCCGACACGCGCTCGTTCACGCCGCCGGGCGAGGTGAAGTAGCGCACGGGCTCGCCCACCTCCAACAGCCGCTCCGGGCCGAGCCCCGCGCGCTCGTGCAGGATGCGCGCGATGGCGCGTGCCGGGGCCTCGCCCACCTGGGTGATGGCGGCCAGGGGCTCGGTGATGTAGCCGGACAGCGTGGCGCCACCCAGGTGCGGCCGGTCCGCGCACGCGTTGACGATGGGCCGGGGGAAGCCCTTCTTGGCGAGCACGAACACCTGCCCGTCCTCCTGGAACCAGGGCAGCACGTCCAGCGTCCGCCCGGGCCGCTCCACCAGCTCGTAGAGCTGACCGGAGGCCTCGTGCCGCCAGGTGCTCAGCGACAGGAAGCGCGGCGTGGTGAGCGGCTCGCCGTGCTCCTCGCGCAGGACCACGCCCGCGCCCGGCGGCACCTTCTCGCCCACGATGAGGTAGTTGGTGGGCGGAAACGGCAGCGGCCGGCCCTCCAGGTCCGACAGGTGGAAGCGCCCCTCGTACCGGTTCGCGAGGATCCACGGGTTGCGGATGGGCATGGAGCTGAGGATGCGCAGGCCGCGCGAGCGGAAGGCCTCCTCGAACTGGCCCTGGGAGAAGTAGGTGTACTCCTCGAGCAGCTCCACGTCCCAGTGCTCGCGGTAGTCCTTGCGCAGGATGAACTCGTTGGCGGCGCGCAGGGTGAGCCGATAGCGCGCGTGGCCCGGGTGGGGCGAGGCGTGGCGCGTATGGGGCACGGGCCCGGTGCGGTGGACACTGCAACGGAAGTCGCGCGCGAAGCGCTCGAAGAGCGCGGCGGTGGACAGCGCGGGCACCTCGCCCTCGGCGGCCCCGTCCGTCTCGGGCAGGTCGAGCCACACGTGCTCGGGCCCGTCGGGGATGACGAAGTCGCGGATGATGATGACGCCGCCGGTGCGCAAGGCGCGCACCTGGTTGTCCAGACACGTCTCCAGCCGCGCGAGCGAGAAGTCGTTGAAGCTGGTGACGTGGTGGAGCACGGACGAGTCGAGCACGCCATCCAGGGACTCGGGTGGGAAGACGGGGTCGGCGATGTCCCCGGCGACGAAGCGCAGGTTGGGCCGCCGCCACGTCTGGCCCGCCATGTCCACGGACACGGGATTGATGTCCACGCCCACCAGTTCCAGGCCCTGGTAGAGGCAGGCGAGGTCATGCGTCCCCCGCCCCGAGCCGCTGCCCATGTCCGCCACCCGGCCGCGCGTGGGGAAGTGGGCGGTGGTGAGGGCCACCTTCTGCTGCATGGAGGCATCCATGCCGGCGAAGTAGCTGGCGTAGTCGTCCGCGCTGCCCCGGTGCTGGGAGGCGTAGACGTCGGCTTGAGAGGGGGAACGGGCCATGGGCCCGAGTCTACCCCCCTGTCCGGGAATAGACGGAGCCGTGGTAGATTCCCTCTGACATGCGACCGCTGCCCGAGCCGCCCCCCATGTCGACCCGCGCCCTGGTGGCGTGCCTCGTGCTCGCCGGGGTGGTGAGCGTGTTCCTCTGGCAGTCGCCCTGGCTCTATCCGTTCCGGCTGCTCGTCACGCTGATGCACGAGAGCGGGCATGCCATCACGGGCTGGGCGCTGGGCATGAGCGTCACGAGCGTCACCATCAGCCCGGCGACGGGAGGCCTCACCCACTACGTGGGGTACGCCACGCTGTGGAAGCAGCTGCTCATTTCCTCGGGCGGGTACATGGGCTCGTCCGTGGCCGGGGCGCTCCTGCTGGTGGCGGCGGGGCGGATGCGCAGTGGCCGGCTGCTGATGTGGGGCCTGGTGGCGTGGATGGTGACCGTGGCGGTCATCTGGGTGCCGCTGCTGCCGCCGGACCCCGGGGCCGTCCACGCGCGCTTCACGGGCTCGTCGCAGGGCGATGGCCTGTTCACGCTCGGCTTCATCGCGCTGATGGGCTCGGTGATGGCGCTGGTGGCGTGGAAGGGGCCGGTGTGGATGCGGCGGGGCTTCATCGTGTGGATCGCCACGCTCTCGTGCCTCATGGCCTTGCAGGACATCAAGGGCCTGCTCGGCTTCGGCCTGGAGACGGGCGTCTCGGACGCGAGCAACATGGCGCGCCTCACCTATCTGCCCGCGCCCTTCTGGGCGGCGGTGTGGATGGTGATGTCGCTGGGCGCCATGTGGATTGGCCTGCGCTCCATCCTGCGCCGGCGCGAGCGCCCGGGGCTGCGCATGCCCATGGGCCGCCTGTCCCCGCGGTAGACGCGCCTCGGCTGAAGACAAAGGCCGCGCCCGCCGGAAACCAGCGGCTAGATTCGGGGCCGTGAGCCCCTTTCCCGCCACCCTGCCCCCGCCCGATGTCATCCCCTTGCGCGGCGGTCCCGTGCTGCGCTGGGGCGTGCTCGCCCCTGGTCGCATCGCCGGGGGGTTCGTCTGGGCGCTCCACCAGCACACCGATCAGCGCGTCCACGCCGTCGCCTCGCGTGACCCCGAGCGCGCCCGACAGTTCGCCTCCTCCTACGGCGTCCCCCGCGTCCACGCCTCCTACGAGCAGCTCGTCGCCGATCCGGACATCGACATCGTCTACGTGGCCTCGCCCCACAGCGAGCACAAGCGCCAGGCCCTGCTCGCCATCGCCGCCGGCAAGCACGTGCTCGTGGAGAAGCCCCTCGCGCTCAACGCCCACGAAGCGCGGGACATCGCCCACGCCGCGCGCGCCGCGGGCGTCTTCGCCATGGAGGCCCTCTGGTCGCGCTTCCTGCCGCAGACCCTGCTCGTCGACCGGCTCCTGCGCGAGGGCATCCTCGGAGACATCCGGCTCGTCACCGCGGACTTCGGCGCCCGCTTCGACTTCGATCCCCAGGGCCGCATCTTCAACCCCGCGCTCGGCGGCGGCGCCCTGCTCGACATCGGCATCTACCCCATCTGGCTCGCACACTTCGTGCTCGGCCCGCCCCAGCGCGTGCTCGCCACCGGCTCACTCGCCCAGACCGGAGTCGATGGGCAGGTCGCCCTCGTGCTCACCCACGCCTCGGACGCCCAGGCGCTGCTGCACACGACCCTGTTCGCCGAGACCCCCCAGGAGGCCGCCATCACGGGCACCCACGCGCGGCTCCAGATCGACGGCCGCTTCTTCTCTCCCAGTGGCCTCACGCTGACGTCCCCGGATGGCGCGCACCGCGTGCGTTGGACGGACACGTCCGGGCTCCAGGGCAGCGAGGGTCTCGCCCATCAGGCCGCCGCCGTCGCGCGGCACATCGCGGAGGGGCTCACCGAGTCTCCCCTGCATCCGCTCGAGCGCAGCATCGCCCTGCTGGAGACCATCGACGCGGCGCGCGGCCAGCTCGGCGCGGCCTCCCCCGTCGGCTAAAGCGAAAAGGCCCCGACCGCGTGCTCCTGGCGATCGAGGCCTCAGCTCCCAAGCAACCCGACGCGCCCAGGCGCCAGACCTAGCCGTGGTGGGCGCTGTTGGCCGGGTTGGCCTGCGGCTTGGACGCGCTGCCCTTCTTCTTGTCCGTCCGCGAGACCTTGGGCACCTTGTTGCGGCCCTTGACGTTGCGGTCGGTCGCCTTGGACGCGGCGTTCTGCATCTTGTCTGCCTTCGATTTGCGAACTCCAGACATGTCCCTGACCCCCATCTCATCGATGTCGACTGCTCTTCAACAGTAGGGAGGGGCGGGGCCCGGCGACATGAACCGCGGGCCCATGCCCCCTGGATGCTCGCTCCCGGGGCGGCTAGCTCCGGGGATTGCGGCGGACGATCTCCTCGTTGAGCGCGCTGGCGAAGCCCACCCACGCGAGGTAGGGCACCATCATCCACGCGGCGCCCCGGTCCACCTTGCGCGCCAGGCCCGTGTACGCGGCCAGGCTCGCCCCCAAGGCCGCGATGTCCACCAGCGCCGTGCGGGGCCGGTGCGCGCCGAAGAAGAGCGGCGACCACAGGGCGTTGAAGCCCAACTGCACGCCCCAGAGCGCCAGCGCCCAGGAGCGCTTGGGGCCCGCGGGCCGGTTCCACACGCGCCACGCCGACACGGACATGAGGCCGTAGAGCACCGTCCACACCGGGGCGAACACCCACGAGGGCGGCTGGAAGGGTGGCTTGCGCAGCTTGCGGTACCAGGGTTGGCTGGCGCTGGTGACGCTGGCGCCCCACGCGGCCGCCCCCGCCGAGAGCGCTCCGAAGGCGCCCAGCGCCGCGAGGGACTCGGTCCGTAGGGACGGGTTGCGAAGCGTGGTCAGCGATGGGCTGTTGAGTGCGTAGCGATCCGTCATCGTCCCTCCAATGGACAGTGCCGCACAAAGGTGCGGACGCGCCCGCCCGCCGGCCACCCCCACCGGCCCGCCCGGGTGCTAGAACGCCCTCTCTTCCAGGAGCGCCCATGATCCGTCCGGATGACGTCCTCTCCTTCTGGTTCGGCCCCGCGTCGGACCCCGAGGCCCACCAGCCCCGGGACCATTGGTTCCAGCGCGACGAGGCCTTCGATGCCGCGTGCGCCCAGCGCCTCACCGAGGCACACGAGCAGGCGGCCAAGGGCCAGCTCGACACCTGGAAGGACGAGCCCCGGAGTGCCCTGGCCCTGGTGCTCCTGTTGGACCAGGTGCCGCGCAACCTCTACCGCGACACGGCGCGGGCCTATGCCACGGATGCCCAGGCGCGCGCGGTGGCCCGGCACGCGCTGGCGCGGGGACTCGACGTGCCGCTGCCCCCCGTGTGGCGGTGGTTCTTCTACCTGCCCTTCGAGCACAGCGAGGACCTGAACGATCAGCGGCTCTCGGTGTCCCTCTTCGAGCTGCCCGGCCGGAGCGACGCGGTCCACACCCAGACGGCGGCGTATGCCCGGCGGCACCGGGACATCATCGAGCGCTTCGGACGCTTTCCCCACCGCAACGGGGCGCTCGGCCGGGAGTCGACTCCGGAGGAAGTGGCCTTCCTCCAGGAGCCGAACTCCTCGTTCTAGGGCTCAGGCGGGGGCGCCCGCGGCCTCCTCGCCCACCCGCGCCTCCAGCATCGTGCCCGTCTCGAACCAGCCGCGCACGGTCACCAAGTGGTCCGCCTCGGCCACCAGCGCGGCGTGGAACTCCTCCGCCAGGGTGGCGTGGCCCAGCTCACGCGCCAGCGAGATGAGCAGGTCCCAGCTCGCGTTGTCCGTGAGCTCGATCATCAGCAGGCCCTGCACGCACTGCAGCAGGTTGACGTGCGGATCCGACAGCGTGCGGGGCACGCCCATGGACAGGTTGGACGCCAGCTCCGCCGAGGGCGTGAGCGCCGTGGAGTCCCCGCCGAGCTGCTCGATGGTCCGCACGAGCAGCGCGAAGTGCGCCAGCTCGTCGCGGCGGATGCTCTCCAGCTCCTCGCGCGTCGGACCGCCTTCCCAGGTGCCGAACACGTCCAGCTTGGACAGGACGGCCTCGTAGATGCGCACGCCCGTGCGCTCGAACCCGGCGCGCTCGGCCAGCTTGTCGATGAACACCGAGGCGCGGCCCCCCTTGAGCAGGTCCACCGCCGTCTTGGCCATGCCCTTGAGCCCCACCGGCGGCGGCACCGAGCCCAGGCCCGGCACCTCGGCGGCGAACTCCGCGCGCACCTGGCCCATGGCCGAGGCGTCCCCCGGACTGCTCGGAAGGGATTGCTCCGAGGCCTCGACGATCTCCTTGCCCTGCACCGGCGACGTCTTGATGCCCGTGCGGTTCAACCCCAGCTCACTCGTCTTGCGTTCCATTACTGGATCCTCCCGCCGTCCAGGGTGTCGTCCAGGCGCGCGGCCTGCTCGGTCAGCTCCGTGCCCGGGCGCCACCGGTAGCCCGCGGCCACCGTCTCGCTCGGCGAGCCCTCGGCGTTGAGCTCCTCGCGGTAGCGCCGCGTGCGATCGGACTCCTGGGCGCGCGGCACGAACTCGGTGACGTTGGCGCTCAGCTCCAGCTCGCGCCGGAGCGTGTCGCGCACGAACTCGCGGTGGCTCTCGAAGCGGATGGGCTCGGGCAGCTCCGCGGGCAGGAGCTCGCTCGCGTCGCGCCGCGTGTGCTCCTCGTAGAGGCCGCGCACGTAGTGCAGGTGGCCCAGCTCGTAGTCCACGAAGCGCTGCCACACGTCCTTGATGCGCGGGTTGGTCTCGTACGCGAGGCAGCTGTAGTAGCAGTACACCTCCATGGCCTCGTGCAGCAGCCACTTCTCCAGCCACGACTCGTCCGGATCGCTCAGCGACTCGTACTGGGTGACGTGCTGCTCCTCGATGGAGGCGATCTCCGCGTAGAGCATGCGCGCCACGGGGTCCGTGAACGTGGGCCCGATGTTCATGTAGTAGTCGTGCGTCTGGTGCTCGGACGCGGTGATGAGCAGCGCGTGGATCTTGCTCAGCGGGGCCGCGGTGCGCCGGTCATACGGGCGGCGCACGTCGTCCAGCGGGTGGCGGTGCTCGATGGAGGTGGGCCGACCCGGGATGATGTCCGAGTAGCTCTGCACGAGCAGGTTCGGATCCTTGCCCTCCAGGCGGTCGTACAGGGCCGCGTAGCGGTAGAGGTGGTCGAAGTCCTCCAGCATGCCGAAGCGGTAGGCCTGGGCGAGGTAGGGGTCCGGCTCGTGGATGGCCACGCTGGCCGTCACCTCGATGGCCACCTGCTCGAAGCCCACGGTGGTCTCCAGCGGGGACTGGTTGCCGGGGTTCATCCAGTTGATGAGCGTCTGCTGGTGGTGCTCCACGCGGCGCACGAGGGCCAGGGACTCGCGCAGCTCGCGGTTCATCCGCGCGAACGAGTGGCTGAAGCGCACGGCCTCGGCCTCGATGCCGTTCATGAGGATGACGCGCACCCGGGTGAAGGCGTCGTCGTCCAGCTTGCCGTAGGTCCGGCGGGTGAGGTCCTTCCAGGTGAACTTCTGGCGATCCAGCGGAACGCCCTTCTCCCTCAAGAGATCCAAGCCCACGTCCGGCTCCTTCGCGCACCGGCACCACGGAGGGCCGAAAGGGCCCCCCGCACCGAGCGCGTGTCGCCGCACAAATTCGGGACAGCAAGCATCTCCGGCAACGTGGACTCCGGACCCATGACGACAGGCCGCCTGCCCGGTACGGCGGGCCTAGCGCGCGACGGCGTGGCTCAGGGCGCGGTGCACGGCCTCGAGCGCCTTGCGGGCCTCGAGCAGCTCGGCGCGCTCGGCGGTCAGCGAGGCGACCTGCTGGGCGAGCACGTCGCGCTCACCCTGGAGGGTGTCCACGGTGCGGCGCAGGGTGGCGGTCTCCTCCTGCACGATCTCCAGCTCCCCGGCGAGCCGCTCCTCCTCGGAGAGGCTGTCGGCGAGGGCCTTCTTGGCCTCGACCACGGCGCTCTCCAGGGTGGCGCGCTCCTCGGCGGCGGCCTGCATGGCCTGACGCGCCTCCTGCAGGGACAGGAGGGCCTCGTCGCGCTCGCCCTCCAGCGAGGACAATTCGCGCTCCAGGTCGGCCAGGAGCTTCACCCGGCCCTCCACCTCGCTGGCCAGGCGCCGCGCCTCGTCCATGCGCAGGCGGGCCTCCTCGGTGGCCTTCTCCGACTGGCGCCGAGTGACTTCCAGGTCCTGGGTGAGCGAGAGGTTGAGGGCCTTGAAGCGGGTGAGCTCGGCCTGGAGGGTGGAGATGCGCTCCACGGCGCGCAGGCCCGCCTCGGCGACGCTGGCCGGCAGGGGCTCGGGGCGGGGGTTCTCGCGCACCGCCTTGAGGCGCTCCTTGAGGCGCTCGCGCCGGGCGTGCGTGTCCATCTCCTCGCGGGCCGGGACCGGGGCGGGCGGCGCGGGCGTCTGCACCTCCACCTCGTGCACGGGGGGCTCGGCGCGGGCCACGGGGGCGGCGGCCGGAGCGGCGGCCGGAACCGAGGCGACCGAGGCCACGGCCGACACGTCCGCGTCACGCGCCTGCTGCTCGGCGGAGGCGCGCAGGGCGGCGTCCAGCACCTCGGAGGCCGTGGGCCGCGGGGCGCGCGAGCGCTCGATGCGGGCGCGCACCTCGGCGGACAGGTCCTGGGCGGCCGTGCTCGGGGCGTCGTCCGCCTCGGGGAGGCGCGGCTCGGCGAGGGCCTCCGGCTCCCGGGCCGACTCGGCCTCCGAGGCCTCCTCGGACGCCGCGGGGTCCACGACACCGGTGAAGGCGCCCAGCCGCAGGCGCGGCTTGGCACGGGACACGTTCTGCTCGAAGGCCTTCTTCATTGGACGGACTTGATAGCGGAAGGGGTGTGGGGGTCGTCAACCGGCCTGCTTCGCATCCGTACCGCTACCGGGTGTCGCGCCCGCCCGCAAGCGCGGAAGCACATGCTGGATGAGGGCCTCGATGTCCGTGGCCCCCTTGGAGCCGGGGTCCGCCACGAAGATGGGGCGGCCCTCGCTGGCGGCCTGGGCGAACTTCGTGCACTGCCGGATGATGGTGGGCAGCAGGAACTCCGGGTAGTGCGTCTGCAGCGCCTCCAGGGCCTCCTTGGCCAGCCGGAAGGTGGCGTTGAAGGAGTTGACCACGATGAACACGTGGTCCAGCACGTGGTTCAAGTCCTCGTCCAGGCCCTGCACCGTCTCGAAGAGCAGCTTGAGGCCGTGAAAGGACAGGAAGTCGGCCAACACGGGGACGAACAGGTCGTTGGCCGCCATGAGGGCGTTGAGGTTGAGCAGGCCGAAGGAGGGCGGCGCGTCGAAGACGATGACGTCGTAGCGGCCCTCCACTTCCTTGAGGGCGTTTCTCAGCTTGAACTCGCGCCCCGCCATGGGCATGAGCGCCAGGTCCACCGTGGACATGGTGAGGTTGGAGGGCACGAAGTCCAGGTTGGGCAGGCTCGTCTTCTGGATGACCTCGGACAGGGGCGCCTTGCGCACCAGGACGTTGAGCAGCGTCTGGTCGAAGTCCTCGCCCTCGTAGCCCAGGCACTTGGTGGCGTGGCCCTGGCTGTCCAGGTCGATGATGAGCACCGAGTAGCCCAGCTCCGCCAGCCGCCACGCGTAGGACGTGGACAGGGACGTCTTGCCCGTGCCGCCCTTGAAGTTGAGGAAGAGCTGCTTTCTGCGGCCCATGGGCTCCGGGAAGCGCCCGTGCTGCTCGCGCAGCGCCCACACCTCGGCCCCCGTGTAGCTGTCCTGCTTGAGCGCCGGAGTGATGGACTTCAGCGGCAGGCCGAGCAGCTCGGCGACCTGCTTGGGACTGTACGTCGGCGCATCCATGAGAACCCTTCAAGAACCCTTCGCCAACCTGGGACGGGGGTCATACCTTGCCTCAAGAGGCGAAGTATTTGTGACCTCTGCGCACGACCGAGCCCCTGGCCACCAACAGGGCGAGCGCCTCCTGGGCCAATTCGGGCGTGGACCGGATGCTGGTGGCCAGTTCTCCCAGGGACCGCCCCCGGATGGCCACGCGGATTTCCGCCAACAGGGGAGCACACAACGCTTCCACGGGCGAGGGGGCGGCGCGCACGGTGGGACGGGGTGCGACCGCGGCGGCCGGGGTAGGCACGGGGGCGGCCTTGGGTGGGGCGACCGGAGCCGGTGCAGGTGCCGGGGCGAGCGCGACGGCGCGCGGGGGCGCCACCCGGGGCGTGAGCGTGGCCCGCACGGGGTGCACGGGCAGCGTGGCGAGCCGGCGGATCTCCCGGCGGCGGCGGCCCTCGTCCAGCTCCACCACCGCGGACACGTCCTGGCCGAGGATGCGGCCCAGGCTCTGCGCGGCGGCGCGGCGCACGCGCACCTCGGAGTCCTTGAGGGCCTCGAGCAGCAGGGTGCGCGCGGACTCGCCGCTGCCCGCGCCGAGCGCCAGGGCGGCGAGGCTGCGCACCTCGACGTCCGGGTCGTGGATGGCCTCCTCGCCCAGGCGCCGCGAGTTCTCCCCCTCCAGGCCGAGCGCCAGGAGCGAGGCGCGCCGGCGCACGCCCCGGTCCGGGTCCTTCACCGCCTGGGCCAGGTGCGGCGCGGCCTCCTGGGGCGAGAGCGACAGCAGCGCCTTGAGCGCGGCGATGCGCACCTCGGGCACCCGCGAGGAGAGCAGCGGGGACACCACCGAGGCGCCCTGCTCCTTGCCCACCTCGGCGAAGGCCGCCAGGAGCGCCACCTGCACGCTGGGCGTGTCCTCGGCGTGCAGGGCGCTGGCCAGGGCGGGCGCGGCGGCCGGCTGGCCCAGGGCCTTGAGCCGCTCGGCGGCGCGCACGCGCGAGGTGGCGTCCGGCGCGGACAGCTCGCGCACGGAGAAGCCGAACAGCGACTCGTCCCCGGCGCCCGTGCCGGACAGCTCCGCGAGCTGCCCGGCGCTCACCGCGAGCCGCCCCTCCTGCTGCAGCCGCCACGCGTGCTGCACCACGGACGAGGCCGACGCCCCGGCCGCCGGCGCGCCCACCGTGGCCAGCGCGGGCACCGCCACGGGCACGGGGACGGGCACCGGCACCGGCGCGGCGACCCCCTCGGCCGCCGCCGGAGCGCGCGCCGCCTCCACCGCCGAGGGCCAGGGGTACTTGGGCCCGGGCCCCGACTGTCCGGGCCGCTCGAGCACCTCGCTGCGCAGCTGGGAGATGAAGGACGCCAGGTCGATCCCCAGCCCGTCCTCGTCGTCTTCGTCCCGCTCGGGCCGCCCCGAGGCGCGGATGCGGCTGGCCTCCAGGAGCTTGCCGAGCAGCTGGCCGCGCTCGGTGCGCAAGGCCTGGTTGACGCGGGTGAGCTCCTCGCGCTCGGTGCCCACGCGGCCCATGCGCACCTCCATCTGCGCCAGCTCGCTGCGCAGCTCCAGCTCGCGCTGCTCGGACAGCGCCACCTCGCGCTTGAGGTGCTCCAGCTCCGCGCGCGTGGACGTCAGCTCGTGATGGAGCTGTTCCGCACGGGCCTCGAAATAGACAATCTTCTCGAGTGCGCTTCTGAGCAGCGCGTCCGGACGCTCGTCACTCACGGCCTGAAATGCCCTCCCTCGTCACTGCGGGGCCCCTCGGTGGGCCGTGCGTGCCTGGGAAACACGCGCGGCGCCGGGTCCCGAGCGGATAACCCCCGGGAGGGCGCACCCTATGCCACAATTTCGAGCGAGGTAAACCCCTGAAATGGTTGAGACTTTCCCCCGAGCCAGGGTCCACGGGGGATTGACAACGGCGCCGGGGCCGAATTCTCGGCCTCGGCGCATGTCCCGCGCGGACTACCAGGGGCTGTTGCCGCTCAGCTCCGCCGGGGTCGGCGTGGAGAGCTTGGGGCTGCTCAGACCCTGGAGCAGGGACATGCCCGTGCCGCCGAAGGTGTTCACGCCCGCGCCGAAGGACTCCATCATGCCCTGGCCCACCTTGCCGTGCCGGAAGCTCTGGAAGGCGTCCTGGGCGAAGGTGCCCGCCTCGTTGAAGTGCGCGGTGCCCTGCGACATCTGGCCCGAGCTCACCTGCTGCAGGTTGTTCATCACGCTGTGGTGCGAGGCGGGCGAGATGCCGAAGCCCGTGCGCTGCAGGGCGTTGTTCACGCCGCCCACCAGCGAGCCGTAGAAGCTCGGGTTCTGCTGCGCCTGCTGGGAGATCTGCGGCCGCATCTGGCCGGCGAGCGACGGGTTGGCCAGGTGCGGGTTGACCGTCCGGGGCGAGAAGGACGAGGCGCCGGGGCTGAACCCGCCCGGCTTGTTCGTCGGGAGGAGGTCGGCCTTGGGGGCCGTCAGGGTCTGCGTGGGCGACTTGGGGGCGTCGAGGGAGGAACCAGACTTGGGGGAGATCGGCGAGGAGGAGAAGCCCTTGATCTTCATGGTCGTGTCCTTTGCGGGAAGCGCGGTGGGGTTCCGCCCTTGCGATGACAGGGGAGACTGCACCGCCCGTGCCAGCCCCACCGCCCCCTCGGTCCCCGCGTCCTCCTCGTGATTCCGGGGGTTTACGAAGCGGTGGCCCGCACTCCGGGTGGTGACAACAGTCATCGCCTGGTGACGTGCGTCCCCATCCTCCGGGTGACGGACCCCCCGGGACTGCGCTTCACTGCGGGGCATGACTCCTCAAGATGCCCAGCGGGTCCTCTCCGAGACGGACGTGGTGCCGTGCCGGGAGCTGCCCCTCGCCGACGCCCGACGCCTCGTGGACACGTGCCTCGCCGAGGGCCTGCCCGCGCTCGTCCACCGCGAGGCGTGCAGCAAGCCCTCCTGCTCTCCGAAGTTCCAGGTGCTCGTGCGCCCCGAGGACGCGCCCCGGGTGGAGGCCCTGCTCCAGCGCCACTGGCGCGACAGCCTCGCGCGCGAGGGCCTGGTGCCCGCGGGGGCCGCGCTGCTCGCGGTGCCCGACGAGGGGGAGCTGCCCTGCCCCGCCTGTGGCACGGCCGCGCCCCTCCAGGAAGGCGCCTGCTCCGACTGCGGCCTGCAACTCGAATGACCCCGCCCCGGCTCCTGGCCTTCCTCCTGTCGCTGCCCCTCTGGCTGGCGTTCACGCTGCGCCTCATCCTGTTCTTCAACGGCGACCTGGCGTACGCGCTCATGAACGGCCCGGACGGCCCGGCGCTGCTGCGGCTGCTCTTCGTGGCGGGCCTCACGCTGCTCGTCCTGCTCGGCGGGTACGTGCTCGTCTATTACGCGCGAGGACAGCGGGCCCACGTGGCCGCGTTCACCGTGCGCGGCCGGACCCATGTCACGCTCAACGACCTGAGCCCCGCGGTCATCGGCTGGAGCATCACGTGCACCAGCGCGCTCGTGCTGCACTCCCTCGTGGGCGCCGCCACGGGCTTCGCGCCCGGCTTTCCCCTCGCGCTCGGCTGCTGGCTCGTCACGCTCGGCGCGGGAACCCTCTTCACCTGGCGGGCGGAGGCCCGCATGCGCTCGGGCGGCCTGGATCTCATCCTCGATGGGCACACCCGGCGGCTGTCCCTGCCGCCCATCCGCAACGCCGAGGGCATCTTCGAGCGGGGCCACCGGCTGGAGCTCGACTGCGCCCGCATCCAGCGCATCACCCTGGAGCGACACATCCACCGGGATGCCGAGGGTCACCCCTCCACGCGCCACCGGCCCACGATCACCTACCTGGACGAGCGCGGCGAGCCCCGCCAGGAAACCATCGTGGACTGGGGCTTGGAGGAGCGCGCGAGCGCCCTGGTCCTCTGGCTACAGAAGCGGCTGGACGCCCGATCTTGATGTCTCGGGTTCTACCTGGAGTCATTTTCCCCTGACACTTGGCGCGCGGTCCCAGGGCTCGGACTCCAAGAAAGCCCACGCGCGTCGGGCCACGGGGCTATGGTCCTCGCCATGACGCAACCGAGCCGTTCCGCCTCCACCTACGTCCTCATCGATGCGGAGAACATCGATTGGGCCGTGTCCAACGTCGTGGGACGCAAGCCGGAGCCCCAGGATCGCGTGCAGTTCGATCGCCTGGTGGCGTTCTGCGAGTCGCGCTTCCCCACCCCCGCGCGCTGCATCGTGGTGCTCAACGCCCGGGGCGAGCAGCTGCCGGACGTGATGATCGGCTTCGTGCGCGCGCTCAAGACCGCGGGCTGCGAGGTCGTGCTGCTGCACGGCCGCCCCGAGCAGAAGGTGGTGGACATCGGCATCCTGAAGTTGCTGGAGGCCATCCGCACCACCAAGCCGGGCGCCCACGTGGTGCTCGCCAGCCACGACGGCAGCGACTTCGCCGCCGCCCTGCGCCCGCTCCTGGACGAGAAGCGCAAGGTGACGCTGCTGGGTCTGCGCGAGTACGTGAGCCAGCGCTTCCGCGAGTTCGTGCCCGCGGGCCTGGAGATCCTCGACCTGGAGATGGACGCCAAGGTCTTCCAGCGTCCCCTGCCCCGGCTGCTGCCCATCCGCGTGGACGACTTCGACGCGGCCGGCTTCCTCTAAGAGGTCCCATGGGCGACACGCCCCGGTGGAATGGAGGCAAGCTCGGCCCCTACCACGTGGGCCGCCGCTACCGGCGCGTGCCGCCTGACCTGGGCCGCGTCTACGAGGCCCACCACGTGGAGACGGGCGCCTCGGCGCTCGTGGTCGTGCCCGACAAGGACGAGTCGTGGGCCCCCACCCGGGACTGGCGGGTGAGCGCCCAGGGCTCGCACTCGCCCCCGTTCCTCGCCGCCGAGGTGGAGCGCGCCCCCGAGGCCAGCCCCGAGTCCGCCGCGGAATTGACGCTGCTGTTCCACCGGCTCGCGGGCGTGTTCGCCGCCTTCGAGGGCCGCCCGGACGCCCTGCACCACCTCACCGGCACCCTGCCCCGCGACGCGCGCCACCTCGCCCGCTGGCGCCCCCGCCTGCGCCGACTCGGCCACGCCGTCTGCGCCCTCGCGCTCGCGGTGCTCTTCTGGCCGGGCAGCGCCTCACACGAGCAACACCTCACCGCCGAGCGGCACTTCGCTCGGACACAGCTCGCCGACCCCCTGCCCTCCAAGCCCTATCCGGACCAGGCGAAGCCCCCCTGCAAGTCGGAGTGGGCCGAGGTGGAGATCCAGGGCGGCTGCTGGGTGGAGCTCTCCAGGCGCCCGCCTTGCGGCAAGACGACGGAGCACGCGGGCAAGTGTTACCTGCCCTCCAAGGCCGAGCCCCGGCCGCCCCAGTCCCTCACCCCGTGACGGGCATCGCCTTGCGGCGATGTGACCTCCGTGGTGAGATGACCTCTAAAGTCAGATTCACGGATCGCGCCGACTGCCAGCGGTGCCCCTCCGTGCCCCCCTGAGAACGGGGTGCCGTGCTCGTGCGCGGCGCCCACTCTCGGCGATGCCCTCCAAGGTGCCTGGCAGCCCTTGGGGGGCATTGTTTTTCGCCGAGTCACGCGCGCGGGGACTACTTCGGAAGTTTCCCGCTGACATATTACCTCCGAAGTCATATAACTCCGGAGGTTGGACCGGAGGTGGAAGCAGCATGGTGCCGAAGAGGGTGGTGGCCCCCCGAGGGAAGCACGAGAGCAAGCAGAAGCTGGCCCGAGCGCTGGGCGACACGGCCCGGGGCGCGCGCAAGCGCGAGGCGCTGACCCAGGCCGACGTGGCCGAGCGCATTGGACTGGCGACCGAGGTGTATGGACGACTGGAGCGGGGCCTGCTCATGCCGAGCGTGCCCACGCTGCGCCGGTTGTGCCTGGCGCTGCGGCTGCCGGCGGACGCGCTTCTGTCGCTCGACATGGCCCGTCCGCCCGCGTGGACGGAGGCCCCCGCGCCGCCCGAGGAGGAGGGCCCCGAGATGCGGCGGCTGATGCGGCATGTCCGCAAGCTCACTGCTGAACAACTCAAGGCCCTGGCCCTCGTGGCCGCCACCCTGCGGCGGGAGGAGTGAACCGCCGCCGGGTCGCCCTCCCCCCTCAGGAGGGAGGGCTCCAGGGCGCGGGGGAGGCTATGCTCCGGTCCGTGCGCCCCGCGGATGGACTGGACGACTACCTTCAAGAGCCCTTCGGCCGGTATCTGGCCGGAGAGAACTTCATCCACTGGTACGCCTCACCCGAGCTGTGCGGCTTCACGGTCTGGGGTCGGCCCGGCGAGGCGCAGATCTCCCGGCTCACCTCGGTGCTGGACGTGGAGCTGGCCCCGGCCCAGCCGCACGTGTCGCTCGTGGATGCGCGGCGCATCGAGGCGCCAGACCCCAGCGGGCTGTCCGTGCTGGTGAAGTACATGGCCCCGCGCATCTCCGGCTTCGCCCAGACGGTGCGCAAGCAGGCCCTGGTGCGCCCCGAGGGGCTGGCGGGCGCGGTGGTGGGCGGCTTCTACAGCCTGGTGAGTTCCAGCTATCCCACCCGTGCCTTCGCCGACCCCCTGGAGGGCCTGAGCTGGCTGGGCCGCACCGAGACCGAGGCGCGCGGGCTGCTCTCGGAGCTGGACGCGCTGGTGCTCCAGCAACAGGGCCAGTCGCCGCTCATCGGCGAGCTGCACCGGGTGATGCGCCCCAAGCTGTGCGAGGAGCTCAACCTGGCGGACGTGGCGCGGGAGATGGGCATGTCCGAGCGCACGCTCCAGCGCCGCCTGCGCGACACGGGCACGTCCTTCCAGGCCGAGTTCAACATGGTGCAGGTGCGCACCGCCCAGTCCCTGCTGCTGGCGAGCGACGCCAAGCTCACGGCGGTGGCCGCCGAGGTGGGCTGCGCCTCGCTGCAACACTTCAGCAGCCTGTTTCGCAAGTACACCGGCGAGTCCCCCAGCGTCTGGCGCGCCAAGAACAAGCCCGGGGCCTGAGCGCGGTGGACGGGACGCATGACTCGGGACCACCGGGCGCCCCCACGGTCGATCCCCACTCGCCCCCCCGTACGTCTTCCTCCTCCGCCACGCCGGTGTTTCCCGTGCCGGGCTGGGAGCGCTACCAGGGCCTGCGCCTGCTGGGCCAGGGTGGCATGGGCCAGGTGTTCCTCGCCTACGATCCGCGCCTGCGCCGGCACGTGGCCATCAAGTTCGTCAAGGGCGAGGACGGCGACCTGTCGCGCCGCTTCCTGTCCGAGGCGCGCGCCCAGGCCCGCGTCGCCCACGAGAGCGTCTGCCAGGTGCACGAGGTGGCCGAGGTGGACGGCCGCCCCTACATCGCCATGCAGTTCATCGACGGCGTGCCGCTCGGGCAGCTCGTGGGCCAGCTCACCGTGGAGCAGACGGTCCAGGTGATGCGCGACGCCTGCCGGGGCGTGCACGCCGCCCACCGCGCCGGGCTCATCCACCGCGACCTCAAGCCGGGCAACATCCTGGTCGAGCGCACCGAGGACGGCCGGCTCAAGGCCTACGTCATGGACTTCGGCCTGGCCCATGACGGCACGGCCACCGGCGCCACCGCCACCGGCTCCGTGCTGGGCACGCCGCAGTACATGTCCCCCGAGCAGGCCCGGGGCGAGGTGGGCCGCCTGGATCGCCGCGCGGACGTCTACAGCCTGGGCGCCACGCTCTACCAACTGCTCACCGGCCACGTCCCCATCTCCGGCGACAACGGGCTGGAGGTGCTCAGCCGCATCCCCACCGTGGAGCCCCGCCCGCCCCGCGCGCTCGCGCCCGGCCTGCCCGAGGACCTGGAGGCCATCGTCCTCACGTGCCTGGAGAAGGACCGCGCGGCCCGGTACGACTCGGCCCACGCGCTCGCCGAGGACCTGGAGCGCTTCCTCGTGGGCGAGCCCGTCCGTGCGCGCGCCCCTGGCTGGGCCTACCGGCTGCGCAAGCACGTGCGCCGGCACCGGGTGGCCGTGGGCGCGGCGGCGGTGGCGCTCGTGGCGGTGACGGGCGCCCTGGGCTGGACCGCGGTGGCTCGCCAGCGCGCCGCCGCGCGCGAGCGGCTCATCCGCCACTTCACCGAGCGCGTGGAGCACATCGAGGCCCAGGCCCGTTACTCCGCCCTGTCGCGCCTGCACGACGTGCGCGCCGATCGCGCCGAGCTGCGCCGCGCCATGGCCTCGCTGGAGGAGGAGATCCACCGGGCGGACGACACCGTCCAGGCCGCGGGCCACTACGCGCTCGGACGCGGCGCGCTGGCGCTCGGCGACCCGCACCAGGCCCGCGAGCGACTGGAGCGCGCGTGGGCCCAGGGCTTCCACGAACCGCGCGTCGCCTGGACCCTGGCCCTGGTGCTCGGGGGGCTCTACCGCGAACAGCTCCTGGAGGCGGAGAACCTCCCCTCGCCCGAGCGGCGCGAGTCGGCCCGGCGCGCGCTCCAGGAGCGCTACCGCGCGCCCGCCCTGGAGTGGTCACGGCGCGGCGCGGGCGCCGAGGTGCCCTCGGCCGGGTACATGGCGGCGCTGTTGGACTTCCACGAGGAGCGGCTCGACGAGGCCCTGCGCCGGCTCGACGCGGAGGGCCCCGGACGCCCCTGGTTCCACGAGGGGCTCCAGCTCCGGGGCGATCTGCTCATGCTCCGGGCCCGGCACCGCTGGAACCGGGGCGACACGGACGGGGCCCGCGCGGACCTCACGGCCGGCCGGGAGGCCCTGCGCGCCGCCGCCGCCACCGCCGAGAGCCTGCCTGCGGTGCACGAGTCCCTGGCGCGGCTCGAGTACACCGAGCTGGTCCTGGAGCTCTACAGCCGGGGCGACATCCTCCCCGCCTATACGCGCGGCCTGGAGGCCGTGGCGCGCATGGCCGCGGTGGCGCCGGACTCGCCCGAGGCGCGCTTTCGCGAGGCGCGCTTCCACAACCGGCTGGCGGAGTTCCGGCTCAACCAGGGCGCCGACGCGGAGGCCCCGCTCGACCAGGCCCTCACCGCCGCGCGCGCCGCCCTCGCCCTCGCCCCCGGCCACACGCCCTCCCGCCGCGAGCTGGCGCAGGGCCTGTTGCGCCGCGCGCGCTCGCTCCAGGGCCGGGGACTGGAGCCCGGACCCGTGCTGCGCCAGGCCCTCGAGGTGCTCGAGCCCATTCCCGAAGCGGAGCGCGACTACGAGTTCCACGCCCTGCGCGGTCTACTGTTCCGCGTCTGGGTGGACCACACGGAGGCCACGGGGGGCGATCCCTCCGCCCCTCTCACCGAGGCCATCGCGGCGTACCAGCGGGCCATCGCGCTGGACGAGCGGCTGCCGGACGCGTGGATCAACCTGGGCCAGGCGTGGCTCAAGCACGCGGGGCTCGCGAGCACGGCCCGGCCCGAGGAGGATTTGGAGCAGGCCCGGCGGGCCCTGGAGCGCGCCCAGGCCCTCAACCCGCGCAACTTCGTGGCGTGGTTCCTCGGCGGCACCCTGGAGTTCGAGCGAGCCACCTGGCTGCGCCAGACCGGCGCGGATGCCCGGCCCGCGCTCGTCACCGCGGCGGCGCACTTCCAGCGCGGCCTCGACATCAACCCCCGCGTGGCCCCGCTGCACAACGGCCAGGGCATGGCCTTCGCGGAGCAGGGCCGCGAGGCGTGGGAGCGCGGCGAGGACCCCGAGCCCCTGCTCGCCCGGGCCCAGGCGGCGTACGCGCGGGCCGTGGAGGTGGCCCCCGGCCAGGGCTGGGGACAGAACAACGCGGGCGAGGTCCATGCCGCGCGCGCCGGCTACCGGCTGCTCCAGGGGGAGGACCCGAGCGCCGAGGCCCGGGCGGCCGAGGCGGAGTACCTGCGCGCCGTGACCCTGCTGCCCGGTCAGGCGACGCCCTGGGCCAACCTGGCCAAGGTCCGCGTCCAGCGCGCGGCCTTCGTCCTGGAGCACGGCGGAGACCCCCAGGCGCTGCTCGCCCAGGCCCAGGAGGCGCTCACCCAGGCCTTCCAGCGCCACGCCGACGAGGCCCAGGCCTGGTTCCACCAGGGCGAGGTCCATGCCCTCCAGGCGCGCTTACAGGGTCGGCGTCGGGCCCCGGACACGGGCGAGGCCTTCGATCGGGCGACCCGGGCGCACGAGAAGGCGGTCCAGCTCGCGCCGCGCAACGCGGACTACCGGCTCGCGCTCGGGCACCTGGAGCGCGAGCGGGGACGCTGGCTGCGCGCCTCGGGCCAGGACGCGGCCCCGACGCTCCAGCGCGGCCTGACCCTCGCCGAGGCGCTGCTCGCCGCGCGCCCCACGTGGACGGAGGCGCTGTGGCTCAAGGCCAGCCTGCTGGAGGCGCTGCGCACGCCCGACGCCGCGCTCACCGCGAAGGTGCTCGCGGCCAACCCGCATCGGGCGCGCTGGTGGCGCGGCCAGTCCTCCGGGCCCTGAGCGCCAAGCCTACGGCCGGGCGGGCTCCAGACCTCCGCTCGTGTGCACGTCCAGGCTCCCGGTCTTCGAGTCCCGGCCATCCTCCTCGCAATCGGCGACGCCGAAGCACAGCGAGTGACAGCCGCCCGTCGGGCCCACCGTCTCCACCTGCGTGGCGCCCGAGTCCTTGAGCAGGATGGTGGTCGCCCCACTGGTGAACGGCGAGCCGGTGCCGCCCACATGCAGCGAGACCGGGCGCTCGCACGCCGACACGAACGTCACCTGGGCTCCCGATTGGAGGCGCTGGTCCTTGGGCGCGAAGCCCTCACACGACAGCGTGTAGGTCAGCGACGTCTGGGGGGCCATCAGCCGCGCGGGGCACTCCAGGCGCTCCCGCGAGCCCTCGGCGGGCCCGCCCGGCGCGGTGCTCCGACACGCCAGTCCCGCGCCGACCACCAGGGCCCATCCCAACACGCTCCCGCTTCTCGACATGCGCACCGTGCTCCTCCTTGACGACGGGCTCACTCCGACGTGGAGCGCAGCCCCAGTTCCTTGAGGCGACGGCCCAGCGCCCGCCTGGACACCTCGAGCCGCCGCACCATCGCGTCCAGATCCCCCCCGCACTCCCGATGGCACCGGGTGAGCTCCTCCACGCCCAGCTCCCCCGCGGTGCGCAGCAGGGTGCCGCGCTCGATCCGGTGGTAGATGGACGTGCGGTGGATGCCCAGCCGGTCCGCGGCGGCCTGGAAGTCCCACTCACAGGCGCGCAGCGTGGCGAGCAGCTCCTCCTCGGGGATGTCGGCGGGCTTGCGCCGCGGGGACGGGGCCGCGGGGGCCGGGCCTCCGGGTAGCACGCTCGCCACGGGCGCCAGCTCCTGCTCGAGCTGGGCGTCCATCTCCAGGCGCGCCCGACCCCGGCCCCCAATCACGAGCTGGCGCGCCACGTTGCGCAGCTGCCGGATGTTGCCGGGCCAGTCATGCCCCAGCAGCCGCACCGCCAGCGCCACGGGCAGCCACGGCTCGGCCAGGGCGTCCTCGGGCTCCAGGCGCCGGGCCTCGCCGAGCGTCTCCAATTCCTTGCGCGCGAAGTGGTGGAAGAGCGGCCCGATGTCCTCGCGCCGCTCGCGCAGCGGCGGCACGCGGATGGAGAAGCCCGCCAGCCGGTGCAACAGGGGCGCCTTGAAGCGGCCGTCCTGGATGCGCTGCTCGAGCGCCGCGTCCGTGGCCGCCACCAGGCGCACGTCCACGGAGAAGGGCGCGCGGTCGCCCACGCGGAACACCTCCCCCGTCTCCAGCACCCGCAGGAGCATGACCTGCACCTCGGGCGGCGCCTCGCCCACCTCGTCGAGGAAGAGCGTGCCCCCGTGCGCCGCCTGCATGAAGCCCTCCTGGTCGCGCACCGCGCCGGTGAAGGCCCCCTTGCGCGCGCCGAACAGCTCGGCGGCGGCCAGCTCCCGGGGAATGGCCCCCAGGTTCACGCTCACGAAGGGCTTGTCCTTGCGCGGACTCCGCGCGTGCAGCGCCCGCGCGATGAGCTCCTTGCCCGAGCCCGTCTCACCCCGGATGAGCACCGGCACGTCCAGGTCCGCCACCTGCTCCACGAGCCGGCGCACGCGCTGCAACCCCACACTGGTGCCCACCATGCCCAGGGCCTCGGCCGCGTCCCGCATCGTGGGGTCCGCCTGGTGCAACATCAGCACCACGCGCCCGGCCAGCTCCAGCGGTACGCCCGCGGCCACCTGCTCGGCGGAGAACTCCCACGGCGCCTCGAGCGTCCGGCCCGCCACGGCCGTCTGCCGGCTGGGACCGGGATCCACCCGCACCCCGCCGTCCGCGCCCGGCGAGAAGACCAGGGGCCGACGGCTCACGCACGGGTCGGACAGGTGCGCGCCCAGGGCCTGGCCCGGCCGCAGGAAGAAGGGCTCGTTGCGCGACACCTCCACCGCGCGGCCCGAGGCCAGGGCGGACAGCAAGAGCCGCTCGCCCACGCGGCGGGACACGGGGTGCGAGGCAATGGTCAGCGCGGGGACGAGGACGGGGGTCGGCTCGCCCTCGCGGCCCGGGAGGGCGTTCGCGGTGGAGATGTCCGGAAGGGGGGGCACGCGCGCCCGAGTCTATACCCGGCCCGGGGGACACGGCGGGGGACCGGATTCACGCGTGAATCCTCCCGCGTCCACGCGTGAAAACGGGGCCGGACCCGGGGTGCAGGGCCCGCGCGCGGCCGCCTCCCTCGGAGCCCCCGCCCCGGCCGGGCTGGCCCCGGCGTTGCAATTCGGACGTTCCGCGTCGGTGCACGTCGCGCCGACGAGGACCCAGGAAGCCCCCATGCCCCAGACCCAGCTTCCCGCGAACTTCGCGGGTGTTCTCTCCATGTCCGCCGGCCAGCAGATGGATCTCGGCGTTCCCGTCCAGTCGCTCGATGGGCTCGGTGCCTTCACGGTCTCCGGGTGGTTCCAGGTGCCCACCACCCAGGACACCGTCACCGTCCTGTCCCAGGGCGACCTGTTCGGCTTCTCCTTCTACGAGCGGCGCGCCACCGTGACGATGCGCGGCGGCACCGTCGCCCTGCGCATGGCCCAGGCGCTGCCGGCCGGACAGTTCCACCAGCTCGCGGCCATCTACACGCCCGGGCAGAACGGCGCCAACAGCACCCTGGCGTTCTATGTGGATGGCGCCTGCGTCGAGCAGGCGTCGATCAGCCCCGCCACGCCCGCCAGCGGCGCCCCGCCCCACCTCGTCGTCGGAGCGGTGAGCCAGGCGGTGGCGGTGCGCCGCGTCTGGCTGACGGACACCGCGGTGGACGTGGACCAGGTCGTCAACACGCGCTTTGGCACCACGGGCACGGCCCCCTTCGCCACCCAGAGCACCTGGGACTGGGGACAGGTGCCGGCGGCCATCATCGGCGCGCCCACGCCCGTGGCGATCAACGGCGCCACGCCGAGCCTCACCACCCCGGGCCTCGTGCTGGGTGCCTCTGGCACGGCGAGCATGACGCCCATCATCCAGACGAGTACCAACGCGGTGACGCTCCAGGGCTGGTTCTACTTCCCGCCGAGCGTCTCGTCCGCCCAGGTCGGCCAGGAGCAGACGCTCGTGCTCGTGACGAGCACGCCCAACAACACCCGCCTCACCGTCACCCCCCAGGGCAACGGGACGTGGGCCCTCAGCGCGGCGATGGCGAACTACGCCTTCGGCACGAGCAACCTGACGCTCGCGGGCTGGCACAACCTGGCCGCGACCTGGGTGAGCGGCGGCGATGCCTACATCTACCTGGACGGCACGCTCATCGAGCACAGCATGCAGGGCGTGACGTTCTCGCTGAGCACGCCCTCGCTCACCGTGGGCGGCGTGCCCGCGTCGGGCGGCGGCGCCACGGGGGTCTTCCGCGGCTCGGTGCAGAACGTGGCGTTCTGGCCCATCGCGCTGCCGGGCGAGGACATCCAGGCATGCCTGATGCCCTGGTTCCCCATGCAGGACATCGACCCGGTGGCCGTCTGTGATTTCACGCAGAACCCGCCCCTGGACGTCGTCAGCGGCTCGACGCTCACCCTGGCGGGAGGCGCCTCCGTCCAGGACATGCTCTGGCCCGCGACCAGCACGACGCCGGCGCCCCAGATGCTCGTGGCCCAGCCCAAGCGGCGTCAGTCGTTGAAGAACCTGCGTCCCCAGAACCCGCCCACGGCGGACCCGGCCCTCTACTCGCAGCAGAAGGAGAACGACCTGCTGCAGAGCCTCCGGGGCTCCCTGGCCCAGGCGGGCAACGATCCGCGCGTGGCGACCCTGGGACCCGATCTGGAGGCGCAGCTCAAGGCGCGCTTCGCCCGGGGCCGCGCGGGCAACCCGGACCTCACGGGCATCGTGCACACCGAGCAGCAGGGCAACGAGTGGATCACCTTCTACTACGCGGAGAACGGCCCCGAGGCCATCCACCGGCGCGCCGTCACGAACTCCCGACTCGACTCGTGCACGAACTGGGTGGTCGACTTCACGGCCACGGCCTTGTTCGGCCTGCTCGGCATCATGGGCATCCCGCTCAGCCGCGGCGTCGCGGTCAAGGCACTGCAGAAGCTGCTGGGCAAGGCCGCCATCTGGAAGGCGGTGGGCAAGGTCATCGAGGGCACCCTCACCTCCAAGTCGATCGTCGCGCTGGTCAAGGCCATCTACGACAACGGCGGACTGACCGCCTTCGTGAAGGCGGTGCTCGACGGGGTGTCCTGGTGGGACTTCCTGTGGATGGTGGCGCAGGTGATCATCGAGCTCGTGGGCCTGCTGGTGCCGGGCGCCGAGGAGGCCCTCATCGTCGCCAAGTGCACGCTCGTGGTCGCCCAGCTCGCCGTGGTGGCGTCGCACAAGCCCGCGAACTGCCCGAGCTGAGGTGAGAGGACATGCCGCGCCCGGACGCCGCTCCGGGCGCGGTTGTCTTCACGATCTTTTGGACAGGGCGTCAAATCCATCCACACTGAGAGGCCCCCCCGCGCCCAGACGTGGCGCCCTCCAAAGCGAGCCCTCTCGATGAATCATTCGACTCCAGCGCTGGTGCTGGTCCTCAATACCCTTGTGTCCGGAAGCCTCTCGCTGGGCCTCCTGGCTTCCAGCACGGTCCACGCCCAGACCGCTCCGCAACTCGTCATCCTCGGCGTGGATGTGGACTACGCGGGCTCCACGCTCTACGTCCATGGGGAGAACTTCACGTATGGCTCGAACCCCGCCGTCACACTGGCGGGAACCCACGCCCCCGTGCTGTCCCTCTCGGACACGGAGCTCGTCGTCTCGCTGCCTCCGACCCTGATGGGAGCCGTGGGCTCGTATCAACTCAAGGTGACCACGGGGAGCATCCCCGCCCAGAACGATGTGTTCGCCCTCACCCTGGGCGCCTCGGGGCCTCGCGGACCCGTGGGACCTCCGGGTGCGCAGGGTGCTCAGGGTGCTCAGGGTGCTCAGGGGAACGCGGGTTCCCAGGGGCCGCAAGGGCTCAAGGGCGAGACGGGCGCCACGGGGCCGCAGGGGTTGAAGGGAGACACGGGGCCGCAAGGTATCGCGGGCCCCACCGGGCAGACAGGCCTCACGGGCGCCACGGGGCTCCAGGGCGCCAAGGGAGACACGGGCGCGCAGGGGCCCGTGGGTCCGCAAGGCCCCGTGGGTCCGCAGGGCACCTCGGGCATCATCACCGCCATCTATACAGCTCAGCAGACCAGCGACGTCAGGGTGACGGGATATCGATGGACGTCCGTCCCTGGCACGACCATCAACTTCATCCTGCCCCAGGCCGCGACGGTCGACTTCGAGGCCAATGGCTCGATTCAGGGCATTGAGGGCAACCGAGGCAATGCCTCGCATTGTGGCTTCCGCTTCATGGTCGACAACGTCACCTATGGCACGACCCAGTACGGCGACGTGCTCGTGGGGTGTGGAGCGGGTGCGACCAGCGCGGGGTGGTGGTGCCCCTGGATGATGCGCCGGACGCTTCAACTGGAGAGCGGCAACCACGTCGTGACGGTTCAGCAGACCGGTTGGGCGAACACGACCGCCGGATGCAGCAGCGAGGCCAAGGACGACTCCGCCACGCGCCTCCGGATGACCGTGCGCTGAAGTTCAGGCGCCACACCCGATGCGGGCCCCCATGCACCGAGCCCCATCGGGAGCGGAGCAGGCGCGGGACGTGACGCTTGAGGCTCTTGAGAGCGCCATGGTAGGGCCAAGGGCATGCCCGCGCCTTCAGCCCTGGTGCTCGAGTTCCCCGCGATGCTCCACGGACATCTGGGCGCCATCCGCCGCGACGTGAGGGCGCAAGGCAAGGCGTGGGCCCGGGAGTACCTCAAGACGGGTGGCTTCACCCAGCCCAAGCGCATGATCCAGGTACCGCCGGGTGGGTTGTTGCTCATGCACTCGGGGGCGGAATTCGACATCAACCCCCACGAGCGCTGGCGTCCTCACCTGCTCCATGGCGTCTTCCCGAGCATGAATGACGGCGTCCCGGACGAGGCGAGTTCGCTCATGGAAGAGGCGTTCGAGACCTTCTGTCTGAGCACTCCGTGGGGTGCCCTCGACCATGCCGTCGCTCCGCTGCCACTTCGAAGCGCGCACCGCATGGCCAGGCGGCTCGCCGCGCTGCTGCGCTTCTGGGACGTCCTGCGGCTCCCGCGTTACGCGTACAGGGTTGCCGACACCCACCACACGCTTGATGAACTCATCGCCTATCTCTACCGGGAGACGATGGATGCCTGGTGCCCCGGAGGTCCCGCTTCGGTCCGCGAGCATCTGACGTTGATGGTGGAGCGCATGGCGCGCGCGACCCGAGAGGACTGCCTGGAGGCCTTGCTCCGGTTGATTCCGATCCTGGTCAAGATGGACACCGGGCTCCGGCACCGAGAACAACTCAGTGACCCGCGCGTCCTGCGTGAGCGCCTTCTCGCGCTCCCGACAGCGGACTTCGATGATGTTTCCAGCGGGAACAAATACACAGTCGCCACACAGTTGAGCGCCTGGGACAGGGCATTGGCGCGGCGGGACCGGCCGCCCCACGACTGAGGGTGGCAGGCAGGCGTTCGGGGGCCTTGGCGTCCGCTCGTCCTGGACAGGGAGTGAACCCCTATCCACAATGCAACCCCTCTCACGCGCTCAGACATGGAGCGCCCACACCCAGAAGTGAGCCATTCCAGTGACTCGTCACGCTCCAGCCCTGGCGCTGGTTCTCAATACCCTTGTGTCCGGTGGTCTCTCGGTGAGCCTCCTCGCGTCTGGCGCGGCGCAGGCCCAGACCGTTCCGCAGATGGTCATCCTCGGCGTGGATGTGGATTACGTGGGCTCCACGCTCTACATCCATGGCGAGAACTTCACCAACGGCTCGAACACCGCCGTCACGCTGGCGGGAACCGATACCACCGTGCTGTCCATCTCGGACACGGAACTCGTCGCCTCGCTTCCGGCGACCTTCCTCGGCGCCGTGGGCTCGTACCAGCTGAAGGTGACCACGGGGAACACCCCCACCCAGAACGATGTGCTCGTCATCACCTTGGGAGCAACAGGGCCTCGCGGGCCCGTGGGCCCTCCGGGCCCCCAAGGCCTCAAGGGAAACACGGGTAGCCAGGGGCCTCAGGGCCACACAGGGGCGACCGGTGCCACGGGACCGCAGGGCGCCAAGGGAGACACGGGCCCGCAAGGTATCCCAGGTCCGACAGGGCCCATGGGCTCCACAGGCGCGACCGGAGCAACAGGCCCCCAAGGGCCCAAGGGTGACGTGGGCCCTCAAGGCCCTGTTGGACCGCAGGGTGTGTCGGGCATCATCACCGCCATCTATACGGCGCAACAGATTGGCGTTGTCGAGACCCGTGGATTGCAATGGACCTCCGTGCCTGGAACGACCATCAACTTCACGCTGCCCCGCGCCTCAACGATTGACTTCGAAGCCAATGGCTCCATCAGCGGGCTTGCAGGCAACCATGGCAATGCCTCCCATTGCGGCTTTCGCTTTCTCGTTGACAACGTGGCTCATGGAGATCCTACGTATGGCGATGTGATGGTGGGGTGTGGAACAGGCGCGAGTACCGCAGGTTGGTGGTGTCCGTGGACCATGCGTCGGACACTTCAGCTGGGGAGCGGCAATCACGTCGTGACCGTTCAACAAACAGGACAGCAGGATCTCCCGACAGCGGGGTGTCGTAGCGTCCCTGGGTCTTACTCGGCCGCCCGCCTCCGGACAGTTGTCCGGTGAGAACCCCTCTCACGCTCGGGTCACGAACAGTCCAGCGCCCTTGAGCGTGTTTCAGCCCGGGTCCGCCGCGAGGCCACACAGGTAGTCGCCAAAGCCTCCTCGGGCCCGGGCATCCTCCCGGGAGCTTGTGCGCACCCGGCAGCGCGCGCTCCACGCGATGTCCGCCCCCGTGCGATCCAGCGCCCGCACGAGCGCCACGTCCTCGTGCGCCACCAGTGCGAGCCAATTTCCAGCACGCAGGTCATCAAGGAAGGCGCGCGGGCTCGTTGGTGAACAGCGTATGGAAGAGCGTGGTGTCCGGGGGCTCCCTCGAACCCGCGACAAGCGGCACGGGCGTTTCCAAGGTTTCACGAGGAACCGCGCTGTAGCCGAACACGGTCTCGATCGTCCTGGCGACCATCCGCGCCGGAATCGCCATGTCGGGTGGAGGCGGCTCGAAGCTGACGACGGGGTTCCGCAAGCGACCGTCGATGCCGTCACACACCACACCATGCACGACGTAGACAGGCGCCAGCAGGCTGACACAGCCCACGACAATCCAATTGGAAGTGGGAGCCAGCGCGGCCTTCGGCGGGTAGACGATGCAGCGGGGACCTCCGTCGTGCGTCGAGTATGTCTCCCCGATGAGGAACGACGGAAGCGCCTGGCTCAAATGGGCCCTGAACTGCCTCCAGGGCGCCATGTCCTCCAGCCACTGCGTCCACTTCGCCTGGCGCTGCTCGGTTTCTGGGCTCATCGCCAAGGCGGAGTGAAGTTGACTGCCTGATTCGTAGTAGCGCTGAACGGTCGCCAGCAATTCTTCGGTCGAAGGGCTCACGTGATTCTCCGTCCGTCAGGCACCAGGCGCGGGGATGCCAAAAACCACCGGCTTCGCCCGAGGGTCACACGTCCGCATGACCCGCGAGCCTATGACCGCGGCGCTCAGCCGCGTGTCGTACGCAGTCCGGACACTGGTGCAGAGGGTGTAGAGCGGAGGTGGAATCACCCGTGTCATTGACGAGAGGACCGCATAGGCAGCCTCGTTGGCGCAGTCCGCCGCGATGCGCTGAGCGACAGCGGTGGACATGAGCCCGAGTTCGGTGTTGGCCACGGGCATCTCGACGCCAATCGGGCACGTATAGGACTCATGGGTACCGCCATTGTTGATCCGCGCATGAACACAGGCCACGCGCCATCCACCCGACCCCGCACCCGAGTGGGAAACGATCGTGGTGAACTGGAAATGCACGGGCTGTATCCGGCCCGTCACCGTGGACGCACAGCCCGAAGCCAGGACGAGGAGCAGCAACGGTTCGCGCAGGCGCATCGTGGCGGAAGACTATTCCGCCGCGAGGCCACACAGGTAGTCGCCAAAGCCTCCCCGGGCCCGGGCGTCCTTCCGGGAACTCGTTCGCACCCGGCAGCGCGCGCTCCACGCGATGTCCGCCCCCGTGCGCTCCAGCGCCCGCACGAGCGCCACGTCCTCGTGCGCCGCCAGCGCCGGAAACCCTCCCGCCCGCGCGTACGCCGCCGCGCTCACCCCCAGGTTCGCCCCGTGGATGTGGGAGTGCCCATCCGCGTCCACGTACGCCGCCTCGTAGCGCTGGCGCACACGCGCCGCGTGCACGGACCAGTCGTCCACTTCCACCACGCCGCACACCGCATCCGCCCCCAGCGCGAGCTGCACCGCGAGCCAGTCCGGATGCACCTGCGTGTCCGCGTCCGTGTGCGCCAGCCACCGCGCGCCGTGGGACAAGAGCCACTCGGAGCCCACCGCGCGGGTCTTGCCCACGTTGCGCGCCTCCACGCACAGGATGCGCACGCCCCACTCCCACGCCACGCGCGCGGAGCCGTCCGAGCAGTCATCCAGCACGACCATCACCCGCACCGGCTCGCCGCCGAGCGCCGGGTGCCGGGACGCGCACAGGACCGAGGCCAGGCACGCCTCCAACCGCTCCTCCTCGTCGTGCGCCGGAATCACCACCCCGATCATACGAGGTGCTCCCGCCTCGCCACCGACGCCGGGTCCAACGACCACGTCTCCAGGAGGAAGTCCTCCTCCGCGAGCCGCGACAGGCGGTGCAGCCCCTCGCCCTCCCCGAGCATCGCGTGCACCTCGTCCCCCGTGAGCGGGGCCTCGGCGATCCGGTGCCGCCAATGGCAGGCCACCAGCACCCCGCCCGGCGTCAGCGATTGCACCGCGCGCTCGCGCACGAGCCGCAGCTCCCCGGCGTCCAGGTAGTAGCCGAACTCGCCAATGACAATCAGGTCGAAGCGGCCCTCGGGCCACTCCGCGGGCAGGAGCCGCCGCTCCACGCGCACGTGCGACAGGGGCGCGAGCCGCCGCGCCGCCACGCGCACCGCCGCCTCGCTCCCGTCACTCACGAGCAATTCGTCGCACCGCTCCGCCAGCTCCCCGCTCGATTCGCCAATGGAGCAGCCCGGCTCGAACGCGCGGGCATAACGGGCGTGCGGCAGCACCGCGAGCGTCAGCGCCCGCTTGCGCCGCTCGTACCAGCGCCGCCGGTACTCCCACGGGTCCTCGCTCGCCGCGTACATGCGCTCGAAGTGCTGCATGGACACGCTCATGTGAGGACCACCTCGAAAGGACGCAGCAGCCGCGCCAGCACGTAGGGCGGCAGGATGGGGGCCTTGCCCGTGGACGGGTCCGGGTCCAACTGGCTCACGTAGGCCGCCGTGGCCCGGCGCTTGAGCGTGAGCGTGGGCTCGTCCAGGAGGATGCGCCGCGCGCGCGACCAGGGCACCCGCGCGTCCCCGGGCTTCGCCCAGTGCCAGGTCCAGATGGGCACTTCCACCAGGTGCGCCTCCAGCGCCGCGCACGCGCGGAACGCGGCCCGCCCCACCGCCTCGTGGTCCGGGTGCCCGTCCAGCCTCCAGGTCGCGAACACCACGTCCCCCGGCTGGAGCCGCTCGCCGAGCAGCCCCATGAGCCGCGACTCGTGCGCCGTGATGCCGCCGTCGGGAATCTCCAGCCGCTCCACGTCAACCCCGGCCAGCCCCAGGCGCAGCAGCGCCTCCTGGGTCTCGCGGGGGCGCGCCGTCGCGAGCCGGTCCACGGGCCACAGCGAGGAGCCTGGATGGCTCGCCGTGCCGTCCGTGACGGCGACGAGCACCACCTCCCGCCCGAGCCGGCCGAGCCGCGCGAGCAGGCCGCCCGTGCCCAGCACCTCGTCGTCCGGGTGAGGCGCCACGATGATGGCCCGGCGTCCACGGGGCACGAGCGTGGCGGGATCCACCGCGGGCAAGAGCTCCAGGCCGGACCACGACGCCCACTCCCGCGCCGAGGTGCCCTCGCCCACGATGCGCCGCGAGTTCACAGCGTCCATAGGCCCTCCCCCTGCACCACCACCTGGCCCGCCTGCGCGTCCAGGTCCCGCTCCGCGTGGCTCTGGCGCACGAAGACGGGCAGGTCCGCCAGTCGCCGGGCCATGCGCGCGTCCCGGCAGTAGGGCCCGGCGCCCAGCGCGCGGCCCGCGTGGTGCAGCACCTCCTCCACCGCGGCCTCCACGCCCGCGCGCGCGCGCCGCGCCACCAGCTCCGCGTCATCCCGGGGGTGGGCGTCGATCCACACCGCCGCCTCGCGCAGGGCCGCCCGGGCGCACACGAGCGCCGTGTCCACCGCGCCCAGGTGCGCGCGCGCATGGGGCTCCTCGCGCCGCAGGCAGTGGCCGCGCAGGGCCTCGCCCACCGCCATGGCCGCGCCATACCAGCACGCCGCGATGCCCGCGCCGCCCTGCCAGAAGCCCGGCCGCTTCACGTAGCCCCCCGGCGCGCCCACGCGCGTGCCCGGAGCGTTGTCGAAGAGCACGTCCACGCTCGCCGTGGAGGCCATGCCCACCGCGTTCCAGCCCTCGTGCGTCACCCGCACCCCGGGCTGCTCGAGCGCCACGGCCACCAGGCACTGCCGGCCCGCCTCGTCCCAGGCCGTCACCAGCGCGTGGCTGACGCTCGCCGCGCCCGAGCACCACATCTTGCGCCCCGACAGCGTCACGCCACCGTCTGGCCGCTCGGTGAGCTGGAGTCGCGCCTGGGGAGGCTCGGCCGCCCACACGCCCCAGGTGCTGCCCTTGGGCGGCGCGTCCGCGCCCAGCTCGGCGAGGATGGCCAGCGCATCCGTGTGGCCCTCATAGAGCTTCACGAGTCCCAGGTCGAAGGCCGCCACGGAGGCCAGCGCGCGCCAGCGGCTCAGGGTCCGGCCGTGACCGGGCAGGGGCAGCCGACCGAGCCCGCTCGTGACGAGCTGCCCGAGCCACCGGCCCGGACCGTGCTCGCCCGGGTCCGTGTCCAGTCCCGCGAGGACCGCGTCGAGGGACATGTCTGAGAAAAGTTTTTCCACGGCCACCCGCCTCACCCGTCCAGAACCCACACCGTCGTTCAAGGTAAGAACGCGGAGGGGCGGGTGCCACGGGCCTCACATGGCGAGGGGGCGGGACTCCTCGCTCACGGGCAGGACGATGACGAAGCGCGCGCCGCCGCCGGGGCGATTCTCCGCGTGGAGCGTGCCGCCGCTGCGTGAGACGAACTCCCGGCACAGCGCGAGCCCCAGGCCCGTGCCCTTTCCGGGCGGCTTGGTGGTGAAGAAGGGCTCGAAGAGCCGGGGCAGCACGTCCGCGGGGATGCCCGGGCCGTTGTCGTCCACCTCCAGGCGCACGCCCTCCTCCACCCGCCACGCGCGCACGGCGATGTGGGCCAGGCAGCGCGTCTGGCACATCTCCACCGCGTCCGCCGCGTTGATGAGCAGGTTGAGCACCACCTGCACGATGTGCCGGTGCCCCAGGCGCACGAGCGGCAGGCCCGGCTCGAGCGCCAGCGACACCTCGCCCCGCTCGCGCAGGCGCACCGAGGCCATGCGCGTGGCCTCCGGCAGCGCGACCTCCAGCGCCCCGCCGCGCTCCTCGCAGGGGCCGCCCGCGCGCGAGAAGCCCCTCAGGTCCATGACGATCTGCTGGATGCGCAAGACGCCCTGCTGCGTCTCGGAGATGACCTGGAGCAGCTCGTCGCGCACGCGCGGCAGCTCCTCGCCGCGCACCTCGTGCTCCAGGTAGTTGAGGTTGGCCTTCACGAAGGCCAGGGGGTTGTTCACCTCGTGCGCCACGCCCGCGGCGAGCTGCCCCACGAGCACCAGCCGGTCCACCTCGGCGCGCTCGCGCTCCGCGTGCCGCCGCCGGCGCTCGCTCTCGGCGAGCCGCTCGAGCATCTCCAGCTTCTCGCGGTGGGCCACGCGCTGCGCCTCGCCCATGCGCCGGTAGGTGCGCGTGCTGAAGAGCGCCAGCCCCACGAACAGGCCGATGCCCGCCACCTGCGGCAGCACGGTGGTCAGCGGCATCTCGTGCCAGTGGCCCATGAGCGCCACCGCGCCCATCGTCGACACGCCGCTCACCACCGTGGGGAGGCGCGCGTCCGGCGTGAACATGGCCACCAGGAGCGGCAGCGCGGCGAAGGCGTGGAAGTAGGGGCCCCGCACCCCGCCCGTCAGCGTCACGAAGGCCGCGGACCCCACCAGGGCGATGAACCCCGCCACCACCGCCGTCGCCTGCGGCGCGAACAGCCCCGCCCCCACCCCCAGGCCCAGCAGCAGGTAGCTCGCTCCCCAGAGGCACTGCATGATCACGAGCGGCGGCGAGACCGTGCGCGTCACCAGGCAATGCACCACCAGGCCCGCCGCCAGGAAGAGCGCGCAGACGAAGTAGTTCCTCCGCTTCACCCGAAGCAGGGCCTTGGATGTGAGCGAATCTGCCGTCATGACGCGGAAGGGACCCCCCTGGGAGTTCCCACGAGATACGGGGTAGGCAGATTATTCCACGACCCCACGCCTCTTAGCCAGCGCGCCCGGCTTCAGCGGGCCCGTTCTAGCGGGCCCGTTCTAGCGGGCTCTTACGATGCGCCGCGTCTTGCCCAGGCGGATGCCGGAGGGCGCGCGGGCGGGCTGCCCCCGGGCGCTCGGCGGGAGGATGGGGTCCGGGCACACCGCGCGCAGCCGGCAGCCCTGGCACTCCGCGCCGCTCCACACCGACTCGAACATCGCCGTGGTGCGGTCGATGACGTCGAAGTCCTCGGTGACGAAGCCCAGCTCGAAGTTGCGCACGTCCTCGCCCTTGGCCCCGAGCCCCGCGCCGGTGAGGTTCGCGCTGCCCAGGTAGGCCCACGCCCCGTCCACCAGCACCGTCTTGAAGTGCACCCGCGGGCACACCTTGAGCCCGAGGCCCCCCGCCACCAGCCGCGCGCGCCGATCGAACTCCGCGCGGAAGGGCCGGCTGGGCAGCTCCGCGTGGAGCAACCGCAGCGCCACGCCCCGCGCCGCCAGGCCGTCCAGCACCTCCAGGAGCGGCACGTAGCGGCCCCGCTGCTCCACGTACATGGCCTTCACGTTCGCCGTGGCGATCCACACCGACTCGCGCGCGTGCGCCAGCCGCTCGAGCACCACTTCCCGGTACAGCTCTCCGCCCGCGAGCAGCTCCGCCTGGATGGGACGCATGCCTACATGCTCGCACATCGAGCCGGGGCGCGTCCAGGCGTCAACAGTCCCCGGGGCGGAGCGGATTGGGGTAACCGTCAGGATGACGTAGAGCCTGGGAGTGGTTGAGACACGACGGGGGGAACTCTTCCCGAGGAGGAAGCGATGCGCGTGGTGAGCACGAAGGAAGAGCAGTCGCGAGCCAACCCCTTCCAGGAGATGTTCGAGCGGCTGCGCGCGCGGCGCTGGGAGCAGGCGCGCACGAGCGCGGCGGAGCGGGTGGAGCGGCTCAAGAAGCTGCGCGCGGCGCTGGTGGCGCGGCGCGAGGCGCTCTACGCGGCGCTGCACGCGGACTTCCGCAAGCCGGAGGCCGAGGTGGAGTCCACGGAGATGCTGCTCGTGCTCATGGAGCTCGACCATGCCATCAAGCACGTGGGCGGGTGGATGAAGCCGCGGCGGGTGGGCACGCCCCTGTTGCTCACCGGCACGAGCAGCCAGGTGCGCTCGGAGGCCAAGGGCGTGGTGCTCGTCATGGCGCCGTGGAACTACCCCTTCCAGCTGGTGATGGCGCCGCTGGTGGCCGCGGTGGCCGCGGGCAACTGCGTGTGCCTCAAGCCCAGCGAGAAGACGCCCCACACGTCCGCCTTCGTGGCGGCGCTCATGCGTGACGTGTTCCCCGTCAACGAGGTGGCGGTGGTGGAGGGGGGCGCGCGCGAGAGCCAGGCGCTGCTCGAGCTGCCCTTCGACCACTTCTTCTTCACGGGCGGGGCGCGCGTGGGGCGCAAGGTGATGGAGGCGGCGGCGCGGCACCTGGCCGGGGTGACGCTGGAGCTGGGCGGCAAGTCGCCCGTGGTGGTGGACGACACGGCGGACCTGGCGGCGACCGCCGAGCGGATCGTCTTCGGCAAGTTCATCAACGGCGGGCAGACGTGCGTGGCGCCCGACTACGTGCTGGTGCCCGCGGCGCGCGAGGAGGCGCTGCTCGGCCACCTGCGCGCGGCCATCGAGCGCTTCTACGGAGGCAGCGAGGAGGCGCGCCGCGCGAGCGCGGACTTCTGCCGCATGGTGGATGACGGGCAGTTCGCCCGGGTCAACGGGCTGCTCGAGCGCTCGGTGGCGCAAGGGGTGCGCGTGGTGGTGGGCGGCCAGGTGGACGCGGCCAGCCGCTACATCGCGCCCACGGTGCTCGCGGACGTCAAGCCCGACACCGCCATCATGGAGGAGGAGATCTTCGGCCCGGTGCTGCCGGTGCTGCGCTACGAGTCGCTCGACGACGCCATCCGGCTCATCCGCGCGGGCACCAAGCCGCTGGCGCTCTACATCTTCAGCCAGGCGACGCCCACGGTGGAGCGGCTGCTCGCGGAGACGAGCGCGGGCGGCACGTGCGTGAACACCACGGTGGTGCACCTGACGAACACGGAATTGCCCTTTGGCGGCGTGGGCGAGAGCGGCGTGGGCAACTACCACGGCGAGTTCGGCTTCCGCACGTTCAGCCACGAGCGCGCGGTGCTCAAGCAGGGGCCGCTCTTCCTGCTCAACCGCTTCTTCCCGCCCTACACGAGCAAGGGCCGGAAGATGGTGCGGCTGGCCAGCCGCCTGTTCGAGTAAGGAGGCCGGCGTGCTCACCCTGGACGCCCATCCCCTGCTGGACGCGGTGGTCTTCGAGACCACCTTCCCCGCGCCGCTCGCCCAGAGCCCCTCGCCCGAGTGGCTGCGCGCGGGGCTGTCTTCCGAGTTCCCCGCGCCCCTGCGCGCCGACGACGCGGTGCGCACCGCGGTCAGGGACTTGCTTCGCCACGGGGGCTACAAGCCCACGGGCCGGGGCAAGCCGGCGTCCGAGTACCTCGTGCGCGCCGCGGGCGAGGGCGCGCTCGGCTCCATCAACGCCGCGGTGGACGCGTGCAACGGGGTGTCGCTGCACAGCGGCCTGCCCATCAGCGTGGTGGACGCGGAGCGCGCCCGGGCGCCCTGGCGCGTGGGCGTGGCCCCGCCGGGCAGCACCTATGTCTTCAACGCCTCCGGGCAGAGCATCGACCTGGGGGGCCTCTTGTGCCTCTTCGACGCGGAGGGCCCCTGCGCCAACGCGGTGAAGGACGCGCAGCGCACCAAGACCCACGCGGACACGCGCCGCACGCTCACCGTGGTGTGGGGCACGCGCGCCCTGCCGGGACACGCCGCGCGGGCGTTCGCCTGGTACCGGGAGCTGCTCGAGCGGCTGGGCGCGGTGGTGGAGCCGCGGTCCTGAGCGCCCCGGAGCTGGCGTCGCTGCTCGTGCAGGCCGCACGGGCCCTGTCGGCCACGTGGGGCCGTCCGGTGCTGCTCGGCACGCCCGAGACGCTGGAGGGCGGCGTGGTGCGGGCCCAGGTGCGCGGCGGCCCCGTGCCCGGGGTGCTGCTCAAGCACTTCCCGGAGGAGCCCGTGCGCGGCTTCGACGACTGGGCCGGCGCGCAGTACCTCACCCACCGCGGCCTGGAGGCGGTGCCGCGCTTCCTCGCGGGCGACGTGGCCGCGCGCTTCTTCCTCCAGGAGGACCCGGGCCCGGGCCGCACCCTGGAGGAGCTGTTGCGCGGCCGGGACACGCGCTCGGCCACCGGGGGCCTGCTCGCCACCGCGCGCATGCTCGGCCAGCTGCACGCCTCCACCCTGGGCGCCCAGGCCAACTACGAGCTGGTGCGCCAGGCGCTGCCGCCCCGCCCCGAGCGCGTGCGCATGGAGGAGGCGCGCTGGCTGCTCGAGCACGAGGACCGGCTCAAGCGCTGGCTCCAGGCGGTGGACGAGCCCGTGGCCCCGGGCACCCACGCGGACCTGGAGACGGTGGCGCGCGCCCTGGCGGACCCGGGCGACCTGCTCGCCTTCACCCAGGGCGGGCTGTCCCCCGCGGGCGTGCTGCTCACGCTCGGCGGCCCCCGGCTGCCGGGGCTCGGCGGCTCGGGCATGCGCCACGCGCTGCATGACGCCCTGCTCTGGCTCGTCACCCTGCCCCTGCCCGAGGAGCTGCGCGCCCGCGCGGACATCACCCACCGGCTCGCCCTGTCCTCGCGCTGCGCGACGGCCCAGGTGGACGCCGAGTGGGCCCGGGCCCGCGCCACGGTGGTGCTCGCGCGCACGGTGACGCTCCTGCAGGCCCTGTCCCCGCGTCAGCTGGAGGCGGAGTCACCCCCGGGGGGCGCCCCGTCCCTGCGCGGCACGCTCCTGCACCACCTGGCGCGCTGCCGCGAGTCGCTCGAGCCGCTCGACGCCTTCACCGGGCTCGGCCCGAGCCTCGGCCGGCTGGAGGCGCGGCTGCGCGAGCGGTGGACCGTCACCCCCTTCGTGTGGCCCGCCTTGCGCGCCCCCGGCGGCGGCTGAGTCAGGCCGGGGGGCTCAAGCCCAGCCCCTGGACGATGCTGGCCACCACCTCGTCTGGCGGGGCGGCCACGTCCACCGACAGCGCCACCGCGGGCACCTCCAGCGTCGCCAACTGGCTGTCGAGCAGCCCGCCCGACATGAAGTGGCCGCGCCGCTTCGCCAGCCGCTCGGCCAGCACCTCGCGCGAGGCGTGCAGGAACACCCACCGCTCGTGCTCCGGATCCACCGACAGCCGCTGGCGGTAGGACTCCTTGAGCGCCGAGCACGCCAGGACGAGCCCCTTTTGCTCCTGGAGCGCCTCGGCGATGAACGCGCGGATCTTCTCCAGCCAGGGCTCGCGGTCCCCGTCGGTGAGCGCCGTGCCGCCGCGCATCTTCTCGATGCTCTCCGGCGAGTGGTAGTCGTCCCCGTCCCGGAACGTCCACCCGAGCGCCTGCGCCAGGTGCATGCCCACCGTCGTCTTGCCCGCTCCGGATACGCCCATCACGATGACCACCACGCGTGTGCTCCTCCCGCGGCCCCTGCGCCGCCACCCCCGTCCTCATCCCCCATCCCTGGACGATTGGAGCGGGAGATCCATTCCAACCCGACGAAGCTCGAAGTTTTGAGCAATTCCCGGCCCCCCCGTCTGAACGAATTGTTCACCTCGGCGCGGCGCCGGGGCCAAGGGTCCTGCCGTGGACACGCCAAGTCCCCGTCATTCGGGGCGGGCGGCGCATGCCCCGGAATTCCAGGGATAGCACGAACCTTGCAAGCCGTTCACTGGCGTTCATCTCTCACCGCCAGGCGCTCATGGACCGCGAGCATCGTTTCGAGGAAACCACATTGGATACCTGGGGCATGGCCGAGCCCACGGATCCCCTGGCGAGCTGGGCGGAGGGCCAGCCGGTGCGGGTGGACCTGCGCGGGCGGATGCTCGGGCACTACCGGCTCATCAAGCACCTGGGCAGTGGAGGCATGGGCTCGGTGTACCTGGCCGAGCCGCGGCTCGGGGGCCCGCAGGTGGCGGTGAAGGTGCTGCACCCGGAGCTGTCCCAGGACGCCGCGCTGCGCGCGCGCTTCTCGGCCGAGGCGCGCACGGTGAACCTCATCGGCCACCCCCACATCGTGCGCATCTTCGACATCGACGACGCGCGCGAGGGCCCCATCTACTTCGTCATGGAGTACCTGCAGGGCACGCCCCTGTCGTGCATGCCGCGCCCCATGGAGCCCGGGCTGCTCGTGTGGCTCTTGTCGCAGGCGTGCGACGCGCTGGAGGCCGTGCACCGCGCGGGCGTGGTGCACCGCGATCTCAAGCCGGACAACCTGCTCCTGGTGGAGCGGCCCGGCGAGGCGCCCCTGCTCAAGGTGCTCGACTTCGGGGTGGCGCGCACCCACCCGGAGGCGTCGAGCCGGGAGCTCGGTCCGGGCGGCCAGGTCTTCGGCACGCCGGCCTACATGGCGCCGGAGCAGTGGGCGGGCGAGCCCGTGGATGGGCGCTCGGACGTGTACGCGCTGGGGGTGACGGGCTACCTGCTCGTCACCGGCCAGCTGCCCTTCTCGCGGGGCCAGCAGGCCCAGCGGGTGTTCGCGCCCCACGGCCCCCCGCCCCCGCGCGCGCCCCACGAGCTGTGCCCCGGGGTGCCCGAGAGCCTGTCGCACGTGCTGCTCCGGGCCCTGGCGCGCCAGCCCTGGGAGCGCTTCGCGAGCGCCGCGGACTTCAAACAGGCCCTGGGTCAGGCGGTGCGCGCCCAGCCCCGGGTGACGCCCGGGGTGGAGGCCCGCCCTTCGCGCCCGCGCGGCCCCGCCCACCCGGTGCGGCTCGAGCCGAACGATCCCACGCCCCCGCCCACGTGGGTGGCCCGGGTGCGGCACGCCGAGGGGTGCGCGCCCCTGGTGGTGCACTGCGGGGGCCTGGACGCCCAGGGCCTCATCATGAGCTGCGCCGAGCCCGCGCCGCCGCCGGGCACGCACCTGGAGTTCTCCCTGCAGATGGGGGGCGAGGCGGTGGAGTGCGTGGGCGAGGTGATGCGCCACGTGGACGCCGTGCAGGCCCGCGCCCAGAGCCTGCCCTCCGGGGTGGCGCTGCGCTTCGTGCGGCCCTCCGCCCGGCTCCAGGAGCTGCTGCAGCGCCTGGGCCCCGCGCGCGCCGCGCCGCCGCCCCACTAGGCACCCGGGCCCATTCGTCCGCTATCCATCACTGCCCTCCCCCCGAGCGTCACTCGACACACGCCCAGGGGGCGCGGACAGGACGCACCCGGGGGGCCGGGGCTACGCTGGGACCGTCATGATGCGCACGGTGCCAGACCTGCTTCGTTGGGGCTCGAAATTGCTGCTGCTGGGAGCCGTGGGGTTCCTGGTGGCCTGCCGGGATCCGGCCAAGGCCTCCGGGACGGCGCTCTACGTGACGGTGGAGTTCGATCCCACGCTCCTGCTCACCCAGGTGCGCATCTGGGGAGACGTGGCGGGGCAGACGCGCTTCGGGCCCGAGGTGCTCCCCGAGCAGCAGCAGCGGGTGCTGCACAGCGGGGAGACGCTGCGGGTGCTGCTCGGGGACATCCCCAACGGGGTGCCCATCCAGGTGGGCCTGGAGGGCCTGCGCGACGGCCTGGTGGTGGCGCGGGGCGAGGGCGCCACCGAGGTGCGCGACGGCTACGAGGTGGACGTGAGCGTGCGGCTGGAGCCCACGCACACCCCGCCCCCGGACGGCGGCACGGACGGAGGGGATGGCAGCTTCTGCCTGGACTGCACGGGCTGCTGCGTGCAGGGGCAGTGCGCGCCGTCCACCTTCAACACCTGTGGCACGGGGGGCATCGCCTGCGTGGCGTGCGACGCCGCCCGGGCCTCGGGGTGCGATCAGCGGGGCGTGTGCGTGTGCGGCGCCAACCCCGCGTGCTCGCCGCTCACCGCGGACCGCTGCACCCTGGGCATGTGCCGCTGCGGCAACTCCGCCGCGTGTGGCCGGGGCCAGGCGTGCGTGAGCGGCACCTGCCGCTGCACCGCCGAGTCCTGCCCCGGCGGCTGCTGCGCGGGCAACACCTGCGAGGCGGGCACCGCCACGGACAAGTGCGGCGCGCGGGGCGACGCCTGCGTCAAGTGCAACAAGCGCTGCAACGCGGACGGCACCTGCGGCTGAGCCGCGCCCGGGCGCCGCTCAGGACAGCACGGGCAGGGACATGCGGAAGCAGGTGCCCCGGCCCGGCGAGGACGTGACGGACACCTGCCCGCCCAGCCCATGCACGATGTCCCGGCACACCGAGAGCGCCGGGCCGGGCCGGTGGGACTCGTGCGCGGGCAGCGGCGCGAAGGCCTGCGCCAGCGCGTCCGGCGTGAGGCCCGGGCCGGTGTCGTGCACCTCGATCACCACGTGGCCCTGACCGTCGTCCCGGGTGACGAGCCGCACCGCGTGCTCCTCGGGGTCCGCGTCCTCGGGCAGGGACAGCACCGCGTGCAGCACCAGGTTGAGCAGCGCCTGGCGCAGGGCACCATCCCCGCCGGCCACCAGCGCGTGGGACCCGTAGTCACGCACCAACCGCCCGCGCGAGCGCAGCGCGCTGGACACCAGTTGCCCCACCGTGTCGAGCGCCGCGTTCACGTCCACCGGGCCCTGGCCCGGCTCGATGCGAAAGCCCCTCAGGTGGCCGATGGTCTGGCGCAGCCGCTCGGCGCCCTCGCGGATCTCCTCCACGGCCTCCAGCCACTGGGACACCTGCCCGGCCTGCGCCCCGGGGCCCCGGGCCGCCTGACCCATCTGGGCCACCAGGTACTCGAGGTTGGCGGACATGAAGGCCAGCGGGTTGTTCATCTCGTGCGCGAAGCCCGGCACCAGCATGCCCAGGGTGGCCATGCGATCCGCCTCCCGCAGGCGCTCCTGGAGCTGGCGCCGCTCGGTGATGTCGGTGAGCGTGCCCAGCACCTCGCCCTGGCCCGTGGGCGAGCTGAACGCCGCCAGCTCCACCCAGACCGGCTCGCGCGCCGTGAGCAGCCGCAGCTCCAGCCGGAACGAGGCCTGCAGCCGCGCGCCAATGGACTCCAGCATGCCCTGCACGCCCGCGCGGTCCTCCGGGTGCACGCGCGCCACGAGCGCCTGGCCCAGCTCGTCCTCCACCGTCAGGCCCGTGAGCGGCGTCCACGTGGGGCCCAGGAAGGTGAACTGGCCCAGCCTGTCCAGGTGGAACACCACCTCGTTGAGCCGCTCGGCCAGGAAGTGGTAGCGCAGCGCGTCCGCGGACAGCCCCGGCCGTGGACTGGCCGCGAGGTTGCGGGGACGGCGCACGGACGCGACCTCGTCCTGCTCCGGGGTCCAAGTGGCGTGCGACAGCGGTGGATATCCCATGGGCTCTTTCTCCCCCGGAGGCGCCCCACTCCCCCACCCCTGCGCGCTCCGCCATGGGGGGCCCTCGTCATCTGTGTCCTGGGAGAAGATAAGGACTGGGGTGCGCGGAGCGTCAATCCGCGCACCGCGTCTTGGAACCGCTTTCCCACGAATTGATGACTATCCCCGGCGGAGGGGACACTTTCAGTCAGGGGAATCGTCTGGTGGTGAGCACCCCGGGGGACGCCAGCCGGAGTCTGGACGCTCGCGGCGATCGCCGATGACCCGCGCGGGCGAGCCGGCGACGATGGCCCAGGCGGGCACGTCCCGGGTGACGATGGCGCCCATGCCCACCACGGCGTGATCCCCCAGGCGCACGCCGTCGGTGATGCCGGCGTTGGCGCCCACCCACACGTCCTTGCCCAGCACGATGCCCCGGGAGGTGACGGGCTGGGCGCGCACGGGCCGATCCGGCGCCATGCCGTGATCGAAGGCATACAGGGTGGCGCCCGTGGCGATGCGACTGCCCTCGCCGATGTGGATGCCCCCCGCGCCCCCGTCCAGGCTCGCGCGGGCGTTGAGGCTCACCCCGGCCTCGAGCACCACCGGCCCGTGCATGAAGACGTGCGCGGCGATGCTCACCCCGGGGCCGGTGAGGCGGATGGCCCGGCCCGGCTCGGCGAACAGGCGGGCGTCCGGGGAGATGAAGCACCCCTCGTGCAGCTCCACCGTCTCCAGCTCGGCCAGGCTCGCCTGGACCTCGCGCTGCCAGGCCTCGGCCCAGGCCCGGTGGCGGGGCTTGAGGGTGAAGTAGAGCCACGGCATCCAGGAGAGGCGCAGCTTGTGCTGCTCACGCCGACGGGCGTCCAGGGAGTCGTCCACGCGCCCCTGCCTACCATAAGAGACCCGACGAGAGACCCGACGCGCTCAGGGCGGCGCGGTGTCGCCCCGGGCCTCCTCGCGCAGGCCCGGGCTCTTGCGCCGGGCCACGCGCGCCACCAGGCCGGACAGGAGCGCCCAGCCCAGGCCCGCCATCCACCCGCCCAGCACGTCCGTGGGGTAGTGCACCCCCAGGTACATGCGCGTGAGGCCGATGAGCAGCGTGAGCCCGAGGCCCACCGTCACCAGGTACGCCTTGTGCCAGCGCGAGGACACCAGCTCCGACAGGAGCGCCGCCAGCGTCAGGTACACGATGGCCGAGAGCATCGCGTGGCCGCTGGGGAAGCTCGCCGAGAGCACCTCGGTGAGGTGCGGCACCACCGAGGGCCTCGGCCGCGCCACCACGTCCTTGAGCAGCGTGTTGACCCCCACGCCGCCCAGCGTGGAGGCGAGCACCAGCGCCAGGGTGCGCCAGCGCCGCACCAGCGCGAGGAAGCCCCCCACCGTCACCACCACCAGCGCGAGCACCGTCATGCTGCCCAGCGCCGTCACGTCCCGCGCCGCCTCCGCCAGCCACGCGGGGCCCCGGGGCCGGCCCGGCGCGTTGGGGTCCCGCAGCGAGCGCAGCACCTGCTCGTCGAACGTCTGGGTGGAGCGCTCGCGCACCTCATCCGACAGCACGAGGAAGCCCACGCCCAGCACGCCCAGCACGAAGAGCAGGCTCAGCAGCTCGCCGGCCTCGCGGGTGCGGAGGCGGCCCAGGAACTCGGGGGGCGTGGGTCGCATGCCCACAGCACCCTAGGCGCTCCCCCCTGGCGGGGAAGCCTGGGGGTGGGAAGCGTCGGGGAGGCGACAGCCGGGGCGTGCACCAGCGAACACGACGGGGGGGCGACGCGGGCTTGGAGGCGCCGAGAAGGGGTGTAGGCCTTGGGGATGGACGGGGGGCACCCCAGATTGGCCCTGCCTGTCGTCGCCGTGCCGGGCACGCCAGCCGCTCGACACCGTGTGTCGGGCCTTCCGCTCGGCCTCAGTCCCGGAGTGAGGGTCACATGTTCGCCACCGCTACCACCACCACCACCGTTCCCGTCGCTCCGATCAACTTCAAGACGGCGCTCATCAACCGGGTCTTCTTCATCCGCTGGGAGCAGCCGCCCAGCCCCCAGGAGATCCAGATGGTGACCTTGCGCTTCCGCGAGTCGTACGAGGCGCACCGCCAGCAGCTGTGCGTGGTCATCGTCACGGGCGCCAAGGCGCGCGTGCCCAACGGCGAGCAGCGCAAGGCGCTCTTCAAGATGCTGGAGGATCACCGCAAGTACATCTGCGAGCTGCATCTGGTCATGGAGGGCAACGAGCTGCAGCACAACCTGCAGCGCATCATCGCCTCCGCGCAGCTCATCGTCACGCGCATCTACGACAGCAACTACGCGCGCCTGCACAAGGCCCCCGAGGACATCGCGCCCTTCCTCACCAGCCGGCTCAAGGCGGACGGCTACCGCATCATCCATGACGCGCGCCTGCTCGGCGTGTTCCACTAAGGCCGCCCGGGCTCGACCCACATGGCGCACGCGGGGGCAGACAGCACGCGCCCCCGCGCGCCAGGCGTCAGCGCTCCATGCAGACGTAGTAGTTCTCGCCGTAGTAGTCGTCGTGGTCGGCCGCGAGCACGCGCGTGAAGCCCAGCCGCCGCAGTTCCGCCACGAGCGCCTCCGGCTCGAAGAACGTCACCATCTCGTTGGGGTCCGTCACCAGCCGGCGCGTGAGGTCCACGTGGTAGGCGGTGGCCTTCTGCAGCGGCTCGTCCCAGCGGCCCTCGGCCTTCCACTCCTCGATGGACTGCTCCATCACCTTCTTGAGGTCCGGCCGGCGCCGGGGCCCCGCGGAGATGAGGCGCCCGCCGGGCTTGAGGTGAGCCAGGCTCTCGCGCAGCACGGCCTCGGGCTCGCGCACGTAGAAGAGCACGTTGTTGAGCACCACGGCATCCGCGCCGCCCTCGACGCGCTCGGGAAAGACGCGCACGTCCCCCTCGAGCACCGTCCAGCGCGCGCGCTCGGGCTCGGGGGACTCGGCCTGCTTGCGCAGCGCCACCGCGAGCATGCCCGGGTTGTTGTCGAAGCCCGTCACGCGGGCGCCGCGCCGCACCAGCGCCTGGCTCACCAGCCCCGTGCCACACCCGGCGTCGATGACGTGCGCGAGCCCTTGGGTGTCGCGCAGGATCTTGTCCGCCATCCGCCGGTAGCAGTTGAGCTGGGAGCAGATGGCGTCATAGCTCCAGGCGAAGTCACTCCAGATGTTGTCGACCACGGCGGCCCTCGATGTCGTCCGGGCTCATCCCGGAAGCGCGGGGCCAATGTATGTCCGTGTCCAGCGGCGTGGGGCCCGCTCAGTGGGCCTTCATCCACTTGTAGATGGGCTCCCAGACCAGGCCCTTGGCGTTGTTGCCCAGCCACAGGTCCGCGTGGCCGAAGTCCTCCAGGCGCCCCGCGTCCGCGTTGAGCTGCACGAGCCGCACGGACACGTCCTTGCTGCCGAGCACCTGCTTGACCGAGTGCACCCCGTAGGCGCCGAAGCCGCCCGCGGCGCCCACGTACAGCACGGGCACCTTCACGTCCTTGAGGTGGTCGTCGTAGGGCAGGTCCTTCTTGCCGCACAGGAGCTGCTCGCCCTCCACCATCTCCGTGAAGCTCTGGTAGGGGTGCGCCGAGGCGAGGAAGTCGAAGAACTGCCGGTCGTTCACGTACTGGAGCGTGGGCAGCCCGTCCGCGCCGAAGCGGCCGGCGGAGAAGTGGTAGAAGGGCACGCTCGGGTTGATGTTGTTCGCCGCGTCCGTGAGGAAGGAGAACGTGGCGGCACCCACCAGGCGGCCGAGCTGCCGGAAGGGCAGGGCCGGCAGCGGCGTGGGGGCGGTGATGTCCGGCAGGTTGATGGCGGCCTGACCCACCGAGCGGATGGTGACGCCCGCGCCGGGGCCGGAGAGGCTGCCCTCGTACTGGCCCTGGGCCAGGAGCAGCTCGCCCACCTGGGCGCGCGTGCACGCCCACTCGCGCTGCTGCGCCGCCTCGGGGCCGAACTTCACGCCCAGGTCCACCGGGATGAAGCCGCTCACGTGGCGCTGGCCCTTGGGCAGCCGCGCCTCCTCGTTCATGTAGGCGTACGTCACCTGCGCGCCGCGGCTCCAGCCCACCAGGTTGAGCTGCCCGTTGCCGCTGCCCGTGAGCTGGCGCACGGTGCGCGCCAGCGACAGGCCCTCGCCCACGTCAGCCGCGTGCGTGCCCAGGTTCCACTTCTTCATGAAGGAGAAGTCCTGGGTGGCCTCGGGCACCTGCGTCCAGCGCAGGTCGATGCCCCACACGTCCATGCCCTGCTGCGCCAGGTACACCGCCACCGAGTGATCGCGCGCCACCGTCTGGGTGAGCGTGCTGGCCATGAACGCGCCGCGGAAGTCCCACGCGTCGCCGTGCACGAAGAACGCCCCGTCCGTCGCGCGCACCGGCAGCCACGGCAGCCACTCGCGCACCACCCGGTGCAGCACCACCACGTCGTTGGCGCCGGGGCCCACCTGCACCCGGATGCTGTAGTGCGCGATGTCCCCGATGATCTGCTCGCGCTCGAAGCCCGTGAGCAGCCGCGCGTCGGCGAGCCCCGACAGGAGCGCCTGGCTGCCCTGCGTCACCTCCCGCATCGACTGGTGCTGCCCCCCCAGCGTGCCCACGTCGGCCGCGTCGACGGGCGTCTCCGGCGGCAGGCTCTCGGCACCACATCCAAACGTCATCAGGACCAGGGGCAGGAGGTGGCGGATGTTGAAGCGCATGAAATCCTCTAGAAAAAGAGATGCTGGAACCCAGAAGCAAGCCTACTGCCAACCCCTCGTTCCAACCGGGTGAAAACAAAGCAGGATTCGAGCCAACTCCTCAACCTGCGGAAATCATTGGAAAACACCCTGAATCCGACCGTCACGGGTGAAACAGGGTGCTCTCACTAAACAATAGAAATCCTGGTTTTCAGAGGGAACTGCTTTGATGGTTCAAAAATGAAACCCGCTGCTTCACCAGTGAAGCATGGAACCGCCACTCAGGACAATGGGGAGAAGACCTGTATTCCCGGGAAAAGGCGAGCAGCGGACGGAGCGCCTGGCTTGTCGTCCCCCGCCACCCGGACCAGATTGCCCCACCCCCCCTGCGGGAAGGAGACGCCATGCCCTTCGCCACCGTGGATCCCCGTACCGGACAGACCCTGAGCACCCAGACCCCGCATTCCCAGGAGGACGTGGAGGCAAGACTCATGCGTGCGGAGGACACCTTCCGGGTGCTCCGGGGGACGCCCGTGGCCCAGCGTGCCCGGTGGATGGAGCGGGCGGGCGAGCTGCTGGAGGCGGAGGCCGAGCACTTCGGGCGGTTGATGACGCGGGAGATGGGCAAGCCGCTCGGGGCCGCGCGCGCCGAGGCCCAGAAGTGCGCCGCCACCTGCCGCTACTACGCGACCCACGCCGAGCGCTTCCTGGCGGACGAGCCGGTGGACCTGGGGGAGGACACGGGCTGGGTGCGCCACGAGCCGCTCGGGCCTGTGTTGGCCATCATGCCGTGGAACTTCCCCTTCTGGCAGGTGGTGCGCTTCGCCGCGCCGGCGCTCATGGCCGGCAACGTGGGCCTGCTCAAGCACGCCCCCAGCGTGCCCGGGTGCGCGCTGGCCCTGGAGGACCTGTTCCTGCGCGCGGGCTTTCCCGAGGGGGCCTTCCAGACGCTGTTCGTGGAGGTGGACGGGGTGCGCCGGCTCATCGAGGACCCGCGCGTCAAGGCGGTGACGCTCACCGGGAGCGAGGGGGCCGGGAGGGACGTGGGGGCGCGCGCGGGGGGCCAGCTCAAGAAGGTGGTGCTGGAGCTGGGCGGGAGCGATCCCTTCGTGGTGCTGCCGAGCGCCGACCTGGACGCGGCGGTGGAGACGGCGGTGAAGGCGCGGCTGCTCAACAACGGCCAGTCGTGCATCGCCGCCAAGCGCTTCATCGCCCCCGCGGCCATCTACCCCGAGTTCGAGCGCCGCTTCGTCGAGCGCATGCGGCGCGTGGTGGTGGGAGACCCCTCGGCGCCGGACACGGAGCTGGGGCCGCTGGCGCTCGCGCACATCCGCGACGGGCTGCACGACCAGGTGGCGCGCAGCGTGGCGGCCGGGGCGCGGCTGCTGCTCGGGGGTGAGAAGCCCGAGGGGCCCGGCTTCTGGTACCCGCCCACGGTGCTCGCCCAGCCGCCCCCGGGCAGCCCCGCCCACCGCGAGGAGCTGTTCGGCCCGGTGGCGGTGCTCTTCCAGGCCCGGGACACCGAGGACGCGCTGCGGCTGGCCAACGACACGCCCTACGGCCTGGGCGCGAGCGTGTGGACGCGGGACGGGGCCGAGCAGCGGCGCTTCATCGAGGGGCTGGAGACGGGCACGGTGGCCCTCAACGGCATGGTGGCGAGCGACCCGCGGCTGCCCTTCGGCGGGGTGAAGCACTCGGGCCATGGCCGCGAGCTCGCGCGCCACGGCCTGCTCGAGTTCGTCAACGTCAAGACGGTACGCGTGACGGCGGCGTAGGGCGCTGGCGCGAGGGGCCCGCGCCGTTGACCTCCTCCACGGCGCTGGCCACCGCCTCCATCTCCAGGCCGAGCTGCTCCACGCTCTGGCGCAGGCCGGCGCCCGCCACGTCCACGCTGGCCGCGTCCGCCGAGCGCACCCGCAGCACCTGGGTGTAGAGGCTCTCCAGCGTGTAGTACAGGCGCATGTGCTCGGCCTCCAGCCGCGCGGCGGACGTGGCCAGCTCCGCGCGCTGGCCGCGCTGCTCGTCCAAGAGCCGCAGCACCTTGCCCAGCCGCTCGCGCACCACCTCGTCCCGCTCGGACGCCACGCGCTCGGCCAGCCGCGCGCGCTCCTCCTCCAGGCGGCGCTCCTCCTCGGAGGGGCTCAGCGCGCGCAGCTCCCGCTCCCGCCGCGCCAGCTCGTGGCAGCTCTGGCGCAGCCCCTCCACCGTCTGCTCCGGCTGGTGCACCACGTCCCGCAGGATGGCCGGGCCCGCGCGCAGCTCCGCGAGCAGCTTGTCGCACAGCGCGTCCACCCGGGCCCGGCGGGGATCCTCCGGCGCGCGCGGCGCCTGCCCGGCCGCCTCCCGTGCCTCGGGCCCGGCCTCCCGCGGCGCCTCGCCGGACGCGAGGGCCCCGGCGGACGCGGCCTCGCGCGCGGCGAGCTGGGCCCGCGCCTTCGCCTTGCCGAACGTGCTCGCCGCCGACGAGGCCATGCCGAGCGCCACGAAGATGAGCCACCAGTGGGGGGTGAGCAGCGCCATGCCCGCGAGCACCAGCGCCGTCACGGCGAACACCGCGCCCTGGATGGGGTTGGCCTCGGCCGCCTCGCGCAGCCGCTCCTTGCGCAGCCGCTCGCGCTCGCGCCGGGCCTCGCGCTGCTCGCGCCGCAGCTCCTTGCGCCGGTGCTTGCGCTCCACGCGCGTGGCCCACTTCTCCACCTTGGGGATGTGGCCGCGCATCCAGTGCTCCACCTCCCCCGCGCGCTTCTCCGCCCAGCGCTCCCAGTGCCGGGCCGCCTGCTCCGCCTCGGCCTCGACGCGCCGCGCCGCGCGCTCCGCCCGGGCCTCCTCGCGGGGCCCCCAGCGCGCGCGCTCCTGGGCCTCGTGCCGCTCCCACTCCTCCATCCGCCGGGCGTGCTGCTCGGGCCACTCGGCGAGCGCGTCCAGCGCGGACATCATGCGCTGCAGGTGCTTCTGCAGGGGGGAGTCGGGCGGGGGGGTCGGAGCCATGGCGTCTGCCGCAAACCCTAGTGCGCCGGGGCCGTGCGCGCCACGTCACCCGCTCCCGGAGCGTCCAGGAGGGCACGGGCGAAAAAAAACGCCCGCGGGCCGAGTTGGGGGGGTCCCCGACCCACGGGCGCTCCGAACGCCGAAGCGTCCAGCCTTTGAAAGCCGTGATGGCGGCCACCTATAGACCGGTCTTCTTTCCAAGGCAATTACAATTTTCCAACGGGGCTGTTCGCTAGCGGTCAGTGGCGAGCAAGGGGGCGGGCGGGTCGGAACGGGGGCGGGACGAGGGGATTTGCGCTAGGGAGGAAGGCGCGATGAGTGCCACCCCGTCCTCCCGTGCCTTCCGCGTCTTCAGTTGGTTCACGCTCGCCTACACCCTGGCCGTGGTGCTGTGGGGCGCCTTCGTGCGCGCCACGGGCTCGGGCGCCGGGTGTGGGGACCACTGGCCGGTGTGCAACGGCGAGGTGGTGCCGCGCGCCCCCACCCTGCAGACGCTCATCGAGTACACGCACCGGCTCACGAGCGGGCTGGCGCTGGTGTTCGCGGTGGTGCTGTGCGTGTGGGCCCTGCGGGCACACGGCAAGGGCCACCCGGTGCGCAAGGCGGCGGTGTTCTCGCTCGTCTTCATGCTGACGGAGGCCGCGGTGGGCGCGGGGCTGGTGCTCTTCAAGATGGTGGCGGGCAACGAGTCGCTCGCCCGGGCCTTCTGGATGGCGGTGCACCTGTTCAACACCTTCCTGCTGGTGGGCGCCCAGGCGCTGACGGCCTGGTGGGCGGGGGACCACGAGCGGCTGAGCTGGCGGCGCCAGGGGCTCACGGGCGCGCTGCTCGTGGGGAGCCTGTCGGGAGTGCTGGTGCTGGGGGTGAGCGGCGCCATCGCGGCCCTGGGCGACACGCTCTACCCCGCCCAGAGCCTGGCGCATGGCCTGGCGCAGGACGTGTCCCCCACGGCGCACGTGCTCCTGCGCCTGCGGGTGCTGCACCCGGTGCTCGCGGCGCTCGTGGGCGCGGGCGTGGTGTTCTCCGCGACCATGGTGGCGCGGCTGCGGCCCTCGCCCGCGGTGCGACGCGCGGCCCTGCAACTGGGCATCCTCTATGGCCTGCAGCTCGTGGCGGGCACGGTGAACGTGGTGCTGCTCGCGCCCGTGTGGATGCAGCTCGTGCACCTGTTGCTCGCCGACCTGGTGTGGATCGTCCTCGTGCGCCTGAGCGCGGCGGGGCTCGCCCGGGGCGCGCCGCGCGCGGACGTGAAGCCGCGCGTGCAGCCCGCGCTCACCTGAGCGCGACGTCCAGGGCGCTCAGGGCCTCCAGCGCCCGCTGGGGCAGGGAGATGGCCCCGCGCGGCGCCTCGGGCTCGCGCACGTTGATGCGGATGAGCGTGCCCAGCCGCGCCGCCGCGTGCTCGCAGAAGCGCCGCACCGAGGGAATGGCCGTGCCCGCGCCGCACTCCACCACCGCCAGCGCGCCGGGCTCCACCTCGGACAGCCACTTTTCCAGCCGCCCCTCCTGCACCTGGCTGCGCGAGTCGTCCCAGTAGCCGTCCCCGAACATGAGGATGTTGGGCCGCACGAGCGAGCCGCACCGGGGACACGCCGGCAAGGGCCCCCGCGCGCGGAAGTCCTCCGGGTCCACGTCCACGTTGTAGGCCGCCGCCGAGCCCACCTCCTCGCACGGCCCCAGGCACTGGGTGTGGTGGATGGAGCCGTGGATCTCCAGCACGCGCTCCTCGGGGAAGCCCGCCCGCTGGAACTGCCCGTCCACGTTGGAGGTGAAGACGAAGGCGCCGTGGGGCATGCGCTCGGCCCAGGCGCGCAAGAGCGCGAAGCCCGCGTGGGGCGCGGTGGCGCGGTAGAGCCCCAGCCGGTGGCCGTAGAAGCCCCAGGCGAACGCGGGATCCGTCTCGAACCACTGGGGGTTGGCCATGGCGGGGAAGTCCAGCCCCAGCCGGGCATAGGCGGGGTAGGCCTTCCAGAAGCCCTCGGTGCCCCGGAAGTCGGGCAGGCCCGAGTCCACGCCCATGCCGGCCCCGGCCCCGATGAGCAATGCCTTGGCCGAGCGCAGGACGTCGGCGGCCCGCTGCAGTTCCTCGTGCATCCGCCCATCCTAGCCGGTCACAGCACCTCGCTCGACTGCAACGCGCCGCGGGTGCCCCGCGCGGTGCACGCGTACACCTCGCGCGTGGCGTGCAGACCCCGCGCGTCCGCCCGGACCCGGAGCACCTCCTCGCCCTGGCTCCCATGGTCCCCACACGGCGTCTGCACGGCGGTGACGGAGGCCGCGCGCAAGAGCCGGGCCCACGTCCCGGGCGCGAGCACCAGGGGCCGCCCGGGGTGCGCCACCGTGCCGAGCGCGCGCATGCGCCCGGCCTTGTCCACGCCGAGCAGCACCGCCTCGCGCAGCCCACACCCCGAGGCCTGCGTCTGCAGGACGAACTCCCGCGCCTGCCCGTCATGGTCGTAGTCCCCGAGCACCATCGCCCGGACCCGAGGGCGGCCCCGGAGCGCCTCGGCCTGGCGCTCGGGCGCGAGCCCCGCGTCTCGCGGCGACACCGCCCAGCCGCGCAGCACGGCCTCCACCGGAGCGGCGCCCGGCTCCGCGGGGCCAAACAGGGGCGTGAGGTCCAGGCGCTCGGGGGCCGTGCCCGGCCGCTCGCGCTCCCACTCCAGCGCGCCGGCCTCGCCCTGGGCGAAGCCCTCGCACGGACACGTCACGCCCTCCATCTCGAAGCAGGCGAGGCGCGGGGGGGCGCGCCAGACGAGCCGCCAGCGCTCCACTTCCCCGTCCACCCGGACCCGCGCCTCCTCGCGCACCACGGGCCCGGCGCGCGCCGTCCCTCCCGCCCCGCCGCTCGCGGCGAGCAGCCCCACCGCGATCCACCCTGCCCGGGAGCCGTGGAGGGACATGCGCGCCTCGTGTCCTTACGGCGTGTAGAACTCGCTGGAGGACTGGTCGTGGTTGCTCACGCCGCCCGCGGCGAGCACGGTGCCGTCGGGCAGCCGCGTGGCCGTCTGGCCGTAGCGGTCCACGTTCATGGCGTACGTCGTGCGCCAGGTGCCCGTGGCCGGGTCGTACAGGTCCGACGCCGTCTGGATGCCGGTGGCCTGGTGGTAGCCGCCCGCCACCAGCACCTGCCCGTTGGCCAGCAGCGTGGCCGAGTGGGCGCGGCGCGGCTGCTTCATGCTGCCCGTGGCGCTCCAGGTGCCCGTGACCGGGTCGTACAGCTCCGCGGTGGCCGCCTGGGCCGGGTCGATGCCCGCGCCGCCCGCCACCAGCACCTTGCCGCCCGGCAGCGCCGTGGCCGAGTGGTAGCCGCGGCCCAGCGCCATGCTCGCCGCGGAGGAGAAGCGCCCGGTGGCCGGGTCATACACCTCGGCCGAGGCCAGCGACGCGCCCGAGGCGTCGAAGCCGCCCGCCACCAGCACCTTGCCGTCCGGCAGCGTCGTGGCCGTGTGGCGACCGCGCGCCCGGGAGAGCGAGCCCGTGTACGTCCAGGTGCCCGTGGCCGGGTCGTAGATTTCCGCCGAGGCGTGGGCGTCCGAGCCGTACTCGCTGCCGAAGCCGCCGATGACGAGCACCTTGCCGTTGGCCAGCAGGCTCGCCGTGTGGTGGTAGCGCTGCGTCAGGGTGTTGCGCACGCCCTTCCAGCGGCCGAGCGCCGGCTCGTACACTTCCGCGGTGATGCGGGTGATGGGGCACTCGCCGCCGCCGACGATGAGCACCCGGCCGTCGGTGAGCTTCGTGGCGGTGTGGCCGCGGTGGGTGGTGAGCGTGCTGCCCGTGGCGCTCCAGGCGCGCGTCTGGGCGTCGTACACCTCCGCCGAGACGTTGAAGCCACCGGCCACCAGCACCCGCCCGTCGTCCAGCAGCGTGGCCGTGTGCAGCAGCCGCGGCAGCGCCATGCTGCCCGTCAGCGTCCAGTTGCCCGAGGGCTCGGGCTCGGGGGGCACGGGCGCGCAGTCGTCGCGGCCGTCGTGGTTGGCGTCGCCGCAGATGCCCGGATCGAACGGCGCGGGGTCATCCTTGGAGGGCACGCCGTCGCCGTCCGGATCCGCGTTCGGGTCCAGGCCGCAGGTGCTGCCATTGACGGGGCTCACCAGGGTGAAGCGGCCCTGGGGCTGGGAGCAGGTGTAGAAGCCGAACTGGCCGATGGGGAAGCTGCCCGCGACGTCGAACTGGAGCACGCCGTCCACCCAGACCTGGATGCGCGAGGGCGAGTACTTCATCGTCACCAGGTACGTCTTCTTGTCCGCCCAGCCGGTGTTGCCCAGCGTGTTGGCGCGCGCCAGCTCGGTGATGCCCCCGGTGTGCGCCCAGAAGTTGCCCAGGCCGTCCTGGCCCTTGGACTCGATGACGCCCTTGACCCGGCTCAGGGCCAGGCCCTTCTTGCCCACCTCCTTGGAGTCCAGCGTCTGGTCGCCCTGCTTCCAGTCGAACAGCAGGAAGTCGGCGTTGGGGTTGGTGATGTCCCCGCGCTCGAAGCCCACCACCCAGCCGATGAAGTCGTCGTCCTCCGCCGTCTCCACCGCCAGCTCGAACGACAGCGACGTGCCCGCCGCCGGCAGCGTGCTCATGTAGATGGTGGGATCGGAGTTGGTGCTCTGGCGCACCGTCAGCTTGTCCGCGCTGATGGTCCAGTTGGGGTTGGGCGCGTTGCCCTTCCAGTGGTCCGTGAAGTCCAGCGTGAAGTTGGAGTCCACGCACGCGTGGCCCGCCTCCACCTGGCACTGGCTGCTGCACCCGTCGCCATTGACCAGGTTGCCGTCGTCACAGCCCTCGCCCGCGTTGCGGTTGCCATCCCCGCACACCCCGGCCGTGGCCGCCGCGGACGCCTCGCTCAGCGCCCACTCCGCCTCCTCCAGCGGCCCTCCACACCCCGCGCCCCACAACCCCACCAGCGCCAGTCCCAGCCAGTTCTTCACGAGCCGCATCCGCAACCCCCTTTTCCGATGATTCCAGGGATAAACCGTCAAATCGCGGATTCCTTCTACACCAAAAGGCTGTGGCCGTGTCAAAAAATCACACTCTGACTACAATCGGGGACAGGGTGGGGGCCGCGGCCCCGGGGTGCGCCATGAAGGCCTGGGCCTGGGCGAGCTCCTCGCGGATGACCTCGGTGGCCCAGTCCACGAAGACGCGCACGCGCAGGGGCAACCGCCGGGTGGGCGCGTACAGCACGAAGAACGGCAGGGGCGGCGCGCTCCACTCCGGCAGCACCCGCACGAGCTGTCCGCTCTCCAGGAACTGGCGCACGGGGACCGAGGCGGGCGCCTGCAGGAGCCCCTGCCCCGCCAGGCTCAGCGCCAGGGCGATGGAGGCGTCATTGGTCGCCACGCGGTGCGGCAGGTGCAGCACGTGGCTCTCCTCGCCCCGCTGGAAGTCCACCTCGAAGGGCTTGCCGGTGCGCCGGGAGAGGAAGTTCACGAAGACGTGCCCCTGCAGGGCCTCGGGCGAGTGCACCGGCCCGTGGCGCCGCAGGTAGCTCGGGGCCGCGCAGGTGAGCACGGGCAGCTCCCCCAGCTTGCGCGCCACGAGCCCCGGGTCGTGCACCTCGCCGCCTCGCACGACGCAGTCGATGCCCTCGGCCACCAGGTCCACGACGCGGTCGGTGCACCCCAACTCCAGGGTGATGCCCGGGTAGCGCGCGAGGAAGTCCTCCACCCGGGGCGCCAGCACGTAGCGGCCCACGGACGTGGGCACGTCCACCCGCAGGCGCCCCTTGGCGCTCGCCGTCTCCTGACCCAGCGTGCCCTCCAGGTCCTCCAGCTCGCGCAACAGCCGCGTGCACTCCTCCAGGTAGTGCGCCCCCTCGGTCGTGAGCGACACCCGGCGCGTGGTGCGGTGCAGGAGCTTCACCCCCAGCCGCGCCTCCAGCGCCTGCACCCGCGTGGTGGCGCTCGCCTTGGGCACCCCGAGCTGCCGCGCCGCCTCCGTGAACGAGCCCGTCTCCGCCACCCGGATGAACACCTCCATCGCCTCGAGCCGGTTCATTCCACCTCCGCGAACAATGCGTTCAAGACCGGGCCGTTTATCCCGACCGGGATGAACAGTACATCTCCCTCATCTCGCAGCCCCGAGGACGCCCCCATGAACGATTACCCCCTGCGCCGTCTCGGTCAGACCGGCCCCGAAGTCTTCCCCCTCGCGCTCGGCTGCATGGGCATGTCCGGCATGTACGGCCCGGCGAGCGAGTCCGAGAGCATCGCCACCATCCATGAAGCGCAGGAGCGGGGCGTGACGCTCTTCGACACCGGCGACTTCTACGGCATGGGCCACAACGAGCTGTTGCTCGGCCGGGCGCTCCAGGGCCGCAGGGACAAGGCGCTCCTGTCGGTGAAGTTCGGCGCCCTGCGCGGGCCGGACGGCGCCTGGCTCGGCTACGACACGCGCCCCATGGCGGTGAAGAGCGCGCTCGCCTACACGCTCCAGCGCCTGGGCGTGGACCACATCGACGTCTACCGGCCCGCGCGGTTGGATCCCGCCGTGCCCATCGAGGACACCATCGGCGCCATCGCGGACCTGGTGAAGGCGGGCTACGTGCGCGCCATCGGCCTGTCCGAGGTGGGGGAGGACACCCTCCGCCGCGCCCACGCCGTGCACCCCATCGTGGACGTGCAGCTCGAGTACTCGCTGGTGAGCCGGGGCATCGAGGAGAAGCTCCTGCCCACCACCCGCGCGCTGGGCATCGGCGTCACGGCGTACGGCGTGCTCTCGCGGGGGCTGCTCAGCGGCTCCAAGCCCCAGGGCGCCCAGGACTTCCGCTCCCACCTGCCGCGCTTCACCGGGGAGAACGGCGAGAAGAACCAGCGGCTCGTCGAGGGGCTCAACACCCTGGCGCGCGCCAAGGGCGTGAGCGCCACCCAGCTCGCGGTGGCGTGGGTGCTGGCCAAGGGCAAGGACCTGGTGCCCGTCATCGGGGCGCGCACGCGCGCGCAGTTCGCCGAGTCCCTGGGCGCGCTGGACGTGACGCTGTCGGCCGAGGAGCTCCAGGCGCTGGAGCGCACGGTGCCCGCCTCGGCCGTGGCCGGCACGCGCTACGCCGCCCCGCAGATGCACCACCTGGACAGCGAGCGCTGAGCGCGGGTTTGCTAGCCTCGGGCGCATGGACACCCCCTCGCTGCAAGAACGCGCCGCGCCCGACGGCATCTGCTACGGCTGTGGCGGCCAGAACCCCCACGGCCTGCGCATCCAGAGCCAGTGGCACGCGGACGGCACCCACGTCGTGGCCACGCACGTCCCCGAGCCCCAGTACACGGGCTGGCCGGACCTGGTGTACGGCGGGCTCATCGCGATGCTCGTCGACTGCCACTCCAACTGGACGGCCATGGCCTACCACTACCGCGCCGAGGGCCGCGAGCCCGGCACCCTGCCGCGGATCGAGTGCGTCACGGGCCAGCTCGGCGTGAAGTACATCAAGCCCACGCCCATGGGGGTGCCGCTCACCCTCAAGGCCCGCGTCGAGGGCGAGGTGGGCCGCAAGAGCCGGGTCGTCTGCGAGGTGTACGCGGGCGACACGCTCACCGCGGTGGGCGACTCGGTCTTCGTGCGCGTGGACACGGCCCAGCTCAAGGCCGCCGCGCACGGCCGCGACACCTGAGGGCGCACATGGACACCCGACCGCCCCTGCCCCCCTTCACCCCCGACACCGCCCGCCAGAAGGTCCGCGCCGCCGAGGACGGCTGGAACAGCCGCGACCCGCACCGCGTCTCGCTCGCCTACAGCCCGGACAGCCGCTGGCGCAACCGCGCGGAGTTCCTCCATGGCCGCGAGGCGATCGTCGCCTTCCTCGAGCGCAAGTGGCGCCGTGAGCTCGACTACCGCCTCATCAAGGAGCTCTGGGCCCATGACGGCCCGCGCATCGCGGTGCGCTTCGCCTACGAGTGGCACGACGACAGCGGCCAGTGGTTTCGCTCCTACGGCAACGAGAACTGGGCCTTCGACGCCCAGGGCCTCATGGTGGAGCGCCACGCCAGCATCAACGACCTGCCCATCCCCGAGAGCGCCCGCCTGTTCCACTGGCCCCTGGGGCGCAGACCGGACACGCACCCGTCCCTGAGTGACCTGGGCTTGTAGTCCGTGCATAGAGAGGGACTCCAACCTTCGGGGTCCCGATGCGACTGACCTTCCTCTCCGCGCTCCTGGGCGGCGGCGTGCTCGCCGCGACGTCCGCCCAGGCCGCGCTGCCCACCTACACGTACCAGCTCCAGGCGCGGGCCAACCTGCGCGGCAATGCCTCCGGGGCCTTCAACCTGGAGCCCGGCAACCTCCTGCCCGGCAGCTACCGCGTGCCCCTCACCGCGGATCGCCAGCTCGCCTTCCGCCTGTCCATCACCCCCGAGGGCCAGCGCGCCGTGTGGTGGGGCCAGGACGGGGTGGGCCAGCGCATCTACCTGTTGCCCAAGGAGCTGGGCGAGGACGTGAGCGCGGGCGACCCGGAGCTCAACGCGGCGGGCGCGCTGGCGTTCGCCGTGAGCGGCGGCCTGCGGGACAACGGCGTCTACCTCCTCAACGTCCAGCGGCCCGACCCGGTGCGCATCCTCAAGGAGCCCTACGGCATCTCGAGCTGGTCCAGCCTGGCCCTCAACGACGCCGGGCAGATCGCCTTCCGGGCCTCGTTCTCCAGCCAGGGCCAGGCCCACGTGGTGCTGACGCCCCAGGGCTCGGACTACGTCCCGCGCTACCTCGTGCGCGAGCAGGGCCTCGACTCCGCGAGCCCCTTCACCTTCCTCTACTCGCCCGGCTTCAACGAGCGGGGACAGATGGCGGGGGCCGGGGACGTGGCGGCGCCGGGCGCGGGCTCGCAGGAGCTGCACATCTGGACGCCGGGCGAGGCCTCGCGGCGCATCGCCGTCACCCAGGCGCTCGACGCCACCTCGCCGCTCTTCCGCATCGCCTCGGTGCAGCCGGCCCTGTCCGGCACCGGCCAGGTCGCGTTCCTCGCCACGGTGAAGACCGCCTCCGGCGCGAACGCCACCGCGCTCTACCTGTGGGACGGCACGCGCCTGCGGCTGCTCGCCCAGGACGGCGTCGGCGAGGTGCAGAAGCTGGAGATCTTCCCCCCGGACATCAATGACCGCGGCATGGTCGTCTTCCGCGCCTTCGACAGCGCGGGCCTGCGCGCGGTGTGGGTGAGCGACGGCGAGGTGGCCCGGCGCGTGGTCACCGAGCACGACCTCGTGGACACCGACCTGGGCCCGGGGCGGCTGGACCAGGAGAAGACCTCGGTGCCGGTGTTCGGCGGCTCGCCCACCATCAACGCCCGGGGCGACATCACCTTCGTCGCGGGCGTGACGCCGCCGGACGACGATCAGGTGGAGTGGGGCACGGGCATCTTCGTGGCGCGCGCCGAGTGGCCGGCCGAGCCGGACGCGGGCACCGGGGAGCCGGACGCGGGCCCGGGCGAGCCGGACGCGGGCGAGGCACCGGACGCGGGTCCGGGCGAGACTCCGGACGCGGGCGAGGCGCCGGACGCGGGTCCGGGCGAGACTCCGGACGCGGGCGAGACTCCGGACGCGGGCGAGACTCCGGACGCGGGTGGCGACGAGGGCGGCCCGATCGTCGTCTCGCCCCTGCCCGGCGGAGAAGTGCCCGAGGCGGGCTGCGGCTGCCAGTCGGCGGGCCCGGGCGCCCTGGCGTCCTGGCTGCTCGTGGGCGGGGCGTGGCTGCGCGCGCGCCGCCGCGGGCGCTCTCGCGACTGAGTCCGCCCCGGGGCTCGGGGGCCGACTACAGCCGCAGGCCCCGGGGCACCACGAGCCGCTCCACGAGCTCGAACACGCCGCTCACGAGCAGCGCGAGCACCGCCGCGGGCACCGCGCCCTGGAGGATGAGCGCGGTGTCGTCCAACCGGATGCCGGTGAGGATGGGCTGCCCGTAGCCGCCCGCGCCGATGAGCGCGCCGAGCGTGGCGGTGCCCACGTTGATGACGGCGGACGTCTGGATGCCCGCGAGGATGGAGGGCGCCGCCATGGGCAGCTCCACCCGCCACAGCCGCGCCCCCGGGGGCAGGCCGAGCGCCTCGGCGGACTCGCGCACCTCGGGCGGGATGCCGGTGAGCCCCGCCGCCGTGTTCCGCAGGATGGGCAGCAGGCTGTAGAGGAACAGCGCCACGATGGCCGGCCGCGAGCCGATGCCGAGCAGCGGAATCATGAACACGAGCAGCGCCAGCGAGGGCACCGTCTGGATGACGCTCGCGAGCCCGAGCACGCCCCGCCCGAGCCTCGGCCGGCGCGCCACCAGCACCCCCAGCGGCACCGCCACCGCGATGGCCGCGAGCAGCGACACGCCCACGAGGAACAGGTGCTCGCGCGTGTGCTCCCACAAGCCCGCGAGCACCCCGCCCCCGCGCACCTTCACCGTGAGCCCCAGCTCGCGCGAGAGGAAACCCGCGGCCACCTGCCGCTCGGGCACGCGCTCGAGCTTGGCCTGCGCGTTGAGCGCCCCCATCTCCGCCTCGGACACGCGCCCCTCCAGCCGGCCGAGCGCCGCCAGGGCCTCGGGCGCCCGCGCCTCCAGGTCCGCCCGGTAGAGGTACACCGCCTCGTACGCGGGGAAGTGGCGCAGGTCGTCCACCAGCACCCGCAGGCCGTAGTAGGCGATCTCCGCGTCGGTGGAGTACAGGTCGGTGACCTGGAGGGCGCCGCTCTCCAGGCCCCGGTAGGCCAGGTCATGGTCCAGGCCCCGCACGTCCGTCTGCGGCAGCCGGTAGCGCGCGCGCACCCCGGGCCAGCCATCCGCCCGGGCCATGAACTCGCTGCTGAAGCCCAGGCGCAGGTCCGGGTGCTGGCGCAGGTCGGACAGGGTCCGGATGCCGAGCCGCTCGGCCTCCGCTTCCTTCATGCCCAGCGCGTACGTGTCGTTGAAGCCCAGGGCGGGGCCCAGCACCACGCCCTCGGCGGCGAGCGCCTGGCGCAGGGCCTCGTCGTCCGGCAGCGCGCGGCCGGCGAAGACCTCCTGGCGCAGCGTGCCGGTGTACTCGGGGTAGACGTCGAGGTCGCCGCGCTTGAGGGCCTGCCAGAGCACCTGGGTGCCCCCCACCTCGCGCCGGTGCTCCACGCGCGTGCCCGTGCCGCGCATGAGCTGCGTCGCCATGTCCCCGAGGATGACGGACTCGGTGAACTTCTTGGAGCCCACGCGCACGGGGGGCCCCTCGTCTCCAGAGCCCGAGCACGCGGCCAGCACGAGGAGCAGACACATGGCGAGCGCTCTCATGCGGGACGGGGCTCCAGGAGCGGGCGCTGGGCCTGGAAGAAGCGGGTGACGAAGGGCTCGGCGGGCGCGCGCTCCAGCTCGGCGAGCGGGCCCTGCTGCACCACCCGGCCCTCGCGCAGGAGCACCACGTGATGGCCGAGGAAGGCGCCCTCCCCCAGGTCGTGCGTGACGAGCACCACCGTCTTGCCCAGGCGGGCGAAGATGTCGCGCAGGTCCTCCTGCAACTCGTGGCGGATCATCGGATCCAGGGCGCCGAGCGGCTCGTCCAACAGCAGCACGTCCGGCTCGAGCATCAGCGCGCGCATGAGGCTCACGCGCTGGCGCTGCCCGCCGGACAACTGGCCCGGGTAGCGGCCCAGCGCCTCGGCGGGAAAGCGCGTGAGCGCCACGAGCTCGTCGAGCCGCGCCTTCACCCGGGCCTCGGGCCAGCGCAGGTAGCGCGCCATGAGCGCGGCATTGCCCTCGGCGGTGAGGTGGGGAAAGAGCCCGCCGCCCTGGAGCGCGTAGCCCATGCGCTGGCGCATCGCGAGCAGGTCCTCCTCGGCCAGGGGCCGTCCCCCGAAGAGGACCCGTCCCGAGTCGGGACGGATGAGCCCGTTCATCAGGCGCAGGAGCGTGGACTTGCCGCAGCCGCTCGGTCCGAGCAGCACGGTGGTGCGCCCCTCGGGCACCTCCAGGTCGAGCGGGTGCAGCGCCCACGCGTCCCCATAGCGTTTGGAAACCTGCTCGAGTCGGAACACCCGGTGCCCTCCCTGGCCCCGCTCCCTCTAATCCCCCCGCGCGCCCGGGACCACCACGTTGCGCCCGCCGGTGGAGGGAAGGACCGGAGCTGTCCGCGAGCCAACGGCCTCGGCGGGCACCAGTCCCTCGGCGCGGACCACGGGCAGGCCATGGGGCTGGCGGCCCAGGTACTCGACGAGCTTCTCACGCACGATGCAGCGCAGCTCGAACGCCTTGCCCGAGTCCGAGGCGCTCACCAGCGCGCGCAGCGTCATCGTCCGCTCGCTGAGCGCCGTCACCAGCAGGCCCTCCACCTTGCCGTCCCACAGGTGCTGGCCGTCCTCGCGCAGCACCCGCGACAGCTCCTGGCGCACCCCGGGCACGTCCGTGCGGAAGTCCGCGTAGACCTCCGCCGTGCCGAGGATGTCCGGCGACACCTTGCTCCAGTTCTGGAAGGGCTTCTCGAGGAAGTGCGTCATCGGCACCACCAGCCGCCGCAGGTCCCACACCTTCACCACCACGTAGGTGAGGGTGATCTCCTCGATCCACCCCCACTCGTTCTCCACGATGACGGTGTCCCCGATGCGCACCGGCTGGGTGATGGACAGCTGGATGCCCGCGAGCAGCGTGGAGATGGACTTCTGCGCCGCGAGGCCAATCACCAGACCCGCCAGACCCGCGGACGCGAGCAGCGACACGCCCACGCTGCGCACCCCCTCGAACTGCAGGAGCAGGAGCGACGCGGAGATGACATACGTGGCCGCCTCGATGATGCGCCGCATCACCACGAGCTGGGTGCGCAGCCCCCGCGCCCGCCCCACGTCCGCGCCCGCCCCGGTGATCACCTTCTCCTCGATGAACGAGGCGGACAGCCGCACGAAGCGCAGCACGAACCACGCCGCGGACACCAGCATCAGCGAGCGCGCGCCCAGGTCCAGGGCATGCTGCGCCGGCGGGGGCATGGCCAACAGGCGCGAGCCCGCCGTGGCGAGCATCGCCAGCAGCACGTAGCGCAAGGGCCCCTGGCTCGCCGCGAGCACCTGGTCATCCCACCCGGACTTCGTCAGCTTCGTGGCGCGCTCGGCCAACCGCCGCGCCACGCCCTCCACCCCCCGGCTCACCAGCAGGGCCGCCGCGAGCAGCACGCCCAGCCCCAGCCACTGCCACAATTCCAGCACCCACACGGGCCGCACGAAGAGCCACGTGGGCAGCCGCTCCACCAGGGGCGAGCCATGCTCCTCGAAGAGCGCGTCCACGGCGCGCACCGTCTTCTCGCTGAACACCCACGCCGCCGCCCCGTCCGCCCCCACCACCCGGCGCAGGCGGATGTCGCGCATCCCCCGCCCGAGCGGCACCTGACCCAGCGTCACCGACTCCGTGCCCGGCGCGCCCCCGTCCGGCTGCTGGCTGATGTGCGTGAAGTCCAGCCACAGCGTGCGATCCATCACGAACATCAACCGGCGCCCGAGCCGCTCGCCCTCCGCCCGCTGCTGCTCGGCGGGCAGGTGCGACAAGGACAGGTAGTGCGGCAGCGCCTGCAAGTCCCTCGCGTGCGCGGCCTCCAGGAAGCCCCCCACGGCCAGGGTGGGCGTCTGGCGCTCCACCTGCGACGGAGGGTCTCCCAACCCCTCGTTGAACGCCCACCCCATGGCGGGCATGCACAGCGACAGGACGACGGCGAGTTTTCGGAGCATCACGGTTCCCGGTACGGTGCCAACGGCCTTGGGGGACACGACCTCCGCGCCCCCTTCCCTGGCCACGTCTCCCCCATAAACTGATTTGAGTGCAAATTAAATGACGGATGTCTGGAAGCGGCTCCTCGCCCGGTGGGCAGGCGGGTCTCTCGGTGGTGGCTGGGGCGTGGTGCTGGCGGTGGTGGTGGGCGTGCTCGTCCCCGGGCCCGAGGCGGCGGCGCAGATCGTCAACGTGCAGGCGCTGTTCGACGAGGCCACCGCGCCCATGGGCTTCTCCGGCACGGCGGACCTGTCGCTGGACTGGCGCACGGGCAGCACCCACCTCATCGCCACGCGGCTGCTCGCCTCGGCGCAGTTGCGCACGCCGCCGCACACGGTGCTGGTGGTGGCGCGGGGCGAGTACAACTTCGCCCGCGACGAGCTGCTGGTGAGCCGCTTCCTCGAGCACGTGCGCTACCGCTACCGGCTGCTGCCGTGGCTGGCGGTGGAGGCCTTCGCCCAGCACGAGCTGGATGCCTTCCGGCGCCTGCGCGCGCGGGCCCTGGTGGGCGCGGGCCCCCGCTTCACGCTCTTCAGCCAGGACGAGGCCTCGCTCGTGTTCGGCGTGGCGCTCATGGGCGAGTACGAGCAGTTGCGCCGGGATGGCGAGGTGGACGCGGGCCAGGAGCGGTTGGACCCGCGCCTGAGCAGCTACATGCTCGGCCGGGTGAAGCTCGCGCAGAACATGAGCCTCGTGGAAACGCTGTACGTGCAGCCCCGGCTGACCTCCGTGCGCGACCTGCGCATCCTCAACGAGACCCTGCTCGTGGTGACGCCCAACGCGCGCTTCACCTTCAGCATGGGCTTCATCGCCGCCTATGACGCCGAGCCGCCCGCCACGGTGTCCCGCCTGGACACCCAGCTGCGCACCTCGCTCGGCGTGAAGTTCTGAGCCCCGCGTCATTTGTCACACGCCACGGAGGCGCACGCGCCCCACATGCCCTTGCGGGCGCGCCGCGCCGATGACTCGAGCGCCTGGAACTCCGAGCGCCGCGTGCCGCCCGCCGGGGGCACGTAGAGCGTGCACGCGTACCCCTCGTGCACGAGCCGCGTGTTCACCTCCTGGCCCTCCACGCTCACGTACGCGAGCAGCCGCCCATACCGGTCCGTGCACGCCTCGCCGTAGCTCAACCGCACCCCGCGGCCCTCCACCAGGGAGCGGTTGAACTCGCGCGCCTCGGCGCCAAAGCAGTCGCGCTTGCCCCCGGTGCTCTCCGGGGTGTCCACGAGCAGGTAGCGCACGCGCTCGCCGCTGTGGAGCACCACCGTGTCGCCATCCACCACGCGCGCCACCACCCCCGCGCCCGGGCCACACGCCGACTCCGGACCACACCCGCCCAGCAGGACGAGCGCGCCCACGAGCCCTCCCCACCCCCTCGCGCTCACGGTCCACATGGACGGTTCTCCCCTCCCGGCGTGCCCCGCTCCCCCACGCCCGGCCCGTAGCGGGCGCTCTCGGGCGCCAGGCACCAGCCCACCTCCGGCGCCGCGCGGGGCACCGTCCGGTGGCGGGGGTCCAGTTGCAGGGACACGCCCGCGACGGACGCGCGGGTCCACGACACCTCGTCGAGCACCTGCCCCTCCAGCGACAGGCGCAGCAGATGGAAGCCCGCGGTGTTGCTCACCCCGAAGGAGAAGAGCGCGAGCACCGAGGGCAGGCCGCCATTGCGCGCGGGGTGCTCCTCCCGCGCGAGGACCGCGTGGGTGCCGGCCCGCATCTCCAGACAGCGCGGCGGCGCGTCGAGCACCGTCCGGCCCGTGCCCTCGTTGGCCAGGGTCACGCCATTGAGGTCCACGTCGCGCAGCGCATACACCTCCACCCACTCGCCCTGGGCATCCGGCACGGTCCTCGGGTCGGCCATCACCTCGGTGAGCAGCAGATCTCCGGGACGGGGCGGCACCCGGCTCCGGGTCTCCCCCGTGCGCGGAGACAGGCACGTCCCGGAGAGGCCCGCGTCCGGCGCGGCCCCGGGCGGACACGGCGGGTTCTCGGCCCCGGGACTCATCCGGAGCCCCCCCTCCGCGGACGCGGGCGAGTCGCACCAGTGCTCGGGCACGTCGTTGTCGACGGCGTCGGGCACGCGCTGGCCATCGAAGATGCGCGAGACCCCCGAGCGCGCCTTGGCGTAGTGCACCTCGTCCACCACCACCTCGCCGCAGCGCAGGCCGAGGCGCCCGCCCGTGTTCGCCAGCGCGCCCAGGGCATCGCCATACGCATGGTCCACCGGGGGCGCTGGCGTCCCGGTCCGCACGTCCCCGAGCACCACGTGGCCGCGCGGCTCCACCGGCACGGACGTCTCGAAGAAGTAGGCCCGCTCCTGAGCCCCGTCCGCGCGCGCCGCGTAGAGCATCAGGCCCCGCAGGTCCACGGCCGCGCGCCCCGGGTTGTACAGCTCCAGCCACTCCCGGCCCGTGTCCGTGCCCTCGGGATCCGGCAGGACCTCGGTGATGACGACGTCGCCGGGACGCCACCCCTCGCACGCGGGCAGGTCCGAGAGCGAGGACGGCTCGCACGCCACCGCCGCCAGGAACAGTCCCATCCCCAGCACGCGCGTCATGGCACGGCCCCTTCCAGCTCCAAGCGGAACAGGTGCTGCGAGGCGGCGGCCCGGGCCAGGACGAGCTCGTACCGCGCGCCAACCCGGGCGCCGCTCGCGAGTGACCAGGCGCCTTGGAGCACGGTGCGCAGGGCCTCGGTGGGCCGCGCGGTGTCCTCGGCGAGCGCGTCGTTCCGCCACCCCACCCGGCCGCTCAGCCGCAGCGCGGGCACCGGCCGCGCCCCCACCTCGCCCCAGGCCTGGCCTTGTCGGCGCAGACCCCCGGGGCTCTTCGCATGACCGACCCACGCCTGCTGGTACTGCGCCGCCACGCTCCAGGACGGGTCTGGCTCGAACCGCAACCGGCCGCCCACGACGTGGCGCTCTCCGGAGCACTCGTCCCGCGCGCCCTCGAAGCACAGGCCGGCGCCATTGCGGCCCAGGTCCTTGTTGTGGTGCTCCACCCACACGGAGGGCCGCCACGCGGCGAGCGCCAGGGCCTCCACGCGCAGGGAGCCCGCCAGATTCACGACGCGGGGCGCGCCCTCCGCCTGGGTCCACACGTCCACCTGCCCCACCCAGCGCCAGGCCTCGTCGTCCGTGCGGTGCAGGTAGCGCAGCCGGGCGCCCCTCTCGTCGCGCGCGCGCGAGCCCTCCCACTCGTCGGCGCTCGCGAGCGGGCGCGCATGGGGATTGTCGAAGCCGCGCCCGTAGTAGCGCAGCGAGCCCTCCCATTGCCGCGCCCGGTCCCCCACGACGACCCGCTGGAGCGCGCCCCAACCGCCTCCCGCCGCGGTGAGGCTCCGGGCCCCCTCCACGAAGACGTCCACCAGGCCCAGGCCCCAGGCCCCATCCAGGCCCACCGCCCCATAGCCCCCGCCCGCCGGAAAGCGGGACGCGACCCGGAAGTCGGGCGTCAGGCCCTCCAGGGTCCACACGGGCCGCGCCCCCCAGGCCGTCAGTCCCAGCCGCGCGCGCGGCGAGAAGCCCACCGCCGCGTGCCCGCCTCCCGCCAGCTCCCGGAAGACATCCGGCAGGGTGCGCGAGACGAAGCGCGCCCGGCCCGTGGGGCCCACGAGCACCTCGGGCGCCGCGCACTCCCGCGCCGAGGCACAGCGCGTGCGGTCGAACAGCTCGGACGGGGCGAGGCTCCGCGACTGGTACGAGCCGAAGCCCGTGAAGGACAGGGACACCGCCCCGCCCCGCGCGCGCACGGTGGCCGCCATGCCCCGGAAGCCCTCCGTCCACCCGAAGTCCGGCGTGATGCGCGCCGCCTCGGGGCCGCACGCCTCCGTCCCCGACAGCAGGCACCGCCGCTCGGGTGCGCCGGGCCAGGAGACGTTCTCGTCGGCCAGGAAGCCATCCGGGGCCGGGCGGCCCGTGGTGTCGAGCGTCAACCGCTGGCCGAAGCCCACCCGGAACGCCCCCACCAGCACCGAGGCCCCCGGCGAGTCCCAGCGCACGTGGAAGCGAGGCGGCCGGAGCCCTACTCCCGGCGGCGTCGCCATCAGGGCCCGGCGTCCGGGCACGGACCGCACCCCCGCGAGCCGCCGCCGGGTGAGCGCGAGCGTGAGACCCGCGCTCAGGCCCCAAGGCCCCTGGCCTCGCGCCTGGAGCAGCAGGGGCGGCACCTCCGCGTCCGCCAGCGCATAGGCGCTCCCCACGCGAAGGCGTCCGGAGGTGCCCGACGCCCGCGGCGCCTCGTCCACCAGGAAGGGCCGCACCTGGCGCAGCCCCTCGGCGGACAGCACGCCCGCCTCGACCAGCGCCCGCGCCGGGAAGCCCTCCGGCCGCGTCCGCCGGAAGGCGATCAGCGCGTCCACCTGCGCCCAGGTGAGTCCCGGCAGGGCATACAGGGCCTCGCGCGAGGCCGTTCGGAGCGACACCCCCGTGCGCAGCAACTCCCGCAGCGCCTCGGCCTCTTCCTCGGGCAGGCGCCCCTCGTCACGCAGCGCGAGCAGGTCCGCCTCGTCCTCGAGGGGCCGCTCGACGGTGTAAAGCTCCGCGTGCGCCCGGGATGCCCCGAGCCCCGCCCCCCACACGCCCCACAGCAATAGACAGACACGTCGCACGTGGCGGCGCTCTGCACGAAGGAGACCACCGGGGCCTCCTCCGAGCGCGCCTGGGCCGGGGCGTCCCGACCCCCACGCGTCCATCCAGGCGGCGGACGCGCGGGAGGGCGCGGACTCAGTTCTTCAGCAGGGTGAAGGTGATGCCCACGGGACGCACGAGCCGCGGATCGGGCGACACCAGCAGGGCGCCCGGCTTGCCCGACGCGGGCAGGGGCGCGTTGGTGCGGGCATCGAAGCGCAGCACGGCGCCGGGCGCGCCCGAGCCCTCCCGGGAGTCGAAGCCCACCGTGTACAGCCGCCGCTGGGTGCCAATCACCAGGCCGCCCAGGTTGTTCGTCGTGGGCACCGTGCCCGAGTAGTTCGTGGACAGCGTGGCCTCGAGCGCCCCCGTCGCCAGGTCATAGCGGCGGATGTCGTTGGCGAAGTCGCTGACGAACAGGTCGCACTCGCCGGAGGCGCTCACGCAGTCCGGGCCGAACACGAGCCCGAGCAGGCTGATGTAGCCCGCGCCCGCGGGAGACAGCTCGGGCTGCTCCACGAACACGGTGGCCGCGCGGGTGCGCGGGTCATAGCGCAGCACCTGGCTGGGCAGGCCCGGGAAGGTGGGCGCGCCGTTGACGGCGATGGTGCCCTCGGTGCTCACGTACAGGAAGCCATCGGGGCCGAGCGCCAGGGCTCTGGGGCCGTTGAGGCCGCCGGGCTGGCCGTTGCCGGTGGCGAACACGTCCACGAAGGCGCCCGTCTTGCCGTCGAAGCGCAGGAGCTGGTCGCTCAGGAAGCTGCTCACGTAGAGCAGGCCGTCCGGACCGAACAGCAGGCCGCAGGGCCGCAGCATGCCGTTGCCCGAGGCGAACGTGCCGAGGAACTGGCCCGTCTGGCCGTCGTAGCGGAGCACCGCGGAGTTGGCCAGGGTGTCGCCGCTGGCCACGTACAGGGCGCCATCCGGACCGAACACGAGCGCGTTGGGCGCCACGAGTCCACCGCTGCCCGCGGGGATGAAGTCGCCGAGGAACTCGCCCGTCTCCTCGTCCAGGCGCACCACGTTGTGGGCCCGGGTGTTGCCCACCAGCAGCACGCCCCGCTCGGACTTCGCGGGAGGCGGCGTGCTGTCACAGGCGGGGCCCAGCAGACACAGCGACGACAGGACGAGGAACGAGGCGAAGCGGGAGAGTGGGTGCATGGCGCGCACCCTAATGAAGGACGCGCCGCCCCGGCACCCCGCGCTCAGCCCACGCTCGGGCTGCCCTGTTGCATCTTGCCCAGCAGCGGATGCGCCGCGGGCTTCTCGGCCTTCTCGGGCGGCGGACAGGAGACGGGCTCGATCTTCATCTCCCGGGCGAGCCGGCGGCCCAGGAAGATGCCCAGGCCCAGGCTCAGCACCAGACCCACGATGGAGGCCACCGTCGTCCACGTCTTGCCCTGGCTCAGCGAGCTGCCGAAGAAGGTGGTGAGCAGCGTGCCCGGGATGCTGCCCACGGCGGCGCCCAGCGCGAGCGGCAGGTAGCGCGCCCCGGAGGCCGACGCCACCGCCAGCATCACGTCCCCGGGGATGACCGAGTTGATGCAGGCGAGGAACCCCACCTGGAAGCCATGCTGACGCGCGGCGCGCTGGAGCCCCTCATGGCGCTGTCCCGCCAGACGCTTCATGGGCCCCTGACCAAAGCGGCTCGCCAGCAGGTGGATGAGCGCCGTGGACAGGAGACTGCCGAGCAGCGAGTAGACGGTTCCCAACAGGGTCCCGAAGAGGATTCCACCCACGGCGGCGAAAAGCTGTCCGGGCAGAAACGCCACGGGCCGCACGCCCAACAGGAGCACGAAGGCCAGGGGCGCCCAATGCCCGAGCGGCCGCAAGTAGGTCGACAGTGTCCTCTGGTCCAATAGCTCCGGGCCCAGCAGACGCACGGCCACGAGAATGCCCACGGAGATACACATGGGGGCGAGCAGCTTCAGCCCCAGCTTCCATTTCCCATCCCCGACACGCTCACGCACGGACATGGCGCAAAGGTGGATGTCCCCCTCCCCCCCGGCAATCTCCTCCCACCAGGCGACCGGCCACCGACCGAGCAGGAACCCATGCGTGGAGTAGAGGACACTTGACGAGAAGTATTGGCCACCGTCGGGGGGACCTTTATCGTGGACGTCCCCCCGCTTTCCCGAATGGTGCCCGCTCCGCATGGGTCACGTGCACATCATCCGCGACTTCTATTCGCCCCAGGAGGGCTTCTCCCGCACGGTGCGCATCTACACGCCGGACGGGTATGACCCGCACTCCTCCCACCGCTACCCCGTGCTCTACATGCACGACGGGCAGAACGTCTTCGCGCATTCCGAGTCCGCCCGCTTCGACACCTGGTGCGCCAACACCGCCCAGGAGCAGCTGGTGGGCGCGGGCCAGACGGAGCCCTGGCTCATCGTGGGCGTGGACTCGGGCATGGGCCGGCTGGACGAGTACTCCCCGTGGAGCCGCGGCGATGCCTACGCGCGCTTCCTCGTGGAGACACTCAAGCCCTACATCGACAACACCTACCGCACGCGCACCGGACCCGAGTGGACGGCCGTCATGGGCTCGTCGCTCGGCGGGCTCATCTCGCTCTACCTGGGCATGCGCTACCCGGACGTGTTCGGCCGCGTGGGCGCGCTGTCTCCCTCGGTGATGTGGAGCGAGTACCGGCTGTTCCAGCACTGGAACGCCCACCCGCGGCGCTGGACGCGCATCTACCTGGACGCGGGCGAGCACGAGTGGATCGACCCGGGCGGCTACCCGCTGCCCTACGGCCAGGCCACGCGCGACTTCCACCAGCACCTCAAGCGGCTGGGGTACGCGGACCACGAGCTGCGGCTGGTGCTCGACCCCCAGGGCCAGCACCACGAGCAGGACTGGCAGCGGCGTCTGCCCTCCGCGATGCAGTGGCTGCTCCACTAGCCCGCGGCTGAGCGGCCCCGCCCGGGACTCCACGGTCCCGGGCGCGAGCGCGTGCTCAGGCCGGTGCCTGCACCAGCCGCACCGCCTCGTGCACCGCCGCCAGGTCCTCGTGGCGCGTGAGGTACATGTCGCTGCCCATGGCGCCGTGGAACACGGCGGGCATCTGCCGGTGCACCAGCAGCGAGCCCCCCAGCTTCTGCACCAGTTCCGGATGCGCGTAGCGGTAGGCGCGTTGGGGCCGGCGCGAGCTGTGACAGACATGGTGGCGCGCGCTGTAGGTAAATCCGCTCAGGTCATCGCCGGTGAGCAGGCGCGCCCAGAGCGCGTACACGTCCGTGTCGCACGTGTAGTTCATCATGTCCGTCATGAAGGCGCCGGGCGGACGCAGGTTGGCCTCGAGCACGACGAACTGGCCATCCGGCAGCCGGAAGAACTCCAGGTGGAACCAGCGCTCGCGCAGGCCGAGCGCCGCCACGGCCTTGCGGCCCATCGCCTCGAGCGCGGGGGGAATCTCCTTGAGGCTCCAGAAGGAGATGTCGCGCTGCTCGAGCACCACCTCCATGACCCCGTCGCTGTACTCGTGGCTGAGCCGGAAGAGGATGTCGCCCTGGCGGTCCACCAGCCCGTCGTAGGTGACGATGGCGCCGCGCACGAACACCTGGGCCACGTAGCCCACCAGCGGCTCGGCGAAGGCGGCGTCCACCTCGGCGTCCGAGCCGACCTTGAAGGTGCGCGCGGCGCCCACGCCCACGTCCGGCTTGAGCACGAGCGGATAGCCCTCGGCCTTGGCGAAGGCCTTCACGGTCGCGGCGTCGCGCGCGGCGATGCAGCTCGGGTGGGGCACGCCCGCCTTCTTGAAGACATCGTGCATGCCGAGCTTGCTGCGCAGGCTGTCGATGTCGTGCGGCCTCAAGCCCGGCACGTTGAAGTCCTCGCGCAGCCGGGCCTCCACGCCGAGCCACGTCTCGTTGAGCGAGTCGATGCGGTCGATGCGGCCGTGGCGCCAGGCGAAGTAGCCCGCGGCGCGCAGCACGGCGTCGTAGTCGTGGAGGCTCGGGGTGAAGAAGTACTCGGAGAGGGATTTGCGCAGGTCCGCGTGGAGCGTGTCGAAGGGCGCGTCGCCGAGCCCCAGGACGTTGACGCCTCGTGCACGCAGGGCGTGGACGAAGTGGATGAACTGCGGCGGGAAGTGGGGGGAGATGAAGACGACGTTCATGGGCGGGCTTGGAGCGGAGAAGGCGTCGACGCGGCGGGGGACCCTAGCGCACTTGTCTGCGCGGCTCACGTTTCGTGCGAGCGCACCCACCCTGGCGGTCCAGGCGGGCGGGGGCGCGGATCGTGAAGATTTCCTGAATGGCCCATGTGCAACGAACCTGTTTCCCCCGCCGGGGGAACGGACCATATCTCTCCTCGTGCCGGAACCTGTTTCGGTCCCAATCGCCGAGGAGTCCCCCATGTTGAAGACCCCTGCCTACGCCGCCGCCGCTCCGAACCAGCCCCTGGCGCCGCTCACCATCGAGCGGCGGGAGCCCGGCCCCAAGGACATCCTCATCGACGTGCAGTACTGCGGCGTGTGCCACTCGGACATCCACCAGGCCCGGGACGAGTGGGGCGGCGGCATCTTCCCCATGGTGCCCGGCCACGAGATCGTCGGGCGGGTGGCCCAGGTGGGCGCCCAGGTGACGAAGTTCAAGGTGGGCGACCTGGCGGGCGTGGGCTGCATGGTCGACTCCTGCCGTGCCTGCGGTCCGTGCGGCCGGGAGCACGAGCAGTTCTGCGAGAAGGGCATGGCCGGCACCTACAACGGCACGGAGATGGACCGGAAGACGCCCACCTACGGCGGCTACTCGTCGCGCCTCGTGGTCACCGAGCACTTCGCGCTCAAGGTCCCCGAGAACCTGGAGCTCGCCGCCGTGGCGCCGCTCTTGTGCGCCGGCATCACCACGTACTCGCCCCTGCGCCAGTGGAACTGCAAGAAGGGCGACAAGGTGGCCGTGGTGGGCCTGGGCGGCCTGGGCCACATGGCGGTGAAGCTCGCCGTGGCCATGGGCGCCGAGGTGACGCTCTTGAGCACGTCGCCCTCCAAGGAGGCGGATGCGCGTCGGCTGGGCGCCCAGCACTTCGCGAGCACCAAGGACAAGTCCACCTTCAAGAAGCTCGCGGGCCAGTTCGACCTGATGATCGACACGGTCTCGGCCGAGCACGACTACAACGCGTACCTGCGCCTGCTGCGTGAGCAGGGCACCATGGTGATCGTGGGCGTGCCGCCCGCGCAGCCGGTGCACGCCTTCTCGCTCATCCAGGGCAACAAGCGGCTCGTGGGCTCCATGATTGGCGGCATCGCCGAGACGCAGGAGATGCTCGACTTCTGCGCCAAGCACAACATCGTCTCGGACATCGAGCTCATCCCCATCCAGCAGATCAACGAGGCGTACGAGCGCGTGGTGCGCAGCGACGTGCGCTACCGGTTCGTCATCGACATGGCGAGCCTGTCCAAGCAGTAAGGGGCCGTTGTAGGAAGGCCCTCATGGCCTTCACCCCGCTCAATGCCCTGAACGCCTACCTCGCGGTCGCGCGCCGCCGCAGCTTCGCGGCGGCCGCGGCCGATCTGGGCGTGTCCCCCTCGGCCTTGAGCCAGTCGGTGCGCCAGTTGGAGAAGCGGCTGGGCGTGTCCCTGCTCATGAGGACCTCGCGCAGCGTGTCGCTCACCGACGAGGGCCAGCGCCTGTTGGAGAGCGCTGGGCCCGCGGTGGACCAGGCGCTCGAGTCGCTCAAGAAGGTCACGGCGCGCACGGAGGAAGTGACGGGGCGCATCCGGCTGTCGGTGCCGACCTTCTCCGTGCCGCAGGTGGTGGCGCCGCTCCTGCCGCGCTTCCTCGCGCGCCATCCCCACGTGGAGGTGGACGTGCGGGTGGAGGACCGCTTCGTGGACATCGTGACGGAGGGCCTGGACGCGGGCATCCGCTTCTCGGACGCCATCGAGCGGGACATGGTGCAGGTGCGGCTGTCCGGGCCCGCGCGGTTCATCGTGGTGGGCGCGCCGGGCTACCTCGCGCGCAAGGGCACGCCGGAGAAGCCCGAGGACCTGCTCGAACACGAGTGCATTGGCATCCGCTCGGCGACGACGGGGGGCCGCTACGTGTGGGAACTGGAGCGGGGGAAGAAGACCTGGCGCGTGCCGGTGCAGGGCCCGGTGGTGACCAACGACGTGGGGCTGATGCGCTCGCTGGCCGAGGAGGGCCTGGGCCTGCTCTACACGTTCGAGTCGCAGGTGGCGGCGGAGCTGAAGCGGGGCAGCCTGCGGGTGGTGCTCGAGCCCTACGCGGCGCTGGTGCCGGGCATCTACCTCTACTACCCGAGCCGGACGCAGGTCTCGCGGGCGCTCAAGGCCTTCGTGGCCGTGGCGCGCGAGATGGCGGCGGAATGGAAGGACCAGGCCCGTTAGATGCGATCCGCTCTGATTCTCTGGACGGCCCTGATGCTCATGGGCTGCACCCTGGAGTCGAGGGGTCGCCACTGGAACCCCATCTCCACCCAGGTGATGGCCATGGCGAGTCCATCGCCCATGACCGTGCGGGCGGTGTCGGGTGGCGCGGTCCGATGGGATGCCTTCGAGTACCTGCTCGCGCTCTCGGGGCTGGACGCCACTCGCGCCTCGATGCCGCGAGGGAATGTCCTGTCACCCCAGGAAGCATCACGACTCCTGGCGGACCTGTCGCGCCAACCCGTGACGACACGGGCCTTCCCGCCCCGACTGGCGCTCGGCCACCTGCTGCGAGAAATCCTGGAGAGCGGTGAAGTCACACGCGAGGAACTGCTGCGCCGTGTGGAGCGATTCAAGCACGTGGCGGTGTTGCGGCCGGATGGACGCTTGGCCTGGGCTCTCGATGGACGCACGCAGCAAAAAGTCGGACCCGTGGAGTGGAAGGAGGACGCCTTCCTCGCGGGACCTTTCAAACTGGGCCACTTCTACGTCAGCAATGGCTCGGTCTTCCGGCAGGCGGACGTGCATCTGCGTCCCATCGAGGGGCCACCGCTCGCCGAGGTCCATGACGATGCCGACCTCATCAACCAGACGATGGATGGCACGCAGGAAGCCTTCATCGAACTGGTACACGCCCTCGGTCAATGGGTCGTCCATCCGGTGGACAGCCTCGAAAGCCTGAGACACCTCCCGGCGGGAGTGAGCGCGCTCATCGCCACGTCACCCGAGTACCGCGAGCGCTTCCGGAACATGACCCGAGGCGAGCAGACGAGGGCATTCGCGAGGCTGACGACGAACCTCCTCGCCACCTTCGGCACGGCGGGGGGCACGACTCGGACACTGACGCGCGCGGTGAGCGGATGGGAGGCCACTGTGCCCATCCTGTCGCTCTCACCCGAGGGCCTGCTGCTGGTGGAGCGAGTCGCGGTGCCCGTGGGAAGGGTAGCCACGGTCCTGAGCGGCGGGCCCGGCGCGGCGCTCATCCTCCATCGCGCGAACGAGGCCGGACAGGCATCCGCGCCGCCTGCGGGTCCGGGACAATGGGCCCCCGCCGAGGAGTCCATGTCCGCCCGAGCCCGGGCCTACCAGGAGCAGATATCAGGACACTCGGCGCATGAGGCCTACTGGGTCGGCGGCGTGGGCCGGAAGAGCAAGGGCGTGCGCTTCGATGGCTTCAAGGACGGCGTGCTGCTTGAAGCCAAGGGGCCCGGCTACGCCAACAAGTTCCTCGAGAACCTTGAGCCCAAGAACTGGTTCAAGTCTTCTGGCGCGAAAGCCCTCGTCGACCAAGCCATTCGACAGCTCAATGCCGCCAGGTCGACCAAGACGCCTATTCGATGGCACATCGCGGAGGAGAAGAGCGCCGAGGCCATCCGGTTCCTCTTCAGGAGAGAGCAAGTGTTCGGCATAGAAATCATCCATACACCCGCGATTTAAGGACACTCAGCAAATGCCCGACACGTTCAAGAGAATCGACTCATACATCGCCGGTGCTTACTGGGGTGCTCGAAAGGAGACGCCAGAGGAGTGCGCCCTCCGCGCGGAAAAGTTTCTGAAGGCCATGATCAACATTGACCCGGCCTTCGCGCGCTGGTTCCAGCAGGGCAAGTCCCGCAAGGATGCGTTGAAGCGCGTCATCGAGCCATCGCTGCCATCCCTTGAGAAACTGATCCGACGGGGGAAGGATCGATTCTTCGACGAGATTGGGTACTCGGTCTGGGCGTGGAATGGGGCACTCGACGACTACGACGCGAGCGGGTTCAACTTCTGCTGTGGCGGGTATGGCGAGGTGCGGTCCAACCGCTGCGTGCTCAATCTTCCGACCCGAGGACCCAATGCGGAGCGAGTCTTGTCCGCGCCTGTCCTCGCCGAAGTCGTCCGGAGCATGGCGCTTGCTTGGGAACCGGAGACCGCCATCGCCACCTCGACCATGCACCGCGACACGATCTCCGCCACGGGAGTCGCGGGAACGTACATGAGTTGGGTGATGTACTTCCCGCGTGAGCAAGGCACGGTCCCGCCACTGCCCGCCCCCGTTCGCATCGAGCCCGTGGAGGACAAGGGAACGCTCGTGATCCTCACGCCCGAGAAATTGACTGCGGACAACCCCGAACACATCGATCTCGCCCAGCGAGTGCATCCCCTGCTGGAGAAGGCGGGTCTTCTACGAACCGTGTCGTCCTGACGCGGGCCCAGGATTGCCCTTGAAGATGGGAACAAGCCGATCTCGGACTTCCTGGATATAGGCAGTGAGGCCTGTGTCGACCCCACGCGCGGACAAGGTCGCGAGAGGTGTTTCCTCGAGACAGGCGCACTCGCGCACCCGCTTCGGATCTTCATCTTTCGGAATCAGCGCTTCCAAGACCCGCTTCACATCCTTCTTGGAGCCGCGTGTACTTGGATCCAGGAGGTGCGCCTCGAGAACAGGGTGGAGAGAAAGTCGCTGTCGCTCACCGTCCAAGCGCTTCTCTTCCTCCTTGTTCCTCGGATCGAATCCATTCAGCACCCAGCACTCTCGCTTAGCCTCAGCCAAGCCAATGATGACAGGGAAGGGTCCTTTCCATTCATCCCGGGCCTGTTCGAGTCCGATGCGCCGCTCGGGTTCGGCATCACTGTCTCGCATCAGGACCACGGCATCCGGGCATCGTGCGGACGCAGCCATGAGGAGAAGCGCGCGTCGCGCGGCATGTGCATCAGGAGCCCCGGGCCGACCATCGAATCTGCCGAAAACGCCCTTGAGTCCCGCAGTCTGGAATTCCTTACCAACAGAGCCCCACCCCAAGAAGTCCGCGCCCATCGTGGCCCCTCGCCACTTTCGGTAATCCTCCAAGTTCTTGTGGGTTATCCAATCTACTTCTTCAAGGAGCACCCGATCCGCGAGTCCACACGCAGCTTTCTGGTCTGCCGGAGCCTCGCAGACGATTCCGAATTCGAAGGCGGCGTCACTCATGGCCCTTGGGCGCCTCCGCATTCTCCACCCACGACTCGCCCACGGTGCTCCAGAACTCACCGGGGCTCATCATGTCCTTCCAGCGCTCGAATTCGGGATGGGCCGTGAGCTTCTCGCAACGCGCGAAGCCGTTCTCGGAAAGGAAGGCCATCCGGACCTCCTCGGGCCTGAGGTAGTTCAGGATGAAGGGCGAATGGCTGGTCGCGACGATCTGTAGCTCAGGGTCACGCTCTTGGAGCTTGCGCAGCGTCTCGACGAGTTTTCCCTGCGCCACGGGATGAAGGTTCAGTTCGATGTCGTCCAGCAGCACCAACCGCGGCTTTTGGGGACCCATCAAGACCGTCAGGAGTCCGAGGACCATCAAGGTGCCTTCACCCGCCGAATCCGCGGCGACCCCCTTGGCTCCCCTCATGTCCAAGATCACCTTGTTCCCCCACAAGGTCCGCTGCTCGGAGGTCCGATGTTGCTGTTGCTCAAAGGAGAGCGTCCTGAGAGCGGTTTGCTTGACCTCCGCGCGCTCGATCCGAATGCGCCGGACCGCGGGAACAATTTGTTTGAGTGCCAGCTCGATTTCGTCGAACACCTCATCCTGGCTCAGCTTCAAGTAAGCGAGGACGGAGGCAAGGCCTTCTCCGTTGCCAGCAATGGCGGGGACTGGATCCTCGCTGTACGCCGCCGCCGCCAGGGCATGCGATTCAAAGCGCAGGATCGAGGTCGAACGGAGCAGGCCCATGAACTCACCTATATCGACCTGCAACTTCACCAGGGGACGCACTTCCATCCCGTTGGTGAACGAAAATGCACTCCCCTGCCATTGCCCCTTCACCACTGCATCCGGTTTGTCGGGCTCACTGGTGATGCTTACAGAACCAGGAACGCCCTTCCAAGAGCCCGACAAAGCCAACTCTATCGGACTACTCGTGCCGTACGAATTCAGTGCGGAGAGTTCTGATGCACTTGGCAGGAGGTCGGAAAATGCAGCCCAACCCGTTGCGAGCCGCAGGCCCTGCAACAGCGTCGTCTTGCCAGACGCGTTGGGACCCACGAGCACGGTGAGCCGCTCCAGGTCCAGGTCGAGCGTGCGGTATGCCTTGAAGTTGCGGAACGAGACCTTCTGGATCACGACTGCCCTCCCTCACGAGGTGCCTGAATACACCGCGGCCCCGCCCCCGGGACTCGGGAGAGGGGCCGTGGGAATCTGCTCGGCTCAGCTCTTCTGCAGCGGCCGGTAGCGGATGCGGTGCGGCTCCAGCGACTCGGGCCCCAGGCGCTTCTTCTTGTCCGCCTCGTAGTCCTCGAAGTTGCCCTCGAAGAAGAACACCCGGCTGTCTCCCTCGAACGCCAGGATGTGCGTGGCGATGCGGTCCAGGAACCAGCGGTCGTGGCTGATGACCACCGCGCAGCCCGCGAAGTTGAGCAGCGCGTCCTCCAGGCTGCGCAGCGTCTCCACGTCCAGGTCGTTCGTCGGCTCGTCGAGCAAGAGCACGTTGCCGCCGCTCTTGAGCATCTTCGCCAGATGCACGCGGTTGCGCTCGCCGCCCGACAGGTCCTTCACCCGCTTCTGCTGGTCCTGCCCCTTGAAGGCGAAGCCCGCCAGGTACGCGCGGCTCGGCATCTGCCCCGCCCGGCCCAGGTCCAGGTGATCCAACCCCCCGCTCACCTCCTCGAACACGCTCTTGTCCCCGGCGAGCGCGTCGCGGCTCTGGTCCACGTACGCGAGCTTCACCGTCTCGCCGATGCGCAGCTCGCCCCCGTCCGGCTTCTCCACGCCCGTGAGCATCCGGAACAGCGTCGTCTTGCCCGCGCCGTTCGGCCCGATGATGCCCACGATGCCGCCCGGCGGCAGCTTGAAGTTCAAATCATCGATGAGCAGCCGGTCGCCGAACGCCTTGCGCAGGCCCTTGGCCTCCACCACCAGGCCGCCGAGCTGCGGCCCGGGCGGAATCGTCACCTCGCCCGTGGGGTCGCGCTTCTCCTGCGTCTGGTTGAGCAGCTGCTCGTAGGCCGCGATGCGCGCCTTGCTCTTGGCCTGACGGGCCTTGGGCGACGCGCGCACCCACTCCAGCTCCCGCTTGAGCGTCTTCTGCCGCGAGCTCTCGGTCTTCTCCTCCAGCTCCAGGCGCTTCTGCTTCTGCTCCAGCCAGCTGGAGTAGTTGCCCTTCCAGGGCACCCCCTCGCCGCGGTCGAGTTCCAGAATCCACTCGGCCACGTTGTCGAGGAAGTAGCGGTCGTGGGTGATGCAGACGATGGTGCCCTTGTACTCCTTGAGCGCCTGCTCGAGCCACGCGACGCTTTCGGCGTCCAGGTGGTTGGTCGGCTCGTCGAGCAGCAGCAGGTCCGGCTTCTCCAGGAGGATGCGGCAGAGCGCCACGCGGCGCTTCTCACCGCCGGACAGCTTGGACACGTCCGCGTCGCCGGGCGGCAGGCGCAGCGCGTCCATGGCCATCTCCAGGGTGCGGTCCAGCTCCCAGCCGTTGCTCGCGTCGATGGCGTCCTGGAGCCGGCCCTGTTCGGCGAGCAGCTTCTCCATGGCGGCGTCGTCCATGGGCTCGGCGAACTTCGCGCTCACCTCGTTGAAGCGGTCGAGCAGCACGCGGATGGGCTTGAGGCCCAGCTCCACGTTGCCCTTCACGTCCAGCGAGTTGTCCAGCTGGGGCTCCTGGGGCAGGTAGCCCACGCGCGCGCCCGGGTCCGGCTTGGCCACGCCGAAGAACTCCTTGTCCTCGCCCGCCATGATGCGCAGGAGCGTCGACTTACCGGAGCCGTTCGGACCGATGACGCCAATCTTCGCGCCGGGGAAGAAGGACAGGTAGATGCCCTTGAGGATGTCCTTGCCGCCCTTGACCTTGCGCAGGTCCTGCATGGTGAAGATGAAGTTCTGGGCCATCGTGCTTTCTCTCGCTCCTGGGACGACGCGGGGGGGAAGGGGGACGCAGGGGGGCGGATACTAAGGAGCCACGGCGGGCGCAAGACGCTCCCCGTCCGTCTGCCCGGACGCTGACGTCCAGCGTCATCAAAACGATGAGCCCGCGTCCGGCGGGGGTGCTAAAGGCCCTCCCACCATGTCCTCGCCCCCCGCGCTGGAGCTCCAGGGTCTCACCAAGACCTATGGCGACAAGCACACCGCCCTGTCCGAGGTCTCCCTGAGCATCCGCCCCGGGGAGATCTTCGCCCTGCTGGGCCCCAACGGCGCCGGAAAGACGACGCTCATCGGCTCGGTGTGTGGGCTGGTGAAGAAGACGCGCGGCAAGGTGTTCGTGTTCGGGCAGGACCTGGACGTGGACCCGGTGAAGCCGCGCTTCCAGGTGGGGCTCGTCCCGCAGGAGATCAACTTCGACCCCTTCTTCACGGTGGCCGAGTCGCTCTACATCCAGCAGGGCTTCTACGGACAGCCCCGGGACGAGGCGCGGGTGAAGGAGGTGCTCACCGCGCTCAACCTGCAGGGCAAGGCCAACGCCATCACCCGCGCGTTGTCGGGCGGCATGAAGCGCCGGCTGCTCATCGCCAAGGCGCTGGTGCACCGGCCCAAGCTCGTCTTCCTGGACGAGCCCACCGCGGGCGTGGACGTGGAGCTGCGGCGCGACCTGTGGACGTACGTGCGCCGGCTCGCCGCCGAGGGCACCACCATCGTGCTCACCACGCACTACCTGGAGGAGGCCGAGGAGCTGGCCGACCGGGTGGGCGTCATCAACGAGGGGCGGCTGCTCCTCGTGGAGGACAAGGTGACGCTGCTCAAGCGGCTCGGGGAGAAGCGGCTGCTCGTGCAGTTCACCGCGCCCGTGAGCGCGCTGCCCGAGGGCGTGCGCCAGGCGGGGGCCACGCTCTCGCCGGACGGCCTGCGGCTCACCTACCCCGAGCGCGAGGGCAGCCAGCCCGGCGGCGACATCCTGCGCACGCTCTACGTGCAGGGCCTGCCCGTGGGCACCGTGGAGACGCGCAACTCCCGCCTGGAGGACATCCTCATCGAGATCCTCCGGGGTCGGCCCGCCGCCGCGCCCACCGCCTCGCCCGCCTCCACCACCCCCGGGGTGACGTCATGAACACGCTTGGGATGAAGACCCTGCTGGTGAAGGAGATCCGCCGCTTCATGCGCGTGCCGGGTCAGACCATCCTCTCGCCGCTCATCAGCACCTCGCTCTACTTCCTGGTGTTCGGCTACTCGCTCTCCGGGCGGGTCCACGAGGTGGACGGCGTGCCCTACCTGCGCTTCATCGTGCCGGGGCTCGTCTTCATGGGCCTGGCGAACAACGCCTTCCTCAACAGCTCCTCCTCGCTCTTCATCACCAAGATGCAGGGCACGGTGGTGGACCTGCTCGCGGCGCCCTTCGGCCCCTTCGAGCTGATGACGGGCTTCATCGGCGGCGCCATGGTGCGCGGGCTCATGGTGGGCGTGCTGACCTGGGTGGTGGCCGGCTTCTTCACCGGGGCGCACGTGGAGCACCCCGTCATCACGCTCTTCTTCCTGGTGCTGTCCTCGTACACCTTCAGCGTGATCGGAATTCTCGCCGCCGTGTGGGCGGACAAGTTCGAGCAGGTGAACTTTTTTCCGACCTTCGTGATGACGCCGCTGACCTTCCTGGGCGGCATCTTCTACTCGGTGCGGGAGCTGCCGGCGCCGTGGAACCACGTGAGCCTGTTCAACCCCATGGTCTACATGGTGGAGGGCCTGCGCTACGGCATGCTCGGGCGGAGCGGGTTCCCCGCCGGCACGGGCAGCGCCATCCTGGTGGGGGTGGCGCTCGTCTCCACCGGCCTGGCCTGGGCGGCATTGCGCTCTGGATACAAACTCAAGGCCTAAGGCTCACTGGCTGACTGCCTGCCTGGTCGGCGGGACGAGGAGTCCGGCCCACTATTCGCGGATTCTTGGAAGCCGCGTTATCGTGGTGCGTCATGTCGGTGTCGCTCGGGAAATACCAGCTGCTGAGGAAGATCGCGGCCGGGGGAATGGGCCAGATCTTCCTCGCGCTGGAGCGCAACGCGGGCATCGAGCGGCTCGTGGTCCTCAAGCGTGTGCTGCCGCACCTGAGCCAGGACGAGGACTTCCTGGAGATGTTCCAGGAGGAGGCGCAGCTGGTGGCGGGCCTGCGCCACCCCAACCTCATCACCATCCTCGAGTGGACGCAGCTGGAGGACCGGCACTGCCTGGTCATGGAGTACGTCCAGGGCGAGGATCTGCGGCGGCTGGAGAAGTTCGCGCGCACGCGGAGTCAGAGCCTGCCGGTGGGGCTGGCGCTGCGCATCGTGGCCGAGGCGGCCGCGGGCCTGCACTACGCGCATCAGGCGTGTGGGCCGCAGGGCCAGGCGCTGCAGTTGGTGCACCGGGACGTGTCGCCCCAGAACATCCTGGTGGGCTTCGACGGGGGCGTGAAGGTCATCGACTTCGGCGTGGCCAAGGCGGCGGGCAGCGCGTCGCACACGGCGACGGGCGTGCTCAAGGGCAAGTACCCGTACATGTCCCCGGAGCAGGCCAACGGACTGCCGGTGGATCCGCGCAGTGATCTGTTCGCCCTGGGCGTGGTGCTCTGGGAGCTGCTCACCGGCCGGCGCCTCTTCAAGGGCGAGTCGGACATGATGACGCTGCGGCTGGTGCGCGACTGTCAGGTGCCCCCGCCCTCGCAGCTGCGGCCCGCGGTGACGCCGGAGCTCGACGCGCTCGTGCTCAAGGCGCTCGCGCCGGTGCCCGAGCAGCGCTTCCCGGACTGTGGCGCCTTCCGCCTGGCCATCGAGGACTTCCTGTTGCAGCAGCGCATGCCCGCCAGCACCGCGCACCTGTCCGCCTGGCTGCATGAGGTGTACGCCGAGCGCATCGCGCTGGAGGCCAACCCCGCCCATCTGGATCAGCTCACCGAGGACAGCGATCTGGATGCGCACTCGAACCCCTCGCGCAGCACGACCCAGCGCTCGCAGTCCCAGTCGCTCGTGCCCGCGTCGGGGGGCGGCCATACACCCTCGCGCTCCGGGCCGACGCCGGACACCCACCACACGCGCAGCGTCCAGGTGGAGCTGCCCCGGCGCCGGCTGTCGGCGGGCCGGGTGGGGACGGTGCTGGGGCTGATGCTGCTCATGGCCGGCGCCGCGGTCATCCTCCTGCGGCAACAGGCGCCGCCCCCCCCCGTGGCCGTCACCCCGCCCCCAACCCCCGCGCCCACCGAGCCGCCTTCGCCGCCCCCCGCGCCGCGACCCGTCATGCTCACGGTGCGCTCGGAGCCGCCGGGGGCCCAGGTGGAGGTCAATGGCCAGAGCTCCGGACGCACGCCGCTGGACATGCCGCTCGCCGCGAACGCGCCGCCCCTGACACTGGCGCTGCGGCTGGAGGGCTACGAGCCCGCCTCGCGGCGCGTGTCGCCCGAGGACGCGCCCGAGGTCTCCGTGCGGCTCAACCCCAAGCCCGCCGCCCACAAGCCGCCCCGGCGGGCGCCGGCGCCGCGTCCGCCGCCGGCGCTCGACATCAAGATGGGCCGCTAGGCGCGCGTCGCCCGTGGCAGCCGGAGGCTGAACGTGGAGCCCTCGCCCAGCGTGGACTGGGCCGACAGCGAGCCCCCGTGCAGCCGCGCGAGCGCCGAGGCGATGTAGAGCCCCAGCCCGTGTCCCGCCCCCTCGGAGCCCGAGGCGCGGTGGAAGCGCTCGAAGATGTGGTGCACCTCCGCGGCGGAGATGCCCTGACCCCAGTCGCGCACCTCGATGACGACCAGGCCCGGGTGCGGCGTCACCCCCACCTCCACGCGCCGCGACTCGCCCCCGTACTTCACCGCGTTGGACAGCAGGTTGTTGAGGATGTGGCGCACCCGCTCGGCGTCGAAGGACAGCTCCACCCGCTCCCCCGCCCCCTTGAGCGAGAAGGTCACCTGGGGCTGCAACTCCCCCCACTCGCGCACCACGCCGCGCAGGAACGCCGCCAGGTCCCCGGTCTCCGGGCGCAGCACCATCTTGCCCTCGGACAGCCGCGCCGCGTCGAGGATGGAGGACACCAGGGAGTTCATCCGGTCGATCTGCAGCAGGATGGCCTCCGTGTACCGGCGCTCGTCGTCGGTGGCCTCGGCCTGCCGGCGCAGCAGCATCTGGGCGTTGAGCCGCGCGGAGCTCAGGGGCGTCTTGATCTCGTGCGCCACCCAGTTGAGCATCTCCTCGCGCAGGGAGGCGTCCAGGGTGGACTCGGCGTGCTTCTCCCGGGCCTTGGACGGGGGCGTGGCCTCCGGGGAGGCGTGCTCGCGCAGCATCCGGAGCACGGCGTTCTCGAAGGTGTTCAGGTCCACCGGCTTGGCCAGGAACAGGTCCGCCTCGCCCCGGCCCTCGGGCGTCGCGGCGCTCAGCAGCAGGAAGGGCACGTCGCGCAGCCGCTCGTCGGCGCGCAGCGCGCGCAGCAGCTCCATGCCCGTGCGCCGGGGCATCATGTGGTCGCTCACCACCAGGTCCGGCCGCTCCGTGCGCGCGAGCATCAGCGCCTCTTCGCCGTTGGGGGCCCGGAGGACACGGTGGCCCAGGTCCTCGAGGATCTGCCCGAAGATGTCGAGCATCGCCTCCTCGTCCTCCGCGATGAGGATGAGGCTCATTGATCCACTCCACCAATCGCCGTGCCCAGGGGCTGGGCCTTGCCCGTGAGCAGGCCCTCCGCCGAGCGCAGGGGCTCGAGCACCCGGATGCCGGTGTCGCTGATGTCGAACTCCCGCAGGTTCGCGTCGTAGCGGCTGTCGCGCATCTTGAGGATGGACAGGATGCGGTGGATGCGGCCGCGCAGCTCCACGTAGCGCAGGAGGATGACGTTCTCGCCCAGCAGCGCGACGGGCGAGTCATTGAAGTCCAGCTCCGTGCCGGAGATCTTCGACACCTCCTTGGTGAACAGGGACGTCACCCGGCGCTCGCGCAGGTGACTGCTGAACGCGGCCAGGAAGACGCGCCGCCGCTCCACGTCCGCCACCGCCAGCTCCAGCTCCGTCAGCCCATCCAGCACGAGCCGCTGGATGCCCAGCCGGTCCACGTCCGCCAGGATGCGGTACACGATGGCGTCCGCCTCCCACTCGGACGGGGGCAGGTGGATCATGCGCAGCATGCCGCCTTTCAGGACGTCCTCCACCTCCAGGCCCACGCGATGGGCCCGCTGGAAGAGCACCGCGGGCGTCTCGAAGAAGGAGACGAACAGCGTGCGCTGCCCATGCCGGGCGCCCTCCGTGGCGAAGTGCGTGGCGAGCAGCGTCTTGCCAATGCCGATGCTGCCCGCCAGCAGCGTGGTGCTGTGCGCCGGCAGCCCGCCCAGCATCAACGCATCGAACTCGGGCAGGCCAAAGCCCATGCGCTGGGGCGGGGGCGCCTCGTCCCGGGGCGTCAGCGTCTCGGACTCCAGCCGCGGCACGACCGACATGCCCCCGGCGCCAATCTCCAGCAGGTGCTCGCCGGTGAAGTGGCGCTGGCCCCGCAGCTTGACGATCTCCAGCCGCCGCAGCCGGCGCACGCCCCTCCGCTGGACGCTCACGGAGACGATGCCGTCCACCGTGGTGGCCTCTGGCAGGGCCAGCAGCTTGTCGAGCCCGTACTCGGTGGTGAACAGCCCGATGCAGTCCATGGCGGCCAGGCCAATGCCCAGCTCGTACAGGAACTCGCGCAGCCGGGCCTCGTCCTGCCACAGGTCGCGGATGGAGCGCAGCCCGTCGATGAAGAGCAGCTTCGCGCCCCGCTCGCGCACCGTGCGCAGCAGCACGTCCCGCGCCTCCTTGGCGCCCTTCTTCAGCGACGCGTAGGCGCTCACCAGGAAGAAGTCCTCCCCGAGCAGCTCCTTCTTGAAGAAGGCGAAGTCGGAGAGCGACTGCATGAGCTTGTCGTGCGGCTCGGAGGTGACGGTGGCCACCACCACGGGCACCCCCCGCGCCGCGGCGCTGAAGGCGATGTGGCTGCACAGGATCGTCTTGCCACAGCCCGGCTCCCCCGTGACGATGAGGGACTGACGTCGGGGGATGCCACCCCCCAGGACGCGGTCCAGGTTCGGGATACCGGTGGGAAACAGCCGCGACCCGGTCTCGGAGTCAGTCATCCAGTGCGTCCTCGACAGTGGAGGTCCAGGGGTTCGTCCAGGCTCCTAACACGGACCGCCCCCGACGCCATCCACGCCGTGGAGATCAGGCGCGCCGGGAGGGGGCCTGGGCCACCAGGGCCCGGATGACGTCCGCCTCGAAGGGCTTGTCGATGCGGCGCGCGGGCACGGTCTTGAGGAACTCGTGCGCTCGGGGGGTGAAGCTGCCGCCCGTCATATAAACGAAGCGCGAGAGCAGCTCGCCGTGCGTCGGCGCCAGGCGCTCGTGCAGTTCCATTCCCGACATCTCCACCATCATCAAATCACACAGCACCAGGTCGAACGCGTCGTCCTGGGCCAGGAGCGCGAGCGCCTCGCGGCCACTGCGCAGCACCACCACGTCGTGCAGGCGGCCGAGGATGCGCCGCAGCACCGTGCCAATGGCGGGCTCGTCGTCGATGACCAGGACGCGCTTGCGCGCCTGCACGTCCGCCACCGTGCGCGCCGACTCCAGCGCCTGGATGGACACGTCCTCGCACACCCCCAGGCTCACCCGGAAGACACTGCCCCGCCCGGGCTCGCTCTCGGCCTTCAGGTCCCCCTGCATGCCGTGCACGAGCCCCAGACAGATGGACAGCCCCAGGCCCAGGCCCTCGCCCCGGGCCTTCTTCGTGGTGAAGAAGGGCTCGAAGACGCGGCCGAGCACCTCGGGCGTCATGCCCTGGCCGTTGTCGCGCACCTCCACCACCACCTGGGCCCCCTCCCGCCAGGTCGTCAGGGTGATGCAGCGCTCGGCCGCCTGGCCCTCGGGCATGGCCTGGGCGGCGTTGACCAGCAGGTTGAGGAAGACCTGGCCGAGCCGGCCTTCATGGGCGAGCACCCGGGGCACCGCGCCGTAGCGCCGCTCCACGCGGGCCCGGTGGCGCACCTGGGGCATGGCCATGGTCAGGCTGAACTCCAGCGCCGCGTGCACGTCCACGGCGCTCAGCTCCGAGTCCTCCACGCGCGACAGGGTGCGCAAGTCCTTCACGATGGAGCGGATGCGCTCGGCGCCCCGGCGCGCGTCTTCCAGGGCCCGCAGGGGCTCGCGCAGCCGCTCGGCCTGGGCGGGCTCCCCGTCCCGCGCGACCCCGGCGAGCTGCTCGAGCACCACCTGCAGGTTGCCCAGGACGAAGGCCAGGGGGTTGTTGATTTCATGGCCCACGCTGGCCGCGAGCTGCCCCGCCATGGACAGCTTCTCCGTGCGCGCCAGCCGCACCCGGGCCGTGTCCAGCTCCACCGCCTGCTGCCGCGCGAGCGCCTCCGCGTCCCGGCGGCCCACCTGTTCGAGCAACAGCCGCGCGTCGCGCTCGCGCTCGGCGTGCTTGCTCGGGGTGATGTCCTGGGCGCGCAGCACCACGCCGTCGCGGAAGCGGTGCATCGCCAGCCGCAGCCACATGGACTCGCGCAGGAGCACCTCCTGGATACAGGGCTGCCCCGTCTCCACCACCTGGCGCAACACGGCGAAGTGCATCTGGGCGAGCGGCGAGGAGAAGCGCTCCAGGAAGCGCTGGCCCACCATGGGCATGCCCACCAGACTCGCCAGGGGCGCGGACGCGGCGTTGAAGAACACCCACTCGAAGTCCAGGAGCGTCCCGGCGGCGTCGCGCACGGCGCGCAGGACCGCGCACCCGTCCGGACTCGTGAGCTCCACCTCCGTCAGCATCCCCCGCCATGCGTCCGTGAACGCCTCGGGGCGCGAGGCGGGGGGAGGACGGGGCTCGTTTCCGGCGGACATGAAAAACCTCGAAGACGTGTCCCCCCGGGCGACGTGCACAGCCTAACGTCTTCTCCCGGGAAAACGCGAGATGCCGTACTCCTGGCACCCCGCGTTTCACCGGGGGTGGGAGGGAGCGACTACTCGGAGATTTCCCGCACGCTCAGCCACTTGAAGTCCACGTCCGTGGCGCTGTCCCAGCGGAACGTGGCGATGGGGCCGCCCCAGGTCAGCGGCATGCCGTTGACGGCGCCGCCGCAGCGTTGGGTGTCACCGCCCATCTGCCCGGAGTCGGTGTAGTCGTACACCTTCTTCCAGGTGACCTTGTCCGCGTTCTCGTTGAGCCACAGCTCGAGCTTCACCGCGGGCTTGCCGCCCGCTGTCGTGTTGCGCATGACGGACTTGAAGCCCACCCAGCGGCCCTTGAGCGAGGCGGTGCCCGTCTTGTAGGGCGTCTGCTCGTAGCTCACGTGCCAGGCCTCCTTCTGCCAGCGCACGCGGCCGTCGAAGTGCAGGCTGCCCTTGTAGGAGGTGCCCTCGCACGCGAGCGAGTCGGTGTGCCGGCCCCCGCGCGCGTACCAGGAGAAGTTGTCGCTCATGTCCTTGGCGGCGTTCACCTTGACGAAGCCCGTCATCTCCACGTTCTTCCAGTCGTTGGCCGCCTGCATGTAGCCACGGCTCGCGAGCACGTCCGGGTCATACGTGGGGATGAGCTTGGAGTCATACCCCGTGGAGGTGAAGACACTCATGCGCACCTTGTCGCTCTTCATCTTCCAGGAGCCGTCGGTGTTGCGGCTGATGGGGTTTTGCGGATCGAAGCGCTTGTCCGCCAGGACCCCCTCGGAGAGCACCCACGCCTCGCCGCCCGCGCGCGTGGGGTAGAGCTGGGTGACGCCGAACGCATCCGCGTCCGGAGAGGGTTCCGGCGTCGGCTCGGGCGTGGGCTCCGGCGCCGGGGGCGGGGGCGTGGAGCCGCCCAGGATGGCGGCCAGCTCGGAGATGCTCGCCCAGGCGTTCTGGGTATTGCCGTTCACCGTCACCCGCACGTAGCGCGCGGTGTGGGCCGGGAAGGCGTAGCGCTCGGCGGCCTTCTGCTTCACGGAGGCGCCCGCGTAGACGGTCGTGAAGGACTTGCCATCCGTGGACGTCGCGAGGGTGAAGCGCGAGGAGCGCTCGTCCCCCCGGTACCACGCGATCTCCAGGCCGGAGAGGGATTGCGCGCGGCCCAGATCCGCTTGCAGCCATTGGCCCTTGCCGTCGGCGGACCAGCGCGTGGAGAGCACCCCATCGATGGCCTGGGCGGGCGTGTTGCCGTCATGCCCGCTCGCCGTGGCGGACACGAAGCCTCCCGCGGCGAGCACGGGCGCGGCGGTGAGGGAAGCGAGACAACAAACACCCAGGGCGGACAGCCGTCCGCGGCGCGAAGACACGAGATTCAATCGGGGGTCCTTGGGGAGGGGAAGGCCTGAAGCGCCTTCCATGGGGTGGCTTTCGAAACACAAAAGGGAGAGGACAATTCCTCTCCCTTTCGTTTCATCCCAGCCACGGGGGCATGGCCCTGAGTCCATGCCTCCCCATGTATGCCTTTGGCGCCCGCCGAGGCTCGCCCTACTTCGTCAGTCGCACGACCACGGCCGACGGGCCCTGGAGCTTGAGCACGCCCGCCGTCAGGGGCGACTTCTCGTCCGCGCCGCCAAAACGCGCCGCCTCGCTCCAGAGCACCAGCCGGGCTGTCTCGGGCAGCGGGTACTCCAGGGGGCCCTTCACGGCCACGATGACCTGGAAGGAGTCCTCGGGACCCTGACGCTCGAGCAGCAAGCCGTTGTCGCCCAGCGGCCGGGCGTCGTAGGAGCCGCGGCCCCGGGGCTGTAGCGAGGGCTCGGTGGCGCGCAGGTGCAACAGCTCCTTGTAGAGGGCACGCACCCCGGCGTGCTCGGGCTTGTCCGCCTCGCTCCAGTCGAGCTTGGAGCGCTCGAACGTCTCGCTCGCCTGCGGGTCCGGCACCGTGTCCCCGGAGAACTTGGAGAAGCCCGCGAACTCCTTGCGCCGGCCCTCCGTCACCAGCTTGCCCAGCTCCGCGTTGTGGTCCGTGAAGAAGATGAAGGGCGAGCTCGCGTTCCACTCCTGGCCCTGGAAGAGCAAGGGCGTGTACGGGGAGAGCAGGAGCACGGTGCTCATGGCGCGGAAGGCCGCCGGGGTGACGTCCGCGCCCAGGCGCTCGCCCTGGGCCCGGTTGCCGATCTGATCGTGGTTCTGGATGCAGTGCACGAAGTGCCACGGCTCCACCGAGGAGGCGGGCGTGCCGCGCGGCTTCTTGTGCACCTGGGACTGCTGGCCCTCGTAGAACCAGCCCTGGCGCAGCGTGCGCGCGATGTCCGCCACGCTCCCCGTGTAGTCGGCGTAGTAGCCCTCGCTGTCGCCCGCGAAGGCGCGGCGCAGCTGGTGGTGCAGGTCATCCGCCCAGACGCCGTCCAGCGCGTGGCCGTCGCGCTCGGGCGGGCCCACGAGCTTCGTGTCGTTGCGATCGTCCTCGGCGATGACGGTGACGGTGCGCTCGCCGGCGGCGGCCCGGGCGCGCTCGGCGATCCGCGTGAGCAGGTGCGGCCGCGAGTCGTCGATGATGGCGTGGGCCGCGTCCAGGCGCAGGCCGTCCGCGTGGTAGTCGCGGATCCACATGTCCACGTTGGAGAGCACCAGCTCGCGCACCACGTCCGAGCCCTCGCCGTCGTAGTTGATGGCCTCGCCCCAGGGCGTGTGGTGCTTGCCGGTGAAGTAGTGCGGCGAGAAGCAGCGCAGGTAGTTCCCGTCCGGCCCGAAGTGATTGTACACGGCGTCGATGAGCACCCCGAGCCCCCGCGCGTGCGCCGCGTCGATGAGGCGCCTGAGGCCCTCGGGGCCGCCGTACACGGCCGGCGGCGCGAAGAGCGCCACGCCGTCGTAGCCCCAGTTGCGCGTGCCCGGCCAGCTCGACAGCGGCAGCAGTTCCAGCGTGGTGGCGCCCAGGTCCTTGATGGCGTCCAGCCGGGAGATGAGCGCGTCGAAGGTGCCCTCGGGCGTGACCGTGCCCACGTGCACCTCGTAGATGACCTGGGCCTTGGGGTCCACGCCCTTCCAGTCCTTGTCCGTCCAGGCGAAGTCCGCCACCACCACCTCGGACGGGCCGTGCACGCCCTCGGGCTGGGCGCGGCTCCAGGGGTCCGGGAAGGGGCCCTCGCCATCCACGCGCAGCTTGTAGCGCACCCCCGCGCCCCGGCCGGCGAGCGAGCCGGTGAAGAAGCCCTGGCCCTCGTCCTTCAAGGGCACCACGTCGCCTGGCTGCCCGTCCTGCCCGTGTAACACCACCTCCACCTTCTGATGGGTGGGGGCCCAGACCCGCCAGCGCACACCCACGCCCTCTTCCACCCAGGCGCCCAACCGCGGGGCCTGACCTCTCGCCGTCTTGGCTTGTTCCATGGCGCCTACTTAGCCACCCTCACCGCGCGTGGGGGGCACCGTGCCTTCCGCTCCCGCGGCAGATGTTCACCAGTCAGCCGGTCTCCGGTACGGGATGCCCCCTCCGAGAGCGGCCGGGCACCGGAGCCGGAAACACGAGGTGCTTGTCGCCCGGGGCGCGAAACCGGAAAGATGATGGGCACCGCATGAGCCCACGTCCCGATCTGCTCCACTCCCTTCCCTTCGAGCCCAGTGAATCCATCCGCGAGCGGGTCGCCGCGTTGGAGGTGCTCTCCCCGAGGCAGATCGACCAGCGGCTCACGGAGCTGGGCTACCGGGGCCAGACGGAGGCACGGCGCGCGGCGGCGGTGCTGGCCTACCGCCACGTGCAGCGGCTGCGGCGCGTGCACCTGGAGGGCCTGGCGACCGAGCCCGGCGCGCGCGAGAACTGTCTGTTCCTGGGCCCCACGGGCTCGGGCAAGACGTTCCTCGTGGAGCTGCTCTTCCGCGAGGTGCTGGGCGTGCCCGCCGTGGTGGTGGACGCCACGCAGTTCTCCGAGACGGGCTACGTGGGCGATGACGTGCGCACCATGCTCTCGCGCCTGTACGAGGCCGCGGACGGCGACGCGGCGTGGGCCGCCTGTGGCGCCATCTGCATGGACGAGTTCGACAAGCTCGCCACCAGCCGCTCCGATGCGCGCTTCGCCGGGCAGCAGACCACCAAGGACGTGAGCGGCTTTGGCGTGCAGCGAAGCCTGCTCAACCTCTTGAGCGCCGCGCGCGCGGACTTCCCCCCGGACTTCGGCTTCACCAGCCGCACCCCGCCCCTGCCCATGGAGCTGTCGACGCTCACCTTCATCGCGTGCGGGGCCTTCAGCGGCCTCAAGGGCACGGCGGAGGAGACGGGCGGCCCGAAGGAGCGCCTGGGCTTCGGCCGCGACGTGCGCAAGCGCGAGGTGGCCATCGCCGAGCGCGTGACGGACGAGCAGCTCGAGCAGACGTCGGCCTTCGCGCGCTACGGCTTCATCCCGGAGCTCATCGGCCGCTTCAACCGCATCGTCTCCTTCTCGCCCCTGGACGCGGTGACGCTCGCGGACATCCTCGAGGACAACGTGCTGCGCGGCTACGCGCGCGAGTTCTCCCACGAGGGGCTGGAGCTGGTGGTGGAGCCCTCCGTGCGCGAGTGGGTGGTGACCCGGGCGCTCAAGCGCGAGACGGGCGCCCGCGGCCTGCGCGCCGCGCTCGTGCCCCAGCTGGAGCGCGTGGCCTACGAGCACTTCGGCGCGCCCGAGGTGTCCACCGTGCGCCTCGTGCTCGAGGGCGACGAGGTGCGCGCCGTCGCGAGCTGACGCCCGCCGCGCGGGTGGCCTGCCCTGAAGCAGGAAAACGGGTTATCATCGTTTTCCCTCATTTCAGGAGCATGCATGCCGCACCCCGAGAGATCCTGGCCCCTGGCGTCCCTGCTCGGCTGTGTCCTGGCCGCGGGCGGCGCGGACGCGGCCACGCCCCGCCCGTCGCTGGTCAACACGCGCATCGCCACGCCCTTTGGCGCCAACGGCCACGCGTCGAGCATCGACGGGCGGCTGTTCATCGGCAACGTGGGCGAGGATCACGCCACCACGACGACCACCTGGCGCGCCCGGGTGTTCAAGCCCGAGGCCGTCACCTATGACACCGAGGGCAAGCCGGGCTTCGGCGCGGCCTTCTCCCCGGGCAAGACGACCCAGGTGAAGAACGGCGAGAACGCGCTGGCGCTCTGCTTTCCCAACCCCGCCCAGCCCTACACGCTCGCGAGCGGCGTGGCCGTCTACCAGCCCTACGTCTTCGACTCGATGATGTTCAACGGGCCCAACCGCTTCCGTCGCCGCACGATGGAGGCGCGCGTCAGCCAGCCCTTCACGACCCAGGCGGAAGTCGCCGCGTTCACCACCGGCGCGCTGGAGACGCTGACGACGGTGACGGGCGCGGGCATTTTTGGCATCGAGCCCACGATGACGTCCGACGGGCGGCTGCTGCTCTACCAGGGCGGCCCCCAGAACGACGGCGCCATCGACCGCATCATGTACAGCTACAACCCCACGCCGTGCGCGGCCACGGGGTGGAGCACGCCGCGCCCGCTGTCGATGATGTACAACGACACCACCTCGGGCGTGAAACGCTACCCGCTGGCCTGGAAGCGGCTCAAGGCCGCCACGGGCGAGGACTTCGGGGACACGCTCACCGGCGACATCGTGCGCGGCGCCTACCCGTGGGTGGACCACGAGGGCCGCAACGTGCTCTTCATGGCCGTGGGCTTCTCGGGCGCGGCCGGCGGCCGACGCGAGGCCGTGAGCCTCGTGGGCGCGGACACCGGGTGGACGGCCCACCACGTCGACGGCAGCATCAACACGGACCGGCAGGACCTCGCGCACCTCTTCTACTCGGGGCCCATGTGGAACTTCGAGCAGGAGCGCTCGCCCAAGCAGAACTTCCCCCCGGGCGCGAGCAACGAGACGCGCTACCTGCCCGTCACCAAGACGCATGACGTGCTGTCGCTCTTCGGCAGCAACACGTCGGACTACAACGAGGTGGACCTGGGCGAGTTGAGCCATCCCTTCCAGGTGCTCACCCTGCCCATGAACGAGCTGGTCACGCGCGCGGGCACGTACGATCTCACGCGCACGCCGGACACCTCGGGCCACTTCTACACGGGCACGCTCGTGGGCACCGCCAGCATCTCCCCGGGCAACGCCGTCACCCAGTCCACCACGGGCTCGCTGTGGGAGCCGCACGGCAAGGGCAAGGCGCTCACGCTGCCCGGCGGGGGTGCCCTGCGCGTGGGCCTGGCGGACGCGTCCAACACCGTGCCCGGCGTGGGCGCCGCCGTCCGGGGCTTCTCGGTCCAGCTCGCCCTGCGGCCGGACGCCACCGTCAACCAGGGCTGCGGCGGCAATCCCTACCGCTACCTCCTGGCCAAGCCGGGCGCGTTGGATCTCATCTACGAGGCCAACGGCGCGGTGAACATGTCCTTCGTCATCAACGGCACCCGGGTGCGCATGGGCTTCAGCCAGGCCCTGCCCAAGGGCAAGTGGACGCACCTGGCCTACACCTGGGACGGGGTGTCGGGCGAGTTCGGCGAGTACATCAACGGCGTGAAGACGAGCCGCGCGCTGCCCACGGCGCCGGGCACCTTCAAGCTCGGCACGGGGGACCTGTTCGTCGGCGCGGGCCCCAACCTGGACACGCAGGCGTGCCCGGCCAATGGCGAGGGCTCCTTCCAGGGCGCCATCGACGAGGTGCGCTTCTTCAGCCAGGCGCGCTCCAACCGCAGCATCTGCCTGACCACGCTCGGCGCCGACTGCAAGGACGCGGCGATCCAGGAGGAGCCCACGGGCCTGCAGTTCGTCATGAACCAGCAGCACCCGGACTGCAACGGCATCGCGGCGCTGGGCACCGAGGCGTGTGCCGTGTCCATGCACCGCGTCTGCGCGCAGCGTGGCGCGGATGACGCCCTGGCGAGCGCCACCAACTTCTATGAAACGCTCCAGCAGGTGGTGGGCAACCGGCCGCCCATCTCGCTGTTGGGGGTGCCCGCGTCGGCCACCGCCACCACGGTGAACGTGGCCTGCGCGCCCATCCAGCACGAGAGCCTCGCCGTCACCTACGAGGAGCTGGCGCGCCGCCATGCCGAGTGCGCCGACGAGCGCGCCTCCCAGAGCACCGCCTGCTCGGCGGCCATCCACCGCTGGTGCAACAGCCTCGGGTGGACCACGGGCCAGCTCTTCGAGATGACGTCCCGGCCGTGGGTGGGCTGCTTCAACTCGGGGCTCGTCCAGGACGTGTCCCGGCAGCAGCTCGGCACGGCCTCGGCCACCGATGTCACCAGCGGCGCCTCGCGCCTGGAGGTCAGCGCGTGGTGCCAGGCGCGCGGCTACGGGGCGGGCGTCGTCCAGGAGTTGGGGGGCGGCAGCGTCGCCCAGGTGCACTGCTTCCAGCCGGCGGTGACGCGCGCCTGGAAGTTCACGCCCTGAGCCCAAAGTGAGCCAGGAATGGGCCCGGGCCTAGGGAGCCCCCAACACCCCGGGCTCCCGGGCCTCGCGGCGCAAGTGGACCTCGAGCCAGAAGGTGCCCCCGGGGACCAGGGACGCCAGGAACGCCAGCGTCACCCGCTTGAGGCCCCAGCCCTGGTCCAGCGCGGCCGTCATCAGCGTGAGCAGGTAGGCGAGGAAGAGCACGCCGTGCGCCATGCCCACCGCCCGCACGCCCTGGGGCAGGCCGAGCCCGTACTTCAAGGGCATGGCGATGAGCAGGAGCACGAGGAAGGACAGGCCTTCCCAGAAGGCGACGAGGCGGAAGCGGCCCAGGGACGTGGTCAGCATCCGGGCGTCATACCAGCTTCCCCTCGCCCCGCACGTCCCCGGCCTCCGCGCTCCCGGCCGCTCGCCTGGTTCCCCCGGAGCGTCTGTCCTGGACGTTTCGGCGCACGGCCCCTGGATCCGAGGCACCGGCGACGGAGCGAGCGGGTAAGGTGCCCGGATGGCCGATGCCCCCCTCATCCTCGAGAAGGCTCACGTCCTGTGCTACCGCACCTTCGACATCGCGGAGGAGATCAACCTCGAGCTCGCCCGGCGGGTCGTGTCCGCGGATGCCCGTCGGCTCAAGCTCGGCCGGGACAACAGTCAGTACCTGCAGTTGCCCAACCCGCCCCTGGCGTTCGAGCTGGGCCGACGCGCGCTCGCCCTGCGGGGGGGCCCGGTCACCGTGGACGTGACGGCGCGCCTGTTCGACCATGGCGCCGCCTCCATCATTCTGCGCGTGCCGGTGACGCCGGGCACCCGCCTGGACGCGCTCACCGCGCTGGCCGACGAGCTCTACGACAGCGTGGCCCTGGAGGAGCTCGCCCTGGAGCTCATCGAGTCCGTGCGGCAGACCATCGCCCCGGCCATCCTGCTGCCCCACCTGTGGGATCAGAACGAGAGCTACACGGTCCTCTTCGTCGAGCGGCTCCAGGGCAATCCCTCGGCCGAGGAGCTGGTGGCGCGCGCGGACCTGGCGCGGCTGCTGCTCGGCGAGGTGGGCCACCGGCCCCTGTCCACCCGCGAGCGCGAGTCCGTCACCCAGGCGCGCTTCAGCTACACGGTGGACGATCTGGTGGTCGTCGACTGGAACAGTGCCTTCGTCTACGAGCCGTCCGGCTCCAACGACATCCCGGACCTGTTGGAGGTGGCCAACGCCCAGCTCCTGGAGTTCCGCTACTACGACCACCTGCTGGATGCGCACATGGGCCGCATCCACGATCAGGTGCAGGCGCGGCGCAATGACTGGCGGGCGCTCCTGCGCAGTCCCTACCGGGGCCTGGCGCGCGAGACGCTCACCACGCTGGTGGACCTCAACGAGTTCGTCGAGCGCGTGGAGAACAGCCTGAAGATCATCGGCGACTTCTACCTGGCCAAGGTCTACGAGGCGGCCATCCGGCGCATGCGCATTCCGGCCTGGCAGGCCTCGGTGACGCGCAAGCAGCAACTGCTCACCCAGACGTACAGCCTGCTCAAGGGCGAGGTGGACACCGCGCGCTCGCTCACCCTGGAGTTGATGATCGTCGTGCTCATCATCCTCGAGGTGCTCTTCGTGGTGCTGCCCGTGAAGCACTGAGGGACACCCGGAAACGACTCGCCCCGCGTGCCCGGAGACCGGGCGCCACGGGGCGAGGGGTTACGGCCAGCAACGACTCAGTGCGTGGCCTGGGCGTGCGCCGCCTCGGCCTTCACCGGCTCGACCTTCACCTGGTCACGGGCGGACATGCCCGAGTTGTCCGTGCCCGGGCCCACACCGAAGGGAGCCACGTCACGCTCGGGGGGAAGGGGCTGGGGCTTGGTGATGGCGTAGGGGCCCTGATCCATCTTGGCCTCCGCCGGCTTGTTGCCGCAGCCCACCACGAAGGTGCTTCCCAGTCCGATCACCGCGACGCTTGCCACCCAGCGCTTCATCGTGTCCTGCTCCTGTTGCAAAGGTGTGTCTTCCCGCGCAGGCTACGGCCCCTCCGGGGTCAGGACAAGAGCGAGCCGCCGAGCGGGCCCCAGCCCCACCGTCCGTGAGGGCCGAGGCCTTGGGGCGCCAATCAGCCGCGGTACTGGTGGACCGACAGGATGGGGTAGTTCATCTGCGAGTAGCTGATGCGCTGCGACCCGTCCTTGTTGATGTTGTTGGAGCCGATGAACTCGGGCTTGCCGTTCTTCATGCCCGCGAAGAGCACCACGTGGTGGCCGCCCGGCGTCTTGAGGGACACCACGTCCCCCGGCTTGGCCTGGTTGATGGACACGCGCTTGAAGTTCGGGTCGTTGTCCAGGTTCTTCTGCAGGCCCACCACGGCGTTGTGGTGCTGGCTGTCCTTGATCTGCCCGGCCTGCTCCAGGACCGCGGAGACGAAGTTGGCGCAGTTGACGTTGTTGGGCACCCAGTCCTCCATGTCCGCGCCCACGCCGTTCTTCTCCAGCTTGAGGCTGGCGGCGTTCTTGTCCAGGTGGGAGCGGGCGATGTCGATCGGGCTGCCCTTGGGGCCCCGCGACGCCGGACCCGTGGGGGCCGTGGCGCCCCCGGCGCCGCCCGTGCCCCCGGCCGGCTTGCCACCCGCCTGCGCGCCCCCGGCCTTGCCGCCCCCGGCCTTGCCCGGCTCGAAGCTGTCGCGCGCGCCCGGGAGGTTGAGCGACTTGCCCGCGTAGATCTTGTTCGCGTTCTTGATCTGCGGGTTGGCCTTCATGAGCGCGCTCACCGTCGTGTGGTGGCTCTTCGCGATGGCCGACAGCGTGTCACCGGACTTGATGCGGTAGCTCATGGGGTTCTTCCCGAGGGGTAGAGGCGAAACCGAGGTTCAAATTCGCGGACTCGGAGAAATTCTCGGGCCGTGAGTCCCAGGAGTTGCTTCGAAAAACACACCGGTGCCCACACCGCGTGAAAACACCGAGGGCCGCCCCCCGGACGCCTCGAGGAGGAGGCGTGACGGGAGCGGCCCTCTGTGGACAGCGAAGGTGAAGCGACGGCTTACGGGTAGAGGGCGCGGGCGCCCGTCTTGTCCATGGACGTCAGCACGAGGTCACCCGTCTGGGTGCCCTTGCACTGGGGGTAGTGCATGACGGAGGAGGAGTCGTAGTTGGTCAGGCCGCGCCAGGCCGCGTCCTCGTAGCAACCGGTGCTGGACAGGCGGGTGTGCTCGTGGCGGAAGCCGAGCGTGTGGCCGAGCTCGTGACGCAGCACGCCGGCCAGCGTCCAGGCCCCCGTCATGCGGAAGGCCGAGCTGTCGACGAGAACGTTGCGGGCGGAGCGGCCCGAGTTGGGGAAGAAGGCGCGCGCCGTGTAGGACTGGCCGCTGACCTGGCGGATGTCGAACACCACGCCCGTCTGGGACGCGGTGCAGTTGCTGTCGTAGGTGCTCGCGTGCACGAAGTTGACGTTCGCCGTGGCCTCCCAGGCGGCCGCCGCGCTGTTCATCGCGGTCACCATGGCGTTGTAGTTGGAGCCGAACGACGTCTTGCTGATGCAGTACGTCAGGTTGCGGGCCGCGGTGGCGCTCCACTTGATGTCGCCGCCGCTGTTGTACACGGCCAGACCGCCCTGGCTGGAGCCCACGTCGCCACGGGCCACCGTGGACTCGTAGTACTCGCGCAGGTTCTCCACCGCCTCGTCACCGTTGACGATCCACACGCCCTCCACGTCCTGGGTCGCCGAGGCCTCGAACTCCTCGTACGTGGGCATCCGCTGCTCGGTGGTCTCCTGCACCGTCTCGGGACCACCACAGGCAACCAGGGACATACCGGCCAGCACCGCCATGGACAGCTTGCGCATCGGAACAACCTCTTGGGGAAACGACGAGGGGGACGTGCCCGATGGGGGTCAACCCAACCCGGTCACGTGCCCGGAGCATGAGCAACTCCCGGGCCAACACCCCCGCTCCTCGGGGAAACCCCGCGCACCCCGCACAACGGCCCCATTGCTTGGTGCACCGCTGTTCCAAGAATTCGAGAATCGCTGCCGTGTTTCTTGACACTTCCCACTCAAACCCCTGCGATTCCAGGGACTTGGAATCCACCTTGGGAGACTGTCCGGAAACAGGACAGGGGTGACTCAACTCCGGACAGTGTCGCGCCAGCGGATGAGGAAGGTGCCGGCGGTGCCGTCGAAGGACCAGACATCCACGTGGACGTTGCGCGCGCCGGCCATCTGCTGGGCCCGCAGGAGCAGGCCCGCGGCGAAGGAGGAGTGGTCATCCAGCACGTCGTTCATCCACAGCTCCACGTAGCGCGGCCCGTGTTCCTGCAGGCGCACCTCGCTGAAGTTGTTGCCGCTGCTCAGGTCCGCGCCGATGCGCTCGAGCATCCGCCGCGGTCCCAGCACCGGCGCCAGGTCCGCCAGCACGCGGCCCACGGACGTCTGGAGGTAGCCCTCCACGAAGTGGATGCCCATCCACCAGTGCGCCTCGGAGGAGGACAGGTGGGGATAGAGGAGCGCCGAGGCGGTGCTCACGAAGCGCTTCCACTGCGCCAGGGGGTAGGCCACCTCCAGGGGCTGATCCAGATCCAGCCCCACCTCGCGCAGGAGCCGGCGGCCCACGCCCGTGAGGTTCGCGCCCAATTCCCGGACGAACAGGGCCTCCACGGCCGTGGCGAACACCAGCTTGTGCTCCGACATGAGGCATCCCCTCGGCGCCACCGGGGGGAGGCGCCCATCACTCGGAGCAAGAAACCGGATTCTCGCCGCCGATGCCTCCGTCCCCTGGGGCCGATGCTCACTTTCCCATAGAGCCCGGGCCCCGGGCGGCGGCGGATCCCGCCTGGTGGACACCTACACCCGTGCGCGGCCCACCAGCGCCAGGAGGGTATCGCCGTAGCGCTCGGTGAGCGTGGGGCCGACACCGTGGATGCGCCGGAGCGCGGCGCCATCCTGGGGCCGCGCGCTGGCGATGGCGTCCAGCACCCGGTCCGTGAGGATGCGGAAGGCGGGCACGCGGCGGCGACGGGCCTCGGTCAGCCGCCAGGCCTTCAGGGCCTCCACGAGCTGGGGCGAGGCCTCGCTGCCCGCCCCCACGTTCACCCCCCAGGTCGCGCCGCTGCGCCGCGAGCGGTCCAACGCCCGGCTCAAGGCCTCGCGGCCCGGGGATGGCGCGGGCGCGACCTCGGCGTCCGCGTCGACCTCCTCCCCGGCACGGGAGCGCCGGGAGGTCGCGCGCTTGCGGCCCTTGCCCGGGGTGGCGGCCTTCTTCGTGCGGACCGCGCGTCGCCCGCCCCGCGCGGTGCCCTTCTTGGGGGCGGCCTCCGCGGCCAGGGGCAGTTGCACGGTGCCCGGCGCGGGCGCGTGGACGCGGCGGCCCTCGGGGGTGAGCGCCACGCGCTGGAAGGCGATGCGCTGGCCATCCTTCTCGAAGGTGTCCTCGGACAGCCGCGCGAGTCCGGCCCGGACGAGGCCGCCGAGCAGCCGCTCGAAGTCGCGACGGGCGAGGGCCTCGCCGAACAGCTCGCGGTGCAGCCGGCCCGTGGCCTGGGCATCGCGCTCGTGCAGCGCCCCGAGGATGCGGGCGAGCGCCTGGGCCTCGGCGGCGGTGGGCTCGCCAAAGCGCAGGGTGGCGCAGGCCTCGGGGGCGCACACGTCACACAGGCCGCAGGCGGCGCCCGTGTCCTGCACGTCACCGAAGTGGGACACCAGGTGCTTCATCCGGCACCCGTGGGCCTCGGCGTAGCGCGCCATGTGCTCGAGCTGGCCCTGCTTGTGCTCGCGCTGCGCGCTGTACGAGGCCTTCCAGCCCGGCTTGCCCAGGCGCACGGACTCGTCCGGGGAGATCTCCACGCCGCCGTGGATCCACAGCTGCTCGAGCGCCTTGTCGAACACGTCCGAGGCCATGCGCACCCGGGCGGCGAGGGACTCCTTGGGCTCGGCCTCCTCGCGCACGGCACGCTGGAGCCGCTCGAGCACGGAGGGCTCGGGGTAGTCGCGCTGGTGGAAGAACTCGTGGGTGCGCCGGTCGATGAAGCCGTGCAGGAGCACCGCGCGCGAGGGCCTGCCGTCACGGCCCGCGCGGCCCAGCTCCTGGTAGTAGCCCTCCACGCTCGCGGGCAGCGCGGCGTGCACCACGGTGCGCACGTCCGCCTTGTCGATGCCCATGCCGAACGCGGTCGTCGCCACGATGACGTCCAGCTTGCCGCCGAGGAACGCCGTCTGCACCGACTCGCGCTCCGAGGCGCTCAGGCCCGCGTGGTAGGTGCCCGTGGAGAAGTCCGCGGCGAGGCTCTCCGTGTACTGCTCGGCGTGCTTGCGCGTGGCGGCGTAGACGATGGCGGGCCGGTGTCCGGGCTCGGCGAGCAGCTCGCGGATGGCCTCGGAGCGCTGGCCCGGGTTGAGCTCGCGCACCTCGATGGCGATGTTGGTGCGCCGAAAGCCGTGGATGAAGGTGCGCGCGGTGGCGCCCCGCGCGCCCTCCAGGCCGAGCTGTTGGACGATGTCGCGCTGCACGTCCGGCGTGGCCGTGGCGGTCAGCGCGATGATGGGCGCGGGCCGGAGCATGGGCAGGCGCCCGCCCAACAGCCGGTAGTCCGGCCGGAAGTCATGGCCCCACTGCGAGATGCAGTGCGCCTCGTCCACCGCCACCAGCGCGGGCGTGCGCCGGGCGAGCAGCTCCACGAAGCCCGGCACGCCGAGCCGCTCGGGCGCGATGAAGAGGAAGTCGAGCTTGCCCTCGAGGTAGTCCGCGCACGCCTGGCGCGAGGCGGGACGGCCCCGGCCCGAGTGGATGCGCTCGGCGGCGAGCCCCAGCGAGCGCAGCCGCGCCACCTGGTCCTCCATGAGCGCGATGAGCGGACTGATGACGAGCGTGGTCCCGGCGCGCGCCAGGCCCGGCAGCTGGTAGCACAGGGACTTGCCCGCGCCGGTGGGCATCACCAGCAGCAAGTCCTTGCCCTCGGTGGCCGTGCGGCACACCGCCTCCTGGTAGGGGCGGAAGTCCGGAAAGCCGAACACGGACTGGAGCAGGCCGCGCAGCTCGCCGGGCGGCGTGGGCGTGCGGGAGGTGCGCTCGGGACGGGGCGTCTCCGGCAGGGCGAGCGAGGCCTGCCGGGAGGAGGCACCGGACGACATCAACGAGGACTTCGACGAGGACATCGACAGGGCGCCCGACGCGGACACCGCGGGCGACTCCCCGGGGGTGCGCGAGCGACGGGCGCTGGCGGGGCCCTGGGAGCCCGGGGGCATGGCGAGCGAGGCGGGCACCTTGCCCACCACCTCGCGGACATAGGCCTCGATGCCCTGGATGAAGGAGTCCAGGTCGCCACTGCCCTGTTCGATGCGCCGCAGCCAGGCTTCCCACTGGCCCGTCATGGCCGGGCTCTTCACGTCCGGATGGACGCAGCGGATGAGGGCGATGCCCTTCTCCGTCGCCTCGAAGGACTTGCCGCGCCGCACCAGGTACTCGCGCTCCAGGAGCGTCTCGATGATGGAGGCGCGCGTGGCGGGCGTGCCCAGGCCGGACTCGCGCATCGCGTCCGCCAGCTCCTTGTCGTCGAGCAGGCGGCCCGCGGTCTCCATGGCGGTGAGCAGGCTCGCGTCCGTGAGGCGGGGCGGCGGCCGGGTGCGCTTGGTCACCGGCTTCACCTCGCGCACCGCGCGAGCGAGCCCCTGGACGAGCCCCGAGGGCAGGTCCTGCTCGTCCTCGGGCTCCTCCGCCTCGGCCTCGCCCTCCTTCTTCGCCTTGCCCGTCGGGGTGCGGGGCGCCTTCTGTCCGCCGCCCACGTCCAGCACCTTCCAGCCCTCGCGCTGCACCATGGTGCCCGTGCTGTGGAAGCGATCGACGGTGGCCGCCGCGGAGGTGGCCGCCGAGGTGACGGCGGTGATGACGGTCGTCACGGACCAGACGAAGTCCTCGTGCCACGCCGCGAGCAGCCGTCGGCACACGAGCTCGTAGACACGCCGCTCGTCCACGGACAGGCGCGCGCTCTCGGGCGAGGTCGTCGTGGGGATGATGGCGTGGTGGTCGGTCACCTTGGCGTCGTCCACGAAGCGGCGGCCGAGCGGACGCGAGCCCGTGCCGGGCGCGAGCTGGGCCGCGAAGGGCGCGCGGATGGCGGCCACCACGTCCGGCAGCGTCTGGGCGATCTGCTGCGAGAGGTGACGGCTGGCGGTGCGCGGGTAGCTCAAGAGCTTGTGCTTCTCGTACAGCGCCTGGGCCAGCTCCAGGGTGCGCTGGGCGCTGTAGCCATGGAGGCGGTTGGCGTGGCGCTGCAGCTCCGTGAGATCGTAGAGCAGCGGCGGCGCCATCTTCTTGGTCTCGGAGGTGACGGACTCCACGGCCGCGCGGCCCGTCTCCACCCGCGCCACCACCGCCCGGGCCTCCTCGCCATCCGCGCTCAACCGCCGGGCGGCCCGCGCGTCCCAGTCCTTCTCCTGGCCAGGGAGCATGGGCCGGAACCAGGTGCCCTGGTAGAGCCCCTGCGGCGCCTCGCTCCCCACGGGCCCGAAGGTGCCCACCACCTCCAGGTAGTCCTGGGGCACGAAGTCGCGGATGGCCAGCTCGCGCTCCACCACCATGGCCAGCGTGGGCGTCTGCACCCGGCCCACCGACAGCGTTCCTCCGGCGCCCACCACCGTATAGAGGCGCGTGAGGTTCATCCCCACGAGCCAGTCGGCCCGGCTGCGGCCCCGGGCCGCGTCCGCCAGGGGCTCGTACTCCCGCCCCGGCTTGAGCGCGCGGAAGCCCGCGAGGATGGCCGCCTCCGTGAGCGAGGAGATCCACAAGCGCCGGATGGGCTTGCGGCACCCGGCCGCCTCGTAGATGTAGCGGAAGATGAGCTCGCCCTCGCGCCCGGCGTCCGTGGCGCACACCACCCCGTCCACCTCGGGCGCGTTCATCACCCGGCGCACCACCTGGAACTGGCTCGCCGTCTTGTCCGCCACCACCAGCGGCCACTCCGCGGGCAGCATCGGCAACAGCTCGCGCCGCCACCGGCCGCCCCACTCGGCGCGCATCTTCTCCGGCTCGGCCAGCGTCACCAGGTGGCCGATGGCCCACGTCACCACGTAGCCGTTGCCCCGGAAGAACCCGTCGCCCTGCTCCCGAGCGCCCACCGCCCGGGCGATGTCACGCGCCATGGACGGCTTCTCCGCCACCACGGCCAGCACACCCCGGACTGCCTCACCCATGCGCTTCCCACCTCGTCACGTCTCCACCATATCCCGCTCTCCGCCCCCGCACCTGCAAGTCCGTTCAGCCCGCTCGGGCCCCGGCCCTTGGAGCGGAGGGCCAACCCATACCTCGCGTGAAAAACGGCCGGGAACTTCGGCGCGGACGCTTGGCTGGGGTCCAGGTTGGCGCTTTCACGCAAGCGGTTGGCGTCCGCGCGGAAAACCCGGGGGCGGGTTTTGGACAATATCCGGGACTGTCACCAACGCGCGCACGGGCACGCCACGGGGTTGGGAATCCATGAGGCAGGAACTGGAACAGGGGAAGGGGGCACCGGCGCACCTTGGACACGGTCCATGGGCGAGCGGTGGGAAGCACCAGGGGGGGCCGCAGTGGGGGGGTGAGCGGGCGTCGGTGGCGAAGAGTCTGGCCGGGTTGTCTTGGACGATCGGGCCAACGGAGCACGGGGGGGGTCAACGACCGGAGGCGGCGACGCTGGCGGGCTTCGCGGGGGCGAAGCGCGCACAGTGTTCGCGGCTGATGGAGGCCGAGGTGACGGCCGGATTGCACGAGGTCGTCACGGGGGTGACGTGCCTCGCGTCGGTCCGGCCTTCCGCACCGAGGCTCTCGGTGGCCTCCACCGTGCTTCCCAGAGCCACGGGCCCTCGCGGCTCGCGGCGACGGTTCCACGGTGGGACGGCTCAGGACGAGGGCGGCATCTACAGTTGGTAGGGCCCGCTCGTTCCCGTCCACGCCGTGCATGAATGCCAGGAAGACCCGCGGGGGCGGGGCTTCCAGGTGAATGGCTCCGGAGGTCCATCCTTCTCCAAGGGGGAGTGAGACGCCGGAGTCGCAGTCGGGGGGGGTGCCTCGCGCTCAACGAGGCATCCCCCATTCTTTTGCGGGCTTGTGCTACCCGGCCACCTCGCGCAGCACCGCCTCCACCCGGGGCAGCGCCGCGCGGATCTCCTCCATCGACACGGCGCCCACCGACAGGCGGAACCAGCCCGTGTCCTCCTGGAGCCCAAAGGCCTGGAAGGGCACGAGCGCGAAGCCCGCCCGCTCCAGCAACAGCTTGCGGATATCGGTGTTGGTGCGCAGCGCGCCCCGGCCCACCAGGTTGAACTGGACGGACAGGTAGATGGCGCCCTGCGGCTCGATGGAGCGCACGGGCAGACCCGCCTCGCGCATCGCGGTGAAGCCCTGGTGCAGCGCCACCAGGCGCTCGTTGAGGTGCTGGCGCATGGCGTCGAGGAAGGTGGACATGGCGGACGTGTCGTCCAGGAAGCGCGCCACGGCGACCTGCTCGGCCTTGGGGGCCCAGGCCCCCACGTGGCCCAGCACGTCCTTCATGCGCGAGATGATGGAGGGCGGCCCCAGGGCCCACCCCACGCGCACGCCCGTGGCCGCGAATGCCTTGGAGATGCCGTCCACGAACACCGTGTAGGGCGCCAGCTCCGGCACCAGCTCCAGGGGGGTGACGTGGCGGCGCTCGCCGAAGGTGAGCGTCCAGTAGATCTGATCGAACAGCACCAGCAGGGGCCGGGCGCCCGCGGCCTCGCGGCGGCGGTTCTCCGCCAGCACCCGCTGGCCGATGTCGCGCAGGGCCTCGGGGGAGATCATCGTGCCCGTGGGGTTGAGCGGGCTGCACAGGCACAGCAGGCGGGCCTCGGACAGGTGCGGCGCGAGCTGCTCCACGGTGGGCATGAAGCCCAGGGCGGCGTCCGTCTTCACCTCCACCGGCCGGGCGCCCATCATGTGCACGTAGTGGTTGTTGTTCCACGAGGGCACCGGATAGACGACCGTGTCCCCCGGGTTGAGCACCGTGCGGAACACGCCGTAGATGATGGGCCGGGCCCCCGCGGTGATGAGCACGCTCTCCAGGGGGTACTTCAGGCCCAGCGCCCGCTCGTAGAAGCGCTGCACGGCCTGACGCAGCGCGGGCATGCCGTCCGAGGGCGGATAGTTCGTCTCGCCCGCCGCCAGCCCCGCGGTGATGCCCGACGCCAGGGCCTGGGGAATGGGGAAGTGGCGGGGATCGAAGTCGCCCACGGTCAGGTTGCACACCTGGCGACCCTGGGCCACCAGCTCCCGGATCTCCGCCGCGATGCGCAGGATTTCGCTGCCCTGGAGACCCTGGGCCATGGTGCCAACGGTGTCATCCCGTCGGGGACCAAACAGGGAGGTGAGTTCAAGCGCCATGGCGACAGCCTCGTGAGGGGAAGGGGACGGAAATCGTCGGGGCACGGTATACGCGGCGCGGCGCCCGCGCCCAAGGGAACCGTGGCGAAGCCGCCCCACGCCTCCCGTGCACTTCCCTCTTGGCGCTCGAGCGCCCCCCGTGTCAGACGGGGCCCCTACCCGGCCCCGGCGGCCACCAGAGGAGCACATCGATGACGCGCAAGGTCGTGGTACCGGTTCTGGGACTCGTGGTCTGCCTCGTGGGGACGGGCTGTAGCAAGGACAGCGCGCCCCCGCCCGCCCGCGTCGCCGAGCTTCCCACGACGCCCCCGGCCCCGGCACCCACGCCCGCTCCGGCCCCGACGCCCACTCCGGCCCCGACGCCCGAGCCCACGCCCGCGGCGCCCGCGCCCACGCCCGCGGCTCCGGACGCCGCGCCCCAGGTCGCCAGGCCGGGCGACTGGACGGAGCGCCGGCAGGAGCTGTCGCGCCCCGACCTCAAGCCGGTGACGCTGCGCGAGGTGCGCGCCGCCCGCAACGAGGGCTTCGATCGGGTGGTGTTCCAGTTCGACACGGAGCAGGTGCCCGGCTACCGGGTCGAGTACCTCGACACCCCCGCCATCCACTGCGGCTCGGGGGACGAGGTGCCCGTGGCCGGCCAGGCGCGGCTCCAGGTGAGCCTCCAGCCCTCCCAGGCGCACGAGAACGGCCAGAGCACCCTCACCGAGCGCGCGCGCAAGCCCGCCCTGCCCATGCTCGCGGAGATGAAGCTGACGTGCGACTTCGAGGGCGAGGTGTCCTGGGTGTTCGGTGTGAAGGAGCCCCGGTCCTTCCGGGTGCTGGAGCTCAAGGCGCCCGCGCGCCTCGTGGTGGACATCCAGCACTGAAGCCGCCCGCGGCTCACCCCTCGGCCAGCCGCTCCAGGGCCTCGATGAGGGGCCCGTGCCGCGCGCGCGACGGCTCGTCCCCGGCGCGCAGCGCCAGGGCGAGCGCCCGGGGCAGGTTGAGCACCGCGTTGGCGCCCAGCCCGCGCGCGTACACCTCCCGGTAGTCCCGGGGCACGCGCAGGCTCCAGTTCTCGTCGTTCACCGTGCCCGGCGCGTTGTACGTCGCCGTCAGGCCGAACAGGTCCGCGAAGAACACCATCACGTTCTGCGCCTGGCTCACGAACAGGTCCGCGAACTTCGCCTGCACGAGCAGGCCCGGCTCGGCGAGCAGGCGCCGCGCGAAGTCCTCCCGGCCCGCCGCCTCCGGGTGCAGCCGCCCCGCCAGATAGTCCGCCTGCGCCCGGGCCTCGTCCCCCGCGCGCCAGCGCTCGGCGAGCGCCCAGATGGTCTTCGTGTCGTGGTTGCCCAGCATGATCCAATCCGCGGGCCGCGCGTTCTCCGAGCGGTACACGTCCTGGGGGTTGTTCAGGTCCGCCTTCTGCGTCACCCGGAAGCGCCCCAGCCCGTACTGCGCCAGCACGCGCTCCAGGGGATAGGGCATGGTGCTGAGCACCTCGCACAGCAGGTCCGACACGTCGCGCCCTCGCGCGTGCGCCGCCGCGACGATGGCGTCGAACAGGGCGCTGTAGCGCGACACCTGCGCCGTCCCCAGCTCGCGCACCCACCCGTCCGCGTACCGGGGCACCGCGCGGTTCAACCCCTCGGGCGGCACCAGCGCCCAGCGCGCGAGCTCCGGGTGGTCCGGCAGGTCCGGCGAGGCGAACAGCCGCGCCCCCGCCTGCACCGCGCGCACCGGCTCGGGCGCTCCGGCCCGGTACACCCACGGACACACGAGCCCGTGGGGATGATCGATGCGCAGGCCATCGTACTCGGCCAGCATCTTGTCCATGCGCGCGGCCATGAACCAGAGCACCGGCCCGGGCCGGGGGGCCGGCGCGTAGGCGTCCTCCGCGTCCGGCGCCGCGTGGTACTGGGCCGGATCCAGCACCGGGTAGTTCCACGGCTGGCCCTCGGGGTTGGTGCGGCTCGGCGGCGCCCCCATCAGGTACGCGCCCAGGAACAGCCCCTGCCACGCCCACGCGTCGCGCGGCGAGTAGCCGATCTGCAAGTCCCCATACAGCTTGAGGCCCCACGCCGCCGTGTGCTCGCGCAGGGCCGCGTGCTGCGCGTGCACGAGGAACTGCCGGAAGGCATAGGCCTCCACCGGCGCGGCGTACTTGGAGCGCAGCACCCGGCGGCGGTGCGCGAAGGCCTCCACCTCGCCGGGGCGCGGGTGCCACAGCCGCCGATCCCACTCGCTCGGCCACTGCCGCCACCAGTCCCGCCCGTGCTCCGCGCACAGCACGTCATAGAGCGCGTCGCGCTCCAGCCAGGCCTGATGCTCGTGCTGGAAGGCCGCGAAGCGCTCCGCCAGCCGGGACACGGCGCTGCCCGGCACCGCCTGGGCCCGCTTGAGCTGGAAGGTGGCCCAGGCCTCGTCCAGCAGCTCGCCGTGGGCCCGGAAGAACGCGCGGTGCCGTACCCGCTCGCCCGTGCCCCCGTGCTCCGCCCAGAACGCCGCCACGCGCTCGGGCCGCAGCAGCGCGCCCCACGGCTCCTCCCGGGTCAGCGGCCCGGGCGCCACGTTGAGCACGTTGCGCGAGAAGAGCGAGCCGTCATACGGCGAGGCGTTGTCCTCGCTCGTCTGCCCCTGGGGGCCCAGCTGGATGCCGGTGAAGCCCAGCGCCCGCGCGAACTCGAGGAAGCGCAGGCCCCCTTCCGCATAGGGGGACCCCCGGCCCCCGTCCTCGCCCGGCGCCGAGGGGAAGCTGGGGTCCTGCAGGCTCAACACCAGGTTGCGCACACCGAGCGCGGCCAGGGCCGCCGCCACGTGCCGCGGGAACTCTTCGGACAGGATCGTTCGGGACATCTCGGCGCGGCAGCCTAGCGCGCCCGGGCGCGTCCCGGGACGCCTTCGGCCTCACGCGGCGCCCACCGGCTGGCCCTCCTCCGCCCCCACCCGCCACGATTCACGCAGGGTGGCCGGGATGTAGAACGGCGAGCGGTCCCCCTCGCCCCGCCGACCCACCCACACGATGCTCTCCAGGAGCTTGCGGCCGAACAGCTCGAACACCCGGGCCATCACCCCGCCCCCCTCGCTGCCCTCCTCCATCATCCGCCCCAGGGCCCGCAGGGGCTCGAGCAGGCGCGAGCCGCCCTCGGTGCGCGGCAGCGCGAGCAGCTCCGCCGTGTCGTCCCCCACCAGGTAGCGGATGAGCGTGGCGCTCGCGCCCTCGAACAGGTGGCCCGGCAGCAGATGGTCCAACCGCTCGACGAGCACGCGCGTCATCGCCTGGCCCTCCTCACTGGGCGCGAACACCCGCGAGAAGATGAGGTCCGCCAGCACGTCCCCGTCGTCCACGTGCTCGGGCAGGAGCCGCTCGTCCACGCCCATGAGGAAGCCCACCACCCGCCACGCGTGGTAGTACGCCTGGGCCTCGCGCCGCGTGGGCGTGTAGCCCAGCCGCACCAGCGCCCGCAGCGTCACCACCGAGAACGTGAACAGCGTGCCCGCCATGTCCTCCTGGTTGACGGGCTGGCCCCACGCCGGATCCCAACGGCCACTGCCCCGCACCAGGTAGCGCACCGCGGCGTGCATCAGGCGCACCTTCTGCGCGTCCCGCAGGCCCCGGCCCTCGGGCGCCAGCCCCTCCGGGCTCATCACGTCCACCACCATCTGCGCCGTCTCCACCACGCGCCGCAGCACGTCCTTCTCCATGCGCGCCGTCAGGTGCAGCACCTGCACGCCCTGCGCCCCCGCGTAGCAGGTGGGCAGCGCCGCGCACACCAGCCCCACCACCATCAGCGGGCCACAGCGGTTGAACATCGCCTGGCCCTCGTCCAGCAGCGCCGGGTCCACCCACTCGGGCAGACGCCCGCTGCGCACGAAGTAGCTGCGGAGCGGCTCGGGCATCTGCTCCTGATCCAACGACACGTGCGCCACCAGGTGCTTCATCAACGCGTTGGCCGACGCCACCTGGCCCCGCGCGAACAGCTCCTCGATCACCGTGTCCGCGAGCGGATCACACACCTCGCGCATGGCGTCCAACAGTCGGTGCGTCTCAGCCGCGTCCCGCATCAGGAAGTCCCTCGACATGACCCCGTCCTCCACCCGACGTGCCCGACGACACCTTCCCGGCGCGCCGTCTCATGGCTTTCAGTACAAGCCAGCGACGAGGGCGGAGCTTCCCCGTGGTCCAGCAAGCGCTCCGCCCGCATCACACCACCCCGACCCGAGCGGCGATCCGTCGAGCGGCACCCTGGCCAGCTTGGGTCCACCACCGGACACCCCTACCGCTCCCCGGTTCAATAACCCCCTTGCCTCCGCGCACTTTCCAACATGTTCCAACGGGGTTCGCACCAAATCCAGAAAACCCAGGCCCCCCCCGCACTTAAGATTCCCTTACGGCCCGACGGTTATTCTCCGCGATCAGGAGAAGGCTCATGGGCGAACACATCCTCCTCATCGAGGACGATCCACAACTGGGTGCGCAGATCGCCGAGTGTCTGCGGCGCGCGGGGTTCGAGCCCACGTGGTGGACGGTCGGCCGCTCCCTTCCCGCGAGCGAGGCCGCCCGCTACCGGCTCATCATCCTGGATCTGATGCTGCCGGGAGTCTACGGCATGGACCTGCTGCGGGGGCTGCGCGAGGACTCGGGCTCGGACATCCCCGTGCTCGTCCTCAGCGCGCGCAACGACACCGCGGACAAGGTGCGCGCGCTCAAGCTGGGCGCGGACGACTACATGACCAAGCCCTTCTGGCCCGAGGAGCTGGTGGAGCGGGTGCGCGCGCGCCTGCGCCGCCCGGTGCTCCAGCGGCAGGACCTGGTGGAGCTGGGCGCGCTGCGCGTGGACCTCGAGGCGCGGGAGGTGTCCGTGGCCGGCCGGCCGGTGGAGCTCACCCGCGTGGAGTTCGATCTGCTGGCGGCGCTCGCCCGGCGGCCCGGCGCGGCGGTGACGCGGCAGTGGCTGGCGGAGAACGTGCTGGACCCCGAGCGCGAGGGCACCGAGCGCACCCTGGACGTGCACGTGTCGCGGCTGCGGCGCAAGCTCGGCCCGGGCAAGCACATCGAGACGGTGTGGGGCATCGGCTACCGGGTGGGCGCGGGCGAGGAGGAGGCGTGAGGCTGCGCGTGCGGCTGGCGCTCACCACCGTGGCGGTGGCCATCCCCGTGGCGCTGTGCATGGGGTGGATCCACCTGGCGCTGCAGACCCAGGCCGTGGAGCGCGCCCTGTCCGACTACGCGCTGGCCCACATGAGCGCCGAGGGCCGCGCGCGCTGCGAGGCCTCGCCCGCCACGTGGAGCCCGGAGCCGCCGCCCCCCCGCCCCTTCTGGGCCTCCTCGCGCCATGGCGACCGGGGCCCCCCGGGCCCGCCTCCCGAGGGCGGCTTCGGCCGGGGCCCCGGGCGCGGGCCTCCTCCCGAGGACGGCTTGGGCTGGGGCCCGCCTCCCGACGAGGACGGCTTGGGCCGGGGCCCGCCGCGCCGCAAGAAGCCCCGGAGCACCCGGCTGTACGCGTACGGCGCGGACCTGGTGTCCCTCAACCCCCGCGCGCCCGCGCTCGCCCCCGCGCTCGCGGAGGCCCTGCGCGCGGGGGACAACATGGCCAGCCGCGCGCAGGGCCTGGGCCCCGAGAGCCCCCGGGACGTGCTCGTGCGCATGCCCTGGACGGGCCCCTGCGCCTTCGTGCTCGTGCAGTGGCAGGGCCGCCCCGAGTCGCGCGACGAGGGCGTGTCCCCCATCCCGCTCGAGTTCCTGTTCATGCCCACGGGGCTGGCGCTCGTGGGGGTGCTCTTCGCGCTCGGGCCGGTGGTGCGGCGCCTGCGCCAGCTCACCGACGAGGTGAAGGTCTTCGTGCGCGGCGCCTACCAGGGCCGCATCACCGTGCGCGGCGAGGATGAAATCTCCGAGCTGGCGCGCGCCTTCGACGAGGCGGGCCGCGAGGTGCACGCGCAGATGGGGCTCAAGGAGGAGCGCGAGCGCGCCCTGCGCACCTTCCTGGAGAACACCACCCACGACGTGATGATCCCCCTGACGGTGCTCCAGGGCCACCTGGCGGAGCTCCAGCGCCGCGCGGCGCACGGCGAGCCGGTGGAGGCCGCGGTGGTGGCGGCGGCGAGCCAGGAGGCCCACTACATGGCGGCGCTCATCCACAACCTGGGCGCCGCGGCCCGGCTGGAGGCGGGCGAGCCGGGCGTGCAGCGGGTGGACGTGGACCTCAATGCCCTGGTGGCCCGGTGCGTGAGCCGGCATCGCCCCATCGCGCGGCCCCAGGGCGTGCAGTTGGAGCACGCCGTGCCCGAGCCGCCCGTGCACGTGCGCGGCGATGACACGCTCCTGGAGCAGGCGGTGAGCAACGTCATCTACAACGCCGTGCGCTACAACGCACGCGATGGCCACGTGGCGGTGGTGCTCGAGCACCTGCCGGGTGGCGCCTTCCGCCTGCGGGTGCTGGACGACGGGCCCGGCATCCCCGAGCACGAGCTGCCCCACATCATGGAGCGGCACGTGCGCGGGGACGCGGCGCGCACCCGGGGCCCGGGCGGCCACGGCCTGGGCCTCAACATCGCCGCGCGCGTGACGGCGCTGCACGGCTGGAAGCTCCAGCTCGGGCGCTCCGAGTACGGCGGGCTCCAGGTCGACTTCCTCGGCGAGGCGCTGCCCGCCGCGCCCCCACGCCCTCCACCCGAGGGGGCGTGAGTCCTCACAACCCCGCGCCGGCGAAGTCCCCCATGTCGAAGGTGACGGACATCACGTACTGCTCGCGCGGGGACTCCGCCACCACGGGCATGGGCTTGAGGTTCGTCTTGTACGCCTCGAAGGTCGTCTGGTTGGCGCGAAAGAGCTTGTTCTCGCCGTAGATGAGTGTGCCCGTGCCCATCATCGTCTTGCCAAAGAAACCGGCGACCTTCTGCACCTGGGAGCCGTTGAGGTTCTTGGACAGGGTATTGGCCAGGGGAATGATGGCGCGCGGATTGCGGTAGAGCGAGAAGAGGGTCAGCAGCGAGCCCAGACCGACAATCCCCAGACAGGTGTCATCCCGGAGCCGCTCGGTCCGCTCGTAGGTCTTCTCCGAGATGTCGTTGAAGCCCTCCGCGGAGACGGAGATGAGCTTGCGGCTGAAGACCGTCTGGGGAAGGAACTCCCGACGAAAGCCGTCGAGCACGCCGTGGAAGACCACGCCCGTCTGGTAGTAGAGAAAACCCGTCGGCAGGTTCAGGGTCTTCTTGGGCAGCTGGCGCTGGACGGACTGCTGCGCGAAGACATGGGCGAGCCAGATTTCATAGTGGCTCAGGAAGGGCTTCTCGCCGGCCTCCCTCTTGGCCTCGAGCATCAGCTCGATGTGGTTGGGAATCTCCTGGCGAAACAGCGCCATCTCCTCGGACATGCCCGTGGAGGCGAAGGCCTGGACATCGTCCATCGCCTCCGCCTGGCTCTTGGGCATGTAGGGCGCCAGGGTCTTGTATCTGTCGTGCTGGAGGGCCGGGTCCCGCTCCTGCCGCGTCACGTATTGATTGTACATCTCCGCGAACTGACTGATCGGAGACATGCTCAGGATGAGGGCTTTCCAGTCGGGCATGATGTGTCTACTTTCTCGCGAATGAGAGGAATCAACAACGGACCAGACATCAGGAACCGGCGGGCCCCGAGACGTCCAGGTGACGGGCCATCCACCGCACGCCAAACGAGACAAGGTCCGCGCCCTCGATGAGCTCGCTGTTCGCCCGGCCCACGAGGCCCGTGCGGGCCCGACCCTGGGCGAGATAGTCCCCCAGCAGGCGCGCGAAATAGTCTTCTCCGCCGAGGTCGACGATGCCGTGCTCGTCATCGAGGCAGTCGACGACACGGACCTCGGGTCCTTGGGGACCGCGCACCCGGGGGGACCGGCGCACCCGCCGCTTGGAGGGCAGCTCCACGAGGTACTCCGCCAGGTGCAGCAGCGTCACGGTGTTGAGGTCCGCGCCCAGCCGCAACACCCGCACGCCGAGCCGGACGGCATGGTCGAGCGGCGAGCCCGGCCCGTAGTAGTCGTTCCACGGCGGGTCGGCGAGCACCGCCTCCGCCCGCCGGCCCCGGGCCCCGAAACGCCCCTCGGGATGGTCCGACACCCGGGTGCCGGGACGTCGCCGGAAGGCCTCCGCCAGGTAGCCCACATCCGCCTGGGCCGGCGTGTGCTCGGCGTCGAAAGGCTCGGCGTCGTCCGCCCCCAGGGTCATCAGCAGCGTGCCGTCCGGCCCCACGGCCGCGTCGAGGGCGTCCAACACGCCGCTCACGCCGCCCTCGACGGGGCCCAGCCGGCGCAGCGAGGCGTGCACCATGACGAGGTCGCCTGGGCCCACGCCGAGCTGGCGCAGGTCCTCCACCAGTCCTGAGGGGGTTCTCATGGGCGGCGAGCATAACCCCCGGGTCTGCCATTTCCCGCCGGGGCACGGCATCCTCTCGGACATGACGCGAGCGCTCATCATCGTGGACCTGGAGGGAGTGGCCGAGGTGGACACCATCGACGCCCTGCTGGCCGGCACCCCCGCCTACGCGAAAGCCCGGGCCTTGATGACCGCGGAGGTGGGCGCCGTGGTGGAGGGCCTGCGCGCCGCGGGCTTCACCCACGTGCGCGTGAGCGACAGCCACCTGTGCGGCTCCGGGGAGATGAACCTGCTGGCCCCCGCGCTGCCCCCCGAGGTCGAGCTCCACTTCTCCGAGACGGACGCCTGCGCGGCCCCGCTGTTCGAGGACGTCCAGGCGGTGGTGTGCCTGGGCATGCACGCGGCGGCGGGCAGTGGCGGCTTCGGCGCCCACACCCAGGACATGCTCGGCGCCTGGACGTGCGCGGGCCGGGCCCTGTCCGAGTCGGACGTGGTGCTGGGGCTGGCGGCGGAGGCGGGCGTGCCCGCGGTGTTCGTCTCCGGAGATGACGTGCTGGGCCAGAGCCTCGGCGCCCGCGTGGGCTATGTGCGCACCAAGGTCGCCCTGTCGTCCACACGCGCCTATTCACGACCCGTGGAGGACGTGCTCGCGGACCTGCGCCAGGCCGCCACCCGCCCGCCCCGGCCGCTCGAGCCCCTGCCCCATGCGCCCTTGGAGGTGTCCTTCAAGAGCCGACAGCAGGCCCGGCTCGCCGCCGCCACCGGCGCGCACCGCGTGGGGCCCTACCGGGTGCGCGTGGAGGGCGCCACCTTCCGCGAGCGCTACACCCGCGCGCTCGAGGCCACCGCGGCGGCCACCGCCGTGATGGGCCAGGCGGTGACGGCCTCACCGGGAGAGGCCGCCTTCACCCGCGACGCCATGGCGCTCCTGCGGCTGCCCGGCGTGCCCGCCGGGGCGCTCCCCCGCTACGAGGACGAGGCCCGCCGCGCGCTCACCGCGTTCCTCGCGCTGTCCCAGGGCACCGACGACGCCTCCCGCGCCCTGCGGGCGCTCACCCTGCACATGCTGGAGGGCCATGCGCCCCGGGCCTTCGCGCGCTGGGCGCTCGGGCCCGCGCTGGAGGCGGCCGTGGACGCCCTGGCCGAGGTGCCGCTCGCGCTGCCCCCCGGACTGGACGCCGAGGAGGGCATGGCGCGCGTGGACGCGTGGTTCGTGCGGGACGCGCGCGGCCTGCCGAATCAATCCCTCCCGCCCGATACCCTGCGGACCTACCTGGTGGCCCTGGACGAGGAGGGCTCCGGGCTCCACGCGTGGCTGCTCGGCGAGATGGCGGCGCTCCGGGGCCTGGACGTGCGGCTGCCCATCGCGCCCCACGCCTTCCGCGACGTGTCGCGGGTGGTGACCGTGTATTGGCTCACGCACCTGTTCCTGTTGGACAGCCATTACCTGCGCGCGCCCCTGCGCGCGCCCGACACCGAGGCCTGGACGGAGGAGCTGCTCGTGGCCACGCCGTGGGTGCTCGGGGAGGGCAACGTGGACCTGGCCGGGGAGCTGGCCTTCTGTCTGCAATGCGCGGGCGAGACGGAGGGGGGCGCGCACGCGGCGCTGCTCACCTTCCTCGCCGAGCAGCAGCAGCCCGGGGGCGACCTGATGGGCGATGCGCACGCCACCGCCGCGGGCCTGCTCGCCTTCGCGGGCGCCGGAGAGCGTCCGCCACACGGAGAGTGATTTCCCCGCCCCGCGCTCCCCAATCGTTTCAGGTGACAGGAATTGGGGCAGAATGCCCCCGGTTGCCAGGAATTGATTGTTTGCGTATGTGCTTGGGCCTTTCCCGGAGAGAACCAGGATGAGCACGAGCGCATGGAAGATGGCAGTGGTGGGTCTGCTGGTGGGCTGTGGGGGCGCGGAGCTGGACGCGCGGAGCCCCGAGGCCCTCGGAGCCCTGGAGCAGCACGGCGGCAGCACGTCGTACGCGACCCCGCCCACGTCCACCCAGGGCACCCAGACGTACACCCGCACGGGGCTGACCGAGGCCAACTGCACTGTCACCCAGCAGATCGGCCGGTCGCTGGACGGCACGCGCATGTATTCCTATTGCGTGACGACGTGTAAGTCCAAGACCGCCATCAACATGCACAACACGCTCTACAACAACCAGCTCGCCGGGCAGATCGTCTGCGGCTCGTCGACGGCGGGGGGACTGGACCGCACCAGTCAGAGCGTGGAGTGCAGCGGCCCCTACACCCCGGGCGGCTACTCGGACTCGTGCTTCGTGGACATCTACTTCAAGAACCAGGGACAGTACGCGAGCGGCACCACGCCGACCTGGCAGTTCTAGTCCCTCGACGCGGGGCACTGTCCGCCAGGCGATGCAGGAGGCTCGCCCCCGCGCTTGAGCGTGGGCGGCGCCGTTCCGCCCAGGCATAACCGCGGGCATGAGCGCGACGACTCCGGTGCGATGTGTCCTCAAGGCCCAGTCCCTCAACGGCGAGAGTCCCGTCTGGGACGCGGCCTCGGGGCGGCTGTTCTGGCAGTGCCTGCGCGAGCCCGCGCTCCATGTCTTCGACCCGCGCACGGGCCAGGACAGCGCCTGGGAGATGCCGGCGGCCCTTGGCGCCTTCGCCCTCACGGACACGGGCGCCGTGGTGGCGCTGAGCACCGGCCTGTTCGACTTCACCTTCGCGGACGGCGCGCTGCGCTTCCTCGCGCCCCCGCCCTTCGATCCCCGCCGCTTCGTCTTCAACGACGGCGGCCTGGACCGCCAGGGCCGGCTGTGGATCGGCCCCATGTACGAGCCGCTCCAACCCGGGGACGCGAGCCCCGCCCCGCGCGAGGCCCCCTTCTGGCGCTACGACGGCGGCGGCCGGTGGCACGCGGGCACGCGCCCGGTGAAGACGGCCAACGGCCTGGCGTTCAGTCCGGATGGCCGCACCATGTACTACGGCGACACGCTCCAGAAGACGCTCTGGGCCGCGGACTATGACCCGGCGCTCGGCCAGCCGGTGAACGAGCGCGTCTTCGCGCGCGTGGAGGAGGGCACCGGGCCGGATGGCGCCAGCGTGGACGCGGAGGGCTTCCTGTGGTGCGCCATCCACGGCGCCGGCAAGGTGCTGCGCTTCGACCCCCAGGGCCGCGTGGAGCGCGAGGTGCGCATGCCGGTGCAGTACCCCACCATGCCCACCTTCGGCGGGGACGACCTGCGCACCGTGTACGTCACCTCGGCCAACCACACGCTCAGCCCCGAGGAGCGGCGGCAGCGGCCCGAGGAGGGCAACCTGTTCGCCTTCGAGGCGCCCGTGGCGGGCCTCCCCCGTCCGCGCCTCGACCCGTCGCGCAAGTAGTCGCCGCTACTCCCGCGAGCGCTCCAGGAGCGCACCGGCCTCGTCCAGGAGCCGGTGCAGGGCGCGCTCGGCCACGGCGGCGCGCGCCCAGGCCGCGTCGCCCTCCGCCCCGCGCCCCGCCCGGTAGTGCTGGTGGGCCTCCTCGCGCGCGTGCCGCAGCGCCTCGCGCTCGTGCCGGGCCTGCGCCAGGCAGTGGGCCGCGCGCGTGAGGTCCTCGCGCGTCCCGGCCTCGTGGGCCGTCGCGAACAGCCGGGGGCCGGCCTGGACGGTGACGAACGACAGCCCGAAGCCCACGGCCAGCGCGAGCCCCAGCCGCCGACGGTGCAGCCGGGTGCGGCGCGAGGCCTCCAGGAAGGCGCGCTCGCGCAGGGTGAGCGCCGAGGGCTCCAGCTGGCGCGCCTCGGCGAGCTGCCGCGAGCCCCACAGGAGCGCGCGCTCGCGACCCTCCTGCTCCCAGCGCGCGGAGGCGGCCTCCAGGCGCGCCTGGATGATCCGGTGCTCGGCGGCCTCGGCGAGCCACCGCGCGAGCGTGCCCCACCCGCCGAGCAGCACCTCGTGGGCCAGCGCGTAGGAGGTGCCCCCCTCCACCTCGCGCGCCACGAGCAGCCGCGCGCGCACCAGCGCCTCCAGCACCGCGCGCTGGCGGGGGTCCGCGCCCACCAGCTCGTCGTCCGTCTTGCGCGCCCGGGTGCCCTCCGGGGTGATGAGACGCAGGAGCACGCCCCGCGCCACCGCGCGCTGGTCCGGCAGAAGCCGCTCCACCGCCGCGTCCGCGTGCCGGGCGAGCGCCCCCGCCACGCCGCCCAGCCCCTCCAGCGCCTCGGGGGTGATGACGCCCCGGGCCTCGTCGCGCGCCTCCCACAGCTCCGCGAGCGCGAACTGGAGCAGCGGCAGGCCGCCCTCCGTGGCGGAGATGGAGGTGACGAGCGTGTGCACCAGGGCCTCGGACTCGAAGCGCACGTCCTTGGCGCGCGCCGGGCCCACCACCGCCTCGTGGATCTCCTCCGGCCCCAGGGCGCGCAGGAGGAAGAGCGCGCCGGGCACGAACGCGCCCAGGCCGGGCACCGCGGTGAGCCGGGTGAGGAAGTCACTGCGGCCGGTGGCCAGGAGGCGCACGCCGGACACGCCCGCGGCGAGCTCCCCGAGCGCCTGTCCCACGCGCGCCGCCTGGTCCGCCTCGGCGAGCGTCACCAGCTCCTCCAGCTGGTCCACGTAGAGCACCACGCCCTCGTCCCCGCGCAGCCGCACGCGCAGCTGGCGCGCCAGGCCCGTGGGGTCCGCGCGCACGAGGTTGGCGAGCCCCTCCTCGTCCAGGTCCAGCACCGGGGCGAGCGCGGCGGCGAGCGCGTGGAGCGGGCGCCGGCCGGGGATGAGCCGCGCGCCGCGCCAGCGCCGCCCGTCCTCCAGCGCGCCGTCCCCGAGCCGCGGCAGCACGCCCGCCAGACACAGCGAGGACTTGCCCACGCCCGAATCCCCGGTGACGAGCAGGAAGGGCTCGGAGCGCAGCCGCTCGAGCACCTCGCGCTGCTCGCGCTGTCGGCCGAAGAAGAGCGCGCGGTGCTCGGCCTCGAAGGGCTGCAGGCCCCGGTACGGGTTGCCCTCGGGCAGCGCGTCCGCCCGCGCGTCGCGCGTGAGGTGGCCGAGCGCGTCCAGGAGCGACACCGCCGAGGCGAAGCGCTCGCCGGGCACCAGCCGCAGGCACGTGTCCACCACCGCCGCGAAGTCCGGATCCACCCCCGGCACGGCCTCGGCCAGGGGGCGCGCATCGCGCGAGCACACCGCCAGGCACAGCTCCCGGGGCGGCACGTGCCGGAAGGGCCCCTGCCCCGCGCACAGCTCGTAGAGCAAGAGCCCCAGCGAGTACACGTCACTGCGCGCGGTGAGCACGTCGCCCGCCCACGCCTCGGGGGACATGAAGTAGGGCGTGCCCACGCGGGTGCCCTCGGGCAGGGTGGGCAGGCTCATGCCGTCCAGCGAACCGGCCAGCGCCCCCTCGGGCTCGCCCTCCTCCCCGGGCTCCCATCCGCCCGCGGGCGGCGTGTCCTCGCGCGCGGGCGCCTCGGCGTCCAGGAGCTTGGCGAGCCCGAAGTCCAGGAGCTTCACCTCGCCCGTCTCGGTGAGCAGCGCGTTGGCCGGCTTGATGTCGCGGTGCAGCACGCCGCGCCGGTGCGCCGCGCCCAGCCCCCGCGCCAGCTCCCGGCCGATCGCCCACACCCGCTCCCAGGGCAGCGGCCGGGGCAGCCGGTCCAACGACGTCCCCCGGACGAACTCCGAGATGAGGTAGGGGCGGCTGTCCCATTGGCCCACCCGGTAGAGGGTGACGACGTTGGGGTGCTGGAGACGGGCGGCGGCGCGGGCCTCCACGAGGAAGCGGCTCAAGGCGCCCGGGCCGAGCGCGCGCACGAACTTCACCGCCACGGGGCGATCCAGCAGGGTGTCATGGGCGAGGTACACCTGCCCCGTGGCGCCCTGGCCCAGGGGCCGCACCAGACGGTACTCGTCGAAGGCCTCGGGTGGTGTCCACCCGTCGGCGTCCGGGCGCGTCGATGGCAACGGGTCCACGGCCCCCCCTGGGGTGACCACGAGGAAACGGCCGAGCGGCTCGGGACTCTAGGGCGTGACCTTGGACTTGCCGGGCTGGAGCATCCGGCGGATGCGGTCCTCCAGGTCCTGCGGCAGGCACGGCTTGGCGACGAACTCGTCCGCGCCCGCCTGCCGCGCCTGCTCGGCGTTGCCCGCCAGCACGTGGCCGCTGAGCGCCATGACCGGAATATTGCGCGTGCGCTGATCCTGCTTGAGCCGGCGCGTGGCCTCCCAGCCATCCATCACCGGCAGGGACAGGTCCATGAGGATGATGTCGGGCAGGGCCCCCTGGGCCTTCTCCACCGCCTCCACCCCGTTGCGCGCCACGTCCACCTGGAAGCCCACGAACTCCAGGTACTCCGCGTACATCTCGCGGGCGTCGTCGAAGTCGTCCACCACGAGCACCCGCTGACGTGCGTGGGCGCGGGTGGGAGTGTCGAGGGAGTGCGTGAGCGGTGCGGTCATGGCGCGAAGCCCTCGGAGAAGGTGGTGACGCCGGACGATGCTATGCACGGCCCGGCGGATGCGCTCGTGGCCGCCGAGGCCCGGCGGGGCATTTGCCCCGGGCTCCTGTCCGCGCGCCAACAGTTCGCGCACGGGGATGGTGACTTGGGCGCTCCGGGCCGCCTGGCGCGGCCCGGAGCCTCACCCTCCGGGGCTACGACTCCCGGACAGGTCGTGGACCCGCGTCCCGGCTACGGCTGCGGCGCGAGCAGCTGCTTCTCGAGCACCGTGGTGGCCGGCACCGGCACGCCCCACGCCGTCTCGTAGTAGGAGGCCAGGTCCAGCAGCTGGAACTTGGTGAACTCCATGCGGAGGTTGGCCGTGACGCTGCGCGGGTTGAGGGGCGGGTAGCCCGCCGCGCCCGCCGTACCGTACTGGAAGTAGAATCGCGTGGTGGCGGAAGCCGCGCTGTCGATGGGGAACTTCGTCGCCTCGCCCGGGAAGCAGGCATTGCCCGTGGCGGGGTAGGAGGCCGGCAGCACCGTCTTGATGTTGAGCGTCTCGGGGCCGCCGGACAGCGTGGCCTCCAGCGGGATGACGGCGCCGGGGTTGGTGGACACCACCTGGTTGAAGGTGACGACCACGCACTCGCCGGCATCCAGCACGTTGGACACGTTGCCCGCGGTGTTGAGGTCCTTGAAGGTCACGGAGGTGATGGCCAGCGCGCGCGGGCTCTTCACGTCACCGCGCACGAAGGAGCCCTTCCAGGTGCGCACCAGGCCCGAGTAGGCCGAGGTGGCGCGCAGGATGAGGTTGTACTCCTGGCCCTCGGCGATGCGGCCCGCCGCGGGGGTGATGGAGTACACGTCGCCGGTGGCGTTGGCGGTCACGGTGACGTCGATCTGATCCCGCCCCGACTCGTCGGTGAGGATGGCGAGCATCGACTCGCGCAGCACGGGCTGGTTGAAGCCCAGGAAGATGGACTCGCCCTCGCGCAGGAGGTTGCGCGAGGGGCGCCGGTCGACGGTGGCCTGGAGGCTCGCCAGGTTGGTGGCCACCAGGTTGAAGGTGCCGCCCCCGTCGGTGTTGGTGGGCGACTCCAGGCGCACGAGCTGCGAGTAGCCCCGGCCGATCAGCGAGGAGGCGCTGAACTCGGCGACCGTGCCGGCCGCGTCGATGATGCCATCGCCGTTGTAGTCCACCGGGTCCACGAAGAGGCGGTAGCCGCCGAAGCCCGCGCCACCGATGCGCGCGAGCTCTCCGGGGGAGGGCACGCCGGAGAAGGTGACGATGCCCATCTCGTTGGCGAGCACCGGCGTGGCGATCACCGAGCTGGTGGTGGAGGCCTCGGTGCCGTTGAAGGCGAGCATGCCGGCGGGCGTGGCCTCGAGGTAGGCGCGCGCGTTGGCCGCGGGGTGGCCCGAGGGCGTGTAGAGCGTGAAGCTCACCGAGCCGCTGGTGTCCGCCAGCATCATGGCGCCCAGGCTGGCGTTGCCGTTGTTGATGGGGATGTTGCCCGCGCTGGAGGGCACGGTGGTGTTGGCGCGCAGCGTGGCGTAGCCGTCCTTGGACGCGGTCACCAGCACGCCCGAGCCCGCGGGCACGCCGGTGAACATGAAGTTGCCCGCGCCGTCCGTCTTCTTGGAGTAGGCCGTGCCCGACGTGTCACTGCCGATGAGCAGCGTCACGGTGGCGTCCGTGAGGGGCTGCATGCGGGTGTCGAGCACCTGCCCGGAGACGGTGCCCTTGGGCGTGGCCGGCGCCACCGCCGACACGGAATCCGGCTTGAGGACGCCATCGGCGATCCCATCTCCATTCGAGCCCCCGGGGCCGCACCCCATCACCAGGAACGGCACCACGACTGCCCAGCGCATCTTCATCGTCCCACCTTGGCTGCTTGAATTTGAAATCCGACGCTTCCGAGACCCCGCGCGCGGCGACCGCTTGCGCGGGTCGTCCACGGAGGGTAGCGGCCCGGCAGTCTCCGACCCACCGCCCTCTGACGTCAAGTTGGCGCGCCGGGTCTTTGCCCCACCCCCGGGCGGGCGCTGCTAGCGTGGCGCGCCATGAGTGACGTGGACGTGAACGCGCCCTGCCTGGGCTGTGGCGTGGTGACCGGAAAGGTACGACCCCTGGGGGGAGTGATCGCCCGGCCTCCCGGCTGGGTGCTGCACGGCGTGGCCTCGGCGAGCCCCGTGCCCGGCTGGGTGGTGCTCACCAGCACGCGCCACGTGCGCGCCGTCTACGAGCTCGAGGACGAGGAGGCGCGGGAGCTGGGGGCCTGGACGGCCCGGGTGACGCGGGCCCAGCGCGAGGTGCTCGGCGCCGCGCACGCCTACGTGTTCGCCATCGGGGACGTGCTGCGGCACTGCCACGTGCACCTGGTGCCGCGCTACCCGGACACGCCCGCGCGGCTGTGGGGCCGGGGGGTCTTCGACGCGCGGCCCGAGGAGGCCCAGTCCCCGGAGGCGCTGGAGGCGGCGGCCCGGGCCCTGGGTGAAGTCCTCTCCCGCTGAGCGCGTGGCCCGGCGGGCCTCCACGAGGTGGACGGGGGGACGCCGCGTGGAAGAATGGGGGGATGAGGGACGTGTGCCGCCTGCTCCTGCTCTTGTCGCTGCTGCTCGTGCCCGCGGCCGTGCGGGCCAGCAACACCGCGGACGAGGCGGACGTGAGCTTCGAGGTGGGCAACCAGGCCTATGCCCGGCGGCAGTACGTGGAGGCGCTGCGCTCCTACTTCACCAGCTACCGCCTGGTGCCCAACCGCAACGTCCTCTACAACATCGCGCGCTGCTACGAGGCCCTGGGCCGCTACAACGAGGCCTACCGCTACTACAACGACCTCACCCGCGAGGCCCTGCCGGCGGTGGACGCCGCCGAGGTGGAGCGGGCGCTCGAGCGGCTGCGGCCCAAGGTGGCGCTCATCCGCATCACCACGGATCCCCCCGGCGCCGAGGTCTTCGTGGACCGCGAGGACCTGGGCGCCCGGGGCCTGTCCCCGCAGACGCTCGCGCTGTCCCCCGGGCGCCACGAGGTCATGGTGCACAAGGACGGCTACCGGCGCGCCACGGTGTCCGTGGAGCTGACGCCCGGGCGCGCCGAGCAGCGCACCTTCACCCTGGAGCTCATCACCGGCGGGGTGCGGCTCACGGGCACCCCCTCGGGCGCCGAGGTGCGCGCCTCCCCGGACGGCCCCGTGCTGGGCCAGGTGCCCGGCACCCTGCGCTTCCCCCCGGGTCAACACGTGCTGCACGTGAGCGCGCCCGGCCACACCCCGGCCCAGGTGGTGGTGGACGTGGTGGCCGACGAGGAGGTGCCCTTCTCCGTGGCGCTCAGCCCCCGCCCGCCCCCCACCGGCCGCCTCATCGTCACCGCCAACCGCGACAACGCCACCGTGCGCGTGGACGGCCGCCCCATGGGCTTCACCCCCACCGTCATCACCCTCACCGAGGGGGAACACGACCTGGAGGTGGAGAGCCGGGACGTGAGCCCCCTGCACCAGCCCGTGCTGGTGCGGGCGGATCAGGAGACGCGCGTGCATGCGCCGCTGCGCTACGTGCCGCCGCCGGTGCGCGCCGCGTCCAAGAACCTGCTCAGCGTGGACGAGGCCCCCGCCTCCATCAGCGTGCTGTCGCGCGAGGAGCTGCGCGCCTTTGGCTACACCACGCTCGCCGAGGCCTTGAGCGCCGTGCGGGGCATCTTCGTGTCCGACGATCGGACGTACACCTACCTGGGCGTGCGCGGCTTCGCGCCCCCGGGGGACTTCAACACCCGCGTGCTCATCCTCTGGGACGGCCATCCGCTCAACGACATCGTGACGGGCCAGGGCTACTCGGCGCGCGACCTGGCGGTGGACCTGGGCGAGGTGGAGCGCATCGAGGTGGTGCGGGGCCCGGGCAGCGCCCTGTACGGCACGGGCGCCTTCTTCGCCGTCATCAACGTGGTGCCCCGGGACACGCTGGGGGGCGAGCAGCACGCGGAGCTCACCGGGGCGGCGGGCTCGCTCGGCGCCCTGCGGGTGCGCGCGAGCGCGGGCTGGGAGCGGGGCCGGGACTCGGTGCTCCTGTCCGTGGCGGGGCTCAATCTCCGGGGCGCGGAGCTCACGCGGCTGGGCAGCGGCCTGCCCACGATCGAGGGCCTGGACGCGGAGCGCGCCGCGAGCGCCTCGCTCCGGGCCCGCGCGGGTCGGCTCGGGCTGCACGCCCAGTGGCACTGGCGGCTCAAGCAGAGCCCCATGGGCCCCTTCGGCACGGTGCTCGGCGCGCCGGGCACCCAGGTGAGCGACGTGCGCGGCTTCGCCGAGGCGCGCTACGAGCAGCCCCTGAGCGAGCGCCTGGTGCTGTCCCTGCGCGGCGCCTACGACGCCAGCCGCTACGAGGGCCATTGGGTGTACGCCCAGTCCGACGAGGGCCTGAGGCAGGACACCGACGCCTCGCGCGCGGACTGGCTGTCGGCCGAGGCCCGGCTGCGCCTGCGCCTGGGCGCCCACCACCTCACCTTCGGCACGGAGGGCCAGGCCCAGGTGCGCCTGGATCAAAAGAGCTTCGGCCCCAAGGGCTCGGCCCCCATGCCCATCGGCTCGCGCGCGCTCCTGTCCGCCTACCTGCTGGACGAGTGGAACCTCCATCCGAGCTGGAGCCTGTTCGCCGGCGTGCGCCTGGATCGCTACACGAACCTGGACAGCGCGCCCTTCACGCCGCGCCTGGCGCTCATCGGCCGGCCCTATGCCCAGGGCCTCACCAAGCTGGTGGTGGGCCGCGCCTTTCGCGCCCCCACCCCCTACGAGCTGGACTACGAGGATGGGGGACGCGCCCAGGCGGCCGCAGGCCAACTGGCGCCGGAGACCATCACCACCCTGGAGCTCGAGCACGCGCATGACGTGACGAACGAGCTGCGCCTCACGCTCGCCGGCTACCACAACCGCATCTCCAACCTGGTGGTGCTCCAGCCCCAGGACGGCCCGCCGGGCTGTGGAGATCCCGCCGCCCCCACCGCCTGTGTCGTCTTCAGCAACCGCTCCGGGGAGACCCGGGCCTGGGGCGCGGAGGTGGGCCTGCGCTGGCAGCCGGGGCGCTACCTGCTCGTGGACCTGAGCTACTCCTTCGTCTCGCTGCGCAACGCCTCGCGCGAGGCGCTCAACGCGTCCCCCACGCACCTGGCCGCGGGCCGCGTGCTGCTGCCGCTGGGCCAGGGCGACGTGCGCCTGGCCACCCAGGCCACCTACCAGAGCGCCCGCGGCGACGCCGGAGACGGCGGCGATCACGGCGAGGCGCTCCTGCTCGGCATGGGCCTGTCCGGCGAGCTGGCCCACCTGCGCTACTTCGCCGGGGTGCAGAACCTGCTCGACACGCGCTACGCCCTGGCGCTCGGCGAGGAGCGCTCCGCGGTGCCCGTGCCGCAGTACGGCCGCACCTTCACGCTCCAGCTCACCGGCGGCTTCTGAGCCCGCCGGGCCGGCGCTTCACAGCTTGAAGGGGAACTCGACCTGCCCTTCGTCGCAGAAGAGCCCCACGCGATCGGCCTTCACGAAGGGTCCGCCCGGCACGCCCTGCTCGAAGTTCCCGAGCGTCACCTCGCGGGAGGTGCCCGGTGCCATGCCCCCCAGCTTGAGCATCTTGCGGCCCTGGGCCACGAGGATGCAGTGGCTCCAGACGATGGTGTCCGTGTTGGTCACCTCGAACGTCTTGCGCAGCGGCGAGAAGCTGCGGTCCGCGATGCGGCCCTTGAGCTCCCGGCGCGCGGCGGGCGTACCGGCTTCGGCGGGCTTGGGCGGCGCCTTGGGCGTCACCACGGGCTCGGGCACCGCCACGGTCGGCGGCTCGGCCGGCACCGTGTACTTCACCGGCACGGCGGCGGCGGCGGGCAACACCACGAGCCGCTCCGACTGATCCGCCCGGCGCACCCGGGCATCCGCGAACACCACGGTGCGCCGCTCGGACACCTGGGTGACCTTGGCCTCGCCCAGAAGCCTCGCCTTGCCATCGCGCACGGGCCCCGCCACCACCTGGACGACGCTGCCCGGCCGCAGGCCCTCCGTCTGCCCGTCGAGGACGAAGGACCTGGCGTCCCGACCGGGCCGCAGCGCCATCACGTGCTCGGCGGCGACGAGCCGGGAAGCGCGCGCCGGAGCGCTGTCCGCCACGGCCCGGGGCTCCTCCTCGGGCGGGCCCCCCACGGGAGGAGGGGGTGGGGGCGGCGGCATGCTGTTCGGAGGGGGAGGCCCCCGCGGCGGAGGCGGCGGCGGTCGCTCCGGGCCGCCGGACGGAGGCGCGTGGGCCCCCGGGTCTCCGAACATGCCCTGGGGGGGCGGGGGCCGCGGGGCCTGGGCCCAGGCCGCCGGAGGAGGCGGACGCCGGTTCATCATCACCGCGGTGACGCCCGCCGAGGCGCCCACCAACCCGAGCGCGCCCAGGAGGATCGCCGCCGTCCAGCCCTTGCGACCCGGGCCCTGGGGGATGACGGTCTCGGCGGTCACCGGGACGGCCACCACGGGCACGGCGGTGCGGCTGTCCGCGCGCACCATGGTGGACGCGAAGCCGATGCCCGAGCCGTCATCGGGCCCGGGGGCCTGGATGAGGGTGTTGAGCGGCTGGCCCGTGGGGCCCAGGGGCGCCGGGGGCGGCGTGCGGCGCAACCCCGGGCTCGACGAGAGCCGCGACAGGAGCTGGCGCTGCGAGGCGAAGGCCTCGGGACAGAGCGCGCGCACGAAGGCGCCCACTTCCTCGGCGCCCAGGGAGCCCCCCAGGCGCAGCAGCTGCTCGCTCAGCGCGCGGGCGAAGTCGTCGGTGCGGGTGTAGCGATCCGCGGGCGAGGGCGCGAGCGCGCGGCGCACCACGGCGTCCAGCGCGGGATCCACGTCGGGCCGCAGCTCGTGCAGCGCGGGCACGACGGGGTTGGACATGGCCGCCATCATCTCGCCCACCG